>NZ_CP108683.1:0-5687820 GCF_045162795.1 Streptomyces sp. NBC_01017
CAGCGCTGGCGCGCTGCAGAGTGATGGCCTCCGCTGACGCTTCGGCCCGACTCCGCTGACGCTCCGTCGAATTCCCGCGCTCGCGCGGGAATTGAATTCCGCAAGCGGAATTCTGAAAGCGTGTCAATTTCGCGCAAGCGCGAAATTGAAGGAGCCCCGCAAGCGGGGCTCCTTCAGCCGGCTGCAAAGGAGTGGGTGGGCGCGGTCCTGTGAGAGCGGACCACCGCGCTGCGCGTATTGCTCTTGAGTACCCGGGGAATCGCACGCGGCCGCTCACTCCTCTTGTTGCGAGAGTGGATTGACGCTCTGTCCATTCCGCTCCCTGAGGGGACTCCGCCCCCTCGTCTCGCCCGCGTTGTGGGCGAGACGCTAACCATGCCAGCGGGAAGGGGTGAGGGCACGGGGCTCGAGGCTGGAAGTGACGGCATGTCAGACATGAGCCATTGCTGGGCAAGGAAGCTACCTCTCTAGTATGCTTCAAAATGAAGCCGAGATCTAAACTTGCCTCAGCATCCCCCACCGGATGACATCCGTGACGCGCCACCAGAACGTCACACGATCGCGTCACCGACGACAGCAGAGCCCTTGGAGGAGCGGAGAACGTGCCGAAGACTCTCCGTCCCCATCAGCGTGAGGCTGTCGACGCGGTGCTGCGCGCGCTCGAACTGCCGCCGCGGTCGACTGTGCCCGAGCGGGGGTTGCGGACGCAGGTGGTCATGGCGACCGGCTCGGGCAAGACCCTGGTGGCCGTGCGCAGCGCGGAGGAGCTGGGGGCGGGCCGGGTGCTGGTGCTGGTGCCCTCGCTGGACCTGCTCACGCAGACCCAGGCCGAGTGGCATGAGGGAGGCCGCAAGGGGCTGATGATCGGGGTGTCGTCACTGCACGGGGATCAAGCGGTCTTCCCGAACACCACGGCGGTTGAGGAGCTGGTCGACTGGGTTCGGCCGTTCGACAGGGTGACGGTGTTCGCCACGTATGCCTCGCTCGGGCTCGGCACGCTGGAGCGGGCGCACGCGGCCGGGCTTCCGGGCTGGGACCTGGTGGTCGTGGACGAGGCGCACCGGACCTCGGGGCGGATCGGCAAGCCCTGGGCGGCCGTGCACGACAACACCCGCATCCCCGCACTGCGGCGGCTGTACATGACCGCCACACCCCGACTGTGGCAGCTGGACGACGACACCGGCGCGGGGGTGCCCGGTGAGCTGGTCGCGTCGATGGAGGACGATCCGGACGGACCGTTCGGCAGCAGGTGCTACACCCTGACCCTGTCCGAGGCGGTCAACTGGGGCATCTGTGCGCCGTATCAGGTGGTGTGCGTGGACATCACCGACACTCAGCTGAAGGCCGCGCAGGTCCTGGGCATAGAGGGCCGGTCGGATGAGGTGCGCGGGGCGCGGCTCGCGGCTCTTCAGACGGCGCTGGTGAAGGCGTCGGCCGAGGAGTCCTTCGGCCGGACGCTGGTCTTCCACCACCTGGTCAGGGAGGCCGAGGCCTTCGCGGCCGGCCTGCCCGACGTCGCCGCGCAGTTGCACGCGGACGCGCCGGAGCTGTACCCGAGCGCGGTCTGGGCCGACTGGCTCTGTGGCGATCACCCGCCGGCCCACCGGCGCCGTGTGCTGGACGAGTTCGCCGGCGGTACGAACGCGGTCAGGCGCTTTTTGGGGTCGGCGAAGGTCCTGGGTGAGGGCGTCGACATCCACAACTGCGACAGCGTGTACTTCGCCGATGTCCGCGGGTCCATGCCCGACCTGGTCCAGGCCGTCGGCCGTGCCCTGCGCATCCAACCCGGTGAGGGCAAGGTGGCCTCGCTGGTGGTGCCGATCCTGCTCGGGCCCGGGGAAACCGGGGACAACATGCTCACCAGCAAGGCCTACGGCGGCCTGGCCAAGCTCCTGGAAGCCCTCAGGGCACACGACACCCGCCTCGTGGAGGCATTGGCTGTGCCGCAGGCACCCAGCCGCTCCAAGGGCGTCCCAAGCCGCGCAGGAGACCCGGATGCAGAGAGCGCCGAGGGTGAAGACGGCGTCCCCGTCTCGGTGCCGGCGCGGGCGCTGCTGAAGTTCAGCACCCCGCGCGATGCGGCCGCCCTCGCCGCGTTCATCAACCTGCGCGTCCTCCACCCCGAGAAAGAGCACTGGCGGCGCGGCGTCGAAGCAGCCGTCATCTACACCCGGCTCCACGGCAGCCTGAAGATCCCGTTCACCTACCGCGTCCCCGACGGCCAGGAGCAGGAGGTGGAGGCCGAGGACCAGGGCGAACAGGAGAGCGAGGGTGTGCGCGAGAGGTGGCCGGCCTCGCTCGCAGGCTTCCCGCTCGGACAGTGGATCGCCGACGCCCGCCACCTGCACGCCCGCGGCCGCCTGCACGCCGAACGCGCCGGGCAGCTGGAGCAGCTGGGCATGGTCTGGTCGCACCATGACGTCGCGTGGGAGGAAGGGCTCACCGCGGCGCGTGAGTGGGCGAAGGAGAACGGACACCTCCTGGCGCCGCTGGACGCCGTCCACCGCGGCCACAAGGTCGGCATCTGGCTGAAGAACGCGCGAGCCGACGCCCGCACCGGAACGCTGGCCCCCGAGCGGCGCGAGCAACTGGACGACATCGACCCATCCTGGTGTCCCGCCTGGCCCGTCCAATGGCAACGCGCCTTCCACCTCGTCCGCCAGCACCTCCAGGCCCACGGCGTGCTCCCGACCGGACCGGGCGAGACCGTGCACCAGGGCCAGGACCTCGGACGGTGGGTACGCCAGCAGCAGTTCGCCTTCGGCAAACTCACCTCAGTCCAGCAGTGGATGTGTGAACACGTCCTCGGGATCCAGCCCACGGCCGAGAACGAGAAGCCGCCCCTGCGCCCCACACACGCCGACAAGTGGGCACTGAACTACGCCGCCGCCCGCCAATACTACGAACGCGAAGGCCACCTCCAGGTACCCAGAGGACACATCGAACGGATAGTCACCGGCGACAGCGGAGACCAGCAGGAACGAGACCTCAAGCTGGGGTCATGGATCAGCAACCAACGCAGCAGAGCCGCCACACTCTCCCCCGAGCGCATCGAGCAGCTGACAGCGATCGGCATGCGCTGGGCATAGCCGGCCACCGGTATCAACGCCCTCGCCGCCATGGGGAGCCACCACACCTGCCGTACTCCGTTCTCGTCCGTACGGGCGGAATGAGAGAGCCCCGCCCTCGGGCTGTCCAGGCTCTGGTGGGGTGCGGCGGACTTCGCCCGGTGGTGGGCGGCCACCACGGTCGGGCTGGCTGCCGGTTGCTGGACCGTTTGTCGACGGCGATGCTGCTGGACTTCCACCCGGGGTGGTCGACTTCAGTGCCTGGTCGGCGCAGCTGATCTGGCGTGAAAAGGGCCGGCAGCGGCAACTGGTGCCGGACTTCTTCGTGCGTACCGTCCGGCCACGCGCTGGTGGTGCTCTGCCCGCCGCAGCGCGGGCCAGGCGAGGGGTTCCAGCGGCCATGACTTTCTCCCAGGTCGCTTCGGCAGTCGTATGGCACCACTGGGCTCGAAGTGGGAGCGTCCGTCGGAGAGTTCACCGGTTGAGCACGGTGTCGTGCTCGTCCGAGGTCGGGTGGGCTGCGTGCCAGGCGTCCCAGATCCCTGCGCGGAGCCTGCCGCGTGGTGGTACTTCCATGCCCTGCTCGCGGGCCCAGGCCCGTACCTCCGCCACGCTCGGTACGGGAGCTACGGATTGGGGCTGCCGGGCGGCGGCAACAGGTGCACGCGGCGGTGTCGGCGGCAGATTCGCTGGTGTGGTGGTGGTGAAGCCGCGGCGTTCGAGGATGCGGCGGCGCTTGTGGTGCATCCGCTCCAGGAGGGGGACGTCGGCGTCGAGGTAGTCGTGGGCCTCGACGTGGGACTTTCTGGCTTCGGTGTTGCGCATGATCCGGCCGACCTGCTGGATCACCCTGCCTTTGAACGAGATGGGGCTGGTCAGGAACAGGGTGTCGAGGCGGGGTGCGTCGAAGCCCTCGCCGGCGAGTTTGTCGATCGCCAGCAGCACCAGCGGCCCGTCGTGTTCCTCGGCCAGGGCGGCGCGGATCCGGGCGCGCTCGGCCGGCGGCAGGCCGCCGTGCAGGACGAGCGGGGTGACGTCATGGGGCCTGAGGGCGTCGGTGAGTTGCTTCAGGTGTTCGACACGGTTGGTCAGTGCCAGGCTGCACCGGCCGCGCCGGGTGGCGTCTGCGATGTCCGCTGCGATCAGCTGGTTGCGGGCGCCGTGGTGGGCGAGTTCGTTGTAGATGGCCTGGATGGAGGCGCCGTCGGTGCCCGGCTCGTCGGTGGTGAAGGTGGTGGGGTGCACGACGAGGTGTTTGGCGAAGGTGCTGGTGTCGTCGATCTCGTGGCGGATCGGGCCGCACTGCATCGTGATCACCGGGTCCATCTGGTCCGCGCGGTAGGGGGTGGCCGAGAGCCCGATCCAGCGAGGGGCTTTCGCTCGGCGGATCGCCGCTTCCGCTCCGGGCGCACCGATCGTGTGACACTCGTCCACGATGACCAGGCCGTACCCGTCGAGGAGGCCATCGGGGGCGTCGCGGTGGGAGAGCGTCTGCAGCATGATCAGGTCGACGGCGTGGCCGCGGCGGTCCTTGCCTGCCCCGAGTGAGCCGGGCTGCTTCTCGCCGAGGTCGAGGAAGGTGGCAAGGCGTTCGGTCCACTGGGCCTGCAGCTCCGCCCGGTTCACGATGACCGCGGTCGGGGTGCGGTGGTGGGCGATCAGGGCGCAGGCCATGACGGTTTTTCCGGAACCGGGTGGTGCGACCAGGGTCCCCGCCGCATGTTTGGTCATCGCGTCCACGGCCTGCTGCTGAGTGGGGGTCAGTGTGCCGGTGAAGTGGGCCGTGATCGGCTCGGGTTCGGGCAGGTCACTGGTGAGGGTGAGAGTGCCTCCGGCAGCGGTGATGAGCCCGGTCGCCTCGTCCGCCAGGCCTCGGGGCAGCCTGAGCCAGTCGGGGTCACAGGCGTCGAAGCCGCAGACGAGGCGCGGGGTGTTGAAGGTGGAGAAGCGTTGGTTCTGCTTACGGTAGAACTCGGGATTGTGAAACGACGCCGCGTGCTTGAGCGCGGCCAGCAGCTGCGGTGGCAGACCGACCGTGGAGATTTCCAGCATCGCCGCGAGGCGGGCCTCAACACGCGCGGGTGCCTTGCCGAGGGCCTTGCGGCGGGGCCGGGGCCCCAGTTCCGGCGCGGTCGGGGACGGGCCGGCCTTGACCGGTCCGAGCTTGTCCACAAGTGCCTCGACGTCGGCCGGGGACAGGCGCTCAGTGCGGGAGAGGTGAGCGAACTGGTCCGGATAGGGCTGCCAGGTGCCGGGGTCCACGAAGACGGTGGTGCCGCCCGCGCGGCATGCGCCCTGCAGGGGAAGCGCGATCAAGCTGCCGAACTTGAAACTGCCCTTGGCCTTGGTCGGCAGGAAGTCCTGGGCGGGAAAGAGCCGGTCATAACTCGTGAGGGCCATCTGCCCGCGGGCATCGATCGCCCGGCGCAGCAATGCCATGCCCAGCGCGCGGGCGGTGGCCGCGGGAATGGGGGCGGTGAAGAACGTCCACACGTGCGCGCCCTTCCCGGAGCGGGAGATTTCGAGGAGGGCAGGGACGTCCGCCTCGTGGCAGGCCGTGATGTAGGCGGTCGCGTCGGCGCGCCAGTCGCTGCCGTCCTTGCCATCGAAATCCGCAGCGAGCAGGCGGCAGGTGTCGTCGGCCAGCAGCGGGTACAGGCCGATGTGCAGCTCGCTGCGCCCCTGGCGGGTCGGATCGAGGTGACGGTAGACGCCCTCGTCATTCAAGGGCCAGAAGATGCGGTCTTCCTCGGCCTTGTTCTTGTCGAAGGGGTTGTCCTCGGCGGGACTCCATCCGGTACGGCCTGACCTGGCGCTCACCCACCGCCTGGCGTAGACGTCCTCACGTCCGGCAAACAGAGCCCGGAAGAGAACGATCTTCGCCTCAGCGCTGGAAGAAGCATCCGCATACGGAAGGCCTTCAGCCCTCACAGGCAGCGGCAGGTCCAGGACCGGCTCGGTCATGGGAGGCATGGCGGCGGCGGGAGCGGCCCGGCCTCCGGGGCCCAGAAGGCTACGCAGCTGCGCGTTGTCGGCTCTCAGCCGAGCGATCTCTTGGAGCAGTTCAGCGTTCTCCTCCAGCGCCACGTCGAGACGGATACGCAACTCATCGGCATCGAAGCAGTCGGACCAGTCCTCCACACATTCATGATCCCTGCCGTCGCCTCGCTCGTTGGGCCGGGGCGGCAGATTCAGCCGCACGGGGCCGTGATGGGGATGTCGGGTCGGCGCCAGGTCAGTCGTTCTGACTGGTGAGGACCCGGGACCCAACATCGGGGCCGAGGCCGCGGTAAGGATGGTCACGCGGATCATCGGGGGAGGGTGGGACCGTTGTCGCTTGGCCGTGTGGACCGTCACGCGGGTGGCGACTCCCCTCCGGCCGAGCGCAGCCACTGCTCGTAGCTGACGTACTTGCAGCTGAGTGCGTCGATGCCGTTGTACCACTGGATTGTGGGCGGGCCGGCCCGTTTTTTGCGTCTGGTTCGGGGGCGCGGCCATGCCGGTGCGGGTTGCGGCGGGCGCAGGCGGCAGTGTTCGGCGAAGTCGGTCAGGCTCATCAGGACCCGCGGCAGGCCGGTGGAGAAGAGGGAGTCGTCGCCGCGCGGGGACAGGTGAACGAGGTTCGCCGCGGCCAGCAGGAAGGGCCTCGCCCACGGCGGGACGGTGAAGATGCCGCAGTCGGTGACGAAGCCCGGGCGGCGGGTGCGGTAACGGTCATGGAGGGTGAGGGTGGTAGCGCCGGCATCGAGGTCGCCGGCGCGGACGGCGTAGAGCTGGGTGAGGGGGGCGCCGGTGAACACGGCGGTGGCCAGAGCGCCGACGAGCTGGGGGCAGGCGGTACGGGTGGCCAGGCGGTGGGCGAGCTGGTCGATACCGTAGGCGCGTTCGGGCACATTGGGGCGGCGGGCCTGGGGCGGGGTGCAGTGGCAGTCGGGGAAGTCCTGGTGGGAATCGAGGTAGGCCAGGGCGGGGACGGTGATCCACCGCCCCTGGGCACCGCGGCGCGGCGGAGGGACAGTCGGGGCCTTGGCCAGCAAGTCGCCCACGTGGTGGTCGGTGGACACCGTGTGGTGGTCGATGTCGCGTAGCGCGGTGCGCACCACGGCGGGCGGGCGCCGGGTGTGGCAGACGGCTACCAGGTGCACGCCCGTGCGCAGGCGCAGGGCGAGCAGCGCGGACCAGATTTTCTCGTCCAGGAGGTGGGCGCGCAGCACGGTGAGCCGGGTGATGGGCAGGGCAAGGATCCAGGCGCCGACGATGTTGAAGACGGGCGGGCCTTGAGTGCCCCAGTCCCCCGGCAGTTCGGTCGGTTTGCCGAGGGCGGCGAGAATGTCGAGGGCCAGCGCGCGGGCAGACGCGGCGGGCGTGGGGTGAACGGTGACGCGGCCGGCGGATGGATTGTGCGCGGCAAGGGCGGCGCGGGTGACGGCGGCGTCGTCAGCGGGGTCCAGGAGCACGGTGACCGGTGACGCGGCCGGGTAGATGATCTTTCGGCTCATGCCGGCCTCCCGGCGCAGGCGCGCGTCTTTGGCAGGGCGGCGGCAAAGAGCAGGTCCGGGTGGAGAACGGGGGCGCGCGGCGTGGACCGGGCATCCAGCAGACGGCGCTCGGTGAGCTCAGCCAGCACCGGAGGGCTCAGGGGTAGGGGTACACGGCTGCGGGCCACAGCCCGATGACCGCTCAAGGACGCGGGCAGGAGGGCTGCTTGCCCGGGGGTGGGGTGGTCGGGCTCGGCGACGTCGGCGTGGGCGAGCAGCGCGGGCTGAGCCGGGCGCAGGGCGGCGGAGCTGCCGGGAACGTTGTCCACCGCGACGCATCCGGTAGCCGGGCTGGATGCGGCCAGGACGGAGCACGGCCAGGCGGCGGTGTCGTCCGGGTGGCAGATCAGCGTTACCGGCCCGACCTGCGGAGCGGTGCGGGCGCGCATCTCAGGGTTCCTCGCGCGGCGGGAGGACGGCGTCCAGGACGTCTTCGAGCAGCGGGTGGGGCGCGCCCTGGGGTGCGGGGGTCTGGCGCAGCAGGCGCAGGGTGTGGTGGGTGGTCTGTGCCCAGCGGCGGAAGTTGCCGTGGCACCAGCGGGCATCGAGCCGCCCGAGAGCATCAGGGTCGGCCCCGCGCCACAACGGATGGAAGCGCGGGATCACCTCGGCGACGTCGGCGGGAGTGAGCTGGGGAATGTGCAGCGACACGGCGGTGCGGGAGGCGAGCATCCTCTGACGGCGCAGCACCGCCTGGCCGCGCTCGCCGACCACCAGGACGATCGCGACCCGGGTGTGGGGTGCGTCGAAGAGATACCGCAGGTACTCGAAGCATGCGGCATCCAGGCGCTGAGCCTCGTCCACCACCAACAGATGGTCGCGGGCGGCCAGGGTTTCGCGTACCGCCGCGTCGAAGGCCCCTGGATCCTGCGTCCGTGCCTCAAGGTTCAAGGCGTCGGCGAGGTCCGCGCGCAGGGCCAGGGGGGTGGGAGCGGGGCGGGGCACCAGGCGGCCAAGGCGTGCGCGGCGGGCGGGCCGAGGCATTGAGGCAAGCACCACGTCGAGGGCGAAGGTCTTGCCGACCCCGGCGTTGCCCGACAGACACATGATCGTCTTCTGGGCGGCGATCTGCTCGAGACGGCGGGCCAGGTCCGCTAAGACCGGCACAGGGACGGCGTCGGCGCCCTTGAGCGACAGGTAGTGCCGGGGCACACCGGGGACCGTGCAGGCAGGCTGCGCGCGGCCCGGAGCACGCCGCCGTCGAGCGGACGGAGGGTTACGGGTGCGTGCGGCGGGGCTCATGGGGTGTCGTCCAGGTGGCCGTTCTTGCCCAGGTGACTGAAGGTCCAGCGCACGACCTCGGTGTCCACCTGCTCGCGGCCAAGACGCTTGAGGCCGCGCAGCACCTGAACGGTCAGCCAGGCCCAGTTGCGGAAGTTGCCGTGCGCGGCGTGCTCGTCGACGAAAAGGAGATCCTCCTCCTTCACGTTCTCCCACACCGGGTGGAACAGCGGGATCACCTCGAGCACTTCTGCGCGGGTCAGGGGCGTGAAGCGCTGCCAGATGAAGATGCGGGAGGCGAGCATCGGCTCCTTGCGCAGCACGGTGTAGCAGCCGGGACCGCCGACGAAGATGATCGCGAGCTGAGTGGCGTAGTCGTCCCACAGGTAGCGGAAGTACTCGAACGCCTCGGAGTTGAGCCACTGCGCCTCGTCCACGACCAGGGTGCGGGGCTTCACGGCCAGGGCGTCCTTGAGGAGCCGGTCGAACTCGGAGGGGTGCGCGGGGGCATCGCCCCGCAGGCCCAGCGCGGCGAAGATCTCGTAGCGGACCGCCCGGGCGGTGGGGCGGGAGCGGAACGTGATCCGCCGTACGTCCTCGGCGGGTTCCAGCTCGCGCAGGCCGGTGTTGACCGCCAGGGTCTTGCCGCATCCCGAGTCGCCGTAGACGCACATCATCGCCCGCGCCTCGACCGTGTCGGCAAGGTTCTCCCGTGCCGTGAGAAGCGCTCTGGTGGTCACGACGTGCGCGTCGGACAGTTTCAGGCCCAGGTACTGGTCCCCGTCGGCCGGGGGCAGGGTGCCCGTCATCGGTCCTCTCCCTCCTGGGATATTCCTGAGCCGTCGCCTGGCGGGGCGGGCCGGCACTTCGCACGCAGCGAGGCCGGGGTGCGCCAGTGATCCGGCGGCGCGGCGGGCGGGATCAGGTCGGGCAGCGCGAGCTCGGCCGCATCCCCCAGCCGCTCGCTGTCAGCAGCCCGGTCGGCCTCCGCCGCGCTCAGTGAGCCCAGCCGCCTGGGCGGCTTGACCTCGGTGACCGCGGCGTACCGGGTACGAGTCTGCTCGGCGGCCGCGGACATAGCGCGGGCCAGGCGCCGCTTCTCGGCCGCCTTGCGCCGCCGGTGCGCCCTGCGCTGAGTATCGGTCGCCTCATCGCAGGGGTGCGCCGGCCCCAGGTACTTCCCCGAAGCCGCCTCGAACACCTCGATCTCGTGGTCGTGGTGCGGGATGAAACGGATGCGGACCTTGCATCCCACCTCCGCCTCACCGTGCATCCACTCCCCCACGTAATAGCGCTTGTTGAAGCGCACCCCGCTCGCGGTCAGCGTGCGGATACGGCCGTCGTCGGCGAGCGTGAACCGGTGCAGCAGACAGCGGTCCACGTCCTCGACGGGGGTCGGGTCGGCCCGCCACGCCTCAAGCGGCGTACGCCCGTCGAGGGCCTGCGAGGTGTGCTCGGTGTTCCACCAGGTGATCCACTCCAGCAGCAGACGGACGAACTCGGCGAACGGCAGCGCAGCCGCCTCGTCCACGCGCCCGGGGCGGGCGCCGGGGCGCAGCCTCATGGAGGGGGCGTGGGTGTAGCGGGGCATGGACGCGAAACGCATCCGCTCCGCGCACCGGTTCAGGTTCTCGATCGACCCCTTCAAATCCGGCCGGTAGGCGGGCAGGTCCTGCACCGGCACCGCGAAATGCCCCAACGCATCGGAGACCGTCGCGGAGAGGAAGTCGGCGCCGCGGTCGATACGCACCAGCGAGGGCAGGCCGCCGATCGGCCCGTACGGGCCCGTGGAGTCCTCATCCCTTACCAGCGCGATCCGCAACGCGGCCAGGACCGCGTCCCTCGAGGGCTGATGCGGCGTGATCGCCGCACCCGGAATCACCTCGGTCGCGCAGTCGATGAACCATGTCACCCACGGAAACACCAACTCGCCGTCCAGCAGCACCTCGACCGGCACATGCTTATGATCCGCCTCCCAGCAGGCATTCCGCCACAGCCTCGGGCGCCGCAGATGCACATCGTGCCGCCGCCGGGCCGGCTCCCCGCCCGCAAGCGCCGCACGCTGCCCGGGGTTGAGGTCGAGGCGGATCGCCCGATGCAGCGTCGCCAACGACGGCACATCGGGCACCTGATTGCCCTCAACGCGCACCCGCGCGGCCTCGGCCACCAGATCCCGGTGCACCGCGGCCGCGTTCCCGCACCACGCCACCAGACGCCCATGCAACTCGTCCGTGATCCGGAAACGCTCCCGCTGAACCGGGCCTGTACGCCCCTCACGTCCGGCCTGAAGCCACCGCCGCACCGTCCGCCGCGACACCCCCACCGAGGAAGCGACCAGCCGCACATGCTCCGCATCCAGCTCCCCACGCGCCTCCAACGCCAGCAACCGGGACACCACCTGCTCACGCCCCAACACCCTGGGAACCAGCGGGACATCACCAGCATGCCCCAGGCCGCCACCGCTGAAGAATTCCGCCCCGGCCATGCCCTACCCCGCCCGTCGACGCCCTGTACCCCTCCCCCACCAGACACGATCCGCCAACCACCAGAACATATACGCGAATTCAGAGAAATGTCCGCTCACTTACGTCCCAGCCACTAAAATGCCCTGCCGCTCAGGAATCTGCACCAACCCGACCAGCACCTCCGCACATCACTGTCCCGACCACACGTCACACCGATGCCCCCGGCACCAACAACACCCCAGGCCAGACACCCGCACCCCACCCGGGGACACCCCGTACAGACCCAGGACAAACACACTCAGATTCGCACACGGGGCATGGCCGTGAAACTGCGTGACCACCAGATCGAGGCTGTGGCCGCTATTGTGCGCGGCTTCGATATCCCGCCGGGCGGTATTCCCCGGGACGGTCTTCGTGGGCAGGTGCATGCCGCGTGTGGCACTGGGAAGACCATCATGGCTGCCGCGTCGGCGAAGCGGGTTGTGCCCAGGGGGCGTGTGCTCGTGCTGGTGCCGACGCTGGATCTGCTGGCGCAGACGGTGAAGGCGTGGCACGACATCGGGCACAAGGGGCCGGCGGTTGCCGTGTGTTCGCTCCAGGACGATGCGGAGCTGTGGAGCATGAGGGTGCGCTCCACCACGAACCCTGTGCAGCTGGCGCTGTGGCACGGGCAGGGGCCGGTGACCATCTACGCCACCTACGCGTCGCTGGGTGTCCTGGCGGAGGCTTTTGAGGGTGTCTACGGGCAGCAGTTGGCCCCGGTGGACCTGGCGGTGGTTGATGAGGCGCACCGGACTTCGGGGTCGATGGGGAAGGCGTGGGCGGATATCCACGACCAGAGCGTGTTCCCGGCGTACCGGCGGCTGTATCTGACGGCGACGCCGCGGATCTGGGAGGAGCGGCTGGACCGGGAGGTTGCTGAGGGGGTGCGTGACCCGCTGCCGCGGGAGATGGCTGCCTCCATGGACGACGAGAAGGTCTTCGGGCCCGTCCTCTACAAGCTCTCGCTCGCCTCTGCCGTCTCCCGGGGTCTTTTGGCTCGGTATCAGGTAATTGTTGTCGAGCTTGAAGATCCTCTCGTCACGCCCGAGCGGCTGATGGGCGAGGAGCGGCACGGTGAGGAGGTGCGCGGGCAGCGTCTCGGAGCCTTGCAGGCCGCGCTGCTGCACACGATGGCGCAGCACAATCTGCAGACCTGCATCACCTTCCACCACCGGACGATAGAGGCGCAGGCGTACGCGGAGGGCCTTCAGCGGGTGGCGGCGAAGCTGCACGCCGACCAGCCCGAGACGTACCCGAAGCGGATCTGGGCCAACTGGCTGTGCGGCGAGCACGTCCCCGAGCGCCGGCGGGAAGTCCTGGGCGGCTTCGGGTCCACGGGGCAGCGTGCGGTGCTTTCGAACTGTCGGGTCCTGGGCGAGGGCGTCGACATCAGAGCGGTGGATAGTGTCGCCCTGTTGGATCCCAAGGGCGCGCCTCACGACATCGTCCAGGCCATCGGCCGCGCTTTGCGTCAGAAGCCGGGACAAGGGAAATTGGCCTCTCTGATCGTGCCGGTATTTCTCCAGCCCGGAGAAAAACCGGAAGACATGTTCACTTCAGGATCGTATCGCCCGCTGGTGAAGGTATTGGAAGGTCTGCGCGCTCACGACGAAGAAGCAATCGAATTGCTCGCCATCCCGCAAGAGCCACAGAAGGACGTCGCGCAGCCGTCCCAGTACATCGGTACGCCGCCCAATGAAGGCGAGGAAGAATCCCGTCTCCTGCTCCGTTTCGCCGCCCCGCGTGACCCAGTGATGGTCGCGGACTGGGTGTCCTTCAACGTCATCGACACCGAACGACAGGACTGGGCCCGCAGCTGGGCGAAGCTCAAGGCGTACGTCGAACGGGTCGGGAACGCACGGGTGCCCTACGGACACCGGGAAGATGCGACACCCCTGGGACAATGGGTGGCAGAGCAGCGACGGGCCTACACAGCTGGGGAGATGAGCGGCCAGCGCGCCCAGCGGCTGGAGAAGCTCGGCATGGTCTGGTCCCCGGCCGACGAGCGGTTCCAGGAAAACCTGGAAGCCGCCAAGGCCTACTACGACCAGCACTGGACACTCTGCGCGCCCCGCTCAGCAAGCATGCTGGACCGGGCGGTGGGGCAATGGCTGTCCAACCTCCGCCGCCCCGGCACCCTCGACGGACACCCCGAATGGAAGACGGCACTCGAGGCCGTCGACGAAGACTGGAACCCGTCATGGCCGCCGGAGTGGCAGCGGCACTACGCCGCGCTGCGCGAGCTCGTACGCGACGAGGAAGGCCAGGCGGAAGTCCTGCCCGGGCTCACCGTCCACGGCATGGACATCGGCAAATGGCTGACCCGGCAGCGGAAGCCCGAGGTCTGGCAGACCCTGACGGACGGGCAACGCGAACGCCTGCAGGCCGTCGGCGTCGTCCCGCCGGCCCCGGAGCCGGAAGCGGTCATCAAGGCCGCCAAGACGGCTCTGAGCGCCTTCGAACGAGGCGTAGCGGCCCTGGCCCAGTACAAGAGCCGAGAGGGCGCAGTGACCGTCCCCAGAGGGCACGTAGAGACGCTGCCAGACAGCACCGAAGTCAAACTCGGAGTCTGGGTCATGAACCAGAAGAGCCGCAGGGAGAAGCTCACCACCGACAGGCTCACCACGCTGGCCAACCTCGGGCTGGAATGGGCGGCGGCCCCGTAGCCACGTCGGACCCGTACGAAGGGGTGTTGCAGCCCTGGCGCAGTACAAGACCCGCACGGGCTCTGTGAAGGTCCCCAGGGCCCACGTAAGCGACTGGAGGACGGCACCGAGGTCAAACTCGGAGTGTGGATCATGAACCAGAAGGGGCGCCGCGGGAAGCTCACCACGGACAGACGGCAGGTGCTGGCCGCACTGGGGCTGGACTCGGCCTGAGCCCGGCGCCGCCAGATGCGGCCCGGCCACGACACGGACAACCCGAAGATCATCCCGCGCCCCACCCGACCACGTGACAACACCCCGGGCAGCGCGAACCCGCGATGAAAGGCTTCCGGTCCGCCGGATCCGCACAACGGTCCCTGTCCGCGTTCACCAGGAACCCACCCCACTTCAGACCCCACCGGCACCTGGCGACCGCCGGCCGGCACGAGCCTGCCCACCACGACCTGAACCACAGGCCGCCCCGCCCCCGGTCACACCCCCAGCCGATCACGCCCCCGACAACAGCAGCACCCTCCTGGGAGGGCCCGCCGTCCCTGCCCCCTGCCCCCCAGGGCAGGGACGGATGCAGTCACGGACCGCACAATGCGATGCAGGACAACCGGCCCCTTGCTCCGCAAAGGGCCGAACAGCGCCTCCGCTCCCGCCCTTCCCCCAGCCCGGGACACAGAAGGGGGGCGGGGCCAGGAGAACGGAACAGACACGATATGGAGAACTACCCCCCTCCTGGCGCCGGTAGCGCCGGTGGTACCGGGCAGGCCGGCAACGAGGAGGAAACCATCCTCCAGGCGATCCTCTTCCAGTCCACCCAGTCCACCACCGTTCAAAACCCCGATCTCCAATGGCTTGGCCACCAGCTCCAGGCCCACTACAACGATGACGACCTCGATCATGAGCTGTGGCTGTGCCAGATGTACGGGAATTCTCCCACCGTGGCGAATCTGTGCGGCACCCGCCCCATTACTGCCGCTGAGGCCGAGGATGCCTGGGACGATCTCGTCGGCGCCTACTACACGTGGTACAACACCGTCTACCAGCCGGCCGCCGCCGGTGACATACCCGGCAGCGGGCAGAGCGGTGCAACCACCTCCGTACAGGACCAGCCCACCCCCGGCACATGGACCGACGACGACACGGCATGGCTCACCGACTTCCTCAACGCCTGCGCACAGGACGAATACCAGCGCAATTACCAGCGCGACGAAGCAGGCCTGAAAGAATTCCTCCAGGACGCGGGAGGCAAACCCGAGGCGGCGAAGGCGCTCATCCGCCGGGCACACCGCCACTACGGCGGAGCCGACGCGCTCGCACAGGTCCTCGCAAACCCCCGCCCCACGACCGGACCGGTGCCCGCCCCGCAACCGCAGACCCAAGGGGCCGGCTACGTCTGGACACCCGACCCCGCCCCACAACCCGCACCAGCCGCGCCCCCGCCCGTCCACCCCCACCCCGCCACACACGCCTGGTCACAGAAGGACGAAAACGTCCTCAACCGCTGGCTCGACTGGCTTGCCCAGATGGACCAGCAACCCACATGGGACACCATCGCCAACGGCCTGGCGCAACTCCTGGCAAGCCAAAAAATCAACGCTGAACCCGCAGCCTGGTGGACCACAGCCTGGCAGTCCCCCAGCAGACAGATCGCATACCTGCGGCAATACCAGAGCCGGAAGGCCGACCTGTCCGTAACCCTCGACGCACAAATCACCTACGCCTGGCAATCAACCCAGTGGGCCCTCGCCAACCAGCAGCAAACCCAAAACCAGCCCCAGCCACCCGCATACACCTGGACCCCCGACCAACAGACCCAGCCCCAGCACTACCCCCAGACAACCCCACAAACCCACCCGCCGGCACAACACCCGCAGACCCACCCCCGAAACCAGCCCACACCCCACCCGGCTCCACCACCCTCAAGCGGACAATCAAGGCCCGGGAAGCGGAAACAACCCGCACCAGACCCCAACGCCATTAAACAAAAAGACAACCAACGTAAACACCCACGCGCCGTTGGCAAAAACGCTTTCAGCCAGAAACTGTTGAAACTGCGCGAGAAGGCAAGCCTGACACAGCAGGAGCTTGCAGACAGGCTGAATATTGGACAAGTATATATATCGAGAGGCGAGTCCGGCAGCTACATCGCTCCGGACAGGGCACACCTCTGGATCCAGGCAGTGACAGACGACCCGCAAATTCAAGAAGAACTTCAAGCACTCTATGATGCAATATTCCACAGCACGGAAGACGCAAAGTCGGCATTCCGGGAACGGATGCTGCAACTCCGCACAGATCAGGAATTCTCCCAAGCAGATGTCGCAGCTGCACTCGGCGGGACCGTGAACATTTCGCTTTGGGAGAAGAAGATTACACCGACAACAGCAGCGAGCCAGGAGAAAGTTGACAAGTGGATCAACTTCCTGACGGCAGGACTGCAAGACAGGGAAAGCGTCCGCACGGAGCTGCGCCGGCTCTACGAGAAGGCAATGGGGCGGAAGCTTTCGTGGACCGACTGACCGTCGTCTGGCAGGCCCCCCTGACGGACGGACAGCGCGAGCGCCTGCAGCAACTCGGCATCACGCCGCTGCCGTCGGAGCCGGAAGCGCCCGCGAAGCCGTCCACGACACCCATGGCAGCCTTCGAGCGGGGCGTTGCGGCCCTGGCCCAGTGCAAGACCCGGGAAGGACACCTGACCTCCCCAGGAGTCACGTAGAGACAATCGTGGTCAGCGGCCAGGAGCATGCCGTGAAGCTCGGGGTATTCCTCAGCAACACCAAGAGCAGGCGCGCCAAGCTCACCGCCGACAAGCTCCGGCAGCTCGCCGACCTCGGACTCGAATGGGCAACAGCCTGACGGTCGGGCCGCTGACGCTGCCCCGGAAAGCGTGTCGGGGTCACTCGGGCGAGTTCCTGCCCGGGGCGGCCCCGGCCCTGCTGCATCCCGCCCGCGGGGACAGGGACCTGTCCCGCACACTCCGTACCGGCACGGGCCAGCGAAAAGCCTATCTTTGTCGGGACGTTGTCCTGCCTGCCGAATCAAGCAGAACAGCGAGAGTCAGCGGTGGCCGGCGCAGAGGCCTGGCTCGCCGTCGAAGCGAAGGGACACAAGCGGTCATCGTGGACCAGGGGAAGGGTGCACACAACGCGCCGCCGATCTGCCTCGTACTCCCCGACGGACAGGAAGTCCGCGGACGGCTGCACGCCCGCCGGCGGGCGGAGGACGGCTGGCTCTACCAGGTAGGAATCCTGGTGTGGCAGGACGCCACGAGCGGCCCCGCCGAACCTGCCGAGCAGCGAGTCTGGGTGAGTCCCGCACACGCACGCCCGGTACCCGGTGTCTCCTACCAGCACGTCCCCACCCACACCGGTCCGCAAGCAGACAGCCGTTCTCATAGGCGCCCGCCCGCATGGACCATCCAGTACCTGCCCCACCGCCCCGGACACCCGGGCGCCACGCTCCTGCACGTCGTCGGCTGCACCCCCAGCGACCGGACACTCACTCGCGAAGAAGCACTCGCCGCGCTCGATCAGCCCCGAGCAGCAGCCTGCATTCAATGCGACGCGGCCCGGTCCCTCACTTCAGACGCACAACCGACCGACCAACCTCGCCAGGCCCAGCACACCGACGAATCCCATCAGAACACAAAACCCCGCGAAACAGTCACATAACCGCCTGGTGCCTGAGAGCGGCACGACAAGAAGCGGAGGTGGCCGCCTCATGTACGTCACGAGCGTCTCTTCCCCGCTCAAGATGTTGTTTCGGGACCTGTTCCTCGGCCTGTGAGCACCCCGGCGTCGGCCCGGAATGCACTGGCCAGTGCGCACTACCATGGAGCCGTGCCGATGACGCTAAGCCGCTGTTCTGCTTGCGGCGGGGGAACCTGGGTGAACACCGCTGACACCGAACGGTGGTTCTGTGACTGCGGAACCGAACAAACCCCTGCGAGCACCGCGACCTGTGACAGCGACGATGCCAGAAGCTCACGGCTCTGACCTCATGCGCCGGAGCGCCGTTGTACTGATCTGCTTTGCTGTCAGCGGCCGTTTCGATTCCCCACTGACGGCCGCTTCGTGTACGCAGCGTGAGGTCATCCTCGGCGGTGTTCGCCCCACCACGGCAGGATCGGAGGCAGGTCGCTGAGCCCGCGGGCTGGCCGCTTCGGCATCGGCGACTCCCCGCCGTCCCCGTCCCAGCGGCGTGCGTATTGGTCCGGGAGGCTGCCCCAACCCCAGTAGGGAACCGGGCAGTCGGGGGCCTCGCCGAGTTCGTCGAGAGGATCCATGCGCTTTTCCGCCACCGTGCACAGGTGGGCCCAGTCGTCGCCCATGTCGAAGACATAGGCGAACTGCTCCTCGGCCTGCAGCCTGCTCAACTTGGTCGCATGGCCATCCACGGTGCCGTCCGGGGCCTCGCCGTCCCACCAGTCCAGAGGGCTGACCCGGGAGCCGTCGGACAAGATGAACAGGTGCAAGTGGGCCAAGTACCAGCGGCCGAAGGCGAGATCGATGGCCGTGGCGAACTGGGCGAAGGAGTGCGAGCGAGCGGCGGCAAAGACCCGGCCGGGGCGAGGCCACAGGTCTGCCCCGTGCCCGGAGACCAACTCCACCCGGATGGACAGCCAGGTACGTGCCACAACCTCAACCCCTTCAACCGTCAGGTCCGCGAGCCGGCACCGAGACTACCGAGTGTGACTGCCACGTGGGGAATCGAGCTGGCCGCTACTGGCCGCCGACACTTTTACCGTGTGAGGGCAGCCAAGCCAAGAGGGCCACATCTGCGTAAGAGGTGGCCCGTTGTTCCGCTGATGGTCTGCCCTCCACTGCCATCACCATGACCGTGCTCCCGGCGGCCGGCTCCAGCAGCAACTGCTACCCCCGGCTCTGCCAGGAAGCCGAAGGCGTGGTCCCTTTGCCCTCCTCGTGAGCGCGTAACGTAGACCGGCACCACGACCTCGCAGCAGGAATCACCGTGCCGCCTACTGAAGTACAGTCCGCCTCCATCGCCGCCCCGCGCCCGGCCGCGCCGCTCATGCAGCGCCGGCCGCAGCGGTCAACTGTCCGTCACGGCCAGGCATCCTGTGCCGACTACGGCTGCACCCGCACCGAGTGCCGCCGCGCGGCACTCAAAGCCCGCCGTCAACGCAACCAGGACCGCCTGCGCGGCCGCCCCGCCCGAGTTCCACCGCATGCCGCCGCCCGGTGGGCGGCCCGACTGCGCGAACAGGGCATGTCCGCGCAGGACATCGCCGACAGAGCCGGTCTGTCCGTGACCCTGGTCCGCCGACTGCTGCGCGTCCCAGAGCAGACACAGACGCGGAACATCGCCCGCACCACCGCCGACGCCGTACTCGGCATCCCAGTCCCCGCCCGACGCGAACCCAAGGCACCGGGCCTGACCGACTCCGCTGAAGCATCCCGGCTCCTGGCAGACGTGGCCCGTGCCGGATGGCCCGCCACCGCACTCGCCCAGCGACTGGACGTCACCCCCGCCACCATCGCCGAAGTCCGCGACAAACGCCCCCGCCTCCACCTCGATCTCGCCCTGCGGATCCGCCGTCTGCACCGCGAACTCATCGCCCTCGACCCCGTCAGCCAAGGCATCCGCCCCGCTGACGCCGCCCGCACCCGAACCGCCGCCGCCCGGCGCGCCGCAGGGTTCTGAGCAACCTCCGCCGACGTAGGGCCCGGGCGGGCGGCCCACCTCTGCTCAGGTCGCCGGTGCGAACAATCCGAGCAAGCGTTCCTTCTGCCAGGGCCCAGACTCCGGGGACGGCGGGTCCCGGAGATGTCTGAAATTGTGGACAGCTTGCGGCGTTGATGGAGGAAACAGCGGGTTTCATGGGCGTCCGGGTGGGCTGCGAACCAGCTCCGGGCGGCTGGGGTTGGGTGTCGGATCTGATGCCGTTCGTTCAGAACAGTGCCAGGCCCTCACTGCTGGTGTCTGCGATGACGGGCCGGAAGCGGGTGGGGAGGCCGTCCAGGCGGTCGGGGCCGGCCGCGGCGGCCACGGCGGGGGCGGTCTCGGCCAGCCAGGTGCCAAACCGCTTGGCGGCTTCGCGGTAGGGCACTTGCGCCAGGACACGGTGCTCGCCCGAAGGACAGAAATCGACGGCGACGGTGAGCAGGCAGGAACGGGGGGCGTTGTGGCTGCCCGTCCAGGACACGCGCAGTACACCGCAGGGTTTGCGCGCGCGGGAGCTGCGGGGGGCGTGGTGGGTCGGGCGCAGCGATCGGCAGGCTATGTAGGCGGTCCACGCGGCGAGGTGTGGCAGCGGCAGGGTGGTGCGGGCGCGGCAGCCGGGGCAGCGGTGCCAGTGGCGGAGCCAGTCGACGGCGTTGGTGTCAAAGAGGCGTGTGTAGCGGCTGGCTACGCGGATGTCGTTGCTGTACAGGTGGTCGGGGCGTTCCAGTGTGTTGCAGGAGTGGCAGACGGGGGCGCGGACGTAGTCGTGTTCATGGCAGTGGTCGAGTACGGCAGCGGGTGCGGTGCGGCAGACAGCGCAAACCCACCCAACCACCTTGCCTGAGGTGCCCGGCTTCCTACTCAGTACCGAGTACAGCTGGCCTTGCAGTTCCCCGTTGTACGGGCGCAGTGGGGCAGTTGGGCTCCTCTGCCGGCCGTCAGTGGCTCGGACCTGCTGGCAGTCGGGCGGCACGGTGGCGGCGGTGCTTGCCTGGCAGGGCCGCGCGGCCTGCAGCCACCGCGTTTCGGCATGCTCGGCGGCATCCAGCAGTCTCACCACGGCACGCGGCAGCCACCATGTCCGCTCCGTCCGGTCCCGGGTCTGCTCCACGACTATCCGTCGCCAGTCGATCCCCGCCAGATGGCACGGCCCAGCGCCTTCGCGCCGGGCTGCCCGCTCTAAGCCGGCCAGCTCCTGCAGTTCCCAAGTGATGCGCTGACGCCACCGCAGCAGCGTTCCCTCGATGCACTCCTTCTTCGGCGCGCCACGGAACGGACCGATGCGGACCAGGTCCTGGCAGTCCATCTCGACCGCGTTCAGTTCCAGTGCCGCCCGGCGCAATTCAATCTCCCGGACACTCCACTGACCGTCGCCTGCCTTCACCGTCGCCACCACACGGCCACCGAGCAGGACATACCCCGCCCGGGCGTTGGCAGGAGAACAGGTAAACGCCGCAGAAGCCCTTGGCACAGCGCCGTCGGCCGTCAAGCCGGCCCACAGAGCGTCCGCAGCCCCCAAAGAGATCAGGCCGCCCGTACGACCCGGGATGAAACCCTCTGACATACCAGCAGGCTAACCGCCCACACCGACAAGCCGATAGGAGCGGCCAGCCGTCAGCCCTCGCCGGTGCTGGGCGCGCGGCTGGGCGGCGCTGCAGAAGTTCACCGGGCGTGAGCTTCACGCCCGCGTTCCCTACGGGCACAAGGAAGGCGCGTACCCCCTCGGGCAGTGGGTGGCAGAACAACGAAGGGCGTACGGGGCGGGGCAGATGACCGGCCTGCGCGCCCGGCGGCTGGAGAAGCTGGGCATGGTGTGGTCGCTGGCGGATGAGCGGTTCCAGGAAAACCTCGCGGCCGCCAAGGCGTACTACGAGCAGCACTGGACGCTGTGCGCGCCCCGGTCCGCGACGATGCTGGACCGGCCGGTGGGGCAGTGGTTGTCCAACCTGCGCCGCCCTGGTGCGCTGGGGGCCACCCCGAATGGAAGACCGCGCTCGAAGCCGTCGACAAGGACTGGAACCCGGCATGGCCGGCCGACTGGCAACGCCACTACACCGCGCTACGCGACGTCGTACGCGACGAAGAGAGCCCGAGATCCTGCCAGGGTTCACCGTCCACGGCATGGACATCGGGAAGTGGCTCACCCGGCAGCGGACGCCGAAGGTCTGGCAGGCCCTGACGGACGGGCAGCGCGAACGCCTGGAGCAACTCGGCGTCGTGCCAGTGGCGCCGGAGCCTGAGGTGTCCGCGAAGCCGTCCACAGCGCCCGTGAGCGCCTTCGAGAGGGCATTGCGGCCCTGGCCCAGTACAAGACCCGCGAGGGCACCGTGACCGTACCCAGAAGCCACGTAGAGCGACTGGAGGACGGCACCGAAGTCAAGCTCGGAGTCTGGCTCATGAACCAGAAGAGCCGCATGGAGAAGCTCACCACCGACAGGCTCACCGCGCTCGCCGCCCTTGGCCTCGACTGGGCTTCAGCCAGGGTATTCGGCGACTTGCGATATCTGACTGCACCATAGGAGTCAGCTGGGCTGTGGTGGTCGTGGGCGGTTGGCTACGTCTGCGGCGTAGGTGGCCCAGTCGCCGGCGGCGATCTGCTGCCAGGTGGCGGCGGTGTCTGTGCTGATGCCGAGGAGCCTGGCGAGGACGGCGGCGGGCAGTTCGCCAGCGAGGGCGAACAGAGCTGTGGAGCGGTCGCTGCGGGGGCGCAGGCCGAGCTTCTTCAGGCGTTCGTCGAGGCCGGCGAAATCGAGGGGAGTGCCGGGGCGGATGCCTGGGAACAGCCAGGGCGTGTCGGCGCCGGTGGTGCCGTTCTGGACGCGGCCTCGGTGGCGGGTGGTGGCCAGGTCGCGGACGAGTCCGGCGACCGGTTCGGGGAGTGTGATGGGTTTGCTGCCGCACCGGATGCGGGTGCGGTCGTCGTCGTGGATGACGTGGGCGGTGGTGAGTCGGCAGATGGCGGCGGGGCGTTGGGCGTACAGCAGCAGAAGGAGTCCTGCGACGCGGTCGGCGGTGGGGATCGTGTCGTCGTGCAGGATCCGGCGGGTCAGTGTCCAGCGTCGTTCGGTGTCCAGGGCGACGGTGGGACCGGGCCAGGCAACGGCGGGGTAGGTCAGGTCGCGGGCGTGCCGGTGGGTGACGGCCCAGCGGACGAAGTTGCTGGTCTCGCGGGGGTAGATGGAGTTCGGATCAGTGATCTGGGTTTCGAGGTCGGCCTGAGTACAGGTAGCCAGGGTCAGGCCGTGTGTTTGCAGCCAGTTGAGGAAGTTGGCGGCGGCAGTGACGTGGCTGCGGATGTTGACCGCTTGCAGGCGGGTGGCTGGGGTGCCTCGCACGCGGGTGCGCAGGCGGCGCAGATGGTGCCAGATCGCGTATCCGTGCAGGATGCGGCGGTGGTCGGGATCGGTTAAGGCCTGGATTTCGTGGTTGATCCATCGCTCGAGACGGATCAGGTGCTCGTCGCGGGCAGGCAGCACTTGGCTGGCGACGAGGACGGCGCGCAGATGGGCGACGGTCTTGCCGTGAGGCAAGGTGTCGAGGAGGTCGTGGGTGAGAGGGCGGCCGGCGGTGGCGATGCCGCGCAGGACGGTGGTCACCTGGGGGCGGGCGAGCCAGGCCAGGGTGGTGTCGGGCCGGCCGTGACCGACCAGCGCGACGTGCAGCGCGGTCACGTGCTCGGGCAGGTGACCGTCGGACGTGAGAAGTGCGCGTAGGCGCTGGTCGAGGACGCAATGCGTGCAGGGGCGGGCGGTTAGCTGCCAGGGTGCGCGGCAGAGAGTGCAGCGTTGCCAGAACTGTGGGTCGGGGTTGAGGCACTGGGCGCACAGTGGAGCGGTTGCGGTGCCGCCGCGGAGTGGGGCGATGGTGGAGCAGCGGCTGCAGACGGCCCAGCATTTCTCGCAGCTATCGCACCAGGGTTTGCCGGTTGTCGGGGAGATCCATCCCGGCCGGGTGCGTCCGCAGATCGAGCAGGTGACGTGCCGGCGGGGGCGGCAACTGCTGCAGTAGGAGCCGTCGGGACAGCGGACGGCGACTGTGCGGCGGCGGCCGCAGCCACAGCACCGCTCGTAGTTGATCGGGTCGCTGCGCAGGCAGGACGAGCAGATCGGGGCCCCGTCATTGTCGCGGACAGCGGGGTCACGGACGGCCCCGCAGCGCGCGCACGCGGTGGCCCGGGCACGGCCGTAGCAGGTCCTGCAGATCCGTTCCCCCTGGTGCAGCACGGTCAGCGGGAGCAGTCGGTGGCAGCGGGGGCATGACGGCTTGACCACCCGGGTGGCGTGCTGGGCGGTGAGCTCGTCGATGAACCGTAAGACGGCCGGGGAGGGGGCTTGGTGGCCTGCCCCGGTCAGCAGGTCGGGCTGGTTGACGATCTGGCGGGCAAGCCGCTGCCGGGTGCTGGGCAGGGACGCAGCGCGGCCCAGTGCCGTCTGCACGCTGGTTCGGGTCAGGGCCGGATCCAGGGCGGTGAGCAGCAGGATGAGTTCGTCGACGGCGTGGGTGTCGTCGCGGCGGCAGCCCTTGCAGCGCGGGTGCCCTTCGCTGTCGCGGTACGGCAGGCGTCGCCGACAACCACATCCGGCGCAAGTTCCGCGGCCGGCGGTACAGGTGGCGCAGCGAAAGGAGCTGCTCTGCCATCGCCGAAGCCCACTCTGAAACCGGCCGCAGCGGTCACAGCGGGGCGCAGCGATGGCACGGGCTCCGGCGGCCCGCAGGGCGACCAGAAGCTCGGCGACGGCTTTGGGGGCGGGCGGCTGTCCCGTGATCAGCAGGGCGGGGTCGGCGGCCAGGGCCCGCGCCAGGCGCCGCTGCTTGGTGCGGTCCCGGCTCAGGCCTGTGACGACACGGTGGATCTCGTCGCGGGACAGGTACTGCTCGGCGCGGCAGACCAACTCGACCGTCAGGTCGAGGGGGTCATGGCCGGGATCGGCGCCGACCGCAGTCACGGGTCCACCCCGGTGATCCGGGCCCGCCGGGGCCGCAAGCTGCCCAGGGCACCGTCCGTACTGCCTGTGCCTGCCTGTGCGGCTTTCGGCGTGCGTGCGCCGGCCTCGGCGGCCACCGGTTCGATCAGGTCGTCCATGGTGCAGTCAAGGATGTCGAGCAGCGCCATGAGGATCTTCAGGCTCAGCCGTTCCGGACGTTCGACGACCAGGCGGTAGACCTGGCTGGTGGACAAGGTGATGCCCCGCTCTGTCAGCAGCGGCAGCAGGTCCGTGGTGGAGAACATCCCGCGCTCGGCCATGACCCGGCGCAGGTGCCAGTGGTAGTCGAGCTTTCCCATCTGCCTCACTCCCCCGCCGCTGGCAGCCCATTGAAGGCCGGAGCCAGCGCCCGGGCCAGGGCCGCGTTCATGAAGTCGTCGCTGACGTGCGTGTACACGGCTGTCGAGGTGTCGCACTCGTGGCCGACCTGCTGCTGGATGAACCGCCGGTCCACGCCGTCCTCGGTCAGGTGCGTGACGTAGGAGTGCCGCAGGGAGTGCGGCACCAGCGACTCGGGCAGATTCAGGGCCTGACGGTAGGCGACGAACCGGGCGTTGATCTCCGATGGTTTGATCCGTCCGCCGCGTTCGGTCACCCACAGCGCGGGGTGGTCGGCGCAGCCGGACCGCGGCCGGACGTTGTCGACGTAGTCGGCGACTGCCTCCACCGCCCAGTCCATCACCGACAGCACGTTGCGGCGCCGCGGCGGCTGGCCGCGTTTCGCCTTGCCGTAGCGGACGTTGAGCGTGCCGTACCGGCCGAATGCGGGGGCTTGGGGGTTGCGGCCGAAGTCTGCGAGATCGAGCCGGGCTGCCTCACCGCGGCGAAGCCCCCACCCGTAGATGACCTTGAAGAGAGTGGCGTCCCGGTAGGCCGCCAGCGCGCCCTTGCGCCTGGCCCGCACCGCACGGGCTACCTGCTCGTCTGCGTAGTCCAGGAAGCGCTGCAGCTCCTCGCGGGTGAACGGACGGGCCTCGGGATCACCCTCGTAGTCGTTCAGGTGGGCAATGGTGTTCCACTCGTGGCAGATCGCCACCGGATGGGTACCGAACCGCTCCTCACACACCCCGGCTTACCCGTAGCGCGGATCGATCAGGTACTCGCTGAACAGCCGCAACTCGCACTGGTAGGCGCGTACCGTCGACGCCGCCAGACGCCGCTCCCCCAGCAGCGACGCCGACCACTCGTCCAGATGCGCCGGCATCCACGCCCACGGGAACTCGTTCGTGAACGCCAAGAACCGGCGCACCGTCTGCTCCCGCGCAACCATGGTGCCCGTCTTCACCCCGCGGGAGGTCTGCTGCGCCCTCCAGCCACTCAGCATCCCCTCGAGGACTACCTCCTGCGGCCGAAGATGCACCACCCCCGCCACCAACTGAAGGCGCGCCGCCCCGGCCAACTCCGTCTGAGATCGAGCCACCGCCGATCACCTCTCCCGTCCAACGGGCTGATCGTGCATCAGGCGGGATGAGCTCGACAAACCTCCTGAAATCAGCGTGTGTTAGGGAGTACCGTCAGCAAGTTAGGCAACAACAGCTGAACTGCTCAAGAGCCGAATAACTCCCGCCTGATGCAATAGCCGACAGTTGCGGTATCAGATCATCGTGCTGGAGCTCCAGGACCCCGTCGTCACCCCGGAGAAGCTGATGGGCGAGGAGCCGCACACGGAAGAGGTGCGGGGGCAGCGCCTCGGAGCCCTCCAGGCCGCGCTCCTGCACACCATGAGCCAGCACAACCTGCAGACGTGCATCACGTTCCACCATCGGACGATCGAGGCGCAGGCGTACGCGGAGGGCTTGGAGCGGGTTGCGGCGAAGCTGCACGCCGATCAGCCTGAGACGTACCCCGCTCGGATCTGGGCGGACTGGCTGTGCGGCGAGCACGTCCCGGAGCGCCGGCGGGAGGTCCTGCGCGGGTTCGGGACTACGGCGCTGCGGGCTGTGCTCTCCAACTGTCGTGTCCTGGGTGAGGGCGTCGACATCAGAGCGGTGGACAGCGTGGCCCTGTTGGACCCCAAGGGTGCTCCGCACGACATCGTCCAGGCCATCGGCCGGGCTTTGCGTCAGAAGCCGGGACAGGGGAAGCTCGCCTCTTTGATCGTGCCGGTATTTCTCCAGCCGGGAGAAAAGCCGGAGGACATGTTCACCTCCGGATCGTATCGCCCGTTGGTGAAGGTATTGGAAGGGCTGCGCGCTCACGATGAAGAGGCCATCGAATTGCTGGCGATTCCGCAGGAGCCGCAGAAGGACGTTGCGCAGCCGTCCGTGAACATCGGTTCGGCGCCCGAGGAAGACGAGGACGAATCCCGCCTGCTGCTGCGTTTTGCTGCTCCGCGTGATCCGGTGATGGTCGCGGACTGGGTGTCCTTCAACGTGATCGACACGGAGAAGCAGGACTGGGCGCGCGGCTGGGCCGCGCTCAAGAAGTTCACGGAGCGTCAGCTTCACGCCCGAGTGCCATATGGGCACAAGGAAGGCGCGTACCCCCTTGGCCAGTGGGTCGCGGAACAGCGAAGGGCGTACGGGGCGGGGCAGATGAGCGGGTTGCGTGCCCGCAGGTTGGAGAAGCTGGGCATGGTGTGGTCGCTGGCGGATGAGCGGTTCCAGGAGAACCTGGAGGCCGCCAAGGCGTACTACGAGCTGCACTGGACGCTGTGTGCGCCCCGGTCCGCGACGATGCTGGACAAGCCGGTGGGGCAATGGCTGTCCAACCTCCGCCGCCCCGGTGCGCTGGACGGACACCCCGAATGGAAGACGGCGCTGGAAGCCGTGGCCGCTGACTGGAATCCGTCGTGGCCGGCGGACTGGCAACGGCACTACGCCGCGCTGCGGGAGCTGGTGGCCGACGAAGAGAGCCAGGCGGAAGTCCTGCCCGGGTTCACGGTCCACGGCATGGACATCGGGAAGTGGTTGGCCCGGCAGCGGACGCCGAAGGTCTGGCAGTCCTTGGCGGAGGGGCAGCGCGAGCGATTGGAGCAGCTCGGCATCGTGCCGCTGGCGCCGGAGCCGGAGGAGCCCGCGAAGCCGTCCACAGCGCCCGTGAGCGCCTTCGAGAAGGGCGTCGCGGCCCTGGCGCAGTACAAGACCCGCGAGGGCTCCGTGAAGGTCCCCAGGGCCCACGTAGAGCGGCTGGAGGACGGCACAGAGGTCAGACTCGGGGTCTTTCTGAGCAACAGCAAAAGCAGGCGCGCCAAGCTCGCCACCGACAAGCTGGCGGCATTGGCTGCCCTCGGACTCGACTGGGCCGCAGCCTGACCCGTGTCGGGGGCCCGAGCGTTCCGGCGCTAAAAGCTTTCCTGCTCCGGGCCGGTGTCATCGGACTGATGTATGTGTAGCGCCTGGGATCTGGGGCGACTTGCCGAGTTGGTCGAGTGCCGTGCGGCTTCGTACGCCGGCACGGCTGTACTGGATCGCGAAGGCGGCCGTCAGTTGTTTGCCGGTACCGGTCAGTTGGGTGCCGAAGGGCTGGGATACCTGGGACCAGGACGGCGAGCCGTGCCGTGCGGTGCTTGTGGGAAGGGGGCCGCCCCGTGCCGGGAACGCAGGATGGGTATTTCGAAGGGGGCCCATCGGCCGTGTTCCCGTCCCGGCTGGGGCGGGCGGCCGCGATGCCCCGGCTGCTGGACCTCGACGGGCGCGGTGAGCTGACATCCGCGCATGTGCGTCTGGTCGCCCAGGCGTTGGGGAAGTCGGAGCGGACGGTGTGGCGATGGCTGGCCGCTGCCCGTGAGGATCATCGCCTTGCCCGGGTGGAGTCGTCCCATTTCACAGTCACCGCAGAAGTGCGGCGGCTGCTGGCGCTGTGGGGCGGTAACGCTTCCCGGGTCCACGCCGAGCTGGTGCAGCGGGCGGCCGGGGATCCGGACGCGCCCGCGGTGCCGTCGCTCTCCACGCTGCACCGGGCGATCCGCCGGGACCTGACCCGCGGTGAACGGGCCGGGCTGAAGAGCGGGGAAGCCGCGCGGCGCGCGCATGACGTGTTCGGGCAGCGGCCGGCGGCGCACCGCAACGCCGTATGGGAGGGCGACCACAAGCACGTGCCTGTCGAGGTCGACGTGGAGGGTGAGCTGGCCACGCCGTGGGTGACCTGGTTCGTCGACTGCGCCACCAAGGCGATCACCGGGGTGGCGGTCACCGCTCACACGCCGAGCCGTGACGCGGTGCTGGCGTCCCTACGGATCGCGATCACCCGCACCAGGCCGTTCGGTCCGGTGGGCGGACTGCCCGGTCAGATCCGGGTGGACCGAGGCAAGGAGTTCTTGTGCGCGACGGTCACTGCGGCGATGGGCGCGTTCGCCGTCCCCGTCACCGGCCTTCCCGCCTACAGCCCGCATCTGAAGGGCACCATCGAGGCGTTGAACGACGCGGTGGAGGAGATGTTCCTCGTCTCGCTCCCCCGGTACACCGGCCGTCAGAAACTCACCGGCGGCCGGCTCGCCGACCCCGACGCCCCGCCGCTGACGTACGAGGCATTCGTGGGGCTGCTGCTGGACTGGGCGGACTGGTGGAACACCCGGCACCATCCGTCCGCGCTGAACGGCAGGACCCCGCTCCAGGCGTGGCAGGCCGACGCGACGCCCCTGACAGACGTGTCCGCGGGGCAGCTGGCGACGTTCGCTCTGGAGGACGACGGGCGTACATACACGATCAGCACCAGCGGGGTGCGGTGGCGCCGCCGCGACTACCTCGCCCCTTGGATGAACGGCCGTACCGGCACCAAAGTCTCGGTACGGCATCTGCCCCATCACGACGACACCATCGAAGTCTTCGACGCCGCCACCGGCCGCCACCTCGGGTCGGCGTTCCTGGCCGCCGCGGCGAGCCGGGACCAGATCCGCTCCGTTCAGGCGGCACGGACCCCGGCCGCCCGCCGGCTCAAGGCCGATCTGAAGGCTGCGGAAAAGCTGCGCCGCCGGCGCTTCGAAGCCTCCACCACCGCCGCCCCGCCCCGCCCTCTCACCTCCCCGACCTTGGCGCAGGCAGAAGAGGAACTGGGAGCGGCGGCGCAGACGGACCGCCGCGCGCTGGCCCGTCCCGATCTCGTTCCGCACGGCCCCGCGCCCGATACCTGGGCCCGCCCCAGGACGGCACGCACACCTACTGCTGATGAGGACCAAGCTGATGATCGCTGACCTGGACTACGGACTGCTGCCCGACGAGAGCGAAGACCACTTCCTGGGCCTGGAGCAGGCCCAGTTGGTGGGCACCGACACGCTGCTAACCACCCGGGACAACATCGAGGCCGTCATCGAGGCCAAGGCCATGATGTGCGTCTACGGGCCGGCCGGATCGCCTTCCGGGACCCCGCCGGCGGCGAGGGCCGGGCGTAGGGCTGCGGCGAGGCGGACGCTGTCCTCGGCGCCGCCCCAGCGGTGTCCGACCACCGCCCGCGAATGATCGTCCACGAAAGCGAAGAGATATGTCTTGCGACCTGCGATTTTCGGGCCGTGCAAGGCGTCCCCGACCCACAGTTCATTGGGGCGGTCGGCCTCGAACCGGCCGAACGCGGGCGGAGCCTGGCCGTCCGGGCGGTTCAGCAGGTCCAGACGGCCGAGGTGGCGGTGGACGGTGCGGTAGGACGGGCCCCAACCCAGATGCTGGGTCAGGATGCGTACCACCTGAGCAGTCGTGCGCTGCGGGTTCTCCCGCTTCAAGGCCGCGGCCAGGTCCAGGACCTCTTCCGGGGTTCGCGGGGTGACCTGCCTGGTGGGCGGCAGCAGGGCGTCGAAGCCGCCCGCGCGCCAGTTCCGCAGCCACCGGTCCAGAGTGCCGCGCCCGACAGTGACCTGCCGACCGAACGGGTCGGTATGTGTCTTCGCCGCCAGCTCCCGCACCATCGCCCCGCGCTGGCGCGGACTCAGGGCAGGATCGGCCGCCTCGCGGATCAACTGGTACCGGAACAGCGCGACCTGGTGGGCCCGCTCGGCCCGCCGGCGTTCCTCCTCGTCGACCAAAGCCATCAGCACGACCTCCAAAAAGCTGCGGACATGTCAACGAGCGATCATCGGCCCGCACCACCGCAGCCCGTCAGGGTCAACTCGTGTTGATCGACTTCACCGAACCGGCAGCGGCCAGGAAGGCGCCAGCAGCAAGCCTCGGCTGACCGCCGAGACCACCTCCCAGACCGGCGCGGTGACCATCGGGAACCGTCCCCGCACCGCCATCGAGACGGCGATGACCGCGGCGACCGCGTCGGCGAATGCCGAGGCCGCGGGTGCCGGCAGCACCACCGAGGGATCATCGGCGAGGTGAAGAACCCGGCCAAGGCCTCGGCCCGGCGAGCGAACCGACGCAGCCACCCCCGCACCGTCGACTGCGGCCGCCCCAGCCGGTCCGCGATCCGGCGGTGCCCGACGCCGGATGCCTTCATCTCCACGGCGGACCCGATCACCTCGACCACGTCCGCCCGCCGCGACAAGCCACTGACCGGCAGCAACACGTGCGTCAGCCCGCACCTCGAGCACCGGGAACGGCGCGGCCGTACGTCCAGACGAACATCACCCGCCCCGCGCAGCCCCCGCGGCCGGGCCCATCCCCACGGTGTCAGCACCCCGCCACACGACGGACACCTCAACTCTCCTGCCGCCAGACGCCGTTCGACATCACCGGCAACCGCCTCTACCGTGATCAAAGCGCCTCCGGGCGCACCCGAACGGCACTCCCGGCTTCGCGACCAACGACAACGGGAGGGCCGTTTCCCGATCAAGACATGGTCACCGTTCCCCTCGGCACCCCGGAGATCAACCCACCCGCAACGATCAGCCCACGTTGCCGACTCGGTCAGTCCTGTCGGTCGCCGGTGTAGCGGTAGATGTTGCCGGCTGCGTTGACGCCCCAGACGGTGCCGTCGGCCGCTGCCCCGATGTCGGTGAGGCTGCCGGTGATTTGGTTCCAGGGGCTGGAGGTGCGCTCGTCGTAGCCGGAGAAGCTGTAGATGCCGCCTCCGGAGTTGACGCCCCACACGTTCGTCCGTGACCCGGCCGCGATGCGGGTCAAGTTGCCGGAGATCTCGGACCAGTGATTCTTGTCGTTCTGGTCGCCGGCGTAGCGGTAGATGTTCCCCGCTGCGTTGACGCCCCAGACGGTGCCGTCGGCACCGGCCCCGATGTCGGAGAGGCTGCCCGGGATCTTGACCCAGGGGCTCGGGGTGAGGAAGTCGAAGCCGGAGACTTGTAGATGTTCCCCGCTGCGTTGACGCCCCACACGTTCGTGCGCGACCCGACCGCGATGCGGGTCAGGTTGCCGGGAATCTGGACCCACTGGTCGGCGCTTTCCTCCTGGTCGCCGGCGTAGCGGTAGATGTTCCCCGCTGCGTTGACGCCCCAGACGGTGCCGTCGGCGCCGGCCCCGATGTCGGAGAGGCTGCCCGGGATCTGGATCCACGGGCTGGAGGCGAGGTCGTCGTAGCCGGAGAACTTGTAGATGTTGCCGGCGGCGTTGACGCCCCACACGTTGGTCCGGGACCCAGCAGCGATCGCTGTGAGGTTCCCGCGGATCTGCTTCCACTCGGGCATGCCTGGCTACCTTCCGTCGAGAATGACACTCACAGTGTCGCCACCATCACATAGGGTCACGCATGGATGGGATGACAGTCGGACCTGAAATCGATGTTTGGCTGCGGGTCAGTCCATAAGCGTTGATGGTGACGCCCTGACCGCCACATTTATCGGCCTGATCAGGCGTCACTCGTACGAGCAACGGCGCCTGCCCAGTCCACAAGGAAGCCCAAGCAGGCTGTCGTGGAGATACGCCCGAAGAAGCCTTCGTCGGGCGTGCGAGAACCATGACACTCCTGCCCGAATACGGCACCGAACCGGAACGCAGCTGAACTACTCTGCCATCCATCACAGAAGGTCCCGACTCGGCTGGCGGCCGGGTCCGGGCTCTCCGCGTCCGGCGCGCTGGCACATCATGCGGCCGGGCGGACCGTGCCGGGCGACCACCCTCGTTAGTAGGCGCCGTACACGTTGTTGATCGATCCGTAGCGGTCGGCGGCGTAATTGCACGCAGCCGTGATGTTGGCGACCGGGTCGAAGGGGTCCCACAAGGTGCCGGGCACGTGGTAGGCGGTGAAGGTGGGGGCGATGACCTGCAGAAGCCCCTTGGAGGGGGTGCCGGCCCTCGCGTTGGAGTCCCAATTGTTGACAGCCCACCGGTTGCCCGAGGACTCACGCATGATGTTGCGGTGGATGCCGTGGTAGGAGCCGGGAATGCCGTGGAGCGCCATGACGTCCAGCGACTGGCGGATCCAGCCGTCAAGGTTGTCCGGATAGATCCTGCCCGCAGCCGGACCCTCTGCCCTGTACCGGCTGACAACAAGTTTCATGCCCGGCCGTATGAGTGACGGGTTGTCACCCACGATGGTGCGGTTGTCCGCATAGAGCTGTTTCCAGCCGCCCTTCAGCTCATGCATCCTGGCGATCCTGTGGAGGGTTTCACCGGCGGCCACGGTATGGTTCACCGCGCCCTTCTGCGCCGCCGGCAGGGCGGACTTCGCGGCCGCGTTCACTTGCGTGACGGCCGGAGCCGACGCCGTGGCGGCACCCGCATCAGTCGCACTGATGACGGGCAGGGCCATCGCGATCCCGCTCGTTCCCACGGCTGCGAACCGGCGGTTGATCAGGGAGTTCTTCGGTCGGCGATGTCTGCCTTTTCCAGGCATGGCACAGTCCTATCTGGCGTCGACAAGGCGAGGTCTGGGGCCGGAGCCGAAATGTCTCCGGCGTTGAGCTTCACCCCGGCGGTCCGCACGTCGGCACCGTCGTCGAACCGGCGGTTTCCGCTCCGGCTGGGGGCAAGATGCGTCATGGCCGCGGTGTTCGGGAGAACCGCCGCAAAATGCGGCGTACACCCGGATTGCGCGGAACCGTAGGTGAGCCAAATCCACAGGGCAAGCCCCGGAGTCTGCTCGAGCGGGCCGGGCCAGCTTCTCCAACTGGGCCAACCTGAACGGCACTTACCCAAGAACACGCTCTCCCCGGCAGTTCACACGTGATGCATGTCACGGGCCGCGGCGGCCGAAAAGTGGCAGATCTGCGCGGCTTGATCCGGCCGGACCTCTTCCGGGGCAAAGGGACTTGCCCCATCGGGCGGCGCACTGCGGCCCGACGGGCGGCGTCACCCTTCAGCAAGCCGTGCCGGGCGAGGCCCTGCCGTCGCGCAAGTGGCTGCCGCACGGCCCGGCGGCAGGGGACGGAAAACCGTCACCGGCCGGAGCGCAGAGCGCCAGCAGGGGGCCACGCGGCCGGCAGCCGCCCCGGTCCGGCGCACAGCACCCGCCGTGACCGGACCTCTGCCCCTGGCCGGTTTTGATGTTGTGCGCGGTGCGGTACGTGCTGGGGGGCGGGGGAGGCGGCTGTGTCCGCCGCACGTGTTGTCACGTGAGCGGGTGGTCGTAGGATGTTACTCGAGTTGATCATTTCTTGGGGGGCTGTCCTGGGGGCGTGTCGCCGTCGTACCAGGGCCACCAGTACCCGGCGGAGGGGCGTTGTCACATTGTCGGTGGCGGGGTGGGATGATCTTCGGGTTGGTGTCCGGGGAGGGAGCCGGTGGTGTCGGATGCGGGGCCGTCGTACAAGAACCACCGGTACCCGGTGGAGGTCATCTCGCACTGCGTGTGGCTGTACTTCCGCTTCCCGCTCAGCTACCGCGAGGTCGAGGAGCTGATGCTGGAGCGCGGCGTCCTCGTCTCCCACGAGACGATCCGCCGCTGGTGTGTGAAGTTCGGCCAGGCCTACGCCACCGGTCTGCGCCGCAGGCGTCCGCAGCCCGGTGACAAATGGCATCTCGACGAGGTCTTCATCAAGACCGGTGGGAAGCAGAAGTACCTGTGGCGGGCCGTCGACACCGACGGCAGCGTTCTCGACATCCTCGCGCAGAACCGGCGCGACAAGGCCGCGGCCAGGCGGTTCTTCCGCCGGCTGCTGAAGAGGACCGGGCAGGTGCCCAGGGTGATGATCACCGACAAGCTGAAGTCCTACGGTGCCGCGCACCGGGAGGTGATGCCGTCGGTGGAGCACCGCTCGCACAAGGGGCTGAACAACCGGGCGGAGAACTCCCACCAGCCGACCAGGCAGCGCGAACGCGCGATGAAAGGATTCCGCAGCCCGGGCGCGGCGCAGCGCTCCTGTCCGCGTTCACCGGGATCTCACCCCACTTCCGCCCCTACCGCCACCTCATGACCGCCGGCCGGTACCGCCTCGAGATGACGATCCGCTTCACGATCTGGAACCACATCACCGGCAGCATCGGCATGCCCGCCACCGGCTGAACCACGGGACGCACCGGGCCCTCGCACGCCCCGACGCGCCATCAGCCGACCACACCCCCAACAACGTGACAACGCCCTTGCGGTGCATAATCTGGTGGCTCCGCGCTCTGCTATGCGCGGCGCGATGTCTGGGTGGCGGCCAGCAGATTCCGGATCTCGGTGACGCTCTTTCCGGTGCGTTCAGCGATGCGAGCGACTGGTTCCCCGGCCCGGTACGCGGTGACGATCGCCGCGGTCAGGTTCCGGCGGGCCGCGTGGACGGTTTCCTGCGCGTCGCGCAGGGTCTGGGCTGCCGTGTGACAGCACCCCGGGCAGCGCGAACCCGCGATGAAAGGCTTCCGGTCCGCCGGATCCGCACAACGGTCCCTGTCCGCGTTCACCAGGAACCCACCCCACTTCAGACCCCACCGGCACCTGGCGACCGCCGGCCGGCACGAGCCTGCCCACCACGACCTGAACCACAGGCCGCCCCGCCCCCGGTCACACCCCCAGCCGATCACGCCCCCGACAACAGCAGCACCCTCCTGGGAGGGCCCGCCGTCCCTGCCCCCTGCCCCCCAGGGCAGAGCCGGATACGGTCACGGACCGCACAATGCGATGCAGGACAACCGGCCCCTTGCTCCGCAAAGGGCCGAACAGCGCCTCCGCTCCCGCCCTTCCCCCAGCCCGGGACACAGAAGGGGGGCGGGGCCAGGAGAACGGAACAGACACGATATGGAGAACTACCCCCCTCCTGCCACCGGCAGCGCCGGTGGTACCGGGCAGGACGGCAACAAGGAGGAAACCATCCTCCAGGCGATCCTCCTCCAGTCCACCACCGTTCAAAACCCCGATCTCCAATGGCTTGGCCACCAGCTCCAGGCCCACTACAACGATGACGACCTCGATCATGAGCTGTGGCTGTGCCAGATGTACGGGAATTCTCCCACCGTGGCGAATCTGTGCGGCACCCGCCCCATTACTGCCGCTGAGGCCGAGGATGCCTGGGACGATCTCGTCGGCGCCTACTACACGTGGTACAACACCGTCTACCAGCCGGCCGCCGCCGGTGACATACCCGGCAGCGGGCAGAGCGGTGCAACCACCTCCGTGCAAAACCAGCCCACCCACGACGCATGGACCGACGACGACACGGCATGGCTCACCGACTTCCTCAACGCCTGCACACAGGGCGAATACCCCCGCAATGAGGCAGGCCTGTGGACGTTCTTCGTCGACGGCGAAGAGATTGACGAGCGCGTAGCGGAGGCGTTCATCGACCGGGCACGCCTGCACCACGGCGGGGCCGACGCGCTCGCGCAGGTCCTGGCAGACACCCACCCCGCAACCGAACCCGTATCCGCCCCACAACAGCAGATCCAAGGGGCCGGCTACGTCTGGACACCCGATCCCGCCCCACAACCCGCATCCGCCGCACCCCCATCCCTCCACCCCCACCCCCACCCCGCCACACCCGCCTGGTCACAGATGGACGAAGACGTCCTCATCCGCTGGCTCGACTGGCTTGCCCAGATGGACCAGCAACCCACATGGAACACCATCGCCAACGGCCTGGCGCAACTCCTGGCAAGCGAAGACATCCACGACGACCCCACAGCCTGGTGGACCACAGCCTGGGAGTCTTCCGGCGGGCGGATCGCATACCTGCGGCAATACCACCACCGCCAGCGAGCCGACGCTTCCATAACCCTCGACGCACAAATCACCTACGCCTGGGAATCCACCCGCCGGTGGGCCCTCGCAAACCAGCAACAGCAAACCCAAAACCAGCCCCAGGCCCAGCCACCCGCATACACCTGGACCCCCGACCAACAGCAGGACCAGCCCCAGCAACCCGCATACACCTGGGTCCCCGACCCGCAGACCCAGCAGCAGCACTACCCCCAGCCAGCCCCGCAGACCCACCCGCCAGCACAAAACCCGCAGGCCCACCCCCGAAACCAGCCCACACCCCACCCGGCTCCACCACCCTCGAGCGGACAACCCAAGCCCCTCAAGCGGAAACAACCCACACCCGACCCCAACCTCACTGGATCCAAAGGCAACCAAGGTAAACGCCAACGCCAACGCGCCGTTGGCGAAAACGCTTTCAGCCGGAAAATTTGGAAACTGCGCGAGGATCTAGACCTGACACAGAAGGAGCTTGCAAAAGAGTTGGGTGTCGGAAGCAGCGTTATATCGAGAGGCGAGTCCGGCATCTACATCGATCCGGACACGGCACACCGCTGGATCCAGGCGGCGACAGACAACCCAAAAATTCGAGAAGAGCTTCAAACGCTCTATAACGCAATATACCAAGACGGGAGAGAAGGCAGGGAAGACGCAAAGAAGGCGTTCTCGAAACGGATGCAGCAGCTCCGCGAGGAGAGGGGACTCGTCCAAGCAGAGGTCGAAGCTGGAATCGACGTACCGGAAAAGAGCCTTACGAATTGGGAGTATGGGAGACCACCAGCAGCAGCAGAGAGAGCTAACAGGTGGATCAACTTCCTGACGGCAGGACTGCAAGACAGGGAAAGCGTCCGCACGGAGCTGCGCCGGCTCTACGAGAAGGCAATGGGGCGGAAGTTTTCGTGGACCGACTGACCCTCGATCCACCGCATGATGATCGGCCTGTGGACAGAGAAATAGGAAGAGTACAGCAGTCGTCGAGGATCTCTCCGACGGCCTCACGCAGCCGCTGGGCAATCTCGTCGGCGGTGTCCATCAGCGTCATTGCAACTCGTTCCCCGCCGAGGAACTTTGGCGGCTTTCGAGCTCGCCATAAATTGAGCGTGAATTAGTACTGATCTTTATGGTCGTGCTTGACGATCTGTCAGGTCGAGCATAAAGGCAGCATGGGGACTTCGAATACAGCGCGTTGGGGGCCGGTTGAGCGGGAGGCACGGCGGATGCAGGCTGCCGACCCGTTCGAACAGGGTGTGCGGCAGGTGCAGGTGGTCCGGTTGCTGGGGGTGTCGCGGCAGGCGGTCGGGCAGTGGCATGCGGCGTGGCGGGAGGGCGGTCGTGAGGCGCTGGTGGCGCGGCCGAACCGAACCCACTTCCATCTGACGGCGCAGCAGGAGCAGGAGTTGCTGCGTGGGTTGCGGCTGGGGGCGTCGGCGCACGGCTGGGAGGGCCAGGGCTGGACGCTGTCGCGCATCGCACGGGTGATCGAGGAGAAGTACGGGGTGCGGTTCTCGGTGCCGGGGGTGTGGTACCTCATGGACCGTCTGGGCTGGTCGTGGCAGGTTCCGAAGACGCAGGCCCTCCAGCGTGATGAGGAGGCGATCGCCGCATGGCGCACGAGGACGTGGCCGGCGGTGTCTCATCCGCCCAAGCCGTGACCGAGGGGCGCTGGATCGTCTTCGAGGACGAGTCGGGGGCGGCGCTCGCCGGGGTGGTCCGCCGCACCTGGGGGCGGCGGGGCGTCACCCCGGTGATCAAGCTGAACGGAGCGCGCGGGGACCGGGAGAACATGGTGGCGTTCGTGGCCTACCGGCCCGGCTTCGAGCCGAGGCTGCTCGTGTGGCACAAGAGCCGTGAGGGATATACCAAGGAGCACTTCCCGCTCCTGCTGACCATGCTCCACGCCCGCCTCGGCGGCCTTATCACGCTCGTATGGGACAACTACTCCAGCCACACCAGCGCCGAGGTGCGCGAGTGGGCCAAGGGGCAGGAGCACTGGCTGCGGATCGTCCAGCTGCCGCCGTACGCCCCCGAGCTGAACCCGGTGGAGCTCCTGTGGAAGATCGTCAAAGATATCCTCGCGAACCGTGCATTCCGTTCGATTCCTGAGCTGGCGGAGGCAGCCGAGGCAGCCCTCAGCAAGATCAAGAAAACACCGCATCTCCTGCGTGGATTCCTTGCCGGGACCGGACTGGCATTGCTGGAGTGACCGTCAAGCGCTGAGATAAAGATCAGTAGACGCCGGCCGGGCACGCTGGACCGCCAACCGGAGTGGGAGACGGCACTCAAGGAGGCCGACGAGCACTGGAACCCGCAGTGGCCGGCGGACTGGCATCGGCAGTACGCCGCGCTCCTGGAGTTGGTGCGCGATGAGTGCCCGTTTCCGAAGTCGCTGAAGTGATCTCTCGCGAGGCCTAGCCTGGTGGTGTGGCCGATGGTGATGGCCGGGTGCCTGCCCGGTACTGCCTGGCTTGTGGTGAACGGCTTCGGCCGGACGCCGGCCCGAGGGTCCGGTTCTGTTCAGCGGTGTGTCGTTCCAGGCAGTGGCATCAGGCCCGCCGGGTGCGGGCGAGGGTAGCGGCCCTGCGGGACGTCCGGGACTCTGCCGAGTGTCCGTCGTGCGGGGCACGATGGACGCCGGGGGTGGAGCATCCGGCTGGGACGCTCTACTGCTCGCCGAAGTGCCGCACGAGGGCCTGGCGGCAGCGACAGGAAGCGTCCGGGACGGCGTCACAGTGACGCTGATGCGAACGCTTCTCTTGTCCAACTCCGACCGAGTATGACCGAGTTGACGTCAAGTCTTGTTGACGATCTCCCGGCAGGTGGACGCTCCAGGCGAGCAAGGGGCCGTGGGTCTCTTCGCGGTCCTGAGCGCCGCACCCGGCCCCGCAAGGGGTGGTGATCACCATGCCCATGAACCCCGGTCAGGTCACTCGGCAGCGCTATGACGAGATGGTCGCCGCAGACCGTCAGCTGGTCTCTCGGGCGTGGTCCGGAGGCGCCTGCCGCTTTGCCGAACCGTACGTGGAGTTTGCCGGCCCACGCGTTCGTACGCCTGCGCTACCCGACCGAGATCCGCGCCCTGTACGGCATGACGGTGGATGATCCGCTGGACCGCTTCAACCGGCTGCGCCACGTGTGGGACGAGCCTTCCCGCCGGCTGCCGCCCACGGCCGAGCGCCTGGCCGCGCCTTCTTGCGCGGCTCCGCTGGCGCTCCGCCAGATTCTCCCGCAAGCGGGAGAATCGAATTCCGCAAGCGGAATTCTCCTGCGTTCCACAGTTGAGCGGGGTTCTCGGGGATCCGGCGGGATATCGATGCAGGTCAGGGCGCCGGACCTAGCGCGAGAAACTGAAATCGCCTAGTGGCACGACTTGTCCACCCCAGTGTCGATGAACTTGTTGGATGCCCGTATCGTCTAGGCTCCGGACTCCTATCCCTGACCCACGGTGCAAAGTAGCCATCGGCCCTCTGTCCGTCCTAGTTGCCTTGCGCCCGGCCTGTTCGTTAGGGAACGAGAGTCGACGGAGGGGCGGGGACGTTCATCAAGCTCGGAGTCTTCCTGAGTAACAGCAAGAGCAGGCGCGCCAAGCTGAGTGCCGAGAAGCTCCAGGCACTGGCAGGCCTCGGGCTGGAGTGGGCAGCGGGGTAGCGACCCGTCGGAGACAGCGCGAGGGGCCATGCCGGAGTCGGCGTGGCCCCTCGCGCTGTGTCAGGTGCAGGCCCTCTTCGCCCGGGCGGTCAGGGCATCGCGCAGGATGCCGTCGGGCGTACGTGCCATGCGCAGCAGTTCGCGGATCACCTCTGCCTTGTCCCAGCGAACGCCGGTCTGAACCCTCAGATCCAGGAGCCATTGGTCGATCTCGTGGGACTCGATCGGTGAGGGCGTCGAGGCCTTGGACAGCTACCTGCCGTCGCACGTCGCGGAGCTGGCCCGGAAGGTCGCCGGTGCTGGAGGAGCCACAGCTGGCCACCGCGTGACGGCGGGGGTCGCACCGTCGTTGGACCATGCGCCCCCGAGCCGGGCCCCGGGGACGTCATGGCTGATCCCCCGGGGCCCCGTGGCGTTGTGCGTGGGCGCTACTGCACCAGCACTCCGAGAGCCTGCTCGGCCATCTGGACACCCATCGTGGCGGCCATGGTGGCGCCGCCCTCCAGGAGCTTGTCCTTGAGCTGGGTGGTGAACTGCCGCAAGCGGCCCGGCTCGGGATTCTCCAAGGTCGCTTCGTCGTGGAGGTCCTGAGCGACGCGCTCCAGCGCCGCACGGTCCGGCTCGGGCATGCCCAGCGTGGGGCTGATCTGGCCGACGTACCCGGCCAGTTGGACGAACAGTGTCGGGTCGACGCCGTCGGTGTTGTTCTGGGTGAAGTGCTGCTGCTCGCCGATGATGACGCCCTTGGCGTTCGGCAGGTAGTTGTTGTATGTGGTGCCGGGGCTGGGCTGGTTGATGTGGTCCTGCACGCTTCCTCCTGCCAGGGCCGCAGCTGACGCCCTGGGGTGTGATGGTGACCGTGGCGGGGTCGGTGTCGATGCGTTCGATCAGCTTGTGCTCTGCCAGGTAGGCGAGTGCTTCGTACAGGTCGTCGCCGGAGAGGGCGGATCCGGCGAAGTAGGAGGCGGGCGCGGTGAAGAAGAGCGCCGGGCCGACGGGCTGCTGGTTGCCAGCGGTGTCGAATAGCCACCGCTGGAAGGCGTCCATGGTGTAGCGGAGCCGTGCGGCGCGGTCTGTCCGCAGCTTCTTCAGCCGGTGGATCGCGGCCCGGCCCCCGTCGGTGAGGTGAACGTCCGGGGCATCGTCGAAGCCGCGCCCGCCGCGGATCAGATCGCGCTGCTCCAGCTCGTAAGCGAGCACGGAGGCGTCCTCGCCGTGCAGCTGCTGTTCTTCGACGAACCGGGTGACGTCGACGTAGTGCGAGGGATTCTGCTGGGCCTGCTCATCCAGCCACAGCAGGAGCCGGGCCAGGATCGGGGCGCCTTCGCCGGTGTCACGGCCGGGCACAAAGCCTCCGTCGGCAGACGGCTCCGTCTGGATCGGCGTTCGCCGGGCCGCGCGCTCTAGCCCTTGGCGATCTCCTTGAGGTGCTTCTCGATCGCGCGCTGATTGATGGAGTTGCGGGCCACGTTGCCCTCCCGTCGCAGATGACTCAGCGCCAAGGGTAGGGAGGGGGTCTGACAATGGGTCGTCTGTTCCGTCGCGGTCATGACGGGGCGCTGGTTGGTGCTGCGTCGTGAAGGCCCGAAGCTGTTCGCGCTGCCGTGCTTACGCGCCGAAAGCATCAACCGCTACGACCGGGCGGTGCGCGAGGGCGACATGGCAGTACTCACCGGGATCTGCCCGGGCAAGCACGACTTCACCTGCGCTACTGCCGCGCCGGGTGCTACGCCTCCATGATGGCGAGATGAACTTGCCGTCCGGAGTGCCAGTTTTCAAGCTTCGGGATGCCATCGCGGAGGCGCTGTGGGCTCATGTCAAAGCCAACCGGCTTGCGGCGGTGTGCGAGTACCTGGGGCTCGCCCCGCAGCAGCCAGACGAGGATCCGTACAACAGCAAGAGGTCCTATGTTCACACCCGGCTGGAGGACAAGCCCCTCCCCGAACTGATGGCGATAGCCCGTCGAGTGGTCGGTGAGTATGGCGACGACGACCTGCAGCAGCTGCTGGCTCAGATGGGACTGCACGGCGTCTCCGGGGAACTGAAGAACCTGATCTTCGCTGCCGACGGTCCTAAGCCGCAGATCGTGCTGCCAGACTCCATCAGCAACACCATCCGCATCGTCAAGAACGAACAGTATTGCCTGGTGTACGACCAGCCGCTCGAGGACCGTGGGCTGAGCTGGCAGGACTTGGTCACCTGGTGGGTTCGCCAGCATCCCGAGCACGCAGACGACCCGACACAGGCGCGGATCTCACTACGGGAACGGTTGCGGCGCTCGCTGGGCGACAACGGTGCTGAGCTGCTGGTGTTCGACACCTACCTCAAGCTCGGCTTCAACCTTCCGGCGCTCATTCCCCAGGTCTATCTCCACTACGACCCCTACACCATCAGCGAGTTGGGCGGGGCCAGCCGCCTTGCCCGCCAGCGGATGGACTTCCTGTTGCTGATGAACCATCGGGCCCGCGCGGTCATCGAGGTCGATGGCATCCAGCACTACGCCCGCGCCGCCGGCCGCTCTGTGGCGCAGCAGGCGGGCGCGGGCTGGCTGACAGATCCTGTGCGCTATGCCTCGATGGTGGCGGAGGACCGCGAGCTCACGCTCCAGGGCTATGAGGTCTACCGCATCGGCGGCCAGGAGCTGTGCGATGACGCTGCTGCCGAATTGCTCACTGACTTCTTCGTCCGTCTCCTGCGACGCCACGGACATCCCGAATCGAAGTGACTGCCACTGGCGAATACGCCAGGCTCCGCGTCTGGGACTCTGCTGCGCAATTGGTGAGGTCTATGCGGTGAGTTGGTAGGCGAGGCGTTCGAGGCGGCTGGTGCGGACCCGGCGGAGGGGGTGGTCGCTCCAGTAGGCGTCCAGCCGCACCACGTTGACCGCGGCCGCGGAGAAGGCGTGCTGGAGGCGGACCTTGGGCAGCCCGCGGTAGCGGGCCCGGCGGATGCCGGTGACGTCCAGGGCCTGGTTGACGGTGCCCTCGATGCCGGCTCGCAGGGCGTACTTGGTCCGCCGGGCCGGAGTGTCCTGCTCGGTGCGGGCCTTGGCGGTGGTCTCGTGGATCTCCTTGGGCCGCAGGGTGAGCATGCGGTTGCCGCGGACGGCGCTGGTGCACCGGTCCTTGACCGGGCAGCTGCCGCAGTCGGACTTGGCGAACTCGATGACGATGGCGTCGCGTCCGTGCTGGGTGACGGGATGCCGGCCGGTGCTGGCGTGTCCTTCGGGGCAGCGGACGGTCCGGGTCGTCCAGTCGATGCGGAAGGCGCTCTTGGCGAACCCCTCGGCGGCCCTGGCCTGCGAGGAGTGGTTGGCCAGCAGCGGGGTGACCATGGCGATGCCGTTCTTCGCGGCGGCGGTGACCAGGTCGGCCGAGGGGTAGCCGGAGTCGAGGTAGTGCTCGCCCGGAGCGAGGCCGCGTTCGGCGAGCCGCTGCTGGATACCGGCCGTGGCCTTCACATCCGGCACGGTGGCGTCGGTGGTGCGCACGAAGGCGGTCTACCGGTTCTTCCGCCGCTGGCAGGCGTCCAAGAAGGGAAGACCTCTCAGTTCCCGTGGCGGAGCAGGCGAGGAGGGGTTGGGGCCGAGCTTGCGCCGAAGCAGTCATGTGACTGCCAGGACGATGGCTGTGTAGTGCGCGGTGAAGGCGGCGATGGTGAGGGCGTGGAAGACCTCGTGAAAGCCGAACCAGGCCGGTGAAGGGTCAGGGCACTTGAGTCCGTACACGACGGCGCCCGCGGTGTAGAGCAGACCACCGGCAATAACGAGTACGACCACTGCGGTGCCGCCGGTGCGCGCGAAGTCGGGCACGTAGAAGACGGCCACCCAGCCCAGGACGATGTAGCACGGGGTGTACAGCCACCGGGGAGCCCCGATCCACAGCGTGCGGAAGGCGATGCCGGCCAAGGCGCCTGCCCACACCACGGCCAGCAGCACCAGCTGCTGGCCCGCGGGCAGCAGCAGTACCGCCAACGGGGTGTACGTGCCGGCGATGATCAGGAAGATGTTCGCGTGGTCCAACCGCCTCAAGACCGCCTCCCCGCCCGGACCCCACGTTCCGCGGTGGTAGACCGCGCTGATACCGAACAGCAGGCAGGCCGACAGCGCGTACACCGAGCAGGCCGCCACTGCCGCGGCCGAGCGCGAAGCAGCGATCAGGACGATGCCGCCGACCAGCGAGAGGGGGAACACGCCGACGTGCAGCCAGCCGCGCATCCTCGGCTTCAGCACAGTCGCCGCGCGCTCCACCCCGCCTTCCAGGGCGGCGCTCTGCCCGGCAGTCAGCCGGCCGGATGTGCCAACAGGCGCATCAACCGCGGGAGGCCGCAGGGCGTCGGGCGTGGTGCCGGAGCGGGGCTGGGACTTCCGCCCGTGTGCCGGCGGCTGAGCATCTTCGGCGATCATGCGTCCATATTCTGAAATCGGAGGAAGAATACGGCCCGGCGCGTCGCCCCGGACTGCGGGTCAGATGTTGGCCGCGTTCCGGGATGCCGCGCGGCGGTGTTCGGCGTTGATGCGCTGGGCTTCTTCGAGTTGGTCTTCGAGGATGACGATGCGGCAGGCGGCCTCGATGGGGGTGCCCTGGTCGACGATTTCCCGGGCGCGGGCGGCGATGCGGAGCTGGTAGCGGGAGTAGCGGCGGTGGCCGCCCTCGGAGCGCAGGGGGGTGATCAGGCGGTGTTCGCCCAGGGCGCGGAGGAAGCCGGGGGTGGTGCCGAGCAACTCGGCGGCCCGGCCCATGGTGTAGGCGGGGTAGTCGTCGTCATTGAGACGGCCGAACGAATCGTCTGATGTCATTTGCACCTCTTTGTGGAACACGCTGAGGGGCCCTGGTGCCGTATGGCACCAGGGCCCCGAAAGAACTGTTACACCATCTACCGGCCCTGGTACTGCGCCGGCTTTCTGTTTCCGCCGACCAGACTTGGGAGCTGTCGGGTGTACGGGGATCGCGGTTGCTTGACCGGAGACCACCTCACTATCGATGTCCTGCGGTACCCGGGCTCAAGACTTCCGCCCGGGCGATCCTGATGGCGCTCGGCTCCTCCGTTCTTCCCTCTTGATGAACTACTTACCAACGGGGACTGCGTACTACTGGTGATGCGAACTGCTGGTGACCTGAGTAAGCGCCACTCTTCGGCAGCCAGCCCCGTCGCCCGTCCTGCGTCTGCACTGGCTTAGAACCCCACTGCCGAACTTCCCGGTGCGCGCGTCCGCAGCCGACGCCTTCACCGAGGTACCGCTCACTGACTGCTGGTACTGCGAACTGCACTTACTGGACTGCCACTGCGTTACTGCTCATGGTGGCCCCCTGATCACTGCGGGCCACCCGGTCCGGTCGTCAGTCCCGTCGCCGCCTGCGACATCCCTGGCTCCGGAACTCCACCACCGCACCGTCCTGCGCACTGCAACTACGTGTCCTGCGGGTACTACTGCCCGGCAGTTCATCTCTGCCAGGCCTCGTTGATCTCGGCTACGAGAGAAACCATAACCACACCACCGACCCATGTCTACTCCAGCTGGCATAGATTTCCGCGCGTTCGACAATGAGGTAATCGACCTCGAACAGCGAAAAGGGACAGGCGCAAAGCGGCTATCTGCGGGGGTTAACAGCCGCAGCCCGGGGCACAGGCACCACGCAGACAGGACCGGGCAGGGACGATCCAGAGACCAGCCTGATCTGATGAACACGATGAGCGTCGACATCGCAACCGCCCGATCCACGGCATCCCTCGCCGGCGCACGCGAAAGCACCCGGGGCTTCCTCGACCGCCTCGTGCGCCCGATCGCAGCGGAGGCCGCCGACACCGTGGTCCTGGTCGTCTCGGAGCTCGTCACCAACGCCCTGCGCCACGGCGGCGGCACCTGCACCCTCGACCTGACCGCGGACCCGGACAGCATCGAGGTAGCCGTCCACGACCCCAGCCCCCAGGCCCCGCGCCTGCGCACCCCCGACCTGAACGGCGGCACCGGAGGCTTCGGCTGGCCCATGGTCAACCGCCTCGCCCGCGCTACCGCCGTCACCCGCCGCACGCCCGGCGGCAAGACCGTCAGCGCCCTCCTCGCCCGGCATCAACGTGCGCGGGCCCGGCTTGCGTAGCGGCGGCTACCTCATCGGGCCCGGCTCGATCGTCGGCGGTGTGCGGTATGTCGTCGAGCATGATCTACCGGTGGCGCAGCTACCGGAGTGGATCGCCTCCAGGCTCGCCGCCGGGGGTGTGGCCGGAGTCAGAGACGATCGAGGCGTGGCAGGGGCGGGTGGGGGTTGAGCGAGGCACCGTCCGCCGACCGGACCCGGCACAGGCACTGTGTTGGAGCAGCCGGGCCCCAGGCACCGCATCCGTTTGGAGGCCACAGCAACCACCTCGTTTCCGGCTGGACGCCCGCAGGCCTGCGGGCCGGGCCGTCCCTACTACCGGGTGTACCCGGCCGGATCGATCCGCACGCCTTGTGCCCTGGGCAGCCGGAAACCGCCACGACGAGGCTGCACGGTCGGCATGCAGCGACGGGAGGAGACACGAAGGCCTCCCGCAGTCCACACTGGAGGCACGTCCGCACGAGGAAGGAGGGAACCCATGAGCGTAGCCATGGCCGATCACATCGGCCCGTGGACCGTGGACCAGGTTCTCGCCCTCCCCGAGGACCGGCGCACCCGCTACGAGCTCCTCGGAGAAACCCTCCTCATGACGCCCGCCCCAGGCATCCGCCACCAACGGGCTAGCTTCAGGCTCCACCTCGCCCTGGATGCGGCCGTACAAGCCGCAGGCGCCGCAGTCGAGGTCTTGGAGGCCGTCAACGTGATCACGGTGGACGGCCTGTTTGTGCCCGACGTCGTTGTGGCCGACGCCGGCGCCACCGCGGAGGACACCGCCAGCATCAGCGCCGACGCCGTACAGCTGGTCGTCGAGTTGGTGTCACCCGGGAACGCCCAGGTAGACCGGACGCTCAAGCCACTCGCCTATGCGCACGCCGGAATCCCCTACTTCTGGCGGCTCGAATTTGTCCCGGCACCCCGCCTGATCATGATGCGTCTCGATCAGGGCCGATACATCGAGCAGGCCACCGCCCTGCCCGGCACCACCACGACCGTCAACGAGCCGTTCCCCTTCTCCATCGACCCCGCGGGCATCGCCCAGCAGTAGCGGACGTCTCCCTTCCCCTCCGGGGCCGGCGGGGTCTCGCCGGGGTTTACGTGGCGGGTGCTTGGCCGACTACGGGTGTCGTCGTTGTGCGCGTACTCAAGGGCCGGCGAGGAGGGGAGGAGTGCCCGGCGGGGGCTCGGTTCGCCGACCGCCGCGGTTGTGCCGTGGGTGCGGTGGTCCGCTGATGCCCACGGCGAAGACGACGGCGGTGTTCTGTTCGTCCGCCTGCCGCTCGCGGCACTGGCGGCGGATGCGGCGGGCGAGGGCTCGGACCGAGGCGGTGAAGGCCGGCGTGACGGCCTCGTGTCCGCAGTGTGGGGCGGTGTGGACGGTCGGTGTCGACCGCCCGGTCTCCGCGGTCTACTGCTCTCCCGCCTGCCGGACGGCGTCCCGAGCCGGTTGGTGAGGGGTGACCGCTACCCCCACGCCCGCCAGCAGGCGCACCTCCTCAAGGAACACGCCACCGGCGGGGGCTTCATCGGCGCTCAGCCGCAGCCATGGCAGCCTTCCATCCGTTGAGGTACGAAGCCTTCTTCTCGACGGCGGACGGCATGGCCCGCCGCATCCTGTCGATACAGCGCTCCTCAACGGCGCGGGCGATACACTCGCTCTCCGCGTTGCACCTGTCTCTGTACTGGCAGTCGCAGTCGGTCATGATTCCTCCACCCTCACGTCCGTGGCGCGCACTGTGCCCCGCACCCCTTTGTCGAAGTCGACGACGCAGACAGCCATGAAGCTGCCCTGGGCGGGGATGAACTTCACTACCGTCCCCTTGTCGCCCTGGTACCGCACGCGGTCCTCTGCTGTGAACTCGGTCATTCGTCTCTCCTCAGTAGTGCGTCACAGGCGGCCACCCCGAAATTGTCGGGGTCCTTATTGAAGGCCTCGGCGATTTCATCGGCCAGGCGGTTGGCGTAGACGTCAAGCATGGCCTCCCACTTCATCCCGTTGGCGTGCAACAGGGCCATTTCGCCCGCTAGTTTCTTTCTCATTTTATCCTTGCCCATCGCTCGGGGTTCTTGGCGGCCATCTCGGCGGTATGGGTGTCGCCGCTACTCAGGTCCTCATTGGCCAAAACCCAGTGCATCATCCCATCCGAGTGCCCTGCGATTCGTCTTCCGCTTGAGTTCCCGTACCGCTGAGGGGATCGAAATCGTCCAACAGGAACTCACTAGGTGTGGAATCGAAATCGTCCGAGCGCGTCGGCCCGGCGTTGTCTTCTCCACGCGAACACTTATTTAGTCTGTCGTTCCCGGATGAATCACGGCTGCTGCGCTTACCGAGACCCGCTCCGAGATTTTCTTGGTCCCTCGAACTCGTATGTCCCGTCCAGGTCGCTGTACTTGCCGATGCCTCGCCTGGCCGTACGCATGCTGACAGGCTCTCAGCCACCTAGTAGGACTCCGTTAGGTTGCTCTGGCTCTGGGGTTTTGGCTGGTGGTGGATGTTCTGGGCAGGGGGCGGTGGCAGGTGGTGCAGGTGCCGGTCCAGCAGTTCAGCAGGTCCTGGATGGCGTCGAGGGTCTGGTAGAGGGTGAGTTGGCTGTATCGGCTTTTGGGGCCAGTCGCTGTTCGGTGAGGAACGCGTGGGCGGCGGTGACCAGGGTGACGTGGTGATGCCAGCCGTTCCAGGAACGTCCCTCGAAGTGGTCCAGGCCGAGGCCGTGCTTGAGTTCCCGGTAGTCGTGCTCGATGCGCCAGCGGATCTTCGCCAGGCGGACCAGTTCGGCGATTGGGGTGTCTGCGGGCAGGTTGGACAGCCAGTAGCCGGTGGGTGCTTCGGCGCCGTCGGGCCATTCGGCCAGCAGTGTGACCTCAGGCAGGACGCCGTCCCAGTGGCCGTGTGAGGCGAGGGCGGCGGCCTGGGCGAGGCGTTTGGATTTGATCCCGGCGGGCCGCACCTGCAGGGACAGGAAGTGTGAGCGCAGCGGTCCGCGGGATCCTTCCCGCCAGGTCACCTCGGTGAAGGCCTGCCGTCCGTGGCCGGCCACCAGCGCGGCCACCGGAGTCGGCCTGTCGCGGTAGCGGGGCTGCGGCTTGCGGCCGTTGCCGGACCAGGTGGGGGCCATGGGCATCGCATCATGCGGGTGGACGGTCACATCCGAGCGGATCGCCACCACGTAGTCGATGCTGCGATGTTCCAGGCCGTCGCGGAAGTCGGCGTTCTGTCCGTAGCCGGCGTCGGCCACCAAAACCGGAGGCACCAGACCCCATCCGGCCAGCTCATCGATGGTGTCCAGGGCCAGACGCCACTTCTCCCGGTGCCCGATCTCGTCGGGCATCCCGGTCTTGCGCCGGCGAACCGGATCGTGCGCCCACTCCTCAGGCACGAACAGGCGCCATTGCAGCGGACAGGACGCCGTGTCGGAGACCGCGTGCACACTCACTGCGACCTGGCAGTTGGCCTGCTTGCCCAGCGCCCCGCAGTACTGGTGGGCGACCGCCACCGACATCTTCCCGTCCTTGGGAAACGACACGTCATCGACCGCCCACGCGTCCGGACCGACCAGCGGCACCATCCGCTGCGCAATCCGCCGCCGCACCGGCAGCGGATCCCACGTCGACTGGTTCACGAACTGCTGCAGATTCTGCTCGTTGCCGTCCGGCAGCCGCTGCGCCATGGCCTGGATGGACTTGCGGCGACCGTCCACCATCAGTCCCCGCAGATAGCAGTCGCTCTTGGCCCGCTGGTCCTTGCGCGGCACCGAGGCGAACACATCAGCCACGAATAACGCCAACTTCGCCCGAGCCCGGTTCACTTCATGTGTATCCACACCTTCAGCGTTCCCCCAAACAGGACCGACAGGCAGACATAACGGAGTCCTACTAGCCCGCTCCGCACCCCTTCAATACTTACTCCATCCCGGCGGGATTTCGCAGGTCAAAGGGAACGATCGGGTCGTGTCCCCGACGTGGTGGAGGGGATCAAGCGCTGGGCGTTCCGGGTTCGAGGTCCAGGAGGATCTGTGTGGAGGTGGCTTTCCACGAAGCCTCCTGATAGGGCGAGTTGGGCGCCCGGTCGGGCCGAGCCACCGTCCCTGGCCTGCGGATTCCAGTGCCTTGATCCCTACACCTCCTCCTGACGGGACGCCATCAACGATCGGCGACCCAGCGATCCGACGAAGCCAATCGAGCACATCGGCAGGCTTTGGCGTGCCAGGGCCATTCAAGAATGTCGCAAGCGTATCGACGTCCTCTGTCGCGGCTCCCCGCCACTGCTCCCAGTTATTCAAGAAGCGCCATCTCGTTTCGTCCAAGATTTCCATGCTGCGTCTGCTCTCGAGGCGGAATGCATGTTCATCTCATGCTAGTCAGCCGCTTCCTCATCGCTGTGCCCATTCGGGTGCGTCCGTGGGCAGAATGGCACTGCCAATTGGTGCCGCCGCACACGCCAGGAGCCTTTTTCACGTGTAGATCATGAGGGTGAGAATCGCGGCAGCTGCTGACGTGAGTCTGTTGAGGTTTCCTCAACGAAGGTTTTTTCCAGGCTTGGTTGAGGGCGAGTGCGGCTCGGGCGATGTCGCCGATCCGGCAGGGGCTCAAGGTGATCCGTTTGAGGGCTCGCACAACGCAGGCAACGCGTGAATGCGGGCGGCGGTGATGTCGGGCGTGGAGCCCGGTTCGGCGTCGGAGACCCAAAGCGGCGTGCCGTCCGGAGCGGACAGGAACTGCACGTTCGCGCCGAAGGCTTTGTGCTTGCCGGAGTTACCAGGTGTCCACCTGCCGGCCTTCGCTGTTCAGGTGGGTGCCCGCGACGCGGTCCGTCGTGAGGAGCGTGCCGTCCAGGATCACGTGACTGATCCCCCGGTCCCGGCACTCCTCCAGAACCCGGTGAAGATCCGGGGCCTGAGCTGCGAGAACATCGATACCCTCAGGCAGGTACCGGTAACCGGTGGCCTGCGAGATGCCCGCGTCCCGGGCCAGGCAGTGCACACACCCCCGCTCACGGAATCAGCGCAGCACCAGCACCGCCTGCCGGAAACGGCCCCAGCGCCCGCCGCCATGGCCTGAACCACAGGCCGCCCCGGCCCCGTCACGCCCTCAGCCGATCACGCCCCGACAACGTGACAGCATCCTCCCGACTCATTCATCTGGGGGTGCGGGGATTCCGTCGGCGGGGGCTGGGGGCTGTGGTGCGGTGTAGGGGACGACGGGCCCGTTGCCGTCGTCGGTGGTCATCGGTCGGCCCTCGAGGGCGATGGTGTTTCCTTTGATGACACCGATCTGGGCGCCGCTGTAGCCGGCGTGCGAGGTGCGGCTGTAGTCCAGGGGGACCAGCCCGAAGCCGGGGACGGGGCCGCCTTGTTCCAATGCGGTGACAAGTGACTGGCGGGTCAGGTTCTTCCCGGCACGCTGCAGAGCTTCCACGAAGGAGTAGGCGTTGGCCACGCCGTACAGGAAGTTCTGGCCGAAGGGGGCGTTCGGCAGGTAGCGGTCGTGGATCCTCTTCGCCAGGGCCACCCAGCTGTTGGAGGTGTCGGTGACCTGCGGCAGGTAGACGTCAGTGATGATGCCCTGCATCAGTGCGGGCCCCATCAAGCGGGAGAGATTCGTGGGGTCGGAGGCGTTGGAGTTGATGACCAACTGGGCAGTGTTGCCGATCTGCTCCTGGGCCCTACGCAGCAGGGCCCAGTAGGCCGGGACGATGGCCCCGATGATCACGTCGGCCTTGGCTTGGGCGATGGCTCTTACCTGGGCGTTGATGCCGTCGTAGGTGGGCTGGGCTGCCTCGCGCGCGACGACCTGGGAGGCTGGAATGACCGTGTCCAGGCCCGCGACAAAGTCTTTGCCGGAGGCTGTGCCCTGGTAGAAGTAGGCGATCTTCTTCCCGGGGAACGTCTTTTCGACGTACGTCGCGAGGATCTTGGCTTCGGCGCGGTAGGAGAGCGCCCAGGCGAAGGTATATGGGAGCTTGGCGGGGTCGTTCCAGCCGGACCAGCCCGTACTCGGGAAGAGGTCGGGGACTTTCTGGGCGTTGAGATAGCCGGCGACGGCCTGGTGGGGGCCGGTGCCGGCACCGTTGAAGATGGCAAAGACCTTGTTCTGCTCGACGAGCCGGCGCACCACCGTGAGGGCGTTGGCGGGTCTGTAGTTGTCGTCCCGGTAGTCGTAGATGATCTTGCGTCCGTAGACCCCGCCGTGATCGTTGACGTAGTCGAAGTAGGCCTTGGCCGCAGGCGGGATCTCTTTAAGTCCAGGGGAACTCACGCCGGTCAAGTCAGCGTGACTGCCGATGGTGATGGTGGCGGCGGTCACGCCGGGGGTCGGTGGTTCGCCGGCGCCGGCGCTGCACCCCGCCACGGTCAGAGCGAACGCGACCAGCACCGCGGACACTCTCCGACGTCTGTTCATGAAGGTCGAGGCCCCCTTGCCGGTGCGTCTATCAGACTAGCCCTGGATAGATTCGTCAGAGGGCGTTCGGCCCTGGCTTCGCCTGGGCGGTGGTGATGCGATACGTGGAACGCCACGCCCCGTGGTGACGCTAGGACCGGATGGCTGGCGGATTCACCGCCACGTCGACCAGTCGCTGGTAGGCACGCAGATCCGTCTGAGTCTGCCCGCTTACCTCAAGAGCAACGTTCCACAGGTCACGATCGCTCTCCGCAGTGTTCTTCTCCACCGCGACCGTGGCACGCAATTCTTCTCCCCGAGACAGGCGCTCCGGCACGCCGTCGCTCAACAGCGAGGTGATGCCGTAGTTGAGAGCGCGGTCAGGTGAGGTGTCCCCGAGATTGCGGTCGACTCCCAGCTGGCTGAGGAAGCCGTTGACCGACGCGGCGACCGCCCTTCTTTTGGCGGGCGCTAGATCTTTCCCAGATTCCTGCCTTTCGTTGGCCTGCGCGATCTTCAGCGAGCGAGCCAGCACCTCCCAGCCCACCAAGTCGTGCGCTCTGAGAACCGGCACGACTTGCCCGCTATAGAGCCTTTCTGTCTCGCCTGTTTTCGTGCCGGCCACCGCGATCCGCTCCACGCCGGTGAACTGGCGGAGGTCGGCGTTCTCCTCCTCCGACGAGGGCAGCAGGAAACTCGATACCCCTTCGACCACTTGAACCAACAGGCCAGGGTCCTCCGGATCGTCCGTGGCGGCAACGGCCTGCCGGGCCAGGAGCGTGACAAGCTCCTCGTAGAGCCCGTCAACCGGCCGCAGGGTGTAGATCGGCGTCAGATCGAGGTTGAGTGTCCAGAGCAACGCCCTCGCCTCGTGGGGCCTCTCCTCGAGAAAGGCGACCATTTCCATGACGTCGTACGGGTTTTTACCCGGACCCATTTGTCGCTTGTATGCCTCCCTGCGGGCCTCCGTCCCGAAGTCGAAACCGAGCGTCCCGACCACGTACACCGGCCCTAGCCCGATGCGCTGCTCCGCGTCCATACTGCCTCCGCTCTCAGGGGCATCGAGGCCGCACGATTGAGGCCCGCCACTATTTCTCACCCGTGAGAAGGCGATGGACGCCAACATCACCCGGCCGGGGGTCACCCCCTTTCCAGGCCGCCCAGCTGCGAGTATCGGATGCTGGCGACGCGTGAACAGCCAACCGCTCACAGCGAACCTCACCACCGACGTTCACAGGGCACAGGTTCCGGCTGCACCCCCACGAGATCAGCGACAACATTCCTACGCACCACGGCAGCTCCGGGCAGGGGTTGTCGGGGTGTTCGAGCCGGCAGCTCCTGCCACCGGCTGAACGGTGCTGTCCGCCAGCCGAGGGACGGGGAGAAAGTGCGTCCGCGCGCCCGAAGGCCGGCCAGCCCGTCCAATGCAATGGTGCATGAGCCTCCCCGGCGCGCCGAGGGCCTGGCCTCCCAGCCGTCAGTGCCAGGCCCTCGCAGTGCACGAACGGTGCGGCGAATAGGTGACGTGCCGACTGCCCGGCCGGAGTTGGGTCGTTGAGCCGGCATGGAGATCTTCGGAAGCCACGCGACCCCAGGTCCTGATACCCGATCCGCCGCCTGGGAAGGGGGCACCCGCGGGTGGCGTGTAACTGGTGGGAACGGACGCCAGGGCACGTCAAGCGTCGGTGGTGCAGGAGACCCGATCGCCCGCACCGTGGAAGGTGTCGTGCAGCCTGAGCGATCGTCAGGCCGAGGCGGGCCCGGTTCCAGCAGCGAGGACGGCGATGGTCGCGCTGGCTGCCCTCACAATTATCGCTGCGGCAGTGTCGATCGTCTTGCCGACGTGACCGGGCCGGGGCTTCGCCGGGGTATCGAACGGCCATCGTGCGAAGGCAGCGAACACCATCCACAGTCGCTTTGATACCGCGTCTGCGCAGGTAGCGCAGCCTCGCGGTATGTCAGAAGCCTGGGTCAGGAGACTTCTGGCACCGCGCGGCTCAGTAGTGTGAGGTCTCCATACAGGGCGGCATGCAGCGCCGCCGCAAGTTCACGAGCCCGGGATTCGGTGCCGATGTCGTACAGCTCCATGTAGACAGGGCTCGCGTGCGAGTCCGGACGGATCTCGCGGGAGCGCACCAGGTGGGCGACGGCGGCACGAAGAGCCTCGATCACCGTGTCGGCAACGGCATACGCCGGGCCCGCGGTGAGCGTGTCGACCGTCACCGTCCACAGCTGGGCCTGACGCTCCACAGCAACGAGCACCGCACGCTGCCGCTTGGCCTGCTGATAGACCGCGGTATAGGCGCCCAGACCGGTGGCCTCCGGGATCAGATCAGCAGGGCAGGGAGTCGGCAACGTCATACACGCATCGTGCCAGCCCGCCCGGGCCAGTGGGCACACCATCCGACAGCCCCATGGCACGTCCGCCGTCCTGGAAATACACGTCCTTAAAACCATCGGCGATGATCCCACGCATCTCCCGGTCGCTACGGCTGCAGACCGAGCGCCTGGGCTCGATTCAACAAGTCAGGGGGGCCTTCGCGACTGCGTGACCACCAGATCGAGGCCGTTGCCGCTATTGTGCGCAGCTTCGATATCCCGCCGGGCGGTATTCCCTGGAACGGCCTGCGCGGGCAGGTACACGCCGCGTGTGGCACCGGGAAGATCCCTGGTCGTGTCTGGCGCCGGCTGTCGCCCGTGTGGGATGAGTGCTGGCGGGAGCGGCGGCTTTTCACGGGGCGGGTTTAGCCCAAGTTGCGCTTACTGCGATAGCTTTGGCCTTGCGCGCCCGTCTGGTCGATCTGTCGCTGTAGGCTTTTTTTCCGACTCGTCCAAACGCCGCTTCGCCGCTTACTCCGGGTGCTCCTTCAGGAACTCCTCTCGCTCATTTTCCAGACAGGAAGCACATATGAAGGTGGCGACCGTGGCCGCGTCATTTATGAAGGAGCGGCCGTAATCATAGACAGGCTCCAGATCGTAGATCCACTCGTTTTGCGTGAAATCCCAAACCCGGGCACCGTGCTGTTTCGACCGCAGGTCGGCATCTAGGCGCCTTACGAACTTCTTCTTTCGACAGCGCGGGATGGCGTATGTGCGGCACGTGCACCTGCGGGAATGCGTAGCACTGTAATTGAGGGGGATTATGGAAGGGGTCATCAGGTTTTTCCGTTCCGGCGATACTCTCTGGTAAGGATGCCGGTCGATCTCCACCTGTGCCTTCACGTTTTCGCTTCGCGCCTTGTGCATGTCTCTGGCCACCGGCGACTTTGCATCCGAAGGGCGGGTGGATCCGGACGAGCGCCGGTGCGGTCTGGCAACGACCGAGAAATCTCGCGGTCTTCTTACTTCTCGTGCCCTGCCCCTATTCTACTCCGCCCGCTCGCTTCGCCGTTCTAAACCAGAGCCCCTGGGCGGTGCCTTGGCAAGAGTCAGCTTCGGCAGTCAATACCGCTCCGTACGACGGCTACTGGCCGAGCAGTGGTGCGAGCGCGCGATGATGACGAGGGTCTCCATGGAGCTCACTTCCAGCCGTTTTCGGGCAGCGGGAGGGCGCTTCGTCCGATCGGGCTTCCGAAGGGGGACATACAGGCTCCGCCTTCGCCCTCCCAGATGGCTTCCCGGCGCAGGGCGTCACGGATGCGGCACCCGATGACGGCTTCGTTGGTCATCAGGACGCCTGCGGTGAGGACGCTGCCCGGGATCGCCGCGGCGACCATCAGGCGGGCCGCAGCTGCGGGTGCAGTCTCGGGCGGGATGACGAGGAGGTCCCAGCGCCCGACGGTGTAGGAGAGCAGGATGAGCTTGTCGGGGTCCTGTTCGGTGAACCAGCCCACGTGCAACTTGCGCCCGTCCACGGGCACCGTGTGCGGGACCACGGTGTACTCGCGCAACTCGGGCTGGGAGCCGGGGATCGGACTGCCGAGGTCCGGGGCGACAGACAGTGCCGTCAGGGCGCGGTCCAGGGCGTGGATCTCTGCTTCGTCGGTGATGGCTTCGATCTGCTTGGCGGCGGCGTCGGAGAACAAGATCCGTGCACGGCCGCGGGCGTGCTTGCCCATCAGGCGACGCGGCCCCGCTGGGCGTGCAGCTGGGCGAGCTTTGCCTCGCGCAGCTCCTCGCGGCATACGCGCGCAGCGCCTGCGCGCCCTCGGGGGTCAGCGGCTCGCGGCCCGGGGCCGACTGCCCCTGGTCGTGTTCGGTGTGCTCGCTCATCGCGCGACTCCTGCTTCGCTGTTGGAATTCACGGTACCGCCCGCCGAGCCCTGGACGCCCCGGCCGGACGAAAGATGACCTGAGGCCCGAAGGGGCCGGCCTGCGGGGTCAGTGGCGCTCGAACCGCGGTTCCGGGTGGCCGTAGTCGGCGGCCTTCATGTGGGCGCAGACGGGCTGGCGCTGAGTGAAAGCAGCGCCGGTCTCGCGGGCGAGGATTGGGAAGAACTGCTGGGCCTCGGGCGACTGGCTGGTCGTCGTCCAGTGGAAGTCCTCCGCGCCCCGCAGGGCGCGCAGCACCAGGCGCCGGCCCAGGCCTTGGCGCTGCCAGTGCTCTGCAATGGAGATCTTCGCGATGTGGCCGCGCCAGCACGGGGTGCAGGTGTGCCAGGACAGGACGGCTGCGTCCCAGCCCGTCCGGTCGCACACGCTCAGGACCTGGAAGTCGGCCTCATGGGCGGCCGGGTAGTACAGCCACAGCTGCTGCCGGAAAGGATGCCGGAGCAGGATCCGCTTCCAGTGCCGGTCCGTTAATCCCTCAGGCATTTTCGTGTCCTCCTCGAACAAGACATCGGCATGTTCGTGTCGGTGAGAGCGATGTTGATACTCGCCACAAAGGGGCTTCGGATTAGTAGTCGAGATCCAGGTAGTCAATGTCGTTGATGGCCACGTCCGACAGCCCCATGGCGCGTGCGCCGCCGTCCTGGAAATAGACGTCCTTGACCTCCGTTCTTCAGCGGAGTTGGGTGACCTGGCGGCCCGATAGAAGAAAGGTGCCCGTGACCTGCAAGGATGTGAGTGTCTAGGTCATATCCGGTGCAGATGTCAGGACACCTTTCTGGTGATCGAGGGTACAGCGTGGGACCGCGGGCTGTCCGTGGGGGCTGGCGGGAAGGGCATGGTCGGGCATGCGGGAGCGGTGCTGCTGCGCCGGCTCGCCGACCGGACGGGGCTGGTCATCGCGCTGACCAGGGTGTTTCCCGCGGGCGGGAGCGGTTGGCGGGACCGGGCGGTGGTCTTCGTGCAGCTGGCGATATCGATCGCGCTGGGTGCCCGGAGCGTTCTCGAGGCCGAGCAGCTCTCGTTGCACCAGCGGCGGGTGTTCGGGCCGGTGGTGTCGGACTCGACGATGCACCGGATGCTCGCGGCCTTCGACGAGGACATGTTCGCCGCCCTGTCCCGGGCGAGGGCCCGGGCGAGACGCGTCGTCTGGACCTTGCTGACGCTGCGGCCGAACGGTTTTCCCTGGATGAGCGTGGCAGGCAAGCGCCTGGACAAGTGGGTGATCGTCGACGTCGATGCCACGATTATCACGTCCGCGTCGAAGAAGGACGGGGCGGGCGCCACGTTCAAAAAGACATACGGCTTCCATCCACTGGCTGTCTGGTGCGCGAACACCGGCGAGTGCCTGGCCATGATGCTGAGAAGCGGGAACGCCGGCTCGAACACGGCCGAGGACCACATTGCCGTGCTGGACGAGGCCCTCCGCCAGATTCCAGGCTCCTCGAGCGCGAAACTCCTGGTCAGGGTGGACGGCGCCGGGGCCACCCACAAACTGCACGAGTATCTGCGGGATTTGACCACCCGCCGTCGCCGGGTCCGTTTCACTACCGGCTGGACCATCACCGATGCGGACGAGGCGGCGATCGCCCGCCTCCCGGAACGGGCCTGGGAGCCGGCCCTGCAGCAGGACGGCAGTCCTCACGAGGAGTACGAAGTCGCGGAGTTGACCGGGCTGAACGAGCGGGAAGGCTGGATCGACGGACTGCGGCTGATCGTCCGCCGGGTCAGACCGTCCCGAAGGCACCTGAAGAACCTCACCGACCTGGAGAAGAAGACCGGCTGGAAGTACTCCGTCGTCGCGACCGACATCAGCAAGATGACCCGCATCCCCGGCTCGCACCAGATCCAGTGGCTGGACGCGCTGCACCGGCAGCACGCGGTCGTTGAGGACCGCGTCCGGACCGGCAAGGCCACCGGCCTACACAATCTTCCGTCCAAGTCCTGGACCATCAACCGCAGTTGGATGGCGGCAGCCAACACGGCCGCGGACCTGGATGCCTGGCTGAGGCTCCTGACCCTGCACGACCAGGACGACCTTGCCGAGGCCGAGCCGCAGACCATGCGGCTGCGGATCTATCACCAGCCCGCCCGCCTGGCCCGCCACGCAAGGCGCCGATACCTCCGCCTCGACCCGAGTTGGCCCTGGACGGACGCCTTCGTCCTCGCCTGGAATCGACTCACCGCCCTGCCACAGACCACTTGACCTGCACGAACGCATTCCGACGCGAGCCAGGAAGGAGGAAGACCCGCAGTCCCGGGCCAGTGGAACCCGGCGCAGCCGCAGCGACACGCGACGACTCCACGCGCCCACTGGCGGAACAAACGGGGTGAAGCCACGACCTCAGACCGTCAGCAACCCCGTTGAATGATCGAGGTTGAACCCTTCGGCGATGATCCCACGCATCTCCTGGTCGCCGGTTCCGGCGTCGCGGGCGTCGAACAGGCGCTGTGCGTAGGCCGGGGGGAGGTGCACGGTGAGTCGCCTAAACCGTCCGTCGTCGGTCGTGCCGATGGGCGCGGTGTATCCGAACCGGGCCCGGGTCTCGACCGTGATCCCGCCCGTGGCAGCGGCCAGACGCTGCCGGCGCTTGCGCACCTGCGGTTGCCACCGCTGCCGTACCGCGTCGTCGATCTTCGCGGCGACGTCGGCACGGGCGTGCTTGCGGGCCCCCCTGCGGTACCTGTTGACGGAATCGGCGGTGACACCGATCTCCTGCGCAACGGCCTTCGCACTGCCCAACTGCCGGATCAGGTAACCGATCTGACCCTTGAGGGTCTTGGGCGGCTCCCGGGTGAAGCTCTCCCGGTCGGCACGCTCGATCGCCTCGTCGATCTCCCCCGCCATGGTCTACTCCCCTTCGTCCAGGACGGCGTCGCCGCCCTTGATGTGCCGGGCCGGGTTGAGGCCCTGCTCCATCAGGTCGACCGCCCACAGCATCGACATGAAGCCCTCCAGCTTCGCCAGGCCCGGCGTGGGCCCGAGACGGAACCCGCCGGGCTGCGGCTTGCCGGACGCCGCGTACGGCAGGAAGCCCAACGGGCTGCCACCTGGCGAGGGATAGACGACGCAGTCGGACAGCACGGCGAGCGGGTACAGGCCCGTCATCTTCACCATGTTGTTGAGCTTGCGGTGCATGTTCACCCGCGCCTTGCTGATGACGGCGGCGCGGATGTCGGGGCGCCAGGTCGGCCGCTCCAGAGCCGGCCACCGCTCACCCTCCTTGTACGACTTGCCCTGCGGGCGCTCCCGCAGCTTGCCCACCCCGCCCTTCACTGTCGCCTTGATGGCGGCGAGCACGGCGGCCATCGCCGGGTCAACCTGCTTGTGCTGGCCCATCGCGGCGAGGAACTGGCGGTCGTCCAGGTCCTTGGTGACGCCGAGGTCGGCGAGGGTGTCGACGTACGCCGTCTTGAGCCGGTCGTGCCACGGATCCAAGTACGCGCCGGTCTCGCGGCGCAGATACGCCTCGATCGGATGGACGTTGAAGCCGAGCTCCTGGGCGTAAGCGACGGTGTGCGTCTGGTACCAGGCAGGTCCGGTCGGGCGGGTGCCGTCCGGCGTGAACGGGCTGGGAAGGCGAGGGTCCAGCTCGATGTGGGAGAGGTCGACCAGCCAGGAGCCGGGGATCTTCGGGTTGAACGTCGGGGCGTAGAAGTGGTCCGGGGCGGACAGGCCGACGACCAGGCGGGCCGCGGCGGCGAGGAACGCCGTGTTGAGGTCCAGGCCGACCGCGAAGGGCAGCGTGCACTCCTCATCGCTGAGCAAGTCCACCGACCGCACCCACTGGTACGCCTCCTCATTGAGGAACCCGCCGGTCCAGCCACTGTTCACGACGACGGGGTGTTCGGCGGTGGCCTCCGGCGGAGCCGGGTCCATCGGCTCCGTGCCCAGCGAGCCCGGGTTGTAACCGGACACCCAGGTCCCGCTTCCCGGGTCCTGCACGGCCTTCGTGGGCGGGCGCAGCGCGGTCATCAGCTCCAGGCCCGAGACGGCCGTGGAGCCGCGCGGGGTGATGACCCGGGTCGCGTACACACCGAGGACGCGGGCGATATCGGCCGGCTCCATCTCCGCGACGCCGGGCCAGGACCGCTCATCGAGCGCGTCCCAGGACAGGATCGCCAGCTGCACGCACTGCCGCTCGCGCCCCTGCGCCTTGCGGTAGATCCGCGCCCACGGGCCGAACCCGCGCTGCGTCAACTGCCACTTCGCCTTCGCCACCTGCTTCACGACCGGATGGTCCTCAGGCAAGCGCAGGGAACGGCGCTGCTCGTGACCCTCCAGGCGCTCCGGAAGCCCCAGCTTCACCGCGGCCGCGGCCGTGAGCACGATCAGCGGGTCGCCGTCCTTGCCGAAGCGGTTGAGCTTCGGCGCACCGAGCCCGGACTCTCGCAGCGTCCACTCCACCAGCTCCGGGACCGTGGTCGCCGGGCACTCCAGCAGCACACCGCCGAGGCAGTACGCGGTACCGTCCCCGTCCAGCACGGCCAACGGGCCGTTCGGGAAGGGGGGGTCGACCACAGGCGCGGCTGCCTTGGCAGGGCGCCGTGTCGTCGATGGCCTGCGCGACGTGTTCTTGGTCGTGACCGTCAGCGCGGGAGGTGCAGAGGGCTCAGAGGGCGCCGGCACGTCGCGCGGACGCTGCGACGGCGCTGGGGTGAATGTCTCCGGCACCGCGGCCGCGGCACCCGTGTCGCTGGAGGTGGTGGAGGCGATATCCGTGGGAGCCGGGAACTGCGCAGCCCACCCGTCCAACAGGTGTCTGTAGGCCGCGAGGCGCGGCGGCCGCGGCATCGTGCGGCCGGTCTCCCAGCCGTTCACGGTCTCCCGTTTCGTTTCCAGTGCAAGCGCCACATCCTGCTGGGTCAGGCCTGCGGCCTCGCGCAGCCGCTTCCGCTCGGCTGGCGGGGGCAGCAAAGGGCCGCGGGCCAGCAGTTCCGCCGCCCGTGCGATCAGCTCTTCTTCCGTGGGCATATGGCAACCTCCTGCCCTCACCATACCCGAACACCACAGTGAAATTCACTCCGAACATCACTTTGAAGCTAACTTTCTAACTCACATTGGTGCACGGTCTTGCTCACAAGGCGGCAGTCACTGGGGACTCGCGGGGGTGAGGGGCTCATGTGCGGGGCATGCCGTGGATAAAGTCGACAGGCACCACCCGCCCGGCGGACCAGCGAACGCCGGCACGGATGACGGAGCAGCTCAGAACGGGGCGAAGCATGACAGTGATCGTGGAGAGCGCAAGTGAGTGGCTGGACACGATCACCGCTCAAGCACGCAGCGCCCAGGCGAAAGTGTTCTCCGTGAGCGTGCCCGTCAGTCACCCCGCAACCTCGGACCAGGCGCACGAGCACCTGCTGTCCGCAGCGATCGAGGGCATTGAGCGGGAAGGCTGGACGCTGGACAGCATGAGCACGTACGGCGCTTCCTCGGCCTATGAAGGCACCGCCTTCTGGGCATTGTTGGTCTTCCGCACGGCCTACCGCGGGCGCGTCTGAACACCGGCTCACGGACGCCCGTGCACTGCCCCAAGACCGGCTCCTGCCTTCCGGACCGGCTGAGCGCGCCCACTCTCCGGACTGCTGCAGCGGCACCCATGAGGGCGGACAGACCAGGCGCGGCATCACAGGGCCCCCATGATCGCCTGTGTGGCGTTGTGAGCGCCGATCTCCACCCCAATGCAGCCAGGGGGCGCGGCAGATGGAGATCGGCGCTGTGCGAGGCGCAGAGCGCCCCTGACAAGCTCGCCGCGCTCGCCGCACTGGGGTTGGAGTGGGCGGCTGCGGGCTGACGGAGCAGGGCAACGCGGTGGGGAGTGTTGGGTAAACGGATGAGCCTTCGGGTCAGCTACTCAGTGCGAGACGCTGCGGTGAAGTGGTCTGCAACTGCCCGCCAGGTTCCGTTTCACCCATTTCCATCGCCATGGTTTCGAGGACACCGAGCGGAGCGGACCACCCGATAGCGAGGTCGGGCTCGCGCAAGGGGCGGTAGCGGTCCCAGTCCACGCAGAACTGGGCGATGTCGACCTGCGGAATGAGGTCCCAGACAGTGTGATCCCTTGGGTGGTGAAGGAGTAATCGTCAAGACTTGTGGATGGTGTCTTCTGGGTTTGATGCGGTGATCTCGGCTGCGGCGAGGCGTGCTTTCTCGCGCGCGACCTGGTCGGGGGTGGTTGAGGAGGGCTCGATCGCCGGGAGGGCCTTGGGGTCGTGCGTGGCCCCGAGGATCCAGATCGCGTGCCTGAGAAGTTCGGGTTCCATCGACGGCATGGCAGCCGCCAGCGGTTTGACGAGGTCAAGGGGCAGGCTGTGGTGGTTGAACGCCTCGCTGACCGCGTTCAGATCTGACAGCAGTGCCTTGACCTGGCTGCCCGCTGCCCGTCAGATGGCGGAGCCGGCGGCCCGCAGCTCCCGCACCAGAGCGCGCACGACGGCGGAGCCGGCGAGCTCTGGGGTGGTCACATAGCCGACACGGCGCGTCGGGCGCTCCGGACCGAGATCGGTGATCTCGATCGAGTCCGTTGCTCCGACCAGGGAGAGCGCGGGCATAATCGCCATTCCGTGCCCCCCGCTCACGAGCGAGAGCACTGCTCCGTCGTCCTCGGCCTCGATCGTGGCCCTCGGGATCCAGTCCTGCGCGCCCCACCAGGCGCGGGTGTACGAGCCGCAGTTCTCGACCCAGTCGACCAGCGGCAGCGAGCGCGGAGCCGGGTGTCCGGCCGGATGCACCAGGGAATAGCTCTCTTCGAAGAGTCCGCTCGCCACCAGTCCCGCCGGCAGCTGCGCTCCGTCCAAGGTGGCAATGGCGAGATCCGACCGCCCGTCGGCCACCTCGCCCGCCGTGCCGCGCCCGAGCTCGCGGACGATCCGCACCTGCGGCTCGATCCCGGGATACCGCGCGCGCAGCCGCTGCAGGACCGGCGGCAGCAGGTGCAGCGCGGTGCTGCGGAAGGCCGCGATCCGCAGCGGGCCCTCCGGCCCCTGCGTCGCCTCGGACCGGGCGGCTTGCCGCGCCTCGGCGACGAGCACGTCCAGCAGCCGCAGGGTACGGCGCGCATGCGCCACAGCCTTCTCCCCCGCCGGAGTGGGTCTCGCACCGCTGCGGCCGCGTTCGAACAGAACGGCGCCGATCTTGCGCTCGCTGCCGCGCACCGAGTGGGAGACCGCGGACTGTGTTAGGCCGAGTGCCTCGGCCCCGGCCGAGAAGCCGCCGGCGTCCGCAACCGCCACCAGGATGCGCAGTTCGTGCGGAGCGAGATCGGTGTCGGTCGTGCGGGCCACAGGGCGCTCACCTCGAGGTATGAGAACTACTCATGGAACGGGGCGTCACATGAGCCCAACCGCCTGCCCGAGGGCTCCATTCCCGTCCTACGGTCCCGTCATGACCGAGAACGCGATCACCGTCCAGCAGACCGCCCGCCCCCACGGTTTCCCCACCACCAAGGATTTCGCCTTCGTCGAGTCCGCGATTTCCGATCCTGCGGTCGGCACCGCGCTCGTGGAGAATCTCTACTGGTCCGTCGACCCGTACCACCGCGAGATGATGGACGACGTGCCCGGCGGCTTCGCGCTCCACACACCGCTCGAGGGCCGGACCCTCGGGCGCGTCGTCGCCTCGCGGACGCCGGAGCTGCCCGAGGGCGAGATCGTGTTCCACCGGCAGGGCTGGCGCACGCACTCCGTGGTCCGACCCGAGGAGATCCGCAAACTCCCCCACTTCGACGGGGTCCCCCTGACGGCGTACCTGAGCGTCCTCGGCGGCACCGGACTGACCGCCTACGTGGGCCTCACCCGCATCGCCCGGCTCCGCGAGGGCGACGACCTCTTCGTCTCCGCCGCAGCCGGCGGCGTCGGCACGGCCACTGGCCGGTTCGCCCGGCTGCTGGGCGCCGGCCGACTCGTGGGCAGCGCGGGCTCGGCGGCCAAGGTCGACCACCTGACCCGGGAGGTGGGCTACGACGCGGCGTTCGACTACCATGACGGCCTCGCCGCTGAACTGCTCGCCAAGGCTGCACCGGACGGCATCGACGTCTTCGTCGACAACGTCGGCGGCGAACAACTGGCCGCCGCGGTGGGCGCACTGCGCGAGTTCGGGCGCATCGTCCGGATCGGCACCATCAGCCGCTACAACACCCCGGACGCGCCCCCGCCGCACTTCAACTACTCGGACATCGTGGAGAAGAGCCTCCGCATGGAGGGCTTCCTGGTCAGCAACTACCGCGAGCTGCAGGACGAGCTGTACGAGTTCGCGGTCCCCCATCTGCAGAGCGGCCGGCTAGCGCTGGACCAGACGGTGGTGGACGGGTTCGAGCACATCGTGGACGCATTCCTGGGCATGCTGCACGGCAAGAACACCGGAAAGATCATCGTGCGGGACCACGCGTAGGCCTGGTCCGGCCGTCGCGCGCGTGCCGCATCACTTCGGCGGCCGCGCACCGAAGCCAGGCATGCCCGGTCAGATCAGAGCGGATTCCCGGACCCTGGTTGCGGGCTCGTTGACGGTCAGGCGGGCCGTATCGGTGTCCAGGCCGGTGCCGCGTAGAAGATCGCCGAGCATCGCTGCGGCGTCCCGTCGGTCCGGTTCGCGGTCGGTCAGGGCTTCGAGTGCAGCGAACATGTCCTTCATGCGGCCACCTCGGACCGCTCGACCAGGACGCCGTTCTCAAACTTGGCCCCGGAGCGGACCAGGGCGACGAGGGAGGCCCCGGTAATCGCGCGCCAGCGGGCCTGGGCGGACTCGACCAGCTTGAACACCATCGCCAGGGCGGCTGCCGGGCTGCCGGCCCCGCGGGTGACCTTGGTCCGAAGCTTCACGGTGGAGAAGGTCGACTCGATGGGGTTCGTGGTCCTCAGATGGATCCAGTGCTCGGCGGGAAAGCCGTAGAACGCCAGCAGTTCCTCCGCATCGTCGGTGATCTTCGCGACGGCCTTGGGCCACTTCGCGCCATACGCCCTCTCGAACGCGGTGACCGCCTTCTCTGCGTGCGCACGGTCCTCGGCGTTGTAGATCTCCTGCAGAGCCTTCTTCGCCCCGGGCTGTGCAGACTTCGGCAGCGCGTTCGTGATGTTCCGGGTTTTGTGAACCCAACACCTCTGGTGCCCGGGTCTCCGTCGCGAAGAAAGCCGTCGCACGCTTGAGGACCTCCACGTCCTCCCGCAGCCTGCGGTTCTCGCGACGCAGCACGGCCAGTTCCTCGCGCTCGCTGCTGGTCAGGCCGCCGCGTTCGCCCGCGTCGACCTCGGCCTGGCGGACCCAGTCCCGCACCGCCGTCCCGGTCAGGTCGAAGTCCTTGGCGACCTGACCGACCGAGCGGTCACCGCGCCGGCAAAGGTCGACGATCTCGGCCTTGAACTCCGGCGCGAACGAGTGGCGAGGACGCGGCTTCTTCTTCCCCTATGAATCGCCACTCATGAGACCCATCTGGCCTGCTGTCACCTTTCCCCGCATCTCGGGGTGAACCTCAACCCTACTTACGTGATGCGGACGAAGAGCGATGCGTGTCATCGGTCGGCGTCCTGGCTGCCATCGGGAATCCCGCCTTGCCGGCCTGAACCTGCGTGCTTCTCATGCTCCTGCCGAAGTCTGGTCAGAGCGCGACACAGGGTACTTTTGACTGTGCCAACCGATATGCCCAGTGCTTCGGCTGTCTCTTTCGTGCTCATCTGCTCCCAGTGCCGCAGCACCACGACACTGCGCTGCTTGGGCGTGAGTACGGCAAGGAGGTCTGTCAGCAGGGCGCGGTTTGCGTACTGCTCGGTGCCGTCGTCGACGCCTGCGTCCGGCAGCTGCTCGGTGGGTACTTCCTGCAGTCTTCGGGACCGCCACCACTTCGTACGGGTATTGATCATGACTTGGCTCAGATACGCGTCGGCGCATCGTTTGTCGACTATGCCGTCCCAATAGCGGTAGGTGCTGGTCAGGGCGCTCTGCAGCAGGTCTTGCGCGTCGATGGGGTTCGGTACGAGACGGCAGGCGCGGCGCAGGAGGGCGGTCTGATGGGTCCGCACGTACTCCTCGAAGTCGGGCACACCACCGGCTGCCGTGTCCATGCCATAGTTCCCTTTCCTGGTGTGGTGTTGGGCAACTGCGGATGCACGGCTGCATGATCAAAGTCCACAGACGTTGTCATGAGCTCTGGGTACGGCCACCGCTCCCCGGAGCCGCAATGCTGTCGGCTCAGCGGTTCCTGGCCCATGACTTTAAGGTCAGCCTCAGGTGCAATCCGTACTCTCTTGCGGATGCGCATCCGGGCCTGTTGCTGCACAAGAAGGGACACGACCCCATCCCAGCCGGTGCAGTGGGAGGTCGAGGCCCTGGAGCCGGTCGAACTTCAGCGCCTCGCCGCCGTCGCCCCGACATCGACCAAGCCGTCCTTGCCGACCGCATTGCGGAGGAAGAACGGCAACGCGAACGGCTCCGGGCATTCACTGATGGGTGGCCTCCCCACAGCTCACCGAGCCCTGATTAGCCGGGTGGGCTCCGGGCATGTCGGTGCATGCTGCCCGGAGCCGCCCGACCGGCCGGCTCACCGGAGCGGAGGCGGGCCCGCGCCCGGCGGGAGAGCAGGACGTGGAGCCGCTGGCGCACACACGTGCATACCGGTCTGTTGCATCGGGTCAACGACTGGGCCACCGGCAACGACACGCACACATGAAGTCAACCGGGCTCGGGCGAAGTTGGCGTTATTCGTGGCTGATGTGTTTGCGTCAGTGAGCCGTTTTCATCCTGAATAGCTGCAGGTCATCAGCGTGTGGACGGCTTGGACGATGGTGCCGATGCGGCGGGTGGAGCATCTGGCCCGCCGGAGCAGTCGCCAGGACTTCAGCTGTGCGAAGGCGCGTTCGCCCTGCGCCCTCAGCCGGGCGTGATCGCGGTTGAACTCCTGGTAGCGCGCGGGTTGTTCGCGGTGGTTCTTGTATGTGGTGCGGACGGTGGCGCCGGCGCCCTGGTAGGCGCGGTCCGCCAGGATCAGGATCTGCCGGGTGAGGCAGGCTTGGATGATGCCGTGAGCACGGGCGGCGGTCAGATCGTGGGTGCGTCCTGGCGTGGCCCGGGAGAACCAGAGCGGTGTGCCGTCGGGACGTGCGATCACCTGGACGTTCATGCCGTGCTGCTTGTGCTTTTGGGAGTAGTACGGCTCGTCCGCGTGGACGCGGTCGGTGGCGATCAAGGTGCCGTCGACGATGACGAAGTCGCCCTCGCCCAGCCCGACCAGGGCTTCCTGCAGGCCCGGCGCCCAGGCCGCAAGGACGTCCAGGGTCTCGTCGACGTAGCGCCACGCAGTGGCTGTCGAGACACCGAAGCCTGCCGCCGGCGCGGGTATCGTCTCGTTCTTGCGCAGGTGCACCAGGGCGAGCAAGGCCTGCTTGAAGCAGCCCAGCTTCCGCCACCTCGTACGGCGTTCACACCTTCGTGCGTAGATGAGCCAGGAAACGTGCTCAACCAACTCATGCGGGACGTCGACCGTGGCACGATACGGGACCAAGCGAGGCTCCTCGGGCGAAGCGTGGTGCGTAGAGAACACCACCGCAACGACCAGGGGCCTCGTCTCGTTACCCACCCCCACTGACCTGCCAGTTCTCGATCTGCCCGGTGATCCCGGCGTACTGCGGGGCCACCCCGGCCGACACCCGGCGAATCACCGCTGTAGTACTGGGGGTGGACTTCGCGGCATTGCTTTGAAATCGCCCTGGGAGCGCGACCGCTTACCCCTTCGGCCACCGGCCAATCCTCAGTTGTGGTGATGCGCAACAGCACAGGCCAGAAAGGTCGTTGGGCTGTCAATGCCCTTGATGCTTGCGCAGCTGTTCCCCATAATCGCTAGGCGCTTTGCGAACTCATCCCTCACTGGGTTCGGACGCACCACTGCCTGCTGCCGCAGCCATCGGCCGCACACGGTGTTGTGCCGTGCCGTTCTCGGCATGGTGCGCCGATTCTTGTGGGCGAGTTCGGGATGTGTATCCCCCCACGAGAGGAAGTCTGTTGACGAACTACCTCAAGCACCTCAAGCGCACCACCGCGTCCGGTGTCGTCGCCCTCGCGGCCTTCGGCCTCCAGCCCGGCGCGGCCCACGCCGCGTCCGAACCGACCCCACGCGGTGAGGTGGGCGCGACCGTCGTCGGCGGTACGAAGGCCGACCAGGGTGAGTTCCCCTTCATGGTGCGGCTGTCCATGGGCTGCGGCGGCTCGCTGTACGCCAAGGACATCGTGCTGACCGCCGCCCACTGTGTCGACAGCAGCGGCCCCAACACCGGCATCACCGCCACGGCCGACGTGGTCGACCTGGAGGATCCCAACGCGGTCAGCGTGAAGTCCGCCGAGGTCCTCCAGGCCCCCGGATACAACGGCAAGGGCAAGGACTGGGCACTGATCAAGCTCGAGAAGCCGATCGACCTGCCGACCCTGCCGATCGCAGCGGACGACAAGCTCAACAATGGCGAGTTCGACATAGCCGGCTGGGGTGCGGACAAGGAGGGCGGCAGCCAGCAGCGCTACCTGCTCAAGGCCAAGGTGCCGTTCATCGACGATGCCACGTGCCAGAACGCGTACGGCGATCAGCTGACGCCAGGCGAAGAGCTCTGCGCCGGCCTCCTGGACACCGGCGGTGTCGACACCTGCCAGGGCGATTCCGGCGGCCCCATGTTCCGCAAGAACGAGGCGGATACCTGGACCCAGGTCGGCATCGTCAGCTGGGGCGAGGGCTGCGCCCGCCCGGGCAAGCCCGGCGTCTACACCGAGGTCAGTACGTTCGCTGAAGACATCAAGAAAGCGGCCGAAGGTCTGAGCGGCTGACCCAGCCGACCCGGATTCGCAGGCCACGTCCGTAGCCCCTATTCACAGGGGCACACGCACCAACGCGCCCCACTGCCAAGCCCTTTCCTGCTCGGCAGTGGGGCCCACGCGGAGGTTCGCCTGACCGTGCATGACACACGCGAGCGACTCCGGCCGGTCAAGAGCTCTCCTCATGGTGACTGTGGGCGCTTGTCAACGGCCGCTGTCGGGGGCCGCTACCAGCTCAATTTCGCTGCCAGAGGGGCGCGAGGGCCTGCGGCTGGCGCGGCCCGGACGTCGTCGACGAGGATGAAGGGCGGCAGCCGGATCATGCTTACAGGGCGACGACCACGCCCGAACTGCCCCGGCCCGCACAGCCCACATTGACCGCCAAATCGCCCCAGGTCAGCGATATCTCGGATCCAGCAGCGGCTGTGGCACGTTTGAAGGGCGAGCTTGCTCTACCGACTGAGCTAGCCTCCCAATGGAAGGCACGAGACTCGAACTCGCGACCCACCGGCCTCGCTTGCCTCTCATCATACGGGCTGCCCTATGTCCCAGCGGCGTAAGGCGCCACCCAGGTCCCCGATTTTATCCGTTCAGCCCAGCCTCCTCCTGAACCGCAGCGTCCGCACGCCCCTGCTCCCGCCTCTGCCGTAGCCAGAGCGCACCGCCTCACTGACCCTTTGCTGTGGAACGACAGCACCCGCCGGAACCGCTCCTCAGACGCGGCGCGCATCAGCCCTGTCTGGACCGCGGCGAGCCGTGCTCCGCGGACCGCATCCGGCGCCACAATCCCCGGCTGATCACCTTCGACAGCGTCAACTTGTAGGCCACCGGCCCGAACACATGTAGCGCTGTGTAATCACCCTGCCCGCCCGGGCGCGGAGAAGGGAAAACGCTGCGCTGTACTGGAGCCAGCCACGCAAGCACTGCCGTGGCGCCGGCCACGCCGAACGCCCAAGGCCGTCTACCGCGCCCTACCTCAACTTCATCCCCTGGGTACGGCCTCGGGGAAACGCCGGAACGGCCATTGGCGCGTTACGGAATTCTGGCTGCTGAGGAGCCTCGCATACGGAAGCGACCCCAATGCCGCATCTGCGTAACTGCCATGGACGGCAAGCCGTTAGTACTCGACCAACACATACTGCTTGAGGAGACCTTGTGAGTGACGACAAGCGCGCAGCGTTCGACAAGATCGACACCGACGGTGACGGATTTATCACTGCCGATGAATTCAAGGCGGCCCTTCAGACCTCAAGCGGGAAGGTCTCGGACGAAAATGCCACCGCGATCGTGAACATGGCCGACGAAAACGGGGATAAGAAGATCGACTTTGACGAGTACTCCAAGTTCGTCCGCTGAACTTAAGAGTACGAGGGCGGCCACGGTGCAGTAGACAGGGATCCGTGGCCGCGCTCACCTCGCGGTGTGGCCACAGGCATCACGTCCCGTGCCGTAGACGCCGCTACCGGCCGGCGCGCGGACGGTGTTGTATCGGGTCCGTCGCGATCCAGCTACAGACCCAGATCCCGCCGGGCCAGCCCGTACTCCCGCAGTCTCGAACCGTCGGCCCCGTAGTACTCCCAGCCACCTGTTCCTGAACCTCGGGCCCGGTCGCGTCGTCACTGTTTGGAGTGATCGTGAGAGCGGCATTCCTCGTGATCTTGAACTCTGCGACGAGATACCGGAGTTCACCTGGAAGGCCGTGAGGATGAGCTGCTCTCGCAGGCCGCCGCTCGGGCACTGTCATCTCTGAAGGGGTGGGGTCGGTCAAGAGGGTGTCCTGTCCGTTGTGCTCCCGGACTCATCGTCGATCACGGTCGGCCTCGAGTTTGACGGCAAGCGGCTGATCGTCGGTTGTTCGCGTCAACACCTCGCTGAACTGGCTGAGCAGTACAAACATCGGCCGTTCGTGGACGCCGAACTCTGGCAAGGAAAGATCGCCCGGGCGATGCAACAGCATCCGGACGGCGTCCGCCCCGAGGACCTGGCCGAGGAGACCGGCCTGAGCCTGCAGCAGATCGAGGCTGGCGTGACGTGGCGGAGCATTGACTTCCAGCACCGGCACCAGCAGTTCGGGAAGAAGGACAGCCCGGATGCAGAGAATTAGCTTGAGGCACGAGTACGGGAAAATTAATCCGGCCTCGCTTGCGCCCACAATTGGGTTATCGAGACCGGGCGCCGCCGCCTCGCCAACTACGTGGCCAGAACGCGAGGCGGCGGCGCAGCGGTAGGGTGCCAGAGCGGCCAGTGGCCCGGAACCCCGCCGTAGCGTTCCGCCGCCACATCGGCAAAGCAACGGCAGATTCACCGCCCTCAGCCTAATCACCGGTCGGTATCACTATCCGGCAGACCCGCCAGAGAAGTCCATCGTCTGGCCGCCCCCTCGCGCACCGGAAAAAGGTGGTGACCTGGCGGAGGTGGAGGGGGACGGCGGAAGTGCAAAGCGGCTCTGATCAACATTTCGAGATCGCCGAGCGTAACCGTTCAGCTGATCGATCATTGAACGGAATGATCGTCCGTTGACATGTCCGCAGCCTTTTGGAGGTCCCGTCCGCTATGTGGGTTCAGCCCGGGGCGCTCTTGTGGGCTGCAGCTCTGGTCGAACGCGTTGACGGCTCTCTTTTCGGGTTGGCCTGCCGCTGGGTGTGGTTGCCGCGGGTAGGGGTCTATCCAGTCATGGTGGTGAGGGGGGCGAGGGCGGGGGCGAGTTGGATGCCGGGGGCCAGGCCGAGGGCGGTGAGGGCGTCGGGTAGGCCGCGTCCGGTGCGGGTGGCTTCCACGGTGTTGGGGGCGGCGAGGGGGCGGCAGCTGGCGGCGATGATGTCGAACAGGTGCTGTACCCGGCCGGGTCCGCGGGGCAGCAGTTGGCCGTGGAAGTTTTCGTGGTGGGCGAGGACGAGGGCGGCAAGTCCCGCGAGGTGGGCCGAGGCCGCGTGGGTGCCGTCGAGGGTGGTGTAGCCGCCGTCGGGGGCGCAGGACAGGACGGCCACGCCGGGAGCGGTCGCGTCGATGCCGGGGCCGTGGCTGCTGAACGGGGCGGCGAAGAGGCCTTCTGGGGTGAGCGGCGGTCCGGTGTGGCTGGCGTGGGAGGTGTCGGGTGGGCAGGTGCCCAGGGCTCCGAGGGCGCCCACGGCGAACACGGTGGGCAGGCAGGCGGGGAAAGTGACCGGCCCGCCACTGTCGCCTGCCGGGGCGATGCAGGCGATGCCCGCCGCGGTCGCGTCGGCGAGTTTGCGGGAGACCAGCGCCGAGGGGTAGGGGCTGGTCACGGCGATGTGGGCGATGTCGACTTCACGCTCGATGCAGTGGTCGAGGGCGGCGATCAGGTCGCTGAAGTGGCCGTCGGGCATGACCTGGCAGGCCTCGAGTTCGGCGTCGACGGCGATGCCGAGGATGCCCTTGCCGGTGTCGGCGCCGGCGATGATCCCGGCCACGTGGGTACCTGTGCCGACCGCATCGTGCGCCCAGCCCTCAGTGGTGCCGTGCACGAGGTCGGCGCCGGAGCGGACCCGCTGCTTCAGGTCGGGGTGATCGACGCTCACCCCGGTACCGATGACGGCGATCGTGATGCCGAAGCCGCGGAAGGTGGGGGGCAGCCGGTCCAGCCGCATGGCCTGCTGACCCCACCCGTACTGTGGGCGTTCGTCCAGTTTCGGATACACCTGGGCCAGCGGGGTGAGCGTGACGAGGTTTTCCTCGGTTGCCGACAGGGTGGGGCGGTGGATCCAGCGGTCGGTGTAACCGGTCCGTGGGCGGACGTAGAGGGCCTGGATGGACTGTTCGGTCTCCGTGGCCAGCATGATCGTGGCGGTCCCGTCGGCGGCGGTGATGCCCTGGCCCGGCCAGGTGGCGCCGATCAGGAACACGCCCGCGCCGGCCAGTGGCTCGCCGTCCGGGCCGCACACCCGCAACATGATCTCCACCGGCTTTTCCAGCGGCACGACCAGCCCCGGATCACGCAGCACCGGCATCCCCAAGGGCGGCATGGCGGCGGGGCCGGTGCCGGTGCCGGACAGCGGCAGATCCGGTTCGATGTGCACGTGCAATGTCCGCATCGCCGGCAGCTGTGCCTCGGCTGCCTCGACGACCGCGATCTGAGGGCAGGAGGGCTGCACTCCGGCCGACTGCAGCTTCTCCGGCGGCTGCAGCCGCCGCCGCACCGTGACATCGGGCATGCTCTCCAGCCGGTCACACACCGCGTCCATGCTCAGCTCGGACACTCCCGGGGGAAGCAGATGCTGCGGCAGCGGAGTCACCATGTACCGCTGCCGACGCGACTGCACCTCAACCGGTGACGGTGTGCCTTTCCGGCGGGGTGCCGCTTCTTTTTCCTCGGGGCCCTGACCGGCGGCCCCCGTTCCCTCGGATTCGCTCTGGCGGCTGTTTCGGGGCTTGTTTCCGGGCCTGTCCTTCACCATCACGTCTACCTTCACCACGCCTGTGTCGGTCTTAAGTGCTTCTGATCCGGATGACGGGCGGATCGCCGCTTTTAACGGTAATGCGGTGTGCCCAGGATCAACTCCTGGCCACACCGCATCGCGCGCCGCCGGCAATTCAGCTGATGCCGAAAGGCTGACCCATCTGACCAAAGCCGGACTGCTGACCCTGCTGGCCGAAGCCGGGCTGCTGGCCGAACGACTGCTGGCCGAAGCCGCCGCCCCACTGCTGCTGGCCCTGACCCTGCTGACCCTGCTGGCTGTGCTGCAACAGCGCCAGGATCGCGGTCGGCAGTGCCTGCTGAACCGACTGCTCCACAGCACTGCGCACGCCCTGGATCAGCGTCGTGTGCAGCGCGACAGCCAGGTACGGGTGCGCCTGCTGCTCCAGACCCTGCTGCTGCAGCTGCTGCTGCACCTGCTGGATCTGCTGCAGCGTCTGCTGCATACGCTGCGCGATCTGCTGACCCGCCTGCTGACACGCCTGCTGGATGGACTGCTGGACGACCTGCGCGAGCTGCTGCTGCGCCCCGCCCGTCTGCTGCCCGAACTGCTGCAGAGGCTGGGTCCCGGTCATCACCGACATGAAGGCTCCTTCGACGCCACGGAAGACCAACATAAGGGATGATGTTGGTCTTTTCGGAACGATTCCGACGCGCTGAAGCTAAAGCGGCATCGCCCCGACCGCAAACGGACGAGCCGCCCAGGACAGAGGAATCCCCCCGATCGGATCCGACAACCGGCCAGCCCGCGTTGCCGGCCAGGTGCCCGACGTCGGCCATCCCGAACAGCCACCAGCGCGACCCATGCAAATGCGCCCCGACAAGGCCCCGAGAGCCAGCGCGCCTTTGATCAGCTGGACATGAGCGAGGCTGGGACCTGGGGGAATTAGGTAAAGTCCAGCCGACAGGGCTACGTGGCCATCGTCAGCGACTATCCAGTCCGATCGACACGCCCGGTACATCATCGAGCATCACAAAGAGAGCGCATAGATTGGGCTGGGGGCCATACTGTATTGCGCAAGGCGCGGTAAGCACGCCCTGACCAGTCTTATTGGTCTTGGCTCCCGTGGCCTTCGGGGTAAATGGGATATGGGGTAATTGGCAGCCCAACGGTTTCTGGTTCCGTTAGTTCAGGTTCGAGTCCTGGTATCCCAGCCAGCGCGGGCGCGCCCAACACGGGAGGCGCCGACAACTTCAGAAGAGCCCGCTTCCAATGGTCCCGGACGCGTCAGCGCGGCGGCCCGGCACACTCTGCTCGAAACCGATGACGGACGGTGTATTGCTACCTGGGGCATCTTCTGCAGCGCACCGCGAGGTGCCGCATCCTGGTCGATGGACGGCTGGCCGGTGGTAGTGCATGAACCGTCGAGGCCGTCCGGAGGACGGCGGGTAACTCATCAGTGCGACGGGCGTGAAGTGACGCTCGGTTTTGCCCACTCCGATCCGATCATGATCTCGTCGTGTTCCTCGAAGCCGCCGGTATCCCCGACCCGGAGGCAGCACTCGATGCACCAGAGGGGGCGGGTGGCCGGAGCAGGCCGTCGGGCGCAGGCTGGGAGTGGCCGCCGGAGAGGAGGCCGGCGCGGCGGCCGGACAACTCCCGCAGGGCGGGGAAGAGGTCCAGGGCTTCAGCGATGGCCTCCTTGCCGTCGGGGCGGCCGTCGGCGACGAGTTGGAGGTTCTCGGCGGTGGTGAGGTGCGGGAAGGACTGCTGGCCCTGGGGGACGTACGCCATGCCGCGGGCCACCCGCTGGTGCGGGGCAAGGCGGGTGATGTCCTCGCCGTCCAGCCGGATGGTCCCACTGGTCGGCTTGAGCAGGCCCATGGCGGCGCGCAGCAGAGTGCTTTTGCCAGCGCCGTTGTGACCGAGGACGGCCGCGACGCCGTCCCTCGGGACCGAGACGGTCACGCCGTGCAGGACGGTGGTGCGGTCGTAGCCGGCCCGGACAGTGTTGATCTCCAGCATGGGCGTCACGCCTCCTCGGCGACAGAAACGGGAGCGGGCTCGGGTTCGGGCTCGGGCTCGGAGGCGCGGCCGAGGTAGACCTCCTGGACCTTCGGGTCGGCCTGGACCTGGGCGACGGTGCCTTCGCTGAGGACCTTGCCGGCGTGCAGGACGCTGACGCTGCGGGCGAAGGAACGCATGAAGTCCATGTCGTGTTCGATGACGACGACCGTGTGGTCCTCGCTCACCCGCTGCAGCAGTTCGCCGGTGGCCTCGCGTTCGTCGTGGCTCATGCCGGCGACCGGCTCGTCGAGCAGCAGCAGTTGTACGTCCTGGACGAGCAGCATGCCGATCTCCAGCCGGGGGCGTTGTCACGTTGTTGGGGGTGTGGTCGGCTGATGGCGCGTCGGGGCGTGCGAGGGCCCGGTGCGTCCCGTGGTTCAGCCGGAACGTCGCAGGTTGCCCCGTGCGCACTTCGTGCGGGATCCGGGGTCAGCGTTACGCTGTGCATGCATCCCTTTTGAGAGGGAATGAGGACGATGGCTACGACCGGTGAAGGCTCCTCGTTTGTTGGCCGGGAAGCGGAGCTGGCTGTGTTGGCTGGGTGCGCGCGGAGGGCTCAGTCGCGGCGTGCCGGGGTGGTGCTGGTCGAAGGCGTGGCGGGAGTAGGAAAGACAGCTCTGGTGCAGCGATGGCTGGCGACTGAGGATTCCCGGGGGATGACCGTGCTGCGGGCCTTTTGCGATGCGGATGAGTCGGACTGGGCGTTCGGGGTGGTCGGCCAGCTTGTCAGGTGGGTGCCGCGGAAGGAACTGGAGCGGGAAGCTCTCTTGGGGGGCGGCGGGCCGTTGGCGGGGACGTCGCCTCTGCAGGTGGGTGAGCAGTTGCTCCGGCTGGTGGATGATCTGCAGGAGGCGGCACCGGTCGCGGTGATCGTTGAGGATGTGCACTGGGCAGACTTGGCTTCGCTGCAGGCGCTGGGCTTTTTGCTGCGTCGTCTGGAGGCCGACCGCGTACTCACCGTATTGACCACTCGCCCCCCTGCCCGAGATGACATTCGGAAGCTGGCCGCCGATCGGAATGGGGGCCGTGCAGTGCTCCTGACCGGGTTGAGGGCGGAGCCGGTGGCGGAGCTGGTCCAGGCTGCCACCGGCCGGCAGGTGGACGAGCTGTCGGCACATCGCCTGCAGGAGCACACTGACGGCAACCCCCTCTACCTGCAAGCCCTGTTGGCTGAGGTGCCATCTGATCAGCTGCTGCCCGGTAATCGCAACCTTTCCCTGCCGGTGCCCGGCACCCTGGCGGCTGCGGTTCGCCGGCAACTGAACTCCCTGCCAGCCGACGCCCGGGCCCTAACCGAAGCCGCCGCCGTGTTGGGCACCCGCGTCCCACTGAACCTGGTCGGGCAGATAGCGGGCGTGTCCGACCCGGCGACTAGTCTGCAACCAGCGCTTGCAGCGAATCTGCTGCATTGGTGGCCGCACGAACCAATCTGCCTGGTCATGGTCGCCCACGCCCTACAACGAGAGGCAATCATCGAGGCTTTGGCCCCGGCCAGGCGTCGTGATCTGCACGCCGCCGCGGCCGAGCGAGTCGACAGAGCCGCTTCGTGGCGCCATCGGGTTGCTGCCGGCGACGGCCTCGACGCCCAACTCGCTCGACAATTGGAGCAGGCCGCCAACGAGTGCCTAGCTGACAGCGCCACGGAACGCGCTGCCACCCTCCTCTTGTGGGCATCCGATGTGGCCACCACGCGCACCGAACGCGAACGTCTCTTGCTCACCGCTGCCGCACGCTTGCTCTGGATCATGCGCGTGCGCTCTGTCCAGGCCCTCCTCCCTCGTATCCACAACTGCACCTCCAGCCCGCTTCGTTCTCTCGTGACGGGAAGCTATGCACTGATCAACGGGTCGCTTGACCGGGCCGAAACCGACCTAACCGATGCGCTGAAATGCTCTGAAACCGATCCCTCGCAGCGCTGGGCCCACGCTTTGGCCAGATCGCAGTTGGTAGCGGTGCGCTACTGGCACGGCTCTAGCGGAGCAGAAATCATCGCGCTTGCCCGTCCAGTCCTGGCTCTAGGCGGCCTTGATCGCTCTTCGGCTAATAAGGCAAAGTGCTATCTCTTTCTCGGGGAGCTGTTCCAGTACGGGCCTCAGGCAGCACTGGAAGAATTGATTCGCCTTACCCGCCTACCGAAGGCACCGGAGGTGACCGCGCATGACGTGTGGTTGTTGATATTCCGCGGTATGGCGCACATGCTTTGCGGCATGCCCGCAGCAGCAAGAGAGGATCTCTTGCAAGCGCGGCGGCTAAACGACAGCGGCGCCAGTCAAGGAATGGAGGAATACGTCTACACGTTCCTAGCCTTGACCTATTACTGGAGCGGGTCTTGGGGTGACGCAGCCATCAATGCTGATCTCGCGCTCACCGCACTCACGGCTGAGCAGCGCCATTCCTCAGACACAGACGTCTGCGCATATGTGTCATGGGTGTATTCAGGACGAGGAGAGACTCGCCGCACGCAGAACCTGTTGCAGACCGCTGACCGGTACGCACTGCCTTTCAATGCCCACCTCGTCTACATGAGCCGGGCTGTCGACGCCCAAACCCGCGCCGACCACCCGGCCATGCTCAGCGCGATCCAGCACATGCTGACAGCGCCCCCAGGTCCTCTAACCGGCGACCAAGTACTGTGGAAGCCGCTACAGGTCGAGGCCCTTCTGAACACTGAACACCACGACGAGGCGGCGACGGCGCTTACCGAACTGCAGACCTTGACCCGCACATACCCCTCGCTGGGCCTGGCGGCGGCGTGGCTGTCCGGGCGAATGGCGGAAGTTCGTGGCGACACCGTCGCCGCCCAGACCGCTTACGAAGCAGGGCTCGCACTCCCGAGCACCCCTGATAAGCACGTCCTCCACCAGGCTTTTCTCGAACACGCTTACGGTCGCTTCCTGGCTACGCAGGAACTATCCAAACGTGCCCGCACTTGGCTCATGCGCGCCCGTGATCGCTACGCGTCGATGGCAGCCGCGCCTTTTCAGAACCGATGCGAAGCCGACCTTGCCGCAATCGGTGGAATCGTCACTCCCCGGAGTCACGCCGAAGACCTAACTAGCCTGACCGACCGAGAACGTGACATCGCTCACCTTGCCGGCCAAGGCCTCACCAATAAAGAAATCGCCAAACACCTAATCATCAGCAGTAAAACTGTAGAACATCACCTCGGTCACGTCTACACCAAGCTCAACCTTAGTGGCCGTCGCCAACTCCGTGGCGGGATCCGCCAGCCCGAATCGAAGATCCTGGGCTAACGGGAAGATTGACGTCACGCCGCAGAGCAGGAGACTGGACTCGCCCGGCTGTTTCAATCCAGGAGCCTTTTCCATGTGTACGGCCTGCGGGTGAAGCGGTGACGTCGTATTGACGCTAGCGTGACAAACGGGGCATCCCGCTGGTTGGGCGAGTCGCTAAACATCAGCCTCACCTGCGGAGATGCCCCGTGTTCTCCTATCCTGCCGCATGCGACGTCGAGGAAGAGCTCCTGGAGCTGGTGACGATGGTGATCGCCGCGTGTGACGGCGACCGCGCGTGCAAGCTGCGTCCGTACGACCGGCGGGGGACCAGGCGGCCCGGCACAAGGCCAGCGCGTCCTGGCCGAAGACCTGGGCGAGTCGCTCCCGCTTGGTCTTCGACGACGGCATCGTCCACCCATCGACGCGCGGCCCGTAGCGTCCGGCGAACTCGGCGACGTCGATCACCCCGGCCGGCCAGGACGGTGCCGCCACCGCCAGAGCCTCCAGCGCCGCCCGTACGCTCTCCCCGGCCGGCTCGGTGCGGTTCAGGTCACGGACCGCGCTGATCACATGGGTGGAGTCGGTGCGCTGCTTGCCACCGGCCTTGACCAGCCCGGCCTCGCGGCAGTGCTCCAGCAGCCGGTCGAAGAGCACCCGTTCCGTCCCGTCACCGGCCAGCCGGGCACGGAACCTCGACAACGCGCAGAAGTCGAAGCCGGTATCGGACAGTTCCGCGCCCAAGGCGTACTTCCAGGACAGCCGGTCCCGCGCCGCCTCCGCGGCCTGTCGGCCGGTGAGATTCTCGGTGAACTGCAGCACCGTCACCAAAGCGAGCAGGGCCGGGGCCCGGGCAGGAGCACCACGGCCGGGAAACGCCCCGGCAAACAACGCGTCATCGAAGACCTCGGCCAGGTGGTCGCGGACCCGCATAGGAAGGCTTCCGTTCGCTGGATTCTCAGTGAATCGCAGTGATTCGCCCATTGCTGGACGAAGGTCCCCGTCTTACCCGGGCAGGGGTCGCCCGGTGCGGGGTAGACGCTTCATGGCCACCTGCCCCGCCAGGCGGGGTCTTACGGTCGGCTCCACGTCCGTTTACTGTCTCCGGGCCACTCCCGGCGACGTGCCGCTTCACGAGTGCGGCGAGGTTGAGTGCGGCATTCTCATCCCGGTCCAGGACCAATCCGCAGTCTTCGCAGATGTAGGTGCGTACCCGCAGCGGCAGCTTGGGTTTCACGTTGCCGCAGGCACTGCACGTTTTCGAGCTGGGGAACCAGCGGCCGGCGACTTCGAGCCGTCCGCTGTTCCAGGCGGTCTTGTAGGCGAGTTGCCGGCGGATCTCACCGAACCCGGTATCCGCGATCGAGCGGGCCGGCTTCCGGTTCTTCACCATGCCGGCGACGTTGAGGTCTTCCACCACCACGGTGCCGTACTCCCCGGCCAGGGAGGTGGTGAGCTTGTGTATGCCGTCCCGGCGCAGCGCGGTGACGCGGTGGTGCACGCGGTTGCGCTGGGCGTCGGCGCGCTTCCACCGGTTCGAGGGCTGCTGTCCGGTGCGCCGGTCGGGCCCTTGGCGGCGGGAGACCGTACGGGACAGGCGGCCCAGCTTCCGCTGTGCTTCGGCCAGGTGCTTCGGGTTCTCGGTGGCCGGGCGCCCGTCGGAGAACACCGCGAGGGTCTTCACCCCGAGATCGACGCCGATCACCGCATCCGGCCGGGTGGGCGTACGCTCCGCGCGCTGGACTTCCACGATGAAGGAGACGAACCAGCGTTCGGCCTCCTGCCCGACGGTCGCGGACTTGATCCGCGCGCTCCCCGCCTCGATGAGGCGGCCGAGCTTGCATGTGGACTCGTGTGTCCTGATCCGCCCCAGCACGGGCAGCACCACATGCATACGCCCGTCCAGCCGGATCACACCCGTGGTGAACCTGACCGAAGGCGTGGCCTTCCGCTTCGGCTTGAAGCGCGGGAAACCCATCCGCGGGCCCCTGCGCCTGCCCCGCTTGGAATCGGCCCAGTTCTTCAACGCAGACGCGAGCCGGTCAAGACCGGTGGCGTACGCCTCCTTCGAGCACGCCGCCCACCAGGGGGCAACGGCGTCCTTTGCCTGATTCCACGCCTTGCGCAGCCAGTACATCGACCACGACACCGTAGGCGTCAACTCCGCCTCGGCAATGCCGTAGGAGCGTTCCGCCTCACGCTGGGACAAGTTCGCCTTCACCACGGCCAGACCCCAGTTGTAGGCGACACGAGCCGCACCGGCATGCCGGAACATCGCACCGGCCTGACGCGGCGTCGGGTCCAGCGCAAACCGGTAGGCATGCGTCGTGATCACCCCAAGAACCGTACCTGCCCCCGCTGACAACCCGACACCAGCAACCCCAACGATCAAGAGAACCTGACGAAGGCCGAGATTCACTGATGGACTCCACAGCAGCTAGTAGCCCCTGGGAAAGGCGGCACGGGCCGTACGCACCGTCTGTTCCGGAATGGGCGGCAGACCTCCAGGCCGCATGGACACCGCACCGACCCCCTGCGGCCGGGACAGACAGAACGACCGCACCAACGATCATGCCGGACAGCCCCAGACCGCCGCAGGCAATTCAGCAACGGAGTCGACCTGCCACGGCCTGAGCAACCGCCGCTGCCTACCTTCCCCTGTCCTTAAACGATCACGCCCCCGACAACGTGACTGTGAGGATGGTGGGGTGCCGCTTCGGGCGGTGGCCTGACCCGCAACGTGACTGGCCTTGTGCCTTGGTGTTGATCTGTCGGCCGCCTGCTCGGAGTGGTACCTGCTGCCGCCGGGCAGGGGACGTGTCCCGTTAGGGGCCTTCGCGACAGGCACCGTCACAGTCTTGACCTCCCCGCCCCGGCGGCTGGCCACCGATTCCCGAGGCGATCAGGAGACAGGCGACCTTGCCCAGCATCACGCACCCCAGTGAAGCTTCCCCTTGATCGTGGACACCTGGAGACTGGGACCTGAGGTTCCAGAGGAAGTAGCACCAGGTGGGAAACAAGTACACGAAGCGGTACACCGAGGAGTTCCAGCGGGACGCGATCGCGCTCGTCGACTCCTCGGGCAAGACGGTCACCGCCGTTGCCCGGGAACTCGGCATCGGCTCCGAGTCTCTGCGCGGCTGGTACCGCAAGGCCAAGGCGGACCGGGGCGAGGACGGGTCCGGCGAGCTGACCAGCGCCGAGCGCGAGGAACTCAAGCGGCTACGCAAGGAAGTTCGCGAACAGCAGCAGACGATCGAGATCCTGAAAAAAGCGACCGCCTTCTTCGTGAAGGACAACGACCGGTGAGCGAGTTGTACCGGTTCATCCACGCGGAGAAGGCGAACTACCCGATCGTCCAGGGGTGTCAATCCCCTCGAAGTGTGGAGATCTTCTATGCGGCCAGCTCCAGGTCGGAGTTGGGCCGGTGGTCTTGTTCGTAGTCGATCGGGCTGCGGTACCCGCACACGCTGTGTAGTCGGTAGGTGTTGTAGAAGCCGGTGATCCAGGTGGCGATCTTCAGCCGGGCCGCGGTGCGGGTGGCGAAGGTGCGCCGGTGGACGTACTCGACCTTGAGCACGCTGTTGAACGCCTCGCTGACGGCATTGTCGAAACATGAACCGACGCGTCCCATGGACTGGACCACGCCGAGTTTCCGGCAGGCCCGCTTGAAGCGGCGGGAGACGTACTCGCTGCCGCGATCACTGTGAAAGATCACGCCCTTCACGTCGCCGCCGCGGGTGGCGGCAGCCATGTTCAGGGAGGCGACGACGAGTTCGGCGTCGTGGCGCTCGCCCATCGCGTAGCCGAGCAGACGACGCGAGTACAGGTCGATCACGGTGGCGAGGTAGAGCTTGCCCTCGCCGGTGACGATCTCGGTCATGTCGCCGCACCACACCTGGTCCGCTGCGTCGGCGGTGAAGTCGCGGCGCACGAAGTCCGGGGCCGCCGCCCGCCTGCCGGGCCGGGTCAGGCCACGGCGCCGGCGGATCCTCCGTCCGGCCAGACCGAGCTCGGCCATGACCTTCGCGACGGTGTTCACCGAGACCTTCCAGCCCGCGCGCACGAGCGTGATCCAGATTTTCGGGGAGCCGTAGGTGCCACCCGAGCCCTCGAAGATCCGCTCGATCTCGTCGGCCAGCCGCTGCCGCCGACTCTCACGGGTGGTGGCCGGCTTGTCCCGCCATTTATAGAACCAGGACTCCGACACCCCCAGGATGCGGCAGGTGAGACGGTGCGGGATCTTGTGTTCGGCCCTCTGGGAACCGATGAACGCGGCCAGCTCGGCCGGCGCCCGCTCGGTCATTTCACCCAGAGGGCCATGCATCGCTTGAAGACATCACGCTCCATCTCCAGCTCGCGGATGCGCTTGTTCTTCTCGCTCATCTCCCCGCGCAGCCGTTCCAGCTCGGCACGCTCACTCTCGCGCAGCCGGCCACTCCCCTCAGCCGCCGGTACCCGCCGGTCAGAAGACGGCGAACCGTTGCGTCGCCAACGCGAGACCCAGCTGTGCAGCGTCCCGGGGTGGACCCCGAGTTCCTCGGCGACCTCAGGAATCGGCTTCCCGGTCTCGATCACAATGCGTACAGCACCCTCGCGGAACTCAGCGTTGTACGGCTGTTGCTTGGACCCCATGAACCTCAGCTTCCTCTGCAATCACGGGCTCCACGGTACGAGGGGAGGCACAGGGGCGATGCGTTCTCAGGCTGTGAGTCGGGGCATGGCTGTTGCGTGCTGGGGCGTGACCGGTAGTGATCGGCTGCGGTGGCGATGTTGGTCCAGCCTGCTTGGCGTATGAGTCCGATGGCCAGGTTGCGCAGGGTGGCCATGGCGCGGGGTGCGGAGCCGGTGCGTATGCGCGAGGCGTCCTCGCCGAACGTCACGTCTCTGCCGTGGTGCAGGGCCTCAACTGACCAGTGATTCTGGATGAGTTCGGCGAGTTGTGTCGGGCTGGCCTGTTCGGGCGGGAGGCTGGTGATGGCGTGGACGGTCTTCGTTTCGGCCTTGCCGGTCTTGCGGTGGGTGCGGCGGCGCTTGACCTCCATGGCCTGGACGGCGTGCGGGAGGAGCAGGCCTGGACGGACGGTGCAGACCTTCAGGCGGCGGACCTTGCGGCGGCCGTGCCCGGTACCGGTGGTGCGGGCCTGCAGGGGATTCTGCTTCCAGGGCAGGCGCTGCAGCTGCTTGCGGAGCTTCTTCTGGTTTCCGTTGACCACCAGGACGTAGTGGCCGCCGGCGGCCATGGCGTGCTCGGCGTGGGCGCGCTGAGTGTGCATCGCATCGGCGGTGACGACGACGCCGCGCAGGTCGATCCGGTCCAGCAGTGGGGCGAGGGCGGGTATGTCGTTGCTCTTCGCGGTGATCCGGCGCTGGGCGATCACGGTCTGGCAGGCGTGGAACGCGGCGGCGAGCAGGTGGACGGCCGTGCCGTCGGCGCGGGATCCGCGCACGGCCTGGCCGTCGACGGCCAGGCCGGCCAGGGTGTCGCCGTCTTCGTCGACCGGGTCGGTGGCGTACCGGGCGAGCCGGGCGCCCACGGCGTCGTCCTGGGCGTCGCCGTTCAGGGCCGGGGAGGCGTCCCGGTGTGGAGGCGTTCGTCGTGCTGGAGGTCAGCCCGAGTTGTTCGCGCAGGCCGTAGTCGGTATCGGCGGCGAAGCGGGCGATCGCGGCCAGGGACGTGGCTCCGCCGAGGACGGCGACCAGGCACAGCCCAAGCAGGGAGCCCAGGCGGTAGCGGCGGCCCCGGACCCGGCGGGGATCGGGTATCCGCCCCAGCACGTCGGCCAGGGAGGTGAACTGCTGCGGATCCGGGCAGGCAGAGTCGATGTCCTCGCAGTGGCGCTGCAGGACACCGATCAGGAAAGATGGCACCCGAACGCGACCCCTGTTCGTGATCAAAGGCTTCGCCAACCTTGATCATCAGGGGTCGCGTCTCTCGTTACCGAACCGGGCGAACCGCACGCAGCGGCCCGTACACAGGCGATCAGCTCATCTCGCCAGCTGAGAACACATCAGCCCTGGGGCCGGGGCGGATCCGGCGGGCTTGGTGCTGGTCATGAGGGGGTGGTTCTCCTGTCGTGCCCTCTCAGGCAAACCCACCGAAGCGGGGCGTCTCACCAAAGGCTGACAGAGAGGGCCGCGCAGATGGTGAACACCGGCCGCCGCCACTGGCTCCGCTTCACGGCCCGATGGCCCTGGACCGAGGCCATCACTCACGCGATCGCCAGGCTCCACATCCTCCCGAACCCCGGCTGACCAGCCACTTCCACCATCCCGACAACCCCCACCACCGCACCGGCGAAGTGGAACCCGGCGCCCACCCGACGCGAGAGCCGGGCCCTCCGCCTGCCCCAGCCCCGAAAACACCCCACCGCACAGACACAAAGTCCCCGTCAGCAAGCTGACGGGGACTCATGAATGATCGAGGTTAACGTCCACTCACACCACTGTCTCGAAACCGAGAGATCGCACTCTGCGTGTTGCTGAGCTGGAGCTCACGTATTCCGCTAACTTTACTCCAGACGTGACGTCGGCGTGGTCTGGAACGGCCTTTCTCTCCGCGCCTCGAGAATCGGTTGGAGGATTTCTTGCGACAACGTAACGGTATGCCTAAAGAGCCGCAGCGGCTTACTCGGACAATTGGCGTAGGAGGGGCTACAGCTATCACGCTGTCCGTTATTAGCCCTGCGATTGCTGTTTTCGTGGTTGCATCAGTAGTGGTCACGGGGGCAGGTTCTGGATCGGTGTGGTGCTTCCTCGCAGCTGCACTTGTTGGTATCTGTCTGGCTTTTTGCTACGCAGAACTGGCTGCGGCCTTCCCCTCCGCTGGAGGCCCGTATGTCCTCGTCGGACGCGCCATGGGTCCAGCGGCGGGATTTGCGATGCTTGCTCTCGCTGTACTCCAATTTGTAATTCCTGCCATTTTGGCGCAGGGTGCGGCCAGCTACCTCGATGCCGTCATTTCAGGAGCAGGCTCACGTTTCACTTCTGCGGCACTAATCATTCTAGCGTCCTTGATCTCAATGTGTACAATCAAAGTAAATGTCTTTGTTACTGGAGCATTCCTGATCCTAGAGATTGCATTGCTGGCAAGCCTCTCGATTCTCGGATTCGTCCACGTTCACCGGCCGCTGTCAAGCGTGCTGACACACCCTCAGGTAATCGCCCCGGACGGGGCACTGAGCGGTACGTCCTTCAATGTCATCCTCACTTTCACTGCAGTTGCCCTATTCGCCTACGGCGGCTATGAAACCCCTGCCTACCTTTCCGAGGAAACCAGGGGTTCGAGCCGCAATGTGGCGTGGGCCATCTTGCTGTCGTTCGCTATCACCGTGATTGCCGAAGCAATTCCTGTAACGGCAATCGTCGTCGGGGCCCCATCTCTGGTGGAACTCGGCCAGTCGGAATCTCCCATTACCTACTTTCTCTCCTCCGTATCTGATCCATGGTTTCATGACATGGTCAGTATCGGAGTAGCGCTGGCAGCTTTCAATTTGCTTGTTGGTGTGCTCATCCTCCTGAGTCGCCTGCTGTACGGTACGGCACGTGACCGGGCTTGGCCTGATCCGGTTAGGCGAGGCATGGTCCGGCTGCACCCGAAGTACGCGACACCGATCACAGCGAATATCGCCAGCACAATTGTGGCGCTCGGATTCCTCTTTGTCCCGCAAAGCGGCCTGATCCAGTTCATTGGTGCAAGCGCTACTTTCGCCTATATCTTGGTTGCCTTGGCAGCGCTAGTCGGACGGCTACGCCACCGCACTGACCGCAGCCCTTACCGTATGCCGCTCTGGCCGCTTCCACCCTTGCTGGCCCTTGTCGCCCTCGGATACGTGATCAAGACGCAGACCGCCGCGAACCTATTGTGGCCCCTGGGTCTCATGACGGCAGCCATCCTCTATTACCTACTTCACCTGCGCTCGCGCGACGATCGTTGGCTGCTAACGAGTCCTGAAAACGATAGGAACACCCCGCCGCGGCAAGGCACTGGCGACAACTGACAGTGAACCTCTTTCATCCTGTGCCGTGGGGATGAAATGGGCTGGTCAGCAACCCAGCGCACCTTCGGTGCGCGCCGGGGGCGTGGTAAATGGTGTGGTGTGCTGCGGGTGCTTCTCGCGCGCTCTGCCGGGTTGGTGCGATGGCCGCGAGCATGATCGTGGGCTGGTCGTTCCGGTCGAAACCGACTCCTCTGTGATGCTGTGCAGCTCGTTGGTCAGCATGGTGCTGAGGGCCGTCCACGGGAACCGTGGAGTGTTGCTGTGAGCACGGGTGTCAGATTCCTGATTTGCCCTGGCCCTCCCGGAGCGGGCAGTTCCTGTGGACTGTCTGCTCGGCCGGAAGGGGAACGGGACCATGGATGTGCTGCACGAGCGGTGCGCGGGGATGGATATCAGCAAGAAGGACGCCAAGGTCTGCGTGCGGACGCCGGGTGGCAAACGCCGGGGAACGTTCACCAGTGAGATCACTACCTGGGGTGCGACCACCAACTCGGTCCTTGAACTGCGTGATCATCTGGTGGCGGCAGGCGTGACGCTGGTAGTGATGGAAGCGACGTCGGACTACTGGAAGCCCTTCTACTTCCTGCTCTCCGAGGACTTGAATGTGATGCTGGTCAACGCGCGGGAGGTCAAGAACCTGCCCGGCCGCAAGACTGATGTCTCGGACTCGGCCTGGCTGGCCCAACTCGGGGCGCACGGCCTGGTGCGGGCTTCGTTCGTGCCGCCGCAGCCGATCCGCGAACTGCGGGATCTGACCCGGATGCGCACTCAACTCACCCGCACCCGCGGACAGATCGTCCAGCGGCTGGAGAAGATGCTGGAAGACTCCGGGATCAAACTCTCCGCGGTCGCCGCCGACATCATGGGTGTCTCCGGCAGGGCGATGCTGGAGGCTCTGATCGCCGGTCAGGACGACCCGCACGCGCTCGCCGACCTGGCCAAGCGTCGCCTCCGCAACAAGATTCCCGAGCTCACCGAGGCATTGACCGGGCGTTTTCGCGAACACCACGGCTTCCTGGCCCGCGTCCACCTCGACCACTACGACCACCTCACGACCGCGCTCGACACGCTGAACACGAGGATCGCGGAGGCGATGTCTCCCTTTCGGCCCGTCCTGGAACTCCTGGACACCATCCCGGGTGTCAACCAAACCACCGCCGAAGTGATCGTCGCCGAGACCGGCGGCGACATGAGCCGCTTCGCCAGTGACAAGCATCTCGCCTCCTGGGCCGGCGTCTGCCCCGGCCATCACTCCTCCGCCGGCCGGAGCAAGACCACCAAGGTCCGGCCCGGAAACCCGCATCTCAAAGGCGCCCTGGGCCTGGCCGCGTTCGGTGCGGTGAGAACCAAAGACACCTATCTCCAGGCCCGCTACCGACGCCTGACCGCCCGCCGGGGCCCGATGAAGGCCCTGGTCGCCATCGAACACTCGATCATCACCGCGATCTGGCACATGCTCACCGACCAACGGCCCTACCACGAACTCGGCGGCACCTACTTCACCCAGCGCGACCCCGAACGCGCCGCCCGCAAAGCAGTCGGCCAGCTCAACCAGCTCGGCTACCGGGTCACCCTCGACCCGATGAACAGCGCGGCCTGAAACTCCGTCCACCCAGACACCGGACGGCCCTCGCATCACCACCGCCCGGTCACCACCCCTGCCCGAAAACGCCCTGACCTGCATGTATTTACGTGTCAGGTGGGGTGACATGGCGAAGCCCCTCGTCGTTGGTGTGGTGATCTCACTCAGCACGCCATCGGCCGGGGGGCTCTCTTGAAAATCACCTGCGGGCTCCCGCGTTAGCCCAGGTCAAGCGACTGGTGGAGCGTGATGGTGACGTCGTGGCCGAGTGCCGCGAGTTGGGCGAGGAGGCGTCGTCCACCAGGACCGGGGCCTGGACGTGATCGGCCTCCCAGACCTGGTTCCGCCATCCCCGAGGGCGCGACAAGAACACGTCGTACTTCCGGGCCTCACGCTCACCACCGGCAAGCCCCGCCCGCTCCCCCGGCGTCAGATCACGCCGGATCGCGCGGTGCAGCGTCGCAATGGACGGCGGCAGACCGCCCTCGCCCCTGGCCGCGCGGGCGGTCAACTCACGATGGACAGCAGCGACGTTCCCCTTCCACAGCCCGAGCAGAGCCCGAACCTCCGCAGTGACCGTGAACCGCCCGTGATACCGGGCCCGCTCCCCCGGCGCCGCAGCCGCAGCCTCGTCCTGTTCGGCGGCCGCCAGCCACCGCCACACCGCCCGCTCCCGCACACCCAAAGCATCCGCCGCCACCCTCACATGCCGTGTAGTGAGCTTCCCCTCCCGACGCAAGGCCAGCAGGCGGCGTACCGCCGGCCCCCGCAACGCCCGCACCGACACAGCCAATGCAGCAGCCGAACCGTTGCCCCCTCCTGCAGAGCCCGAATCCCGTGCTTCCTGATCCACCCCACGATCACACCAACCACCCGCCAGCCGGTGGATCAGAACCCACGAAACTGAGACAGCGTCACACCTGCCGCGATAACAGCCCACAACAGCAATCCCCCACCGATCTCTCACATCCATGACAGTGCCCCACCCCTAAAACAACCCCCGACCAGCCACAACACACCCAGGCCCACTGCCTCTCACACCACTGCCCCCAAACCGAAAGATCGCACCAAACGCCTGGGGTAGCACCCAGTCCGACCAGCCCAAGCCGACCACGGCCTCCGGCAGTCCTGTCACCGCCAGTCGCCAAGGCGCGTGAGAGGAAGGCCGTAGAGACCGATCTCCAGGCCGCTTGTCCTGCCCAGCAGGGTGAAACCGGGTACTCCACAGTTTCATCAGATGGTGTGGATCACCCGCCATTTGGCCGTCTCGCCGATCTTCCCCGCCGATGCTCGAAGGGCGCCCGTCGCCATCCGGAAAGCGTTGTCCGTGACCTTGGCATGCCCGGTCGCACGCACAATCCGAACAACAGAGACGAGTCATCGTGCATTTGACTCCGCATGAGCAGGAGCGCTTGCTGATCCACGTGGCGGCCGACGTGGCAGGAAAGCGTCGCGACCGGGGGCTGCGTTTGAACTACCCCGAGGCGATGGCCCTGCTGACCGTTCACGTCTTCGAGGCGGCGCGCGACGGGAAGACGGTCAGCGACATCATGGACTCGGGCCGACGGGTGCTCACACGTGACGACATGATGGACGGCGTCCCGGAGATGATCAAGAACGTCCAGGTGGAGGCGACCTTCCCGGACGGCACGAAGCTGGTCACGATCCATGACCCCATCCCGGAGGCCACGGAGGAACCCGAGGTCTACCCGGGCAAGGTCGAGCACCCTCAGCCGCCCCGCAAGCCAGGCTCCTCGGTCGACTGCGACGACAGCGGCAACTCGTCCGTCAGCTGCGACGAGGACGACGACACAGTCTCCCGGTACGACGCGATCTGCTTCAACGTGCACCTCGACGGGGACACGCAGGGCGTCAACCTGCAGACGGACGCCACCACCTTGCCGGGGCCGGGCAAGACGAAGATCAAGGTGAGGAACGAGTCGGACCGTCCCATTCAGGTCGGCTCCCACTATCACTTCGCCGAGGTCAACCCGGGGCTGAAGGTCGTCAGCGTCGAGGTTCCCGCCGGGCAGACAGTCCCCCAAGACCGCAGCCTCTGGAACTGCGACGCGGCGAGGGGCCGGCGGCTCAACATCGCCGCGGGCACGTCCGTACGTTTCGAACCGGGCGACGAGTGCTGCGTGGAACTGGTGCAGATCCAGGGTGATGTCACGGCCGGCGGCAGCAACACCAGCGACCTCACCAAGATCCAGGGGCTGCGCGAAGGGATCATCCGATGAGTAATCCGCAGGGACAAGGCCGTGGCCAGGCGCCGAAGCCTGGCAAGGGCCGGCTGAAGCCGAGCAATGAGCTGACGCGGGCGGATTACACCGCGTTGTACGGGCCGACCACGCGGGATAGGGTCCGGCTCGCCGACACCGACCTCACGTTGGAGATCGAGGCCGATTGGAGCGGCGGCCCTTCGTACAGCGGCAATGAGATGATCTTCGGTGGCGGCAAGGTGATCCGCGAGTCGATGGGGATGTCGCACCTCGCCAGGGACGGGCGGAACAGCAAAGGCGACGCCACGGCCCACAGGCCCGTGGACACCGTCATCACAGGCGCGCTGATCCTCGACTGGTGGGGCGTGGTCAAGGCCGACATCGGCATCCGTGACGGCAGGATCGCGGCCATCGGCAAGGCGTACAACCCCGAGACGATGGATCCGATTCCGAGCAACAGGTTCGAGATGCCGAACCGTACGACTGTCGGCAATGCGGTGCCGGTTCCGGTGACGCCGGAGAGTTTCGTGGTCGGGCCGAGCACCGAGGTCATCTCCGGCAACGGGCGGATCCTCACCGCCGGTGGCGTGGACACCCACGTTCACTTCATCTGCCCCGAGGAGATCCACGAGGCCCTGGCCTCTGGCGTGACCACCCTCATCGGCGGCGGGACGGGACCGGCCGAGGGCAGTACGGCCACCACCGTGACACCGGGCGCGTGGCACATCAGGCGGCTCTTCGAGGCGCTGGATGAGTTCCCTGTCAACATCGGCCTGCTCGGCAAAGGCAGCACGATGAACAAGCACGAACTCAACGCACAGGTGGATGCCGGTGCCTGCGGCTTCAAGGTCCACGAGGACTGGGGCGCCACGCCCGCAGTGATCGACCGGGCCCTGGACGTCTGCGAAGAGCGCGGCGTCCAGCTCGCGCTGCACGCCGACTCACTGAACGAGTCGGGGTTCCTGGAGAGCACGCGGGCAGCCTTCACAGGCGCCGCCAGGGACGCAGATGGGAAGTTCACGGCGAAGAAGGCGCGCTCCATCCACATCTTTCATGTCGAGGGTGCCGGCGGCGGTCACGCGCCCGACATGATCGAGCTGGTCAAGGACCCGAACGTCCTGCCGGCCTCGACCAACCCGACGCGTCCGCTGACGGTCAACACCGTCAAGGAGCACGTCGACATGATGATCGTGTGCCATCACCTCAACCCGGAGATTCCGGCAGATATGGCCTTCGCCGACTCCCGGATCCGGCCGTCCACCATGGCCGCAGAGGACCTCCTCCACGACATGGGCGCCATCTCGATGATGTCCTCCGACGCCCAGGCTATGGGCCGCATCGGCGAAATGGTCATGCGTACCTGGCAGACCGCGCACGGCATGAAGTGCCGCTACGGGGCGCTGAAGGAGGACCTCGAAGCCGCGAAGGTCCGCACGATCACCGACGACACGGACCACCCCTTCAACGACCAGCAGCTGCAGCCGAACGACAACTTCCGCGCGCGCCGGTACGTTGCCAAGTACACGATCAACCCGGCGATCACCCACGGCATCGCCAAATACGTCGGTTCCGTGGAGACCGGGAAGCTCGCCGACCTGGTGGTGTGGGAGCCGAAGTTCTTCGGCGTCAAACCGCACATGCTCCTCAAGGGCGGCCAGCTCGCCTACGCGCAGGTCGGCGACGCCAACGCGTCGATCACAACGCCGCAGCCCTACCTGCCGCGCCCGGTCTGGGGCTCCACCAGCCGCTCCCCGGGGAAGAACTCGGTGAACTTCGTGGCCGACGAGCAGGTGGCGCTCCGGCTGAACGGCGGGACCGACTCGAACAACACGTACGACGGTCTCGGCCTCGGCAAGAAGTTCGAAGCGATCGAGAGCACCCGGAGCGTCGAGAAGAAGCACATGAAGCTGAACGACACGGTGCCTGACAGCCTCGAAGTCGACCACAACAGCTTCGAGGTCACCATCGGCGGCGCGACCACGAGCGACGCCCGCACCGAACTCAACGGTGCCACCGTGCCGCGCTCTTACGTCACCGAAGTCCCTCTGGCACAGCGGTACTTCCTCTTCTGAATGGCCGCCTGGGCCCCGGGGGGACTTGATGTGCCCGCCCGGGCCACCGCATCACCATCCGACCTGCGAAAGGCAGCCGCTCCCCCATGAGCCGCGCAGCCCTGCTCCTCCTGGCCGACGGCCGCTTCCCCGCTGGCGGGCACGCCCACTCCGGCGGCGTCGAGGCCGCCGTCGCCCACCAAGCCGTCCACGACACCCCCGGCCTGGAGGCGTTCTGCCGCGGGCGTCTGCACACCACCGGCCTGACCACGGCAGGACTCGCCGCCGCAGCCGCTGGCGGATACGACCCGCTGCTGCTCGACGTCGCCGCCGACGCACGCACCCCCGCCCCCGCACTGCGCGCCGTCGCCCGCAGGCTCGGCCGGCAGATGATGCGCGCGGCCCGCGCCACCTTCCCCTCCGACGCACTCGAACGCCTGGCCGCTGCACGTCCCCAGGGCGCCCACCAACCCGTCGTCCTGGGCCTCGCCGCCCGCGCCGCCGGGCTCACCCCGCTGGACGCCGCCTACGCCGCCGCTTATGAGAACGTCGGCGGCCCGGCCACAGCGGCGGTGCGCCTGCTGAGCCTCGACCCGCTCGACGCCTCCGGGCTGCTGGCCCGCCTCGGCCCCGAGACCGACGACGTCGCCCAAGCCGCGGCCGACGCCGCAGCCCGCGCCATGACCGAGGGCCTCGACGCCCTGCCGTCGGCCTCCTCACCCCTGCTGGACATCACCGCAGAGCAGCACGCCGCCTGGACCGCCCGCCTCTTCGCCTCCTGACGACCAACAACCACACTTGAGTCTTTCGACGGAGTTGCCATGCACCTCGACCACTCTCTGCCTCACGAGCACACCCCCAGCGTCTCGGCGGCCCGACCCGACAGCAGCCGCCGTGCCCTGCGCGTCGGCCTGGGCGGCCCCGTCGGCTCGGGCAAGACCGCGACCGTCGCCGCGCTGTGCCGCACCCTGCGCGACCGCTGGTGCATCGCCGTTGTCACCAACGACATCTACACCCGCGAGGACGCCGAGTACCTGCGGCGCGAAGCCGTCCTGCCGCCCGAGCGCATCACCGCCGTCGAGACCGGCGCCTGCCCCCACACCGCGATCCGCGACGACATCTCCGCGAACCTGGAAGCCGTCGAGCAACTGGAAGCAGCCCTCGACCCTCTCGACCTCGTACTCATCGAGTCGGGCGGCGACAACCTGACCGCCACCTTCTCCAAGGGCCTCGCCGACTTGCAGATCTTCGTCATCGACGTAGCCAGCGGCGACGACATCCCTCGCAAGGGCGGCCCCGGCATCACCACCGCCGATCTCCTCATCATCAACAAGACCGACCTCGCCCCGCACGTCGGCGCCGACCTGGACACCATGGCCGGCGACGCGAAACGACAGCGCGGCGACCTCCCCGTCACCTTCACCAGCCTCACCTGTGACAACGGCATCCGCGAAGTCGCCGACTGGGTCACCGGCCACCTCACCCAGTGGCGCGCCGGGGCAACCGTATGAGCCCCTCCCCCCAGCTCATCCCCGCTCGAACCACGTCCGGCCCCGGCCTTCCCCCATCTGGCGCCCAGGAGCCCGCCGGACACCCCGACGGCGTACATGCCACGGCCCGGATCCGCGCCGCGCACAACGGACGCGTCACCACCCTCCCGCAACTGCATAGCGACGGCCCCTTCCACCTGCGGCGCCTGCGCACTCACGGCAACGCCACCACAGTGGGGATCATCGGCGCGATGAGCGCCCCGCTCGGTGGCGACCGGCTCACCCTCGACATCACCGCCGAGGACCGGGCCGAGCTGGAGATCACCACAGCCGCCGCCACACTCGCCCTGCGCGGCCCCACCACCGACGCGGCCACCTACGACGTACGCCTCACCATCGGAGAACACGCCCGTCTGCGCTGGCTACCACAGCCCCTGATCAGCGCCGCCGGCAGCAACCTGCACCAGACATACACCGTCGAACTGGCCGCCACCTCACACCTGGTGCTGCGAGAAGAACAGCTCCTGGGCCGGGCCGACGAGGAACCGGGCCACCTCGTCATCCGGATCCTGGTCCACCGCGCCGGACGCCCACTACTCGACCAGCACACGGCCTACGGGGCTTCAGAACCTGGCTGGGACGGCCCGGCCATCCTGAACGGACACCGCGCCGTCGGCCAACTCCTCATCGTGGATCCGCGCCTCGACGTCCGACGAGATGCCGTCCTGCTCGGCGAAGGCGCCGAAGACGGGTGCGCTGTCCTCGCACCATTGGCAGGCGGCCCGGCACTGCTCACCACCGCCGTCGCACCCACCGCTTCAAGGCTGCGACAACTGCTCGACGAAGCGCACGCACACGCTCTCGCCCCCTAGAGCCGGGCGGCCCACCGCGCCGACGGCCCAGAGCGGAGGCTCACTGACCCTTCAGCTGTAGATCACGGCGCTGCGCGTGGTGGCGGCACAGGCCTCGGGCTGCCAGGCCCGGCAGCGGGCAGGCAGTGACCGGGCAGGCGGGAACGTCGGTGTAGGGGACGGCGGTGTCCTCCCAGAGCCCGGCGAGGTTGCGGGCGGCGTGCGACTTCCACTGCGTGTAGTGGGTGGCGCACAGTTGTCTGCAGTGACGGGGCCGGACACAGCGTTGCCCGTCCTTGGTGAAACGGCACTGCTCGGGAACGCCGCCGAAAGGCAGCCGGTTACGCACCGGCACGAGTGTCCGTGCGAGTTCCCCAGCCGTCAACGGCGACTTCTTCAACTCCTCTTTGTAGAAAGGGCAGAAGATATTGGCCGGTGAGACGACGGTCTCGCACGCGACGGTGCGGCACAGGGCGACCGAGGTCCGCGGCTCGTGGACGCTGCCGGTGAACAGCCAACAGTCCGGGCGCCATTCAGTCGGGCGCCATCCGGCATCGAGATGGCTTTGCAGCCACACCAGCCAGCCCTCGGGTTCGCTCCCAGGGCTCTTGCAAGGCAATGCCGCGAAGTTTGGGTCCGGCCGGGGTTGTCAAGGGTGCGTGCTGGCGGGGTTTCTGAGTCTGATCGTGTAGGTGGCGCGTCGTGCTGTCCGGCTCTCACGCAGGGACTTGGCCTGTTTGTAGGAGAAGGGTGAGATGGGTCGTTTCACGGCGCGTGGGCTGACTCTGTCCGCCCTTCGGGGTGGCAGCACTTCGCTGGTCAGGGCGTGGTACAGCGGTCCGTACGGGTCGGAGGGCTGGGTGTGCTGATCGTTCACGTAGCGCCAGGCGGTGGCCACGCCGATGCCGAAGCCGGCGGCGATCTGTTCGAGGGTGTCGTGCTTGCGCAGGTAGACCAGCGTGCATCGCGCTCGGTCGTACGGGCGGAGCTTGCAAGCCCGGTCTCCCTCTCGCGATGCGATCACCGTCGTGACCAGTTCCAGAACTTCTTCGTCGACGTCGCATGCGGCAGGATAAGAGAACACGGGGCATCTCCGCACGTGAGGCTGTGTTTGGCGACTCGCCAACCAGCGGGATGCCCCGTTCGTCACGCCACGGTCAACCAAACGCCACCACGTCACCCACACGCCCTACAAATGGAAAAGGCTCCGTGTGTCGGCAATGCGGCCATGTCGCAGCCCTGGCGTCGAGCGCCTGACGGAGACCGACGCACTCCTCGTGCCGTCCTCGGCCGGACCAACTGGCGCTACGGAACGACTCTGGTGTGGGACGCGAGCCGGTCGCCGTCGAAGACGTGCAGGGTAATGGCCGGTGGCAGTTCGAAGTCGAGTGCGTCGTCTTCGGTCCACTGGTCGGGCAGCACCAGCTCCTGGGGCAGCTTCAGGGTGGAGACGACCCCTGGTGCGACGGACAGCGGCAGTCCTGCGTAGATCGCCGACGCCGCGGTATGGGCATGGCCTGCCATGACAGCCCGTACGTGCGGGTGGTGCTTCAGGACCTTCTCCAGCCGGTCGGGGTTGGTCAGCCGTATGGCGTCGACCGAGGGCAGGCCGAGGCGTACGGGCGGGTGGTGCATGCCGACGAACACCGGTCCTTCGGCCCGGTCGAGTTCGGACTCCAGCCAGCCGATCGTCTCGTCGTCCAGGTGACCGTCGTGGCGGCCGGGAATACTGGAGTCGCACAGGGCGATGGTCAGGCCCTCCAGGCGCAGGACCTGGTTGATCGGGCCGTGTCCGCTCTGGCCGAGGAGCACTGTGCGGAACGCCGTCCGGGAGTCGTGGTTGCCTGGGCAGACGATGGTGGGTGCGTCGTACCGCATGACCTCGCGGGCGATCGTGTACTCGTCGGCCAGCCCGTGGTCGGCGATGTCTCCGGTGACCATGACGGCGTCGACCGGGCCGGGGAGTCCGTTGAGGTACTCCCGCACCCTCATCGCCCGCTCGACGCTGTCCTCGCTGCCGCCGATGTGCAGGTCGCTCACATGCGCGATGAGCATGGGAACCCTCCGTCCTCACACACTGAGCGCGGTCCGTACGGTCTGCTCGGCCTCCACCCCGCGGTCGCCGGAGGAGGTCACGCGGCCCGCTTCCAGGACGTAGTAGTGCTGGGCGGCGCGCATGGCGAAGCCCACGTGCTGCTCGACGAGCAGGACGGACAGTCCGCCCCGCCGGGCGAGGGCCAGGATCGTCTCCTCGATCTCGGCGACAACGGAGGGCTGGATGCCCTCGGTCGGCTCGTCGAGCAGGAGCAGCCTCGGGCGGGTGATGAGGGCTCGGGCGATGGCGAGTTGCTGGCGCTGGCCGCCGGAGAGGAGGCCGGCGCGGCGGCCGGACAACTCCCGCAGGGCGGGGAAGAGGTCCAGGGCTTCAGCGATGGCCTCCTTGCCGTCGGGGCGGCCGTCGGCGACGAGTTGGAGGTTCTCGGCGGTGGTGAGGTGCGGGAAGGACTGCTGGCCCTGGGGGACGTACGCCATGCCGCGGGCCACCCGCTGGTGCGGGGCAAGGCGGGTGATGTCCTCGCCGTCCAGCCGGATGGTCCCACTGGTCGGCTTGAGCAGGCCCATGGCGGCGCGCAGCAGAGTGCTTTTGCCAGCGCCGTTGTGACCGAGGACGGCCGCGACGCCGTCCCTCGGGACCGAGACGGTCACGCCGTGCAGGACGGTGGTGCGGTCGTAGCCGGCCCGGACAGTGTTGATCTCCAGCATGGGCGTCACGCCTCCTCGGCGACAGAAACGGGAGCGGGCTCGGGTTCGGGCTCGGGCTCGGAGGCGCGGCCGAGGTAGACCTCCTGGACCTTCGGGTCGGCCTGGACCTGGGCGACGGTGCCTTCGCTGAGGACCTTGCCGGCGTGCAGGACGCTGACGCTGCGGGCGAAGGAACGCATGAAGTCCATGTCGTGTTCGATGACGACGACCGTGTGGTCCTCGCTCACCCGCTGCAGCAGTTCGCCGGTGGCCTCGCGTTCGTCGTGGCTCATGCCGGCGACCGGCTCGTCGAGCAGCAGCAGTTGTACGTCCTGGACGAGCAGCATGCCGATCTCCAGCCACTGCTTCTGGCCGTGGGCAAGCGCGCCCGCGGGGCGGTCGCGCAGCTCGGTCAGGCCGGTGGTCTCCAGGCCCTTCGTCACCGCTTCCGGTACGCCCTTGCGGCGGCGGAGCATCGTGAGTGGTCCGCGCGCGGCTCCCGCGGCGATGTCGAGGTTCTGCAGGACGGTCAGTTCCTCGAAGACCGTGGCCGTCTGGAATGTACGGCCGATCCCCAGACGGGCGATGCGGTGCACGGGCTTGCCGATGAGTTCCTGGTCGCCGAAGCGGGCCGAGCCGGTGGCCTTCGACAGCCCGGTGACCGCGTCGACCAGGGTGGTCTTGCCGGCACCGTTCGGCCCGATGAGGAACCGCAGATCGCCGGGCTGGATGTCCAGGTCCACGCCGTCGACGGCGGTGAAGCCGTCGAAGGTGACCCGCAGGTCGCGGATGGTCAGTCCCTCGCCGCTCATGCTGTCTCTCCTGCAGGGGTGCGGGTTCGGCGGTTGCGGATGACGGTCACCAGGGAGGCCAGGCCACCGGGGAGGAAGCCGACCGCCACGATGAACAGCAATCCCTGGAAGTAGGTCCAGGCGGCCGGGAAGGCGTCGGAGAGCGTGCTCTGCGCCCAGGCGACGGCGATCGCGCCGAGCACCGCGCCGACCAGCGAGGCCCGGCCGCCGACCGCCGCGCCGATGACGAAGCCGATGGACGGCACGATGCCGATCAGGGCCGGGGAGATGATCCCGACGGCCGGCACGAACAGCGCGCCTGCCAGGCCGGCCATGCCTGCGGCGACGACGTAGGCGACGAGCTTGACGTTGGCCGGGTTGTAGCCGAGGAAGCGGACCCGCTCCTCGGAGTCCCGTACGGCGATGAGGAGTTCGCCGTAGCGGCTGACGAACAGCTGGCGGGCAAGGACCATCAGGAGCAGCAGGACCACGGCGATGATGAAGTACACCATCTTCTGGTTGACCGGATCGTCCAGCGAGTAGCCGAAGAAGCCCTGCATGCCGGTGAGTCCGTTGGTACCGCCGGTGGTGGCCTGCTGGCCGACCAGCCAGATGGACAGGGCCGCGGCCATGGCCTGGCTGAGGATCGCGAAGTAGGCGCCCTTGACCCGGCGGCGGAAGATGAAAAAGCCGAGCACCGCGGCGACGGCCATGGGCAGCAGGACGGTCGCCGCGAGCGCGAACCCGGGATTGGCGAAGGGCTTCCACCACCAGGGCAGGGCGCCCCCGGAGCCGTAGAGCTGCATGAAGTCGGGGAGTGTCTCGCCGGTGGCGGCGGCGTCGGCGAGCTTGAGGTGCATGGCCATGGCGTAGCCGCCGAGGCCGAAGAAGACGCCCTGGCCGAGCACAAGCAGTCCGCCGCGGCCCCAGGCCAGGCTGACGCCGACGGCCACGATCGCGTAGCAGAGGTACTTGGCGAGCAGGGAGAGGCGGAAGTCGGAGAGGACAAGCGGCGCGATGCCCAGGAGGAGTACGGCGCCGAGGGCGAAGCCGCCGGGCACCCGGAAGCGTTCCAGCGGGGATGCCGGTGGCTTCGTCACGGCGGCCGTCGTCGGAGAGGAGGGGGTCGTTGTCGTCATGCCAGGCTCCGGGTGCGCAGTGTGTACAGGCCCTGGGGACGCCACTGGAGGAAGGCGACGATCGCGACCAGCACCATCACCTTCGCGACGCTGACCGTCGTCGAGTACTCCAGCACGGACTGGAGCACCCCGAGCACGAAGGCGGTGATCACGCTGCCCTTCAACTGCCCGATGCCGCCCACGACGACGACCAGGAAGGCGTCGACGATGTAGTTGGTACCCGTCGTCGGACCGATCGGGCCGACCAGCGTGAGCGCGACACCGGCCACGCCCGCGAGGCCCGAGCCGATGAAGAACGTCAGCCGGTCGACCTGCCCGGTGGCGATGCCCGACACCTCGGCGAGGTCCCGGTTCTGCACGACGGCCCGGATACGCCGGCCGAGCGGCGTGAACCGCAGGATCAGCGTGAGGGCGAGTACGCAGAGCAGGGCGAGACCGAGGATGAACAGCCGGCTGTTGGCGAGGGTGATGCCGCCGCCCACGGAGATGTTGCCGGTGAGCAGGTCCGGGGCGCGGGTCTGCACGTTGGGGGCGCCGAAGATGTCCCGGGCGAGCTGCTGGAGCATCAGGGAGACGCCCCAGGTGACCAGCAGGGTGTCCAGCGGCCGGGTGTACAGGCGCCGGATGAGCAGCCATTCCAGCAGCGCCCCCATGGCGCCGGCCACGAGGAAGGCCACGGGCAGCGCGATGAGCAGCGAGATCCCGGCGCCGCTGATGGACTTCTGCAGGACGTACGTGGTGTAGGCGCCGGTCATGATGAACTCGCCGTGCGCCATGTTGATCACGCCCATCTGACCGAAGGTCAGGGTCAGGCCGAGCGCGATGAGCAGGAGGACGGCACCGATGCTGATGCCGGTAAAGGACTGGTTGAGGATGACCGTCATGGAGCGGCTCCGGGTCGGGGACGAGGTCCGTCCGTATGGAGCTGGGCCTGGGTCAGGAGAGGCTGGAGGCCCAGTCGTAGCCCTTGAGGTACGGGTCCGGCTTGATGGGCTTGCCCGAGTTCCAGACCTCGGTGATGAGTCCGTCCGCACCGACCTTGCCGATCCGGGCCGTCTTGTAGACGTGCTGGGTCGCTCCGTCGACGGTGACCTTGCCCTCGGGGGCGTCGAAGGTGATGCCGTCCGAAGCCGCCTTGACCTTGGCGACGTCGAAGGAGCCCGCCTTCTCCACCATCGCCTTCCACAGGTAGACCGAGATGTAGGCAGCCTCCATCGGGTCGCTGGTCGGCTTGTCCTTGCCGTACTCGGCCTGGTACGCCGCCACGAACTTGGTGTTGGCCGCGCCGGGCGTGGTCTGGTAGTAGTTCCAGGCGGTGAGCTGGCCCTCCAGGTACTGGGTGCCGATGCTCTTGACCTCCTCCTCGGCGATGGAGACCGACAGCACCGGCATGCTCTTCGCGGTCATCCCGGAGGACTTGCGCTCCTTGAAGAAGGCCACGTTGCTGTCGCCGTTGAGGGTGTTGAACACGGCGTCCGCGCCGGAGTCCTTGACCTTGTTGACGATGGTGCTGAACTCGGTGGAGCCCAGCGGCGCGTAGTCCTCGCCCACCACCGTCATGCCCTTGGCCTTCGCGTACGCCGTGATCTCCTTGTTGGCGGTGCGCGGGAAGACGTAGTCGCTGCCGACCAGGTAGAGCTTGGTCAGGCCCTGCTTCTTGAGGTAGTCCAGCGCCGGGATGATCTGCTGGTTGGTGGTCGCGCCGATGTAGAAGATGTACGGGGACTGCTCCAGGCCCTCGTACTGCACCGGGTAGAAGAGCAGCGACTTGTACCGCTCGAAGACCGGCTTGACGGCCTTGCGGCTGGCCGAAGTCCAGCAGCCGAAGGTGGCCGCGACCTTGTCGTCCTTGATCAGGGCCTCCGCCTTCTCCGCGAAGGTCGGCCAGTCGGAGGCACCGTCCTGGCTGACGGGCTTCAGCTTCTTGCCCAGCACACCGCTGGCCGCGTTGATCTCCTTGATGGCAAGCAGCAGCGCGTTGTGGACCGTGACCTCACTGATGGCCATCGTGCCCGACAGCGAGTTGAGCAGACCGACCTTGACCGTGCTGCCGGAGGTGTCGGCCTTGGCGCCGGCCGCGTCGGCCGAGGAGTTGTCCCCGGTCTTGGCGCCACAAGCGCTGAGGGCGGCCGACGCGCCGACCGCTGACATACCGGCCAACAGACCGCGTCTGCTGATGCTGAGCCCGGACATACAAAACCTCCATGCCCCGAAGGGCGATGCGAAGAGAGCGGAAAACTCTGGGGAGGGAGCAGATAGGACGCGCTTCAGAAACGGCGGCGGTGGCGCACGGATCCCCAGCCGTTCCGGGGCGTCCGGGCTGGTCGCTGAAGTGCATCCACAGCCTGCGAGGCTTGTAGACGCTCAAGGTCTTGCTCTCCGAATGATTCCTCCACACCACACCATCGATGACCATCTCCGATGGGCTGTAGGGGCGTTTTGGCTTGGTCAGAGGCTGTGAAACTTCCATCTCTGCAACTTCCTCGTCGGTGACAGGCGTATGGCCGAGTTTCACGTTCACTCCCCCGAGCGGCCAAGAAAAGAGACGAAAGGGAGACAGTCCGTGCCAACCAGGTGTTCCTGCTGCTCGCCATCTCCGTCGCCAGGGTTTGGCGGGGAGGCTGGGACATGACACAACCCGTGTACCGAGGGACGTCGCGCGCGGCTACGGATCGCCCTGTCGGGACACGTCCCCTGGCCGGCGGCAGCGAATACCGCTCCGGGCAGGCGGCCGACAGATCAACGCCAAGGCACGCAGCCAGTGAGGCTTTCCCAGTAACGGATCATGACGTTGTGTGATCGTTCAGATGGTGCGGTCGTACTCGAGCTGAAGCTGGACGAGGGCCGCTGCAGCGATCTTCGTGATGCGGCTGGGGTCGAGGCTGACCCTGCGCAGGGCCTTGAAGGTGGTCTTGAGCAGGGAGTTGGCGCGCTCGCAGACACCGTGGATACTACGCATGACCTTGTTGTAGGTCTGCTGGGCCTCTGTCAGTTCGCTTCCGGCGGGCTTCTTGACCGGGTGGCGGAAGCCGTCACCTGCGTTCTCGTAACCGAGGTCGACCAGGGTCGGCATGTCCAGCTCGGCGGCGATCCGGCTGAGGGCGTCGATCAGGCCGTGGTGGCGGGCGCAGGTGGTGTCGTGCTCGCGGCCCGGGCGGACCGGGGAGACCCAGATCGGCCAGCCGTCCGGGGTGGCGATGACCTGCACGTTCCCGCCGTGGTGTTTGTGTTTTCCGGACCACCAGAGGTCTGCGCCGTTGGGGCCGGGAGCGGCGACGCGGTCGGTGCGGATGACGGTGCCGTCGAGGTTCAGGTGTGTCAGCCCGGCCGCCTTCGCACGCTCCAGCGCGGTCGCGAGGTCCGGTGCCCCGGCCGCCAGAACGGCCAGTCCTTCATGAAGGTAGCGGTAGGCGGTGGAGGCCGACAGGCGGTTGTCGCGGGCAAGCTGGGACAGGCGGGTGCCGTCGATGAACCAGCGCAGGATCAACACCGCCTGGCGGAAGCAGCCCAGTGCACGCCTGCCCTTGCGGGTCCCGGCCGCGACACGGTGATCGCGCAGCAACCGGGCGAGGTGCTCGGCGGTGGACCGCTTCACATCGAGCACGGCGGTGTATGTGACACTGGTCGACACGTGGGGCCCCTCGGTCAGAACAATCCTTCGCAAGATCGTTCCTACCAGGGGCCTTACGCCTGCCCGGACTTGGGGAGCCCACGGGCCACAGCACCAGCATCGCGATCACAGCGAGCGACGACCCCTTACTGGGAAAGGCTCAGTCACGTTGCGGGTCGGACCACGGCCCGAAGCGGCACCCGACCATCCTCCTTACCTTCTTGCTTGGGTTCGTCCTGGTCCTTCGTACGATCGGGAGGCCCAGGGGTTCCGGGTGTGGCTGCCATCCTGAGGTGCCTCGGAGTTCCCGGACAGGGAGCCAATAGGGTCGTCCTGTCAAGGAAATGAGGAAGCTCGAAGTGGCACCACCCAGCAAGTACACGCCGGAGTTCCGTGAGGAAGCCGTCCAGATCGCGCTCCGGTCCAGTAAAACCATCTCGGAGACGGCCCGTGAGCTCGACTTGAACCCGGAGACACTCCGTGGCTGGGTGAAGAAGTACCAGAAACGGAACGAGCCGACACTTGGTGTACCGCTGACGCTTGATGAGCGGGCTCGTTTGAAGGAACAGGACCGGCGCATTCGTGAACTGGAGGCGAAGGTCTCCTTCTTGAAAAAAAGCCGCAGCGTACTTCGCGAAGGATCCCCGGTAGCGAGTAAGTACGAGTTCATCGAAACGATGCGGCTCGACAAAGCGGAGTGCGCATATTCCGTCGAGTTCATGTGTGAACGGCTCGGCGTATCCAAGTCCGGCTACTACGAATGGCGAGACCGTCCGGATTCGGCGACGGCCCGGCGGCGCGACCGGACCGCTGTCAGGCCGGCGGCGGGCGCGGCCGCCAGAATGATCTGGTGGGCCTTCGGGGCGGTGAGTGGGGCCAGGCCCAACTGGTCGGCCAGGGCGCGGATCTCGGCACGGCGCTGGGCGCCTGTCATGCCGCCGGGAGCCGGAGTGTGGCCGGTGTCCTGTTCGTGCTGGTGACGGTTGCGCATGTCCTCGTCCCACAAGGACAGGGCCCGGCGTCGGCGTTCGGCGCGATCGGGGCCGCTCAACAGCCACAGGCCGGTAGCAAGGTTCTCCAGGGAGCCGCGCAGCAGGGTCCAGGGGCTGGTGGGATCGACCTCACCGGCCAACGTCAAGCGGCGCAGCGCATCCGCGTGGGCCAGGCCCGCGGTGTAGGCCGCGCGGATCAAGTGGGCGGTGGCGTAGGCGCCGAGCGGGGCGTCGTCGGCGGCCAGGCTGCTGGAGGGCGCGGGCTTCGGCAGTTGCCGGTAGGCGCCCTCATCGCGCAGCTGCTCGATCTCCTGGAACAGGGGCAACAGGTAGGCGCCATTGAAGGCCTGCGTGCTCATGCTCGAAGACGGTAGGCCGCACGGCCGGGCCGAGGACAGCGGTTTTGGCCCTCAGCGGCCGTCTGGCCCTCGGTGCCGGATCCCGGGGGCCCTCGTCGCCACGAGAGTGCGGGGCGGGTGAGCGCATGGACTGCTCTGGTAGTCCCGTGATCCCATGTGGCAACAGCCCAGGCCGCGCTGGTGTCTGGAAGCAGGGAGGGAAATCTGCCGCATGACCGATGCTCCGGTGCCCGCCGAAGCCACCTTCACCGCCGCCGACCTCACGGAAGCGGACGTCGACGCCCTCACGGCATTCCTCACCGCGCGGGTGCGTGAACTCGGCGATGGCCAGGGCGCGGCCGGGGTCCTCGCCGGGCGTGCCCTGCAGTCAGCGGTCGGCGTCCAACTCGACGAGCTGCGCCTGCCCTTCCGCTACGACGACGCAGGGCCCGAGCGGCTGAAGGAGAAGGCGGACGCCTGGAACCACGTGATCTTCACCGTGTGGGCGTGGCAGGGCACCGAGGGCTACGACGAGGATCGCTGGCGCCTCGTCTGCCACTCCCCCGCCGAGGACGACGCCCCCGTCACCCAGGTGCTCAACAGTCCCGGCTACGCCGAGTGGAAGAAGCGCGCCGGAGAGCGGGGCGACGCGCTGCGTGAGGAGTTCCTGCGCCGCGAGCTCCGCCGCCCCACCGAGGCCGACGCGGCCCCACTGGCCTGGCGGGCCGAGAAGGTGGCCGTGTACGCCAGCGTGCTGGCCAACAACGACCTGCCACGCGACGGCATCTACGCGAACGTCTGGCGCGGCACCGCCGCCGACGCGTGCTCCGTACTCGCCGCGGGAGAGTCGATGCGCCGCGAGATCCTGGCCGGCCGCGGCCGCCACATCCACGAAGCGATCACGCTCGGCTCCACCTGGGCCCAGGTCGCCGAAGCCCTCGGACGCACCCCACCCGAGGTGCGGGCCGAACTGCGCTACTACGCCGACGAATACCCCGGCCTGTACCACGGGGCCGATGTACGCGTGCCCGTCGCCGAACTCCTCGAACTCGGCGACCACCAGCCCCTGCCGGCCGGGCGAGGCGAGCAGTGACGGCTCTCGCCGTGTGCACCGAATCATCGACGAAGCAGGTGAACGCGGGTGTTGCGGTGAAGTGCGCGCGGCATGCCGGTCAGCGGCCAGGGTTGCCCGGAGCGAGCACGGCGGCTTCCCTGCGCTCAGAGGCGTGTCCCCCTGTCCGCCCCTGACGTTGCGTACATGGGGGTCTGGTTGACCGGCGGCCCCACGGCCGGTGTGGAGCATGAAGGGGCGGCAAGTATGTGAGTTTGAGTTCTTTGCGCGAATTGCTCCTGCAGATCTAGGAGACTGCCGCCGCGGATGCTGCCAGGCTGACCACGGCGCAGCTCCGTGTCCAAACGCTGGAGAGAGAGTTGGAGGCGGCCCGGCGCGAGGAAAGGACCGCACGCCTCAATGCGGAAACCTTTGGCAATCTGCAGGCCTTCGTCGAGGAGACCCTCGCGGAGGCCATCGAGCGCCGCCCGTCCTCTGTGAGCACGTGCCCCTCGATCAGCACGATCCGCAGGGGCATCCCCTCCCCCTCGATTGCCTGCCGGGCGGCGCGGAGACCTCGTGCCCGGCGCCACCGGGGGTGCACCTGGCCCACGAGGACACCGGCTTCGCGCCTGTTCCTGCACCGCAGTCGGACAAAGCCGTCTCGGACGACGGTCCCGGCACAGCGCCGGCCTGCTCGCAGAATGCGGCCGACACGTCGCGCTGCCCCACCAGTGCGCCCAACCTCAACGCGGTGCGCGCCGAACTGGTGCAACACAGGACGGTGCGCGGCTGGTCCCTGGACACTCTCGCCAAGCTCAGCGGCGTGTCCCGCCGTAGCCTGGTGGACCTTGAACACGGCCGGTCCGCCGGAAGCCTCAGCACCTGGCCCGCGCTGGCCCACGCCTTCCAGGTCCCCGTGGGGCACCTCCTGGGCGGGATGTGCAACGGTCACGTGGCTCCTGCGCGGGTCGCGGAAGCTACCCCACCGCGTGAGCGGGCCGCGTCCTGAGCCTTCCTGGAGACGCGCAGGTGGTACCGCTGGTACCATGGATACCATGCCGGATCCCAAAGCGATGAACCTGCGCTTTCCCGACCCTGACCAGCGGGCCGCAATCGCGGCAGCGGCCCGGCAGGCAGGGATGAGCATGCAGGAGTACATCCTCTCCGCCGCCTACGACCGGGCCACCGCCGTGGAGCGGAAGTTCCTGGACGGCTTCAAGGTGTCCATGGCCCGTAGCGGCGCGGCTTTCGCGGCCGAGCCCGGCAGCCTGGACCCCAGTGCCGAGCAGCGGGCGGCCGAGCAGGAAGCCCAGCAGGACCTCGAGCAGCACCAGGAGCGAGGCCACGCCGCGTGACCCAACCGGAACCGATTCACCCGCTCGACGTCACCTTCCTGCTGCACGCCGCCGAGCTGCTCAACGGCGATCCGCAGGTCGACGACCTCGGACCGCTGTACGCCGCTGTCGCCCGGGTCAATGCCAGGGCGATGGATCGCGACATCTACGGATCCCGGTATCTCAAGGCCGCGGCGCTGCTGCAGACCCTGGCGAAACTGCCGTGCCTGGAGCACTCCAACGAGGCTTTCGCCTGGCACGCGACCGAGGCCTACCTGATCCTCAACGCGCGCGAACTCGACTACCCGCCCAAGGCTGCGGTCGCGCTCGTGCGGGATGCGGCCTCCGGAGCGCTCGGCGTCGCCCGGATCGCCCGCCAGCTGCGCGAATGGACCGTCGCCTGATCCCGCCGTGCCGTACTGGGTGTCGCCGCGGCCGCCGACGCCCAGGCTGCATCAGCCACCGACCGGTTTGCTCGTGCAGCGCGGTGCTCCACTGAGGCGGTGATCAACCGCCCCTCGCTGCCGGTCAGCGCAGTCATGAGGAGTCCGGAGGCCGGACGGGGCAGAACTGCTTCCTGCCATTGGCTTAGCACGCACGGTTTCCTAGTAGGACTCCGTTAGGTTGCTCTGGCTCTGGGGTTTTGGCTGGTGGTGGATGTTCTGGGCAGGGGGCGGTGGCAGGTGGTGCAGGTGCCGGTCCAGCAGTTCAGCAGGTCCTGGATGGCGTCGAGGGTCTGGTAGAGGGTGAGTTGGCTGTATCGGCTTTTGGGGCCAGTCGCTGTTCGGTGAGGAACGCGTGGGCGGCGGTGACCAGGGTGACGTGGTGATGCCAGCCGTTCCAGGAACGTCCCTCGAAGTGGTCCAGGCCGAGGCCGTGCTTGAGTTCCCGGTAGTCGTGCTCGATGCGCCAGCGGATCTTCGCCAGGCGGACCAGTTCGGCGATTGGGGTGTCTGCGGGCAGGTTGGACAGCCAGTAGCCGGTGGGTGCTTCGGCGCCGTCGGGCCATTCGGCCAGCAGTGTGACCTCAGGCAGGACGCCGTCCCAGTGGCCGTGTGAGGCGAGGGCGGCGGCCTGGGCGAGGCGTTTGGATTTGATCCCGGCGGGCCGCACCTGCAGGGACAGGAAGTGTGAGCGCAGCGGTCCGCGGGATCCTTCCCGCCAGGTCACCTCGGTGAAGGCCTGCCGTCCGTGGCCGGCCACCAGCGCGGCCACCGGAGTCGGCCTGTCGCGGTAGCGGGGCTGCGGCTTGCGGCCGTTGCCGGACCAGGTGGGGGCCATGGGCATCGCATCATGCGGGTGGACGGTCACATCCGAGCGGATCGCCACCACGTAGTCGATGCTGCGATGTTCCAGGCCGTCGCGGAAGTCGGCGTTCTGTCCGTAGCCGGCGTCGGCCACCAAAACCGGAGGCACCAGACCCCATCCGGCCAGCTCATCGATGGTGTCCAGGGCCAGACGCCACTTCTCCCGGTGCCCGATCTCGTCGGGCATCCCGGTCTTGCGCCGGCGAACCGGATCGTGCGCCCACTCCTCAGGCACGAACAGGCGCCATTGCAGCGGACAGGACGCCGTGTCGGAGACCGCGTGCACACTCACTGCGACCTGGCAGTTGGCCTGCTTGCCCAGCGCCCCGCAGTACTGGTGGGCGACCGCCACCGACATCTTCCCGTCCTTGGGAAACGACACGTCATCGACCGCCCACGCGTCCGGACCGACCAGCGGCACCATCCGCTGCGCAATCCGCCGCCGCACCGGCAGCGGATCCCACGTCGACTGGTTCACGAACTGCTGCAGATTCTGCTCGTTGCCGTCCGGCAGCCGCTGCGCCATGGCCTGGATGGACTTGCGGCGACCGTCCACCATCAGTCCCCGCAGATAGCAGTCGCTCTTGGCCCGCTGGTCCTTGCGCGGCACCGAGGCGAACACATCAGCCACGAATAACGCCAACTTCGCCCGAGCCCGGTTCACTTCATGTGTATCCACACCTTCAGCGTTCCCCCAAACAGGACCGACAGGCAGACATAACGGAGTCCTACTAGTGCCGTATCAGGCAACGTTCGCCCTGTTGACTACCTTGCGCAGGCGTTCGTCGGCGGCGTGCTTGTTCCGCCAGATGATGTAGCGGCGGATCATGCTGCCCTGCTCCTTGTGGCTGGCATGGTCGGTGCCGTCGAGTGCGAAGTAGCGCAGGGCGGTGAACTGGGCCTCGATGCGGTTGAGCCAGGAGCTGTTGGTCGGGGTGTAGGCGAATTCGACGTTGTTGGCCGTGGCCCAGTCGCCGACGCGGGTGTCCTTCTTGGTGGTCAGGTGCGGGGAGAAGTTGTCGAGCACGATCGCGATCCGGGTCTCGGCCGGGTAGAGGCTGCGCAGGTAGCGGCAGAACTCCAGGAACCTCGTCCGGTTCTTCTTCGGCTTGATGTGGCCGTAGAGCCTGTCCCGGGCCAGGTCATAGGCGGCGAAGAGGTGGCGGACGCCGTGCGGGCGGGTGTAGGTGGCCCGTCGGCGGGGGCGGGGTTCCCGGTCGGGGTCCTTGTGCTTCCCGCCGCGCTCGGTCCACTGCCGGCCGGGGTGAGGCTGGAGGTTGAGCGGGCCGAACTCGTCAAGGCAGAAGACGACTTCTGGTTCGCCATCGTCGGGTATGACCTCGCCGTCGGCGATGGCGTAGAGGTGCTCGACGCGCGCTTTCTTGGCGGCGTAGTCGGGGTCGCGGGAGGTCTTCCAGGTCTTTATGCGTTGAAACGAGACGCCCTCCTCACGGAGCAGAACCCGAAGGCCCTCGTGGCTGATGTCGTCGACCACCCCCTCGGCGACCAGGAAGTCGGCCAGCTTGGCCAGGCTCCAGGTCGAAAACGGCAGGCCGTGCTCGGCGGGCTTGGACTTGGCGGTCTTCTTGATCTCCCGGCGTTCGGGGAGAGTGAAGGTCTTGGGCCGACCGCCCTTGTACTTCGGGTAGAGCGAGTCGAAGCCGTCGGTGTTGAAGTTGTGGATCACGTCCCGGACTCGGTCCGCGCTGGTGAATGTCACCTCGGCGATCTTCACCACGGGCATGCCCTGCGCGGACAGCAGCACCATCTGGGCCCGCCGCCAGGTCACCACCGACCCCGTGCCTCTACGGATGATCCGCAGCAGGCGCTGCCCCTCGTCGTCATCGATCTCACGGACGCGTACTCGTTCTGCCACCCAGACAGCTTGGCCGACACCGCGCCGTCCGGACCAGCATCCGAACGGCGCGTCACATCACCACAGGGCAAAGGTTCTCTGATGCGGCACTAGTAGACTGTCGTGGCTAATTCTTGGGATAAAGGTGGCGCAGTTTGATGCGTGCGTCATGGGTGGTGAACTGCCAGTCCACTTGGCGTTGGTGGGTGTTGGTGGCGTTCTGCCAGGCCGAGAGTTCGGTGTTGAGTGTGTCGAGGTCGCCGATCCGGCGGTCGAGGCATTGCCGGGTCAGCGCGGAGAGTTCGATCTCGGCGATGTTGAGCCAGGAGCCGTGTTTGGGTGTGTGGTGGATCTCGAGGCGTTGAGCCAGGGCGAAGGCTTCCTCCGGTTCGAATGCCTCGTACAGGGAGGCGATGGTGTGGGTGTTGAGGTTGTCCATCACCAGGACCACGGTTTCGGCGTCGGGGTAGTCCACGGTCAGTAGCTGTTTGACCTGGCCGGCCCAGTCGATCCGGGTCCGCCGGGTCAGTGCCTGAACTCGACGCCATCCGCGTAAGGGTTCGGTCCATACGAAGACGGAGCAGGTGCCGCAGCGGATGTACTCGCTGTCCTGGCACGCGTCGCGGCCGGGCCGGGCGGGGATTGGGCCGCGGACGTGGTCGAGGAGCTGGTAGGGCTTTTCGTCCATGCACACCACCGGACGTGCCGGGTCGTAGGGTCGGGCATAGACGGCGAGGACGTCTTCCATCCGGGCTGCGAACTGTGCGTTCGCTCGTGGTGGGATGGTCCAGCACTTCTTCAGGTGAGGGCGCAGTTCCGTTTTTTTAGGATCCGGCCGATGGTGGAGTGGTCCAGATCGGGGATGTCCTCAACCAGTGCGACGTGCTTCTCCAGTAGTCGCAGCGACCACCGCGCATAGCCTGAGGGCGGCTGGGAGCATGCCATCGCGATCAGCCGGGCTTCGACCTCGCCGGTCACCGGCGAGGGCACCGGCGGCAGGTCGCGTTTCTTCCGTGCGACCGTGGCGCGGACATCGCCACCGGTCTCGGCGAAACGCTTGGCGACCAGCCGCAACGTCTCACCACAGACGCCGAGCCGGGTCGCGATCGCCTCTTTGGAGTCCACCTCACCCACCGAGGTGTCCAGCGCGAGCAGCACCCGCGCACGCATGATCATCGAAGCTCCGCGAACACCCGTCGTGGTCACCCGGACCAATTCCTCACGGTCCTGCGTGGTCAGCCTGACCGGTGGGATGCCCCGAAGTTTCCGGACAGGCGTCCAATAGGATCGTCTGAACTGGAAACGAGGAATCGAAGTGGCACCACCGAGCAAGTACACGCCTGAGTTCCGTGAGGAAGCCGTCCGGATCGCGCTGGCTTCCAGCAAGACCGTAACCGAGGTCGGCCGTGAACTCGGTATGAACCCCGAAACCCTCCGGGGCTGGGTGAAGAAGCATAAGGAACGGAATGAACCTCCTGCCGGTACTATCCCCGCGCACATACGGCTTCGATCCCATGGATCCCGGTAGCCGGGCCCAGATGACGCCGCGATCACTCGACGGCAGCGCGCCAACCCGGTGGCGACACTGTCGTCGCCCGGCCGGTGCCGGCCAAGGACGGCGCGGGAAGCCGCGGGCGCAAGAGCCCACCTGCTTCGGTGCCGGACCCCTCTCCGCGTATGCCACGCGGGCAAGCCCGCAAATGGTTCACCAGCGGTTTGGCAGGCGACGGGGCGGCACAGGCATCAGTGCTGTGCCGCCCCGTTACTCGCCCCTGCTCCACCATTCGCATGTGTTCCCCCCGCAGGGGCGCACCACGCACTCTCTCTCACCTGATCTGACGCGTGACCTGGACGGCCCGGGTTTCGTTCAGATGTCATCGCGCTGGCCATCCGTCCCCGGCGGAAGCGCGAACCCCCGTGAGGGCCCGGTCCCGCCAGCGCCCGGCCCCCGGGCCCTCACCACCCTCTTTCGAGAGTCCCTGCGCTTGAGCTGGTTCCGGGCTGGCTACTCGCGCGGTGCGGGGTTCGGAATCAAGCCCCCGTGGGCGTCCCTCCGGGCTGCGGGCCGCTCCGAGCCTTCGAAGACCGCTGTAACGCCACGGCACAGCCGTTCCAGTGGAGGTTTACCACCTCCGACCTGGACGGTCTGCTGGCCAGACTCGACCAGCACACCGCTGGCCGACACGAAGAATCCTCCGCCGCACCCGCCCGCTGATCAACCCCCGAAGGACTTACGACGCAGACCACTTAGCCACCCGTGCGCCCAGCATCGCGGGGTGCCGTCACCGTCACACCGTCGACCAGTGAGGGAAAGGACGGCGGCAGGGGGTGGGTACTTCAGAGTGCTGGTCACTGACCGGGGGGCGCCGTGCCCGGACTGGTGAGTAGTTGCGGGAGGTCGATGCCGAAGAGGCCTGTGCCCGAAACTGGCTGGAATCCGTGCGCAGTAAAGAACGCAAGCCGTCCGCCCGAGTCCTCGCGTCGATCGTGCCAGAGCACCATGAAGCGACGACCGGCGCTGTATTCGTCGTGCGCGAAATGGCGAAGGAGGTCGCCTGCGATGCCCCGCCTGCGCATGGCAGGGTGGGTGAGGACGTAGTTGACCTGCGCCCATGGGGTCGGGAAGCCGGGCACCTCGGCGTCCGCCTCATAGCGCGCCGTGCCCTCAAGCCATCCCACGACACGTCCCTTGACCAGAGCCACGTACTGCGTGAACACCTGAAGGCTGTTCTGCTGAAGTTCCTTGGCAAGCTGGGTCCAGTTTTCGGCGAGCAACAGCTCGTGAAGCTCCGCGCGGTGTGCGTCCGCCATGCGGACCACGTTGATCGACATGGCGGCAGGCTAAGACGCCTTCACCCGGGACACGCGCTCACAGCGCCCTCCCCGTATGCACCGTGACGAGATTCGACTACTACAGACGCGAGGGCCCGTGCCCCCGCCGAGGCGAAGGCCCTCTCCGGATGTGTCCTCGGCGTCTGCCCCGGAACCCGGCTCGCCCGGTTCCTTCGCCCTGCGTCATAGCCGGAATCCGTGACGCCTGGCGCGTCTCTGCGGAACCAGGGTTCACGACGCTACCCGCCCAAGCCATTCAAAATGGCACGCGCCCTGCGCTCGACCAACACAGGAACGAACTCACGCACCGGCCGACCCGCGAAATAGGCATGCTCCTTCGCTACTGCCTCTTCGACTTCGGCCGGACTGCATGACGCACTGAAGGCGTCCTTCAAACGCTTCGCTACATGACGGATTGCGTCGTCCTCACGCGCCTGGTCAGCCATACTGCCACCCACCTGGAAGAGGCTCAGCACCCACTGCGATGATCATGCGCGAGCAACACCTGCTCGTTGCAATCGGCTCGCTGCAACTCACCCGGCGCCGGCCAAGCCTGGTGAGCCTGCAGGGCGAGACTAACCAGCGTCATCAGCACATCGCGATCCCCGGCAGCATCCAGCCGCACCGTCACCCACGCCGATGCCGACACCACCCGGACGGCCGCAGATTCGCTGAGGTGTTCTTCGAACCGCCGGATCACCCCCACCGTCAGGTGCAGGTCAGCCTCCCGTCCGGAATGAAAATGGACGATCTCCCGGTGGGCTGAGCCAAGCCCCCGCCCGATGCCGCAACTCGGCTCCACCTCAGCAAGATCGGGCCAACTCACCAGTTGAGCAAACGCCTGCGCGGCCAACGTCATACGTTCATAATCACCAGCACACGCCACATCCACCAGAAGTTACGGCATCCGTAACCGCCACACCCCGCCGAACGTCCGGATGCAGACCTGCCAGTAGCCGAGAAGCAACCACCGCAGACAGCGGGATACCGCGCGCGGCCAAGGCGTCGTCGACGGCCCTCACGTAAAGCCAGTGCGGCAAGCCTTCAGGCTGGCCGGACCATCCTGGCGGGTCAAGCAGCATCGGCTTCGCCTCCAATGACAGGAGCGGGACGGGGCACGAGGCGCGCCGGAAGACGGCGGCGAGGCCGACGATGCGGGGGCCGAACTTGTCCCGGACGCGGTCGATGGCTGCTTCGGCGGACAGCCGCGCCTAGGTCCTCACCCTTGAGGGCCAGCCCGGTCAGGCGGCCGCGCTGCAGGGCGGCGGCGTCCATCAGCTGGTAGGCGGTCAGGCGCAGGTCGTCGTCGTGCGCGGACGGCTCGGCAAGGCGACGCGTCTTCTCCCAGCGGCCGCCGCCAGCGAACGTGAGCGTGATGGTGAGCGCGCGGGCCGCCTGGTCGCGGCGGCGCAGCAGCAGTCCGAGGCGGACCACCATCTCGAGCAGGGCGGCGCGGGCGGCGGCGCCGTCCAGAGTGTGTCGGGGGAAGGCGTGGCGGACGGTCGCGGCCGCGGGCAGGGTGCGCGGGACGACGGGGCGCGGGTCGATGCCGCGGGCCCGGTCGGCCGCGGTGCGGCCGGCGCGGCCGCCCAGCAGGCGCTGCACCGTGGCGGGTGGCACAGCGGCGAGCAGGCCGACGCTGTGGATGCCGTAGTCGCGCAGCGTGCTGGCTTGGCCGAGCACCGCCCCGGACCCGTGGGCGAGGGCAGCGACCAGGTGCGGGGCCGCGGAGTCGCCGCCGCGTGAGCCCCGGACCGTCTTGCCGTCGATGGCGATCACCCTGCGGCCCGCGACAAGTACGGTCCTGGCCAGGGCCCAGGCGCCCAGCATCGCATCGAGACGGTCCGCGTCGAGGCGGGGCGAACAGGCGCCGCAGCGTTGATTCGTCCACCCCGCCCCGCTCAAGCCCCAGCCGTTCCAGCGCGGCACCACCGGCGTCCCGGGCCCACTCCCCGATCGCGGTGAACCCCCGCGCTCCGGCCACCACCGCGCACACCGCGCGATCTGCGCGCCCACCGGATGCCGCACCCCACGCCGACGACGCGGATCAGGTACCCCGGCGAGCAGCTGGACGAGGAGCTCATGATCCGGGACGGGCATGCGAACAGGCGCAGGAATGAGAGACGATGACATGGCGCGGGCGTGATCCCCTGGTCGGACGTGAAGGCGTAGGAACCTCCATCCAACCGGACCGGACCACGCCCGCGCACCTCTTCCACCCGCAAAACGCCACGTCACAGGGCTACAGAATGACTTTGCCGGGGCCCTGGGCGACTCCCGCTGACACGGCCAACGACACAGTCACGGCGTCACGGCAGTCGCCAATCGCGCCCGGGGCGCCCGTTCGTGGTCCACTAACCACATCGATGCCCGCCCATAAGGGAATCTCGCACGCACACACTCTATCTAAGATCAGACACCAAGCAATCACATAGGATCAATAAGGAGAAGATATGCCACCATTTAAGGGTCACGCCCGCATGCCATTCAATTTGGGGGCATACGAACAGCCAGGAAAGTACAGGAATCCGGTAAGTAATTATGCCTTGCCGCAAGATCTGCCGGAGCATCTCATGGGCCATTATAAGGCGTACGTGAAATCGCTCAACCATACAACGGAAGAGGAGCAACGATACAGGTCTCGGATCTATTTCAACTACCAAGATAACTTTCAGAAGGAAATGGACAAACTGGCAGGGGATCCGCACGGACTGGGAATCCTTGCAGCCATGGAGCCCGAAATTGCTAGATCGATTTCCGCACTGGATAAATCATCGCCGGGGGCGCGTGATTGGGGAGACCTGAAAACGGCCTTCCGAGACCTGAAAGAGAAGTATATCAGGGCTCTGACGGTTTTCCGAGACGATGAGGAAATCCGTCGAAGCCGAGCCTTCGGCGACTATTCCAACAAGGCGCTGAAAGTGGAGAGGATGTTGGATAAGCGGGAGTCCGATAACGAAAAAAGGGAAAGGGAGGCAAGTGAGAGGGAAAAGAAAGCAGAACGGGACAAGGGGCAGAAAAGGCAACGGGCCGAGGCCGAAGCGGCAGCCACTGAACGCCGTACGCGGGAGGCGGCGCAGCGGACCTTCGAGCGGGCCAAGAGCGAAATCAAGCGATGGGCCATGAACCAAGATATCCGTTCCAACCAGGAAAGAGACTGGACTCGAAAAAAGAACGAGTACGTACAAGCGCGATCAGACGCAATCGAAAAGGGCATTGTCATAAACGATGCCGAAATCGCACAGGCCATAGGCTGGCAAGACCAGAATATGTCGTATCTTATTTACAGCAGAAAGATCTCTTCCCGGTTTTCCGAACAAGCTCGGATTGCTAATCCTCGCGCCGGTGACCTAGAAATTCTGAAAGGCCTTCTGGCCGAGTACGAAGGGTATTATGAATACCTTACTCTTGATGCTCGAGGGCGGAGGGAGGGGGATCTCGAAGCTATGCGGAGCACTGTCAAAGAGCTGAGCGGCAAGATAGGCGCTGGGACGCAAGCCGCAACTAGCTTCCAGGCAAGCCAGTATGTAGACCCCGTCGAAAAGTATTGCGAGGAAGTGCTTCGGTCAATTATCGGGTCCTTTGGCAACGAGAAATATGAGGACGACCCCCTCGAAATCGCCGTGGAGCTCAACGGTAAAAAGTACTGCTTCCCTCCTCGAGGAGTAACCAACAGTACCCCTGTTAGTAAGTACATTTGGTGTGGTGCCGCGGGCAAACTATGGCTCGCTGTGTCAGATGAGCAAAATGCAAAAGTGTGGCTGAAAGGACTTACATTGGAATCCGGTGGCCGAGTCGTTGTCGATCCTGCAGAGACTGCTGTAGCGCCTGATTCCGTTGAAATCTGAGAACCCTCTCGCTGTCCGGTACTCAGCTTGAACTCGTAGACGCCGGCTGGTGGATCACGGTGGTTCGATCACCAGGCCGGTCTCGGTGAGGCAGCCGTTGATCAGGTCGGGCCGGTACTGGATCTTCTTGAGCTTGCGCTTGACGATGCGGACGAGGCCGCCCAGGTCGGCGGCGACGAAGTTGGCGATGGAGCGTTTCAGGAGTGACCAGACGCCCTCGGTGGGGTTCAGCTCGGGTGCATACGCGGGCATCTGGACCACACGCAGCCACTCCTGGTGTTCGTCGGCGAACTCCTTCATCTGTGCACACAGGTGCACGTTCAGGTTGTCCCAGCACCACACGAGCGGCGCGTGCAGCTGCTGGTGAACGGCGAGGATCAGTTCGCGGTACTCGTGCCAGGCGAAGCTCTTGGGCTCGCCCTTGCGCCCGTGACAGACGTGCAGCCGGTAGAAGAAGTGCGGGCGCTCGCCGGGGCGGAAGCAGACCGCGCCGGCCACGTTGACCCGGCCGGAACCTCTGCCACGCACCCTCACCACGGGCCGTGCCCCGCGCGGGGCCCATGTGCGGCCCTTCGGCGGCCTCAGGCCCTGCCCCGCCTCGTCCTCGAAGCAGATGTAGGCGCCCAGGTCCGCCGCACTGGTTTTACCTGCGGCCACACCTCCTGCTTCCACACCTCGATGGCCTCCTCGTCCCGCTCGACGGCCCGGCGCACCGGGACCTGGCACGACCAGCCGTGGCGCCGCATCAGCTTCCACACGCCCTGCACCGTGTAGCCCACATGGAACAGCCGCCCGATCAGCGCCTTGATCCGCTTCAGCGTCCACCGCTGGTCGTCGGCGAATCCGTGCGCCGGCGGGCCGCGCCGCAGTTCTGCTTCCAGACGCGCGAACTGCCGCGCCGACAGACGCTCCGGCGACACCGGTCCCCTGGAACGCAGGGACTGCACCCCGCCCTCGCGCCACCGCTGACGCCACAGCCGCACAGTGCGCGGCGCTACCCGTAACTCCGCCGCGACCGCACCAGAACTCTCGCCCTGCTCAAATAACTCAGCGGCCTTCAGCCGCAGTTGTTCACGTCGTTCCTGCTCGGCAGGCGTATACCCGCCCCTCTGCGCATACCGCATGAACCTGCCATACCGCAGGGATCAAGGACCGTCACGCCCTCTCGGCGTCTACGAGTTCAAGCTGAGTAGCCTATGCGGTTGCGCGCTTCTCGTCGTTCACACATCGTCAGCGAGGTGCAGGGATACGCTGATCCGGGGCTGGCCGTGTGGATGTACGCCCTCCTGATGTCCGGCAGTCGCAAGCGCACCCGAAGTGCCATCCTTTCAGTGTTTTAGCGCATCCATGGAGAACCTCGGGCCAGAAGGAGCCTTAGACCGTGTCCTACATGGTCAGTTTGAGGAGCCGTTTGTAGCAGCAGAGGGAAGATGCCAGGCCAAGAAAGGCCAGGTAGTTGCCGGGTTTCCGTTCGTAGCGGTGGTTGATTCGGCGGTAGCCGGTAAGCCAGGACGCGTTCGATGACCCACCTGCGCCGGCCGAGTCCTTCACTGGAGTCGATGCCCTTGCGTGCGATGCGGACGCCGATGCGTTTGCCCCACAGCCATCGCCGCAGGTGAGGGATGTCGTACGCCTTGTCTGCATGAAGGCGTACGGGTTTGGAGTCGGCCGCGTGGGATTCGTGTCCCATGTGGAAATGGGACAGCATCGGCTTCAGAGCGAGACTGTCGTGGGTGTTGGCCGCGGAGACCCCGACCCGTAGGGGCAGTCCGTTCGCGTCGGACAGGACATGCATCTTGGAACCGGGCTTACCCCGGTCCACGGGGCTCGGACCTGCAAGTTCGCCCCTTTTTTAGCGCGGACATGTGCTGAGTCGAGGACTGCACGGGACAGGTCGACCAGGTCCTGTTCGTCCATGAGCTGGAGAACCTTCTGATGCAGCCGGCCCCAGACCCCGGCCCGGGACCAGATGGCGAAGCGGCGGTGCACGGTCGACTTCGACGCCCCGAAGCACGGTGGCAACGCCCGCCATGCACAGCCGCTGACCAGGACGTAGATGATCGCGGCAAACACCGCCTCATCATCGATGTTCGCGACCCCGCCGCCCTGCGGCCGAATCCGCGCCACCGGCAGCAGCGGCCTGGCCAGCTCCCACAAGCCGTCCGGAACAATCCATCCCCACCGTCCACTCCCCACACCCAGCACAACCGCCAACTGACCATGTAGGACACGGTCTTAGCGGGCAGGTCCACAGACTGCCCGACTCGCCGGAAGCTTACGGGGCCATGATCACTCGCGCCAAAGCAGCTCCCGGCCAAAGTCGCTCCACCGACCGCGTTGTCGCCTCCCGTTCTCGCAGGCACCAGCTCCCCCCTCGGACGGTCCCGAAGAGCACGGAGCCGGACTGCCCGCCATCCCTCGGGAACGTCTCCAGACAGCCGGACCAGCCGACGGCCGGCAGGCGCCGAAGTGACGAGCCGAGCCCGTGGGCGGGGCTGTGGCGGGAGAGAGCGGCCGTGCCGGGGCAGGCGATCGGGCAGAACACACGGTCCCCCGGCAGACCCTGCGAGGCCCGCAAGAGGCGCGGCACGCGTGATGTGATCGACGTCTCAATCGACGACAGAACTGGGCGTCCTCCAAGACAGCGGCGCGTCACACTTCGACGCCGCCATCACCCGGGAGCATCCCCTGTTTGGTCACTCTCCCGGAGGCCCCCATGACATGGCTCCGCACCCCCGCCCCCGCTCGTGTACAGCCCCACCCCGACGCCCCTGACCGGCCCTCACACCGAGACGGTCTGCAGCTCTCCAAAGCATCAACAGCACAAGATCCGCATGCAGGGATGGTGGGATCCCGTCCCGGCCGGGCGAGCGCGCGCCAGGTGTCCCGCCGGACCCGCCTGGTCGGATCCGTTACCGGCTCTCTCATTCTCACCGCCGGCATATGTACTGTCGGTGCCGGTACGGCATCAGCCGCAGAACCGGTCGCTGAGACTTTTGGCTACACCAGTGCCGCACAGTCTTGGACCGTCCCGGCCGGAGTCACCAGCATTCACGTCGTCGCCGACGGCGCCCAGGGCGGCCAGAACGGCGGAGTGGGCGCACGCGTCGCTTCCGACCTGGCCGTCACCCCCGGCCAGCACCTCGACATCTACGTCGGTGGTGCAGGCGGTACCCGCAACGGCGGCTTCAACGGCGGCGGACAGGGCGGAAAGAGCCTGTGGGTTCTCCCTGACTCCGGCGGCGGCGGTGGGGCCAGCGACATCCGGCCTTCAGGCGGCGACCCCTTGGCCCGGCTGATGGTCGCCGCTGGCGGCGGCGGCAGCGCGGGAGGCGTCCCCTCCCGGGCATCCGGCGGGCCGGCGGGTGCCGACGGCAGCGACGGTGCGGACGGCACCACAGTGACCGCAGGGCAGGGAGGGGAAGCCGGCACGGCCTCGGGAGGGGGCGCAGGCGGAGCCGTCGGGACCGGCGGATTCCCAGTTGGTGAGACCGGCACGGCCGGACAGCTGGCTCTTGGCGGTAGCGGCGGAAGTTGGACTGTAGGGGACGCCGGCCTAGACAATGCGGGCGGCGGAGGCGGCGGTGGCCTGTTCGGAGGCGGAGGTGGAGGCTCCGGCCGCGGCTTTGACGGTGACAGTTCCGGTGGCGGCGGCGGTGGCGGCGGTTCCAGCCTCGACCCTGACGGCGGCCCCGCACCCACCACCGCACCTGCTGGCAACGGCCAGGTGACCATCACTTACACGCCCCCCGACTCATACGACTTCACTGGCTTCTTCGCGCCCGTGGACAACCCGCCCGCGTTGAACCAGATGAACGCCGGGCGTACCGTGCCAGTGAAGTTCAGCCTGGACGGCGACAAGGGCTTGGACATCCTCGCTGCAGGCTCGCCCACGTCACGGCGGATCAACTGCGCCACCAACGCTCCTGTCGATCTGGTGGAGACCACCTCGACCAGCAACAGCGGCCTGACCTACGACAGCGCCAGCCAGCAGTACCAGTACAACTGGAAGACCGAGAAGGCCTGGTCGGGTACCTGCCGCGAGTTCACCCTCACCCTGGACGACGGCATCTCCCACACCGCAAACTTCCAATTCAAGTAAGGCACAGACACGCAACAGGCAGGTACAGGCGGCTGTGGTGCACGATGCGCGCGTGGACTTCCTGCCCAACCTCAAAATCGATACCAGGCTGAACGTATGGACTCTGACCGCAGTCCTCACCGCCCTGTACACGCTGTCCGGACTCGTGCGGGGTTGGTGGCACGCCAGCCTGGGCAAGCGTCGGCGTCTGATCAAGGCGTACCGGAAACTCGCAACCTACGTACGGCACGACTACGTCGAGGGATTGTTCGGCGAGCCCGCATGGGAGCACAAGCAGAGCGTCAAGGCGTGTAGCGCCGATGAGAGCGACGAGGCAGTCCTTTCGCGAGGTTGAGCTGACGGTGCGGGCCTGGCCGTTGGGCATGCTGAGGTACTTGGTGACCTGGTGCAACGAGGACGGCGAGGTGCTGATGCACTCCCTGACCACCCGCAGCCGGCTGTGAGGACTTCGGGCCCTGGCCAGCAGTCGGGGCACGACGGTTCAGCTACGCCGAGCAGCACTACTTCGGTAATCCGGGCGGCTATCTGCACTGGGTGGTCGGAGTCAGCGATGTGGGGTCGCCAGCCGCCGCGCCGGTCGGCTGCGATGAGTGGGAGGAGCCGCAGCTGACGGAGTACCGGGCGCAGGCCCGGATCAACTCAGTGCTCATCGTCGGCGCCACGATCGACCTCGACAGCGTCCTGCCGTACGGCATCGCACCCGACCACGACCGCGTCCGGCTCCTGGAACTACGCCATCCCTTCCGCGTCGCCCTCGCGCAACGAAGATGGGAAGCCCGGCGGTTCCTGCGGCGCTCGCGCACGCAGCCCACGGGCGCCCCTCTGCTCGGCCGGAATCGCACCGCCGGCGCAGGGTCGGAGCCCGAGTCGGGCGGGCCGTAGCCCCACCACACGGTCCGGTGGCGCGTCAATGTGGTCGACGGGCTCGCTGTTCGGGGTCTACAGCTCAAAGTCGAGGTGTTCGATGTCGGTGAAGCGGACCTCTTCCAGACTGCCGGCACGCCGGCCACCGTCCTGGAAGTACACCTCCTTGAGCGCTTCGGCAGCGATCTCCCGCAACTGCTGGTCGCTGGCACCCTGTTCCTGGGCGTCGAAAAGGCGGGCGGCGTACTGCGGCGGCAGCGCGACCGTCAGGTGGCGGAGCCGGCCCTCGTCCGTTGTACCGATCGGCGCGGTGTAGCCGATCCGGGCCCGGGTGTCGATGACGATGCCGCCGGTCCTCGCCGCCCTCTGCCGCGCCTTCGCCCGGATCTGCGGCTGCCATCGCTTCTTCACCTCGTTCTCCAGCCGGGCGGCGAGGTCCGGGCGCGGCTTCTTGATCTGGTCCTTCACGTACCGCTCGACCGTGCACTGGGACACTCGCAGCATCTGAGCGACCGTCTTGGTGCCCTTGAGCTGCTTGACCAGGTACCGCATCTGCGCACCGGCCGACTTCGGAACCGGGCGGGTGAACGCCTTCTGCACCGCGGCGTCCAGGCCGTTGCCGAACATGCTCATCGCGGTCTACCTACTCCCCGGTGTCCTGGTCGGTGACGGTGCCGTCCTTGATGTACCGGGCGAGGTTGAGCTCAGGGGCGTTGAACTGCTCGCGGACGCCCTCGCCCCACAGGACGCTCTGGGTGCCCTCCCACTTCACCAGGCCCGGGTTCACGCCGAGCTTGAAGCCGCCGGGCAGCGGTTTGCAGTCCCGGTAGGGCAGGAAGTCCAGCGGCGACGGGCCGTCGGAGGCGTAGACGGCGCAGTCCGAGAGGACCGCGACCGGGTACTGACCGGTGAAGGAGGCGTGCTTGACGATCTTGCGGTGCATGTTGATCCGGGTGCGGGAGATGACGGCGGCGCGGATGTCCGGGCGCCACGTCGGCCGGGCAAGGGCTCGCCACGGCTGGCCGGGCTTCCAGCCTTCCCCGCGCGGGCGCTCGCGCAGCTTGCCGATGCCGCCCTTCACGGTCGCCTTGATCGCGGACACCACGACCGCCAGTTCGGGGTCGCGCTGCCGGTAGCCGTCCATCGCCTTCAGGAACTCCTCTGGTGAGAGGTTGGCACCCACCCCGAGGTCGGCCATCGTTGCGATGTACGCGTCGCGCAGGCGGTTGTACCAGCCGTCCAGGTAACGCCCGTTGTCGTAGCGCACCCACGCCTCAATCGGGCGCACCTCGTAGCCGAGCTCCACCCCGCGTAGGCCACGGTCGGCGTGGCGTACCACGCCGGTCCCGTCGGGCGCTCGCCCTTCGGCGTGAACGGACTGGGCAGCAGACTGCCGTCCAGGTCCACCCACTTGTCCTTGCCGACCGTCACCCGGGACAGGTCCACATGGCTGAGGTCGACCAGCCAGGAGCCGGGCAGCTTCGGATCGAACACCGGCGCCTTGACGTGCGTCGGCGCACCGAGGCCGACGACCAGGCCGTTCGCGCCGGCGGCGAAGGCCATGTTCACGTCGATGCCCACCAGATGGGGGCGAAGGCATTCGGCGTCGGTGAGCGGGCGCGCCCAGTCGTACGCCTCCGCCACCAGGACCTCCGCCGGGGTGCGGTGGTGGAAGCGCGGCAGGTCTTTCAGCAGCGGGTGCCCGTCGGGGGCCTCGCACGGCGCGCAGTCCACCGGATCCTTCCCCAGTGAGCCGGGGTTGTGCTCGAAGTGCCGCGTGCCGTCGGCGTCCGGCTCGGAGGCGCGGGTCGGCGGGTGCAGCGCGGTCATCAGTTCCAGGCCCGTGACGGCGGTGGAGCCGCGCGGAGTCATCACCCGGGACGCATACGTGCCCAGCAGCCGGGCCAGATCCGCCGGCGGCAGCTGCCCCGTACCGGCCCAGTGCCGGGTGTCGAGCGCGTCCCACGACGGGATGCACAACTGCACGCACGCCCGCTCCGAGCCCTGCGCCGGGCGGTAGATCCTCGCCCACGGGCCCGAAGCCGCGCTTGGTCAGCTGCCAGTTGGCGCGCGTCAGCTGCTTGATGGCCTTGTGGCCCTCCGGGATCCGGCCGGCCAGACGCTCCTGCTGTGTGAGCGTGAGGGGCAGGCCGTAGTGCTCGCACGCGGCCTCGGTCAGCACGACCAGCGGGTCGGCGTCCTTGCCCGGCCCGGACAACTTCGACTGGCCGAGCCGCCCTTCGCCAAGCGTCCACTCCACCAGGGCCGCAATCGACTTCGCCGGTACGTCCAGGACCAAGCCGCCGACGCAGTACGCCAGCGCCTGACCGTCTTCGATGTCGACGACCGCGAGCGGCCCGTTCTCGAACCGCGCATCGGCACCACCGGCTGGGGTGCCAGCGGGGGCGGCCTTACGCGCGGGCGGCCGACGCGACGTCGGCCTGGTCGTTGCCGCCGGATGCGGCACAGCGGCGGGGCGCAGCGCGGTGTTCTCAGAAGCAAGCTCTGGGGTCGGGCCTGTGGGTTCGGTGCGGGCTTTGGCCGGATCAACTCCCGTTGACGCCAGGGTGTGTCGGCGCCGGTGGTGCCGTTCTTGACGCGGCCTCGGTGGCGGGTGGTGGCCAGGTCGCGGACGAGTCCGGCGACCGGTTCGGGGAGTGTGATGGGTTTGCTGCCGCACCGGATGCGGGTGCGGTCGTCGTCGTGGATGACGTGGGCGGTGGTGAGTCGGCAGATCGTCGTCGTGCGCGGACGGCTCCGGCAGGTGGCGGGTCTTCTCCCAGCTGCCGCCGCCGGGCGAACGTCAGCTTCAGGGTCAGCGCGCTGGATGCCTGGTCGCGCCGACGCAGCAGCAGTCCGAGCCGGATGACCAGGTCGAGCAGGGCGGCGCGGGCGGCGGCGCCGTCCAGGGTGTGCCGAGGGAAGGCGTGGCGGACGGTCGCGGCAGCGGGCAGGGCACGGGGGACGACAGGGCGGGGGTCGATGCCGCGGGCCCGGTCGGCGGCCGTACGTCCGGCGCGGCCGCCCAGGAGACGCTGGATGGTGGCAGGCGGGACGGTGGCGAGCAGACCGATGCAGTGGATGCCGTAGTCGACCAGTACCTCGGCCTGACGCGGTCCGATGCCGTTCAGGGCGTCGACCGGCAGGTGCGCCAACCACGCCGCGGCCTCGCCGGGATCGATGGCCAGGACTCCCCCGAGCCCAGGGACTTGAGCGGAGGCTGTGGCCGCGACCGTGATCGACGGCCCGATCCCGACCCGTACGTCGATGCCGAGGCGGGAGATCGTGCGCACCCGCAGCATCTCCCCGACCACCAGGGCCTTTCCGGGGTACCCGGCTCCGGGCAGGTGTGGTTCGTCGACGGCCTCTACCGCGACCACGCCGAAGTCGAGGACCGGGTGAAAGCAATCAAGCGGGTCGGCCTCGGCCTGCTGCCCTCCGCCTCCTGGCAACTGAACGCCGCCTGGGTCCTGGCCGCCACCATCGCCTGCGACCTGGACACCTGGACGCGACTCCTCCTCCTGCACGACCAACCCGAACTCGCAGCCGCCGAACCGGAGACGATCCGCAGGAAGCTCTACCACCTGCCCGCCCGCCTCACCTCCCACGCCCGCCGCCGCACCCTCCACCTCGACCACACATGGCCGACCTTGGCGTCCTTCTTGCTGATGTCCATGCCGGCACACCGCTCATGCAATACATCCATGTCCCTGCTCCCCTTCCCCTGCCAGACCAACGACTCCGAACAGGGCTGCCCGCTCCGGGAGGGCCAGGGCAAATCGGGAATCTGACACCCGTGCTCACAGCAACACTCCACGGTTCCCGTGGAAGGCCCTCGGCACCATGCTGACCAACGAGCTGCACAGCATCACAGAGGAGACGGTTTCGGCCGGAACAGACAGCCCCCAATCATGATCGCGGCCACCGGTTCCATACCGGCAGGGTGCACAGGAAGCACCCCAGCGCGGCAGGGACATTTACCACGCCCCCGGCGCGCACCGAAGGTGCGCTGGGTTGCTGACCAGCAGATCCTCACTACCCGTCCACCACCACACCCCACCCACCCATCGGCCACCCCCATAGAACACACCCACCATCCCGACCAACGGCGCCCATCTGCCCCCGGACACCAAAACGAGAATCACCCCGGACACCACAGCGAAGACCTCCAGCAGCAGAACGCCCTGCTGCACGGCCGACTTCTTCCCGGAGGCCCTGGTGATGGGCGAGGCCGGGCCGGTCGTCAGATGCGCCAGGAGCGGATGCGGTCGGCCGCGTCGTACCCATCGGCGCGGCCGGCGTCGATGTCCCGGGCGAGGTCGATCAGCGCGCCGTACGGCGGATCAATGGCCTCTCCCGCGGCGTCCATATACGACACGACGATCGCGGCGCCGTATAGGGCGTTGCGGGCCGGGAGCGGGCGCAGCCGGATGACGGCGTGCATGAGGGCGGCCGCGCGCCAGGCGTTGTCGACCCGGGCACCGACCTGCGGGGTATTGACGCGGTGGCGGGCGATGGCGGCCACGAGGTTGGAGAAGTCGTGGACGTCGGGGTGCTTGGGCAGCACCTCCGCCTGGCGCTCCAGCAGCCAGCGGATGTCGATGTGGAGCTCCACGTCAGGCCGCCCGCCCCGGGGCCTGGGTGGCGTCCAGGCGGGCGGGGGCGTCTTCGGGGAAGGCCGCGTCGAACGCGTCCGCGTTCTCCGCGACGTACTGGCGGAAGACGTCTGCGGCGCCTTCGAGGCGGGGGTCGCAGACAGCGTTGTGTGCGGCCTCGGTGATGAGCGCAGTGACCGAGGTTCCCTCGGCTTCAGCCCGTTCCTGCAGCTGGGCGTGGAGGTCCTCGGGAATCCGGATCGTCACTGGCTTCTTCGACATACCCCGAACGTACAGCAGGGTGTACAGCACGCGCACGGGTTCAGCCGGATCGCCCCGAAGGGGGCTGCCTCCACGCCCCGGCTGAACCACGCTGACCAGGGAGAACAACAGATCCAGGGGCCAGGGTGCCAATGTGACATAGTCCGTGTCCGGTCTGGCGGCGGCGGACACTACCGTTCGCTGGATTCTCAGTGAATCGCAGTGATTCGCCCATTGCTGGACGAAGGTCCCCGTCTTACCCGGGCAGGGGTCGCCCGGTGCGGGGTAGACGCTTCATGGCCACCTGCCCGGCCAGGCGGGGTCTTACGGTCGGCTCCACGTCCGTTTACTGTCTCCGGGCCACTCCTGGCGACGTGCCGCTTCACGAGTGCGGCGAGGTTGAGTGCGGCATTCTCATCCCGGTCCAGGACCAATCCGCAGTCTTCGCAGATGTAGGTGCGTACCCGCAGCGGCAGCTTGGGTTTCACGTTGCCGCAGGCACTGCACGTTTTCGAGCTGGGGAACCAGCGGCCGGCGACTTCGAGCCGTCCGCTGTTCCAGGCGGTCTTGTAGGCGAGTTGCCGGCGGATCTCACCGAACCCGGTATCCGCGATCGAGCGGGCCAACTTCCGGTTCTTCACCATGCCGGCGACGTTGAGGTCTTCCACCACCACGGTGCCGTACTCCCCAGCCAGGGAGGTGGTGAGCTTGTGTATGCCGTCCCGGCGCAGCGCGGTGACGCGGTGGTGCACGCGGTTACGCTGGGCGTCGGCGCGCTTCCACCGGTTCGAGGGCTGCTGTCCGGTGCGCCGGTCGGGCCCTCGGCGGCGGGAGACCGTACGGGACAGGCGGCCCAGCTTCCGCTGTGCTTCGGCCAGGTGCTTCGGGTTCTCGGTGGCCGGGCGCCCGTCGGAGAACACCGCGAGGGTCTTCACCCCGAGATCGACGCCGATCACCGCATCCGGCCGGGTGGGCGTACGCTCCGCGCGCTGGACTTCCACGATGAAGGAGACGAACCAGCGTTCGGCCTCCTGCCCGACGGTCGCGGACTTGATCCGCGCGCTCCCCGCCTCGATGAGGCGGCCGAGCTTGCATGTGGACTCGTGTGTCCTGATCCGCCCCAGCACGGGCAGCACCACATGCATACGCCCGTCCAGCCGGATCACACCCGTGGTGAACCTGACCGAAGGCGTGGCCTTCCGCTTCGACTTGAAGCGCGGGAAACCCATCCGCGGGCCCCTGCGCCTGCCCCGCTTGGAATCGGCCCAGTTCTTCAACGCAGACGCGAGCCGGTCAAGACCGGTGGCGTACGCCTCCTTCGAGCACGCCGCCCACCAGGGGGCAACGGCGTCCTTTGCCTGATTCCACGCCTTGCGCAGCCAGTACATCGACCACGACACCGTAGGCGTCAACTCCGCCTCGGCAATGCCGTAGGAGCGTTCCGCCTCACGCCGGGACAAGTTCGCCTTCACCACGGCCAGACCCCAGTTGTAGGCGACACGAGCCGCACCGGCATGCCGGACATCGCACCGGCCTGACGCGGCGTCGGGTCCAGCGCAAACCGGTAGGCATGCGTCGTGATCACCCCAAGAACCGTACCTGCCCCCGCTGACAACCCGACACCAGCAACCCCAACGATCAAGAGAACCTGACGAAGGCCGAGATTCACTGATGGACTCCACAACAGCTAGTAGCCCCGACACCCCGGCGCATGGTGGGCGGCAACAGTCTGAGCGTCGTCGCGCTGCTCGTCCTCGCTGGGGCCGTCGTCATCGGCGGCAAGATGCAGCAGGTAAGCGAGCGGGGAGTCCGCCGCGTACGGAGGTTGCGTCAGGGGCTTGGTCATCGGAGCTCCGGTCGGTGAAGTTGTGCGCTCACCTGCGGTGGTGGCCGCCCACATGTTGGTGGGGGTCTGGTCGGGGTTGGCTCGGGTCATGGATCAGCAACCAACGCAGCAGAGCCGCCACACTGCCGCCGAGCGCATCGAGCAGCTCTCCGAGATCGGAATGCGCTGGCCGTAAGCGGCGCCGAACGGGCAGGGGGGCTCAAACCGACCCGCCGCGTCCAGCCGAAGGCCAACACCCTCGTACCCAAACTGGTTTAGCCATTCAAGCAATGGCATTGCCCCCGCCCTTCGCTCTTCTCGTCATCGCTGTCGGGGAGAGATACGGATGTGTCACCTCTCAACCGCACGCCCGGGGCCATTTGTCCCGCAGCCACGCCAGGTCGGTCTCGGCGCGGGTGCGGGTCGCCTGTTCACGGGTGAAGACGGCGTCCGTCTTGGTCAGGACCAGAACGTAGGGGCGTCCCTGGCGCCGGGTGGTGTGTGAGACGGGCAGGCCTGCCTGGTCGATGCGGCTGTGGAGGTGGCGGCGTCCGTCCTTCGCGAGCGGCCACTCCATGACGTGGCGGGTACGGGAGGCGAGGAAGGCGTCCAAATCGGGGCAGAGTCCGCAGCCAGTCCGGCATGTCCCGGCCGGGGTGAGGGACCAGTCGTCGGCCGCACGTACGGGGCGGGTGAGGGCCGCGGCGAGCCGGTCCTCGCAGTGGTCGGCGAGGGTCTGGAAAGCGCGGGCGGCGGGTGCGCCGTCGCGTATGGTCGTCGGCTGGCGGGCTGCGGTGCGCAGGGCGGGGAGCAGGCATTCCAGGGCGGTGTCCGGCAGGCCGCGCAGCGTGGCGGCGATGGTGCCGGCGGTCTCGGGCCCTGCCGCCTGCAGGACGCGGGCCAGAGATACGCCGAGCCCCTCCATGCCTGTGCGGCGCTCCGTCTCACGGCCGATGCCGAGCCAGCTGGTGAGCTGCTGCTCGACTGCTTGCCAGGCACCCTCGGCCAGCGGCGAGGCCATCGCGTCCCCATCGCCGTCGGCGGCCCGCAGCGCGGTGCACAGGCCGGGCAGCGATTCGAGCCACGCCGCGCGGCCGGCCCCGGTGTACGCGCCAACCGTGCCGAACCAGCTGCTGACGGCCCCGCGGGCCCACGTCCGTCCGTACCGCGCGGCCGCTGCCGCGAGACCCGGGGCGTGCCGCTCGCCCACGGTCTCCACCCCAAAAGGCGCGAGGAGCATCGTGGCGGTGTCCGCTTCCCGCAGTCCCACCGCGACGGGCAGGGCGGCGGCAAAGAGCGCCGCGGCCGCCTCGCCCGAACCGTGGTGCTTCCAGAACGGGGCGAGCGACCGGGCGAGCGTGCGCGCCCGGTCGAAGTCCCCGGCATCCAGGTGGCCCTGAAGTTCCCGCAGTGCGCCCTCGGAGCCGGCCTCGGCGCGGGCCGTGAACGAGCGCTGCCGGGGCCACAGGACCACGGCAGCCCGCCGGTACCAGCGATCGAGGGTGTTGCCGTAGTTGCCCATGTAGCCCTCGTACTCGGACTGGTAGGGCGTCAGGTCCTTGGTCTCGGTGGTGGCGCACACCTCGGCGTACGCGACGGGCAGGTTGATCTGCTCGCCGCCGGTGCCGTCCGGGCGGGTCCACCAGCTCAGCGTGATCTCGTCGTCGATCAGCTCGTTCAGTTCGTAGTCGGAGAAGTCGCCGCTGCGGCGGCGCTCGGCACCGGGTTCCCCGTCGGGGTCCAGGAGGCATTCACCCTCGCACTCCTCGTCCTCGCAGTCGTCGTAGTGCTCGACCTCGCCGTAGTAGTCGTAGCGGTCATACGGCGCATGCGCGTCCCAGGTCTCCTTCACCTCGGCCAACGCGAGGACCGCTTCGCAGTCCGTCTCTGCGGCGGCCTGGCGGAGCAGGGCGGTGCGGGTGGCGTCGGCTCCCTTGAGGCGGTCCCAGTCCAGGCCGCGCTGGGTGTACTCGTGGTCGAGGAGGCACACGAGGCGGTTCGGGGGCGCGGCCTTCTGGCGGCCGTAGGCGTAGCGCTCTTCGGCCGGTTCGGTGAAGTGTTCGGTCAAGCAGTGAGCCAGGTCGGCGACCGGGCCCCCGTCGTCCTCTCCAGCCGGGCGGATGCGTTCGGCGAGGAGGTTCATGGTGAGGGTGACCCGGTAGCCGGACTTGACGGGCTTGACCTCGTGCAGGCAGTCCGCGTAGAAGGCGGCGAAGGTCAGCTTCTCCCGGGACGTTTGGTGGACCACGCTGCGGCCGGCGTGCGAGACGACGAGTTCGCCGCCGGTGTGGTGCGAGGGCAGCGAGACAACCAGGGTGCCCATCATGGAGTCGTCCTTCTCGGAGTCCTGGTGCGGCAGGAAGAACTGGCCCTTGCCGTAGACGAGCAGTGCGTGCAGCTCGGCACGCAGGACGACGGTGGGCGGCAAACCGAGCGCCGTGCGGACACCGTCAAGGACGCCGTCCAGGGTGCGGTCCCAGTCAGTACCGCCGAGCGTGATGCGGTCCGGAGTGATCTCCCAGGTGTCGCGGACTCTGGTGTCGGACAGGGTCTGCTCGCCACGACCGAAGGATGCCTGCCGGGCCTGCGCGATCAGTTTCTTGGTGACCGGGACACGCAGCGGCAGCGGCAGTTCCCCCACCCCGTCGACCTCGATGCGCAGCGCGCGGGCCGACATCTCGATACGGGTGCTGAAGTCCCCGCACCGCTGCGCGTCGCCGAGCAGCTCCGCCAGCTGCTTCCGCGCTCCACGTCCCATACTGTTTCGTCCCCAGGGGTGCAGCGTGCCGTATGGCCTGTCCCGGAAACCCTAACGCCGCGGGCAGTCCTTGTTCCCGGGCTGTTGGTCATGCGGCGAGGGTGTGTATGTCGCAGTATCGGATGGCGTGAACCGTAGGTGATCGCGCTGCTGGTGGTAGCGCCAGTAGGCGTCGAAGTCGCTGTCCATGGACAGCGGGACGTGGCTCTGTCGCGAGTTTGGTGAAAGACGCCGTGTGGATCTTGGTCAGGTGGTGGCGGGGTTGCCGCAGCACTTCTTGTACTTGCGGGTGGAGCCGCACCAGCAGGGGCTGTTGCGGGGCGGAGGCCACGGGGTGGCTTGGCCCCGGGCGGCGAGGTCGGCGGCGTAGTGGGCACGGGTGTCCCCGTCCTGCGGGGAAAGGTTCTCCTCGCGGGTGAAGGACTCGAAGTCGCTCACGGTGCCGGGCGCGATGCCGAGGTGGGGTTCGCCTTCGTCGGACAGGCGTTGGAGCATCCGTTCGACGTGACGGATGTGTTCGCGATGCTCGGTGCCGTAGTGGTCGGCCAGCTCGGACCATGTGTCCAGCAGCTGGGAGAACTCGTCTGGGCTCCAGAAGAGTGCGCAGGTCAGACGGGGCTGGGACAGGGTTGCCCGGCGGGCTTCGACCTCAAGGGCCAGTTTCTCGATCGAGGCGATCAGAGCTTGGGGATCATTGCCTGCGGCGTCTCGCAGTGCAGGGTTGTGGAGGTCGTCGAGGGTGCTGGTCGCGCGAAGTTGTGCCGGACGGCCGGCGTAGAGGTCGTGAGCGAGTTGGTCGAGGTCGTCGCATGGCTGGCCGAGGCGGCGCCGGACGCGGTGGCGGCTGATGACGAGCATCTCGATGCCGTGGGCGTCCGCTGCGTCGCGGACAGCGTCGACGGAGACAGGGGTGGCAGGGCCCAGGAGATGGGTCACTCCGGCGGTGAACCAGTCTGCGGCTTCGTGGAGGTGGTCCGCGACCTCGAACATCTCCGCGACGGTCTCCCAGGGCCCGGCATCGGACGGGTGCTGGCGGCGCAGAGCCTTCGCCCCTTCGCGGGCCTGGTCGGTGCGTCCTGCGTTCCACAGTGTGTCGATGCGGAATGCCTGGATGAGGTGGGGATCGTCGCAGTCTCCGTCCAGGACCTGCTGGAAAAGCGCGAGCGCCCGCTCGTGCTGGCCTGCGCGGTTGTAGAACTCCGCGGCCTCGGTCAGGAGTTCTTCCTGGTCCTGGGGATACTTCCGGGCCAGGGCTTGAAGGTCTTCGGCCTGCTGGATATCAGTCCGCTCGACGTGGGCGGGCTGACGGTGTGCGGGGCGGCGCTTGCGGGACATACGACCACACTATCGACGAACGCGGAGCCGGTGCTGTGCGTCGGCGAAGGGCTCAGAACGGGTGCGGTTCAGCGGGCGCCGGGCCCGGGGACGAGTGAGCGGAAGCGGACCCCGACCCGGTCGTCGGCGCGGGTCCGCCCTGGGCCGGAACGCCTGAGCGGTAGGTCTTGGTGACCTTGGCGGTTGCATATGTCAAGGAGACGGCGACGTCCTCGGCATCGATCTCGAGGACGGTACGGCGCTGGCCCTCTTTGTCGTCGAAGGTGCGCTGTTTGAGGCGTCCGGTGACGATGATCCTCATGCCGCGGGTCAGTGACTGTGCGGCATTTTCGCCGGCTTGTCGCCAGAGTGAGCAGCGCAGGAACAGCGGTTCTCCGTCGGCGAATTCGTTGCGGTCGCGGTCGAACACGCGCGGGGTGGATGCGATCGTGAACCCGGCGACGGGCAGGCCGGAAGCGGGCCGCCTCGAGGTTCCTGTCCGTGGTCTGGTCCGTGGTGGGCGGTGCTGTCGGGGCTGTCATGCCGGGGTGTCCTTCCATGGTCAGGCCGCCAGAGCGTGATCCGGCGGAGCGATGTACGAGGTGGGATCGGCGGGCGTGCCGTCGTGGCACTCCAGACAAATGCCGAGCTTGGTCGGTGCTGGTGGTAGCGGCGACGGCATTTGTTGCACGTCTGCCGAGCTGCCATGGCCCGGTCCAGGGCGTACTCCTGAGCCAGCGTCGGCACGCGCTTGGGTTTGGCCAGGTCGACGCGCAGCAGCCAGCCCCGGGTGGGGTGGGTGCACGACAGCCACGGCCGGTAGGAGCACCACTTAGAGGGCGTTAAGTCCGATCTTCCTCGGTTCGTGATCGCTCGATCGTGGGACTGATCGCCGTACGAGCCGACCGTTCGCCATGTGCATGCTGGGATGCGGGCATGGACCGAAGACCGTATCCGAGCGACTTATCGGACGAGCATTGGGCGTTGATCGAGCCGATGATCACGGCCTGGAAGCAGGACCGGGTGAGGCGGTCGGCGACCGGAGACCCCGGGGCCTGTGATCTCCGGGAGGTCGTGAACGCGATCTTCTACCAGAACCGGACAGGCTGTCAGTGGCGCTACCTTCCCCACGATTTGCCGGCCTGGTCGGCGGTGTTCTACTACTTCACGCTCTGGCGCCAGGACGGCCTTGACCAGCGGATCCAGGAACTCCTGCGCTGTCAGGTGCGGGAGAAGGCCCGCCGATTAGAGGACCCGTCCCTCGTGATCATCGACACCCAGTCCGTGCGTGCGGCCGCGGGTGTCCCGAAGACCACGACGGGACTGGATGTGAACAAGAAGACGCCGGGGCGTTATCTTGAGCCAGTACGAGCGTGTCCTTCATGTGTGTGAAGCACTCTGAAGTTCCCCCAACTTCCGTCGTGGATGCGGTTATCTGCCGCCGTCCAACACGGAAGGGCCGGATGCGTAGTGCGTGTACAGAGGGTGCTGGCACCCGGGTCGGCGGCGGAGTCGTGGACGCTGCTGGGGGATGATCTGCGGCCGGTCGATCCGGTCGAGTCGTTCCTGGCCTACCTGACGGCGATCGAGCGGTCACCGAACACCATCAAGGCGTACGCCCACGACCTCAAGGACTGGTGGACCTACCTCAACGGCCGCAGCCTCGACTGGAAGACGATCGATCTGGAGGCGGCGGCCGCGTTCGTGGCCTGGCTGCGGCTGCCGCCCATGGCCCGGAACGGGGTGGTGGCCGTGCTGCCGACGGCCGAGCACCACTGCACGGCCTCCAGCGTGAACCGCAAGCTTGCCGCGGTCAGTACGTTCTACGAGTTCCACGCCCGCAGCGGTGTTGAGGTCGCCGGCCTGCTGGTGACGATGCGTCCGGCCGGGCGGCACTGCGCGTCGGCCACCTCCTACAAGCCGTTCCTGCAGCACATCGCCTCTGGCAGGCCCGAGCGGACCAGGACCATCAAGCTCAAGTCCGGGCGGAAACGTCCCCGTGTCCTGACCGCCGTCCAGGCCCAGAAGATTCTGGATGCCTGCAAGCATCTGCGGGACCGGCTGCTGTTCGCCCTGCTGCTGGACACGGGGGTCCGTATCGGTGAGGCCCTGGGGATGCGGCATGACGACATCGAGATCGCCGAGAAGCAGGTGACGGTGGTGCCACGGCAGAACGACAACCGTGCCCGCGCTAAGGCCGGCCGCACGCGGGCCGTCCCGGCGAGTGCGGAGTTGATGCGGTTGTACTCCGACTACCTGCACCGCGAATACGGCGCCCTGGACTCCGACTACGTCTTCGTGAACCTCTTCGCCGAACCGCACGGCCGTCCCTGGGCCTATCCGGCCGTCTATGACCTGGTCAGACGGCTGCGGAAGACCACCGGGATCGCGTTCGAGCCCCACCAGTACCGGCACACCTACGCGACCTGGCTGCTGCGTCGCGGGGCGGGCATGGAGAACGTCAAGGAACTCCTGGGACATGCCTCGATCAGCACCACGATCGACACCTACGGTCACCTGACCGTCGAGGACGCCCGCCGCACCCTGGAGGACGCGGGTTGGTTCACCGGACGGGAGGTCCGGCTGTGACACCTCATGCCCTGCCTGCCGGACACGGCCGAGCCGGACTGCTGGAGAAGCTCCTGGCCACGGTCCGGGCCGAGTTCCGCACCGAGATCTACCGCCCGGCCCCCGACGACCCGGTGTTCGTCGCCCCGGCCTGCGCCGTTGCCGACTGCGACCGCATCGTCAGCATGCGGGGGCTCTGCAACGGACACGTGATCCGCTGGCGCCACCGCGGACGCCCGGCGATGGAGGAGTTCCTCGCGGATCCCGGCCTGCCCGTTCGCGGGCGCCAGGCCCTGACGGTCTGCACGATCACCGGTTGCCGCTACGGGAACTCCGGGAAGGGCTTGTGCGCCAAGCACTACGACCGGTGGGTCCGGGCCGGACGGCCCGGCCTGGACCTTTGGGATGCGCCGAATCTGGTGCAGCCCGGTGACGACCAGGCCGAGTGCCGACTGTCGTTCTGCACCCTGCGGGCGGAGGGCCCGCAGATGTTGTTCTGCCGCAGCCACCATGAGCGGTGGGCGAACGCCGGCCGCCCGGATGCCGAACGGTTCGCCCTGGACGCCGAGTTGACCGGCACCGCCCACATAGATCTGCGTGACCTGCCCCGTCAGCTGACGCTGGAATTCCAGTACGGGCTACAGTGCCGGTCCGATGCCCACCGCCGCACGACGCCGCCTCGCGTCGTGGCGCAAGCTGTCCGGCTCACCCGGGCCCTCGGGGTGTCCTCCCTGCTCGACCTCACCGAAGAGCAGTGGCGGCACGACGCGTCCTCGGGCCGCGTCCGTGAGCCGGGGCTCTTCCTGATCGAGGTCCGGGACGCCGTCGAGGTCCTGCGCGACGGCGCGGGCTGGGAGAGCGAATACCCGCGGGACGTGTGGCGGCTGGAGCGGCTGCCGGGCATCACCACCCCGGCCACCGCCACCGTCCCCCGACCCCGCGTTCGCCTCCATCTTGAGCGGATCACTCAACCGTGGCTGCGTGACCTGGCCAAACGATGGCTGCGGCTGAGGCTGACCAGCGGGCTGAGCATCACCGCGGCCCACACCGGCCTGGACGCGCTGGTCTGCTTCGGCGACTTCCTCGTGCACGTCGGCGTCGACCGGCTCGCCGACATCGACCGTCCGCTCCTGGAACGGCACCTCGCCCACGTCGCCTCAGTGCCTGGCGGGCACGGACTGAAGAAGGGCCGGATCAGCAACCTGAACCTGTTCTTCCAGGCCATCCGGCAACACCGCTGGGACGACTCCCTGTCGGGCACCGCCGCGTTCTACCCCGGCGACATCCCGCCGGAGCCGGCCGCCACGGTCTCCCGGCGGCTGGCCGAGCACGTCATGGCCCAGGTCGAGTCCGAGGCGAACCTGGACCGCTGGGACAACCCGTCCGGCCGCCTGATCACGCTCATCCTCATCCGCGGCGGACTGCGGATCTCCAGCGTCATCTGCCTGGATTTCGACTGCCTCCTCCACGACGGCCAAAAAGCCCCCTACCTGCGGTATTTCAACACCAAGATGAAACGTGAGGCGGCCGTCCCGATCGACGAAGAACTCGAACAGGCCATCCGCGACCACCAGCAGCGCGTCCTTGAACGCTGGCCCCAGGGCACCGGCGTCCTCTTCCCGCGACCGCACGCGAACGCGTCGGGACGGCTGCGGATCGCCGACGGCAGCTACCGGCAGATGCTCCGCCGCTGGCTGGCGACCTGCGACATCCGCGACGAACACGGCCAGCCCGTCCGTTTGACGCCCCATCAGTGGAGACACACCTTCGCCTGCCGGCTGATCAACCGCGACGTCCCGCAGGAAGTCGTACGCGTTCTCCTCGACCACGAATCGTCCCGGATGACCGCCCATTACGCGCGGATCACCGATCAGACCGTCCGGCGCCGCTGGGAAGCGGCGATGAAGGTCAACATCAAGGGCGAGCGCGTCACGCTCGACGCCGACGGGCCGCTCGGGCAGGCCCAATGGGCCAAGACCCGCTACGGCCTCGCCACCCAGACCCTGCCCAACGGCTACTGCGGGCTGCCCGTCCAGAAGACCTGCCCTCACGCGAATGCCTGCCTGACCTGCCCGGTCTTCCTGACCGGACCCGAGTTCCTGCCCGAGCTGCGGGAACAGCACACCCGCACCCTGACGTTGATCGACAATGCGAAGGGCTGCGGCCACACCCGTATTGCCGAGATGAACCAGCAGGTCGCCGACAACCTCGACCGCATGATCGGCGAGCTGGGAGACTGCCAGGACGAGGGGGCCGCAGATGCCGGCTGACAACTCCCACCTGATCGTCACTGCGGCCCGTCGACGGGCCGCAGCAACCCGCCGACGCGCGGTCTCCGCCTTGCGGCGGCTGGACACCACCGGCGGCGCGATCACATTCGAGACCGTCGCCCGCGAAGCGGGCGTCTCCCGGTCCTGGCTCTACAACCAGCCCGACCTCAGAGCCGAGATCGAACGCCTCCGGGCCCGCCACCGTGTTCCTGGGGCCCGGTCCGTTCCTGACCGGCAGCGGGCATCCGACGCCTCCCTGCTGCGACGTCTCGAAGCAGCCACCCAGCGCAACCGTCAACTGGAGGAAGAGAACCGGGAGTTGCGGCAGGCGCTCGCCCTCGCGCTCGGGGAACGACGCACCGCCGACCTGCCAGACCGCCGCGGCGACACACCGAGGAAGAAATCTTCCGCCGTCATCGGACCATGCTGACGAACACGTTGAGGACACCGTCCACCACACATCACGCCAGGTCAGCAGCACGCGAGTCGAGCGAGCTCAAGATAAGGGCCGCAAGCGGGGACTGGCCGTCGACGTGCTGGGGCTGATCATCGGCGTCGTCGTCCTGGCCGCTTCCGCCCACGACAACGCCGCCGGCACCGCCCTGCTCGACCAGGCGGCCGAACGGTGCGGGAACCGTCTGGAGAAGGCCCTGGTGGACCAGGGCTTCAAGGACGAAGTCATCATCCACGGCGCACTGCTGGACATCACCGTCGAGGTCGTGCGCCGCAACCCGGCTGACAAGGGCAAAGGCTTTGTCCCGCAGCCGAAACGGTGGGTGGTCGAGCAGGTCAACGGCACCCTGATGCTGCACCGGCGCCTGGCCCGCGAGTACGACCACCGGCCCGACACCTCCGCCTCACGCGTCTACTGGGCCTCCACCGCGAACATGTCCCGTCGCCTCACCACACCCACCCCCACTTGGCGCGACACCCTCAGGACGGCCGCGTGAACATCACCGAGTTCCTAACGGATCTCCAGGCCCGCCACGACGAAGCCGTTGCCCGTGCCGATGAACTCCGCAGTCAGATCGAGGACTTGACCGGCGCACTCGCCGAGACCGAAGCGCGTCTCGCGGACCTGGCCACCACCCGAAAGGTCATCGCCGAAATCACGCCGACCGACGACGGAGGCGAGCTCGATCCGCCGGAACAGGCCACCGCCTACCAGGCCATCGTGAACGCCTTCAACCAACACCCCGACCAGGCCTTCCGGGTCCGTGAACTGCACGAACTCCTCGGCATGCCCACCGACGACCCGACTATGAACGTCACCCGCAGCCGCCTCGGACGCCTCACCCGCCAAGGCTTCCTCACCCAACCCGGACGAGGCCGCTACCAGAAACGGACTTAACGCCCTCTTACAGCGCAGGATCGCGGCGGGACTGGGGGTGTCGCCGGGGCTGAGGCCCATGTCCCGTAGCTGACGCCGGGTGACCAGCCCTTCAGGGACGGCGCCGCGGTCGTACTCGGAAACCAGCGGGTTCGCAGATTCTGAGAGGTGCCTGGGACTGAACCCGCTGGTGGTTGGGGTGTTTGGGCGGGTGGGGCCAGCGGGTTGCCGGCGCTATGCCTGGGTGGGGTCGATCATGAAGCGTTCGGGATGGGCGGCGCGGGCGTAGTGGATCGCGGTTTAGGAGGTGATCCCGAACAAACGCATCAGCCTGACCGGGTCCGTGCGGTTCTGGTAGAGGATCGCGTTCACGATCTCCCGCATCGCGTACGTCCCCTGATACCCGCTGACCGACGGATGCCGGGCTTCCATGCCGTGATCACGGATTCGACGAGCTCCCATTGCTCGTCGGCGAGATCCCTTGATTGGCATGCTTATGCCATAACCCAGCGAACCCTGAACGCCTGACCGGTGACGATGCCCCAACGTCACATCATCGAGCGGTGACAAAATTGACGGAACGCCATATACCGCACTCTGAGGGTGGGAGCGTTACCGGTGTGGCATGGCCGATGTCTGCGTCGAAAGTGCGGTCCTGGATCTGATGGGCACTGTTCGACGCCGCACGCACCTCCGAGATCGTCCCCAGCGGGACAGGGCTTCGCGTGTGTGAGTGGCACCGCGGCCCGTCCGCGCCGCGGTGCCACTCATCGGCGAGCGGTGTGTAATAGGGAGAGTCTGCGGGGTCGATGTCTCGGAGGCTGATCAGCCATGGCGATGGCAGGGCCGAGAGCTCCCTTGCGCAGGACCGGGAGATCCGTGCATAGAGCATTGATCGCGATCATGGCTGCGCTTGCTCTCTCTACGGCCGGCTGCGGATCCGGGAACGATGAGCCCGTGCCCGGGGTGACCGACAGGACGATCACGATCGGAAGCCACCACAACCTGACCGGTCCGGGTTCCCCCGGCGACGACCTGGATGCACTGGCCTCCAGGGCGTACTTCGACTATGTCAACGACCGCGGGGGCGTGAACGGCCGTCAGATCATTTACATCGAGAAGGACGTCTCGAACGACCCTGCCAATGCCGTCACAGCGGTACGCGATCTGGTCGAGGAAGAAGAGGTATTCGCGATCTTCAATGGATCCTCCACCCGCATTCACCAGGCGGTGGTCGGTTACCTGAATGCCAATAAAGTCCCGGATCTCTTCCCGGACAGCGGCTGCCCGTGCTGGAACGACCCTGCCCGGCTGCCGTACACGTTCGGCTGGCAACCGGACTTCCGCCGCGAGGGAAAGATTCTCGGATCCTACGCCACCAAGAATTTCCCCAACAAGAAGATCGCCTACTTCTATCAGGACGATGGCTACGGCAGGAGCGGTGTCGCGGGGCTGGACACCGTCATCCCACCGTCCCAGGTCGTCACTCGCCAGACCTACCAGCGGGACTACGAGGACGTCACCCGGCAGGCCCGGGCCATCGTCCAGGCCAAAGCCGACGTGATCGTGGCCTATTCGCTTCCGTCCTACACCGCCCTACTGCTGCGGGCTCAGGAGCAGCTGGGAAGCAAAACGCAGCTTATCGTCAACAGCACGAGTTCCGATCCGGCGACGCTGTCCCGCTTCCTGGCCCCCTCGCAGCCGCAGAACGGAGGGCGAAAGAGTGCCGGAGCGTTGATCGAGGGGATTGTCACCAACACCTACCTGACGCCGATCGCCGATACGTCCAACAGCTGGGTCCGGCTGCTGAAGAGGATTCGCGACCAATACCTTCCAAATGAACCGGTGTCCCGGGACATGGAAAAGGGCGTCGCGACCGCCTACTCCTTCGTCCAGGCTCTGCAGCAAGCCGGAAGGAACCTGACACGGGAGTCTTTGGTCGCCGCCATCGAGCGGGGCGGACTGTCCCCCGGGTTCGGACTGACCCCCCTCAGCTACAGTCGCACCGACCATGGTGGCTATACCGGAACCCAGATCGCCACCATCCGGAACGGCGTGCTGGTCCCGCAGGGCCAGCCGCTGGTCACCGACGACGCCGACGGGCCCATCGTGCCGTACACCCGCCCACAGGCCCCGGCCCCAGCCAGCGGCATCCCGACGCCCTGAGAGTGCGGAACGTGAGGTCTGGTCCGTTTCGTGGTTGAGGTCGGGGAAGGCTTGCTGGTCGCGGGTGGGGAGGTGGCCCTCAGGTGTTGGGGCGGTTCGGCCCCGTGGCGGGTGAGGGCACCTGTCACCCAACCCAACCGGTGGCCAACTCGAAGAAGCTCATTCGGAGCTGCCGAGGAAGCCTCAGCCCTGACCAGCGGATCGACTGGATGGTCTCCTAAAAGCGAAAGCGTGTTGCCATGCCGAGGGGTGAGCGTTGTCGCTGGGTGCCTACCCGAGCCAGACGATGTCGATGACGTACAGGCGTCCGGCGGGGCGATTGATCCAGTACACGGCGGTGATCTGTCCGACCGAGGCGGAGCGCACGTCCTCGCCCTCGGGATCGCGGGCGTTGAAGGGCGGGAACGACCACGGGTCGCGGCCGGCGATGTCCAGGACGTCGCGCACCATCTCGCAGGCGTGCTCGGGCAGGTCGTCCAGGACGGTCAGGGCCTTGGGCGACAGGCGGGCGGGCCAGGGCACATCGCTCACGGGCGGGGCCCGAGGACGTCGGCCAGGGCGACGCCGTCGGAGTCGTCGCAGCCGCCGGCGAGGAAGGCGTCCACCGCCGGGGCGGCAGCAAGGCGGGCCTGCCAGGTTCGAACGACGTCATGGAGCGGGCTGAGGCTGAAGCTGTGCCGCGCATCGTCCAACGCGCGTGCCCAGTCCTGTTCGAAGGCAGGCACCCAGGTGTCGGCACGGCGGTCGGCTCGCAGCTGCGCGAGCAGCTGCGCGGCCGCGGTGGGAGACGGCGGGGCCGGCGGTGCGGGGGCTTCCTCGGGCTGCGCACTCATCGGCACCTCCTGACGGGTCGTATCGCCACCGTACGCGCGGTCTGGGGCGGTGGGGACGGACATACGGAGATCCCTTCCCTTGCCGGCGGAGGTCAGTCGACGCCGTAGTCGGTACTCCCTGAACTCAGAAACGCTGCTGCCGTACACAAGCGGCCCCGGTCCACCGGAGCCGCGCACGCCACGACAGGATCCGGCCCGCGGAAGCCCCGAAGCGGCTGCTGGGGCAGTTGCGGCCCGCAACGCTGTAGAAACACCACGGCCGACGATGCCATGACAAAGGGTGCACACTTTCGTAAGCTAGTGTGCATGACGGAGACGACGTATTCGATCGTGGAAGCCCGCGCCCGGCTGGGCGCCATCGCGCGCGAGGTCAGCGCCACCCGTGAGCCGGTCGCCATCACCGACCACGGGCAGACCGTCGCCATACTGGTCAGCCCCGCCGACGCCCTGGAGCTGCAGGAACTGCGAGCGCTGGCTGCCTACCGCGGACGCCAGGCCCGCGGGGAGAACGCCGGCATCCCCCATGACGAGGCGTACCGCCGTGTGTTCGGCGGAGCTGGGGTATGAGCTATGAGGTCATCTGGGAGCCGGAGGCCCTTGCGCAGGCAGAGCGGTTGGCCAAGGACGACCCTGACGGCGTCCGGCAGGTGTTCACCGCCGTCGACCGGCTCGCCGACAACCCCCGCCCCGAGGGCGCGTTCGGCAGCGCCGACCTGCTGCGCATCCATGTCGCTGCCTACCGGGTGATGTACGAGATCAGCGACCAGCAGATCCGCGTCAGCGTCATCCATCTCGGACGCGTGCGCTGACCGACCCTCAAAACATGGGAAATTGTTCCGCCCGAGGAGCCCGAGATCCGGGCGGCTGACCAATGGCCTCGTGAGCGCCCTGGCAGCTCAGGTCGGTGACGGTGGGGGTCGTCAGCAGAAGCCAAGACGAATCCGCAGTAGCCCGCCACCCGCACCAGATGGGGCGGGTGGCCGGAGCAGGCCGTCGGGCGCAGGCTGGGAGTGTGCTTCCTGCGCTGGCGCCCATGCTTGCGATGATCGGTCCAGCCCCGGGACCGGAGATCGAGGGGGAGTATGCGTACGAGACGCTCTGGAACGGGATGCGGGTCATCGCCCACCTGCCCGGGGACGGGACCATGCGGCTGCTGTCCCAGGCCGGGCTGGACGTCACCGCCCAGTACCCCGAACTGCAGGCGCTGCCCGTTGGGCTGCCCGGGCCCGAGGCGGTGCTCGACGGGGAGATCATCACCTTGGACGGTGAGGGCCGGCCGTCAGTGGAGCGCCTGCAGCAGCGCATGAGCCTGCACCATCCGCAGGCGGTCGATCATGCTGCAGAGGACCTGCCGGTCCAGTTGATGCTGTACGACATCCTCTACCTCGGCGAGCCGGTCGTGCAGCTGCCTTACACTGCCCGCCGCGACCTTCTTGACGACCTCGCTCTGGCTTGCCCCAGCATTAGTGTGCCCGCGGCCTGGCCTGCGCCTGCCGGGCAGGCTCTTGAGCAGACCCGCCTTGAGGGATTCGACGGCGTCGTCGCCAAGCGTCTGTCCAGCCCGTACCTACCCGGGCGTCGCACGCGTGACTGGATCAAAATCAAGCATCTGGCGCGAAGGTGACCGCCAGGCCGTGCCGGTGCGATGTCGTCCCAGGTGAGAGGCCGAGACCTGGCCCTTGTCGGGCTGACAATCGAGAGCGACGGTCCAGGGCGAGGGCAAAGCTGAAGGCCCACGTACAACACATGCACGTGATGGCGTTGCCCGCCGCCCAGGGGTAGAGGCCGATCGCCGGCGAGACAGCATCGACGTGTTCGGCTACGGCCGGGCCGAGGCCCTTCTCGCTCCGGGGGGATACGCTCGAATCACGGCGTATGGCGGAAGCCGGTGACCGGTCATGGATTCCGATCCGCGTGATGTGGTTGCTTCGATGGCGGCGAGTGCGGGGGCGCCAGAAGTTGTGCCGGGGGCGGTGTGGGAGGAGAGTTTCGCGGGCCGGTCACCGGAGCTTGCGGCGATCGGGCGATGCCGGGCCGAGGCGGCGGCGGGGACGCCGTGGGTGGTGGTGGTCGAGGGCGAGCCGGGAATCGGGAAGACGGCCCTTGCCCAGCGTGCGCTGGCGGGGCGGGACGGGCTCCGCGTGTGCTGGTGTACGTGCGACCGTTCCGAGCAGGAGTACCCCTATGGGGTGGTGGACCAGCTTCTGCATCGACTGCCTCGCACGGCGTCCGGCGACGCCCGGGAACCGGTTCGTGCACCGGCACCCACGTCTTCCCCGTTGGCTGTGGGCGCGGACGTGCTGACGGTCCTGGCCGCTGCCGCCGAGAGCGGCCCGCTGGCCGTGGTGATCGACGACATTCCCTGGGCGGACGACGAGTCCCTCAAAGCGCTGTCGTTCGTGCTGCGCCGCCTGTACACCGAGCCCGTCCTGACGGTCCTCACCGCCCGCATCCAGGACACCGAGACCTCTGACGGCGTGGCGGTCGCGGCGGGAGATTGGCACACGGTTGTCCGGGGTGCGGCCCGGGTGCTGCCGCTGAAGCTGACGGGCCTGAGCGTGGTGGAGACCGCGCAGATGGCGGTCGCCGCCGGTGCGGGGACGCTGAGCCGCCAGGCGGTTGACCGCCTGTGGGAGCATACTGCCGGGCATCCGCTGTATCTGTGGTCGCTGCTCGCCGAGGTCGGCCCCGGGGCGCTGGCCGACCCGGCTCGTCCGCTGCCGGTGCCGTCCACCCTCGACGCCCTGGTCCGCCACACCCTGGGACATCTCCCAGATGACGCCCGTCGGCTGGTCGAGGCTCTCGCCGTGCTGGACACTGCTACCCCGCTGACCACCGCCGCCCAGCTGGGCGGCCTCACCGATGGCACCCCCGCACTCCAGGCGGCCCTGGCCAGCCGCCTGGTCCAGTGGGAGCCGGGCGATCCCACCACGCCGCTGCGTATGCACCACCAGCTCCAGCGCGACGCCATCTACCAGGCCATCGCCCCCGTCCGCCGCAAGGAACTGCACGCCGCCGCCGCTGGCCTGGTCGGCCCGGACCGGGCCTGGGACCACCAGGTGATCGCGGCCGCTGGCCCTGACCCCGAACTGGCGGGCCGGCTGGCCGCCGAGGCCACCCGACAGGCAGGAGAGGGCCGTCACCACCGCGCGGCCACCCTCGAGCTGTGGGCCGCCAACCTTGCCCCAACCCGCGAACAGCACGAACACCACCTGATCACCGCCGCCACCCACCTCCTCGCCGGCTGGGCCATCGCCCGCGCCCGTACCCTGCACCCGGCCCTCGAACACTGCGCCCCCAGCCCGGCCCGCGACACCGCCCTCGGCTCCCTGGCCGGCCTCGGCGGCGACCTCGGCGCCGCCGAGCGGCTCCTCGCGCCCCTCATGGCATCGGACCGCGACCCGGCCGCCCGCCTGAGGGCCGCCACCTGGCTCGGCGTCATGCACCTCCTGCGGGCCGACGGCCCCCGGGCGGTTGCCGTCCTGCGCCCGGTCGTGGACCGCATGCCGCCGGGTCCGGCGATCCACGAAGTCTACGGCGACCTCGCGTGGGCGGTCGGCTTTGCCGACGCGGCCCCGGCCGGGCTGGTGGTGATGACCGAGACCGGCATGCCCGAGCACGCCGAACGGGTCGCCCATCAAGACAGCTTTCTGCTGCACCACCGGGGCGGTTTGCGGGTGTGGGCCGGAGAGCTCGGGGCCGGAATCGACGACCTGGCTGCCCTTATCACTCGCCAGCAAGCCGACGGCGATATCGCCAGTGTGCCGGCCCTCCATTACTTGCTCGGTTTCGGCCGCTACCTCACCGGCCACTGGCCAGACGCCGCCATCAGCGCCGGCCACGCCCTGCTGGTCGCCGACACCCTGGCACTGCCCTACGGCCTAGCAGCCGGCCACACAGTCGCCGCCATGGTGCATGCACAGCAGGGTCACCGCGAGCAGGCCGGAACCGACTTGGCTGCCTGCCGCGAGGCGGCCGCCTTCTTCCCGGAGTTCAACTGCCTCTTCCCGGTTGCGGCCGCGGCGGTACTGGCACAGGCCCTCGGCGACTGGCCAGGCATGCGCGAGGCTCTCCGGCCGCTTGACCACCCCAAGGCCATCACCCCAGGAGTGCGCATCCTCCTGCCGGTGTTGTGGGCACCGCTGTACATCGAGGCGCTTACCGCCGCCGACCACCAGCCCCCGCCCGAGGACCTCCGGCACGCCGAGGAGGCCCTGCACGTGCTCGACCGGCTCGCCGACCGTGCGCCCGCGCTGGGCGCGACCAGCCACTGGCTGCACGGCAAGCTCGCCGCCGCCCACGGTGACACCCAAACCGCCCAGGCCCACTACCGCACGGGGCTGGGCGTTCCCGCCCGTGACGGCGACGACATCCCCCTGCACCGAGGCTTCCTCCACCACGACCTCGCCCGCCTTCTCCTGGCCACCGGTAGCGCCGACGACCGCGAGGAGGCCGTCCGGCACCTCGGGCAGGCCGACCACGTCTACACCGCCCTCGGCGCCACCCCCCACGCCCAGCGCGCCGCCCACGACCTCACCCGCCTCCGCCCCTCCGGCACCGCCGCACCGGCCGATGCACCGGATGCGGCCAAGGCGCTCACCGAACGCGAACACGCCGTCGCCCACCTCGCCACCCGGGGCCTGACCAACCAGGAGATCGCCCGCGAACTCTTCGTCAGCCCCAAGACCGTCGAGTACCACCTCGGCAACGTCTACACCAAGCTCCGCCTCACCGGCCGCCGCCAGCTCCGCCACGCCCTACAGCCCACCGCGGACGCACCGGACTGGAAGGTGCCGGCCCTCTGAACCGGGCGCAAGCCGACAGCCGCCATCCCGCGAAGTTCAACAGCCACGCTGCGTATGCGTTCTGTGCCGTCGTTCTGAGCGGAGCGGGACTCGCTCGGGCTTGTCTTCTGCATTCGGAGGCTGGCTGGTTGACCTCAAGGACGAGCTGGGCGACAGCCGTCCCTGGCTCAGCAGGGCCGCCGCCCGCACCGCGATCTTCGAGTGGATCGAAGGCCCAGCCGCTGACACAAGAGCGAGACACTCGGCTGTCGCTCTCGCGTCGGGCCCTGGGGCAAGCTGATCCCCCGGGGCCCATCGAAGCCAAGCGCGAGGACAAACCCCTGCCCACGATGCCCGAGCCAGAGGAAGCGGGCGGCAAGGTGTTCGACCTCATGGCCGCCCTCAACGAGTCCGTGGCCAAAGCGAAGGCCTCCCGCGGCGAAAGCTCGCCCGAAGTGCACGAGCAACCTAAAAGGAAGACCACTGGCAAGAAGGCGACGTTGAAGAAGCAGCCCGCCAAGAAGACGGTGGCGAAGAAGGCGTCGGGGCGTCGACCGCGGAGCGCCTGAAGCGGCTCCGTACGACGCAGGACATGCGAGGCCCGGCCTGCGCAAGCAGAGCTTCCCCCGTTGCTCGGGAGGTGTTGGTCAGCTGGGGTTGATGGGTGTTCAGGTTCGTCCGTTCGGCTGCTGCCTGTTCGGCGTAGTGCTTCTCCTCGTACTCGATGGGGCTGAGGTAGCCGAGCCGTTTCTGGATGCGTCGGGGGTTGTGTAAGCCGTCGAGGTATTCGAACAGTGCGAGGTTCGCCTCGGCCCGGGTGGCAAAGACGCGGCCGCGGATGCACTCGGTTTTGATCGTTGACCACAGGTTCTCGGCGAGGGCGTTGTCGTAGCTGTCGCCGACCGACCCCATGGACGCTTCAACGCCTGCCCTGACCAGTCGTGTTGTCAGTTTCACGGATGTGAACTGCCCGGCATCATCCTTGCCAAGGCGCCAACACCGGCGGAAGGCTCGCGGCTGTCTCTGAGCCAGCTGCGCTCCGCCCTCAAACGCGCCGGCCGCGTCCGCGGCCTTGAGGAAGAAGCTGCCCGTCTGCGTGGTGTCTTGCGGGCCGAGTACGCCCACCAGCCCGCGGCTGTCGAGAACGCCTTCGGCAGGCAACTTCTCGCTCTGCTGAAGCAGTTCGAGGCAGCCTGCCAGGCCAGTGACGACCTTGCCGAAGCAGTTGATGCCAACTTTCACAAGCATCCCGATGCCGAAATACTCCTGAGCTTCCCAGGGCTCGGTGTCCAGCTCGCCGCACGTGTTCTCGCCGAGACCGGCGACGACCGCAACCGCTTCTGCGACGCCCGCGGACTGAAGGCATACGCCGGATCCGCACCGATCACCCGCGCCTCCGGCAAGAAACACCACGTGGGACGCCGCATGGTCAAGAACAACCGACTCCACCACGCCGGCTATCTGTGGGCTTTCTCCTCCCTGCGCTCATCTCCTGGAGCTCAGGCCCACTACCGTCACCGACGCGACGTCGGCGACTGGCATGCACAAGCTCAGCGACACCTGTTCAATCGCCTGCTCGGACAGCTGTTCCACTGCCTCCAAAAGCGAGTGCTCTTCGACGAGGAACGTGCCTTCAACTTTCCAGTGCCCTCGTCAACGGCAGCTGCCGCTTGACTTCTTCAGATCCCGAGATGTCTATCGGGAGGACCATCTGACCCGCTGTCACCTTCCGCCGCATCTCGGGGGAACCTCACTCGGCGGCCGGGCCTCGCGTTGTCTGCTGTCAGGCTGGTTCAGTTCACCCGGCGATGCGCCAGGAGCGCAGACGGTCGGCGATGTCGTAGACGGAGAGCCGCAGCGCGCGGATGTCGGTGATCAAGTCCCGCCACGGCTCGAAGGAGTCGTCGATCTCCTCGCCAGAGGCGCGGATGTACGCCACCGCCACGCCATACGCGAAGTACGCGTTGCGGGCTGGCAACGGGCGCAGCAGGAGCAGTTGTTCCAGCAGGGCGGCGGCCCGCCAGTAGGCGTCGGGCTCGCCCGCCTCCAGTTGTGGTGTGTTCACCCGGTGCCGGGCGACGGCGGCTACCAGGGCCGAATAGTCTCGGACCCCGAGGTCCTTGCCGAGTAGTTCTTCCTGTCGGTCAAGGAGCCATCGGATGTCGATGTGCAATTCCAAGGGTCAGGCCGCCCGCCCCGCGTGGTTTCGCCGGGCTGGGGCGTCGTCGGGGAAGGCCGCGTCGAACGCCTCGGCCAGACCGGGCCGGTCGATGAGCTCGCGGAACACGGCCGTCGCCTTGCTCAGCTTGATCTGGTTTTCTTCCTCTTTAGCCAGCTGGGCCAGGTAGGCGCGCACGCTCTGTCCGCGGGCTGCGGCGACCGCAGCGAAACGGTCCCTGGTCTCCGAGTCGACCTTCACTGTGGTGTCAGCCATACGCCGAGTATGCACCCATGGGTACCTTCGCGAATACCTATCGCGGGACTCGACCACTTCCGATCACCGTCCGTCGTCGATGAACTCCGGAGAGAGGTCATTGCGTACCCGTCGAACGCGCGGACGACGCCACCCCTCCCCCGAAGACACCAACCCGAAGAACATCCCAGACCGCCGGACAAGGTGACAGTGCCGAGCCGCAATGCATCACGCAGTCGTCCGGCAATAGCCTGTGTTCGAAGGCGCATACCTCGGTATGCTTGCTGTCATGGCTGACACTAAGCGGATCACGGTGACGCTCCCTGCCGAGCAGGCGGCGGAGCTGAAGAAACTCACTGACAACGTCTCCGGCTACGTGGCCGAGGCAGTGGCCCGACAGATCCGGCACCAGCTCCTCGGGGCCGACCTGCGCAGCCACACAGACGAGCACGGGGCCTTCACCGAGGAGGAGCTGAGCGAGGCGCGGGCACGGATCTTCGGCACGGCACAGGCCGCGGGCGGTGCGAGCACGGCGTGAGCTGGCACATCGAGACGGTCGTCCTGGACAGCGAAGGACTGTCGGCCTGGGTCGCCCAGGACCGGAAGACTCTGGCAATGTTCCAGGTGTTCCACGAGATGGGCGCCGATCTCGTCGTCGGCGCCAACACCATCGTGGAGTCGAGCCACTCCCGGGTGAACTTGCCCCGGCTGCGATGGGCACTCTCCCGGGTCAAGGTGGAGCCGGTCACAGAGGGAGCGGCCAAAGCGGCAGCACAGCTGCTCAAGGCCGCTGGTCTGCACGGCCACAAATACGCGATCGACGCCACCGTGGCGGAAGCGGCCCTGCGCCAGCCAGGCCCGGTCGCCATACTCACGCCGGACACCGATGACATGACTCGGCTGTGCGGCAGCAAGGTCCAGATGATCAGGCTCTGACCTGTCCTGGCGGCGCTGGCCAGGTCACCCTGACTGCCGCGGTCTCCGGCCCGGCCAGCCTTGCCCGGACTCGACGTGGCAGTCTGGCCATGTCCACGGCGGGTACCGGCGACGGTCGGCCGACCTGGCGGTCGCTGGGCGGAAGGTCGTGATCGACCTGTCGGTGCGGCCGTCCTGTGCCAGGCGGCGCCGTGCGCACGCCGTACATTCGTCGAGCAGACAGACGGGTGTAGATAGCCACTCAACATGCTGATGTGCGGGCAGTGTTGTGCCATTGGTGATGGTGATGGCGAAGTGGTGGGTGCAGGAGGATTGATCTTCGGGGTGCTGGGCACCGTGATCATGTCCTGAACAAGGCCACGGCCCTCCCGCTGGTTTGCAGGCGTCCGGGAGGGCCGTGTGAGCGCCAACGGAGGGCGCTTTGATCACGGTGGAGGTGACGGCGGCGGCTGTCGAACAGCGGCTGGTGGCAGGTGAGTTGTCGTGCCCGGATTGTGGCGGGGTGCTGGCCCGGGAAGCCGGTCAAGATCACGCGCGGGACGGTGGACCGCTGGCTCAAGCTCTGGCGGGAGGGCGGCTTCGACGCTTTGCTGCCGCCCACCCGCCAGGTCACTCCGCGCATGCCGGAGGAGGTCCTGGGCCTGGCCACGGGTTCTCCAGGGCCTTCAGGTCGTGGGCGGTTAGAGCCCTTCTCGAAACCGATGACCTTGAAGCGGTCTCTTGATCGGCTTGCGGGTGGGTGCGGCGGGGCAGATTCGGCGTCGTTCGTGTCCCCGGCCGACTGGGAGTTCAACTCGTGTCGCACCTGACCCGTGACAAGATCGTTGATGAGTGGCTTGCCGAGGCCGAGCTGGTGGTGCGGGCCGCACAGGAGGTCGTCGAGGCGGCCGAGCTGGAACTTCGGTTGGCGCGGGAGCGGCTGATGCCTCTGCAGGCGGCGCGGGAGGTCGCGGCACAGGCCGACGCTGTGGTGCGGGAGCATGCCGGCGAGGCATCGCAGAGCACAACATTACCGGCGCGGACGGAGCAGGCGCCGGTCCCAGAGTGGCGTCCGGAGATCGACCTCGCGCAGCTGCCGCGGGATTATCCGCAGATCGCGAGCGTGATGAGGGACGCTGGGCCGGAGGGGATCCGGGCGGTCGAGGTGCACCGGCGCCTGGGGCCGTCCTGCTGCAGCCGGGGCAGCGTGGTGAACAGGACCGGAGCGCGTCGGCGCAGCTGTAGTAGCCGTCCCGCTCGCTGGACAGGGAGGGGGCCATGTTCTCGTAAGTGCCGGCCCACACGTCCCGGGTGAGGTCGAGGATGCGGTTCATACGGTTCTCAGGGCCTGCTCGCCGGTGCGGACGCCGGGGTTGAAGACGAGGGCCACCGGCGGGTGGCCCTCGCGCCCTGTCGGGCGGGTACAGCGTTCGCCACACTGGCACGTCCCGCCCCTGGGAGCCTTTCGCCGTCAGCCGGAAGTAGCGGCGGTAGCGGTCGAACTTGGCAGCCACCGTCTCAGGCGATTCGGTGCAGTTGTCGACCTCCAACAGCAGCACCGGCGCCCCGGCCTCTGGCGCATGCAGGACAGCGTCGGCCCGCTGGCGGTTGTATGGCCGCAGGAGTGCGATCCGTCCGCCGGAAGACTTGCGTTCACGACCGCCTGGCGGCGGCTGACCGACCTCCCAGCCACCACCTGACGCACCAGAACCCACCCCCGACGAGAACTGGGAGGAGAGGCGCACCACCCTGGGAGGCGCAGCGTCACGCGACGGCCCGCCCTCGAACGGCAGAGGACATTACGGGCGAACCGCCGAGACGAAAAACGACAAGCCCCAGCTGACGGATCGAGGTCAACACCGCCCGCAACCAGTGAACCCAGGCCTGGGTCTGTGCGGTCAACTTAACTTAAATTGACACACCCCGCGTAGGGAAGGTGCTGGTGTCGATCTTCACACGCTCACCGGTGGCCAAGGTAAGAGTTACCGACTCTCCATACGGGGTCTCCACGACTGACCCGTATCCGGAGGCGTGCGGCTCTGACATCAGCGTGACGACCTTTTTAAACGGGTCGGCGATCATGTAGAAGTCGATCCCATAGCGGCCGTACTTCCGCACGTTCCGAACGTAGTCCTTCTCATCCTCGGGCTCGGATGGAACCTCGGCCACCATGAGCACATCGATACAGGAGTAGCTGTTCCTGCGGCGCTCGGCGTCAAAACCGATGACCGTCAGATCCGGCGCCGCATCGTTCTCCCCGGGAAAGGTGACGAGGACATCTCCGAAGACACGCTCGCGGGCGATACCGGCAGCCGTGACGGCACTCTCGACGTCCCTGACGGTCCAATGTTGCTCCGGGCTCTGCGGAGTCATGATCACTCTCCCATCAAACACCTCGACCTTGTAACCCTCGGGGACGCCGCCCCGTTCGATCAGCTCGCTCATGACAGTCACCGCAGCTCACCTCCTGTGGGCATTATGCCAATCCCTGAGATGGGCTGCCCCTGTCTGCCCGGCCCGGCCGACATCACTTCACCACCCGTACCGAGGCCCGACTGAGAACCCTTCGCGAATCCGATGATCGGGAAGTGACTTCTTGATCGTTTTGTGCGGAATCGGTCGGCCGAGGCAGGTTGGAGGTGTCCGTTTCCTCTTGACGTGCTGGGAGTTCGCCTCGTGTCGCAGTTGACCCGTGACAAGGTCGTCGAGGAGTGGATCGCCGAGGCGGAGCAGGCCGTGCGGGCCGCGCGGAGCCAGCCGATGCGCTCCTTGCCGGGGTCCTTGTCCAGGTCGGTGACCGGCGGTCGGGGCACCTGGTCGAGCAGGTCGAAGAAGCTCGGGTTGTGCTGGCCGTTGATGGGCTTGTCGTCGGACTGCATGGCGGGGTGTCTCCCTCGCTCGGGCGGGTGTGGTGGGCGGTGGTGCGCAGGCCGGACGGCCTGGCCCGCACCCGACCGCGAGGGTTCGGGTGCGAGGCAGGTGGTCCGGAGCAGGAGAGTTAGAGGCCGCGGGCGTCGGCGAGGCCGGCGGCCTGGTCGACCATGCGGAGCGGGACACGGCCGGAGCCGTGCGCGTCGTTGAAGGACGGCACGGAGTCGACGTCGGCGCCGAAGCGTCGGCGGATCGCGTCCAGGAGCACGGCGGCCGCGTCGGCTTCCAGGCCACTGTCGCCGCGAGCCTCGGCTCGAATGGCTCCGAGCATGCAGCGGGCGCCGTCCTCGTCGACCAGAGCGTCCTTGCATCAGCCGCCGGCGACTTGTGTCCTGTGTCACCGAGTCGTCCCTGACGCGGTCGCTCTGACCTGCGGCGAGGAATCTTGAGTGGCGAAGTGGCCGTGAACCGCGGGTTCCATCGTTCGGAGATGCGGAGAGTCTTCGCCAGTGGATCTTGCTGGATCGTGAGGATGCTTGGCGAGTACTGCTGCGGCGAGTTCGATGGCGTCGGGGTAGATCGCGGCGTGTGAGTAGGTGTCGAGTTCGGTCGGGATGCCGCGGTGGTGATTGTGGGTCTGCAGTGCGAGGAGCCGGTATTTCCAGTGGTGCGGGACGGCGGCTGGGGAGGCCGGCCAGGGCGGGACGGCTTCGACCGCAGTTTGGTGGGCGAGGGTGAGTTGCTGGGGTGTGAAGCGGCGTAGGAGTCGGTTCGCCCGGCGTTGGGCGGTGGTGATCTCAGGGCATATGGAGAGGTCGAGGTGGGGTTCTCCGAGATCGCTGAGCCAGATTCCGTGCTGTGTGCAGACCTTGTGGTGAATCGGGAGGTGGACGGGGACGGGCTGGCGGATGCCGAGGCGGGCAGTGCACCGGTGGCAGGCGGTCGTGGCCCGGACAGGGCTTTCGTCGGTGCCGAAGGCGGGGAGCGCGTGGGCAAGGCTGGCGGAAGTGGTGCTGGTGAGGTGAGCGAGTTCGTGCAGGGCCTGGGTGGCTGCGGGGGCGAGCATGTGGTGCTGGGCTCGGTCGTCGATGTTGTTGGTCTTCGTGGCGAACCAGGTGGGCAGTACTGCCAGTACCTCGGTGACGGTGAGGTGGTTGGCCTGGGCGATCCGGGCCAGGTAGGAGTTGAGGGTTTCTCCTGCGATCGGGGCGACTGGCTGTGGCAGCACCGGTGTCCGCTCGTGCCTGCGGGCGAGTGTGCGGGACATCTCGGATGGGACCGGGGGATCCTCCTCCTGTGAGTTGGTCTTGCGGCGGTCGGCCAGGACCAGCAGGCGGCGGTCCAGTTCGCGGTAGAGGGTTGCCCGGCTTCCCTGGAAGCCGAGGTCGGCTACTTCTTTGAACAGGACACTGGTCCGCAGGTGCGGATCCTCGGTGAGTCGCTGGCGGCAGTAGCTGGCGAGGGGTTCGGTGAGCAGGCTTGGCCGTGGGGCCCGAGTCCCGGGCGTTCTGCGGCCGTTGATGTAGTCGCGGATGGTTTGGTGGCTGTGGCCGATGTGGTCAGCGATGGCCTGCACTGGCCATCCGGCTGCGTGCAGGGTGAGGATCTTCTCGGCTCGTTCTCGGGGCAGCATGGGTGTCGATCACGCGGCGGGTGGCCGCGGGGACTGGGAAGTGAAGTCGGCGTCGACGGCGTCGAGGGCCTTCTTGGTGATCTTCTCGGTGCCGTCCAGGACGGCGCTGATGGCCGCGCCGCGGATCAACCAGAGCAGGCTTCCGATCATCCCGTGGGTGCGCTGGTGCAGGTAGCGGTCGAGTCTGGTGAGGGCGCCGGGCCGGTGGCGGTGGAGCCTAAGACTGTCCTCCAGGGCTGCGATCAGCGCGGTCCACTGCTGGTTCTGGCCGAACGGTCCGGTGCGGACCATCCCGAACCGGCCGGCGATCTGTTCTCCGCGGGCGCCGGAGAGCAGTCCGGTGCGTTCCAGGCTGATTCCGGCGTAGACGAAGGTGGCCGGGATGCGTTCGGAGAAGTACTTCAGGGTGTCGGAGGCTTCGGCGCCGGCGCGTGTGGCGGTGTTGAGGTTGTGGAGTTCGTCGACCGCAACGATGGTTACGTGGGCGTCCGTACTGACGCCGCAGACTGCGTCGGCGATGTCGGTGATGTTGCTTCTGGTGGAGATCGGCAGGTCGAAGAACCGGGCGAACTCCATGGCGATCATCTTGGGGGTGGCGGCGGGTGGGACGGTGATGTAGATGACCGGGATGTCGCTGGAGGAGTTCGGGTGCCGCCGTCGGTGGATCACCTCGACGGTCTTGCCGAGTTGGGTGAGCGCGGTGGTCTTGCCGGTTCTGGCGGGGCCGGACACCATCAGGCCGCATCGTCCGTAGTGGGCGTTCTTGTTCATCTGGATCAGGCTGCGGCCCGAGGTGATGACCTGGCGGATCGTGGGAGTCTGGACCACCAGCAACTGTGAATGGTGGTCGATGCGGTCATCGTCGTAGCAGACTCGTTTGTCGTCCGCGAGAGCCGACCAGACCGCCTCGGGCAGCAGCTCCGGCACTGCGGGTATCTCGGTGACGAACCCGCGCCACCCCGGCAGGGTGGTCAGCTGCAGATGTCCGTACCCATCTGCGGGATCCCCACCCCGCCCCGGCCCCTGACTCACCACCGCTTGTCCGCTTCGGTGAACGGGTCGAAGATCGGCATCGGTATCACCTTGGCGATGTTCTCCGCGGGAACGTCGTCGGCCTGGCCCGTTTCTCTGTCGGCAACCCGGTCGGCAGGGGGTGCCTCGGGCGCGATCGGGGTGGATGGCGGACTGGATTTGGTGCGGGCGGCGACACGCCGGTCCCGGCGGCTGAGTCCGGCTCTGCTGCCTGTGTCACCGCGGTCAGCGGGTCCCTGATGGGCGCGTCGCAGCAGGTCGGCGACGGCATCGGCGAGTTGCTCCTCGCTCGCTCCGGGCAGGGTGTGGCGGGTGTGGTCCCAGGCCAGTTCGCCGAACGGGGCGGCGACGCGGTGCAGTTGTTTCCAGAACAGGGTGATCCAGCCGCCCCTGCCATGGTCACGGACCCAGATGCGGGACACGTCGTAGGGGTCGTAGTGGATCTCCCACAGATCCTTGCGATCCTTGACGCCCGACCGCTGCTGCCGCAGCGGGTTGAGGGCCTGGTCGTCGTAGGTCCGGTGTTTGATCTTCACGCCGTAGGCGTTGATCGCCCGCCAGGTCGCGGGCAGCAGCTCGATGTAGTCATCAGCCGACAATGCGACCGGGACATAACCGGCCGTCTCGACGAGTGAGGGGCCTCGTGTTTTCCGGACAGGCATCTGACTATTGACTCACGCGACGATTCGCAACTTCTGGTACGCGGCGTGGACTTCGCCAGGGCGGCTTCAAGTTCCATGCTCGCGGCAGTTGTTGCGTGAGGGGTAGATAGCAGTGCAGGCACGGGCTTCGTGATCATTGTGGTGTCTTACGCCCGATGATCATGAGGTGGCCCGTGCCTGCCGCTGTATCTTCACCGATCCCTGCCGTGCTGGGGAATCTGGGGTCGCTGGACGTCGGCCAGGTCGCCGACCTGCGTCCCTACTTCGACTCCATCCCCGACCCACGCTCGCGGCGGGGCCGGTGGTACTCGCTGACGTCGATCCTGCTGGTGTGTGCCTGCGCGGTCGTCTCGGGAGCGAAGAGCATCGACGAGCTCGCCGAATGGGGTGCGAGGGCCTCGGGCAGGCTACTGGCGGCCCTGGGTATCCGCCGTCATCTGCTCGGGTGGCGGCGCACCCCCTCGCCCGTGACGATCGGGCGCGCGCTGGGCGCCGTGGACGGTGATGCCCTGGACCGGGCGGTGGGCGCCTACCTGACCGACCGGCACCACGCCGTCACCGGCACCGCGACCAGGGCCACGGGGCAGCCGGCGGCACCCGCGCCCGGGCGGCTGCGCGTCCTTGCCCTTGACGGCAAAGCGCTCAAGGGTTCGGCCCGTCTCACCTCGGCACGCCGGCACCTGCTGTCGGTGGTCACCCACGGCCCAGTCGTGACCCTCGGCCAGGTGGAGGTCGGCGCGAAGACGAACGAGACCACCCACTTCCGCCCGCTGCTGGAGCCGCTGGACCTGGCCGGCACTGTCGTCACCTTCGACGCGCTGCACTCGGTCAAGGCGAACGTCTCCTGGCTTGTCGAGACGAAGAAAGCGCACTACATCGCCGTGATCAAGACCAACCAGCCGACCGCCCACCGCCGGCTGGCGGCCCTGCCCTGGCGGGACATCGCCGTCCAGCACACCGCCTCCGGGACCGGGCACGGCCGGCGGGAGTCCCGCTCGATCAAAACCTGCGGAATCGCCGACGAACTCGGCGGAATCCCGTTTCCCCACGCCCGCCTGGCCATCCGCATCCACCGCCGCCGCAAGCTCACCGGCCGGCGCGAGAGTCGTGAGAGCGTCTACGCCGTGACCAGCCTGGACGCCCACCAGGCCTGCCCGGCCGACCTGGCCGCCGCGATTCGCGGGCACTGGGGAGTGGAGAACTCCTCGCACCACATCAGAGACGTCACCTTCGCCGAGGACGCCTCCACCGTCCACACCGGGACCGCGCCCCGGGCCATGGCGACCTTCCGCAACCTCGCCATCGGCGTGCTGAAGGTCCTCGGAGCCAACAACATCGCCAAGACCACCCGGGCCATCCGCGACGAACCCGAACGAGCACTCCCGATCCTGGGCATCATCAACAACCGCGACACCTACGGAACTTGATCAAGCCCTGGGACTTCGCGGGGAGGACGGTAACCCACCGCCGAGTGAAGGCGTTTGTGATTAGGGCTCAAGTCCCAGCTCCCGCATGAGCCGGCGGACCAGCTCCGGGCCCGCGGCGTGGCCCCAGCGATGGAGCTGGGCGTGGATGCGCCGATAGCCGTAGGTGCTGTCGGAATCGTCGAATGCTTTCTTGATCAGCAGTTTCAACTCCTCGCGTCGCTGCGCCGTCGCGGATTTCGGGCGGCCCCGCCAGTCGTAGTAGCCAGATGTGGATACGCCGAGTCGTTCGCACATGAACTCGACGGGATATGCGTACTCCGTTGTGTCGAGTCGCATCTCATCGATGAACTCGTACTTGCTCGCTACCGGGGATCCTTCGCGAAGTACGCTGCGGCTTTTTTCAGGAACGCATTCTCCATCTCGACTTCACGGATACGGCGTTCAAGTTCCTTCAGGCGAGCGCGTTCATCGTGGGACAGCTCGGTACCGGCAGGAGGTTCGTTCCGTTCCTTATGCTTCTTCACCCAGCCCCGGAGGGTTTCGGGGTTCATACCGAGTTCACGGCCGACCTCGGTTACGGTCTTGCTGGAAGCCAGCGCGATCCGGACGGCTTCCTCACGGAACTCAGGCGTGTACTTGCTCGGTGGTGCCACTTCGATTCCTCGTTTCCAGTTCAGACGATCCTATTGGACGCCTGTCCGGAAACTTCGGGGCATCCCAGGTGTGGGTGTTGAGGTTGTCCATCACCAGGACCACGGTTTCGGCGTCGGGGTAGTCCACGGTCAGTCACGGCAGCTGTAGTTCTTGATCACGGCTGGTCGTGGCAGCGGTGTCGTTGCTGGTGGCAGGCGGTTGCGACGGCTTGGTGACGGCGCCTCCAGGCGATCCAGCGCAGGACATGATCACGGTCGCGGGCGGCTGGGGGCAGCACGATGGCCCGCAGGAGACGGATGAGCTCGGGACAGGTCAGCGGGACGAGTCCGGGTTGCCGCTCGGAGCCCTCATGGATGGCTGCGGCCGTGAGAGCGAGGACGACGGCGGCGAACAGGGAGAACAGTGACCAGCGCATCCAGGAGTTCCAGCAGGTCACCTGACCCTGGTCGAGCCCGGTGAAGCCCTTTGTAAGCTGGAACGTTTCCTCGATCCGCCACCTGCGCGAGATCACTTCCATCAGTGTGGCGAGGGCGACGTCGCCGGGTGCCCAGCAGCGGAAGTAGGACACCTCGCCGGTGTAGCGGTGCCGCCGCGCGACCAGCACGCTCGTCCCCGCCCCGGCCAGGGCGGTTGCAAGTTCCGGGGTTGTGAGGCTGGTTGGGTTGTGACCGGTTGGGGTGCATAGCAGAGCAGGCACGGGCTTCGTGATCATTGTGGTGTCTAAGCCCGATGATCATGAGGTGGCCCGTGCCTGTCGCTGTATCTTCTCCCATTCCCGCCGTGCTGGTGAAGCTGGGTCCGCTGGATGCCGGCCGGGTCGCTGATCTGCGCCCCTACTTCGATTCGGTCCCCGACCCGCGCTCGCGGCGGGGCCGGTGGTACTCGCTGACAGCGATCCTGCTGGTGTGTGCCTGCGCGGTCGTCTCGGGAGCCAGGAGCATCGACGAACTCGCCGAGTGGGGCCAGCGTGCTTCGAACGCACTCCTGGCAGTCATCGGAATGCGCCGCCACCTGCTCAGATGGCGGACCACTCCGTCACCGGCCACGATCGGCCGTGTGCTGGGGGCTGTTGACGGTGACGCCCTGGACCGGGCAGTGGGCGCCTACCTCGCCGACCGGCATCGCGCTGCAACCGAGCCCGCCCAGACGCCGTCGCCGTCCGCGTCCGGGCGGCCGCGCGTGATCGCTGTCGACGGCAAAGCACTCAAGGGATCAGCCCGTCTCACCGCGACGCGCCGGCATCTGCTCTCCGCGGTCACGCACGGCACCGTCGTGACCCTCGCTCAGGTGGAGGTCGGTGCGAAGACGAACGAAACCACACACTTCCAACCGCTCCTGGCACGGCTGGACCTGGCCGGCGCCGTCGTCACCTTCGACGCCCTGCACTCGGTCAAGGCGAACATCTCCTGGCTGGTCGAGGCCAAGAAGGCCCACTACATCGCCGTGATCAAGACCAACCAGCCCACCGCCCACAGCCGGCTCGCTGCCCTGCCGTGGCGGGACATCGCCGTCCAGCACACCGCCTCCGGGACCGGACACGGACGCCGGGAGTCCCGCTCGATCAAAACCTGCGGAATCGCCGACGAACTCGGCGGAATCCCGTTTCCCCACGCCCGCCTGGCCATCCGCATCCACCGCCGCCGCAAGCTCACCGGCCGGCGCGAGACCCGTCAGAGTGTCTACGCCGTCACCAGCCTCGACGCCCACCAAGCCGGGCCCGCCGACCTGGCCACCGCGATCCGCGGGCACTGGGGAGTGGAGAACTCCTCGCACCACATCAGGGACGTCACCCTCGCCGAGGACGCCTCCACCGTCCACGCCGGCACCGCACCACGAGCCATGGCGACCCTCCGCAACCTCGCCATCGGCGTGCTGAAAACCCTCGGAGCCGACAACATCGCCAAGACCACCCGGGCCATCCGCGACGAACCCCAACGAGCACTCCCCATCCTGGGCATCACCAACGATCCGGACACCTACGGAACTTGATCAAGCCCTGCGCCCCGGCCGCGTTCTCGTTCTCGTTCTCGTTCTCGTTCTCGTTCTCGTTCTCGTTCTCGTTCTCGTTCTCGTTCTCGTTCTCGTTCTCGTCGGGAGTGTCGTCGGGGCGGACGTCGAGCCAGGCCCAGTCGTACTCGCGGGTGCCCTTGGTGCCGTGTCCGGTCTGCCGGCGCATCCACTGCTCGGGACGCACCTTGTTGATCAGTTTGCGGGCCTCCCACCGGCGGCCGCCCCCGTCGGTGACCTGGTACGTAGCGGCGATGCCGACCGTGTAGCCCAGACCCAGTGAGCGTATGCCCCGGCGCAGTTCACGCCCGCAGTACACCTCGTCGCCCGCGAACCAGCGTGCCTCGATCCCCGTGGCGAGTGCGCCGGTGACCATGGACAGCGCCTGCTGCGGCTTCGTCGCGAACCCGACCTCCTCCGGCACCCCGGCGACCTCGCGGCGTTCCTCGTCCGCGGCCCAGTCCGCCGGGAGATACAGGGCCCGGTCGATGATCACCTTCGTGGTCGCGGAGACCGCCGCCAGATGCACCGCCACCTGACACAGACCGACACCGCCGATCGCACCCGAGTACTGCCGTCCGGCTCCCACACACTCCGTCGAGGACTTCGCATCGCCCGTCTCGTCCACCACCAACACCACGTCCTGCCCGGCGAGTAGACTGTCGTGGCTAATTCTTGGGATAAAGGTGGCGCAGTTTGATGCGTGCGTCATGGGTGGTGAACTGCCAGTCCACTTGGCGTTGGTGGATGTTGGTGGCGTTCTGCCAGGCCGAGAGTTCGGTGTTGAGTGTGTCGAGGTCGCCGATCCGGCGGTCGAGGCATTGCCGGGTCAGCGCGGAGAGTTCGATCTCGGCGATGTTGAGCCAGGAGCCGTGCTTGGGCGTGTGGTGGATCTCGAGGCGTTGAGCCAGGGCGAAGGCCTCTTCTGGTTCGAAGGCCTCGTACAGGGAGGCGATGGTGTGGGTGTTGAGGTTGTCCATCACCAGGACCACGGTTTCGGCGTCGGGGTGGTCCACGGTCAGTAGCTGTTTGACCTGGCCGGCCCAGTCGATCCGGGTCCGTCGGGACAGTGCCTGCGTGCGACGCCATCCGCGTAAGGGTTCGGTCCATACGAAGACGGAGCAGGTGCCGCAGCGGATGTACTCGCTGTCCTGGCACGCGTCGCGGCCGGGTCGGGCGGGGATTGGGCCGCGGACGTGGTCGAGGAGCTGGTAGGGCTTCTCGTCCATGCACACCACCGGACGCGCCGGGTCGTAGGGTCGGGCATAGACGGCGAGGACGTCTTCCATCCGGGCTGCGAACTGCGCGTTCGCTCGTGGTGGGATGGTCCAGCACTTCTTCAGGTGAGGGCGCAGTTCCGTTTTTTTAAGACCCGGCCGATGGTGGAGTGGTCCAGATCGGGGATGTCCTCAACCAGTGCGACGTGCTTCTCCAGTAGTCGCAGCGACCACCGCGCATAGCCTGAGGGCGGCTGGGAGCATGCCATCGCGATCAGCCGGGCTTCGACCTCGCCGGTCACCGGCGAGGGCACCGGCGGCAGGTCGCGTTTCTTCCGTGCGATCGTGGCGTGAACATCGCCACCGGTCTCGGCGAAACGCTTGGCGACCAGCCGCAACGTCTCACCACAGACGCCGAGCCGGGTCGCGATCGCCTCTTTGGAGTCCACCTCACCCACCGAGGTGTCCAGCGCGAGCAGCACCCGCGCACGCATGATCATCGAAGCTCCGCGAACACCCGTCGTGGTCACCCGGACCAATTCCTCACGGTCCTGCGTGGTCAGCCTGACCGGCCGCTTCTTCTGCGAACCCATAACAACAGCCCTGTCTGACAAGCGAGAAGGATCTGACAGATACCAGCCTCCCAGACATGACACAACTAAGCAGCGACGACCTACTAGTTCACCGGCCACCAGGCGGACGATCTCCTTCCCCGCCCGATCGTGATCGAACCGGGCACGGGACAACAGGTGCTGCAGCCGGTGAGGGCCCGGATGTCCCAACGCCTGCCCGAGCGTCCAGCAGTTCCGCGTGTCCACCTCCAGCAACAGTCCGGCGACCAACTCGGCGGCTGTCGCCCGCGTTTCACGCCGTGTGAAACAGCCCGCGACGGTTGCCATGACCCTCCCGAATGTCTCGCCCCACGTCTGCTCCGCTATCGTGGCCTCCGCGGCCACCGTGTCTTGATACGTCGTCACAAACGTTCATGATCGCGGTGGCCGTCCTCATGCCCGCACGCACCCCCGACAAGACACTGACCAGCCCAGACGCTGGAACTACAGCTGCCGTGTCAGTAGCTGTTTGACCTGGCCGGCCCAGTCGATCCGGGTCCGTCGGGACAGTGCCTGCGTGCGACGCCATCCGCGTAAGGGTTCGGTCCATACGAAGACGGAGCAGGTGCCACAGTGGATGTACTCGCTGTCCTGGCACGCGTCGCGGCCGGGTCGGGCGGGGATTGGGCCGCGGACGTGGTCGAGGAGCTGGTAGGGCTTTTCGTCCATGCACACCACCGGACGTGCCGGGTCGTAGGGTCGGGCATAGACGGCGAGGACGTCTTCCATCCGGGCTGCGAACTGTGCGTTCGCTCGTGGTGGGATGGTCCAGCACTTCTTCAGGTGAGGGCGCAGTTCCGTTTTTTTAGGATCCGGCCGATGGTGGAGTGGTCCAGATCGGGGATGTCCTCAACCAGTGCGACGTGCTTCTCCAGTAGTCGCAGCGACCACCGCGCATGGCCCGGGGGCGGCTGGGAGCATGCCATCGCGATCAGCCGGGCTTCGACCTCGCCGGTCACCGGCGAGGGCACCGGCGGCAGGTCGCGTTTCTTCCGTGCGACCGTGGCGTGAACATCGCCACCGGTCTCGGCGAAACGCTTGGCGACCAGCCGCAACGTCTCACCACAGACGCCGAGCCGGGTCGCGATCGCCTCTTTGGAGTCCACCTCACCCACCGAGGTGTCCAGCGCGAGCAGCACCCGCGCACGCATGATCATCGAAGCTCCGCGAACACCCGTCGTGGTCACCCGGACCAATTCCTCACGGTCCTGCGTGGTCAGCCTGACCGGCCGCTTCTTCTGCGAACCCATAACAACAGCCCTGTCTGACAAGCGAGAAGGATCTGACAGATACCAGCCTCCCAGACATGACACAACTAAGCAGCGACGACCTACTAGTGCCGCATCAGAGAACCTTTGCCCTGTGGTGATGTGACGCGCCGTTCGGATGCTGGTCCGGACGGCGCGGTGTCGGCCAAGCTGTCTGGGTGGCAGAACGAGTACGCGTCCGTGAGATCGATGACGACGAGGGGCAGCGCCTGCTGCGGATCATCCGTAGAGGCACGGGGTCGGTGGTGACCTGGCGGCGGGCCCAGATGGTGCTGCTGTCCGCGCAGGGCATGCCCGTGGTGAAGATCGCCGAGGTGACATTCACCAGCGCGGACCGAGTCCGGGACGTGATCCACAACTTCAACACCGACGGCTTCGACTCGCTCTACCCGAAGTACAAGGGCGGTCGGCCCAAGACCTTCACTCTCCCCGAACGCCGGGAGATCAAGAAGACCGCCAAGTCCAAGCCCGCCGAGCACGGCCTGCCGTTTTCGACCTGGAGCCTGGCCAAGCTGGCCGACTTCCTGGTCGCCGAGGGGGTGGTCGACGACATCAGCCACGAGGGCCTTCGGGTTCTGCTCCGTGAGGAGGGCGTCTCGTTTCAACGCATAAAGACCTGGAAGACCTCCCGCGACCCCGACTACGCCGCCAAGAAAGCGCGCGTCGAGCACCTCTACGCCATCGCCGACGGCGAGGTCATACCCGACGATGGCGAACCAGAAGTCGTCTTCTGCCTTGACGAGTTCGGCCCGCTCAACCTCCAGCCTCACCCCGGCCGGCAGTGGACCGAGCGCGGCGGGAAGCACAAGGACCCCGACCGGGAACCCCGCCCCCGCCGACGGGCCACCTACACCCGCCCGCACGGCGTCCGCCACCTCCTCGCCGCCTATGACCTGGCCCGGGACAGGCTCTACGGCCACATCAAGCCGAAGAAGAACCGGACGAGGTTCCTGGAGTTCTGCCGCTACCTGCGCAGCCTCTACCCGGCCGAGACCCGGATCGCGATCGTGCTCGACAACTTCTCCCCGCACCTGACCACCAAGAAGGACACCCGCGTCGGCGACTGGGCCACGGCCAACAACGTCGAATTCGCCTACACCCCGACCAACAGCTCCTGGCTCAACCGCATCGAGGCCCAGTTCACCGCCCTGCGCTACTTCGCACTCGACGGCACCGACCATGCCAGCCACAAGGAGCAGGGCAGCATGATCCGCCGCTACATCATCTGGCGGAACAAGCACGCCGCCGACGAACGCCTGCGCAAGGTAGTCAACAGGGCGAACGTTGCCTGATACGGCACTAGCGATGCCGATGAGCGCAGTTAGCACGGTACAGATGGCGATCCACGGAATGCGCCGCCACCAGCGCTTTGCCTGCTCCTCGTCCTGACCATCACCTTGATCACTCATCCTCTTCTCCCCCTCGACACCGGCATGGGCGGACGCATGGCGCCAACCGCTCCTCGTACCCCCGGCTCCCACATTGAAGGGGATCGCCAGGGCGCACAGGTATCGAATCCGGAAGATGGAGCTCAGGCAGACTCCTCCAGGAGGGCCGCGGCTGGACTACCGGCAGCGCGGGTCACCTTGGTGCGGAGCTTGACCGCGGAGCGCCGTCGTGGAGACACGCAAAGGGGGCGAGGAATCTGCCCGGCGCTCCACATGAGCCCGCCGCCGGCGGCAGTCCCCGCGCAGGCCGACGCTGTCGACCGGGCCGGGCCCGTGCCAGGTGCGTCCGGCACGGGCCCCGTCGATCGGTGAGAAGGGAAAGGACGGCGAAAGGGGGTGGGTACTTCAGAGTGCTGGTCACTGACCGGGGGGCGCCGTACCCGGACCGGTGAGTAGTTGCGGGAGGTCGATGCCGAAGAGGCCTGTGCCCGAAACTGGCTGGAATCCGTGCGCAGTAAAGAACGCAAGCCGTCCGCCCGAGTCCTCGCGTCGATCGTGCCAGAGCACCATGAAGCGACGACCGGCGCTGTATTCGTCGTGCGCGAAATGGCGAAGGAGGTCGCCTGCGATGCCCCGCCTGCGCATGGCAGGGTGGGTGAGGACGTAGTTGACCTGCGCCCATGGGGTCGGGAAGCCGGGCACCTCGGCGTCCGCCTCATAGCGCGCCGTGCCCTCAAGCCATCCCACGACACGTCCCTTGACCAGAGCCACGTACTGCGTGAACACCTGAAGACTGTTCTGCTGAAGTTCCTTGGCAAGCTGGGTCCAGTTTTCGGCGAGCAACAGCTCGTGAAGCTCCGCGCGGTGTGCGTCCGCCATGCGGACCACGTTGATCGACATGGCGGCAGGCTAAGACGCTTTCACCCAGGACACGCGCTCATAGCAACACCCCCGTACGCACCGTGACGAGATTCGACTACTACAGACGCGAGGGCCCGTGCCCCCGCCGAGGCGAAGGCCCTCTCCGGATGTGTCCTCGGCGTCTGCCCCGGAACCCGGCTCGCCCGGTTCCTTCGCCCTGCGTCATAGCCGGAATCCGTGACGCCTGGCGCGTCTCTGCGGAACCAGGGTTCACGACGCTACCCGCCCAAGCCATTCAAAATGGCACGCGCCCTGCGCTCGACCAACACAGGAACGAACTCACGCACCGGCCGACCCGCGAAATAGGCATGCTCCTTCGCTACTGCCTTTTCCACCTCGGCCGGACTGTATGACGCACTGAAGGCGTCCTTCAAACGCTTCACTACATGACGGATTGCGTCGTCCTCACGCGCCTGGTCAGCCATACTGCCACCCACCTGGAAGAGGCTCAGCACCCACTGCGATGATCATGCGCGAGCAACACCTGCTCGTTGCAATCGGCTCGCTGCAACTCACCCGGCGCCGGCCAAGCCTGGCGAGCCTGCAGGGCGAGACTAACCAGCGTCATCAGCACATCGCGATCCCCGGCAGCATCCAGCCGCACCGTCACCCACGCCGATGCCGACACCACCCGGACGGCCGCAGATTCGCTGAGGTGTTCTTCGAACCGCCGGATCACCCCCACCGTCAAGTGCAGGTCAGCCTCCCGTCCGGAATGAAAATGGACGATCTCCCGGTGGGCTGAGCCAAGCCCCCGCCCGATGCCGCAACTCGGCTCCACCTCAGCAAGATCGGGCCAACTCACCAGTTGCGCAAACGCCTGCGCGGCCAACGTCATACGTTCATAATCACCAGCACACGCCACATCCACCAGAAGTTACGGCATCCGTAACCGCCACACCCCGCCGAACGTCCGGATGCAGACCTGCCAGTAGCCGAGAAGCAACCAACCTGGTCGGCGCCGAGAGGTCCTCACCCTTGTGCTCGGTGACCGTCACCGTGGTCAGGGGGATGTCGCGGACCTGCCGGCGCTCGAAACCGACGCTGTCACCAGGGCCAAGCCCGCTCCCGCAACCGGAACAGGCCGCCGGAAGATGTTCCTCGACGACATCAGGATCGGCGATCATGGACAGCCCGAGCCGCCCGTACCCGACTGACGACCCCGCGTGCGTCCGCTCTTCGGCGCCGCCTTCTTCTCCGGCCGGCCGAAGACGTCACTGGACGGCGGCATCGAGGAATTGGACGAGTTCCGACCCAGGCGCCGCTCCAGCTCCGCGACCCGAACGGTCAACCGCTCGTTCGCCGCGGCGAGCTCGGCAGCCTGCTCCTCCGCAGCCTCAACCTGCCGCTGGAGCAACCCGATTACAGCGAGGAGATCCTCACGCGACGCGGACTCGAAGGCGGACGACACGACGACCACGGATCCTGCCGCACCCAACCACCACCTGTCACATCGTCAGACAGCGGACTCGATCGCGACCTTCTGAATGCTTACGATGGTACACCGCCAGGTCGCCGCGCATCTGGGCCTGACTGAGGGCACGGGTCCGCGGCTGGATCCGCCGCTTCACGAGCCGGGCCGAGGACGTTCGCCGGTACTTCATCGTCGCCCTGGTCGCGCTCGCCGACGACCCCGTGATGCCCGATCCGTCCGGGACTCCGCTGGCGGACGCTCGATCGCGTCGTCGATCTCTCCCACGACGGCCCTACTCCCCTTCGTCCAGGACGGCGTCGCCGCCCTTGATGTGCCGGGCCGGGTTCAGGCCCTGCTCCATCAGGTCGACCGCCCACAACATCGACTGCACCCTCGAGGGCATCGAGTGGTCCTCGGCCTACGGCTTCCCGATCGGGATCCGCGGCACTCCCGCAAAGGCACTGTCAGCGGCCGATAGCGCGTGGTATGGGATAGCCGCTGTTGGGGCCTATTGAACAAAAGTAGCGTTTGCCATCATCAGGCTTACGGCCCCGTCTCGGATCCGCTCATCACTCATTGTGGTCAAACTCGGTTTTATCACAGGCTAGGAACGCCATGAACCATCGCCCGTACCCCGTGTACCGTCCCGCACTCAGACGCGCCCTCACCCTCTTCAGCGCCGCCACCCTCACCGGAGGCATGCTCTTTGCTTTCACCTCCAGTGCCTCAGCCACGACTCAGTTCACCAACATTCTCAGTGCCGAGGACGGCGCCGAGGTGCACTTCGCCGTACCCGCTGCCAACTATGCCGTCGGCGGCCAGATTCCGCGCTCTTTGGCGGTCGGGGACTTCAACGGCGACGGCAATCCCGACCTCGCCACCGCAAACCAACAGGGTAGAAATCTGTCGGTGCTGCTGGGCAACGGGGACGGCACGTTCCAGCCCGCCGTGGACTACGACGTCGACCACAGTGTCAGTTTGTCCGCGGTGACGGTCGGGGACCTCAACTCCGACAACAAGCCCGATCTCATCGCCGGGGGCGGGGCAAGGGTGTACGTGCTGATGGGCGTGGGAGACGGTACCTTCCAGGACAACAACCACCTCTCCTACAACGCCGTCAGCGATGTGGCGTCAATTACGGTCGGAGACTTCGACGCGGACCACAAGTCCGATCTCGCCGTCGCAAACCGTGGCACTGACACCGTGGCAGTGCTGCTGGGCAACGGGGACGGCACCCTCCAGGCCCCTGTGACGTACGACGTGGGTGATTTTCCATCCTCGGTAACGGCAGAGGACTTCAACGCCGACGGCACACCCGATCTCGCCGTCGCAAACCGTGGCACTGACACCCTGGCAGTGCTGCTGGGCAACGGGGACGGCACGTTCCAGCCCGCCGAGACCTATGACGTCGGCGATTCTCCTATCTCGGTGGCGGCCGGGGATCTGAACGCCGACGGCAAGCCCGACCTCACCACCGCAAACGCCAACAGCGACAACGTGTCGGTGCTGCTGGGCAACGGGGACGGCACGTTCCAGCCCGCCGAGACCTATGACGTCGGCGAATTTCCTATCTCGGTGGCGGCCGGGGATCTGAACGCCGACGGCAAGCCCGACCTCACCACCGCAAACGCCAACAGCGACAACGTGTCGGTGCTGCTGGGCAACGGGGACGGCACGTTCCAGCCAGCCCTGAAGTTCGGCGTCGGCGATTTTCCTGTCTCGGTGGCTGTCGCGGACCTGAACGCCGACGGCAAGCCCGACCTCACCACCGCAAACACCAACAGCAACAACGTGTCAGTGCTGCTTGCCCAGGCGGCCAGCACAACGACTCTGGCATCCTCATTGAACCCCTCGGCTGCCGGTCAGAACGTGACGTTCACGGCGACCGTCACCGACTCCACCCCGAACGGCACCGTGGACTTCATGGACGGCGCAACCGTCATCGGTGACGACATCACCATCAACCCTTCTGGCACCGCAACCCTCACCACCAGCACCCTGACAGTCGGCTCACACCAGATCACCGCCCGCTACAGCGGCGACGCCACACACAGCGCCTCGACCAGCCCCGAGCTCACCCAGATCGTCAACGCTCTCACCTGTGCCAACGCGACAGCCACCATCAACGGCACCAACGGCAGCGACACCATCAACGGCACCCCCAACGATGATGTGATCTTCGCGCTCGCCGGCAACGACATCATCAACGGCAACGGCGGCAACGACTTCATCTGCGGCGCAGCAGGCAACGACAAGATCACCACCGGTGCTGGCGACGACTACATCGACGCCGGTGACGGAACCAACACTGTGGATGCGGGGAACGGCACCAACACCGTCATCTCCGGGAACGCCACCGACAGCATCAAGACTGGCACTGGTGACGACACCATCCGCGCCGGCGACGGCACCAACTCGGTCCAGTCCGGCGCCGGCAACGACACCATCACCACCGGCAACGGCACCGACAGCATCGTGGCAGGAGCCGGCGACGACACCGTCAACGCCGGCAACGGCACCAACAGCGTCCAGGGCGACGACGGCAACGACCAACTCACCACCGGCACCGGAACCGACAGCATCCAAGGCGGCAACGGCAACGACACCATCCGCGCCGGCAGCGGCACCAACGCCATCAACGGCGGACCCGGCACCGACCAGTGCACCCCCCTCGGCACCCAATGCGAAACACTCGCCCCCTAACCCCCCAACCCCAACCCCTACCCCCCCCCAACAACGCAGACAAGGCAGACAAGGCAGACAACATAGGAGCAGCTGAACACGACAAGCACACACCGCGGGCGTCCAGTGGGTACCCCACCCCCACCGGACGCCCGCCCCCATGGGCTTGATCCGCTTTGGCGGACATCCGAGGTCAGGGGTTCAGCCCCGGAAGGTCCATCATGGAGAGCATGGGAAGAAAGAGCCTCGCCCTCGCCGCTCCTTCACGCCGGAGTTCAAGTCCGAGATCGTCGAGCTGCGCCGACACGGTGACCGCTCCGTCGGTCAGATCGCCAAGGACTTCGATCTGACCGAGACCGCAGTGCGTGACTGGGTGAAGCAGGCCAACTTGAATCCAAGACTTTCATCGCGAAGGGGACCCGGTGACAGTGCACCGGGTCTATCCAGCCAACGGCCCTGCTGCCGGCCCGAGCAGCCGACGAAACGCGAGGTCAGACGCGCGGCACTGGCCGAGCGGATCACCCACTTCTTCAACACGTCGGGGCGGACGTACGGTTCGCCGAGGATCACGCTGGACCTGTGGGCCGAGGGCTGGCAGGTCTTGCAGAACACCGTCGCCCAGATCATGGCGGAGCTCGGTCTCCAGGGTCGTAAGCCCCCGCGCCGGCGCAAGAACCTCACACGGCAGGGCAAGTGGAAAGCCGTCCGTGACCTGGTGCTTCGCCGCTACGACGCCATCGCACCAGACGTTTTGTGGTGGGGCGATATGACCGAGATTGAAACCGGCGAGGGCAAGCTCTACCTCGCGTCCGTCCACGACGCGTTCTCGCGCCGGGTGCTCGGCTACGCGATGGGCCCTCGGCATGATGCGTCGCTGGTCAGCGCGTCGTTGCAGATGGCCGCCGCGACCCGCGGCGGCGCCGTGGGCGGCGTGATCTTTCATTCGGACCGCGGGTCGGAATACGAGCGAGGCGTACAGCAGCCTCTGTTCCCAGCTGGGCGTGGTGCAGTCCATAGGGCGTGTGGGATCAGCCCTGGACAACGCGGCCGCGGAATCGTTCCACTCGTCGGTCGTCAAGGTCGAGTACATCCACCGGCACCGCTTCGCCACCCGCGCCGAGGCCCGGCTGAAGATCGCCACGTGGATCACAGACTTCTTCAACACGCGCCGCAGGCACAGCGCCGCCGGCGGACTGGCTCCGGTGGAGTTCGAACGAACCGTTATCGAGGCCAGGACGCGGGCCCAGCACAAGGACCGAGCAGCATAAGGAAGTCCTCCACGCTTTCTGGGGATTGACACCTACTGGACCGGCTCATCGCGGTCTGCCCCGAGATGACCCAACTCGCCGTCTGCATCAGGGACTTCGCCCAGCTGCTGAAGCCTCACCCCGACAACGCCGACGCGCTCGAGCTCTGGATCACTCAGGTCCGCACTGCCGATCTGCCGCACATGCATGCCTTCACCCGAGGGCTGGAGCGAGGCCTCGACGCCGTGATCGCCGCGTTCACACTCCGCTACAGCAACGGCCCCACCGAGGGCGTCAACACCAAGACCAAGCGGATCGCCCGCCAGATGGACGGACGAGCAGGCTTCACCCTCCTCCGCCACCGCATCCTCCTCGGATAGCAACACCCTCCGTCACCACCGAATGTGAGACAGGGCCTAATCAACGGCGGATCCGATGATCAAGGAGAATCTCAATGATCGTGTCAAGCCGCTTGCGTGACTGGCGGGGCGGGGGTGAACAGTCTCTTGTCACGCAGCATGGCCCAGAGCACGTCGACCCGACGTCGGGCGAGCGCGAGCAGGGCCTGGGTGTGCAGCAGCCCCTCGGCGCGCTTCTTGAGGTAGTAGTCCCTCGATGGGCCCGGTCGCATCATTGCGGTCTGCGCGGACATGTAGAACAGCCAGCGCAGGCGGCGGTTGTAGCGTTTGGGCCGGTGGTAGTTGCCGGTGCGGCGGCCGGAGTCCCGGGGCACTGGGGCGAGGCCGGCGTGGGAGGCCAGGCGGCCGGCGTCGCGGTAGCCGGACAGGTCGCCGACGATAGCGACGAACTCGGCGCCGAGGATGGGGCCCATGCCGGGCATGGACTCGATGATCTCGGCGCGGTCGTCGGTGCGGAAGGTCTCGCGGATCTCCCGGTCGTTGTCCTTGATCCGCTCGTCCAGGGCCAGGAGTTGGTGGGCGAGGTCGCAGACCAGCTTGGCGGCGCGTTTCTCGCCCGGCAGCGCGATCTGCTGGGACTGGGCGGCCTCCACGGCCTTGGCCGCGACCGTGTCGGCACCGCGAACCTTGCGGCGTTCCAGCCAGGTGGTCAGCCGTTTGACGCCGATTCGGCGCAGGGCGGCCGGGGTCTGGTACTCGGTCAGCATGACGACTGGGCCCTTGGCCGCGGAGTAGTCGAAGGCCCGTTCCAGGGCGGGGCAGATGCCGACCAGCAGGTCGCGGAGACGGTTGATCAGCCGGACGCGGTCGGCTATCAGGTCCGCTCGATGGTGGGTCAGCACCTGGAGGCTGGAGACCAGCTCCGGCGGTGTCTCAAGCGGGGCGAAGTCCCGGCGCATGCGGGCCTGGTCGGCGATGACGCGGGCATCCTTTGCGTCGGTCTTGCCTTCACCCTTGTAGGCGCCGGACATGCGGTTGACCGTGCGGCCGGGCACGTAGACCACTTGCTGGCCGTGAGCGACCAGCAGGGCCAGCAGCAGTGTGGATGCCCGGCCGGAGATGTCCACCGCCCACCGCACCTCGTCAGCCCGCTCGCGGGCCGTGTCGATGAGGGTAAGGATCTGCGCTTCGTCGTTGATGACCTTCGTCGAGAACAGCGTCTCTCCGTCGGCGTCGACGGCGACCGCCCAGTGGTGCCCCTTGCCAGCGTCGATGCCGACCCATATCCGTGCATGAGACGCACTCAAGCCCGTCGCTCCGTTCCTCCATGGCCGTCATTTCCATGGCCCGAAGAACACCCCGCCGACAGGTCCTTAACCAGCGATGACCGCAGTTCTCAATCAGTGGTCGGAGCGTCCCGGAGGACCGGGCGGCCATTCTCCTGGAGCCATCGAGGGCAACGCCCGATCAGCCACACCCGGTCCTCCCGGACCGCCAACATTCTTAAGGACGCCTGATGAGCGAGACCGTTGTGGAGAACGAGGCCGTCGAAGGGCACTGTCAACTTGATGCGGATGGCCTGTGGGATGATCGTTAGCCTCGATCTTTCGTGACGGTCCGTCGGTTTCTTTGGCTGGACGCAGTGATCGGGGTCGGACGCTCGATGAACAGCTTTGCCCGGTCCCTCCCCACCTTGGCGCACACGTCACGGCCTGCCGAGCGGTCTGCCCCAGCTGCCTCTGCGATGAGCCCCAGGGATTCGCTCTGCGCGTCTGCGGCTGACAGCAGATCGACCCGAAGCACATCAACCTGCTTCTCCAGCTGGGCGACGACTTGCAGCGACTGCACCTGTTCCCGCTCCACGACAAAACTCGCCCGGCGGATCCGCGCCGACCCCGTCGCCTCAGTATCGAGTTCGCAGACCAGGTACCCCCGCTGGGCGAGAAGCGAGGTAATCCGTGCCAAAGCCCGTGGCCGGTCACAGAACAGGACCGATAGTCGATGGCGTTCCACAACGGCCTCCGTCGGCGAGTCTCATCACGGTGTCGGGCGCTGCCACCGTGTGCCGATGAACAGCAGACCTGCCGGGCACACCGTACGAGCATGCCTCGTCGTGATCAGGGACCGGACGGGAGGCTGATCAGGCACTCCTGAAGAGCACAAATGCCGTCCAGTGGGCTCAAAATCGGCATGGCCCCGTGGCGTTCAATGTCACCCACGGACAGGGTCCGGCGTTTTCGAAACCCAAATATCGAAAGGCGCTGCGAACAGCATGAGCGCAATGATGTTGGAACTGGTCGATGCCCACGGCCAGACCATAGGAACAGCTGAGAAGCTGTCGGCCCACCAGGGCACGGGATGCCTGCACCGTGCGTTCTCGGCCTTCCTCTTCGACGCGGCCGGCCGGATGCTGCTGCAGCAGCGGGCACTCGACAAGTACCACTCACCCGGAGTCTGGTCCAATACCTGCTGCGGCCACCCCACCCCTGGCGAAGCCCCCTTCCTGGCCGCTGTCCGACGCATCACGGAAGAACTCGGCTGCGCACCGGTCCGGTTCCAGGAAGCCGGCACGGTCACCTACGACCTGCCCGACCCGCTGACCGGCTTGGTGGAGAAGGAATACAACCACCTCTTCACCGGCATCGTCGACACAGCCGCTCCGAAGCCCGACCCGCAGGAAGTCGCGGACATCCGCCTCGTCACCCCGGACCAGCTACGCGAACTCCGCGACACCCACCCCTTCTCCGCATGGTTCCCGGTCGTCCTCAACGCGGCGCGACCGGCCATCCTCGACCTTGTCCCCAACGGCGGCTGGTGACCCCCGTCCTGCCGGGGCCGGTGGGCCGAACGCGTCCACCGAGGTCCGCCGCATCGCCGCTCGACTTCCATTCGGGCACACCGGGTGCACAGGCACACGGAAGCCGGCAGCGGGCCGGAAGGGGAGCAATGCTCAAGACCTGTGGATCGGTCTCGGGAGGGGTGCTTCGCGAAAGGCGGAGGGTGTACCTTCCCGAGTGATCGACGCAAGGTCACCGAGTAGACCCGCGTTGCAGCGCGAGTTGGGAAGGCACGCCCGTGCTCAGCGTAGTCAACAACGATGGAACCACCGAGACCGGATCCCTGATGGACGACATCGTCCGCGAGGGTGCCCAGCGGATGCTCGCCGCGGCCCTGGAGGCCGAAGCCAACCAGTACATAGCCGAGTTGGCCGGTGAGCGGGACGAGATCGGCCGCCGTCTGGTGGTCCGCAACGGCCATCATCGAGAACGGACGGTGACCACCACTGCCGGGCCGGTCGCGGTGAAGGCGCCCCGCGTGAACGACAGGCGCGTCGACGTGGAGTTCCCTCGCGAACACTGCCCGGTCGAAGGCAGCCTTGGACGCCACCACGGCACGGCCATGGCTCTCCCCTCGGACTTCAGCGAAGGGAAAGGGGGCGGCCGCGTATGCACCCAGCTTGTGAGGGGCGACCATGTGCACCTGTTGGTGCACTACCCGCCGAAGATCGCCCTATCCAAGCTGGTCAACAGCTTGAAAGGCGTCAGCTCCCGATACCTGCGGGCCGAGTACACCGGCCGGATCAACCGAATCGGCATGGGCTCGGTGTTCTGGGCACCCTCGTACTTCGTCGGCTCCTGCGGCGGCGCACCGCTGAGCATCGTCCAGAACTACATCGAGAACCAGAAGCGTCCAACCGGGGTTCCGCAGAAGCGAGGCTGTCCTGGTCCACGAAAAGGGGGTCTGATCTGCGGGAATGCGCGGCGGCATGGCGACGGGGCGTGCCCCTAGGCGCTGACATAACTGCAGGTCAGCGGCCCCGGACCCGTCAAGTCCACTACTGGGACGTTGCGTTGCAAGGCGCCACGCTACCGGCCTGGGGCGCACCACGCGGCTTGCCTTTGCGAGCATCCACCGAGGCGAGATGCTTGCATATCAGGGCAATTCACCTCGTTGTCGCCAACAAAAGTGAGGCGCTGGACCGATGGCGGCAACGCGCTGACCTGCGCGTGTCCCTAGTCCTAGTGACACGCCCCCATCTAGATCAACATTGCATTCGTGCAGGTCAGCAGGGATTTTCGTGGACTAGGACGCCTCCACTTCTGCGGAACTCAGGTCCAACCTAACCGTCAAGACGGAGGCACAGAGCACTCCGGCGCTTCGCGCCTCCGCCCCGAGGATCGCATTCCCGCCCGGCCTAACGACCGGGACTCCCTGCGAAGATCAAGCGATGGGACGCGCTAATCCCTCACGTGCTCGCCGCTCAGAACGGGTGCGCGTGCGCCTCGACACTTTGGTTACGGCGCCGGACGCCCGAGGCGGGAGCGGATGACGCACCCGCGTTCCGGTGAGCCTTGGTGACGGACGCCGTTGCATGGGTGAGGGAGGCAGCGACGTCTTCGGGGGGCGGGGGGCGAACCGTAACGGCCGTTGGTATCCCTGTGATCACCTGCCGGTGGTGCCGTCGCTGAATGATGCTCTGGCCCTGTTGGATGATCCGCGTCACGCGTTCTGGGGTTGAGCAGCTCCTGGTCAGAACGGGTGCGGCTCGGCGGGCGCTTGGTTCGGCGGTGACTGTGTGGGAGCGGACGCCGGCTTGTCCGTCGGGGTGGGCCCGCTGTGGGCGGGCGCTCCTGCGCGGTAGGTCTTGGTGACGGTCGCGGTGGCATACGTCAGTGAGGCTGCGACCTCCTCGGCGTCGATCTCGACGACGGTGCGGCGCTGGCCTTCCTTGTCGTCGAATGTGCGCTGCTTGAGGCGGCCCTGGACGATGACGCGCATCCCCTTGGACAGCGACTGGGCGGCGTTTTCGCCGGCCTGTCGCCACAGTGAGCAGCGCAGGAACAGCGGTTCTCCGTCGACGAACTCGTTGCGGTCCCGGTCGAACGTCCTTGGCGTGGAGGCGACGGTGAACCCGGCTACCGGGATACCGGAGTTGGTGTAACGCAGTTCCACGTCGGCGGTCAGGTTGCCTACCACCGTCACCAGCGTCTCGCCGGCCATACCGCCACCCCTTTGTCCGCCTGCTGATCGGAATACGCCCACCGTACCGGCCCTGCGGCCCGGCTGGCACGATGACCGTATGACAAGCGAGGAGCACACGCTGGAGACGGCAGCCCAGACCCTGCGCGACGCGCAGGAAGCCGTCCACGCGGCCCGCCGGAACCTGACCGCGGCGATCGTCACCGCGTACCGAGCCGGGGAACCAGTCGCTCGCATCGCTGAACGCACCGGAAAGAGCGCCACCGAGATCCGGAATCTGCTGGCCGCCACCCAGACCTCGCGCCGCGCATAGCAGAGCGCGCAGCCACCAGATTATGCACCGCAAGGGTCGCAAGCTGGTCTCTCGTGCTGGTGTGATGCGTCGGCGTACGGTCGAAGTCATCGGCGTGCTGATCGGCAGGCTGCGCGCCATGCGGGCCCAGTTGGTGGCGTGCCCGGACGAGGCTGACGAGGTCCGTGCACTGCCTTGCAGGGGTGCGGTGCTGCACGCCTGAGGTGTGTTGGCGGAGTATCGGGGCGCATCCTGGTCTTATGCTCCGCAAGGGTGCCGAGCAGGTCTCTCGTGCTGGTGTGATGCGCCTGCGTACGGTCGAAGACATCGATGTGCTGTTCGGCGGGCTGCGCGTCATGCGCGTCAAGTTGGTCGCGTGTCCGGACGAGACGGGGCCGGGTGGAGGCGGCGGCGTAGACGGAACTGACCCGGCTGGCGGGCATGCTGATGCGGCCGGAGATGGCCCCGCAGCTGCTGGCCGACCGGTGCACTGACCGGCTGGAGGAGACCGGCGGCGAGGCCCTGGTTGACCGCCCGTTCCCGTGGCTGATGCGGCGTGGCCTGGTGCAGCGGCAGGGGTGCTCGGACCGCCGGTGCGATGACGGGACCCGGCTGGACACGGGCGGCGAGTGCGAGAACTGCGGCAACGTGGTGCACATCCGGCGTGCTCGGCGGGCGAAGATCGCGGCGGAGGTGGACCGGGAGCTGCCTGGCCTGACCGAGGGCGAGCGTCGCCGGGTCCTCGAGAAGCGGCTGCGTGAGCAAGCTGCCATCGAGGCGGAGGACTTCGTGCGGCGGGGGGAGCGGGCCCGCGCGGAGCTGCGGCCCGCACGGCTGCCCAGGAGCGGGCGGAGCGCGAGCGCCATGCCGCGGCTGCCGCAGACGCGGTGCGCCAGGCCCTGCCGTGCGAGGACTGCGGGCAGGAATGGTCGGCCGGCCTGTGCGAGGCGTGCGGTTTCCGGCGCCGGACCGAGGCGGCGATCGTGGAGGCTGGCCTGGTCGCCCCGACATGGTCGGCCGCCCCGACATGGTCGGCCGCCCTGGACGACGCGAACGAGTCGCTGCGGTCACTGCCCATGTCCGGGCATCGCTGGAATCCGACATCGAGCGTGCCGCCGGGAGTTCCTGGCTCTGCTGGAGCCGGGCGAGCTGGACGCGGACCCGATCCTGGCTGCGTCCGCGCTCGCCTTTGCCGAGCTCCAGGCGGTTCAGCGGGCGCTACCGGAGTACCGCAGCAGCGCCCTCGGATGGCTGGGCCGCACTCCGGAAGCTGAGGCAGAGGCGCGGCGGGCGTACGCGACCTAGCAGAACCGCCGCTGGTTTCGTGTCAACCCGAACAGCCCCGATGCAGTTGCTGCTGCGACGAAGGCTTCCGATTCGGCCCGGGAGCGCACCGCCCAGCACCTGCTCACGGCGCGGCTGAAGCGTCTGCACGAGCGGGCCCCTATCCGTACCGACACTGCTTTGGGTAGAGCCCAGAGCTGCATCACCTCCGGGCGAAAGTCGATTCGGTCCAGCCGGATCGATGCCGTACAGTTCACCGTGCCGACGCGGGGTGGAGCAGCTCGGTAGCTCGCTGGGCTCATAACCCAGAGGTCGCAGGTTCAAATCCTGTCCCCGCTACTCACATGTGAAGGCCCGGTATCCACCGGGCCTTCACTGCGTCTGCATCCGCTCGAACCCGACCCGGAAAACCACGCGGACGCCCTCGCCCTTATTGATCGCACCCGTCCCTCCGAAGGCGACGTGTACGTCGGCAAGGAACGTTAGGGGAAGTCGACCGGGCTCGGCCAGGTACAGCCGAGCATCTGGCCTCCCTTCCCGGCGCCACCGTCCTCGCTCGGCCTGCAAAGTCGGTGGCGGGTGGACGCGGTAAGGAGGTGCGGCCATAGCTGTAGACGCTGATCAGGGCCGCAGGCGAGTTCGGTGTTGGCTAAGCGTCTTGCCGGGCCAGCGCAGAGCGACACCGTGATCAGGTGTCACCTCGGCGCTGTGACGGGAACGTACTCGGTGAGCAGCAGGGCGATGTCGTCGGTTCGGTTCGAGGAGGCCCGGGCGTTGTGCAGAAGCCGGTCGGCGAGTTGGTTCAGTGAGTCCGCAGCGGCGTGAGCCAGTGATGTTCGCAGGCCGTCAATGCCCACGTTGATGTCGGCGCCGCGTTCCTCGACCAGTCCGTCGGTGTAGAGGGCGAGGACGGACCCTGGTGGCAGGTCGATCCGGGTTGCTGGATAGGCGCTTGCTCGATCCACACCGAGGAGGGGGCCGATGTCCAGTTCAAGGGCGTTGGTTGTCGTGTCGGGACGGCGGAGCAGGGGTGGGGGGTGGCCGGCGGTGACGGCGTAGGCGGGGTGGCCGTGGGGTTCGAGGTGGATGTAGCAGCAGCTGGCCAGCAGCCCGGGGTCGAGGTCGATGAGGGTTCGGTTGGCGCCCGCCATCACATCGCCAGGCGTATGGCCTACTGCTGCGAAGGCCCGTACGGCGCTGCGCAGCTGGGCCATGGTGGCTGCGGCGGCGATGCTGTGCCCCTCCACGTCTCCGATGACGAGAGAGACCCCACTGCCGGTGGGGATGACGTCGTACCAGTCGCCACCGATGTCCATTCCGCTGGTGCCGGGCAGATAGCGCGCGACGGTGCGGATACCCGGGACTACGGGCAGCCGGTGCGGCAGGAGCGCCTGCTGCAGGCCGTGCGCGAGGGCGGACTCCGCGTCGTAGAGCCGCGCTCGTTCCAGGGCCTGGGCGATCAGCCCGGCGAGTGCGGTGAGGACGCCGCGGTCCTTCTCCGTGAATCGGTGGATCTCGTCGAAGCCGAGGACGCAGGTGCCGACAGGGTGGCTGGAGGCGATTAGTGGCAGATACGCCCAGGAGTTCACTTCTCCCGTGGGGATGCCCGGGTAGCCCTGGGAGAGGTCCTGCTGCGACTCGATGAAGAGTGGAGCGCCGGAGGTCAGTGTCTCTGTACCGGGCAGGCGGGCATGCAGCGGTACGCCCTCCAGCCAGTCGAGGAAGTCTTCGTGGTGGCCGGTGTGATAGAGCAGACGCATCGTTCCGTCGCGGACCACGTAGATCGCCAGCTGTTGGCCTCCGAAGGCGGGTAGGAGCTGGTCGGAGATGACTTCGCAGACTTCGCGGGCGGTGACCGCCTCGGTCAGCGCGCTGCCCAGCTGTAGGACGTGGTACATGACGCCCAGTCGCGCCGGTGTGGCAGGGGTTGCTGTCTCGGCCGAGGAGACTGGTGGCGTTGAGGTCGAGGGTGGATGACCGGAGGGCACTACTCGGCCGGTTACTCCGTCCGCTTCCGGATGGAGGGAGAAGTCGAGCCACTGGTCGGGCGGTCGGCAGGCCAGGAAGGAGACCGGCGCCTGCGAGATCATCGCGGACCGGTGCCGGTACTCGGCGTCGGGATCGGACAGCCATGGCAGCACGTCCCAGAGGAACTGGCCCAGCAACGCGTTGCCGCGCACGCCCAGCAGCTGCAGGGCGCTGTGGTTGGCGTAGGTCACCCGCCCGTCGGGGGCGAGGGAGAACACCCCGTCCCGCAGCCGTTCGACGGCGGCGACGGCGGCGCTGCCGGCCTGTGCGTCGACGACCGTGCCGAGCAGGTGGGTGCGTGCCCGCGCGTCGTTGGCCTCCGGTTGGCGGCCCCACAAATCGACCGTGCGATACCCCTCGCCGCCGTTCCTGCGATCCCGTATGCGCAGGCGCCGCGATGTGATCCGGTCCCCGGCGGCTGCCGCGCGGGCGGCCGCTCGAAGGGCCGCTCGGTCGCCGGGGTGCAAGCAGGAAGCCAGCGTTTCGGCTCGTCCGTCAAAGGCACGGGGGGCGATACCGAAGATCGCGCAGAGCTCGTCGTCCACGGTGATGGTGCCGTTCGCGAGGTCCCAGTCGAACAGGCCGACCCGCACGGCCGGTTCCGACGGAGCTGGGGTCTCGACGGGAATCGTCTGCGGGTCGCACTCAACGGGATCGCCGGTGCGGGCGCGGAGATCGGCGAGGGAGGCACCGAGCCGTTTGGCGATGGCCCGCACGCGACGGCGCTGGGCCCTGGACAGTCCTTCGCCGCCTGGTGATGCCGCCCAGACGATCGCTAGCGCACCGAAGGTCTCCTCACCTGAGCCCACCGGCACGGAGCAGGAGCCGAAGGCATGCGGCAGAGCTACCGCCAGCTGAGGAAACCGGCGCATCGTCTCGTCGGCGTCGCTCAGGTGGACCGTGCGCCCAGAGCTGTAGGCTGCGGCGACTGGGATGGGACTGCTCACCGGAATGAGGTGCCAGCCACCGAGCAGCGAAGGCGGCACCCCGCACGTCGCGGCGAGCACGATCGACCGACGGTCGCGGGAGCGGAGAAAGACACTCCCCGCGTACGCGCCGGTACCTTCGACGGCTTCGACGACGGCTGCAGCGAGCAGATCCTCACGCTCCGCCATCCCGCCGACGAGCATTTCGCGCACAGTTCCAGTGTGCACAGGTCGGCCCCAAGCCCAACCCAGCGAGACGCATCGATCACACCTCGCAGGATCCGTCGCCGCTATGGTTACGCCTGGGATCCCCGGGACACCTCGGCCAGATCGCAAACCGTGGACGGTGGACGGTACGGAGCGCCTGTACGGGCCGGACACAAGACCGCAATCCCATACCTGACGGCTACTGAGCGTCACCCACGCTCATGATCACCCGGATCTGCTCCGACGGTGCTAATGATCCGCCGACAGTGCAAACAGAGCGCAGCGGTCGGCGTGCCAGTCCAGACGCCGCGATCAAACCGCCAACCGCAGGCGTCGCGGAACCCGCGGTGGCCGACCGATGGCCTTCGACAAGACCGTCTACCGGGCCCCGCAGCTCTTCGACTCTCCGCATGGTTCCCCGTGGCCCCACACTGATCGAGAACACCCAGCGTGACCGCTGTAGGACTTGTTGTCTATAACACCAAGTCGGCCAGCCTCAGCCCGAAGTCACCAGTGCCCTCGTGGCAAGTCATAGCCGTCGCTTGCCCCGCCGGCGTGAGCGCATCGATCGTCTGTGGGATCAACGCCCCGGTTGACACGATGAGTTGGGACGAAAGGTGGGGGTTATAGAAGCCGTCGATGTACTCGAAGAGCGCGAGATTCGCCTCGGCTCTGGTGTCGAAGGTCCGTCCGCGGATGCACTCGGTCTTGATCAGCATCCACAGCTTCTCCGCCAGGGCATTGACGCTCCTATAGTTCGTCAAGCCGCTTTGGCAGGATCGGGCCGGGCTTTGACCATCTGGTAAATCTCGCGGGCGAGAAACCGCTTGAGGCAGCGGATGATCTCTTTCTTTGTCTTGCCCTCGCTGGTGCGCCGGGCGACGTAGTCGATGGTGGGCTGATGGAAGCGCATTCGAACGATGACGACCCGGTAGAGCGCGGAGTTCAGCTGGCGGTGGCCGCCGCGGTTGAGCCGGTGCCGGTCGGTCTTGCCGGAGGACGCCGGGACGGGGCAGACGCCGGCGAGTTTGGCGAACGCCGCCTGTGAGCGTATGCGTTCGGGGTTGTCACCGACTACAACCAGGACCTCGGCCGCCGTATCCGCGCCGATCCCGAAGGAGTCCACGAGCTCGGGGGTCTGCCGGCGGGTGAGCTCACCCAGCAGGCGGTCGTGGTCCTTGATCTCCTCGTCGAGAGCGAGCCAGCGGCGGGCCAACGACCGCAGGGAGCGTTTGGCCGAGGCCAGGACGCCGGTGACCTGGCCAGGACGCAGTCCCGCGCACCGTTCGATGAGCATCATCTTCGACAGTCCCTGAAGTTGTTCACGCAGCTCGTCGGGGACAGTGACGATCAGGGCCTTGAGGGTGACCATGGCCTGGGTGCGGGACTTCACGGCCGTATCCCGGCGATCTTGGTGTCGCGGATCATCTCCACCGTGCCTTCGGCACTCTTCGGTGTCGCGGTCGCAGTGCCCGCGAGGACAGCACGGGCGGCGTTCTCGGCATCAATGGGGTCAGACTTGCCGCGCCGGCGCCGCACCCGGCGGTCGGGCCGGTTGACCTCGATGACCTTATGGCCGTGTCTGCGCAGATGAGAGGCGAGACCAGCGCCGTAGGAGCCGGTGCCCTCGACACCGAAGCCGAGGACTTGTCCGAACTGAGCGGTCCACTGGACGAGTTGCTCGTATCCACCCCGGTCGGCGGCGACGCTGAGGGTGCCCTGGGTACCGCCGACGACGTCGACGACAACCGCGGTGTGCACGTACTTGTGGGCGTCGACCCCGACGACGACTTTCCCGATCGGCTCGGCCTGCAGGATGCTGGTCATGGCTGTCGGTTCCCCTCCCAGGAGACGGCGGTCAGCGCGAGACCGTCGGCCGGGCGGGAGGACAGGACTGTGACGAGCGCCAGGTGGCAGCAGGCTCCTATGCGGTCACTGCCCGCGCGGCCGACGGCCCGCATCGAGCCCGCCGCGGAAGTGCGTGTCTTCAACGCCTCGCCCACCTACGAGTTCGTGGCATCACGACGGGCCGATAGCCGGGGCAAGGTGGCGATGCGGCGAGCTGTACACGCCACCCCGCTCCCGTGAAGCGCATGTTGCCCAACGGCGTGCGTCGTCTCGCCCGTCGAGCGCTGCGCTGATTTGTCACCTGCGGCGTAGGCAGCGGACACCGTGCCTGAGGTGGCGGCCCCGCCGGCCCCGGGCCTGCTCGCGCGCGACTTCTCCACCGGCAAGCTGGATAAGTGACGGAAAAGCCCGGTACGCAGCTCGTACTGACGGTCGGTCACATGCCGCGCCAGGTTAAACACAAGGAGGTCGGCCAGGAGCCCCGCTCCGCACCGAACTTGGCGACCTCACGCACCAGCCGGGCGAACCGCTGCCGTACCGCACTGCGAGATACCGGAGGCGCCATATGAAACCCGAGGAACGGGGTCTACCACTGACTCGATCTAACCGGCCCAAGCCTGCCCCAGTGCCACACTCCTGCACCACTTTGCGGCGACTTTCCGTGCGCGAGGGGGCGGCCAGACGATGGACTTCTCTGGCGGGTCTGCCGGATAGTGATATCGACCTGGTGATTAGGCTGACGGCGGTGAAATCTGCCGTTGCTTTGCCGAAGTGGCGGCGGAACGCTACGGCCGGGTTCCGGGCCACTGGCCGCTCTGGCACCCCGCCGCTGCGCCGCCGCCTCGTGTTCTGGCCACGTCGTTGGCGAGGCGACGGCGCCCGCGGGCCGCTGATGCCGCTTCCCGATGTCCATGCCGTGGTCCTGAAGCCGGGCAGGACCTCCGCGGGCCTTCCCCGTCGCGCACGAGCTCGCGTAGCGCGGCGTAGTGTCGCTGCCACTCGGCCGGCCACGACGGGTTCCAGTCCTCGTCCACGGCCTCCAGTGCCGTCTTCCACTCGGGATGGCCCTCCAGCGCACCAGGGCGGCGCCGGTTGGACAGCCACTGCCCCACCGGCCGATCCAGCGGGCCGTCAGCCGGTGTGTCCTACATGCTCAATGTGCAGCGTGCTGTTCTGGGTGTCGATGCGGTACAGGATCCTCCACGTGCCGCTGTGCAAACGCCGGTGACTGCTTCCCCACGCGCGAGAGCCTTCGGGGGTCGGATCATCCGCGAGCCGGTCCGTGGCGTGCAGCGGTGCATCCACGCCGGCGGGGTCGGCCTTCAGATGGCCGGCTGCTTCGTTGAGAGCCGCGGGCTCCCATGTAACGCTCCAGCTCACTCTCCGCTCCGGCGGCCTGCCGCGTCGAGGAGCGTGAGACGCGCCTCGACGTGCGGGACGGGAGCCGAAGTGATCCCCAGAGCCCTGTCGCGCTCCAGGCGCGCGACGGCAAGGGCGTCTTCGAGGTCTTCCAGCTCCGCTGGAGAGATCAGGACGGCAGCGGGTGTACCCCGGTCGGTGAGGGTGATGTGCTCGTGCTGGGCAGCACGGCGCGCGAGGTCACCCAGACAGGTGCGGGCTTCGGCGATCGGGTATGTACTCGACATAAATCTAAAGTACACCTACATTACACCTGCCGGGCCCGGAGGCCGGCGGCCCTCTTGCAGGACCGCGAAGAACATCAGGGCGGCTTCAAGTTCCATGCTCGCGGCAGTTGTTGCGTGAGGGGTAGATAGCAGTGCAGGCACGGGCTTCGTGATCATTGTGGTGTCTTACGCCCGATGATCATGAGGTGGCCCGTGCCTGCCGCTGTATCTTCACCGATCCCTGCCGTGCTGGGGAATCTGGGGTCGCTGGACGTCGGCCAGGTCGCCGACCTGCGTCCCTACTTCGACTCCATCCCCGACCCACGCTCGCGGCGGGGCCGGTGGTACTCGCTGACGTCGATCCTGCTGGTGTGTGCCTGCGCGGTCGTCTCGGGAGCGAAGAGCATCGACGAGCTCGCCGAATGGGGTGCGAGGGCCTCGGGCAGGCTACTGGCGGCCCTGGGTATCCGCCGTCATCTGCTCGGGTGGCGGCGCACCCCTCGCCCGTGACGATCGGGCGCGCGCTGGGCGCCGTGGACGGTGATGCCCTGGACCGGGCGGTGGGCGCCTACCTGACCGACCGGCACCACGCCGTCACCGGCACCGCGACCAGGGCCACGGGGCAGCCGGCGGCACCCGCGCCCGGGCGGCTGCGCGTCCTTGCCCTTGACGGCAAAGCGCTCAAGGGTTCGGCCCGTCTCACCTCGGCACGCCGGCACCTGCTGTCGGTGGTCACCCACGGCCCAGTCGTGACCCTCGGCCAGGTGGAGGTCGGCGCGAAGACGAACGAGACCACCCACTTCCGCCCGCTGCTGGAGCCGCTGGACCTGGCCGGCACTGTCGTCACCTTCGACGCGCTGCACTCGGTCAAGGCGAACGTCTCCTGGCTTGTCGAGACGAAGAAAGCGCACTACATCGCCGTGATCAAGACCAACCAGCCGACCGCCCACCGCCGGCTGGCGGCCCTGCCCTGGCGGGACATCGCCGTCCAGCACACCGCCTCCGGGACCGGGCACGGCCGGCGGGAGTCCCGCTCGATCAAAACCTGCGGAATCGCCGACGAACTCGGCGGAATCCCGTTTCCCCACGCCCGCCTGGCCATCCGCATCCACCGCCGCCGCAAGCTCACCGGCCGGCGCGAGAGTCGTGAGAGCGTCTACGCCGTGACCAGCCTGGACGCCCACCAGGCCTGCCCGGCCGACCTGGCCGCCGCGATTCGCGGGCACTGGGGAGTGGAGAACTCCTCGCACCACATCAGAGACGTCACCTTCGCCGAGGACGCCTCCACCGTCCACACCGGGACCGCGCCCCGGGCCATGGCGACCTTCCGCAACCTCGCCATCGGCGTGCTGAAGGTCCTCGGAGCCAACAACATCGCCAAGACCACCCGGGCCATCCGCGACGAACCCGAACGAGCACTCCCGATCCTGGGCATCATCAACAACCGCGACACCTACGGAACTTGATCAAGCCCTGGAAGAACATAGCGGGGGGTCTGCGTGTCGTGAGGATCTCTTCGTGCTGGTTGGGTTGCTCCAGCGGCAGTATCGGGCCGGGCTGTGGCCCGCACCGACGGGTCGGGGTTCCGCGTTCCTCGCGCGTCCTGACGTGTGGTCAATTTTTGAAGTCTAGGGGCGGGTGTGCCGAAGTGAGTGTTGTCGCTTCGCGCCGACTTCGCCCGCAGACGTGGCGGCAGTGCGGTCTCGTCCGCACTCAGCGGACGGGGACGGGTATCGGGCCACGCTGCGGCCTCGGCGCTCCGCGCCTCCTTCCCGCATCTGATCCTTCGCCATCTTCGGGCCTCGGGGTCGAGATTGCTGAGCAGTGCGTACCAGCGCCTCGATGATCTGACCGTGAGTGGACAGGGCCCTCTCCCCAACTACCGGCTCGCGGGCTCCTGAGCTTTTCGCGCGGCCCGGCGGAACTGAAGTAGTGCAGGATCACGCAACGCGTCAGTGGACAGACAGGCCCGGGGCGGCTTCGGGCATGAGTGCCGGACAGGTCCGGAAACCGCTACTGGTGGTGCCGGACGGCGAGCGTCGCTGTCCGTTGATCAAGGCTGCCGGGGTGGCGGGGCACGTGCCCACTTCCCTGCAGGACGGTGCCGCCAGCCGTCGACCACCCAGCGTCACCGATACATCAACCTCGTGACCGGTTTCACGGAAATTTTGGCTCTGACAAGATTTTCGTAAGCGTTGATCGTTGGGCTGAGAGGGGTGACAGCCCGTCAGGGTGGGTGCAGGGTGGTGGTGTGTGATGTCGAGCTGGATGTCTTGCTGCCACAGCTGGCCGTGGTGCAGGTCGAAAGAGTTGAGGCCGGCCCGGTGTTGATCCGAGTGGTGGCACGTACGCGTGATGACGTGTCCGTCTCCTGTTCTGGGTGTGGTTGGTTCTCGGACTGGATACACAGCCGGTATGTGCGCTACGTAGCTGATGAGGCGGTCGGTGGCCGTCCGGTCCTGATCGAGTTGTCCGTACGCCGTCTGTACTGCGAGAACCCCGACTGTTCGAAGACGACCTTCGTGGAGCAGGCCGAGGGGCTGAGCGTGCGGTATCAGAGACGCACACCCGCTTTGCAGCGCCTGCTGGGGGTGGTCGCGGCGGCGCTCGCGGGGAAGGGCGCCGCCCGGATGGTCTCTCACCTGCATCAACTGGTCAGCTGCAGCACGCTGCTGACTATGCTGATGGCTCTGCCCCTGCCCGTACTGCCGGTGCCCCGGGTGCTCGGCGTCGATGATTTCGCGTTGCGGCGCGGCCACCGCTACGCCACGATCCTGATCGATGTCCTCACCCACACCCGCGTGGATGTGCTGGCGGACCGGACCGCCGGGACGCTGACGGCCTGGCTGCGCGAGCATCCCGGTGTGGAGATCGTCTGCCGGGACGGCTCAGCCTCCTATGCCGAGGCGATCCGGCATGGCGCGCCCGACGCGGTGCAGGTCAGCGACCGGTGGCACCTGTGGCACAACCTCGCTGCCGCGGTGGAGAAGACGGTGGCCGCGCACGCCGCGTGCTGGCGCGCGAAGCCGCCCGAGGCAACGCCCGGTTCACGTAACGCGCGTGTCCTGCAGACCCATGCCGCCGTGCACGCCTCGCTGGAGTCGGGCGTGGGTCTGTGTGAGACGGGCCGACGCCTGGGCCTCGCGCTGAACACCGTCAAACGGTACGCCCGCATCGGTGACCCCGCCCAGCTCGTCCGTCCGCCCCAGTACCGGCGTTGCCTGGTCGATCCTTTCCGTGATCACCTGCGCACGCGTCGCACGGCCGGACCGGTGGCCACGACCATCCTCCTCGCGGAAATCCGTGCCCTGGGATACACCGGCAGCCCGAACCTCCTGGCCCGCTACCTCGAACAGGGACGCGCCGAGGAGGCGCTCTCGGATCCCTCCGTCCGCCGCCTCACCTCATGGATCATGACCGATCCCGACCACCTGGCCGAGGAACCGGGCACCCACCGCGACAAGCTCACCGCCGGCTGCCCCGAGATGACGCTCCTGACCAGCCACGTCACCGCCTTCGCGAAGCTCCTGGCCCACCACGAGCACCCCGCCGCCGAACACGCGGCCCTGGCCGAGTGGATCAAGGCCGTGAAAGGCGACGACCTCCCCGCCCTGCACGCCTTCGTCCGCGGTTTGGAGAAAGATCGCGCCGCCGTTCAAGCCGGCCTCGACCTGCCCCACAGCAACGGAGCCACCGAAGGCATCAACAACAAAACCAAGCTCCTCAAGCGCCAGACCTATGGACGAGCCGGCTTCGCTCTCCTTCGCCAGCGCATCCTGCTCAACTGATCGACTACAACCAACGATCAACGCTTACGAAAATCTTATCAGAGCCGAAATTTTGGCTCTGGCCCGTAATCGGTGGTAACGCTTCGTGTTGATCACTGGAGCAGGATCCGCTGGCGTAGGAGCGGGAAGCCGGCGCGGCCGTGCATCTGCCTCATGATCTTCTTCGTGCGGGTGTTGACGCCCTCGGTGCGGCCGTTGTGGTACGGGAGGGTGAGTCCGGCGTCGACGGCGGCGCGGTCGAGCTCGAGGCCGTTCGCGAAGGAGTGCAGGTGAGGCAGTTCAGCGGCGCGAACCGCGGTGATCCAGTCGGTGAGCTTGGCGTCGTTGCCCTCGGCTGGGGTCAGGAGCCCGGCGAACTCGCCGACGAGGCGGGCGAGTTCGGTCATCTCCGGACAGGCTTCGGTGAGTTCCCGTAGTAGTGCGGTGTCCTTGTCGCGCAGGTTCTCGGGGCGGGTGAGCATGAGGCGGGCGAAGCGCTGCGGGGTGGTGACCGGCTTGTCGCCCTCGGCCCGGCCCTGGGTGATGTAGCGGTAGAGCAAGTTGAGGCTCCCGGTGTAGCCCAGCTCCTGGATCTCCCGGAACAGTTGCTGCACGGGGACGGCCGGGTCGGCGGCCCGGCGGGCGCGGAGGTGGTCGCGGTAGGGGTCGACGAGGGTGGGCCGGTACTGCGGTGCGCGACGCTCCAGCGTGGGCTCCTTCAGGCGGGCGTACCGCTTGACGGTGTTCAGGGCGAGATTGAGGCGGCGGGCGCATTCGAGCAGGCCGACGCCCTTGCCGAGCAGGTCGTGGACCTGTTGCCAGCGTTCCCGGGTGGTCTGCTCGCGCACACCGCCCGGCCGGGCCGGGTTCACGCTCGCCCAGCACGCGGTGTGCGAGCGGACCTCGGACAGGGCCTTGCCGCACAGGTTGGACCACACATGCCACCGGTCGCTGACCTGCACTGCTTCGGGGAGGGCCTGGCGGATCGCCTCGCCGTAGGACCCGGAGCCGTCACGGCAGACATACTCGGCGCCGGGGTGCTCACGCAGCCACTTCGTCACCGTCTCGGCCTTGCGATCAGGCAGGACATCGATCCGCTCGCCGGTCTCTGCGTCGATGACGATCGTGGCGTAGCGGTGCCGGCGCTTGAGGGCGAAGTCGTCGATGCCGACCACCCGCGGCACGCGCAGCGGCGGTATGGGCAGGCGCATGAGCGTCCGCAGAGCCGTCGAACGGGAGACGCCGAAGGCCAGGACGCGTAAGAGGCGGGCGCCCGCCCGTCCCGCTAACTCCTTGACCACAGACCCGAGTTGACGGGCGAGGCGGTTGGTACGACGCTGGTAGCGCTCCACCAAGCCCGGTACCTGCTCGCGGAACGTCTGCCGCGGGCAGCCGGGCTCTGGGCAGACCAGACGCCGCAGCCGCACCGAGACGACGACCCGCCGCCCGTCCACCGGGACATCCGTGAGCGTCCGGCCATGGAAGCCGTGCACTCTCAACGTCGGAACCCCGCACACGGGGCACGGCACCCGATCATCCCGGGTCCGCGCCGTCACCCGGATCACGTCACCCTCGTCCGACACATCTTCCACAACCAGCGCCGCCAGGCCCGAAAACACCACAGCCACAAGCTCGTTGACATCTCGCACACCACACCAACGGCGCCCGTCACCCTTGGTTACCACCGATTACGGGCCAGAGCCGAAATTTTGACAGAGCCCTTCGATTCCCCGCTGGCGGCCCGGGGCGTGACCGGCTGAGACCGGGGGCGGGGCGGCCTGTGGTTCAGGTCGTGGTGGGCAGGCCGGTGCCGGCCGGTGATGTGGTTCCAGATGGTGAAGCGGATCGGGCCCTCCCCGGACACGGACAACCCGAGATCATCCCATGCCCCACCCGACAACGTGACAGAGCCACCCGCAACCGGCCGCATCGTCAGACGACGAAGGCGATCACACACGGCAGCTGTAGTTCTTGATCACGGCTGGTCGTGGCAGCGGTGTCGTTGCTGGTGGCAGGCGGTTGCGACGGCTTGGTGACGGCGCCTCCAGGCGATCCAGCGCAGGACATGATCACGGTCGCGGGCGGCTGGGGGCAGCACGATGGCCCGCAGGAGACGGATGAGCTCGGGACAGGTCGGCGGGACGAGTCCGGGTTGCCGCTCGGAGCCCTCATGGATGGCTGCGGCCGTGAGAGCGAGGACGACGGCGGCGAACAGGGAGAACAGTGACCAGCGCATCCAGGAGTTCCAGCAGGTCACCTGACCCTGGTCGAGCCCGGTGAAGCCCTTTGTGAGCTGGAACGTTTCCTCGATCCGCCACCTGCGCGAGATCACTTCCATCAGTGTGGCGAGGGCGACGTCGCCGGGTGCCCAGCAGCGGAAGTAGGACACCTCGCCGGTGTAGCGGTGCCGCCGCGCGACCAGCACGCTCGTCCCCGCCCCGGCCGCGTTCTCGTTCTCGTTCTCGTTCTCGTTCTCGTTCTCGTTCTCGTTCTCGTTCTCGTTCTCGTTCTCGTTCTCGTTCTCGTTCTCGTCGGGAGTGTCGTCGGGGCGGACGTCGAGCCAGGCCCAGTCGTACTCGCGGGTGCCCTTGGTGCCGTGTCCGGTCTGCCGGCGCATCCACTGCTCGGGACGCACCTTGTTGATCAGTTTGCGGGCCTCCCACCGGCGGCCGCCCCCGTCGGTGACCTGGTACGTAGCGGCGATGCCGACCGTGTAGCCCAGACCCAGTGAGCGTATGCCCCGGCGCAGTTCACGCCCGCAGTACACCTCGTCGCCCGCGAACCAGCGTGCCTCGATCCCCGTGGCGAGTGCGCCGGTGACCATGGACAGCGCCTGCTGCGGCTTCGTCGCGAACCCGACCTCCTCCGGCACCCCGGCGACCTCGCGGCGTTCCTCGTCCGCGGCCCAGTCCGCCGGGAGATACAGGGCCCGGTCGATGATCACCTTCGTGGTCGCGGAGACCGCCGCCAGATGCACCGCCACCTGACACAGACCGACACCGCCGATCGCACCCGAGTACTGCCGTCCGGCTCCCACACACTCCGTCGAGGACTTCGCATCGCCCGTCTCGTCCACCACCAACACCACGTCCTGCCCGGCGAGTTCACCGGCCACCAGGCGGACGATCTCCTTCCCCGCCCGATCGTGATCGAACCGGGCACGGGACAACAGGTGCTGCAGCCGGTGAGGGCCCGGATGTCCCAACGCCTGCCCGAGCGTCCAGCAGTTCCGCGTGTCCACCTCCAGCAACAGTCCGGCGACCAACTCGGCGGCTGTCGCCCGCGTTTCACGCCGTGTGAAACAGCCCGCGACGGTTGCCATGACCCTCCCGAATGTCTCGCCCCACGTCTGCTCCGCTATCGTGGCCTCCGCGGCCACCGTGTCTTGATACGTCGTCACAAACGTTCATGATCGCGGTGGCCGTCCTCATGCCCGCACGCACCCCCGACAAGACACTGACCAGCCCAGACGCTGGAACTACAGCTGCCGTGTCACAGCCTACTGAATGGATACCTTCAGTCGGTCCAAAAAAACATCCGCCCCGGCGTTGCCACTTCCCTCTCATAGAGCTGGCGTAGCTCCCTGCGGACGCTTTCCCTGTCTTTCAGTCCTGCCGTCAGGAAGTTGATCCACATGTTAACTTTGTTCTGGCCCTTTATTCCCGGTGTCATCACCGCCCCACTCTCCCATTTCGAAATTGTCGCGTTCCCTACGCCGACTGCAACTGCGACCTCTACTCGCGAGAATCCCCTATTCTCGCGGAGTCGCAGCATCAGTTCCCAGAATGCCAGCTTTGCGGGATCCCTACCGTCTTGGTATATTGCATTATAGAGCGTTTGAAGCTTTTCTTGGATTTTTGTGTTGTCTGTCACCGCCTGGATCCAGCGGCGTGCCGTGCCCGGATCGATGTAGATGCCGGACTCGCCTTTCGCTATAAAATGGATTCCGAGACTCGCCTTTTTTGCAAGCTCCTTCTGCGTCAGGCCTGCCTCCTCGCGCACTTTCCAAATTCTCCGGCTGAAATCGTTTTCGCCAACGGCGGGGCGTTGGCGTTTACCTTGGTTGCTTTTGTGTTCAGTGAGGTTGGGGTCGGGTGGGGGTTGTTTCCGCTTGAGGGGCTTGGGTTGTCCGCTTGAGGGTGGTGGAGCCGGGTGGGGTGTGGGCTGGTTTCGGGGGTGGGTCTGCGGGTGTTGTGCCGGCGGGTGGGTTTGTGGGGTTGTCTGGGGGTAGTGCTGGGTCTGTTGGTCGGGGGTCCAGGTGTATGCGGGTGGCTGGGCCTGGGGCTGGTTTTGGGTTTGCTGCTGGTTGGCGAGGGCCCACTGGGTTGATTGCCAGGCGTAGGCGATTTGTGCATCGAGGGCGGACAGGTCGGCCTTCCGGCTCTGGTATTGCCGCAGGTATGCGATTCGTCCGTCGGGGGACTGCCAGGCTGTGGTCCACCAGGCTGTGGGGTCGTCGTGGATGTCTTCGCTTGCCAGGAACGCTGCCAGGCCGTCGGCGATGGTGTCCCATGTGGGTTGCTGGTCCATCTGGGCAAGCCAGTCGAGCCAGTGGATGAGGACGTTTTCGTCCATCTGTGACCAGGCGTGTGTGGCGGGGTGGGGGTGGACGGGCGGGGGCGCGGGTTGTGGGGGCGGATCGGGTGTCCAGACGTAGCCCGCTCCCTGGATCTGCTGTTGCGGTTGCGGGGCGGATACCGGTCCGGGAAACGCGCCCTGGCCGGAGGGCGGATTCGCTGTCATGGGGTAGCCGGCCTGGATGCACACCTCCCGCAGCCATCTACTCCAGGCGGCGTTGTCCCAGCCGTTCACCTCGGTCCTGATCACATCTGCACTGGCCTGCTCGACGGCGTCATGGGTGGAGTTCCTAAATATCGACTCCAGCCACTGCCTGACCGCATCCTCGGTCATACCGTAGAACCCGGCGACATCCTTCACGGTGGCCTGAACGAGCCCCGTCCCGCAGTTGCTGATCAGACTGTCGAGAGCGTCGGCATCCTCGTTGAACCAGGTCTCCATCGCTTGCACCTCTCACGCTTGCATCCTCAGCCTGGCCGGACGAGGCGTGCCCGCAACCTAATGCGGTGCAGTCCCGCCCCCGCGTTCCGGGCGGACAGCATGTCGGGCACAGGTCGCGTCCCTCCCGGCGGCGGGTGCGGAGGCATGCATCGCCACCGGCCGGGACAGGCCTTGGTCACGAGGGGCCTGCACGACGGTGGAACCAGCCTCCCGTCTCCGATGTCCGGCCGCAGTCCGTGACCGGGTGGTCGACCGTGCACCCGCCGGTATCTGCGGAACCTGCTCGGCGAAATGACTTGTCGAGGGGGCTACTCAGCTTGAACTCGTAGACGCCGAGAGGGCGTGACGGTCCTTGATCCCTGCGGTATGGCAGGTGCATGCGGTATGCGCAGAGGGGCGGGTATACGCCTGCCGAGCAGGAACGACGTGAACAACTGCGGCTGAAGGCCGCTGAGTTATTTGAGCAGGGCGAGAGTTCTGGTGCGGTCGCGGCGGAGTTACGGGTAGCGCCGCGCACTGTGCGGCTGTGGCGTCAGCGGTGGCGCGAGGGCGGGGTGCAGGCCCTGCGTTCCAGGGGACCGGTGTCGCCGGAGCGTCTGTCGGCGCGGCAGTTCGCGCGTCTGGAAGCAGAACTGCGGCGCGGCCCGCCGGCGCACGGATTCGCCGACGACCAGCGGTGGACGCTGAAGCGGATCAAGGCGCTGATCGGGCGGCTGTTCCATGTGGGCTACACGGTGCAGGGCGTGTGGAAGCTGATGCGGCGCCACGGCTGGTCGTGCCAGGTCCCGGTGCGCCGGGCCGTCGAGCGGGACGAGGAGGCCATCGAGGTGTGGAAGCAGGAGGTGTGGCCGCAGGTAAAACCAGTGCGGCGGACCTGGGCGCCTACATCTGCTTCGAGGACGAGGCGGGGCAGGGCCTGAGGCCGCCGAAGGGCCGCACATGGGCCCCGCGCGGGGCACGGCCCGTGGTGAGGGTGCGTGGCAGAGGTTCCGGCCGGGTCAACGTGGCCGGCGCGGTCTGCTTCCGCCCCGGCGAGCGCCCGCACTTCTTCTACCGGCTGCACGTCTATCACGGGCGCAAGGGCGAGCCCAAGAGCTTCGCCTGGCACGAGTACCGCGAACTGATCCTCGCCGTTCACCAGCAGCTGCACGCGCCGCTCGTGTGGTGCTGGGACAACCTGAACGTGCACCTGTGTGCACAGATGAAGGAGTTCGCCGACGAACACCAGGAGTGGCTGCGTGTGGTCCAGATGCCCGCGTATGCACCCGAGCTGAACCCCACCGAGGGCGTCTGGTCACTCCTGAAACGCTCCATCGCCAACTTCGTCACCGCCGACCTGGGCGGCCTCGTCCGCATCGTCAAGCGCAAGCTCAAGAAGATCCAGTACCGGCCCGACCTGATCAACGGCTGCCTCACCGAGACCGGCCTGGTGATCGAACCACCGTGATCCACCAGCCGGCGTCTACGAGTTCAAGCTGAGTACTAGTAGGTCGTCGCTGCTTAGTTGTGTCATGTCTGGGAGGCTGGTATCTGTCAGATCCTTCTCGCTTGTCAGACAGGGCTGTTGTTATGGGTTCGCAGAAGAAGCGGCCGGTCAGGCTGACCACGCAGGACCGTGAGGAATTGGTCCGGGTGACCACGACGGGTGTTCGCGGAGCTTCGATGATCATGCGTGCGCGGGTGCTGCTCGCGCTGGACACCTCGGTGGGTGAGGTGGACTCCAAAGAGGCGATCGCGACCCGGCTCGGCGTCTGTGGTGAGACGTTGCGGCTGGTCGCCAAGCGTTTCGCCGAGACCGGTGGCGATGTTCACGCCACGGTCGCACGGAAGAAACGCGACCTGCCGCCGGTGCCCTCGCCGGTGACCGGCGAGGTCGAAGCCCGGCTGATCGCGATGGCATGCTCCCAGCCGCCCCCGGGCCATGCGCGGTGGTCGCTGCGACTACTGGAGAAGCACGTCGCACTGGTTGAGGACATCCCCGATCTGGACCACTCCACCATCGGCCGGATCCTAAAAACGGAACTGCGCCCTCACCTGAAGAAGTGCTGGACCATCCCACCACGAGCGAACGCACAGTTCGCAGCCCGGATGGAAGACGTCCTCGCCGTCTATGCCCGACCCTACGACCCGGCACGTCCGGTGGTGTGCATGGACGAAAAGCCCTACCAGCTCCTCGACCACGTCCGCGGCCCAATCCCCGCCCGACCCGGCCGCGACGCGTGCCAGGACAGCGAGTACATCCACTGTGGCACCTGCTCCGTCTTCGTATGGACCGAACCCTTACGCGGATGGCGTCGCACGCAGGCACTGTCCCGACGGACCCGGATCGACTGGGCCGGCCAGGTCAAACAGCTACTGACACGGCAGCTGTAGTTCCAGCGTCTGGGCTGGTCAGTGTCTTGTCGGGGGTGCGTGCGGGCATGAGGACGGCCACCGCGATCATGAACGTTTGTGACGACGTATCAAGACACGGTGGCCGCGGAGGCCACGATAGCGGAGCAGACGTGGGGCGAGACATTCGGGAGGGTCATGGCAACCGTCGCGGGCTGTTTCACACGGCGTGAAACGCGGGCGACAGCCGCCGAGTTGGTCGCCGGACTGTTGCTGGAGGTGGACACGCGGAACTGCTGGACGCTCGGGCAGGCGTTGGGACATCCGGGCCCTCACCGGCTGCAGCACCTGTTGTCCCGTGCCCGGTTCGATCACGATCGGGCGGGGAAGGAGATCGTCCGCCTGGTGGCCGGTGAACTAGTAGGTCGTCGCTGCTTAGTTGTGTCATGTCTGGGAGGCTGGTATCTGTCAGATCCTTCTCGCTTGTCAGACAGGGCTGTTGTTATGGGTTCGCAGAAGAAGCGGCCGGTCAGGCTGACCACGCAGGACCGTGAGGAATTGGTCCGGGTGACCACGACGGGTGTTCGCGGAGAAGCTCCTATTTCCTGTCAAGCGGCCTGTGCAAGGTCGGCCGTCGTGATGTTCGTGCAGGTCAAGGCTCTGAAGACCTCACGGGCTATGTAGCGCTTGAGGCAGCGGATGATGTCCTTCTTCTGCAGTCCCTGCGCAGTGCGTCGGGCCACGTACTCGCGGGTGCGGCGGTCGTGCTGCATGCGGACGACCGCGATGCGGTAGAGGGCTGCGTTGGCGGACCGGTTGCCTCCCCGGTTCAGCCGGTGGCGGTCGCGGCGGCCGGAGGAGGCCGGCAGAGGTGCGGCGCCGCACAGATGGGCGAAGGCTGCCTCGGAGCGCAGGCGCTCGGGGTTGTCGCCGACTGCCGCCAGGAGGCGGGCGGCGGTCTCGGGCCCGACGCCGTTCACGGCCAAGAGCATGGGCGCGGCCTGAGCCGCCAATGTGGTCAACTCGGCGTCATACTCGCTGATTTCACGCCCGAGGTCCTGGTATCTGCGGGCAAGGCGGCGCAGGGTGAACTTGGCCGCGGCGGTGGGGTCGGCCAGGTCCGGTGTCGGTCGGAGCCTGGCGCATGCGCTGATCAGGTCTGCTGCTGCCAGAGGGCGCAGTTGGCTGCGCAGGGTGTCGGGCGCGGTGACCAGGAGGCTGCGGATCTGGTTGATGGCCTGGGTGCGGGCCTTCATGGCCGAGGTGCGGGCGTTGTGCAGGACCCGCAGCCCCTCGGCGGCACCGGTGTGGGTCTTGGGGATGACGCCCGCACGTCCGGAGGCGACTGCCTCGGCGGCGGCATAGGCGTCGATGGGATCGGACTTGCCCAGCTGGCGGCGCATGCGCCGGTCAGGCCGGTTGATGTCGAACACTTGCAGGCCGGAAGCGGCCAGGACGCGTGCGAGCTGGGTGCCGTAGGATCCGGTGCCCTCGACGCCGACGGCGCGCACGCTCCCGAAAGAGCGCAGCCAGGCCAGCAGGGCGCGGTAACCCTCGCTCGTGGTCGGGAACTGAGCGTCGCCCAGATGCCGGCCGATGGGGTCGACGGCGGCGGCATGGTGGGTGTCGGCGTGGGTGTCCACGCCTCCGAAGACGTCCGGGCGCTGATCGGCCATGATGGAGGTGCTGTCCTTCCGGGTTGGCAAGAGGGGCAGCACACGCCGGTCGGGCGGCGGACAAAGCAGTGACGGGGGCTTCTAGCCCAAGCTCCTATCAGGTCACGAGCGCCCGATCGGCTGTGTGCGTGGTGGCCCCCCGCAGCGAGTCGACAGTTCTCCGACATGACAGCCCGTGGGCGTCAGCTTCGATGTGGGTCAGACCCGGCGGAGGACCACGGCACCATCATCACTGCTTCGATGATCATGCGTGCGCGGGTGCTGCTCGCGCTGGACACCTCGGTGGGTGAGGTGGACTCCAAAGAGGCGATCGCGACCCGGCTCGGCGTCTGTGGTGAGACGTTGCGGCTGGTCGCCAAGCGTTTCGCCGAGACCGGTGGCGATGTTCACGCCACGATCGCACGGAAGAAACGCGACCTGCCGCCGGTGCCCTCGCCGGTGACCGGCGAGGTCGAAGCCCGGCTGATCGCGATGGCATGCTCCCAGCCGCCCTCAGGCTATGCGCGGTGGTCGCTGCGACTACTGGAGAAGCACGTCGCACTGGTTGAGGACATCCCCGATCTGGACCACTCCACCATCGGCCGGGTCTTAAAAAACGGAACTGCGCCCTCACCTGAAGAAGTGCTGGACCATCCCACCACGAGCGAACGCGCAGTTCGCAGCCCGGATGGAAGACGTCCTCGCCGTCTATGCCCGACCCTACGACCCGGCGCGTCCGGTGGTGTGCATGGACGAGAAGCCCTACCAGCTCCTCGACCACGTCCGCGGCCCAATCCCCGCCCGACCCGGCCGCGACGCGTGCCAGGACAGCGAGTACATCCGCTGCGGCACCTGCTCCGTCTTCGTATGGACCGAACCCTTACGCGGATGGCGTCGCACGCAGGCACTGTCCCGACGGACCCGGATCGACTGGGCCGGCCAGGTCAAACAGCTACTGACCGTGGACCACCCCGACGCCGAAACCGTGGTCCTGGTGATGGACAACCTCAACACCCACACCATCGCCTCCCTGTACGAGGCCTTCGAACCAGAAGAGGCCTTCGCCCTGGCTCAACGCCTCGAGATCCACCACACGCCCAAGCACGGCTCCTGGCTCAACATCGCCGAGATCGAACTCTCCGCGCTGACCCGGCAATGCCTCGACCGCCGGATCGGCGACCTCGACACACTCAACACCGAACTCTCGGCCTGGCAGAACGCCACCAACACCCACCAACGCCAAGTGGACTGGCAGTTCACCACCCATGACGCACGCATCAAACTGCGCCACCTTTATCCCAAGAATTAGCCACGACAGTCTACTAGTAGGACTCCGTTATGTCTGCCTGTCGGTCCTGTTTGGGGGAACGCTGAAGGTGTGGATACACATGAAGTGAACCGGGCTCGGGCGAAGTTGGCGTTATTCGTGGCTGATGTGTTCGCCTCGGTGCCGCGCAAGGACCAGCGGGCCAAGAGCGACTGCTATCTGCGGGGACTGATGGTGGACGGTCGCCGCAAGTCCATCCAGGCCATGGCGCAGCGGCTGCCGGACGGCAACGAGCAGAATCTGCAGCAGTTCGTGAACCAGTCGACGTGGGATCCGCTGCCGGTGCGGCGGCGGATTGCGCAGCGGATGGTGCCGCTGGTCGGTCCGGACGCGTGGGCGGTCGATGACGTGTCGTTTCCCAAGGACGGGAAGATGTCGGTGGCGGTCGCCCACCAGTACTGCGGGGCGCTGGGCAAGCAGGCCAACTGCCAGGTCGCAGTGCGTGTGCACGCGGTCTCCGACACGGCGTCCTGTCCGCTGCAATGGCGCCTGTTCGTGCCTGAGGAGTGGGCGCACGATCCGGTTCGCCGGCGCAAGACCGGGATGCCCGACGAGATCGGGCACCGGGAGAAGTGGCGTCTGGCCCTGGACACCATCGATGAGCTGGCCGGATGGGGTCTGGTGCCTCCGGTTTTGGTGGCCGACGCCGGCTACGGACAGAACGCCGACTTCCGCGACGGCCTGGAACATCGCAGCATCGACCACGTGGTGGCGATCCGCTCGGATGTGACCGTCCACCCGCATGATGCGATGCCCATGGCCCCCACCTGGTCCGGCAACGGCCGCAAGCCCCAGCCCCGCTACCGCGACAGGCCGACTCCGGTGGCCGCGCTGGTGGCCGGCCACGGACGGCAGGCCTTCACCGAGGTGACCTGGCGGGAAGGATCCCGCGGACCGCTGCGCTCACACTTCCTGTCCCTGCAGGTGCGGCCCGCCGGGATCAAATCCAAACGCCTCGCCCAGGCCGCCGCCCTCGCCTCACACGGCCACTGGGACGGCGTCCTGCCTGAGGTCACACTGCTGGCCGAATGGCCCGACGGCGCCGAAGCACCCACCGGCTACTGGCTGTCCAACCTGCCCGCAGACACCCCAATCGCCGAACTGGTCCGCCTGGCGAAGATCCGCTGGCGCATCGAGCACGACTACCGGGAACTCAAGCACGGCCTCGGCCTGGACCACTTCGAGGGACGTTCCTGGAACGGCTGGCATCACCACGTCACCCTGGTCACCGCCGCCCACGCGTTCCTCACCGAACAGCGACTGGCCCCAAAAGCCGATACAGCCAACTCACCCTCTACCAGACCCTCGACGCCATCCAGGACCTGCTGAACTGCTGGACCGGCACCTGCACCACCTGCCACCGCCCCCTGCCCAGAACATCCACCACCAGCCAAAACCCCAGAGCCAGAGCAACCTAACGGAGTCCTACTAGTGCCGTATCAGGCAACGTTCGCCCTGTTGACTACCTTGCGCAGGCGTTCGTCGGCGGCGTGCTTGTTCCGCCAGATGATGTAGCGGCGGATCATGCTGCCCTGCTCCTTGTGGCTGGCATGGTCGGTGCCGTCGAGTGCGAAGTAGCGCAGGGCGGTGAACTGGGCCTCGATGCGGTTGAGCCAGGAGCTGTTGGTCGGGGTGTAGGCGAATTCGACGTTGTTGGCCGTGGCCCAGTCGCCGACGCGGGTGTCCTTCTTGGTGGTCAGGTGCGGGGAGAAGTTGTCGAGCACGATCGCGATCCGGGTCTCGGCCGGGTAGAGGCTGCGCAGGTAGCGGCAGAACTCCAGGAACCTCGTCCGGTTCTTCTTCGGCTTGATGTGGCCGTAGAGCCTGTCCCGGGCCAGGTCATAGGCGGCGAGGAGGTGGCGGACGCCGTGCGGGCGGGTGTAGGTGGCCCGTCGGCGGGGGCGGGGTTCCCGGTCGGGGTCCTTGTGCTTCCCGCCGCGCTCGGTCCACTGCCGGCCGGGGTGAGGCTGGAGGTTGAGCGGGCCGAACTCGTCAAGGCAGAAGACGACTTCTGGTTCGCCATCGTCGGGTATGACCTCGCCGTCGGCGATGGCGTAGAGGTGCTCGACGCGCGCTTTCTTGGCGGCGTAGTCGGGGTCGCGGGAGGTCTTCCAGGTCTTTATGCGTTGAAACGAGACGCCCTCCTCACGGAGCAGAACCCGAAGGCCCTCGTGGCTGATGTCGTCGACCACCCCCTCGGCGACCAGGAAGTCGGCCAGCTTGGCCAGGCTCCAGGTCGAAAACGGCAGGCCGTGCTCGGCAGGCTTGGACTTGGCGGTCTTCTTGATCTCCCGGCGTTCGGGGAGAGTGAAGGTCTTGGGCCGACCGCCCTTGTACTTCGGGTAGAGCGAGTCGAAGCCGTCGGTGTTGAAGTTGTGGATCACGTCCCGGACTCGGTCCGCGCTGGTGAATGTCACCTCGGCGATCTTCACCACGGGCATGCCCTGCGCGGACAGCAGCACCATCTGGGCCCGCCGCCAGGTCACCACCGACCCCGTGCCTCTACGGATGATCCGCAGCAGGCGCTGCCCCTCGTCGTCATCGATCTCACGGACGCGTACTCGTTCTGCCACCCAGACAGCTTGGCCGACACCGCGCCGTCCGGACCAGCATCCGAACGGCGCGTCACATCACCACAGGGCAAAGGTTCTCTGATGCGGCACTAGTAGGACTCCGTTATGTCTGCCTGTCGGTCCTGTTTGGGGGAACGCTGAAGGTGTGGATACACATGAAGTGAACCGGGCTCGGGCGAAGTTGGCGTTATTCGTGGCTGATGTGTTCGCCTCGGTGCCGCGCAAGGACCAGCGGGCCAAGAGCGACTGCTATCTGCGGGGACTGATGGTGGACGGTCGCCGCAAGTCCATCCAGGCCATGGCGCAGCGGCTGCCGGACGGCAACGAGCAGAATCTGCAGCAGTTCGTGAACCAGTCGACGTGGGATCCGCTGCCGGTGCGGCGGCGGATTGCGCAGCGGATGGTGCCGCTGGTCGGTCCGGACGCGTGGGCGGTCGATGACGTGTCGTTTCCCAAGGACGGGAAGATGTCGGTGGCGGTCGCCCACCAGTACTGCGGGGCGCTGGGCAAGCAGGCCAACTGCCAGGTCGCAGTGAGTGTGCACGCGGTCTCCGACACGGCGTCCTGTCCGCTGCAATGGCGCCTGTTCGTGCCTGAGGAGTGGGCGCACGATCCGGTTCGCCGGCGCAAGACCGGGATGCCCGACGAGATCGGGCACCGGGAGAAGTGGCGTCTGGCCCTGGACACCATCGATGAGCTGGCCGGATGGGGTCTGGTGCCTCCGGTTTTGGTGGCCGACGCCGGCTACGGACAGAACGCCGACTTCCGCGACGGCCTGGAACATCGCAGCATCGACTACGTGGTGGCGATCCGCTCGGATGTGACCGTCCACCCGCATGATGCGATGCCCATGGCCCCCACCTGGTCCGGCAACGGCCGCAAGCCGCAGCCCCGCTACCGCGACAGGCCGACTCCGGTGGCCGCGCTGGTGGCCGGCCACGGACGGCAGGCCTTCACCGAGGTGACCTGGCGGGAAGGATCCCGCGGACCGCTGCGCTCACACTTCCTGTCCCTGCAGGTGCGGCCCGCCGGGATCAAATCCAAACGCCTCGCCCAGGCCGCCGCCCTCGCCTCACACGGCCACTGGGACGGCGTCCTGCCTGAGGTCACACTGCTGGCCGAATGGCCCGACGGCGCCGAAGCACCCACCGGCTACTGGCTGTCCAACCTGCCCGCAGACACCCCAATCGCCGAACTGGTCCGCCTGGCGAAGATCCGCTGGCGCATCGAGCACGACTACCGGGAACTCAAGCACGGCCTCGGCCTGGACCACTTCGAGGGACGTTCCTGGAACGGCTGGCATCACCACGTCACCCTGGTCACCGCCGCCCACGCGTTCCTCACCGAACAGCGACTGGCCCCAAAAGCCGATACAGCCAACTCACCCTCTACCAGACCCTCGACGCCATCCAGGACCTGCTGAACTGCTGGACCGGCACCTGCACCACCTGCCACCGCCCCCTGCCCAGAACATCCACCACCAGCCAAAACCCCAGAGCCAGAGCAACCTAACGGAGTCCTACTAGCTGCTGTGGAGTCCATCAGTGAATCTCGGCCTTCGTCAGGTTCTCTTGATCGTTGGGGTTGCTGGTGTCGGGTTGTCAGCGGGGGCAGGTACGGTTCTTGGGGTGATCACGACGCATGCCTACCGGTTTGCGCTGGACCCGACGCCGCGTCAGGCCGGTGCGATGTCCGGCATGCCGGCGCGGCTCGTGTCGCCTACAACTGGGGTCTGGCCGTGGTGAAGGCGGTCCCGGCGTGAGGCGGAACGCTCCTACGGCATTGCCGAGGCGGAGTTGACGCCTACGGTGTCGTGGTCGATGTACGCGCTGCGCAAGGCGTGGAACCAGGCAAAGGACGCCGTTGCCCCCTGGTGGGTGGTGTGCTCGAAGGAGGCGTACGCCACCGGTCTTGACCGGCTCGCGTCTGCGTTGAAGAACTGGGCCGATTCCAAGCGGGGCAGGCGCAGGGGCCCGCGGATGGGTTTCCCGCGCTTCAAGTCGAAGCGGAAGGCCACGCCTTCGGTCAGGTTCACCACGGGTGTGATCCGGCTGGACGGGCGTATGCATGTGGTGCTGCCCGTGCTGGGGCGGATCAGGACACACGAGTCCACATGCAAGCTCGGCCGCCTCATCGAGGCGGGGAGCGCGCGGATCAAGTCCGCGACCGTCGGGCAGGAGGCCGAACGCTGGTTCGTCTCCTTCATCGTGGAAGTCCAGCGCGCGGAGCGTACGCCCACCCGGCCGGATGCGGTGATCGGCGTCGATCTCGGGGTGAAGACCCTCGCGGTGTTCTCCGACGGGCGCCCGGCCACCGAGAACCCGAAGCACCTGGCCGAAGCACAGCGGAAGCTGGGCCGCCTGTCCCGTACGGTCTCCCGCCGCCGAGGGCCCGACCGGCGCACCGGACAGCAGCCCTCGAACCGGTGGAAGCGCGCCGACGCCCAGCGCAACCGCGTGCACCACCGCGTCACCGCGCTGCGCCGGGACGGCATACACAAGCTCACCACCTCCCTGGCCGGGGAGTACGGCACCGTGGTGGTGGAAGACCTCAACGTCGCCGGCATGGTGAAGAACCGGAAGCCGGCCCGCTCGATCGCGGAGCGCAGACCACCGTGACGCCCAGATCCGGCACGCCATCAGCCAGTTGCTGCACTGGGCCGACCGGTGCGGCGTCAAAGCCATCGGCCTGGAGAACCTGGACTTCGCCGCCGAGAAGACCCGCGAGAAGCACGGCAGACGTAAGCGCTTCCGGCAGCTCATCTCGGGCATCCCGACCGGCAAGCTCAAGGCCCGGCTCGTGTCCATGGCGTCCGAACACGGCCTGTCGATCGTTGCCGTGGACCCGGCGTACACGTCGATGTGGGGCGATCAGCACTGGAAGAAGCCCCTCACCTCGAAGAAGCGAAAGATGTCCCGCCACGATGCCGCCGGCATCGCGACCGGGCGACGCGCCCTCGGGCACCATCCGGCGACGGACGGCACCGCCCACGCAGCACCACAGCGATACTGCGGGGCATCGGACCGCCCAGGCCGGACCAGACGCACGAGGGCGTGAGGGAACCCGCCCACCCGTCACGGAGTATGCACACGATGCACGCAGCCGGACGGAGACACAGCGAACGCGGGAGACCAGCGCATCAAACACCGTTCGCGATGCGCGCAGTTCCGGGAGCCGGCAGCAAATGTCACTCCAGGACACTGGTTAGGAACGGTTGGTCCCAGGACAAGATCCGCGCTGAGGCGCTTGACCAGGCCGCAGTGGTGTGGCCGTTGGCGCAGGCCTGTCCGAATTTCAGGCACCACCGGCGCACCGTCTCGTAGGACACGACGACGTCGCGCTCGATCATCAGCTCCTCGACCTCGCGAAACGACAGCGGGAACCGGAAGTACAGCCACACGGATCTGTTCCCGGACAGCACCTGTCCGATCACAGACTTCTCTGACACGCGCCGCAGGTACATCACGGCCGGCGGACTGGCGCCGGTGGAGTCCGAACGAGCCGTCACCGCAGTCCGGTCACGCTCGCACCAGCAGGCTCAACCGCATAAGGAAGTCCTCCACGCCTCCAAGAGATTGACAACCAGGGCGTCACCTGAGAGCGAGCGGCCCGCGGGCGCCGAGCCTGAACGACTGCCTCTTCACCCGCCTGCAGCCCTGCCTTTTTGGCCCTTGTTAGTGCGCTCGATGACTGCAACGATGCAATCCTTCTGGCATGTATAGGACAAGACCTGCAGTGTGGTCAGTTTACCTGCGCGGACAGTAGCCGTCGGACATGGCGGCCTCAATCTGTGTGCCTCACGCCTTGGTTGAAGGAGACGCGATGCGGGATCGGCGCTGCGACAAGATTCACGAGCTGCCCTCAAGGGCCGCCGCCGAGGCCGAGGACGTCAGTCGTCGTAGCCTGCTGCGGTGGAGTGCGTTCCTGGCTGCCGGGGGTGTGGCCACCCTGGTCCCGGCCAGCATCGCCAGTGCCGCCACCAGTGGCACGCCCGGTCAGAAGGAGACGACGACTTACAAGGGAACTGCGCCCTTCGGGTTCGACCAGTGGATCTCCATAGAGCTCGACATTCCGGCCGGTGTGCAGCGCATTTCGGTCAGCTATTCCTTCGAGCCGCAGACGAGTCCCAGCCTTCCCGGTACCTGGAACAACGTGATGGACATCGGCATCCTTGGGCCGACCGAGTTTCGCGGCTACTCGGGCAGCGCCCGGAAGGAGTTCACGCTGTCGGCCGCGGACGCCACCCCTGGCTACGTGCCGGGGCCCATCCAGCAGGGCAAGTGGTCGATCATCCTGGGGCCGATGGTGGCCGAACTGAAGGGCATGGGTTGGCAGGTGGACGTGACTCTCGATTACGGTGATCCGCTGCCCACCACCACTCCCTACGACGTACTTCCCGCGAGCATCCCGAACACCGGTTGGGGGTGGTATCGGGGTGACCTGCACATGCACACCGTGCACTCCGACTCCCAGCGCACGGTGGACGAGCGGGTCGCTGACGCCCACGCCGCCGATCTGGACTTCATCGCCATCTCCGACCACAACACCAATGCCGCTGGGGTGTCCTGGAGGGGCAACATCCCCAAACGAATGCTGGTGATCAACGCCGAGGAGGTGACGACCCGGCACGGGCACTGGCTGGCGGTGGGCATCCCCCAGGGCGACTGGATCGACTGGCGATACAAACCGTCGGATGGCAAGTTCGACGCCAACGTCCAGCAGGTGCGCGGCCTGGGCGGCTTGGTCATCGCCGCCCACCCTATGACGCCGGCGTTCGGTTCGGCCTGGGAGTTCGGCCTGGGCCTGGACAAGATCGACGCTATGGAGGTGTGGAACGGGGCCCCTGGGTCCGGCACGCGACCCTGGACGGGCGACGACGAGCTGAACCTCATCGCCTGGCATTTGCTGCTGTGCGCGGGCAAGCGGGTTCCCGGCCTGGGCAACAGCGATGCCCACTCCCTGGGCGACGGCCTCGTGGGGACGCCCCAGAACGTGGTGTGCGCCAAGACCCTCTCCAAGGCCGCGCTGCTGGACGCGATACGCCGGGGCAGGCTGTATGTGGCGGAGTCGTCCCAGGTGACGGTGGATTTCACCGCCAGCGCCCGCGGGACGAGCGCCGGCCCCGGCGAGACACTGCCCCTGGGCTTCTTCGACGCCGTGGACGTCGTCGCCAAGATCTCCGGTGCCCCGAACACCGTGGCCACCCTCGTCACCGAGTGGGGCGTCATGGCCTCCATCCAGATCGACGCCGGCGGAAGTGGCGTGCTGCGCTGGCGCGGCTGGGGCAAAGCCTCCATGTTCGCCCGCGTCGACGTCCGCCGCATGGAGCCCTCCTGGAGCGTGCTGAGCCAGATGGTCGCCTTCACCAACCCCATCTGGTTCTACGGAACTCCCACCGTCAGCGACCCGAACGTTCCCGCCATCCGCCTGCGCGGGCACGCCACCCCCGAGATACCCTTCGGCACCAGCGGTACCAGCGAGCGAGCACTGCCGGGCATCACCCATTACACGGAGCGCTTCGCCGCAGCGAGCGTATCCCTTGCCACTCCCCCGCCCCCGGGCCGCAAGACGGCCCTGACCATCGGCGACGACCAGCACTTGTACCTCACCGTTATGAGATGGAACGGCATGTGGGCCGAGTGGCTCCAGGTACCCAACCCCGGCGGCGCGGCCGACCTCAAGTTCCAGACGGCCGACCTCGCCGGGATGCCCGACGGCACCACCCAGTACCTCGCCACCGGCATGGACGGCATCCTCTACCACCAGACGGGTGATGCCAGCATGCCAGGCCGCCTTGGACAGTTCAGTGGTTTCCAGCCCGTGCCCGGGACGGACGGGTCGCCCACGTGGCGGGCGGCCAAGGTCGCCGCCGAGGGAATGCCTGACGGCACCACGCAGGTGCTGACCTACCGGCTCGACGGCAGTCTCTACCACAACATCCGCCGCACCGACGGTTCCTGGGTCGGCTGGACCCGCCTCGCGGGCTATAGCGTCACCCCGGCCTTCGCCGGTACGGCCCTGTCCATGGTTGGCATGTCCGACGGCTCGTCTCAGATCCTCGCCATCGGGCTCGACGGCCTCGTCTACCACCAGATCCGCTACCCGGATGGCCGGTTCACCGGATTCCGTCAGGTTCAAGGCATCAAAGGCCCGACCATGGCCGCTAGTTCGGTCGACATCGCCCTCGACACCTACTACCGCCAGAACTCAGTCCGAGTCGCCGCCGTCGGTCAGGACGGCAACGTCTGGTACGTCACCCGCATGGCCGACGGCTCGTGGAACGACTGGCAGCAGGCCACCACCTCCACCAGTAAGGGCTTCCCCTACGCCCGCGTCGTCATCACGCCGGGTGATGCATGGGGAAACAAGTACGTGGCCCTCTCCACCCTCTGACTGCGAACCCGGTACCGCCGGGCGGCGGGCGTTGCCGCCGCCCGGCGCCCTCTACAGGTTCGCCGAGCAAGCTGGCGCCGACGAGATCGCCTCCTGGGGCTATGAACTCCTAACAAGGGCGTCGGACATGTCGGTGGGTGATCAGGCAGGTTGCGAGGCCTAGGAAGGCCTCATGGATGTCGTCGCGTCTCTCCCATCGGATCCGCAGGCGGCGAAGCCGTGCAGCCAGGCGCCCAGGCCGGAGCCGTGCTCCGCGCCTCGTTCGGCGATGACCGGGCGGATGCCGCGCTTCCAGAGCAGTCGCTGGTACTTGTCGTGGTCGTAGCCGCGGTCGGCAAGCAGCGCATCGGGAACTGCACCAGGAGCCCTGTCTTCATGCACGGCCACGACGAAATCACCCGCCGACCGGCCACTTTCGATCACTCCGCACTCAAGATCGATAGGACAACGGCTTCTGACAGCACCCGGGCAGCGCGAACGCGCGATGAAAGGCTTCCGGTCCGTCGGATCAGCACAACGGTTCCGCCCCCACCGGCACCTGACGACCGCCGGCCGCCACCGCCACCACATGATGATCCGCTTCGCCCTCTGGAACCACATCACCGGCCGGCACCGGCCTGCCCGCCAACGACCTGGACCACAGGCCACCCCGCCCCCGGTCACGCCCTCAACCGATCACGCCCCCGACAACGTGACAGCACCTTACATACATGTTGACCTATTCCTGCGGCGGCCTCTCTGCGTCATTGCCGGGTTTCCTGCGAGTTTTACTGCGTGGGTGCATTGACGGCGAAGGAGCTCCATACCTAACATGTATGTATGGAGCTCCCGTACGGACCATCGACTCCCGAGAGTCGGGGGGAGCCATTCCAGTGGCGCGTGCCCGGTGTCGCCGAGCAGTGCGCGCCATCAGAGGCGCAGGGCTCCCGACCGGTGGCTGAAGAGGTCAGCGAGGCATGTCATGGATTCCATACGAGCCGGTGTCGTCACATCACGCAGGTTCCATCCCCTTCCGCGCCGGACGGTGCCAGCAGCACATGTTGCGGTTGCTGACGTGCCTGAGCCGGACACCCGCCGGCAGCAGGCGATGATGGCGCTCCCGGCGGAAGCATGCCGCGTCCGCACCGTCCGGCACTTCGTCGCCGCTTTGTTGAGGAGCTGGGGAGTCATCGAGTCGGACCGGGACACCGCATGTCTGATCGTCAGCGAGCTGGCCGGTAACGCGGCTCAGCACGGTGGCGCCGAGATGACGGTGTGCGTGAGCCTGTCGGCTGAGTCTCTGTGCATCGACGTGGTCGACACCGGTTCTGCCTCGCGTGTGCCGCACCCGCACTGTGGTGACCTTGACGAAGAGCACGGCCGCGGCCTCGGCATCGTCGATTGCCTGGCAGATTGGATTGACGTAGTTGCAGAACCGGACAGGTGGCGAAGTCGTGCCGGCCTCAGGGTCAGCAGGGCAGTCCCGGCTCAGCGCATCCTTCCGGCTGCCTAGAAGCCAAAAGCGGCAGGTTCCGTGCTCTGGGGTCACAGAGTGTCGCTGAGGGTGTCAGCCAGTCGGTGCCGGACAGCGCGCACCGCAGGCGGAATCGATACAGCGACCGATCCAGCCACTGCGGCCGCCACCAAGAGCAGCAGAGCGAAGAGCGGCGGTGGCTGGGCGATGCCCGAACCGATGCCGCTGGAAGCGCCTTGCAGATTGATCAGCCACTGGGACGCCAGAACACCCAGGCCTGTGCCGACTACGGCGGCAGCCAAAGCGATGAAGCCGGTACCAGCCACGATGACCGCCACGATCTGCCGCGGTGTCAGCCCGATGGCCTTGAGCGCCAGAAGGTCACGGCGGCGGTCCCGCACTCCGGCAGCGATGGTGGTCGACAGTTCCGCAAGGCCGATCAACGCCAGCACAGTGACCAGGCCAGCGATCACCGGTTGCACCGAGCTGAGCTCGCCGACAGGGTTCGCGCTCTCACGAATATCCAGCCGCCCGCCCGCCCCCTCGTTGAGCCGGTCCCTGACAGCCGACGGAGCGACGCCCGGCTCGAGCACGAGAGCGTAGAAGTCCGGTCGGAGCGCGGGATCGCTTTCCTGCAGCGTGCGCAGGGAAGCAGAGATGACCCGTCCACTGTCTTCCGGCTCGATGCTGCGTCCGACGATGTGCAGGACCTGGGGACTGCCTCCCACCGTCATGCGAACCCAGTCCCCGACCTTCACATCGAGGAGGTCGAGCAGCCCCTGCCCTGCGATGGCTTCGTCGGGGCCGTCGGGCGCCCGGCCCTCGTTCACGGCGAACGGATACGGAGCGTCTGCAGTACCCAGACCTCGCAGGGTGATGGTGCCGGTCTGCCCCGGCACCAGCGCCGCTACATCGACACCGGGATAGACACCCGCCACCGCTGGATCCACGCTGAGCAAACGCCGTACCGACGCGTCATCGAGACCGTCGCCGCGGGCAGTGAGCGCTGCAACGATCCCGACGTCCTGAGGATCGTTCTCAAACCGGTCGAGCGTCGTCCAGGTGCCGAGCGCAATCGTGATCAGCAGGAGGGGAACAGCCAAGCGCCCCACCGCCGCACAGGCACGCAGGGGAAACTGGAAAGCGCTGCGCCAGCCGAGAACCAGGGCGGGAGGCAAACGAAGACCCAGAGCGCGCCGTGCAGTTCCGGACATCCGCCGGCTGGAGGGGACAGCGGCCCGGGCTACCGGAACGGGCGGTACACGGCCTGCCCGCCATGCCACTGACGCGACCGTTGCAGTGATCAAGACAATAGCTCCGGCCACCACGCCGACCGGCACCCAGATATGACCGGGGAGTGCCTGCCACAGCTGAACCGCCTCCCCAGCCCGGCCGGGCAGACGGGCTCCGAGTAGCTCAGTTGCGAGCGCACCTGCGACGATGCCCAGCACCGCAAGTGCCAGGTACTCGGCCAGAAACATCTGAATCAGCTGCGCCGGGGTGAAACCGATCGCCTTCAGCACGGAGATATCCCGCAGCGAGCTGCGGATTCTGGTGCCGGCCGCACCCGCCCCAGCAAGTGCAGCGGCCAGCAGTGCGCCCACGCCGAAGACGCCCAACAGCAGCCCGAGGAGCCGGTCGCCTCCCCGTGCCTCGGCCCGGGCATCCTGCCAGGTAGAAATATCGGCGATCCGGTCGGCGCCGAGCTCCGTGACCGCACGCTGGATGACGTAGCCGGAGTCCTGGGGGTCGGCGAGCCTTAGTCCGATGATCTGCTCGTGCTGTTTCTGAGGTTCCATGAGGCGGAACGTGGCGGTGGACACCCACATCACGCCCGGGACCTCCCCCGGCTCGTAAGGTGACTCCGCGATATCGGCGACACCGGTGATGCGCAGCGAGTGGGCGGCTTCGCCCTTGACGCGCACGCTCACCCGGTCGCCAGGCTCGGCCCAAAGGGCACGGGCCAATGAACTTTCCAGTACCGCTTCGTCCTCAGCGCCGGGGGCCAGCCAGCGGCCAGCGGTGACCAGCGGCCGGGCCACCCGTGGCGGCTTGTCGGTAACGGCACGCATCTGCACCGCCGCTGTGCTGCCAGCCAGGCCTGCGGTCGCGGGCGCGGTGAGAAACGGACCCGAAACGGCCTGCACCCCGTCGAGCCGGCCCAGGACACTGGGGTCGGCGCCTGCCTTGGTCTTCATCCACACGTGTGCGCCGGAGGACTGGGTGAAGACCCGCTGCCAGGGATTGGCCGCGTAGCTGAGAAGGGCGCCGGCGAGCAGCAAGGAAACGACGATTCCGGCGGTCGCCAGCAGCAGGAACAATGCCTCTCCGCGGTGCTCGCGCAGATCGGCCCGCACCCAACGCACCATGGCACGCATGGTTCACTCCCCGAGTTCCAGCGTGCCGGAAACCCCACCTGGGCGAGGTCCCTCACGGCTCAGCGCAACGTCGTCGCTGATCCGGCCGTCGAAGAGGCTGATGACCCGGTCGGCAGCACTGGCCATCCGGGCGTCATGGGAGACGAGCACGATGGTCTGGCCCCGCTCGTGGAAGCGGGAAAGCAGCCGTAGCACCTCTCGGGTGCCCTTGCTGTCCAGGCTGCCGGCCGGCTCATCGGCGAGCAGCAGAGCGGGATGGTTGACCAGGGCCCGGGCAAGGGCGACGCGCTGCTGCTCACCGCCGGACAGCTCACCTGGCGTGCTGTTCTCCTTGCCCTCCAGACCCAGATCGGCCAATAGCTCCGCGCGAGCCTTTCGAGCCTGCCAGGGACTGTGCCCGGCCAACAGCGCCGGCAGCTCGACATTGTCGGCCACGGTCAGCTGTGAGACGAGATTGAAGAACTGGAAGACGACCCCAATGCTGCGCCGGCGCAGCAGGGCCCAACGGGCCTCGCTGTAGGTGTCGGTACGCCGGCCCTCGATCCAGATCCGGCCCTGGTCCGGACGGTCAAGACCACCGAGGAGGTGGAGCAGCGTGGATTTTCCGGCCCCGGAGGGGCCAGTGATGGCCAGGAACTCACCGCGCGCGACACTCAGGTCCACCCCACGCACAGCCCTGACGGCGGCCCCCTGCGCCTGGTGGGTCTTGACCAGGCCCTCGGCGCGCAGGAGTTGCTCGGCCTCGGTGGCTTGCTTCCCGCCTGTGGCAGAGTCATCCTCACCGGTCCCGGAAGGCGCCTGGCGCTTCATTCCAGCTCCTCCTGACAACGCTCCAACCAGTCGAGGTCCGCCTGCAGATGCAGCACAGCGCCCTCGATCAGCAGCTGCGCCACACGGTTTTCCTGGTCCTCGGCCGCAGCCAGCTTCGACAGATCACGCATAGCGTTCAGATAGTGGCGGCGCTGTTTGTTGATCAGGGCGATCTGATCGGCCGCCCCCGATGCCGGCGCCAGAGCGATCTTCATGAAGAACTCCCCCCGCACCCGGGGTTCGTCGGTGGGCTCCTCAAACCACGCGGCCACCGCCTCACGCCCCGCTGGTGTCAGCTGATAGGTCCGCTTGTTCGGACGGGCTTCCTGAGCGACATCCTCGCCCTCGATCAGACCCGATTTCTCCAGCCTGCCCAAGGTCACATAGATCTGCCCGATGTTCGGCTGGGGGTATGCGGCACCGAGCAGGTCCTCCAGCGCCCGCTTGAGCTGGTAGCCGTGAGCCGGTCCCTTGGCCAGGAGCGCCAGCAGAGCCAGACGCACTCTCGCCCGCCTCCCTTCCCCGACGTAAGGTCGTACCTGGGTAGCCCGCCCTACCGGCGGGCTGAAGGTCTCCGGACGCCTGCACGACGTCCAGTATCCCGCATATACTTAACCGTTAGATAGCTCGATCACCGTGCAATTGGTGATCGTTGCATCAGGAGGAGCCATGCGGTGGACGCGTGCCGCGGGCAGGGGGCTACTAGCGGTCGCCCTCATCAGCACGAGCTACGCCGGCTGCACAGCCACACGAGCACAACCTCAGCCCGACACCAGCAGAGGGCCGGTGACCCTGGTAACCGGCGGGGATCTCACGAAGTACCTGAACGGGGTCCTGGAAGGCTGGAACCGGGCGCACCCCAAGGAGAAGGCCACCCTCATCGAACTGCCCGAAGCCGCTGACGAGGTCCGGGCGCAGATGTCCACCAGCCTGCGGTCCGGCAGCGCACGCTACGACATCCTCAACATTGACGTGGCCTGGACCTCAGAGTTCGCCGCCGCAGGCTGGATCTCCTCGCTCAACGCCGACCGCTTCCCGATAAAGACCTTCCTTCCGCCCGTCGTGGATACCGCGACCTACCGCGGGCGCCTGTACGCGCTGCCGTATGTGACCAACGCCGGCCTGCTCTACTACCGCAAGGACATCCTGGACAGGGAAGGCGAGAAACCGCCCCGTACCTGGGCCGAGCTGGAACGCCTGGCCAAAACCGTGGCGCCGAAGTATGGGCTGGACGGATATGCCGGACAATTTCTGCCCTACGAGGGACTGACCGTGAATGCCGCCGAGGCAGTGCAATCCCAAGGCGGCGCGATTTTGGCCGACGAAGGCAAGCGAGTGACAGTAGACTCGCCCGCCGCCCGCCAGGCAATAGAATACCTCGCCCACGGAGTACGAGACGGCTGGATCTCCAAAAAAGCTCTCACCTATAAGGAAGAGGAATCCCGAAAAGCCTTCCAAGCAGGCCGACTGCTCTTCCTGCGCAACTGGCCCTATGTACACGCACTGGCCAGCGGAGCGGACTCCGAAGTTGCGGGCAAGTTCGGAGTGGTGCCACTGCCCGGCACACAGGACCACGCAGCTGGAATCCTCGGCGGCTCGAACCTCGCGATCAACGCAAACTCCCGTCACCGCGCCTCGGCGACTGACCTCCTGGCGTACCTAACCAGCGACCGTGTCCAACGACAGGTGCTGACCGACGGCGGCCTGCCTCCCGTGCGGGCCGACCTCTACAGCGACCCCGCCCTCATACGGCGCTACCCCTATCTACCCACCCTGCGCGAGGCCGTGCTATCCGCAAAGCCGCGACCCAAGTCCCCCCGCTACGACCAGGTGAATCTGGTGGTCCAGGCCGTGGTCCAGGACGCGATGGCCCAGCGAGAGACACCAAAAGACGCAATCGTCCGGCTACAGAGGGAACTTGAAGCCATCACCCGGCAGCGATAACTCCGCCGAAACCGACACTCGCGAATCCGCCACCGGCACCGGATCGTTTCGGCCTGCATAGGCCCGCCGAAGTGTCCGACCGACAACAGCCTGCAGTCGTCGACCATCTGTCGATGTGCCGTAGTCCATCACGCCGAAGGCTTGTCCCGTAACGATCTTGGAGTTGAGAGAGGCATGGCCGCCGTGGTGTCGGCTGTTCGCCTATCCGGCGAGGGCGAGGTTGTGCAGGCGGGCGATGCCGAGCATGGCGTGATGGACGCCGTCGCCTTTGAGGCGGCAGTCGCGCAGGATCTTCCATCCCTTCATGCGGGCGAAGGTGTGCTCGACCCGGGCGCGAACCTGCTTGTGGGAACGGTTGTGCTCCTCCTTCCAGGCCGGGAGTTCTTCGCCCTTGCGTCGGCGGTGCGGGATGACCAGTCCGGTTCGTTGATAGCCGCCGTCTGCAATGGTCATCGTCTTGCCAACGGCGGCCTTGGCGCCGGACTCCTCCCAGCCGCGGGAGTCATGCCGGTTGCCCGGCACAGGCCGGCCGACCACCACGGCCAGGCGGGTATCGGCGTCGATGACCACCTGATGTGCCGTGGAATAGCGGTAGTTCTTCGACTGCTCGGCGATCGTGTGGTCTCGGGTGGGCACCAGTGTCCCGTGGACGATGAGGACGGTGTCCTTACGGAACCGCTTGCGCGGCTGCAGCGCGAGCATCGGACCCAGGTGGTCGATGATCCGGTCGGCGGCCGACTTCGAGATCCCGAAGAGGGGTGCCGGCCGGCGCATCGTCAAGTTCGTGCGCCAGTACGCCGCGACCAGCAGAATTCAGTCCTCCAGCGGGAGGCTCCACGGCCGTCCGCGGTGGACGTCGGCCACATGCTCGCGCCGTACAGCGGTCACCAACTTGCCGAAGCAGCGCGGGCTCAGCCCCGTGAACGGGGCTATCCAGGACGGCTCCGACGCCGTGATCACACCAGCCACACCAAGATCATCTCATCCCTGACCAGGAGTTACGGGACAACGCTTAGGGCTTGCAGATCATTAACACGTTGTCTTGATCATGCTGCTGGAGTCGCTGCTCAGGGCTCGAACTCGAGCCTGGAGGGCTGTGAGCGCTGAGGGCAGAGTGGCCGCCGGCGGGATGACGATGCTGTGCGCCTTCAGCAGCGTCCTGATCTTCAGCAGGGTGCGGTGCATGGCGGTCCGACTGCTGTCGAACAGCACGGCGAGGGGTTCCGCGGCCAGGGCGACCCGCAGGTGAAGGACGGCTGCCAGGACCTGGTCGGGGAAGGCGAGCCGGGGCGGGCGGCCGCGCTTGACGTCGCCATGGAGGGCCAAAGTGTTGGTGAGGTCGCTCAGTTGCTGCCGGGACATGCCGGTCAGGGCGGGGTCAGACAGGAGAGCGTGATCCCACTCCGGGGCCGGCTTCTGCGGAGCCCGGGGTGCTGGGATGGCTGGGCAGGGCTGGGGGTGCAGGGCATAGTTCCAGTCGCCATGGAAGGCGTGTCGGGTCAGTGGCAGGGACGCCATCTGCGCGTCGCCGATCTGGACTCCAGTGGGGTAGACGTTGGTGTCCAGCTCGGCCATGACACGCAGTCCGGTGAGGGTGGTGGTCGCGGCGATGGACTGGACAATGACTTCATGGCTGGTCAGCGGGCGGCCGCGCCAGTTCATGGTGATGTGCGAGAAGAGCCGGTGCTCGATCTTGTTCCACTTCGATGTGCCCGGCGGCAGGTGGCACACGGTGATCGTCAGTCCTGTCTCGGCCGCGAGCCGGGCGAGTTCGAGCTTCCAGGCCCGGGTGCGGTAGCCGTTCGAGCCGCCCGCGTCGGCGGTGATGAGCAGTCGCGTCGCCTGTGGGTAGGCGGTCTGACCCTGGCCGCACCACCAGCGGCGGATCGATTCCACCGCGAATGCGGCGGTGTCGTGATCGGTGCCCACGTTGACCCAGCCGGTGTTCGCCACGAGGTCGTAGATCCCGTACGGGACGGCCTTGCCCAGCTGGGGGTCGGCGAAGTCATGGACGTTCACCGGCGCCGGATCAGCCGCAGGCCGCCACTGGCGGCCGTTGTTCTTGAACTCGCCGACGAGCTCCTTCTTCTTGGTGTCCACGCTGATCACCGGCTGGCCAGCGTCCCGGTGATCACGGGCCTGCTCGTTGAGATAGCGGAACTGGGCGTCTCGGTCGGGATGTTGGCTTCCCTCGATGGTCTTGGCGTTGGCTTGCAGACTGAAGCCTTCCTCCCGCAGCAGGTCCGCGACGGTGTCCGCACTGACTTTATGTCCGGTCCGGGCGAGCTCCCGCGCCAGCGTGCGGGTCGACTTCACCGTCCACCGCAGCGGCGACATCGGATCGCCTCGCTCGTCCGGTTCGACAAGTGCCAGGAGAGCCGGCCGCAGCCCCGGATCGAGATCTGCGACCCTCTTGCGGCCTCCGCCCGGCCGCCGCACCCGCCCCAGAGGCCCCTCGCCGGCCTCCAACTCGGACACACCCTTGCGGACCGTGGTCTCACTCACCGACGCCGCCCGCACGACGGCCCGAACACCACCGTGTCCCAGAACACGGGCCTCTGAGGCCATCAGCAGCCGTCGTTGCCGCTCATCCAGGTGAGGAAACAACACCCCCTGGCGCGGGGGAGATTGCCACGCTGATCGTCCGGTATTCCTCGGACCGGATGAGGACGCGTACGGGACCTCGCGAAAATCCTCGGCCGCTGCGCGCACACGACACGGAGACCATCGAGGCTTTGGCCGATCCCCGCGTACGCAACAGCCGTCGGGCAGTCGACGGCCTGGGCCGGAACGGCGAGGACGACGTCGACGAGGGCCAGGACGAGGACGAGCTACAGGTGTCCGCCAAGGCCTGCGGGGTGCTGCGGTTCAGTGAGGAGCGCGACCCGGCCGCGCTCACTCAGTTCGTACGGCTGCGGGTGCCGCCGCGATGGGCGAACTCCAACGCGCGCCGGGGCGTCATGCCGTGTATGAGGCCGATCAACGAGGGGCATGTGGCAGAACCGGGGCTGGCCACCAGCCCGTCCCCCGGCCCGGTGCCCGTCGCGACCGCTTCCTGCGGGATGACCACCCGCTACACCCGGCTCTCCTGGGCTGTGTCTGTTCTTGGCCGGACGGGGCCTCAGCTGTAGAGGAGGGAGGCGGACGAGGTGGTCGCGCCTTGGCGGCCGGGCGTGGTGTACGCGAAGTTGAGCACGGTCCGCCGCGGACCGGGTCGCCCGAGCGGGGTCACGCGGTGGGCGGTGAGGTCGCTGCGCAAGAGGTAGCCGTCCCCGGGCAGGTGGTGCGCGTGCCGGGTGCCGGGTGCGTCGAGGGCGCCGAGGTCCCGGCGGCCGGGGTGGAATTCCAGCAGTCCGCCGTCGGCGGGATGCGAGGGGGCTTCCAGGAAGAGGACCAGGGCAAGCGGGTAGTCGTCGGTGTGCGCGCCGTGGGTGTCGCCGGGGCGGTGCAGGACGTTCAGGACGTGCCGTTCGACGGGGTCGTGGACGGCGACGACCGTCTCACCCAGTAATAGGGAAAGCAGCCGCATCAGATCCCGGTCCTGATACAGGGCTGTGATGAGCGGTGAGGCGTGGGCGATCTTGTGTCCGCCGAGCGTGGTCATGTGCCGGGGGCTGTCCGCCATGCACGGCATGCGGAAGTCCCGCCTTGCCGCGTCGGCCTCCAGCCTTCGTGCCTCTCCTTTGAGCGTCACGAGTCCTGCGGGGCTGATAAGTCCGGGCAGGGGGGCATAACTGTCGGCAGAGAACTGCCGGCGCAGAGACTCCGAGCGCGAGGGCGCAGGCAACGAGAACACGGCCGATGCATCCCTCATGCCCGCACAGGCCAAACCCGCCGCCCGGTGTCTGCCCGCAGCGGAAGACAGGATCAGGCCAGCCCGCTCCGGGCTCTCAGGGCAAGCTCTTTGCCGGCCACCGCCGACCCCGGGGGTACCGGCCGCGCCGCGAGGCGGAGTTGGCTGGCGTCCGCCAGCTCGCGGCGGTGAATCGCCGCCGTAGCGCCGGCTGGGGTGCGCGTCCTGACGCACCGTGACGGTGGCGCGCCGGAGTCTCTCAGCGACCCGAAAGCGGGACAACACGCTCAATGCCTCGCTTGCGGGCGCGTCGACGGGGAGACTCATACGCAGCGGCCGTTCTTTCGTGCTGGGTTCTACGACTGCTTGTACACCCGTGCGGACTCACTCTTCGAGCTGGCCGATGCGGTGTTGTGCGCGGACGGGCCGGTCACCTCGCTGCCCGAGCTGACGCTCACGGCGGAGATGCAGCGTGGTCACGGGGCGATGTACGACGCGCTGAACACCGGATGGCTCGAGCCGGCCCCCTTTCGTAACCTACTCGCCTCGATGCCACTGCCCCGCGCGGCCGATGGGCGGATCGTGCTCGCTGTTGATGTCTCCCCGTGGCTGCGTCCCGACGCTGTCACCAGTCCGGATCGGTTGTTCTGCCACGTCTACGGACGGTCGGGCCGCAGCAGTGACCAGCTCGTGCCCGGCTGGCCCTATTCCTTCGTCGCCGCCCTGGAGACGGGCCGGACTTCCTGGACGGCCCTGCTGGACGCCGTCCGGCTCGGCCCCGCCGATGACGCCGCCGAAATCACCGCAACCCAGCTGCGCGAGGTCGTCACCCGGATCATCGACGCCGGACACTGGAAGACCGGGGATCCCGACATCCTGATCGTGACCGACGCCGGCTACGACGCACCCCGACTCGCCTACCTCTTGGCCGACCTGCCTGTCGAGCTGGTCGGCCGCCTGCGCTCCGACAGGGTCCTGGCCCGCGACGCCGGTCCGGCCCGCTCCACCCCGAAGGGCGGCCGCCCCCGCCTGCACGGCGCCCCCTTCACCCTGGCCAAGCCCGACACCTGGCACACCCCCGAGAGCACCACCGTCACCGACACCACCCGCTACGGCAAAGCGACCGCCGCGCAGGCATGGGACCGCCTCCACCCCCGCCTCACCCGCCGTAATGCCTGGATCGCTCAGCTCGACGAACTCCCCATCCTGCACGGCACCTTGATCCGTCTCACCATTGAGTACCTGCCCGGCGACCGGGACCCGAAGCCGGTCTGGCTGTGGTCCTCAGCCACTGGCCTGAGCGGCGATGACATCGATGCCCGCTGGCGATCCGGGCGGCGTCGGGGCCGGTGGTGCCAGGGCGTATGACGTCGTCGGTCTCGGCACGCTTGACCCAGCCGCGCAGGGCCTCGAGATGACAAATCAGCGCAGCGCACGACGGGCGAGACGACGCACGCCGTTGGGCAACATGCGCTTCACGGGAGCGGGGGTGGCGTGTACAGCTCGCCGCATCGCCACCTTGCCCCGGCTATCGGCCCGTCGTGATGCCACGAACTCGTAGGTGGGCGAGGCGTTGAAGACACGCCCGGTGGCCCGGTAGCCGTACGGCTCCAGCACAGCAAGGATGCGCGCCACATCCTCTTCGGTATGCGCTTCGGCGAACACCCGCGGCCGGTAACGCCGCAGCATACGCCGGGCACCGGCGAGCGCCTGCGCCTCCATGCCCTCAACATCGAGCTTGATGACAGCGACCGGCTCTCGCACCAGCGTATCCAGCCGGCGAGTACGGAGTACATGGTTGCGCCGATCCAGGGATACTTCGACCCTTCCCTTGCGGTCGGACAGCGCCCATTCGGAGGCGATCACCCGGCCCTGCACCTGGTTCAGCTCCACGTTGCGTCGCAGGCGCCTCATCTGCACAGAGCGCGGCTCGAAGGCGTAAACCCGGCCGGACGGGCAGTACAGCGCGAAGAAGACCGTGTGGGTGCCGATACACGCACCGACGTCGACGTACGTGCCAGGAATCTCCAATGAGGCGATGTAATCGAGAAAGGCATGCTCATAAAACCTTCCCTGGATCATCGGCCCGTACATGGTGCCTGGATGCTCCGGATCCACGCCCTCGTCATCGAAACGGCAGATTTTGTCCGCGTATTTGATCTCGATCATGAGCATCCCCCAAGTCAGTTTGCCGGGCACCTTCGCCAAAGCAGAGGCTGCATTGCCCCACCACAGCCTGCCCGCGGTCGGCGTCCGTCCGGCCACAGGCGTGTACGGCCGAGCGGAAGTCCAGCGTCCCTCAGGAGCCGCCGAACGGCCTCCCTGCACGCTGGACATAGGGCCGACGGAGTGAGCCTTCCAGCTTGGTGGTCGAACAAGCCAGTTGGCCTGACAGACAGGTGAAGCCCCACCTCGTAGACGGGTTCCGCTGGCTGTGCAGGTCTCAACCGAAGGCGTTTGTTACTCACTTCGGGAGGCACTTACCGGCCTGCGGCCCGGGAAGTGTCGTCGAGAAATGAAGTCGCACGCCCGTGGGGAGTCGGTATTCGCGGATGACTCTCTAGACATCCTGCCGACTACGGGTCTCGGGACCGTCGCGATTCGGTTCGCCAGTTCCTGCTCGAACTCGCCCGGCAGCAAGACCATTTTCTTGATGGCCACCTCGCATGCCAGATCCGCAGAAGGCCCGTCAGTATGCCGAACAAAGCCCACTTGGGCCATATGATGCCTCAAGTGTAAACCGCAGGCTATAGGTACGCAGATAGACCAATATTGGATGAATATCTCGACGTTAGGTTGGACGAGAGGGTGATTTCGATTGCGTCGGATTGGAAAGCAGACGGCTGGAAAGTGCTACAAGTGACGCTCTCTACATGGCGTTCATGTCCCTCGATTCCACGGGCAAGGGCCAGGCCCACTGACCCATGCGCTGGAAGACCGCGCTGAGTGCCTTCGACATCGCCTTCGATGGACGCCTTACCCACAACCGAATCTGACCCCAACAACCAACCCAGTTACAACCAAGAGATCGCCGCTTACTCCGGGTGCTCCTTCAGGAACTCCTCTCGCTCATTTTCCAGACAGGAACCACATATGAAGGTGGCGACCGTGGCCGCCTCATTTATGAAAGAGCGGCCGTAATCATAGACAGGCTCCAGAACGTAGCTCCACTCGTTTTGCGTGAAATCCCAAACCCGGGCACCGTGCTGTTTCGACCGCAGGTCGGCATCTAGGCGCCTTACGAACTTCTTCTTTCGACAGCGTGGGATGGCGTATGTGCGGCACGTGCACCTGTGGGAATGCGTAGCACTGTAATTGAGGGGGATTATGGAAGGGGTCATCAGGTTTTTCCGTTCCGGCGATACTCTCTGGTAAGGATGCCGGTCGATCTCCACCTGCGCCTTCACGTTTTCGCTTCGCGCCTTGTGCATGTTTCTGGCCACCGGCGACTTTGCATCCGAAGGGCGGGTGGATCCGGACGAGCGCCGGTGCGGTCTGGCAACGACCGAGAAATCTCGCGGTCTTCTTACTTCTCGTGCCCTGCCCCTATTCTACTCCGCCCGCTCGCTTCGCCGTTCTATACCAAAGCCCCTGGGCGGTGCCTTGGCAAGAGTCAGCTTCGGCAGTCAATACCGCTCCGTACGACGGCTACTGGCCGAGCAGTGGTGCGAGCGCGCGATGATGACGAGGGTCTCCATGGAGCTCACCTCCAGCCGTTTTCGGGCAGCGGGAGGGCGCTTCGTCCGATCGGGCTTCCGAAGGGGGACATACAGGCTCCGCCTTCGCCCTCCCAGATGGCTTCCCGGCGCAGGGCGTCACGGATGCCGCGCCCGATGACGGCTTCGTTGGTCATCAGGACGCCTGCGGTGAGGACGCTGCCCGGGATCGCTGCGGCGACCATCAGGCGGGCCGCAGCTGCGGGTGCGGTCTCGGGCGGGATGACGAGGAGGTCCCAGCGCCCGACGGTGTAGGAGAGCAGGATGAGCTTGTCGGGGTCCTGCTCGGTGAACCAGCCCACGTGCAACTTGCGCCCGTCCACGGGCACCATGTGCGGGACCACGGGCCAGCGTGCGGGGTTCACAGTAACGCGGGTGATGCGCCCCCAGGGTTCCTCCAGGGCGGCGACGAGCGGTGGGAGCTCGCCTTCGAGGTCGCGGGAGTAGGGCCACCAGGCCCCGTCCAGCCGGCCGGCGAGGGTGGTCTTCGGAGTGAGGGACAAGCGTGCCGGGAACTCTGCGGCGAGGTCGCGGGGCGCGGTCCACTCGAGGGTCGTGGTCATGATGCGGACCTGCCCCCGGGCTGTCCGTCGACAGCCCGGTTTTTCGTGGTCGCCGGAAATGACACCCGCGTGGAAGCCGGTGTGCGAAGTACTCCCGGTACTTCCACTGTACGCCCGTTCAGCGGACCATGACCCGCGTGACCAGGTAATTTCCGGCGGACGGTGGAGCGGGCGGCGGGAGTATCGTGAAACGACAGCGGGCTCGTGCGCGTCGCCGACCGGGCACCGGCGCCGGCGTCGAACTGCGAGGACACACTGCCGCACCCCGTAGACGGGCGGACCTCCATGGCTGACTCCGACCTCCCCCACACGCCCCCGCTGCTCCTGCCCGATGCGATCCACCAGGCGGTCAAACCGGGCGCAGCCCTGCTGCGGCTGGAGACCACGCAATCCCGGGAAGGGCTCCTGGACGGCGCGTGGTGGCCGCGCACGCGCGACATCGAGACCGAACTGCCCTCCCTGATCAGCGTGTTGACCGGGCACCTCGGACCGATCACCCGGGTGGGCGTGGACGCGTCAGCCTGGAACGGCCTCCCCACCCGCCTGGTCATCGACGACCAAATCGTGCACCTCGACTCCGACTCGGTCGGCGACGACACCGTCCTCATCACCCGCGGCCACAACGACCACTTCGCCCTGCTGGTGGTCCCCCCGGACACCACAGCCGACGCCGCCCGCGAAGCGATGGCCCGCGCCGTCCGCGCCGACAACAACACCCAGGCCGCTCAGATCCTCATCGCCAACACACCCGAACCCGCGTAGTCCCAGGTCGTTGACCTGGGACTACGCTGAAGAGCGGATGGCCAGACCGGGTCCGATCAGGGGTGGCCGAGACGCCTCTGGCGCCTTCGAGCCTGGCCTTGCGGTCCCGCCGTGCGTTGAGCTGCTCGCGCGTGCGTCAACCGGGTGCTCGGTTGAGGTATGCAGGTGCGGCCGATGGCGAGCGGCGTTAGATAGGAAGGGTGACGTGTTCTCCTGAGGGCTGGTCGGAAATTTCGCCGGTGCTGTGTGCACACTGCGGACTGCCTGTCACGGCGGGCCAGCAGGTATTCGGTCTGGTTCCCGACACGTCCGTGCTGCACCCGACTGAGCCAGATCTGGACGGCGTGCGGCAGCTGATCGCCTGCTGCAAGGAACACCTTAACCTGGTGCGCTGTGTCTATATGAGCCGACCGTTCGTGAAAGAAGAACTATGGGCGGCCAAGATCGCGCGGGTATTGCGCGCTCACCCAGCGGGCGTGAGCGAGGAGCAACTCACTGAAGAGAGCGGGCTGAGCATCATTCAGATCGAACACACTCTGGCCTGGCAGACCACCCAGTTCCTTAGAGATCAAGCAGAGGAGATCTGAGTCGGTTGAAATCCTCGCCCACCTAATGGCAGGGCGGCTTCAAGTTCCATGCTCGCGGCAGTTGTTGCGTGAGGGGTAGATAGCAGTGCAGGCACGGGCTTCGTGATCATTGTGGTGTCTTACGCCCGATGATCATGAGGTGGCCCGTGCCTGCCGCTGTATCTTCACCGATCCCTGCCGTGCTGGGGAATCTGGGGTCGCTGGACGTCGGCCAGGTCGCCGACCTGCGTCCCTACTTCGACTCCATCCCCGACCCACGCTCGCGGCGGGGCCGGTGGTACTCGCTGACGTCGATCCTGCTGGTGTGTGCCTGCGCGGTCGTCTCGGGAGCGAAGAGCATCGACGAGCTCGCCGAATGGGGTGCGAGGGCCTCGGGCAGGCTACTGGCGGCCCTGGGTATCCGCCGTCATCTGCTCGGGTGGCGGCGCACCCCCTCGCCCGTGACGATCGGGCGCGCGCTGGGCGCCGTGGACGGTGATGCCCTGGACCGGGCGGTGGGCGCCTACCTGACCGACCGGCACCACGCCGTCACCGGCACCGCGACCAGGGCCACGGGGCAGCCGGCGGCACCCGCGCCCGGGCGGCTGCGCGTCCTTGCCCTTGACGGCAAAGCGCTCAAGGGTTCGGCCCGTCTCACCTCGGCACGCCGGCACCTGCTGTCGGTGGTCACCCACGGCCCAGTCGTGACCCTCGGCCAGGTGGAGGTCGGCGCGAAGACGAACGAGACCACCCACTTCCGCCCGCTGCTGGAGCCGCTGGACCTGGCCGGCACTGTCGTCACCTTCGACGCGCTGCACTCGGTCAAGGCGAACGTTTCCTGGCTTGTCGAGACGAAGAAAGCGCACTACATCGCCGTGATCAAGACCAACCAGCCGACCGCCCACCGCCGGCTGGCGGCCCTGCCCTGGCGGGACATCGCCGTCCAGCACACCGCCTCCGGGACCGGGCACGGCCGGCGGGAGTCCCGCTCGATCAAAACCTGCGGAATCGCCGACGAACTCGGCGGAATCCCGTTTCCCCACGCCCGCCTGGCCATCCGCATCCACCGCCGCCGCAAGCTCACCGGCCGGCGCGAGAGTCGTGAGAGCGTCTACGCCGTGACCAGCCTGGACGCCCACCAGGCCTGCCCGGCCGACCTGGCCGCCGCGATTCGCGGGCACTGGGGAGTGGAGAACTCCTCGCACCACATCAGAGACGTCACCTTCGCCGAGGACGCCTCCACCGTCCACACCGGGACCGCGCCCCGGGCCATGGCGACCTTCCGCAACCTCGCCATCGGCGTGCTGAAGGTCCTCGGAGCCAACAACATCGCCAAGACCACCCGGGCCATCCGCGACGAACCCGAACGAGCACTCCCGATCCTGGGCATCATCAACAACCGCGACACCTACGGAACTTGATCAAGCCCTGACCTAATGGAGGGCGATTCCCGTCTGGCTGCCGGATGTCCGGCTTGCGTTCGGGTGGGTTCCTGCTTCATCGCGCTGTGCGGGCACGGATGCCCGTCTTACCTGCGCTCCACAGGCTGAAACGGCTGGTCCAGCCGCCTTGGCGACGTTGACCGCCGCGTTGATGTCCCGATCGAGGACGGCCCCGCACGCCCCGCACGTCCATTCCCGGATGTGCAGCGGCTTGGGGCCGTCCTTGACGCCGCACTGCGAGCACACCTGAGAGGTCGGCTCGAAGCGGCCGATCTTCACGAGGGTGCGCCCGTACCGGGCGACCTTGTACTCCATCGCCAGGAACGCCGACCATCCGGCGTCGTGCACGGACTTGGCCATGCGCGTACGGGCGAGTCCCTTGACCGCCAGGTCTTCCACCGCGACCGCTTGGTTTTCGCGAATCAGCTTGGTGGAGAGCTGGTGGTGGAACTCGCGCCGTGCGTCGGCCACCTGCGCATGGGCACGGGCGACCTTGATACGGGCCTTGGTCCGGTTGTTGCCGGCCTTGGCCTTGCGGGACAGGCGGCGCTGTTCCGCCTTGAGCTTCTTCTCGGCCCGGCGCAGGAAGCGGGGGCTGTCGATCTTCGTGCCGTCGGAGAGGATCGCGAAGTGGGACAGGCCCAGGTCGATGCCGACCTTGGGCGTGACCTCGGGCAGAACCTCGTTCGCGTCGGTTTCCACGATGAAGCTCGCGAAGTACCGCCCGGCCGCGTCCTTGATCACGGTCACCGTGGACGGGACCGAGGGAAGGGAGCGGGACCACTTCACGCTCACATCGCCGACCTTCGGCAGGCGCAGCTTCCCGCCGGGAGTGATCTTCCATCCGGCGTTGGCGGTGAACCGTACGGCCTGCCGGTTGTCCTTACGGCTCTTGAAGCGGGGCGGCCCCTATCTTGGGGCGCTTGCCCTTGAGGGAGTCGAAGAAGTTCCGCTACGCGGTGTCCAGGTCCCGAAGGGACTGCTGGAGGATCACCGAGGACACTCCACCGAGCCATGCCCGCTCCGGCGTCTTCTTCGACGCGGTGAGCCGCTTGGACAGCTCGCCGGATGTGATGAACGGCAGCCCGGCGGCGCGGGCGTCCTCGCGGACGCGGAGCGCGTCGTTGAAGACGACCCGCGAGCACCCGAACGCCCTGGCCGGCGCCGAGCGCTGAGGACCGTTCGGGTATAGGCGGAACCCATACCGAAGCTGCATAGCGATCATCATACATACTTGGTTCATGTCACCACGCTGGAAACCAAACCCCGATGTACGCACCGGCCGCCACGTCGTCTACAACCTGCACGTTCATTTGGTCTTCGTCACGAAGTACCGGCGCAAGGCCATGACGGACGCCATGCTGACGCGCTGCGAAGAGATCATGAGGGAGGTGTGCGCCGACTTCGAGGCCGAGCTGAAACAGTTCAACGGCGAGGACGATCACGTACATCTCCTCGTGCACTACCCGCCAAAGGTCCAGCTCTCCAAGCTGGTCAACTCCCTCAAGGGCGTATCCGCACGGCTGCTGCGCAAGGAGCACGACGCTCACGTGCGCCGATACCTGTGGGGCGGTCACTTCTGGTCCGGCTCGTACTTCGCCGGAAGCTGCGGCGGGGCGCCCCTGACCGTCGTGAAGCAGTACTGATCCTTGACTACGGGCTTGATGCTGGCGGGGTGAGTTCGAGGCCGGTTCCGGCCAGGAATGCCAGGAGGAGTTCGGGATGGCGCTGGATGTAGCGCAGGGCGTTCTTCGCGGCCCGGTGAAGCTCGTGAATCGAACGGAACGCCCGGTTCGCGAGCTTCTCCTTCGCGTGCGCCCACAGCAGCTCCACGGGGTTCAACTCCGGGGCGTAGGACGGCATCTGGATGATCGTGAGCCAGTCCTGCTTGTGCGCGTACTGCTTCACGTGCTTGCTGATGTGGCTGGAGTAGTTGTCCCAGATGACGGTGACCGGGCCGTCCAGGCGGCGGTGCAGCAGGGCCAGGAACCGGGGAAAGTCCTTCTTCCGGTAGCCGCCCGACGGCTTGATCGCGTAGATCATCCGGGGATCTTCGCCGTCCTTGAAGCAGATCCACGCGACCATGCTGATCTTGTCGTTGTGTTTCCCGGACAGCCTCAGCACCGGCGTCTGCCCGGCCTTGCCCCAGCTGCGGCGGACCGGCCCGTTCAGCCAGGCCCCGGCCTCGTCCTCGAAGCAAACCCACCCGCCGACGGCTTTGACCTGCGCGGATGGGAAGCCGCCGGCCACGTTTCCGTGCGCCATGCGGCAATCGCCTCCTCGTCCCGCTCGACGGCCCGCACCTTGGGCACCTGCCACGACCAGCCCAGGCGGTCCAGCAACCGCCACACCCCCGAGACCTCGTACGTGACGCCGAAGCGCTCCTCGATCAGCCGGCCGATCCGCGCCAGCGTCCACCGCTGGTCCTCCCAGCCGTGCGTCGTGGGCCCTGCCCGAAGAAAATCCTCCAGCTCCCGCTCCTGCGCCGCGCTCAGATACGAGCTGCCGCCCGGCCCCTTGGACAGCAGGGCCTCACGGCCGCCTTCGGCCCATGCCCGACGCCACAGGCTGACTGCCTGCGGCGTCACCCCGAGCACCTCCGCGACCTTGACCTGCCGCATCTCTTGTTCGAATAAGTCCGCCGCCTGCATGCGCCGCCGCTCCAGCTCAACTGGGCTCAGCAGCCTGCGAGTTCGAGTCCCCATGCATCCGGTATGCCGAACTGACCAGATCATCAAGCACGGCATCAAAGATCAGTACATCGAGAACCAGAAGCGCCCCACGGGCTGAGGGCAACACTTCGGACCCGTGCCCACAGCACGGGTCAGAGCAGTCCTGAGATGGCCTTCACCCCCGGCGTAAACGCCGGAGCACTGGCCAAGATTAAAGGTAGACCTGCGGCACAGGAGATATCAAAGCAGACTGCGCATCCCCGCTTCCCACGCCGATGGGACTCCCTTTACATACGCGACGTTGCAGTCCACAGTAAAAGCGGCACCATTGAGCACCGGAGGCTGTCATGCTCCTCATCGGCGTCATTCTGCTGACTGTCGGCCTCATCACCGGCATAGCGATCCTGTGGACAATCGGAATCATCCTCACGGTCATCGGCGCGGTCCTGTGGATCATGGGCTCCATGGGACACGCTGTCGCCGGCCGTCGCCACTATTGGTGACCTTCTCTCTGACCCACGCCTCGGCGTCGTGCCGCCCGCCGAACCGGATGGGGCAGCCAGGACACGAAGGCGCCAACCATTACAGACGGCTGCAGCCTGCGTACTGACGCCGTCAGCGGTGCTGCCCTCACGGTCTTCAGACCGTGCTGGCCCACCCGGCCGGCACCAGCGGCCCGCACCACCGGCAGCACCGGATCGGAATCCCACACCACAACTTCCACCACGTCGCCGTCGATCGCGCACCAAGAGCTCTCAGCACCTCAAGAACTGAGCACGTTCATCCATCCGTACGTGACTGGGCACGTTCGCTCACGTGTACGCCAACAACCGGGCGCGTACGTAAAGAAGTTACTTCTGGAGCCGGAGCGTCTGGCGGCCTTTGATAGGGGTGAGCGATAGACAGGTGCGGTGACGGAGAGCGAGCCGGAGGACGGCAGCGACGAAGCTCAGCCTGAGCTGTGTGACCTGTGTGGGGACGTGACCTGGGACAGTGCGAGGTGGTCCGCGGTAGTCCCGGACTCATCGTCGATCACGGTCGACCCCAAGTTTGACGGCAAGCGGCTGATCGTCGGTTGTTCGCGTCAACACCTCGCTGAACTGGCTGAGCAGTACAAACACCGGCCGTTCGTGGACGCCGAACTCTGGCAAGGAAAGATCGCCCGGGCGATGCAACAGCATCCGCACGGCGTCAGCCCCGAGGACCTGGCCGAGGAGACCGGCCTGAGCCTGCAGCAGATCGAGGCCGGCGTGACGTGGCGGAGCATCGACTTCCAGCACTGGCACCAGCAGTTCGGGAAGAAGGACGGCCCGGATACAGAGAATTAGCTCAGGCGGCCGGTGAGCTCGGGTAGGGGTGACAGGCAGGCGGGGTCCGCCCCCCGTCGGCATCGCCCGGAGTGCCGGCGGACGACCCCGGCCACGTTCGAGTACGTCATCGACTTCACGTACGCCGACGACGACCAGGACCACGAGCACCTCACGCGAACCGAGGATTCGAGAACAAGCGCCCGTTGAATGCGGGTCCCCCGACGGGGTCCCTGAAGGCGCTGGCTGGCCTCGGACTCGGCTGGGCGGCGTAGGGAAGCGGCTTCGCACGCTGAAGCGTCCACGAAGGCCGGAGCCCCAGGAGGGCATACCTCCCGGGGCTCCGTGGCGTTGCACGGCGGGGCGCTACTGCACCAGCGCTCCGAGGGCCTGCTCGGCCATCGGGACGCCCATCGTGGCGCCGGCCTCCAGGAGCTTGTCCTTGAGCTGGGTGGTGAACTGCCGCAAGCGGCCCGGCTCGGGGTTCTCCGAGGTCGCTTCATCGTGGAGGTACCGCTTCTTCGAGCACGGGCCTGATCCGGACGGCTGGCAGCGGGTGGACGCAGAACATAGTTGGCAGATGTGGGTGCGTGAAATGGAGCGGCCGGAGATATAGAGCCGGTTTGGCAGGGCTCACGACGGTCCCAAGGACGGCTCAATTCAAGAGCAGCCCGGCCAACTTCGCTGACAACAGTCAGTGCTCGATAAAGCCACGGTCCGGAGTAGGCGGCGTGACGTCACGTTACTGCGTCCGGGTGGCGATCGTAGAGAACGATGGTGCTCAGAACGGGTGCGTCCCGGGCAGCATGCGCGGGACGCACCCGCGAAGTGCTGGGAGATTGCAGGTCTCAGCTTTCCCGGGCCACGGCCGTCGAGCCGGCGGCGCGGCGGTATTCGGCGTTGAGACACTGGGCTTCTTCGAGCTGGTCCTCGAGGATCACGATGCGGCAGGCGGCCTCGATCGGGGTGCCGTGGTCGACGAGTTCGCGGGCGCGGGCGGCGATGCGCAGTTGGTAGCGGGAGTAGCGGCGGTGGCCGCCTGCGGAGCGCAGCGGGGTGATGAGTCGGGCGTCGCCAAGGGCGCGGAGGAAGTTCGGCGTGGTGCCGAGTAGTTCGGCGGCCCGGCCCATGGTGTAGGCGGGGTAGTCGTCGTCGTCGAGACGGCCGTACGAGTCGTCTGCTGTCATTGCACCTCTCTGTGGAACGCGTGGAGGGGCCCTGGTGCCATTTGGCACCAGGGCCCCGAAGGAACTGCTACACCATCTGCCGGCCCTGGTACTGCGCCGGCCTTCTGTTTCCGCTAGCCCGACCGAGATGCTGTCGGGGGCGCGGGGATCGCGGTTGCCTGACCGGAGACCACCTCACTATCGATGTCCTGCGGTACCCGGGCTCAGCGATTACGCCCGGGCGATCCTGATGGCGCGGGGCTCCTCCGTTCTTCCCTCGGTGATGTACTGCTTTGCACTACTGGTGATGCGAACTGCTGGTGACCTGACTAAGCGTCACTCTTCGGCAGCCAGCCCCGTCGCCTGTCCTGCATCTGCTCTGGCTTAGCACCCCACTGCCGAACTTCCCGGTGCGCGCGTCCGCAGCAAACGCCTTCACCGAGGTGCTGCTCACTGACTTCACTGCTGGGTACTGCGAACTGCACTTACTGAACTGCTACTGCGGTACTGCTCACGGCGGCCCCTGATCACTGCGGGCCACCCGATCCGGTCCTCAGTCCCGTCGCCGTCCTGCCAAAAGCCTGGCTTCGAAACTCCACCACCGCACCGTCCTGCGTACTGCAACTACGTGTACTGCGGGTACTGCTGCCTGGCAGTTCATCTCTGCCAGGCCCTGCTGTCTCTCTGGGCTACGAGAGAAACCATAACTACAACACCGCCCAATGTCTACTCCGGCCAACACAGGTTTCCGCGTGTTCGACGGCGAGGTAATCGACCTCGAACAGCGACCAGAGCGGGCGTAGGAACCGCTACCTCCCGGTTAGCGGGCCACAGGCAGGGCACAAGCACACGCAGACGAGTCCGGGCATCGGACGATTCAGAGACCGGGGTGACCTGATGGACACGATGAGCATCGACGTCGCACCCGCCCGCTCCACGACATCCGCCGCCCACGCACGCGAGAGCGTCCGGGACTTCCTCGAGGGTCTTGTGCATCCGATCGCGGCCGAGGCCGCCGACACCGTGATCCTGGTCGTCTCGGAACTCGTCACCAACGCCCTGCGCCACGCAGGCGGCACCTGCACCCTGAACCTGACCGCGTACCCGGACAGCATTGAGGTGGCCGTGCACGACCACAGTCCGCAAGCCCCCCACATGCGCACCCCCGACCTGAACGGCGGCACCGGCGGCTTCGGCTGGCCCATGGTCAACCGCCTCGCCCGCGCCACCGCGGTAACCAGCCGGCCATCCGGCGGCAAGACCGTCAGCGCCCTCCTCACCCGGTAAGACCAATGGGCCGGCACCGACCCGGGGCGTTGCGGCCCGGACGCAGTACAAGCCCCGCTCGGGCTCGGTGACGGTCCCCAGAGCCGGCGCAGAGCGGCTGGAGGACGGGGCGAAGGTCTAAGGTCGGGGTGTTCCAGTCGAACAACAAGAGCAGACGGGACAAGCCTTCCAGGGCCGGTTGGCCCTCGATGGCTTCCTCGTTCCCGCTGCAGGGCGGGCCCGGGCGGAACGAACCCCGGGTGCGGTGGGTGATCACCTTCCGCGGGCACACCCGGTGACCGTGCCCTGCCATGCCCACCCGGCCGGCCGACCGGCCGACCGGCCGTGGTGAGTTACCTGGACGGCGTGCGCGTCGTTGAGCTGGTCGTCGCGCCATGAACATCCGTCCCCCCGCGGATGCGCGATTCCTCGTGAGGGCCCGGCTTAGCCAAACGCCCGGCCCCGGGCCCTCACCCCTCTCTTCCGGTGTCACCAGGCTTGAGCAACCCGAGCGCTGGCTACTCGCGCGGGCAGGGGTTCGGAAAGAAGCCCCGGTGTGTGTCCTGTGGCCTGCAGAGTTTCTCGATTCCGCGAGCGCATGACCGTGACCGTCCTTGCTTACCGTGGGTGTTCACAAATTGACGCTCTTAGCGGCGGTTCCCATGCTGGTAGGAGGGGGCTGGTGGAAGGGACCGCAGTCGTGCGTGGTGGGCAAAGTGGTCTTCCCCGGGTGTTGACGGCAGCGGAGACAGCAGCACCGGTGGAGGCCGTCGACGTGGTCGCAGAGGACCTGCGGCAGCGTTTCGAGGCCACGAAGGTCTCATTCCTCATCGTGGATCTGACGGGGAAGGCGGTAGCGCGGCTGTCCACCGCCCCTGCAGAGGGTGGCCGGGAGGCGGAGCGGATCCCGATGTTCGGCAGCGTCTATGAGGAAGTGATCCGTACCCAGCGGCTGTATCAGGAGGCGACCGGCCACGGACATCGGGTGATCATGCCGGTCACCAACCGGGGGGATGCGATCGGCCTGCTGGAACTACTCCTGCCCGCCGACCCCGGCGAGAACGTCCTTGATGCGGTCGGGGAAGCCGCCCACCTCCTGGCGTACATCGTGATCGCCAACGGGCGCTTCACCGACCTCTACACCTGGGGCAAACGCTCCAAGCCGCCCACACTGGCGGCAGAGATCCAGTACCAGCTGCTTCCCCCGTCGCTGTCGTGCGAGGCTGCACAGTTCACCCTGAGCGGGAACCTGGAGCCCTCCGAAGACCTCAGCGGCGACACCTTCGACTACACCCTGGACCGTGACACCCTGCATGTGTCGGTGACCGACCCCGTGGGCCACGACATCGACGCCGCCCTGGCCGCCACGGTCCTGGTCAGCGCCCTGCGCGGCGCCCGCCGCGCAGGAGCCGGCCTGGCCGAGCAGGCCCACCGGGCCGACCAGGCACTCATCGACCACGGCCACGGTCACGCCACCGGGCAGCTGCTGCGCATCAACCTCCACACCGGACACGCCCAGCTCGTCAACGCCGGCCACCCCTGGCCACTACGCATGCGCGAGGGAACTGTGGAGGTGATCCCCTGCAAGGTGGACCATCCGTTCGGACTGTCCGAGCTCACACCCCACCCCTACCGCGTTCAGGACCTCGATCTGCGCCCCGGTGACCGTCTGCTCATGTTCACCGACGGCATGCTCGAGCGCCACGGAGAGAAGGTCGACCTGCCCGCCCTGCTGGAGCGGACCCGGGGCCTGCACCCGCGGGAGACCGCAATGGCCCTGACATCCGCAGTCCGGGACGCTGCCGGCGGCCGGCTCGAAGACGATGTCACCGCCATGTGCCTGGACTGGCACGGCCCCCAGGAGACCCAGCGGCGCGTCAGCTCCGGCGCGGACACTCGGCAAGCCTCAACCGCCCGCACGAAGCAGCAGGGATGACCAGAGCGCTCCTGATCCAAGAAGGTCTGTGACGCATCCGTATTCGCCGTCCGCGCTTGTTCGTTGAGCAGGCCTGCGGTAGGTGGCGGGCTGCGGTTTCAGCGCTCCCACCACAGATGGCCGCAATGGCGCGCAAGTGGCAGACGCCCTGGAAGTGCCGCAGCCAGCAACCGCGTGACGCGAACACCGCACCGTCGTTGAATCGCACGACTCCATACAACGGGCCCCGGGGATCTCTTCTCCCCCAGGGCCCGGGGCATGTCCGGACTGGCCTTTCCGCCCCGGCCACCATCGTGGTGGCCCACCCGGCGGCCTCGGCGTCGCTAGCTAGTTACGCCACCGTTCGCTGGATTCTCAGTGAATCGCAGTGATTCGCCCATTACTGGACGAAGGTCCCCGTCTTACCCGGGCAGGGGTCGCCGGTGCGGGGCAGACGCTTCATGGCCACCTGCCCGGCCAGGCGGGGTCTTACGGTCGGCTCCACGTCCGTTTACTGTCTCCGGGCCACTCCCGGCGACGTGCCGCTTCACGAGTGCGGCGAGGTTGAGTGCGGCATTCTCATCCCGGTCCAGGACCAATCCGCAGTCTTCGCAGATGTAGGTGCGTACCCGCAGCGGCAGCTTGGGTTTCACGTTGCCGCAGGCACTGCACGTTTTCGAGCTGGGGAACCAGCGGTCGGCGACTTCGAGCCGTCCGCTGTTCCAGGCGGTCTTGTAGGCGAGTTGCCGGCGGATCTCACCGAACCCGGTATCCGCGATCGAGCGGGCCGGCTTCCGGTTCTTCACCATGCCGGCGACGTTGAGGTCTTCCACCACCACGGTGCCGTACTCCCCAGCCAGGGAGGTGGTGAGCTTGTGTATGCCGTCCCGGCGCAGCGCGGTGACGCGGTGGTGCACGCGGTTGCGCTGGGCGTCGGCGCGCTTCCACCGGTTCGAGGGCTGCTGTCCGGTGCGCCGGTCGGGCCCTCGGCGGCGGGAGACCGTACGGGACAGGCGGCCCAGCTTCCGCTGTGCTTCGGCCAGGTGCTTCGGGTTCTCGGTGGCCGGGCGCCCGTCGGAGAACACCGCGAGGGTCTTCACCCCGAGATCGACGCCGATCACCGCATCCGGCCGGGTGGGCGGACGCTCCACGCGCTGGACTTCCACGATGAAGGAGACGAACCAGCGTTCGGCCTCCTGCCCGACGGTCGCGGACTTGATCCGCGCGGCCCAGTTCTTCAACGCAGACGCGAGCCGGTCAAGACCGGTGGCGTACGCCTCCTTCGAGCACACCGCCCACCAGGGGGCAACGGCGTCCTTTGCCTGGTTCCACGCCTTGCGCAGCCAGTACATCGACCACGACACCATAGGCGTCAACTCCGCCTCGGCAATGCCGTAGGAGCGTTCCGCCTCACGCCGGGACCGCCTTCACCACGGCCAGACCCCAGCTGTAGGCGACACGAGCCGCGCCGGCATGCCGGACATCGCACCGGCCTGACGCGGCGTCGGGTCCAGCGCAAACCGGTAGGCATGCGTCGTGATCACCCCAAGAACCGTACCTGCCCCCGCTGACAACCCGACACCAGCAACCCCAACGATCAAGAGAACCTGACGAAGGCCGAGATTCGCTGATGGACTCCACAGCAGCTAGTAGCCCTCACGTGTCGACCAGTTACACCGCGGTGCTCGACGTGGAGCGGTCCACCGCCGAGCACCTGGCTCGGCTGCTTCGCGACCACCGCATCGCGGCCAGAACCCGCAGGGGCAGGCGTGCGCCGGGCTGCTTCCGGCAGGCAGTGCTCGTCCTGCGCTGGTTCATCGACAACGCCCGCGTTTCCCAACTCGCCCGCGACAACGGCCTGTCGACCTCCACCGCCTACCGTTACCTCCATGAAGGACTGACCGTTCCGGCGGCCGGGGCACCGGACCTGGCGACTGCGCTGGAACGCGCGAAGGCCGCCGGGCTGACACATCTGAACCTCGACGGCACCGTCGTCCGCACGGATCGCGTCGCCGCTCCCGGCCCCAACGGCGCGGACCTCTGGTGGTCCGGAAAACATCAGCACCATGGCGGGAACGTGCAGGTCATCTCAACCCCGGACGGCCGGCCGATCCGGGTCTCACCGGCCCGCCCGGGCCGCGAACACGACACCACCTGCGCCCGCCACCACGGTCTGCTTGACGCCCTCAACCGGATCGCCGCCGAGCTGGACATGCCGACCCTGGCCGACCTCGGCCACGAGAACGCCGGCGACGGCTTCCGACACCCGTACAAGAAGCCCGCCGGAAGCGAGCTGACCGAGGCCCAGCAGACGTACAACAAGGTCATCCGCGGCATCCACGGCGTCTGCGAGCGCGCCAGCTCCCTGCTCAAGACGACCTTCAAAGCCCTGCGCCGGATCAGCCTCGACCCCAGCCGCATCACGAAGATCGCCGCCGCAGCCCTCGTCCTGCTCCAGCTCGAGTACGACCGCACCATCTGATCAATCACGCAACGTCATGATCCGTTACTGGCAAAGACTCAGTGTGCTTGGGCGATAGAGCGGACCTACGGCTGGCTCATGCTCCACCGCAGACTGGCCCGCGACTACGAATTACTCCGAGCTCGGAGTAATTCGTACTATTCCGCGCTTCGCGTTATCCCGACCTGACACGAACCGCGCAGGCTGAGGCGGTGAACGGGTACGGGGCGGTCGGAATAATGCAGGGGTCGCGTTCTGCGGCTTGGACTGCCTGACTGGTTGGGAGCCCAGTCTGGAGGGCGGTCATGTATGAGCGTGATCCGTCGCGAGTAGTGGTGACGGGGCCGCTGGCTCCGTACGCGGTCGGCTTGTGTGCCGCGGTGCTGCACCAGGGCTACACCCCCAAGTCTTCCTGTGAGCTGATGCAACTCACGGCCCACTTGAGCCGGTGGATGGGTGCCCGGGGCGTGGAGCCGGAAGCCTTGGCAGGGCCGGTGATCGCGGAGTTCCTCGCCGTTCGTCGGCGGGACTACCGGAAGCGAACGAGCTCGCGTGCTCTCGTTCCTCTCCTCGCCCATCTGCGCTCGGTCGGGGCAGTGCCGGAGGCCCTGGTGCCCGTCGACGACAGCGAGGTGGGGGTGTTGCTGAGCGAGTACCGGCAGTACCTGCGGGACGAGCGTGGGGTGGTTGAGGTTTCGGTCCGCCGCTATCTGCCGCCGGTACGGGCGTTCTTGTCCACGGTGCCGTTGCCGCTGGCGCAGGGCCTGGCCGGTCTGACCGCCGAGCACGTCACCCGGTTCGTCCTGGAGGGGGCTGCGTGCCGCAGCACCGCCGATGCCAAGAAGATGGTGACCGGTCTGCGGTCACTGCTGCGGTTCTTGTTCGTCACGGGCCGCATCAGCAGGCCGCTGGCGGGGGCGGTGCCCACGGTGGCGAACCGGAGACTCGCCACGTTGCCGGGCCGCCTGACAGCCGACGAGGTGAACACGCTTTTGTCCGGATGCGACCGGAGCACCCCTGCCGGGCGGCGCGACTTCGCGGTCCTGACCGTCCTGTCGCGGCTCGGGCTGCGTGCCTGCGAGGCCGCCGCGATCGAGATCAACGATGTCGACTGGCGGTCCGGTGAACTGACCATCCGCGGCAAGGGCGGGCTCACCGACCGCCTCCCGCTGCCGGCCGACGTCGGCGAGGCCCTGGCTGACTACCTGATGCACGGCCGTCCCTCCGACTCTTCCACCAGCCGCCTGTTTCTCTCCGGGCGTGCCCCTCGCCAGTCCGTCACCGCCAGCGGCATCCGTGCCCTCGTCGCCCGTGGCTGCAAGCGGACCGGCCTGCCGCGGCTGGGCGCCCATCGGCTGCGGCACACGGTGGCCAGTGACTTGCTGGCCGCCGGAGCACCCCTGCCCGAAGTCGGCCAAGTCCTGCGGCACCGGTCCCAGTTGTCCACGGCGATCTACGCCAAGGTCGACCGAGTACGGCTGCGGGAATTGGCCCGGCCCTGGCCCGGGGAGGCGTCATGACCAGTCTGCGCGAGCACGCGGGGGACTACCTGACCATGCGGCGGAACCTGGGGTTCACGCTGGAGGGCCACGGCAGGATGCTGATGGACTTCATCAGCTACCTCGAAGGCGTCGGCGCCATCACCATCACCACCGACCTGGCGGTGGCCTGGGCTACGCGGACCGCGCCCGGCGTGAACCCGGCTTCCTGGAACAAGCGACTCACCGTGGCACGGATCTTCGCCCGGCATCTGCAGGCCCTCGACCCGGCCACCGAGATTCCGCACCCGGATCTGATGCCCCTGCGCTATCGCCGCATCGCCCCGCACCTGTTCGCCCCGGACGAGATCGTCGCACTGATGGCGGCCGCCACCGGGCTCCGCCATCCGCTGCGGGCGCTCAACTACGCCACCCTGATCGGTCTGCTGGCCGCCACTGGCATGCGCGTCGGTGAAGCCTGCGGACTCGACCGCTCCGACGTCGACTGGGACGCCGGGGTGCTCACTATCCGGGCGGGGAAACTCGGCAAGGCCCGCGAGGTCCCCGTGCACCCCAGCACGATGCAGGCGCTGCACGTCCACGACCAGCGGCGCGACCTGCTCCAGCCCGTGGTGTCGACCCCGGCGTTCTTCGTCAACACCCGCGGGGATCGCCTGGACGCCCATCACGTCCCCGAGACCTTCGCCCGGCTCCGCGACGCTGCCGGCATCCGTCCAGCGGCGGGCGGCCGGAAGCCCCGCATCCACGACCTGCGGCACACCTTCTGCATCGCCACAATGCTCAACTGGTACCGCACCGGCACGGACGTCCAGGCACAACTTCCACTGCTGTCCACCTACTTGGGCCATGTCGATCCGGTCTCGACCTACTGGTATCTCCAGGCGGCCCCCGAACTGCTCGCCCTGGCCGCAGGCCGGCTCGACGCCTTCCTCGGAGATCTCCCATGAGCTCACCGGCACCCCTCGTCCAGGGCTTCTTCACCGACCGGCTCGCCCACCAGCGCCAGGCAAGCGGCCACACCGTCGTCGCCTACCGCGACACCATCCGTCTGCTGTTTCGCTATGCGAGCCAGCAGACCGGCAAACAGCCCACCGACCTCGACCTCGCCGACCTCGACGCCGCCCTGATCGGCGCGTTCCTCACACACCTGGAGAACACGCGGGGCAACGGCACCACCACCCGCAACGCGCGACCGGCCGCGATCCACTCGCTGTTCCGATACGCGGCCTTCCGGTCCCCTGAGTACTCCGCCCTGATCCAGCAGGTGCTGGCCATCCCCTCCAAACGCACCGAGCGACGCGACGTCTGCTACCTCACCCGGGACGAGATCGAGGCCCTGCCGGCCGCACCCGACCTCAGCACCTGGTGGGGGCGCCGCGACCACACCCTTTGCACCTGGCCGTCCAGACCGGTCTGCGCGTTTGCGAACTCACCGGCGTCCAACTCCAGGACATCTACCTGGGACGCGGCCCGCGCGTCCTTTGCCACGGCAAGGGCCGCAAGGACCGCGCCACCCCGCTCACTCGCCACACGGTCACCGTCCTGCGCGGCTGGCTCGCCGAACGCGGCGGAGACCCCACCGACCCGCTGTTCTGCACCCACCGCGGTGGCCGGCTCAGCCCGGATGCCGTCGCCCGCCTCGTCGCCAAGCACACCGCCGCCGCGTCCGTGGCCTGCGCGTCTCTCCGCACCAAGAACGTCACGCCCCACACCCTTCGGCACACCGCGGCGATGTCCCTGCTGCACGCAGGGGCCGACACCTCCGTGATCGCCCTCTGGCTCGGCCACGAGTCGCAGGAAACCTCGATGATCTACCTCCACGCCGACATGACGCTCAAGGAACGAGCCCTCGCCCGCACCACACCACCCGACAGCAAGCCGGGCCGCTACACCGCCCCCGACCCCGTCCTCGCCTTCCTCGACAGCCTCTGACCGCGCCCGTTATGCCGAGCACCAGCACCTCGCAACTCCGCTGACCTGCACGGTCGGTGTCAGCTCGGGATAACTCGAAGCGCGGAATAGTACGAGACCCTGTCCGTCCGCTCCGAAGCCATGATCCACATCGCCATGACCGACCTCATGGCCCGCCGTCCCACCAGCGGGAACGTCATCTCCCGGCGCGACCCGACACCGCAGACCAAACAGCAGATTCCGGGATGAAACAACGGGAGAAAACGACCTTTCAGACGACGTTGTGGATGTTGTGCTCCGCCAGGTCGGACGCGTGCCGGGCGACTGTGCCGTAGTCGGCGTCGTCGTGGAGGACAGCCAGGCCGTGGTGGGCGGCGGTAGCGGCGATGACGAGATCCACTGCCGAGGCGCTGCGATGCTCCCCGGCCCGGGCCATTCGGTATTGGACCGCACTGATCCAACGCCCCGCGTTCTTCGGAACCGCGACATCGAGGTAGAGGTCGGAGAACATCTCCGCGATCTCGTCGTACTCGCGACCGTCTCGGGCGCTGTACAGAAACTCGGCGCGTTGCACGTAGCAGGATGCGATGGCCCCGGCATCGATCGCGTCGTACCAGGCCGACTGCAGTCTCGGATCGCGGAGCAGTCTGACGAGGCCGGAGGTGTCAAGCAGGTAGATCACCGGCTCTGCTTCTCCGCTCGGTGCAGATGCTCGGCGTCCTCGACGGCTCCCCACTCACGCGCACGCTCGAAGTGACGGCGGATGCGCGCCGCACGCTCCTGTCGCTCGGCGTAGAAGACAAGAGCGAGGTTGACGGCCTCTTTCTTGGTCCGGACGTTAGCCAGAGCCATGGCCCGCTCCAAGGCATCGTCATCGATGTCGATCTGGGTCACAGACATACAGCACCCCTAGAATGTTGATGATGTATATAGAAGAATACATCACCAACATTTCCCGATCCATGCGTCGGCTCACTGAGCCGTTTTCATCCTGAATAGCTGCAGGTCATCAGCGTGTGGACGGCTTGGACGATGGTGCCGATGCGGCGGGTGGAGCATCTGGCCCGCCGGAGCAGTCGCCAGGACTTCAGCTGTGCGAAGGCGCGTTCGCCCGGCGCCCTCAGCCGGGCGTGATCGCGGTTGAACTCCTGGTAGCGCGCGGGTTGTTCGCGGTGGTTCTTGTATGGGGTGCGGACGGTGGCGCCGGCGCCCTGGTGGGCGCGGTCCGCCAGGATCAGGATCTGTCTCGTGAGGCAGGCTTGGATGATGCCGTGAGCACGGGCGGCGGTCAGGTCGTGGGTGCGTCCTGGCGTGGCCCGGGAGAACCAGAGCGGTGTGCCGTCGGGACGTGCGATCACCTGGACGTTCATGCCGTGCTGCTTGTGCTTTTGGGAGTAGTACGGCTCGTCCGCGTGGACGCGGTCGGTGGCGATCAAGGTGCCGTCGACGATGACGAAGTCGCCCTCGCCCAGCCCGGCCAGGGCTTCCTGCAGGCCCGGCGCCCAGGCCGCAAGGACGTCCAGGGTCTCGTCGACGTAGCGCCACGCAGTGGCTGCCGAGACACCGAAGCCTGCCGCCGGCGCGGTTATCGTCTCGTTCTTACGCAGGTGCACCAGGGCGAGCAAGGCCCGCTTGAAGCAGCCCAGCTTCGGCCACCTCGTACGGCGTTCACACCTTCGTGCGTAGATGAGCCAGGAAACGTGCTCAACCAACTCATGCGGTACGTCGACCATGGCACGATACGGGACCAAGCGAGGCTCCTCGGGCGATGCGTGGTGCGTAGAGAACACCACCGCAACGACCAGGGGCCTCGTCTCGTTACCCACCCCCACTGACCTGCCAGTTCACCCCCCCAGAGACAGGATGAAAACGGCTCAGTGAACCCCTTTCATCCTGGTCCTTGAAGGGTGAAACCGCGGGTCAGAGATGCTGATCGGAACATGACGAAGCCTCCGTCGTTGATGTGGTGTTCTCACGCATCACGCCGCCGACGGAGGCTTCGTTGGTTCCGTATTCTGCCACGCTCGATGTCCCGCACGAACTCGTCGAGCATGTCGCCTGGCTGCTTTATGAACACCGCCAGGAGATCAACTCGCCCTGGCGCAAACTGGGTTGCTTCAAGCAGGCCCTTCTTGCACTCGCCCACCTACGCAAGAACGAGACGTATGCGCAGGTCGGAGCCAGGTTTGGAGTCTCGGAGACAACGGCCTGGCGGTACGTGGACGAAACCTTGGACGTCCTGGCAGCCTGGGCGCCGGGTCTGCGCGAAGCCCTGGTCGGGCTCGGCGAGGGCGATTTCGTCCTCGCCGATGGCACCCTGATCCCGACCGACCGCGTCAAAGCGGACGAGCCGTACGACTCACAAAAGCACCGCAAGCACGGCATGAACGTACAGGTCATCGCACGTGGTGATGGCGCACCGCTGTGGTTCTCCCGCGCGCTGCCAGGACGCACGATCTGACCGCGGCCCGTGCCCACGGCATCGTCCAGGCCTGCCTCACCCGACAAATCCTTGTGCTCGCGGACGGCGCCTACCAAGGCGCCGGCGCCACCGTCCGCACCCCGTACTACCACCACCGCGAACAACCACCGCACTACCAACAGTTCAACCGTGATCACGCCCGTCTCCGAGCACCCGGCGAACGGGCCTTCGCCCAACTCAAGCATTGGCGGATCCTCCGCCAGGCGCGCTGTTCCACCCGCCGCGTCAGCCGCACCGTCCAAGCCATCCACACGCTGCTGACCTGCGACTATTCAGGATGAAAGAGGTTCACTGAGCTTGTTCAGCGGTGAGTTTCGAGGGTGAGGATGGCTTTGACGATTGAGGTCATCCGGCTGGGGTTTCTCCAACTCGACCTCATACACACCCCCAGCCTGCAACCAGATTGACGATCCGTCACGAGCGCACGCAGCCCCGATCAATGCCTACGAAAATCTTGGCAGAGCTGTTGGCTGGACAGACCCAGAGCCACTAGTCACTCACTGTGATGGCGTTCCGAAAGGTTCCGCCTCCAGTGCAGGAAACTCTAGCGGTGGTGGAACTGCAGGTGATGATGTCAACCCCGAACGTTTCGCCCACCTGCATATTTACAGTGAGTACGCCCAGATTTTCCCCAGATGGCGCGTCGTTGACGGAGTACTGAGCTTGGCAGTTGGTGTCACTCGCGAAGTTGAAGGTGACAACGAATGCGTGCTCCTGGGTGAGTGGCGAGCCGTTAGGTGGAGCGACGGTGCAACCAGACGCGCTCTGCAAAGTCAAAACCGTCTGGGCGGAGAGGCTGCCGTTTACGAAGAACGGATGCATAACAAGAGGCGCGGGCGCAGAACCTGCCCCACGTCCGTTGCCGGTGATGGCGTTGTCGCCGTAACTGATGTTGCCGCAGGCGCCGGTGTTGTGGTCGCCGGTGTTCTTGATGGTGCAGTTCGTGTTGGTGTCACCGTTGCCGTGGTCGTCGTTGGCGTGTGCGGTGCCGTTGAGGGTGGTGAGGGCCAGGAATGCGGTGGCGGCGGCGGCGAGTGCGGTGCGCGCGTATCGCATGTGGTGTTTCCCATTCGTCCATTGGTGGGTGGTGTGGCGTTTTTGTATAGGCTGGAGGCTGTGGGGTGTGAGGTGTGGGAGGCGCGAGAGCCGATAGCCCGGATGGAGGCGCGGCGTGGACGAGGTCTTCATCAAGATCAACGGCGTGCAGAAGTGCCTGTGGCGGGCTGTTGACACCGACGGAAACGTCCTCGACATCCTCGTCCAGAACCAGCCGCTGCCAGCAGGTTCTTCCGCCGGCTCCTCACCACCACCGGGCAGGTGCCCCGGGTGATCGTCACCGACAAGCTCCGCTCCTACGGGGCTGCGCACCGGGAGGTGATGCCCTCGGTCGGGCACCGCTCGCGCAAGGGCTTGAACAGCCGGGCCGAGAACTCCCACCAGCCCACAGCCGTGCGATCTCCTTGTCCCGTGGGTCGGCCTTCGGCCTCCCTGCCGGCGCGGCGAGCGCCGTCTTCGCCCCGCGGTCGCGCTGCTGGCGCCAGGTTGTGATCAGTGACGAGTACAGGCCCTCCCGGCGGAGCAGGGCTCCCTTGCCCTGCCGGTCGAGCGGCTCGTACTCGACCAGGATTCTTGCTTTGCACTCCGCCGAGTACCGACGCGGGCCTGTGGAACGGGGTTCTACCTGCGGATCAGAGGTCCCGTGGTCGTTGATGCTGGCCACATGGGGCACTAGTAGACTGTCGTGGCTAATTCTTGGGATAAAGGTGGCGCAGTTTGATGCGTGCGTCATGGGTGGTGAACTGCCAGTCCACTTGGCGTTGGTCGGTGTTGGTGGCGTTCTGCCAGGCCGAGAGTTCGGTGTTGAGTGTGTCGAGGTCGCCGATCCGGCGGTCGAGGCATTGCCGGGTCAGCGCGGAGAGTTCGATCTCGGCGAAGTTGAGCCAGGAGCCGTGTTTGGGTGTGTGGTGGATCTCGAGGCGCTGGGCCGGGGCGAAGGCCTCTTGTGGTTCGAATGCCTCGTACAGGGAGGCGATGGTGTGGGTGTTGAGGTTGTCCATCACCAGCACCACGGTCGCGGCGTCGGGGTGGTCCACCGTCAGTAGCTGCTTGACCTGGCGGGCCCAGTCGATCCGGGTCCGCCGGGTCAGTGCCTGAACTCGACGCCATCCGCGCAGGGGTTCGGTCCATACGAAGACGGAGCAGGTGCCGCAGCGGATGTACTCGCTGTCCTGGCACGCGTCGCGGCCGGGCCGGGCCGGGAGGGGGTCGCGGACATGGGTGAGGAGCTGGTAGGGCTTCTCGTCCATGCACACCACCGGACGCGCCGGGATGGTGGGGTGCCGCTTCGGGCGGTGGCCTGACCCGCAACGTGACTGGCCTTGTGCCTTGGTGTTGATCTGTCGGCCGCGTGCTCGGAGTGGTACCTGCTGCCGCCGGGCAGGGGACGTGTCCCGATAGACATCTCGGGATCTGAAGAAGTCAAGCGGCAGCTGCCGTTGACGAGGGCACTGGAAAGTTGAAGGCACGTTCCTCGTCGAAGAGCACTCGCTTTTGGAGGCAGTGGAACAGCTGTCCGAGCAGGCGATTGAACAGGTGTCGCTGAGCTTGTGCATGCCAGTCGCCGACGTCGCGTCGGTGACGGTAGTGGGCCTGAGCTCCAGGAGATGAGCGCAGGGAGGAGAAAGCCCTCAGATAGCCGGCGTGGTGGAGTCGGTTGTTCTTGACCATGCGGCGTCCCACGTGGTGTTTCTTGCCGGAGGCGCGGGTGATCGGTGCGGATCCGGCGTATGCCTTCAGTCCGCGGGCGTCGCAGAAGCGGTTGCGGTCGTCGCCGGTCTCGGCGAGAACACGTGCGGCGAGCTGGACACCGAGCCCTGGGAAGCTCAGGAGTATTTCGGCATCGGGATGCTTGTGAAAGTTGGCATCAACTGCTTCGGCAAGGTCGTCACTGGCCTGGCAGGCTGCCTCGAACTGCTTCAGCAGAGCGAGAAGTTGCCTGCCGAAGGCGTTCTCGACAGCCGCGGGCTGGTGGGCGTACTCGGCCCGCAAGACACCACGCAGACGGGCAGCTTCTTCCTCAAGGCCGCGGACGCGGCCGGCGCGTTTGAGGGCGGAGCGCAGCTGGCTCAGAGACAGCCGCGAGCCTTCCGCCGGTGTTGGCGCCTTGGCAAGGATGATGCGGGCTTCCTCGCGGGCCAGTCCGCCCTGCTTGGCCAGGAAGGCTTCCAGAGCAGCGGGGTAGTACTCGCGCAGCAGGGAGCGGATCTGGTTGCCGATCTGCTGGCGGTTCCAGACCGCGTCCTGCTGAGCCCGAGCCAGCACCGCGATTGCCTGGACCTGGTCGGAGTCCGCTGGCAGCGGCCGGTGAACAGCCATGTCGGTGCGCAGGATGTTCGCCAGCACGAGAGCATCGCCCGGGTCTGACTTCTTGCGGGACACACCGTGGCGGTCGCGGTAGCGGGAGGCGGCGAGAGGGTTGATCGCGAAGACCTTGCGGCTGCCGGTCCGCAGGACTGCTACGAGCAGGCCACGACTGGTCTCGATGGCCACCGGTATCGGCGACTCAGGGCTGTCACCGTGTTCGGCCAAAAGCTCCAGCAGCATCCGGTAGCCGGCCGCGTCATCGCTGATCCGCCGCTTGGCCAGTAGTTCGCCGGCCTCGTCGACCAGCACGACGTCGTGATGCCTCTCTGCCCAGTCGATCCCGCAGAACACAGTCACACGTTCTCCCATCCTCGACTTGTTTTCCCAGTTCACGAGCTCATGCGGGTCACGCGGCGTCCTAATCCCAGGACTCGATCGGTCCGCCATCTCGGTAGCCGTTCGCTACACCAGCGCACCCCAGGGGCCTCTGTCTGCGCCAGAGCTCGCGGCTCGAGGAGGTGGACAAGAGGTCGCCCTGCGGCGGGCTCGCGCCACGACGACAACGGACGGCATGCGCTGGTGGGTTTCACGGGACGTGAAGACGCCGGAACCGCGCCGCTCTCTCGTGAGGCCTCCCGGCCGGGAGATTCTCAGGCGTCTGCCCGGCGTCCGCATGCCCCGTGAAACCCACCACCGTGACGGCGCCGCTCTATCGGGAGGCCTCGTCAGCCAGGGGCCTTACAGGCGTCCGTCACGCCAGACATCCCAGAGGCCCAACTGCGGTCCTTTGGAACGACCTTCACCACGGATTAGGGGCCTTCGCGACAGGCACCGTCACAGTCTTGACCTCCCCGCCCCGGCGGCCGGCCACCGATTCCCGAGGCGATCAGGAGACAGGCGACCTTGCCCAGCATCACGCACCCCAGTGCACCATGTCACACCCCGGCCGACGCCGCGGAGGACGTCCTGCCCAGCGTCGACACCCACAAGGACGTCCACGCGGCAGCCGTGGTCACCGTGCTCGGCGCGACCCTGGACGGCCGCAGCTTCCCGGCGACCACCGACGGCTACCGCCAGCTCGTCGCCTGGGCCCGCCCGTTGGGCATACTGCGCCGGGCAGGCGTTGAGTGCACCGGCTCCTACGGAGCCGCACCGACCCGTCACCTGAGTGCCGAAGGCATCGAGGTGACCGAGGTCAACCAGCCCGACAAGGCCGCCCGGCGCCGCCACGGCAAGACCGACGCCGTCGATGCAGAGGCCGCCGCCCGTGCCATGCTGTCCGCACGCGCCACCGCGACCGCGAAGACGAGCGACGGACCGGCAGAGATACTGCGACTGTTCAAACTGGCCAAGGCATCAGCGGTCAAGTCCAAGACCCAGGCCATCAACCAGCTCAAGAGCGTCCTGGTCTCGGCCGACCCCGCCCTGCGCGAGGCGCCGGCCGGCCTGACCAACCCTCACCTGGTCAAGCGATGCGCCGAACTGGACGACCTGACCACCACAGGGCCGGCCGCGGCAGCCCGCCACACCCTCAAGCTCCTCGCCCGCCGCATCCAGCACCTGGCCGAAGAGATCGACGACCTCAACAAGCGCATAGCCGAGACGGTGAAAGCCTGTGCTCCCGGTCTGCTCGACGCGTACGGCGCGGCCCCGACAGCGCCGCCGCCCCGCTGATCGCGGCCGGGGACAACCCCGATCGCCTCACCAGCGAAGCCTCGTCCGCCCTGTGCGGCACCAATCCGGTCGAGCAGTCCTCCGGCAAGACCCAAAGACGCCGACTCAACCGCACAGGCGACCGCCAGGCCAACGCAGCCCTCTACCGCATCACACTCAGCCGTCTCCGCTGGGACAGCCGCACCCAGGACTACCCACAGCGACCTCTCACCAAGGGCAAAACACGCCGAGAGATCATCCGCTGCATCAAACGCTACGTCGCACGAGAGATCTACCGACCCAATCGTCCCAGGCAACACCTCAGCCAATAGCACCGACACCGCCGGAGCCGTCGCTTGACACCCATAGGGGCATCAACGCCCTCCCACGCATGTGACGGCAGATCCGGGCCCGCACCCTCCCATCGGGTGACACATCCCCTGTGAGGGTATAAATCAGGGAGAGTTGAGCAAAGCGGAAACCCAACACCCAGACCAATCCAGCCGATTCGCATACCGGCGAGCAGCTTCACTTCGCGGTGTGTCCCCGCCGGGCGCCTGAGTCCCGCAGGACGCTGACGCCTGCGGGCGCCGAGCGCGCCTATGTACCCGGACCGTCGGGTCCGACACCGCAACTCGGCAAAGGTTCACGTGTTCTCCGCCAGAGACTCTCATCTGTGAAGGAGCGGCGGCGGCGCGGCGGCGGGCCGGGTTCTGTCCGGTTCCCGCGTTGACCCCCCGTCGGCCAGGGCCCGGGCACATGAATTCCAGGGCCGGTGCGCATCAATGAGTTACGGCCTCCGCCGTAGATCACCGCAGATTTTACGGCTGATGGCTCAACCCCCCACAAAACTTGGCGAGGAGACCCCTCTTCATGGCAACTCACAAGCGCCCGAACCGGATCAGACTGACCGCCACCCTCACCGCCGCCGCCGCGGTCGCAGGCGGCACCCTGCTGTACCCGTCCTTTGCCGGCGCCGCGGCGCCGGCACAGGGCACGGTCTACGGAGCGAACGCCGACGGCGCCATCGCCGGCAGCTACATCGTCATGCTCGACGAGAAGGCCGACCAGCAGGAGCTGGCCACCCAGTACGGCGGCACGCTCAAGCGCACCTACCGCTCCGCCATCAACGGCTTCTCGGCCGGCGGCCTGTCGCAGACCGAGGCCAGGCGCCTGGCCGCCGACCCGGCCGTCGCCAAGGTCGTGCAGAACAAGAGGTTCACCATCAACGCGGAGCAGCAGAACCCGCCGTCCTGGGGCCTGGACCGCGTCGACCAGGCCGACACCGCCGGAGACAGCAAATACACCTACCCCGACTCCGCCGGCGAGGGCGTCACCGCCTACGTGATCGACACCGGCGTCCGCATCACGCACAAGGACTTCGAAGGCCGCGCCGCACACGGCTTCGACGCGATCGACAACGACGACAGCGCCGACGACGGCCACGGCCACGGCACCCACGTCGCCGGCACCATAGCCGGCGCCGCCCACGGCATCGCCAAGAAGGCGAAGATCGTCGCCGTCCGCGTCCTCAACGACAACGGCTCCGGCACCACCGAACAAGTCGTCGCCGGCATCGACTGGGTCACCCAGCACCACCAGGGCCCCTCCGTCGCCAACATGAGCCTCGGGGGCCCCGCCGACGAAGCCCTCGACGAAGCCGTCCGCAAGGCGATCACCGCCGGCATCACCTTCGCCGTCGCCGCCGGCAACGCCTCCACCGACGCCGGCCAGGGCTCCCCCGCCCGCGTCCAGGAGGCCCTCACCATCGCCTCCTCCACCAAGGACGACACCCAGTCCGACTTCTCCAACTTCGGCGAGATCGTGGACCTCTACGCGCCCGGCTCGGACATCACCTCCGCCTGGAACGACAGCGACGAAGGCACCAAGGTCCTGTCCGGCACCTCCATGGCCGCCCCCCACGTCACCGGCGCCGCCGCGGTCTACCTCGCCGGCCACCAAGACGCCACCCCGGCAGACGTCGCCACCGCCCTGACCAACGGCGCCACCCCCGACAAGATCACCAACCCCGGAGCAGGCACACCCAACAAACTCCTGAAGATCACCGAATAACACCCCGCCCACACCACGCCGGACGGGCGCCCCACCGCCCGGCCGGCCTGGTGCAACAGTGAGCCAGGGCCAGCTTGCCGCCGGCGGCGGCTGACGCAGGTGCCGGCCGGCCCGGGGATGCCGAGGAGGCCGCACGGTCCGGTAACGAGCCCGCAGCACAGGTCGCGCACGGCAGTGGCCATGTGCCACCACTGCGCCGCCGGAGCAGTGGTGGCTGAGGACGGCGTTGCACAGCGCCGTCCTGTCCCCGGGGCCGCGTCCGGCGCGGTTGGCGATGCCGCCGGCACGGCACTGCCCACAGGCCACCCCGGTGATCACCTGGACGCCTCTCGCGGGCACGCATGCCCCCTGCCACAGCGGTGCGGCGACGGATCATGCGGGCGGCCTGCCGGGGATACGGGAAGGCGGAACGGGCGACGGCCAGGACCGCCCCACGCGGGCCTCGCGCCCGCCCTGACCGAGCGGGCGAACGCAGTGCACCGCCTGGGCCGTATGCCGGGCAATGCGCGGCAACCGGCGGACAACACAGGCTGGTTGGCATGGTCAACTTTGACTGCCTGCCAGATGATCAAGAAGGAGATTTGCGACCTGCGCCTTTGAATACACGAACGAAGGGCCGGAGTGGCGCGCGCTACAGGCAGGCCTCGACCGGAACATTCCTTCTTGATCATCTGGGGCTCTGTCAAAGTTGACAGTGCCCCCTTTCGTGAGCCAGCGGAAGCCGTACCCGACCTGCCCGACGCCCCGCGTTCGAGCATCAGTTCTTCGACCTCGCGGTAGCTGAGCGGGAAGCGGAAGCACAGCCACAGGCAGTGAGCGATGGCCTCCGCCGGATACCGGTGGTTCTTGTACGACGGCGGCGCGGACGACACGACGACTCCCCTCCCTGGAGACGAACAACATCGTCAGCAGGAGACGGTCTCGCACTATTGGTAGCCGGTGGGGCTCTGCCGCAGGTCGCCGTCGTCAGGCGCGTGCGTCCTGCTGCTGCAATTCCTTTAGGACCGCCGCCACAGTAGTGACGTCGTTATCCACATGGAGCACCGCGTGACCGTGGTGTACTGCCGTGGCACACACCAGGAGATCGATGACCCCCGCGGTGCGGTGCTGGCCCCGCTGCGTGAGCTTGTACTGCGCGGTGTCCACCCAGCGCCATGCGTAGTCCCGGAGGGCCGCGTTGACCGTGTCCTCCTTCGTAGTGGAGCCCATGAGGCGCATCGCCTCGGCCAGTGCCTCATCGTCCAGGTCGATCTGTGTCACAGAGATCTCCACCACCACCCTCAAGTACGCGATGTATGCAGCCATCACACATCGCCAACATCGCCCACGTCCGACGGTGTCCACAGAGACCCGCCTTGTCAGTGGCCACGACGGTGAGGGTGAAGCTGCCCGCTGGCAATGCCCTGGGAACGTGGAGTCTTCGTCTATGCGGCTTGAGCCCGTGGACGGGCCTTACTGATCGTTTCAGAATGAGGTGCGGAGTCGTCTCAACCTCGATCCACCGCGTGAATTCTGATCACTGCCTTCGGGCGGGTTCGGGGTGATCGTTCGGGGTGCGGGCGGCACGGTGTGCCGGGTGGCCGTCTGATGCGGGGTCTCCGAGAGTCTTCCTGGTCGTGGGCGGGCAGTCGCAATACGTGGTTCAGGTGAGCATGCGTTGGCCGGTCGCGATCCACAGGTCGGTGAAGTCGTCTTCCTAGCGCCAGTGTTCGGGCAGGTGGAGGGTGAGGCGGCGGGCGCCGGTGGCGATCCGGGCGGGGATGTTGATCAGGTGGCGGCGGATGGTGCCAGTCCTCGCCCGGGCGTGGAAGACGGAGGCGAGGTGGCCGGCGGCCCGGGTGAGGTCGTAGGCGGTGGCCGCGAGGGTGAGCCAGGCGGCGTTCGCGGTGAACTTCCCCGAGGGGAGATGGGCGAGGGCGGAGTCTTCCAGGTCGGCGAAGACCTGCTCGACCTGGGCGTGTTCGCGGTGCAGGGTTCGGCCTGGGCCAGGAGGAACGGGCTGTCGGTGAAGATCACGTGGTGGCGCCAGACGCCGAACAGCTCGGCCTGCCCCTCGGGCACGCTCTTGGGGTTCAGGCGCTTGACCCGGCGCACGATCAGCCGGGCGGTGGCGTGGAACGCTTTCCTCTTGCTGGTGAACGCGGTGAATGGGACCTCGGTGATCTCGGCGTTGGAGATCCAGCGTTCCTCCTCGGCGTCCCATACGGCGGCCGTGTACTTGATCGGCGTCCAGGCGTCCTCGGCGATGCCCGCGACGGCCTCACGGATCTTCTTCGTGACCGCGACCGCGAGGGAGAATCGTGCGCCGGCCTTGCGGCAGACGTCGACGACCTTGTGGGAGAAGATCCGTCGCGTAAGAGACCGTCAGACGCCTGTCCGGGAAACTCGTGGCGCCCCGGCCCCTCACGCCCTCAACCGATCACGCCCCCGACAACGTGACAGCACCCGGCGGGTGCCTCGCGGCCGGCCCGCCGTGGTGGTCAGCGATCGGCCTTGCGCTCGCCGACGTCGGCCGTCTCCGCCAAGGCCGGCAGCCGGCAACCGGCCGGCCGCAGCCGGCGAGGGCATCCACCGGCTGGTCCGGTCCAGGCCACGGCTCAGCCGGCTGCCGAGCAGGGCGGTGTCAGACGTCCTCAATCGTGCGGGTGCAGGACGACCTTGGTGTAGCCCTCCGTCCGCTTGTCGAACTTTTCGTACGCCGACGGCGCCTGGTCGAGCGGCAGCTCATGCGAAACGACGAAGCTGGGTTGCGCACGGTCCTCGATGATCATGTCACGCAGATGACGGTTGTAGCGCTTGACGTTGCACTGCCCGGTGCCCACACGCAGCCCCTTTTCGAACAGACGCCCGATGGCGACCACCAGCATGCCCTGCTTCGCCTGCTCGTCCGGTCCGCCGGGGTCGCGCGGGACGTACAGGCCCGGCACACCGAGAGCGCCCGTCGGCCGGACCGTCTCAACGAGGGAGTTCAGTACGGTCGCCGGTTCCTCGCGGTCCTCGCCACGCGCCTGGGCCTGGTAGCCGACGGCGTCGATGCCCTTGTCCGTGCCTTCACCCGCGGTCTGCTCCTTGATCTGCTCCACCGGGTTGCCCTGGGTGAAGTCGATCGGTACAGCGCCGATCTCCTCGGCCTTCTGCAGCCGCTCGGCCACCCGGTCGACCACGAACACCTTGCTCGCGCCGCGCAGCATCGCCGAGTAGGCGGCCATCAGACCGACCGGACCGCCGCCGTACACGGCGACGCTGTCACCGGGGCGCACATCGGCCAGCTCGTTGCCGTGGTAGCCGGTCGGGAAGATGTCCGCCAGCAGGACGAAGTCGGTTTCCTTCTCGGTGCCCTCGGGGAGCTTCAGGCAGTTGAAGTCGGCGTACGGCACCCGTACGTACTCGGCCTGGCCCCCCACGAAGGGGCCCATCGCCACGTAGCCGTACGCACCGCCAGCGAAACCGGGGTTCACGGTCAGGCAGAAGCCGGTGAAGCCCGCTGTGCAGTTCTTGCAGAAGCCGCAGGCCACGTTGAAGGGCATGACAACGCGGTCTCCGCGGCTGAGCGACGTCACACCGTCACCGGCCTCCTCGATGACGCCGAGGTTCTCGTGGCCGAACACGATCCCCGGCTCGGCGGCCGTGCGGCCCTCGTACATGTGCAGGTCCGACCCGCAGATAGCGGTGGACGTGACGCGGACGATCACGTCGTTCGGGTGCTGGATTCGAGGATCCTCCACTTGCTCGATCGCGACTTCGAACGGTCCCTTGTAGACGACGGCTCTCATGTCGAAACCTTCCACTGGATGTGGCTGTTCGCTCACAGATGGGAACGGAGGCGCCGAGGGACCCGCTGCATCCGTCGGGAGGAGGTCCCCAGCCCTGCAGCTCACCGGTCTTCTGTGTCCTGGCTCACACTCCAGACTGGTGCATGATGAGATTCTTTGCATCTAGAGGCTGCAAAGCTCTTTTCCACACCATTCCGGAAGGATTCAGAACCTTGTCGCGACGTCTCGGCACGCTCCTCGTCCCGGTATCCGGCCTGTCCGGCACGACCTATCCGGAAGGGACCCGGGTGGCCATACGGGGCAGTGGAGGCTCCGTCGACGGCTTCGTCGACGGAGACTGGCTGCCGCTCGCATGGTGGGAGTTCGCGGACACCCAGCCCGAGGGCACCCCCGACACCCTGGCGTAGCTCCCAGCACGGGTAGGGAAGTGATGTCCGGGCCGGCGCGAGAGCTCGCCGGTTTGAGCGACGCTGAAGAGGTGCACGAAGGCGACGTGTTGGTTGTCGACGGGACGGGATGAAACGACCCCGGCGGCCGTCAGGCCGCCGGGGTCGTTGTTGATTGCCGCTCAGGATGAGCATGACGGGGGTAGGACGGTGCCTTTCCGGTTGAGCATGATGGGCTGATCGTTGCGGGTGGGTTGATCTCCGGGGTGCCGAGGGGAACGGTGACCATGTCTTGATCGGGAAACGGCCCTCCCGTTGCCGTTGGTCGCGAAGCCGGGAGTGCCGTTCGGGTGCGCCCGGAGGCGCTTTGATCACGGTAGAGGCGGACGCCTGGGCTCCCTGCTCACGCTGTGCCTGGTCGCCGTCCTCGGCGGAGCCACGTCCCTGGCCGCCATCGCCCGCTTCGCCGCCGATACCGACTACGGCCTGCGCGAACAACTCGGGCTGACCTCCAGCACGCCGAACGCCTCCACACCGGGACGCCTCCCCGGCCCTGAACGGCGACGCCCAGGACGACGCCGTGGGCGCCCGGCTCGCCCGGTACGCCACCGACCCGGTCGACGAAGACGGCGACACCCTGGCCGGCCTGGCCGTCGCCGGCACGGCCGTGCGCGGATCCCGCACCGACGGCACGGCCGTCCACCTGCTCACCGCCGCGTTCCACGCCCGCCAGACCGTGATCGCCCAGCACCAGATCACCGCGAAGAGCAACGACATACCCGCCCTCGCCCCACTGCTGGACCGGATCGACCTGCGCGGCGTCGTCGTCACCGCCGATGCGATGCACACTCAGCGCGCCCACGCCGAGCACGCCATGGCCGCCGGCGGCCACTACGTCCTGGTGGTCAACGGAAACCAGAAGAAGCTCCGCAAGCAGCTGCAGCGCCTGCCCTGGAAGCAGATTCCCCTGCAGGCCCGCACCACCGGTGCCGGGCACGGCCGCCGCGAGGTCCGCCGTCTGAAGGTCTGCACCGTCCGTCCCGGCCTGCTCTTCCCGCACGCCGTCCAGGCCATGGAGGTCAAGCGCCGCCGCACCCACCGCAAGACCGGCAAGGCCGAAACGAAGACCGTCCACGCCATCACCAGCCTCCCGCCCGAACAGGCCAGCCCGGCACAACTCGCCGAACTCGTCCAGAATCACTGGTCAGTTGAGGCCCTGCACCACGTCAGAGACGTGACGTTCGGCCAGGACGCCTCGCGCATACGCACCGGCTCCGCACCCCGCGCCATGGCCACCCTGCACAACCTGGCCATCGGACTCATACGCCAAGCAGGCTGGACCAACATCGCCGCCGCAGCCGATCACTACCGGTCACGCCCCAGCACGCAACAGCCATGCCCCGACTCACAGCCTGAGAACGCATCGCCCTTGGAACACCCCTGGCATCTGGGGGCAGGCGGGAGGGTCTTGCTGGCTTCCTGTTGGCTTCTTTCTCGGTATGCGGTCGGCTGGTCTTATGGAGGGTGACGTCGTCCGATCGTGACGGCATGAGAGAGGGACGGCATGGAAATCGCATCGCAGGAACCGATACAGAAACCGATAAAGGAATCCAGCCCCCCGACTATCATGATCGGAAATCGAGAATGGAAGAGAAATAAGTCGAAAAACAAGGAATGGAGTTTCTATATTTCGGAGGGCCTGGACTATCATATCTCTGTGGAAATCCTGACGGGCCAGGCGCATGCGTCCCCCGAAGGCGGCGAAGAGGAATTCATGAGACATCGAATTCACGTCTTCCCGGCGGGCAAGGTAGTCAATGTCCCCTTCCAGCTGAAGGAAGCCGCGGACGATTGGCTGAACCTCCGAGAAGCAGACATGCGCGGCACATGCGTAGCCTTCTCCCAGAACTGGGAAAGCGCCATGCAAGGGATGCGCGAAGCTTACGCGGCGGCCAAGAATGCATACAACGCATCCACGTTCAATGTCAAAGACCTCACGGAATCCGAACAGCGAGAATACTTCGCCAAAATAAGGAGGATCAAGAGCACCCTTGCAAAATTGGAGAAGACTGCTCCAGTTGTCGCACCGGTTGAAGGTGTCCCCGGCCTGTGGAAGGTGCATGTCTACGATGCGGATTACATTGTCCCTGCTTCGAAGTTCCTCCCCGCAAAATTCAAAATGAACAAGGACCTGGTGTGGGCCGAGGAAACCTTGCTGATCGCCGAGGGAGATTTCTTTCTGGCGAAGCATCCTGGTGGAGTTCTTTACATCTGCAAGCGTGCAAGCCTGAAGTCATGGATGAAAGCAGAAAAGAGGGATGTGCAGATCATCGCGCTACCTAAATGGGAGTACGCCGACGGCCTGTTGCGATCTCCGCAGGGAGAGCTGTATCGGATACCGCGGGAGAAAATTCCGGATCTGGTGGTCCAGTCCGGCAAGATGAGGAAGTTCACCAACTGTGTGCGGGTGATGATCGATGGCCGAATCATTGCAGTGAACCCGAAAAGCAAGATCGGGCAGATCATAGATGTCGGGAAAGAGAATTCGAGAGCAGTTCAAGAACTGCGGATAGCCAGACGTGAAGGTGCCTTCATCGTTGTCGGGGACACGGAGAATGAACGGATGTGCATCCTCCGGACTGGCAAATGGCCCAAAATGCCGGAGGAGCTGAATTTCTCCGACGGGGACTGGTATAAAATCATGGAACCGGACGGTCTCCACGTGTTCGACGTGAGCAATGACGACTTCTTCATGCTCACAACCCGCACCAACAGGCGCAAGCTGTGGCTGGACTCTCTGCCCTCCCCGACGTTCAAATCACTGCCGCACGGTACATACACCTTCACATTCGCCGGGGTCCAGTACCTGGTGGCCCGCGGAAGGTACAGCGACTTCGTCAAAGCCGCCATGGCCACCAAGGTTCGAACGGGAACCCCTGAGTGCTTCCTTCTCAAAGCACCCGGACACGACAGGAAGGCCGTCGATCCGACACAGATACCGGCCGATCTCCTCAGAACGAAGGACGAGTGGGACAGACTCATCAGGAAGATCCCCACCGCCACCCTGGACGGAAAAGTCCTCAAATTGGTGGTGAGAGACACCGTCCTCATATGGACCACGGAAATACTGCCCTCCGTGGACAGCCCACTCAATGCCATCAACATCGTCAAGGTGACCGTGGATGGCGAGACCATGATCATCAAGCCCGATGCGGCAGACAACGACGTCACAGCGGAGACCGTCGATATTAGGCCGAACAGGCAGCTATGGATATTCGGCATGCCGACAGGGGAGTACATTGCAGCCACCGGAATTGGGAAGGTGACGCTCAAAGGAAGAGAATACAGATACAGAATGTCTGAGGCGACCTGGGACCAAATTGACTACAGCGGACCGTCCATCCCGACCGGATCCTACAATTGCTTCATGCTACAAGAGAAGGGTGCTGAGGACCGTATGCTGGGTCCCATCTCGGCAAAGGACCCCAGGCTTGTCGACATGGCAACGTGGCAGAAGTGGGCAACTAGCCTCCCTAAAGCCAAAACTACCCTGACAGGGCACCCCGTCTACGAGATCGGTGAAGGCCCCGATAAGCGCTACTTCACTTTCGATCCTCGCGTTTACAGAGAACCGGCCGTCAACACGGCGAATTGTATCCTCTTGGTGGTGGGCAAAACGCCCTTCCCCGTGGACCAAGACAGCCCCTCTCTCACTTGGCTGGACTTCACGAAGAAAGGTGATCGCGACATAGCAGGCGAGGAGGTAGTCACCGCCCTGGAAAGAAGAAGAGAGCTGCCAGAGCTGGCCGAGGAGTCAGTGTCCGATGAATCCGCGGATGAAGACCAATCCGACCACCTCTTCGAGGTCGCCGGATACGTACTGGGCAACGCCGGTAACAGGCCGTACGGAGACGAGCCTCCGTGGAGGGACGCCTTCCCTCAACCTGTTGGCCGCTTCCTCGTCCTGACCGTTTCCGTGACAGGCTCCGACGAACCGGCCCTGTACCTGTTCCCCGCCGATGGAACCGACCTGGAGGACCGCGTAAGCACCGGTGATCCGAGCTACTACATGATCCACCAGGAAGACGGAACCTGGGACCTGGCCGTGACGACAGCACAAGGCACGCCGGTATGGCTCGGCGGAGTCAAGATCGACGCCACCGGCCTCCTCGACCTGACCAGTGCGACCGAGAGGCTATAGCCGTACAAGGTGCTGTCACGTTGTCGGGGGCGTGATCGGTTGAGGGCGTGACGGGGGGCGGGGCGGCCTGTGGTTCAGGTCGTGGCGAGCAGGCTCGTGCCGGCCGGTGATGTGGTTCCAGATGGTGAAGCGGATGGTCATTTCGAGGCGGTGGCGGCCGGCTGTCATGAGGTGGCGGTGGGGTCGGAAGTGGGGGTGGGATCCTGGTGAACGCGGTCCGGAACCGTTGTGCTGATCCGACGGACCGGAAGCCTTTCATCACGCGTTCACGCTGCCGGGTGGGCTGGTGGGAGTTCTCCGCCCGATTGTTCAAGCCCTTGTGCAAGCGGTGCTCCACCGAGGGCATCACCTCGCGGTGGGCGGCATCGTAGGAGCGGAGCCTGTCGGTGACGAGCACCCTCGGCACCTGCCCGGTCGTCTTCAGGAGCAGGCGGAAGAAACGCCCGGCCGCAGCCGTGTCACGCCGGCTCTGAACAAGGATGTCGAGCACGCTGCCGTTCTGGTCGACGGCACGCCACAGGTACTTCTGCACACCGTTGACCTTGATGAACACCTCGTCCAAGTGCCACGTGTCACCGGGCTGCGGGCGCCACCGGCGCAGCGAGTCGGCGTAGACCTGGCCGAACTTCAGACACCAGCGGCGCACGGTCTCGTAGGAGACGACGACACCCCGCGCTCGACCATGAGCTCCTCCACCTCGCGGAAGCTGAGCGGGAACCAGAAGCACAACTCTGTCACGTTGCCGGATGGGGCATGGGATGATCTTCGGGGTGTCCGTGTCCGGGAAGGGAAGCCGTCGTGTCACCTGTGGTGCCGTCGTACAGCAACCACCGGTACCCGGTCGAGGTGGCACTGTGTGGGTCTGCTGCGCTTCAGCGAACCGCGCGACCCGCCCTGTTGGCACAGTTCGTGAGCCTGCGAGTGATCGACCCGGAGAACACCTACTGGCGGCGCGGGATCGAGGCGGCCACCCAGTGGTTGCGCGAGAGCGGCGGCGACCAGCTCCGGGTGCCGTACGACTACGTGATGCCCGAGAACGAGGCGGCGGGGGCCGGCTTCCCGCTCGGGGTCTGGCTGGCTGACCAGCGGCGCTACTACAACGCCGGGACGCAACAGGTCCTGGCGGACCGCAGGTAGTGACCTTGACTTGTTGCTCGCAGAGGCGTCCGCTGTGGCGAACCGCACTGCGGGAGGGCTCCTCTCACCTAACCGTTGCGGGCGGCGGCTTGAGTCGTGCGAAGACCACAGTGTTCTCGTTGTACCGCTTCTTGGCGTGGTCGTAACTGCCGCCGCAGGTGATCAGACGCAATTGGGCGTCGGGCGTGTCGGCGTAGACGCGATCGTCCGGGAAATTGTCCCGAGGGAAGTTGTCGATGGCTTCGACGACGAACGTCACCGTAGTGCCCGCCGCGCGGCGGATGCTGATCTCTCGGCCCGGGGACAGGGTACTGAGGCGGGCGAAAACCGCGGGCGCGGTCTTGGTGTCGAGATGGCCGGCGACAATCGCGGTGCCGCGCTCACCCGGGGACGGACCAGCAGCGAACCAGCCGACCAGGTTCGTGTCGTCAGGTGGTGGAGCCTTCAGGTGCCCGGACCGGCCGATAGCCAGTTCGGTGAATGGTGCGTCCACACCGATGCTTGGGATGAGCAGGCGCGTGGGCGCCGAGCGAGACAGCGACGGGCTGCGAGTCGGACCCCCGCCCTCGGCAATGAGTGTGGTCCGCGCGCGGTGACTCGCCACGGGGGCTGGGGCCAGCAGAGAGGGCCCGCTTCCTGAGCCGACCCAACCGAGCACGCACACGGCCAGTACTAGAGGCATGAGACCGGCCAGCAGAAGACCCCGCGGCATAGCGGCCCGCCAAGGTCCCCACGAGTCGACGAGTGAACGGATCCTCATGCCGCAACGCACCCCGATCAGCCAGAATGTGAGTACACCGAATTCGGCGCGGACCAGCGTGCGGCTGCTGCTGTTCAAGGTGAAGCAGTCTGGCCACACGCTGTGCCGCGTCAGGTCATAGGGTCAAGCGGCACCGCGGGCGGAGCGCCGGCGCAGCAAGTACGCTCCCGCCCCCAGGCCTGCCAGAAGTGCCGTCCCGCCAGCCGCCGTCGAGCCAGATGAGGCCAGACCGCCGCCGCCGGTGTGCATGCTGCCCTTGGGCTTGTCCTTGTGCTCGTCCTTGTACTCGTGGTCGCTGCTGTAGGAGTGGTCGTCCTTCTTGTACTCGTCGTCCTTCTTGTACTCGTCGTCCTTCTTTTGCTCGTCGTCCTTCGTGTACTCGTCTTCCTTCGTGTCCCAGTCGTCGCCGTTGACGGTGGCGAGCAGGCCGCCGCCGGTGTGCATGCTGCCCTTGGGCTTGTCCTTGTACTCGTCGTCGCTGCTGTAGGAGTGGTCGTCCTTGTACTCGTGGTCGCTGCTGTAGGAGTGGTCGTCCTCCCGGTCGGCAGCAGTCAAGGCATAGGCGCCAGGGGCTGCGATCGCGAGGGCGGCCGTGGCGGTGGCCGTTGCCAGGAGAGTGCGAGCAGAGCGCATAGAAGATTCCTTCCGTCGCAGCCTGCGTCAGCTGACACGCCGTCTGCTCGTATGACCGCGGCGGCAACGTGCCTACCGTCAGCCAAGGACGCGCGCACCACCACTCGGGCTGGTATCCGGGTGAAGGCCTGTCGGTACGAACGGATGAGGCATGCACCTGTCGCATGGTGAGGAGGTCTCCTCGTGCGGGGCGGGGGCGGCGAGCGGCATGCCCGATCCCCAATTGAGCGCAGAGTCGTTGCGGAAGCCAGCCGAACTTGCAGGCTGTGATGGGAGCCTGGCGGCCCTTCTCGTTCATCCATCGCTCCGGAGCACGCTATGAGTACGGACGAGGAGCGGGTAGCGGCGATAGTGCTGACTTCGAGGTCGGCTGCACACTGGGCCACGGCCCGCAAACCCACAGCGACCACTGACTGAACGTCGTCCGGTCACCGAACCGCGCACCGACCAACATGCCTGGTGCGTGTTCCCGCGCGGTCTCCGGGAGATCTGCGAAATCGCTTGTTTCGCCCTGCTCGGCCAACTGTGGACCGATCTCCCTAAGCACCGCCTCGATATCACCGCTCCTGGAGGCCAGCGGCATCACACCACCGCCGCCCGAGCAGGAGAAGCCCGCCAAGCCGCCCAAGACCAGCTCGGGGGCGTTCGAGCGGGGCGTTGCGGCCCTCGCGCAATACAAGGAGCGGAAGAGGCACGTGACGGTGCCCAGAGGCCACGTAAGAACGGCTGGAAGCGGCACCGAAGTCCGACTCGGAGTCTGGGTCATGAACCAGAAGAGCCGCAGGGAGAAGCTCAACACCGACAAGCTCACCGCGCTCGCCGCCCTTGGACTCAACTGGGCCTCGGCCGGGGTGTTTTCGGCAGGGTGAATGAGAGCCACTCGGACAGTGAGATCGGGAGCCACTGTTTGGGCATCGAAGTTGAGAGCCGCCTGTTCCGACCGGGAGGTCTATTCACGGGGTCTCACCAGCCCTTCTTGTAGAAGGTGAGGGCGGTGACGGTTTTGGCAACGAGGGGGAACTTGGCCAGGGGGCCGCGGTAGCGGGTCGCGAGAATCTTCCAGTCTTTCAGGTGTGCGATCGCTCGCTCGATGGCGGCGCGGAGTCTGCTGATGCTCCCGTTGTAGACGTTGTCGCCAGTGGGACGTTCCTGACCAGGTGGTCTGCGTCTCGCGGTGAGCATGCCGGAGCCCACGTAGCCAAGATCGCCCATGCTCTGCCGTTCCGCGAAGGTTTCCGGGAAGTGGGACCGGCGCCAGGCGTACATGTCGTGCCGGGAGCCCGGGACGGGCTCGGACACCGCGAGCAGGTCCCCGGACAGCGTGGCCGCAACCTGCAGGTTGAAGCCGGTGTCGCGGTGCTTGCCGGAGAACAGGGTGGTGCCTTCGCTCGCCCAGTCCCACGTGGTGACCAGGGTGCCGTCGATGAGCACGATCCGGCCGGCGGAGGCCTCCACGGGATCGGGGACATGCCCGGCGAGGGCCTTCTCCACCACCGGAAGCAGCCCCGTCCACCGCCGGGAAACAGTGGCCTGGCTGACACCGAACAGCTCCGCCGCCGCCTCCTGGACGGGGTTCTGCCGCAGTAGGAACAGCACCAGGACCACCGACCGGTACAGGCCCAGTGACCACATCCGGGCCGGAGACACCACAGGATCAGGATCCGTCATGAGTATCCGATGGACCCGCACCACCAGCCCGTCCAGTTGATCCTTGTCCAACCCTGCCGTAACGTTCCAGCTCAACGGCCCTGCCCCGGTTCACTTCTGACGTTGTCGCAGACATCAGACTACCGAGCAGGGCCGTACTGATGATCAAGGAACCCAGGCGCCCCACCACCCCGTGAATAGGCCTCCGGGTGTGACATGCCGCTTTTGGCGTAATGGGCTCGTAAGGCTGGTCGGCCGCGTCACTCTGTGCGGGTTGATCACCGGTTGGTCAGGACCCGTGTGTACAGATCGCGTAAGTGGGTCTACGAGCGGATCTGCAAGGTGAGCCGGGTCGGCACCAAACCCCCGGGCCCAAGGCCATGCCGCCTGGCGAGCGGCCCCTTGGAGGGACCGCCGCATAGGCGAAACCGGCTCTGCTGTGGTGAAAGGGAGCGGCTGTGGCGGACGGTGGGCGGCGGCATGAGAAGGCCATGGTGGACCGGTCGGAAGGGTTCGGTGAGCGGCTGCTGGGGGTGCTGCTGGACCGGGCGCACGAGATGCCGCCGCAGCTGATCGCCCCGCTGATCGCGGAAGAGGTGGCCAGAGTCGGTGGCCACGACGTCTCGATCCTCCTGCAGGACTACGGACAGCGGGTGCTGGTGCCGCTGCCGGGGAGGCGGCTGACCGTCGGCGAGCCCGAGCCGATCGGTGACTCCCACGCCGGCACGGCTTTCCTGCAAGCGACCCCTGTGGAGGTACCGCAGGCCGACGGCGTCCGGATGTACCTGCCGTTGCTGGACGGCAGCGACCAGGTGGGAGTGATGGCCCTCACCCTGGATACCGCCGATGACGACGACCGGCGGCTGCTACGCAGACTCGCGGGCCTGGTCGCCGACATGCTGGTCACCAAGCACAGCTACACCGACCAGTTCTTCCTCGCCCGGCGCCGCGAACCGATGAGCGTGGCCGCGGAAATCCAGTGGTCCCTGCTGCCGCCAGTGGCCATGTCCACTCCGCAGGTCGCGGTGGCCGGAATCCTCGAACCCGCTTACAACGTCGCCGGAGACAGCTTCGACTACGCCCTCAACGACGACATCCTGCACGTGGCTACCATCGACGCGATGGGCCATGGCCTGGACGCCGCCAATATGGCGACCGTCGCCATCGGCGCTTACCGTCACGCCAGACGCGCCGACATCGGCCTGTCCGAGATGTACGCCTTCATGGACCGGGCCATCTCCGACCAGTTCGGGCCCGACCACTTCGTCACCGCGCAGATGATGCGCCTGAATGTCGCAACCGGCCACCTTCAACGGGTCAATGCGGGCCACCCGGCACCGCTGCTGATCCGCGATCACCAAGTCGTCCGGCAGCTGGAGAGTGCGACCACCTTGCCGGTCGGCTTAGGCGGTGAACAGCCCCGGATCAGCGAGCAGACCCTGCAGCGTGGCGACCGGGTGCTGTGCTTCACCGATGGCCTGATCGAGGAGCACGAAGCCGGCGGGGAGCAGTTCGGCGTGGAACAACTCATCGACTGGGTCAACAGCATCGAGCGAGCCGAGAAGGGAGTGCGGGCGGTGGCGCGCTCTCTCTCCCACGCCTTGCTGGAGGAACGGGGCGGCACGACCAGCGACGACGCAACCCTCTTCCTCATCGAGTGGCGCGGGGGCGCTGCCGACCACCTCGCCACCCTGGACTGAGCCGAAGCCCAAGACACTTCGCCCCCGCCGCAGCCGAGCGCCGCACCACAATTGACGAAGTCCACGGCACGCAGCTCCCGCTGCCCGGCCATGGCGGTCCACTCACCACGGACCGCCATGGGCACTCCCTGACCGAGCCACACGCGAAGCCGGGCCCCTCACGACCCATGCCAGTCCGGGACACGGCCCGAGGGGACCCAGGATCACTGCCCCGTTGGGCTCCACTCCCGCCGATGCACTCCCAGGGCGTTGTCACATTGTCGGCGGCGCGATCGGTTGACGATGCGCCAGGATGTGTTGGGCCGGGAGGGCTCCGTTGTTCAGGCTGTGGCGGGCAGGCTCGTGCCCCGCCGGTGATGTGGTTCCAGATGGTGAAGCAGATGGTCATTTCGAGGCGGTGGCGGCCCGGCTGTCGTCAGGTGGCGGTGGGGTCGGAAGTGGGGTGAGATCCCGGTGGACGCGGTCCGGATACCGTTGTGCTGATCCGACGGACCGGAAGCCTTTCATCACGCGTTCACGCTGCCGGGTGGGCTGGTGGGAGTTCTCCGCCCGATTGTTCAAGCCCTTGTGCAAGCGGTGCTCCACCGAGGGCATCACCTCACGGTGAGCGGCATCGTAGGAGCGGAGCCTGCCGCTAACGAGCACCCTCGGCACCTGCCCGGTCGTCTTCAGGAGCCGGCGGAAGAAACGCCCGGCCGCAGCCTTGTCACGCCGGCTCTGAACAAGGATGCCGAGCACGCTGCCGTTCTGGTCGACGGCCCGCCACAGGTACTTCTGCACACCGTTGACCTTGATGAACACCTCGTCCAAGTGCCACGTGTCACCGGGCTGCGGACGCCATCGGCGCAGCGAGTCGGCGTAGACCTGGCCGAACTTCAGACACCAGCGGCGCACGGTCTCGTAGGAGACGACGACACCCCGCGCTCGACCATGAGCTCCTCCACCTCGCGGAAGCTGAGCGGGAACCGGAAGTACAACCACACACAGTGCGAGATCACCTCCACCGGGTACCGGTGGTTGCTGTACGACGGCGGCACATCCGGCACGGCCGGCTCCCCTCCCCCAAGGCATCAACCCGAAGGTCATCCCAACCCCGTCACCGACAACGTGACAGTGCCCCGCCGGCGCAGGCTGCTGGCGTGGGCCTGCCCGAACTTCAGACACCACCGCCGGACCATCTCGCAGGAGACGATCACGCCGCGCTCCAGCATCAGCTCAGTAAAGATTTCTTACCGCTGTACCACCGAAAGGATGAAACTCCGATGCTACGTGTGTCGTAGCATCGAGCGTGCTGTTCACCACACCTCCCCTCACCTCGGACGACCGCCGTGTCATCGACGAGATCGAGGCACTCCGTACCGAGTTCCGTCACCGGCTCGCCCAGCCCCGCCGCTGGGAGGGGCAGCTCCGTCGCTCACCGCGGCCGCGGTCCGGGGGTCAACCCATATCGAGGGCTACACGATCAGTTCCGAGGACGCCGAAACTCTGATCGCCGGCGGGGACATCTCCCCCGAGACCAACGAGGCCACCCGTAACGCCGTCATCGGCTACCGCGACGCCCTCACCTACGTCCAGCACGCCGCGGAATTCCAGATCTTCGCCTGGGACCACACCCTGCTCTCGGCCCTGCACTTCATGATCGCCAGGGGCGTCGACCGCGACGTGCGCCCCGGCGAGTACCGCACCAGCGGCGTCTGGGTCTCCGGCGGTCCGGGCCGTCCACCGGTCTACACCGCCCCGGACCCCGAGCAGGTCCCCGAATTGATGGGCGAGCTCGTCCACTGGCTCGCCGAAGGGGACCTGGACGCCCCGGCCCTCGTACGGGCCTCCATGGCGCACTTCAACCTTGTCTCCATCCACCCCTGGCGCGACGGTAACGGCCGGATGTCCCGCGCCGTCCACACCCTGGTCCTGGCGCGCGAGGGCATCCTCGCCCCCGAGTTCTCTAGCATCGAGGAGTGGCTCGGCACGGACGAGTACAACACCCGCGAGTACCACGCAGCCCTGCGCGATGTCCGTACCTCGTGGCAGCCGGAGCGTGATGCCGCCTCCTGGATCAGGTTCTGCCTCACCGCCCACCACCTCCAGGCCCAAGAAGTGCAGCGCCGTTTCGAAGCGGCGGCCCGGCTCTGGTTCCTCCTGGAGCGCCTCGCCGAGCAGCACCGACTCGACGAACGCACCGTCTCCGCCCTGTACGCCGCCACCCAGGGGCACCTGCGGCGCACCACCTACCAAACTGGAATCCCTCACCCGCGACCAGGCTCTGGCCGACCTCCGTACCCTGCGCCGCCTGGACCTCATCGAGTCTGTCGGCCACGCCCGCACCCAGCGGTACACCGGCGGCTCTGTTCTCCGGGAGATCCGCGGCAAGGTGCATGCGGAGGTCCACACTGATCTGTACCGCGAGCCTTACCGTCAGCCGTGAGGTGCCGGTCTATCAGGATTTACAGAGCTTGGTCATGGTGATCGCGTCCTGTGAAGCTGGCCGACAGTGCCGACTACGTCCGTACGACCGGGCCCGGTGCACCTGGTCTACCTGCGCAAGCACGACACCCTCGAACAGATCGCCGCAAGCTTCGGCATCAGCACGGCCACTGCCTGGCGCTACGTGAACCACACGATCGAGCAACTCGCTATCCACGCACCCTCGTTGACCGAGGCGCTCACCAGCCATCATGCGGACGGGTACCTGCTGCTGGACGGCACCGTGGCGGAGTCCGACCGGGTGGCAGCTGCCGGCCACTACTGCGGCAAAGTCCACCGCGAGGGCATGAATCTGCAGGTCATCACCGCGGAAGACGGAAAACTGCTGTGGATCTCGCCCGCTCTGCCCGCCGGCACCCACGCCGTAACGGCCGCCCGCAAGCACGCTATCGTCAACACCTGCGCGCAACAGGACCTCGAGGTCCTCGCGGACAAGGGATACGTCGTGCCGACGGCACTGTGATCACCCCGGTCAACCGCCGCCCGAAGGCGGAACTGCCCGACAAGCACCAAGCCTCGAACAAGGTCCACGCAGCACTGCGCGCTCCCGTCGAGCGGCCCATCTCCCGGATCAAGCAATGGCGGATCTGCCGGCACGCCCGCATCAGCCCGAACAGACTCGCGTCAGCAGCTACCGCGATTCTCACCCTCATGATCTACACGTGAAAAGGCTCCTGGCGTGTGCGGCGGCACCAATTGGCAGTGCCATTCTGCCCACTGACGCACCCGAATGGGCACAGCGATGAGGAGGCAGCTGACTAGCATGAGATGAACATGCATTCCGCCTCGAGAGCAGGCACAGCATGGAAATCTTGGACGAAACGAGATGGCGCTTCTTGAATAACTGGGAGCAGTAGCGGGGAGCCGCGACAGAGGGCGTCGATACGCTTGCGGCATCCTTGAATGGCCCTGGCACGCCAAAGCCTGCCGATGTGCTCGATTGGCTTCGTCAGATCGCAGGGTCGCCGATCGTTGATGGCGTCCCGCCAGGACGAGGTGTAGGGGATCAAGGCACTGGAATCCGCAGGCCAGGGACGGTGACTCGGCCCGACCGGGCACCCAAATCGCCCTACCAGGAGGCTTCGTGGAATGCCACCTCCACACAGATCTCCCTGGACCTCGAACCCGGAGCGCCCAGCGCTTGATCCCTTACACCACGTTGCGGGACACGACCCGATCGTTCCCTTTGACCTGCGAAATCCCACCGGGATGGAGTAAGTATTGGAGGGGTGCGGAGTGGGCTAGGTGGCTGACCAGCTTGTCAGCATGCGTACGTCCAGGCGAGGCATCGGCAAGTACGGCGACCTGGACGGGACATACGAGTTCGAGGGACCAAGAAAATCTCGGAGCGGGTCTCGGTAAGTGCAGCAGCCGCACCGCCGAGATGGCCGCCAAGAACCCCGAGCGATGGGCAAGGATAAAATGAGAAAGAAACTAGCGGGCGAAATGGCCCTGTTGCACGCCAACGGGATGAAGTGGGAGGCCATGCTTGACGTCTACGCCAACCGCCTGGCCGATGAAATCGCCGAGGCCTTCAATAAGGACCCCGACAATTTCGGGGTGGCCGCCTGTGACGCACTACTGAGGAGAGACGAATGACCGAGTTCAAAGCAGAGGACCGCGTGCGGTACCAGGGCGACAAGGGGACGGTAGTGAAGTTCATCCCCGCCCAGGGCAACTTCATGGCTGTCTGCGTCGTCGACTTCGACAAAGGGGTGCGGGGCACAGTGCGCGCCACGGACGTGAGGGTGGAGGAATCATGACCGACTGCGACTGCCAGTACAGAGACAGGCGCAACGCGGAGAGCGAGTGTATCGCCCGCGCCGTCGAGGAGCTGTATCGACAGGATGCGGCGGGCCATGCCGTCCGCCGTCGAGAAGAAGGCTTCGTACCTCAACGGATGGAAGGCTGCCATGGCTGCGGCTGAGCGCCGTTGAAGACACCGTTCATATCAGGCTTCTGCTACCAAGGGCCGTGGCCCAATCACCCCGCCTGCAAAAGGGACGGCCGGCCAAAGGGCATGCGACAGATCGTTCGGAAGGAACGACCGCACCCCGGGCCCAGCTGAGGATCACGGACGCCGATGGCATGCGGATCGCGTGCTTCGCCACCAACACGACCGGCCGGCCCATCGCCGCACTCGAACTCCGCCACCGCCTGCGGGCACGGGCCGAGGACCGCATCCGGGCTGCCCGCGCCACCGGCCTGCGGAACCTGCCCCTGCACGACACCGCGTAGAACAGGGTCTGGCTGGAGATCGTCCAGATCGCACTCGAGCTGCTGGCCTGGATGCCGATGCTTGCGCTGAACGTGAAGGCCCCGGCTCTGGGAGCCCCGTCGCCTGCGGCTCCGCCTGTTCAGCCCGGCCCGGCCAGCTCGTCACCACCGGCCGCCGCCAGATCCTCCGCCTCGCCCGCCACTGGCCCTGGACCAATGTCGTCACCAGCGCCCTCGAACGGCTCCACAAACTGCCCAACCCAGTCTGACCAGTAGTTTTCCCGTCCCTGCGAGCAGCACCATCGTCTCCGGAACAGTGGAACCCGGCGCCCACCCGACACGTCAGTCGGGCTACTGGCCTGCCCACCAGCAGCCATGGAACGCGTGACGGTCTGCCGACTCCGTCGGCAGACCGTCACGAAAGATCGAGGCGAGGGTGAGGGCGTGGCCTGCCTCTCACTGCCTTTCACCGCCCCCAGCTCAGGCCGGACAGGCCCCCACACTCCCAGCGCGGCGGCCGACCGGCCGACGCGCAACAACCACCCACATCGCCCCCGATCCCCGAAGCACGCCGCGCCGTCCCAGCCCCGCCCCCACCCTTTCTCTCATTCGGGCAGGGAGAGCGGCGGCAGAGGGGATGTCAACAGGCGTACCAGGGCTGATTGTTGGGTTGATCTGGGGTGATGTGGAAGCCGGCTTCGAGGCCACGCAACATCTAACGCAACCCCTACCGCAACCCCCTGGCGCAACATCTAGCGCAACTTCCAGCGCAACAGGGGTTCCCACAGAACCGGCGCACTGCGGGTGTCGCCCGTGCAGTTGGCCAGGTCCGGCCGTTCTTCGAGCTGGGTTGGACTGTTGGCGTGCGCGGCCACACTGTCCGAGCTGGTGGCGGATCAGCTCGCGGTCACGGTGGCGCGGACGTTGGTTCCGTGGCGCTCCGGCCCGGTGCTGGGGCACGGCTCACCGCCCCCGGGAGAGGAAGAGGTCACTGAACAGGGCCATGGAGATGCCGCCCCCGTGGGCGTTCAGGACCTGGGCAGTCTCAGCGAGGGCCTGCTCACGCCGGCCGGAGGGCAGGACGCGATAGCGCGAGAGCGAGGCCAGATATCCCAGGTAGTGGTCAGTGTCGTAGTACTGGTCCTGCCGGTACCGGACGGCACGAAAGTCCGTGAAACGGCCGTCGCGGCGGCACTCGTCCTCCGGCCAGCCGGACGGCAGCCCACCCCACCTCCCGGGCACCTCGCCGAAGGAGGACGCCAGCTCACTGTGCGGTGCACCGGCAATCCCGTGGCGACCGTCGACATCGGCCAGCGCAGCGTGCAGATCCGTGTCGTGGACCCCCTGCGGGTTCCAGAACAACGCCACCGCGCCGCCCGGCGCAAGGGCATCGTGCACCAAGCCCCAACGCCGCTCCGGATCTGTCCAGTGCCAGGACGTAGCAGCGAAGACCAGCCCGAAACCACGCTGTTCCGGCTGCCAGTCCTCGAAAGCGCCGACATGCAGCCGCACCCCGGGACAATTCACGGTGTTGCGGCGCAGTACCTCTGCCATACGTGGGTCAGGCTCGATGCACACCAGCGGCGTGCCCGCCGCTGCGAACAGCACCGTCGCCTTGCCGGTCCCCGCGCCGACCTCCACCGCCGCACGGTCACCCAAAGCCGCGTACGACAGCACCTCCGCAACCAGAGCATCCGAATATCCAGGGCGAGCAGCATCGTAGAGCTCAGCCACCTCGCCAAATACCTGACTACGTGCCATGTCGACCCCACACTGCACAGTCATCCACGCCCCTTCGACGCCCCGATGGCAAACGGCAACCCTATCGAGGACAACGAAAGCCGCTACCACCTGCAACTGCTAGCCGGCGACCTGCAGCCGAGGACGAGCAGTCCAGGGCGAGTAGCCTCTGAGCTGCCTGGTGGATCACCGCCCTGATCCGGCAGTCCGCAGCCTGCGGGCCACTCGAGCCCGGCATCGTCTGCCGACGACGGACCGCGATTCACCGCTTTGCAGGAGCAGTCCGGGCGCCCTGAAGACGGAGCGTCGCAGTGAGGCCGACATAGCGCACCACGACCGCCGGTAACCGCAACGGCCACGCCCGCTTCCCCTGCGCATTCGGGGCGCCTCGGGCCTTACCTGAAAGGCATACTGCTGCTGATGACGAGCCAGCGCATCCTTGACCTCGCTGCGGCGGCACCGGCCAGCCAGGACGAGGATCTGGTGCGGCTCCTGAGCGAGGCGAACGAGTTGTACCAGCGCGGCCTTGAGGATCTGCACCAGGATGTGGCAGCGCGTCTCGCCGGCTGCCCACCACGGATCTAATGCTCGCCGCGCAGACAGCCGGCATGCCGTGTGATGCCTCGCAGGACCGCGACGAGGTAATCCTGCTGCTGGCCCTGGTCGAGTGGGAGATGACACCGGCCGCCATCGCCTACGCGGAGATGGCCAAGGACGCCGCGCGCCGCGGTATCTGCTTGATCCCCGAGGAGTAAGGCGAGCCGCGAGCGCAGCCCCACGGCAACGACCTTGAGCCGCGGGCTGGACGCCCAACCTGAACTCCTGCCATTATTTGCTTTGCGGGTCGGGCTGGCCGGCTCGCTGCTGACAGGACGGACGGTTCTGCCGTGACCTCGGGCGATGAGCCTCGCCTGGCTGACGCTGCCGAGATCGCGGCTGAACAGGGCCTGACTCCCTCCAGGATCAGCGGCCTCTACACCGGGCAGGAGCAGAACGCGGCCGGCGAGACCTTCCCCGAGCCCGTCGACAAGCGCGGCCGCGCTCGCCTGTGGGACCACGCGGAGGTCACCGAGTGGTTCGCGCACCGCGCGCCGGCACGGCTCGCTGAACACACACCGCCCTCTCTGGACCCGGAGACGCTGCTGAACGCCGCGGACGCCTCGAGGTATCTCGGCTACAAGAACTCCAACCAGGTCACCACCTTCGTGCGCGACCACCCCGGCTACTTCCCCGAACCAGACGTCGTCGAAGTGAAGGGCACGGCCGAGAACCCCTACCGCCGGCAGCTGTGGAAGGTGCAGACCCTCAAGGAGTGGATGGCCACCCGGCCCGGCCGCGGAAGACGCGCCGGGGCCAAACAGTCGCCGCCCCTGCCCGACGTTCCCGTCGACGGCGACCCCGACGAACTCCTGGGAGCGAGCCAGGCGGCCGCCCTGCTGGGGTTCAAGAGCATCGGCTCCTTCTCCAGCAGCCTGTCCCAGGGCAACCTTCCGCTGTTGAAGACCACGGACGGTGTCACCGAAGCAGGGCGCCAGAAGGGACGCCGGCGGTGGACACGCCGGCGCATCCTCCAGCAGGCCGCCCAGCGGTCCAGGAAGTAGAACCTGCGGTGAACGCGCCTGCGCTCACCGCCCCAGATACGCGGCAGCCGGTTTGGGGAGTTGGTCCCTTGCGGGCCGGATGTCGCACGATGGCCGGCATGGCGTGGCTCGCCACCACGCCCCGCAGCAGCATCAGCTGCTGCGGACCGGCCATCGCCAAACTTCCGACATCGCCTCCGTGGGCGCATCCGCCGCGGTCACGATGTCCCATCGCGCACTCTCGTGGCCGGCGGTGGGCACGCCCGACCACCGCCCCGACCACGCGATCGTTCTTGTGTCGTAACCGTGGTCGGGGTCTCTTGGTCGGGGCTCGGGTCGCAGTGGACGGGTTGCCTGCTTCCCATGACTCGTTCCCCATCACGTGCCCCGGCCGCAGAGTTGGCCCCCAGCCCTGCCGAACCGTTGCGCCTGCAGGTCCTGACCGCGCTCGCCCTGCACCGCATGGCCACGACCAGCCAGCTGCGCCAGATGCTCCGGCCGGACAGCTCCCGCCAGCTGTTCTCCCGCGTGCTGAACAAGCTGCGGGATGCGGGCTTCGTCGACCTCACCCCGCTGTCGGGCAAGGACCGTTCACGTACGCACGCCTGGTACCTCACCCCCGAAGGGGCACGCCTGACCCGCGACCTCCCTGCCCTGCGGGGCCGCCCGCCCTACCCCATCACCTCAACCACCGCAGCATCGCTGAAGACGCCCCACACGCTCACCGTGGTCCGCACCCATCTGCCCTTTGCAGCAGACGCCCGCAGACTCGGACACGAACACGGCCCGTGGGACTGGACCCCGGAAGTAGCTCACCCCATCGGCGAAGGAGAACGGCTCGTAGCCGACGCCGTCATGCACTACACCGTCACCGGCAGCGAACACCGGCTGAAACTGCGCGCGTTCGTAGAGGTCGACCGCACCACCATGAGCAGCGAACGCCTGGCCGTGAAACTGATCGAGTACGCCAGACTGTTCCGGTACGAAGCCCAACCCGTCGGCCGCCACAGGCAGGCTTCCGCCGGCCCGGCGTGGCTGCGCTGGTACCCCGTCTACCCCCGCGTCCTCTTCATACTCACCGGCGCCCCCCGGCCCAGACTGAGGAACCGGATCAGCGATCTACAGGCGATGACCGCTCAGCACCCACTCGTCGCCGCCCTCGCCCGCGAAGTCCCACTCGGAGCCACCGTCCTCGAAGACATCGAACACCACGGCCCCTCGGCGAAGATATGGGTACCGTTAGCTGGGGGCCAGCCCCGCCCCTGGACCCACTTGTGATCACAAGGCCCCACGCCAAGAAGGCCACCGACGGTTTCGGATATGCCTCACTCCTGCTCGGGAGACGACGACTCGTCCTGCAACAGCCACTCCCCACGCCGCCCGCTCCTCATCCGTAAGCCGCCCGCCCGGATGCGGCCAGAGCGCGCGAACGTCCTCGTTCACAGCCGCAGCAGAGCGCAAGACGCCCGGGCGCTGAGAGGAGGGGGACATGGCACAAGGCTCTCGCCCCGGGCACCGGATCACTTACGGCTGTCATGGCCTTTCCGCAATCCGTTCGGCGGCGTCCAGCGCCAGGTGCCACGGGTACGCATTCGGCTTCCCCGAGCCCGGCTGGTTCGGCACGAACCCGCCCTCCCCGAACAGGACTTCGACGCCCATCTCCCGCAGCTCGGCGACGCTCCGCTCGAAACGACGGTGCTGCACGTAAGCGGCATTCACACACGGCATCGCCACCATCGGGATGCCCTTGCCGATCCCCTCGGCGACAACCCCGACGACGAAGTCTCGAGTGATGCCGAGCGCCCACGCGTTGACGGTGTTGAAGGTGGCCGGCGCCACCAGGATCACGTCCGCCTTCGGCCACACGTCCGGCTCACCAGGCTGCTTGTACTCCCACCGCACCGGGTTCCCCGTCAGAGCGGCCAGCCCGTCGAGGCTCTCGTCCAGCCAGCTCGCCGCGGTCGGCGTCAATCCGAGGCACACGTCGAAGCCGCGACGCTGAGCGTCCTCGACAACCTTCGCCACGTCGAAGACGGGGGGCGCAGCCGAGCCGAACAGGTACAGAGTCCGTGAGGTCATGCGGGCAGTGGATCACATGCAACCGCCCCCGATCCAGATGGAGTCGAGGGCGGACGCCTGCCCCGCGCCCTGCTGCGCGGGTACCGTTCCAAGTGGCCTTAGGAACGGAGACGAGTATGCCCAACCGGGACGACGACAGCACGGGCGCCCGCATCCGCGAACAGCGGAAACTGGCCAGGCTCACGCAGCGCGAACTCGCCGACCGCATCCCCTATTCGTATGGCCTGCTCAACTCGGTCGAGTGCGGCCTGCGCCCAGCAACCAGCGACTTCGTTGCCGCCGTCGCTCACGCCCTCAAGATCGACGTCACCACCCTCACGGGGCAGCCCTACGTGACCGAATTGCAGCGCGACCGGCTCGCCGAGCTCGTCCGGCCGATTCGTGAAGCCCTCGACCTGTACGACCTCGGAGTGAACCCAGACCTGAGCACCCGGCCGACGCCCGCGCTCATTAAGGAGGCGGACCGGCTGTGCTCCGAAGTTCGGGCCACACATCTGCGCAACGCCGCACGAGCACTGCCGGGAACGATCGCCGAACTCACCTACACCGCCTGGGCGCAGCCGTCCACGGAACTGTGGCAAGCTCTCGCGTCGACGTACCGCACCGCCCACGACATCACCGTCAAGCTCGGCTACTACGACCTATCTGCCGTCGCCCTGGACCGGATGGCGTGGGCCGCCGAACGCGCATCCGATCCCTGCCTGGGCGCGGTCCGCCAGTACATGCGCGCGCTCGTCTACTTCCGGGAGGGCGAGTACACGATCGGGCAGCGCCTGATCTCCTCAGGCCAATGCATCGTCGGTGCCGCGGACCCCACCCGCGAGGCGCTCGCCGTCACCGGCCAACTGCACCTCGGAGCGTCCGTCATCGCGGCGCGGGCCCGGCAGACGAGCACCGTCGTCGACCACATCTCGGAGGCCCGGCAGATCGCGACGCGGATCGGCGACTCCTCCGACGTCCACTGGCTCAGCTTCGGCCCGACGAACGTCGCGCTGCACAGGATGTCTGCCGCGGTGGAGATGCGCCACTACGACGCCGCACTGAAGCAGTCCCGGAAGATCAAGCTTCCGCCGTCGCTCGCCACCAGCCGGCGCGCCCACTTCTTCATCGACCGGGCGCGCACGGAGATGGAGACCGGACATGCGGAGGCCGCGCTGCGGTCCCTTGTAGACGCCCGGCATGCGGCACCGGAGCAGACCCGCTATCACCCCGGCGCCCGCGAGACGATCAGCGGCCTGGTGCATCTGTCCCGGCGGACGCCGGACACGCTCCACCACATGGCTGCCTGGATCGGTTTGTAGGTGCGCCTACAACGCCTACATATGTGTAGGCGTTGTGCCCCATGCCAGCCCCTACGGTCACAGATGTTGAGACAGACCACGCGTGACCGGGGAGACGTGCGCATGAGCGACCACAGCGAGCAGGCGTTACGGCCGGTACAGACCGCGCCCGGGATCCTCGTTCACCCTGCATCAGACCGACGCCTCGCGGTCGAACACTGGCTGCTTTCCACGCTCCCCGCCACCGGCCGCGCTCGAGCCCGTGTGGCATGGCGAGAGCAGGGCGTCGCCATGCTGCCGCTCGGATGCCTTTTCTCAGCCGTCCGACTCCCGGGCCCCCTCGTCATGGCCCTCGCCAACACCGTCGTGCCCCACGAAATCGACGCCTTCCTCAACAGCGCGCTCGACGGCGGCCCGGTCATCTGCGACCCGCGCAACCCCCGCTACTACGCGCTCGTGCCCGCCAGCACACCCCGCACGTACCGCGAGAAGGCAGACTTCGACGACTGGCGCGCCATGGACGTCGACGTCCTCGGCAGCGGCACACTGCTCGGCGTACCACCCGTCGATGCTGAAGAGTTGGACGCTGCCACCCGCGCCTCGTACTGGTCGGTGCCGATGGAATCGGCCTCAGTGCTGTGCCGGCCGCTCCTCGTCGGCCGTCTGATCGGCGCAGGCCGGGAGAAGCTCGACGAGGGGCTGGACGCATGAACCGCCCTACGGCGAGCGCCACACGGTGCGCACCGAACAGTCCGCTGGACGGACCGCGGGCTACTGCTGGGCGGAGCAACCGACCGAGCCATTGCGGTGCACGCAGCCACCTGGCCACGAGGGCCACCCGCACTGGCACACGTACACCAAGACGAGTTGGTTGTGACAGCTCAGCCGCTGTGCCATGCAGCGCAGGCGTCTATACGCCACTCCCACCGGCCTCGATGTGACCGAGGCTGCCACCGACGAGCCCCAAAACCCCAACAGAATCCAGGTAATCGAATGACTGCGATTGACGACTCGACTGTTCGCGAGCCCGACGCACTACGTGCGGACATGGTCCGGGCGCTCCGTGACCAGGACGCGATCACGTCCGAGCCTGTCGCCGCCGCCTTCGCCGTGGTTCCCCGGCACCTGTTCGCACCGGCCGCGCCCCTCGGCCTCGCCTACGACCTCCACAGCACCGTTGCGGTCAAGAAGGACGAACACGGCCTGGACATCAGCGTCATGTCCGCCGCTCATCTCCAGGCCGTGATGCTGGAGCAGGCCGGCATCGAGCCCGGCATGAAGGTCCTGGAGATCGGTTCCGGCGGCTACAACGCCGCGCTCATCGAGGAACTCGTAGGCAGCGACGGCGTGGTCACCACAGTCGACATCGACCATGACATCGTCGACCGCGCCCGCCTGTGCCTGGACGACGCCGGGTACGGCCAAGTGAAGACGGTCCTCGCCGACGGCGAGACCGGGGTGCCGGACGGCGCCCCGTATGACCGGATCATCGTCACCGCGGCAGCGTGGGACATCCCTCCGTCGTGGATCAGCGAGCTCAAGGACAACGGCCGGCTCGTCGTCCCGCTGACCGTACGCGGCACCACCCGCTCGATCGCGTTCGACCGCGACGGCAAGGACCTGATCAGCCACTCCTACCGTCTGGCGCGCTTCGTACCCATGCAGGGTGAAGGAGCCGCCAAGGAAGAACGCAAAGCAATGCTGCGGGACGGCGTCGCCGTCCAGACCGACGACGAGCAGGTACTCCTCAACACGCAGGCACTGAACCGCGCCCTGGACACTCCCAGGCTGGAGCACTGGTCGGGCGCGGCCTACGACCTGCCCGACGAGCTGGAGCTGTACCTCACGCTCAACCTGTCGAGCACCGCCCGGCTGCACGCGTCCAAGGACGTCGTCGACAGCGGGCTCGTCGACGCATCAGCCCTGCTCGGTGTGCCAGCCCTGGTCAGCCAGGACAGCATCGCGTACCGCACCCGCCGCGAGAACCAGGACACCGGGGGCTTCGAGAGCGGCGTGGTCGCCCACGGCCCGCAGGCCGAAGCTCTCGCGGCCCAGTACACAGGCCTACTCCGGTGCTGGGCCAAGAACCACCGCCGTCGGGGAGCAGCCACGATCAGGTACCTGCCGGGTCCTGCCCCGTCATCTCCGCTCCAGGTCACCGTGCAGAAGCGGCACGGCATCCTCGCGGTGTCCTGGCACTAAGCCTCCGGGGCCCACTCCCGGGCCCCGGCACGCACCATCCCCTAATGCCGAGGAGGCATGCATGACCGTTCAACTGGACCACCCGATTGCTCCGCCGGTCGCCGGACAGATAGCGCCCGGACCAGACCCCTTCGAGCTGGACATCACGATCGTCGAAGGCGGCCCCGCCGCTGACCAGCTCATCCGTCTGACCAACGACGGCTGCGGCTCGACGTGCGCGTCCGCATGCACGAGCTGCCCGTAACAGCACCAGACCGCGATTCTCGCGGTGCCCGGCCGCGCCTCAGTCATGGGCGAGGCCGGGCACCGCTCACCCACAGGAGGGTGTGTGTATCGCTTCGTTGATGCAGCAGTGATCCGGGCGGCTGCGTGGAACTACGACCATCCGGTGGTCTGGCCGGAGCTGACCGGCCCGTCGGCGAACACGGAGACGTGGCGGGCGTGGCTGCAACAGACCTGGCAAATCGCCGACTTCGCGACCGCCGTCGAAGCCGCAAGCCCCGACCTTGCGAGGCGAGTGGGCCAGATCTGTGCCGGCCAGCCGCTGGCGGGCTCTTCTGTACGCCGCACCGTGCTCGCGGCCCTCCGCTACCTGCTGCGGGCCCACACGCGCGCCACCCCGTTCGGTCTCTTCGCCGGGGTTGCAGCCGCACGAATAGGCACCACCACCGCGCTACGCATGGGAACCGAGCACCAGGCATCTACCCGACCCGACGCGACATGGATCACGGCCCTCGTCGACCAGTTCGAGGAGCACAGCGGACTGCGGCCCCACCTAATGCTGCTCGCCTCCAGCCTCATCGTCGAGCGCGACGAGTGCGTGGTGATCGAGCATCGTCCCAGCGGCACACGCGACGGCGTTCCGGAACACGTGCAGCTACGGGTGACAGCACCGGTCCTCGAAGCCCTGAACAGCGCGCGGACTCCGATCCTCTGGAGCGACCTCGTCGCCAAACTCTCCGCCAGTTTCCCGACCACGCCGCTCGCCACGATCGAAAAGCTCCTCGGGGGCTTGGTCAGGCAACGATTCCTGATCACCAGCCTCCGCCCGGCAATGACGGACACCGACCCGCTCGCCACCCTCCTCACCCACACACGGCGTCTCGCGCCCGATGAGACAGCAAATTTACGCGAGGCCCCAAAGACCGCGCTCGACCTGCGGATGGACTGGGACCTGGTCGTCCCGGAAACGGTGGCCCAGGAGGCGGCAGCGGCAGCCAAGGCGCTCACCCGTCTCGCGCCCCGCCCGGCGCTGACCGGATGGGCCGAGTGGCACGGCCAGTTCCTCGAGCGGTACGGGCCAAGGGCGGCCGTCCCCGTCGTGGACGCCATTGACGCGCTCGGGTACCCCTCCGGGTATCTCGGTTCCACCTCCACGCCAGCACCTTCCCCCCTGCCCGACCGTGACAGACGACTTATCAAGCTCGCCCATGCCGCCGGGATGCAACGCCGCCTTGAAGTCGAACTCGACGATGCCGCGATCGAGGAGCTGGCCACCACAGATCCCGGCCACGCCGTCCAACCGAGCACAGAGGTGACCGTCCGCATCGACGCAGCGAGCGTTCCGATGCTGGAGCAGGGGGAGTTCACGCTTCACGTCGTCGGGGTGGCACGCTCGGCTGGCGCGACCACCGGCCGCTTCCTGGGCCTGCTGGACGACGAGGACCTCCGCCGCATGACCAAGGTGAGCGCCGGACTGCCCGGTGTACACAAAGGTGCGCTCGTCGCGCAGATCAGCTCCACCCCGCTGTCCGTGCGTGCTGAGAACGTCGCGCGTGCCCTGCAGGCGACCGAGTTGGTGATCTCACTCGGTGACTACCACGGCTCGGACACCAACCTCATCCCGGTAACAGACCTCGCGGTGACCGCCGACACCGAACGGCTTCACCTGGTCTCGCTCTCCCGCCGGCGCCCGGTGCACACGCTGCTGCTGAACGCCGTAGACCTGGGCTACCACTCGCATCCGCTGGCCCGGTTCTTGACCGAGGCACCCGTCGCACTGGCCGTCCCGTGCACCGGGTTCGTGTGGGGCACCGCCGCCTCCAACCTGCCGTTCCTGCCCGCGCTGCGCTACGGACGCACGATCCTGTCCCCGGCCCGCTGGCTCCTCGCCAGTGACGACCTCCCCGCCGCGCCGACACCCTGGCCGCAGTGGGACGAAGCCCTGGCCCAATGGCGCCGCGACGTGCAGCTGCCTGAGCGGGTGTACCTGAGTGAGGCCGACCAGTGCATGGCCCTCGACCTGATGGAGCCCTCACACCGGGCCCTCCTGCGCACGCACCTGGACCGCGACGGCACGGTAACGCTGCGCCCCGCGCCGGCCCCCGAGGATCTGGGCTGGACCAGCGGTCACGCCCACGAGGTCGTCATCCCCCTGGCCACAGAGCAAAACGTGGTCCCCGTCCAGGCAGGGGGCCACGTTGTCAGCCGAGAGCACGGCCACCTGCCCGGCTGCGGCAACCGCATCTACCTCCAGCTCCACGGACACCGCGGCTGGCAGAACCCTCTCCTGACCCGGCACCTGCCGACCCTGCTCAAAGAACTGGGCCACCCCCGCTGGTGGTTCGTCCGCTACCTGGACCCCGACGACCACCTTCGCCTCCGTCTGATCTGCGCGCCCGGCACCGTCGGCTCGGCCATCGAGCGCATCGGGGAGTGGACCCAGCAGCTTCGGCACAGCGGCCTGATCACCCACGCAGGCGTGGAGACCTACCACCCGGAGACCGCGCGGTTCGGCGGCCCCGCAGCGATCGACGCGGCCGAGCAGTATTTCGCCGCCGACTCCGCGGCCGCTCTGGCCCAACTCGCCGCCCAAGCCGGAAGGGACGCCCCGGACGTCCGCGCGGTGACCGCCGCGAGCATAGTGGACATCGCGATCGGCCTGCTCGGCGACGACGCCGCGGCGATGCAGTGGCTCATAGACCACACACGCACCGATCGGGCCGCTCCGCCCCGCGCCATCTACCGGCAAGCCGTCGACCTGATGAACTCCGACCCTCCGGTCCTGGACGAGCGTGTCACCGCGGCCTGGTCCGCCCGGCGCGCGGCACTGGCTGCCTACGCCCACACGCTCACCGTCACGGCCACACACCCCCACGACGTGTTGCCGGATTTGCTGCATCTCCACCACGTGCGGATGAGCGGGCCCGGACTGCCCGAGGAACGCACGCACCTGCACCTGGCTCGAGCTGCCGCCCTGAGCTGGACGGCACAAGCAAGGAGGACAGCGTGACCACGACAGCCCCCATCCCGACTGTGCTGGCGACCGCCGACGAGCTGGCCGGCGCACTATCCGCCCCGAGCGCTGTGTGGCCCGGTGGCCGGCCCGAAGGCGTGCGGGCTTGGCCGCAGTCGCTCGCCGGCGGAGCCTCGGGGATCGCCCTGCTGCACGTCGAGCGTGCCCGGACCGGCCGCGGCGACTGGGAGACCGCGCACACCTGGCTGGCCACGGCCGTGCACGGCGAAGTCAGCGCAGCGGCCAACGCGAACCTGTACTTCGGCGCTCCCGCCCTCGCGTTCATCACGCACCGCGCGGCCAGCGCATCGAGCCGGTACCTGCGCCTTCTGCAGAAGCTGGACCAAGCGACCCTCACCGTCACCCGGAACCGCCTGACTGAGGCTCACCGGCGCATCGACCGCGCTGAGCGGCCTCCCATGGAGGAATTCGACCTGATCCAGGGCCTGTCAGGGCTGGGCGCGTATCACCTGAGTCGGCACCCCCACACTGAGATCACCCGGGACGTCCTGACTTACCTCGTGCGCCTGACCGAGCCCCGGCGCGATCCGGCCGGACTACCGCCATGGTGGATGAACGTCGCACCCACTGGTTCACCCCACGCCGACTACCCCGGCGGGCACGGGAACTTCGGCCTCTCCCACGGCATCGGCTCCGCCCTGTCCGTTCTGTCCCTGGCACTGCTGCGCGACCTGGCCGTGCCCGGCACGGTCGATGCGGTTGAACGGATCTGTGCTTGGACAGACCAATGGCGTCAAGGCGACGAGACCACCTCTTGGTGGCCGGGCTATATCTCAAGGCAACAGGCGGCCGACAACCACGTCCATTCCGCCCTTCGTCCCCGCTCCTCCTGGTGCTACGGAGTCAGCGGTACGGCTCGCGCCCAGCAACTGGCGGGACTTGCCCTCGAGGACTCAGCCCGCGTGTGGGCTGCGGAGAACGCGATACTGGCGACCCTACGCGACCCGCTTCAGCTGGACAGACTCCCCGAGATCGGGCTGTGCCACGGCATGGCCGGCCTGCTGCAGGCCGGGTGGCGGATGGCCACCGAGACGGGTAACTCCGAGATCACTGCGGAGCTGCACCATCTGGCCGACCGTCTGATCACCGCGCTCGGCAAGGACGACCACGACCCGGAACTCCTCGACGGAGCTGCCGGAGCGGCCCTCGCCCTGCACACCGTCGGCACAGGCAGCGCGCCGGCACCGCACTGGGACACCTTCCTCGCCCTGGCGTAAAACATCACGGAGACCCGCCTCATGAACTCATCGACCTGGTGCCAGGCCAACGTGGCGTTCCCAAACTGGGAACGCGCCGAGACCATAGCCTTGGCCCGACTCGCCCCGCTCCTGCTCACGGCCGAGGACGAAGGCGCCCTCACCTCGTGGTTCATCATCCGTAAGCGCCCCTGTTGGCGCGTGCGCTACGCGTCCGCTGCCGGCGGGCTGGACCGCATCGGCCAGGGCCTTGGCGTGCTGATCGCCGAGGGGGACATCACAGCGTGGACGGAGAGCATCTACGAACCCGAGGTCCACGCCTTCGGCGGAGCCGAAGCCATGGCGTCCGCCCACCGTCTCTTCCACCGCGACAGCCGGTGCCTCGTCGATTTTCTCCGGAGCGACGCCGGCGAACATCGACGCGAGACCTCCCTGATGCTGTGCAGCCTCATGATGCGTTCCGCCGGACTGGACTGGTACGAGCAGGGCGACGTCTGGGCACGCGTCGGCGCGCACCGCGCACTGCCCGCCGATACCGGACAAGCCAACCAACACCGCCTGCACCGCGCCGTGCACCGACTGCTCTCCGTGAACGGAGAGGACATGACGCGCGCGGGTGGACCGCTGGCCCACGCCGCCGAATGGGCAAGCGCCTATACAGACGCCGGAAAAGAACTGGCCCACCTCGCCAACTCGGGGCAGCTGCGCCGCGGCCTGCGTGACGTCCTGGCCCATCACGTGCTCTTCGCCTGGAACCGGATCGGCCTGCCCTACGCCACGCAGGCCACCCTCGTGGCCGCCACCAAGTCCGTCATCTTCGGCCCCGACCCCACCGCCGAGAGGAGCGCCACAGACCGTGTGGAAACTCCCTGACTCCGTTGCCCAGCGCTTCCCCCTCGTTGCTCGTCCTCGTCCGGCCTGCCGCTCCCTGCACCAACGAGTACGTGACCTGGCCGAAGCCGCCGACATCGCAGCAAGGCGGAACGACTCGACCATGGCCTCCGTGGTCTACAACCAGGCCGCATTGATAGCCTCCGATGCCGGAGAGCCGGACACCGCCCGCGCCATGTGCCACCAGCACGCCGCCGCCTACCTACAGGCCGCCCCCTTAACCGGCAGGGCCGCGATCCGCGCACTTGAACCGGCCGTTAACCTCGCGCGCCTACACATCCGCGCCGGCCAGGCCCACGAGGGTCATCAACTCCTCCTGACATTGTTCGACGCGGTCAGTACCGACTCCCCCACTCACGTCGAGGACATCTCCATACCGGCCGGCCTCACCAAGACGGCCGAAGACCGCCACGAGGTCCGCGCCTGGCTGTGGAGCGTCCTCCTCGCCGACGGCACACGCGCCCTGACCAGTGCTGGCCGGTGGGCCGAAGCGCTCGCCCACGCCGAAATGCACCACGGTGTCGGACAGCGCATGCTCGACGGCCGCCAAGTTGCCGTCCTCGCCGCACTCACAAGCGGAAACACCCTCCACGCCAGCAGCCTCCTGGCACATACAGTGCCCGGAGAGTCATGGGAGAAGGCTGTCACGCACTGCCTGACCGTCCTATGCCAGCGCATATCGGGGCGTCCCTGGCGGCGCGCGCTCCAGGACCTGGTGGCCGCCTACCTCGAACGCCTGGACCCGGACGGCATGGCCGTCTTCAACACGCGGCTCGGACTCACGGCGTTGGAGCTGATCGATTCAGCCGAAGACCCAGCGGCGCGCCTGGTGGCTGCAGAACTGCACCGTCGGACGATGAAAACCGCCGACGGCTACGCCGCCCGAGAAACCCTGGCACACCCGCTCTTCACGGCACTCGCCACCGACCGAGAGGCAGAAGACTGCTATGCCCTTCTGCGCGACTGCGCACTCGAAGCGGGGGAGCTTCCTGGGGAACTGAGTGCCCAACTCGCGGCGGCCTTGCGTATGAGTGACCGCACGATACGCCGGAGCCTCGCCACCCGGAGCGGGATCACACGAACGAAGCAGAGCGATCTTGAACAGAAGGTGTCACAACTGACCGCCCGGCCACGCTCCGCACTGTGAACAGAGTGATCACTCAGGCCAACCCAGCAGTGATCCGCGACGGGCCCTCCACACGTGACCGGCCGTCGTGAAACCTTGCCCCCCTTCCTGCTCCCCGTCCTGCGGGGATGTCCTTGTAAGAAAAGCCTGGGTGAAGCCGGACTTGACGGTCGTCGAGCGCGAGGCGCGCCCTCGGGGCGGTCGGCGATGTTGAGGTGAACGACCGTGCCATCGTCGTTAAGGGACTGGACGAGCCGCCCCGCTACTACCTGCAGCACGGGTTCGGCTACCAGTGCCACGACCGCGCCAAGCCCCACCACTACCGCCAGCACGGCCGAGCCCGGATCGGCTGGGAGGCGGAGAACGGACCCGACCCCGCATGAACTTCAGCACCTGGCCTGCGCTGCTCGTCGTCGACGTCGAAGGCAACGGAACCGCTCCGCCCGACCTCGTCGAGGTGGCCGCACTGCCCATCAGGGACGGCCACCCCGACAAGAGCACCGCGAAGGCGTGGCTGACGCGCCCGAACCGCCCGGTCACCTCCTTCGCGACCCGGGTGCACGGCCTGTCCAACGATGACTTGGGGTCGTGTCCCTTCTTGTGGTGTAGCCGATCATCCGGTGGTCGTGTTGGTGGTGTTGGGTAGTGCGGGGCGCTTTCGGGGCGCTCGGCGGGGTAGATCGTGTCCATGCTTCCCTCGGGCAGGTAGCGGCGGGGGAAGGCGATCCATTCGTCGTGGAGTTCGAAGAGCACGGCGGTGACCAGTCGCAGGAGTGCGTCGTCGTTCGGGAAGACCTGGACGACGTCGGTGCGGCGTTTGATTTCGCGGTTGATCCGCTCCAGCGGGTTGGTGGACTGGATCTTCTTCCAATGTCGTTCGGGGAATACGGCGAAGGCGGTCAGGTCGCTCTTCGCCTCCAGCAGCATCTCCTTGACCTTGGGGAACTGTGTGCCGAGCATGTCGGCGACGGTGTCCAGCTGGGTGCGGACCGCATCGGCGGTGGGCTGGGCGAAGATGGTGCGAATGGTCGCAGCAACCATCTCCGCTGAGTCCTTGCTGATCACGCTGAACACGTTGCGCAGGAAATGGACCCGGCAGCGCTGGTAGGCCGCGCCGAGCATGACCTTGCGGATCGCCTTGACCAGGCCCGCGTGGTGGTCACCGAGCACGAGCCGGACACCGCCCAGGCCGCGTTCACGCAAGGAACGCAGGAACTGGGTCCAGAACACTTCGGTCTCGCTGTCGCCGACCATCACGCCCAGTACCTCGCGGCCGCCGTCCTCGGTGATGCCGGTGGCGATCACCACGGCACGCGAGACGATCTGGTGGGCGACCCGCGCCTTGCAGTAGGTGGCGTCCAGGTAGATGTAGGGGAAGCGGACGTGGTCCAGGGGCCGGCCACGGAACGCCGTCAGCTGAATGTCCAGGTCGGAGCAGATCCGGGAGACCTCGCTCTTGGAGATCCCGCTGTCCGCACCAAGCGCCTTGACCAGCTCGTCGACCGATCGTGTGGACACGCCGTGAACGTACGCCTCCATGATGACCGCGAAGAGGGCCTGGTCGATGCGGCGGCGTCGTTCCAGCAGGCTCGGGAAGAAGCTGCCCGCGCGTAGCTTAGGTATCGCCAGGTCCAGGTCACCGGCCTGCGTGGTCAGCGTCTTGTCGCGGTGCCCATTGCGCAGCGCGGTGCGTGTCTCGGTCTGCTCGTTCCACTGCGCACCGATCCTCGACGTCGCCTCGGCCTCGATCAGCTCCTGCAGCATCCGCTCGGCCACGGAACGGACGAGTTCGAGCCCGTCCGCCGAACGCAGTGACTCCAGCAGCCGAAGTAAGTCATGCTGGGACAGGGCCACCATGCACCTCCTGGTCGAATTGGCCTTCTACCAGGGAGAATTGCATGGTGGCCGTCTGCCAGGCAGGGAGCGCAATCCAGGCGGCCGTACGCCCCCAGGCGCACACCCTCACATTGATCGGCTACACCACAACAAGGGACGCCATCTGACTTGGCAGACAAGCCAGCGTGGGCGGAGATCGCGGGCCAGGTGCATACCTTCATGGGCACGGCATGGATCTGCGCGCACAGCGCCCATACCGACTACCGCGTGCTGAGCGCGCACCTCCCGAGCTGGCAGCCCGTCGGCGTGCTGGACACTCTCCGGCTCGCCAAGGCCACCTATCCGGACCTGGACAGGTACAGCTTGGACGCTCTCATCGAGCACGTGAGGCCCGACCTGAGCGAGGCCCCCGCGCAGCGGCATCGGGCCACGTTCGACGCCTTCGCCACGGCACAGCTCCTCATCGCCATGGCCTCCCGTTACGAGACCTGGGGCCAACTGGTCGCAGCGGCCGTGCCGCCCGGCCTGCCCGGCGCCCCCGACCCAGAAAAGGACCCGACCCTGTGGTGACCCATTCACAGCCCATCCGGATCGGCGTGCTCGGCACGCACTCCACCGGCAAGACGACGCTGGTCAAGCGCATCGAGATGGAGCTGCGCGGGCACGGCCTTACCGTGGCCCACACGGTCGGCTCGGCAAGCGGGCGGCGGAGGCCGGGCTGCCGAAGATGCAGCCACACGGAGCGGTCCACCGAGTGGATCATCACGCAAGGCATCGCCAACGAGATCAGCGCCGTCACCCTGGGCGCCGAAGTCGTCCTCGCCGACCGTGCCTCCTACGACGCGCTCGCCTACTGGCACGCCGCGCTGGAGTGCCGCGGGGAAACCGTCCCCCGACTGGAGCGTGAACGCCTGCTGGCACTCGCCGCCACACAACTGCCGTAGTACGACCTGCTGTTCGCCACCGTGCTCGACGAGGAAGTACCCGTCGACACCAGCCACGACTACGACCCCCGCTACCGCAAGCTCGTCGACCCCGACAGCCAGGCTCACGCCGTCGACGTCGCCGTTCAGCGCTGCTTGAAAGAGGCGCTGGTATAAGTTCGCCCACAGGCACCATCGCCATCGCCGAGAAGACCGTGTCCCGGCTCGGAACGCATGGCGGACCTGCGGGGGAACATCCCCGCGGGTGCGGGGAGCTCGCACCATCCCAACCACAGCGGTCCAAGCCCCGGCCTTGCACGCCTACCTGCGCCGGGCGTCCCGGCGTCTTATCTGCGCGTTGACGTCGGCAGCCGGAACGGTTCATCCCGGATCCCAGTGGCCGCGAGGGAGCGGCTCCTTTCAACTCACCCATGACGAAAGGGCGTTGGCAAGCGCCTGCCCGCCCTGTTGAACCGCGGTGCCGGCCACCAAGGCGGGCAGGGCTTGGGCGACTCCCCTCAAGGCACCAGCCTGCGCCTGAGGGTCAGTCGCGCCCAGCGAGGTGTCGACGGAATCCGTCATGGCCAGCAGCACTGCCGCGTTGGCTAGACCTGTCTCGTTCTGCTCCACGTCGGTGCGGAAGGAGGTGAGGAGGCCACGTACGATCTCAATGTCGACGGCGCCCTGGACGGACGCGGACTGGTACACGTTGGAAATGTTCTGCCCCACGACGTTCTGGTTGGGGGCGTTGTTACTGCCACCGATACTGATGCCCGAACCTCGCCCCTGCTCCTCTTCGCGGCGACCGCGCTCGAAGATCATCACTTGCCTCCCTGGGTGCCGTTACTCTGGCCCACCCCGCGGATGTCGCTGCCCGCGACGTTCTGGATGGGCGCGTTGTTGTCGCCGTAGACCTGAATGTTGGTGATGACCGCGGCGACCTGGCGCTCATACGGGGCGGTGTCGACGCCCACTTCTTCGAGGTACTCGGAGACGGTCCGGAAGATGCAGGTCTGCATCAGCACGACGTGCCGCTTGGCATCATCGCTCTGGTGCATGTCGATGACTTCCTCGGATGAGTACCGATCACGCAGGCTGACCGGGTCCTTCTCCTCGGCCCTGGCCTCCGCACGCTGTCCACCGAGCCCGAGCCGCGTCACGTACCGCCACAGCGTGACCGGCCCCGCGACCGCGTCCAGTATCGATTGGGCCACGAGCCAGCCGAGTAGACGGGGCCCACGCTTGGCGACCGGCGTGCCAGCGACCCGCAGCTCGTTGTACACCGGCGTGATCACCTGTGGCCGGATGGTCAGCCGCAGTTCTCCGGCTTCCAGCGCAGCGTGCACGAACACGCTGACCACGACCTGTCCGTCCCAGCTGACGCACTGCGCGCGCAAGTACAGCCGGTCCGGCATGCTGGACGGGGACCGGCGCCCCCGTCCCCGCAGGTCGGGTACTTCCAGCTTGGCCGCGCGAGTGCGTTGGAGCCACAGCGCTGCCGGCAGAGCCTGCACCTCTGTGACCGAGAACCCGGGCAGCGGATCGGTGATCTCCCTCGCTCCGCGCCCCAGTTCTCGGAGAGCGGCGCCTATTCTGCGCAGCAGTTCCCATTCACCGAACGGCTTGACCGACTCCTCTGGGTCTCTGGGCTTGAGCGGGATACCGATGTCTGCGGCACCCCATACGTCGCGCCCGGCTCCGACAAAACGCTCCGGATGGTCGTACGGCAGCTCCTGCCATGTCTGTTCCCGGCCGATCTGTGCCATCCGGCGCCCGCCCTTCGCGGCCGCCCAAGGCGACCGGCCGGGCGCGACTCCTTCGCGCATGATCCCGCCAAGGGCAGCCCGGGCCACGAGCCGGTCCCCGGCACACACCAGCGCGACACCGGCCAACAACGCGAAGGGCAACAGCAGAAGACCAACCCGGAGGCCGATTGAAGTTCCCCCCGGGTCCTGGACAGCGGGTGTTTACGCTGCGGGGGTGAGGTCTTGCCTGAGCAAGGTTCTCGTTTCGAGTGGGGTGACGTACCCGTACTCGGGGTGTCTGCGAAGTCGGCTGCGGTTGTACTCGATCTCGATGTAGCGGAAGACGTCGGCCCGGGCGGCCTCGCGGGTCTCCCAGACGGTGGTTCCGATCTCCGCTTTGAGGACGGCGAACCAGCTTTCCGCAGCAGCGTTATCGTAACAAGAGCCGACACGTCCCATCGACTGTCGCATGCGCAACTTGCGTATCTCGGTGCGGAATTCATCACTCGTGTATTCGCTGCCGCGGTCGGTGTGCATGATGCAGCCGTCCTCCAGACCGCCGCGTCCGGCCGCCATCCGCAGGGCGACGACCGGCAGCTCGGCACGGTGGTGGTCGGCCATCGCCCAGCCGATCACCTCCCGCGTCGCGAGATCGATGCAGGTCGCCAGATACAACTTCCCTTCCAGTGTGACGAGTTCGGTCATGTCACCGACCAGCCGCATCCCGGGACGGGGGGCGGTGAAGTCCCGGCCGATCAGGTCGGCGGTGAACACCGCCCGCCTGGCCTGTCTGGTCAGGCCCCGACGCCGGCGGCGGGTGATCCCGACGATCCGGTACTTGCGCATCAGCCGCTCGACCCTCTTCGGGTTCACCGCCCGCCCGGCCCGCCGCAGGGCGGCGTGGATCCGCGGGGCCCCGTAGGCGCCGCGCGATCCGGCGTGGAGCACTCGGATCTCGTCCACCAGGCGTTCCTCCTCGCGCCGCGCGACCCGGCGCGCTGACTCGGCCGCCCGGTGCGCGTAGTAGGTAGAGCGCGGCACTCCGAGCGCACGGCACAGCAGCGCAACGCTGTGACCTGCGTGATTGTCGTTCGATGTCTTCTCCGCGTCGATGAAGCGGCACCGCGTGGCGGTGTCTACCTCATCTTGTCCTGCGCGAAGAAGGCGGTCGCTTTTCCCAGGATGTCGACCGTCTTCTCCAGCTCGCGGACCTTACGCCGCAGCTGGGCGAGTTCTTCCCGCTCGGCGCTGGTCAGAGTCCCGGCAGGCCCCTCGCCCCGGTCGACCTTGGCCTGCTTCACCCAGCCACGCAGACCCTCCGGGCTCACCCCCAGGTCCCGGGCGACCTCGGTGACCGTCTTGTCCGACGACAGCGCCAGCGCGACAGCGTCGCGTTTGAACTCGGCCGTGTACCGCTTGCTCATGTTGCTCTTCTTGCTCACTACCTTGACTGCTTCCTCCGGGACCTTCCGTCCCAGTATCAGGCTGTCCAGGTCAAGGGGGGAGCTTCAGATGAACTCGCCGTCGACCGGCCGGAAGGGAACCACAGCGAGCACCCACGGCACGCACAGCACGAGGTACGCCGACCGAGGAGAGGTCGCCAACCATGACCTCTTCGCCTTCCGGTGCGCACGCAGCGCAGCCCACCGCATCACCAAAGCCACCAGGAAGACCCCACCCCACACAGCCGCAGCCCGGGGTGTCGCATAGGTCACGCCAGCGGCCACGAGCAACAGGCCAACCCACCGGAGCCACCTTCGCCGCCGTGCACGCAGACTGTGTGCGACCACCGGCATGAGGTCGAATCCGTACGACGGCACGGGCACGGGCGGCCCGTGCAGGACATGATCCAAAACCCACTGCGCCATAGCCTCGCCCAAGGGCGGGCAGTCGTCGCTGCCCTCCAGGTAGATGCGCCTGCGCGTGCTGCGGCGGGGTTTGTCCGGCGCCTTGTCCTTGCCGCGGATCCTTTGCCACCACGCCTTGGCAGACTTGACCCGGTCAGGCCGCGCGTAAACGGCCTGACACAGCAACCCGGTCACCTCCGACGCGGTCGGATCCACCTCAGCAGAGGCAGCAGGAGCTGGTTGAACCGGAACCGCCGGCCCCTGGACCACGTCCTCCGCCGCACGTGGCCGCTCACGCAGGCCCCACCCGAACCCCATCCCGCCCCCCGTTCGCCGGTACGGCGGGCATCTTCACGCCGAAATCCGGGAAGCGCCAGATCGCAAACGCGACAAAGAGCGCAACCGTCTTGGCGAGCAGAGAGTTGACCGAATTCTGCCCCCTCAGCACACTCGGCAGCAGGTACGAGAAGTGGTTCGGCTTTTCTCTCAACACAGGCTTCGAAAGTCAATGAACGCGGCACGACCTGCGGTGAATCCGCCGGCCATCCAGTCCGCTCCCCGCACCCGCACAGTGGACGCCGCTGCGGGATCAGGGATGGCGCTGGCTCGGCAGTCTCGGCCGCTAGTAGCGTGTCGCTGCTTAGCTATGGTGTTTCTGGCTGGGATGTTCGTGACGACAGGGTCTTTCCTCCTTACCGGACAGGGTTGTTGTCATGGGTTCGCAGAAGAAGTATCCGGTCAGGTTGACTGCGCGGGATCGCGAGGAGCTGGTCCGGGTGACCACGACGGGTGTGCGCAGAGCCTCGATGATCATGCGTGCGCGGGTGTTGCTCGCGCTGGACACCTCGGTGGGTGAGGTGGACTCCAAGGAGGTGATCGCGACCCGGCTCGGTGTCTCTGGTGAGACATTGCGGCTGGTCGCCAAGCGCTTCACCGAGACCGGTGGCGATGTTCACGCCACGATCGCACGGAAGAAACGCGACCTGCCGCCGGTGCCCTCGCCGGTGACCGGCGAGGTCGAAGCCCGACTGATCGCGATGGCGTGCTCCCAGCCGCCCCCGGGCCATGCGCGGTGGTCCTTGCGGCTACTGGAGAAGCACGTGGCACTCGTCGACGACATCCCCGATCTGGACCACTCCACCATCGGCCGGGTCTTAAAAAAACGGAACTGCGTCCTCACCTGAAGAAGTGCTGGACCATCCCGCCCCGAGCGAACGCCGAGTTCGCGGCGCGCATGGAGGACGTACTGGCCGTCTATGCCCGGCCCTATGACCCGGCGCGTCCGGTGGTGTGCATGGACGAGAAGCCCTACCAGCTCCTCACCCATGTCCGCGACCCCCACGGGCCCGGCCCGGCCGCGACGCGTGCCAGGACAGCGAGTACATCCGCTGCGGCACCTGCTCCGTCTTCGTATGGACCGAACCCCTGCGCGGACGGCGTCGAGTTCAGGCACTGACCCGGCGGACCCGGATCGACTGGGCCGGCCAGGTCAAGCAGCTACTGACCGTGGACCACCCCGACGCCGCGACCGTGGTGCTGGTGATGGACAACCTCAACACCCACACCATCGCCTCCCTGTACGAGGCATTCGAACCACAAGAGGCCTTCGCCCCGGCCCAGCGCCTCGAGATCCACCACACACCCAAACACGGCTCCTGGCTCAACATCGCCGAGATCGAACTCTCCGCGCTGACCCGGCAATGCCTCGACCGCCGGATCGGCGACCTCGACACACTCAACACCGAACTCTCGGCCTGGCAGAACGCCACCAACACCCACCAACGCCAAGTGGACTGGCAGTTCACCACCCATGACGCACGCATCAAACTGCGCCACCTTTATCCCAAGAATTAGCCACGACAGTCTACTAGTCGTGTCCCGACTACCCGCCGTGGTCGTGGTTGACGAGTTCGGAAGGCACCCGCGGCCGTAGACACTCACGCAGAGCGTCGCGCCCCGACCAGCAGCGTGGCCGCCGTGCGCGGCCCGTCACTCGTAGCCGGCCACACCTCCACACCGATGTCCGTGAACCCGGACTGGTCGAGGAGCTTCACCCACACCTGCTCCTCCAACACCCAGCGGGGGCATCGTGGTCGGTTCACCGTCCGGCGTCCTCACGCCGACGTTCCCGGCCACCACGTCCGGCTGCGCTGGCGCTCCCCCGACAGATAGTAGGCCAGCGTTGAGAACACCAGACGGCCTCCGGGCCGCAGCGCCTGGCCGCTGCCGGTAGCAGCTCCCGCGGATCGGTGAAGTCGACCGCCCCGAACACCGAATACAGGACGTCATAGGTACCGTCCAACGCCTGCAAGTGGGCGACCACATCGGAGTCGACGATCCGAAGGCGCGGAGCCAGGTGGCCGAACAGGTCGGTGGCCATCTCGGTCTGGGCGGGTGAGGAGTCCACGGCGATGACCTGGGCCGGCCGGTGACGGGTCGCCAGGTGCGCGGCGTGCCGGGCTGAGCCCGCGCCGAGGTCTCCCACGCACGCCCCGCTCAACTCGCCCAGGGCCTCCGTGCCGGGGCCGGCGTCTTGCTCCCAGGTTCAGTAGAACGAGTCCGGAACGTCGCGGTCGTTGGCGGCACGGTTACGGCCGTGTTTATTCCCCAACGCCGTTCCACAGCGTTCGCTCCTCAGTGACCACGACCGCGCTGCCCCGCGCCGCGCACCTCCACGCGACTTCAGCTCCCGCGTGCGTAGGAATGCGTTTGCTCTGCCCACTTCTTCAGCTGGGACCGGTCCATCTCGGAGATTTCACCTCTCCACCGAACAGACAGAAGCCCGGGAGGCTCTCGCACCCCCCTCGCCGCGATCAGCAAGGACGGCTTGCACTGTCATCCATGCAACTGCCCAGGCGCTAAGCGCCCACTCAGAACGGGTGCGGCTCGGCCAGGCTGGGACAGGGGCGCGTTTTCCGAGTATCGGTCAACCGGTACGCGCCGCGTCGGTATCGTGACTCACAGTACGCACCATGGAGGGACCAGCGTGACCGACTCGGCTCAACTGCCGACCGCCCAGGACCGACCGCTGTCACTCGGCGAGCTCATCGAACGCAGCGCCGATCTGAAGCGGGGGCTGGTCCAGTACGTTCAAGGGCCGCGGTTCGACCGGAAACTGACCGCGGCCTTGCTGGAGGCGGCAGGAGCAGACCGGTCGCTGGAGGAGAGCACCACCATCAGCGTGATCGACCAGTTCGCGCTGCAGCACCGTCTGCCCGACGGACGCACCCCGGTGGAGCGGTACGCGGACGCCCGAAAGGACCTGTCCCCGGTGGAGCGGAAGATGCTGCTGGGCTGGAGAGATGTGGTCGAGGGCCTGTTCGAGATCCGGGCCAGGGACGGTGATGCGCTGGTACTGCTGAACCTCATCGACGAACTGGAGTACCGGACCTACTCCAACATGGGCCGCAAAGTCTTCCGCGGCATGTCCAAAGGCGGTTTCGTCATCGGTCGGCTCGTGCCCATCGCCCCGTATCCGGGGGCCTGGCTCGTCTCCGGCGGCATCGCGTCCTACCGCAAGGCCGACGGCCCCCAGATCGCGCAGATCGCCCTGGAGACAGCCGCGGAACATCCTGCGCTCGTCTTCCGCAACCCGGACAAGATCGCCCAGGGCTGGGAGCAGATGCACCGGGACCGGGAAGCGTTCATCGCCTGCTTCGGCGCGGACCAGGTGGTGCTGCCCCCAGCCGAAGCCCAGGAACGGCTCGACGCCTTCCACCGGCACCGCTGGCTGACCACCCGCACCGCAACGGGCAACCACGACCCCGCCGAGCCCTTCCCCTCGCACCTGTCTTTCCAGCTCCCCGAGGACCTCCAAGCAGCGGACACCGTCGGCATCATCTACGACGCCACCGAGGGCATGAACCTCTACCGCGACTACGGCCTGCTCGACGCCCTCTACGCCAACCCCGCCCTCACCTCCAGCCGCCGCCACACCGACCAGCTACGCAGCTACGTCCGCGACACCTCCATCTCCCCACTGCCCTTCCAACGCCTCGCCGAAGCCCACCCCGACACCGTCGACACCGTGATCAGCAAGGTCCTGCGCAAACCCGCCTTCACCTGGACCGAGCACGGTGAAGCCTGGCTGCGACGCCGAAAGGCGGAGTTCTACGAGCGCGAGCCCCGCCCCGGCGTCTCAGTGATCGGCAACCGGCTAACCGAACTCGCCGCCGCCAGCCGCCGCTGACCCGCGGCTCCTGCCACCCTGGGGCTCCGCCCTCTCGGACATGGACGCCAATAACCAACCACCCCGGCCTCATCACTCTCCGCGATGACCATGGTCCCCCGCCCTGATCGAAGGCCCGGGAGAACAGGCCCGTGGCAGTCGGAGGGGGCATCCGCTCCAACTGCCCTTCTGGAAAGCACGCGACGGTTTGAAACGCACAACCATGAGGACAAGGGCCAGTTGCAGGTCCAGCACCGCAGCTCCCTGGCGGGCCGACGCCACGTGTCATCCGCACCAGGTGTCCCACCATGCGTGGCACACCCTGAACGAAGCCGTCGATGTGGTCCAGGGTGGTCCAAGTGCAGTTCTCCGGCCACGCCACCGTCAGAGCTGTCAGGACTCACCGCTCCACCAGGAGCAAGGTCAGAGATCGTTCAGGAAGTCGTCGGGGCTGACGATGCGCGCGAGGTAGTACGCCGGTCGCCCCTTGGGGTCTGGGTGTCGTGGTATTCGATCATGCCGAAGTCGTTCGGCACGGGTACAGGTAGGCGCCGGGGACGCCAGGGATGGGCATCGCGTCGGGCGGCATGATGCCGAGTTCCAGCACCTCGATCAGTGCGGCCATGGCAACGCTCACGGCATTGAAGAGGCCAACCGGCGCCTTGGCGCCGATGGCCTGATGCATGGCCGGGGAAAGGATAAGCGGGTCTTCGTCGTCGGGGCCGCTGTAATCATACTGAGGGCCGTCGCGGGTCAACGGCCCTCCTACCGCTCGCGCAGGACGGAGGCGGCTCCGCGTCCGGGTGCAGTTTTGGCCTGGACGGCGGCGGCGGTGCGGGCGGTGACCGGGTCGGATGCGACCTGGACCAGGGTCCACCACCGGCGCAGGACGGCACCGATCGTATCGTCTGTGGCTTCGCCCATCTGCCGGTAGAACTCCATGCGTTGTGCAGGCGAGAGGGCAGCGGCAACGGCGTCCTGCGTGCGGGGGATACGACCGGGGCCGGGTGCGGAGGGTACGGACTGAGCGGTCATGAGTGACGCTTCCCTTCGCGGGGCGGGTCAGGCTGCTGCCGTGTCGGGTCAGCGTAGGCACTTCGCACGGGTTCCGGGACGCCCTTGAGGGCGCGGAGCTGACCGCCGGAGGGATCGAACCGGTAGACAACGAGCACGACGCCCAAGGAGCTGGCCAGGGCGGCGTACCGCGTGCCGGTCGGTCCGGTGACCACACGCGACCGAGCGAGGTCAGGTTCGGCCGCGCCAACGGTTCGCAGGTGGGCGAGCGCAGCCCGCGCGATGAGTTCCGTGTCCGTGGCCATGCCCCAACCATACTCCACTGAGCGCTACTCAAAGCAGGCGCTTTTCACTACTTCAAAAAGTAGCTCGGCGCTCTGGGACATACGTGATCCTGCAGGTGCCGAGGTGCCCGCCGCTGTACTCACCAGCACGGAGCTGGAGTGCCCGTCAGCGTTAAGAGACTCACGTCAGGCGCGGAACGGCCCCGGAGACACGGCCCGACCGAGCGGCGGGACGGCGCTCCGGACCGACTTCACGGCTTCCTATGGCGGGACTTCCTGACGAGCTGGTCGTTCCGAACCGCTCCCACACAGCCCTACGGGTGGCGGAAGAGCGGAGGCAGCAGGTCATCGCCTGGCCACAGATCCTGTTCCGCGACGAGGCAAGCGAGATAGGTGTCGATCTCCGCAAGGACAGCGGCGCGTTCCTTCGGGCCGTAGGTGAGGCTCTGGCCGGCTGCGGTGTCGAGAGTGCGCACGTGGTTGTTCGGGCCGGTGCAGATGAGGGCGCGGGCGATTTCAGGCAGGCCGAGGCTGAGGGCGTCGCACTGTGCGGTGCGGACGAGCCGGACGAGGTCGGTGGTGACTTTCTCCCAGTCCCCGACGTACGGCCACTGCGCACCGCCGTCCAGTTCGTGGGTGAGGGTGGCCAGCGGGACAATCTCACCCGGCCTGCGTCCCTGGGTGAGGCGCTCGTGGATCCGGGCGCCGTCGGGCTGGTGCACCTTGGGGTGGAGAAGGGAGGCAGCGGCGACCACGCTGGTGTTGATCTCGTGGGCGTCCTCGCCCGGGTAGTACAGCTCGTGCGCGAAGAGCAGATATACATCGGTGGCGCGGACTGAATCGTCGGACTGGGCCTTGGCCATGGTTCGGGATCCCTTCAGCGGTGAAGTGCAGTGGGCGGACTCTGGTCTCGACGGCGTCACTCGCTCGAAGCCAGGTGGAAGCGGACCCAGCGCGCCTTCATCCCCGTGAGGTTGGCCGGCCTGGCCGGATGCCGGCCTGGCGCGGATGCGCTCGAGATCTCGGGCGACTTGGTTGGCGAGCTGGACCATCAGCCGCTCCCGGTCGATCAGTTGCGCCGAGACCAGGCGGGTGTCCTGGGCATAAGCCTGCAGCAGGTCGGCGGCGTCCCACAGCAGGTGGTGGCCCATCTCGGCCGAGCGCAGCAGTGCGTAGCGGTCGCTGCCGGCGGCAGCGTCGACAAGGCCGGTGTGCAGGTCGGCCAGGCGCTGGAGGTACCGGCAAGCGGCATCACCTTCGACGCTGCGGACGTACTCGCCCGCCCGCTCGTCGAGCCGGTCGGGCAGGTGCTCGGTGAGCAGTGGGGCGAGCAGTACCAGGCCGACGGGGATGCCGCGGCTCGGTGCGTACAGGGCGGCGACGAGGGCGATAGCCGCAACGGCCGTCGTGGTGAACCTCAGAGATACGCGGCTTGCGGGGGCCAGGGCGATGCGGTGCGCGGGACGCCTGAGTAGCCAGCGCGCGGCCAGCCGCTGCGTCCGTGTCGCCTCCGGGGCGAGGACGCCGATCTGCACAGGCAGTTCGGGCGGCGTGCCGTCGCCGGGGACGGTCCAGGCGAGCCAGCCCCACGAGGTGCGTTCGTGCACGAGCACGGGCTGGCACGCGGCCGAGCACGTGCCGTTGCGGACGTGGCCGGCGCGCAGGGCGCGGCTGCTTTCCTTCTCCCACCGGCCCGGGTCGCGGGTGAAGGGGCGTTGGTGGTGCGCGGTCGGCGGCGTGGTGCGGGGCTTTTGCGTCACGGGGTGCTTCCTTCCAGGTGGTCGATGAACGTGGAGGCGCACGTGGTGCAGCTGCCGTCGCCGTCTGGGTGGGCGCGGCGGGGTGTCGGTCCCGGGCAGGTGCGGCATGGCGGCCAGCCGAGGCAGGTCGGGCAGAGGTCCTCGCCGGGGGCGGTTGTGGGGACGCCGCAGCCGGCGCATTCGGTGTGGGCCCGGTAGGTCAGGGCCTCGCTGACCGTGCGTGCAGGCCCGCTTGAGGGGGTGGTCGACAACGGCATCGAGTCGTCCGGCACGGGCACGGGCTCGTTGGGGTAGGCGGCCGTGACGGCGGGCGGCGCGTAGGCCTGGGCGGTGCGCAGGCGGGCGGCGACGATCGCGCCGACCGTCGTGCGCACCGGATGCGGCAGGGGCCGGCCGGCGATGACGTGCCGCAGTTGCTCGGCGCTCCAGCCGGCTTCCAGCATCACGGTCACGACACGGCCTTGATCGGTGAGCGCCTGTCCTGTCAGCAGGAGTTCAGGGTGGGCCGTCCCGATCGACAGCAGCAGCCGGATCCCGGGGTGCATCTCATCGGCCTCGGGCGCAGGGGTTGGAGTCGTCGGCGTATCCGGCCGGCCGGTCCGTCCAGGGGCTCGCGGCGATTCGCTGCGGCGGCACGGACGGACGGGTCTGGTGTTCTGCTGAGTGGTCTTCTTTAGGTTGTTGTTCTTAGTGGGCCGATCAGCCAACGTAGGCTCATCCACTGGTGGAAAACCCGACCCTGGCTGCGACCTGCTGTTTTGTAGAGCGGGTAGGTCGGTGATGAAGTAGGCGGCCGCGCCGAGGGTTCCGTCGACCTCGCGCTCGCGTTCCCGGACGAGGAAGCCGTGTCTTTGAAGTTCCTTCAGCCCGCTCTTGACGGCTGACTCTCCGTCGTGGCCGCTTCGGGCGATGTCGGTGACGGTCATCCGCCAGCCCTCCCTGTGTGTGGAGAGCAGCCCGAACAGCCCCTTGGCCTTGAACGACAGTTCGGTGGTTCGGAACAGCGCGTTGGCGACTTGGGTGAAGGAGTCGGCCGCCATCACGCCCCGGCGGATCCCCGCCCCGAAACCGCCGCCATGCCCGACATCGGAGGCCGCGATCATCAAGTCGGCCTCGCCCACCGCGATGTCCAGGGTGGCCGGGCGGTCCGAGATGCCGTAGACGATCTCGCCGAGGGTGCCGTCCGGCCGGCGCAGGCGCTCACGGATCAGGTAGCCGCGCGCCTCCAACTCCCTCAGCCCGGTACGGACCGCCTCCCGTCCGTCCGGACCGAGGTGGACGAGATCGGCGATCTTCACCTGCCAGCCGTTTCGGTGCGTACTGACGTATCCGAAGATCCCCTTCGCTTTAAACGACAGCTGGGAGTCGCGGAACAAGGCGTTGGCGACTTGGGTGAACTGATCAGCCGCCATCACGCTCCGGCGGATCCCCGCCCCGAACCCGCTCACCAACGTGCCCCTGGCGCCAGGCGGGTACGGTGGCCACGGCGGCACTCCGGGCTCGCCGAGGCGGGGCGGCCAGTAGTCCTGAGCGTGGATGCGTACGTGTGTTCCATGCCGTCAGCTCACTTGCCGACCCCGACCAGGAGGACGGCCACCAGGCCCCACCATCGGTCACGATCCGGCAACGCAGCCCTCTGTCTACCGTGGTCGGGCTCGTGGTCGGGCCGGCCACGCGCCTTCAGCTCCGGCGTGCGCAGGGTGCGCCGCCCGATTGCGCATCACCGGACGGGCGGTGCACAACGGGTCTGCGCAACCGGTCGAGGAGCGTGCGCAGTCGATCGCCGCCATGCGACTGCGCAGTCCACCCGAGGCTTGCCGCTCTTCTCGTGCGCAGGTCCGGTTGCCGCACTGCGCAGGCACTGCCGCGGTCGCCCGTGGCAACCGTCTGCGCACTGGTGCGCGGGCCCGGCGGCCGGGCGGCCGGGCGGCCGGTAGGCCCGTAGCTGTCACTGGTGGGGGACTTCCGGCGGACCAGGATGCGCCGCCCCCACCCGCGCGGCTACCCCATGGTCGGGGTCATGGTCGGGCCGACCATGACCCCGACCATGGACTTCGTGTCCCCATCGTGACCGTGGTCGGGGGTCCATGGTCGGTGGTCCGGTCGGGGCCCGCGGGTTTTCTCAAGGTCAGCAACATTCGTTCTGACCTGGGAGTTTGACCATGTCTCCTGGCAAGCAGGCCTCGGAGCGCAAGACAGCTGCCCCGATGGCGGCAGGGGCCCGACTGGAGGCGATGCGACGCCGAGTGCGTCTGTCGCGCCTGGCGGTCTGGACCGTCATCGGGGCCGGCCCGATCGCTCTGGGTGTCGCCCTCGCCTCCGCCCCGACCACGGTCGAGGCGGCCACCCCGCCCAAGCCCACCGCCGACGTGCGCACCACGGCGGCCGGCGCCGATCCGGCCGGCTATGCGCAGCTGTTCGTCCACGCGTGGCTGCGCAGCAGTGCGGACGATGCGACGAGTGCGCAGTCGCGGGTTGCGCAGTCGATGGCTCCGGATGTCGAACTGCCCGACCCGGCCGCGGATGCGCAGGCGACGCCGGCGTCGGTGACGGCGGTGCGCAGCGCGCAGCGCGCAGACGGCGCGTGGTCGGTGACGGTGGCTGCGCAGTACGCCGACGGCGCAGTGGCGTACTACGCCGTGCCCGTGTCCGCCGACAGCGCGGGCGCATCGTTCGCCGTGACCGGTGCACCTGGCGTGGTGGCGGGTCCGGATCGGGCCGAGGTGCCGAAGTCGTCGTACAGCGTGAGTGTCCCGGAGAGTGATCTGTCGGCTGCAGTCGGGGAGTTCCTTGCCGCGTATCTGAGCGGTGCCGGCGAGGTGGACCGCTACCTCGCCCCCGAGGTGAGCCTGTCGCCTGTCTCCCCCGCCCCGTACGCGGCGGTCACGGTGCGGCAGGTGTCCGCCGTCGAGGAGGCCGCGGCCGCGGAGCAGGTGCCGGCCGACGGCACGAAGGTCCGTGTCCTCGCTCAGGTGGAAGCCCGGGACACCGGCGGGCGGTGGCCGCTGGGTTACGAGCTCGCGCTCACGGCCCGCTCGGGCCGCTGGGAAGTCTCGGCGCTCGAGTCCGGGACGGTCCTGGACGGGGGTGCGCGGTGACCACGGTGAACAGCGTGTTCCTCGCCGGTCAGCTGGACGACCTCGGAGATGGCTGGATCAACATGCTCAGGGACTGGGCGACCAAGGGCCTGCAGGCCGGTCTGCTTGTGCTCGTCGTCGTCATCATGATCCAGAAGTTCAGCCTCAAGGCGGGAATCGGCGCCCTGCTGCTGATGATCATCGCGTTGGGGTTGTACAACTCCCGCGAGGACCTGGCGGTCATGTTCGAGGACGAGGTCAAGAACCCTGCCAAGGGCGCGCCAGCTGTCCCCGGCATGGTGCACAGTTCTGACCCCGCCGTACGTGAGCACTCCACTGGCGTCGGAGGCTGGCTGTGAGCGGCGCGGCGGCCGCGGGCCGGACGGGGCGTTTCTACACCGCCGCCCGTCGCCATCCCTGGGTGCTGGGGAAGGTCGCGGACTGGAAGATCCCCCTCGGCCCGTACACGCCTGCGCAGATCGCGGTCGCCGTCGGCGGCGGCTTCCTCCTGGTCAAGACGATCAACTGGTGGTCGGTGCTGGGGCCGATCCCGATCGCGGCCTGGCTGCTGGCGGTCTGGGCGGTCCGCCGTCCGAAGATCGCCGGCCGTGCCCCGCTGCAGGCGGCGCTGGGCTGGGCGCTGCTGCTGTGGCAGCCCCAGGGAGGCCGCATCGGCGGACGTGCCGCCCGCGACCGGGCTCCCCAGCCGCTGATCGGCGGCTTCACGATCGAGGACGCGCCCGTCCCCGCTTTGGCAGCCACACCGTCCCCTGTGCTGCGGCCGCGTATCGGCCGGTCGCCGCACCCGAATCCGGCCGCCAGCCGCTCGGCCACATGGCACCGCAAGGAGCCGGCTGCTCCCGCGGCGCCGGTGGGGCCGGTGTCGGGTGTTCAGCAGCTCCTCGCTCTCGCCGAGCAAAGCGGGGGTGCGCGGTGAGAGTTCCGGTCCGTCACATCTGCGGGCACCTGGTCTGGTCATCGCACGGCAGCGTGTGGGCCGTCTACCGACTGCACCCGGGCCCGGACACGGAAGGGCAGCATGAGGAGACCGTTCAGGGCACCGTCGTGCCCGCCGCGGTCCGCGACGAACATCTCGCCAAGATCACACATTTGGTGCGCTCTCTGTCCGGGGCGCCGCGGCTGTTCGGGCTGTGCGCGCAGGTTGATCCCGGCGAGGTCGCCCTCAGGATGATCGAGGGCATCGAACCGGCCGCCACGGAACCGGGCACGGGCCGGCACCCGTGGGTGGAGAACGTCGAGGCGACCCTGGATCTGCTGGACGACCAGGAGATGCACCGCCGTACCCTGTGGCTGGCGGTGCCGCTGCAGACCGAGACAGGCGGCCTGCAGGTATCGGCCGCCCTCGGCGCGGCGTGGGCGGAGCTGTCCCCGGTGCTGGGCATGCGGCCCGCGCCGGTGGCGCAGCGGGAGGTGGCCGCCTACCGCGAGCAGGCCTCCCGGGTGGAGGCCGCGCTCGCCGGCGGGATCGCGTTGCGCCCGGCCCGCCCGGCGGAGATCGTGTGGATGATCCAGCACGCCCTGCACCGCGGCCTGGCAGAGCCACTGCTGGCGGAAGCCGAAACCAGCGAACTGTACGGCGGGCACGTGCGGGGCGGGGTGCTGCGCTCCCCCAGCTACGCCGACCTCGGCCAGGTACGCCTGCAGGAAGGCGGTATCGACCCCGGCCTGGACGACGTCGACGAGCTCAAGAGCTCCGGCCGGATCACGCGGTCCGGGCGCAACGCGTGGTGGCGGGTGAACAGCGGCTCGCCGCTCGGGCGGCGCTGGCTGCAGGTTGAATCCGACGCCGGGGTGGGCTACCAGGCGCAGCTCGCTTTGGCCGAGTGCCCGCCCGCGGTCAGTCAGGATGCCGCCGATCTGTTTGCTCAGCTCGAGATGCTCGACTTTCCCGTCGACTACGCGGTCGATCTTGCGCTGGTGCCTGCGGAGAAGGCCCGCGATCAAGTGCGGCGTAAGAAGAACGAGTTGATCGACCAGGCGGACCAGTACGACGCCCGCCCCACCGGCATGCCTGCCTCCCTGACCGACGCCGCCCGCGATCTGGCCGAGCTGGACGCCCGCCTGTCCCGCACCAGCGTGGAGGTCGAGGTGCAGTCGGTGACCGTGCTGACGGTGTGGGGGCAGACCGCGGCCGTCTGCGACGCCCGTGCCCGCGCCCTGGCCGCGCTGCTGGGTGGCGCCGACTACCGCGCGGTGCGCCCGGCCGGCCTCCAGGAGGCTCTGTTCACCCTCGGCCTGACCGGCACAACAAGGCCCGGGGTTGTACGGGAGTTCACCCAACATCAGATCTCCGAAGACTGGGCATTGGGCGGGGCCTTCACCGCCTCGGAGGTCGGCGACCCGAACGGCATGTTCCTCGGCATCGACCTGGACAGCGGCACCACCCGCCCCGTCATGATCAACGTGGCCGACGCTCCCAAGGTCGACGCCTCCGCCTCCATGGGCATCGTCGGCGATCTCGGCGCGGGAAAGAGCGTGCTGCAGAAGCTCATCGCGGAAGCGGTCTGGGCGCGCGGCGGCTGCGCCATCTGCATCGACCGCACCCCCGTACGCGAGTGGGCCGCCTTCGCCCTCACCGCAGCCAAGGGCCGCGTCCAGATCATCGACGCCGCCCAGGCCGAAGTCTCCATCGACCCGCTGCGCATGTTCGACGGACCTGAAGGCCGCCACTACGCCCTGTCCTATCTCACCCTGCAGCTCGGGATCGGGCCGATGAGCACGAACGGCGAAGTCCTCCACCACGCCGTCGAACAGGCCGCCGCCAGCCCGCAGCCGTCCATGCACTGTGTGCTTCAGGTCCTCGAGGAGATGGCCAAGAGCGAAGTGGGAAAGCGGCAAGACGCGGCCGCCACCCTCGCCGGTCTCGTCCGCGTGGTCGCCACCAACTCCCTGGCGCGGATGGTGTTCGACCCCACGCTGGCGCCGGTGCACCTGGATGCCTCCAGCACCTCCGACATGATCGTGATCACGACGGCGGGTCTGAAGCTGCCGCCGAAGGCCGCGTTCGGCAACCCGGAGGTCCTGCACCAGCAGCCGTTGGAGGCACTGATCGGCCGTGCGGTGCTCTACCTCATCGCAGCGATCGCACGGCAGACCGCGTTCGAGGACCCGAACCGGTTCACCGCCGTGGTAGCGGACGAGCTGTACTGGCTGACCTCGTCCGCCGAGGGCACCGCGCTGATCCACGAAATCCTCCACGACGGCCGCAAGCACGGCGCCGGACTGCTTGCTGCCTCCCACGACGCCGAGGAACTCGGCCCCGACCGCGGCCTGATGGCCTACCGCGCGCTCGCCCGCACCGCCGACCGCGAACGTGCCCGCCGCGGCCTGGAGTTCGTTGGCCTCGACCCGAGCGACGGCGAGCTGCTGCGGCTGGTGACCACCGGTCTGTCCCCCGTCGGCCGCAAGGGCCGCGAAGGCGAGTTCCTGATCACCGGGCCCCGGCAGAACACCGGCCGCATCAAGGTCGTCATCCCCCGCATTGCCCGCATCGCCTCGTCCATCACCACCACCCCGGGCCACCGGACCACGACGCCCGCGTCCGCGCCGCTCGCTAGTGCTGGTGTTGGTGACCATCCGAAGGACCTTCGATGACAGCCATCTCCTCCAGCCGCTCACGGCGCCTCGCCGCGGCCGCCGGCATCATCACAGGAACCGCCGTCGCGGCAGGGCTTGTGCTCATGACGTTCATGGTCAGCCTGCCCGAGGCATGGTGGCCGCGGGCCGGAGCAGCGTTCGCTGCGACCGGTGACCGGCACGACGATCCGTGCGACCTGATCGTGGGCCCGGCCAAGGACTACTGCGAGCGCGGCACCACAACCACCCACACAGCACAGGCCCGTGATGACCGCGCCGTGTGGCGGCTTGTTCCTGCAACGGCGGCCCTCGGCGTGCTCGTCATCTGGCGCCGGTCCAAGCCGACAGGGCGAGGGCGGCGCTGACATGCTCCGCCCAGAGGGCGCAACGCTCCGCACAGCCAGCTTCGTCGTGCTGCTCACCAGCGTGTTCGTCATGGTGAACAGCCAGGTCGTGTACGCGGCCGGCAGCAATAGCGAGACCGGTGACCTCCTCGCGCCGCTGAACATCTACTCGTCCGAGGGCGTGCCGATCAACGGGTACGAGCTGAACGCCCAGGGCGGATCCATCATCGCCTTCAAGACGCAGGCCCTGGCCTTCGCCCTGTCCGGGATTTTCACCCTGATCCGGCTACTGGTCGGCCTGGCCGGGTGGGCGATCGAGATGGCCTTCCGCTTCCCCCTGCTGAAAATCCTTGTCCGCCCCGCGCAGAAGGTCGCCGACACCTACGACACTGCGGTGGTCGACACCCTCGGGCTGAAGGGTCTGCTGCTCGCGTGGGCGTTCGTCTTCACCGGGTTCATGATCGTGCGCGGGCGAGTCAGCCGCGGCCTGGGCGAAATGTGCCTGACCCTGCTCATCGGGGCGATCGCCGCCTCGGCTCTTATCCGTCCCGACACCCTTCTCGGCCCCAACGGGCCGCTGGGGCAGTCGCAGCAGGTGGCCGCAGAGGTGGCGCAGCAGAGCGTCAACTCCTACGACTGGGGCGGCAAACTCGCCAGCCTTGACCCGTGCGCTGGCCTGGCGGGCAACGCCGAGATCAAGTGCCTGGAACGGGAGGGCGAGGAACCGGTCTCCTCAATTGATGTGGCCCGTCCCCTCCAGGACTCGGTTACCAACGCGTTAATCGTCAAGCCGTACATGCTGCTGCAGTACGGGCGCATCCTCGACCCCGCCAGGAAGTCCGACCTCAAGGCCTATGCCGTCCACCTGAAATGGGTCACCGGCGGCTACAAGGCAGGCAACGCCCGCGTCACCGACGAAGGAAAGGACGCCTGCAGCCTGGTCTACGGTCCGGCCAAGCAGTACTGCGAACGCGGCCACGTGGAAGGCGTTTCCGACGCTGACGGAAGCGGCGACGGCCTGCCGGCCCTCACTCCCGGCGGCGAACTGCTGGATGCCTCAAGCGCGATCGTCACCGACGAGGACCGCGAGTTCTCTGCCTTCCTCCAGGACATGAAGAAGGCCGGCGACGTCGGCAAGGCGTGTGCCGCCTACGCGCAAGAGCCCACCTGGTGGCGGGTCGGCGGCGCCGGACTGCTGCTGATCGCCGCGCTGTTCATCTGCGGCATGCTGCTGTCCAGCGCCATCGTGCTGCTCGGCACCCAGGGCGTCTGCGCCGCAGCGGCTGCCGTCGGGGGCGTCACCTTCGTCGCGGGCATGCTGCCCGGTCCCGCCCGCCAGTCGGTGTGGAAGTGGCTGTCGATCTGGGGCATCGCGATCCTGGCCATGGTCGGGATCTGCGCCTTCGTGCCGTTCTTCGGCATCGCCGTCGACGCCACCATCACCGACGGGCCCGACCTGATGGTCGAACGGATCCTGCTCATCGACGTCCTGGCCATCGCCGGGGCAGCCGGACACCGCCGCATGCTGACCGGGATCACATCCTTCGGCCACCGCATGGCCATGCGGATGCGATACGCCAAGATCGGCGGCACCCACATGCCCGGCGACACCTCCGACCTCGGAGCCGCCCTCGCCATGAACTCCCCGACGGCGAGGGGAGGTTACGGCGGCGGCCTGCGTGCCTTCACCAGTGGGGGTGGCGGCCGGTTCGGGCTGCTCGGAACCCGGCAGCGGCTGATGGGCGCACTCACCTCCCTGACCGACGGGACAGGCATGCCGGTGGACACCGGTGGCGTCCTTGCCGATGCCACCGCCGAAGCCGGCCGTGGCCTCGCCCCGCTCACCGCCGCGGCCGCCACGGGCGGACTCGGGGCACGGCTCGGCGCGAAAACCGCGCACTGGCTGCTGATCGGCCGCCGCCCGGACAGGGAGCAGCTGGCGAAGTGGCGCAAGCCCACCGCCGACGGCGACCCGGACACGCAAGGCCCGTCGGACGGCGGCGGGTTCGGCGGACCCGGGCCGCGTCGGCCAGGGGGCCCGCCCGACCGCTACCGCGACGAGGACGGCCGCATAGTCGACCGCACCTCCGGCCAGGTCCTGCACGACCAGAACACCGACCGCACCCTGCTGTCCACCCGCGCCCACAACCGCCTGGTGCGCCTGCGCGGCTACCGCATCCTCAACCGCGGGGCCCGCACCGCATACGGGGCGACGGCAGGCTTGCCGGCAAACGCCCGCAGGGCCCGGACCAGCGGCTCGCGCTACGCGCACGACGCCCGCCAGCAAGTACGGGTGTGGGGCAACACCCTGAGCGAGGACTCCCGGGCCTGGGCCGAGACAGGCACTCAGGTGTCCCGCGCCGTCAGCCGTCGCCTGCCCACCCGCCCGACACCGGCTCCGGGGCCGACCGGATCCTCCAGGGGCCCGGCCCGCACCATGCCACCGGCCACTCCCCCACGGCCCGATGAGCCCAGATCGTCGGCCGGAGACAGCAGCGCTGCGCCCGCCGCCGCGCCCGCGTCACCGACGCGGTTGGGGGGCGGTATGTCCCGGCGTCCGGCGAGCCCGGCCGGGCCGGTCCTGGCCGGCGGCGGCGGCGCGAGCAACAGTACGCGGGAGGCGGCGCGTACCCGCTTTGAGGAGCTGAAGCGGCGTACCGAGCCCGCAGCCGAGCGACTGCGCCAGCAGGCGCGAGCCCCGCAACCACCCGACGACCGACACCCCTACGACCCGGACCCGGACAACCCGGACCCCGCCGATGCCAGCTTCTGGGACTGGTGGCAGCGGCACAGTGAGGACTCTGGCCGGGAGGCGGACGAGGGCGGTGGCAGCACATGAGGCGTGCCCGTCGCCGCATAGGCCGCTGGGGATGCGTAGTCGTGCTGCTGCTGTTCGCCGCCGTGTGCTGCGCGGCTCCGGTCGGGAACGCGATCAGCGCGTACGTCGCGCTGAAGACAGGTGCGCCCGGCGCCGGAGACGGCGGGATCGCCGAAGGCGGCGCAGTCGCGGACATCTCGCCACGCATGCTCACCGCCTACAAGAAGGCCGTCCAGCAGGTTGTGAAGCATGTGCCGAAGTGCCGGGGGATGCGCTGGCCGGTACTCGCCGGGATCGCCAAGGTCGAGTCCAACCACGCCGTCGGCCGGAACATCGCCGCAGGCGGGGACATCCGCCCGAAGATCTACGGGGTTCTCCTCAACGGCTCCGGCGCCGGCGGAAACACCACGGTCCTCCCGGACACCGACGACGGCCGCTGGGACGGCACCACGACCGCGGAACGTGCCGTCGGCCCCTTCCAGTTCCTGCCCTCAACCTGGGAAGGCGTCGGGCAAGACGCGAACGGGGACAAAGCCGTCGACCCCCACAACGCCGAAGACGCCGCGCTCGGCGCCGCGATCTACCTGTGCGGCAGCGGCCGCGATCTGACCATGCGCACCCAGCTCAAGTCCGCGGTCTTCCAGTACAACCGCTCAGGCGAGTACGTCGCCAACGTGCTCGGATGGATCGACCAGTACACCGCGGCCGCCAAGAACCCGGACCTGAAGAACGCCACGGGCAAGGTCCGCACCGTCCTCGAGGCGGCGCTCTCCCAGCAGGGAGTCCCGTACTCATGGGGCGGCGGCAACGCCGACGGCATGTCCTATGGGATCTGCTGCTCGCCCAGCGGGAAGAGCGGCACAACGATCAAGGGCTTCGACTGCTCGGGGCTGACCACCTACGCCTACGCCAAGGCCGGCATTCAGCTGCCGCGTACCGCGGCCGCGCAGGCCGGGGTCGGCCGGCGCATCCCCGCGAGCCTCGGCACAGGCGCCCTCAAGGAGGGCGACCTCGTCTTCTACGCCTACACCCCCGGACGCGATTCCACGATCTACCACGTCGGGATCTACGTGGGCGACGGGCAGATGGTCAACGCGCCCCGCCCGGGCAGCGTGGTGCGTCTCCACTCGGTCAACGCGATGTCCGGATACGCGGGAGGGGCGCGCCTGCTGTGACCTCCACCCCAAACCTGCAGGTCGACTGTCCGAGGGATCTGTCAGCAGAGCGCGAACAGGCGCTCTCGGCTGAAGAATCCGACAAGTTCGCTGGACGATTCCGCCGACAAGTCTCGTGGAAAGCCACGCGAACGGGCAGGTCAGCCGAGCGCCAGACGACAAGTCAAATCGGAACCTGCACCCCACGTTCACCCCGGCTGCTGCTCACAAGCACGGTCGTCCTCGCCGTCGTGGGCATCGCCCTCCTCGGCCTGCCGCGCAGTAACGGGCCAACGGCCCCGCCGGCGTCGACGACCGCGCACGCGGCTACGGACCCATCTGCTGCATCGCCACGTCCCGACAGCAAGGCCGCCCTGGAGTCCGCCTCCTCGACGACGCCCTCCGTATCGACACCGCCAGCCCTCAAGTCCGCTCTGCCGCCGCACGGCGAGGGCACGGCCGGTGACCCGGCTGTTCAGCGGTCACTTCGGGAGGCCTGGCCCGCCGACCTTCCCGCCGCAGACGAACGGGAGTTACTCACCGCCGGCCGAGCGCTGCTGCGCGCAGACGCCACCGGTGTCGGCCGCGCGCAGTGGCCCGTCATCTTCCCCGACTCGGGCGAAGGGGTGGCCCCAGCGTTCGCCACCTCCCGCTTCCGCATCCAGGCCGCGATCGCCCGCCGTGACGGCCGCCCGGGCAAGGCGGTGGTCCATCTGGTGTGGGCCGGCACCGACCGCGGCGGCACCTTCACCGACCTGCGCATCACCGACTGGCACTTCACCCGCACCACCTCAAGGAAGGGAGCATCCACGTGGACTCCGCAGCCCCGTACCTGACCGGCCAGGCCTCTGCGTCGCCATCCAGCCAGGTACTCGGCCTCGTCTCGGGCATCGTTCACGCCGTCGGCTGGGTGCTCACCTACTGGTGGGTGATGGCCCTGGCTGCTGTCGCCGTCTGGGCCGCGAGTGAGGCGCTCGTGCGCCGCCTGGCGCGCAAGGCCTCCGCTGAGCGGATGGCTTTGGAGCTCGTCCCGTCGCGGCACTTCGAACCAGGTCTGGAGGAGATCTTCCGCCGGGGTGTGCAGCTCGCTAGGGCCTCGACTTCCATGCCGTGGTGGGCGCCGCGTCGGTCGAAGGCGGTGCAGATCCGGCTGCGCGCCGACGGCTCCAGCCCGCTGCGCTACCGCATCGAAGGCCCCGCCGGCGGCGAACGCCTGCTGTCGATCACACCGTTCGGTCCGGCCGTCACCGTGAACCGGGCCCAACCCACCGTCGACAAACCCCGTGACCATGTGGTGCGGGCCGAGTTCCTGCTGCGCGGCAAGCCGACCGCACCTTTGCGGGAAGTGCCTCTGAATCCGGACCCGTTGCAGCCGCTGATCGACGCCGTCTGCGACCTGCGTGCGGAATTGGGTGACCTTGCCGAGATGCGGCTCGATATCCAGCGCGCCCCCAAGTGGTCGCTGCGGGCGCGCCGTGTGCAGCTGATGACCGACGCGCGGCGCCGGGAACGGCGGGAGGCCCAGCGGGCCGCGCGGTGGGTGCGTCAGGACGCCACCGGTATCGAGGATTCGCTGATCTCGCAGTTGCAGCAGCTGGTCTCGGGCAAGCAGGGCAGTGGGGCTGGGCGTCGGCTGGTCGTGCCGCCGGTCCCGCGCCGCGTGGACCCGCAGGAAGCGCTGGGAAAGCTGGCGGAGGATGACCACCTGGTGCGGGTGCAGCTGCTGGTGATGTGTGCGTCGAACACGTCAGGTCGGGCCGAGGCCAGGCTCGCTCAACTCCAGGCCGCGCTGGATGTGTTCGGCGGCGGCTCCCGCTGGGCGATGCGGGGCTGGAGGATCGGCCCGTGGCGGTACGGGGCGGGTCGCTGGCCCAGCCGGCGTGGCTTCGAACGCCGCTGGAAGCTAGGGCACTGCCAGCCACCGCGCCCGAACTGGGTCCGCTTGGAGGAGCTGACCGGGCTGCTCAAGCCGCCCACCGTGCACTGCCGCCTGCCGCTGCTCGCCTCAGACCTGCCGAGTTTCGAGCACGGGGATCCCGACCTATTGCTGCAGGGCATCTACCGCGCCCCGGACGGCCGCCGTCGCCTGGTCGCCACCTACGCCAAGGAGACCCTGTTCGAGGTCGGGGTGGGCAAAGCCGGCGGAGGCAAAACCGAGCGGGCTCTCGCCCAGGCGATCGGATGGGCCCACACCGGCGGCGGGCTCATGTTCGTCGACCCGCACCGCGATTCCTGGCCGCGCGCCCTGCCGTTCCTCGCCCACGACCAACTGATGCAGCGGATCGCACTGATCGACCTCAACGCAGGCGGCCCTGCCCCTACGCTCAGCTGCTGGAACCCGATCGGTATGCATCAGGGCCAGGTGGCCCACGAGGTCGTCGAGGCGACCGCAGACGCCTACGCGTCCGTACTCGGCTGGGACGACGCCACCGCGCCCCGGGCACTGACCATCCTCACCGCGTGCCTGGCGGTGCTGGTGGCCGTCAACGCAGCCGCCTGCCAGGACGGACGGCAGGGGGACCAGGCCACCGTCTTCCACTTGCGCCCGCTCCTGACCGACCCGGTCTTCCGTACGGCGGCACTCACCGCCATCGAGGGGCGCCTGGACGAGGAGACCCGCTCGTGGTGGCGGACCGTGTTCCCGACACTGCCCACCGACGCGTTCGCCGTCATCCTCAACCCGATCACCCGCCTGGCAGCCAACCCCGTCACCCGTGCCTTCCTCGGACAGGGGGCCGGCGTCTACAACATCCGCGCAGCAATGGACTCACGGATGATCGTGTGGGTATGCCCGGGCGGCAACGGACCCACCGACCGGCTCATCACCGCACTCCTCTCCCACGACCTGCTGCGGGCCGTGCGCTCGCGCAGGGACACCCCGGAAGACCAGCGGGTGCCGTTCCGCCCTTACTTCGACGAGCTGATCACCCTCACCGGCGCCGCCCCGGAAACCATCGCCGCCATGTTCGAGGACTTCCGCAAATACAAGGTCCACGTCCACGGCATGACCCAGCTCCTGGCCCGCCTCCCCACCCCGGTGCGGCTGTCACTGGTACAGAACGCCTCCACTCTTGCCTCGACCACAGGCTCGCAGTCCGCGCTCTCCCCGATCACCGCAGAGTGGGGCCAGAGTCCCAGCCCGGACGTCGTCGCCGCCCTGGACCGGTTCGAGCACTACATGTCGATGACCGTCCAGGGCCGCCGCGTCGGGCCCGTCCGGATCACCGGCCCCCACCTGGACGATGTCTTCGCCGACTACGCCCGCCCGGGCCAGGCCAGGGCACTGGAGAACGCCGCCCAGGCCACAGCGGGCGTTGCCCCGCTGAATGAGCTCACCGACCGGGCGGAAAACCAGCTCACGCGCGTGAACAACTTCCTCGCCCACCACACCCGTGAAGCCCAACCGGCAGTCCTGCGCAAGAAGGGATACCAGTGACCACCACCTTCGAGACCGAGCCGTCCAGGCATACGCCGAGCCCGGCGGAGTGGACGTCGATCAGGTCGCGGACGGCGCCGCGGTCGGCGAGGGCGCGCACTTTGGTGCCGATCACGTCGTCGAGGCCGAGTACGGGTCCATACTCAGTGGCCACCGGTGGAGACCAAAAGGCTTCCTTGAGGATGCCGACCTCGCACTCCTCTCCGGTATCAGGGTCAGTTGCGATCAGCCTGCCGGAGAGCGGGTTCGCCTCGATCTGCCGGATGTCCCAGCCACGCTGGGTGAGGCCGCCGCTGACAGTCCGGACAATGTCGTCCATGGAAGCGGGGTTCTCGGTGGCCACGTCGAGGTCCTGGCTGAGGCGGTTCACGCGGCCGTGAGCCTGGACGGCGTAGCCTGAGAAGCGATTCCTCCCGGGCGCGCTGCACAGCTACCTGTCATCCTTCGGCCTGGTCTTCGGCTGCTTCGACTTCGCTCTGACCGGCGCCGGGGACGACCCCGAGCACTGGACGGCGATCGAGTGCAATCCGAACGGCCAGTGGGGCTGGCTGCCCGACGCGCCGGCCATCACCGAGGCGTTCGCCGACATCCTGAGCAGGAAGGAGGCGGCAGACCATGACGCTGCCCGCCGACTGTGAGACCGACGCCGCACGACTGCGCGAGGCGATGGCGAAGGCCCTCGCCGAGGACGGCGTCCTCGATGACCCGACCTGGCGCGAGGCGGTTCAGACGGTGCCCCGACACCGGTTTGTGCCCGGCTTCTACCTGCCCGCCGACGTACGCGACGGACAGGGCCTGACCATCTGGGAGCCGGTCACCGCCGAGCTCGACTACGACCGCTGGCTGGCCGCCACGTACTCCGACACCACGCTCATCACGCAGTTCGACGGCGACGAACCCGACTGGAAGCAGCCCGCCGCGCGGCACGGCGGGGCGCCGACCTCGTCGTCCACGCTTCCCTCGCTTGTGCTGCGGATGTGGGCCGACGCCGATGTCCAAGAGGGGCACACGGTGCTGGAGATCGGCACCGGGACCGGCTACTCGACGGCGCTCGCCTGCGAGCGTCTCGGCTCCGCCGACATCACGTCGATCGAGATCGACGGCCGCCGGCTGGAGCAGGCCGCGAGCACACTGTACGCGTTGGGTTACACGCCGACCCTGGCGGTGGCGGACGGCCTGTACGGCTACTGGCCCGAAGCATCGTTCGACCGGATCGTGGCCGCCTGTTCGTTCCGCGCGGTGCCCTCGGCCCTGCTCGCCCAGACCCGACCGGGCGGGAAGATCCTGCTCACGCTGTCCGGCTGGCTCTACGGATACGCGCGGGTGCTGCTGACGGTGGCCGAGGACGGCACGGCCGAGGGCCGGCTGCTGGGCGGCACGGTGTCGTTCATGTCGGCTCGTACGCACGCGGCGCCGGTGTTCGGTAACCCCACCCACTGGGCCGCGGGCCTGCCGGAGAGGTCCCGGACAACTTCGCACAGTCCGGAGCGGATCGCCGCTGCCACCGAAGAGGCGTTCCACCTGCGCTTCCTCGCCCAGAGCGCGGTGCCCGACGCGCAGATGACGACCGTGGGCGAGGTGGTGCACTTGGTAGACGTCGTCACCGGCTCCGCCGCCACCCTCATCCCGGGCGACGGAGCATGGCAGGTCCGCGAGGGTGGCCCGGTGAAGCTGTGGGAGCGGATCGAGCGCGTCGTCGACGCCTACGACGCGGCCGGCAGGCCGGGGCCGGAGACCTTCGCCCTGCACGCCTACGACGGCGGCCAGCACCTGCGGCACGAGCAGATGCCCGGCCTGCCGCTGCCCGGGCCCTGACGCGGGCCCCGAGTTGCAAGGCGAGCACGGCGCTCAACTGCCGCCGGTGTGTTCCAGCAGTTGTGCTTCCAACTGGGCGATGCGGCGGTCCTGGAACCTGTTGTTCGTCCGGGCCGCCTGCAGCCGCTCCTCACATCTGCCGCTGGTCCTGGGACAGTTGCTGACTCGCTGCTTGAGTTGCGCGTTTTGCTCGACCAGGCTCGTCACCGACTCGTCCGACCAGCGGGCCTCCAGATCGCGGATCTGACCGAGCAACTGGCCCACGCGGGAGCGCTGTCTTCTGATCTCCGCGTGTGCGCTCTTGAGCCCGTCTTCGGCGTTGAGTACGCGTTCATGCCAGGCCGTCTCGGCCTCGCTGCCGCGATGCCTCTCTGGTCGGCCGGCTCCTTCGCCCCGCTCCCGTGCGGTCTCGATCAGATTCCTGGCCTCGGGGTTTTCGTAGAGGAAGGTGCGGGAGACGCCCGTCTTGCGGGCGACAGCCTGGAAGGTGACTGCGGTTGACGATTCGCGTGCTGATAAACAACTCGCAAGGCTCACCGCGCCGCAGAGCGGCTCCGGCCCTTCTTTGACCTCAGCGTCCACACTCTGTGGGCGCTGCTGGCTGCACGCCCGAGCCTGCTGCGCGCGCGATCGTCAGCCGGGCAGGCCCTGCGCGAACGGCTGCCGGTGATGTTGGATGACTCCCAGCTTTCGCCGCAGGCTCGGCGGGAGCTTGAGGGCATCCGGTACGCAATCCGCCTCGCCGAGGCGTGAAAGGGGACACCCATGGGAGACCAGGACCTGGCGGACGTAGCTCATTTCCTGTGGGAGGCGGGCACGTTGAAGACGGCCCGTCGAACGGGTTGGTGGATGGCGGGCGTTCGTGACCCCGAGAGTGTCGCCGAGCATGCATGGCGCACGTCCGTCATCGCCTCGGTCATCGCCACCCTGGAGGGCGCCGACGCCGCGCGGGCTGCGCACCTGGCGGTGTGGCACGACTCGCAGGAGACGCGCACGGGCGACGTGAACCACCTGGGGAAGAAGTACGCGGCCCCGGGCGACCCCGTGGCGGTGACCGCGGACCAGACAGTTGGCATGCCCGACGTCCTACGCGACGCTGTCCGCGCTGTCATCGCCGAGTACGAGGCGCGCGAGACGCCAGAAGCCATCTGTGCACGCGACGCGGACAAGCTGGAGTGCATGTTGCAGGGCCTGGAGTACAAGGCGCAAGGGTACGAAGCGGCCCAGCGATGGGTCGACAACAGCCGGGCCCGGATCGTCACAGAGTCCGGGCAGCGGCTGGCCGACCAGTTGCTGGCGCAGGCTCCCCTCGACTGGCTACGCGCGGCCATGGGCGAGCCCGTCTACTGACCCACATCCACGGCATGACCCAGCTGCTGGCCCGCCTCCCGGCCGCGGTGCGGCTGTCGTTGGTGCAGAACGCATCCACACTGAGGCTGCGCCATGCTCTGATCCGTCCCTGCCGCTGCCGCCCGCGGCATAGAATCTCGTTCCGTTATAGGGGTGGCCAGGGGCAGGGGTCTCTGCCGGGTCCGGCAGCACCGGGTACCGGGCGGATCTGCCCTGTCCTCGGCCGCCGTTCCTCTCGCATGAAGGCCCCGCCATGTCCCCGGTCTCCCGCAGTCGCAAGCCCAAGAAGAACCGCCAGAACAGCGGCGGGAGGCGTTCGGGTAATCCCGCATCGGCCAGGAACGTCCCGGCACCGCGGGAGTGGTCCGGCCTCGGCTCGGGCAATCCGTTCGCACGCCCTTCCGGCCTGTCGTTCCTGCAGCAGCTCGCGCAGGGACAGCCGACGAGGCTCGACTGGTTCGGGCCTTCTTTCTCGGTGCTCCTGGACGAGGCCGAGGTGCTGCTCGGCGCCGAAGGCCCGCGCCAGCTGGAGGACATGACGGCTGGCCTGCTGGGGGCGCGTGTGCACGAGGCCGTCCAGGAGGGGCGCTCTCTCGCGCTCGGTGACTGGATCGGCGGGCTGATCGACGCGGCGGAGCAGCGCGCCCGAGAGCGCCTGGTTTCTGGTGTGCCCGGTGGCCAGGCCGCCCTGCTCCTGCTGTACGGGCTGTCATCGGTGGGCTCGCCCGCGATCGCCCGGGCGGCCCTGGAGGCGGTGTCCCGGCTGCGTCCGGTGGTACGCGGTTCACAGGTGGCGTCGGCTCTGCCGCAGTGGCGGGATGCGGTGGCGAAGCTGCGGATGACCGGGGACGTCTGGGTGCTGCGTGATGTGTACGGCTCACGTCTGGGCATCATCGCAGCCACGGTCTACCCGGACGGCATGGATCCGGCGGTCTACCTCTTCGACATCGACGCCTGCGGCTTCGTCGTCCTCGCCGGCGGCGGCACGTACGACGATGTGGAGCAGGCCGCTGCGGCCTGGCGTACCGCGGTCGGTACGGCGGCTGCCGGAGCCGGGGCCAAGCCGCTCGCCCAGGCCGGGACGGAGGCGCTGCGCTGTCTGACCGAGGTGGACCTGACCGAGATCACTATTGTCGGGACGGAGCCGCGGGCGGTGTGGGACGAGTGGTTCCGGGCACTGCGGCGTATCCACGATGTCTCCGCCGCCCTGGAGCGGCGGGGAAGTTCACTGCCCGCCGCCCTCAACCTGTACCACGACATCGACATCACCCCGACGCTGAACGCGTTCACCGCGTGGCTGCAGCAGCGGCAGAGCGAGACGATCGATGAGGAGATCGTGGAAGCACTGGTCGGCGAGTGGCTGGCGGGTGTTCTGCCTGACACCGCGGACTCGGTCTCACCGCACCGGATCAACCACAATCTCAGGTTGATTGAGGATTGGGATTCCAGCCACCCGGTCACGATCGGGGTCAAGCGGCTGCTGCCGCACTGGGTGAACTTCCTCTCATGGCGGTCGGGTATTCCCCAGGCCACGGCCGACACGGCCCTGGCGACCCTGGCCGAGGCGTCCGCAGGCGGGCACCGGGCCGCGGAACACTGCCCCGGGGTGCACTGAGACCTGACGGCCGTCCGGGCCACCCGGACGGCCGGGGGAAAATGCCGCGGCGCTCATCGCGTCCGCGGGCCGCGCAGGGGCTCGGCAGTCGCCACCAGGGCCGTGTCTCCTCACAAGGGCCTGGTCAGAACGGAGGGTCCCCTGAGGGGATATCGATGGCGGTGTCCTGGGCGGGAGAGGCGGCCGCAGGGCGGTTGCGGCTTGCGGTGGCCCAGGGGTCGTCGGGTGCCGTCTCACGGGGCGGGATGGCGCGCGTGGTGCGGGCGATGGTGACCGTGGCGAATGTCATCGACGCGCCGACATCGTCGACGTCCATCACCATACGGGAGCGCTTCTCGCCCTCAGGGGTCTCCCACCGGTCGGTCCGCAGGCGGCCGGCGACCACCACGCGCGCGCCCTTGGCCAGCGACTCCGCGAGGTTCTCGGCCAGTTGGCGCCATGCACTGCAGTCCAAGAAGGTGGGTTCGCCGTCCCGCCAGCTGTTGGTGTCGCGGTCGAAGGTGCGGGGAGTGGAGGCCACGGTGAACCGGGCCACCGGTACCCCGGCGGAGGTGAACCGCAGCTCGGGATCGTCAACAAGGTTCCCGATCACCGTCAACGGAAGGTCGTTACGCATGCACGAAGCCTGCCACGTCCCTGTGACGTGCTCGGGGGCTACGCACCAGGGTAGATAACGCCGCACGCGCGCAGCCCCCACACTGGCCGCCGACCGCCGACCCACGCGATCATGGGGTATCCATCGTTCTCACTGGGGAGGAATCCGCTGATGACCCGCAAGTCTCCGGCCCGCAGGCTGGTACGGGGCCCCGAGCGTGACCGAGTCGCCGCAGGGAACTGAAGGCGAGGTACGAGGCGGGCACCTCGATCCGGGCGCTGGCGGAGGAGGCCGGCCGTTCCTACGGCGGGGTGCATCACCTCCTGGCCGATGCCGGAGTGACTTTCCGCTCGCGCGGTGGCGCGACGCGAGGGGGCTCGGCTTCATGATCCCGCTGCCGCCGCACCGCACCAAGGGCGGGTGCCCTGCTCGGTGCCAGCGGCCCCGGAAACAAAGGCCCCTTCGGGCTCTGGGGCGGTCCGGACACAGAGCCCGAGGCAGAAGGGGAGTCCGGCGGCCGGGCGTCGCAAGGCGGCGTCCAGGACAACACTGCCCCGCTATGCGGGCAGGCGATCACCGGCCCGTCCCCGCCGTCAGCCCCGCGCTGAACCCGGGTTCCGCCCCTGCTGATCATGTGATTTAAGGTGAGCGCCGTCACAGCACGGGGAGAAGCGATGGGGAGGGGCGGGACGGGTGGCGTTCCTGACCGACGAACAACGCCGCAACTACGGCGCGTTCACCGCCGTACCGGACGACGGGCAGCTGGCCGGCTACTCCTGCTGGACCGCGACGCGCGGCGGCGGGCAATGGCCTGCCGGGGCGCGAGGTCGCAGCTCGGGTACGGCGTACAGCTCGGCACCGTGCGGTTCCTGGGCACCTTCCTGGACAACCCCGAGCACGCGCCCACCGAGGTCGTCGAGTACGTCGCCGACCAGCTCGGCCACTCCCCGTCGGTGCTGGCCGGGTACGGCGCAGAGCGCACCCGCTGGGACCACCAGAGCGCCATCAAGGACGCCTACGGCTACCAGGACCTGAAGGGCGACGCCTGGTGGAAGCTGGCCCGCTGGCTGTGGGACCGCTGCTGGTCGGGCAACGAGCGCCCCATCGCCCTGTTCGACCTCGCCACGCTGCACCTGGTCGAGAACAAGGTGCTGCTGCCCGGCGCCACCGTCCTTGAACGCACGGTCACCTCCATCCGTGAGCACACCAACCGCAAGACCTGGCGCACCCTGGCCGCCCAGCCGGACGCCGCCCAGCGCGCCGCCCTGGCCGCGCTGCTGCCGGTCGAGGACAGCCGCCGCACCTCCAAACTCGACAGGCTGCGCCGCTCCCCGCGCGACATCACCGGCCCCGGTGCGGGCAAGGCCATCGACCGGTTCATCGAGCTCAACAAGCTCGGCGCCTCCAGCTGGGACCTGGCCGCCATCCCCGCCGGACGGCTGCACGCGCTGTCCCGCTACGCCTCCTCGGTCCGTGCCCGCGCGGTCGCCGACCTCGCCGAACCCCGCAGGATGGCCACCCTGGTGGCGTTCGCCGCAGCGATGCGCACCCGCTCCGCGGACGAGGCGATCGAGGTCTTCGACATGCTGATGTCCGACCTCGCCCGTACCTCCGCGCACCTGGCGGCCAAGCAGCGCATGCGCACCCTGGGCGACCTGGACTCCGCAGCCCTGATGCTGCGCGAGGCGTGGATCACCCTCCCCGCACGCCACAGAGTGCGGCCGTAGCCGAGGCCGCGGTAGTCCGGGCGTACACCGAAGTACTGGGGCAGCAGCCGGGACCGGCCGATGGCGTCGCTCATGGTCTCCATCGGGCCGATGGCGCCAGCCACGGTGCCCTCATCGAGGACGACGAGCACCGGGCCGACGGACCCGGCCTGCATCTGGCCGCAGAGGAACGCGAAGCCGTCTTCCGCCATCAGGTCCGCGAAGATCTCGAACCGCTCAGGCTCTGGCAGTTCCTTGTACTCCAGGCCCCGGGCGCCCGGGGCCTGTCCGGGGCCATGGGTGAAGTCCTTGAGCTGGACTCGAGTCCCGACACCATGGCCGTACCCCTCCGGCTGGTCGGGGCCGAGGAACCAGACGATGCGGACCTGCCGGGCGCCATGGGTGGCGGCGAGCTTGCGAGCCAGGCCGGTGCCGGCCGACAGGCTGTCCGGCGCCGACCCGTAGACGTGCACCTTGACGACGGCCCCGGCGCGCTCGGCGAGGGTAGGGATCAGCGTCCGGTGCCTGTCGTGCACGATGGCGTCCGCCATGACGCGCTCGGTCTTCGTCTCGAACCATCGCTGGTCCTTGTCGTAGGGCAGGAAGCGGTCTGTCGCCGCGGTCTCGACGACGGCCTCGAAGAGGTCGTGCACCGGGTCGTCGGGGCGGACGGGGCCGAGGGTCGGCACGTACGGAAACGGGCATCACGGGCTGAATCAGGTCCCAGGAGAAGCGCATGGCCGCACGCTACTCACGTCGACCAGGAGCCGCAGGCCCCGGCAAAACCACCGCATCCGGTCCGGTGCGGAGAGACGATGATGTCCCGCGGAGCACCGTTAGGTTGGCACAGGATGCTGAACGGCGGGGAGGTCGGGCAGGTCGAGGTAGAGCCACTCGCGCTGTCCCCAATCGCCGGGATGGTGTTCTGCGGGGCCTTGCCGATCGGGCAGGGGGGCCAGGGTGCCGCAGGGGACGCTGGTCGAGGCCGGAGGGGCGTCACCGGTTGAGATCGAGTACCGGAATGCCGTGCCCTGCATAGACCTTCGGCTCCACCGTGGCGATCAACGCGTCCGCTCCCCACTCGGGCAAGTGTCGCGCTGCGTGGATCGCCGCACCGATCCCGACCGGGACGCCATCGTGGAACAGGTCTACCGTCGCGAGTACCGCAGGATAGTCGAGATCGACGGTATGCAGGACTTCCAGTTGCCCAACGTGCTCGGCCATCCCCCGATGTTCCCGGTCGGCCTCCAGGACCGACAGCGCCGGCACCCACAATCGGGTCTCCGTCTCGAAGTGCGCCCGATGGATCAGCGCAGAGACCTGCCGGTTCCCGGCGAGCGCCAGCAGGGTCGGCGCGTCGAGCACCAGGTGGTGAAGGATCACGCGGCCGCGCCGTTCGCCGGCAGGAACGCCTCGCGCAGACGGGCGCCCATCGCGGCGCTCTCACCGTCCGACACCTCGACGCCGAAGTGCTCCGCGAGGTAGGCACGGGTACGTTCGGCCCGCTCGCGGCGCTCTTCGTCCGTCATCGTGGACTCCGCGAACTCCTGCACCAGGGTCCGGATCGACGTGCCGCGGGACTCCGCGATCACTGCCAGCCGGTCACGGACCTCGGCCGGCACTCGAATCATCGCATCAGACATAACCTCAGTATACGCGCATGTATACGTCGAGTGGGCCTGTCCACTGAGCCTGGAGCGATAGCTCCGTAAGGCGCAGACTCCCCCGCGTCCTGGTCGCCCGCGCCGTTGACTGCGTCGCCCCGTCGGCGCATGGCAACGCCAGTCTGCGGCTGCTCAGTCGTACCCGTCGCCGAACCGGAAGAATGCTTGCGGTGGTGCGCGGGTTCCCGGTCGCTGTCGTCCCAAATGCTGGGAAGCCGCACGCTTCTGATCGAGCCGCTCAGAAAATCCGCTGCAAGAGAAGGATGGTGTACCAGGCGTTCACCCCGCCGGCCCGCGCACTCAGGACCGCGTCGGCCTCGCCGCCGCGCTGTTCACCGGCGGCCGAGCCGGGAGCAGGCTGCGGCCGCAGCCCACCAGGCGCTCGACGACGCGGCCCGTATCGACTCCACGCTCGTCACCTCCCGGCTCAACACGCTGCTGGACGCGGTGAAGGACTCTCCGCCAGGCCGACCATGATCGCGGCCTGAGAGCATCGAGGCATGGCCAAGCACAGCCGCCCCGGAGCGTCGAACCAGCCCGCGTGATACCCCGTAGCGAGAAGCATCCCGGTCCGTAGCCGGTGCGATGGCTCATCGAACGCCAGCCACCGCAACACCGACCGGACACATGGCGAACATGTCCGGCACGCAAAGAGCCCGGTCACGCCAGCCTCTCACGAGAGACGGTCGGAAAACTGGAGCTCACGACGGGCGTTGCGGGAGCCTCCGGTGCGATCGTCACGGTTGTGTCCCTTCGTCAGGTTCCGGTGGGGACCCTGCCGGGGCTTCCAGCATGGCGTGACGTGTGCGGCCCCGGCAGGGGCAAGGTGTGGCTGCCCGCTCTGGGGCGGGCAGCCGGTGGCGACGGGGGCGTCTCCGGGCCTGTCCCGCCGCTTTGGCGGCGGGAGTGTGGGACGGGTGTGGGCTACGCCGTGAGGTCGTCGGCGGTCTTGGCCAGGAGAGCAGCGTTCGCCTCAGTGTCGTGGCTGAGCGTCAGCGACCGGTGCGGGAGACGGCCGAGGTGGTCGACGAGTGTGGACGCGGCCGGGGTGGTGGCCGGGGCCAGGTGGAAGATGTCGGGGTAGCGATCCTCAGTCGCACGTGTGAAGACGTCCGCCTCGGTCAGGGCGCGGCCGTCGTCGAGGAGCGTGGGGGATGAGTCGGGGTTCATGTGGGGGAACAGCAGCGCGGCCGCGGTGGCTTCTGTGGCCAGGGTGAGGCCGAGCCAGGTGGAGAGCTGGTCGGGGAAGAACTGCGGCTTGAGTTCCTTGCCGATGTCCTTCCACAGGGGCGCACGGCGGCCCTCCCGGAGGGCTTCGGTCACGCTCGGGTGCTGGGTGGGGTGGAGTAGCCCGCCGGCGAGCACCTTGTCGCGCACCTGGTCGTACAGGCCGGTCGCCTCGAGCAGGCCGAGACCGATTGCGGCGGCCGACGGCCAGGGCAGCACCCTGACCGTGCCGTCCGGCTCGGCGCGGGCGAACACGCGGTCGTTAGCAAGGAGCCCCCACCCTTGGCGGGCCAGCAGAAGAGCCGTGGTCGTCTTCCCGGCGCCCTTCTCGCCGAGGGTGAGCACGGTGCGGCCGTCCTTGACGGCGGCGGACGCGTGCAGGACGGTCCAGCCGTCGGCGAGGAGTTGGGCGCGTACGAGTTCGCGGGCGAGGCGGGCAGCTGCGACCGCCACGGGTTCGGGGTGTTCGCCGACGATAGCGAGACGCCCCCGGTCCGCCTGGTAGGCGAGGTGCTCGTCCGGTTGCACGGCGTAGGTGATGCCGTCCTGCCGTGAGACGAGCGTGCGGGCATTCGCGTAGTCGGTCTCCTCGAACCCGTAGTCGGTGACGAGGGTGCGGACGTCCTCCACCCGCCCGGGGTCGGTGTCGGCGAGGACCAGGCCTGCGCCGTTCTCGGCGATGCTGCCGCCTGAGTGGGCCTGAACGGTGATGGCGTTCCACCAGGGGCCGAAGTAGCGGCGGGACCAGTCGGCAACCTCCTGCCACTGGGAAGCGACCGTCACGGTGGCGGTATCGGCGGTGATGTGGGTAGCGGTCAGCGGCACGCGGATGCTCCTTCACGGTTGATCGTGCGGTAGGCGGCGCCCAACTTGGTGCGGGCGGCGATGAACTGGGTGGTTTCCCGCTCGTTCAGGGTCAGGGGGGTGACGGCGGGCTGGCCGGCGGTGATCTGCAACCGGATTCCGAGCCATACACCGCCACGGTTGACAGACAGGACGTCCGTGCCATCCTCTACGGCCAGGAGCTTGCGCAGGGCAGACACCACGGCAGCGGCCGGGCCGTTGCGTACGCGGCCGATCCCGGTGTTGATCCGGCGTGGCCGGTCGCGGAGCTCAGCCGTCACGAGGTCGAGGGGTACCGTGGCGGGCCGTCCGTTGATCGTGGTCGACGACGCGCAGATCACCGCGCTGTCGCCGTGCTCGCCGATCACGTAGCCCTCTACGGTGTCGACCGGAACGCGGTGATGATGGGCGAGGGCGAGCCGGTAGCGGACGGTGTCCGTGGCGGATCCGATCCCGTACACCTGGCGCGTGCGGGACAGCTCGGCGAAATAGCGGGCCAGCACGTCGACCGGATTGGTGACCATCACGACCACGCCCGGATAGCCGGTCAGGACCTCCGCCCACTCGGCGATGGTGGGGGCGTTCGCGGCGAGTCCGGCCATGCGCACATCCGCGGTGCGGGTGTTGGTGAACGTCGCGCGGGGGCAGACGACCAGCGCGTCGGCATCGCCCATATCGGCGCGTGTGGCGGTGAACGTGCGGGCGCCTCCGGTCAGTTGCCGGGCGTCTTCGAGGTCGGTCACCAGACCGCGCGCGGCCTCGGATGTGCGGGAGGTGACCAGCAGGCGGGTGCACCAGGGTTCGACGGCCAAAAGCGCGGCCGTTGTCTGGCCGACGGCGCCGGCGCCGATGACGCCGACCGTGTAGCCCCGGGTCATCGAGTGGCCGCCCGGGTCACGCAGGCCAGGGCAAGACGCCATGCCACCTCGGGCTCGGTCCCTGCGGCCAGGGTGGCGCTGACGGAGTCCAGGACCGTGCACAGAGCGCGGGTGGACTCGACGACCGCTAACGCATGCTCGGGCAGCGGCAGTGCGGACGGGGCCGCCAGGTACGTCGACAGGATGTTGACGCTGTCCATCAGCCAGGTGACCATCAACCGGCGCAGCCACATCCCGCGCTCAGCACGTCCGATGTGCCGGGCCTGAAGGTGGACGAAGGCATCGATGCCCTCCACCACCAGCACGGCGCCGTCGGGCGGCGGCGTTGCGATCACAGCGAGGAGCGCGCGGGAGGCGAGTTTCGCGGCGTCCTGGTGGTCGCCCCCGCGCGAAAGACCCGGGTCGATGAACACCGGCTGTTCGTCGGGGCCGTCCGGGAACAGGACGTGTTCGGGTTTGAGGTCCCCGTACACGACCAGGCGGGGGCCCGGCGCCGGAAGGAGGCGGAGTTTCAGCAGCCGGGACACCACGACACCGAGGACGGCCACTGCACCCCGGCGGGCCCGCTCGTCGAGCCGGTCGACGCCGAGTCGGGTCACGTAGGCGCGGCCGGAGATGCCGTTGAACTTCCGGCGGAACGTGGTGTCAATCCCGCGCTCTGCGATCGGTGTCGTGTCGGCCACCGACGCGACCATCGGGGACTGAAGCGCTGCGAGGCCGCGTAGGGCCCCGCTCATCAAGTCGGCGGTCCGGCCGGGGTCTTTGGTGATCAGGTCGAGCAGGCTCGGGCCGCTCACGGCCTCGGTGAACAGCACCCCGCTCCGGTAGCCGACGCACCTGCCGACCCGGATACCGGCGGCGTCCAGGGCGCGGAGCTGGGCGGCCTCCCGCGCCAACAGCGACGTCGGCGACGAGGCATAGGCGGACTGCGCCGCACGGACTTGGTCCCCACCCCCGGCGACACCACGCAGCACGGAGACCAGGGAGAGGCCAAGGACTGAGTCCTTGGCGAACAGCTCACGTCCGCCCAGGTGCACCCGGTAGACGAAGCCGGTGACCGAGGGGACGTGAGCGCCGAGCGTCACGGTCTCGCCGGGCCACTGCTCGGCCGCCACGCGGCGTATCCGGGCGGCGGCCAGTTCGAAGAGTGCTCCCGGTTCGGGCTGAACGTGCGGCATGTGGAGTCTCCTCAACGAGGGGAGCGGGACAGGGGAAACGGGAGGGCCGGCGGTCGGGCGGGAAGGGCAAATCACCGCCCGGCCGCCGGAGATCACCAGTCGGCGCCGCCATAGGCGAGCTGGATACTCGCCCCTGCGCCGGGTGTTGGGCCTTCCTGATGACTCGGGCGAAGCCTCAAGGGCCGTTGGGAAGGGGTCTACACAGCCGGCTCCAGCTCTTGCAGCAGCTCCTCCATGTCGAGGACGCGGAAGGAACTGAGCCGGCGGATGAGCTGCGAGGCCAAAAGGGTGGGGATGTTGGGATGGCCGAAGGGCAGGGGGTGGCCGGGACTCGCGACGACGTGCACCTCGCCCTGCGCGTTGACGCCATAGAGGGTGCCGTGGACGCCGTACAGGGGTGCGCTGCGGGCCAGAAGAACCATCGGGTTCTTCTCCAAGTGCGGGCAGAGCGCGGCAGCGGCGCGAGCGTGCTTGACGCATACCGGGGGCTGGTTGGTGTAGATCGTGGGCTGTTCCGGGTCTTCGTCCTCGGGCCCGGCGAGGAAGATGAAACCCAGCCGTGTCCGGGCCTGTTCTGCGCAGACCTGGCAGCGCAGGGACTGCATGGTGAGCATCTGCCGGTAGGGGTGCATGAACTTCCACTGCGGGACACCCGCCGGCTTGCCGCGGCCGTCCACGCGGTTGAATCCGCACCGCGCCCACAAGATGCCGCGCATAGGCCGGTCTCTGGGATCCTCGTCCCGGTAGTACAGCCGCGGGCCGGAAGAATGCCGCTGGATGATGAGGTTGGCTGGCGCCGCCTCCTCCCCCAGCCGCTGGGTGATGTAGGGGACCAGGCCGGGCTCGGCCGAGAGGCGCACGGGAAGCTTCGTCTCCCTGGGTCTTGGGCGTGGCGAGTACGGGAGCGGAGGAGTGATCACACCGTCTCCTTCAGGCACTTCGTAGCGACCAGGCGTTCCAGCAGCCCGTTGGTGATCCAGCCCATCCGGCGGAGGTGCCCCACGGCCCTGCAGTGGTCGCCCGGCACCTCCTCAGAGGGCAGCGTGCGTGCCTGCTCTATGAGCCGGGCTGTTGCGGCGTCCCGCTGTTCCTCCTCGGCGGCAACAGCGATAGTCACGAGCCGCACCAGGTGACCTCGGAGCCGTTCCGCAAGCTCGTCGACCTGCTGCTCGGCGGGTCCGACGTCGTCGAGCACAGTCGCCAGGTCGTCGAGTAGGGCCTCACCGTCAAAGACCTGCCACCTGCGCACCTTGCCCGCGAGCATCGTCAGTGCCTCGCCATCGAGCTGCGGTGCCCACCGCTCCAGAGGGTGATTCCAGCGCTGCACGACAGCAGTCACCACCCCCTCCCCTAGTAAGAGGAACCGACGCCTAGCACACCTGGGCGATCTCGCCGCTTGGCAGTCGGGCATGCAGGCACAGAACCGAAATGGCAGGTTCCGGTGGCGTACCTCGCTCCGCCGCCGGCCGATCACGCTCAGCGAACGCGCGCAGAGGGCACTCTCCATGGCCAACTGTTGGTGGGGGTGAAGGAGGGCTACATCTGGAAGGGGCAGGCGCGCGAGGGGCATCACGCACCGTCCTTGATGCGGAGTTCGGCCCAAACTTCTTTACCCCATGGGCCCGTTCCCGAGCTGTGCATGTCATAGCCCCAGCGGTCAGCAACTGCGTTGATGAGGAGCAATCCGCGGCCCGACTCGTCATCGTCATCGGTCCTGCTGAATGCCGGCAAGCGCGTCGGCGCCCGGTCCAGGACCCCGACACGGAGCCGTGTTGGACTCGGCAGCTCGACAATGAGGCGAATCTTGTGGCACGGGGTGTGCCTAGCGGCGTTCGCGATCAGCTCGGTGACGATCAGCAGGGCATGGTCAACAAGGCTGTCGAGGCGCCAAATACCGAGGACGTCCCGGAGGAGCTGGCGGCCGATCTCGGCCGTGGACGGCTCGCAGGGGAAGGTCTGGCTATAGGCGGGGCGACCGACGGAAGCGATGTGAATTTGCTTAGTGAGAGTCGTCATTGGGGTGGAGGCCTTCGTGTTGTCTCGGCGCCCGGCCCGCCCTCGCGGAGGAATCGCAGGGGCCGGCCAGGCCATCAACAGCCGCCCGCACTATGTGGCTTGGAGGGCGACCACCAACTAGACAACTCCCTTTGCAAGCAGAGTGATTAGGGCGATCAATGGCTTTCACGACGGAACGACCTAGGGCGATTTGACCTTCCGTTTACCTGGCGGGTGCGGGGTCACGGGAGCTACCGTGCGGACATGGACACCACGCGCAACACCGTTCTTGAGGCGTGGATGGACGAACACGGCTACAGCTCCAACAGCCTCGCTGACGCTGTGAACAGGGCGTTAGAGCAACTGACCGGAAGGACCGGCGGCCTCGACGGCTCATCGGTCCGGGACTGGAAAGCGGGCCGGGTCACGTGGCCAAAATCTGCTACCCGCAAGGCACTTGAGGACGTCAGCGGCCTGCCCGCCATCGCTCTAGGGTTCGTGCCACGGGGCCGGACTCCGTCCAACCCAGCGCCACCGCAGCAGGAGGACCCCGATATGAAGCGCCGCACTCTCGTCGGCGGGATCGCTGCGGCTGCCGCCGCGGCAGCTGCCGCTCCCGGCACCACATCCCCGCGTCGCATCGGCATGAGCGACGTCGACCGTCTGCAGAAGCGCTTCGCCGAGATCATCGCCAGCGACCACCGCCATGGCGGCCAACTCGGCATCGAGGAGCGGGCCGCCGCGCTCGCCGACGAGGCCCTGAACCTCCAAAACGCCGGTAGCGCCAGCCAGCGGGTACGCAGCAACCTCTACGCCTCCGCAGCGGCGTTTCGATCCTCGGCGATGTGGGCCGCCATCGACGGCCGGCGCTACGACGTCGCCAAGGCCCACATGCGCGAGGCCCAGACCCTCGCCGAGATGTCCGGCGACCAGGCGATCAAGTTCCGCATCTGGAGTCACGCGGGCACCATGTACCGGCACATGGGCCGTCCCGCCGACGCGTTCGCCGCCAACGACGTCGCCCGCAACCTGCACCTCCCCCGCCGTGACCCCCTGTTCGCCTCCCTCGGCCTGGCCCGACAGGCTGCCATCCACGGGGCGGCACAGGACCGCACTGGCACCCGCCGTGCCTTCGAGCAGGCGCAGGACGCCATGCTGCGCGCAGACCCTGCCGACTATCGGCCGGTGTGGATGCTCGCCTTCTACGACCAGGCCGAACTGGACTCCCTGGCGCTCTCTGCACACTTGGCGCTCGGCGACTACTCGACCGCCGAGTACCACGCCCACCGCTGCCTGTCCGCTCTCCGGCCTCACATGATCCGGTCCCGAGCCATCACCACGACCCGGCTCGCACACGCCCAGCTCGCCCAGGGCGCCCCTGAAGCCGCCACGGCCACAGCAATGAAGGTCCCCGCCGACGCTGCCACCCAGCACGCCCGGGTAACGCGCATGCTGCAGGAGTTTGGAGCCGCGCTGCGCGCCACAGCGCCGGGCAGCGCCAGCGTGCATACCTGGACCGAGCACGCCGCCACCTGGAGGATGGCTGCATGACCACGGCCCCCGCTATTGAACTGCGCACATTCACCACCCTCGACACCGCCCGCGGCGACCTCCTCGACGCGTACGCCGACGTGCGCGCCCCGCTGCTCCACCTGCCGAACTACGCGGTCACCGCGTTCGGCGAGCGCCTAGACCGGCACGGCGCCGAACCGGGGTTCACGGCCGTCCTCGCATACGCGGAGGGGCATCCGGTTGGCTACGCCTACGGCAACACCATCGAACACGGCGACCGCTACTGGCAGCGCACCAGCCCGACGCCGGCAGAGACGTACACCGAGCGCCCGGCCGTGGCCCTGAAGGAGATCGGCGTCCGGCCGACCTGGCGGAAGACTGGCACGTCCCGCCGTATCCATGACGCCCTCCTTGCCACACGCGACGAGCCGTACGTCACGCTCATGGTCAACCCGGCTGCTGGGGACGGAAAGGTTCACGCGCTCTACAGATCATGGGGCTACGAGGATATCGGACAGAGCCAGCCGTCACCGGCTTCGCCCGTACTCACCGTGATGATCCGAGCCAGCCACTAATTGGCGCGCAGACTTCGCCTTGGCACGCAACGGACAAGGTCTCCGATTGGTGGACCTGGTACGTCCTCGACGCAGTGCAAACCTGCTCCTAAAGGGCCGTCCCGGTACCGTGTGCGATGCCACGGCCGCGATGTACGGCGCTACCCAGGCGCAGCGGGAAACAACGATCGTCGACCTGGTGGAACGAAGCGTCACAGCGGAGGCCTTACGGGAGCTCGGGGAGCGCGGACCCTCAGCAACCAGAACTTCGTCGACGGATTGACCTTGTCCGGTGAGGAAGTGACCAACATGGCTTCCTCGTCGAGCAGGCTGTTTTCCTCGTCTACGTCCAGCCCGAACGACGTGCCGTACTGCGCCAGGCGCGCAATACGGCAGCACGGCGCCAGGCTGTCCGCCCGGACAGCGGAGCGCCTGAATTTGGTCCGCCGTCAGTTCCCAGCACTACGCGAAACGCTAGATGGCGACGTGATCATCCTCTGGCTGCACATGGCACTGTAAGCCAACAGGAACAGGACGCTCGCCCTCGTTCACTGAAGGAATCAGCGAACGTAGGGGACTACAAGTCGACATCCAGTTGCGAATGCGACCACGTATGTCACAAGTTGTGCGAGTCGACCCAAATATTAGGCTGGGAAGTTGGCTGGCGTCTACGTAATGTCCCGGTCACGTAAACGCATAACCGCAGCTCGAACGGGACGCAGCTATGCACTGCTGTACACGGCATCTCGGGTAGCGGTCTGCCACATCGCGTCGTACGGGGAGACTACGTGACACAAGCACAACGCCGTGGGGCGGGATTCACCACCGTTCGCTTCCACAGGAATGCAACCGCCTTGTTCCTTGCGGGCAGCCTGATGGGGCTAGCCGGCTGCAGCGACAGCGACCCAAAGGCGTCGCCATCTGCACCGAGCCAGAGGCCTACCGCAACCCCGACTGCGTCCCCCAATTCCACGGCTGATGCTGAGGAGGCCGCGGTCCTCGCCGCGTACACCCAGTCCTGGAAAGCCCAGGCTGAGGCCTACGCCAAGGCGTCCTCTGCAGGCACCGGCTTGAGAAAGACCACCACTCTTCGGGCCTTGGGCCTCATCGAGAAGGACCTGACGACCATGCGTAAGGCCGGGCAGGTGACGACCGGAAAGCCCGCGATTCACCCCCGAGACCCCAAGGTCACCGATGGTGACATTCCCAAGGCCACCCTCACCGACTGCGTCGACACCACGAACTGGACTCTGATCGACAAGGCCTCGAAGAAGAAGGTCCCGCTGCCGTCGACGCGGCTCGTCAAATACATCAGCACCGCAAAGCTGGAGAAGTGGGGGGCAAAGTGGATGGTCACCGAGTTGACCGCTCAAGCGCAGTCCTGCTGATACGGCGCCTTGCGCTACTCAGTTCCGTATTCGTCCTGGCCGCCTCTGGCGCCGCCCAGGCCGGTGAGGACCCCGATGTCGGGGCGGGTCAGTGCCAGGTCATTAAGTTCTGCGTCGATGTCTCCGTCGGTGGCGAGCCGGGTGGGAAGGACACGCAGACGGGCTCGGGGAACGGGAGTGGGGGCAGCGACAGCGGGTTGAAGTGCGGGTATACCAAGATCGACCCTGAGCCACCAGCTAGCGCGGTCGAGCTCTGGAAGGGCGCCGACCCGAAGAAGAGCGATCTGTACTTTTACTCCTGTTCGGACGGTGGCCAGGACAACCCCGACGGGTTCATTTCCGTGCCGAACGGTCAGCCCCCTCAGCAGGAGGCCAATCCGCAGGAGTTGGCGGAGCGTGCGGTCGACTCCATGACGATGCTTGGCCCAGATGTCGCGAGCCCGAAGGCGGCCGGGCGGTACACCGTGGGTGTCCCGGTGTGGATGTGGGTCAACCAGAGCGCCACGACCTATGGCCCCAACACCGCCTCTGCCTCGGCGGGCGGAGTGACCGTCACCGCGACCGCGAGGGTCTCGAAGATCGTGTGGCAGATGGGTGACGGTGTCAGCGTGACCTGCAACGGCCCCGGTACCCCCTACCAGGTGTCAGAGAGCATGGCCGAATCGCCGACCTGCGGGCACGTTTACGCAAAGACTTCAGATGGTGCCCCAGGCGCCAAGTTCCCGGTCACGGCTACCTCGACGTGGACGATCGACTGGCAGGGCAGCGGAGCGGCCGGTCAGCTCACCGAGATCCGGCAAACCAACGTGCAGGTGGCGATCGGCGAGCTGCAGGTCGTCAGGTAAAGCCGCCGGAAGGGCAGAACGTTGAGCAAGACACAAGAACGCACGGCCACCGCGACGAGCATGCCGCCGCAGGCTCAGGTTGCCGGCCCGGTGACGCCCCCACGTGTGTCAGCGCGCCGGCGCCGTCCGGGCGTGATCGCCTTATCGCTGGCGCTGATCGCTGCTGGCGGCGCTGGGGTTGCGGTTCTGCTGCTGAAGGTCGGCCACAGAACCGAGGTGGTGACCGTGGTCCGCGACGTTCAAGTCGGTCAGGTGCTCACCGAGCAGGACCTGGGCGCGGCCTCCGTCGCGCTGGATCCGGCATTGAAGGCGGTTGAGGCCGGCGACCGGTATTCGGTGGTCGGCAAGCGGGCGGCGGTCGAACTCAAGTCCGGCTCGCTGCTCACTCCGTCCCAGGTGACCAAGGACAGCCTGGTCAAGACGGGTGAGCAACTGGTGCCGATCGGTCTGAAGCCGGAACAGGTACCGGCCACGGCTCTTGTGCCGGGGCAGAAGGTGCAGCTGGTTCGCGTTCCTGCCCAGGGCGCATCGAGCGCGGACACCGAGACGGACAAGTCCCCCAAGACGATCGCAGGGCGGGTGGTGAAGGCGTCGAAGGCAGCTCCCGGAACTGGCGTGGTGGTGGTCGACGTCGCGACCTCCGCTAGCGATGGCCCGGCTGCCGCGGCGTGGGTGTCGGCTGGCACGTTGCGTCTGGTTCTCGACGCTCCGGACGGCAGCTGATGAGTGTGATCGCCCTGGCTGGCTGCAGTGGCGCGCCGGGGGTGACTACCACGGCTCTGGCGCTGCTGCTGAATTGGCCGCTGCAGCCGGGCCGGAAGATGATTCTCGCCGAGTGTGACCCCGACGGCGGTGCCGTGCTGCACGGCTTGCTGCAGGGCACCCTCGGTGACCGCTATGGACTGCGGAACCTTTCCGTCGCCGCCAGGACAGGTGAGTTCAGCGACGCGTTCTGGCGGCAGCTGATTGACCTGAGCGGTGAGGACGGTACGAAGGCGTCACCACTTGACCGGCTGCTGCTGCCTGGGATCACGGATCCTGCGCAGGCGGCGAGCCTGAGCCCGGTCTGGAAGGCGCTCGCGACGATGTTCCGGGGCATAGATGCGCAGACCGACCACGATGTGCTGATCGACCTCGGCCGTTCGGGGGCGGTCGGCCCTTCCGGTGTTCTGGCCGAGCAGGCTGACCTCGTCGTGGTAGTGGTCCGCAACACGCTGCGCGGGCTACAGGCCGCGCAGTCGCGGGTGGGCGCGTTGGAGGAACGTATCGGCGATGTCGGGCTCTTGGTGATCGATGAGGGGTCCTACCCGGCCGGTGAGGTGCAGCGAGTGCTGCAGGTGCCGGTGGTAGCGACCCTGCCGTACGCGCAGGAGGACGCGCGGGTGCTGTCCGACGGCGCCGAGCAGCCTCGGCGTTTCGCCAGGTCGCCGCTGATGAAGGCGGCCCGCACGGGCAGCACGGTGCTGGTCCAGCGCGCTGCGCTGCGCCGTGCCCGCCTCGCCCCGGGTGTGGAGGTGAGCCATGCGCGGTAGACCTCTGCACCCCGACCCCAGCGTGAACCCGTTGCCGGGCCACCCTCTGGAGCAGCCGCAACAGGCGAACGGGGCGCCGGCCGGGGCGGCTGCGAGCGTCGAGGCTTTCGGGACGGCAGTGCCCCAGGTCACTGTCGACTACAAGGTTGCCCGGCACATCGCTGGCCAGGTCGCCCGGCAGCGCGAGGAGCTGCTGAAGGCCAGCCCGGATGTGGACCGGGCTACCGAAGAGCAGCAGTGCCTGCACTGGATCAACGAAGCGGTTGCACTGTGGTCGGACGCTCAGGGCGTCGAGCGCGGTGTGAGCCCCACGCCGCACGAGGATGACGGGCTGCGGCGTGCCGTGTACGACCTGCTGTACCGGGCTGGCAGGTTGCAGCCGTACCTGGACGATGAGCGGGTCGAGGACATCATCATCCAGGGACCGCACGAGGTGTGGCTCGACTATGGGGACGGCCAGCGGCGCATGGTCGGCCCGATCGCGGACTCTGAGGAAGAACTGCTGGAGCTGCTGCGGGAGTTGGCACGGGACTCCGGGCTCAGTGAGCGCACGATCTCCACGGCGAACCCGACGCTCGCCCTGTCCCTGCAGGATGGCTCCCGTCTGCAGGCCATCACCGGGCTGGGTCCGATGACCTATGCGGTCATCCGCCGACACCGGGTCTCCCACGCCGACCTGGACGAGTTGGTCCGGCTGGGCACGATCGACGAGGTCCTGCGGGAGTTCCTCGGCGCGTGCGTGCGCGCAGAGAAGAACATCATGATCGCGGGGAAGCAGAAAGCTGGAAAGACGACGCTGCTGCGAGCGATGCTCAAGGAATTCGACCCGGAGTGCCGGTTCGCCACCATCCAGACCGAGGACGAGCTTTTCGCGCACACCAACGGCTACCACCGCCAGGTCGTCTCCCTGGTGGGCCGCGAGTCCAACGGTGAGAAGGACGTCACCGGTCGCGGCGCCGGAGAGGTCACGCTGCTGGATCTGATGCATCCCGCACTGCGGATGTCGCTGGAGCGGATCGTGGTCGGCGAGGTCCGCGGCCCCGAAGTCGTCGCCATGATGCAGGCGCTGACGAATGGCTCGGGCGGCAACCTGTGCACCATCCACGCGCGTCGCCCGGACATCATCTTCGACCGGATCGCCGAGCTGTATGCGCTCGCCCAGGAGAATCTGTCCGAGCAGCTCGCGTACCGTCAGACCGCCAACGGCCTGGACTTCATCGTCTACGTCGACATGACGGACGAGACGCAGATCGGTGGCCGCCGCCACCGCTACGTCTCCCACGTCCTGGAGCTCACCGGGATCGGCGAGTCCGGCCGCCCCGCCACCAACGAAGTCTTCTCCCCCAGCACCGAGTTCGGTGAGCTGCGAGCAGTGCCTCGGATGGATCCGGGCTGCATCGACGATCTACGCAGGGTCGGCTTCGACTCCGCGCTGCTGCAGCAGCCCTATGGGGCCTGGACTGCGCCACTGCCCCTGAAAGTGGGGGTGAACCGGTGACCTTGCTTCTGGGCCTTCTGTCCGGCATGGCCATGGTCGGCGGACTGATCGGCGTCATCGTCGGGCTGGTCGGGACCACGGCGCCCCGCAGAGCTCCACTGCGGCAGCGGTGGCAGGCGTTATGCACAGGCCGGGACCAGGCCGAGGGCGTCATGCTGCGGCGGCGGGCGCTGGCTATCTCGGCACTCGTGGTCTTCCTCGCCGTGTGGCTGGTCTCGGGGAACTTCGTGGCCGGGGCACTGCTCGGCGCCGCGGTCGTCGGGGTGCCCTGGCTGGTCGCCCCGGCGCGTCTCGCGCAGGAGTGGATCGGTCAGCTGGAGGCGTTGAGTGAGTGGACGCAGCGCCTGGCCGGTCTACTGCGGCTGGGCATGGGCCTGGAACAGGCAATGATCACCAGTCGGAACGGGGCGCCGGACGCGCTCGCGCCCCAGATCGCTGGCCTGTCCGACCGGTTGCGGTTGGGCTGGCGGCCCGAGAAGGCCCTGCGGGCCTTCGCCGCCGAGCTGGATGACGTCACGGCGGACAAGGTGACGGCCGCTTTGATCCTGTCGGCGGGCGACCGCGGCCCGGGTCTGGCCCAGGCGCTGGAGGACCTGGCCGGCACGGTCCGTGAGGAAGTTGCACGCAAGCGGTCCATCGAGGCGGATCGCGCCAAGCCGCGTACCACCGTGCGGTGGATGACCTTCATCACCCTGGGTGTGATCGTCGGCGGATTCTTCGTCCCGTCCTACACCCGCCCTTACGGCACGCTGCTGGGCCAGCTGGTGCTCGCCTTCCTGACGGCAGGGTTCGTCGGCGTGCTGGCGATGATGCGGCAGTTGGGCAACTTCCGCCGTATCCCGCGCTTCCTGATCGCGGACACGCGCAGCAGCGTGCGGCTCCCCGCTCCGGTTCCCGCGGCCGGGCAGGACACGGCCGCGGTAGAGCGTGAGCTGGAAGGAGCCCGGTCGTGAATCTGATTCCTGCGCTCCTCACAGGCGGCACTGTCGGGGGCGGCGTCGCACTCCTGGTGCGTGAACTGCTGCGTCCCCAGCCCGCGTTGGCGGCAGCGCTCGCACGTAGCGCGCCGGCCAGTCTGAGCATGCCGGAGCCGGAACTCGACCGTGAGGAACGGTGGGGCAGGTGGCTGCTGGCCCGCATCGAGCGCATGCCCGGTGTGCGGCCCCCCACCAAAAATCTCGCCCTGCTCGGTCAGGGGCCGGGCCAGTTCATGCTGAAGAAGACCGCGCTGGCCGCGCTCGGCCTGCTGTGCCCGGTGCTGGTGACCATCCCGTGGATCATCGCCGGTGTCTCGCTGCCGTTCTACGTACCCGCCGTGGTGGGCTTCGCCATCGCCGGTCTGCTGTTCGTCACCCCTGACCTCGCCGTACGCGACCAGGCCAAGCGGGCGCGGGAGGAGTTCGCGCACGCCCTGTCCGCCTACATGGACCTGGTCGCGTTGAAGCGGGCCGCGGACGCCGGTCCAACGGAAGCGCTGGAAAAGGCCGCTGCGGTCGGCCGCGGCTGGCCTTTTCTGTATTTGCAGGGCGCGTTGCGCCGGGCCCGGCTGGAGAAGATCCCTCCCTATCAGGCTCTGACGGAACTCGCCGATACCTACGACCTGCCGGGCCTGGACGACGTCGCTGACATCATGCGCGGCTCGGCCACCGACGGCGCCGCCGTCTACAAGGCGCTACGGGCCCGCACCGCAGCGCTCAATGCCGAGCTGTTGTCCGATCAGGCCACCGAGGCAAACGCCGCCAGCCAAAAGATGACCGCGCCCGGAGCTCTGCTCGCCGTGCTCGTGATGCTCCTGATGGCGTTCCCCGCGGTGATCCGCATGCTCACCGTCTAAGACCGCCCGACACCGTTCAACGCATCTGAGAGGTAAGGACCATGAGGTACACCGCAGCCCGCACCCGCCGTGCTGTCTTCTGGCTGACCACGCGGTGGCGGGAACGCATGGAGGAGGCAACCCGCCGGCCGGACCGCGGCGACATCAGCCTCACCACCGTGATCATCTGGGTGGCCGCTGTCACCGGTGCTCTGGTGATCGCCGGAACTATCGCCGCGGTGATCGCCAGGTACAACGGGACCCTGAACGGCATCTGATGCTGGGCGGCGAGCAGCTTCAGACCTGGTGGCGCGGCCGGCGATGGAGTGACGACCGCGGAGACGCCTCCATCCAGATGGCGATCATCTTCCCGTTCGTTCTGCTGGCCACCATCGCCGTCATTCAGGTGTCCATGTGGTACTACGCGCGGTCAATCGCCCTGACCGCCGCCCGCGAAGGCCTGGCTGAGGCCCGCGCCTACCAGGCCTCCCCCGCCGACGGCACAGCCAAAGCACAGGATGTACTTCAGCGTTCGGCGGGCGACAGCCTGCTCAACTACAGCGTCTCCAGCGCCGGCAGCACCGCCGAGCGGGTGCGGCTGACGGTGACGGGCACGGCCCAGTCGATGATCCCGGGTGTGGCCGGTCTGCAGGTCAGTCAGTCGGCAGCCGGTGCCGTGGAGCGCTGGACGCTCCCAGGGGGGTGAATCCGTTGAGCAGCAGGGCTCGTTGGGCTCGCCGGGCGCGCAGCGATGACGGCAGTGTGGCGATCGAGGCCGCCATCATCGTCCCGCCGCTGATCATGTTCCTGTGTATGGCGATCGCGGGCGGCCGGCTCGTCATGTCCGGAGCGAAGATCGATGCCGCAGCTGAGGACGCCGCCCGTGAGGCGTCCATCCACCGCACGGTCGCCTCCGCCCAGGATGCCGCCCGCGCGGCAGCGACTGAGTCGCTGGACGACCAGGGCATCAGGTGCGCGAGCGCCGACGTCACCATCAACACGAGCGGGCTGAACGTTGCCGTGGGCCAGATGGGCACCGTCACCGTGACCGTGCACTGCACGGTCAGCCTGTCGGACCTGCTGCTGCCGGGTGTGCCGGGAGCTCGCACGCTCACATCGTCAGCGACCTCGGTCGTGGATCAGTACCGGCAGAGAGCTCTCGGGTTCGCGAATCCTGAAGTGCCGTGGACCGCGAACCGAAGCGCAGGTGCTGCGCAGTGAGCGCGCGACGGCACCTGGGCTCACGCGCCGCGCGTCGAGCGTGCTCGAGCTCTTGTCTGGCAGACGGCCCGTGCCGTGCGCCACACGCTCTCGAACTCTCCGATGGTGAGGTCCCGCGGATCAGGGATGTCCCACTCATGGACGGGAACCTCGGCGGTGGCGCCGAAGGTCGCTTCGTAGTCCGCGAGAGTTCCGGCCTGTTGGGCGGCATTCCACTCGGTCAACGAGGCCGCGGCGATGGGCCTTTCGAGCGGACCTTGGAGCTCGACCTGACGGGTGGCCCAGCCGTCGTCGTCGACCTCGAAGTAGAACCAGATGTTTTCTTCGGCCCAGTGGCTGCGAAACCAGCGCGTCATGACGTCATTGTCCGTGAACGCGCTGGGTCACGCCGACGGGAAAGCATCATTGAAGCCCGGGCGGCCGCTGCCGAACCTACGGCTTCTCCGACATGGGAGGGCTGATGAGCGTTCATCGGCTGGGCGAGCGGGCCCGGTTCGACGACCGCGGCGGCGTCACGGTGTTCGTCGCGGTGTGCATGGTCGCGCTGATCGGCATCATCGGCGTCGCGGTCGACGGCGGCAGCAAGATGCGCGCGGTGGAACGCGCCGATTTCATCGCCGGGGAAGCCGCCCGGGCAGGCGGACAGGCCATCGATCCCGCCAAGGCGATCAGTGGTGAAGCCGTGGTCGTGGATCCGCAGGACGCGGTCGCCGCCGCGCGCTCCTACCTCAGCTCGGTCGGCGCCACGGGCACCGTCAGCGTCTTAGGGGACGGCAAGACGCTCACCGTGACCGTCAACGACGCCTACGACACCAAGTTCCTGTCCGTCGTCGGGATCGGCTCGCTCACAGTGGCCGGCCACGGCGAGGCCACCCTCCTGTACGGCGTCACCGCTCCAGAAGGAAGCTGATGCGCACCACCCACTCCCCCGCCGCCACAGCAGGCCGTACCCTGGGCCGAGCCGTCAGGGCCGGCTTAAGCCTGCTTGTCCTGGCCGGCGCGGTCGCCGGGCTCCCGCTGCTGCTGGCGTGGGCCACACCGGCCATCTGGGCATCCAGCCACGACGACCTCACACACCTGCTGGACCGCCAGGACACCGGGGCTGCGTTCCTGCTCCTGCTCGTCGCGGTGGGCTGGATCGGGTGGGCACAGTTCACGTTCTGCGCCGTACGCGAACTGGTCGCGCAGCTGCGCGGCCGGGTCTGGCGTGCCCCTCGCGGACTGGGCAGCTCACAGCGCGCCGCTGCGCTCCTGATCGGCAGCATCCTGGTCCTGCTACCCACGAGCTCGGCCCTCGCCTCCGACGCCCAGGCAGCTCCCGCCGCCGCCTCGGCCCGCCTGCCCGGCCAGAGCCACGCCCCGCAGGCGGCCGAGGCCGACCACGACGCGACGCGCGCGGGCACGACGCACCGTGCATACACGGTGCGCGAGACGCGGCCGGCGGAAAGCCTGTGGGCCATCGCCGAGCGGCAGTTGGGGGACGGCGAGCGATGGCGGGAGATCGCCGACCTGAACGAGGGCAGGACCATGGTCGACGGCGAGGTCTTCCGCGCGAACAGTTTTCTGCAGCCGGGCTGGCAGTTGCAGATGCCTGATGCCGGGGATGCCGCGGGAGGCCTCCGTACGCAACTGGGTGCTGGCGCCCCGCCTGTCGGTGCCGAGAAGAGCGAGCACGTCGTCACGGTCCAGTCCGGCGACTACCTGTCGAAGATCGCCGAGGAGGAGCTCGGCGACGGCAACGACTGGCCTCGGCTATTCAATGCCAGCCGGGGCAAGCCGCAGCCGGACGGCCTGCCCGCTATCACCGACCCGGACCTGATCCGCCCCGGGCAGCAGGTCACTGTGCCCGGCACCCAGCCCGAACAGCCGCCCCAGAATCGCGAGTCGGGAAGCACGGAGACCACTCCCCCGGCCGGCCAGAAGCCCGACAGCGAGCAGAACCCGGGCGGGGGCACGGGGGATGAGCAAGCGCCCGCGCCGAGCCATACCGCAACACCTGCCCCCGAGGCCTCGGCCCCCAGCGCATCGGCAAGCCACACTGCCGGGCAGGATCAGGCCTCTCCGTCCGCATCGGCCTCTGCAGCACCCGGGCCCACCGCCTCGGCCTCCGCCGTCTCGCCGTCGGCTGAATCATCTGGCTCCGCTGCCGCGTCATCCGCCCCTACGGCGTCCGACGCCCCGGCGACGGCTCCGGCCGGCAGCCCGCTGAACTTGCGCACTGTTCTCGGCGCCGGGGCGCTGCTGGCCGCCGCCGTCACCGGTGCCCTCGCCCTGCGCCGGACGCTGCAACGCCGCCGCCGCAAACCCGGCGAGACGATCGCCATCGCGCCGGAGACATCCACGGCGGAAGCCCAGTTGGCGGCGGCCGCCGAGCCCGGCGGAGCTGCCCGCTTGGACCGTGCACTGCGCACTCTCGCCCACCAGCCCGCTCGCCCAGAAAGCCTCGGCGGTCTGCCGTCGCTGCGGGCCGCACGGATCGGGGCCCGCGCGCTGGAGGTGCTGCCCGAGGACCTCTCCCAGGAGCCGTCGGCACCCTTCGTACCCGGGAAGGGCGGTTGGTGGGTCCTGCCCTCTGATGCCGTCCTCCTGGACGAGGAAGCCGCCCGCGAGGTGCCGGCACCGTATCCCGGGCTGGTCACGATCGGCAGCACCGCGGCGGGGGACCTTCTGCTGCTCAACCTGGCGCAAGTGCCTGCGCTGCTGCTGGACGGCAACCCGGTCCACATCACCGAACTGTGCACCTCCCTCGCCCTGGAGCTCGCGATGAGCCCGTGGGCGAACGAGGTCGAGGTCGTCACGATCGGATTCGGTGACGACTTGCCGCAGTTGCTGCCCACCGCGCGGATCGCCCACATGCGGCAGGCCGAGCACGCGCTGCGCGATCTGTCCGAACGGCTGCTGGAAACACACCAGATGCCCGAGACTCAGCGTCACCCGTACCTGCTGCTGTGCGCGGCCTCGCTGGACGCCGACACAGCCTGGCAGTTCGCCGATGTCATCAGCAGGTCCGGTACGGTGCCCGTCACGCTGGTCGCCCCGGCGAGTTCGGCGGCCCCGCACTTCCCCGAGGCGGAACTCCTCAACGCGTCCGTCGGCGAGCCGCAGCACCTCGACCACGCCGGCATCGACATCACCGTGCAGCGCCTGGAGCACGCCGCCTACCTGCAGATCACCACCGCACTGACGTTGTCCGGGCAGCCAGCCCACCCGGCCGAGGGCCACTGGCAGGACGTCCCGGACGAGCCCGACAGGACTGCGCAGCCGCAACCGCCCGCACCAAAGGACCTCATCGCGCCGACGAGCCCTTCGTTTGCAACGGCACCGGACGGGCGCAGCGAGGCGTTCCCTGCTCTGGTCGCCGCCACCACGGATCCGTCCGGGCTGCGTCTCCTGCCTACCGCCGTCGTGCCGACGCAGGGCCACGACGAGCCCGGCCCAGACACCGAAGCAGCAGTCGCGGCGCCCCCGCAGTCCACTGGCGGTGAAGAGGTCGCGGCGGCGAACGACACCGAGGACCTGGTCCAGGACCACGAGGGGGTGGAGAAGTCCGAGGCGCATGCCCTGCAGGCGCCGGAGATCCGAGTCCTGGGTCCGGTCGAGGTGACCGGCGTGGACAGCACCGGCCACGGCCCGCGGATGGCGCAGCTCGCCGCCCTGCTGCTGTTCCGGCCCGGGCGCAGCGCCGACGTGCTGTGCTTCGACATGGATCCCGTCAATCCCTGGTCGGTGAGCACCCTCAACGCCCGGGTAGGGGGCCTGCGGCGCTGTCTGGGCAGCGATCCCACCGGCAATCCCTACGTGCCCCGCCGCAGCTCCGGCGAAGATCCCTACCGGCTCTCCCCCGGCGTGCGCTGCGACTGGATCCGTTTCCTGCAACTCGTCGAACACGCCCTGCCGCTAGGCCCCACCGGCCTACCTGACCTGGAGAAGGCCCTCGGCCTGGTGCGCGGCCGGCCGTTCGGAGGCAAGCCCCTGCCCTGGGCCGAACCCCACCAGCAGGAAATGATCACGCGGATCATCGACGTCGCCCACACTGTGGCCGCGTACCGCACGCCCGCGGGTCCGCACCACGACCTCAGCGCGGCCCGACAGGCCGTCGCGACGGGTCTCGACGTCGACAACAGCGCAGAGCTGTTGTATCGGGACTGGCTCCGGATCGAGCATTCGGCCGGGAACCGGCAGGGCCTGCATACCGCCATCACCCGCGTGCAACAGGTCAACCACGCGCTGGACTGCTCCCTGGAGTCTGAGACATTCCAACTGATCAACGAGCTCCTCAATAAGCCACCGGCAGGCGCGCTCCCCACGCGGTGAGGCGGCCTCCCGCTACAAGCAGGGCCAGCACGGCCGTTCAATACGCGCTTAGCTCGGGATGCCCCGGTTCAAGTCGAAGCGCAAGGCGTGCCTTGCGTGCCGGTTCACCACCGGTACGCTCCGTGTCGAGTCGGACGGCCGGCATGTCACGCTGCCCTGGCTGGGCACCATCCGCACCCGCGAACGCACCGCCGAACTCCTCGGCCGCGTGCAGGCAGGAAAGGCCCGGGTCCTGTCCGCGGCCGTGCGGCACGAGCGTGGACGAGGACAACGCCAGCGCAACCGCGTCCCGCTTGAACTCGGCTGTGCACCGCTTGCTCGTATATCTCTTGCTGCTCACTACCTGTGACGAGGACGGGAGCAGTCGCACAGCGCTCCGTGTCCGTCCGTTCGCCGTAGTTATACGAGAACAGGGCCATGCCGGCCGCGAGATGACCGGCGAGGCGCTCGTATCCGGTGTCGGCCGACGGATCAGCCACAACGCCCTCCACCCGTCTGGCGACAAGAACTTACGGCCGACAAGGATGCTGTCGGCCTGGTCTCAACGATCAACAGCGCAGGTCGTGGTGTCGGCGGCGGCTGTCCCTTCCGCCTGGAGATGTCGGTGTGCCCACCAGCCCGGCCGGGCTGGCACGATGCGTGTATGACGTTGCCGACTCCCTGCCCTGCTGATCTGATCCCGGAGGCCACCGGTCTGGACGCCTATACCGCGGTCTATCAGCAGGCTAAGCGGCAGCGTGCGGTGTTCGTTGCTGTGGAGTGTCAGGCACAGTTTTGGACGGTGAAGGTCGACACGCTCACCGCGGGCCCGTCGTACGCCGTCGACGACACGGTGATCGAGACTCTTCGTGCCGCCGTCGCCCATCTGGTGCGCTCCCGCGAGATCCGTCCGGACTCGCATGAGAGCGTTGGCTACGTTGCGCTGTTCGACATCGGCAGCGAATCCAGGGCTCGTGAACTTGCGGCGGCGCTGCATGCCTCCCTGTATGGAGACCTCACACTACTGAGCCGCGCGGTTCCAGAAATCTCCTGACCCCAAGCTGCTGACATCCCGCGAGGGCCGTGCCTACCTGCTAAGACGCGGTATCAGACGATCCCGCCTCCAGGCGGACCGGGGCTGCAACGGGCAGCACCTCGGCGACGGACGGTAGTGGTGAGGGGGTGTTGGACGACTCTCTGTCACCCCCGCCCCGCCAGTCACGCAAGCGGCTTGACACGATCATTGAGATTCTCCTTGATCATCGGATCCGCCGTTGATTAGACACTCCCCCGCCGACGGTCGGAGCGAGGGCCACGCCGTCTGCTCCTCGAGGGCAAAGGCGACTTCCAGAAGAACGCGTTCGTCGCCGTGCGCGGCAGCCAAGTGGACACCTATCGGTACGCCCTCTTCGGCCATGCCCATGGGGAGCGAGAGGGCCGGTGTGCCCGCGATGTTCTGCAGGGGGGTGAAGGCGATGTACTGCTGGAGCCGGTTGAGGAGCTCGTCGTAGGGGACCTCAGGGCCAATGTGGCCGAGTGGCGGGGGCACGTGTGCGAGGACGGGGGAGACGATCAGCTCATGACGGTCGAAAGCCCGGGCATAGATGTAGGCGGCGCGGCGCAACCGCCTCACCGCTCCCGGCACCTTGACCCATCCTCCTCGGGTGAACTGCCTGCGGAGTCCCTTGGTCAGCCCGTCGAGGAGCGTGGTGTCGAAGGAGCGGTCGAACATGAACCTTCCCGCACCTCCGATCACCCCCGCTAGGAGGGTCCAGTAGGTGATGAAGTCTGTGCCGAAATCGTCTGCTGCAGGCATCGAGATGGGTTCGACGACGTGCCCCTGGGCTTCAAGCAGCCGGGCCGTGTGTTCCACTGCGTTCCTAGTCTGCTCGTCGACGACGGCGTCGGTGACCGAGGTCAGGAGCAGGCCGACGCGCAGGCGCCTTCGGGCCGGGCCCTCCACCAGCCCGATCGGCGCGAGGCGGGGATTGCGCCAGTATCCCTCAGCCGCAGCGATGTAGGCGGCGGTGTCGCGGACTGTGCGCGTCAGGACCCCTTCGGAGACGATGTTGATCGGCATGGTGCGGGCCAGCTCTCCGTCGCGATGCCGGCCTCGGGAAGGCTTGAGACCGATCAGGCCGGCGGCCGCGGCGGGAATGCGGATGGATCCGCCACCGTCGTTGGCGTGCGCGATCGGCAGGGCGCCCGTGGCCACCAGCGCGGCTGCCCCGCCGGACGAGGCGCCGATGGAGCGGGTCGTGTTCCAGGGGTTGCGGATGGGAGGTGCGCTGCGGAATTCGCTCGTGGCATTGAACCCGAACTCCGGTGTGCGGCTCTTGCCCAGGACTGTAAGACCGGTTCCCATCAGCTGTTGGGCGTAGCGGCCGGTCCGGGCGGCGGGCTTGGCGTGAAAGGCGTCGGTCCCGTAGTTGGTCGGCATGCCGTCGACATCGGTGTTGTCCTTCACCAGTGTCGGTACGCCGTAGAGGGGAGCCTCGGTATTGCTGGAGCGTCGGGGTGTCGCGTAGGCCGTGTAGGCGGTGGCGGCCAGGAACGGGTCGACGTGCTGGATCCGTGCTATCGCTGCGGCCTCGACCTCCTGCACGCTGAGCTCCCCGCTGCGGATGAGGGCGGCGAGGGCAACGGCGTCGTGGTCGGCCAGGGCGTCGTCGGTGAAGGCGTGGACGCGGGTCGGCTTGTTCATGGCGTCACGCTAGGAGCAAGCCGACAAGAAGTCTAGAACTTCTTACAGACTTTAAGATGGCTCCATGAAGCGACGCCATGGTGAGAACGCGCAGCGACGACGGGCCGCCTTGATGCAGGCGGCCGTCGAAGTGACTGCAGAAAAGGGGATGGCGGGCGTCACCCACCGGGCGGTGACGGAACGGGCCGGGCTGCCGCTGGCGACCGTCGGCTACTTCTTCGAGTCGATCGACGATCTGGCAGTCGAGGCGCTCCGGACGAGGGTCGCCGCCGACGCGGAGAGCATGGGCGTCCTCGCCGAGAAGCTGAAACAGCAGGACAGCAGCCCTGATGAGGTGGCGGCCGCGTTCGCGGCGGCCGCAGGCGCTCTGCCCCGTGTCGAAGCCATGGCCTTCATCGAAGCATTCCTGCACGCCGCCCGCGCTCCCGAACTTCGGCAGGTCGTGGTCGAGGCGGTCGACATGGGGCGTGGCGTCGCGGCCGCGGCCGCGGCCAGTCTGGGTGACGACAACGCTGACACCGGGGCCTTCCTGGCCCTGATCCACGGCTACATGCTGCACAGCCTCGCGGCGCCGGACCGGGTGGACCTGGACGCGCTGTTGCGAGGCGTCCGTGCTCTCTTCCTCGGCGGACTTTTGGATGCCGGGAAGGTCGAACTCGCGCTTGAGCTGGCGGGACGGTCGGCCCGTCCCTGAGTGGGCGTTCAGAGGTGGTCTGTGGCGTAAAGTGCGCTTCGCGCGCGTCAGTCTTGAGGCGTTTGCCTTCTCCGCCCTGACCCTCAACTACCCCTACGGTCACGACTCCACGATACGAGGGCAGACCCAACGGCCGTCGTCGGCGAGCGTGAACCGGTGCCGCAGACAGCGGTCCACGTCCTCGACGGGGGTCGGGTCGGCCCGCCACGCCTCAAGCGGCCTACGCCCTTCAAGGGCCTGCGAGGAGTGCTCGGTGTTCCACCACGTGATCCACTCCAGCAGCAGACGGACGAACTCGGCGAACGGCAGCGCAGTCGCCTCGTCCACGCGGCCGGGGCGGGCGCCGGGGCGCAGCCTCAACGCATCCGCTCCGCGCACCGGTTCAGATTCTCGATCGACCCCTTCAAATCCGGCCGGTAGGCGGGCAGGTCCTGCACCGGCACCGCGAAATACCCCAACGCATCGGAGACCGTCGCGGAGAGGAAGTCGGCGCCGCGGACGATACGCACCAGCGAGGGCAGGCCACCGACGGGCCCGTACGGGCCCGTCGGGCTCCTCATCCCTTACCAGCGCGATCCGCAACGCGGCCCGGCCAGGATCGCGTCCCTCGAGGGCTGATGCGGCGTGATCGCCGCACCCGGAATCACCTCGGTCGCACAGTCGATGAACCATGTCACCCACGGGAACACCAACTCGCCGTCCAGCAACACCTCGACCGACACATGCTTATGATCCGCCTCCCGGCAGGCATTCCGCCACAGCCTCGGCCGCCACAGATGCACATCGTGACGCCGCCGGGCCGGCTCCCCGACCGCAAGCGCCGCACGCTGCCCGGGGTTGAGGTCGAGGCGGATCGCCCGATGCAGCGTCGCCAACGACGGCACATCGGGCACCTGATTGCCCTCGGCGCGCGCCCGCGCAGCCTCGGCCACCAGATCCCGGTGCACCGCGGCCGCGTTCCCGCACCACGCCACCAGACGCCCATGCAAGTCATCAGTGATACGGAAACGCTCCCGCTGAACCGGACCCGTACGCCCCCACACCGTCCGGAATGACACCCCCCGCCGACGACGCGACCAGCCGCACATGCTCTGTCGTCAGCTCCCCGCGCCCGTCCGGTGCCAGCAACCGGGACACCGCCTACTCACGACCCAGCCGCCGCTCCCCCACCACAAAGGACATCTCCGCCCGGGAAACCGCACCGCTGGAGCCAAGCGCTTCCACCCCGCCCATAGAGCACCCCCCTGACACCGACGCCGCGCACGCGGCGCACACCAGGCACGATCCTCGTCAACACGCAGACACAGTCCGGAAGTTCACACGATCCGACACAGATACGTGATTTAGGGAAATAGCAACCCGCCGGGCGGGAACCTGCGGGGCGAACCCGAGCCGGTGCATCAACCGGGTGGCGCGGCGCCCGAGACGCTGCAGGAGACGTGGAACTTCCTGCCGATCAGCGGGTGGCCACCCTCGATGCGGTCCACACCTGGTCCTCGACCCAGCCATGCGCGGCCGGCCCCTCCTCCAGATACACAGCCAGCTTGTCCAGACACCGCGGGGACAGACGGCACCGTGACCCGCTCGGCCCCCGGGAAGCCAGCGCCTGAACACCACCGTCCCGCCGCAACTGATGCCACTGATAAACCGACTTCACGCTCACCCGCAGCCGCCGAGTGACTTCCGACGGCTTGATCTGCTGCTCGAGCAGTACAGCTGCCTGCATCCGTAACGACTCCCGACGCTGAGGCCCCCTCGGAGTCAGCCCGCCGCCATCCGCATATCTCATCCCACCACGGATACAGTCACCCACTCACACCCATCAGGGACTTCGCGACGATTCACCCCACCGAGCTGAAGTCAGTAACACCACGCCGCGGACACCTACGGCGCAGCGCGTTGGCTGTTCCTGCCCGAACTTAAGGCACCAGCAACGAATGGTCTCGTTGGAGACGGCCAGTCCGCGTTCGAGTAGGTGCTCGTCGACCTCACGGAAGCTGAGCGAAAGCGGAAGTACGCCATACACAGTGAGACTATGGCCGGTAACCGGTGGTTCGCGTAGATCCTCATACTCGGCCCGACAGTGTGACAGGGCTCAGCGCCCCCACCACTGCCCAATGGGGCGGTCCCGCTGCCCGTAGGTTCACAGTGACCTTGGATCTGCCGTCAGCGTCCATGGCAACCTGTCATCCTGGCGTCAACCCCCGTTACGTAGCGGCACTTTGGCCACAAGCCCCCCCACCCGCTGCCCCGGCCGCGTACAGGAATTCAGGCGGGGCGTGTCCACCCACAGCCACTCAATTGGCGCCGTCGTCGGAACGTGCGGGGCGGGGCAGTGCCCTGGTGCTCAGTGGGGAATCGACTAGGAAGAGACCGTCCATGACACATCGCAAGGCCCGGCTGATCGCGCTCACGACAGCCACTCTTTCCTTTGGCGCCGTGGCTGCCGGGACCGCCTCCGCCGAGACTCCCACGTTCTGTGGGGACATGTACGTCTGCTTGGAGAACGGCACCGTCTTCGGTGGCCCGGAGGAGACTTACCCGGAGACCCCGAGCGAGACCCAGATCACTGCACAACAGATAGTCGAGGACTGTGCGGTCGACAGGCAGGCCGACGCGCCTGGGGTGTCGTGCGGCTTCTACCCATACGGCGAGCCCGAGGTCGTGGGGTTCGGGAAATGGGAGCCGCTGACCTCCGACTACACCAATTGTTACGGCGGAGGCGGTGACCTCAACAACATCGAATGGAGTGACCACAACGAATACACCACGTCCAACAGTGTGACAGTCGGTGCCAGTGTCGAGATCGGGCTCAGCGAGCTGGTCCAGGTCTCGATCGATACAAACTTCCAGCACACCTGGGGTTCGTCGACCGGTACGACGCAGAGCTTCACCGCGTTCGTCCCCAAGGGCTACAAGGCACATCTGCAGCACCGTTACCAACGTCAGCAAGTCACTGGCGTGCTGTGGATCGACTACGAGCACACTGGCACCGGACCCATGGAGGGCCACGGCCACCATTACTGGGCCATTACAGACTTCACGGCGACCTCCCCGGTAAAGGGATCCTCCGACGCGACGGTTAAGGATCAGGTGTCCCTCGCCAAGCCCCGGCCAGTGCAGGCGGGAGACTGCACCGACTGATTCCGTGACGCGGTCCTGAGGTGGGCCAGTCGTTCAAGAGCTGGCCCACCCACCCGGTCGTGAGCCTCGATCACACAAGGCAGCGGGGTATTTCCTGTCGCACGTCGTCGAGCACCTCATCCGCGTCCCACTCGATCCGGTTCAGCATCCGGTGGATACGGTCCGGACCCTCGTGGCCGGCTTCCTCCGCCAGCGTCCAGCTGTTCTTCCGGGTCTGGTCCGAAAATGAAAGCTGATCCCAGGTCAGTGAGGTGACTGGTGGGCTGTGTTCAGGTGGTGGCGTCGTCTGCCGGATTTGTGCTTGCCGGCGGATTCGTGGTGGCCAGGGCAGACTCCGGCCCACGAGGCGAGGTGGCATGCGGTCGCGAAGCGGGCCATGTCACCGCCGGTCTGCGCGATGAGGACTTCAGCGACGCCCTGGCCGACGCCGGGGATGGTCTGCAACAGCTCAAGCTCGCGGCAGAAAGGGAGTATCTCCTCCTCGATCCGCGCGGACAGCTCGCCGATCGCGCCGAGGTGGTCGATGCGTTCAAGGTGGAGCCGGCACAAGAGCGCGTGGTGTCGCTGAAGTAACAGTGGTGCCACCTGCCGCAACGTGAGGTTCGTGCGCCAGTACGTGGCCGCCAACAGGACGCGGGCTGCCAGCGGCAGCCGCCAGGGGCGGCCCCGCTGAACGTCGCCGCCACGACGCCGCACCAACGCCACCAGCCTGGCGAACTGCACCTCGGTCAACCCGGAAAACGGTTCGATCCACTTCGGATCATCCGCTGAGATCACCACACCCATGTCATTTCGGGGCAGCCGCATTGGTGACATGTAGGTGTGAATATCTCCTCCGGCCGCCATTCCCGGATCAAGGCACGCAGACCTTTTTCAGTCAGCAGAGTCGGGACTGCCAATTCGATGCGGCAGAACCTGGCCCTGCGTAACCCGCGGTGTCATACGAGTGCCGTGGTGGCCGCCGGGTCTCAGGCCCAAGGCGCGCAGCCGGCGGTGGGTCACGACTCCAGCGACAGCCTCACATCGTCCGCGGCTACTTCGGCGGCTCACACGTCGGCTACGTCCTGAACGGGAACCCATTGCTTTTCTGATCAATAACTACTCGCACGTAACGTGATACGCAGCACTCTGCCTTTCGCTGTGCGCCCTCACCCGTATGCACCCCCTATACTTCAACGAGTACTTTCCTGCAGGATCCCGGCCGGGACGAACGATTACAGAGGAACCCAGCACGTGAGCAATGCTTTTGTGATCGACAATATCCAGACCAATCCGCTCCATGCTTTGCTGGATCCTCAGGTCCGCCCCGATCCCTACGGGATTCACGCAGAACTCCGCGAGTCCAGCCCTCTCCGAGTGGATGAGGGTCTGGTGATCGTCGGGGATTACCGCAGCTGCTTAGCGGCGATGCGCAATCCGGCCCTGGGCAGCGACACCCTGAAATCGTCCTGGCTCAAGGGGGTGCTTCCGCAATCCGAAGCGCCGGTCCTCGACTCCATCTTCTTCATGGATCCGCCCGACCACCCCCGCAAGCGGCGCTTGATCTCCAAGGCCTTCACGCCCCGTATCACGGCCCGGTATGAACCCTGGATCCAGGGCCTCGTCGACGGCGCGATCTCCGAGATCGCGGACAAGGACTCCTTCGACGGGGTCCGTGACTATGCGAACCGGTTGTCGATGGGCACCATCTGCGAGCTGATGGATCTTCCGCCGAGCGATGTGCCCATGCTGAAGGAGTGGTCCGACCAGTTGGCGCTCGCGACCGAGCTGCCCACGCTGGTGGCCGCCTTCCGCAACTCGGAGATGTTCTCGGCGGAGCAGTTGGCCGGCTTCGACAGGACCTCCATGGCGATACACGCCTACTTCGCCGACCTGATCCACAAACGGCGCAAGAAGCCCGGCGAGGACCTGATCTCCAGTCTGATCCAGACGGAGGAGGAGGGGCATTCGCTGACCAGGCATGAGGTGACCAATGTGCTCCTCAACCTTTTCGCCGCGGCTCATGAGTCCGTCACCAACCTCATCTCCAGCGGGATGCTCATACTGTCGCGATACCCGGACCAGTTGTCGCTGTTGCGCGACGACCCATCGATCGCCCCGCTGCTGGTCGAGGAGGTTCTGCGGTACGACGCACCGGTGCATGTCACGGCACGGGTCGCGCTGTCCTCCACATGTGTCGGCGAGATAGACGTCGAGCCGGGGACGATCGTGATCCTGCTGCTGGCCGCCGGCAACCGCGACGAGGCGGAATTCCCCCAGGCCGACCGTTTCCAGGGCAACCGGAAGACCAAGGGGATCGGGCTCGCTTTCGGCGCCGGGCCGCATTTCTGCCTCGGTGCCAGCCTGGCCAAGCTGGAGGCGGAGATTGCCCTCAAGGCATTCGCTGAACGGCTCACCGACTTTACGGTGGACGAGGATTCGCTGACCTATCGGCCGCATGTCGTCGCCCGCGGTCTGCAGAGCATGACCGTCCGCCGCCGCCCTTAAATCCCCGGGCTCTCTCGCTTTCATCTTCACCCCCACATTTCACGGTTTCGCACTGCACATCTGCAGCCGTTATTTTCGCGTGCGCATTTTCGCCTCTCTCTTTGCGTGGCGCAATTCACCTTCGCCTTCCGCCTCGAACCGTGCCAGGAGACCCAGTGTCGACAGAAGACGACAAGATTCGGCAATATCTGAAGCAGGTGACGGCCGAGCTGCTCCGCACTCGAGAACGACTGCACGAGGTCGAGAAGCGAAATGACGACCCCATCGCCATCATCGGAATGGGTTGCCGTTACCCCGGCGGCGTGGGGTCCGCAACGGATCTGTGGGATCTGGTCGAACGCGGCGATGACACGATATCGAAGTTCCCCGACGACCGGCACTGGGATGTCGAGAAGCTATACGACCCCGACCCGGAGGCGGGCAAGTCGGGCCGGTCGTATGTGCGCGAAGGGGGCTTCCTCTCCGAGGCCGGCCACTTCGACGCCGGTTTCTTCGGCATCTCGCCACGAGAGGCACTGGTGATGGACCCTCAGCAGCGGGTGCTGCTGGAGGTCGCCTGGGAAACCCTGGAAGCCGCCGGAATCGACCCGGAGTCCCTGCGCGACAGCGGCACCGGGGTCTTCGTGGGGGCATCCGGCCACGACTACGAGACGCTGTGGAAGGCCTCGAAGGAGTACTCGCCGCACGGCATCACCGGAAACAGCACCAGCGTCATCTCCGGCCGGGTTTCGTACTGTTTCGGCTTCGAGGGACCGGCCGTCACCATCGACACCGCGTGTTCCTCGTCGCTGGTGGCGCTCCATCTGGCCGCGCAGGCACTGCGTGAGGACGAGTGCTCCCTGGCGCTGGCGGGTGGGGTGACCGTCATGAGCACTCCAGCCACCTTCGTGGAATTCTGCGGGCAGGGCGTGACGTCGCCCGACGCTCGGTCCAAGTCCTTCGCGGGCGCGGCGAACGGAGCGGTCTGGGCCGAGGGCGCCGGGCTGCTGCTGTTGGAGCGCCTGTCGGACGCGCGCCGCCACGGCCACCGGGTGCTGGCCACTCTCCGGGGTTCGGCGGTCAACCAGGACGGCACGAGCAACGGCCTGTCCGCGCCCAACGCAGCAGCGCAGCGCCGGGTGATCCGGGCGGCGCTGGCCGACGCGGGCCTGACGCCGCGCGACGTCGACGTAGTGGAAGCACACGGCACGGGCACCGCACTGGGTGACCCGATCGAAGGAGAGGCGCTGGTCGCGACCTACGGTCAGGACCGGCCGACGGACCGGCCGCTGTGGCTGGGCTCGGTGAAGTCCAACATCGGCCACACACAGGCCGCCGCGGGCGTCGCCGGCGCCATAAAAATGATCATGGCGATGCGGAACGGCCTGCTGCCCCAGACCCTCCATGTCGATGTCCCTACACCGAAGGTGGCGTGGGGAGTCGGCTCGGTCAGCCTGCTGACGGAGCCTGTCGAGTGGCCCCGCACGGACGGACCGCGCCGCGCCGCCATCTCGTCGTTCGGCATCAGCGGCACCAACGCCCATGTCATCCTGGAAGAGCCGCCCGCCGAGTACGGGGCCAGCGAGGAACCGCCCGAGAAGGCCCCCGGCGTGGCGGACCCCCTGCCGCTCGTGCCGTGGCTGGTCTCGGGCAGGAGCGAGCGGGCCCTACGGGCCCAGGCCGAGCGGCTGCTGGCCTTCGTCGAGCGTTCCGATCAACGGCCGGACGCGCCGGACCCGGCGGAACTGGGCTGGTCTCTGGCCACCACTCGCAGCAGCTTCCGCCACCGGGCCGTGGTGCTGGGACAGGACCGGGCCGCCCTCACTGCCGGGCTGCGCCATCTCGCCGAGGGGACACCGGGCGCACAGGTGATCGAGGGCGTGGCCGCGGCCGGGTCGCTCGGCATACTGTTCACCGGCCAAGGCTCTCAGCGGCCGGGCATGGGACAGCAGCTGGCCGAGGCGTACCCCGCCTTCGCGACCGCCTTCGACGCGGTGTGCGAGGAGCTGGACGGGCACCTGGAACGGCCGCTGCGGGACGTGCTCTTCGCTCCCGCCGGCTCCGAGGAGTCGGCGCTGCTGGACCGGACCGACTACGCACAGGCGGGGCTGTTCGCGGTCGAGGTCGCCCTGTTCCGCCAGTTCCAGTCCTGGGGCGTACGGCCGAAGGTCCTGCTCGGGCACTCCATCGGCGAGATCTCCGCGGCACATGTGGCCGGGCTGTGGTCGCTGAAGGAGGCGTGCCGTCTCGTCGCGGCCCGCGGCCGGCTGATGCAGGCGCTGCCCGCCGGTGGCGCGATGCTGTCGGTGCGGGCCTCGGAGGACGAGGTCATGCCGCTGCTGGCGGGCCGTGAGGACCGGATAGCCGTCGCGGCGGTGAACTCCGCGGACTCCGTGGTGCTCTCCGGTGATGAGGAGGAAGTGGCACGGCTGGAACGGCTGTGGGCCGAAGAGGGCCGCCGCACCAAGCGGCTGACGGTCAGCCACGCCTTCCACTCCCCCCACATGGAGCCGATGCTCGCGGACTTCGCCGAGGTCGTGCAGGGCCTGGACTTCCAGGAACCCGAAATCGCCGTGGTGTCGAACCTCACCGGTGAGGTGGCCTCGGCGGAGGAGCTGCGTTCACCACGCTACTGGGTGGACCACGTGCGCCGGACCGTGCGCTTCCACGACGGTCTGCGGACCGTACACGCCCGGGGCGTCGACACCCTGCTGGAACTCGGTCCGAACGGCGTGCTCTCCGCACTGGCGCAGGGGGGCGGGGCCGCCGGGGAGTCCGTGGCCGTACCTGCGCTGCGCAAGGACCGGGACGAGGCCGAGAGCGTCGTCCTGGCTCTGGGCGCGCTGCACACCCACGGCGTCGAGGTGAACTGGAACGCGGTGTTCGCCGCCGCCGCGCAGCGCGGGATCGAGCTGCCGACCTACGCGTTCCAGCGGGAGCGGTACTGGCTCGCCCCGACCACCGGCGCCGCCGACGTGGAATCCGCGGGGCTGTCCCACGCCGGCCATCCCCTGCTGGGTGCGGCGCTCGGGATGGCGGACAGCGAGGGGCTGGTGCTCACCGGCCGGCTGTCCCTGCGCGACCAGCCGTGGCTCGCCGGGCACCAGGTGATGGGCGCGGTGATCCTTCCCGCCACCGCCCATGTCGAACTGGCGTTGTGCGCCGGTGACCGGGTCGGCTGCGACCTGGTCGAGGAACTGACCCTGGAAGCCCCGCTGGTGCTGCCCCCGGACGCCGCGGTCCGCGTCCAGATCCTGGTCGGGTCCCCGGACGAGGCAGGGCGGCGTTCGGTACGGGTGTTCTCGCAGCCCGAGAGCGCCCAGTACGCGGGCGGCGGGAGGTGGCGGCCGCACGCCGCCGGGTTCCTGGCAGTCCGGGGGGCCGCCCTCCCCGAACCCGAACTGGTCGAGTGGCCGCCGCCCGGGTCCGAGGAGATCGCCGGCCCGGAGGTCTACGACCAGCCCGAGTCGTCCCACACCTACGCCTACGAGGGCGCGTTCCGGGGCCTGCGGACGGTATGGCGCAGGAAGACCGCGCAGGGCGCCACCGAACTGTTCGCCGAGATCTCGCTCCCCACCGACGCGGCCGGGGAGGCGGATCGTTACGCGATGCATCCGGCGCTGCTCGACGCGGCGTTGCACGCGGTCGGCCTCGGCCCGTTCCTCCAGGCTGTCGACGACGGAGCGGGCAGCATGCCCTTCTCCTGGTCGGGGGTGTCGCTGCACGCCTGGGGCGCCTCTGCACTGCGGGTACGGATCCGGGGCGCCGACGGGCAGGTGGAACTGACCCTCGCCGACAGCGACGGCCTCCCCGTGGCGTCGGTGGGCTCCCTGGCCTGGCGGCCGGTTCCGCTGGAGCGGACGCAGCTGACGGGCCACAGCGCCGAGGAGTCGCTGTTCGGGCTGGACTGGGTCCCGGCACCCCCGGCGGCGGCGCCGGACTCCGCCGCCCCATGGGCCGTGATCGGCGACTCCTTCGAGGGCGCGGAGTCCTTCCCGGACCTGGCGTCGCTGGCCGCCGCCATCGACATGGGCCTGCCCGTACCGGAGGTGGTGCTCCGTCCTGTCGCCCCGGCGACCGAAGCCGCCGGGGAGGTACCGGGGCAGGTACGCACCGCTCTCACGGATCTGACGGGAGAGCTCGCGGCCTGGCTGGCCGACGAACGGTTCGCGGCGGCGCGCCTGGTCCTGCTGACCCGCGGCGCGGTGACCACGTCGGGACGCGGCCCGGTGGACCTCACCAGGGCACCGCTGTGGGGCATGGCCCGGTCGGCGCAGGCCGAGAACCCGGGCCGGCTGCTCCTCGTGGACGTCGACGACCCCGCCGTCCCGGCGAGCACCGTGCGGACCGCGGTCGCCACCGCGCTGGGCGCGGGGGAACCGCAGCTCGCGCTCCGTGCGGGGGAACCGCTCGTCCCCCGGCTGCACCCGGTGACCTCCGACGCGCTGCTCCCCGTCCCCGCCGGCGAACGGGCATGGCGTCTGGACTCCACCGCTCCGGGAGCGCTCGACAACCTCGCGCTGCTGCCCTGCCCCGAGGTCCTTGAAGACCTGGCACCGGACGAGGTGCGGGTGGAAGTGCGCGCGGCGGGCGTGAACTTCCGCGACGTGCTGATCGCCCTGGCCATGTATCCCGGCCGCGCCGTTCCGGGAGCCGAGGCCGCGGGTGTGGTCCGCGAGGTCGGTTCCGCGGTGACCGGCCTGCGCCCCGGCGACCACGTGATGGGCGTCTTCACCGGCGCGCTGGGCCCGGTCGCCGTCACCGACGCCCGGCTGGTCGCGCCGATGCCACAGGACTGGTCGTTCGAGTTGGCCGCGTCGGTGCCGATCACCTATCTGACCGCCTACTACGGGCTCACCGATCTCGCCGGGATGCGACCGGGCGAGTCCGTACTGATCCACTCGGGCGCGGGCGGAGTCGGCATCGCGGCCATCCAGATCGCCAGGCACCTCGGTGTCGAGGTGTTCGCCACCGCCAGTCCCGGCAAGTGGGACTTCCTGCGCGGGCTCGGACTGGACGACGCCCACATCGCGTCCTCGCGCACCGTCGAGTTCGAGCAGAGCTTCCGTGAGGCCACCGGTGGCCGGGGAGTCGACGTGGTCCTGAACTCGTTCACCGGCGAGTTCCTGGACGCGTCACTGCGCCTGCTCGTCGAAGGCGGACGGTTCATCGAGATCGGCAAGGCCGACATCCGCGACGCCGACGAGATGGCCACCCAGTACGGCATCACCTACCAGGCGTTCGATCTGGTCGCGTCCGCGGGAGCGCCGCGGATCCAGGAGATGCTGCACGAGCTGTTCGCCCTGTTCCGCGAGGGCGCGCTCACCGCGCCGCCCCGCCGGGACTGGGACATCAGGCGGGCCAAGGAAGCGCTGCGGCACGTCAGCCAGGCCCAGCACGTGGGCAAGGTGGTGCTCACCGTCCCGCGCCGGCCGGCCTTGGCGCAAGGCACGGTTCTCATCACCGGTGGCACGGGGTGGCTGGGCGGGCTGATGGCACGCCACCTCGTCCGGCAGGGCGCGAAGCACCTGGTGCTGCTCGGCCGCCGGGGCACGGATACCCCGGGCGCCGCCCAGCTGGTGGCCGAGCTGTCCGCCGAGGGAGCCGAGGTGACGGTCGCCACCGGTGACGTCGTCGAGCGGGGTGACGTTGAGCGGGTGCTGGCCGGCATCCCCGCCGAACACCCCCTGACCGCGGTGATCCACGCCGCCGGCGTGCTGTCCGACGGCGTCGTGGCGTCGGTGACGGGCGAGCAGATCGACACGGTCCTGCGGCCCAAGGTGGACGGGGCGTGGCATCTGCACGAGCTGACGCGGGACCTCGATCTGGCCTCGTTCGTGTGCTTCTCGTCGGCCGCGGGAATCTTCGGCGCGGCCGGGCAGGGCGCCTACGCGGCGGCCAACTCCTTCGTGGACGCGCTGATGGCCCACCGGGCGGCCCAGGGGCTGGCGGGAACCTCGCTGGCATGGGGCCTGTGGGCTCCGGGTCAGGACGAGGCGTCCGGCGGCGGCATGGCCGGCGGCCTGGCAGCCGCCGACTGGGCGCGGATGAACCGCACGGGCGTGCTGAGCCTGACCGCCGCGCAGGGCCTGGCCCTGTGGGACGCGGCGCGGGAGTCCGACCGCGTGCTGCTGGCTCCCGTCCGGCTCGATCTCGCCGTGGTCGCCGGGCTCGGCGAGTCCGTCCCGTCCCTGCTGCGGGGCATGGTCCGGACGTCGGTGCGCCGCAGTGCGGGCGGCCGCCAGCCCTCCGCTCCCTCCGAGTCCCCCGAGGCGCTGGCCCGGCGGCTGGGCGCCCTGCCACCCGCGCAACGAGTCCGCAGGCTGCTCGAACTGATCCGCGGTCATGTCGCCGCGGTGCTGGGATACGCCTCGGCCGAGGACCTGCCGGTGGACGCCAGCTTCCGCGATCTGGGATTCGACTCGCTGACCTCCGTGGAACTGCGCAACCGCATCAACGGGGCGACCGGGCTCCAGTTGCCCGCCACCCTCGTGTTCGACCAGCCGACGCCGGCCGCCCTCGCCGAGCACCTCGGCGCGGAGATCGCCCCGAACGCTTCTGGCCCTGCGCAGCCCGAGGCCGAGGGGACTGCGACCGTCCTGGCGGAGCTCAGCACGCTGGAGAGCAGCGTGTCGGCGCTGGACGACGACGAGCTGCGCGCCACCGTCCGGTCGCGGCTGCGCGCCCTGCTGTCCGGACTGGAAGACGCCCCGAGCGCCGACGCCCCCGACTCGGACACCCTGCGGTCGGCCACGCTGAGCGAGCTGTTCGACTTCGTGGACCGCGAGTTCGGACGCGGTTAGGGCCGGTCCGGGCGCTCTTCGAGGAGCGGCCCGCGGCGTCGGGTTCGTCGCACGGCGGAGGAGAAGCCCGAGAAGAGCGCCCGGACAGGGCCCAGGGCCGCACAGCCCGATTCACACCTGCCATCTCGATCTCAAAAGCGGTGCCACATGTCGAATGACCCCAAGCTCGTCGAATACTTCCAGCGTGTGACGGCCGAACTGTACGAAACCCGAGAGCGGCTGCGCGCGGTCGAGCGCGCAGCGGCAGACGATCCCGTGGTCGTCGTGGGAATGGGCTGCCGGTTCCCCGGCGGGGTCCGCTCCCCGCAGGACCTGTGGGAGGTGTTCCGCGACGGCCGGGACGTGATCTCCGACTTCCCCGAGGACCGCGGCTGGGACACCGACGGCCTCTACGACCCGGACAGTGAAAGCACACCACCGGGGAAGACCTACGTCCGCCACGGCGGATTCCTTTCCGACGCGGCCGACTTCGATCCCGCTTTCTTCGGTATCAGCCCCCGCGAAGCCCTGGTCATGGACCCCCAACAGCGGATCCTGCTGGAAGTCGCCTGGCACGCGCTGGAATCCGCCGGGATCGACCCCACCACCTTGCAGTCCACCCGCACCGGCGTCTTCACCGGCCTCATCCACGGCGACTACGCCAGCCAGGCCCAGCAGATACCCGAGGACCTCGTCGGCCAGGTGTCCATCGCCAACACCAGCAGCGTGGCGTCCGGCCGGCTCTCCTACACCCTCGGCCTCCAGGGACCCGCGATCACCCTGGACACCGCCTGCTCCTCCTCCCTGGTCGCCATCCACCTCGCCGCCCAGTCGCTCCGCAACGGCGAAACCACCCTCGCCCTGGCCGGTGGCGTCACCGTGATGGCCGGCCCCGCCCGCTTCATCGAGTTCTCCCAGCAGCACGCCCTCGCGCCCGACGGCCGCTGCAAGCCCTTCGCCGCCGACGCCGACGGCACCTCCTGGAGCGAAGGGGCGGGCTTCATCGTCCTCGAACGCCTCTCCCACGCCCGAGCAGCCGGCCACCGCGTACTGGCCGTCCTGCGCGGATCGGCCGTCAACCAGGACGGCTCCTCCAACGGGCTCACCGCGCCCAGCCGCCACGCCCAGCAGCAGCTCATCCACGACGCCCTGGCCGACGCGCGCCTCACCCCGCACGACATCGACGCCATCGAGACCCACGGCACCGGCACCCCCCTCGGCGACCCCATCGAAGCCCACGCGCTGGACCCCGTCTTCGGCCCCCGGCGCGACCGCCCCCTGTGGATCGGCTCCGCCAAATCCAACCTCGGCCACGCCCAGGCCGCCGCGGGCATCGCCGGCACCATCAAGATGATCCTCGCCATCCAACACGCCCAGCTCCCAAGGACACTGCACCTCACCGCACCCAGCCCCCACGTCGACTGGGACGCCACACCGCTGGCACTCCTCACCGAGCACACCTCCTGGCCCGACGCCGGCCGCCCCCGCCGCGCCGCCGTGTCCTCGTTCGGCATCAGCGGAACCAACGCCCACCTCATCCTCGAAGAGCCCCCCGCGGACGACGCCGCCCCGGCGGCGACCGCCACCGCGCCCGCCAGTGGCACCGCACTCCCGCTGCTGCCCTTCGCCCTCTCCGGCACCACGCCCAAGGCCCTCGTCGCCCAGGCCCGACAGCTCCTGGAGCACCTCACCCCCGACTCCGGCCTGCTGGACCTCGCGTACTCCCTCGCCACCACCCGCGCCCACCACCCGCACCGCGCCGTCGTCCTGGCCACCACCGTCGACGGGCTCATCACCGAACTCACCCGCATCGCGGACGGCACACCCTCCGCCGACACCATCACCGGCCGCATCGTCCCCAACACCACCACGGCCTTCCTCTTCCCCGGACAGGGCACCCAGTGGGCCTCGATGGGCGCGGAGTTGCTGGACTCCTCCAAGGTATTCGCCACGAAGATGGCCGAGTGCGAGAGCGCTCTGGCTCCGTTCGTCGACTGGTCGCTCACCGAGGTGCTGCGAGGCGCTGCGGGAGCCCCGTCAACGGACCGGGTGGATGTGCTGCAGCCGACCCTGCTGGCGCTGATGATCTCCCTGGCCGAACTCTGGCGCTCCTATGGTGTGACACCTTCCGCGGTCGCCGGGCACTCCCAGGGCGAGATCGCCGCCGCCTGGGTGGCCGGCGCGCTGTCGCTGCCGGACGCCATGCGGGTGGCGGCGCTCAGGAGCCGTGCGCTGACGAAGCTGTCCGGCCTCGGTGGCATGGCCTCGGTCGCGCTGCCCGAGCAGCAGGTGGAAGAGATGCTGGCGCGCTGGAAGGGCCGGCTCACCGTCGGCGCGGTGAACGGCGCACGGTCCACCGTGGTCTCCGGCGACCCGGAGGCACTCACCGAACTCCTGGCGGAGTGCGCGGCACGGGACGTACGGGCGCAGCGCGTCCCGGTCGACTACGCGTCGCATGCACCGCAGGTGGAACAGATCCGCGACCAGGTCCTGAGCGACCTGTCGGCCATCGCTCCGAAGCCGGCGGAGGTGCCGTACGTCTCCGGGCTCACGGGGAAGCTGATCGAGCCCGAGAGCCATCCGCTGGACGCTGACCACTGGTACCGCAGCCTTCGCGAGCCGGTCCGCTTCGACCGGGCGACGACGAGCCTGATCGCCGACGGGCACCGGCTGCTGCTGGAGGTGAGTACGCATCCGGTGCTGCTTCCGGCCGTCCGCGAGACCCTGGACGACAGTGGCGTCTCCGCCTCCGTCCTGGCAACGCTGCGCCGCAACGAAGGCGGCATGGGACGCTTCCTGTGCGCGCTGGCCGAGGCGCACGTGGCGGGGGTCGGGATCGACTGGCACGCGGTCTTCGATGGCACGGGCGCCCGCCGGACGGAACTGCCCGGCTATGCCTTCCAGCGCGAACGCTACTGGCTGGACCCGGTGCTGCCGACGTTCGTCCCCACGACCGCGCAGCCGCAGGCGGCCGAGTCGCCCGGTTCGCTGGCGGAGCGGCTGGCCGCCCTGTCCCCCGCCGAACGTGAGCAGGCGCTGGTGGACCTGGTCGCGGGCCATGTCGCCGTGGTGCTCAAGTACCGTTCGGCCGGGGAGGTCCCGGTCGAGGACACCTTCCGCGACCTGGGTTTCGAATCGCTGACCGCCGTGGCGCTGCGCAACCGGATCGTGGAATCCACCGGAGTGGACGTCCAGCTCACCGATGTCCTCAACTACCCCACCGTCATGGACCTCGCCGAATTGATCGGGGAACGCCTTGCCGAGGCGGAGCCGGTCCCGCCTACCCCCTCGCCCGCCCGCGACGACGCCGCGGCCCCCGGGGACAGCATCGCCGCGCTCTACCTGCAGGGGGTCGAAAGCGGCCAAACCGGCGAGGCGATGGGCCTGGTGCGCATGGCGGCGCGTCTGCGCCCCGCCTTCGAGGCGGAGACGGACGGCACCACCGCCGTCCTCACCCGGCTGATGTCCGGGAGTGACACGCCGCCGCTGGTGTGCACGACGGCGCCGGTGGCGCCGATCTCGGACGCGGCGTACTCCTTCCTCGCTCCCGCGCTGCCCGCACGGCGGGACGTATGGACCCTGCGGCCGCCGGGGTTCGCTGAGGGCGAGCTGCTGCCCGTCGGCCTTCCCGACCTCTTCGAGGCGCAGCGCAGGGCTCTGGCCGAACAGGTAGACCGGGAGGCGATCGTACTGGTCGGCTACTCGTCCGGCGGGTGGGTCGCCCATGGGCTGGCCGCCTACCTGGAATCCCTCGGCCGGCCGCCTGCGGCGGTGGTGCTCTTCGACTACTATCCGCCGGCGTCGGACGTGGACGAGGCGCGCGCCCGGTTCATGCGGGAGCAGGCACGGCTGGGCGGTGGCGACGGCCCGCTCACCCCGGACAGCAGGTCGGCCCCGCAGGGCCATGAACTGAGCGCCATGGGTCACTACATGAGCCTGTTCGACGGTTGGCGGCCCGGCCGGATCAGCGCGCCCACCCTGCACATCAGGGCGTCCGAGCTGCTCTCCGGCCTGACCGGTGAGGTACCCGAGGGCCTGTTCCCGGCCGATCTGTGCCACACCTCGGTGAGCCTCCCGGGCAATCACTTCACCCTCTTGTCCCAGCATTCCGAGGCTGCGGGCAAGGTTCTGCACGACTGGCTCACCGCGACGGTGTAGCCGCGCCCGGCAGACGCGGCGCCGGCTAACCGGCCGGCCCTTCTTGGCGGCCCCTTCTTCATGAGGTGAATTGTGGACGAGACAACGGTGGGTACCGGCATGGCGGAATCCGGCCGGGCGGACGCGGTCGCGGTGGTCGGACTGTCCTGCCGCTTCGCGGAGGCGGCAGGCCCGGACGCCTTCTGGCACCTGCTGCGGACCGGCGGGAACGCCGTCACCGAGGTGCCCGAGGGCCGCTGGGACCGCGACGGGTCCGCGGCGGGCGGAGCGGGTACCCGGTGGGGCTCGTTCCTCGCGGATGTCGCGGGGTTCGACGCCGGGTTCTTCGGTGTCTCACGCCGCGAAGCCGCCGTGATGGACCCGCAGCAGCGGCTGATGCTGGAGCTGAGCTGGGAGGCGCTGGAGGACTCGGGCACCGTCCCGGCGACGCTCCGGGGCGAACGCTGCGGGGTGTTCATCGGCGCGATGCGGGACGACTACGCGCGGCTGGCCCAGGGCCTGGGGCCGGATCTGCGGACGCACCACTCGTTCGCCGGGCTGCAGCGCAGCCTGATCGCCAACCGCGTCTCGTACTTCTGCGGTCTGCGCGGCCCGAGCATGACGGTGGACACCGGGCAGTCCTCCTCCCTGACCGCCGTTCACCTGGCCTGCCAGAGCCTGCTGACCGGCGAGTCGGAGATCGCGCTCGCCGGCGGTGTGAACCTCAACCTCGCGGCGGCGAGCGAGGAGGATGCGGCGGCCTTCGGTGGCCTCTCCCCCGACGGCCGCTGCTACACCTTCGACGCCCGGGCCAACGGCTTCGTGCGCGGCGAGGGCGGTGGTGTCGTCGTGCTGAAGACACTGGCGAAGGCCCTCGCCGACGGCGACCGCGTCCACTGCGTCATCAGCGGCGGCGCGGTGAACAACGACGGCGGCGGCGAGGGCCTCACCGTGCCCAGCCAGGACGCCCAGGAAGAGCTGCTGAGGCTGGCGTACCGGAACGCCGGTGTCGATCCAGCCCTGGTCCAGTACGTGGAGCTGCACGGAACGGGCACCAGGGTCGGCGACCCGGTGGAGGCCGCCGCCCTGGGTGCCGTGCTGGGTGCCCGGCGAAGCCCCGGGCACCCCTTGCCGGTGGGGTCGGTCAAGTCCAACCTGGGGCACCTGGAAGCCGCTGCCGGCATCTGCTCCCTGATCAAGACGGCGCTGGCGCTCCGGAACCGTGAACTGCCCCCGAGCCTGAACTTCGAGACACCGCATCCGCAGATCCCACTGGAGTCCCTGCGGCTGCGGGTCATCACCGAACTCAAGCCATGGAGCGGCTCCGGCGGGCCTCTGGTGGCGGGCGTCAGCTCCTTCGGCATGGGCGGCACCAACTGCCATCTGGTGCTCGCCGAAGCACCGGCCCACACCCCCGCGGCACCACCGCGGCCTGAGACGACCGGACCCCAGGTAGTTCCCGCTCTGCTGTCGGCACGCACCGGGCCCGCCCTGCGCGCACAGGCCGAGCGCCTGGCGGCCTTCGTCGAGGACCACCCCCAGGTCGATCCGGTGGACCTCGCCCACTCGCTGGCCACCACCCGTACCGCCTTCGAGCACCGGGCCGTTGCGGCGGCGTCCGACCGGACCACGCTGCTGGTGGCGTTGCGGGCGCTCGCGAAGGGGCGCCAGCCCGTGCGGGTGTCCCGGGGCGTGGTCGACCCGAACGCCCGGGTCGCGTTCCTGTTCGCCGGACAGGGCGGCCAGCGGCTGGACATGGGCCGGGAACTGTACGTCGCGTTCCCCGCGTTCGCGGCGGCTTTCGACGAGGTGTGCCGGTACCTGGACAGCCATCTGCAACGGCCGGTGCGCGAGGTCGTGTTCGCCGCCCCGGGTTCACCCGAAGCGGCCCTGCTGGACCAGACGCTGTACACCCAGGCGGCGGTCTTCGCCCTGGAGGTGGCGCTCTACCGGCTGCTGACGTCGTTCGGTGTCCGGGCGGACCAGCTCGCCGGGCATTCCGTCGGCGAGCTGGCGGCCGCGCATGTCGCCGGGCTGTTCTCGCTGCCGGACGCGGCAGCCCTGGTAGCCACCCGTGGGCGGCTGATGCAGAGCCTGCCGACGGACGGTGCGATGGTGTCCGTGCGGGCGGGCGCCGACGAGGTGCGCGACCTCCTCGCCGGCCGCGAGGACCGGCTGTCGCTGGCCGCGGTCAACGGCCCGGCGGCCACGGTGCTCAGCGGCGACGAGGACGTCGTGGCCGAGGTGGTGCACGTCCTCGCGGCGCGGGGCCACAAGACCAAGCGGCTGCGGGTCTCCCACGCCCTGCACTCCCCCCACCTGGAGCCGGTGCTGGAGGAGTTCCGCGCGGCCGTCGCGGCGGTGACGTTCCAGCCACCACGCGTCCCCATCGTCTCGACGCTCACCGGTGAACCGGTACCGCCGGAGCAGATGAGCACCCCGGAGTACTGGGTGCGCCAGGCCAGAGAGCCGGTGCGATTCCTGGAGGCCGTGCGGGCCCTACTCGCCTCGGGCACGACGGTCTTCGTCGAGCTGGGCCCCGACGGCTCACTGGCCACCATGGCGCGCGACTGCGTGGCCGCTGCGCCGGGGAACACCGCGGCCGTCGTCCCCACGCTGCGGGCCGGCCGCCCCGAGTCCCAGACGCTGTTGACGGCCCTGGGCGCAATGCACACCCGGGGCGTCACGGTGGACTGGACCACGGCCTTCGCCAACAGCGGCGCACGCCCGGTCCGGCTGCCCACGTACGCGTTCCAGCGTGAGCGGCACTGGTGGAAGAGCGGCAGGCCGCAGGAACCCGCCGACACACCCGCGGATACGCCCACGCACGCGCCCGCCTGGCCGTCCGGCGAGCAGCCCGCAGCGACCGGTTCACTGCAGGCCCGACTGGCCGGGCTGCCCGCCGCCGAGCAGAACCGTGCGGTGCTCGAACTGGTGCTGGAGCACGCGGCCGACGTACTCGGAGAGTACCGCGCCGACCAGGTCGATCCGACCCGTACCTTCCAGGACCTGGGCTTCGACTCGCTGATGGGCGCGGAGCTGCTGGTGCGGCTCGGCGAGACGGCACAGTCGCCGCTGTCCCCGACCGCGCTTTTCGACCACCCGACGCCGACGGGACTGGCCCACGGACTGCTCGCCCAGCTGCCCGACACCCCATCGGCCCCGGTGTCCGCGGCGGAGGCAGGGCCAGCGGCCTCCGCCGACCGGGACGACCCGATCGCCATCATCGGCATGGCCTGCCGCTATCCCGGTGACGTGTCGACGCCGGAGGAGCTGTGGCAGCTGGCTGCCTCCGGCACGGACGCGATCGGCGGCTTCCCCACGGACCGGGGCTGGGACGTCGAAGGACTGTACGACCCCGACCCGGACCGGCGCGGGAAGTCCTACACCCGGTACGGGGGCTTCCTGCACAACGCGGCCGACTTCGACGCCGCGTTCTTCGGGATCTCGCCGCGCGAGGCACTGACCACCGACCCGCAGCAGCGACTGCTGCTGACCACCGCCTGGGAGGCGTTCGAGAGCGCGGGCATCGATCCGGCATCGGTCAGGGACAGCCGCACCGCCGTCTTCGCCGGTGTGATGCACCACGACTACGCACCACGCGTCCACACGGTGCCGGAAGGACTCGAGGGCCACCTGGTCACCGGCAACACCTCGAGCGTGGTGTCGGGCCGTCTGGCATACGTCTTCGGCCTGCGGGGGCCCGCCGTCACCGTGGACACGGCGTGCTCGTCCTCCCTGGTGGCACTGCACCTGGCGGCGCAGGCGCTGCGCCGAGGCGAGTGCTCCCTGGCGCTCGCCGGCGGGGTAAGCGTCATGGCGACCCCGGAGATGTTCGTCGAGTTCTCCAGGCTGCGAGGGCTGGCGCCGGACGGCCGGTGCAAGTCGTTCTCGGGGACGGCGGACGGCACCGCCTGGGCCGAGGGCTCCGGACTGCTGGTACTGGAACGGCTTTCCGACGCCCACCGCAACGGGCACCGGGTCCTCGCGGTGATCAAGGGCTCGGCGGTGAACCAGGACGGCGCCTCCAACGGCCTGTCGGCACCGAGCGGCCCCGCGCAGGAACAGGTGATACGCGAAGCGCTGGCCGACGCAAGGCTGGCAGCGGCCGAGGTCGACGCCGTCGAGGCGCACGGCACCGGCACCCCGCTGGGCGACCCGATCGAGGCTCAGGCCCTGCTGGCTACCTACGGCCAAGACCGCCCCGCGGACCGACCGCTCCTGCTCGGTTCCCTGAAGTCCAACATCGGTCACGCCCAGGCCGCGGCGGGCGTCGGCGGCGTCATCAAGATGGTGCTGGCCATGCGGCACGGGCTGCTGCCGAAGCTGCTGCACCTGGATGAGCCGACCCGGCATGTCGACTGGAGCAGCGGCCTGGTCACCCCGCTCGCCGAGGACACCGAGTGGCCCCGGACCGGACGTGCCCGCCGCGCCGCCGTGTCCTCCTTCGGCATCAGCGGCACCAACGCCCATCTGGTGCTGGAGGCACCCCACGCACAGGCGCCGGCCGCCACGGAGGTTGCCCCTGCCGGGGACGGCGGCCTGCAGGCGGCGACGCCCTGGGTGCTCTCGGGCCGGAGCGAAGCGGCGCTGCGCGACCAGGCGTCGCGTCTGCGGGCCCACCTCGACCGCCATCCGGACCTGGACCTCACCGATGTGGCCTACACCCTGGCGAGCGGCCGGTCCGTGTTCGACCACCGGTCGGTGATCGTGGGCCGGGACCGCGTTTCCCTGCTGAAGGGTCTGGACGCGGTTGCCGCCGGGACACCGGCCGCGGGAGTGTGCTCCGGCCGGGCCCGTACCGGGCACCGCCCGGTGCTGGTGTTCCCCGGACAGGGCACCCAGTGGGCCGGCATGGCGGTGAACCTCCTCGCCACCTCCCCGGCCTTCGCCGAGCGGATGGCTGACTGCGGGCGGGCCCTGGCACCGTTCATCGACTGGTCCCTCCCCGATGTCCTGGCCGACGAGAGCGCGCTGGCCGAAGTCGACGTGGTGCAGCCGGCGCTGTGGGCCGTGATGGTCTCCCTCGCCGCCGCGTGGCGCGCGTACGGAGTCGAGCCGGCGGCGGTCGTGGGGCATTCGCAGGGCGAGATCGCGGCCACCACGGTGGCCGGGGGGCTGTCCCTGGAGGACGGTGCCCGCGTGGTGGCGCTGCGCAGCAAGGCGCTGCGCGCCCTCTCCGGGCAGGGCGGCATGATGTCGGTCCGGCTACCGCGTCAGGAGACAGAGGAGCGTATCCGGCCCTGGCGGGACCGCATCTCGATCGCCGCGGTCAACGGCCCCCAGTCGACGGTGGTCTCGGGTGAGCCGGCGGCGCTGGACGAGCTGAGCCAGGAGCTGTCCGGATCGGACGTCCGGTGGTCCCGGCTGCCCGTGGACTACGCCTCCCACTCCAGTCAGGTGGCACAACTGCGTGAGCGGCTACTGACCGAGCTGTCCCCGATCACACCCCGGTCGAGCGACGTGCCCTTCTACTCCACGCTGACCCGCGGCCTGATCGACACCGCCAAGCTGGACGCGGACTACTGGTATCGCAATCTGCGCCACCCCGTGGAGTTCGACAGCGTGATCCACACGCTGGCCGACCAAGGCCACAGGCTATTCATCGAGTCCAGTCCACGCTCCGTGCTGACCATGGACGTTCAGCAGGTCCTGGACGAGACCACCGAGGGCGGCACTGCCCTGGGCACGCTCCGGCGCAACGATGGCGGTCTGGACCGCTTCCTGGCGTCCGTCGCCGAGGCGCATGTGCACGGGCTGAACGCACGATGGGCCGAGGCCTTCCGGCCCGGCACCGCCGAGTACACCGATCTGCCGACCTACGCCTTCCAGCCCGAACGGTTCTGGATGCTGCCGACCACGTCGGCCGCAGACGCCCAGGGGCTCGGGCTGCTCGCCTGCGAGCATCCGCTGCTGGGCGCCGCCGTCGCGAAGGCCGACGACGACAGCCTGGTCTTCACCGGCAGGCTCTCGCTGCGCGCCCAGCCCTGGCTGGCCGATCACGCAGTGAACGGCACGGTGCTGCTGCCCGGTACGGCCTTCGTCGAACTGGCCCTGCACGCGGGAGGACAGGCCGGCTGCGACCGGGTCGAGGAACTCGCCCTGGCGACGCCCCTGGTCCTGCCCGACGAGGGCGACGTGGAACTCCAGCTCACCGTGGGCGCGCCCGAGTCCGGCCGGCGCCCGGTCTCGGTGTATTCCCGCGCCGCCGACCGCGCCGCGCTGCCCGAGACGGTGTGGACCCGGCATGCGACCGGGTCTCTGATCAGCGGCGCCGACGGTCAGGAGGACCTCGGTCCGTGGCCGCCGGCGGACGCCGAGCCGCTGGACCTCACCGACGCCTATGAGCGCCTGGCGGAGACCGGGTACGAGTACGGTCCGGCCTTCCAGGGGCTCACGGCCGTATGGCAACTGGGCCACGACACATACGCCGAGGTCGCCCTGCCCGCCAGCTTCCAGGAGGACGCGCCCGGATTCGGCATCCACCCAGCGCTGCTCGACGCCGCCCTGCACCCGCTGCTGACCGGGGCGCAACCCGGCGCGGACGGTGACATGATCCAACTGCCCTTCTCCTGGACGGGAGTGTCTCTGTACGCCACGGGGGCCACCGCGCTGCGGATACGGCTCTCACCGACCGGCGACGGCGAGTTCTCGCTGACGGCCGCCGACAGCACCGGGCTCGCGGTGGCGTCCGTCGACGGCCTCACCCTGCGGCCGGTGAGGCCGGAGCACGCGGGCGCCGGCCGGGACCACCAGCGGTCGCTGTTCCAGGTCGACTGGGTCGATGTGACCCGTCCCGCCTCCGCCGCCTCTGGCGGCCGATGGGCGGTACTCGGGCCGGACGGCTCCGGCCTCGACATCGCGGACCCGGCGGTGTCATGCCATCCCGACCTCGCGTCGCTGCGCCTGGCGGTCGAGGGAGGCGAGACGGTACCGGACGTCGTGGTCATCGCCTGCCGGACCGTCCCTGACGGCCAGGACACGGCACCAGAGAACCGGAGTGCGCCCGCGGTGCCCGCCGCACTGAGCGCGGCCACGACCGGTGTCCTCGACCTCCTCCAGAGCTGGCTGGCCGATGAGGCGTTCGCCACCTCGCGCCTGGTCGTCGTCACCCGGGGCGCAATCGCCGCGGCCCCCGGTGAGGACGTACCCGACCTGTCCCATGCGCCTGTGTGGGGCCTGCTGCGCACCGCCCAGTCCGAGCACCCGAGCCGCTTCCTGATCGTCGACACCGATGCCGGGGGCACCGACATCGGCCTGCTCCGCACCGCGGCCGCGTCCGGCGAACCGCAACTGGCCGTGCGCGACGGGCAGCTGATCGCGCCCCGGTTGAGCCGGGCCACCCCGGCCGAGGCCGGACGCCCGGCCCCCTGGGACCCCAACGGCACTGTGTTGATCACCGGCGGCACCGGGACCCTGGGCGGTCTCCTCGCCCGTCATCTGGTCACCGAACACGGTGTACGGCGGCTGCTGCTGACCGGCCGCCACGGGCAGGACGCCCCCGGAGCGGCCGAACTCCACGCCGAACTCGGCGCGCTGGGCGCCCACGTGACCATCGCGGCCTGCGATGCGGCCGACGCCAAGCGGCTCGCCGCCGTCCTGGCGGGCGTACCCGGCGAGCACCCGCTGACGGCGGTGATCCACGCGGCGGGCGTCCTCGATGACGGCACCGTGGAATCGCTCGACGCGGAGCGCCTGGAGGGCGTACTGCGTCCCAAGGCGGTGGGCGCCTGGAACCTGCACCGGCTGACCGAGTCCCTCAGTCTTTCCGCGTTCGTGCTCTTCTCGTCGGTCGCGGGAACGTCCGGCACTCCCGGCCAGGGCAACTACGCCGCCGCCAACACGTTCCTGGACGCGCTGGCCCACCATCGCCGGGCCCGGGGGCTTGCGGCGACATCCCTGGCATGGGGCTTGTGGGACCGCAACAGCGGGATGACCGGACATCTGGGCCGCACCGACCGGGCCAGACTGGCGCGCGGCGGTCTGGTACCGCTGAGCGAGGAGCAAGGTGTCATGCTCTTCGATGCAGCACTCGCGCTGGACTCCGCGCTGCTGGTACCCGCCCGGCTCGACCTGGCGGCACTGCGCATGCAGGCCGCGCACGGCACGGTGCCCGCGCTGTTCACCTCACTGCTCGGCGCCAGCCGGCGGGTGCTGCCCGCCTCGCGCCCGCCCGCGCTCTCACCTCAGGATCCCGCAGGTCCAGTCGCCTTCTCGGACGGCCGGGCACTGATGGAACTGGTCCGGACCACCGTGGCCACCGTGCTCGGGCACGCGGCACCGGACCGGATCGATGACGACCGCGCCTTCAGGGACCTGGGCTTCGACTCGCTCACCGGGCTCGAACTCCGTAACCGGCTCAGCGCCGCCACGGGGCTGAGGCTGCCCGCTACCACGGTCTTCGACCACCCCACGCCGACAGCGCTGGCCGACTATCTCTCAGGCCGGGTGTCCGCGCCGGCCAGCCGGCCGACGCCGCTGCCCACCGCCGCGAGCGACGACGATCCCGTGGTCATCGTGGGGACCGGCTGCCGGTTCCCCGGCGGGGTGCGCTCCGCGCAGGACCTGTGGGAGGTGTTCAGCGAAGGCCGGGACGTGGTCTGCGACTTCCCCCGCAACCGCGGCTGGGACATCGACACCCTCTACGACCCCGACAGCGCCACCCCGCAACCCGGCAGGACCTACGCCCGCCACGGCGGGTTCCTCACCGACGCCACCGACTTCGACCCCACCTTCTTCGGCATCAGCCCCCGCGAAGCACTGATCATGGACCCCCAGCAGCGGGTCCTACTGGAAGTCGCCTGGCACGCGCTAGAGTCCGCCGGGATCGACCCGAGCACCCTCCACGGAACCCGCACCGGCGTCTTCACCGGGCTCATCCCCGGCGAGTACGCCGCCCACCCGGGCATTCCCCTCGACCTCATCGGCCAGCGGTCCATCGCCAACACCAGCAGCGTCGCCTCCGGCCGACTCTCCTACACCCTCGGACTCCAGGGCCCCGCCATCACCATCGACACCGCCTGTTCCTCCTCCCTGGTTGCCATCCACCTCGCCGCCCAGTCACTCCGCAACGGCGAAACCACCCTCGCTCTGGCCGGCGGGGCGACCATCATGGCCACCCCCGCCCACTTCATCGAGTTCTCCCAGCAGCAGGGCCTCGCTCCCGACGGCCGCTGCAAGCCCTTCGCCGCCGCCGCCGACGGCACCGGCTTCTCCGAGGGCGCGGGCCTGGTCGTGCTGGAGCGCCTCTCGGACGCCCGCCGCAACGGGCACCGTGTGCTGGCGGTGATCCGCGGCTCGGCCGTCAACCAGGACGGGGCCAGCAACGGTCTCACCGCCCCCAACGGCCCGGCCCAGCAGCGGTTGATCGAGGCCGCCCTGGCCAACGCCCGGCTGTGCGCCGACGAGATCGACGTGGTCGAGGCGCATGGCACCGGGACCTCGCTCGGCGACCCGATCGAAGCGGGGGCGCTGCTGGCCGCCTACGGCGAGAACCGCCCCGCGGACCGGCCGCTGTGGCTGGGCTCGGCGAAGTCCAACCTCGGCCACACCCAGGCCGCGGCCGGCGTGGCCGGTGTGATCAAGATGATCGAAGCCCTGCGGCACGAGCTGCTGCCCCAGACCCTGCATGTGGACAGCCCCACGCCACAGGTCGACTGGTCAGGCGAGACCGTACGGCTGCTGACGGAGGCTCAGCCGTGGACGGCCAGCGAACGCGAGCGCCGGGCGGCCGTCTCCTCCTTCGGCATCAGCGGGACCAACGCCCACCTCATCCTCGAAGAGCCCCCCGCGGACGACGCCGCCTCGGCCACCACCGCGCCAGCCGACCGCTCCACCGCCCCCGTGCTCCCCTTCGCCCTCTCCGCCACCACCGCCGGGGCGCTCCCCAGCCAGGCCCGGGAACTCCTGAGGCATCTGGGCCCCCACACCGATCCCCTCGACCTCGCCCACTCCCTCGGCACCACCCGCAAACACCACCCTCACCGCGCCGTCGTCCTGGCCCCGAACATCGGCGAACTAAGCACGGAACTCACCCACATCGCCCACGGCTCCGCCACCTCGAGCACGGTCACGAGCAGCACCACCCCCAACCCCACCACCGCCTTCCTCTTCCCCGGACAAGGCACCGGGTGGCCCGCCATGGGAGAGGACCTGCACCGGGCGTACCCCGTCTTCGCGGAGGCCTTCGACGCGATCTGCGCCGAGCTGAACGGACAGCTCGAACATCCCCTGAAGGAAGCGGTGTTCGCTGCCAAGGGCACCGACAAGGCAGGGTTGCTCGAACGCACCGACTACGCCCAAGCCGCCGTGTTCGCGATCGAAGTGGCGCTGTTCCGGCTACTGACCCACCACGGCGTCCAGCCCGACTTCCTGGCGGGACACTCTGTCGGCGAGATCGCCGCAGCGCATGTGGCCGGGGTGCTGTCCCTGGCCGACGCCTGCACACTGGTCGTCACGCGCGGCAGGTTGATGCACACCCTGGCGCCCGGCGGGACGATGGTCTCCCTCGCCGCGTCGGAAGACGACGTCCGGTCGCTCATCGCGGGCCGGGAGCACGAGGTCGCGGTGGCCGCGGTGAACGGCCCCGAGGCGGTGGTCATCTCCGGCGACGAGGAAGCTGTCCTCGACTGTGCCGACCGCATGGCAGCCCAGGGACACCGTACGACCCGGCTGGCCGTCCATCGCGCCTTCCACTCGCACCACATGGACGCGGTACTCGAACCGTTCCACGAGGCGCTGGCCACACTGCGGTTCCAGCCGCCCACGGTACCGATCGTCTCCGCGGTGACCGGCTCACCGGTCACCGCGGCCGAGATCTGCTCACCCGGCTACTGGACGCGCCACGCCCGCGCGACCGTCCGCTTCCAGGACAGCCTGGACTGGCTGTCGAAGGCCGGTGTGGGCCTGTATGCGGAGGTGGGTCCGGGCCACGCGCTCACGGCTCTGGGCCAGCACAACCTGGCCCCTCAGCCGGGCGATCCCGACGCCGTCGAGCTGGTGTCATGCCTGCGCGAGGGACGCCCCGGAACCGAAACCCTGCCGGCGGCGCTGGCGGTCCTCCACACCCGGGGCGCTTCGGTGGACTGGGCCGCCTGGTGTGCGGGGGGCCGGACCGTCGACCTGCCCCTGTACGCCTTCCAGCGCGAGCGATACTGGCTGCGGGACGGCGGCGCACCGGCGACCGGAGAGGACCGGGGCGGTGCGACGGCGGGGGCCACGGGGGATCCGCTGTGCTACGAGATGGGCTGGCGCCCCTGGGTCCCGGCGGTGGCGCCGCCGGGGGTGACGGCCAGTCACTGGCTGGTCATCGCACCGTCGGACGGCGCGTACGACGAGACGGTCTCGGCCCTGCTGCGAGCGCTGGGAGAGCGTGGCGCGGTGGCCGTGGAGTCGCGCGCCACCGGTGCCGACCGGGAGACCTGGCGGCAGCTGCTCACCGGCACTCCGCTACCCGCTCCACTGGCCGGGATCGTGTCGCTGGTGTCGCTGGACGAACGGAGGGATCCCGCGCAACCCTCGGTGCCCCGGGCGGTGACGGCCACTCTCGGGCTGGTGCAGGCGCTGGAAGACCTCGGGGTCGACGCGCCGGTCCGCAGCGTGACCAGGGGTGCGGTCGGCATCAGCGAGGAGGACCCGGTGCTCCGGCCGGGCCAGGCCGCAGTGTGGGGCCTGGGCAGGGTCATCGCCCTGGAGGCCCCGCATCTGTGGGGCGGGCTGATCGACCTGCCCGAGGCGATGGACGAGCGGTCCTGGTCATGGTTCTGTGACGCGCTGACGGCCGAGGGCGGGGATGACCAGCTGGCTCTCCGCTCCTCGGGGATATACGTCCCCCGCCTCACCCGTACCGGGCTCCCGGCCCCAACCTACCCGGACGGGCTCACCGGTTGGCGCCCGCGCGGTACGGTACTGGTCACCGGTGGGCTGGGGGGGCTGGGCGCCCATGTGGCCCGTTGGCTGGCCCGCAGCGGAGCCGAACACCTCCTCCTGACCGGCCGCCGGGGACCGAACACCCCGGGCGCGGACAGCCTGCGCGCGGAACTCGTCGAGCTGGGGGCGACGGTCACCATCGCCGCCTGCGACATCACGGACCGTGAGGCGCTGGACCGCCTGATCCGCACCGTGCCCGCCGACACACCGCTCACGGGCGTCGTCCACGCGGCCGGGGTACTCGACGACGGACTCATCGCCTCACTCTCCCCAGAACGCCTGGGCACGGTCTTCGGGGCGAAGACCGATGCCGCCTGGCATCTGCACGAACTCACCCGTGACCATCCGCTGGAGCGGTTCGTCCTGTTCTCGTCCCTCGCGGGTACCGTCGGCTCGCCCGGGCAGGGCAACTACGCCGCCGCCAACGCAGTCCTCGACGCGCTGGCCCAGCACCGGCGGGGGCTCGGGCTTCCCGCGACCTCGCTCGCCTGGGGCCCCTGGGCCGATACCGGGATGTTCACCTCCGCGGTGGCCCAGTTCCGGCACCACGACGGCCTCACCCCGTTGCCGGCACCCCTCGCCCTGGACGCCTTCGCCTCCAGCCTCGCCCGGCCGGGCTCCTTCTACGCCATCGCGGACGTCGACTGGGACCGGTTCGCCCATACGACCGGCCGGCCCGGCTCCCTGCTCTCCGACCTCACCTCCGCGGGCGTCGGTGAGCCCCCGTCCGGAACGAGCGCCGACGGCACTCCCTCACCCCAACACCTGGCCGCCCTGCACTCCGACGAACTCCAGGACGAGCTGTTGCGGCAGGTGATCACACACGTCGCGGCGGTGTCGGGACACGCGACCGCGGCGATCCCGGCGAGCCAGGCGTTCAAGGAGATGGGGCTGGACTCACTCGCCACCATCCAGCTGCGCAACCGCCTCCACGCCGCCACAGGCGTGCGGCTGGCCACCACGGTCGCCTACGAACATCCCACACCGACCGCGCTGGCCCGGCATCTGGCCGCGGGCATCGGTGACCAGCGGGGCGATGTGGTCCGTCCCGTGATGGCCCAGCTCAGGAAACTGCAGACCGCGCTCTCCGCGATTCCCGCCGGGGACGAGCGCAGAGAGGAGATCGACACTCTGTTGGAGACTATCTTCCTGAAATGGCGGGAGCAGGAGCGCGTCCAGGCCGACGCGGCGAAGGGGCGCGATCTCGTCCTTGCCTCGGACGACGAGATGTTCGACCTCATCGACAACGTCCTCGGCCATACGGAGGAATAGGGGTACGCCGATTCCCAGCGCACTGGCCATCAGTTCCATGGTCGCCTCCCCTGCGGGCGGGCCCGGTCGGCGCCGGTTCGCCAGCGAACATCCACCCCCACGTCGTCAGCGAGATCCGATAGACCCTGGCGGGGGACTTCGGGATGCCGGCGCCGGTGATGTACCGCTCGACCGCCGCGGTGTACGACGACGGCGAGACGGACAGGGGCCCCACCCGGGCGCGCGGCAACCTGAGCGCACCCCGCTCCCGAGTTCGGCCACTGGTTCGTTCGCCATGCCCGTCCCGCCCTTCTGGTCCTGCCGCAGTAAATGCGTACACCTCGCCCCGGCGGCCGAATCGCCCCGCCGCAGGTCGCGGTGATAGAGGCCCTGCCGCAGTAAATCCGGTATTTACTGCGGCAGGCGACTGACGAGCCGTCGGACGATGGACGAAGGTGACACAGGCACCGCGACCGTGTCCGCCACCTGCGGGACCAGCGAGAACGTGCCCACCAGGGACTCCCGGACGGGGCGCAGGAAGGCTCCCCGGTGGCCGCCCGCGTCGCTGCCGGAGGCGACGATCGCGTCCAGGCCCGAGATCTCCAGGGCGATGGCCTCTTCGATGGTCGTCGCCGTACCGATCAACGCGATGCCGAGCCGCCGGGCCTCCTCGACCAGACGTCGGGGCGGCAGCCCCATCACGAGGCTGATGACCGGCGGGGCGGCGGTGAGCAAGGCATTCACCTGCGCGCCGAAGTCCGGCCACGTCGGCGGCGGTGGGGGCGGCGACGCCGAGTTCCTCGTAGTACGGCCGCAGCCGCGCCACGTGAGAGGCCAGGTCCGTGTCGGACGGCTGGAGTTCAGATTCACCATCGAGCGGAACCCACAGGTTCACCGCGAACGGCCGGTCCGTGCCCGCTTTCAGCCGTGCTACCAGATCCCCGATCTCCTCCGAGAGGAGGATGTGGGCCCCGTACGAGCCGAGCCCGCCGTCCTCCGACACCGCCACGGCCAGCTCGACGGAAGACAGTCCGCCGCCGAACGGCCCTTGGATGATAGGCAGTTCGATGCCGAGGAGCTCGCCAAGACGTGCCGGCCTCCCGGCGCACCACACTAGTAGACTGTCGTGGCTAATTCTTGGGATAAAGGTGGCGCAGTTTGATGCGTGCGTCATGGGTGGTGAACTGCCAGTTCACTTGGCGTTGGTCGGTGTTGGTGGCGTTCTGCCAGGCCGAGAGTTCGGTGTTGAGTGTGTCGAGGTCGCCGATCCGGCGGTCGAGGCATTGCCGGGTCAGCGCGGAGAGTTCGATCTCGGCGATGTTGAGCCAGGAGCCGTGCTTGGGTGTGTGGTGGATCTCGAGGCGCTGGGCCGGGGCGAAGGCCTCTTCTGGTTCGAATGCCTCGTACAGGGAGGCGATGGTGTGGGTGTTGAGGTTGTCCATCACCAGCACCACGGTCGCGGCGTCGGGGTGGTCCACGGTCAGTAGCTGCTTGACCTGGCCGGCCCAGTCGATCCGGGTCCGCCGGGACAGTGCCTGCGTGCGACGCCATCCGCGTAAGGGTTCGGTCCATACGAAGACGGAGCAGGTGCCGCAGCGGATGTACTCGCTGTCCTGGCACGCGTCGCGGCCGGGCCGGGCCCGTGGGGGTCGCGGACATGGGTGAGGAGCTGGTAGGGCTTCTCGTCCATGCACACCACCTGGGATGCCTGCGGATCGCGGCCTGTATTGCTCAGGAAGCTGCGTGCCACGAAGCGGATTCGTGGCCGCCGGATTGATCGGGTGATGTTTACGTGACAGGGCTGGCCAGGTGACTGCTGTGGGGTGAAAGGGACTGTGGCCGGGCCTGGTGTTGTGTTGCGGTCTACCGTGAAAACAGCACAGTGACGGTCGGCGTCGAGGCAGGCAGCGCATGAACCCGCAAATCGATTACGAGGCGGTCTTCCAAGCCCTGCCTGGCATGGTGGCGCTGCTGGCACCGGACCTGGTGTATGCCGACGCGAACGAGGACTTCCAGCGGCTGGCCGGGCGTACCCGCGAGCAGCTGGTCGGCCGCTACATTTTCGACGTCTTTCCCGAGAACCCGAACGATCCGGCCGCGGCCGGTATACAGGAGACCCAGGCGTCGATGCTCCGCGTGGTCGCCACCGCCGAACGCGACACCATGGCACTGCTCCGCTACGACATCGAGGATCCCGAGCGGCCCGGGCTTTGGCAGGAGCATTACTGGAGCCCGGTGAACGCTCCTGTTCTCGGGCCGGACGGGCAGGTGGTGCTGATCCTGCACAGAGTGGAGGAGATCACCGAACTCCTTCGGGCTCGCGGCGGCCAGGCCGGCGGCGACGGGGCACAGGTCCTGGAGGCTGAGCTCTACACCCGCTCTCGTGAACTGCAGGAGGTCAACGAGCGCCTGCGTCAGGCGCACGCCCGTGAACGCGAGGTGGCCCTGGCCCTGCAGGAAGCCATGCTGCCCGCTCCCAGCCCCGTAGGGCACCACCAGGCGGCCGTGCGCTACCAGCCCGCCACCACAAGCCTGAACGTGTGCGGCGACTGGTACGACCTGGCCGATCTGCCCGGTGACAGCATCGCGGTCGCCGTCGGCGACGTCGTCGGCCACGGCCTCACCGCGGCCGGCGTCATGGGCCAGCTGCGCAGCGCGCTGAGCGCTGCCTGCCGCGTCGCCGACGGCCCGGCCCGCGCCCTGGAAGCCCTCGGCCTGTACGCCCGCTTCGTCACAGGCGCAGAGTCGACAACCGCAGTAACGGCCTTCATCGACTGGGACCACCACACCATCGCCTACAGCAGCGCCGGCCACCCTCCACCCGCCCTGCTCCATCCCGACGGCACCGTGACCTTCCTCGACCAGGCCACCGACCCACCACTAGGCGCCCGCCCCGAACACATCCCCCGCCCGCAGGCCCGCACACCCTTCGCCGAGGGCGCCACCCTGGTCCTGTACACCGACGGCCTGATCGAACGCCGACACGAGGACATCGATACCGGTCTGGCCCGCCTCGCCGACTCCCTCACCCACCACCGGCACACAAGCCCCGAAACCCTGGCCGACGACCTCCTGGCCGATCTCCTCCCACCCACCGGCAACACCGACGACATCGCCCTCGTCGTCATCCGCCTATAACCCGTGGAACCGGCAACCTGGCACAGGACGAACTACGAGAGCCAGAGGCCTATTCACGGGGTGGTGGGGCGCCTGGGTTCCTTGATCATCAGTACGGCCCTGCTCGGTAGTCTGATGTCTGCGACAACGTCAGAAGTGAACCGGGGCAGGGCCGTTGAGCTGGAACGTTACGGCAGGGTTGGACAAGGATCAACTGGACGGGCTGGTGGTGCGGGTCCATCGGATACTCATGACGGATCCTGATCCTGTGGTGTCTCCGGCCCGGATGTGGTCACTGGGCCTGTACCGGTCGGTGGTCCTGGTGCTGTTCCTACTGCGGCAGAACCCCGTCCAGGAGGCGGCGGCGGAGCTGTTCGGTGTCAGCCAGGCCACTGTTTCCCGGCGGTGGACGGGGCTGCTTCCGGTGGTGGAGAAGGCCCTCGCCGGGCATGTCCCCGATCCCGTGGAGGCCTCCGCCGGCCGGATCGTGCTCATCGACGGCACCCTGGTCACCACGTGGGACTGGGCGAGCGAAGGCACCACCCTGTTCTCCGGCAAGCACCGCGACACCGGCTTCAACCTGCAGGTTGCGGCCACGCTGTCCGGGGACCTGCTCGCGGTGTCCGAGCCCGTCCCGGGCTCCCGGCACGACATGTACGCCTGGCGCCGGTCCCACTTCCCGGAAACCTTCGCGGAACGGCAGAGCATGGGCGATCTTGGCTACGTGGGCTCCGGCATGCTCACCGCGAGACGCAGACCACCTGGTCAGGAACGTCCCACTGGCGACAACGTCTACAACGGGAGCATCAGCAGACTCCGCGCCGCCATCGAGCGAGCGATCGCACACCTGAAAGACTGGAAGATTCTCGCGACCCGCTACCGCGGCCCCCTGGCCAAGTTCCCCCTCGTTGCCAAAACCGTCACCGCCCTCACCTTCTACAAGAAGGGCTGGTGAGACCCCGTGAATAGACCTCCCAGCCTCGCGCAATTTGCGACAGGGTCCGCACCGGTGCCGCCTGGCCCTTGCAAAACGCGGTCCAGAACGCTGCGGTTTCGCTGTCGCCGACCATGGCGCCCAGGAATCCGACGGGAAAGGACGGCGGCAACTATCCCAACGGCAAACGCGGGGCGGGGCAGATGAGTGGCCAGCGCGCGGCGCGGCTGGAGAAGCTCGGCATGGTGTGGAGCCTGGCGGATGAGCGGTTCCAGGAGAACTTGGAAGCCGCGAAGGCGTACTACCAGCAGCACTGGACCCTATGTGCTCCGAGGTCGGCAACGATGCTGGACCGGCCGGTGGGGCAGTGGCTGTCCAACCTCCGCCGCCCTGGCGCGCTGGACGGCCACCCCGAGTGGAAGTCGGCGCTGGAGGCCTTGGACGAGGACTGGAACCGGTCGTGGCCGGCCGAGTGACAGCGGCACTACACCGCGCTGCGCGAGCTGGTGGCCGACGAAGAAGGCCAGGCCGGCCAGACCGAGGTCCTGCCCGGCCTCACCGTGCATGGGATGGACGTCGGGAAGTGGCTGGCCCGGCAGCGGACGCCAAAGGTCTGGGAGGCCCTGACGGACGGGCAGCGCGAGCGGCGTCGGGGGTACGCATTCAGAAGGAATGCGGCTGATCGGTGACGGTGTGTGAGGCGTGCTGGTCAGGTGGTTTGCGTGATGGGGGGCATCCAGAGGTTGCCGGTGAAGGCGCGGTGGATGGCCTCGAAGGCGCTCAGCCCGTGTTTGCGGGCGGAGTCGAGGTAGGAGCGCACGGCGAGCCAGGCCATGGCGCCGTCGGCGGACTGGTGACAGCCGGAGATCTTCAGCTGGGTCTTGACCGGCCGCAGTGCTCGTTCGCCGCAGTTGTTGGTGAAGGGCACGTGCCGGGGGGCGTCGGCGAAGCGGAGCACGGCGTGCGCCTGGTCCCGCAGACGTTCCAGCAGGTTGCGGGCCGGAGTCTGTTTCCGTCCCGGCGCGCGGGGATGGAGCGAGAGCCCGACGGCGATGCCTCGGTGGAAGGCTTCGAAGTGCAGCAGCAGGGCCTCGGGTGCGATCTCACTGATCTCGCCGGAGCGCACCCTGATCGCCTGTGTGTTCAGGCCGGCCAGGGCCCACCGGATCTGCTGGTGCCACCTCTGCGCGGGGAAGTCCTCTTCGGCAGCGGTCAGTTCGCGGATCAGGTGAGCGGTCCTCGTCGGCTTGAGCGAGGGCGACTTCGTCATCGTCGATGGCACCCTGATCCCGGCCGACCGCGTCCGTGCGGATGAGCCGTACTCGCAGAAACACCGCAAGCACGGCATAAACGTGCAGGTCATCGCCGCATCGAACGGCACCCCGCTGTGGTTCTCACGAGCAACACCCGGCCGCACTCACGACCTGACCTCCGCCCGTGCCCACGGGATCGTCCAAGCCTGCTTGACCCGGCAGATCCTCGTCCTGGCCGACCGCGCCCACCGTGGCGCCGGCGCCACGGTACGCACCCCCTACTGCCGTACCAGCAGTTCAACCGCGACCACGCCCGCCTCCGGGCACCGGGAGAACGCGCCTTCGCTCAAGGGTGTTCAGCCCGGTCAACTCCGCCACCTGGTAGCCCTCCTGGAGGCTGCCGTCCTGTCTGATCGAGGTCTCCCATGCGGTCTCCGGCAGCTTCGCGATGGCCTTCTCGTCCTCTTCGGTGATCGTCCAGCCGGTGGTGAAGCGGACGGTACGGCGCATCGTGTTCAGGTCCCGGAGGTGTTCGTGCAGGCCGTGGGTGGCCCCGGCGCCGTCGACGCGTACCAGGATCTTGGCGGTGGAGGCGCCGGGGACCTGGGCGAGCGCCTCGCCGAGCACGTGCAAATGGTCGGCGACCGTGTTGGAGCCGGCGCTACCGGTTCGCAGCCACATGGCCAGGCACTCGGAGGTATTCGCGCACCAGGCGGCGAGCGGATGAAAGCCGTAGGTCTTCTTCCAGGTCGCCGAGGCGCCCAGCTTCTTCGACGCCGCGGTGATGATCGTGGCGTCCATATCGATCACGACCCAGCGGTGCAGCACCTTCCCCGCGACGGTCAGCCACGGAAACCCGCCCGGCCGCAGGGCCAGCTGCGACCACACATGCCGACGCACCCGAGCCCGCACCGCCGCGATCTTCGCCAGCACCCGCTCGTCCATCGCCGCAAGCGTCCGGCGCGTCGTCGAGTCGGACACCGTCGGCCCGAACAGGCCCTGGTGATGGGCCTGCATCTGCTCGGCATCGGACAGATTCACTGCTCCCAGCACGATCGCCACGGCCAGCTGTACGACCACGACCGCGCGATCGCGCCAGCCGAACCCCGCCCCCTGGGGCAGCGCGCCCGCCAGCGCACTCGTCAACCCCGTACGGTCCGCCAGCTTCCGCAGCAGCACCGCCCCGGCATGCCCGATCAGCGCCTTGCCATCAGCGGCCACGGACAGCCGCCGATCCCACCCCGTAGACTCACTCACCAGAAAGGTGCCCCGCTCCTGCATTCCAGATGCTTCCTCGACAGTCGCATCCTCGCAGGTCAGGGCACCTTTCGCGTCAACCGGCCCCGCACGCAGCCGAATTCAGCTGAATACCCGAGGCTGAACCTCTTTCATCCTGCCCCGCAGGGGGAAATGACCTGGTGGGCGGGGGCGTGACAGGACAGGGCCCCTCGTCGTTGGCGTGGTGATCTCACTCATCGCACCGGCGACCGAGGGGCCCTGTTGGTTCCGTATCCTTCCATGCTCGACGTCCCGTATGAGCTCGTCGAGCATGTCTCCTGGCTCATCTACGCCCGAAGGCGGGGGTTGAGTCTTTCGATGATTTCTGCGTGTGCCGTCTCAAGGGCATTCATGAGGTGGTGAGGGGGAAAAGCCCGCCTGGTCTGTGACCTGGCGTCGGATAATGCGAAGTGACCGCATGAAGGACAGTCTGTCGGGGTCGATGTCGGCCTGGTCGGCTGCCTCGCACATCAGATGCCGGACCGCGTAGTGCGTGAGGAGCAGTGCCCAGATCTCCTGCTCGATCATGTCCGGTGTCTTCGAGCGCAGTACGCCGCCGCGGCCTCGCTGATGAGTTTTGATCTCGTCCAGGCTGGATTCGAATTCCCAGCGTTCGGCATAGGCGGCCGCGAGTTCAGCGGAACTTGCCTCGTCGGGGGCCATGATGGTGGTGATCAGGCAGAAGATCTCTCCCTTGCCTTCACGGTTTGTCACTTCGTATTCGATGACCCGGACCGGAAGCCCGGACGGTTCCTCGATGTTCGCCGATCCGCGGTGTCGCTGGACCGCGCGCCGATGACGGACCTTCGGGTCGAGCAGGAACGACTCGTACGACCCGTCCTTCAGGGGCCGCACCACTGGCAGGTGAGGCCCATCAGGCATGCGCCACAGCAGATCCGCGCCGGTAGCCGCGGCAGCTTCCCACAGACGGTACGCATAGAATCCCCGGTCAGCGGTAACCAGCATGCCCGGTTCGAAATCGACGACGAGTTCCTCGGCGAGAACACCTTCGTCCACGCGCCAGGGCCCCAGCCGTGCTGCTACCACGGCATGGGTCCCGCATTCGCCCAGCCCCACGATCTTCACCTGGGAAAAAGGCGCCGGATTTTTCGTCCCTCCGGACCGGCCGAACCTCGCGTCATTCGCAGGGGTATCGGGAACATCCAGCACGAAACCGTCGATGGCCATCAGCCGCCACCGCCCCAGCCACGCCCCTTGCGTGCCCCGCCGAGCGCAAGGCAGTGCCACCCGCTCAAACAGCACCCGCAACGGCTCCGGTCCCAGACGCCGGCGCGCCAGGGAAATCGCACCCGTCGTGGGAACTGTCCAGTCCTTGCGCCATGTCCCCAGAAAACGCAGACCGTTGACGAGAAGCCGCATCACTTCCTCGTACGACTCGCCGAAGAACAGACACAAGCCCATCACGTAATAGACAACAACACGCGCCGGGAGCAGACGTGACCGCTTTTCCATCCGGCCCGTCTCGACGAGAACCTCATCGACCAGATCACGGTCGACCAGGCGCGTCAGAACACCAACACCCACCCGGTCGGTTAGACGCACGCCCGAAACTGCCGCCGAGCCCTCCAGCACCCCACCCATAGGCGAGGAAGGTATCCGGTCTCCTGGAAACAACAAAGCACCGGTACTTGGATAGTTGACCATCCACAGGCAGCCCGGGCGTGTCGCTGTGGAAAAGTGGACGACTGGAAATCAGTCACTTATCTAAGTGGCATTGGGCTGCGGGCTCCTGGAGAACGCGCCTTCGCACAGCTGAAGACCTGGCGACTGCTCCGGCGGGCCAGATGCTCCACTCGTCGCATCGGCACCATCGTCCAGGCCGTCCACACCCTCATGACCTGCACGTATTAAGGATGAAAGAGGTTCACTGACGCGTACAGTAGTCGTCGGGGATCTCGCCGACGGCCTCACGCGGCCGCTGGGCAATCTCATCGGCGGTGTCCGTCAGCGTCATTGCAACTCCTTCTCCGTCGAGGAATTTGGGCGGCTTTCGAGCTCGCCATAAATTGGGCTCTGAATTAGTAGTCGAGATCCAGGTAGTCAATGTCGTTGATTTCCACGTCCGACAGTCCCATGGCACGTGCGCCGCCGTCCTGGAAATAGACGTCCTTGAACCCTTCGGCGATGATCCCACGCATTTCCTGGTCGCCGGCCCCTGCGTCGCGGGCGTCGAAGAGGCGCTGTGCGTACGCCGGGGGGAGGTGCACGGTGAGTCGCCTAAACCGTCCGTCGTCGGTCGTGCCGATGGGCGCGGTGTACCCGAACCGGGCCCTCGTCTCGACCGTGATCCCGCCCGTGGCGGCGGCCTGGCGCTGCCGGCGCTTGCGCACCTGCGGCTGCCAGCGAGCCCTCACAGCGTTGTCAATCTTCGCGGCGATGTCGGCGCGGGCGTGCTTGCGGGCCCCCCTGCGGTACCTGTTGACGGAGTCGGCGGTGACACCGATCTCCTGCGCAACGGCCTTCGCGCTGCCCAACTGCCGGATCAGGTAGCCGATCTGGCCCTTGAGGGTCTTGGGCGGCTCCCGGGTGAAGCTCTCCCGGCCGGCACGCTCGATCGCGTCGTCGATCTCTCCCACCACAGCCCTACTCCCCCTCGTCCAGGACAGCGTCGCCGCCCTTGATATGCCGGGCCGGGTTCAGGCCCTGCTCCATCAAGTCGACCGCCCACAGCATCGACTGCACGCCCTCCAGCTTCGCCAGGCCCGGGGTAGGCCCGAGACGGAACCCGCCCGGCTGCGGCTTACCGGACGCCGCGTACGGCAAGAAGCCCAACGGGCTCCGGCCGGGCGAGGGATAGACGACGCAGTCGGACAGCACCGCGAGCGGGTACAGGCCCGTCATCGTCGCCATGTTGCGCAGCTTGCGGTGCATGTTGACCCGGGCCTTACTGATGACGGCGGCGCGGATGTCCGGGCGCCAGGTCGGCCGCTGAAGGGCCGGCCACCGCTCGCCCTCCTTGTAGGACTTGCCCTGCGGGCGCTCCCGCAGCTTCCCGACGCCGCCCTTCACGGTTGCCTTGATGGCCGTGAGCACGGCGGCCATCGCCGGGTCGACCTGCTTGTGCTGCTCCATCGCGGCGAGGAACTGGCGGTCGTCCAGGTCCTTGGTGACACCGAGGTCGGCGAGGGTGTCGACGTACGCGGTCTTGAGCCGGTCGTGCCACGGATCCAAGTACGCGCCGGTTGCTTGGCGCAGATACGCCTCGATCGGGGCGACGTTGTAGCCGAGCTCCTGGGCGTAGGCGACGGTGTGCGTCTGGTACCAGGCCGGGTCTGTCGGGCGCTCCCCGGTCGGCGTGAACGGCGAGGGCAGGCGCGGGTCCAGCTCCACGTGGGACAGGTCCGCCAGCCAACTGCCCGGCACCTTGGGGTTGAACGGCGGGTTCATGAAGTGCACCGGCTCCGACAGGCCGACGACCAGACGGGCCGCGGCCGCGAGGAACGCCGTGTTCAGGTCCAGGCCCACCGCGAAGGGGAGCGTGCACTCCTCATCGGTGAGCAAGTCCACCGACCGCACCCACTGGTACGCCTCCTCATTGAGGAAGCCACCCGCCCAGCCGGAGTCCACGACGACCGGATGCTCGGCGGTGGCCTCCGGCGGCGCCGGGTCCATCGGCTCCGTGCCCAGCGAGCCCGGGTTGTGGCCGGACACCCAGTTCCCGGTCGCTTCGTCCCGTACGGCGCGCGTGGACGGACGCAGCGCCGTCATCAACTCCAGCCCCGACACGGCCGTCGACCCACGCGGGGTGATGACCCGCTGAGCGTAGACGCCGAGGACTTGGGCGATGTCGGCCGGCTCCATGTCCGTCACGCCGGGCCAGGCCCGCTCATCGAGAGCGTCCCAGGACAGGATTGCCAGCTGCACGCACTGCCGCTCGCCCCCTTGGGCCTTGCGGTAGATGCGCGCCCACGGGCCGAACCCGCGCTGCGTCAGCTGCCACTTCGCCCTCACGACCTGCTTCACGACCGGGTGATCCTCGGGCAGGCGCAGCGATCGGCGCTGCTCGTGGCCTTCCAGGCGCTCCGGCAGGCCGAACGTCACGGCCGCGGCGGCGGTGAGCACGATCAGCGGGTCGGAGTCCTTGCCGTAGCGGTTGAGCTTTGCTGCACCGAGGCCGGACTCGCGCAGCGTCCACTCCACCAGCTCCACCACCGTGGTCGCCGGGCAGTCCAGCACGATCCCGTCGACGCCGTACGCGGAACCATCCCCGTCCAGCACCGCGAGCGGGCCGTGGGGGAAGCGCGGGTCCAGCGCGGGCGCGGTGGCCTTCTTCGCGGCCGGGCGGCGCGACGACGCGGGGCGCGCGGCCGACTGTTCGGGCGCGGCCGCCGCGGTGGGGGCCTGTCCCGGTGCGACAGCCCCCGTCTCCGGCGCACGGGTGGCCGGGCCGGTGAACGTGGCCCGCACGGCCGGCTGCGGCGCGACGGCCGGGGCGGGCGCGGTGGGGACGCCGTGCGCGGGGTACTTCGCCGCCCAACCCTTCAGCAGCCGCTGATACGCCTCCAGGCGTGGCGACTTCGGCTCGGAGCGGCCGTTCTCGTAGTTCTTCACCGTCTGCGTCGACGTCTTCAGCGCGACCGCGAGACGGGCCTGGGTGATGCCGGCTGCCTCCCGCAGCCGGGCCCGTTCCGCCGGGGGTGGGAGCTGCGGCTCCTCCTCCAGCAGTGCGTCGACGGACGCGAAAAGCTCTTCCTCTGATGCCATGCGTCTACCTCCACCCCGAACACTAACAGTGTTTATCCGTTTATTTAGCCCGCTTCTTTAACCCTGACTAAGTAGATTTGCGGCGGAGTGTGGACACGGAGCGGGCTGACTGTCGGGTCGCACGTGACCTGACGAATTCGCGTGAGATCTGGCGAAGGCGGTGGGGAGTTCTCATCTGATGTGGCGAGCCTGATCGGGTGACAACTCGATTGCGAAGCGTGGTGGGCGGGGCCCCGGCGAGGGTCGAGGGCTTCGAGGTGGGTTACTTGGGAGGTGACGGGGTGGAACGCCGGGTGCCGCTGGTCAGGGCCGCAGGGGTTCGGTTTGAGGACGGGCGTCCGGTGCGCGAGTTCCCCTCGTACCGCGGGCAGCGGAACTACCCGGGCCTGTATTGGTCTGCGACGGCCGGCATGCACGTCGGGTACGAGTCGTGGCTGGAGCGCGATCACGCGATGGCCCTCGACTTCGACCCGGCTGTGACCGCGTTGACCTCGCAGCCGCTGTGGCTGTTCTGGGCGAACGAACGGGGCAAGTCCCTCTCGCACGCGCCGGACTACTTCGTACGCCGCGCCGACGGCTCGGTGCTGCTGGTGGACTCCCGGCCCGAGAACCGGCGTCCCGCACGGGACTTGGCGAAGTTCGCCGCGACCGAGCGGGCCTACGCCGAGATCGGCTGGAGCTATGCCCTGTGGGGCGAGCTGGACCCGGTGGAGTCCGGGAACCTGCGCTGGCTGGCCGGCTACCGGCACCCGCGCTGCTTCAACGCCGAAGTCGCCGCACGACTGCGGGAGTTCTTCGCGGCCCCGGGACTGCTGATGGAGGGCGCCGAGGAGACCGGCGATCCGATCGCCGTGCTGCCGGTGCTGTTCCACCTGATGTGGCGCCAGGAACTGCTCTGTGACCTGTCGGTTCTGCTCGGTGACCGCACGGTGGTGCACCTCGCGGCGGAGGACATGCGGTGAGGCCGCGTCCGCTGCTGAAGGTCGGGGACCGGGTGGTCTTCGGCGGGCTGGAACACACCGTGGTGGCCGTCGCCGGAACGACGGTGCAGCTGCTGTCGGCCGCTGGTGAGCCCTCGACGGTGCTGGTGGCCTATCTGTTCGCGGCACCGGATTTCGAGGTGATCGGCTCCGCACCGGTGCCGCCGCTGACCTCCCAGGGGTTGCTGGATGGGCTGCCGAAGAAGGTCGCCGAGGCGGCCTGCCGATGGGAACGCCACCTGGTGGAGATCGAGACCGGGCTGCCGCCGGACGCCCCGGCCGGCGCCGTTCCGCGGCCGGAGTATGACCCGGCGTCACGGTCTCTGGCCGAGCAGGGAGAAGGCGAAGGCCGACGAGTTGTCGGCAGCCGGGCAGCGGACGGGCCTGCGCACGATCCAGCGGATGCGCCGACGCTACCGGGAACAGGGGCTGTGGGGTCTGGTCGACGGCCGCTAGCACCAGCTCAAGATCGAACGCACGGCCCCGGTCGACACCTCCGGCGAGCGCATCCCGGTCGTCTACATCGTCACCCCGCCTGCGGTGAAGCCTCGCGACCTGGTGGTCGAACTGGCCGCCTTCCTCGGCCTGCCCTACGCCTCCCGCGAGAGCCCGCAGGCGATCACCCACAACGTGATCTCCGTCCTGCACAAAGTCCGCTGCCGACTGATCGTCGTAGACGAGATCCACAATCTCGACCTCACCACCCGCAACGGTCAGGACGCATCCGACCAGCTGAAATACCTCTTTGAACAGATCCAGGCGACGTTCGTCTACGCAGGCGTCAACGTCACCGAGAACGGCCTGTTCTCCGGCCTGCGCGGCCGCCAGCTCGCCGGACGCTTCATCACCCTCAATACCGGCCCGTTCGAGCACGACACCCCGCAGCAGCGCGAGGACTGGGAACGCGTCGTCCTGACCATGGAATCCACCCTCCGTCTGCACCGGCACACCCCGGGCACCCTCCGCAGGCACGAGCCCTACCTGCACAAACGCACCGGCGGCATGATCGGCAGCCTTGACCAGCTCATCTACGAAGCAGCCAACGACGCTATCGCCGACGGCACCGAAAAGATCACCAAACGGCACCTCGAAGCCGTCGTCCTCGACACCGCTGCCGAGGAGGTCCGCTCATGAAGCGCTGGCAACGCACCGTCCGACCGCTGCCGCTGCGGGCCCGGCCCATGCAGGACGAATCGGTGGTCTCCTTCGTCATGCGGCTCGCCGCCGCGAACGACTTCCCGCCCACGCTCCTGTTCCGCATCATCGGGGACTGCGTCCCCGGCAAGCACGTCCTGCACCGCGACGCCATCCTCAACGCCCCCGCCATAGACCGGCTCGGCATCGTTTCCCGCACCCCGGCCGACCACCTCAGACGAGCACTGCCGGGGCTGAGCCACACCCCCGCATACGTCCCACTCCCGGTCGCGACCCCGACCGTTCGGTTCTTTCGCCTCCCCTATCCGATGCTCGTCTGCCGAACCTGCACGCTTCAGCACGGTCCGGCCACCGCCGTTGCCTGGGAGCACCGCGAGCGCGACTACGCCCGCTACGTCTGCACCACACACCGCCGCTGGATCAACAGCATCCCCCAGTTCCACCTCACCGCGGCCCCCGAGATCGTCACCGCCCAGCACGAGTACGACCACCTCGCCGCCCGCTACGACCAGAGCCAGGCCTTCTCCGGCCTCTTCCAGGCATGGAACGTCACCAGCGGTTGGCTGCAAGAGCGACGTCACACGGCCCTGCTCCAGCGCTGGACGGCCCGCGCCCTGAGCATCGGTGCGACGGGCCCCGGCTCCGCCGCTTCCAGGTTCCCGGAGATGATCCAGCTCGCCGAGCTGCTGGTGGACCCCGACTGGCGGAGCCATGTCGGTCTGTCCGCTGCCTGGCGGCTGCGCGCCGTCTATCGCTACACCGCCCACGCCATCGGCACCGACTACGAAGTCTTAACCGCCGACAACGGCCGTGACGACTCGCTTTGCAAGTGGGTCAAGAATCTGCGCTCCCATTACGCAAGCCGAGCACAGGCACCCACCCGGCGAGCTTGCTCGCTGAGGGGCATCCCGACACCGCCCCTACCCAAAAGTCGCCACCTCGAATGAGAAAGACAACCGATGGAGATCTCACCGCAAATGGCGAGCCCCAGCTCACCGGAGCCACTCGCTCGCCAGCTCAGAAGAGAACCAACAGACTCTGTCGAGTCGCACGTGACCTGACGATTTCGCATGAGATGTCCGGTCTCCGTGATGTCCGGGCAGTCTCAAAGATCTCCGGGCATCTGGCCGGGCGTCCCGCACAAGTCCGGGCACCTCTCGGCATTCGCGCCGGTCGCGAGCGCGGCGACTCTTCCGACCCGACCCACCGCACGAACGACTGCCCGGACTTCTCCGGGACGCAGGGTGCGCTGGGTGTCTCACTCAAGTCCGGGCACCGCAGGTCGAGGAGGCGTTGCACCCGGAGATATCTGCGACCGGACATGAGATCTGGCGAAGGCGGTGGCGAGTTCTCATCTGAGGTGGTGTCCTGTGACAGTCGATCTTCCTCTTTGCCACTGAATCTTGCTCAAGCTCGGCTTGTTGCCACTACGGTTTACTCGATTGGGGGCGAGGTGGCCGGGTGAGCACTGCGGGTGCGTTAGAGCATGACACCGCCGGAGGCGGATTCACGCTCCGGTTCGCCGGTGCTGGAGGCCACGAGCGGGTTGTTCCGTTGGATCAGTGCCATGGGCTGGCGTGGGAGGAAGCGACTCCGGTACGGACGTTTCGCTGGTCGCGCGGACTTGGGCATTTCCCAGGCTGGTGGTGGGCCGCATCGACTGGACGTCATGTGGGGTTCGAGTCGTGGCTGGAACAGGACCGGCTGGTCCTGCTGGACTTCGATCCGGATGTTGTGGGGATCGCTTCGCAGCCGTTCTGGATGCACTGGCATAACGGGAAAGAGAAGCGGCGTCATGCCCCGGACTACTTCGTACGGCTCGCCGACGGCCGTGCTCGCGTGGTCGATGTCCGCGCCGAGGACCAGGTCGACGAGCGGACCGCCGAGGCATTCGCAGCCACCGAGCGGGCCTGTTCGGGGGTCGGCTGGGAGTTCAGGCACGTTGGTGTCCCGGACCCTGCGCTGATGGCGAATCTGCGGTGGCTGGCCCGCTACCGGCATCCGCGCTGCGCCGGCAGACCTGAGATCGCAGCCCGGTTACGGGAGGTGTTCGCAGTGCCGACGCCGTTACTGACGGGAGCCGAGGACGCCGGGGACCGGCTGGCGGTGTTGCCCGTACTGTTTCACCTGATGTGGCGGCAGGAACTGGTGGCCGATCTCGCGCATGAGCGGCTGGGCCCCAGCACACTGGTGCGGGCCGCTGGTTCGGTTGGGGGATCGTGGTGAACGCGGGACATCGGCCGCTGCGGCCTGCCGGAGTGTCGATCGGTGATCGAGTACGAGTGGCCGGGGTCCTGCGCACGGTGATCGCGGTGTCCGGCAAGACCGTGCGTCTGGCGGACACGGACGGCGTGGTCACCGATATCGGCCTGATCGAGTTGTCGGCGGCCGAGGATTTCGAGGTGGTACGCGCGTCGTCGCGGACGCCGGTTCCGCCGGCGACGCCGTTGGAGGGTCTGCCGGAGGCAGTGGCGGCGGAGGCGTTGTGGTGGGAACAGCACATCGTGGAGGTGTTGCGCGGGGTTCCGCCGCAGGCGCCTCCAGGCACGAGGCCGAAGCCGGAGTACGACCCGGCGGTGGTGTCGCTGACCCGCCGTGAGCTGGCGAAGGCGGCGGAACTGACCGCTGCGGGGCGGCCGGTGACGGCGAGTGCGATCGCCAAGCGTCGCCGCCGCTATGAGGCCCGCGGAGTGGTCGGGATGGCCGACCACCGGTCCGGCAAGCCCGTCAGCGCGCACGGCCGGGTGGACCCGCTGGTGGTGGAGGCGATGCAGAGGGCGGTCGCCGAGGCCGCCCAGGGTTCCACCCGGACTGCGACTTATCTGTTCTGGAGGACCGGTCAGATCCTGGAGGCGGATCACGGCCGAGGCTCGGTGGAGTTGCCGTCTCAGCGCAGTCTCTACCGGCTGCTGGAGAAGCTGTCGGCGGGCAAGCACACCACCGGATCGGCCCGCACCCGCCGGTCGCTGGCGGACCGGCCCGACGGGCCGTTCGGCGAACGAAGTGCGGCGGCGCCGGGCGAGTTGATGCAGATGGACTCCACCCCGCTGGACGTGCTGGTCCGCCTGGACGACGGGGTCCCCGCCCGGGTTGATCTGACCGGCATGATCGATGTCGCGACCAGGAGCCTGACCGCAGCGGTGCTGCGGCCGACGACCAAGTCCGTGGACGCCAGCGTGTTGCTGGCCCGCACCGTCACCCCCGAGCCGATGCGGCCCGGCTGGGCACAGGCGCTGGCGATGTCACGCTCGGCGTTGCCGTTCAGGCGGTTGCTGGATATCGACGCGCGTCTGGAGCACGCCGCGGCTCGGCCGGTCATCGTGCCCGAGACCATCGTGGTCGACCAGGGGACGGTGTTCATCTCCCGCAACTTCCGGGCCTCCTGCAACTTCCTGGGCATCAACTTCCAGCCGGTGCACGATGCATCGGGCTGGGAGAAGGGCCACATCGAGCGGATGCTGGGTTCGGTCGGAACTTTGTTCGCCCAGTTCGTGGCCGGTTACACCGGCTTCAACGCCGAGCGCCGTGGCCGGCACGTCGAACAACAGCCGCTCTGGTCCTTGCTGGAGCTGCAGGAACTCCTGGACGAGTGGATCGTGGTCTGGCAGAGCCGGCCCCACGACGGACTGCGCGACCCCCTACACCCGGGGCGGATGTTCAGCCCGAACGAGAAGTACGCCGCTCTCGTCGAGACGGCCGGTTATGTCCCGGTCGCATTGTCGGCTGATGACTACATCGAGCTGCTGCCCGCGACCTGGCGGGCGATCAACGCCTACGGCGTGAAGATCAAACACCGGACCTACGACGACCAGGCCCTCAACCCGCTGCGGCAGCAGCGGTCGGGCGTCAAGGATCGCAAGGATCTGTGGGAGATCCACTACGACCCCTACGACGTGTCCCGCATCTGGGTCCGTGACCATGGCAGGGGCGGCTGGATCACCCTGTTCTGGAAACAACTGCACCGCGTCGCCGCCCCGTTCGGCGAACTGGCCTGGGACCACACCCGCCACACCCTGCCCGGAGCGAGCGAGGAGCAACTCGCCGATGCCGTCGCCGACCTGCTGCGACGCGCCCATCAGGGACCCGCTGACCGCGGTGACACAGGCAGCAGAGCCGGACTCAGCCGCCGGGACCGGCGTGTCGCCGCCCGCACCAAATCCAGTCCGCCATCCACCCCGATCGCGCCCGAGGCACCCCCTGCCGACCGGGTTGCCGACAGAGAAACGGGCCAGGCCGACGACGTTCCCGAGGAGAACATCGCCAAGGTGATACCGATGCCGATCTTCGACCCGTTCACCGAAGCGGACAAGCGGTGGTGAGTCAGGGGCCGGGGCGGGGTGGGGATCCCGCAGATGGGTACGGGCATCTGCAGCTGACCACCCTGCCGGGGTGGCGCGGGTTCGTCACCGAGATACCCGCAGTGCCGGAGCTGCTGCCCGAGGCGGTCTGGTCGGCTCTCGCGGACGACAAACGAGTCTGCTACGACGATGACCGCATCGACCACCATTCACAGTTGCTGGTGGTCCAGACTCCCACGATCCGCCAGGTCATCACCTCGGGCCGCAGCCTGATCCAGATGAACAAGAACGCCCACTACGGACGATGCGGCCTGATGGTGTCCGGCCCCGCCAGAACCGGCAAGACCACCGCGCTCACCCAACTCGGCAAGACCGTCGAGGTGATCCACCGACGGCGGCACCCGAACTCCTCCAGCGACATCCCGGTCATCTACATCACCGTCCCACCCGCCGCCACCCCCAAGATGATCGCCATGGAGTTCGCCCGGTTCTTCGACCTGCCGATCTCCACCAGAAGCAACATCACCGACATCGCCGACGCAGTCTGCGGCGTCAGTACGGACGCCCACGTGACCCTCGTTGCGGTCGACGAACTCCACAACCTCAACACCGCCACACGCGCCGGCGCCGAAGCCTCCGACACCCTGAAGTACTTCTCCGAACGCATCCCGGTCACCTTCGTCTACGCCGGAATCAGCCTGGAACGGACCGGACTGCTCTCCGGCGCCCGCGGAGAACAGATCGCCGGCCGGTTCGGGATGGTCCGCACCGGACCGTTCGGCCAGAACCAGCAGTGGACCGCGCTGATCGCAGCCCTGGAGGACAGTCTTAGGCTCCACCGCCACCGGCCCGGCGCCCTCACCAGACTCGACCGCTACCTGCACCAGCGCACCCACGGGATGATCGGAAGCCTGCTCTGGTTGATCCGCGGCGCGGCCATCAGCGCCGTCCTGGACGGCACCGAGAAGATCACCAAGAAGGCCCTCGACGCCGTCGACGCCGACTTCACTTCCCAGTCCCCGCGGCCACCCGCCGCGTGATCGACACCCATGCTGCCCCGAGAACGAGCCGAGAAGATCCTCACCCTGCACGCAGCCGGATGGCCAGTGCAGGCCATCGCTGACCACATCGGCCACAGCCACCAAACCATCCGCGACTACATCAACGGCCGCAGAACGCCCGGGACTCGGGCCCCACGGCCAAGCCTGCTCACCGAACCCCTCGCCAGCTACTGCCGCCAGCGACTCACCGAGGATCCGCACCTGCGGACCAGTGTCCTGTTCAAAGAAGTAGCCGACCTCGGCTTCCAGGGAAGCCGGGCAACCCTCTACCGCGAACTGGACCGCCGCCTGCTGGTCCTGGCCGACCGCCGCAAGACCAACTCACAGGAGGAGGATCCCCCGGTCCCATCCGAGATGTCCCGCACACTCGCCCGCAGGCACGAGCGGACACCGGTGCTGCCACAGCCAGTCGCCCCGATCGCAGGAGAAACCCTCAACTCCTACCTGGCCCGGATCGCCCAGGCCAACCACCTCACCGTCACCGAGGTACTGGCAGTACTGCCCACCTGGTTCGCCACGAAGACCAACAACATCGACGACCGAGCCCAGCACCACATGCTCGCCCCCGCAGCCACCCAGGCCCTGCACGAACTCGCTCACCTCACCAGCACCACTTCCGCCAGCCTTGCCCACGCGCTCCCCGCCTTCGGCACCGACGAAAGCCCTGTCCGGGCCACGACCGCCTGCCACCGGTGCACTGCCCGCCTCGGCATCCGCCAGCCCGTCCCCGTCCACCTCCCGATTCACCACAAGGTCTGCACACAGCACGGAATCTGGCTCAGCGATCTCGGAGAACCCCACCTCGACCTCTCCATATGCCCTGAGATCACCACCGCCCAACGCCGGGCGAACCGACTCCTACGCCGCTTCACACCCCAGCAACTCACCCTCGCCCACCAAACTGCGGTCGAAGCCGTCCCGCCCTGGCCGGCCTCCCCAGCCGCCGTCCCGCACCACTGGAAATACCGGCTCCTCGCACTGCAGACCCACAATCACCACCGCGGCATCCCGACCGAACTCGACACCTACTCACACGCCGCGATCTACCCCGACGCCATCGAACTCGCCGCAGCAGTACTCGCCAAGCATCCTCACGATCCAGCAAGATCCACTGGCGAAGACTCTCCGCATCTCCGAACGATGGCACCCGCGGTTCACGGCCACTTCGCCACTCAAGATTCCTCGCCGCAGGTCAGAGCGACCGCGTCAGGGACGACTCGGTGACACAGGACAGGTGGCGAGCCCGGTGGGGTGACAACTCGATTGCGAAGTATGAGGGGCGGGGCTCCGGCGAGGGTCGAGGGCTTCGAGGTGGCTTACATACGAGGTGACGGGGTGGAACGCCGGGTGCCGTTGGCCAGGGCCGCAGGGGTGCGGTTCGAGGACGGGCGTCCGGTCTGGAGCGCGATCACGCGATGGCTCTCGACTTCGATCCGGCTGTGACCGCGTTGGCCTCGCAGCCGCTGTGGCTGTTCTGGGAGAACGAGCGGGGCAAGGCCGTCTCGCACGCGCCGGATTACTTCGTGCGTCGCTCTGATGGCTCGGTGCTGCTGGTGGACTCCCGGCCTGAGAACCGGCGTCCGGCACGGGACTTGGCGAAGTTCGCCGCGACCGGTCGGGCCTGCACCTAGTAGGACTCCGTTAGGTTGCTCTGGCTCTGGGGTTTTGGCTGGTGGTGGATGTTCTGGGCAGGGGGCGGTGGCAGGTGGTGCAGGTGCCGGTCCAGCAGTTCAGCAGGTCCTGGATGGCGTCGAGGGTCTGGTAGAGGGTGAGTTGGCTGTATCGGCTTTTGGGGCCAGTCGCTGTTCGGTGAGGAACGCGTGGGCGGCGGTGACCAGGGTGACGTGGTGATGCCAGCCGTTCCAGGAACGTCCCTCGAAGTGGTCCAGGCCGAGGCCGTGCTTGAGTTCCCGGTAGTCGTGCTCGATGCGCCAGCGGATCTTCGCCAGGCGGACCAGTTCGGCGATTGGGGTGTCTGCGGGCAGGTTGGACAGCCAGTAGCCGGTGGGTGCTTCGGCGCCGTCGGGCCATTCGGCCAGCAGTGTGACCTCAGGCAGGACGCCGTCCCAGTGGCCGTGTGAGGCGAGGGCGGCGGCCTGGGCGAGGCGTTTGGATTTGATCCCGGCGGGCCGCACCTGCAGGGACAGGAAGTGTGAGCGCAGCGGTCCGCGGGATCCTTCCCGCCAGGTCACCTCGGTGAAGGCCTGCCGTCCGTGGCCGGCCACCAGCGCGGCCACCGGAGTCGGCCTGTCGCGGTAGCGGGGCTGCGGCTTGCGGCCGTTGCCGGACCAGGTGGGGGCCATGGGCATCGCATCATGCGGGTGGACGGTCACATCCGAGCGGATCGCCACCACGTAGTCGATGCTGCGATGTTCCAGGCCGTCGCGGAAGTCGGCGTTCTGTCCGTAGCCGGCGTCGGCCACCAAAACCGGAGGCACCAGACCCCATCCGGCCAGCTCATCGATGGTGTCCAGGGCCAGACGCCACTTCTCCCGGTGCCCGATCTCGTCGGGCATCCCGGTCTTGCGCCGGCGAACCGGATCGTGCGCCCACTCCTCAGGCACGAACAGGCGCCATTGCAGCGGACAGGACGCCGTGTCGGAGACCGCGTGCACACTCACTGCGACCTGGCAGTTGGCCTGCTTGCCCAGCGCCCCGCAGTACTGGTGGGCGACCGCCACCGACATCTTCCCGTCCTTGGGAAACGACACGTCATCGACCGCCCACGCGTCCGGACCGACCAGCGGCACCATCCGCTGCGCAATCCGCCGCCGCACCGGCAGCGGATCCCACGTCGACTGGTTCACGAACTGCTGCAGATTCTGCTCGTTGCCGTCCGGCAGCCGCTGCGCCATGGCCTGGATGGACTTGCGGCGACCGTCCACCATCAGTCCCCGCAGATAGCAGTCGCTCTTGGCCCGCTGGTCCTTGCGCGGCACCGAGGCGAACACATCAGCCACGAATAACGCCAACTTCGCCCGAGCCCGGTTCACTTCATGTGTATCCACACCTTCAGCGTTCCCCCAAACAGGACCGACAGGCAGACATAACGGAGTCCTACTAGTGCCGTATCAGGCAACGTTCGCCCTGTTGACTACCTTGCGCAGGCGTTCGTCGGCGGCGTGCTTGTTCCGCCAGATGATGTAGCGGCGGATCATGCTGCCCTGCTCCTTGTGGCTGGCATGGTCGGTGCCGTCGAGTGCGAAGTAGCGCAGGGCGGTGAACTGGGCCTCGATGCGGTTGAGCCAGGAGCTGTTGGTCGGGGTGTAGGCGAATTCGACGTTGTTGGCCGTGGCCCAGTCGCCGACGCGGGTGTCCTTCTTGGTGGTCAGGTGCGGGGAGAAGTTGTCGAGCACGATCGCGATCCGGGTCTCGGCCGGGTAGAGGCTGCGCAGGTAGCGGCAGAACTCCAGGAACCTCGTCCGGTTCTTCTTCGGCTTGATGTGGCCGTAGAGCCTGTCCCGGGCCAGGTCATAGGCGGCGAAGAGGTGGCGGACGCCGTGCGGGCGGGTGTAGGTGGCCCGTCGGCGGGGGCGGGGTTCCCGGTCGGGGTCCTTGTGCTTCCCGCCGCGCTCGGTCCACTGCCGGCCGGGGTGAGGCTGGAGGTTGAGCGGGCCGAACTCGTCAAGGCAGAAGACGACTTCTGGTTCGCCATCGTCGGGTATGACCTCGCCGTCGGCGATGGCGTAGAGGTGCTCGACGCGCGCTTTCTTGGCGGCGTAGTCGGGGTCGCGGGAGGTCTTCCAGGTCTTTATGCGTTGAAACGAGACGCCCTCCTCACGGAGCAGAACCCGAAGGCCCTCGTGGCTGATGTCGTCGACCACCCCCTCGGCGACCAGGAAGTCGGCCAGCTTGGCCAGGCTCCAGGTCGAAAACGGCAGGCCGTGCTCGGCGGGCTTGGACTTGGCGGTCTTCTTGATCTCCCGGCGTTCGGGGAGAGTGAAGGTCTTGGGCCGACCGCCCTTGTACTTCGGGTAGAGCGAGTCGAAGCCGTCGGTGTTGAAGTTGTGGATCACGTCCCGGACTCGGTCCGCGCTGGTGAATGTCACCTCGGCGATCTTCGCCACGGGCATGCCCTGCGCGGACAGCAGCACCATCTGGGCCCGCCGCCAGGTCACCACCGACCCCGTGCCTCTACGGATGATCCGCAGCAGGCGCTGCCCCTCGTCGTCATCGATCTCACGGACGCGTACTCGTTCTGCCACCCAGACAGCTTGGCCGACACCGCGCCGTCCGGACCAGCATCCGAACGGCGCGTCACATCACCACAGGGCAAAGGTTCTCTGATGCGGCACTAGTAGGTCGTCGCTGCTTAGTTGTGTCATGTCTGGGAGGCTGGTATCTGTCAGATCCTTCTCGCTTGTCAGACAGGGCTGTTGTTATGGGTTCGCAGAAGAAGCGGCCGGTCAGGCTGACCACGCAGGACCGTGAGGAATTGGTCCGGGTGACCACGACGGGTGTTCGCGGAGCTTCGATGATCATGCGTGCGCGGGTGCTGCTCGCGCTGGACACCTCGGTGGGTGAGGTGGACTCCAAAGAGGCGATCGCGACCCGGCTCGGCGTCTCCGGTGAGACGTTGCGGCTGGTCGCCAAGCGTTTCGCCGAGACCGGTGGCGATGTTCACGCCACGATCGCACGGAAGAAACGCGACCTGCCGCCGGTGCCCTCGCCGGTGACCGGCGAGGTCGAAGCCCGGCTGATCGCGATGGCATGCTCCCAGCCGCCCTCAGGCTATGCGCGGTGGTCGCTGCGACTACTGGAGAAGCACGTCGCACTGGTTGAGGACATCCCCGATCTGGACCACTCCACCATCGGCCGGATCCTAAAAAAACGGAACTGCGCCCTCACCTGAAGAAGTGCTGGACCATCCCACCACGAGCGAACGCACAGTTCGCAGCCCGGATGGAAGACGTCCTCGCCGTCTATGCCCGACCCTACGACCCGGCACGTCCGGTGGTGTGCATGGACGAAAAGCCCTACCAGCTCCTCGACCACGTCCGCGGCCCAATCCCCGCCCGACCCGGCCGCGACGCGTGCCAGGACAGCGAGTACATCCGCTGCGGCACCTGCTCCGTCTTCGTATGGACCGAACCCCTGCGCGGATGGCGTCGAGTTCAGGCACTGACCCGGCGGACCCGGATCGACTGGGCCGGCCAGGTCAAGCAGCTACTGACGGTGGACCACCCCGACGCCGCGACCGTGGTGCTGGTGATGGACAACCTCAACACCCACACCATCGCCTCCCTGTACGAGGCATTCGAACCGGAGGAAGCCTTCGCCCTGGCCCAGCGCCTCGAGATCCACCACACGCCCAAGCACGGCTCCTGGCTCAACATCGCCGAGATCGAACTCTCCGCGCTGACCCGGCAATGCCTCGACCGCCGGATCGGCGACCTCGACACACTCAACACCGAACTCTCGGCCTGGCAGAACGCCACCAACACCGACCAACGCCAAGTGGACTGGCAGTTCACCACCCATGACGCACGCATCAAACTGCGCCACCTTTATCCCAAGAATTAGCCACGACAGTCTACTAGATCGGCTGGAGCTATGCCCCGTGGGGCGAGCTGGACCCGGTGGAGGCCGTGAATCTGCGCTGGCTCGCCGGTTACCGGCATCTGCGCTGCTTCAATGCCGAAGTCGCCGCACGGCTGCGGGAGTTCTTCGCGGCGCCGGGACGGCTCATGGAGGGCGCTGAGGAAGCCGGCGATCCGATCGCCGTGCTGCCGGTGCTCTTTCACCTGATGTGGCGCCAGGAACTTCTCAGCGACTTGTCGGTGCTGCTCGGTGACCGCGCGGCGGAGGACGGGCGGTGAGGCCGCGCCCGCTGCTGAAGGTCGGGGACCGGGTGGTCTTCGTCGGCCTGGAGCACACCGTGGTGGCCGTCGCCGGAACGACGGTGCAGCTGCTGTCGGCTGCTGGTGAGCCGTCGACGGTGCTGGTGGCCTATCTGTTCGCGGCGCCGGATTTCGAGGTGGTCGGCTCAGCGCCGGTGCCGCCGCTGACCTTCCAGGGGCTGCTGGAAGGGCTGCCGAAGAAGGTCGCCGAGGCGGCCTGCCGGTGGGAACACTGCCTGGTGGAGATCGAGACCGGGCTGCCGCCGGAGCGCGAGTAAGTGGCTGGACACGATCACCGCTCAAGCACGCAGCGCCCAGGCGAAGGTGTTCTCCGTGAGCGTGCCGTGAGTCACCCCGCAACTTCGGAACAGGCGCACGAGCACCTGCTGTCCCCAGCGATCGAGGGCATTGAGCGGGAAGGCTGGACGCTGGACAGCATGAGCACGTACAGCGCTTCCTCGGCCTACGAAGGTCCCGCCTTCTGGGCATTGTTGGTCTTCCGCACGGCCTACCGCGGGCACGCCCGTGCACTGCCCCAAGACCGACCTCTGCCTTCCGGACCGGCTGAGCGCGCCCGCTCTCCGGTTCGCCTTCGACCGCAGCCCCTCCAGCTTCGCCGCCACCAGCTCCACCCCCAGCCTCCCGGCAACCTCCTTACAAGCCAGCGGCGTTGACGAAGACGCCAGGACCTCCACAATCCGCTGATACTCCGCGGACAGCACCGTCACCTGACACCCCTCACTAAACGCCGGAACCACCGCGCCCTTCGACGGCGACGGCGACGGCGACGGCGACGGCGACGGGGCAGCGTTCTGTGCGACCGGCACCGCGCCTTCTTCCGCCTGGGCGCCTGCGGTCGGATCAGCGAGAACCTCCACCAGGGCCTCCCGCGCAATCACGAACCGCTCCCAAAAACGCTCCGCATCCCGCAACTCGGCCAGAACCCGGTCGGCTTCCTCACGCAGCACCTCCACCCGCTGCCGAGCCCCGCGCTCCCGTTCCTCCAACAAACCGACGACCGACGCCACCGAGCACCTCCACAACCAGCACGACACGATGAGTCCTGTCTGCCACAGAACCAGCCACACCATGCCTGACCAGCGGAAAGTCAGCGATCAAGTACGGAAAGACAACAGCTTCTGAGCAGGCGCCTGATCTCGAAGGCGGTGAAGCGGACGGGGGCGGGCGGGCTGCTGGGATCAGGCGGGTCCCCCTCTCTCGGCTACGGGCGCTGCCGGCGGGGGCCGGCCGTAGCGGGTCCGGGCCGGCGGGCCGTTCTCGCGGGCGGTGGCTGCGTCGCAGCCGGCCAGGAACGCGGCGGCCAGCTGGGCGAGGGTGACGTGCCGGTACCAGCCGTGGAAGGAGCGGACCTCGTAGTCAGCCATCCCGCAGGCGGACTTCGCCAGCTTGATCGCCTCTTCCACCCGCCGGCGCGCACCCGGCACCAAAACGATCTCCTCGACCGGGGTGTCGGTCGGGCCCCGGCCCAGGTAGTAGTCGCGTTTGCCGGGATCCTCCAGGCGGCGTCGCGCGAGCTGTCCGCGTCCGGCCGCCATCCGCAGGGCCGTCACCGGCCGCTCGGCCCGGTGGTGATCGGCCATGGCCCAGCCGATCACCTCCCGCATCGCGAGATCGATGCAGGACGCCAGATAGGCCTTACCCTCGGCGGTGACGAGCTCGGTCATGTCGCCGACCAGCCGTATCCCGGGGCGCGATGCGGTGAAGTCCCGCCGGACGAGGTCCACGGCGAGCGCTTCCGCCGCCCTCACGCCAGGCCCGATGCCACAGACCGGCCGCCTGCCGGGTCACGCCGAGCACTTCCGCGACCTGACCGGCCGCATTTCTTATTCGAACAAATCCGCTGCCTGCAACCGCCGCCGCTCCAGCTCAGCTGGGCTCCGGCGAGTTCGAGTCCTCATGGATCCGTTATGCCGCACACATACCCGCTGACAAACGGCACCTCAAAGATCAGTACACGTCCGGGCACCGACATTCTGACGCCCATCAATGCGAGGCGTCGATTCTTTGATATATCCGAAGATAGCAGAGTAGTTGCCGTTCCAAAGCTAGCGTTAGCAGGTGGCCGGCTGGGGGAAAATTGTTCAACTTCTCAACGCATCGGTGTGCACATTGTGACAGTAGATGTGCCACGTGGTCAGGCTGCAGACCAAGAGCCAAGGCATTAACAGAACCTTCAACTGTTTCACGGTCGTGTCCTGCTAGATCGTTAGCCAACCGTACGGCCAATGCCGCATCGTCAAGGGCATCCCCCAGTGAAGTTGCTGCTGGGGAGGCGTCTGCGCTCTCGATCGTGGACCAAAGTACAGCTGTCACGAAATGCATTCCGATGCTTCTTGCGCCCTGCTTAAGATATTCTTGAATTGTTGGCAATTCGGCCCCCCCGGTGAGCGCTCGCGCCGCTCGCCGTTCGAAGCTCTGTCCGCTCAAGAACGAATCGGTTGCAGATTGAAAAAAAGAATACAGGCTGGGACCGGCCGGTTGATTCAGAAAACGTTCATGTATTGTTGACAGTGCCAGCGAGAGTGAATGAGTAGGATCTGCATTCTTGATGCTTATTACGGATCTACAGTCCTGCAAGCAGGCTTCGACGGCTCGGTCGGATTCTGATTTGAGATCATCGACGAAGACGTCTATCAGGGCTGTCCAAAGGATCGCCTGCGCGAAGAGGGAGCATTGATCCGATGGAAGCCAGGGAGCAATAAATGCGGCTAGGATGGCTGCGGGCATAATCTGCTCCTGGCGAACCGGCAAGGCAGTGGAACGAACCCACGTCTCAAGTTCTTGGGCAATCGATATCGACATTGCCGCTGCGTCGGCGATTGCCAAAGGATCTAGCGCTGTACACATTCTATCGATATCCCATGACCCTTTCTCCAGCCCTCCCGCCCCAGTGGGGTCATCGAGCTCCTCGATCATCATCGTGCTGGTCCATCCGTATTGGACTGCGCCTGCAGGCGTACCAGCAGATTTCGGGGATGGAGAATGGCCGATCGCGAGGGGCGGAGGTCGGCCTCGGGTTCGGGCCTGAGGCGCCAGCGTGCAATGATGCTGGCGAGGGTGAGTTCGATTAGCATGGCGGCGAATTCGTAGCCGATGCACTTGTTCGGCCCAGCCCCGAACGGGGCGAAGGCACCTCGCGGGAGGCTGCGCTCGTTTTCTGGATTCCAACGGTCAGGGTCGAATACATCAGGGTGTTCGTAAACACCGGGATGGTGCTGGACGACGTAAGGACTGAACACGACAGTCGATCCTCGGGGGATCGCGGTGCCGGCGAGCGTGGCATCGGTTGTAGTTGTTCGGGTGCTGAACCAGGCTGGCGGGTAGAGCCTTAGGGTCTCCTTGACCACCTGCCGGGTAAACGTAAGACGGGGAAGGTCGTCCCCACCGGCGATTCGATCACCGAGGACCGCACGTGCTTCGGCGTGAAGGCGTCGTTCGGCATCGGGATGCAGAGCCAGAAGTGTCACGGCCCAGGCCAGGGCGGCTGGGGTTGCTTCGGCGCCCGCCACCAGCAGGGCGATGCACTCGTCGCGCAGTTCCTTTTCGCTCATGCCGCTGGCCATCAGCGCGGACACGACATTTTCGTGGCCAGGGCGCGACGCGCGGTGTTGAGCGAGCAACTGGTCGATCGCCGCAGTCAATACCGCCATCGCCGCTTCACACCGCCGGTTGGCGGGGATAGGAAGCCTTTTGATGAGAGGTGTCGGCGAGGCATATCGCACGTATACATCGCGCACTACGGCGGCGATGGCGCGCCGCAGCTGCTCGACCGATCCCGGCACATCGTCAGCACCGAATAGCGCACGCAGCGTCGTCTTGAGACTGATTGCGTACATCGCTGGGCCGACTTCTATGGACTGTGCGTTGGTCCACCCACCGATAATCTCCTCGATCGTTGCCGTCATAACCGGAGCGTAGTTTGCCAAATGCTGATGTCTGAACGATGGCTGAAGCCGGCGCCGCTGCCCGCGGTGATCCGCGTGGGTTGAAGTGACGACTGTGTTGCCGAAAACATCCCTCATAGTCTCGAAAACCGGACCACCCTTGTCGAAGGTGCGGTTGTCGAGCAGCATTTCGTGCATGAGCTCAGGATGGCATGGCACGTACATCCTGGCGCGTCCGAACTGAACTTCCACCAGGTCTCCGTGTTGGGCTAGCGACGCGATCCAGCCGAGGGGGTCGCGCAGCAGGGCGAGTGTGTGCCCGAGCAGCGGTATGGCGCCTGGGGCCCGACCGGACTGCAGACCGCTGGTTGTGGTGGATAGGGGGTTGATCATGTTGTCATGCCTCCAGGATCCATGCAGCGATTCGTTTCCGTTCCGTCCATCGTGAGGGGCAGGCCGATGTGCCTGGCGACCCTTTGGGGCACTCCTTGGGGTGCCAGCCCAAGGCGCAGAGGCAGAGAACTACCAAAAGGATTCCGTACCTCGAATCGCACTTATACGCTCCAGTATCGAACTGGTACTGGGTGACTCCGCCCGGCATCACGCTTTGTAATGATGGGAGAGTTCATGCCGGAGAGCAACCGTGTATGTCCGCACGCGAAGCTGTTCGATCCCGCAGGCGTCCATCGTAACGACCCCCACCCGTTCCTGGCGCGCGCACGTCGAGAACAGCCCGTCTTCTACGCGCCGCAATTTGACCGATGGTGTGTCACTCGGTACGACGACATCGTCACGATTCTTCGGGATAAACAGAACTTCTCTGCTCGAGATCACAAACCTGCCCCGCTGAACGCAGAGCTGCCCCCGGATGTGCTTGAAACCCTAGCAACGTGGCGAGGTGACGAGGAGTCGGTAGCAACACGCTGGGATGGACTAGACCATACCAAAATGCGCGCCGTGGCGGGCGCTCAATTCACCCAGCGCGCCCTGTCACCGTTCGAATCCGATATCCGAGGGACGGCAGCCGCGTTGACAGCAAGATTGGTCGCCAGGGGTGACATCGACTTCATCTCTGAATTCGCGATCCCTTTCACATTGAACACCATTCTAAAGATATTGGGAATTCCTGATGAGTTTCAGGATCGGTGTCGACGATGGTCTCAGCATTGGCATGCACTCAAATTGAACCATCCAGATCTCAGCGACAGCGCTTTTGCGCGCCAGGCTGCGCAGAGTCTACGGGAATTTGGTTCTTTCGCGAGAGATATGGTGGCTCAACGGAAGTCCCGGCCACGCGACGACGTCATCAGCCACATGCTGCACAATAGCCAAAGTGAACGAAGCTTGACCGCCACTGAGGTCGTGGCACTTCTACCCACTATTATTTCGGCCGGCCACGAGACATCGGCCCAGGCACTGGCTCTCATCGTGTCCGATCAGTTGGACTCCCCCGGTGGTTGGTCCGAGCTCAGCGGCGGGCACGTTCCTATTGCTGGGATGATCGAGGAAAGTCTGCGTCTTGAGGCGCCCTTGTTCGGTGTGTTCCGCACGGCCAAGCGACCGGTCACGGTAGGAGGAATACAATTGGCGGAAGGAAGCCGGCTGCTGCTCCTGTGCGGTTCTGGCAATCACGACGAGAATAGATATGAGAACCCGACACAGCGCAACGTAGAACGTAAATTCGACTCGCCGCATCTGTCCTTCGGTCTGGGTTCCCACTTCTGTGTCGGTGCTCCGCTCGCTCGCCTCGAACTGACCATTGCCATGGAGGAACTCGCCGCTGGTCTACCTCAGCTCACTTTGGCACCAGAGGCGAGCCGCAGCTATCACCCCATTTTTCCGCTGCGGGCCCTGACCGAATTGAGGCTGCTTACATGACGCGACAGGAAATGCGAAACGGCAGTTTTGGTCCCGCAGGAGCGGTAGCAGGGTCGGATCCGCCTGCCGGCGGACATTCTGTGGCCGATATCGATATCCACCCGTCAGGAGATCGCTGGAGTCGTCTCGCCATTCGGATGTACCGGATCCCGAGTCGGCTCTTGTTCGAAATTGTCATGGCGTGGAGAATAACAGTCGGAGACTTCCCGGCGACGGTAATACCCTATCTGTGCGTGGCGACCAGCACATTCATAGCGGCTGGACTTCCGGCACGCGAGCTTCCTGTAGTCCTACTTAAAATCCTGACCTATGGATTCCTGTACATTTATGCATTCACGACTGTCAACCAGCTTGCCTCCGGCGAAGAGGACGCTGCAAACAAACCTCATCGCCCGCTGGCCAAGGGAATCGTCACGCGGCAATGGATGATTCGACGTGCCGTCGCAACAAATGCCCTGTTCATCACTATTGGGTTTCTCTTTTCGATTCCTTGGCCCACCTTGACGTGGCTGGCCCTTATTCACCTCCATAACATCTTCGACCGGATATATCGGCACTGGTTCTTCAAGAACGTTGTATTCATAAGCCTCGGCGCAGGGGTCGAACTTACCGCCGTTTGGGGACTTACCGCGCCTACCGCGCTGCCATGGGCGTGGATCTGCGTGACGTCGCTGCTGGCTGGAATCGGGTGCAACTGCCAGGACATCCGCGATGTGGTCGGCGATCGGCTGGTCAGACGTAAGACAATGTCTGTCGCGTGGGGTGAGAGAAATGCCCGCGCGGCCGCGGTGCTGATATTGTTCTCCACCCCCGTGATTCAGTACGCGGTGTTGCCATGGCCACCCCCAAGCGCCGCACTATTGATATGCCTCGGGATTCCGTGCGCCTTGATTTGGCTCAGCGCAACGCGGTTTCTTCTCTTCCGGAATCCAAGATCTGACCACTGGAGCTACCAACTCTTCTGCTTCTGGTGGTGTTCGGCACTTCTCCTGCAACCCCTGGTCATCACGGGATACATAGGCTGATGCATTTGAAGACAAACTCTGAGGTGGATCAGAATGAGGGCGGTATGACTAGTCCAACCGCGCCGTACGCGACTTCTCTGGTGGAATCCGGAGAGCCCGCGATGGCCTGGAGCGCGGCCGACGTCCCCACTCAGAACGGGCGGGTGGCCGTCGTCACCGGCGCCAACAGCGGGCTCGGCCTGGAGACAGCCAAGGTGCTGGCCGCCCGCGGCGCCACCGTGGTGCTCGCCTGCCGCGACCCGAAGCGCGCCGCGGCAGCCGCCGGGGTGGTAGGCAAACAGGGCGGCACGGCGGAGCTGCTCGCGCTCGACCTCGCCTCGCTGGACTCGGTGCGCGCTGCCGCCGCGGAGCTGCGCGAGCGCTTCGACCGCGTCGACCTGCTGTTCAACAACGCCGGTGTGATGTTCCCCGCCTACGGGAAGACCGCCGACGGCTTCGAACTCCAGCTCGGCACCAACCACCTGGGCCACTTCGCCTTCACCGGCCTGGTGCTGGACCGGCTGCTGGAGGTGCCTGGCTCGCGCGTCGTGGTCGTCGCCAGCCTAGTCCACCGGTTCGCGCGCGGCGGCATGAACTTCGACGACCTGCAGTCCGAGCGTCGCTACAGCCGGATCGGCGCTTACGGCCAGTCCAAGCTGGCCAACCTGCTTTTTGTTTATGAGTTGCAGCGCCGGCTCGCCGCCGCCGAGGCCCGGACGGTCGCGGTCGCGGCCCACCCCGGCTGCTCCAGCACCGAGCTGACCCGGCATCTGCCCGCCTGGATGCAGCGGGCCAGCCGGGTCCTGGTTGAGCCGCTGCTGGCGCAGCCCGCCGAGCAGGGTGCGCTGCCAAGCTTGCGTGCGGCGACGGATGCCCAGGCGCAGGGCGGCCAGTACTACGGTCCGAGGGGCTTCCAACAGACGCGCGGCGCGCCCCAGCTGGTCCGGTCGACCCCAGTCTCCTACGACACCGCCGCACAGCAGCGACTCTGGACGGTGTCGCAGGAGCTGACGGGGGTCGGCTTCCCGGTCTGAGGCTGACCTGTCGGATCAGCCCGGGGCACTGCCGCTCCTCGCCCAGCACACGGTGGGCGAGGACTTTATCAGTATTGGCGTTGTGCCCGCACGACCCGGCGGGAGGAGGCGGTGGTTCCTATTCCCTCCGTGTCGGTCGGTCGACGTCTCGGCACCGCGCGGCAGAAGTTCGAGGAGGCCGGGAGGATGAGCCTGCTTGTCGTTGGCCTGAGCCACCGCAGCGCGCCAGCCGGTCTGCTGGAGCGCGCCGCCCTAACGGGGCATCAGCCGTCCCGGCTACTGCACGCCTCGGCCTCCGCGCCGGTCGCCGAGTCCACACTGGTCAACACCTGCAACCGGATCGAGCTCTACGCGGAGGTGGACAACTGTCACGCGGGTGTGGAGATCCTGTCCACCCTGCTCGCCGAGCACTCCGGCGTCGGCCTGGACGAACTGACCCCGCACCTCTACGTGCACTACGAAGACCGGGCCGTCCACCACCTCTTCTCGGTGGCCTGCGGTCTGCACTCGATGGTCGTCGGCGAGGGGCAGATCCTCGGCCAACTGCGCGACGCCCTCAACACCGCGCAGGACCAGCACACCGCTGGCCGCTCGCTGAACGAGCTGTTCCAGCAGGCGCTGCGGGTCGGAAAGCGCGCCCACAGCGAGACCGGGATCGACAAGGCCGGGCAGACCCTGGTCATCTTCGGCCTGCAGCAGATCGCCGAGGTCTGCGGCCCGATCGCGGGCAAGCGCGCGCTGGTCGTCGGCGCCGGGTCGATGAGCTCGCTGGCTGCGGCCACCCTGCACGGCGAGGGCGTCGGCGAGCTGGTCGTCGCCAACCGGACCCTGGCCAAGGCCGAGCGTGTCGCGGCGCAGCTGGGCGGCACCGCCGTGCCGTTCACCGAGCTCGGGACCGCGCTGGTCGAAACCGACCTGGTCATCTCCTGTACCGGGGCGGCTGGAATCGTGCTGACCGCCGACGCGATCGAAGCCGCCGCGCAGAAGCGCAGCGCCGTCGCCGCGCCGCTCGCCCTGCTCGACCTGGCCATGCCCCGCGACGTGGACACCGCCGCGCACACGCTGGCCGGCGTCCACGTGGTGTACCTGGAGTCGCTTGCCACCGCGGCCCAGGACGCCGACTCCGGCGCCCTCGACATTGACGCGGTCCGCCGCATCGTCGCCGAGGAGGTCGACGCCTTCGGCGCGGCCCAGCGTGCGGCGGCGACCACCCCCAGCGTCATCGCCCTCAGGGCGATGGCCTCCGCGCTGGTCAATGCCGAGCTCGAGCGCCTGGACGCTCGCCTCCCCGGGCTGGAGGACCACACCAGGGCGGAGATCCAGCAGACCGTCCGCCGCGTGGTGAACAAGCTGCTCCACCAGCCCACCGTTCGCATCAAGCAGCTGGCCGGGGAACCCGGCGGCGCCTCCTATGCGGCGGCGCTGCGCGAACTGTTCGACCTCGATCCCATGGCCATTGAGGCGGTCAGTACCACCAGGACGATCTCATGACAGGTCCGACGAGCATGCAAGGAGATCACCTCCACCGGGTAGCGGTGCTTCTTGTACGACGTCACCACATCCGGCACGACCAGCCCCTCTCCCCAGACGGACAACCCCGAAGATCATCCCAGGCCAACTGACAACGTGACAGCACCGTGCTTCATGATCGGCACGTAGGTCATTTCCGGGGACACCGTCGGGAGCCACGCTGCTTTGCAGACCAAGCAGTTGCCATGACCCGCATGGCCCAGAGTCGTCACTGCCCCACGCAATCCGGATACGGCCGCATGCCGCGCGTCGCAGCCAGGGGGTCTTCCGGGCGGCCACCCAGCACGGTGGATGGAGCTACAGCGGGAGAGGAAGCGAGGAACACGTCCAGCAGCTCCTGCTCGTCCGGCTGGGACGGCGTCTCGACGACGGCCGAACGCTGGTTCTGGATCACTTTCAGTGCCAGGGCCACGGAGGGTCACCGAAACCGCGATCATGAACGGCCGTGAGTGATGTACTCATCCAGGACCTGTGGTTCCACCAGATCGAGGGTGTCGAGGTAGAAAACGCCGTGTCCGAAGGCGAGTTGGTGACCGTCCGGGCCCGGACAGGCGCGGAGCAGGCCGCGTGTCCGGCATGCGGGACCCTGTCGTCCCGGATTCACAGCCGGTACGTACGCCGGCTCGCCGACAGTGCGGTCGGCAGCCGTCGGGTGCTGATCGAGTTACAGGTGCGGCGGTTCCGTTGCCGTGAACGTGCCTGCCGACAGGCAACCTTCGCCGAGCAGGTCGACGGGCTCACCTTCCCCCGAGTTCCGCAGTCGATGGGCACGCGAGAGCCCTGTGGTCCCGCGACCTGCTGGGATACGCCAGGCAGACGTGTGCCTACGAGCCCTTCCTCAGGCTGTGACCTGGGGGATCGAGTGCAGTTTGCTCTTCCAGATTCCCCATCCGGATCGACAGGATCTGACGGTTCGTCCGGGTTATTGACAAATCGTCACATCGCGTCCTGTGATTCGCTGTTGAGAAACCCGCCCCGCCACCCTCATGTGGGCATGCGAGATCGGCGGCGTCGGCGCAGGTCAGCAACTCGGGGTACCGCGTATGCCCACCAACTGTCGAACTCGGGCTTCCGGCACTGGGGCGAAGTGCGGGTCTGCAGAAGGTACTTGAACGCCTCGCGGTGATGCTGGCTGGTCGGGCCGGAGCCCGGTTCTCCGAGGTCCTGACGACCCAGGTGAGCAAGTCGACGCTGCTGCGGCTGATCCGCCGCCTGCCAGAGCCCAAACCAACCACACCGCGCGTCTTGGGAGTAGACGAGTTCGCGCTGCGCAAGGGGCACAACTACGGCACGATCCTGATCGACATCGAGACCCGTCAGCCCATCGACCTGCTGCCGGACCGGACCACGACGACGGTGGCCCGGTGGCTCACCGATCACCCTGGTGTCGAAGTGATCTGCAGAGACCGCTCGACCGCTTTTGCCGAGGCCGGGCGGATCGGCGCCCCCGAAGCGGTCCATGTCGCGGATCGCTGGCACATCTGGTCCAACCTTGCCGAGGCCGTCGAGAAGACCGTCGTCCAGCACCGCGCTCTTCTCCGTCAACCGCACGACTCCGCCGCCACACCCATCAGTGCGGCCATGAAGACGATGGAACTCGAACCGCACGCCGCGCCGGGGCCGCGGACAGCAGGCCGCCTGTGCGACCGAATCCGGGAACAGCACGCGGCCGTCCATGCCCTCCTCTGCAAGGGAGTTGGGCTGCGAGCGATCGGCCGAGACCTCGGACTGGCCCGCAACACCGTTCGTCGCCTCGCCTACTCGGCGAGCCTGGACGAGCTTCTGGTCGGCCAGTGGACCGGCCGCACCAGCATCCTCGACCCCTACAAGCCCCACCTCCACCAGCGGTGGGCCGAGGGATGCACCATCGCCCGCCGTCTGTTCGAGGAAATACGTGCGCGCGGTTACACCGGTGGCGAGAGCGTCGTGAAGAAGTACGTCCACCGGCTGCCGGTCCGTAGCTGGGAGGCGTCCTCGGCGAAGGTGGTGTCGCGGACATGGTGCAGGGCCTCGATCTTCCAGTGGTCGCGGACGAGTTCGGCGAGCTGGCACGCGGTGGCCTGCTCGGCGGTCAGGCTGGTGACGGCGTAGACCGTCTTGACGGCGGTCTTGCCGGTCTTGAGGTCGGTGCGCCGGCGCTTGATCTGGACGGCCTGGCGGGCTCCGGGGAAGAGGAGGCTGTTGACGGTGGCGGCCTTGATCCGGCGGATCTCCGAGCGGCCGTGGCCGATGCCCCGGGTGCGTCCCTGGAGCGGGATGGCCTTCCAGGGAAGTGACTTGAGCTGTCAGCACAGCTTCTTCTGGTTCCCCTTGACGATCACGATGTAGTGGGCGTCCCGGCTGAGGAGGTAGTCGGCGTGCTCGCGCTGGGTATGCATCGCGTCGTTGGTGACGACGGTTCCTGCCAGGTCGGCGACGGTGTCCAGCAGCGGCTGGAAGCAGGTGATCTCGTTCGTCTTCTCGCCGACGTCCAGCTGGGCCAGGACCAGGCCGGTGGTGTGCTCCAGTGCGGCGAGCAGGTGGATCTTGCGGCCCTTCGCCTTGGCCGCGCAGCCCGGTCGCCTTCGGGCGTCGGTCGGCGAGCCGGCGTCCGACCGCCCGGTCCAGCGCGTCGCCGTCGATGCGGGCCAGTAGCCGCCGGACCGTCGTTTCCGCAGGCAGCAACCGCTTCGGAAACAGCGGGCCGAGGCGTATGCCGAGGCGTTGAAGGATGTGCGGCGGGGCGTCGGCGATCCACTCGCTGACTGCCGGCACAGAGGTCGCCCCCGCCAGAACCGCGCACGCGGTCAGCGCGAGGACGGCGACCAGAGCGTGCCGTACGCCGCGCGGGTCTCGCGGGCCGGGGTACCCGGCCAGCTGCTCCAGCAGACGCGGGACCTCGGCGGATACGGCCTCGGGCTGCTCACGGAGCTGGTCAAGGGCAGAGGGGATCAGCGAAGATGCGTCGGCAGGCACGGTCTTCCACTCGGATCACGGGGCGTAGAGAACTCCATGATCCTGGAAGCCGTGCCTGTCACGTTCCGGGGCACCGGCAAGCCGGCAGAACATCACGAACCGGACGTCACGCGACTACGCCGAAGCCCTGGGGGTGGGGTGGAATGCTCGCCGGGTCGGCGTCTGAGGAGGGGGACCCGGTCGTGTCGGACGCGGGCCCTCGTACAAGAAGCACAGCTACCCGGTCGAGGTCATCTCGCACTGCGTGTGGCGGTACTTCCGCTTCCCCTCAGCTACCGAGGTAGAGCCGCTCATCCTGGAGCGCGGCGTCATCGTCTCCCACGAGACCGTCTGCCGCTGGTGCCTGAAGCTCGGGCAGGCCTACGCCAACGCCCTGCGCCGACGGCGCCCGCAGCCCGGTGACAAGTGCCCCGACGAGGTCTTCATCAAGGCCGGCGGGAAGCAGAAGTACCTGTGGCGGCCGCCGACGCCGACGCACGGCATCGGGAAGGCCCGCCTGCCCAGAGGGCTGCCCGAAACGGAGGGAACGGCGAGCCATTCAACGGTAAGACTGACAACAATGCATTGAACGGTCAGCGCGGGCGATTCCGCCACAGCCGAGAGGGACTCTGATATTGGTGGAACGCCGAACCGCCGGTTTGAGGTGTCGTAGCCCAGTGGGCGACTCGGCCGCCTCTGGCCACGCATCGGCCGACACCATACCCAGCCCTTGTCAACCACACCGCCACGTCGCCATGTCCGGCTCGCCTCTCGGCGTGGCTACGTGTATCCAACGCTCTACTCAAAACCCCCATACCGCGCGGAAGGTCAGGGACTATGCTAATTTGCGGACTGAAGATGACACACGATGGCGGAATTGCCGTCATTGACGGGAACCGGCTCATATTTAGTATCGAGATGGAAAAGCTAGAAAACCTACCCCGCTATAGCCCCATCGACAATCTGGCGCGAGTTGAGAGAATCTTGTCCGGCGAAGGCGTCGACCTCGCCGCAATTGACAGATTCGTAGTCGACGGATGGCTCGTCGACCCCATAACGGGACGTACCGAGGTACCTGCGCGAGACGGTGCTCGAGAACTTCGTCTTCCGGTGGCGTCTTATGCCGAAGAGATGCTGGGAAGGAGGACGGAAAACCGCGGTGACCCCACCAGATCCATCGATTTTACGGAGCACAACTTCTCGTCGCACAGCATCGGGTATTCCAGCTACCATCACTCGACCGGCCACGTGCTCGCGTCGTACTGCGCTAGCCCCTTCGCCGCGCGAGGGGAGGACTCGCTCGTATTGACGTGGGACGGTGGCACCACTAGCCGACTCTACCATGCAACTGCCAATCCTCCAGGGCTCCGGCAAGTCGCAACAATCCTTCCCTTCTCAGGGCATCTGTTCTCGGCCATCTGCTGCAACTTTGATCCCTTTCGAATCGAGGGCGCCGCGAGCGCGCTGGAGGACGTAAACGCCAACACCCAGGCCGAGCTGCAGATGCAGATACTTTCAGTTGCTGGAAAGGCTATGGCGTACGCTGCTCTTGGAACGGTTGAGGAGTCTGCATTCCCAGTCCTTCGCGAACTTCTCTCGCAACTCACTCAGTCGAACGACGCAATTGAGCTCGCCGGTCAAGCCATGATGCTTGGCGGAAAAGTAGCTGCGGACCAAGACGCTCTATTCCCGGGAATGTCTAGCGCAGACATAATTGCAACTCTTCAAGCGTATATCGGAAATTTGATACTTGAGCAAGTGACTGCGGTGGTGCAGAAGTACTATAGCGGCTCGTACCCGAACCTCGCCCTCGCGGGTGGCTGCGCTCTAAATATCAAATGGAATACTAAGTTGCGCGCTTCCGGTCTATTCTCTGAAGTGTGGGCGCCTCCATTTCCAAACGACTCGGGAGCGGCTATCGGTGCTGCTTGCTGTGAGATGTTCTCAAAGGCTCGTAATTCTCGCCTCAACTGGAATGTTTATAGCGGCCCCCGCTTGACCGTGGGATCGATCCCGGAGGGATGGTGTTCAGAGGCGTGCGACGAAAGACAGCTTGCAGAGTTGCTTGTCGTTACTGGTGAGCCGGTCGTATTTCTATCCGGTCGAGCTGAGATTGGTCCGAGAGCTCTGGGTGGACGGAGCATACTTGCCCCTGCAACAGATGTCCGGATGAAGGATCGGCTGAATGCGGCGAAAGGACGGGCAGGCTATCGTCCGGTGGCGCCAATCTGTCTCTCCTCTCACGCCCCTGAAGTCTTTTCCCCGGGGACGCCTGACCCTTACATGCTCTTCGAGCATCACATCAGGCCTGAATGGGAGCAGAGAATTCCAGCCGTCGCACATTTGGACGGCACCGCTCGACTCCAGACAGTAGACCCCTCTGACGGGACTCCGATCAGCAAGCTGTTGTCAGAATACGAGCGCCTCAGTGGGATTCCAGTACTGTGCAATACAAGTGCGAACCTGAATGGACGAGGATTCTTTCCCGATGCTGCTACCGCGACCGAATGGGGGCGAATCAATTACGTCTGGTCAGAAGGGACTCTTTTTAGGAGGAGTGACATCTAATCCATCGTGCAACCCGAACGAAAAGAATCACGCTGACGGTGAGAGCAACACCAATGCACTGACCGGCCACAGCCGTCCACTTACATGCGGCGCGCATGCATACCTACGATCTGGGCCCGGCGCGTTGCCGCGCGCCAATCGCGTTCGTCACAGCAGGCGGCCTTGGTGATGCATTGCAGCGGAAGAGTGAGGGCGAGCGACGCGCCGGAACGTGGCATCCATCGCAAGCAGTGCTTGGAACCATCGTCATCCTCGGAGGGCCAGCGTGCCTAAGCGCACCGATATCCAGTCCGTCCTGGTCATCGTCTCCGGCCCGATCGTCATCGGCCAGGCCGCCGAGTTCGACTACTCCGGCACCCAGGCGTGCCGCATCCTGCGCGCCGAGGGCCTGCGGGTCATCCTCGTCAACTCCAACCCGGCGACGATCATGACCGACCCGGAGATCGCCGACGCCACCTACGTCGAGCCGATCACCCCCGAGTTCGTCGAGAAGATCATCGCCAAGGAGCGGCCGGACACGCTGCTGCCCACCCTGGGCGGCCAGACGGCCCTCAACACGGCGATCTCGCTGCACCAGGCGGGGACCCTGGAGAAGTACGGCGTCGAGCTGATCGGCGCCAACGTCGAGGCCATCAACAAGGGCGAGGACCGCGACCTCTTCAAGGACGTCGTCGAGGCCGTCCGCGCCAAGATCGGGCACGGCGAGTCCGCCCGCTCGGTCATCTGCCACTCCATGGACGACGTCCTCGCGGGCGTCGACACGCTCGGCGGCTACCCGGTCGTCGTGCGCCCGTCCTTCACCATGGGCGGCGCCGGCTCCGGCTTCGCCCACGACGAGGAGGAGCTGCGCCGCATCGCCGGCCAGGGCCTGACCCTCTCTCCCACCACCGAGGTGCTCCTGGAGGAGTCCATCCTCGGCTGGAAGGAGTACGAGCTGGAGCTGATGCGCGACAAGCACGACAACGTCGTGGTCGTCTGCTCCATCGAGAACTTCGACCCGATGGGCGTGCACACCGGTGACTCGATCACCGTCGCGCCCGCGATGACGCTGACCGACCGCGAGTACCAGACCCTGCGCGACATCGGCATCGCGGTCATCCGCGAGGTCGGCGTCGACACCGGCGGCTGCAACATCCAGTTCGCGGTGAACCCGGAGGACGGCCGGGTCATCGTCATCGAGATGAACCCGCGTGTGTCGCGTTCATCGGCTCTCGCCTCCAAGGCGACCGGCTTCCCGATCGCCAAGATCGCGGCCAAGCTGGCCGTCGGCTACACGCTCGACGAGATCCCGAACGACATCACGAAGGAGACCCCGGCCTCCTTCGAGCCGACCCTCGACTACGTGGTCGTGAAGGCCCCGCGCTTCGCCTTCGAGAAGTTCCCGCAGGCCGACTCCACGCTGACCACCACCATGAAGTCGGTCGGCGAGGCCATGGCCATCGGCCGCAACTTCACCGAGGCCTTCCAGAAGGCGCTGCGCTCGCTGGAGAAGAAGGGCAGCCAGCTCGACTTCGTCTCCCCGGTGGGCGACAAGGCGAAGCTGCTCGCCAAGGCCGTGCGCCCGACCGACGGCCGCATCAACACCGTCATGGACGCGATCCGCGCCGGCGCCACGGCCGACGAGGTCTTCGAGTCCACGAAGATCGACCCGTGGTTCGTCGACCAGCTCTTCCTGATCAAGGAGATCGCCGAGGAGATCGCCGAGGCCGAGAAACTCGCCCCGGGCCTGCTGCGCCACGCCAAGCGGCACGGCTTCTCCGACCAGCAGATCGGCGAGATCCGCGGCCTGCGCGAGGACGTCGTGCGCGAGGTGCGCCATGCCCTGGGCGTCCGCCCGGTCTACAAGACGGTCGACACCTGCGCCGCCGAGTTCGCCGCGCAGACGCCGTACTTCTACTCCTCCTACGACGAGGAGACGGAGGTCGCCCCCCGCGAGAAGCCCGCTGTCATCATCCTGGGCTCCGGGCCCAACCGCATCGGCCAGGGCATCGAGTTCGACTACTCCTGCGTGCACGCCTCCTTCGCGCTGAGCGACGCCGGGTACGAGACGGTGATGGTCAACTGCAACCCTGAGACCGTCTCCACCGACTACGACACCTCCGACCGGCTGTACTTCGAGCCGCTGACACTCGAGGATGTGCTGGAGATCGTCCACGCCGAGCAGCAGGCCGGTCCGGTCGCGGGCGTGCTGGTCCAGCTGGGCGGCCAGACCTCGCTGGGTCTCGCCCAGGCACTCAAGGACAACGGCGTGCCGATCGTCGGCACCTCACCCGAGGCGATCCACCTCGCTAAGGAGCGCGGCGCGTTCAGCCGGGTGTTGGCCGACGCCGGTCTGCCCGCGCCCAAGCTCGGCACGGCGTCTTCCTTCGAAGAGGCCAAGGCGATCGCCGACGAGATCGGCTACCCGGTGCTGGCCCGCCCCTCGTACGCGCTGGGCGGCCGCGGCATGGAGATCGTCTACGACGAGACCCACCTGAGCGCATTCATTGCTGAGTCAAAGGAAGTCAGCCCGCGACATCCGGTGTTCGTCGACCAGTTCCTGGACAACGCGATCAAACTGACTGTTGACGCCCTCTTCGACGGCGAGGAACTCTACCTCGGCGGCGTCATGGAGCACATCGAGGAGGCCGGCATCCACAGCAGCGACAGCGCCTGCGCGCTGCCCCCGATCACGCTGGGCGGCTACGACATGAACCGCCTGCGCGCGGCCACCGAGGGCATCGCGCGCAGCGTCGGGGTGCGCGGCCTGATCAACGTTCGGTTCGCACTAACCCGCGACCTATACGTCCTGAAGGCTTACCCGTACGCCTCGAATACCATCCCATTCTCCTCGAAGGCCACCGGCATACCCCTGGCCAAGGCGGCCGCCCGGATCTCCCTTGGGGCGACTATCACCGAACTACGGAAGGACGGAATCCTGCCTGATAGAGACGGAGGCAGATTCGCATTGAAAGACCTCACCGCAATCCTGCAGCCCATCATGCCGTGGTTGCGCTTTCGCGGCGACCTTAACATACGCGAACTGCACATGCCCCATAAGATGAGTTCCACTGGCCAAGTCATGGGAATTAGCTCTACCATCGGTAGTGCCTATGCTAAGGCACAGGCGAGCGCGTACTGCGCGTTGCCGACGAGCGGCAGGGTGTTCGTTTCAGTTGCCTGCTGTGACAAGCGCAGATTGGTTCTCCCTACCCGAGCCCTGGCCCGTCTGGGCTTCGAGATCATAGCCCCCAGTGACACCGTCGAGATATTGTGGCGCAATGGCATCTCGGCGACGATCGTGCTTAAGCAAAACAATGGAGAGCATCCCAAGAGCGGGCGAACCGTCGTCGATCTGGTCCGTGAAGGGGAGATTGACCTGGTCCTTAATATTTCAAATAGTCGCAGGGTCGATGAGATCCGCGCGGCGGCTGCCAGTCGTTCCGTTCCCTGTTTCACCACGTTCCGCGCGATGCATGCAGCGGTACAAGCCATCGACGCACTGGTACACAGAAATCTGCAGTGGGTTTCCCTTCAGGAAGCAGCGTCAGGCGGGTGCTGCCACGTTGGCGGCCATGAAAAGATCCTGCCTTGATCGTTCACGTGCGCGCCGGGGGCGTTGTCACGTTCGGGGCGTGCTGACTGAGGGCATTGCGAGGCTGGCGGTGGTCTGTGTTCAGCCCGGTGGCGGACATGCCGGTGGTGCTGGTGATGTGGTTCCAGATGGTGAAGCGGATGGTCATTTCGAGGCGGCACCGGTCGGCTGCCATGAAATACCGTCCGGGCCGGAAGTGAGGTGAGAGGTGCTGATGCCCCTATGGATGTCAAGCGACGGCTCCGGCGGTGTCAGTGCTATTGGCTGAGGTGCTGCTGGGACGATGAGTCGGTAGATCTCTCGTGCGACGTAGCGTTTGACACGGCAGCTGTAGTTCTTGATCACGGCTGGTCGTGGCAGCGGTGTCGTTGCTGGTGGCAGGCGGTTGCGACGGCTTGGTGACGGCGCCTCCAGGCGATCCAGCGCAGGACATGATCACGGTCGCGGGCGGCTGGGGGCAGCACGATGGCCCGCAGGAGACGGATGAGCTCGGGACAGGTCGGCGGGACGAGTCCGGGTTGCCGCTCGGAGCCCTCATGGATGGCTGCGGCCGTGAGAGCGAGGACGACGGCGGCGAACAGGGAGAACAGTGACCAGCGCATCCAGGAGTTCCAGCAGGTCACCTGACCCTGGTCGAGCCCGGTGAAGCCCTTTGTGAGCTGGAACGTTTCCTCGATCCGCCACCTGCGCGAGATCACTTCCATCAGTGTGGCGAGGGCGACGTCGCCGGGTGCCCAGCAGCGGAAGTAGGACACCTCGCCGGTGTAGCGGTGCCGCCGCGCGACCAGCACGCTCGTCCCCGCCCCGGCCGCGTTCTCGTTCTCGTTCTCGTTCTCGTTCTCGTCGGGAGTGTCGTCGGGGCGGACGTCGAGCCAGGCCCAGTCGTACTCGCGGGTGCCCTTGGTGCCGTGTCCGGTCTGCCGGCGCATCCACTGCTCGGGACGCACCTTGTTGATCAGTTTGCGGGCCTCCCACCGGCGGCCGCCCCCGTCGGTGACCTGGTACGTAGCGGCGATGCCGACCGTGTAGCCCAGACCCAGTGAGCGTATGCCCCGGCGCAGTTCACGCCCGCAGTACACCTCGTCGCCCGCGAACCAGCGTGCCTCGATCCCCGTGGCGAGTGCGCCGGTGACCATGGACAGCGCCTGCTGCGGCTTCGTCGCGAACCCGACCTCCTCCGGCACCCCGGCGACCTCGCGGCGTTCCTCGTCCGCGGCCCAGTCCGCCGGGAGATACAGGGCCCGGTCGATGATCACCTTCGTGGTCGCGGAGACCGCCGCCAGATGCACCGCCACCTGACACAGACCGACACCGCCGATCGCACCCGAGTACTGCCGTCCGGCTCCCACACACTCCGTCGAGGACTTCGCATCGCCCGTCTCGTCCACCACCAACACCACGTCCTGCCCGGCGAGTTCACCGGCCACCAGGCGGACGATCTCCTTCCCCGCCCGATCGTGATCGAACCGGGCACGGGACAACAGGTGCTGCAGCCGGTGAGGGCCCGGATGTCCCAACGCCTGCCCGAGCGTCCAGCAGTTCCGCGTGTCCACCTCCAGCAACAGTCCGGCGACCAACTCGGCGGCTGTCGCCCGCGTTTCACGCCGTGTGAAACAGCCCGCGACGGTTGCCATGACCCTCCCGAATGTCTCGCCCCACGTCTGCTCCGCTATCGTGGCCTCCGCGGCCACCGTGTCTTGATACGTCGTCACAAACGTTCATGATCGCGGTGGCCGTCCTCATGCCCGCACGCACCCCCGACAAGACACTGACCAGCCCAGACGCTGGAACTACAGCTGCCGTGTTTGACCTCGATCCGTCAGCGGGGTTTGGTCGCTGAGTGGCTCGGCGGTTCGCCTGAAATGTCCCCTGCCGGTCGGGGGTGGGCCGTCGCGTGACGCTGCGGCTCCGCGGTTCCACGGGCCCGGGGTGGTGGGGGTCTCCTCCGTTCTGGTCTTCGTCGGGACGGAGCCGGTCCGTCAGGTGAGGGCCGGAAGTCCAGTGAGTCGCTGCCGGCAGACGGTGAACGCCTTGGCCCAGGGCCAGGTGGAGTCGATGCGGAGCCAGCGGCAGCGGGCGTGTTTCGTGAGGCGGGCGGGCAGGTGGTAGAGGCGAAAGCGCATGGTGTCGATCTCGGCGTCGGCCAGGTCGTCGACGTCGTGCAGGCCCAGGAGCCTCAGCCAGGCGTCGAGGTCGGCGGCCAGGTTCGCGGCGAGCATCCAGCCGCGGTTCACATCCCAGGACTTGGATGGGAGATTGTGCAGGCCCATCGCCTTGTTCGTCCGCACCCGGTCCTCCACTTCAGCGTGATCACGGTGGAGGACGTCGAGGAATTGAGGCTGGTGGGAGCCGGCGATGCCCCACATCCGGCCGATGTTCGTCGCGGTGATGCTGTAGCGCCAGCCGGTCTTGCGCTCGAAGCCGGTAAGTTTCTTGATCTGCCGGCCCGACGGCTTGACCCGCCGGACGATCAGCCGGGTGCCGTCGGGCCAGCCCTCCCGGGTGTTCAGGCCGGTCAGCTCGGCCACGAAGTAGGCGGCCTGGAGGCCCAGGGCTGCGCGCCGGTCGTAGACCAGCTGACCAAGGTCATGGGCCAGTTCGGCCTCCTCGTACAGGCGGTCGTACTGGGTGTTCTCATCCACTGCTGCGCCGAGGAGCTTGCGGTGGCGGCGGGTCTTCCACTCGGCGTGTTTCATGGCAGTTCCTCCATCGGGCTGTAAAGGTCGTGTTCGGTGGCCGGCGCATGGCTGGCCTCGCATGCGGCCTGGGCGGCGTGAGCGCGGGCCACCTCCGCGGTCTCGCGCATCTTCGTCTTGCGGAAGACGGTGAGCGGAACGACACGACGGTCGGGGGCGAGCCAATAGGTGATGCGCTGGGCGTTGCCCGCTTCGTCACAGGCGCAGAGTCGACAACCGCAGTGACGGCCTTCATCGACTGGGACCACCACACCATCGCCTACAGCAGCGCCGGCCACCCCCCACCCGCCCTGCTCCATCCCGACGGCACCGTGACCTTCCTCGACCAGGCCACCGACCCACCACTAGTAGACTGTCGTGGCTAATTCTTGGGATAAAGGTGGCGCAGTTTGATGCGTGCGTCATGGGTGGTGAACTGCCAGTTCACTTGGCGTTGGTCGGTGTTGGTGGCGTTCTGCCAGGCCGAGAGTTCGGTGTTGAGTGTGTCGAGGTCGCCGATCCGGCGGTCGAGGCATTGCCGGGTCAGCGCGGAGAGTTCGATCTCGGCGATGTTGAGCCAGGAGCCGTGTTTGGGTGTGTGGTGGATCTCGAGGCGCTGGGCCGGGGCGAAGGCCTCTTCTGGTTCGAATGCCTCGTACAGGGAGGCGATGGTGTGGGTGTTGAGGTTGTCCATCACCAGCACCACGGTCGCGGCGTCGGGGTGGTCCACGGTCAGTAGCTGCTTGACCTGGCCGGCCCAGTCGATCCGGGTCCGCCGGGACAGTGCCTGCGTGCGACGCCATCCGCGTAAGGGTTCGGTCCATACGAAGACGGAGCAGGTGCCGCAGCGGATGTACTCGCTGTCCTGGCACGCGTCGCGGCCGGGCCGGGCCCGTGGGGGTCGCGGACATGGGTGAGGAGCTGGTAGGGCTTCTCGTCCATGCACACCACCGGACGTGCCGGGTCATAGGGCCGGGCATGGACGGCCAGTACGTCCTCCATGCGCGCCGCGAACTCGGCGTTCGCTCGGGGCGGGATGGTCCAGCACTTCTTCAGGTGAGGACGCAGTTCCGTTTTTTTAAGACCCGGCCGATGGTGGAGTGGTCCAGATCAGGGATGTCGTCGACGAGTGCCACGTGCTTCTCCAGTAGCCGCAAGGACCACCGCGCATGGCCCGGGGGCTCAGGGAGCATGCCATCGCGATCAGTCGGGCTTCGACCTCGCCGGTCACCGGCGAGGGCACCGGCGGCAGGTCGCGTTTCTTCCGTGCGATCGTGGCGTGAACATCGCCACCGGTCTCGGTGAAGCGCTTGGCGACCAGCCGCAATGTCTCACCGGAGACACCGAGCCGGGTCGCGATCACCTCCTTGGAGTCCACCTCACCCACCGAGGTGTCCAGCGCGAGCAACACCCGCGCACGCATGATCATCGAGGCTCTGCGCACACCCGTCGTGGTCACCCGGACCAGCTCCTCGCGATCCCGCGCAGTCAACCTGACCGGATACTTCTTCTGCGAACCCATGACAACAACCCTGTCCGGCAAGGAGGAAAGACCCTGTCGTCACGAACATCCCAGCCAGAAACACCATAGCTAAGCAGCGACACGCTACGGGTCTGTCCAATCATCGGCTGGTGGATCATGGTGGAGTGATACGTCGTCATGAACTCACCGATCAGGAGTGGGAGTTACTCGCTCCGTTGATACCGCGGGCTGCCACAGGCCGGCCTCGCGTGGAGGACCGGCACGTCATCAACGCGATGGTCTACAAGATCCGAACCGGGATCTCGTGGCGCGACCTGCCGGAACGCTACGGACCGTGGAAGACGGTCTACACCCGCTTCCGCCGCTACGCCCTGGACGGCGTGTTCACCCGAGCCCTGCAGACCATCCAGGCCCACGCGGACGCAGCCGACGGCATCGACTGGCTCGTCCAGATCGACTCCACCATCGTCCGCGCCCATCAGCACCCCGCCGCCACCGGCCGAAAAGGGGGGCGGCACCAGCCGGACGAACCGGACGATCACGCCCTCGGCCGATCCCGAGGCGGACTGACCACCAAGGTCCACCGTCGACAGGTGGGAGAAGGCGGCCCAGAACATGCTGCAGTCACACGAACGCCCATCCTTCCAGGCACCCGTGACGCCCAGTCACCGCTCCACAGAGAGGACTCTGGTGCGCAATTCCTGACGCGGGGTCGGCTGAGTACGCGATGATCGCCTGAGCGGTCGCCTTTCCCGTCGTGCGGCCGCGGGGGTGATGTAGATGTCGATGCGGCCCAAGGGCCTGCCACCGGTTCCCGAGCAGACCGCGGCGGTGGCCCGCGCCGCGTTCCCCAAGGGCACCCTGGCGATACGGGTCCGCGACCGGCTCGCGGAAGTCTTCGCCGACGAGCCGTTCGCCGAGGCGTTCGGGGTGCGCGGGGCGCCGGGCCTCTCGCCGGGCGCCTTGTCGCTGGTTACGGTGCTGCAGTTCGCCGAGAACCTCACCGACCGGCAGGCGGCGGCGATGGCGATACGCGCGATCGACTGGAAATACGCCCTCGGGATGGAGCTGGCGGACACCGGCTTCGACCACAGCGTGCTGCCCCGGTTCCGGACGAGGCTGGCCGAGCACGGCCTGGAGCGCACGGTTTTCGACCGGCTGCTGGAGCACTGCAAGGAGGCCGGGCTGGTGGCCGCCGGCGGCAGGCAGCGCACCGACGCCACCCACGTCATCAGCGCGGTCCGGGACCTGAACCGCACCGAGCTGGCCGGCCAGAGCGTGCGGGCGGCCCTGGAGGCACTGGCGGTGGCCACCCCCGCCTGGCTCGCCGAGGCAGTCGACATCGCCGAGTTCGCGCACCGCTACGGGGAGCGGATCAACGGCTGGACGATGCCCACGTCCAAGACCAAGCGTGAACGGCTCGCCCAGGTGTTCGGGCAGGACGCGCTGACACTGTGCCGGGCGGCCTGGGCCGATGCCACCCCGCCGTGGATCCGCGAGATCGAGGCCGTGCAGCTATTGCGGCAGGTGCTGGTGCAGACCTACTACATCCACACCGACAACCGGGGGCGGGAGGTGGTCAGGAAGCGGGAGGCCGACACGGACGGAGTCCCGCCCGGCAGTATCCGCCTGGCCTCGCCCTACGACGCCGATGCGCGCTGGGCGGCCAAGGGCGAGGAACTGTTCTGGCTGGGCTACAAGGTCCATTTGACCGAGTCCTGCCACACTCCCCCCGAAGCCGAAGCCGAAGCCGAAGCCGAAGCCAGGGACAGGGACAGGGAAGGACGCGGGGAGGAGGACGGCGGGCTACTGCCGCCGAACCTGATCACGGATGTGATGACCACCCACGCCGCCGTCCCCGACGTGCAGGCCACCGCACCCATCCAGCAGCGGCTGCGCGAGCACGGCCTGCCGTCCGGCGAGCACTACCTCGACTCCGGCTACCCCTCCGCCGACCTCATCCACGCCGCCGCCAAGCTCGGCACCGAAATGGTGACCCCCGCCCTGCTCGACCACTCCCGGCAGGCCAGGGCCGCCGAGGGCTTCGACAAGAGCGCGTTCTCCATTGACTGGAAGGCCCGCCAGGCGCGCTGCCCGGCCGGACGCACCAGCAGCAATTGGAACCCCGTCCAACAGCACCGCAGGGACGCCATCGTGGTCACCTTCGCCGCCACAACCTGCGGGAGCTGTCCTCTCCGCGACCGGTGCACCACCTCCCGCCAGGGCCGCCGGATGCTCACCCTGCGCCCCCGCGAACTGCACGAGACCCTCGCCGCCGCCCGCGCCGAACAGCAGACCGACGCCTACAAGGCCCGGTACAGGCTGCGGGCCGGCGTGGAAGGCACCATCAACCAGGCCCTCGACGTCACCGGGATGCGCAGAGCCCGCTACCGCGGCCTGCCCAAGGTCCGTCTCCAGCACGCCTTCTCCGCCACCGCGATCAACGTCGTGCGGCTCGACGCCTACTGGAGCGGACACCCGCTCGACCGTACCCGCAGCAGCCGCCTCACCCGGCTCAGCTACCAACTCGCAGGCTGACGCACGAATTGCGCACCAGAGTCAGAGAGTGGATCAAAACCGCTTGTCATGGCCGCCGTCACGCACTCCGAGTAGCAGGACGCCACCGCGACCTGGAAGAAGACCTACGGGCACCAAGCTCTGATGGGGTTCGTCGATCACGGAAGTGGTGGCGGCGCCCAGCCGGTGGCTGGCCTGCTCAGGCCGGGCAACGCAGGCAGCAATACCGCCGCCGACCACATCACCACCGCCCAACTCGCCCTGGCCCAGCTGCACAAGAAATACCGGCGTGGACGTCAGACGCTGATGCGTACCGACTCCGCAGGCGGAACCCACGAGTTGGCCGCCTGGCTCGCGAAGCGGCGCCGGTGACTGTCGTACTCGGTCGGTATGACCATCACCGACGCCATCCACGAGGCCGCCCTCAAGGTCCCGCCCACCGCGTGGACGCCTGCCGTCGAGCCGGGCGGCGAGATCCGCGACGGCGCCTGGGCCGCCGAACTCGACGGCGACGCACTCAAGGGCAGGCCGAATGGAATGCGGCTGATCGTCCGCGAGGAACGGCCCCACCCCGGAGCTCAGTTGCGCTTCACCGGCGCCGACGGACTACGGCTCACCGCCTTCGCCACCAACACCACCGGCGAGGCGTTGTCACATTGTCGGCGGCGCGATCGGTTGACGATGCGTCAGGATGTGTGGGCCGGGAGGGACTCCGTTGTTCAGGCTGTGGTGGGCAGGCTCGTGACGCCGGTGATGTGGTTCCAGATTGGTGAATCGGATGATCATTGGCACTGTCACGTTGTCGGTGGTGGGGTGGGATGATCTTCGCGGTGTGTGTGTCCGGGGAGGGGATCGATGGTGCTGTCACGGTGACGGTTTGCGTGATGTTACCGGTGTGTCTCGGGGAGCCAGGGCGGAGCCATGGACGGATCGCGGCGACGGACCCTGCGATCGATGCGTCTCGCTGGGCTGCCGCCTTGGGCCGGCGGGACCGGCACCGGTCCGCGATGATCTCGCAGGCGCCGGTCTCCTTCCTGGCCTGTCGACCGCCCCGCTCAACGAGCCAACTCCAGCTGGGCAGTCGACACATCACCCCTTCGCCGCACCCGCTCGCGCCCCGCGGAGTGCACCGCGAGGGCCTGGCACTGACGGCTGGGAAGCCCCAGGCCCTCGGCGCGCCGGGGAGGCTCATGCACCATTGCACTGGACGGGCCGGCCGGCCTGCGGGCTCGCGGACGCACTACCTCCCGATCCCCCCGCTGGCGGACAGCACGGCGTAGGCTTGTTCTCGGTCCATCAGGGGCCCTCCTACCCATGAACGGAATCTCTCTTCCTAAACCGGGCATCGTCCGCACCCCGGCCGGAGCGGGAGGCCCCGCTCCTTCATCGCATCACGTTGTCAGTGACGGAGTGGGATGATCTTCGGGTTGGTGTCTGGGAAGCGGAGCCGGTCGTGTCGGACGCCCCGCCGTCGCAGAGGAACCACCGGGTATCCGGTGGAGATCATCTCGCACAGTGTGTGGCTGTACTTCCGCTTCCATGTTCGGTCACCCCATCCGGGAGGCCAGCGTTGCGGTGAGCTGTCGGGCGGCTCGTTCACCGGATGCCAGGCAGCTGTTGGTGCAGAGGAAGGAGAAGTAGTCGCCCGCGAACTGGACCGGGGCGCGGGTGTCCAGACTGGCGAGGAACCGTCGGAGCGCGGCGAAGCTTCCCGGCAGCCAGGCTAGGGCGTAGGGGTTCCAGCGCTGGATGTGGCACATGTCGATGTCGTCACCGATGCCCGGCAGGAACGTTGAGACCGCGTTGACTACGTTGTCCTGGATGGCCTCGTCGGTAGCGTCCCAGTGCTGTTCGTGCCAGTGACGCTGCCAATAGGTGGACAGCAGCGCATGTCCGGCAGGCGCGCGGCCGGGTGCCTTGTTGTGCTCCAGGAGCACGCCAACCAGGTCGGGGTGGGCACCGGTAGGGATGCTCAACCACACGGCAGTTTCGGACGGGACACGGCGCAGTCCCAGGGCGACGGTGATTCCGCGTGAGTAGCGCAGTTCCTGGAGGAACTGGCGTTGATCGTCGTCGAACTGCGGATAAATCGCCAGGGCGTGATGCGCCGGCACGGCGATGATCGCTCCGTCGACCCGCTCCACTTGTTCCGGTTGTCCGGCGCGTTGCCAGCGGACGGCGACGGAGCCGTCGCCGTCGATGGTCACGCTGGTGACACGCGCGGTGAGTTCCACACGCAGCTGGTCGGCCAGGTGGTTCGGCAGGAACTGGATGCCTTGTCGCGAATTGAACAGCCCCTTGCCAGCCATAGCGTGCAGGTAGAAGTACAGGTTGATCACGGATAGTTCCTCGGCCGGCACCAGGTTGAATCCCATGCTGAACGGTTCGATGAATGCGCTCAGGCTCTGTGTGGGGATGCGGCGCCGCCGCAGGTAGGCCGGGATGTTCTCGACGTCGAGTGCGGCGGCCCGAGACGGATCGGTCCAGTCGAGGACGCGACGGTGCCGGACCATATCGATCATGATCTTGGCCATGGCGATCTTCGTCCGGGGCCCGAACAGTCGCGTCGCCAGCAGGTCGCGCCTGGCGTGAGTGCGCAGCCGGTGGATCGCGTCGCCTTGCACAAAGGCGAAGAGGTCGGAGGTCGGCCGGACGTCGTTGGTGAGCGCCAGATCGCGCAGCAGGTCGCACATCTCGTGATAAGACGTGGACAGGAGGCTCGCCGCGACGTCGAGGCGGTAACCGTCCCGGTCGATGGTCCGCATCCGGCCTCCGACATGATCGTCGCGCTCCAGAACGGTGACGTCGAACCCGGCCTGCCGCAGCCGCCATCCAGCGGTCAGGCCGGAGATCCCCGCACCGACCACGATCACCCGCCGCCGGATTCGGTCAGTGCGGCCTTCTTCGGTGGTAATCATCTGCGCGTCACCTGCCGGTGGTCGATGTGGTGGCACTCACGTCTGCCATCAGGTGCACTTCCTTGATCAGGATTACACCATTCTCGCGTTCCAGCCCGGCGTGTGTCCGTGTGCCACGACCTCACCGGCCGTGACCTGGGGCGGTTGGGGAAGCAGGGCGGCGAGGCGTTCCCGTACGAAGTCCCTTGCCCGCTGGGTCGACCCCTCGGCGCCAGCCCGGCGGGTAGGCCAGTGGTGCCGGTGATCTGGGCCCAGCGACACGCCGCCGGCCATCCCGATCGTGTGACCCGTCGTCGTACCCATCAGATGACTCCTCCGAGGAAGGAACCCACCTAATTCATTCATGACACTCCCAGGTTTTCGCTTTGGGTGACGAGGCTGTCGTGGGTGGGTGTATGCCGGTGGGGTGAGGTATCCCGATGGGGGTGGCCTGACCGCGGTGGAGCGGGCCCGGCGGGAACGGGTGCGGTTCCAGGCCGCCGAGGTGTGGGTGGCCGGCATGAAGCCGCCGCAGGTCGCGCGGGTGTTACGGGTGTCACGGGAGTCCGTGTATGCCTGGTGGGAGGCGGCATGGACGCCCTGCGTTCCAGAGGGCTCTCGGGAGTGGCGTCGCGGATGGAGCCGGGCCGGCGGGCCTGGCCGACCAGGCCCGTTGGAGCAGGGACCGGCCGTGCACGGCAGGGCGGAAGACCAGCGGTGGACGCTCGCCCGGGTCTCGCTTCTGGTCGCCCGGCGGTTCCACGTGCGCTTCAGCCGGCCACAACTGTCGAGGATCCTGCGGCAGATGGGCTTTTCCGTCCAGGTTCGGGTGCGTTGTGCGGCGCAGCGGGACGAGGAGCAGATGCGGCTGTGGCGAATAGAGACCTGGGCGCGCGTGGAATGAAAGTGAGGGAGCAGGGCGTGTGGCTGGTGTTCGAGGACGAGTCGGGCCAGGCGCTCCGTCCGCCCAAGGCCCGCACCCGGTCCTGTACGGAGTGCCGCCGCAGGTCAAAGTGTCGGGGAAGGGATCGGGGCGGGTCTCGGTCGCCGGGATGGTCTGCGCGAAGCCGGGCGAGCGGACCCGCCTGATCCACCGGATACTCACCCACCACCCCGGCCGGCGCGGTGAGAGGAACGGCTTCAAAGAACGGGACTTCGCTGACCTGCTGGAGGCCGCTCACCAGCAGCTCGGAGGAAGGATCGTGCTGGTCCGGGACAACTCCACACAGCACAAGGACGCACTGATGCGCGAAGTTACCGGCCGCGCGGGAACGGTGGCTGACCGTCTTCCGGCTGCCGGCCTACGCGCCGGACCTGAACCCGACCGAAGGCGTGTGGGCGAACTTGAAGAACGACCTGGGCAACCAACAGTCCTGGCAAATGACCTGCGCCGATGTGCGACAAAAGGACTTTCCAATCGCCCTGAATGCCCTCTTCTTCTTTGATTCCTCTGCTCAGAATCCCTTCAAGGCATACATCCGGGCAAATGTATCTGCATCATTGCCCGCTATCATTTCCCTGCCCAATTTGCTTTAATTGCCGTCGGGGTCCCCAGCCAGACGTACACCTCGATATCCTGTTCCCCGGAAGGTCGCTGTGAGCTCCCGGGCTTCTCCCATTTTACCCAGCCGGACACTTAGGTGATTCGCTGCAATCACCAACACCTCCTTACGGGTGCTGATGCACAAAAATAAAAGAGGGCAGCATGCAGATAAGACTGTGGCCGCGAACCTTGCTGAGACTCGGCGACTGGGCCACGCAAAATAGGTCGACACTGGCAGCAGTTGCCTGGGGAAATGGCGCAACATCCTGCCTCATGGCACCAGATACAACACCGCACTATCACGACAATCGCGGACCAGCCGCCGATGGCTCCACCTACTCGGTCTCGCCACGTGACCTACTCGATATCACCAGGCGAGAACGCCCCTGGGAACGCAGCAACGACTCTGAGGTGAATCGGTGAATTGCCAATGAACACGACTCCTCCTCCCGGAGGCTCGCCTGCAGCCACAGCACCTGGCCGGTTGCCGTTGGTGGGCCATCTCCCGCAGCTGGTCGGTCCTGCACGGATGTCCTTCATGCAGTCTCTGCGTCTCCACGGCCCCGTGGTGCGCATCTTTGTCGGTCCGAGGCCTGTTTACGTCTTGAATTCCCCCGAGGCTGTTCGCCAGCTCCTGCAGGTACAGACCCGGAAATTCTCGAAAGGGCGCCTGTACAAAAAGATCAGCATGTTCATCGGCAACGGGATCATGTCATCGAACGGAGAACTGCATATGCGCCGGAGGCGCGCAATGCAGCCAGCATATCATCGCAACCAGGTAGCTCAGTATGTCGAGAACATGAGGGAAATCTCGCATCGCCGTATCGCGGCCTGGCCACCAGGCGAGGCGGTCTCGGTGGAGCACGAGATGCGTCACTTGGCGGGGGAGATTCTTTCCGCATCACTGTTCTCGGGCGAGCGTGCACGTGTCCTCGCCTCTGCCGTCGAGGACACGCTTCCCGTGATCATTTCGGGGCTTACGTGGCGAGTGTTTGGATTGGGCGAACTGACGAAATGGATTCCAACCCCTGGAAATCGCCGCTTCGAAGCTGCCCGTGCAAGGCTCCGGCGAACGACCGAGGACCTCATCCACGCGTACCGAACGGACTCAAGCGATCATGGTGACCTCGTCTCCTTGCTGATGGCGACGCCGGATCCAGGCACCGGGATCCAACTGAAGGACGACGAACTGCGGGATGAGATCATCACCGCGTTTATCGCCGGGATCGAGACGGTGTCGACCACCCTGTCATGGGCAATGCATGTCCTTTCCACTCACGCGGATATCGCTCGGCGGCTCGCGGAGGAGGTGGACCACGCACTGAATGGACGACCCATCACGCCCGGGGACTTCGATGCGCTGCCGTACATGCGTGCCTTCATCAACGAGGTACTCAGGCTCCATACGCCGAACCTCTGGCTGATCCGGGAGAGCACGGAGGCGGTCAGCATCGAAGGCACGCCCATCCCGGCCGGGGCGGAGGTCCTGTACAGCCCGGCGATCTTGCACAGAGACCCGGCCTGGTATCCCGATCCCAGTTGCTTCGATCCCGAGCGATGGCTTCAACCTGAGATCGCGGACCTGCCCCGCTGTGCATTCGTTCCATTCGGCCAAGGAAACCGGCGGTGCATCGGAGACACTCTCGCCATGACTGAGATGACCGTCGTTCTCGCCACCCTCGTCGGCCGCTGGCGCGTTGAGCCGACGTCACCCAAGCGGATCAAGGAAGTCCCGAGCGTCGTAGTCCATCCGTCGAAGGGACTGGCCGTGCGCGTGTTCGATCGCCTGCCGGTAAGCGCCGCGGCCCCCGACGCCGCGGCCGACGCCCAGGGCCGCAGCGTCTCCGGGGCAGGCCTGCCACAACTCCCTTGAGCTCCGCACAGTGCTTCGGGGGCCCAGACAGGGAGCGTTTTTCACTTGTAAGGCCTGCGGGTGAGCGTCGGTGAAGTGTTGACGGTGGCGTGCCGAACGGGGCATCCCGCTGGCTTGGAGAGTCGCCAAACATAACCTTCACCTGCGGAGATGCCCCGTGTTCTCCTATCCTGCCGGATGCGATGCCGACCCGGAGCTCCTGGAACTGGTCACGATGGTGATCGCGTCCTGCGAAGCCGGCCGGCGCTGCAGACTGCGTCCGTACGACCGGGCCCGGTGCACCCTGGTCTACCTGCGCAAGCACGACACCCTCGAACAGACCGCCGCAGGCTTCGGCATCAGCACGGCCACCGCCTGGCGCTACGTGAACCACACGATCGGGCAACTTGCGGAGCACGCCGTCGTTGACCGAGGCGCTCACCAGTCATCACACGGACGGCTACGTGCTGCTGGACGGCACCGTCGCGGAGACCGACCGGGTTCAGGCGCCTGGGCACTTCTCCGGCAAGGTCCGCCGCGAGGGCGTGAATCTGCAGGTCATTGCGGCAGAAGACGGCAAACTGCTGTGGATGTCACCCGCCCTTCCGGGCGGCACCCACGATGCCGACCGCCGCCCGCGAGCACGCCATCTTCGACACCTGCGCGCGACTGGACCTCGAGGTCCTCGCGGACAAGGGGTACGTCGGGGCCGGCGGCACTGTGATCACCCCGATCAAACGACGGCCCGGAACCGAACTGCCCGACAAGCACAAAGCGTCGAACAAGGCCCACGCCGCACTGCGTGCTCCCGTCGAGCGAACCATCTCCCGGATCAAGCAATGGCGGATCTTCCGGCATGCCCGCATCAGTCCGAACAGACTCACGTCAGTGGCTGCCGCGATCCTCACCCTCATGATCTACACGTGAAAAAGGCTCAGGGACCTGTCTCGCACCTGTCGATCTGATGGCCATGCCCAACGACATCGCCGAGCGTGTCGAAATCGCGTGTCGCGGTCGACGACCGCGGTCACGAACAGTCCCCTGGGTTCTGTCACGTTTTCGGGTGGGGCATGGGATGATCTTCGGGGTGTTCGTGTCCGGGGAGGGAAGTGGTCGTGTCACCTGTGGTGCCGTCGTGCAGCAACCACCGGTACCCGGTCGAGGTCATCTCGCACTGTGTGTGTGAGTACTTCCGCTTCCCCTTCAGCCCCCGCGAGGTCGAGGAGCTCATGCTTGAGCGGGGTATCGTCGTCTCCTACGAGACCGTGCGCCGCTGGTGTCTGAAGTTCGGCCAGGTCTATGCCAACAGCCTGCGCCAGCGGCGCCCGCAGCCCGGTGACAAGTGGCTCTACCTTCTTGAACGGGTTGGTTCTCCCATTCGTAGGGTGAGGACACCCAGGGGAGCTGGGTGTGACAAGTGGCTGCCGTTCGTGGCTTCAGGTGCCTGGCCCCGTTACCTTTCTCATGGCCCTGCAACGGGGCGCCTGGCCCCCGGGTCCGGTATGGCTGTTTGCCCCCTGTCGAGGTGATGACCTGGGGGGTGTTGCCGCCGGGCTTCGGGGCACCGCTTGACCGCTGATGAGGGGCCTGACGACCGCCCGGGTCCGGTGCAACGCCGGGCCGCTTGCCGGGTGGCATGTCTGCGTAACGTGGTTGCCGGCGTGTGGTGCCGCAGGGACGGCCAGGAACTGCACATCGAGTACGCGTAGAAGGATCTGGGGGCACGTGAGCATGGTCGACACCGTCGATATACGTCTGTTCCTCGGTCTGGACCTGGGCAAGGAGTTCCACCACGCCCATGGTCTGACCGAGCAGGGCAAGACCGTCCACGACAAGCGGCTGCCGAATACCGAGCCGAAGCTGATCGAGCTGTTCACCAAGTTGGTGGCGAAGTTCGGCACCGTTCTGGTCGTGGTCGACCAGGTCGCCAATATCGGTGCCCTGCCGATCACCGCGGCCCGCGCGGCGGGCTGCCGGGTGGCCTACCTGCCCGGACTCTCGATGCGGCGGGCTGCCGACCTGTATCCCGGCGAGGCCAAGACCGATGCCCGCGACGCGTTCGTCATCGCCGACACCGCCCGCACCCTGCCGCACACCCTGCGCGCGATCGACCGCGACGACGAGACGCTGGCCGCGCTGACCATGCTCACCGGCTACGACAACGACCTGGCCGGCGAGGTCAACCGCACCACCAACCGGCTGCGCGGCCTGATCTCCCAGATCCACCCCTCCCTGGAACGCGTCCTGGGCAAGCGCCTGGCCTACCCATATGTCCAGGCCCTCCTGACCCGGCACGGCTCCCCCGCGAAGATCAGGAAGCTGGGCCGGGCCCGCTGCCAGGCCCTACTCACCGCGCATGGCTCGCGCAAGGCCAAGCACCTGACCGAGGAGATCTTCGAGGCACTGGCCGAGCAGACCCTGATCGTCCCGGGCACCGAGACGTCCGCGCTGATCGTGCCCGGCCTGGCCGCCCAGCTCGCCGCCGCCCACAGCCGGCGGCAGGCCACCGAGCGGGAGATCGCCGCCCTGCTGGAGGCCCTCCCTCTTTTCCACCTCCTGACGTCGCTGCCCGGCATGGGCGTCAGGACCACCGCTGCCGTGATCGTCGCGATCGGTGACGGCACCGGCTTCCCCACCGCCGGACACCTCGCCTCCTACGCCGGACTCGCCCCCGCCACCAAGTCCTCGGGCACCTCCATCCGCGGCGAGCACGCACCCCACCGCGGCAACCGGCTCCTCAAACGCGCCTTGTTCCAGGCCGCGTTCGCCGCGATCGGCTGCAAGTCCGATCCGTCCTCGCGGATCTACTACGACCGCCAACGCGCCCGCAACAAGACCCATACACAGGCGATCCTGCGACTGGCCAGGCAACGCGTGAACGTCATCCACGCGATGATCCGCACCGGCACCCTCTACGAACCCCGCACCCTAGGTCTCGCCGCCTGACACCCGCACCACCCCCTACCTGTTCCAGCCCGCTCCACCCCGCCACCGGCACGTCCACCCCTGCCAGGCGGCCACCAGGCTGCCCGCACCGCACCCGATTCACCGGGAACGTCCCGCTTCGCGGAACGTTCCCGAAAACCATCACGAACCCCTACAAGTCAACCCCGCCAGGGTTGACGAAACAGATAGGGGCACCCCCCGGCTCCCCACGACGACTCGGCCGCCGATTGGGAAGTGCGAACAAGTCGCTGAGTAGAGCAATGCCGGCGAGGTCGTCCGTGGTACGCAAGGCAAGTACGACGACAACTGGAGCATGATGAGCCGGATATGGGCGGGGACCGACTGCGGCAAGATCCACCATCATTGCCTGGTACTGGACAGCGAGGGCGACACGTTGCTGTCGCGTCGGGTGGCCAACGACGAGCCGGAACTGCTGAAGCTGATCGGTGATGTCCTGGACCTCGCCGACGGTGGCAGGACAACCTGGGCGCTGGACATGACCGGCGGCGAGCCCGGCCTGCTGATCGCCCTGCTGGTCAGCCATGGCCAGGAAAGACGGACGCCCGCGACGCCCGCGTGATCGCCGATCAGGCCCGGATGCGCCGCGACCTGCAGCCGATCCTCCCGGCGACGAAGCCACGATCGATCTGCGGCTGCTGACTGACCGCCGCGTCGATCTGGTCGCCGACCGCACCCGCACCACCAACCGGCTCAAGGCCCTGCTGAACAGCATGCGGTGAGCCCACCGGCGGCAAGCCGCATCCCGGGGGTGGGTACCTCACCACGGCATACCGCAGGGATCGAGGAACACCCCCATGCGCATATCCAGTTCAACCTGAGTAAGGTTGGTTGGAGGAGGTAGGAGGCTTTGGCTACCTTGACCGACACCCCGGACACGCCCACCGGGAGGACTCGGCATGAACCCCACTCCCGCCCGCACGCATCGTCCCAATACGGGGATCGACTTCGATGCTGTCCATACGTCCGTCGACGAAGTCCTGCATGCCTTCTTGAACCGCAAGGCCATGAGAGCGGCCGACAGTGGACTGCCGGACGAGGCCACCGATCTCTTGGCGGGAGTTCCTGACGGCCAGCGGGAAGCGCCTGCGGCCCTTGCTGTGTGTCACGGGCTGGCATGCTGCCTCCGGCACTCTCGCAACGCCGCCCGCCAGCCTTGTGCGGGCAGCGGCGGCATTGGAAACGTTCCACGCATTCGCACTCGTGCACGACGACGGCATGGACGACTCCGCCACTCGCCGCGGCCGGCCACCCTCCATCGCCAACTCTCCGCCAAGCACCAGGATCGGCAGCGTGCCCAGAGCATGCAGACGGCGCCGATCGCACGGCGTGTAGGAGAAAACTGCGCAATCCTCATTGGGGACATCGCTCTGTGCTGGTCGGACGAGCTCCTGCACACCGCCGGCCTCACACCCGACCAGCTCATGCACGTGTTGCCATTGGTCGACCGTGATGCGGACCGAGTTGATGTACGGCCAGTACCTGGACATCATCCTTGCTCACCAGCCTCACACCGTCTCGGACGCACTGCAGACCATCCGCCACAAGACTGCCAAGTACACGATCGAACGCCCTATTCACCTCGGCGCCACCGTGGCCGACGCCGACGACGCACTGCTGCAGGGGCTTTCCGCGTCTGCTCTGCCGCTGGGCGAAGCCTGCCAGATGCGCGACGACCGCCCCGGAGTCGGGCGGCGATCTACCGGGCACCACGGCTTGTTGAGCACGAAAAAGGTGAGGATCCATGCGTTTGATAAAATCAAGCCAAGCCGATGTGCCAGGGATATACTGCCCGATACCACAATTCAAAACGAGCCCGAGAGCGACCGAATTGGACACCCTCGAATGGCTCGAAGCGTTCGACCTAGCCGCACCGGAACAGCGTCCAGAGTACGCTGAGTCAAGCGCATGGTTTGCAATAGATTCTTTTCCTTTCTCCGACACTCTGGGTCACCAGCTCATGGCGCGATGGTCCGCCATCACATTCATCTTTGATGACGCGTACTGTGAGGGGATCAGCAGCAAGAATGCAAGCAACAGAGACGCTACTTCCTTCGACACCATGGCCCTCGCCCTCATCGAAGCACTGGAAAATCCCGACAGCACCCCTGGGGTCAATGCGCCACTGACGTTGGCGATGCGCGACTTCGCCCATGACGTCATCCGCCACTACCCGCCGGTAGTCATCAATTCCATCGTTGATGGGTGGCGTCAATTTGTGCGCGGCCAGCGCTGGCAAGTCGACCAGCGAGGATCAGTTCCCACGCTCGACACCTTCTTCAAAGGCCGCATCGATAATGTCGCGATTTGGCTCACGACGGTCCTGGCTGCTCCCGGCAGCGGACTCGATCTTGACGAGCCCACCTGGCAAACCAGTCTGGCGCAGGCACTGATACTGTCCGGCTGGTCCCTGCCAATGATATACAACGAATGGGCATCCTATGAAAAGGAACGTGCTGCAGGCACAAGCAACATAAACCTGGTGGAAGTGGTCGAACGCGAATATAATACAAACCTTGATGAAGCCGTCCATGAGACATCGCGTCTGCATGACCAGATCATGACGGTCTTCCTGGCCATAGCTCATAAATGTCGAGAACGAGGCGGATCTTTCGCGCGCTGGGCGGATTTTATCGAGGCTGCAGTTGCAGGAAACATAGTGTTCCACTCTCGCGTAGCCAGATATGCGTGGCCCCCAGACGGGCCACCCGTCCTCTGTGACCAGCCTCGCGCAGACGCGGAAACCGCCCAAATCCCACGTCGGATCCGAGAATGGTGGCGCGAAGCCGGTTTGGCCCCTATGCGCTCCGAGACATAGCCGCAAGCAGCCTTTTTCATGTGCACAGTGGACCACTGAGGCGTTGACCTCGATCCGTCAGCTGGGGCTTGTCGTTTTTCGTCTCGGCGGTTCGCCCGTAATGTCCTCTGCTGTTCGAGGGCGGGGCGTCCCGTGACGCTGCGGGGTGCGCCGGGGTTCCACGTCTGTCTGTCGGGGTGGTGCGCCTCTCCTCCCAGTTCGCGTTGGGGTGGGTGCTGGTGGGTCAGGTGGTGCCTGGGAGGTCGGTCAGCCGCCGCCAGGCGGTGGTGAACGCGTTCGCCCAGGGCCAGGTGGTCTCGATCCGCAGCCATCGGCGGCGGGCGTGGTTCGCGAGGCGGGCCGGGGGGTGGTAGAGCCTGAAACGCATGGTGTCCGGCTCGGCGTCGGCCAGGCCGGGGTGATCGTGGAGGGTGAGCAGACGGAGCCAGGCGTCCAGGTCGGCGGCGAGGTTCGCGCTCAGTATCCATGCCTCGTTGATCTGCCAGGACTTGGAGGGCAGGTTGTGCAGGCCCATCGCCTTGTTCGCTTTCACCTGGTCCTCGACCACGGCGTGGTGGCGGTGCAGGGCATCCAGCCACTGGATCTGACGGGAGCCGGCGATCCGGGCCATCCTGGAGATGTTGGTGGCGGTGATCGAGTACTTCCAGCCGGTCTTCTTCTCGAAGGCGGTGAGGTCCTTCGTGTGCCGGCCGGACGGCTTGACCCTGCGGACGATCAGCCGCATCCCCTTTGATCCAGCCATGCCGGCGGTTCAGCCCGCTCAACTCGGCCGCGAAGTAGCCCTCCTGGAGGCTTCCGTTCTGCTTGAGCGAGGTCTCCCGGGCCCTCTCGGGCAGGCGGGCGATGGCCTTCTCGTCCTCGTCGGTGATGGTCCAGCCTGTGGCGAAGCCGGCCGTGCGCCGCATCGTGTTCAGATCCCGCAGGTGTTCGTGCAGGCCATGGGTGGCGCCCGCGCCGTCCACCCGCACCAGGATCTTCGCCGTCGAGGCTCCGGGGACCTGGGCGAGCGCCTCACGCAGCACCCGGATGTGGTCAGCCACCGTGTTCGAGCCGGCGTTGCCCGCCCGCAGCCACATCGCCAGACACTCGCCGGTGTTCGCATACCACGCGGCCAGGGGATGGAAACCGAACGGCTTCCTCCAGGTCGCCGCGGCACCCTGCTTCTTCGACGCCGCCGTGATGATCATGGCGTCCATGCCGGTCACCACCCAGCCATGCAGCCGCTTTCCGGCGACCGTCAGCCACGGGAACCCGCCCCGCCGCAGATGCAACAGGCTCCAGACATGCCGGCGCACCCGCACCTGAACCGGCAGGGCGTTTCGGTGGCCCGCTGCACCGTCGAACGCCTCATGCGCGACATGGGCATCACCGGCGCGGTCCGTGGCAAGAAGGTGATTACCACGATTCCCGACGTGAGCGCTCAGCGGGCCCCGGACCTGGTGGACCGTGACTTCGTCGCCCCGGCCCCCAACCGCTGCTGGGTCGCCGACTTCACCCACGTCGCCACGTTCGCCGGCGTCGTCTACGTCGCCTTCGTCGTGGACACCTTCTCCCGCCGCATCGTCGGCTGGTCCGCGGCCACGTCGAAGGAAACACGCCTCGTCCTGGACGCTCTCGAGATGGCTCTATGGCAACGAGATCGGGACCAACTCCCCCACCAGAAAGGCCAGTTGATACACCACAGCGACGCCGGGTCGCAGTACACGTCGTTCGCGCTCGCCGAGCACCTCGACCGGGCAGGCATCGCCGCGTCGATCGGATCGGTCGGCGACGCCTACGACAACTCCCTGATGGAGTCCACGATCGGCCTGTTCAAAACTGAGCTGATCAAGCCCCGCCGCCCCTGGAAGACGCTGTCCGAGGTCGAGCTGGCCACCGCCGAGTGGGTCGACTGGTACTGCCACCGCCGACTCCACGGTGAGATCGGGCACATCCCACCCGTCGAATACCAGGGCTTGATCAAGTTCCGTAGGTGTCGCGGTTGTTGATGATGCCCAGGATCGGGAGTGCTCGTTCGGGTTCGTCGCGGATGGCCCGGGTGGTCTTGGCGATGTTGTTGGCTCCGAGGACCTTCAGCACGCCGATGGCGAGGTTGCGGAAGGTCGCCATGGCCCGGGGCGCGGTCCCGGTGTGGACGGTGGAGGCGTCCTCGGCGAAGGTGACGTCTCTGATGTGGTGCGAGGAGTTCTCCACTCCCCAGTGCCCGCGAATCGCGGCGGCCAGGTCGGCCGGGCAGGCCTGGTGGGCGTCCAGGCTGGTCACGGCGTAGACGCTCTCACGACTCTCGCGCCGGCCGGTGAGCTTGCGGCGGCGGTGGATGCGGATGGCCAGGCGGGCGTGGGGAAACGGGATTCCGCCGAGTTCGTCGGCGATTCCGCAGGTTTTGATCGAGCGGGACTCCCGCCGGCCGTGCCCGGTCCCGGAGGCGGTGTGCTGGACGGCGATGTCCCGCCAGGGCAGGGCCGCCAGCCGGCGGTGGGCGGTCGGCTGGTTGGTCTTGATCACGGCGATGTAGTGCGCCTTCTTCGTCTCGACAAGCCAGGAAACGTTCGCCTTGACCGAGTGCAGCGCGTCGAAGGTGACGACAGTGCCGGCCAGGTCCAGCGGCTCCAGCAGCGGGCGGAAGTGGGTGGTCTCGTTCGTCTTCGCGCCGACCTCCACCTGGCCGAGGGTCACGACTGGGCCGTGGGTGACCACCGACAGCAGGTGCCGGCGTGCCGAGGTGAGACGGGCCGAACCCTTGAGCGCTTTGCCGTCAAGGGCAAGGACGCGCAGCCGCCCGGGCGCGGGTGCCGCCGGCTGCCCCGTGGCCCTGGTCGCGGTGCCGGTGACGGCGTGGTGCCGGTCGGTCAGGTAGGCGCCCACCGCCCGGTCCAGGGCATCACCGTCCACGGCGCCCAGCACGCGCCCGATCGTCACGGGCGAGGGGGTGCGCCGCCACCCGAGCAGATGACGGCGGATACCCAGGGCCGCCAGTAGCCTGCCCGAGGCCCTCGCACCCCATTCGGCGAGCTCGTCGATGCTCTTCGCTCCCGAGACGACCGCGCAGGCACACACCAGCAGGATCGACGTCAGCGAGTACCACCGGCCCCGCCGCGAGCGTGGGTCGGGGATGGAGTCGAAGTAGGGACGCAGGTCGGCGACCTGGCCGACGTCCAGCGACCCCAGATTCCCCAGCACGGCAGGGATCGGAGAAGATACAGCGGCAGGCACGGGCCACCTCATGATCATCGGGCGTAAGACACCACAATGATCACGAAGCCCGTGCCTGCACTGCTATCTACCCCTCACGCAACAACTGCCGCGAGCATGGAACTTGAAGCCGCCCTGGTCGAATACGAGACCAACTACTACAACGAGACCGCAAAACACCAGGTCACAGTCAAGATCTAGAGTCTCGATCAAACCCGGAGCGGTTCAATGTTCTCCGGGCCGTGTCCGGTGCGGACTTGGGAGTGGTCCTCGCCGAAGGTGACATCGCGGACGAAGTGCAGCCGGTTCTCGATCACCCAGTGGGATCTCACAAGGCGGGCGGTCCGCTCCGGTGAGGCCTGCCGGCTGGTGAGGTCGGTGATCACGTAGGCGGTCTCGCGGGTCCGTTTTCCCGGTCTTGAGGCTGATGTGGTGCCGGGTGATCCTCGCGACCTGGGCGGCGTACGGGAAGTCCAGGTCATCGACAAGAACCTCACCGCACTGCTCGACCAGCGCAAGGAACTCGCCCTGGACATCGAGAAGTTGCCCAAGTCGCACCCGCACCCTCTTTCCGAGCTCCTGACGTCGATGCCGGGGATAGGCGTCAGGACCGGAGCCAGGATCCTCATCGACGTCGGCGACGGCACCGCCTTCCCCACCGCAGGCCACCTCGCCGCCTATGGCGGACTCGCCCCGGTGACTCGAAGATCTGAGTCCTCGATCCGAGGCGAGAGCCCGTCCCGCCGAGGCAACAAGCACCTCAAACGGGCCTTCTTCCTGGCCGCGTTCGCCGCGCTGTCCAATCCGGCCTTCCGGGCCTACGACGAGCGCAAGAAGGCCGAGGGCAAGCGGCACAAGCAGGCCCTGATGTGCCTCGCTGGCCACCGCGTCGACGTCCTGTTCGCCATGCTCCGCGACGGCACGTTCTTCGAACCTCAAGCCGTCCCCCAAGCCGCCTAAAACATCACTAACCAACCGACCCGCCCCTTGACGAAAGAGATAGGGGGCACCCCCCAGGCGACGGCCGGGCAAGGACCTCACAGTCAAACAGAGGTGCGTCAACCGGGCGCACTCGCATCTGCGGTGGCTCGTCGAGAGATCCATCGTTTCGGTGAAGACCTGGCGTACCCTCCGCAAAGCCTGCTGCAACCCCAGCCGGATGACGTCAATAGTCAAAGCCATCCTCACCCTCGAAACTCATCGCTGAACAAGCTCAGTGGTCCCGGCGGACTACCAACTGAGTCAGCTCGCGCAACTCATCGGCCGCCTGGGCCTCCGGATGGACCGCACGCAAGTGCGAAGCCGCTGTCTGGAGGCGCAGCTCTGCCTCACCAGCGGCCCACCGCCGGCCTCCTGCTGCATCGACCAGTTCAGCCACTCGACTGACTTGGTCGGCTTCCAACGGCCGGCGATCCAGATACACCTGTGCCAGCTCCTCGCTCGCACCGGTCTTGTGCATCAACGCAGCCACTACAGGTAGAGACTTTTTGTGATTGAACAGATCCGAGCAAGCAGGCTTTCCTGTAGCCTTCGGGTCCCCCCAGATGCCCAGCAGGTCATCAACCAGCTGGAATGCCAAACCGAGGTCACGTCCGAAACGCTGCATCGACTCGATCCGCGTCGGCTCCGCGCCGCCGAACAGGGCGCCGAGCCCGCACGCACAACCCAACAGGGAAGCTGTCTTCCCTGATGCCATCGCCATGCACTCGGACAGAGTGACATTGTCGCGCTTCTCGAAAGCCAGGTCCTGCCCCTGCCCCTCGACAAGCTCAAGCACCGCTTCAGTGAGCATCGGCAAACCGCGCCTCCCGCTCGCCACGGCAGCAGAACTGGTGCGTGCATCCGCCTCTGACAGCACGGCGAAGGCCAAGGAAAGCAGCGCGTCCCCGGTCAAAATCGCCTCAGCCGAACCGAATACAGACCACGCCGCCGCACGACCGCGCCGGGTTCGGTCCCCGTCCATCACATCGTCGTGGATCAGCGAGAAGTTGTGCACCAACTCCACAGCAACAGCAGCAGGAACACCCTCGGCCGCAGAACCGCCGACAGCACGGGCCGCGAGCAGCACAAGCGCCGCACGGATCGCCTTGCCCGCATGGCTCTCAGCAGGTTCACCGTGCTGATCCCACCAACCGAAGTGATATCCAGCAATGTGCCGCACCGGCGCTGGCAGTCGGTCCACCGCGTCCCTCAGTGCAGGAGCAACGAGTGTTCGAGCCTCAGAAATAGAACGCAGTTCCTCCACCGGAACAACCGCCATAACATCCACCTGCTTCGGATCGACAAGCAAACGAAAGTCTCATCGTCCACACAACCCAGCTGTCAGAGTAGATCCGGCAGCGCAGCAGAAAGGGCAAAGCATGGAGGGCTGAAACGAGCAGAGAACTCTCGCCAGCCCACCATGCATTTCGAAGGCGCGATGGAACGAAAGAGACCATCGAAAACCCCATCCTTTCCAGGCAGAGAGAGCGTGTCTGAAAGATCGTGTAAGTCCGTAATCTGACAGGCTGGCCGAGGCCGCAGCCTTCGGCCCTGGCCGGCCGGGACGGACGGACATGACGGATGACAAGACCACGGTCGCTGAGGCGGTCGAGGAGAGATTGGTGGATGAGGTCGTCGAGCGGTTGATGGACCGCGTCGACGCCTCAGGGGCGGCGCTGCTCGGTGAAGGGCTGCTGACCGAGGTGACCCGCGCCGTGCTCGAGCGGGCCTTGGACGCGGAGATGACCGAACACCTCGGCTACGAGAAGCACGATCCGGCCGGTCGCGGTTCGGGCAATAGCCGCAACGGCACCTCGGCGAAGACCGTGCTGACCGACGCCGGCGCGGTCACCGTGGCCGTCCCACGAGACCGGGACGGCAGCGAAGCTGGTGCCCAAGCACGCCAGACGGCTCGCGGGCTTCAACGAGCAGATCCTGTCGCTGTACGTCCGTGGCATGAGCGGGCGCGACATCCGCTCCCACCTCGCCGGTATGTACGGCGTGGAGGTCTCAGCGGACCTGATCAGCAAGGTCACCGACGCCGTCGCCGACGAGCTCGCGGCCTGGCAGATGCGGCCGCTGGATGCCATCTGGCCGGTCATCTACATCGACGCCTTGTGGATCAGGATCCGCTCCGGACCGGTCGCTTCGAAGCCGGTCTACCTCGCGGTCGGCGTCGACATGGACGGCTGCAAGGACGTTCTGGGCCTGTGGGTCGGGGATGAGGGCGAAGGCGCCACGACCTGGATGACGGTCCTGTCCGAGCTGCGCAACCGCGGCATCGAGGACGTGTGCATCGTCGCCTGCGACGGGTTGAAGGGCCTGCCCGACGCGATCACCGCGACGTGGCCCAGGGCCACGGTCCACACGTGCGTGATCCACTTGATCCGCGCATCGCTGCGGCCGGCGTCCAAACAGCACCACCCCGCGCTGGTGGCGTCGCTGAAGCAGATCTACACGGCATCGACTGAACAAGCTGCCCAGCAGGCCCTGGAAGACTTCGCCGCGGGCGAGTTGGGTCAACGCTATCCGGCGATCGTGCGGACCTGGCGGGCCGCCTGGAGCGAGTTCACCCCCTACCTCGCCTTCCCGCCGGAGACAAGGAAGGTTGTCAACTCGACAAACCTGATCGAGTCGATCAACGCCCGGCTGCGGAAGGCCACCCGCAACCGCGGGCACTTCCCATCCGAGCAAGCGGCACTGAAGGTGCTCTACCTCGCCGTCCGCGAGCTGATCACCCCCAAGGCGCGCGATGTCAACCACGTCGCCGCACACTGGAAGAAGGCGCTGAACCAGTTCTCACTGAGCCGTTTTCATCCTGAATAGCTGCAGGTCATCAGCGTGTGGACGGCTTGGACGATGGTGCCGATGCGGCGGGTGGAGCATCTGGCCCGCCGGAGCAGTCGCCAGGACTTCAGCTGTGCGAAGGCGCGTTCGCCCGGCGCCCTCAGCCGGGCGTGATCGCGGTTGAACTCCTGGTAGCGCGCGGGTTGTTCGCGGTGGTTCTTGTATGGGGTGCGGACGGTGGCGCCGGCGCCCTGGTAGGCGCGGTCCGCGAGCACGAGGATCTGTCTCGTGAGGCAGGCTTGGATGATGCCGTGAACACGGGCGGCGGTCAGATCGTGGGTGCGTCCTGGCGTGGCCCGGGAGAACCAGAGCGGTGTGCCTGGGATGCCCCGAAGTTTCCGGACAGGCGTCCAATAGGATCGTCTGAACTGGAAACGAGGAATCGAAGTGGCACCACCGAGCAAGTACACGCCTGAGTTCCGTGAGGAAGCCGTCCGGATCGCGCTGGCTTCCAGCAAGACCGTAACCGAGGTCGGCCGTGAACTCGGTATGAACCCCGAAACCCTCCGGGGCTGGGTGAAGAAGCATAAGGAACGGAACGAACCTCCTGCCGGTACCGAGCTGTCCCACGATGAACGCGCTCGCCTGAAGGAACTTGAACGCCGTATCCGTGAAGTCGAGATGGAGAATGCGTTCCTGAAAAAAGCCGCAGCGTACTTCGCGAAGGATCCCCGGTAGCGAGCAAGTACGAGTTCATCGATGAGATGCGACTCGACACAACGGAGTACGCATATCCCGTCGAGTTCATGTGCGAACGACTCGGCGTATCCACATCTGGCTACTACGACTGGCGGGGCCGCCCGAAATCCGCGACGGCGCAGCGACGCGAGGAGTTGAAACTGCTGATCAAGAAAGCATTCGACGATTCCGACAGCACCTACGGCTATCGGCGCATCCACGCCCAGCTCCATCGCTGGGGCCACGCCGCGGGCCCGGAGCTGGTCCGCCGGCTCATGCGGGAGCTGGGACTTGAGCCCTGCCAGCCGAAGCCCAGACGCTTCGGCCTCACCCGAGGCGCGCCCGCCGCCGTGCCCGACCTCGTGGGCCGGAACTTCACCGCCGACGCTCCGGGTGAAAAACTCGTCGGGGACATCACCTACATCTCCACCGGAGAGGGCTGGCTGTATCTCGCGACCGTCATCGACTGCTGCACGAAGGAGGTTGTCGGCTACGCGATGGACGACCATTTTCAAACCCCTCTCATAGCCAGAGCCATCCGTAACGCAGCACGGAACAGGAAACTCGCCAGGAACGCAATATTCCACTCGGACCGCGGAAGCAACTACATGTCGGCCGAGTATGCTGCGGTTCTGGGCGAGCTCGGCCTGCGGCGTTCTGCCGGCCGTACCGGGATCTGCTTCGACAATGCCATGGCCGAATCATTCTTCGGCGCCCTGAAGAACGAGCGCGTTTCGAGGGTGACTTACCTGACCCGCGACATCGCCAGGCAGGACATCACCCGTTACATCGAATTCTGGTACACTCACAAACGCCTTCACTCGGCGGTGGGTTACCGTCCTCCCCGCGAAGTCCACGCCGCGTACCAGAAGTTGCGAATCGTCGCGTGAGTCAATAGTCAGATGCCTGTCCGGAAAACACGAGGCCCCTCAGCCGTCGGGACGTGCGATCACCTGGACGTTCATGCCGTGCTGCTTGTGCTTTTGGGAGGAGTACGGCTCGTCCGCGTGGACGCGGTCGGTGGCGATCAAGGTGCCGTCGACGATGACGAAGTCGCCCTCGCCCAGCCCGGCCAGGGCTTCCTGCAGGCCCGGCGCCCAGGCCGCAAGGACGTCCAGGGTCTCGTCGACGTAGCGCCACGCAGTGGCTGTCGAGACACCGAAGCCTGCCGCCGGCGCGGGTATCGTCTCGTTCTTGCGCAGGTGCACCAGGGCGAGCAAGGCCTGCTTGAAGCAGCCCAGCTTCCGCCACCTCGTACGGCGTTCACACCTTCGTGCGTAGATGAGCCAGGAAACGTGCTCAACCAACTCATGCGGGACGTCGACCGTGGCACGATACGGGACCAAGCGAGGCTCCTCGGGCGATGCGTGGTGCGTAGAGAACACCACCGCAACGACCAGGGGCCTCGACTCGTTACCCACCCCCACTGACCTGCCAGTTCACCCCCCAGAGACAGGATGAAAACGGCTCACTGAGGTTCTTCAGAGTGGCCACTGATCGGGTGACCGGCGGCGGGGCGTAACAGGCGAGGCCCTCGGGCTGTTGAGCGAGATGTCTCACGTCTCGACTCGCCAGCCAGGGGGCCTCGTTGGTGACCTATCCTCGCGCACTCGACCTGCCGCATGCACTGGTGGAGTGGGTGACCATGCTGATCGTCACCCGCGAGGGTGACCGCCGCTGCAAGCTGCGCCCCTCCCAGCGGGCCATGGTGGCCCTGGTGTACCTGCGCGAGCACACCACCCTCGCCAAGATCGCCGCGGGCTTCCGGATCAGCGAAGCCACCGCCCACGCCTATGTACACAGCGTCACCGCGTTGCTGGCGGACATGGCCCCGTCTCTCACCCGCGCACTGCGGCGGGCCAAGCCCGACCACGTCCTCGTGGACGGCACCATCGCCGAGTGCGACCGGGTCGGCGACGGCGAACGCGACTACTCCGGCAAGGCCAGACGGCACGGAGTGAACATCCAGGCCGTCACCGGACCGACCGGCAAGCTGATCTGGTACTCGCCAGCCCTGCCGGGCCGCACGGTGGACATCACCGCCGCCCGCACCCACCGCATCATCACCGTATGTGAACGCCTGAAGATTCCCGTCCTGGCGGACAAAGCCTACGAAGGAGCCGGCGGAAACCTTCTGCACACCATACAAACGGCACCGCGGCCGTGAGCTGACCGCGCACCAGAAGTCCGTCAACCGCGCGCACGCACGGCTCCGCAGCCCGGTCGAGCGGGCCTTCGCCCTACTCAAGTCCTGGCGGATCTTCCGCCGCGCCCGCTGCAGTCCCAACCGCCTGACGTCAATCGCCAAGGCCATCCTCACCCTGGAGAAGCACCGCTGAAGAACCTCACTCTTCTTCGAGGACCGGCTCAACATCCGATGAACGACAAGGACTTACACAAAGTCCCTTACACGCCCGGCAGAGAGGGGTGCTTTCGCCTTTTCGGGTCTGGCAATCCCCTGGGAGCGTGGAGTCTTCGTCTATTGATGTTTATGGTCGTGCTTGACGATCTGTCAGGTCGAGCATAAAGGCAGCATGGGGTCTTCGAATGCAGCGCGTTGGGGGCCGGTTTGTGCGGGAGGCGCGGCGGATGCAGGCTGCCGACCCGTTCGAACAGGGTGTGAGGCAGGGTGGCGCGTGCGAACGGGTCCCGCTCGTATCTGACGCCGCAGCAGGAGCAGGAGTTGCTGCGTGGGTTGTGGCTGGGGGCGTCGGCGCGCGGCTGGGAGGGCCAGGGCTGGAGGCTGTCGCGCATCGCACGGGTGATCGAGGAGAAGTGCGGGGTGCGGTTCTCGGTGCCGGGTGTGTGGTACCTCATGGACCGTCTGGGCTGGTCGTGGCAGGTCCCGAGGACGCAGGCCCTCCAGCGTGATGAGGAGGCGATCGCGCCTGCCCTCGTGGCGGCTGGTCCGCTACGCGGTGACCGTCAAGCGCTGAGATAAAGATCAGTAGATCTTCTCGCCGAGGACGTAGTGGCCGCCGGCTCGCTGCAGGAAGCGGCGGAAATGCTTGGCCATAGATCCAGCTGTCCTCAGAGGGTGTTCGGTAGGGGTATCCCCCTATCCGTCCGATCTGCCGCGAAGCGAGATGGACGCGTCTTCATGATTTCGTAGCGGGCCGCGCTTCGGGGCTGTATTGACTATGTGATGACCGAACGACGTGCGTATCAGCCCGGATCCACCGGCTTGATTGTGGTGTGATCGGTTCGGGGTCGTGGAGGGCGTGTCGGGGCTGAGTTGCGGATTCGGGCGTGGGGTGGCCGCTGGTCTGCCCAGCCTTTCCACTTTTCCGCAGGTCTCTGGCCCTTTCGGGCAGGTCGGTCAGGGAGTGTCAGAGGGCTGGTGGCGCGTGCACGATGCTGAAGAGCTGGGTGAAGTCCGTGCGCCAGGGCCAGCGTTCGGGTAGGTGCAGGGTGAGGCGGCGGGCCGGGCGGGCCAGGCGGGCGGGCACGTTGATCAGGTGGTCACGGATGGTGGCGGTGGTCGCTCTGGCATGGAACGTGCCGGCCAGGGCGCCGGCGGCGCGGGTCAGGTTGTGCGCCAGGGCGGCCAGGGCGAGCCACGTGGCATTGGCCTGGAAATGCCCGGAGGGCGCGTGGGCGAAGGCGCTGTTCTTGACATCCGCGATCACCTGCTCGACGACGGCGTGCCGTCGGTGATCACGCTCGGCGTCCTTCAAGGAGAGCGGGGAGTCGGTGAACGCGGCGTGGTAGCGCCAGGTGTCGAACAGCGTGCCCTGTCCGGCGGGAACGGTGCCAGTGCTCGGGCGTTTGACGCGGCGCACGATCAGACGGGCGGTGACCTGCTGCTTCTTCGGCTTGGAAGTGAAGGCGGTGTAGCCGGTCTCGGCTATCTCGGCGTCGGAGATCCAGCAGTGGCCCTCCTCGTCCCGGGCCGCCTTGGGGTACTTGACCGGCGTCCAGGCGTCCTCGTCGATGCGGGCGATGGCGGCCTTGACGGAGGCGTTCATCCGCACGGTGATGGAGAAGCGTGCGCCCAGCGCCCGGCAGGAGTTGACGACGTCGGCGCTGTAGAACGCGGAGTCCGCGCGCATCACCAGCAGGCCACTGGCGCCGCAGGCCCGGGCGGTGCGGATGGTCTCGGCGACGAACGCTGCCGCCCCGCGCGCGGAGTTCGATGGTCCCTTGCGTAGCCTCGTGGCTGCGATCACCGGGGCGGCCAGGGGTGTGGAGACGATGCCGAGCAGCGCGTTCAGGCCCTTGACCTTGCTGTATCCGTAACCGGCGCCCTGCTTGGCGTAGCCGTAGGTGCGGCGGATGGTGTCATCGATGTCCACGTAGGCGACCTGGTCCGCGCCGGGCAGCAGCGGGGTATGACGGGCCAGTTCGGGAAGGAACCGGCGGGCCACAGCGTGCAGTTGCTTCACATGCCCGTGCGTGAAGGAACGCAGAAACGACCCCAGCGTGGACGGGGCCCGGACCCGTGAGAACAGGCGGCCCATCGCGCCGTGCCGTAGCCGGTGCATGTCGTCGATGCTGTCGGCGCCCGCGACCATGCCGGCCACCAGCGACATCACTTTCGCCGCGGGGAAGGCACCGGTGCCGTCCTTGGAGGCCGGCAGACGGATGTACTCCCCGACCAGTGCGGGCAGACCGCACCGCTCGGCCAACCGCACCACCGGCTCCAGGCCGCCGTACGCGATCAGGTTCGGGTCGTCGAACGCGGATGAGACCGCCGCTGCGGCATGGGAAGATTGCATCTCGGAAGTGCCTTGCTGATCGTGCCTGATGTGGTCCTAGAGAAACCCCATCATCGCAGGTCACAAGGCACTTCTTCGTTCCCGAGCAACTGTCCACAGACATCAAGCCGGTGGATCCGGGCTCAGACGCTCATTCCCTCAAGCGTGAGAATTCGTTGACCCACCGTTCGAGTAGCGTGACTGCTTTCCCCGCGCCGTCCTCTGCTTCCAGTCGGCTTGCGAGAGTGGTGGCGCGGGCGCGGTAGCCGGAGTGCCCGAGCGCTTCAGTGACGGCGTGGGCCAGACGCTCGGCGGTGAGTCGTTCGAACGAGATCGGGGCGGGGCCGACGCCCAGGGCGGCGATGCGGCGGGCCCAGAACGGCTGGTCGGCCATCATCGGAACGGTGACGGCAGGCACTCCCGCGCGCAGGGCGGCCGCCGTGGTGCCTGCGCCCGCGTGGTGGACCACCGCGGCGGTACGGGGGAACAGCAGCGGGTGCGGGAACTCGCCGACCGTAAGGATGTCCCGGCCCACGGCGTTGAGCCCCGCCCAGCCCGCCTGGACGACACCGCGTACCCCGGCGAGCCGCAAAGCGCCCACTGCGATCTCACTCAGCCTTTCGCCCTCTCCGGCGCCCATGCTGCCGAAGCCGATGAAGACCGGGGGCGGTCCAGCCCGAAGGAATTCCTCCAGCTCCTCGGGAAGTCGAGTGTTCGAGGCCCCCTGGGACGGCCACCAGTTGCCAACGACCTCCAGGCCGGGGCGCCAGTCCGCGGGACGCGGCACGACAGCCGCGCTGTAGCCGTACATCACCGGCCAGCAGGCCCGCTCCCGGCGTCGACGCATGGCCCTGACGGATGCTGGCGGCAGCCCGAGCTCGGCGCGCAGCTCCTTGACAGCGGCGGCGTACATCCGGTTATGGAGGACCAAGGTGAGGTAGCCGGCGGCACGGTTGCCCAAACCGCCGAGCGATCGCCCACTGCCAAACGAGGGAGCGAACTCGGCGGTCGGGTGATTCGGTTGCAGGTACGCACCGACAGCCAACGCCCCCGTGGCCTCGGCGAGCTGCCAACCCAGCGGCGCAGTAATCGCGGGACACAAGAGCACATCCGCATCGACCGCAGCCAACGGCATCATGCCGCGCCCCATCTCGTGGATGAAGTCGGCGGCATGGCGGAACAGCTTCAGTTGGTGGACCAGCCCTGCACCAGGAAAGGGGAGGAAGGCGGCGGGCAAGGGGTGGTATTCGATCTCGGCGGCCGTGACGAGGCTGGCGAAGCGTGGTTGGGTCGCGATGGCGAACTGGTGCCCGGCGTTTCGAAGTTGCGTGCCGAGGCCGGTGAAGGGTGCCACGTCACCCCGGGTGCCAACGGCGAGGGCGAGGATCTTCAAGGACGCTCCCTTGTCCGGTGCGGACTGAGACGGTCGGAAGCGTCCGATCCGATCCACAGGCCGGTCTCGTGGAACATCTGCAGCTTCCAGTGGGCTGGTACATCCTCTCTCCGCGTTTGTGGTCCGCTTCTGCGCGGAGAGGCGAGTTTGCGGGCAGGATGAGCAGCACTGGCGTGAACACGCAAGGATCGGCTTGCTGACTCGGTTAGTGGCGCGCCGCAACCACTGATGTCGCCGCGCCGGCGGCAGCTGGCACGTGGCACGGTCCCGGGTTAGCGCGCTCAAGGACGATGCCGGTCACGTGGTCCGTGGCGCAGGCCCCGGTTACGTGTTCGCGGGGGTTGGTGGTGTGGCGGGGGTCAGGGGGCGTACCCCGTGTGGCTCCGGGTTGAGGTCCAGGACCGTGGCTCCGAGCTGGTGCCAGGCGCTGCGCGCGGCGTCGAGCCGGGCGGGGTGGGTGTCGAGTGCGATGACGCAGTCGCCGCCCACGGCGCCGGATCCCTTCGCGGCCACGCCACACTCGGTCGCTGCTTGGACGAGTTCCCTGGTGCGCTTACCGAGGAGGCCGCCGCCCAATTCCCAGGACACGTAGTCCAGGATGCGGCCGTAGGCGGCGACTGCGTCGAGGAGTTGACGCCCGGAGCCGGTCCGGCCGGCTGTCCAGAACCGCTCCAGGGTCGCGCGCATTTGCCCGAGCAGCTCGGGACTGTGTGGGGTGCGCCCGAAATCCGTGAGGCCTGCTGGCGTGTCTACGGTGAAGCCTGTCCAGGCGGTCGCGAGGCGTAGGTCGTCCGGGACGTCCGCGCGCTCGATCCGCGGCCGGGCGTTTGTCAGCGTGTAGGCGAGCCATCCGCCGTAGACGCTGGCGGCTACGTCGATGCCGCTGCCCCGGCCGTTCTGGTGGGCCCGGTGAGTGCGCAGGGCGAGGTCGAACAGGTCGGCGCGAGTGCGGGGGTCTGCGAGGTCGTGCCCGTTGGCCGCGGCGAAGCATCCGAGGATGGCGACGGTGCTGGCCGCGCTGCAGCCCAGGCCGGTCTTGCGTTCCGCGCCGTTGCCGCGGCCGCGCACGGTGAGGTGGTGCGGTGGGGTTTCCGGGAAGGTGGCCGCGCCGGCGGTGGCGGCCGCTGCCAGCAGCCCTGCGCCCGGAGCGTCGGCTGCTTGTGCCAAGGGCGCGTCGACGTCCAGGTCCGGGGCGCTGAGCCACCAGCCTTCGGGGCGAGGGCTGCAATGGCATTCGATGCCCACGTCCACCGCCGTCACCATGGCGCGCTCCGCGTGGAGCACGGCGTACTCGCCGATGACCACCAGCTTCCCGGGCGCGAAGACGAGCCAGCCGTCGTCCGGTGTCACTGCCAGTCTCTCCAGGTCGGGGGCAGCTGGGCCCAGGAGGGCGGGTGTGTGACCACGCGTGGCGCTTGTCCTGGCCGGGAGCGGATCAGGCGTGACACGCCTGGAACCTCGCCGAGCGTTTCAGCCACTTCATCGGCGTGGGTGGGTTCGCACAGGACTTTGACTTGCGGGCCGGCGTCGATGGAGAAGTAGGCGGGGGTTCCGGACTCCCGCAGTCGCCACACCGCGTGGACGACCGCGAGGGTGGCCGGCTCCCAGTACAGCAGCGGCGGGTCGGCGCCGAGCGCGGTGGCGTGCATCCGCATCGCGTTGTGTTCCATGACCGGACCGAGGCTGTCCAGGTTGCGGTGGCGGACCGCTTCGCGGGCGGCTCGCATGTCCTCGGGGTTGGCCGCCAGCCACGCGTCGTAGAACGGTGAAGTTACGGCGGTGCGTCGCATGCCCTCGCGTGAGGAGATCCGCTTGGGCTGCTCGCGGGTGACCGCGACGATCACGCACAGGGGCCAGTGGGCAGGGGGAGCAACCTGCGTCACGTCGCCTTTGCCCGCGCCGGGCTGCCATTCCACGAAACCGGCCAGGAGTGACCGGCAGGCCGAGCCCGAACCGCTGCGCACCAGTGCACTCAGGTCCGCGTCGGGTCGGCCGGCCGCGGCCGCAAGCGCGGTGGCAAGGGCCGCGTAGGCCGAGGCGGAGGAGGCCAGTCCGGCGCCGACCGGGAAATTGGACGTGACCGCGACGTCCAGGGGGTGTCGGATGCCCAGTGCGGTGCGGGCCTGCCCGACGAACCGGGTCAGGTCCTCCACGGGCCCCGGGGGACTCCATGCGGCGCGGTCAATGTCTGCGTCCCGGCGCTCCCGTACGGCCGCCAGGGAGATCAGGCCCTCCAAGGTGACCGAGAGGCTGGCGTTCGCGGCCTGGTTGCCCGGAACATTGCTCTTTCCCCAGTACTTGACCAGGGCGAGGTTCGCGTTGGCCGTCGCCCACATCACAGCGCCCCGACCCGGTCCACGAAGTCCTTGATCGCCCCGTGGAGCCGGGCGGGCTCGTCCGCTGCACAGGACGCCTGCTGTCCGCCCGTGTCGGCCACAAAGGCACGCAGCAGCATGTCGAAGGGCCGGGGAACGGGTGCGGTGCCGGACGGGTCCGCGGCGGGAGCGAGCTCTTCGGCCACCGAGGCGAGCCACAGCGCGCGGAACGCCGCCAGTCCACGGTCGCTCGCGGGGAAGCACTGGGCGATCTGCACGTACTCATCCGCGATCACGCGTTCCACCATGTCTGTCCAGGACATCTCGACCTCCCACGCAAACCTCACCCCGCAACCACTCCACTGTCCCCACCACGACCCGCCCGGCGACCGCCCGAAGGGGCAGCCTCCCGGTTACTGTTCACGAACACAGCCACGGGATTCGTGGCGTCCGTGATCGTGTGATCAAGGGGGATGCGGGCTTCCTCCGGTTGCCGGGTGCGCGGCGGAGCCGTTCCCGGCCCCTGTGCCACCCGGCCCGCTCGAATCCGCCGAAGCGCCGCCGGCCCCTGAAGCCGGTCGGCCGCCGGTGTCAGGGCCGCCCGAGACGGCGTGGGGCGGCGGCCGGAGGCAGCACGCGGCGAGCCGTCGACAGCCCCCTCCGGCACGGGCAGGAGGAGGGCGTCGAACCCGGCGGTGCGCAGAGCGAGAACGACCTGGCGGGCGCGTGCAGAGTCGGGGGCGAGGGCGATGACAGCGCCTCCATGGCCGGCTCCGGTGAGTTTGGCGCCGAGAGCGCCCGCTGCTCGGGCGAGGACGACCATGCGGTCGAGGACAGGTGCCGACACACCCAGGGCGCTCATTTCCTCGTGCGCGCCGTTCATGGCGTGTCCCAAAGTGCTGGTGTCGCCGCTGATCAGTGCGGTGCGGGCCTGGTCGGTGAGTTCGCCCAGCCGCCTCATGGCCACGACGGAGCCCCCGACGGGTGCGAGTGCGCTGACTGGTGCCGCGGTGGATCGCCGCTTGCCGGACAGGGCGACGATGAAGTCGAGGGGCGCGGGAACGGTGAGCGGGGACACCTGGGGCTGGGGGCCTGGCTGGAACCAGATCAGCCCGTGGGAGGCGACTGCATGGATGTCGAGGCCGGAGGAGCAGCCGTGGAAGGTGTGTTCGACCTCGGTGGCCATCCGAAGCAGTTCGGCCTGCTCTATGTCGGCGGTGCACAGCTCGGCAAGCGCGCGGACGAGCGCGACGCTGAGCGCCGCCGAACTGCCCAGCCCTCCCCCGACGGGGAGCTGGGACCGGGTACGGATCTGGATGTGGTGGGGGTCGAGGCCGAAGAACGCCGCCGCGGTGGCGAGCGCGTCGCGCGAGCGCGTGTCATGAAGGCCTGCACGGCCGGGCGGTCCCATCGTGGCGGACAGCGTCAGCTGGAGCGGTATGCGGGTCGCGATCGCCGGCTGGCCGTGAAGGACCGCATGCTCCCCGATCAGGATGATCTTTCCCGGGACATGTTGCACGCTTCGTTCTTTCAACGGACGTCAGCCCCTTGCGCATCGGCGGCGGAAAAGGGCAGGCAGCGCTGGTGCAGGGCCATGTGGCCGCGCTGGATTCCGTCACCAGTGAGGGCGCGCAGGGCGGCGAGGTTCTGCGCGAGGCCGACTGCGGCCATGACTGCGGCGAGTTCCCGGGCGCCGGTGACCTTCAGCAGTCTCAGGGAGAGGGCGGCGCGTGGGTTGGCCCGGATGCGTTCGCCGACCGTGCCGACCGCGAGCGGGGCCTCGAAGCTGCCGTGCAGAAATCCTGCTTCGTGGTGCCAGGTCGCGACGGGCTGGTAGGTGCCGCCGCGAGCGGCGTGGGCGTGCACGCCGGCTTCGATCGCACGCCAGTCCTGCCCGGTGGCGACGGCGACCGCGTCGATGCCGTTCATCACGCCCTTGTTGTGCGTGGTCGCCCGGTGCGGGCTCATCGCCGCCAGCGCGGAGGCCTGCGCGATACGCTCCGCGATCTCCGCGCCGGAGCAGCCGGCGGCCGCCAGCAGCTGTTCGGGGATCTCGACGTCTGCCCGGGCCAGGCGCTGGTCCGCAAGGTTCGACAGGATCCTCACCCCGGCCTCGCCCCCGGTCACGGCCGCCACCTGGGGGGCGAGGGCTTCGAGGAGGGTGTTGACCGCGTTCGCGCCCATCGCGTCGCCCACGTCCGTCAGGACGTGCACCAGCACGCTGCCGTCCGGCAGTGCCCGGGCGCTGACCTCGCGGGTCCCGCCGCCCCGTGCCACCATGCCCGGCTGGAGCCGGCGGGCCTCGCAAACCAGCCGGTCGGCGGCGTCACGGACACGGCCGGCTGCTGTGTCGGCGTCGGGCACGTGGAGGATGTGGATCTGGCCGGTCATCAGCGACGGGTCCGCGTCCGCGCTGATCCCGCCGCACTGCCGGGTCAGCCGGGCCGCGTTGGAGGCGGCGGCGACGACGGAGGGTTCCTCGACGACCATGGGCACCAGCCGGTCACGGCCGTTGACGGTGAAGTTGACCGCGACGCCCTCAGGGAGCCCGAACACCCCGACCGCGTTTTCGATCATCAAATCTGCCTGGGAGAGGGTCAGCGGCGTATCACTCTCCAGCAGCTCCCGATCGCGCGGGCCGAGCCCGGCCGCTTCCGCAACGAGCTGCACCCGCTTGCCCATGGGCAAGCGGTGGAACCCGGGATGACGTGAAATCAGCTCATCCCTCCCCGTGGCCGGGACGGCGGCCACGGGGGCCGTCGTGTGCGGGACCCTCGGTGTGCGCCCGTTTCCCTGGGACGGCAGCGCCCGCGTCCTGCCCGGCTGGGGGTCCTGCCCGGACTGGCCAGGCAGCCCGGCCTCTACGACTCGCGTCGGACTGCCACCCTCCGCGCGCCCGGTGGCACGTGGGCCGGCCGCGCGGTCGGCGGCGTGGGGGCTGAAGGCGCGGTTGGCGGCGGAGACGATGGCTTTGATGCAGGCGCGGGCGGTGACGATGTCGATGCCGACGCCCCAGACAGTCTTGCCGTCCACCTCGCACTCGAAGTATGCGGCGGTGGCCGCGTCGGCGCCTTCACTGAGCGTGTGCTGGGTGTGGTCGAGGATGCGGATGCCGACGCCGATCTGGCCCAGTGCCGCGACAAGCGCATCGGCCGGGCCGTTGCCCGTGCCGCCCAGAGTGATCTCCGCACCGTCGACGACCGCGTCGGCCGTGATGGTCTCGGTGCCGTCCGCTGCCGGGGACGCCTGGTACGAACGCAGCCGGATGCGGCCCCACGGGTTGGCGGAAGTGGGCAGATACTCGTCCTCGAAGACGGCCCAGATCTGCGCCGGGGTGACCTCGCCGCCTTCGCCGTCGGTCCTGGCCTGGATGATCTTCGAGAACTCGGTCTGCATCCGGCGCGGCAGGTCCAGCTTGTGGTCATACTTGAGCACGTAGGAGATGCCGCCCTTGCCGGACTGGCTGTTGACCCGGATGACCGCCTCGTAGGAACGGCCGACGTCCTTGGGGTCGACCGGCAGGTAGGGCATGTCCCAGCTGTAGGCGCAGACGTCGGCGCCGACCGCAGCGGCGCCGACCTCCAGCTGGTCGAAACCCTTCTTGATGGCGTCCTGGTGAGAGCCGGAGAAGGACGTGTAGACCAGGTCGCCCGCATACGGGTGGCGCGGGTGGACCTCCATCTGGTTGCACTGCTCCCAGGTGCGGCGGATCTCGTCGATGTCGGAGAAGTCGATCAGTGGGTCGACGCCCTGCGAGAACAGGTTCATGCCCAGGGTGACCAGGTCGACGTTGCCGGTGCGCTCGCCCTGCCCGAACAGACAGCCCTCGACGCGGTCGGCACCGGCCATGACCGCCAGCTCGGCGGCGGCGACGGCGGTGCCGCGGTCGTTGTGCGGGTGAACGGACAGGCAGACGGACTCGCGGCGGGACAGGCTGCGCGACATCCACTCAATCCTGTCGGCGTAGACGTTGGGGGTGGACCGCTCGACGGTGGCCGGCAGGTTCAGGATGATCTCGCGGCCCTCACCCGGCTGCCAGACGTCCATGACCGCCTCGCAGACCTCCAGCGCGTAGTCCAGTTCGGTGTCGATGAAGATCTCGGGCGAATACTCGTAGCCGAGGACCGTGCCGTCGCCCAGGATCTTCCCGGCGTACTCCATGACCATGCGGGTGCCGTCCACGGCAATGTTCTTCACGTCCTCCTTCGATGCCTTGAACACGACCCGGCGGAACATCGGCGAGGTGGCGTTGTACAGGTGGACCGTTGCCCTGCGGGCGCCGCGCAGCGACTCAACAGTGCGCGCGATCAGGTCCTCGCGGGCCTGCGTCAGCACCGACACGGTCACGTCATCGGGAATGGCAGCCTCGTCCTCGATGATCGAGCGGACAAAATCGAAGTCAGTGGCGCCGGAGGCCGGGAAACCGACCTCGATCTCCTTGTAGCCCAGGCGCACGAGCAGGTCGAACATGGCACGCTTGCGTGCCGGGGACATAGGGTCGGCCAGCGCCTGGTTACCGTCCCGCAGATCGGTCGACAGCCAGCGCGGCGCCCCCGTGATCACCCTGGACGGCCACGCACGGTCCGGCAGATCCACAACAGGGAACGGCCGGTAGCGGCTAAACGGCATCCCGGACGGCCGCTGCGCGACGCTCGCGGCGGTGACCGGGGTGGGGCGCCCCAGCGCCCCCGCCTGCCTCTGCCCGGCACAACCTGCACCCGGCGCCACCGCCCCCACGGCATAGGCACCGTGCCGGCCGGCCGGCTGAACCTCCTGCTCATCCCCCGCCGGCATCATTTCCACCCGCAGCACGTCCGCCTGCTTCTCCAGCTGGGCAGCCACCTGCTGCACACCTGCATCGGCCTGCACAGACAGATTCATCCTCTGCACACCAGCAGAAGACGTCGCACACGTCTCCAGACCACAGATCTGGTACCCGCGGCCGGCGCACAGCGCCGTGATCCTGGCCAGAGCCCGAGGACCGCTATTGAAAATTACAGAAAAGTGATAACGCCTCATCACGAAGCCTCATGACAGATTTACGCGCAGGGCGGCTGGGCCGTAACAGGTACAAACAGTTCAGCCACCCCTACCGATATGGAAGATCCACCATAAGGGCCCTGTCATCGGCAAGACGTGACCGTTTGGGTGGACAAAGATGCAACCACGGTGCCGGACTCTGTGCCTGCCGCGGTCGATACGGGCGGGCCGAGATGGACGATCAGGCAACAGTTACAGTGAGGGGCCAGTCCACGCCGGGCGACTGTTTTATCCTCAATGACACCGCCTGCCGTCCGCTGCCGGGTCTTGTGGTCCGGAAATACATGAGGAGAGAAATCAATAGTGATGCATGAAATAATGCTGGAACTGGTCGACCTCCGGGGAAATACCATCGGCACGGCCGAAAAGCTCTCGGCTCACCGGGAAGGCGGACAGCTCCACCGCGCCTTCTCCGTATTCTTGCTCGACGAGTCAGGGCGCATGCTGCTCCAGCAGCGGGCATCCGGGAAATACCATTCCCCCGGGTGTGTGGTCAAACACCTGCTGCGGGCATCCCCTCCCCGGGGAACCAGCATTCCTCGCCGCCGTCCGGCGCACCATCGAAGAGCTGGGCTGTGCTCCGGCCCTACTCCAAGCGGCCGGCACGGTTGTCTACGATCTCCCCGACCCGCTCACGGATCTGGTCGAGAAGGAATACAACCACCTTTTCATCGGCACGGCCGACCCGGACGCAGTCGACCCGGACCCACTGGAAGCCCTCGACACACGCTTCGTCACCCCCGACCAGCTGCTCTCTCTCAGGCAAAGCCATCCCTTCTCTGCCTGGTTCCCGGTCGTTTTCGAAGCAGCCCTGCCCGCTGTCCACGCGCTCTTCCCCACCAGCAACTGGACAACCGGCTGACGCCGCCCCGGACAGAGCCAGAGCACTTCACCAAGAGCACACCTTCACCGGGGTTCCGCAGCTGTGCGGCGCTCTAGTCCACGAAAAGGCTGTCTGACCTTCTGCAATACACTTCCGCCGACTGTTTCGGCGTGTGTCTATTGATCTTTATCTCAGCGCTTGACGGTCACTCCAGCAACGCAAGCCCGGTTCCGGCAAGGAATCCGCGCAGGAGATGCGGCGCCTTCTTGATCTTCCTGAGCGCTGCTTCGGCGGCCTCCGCCAGCTCACGAATCGAACGGAATACACGGTTCGCGAGGAGATCTTTGACGATCTTCCACAGGAGCTCCACCGGGTTCAGCTCGGGGGCGTGCGGCGGCAGCTGGACGATCCGCAGCCAGCGCTCCTGCCCCTCGGCCCACTCACGCACCTCGGCGCTCGTGTGGCTGGAGCAGATGTCCCATATGAGCGTGACGGGGTGGCCGCCGAGGCGGGCGTGCGGCATGGCTGTGGGGGTGAAGTCGTGTCGCAATCGGACCCGGGTTTCCAGTGGGGTGACGTATCCGAACTCGGGATGTCTTCGGAGTCTGCTGTGGTTGTACTCGACCTCGATGAAGCGGAAGACGTCGGCGCGGGCCGCTGTCCGTGTCGCCCACGTGTTGGTGCCGATCTCGGATTTCAGTAGGGCGAACCGGCTTTCCGCCGCGGCGTTGTCCTAACAGGATCCGACACGGCCCATGGATTGCCGCATTCCCAACTTCCGTATCTCGCTGCGGAATTCGACACTCGTGTATTGTCCGCGTCCGGCCGCCATCCGCAGGGCCGTCACCGGCAGCTCGGCCCGGTGGTGATCGGCCATGGCCCAGCCGATCACCTCCCGCGTCGCGAGATCGATGCAGGACGCCAGGCAGGCCTTGCCCTCGGCGGTGACGAGCTCGGTCATGTCGCCGACCAGCCGTATCCCGGGGCGCGATGCGGGAAGTCCCGCCGGACGAGGTCCGCGGCGAACACCGCCCGCTGCGCCTGCCGCGTCAGGCCGCGCCGGGTGATCCCGGTCACGCGATGCTCGCGCATCAGCCGCTCGATCTTCTTCCGGTTCACCCTGCGTCCTGCCCGCGCCAGGGCCGCATGGATGAGCGGAGCCCCGTGAGCGCCGCGCGAGGCTGCGTGCAACACCCGTATGTCCGCAACGAGTTCATCCTCCGCACGCTGCCGCACCCGCCGCGCGCACGCGCCGGTTCCTTCGACGGCTTCGACGACGGCTGCAGCGAGCAGATCCTCACGCTTCGCCGTCTCGCCGACGATCAATTCGCGCATAGTTCCAGTGTGCGCAGGTCGGGCCCGCCGGGCCCAAGGCGGCAGCCCAGCGAGACGCATCGATCGCAGGGTCCGTCGCCGCGATCCGTCCATGGCTCCGCCCTGGCTCCCCGAGACACACGGGTAACATCACGCAAACCGTCACCGTGACAGCACCGTCGGATGTGCCGCCGTCGTACGCGAACCATCGGTATCCGGTGGAGGTGATCTCGCACTGTGTGTGGTTGTACTTCCGTTTCCCCCTCAGCCTCCGCGAGGAGGAGCTGATGCTCGAGGCGGGGTGTCGTCGTCTCCTACGAGGAGGGAACCCGCCCACCCGTCACGGAGCGTGCACACGATGCACGCAGCCGGACGGAGACACAGCGAACGCGGGAGACCAGCGCATCAAACACCGTTCGGGATGCGCGCAGTTCCCGGAGCCGGCAGCAAATGTCACTCCAGGACACTGGTTAGGAACGGTTGATCGCGCAGTATCAGGTCGTGTGCGTGGACATCCGCGATGGGTCGCTGAGGATGCTGAGGCGGACGAGGCTGGAGTCAGTTCAGGCGAATTCTTGGATGCCGTCGAGAACCTGAACAGCAGCGAGCCGGCGGATCCGGTGAGCGCGGGGGCGCGGGAGCTGCTGAAGTTCTCCAGCCCGCGTGATCCGGCGCAGCTGGCCCGGTTCGTCAGGTTGCGAGTGCTGGAGCCGGAGGGTGAGTACTGGCGGCGCGATGGCCGACTCGCAAATCACCGAAGCTCCGTTGTTTGTAGGCGAGTTGGTAGCTCACCTACATCAACGGAGCTTCGGCCCCCCGGTCCCAGCACAATCACAAGATCAAACCGACCTTGCAAGAGCCCTGCCATACACCCCAACCGGTCACAACCCGACCAGCCGTACGTCCCCGGAACTTGCAACCGCCCTGCCAACGCGCGGCATACAAAGTCCCCATATCGCTCGAATGCCCACTCAGGCAGATCGTCAAGGGCAGCCCTAAAGATCAGTACGACACATAGAAGTTCACAACTCCCGCACCGCCACTGAGGTAGGTGTTCCACCTGCACTGCAGCACAGGTGAAGACTCCATGCAATTTCCGTGGACATAATTCGGCAACCCCCACCCCGTAGTGGCAGCAAATCCGATACGCCCCCTGTGCGTGCCGTCATTATCGACCATGTCGTAGTAGACGTCAGAGCTGGTGATGAGACCACCAGTCGCCGTCGTCCACGTGCCGACGTACCAGCTGTCGGTGCAGTCGCCCGGCCACCAAATTTGCTTCGGCGGCGCCTTCACCATGGCACCGCTGTACGACGTGTTTGCGAGATTGAACTTGTAGGGAGTGCAGTTGAATACGTTGATTGTGGTGGTGTAGTTATAAGACGCGTACGCGGGTTGTGTTGCTGCTACAGCAGTCAGAAGCATGCTTGCCAGACCTGCGACAAGCCCCGACTTGACCAACCCCACGGCAGGCCCCTCTCGTAAATGGACAACTCATGGCTGGCAAATAGTTGATTCCGTGCTGCCAACCGGGCAGCCCAAGCCCATCGAACCGCTGCAGTGCGGTATTTGATCCACGCGGGACACAGCATGGCACTAATCCATTGGGGCACAAGGGCCCTGGACGGCTCGTGCCCTTCCAGTACCGACCAAATCGTCGATACTGCCTGTTTGGACCGTAAGTTCCTTTAATCCTTGACATATGACAGGCAAACAGTCTAACGTTGACCCTTTATGACTATCCGTCAGAACGTGTACGACCGCGTCAACGCGCAAGATGCCCTGCACCTGACCCTTCAGCTGTAGATCGTGATCTTGCCCGTGGTGTGACCGTTGTCCGCGCTCCGCGGGCGGCCCTGGCCGCGGAGAGTCTGCGACTACTCATCCGGCGCAGTCGCCAGTGTCGGATGCGGCGGTCCGTATATCCGCCCCTACCCGCGAGTTGCCGGTTGGCTGCCCGGATGGCGGAGGAAGCTCTGATCCCCACCCACGAGGGCCACTGTGGCTGTCAGCGATCCGCGACGCCTCCCGCCGCGTGGTCGCCTGGGAGACCTCCCACAAGGCGGACGCCGACCTGGTCCTCACCGTGCTGGAGTACGCCCTCGCCTCGGCTGCCCAGCCCCGGGCCCTCACCCTCAATCCGAGTGTCACCAGGCTCGAGCAACCCGAGCGCTGAAGGCCGCGTGAGTCGGACCAGCAGGAACTCGCCGGACTGCTCGGCGGGCCCGCCCCTGATGCCGACAACCGCCAGGCGCTGCTCAGGCCGCTTGATGATGTGGGGTGAGATCGATGGTCAGGTCGGCGTCAAGGGCGCGTGCAGGCATCGCAGGAGCGGGATGGTGGGTACGGTTCCTGGGACAGGCCCAGGGCTGTGCGCCGGTCGTAGACCAGCTGACCAAGGTCATGGGCCAGTTCGGCCTCCTCATACAGGCGGTCGTACTGGGTGTTCTCCTCCACTGCTTCGCCGAGGAGCTTGCGGTGGCGGCGGGTCTTCCACTCAGCGTGTTTGTGGCAGTTCCTCCATCGGGCGGCTGTAAAGGTCGTGTTCGGTGCCGGCGCATGGCTGGCCTCGCATGCGGCCTGGGCGGCGTGAGCGCGGGCCACCTCCGCGGTCTCGCGCATCTTCGTCTCGCGGAAGACGGTGAGCGGAACGACACGACGGTCGGGGGCGAGCCAATAGGTGATGCGCTGGGCGTTGTCCGCTTCGTCACAGGCGCAGAGTCGACAACCGCAGTGACGGCCTTCATCGACTGGGACCACCACACCATCGCCTACAGCAGCGCCGGCCCCGTTATGTTTTTCGCGGTCCTGCAAGAGGGCCGCTGGCCTCCGGGCCCGGCATGACTGTTGCCCCCTGTCGAAGTCGATGACCTGGGGGGTGGTGTCACCGGGCCCGGGAGGTGCCGTCGGAGACGCTGATCAGAGGTCCGGCCGCCACCCGGTCCGGCGCAACGCCGTACAGCTCGCGGATGGCAGGTCTGCATAACGTGGATGCGCGAGTACGACACCGACGCCGAGGCCGGCACGTTCAACACCCTGGGAGGGGCGTCATGTTCGACACCGAAGACGTGGGTGTGTTCCTCGGCCTGGACGTCGGCAAGACCGCTCACCACGGGCACGGCCTGACCCCGGCCGGGAAGAAGGTCTTCGACAAGCAACTGCCCAACAGCGAGCCGAAGCTTCGGGCCGTCTTCGACAAGCTCACCGCGAAGTTCGGCACCGTCCTGGTGATCGTGGACCAGCCCGCCTCCATCGGCGCCCTGCCTCTGACCGTCGCCCGCGACGCGGGCTGCCAGGTCGCCTACCTCGGGTTCGACTTCCTTGGGTTCCGCATCCAGTGGCGCCGCAAGCGGGGAACGGACAAGTGGCACGTCTACACCTTCATCGCTGACCGGCCCATCCGGCAGCTGAAGGACAAGATCCGCGCCCTGACGAACAGAACGTCGCAGCAGAACCCCAGGGACGTGCTGATCAGGCTCAACCAGATCATGCGCGGTTGGGCCAACTACTTCAAGCACGCAGTCTGCAAAGCCACCCTGAGTTCCCTGGCCAGTTTCACCTGGCACCGGGTGATCAGCTGGTGGATGGCACTGCACCGCTGGAAGTGGAAGGACGTCCGCCGACGCCTCACCGACCACACCGGACGGTGGCAAAGGCCCTCGGCAGACGGGATCGAACTGTTCGACCTCCAAGCGGTGGCGGTCACCCGCTACCGCTACAGAGGCAACACGATCCCCAACCCCTGGACCCGCCCCAACCACGCCTGAACGGCAGAGTCCGTGGAGAGCCCGGTACTCGGAGACGGGTACGCCGGGTTCGGCGAGCGGCACGGAGAAACGGACCGGTGGCAACACCGGCACCGCGCTCCGTGCCGACTCAACAGGCACCCCCCCTGGCTTTCCTGGCTGCTCACGGCACCGTTGCCGCCGTCGGCGTGGAGGGCACGTCTTCCTACGGATCGGGGTTTACGCACCCGGCCCGCGAGGCCGGTCTGACCGTGGTCGAGGTCAACCGGCCAGACAAGGCCGAGCGTCGCAGGATCGGCAAGTCCGATCCGATCGACGCCTATGCGCCGCTGATGTCTGAAGTTCGGCCAGGTCTACGCCAACAGCCTGCGCCGGCGGCGCCCGCAGCCCGGTGACACGTGACACTTGGACGAGGTCTTCATCAAGATCAACGGCGAGCGGAAGTACCTGTGGCGGGCCGTCGACCAGGACGGGATGGTCCTGGACATCCTCGTCCAGAACCGGCGTGACAAGGCTGCGGCCGGGCGTTTCTTCCGCCGGCTCCTCACTACCACTGGGCAGGTGCCGAGGGTGGTTGTCACGGCGCGACTCACCGTGAGTGATGCCCTCGGTCGAGCATGGTTCCCACAAAAGGACTGAACAACCGGGCGGAGAACTCCCACCAGCCGACGAGGCAGAGCGACGCGCGATGAAAGGATTCCGGTCCGTCGGATCATCACAACGGTTCCTGTCCGCGTTCACCGGGATCTCACCCCACTTCCGCCCCCCACCGCCACCTCATGACAGCCGGCCGTTACCGCTTCGAGATGATCATCCGCTTCATCATCTGGAACCACATCACCAGCGTCACGAGCCTGCCACCACAGCCTGAACAACGGCGCCCTCCCGGCCCAACACATCCAGACGCATCGTCAACCGATCGTGCCGCCGACAATGTGACAACGCCGTGACAACGCCCCTTGCGACAAGTCGGCAACCGCCTCGTCGGCATCCTCCACGGCTGCCTCAAGACCCACACCCACTACGACGAAGCCACCGCCTGGGCCCACCACGCCCAACCTCAACCCACGTCCGCTTGACACGAGAAAAAGAAGAGATGTCTGACAACGCCCCCAAAGGATCAGCCTCGCAGCACCTTGCTGCATATCGCCTGCACTGCTGCTAAAATGTCGGCATGACCGCGATCACGATCCGGGATGTCCCGGACGACACAGTCAACGCTCTGAAGGTCCGCGCCGCACAGGCGGGCAAGTCGTTGCAGGCGTACACCCTAGACCTGCTCTCCCGGGAAGCTGCCAAGCCCACCCTCGCGGAGATGGCCACACGCCTGGAGCGTGAAACCCGCACCGAGCTCAGTACGACCGACATCCTCGACGCCATCGAGGACGGGCGGGATCGACGTTGATCGTCGTTGACTGCTCAAGCCTTGTGCACTTCCTCCTCGACCACGGCAAGACCGGAACCGCGATCCGTGAGCGCTTGGGCCGCGCCGACACTCTCGCAGCGCCGGGCCTGCTGGACTACGAAATCACCTCGGCCGCCTTCGGGCTGGCCCGCGGCCGGCGAGGGGGCAAGCCAAAGATCACGGAAAAGGAGGTACTGAAGGCGATCACCGACTACCAGGCCCTCGCTCTCGAACTGCACCCAACGCTGGTCCTGTGGCAGCGCGTACGCCAGCTGTCGAAAAACCTCTCCGTCTACGACGCGCATTACGTGGCCCTCGCCGAGAGCCTCGGCGTTCCGTTGATCACCAGCGACGCCAGAATCGAGCGCAGCGGGGCAGCGCGCTGCACCATTGAGACCTTCGCGGCCTCCAGCACCTGACCCCCAGCGACACCAACATGCAGGGGTTAGCCTCGATGGGTCTGTCCAATCAACGGCGGGTCTGTAAAGCGTAATTCATGACACTCCCGACAGGGCCGTTGATTCACGCCCCCTATTTCTTGATGGTGATGGTGGTTTTGCTGGTGTTGTTGGTGGTTGTGGTGTCGGTTTGGGGGTTGGCTGGGGCGGCGGTCGCGGTGGTGGTCAGTTTGGTTTTGGCCTTGCCGGTGGCGGTTGCTTTGATGGTGATGGTGATGGTTTGCCTGGGGGTGAGGTCGCTGAGATTCCAGGCGGTGGGGTAGGTGGTGCCGTTGATGGTGGTGGGGGTGCCGGTGGTCTGCCGGTCGGTGTTCTTGATGGTGATACCGGGTGCGGGGTTGAGGCCGGCCTGGACGGCGTGGGCGGTGTCGGGTCCGTTGTTGGTGACGGTCAGGGTGTAGGTGAGGCTGCCGCCGGAGGTGAGGCTGGTGGGGTTGGCGGTGAGGGTGGTTTTCACGTCCGAGCGCACTACCCGCTGGGTGAAGGCGTCGGCGGTGGAGCCGGTGTTGCGGCTGTCACCGGAGTAGACGGCGGTGATCTTGTGCTCGCCGCGGGTCAGGGTCTTGAGGAGGCTGGCCTGGCCTCTGTTGTTGAGTGGGATGGTGCCGATCGTGGTGGTGCCGTCCTTGAACGTCACCCTCCCGGTCGGGCTCGTGCCGGTGACCGTGGCGGTCAGGGTGATCTTCTGGCTGGGTCCTGCCGGGTTCGCCGAGCTGGAGATCTTGGTGCTGGTGGTGGCCTTGTCCACTGTGATCGAGACCTGGTGCGGTGCGGACTGCTGCTGCATTGCTCCTGTCCCGTTGTCGCTTACCAGGAGCGCGAAGGAGGTGGTGCCGGCGGCGGTGGGGGTGCCGGAGATCTTTCCGGTGGTCTTGTCGAGGGTGAGGCCTGGGGCCAGTGTGCCGGTGGCGAGGCTGTAGGTGTAGGAGGTGGTGCCGTCGGGGTTGGGGCTGCCGCCGCTGGGTGAGGCCACCTTGGTGTCCGGGTAGGACTGGCCGACGGTGCCGGCCGGTAGGTCTGCCCAGGTGACGTCCAGTGCTGGGACGATGATCTGGGAAAGTGTGGCGGCTGGAGCGCCGGGCGGGTTTTCCGGGTCGCCGTCATAGGAGGCGGTGATGAGGTGGGTTCCCGCTGCGAGGGTGACGGGCAGTTTCGCGAGACCGGCGGCGTCCGGGGTGGCCGTGCCGATCAGGGCCGTCTGCGGCCCGGCGCCATCAGGGTCTTCGGTGTAGGCGAAGGTGACGGTGCCGGTCGGTGGGTGAGCGCCGGTGGTCGTGACCTGGGCGACAAGGTTGATTTCCCGGCCGGCGATGGCCGGGTTCTGCGAGGCCGACAACGTGGTCACGGTGCCGTTTATGAGCAGCTCGTAGTCCTTGGGTGCGGACTGTTGGGGCGATCCGTTACTGCTGACGGTGAGGGTGAAGGTGCTCTCCCCGGTGGTGGTGGGGGTGCCGGAGATGATGCCGGTGGTCTTGTCGAGGGTGAGGCCTGGGGGCAGTGTGCCGGTGGCGAGGCTGTAGGTGTAGGAGGTGGTGCCGTCGGGGTTGGGGCTGCCGCCGCTGGGTGAGGCCACCTTGGTGTCCGGGTAGGACTGGCCTGCGGTGCCGGCCGGTAGGTCTGCCCAGGTGACGTCCAGTGCGGGCACAGTCTTGACCGTCAGACGGGCCGTGTCCGAGGGGAAGTTGTTGGTGTCGCCGTTGTAGCGGGCCTCGAACATCGTGTACGGCGTCTTGCCGGGGGTGTAGGAGATTTCGGCCATGCCGTGGCTGTCCACGGCGATGGGGTCGAGGAACGTGAAGTCGACACCGTCGGCGCTTGTGGCGAAGTTGATGGTGCCGGTCGGGACGGCGGTCCCGCCGTTCTTCTCCGTCACATGGGCCGTAACAGTCAACTTCTGGCCGGCGACAGCCGGGCTCCGGGACGGCTCCAGCACGACCTGCGTCTCGGCCAGGCCGACGTTGAACAGTATCTGGCGGGTTCCTGCCCCCGGTCGGGGGTCGGAACCGCCGAGGGAGTCGGTGACCATGAACGTCGTCGAGAAGTCGGTTCCGACGGCGGTCGGGGTTCCGGAGATGACGCCGGTGGACTCATTCAGCTCCAGTCCCGCCGCAAGCGAGGTGCCCTCGACCAGACGCCACGTGTAGGGCGGCGTGCCGCCCCCGGCGGTGAGCTGCTGGGAGTACGGGGAACCGAACCGGGCGGACGGCAACGATCCCGTCGTGATCACCGGCAGAGAGTGCACCGTCAACGGCACCGGATCCGACACCGACGGCTCGTGGGTGCGATCACCGCTGTAGGAGACGACGACTTTGAACGAACCGATTTCCGTGATGTCCTTCGTCACCGAGGCGTGTCCGTCGCCGTCCAATGTGACAGTCCCCAGGTCAGGTGACGCCGTCCTGTCGTCATCATTGACCGCACGGAAACTCACCGTCCCGCCAAGAGGTTTCCCCTCACTGTCCGTGACGTCCGCATCAACCCTGATTCTCTGTCCCTTGTCGATCGTGACCCGACCATCAGAACCGACCACGTCCCCTGCAGCCGTGACGCGGGACACCGTAACCGCTGCCTTACTGGCAGCACCCGCCACACGCAAATTCAACGTCTTCGACGCCGTCCGCGCCGGCTCCTGCGCATCCGTCACCTTCACCGTCACACTCGCGTCAGCCCTCTCCACCGGGGTTCCGGTGATCTCCCCCGATTCACTGAACGTCATCCCCTCCGGCAGACCCGACACAGAAAATGTGTAGTGCCCAGAGCCTCCCGACCCGGTGAGTTCATGACGGTACTCGCTCCCCACAGTGGCGCCTGGCAGCCCGCTAGTGGTGACTGACAACGGATTTACTGATCCCACCGTCAGTGGCATCGGGACAGATGTCGACATCGGGTGGCTCGCGTCACCTAGGAAGATTGCCCATACCTTCACATTTCCGGCGCTGCCACTCAATGCTTTCGACGCCACCGAAGCTTTCCCGTCAGAAGCAATAGAGGCACTCGCGAAGGACCCCTCGACACTATCCGATGTCGAGAAGAAAACACGCCCCGTCGGCATTTGATCGCTATTCGGGAAGGTGGCGGTGTAGATAGATTCCTCGCCCACCGAGGCAGAATTTGGGGATATATTCAGTATTGGATACTTGGGGCCTGCTTTAGCAGTGAAAGTCAATTCCATGGGCGAAACACACGGGCAAAGATGCCCGCCCGTATATGACCATCGCACGGTGATTTCATGGGAATCGGCTGACATGTCCTTCAAAATCCCGGAACCTCTGAGCCCGAAGGAGTAGCTACTGCCACCACTTTCCGGTGTGCCCATGTCAACCAAAATCTGTTGACCATCGCTCTCCACTGACGCATATCTGCTGACGCTGCCAGGACCGCCATACCAAGGGTGCAAATAACCTGCCGACACGGTGACCTTGATCTCCCCCGCCAAACTTTCCGCGGTCGCGCTTAGAGTCGTTTCATCCGGATTGCTGGTAGTGAAGGATTCAGCTTCGGCCGGAGACGCTACGACGATCAAGGAAAGCGTGGCTGCCGCGACAACTATCGCGGCAGTCAGCCACGAAGAGATGAAGTGCGGGAAATTCACCGCACGAATCATTTGGCACAGGGGAAGGATCTTCTTTGATCGCATGAACAACTTGCCAATTCTCGTGAAAAATCAGCCGCGCGACCAGCTGCTCCAAATGACGCAAGGCAAGCCGCCTGACCAGTGTCGACGGAGCGCCAAGAACAACACTGACGTATTCAACATAAACCACAGATAAATCACCGCCCTTCCCTATTGGGCAAGTTTCTGGGCCAAGTCGAGCCTGTTGCCGGCGTATGCATGAGCAGAATCCGTCGCCGATCTTCATGGGGGTATGGTCCCGTTCTGAGGAGGTCCAGATTTGAAGGAGCTCGAGTCGGACTCGGCCGTGTAAGCATCCACCGCAGTCGCGTTGCGTGACGGTCTCAGGTGCGGGGTGACGGCCGGTGACCGTGGTGGTTGTCGGCTGGCGGGGTGTCAGGCGTGGGCTGCGGGAGCCAGGTAGTTCCGGTGAAGGCGTCGCGGAGCACGGTGAGGGGGTTGACCGCGTGCTTGACCACGGTGGAGCACGCCGCGCATGAGGTAGCGGTCCCTGGCCCGGTCGGGGTTAGGGAGCCAGCCGGAGACCTTCTCCTGGATCTTGGCCAGTCGCAGGTCGCGTTCTGCCTGGTTGGAGGTGGGCGGGATCCTGAGGTCAGTGGTGAAGCGCAAGAAGTCGTCCTCGCGCTGGTGGAAGGCTTTCAGCGGCAGGCGGGCCTTGCGGACGCCGGGCCGGTGATCATCCATGTGCTCGGTGTGCCCCAGGCCAATCCGCACAGCGGCCCGCAGGCCGCGTACGCATAGGTCCTTGATCCACTGGGGCAGCGCGATCTCGCCGCGCGTGCGGGCCTGGTTGGCACGGTGGATCAGTTCCCGCAGTTAGCCGGCGAGCTGGGTGGGCCAGGTGTCGTCGAGGTAGAGCTCGGCCGCTGACGCGAGGCCACGCAGGACGTGCGCCAGGCACAGCTGGTGGTTCAGGCTGCCCAGTTGGGTGCCGTCGTAGTTGTGGTAGCGGTCGTAGACGGCGACCGCCCCGGTGCAGTGGACGTGCAGGTAGCACTTGGCTTCCCAGGTAGGCGGCGTAGGCCCGCAGGTTCGGCCCGTACTCCGCCCGGCCCGTCCTGGCACCCTCCGGCCGGGCGGCGGTGTGGACTCGCCCGCAGGCACAGGCTGCCGGACCCCACACTCCCTGACCACCACCACTGTTGTGCGAGCCTTACCACATGATTCCGAAGCTAACTTTGACCAGCCCGCGTTGGCGTGACCTTGACGGTGTAGCAGTCGAGGAAGTGAAGGTACTTCTGGAGGAGATGGCCTCCACTACTGCCTCCGATACCAACGAGGCATGGAGTAAGACCTGGAGTTTCGTGGCCGACGGCCTGATACACCAGGGAACCGTCTCCAACGGGGCCTATGCGGCCCTGCCTCATCTCGTCGAGGCGGCAGCGGCGTTGCCTCCGGGGCAGTCCGCGGATTTCTGGGTGGACATGGGGCTCATCGTGACCGCGGAGGACAGACCTCCTGTCCCTGCCGATCTCGAGGCGGGGTTCATCGCCGCACTCCGCCTGGCCGAGCGGGCGGCTGCCCGGAGCTTCCTTACCCCTGGCACTCCTGCAACGCTCTGCGCCAGTCTTGCACTCAGCTGTGTCGCCTTCGCCGGTCATCACGCTGCCGCAACGCTGTGGCAGTTCTTCGATTCCCGGGAAAGTCACGTCATGCTGTTGTGCCCCGGCTGCGGCATCGACACGGAGATCCCCGAGTTCTTCGTGGACCCGGTGCGTCCCCCCTTCGAGGCCCCCCGGCTGCCTGATCCCGCCCAAGTCCGTGAGGGAGAGCATCCCTGGGGTGAAGTCGCCGCAGTATTGCATGAAGAGGCACTCGGGGAAGGGTGGGAGCCCTTCCTACGGGTGGCACGTGCCGTCGCGGTGGCAGGAGTACCCGCCCAAACGCCCGGACAGGCCGTCCTGAGTCTGGTCGCCGGCATGGTCGCGGCCAAGGGCACCCCGACGTGGGCGGGGAGGGAATGGGCCCGGAAACTGACGCTGCTGACGGGATACTTTCGTTGCCCGGACTGCGAGCAGACATGGACGATCGTCGACGGCTTGGTGGAAGACCCGGACGGTGCGCGGCGCCAGAGTCATGACGTGCAGGTGCGGACAGCCGCCGATGGGCCGGCCACCCCGGTGGGGTCGGTGGCCGACCCAGCCGGTGAAGCAACGACCCGGCTCCGGCGGGAGGGGAGCGCTCTACTCGCGCCGACCCAGCCGGTGAAGCAACGACCCGGCTCCGGCGGGAGGGGAGCGCTCTACTCGCGGCCGACGGCACACCATGGGGCGACGTAACACCCTTTACCGATGCCCCGCCCGGTTCACCTGACGGCGTCAACGCGCTGGCGGTCATCACCCGGCCCGGCCGCCCCACGCTTGTGGCTGGCGCTGGGGACAGCGGCAGGGTGTGCCTGTGGGATGTGGCCGACGGCCGACTCGTCCATGGCCTGCTGCCCAGACACCCTGACCGTATCTCGTCAATGACCGTCCTGCCCATGCCCAACGGGCACACCGTCCTGGCCAGTGGAGGCGACAGCGGGACGATCGCCCTGTGGGACCCGGTCAGAGGGCGGCCGATCCGCGAACCGGAGGGAAACTGGCTCGGCGGAGTGAGCGGGATGTGTACCGCGACCATGCCGGACGGCCGGACCCTACTCGTCACAGCCACCCCCCGAGGCGCGGTCCGGTTGCGTGATCCGGCCACGGGTGAATCGATTGCACGCCTCAACCCCCATGCTCATCCGATCGCATCGATCGCCACCATTCCAATCTCTGCCGGTCATACCTTGATCGCGGCCTCGGACGCACAGGGCGGCGTTCATGTGTGGGATCCGGCCGTCGACGATCCCTGGGAGTCAGGCGCGGCCGTCCCTCTCAGCCACCGTGTACTCGCAGCCATCGGCCACCGTGTGGCAGTGGTGGTGGCTGTGCCCGTGCAGGGCCGTACCTTGCTGGCCACCGGAGACCGCAACGGCGTAGTCATGCTGTGGGACCCCTCAACTGGTGCCCCCGTCGGCGACGGACTCCCCGCCGACATCACCGGCAGCCTCCTCACCACCATGACTGCCACCACACTCCATGGCGGGCGCACAGTCCTCGTCATCGGCAGCAATCAGGGGCGGGGCCTGCGGATATGGGAACCGAAGACCGATACGCTGCGGCACATCGCCCTGGACGTGGCGGTCACCTCCCTGGCCACTGCTGGTTCCGACGTGATCGTCGGACACGACTGCGGGGTCCTCGGACTCCCGCTCACCGAGCAGTGAACCGTTCTGCGAGACAGCTGCACGGCGCCGTCGGGCCCCGCACATGGCGGGAAATCCGCGGCCGTCGGGGTGGTGTTTGGCGGGATCCGACCACACTCGTCGCGCCATCGCCTCCAACGGTGCTGTCACCTTGGCCGTGGGGTGGGATGAACTTCAGGTTGATCACGCTGGGGAGGGCTTGTTCGTGTCGGCCACTTCACCGTCGTACAAGGGCCATTGGTACCCGGTGGAGGTCATCTCGCTCTGCGTGTGGCTGTATTTCCGGTTCCCCGCTCAGCTTCCGCGAGGTCGAGGAGCTGATGCTGGGCCGCGGCGTGGTGGTCTCCTACGAGACGGTCCGCCGGTGGTGTCTGAAGTTCGGCCAGGCTACGCCAACAGCCTGCGCCGCAGGCGTCCACGGCCTGGTGACAAGTGGTATCTCGGCGAGGTCTTCCTCAAGTCAACGGTGAGAAGTACCTGTGGCGGGCCGTCGACGCCGACGGCAACGTCCTCGACATCCTCGTGCAGGCCTGTCGTGACAAGGCTGCGGCCAGCGTTTCTCCAGCCAGCTGATCAAGAAGACCGGGTCGGTGCCCCGGGTGATCGTCACGGACAAGCTCCGTTCCTAGCAGTGCCGCCCACCGAGAGGCAACGCCCTCGGTGGAGCATCGCTCCACCGAGGGACTGAACAACCGCGCGGAGAACTCCCACCAACCGACGAGGCAGCGTGAACGCGCGATGAGGGTTCCGCTCGGCCGGCGGGACGCATGCGGTTCCTGTCCGCGTTCGCCGGGATCTCACCCCTCTTCCGGCCCGGACGCCACCTCATGACCACCGGCAACACCAGCCTGCCCGTCACGGCCTGAATAACAGACCACCCCGGCCTGGCACGTCCTGATGCATCCTCAGACGACCACGCCTCCGGCAACGTGACAGCACCCCCTGGCTCAACCAGGTCGAGCGGTGGTTCGGCCTCCTGCCGACAAAAGAGCAGAGCGTCGTGATGGTAGCCGTCGACGCTCTCCTGAATGTCAACCCCTCTGGACCGACCTGTTCGGGGTGCTGTCCTGCCTGATCAGAAGTAGCCCTCGCGGGCGACGTACCGCTTGAGACAACGGATGATCTCCATCTTCGACTTGCCTTCGCTGGTGCGGCGTTCGACGTACTTCTGAGTGGCCTCGTCGTAGTCGTGCTCTTGGTGAAGCCTCTCCTCAGCCACAACCTCTCCCCTCGGCCTCACACGGCCAGACAATCCAGGGATGACTCCCGCTTCCACCTGCGGGCCATGAAAAAATCACCACAGCAGATCAATGACAACAGGCCGGTGATCCGACACCGGCATCTGCGGCGCGCCTGTGCCGACCGGGATGCACCGGCATGTCCCCGCCGCGAGCACGTGGTCGAATTGCACCACAGGACGGTGCGAGGGATACGTCGCAACTCGGGCCAGGTCCCGCCAGCCACCCAGCATCGATGGCCGAATGGGCTGCGCGACAACCCCGCCAAGCGGGCACGACCCGGCGCACAGCGCCGCCCCCTCCTGCCCGCCGAGCCGCCCTCGCCACGCCCGAGCAGTCACAGGGGCGACGAACTCGGCCGCACTGAGCACGACCCTGGGGACCGGGCCGATCAGGTTGAAGTCACCCAGCAGGATGTACGGCCGAGGCAGGTCGGCGATCCAGTCGCGGATCGCGAGCAACTGCCGGATGTTCCACCCAGGGACGAACGAAAGATGAACCGCCACCACCGTGAACAGCTCCTGCCTACCTGCTATCACGGCGGCAAGAGCAGGGCGCGGCTGGTCGCGGACCAGGGTCAGTCCGGGCCTCCCAGCCACGCGCAGCGGCAGGCCGAAGGGAGCCGGGGTGAACCGCCTGGCCCTCCATTCCCGCACGGGAAGTCTAGACAGCAACGCGATGCCGTGCGAGGGAATCTCCCCCTGTGCCGCCGCATCCTGCAGGCCGTACACCCGCAGCCCCGCCTCGGCTGGGTCGAGCATCCACCCCTTGCCAGGCACCGCCCTTCCATGGACCGCCGACGCATACCGCCAATCCCATGCCCCTACTGCTTGGGCCGCGACGCGCGCCTGATCCACGAAACCAGACCGTTGTTGGAGGCGGTCGACCTCCTGCAGCGCCAAGACGTCGGCACCCAGCGACGCGACGGCCTCAGCCAGCGCAAGCCCGACATCCGAGGACGGGACGGAAACAGGCTTGCCCTCCTGGAGCGTCCGGCCGTGCAGCACATTGAAGGTCGCAAACCGCATCGGAGCACGATACGTCAAGTACGGCACGGCTCCGTATCCGTGGCATTACGCAATGAACTACGGGAACACTGCGACGGCCCAGCCTGGTCTTCTGAGTCAGGAATTCTTTCAGCTGGCCGGCGAGGCGTTCGAGGATCTCTTGGGGTCGGTATTACATGCGGCGGCGCCTGTGCGTTCCGGGCTCTTGGTCATGCAGCGGCAGGCTCCAGGGCCGTCCCTTGCGACCAAACGGTATTCCCCCACTGCAACGTCGCGCTCCAGCAGGAGCGTTGCCCCTTCGGGCAGTCATTCGGCAGACTCTGGCACGGTACTTACCTGGTGTCTAGGCTCCGACTCGGTAGGCACGAAACGGCAGGGCGGCTTCAAGTTCCATGCTCGCGGCAGTTGTTGCGTGAGGGGTAGATAGCAGTGCAGGCACGGGCTTCGTGATCATTGTGGTGTCTTACGCCCGATGATCATGAGGTGGCCCGTGCCTGCCGCTGTATCTTCTCCGATCCCTGCCGTGCTGGGGAATCTGGGGTCGCTGGACGTCGGCCAGGTCGCCGACCTGCGTCCCTACTTCGACTCCATCCCCGACCCACGCTCGCGGCGGGGCCGGTGGTACTCGCTGACGTCGATCCTGCTGGTGTGTGCCTGCGCGGTCGTCTCGGGAGCGAAGAGCATCGACGAGCTCGCCGAATGGGGTGCGAGGGCCTCGGGCAGGCTACTGGCGGCCCTGGGTATCCGCCGTCATCTGCTCGGGTGGCGGCGCACCCCCTCGCCCGTGACGATCGGGCGCGTGCTGGGCGCCGTGGACGGTGATGCCCTGGACCGGGCGGTGGGCGCCTACCTGACCGACCGGCACCACGCCGTCACCGGCACCGCGACCAGGGCCACGGGGCAGCCGGCGGCACCCGCGCCCGGGCGGCTGCGCGTCCTTGCCCTTGACGGCAAAGCGCTCAAGGGTTCGGCCCGTCTCACCTCGGCACGCCGGCACCTGCTGTCGGTGGTCACCCACGGCCCAGTCGTGACCCTCGGCCAGGTGGAGGTCGGCGCGAAGACGAACGAGACCACCCACTTCCGCCCGCTGCTGGAGCCGCTGGACCTGGCCGGCACTGTCGTCACCTTCGACGCGCTGCACTCGGTCAAGGCGAACGTTTCCTGGCTTGTCGAGACGAAGAAGGCGCACTACATCGCCGTGATCAAGACCAACCAGCCGACCGCCCACCGCCGGCTGGCGGCCCTGCCCTGGCGGGACATCGCCGTCCAGCACACCGCCTCCGGGACCGGGCACGGCCGGCGGGAGTCCCGCTCGATCAAAACCTGCGGAATCGCCGACGAACTCGGCGGAATCCCGTTTCCCCACGCCCGCCTGGCCATCCGCATCCACCGCCGCCGCAAGCTCACCGGCCGGCGCGAGAGTCGTGAGAGCGTCTACGCCGTGACCAGCCTGGACGCCCACCAGGCCTGCCCGGCCGACCTGGCCGCCGCGATTCGCGGGCACTGGGGAGTGGAGAACTCCTCGCACCACATCAGAGACGTCACCTTCGCCGAGGACGCCTCCACCGTCCACACCGGGACCGCGCCCCGGGCCATGGCGACCTTCCGCAACCTCGCCATCGGCGTGCTGAAGGTCCTCGGAGCCAACAACATCGCCAAGACCACCCGGGCCATCCGCGACGAACCCGAACGAGCACTCCCGATCCTGGGCATCATCAACAACCGCGACACCTACGGAACTTGATCAAGCCCTGACGAAACGGGTCGAGGGGACTGAGTGACAGGCAACGTCCATAGGCTGCGGGGCGTTTGGGCGACACTGCTCGTTGTGGGGCTGGCAGCCACTGGGTGCTCGGTTCAGCGAGGCCCCGATGGGGTGCCCCAGCGAAGCGAATCGCCTTCGACTGGGGCTTCATCAACGGCTAGACCGGCCCAGTCGGACAACTCGCCCGCCTCGCCTCCCGTCTTCACGCCCGACGACTCCCTCGTCCCCCGGACTTCGAGGGAGGGACGCCGCCTGGCGGAGTCCGTTGTGTTCACCCCAGACGACTGGGGCCGCGGCTTTGTCGCCCAGACGCCTGCCCGAAGCGCCCCGGGGACCTGGGCCGTGCTGAAAAAGAGCTGCCGCTGGGAACGGGAGGCGCTTTCGCCCGGAGTTCTGGCGAGCACCTCCCGCTACAGCCTGCTGCCGGCCGGCAAAGGCAAGGGTGCGGTCGAGGTGACAGCCGTGGCCACTGTGCACGCTTCCGTGCTCAGCGCGGACGAGCAGCTGAGCACAACGCTCGAAGAGGTGTTGCGCTGCCCGGAGCAGGGACGACGCTCCGATGAACGGATCACAGGACTGATGTCGCTCGGCACTCCCTTCGGTGCCCGCGAGCAGCAATACGCCGATGACTCTGTGCTCGAGGCCGGCGAGCTCGTCGGGAACGGCGGTGACGCACAGCCGTACCGGTGGATGGTCGCCCGGCTTGGCACGGTCGTCGTGGCCGTCTCGGTCACAGGCGGCGCCGGGAACACCGAGCAGGAACTCAACGAACTTGGCAGCAGGGCCGTCGCTCAGATGTTGGAACGCATCAAGCAGCAGCTGAGGGAGAAGTGATGGAACCGCTGCGCACGTCTGACCCTGCCAGGCTGGCGGGCTACCGGCTACTCGGACGGCTCGGCGCGGGTGGCATGGGCGTGGTGTACCTGGCCCGCTCGGACGGTGCGGCCGTGGTCGCGCTGAAGGTGATCCAAGCCGAGTACGCGGAGGATAGCTCTTTCCGGGAGCGTTTTCGGCGTGAGGCGGACACGGCCCGCCGGATGACCGGCCCGTGGGTGGCCGCAGTGGTGGACGCGGACTCCGAGGCGGCCCAGCCTTGGCTCGCGACCGCCTTCGTTCCCGGCCCCTCACTCGCCGAGGCCGTCGCTGCGCACGGGCCGCTGCCCGTGCGCAGTGTGCAGGTGCTGGGAGCGCGGCTCGCTGAGGCGCTTAAGGAGCTGCACTCCGCCGGACTTGTGCACCGCGATGTCAAGCCTGCCAATGTGCTACTGGCGCTCGACGGACCACGGCTGATCGACTTCGGTGTGGCCCGCGATCCGCAGGACACCTCACTCACCTCGACCGGCGTGGTAGTGGGCACGCCGGGTTTCCTGCCACCGGAGCAGGCGACGGGAGGGCAGACTCCGGGGCGGGCTGGTGACGTCTTCTCGCTGGGCTGTGTCCTGGCCTTCTCGGCCACCGGCCGGCCCCCGTTCGGTTACGGGTCGCTCGAGGCACTGCTGTACCGCACCGTGCACGAGGTGCCGGACCTCGACGGTCTTGCGCCGGAGCTCACCGAGATGGTGAGCAACTGCCTGAACAAGGACCCACAGCTGAGGCCACCCGCCGAGACACTCGCCGACGCCCTTGCCGCCACGGTATGGGCCCCGGGGCCCGACCCGCGGGAGGCTCTTCGAGCGACACCTCCGATGAGGCCCGAGGAGTCTGCTCCCGGCGAACCGGGACAGCTGCCCGACGCGAAGGAGCAGGCCCGCGCTGACGAGGCATGGTTGCCTGAACCGCTGATACGGCTGATCGCTGAGCGGTCGGCCGCGGGGCTCGCTCTGGCCTCGGTCGAGGCCACCGAGGTCTCCCCCGCTCCTTTCGACAACCCAACTGCAGACGCCGAGATGGCCGTGTCGTCCGACCGCGCTGTCAGCAGACGCCGCCTTCTCCTGGCCGGGGGCGCGGCGGTCGTCGCAGCCGGGGGCGGGCTGGCCACGTGGGCGGCGCTCGGCCGCGGCGACAACAACCAAAGCCCCGGTCAGGCGGCCACCGGCGCCGTGTACACCCTCGGCCTGCACGGCGACCTGACCGGTGATCACAAGGCGGTCGGCCGGGCCCAGGAGCGCGGGCTGCGACTGGCGGTTGAACAGTTCAACGCCCGTGCCAGCAAGCCCTTCACACTCGCCGTGAAGACGGTGGACGACGGTGGTGACTCGGCCAGGGCACCGCAAGCGGCCAAGGAGATGGCCGCCGACCGTTCCGTGCTGGCCGTGATCGGTCCCACCACGGACGCCACCGCCCTGACTACGCTGGCCACGTACGACGCGGCCGCGCTGCCCTTGATCGCAGTGTCGCCCGGCGCCACCGCATTGGGCGTGATGGGCAGCCGAACCCTTCTGCACGCCCGGGTGACAGACACGGTCCTTTCGTTCTACCTCGACGCCTACCTGCGCGGCACCACGTCACGCACGGTCGGGATCGTCGACGACCGGGCGGCAGACGCTTACGCATGGGAGATCAGCAGCACTCTCGCCAACATCCTGCGGGATCAGCGACGTCCCGCCGTACCGAAGGTGGTCAGTGCTCTTCGCACCGACTTCGCACCGGTCCTGGACGCCTTGCTGCACGGCGGCGCGGATTCGGTAGTGTTCGCCGGCCAGCACGACCGTGCTGCGCTGATGGCCCGGGAACTGAGCCGCCGTGGCTTTTCCGGCGCCCGGGCCGGCGCCCAAGGGGTGCTCGACGCGCGGTTTTTGTCAGCGGCCAGTGCCGCAGCCGACGGCTGGGTGATCGTCGCCCCGGTCATGGACGCCGTCGCTGCGCCCACGGCGAAAGCGTTCACGGCCGCCTACCGCAAGCATTTCGACGCAGAACCGGAGCGGTACGCCGTTGAGGCGTACGACGTGGCGCAGCTGGCCGTGAGGACCCTTCGCTCGCTGACGGCCGCTCGCCGCACGCGGCAGAACCTGACGGCGGCGCTGCGTTCGGCCACACATCAGGGCATCAGCAGAAACCTGGCGTTCGACAAGAAGACCGGGACGCTGGTCATCGACGGCAGCGGGGTCTACCTGTGGAAGGTCGACGGCGGCCGATTCGTATACCAGGGCGCCGCGTCCTACCAGTCCTCGTCCAACTGAGGGGACGCGGATGGAGCCTTTGCGCGGCGCCGACCCGGCCAGGATCGCCGGATACCGGTTGCTGAGCCGACTGGGTGCGGGCGGCATGGGCGTGGTGTACCTGGCCCGATCCCCCAAGGGCGCACTCGCCGCGGTGAAGGTGATTCGCAGTGCATACGTGGACGACGCAGGATTCCGGGCCCGTTTCCGCCGGGAGGTGCAGACTGCGGGCAGGGTCGCCAGCCCGTGGGTGGTACCGCTGCTCGACGCCGACCCCGATGCGGACGCGCCGTGGCTTGCCACGCCGTTCGTGCCAGGGCCATCCCTGTCACAAGCCGTGGAGGAATGCGGTCCCCTGCCGTACGCAAGCGTCCGTGCGCTGGGGACGCGGCTGGCCGAGGCCCTCGATGCGGTGCACGGGGCCGGCCTCGTCCACCGGGACATCAAGCCCGGCAACGTGTTGCTCGGCGTCGACGGCCCGCGGGTGATCGACTTCGGTATCGCCCGGATACCTCAGGACACTGCGCTCACCGCCAGCGGCATGGTCGTGGGTTCGCCCGGGTTCCTCTCTCCCGAACAGGCCCAGGGCAAAGGGCGGGAGATCGGGCCGGCCAGTGACGTCTTCTCACTCGGCTGCCTGCTGGCGTATGCCGTATCAGGCGGGCGTCCCTTCGGGCGGGGCTCCGCGGCAGCGACCCTCATGCACACAGTTCACGACGAGCCGGATCTGGACGGCGTACCTCACTCGCTGCTGCCGCTGCTCAAGGCGTGCCTGGCGAAGGCGCCCGGCTCCCGGCCCGCCGTGGCTGAGGTGTTGCGCGCCCTACATGGTGCGCACGAGGACGGGGGCTGGCTGCCCGAGCCCGTCACCCGGATGATCGCGCGCCGCACGGCAGACGTCCTCGCCCTCCCCGCCGTCGATGCGACCGAGGTGTCCGCGAAGCCAGCAGCCGCGGCACCGCTTGACGGTGTAACGGCCGCGGGTACGGACAGCATGACGCGCCGCCGCTTGCTGGTCCTCGGCTCGTCCACCGGGGTGCTGGCGGCCGGAGGAGCGGCGCTGTGGTGGACCGCCTGCAGTCCTGCCCGGCCGGGCAGTATCCGGCTACCCCAGCTGGTCCTCGGCCTGCACGCCGACTTGAGCGGCAGCAGCCGCACGGTGGGCCGGGCCCAGGAGAACGGCGTACGGCTCGCTGTCGATCGCTTCAACTCCCGTCAGGGCCGCAGCTTCGAGCTGCAGCTCAGCGTGCACGACGACGAGGGCAGCCCCAGTCAAGCGCGACAGGTCGCCCATCGGCTGGCGGCCAACCACCGGATCCGGGCTGTGCTCGGACCGACCACAGACGCCTGCGCCAAGGCCGCCCTCGGCCTCTACCAACAAGCCTTGCTGGCGATGGTCACCGTGTCGGTCGGACTGGACGATGTGTCCCCCACCGCCTACCGCGTCTACGCAGCCACCCGTCCCAGTGACCTGACCCTGGCTGCGCCGATCGTCGCCTACCTCGTCCACACCGCCAAGGCCCACAAGGCGATGCTGATCGACGACGCCGCCGAAGGCGACGTCAGCTGGCGTCTGTGCGCAGGCGTAGAGGAGGCCCTACGCTCAGGGCGGCACAGCACCATCCGACACACTCTCGCCGCCAAGGACCGCTCAACCGACGCCTTTCGTGCCCTTGCCCGGACAGTGATGGATGCGGGGGCGGACGCGGTGTTGTTCGCGGGACAAGACACGCGGGCCGCGCAACTCGCCCAAGCGCTGCGCTCCGCCGGCTACACCGGTGCGCGGCTAGCCACCCAGCATTCCCTCACCCCCCACTTCCTCACCTCAGCCGAGGACGCCGCTGAGGGCTGGGTGTTCGCCACCGCCTTCCTCGATCCGACGAAGGCGACGGCAGCGCAGTCGTTCGTCACCTCCTACCGCGCCCGCTTCGGCACCGTCCCGCCTTGGTACTCCGCCGAGGCCTACGACGCGACGCTGTTCGTCGCGCGCACCCTGACGGCTCTTGGCTCCTCCCGCCCCGAGCGGCACGCAATCGTGGGCCGATTGCACGAAACGGACTACCACGGCATCGCCAAACGGCTGAACTATGACCCGTCCAGCTACCGCTACACAGACGCGATGTACCTGTTCCGGGTGACGGGGGGCACCTACAGCTGTCTGGGCGACTACCGAAACATCACAGCGTGAGCCATGCCACCTACCTCAACTGCGGGAGTTCACTTCTCGGCATCGCGATAGGTCTGCGGTCCGGGCGGTGCTGTCACGTTGTCGGCGGCGTGATCGGGTGATGATGCGTCAGGACGTGGCGAGGCCGCGAGTGATCCCTGGTTCAGACCGTGGCGGGCGCGCCGGCAACGCCGGTGACGTGGCTCCAGATCACGAAGCGGTTCGCGTACGACGGCACCCTGGACGACACCACGGGACCCCTCCCACCTCAACGCCGCCGGAATGCTCCGCAACCGGCGACTCGCCCGCCACGTCGCCGACGCCGGGTTCGGAAAAGATCCGCCGCCAACTGCTCTACAAGGGCCGGCGCAACGCCTGCCCCACCATCGTGGCCGACCACTGGTACCCCAGCTCAAAAACCTGCTCGGACTGCGGCGCGACGAAAGCCAAACTGCCGCTGCACGTCCGAGTCTTCACCTGCGATCTCTGCAGCCTGGTCATCGACCGGGACGAGAACGCAGCCCGCAACCTGGCCGCCCTCGCAGCAGCCCGCACGACTGGTCCCTGAGTGGCCGGAGACCAGGACACGCCCCGCGTGTCGAAACCCCGTGGAGCCGACCGTGAGACCCGTCGCCAACACCCCGGCCCAAACACCGGCCGGGGCGGACGGGCAGATGGCGCGAACCTGCCGCACCAGCGGCAAAGGAAACGGGAGACCGCCGTCAGGACACCGAAGCACAACCCACGCAGGGGTGACACCGACACGGACCATCCAGACGGAAACGTCTGGAAAGCTGAGAGTCACTGAGACTCTGAGCAACGGAAGAACGGGAACCTCGCCAGCCCCAGGAGCGTTCTTCTGCGGGCGAAGGGGGAGCCGGGGAGTGGACGAGAGTCAGTCTGCGGTTGCGGAGCCGACGCGGTTTGTCCGCTTCCTCCGCGAGCGTGGTTACGCCTTCAGTAGCGAACCTGGCCTTGCCACCGCTTCGGGCCCTGGCTGTCTGATCAGCGCCGCAGGCCACACCGTGGCCTGCGCCGTGATGACAGTGGAACAGACCTTCAACCTCTATGCGTTCCTGGACGGATTCGAGGAGGCGGCAGACCGACTGGGGAGTCTGCGCAACCAAGGTCTGCCCCTTGTGGTCGTTGTGGAGAGCGACCCGGACAGCTTGTTCTTCCCCACGCCAGGCGATCGGCTGCTCGATACGCTGTTGCACGGCGACGTGCCCAGAGAGTTGTACGACGACCCGCCCCAAAGTCCTTGGTCGCCCCGCGGTGACGAGCGGCCGGAGCGAAGGCTGGTGGACGCCCACCCCCACATCAGTGCGGTCGCGGTGGTGGTCCACAACAGCCATGCCCACCAGTGGCTTCGAGACCGGTTCGAGGCCCGTCCGGAGAGTTTCGATTCGACCCGGGAAGGGATGGACGCCATGGTGGCGGAGATTCTTGAAGCCCCGCAGGGCGGCTCTCGCTCCCTGCACATCTTCGAAACCTTGGGAGGTACCGCCTTGCTCCTGCCCCGTGAGGTCTTCGACGGACCCATGGACCGCCGATGGATCCCGAACACCGACCGCACCCGCCTCCTTCCCCCTGACGAGAGCTGAGCGATCCCGCGCATGCAAGCGGCCCGGTCACGGCATCAACCTGACTGCCGGGTATCTGCAGTCGTCGAGGTGCGCCGCCAGTGGCCGTCAGGGCTTCAGCTGAGGGATCCCGTGCCGGTCCAGGAAGTCCTGGAAGACGGTCGGTGGCTGGGGCGGGGTTGCTTCGCCGGTCGGCACAGACAGCTGAGGCGCACGATGTTCACGGCGATGGCCGTGCAGACGCATTGCGGTGGGTCTTCGACTGCCCCGGTAGCGGCAGCGGCGCTTGCCGTGTTCGTGAGCGAACTCGGTGGCGGTGCCCTCCACCCATGCTTACTTCGCTTACTTCGGCGGCTCTTCGTGGTCCTGGTCACCTGGAGGCAGCACCATGTCTCTTTGGCTCCATGCCACTTCATCGGCGGCACGCGTCCGTATGAGGTTGAACACCACACAGACAAACACCACCCCGGCTGACACGAGGACTGCGCCGACACCGATGGCCCATCCGGCTATCTTTGACAAGACGGGTCTCTTCCTCTGCTCTTGTTCGTGGTCTTGTCCACGACGCCGGGCTGCCACGGTACTCCAGGACGGACATCGTCGTGAGGGCAGCGGGAACGCTGGTGGTCAGTGGTCAGCCTGCGGCACCCGGGCGACCCGGGTGCCGGCGAGTCGGTAGGACTCGGTACCGGTCTCGATGATGTTCCGCCGAAGGTGAGGCGGTCGCGCAGAGCCGCGGATCGGTGAACGTCCTGGCCCACCCGCCGAACGACTCGTTGGAGGCGCCGGCGCAGTCCGGCACGTCAGCCGCGTCTCCCGATCATTTCCCTCGGGTCGTTACTTTCCGGCAGTGGCCTGGGCGGCGTTGGTGATGACGCGGGTGACTTCGACCGGGTGGGAGACGGCTACAGCGTGGGAGGAGCCCACCTCGGTGGTGCGGGCGCCTGCGCGGTCGGCCATGTGGCGCTGGGCGGCCGGGGGGATGGTCTGGTCGTCGGCGGCGACCAGGTACCAGGACGGGACGGAGTGCCAGGCTGCGTTCTCGGACTTGGCTTCCAGGCTGGAGGCGTCGATGGGGCGCTGGGCCGCGGCCATGACGGCGGTGTCGGAGGAGGGGACGTCGGCGGCGAACACGGCGCGAAACTTGTCGGGCTTGACGTAGAGGTCAGTGCCCTCGCCACCGCTGGGCGCGGGGTAGGTGACGGGGTTGAGCGCCTCGGGGAGCCGGCTGCCGGGGAATTTACTGAGGATGTCATTGGCGCTCTCGCCCTTCTCCGGGGCAATGGCGGCCGCGTAGACAAGTGCCTTGACCTGCGGGTTCGATGCTGCTGCGTTGGTGATGACCTCGCCACCGTAGGAGTGGCCGACCAGGACGACGGGGCCCTGGATGGTCTTGAGGACGTGGGCGAGGTAGGCGGAGTCGCTCTCCAGGCCGCGCAGCGGGTTGGCCGGGACCACGACTCGGTAGCCGGAGGCTTGGAGCTTCTTCGTCACCAGGGTCCAGCTGGATCCGTCGGCGAAGGCACCGTGTACCAGGACGATCGTGGGCTTTGCAGTGTCCTTGGAGGCCTGGGCGGAGGCGGAGGCGGAGGTCGTGACGGCGGCCACGGCGACGGTGAGTGCCGACAAGGCCAGGGCGGTCTTCTTCACGGTGTGTTGCTCGATTCGATAAGGAGGGCGCCGTCCGGCTTGTCCGGTTCTGAGGCGACACCTCGGGAAGGGTGTTGCAGGGAGCGCCCGGGCTGCCGCGGCGCGGTCGGGCCGGAACTCGACGACAGGCTCGACGAGGATGTTGCCGCGGGTGGCCTTGGAGCAGGGACAGACGAAGACATCGCCGGTGGTGACCTCGGCCCGACGGCCTTCCAGGCCAAGCACGCCGGCGTGTGCGCAGTTCAGCCAGCATTTTGCGAGTACCAGACGCGATCCTCGACCGTGGAATTCGGGACCGAACGGCGATGGGAAACCATCGCCCTCAACGTCCGCTGCCCCGCGCGCCGCACCTGAACTTGCCGCGGACACCCGCCCCCGCACGCCCCCGCGTCCGATGACCTACCGGCGGACGCTCTTTACTGGCTGATCCAGCCGTTGGTAACACTGCCGACGACCTGGGCTGCGGCGGGGTCCTGAAGGCTCCCGTACCGCACCTCGGTGCGGCGGTGGTCCAGGGCGGGCGCGAAGATGGCGCCAGGCCACTCGCTCACGGTGCTGACATGGACGTCGTCACCGACGGAAAACTTGCCCGAAACGGACGACGCATCGGGGTCGTACAGGAAGTAGACGCCGCCGGGCTCGACGTCCGGGTCGCTGCTGACGCGGAGCATCCAGGTGGTCCCGCCGCCCATGGTGCGCACCGGGGTCCAGCGGAGGTTGTCGAGCTCGGCTCCCTGGGCGGCGGCTGCGGGCGCGGAGGCGTGGGCGGCGTCCGGTGCGGCGAGCGCGGCAGGAGCGGAGATGCCGCCGGCAATGAACGCGGCAGCCGCTGCCGCCATGATGTATCGCTTGGGTAAAGCCATGTCAGTCTCTTTCGAATCGTTGCCTGTTTGCCTGTTCCAGCGGAGAGTCTGCAGCGACCCGGTGATCCAACCTGCTGATCCTCTGTCCCGCCTACCGTGCAGCGAGTAACCCCCCGCACGCCAGTTCCATCGGCGGGATCTGGCCACAGGGCAGCTGAGAGGCCGTCGAGGGGGGAAGACTGCTCCGGCCTGCCTCAATACGGAAGAAGCGGTTCCGCACCGGTACCGGCAACCGGTACGGCTTGCCGAGGTCTCGGCGTGAGGGACCGGCGACCGCGCCCGGGGGCTCCACCGACGGGAACGCGTCCCCAGCTGTAACAGCGCGCACCCCGAGCGCACCCCGTTCGGGCCGCGAGCGAAGTGGTACGGCGCTCCCGCCAGTTAAGCGGCACCTGCCGCCTCACCGGGCACGCCAGTGATCACACTTGACTCAATTTTGATCGTGGGGGGTGCTGTCACGTTGTCGGAGGCGTGGTCGTCTGAGGGTGCATCAGGACGTGCCAGGGCCGGGGCGGTTTGTTATTCAGGCCGTGACGGGCAGGCTGGTGCTCCCGGGATCTGGTTCCAGATCGTGAATCTGATGGTCATGTCGAGGCGGTGGCATCCGGCGGTCATCAGGTGGCGGTGGGGTCGGAAGTGGAACGCTGGCTCACCGAGCAGTTCCCCAGCATCCAGCCGCGCCACCTAATTCTCCAGCGCAAGGGCAACACCTTAGGCACCAAGCCGGTGCGGCTCACAGGCCCACTGCGAGAACCTCGAACTCCGCCGCGAACTCACTCGCCGAGGACGGACCGGCCCAACCGAAGCGCAGTGAACAACGCTCCGACGAGATTCGCCCCATCGATCTGAGCAGCAAAGACACGATCGATCTAGCTGAACCCGCCGATAACTTTAGGGCGGGGAGTACGTCAATTCCTGCAGAACTCCCCTTCGATCACTGTGTCGGTGTCTCCCGACCAGTCCCCGTTGAAGTTGAAGGCGAGGGAGTGACGGCCGTCCGCTGTCGTGACGGCCTCCGATATGGAGCCGGGGACGCCGCCGCTGTGGCCCCAGACGTGTACGCCGCAGGAAAGCTTGCGGTCGATCAGGCCCAGGCCGTAGCCGGCATTGGGCATGGCCTCGACTGTCACCGTGGTCTTCATCTCCTTGAGCTGTTCGGCCGGGAGCAGTATGCCGCGGAGCAGTGCGGTGTAGAAGCGGTTCAGATCGGCCGAGCTGGAGATCATCTCGCCTGCGGAGGAGGCGAGCCCTGGGGTCCAGTTCGTGACGTCGTACGTGGGACCCGTGGTCGTCTCCGCCAACTTGGAGTAGGCGCGGCTGCTGGGTTGTGGCATGGTGACACGGTTGCCGGGGACCGACGTGGCGGTCAGGTGCAGGGGTTCTATGATTCTCTGGCGGATCTCGGTGGCGAACGAACGGCCCGTGACGCTCTTGATCACCATGCCAGCCAGGATGTAATTGGTGTTGGAGTAGTTCCAGGATGTGCCTGGCGCGAAGTCTGGTTCGTGGGACATGGAGATCGCGACGAGCTGGTCGGGCGTCAGCCGGTCGTAGCGGTGCTCGAAGAAGCCGTCTTTGAGAAGGTACGTTTGAACGTAGGTCTCGTCGTCGGTGAAGTTGTGGATGCCGCTGGTGTGGTTGAGGAGCTGGCGGACGGTGACGCGGCGGCCGTCATGGCCGTGGCCGCGGACGGCACCCGGCAGCCACTTCTCCACGGTGTCGTCGAGAGACAGTCGGTCCTCCGCCTCCAGCTGGAGCAGCACCGTGGCCACGAAGGTCTTGGTGATGCTGCCCGCGCGGTAACGGTCGTGAGGCGAACGCGGCTCGTCCGTCCTGATGTTTCCGACTCCCGTGGTCGTCGACCACGTGCCGCGTCTGTCCTTGGCCGTGGCGGTCACTCCGGGCACGCCGTCTTCGATGGCGGCCGCGATCGCCCGGCGGGTCGCGTCGTGGGTGCCTTTCTCGGCCCGGGCCGCCGCGGACGCCGGGACCGCCACAACGGCGGACAGCGTTAGGGCCGCCGTCGCCACCAGGGTCGCGACCACACGGGATGTACGTACAGTCATGGCTTCCTACTTTCTTCGGTGTGCTCACTGTTGAGCCGGTCCAGGGACGGGGATCGCCGCGGCTCCACACAGGGCGGTCGACAGCCCACATGCGATGGTGCGGTGTCGCCAACCCCCTGTGGGACGACTCGGCGCAGCGCCGGCGGCAGCCGCCGGTATGTCGCCAGTGCTGGCTTGGCCGGCGAGGGCCCGAGCGTGACGTCGGTCGCCGTGACAATGTGCACGATCTTGTTTTCTCTGTCGGGCGACTTGCTCGGGCAGCCCAACTGTCGCCGACACGGCATTTCCCCGGCCATCCGGCTGCCCGGTTGATCGGGGGTGGGGCCAGCCCCCCCGAGGCTGCTATTTCGCGTCAAGCTGTTCGGAGGATTTCGCCGGGGTTCGATCTGAGCGTTCAAGGATCTTGAAACGCTGACGGGCGACGGCTCGTTTCAGCATGATCTAGCGAGGAACCCCGTGCGTTCACGCCCGGGAGGAATCGCTTCTCAAGATAGGTGTGACCCGCACAGGCGCACGGGTCTGCGCTGTTGACCTCAGTCGGGACGCTTCTGGTTCTCGATGTACTCCTTGATGATCGCCAACGGCGCTCCGCCGCAGGATGCTGCGAAGTAGGACGGGGACCAGAAGTGATCACCCCACAGGTACGTGCGAATGTGGCCGGGGAACTCCTGGCGCAGCCTGCGGGCGGACACGCCTTTGAGGGAGCCGACCAGCCGGGAGACGGCGACCTTGGGCGGGTAGTGCACCAGCAGGTGTACGTGATCGCGTTCGCCGTTGAACTCCACCAACTCGGTTTCGAAGTCCGCGCACACGGCCCGCATGATCTCTTCGCAGCGCGTGAGGATCTCGTCGGTGAACGGTCCGCGCCGGTACTTGGGCGTGAAGACCAAATGGGTGTGGAGGGTGTGGACGACCGTACGACCCCTGCGAATATTGGGGTTTGGCTCCCAGCGTGGTGACATAGATCAACTGTAGTACGATGAGCGCATGAAGATCGTGACGCAGGTGAAGCTGATGCCGGAGGCCGACCAGGCCGCCGCGCTGCGCTCCACGCTGCGTACGGTCAATGAGCCGGCGTGCTGGGTGTCCGAGGTGGCGTTCGCCAACGGTGTGCCGCGTGAGTACGAACTGCGCAAGCACACCTACGCGCACCTCAAGGCCGAAGGGCTCGGAGCGCAGGCAGCGCAGCACGTGATCAAGAAGGTGCGCGACGCGTACACGACGCTGCATGCCAACATTCGCGCCGGAAACCTGGGCAAGCCGAAGTCGAAGCGCCGGACCAAGGCCGTCTCGAAGCCGATCACGTTCCGTCCCACTGCCGCGCAGCCGTATGACGATCGCTGCCTGTCATGGCAGTACGACGCACAGACCGTGTCCATCTGGACCACCGCCGGACGCATCAAGAACGTCCGCTTCGCCTGCTCCACCGACGCGCTCAGGACACTGCGCGAGTACCGCAAGGGCGAGGCGGATCTGATCGAACGTGACGGCGACTTCTATCCGATCGCCACGTGCGACGTTGTCGAAGCGGAGACCTACGAGCCGGGCGGCTTCATCGGCGTGGATCTCGGCATCGTCAACGTCGCCACCACGTCCACCGGCTACATGGCCGCCGGGCGCGGCCTGAATCGGTACCGCAAGCGTCAACTTGCCCTGCGGGCCAAGCTCCAGACCAAGCGCACCAAGTCCGCCAAGCGCAGGCTCAAGGAGCGTTCTCGCCGTGAACTGAAGTTCCCCCCTGATCTTGGACAGCGGGTGCTTACGCTGCAGGGGCGAAGTCTTGTCGTAGCCTGGCTCGTGTTTCGAGTGGGGTGAGGTACCCGAACTCGGGGTGCTTGCGGAGCCTGGTGCGGTTGTACTCGACCTCGATGAAGCGGAAGATGTCGGCACGGGCCGCTTCGCGGCTCTCCCAGACGGTAGTGCCGATCTCTGCTTTCAGCAGGCCGAAGAAGCTCTCGGCCGCGGCGTTATCGTAACATATACCGGTTCGCCCCATGCTCTGCCTCAGGTTCAACTTCCTTGTCTCCCAGCGGAATTCGGCGCTCGTGTACTCGCTGCCGCGGTCGGTGTGCATGATGCAGCCGGGCTGCAGGTCCCCACGGCCGGCGGCCATCCGCAGGGCGTCGGTGACCAGTTCGGCGCGGTGATGTTCGGCCATCGCGTAACCGATCACCTCGCGGGTGGCCAGGTCTATAACGGTCGCGAGGTACCACCAGCCCTCGAGGGTCGGCAGATACGTGATGTCCCCGACGAGTTTCGTGCCCGGCCTGTCGGCGGTGAAGTCGCGGCCGACCAGGTCCGGGGCCGGGGCGGCCTTGGTGTCCTGCTTCGTGAGATGGCGGCGCTTGCGGCGGGTGATACCGCGGATGTCGCGTTCCCGCATGATCCGCTCGACCTTCTTCCGGTTGATCGCATGCCCCTTGCGGCGGAGCTCGGCATGCACGCGCGGGGCCCCGTAGGCGCCCCGGGACTTCGCGTGGATGGCGCGGATCCGTCCGGCCAACTCCTCCTCGGCACACTGCCGTTCGACGGCGTCGGGCCGCGACGCGAGCCACGCGTAGTAGGTGGAGCGGTTGATGCCCAGCACGCGGCACAACCGCGCCACGCTGTAGCCATCGGGGTTGTCCTCGGTGGCCTTCTCCGCATCGATGAAGAGGCAGGCATCACCTACTTCACGATCTCCTTCGCGAAGAAGGCCGCGGCTTTTACCAAGATCTCGTTCGCCTTCTTGACCTCGGCCAGCTCGCGGCGCAGGCGCCGAAGCTCGTCGCGCTCATCGCTGGTCAGGGCGCCCGCGGGCCCCTCACCCCGATCGATCTCTGCCTGCTTGACCCAGCCGCGAAGTCCTTCGGGGCTGACCCCCAGTTCCCGGGCGATCTCGGTGACGTTCCGATGCGGCGACGAACGGACGAGCGCGATCGCGTCGCGCTTGAACTCGGCCGTATACCGCTTGCTCATATTGCTCTTGCCACTCAACCTGAACTGCTTCCTCCGGGACCCAACCGTCCCAGTATCAACCTGTCCAGATCAACGGGGGAACTTCCAAGGCCGGGTAGTTAGCGTTTTTGCAGGTCACGCAAGGGGGTCCTTTCCGGTGCGACTGCCGTGTAGCGTCCCGTGCGAACCCTCTTGATCATTCCCTTCTCGGTCCAGCGGGCGAGTTGTCGGTAGGTGGCGACGAGGGTGACGTCGCCGAGTAGTTCGGCGATCTCCCTTGAGCGCCAGAGCCGTTCGGGTTCTGCCTGCAGGATGGCCAGGACGCGTGTCATTCGGTTGCTGGTCTGGCCGGGGCCGACGTACTGGGGGACCGTGGTCGTGGGCAGTGTGGGCTCCGGCGTCGGCGGCGGCAGGAGAGTGATCACCGTCGAGGTCACGGCCTTGCCGGCGTCGGGGCGGCCGTCCAGTTTCCTTTCCGCGTAGCGGGAGATGGGGGACTTCACCTTGCGGGTACTGACGCGGCCCCGGCGTGCGGGCGACAGCGCTGACAGGACGCGCCGGCCGATCTCTCCAATGCCCTGCTCGAAGACTCCTTCTGCACCTACCAGCAGGTCACGGGCGGTCTGGAGGGCGACGGTGAAGCCGCAGCGGTCGGGATCGGTACCCGGCCGGGACTCCGCCGCCTGGACCATGGTGCGGCGCAGGAGTTGGTAGAGGGTGAGCAGGGCCCACATCTCCTGCTCGACGCCGGCCGGGTCGTGCGAGCGCAGGACACGTCCGTGCAGGATGGTGTGGCGCAAGGCGTAGTAGGCGCTCTCGTGCTCCCAACGCTCGTGATACAGGTGCACGAGGCGGTCGGCGGGGTGGCGGCGGGCGTCCAGGAGCGTGGTCACCAGACGGTAAGAGCCCTCGAAGTTGCTGCCATCGGTGCAGGTGATACTCACCTGGGCTTCGATGATGCGCACCGGGACGCCGCCGATGACCGAGAGATAGGAGAAGTCGGCGAGAGTTTGAAGGACTGGTGGGCGGCGGCGCCGGCGGATGCGGCCCAGGACCTGTGCGCCGGTGGCGTGCACGGCGGAGAGGAAGTCGTTGCCGTCGAAGCCCCGGTCCCACAGCACCAGCATCTCGGGGCCCAGATGGTGCAACAGCCTGGTGGCGTAGGAGGTTTCGCCCTCCCGGGTGGGACCGAAGACCGCCGCGATGACGGCCCGGGTGCCGGTCTCGACGAGCGTCATCAGCTCGACCTGGGGATACCCACCGTGCGGGCACCGCCCCAGCCAGCCCCGGTTGCGTTCGCTGTCAGGCACCTTGATCGAGCTGCAGCCGTCGAACGACACCGTCCGATACGGGCCGAACCGCACCCCCGGCATGGTCGGCCGGGCCAATGGCCCGGCCAACACCTCGAACAACGCACGCACCGGCGCGACTCCGAGCCGCCGGCGCAGGTCACGCAATGCCTTCCCGGTCGGGCAGACCACCGCCATCCCGGACAGGCCGGCTGTCAGCTTGGCCCACACGAGCCGGTAGCCGACTTCGGGGAACATGCACATCGCGAACAAGAAGTAGACCCCGACCCGCGAGGGCAGATCACGCAGCCGCCGCTGCACGACCCTCGTCTCCGACAAGACCGCGTCAACCAGCTCGAACGGCACGATCGCCGTCAGCTCCCCCAGATGACCCGGCGCGAACCGGCCCGCGGCCACAGTGACCGTACGGGTGATGGTCGCCAGTGGCGACGGCAGGACACAATGACCGGGCAACGGAGCTCCTTCGGGAACAAGCTGTCTTGGACGACTGCCTGTACCAACGAGCTCCGTTGCTCCGTGTCAGGACTTCCTCAACTCCCTTGCGTGACCTGCAAAAACGCTAACTACCCGGCCTTGGGGGAACTTCACAACAGCGGCACGTCAAGAACACCAACCACATCATCGCGAAGACGATCGTGACCCAGGCTGAACGCACCTTTGCCGGACTCTGCCTGGAAGAACTCAAGGGAATCCGGCAGAGGGTACGGCTCCGCAAGCCCCAACGGGTCGCACTCCATTCCTGGGCCTTCGCCCAGCTCGGAGACTTCATCGTCTACAAGGCCAGGCGGGCCGGGGTGCCCCTGGTCTTCGTCGATCCCGCGTACACGTCGCAGACGTGCGCCGAGTGCGGCCACGTCGACAAGCGCAACCGTGTCGACCAGGGGCTTTTCATCTGCCGGGGGTGCGGGGTCGTTGCCCACGCCGACCGGAACGCTTCCCACAACATCGCCGCACGTGGCGAGAGCGTGTGGAATGCGGGGCGTGAGTCACGCGTCCCTGCCACCCAGTAAGGGTGTCCGGACGGAGGAGCCAACCCAGCAGCCAGTTGGGCGCTACCTCCAAGCCCGGCCCTTTAGGCCCGGGTCAAGTTGACGCAACGCTGTGCGTCGTGGGAGGTCTTGCCCTCGCTGATCCTGCGGGCGATGTATGTCTTCGTGGCGGGGTCCAGCCGCATGTGGATGTGCGTGTTGGTGTGCAGAGCTCGGTTCAGCTGCCGGTCACCGCTGCGGTTGATCCGGTGGCGGTTCGTGGGCCCGGAAGAGGCCGGGATCGGCGAGACACCGGCGAAGGATGCGAAGGCGGCCTCGGAGCGAAAGCGGCCGGGGTGCGACCAGCTGACGCGTAGATACCGACTTGGTCGCTGACCTGCGGTGGGCCGACCGGGCCGACACGATTCGCGCCCAACACCGCCTGAGACACACGCGCGTGACGGAACGTCTCAGCCGACCGGGTACTCCCATCTGTTGGCCTTGTTCCCGCCGCCGCTGGTGATCCAGGCCAGCCACTCCTTCGTGAGCCGGCCCTGTTGGCGCGGAAGGGGGCCTTGCGTCTGCGGCGGGTGGACGGCTGCCGCGCTGCCGCCGTGGATGTCGATGTGGTCACTCGCGGTGTCCGCCCCGGCCCCGGTCGACAGTCGTGTGCCCGGATGTAGGGCCGATGGGGCCGTCATTTGAGGCTGGCTCGCGGGAATGCTGGGGTCCTGCTACGTGAAGGCGGAGGGGGCGAAACGGGCAATTCTCATCTTTTTCGCCGGCGCGTCGAGGGGTCCACAGTTATGACTGCAGCGAGGGCAGCGGGCCCGAAGAGCTTGGACGAGAGGTGGCGCCGGGGATGGTGCGGGTGGTCATTGCCGAGGACTCGGTGCTGCTCAGGGAGGGGCTGACCCGGCTGCTGACCGACCGTGGGCACGAAGTCGTGGCGGGGGTCGGGGACGGCGAGGCGCTGATCAAGACCGTCACGGACCTGGACTCACAGGGCGAGCTGCCGGACGTGGTGGTGACGGACGTTCGGATGCCGCCGACGCACACCGACGAAGGCGTGCGCGCGGCCGTGCAGCTGCGTAAATCACACCCCGGACTCGGGGTCCTCGTCCTCTCGCATTACGTGGAGGAGCGGTACGCCACGGAGCTGCTGGCCGGCTCCAGCCGCGGGGTCGGCTATCTGCTCAAGGACCGCGTCGCGGAGGTCAGCGAATTCGTGAATGCGGTGGTACGGGTGACCCAGGGCGGCACGGCCCTCGACCCGGAGGTCGTGGCCCAGCTGCTGGGCCGCAGCCGCAAGCAGGACGTGCTGGCGGGGCTCACTCCGCGGGAGCGGGAGGTGCTGGGACTGATGGCCGAGGGGCGGACCAACTCCGCGATCGCCCGTCAGCTGGTGGTGAGCAACGGCGCCGTCGAGAAGCACATCAGCAACATCTTCCTCAGGCTCGGGCTGTCCCGGAGCGGTGGCGATCACCGGCGCGTTCTCGCGGTTCTCACGTACTTGAACTCCTGACGGGCTGACACCGAGTCAGTCAAATGAGCGTCGCTCCCACGACGCCCACCCACCGGGCGCGGACACGGCTGCCTATACACCCGGACTTCGCAGGTCGTCGCTTCAGGTCTGTGGCCGGCAGGTTCTCGTGATGTCTGTTCCAAGAAGGTCGAGGAGGCGGAGTTGGATGCCGCGGGTGATCTGCAGGTGGGCGGATCGGTGGAGCTACCGATCCGCAGAGTGAGTTCGCTGAGGTGGTAGAAGATCATGCGATCGGTGGGGCGGACCCGGCGCTGGTCCGGGTAGAGGCCGACCATGGTCTGTTCGGCCCCCAGAGCGCGTCTGACCTGTCGCTCGATGAGCTTCTTTCATCGCGCCGCTGACCTCGGCCGCACCCCCGTCGAAGACACGGCAGTGGACGGGGACGGCGCCGTCGCCGGACACCGCAAGCCCAGCCTGGACCTGCTTCAGGTCCACCCGCCGGTCCTGGGACGTCCGTAACTGATGACCGGATACTGCTCGTCCTGGTCCTCGACGGGGAAGGAACCATGGACAGACATGCTGGTCATGTCCCAGTGCAGCCTGGACACGTCGATCCCCGAACTCGGTGATCGCCCGCGCGCCGACCGTCCCCGCGATCCTCTCCAATGCCGGCGCGATCGTGTCCAGGGCCCGGGCCGGGCGGTCGTCGTTGAGCAGAGCCGGCTCGATACCGAACACCTCTGCCACCGCCCCGGTGCGGCCCAGTCTCCGCCCCACACCAGCGGCGCGGGGCGAGGTGAACCGATCCCCACTCGGAGAACCGCACACCGTCACGGCACAAGACAACAGAGACCGAGACACACTGATGGATTACTCAACAGCTGCCAGCCCCACAGTCCCCCAGTCCGGGTTTCGGAGTTACTGGACCAGCCTCTCGTACCCGCGGGTATGCCGGCGGACGTTCATCATCCAGGCCGTTCGTTCCACGCCCCGGCGGCGGGGCAGAGGACGAAGCCGGAAGTGTCCTTGGGACGGGCGACCGTCTTGCTCGTGAGCTTCAGGGGCTTCTTTGCCCAGGTCACGAGCTTGCCTGCGTAGGCTCGTTCGCTCCCGCCGTCTGACATCAAGGCCCCCACCCCGCATTCAGAGGGTGCGGGGTGCGCAGTGTCGCCACGCGAGCGGTGTCTGGGAGGCTTTCGACTGGGCCGGCTGGTCCCCTGCGTCCTGCTCTGTGCTGGCGTTGGGCTGGGGTGGGCGGCCTGCGGCGGACCTTTTCTGCCGACCATCTTGTGGACTGACTAATTAGTTAGTTAGTCTGGAGTTGCGTCAGCGTCACGGTGATGCGCCGTACGGCTCCACGACGCTGATTGACGCCGGGGCGGGACCACCCTCTCCCGGATGTCTCGCGACGTCACCCCGGCAGCGGAGTGCTGGACGGTGTGCCGTTTGTCGGCTGGTATGCGGTGACCGGGCAAGCTATGCCGGCCACATCCCCCTTGTCTGCCGGAGGCACGCATGAGCGGTCGTCGGAGTCTGGTACGGACCGGGTCCGCCCCCCACAGCCGGGGTATGCACGTCGCCCGCGGGTCGCATCGCTGGTGTGCAGCTCGTGGTAACCGCCCCTCCGTATGTGCGGCCACTGAACGCAGCATGTTGGGGCACGAGCGCGGCCGTTCGGTTGGGTCTCTTCGCCACGGTTGCTGCTTGGGGGATGGCTGCGGCTAACAGCTCCGGTGCCGGGTGACCGGCAGGCGGGCATGGTGCAGCAGCGGGCGGCCATCGGGCCCTGAATGCGGTGCAGGCGCCATGCAGTGTCGTCGGTGATTGCTGTCCCGACGACTCCGATACCACGTCACGTGCCAGGGCCAGCCCCTGTCCCAGCGGTGTACCGCCTCCAACGGAGGCTGTGCTGCCCGCAGCCGTTAGATGTCCCTCTCCTTTTCTCTCTTCCCTCGATCCTGGAGGATCGTCATGGACTTTCCCTGCACACCTGAGCAGGCAGCCCTCAAAGCCAGGGCAGCCACCTACGTCCAACAGTTGATGCAGTACGAGGACCAAGCTGCACAAGCGGGCGGATTGCTTCCTGCCCCCCTTCGTGAACTAGCGCGCGCTGCCATCGGCGCCAGCCTCTACGCGATCAATATGCCCGCCGAGTGGGGCGGGCTAGGCCTATCTCTCCTGGACCAGGTCATAGTCGAAGAGGAATTCGGAACGGTGCACAGCGGCCTATGGGACTTGTGCTGGCGGCCCGCCAGCGTTCTGGCGTACTGCACGAAGGCGCAGCGGGAGAAGTACCTGTTGCCCGTGATCCGTGGTGAGCGCTTCGAGGCGTTCGCGGCGGCTGAACCAGGCGCACGGCGCAACTCTGGCTCAGCCACCACCGCGGAACGCACGGCGGGTGGCTGGCTGCTGAAGGGAAAGAAGTGGTTCGTGACGCGCGGCCACGTCGCCGACTTCCTGATCGTGCAGGCCGATGCGGGACCGCAGCGGACGTCGGCTCTGTTCTTCGTGGATATCCACGCACCGGGTGTTCAGAGCGAGCGCATGCCCCGCTCGCCGCACGCGACAGCCAACGGGACGAGTGAGTTTTGCTTCACCGAAGTTTTCGTGTCCGACGATGACGTGCTCGGCGGCATCGGCAACGGCAACGACCTCATCCAAGAATGGCTTACCGCCGAGCGACTGATGATCGCAGCCCGAGCCACCGGCGGTGCACAACGTGCGTTGGAGCATGCCCGTACCTGGGCTGGCGAACGAGGCCAATCTGGCTCCGCCGCGGACCTTCGCCGTGTGCAGGCCATGCTCGCCGACTGCGCCGTCGACGTCGCCGCCAACCGCGCATATACCCGCAAAATTGCTTGGGAGGCCGATCAGTCACGCGCTTATGACCGCCCCGATCTGCCCGCCAGGCAGGTGATGGGAAAGCCCTGGACGAACACGGCGGGCAGTCAGATCGTCTCCGGCCGCGGCCATGAGCGCACCGTGCGCGACGAGTGTCTTGCTCACGAACTACGCGTCGACCGTATTTGGGAGGGCGCCTGCGCCATCCAACGCCTGATCACCGCGAGCGAGCTACTCAAGCGCGGCTCGCAGGCCCTCGCCTCGCCCCGTCCCTAATAGGGTCGGGGACCGGCGCGGTTGCTGACGCTCCGTTTCCAGTCCCCGCCGCTTCAAGCCGTGCGCGCAATTCTGCCGCACACGGCTTTCCGATACCCTTCACCGACTGGCATGCGCTGTCGCCCTGCGTACGTTTCCGGTAAAGCGGTAGACACCGAGCCGGGGTGATCCCTCCCCCGGCGAGGCATGCCCGGCCGACTCCGCGACCTGGGGCGTCCTGGGACGCGGATGCTGGCTGGAGAAACACCAGGTCCGCTATGTGCTGGCGATCCCGAAGAACGAGGTGGAGGTCAGCGTCAACATTCCTACGCACCACGGCGGCTCCGGGCGGGGCCGGCAGCCCGGCCCCGGCTGGCCTGTGCTGTCCGCCAGCCGAGGGACGAGGAGGAAGCGTGTCCGCGCGCCCAAATGGCCGGCCAGCCCATCCAATGCAATGGTGCATGAGCCTCCCCGGCGCGCCGAGGGCCTGGCTTCCCAGCCGTCAGTGCCAGGCCCTCGCAGTGCACGAACGGTGCGGCGAATGGGAGGAAGTGTTCCATCAGCCAGGCTGCCATGATCGCTCCGGCGTCCACGTGTCCTAGCCGTGCTCTCGACCACCGCCACCAACGGCGTGCGTGTGCGGATCATTGAGGTTCCCCCGTCATGTGGGAGGTGCTGATCAGCTGGTCAGCAGGGGTTGATGGGTGTTCAGATTCGTTGGTTCGGCCGTCGCCTGCTCGGCGTAGTGCTTCTCCTCGAACTCGATCGGGCTGAGGAAGCCGAGCCGTTCCTGGATGCGGCGGGAGTTATAGAAGCCGTCGATGTATTCGAAGAGCGCGAGGTTGGCCTCGGCCCTCGTGGTGAAGGTGCGGCCGCGGATGCATTCGGTTTTGATGAGCATCCAGAGGTTCTCCGCGAGGGCGTTGTCGTACGAGTCCCCGACGGACCCCATGGATGCTTCACCTCCCGCTCGCAGCAGCCGAGTTGTGAGCTTGATGGATGTGTACTGCCAGCCGTGGTCGGCGTGATGGATGAGCTTGCCGGGCTCGACCTCACGGGACGCGAGCGCGTACTCCAGGGTGGTCAGGACCAGGTCGGCGTCCGCGTGGGCAGAGGTCTCCCACGCGACCACCCGGCGGGAGAAGGCGTCACGGATCGCCGAGAGCCACAACGGTCCCTCGCCGGTGGAGATCATCGTCAGGTCGGTGACCCACAGCCGGTTCGGCGCCGGTGCGGTGAAGTCCCGGTTGACCAGGTCCGGGGCGAGCGTGGCCTTGGGATCGCGGCGCGTGAAGCCCTTCCGCCGCGGGCCGACGCCCGCGATGTCGGCCTCGCGCATCAGCCGCTCGACCCGCTTGCGGCCCACCCGCGTGCCCTCGCGTCTGAGGACGGCGTGCACGCGCGGCGAGCCGTAATTGCCGCCGGACTCCGCGTGGATCTCCTTGATCCGCTCGGTCAGCTCGACGTCGCGGCGCCGCCGTTCGCACGGCTCCTTCTCCGCGCGGCGCCAGCGGTAGTAGGTGGAGGAGGCGATGTGCAGTTCCCGCAGGACGCACTCGACTCCCAGGCGGGGATGCTCGTCGACGAGCGCCGTCACCTGGGCCGGGTCGGGTCGAGCTGAACCGCTCCGGGTTTGATCGAGACTCTAGATCTTGACTGTGACCTAGTGTTTTGCGGTCTCGTTGTAGTAGTTGGTCTCGTATTCGACGGGTGGGATGTGCCCGATCTCACCGTGGAGTCGGCGGTGGCAGTACCAGTCGACCCACTCGGCGGTGGCCAGCTCGACCTCGGACAGCGTCTTCCAGGGGGCGGCGGGGCTTGATCAGCTCAGTTTTGAACAGGCCGATCGTGGATTCCATCAGGGAGTTGTCGTAGGCGTCGCCGACCGATCCGATCGACGCGGCGATGCCTGCCCGGTCGAGGTGCTCGGCGAGCGCGAACGACGTGTACTGCGATCCGGCATCGGCTCGACGCCGCCGAAGCGGTCCTTGTGCTCGTCGATGAACGCTACGAGCGTGTGTGTGGCCGGTCGAGCTCGGCCGCGAAGAAAGACGCCGCGGCTTTGAGGATGTCGTTGGCCCGTTTCAGCTCGGCGTTCTCCTTCTTCAGCCGCTTCAGCTCGGCCGACTCCTCGCTCGTCGTTCCTGGCCGGGAGCCGGTGTCGATCTGGCCCTGCCGCACCCACTTGCGCAGCGTCTCGGTCGTGCCGATGCCCAGCTTCTGGGCGACCGCTTTCATCGCGGCCCACTCGGTGTCGTACTCCGGCCGCACCTCGGCGACCATCCGCACCGCACGACGGCGCAGCTCAAGCGGGTACTGGGAAGGACGTGCCATAACTCGATCCTCTCAAACGATCGAGTCTCTACCGAATCCGGAGCGGTTCAAACAGACGAACCACGCCTAATTCGTTATGGACCCCTGACTGCCTCACCAACGGTCGCAAGTCGGTTGAACATTCTTCGACTGGCTGAATTAGATCATGATGGTTTGGCGTCTCACGTAGCGCGTGCCACTCTGGTGGCGATCAGTGGCGGCGGAGGGTTCTGAGTTCAACGAACCGCGAGGATTGAAGGGTTGATAGGTGGAGCACCCTCATACGGTGTCTTGACTCTTATGCGATCGCGCATTCAGGTAGCTGGCACTCGACCAGCGCCGGTAGGTCCGTCATGGTGCCCCGTCCTGTGGGCTGCAGCCTTCGATGACCTGCGCCTCCAGCCACCGAATCGTCCATGGCTCGTTTCCCGAAGCGGGACTGATCACGCCTTTCACGAGTGGAATGCGCCGCCTTTGTCCAGACGCGGCACCCGTGTCGGCACCAAGTGAAAGCACACCAAACAAAAAGGCAAAGGAAAATGATGAAGCGTTACGTTACGGCCGTACTGGCCGCCGCAGCCGTTCTGACTGGAATATCTGCGCCTGCTGCTTCCGCCGACTCGCCTGGAATCTCGACGCCGAGGCAGAGCGCCACCGGGCGGCAGCTGAACAACCTCATGTGGACACCGACGCTGTCCATGAGCGGCACGACCATCTGGATGCTGCGTATGCAGGAAGAGCCGGCCGTCGAGCCGGGCGGGGTCTACTTCCTGTGGAACCCCGACACTGCTTCCCCCGCCGGGCGCTTCTCGGTGGGAGACGATGTCCAGGTGAGCACCGTCAGCAGCTGGAGGGGGGCCATCTTCTCTCCTGACCTGGCCGCGCAACACATCGAGGTCCGCTACGGCAACGTCACCAAGCCCGAAGAAGCCGCAGTGGTCGCCAGCTCGACTACGTGCCCGCCGCATTTGACCTGCTGATTCTGCGGAGAGACGGCTGCCGTCTACGCGGCAGGCGCCGCGCAGGCACTTGCCGTCCACCGCGATGGCCCGACGGTGTGTTCGGACGGTCTCGGCCCGGTTGACTTCCGCTCCCCTCCCTAAAGACTAAAGGGAGGGGATTCCTACCACGGTCGGCTGACCGTCTCGGTGGGTTCCTGCTTCTTCGCGCTGTGCCGGGACACGTCCCGGTCTTACCCGCGCTCGACAGGCTGATACCGCAAGTCCTGCGGCCTTGGCGATGTTGACCGCCGCGTTGATGTCCCGATCGACCCAGGCCCCACACGCTCCGCATTCCCATACGCGGACGTGGAGGGGCTTGGGTCCGTCCTTGACGCCGCACTGCGAGCACGCCTGTGAGGTTGGCTCGAAGCGCCCGATGCGTACGAGGGTGCGCCCGTACCGGGCGGCCTTGTACTCCAGCATCGTGACGAACGCTGACCATCCGGCGTCGTGGACGGACTTCGCGAGGCGCGTACGGGCGAGTCCCTTGACCGACAGGTCTTCCACTGCGACCGCTTGGTTTTCGCGGATCAGCTTGGTGGAGAGCTGGTGGTGGAACTCGCGCCGCGCGTCGGCGACCTGCGCGTGAGCGCGGGCGACCTTGAGCCGGGCCTTCGTCCTGTTGCTGGAGCCTTTCGCCTTACGGGACAGGCGGCGCTGTTCCCGCTTCAGCTTCTTCTCGGCCCGGCGCAGAAAGCGGGGGCTGTCGATCTTCGTGCCGTCGGAAAGGATCGCGAAATGCGTCACCCCCAGGTCGATCCCGACCTGTCCGGCCGCCTTGGGCAGCGTCTCGTCCTCGCTGGTCTCCACCACGAACGAGGCGAAGTACCGGCCGGCGGCGTCCTTGACGACCGTGCCGGTGGACGGTACAGACGGCAGGGTGCGGGACCACTTGACCCGCACGTCACCGATCTTCGGCAACGACAGATCCCTGCCGGGCGTGATCTTCCACCGCGCGTTCGCGGTGAACCGGACGGACTGCCGGTTGTCCTTGCGGCTCTTGAACCGGGGCGCACCCATGCGCGGGCGCTTTCCCTTCAACCCGTCGAAGAAGTTCCGATAGGCGGTGTCCAGGTCGCGAAGGGACTGCTGGAGTACGACCGCCGAGACTTCACCGAGCCAGGCTCGTTCCTCGGTCTTCTTCGCGGCCGTGACCTGCTTCGACAACTCGGCCGAGGTCACGAACGGCAGCCCTGCCGTGCGGCAGGGCGGTTGCAAGTTCCGGGATCGAGTGGATCGTCCGCCCCAGCGGGAGTTGACGGGGCAACAGCATAGGCACGAGACCGGTGATCATCAGGGTGTCTACGCCTGCTGATCACATCAAGGTCCCGTGCCTGCCGCTCCGTCCTCCACGATCCCTGCCGTCCTGGCGAAACTGGGCCCCCTTTCACCAGTGCGACACCGGCCGTCTGCGCACCCACCTCCAGCGCCTCCCCGACCCCCGTTCGCGTCGCGGGCGGTGGTATCCCCTGGCCGGCTTGCTGCTGATCTGCGCCTGCGCAGTCGTCTCCGGCGCCCGGACCATCACCGAGATCACCGAGTGGGGACAGCGCGCCAGCACCACGGTGCTGGAACAGCTCGGCATCCGCCGCCACCTGCCCGGACGTCGACGCGCCCCATCCCATGCCACCCTCACCCGGCTCCTGGCCGCCCTCGACGGCGATGCCCTGGACGCCGTGATCGGCGCCTACCTGGCCGAACACGACCACACCGATGTCGGCGGCACCGGCTCGGTGCCGCGGCCGGCGATCGCGGTGGACGGCAAGGCGCTGTCCGGCTCCGCGCACCGACAGCAGCGCCACCGGCCCCTGTTGTCCGCCGTCACCCACGCCCCCACCGTCACCCTGGCCCAGCGGGAGGTGGGGGCCAAGACCAACGAGACGGCCGCTGCTGGAACCCTCGATCTGGCCGGTGCCGTGGTCACCTTCGACGCCCTGCACAGTGTCAAGGACCAGGTGCGCTGGCTGGTGGAGGAGAAGAAAGCCCACTGCATCGCCGTGATCAAAGGAAACCAGCCGACCGCGTCCGCCCAGGTCAAAGCCCTGCCATGGGAGCAGGTGCCGATAGCGCACACCGTCTCCGGGACGGGCACGGGCGGCGGGAGTCCCGCTCGGTCGAGGCGATGGCTATCGCGGCGAACCTGGGCGGGATCGCTTTTCCGGAAGCACGGCTGGCCTTGTGTATCCACGGGCGCCGCCGGGACAGCGGCAAGCGGCAGACCCGGGAGACGGTCTACGCCGTCACCAGCCTCGATACCCACCAGGCCAGCCCTGCTGACCTGGGCGGATACGTCCGCGGGCACTGGGGGAATCGAGAATTCCAGCCACCATGTCAGAGATGTGGTGTTCGTCGAGGACGCCTCCACCGTCCACACCGGCAGCGCGCCGCGAGCGATGGCGGCCTTGCGGAATCTGGCCATCGGCAGGCTGCGGCTGCTGGGAGCGGACAACATCGCCAAGACCACCCGAGCGATCCGGGACGCACCCGAACACGCCATCTGGATCTGGGGCATCACCGACAGCCCACTCCTACCGGGAACCTGAAGCCGCCCTGGCCGTGCGGGCGGTCTCACGAGCGCGGAGCGCATCGTTGTAGACGACCCGCGAGCACCCGAACGCCCTGGCCAGCGCGGAACGCTGGGGACCGTTCGGGTACATCCGGAAGGAGTACCTGAGCTGCATGATCAGCACCGTACCATGTTGGTTTATGGCCGACATGCAGCAGATTCGTACAGGCAGGCACTGCACCTTCGCCCTCCATGCCCACTTGGTTTTCGTGACGAAGTTCCGTCACAAGGTCTTCACTGACGCCCACCTCCGCCGGATGGAGGAGATTATGCGGGACGTGGCGAAGGACTTCGAGTGCAAGATCGTGGAGTTCAACGGCGAGAACAACCACGTCCACCTGCTCGTGAACTTCCCTCCGAAGGTCGCCCTGTCCAAGCTGGTCAACTCGCTCAAGGGCGTCAGCTCACGCCGACTCCGCCAGGAATACCCGGAGCTGGTGCGGCACTACTGGCGGGCGCAACGGCTCTGGTCCGGCTCCTCCGACAATCAGCTTCGAAGTCAACCCCCGAAGGACTTACGACGCAGACCACTTAGGCCCGCATCGACCATCTCGAACGGGACGATCCGGGTGAGTTCCCGAGAAGCCCGGGGGCGAACAGGCCCTTGGCTACCGTGATTTCACTCGTGATGACACCCTGATCGGACAGCGGAGCCTCCGGTGCTATGAACGGCTGTCTTGGTCAACTGCCAGTTCTACCGGGGCTCCGCTTCTATCCGGCCCGATCCCGCAGATCCGGTTCTGTAGACACCGACCCATCAACCCATAACTTCACGGCCTTGCCCCAAAGGGAGGGACTCCTGGTGTGGCGCTCTGGCCTTTTGACCCGTCAAAGACTTCAGCTGACTCGCGATACTTGTCCCTCACCGCCCACTCGATACTATGGCACTGCTAGGGATGAACGTATGGAAAACAACACCGTCAAGGCGACCGTCATGTTTTTTAACGCCAGCCCTACAGAAGCTGGGAACATGTCCTGGACTGGATTTTGCGATCCCGATGCAGGAGGGGAAGACGAGGTCTGGGTGCACTTCCCGGAGGGGATTCCTTCGCAAATTGCGAATCTGAATAGCAACTTCAGCATCTATTTGAATGACGATTTGAGTAGCTTTATCGGGGCGGCATGCCATGCTTGCGATTGGGAGAATAGTAACGTAGTGTTCCTACGCTTCTGAACAGGTAGGCAGGCCGCCAGAGTCTATGGGGTCGCACCTCAAAGGGGAAAGGTGAACGCCGTCTACGAATGGACGGCTAAGCTCGGTTCCCTACTCTACGTCCACAAACCCACTGAACCTCTTTCATCCTGTCTCGTGGGAGTGAAAGGGCCTGGTCAGAGCGTGTGGTGACAAGGCAGGGCCCCTCATCGTTGGCGTGGTGATACCACTCATCACACCGGTGACCGGAGGGGCCCTGTCCTGTTGGTTCCGCATTCTGCATGCTCGATGTCCCGTATGAGCTTGTTGAGCATGTCGCCTGGCTGCTCTACGCCCGGCGACAAGAGATCAACTCGCCTTGGCGCCGCCCGGGTTGTTTTTGGCAAGCCCTCCTCACGCTCGCGCATCTACCCAAGAATGAGACGTTCGCGCAGGTGAGGGCGGGTTCGGGGTCACAGGCCACGGCCTGACGGTATATGGACGAGACCCTCGAGGCCCTGGCTTCCTGGGTGCCTGGCCCGCACGAGACCCTCGTCGGGTTGAGCGAGGGCGACTTCGTCATCGTCGACGGGACGCTGATCCCTACCGACCGGAGCGAGACGGACGAGCCGTACCACTCGGTGGCGGCCCCATGACGGTGGTCTGACGGTCTCATGGCGGTCCCCGTGGCTGCCTGTCCACCTAGGTCACCGTGCACCCCGTCCAAGATCGACCAACAAAGTGAGCAGCAAGGTCGCGGCGCAGGGCCGCAAGCGCGCACGTGTGTTGCCTGGTCTCATTCCGCACCGTACGCGTCGGTGGGCGTACGAGGTGTTCGGCCACCGCGGCGACGTCGTCCGGGGCTGCGAAGACCCGGTGCAGCGCGGGGAGCGGCTGGGTCGGGGTCGCGATGGACGGGCTGGCCCCGAGCAGCGCGTAGGACCAGCCGCTGTCTTCCTCCTAGTTGAAGCGGAGGCCGCCCACGCGCCGGTGCCGCTGACGTCCCACCGAGCACGAGGTACATCGTGTCGCCGTGTCGGGGGTAGGTGCGGTCGGTGCGGACGGCGCCGGGAGGGATGCCCCGCCCGATGAGGGCTTCGTCGACGGCCTGGGCATAGGGCCAGTGCGGCAGCCGCTGTGCCGAACCGGCCCCGAGCCCGGGCGGGTTGAGGATCACGGCTCACCTCAGGCCGCAGCACGACCCCTGGCCGGGGCGGCCAGCGCCGCCGTCGCCGGCCTGCTGTCCCCAACTTGCCGCCTGGTCCTGTGCCGGGCGGGTCTGTCATCGGCCGAGTGGCTGGGATCGTACCGGCCGGTCGGCGGCTGCGGCGACCTGGTCGAGGAGGGCTGCGTAGGAGGCGGTCATGCGGGTGCGGCTGAAGCGTTCGCGGCTTGCGGTGAGGGCCGGGGTGAGGGTGTCGCGGGCTGCCGTCGCCGTGGTCCAGGCCCTGGCTATGGCCTGCGGGTCGGGCGGGGTGACGATGCCGCTGCCGCGGACGATCGCCGCGCTGTCGCCGACGTCGGTGGCCACCGGGACCGCGCCGCACATCATGCCCTCGATGAGGCAGAGGGGGGCCGCCTCGCCCCAGGAGGAGGTGAGAGCGACGACATCGGCGGCCGCGTACACCGTCTCCATGTCGCGGCGCACCCCGAGCAGATGCAGACGGGAGGACAGATCGCCGCGGTGATGACCGAACGCGGCCGTGATGTCCGCGTCCAGGCCTGGGTTCGCCGGTGTCATGCCCGCGCCGCACATCAGGACGTGGCTGTCCGGCACCCCGGCGAGCCAGGCCCGGGCCGCCCGCAGGAACAGCGGCACGTTCTTCATGCCGTCGTAGCGGGCCGCGAAGACGACCACCGGGGCGGGCGGGGTGATGCCGAGGCAGGTGCGCAGGGCCAGACGCCCGGCCGCATCGGGGCGGAAACGGGCCAGGTCGACGCCGTTGGGGATGTCGTGCAGGAGAGCTGGGGGTATCCCGGCGTTCTCGTAGGCGGCCCGGGTGGACTCGGCGCAGCACACGCAGGCCACGACCGTGCCGGCGGCGATCGCCGACTTGAGATCCTCCAGGGCGCGGGGCTGGTTGTGCGGGTCGGAGCGGTGCAGACAGACCACGACCGGGCGGCGCGGCAGTCCCGGCTGGGAGAGGAGGGCCAGGGGCTGTTCCTTGAGGGAGAGGACGACGTCCGCGCCGGCCATCGCGCGGGCAGTGTCGGCCAGCTCGCGGCCGGTGAAGGCAGCTGGCCCCATGCCCCCGGTGTCGAACGTGCGGCCGAGTGAGGTGACGCTCACGCCCGCCGCGGTCAGCGTCCGGTAGCAGGTGTCGTCCTCCATCCGCTGGCGGGCGGCCTCCCGGTACACCTCCCTGTGCACGCTCAGCACCTGGTGCTGCTGGCCGCCCTCCCGCAGTCCCAGCACCACATCACTGTGCAGGATCCGGGCCCCTCCGCAGAAGAACCCCTCATAGACCGACAGCACTCGAAGCCCGCGCCCCATACCCACTCCATCACTCGCTTTACGCCCATAGCCATTCGCACCGGAGAAATCCGGATTAGCGGACATGAGGCTATACAGCTGCTTCGCGCAATGAACTGCGTGTTTTGCTCTGCCTCATCGGGCTGACAGCAGTCCCGGGCCCGGCACGGATCCCGGGCAGCGCGTGAGAAGCCGGCAGCCGCACGGACACGCCGGCCCGCGGCGCGGCCTGTACCTGTCGTTTCGCTGGCGGCCGGCCCGCACCGGAGTGGAGAAGGTGCAGGCCGGCCCGGCTGCGTTCCAGGAAAGGAGCCCGGGGCCCTGGAACAGCAGCTGGGAGGTTCCGGCGGGGCGAGTGGGGCCGGCACTGGCAGCCCTGCCGGACCTCGCGACGTGAACGAGCGAGGCGGTCAGGCAGTCACGCCTGTACGCCTGAGTGAGCCGTCGGTTCTGTCACCAGCGGGCGGCGGAGGCGGACTGGGCCATGGCCTGCAGTTCGTCCAGGAGGAGAAGGCGGCAGCCGGCAAGGGCGTCATGAGGCTCACCCAGCGGCCGGCTGTACCAGGTGCCGAGCCGGGCCGACCACAGGCCGTGCCATGCCGCACAGGGCGTCATGGCATCGTGCCAGCGGATGCGGCCGAGCCAGTCCCGTGCGGCACACCTGTCGGCGAGGGGCGGTGCAGTTCCCTCTCGAACACGCCCCCGCCGAGGGCGGCGTCGTAGGCCACCACGGCACGGCCGTGCAGGAACACAGCCAGCCGCGGCAGCAGCCGGGCCGAAGACGGCCGCCTGCGCGACGCGGTGAGGGTGATGCCGTGTACGGCTACAGCCCACGGCTCGATGGCCGCGTGCGGCGCAGAAATTCGTTGAACACGACGCCGCCGGTGCGGTCGGTCACCGCGATCTGCACCGCAGGGAGGTCTGCTGGGTCCGCGCCTGGGGCGGTGCGCCGGGGGACCCGTGCGGTATGGCGAAAGCTTGACTTCCTTAAGATCGCTTTCTCCCACTGTTTCATCCAGTGATGGGTAGTTGATTCGCATTTGCCGGGTCGCGCCAGGAGACGGTGCTCTCGCCGGTGAGGCGGCGGGCCATGAGGTCGGTCATGGCCAGGTGGATCATGGCTTTCGGATCGGGCGGGCAGGGTTTCGTACTATTCCGCGCTTTGAGTTATCCCGAGCTGACACCGACCGTGCAGGTCAGCGGAGTTGCGAGGTGCTGGTGCTCGGCATAACGGGCGCGGTCAGAGGCTGTCGAGGAAGGCGAGGACGGGGTCGGGGGCGGTGTAGCGGCCCGGCTTGCTGTCGGGTGGTGTGGTGCGGGCGAGGGCTCGTTCCTTGAGCGTCATGTCGGCGTGGAGGTAGATCATCGAGGTTTCCTGCGACTCGTGGCCGAGCCAGAGGGCGATCACGGAGGTGTCGGCCCCTGCGTGCAGCAGGGACATCGCCGCGGTGTGCCGAAGGGTGTGGGGCGTGACGTTCTTGGTGCGGAGAGACGCGCAGGCCACGGACGCGGCGGCGGTGTGCTTGGCGACGAGGCGGGCGACGGCATCCGGGCTGAGCCGGCCACCGCGGTGGGTGCAGAACAGCGGGTCGGTGGGGTCTCCGCCGCGTTCGGCGAGCCAGCCGCGCAGGACGGTGACCGTGTGGCGAGTGAGCGGGGTGGCGCGGTCCTTGCGGCCCTTGCCGTGGCAAAGGACGCGCGGGCCGCGTCCCAGGTAGATGTCCTGGAGTTGGACGCCGGTGAGTTCGCAAACGCGCAGACCGGTCTGGACGGCCAGGTGCAAAAGGGTGTGGTCGCGGCGCCCCCACCAGGTGCTGAGGTCGGGTGCGGCCGGCAGGGCCTCGATCTCGTCCCGGGTGAGGTAGCAGACGTCGCGTCGCTCGGTGCGTTTGGAGGGGATGGCCAGCACCTGCTGGATCAGGGCGGAGTACTCAGGGGACCGGAAGGCCGCGTATCGGAACAGCGAGTGGATCGCGGCCGGTCGCGCGTTGCGGGTGGTGGTGCCGTTGCCCCGCGTGTTCTCCAGGTGTGTGAGGAACGCGCCGATCAGGGCGGCGTCGAGGTCGGCGAGGTCGAGGTCGGTGGGCTGTTTGCCGGTCTGCTGGCTCGCATAGCGAAACAGCAGACGGATGGTGTCGCGGTAGGCGACGACGGTGTGGCCGCTTGCCTGGCGCTGGTGGGCGAGCCGGTCGGTGAAGAAGCCCTGGACGAGGGGTGCCGGTGAGCTCATGGGAGATCTCCGAGGAAGGCGTCGAGCCGGCCTGCGGCCAGGGCGAGCAGTTCGGGGGCCGCCTGGAGATACCAGTAGGTCGAGACCGGATCGACATGGCCCAAGTAGGTGGACAGCAGTGGAAGTTGTGCCTGGACGTCCGTGCCGGTGCGGTACCAGTTGAGCATTGTGGCGATGCAGAAGGTGTGCCGCAGGTCGTGGATGCGGGGCTTCCGGCCGCCCGCCGCTGGACGGATGCCGGCAGCGTCGCGGAGCCGGGCGAAGGTCTCGGGGACGTGATGGGCGTCCAGGCGATCCCCGCGGGTGTTGACGAAGAACGCCGGGGTCGACACCACGGGCTGGAGCAGGTCGCGCCGCTGGTCGTGGACGTGCAGCGCCTGCATCGTGCTGGGGTGCACGGGGACCTCGCGGGCCTTGCCGAGTTTCCCCGCCCGGATAGTGAGCACCCCGGCGTCCCAGTCGACGTCGGAGCGGTCGAGTCCGCAGGCTTCACCGACGCGCATGCCAGTGGCGGCCAGCAGACCGATCAGGGTGGCGTAGTTGAGCGCCCGCAGCGGATGGCGGAGCCCGGTGGCGGCCGCCATCAGTGCGACGATCTCGTCCGGGGCGAACAGGTGCGGGGCGATGCGGCGATAGCGCAGGGGCATCAGATCCGGGTGCGGAATCTCGGTGGCCGGGTCGAGGGCCTGCAGATGCCGGGCGAAGATCCGTGCCACGGTGAGTCGCTTGTTCCAGGAAGCCGGGTTCACGCCGGGCGCGGTCCGCGTAGCCCAGGCCACCGCCAGGTCGGTGGTGATGGTGATGGCGCCGACGCCTTCGAGGTAGCTGATGAAGTCCATCAGCATCCTGCCGTGGCCCTCCAGCGTGAACCCCAGGTTCCGCCGCATGGTCAGGTAGTCCCCCGCGTGCTCGCGCAGACTGGTCATGACGCCTCCCCGGGCCAGGGCCGGGCCAATTCCCGCAGCCGTACTCGGTCGACCTTGACGTAGATCGCCGTGGACAACTGGGACCGGTGCCGCAGGACTTGGCCGACTTCGGGCAGGGGTGCTCCGGCGGCCAGCAAGTCACTGGCCACCGTGTGCCGCAGCCGATGGGCGCCCAGCCGCGGCAGGCCGGTCCGCTTGCAGCCACGGGCGACGAGGGCACGGATGCCGCTGGCGGTGACGGACTGGCGAGGGGCACGCCCGGAGAGAAACAGGCGGCTGGTGGAAGAGTCGGAGGGACGGCCGTGCATCAGGTAGTCAGCCAGGGCCTCGCCGACGTCGGCCGGCAGCGGGAGGCGGTCGGTGAGCCCGCCCTTGCCGCGGATGGTCAGTTCACCGGACCGCCAGTCGACATCGTTGATCTCGATCGCGGCGGCCTCGCAGGCACGCAGCCCGAGCCGCGACAGGACGGTCAGGACCGCGAAGTCGCGCCGCCCGGCAGGGGTGCTCCGGTCGCATCCGGACAAAAGCGTGTTCACCTCGTCGGCTGTCAAGCGGCCCGGCAACGTGGCGAGTCTCCGGTTCGCCACCGTGGGCACCGCCCCCGCCAGCGGCCTGCTGATGCGGCCCGTGACGAACAAGAACCGCAGCAGTGACCGCAGACCGGTCACCATCTTCTTGGCATCGGCGGTGCTGCGGCACGCAGCCCCCTCCAGGACGAACCGGGTGACGTGCTCGGCGGTCAGACCGGCCAGGCCCTGCGCCAGCGGCACCGTGGACAAGAACGCCCGTACCGGCGGCAGATAGCGGCGGACCGAAACCTCAACCACCCCACGCTCGTCCCGCAGGTACTGCCGGTACTCGCTCAGCAACACCCCCACCTCGCTGTCGTCGACGGGCACCAGGGCCTCCGGCACTGCCCCGACCGAGCGCAGATGGGCGAGGAGAGGAACGAGAGCACGCGAGCTCGTTCGCTTCCGGTAGTCCCGCCGACGAACGGCGAGGAACTCCGCGATCACCGGCCCTGCCAAGGCTTCCGGCTCCACGCCCCGGGCACCCATCCACCGGCTCAAGTGGGCCGTGAGTTGCATCAGCTCACAGGAAGACTTGGGGGTGTAGCCCTGGTGCAGCACCGCGGCACACAAGCCGACCGCGTACGGAGCCAGCGGCCCCGTCACCACTACTCGCGACGGATCACGCTCATACATGACCGCCCTCCAGACTGGGCTCCCAACCAGTCAGGCAGTCCAAGCCGCAGAACGCGACCCCTGCATTATTCCGACCGCCCCGTACCCGTTCACCGCCTCAGCCTGCGCGGTTCGTGTCAGGTCGGGATAACGCGAAGCGCGGAATAGTACGAATTACTCCGAGCTCGGAGTAACTCGTAGTCGCGGGCCAGTCGGCGGTGCATCATGATCCAGCCGATACTCCGCTCCACTACCCAGCGTTTCGGGATCGGGGTGAATCCCCTGGTCCCGGGAGTGCGGACGGTGATTTCCATGTCGATGCCGAGGGTGGCGGCATGCTCGACGAAGTGTTTGCGGTAGCCGCCATCGACCCAGGCCCTTGCGGATGCCGGGCTGGTCGGCGGCCACCTGGTCGAGCAGTTGGGCGCCGGCCACGGAGTCCTGCACGCCGGCGGCGGTGACCAGCACCGCGAGGAGAGGCCGAGTGTGTCGGTCACGATGCTCCGCTTGCGGCCGTTATCTTGAGCTCGCTCGACTCGCGTGCTGCTGACCTGGCGTGATGTGTGGTGGACGGTGTCCTCAACGTGTTCGTCAGCATGGTCCGATGACGGCGGAAGATTTCTTCCTCGGTGTGTCGCCGCGGCGGTCTGGCAGGTCGGCGGTGCGTCGTTCCCCGAGCGCGAGGGCGAGCGCCTGCCGCAACTCCCGGTTCTCTTCCTCCAGTTGACGGTTGCGCTGGGTGGCTGCTTCGAGACGTCGCAGCAGGGAGGCGTCGGATGCCCGCTGCCGGTCAGGAACGGACCGGGCCCCAGGAACACGGTGGCGGGCCCGGAGGCGTTCGATCTCGGCTCTGAGGTCGGGCTGGTTGTAGAGCCAGGACCGGGAGACGCCCGCTTCGCGGGCGACGGTCTCGAATGTGATCGCGCCGCCGGTGGTGTCCAGCCGCCGCAAGGCGGAGACCGCGCGTCGGCGGGTTGCTGCGGCCCGTCGACGGGCCGCAGTGACGATCAGGTGGGAGTTGTCAGCCGGCATCTGCGGCCCCCTCGTCCTGGCAGTCTCCCAGCTCGCCGATCATGCGGTCGAGGTTGTCGGCGACCTGCTGGTTCATCTCGGCAATACGGGTGTGGCCGCAGCCCTTCGCATTGTCGATCAACGTCAGGGTGCGGGTGTGCTGTTCCCGCAGCTCGGGCAGGAACTCGGGTCCGGTCAGGAAGACCGGGCAGGTCAGGCAGGCATTCGCGTGAGGGCAGGTCTTCTGGACGGGCAGCCCGCAGTAGCCGTTGGGCAGGGTCTGGGTGGCGAGGCCGTAGCGGGTCTTGGCCCATTGGGCCTGCCCGAGCGGCCCGTCGGCGTCGAGCGTGACGCGCTCGCCCTTGATGTTGACCTTCATCGCCGCTTCCCAGCGGCGCCGGACGGTCTGATCGGTGATCCGCGCGTAATGGGCGGTCATCCGGGACGATTCGTGGTCGAGGAGAACGCGTACGACTTCCTGCGGGACGTCGCGGTTGATCAGCCGGCAGGCGAAGGTGTGTCTCCACTGATGGGGCGTCAAACGGACGGGCTGGCCGTGTTCGTCGCGGATGTCGCAGGTCGCCAGCCAGCGGCGGAGCATCTGCCGGTAGCTGCCGTCGGCGATCCGCAGCCGTCCCGACGCGTTCGCGTGCGGTCGCGGGAAGAGGACGCCGGTGCCCTGGGGCCAGCGTTCAAGGACGCGCTGCTGGTGGTCGCGGATGGCCTGTTCGAGTTCTTCGTCGATCGGGACGGCCGCCTCACGTTTCATCTTGGTGTTGAAATACCGCAGGTAGGGGGCTTTTTGGCCGTCGTGGAGGAGGCAGTCGAAATCCAGGCAGATGACGCTGGAGATCCGCAGTCCGCCGCGGATGAGGATGAGCGTGATCAGGCGGCCGGACGGGTTGTCCCAGCGGTCCAGGTTCGCCTCGGACTCGACCTGGGCCATGACGTGCTCGGCCAGCCGCCGGGAGACCGTGGCGGCCGGCTCCGGCGGGATGTCGCCGGGGTAGAACGCGGCGGTGCCCGACAGGGAGTCGTCCCAGCGGTGTTGCCGGATGGCCTGGAAGAACAGGTTCAGGTTGCTGATCCGGCCCTTCTTCAGTCCGTGCCCGCCAGGCACTGAGGCGACGTGGGCGAGGTGCCGTTCCAGGAGCGGACGGTCGATGTCGGCGAGCCGGTCGACGCCGACGTGCACGAGGAAGTCGCCGAAGCAGACCAGCGCGTCCAGGCCGGTGTGGGCCGCGGTGATGCTCAGCCCGCTGGTCAGCCTCAGCCGCAGCCATCGTTTGGCCAGGTCACGCAGCCACGGTTGAGTGATCCGCTCAAGATGGAGGCGAACGCGGGGTCGGGGGACGGTGGCGGTGGCCGGGGTGGTGATGCCCGGCAGCCGCTCCAGCCGCCACACGTCCCGCGGGTATTCGCTCTCCCAGCCCGCGCCGTCGCGCAGGACCTCGACGGCGTCCCGGACCTCGATCAGGAAGAGCCCCGGCTCACGGACGCGGCCCGAGGACGCGTCGTGCCGCCACTGCTCTTCGGTGAGGTCGAGCAGGGAGGACACCCCGAGGGCCCGGGTGAGCCGGACAGCTTGCGCCACGACGCGAGGCGGCGTCGTGCGGCGGTGGGCATCGGACCGGCACTGTAGCCCGTACTGGAATTCCAGCGTCAGCTGACGGGGCAGGTCACGCAGATCTATGTGGGCGGTGCCGGTCAACTCGGCGTCCAGGGCGAACCGTTCGGCATCCGGGCGGCCGGCGTTCGCCCACCGCTCATGGTGGCTGCGGCAGAACAACATCTGCGGGCCCTCCGCCCGCAGGGTGCAGAACGACAGTCGGCACTCGGCCTGGTCGTCACCGGGCTGCACCAGATTCGGCGCATCCCAAAGGTCCAGGCCGGGCCGTCCGGCCCGGACCCACCGGTCGTAGTGCTTGGCGCACAAGCCCTTCCCGGAGTTCCCGTAGCGGCAACCGGTGATCGTGCAGACCGTCAGGGCCTGGCGCCCGCGAACGGGCAGGCCGGGATCCGCGAGGAACTCCTCCATCGCCGGGCGTCCGCGGTGGCGCCAGCGGATCACGTGTCCGTTGCAGAGCCCCCGCATGCTGACGATGCGGTCGCAGTCGGCAACGGCGCAGGCCGGGGCGACGAACACCGGGTCGTCGGGGGCCGGGCGGTAGATCTCGGTGCGGAACTCGGCCCGGACCGTGGCCAGGAGCTTCTCCAGCAGTCCGGCTCGGCCGTGTCCGGCAGGCAGGGCATGAGGTGTCACAGCCGGACCTCCCGTCCGGTGAACCAACCCGCGTCCTCCAGGGTGCGGCGGGCGTCCTCGACGGTCAGGTGACCGTAGGTGTCGATCGTGGTGCTGATCGAGGCATGTCCCAGGAGTTCCTTGACGTTCTCCATGCCCGCCCCGCGACGCAGCAGCCAGGTCGCGTAGGTGTGCCGGTACTGGTGGGGCTCGAACGCGATCCCGGTGGTCTTCCGCAGCCGTCTGACCAGGTCATAGACGGCCGGATAGGCCCAGGGACGGCCGTGCGGTTCGGCGAAGAGGTTCACGAAGACGTAGTCGGAGTCCAGGGCGCCGTATTCGCGGTGCAGGTAGTCGGAGTACAACCGCATCAACTCCGCACTCGCCGGGACGGCCCGCGTGCGGCCGGCCTTAGCGCGGGCACGGTTGTCGTTCTGCCGTGGCACCACCGTCACCTGCTTCTCGGCGATCTCGATGTCGTCATGCCGCATCCCCAGGGCCTCACCGATACGGACCCCCGTGTCCAGCAGCAGGGCGAACAGCAGCCGGTCCCGCAGATGCTTGCAGGCATCCAGAATCTTCTGGGCCTGGACGGCGGTCAGGACACGGGGACGTTTCCGCCCGGACTTGAGCTTGATGGTCCTGGTCCGCTCGGGCCTGCCAGAGGCGATGTGCTGCAGGAACGGCTTGTAGGAGGTGGCCGACGCGCAGTGCCGCCCGGCCGGACGCATCGTCACCAGCAGGCCGGCGACCTCAACACCGCTGCGGGCGTGGAACTCGTAGAACGTACTGACCGCGGCAAGCTTGCGGTTCACGCTGGAGGCCGTGCAGTGGTGCTCGGCCGTCGGCAGCACGGCCACCACCCCGTTCCGGGCCATGGGCGGCAGCCGCAGCCAGGCCACGAACGCGGCCGCCGCCTCCAGATCGATCGTCTTCCAGTCGAGGCTGCGGCCGTTGAGGTAGGTCCACCAGTCCTTGAGGTCGTGGGCGTACGCCTTGATGGTGTTCGGTGACCGCTCGATCGCCGTCAGGTAGGCCAGGAACGACTCGACCGGATCGACCGGCCGCAGATCATCCCCCAGCAGCGTCCACGACTCCGCCGCCGACCCGGGTGCCAGCACCCTCTGTACACGCACTACGCATCCGGCCCTTCCGTGTTGGACGGCGGCAGATAACCGCATCCACGACGGAAGTTGGGGGAACTTCAGAGTGCTTCACACACATGAAGGACACGCTCGTACTGGCTCAAGATAACGGCCCACGATCTTCTTGGCGTTGTCCGTGCCCCTGCCTCGTGGCGGGAACGCTGGTGGAGGTCTTCACGCTCTGCGCGTCGATCACGCAGGCCGACGGCTTCGCGTTCCGCCCCTCCTGTTGTCGCACCAACTCCCGCAGCAGGCCGTTGAGCTGGGTAAAGATGCCGTCGGACTGCCACTTGGCGAAGTAGCCGTAGACCGTGTTCCAGTTCGGGAAGTCATGCGGCAGGTAGCGCCACTGCACCCCGGTGCGGTCCACATACAAAATCGCATTCATGATCTCGCGCAGGTCATGCTCGGGCGGTCGGCCAAACCCCAGGGCCCGGCCGTGGCGCTCATAGCGCCACGCGGACAGCACAGGCTCGACCAACTCCCAGCGGGCATCCGACAGATCACTCGGATACGCACGTCAGTCGGTCATGACCTGGGGATACCGCCGTGCGGGGGCGTGCGCCCAGGCGCGCGTTCGGCCGGTCGAGGCACGGGACGGAACCGGACGTCCTGGAATGAGACAGGCGCAAGCCGACCTCTGCCCCAGACGCCACACTACCTCCTGCCTCAGCATTAATTCTCGGCCCGCTAGCCCCAGCAACACCAGACCGCCAGCCGGACCAATAAGACACCGCTTCACTTGGTGAGTCGTCGGTAGTTGATGAGGCTGGTGGCGATGGCGGTGAACGCGAGGAAGTGCTCGGGCTTGCATTCGTAGCGGCGGTGCAGGCGGCGGCAGCCGGCGAGCCAGGACGCTCGACCACCCAGCGGTGTCGGCCCAGTCTTTGTGAGGTGTCGGTGCCGCGGCGGGCGATGCGGGGTGTGACGTCTCGCTCGCGGAGCCCTTTCCGATTCCCCAACGGACCGCCCCGGCCCTGGCACGTCCTGATGCATCCTCAGACGACCACGCCTCCGACAACTGACAGCACCCTGGACGCATGCCTTGGCGTCCTTCTTGCTGATGCCCATCCCCGCGCAGCGTAACGGCGCCGGTCAGTTCGCGCTGAGGTCGATCTCAACAGGGAATGGCACGGCAGACTTCACCACGCCAGGGAAGATGTCTCCGCCGCGGTAGACCCTGTTCGCAGGATCGAGGATATAGGTGTACACGAGGGGGACTCCGGTAGCGGCTTGTTCAACCCGCCAGTAGAAGGAGATCCCGGCTTTGGCGTACTGGTCCACCTTTACGATTCGGTCGGTGGTCTCCGAGCCCGGTGAGACGACCTCGACGACCAGCAACACATGCTCGGGACGGGTGGGCATGATGTCGATCGTGTCGGCACGGTAGACGATCACGTCTGGACGGCGGTTGGTGAGCGGTACATCCTGCAGACGGACATCGAAGTCTGTATCTGCATTCCACTCCGGGCCGGCGGCGGTGTCGAGAGCATTCGCCAGGATCCGGGCCAGGCGATTGTGCCGCTTGGACGCGCTGGGGCTCACAACGACCATCCCGTCCACGATCTCGATACCCGCGCACTGCTCCTCGGACCAGGAGTTGTACTCTTCCGCAGAAACCTGCGCATGCATCCACGCGGGCGTGACCATCTCGGCGGTCATGGCATACCTCCCCGAGTCTGCTCAAGCTGAAGTGCAGCCTACTGCCTCACACTGGCTTTCAGCTGACCTCGATCTTCATGGTCTCCTCCAGGCGCCCGAGCCGCTGGTTGGCGTCGCGTGAGGCGTTCGCCTCCATCGGTGAGCCGTCCACGGCCACCGCCGAAGGATCGACCAGGCCACGTCGGCCGCACAGCGACAACACCTGCACGAACAGCGAGTTCAAGGCGGCACGGTGGCGTCGTACGAACGGCGCAACGGTGGGAGTGGTCCACTCGGCGGTTCGCGGTTCGGCCCCACCAGCCAAGCTTGCGATGCCTCCCTGATCCTCGGAACCGAACAACGAATCGCTCTTGCCCTTCACCCGGCAGGAGCCGTGCGACAGCCTCCGGCCCGTCCGGCGGCCGCACCGAGACCGTCCCGGCCAGGGCTTGGACGGCTTGTCGGCTCGATGAAACACACACCGGGCCAGGCACCACGACGTCGGTAAGACGGCCAAACGCGCCGAGTCGATCAAGGAACACCAAGCCCGCCCACGCTAAACGCCAAGCTGAGGGTGTTCCGGCGGGCGTCCATATCCGCTGGGTCAGGGGGGCGGGAGGCCATTGGCAGGTGCCTGGGCAGGCGGGGAGGTGTAGGGAACGATGGGCCCGTCACCGGCGTCGGTGGTCATCGGCGGACCCTCCAGGACGAGGCCATTGCCCTTGATGATTCCGATCTGGGCACCGGTGTAGCCCGCGTGTGAGGTGGGACTGTACTCGAGCGGCGTCAGTCCGGGGCCAGGTGAGAATTTCCCCCGCTCCAAGGCTTCGACCAGGGATTCGCGGGTCGGGTGCTTCCCGGCGCGCTGAAGCGCCTGGACGAATGTGTAGGCCGTGGCCACTCCGTACATGACAGAAAAATTCAGCGGCCGGGACCGCAGGTATCGGTCATGAATCTTCTTCGCCAGAGCGACCCAGCCGTTCGAGGTCGCGGTGAGCGGCGTCAAGTAGGTACTGGCGATGATGCCTTGGATCAGCGGGTTTCCCTGACCGCTTGTGCCGGGGGGCGGCAGCAAGCCGGACAGTGTCGGCGGATCGGATCCACCAACGTAGACGACCAGTTTCGCGGCGTTGCCGGTCTTCTGCTGGGCCAGCCGAAGAAGTGCCGTGTACGCGGCCGGCGCGAAGGAGACGATGACGTCGGCCTTGGCTCTGGCGATGGCCTCCATCTGCGGGACGACGTCGTTGTAGCCTGGTTGGTACGACTGCCGGGCCACCACTTGGGAGGCCGGGATCTGCTTGTCCAGGCCGATGACAGCGTCCTCGCCGATGTCGTCTTGGTAGAAGTACGCGACTTTCTTGTCGGGGAAGGACTTGGCGACATAGGCGCCAAGGATCTTGCCCTCACGGATGTAGTCGGTCTGCCAGCCAAAGGTGTAAGGCAGTTTGGTCGGGTTGTTCCAGCAGGGGCATCCGGACGAGGGGAACAGGTCCGGAACTTTCTGAGCGTTGAGGTAGCCAACGACGGCCTGATGGGTGTGAGTGCCGAAGCCGTTGAAGATGGCAAACACCTTGTCCTGCTCAACCAGCCGGCGGACGATCTTGACGGTATTGGAGGGGATGAAGGCGTCGTCCCTGTAGGAATAGATGATCTTACGGCCATGAACGCCGCCATGGTCGTTGACGTAGTCGAAGTACGCCTCTGCTGCGGGTGCACTCCCGCTGTATGCGGCAGCCGGCCCGGTCAGAGGCTGGTGGCTGCCGATGGTGACCGTAGTGTCCGTCACCCCCGGCACGGTGGTGCTGTCTGTGTCGGTGCTGCAGCCCGCTGCTGCGAAGACCAGGGCGGCCAGTGCTGCGATGAAGCGAAAGGCCTTGTTCATGACGAGCGGGCTCCGATCTTCATCAGGGCCATGATCGGCTTCGGCGGTCTGGCGTGTCGTTCCAATGAGCAGTAGTCCAGGGAAGCTGTCACGTTGTGAACCGGGGCGGGAGCTGCCACGTTAGCGGAGGCATGGTCGCCTGAGGATGCATCAGGACGTGCCAGGGCCGGGGTGGTCTGTAATTCAGGCCGTGACCGGGCGGGTCGGTGTTGCCGGTGATCCGGCTCCAGATGGCGAGGCGGATGATCATCTCGAGGCGGTGACGGCCGGCGGTCATAAGGGGGCGTCCGGGCCGGAAGTGGGGTGAGATCCCGGTGAACGTGGACAGGAACCGCTGCGCCCCGCCGGCCGAGCCACCGGCTCCCGTCCCACACGATCAACCTGAAGATCATCCCACTGCGGCACCGACAACGTGGCAGTCCCAGCCCTGGTTTCTGGGGGTTGACACTCGAGGCAAGCACCATCGTGACCAGTTCCAGGACATCGTCGTCGACATCGCATCCTGCAGGATAGGAGAACACGGGACATCTCCGCAGGTGAGGCTTGTTTGCCCTCCGAACCAGCGGGATGCCCCGTTCGACACGCCACCGTCAGCACGCCGCCGGCGCCCCACCCGCCAGCCGTACAAGTGAAAGAGGCTCCTGGTGGCCCCGCACCACCAGGCCGTCATTGACGTCGTCCAGCCCTGGCGCAGGGCTCCAGCTCAACGACCCTGCTCTGGTGGAGTTCTCACGTCGTGGCAAAACGTCACTTCTTGAGATGGAGGCGCTGGACCTTCACATCGTCGACGAGGGGACCACTGGGTGTGGGATGCACCGCATCTCCGGTCGTGCTGGCCAATGTCAGAGTCGTGGCCTTGCCAACGGCTACAAAGGTGACGCGCTGTTCCTCCCACCCCATGTTGGTGGCGCTCTTCCCAGTCGCGTCAACGGCGAAGGTCTGCACCTTCTGATTATTGATGAGCACTTCTCCGGTCTTGACAGTCGGTCCGCGCTGGAAGTTCGCAGCAAGTTTGAATGTCACCGAATACGCGGCTCCCGTCTTTGTGGCGAACCGCTGCGATATTGCCCCTGGCTGAGTCTTGTTAAGGTCGTCTGGGTTGGTTCCGTTCAGATCCACAATTTGATGGGATCCGTCGGGAGCCGGCCATCCGTCGTGGACCAGGTCAACCGTCCTTTGCGTCACTTCCCATGGCCCGATCGAATTTCGACACGGGTTGCTGGGGCTCGCGCAATTGTTGAACTCCAGGTCCGCGTCCACAAAGGTCTCGGAGGCGAGCAGTTGCGGACTCTCGAAGCTGCCGTTTGAAAATGCCTTGGCCTGAGTCCGCCAGTTCCAGATCGAATTATGCGCACCAACGCCGGATGCAGCTGCTGTAGTGGAAGCTGCGCACAGAAGAACGGCCGCGGAAATGATGCCGACACGAATAGGTGATGTCACGCTATACCCTTTCAGACAGGCGACCACGCCGATCGGGCGCGGCTGCACTTCCATCGCCTGGCGAACAAGCCAGTTGGTCTGCCTCCATCCTCGCGTGGGCCCGGTTCCCCCACCCATAACCGCCAGGGCCGGCTTTGGGGCGGCTCAATGTGCGCCATAGGGACTGTCACGTTGTCGGTGCCCGAGTGGGATGTCTTCAGGTTGATCGTGTGGGAGGGGAGCGCCGGTGGCGCAGTCCGGGGTGCGTCGTACAGGAACCACCTGTATCCGGTGGAGATCATCTCGCACTGCGTGTGGCGGCTGTACCCCTCTCAGCTTCCGCGAGGTCGAGGAGCTGACACGGCAGCTGTAGTTCCAGCGTCTGGGCTGGTCAGTGTCTTGTCGGGGGTGCGTGCGGGCATGAGGACGGCCACCGCGATCATGAACGTTTGTGACGACGTATCAAGACACGGTGGCCGCGGAGGCCACGATAGCGGAGCAGACGTGGGGCGAGACATTCGGGAGGGTCATGGCAACCGTCGCGGGCTGTTTCACACGGCGTGAAACGCGGGCGACAGCCGCCGAGTTGGTCGCCGGACTGTTGCTGGAGGTGGACACGCGGAACTGCTGGACGCTCGGGCAGGCGTTGGGACATCCGGGCCCTCACCGGCTGCAGCACCTGTTGTCCCGTGCCCGGTTCGATCACGATCGGGCGGGGAAGGAGATCGTCCGCCTGGTGGCCGGTGAACTCGCCGGGCAGGACGTGGTGTTGGTGGTGGACGAGACGGGCGATGCGAAGTCCTCGACGGAGTGTGTGGGAGCCGGACGGCAGTACTCGGGTGCGATCGGCGGTGTCGGTCTGTGTCAGGTGGCGGTGCATCTGGCGGCGGTCTCCGCGACCACGAAGGTGATCATCGACCGGGCCCTGTATCTCCCGGCGGACTGGGCCGCGGACGAGGAACGCCGCGAGGTCGCCGGGGTGCCGGAGGAGGTCGGGTTCGCGACGAAGCCGCAGCAGGCGCTGTCCATGGTCACCGGCGCACTCGCCACGGGGATCGAGGCACGCTGGTTCGCGGGCGACGAGGTGTACTGCGGGCGTGAACTGCGCCGGGGCATACGCTCACTGGGTCTGGGCTACACGGTCGGCATCGCCGCTACGTACCAGGTCACCGACGGGGGCGGCCGCCGGTGGGAGGCCCGCAAACTGATCAACAAGGTGCGTCCCGAGCAGTGGATGCGCCGGCAGACCGGACACGGCACCAAGGGCACCCGCGAGTACGACTGGGCCTGGCTCGACGTCCGCCCCGACGACACTCCCGACGAGAACGAGAACGAGAACGAGAACGAGAACGAGAACGCGGCCGGGGCGGGGACGAGCGTGCTGGTCGCGCGGCGGCACCGCTACACCGGCGAGGTGTCCTACTTCCGCTGCTGGGCACCCGGCGACGTCGCCCTCGCCACACTGATGGAAGTGATCTCGCGCAGGTGGCGGATCGAGGAAACGTTCCAGCTCACAAAGGGCTTCACCGGGCTCGACCAGGGTCAGGTGACCTGCTGGAACTCCTGGATGCGCTGGTCACTGTTCTCCCTGTTCGCCGCCGTCGTCCTCGCTCTCACGGCCGCAGCCATCCATGAGGGCTCCGAGCGGCAACCCGGACTCGTCCCGCCGACCTGTCCCGAGCTCATCCGTCTCCTGCGGGCCATCGTGCTGCCCCCAGCCGCCCGCGACCGTGATCATGTCCTGCGCTGGATCGCCTGGAGGCGCCGTCACCAAGCCGTCGCAACCGCCTGCCACCAGCAACGACACCGCTGCCACGACCAGCCGTGATCAAGAACTACAGCTGCCGTGGCTGATTCGCGGCGCGTGCGGCCCGGCCCTTGGTGTGGACGAGGCGGCCGGGCTCCTGCGACTTCAGCTACGAGGCTGCCGCGTTCGAGCCGAGTACGTCGGTCACGGCTGGACGGTGCTGTCCTCCAACCGGGGGACGAGGAGGAACGGCCTCCGCGCGCCGTAGGCCAGCCAGCTCGTCCAGTGCCATGGTGCATGAGCCATCCCCGGCGCACCGAGGGCCTGGCTCCCCGCCATCGCGCCAGGCCCTCGTGGTGTGCTCCGCGGTGCACGGAGCAGTGCGGCGAATGAGTGATGTGCCGACTGCCCAGCCGGGCTTGGGTCGTTGAGCGAGTTGTGGAAGCCTGCGGAAACTACGCGAATCCGGACCCCAATTCTCGATCGGCCACCTTGGAACAGGACACGTGCGCATGGTGTGCCACTGGTGGGAGGGGACGCGCAGGCACCAGCGTTGGAAGTGGAGGGGAAACGTTCGCCCTCACCGGGGAGGGTGCCGTGTGGGCTGAGCGCTCGTCAGGCCGAGGCCCGGCCGGTGATAGCAGCGAGAACGGCGATGGTCGTGCTGGCTGCCTTTACGGTTGTCGCCGCGGCAGCGTCGGTCGTTTGCCGACGTGACCAGGCCGGGGGCTCGACGGGGCATCGAGCGGCCACCGCGCGAAACTGAAGCGGGGACCGGCCCTGCAAGGGCCCAGGGTGGTGGGAGGTGTTCCACCAGGCCACCCAGTCCGACAGGCGGGTGGTGAAGTCCTCGAAGTCGTCCAGGAGCACTTCGTCCGCCGCCGCGCCCGGCGCCGGCCCGACCGGGGCTGGCGTACACAGCCGGGCAGCGCGGCAAGGAACATCGACTCCACCGCCCGGTTCAGCCCCTCCACCGCGCCTTTCAGGTGCGGCGTGTACGGGGGCAGGTCCTCGACGGTGACGTCGAGAGCGTTGAACGCGGCGGTCACCGTCCTCGGTAGGAAGTCCTTGCCCTGGTCCATGCGGACCTTTTCGGGCAGGCCGCCCGGGGGCCGGAACGGCTCCTGGCGCGCCACCGCAGCGCGCAGCGCAGCGTCGGGATCGACGGGGGCGGACCACCCTCGCCGCGTGAGCGGTCAGCTCACGGTGGACAGCGGCAAATTTTCCCCTTCCCCAGCCCGAGCAGAGCCCTCACTTCCACGGTGACGGTGAACCGCCCTGGATACGCAGACCGCTCCCCCGGTGCCCGGACTACACCCTCGTCCTGTTCAGCCGCGGCCAGCCACCGCCACACTGCCCGCTCTCGCACACTCAAGGCGTCCGCCGCCACCCTCTCACGTGGTGGTGAGCTTCCCCTCCCGGCGCAGAGCCAGCAGGCGTCGAGAGGCGTACCGCCTGTCCCCGCAACGCCCGGACCGACACAGCCGGCAAAGCGGCTTGGGCACCAGCACCCGCCACAGCCGGGTCCCACGCTTCCTGGTCCACCCCCACGATCACACCAATCCCCACCCGGCCCATGGATCAGAACTCACGAAACTGACAGCGTCACACACCCCCGAGACAGCGATCCTCTACCGATCTCTCAAGACCAAGACGGTGATCCCAGACCCGAAAAAAAACCTGCCCGGCCAGAACACGCCAGAGCCCACTGTCTCGTACACCACCACCCTCTAACCGAGACATCGCAACCACCCCCTCAGCCCCGAAGGCTGCCCTTTCAAGACTGCTCACCTCGGCCGTCCGGGAACAGACTTGAGCCGACCACGGTCGAGGGCAGCCGAACCCAGGAGGTTCCACCATGGAGATGATCAAACCGGTCCGCCAATCCAGCCCGCCAAAAATCACCGTAGACAATCAGGAGTGGATCAGAGCGGAAACCGAAAACAAGACATGGAGTTTTTACAAGGCGGAGAACAAACCTTTTCACATCTCCGTCGAAAATAAATCCGGGAAAGCGCACGCTTCTCCTGATGGGATCGACAACGTCCTGTCGGGCAAGACTCTGCACGTTTACGAGGCCGGGCCGGTGGTGAATTATGTGGCCACAGGGCTGCAGGAGCAGGTTGGCGAGTGGCTGGCCGATGAAGACGAGATGCGCAAAATCTGCAGGCTTTTCCGGGAGGAATGGCCGGACGCCATGGAAAAGATGCATGCCACACACCAGACCGAGCTTCAACAGTACAACGAGTGGCTGACCGAACAGAAGAATAACTGGCCCAAGACGAAAGAAGAGGAAGCGGCGGAGGCGCTGAAGGAGAGCGAGAGGAGGAGAAGCCTGGCAAGAATTCTAAAGAATACATCGGAGGTGGGGCAGGTCGAGAGAGTGACCCCCACCGCCTGGATGGTCAGGTATGGGGAGCACCTGTACGCGCTTCCTGCTTCAGCAATCAACACCGCCATGATCAAAGGGAAGTGGACAGAAAAGGCGTTCTCCATGGCGGCGCACGGAGATTTCATCGTCATCAAACGGCACACCGTGCCGTTCATTGTCGCGAAACGGCGACTGAAAAAAGAACTGATTGTCGATGAAATCCTCCAGCGAATACTGGAGCTACCCGAGGCGGAACTTTCCTACGGCATGCTGCGCACACCCGGACAGAACTACAGAGTCACACCCATGCAGAAGAAAATACTCATCAGTATTTCGCGGGAGATTTCACGGAATTTCGATCCCGCCCAGACACCGGCGGTCTTCAGGGTCGAGATACGAAACAAAACATACGTGGTGCAGCCCACGCATCCAAAACTTGGGCTTCAGACCGAAGCACAATGGAATGACTGGATCAAGAGTCTTCCCGAGGCCGAACTGAAAGGCGAGGTCGTAACCCTGCCGAGCGGGCAACAATACATTTGGAAGGGGGTATGGCCGGACGAGCCCACCGAGAAGGGGCCCGGATACCACAGAATCCTTGCATCCGACGGCGTCTTCATTGCCCAAATCGACAAACCCGACTTTTTCATCAAGGTGCACCCGAAAAAGGGGCTGGCTCACACCTGGATGGACACGCTACCCAAGGCGGTCGGAAGGCTGCTTCCCCACGGCACGCTGACCCTGAACGTCGGCGAGGGTAAAGAGATGTACGTGGTCGCCCGAGGTTATCACGAAAAACTCCTGCAGCTGTCACAGCGCACCCTTCCGGGAACCCCGGGATGTTTCAAGTTCGACCCATCGAACATAGGCGTCAGTCTGCCCCCGGTGGCCATCGATCCTGCCGCGCACCCCGATCTGCTGAGAACAAAGACGAGATGGGAAGAAATCCTTAAAAGTATCCCGTCCGTGAAAATGGACAATACATCCATCTCCATAAATCTCGGATCCGAAGGCTGCGAGATGCATTTTGCACTACCAAAAAAACTACCCGAGCACGACCTGACGCGGAATTTGTCAGAGTGCTACACCATGAAAAAGGGAGGGGAAACTCTGATCGTCGATCCGCGCAGCCAGAAAAAGGAATTCGGAGTGAGCTTCATATTGACCTCACCGAAAGTGAAGAAGTGGATCGAAGGTCTTCCGCGTGCCGCATACTCATCGCGAACGGCCACCGTACGGTTCGGCTCCGAAACCATTTCATACACGATGACCGAGGCTACCTGGATAAAGATAGCCAGGCAGTCCGAGGCCGAGGTAATCGCGGTAGGCACTCCGGGATGCTTCGTAGTGACAGTGAAAGGCGTGATGACAGGGCTCGCCGTCAACCGACGCAATCCCTTGCTGGTGTCGTCGGCCGCCTGGAATGCATGGGTCACGGGACTACCGAGGGCCGAAATGATCAACTCCATCTCGGGCGATCTGTGTATCTACGCTGTCGGTCACGGACCGGCGACGCAGGTGTTCGAAGTCGACATGTCGCTGTACAAGGAGCCCCCATGCGGTTCGGTCGACTGCTTCGTCGTGGGCTCCGAAGACAATCCCCGTCCCGTCTCGAAGCGTGCCGCGTTTGCGAGAGAGCTGGATCCGGCTTCCAGGGAGCTGACGAGCCTCCCGGCAATCCGGGAGCGCATGTCGATGTTCTCCGAGGAGTCCCATGCCTATGTGAGGGAGCAGCGGGAACTCAACCGGCAGGGCTTCACGCTCCCCACGGACGGAACCGGCGACAGCCTGTTCTCCGAGGAGACCCACGCCTACGTGAGGGAGCAGCGGGAACTCAACCAGCAGAACCTCACGCTCCCCGCGGACGGAACCGGCGACAGCCTGAGCATGACGCATGTCTCCCTGCACAACGACGCTCTCCTGCAGGATGCGCCCTTCAACGGAGTGGACGATGGGGGCAGCCCTTCAGGAAACCCTCTGTGGGCCTACTTCACCGGAACCATGTTGGTGATGTACGGAGACACCAGTTTCTACAACAGCGCGGATCTGTACAGTCGCTTCCAGAACAGCAACGGCCAGTGGGTCCAAGTTTTCCTCTACAAGGTGGCGGACGAAAACCAGGCAGGCTACAGACTCATGGTCGGCGACCTACCCGCCGAGCATGAGCAGACCTTCCGGGACTACATGACGGACCATATGACGAACTACGCCCCCGACGTCCGGATCGACTTCATGTGACCCGCACATGGCTCGCCCGGTGCTCGACCCCAGGCGCCTTTGCGGGGGTGTCTAATCAACGGCGGATCCGATGATCAAGAAGACGCCTCGTGAGCGAGACCATTGTGGAAAACGAGGCCATCGAGGAGCCGGTCGTCGAGTCGGCTGCGGAGGCGGTGTCGCACGAGCAGTTGGTTGGTCGCGATGCCGGTCGACCGAGCCCGCAGTGACGGGCTGCCGCTGACCGGTGAGGGTGGGCTGCAGCAGCAGCTGACCAAGCGGTCCCGGAGTCCGCCCTGGAGGGCGAGGTCACCGGCCAAGCGCGGAGCGACAAGCCCGACGCGACGGACCGGAACACTGGCAAACAGCCGCAAGAGCACGCGGACGAAGACCGTGCTCACCGACTTCGGCCCGGTCGAGCTGAAGGAGCCGCGGGACGTGGCTGGCCCGTTCGAGCCGCAGATCGTCAACAAGCGGCAACGCTGCCTAACCGGGGAGGATCCCCGTTCTCGCGGACAAGGCCTACCAGGGAGCCGGTGCAACGTCGCGACACCAGTCAAACGCCGGCCGCGCCGTGAACTCACCATCAAGCAGAAGCCCGTCAACCGGGCACACGCCCGACTGCGCTCACCAGCAGAGCGATCCTTCGCGAGACTCAAGACCTGGCGGATCTTCCGCATAGCCCGCGTCAGCCCCAACCACCTCACGTCAAGGGTCAAAGCCGTCCTCACCCTGGAGAAGCAACGCTGAAGAAGCTCAATGTCCGCGAAGGGCCTCACCCACGGTGAGATATCCGCATATCTGGCCGAGGTGTACGGAGCCGACGTTTCCCAGCAGACCTACACCACGAAGTGGGACGCCATCGGCGGCAGGGGTCTCCACCCCTGCCCGGTTATGTAGTGGTGCCTCGTTGCGCACGAGTCCGGTATTCCACACCGCACGGCAGATGTTCCCAAACTCCTCACACATTGCAGCTGCTCGGCAGTGAGCTCGTGCCGGTACCTGCGGCTGGAAGGCACCAGGACACCCCCTCTCGAAACAACGTGATCACCATAGTGGGAGGCCACTGACAACTCAGTGAACTCCGCCTCTGCGCGGCTCCGTTACAAGAATGAGCCCCCCTGAAGGACGGGGCCTGCGCTCAAGAAAACCGATCATCGAAGCTCCGTTGTTTGCAGGCGAGTTGGTAGCTCACCTACACCAACGGAGCTTCGGCGTACCCGGTCACTCCCCCGTCGACCAGCACGTTCACAAGATCACGACGACCTTTACAAGAGCTCTGACCTGCACCTGCCTCACCCCCTGTCCGAGCAGCGGCAGCCTGCATCCGCCGCGCCTCTCGCTCAGCCGGCCCGCAACGCGCTGCATTCGATTTCCCCATACCGCCCTCATGCGCCCTGACAGATCGTCAAGAACAGCCTTAAAGATCAGCAGCCGCGACTCAGCGAGTTCAACCTGAGTACGTTCAAGCATAGAAAATCGCCGTCCAAGATCAAGGCTGAACGTACCGCGTTCGTGCACTTCCGAGTGCCCGATCGCCTGCTCGAACTGGGAGTGACACCCGCACGCCTCCGGAAGTGTAATGGCAGGACCGGTCCGGGCGGTCCCGTTGTCCGAAGCGAAAGAGATTGCCGCGGAAAAGCCAAGCCGGTACCAGTGCACGGGGAAACGTCAAACGGTTTAACAACAAAGGACTACGGCCGCATCTCGCAGAAAGAGGTGGCGCTCATATTATCGCGCGCTTCATCGCCATTCTTGGTAAGGGGTCGCGCCGGACCTTGAAACATCCTCGGATTTAATCACGCCTGTGTCCGTACCGATGCGGGTCGCCATCCACTGCAGGAGCGCCAGACGCCTCCCCAGCCGCCCGCTGGTGTGTGGATCGCCTGGCGCCACGCACTGATAAGCGCACCGCAAGTGACGGTGCACCGAAAAGTAGGGAATCTGATTGTGGGACAGTTTAACGATTTGCGCGATGTTGCACAGCTGTACGACGAGAAAACCCGCGGCTCCAACAGCGCGATGAACCTGGCGCTTGCCTCCCAGGATGGACTGTTCTTCAACCACAACGGGCTGCATGGCGGGGAGATCGGTGACGTACCCAAGATCGCTGACGACGAAGGGCGGCTGCAGCTGGTACATGCAATGGAGCTCGAGTTGGTGCGCGTCGGCCAGGAATACCTAGGCGATATAGGGCCGGGCGCGGTCGTGCTCGACGCAGGGTGCGGCGCCGGCGGCGGCGCGATCGTCATGCACAAGAACTACGGGTGCGCCGTCGAGGGCGTGACGCTGTCCCTCGAGCAAGCGCGGTTCGGCCAGGAGGCGGCGGCCGCGCATGGGGTTAGCGCCCACGTCCAGTTCACGGTCGGCGACATGGGCGGGTACGCCGAAGCGGCGGGACCGTTCGATGCCGTGTGGGCGTGCGAGTCAACCGAACATGTCGATGACCTGGAGAAGCTGTTCCGGTCGTTCCGCCGCGCACTGAAGCCGCGCGGCCGCATCGTGGTGATCGCGTGGTGCGCGGGGAGCGGAGCCGAAGCCGACAAAATGAAGGAGACGGTCGACCGGCACTACCTGACGAACATCAGCCCACCGGCGGAGTACCGGCGCGCTGCTACGGCGGCCGGGCTGACGGTGACCAACGAGGTCGACCTGACGGCGCCATGCGTGCCCTATTGGCAAGTGCGGTCGACGTCAGACAAGGCGACCGGGAGCGAGAAGTTCATGCTGCCGGCGTTCTCGTCGAGCCTGCTGACGTACAATTTGTTCGTGCTGGAGGCATGACCTCTCGCGCCCGCGGTGGCCGCCCCATATAGCCGCTTGGCCGCGATCCTTCGCTGAACGGCAGATTCCAGGGGTCGTTGCAACACGTATCGTGTTGATCAAGCTGTGATCAGTTTATGCAGGCGCTCGGCCGGGGTTTCCCAGTCGAGCGTTTTGCGTGGGCGGCCGTTGATCTCGGCAGTCACGGCATCAAGATGCTCTGGGGTGTGAACGCTCAGGTCGGTGCTCTTGCGACGGCCGGTGACCCGGCCCATGATCTTGGGCACTTCCGTTGCTTAAAGTTTCAGTGACTCTCAGCTTTCCAGACGCTTCCGTCTGGAAGGTCCGTGTCGGTGTCACCCCTGCGTGGGGTGCGCTTCGGTGTCCTGACGAAGGTCTCCCGTTTCTCTTTGCCGCTGCTGCGGCAGGCTCGCGCCACCTGCCCGCCCGCTGGACGTCGGCGAGAAGACCAACGAGATCATGTGCTCCAGCCGCTGCTGGACACCGTCGCCGACCTGGCCGGCGCCGTAGTCACCAGCGACGCGATGCACCCCCAGCGCGAGCATGCCGACTACCTCCTCGCCAAGGGCGCCCACTACATCGCGATCGTCAAAGGCAACCAGAAGAAGCTGCACCGCCGCCTCAAGTCCCTTCCCTGGAAGGACATCCCGCTTCAGTGACGCACCCGGGGCATCGGCCACGGCCACTCAGGGATCCGCCGGATCAAGGTCGCCACCGTGAACAGCTCCCCGGGGGCCCGGCGGGCCGTCCAGATCAAGCGCCGGCGCACCGACCTCAAGACCGGCAAGACCGCCGTCAAGACGGTCTACGCCGTCACCAACCTGACCGCCGAGCAGGCCACCACGTCCCAGGTCGCCGAACTCGTCCGCGACCACTGGAAGATCGAGGCCCTGCACCATGCCCGCGACACCACCGTCGCTGGACGCCTCCCAGCTACGGACCGGCAACACGCCCCGCGCGATGGCCACCTGGCGCAACCTCACCATCGGAGCCCTCCGCACGGCCGGAGTGGAGAACATCACGGCCGGCCTCCGCCGCAACACCCGCCGCACCCTCGCACTACCGGGCCTCGGATGATCACGAACCGGACGTCATCACGCAACTACGCCGAAGCCCTGCGCCTGGGCCCAGTTCATCCCCTTCCTTCAATTCGACACCGAAATAAGGCGAGCTATATGCGCGACCAACGCCATCGAGCCGGTGAACGCGCCCATCCGCACGGCTGTCCTCGCTCGTGGGCACTTCCGAACAAGCAGACAGCGATCAAGTGCATCTACATGGCCATCATGAGCCTGGACCCCACCAGGCAGGGACGCAAGCGCTGGTCACAGCGCTGGAAGGCCGCTCTCAACGCCTTCGAGATCACCTTCGACGGTCGGCTCTCCCTCGCCTGCCTCTGAATCCCCAACAACTCCAGAAACACCGTTCACGGGACAGACCCTCACCAACAGTCACATTCCATCTGAATTACACACAATCGAATCCTGCTCAAGAATTCGAGGCCAACTACAGGAACATATCGAGCCAAGGACACCACTAATGAAATATCCACCCCAACCCATTCAAATAGATCGACGTCTCCCGAGCGGACTGAATTTCCGGCAAGAAGTACGCGACCTTGAACCTGAGTCGACCATCAATGAAAATACTTTCAAGTTCGTGAGGACCGAACTCGCCAAGCGTCTCAATGTCGAAATACCTCGGAATGCGCATGACGATGTTAGACGTAACCCTCTTACGGGTCAGCAGTACCATTTGCCGCAGGCTAGGCTGCATTTTGTCGATATCTATCGCATGAGCGGATTTCTCGACCACCTCCGTCGACCAGTCCGGATCAAGAATGGCAATATCGGCCGTGATGGAATTCAGCAATTCTTCGTCCAGCACGTCTCCGGCTATGAATTCAATTCTATCTTCTACACCATACGTCTCGGCGTTTCGCTTGGCGCATTCCAGGCGGCGAGGGTCAATGTCTACGCCTGTGACTCTTGGAATGAATCGTGCGACCTGGATTGCCAATGCGCCTACGGCTGTACACAGCTCCACGCATGATTGATAACGTGCGAGGCGCTTGGCTATGTGAAGGGCAGCAACTTCTTGAACACTCATATAGAGAGCAACGTTGTCGCCCAACATTGTCTTAGAGAATTTCTTTTCTTGCATGATTGCAGTATACGGTTGTTCCGCCGCATCAGCCACGTCAGGGGTTCCCGAAGTCACCTGATCTCGGATTGTCATGATCAGGTGAGGTTCAGGAGGTCAGGGCGACTCCGTTGCATAATTCGTGTGCTTAGGCTGTGAGTTGGTACCGGTAGTTCGTTTAACCCGGCAGTAGAGTTGGCTTTCTCCCCATCCTGAAGGGCAGGGGGAGGAAGTCAACGTCTTATTCCGGTCCCGCGGCGCCAGCAGCCCGGTCAGATACTCACGAAGCCCCCGCGCTGGGCCAGGCTGACGAAGAGGTCATCGAACCGGGCCGCGTGCCCCTTCACCGGACGGTCCCGGTGCAGGCGGACACGGACGGCGGGTAGTCATCTTCAGCCCCCATCATGGCAATTGACTCGCTACCACCAGTTCCACTCCAAAGTAGACTCTCTCTGACGTTTCCGCTGGTCATCGGGGGATGCCGAGGAGGTCGAGCGGGGCGCTGAAGGGCTCGTAGGACAGGTCACGGACGGCTCCGGTCGTGCTCGTGGCACCGGCGGCACGTAGCCGTTCGAGGGTGGTGTTGCGCAGGGTCGCCATGTTCTCGGGGCTGTGGCCGGTGCGGATCTGGGAACGGTCTTCGCGACAGAGAGTGTCGCGCACATAGTGGATCTTGTTTTCGATGTGCCGGTGGCCGCGCAGGCCCAGGGCGATGTCGTAGGGTTTCGCCCGGCGTGCGGACAGGCCAGTGATGACGTGGAAGGTCTCGTGGGTGCGCCTGCCCGTCACGTGTCCATCCGGTGCCGGGTGATCCGGGCGGCCTGGCGGGCATCGGGGAAGTCCAGGTGGGAGACGGAAAGTACCTGCACGACCCGGGTCTCCTTCCGGCCGTGGCCCTCGGTGCGGTCACAGTACTTCGCGGTGGCCTTGTCCCAGGGCAGGCGGCGGCAACTGGCGCAGAAAATGCGCTGGTTGAGCTTGACGGTGAGCAGGTAGCGGGTCTTCTTGTCCTGGACCGGGAACCGCACGGTGTCCGTCTGGGTGTGCAGTGCGTCCACGCCCACGCACACGCCTTCATGTCGAGCGATGCCGAGCACGTCGCGCAGGCAGGGAATCCCGTTGGTCTTGTCATGGATCCGCAGCCGGGCGCTGACCTGGTCATCCTGGTCGATGACAGCCAGCAGATGAGCCGCGGTCCGGGCCCGGGTGCGCGAGCCCCGGGCACTCTTGCCGTCCGCCGCAACCGCACGGGGCGGGCCTGCTCCGCATCGGCGGGCCGCGACAGCGCGGCCACACCGCCGGAGTGAAGCTGCCCGATGATGCGGCGGACAATGTCCATCGACGCGGCCGGCCGCACCCCCCAGCGCCGCGGACCGGTAAGCCCAGCCGGCCAGGCCGTCCTGGAACCGGCCCTACGGCCAACCCGCACTGTCGTCAACCCAAATACCGACGAGTTCGATGAACTACCGGCACGTACCTCTCTGTGCAATATCGGCTGCCCTGAAGAGCGGCCTAAGGGGATTATCTAAGCTTTTCCCATGTGATCAACTAGGCGCCAATCGACATCTGCTCCCGCATCTCTCGCAGGACCCAGCACTAATAATCGATAAAACTGGATCGACCGAAAGGCATCTCTAACATGTCCAACTTTCGCGTCTTTATGCTGATCGGACCAACGGGAGTAGGGAAAACGCGGCGCTCCGTAGCCCTTGGGCAGCAACACCGTTCGCCAGTCGTAGCGCTTGATCGCCTGCAGTGCCACCCGGACTTGGCGGTGGGATCCGGTCGACCAGAAGCCGCCGGCCTGGCGGGGACTGAACGCATCTACCTGGACGACAATCGTCCGGTAGGTGTCGGACTCCTTCCTCCCGAGGCAGCAGTAGAACGAGTTGCGGCCCTGGTGCATCACCATCGCAGCTCTGGGGGTGAACATCTGATCTTCGAGGGAGGCTCAATATCGATATTGCAGGAACTCGCCAAGCGTGATGATTGGTCAGCTGGAATAGACCTTCATGTTTCACTACTCCTGGAGAAGAGCTACATAGAATATGACAGAAATATGCAGACGCGCATCGGAGAAATGCTTGGGTATACAGGCGATGCACCCACCCTTATTGGAGAGCTGCGAGCGCTGTGGCTCGACTCTGCAGCCATGTCGGTACTGAGAAAACTAATGACGTATAGCGCAATCATTGATTTCTGCGAGAGGGAAGGATTGGACCTTACTGAGATGAACAGCACAGCCGAGGCTGCATTTCGCTTTACCTTCTTCCGGATCATTTATCGCGAATTCATGAACCATGCTGAACGGCAGCGCTGCGAGATAGCTGCAGTTTTGGACACATTCGCCGAACGTGGATGCGGTGTGGATAACATCCTTATGTAGCTGAGAAATTTGATGATTGCAGATTTCGCCGATTCCGAAAGAGAGCCACCGATGAACGATTGCGGAAATGGGATTGTCCCTCTAGATTCCGAAGTAATGTGCTCGGTATCCGACGGCAGCTCGGCTCGCCACCGACGGGTAAGTCGCCAAGAAGATCTGCTGGCGCTCTTGTCTGCGTGCGATGCCGTGGTACCGCAAATTCCCAATCTCACCTGGATCGGGGATCTGCAACAGGGGGATGGGGGTAAGGGCGCCATGGTAGATCGGCTAGCGCCCTTTCATCACATCATCGTGCGCGTTCAGGGAGGAGAAAATGCAGGGCACACAACCTCGTTCATCAACGAGAAGAATGAGACTGTTGTACTGAAAAACCATCTCATCCCTTCCGGTCTCCGACACCCTGGAACGGTGGGAGTCATTACCGGGGGCGTCCTCGTTAATCCCGAGAAGCTCCTCACCGAGATTGATGAAATGGACTCCGAAGGGTTTGATGTTTCGGGTAGAATTTTTCTTAGCGACCGCGCTCACCTGGTCCTTCCAATGCACCGTCTTGTTGACCATCTGCAAGAGGCAAATCGGGGTCAAGAAGGGGCAATCGGGACCACCAAACGGGGAATCGGCCCGGCGAACGTCAGCAGGGCCAATCGGACTGGGGTACGGGTTTGCGATCTTGAGGACATGGAAACTGTCCGTCTCCGATTGCAAGAAAATGCCCGTCTTTTTGGGCTGCCGTCCGGCTCTGTGCATGAAAATTACGCATGGTTGTCGACGTTTCGGGATAAAGTGCTCGCGATCGCCGTCGACTCGGTCCGCCTTCTGGAAGTCGCCACAGAAGAAGGATATTCGATTCTATTTGAGGGTGCGCAGGGTCCGCTTATTGACATAGACCACGGAAACTACCCCTTTGTGACTACGTGTCCAACCACATTTCATGCCGTAGGGAGCAGCACGGGAATCGACTCCTCGCAAATCCATCACAGGATAGGGGTCCTCAAGACGTATCAAACGATGGTGGGGAATGGCGCGTTCGTAACTGAGGACACCGGAGCCCTAGGTGACAGGCTACGGACGGTAGGCAAGGAGAGCGGGACGACCACAGGCCGGCCGCGCCGCTGCGGATGGCTCGATCTCCCCCATGCGCTCTGGGCCTCCAGACGCAATAAGTGTACAAGTGTCGCCCTGACAAAGCTCGACGTGCTGGATGAATTCTCCAGCATTGGAGTTTGTACTGGCTACGCTTACCACGGGGAAGAGGATCTGGAATTCAGGCCGGACGAAAAGTACCTAAGTGAATGCACTCCGATCTATCGATTCTTTCCCGGATGGCTCACTTCGACAAACGGTGTAGCCCGGTATAGCGAGTTGCCGGTGCAAGCACAGAATCTAGTTGACTATATCTCGGACTACCTGAATTTGCCTGTCAGTTCGGTCACTACAGGTCCACGAGATCAGGATATACTTGTTCGGCCTGGGGGAGAAATTGAGACCATCTACTCCTCCAGAAGTTCCCGGAGAGATATCCCGGTGAAGGAACGAGTAGTAGTTTTTTGCGGAGCGGCCGAAGGCGGGCGTCCTGAGTTCCAGCAGATGGCGGCTGAGCTGGGTATCGAGTGTGCGAAGCAAGGAATATCAGTCGTGTACGGCGGAGGTGGTTCGGGGATCATGGGATCTTTGGCCGACGCTGTCCTGGCAGCAGAAGGGGAGATCATTGGAGTGACTTTGGATGAGCCCATAGTTCGAGAGCTTACACGGTCGGGCCTAAGTGAGCTGATAAGTGTCCCCGATATGCACGACCGCGGCCTTCGTATGCAGAGTCTGGCAGATGCATTTATCGTGCTTCCGGGAGGCTACGGTACATTTCAGGAACTTCTCTACACCATAACATCGGCCCAGCTAGGTCTGCATAGAAAGCCTATCGTGCTCTTGGATGATACCGGTTATTTTGAACCATTCTTCGCCCTCCTCGAGCATGTTCGCTGCAATGGTTTCATTGACGCAGGCAGTCAATTGGCGGTCCGTGCGACGACAGTGAAGGACGCTCTGCGTATTGCCTGTCAATCTAGTAACTCCTAGTGGCCCCGTGATCCGGTTTATGCTGGCTCGCGCTATTGTTGACGAGTTTCCTTAGTTCGTCTGGACGACGCAGACCCTGACGAGGATCTCGCCGGGCCGGCAGTCACGGTCCAGATGAAGGGTTTGGCGTTCACGTTCCACGAGTCGATATAATCGCGGATCTTTGTTCAGAACATGGACGCTGGAGAAGGTCCCGCGGCGGATTACCTGTCGAGTGATGATCTCGAATTGAATCTCATTCTGGTTCAGCGATGGGGGCGAAGTGTCCGCAGCGGCATCATGTGCCTTCCCGCTGCCGCAGGTCGGCCGGTTCGGCAATGCCCTTGCGGCGACGCCCTCGCCAGCCACAACATAATGCGGGCCCGAAGGGCCACATCGGTCCAAGCATGCCGATCCGCCTCCAACTTCCGCATCCACGGCCTGTTCAGAGGAGAGGTCATCCATGTCAGGCTCAATGAGACGAAGAGCTTCAGCTGACACCAACGAATCACGGGAAACTAATGTCGCACTAGTGGAGAAACCGGCTTTTGCTCACGTTTTGGCCGTCGACGGGATATCACGAAGTCTTGCCCGCCTATGGTCACCACAGCATAAAGTGATAGCAGAGAGGCTCTTCTGGGTCGAACTTCTGCGTGCCCAGCAGGAAGCAGGTCTTCTGGTTCCAAATGCCGTCATACGTGAGTACGAGAAAAACATCTTCCAGGTCGATCTTGACTCAATTGACAGGCGTGAGCGTATCTGCCGGCATGATGTCAAGGCTCGCATTGAAGAGTTCAACGCTCTTGCTGGCCACGAGTACATCCATAACGGTCTTACAGGACGTGATCTGGACGATAATATCGAGCAAGCTCAGATTCGCTCGAGTTTGCAGATATCTCGCACGCGAAGTGCTGATATATGTCGCATACTCGACGCGTGCCTTCACTCGGCGGGTTCCGAAAATTGGCCGAATTCCCTTGATGAGTCAAGGATTCGCGGCATACAGAGTGAAGTGGCTCAGGCGCAACTGCGAATCGATAATTTTCTCACCAGATACCCATTGCGTGGAATCAAAGGACCTGCAGGGACTTCGCAAGACATGCTGGATCTCCTCGGCGGAGACAGAGGCAAGCTAACAAATATGGAGAACCGCTTGGCCGCCTTTCTGGGCTTTACAAGGGTGCTAACCAGCACGGGTCAGGTCTACCCACGGTCACTCGATCTGGAAGCCCTCACGCTGCTGGTCCAGCTAGCCAAGATTCCGGCTAGGGTGGCGGATATTTTGCTACGTTATGTGGCTCCACGGGCCAGTTCGGAGGGGATAACTTTTGATCAACATGCCGCGCTTGAGGTTGTAGACCTCGGCATACTCCTACGCGGTTACACAAATATGATCAGCCAACTCGCGGGTGATCAATGGAACGAGGGTGACGTTTCCTGTTCGGTCGTGAGGCGAGTTGCCATCCCAGGCGCATTCTTCGCATTCGATCGAAGTGTAACGATGTTTAGCATGATCGTCAGCGAATCCTGATCGCGGTCGCGTCCCATTAGCCTCGGCACTTCATGACGGTCCGTTGGATCTCTTGAGTTCTATCGGTAGTTCGTTAAACCCGGCCAGGGCGGCAAACGCGACTTCACCACCGACGCGCCCCCGGCGAAAAATGGTCGGCGACATCACCTACATTCCCACCTGGGAGGGCTGGGTACTCCTTGCCGCCGTCATCGACTGCTACACCAAGGCCGTGACGTGAGTCCGAGGGGCGCCAGCGGCCGAGCCGTGTCTCGCCCGTGATGGCGCAGGCCCTCGGCGATGTTGTCCCGTTCCGCCCGGGCGGAGCGTGCCGATCGCCGGGTTCCGCAGGGAAGCCGTCGCCCGCAGCTCACTGCCGGTCCGCACACACGCGGTGTCCTCCCCAAACGTGACGTTGCTGACGTGGTGCTCACGATTCTCGATTGCCCAGTGCCGGCGGACGCGTTTCCGCCGGGTCAGCGGCTGTTGCCTGGTGAACCGCCAGGCTGGTGACCGCGTGGACGCGCTGGAGCGTCACCGTCCCGCTGCGCGCCGTGCGCCGCCGGCGGACGATCTGCAGCGCCTGGTCGACGTGCGGGAACGGCAGCCTGGGCACGGTGACGGCCTTCAGGCAGCGGACGGTGTGCTTTTTGGTTCCTCGGCGCCTTCTGGTCCTTCCGCAGCATCGCCTCGATGAAGCCCTTCACCGGCCCCAACACGCTCTGCCTTGGCGGCGGCTTCGGCCCTGACCCAACGGCACCCGGCGTTCCACCCCGTCACCTCCCATGTAACCCACCTGGAAGCCCTCGACCCTCGCCGGAGCCCCCGCCCTTCTCGACCGGATTCTTGAGCCGCTCGCGGGTGAGCATGACTTCGAGCAGGCGTCGTACTCCACGGCTCGGGACTATGTCCGCAGGCGCCGCCCGCAGCTGGAGCTGGAGTCCAAGGAAGGACGCCGGCATCTCGAAGGGATGGTGCCGCAGGAGAAACGGCCCGGCGAGGAGGCGGAGGTCGACTGCGCGGACGTGTGGCTGGATCCGGCCGGGCAGTGTCGCAAGTGCGTGCTGTTCACGTGCAGATGTCCTACTCGGGCAGGACTGTGCTCCGGGTCTATGCGACGGCCTCGCAGGAGGCGTTTCTAGAGGGGCATGTCGAGACCTCGGACTGACTTGACGAACCCGGACACAAGATCACCCCTCAAAGACCCTGCGTTGATCAGCACGTCACGAACGGCTTCACGGAAATCCTGGCTGAGCCCACGTCCGCACCGCCGCCCGGGAGCGACGCGATCTGTGCCCGACATGCTGTCCGCCCGGAACGCGGGGGCGGGGCTGCGCCGCATTAGGTTACGGGGAAACGGCTCATCCGGCCGGCTGAGGATGCAAAGAGCGCGAGAGGTGCAACGTGGAGAAAGTTTTCGTGGACCTCCTGAAGTGTCCTGGTCGACCGGCATCGATGGATAGAAAGCGCTGCGGTCAGAACCCTTTGGTTTCATGACTGGCCTTTGATCCAAGAGTGAGATAGGCGCTGGCCGGGATACTCATCACACCTCGGCGCTCCGAACAGCAGAAAATATCAGCGAGAAAAGGACGAAAGCATGCGAGTGACGGTTATACGCAATGACGATCCTGGCCATACTGGCTGGCAGGGCGAGATGGATCCGAACGCATCCGACGGAACCTGGGTGCAATTCGACGAGTCTCTTCCTGATGCAATTGCGAGTTTCATGGAAGAGTCCAATGAAATAACATACGATATTCGCAGCACGGACGACAATGGAACATTGCGCATGGGTCTTGCCGTGCTCCAAATACAGGACCGGTGGGTCCAGTTTGGGCAATGGTAGCTGCCCGGAAAGCGCGCCCGCTGGTGGACAGCACCGGTAGCCAGGGGTCGATCACCACAGAGCGCAGCCTCCGGTCACGGCGATGCTTCCGGCGGGGGATCGGCCGGCGCCAGGATCCAGGGGGCCGCTGCCGGCCGCGGGTTCACGGGGTGCGGGCGGGGCGCTCCCGTCCCGTATGCCATCGACCCAGGCCAAGCCGAGCAGACACAGCCCATGGCGTCCAGGTCGTACGTCCGGCAGGGCGCTCCACCTGGACGCCATGGCTCCACATACGTGTGGGTCGACGGCGTACGGGACGGGAGCCGGGTGGGCGCTGCGCTCAGGCCGTCCGGGCAGGTAGGCGCAGAGGGGGGAACTGAGGCCGGCCTCATGGACCGTGAACGGGCCGGCCGTTGCACGAAGGGCCGACGAGTGAGGCCAGTGCGCTGCCCTGGCGGACTTCGGGCGGCCGAGGCATACGGGCTACTGTCCTTTTGCAAGGCTGACTTGGCAGTACAATTCCGCGGCGACTGAGCCGAAGGCACCAGGGCCGCATGAATGACACGCGGAGGCAAAATGCCATATATATACACCTTCAGCATCCCCATGGCCACTGCCCTTACCAATGAGGCAGATAACTGTCTGCAGATTTGCGGCGACGGCACCGGCATCCCCGGCGCCTACGATTACGTTCCCGGCAACGGCCACGACCAAGCCTATTGGTGGGCTTACCTTCAGCAGGCTACCGCTTACCGGAATCTCCCGCAGAACGGGAATCTTATGGCGTCTGACATAGACAACTTCAAGGCGTTCCTGGGGAATCCCACTTTTGACACGCCGAACCAAACGGACGACCCCGGCCGTGAAGCGCGCTTGATCTCCTGCCTGCAGGGTATATTGGGCATCCTCGAATCGGCTGGCCACGCCGCACCACACGGCACGACCTGACCATCGCACCCGTCGCGGCCGTCGTTACCCCCGAAACCGGGATATGCCGATCATAAGGCTGGCGAAGACGAAGGCAGTACCGCAACGAGGTACAGCAACCGTCAATGACTCATGGCCACTCTCAGGGGTCGAACGGCAGCCTATATGACCCCCGTTGACCGATCTATGTAGAGCTACGGATCCGAAGTTGCCCGTGCCCCTGCCGTGGGAACACCGGGCAGTTGCGGTTGCCGGACATGAGAAGGGCCCCTGACCAAAAACCCAGTTCAGGGGCCCTTCTCAGTCAGGGCTCTTGCAAGGTCGGTTTGATCTTGTGATTGTGCTGGTCGGCTGGGGTGTGACCGGAAGCGCCGAAGCTCCGTTGATGTAGGTGAGCTACCAACTCGCCTATAAACAACGGAGCTTCGGTGATTCGTGAGTCTGCCATGCCCGCGTCCGTGCTGTCGTGTTCTGTCGCCCCGTCGGGTGATGGTGAGGCGGAGAGCGTTGATCCGCGCGATCGCCGTGGGCTGCGGTATCCGCTGGTCGCGTTGGTCAGGGCGGCGGCCTGCGCGGTGGCGGCCGGAGCACGTTCTTATGCGGCGGTGGGTCACTGGCTGCGTCGGGCGCCCCAGGACGCTCTGGCCCGGCTGGGGTTTCCGGTCCGTGGTGCGCTGGGGGTGCGGCCGGCCGCGTCGATGGACACAGTCCGCCGGGTGATCGAGCAGTTGCATCCCGCCGGCCTCGCCGTGCTGTTGCGGCCTGCCAGTACAGATCGTGACCGTCCTGTGCGACTGGTGGCGGACGGCAAGAGCGCTAGGGTCTGTCGTCAATGTGATCTTGATTGGTGGATCATGGTCGGGTGATACGTCGCCATGAACTGACCGATGCCGAGTGGGACTTCGTGCGGCCGTTGCTGCCCCGGACGTCGATGGGGCGGCCTCGGCTGGATGACCGGACGATGCTCAACGGGATCGTGTGGAAGTTCCGGGCCGGGGTGGCCTGGCGGGATGTGCCCGAGCGGCTGGTGTGAATTCTCGGCCCGGTTGTTGATCCCTTTGTGGGAGCAGTGCTCGACCGAGGGCATCACCTCACGGTGCGCGGCATCGTAGGAGCGGGCGCTTGTCGGTGACGATCACCCTGGGCACCTGTCTTCAGGAGCCGGCGGAAGAAATGCATGGCCGCAGCCTTGTCACGCCGGTTGGGGACCAGGACGTCGAGAACCATCCCGTCCCTGGTCAACGGCCCGTCACAGGTACTTCTGCACGCCGTTGGTCTTGATGACGTCCTCGTCCAAGTGACCCTTATCCGCCGGGCTGCGGGCGTCGTTGGCGTAGCGCGTTGGCATAGGCCTGGCCGAACTTCGGGCACCACCGCCGGACCGTTTCATAGGAGACGACTACGTCGCGCGCCAGCATCAGCTCCTCGGCCTCGCGGAAGCTAAGGGAGAAGCGGAAGTACAACCACACCACACGACGACCCCCTCCCCGGACGGACAGCCCAAAGATCGTCCCAGCCCCGCCCGGACAGCATCCTTGCTTGCAGGTGCTCGAAAGCGGGAGTTTGATGGAACGAGGAGGTGATTGCAGAGTGTTCGTCGGCCGTGCAGATCCGCTCGCCCAGCTGAGTAACTGTGTGCGAGAAGTGGCCGCAGGTCGGAAGCAGACGGTGCTGCTGGAGGGACTCGCCGGCGTGGGCAAAAGCGCGTTGGTGCAGCAGTGGCTCTCGGACCCGACTGTCGAGCAATTTTCGTCGATCCGCGCATTTTGCGACACAACTGAACAAGACTGGGCATTCGGGGTGGCCGATCAGCTAGCCCGGAGGATTGAACCATACGTCCGGCAAAAAATTCCGTTCCTAGCGGGCGGCATGGCCGGGGCATCACCCGTGGAGATTGGCGCACAGTTGCTGACCGCGCTGGATGATCTTCAGAGTGCCGGCCCGGTGGCGATGGTGATCGAGGATTCGCAGTGGGCGGACGAGGAATCGCTAAAAGCACTGGGATACGTGCTCCGGCGGTTGGAAGCCGATGCAGTGCTGACCGTGATGGTGCTTCGTTCGGGCGAGCGAGACGCTGAAGAACGCGTGGATCAGGTCCGGCGCCTGGCCGGCGCTCAGCAAGGGTGCCACCTGCGGCTCGACGGACTGGGCCGATCGGAGGTGAGGCAGCTCGCGACCCAGATGACCGGGGGGCGCGAGATAACACAGATTGTCGCGGAGCGCCTGTACCGCCACACCGCTGGAAACCCGTTGTATCTGCAGACACTGCTGGCCGAGCTATCGGTCGAGCAGTTGGCTAACGAGCACGAGGCGCTGCCCGTCCCGCCCGGTCTGGATTCGGCGATCCGCTTGCAGCTGAGCGGCCTGCCCGAACCCGCTCGATTCCTGGCCGAGGCCGCTGCGATCCTTGATGCCCGTCTGCCCTTGGCACTTGCTGCCGCCGTCGCCCGCCTGAGCGATCCTGCAGCGGCCCTGGAGCCGTGCCTGGCCGCGGGACTGCTGCGTTGGTGGCCCGACGAGCCCACCACCCCTGTGACGGTCTCGCACGCTCTCCAACGCGACGCGATCCTGGGGGCGATCAGCCCCACTCGTCGCCGCGAACTACACGCCAATGCGGTGCCATTGGTGGCTCGGGATGCCTCTTGGCGGCACAGGGTGGCCGCCGTAGACGGCTTCGACCCCAAGCTCGCGAGCTCCCTGGAGGACGAAGCCGCACAGCTGCTCACCGACCGCCAGGCCGAACGGGCGGCAACGCTTTTGCTCTGGGCATCGGACTTGGCGAGCGGGCAGGCCGAACGAGAACGGCTCCTTCTCCTCGCTGGTGCACACCTGATCTGGGCCGAGAGACTCGCCCGCTTCCGGCCACTACTGGAGAAAGCCGCGCTGTGTGAGCCCACGCCTACCCGTGATCTTGTCCTAGGATCAAGCAAACTCTTGCAGGGAGAATTGACCGAGGGAGAATCTCTGCTGATCCGAGCAGTGCAGGCCACTGAAAGGCTACCTAGCCAGCAATGGATCGCTTCAATGGCAAGCTACTGGCTGGGTATTTCATACATCGCAACAGCAGATGGCCCGAAGTGCGTAGACTCGCAAAAGCGAGCATTGGACTTCAAAGCGTCAGCCGCGGACTACGGATCCCAGCATAAGTCATATTTCGCCTACGGCTGCGGAATGACAGGTGGAGCGGCGGCAGCCGAGCGTGCCCTGCAAGAGATAGCACCGCTGCCGGAAGCTGGGAGCGTGGCACCCTCCGACGCCTTCATTCTCTCATATCGTGGCCTCTTTCGGTCCTACGGCGGGAAGCTCACTCAGGGATCCGATGATCTTTGGGTTGCCCTGCAACTCGCACGGGAGCATTCCATTCCCATCTGGGCGCAGGATGCACATCTCGTGCTCGCCATGGATCAATACCTGCTCGGCGCGTGGGACGATTCCTTGCTTCAGGTAGAGCGTGGCCGCACCATCTCCGTGATGGAGGACAAGCCTTGGGGCATTGCGATGGCTTGCGCTTTCGGGAGTCTTGTCCCTGCTGGACGCGGCGAATGGGAAACAGCCGACGAGCTGCTACGTCAGGGCGAAGAGCTGGCCCAATTCATACCGAATTACTCGATTCCCTGGCAGTCCATCGGCCGTGCCACATTGGCTCAGGCTCGCGGCGACTACGCGGCTATGTATACGGCACTCGAGCCAATGTTCCGACTCCCGGGCCAGGGAATCGTCGAGATGTCCTCAATGTACTGGCAGCCACTGCTCACTGAGGCGTTGATCGGCATAGGCGATTTCGATTCCGCAGAAACAGCACTTGCCCGCCTGGTGAAACTTGCCGAAAATGCGCCCTGCCTGCAAGTCGTATGCGCATTCCTGCGTGGGCAACTCGCCGAGGCTCGAAGTGACACCGATACAGCGCAAATCAGCTACGATCATGGAGTTATGCTCTCCGCCACGACGACCAATATCCCCTTCCACCGCAGCCGTCTCGAGCATGCATACAGTCGTCTGCTTATGAATCTTGGGAAGGACCAAGCGGCCGAGGCCTTGCGGTCGAGCGCCACCAGGCTGTTCGCCAAGCTGGGCGCGAAACCGTTCCTGCAGCGATGCGAAGGCTCACTGAATAATGGGACCGATGCCGGCTTCTCGCCGAGGGCCACTGCTCCCAATCCACTGACGGATCGCGAACACGATATCGCCCGACTTGCCGCCGACGGTCTGACCAACAGGGAGATCGCCAGTCGCCTTTTCGTCAGCACTAAAACCGTTGAATTCCACCTCAGTCACGTTTTCGCCAAACTCGGCATCACAGGTCGTCGAGAGCTCCGCCATCACGAGGCTATACAGCAGTGAGGTTTTCTCAACGAAACTCATCGCCATGCGTTGTTGAGGACGAGGGCGGCCTTGGCGATTGCGCCGATCCGACCGGGGCTGAGCGTGATGCGCTTGAGCGTGCGCCATCGTTCTTTGAGCTCGGCCGCGGCTCGTTCGCCCAACGCGCGCACGCTACGCAGGAGGGCGTTGCGAGTGCGAGTGTCGGGATGAATCCGCAGGTGGGAGCTGCCACGAGGCTTCTTGAACGGGTGGTGGATGCCGATGCCGGCGCCCTGGTAGCCGGCGTCAGCGAGGGTGGGAAGGCCGTCGGCGGCCGCCTTGTACAGGGCGGGCAGGCAATGCGAGCGGGCAGCAGTGATGTCCGGTACCGAACCGGGCTCCCCATCCGACACCCATAACGGAGTGCCGTCCGGAGCGGACACGAACTGCACGTTCGCCCCGAATGCCTTGTGCTTCGCGGAGTACCAGGTGTCCACTTCCTTGCCCGCGGCGTTCAGGTGGACACCGGCGACGCGGTCGGACTCAATCAGCGTGCCGTCCAGGATCAAGTGGTTCATGCCCTGCTGCCGGCACTCGGCGAGAACTCGATGCAGATCCGGGGCCTGCCCGGCCAGGACGTCCACTCCTTCGTGCAGGTAGCGGTAACCGGTGGCCTGCGAGATGCCCGCATCGCGCGCCAGGCAGTGCACGCACGACCCCTCGCGGAACCAGCGCAAGACCAGTACCGCCTGGCGGAACGGTCCCAGTGCCCGCGAGCTTTTCGGCGTGCCGATCCGGCGGCGGTGACCGGCCGGCAAGCGGGCGAGGAACTCCACGACGTGGCGCGGGACATCGAGCATGGCAGCATAGGAAACCAACGTGAAGCCTCTGGAAGTCACGGACAAGATCTTGTGGTGAGACCTGTCCTACCAGGGGCTTCACGCCTGTTCGCAGCCGCCCTCACGCCACGGCGACGGCGACGGCGACGGCGACGGCGACGGCGACGGCGACGGCGACGGCGACGGCGACGGCGACGGCGACGGCGAGATCATTTCGTTGAGAAAACCTCAGTAAGCATTCACATAGGTCGACGTCGAGGATCTTCTAGAGGGCGAGCGGGATGTCGATGTGTCCGAGGAGGACCGTGAGGAGACGCTTGCCTACCAGCGGATGATGACGTACATCCAGACGCTGCACGATGTCCCGGACTTCCGTTACGGCAAGGGGTTTCTCAATGCGCTCCACTGGATGCTGCAGGGGCACCGCAACACCCCGCAGCAGCCGGCGGGGCAGTGGCGACGCGGAGCCGTGTACGTGACGAATGCCCGCGACCCCAGTATCGCGGCGTACACGGCGCCGGACGCGGCTGATGTGCCTGCGTTGACGGGTGAACTTGTCGAGTGGCTGAACACGGACGACGGCAGCCACCCGCTAGTGCGGGCTGCCATGGCGCATCTGCACCTCGTTTCCATCCACCCGTGGGCGGATGGAAACGGCCGCATGTCCCGGTCCCTCCAAACACTCATGATCGCGCGAGAGGGAGAACTGGCCCCCGAGTTCTCCTCGATCGAGGCATGGCTGGGGCGCCCCGGTAACACCTGGGAGTACTACCGCGAGCTGCAGCGTCGAGGAGCCACCTACCGCCCCGACCAGGACGTCTCCGAATGGGTCCGTTTCAACCTCACCGCATACCACCAGCAGGCGCAGACCGTACGCAGCCGCCTGGACCGTTCGAGTCGGGTGTGGCTTCTGCTCGGTGAGTTCGCAGAGGCCCGGGGGCTAGAGGAGAGGGTGGTTTCCGCTCTGCATGACGTGGCGATGTCCGGGAGGGTGCGTCGTACACGCTACGAACGAGCGGAGGACCTGAGCCTGCAGCGGGCCCAACGCGACCTGCGGGACCTAGGCGCGGTTGACGTTCTGACACCAATCGGCCGTACCCGTGCCCGCTTCTACACCGCCGGCCCCGCCTTTCCCGAGTCAGCTCTGGAAGCGGCTCGGACGCCGCTGCCGCTGACCGATCCGTACATCCGCTGAAAGGCGTCTCGCTGACAGCCCCACCGTCCAGTCCCGCTTCATCCGCGACAACCGCCTGGCCGACGCCTTGCAGAACCAAGCGTTCGCCGCCCTGCGCGTCTCCCCCGGCGCCCGCCGCTACTACGACAAGCAACGAGACCGTGAGGACCCCGCCCTCCGCCAGGCCGGCAACCGGCTCGTCGGCATCCTCCACGGATGCCTCAAGACCCGCGCCCACAACGATGAAGCGATCGCCTGGTCACACCACGCTCACCCCCACGCCGCGTGACCTCAAACGACATGGGGTGTCTGAACCACGGATCACTCGCGGCCTCGCCACGTCCTGACCCATCATCACCCGATCACGCCACCGACAACGTGACAGCACCTGTGGGTGGGATCGGAAGGTTTAGGCCAATTGAGGAGCATGGGGAATCTAGCCAGATGAAGTGATCTTACGTCTGGAGAACAGGCGGTTTGTTGTTGGATCATTCGGAATCTGACAGTTCAGGCCAAAGATTCGACACACAAGGCTTTCTGGAACCGGTGGCATCGATGTGAGATTCCGCGGCGGCATCGGCAGACTTTCGCCCGCCGACCCAGTCACGATCTGACCGGGCGGCGTCCTTGAATCACACGGAAAGAAGCACACAATGCGGAACACCGCTCGCTGGTCGGCAATCCTCGGCCTGACCGTCGCCACCTGCGCACCCCTCTCTGGGGCCGCCCTCGCCGCTCCGGCGGCCCCCGCCTCGCTCGTCGCCCCGTCTGCCCTGGTCCTGACTGTGGGTCACGGAGACAGTCTTGCCAGTGCCACCCCGGAACGTGCCGTCACCCTCGACTGTGCCACGACGCCCACCGGCACCCATCCTGCCGTTGCCGAGGCGTGCGCTGAACTGCGTGGTGTCAGCGGTGACTTCGCTGCCCTGACAGCTGGGAACGACGTGCTGTGCGCCAAGATCTGGAAGCCCGTCGTGGTCACCGCCCAGGGCGTCTGGCAGGGCAAGCGCGTCTCCTACGAACACACCTTTGCCAATGAGTGCGTGAAGACGGCCTCTGCAACGAGCGTCTTCGGGTTCTGACGGACCGGGACGTGTAGTTTCCCTGCGCACCTGAAGAGCCCCGCAGCCGGGGCCGGTGCCCTCGTCGCCTGACAGCGCGTCCGAGCGCGGCGCCCTGAGGGGTGTCATCAGCCAGGACTTGCGCGAGATTGCGAGAGCCAGGGCGGATGCCCCAAGATCCCTAAGGCGTTACGGAGTTTGGGGTGCAGACACGTTTGTTGTCCGCGGGCAACAAACGTGGGTGGACCCGCAACGCAGCACGTACGTCCCAGCAATCCGGGATGGCTCCGCCTTCGGTGGCGGCGCACCATCCTCGTCGCTGATGGTCCCGCCCCCTCAGTCAGCGATGCAAGGGCTTGGCTCCTCCCTGTTCCGGGAGGAGCCAAGCCCTTCTGTTGGTGCTGTCATGTTGCCGGAGGCGTGGTCGTCTGAGGATGCATCAGGACGTGCCAGGGCCGGGGCGTCCCCGCGCCGCTCGCCCGGATGCTCCTCACCAGACCCGACACCCTCACGACCGAATATCACGACCTCTTGACCAAGCTCACCGCCGCTTGCCCTGAGGTGCCCCAACTGGCCGTCGGTATCGGTGGCCTCGCCCGGCTCCTGAGGCCTCGCGCAGGAAGTGCAGGACGTGCTCTCGGCCTGGATGCCCCAGGTCCGCGCAGTGGACCTGCCCCACCTGTATGCCGTCACCCGAGGCGTGGAGGAGACTGCGATGGCGTGAACGCCGCGCTCCCGCTTCCGTACAGCAGCGGCCCCCACCGAGGGAGTCAACACCAAGACCAAGCGGATCGCCCGCCAACTGCACGGACGAGCAGGCCTCACCCTCCTCCGCCACCGCATCCTCCCCGGATAACGGCACTCTCCGTTATCACCGAAACTGAGACAGGGCCGTCGTTTGACAGACCCGCTACCTGCGGCGATCTGGCGCAACGACCAGGCCGACCAGTCAGTGAAGCGATCACTGATCGCTTACGACTACTGACCGCAATAACAATCCCTTGGACTCATTCATCTAGGGTGCGGGGATTCCGTCGGCGGGGGCTGGGGGCTGTGGTGCGGTGTAGGGGACGACGGGCCCGTTGCCGTCGTCGGTGGTCATCGGTCGGCCCTCGAGGGCGATGGTGTTTCCTTTGATGACACCGATCTGGGCGCCGCTGTAGCCGGCGTGCGAGGTGCGGCTGTAGTCCAGGGGGACCAGCCCGAAGCCGGGGACGGGGCCGCCTTGTTCCAATGCGGTGACAAGTGACTGGCGGGTCAGGTTCTTCCCGGCACGCTGCAGAGCTTCCACGAAGGAGTAGGCGTTGGCCACGCCGTACAGGAAGTTCTGGCCGAAGGGGGCGTTCGGCAGGTAGCGGTCGTGGATCCTCTTCGCCAGGGCCACCCAGCTGTTGGAGGTGTCGGTGACCTGCGGCAGGTAGACGTCAGTGATGATGCCCTGCATCAGTGCGGGCCCCATCAAGCGGGAGAGATTCGTGGGGTCGGAGGCGTTGGAGTTGATGACCAACTGGGCAGTGTTGCCGATCTGCTCCTGGGCCCTACGCAGCAGGGCCCAGTAGGCCGGGACGATGGCCCCGATGATCACGTCGGCCTTGGCTTGGGCGATGGCTCTTACCTGGGCGTTGATGCCGTCGTAGGTGGGCTGGGCTGCCTCGCGCGCGACGACCTGGGAGGCTGGAATGACCGTGTCCAGGCCCGCGACAAAGTCCTTGCCGGAGGCTGTGCCCTGGTAGAAGTAGGCGATCTTCTTCCCGGGGAACGTCTTTTCGACGTACGTCGCGAGGATCTTGGCTTCGGCGCGGTAGGAGAGCGCCCAGGCGAAGGTATATGGGAGCTTGGCGGGGTCGTTCCAGCCGGACCAGCCCGTACTCGGGAAGAGGTCGGGGACTTTCTGGGCGTTGAGGTAGCCGGCGACGGCCTGGTGGGGAGCGGTGCCGGCACCATTGAAGATGGCAAAGACCTTGTTCTGCTCGACGAGCTGCTGCACCACCGTGAGGGCGTTGGCGGGTCTGTAATTGTCGTCCCGGTAGTCGTAGATGATCTTGCGTCCGTAGACCCCGCCGTGATCGTTGACGTAGTCGAAGTAAGCCTTGGCCGCAGGCGGGATCTCTTTAAGTCCAGGGGAACTCACGCCGGTCAAGTCAGCGTGACTGCCGATGGTGATGGTGGCGGCGGTCACGCCGGGGGTCGGCCGTTCGCCGGCGCCGGCGCTGCACCCCGCCACGGTCAGAGCGAACGCGACCAGCACCGCGGACACTCTCCGACGTCTGTTCATGAAGGTCAAGACCCCCTTGCCGGTGCGTCTGTCAGTCTAGCCCTGGATAGATTCGTCAGCATGTCCGTCTGGTTCGGGCGGCTTCCACAGCGTGGGACGCGGCTTCGCTCAACCCGCGGTCGCCACCAAGCGTTCCGGCGCCTGCATCGACTGCCTCAGTGAGCCTCTTCAGAGCGGCCACCAATCGGGTGACATGCCTGACCGATTTGCCCAGGTCGGCGGCGGCTTCCTTCCTCCTCGAAGTTCCGAGTTGAAAAGGCTCAGTGGCGCGGCCTTCCGAGGTGGCAGGCTCGGCAAAGGAGGCGGCGAACGCTTCGGAACGATCTGCCAGGGCTGACCGGCGTGCCCAGTCAGCCCCATCCCGCCGATGGACGGTCCTCACCGGCTCCAGAACAGCTTCGTCAATCTCCTCATGCCGAAGGCGGGTGACGGTCTGCTGCCTGGCACGCCGCAACGCGAGACAGTGCTGCGGGTCCGGGCCTGGCATCGCTCGTTCGATTCTTTGCACTCCCGGCTCCCGGCTTCATCAGAGGCAGGCACACGTGATCGGCGGATTCGCGGGGTGACCTGGGAGAATGGCATGCGGAGTTGCCGGAGGCGTGTGTCCACGGCTCCGGCGGCTGTTTTCCCAGCTCAGGGGCAATTCGGAGGTCTGGACGCCGCTCATCTTTGGTGGAGGCGGCACGCCGCAGTCCTTGAAGAGTTTCGCCTGGGCGTCGGTGATGCGGGTGGTCTGCTGCAGGCGGCCGGCGGGGCCCGGCGAGGGTGGCCTGGTGGATGCGGCCGATTTCGTTCCTGATGGTGTGCCAGGTGGTACGGGCGCGGCGTTCGGCGACGCGGATCGGCAGCAGGGGCCGGCCGGCACAGCAGCGCGTGGGCGCGTATCCGCTCGTCCAGGCGGTGGTAGACAGGCCGCAGGTAGAGCGTGGACTTCATCGTGCAAGGGAACGCTCCGTTCCAGCACGTTCTTGTACCCAGGTGCGGCGTCCTCGGCGGGCAGGTCCGGGTCGGAGGTGGCTAGTAGGTACTTGGCGTCGCGCCTGGCCTCGGCTGCGACCTGGGACCGGTCGGCGGACAGCCGCCCGGTGGCCGGGGGCTGCGTGAGCCATCGCCTCAGGGTGGGATGGTCACGCAGTGTGCACTCGGCCTTGCGGTGGACGGCGTCGTTCGGCTTCACGGCGCGCTTGGCGGCCTTGGCCGCCTTGTCCTGGCCTTCTTCGCATCCGAGGACCGGGCCTGAGGAATCCTCTCCAACTCATCGACTATCACGCTGAGTTGTTCATCGCGGCGGGCTTGTTCGCGGGCGGCCTCGACGGGGTTGTGGTAGATGATCCAGCGGCGGCCGGGGTCGTCGTCGAGTTGGACCTCCTTGACCCGCAGGTTGTCGCGCAGCTCCTGGTAGCGGCCCTGCCGGGCCAGGGCGGCGGCCGCCTTCTTGCTGGTCTCGCGTATCTTCAGGCCGGTGATGTAGTGGCCGCCGGCGCGGGTGAGGTAGGCCAGGTTGGCCTCGGAGGAGTATCCGGAGTCGGCGACGGTCACCACGCGGCCCAGCCGCCAGGACAGCAGATCGTCCTTGCCCTGCCCGATCACGGTGGTGTCGGAGGTGTTGCCGGGCCAGACCCAGCAGCGGACCCGGATGCTCTCGCGGGTGACCGTGAACTCGATGTCGATCTGCGGCAGGTCCTTGCGGTGGTCCTTGGAGTGCCCCGGACCGGCGAAGCGCCTCATCACCCGCCTCTGCGTCCTCGCGGTCGCGCTCGAACAGGTGCTGGTGGTGTCGGAGAAGATCAAGTCGACTTCGGGGTTGAGCAGGTGGGCGGCGGCGAAGAACACCGCTTCCTGCACGGCGCCTTGCGCGTCGCCCTCGATGGGCAGGTCCATCGCGCGCAGGGCCTGGTTGTTGCCGTCGAGTTCGGGCAGGCCCGTGTGGCGACGTCGCGGCCGGCCCTTTCGCCGGCGGCGAGTTTCGAGCCCGGAGTGATCGCGCGGTTAGCGACCGGAGTGAACAGCATCGCTCGACGTCAGTGCGGAATCGGCGTCCATCCAGCGCCTGGGGCGAGCGCGGTATCAATGCCGAGCAGCTTCCACAGCTGATCCAGCACCCAGACCGCGCCGATCGGACGGGAGGACTCCACCTGCAGCGGGCCGGCCTCGGCGCCCAGCGGCGCCGCGACATCGTCGTCCTCACCGAGGTAGCGGTTCGATCGAGGCGACCAGCCGACGCAGAGCGTCCAGGTCGAGGCGGTCATGGCGGCCCAGGTTGACCAGTACCTCGGCCTGCGTCTGCCCGTCCATCCGCCGGTTGTTGGCGAGTTGGACGTACCGCACGACGCTGGCGTCCTTGTTCCGGCGGCGGGTCTTCCGCAAGTACACGCCCGCACACTTACACAGACAAGCAGTCCACGGCTGGACCAGAGCAAAATATCGTGTGCCCGCGCTTCCACGGCTTCCCAGCGGGCCGTGCCGCGCTGACTTGTTACGACACCGCCTCGGAACGGCTCATGTGCCCGTCAACTGATGAACTCGGGGACACGGCCGAGGAGAAGACACAGACGTGGCAGACGAAGTACGCCCTGCGCGCGGGAGTTGAGGGCACCGTCAACCAGCGGTGCGAAGGAGTGGCGTGTGGAGCGGCTGCCCGACGGCACCGAACACCGGACTGGGGTGTGGATCGCCAACCATAGACAACGCCGCGAACGCCTCGCCCGAGCACAGCTCACCGCACTCGCCGGACTCGGAGTCGAGTGGGCGCGGCGCTGATGGTGATGAGGACTGTGCTGGCCACGGGCTTGTGAGTCCGCGTTGCCAGTCGGCAGCCGTGACGTGCTGGCGTCCGCCGCTCAGATCAGCGATCGCGGGGCTCTTCGGGAGTGTCACGTGGTAACCGTCCAACGCTGCTATTGCCGGAAGTGAGCCCGAGCTGTTCGCCCCGAGTCCTGTGTTGGGTGCGCCTTTGGGTATTTCACTGACTTGTGCGGAGTCGGAGGTGGAGGGGCTGGGTGTGGGGCTTTCGCTGGTGGTCGGGGTGCTGGTGGTCGGGGTGCTGGTGGTGAGGGTGTAGTCGTGGGTGTCGGTCTGTCCGGCGGAGTCGGTGACTGTTGCGGTGAAGTCGGTGGTTCCCGCGGTGGTGGGGGTGCCGGTGATGTTGCCGCTACCGGTGTCCAGGGACAGTCCGTCGGGGAGTGCACCTGTGGTGATCTCCCAGGTGTAGGGGGGAGTACCGCCCTTGGCAGTGAGAGTCTGCTGATAGGCGGTGCCCGTGGTGGCGCCGGTGAGAGTGGTAGTGGTGATGCTGGGTTGAGGCGGGGCATCGGTGACGGTAATACCCAGCCCGGCGCTGCCACTGAGGGCGGGCTCGGAGCCATCGGTGGCGGTCACCGTGAAGGTGGCATCCCCCGCCTTCTCGGGGGTTCCGCTGATGATGCCGGTCTCGGGGTCGAGGTTCAGACCGGCGGGCAGGTCACCCTCGACCGCCCACGTGTAGGGGGCGGTACCGCCCTCGGCGGTGAGAGTCTGCTTGTACGCAACACCGACGACGGCCGGATCGAGATTGTTCGTGGAGACGAAGACCGTGCCGGGCTCGTGGACGTCTATAGCAATGTCGGCGGTAATCTGCTGGCTGGGTACAGCGCTGTCGGTTGCCTGCACGCTGACCGTGTAGGAGCCGGGCTCCGTGCCCGCGGGAGGCGTACCCGAGATCGTGCCATCGTCAGCCACTGCTGCCCAGGTCGCCGCCTGGGCACCAACAACCTCGGGCGTGGCACTCTCGCTGGGCTCGACAATCTCCCAGTGGTAGTCGGGGGTGCCGCCGGAAGCCTCCAGCATCGCGGTGAACGGCTGGCCGGCGACGGCGTCGACCGAGGTGGTGACGACCGTGAGCGGGATCGGCGCTACGACCTGGAGTGTTACGGCCTCGGCGGTGCTGCTTTCCAGGTTGTTGGGGTCGCCGCCGTATGTGGCGGTGATGGAGTGTTCGCCAGGGCTGCCGGCGGACCAGGTCAGGGAGGCCTGGCCCTCGTCGTTCACATCGGCCGTGCCCAGGGCGGTGGTCTCGCCGTCGAAGAGGTCGAAGAAGGTGACACTCTCGCCGGGATTGTAGCCAGACACCTCGGCAACGAGTGTCACATCGGCTCCGGGCAGCACCGGACTGTCTATGGGCAAGACCTTCGTCGTCGTGACGGCCTTGTTCACAGTAAGGCTGAACTCCTTGCTTGCGGACTGCTGCAGGGCGCCGGAGCCGGAGTCCGTGACTGTAATGGTGAAAGTGCTGCCACCCGCGGCAGTGGCGGCGGTGGGCGTGCCGGTCAACTCCCCTGCCTCGCTCAGGGACAGCCCCGCCGGCAGACTGCCCGGGGGGACGCTGTACTTGTAAGGCCCGCTCCCGCCCGCGGCGGCAAGGGTGACTCCGTTCCCGTCTGCGTAAGGGCTGTTCACCGTGCCCGCAGGGAGATCCCTCCCGCTGGTGATCGCGAGTTGCTTCAGGACTTGGAGTGTTACGGCCTCGGCGGGGCTTTCCAGGTTGTTGGGGTCGCCGCCGTATGTGGCGGTGATGGAGTGTTCGCCAGGGCTGCCGGCGGACCAGGTCAGGGAGGCCCGGCCCTCATCGTTCACATCGGCCGTGCCCAGGGCGGTGGTCTCGCCGTCGAAGAGGTCGAAGAAGGTGACACTCTCGCCGGGATTGTAGCCAGACACCTCGGCAACGAGTGTCACATCGGCTCCGGGCAGCACCGGACTGTCTATGGGCAAGACCTTCGTCGTCGTGACGGCCTTGTTCACAGTAAGGCTGAACTCCTTGCTTGCGGACTGCTGCGGGGCGCCGAGGCCGGAGTCCGTGACTGTAATGGTGAAAGTGCTACCACCCGCGGCAGTGGCGGCGGTGGGCGTGCCGGTCAACTCCCCTGCCTCGCTCAGGGACAGCCCCGCCGGCAGACTGCCCGGGGGGACGCTGTACTTGTAAGACCCGCTCCCGCCCGCGGCGGCAAGAGTGACTCCGCTCCCGTCTGCGTAAGGGCTGTTCACCGTGCCCGCAGGGAGATCCCTCCCGCTGGTGATCTTGATTTTCGCAAAAACCTGGAGCGTGAACTCCTTGCTTTCGGAATCCTTCAGGGTGCCGGAGCCGGAGTCGGTGACCGTAATGGTGAAGGTGAAGGGGCCGTTACCCACGGTGGGGGGCATGCCGGTGAGCTTCCCGGTGCTCTCGTTCAGGGACAGCCCTTCCGGCAGACTGCCCTTGGTGACCCTGTACGTGTAGTCAGGGCTGCCCCCTCCAGGGGAAGCCACTTCGGTGGCAGGGTAGTCCTGCCCCACCACTGCATCGGGCAGCGAATCCGGAAACGACACCGCCAGCGGCCCCGCCACGAGCACCAGATTATGGCTGGAGGCGGCCAGAGCCGTGACCCTGCTCAGCCCCTCTGGGACACTGTCGTTGTCGCCCCAGGGGACGACGGTGCCATCCGCCCTCAACGCCAGAATTTGGTTCTCGCCGGCGGCGATGGCGGTGACCCCGCTCAGCCCCTCTGGGACACTGTCGTTGTCGCCCCAGGTGACGACGGTGCCATCCGCCTTCAACGCCACACTGAGGAAACGGCCGGCGGCGATGGCTGTGACCTTCGCAGTCGCGGCATTCTTCAGGCCATCCGGCACATCCGACTGCCCGCTACCGTTGTCGCCCCAGGCGACGACGGTGCCATCCGCCTTCAACGCCAAACTGTGCTTTGTGCCGGCGGCGATAGCGACGACCCCACTTGCGGCTTCCTCCGGGACCTCATCCTGGGCGCCGTTGGCGCCCCAACTGGCGATGGTGCCGTCCACCTTCAACGCCATACTGATGTAGAGACCAGCGGCGATGGCGGTGGCCCCACTCAGTCCCCCAGGCACATCCGCCTGATGGCCAATGTTGTCACCCCACGCGACGACGGTGCCGTCCGACTTCAACGCCAGACTGTGGTTGATGCTGGCGGCGATGGCGGTGACCCTGCTCAGCCCTGCTGGCATGGCCCACTGCCCGTCATTGTCGTAGCCCCAGGCGGCGACGGTGCCATCCGCCTTCAACGCCAAACTGTGGGTGCTGCCGGCGGCGATGGCGGTGACCCCGCTCGCGGCTTCCTCCGGCACGGTCGCCTGCCCGGCGCTGTTGCTGCCCCAGGCGGCGACCTTCGTGCTGGCTTTCAGCGCCAGGCTGTGTCCGCCGCCGGCGGCGATGGCCGTGACCCCACTCAACCGCTCTGGCACAGCCGTCCGCCCATAGACGTCGTTCCCCCAGGCGACGACGGTGCCGTCCGACTTCAACGCCAAACTGTGCTGTGCGCCGGCGGCGATGGCGGTGACCTTCGCAGTCGCGGCATTCTTCAGGTCGGCCGGCACGGCCCACTGCCCGTCATTGTCGTTCCCCCAGGGGACGACGGTGCCATCCGCCTTCAACGCCAAACTGTGGTCAAGGCCGGCGGCGATGGCGGTGACCTTCGCAGTCGCGGCATTCTTCAGGCCATCCGGCACAGCCGACTGCCCGCTACCGTTGTCGCCCCAGGCGACGACGGTGCCATCCGCCTTCAACGCCAAACTGTGGTGCACGCCGGCGGCAATGGCGATGACCTTTGCGGTGCCGGCGTCCTTGAGGTCGGCCGGCACATCGCTGCCATCGCCCCAGGCGACGACGGTGCCGTCCGCCTTCAACGCCAAACTGTGCTCTACGCCGGCGGCGATGGCGGTGACCTTCGCAGTCGCGGCATTCTTCAGGTCGGCCGGCACGGCCCACTGCCCGTGATTGTCGTAGCCCCAGGCGACGACGGTGCCATCCGCCTTCAACGCCAAACTGTGGTCGTAGCCGGCGGCGATGGCGGTGACCTTCGCAGTCGCGGCATTCTTCAGGTCGGCCGGCACAGCCGACTGCCCCTGGTCGTTCCAGCCCCAAGCGACGACGGTGCCATCCGCCTTCAACGCCAAACTGTGGTGCACGCCGGCCGCGATGGTCGTGGCATCGCTCAGCCCCGCCAGCACATCCGTCTGCCCCTTGTCGTTGAGGCCCCAGGCGACGACAGGGCTGGCCGGTGCAGCCGAGGCGACGGGGGCTGCGCCCACGACCAAGCCGGACACGGACAGGACAACGGCCAGGAACAGAGCAAGAAGCCTTCCCGGCCCCGCGGGGACGGGCGGGGGTCGGAGCTGAGGACCGCGAGACCGGCCCGGCGCCCTGTCCGGAGAGGAAGACCCAGGACACATCACGCCAGTGCGTGCGGCCGAAACCCCACGGCGCTGCGACGCCCCACGGCCTTCTCTGGATGTCCAGCCGGTTTTCATCATTGTCAGCCAAACTTTCTTGCAAATTGACCTGACTGGCCATGCCGCAGGACCGCGCTCGTGCAACGGAACTCCCCAGGCGATGCTCGATCACTCCGGGCCCCCAGAATTCCCTACCGCCCTCCCCCTGCATCTGCCCTCCCGGCCCACACGCCAGGCACACTTGCTGCCCGCCCACTCGCCCGGGCGTGAGTGGTTACGGCTCGGGTGACCGGGGGGTGACGTTTCCCCAAGGCCGGGTGGTTAGCGTTTCCGCAGGTCACGCCATGGTTTCGCCATCTGGGTGTTGGCTGTGGAGCGGCCCATGCGGACGATTCCTCTCCCGGCGGCGAGCGAGTTGCCGATAGGCGGCGACGAAGGTGATGTCGTCGAGGAGTGCGGCGATCTCCCTTGAGCGCCACTGGCGTTCGGGGTCTGCCGGCAGGATGGCCAGGACTCGTGCCATGCGGCTGCCGGTCCTGCCGTTGCCGGTGTTCTCCCGGACGGTCGTCGCGGGCAGCGCGGGCAGCGCGGGCTCCGGCGACGGGGGGCGGCAGGAGAGTGATCGTCGTCGAGGTCACGCCCTGGCTGCCGTCGGGGCGGCCGTCAGGTTTCCTTTCCGCGTAGCGGGAGACGGGTGACTTCACTTTGCGGGTGCTGACGCGGGTCTCCGCCGTGCAGGCGCAAGGGCCGACAGGACTCGGCGGCCGATCTCCCCGATGCCCTACTCGAAGAGTCCTTGCGCACATACCCAGCAGGTCACGTGTGGTTTGGAGGGCGAGGGTGAAGCCGGGAGCGGCCGGCGGTGCCCGGCACGGGCTCCGCCGCCTCGACCATGGTGCGGCGCAGGAGCCGGGAGAAGGGGTGAGCAGGGCCCACAATCTCCTGCTCGACGCCGACCGGGTCGTGCGAGCGCAGGACACGTCCGTGCAGGATGGTGTGCCGTAAGGTGTAGTAGGCGCTCTCTTGCTCCCGCCAGTTCGGGCCCGATCCTTCTCCGTGGGCATCGTGAGCCCCCGTTTCTCTCGCAAAGCTGCGGACGGCTCCCAATTTGATCGCCGCGCCCCACCTCGGATTCGTGGTAGAGACGTACGAGACGGTCGGCGGGGAGATCCGCAGCAGGAGTCGCGTCTCCTGTCGGCCTTGTCTTCTCCGAACTGCGGGCTGCGGTCAGCAGCCCGGACCTCGACCGATTTTTGCGGGCTGATGGCGCGCGAGTCGTCCTGCTATCGGGACGTCTTCCCCGTCGCCTTCACCGGTCGGTCGTGGCGCAGATCGTCGAAGAGTTCGGCCGACTTCTTGGCGTCCCACTTCAGTACGTTGCCCTTTGGCGTGGGGACGCCGAAGCCGGACACCGGCACGTTGATCTGCTTGCCGTGTCCGCCCGAAACGCTCTGCACGGCGCGGAACATCCTGCTGAGATCGCGCAGGCTCATGTCCTTGTCGACGATGAGCGTATCGAGCCCGGCCTGTATGGCCGGACCGACTTCCCGCGGGTCGAAGAGGGTGCCGGGCCGGGCGGCCTGGTGGGCGAGGGTCGACAGGAACTTCTGCTGGTTCCTTGACCGGCCCAGATCGCCCTCCTTCTCCTGGTGCCGCTGGCGGACGAAGGCGAGCGCCTGCTTGCCGTTCAGGGTGTGACAGCCCTTGCGCAGGTCGGCGCCTGACTTCTTGTCCTTGATGTCCCGGTCCAGGCACATCCGAACGCCGCCGATTGCGTTGACGATGTTCACGAATCCGGCGAAGCCGATCTCCGCATAGTGGTCGATGCGCAGCTTGGTGTTCTTCTCGACGGTGTGCACCAGCAGTTCGGGGCCGCCGTAGGAGAATGCGGCGTTCAGTTTGTCTCCCTCGGGCTGCTTGGTCTTGCCCGTCGTGGTGTCGAGGCGGCCGGGCACGGTGATCCAGGAGTCGCGCGGCAGGCTGACCAGGCTGGTGCCGTGGGCCCCCGTGTGCAGCAGCATCATCGAGTCGGTGCGCCGCCCGCCGCCTCCGCCGGCGTGCAGGTTCTTCACGTCGTCCAGGGAAAGCCCGTCGCGGCTGTCCGAGCCCACGATGAGGTAGTTGGTGCCCTCGCCGGGCGGCGGGCGGTCCCCGTACGCGCCGAGGTCGACGTCACGCTGGAGCTGTGTGTCGGCCCAGCCGTACGTGCCGCCTGCCGCGACGACCGCAACGGCTATCAGGGCGAGCATCGCCCGCCGCAGTTTCCTGCGTTTCTTCGGCTGCCGGGCGTGGGCGCGCCGGGGTCCGTAGCGGGAGCTGGGGCGTTGGGCGAACCGCCCACGCACGGCGGAGGCTTCCGGTGCCGCGTAGGGGCCCTGGCCGGCGTACGGTTCCAGATCGGCGTACGGCTCCGGGGCGAGGTGCGGCCACCGGCCGGCGTACGGAGCCGAGGTCTGGCCGGGTGTCGGCTCCCGGCCAGACCTCGGTTCCGAGCGCCACAGTTCGCCCGTCATCTGGACCGGCTCCCGGTGCAGGGGACGGCTCCCGGCGTCGCCGTTCCAGCCGTGCTCCCCCGTGGGCATGGTGCGTCCGGCCCGCTGGTCAAGCGGGTCTGTCATGGTCAACTCCCTTGGTCACCTTCCAGGTCCGACTCGCGCGGCCGCTCGCCGGTTCCCGTCCGTCCCTTGCCGCCCCTGGATCACTTCGGCGACAGGCTCCCTCGCGGGGGCGGCTCGTCGAGCGGCTCTGCGGGCCTGTGTGCGGGCGGCGCTTGGAGCAGATACGGGTCTGCGGTTCCGGTGCGCTGCATGCTGTGCCACTTCAGGCGGGTGCCGAGCAGCGCCGTGGTCACGGAGTGGATGACCACCAGGTACATCAACTGCCGGTAGACGAACTGCTGGAGCGGCAGCACCCACAGCACGCGCAGCCGTTCGCGGTCCAGCCGCAGCGCGTACGCGGCGGTGACCAACTGCACGGCGAGGAAGGCGAACCAGACGAGGGCGGCCTCCACGGGGTCCCGGAACAGTGCCCCGAACAGGGCGAACATGTCCACGACCGGTGCGCACAGCGGCAGCACGATCTGGAACAGCGTGACGTAGAGCAGCACGCGACGGCCGAAGCGTCCGGCGGGGCCGACCTCCGTCACCGCGTGACGGTGCTTCCACATCGACTGGAGGGTGCCGTAGCACCAGCGGTAGCGCTGGTGCCACAACTGCCGCACGGTGCTGGGCACTTCGGTCCAGGCAACTGCCGACTCCTCGTAGACGACGCGCCAGCCGGCCCGCCAGAGCGCCATCGTGAGGTCGGTGTCCTCGGCCAGGGTTTCGTCGCTGACGCCGCCGACGCCCATCAGCGCGTCCCTGCGGAAGGCGCCGATCGCCCCCGGCACCGTCGGCATGCACTCCAGGACCTCGAACATCCGCCGGTCGAGGTTGAAGCCGAGGACGTACTCCAGGTGCTGCCATTTACCCAGCAGGCGGCGCCGGTTGCCGACCTTGGTGTTGCCGCTGACCGCGCCGACCGCCGGATGGGCGAGCGGCTGGACCAGCCGGGCCAGCGCCTCGGGTTCGAAGATGGTGTCCGCGTCGACCATGACGACGATGTCGTGCCGGGCGTGTGCCAGGCCGGTGTTGAGGGCGCTGGGCTTGCCGCCGTTGGGCTGCCGGATCACCGTCACCCGCGGGTCGTCGATGTCCTCGGCGATGTCGGCGGTGGCGTCGCTCGAGCCGTCGTCGATCACGATGATCTGCACATGCGGGTGGGTGGAGGCGAGCAGCGAGTACACGGTGGAGGCGATGCCTGCCTCCTCGTTGTACGCGGGCACCAGGACCGTCACCGGGTCCCGCACCTCGCGCAGCCGTGGGGTGCCGGGCCGGTACCGGTGCAGCCTGCGCACGTGAATCCGGGCGAACATCGCGAACAGGAGCATCCGCAGGACGCCGAGCGCGCCCGTGAGGGTCAGCGTCCACACCATCACGGTGAGGAAGGCGTGCCCGAGCCGCTGCGACCAGATCAGGCCCTCGCCCTTGAGCTCCTGGGCGACCGTGACCTCATCAAGGAAGGAGGGACGTTCCAGCCCGCCGCTGACGGTGGTGAACCGTTTCACCCGGCGGTCTTGCAGAAGATCCTTGGCCTCGTGGTAGCCCAGGTCGGTCTGGCTGTGCTGCGTCACCACTCCCCGCCACGGCTTGCGGGCCTTGTGGTCCGAGGCGACCACCAGGTACCCCTGCGCCGCCGCGCGCTGCGCGGCCGGCCACTGGGCGCCGCAGAGCGTGTCCGCGGCCGTGGTGTGCGGCAGCCGCAGCAAGGTGGTGTGAATGCCGGCCGCACCGGCGAGAGCGCTCTGGGTGAGCGACAGCTCCAGCCGCGCGCGCAGCGGCGAGGCGACACCGAGGTCGCCGCCGCTGTAGGTGTACGAGCCGATCTCGTGGCCCTCGCGCAGGATCCGCCGCATCAGCTTCGGGTGCCGGGCCGCGTCCTTCCCGTAGACGAAGAAGGTCGCCCGCGCGTGGTGCCTGCGCAGAAGGTCGAGCAGGCGCGGCGTCCACACCGGGTCGGGCCCGCCGTCGAAGGTGAGCGCGACGGTCCCCGGCGGCATGGCCGCGGTGGCGACCCCCGTCGGACCGAACCGCAGCAGCGGCTTCCCGTCGTCCGCCTCGCGCGGGATGGGCTGGGTGCACGGCGGCTTGGCGCGCGCGGCGTCGACTTGGTGGGTCGTCCAGCCCTCGAAGAGGAGGGTGACGGCGACCACCAGGAGGACCAGCAGGAGGACGAGCCAGTGTCCGCGCGGCGGGCGGCGGACATCGGCGTGCCGGCTCACTGCTCAAGGCCTCCGGCCGACGGGGCGGATCTACCGGCCGGCGGGTCATGGTCGCCGCGGTCCGCGTGGACACTGCCCGGCGGCCGGGAGGCCTCGGCTCGGGCCGGTGCGCCGCGACCGTGCAGCTCCTCGCCGCGGTCCGGGCCGGAAGCCGCCCGCCCTCCAGTACTCGGCGGATGTGTGCCGACGGGCTGCCTAAGTCCGCTGATCAGCATGCCGACGAACAGTAAGTACCCGAGGCAGGCGCAGCCCAAGACCAGCGCCACGCCTTGCAGCGTCCGCCGGCGCCAGCCCGACTCGTCGATGAAGACGGGCAGTTGGGAGGCGGCGGCCTGGGGACGCCGTGCCTGCGGGGTCACGGGAGGCACGGCCCCCCGGTGCGGCATGCGCTGCGGCATGTCCCGCCCTGGGTGCTGCGCCCTGCGTGCAGGGGGCATGGACGGCAATCGCCCGTCATGCGGAGTGCTGGCTATGTGGGGGATGCCCTGCACTGATGCTCCTGATCTGAGGCCGCGCACGCGCGACTCTTTGTGGGTGGGGGGTACGGGCCCGGAGGTCCGCTGTGCTGCCCGTGAGACGTCCAGGCCCCATCCCGGTGCCGGCGGGCACGAAGGGTTCCCGTACACGCACATGCCCTGCGCCTGTCCTGGGTTGCGCCAGGAAGGCACGTACGCATGCGCCCTCACAAGGGCCGGCAGGCCCGGGGTGCAGCCGTCAGCCGACATGCAGCCCCTCGACCCTACTCGGGCACCCGGGTGGCACGGCAACAGGCCGCTTGTTGCACAAAAGGGCAGTTGAGGCGTCTGCCCCTTGATGGGGCAGGGCTTGATCCACATAGTTGCCGGTCGGTAGCGATGTCGGTGCCCGCACCGGCCGAAGGGGGTCCGCATGACCGAGCACGCCCGCTCAGCGCTTGAACACCTGCGGGACGCGAGTCAGTTTCAGTGGTACGTCATTGCCCTCCTGCTGCTGGTCATCTATGTCTACGCCGCCGAGGTAGAGCGCCGGAACTGGAACGTCTTCTTTGCCGGCCTTGCGCTGTGGGGCATGGACTGGTTCAACGAAACCTGGAATGCCCTCGTGCTCCACTTCACCGGCCGGGCGCCGGTCTGGGGAGCGACCGGACCGAGCGCGTATCAGATCCTTGTCGGGCTCAACATCGAGATCTGCCTGATGTTCGCGGTCATGGGGGTAGTGGCTGCCAAGCTTCTCCCTCCGAAGCAGACACGCATCCTGGGGATGCCCAACAGACCAGTGTTCGTGCTGGCGAACTCGCTCGCCTGTGTGGGTGTGGAGCTCCTGCTGCATCGGATGGGCGTGCTGACCTGGGACTGGTCCTGGTGGCAGGCCGACTTCCCCCTCCTGATCCTGCTGTTGGGCTATGCCCCGTTCTTCGTCGTCGTCGCTCTGGTCCACGACCTGCCCCGCGTGCGCACCAAGGCCGTGGTCGTCGCCGCCCTCTTCGCCTTCGACGCGGTATGCCTGGCGACGTTCGGCCTGCTCGGGTGGCTGTAGGAGTAGGGGCCCCGGGGAGCATCGGCGATCGGCGCGCGACGGTGGGCGCCCGGCAGGGCACCGCCCGCCAGCGACGGCCTGCATGCTGCTGTGGCAGCAGCCGACGGCATCCTCCGGCTTTCGTGCATGCAACCCCGTGTCTTCTTCAGCCTGAACCTGCGCTGACCGCAACGGGCAGTCACACCGCACCCGGGGCCCGGTCGTCCGACGGGAGGCCGGCCCCTGCACCACAGCCGGGTAACGGACAGGGCCCGGGGCGCGGCTGGCTGGACTGGCCTCCGTACACGACGGTGGCCGGGGCTGGTCGCAGTCATGCATGGTGACTGCGGACCAGCATGGTCGGTTCCCGGCGGGCGCGTCGCCCGCCGGGAGGAGTTCCCCGCCACCAGTGAGCGCTCGCGCCTTCTCACCGTGGGCCGCAGATACGTTACTTCCAGATCGCGGTGACCCATTCAGGGTGGTCTATGAACGGGTTCCGGTTCTTCTGTATGCCGTAGATCTTGTCGTTGCGGGCCTTCTCGAACGCGTCGGGCGGGTCGGCCTTATGCCACTGCTTCAGCACGGACAGCCGGCCCATGGCCGGGGCACTGCCGTTGCCGACCTGGTCGTTGGGCTCCAGGTTCGGGAAGCTGTCTGTACCGTCGTAGCGGACGGCCATGTAGAGGATCATGCGGGCGACATCGCCCTTGACGGCGTCCCGGGGTTCGAAGGAGTCGCTGTCGGAGCGGCTGCCGGGGGCTTGGTCGACGGGGTCGCCGCCGTTGTCGAAGTCGAGGTTTCCGCGGGTGGAGTTGACGGAGGAGTCCTCCGGCCGCAGGTGGTGGATGTCGGTGCCCGGTCCGGTGCTGGTGCCGAAGTCGCCGTGGCTCTTGGCCCATACGTGCTCGCGGTTCCAGTCGTTGGCACCCGAGCCGTGTGCGCCCTTGGCCTGGGAGCGGCCGCTGTAGATCAGAATGACGTTGTTCGGGTTGTCCGGGTCCTCGTCGGTGGTCTCCAGCGCATCCCATACCTCGTCGTAGGAGAGCTTGGTCTGTTCGCTGATGATCGGGTGCAGTGCTGATTTGAGTTCGTCGCCGGTCTTGCCGACGGCGTCCTTGTAGTAGGCGTCGCCCTGGGGCCTGTCCGCCGGGGCAGCCGGGCGACCGGCTCCGCGAGCGTCAAACGGGGCGCTGTCGGTGGCGAACGCTGCGGCCGGGGCGGCAACGGCAGCCGCTGCTACGGCGGCCAGGACGGGGCGGCGCCACGGGTGGCGCAGACGGTGAGCGGACATGAAGTGGGGGGGTGTCCTCTCTTACGTGGGCGGGCCCGCCGCAGGATCGCTGCGGCTTCAGTCCCGCCCGGCCGACGGCGGGGCGGGTGCCCAACAGGCGGATACTGGTGGGTAGTTCGAAGCAAGGAGCTTGCCACCAACCAGAGAGCGGTAAGTGGATACCCTGCGCCCGTCTGGTACCGAGACGGTGAAGGCCGCAGCTCGGCGTAGGCTCAGCAAGCCCTACGACCGCCGGCAGGCCCCCATCAGCGTTAAGCCCTGCCCCCTGACGGTCGCCCGGGACGCCGGCTGGAAGGTCCCGACCTGCCCGGACTTCACCCGGCACCTGACGGGCCGTCCACATCACCGGCACTGCCGGGCGGTGTTGATGCACCGGACATCTCCGGCTGCAGTACCGGGCAGGTGAGATGAACCACAAAAACTGGCCGCCTTGGCTCGCCGATGGCAGTCCATCTACGCGGCCTCATCCGCCAGTTGCTGCTCAACCCTCCAGCCTCAACCTCTGCCTGCATTTCCGCCCTAAGAGGCAGAAGGGAAGGAAGCAGCCCCACAGGCGCCACGCCGCGAGCCCGAAACGATGATCTGATGTTCCGTCAAAAATGATCACCTGTAGTTAAGTTGCGCTCAGGAACACCAACTTGGGAAGGCTCACCATGTCCGCCACCACTCGCACCGTTCTCATCACCGGAACCTCTTCCGGAATCGGCCTCGCCGTCGCCGTCGCCGCCGCCCGAGCTGGCTGGCGTTCGATTGCCACCCTTCGCGACACCACCCGCGCCGACGCGCTGCGTGAAGCCGCTGCAGAAGCAGGCATCGAGCTCGACATCCGTGCACTTGATGTAACCGACGAGACGTCCGTCGCTGCCGCTGTTGACGGGGTGATCGCCGATCATGGCCGCCTGGACGCCGTCGTGAACAACGCGGGGGCCGGACATTTGGGCACTCTGGAGAACGACTCCCTCGCAGACATTCGCGACGTGATGGAAGTCAACTTCTTCGGTGTGCTGAGCGTCTCCAAGGCCGCGCTTCCCCACCTGCGGACCACCGGCGGCCGCTTGATCACTGTCACCAGCGTCGGGGGTGTCGTCGGACAGCCCTTCAACGAGGCATATTGTGCCGCGAAGTTCGCCGTCGAAGGCTACATGGAGAGCCTGGCACCCGTCGCGCGGACACAAGGCGTACATGTGTCCGTCGTGGAACCCGGAGCTGTGGACAGCAAGTTCGTGAGCAATATCGGCATCGACCTCGATGCCGACGTTTCCGTCGCCGCCGATCCCTACTCTGACACGCTGCGCCATTACATCAACCGCACCGCAGACCAGTTCCTGGACGGAAGCGCCCAGACACCGGCGGCAGCGGCCGAGGCCGTGATGGAGGTTCTCAACGCCGACCGGCCCAAGTTCAGGGTCCAGACCTCCGACTGGGCTCGCACCTTCGTCAGCACCAAGCTGGCGGACCTCGACGGCTCCGCAGTTCACGGAGTCACCGATGCCTGGGTCGGCTGACCGCCGAACGGCAGCAAGCTTCGTCAGGTTCTCTTGATCGTTGGGGTTGCTGGTGTCGGGTTGTCAGCGGGGGCAGGTACGGTTCTTGGGGTGATCACGACGCACGCCTACCGGTTTGCGCTGGACCCGACGCCGCGTCAGGCCGGTGCGATGTTCCGGCATGCCGGCGCGGCTCGTGTCGCCTACAACTGGGGTCTGGCCGTGGTGAAGGCGAACTTGTCCCGGCGTGAGGCGGAACGCTCCTACGGCATTGCCGAGGCGGAGTTGACGCCTACGGTGTCGTGGTCGATGTACTGGCTGCGCAAGGCGTGGAACCAGGCAAAGGACGCCGTTGCCCCCTGGTGGGCGGTGTGCTCGAAGGAGGCGTACGCCACCGGTCTTGACCGGCTCGCGTCTGCGTTGAAGAACTGGGCCGATTCCAAGCGGGGCAGGCGCAGGGGCCCGCGGATGGGTTTCCCGCGCTTCAAGTCGAAGCGGAAGGCCACGCCTTCGGTCAGGTTCACCACGGGTGTGATCCGGCTGGACGGGCGTATGCATGTGGTGCTGCCCGTGCTGGGGCGGATCAGGACACACGAGTCCACATGCAAGCTCGGCCGCCTCATCGAGGCGGGGAGCGCGCGGATCAAGTCCGCGACCGTCGGGCAGGAGGCCGAACGCTGGTTCGTCTCCTTCATCGTGGAAGTCCAGCGCGCGGAGCGTACGCCCACCCGGCCGGATGCGGTGATCGGCGTCGATCTCGGGGTGAAGACCCTCGCGGTGTTCTCCGACGGGCGCCCGGCCACCGAGAACCCGAAGCACCTGGCCGAAGCACAGCGGAAGCTGGGCCGCCTGTCCCGTACGGTCTCCCGCCGCCGAGGGCCCGACCGGCGCACCGGACAGCAGCCCTCGAACCGGTGGAAGCGCGCCGACGCCCAGCGCAACCGCGTGCACCACCGCGTCACCGCGCTGCGCCGGGACGGCATACACAAGCTCACCACCTCCCTGGCTGGGGAGTACGGCACCGTGGTGGTGGAAGACCTCAACGTCGCCGGCATGGTGAAGAACCGGAAGCCGGCCCGCTCGATCGCGGATACCGGGTTCGGTGAGATCCGCCCGCAACTCGCCTACAAGACCGCCTGGAACAGCGGACGGCTCGAAGTCGCCGACCGCTGGTTCCCCAGCTCGAAAACGTGCAGTGCCTGCGGCAACGTGAAACCCAAGCTGCCGCTGCGGGTACGCACCTACATCTGCGAAGACTGCGGACTGGTCCTGGACCGGGATGAGAATGCCGCACTCAACCTCGCCGCACTCGTGAAGCGGCACGTCGCCGGGAGTGGCCCGGAGACAGTAAACGGACGTGGAGCCGACCGTAAGACCCCGCCTGGCCGGGCAGGTGGCCATGAAGCGTCTACCCCGCACCGGGCGACCCCTGCCCGGGTAAGACGGGGACCTTCGTCCAGCAATGGGCGAATCACTGCGATTCACTGAGAATCCAGCGAACGGATTGCCACTCCGGTCTCACCCTCCGACGGCGGCGGATTGCAGGGCGGTGCGGAGCTGGCGGCGGCCGGTGAGGTGAAGCTTGGTGTAGACGTTGCCGAGGTGATACTCGACGGTCTTGGGGCTGACGAAGAGCTCGCGGGCGATCTCCTGGTTGGTCAGGCCCCGGCTGGCAAGGTGGGCGACTTCGTGTTCGCGTTCGGTCAGGGTGTCGGCCGGGCCGGGTACATCGGCCGGTATGCCGGCGGGGTGGAGCGGAGCGAGGTCGTGGGCGGCGCGCCGGGCGTGAGGGGTGGCGCCGAGGGTGGTGTAGGTGTGGTGGGCCTGCTGGAGGTGGTGGGCAGCCTCGTCGGGCCGGCCGGTGGCCTGGAGGTGGCGGGCGAGGTGGTGGTGGAGGAAGGCGCGGTGCAGGGGAATGTCGTCGCCGTCGCGAGCCGGAGTGGCCAGACCCTCGCGGTAGTGGTGCAGGGCGGTGTGGGTGTCGCCGTGGGCGGTGGCGAGGCGGCCGTGCAGCCAGTGGCTGGTGGCGGTGAGGGCGGGCACGTGCTCGGCGAGTCGGTCGAAGGCGTGCAGGGCGTCCTCGGCATGGCGGAGGTCGTCGGCGGTGGGTCGGTGGTCGGGGGCGGTGAGGGCCTCGATGTACAGCGGAGCCCACAGCACCAGCAGGGCGGTGCGCGCTCCAGGGGTGATGGCGTTGGGGTCGTCCAGCAGCCGGATGGCCTCGCGGATGGCCGGCCGGTCGGCGTGGGCCTGTGCCAGTACCGCCGTGGCTAGCACCGGGAAGATGCAGTTCCGCTCCGGGAAGAGCGCGGCCGCCTCGCGGCAGGCGGCCAGGTCGGTTTCGGCCTGGCCGCGGTGGCCCTGCTGCGCGTGCACCATGGCGGCGACCGTGTGGCCGGCAGCTAGGCCGTAGGGCAGTGCCAGGGTGTCGGCGACCAGCAGGGCGTGGCCGGCGCTGATGGCGGCATCCGGCCATTGGCCGGTGAGGTAGCGGCCGAAGCCGAGCATGTAGTGGACGGAGGGCGTGACGGCGAGATTGCCGTCGGCGCGCATGCGGGCGGCGAGGGTGGCCAGGTCGTCGACCCCGGCCCCGAGCTGTCCGGCCAGCACCCGCAAGCCGCCCCGGTGGTTCAGCAAGAAGCTGTCTTTGTGGGCGACCCGGTCGGCGTGCTCGGGCAGGCCGGTCTCGGCCATCACTGCCAGCCCGGCCGGGGCCCCGTCGGCATACCCGACCGCCCATGCGAGGTCGCCGTAGACCTCGTAGGTCGCCGGGCTCGGCGGCATCCGGTCCACGACCGGGCGCAGGACGGCAACCGCCCGGGGGCCGTCGGCCCGCAGGAGGTGCATGACGCCGAGCCAGGTGGCGGCCCTCAGGCGGGTGGCCAGGTCGCCGGCCGAGGCCGTGAGGGGCGCGAGGAGCCGCTCGGCGGCGCCGAGGTCGCCGCCGAGGCCGGCCAGGGAGCCGAGGGCGGCGTCGCGGGCCGGGCTGGGGGCGCAGTGTTCGAGGGCCGGGTGCAGGGTACGGGCGCGGGCGATGGCCCAGCTGGCGAGGAGGTGGGTGACGGCAGTGATCAGGTGGTGTTCGTGCTGTTCGCGGGTGGGGGCGAGGTCGGCGGCCCACAGCTGGAGCGTGGCGGCGCGGTGGTGACGGCCCTCTCCTGCCTGCCGGGTGGCCTCGTCGGCCAGCCGGCCCGCCAGTTCCGGGTCGGTGGTGACGGCGGCGGCCACCCGGTGGTCCCAGGCCCGGTCCGGGCCGACCAGGGTGGCAGCGGCGGCGTGCAGGGCGTGGCGGCGGCTGGGAGTGATGGCCTGGTAGACGGCGTCGCGCTGGAGCTGGTGGTGCATACGCAGCGGGGTGGTGGGCTCGTCCGGCTGCCACTGCACCAGGCCTCCGGCCAGAGCCGCATCCAGGGCGGCGGCAGCATCGGACAGGCCGGCCAGCCGGGCGGCGGTGGCCAGCGGGGTGGCGGCGTCCAGGACAGCGAGAGCCTCAGTAAGGCGGCGGGCCTGCGCCGGCAGGCGGTCCAGGATGTGGCGGACCAGCTCGTCCAGGGTGGACGGCACCGGCAGCGGCACAGCCAGGTCCGCCAGCGCCCCGGGACCGGCCTCGCCAAGCAGCGACCGCAGATACAAGGGATGCCCGGCGGTGTGTTCCCACAGCCTGTCAACAGCCTGGCGGCTCAGTGTCCCGGCGCCGGCGACGGCAATCATCTGGGCCGTCTCCTCCACGCTCAGGCCCGTCAGCTTCAGCGGCAGCACCCGGGCCGCACCCCGGACAACCGTGTGCCAATCCCCCGCCGCGGCCGCCACGCCGTCAGAGGTCTCGGCGTCGTGGATCCGGGCCGTGAGTACCGTCAGAACGGGTTCGCTGTACAGGCGGCGCAGCACGAACGACAGCGCCTTGAGGGACTCGTCGTCCGCCCAGGGAATGTCGTCGATCACCACCGCCAGCGCGCCGGACTCGGCAGCGACGGCCAGAGCCGCCAGCAGATCCGCGCCTACAGCGAGCGGGGACCCCGTGGGCGCCGCCACCGGCTCCCCGATCCCGGACTTCGTCGCAGGCAGTCGGCGTAGCAGCTGCTCGACGACCCCGTAGGGGTAGTCCTGCTCGAAGAGGTCGCACGTACACCAGCACACCCGCATCCCGTCCGGTCCCGCCGCCAGCGCACGCCGCGCAAGCGCGGTCTTCCCGATCCCCGGCTCGCCCTCGATCACCACCACCCACGGCGCCCCCGCCACCGCCTCGGCCCGGCACTGTCCGATCGCCGCAAGCTCCTGTGCCCGGCCCGCGAAATCCCCCTCCGCCCCCGGCACAACCGCCGGCTCCCAGGCACCCGCCGCCGCGTAGGACATATCCCGCGACTCGGTATTCATGCCTGGCCACCAGCTTCCGCCACCTGCCGCAACTCGCTTTTCCAGGGTACGTCCTACCGACGGCGAGATCACCGCGACCGCCAGAACGTCGTGAGCGGCGGCGCGCCTACCGTCCGGGCTGTGGCCGTTGGCAGTGGGGGCACGCCACGAGGCAGCTGCCGTCGGCGACGGTTCCCCAGCCGTTGCACAGCGGGCAGTGCCTAGCGCGGGCGATGCCGACGGGTCGGTGCGATGCCGCTCTTGGACGACCAGCAGTTCCTCACGGCGATGGAGCAGCACAAGCAGGTCGACCCGGCAATGGAGCAGCACAAGCAGGTCGACCCGGCAATGGCCGCCGTGCTCGCCGCCATCAAGGCAACAGTGAAGGGCGGCCTCGGGAAGCTGCGGGAGCGCCCGCAGGGCAAGTCCTACAAGGGGGTCTGTACGGTCAACGGTGGATCTTCGAAACGGAGTACCACCTGATGACAGACATGACCGTGTCGGCTGAGGCCGGGACCGCCTCCGGGTGCGAGAGGAACCCTGTCGCCCTCCACCGCGCCACGACCTGGACCGGGCGCCCTGACGTTGGCCGTTCGCCCTCTATTAGGTCTTGCTCCGCGCCCGCTGGCGCCGGCCTGGCGGCCCGTCCAGACCGGCGGACGGGGCGACGTCACGCAGGGACGTGAAGCGGCGGGTGCTCGAGCACGCGGGGCTTGTACTCGACCAGCTGGATGCGGCCGTCGAAGGTGCGGTGCTCGATCATCTCGAGGGCAACGTCCGGATAGCCGTCGTAGATGCGTTCCTCGCCCGTGGCCCCGGTGATCACCGGGAACATCACGACCCGGAAGCGGTCGACGAGTCCGGCTCGTAGCAGGGACCGGCACAGGCTGAGGCTGCCGATCGTGCTGAGGAGCCCCGAGCCACTCGACTTCATGGCGCGGACCGCCTCGACGGCGTCGTCGCGGACGAGCGTGGAGTTGGCCCACGTCAGTGGCTCCTCGAGTGAGGAGGAGAACACCACCTTGGACGCCTGCGTGAGCTCGTCGACGGACGCCTCACGGCGCAGCCCACCCCGGACCGTCCCGACGGCGCGCTCATCGCCACCACCGCCCCGCACCGCTGGGCAGGAGAGCCCGTCCGTGTACTGGACCTCACTCCCTGACCACAACAGCAGACAATGCGGCCCCGCCGATCCGGCGGGGCGGGTCTATCACGAATCATGACACTCCCGGCGATGAGTGAGGTCGCTTGTGGGAGGAATGGCTGGGGAGTTGGCGGGGTGAGTGGCTTTCAGGTGACGGGGTGTCCGAGGCTGAGGGCGGCTTTGCGGAAGCGGTCGAGTTTGTCGACGGGGACGGAAAGGTGGCGGCCGCCGAGGCGGGTGGCGAGCGCGCGGATGCGCCGGTCGCTGGCCAGCAGCGCGCAGGTGGCGACGTCTGCGCACTCGATGAGGTGGACGGGTCCGAGATCGCGGGCCTGGCCGACGCGCCGCTCGGCGTCGGCCAGGAGCGTGGCGACTGTGTCCGGTAGGGCGGTGACGTGGTTGAGGTAGGTGCGTAGTTCGGCGAGGTTGCGTCCGGCGTGCACAGCGGCCAGGAGGGAGGCGGGGCTCACGGTCCAGGTCCAGTCGCCGGTGCGGGTGGCGAAGGCGTCCAGGAGCAGGGCCTGGGCCGGGGGGAGGCCGTCGAGGGCGACCAGGTCGTGGTTGGCTAGGACCTTCAGCCCTGTGGCGCCTCCGGCGGTGGCCGGTTCGGGGGCCGGCCCGGGGAGGTAGGCGGGCGTCTGGCCGGTGGCGTAGGCGCCGAGGGGGGTGAGGCGGATGGCTTGCAGGCCGTCGTAGCGGCTGAGGCGCTCCAGCCAGTCGCCGCCCCAGTTGTGCTGGTAGTCGTCGCGTGCCCCGGCCGGGTCCACGTACTCGACGTCGATCAGTCCCAGCGGTGCGGCGTACTCGAACAGCACGGCCATGGTGTAGCGGCCTTGGAGCAGCGTCCAGGGGTGGTGGCTGTCGTAGCCGAGGCTGCCGTACTCGGGGTCTTCCAGGTAGAGCTTCCACAGGGCGCGTTCGGAGCGTGCGACCGAGGGATTGTGCCCCGCCTTGCGCATGGTGGTGAAGAGCTGGTCGACGGTGGTCCACTCGCCGGCGATCAGGGCAGCCAGCGCGGCGCCGACGTGGCCGCGCCGCGGCTTGAGTGCGCTGAGCACGTTCGCGGCGCGCTGCCCTTTGATTGCTTCGATGCGGGAGAACTCGTCCAGGATCGTGCTGGAAAGCCAGCGTTGCCACAGGCCGGCCAGCACCTGGTTTGCGGGTTGAGTGAGGGCCTGCCGGCCGCGCGCGGTCAGCGCGAGCTTACCGGCAGCCAGCTGGGCCAGGCCGCCGGCCTGCAGGAGCAGGGGCCAGGCGAAGGCGGCTATCGGCTCATCGGGATAGAAGTCGCCTGCGTCCAGCATCTCGGCCACCTGGACGAGGGTTGCGGCGGACGGGCGCAGTGTCTTGGCACTGCACTTCACCCGGCCTGCGGCGCACAGTTGCAGCAGTGTCCGCAGATCGGCCTGGGCGCGGTGTTCGGTCAGGCGGATCTGCGATGTCTCGGTGTTGTGCGGGTGGGTCACATCGGCCCCGAGGCGAGGATGTAGTGGTAGTTGCCCGCGCCGCGGGTGCGCTCCAAGGTGGCCAGCACCGCGCGGGCGTCATCGCGGGGACCGTTCAGATAGAAAGGCATCCCCTGGTTCCCGAAGCCGATCTGCGCTAGCGCGCCGGCTGGTTCCCCCAGCACTGCGGCTGCTTGCGTGAAGCCGGGGGCCGGCTCGAATCCGAGCTCACGGGCGTAGGCCACGGCCCCGTAGACGATGGCCTGCGCCTGCTCGATACCGATCGGCAGGGAGGGTTCCTGGAACGCGCTGTAGTAGGAGCGCCGGTAGGCCTTCAGCGAACCCGCACCCATGGTGCGGGGCTCGATCACGTTCTTGATGCCCAGGCAGTACACGTCTACCAGCACACCGGTCACCGTCACCCGGCTTGCCCGTTCCCGGCGTGCCACCAGCAGCTGCGCGAACCCCGCCCCGGTTGCTTCCTCACCCGCCGAGGAGTCCTGGGCCGCCCACCCAGGGCAGGCCGACAGGTCCAGCCCGCTGCTCCAGCCCGGACTCACCCAGCAGCCCACCACCGGCCGGTCTCCCGGTTCCACCGCCTGGTCGGCTGCTGCGGCCCGCCGCAGCAGCGCCCCCGCTTGCCCGGGGCGAAGCCCCAACGCCCGCGCCACCTGCTTGGGGCCACTGCCGGCTGCCCGCAACGCCCGTACCCGTTCCAGCAGTTCTGTGTCATCGTCTTCGCGCACTGCGCCAGTGTGCCCGACCAGCCCGAACCCCGTCGCTGCCGACCGCGGGCCCCCCGCGGCGCCTGGTACCGTGCCCGGGCACAACCTGGCAGGGTGTCAGCCCGCCCAGTGGCGGTAGGCCTCGATCCATTGCGTGCCGCTCGGTGCGGGAGTGCGCAGCGGCAGATCGAGAAGCCCGATGGGCTGCCGCTGTTCGCCGCGGGTGCAGATCGCCACGATCCCACTCTCGGTGAGGTCGACGCCGATGACGCTCACTTCCACTCCCAGGACCGTCGTGGCGAACGGCATGGCCAGATGTTCCTCGATCATCGTGAACAGGCCCGTGATTTCCTCGTCCTCGCCGTAGGCGTCGACGGTGGCCTCCTCGACCAGCCTGTCCAACTGGGCCCTGCTCCATGTCCCCATCCCGGGCACGATACCGGCCGCGCCCGGCCCCTCATGGAGCGCGGGGCGAGGGCGGTACACAACCCAGTCGTGGACGGGCTGTCATAGTGCACCGGACTCCTGACACAGGCCCAGGCTGCCTGGCAGCCGTTGTCTCGCGGTAACAGTCGGTCCGCACCGAGCAGAGGAAGCGCGGACCGACTGCACCATGGCCGTCTTCCAGAGGTGTGACGTCCTCGTAGCGACGAGCCGGAGAGTCCGGCGGGGTGGTGAGTCGGCGTCCCGATCCGGAATCTCGCAGGTATGAACGAGCGAGGTGATCAAGCAGTTACGGCAAAGAGCCTGGCCGTGGCCGTCACCAGCGGGTGGCGGCAGAGCGAACCGGAACGCCTGCACCACACAGCCGGGCCGCGGCCGGAACTTCCCGCTCACTCGACAGCCCCACCCCAAGCCCCGAAGACCTCCCACCACACCCAACGAAAACCACACCCAAAGGTCACACATTCGATGAAGGAACCCTCGTTCCCCTCCGGGAAACAAAGATCCGGAGTCTCGTACCAGACAGGACACGCCATCAGACACCGATCCCCACTCGGAGCACCGCACACCGTCACGGCACAAGACAACAGAGACCGAGAGACGCTGATGGATTACTCAACAGCTGCCAGCCCCTCGAACTGATCCCGCAGCCGCTCGGGGTATGGCCCGTACTCGCCTATCGGCAGGAACGGCTCGATCAACTTCCACTTCTCGTCAGTGAGTTGCCTGCGAGTCACGACCGTCTTCCAACCAGATCCCCCCAAGGGACCCGGATCGACAAAGATTGATCACATCACACAGGCCCTAGTGGGTCGCTGGGAGGAGCGAGCCCTGCCTGGTGCAGGTCGTCGGCAAGGGTGCGGTCATCCGCATGGCGTTCCAGCGACCGGAGCAGGGCGCGGGCCAGATCGATGTTGGGCCAGGCGTCGGTGGGAACCGGGCCCAACAGGTAACCGATGATCCACAGGCGGGCCAGCATCTCGGCCGTAGCGTCCCGCAGCACCTCGAAGAAGTGCGGGTCTGCAGCTGTCTCGAAGCCGGACGGTGTAGGAGGCAGAGCCTGCAACAGCTCCCATGCCGCAGTGAACAAATCCTCGGCGCTGTAGCCGGTGTCGGCGAACTGGCAGGCAAGGTCGTCCGACCAGGCCGCGGTCACGGTGGCGCACGCGTGCACCAGCGCACGTACCTCGTCCGTCTCGTCCGGACACGCGACCAGCTTGGCGCGCATGGCGCGCAGCCTGCCCATCAGCACATCGATGTCTTCGACCGTACGCAGGCGCATCACACCAGCACGAGAGACCTGCTTGTCACCCTTGCGGAGCATAGGACCAGGATGCGCCCCGATACTCCGCCAACGCACCTCAGGCGTGCAATCAACAGCACCCCTACAAGATTCACTTTCGGGAGTGCACCCTGACCAGAGGGGAAGATCCGCCTAACCATGACTCCCGGCACGCCTCCATCCGCTCACTTGAGCGATACGCCCTCCCGTGCGTCGACGCCGTCGCCAGGCACGTCGCCGCCCGGGACCCGGCCGCCCGCCGCAGCGGCTGACCCACGGTGCGGCGGCTCTCGCCGGACACCAATGCCGCCGGGAGCGGGGCACCCGCTCTGCCCGACCGGGTGCAGAGATCTGCCCGTCATGACGGTTCAACAGGAGGCTGGGACACGTCGGAGCACGGCACAGTTGCCGACACGACGGGCGTCCGCGCTTCATGGAAACCTGCCCCTGGACCGGGCTGCACAACGTTGAGATGGGAGCTGCTCCTTGAACCCGGGCCACGCCATGGGTTCGACCTCAAGCGCCCTTTCGATGAACGCTTCGGGAGCGACCGCCCTCTGCACTACCCGGCCCGGCAAGGCGTGAGCCTGCGCGTTCGATGGATACGGGGCCGCTTCGGACTCCTGGGGGGTCGTACCCCCTTCCCTGCCGGGCGAGGCGTCATCGTCACAGGGCGGCATAAGCAGCGGACCTTCAATGACAAGGGCAGCGCCGCACGGTCGTCGAGATCGACGCCGAAGACGTCGCTGCCTCCCTCCGCGTTCCGGTGGACCTTGGTGACGGACGCCATTACAACAGGTGCATCCGCTCCCACCGCGGGCAGTCCGGCGCCGCCCCGTGTAAGGCGGACGCGCACCCGTTCTGAGCGCGAGCCCATGAGGCATAAGCGCGTTCCAAAAGCTGGGTGCATACGCCCCGCTCCCTTCCCTTCGCTGAGGTCAGCAGGGAGAGGGCAGCGCTGCGGGACACCTTCCATGGCCGTGCCGTGGTGGCGTCCAACCGCCTTCGACCGGGCGGTGTTCGAGAGGGCACTGCGCCGTCACGGCGACGCGTGTGCCACCCGGGCCTGCCTCGGCAGCACCCGTCGGCACGACGCGATGGTGCCCTACGCGGGATGGCGCGGCCTGTGGTCGGCCGAAACGCGACACCTGCCGCAAACCAGTCCCTCGGCGGGCCCCCGACGCCGTCGCCGGCTGCCTCCCCCTCCTCCTGGACAGGCTCCAGGCCATGGCCCAGTCAGCTGCCGCAACCCGCTGGTGACCGCCACGGTCGGGCTCTTGCAGCCGTAACTGCTTGATGCCTTCGCTCGTTCAGCACCGCGAGATTCCGGTGGGATGCCGACTTCACCCCCCACTGGAATCTCCGGCTGCCGCTTCGAGGACGTCACATCCCTGGAAGACAGCCGTGGTACAGGCGGCCCGCGCCCTCTCTGCTCTGTGCGGGCCGCCTGCTGTACATCCACAATTGCCTGCCAGGCCCTCACTCACGGCCCGGTGCCTGGGTCAGGCCGTGGCGCGTGACCTCCTGGCGGCGGTTGCGTTGTACCGGCAGACACGTGCACGTCCCCCGCGACGATCGTGTCTGTGACGGCCCCCGACTCCACGCCCGGCAGCCGGGGGCCGCCCAGCTTGATCGTGCGGATCACGTGTCGCCGGGTCGATGACCGTGGCCGGATACCACCAGCCGTCGAGCGTGGGCAGATATGTGATGCCCGAGACCAAGACCCAGGACGAGCCCCGTCACAAGATCTCCGACTGTAGTACTGGCCGGCGTCCACAGCCGCCAATCCTTGAACATGGCGCGTTTGCTTGCCCTTCCGGCCCAGACAGCACCGGGTGTCTGGCAGCAATACTGATGTGCTCCTCACGGCTCCGCTCCAAGGTCGGATCATCGAAAGGACTGAAGACATGGAATCCTTCGACACTGAAGTCGTAATCGTGTACGCAGGTACAAATCCAAACACGGGACAGGGTGCCTCCTGGCAAGGGTTTGTCGACCGTCAGGAGGCCAGTATGGGAGCCGTCAGCATTACAGTGTGGTTCCCGGAGGGTATTCCGCACACGCTACGGCAACTGGGAAATGCTCGATTCGACCTGTACGCACCTGCAGCTCGTCTCGGCCCTGGTCTTGGTGGACAAGACGTATCCGTGATGGACCGATGGGATGACCAGAACCACACTGCCCTGTTTTCTTAGAGCCTGGAAATGAACAACACGCTCAACCCTGTTGGTCGCTGTGATCGTGTCAGGGCCCCGGAGTGTTCCCTCAATGTCCGGTATGACCTCATAGGGGGCGCTCGGGCATGAAACGGGCACGGCATTTATGGAGTTCTTCACGCTTCACGATCTGCAAGGGTGCCGTGCTCGTTGCTCCATCTCCTCCTGTTCCCGTTGTGCCTGCATACTCCCCGGCCACATCCGCAAGTACCTGTGGGGTGAGCACGTCTGGTGCGCAGGACGTGAAGGTCATGTCGTTCCCTGACGATCCCGGCCTGTCGCCGTGTCCCGCCACCGAGCGGTCCTCGGTCGTGGGCCAGCGCTCATATGTTGACCTGCACCCCAGTGAGCTGCTTCCGTGCCGGAAAGATTTGGCCTGCGGGTGCCGGAAGCAAAACGGTCACCCTTGCTAACCTCGCCGTTTCGGTTGGGGCGATGAGGCGTCGTTGAGGGGCAACTGTCGGGTGGCCGAACCGATTTCGGTGTTCGGACATGGTGGAGACCCGGCGCGGTGGTCGGGTTCTCCAGGGCCTTTCAGGTCGTGGGGGGTTAGGGGTTTGCCGGTCAGCCGGCGGGACGGGGCAGTGCGGCGAGGCGATGGAAGGCCGTGGCCAGCTCGTTTCTCCAGGGCCAGGTCGTCGATATCCGCAAGCGCAGGCGTCGGCCGCCGCGGGTGAGGCGAGCGGCGACGTGTGGCAGCCGGTAGCGGAGCTTCTTCGGCTCGGCAGTAGCCAGTTCCCCGTCCAGCAGCAGGACGCGCGTCCAGACCAGCAGATCGATCGCCGCGAGGCTGAGTTCGAGCCAGACGGCGTTGACGGCGAAGTCGCGGGAGGGGAAGCGGCCGAAGCCGGTGGTCTTGCCGCACCGGATGTGGTCCTCGACGCATGCGTGCGCGCGGTGACGGGCCTCCAGGAACTGGGCGGATCCGCCTGCGGAGTACGGGGTGTCGGTGAGGAACACCTGATGCCGCAGGCCCTCGTCCTGATCGAACAGGGACAGCTGGGCTCCGGGGTGCGGCCGCTCCCGGCGCACAATGATGCGGGTGCCGGTCGGATAGCCGTCCAGATCGACCAGGCCAAGAAGGTACGAATTCCTCGTTTCCGCAGGTCGCGGACGTGGCCGAGGAAGGCTTTCGCGGATCCGGCACTGTCGGCGCGGATGAGGATCTCGGTGCCGAGCCGGTGAGCGTCGGGGATCTGCGCGAGCGCCTGGTCGAGCACCGCGATGTGATCGGCGGCGGTGTTGGCTCCGGAGTTCGAGGGCCGCAGCCGCCCGAACACGGCCTCGCCGGTGTTCGCGAGGAAACACAGCAGCGGGTGGAAGCCGAAGCCGCCCTTATGGGTGGGTGCGGCCGCCTCCTTCTCGGAGTGGCAGGTGACCAGCGTGGCATCGAAGTCCAGAATCAGGCCGGGAAGTTCTCGTCCGCCGGCCCGAGCAGCAGGTATGCCCTCGCCGATCTCGGCGGCCTGTATCCAGGCGACTTCCCGGGCTGAACCGCGGGCCGCTCGCAGCGAAGCGAGTGCAGCCTCGTCGGTGTCAGCGAGCAACCGCCAAGCGGTGGGCGTGGAGGCGACTGGGCCGAACACCCCTGCCTGGTCCCGCAGCACGGCCAGATCCGCGATCGCCTCACCACCATCGGCGAGCATCACCGCCAGGTCGGTGGCGACCCGGCCCGGATCATGCCCGGTCCCGCGCGGCCGAAGCGACCTGAGAGCGGCGGAGTACGCGGCGGTCAGCCCGGTGGCATCAGCGAGATCCGCCAGCAACCGTGCCCCGGCATGCCCGACCACTCCCGAACCATCGGCACTGACATGGACCTTGGGACGCAACCCGATAGCCTGCACGTAGAAAGTGCCCTCCGCGTGGACCGACAGAACCCCTCAGCAAGGTTCATCGTCCCAGGTCAGGAAGGCACTTTCGCGTTTCCGCCCCAAAGCCAGCCGTACCCAAGTGCAACAGCGAGGCTAAGGAGCCAAGGTCCGGTCGCCGACAAGCCCTGCTGATCAGCGCACGAGACGGGTCAGGTCGATGTCGATAACGAACGGAACCGCGATCTTCATGCGTGCGCGGTAAATGCCGGTGGCGACGTATGCGCGGGTGGTGTCGTCCAGCTCGTACGTGTGGACGACGGGGAGCCCGTTTTCCTCCTCGATGCGCCAGTAGTGCGAGATACCCGCCTGCGCGTACTTGACCGGCTTCAGTGACCGATCCCGGTCTGCGGACTCGTCTGAGACGACTTCAACCGCAAGGGCGACCTGATCGGGAAGATAGCGCGTACGGTCCGGGTCATATGGGACCGTGACAGCAAGGACGTCAGGTTCAGGCCGGTTCTTCGCGTTCAGCTTGACCGTCATTTCCCGGTCGATGACGAATCCGTCGGGTGCCCTGTCCTCCAGTGCGGTCGTAAGCCGGGTGACGACGCGAGCGTGCCAGGATCGCTGCGGGGACATCATGAAGATCAGCGCTCCATCGATCAGCTCGGTGTGCCGGGGGAGATCCGGGGCATTGTCGAGGTCATCGGCCTCCCACCCGCTAGGTCGGGGCGGCAGCATCCAAGGCGGGAGCGCATCCCATGCGGTCGTCATCGTGTCCTCCTTCGGGCGCCCAGGCCAGCCTATCCGCCAGCCGTACGTGTGTCGGTGGTGCGAGTTGCGGAGCAGCGACGGCGGGCTGTCACGCAGTCGCAAGGCCCCCATGCGGCTGACCGAGGCAGAGCGCGCTGGCCCAGGCCGACAACCGGCGCGACGCCGTGGGCGGTTACGACGAGGCCGCCTACCACTTCCACGAGGCACACGTCAGGTGGTCACTCAAGGACGGGCCGGGCAGCATCAAGGCCCTGCGCCGCTCGAACGCCGCCCGCAGTCCTCAGCCCTCAGGAACGTCAGGGCCGTGTGCACTGCCGTTCGCTGGATTCTCAGTGAATCGCAGTGATTCGCCCATTACTGGACGAAGGTCCCCGTCTTACCCGGGCAGGGGTCGCCCGGTGCGGGGTAGACGCTTCATGGCCACCTGCCCGGCCAGGCGGGGTCTTACGGTCGGCTCCACGTCCGTTTACTGTCTCCGGGCCACTCCCGGCGACGTGTCGCTTCACGAGTGCGGCGAGGTTGAGTGCGGCATTCTCATCCCGGTCCAGGACCAATCCGCAGTCTTCGCAGATGTAGGTGCGTACCCGCAGCGGCAGCTTGGGTTTCACGTTGCCGCAGGCACTGCACGTTTTCGAGCTGGGGAACCAGCGGTCGGCGACTTCGAGCCGTCCGCTGTTCCAGGCGGTCTTGTAGGCGAGTTGCCGGCGGATCTCACCGAACCCGGTATCCGCGATCGAGCGAGCCGACTTCCGGTTCTTCACCATGCCGGCGACGTTGAGGTCTTCCACCACCACGGTGCCGTACTCCCCAGCCAGGGAGGTGGTGAGCTTGTGTATGCCGTCCCGGCGCAGCGCGGTGACGCGGTGGTGCACGCGGTTGCGCTGGGCGTCGGCGCGCTTCCACCGGTTCGAGGGCTGCTGTCCGGTGCGCCGGTCGGGCCCTCGGCGGCGGGAGACCGTACGGGACAGGCGGCCCAGCTTCCGCTGTGCTTCGGCCAGGTGCTTCGGGTTCTCGGTGGCCGGGCGCCCGTCGGAGAACACCGCGAGGGTCTTCACCCCGAGATCGACGCCGATCACCGCATCCGGCCGGGTGGGCGTACGCTCCGCGCGCTGGACTTCCACGATGAAGGAGACGAACCAGCGTTCGGCCTCCTGCCCGACGGTCGCGGACTTGATCCGCGCGCTCCCCGCCTCGATGAGGCGGCCGAGCTTGCATGTGGACGGCTCCGGCGGGCGATCGGCCGACATCGGGATTGAGAAAGCACCGTTCCAGAGCGCGGGTCCGTCGCGGAAGCAGGGGGCAGTGGTGGGCCGGGTCAGTAAGGACGGCTGCCGGTGCCGACATGTCGCGGGCGGAATGAGGTGGGCGGCCGGCGGCGGCTGGAGGCGATCTGTGCCCGCCCTGCTGTCTACATGGGCACCGAGGAGCGTAGCGCGCGCAACTACGGTTCGGACACGGTGGCCCGACTCGACCGGGGAGCGGGCGTGCAAGCAGGGAGGTTTGCGGTGGAGATGTGGACCGATGAGGATGAGCAGCAGCTGGGCGCGCTCATCAAGGCCTGCAGGAGCGGGGCCGTCACGGCCACCGTGGACGCTATCGCTGCCCAATGGGGCATGCCCACCCAGAACGTCATCGACTGGCTGCAGACGGCAGCCTGGTACTCCCCTGGCGTTCAGGGGGCCAGTCAGGGCGTGTCCGTCACCGAAAACGACCCGGCCGTCTGGAACGACTGGCTACAGGACGTATGTCTCAGCGACAGCTATCAGATGCCGGCGGTCCGGCAGGGCCACACGGTCCCGTACCCGGCCCCCGGGCGCCCTGCGGCGGGCTCCGGAGCCCATGCCCCCCAGTACGTTCAGTATCCCGGCCACACAGGGGCACCCAACTCCCTCCCGCAACAGCCCGCACCCACCGGTCAGCCGCCCACTTACCCGGCAAATGCGTGGACCTGGGTCGAAGAGCGGCCTCAGGACGATTACGAAGTCACGCAACCGGCCCACCATGCCCACACGGCTCAGCAGGCATACCCAGCGGTGTCAGACCCGGCCGGGCCGGCGCCCTCAAAGCCGCACCCCACTACAAAGGGAAAGCAAGACAACCGGCAGGCCCAAACTTCAGCCCCGACACGCAAAAAGCAGAAGCACCAACCCGTGCACCAACCCGTCACAGGTTTCAAAATAGGGAGCGACGAAACCTTCATCGCTTGCATGAAGCGCCTACGAAACTACAGGGGGCTGAGCCAGTGGGACGTCGGTTTCGGATCAAGCGTTGGCAACTGGGAGACGGGCAGCGTACCTCCCAAGTGGCGTGTTGCGCGGAGGTGGGTTGAGGCTCTGACGGGCGGAGAACACCCGACTGAAGAGGAGCGCAACCTCCGCGAGCAGCTGTTTGACCTGCACAGCTCGCAGAACCCGAGATGAGATGAGGATCCGAGCCCGGACGGGCCCGGAGACAGCACCGGTTCACCCGGGGCCGTCTCCGGGCCGTGCAAGAGTGCTCAACGACGATCAGCGCTGACAACCAGCAGCAGCCACGTCGCAGTTCGCAGCGTTGACCGCATATAAAGTCGCAGTCAGTCGCGGGGCAGCCGCCGCGCACTTGAAGGGAAAGAACACGACCACCCCGCCTCCGGGACCGCGCCACCACGTTGACCCAAGGATGATCACCGGTTCGGGCGCTGGCCACCACGAGCCGATACACCGGACCGACCCTGATACCCCGCCTGCCAGGCCTCACCTGGCCGAGTGAGGCCGAAGACCGCTGCGATCACGGCCCGGGTGCCCGTTTCGACCAGCGTCATCAGCTCGACCTGGGGATCGCGGCCGTGCGGGCACCGCCCCAGCCAGCCCCGGTTGCGCTCACTGAGCCCTTTCATCCTGCATCGCGCACCGAAGGCGCGCTGGATTGCTGTCCGGAAACATCGGGGCGCCTCATCCCGCTGTCCCCGCCCAGGGCCTTGACCAGGTCATCGACCGAGCGGGTGGAGACCCCGTGAACGTAGGCCTCCATGATCACGGCATACAGAGCCTGATCTATACGCCGCCGGCGTTCCAGCAGGCTGGGGAAGAAGCTGCCGGTCCGGAGCTTGGGAATCTCCAGGTCCAGGTCGCCGGCTGGCGTGGTCAGGGTCTTGTCCCGGTGGCCGTTGCGTAAGGCCGTCCGTGATGCGGTGTGCTCGTTCCAGCCGGCACCGATGTGCGCGCTCACCTCGGCCTCGATCAGTTCCTGCAGCATCCGCTCGGCCACACTGCGGACAAGCTCGATTCCATCAGACGAGCGTAGTGACTCCAGCAGCCGTATCAGGTCAGACTGGGACAGGGCCATCGCGTACTCCTCATGGTTGAACTGGGCGTTCACCAAGGAGAGTTACGTGATGGCCCGCCTCGCGTCAGGGAGCGGCAGGCACCAACAGAAGTGCGCCCCGAGCACCCGCCCGCGCACGCCCGCACCTTGATCGGCTACACCACAACAAGGGACGCCATCCGATCTTCCAGTGGTCGCGGACGAGTTCGGCGACCTGGGACGCGGTGGCCTGCTCGGTGGTCAGGTTGGTGACGGCGTAGACCGTCTTGACGGCGGTCTTGCCGGTCTTGAGGTCGGTGCGCCGGCGCTTGATCTGGACGGCCCGCCGGGCCCCCGGGGGCTGTTCACGGTGGCGACCTTGATCCGGCGGATCCCTGAATGGCCGTGGCCGATGCCCCGGGTGCGTCACTGAAGCGGGATGTCCTTCCAGAGAAGGGATTTGAGCCGGCAGCGCAGCTTCTTCCGGTTCGGCGCCCGCTCCTATGTCGCGATCTTTGCAATCGCCCTGGTGGTATTCCAGCGGTGCCCTTTCGGGATCCCGATAGGCCCTGCGTAAACAGCCTCATCGCCTCTACCTTCGGTTTACCCGTCTCCTCGAAGTGGGGAATTGCAATGGAACACCCCGATGCCGATTACCGGAGCGCTTGCAGGTGCCTGAACAGTCTTCAAAAGCGTCTCAACTGCGATTCCTTCGGCCGATGTCTGACGCCAACAGCAGTGAATCGGGCCGGACGAAGACAGGACGGCGGAGCCTGCCCCACGACCCTGCCCCCTCCAGCAATTACCAAGAGGGAAGAGCAAAAGTGATTGGTCTATTCCTCCGAGCGGGGCAACGCTGGGCGCGAGTCGTGTCCAGCAACGTGGGTATTGATCCTGGATACTCAGCTTGACCTCGATTCTTCGGTGGGGTTTGGTCGTTGAGTGGCCTGGTGGTTCGCCCGTAATGTCCCTCGCCGTGTGAGGGTGGGCCGTCGCGTCTCGCTGCGGGGTGCGCCGGGTTCCACGGACCCGGAGGCTGCTGGCCTTCCTCCTCTCGGTGTGCGTTGGGGCAAGGGGCTGGTCGTCAGGTGGCGACCGTCAGGTTGTTGATCCGCTTCCAGCTGGTCGTGAATGTCTCGGCCCAGGGCCAGGTCCGTTCGATGCGCAGGTGGCGGCGGCGTGCGTGGTGGGCGAGGCGGGCGGGCAGGTGGTAGAGGCGGAAGCGGATCGTGTCCGGCTCGGCGTCGGCGAGGTCCGCTTGGTCGTGGAGGGCCAGCAGCCGCATCCAGGCGTCGAGATCGGCGGCGAGGTTCGCGGTGAGCATCCAGCTCGCGTTCGTTTCCCAGGACTTGGACGGCAGGTTCGCCAGTCCCATCGCCTTGTTGGTGCGCACGCGGTCTTCGACCTCGGCGTGATCGCGGTGGAGGACGTCGAGGAACTGCACTTGGTGGGTGCCGGCGATGTGACCCATGTGCCGGATGTTCGTTGCAGTGATCGAGTAGCGCCAGCCGGTCTTCTGCTCAAACGCCGTCAGCTTCCCCAGGTGCCGGCGGGAGGGCTTGACGCGGCGGACGATCAGCCGCATGCCCTTGGGCCAGCCCTCACGAGTGTTCAACCCGGTCAACTCGGCGACGAAGTAGCCCTCTTGGACCTCGCCGTCCTGTCGCAGGGAGGTTTCCCAGGCGGCTTCGGGGAGGCGGGCGATGGCGCGTTCGTCCTCGGGCGTGATCGTCCAGCCGACGGTGTAGCGGACCGTGCGCCGCGTGGTGTTCAGCGCCTGAAGGCGCTTGAGCAGGCCGTGCGTGGCACCGGCGCCGTCGACCCGCACCAGGATCTTGGCCTGGGAGGAGCGGGGTATCTGCGCGAGCGCGGCATCCAGCACCCGCAGGTGATCGGCGACGGTGTTCGCGCCGGCGTTGCCCTCCCTCAGCTCCATCGCCAGGCACTCGTCGGTGTTGGCCAGCCACGCGGCCAACGGGTGGAAGCCGAAGGTGCCCTTGAACGTGCCGGCGGCGCCCTGTTTCCTGGAGGCCGCGGTGATGACCGTGGCGTCCATGTCGAGCACGATCCAGCCCTTCAGATGCCGCCCCGCGACGGTCAGATACGGGAAGCCGCCGGGCCGCAGGTGCAGCAGCGTCCAGACGTGGCGACGCACCCGCTGTCGTACCTTCGCGATCTGCGCGCGCGTCGTCTCGTCCGTCGTGGACAGCAGCCGGTGCAGCGTGGAGTCCGACACTGCCGGTCCGAACAGCGGGCCGTGGTGGAGCTGGAGTTGCTCGGCCTCCAGCAGATTCGTGGCGCCGAGCGTGATCGCGACGACGAGGCCGACGAGCGCGGTGGCCCGGTCCCGCCACGACGAGGTCGTGCCCGATGGAAGCACTCCCGCCAGTGCGTCGGTCAGGCCCACGCGGTCGGCGAGCCTGCGCAACAGCACTGCCCCGGCATGCCCGACCAGCCCTTTCCCGTCGGCCGTCACAGACAGACCGCGGTCCCACCCTGTACGCTCACTCACCAGAAAGGTGCCCTGACTCCTGCGCCGGATTCGATCTAGACACTCGCATCCTTGCAGGTCGGCGGCACCTTTCTGCCGTCAGGGCGTCAGATCGACCAATTCCGCTGAAGAGCCGGGGTTGAACTCGTAGACGCCAGCTGGTGGATCACGGTGGTTCGATCACCAGGCCGGTCTCGGTGAGGCAGCCGTTGATCAGGTCGGGCCGGTACTGGATCTTCTTGAGCTTGCGCTTGACGATGCGGACGAGGCCGCCCAGGCCGGCGGCGACGAAGTTGGCGATGGAGCGTTTCAGGAGTGACCAGACGCCCTCGGTGGGGTTCAGCTCGGGTGCATACGCGGGCATCTGGACCACACGCAGCCACTCCTGGTGTTCGTCGGCGAACTCCTTCATCTGTGCACACAGGTGCACGTTCAGGTTGTCCCAGCACCACACGAGCGGCGCGTGCAGCTGCTGGTGAACGGCGAGGATCAGTTCGCGGTACTCGTGCCAGGCGAAGCTCTTGGGCTCGCCCTTGCGCCCGTGACAGACGTGCAGCCGGTAGAAGAAGTGCGGGCGCTCGCCGGGGCGGAAGCAGACCGCGCCGGCCACGTTGACCCGGCCGGAACCTCTGCCACGCACCCTCACCACGGGCCGTGCCCCGCGCGGGGCCCATGTGCGGCCCTTCGGCGGCCTCAGGCCCTGCCCCGCCTCGTCCTCGAAGCAGATGTAGGCGCCCAGGTCCGCCGCACTGGTTTTACCTGCGGCCACACCTCCTGCTTCCACACCTCGATGGCCTCCTCGTCCCGCTCGACGGCCCGGCGCACCGGGACCTGGCACGACCAGCCGTGGCGCCGCATCAGCTTCCACACGCCCTGCACCGTGTAGCCCACATGGAACAGCCGCCCGATCAGCGCCTTGATCCGCTTCAGCGTCCACCGCTGGTCGTCGGCGAATCCGTGCGCCGGCGGGCCGCGCCGCAGTTCTGCTTCCAGACGCGCGAACTGCCGCGCCGACAGACGCTCCGGCGACACCGGTCCCCTGGAACGCAGGGCCTGCACCCCGCCCTCGCGCCACCGCTGACGCCACAGCCGCACAGTGCGCGGCGCTACCCGTAACTCCGCCGCGACCGCACCAGAACTCTCGCCCTGCTCAAATAACTCAGCGGCCTTCAGCCGCAGTTGTTCACGTCGTTCCTGCTCGGCAGGCGTATACCCGCCCCTCTGCGCATACCGCATGAACCTGCCATACCGCAGGGATCAAGGACCGTCACGCCCTCTCGGCGTCTACGAGTTCAAGCTGAGTACTTGCGGTGGACCGACACCCTGCCGGACTGACACGCCGTCACTAGTACGGCACGGTCGTGGTCGAAGACCTCAACGCCGCCGGAATGCTCCGCAACCGGCGGCTCGCCCGCCACGTCGCCGATGCCGGGTTCGGAAAAGGTCCGCTGCCAACTGCTCTACAAGGGCCGACGCAACGCGTGTCCCACCATCGTGGCCGACCGCTGGTACCCCAGCTCAAAACCTGCTCGGACTGCGGCGCGACGAAAGCCAAACTGCCGCTGCACGTCCGAGTCTTCACCTGCGATCTCTGCAGCCTGGTCATCGACCAGGGCGGTTGCAAGTTCCGGGATCGAGTGGATCGTCCGCGTGGGGTGGGAGTTGACGGGGCAACAGCATAGGCACGAGACCGGTGATCATCAGGGTGTCTACGCCTGCTGATCACATCGAGGTCCCGTGCCTGCCGCTCCGTCCTCCACGATCCCTGCCGTCCTGGCGAAACTGGGCCCCCTTTCACCAGTGCGACACCGGCCGTCTGCGCACCCACCTCCAGCGCCTCCCCGACCCCCGTTCGCGTCGCGGGCGGTGGTATCCCCTGGCCGGCTTGCTGCTGATCTGCGCCTGCGCAGTCGTCTCCGGCGCCCGGACCATCACTGAGATCACCGAGTGGGGACAGCGCGCCAGCACCACGGTGCTGGAACAGCTCGGCATCCGCCGCCACCTGCCCGGACGTCGACGCGCCCCATCCCATGCCACCCTCACCCGGCTCCTGGCCGCCCTCGACGGCGATGCCCTGGACGCCGTGATCGGCGCCTACCTGGCCGAACACGACCACACCGATGTCGGCGGCACCGGCTCGGTGCCGCGGCCGGCGATCGCGGTGGACGGCAAGGCGCTGTCCGGCTCCGCGCACCGACAGCAGCGCCACCGGCCCCTGTTGTCCGCCGTCACCCACGCCCCCACCGTCACCCTGGCCCAGCGGGAGGTGGGGGCCAAGACCAACGAGACGGCCGCTGCTGGAACCCTCGATCTGGCCGGTGCCGTGGTCACCTTCGACGCCCTGCACAGTGTCAAGGACCAGGTGCGCTGGCTGGTGGAGGAGAAGAAAGCCCACTGCATCGCCGTGATCAAAGGAAACCAGCCGACCGCGTCCGCCCAGGTCAAAGCCCTGCCATGGGAGCAGGTGCCGATAGCGCACACCGTCTCCGGGACGGGCACGGGCGGCGGGAGTCCCGCTCGGTCGAGGCGATGGCTATCGCGGCGAACCTGGGCGGGATCGCTTTTCCGGAAGCACGGCTGGCCTTGTGTATCCACGGGCGCCGCCGGGACAGCGGCAAGCGGCAGACCCGGGAGACGGTCTACGCCGTCACCAGCCTCGATACCCACCAGGCCAGCCCTGCTGACCTGGGCGGATACGTCCGCGGGCACTGGGGAATCGAGAATTCCAGCCACCATGTCAGAGATGTGGTGTTCGTCGAGGACGCCTCCACCGTCCACACCGGCAGCGCGCCGCGAGCGATGGCGGCCTTGCGGAATCTGGCCATCGGCAGGCTGCGGCTGCTGGGAGCGGACAACATCGCCAAGACCACCCGAGCGATCCGGGACGCACCCGAACACGCCATCTGGATCTGGGGCATCACCGACAGCCCACTCCTACCGGGAACCTGAAGCCGCCCTGGCCATCGACCGGGACGAGAACGCAGCCCGCAACCTGGCCGCCCTCGCGGCGGCCCGCACGACAGGTACCGGAGTGGCCGGAGACCAGGACACGCCCCGCGTGTCGAAACCCCGTGGAGCCGACCGTGAGACCCGTCGCCAACACCCCGGCCCAAACACCGGCCGGGGCGGACGGGCAGATGGCGCGAGCCTGCCGCACCAGCGGCAAAGGAAACGGGAGACCGCCGTCAGGACACCGAAGCACAACCCACGCAGGGGTGACACCGACACGGACCTCCAGACAGAAACATCTGGAAAGCTGAGACTCGGTACAGTCTGCCGGATGGCTCGGCGGACCGTCACACCAGGAGCCAGGAAGAGGTTACTCCCAGCACTGGGCTTTCACAGTGGCGACCCCTGTATAGATCCAGGTGTTGGGTACAATTCCAGGGCGCTTCATCCACGCGTCCTTACTCTCGATTTCTTCACAGCCTCCACTAATTTCAGACCCGTAATCATTCATCATTTTCCGGGCCCCAATGAGGGCAGTATAGGGGTCTCCCGCATAGGCGGTGAAAGTCCGATCAGAAGATTCGAGACCGACCGGGGGTGCCGCCACGGCCGGTACGGCTGAACCGAAAATGACTGCCGCTGCGACTGCGGCCCCAGCGATGATCCGACGCATCACGTTTTCCTTTCAGGTTTCTTCTGCACCTGCCGCAACCCTATCGACTAATCTGCCACCATAGATGATTTCAAGCCGGGATATTTAAATTTATTTGTGCATTAAAATTTTCCGAAATGTTCGATTGGTCATTGTTCGTGGGTGAGTTCAGCGTCGCTCTCTCCGTCTGACTCGGCAATGAAATCTGCCGCACGGCATAGTCCACGGGCCCGCATCGAAGCGGGAGTCGTCTCCTCATACATCCACGGCACTCGGTCTCGCGCCGCGGCCTCTTCCAGACCAGAGCGATGCCGAAACGAGGTAGAAACGGGCCGGAATTGCATCTTCATGGACGGGACGCTTGAGCTCTGGCCCGGCCAGGGCTCTGTGGTGCGAGGAGTTCTCCACTCCCCAGTGCCCGCGCATCGCAGTGGCCAGGTCGGAGGGGCCGGCTTGGTGGGCGTCGAGGCTGGTGACGGCGTAGACACTCTCACGGCTCACGCCGGCCGGTGGGCTTGCGGCGGCGGTGGACGCCGATGGCCAGGCGTGCGCGGGGAAAGGCGATTCCGTCGAGTCCGTCCGCGACGGCGCAGGTCTTGATCGAGCGGGACTCGCGCCTGCCGTGTCCGCAGGCGGAGGCGGTGGTGCTGGACGGCGATGTCCCGCCGGGGCAGGGCCGCGAGCTGGCTGTGGGCGGTCGGCTGGTTGGTCTTGATCACGGCGATGGAGTGGGCCTTCTTGGTCTCGACCAGCCAGGAGACGTTCGCCTTGACCGAGTGCAGCGCGTCGAAGGCAGGGCGAGGGTGACGCAGATCCCGAGCCCGACAGGTTGCCGTCACCGGGCGGGTCTGTCAGCCAGCAGCCGGGGCGACCCTCTCGTTCGGCAAACTTTGCTGCACCGATCAGGGCGTCGAGGCTGTCGTGCGTGCCAGCCAGACTGTCGTGCACAGATCCGCGATCATGGCACCGCCCCCATTCCGTTTCGATTACTCGTTGGCGGAATCCGTCGGTGCTGTCGCCTGACGACCGGCACCAGCCCCGACGAAGACCAGAACGGAAGACACCCGCAACATTCCGGGCCCGTGGAACCCGGCGCGCCCGCAGCGTCACTCGACGGCCCACCTCGACGGACACGAGAACATTACAGGCGAACCGCCGAGTCGATCAGAGCTCGAACCTCAAGGGCGATGCGTTCTCAGGTTGTGAGTCGGGGCATGGCTGTTGCGTGCTGGGGGCGTGACCGGTAGTGATCGGCTGTGGCGGCGATGTTGGTCCAGCCTGCTTGGCGCATGAGTCCGATGGCCAGGTTGTGCAGGGTGGCCATGGCGCGGGGTGCGGAGCCGGTGCGTATGCGCGAGGCGTCCTGGCCGAACGTCACGTCTCTGCCGTGGTGCAGGGCCTCAACTGACCAGTGATTCTGGACGAGTTCGGCGAGTTGTGTCGGGCTGGCCTGTTCGGGCGGGAGGCTGGTGATGGCGTGGACGGTCTTCGTTTCGGCCTTGCCGGTCTTGCGGTGGGTGCGGCGGCGCTTGACCTCCATGGCCTGGACGGCGTGCGGGAAGAGTAGGCCGGGACGGACGGTGCAGACCTTCAGACGGCGGACCTCGCGGCGGCCGTGCCCGGCACCGGTGGTGCGGGCCTGCAGGGGAATCTGCTTCCAGGGCAGGCGCTGCAGCTGCTTGCGGAGCTTCTTCTGGTTCCCGTTGACCACCAGGACGTAGTGGCCGCCGGCGGCCATGACGTGCTCGGCGTGGGCGCGCTGGGTGTGCATCGCATCGGCGGTGACGACGGCGCCGCGCAGGTCGATCCGGTCCAGCAGTGGGGCGAGGGCGGGTATGTCGTTGCTCTTCGCGGTGATCCGGCGCTGGGCGATCACGGTCTGGCAGGCGTGGAACGCGGCGGTGAGCAGGTGGACGGCCGTGCCGTCGGCGCGGGATCCGCGCACGGCCGTGCCGTCGACGGCCAGGCCGGCCAGGGCGTCGCCGTTCAGGGCCGGGGAGGCGTCCCGGTGTGGAGGCGTTCGGCGTGCTGGAGGTCAGCCCGAGTTGTTCGCGCAGGCCGTAGTCGGTATCGGCGGCGAAGCGGGCGATGGCGGCCAGGGACGTGGCTCCGCCGAGGACGGCGACCAGGCACAGCCCAAGCAGGGAGCCCAGGCGGTAGCGGCGGCCCCGGACCCGGCGGGGATCGGGTATCCGCCCCAGCACTTCGGCCAGGGAGGTGAACTGCTGCGGATCCGGGCAGGCAGAGTCGATGTCCTCGCAGTGGCTGCAGGACACCGATCAGGAAAGATGGCACGCGAACGCGACCCCTGTTCGTGATCAAAGGCTTCGACAACCTTGATCATCAGGGGTCGCGTCTCTCGTTGCCGAACCGGGCGAACCGCACGCAGCGGCCCGTACACAGGCGATCAGCTCATCTCGCCAGCTGAGAACACATCAGCCCTGGCTCGAACCTCGCTGAAGGATCGAGGCCAGCCACGATGAGCACAGGCAGAGCTATCTGCAGCTGCCGTATTTAGAGCCTCGGCTTTACGGGCAGGACAGTCACGTTCACGGCCTGCGGCCCCTTGTCGCCCTGCTTGCGCTCGTAGCTCACCCGGTCCGCCTCAGCGAGGCTCTTGTAACCGTGCCCGTTGATGGCGCTGTAGTGAACGAAAACATCGGGACCCTTGGCATCCGGCGCAATGAACCCGAAGCCCTTTTCGCTGTTAAACCACTTGACCGTACCAGTTACTACTTCTGACATTTACTTCTCCGTGCCGAGTATCCATTGAACCGGAATGACTGAAACGGTCACCACCGGGCGCTGACGCTCCTTAAGTGAATACCTAGGAGTCGACTGCACCCATCTCCTTCGGGCGGCCAAAGAGGCAACGTGATGGGTGGGGATAGCTGCCTTGCCAGCCCTACAGCGCAAGGCCGCCATACCGGATCATGGAAAACCAACCCTGCTTCGGTGGCTAGCAGGATGACAACTCCTAAGGACCGAGAGAGGGCAGCGCAGTGCAGACAGATGTTTGTGATGCTGTACAGCATTGACGCAATCGTTGGCCCGTACCGTGCCGCAGAGCTGGTGAACGAGTACAGGCGACGTCTCCTGCAGGAAGACGGCCTCCCGGATAGGGCAGCCCTCGCTGTGGCATGCACAGCCTACGCCTTCAGTGACGTGTACGTTCTGGCCGCTGCAGGGCAGGTTTGGGAATCGTATGCACCCCACGACAGGGATGAGAAAGAACGCATCTCCATAGTGGAGAAGCTTCACGACGACACATCCGGGCACTGTGTGAAGGTCTTGACGGCATGCGGAATTATCGATTTCATACCGCTGGATCGACTCGCGAAAGAGTACTTTCTTTTCTCTTGGCCTGAGGAGCAGCAGGCGGGTTAACCTCATTACAGTGAAGGTGTCTCAAAGCACGATGGCGTCCACATGATCTGAGCATTGCTCGCCTTCCTCGCCGAGCTCTGCCGGTGGCTTCATCCTCAACCAGCTCGGCCCTGGCTTGGATCGGTTCTGACGAATACAAGTGTCACAAAGCCAGCGTGGTGTGAGGGAACGGCTGGGTACAGGGGCACGACTGACCTTCGGGTTGCAGCAGCTGCGCGGTGTGGTGTGCTGGGAGAGGTGAGGCGCCGGGACGCAGCTGATCTTTTTGGAAGCATGAGCCCGTGTCATGGACGTGGAGATTTGAAGGTCCGGGGGGCAGAAATGTCTCCGGAGGTGGCTGAGACGGTATTTTCAGTGCAAGGAGACGCGGAGAGCCGGATCGGCGAACTGGGGGCATCTACTGGAGCAGGATGTCGCGCACGCAAGTGACTCTCCTGATGGAGGGGAAAGAAATGACTTCGAGCCTGAGCATGGAGATTGCCGATGCAGCTGGGGCCGAGGCGCGCAATGGAAAATGACCATTTCGGAGGTGGCCTGGCCTCATCACCTCAGAACCGGCTACGCAAGGTGGCACGCGCACTCGTAGCCGCCTCAGCCCAGCAAAAGCCCCTGCCTGAGGCAAGCCGCAGGCACGTAGTCAGCACGTCCAATGCTCTTGAAGCGATCCTCCTCCTGGCCAGCTCCATCGACAGCATGGCGCTGAAAGGCCAGATGCGGACGATCGACGCCGAGATGATCATTTCACTGCTTATGGTTGTCCGCGATCACATCGACCCGTTGCCCGGCGGCGGTGAGCGACCCGATAGCGATCCCATAGCCCGTGACCTCGAAGCGATCATCACCATGCTCATTCACGGAGAACTCGAAGCCAGGAACTCCTGATCGCCGACTGCCCGTTGACCCCTCGCTCACGGCAGGTTCATCCAGCAGGTCCGGCTCACCTCCAGCGGCGAACTTGGGCCCTGTCCGGGCAGGGAGCGCCGTCGAAGTGGCTGGTCTACGCATCCTCGGCGAACATGCGGTCCAGGAAGCGGTCAGGGCGGTTGACGAACGCGCCGGTCAAAGCGACAGGTTCGGCCTGCTCATATTCCACCTGCTCGATGGTGCCGCCCCTTTCGATCTGCAGGATCCGTGCGCCGGGCATGGCCAGCAGGATCGACGAATATGTGGCCACCACGAACTGGCACCCTTGTTGGAGGAGTTGCCGGATCCGGACCGTCATCGCCAGGCATCCGTGCAACGAAAGGGCTGCTGGGTGGTTCACTCACGCCGACGGCCGAGGCAGACAACCAGCCCGTGACCATCACCGTGACCGATGCCGGCACCGGCAGCCTGAAACAGTCCGTCACGTCGCAGGACGTCAGAACTTGCCCGGCCCGTTGTGTGGGAGCACGGTGGTGTTGTCAGGCCCACCGGCTGCCGAGCATCTGCCGAGGAGAGGCATCATGGCAAGGCGTTCGTGGCTCGCCTGCGCACTGGCATTCCTACTCGTCGCCGCGGCGGCGTGCAGCCGTCCCAGCGACGAGTCCGCGACACCGGGAGTAACCGACACGACCGTCACGATCGGCAGCCACCAACCGTTGACCGGCCCGGTGGCCCCCGGCTTCGGCCGTGTAGCGCCTGCGGCCAAGGCGTACTTCGACCATGTCAACGCGAACGGCGGTGTCCACGGCCGAAAGATCATCTTCACGTACCGGGACGACGCCTACCGTCCGAACAACACCATGAAGGTGGTACGCAGACTAAGGCTTGTCCCGTAACTCCTGGTCAGGGATGAGATGATCTTGGTGTGGACGAGACGGCGTCGGATTGTCTGCGCCGCCGGCGGGCCGACGTGTGACCTGGCCGGGACATGTGCCGACCTCGCTGCTGCCGCCTGGCTCAGCTTTCTTGAGCATGCCAAACCGACCCTGACTCGCCCGGCGGGCAGGGCCTGACGCGGATGCGACGTTGGGGGCGATTTGCGGTTGCTGTGCGGGGGGAGGACGGTAATGGTGTGAGCGTGACTGCAGCTGTTCGCACGGGATTGCACGCCACGGCCACGAGGGCAGCGGCGGCCGCGAGCCCAGCTGGCCCGGCTGGACGACGCTCGCGTCGGCTGACATAAGCCGTGGAGATCGCATGAACAGGCTTCTACGCATCCCAGGCCTGGCTGCCCTGGCGGCCCTCCTCCTCGTCGTCGCGGGCTGCAGTTCTCCGGCAGAGGTCAGCAACGAGGACTCCGCACCCGGCATCACCGACACCGCGATCACGATCGGCAGCCATCAGCCGCTGACCGGGCCGGCGTCTGCCGGCTTCAGCCACTTCGCACCGGCAGCCAGGGCATATTTTGACTATGTCAACGCCAACGGGGGCATCCACGGCCGCAAGATCTACTTCAATTACCGGGACGACGCCTACAGCCCGGACAACGCCACCCAGGTGGTGCGCAGGCTGGTGGAACAGGACAAGATATTCGCCCTCTTCTCAGGGTTGGGTACCGCTACCCACCGGGCAGTCGTCGACTATCTCAATGCCGAGAACGTCCCTGACCTGTTCCCGGCCTCCGGCTGCCCCTGCTGGAACAATCCGAAAAAACTTCCCTACACCTTTGCCCTGCAGACGGATTACACCAGGGAGGGCAAGATTCTCGGCGACCACGTCAACAAGACCTTCCCCGGAAAGAAGGTGGCCTACTTCTACCAGGACGACGATCTGGGCAGGAGCGGCGTCGCAGGCCTGGACAAGGTCATCCCGCGTTCATCAGTGGTCGCCCGCGAGAGCTACCAGCCCGGCTTCAACGACGTCTCCGAGCAGATGCAGGCGATCGCCAGAGCCAGAGCCGACGTCATCGTCAGCTTCTCCGTCCCCAGTCATACGGTCCTGCTGCGCCTGGCCCAACAGAAGTCCGGCAACACCGCGAAGCTGGTGGTCAACTACTCCGGATCCGATCCGACAACCCTGTCCGACCTCCTCGAGTCCGCCGCCCCCCACAACGGCACGTCCAGCGGCGCCAACCCCCTTATCCAAGGAATCATCACGGACAACTATCTGCCGCCACTCACCGACACCTCGAACAAGTGGATCCAGCTAGTGAGAATGATCCACAGCCGCTATCTGCCGGCACAGCCCCTGAGCCGGTACACCGAGCTCGGCGTACTGACCGCGTACCTATTCGTCCAAGTACTGCAGCAAACAGGCAGAGACCTAACCCGACAATCACTCGTGGACACCCTAAAAAAGGGCGACTTCCCCGGGCCGGGAGTGACCCCGCTGCGCTACAACCGCACCTCGCACGCCGGCTACACCGGCACCCAGATCGGCGTCATCAAGGGCAATGCCATCGTGCTGCAGGGCAAGCCCATGACCACCGACGGCGCAGACGGCCCCGTGCAACCCCACACCGCTACGTCCCCCCAGCCCCCCGCCAACGGCATCCCCAGACCCTGACCCTGCAGTGCTCGCACCGCCAGGATTGCCTCCTCCTGACGACCGGGGAGTGATGGCCGCCGGATTCCTCTCCCATCTCGCGGGCGACCGGATCAGGTCCGCTCCGCCGACTCCATCCCCAGCGACCAGGTCAACCCGGCCGCCGTCGAAGCCATGAACGAGGTCGGCATCGACATCTCCGCGGCCAGACCGAAGATCCTCACCACCGAAGCCGACCAGGCGTCCGACTACGCCATCACCACAGGCTGCGACGACGCCTGCCCCATCCTCCCCGGCAAGAAGTACCTCGCCTACTGCAGGTTATAGCCAGGGCTCCGCTCAGGACCCGGCGGGCAAGGGCGTCGACTGTTCGGGAGAAGGCGGACCCCACGAGCTGGAGTTGCGGCCGATTGGGCTGCGACGAGTTTTTGCCTGGTCGGCCCACGGCTCGTGCCACCCGCCGCGCCGTGCGGGCCGTGGTCTGCCTCGGGGCGCGGCGGGTGCGAGGGGGTGTTACTCGGTGATCTTCAGGAGCTTGTTGGGTGTGCCCGCGCCTGGGCTGGTGATCTTGTCGGGGGTGGCGCTCTTGGTCAGGGCGGTGGCGACGTCCGCCGGGGTAGCGTCCTTGTGGCCGGCGAGGTAGACCGCGGCGGCGCCGACGACATGGGGGGTGGCCATCGAGGTGCCGGAGAGGACCTTGGTGCCCTCGTCGCTGTCGTTCCACGCGGAGGTGATGTCCGAGCCCGGCGCGTAGATGTCCACTACCTCACCGAAGTTGGAGAAGTCGGACTGGGCGTCGTCCTTGGTGGACGAGGCGACGGTGAGGGCCTCCTTGACGCGGGCCGGGGAGCCCTTGCCGGCGTCGGCGGAGTCGTTGCCGGCTGCGACAGCGAAGGTGACGCCCGCGGCGATGGCCTTGCGAACGGCCTCATCGAGGGCCTCGTCGGCGCCGCCGCCCAGGCTCATGTTGGCGACGGAGGGCCCCTGGTGGTGCTGGGTGACCCAGTCGATGCCGGCGACGACCTGCTCCGTGGTGCCGGAGCCGTTGTCGTCGAGGACTCTCACGGCAACGATCTTCGCCTTCTTGGCGATGCCGTACGTGGCACCGGCTATGGTGCCGGCGACGTGGGTGCCGTGACCGTTGCCGTCGTCGGCGCTGTCGTCGTTGTCGATCGCGTCGAAGCCGTGCGTGGCGCGGCCTTCGAAGTCCTTGTGCGAGATGCGGACGCCGGTGTCGATCACGTAGGCGGTGACGCCCTCGCCGGCGGAGTCGGGGTAGGTGTATTTGCTGTCTCCGGCGGTGTCGGCCTGGTCGATGCGGTCCAGGCCCCATGAGGGCGGGTTCTGCTGCTCCGCGTTGATGGTGAACTTCTTGTTCTGCACGACCTTGGCGACGGCCGGGTCGGCGGCCAGGCGCTTGGCCTCGGTCTGTGAAAGGCCGCCGGCCGAGAAGCCGTTGATGGCGGAGCGGTAGGTGCGCTTCAGTGTGCCGCCGTACTCGTTGGCCAACTCCTGCTTGTCGGCCTGCTGGTCGAGCATGACGATGAAGCTGCCCGCGACGGCGCCGTCGGCGTTCGCTCCGTAGATCTTGCCCTCGGCGGGCGCCGCGGCGCCGGCGGAGAACGGGTTCAGCAGCGTGACGCCTGCCGCGGCGGCCGCGACGGTGACGGCGGTGAGCCGGATCCGGTTCGAGCGCTTGTGAGTTGCCATGAAGAGGGGTCTCCTCGCCGGTCTTTGTGGGGGGTTGAGTGTTCAACCGCAAAATCTCCGGTGATCTGCGGCGAAAGCCGTGACTCATTGATGTGCTCATGCAGTGGATTCCATGCACTCGCGACCCGATCAGCCGCGGGTCAACGCGGGAACCGGACAGAACCGGGCCCCGCCGCGACACGCCCGGCTCTCCTTCGCATGTATGGGGCTTCCGTCGAGAAAACGTGAACCTTCCCTGCGTCCCCGTGTCGAACCGGACGGGCAGGGCAGACGCGCGCGCTGCGCGCGCCGAGCGTGAAAGCCCTGCGGAAAACGTGGGCGCCGTGAGGAGGCGCAGCAGTCAGAGAAGAACTCGCAGGTATCGAATCGGCTTGAATGATCTGGGTGTTGAGCTTCCGCTTCGCTCACCTCACCCTGATTCGTGTACTTGCACAGAGTGTGTCCCCCGATGAGCTCGATGGGAGGGTACGGGGCCTGCATCTGGTCCCCATGGGGCCGCGGCCTGGGAGGCACGTGCCCGGCCGCACGAGCGTCGGACATCTGGACCTAGTCGGACGAACGGGCCCAACCGGTGCGCTGGTCGAGGCGGGCGAAGAGCGGGCCGTTTCGTTGCCGATCACCTCGACGGCCTGCAGGACGAACCGCGCACCGGTTCGCTGCCCTCGACCCTGCTCAACCAGGTCGAGGACGTCACCGTGGCGACCCTGGTGTCCGCGCCGGGCAAAGACACCCCCTGGGCGCGTGCCTCGATGGCCGCCCGCACCGGACTGTCGAAGTCCACCATCGTCCGGATCTGGAAGAAACCACACCTGCAGGACTCATTCTCCCTCTCCACCTACCCGCAGTTCGTGGAGAAGGTCGTCGACGTCGTCGGCCTCCATCGCAACCCGCCGGAGAAGGCGCTGATGTTAGGCGTGGATGAAGCCCACAGATCCAGGCGCTGGACCCGGTCACAGCCGGTGCTGCCGGGCATGCCAGAACGGCGCACCCACAACTGTCTGCGGCACGACATCACCAGCCTGTTCGCCGCCTTCAACATCGCTGATGACACGTCGTCGGTGACCTCCACCGCCGCCACCGGACAGTGGAGGTCAAGAAAGTACTGACCGCCATGGACATGGCCGTGCCTGCGGGCCTCGACGTGCACCTGCCGAGCAGCCGAGGGGACTTGCCCCCGGGCTCTCACAGAGTGAAGTAGGCCGCCGACGAGGTTCCTCTGGTTGAGGTCCTTTTCCGGCGGCCCCTTCCCGAACCGGGCAGGCGAGATTTCCCCGCACCCGGCTCTCCAGTAATCAATTCCGGACTGAGGCCGTACTCCGTCCCGCGTGGATGTCCTGGTGACAGCGTTCGCAGACCACGAGGGTCTTGCGCTTTCGCATAGCCATCAGGTGCACCCACGACGGCCGTTCGGGCCGTCCTGGCCTGTTGAGATCAGCAAGTTTGCGGACATGGTAGACCTGTAGCCCAGCGTGTCCCGCGCAGATCTCGCACTGCCCGGCAAGGAGACGGTGAATCAGCTCGTTTCGCCGGGTAGTTGCCATGACGGGCTGGCGGTCGATGATGACGACGGTGCGCTGACACTTGAGCGGAATCCCGCCGAAGCGGGCGACCAGCGGCTTCTCTCCCTTCTCTCGCCGCACTGTGACCTGGAACCAGGTCCGCCGGCCGTCAGGAGTGTCGATGCTCGCCTTGTATCTGCGGGCCATCTTCGTGACGGCCGACTTGTGCTTCCCTGCCAGGGTCTTGAGCATCGAGGTCTCCATGACCCAGGGCTTCGGCGTAGTCGCATGACGTCCGGTTTGTGATCGTCAGAGGCCGCGGAGTGCGAGGGGGCGGCGAGGGTCGCGGGCGTTGCGGCGGAGGCCGGCCGCGATGTTCTTCACTCCGGCCGTGCGGAGGGCTCCGATGGCGAGGTTGCTCCAGGTAGCCATCGCGCGGGGCGTGTTGCCCGTCCGTAGCTGGGAGGCGTCCTCGGCGACGGTGGTGTCGCGGACATGGCGCAGGGCCTCGATCTTCCAGTGGTCGCGGACGAGTTCGGCGAGCTGGCACGCGGTGGCCTGCTCGGCGGTCAGGCTGGTGACGGCGTAGACCGTCTTGACGGCGGTCTTGCCGGTCTTGAAGTCGGTGCGCCGGCGCTTGATCTGGACGGCCTGGCGGGCTCCGGGGAAGAGGAGGCTGTTGACGGTGGCGGCCTTGATCCGGCGGATCTCCGAGCGGCCGTGGCCGATGCCCCGGGTGCGTCCCTGGAGCGGGATGGCCTTCCAGGGAAGTGACTTGAGCTGTCAGCACAGCTTCTTCTGGTTCCCCTTGACGATCACGATGTAGTGGGCGTCCCGGCTGAGGAGGTAGTCGGCATGCTCGCGCTGGGGGTGCATCGCGTCGCTGGTGACTACGGCGCCGGAGGTCGGCGACGGTGTCCAGCAGCGGCTGGAAGCACATGATCTCGTTCGTCTTCTCGCCGACGTCCAGCTGGGCCAAGGCTGGTGGTGTGCTCCAGTGCGGCGAGCAGGTGGATCTTGCGGCCCTTCGCCTTGGCCGCGCCGCGCAGGCTTTTGCCGTCCACTGCGAGGCCGCGCAGCCCGGTCGCCTTCGGGCGTCGGTCGGCGAGCCGGCGTCCGACCGCCCGGTCCAGCGCGTCGCCGTCGATGCGGGCCAGTAGCCGCCGGACCGTCGTTTCCGCAGGCAGCAACCGCTTCGGGAACAGCGGGCCGAGGCGTATGCCGAGGCGTTGAAGGATGTGCGGGCGGGGCATCGGCGATCCACTCGCTGACTGCCGGCACAGAGGTCGCCCCCGCCAGAACCGCGCACGCGGTCAGCGCGAGGACGGCGACCAGAGCGTGCCGTACGCCGCGCGGATCTCGCGGGCCGGATACCCCGGCCAGCTGCTCCAGCAGACGCGGGACCTCGGCGGATACGACCTCGGGCTGCTCACGGAGCTGGTCAAGGGCAGAGGGGATCAGCGAAGATGCGTCGGCAGGCACGGTCTTCCACTCGGATCACGGGGCGTAGAGAACTCCATGATCCTGGAAGCCGTGCCTGTCACGTTCCGGGGCACCGGCAAGCCGGTAGAACATCACGAACCGGACGTCACGCGACTACGCCGAAGCCCTGCGCCCACCCCAGGTGCCAGCCAGACCATCACGTCATCACAAAGAAGCATGCGCGGAGGACGGGTTTGGAGTCCCATACCGCTCATATACCCACCCTGACAGATCGTCAAGGGCGGCCCTAAGGATCAGCAGCCGCACCCTTCTGAATGCTTACTCAGCTTGAACTCGTAGACGCCGGCTGGTGGATCACGGTGGTTCGATCACCAGGCCGGTCTCGGTGAGGCAGCCGTTGATCAGGTCGGGCCGGTACTGGATCTTCTTGAGCTTGCGCTTGACGATGCGGACGAGGCCGCCCAGGTCGGCGGCGACGAAGTTGGCGATGGAGCGTTTCAGGAGTGACCAGACGCCCTCGGTGGGGTTCAGCTCGGGTGCATACGCGGGCATCTGGACCACACGCAGCCACTCCTGGTGTTCGTCGGCGAACTCCTTCATCTGTGCACACAGGTGCACGTTCAGGTTGTCCCAGCACCACACGAGCGGCGCGTGCAGCTGCCGGTGAACGGCGAGGATCAGTTCGCGGTACTCGTGCCAGGCGAAGCTCTTGGGCTCGCCCTTGCGCCCGTGACAGACGTGCAGCCGGCAGAAGAAGTGCGGGCGCTCGCCGGGGCGGAAGCAGACCGCGCCGGCCACGTTGACCCGGCCGGAACCTCTGCCACGCACCCTCACCACGGGCCGTGCCCCGCGCGGGGCCCATGTGCGGCCCTTCGGCGGCCTCAGGCCCTGCCCCGCCTCGTCCTCGAAGCAGATGTAGGCGCCCAGGTCCGCCGCACTGGTTTTACCTGCGGCCACACCTCCTGCTTCCACACCTCGATGGCCTCCTCGTCCCGCTCGACGGCCCGGCGCACCGGGACCTGGCACGACCAGCCGTGGCGCCGCATCAGCTTCCACACGCCCTGCACCGTGTAGCCCACATGGAACAGCCGCCCGATCAGCGCCTTGATCCGCTTCAGCGTCCACCGCTGGTCGTCGGCGAATCCGTGCGCCGGCGGGCCGCGCCGCAGTTCTGCTTCCAGACGCGCGAACTGCCGCGCCGACAGACGCTCCGGCGACACCGGTCCCCTGGAACGCAGGGCCTGCACCCCGCCCTCGCGCCACCGCTGACGCCACAGCCGCACAGTGCGCGGCGCTACCCGTAACTCCGCCGCGACCGCACCAGAACTCTCGCCCTGCTCAAATAACTCAGCGGCCTTCAGCCGCAGTTGTTCACGTCGTTCCTGCTCGGCAGGCGTATACCCGCCCCTCTGCGCATACCGCATGAACCTGCCATACCGCAGGGATCAAGGACCGTCACGCCCTCTCGGCGTCTACGAGTTCAAGCTGAGTACCACAAGACCGCGACCCACCGAGTCAACCTGGGGCAGTTGTTCCTTTCGTGTGCGCATGCCTCCTGCGGGTGTGGTGGACGCATAGTTGGTGACCCCACTTCCCTTACACGCATTATAAGTGCCCGATCAAGTGTCCGATAGGCACTAGAAGCCAGGGCAGTGAGGTGGTTTCTTAAAGAGCGCGCTCTTTGACGGGCGGGCATTCTATATGTACCTGCGCTTTGGGAGCCATCAGGAATGACTGATACTGACCTGGTCAAAAAGTACGCCATGTGGCTGATCGATTACGTAACCAAAGGAGAATGGTGCGCCGAGCTGTATGACGACATTTACGCAACGCTACGTGATGTGATCTTTCCGCCTCAGGCATTCCTTGGAATGGCTACAGATTGGGCACAAAGCCAGGATCCCGATGTTGTAAATCTTTTCCGTATGCTCGAGAGCGCAAAAGTCTACCCGCAAGAATTGGAAGCCGCCATAATTCCCCTGTACTTCGCGCCTGAGGACGACGGGGAGGGGTACGACGACGGCCCCCAGGACGAAGCGGTATTGAGTCAGCAGGCGCCGGCTCTTCCCACGCTTGACGAGTATCCCACGCTGAAGGCCTTGACGGAAATGTGCAATGGCAATGAGGCGGGAGCGGAGCAGTTTTTGGCCCAGATGGATATCGATGATGCTCTCGTTGCCAGATTTGCCGAGTTTGAGCAACTTGTCGACGAAAGGGACTGACCGTGGAGAACGATAATCTCGGATACAAGCACAAGCCCAAGCCCAAGCCCAAGTCCAGGCGAAAAATTGTTAACACAGGTGGGGGGGACGAGCCACAAAAGGGTGCGGAGGAGGATCTGGATACCCAACAGACGCACGCGTTGGGAGACATCATGAACGCAATCCGGGAGCAGGTGAATCATGCGAAATTGATGCACGGCACAATCGCTTTTGCGCCAGGGTACCAACCGATTCCCAATCATCAGTTTGTCACCGACACAATGCTTTTCATCCAACAGAAATACCCGCATTTGAGCCCTGTCGAGATCAGTTCGATCGAGGATTACACTTGGGTGACTCTCCAAGCGAAGCTCAAGCGGCGGAGTGACCTGCGTAGAAAAGCCGATAAGTCCATGAAAAAGGAGTCCATTTCACGCGTCCGCGGTCGGACCAGCGGGGAGCGTGTACAACTATATGGGGCGGTGGCCCTTATCACTACCGGCCTGGGGTCCCTCGGTGGTGCGGGCCTGATGCTTATTCAGGCTCCGGGCTGGAGCACGCTTTCTGCAAATGCACCACCCGATCAGAATCTCACAATGAGTGGCGGTCGGGACCCAGCTTGGGCTACCGGGCAGTGGCAGGGGGCAGTGTCTACCGGAAACTACACGGGTGGTGCCGTGGCTTTGACAAGTGGGATTGCTGCCATAGGCATGGGTATCGGACTACTCAGGGCTTACATGGGATGGTGTACTCAAAAATACGACACTATTCATCGACAGGACATCGATCGCGAAAATGCAGCGGATGGAGCCGCTCCTCACGACGAGGAGCTGGACAAGATAGCGGATGATGACAAGGAAGCCGCCAAGGAATGGGCCAAGCTTCACAGTGAGACCTACAAGCTGCGGGACGAAATATTTCTTGCTTCCAGTTATTCACGCACCGAAGACGAGTCCAAGACCCTGGAACGCGTGACAAAGCTGAAGCAGGTGAGATCCGACCTCGCGAAGCTTGAGGCGTTGGTGGCCATTTTGGAAAGGCTCCGTGCGGAAGCCGAACAGGCACAAGCGGCCTACTACGATACTTATCGGGCTAATCATCCGGTGTAAGGATATTCCTCGGTGCTTCCAGTGTGGGGACCGCTGAGTGAGCCTCGATTGATTCCCTAAAGGTCATTTCGCGCCGGCTTCCTTGTCTAATCTTAGGCATGCCGGAGTCTGTCCCACGTGTGCCAGGCAGGACAATATACGACACCATCCTCACGCCTCGCCTGTTTCTGGCCGCCGACTTTCCATCAAACACTAATTTGCCCCATTGTCACTGAACGCGAGAACGTCATGCAGCATTCGCCTTTCATACCTCCGCCTCCCAACGCAGCGGGGTCTGGTCAAAAAATGACGCTGCCGGACACTTCGAAAATGACATCCACGGAAAAGTACCTCCTCTACGAAAATCTTGCTGTCCGGCGAGGCGCGGCCCGGGCGGAGCGCGAGCTCGCCGAGGGCAGGCGCATCATTTTGGGAATAAGAGTTATCACCAACACCCATGCCAATGACGGTCTGGGCCTGTACGACGATCGCTTCGTGGTGCTGTGGCGCGACACGGCAGGGAAGCATGCTGCGGAATTCCAGGGCAACACCGAGCCCGCGGCCTTCTATGAAGATGTAGGCGACGCCAGGACCAGCCGGAATGGGACTGCTGTGGGTGTCGATGTCGACGGCGACGGCCGTCGAGATTTGGGATGCATCCCGGTCGGCGTCTACACTTACTATAAAAGCCAGTCGAAGAAGTTCGGCGACGTCCTGCGTTCACGGGGAGCAATTACATCGCTCCGCGACTCTAATCATGATGGATTCTTCGACGCACGGGACTCAGTACACCCCGATTTGCAGAATGGGCTCGACGTGAATGACTTCCTATTTCATGCCGGGCTACCCGACCGCACCGGCTCGGCCGGCTGTCAAACTTTCCCGCCCGATGAATATCGCAGATTTTGGGGCGTTTTGGAGGGACAGGAAGAATTTCTTTACGTACTGATTGATGCGTCTTGACCTAGGAAGTCTGTCGGCCGAAACGCGGCCGGTCGCTGATCTGCGGGGACAGTTGTCCGGCAACCCGACTCCACAAGAACCGGGGCCCCACTCGATTCCCTGAGAGATCCGTGTCATGGCATATCTGTCCCTCAATCCTTGCAAGCTTCGTGGGTGTGCGGTTTCGGAGATCAAACGTCTGCGGGCCGAGAACGTCAAACTGCGGCGGCCGACGACGTCTTGAAGGCGGCGTCGACTTTCTTCGCGGCCGAACTCGACCGGCCATCGAAACGCTCGTAGCGTTCATCTATGAGTTCAAGAAGGTCTTCGGCGTCAAGCCGATCTGCCGTGTCCTCTCCGGCCACGGACTGAAGAGCGCAACCAGCACCTACTACGTCGCGGACCCAGCACCCGGGTGACTTCCGTCTCGGATAACTCACGACGACCACCCGAGTTCAAGCTCAGTAGGCCCTGAGAGATTCTCGGAGGTCTCTGAGGGCATTCTGCGCAAGCCGGTAGGCGTCCTGGACTTCGTTGGAAGTATCTGAGGCGTGGTCGGGTAATTCGCTTCCTGCGGCGAGCGTTTCCAGTTTTTGACACAGGGGCGCCAGTTGCTCCAAGCCGAATGTCTTGCTTTGTGACTTCAGTGTGTGGGCAGCCCGCTGCACTACCTCTGCGTCATTGTTCTGAATCCCCTGCTGCATTTGGTGGACCAGCTGGAGCGAATCCTCCAGGAACGCTTCGATGAGCTCCAGCACGATGGCGGCATCGAACGTCTCCACCAGATCCTGCACGGCCTGCGGATTCAGCACCTGTACGGCTGGCATGTCTGTCGTCACCTTTCGGCCGGACCTGGGGCTGCGGGGCCGCCCGCGATCGGTGGCCGGCGCCGGCTGACGCCCGCCCGACGGAGGGGCTGTACGGGCCGAGCCTCTCCCCCATGCCAGTCGCGCACGCTGATGCCGTGTCGCCAAACCCCTGGCGGCACTTGCAGGCCCGCGAGTCCGCCAGGCGGACAGGAAGGGGTTCAGCACCAGGCGACGGTGAAGTACTCAAGGGGGCGCCGGCACCTGACACCGTCCAACTCCTCCCCTGGAAAGGGTGAGGCTGTCATTCTACCGACCGACCAGATAGACCGCCTGCCAGGGGCAGACGCAAAAAGAATGGCAGTAGCGCACTGCTTGTCGCATCCGGTGCCGCTGGGCCTGTTATGGGTCCCTATTCCGGAACATTCCGGAGGATGCCGCATCGCACCGGCCACAGGCGCGGGTGGGCGAGGGAAGGAACTGCGTTGTTCCTACCTCAGGCGTTGTTCCTACCTCAGGATCGAGATTGCCGTTGGCAGGAGGCCGAGCGGAGGCGGCGATGCAGGCCGGCGCGGGGCCGGCTTTGCTGTCTGTGGCTGTGGGACTGTTCTGCGGACGAGGGCGTCGCGCCTGATGACGCTGATCTGGGTGGCCGTGTAGCCGGGCGTGCACGGTGCGGCATGACCGACCCGTCAACCGAAATCAAAGATCACCAGTGTCCGACCCCGCTGCCGCGTGCTAACGTTATTTAAAAGTCAGACTACTTTCGGATCATGGACTAACCCGGATCCATAGATCTGATCGTGGCTCCCGCCCTGATCTCCAGGAGTCAGGCCATGTCCACGATATTTGGCACCGGTATGAGCCGTCAGCGCAATCCGGAGGCCGCCGCACAGGAAGTTGTCGACCAGGCACTCCGTACCGGTCCTATCGATGAGCCAGATTTTGCTTTTTTGTTCGCCTCGGTCGGATATGATCAGGCCGCTCTTGTCGAGAGCGTATGGGAAGCTGCAGGGCGCATTCCCCTCGTGGGCTGTTCAGGCGAAGGAATTATTGTCGGCGACGAACCGGACGAGTCGAACTTCGCCGTTGCGCTGCTACTCGGACAGTCCGACTCCGTATCGTTCCGTCACGGCCTGGTGAGCGGCCTCAAAGAAAATTGCGGAAGTGCTGGACGGACTCTTGCGGATCAGGTCGCTCCGCTCACCGCCGATGATCGCCTGCTCTTCCTATTCCCCGACGGAATGACCGTCACTGCAGACGAGCTGCTGGCCGGGTTCGACGAGGGACTGGAAGAGGTCGGTCATCTCCCGGTCCTTGGAGGGACGGCCGCAGATAACAATACATACGAACAAAGCTATCAGTACTACGACGGCAAGGTGGCGCAGGATGGGGCAGCCTGGGCTGTCCTTTCGGGTGCGGTCCAGGTTGTACCTGTGGTCGGCCACGGCTGCGTTCCAATCGGACTGGACCTTACCCTCACCGACGTCGATCGTCAGACGGTGAAAGAAATCGACGGCAAACCGGCGATAGAGGTATTTCGCGATTACCTGTCATCGGATGAGCTGACGGACTGGCAGCCGGTCATCTTGAGCCTTCCGTTCGGATTCCCCGCAGTCGGCGCTGATGGTGTTGAAGGCTATGTCCCCTACGTTTCGCTGTCACAGAATGCCGAAACCGGGGCAATTAGGCTGCCGATTCTCGCCAGCGAGGGAACGCGCGTCCGGCTGATGCGGAGAGATATCGATCTGCTCCTCACGAGCGCCGACGAGATCGCTCGGAAGGTCAACGAGGATCTAGGCCATCGGACGCCCGACCTTATCATGCATTTTGAATGCGCAGGCCGGGGGCGGCACTTCCTTCGAGAAGAGCCGACCCGGCAACTTTTTAGGCGGCTGCAGAGCCAGCTCCCTAGCGTTCCGAGGATCGGATTCTACGGATATGGCGAGCTCTGTCCGGTATCGGGGCGAAACCGTGTGCATCAATTCACCTCGGTTGTCGCCGCGCTCGTTTGTTCCTGACGGTGGTCTGCCATGGTCCAGCAGCGAAGGGAAAGCTTCCTTGGGGAGCTGCTGCGCATGGCGGAGCAGAATCGACAGCTCAGCGACCAAGTGAAGCGCATGCTTCGAACCGAGGTAAGCTTGCGCGCTTCCCAAGAACGCCTGGACAATCAGGTCCGCCTTTACCGGCAGCTATACGAACTTGGCCGGAGATTCAACGCGGCGAACGATATCGAGGCTATTCTTGAACGCGTCATGCATTTCTGCGTGTACGAACTCAATTTTAGTCGGTGTGTAATCCTCGTCCGGTCACAGGATAAGCCGGAGCTGACGGTCCGCATGGCTGACGGATATTATGAGAAGAGGGATCGGCAGCGGATCCACGAGCTCCGGCTCCCGCTTGCTGAAGCGGCGCTCGAACCGGTTCTGTCACGGGGGGAGCAAGTTGTATGCCCTGCCTCGTGCGTGGACGCATCACTTACTGCATTGGGGGGCAAAATTGGGATGGGCGAGTATGTCGTTGTTCCCTTGGGAGGTGAGCCGAATACCCCCAGCGGACTGCTTGCCGTAGGTAACGGGGAAGAGCGCGTTCGCTATTTCACTCGGATCGTGGCAGAAGGCGACGCACTCGTCGGGTTGGCCAATATGGCCGGCCAGGCAACTTCCGCCATCAAGAATGTTCATTCCTACCAGGTGATGAGCGCAAGCGAGCAGAAGTATCGCAGGCTTTTCGAGAGCTCACGTGACGCGCATTTCATCAGCACGTCCAATGGCGAGCTTCTTGATGCCAATCAGGCCCTGCTTGATCTTTTTGGATACAGTCGGGAAGAAATACTGACCATTGAGGTGGATCAGCACTACGTCCACCCAGCGGAGCGGCTGAGGTTTCAGGAAGAGCTCGAGCGGGCTGGTTCAGTCCGTGACTTCGAGGCGACTCTGGAGACCAAGAGCGGCGTGATGATGGACTGTCTGCTGACGTCCACGGCTGAGGTAGCAGCTGACGGAAGGCCACTCACCTATCACGGAATAATTCGTGACATCACCGAACGAAAGCGGGCCGAGAGACTGCTTGCCGACTACAGTAAGACTCTGGAACGGGAGGTGTCGGAGCGTACTCAAGAGCTTCGTGCTACTCGTGAACAGGCCGTTGCTGCAAATGAGGCGAAAACCGCCTTCGTGGCTTCCATGAGCCACGAAATCCGTACGCCAATGAACGGAATAATTGGCATGACTGGGCTCTTGCTCGGTACGGATCTTTCGCCGAGTCAGCGCGAGTTTGCAGAAGTCATCCGAGGTAGCGCCGAATCGCTGTTGACTCTCATTAATGACATCCTCGATTACACCAAGATTGAATCAGGAAAGCTGGATCTTGAGCTGGACTCGTTCGATCTCCGGCAATGCATCGAGAGCGCACTTGACCTGGTTGCCACAAAATCCGAAGAGAAGCAGATAGATCTGGCCTACTTCCTGGACAAAAACGTCCCGCCGGGCATCGTGGGTGATCTGACAAGACTGCGCCAGATTCTGCTTAACCTGCTCTCGAATGCCGTGAAGTTTACCGATTCCGGCGGAGTCCTTCTCACTGTGGCCAGTGATCAGGACCCCGGTCGAGACGGGCGACGTGGCCGTCATCTCCACTTCGCTGTATGCGATACCGGCATCGGCATACCGTCGGACCGCGTGGACCGCCTGTTCCAGTCCTTCTCCCAGTTGGATTCGTCCACGACTCGGAAGTACGGTGGCACCGGTCTGGGCCTCGCGATCAGCAGGCGATTGGTCAACCTGATGGGGGGCGAGATCTGGGTCGAAAGTGATGGCATACCTGACCAGGGAAGCGTCTTCCACTTCACCATCCCCCTCCAGCCGGCAACATTGGAGAAGGAGAGGAGTTACCTGACAGAGGTCCAATCGTCGCTGGAGGGAAAACGTGCGTTGATAGTCGAGCACCATTCTGCCAGTCGAGGCATCTTGCGGCGCCTGCTCACGACTTGGGGCCTCAAGACACGTGATACCAAGTCGCTGGCGAAAGCTCTCGAGTGGCTGCAGGAGGGCGAGACGTTCGATGTCGCGGTCCTTGACGCTCCGACCGGTGGGGCAAGAGGATCCCTCTCCGCGACGGAAATCCAAAAAATTCATGCCACAGGGATCCCATCGATCCTCTTTTCGTCAGCGTTGAGGCGAAACCCAGATCTCAGGAAGATGAAATTTTCAGCTACTCTGACCAAGCCGATCAAGCCGTCGCAGCTTTTCGACGCGCTGATGGGCGTCATCCTTGGAGATACGGTTTCTGATGTTCACGCCGAATCACAGCGCCAGAAGAAGTCCGTATTTTCCGGGCCGCCTCTCAGAATTCTACTCGTCGAAGATAATCAGGTGAACCAAAAACTTGGCCTCCTTTTGCTTGAAAAGCTCGGTTACCGTGCCGACATGGCAGCGGACGGCCTGGAAGCAGTAGCTGCCGTAGAACGTCAGCCGTATGACGTCGTCTTTATGGATGTGCAAATGCCCGAACTCGACGGCCTGGAAGCCACGCGGCGCATCAGGGCCAGCCACGCCATCGCATCACGTCCTCGGATTATCGCTATGACGGCCAATGCCATGGAAGGAGACCGAGAGCGTTGCCTGGATGCCGGAATGGACGACTACATAACGAAACCGATCCGCCAAGAGGAGCTGGCCTCCGCCTTGAGAAGGTGTTGGGAACAAGAGTTGCTGTAACCAGCCTCGATTCTCATCATGGTCGAATGAGGTCCGCGTAGAAACCGCGACGCTTCAGACCGTCTCGAGGCCGGGTGTGCCTGCGGGCGACGCTACGCAGAGGGCCGTCGGATTCGAGGGCGGGTGAAATGCCGCTGAAGTCCAAGGCCGAGAGGCCAAGGCCCGGACTCGCCGCGACGGGCGTCACCATGGGAATCCCGTCGACTCGTCGCCTCGGTAGTCCGGAACCTGGGCATCGGTGACGGACGATGGCACAGGGAGGCGCCATGGCCCAGACACGTGAACTGCACGGCGCGACCACCGTTCGGCGGCTGGTCGATGCGTGGCTCTCGTCGTTCGAGGCGGCGCTCGCCGCCCGTGACGCGGAGGCGGGCGCTGATCTGTTTGCCGCCACGTCGTTCTGGCGTGACCTGGTCGCGTTCACCTGGAACATCACCACGGTCGAGAACCGTGACGGGGTGGCGGATCTGTTGCGCGCCACCATGGCGACGACCGACGCGCACCACTTCCACGTGACCGAGGAACCCACCGAGAGCGAGGGCGTGACCGAGGCGTGGCTCGGGTTCGAGACCGCAGCCGGCCGGGGCACGGGACACCTGCGGCTCACGCCTGAAGGCGCGTTCACTCTGCTCACCACGTTGTTCGAACTGAAGGGCCACGAGGAGCCGAGGGACGCGAACCGGCCGAACGGCGTCGAGCACGGCGTCAACCGTGAGCGGGTGACGTGGGCCGAGGCACGCACGGCGGAACAGGTGGAGCTGGGCAGAACACGTCAGCCGTATGTGCTCGTGGTCGGCGGCGGGCAGGCCGGCATCGCGCTCGGCGCGCGGCTGCGTCAGCTCGGGGTGCCGCATGTGGTCATCGACCGGCACGCACGTCCCGGCGACCAGTGGCGCGGCCGGTACAAGTCGCTGTGCCTGCACGACCCCGTCTGGTACGACCACCTGCCCCACCTGCCGTTCCCCCGCAACTGGCCGGTATTCTCGCCGAAGGACAAGATCGGCGACTGGCTGGAGATGTACACGCAGGTGATGGAGGTGAATTACTGGCCCTCGACGCTGTGTCGGCACGCCCGATACGACTCCGGCGCCCAGGAGTGGCACGTGAGCGTGGACCGTCACGGCGAGGAGCTGGTTCTGCGGCCGAAGCAGCTCGTGTTGGCCACCGGCATGAGCGGCAAGCCGAATATCCCGGTCCTGCCCGGGCAGGACCGCTTCCGCGGCGAGCAGCACCACAGCTCCGCCCACCCCGGCCCTGACGCATATCGCGGTAAGCGGATCGTAGTCATCGGCTCGAACAACTCGGCCTTCGACATCTGCGGTGCGCTGTGGGAAACGGGCGCGGATGTGACGATGGTCCAGCGCAGCTCGACCCACATCGTGAAGTCCGAGTCCTTGATGGACCTCGGTCTCGGCGACCTGTACTCGGAACGCGCGCTTGCGGCGGGGATCACGACGGAGAGAGCGGACCTGACGTTCGCTTCCGTGCCATACCGGATCATGCATACCGCCCAGCAACCGGTCTACGCCGCGATCAGGGAACGCGACCAGGAGTTCTATGACCGCCTCGAGGCCGCCGGCTTCCAGCACGACTGGGGCGACGACGACTCCGGACTGTTCATGAAGTACCTGCGGCGCGGGTCGGGTTACTACATCGACGTCGGCGCCGCAGACCTCGTGCTCGACGGCCGGGTGAAGCTCGCACACGGACAGGTCGTAGCGCTGACTGAATCCGCCGTACGACTGCAAGACGGGACGGAACTGCCCGCCGACCTGGTCGTGTACGCCACAGGCTACGGCTCGATGAACGGCTGGGCCGCGGATCTCATCGGCCAGGACGTCGCCGACCGGGTCGGCAAGGTGTGGGGACTCGGATCCGACACCACGAAGGACCCCGGCCCGTGGGAGGGCGAGGAACGCAACATGTGGAAACCCACACAGCAGCCGGGATTGTGGTTCCACGGCGGGAACCTGCACCAGTCGCGGCATTACTCGCTGTACCTGGCGTTGCAGCTGAAGGCACGTGCGGAGGGCATCCCGACACCGGTGTACGGCCTCCCAGAGGTGCACCACCTGTCCTGATATGCCGGGCATCCCCGACTGCTGCGAGGCGTCCAAAGCACCCACGCCGAGGCTGTTGACCTCGGTGTCTTCGCGGCCGAACGCAACCCAGTCACCTGGTCTACGTCACCCAAAAGCTGCTGCCGCGTTGACTGTTGAGGGGTGGTCTCGGGCTGGTTTCATGGGTGAGTCGAGGATGGACTGAGGGCCCTTGTCCGCGTCGTGTTCCGCAGCTCGAGACGCGAAGGACGGGGAGGAAGATGACCTGCCCCGTGTGGCCATGACGTCCAGACCCTTGGACGGTGTTTCGGTCACCGCTTCACTTCACCGCAGGAGGCGCCGGTGGGGGCGCCGGAGCCGAGGAACGGCCACGGAGCCCACTTGGGCTGTCGAGCAGACCTACGGGATCCTGACACTGCACCGGCGCCCGGCCCGTGACCACGAGCACCGCCCCTCCGCCTCCCGCCTCCCGCCTCCCGCCTCCCGCCTCCCGCCTCCCGCCTCCCGCCTCCCGCCTCTACAGGGCGATGACCCACGTCATGACCCGACGCCTCACCGGCGCGAACGCCACCGTCTGGCGCGCGGGCATGGCGGTGGCAGCGTGGACATCCGGCCCCTGCTCGACGCCCTGGACTCCGGGAAGACTCCGCCCGGGCCCTGGCCCACGACCTCCGCGCACAGATCGACGACCTGCAGACCCGGTTGTGGGAGGCCGCGATGCACCTGGAGCACCTCACACACGTCATGGCCTCGCCGACCGGCTCCCCGGCCGTCGCGCCGGACCTGCCCGAGCACCCGGACTACCCCGCATCCTCGCCGCCTTCAACCACGCGACCGGGCCGCTACGGGCCAAGGACGTCGAGAGGCCCTCGGCCACGAAATGCTGCCGAGGAACGTCGAAGGCACCCACGCCAGGCTGAAACGCCTGGTCAAACTCGGGATCCATACCGAGGCCGACACCGGCAACCCTCGCCAGGAAGTGATGGCCGGCAGAACCTCCACCAGCGTCCTTGATCCCACTCCAACCAGAACGGACGTCACCTCACGAACCGCCCACGGATAACTCGGCACCAGAGTGATCGCATGTGCCTGTTTTATGATGAAATAGGCTTGTACTGCCAATTGCTTGGTCGTGGTAATGCGTACAGCAGCCGGAGGCGAAGGGAGGCCTGCCTGGGACGGCAAGCCTCCCAAAGAGATGCAGACCGGCAGATTTTCGGGGCGCGAGACATTCCTGTCCGCGATTGATCGATGCCGCGCCCAGGTCGCTGCCGGTGACGCCTGGGCCGTGGTGATCGAGGGGGAAGCAGGCATCGGGAAAACCGCTCTGGCGCGTCAGGCGGTGGGCAGAGCCAATGGGTGGTGGGTGTGCTGGGCGGGATGCGATCCTCTGGAGCAGGACCTTCCGTTCGGCCTCATCGACCAGATCCTCCGCCGTCTGCCCTCCGAAATACCTGGCGCCGGGGACCTCATGCGGGTTCTCACCCCCAAGGCATCTCCCCTGGCGGTCGGTGGCGATCTGCTGATGATCCTTGCGGCTGCTGCCGACCGCACCCCGACAGCCATCGTGATCGATGATGTTCCGTGGGCAGACGATTACTCAGTGAATGCGCTGGGATTCGTGCTGCGCCGTTTGTTTAACGATCGGCTGCTGGTGATCTTTACTGCCCGTTCTCATGATTCCAGCGATCAGACTGCGTCTGGCGCGGACTGGCGTGCCTTGCCCCGAGCCGGGGCGCGCGTCCTGCCGGTGCAGCTGGCCGGGCTGACCGTGGACGAGACCACGCAAATGGCTGCGGATGCGGGCGGCGAGGCTCTGGGGCGCGTTGCTGTTGAGCGACTGCACCAACGTACGGCAGGTCACCCCTTGCATCTGCGATCTGTATTCAACCAGATCCCGGTCAGTGAGATCGCCGACCTCACCCAACCGCTCCCCCTGCCGGCCACGCTTCAGGCTCTCGTCCGCCAGACCCTGGCCGGGCTGCCGCAGGACGCGCGCCGCCTGGTCGAAGCCCTGGCGGTGCTCGATGGCACCACCCCACTGGCCACCGCCGCGCACCTCGCCGAGATCTCCGACCCAAGCGTTGCCCTTGCCTCCGTGCTGGCCAGCGGCCTGGCCCACTGGGAGCCCACGCAGCCTACCGCCCCGGTGCGGATCCATCACTCCCTGCAGCGTGATGCGGTCTATGAGGCGATGAGGCCCAGCCGTCGGCAGGCCCTGCACGCGCGCGCCGCCACGTTGGTGGGTGTGGAGATGGCATGGGCCCATCGCGTTGCTGCCACCGCCCGCAGCGACCCCGATCTTGTGAGAGAGCTTGCTGATGAAGCCCAGCGGCAGGCAGCCCAGGGCTGCTTCGGCCGCGCTGCCACCTTGCAGCTGTGGGCAATGGACATGTCACCGAGCCGTGAGCAACACGACCTTTTCCTCCTCGCCGCCGCTATCGGCCTGATAAACGGGCGCCTGTATCGCCGAGCCCAGGTCCTGCGTGGTGCCATCTGCCAGTGTGCTCCAAGCCCACGCCGAGATGCCGTCCTGGGCTTCCTTGCCGCTACCGCGGGAGAAGAACCGCACGAAGCCGAGAGGCTCCTCACTCGCGCCCGGGACACCGCCACTGATCCGGCTCTGCGCCTGCTCGCCGGTCGCTGGCTGGGGGCGACTCTGCTCCTGCGGGCGGACGGCCCTAAAGCCATGGCCACTTTGCATCCCGTCGTCAACGCCATATCCCCCGGCCCTGCTCGCAGTCTCGCCGTCGGGCTGCTCGCCGAGGCCACCGCTTACGCCGACGGCCCGCTGGCGGCCCTGAGAGGCATGGCCGAGGCCGGGCTGCCCGACCAGGCCACGCAAGTCCCCCAGCACGACAGCAGCTTGCTGCTCTACCGCGGCATGATCCGGGCAGAGGCAGGCCATCTGGCAGCAGCCACAGAGGATCTGACCACTCTCATCGCGCGCAAACGCACTGACCTCGAGATTCCCTCCCCGCCCGGCGAGCACGCCATCCTTGCTCTGACCCAGTACCTCACCGGCCGGTGGGCGGATGCCGCCATCAACGCCGAACAAGCACTCCTCATGGCCGAAACCCAGGCGGTGGCCTGGGCCTTTCCCATAGCGCATGCGGCCGCCGGTCTTCCTCTCGCTCAGCAAGGGAAAGGGGATGGCGCGCAGCAGCATCTCGACGCCTGCCGCCGCTTCCCCCTCTTCCCGGAGCGCACCTCTATGTACGCAATGCTGCTGCAGGCCGTGCTGGCACAGGCAGCAGCCAACCATCAGGCCGTGCTTCAGGCTCTGCGCGCTGTGGACGACCCCGCACGGGTCCCACTGACCACTCGAACCAGCCTCTGTGTGCTGTGGGCACCGCTGCTCATCGAGGCTGCCACGGCCAGCCCAGGACTGGACCATGCTGATCTGGTCCGCGCCGAGCGGGCCCTTGCCGACTATGACCAGATCACCTCCGGCGCACCAGCCTCCGCCTGCACATCTGCCTGGTTGCGCGGCCGCTTGGCCACTGCCCTGGGCCACTCACCAGACGCACTCACCCACTACCGGGCCGCTGTGGCCACTCCCGCCTCGGACCAGGACGACATCCCCCTCCACCGGGCCTTCTGCCATCGCGACCTGGCTCACCACTTGCAGGCCCTTGGCGGTCGGCAAAGGCTCGCTGAGGCGACACACCATCTTCAGGAGGCACTCGGCGTCTGCACCGCACTGGGTGCAACACCGTATGCCCTGCACATCACCGATGACCTTGCCCGACTCCATCCGCACCAAGCTCGCATCCCGCATGCCGCATTCAAGGTCGACGCCGCCTTGACCGAGCGCGAACAGACCATCGCCCATCTAGCCGCCAGGGGTCTGACCAATCAGGAAATCGCGCGCGAACTATTCCTCAGCCCGAAGACAGTCGAATACCACCTCAGCCACGTCTTCACCAAACTTCGCCTCACCAGCCGCCGCCAGTTGCGCACCTCCTTTGCCGGAGCCGCAGGCCGCTCGGTGACAGCACAATGAAATGCGGCTGCTGGATGGTCCCAGGACGAGCTGCCCGCCCGGGTCTGTCCGATCAACGGCTGATCGTGGCTGTTGAGGTTCAGTGGCCGGCAGGGGGGTGAGTCGGCCTTCGAAGGCGGTCCGGAAGGCGTTCAGCGGTGCTTTCCAGCGCATCGTCCAGCGGCGTCGGCCCTTGCCGGTCGGGTCCATGCTCGTCAGCGCCATGCAGGCGCACTTCAATGCGGCGTTTCGGCGAGGGGAAGTGCCCACGAGCCCTCACGGCCTTGCGGATGCGGGCGTTCGCACTCTCCATCGCGTTCGTCGAACAGATCACCTTGCGGATCTCGACGTCGAAGGAGAGGAGGGGCACCATCTCTGCCCAGGAGTCGTACCACAGAATAGAGTTGACCTGAAGGCGAGTTGGCGAACATGTGAGTTCCTGACTGGTTTACGCGATCCTGCAAACTGCTGACCGTTCAGCACAAAGTCCGGCTATCCTCGCCGACCGACAATGACAGAAGCCCACGGCATCTGAGCAGGACCGTGGCTTCTTCAACCTGGTCAGCAAGGCTGCCGATTGCGACGGTCCCCTTTGTGGTGACCGCTCGTTGGGCGGTCTATGGGGCAACGTCGCGGCATTGTCACGTTGTTGGGGGCGTGGCCGGCTGAGGGCATGGCGGAGGCCGGCGGCTTGTGGCTCAGCCGGTGGTGGGCAGGCTGGTGGCGCTGGTGATGTGATTCCAGATGGTGAGGCGGACCATCATCTCGAAGCGGTACCGGCCGGTGGGGTCTGAAGTGGGGTGAGATCCCTCGGAAGTACCGCCACACACAGTGCGAGATGACCTCCACCGGATGGCGGTGATTCCGGTACGACGGCACCACATCCGACACGCCCCCGCACTCTTCCCACACGGACAATCCGAAGATTCATCCCACGCCCCAGCCGGCAATGTGAAGCACCTGCTGGAAGTCAATTGTCCAGCTACCCGGCTCCATCAGAACCGGGCATACCATCTCCGCCGAACCCGGAACGGTTCAACCTCGGGCGAGTCGTCCCGGTTGACGTGGCTCCTTGACGTAGGCTGGAAGAATGTCCGCCGCTGACGTTTTCGGACGGTTGCGCCGGTGCGGATTGACTATAACGGTCAACGGTCACATGAGGTTGGAGAGTTAAGCCATATGAAGGCATGATGAGTTCCAGCAGCAATCCATCAACGGCATGGGTTGATAATCTGCACCCGGCCAAACCTGCCTCGCCGCTTGGCTGCCGGAGATACTGATGGCGCCTCCCCTGCTGGAACTCGCTGGCGTGACTGTGCGTTTGAATGGAGTGAAAGTCCTTGATGGGATTTCCCTGAGCATCCTGCCGGGGCAGGTTCTGGGTGTCATTGGCCCTAACGGGGCGGGTAAGACCACGCTGTTCAACGTGGTGTGTGGATTTGTCCGGGCAGAATCCGGTTCGGTCATCTGGAAGGGACGGAACCTGCTTCGGCACCAGACCCACAGTCTTGCTGAACTGGGTATCGCCAGGACCCTGCAGGGTCTGGGGCTCTTCCCCGGTCTCACGGTGGTGGAGAATGTGATGGCCGGGGCCACCGCCCACGCGCGGGCGGGGCTGCTCTCCGCGCTTTTGGCGCTGCGCCGGGCGGATCGTGACGAGGCAGCCCTGCGGGCGCGGGCCGGGGAGCGGCTTGCAGCTCTTGGTATCGGCGACACAGCGGACCGGATGCCGGGCGAGCTGCCCTATGGGATCCGTAAGCGGGTGGCACTGGCACGGGCGCTAGTTGCCGAGCCGGAACTGTTGTTGCTCGATGAACCTGCCGCTGGACTTTCCAGTGCGGAGATTCAGGAGCTGGCGGAGCTACTGCCCAGTCTCGAAGCCTCTGTGGTGCTGGTGGAGCACCGGATGGACCTCGTGATGAGGGTCTGTGACAACGTCGCGGTGCTCAACTTCGGGAAGTTGATCGCCCATGGCCCGCCGGACGTCGTGCGTAACGATGCTGAGGTGGTTCAGGCGTACCTGGGTAAGGGGGTCGGCGGCAGTAGTGCTTGAGATCCGTAACCTCACGGTCGACTACGGGGCGGTTCGAGCCCTGGACCAGGTGACGCTAAGCGCCCGGGAGGGCACAGTTACCGCTGTGCTCGGCGCCAACGGGGCGGGGAAGACGACGTTGCTGCGTACGATCAGCGGTCTGGTCAAGCCGACGGCGGGCAGCATCGTCTTCGTCGGACGGGAGATCAGCGGCCGGCCTGCTGAAGACATCGCCCGCCTTGGGCTGGGGCACGTCCCTGAGGGACAGGGCGTGATTCTGGAACTCACCGTCGAGGAAAACCTGCGGCTGGGCGGGCTGATCGCGCCGGGTGGGTCCAGGGAGCGCCGGGCCACCGCCGATCGTGTCTATGCGTTGTTCCCTGCCCTAGTCGAGTGCCGGGACCGCCTCGCCTCGACTCTCTCCGGTGGCGAAAGGCGCATGCTGGTGATCGGGCGGGCCTTGATGGGGGGGCCTCGGGCCCTTGTCTTGGACGAACCGTCGCTGGGCCTGGCACCTCTGGTCGTTGCTCAGCTCTTGGCCAGCGTCCGCCAACTGCGGGACGAGAGCGGGTACACGGTGGTGCTGGCTGAGCAGAACGCACGCAGTGCTCTGGCCATCGCCGACCGATCCGTCGTGCTCGATCTGGGCCGTGTAGTCCTGGACGCCGACGCCGCAACGCTCGCCGCTGACGAACAGCTCATGGACCGGCTGCGCCGTGCCTATCTGGGGTTCTAGTGCTGAGGTTCTTGAATCTGATCCTGGCCGGCCTCACGGAGGGGTTCGTGCTCGCGGCTGTCGCGCTGGCCGTGGTGCTGATCTTGCGTACGACCCAGGTCATCAACTTTGCGCAGGGCAGCATGTTGATGCTGACGACGTTCATTGCGTGGACCGTGCTGCAGCATTCCGGGTCCTACTGGCTCTCTCTGATCACAGCACTCGTTTCCGGGCTTGTCTTAGGCGCTGCTGCTGAGCGTTTCTTGATCCGCTGGGTCGAGGGCAGGCATCTGTACAACTCCGTCATCCTTACTTTCGGCCTTCTGATCGTGCTCGAAGCTGTAGCCGGCATGATCTGGGGATCGACTCTGCGGTCGTATCCAACGGCGTTCAGCGTCCAGGGCTTCACGATCGGCGGAGCTCGCCTGCTGCTGTCACCAGCCGATTTGTTCACAGTAGGCGCGGTCTGTGCCACGCTGGCTGCACTGGTGGTCATGTTCCGTTTCAGCGCTGTAGGCCTGCGTATGCGCGCCACCGCCTACGAACCGGAGATTGCACAACTGCTCGGCGTTCGGGTGAACCGGATGCTCACCCTGGGCTGGGCGCTGGCAGCCATGGTCGGGGCTCTGGCCGGAGTACTGGTGGCCCCAACCACTTCCGTCGGCCCCAGTCAGTTCGACCCGGTGTTGATCTATGGGTTCACTGCAGCGGTCATCGGCGGCCTGGAGAGCCCGGTCGGTGCCGTCGTCGGCGGTATCGTGCTCGGCTGCGTACTGAGTCTCATCTCGGGTTACGCCAGCCCGGCCCTCGGCCCGCTCGCCACTTTCGGATTCCTTATCGCCGTACTCGCAATTCGGCCCGCCGGGCTGTTCGGTTCCGCAGCCGGGAGAAAGGTATGAAAAGGACCTTTGTGCGGCACACCGTTTTCGCCATTGCGGGCCTGGCAGCCGTGGGTGTCCTGACCTCTCTAGTGTCACCGTACTGGCAGTTCGAGCTCACTCGGGCCACCTGCATGCTCTGCGCTGCCGCGGGGCTGACCGTTCTCATCGGGCTCAGCGGCCAGATCTCCGCCGGGCAAGGCGCATTCATAGCGGTGGGCGCCTACACGACAGCATTGCTGCTCAACAGCGAGCGGTCCTCGTTGATTCTGGCCCTGGTCACCTCTGCGGCGACGGCGGGCGGGGTGGGCATGCTGGTGGGCCTGGTCTGTACGCGACTGCGGAGACACTACCTGGCGGGGGCGACACTTGCGCTGGCATTGGCGTTGCCGTCCTTGACCAATCTTGGACCCCTGCGGCCTGTACTCCAGGCGGAGAACGGGCTGTCGGTGCCGATCGGCCCGCTGCCAGCCGTGTTCGGCACGAGCATCCCTGTGGCGCAGTGGCAGGCATGGGTTGCTGGTGCCAGTGCCACCGTTGTTTTGTGGCTGCTGGCAAATCTATCCGCAAGCCGGTACGGAAGGATACTGAGGGCAGTGCGTGACGACGAGGCGGCGGCGGCACTCAGCGGCATTCGCGTTGCCCGGGTACGGTTGATTGCTTTTGTCGTCTCAGCTGTCTGCGGTGGTCTGGCGGGAGGTCTGCTTGCGTGGGTGACCTCGCTTGCTGCGCCAGGAGCGTTTACATTGATCTTGTCATTGATGTTGATCGCCGCGGTCGTCATCGGCGGCCTTGGCAGCCTTATGGGTGCGATCTGGGGCTCGCTGCTGTTGGTGCTGGTTCCGATCTGGGTGTCGAATTTCTCCGTAGCGTTGGAGCTTCCGGTCCGTGTGGAGAACAACCTGCCTAATGGGGTGTTCGGAGTAATCCTCACCACCATGATCATTATCTTTCCGGCCGGGATCCAGGGAGGACTTGCCAAGGCTTGCCGCCGCGCGGGGCCCCGGATGCTCTCCCTCATGACATTTCGCCGAGCAAGGGGAAGCGATGAGTAAGCGATCAAGTGTCGTCGCAATGCTGACAGCATGCGTGGTTATGGCGGCCGGCTGCAGCAGCGATTCGTCCGAGGGCGGCGATTCGACGGGGGTGACCGACACGTCCGTCACGATCGGCAGCCATCAGCCGCTGACGGGGCCGGCTTCTCCGGGATTCGGCGACGTCGCGCCAGCGGCCAAGGCCTACTTCGACTACGTCAATGCCCGTGGCGGCGTGCACGGACGTAAGATCATCTACAAGTATCGTGACGATGCCTACGATCCCGTCCGAACTGTCAGCGTGGTCCGCCAGCTCGTAGAGCAGGACAAGGTGTTCGCCATCTTCAACGGCCTCGGCACACCGACGCACACCAAGGTCGTGGACTATCTCAACGCCCGGAAGGTGCCCGACCTCCTCGTGACATCTGGCTGCACCTGCTGGGATGCACCCGAGAAGTATCCCTACACCTTCGGCTACCTCACCGACTACGTCCGCGAGGGCAAGATCCTCGGCGCCTACATCAAGAAGAACTTCCCGGGCAAACGCGTCGCCTACTTCACCCAGGACGACCAGCTGGGCCAGGACGGCATCAAGGGACTGGACAAGGAAATCCCGGCTGCATCGGTTGTCTCCCGTCAGGTCTACCAGCCCGGCAACCTCGACATCACCCCCCAGGTTGCGGCCATTGATCAGGCCAAGGCCGACGTGATTGTGGCGTTCGGAATCCCGCAGTACACAGCACAGTTGCGCAAGGCCCAGCTCAAACTCGGCAACAGTGCCCAGCTGGTGCTGAGTACCAGCAGCGGCGGAGAGCCCACCACACTCGTGCGTCTGCTGCAGGACGCTACCCCCGACCAGAGCGCCACCTCGCTGATCCAGGGCATCATCACCGACGCGGCGGCGCCCCTGCCCAACGAAACAAGAAACCCCTGGATTCAACTCTTCACCAAGGTCCGCAACGAGTACGCGACATCATTGCCGCTCACCACAGCCATGGTCGCAGGCATGACCGCTGCCTATACCTTCGTCCAGGCGCTTCAAGTAGCCGGGCCTGACCTGACCCGGCAATCTATGGTTAGCGCCATGGAGAAGGGCGGATTCACCGGGCCGAGCTTCGTCCCGTTTGCCTTCAGCAAGACCTCTCACGCCGGCGGCACCGGCACCCGCGTCGGCAGCATCAAGGGCACCGCCATCGAGTACCAAGGCCCACCCATGACCACCGATAACGGCAATGGGCCCGTCGTACCCTATGACGCTTCGCCGGCTACCCCTCCGGCTAACGGCATCCCCACCACGAGGTAGCCCGGCACCGCGCAGGGCCACGGTGTGCGTCCAGCTGGTCGGCGATCCGCTCGATCGCACCAGCCCGGCCGAGCGGGTCCTTGCAGGCCTCGACCGCCAGACGCGTCGCACGCTCACGCAGCTCGTCGGGGTATCTACGGGGAGCAGCCATGATCGGCATCCTCCCGGGGTCTTCGATGTCTCCATCAAACCCGGGCGGTTCAGGCTCAAGATCCTGGAACGCTCCAACCGGGATAGCGGAGCATACCTTAACGATCTTCCTCAAGCGGCTTGACTCGATATAGCAGTCTTCCGTTCACCTGCGGATGACGCCTCGCGAGCGTGAAAATCGGTACGTGGGCTGTCCGCCGACGCCGCTTGGTGCTTGGGCTGTGAGCCCGTATAGCAGTCTGGTGAGGGAGCCGTCCGAGGGGCCACACACTGTCGCCTTTGAGCACGCCGATCAGCTTCTCCGTTCCCCTCAAACTCCCCGCCACCTCAGTCCCGCCCGCAAACCCGCGATCTCGTCCGCCAGCTCCAGGCCCTCGGCCACCAAGTCGCCCTCACCCCAACCACAGACTGACCGCCCACCGCACCGACATCCGGTCCGCACACGGCCCGGATGCTGCCGCCTGCCCTGCCGAAGATCGATTTTCCGTTCAGCCTCGGGGGTCATGCGGCGGTGAATTGGAGGGCGCGCAATTGGCGGCGGCTGGTGAGGTCGAGTTTGGTGTAGACGTGGCTGAGGTGGTATTCGATGGTTTTGGGGCTGAGGAAGAGCTCCTTGGCGATTTCCTGGTTGGTCATGCCCTGGGCGGCGAGGTGGGCGACGTGGTGCTCGCGTTCGGTGAGGGCATTGGCGGGGAGATGAGTGGGTGTGGCTGTGGGGTGGGTGTGGGGGTGGAGGCGAGTGAGGTCGTCGGCGGCGCGTTGGGTGTAGGGGGTGGCACCGAGGGTGGTGTAGATCTTGTGGGCGAGTCGGAGGTGGTTGGTGGCCTGGGTACGGTCGCCGTCGGTGGCCAAGAGGTGGCGGGCCAGGTCGTGGTGGAGGAAGGCGCGGTGCAGGGGGATGTCGTCGCCCGCTCGTGTGGGGGCGTTGATTCCGGCCTGGTAGTGGGTCAGGGCGGTTGTGGTGTCGCCGTGGGCGGCAGCGAGGCGGGCGTGCAGCCAATGTGAGGTCGCGGTCAGCGCGGGCGTATTGCGGGCGAGGCCAGCGCTGGCGTGGAGGGCGTCTTCGGCTCGGTGCAGGTCCTCTGGCAAGGGCTGTTGGTCGGCGGTGACAGCCTCGATGAGCAGGGGCGCCCACAACACGAGGAAGCTGGTGCGCATGCCGGGGGGGACGGTGGTCGGGTCATCGAGCGGTCGGAGCGCCTGGAGCATGGCCCGGTGGTCCGCCCTGGCCTGGGCCAGCGTCGCCTCGGCCAGCATCAGGAAGAAGGAAGAGAACGCCGGGAAGGTTCTTGCGGTGCGGCGGCAGGCTCCGAGGTGTTCCAACGCTGGTTCCCAACGCCCCTGCAGGGCATGGACGAGGACGGCGACGGCATGGCCCAGGGGCAGGCCCCATGGCTGCGCGGCGGTGTCGGCGACTAGCAGTGACTGTTCGGCGCTGATGGCGGCATCCTGCGGGTGTCCGGTGAGGTAGCGGGCGAGGGCCAGCGCGTAATGATCGGAGGGCCACACCGGGATGTTGGCGTCGGCGTGCTGGCGGGCGATGAGCGTAGTCAGATCCTCGGCGCCAGCCGACAGCTGTCCGGCGAGCATCCGCAGAAGTCCCCGGAAATACAGCAACTTGCTCTCGGGCTTGGGCACCGAGTCGGCGTGCTCGGGCAGGCCGGCCTCGGCGATCACTTCCAGACCGGCCCGCGGGCCGTCGGCGAACCCGACCGCCGTGGCGAGGGAGCCGCGCGCCCTGCAAGCAGCAGGCCCCGCCGGCACGGCGTCGACGACCGGGCGCAAGGCGGCGGCAGCCCCGGCCCCGTCAATCTGCAGGATGCAGCTGGAGCCGAGCCAGGTGCTGGCGAGCAAGTGGGTCTGGGCGTCGGAGGCAGTGGCAACAGCGTGGGTGAGCAGCTGCTCGGCGCTGTCGAAATCGCCTCTCACCGAGGCGAGCCGGCCGAGGATCGCATCGCAGCGGGCAGTGGGGACGCAGTGTTCAACGGCGTCACGCAAGGTAAGGGCACGGGCCGGCAGTTCGCCGACAAGCAGGTGGGTGGCGGCGGTCAGGAGGTGGTGTTCGTGGCCGTCGCGGGTAGGTGAAAGGTCTGCTGCCCACAGCTCCAGGGTGGCGGCGCGGTCCAGGTAGCCATGGTCGGCCAGCCGGTCGGCTTCCGCGGCGAGCTCCTCAACCAGAGACTGGGCGGCAGCGCCGGAAGCGGCGGCCACCTTGTGGGCCCAGGCCTGGTCCGCTCCGACCAGCGTGGCAGCGACGGCGTGCAGGGCGCGGCGGCGGGTGGGGGAAAGGGCCTGGTAGACGGCGTTGCGCTGCAACGGGTGGTGAATGCGCAGTGGGGTGGTGGGATTGTCCGGTTGCCACCGCAGCAGCCCGAGGGCCAGGGCCGGCCCCAACGCCCCAGAAGCGTCAGTCAAGTCGGCCAGCTGGGCGGCGATGCCCAGCGGCACGGTGGTATCCAGCACGGCCAGGGCCTCCACCAAGCGGCGCGACTCCTGCGGAAGCCGCCCCAGACTCTTGCGGATGACCGCCTCCAGACTGGAGGGCACCGGCAACGGGCGGCTGCGGTCGGCCAGCGCCTCGGGAGTGACCTCGGCCAGCAGCGACAGCAGATACAGCGGATGCCCAGCAGTCCACTCGTGCAACCGGTCCACAGCCGCCCGCCCCAGCCCCCCGAAGCCCGCCCCGGCCACAATCCGGGCCGTCTCGCCCCTGCCCAGGCCCTTCAGACGCAGCGGAAGCACCGGCGCAGCGCCCCGGGCCAGGCCCTGCCAGCCCGATCCACCCCCGGCGGGGGTGCCGCCGGAGCCAGCTTCGCCGGTCCTGGCGATGAGCACCACCAGGACCGATTCGGTGAACAGGCGGCGCACCATGAACCCCAGCGCCTTCACCGATTGCTCATCCGCCCACGGGACATCATCCACGACCACCGCCAGCGGGCCGCCATCGCTCACGGCGGCCACCACCGCCAGCAGATCGGCGCCCACCGCCAGCGGCGAGGCAGCTGGCGCCAGTGAACCCGCCAGCTCCTGCACACCGGAAGTACCTGCCGGCAGGCGACGCAGTAGCCGATCGACCACCCCATAAGGCAAGTCCTGCTCGCTGCGGTCGCACCCAGCCCAGCAGGCCCGCATCCCATCCTTGCCTGGCGCCAGCGCCCGGCGCACCAGCGCGGATTTCCCGATCCCCGAGGCCCCCTCGACCACCACCAGCCACGGCCTCCCGGCAACGGCCTCCCCACGACAGCGGGCCACCGTCTCCAGCTCCTCCTCCCGCCCCGCGAAGCCCGTTTCCCACACCCCCGACACAACAGCACTCCCCACGCCGACCAGCCCACCGGTCACTGACGGAATCCCCTCAGCGGGCCCCAGACTCATGCTCGTCACCGGCTTCCCACAACCCCACGGCAGCCCCCTTCGAGGATAGGACCGATCAGCGCCGAGGGCGTTGTCAGACATCGCGATGACCTGGTCATCCTGGTCGATGACAGCCGGCAGATGAGCCGCGGTCCGGGCCCGGGTGCGCGAGCCCCGGGCACTCACCGCTGCCCGAGGTCTGCCGGATCAGCTACTGCGACCTGTGGGTGAGGGGAACCTCGGCGTTCTGCACGGGACACGACGGCCGCTGGAAGGCGCTCGGACGCCCCGACAGCGAGGACTTCAGCGCCTCCTACGAGGAGAGCGGACCCGGCGGGTCCGAGCACATCGACCTGCGCAGACTGCCCGTGCAACTACGCCTGGAGATGCAGTACGCGCTGCAGTGCCGCCATGACGAAGCCACCAAGAAGATCAGGCCCGCATGGGCCCAGCGCCTGGTCAACGCCCTCGCCGATGCCCACGTCCGGTCCCTTCTCGACGAGCCGGAAGATTTCTGGAAGACCTTCCGCGGTCCGTCCGACAACTGGGCCACGGGCTGGGTTCCTTCCTGGCGCCCGCCGGCGCATCGAGGAACTGGTCTACGGTCGCGGCTGGGAAGCGGAATATCCCCGCCCCGTCTGGCGGCTGCGCAATCTCGGCATCGTCCACTCGCACACATCGACGATCACCTTCGAGAAGATCACCCAGTCCTGGCTGCGGGATCTGGCCAAGCGTTGGGCACGCTGGCGGCTGTCCGGCGGCCTCGGTGCCGGCACCGTACGCGCGGGAGTGCGCATGGTCGCCCGGTTCTCCGCGTTCCTCCCGGCAGGGGTGACCGGACTCGCCCAGGTCGACCGCGCCTTACTCGAACGCTATCTGGCAGATCTCCATGCTGCGATGGGCGGCCGCAGCACACACAACGCGCACATCAGCAACCTCAACACCTTCCTGCGCACGATCCGCGTGCACCGCTGGGACGAGACACTGCCGGGCAACGCGGCCTTCGTCCCCGAGGACTACCCCACGCCGCCGCCCCTGCTGCCCCGGTCCGTGGCCGAGTACGTCATGGCCCAGCTGGAAGACCCCGCCAACCTCGCCCGCCGGCAGGACCCCGCACGACGGCTGATCACGCTCGTCCTCATGCGCTGCGGCCTGCGCATCACCGACGCCATCAGCCTGCCGCTCGACCCCGTCGTCGATGACGCCGAAGGGGCGCCCTACCTGCGCTACTTCAATCACAAGATGAAGCGCGAGGCGCTGGTCCCCATCGATGAAGAACTCGAACAACAGCTCCGTGACCACCAGCGCCGAGTCCTGGAGGAGTGGCCCGAGGGGGTGTCGGTCCTCTTCCCCCGCACCGACGCGAACCTCCGCGGTGACAGACCGATCAGCACCTCCGGCTACCGGATCTCGCTGGCCGAGTGGCTCCAACTCTGCGAGACCCGCGACGAGTGCCCGGGAGCGTACACATCCAGGCGTGCAGAACTGGCAGAGTAAGGCATCAACAGGGCTCCTGTTACCGAGAGTTGTCTTGGTCGACTACCTCTCATAGCAGGAGCCCTGCCCGCCTACACCGACTTCACCGAAGCCCTTGACGACCCCGGCCGGACCCAAACTTCGCGACATTGCCTTGCAAGGGCCCTGGATGAAACCCCCCTCGGACACTCGGCGCGCCTAACGGTGCCTAACCTCATGTATTCAGCTGCAAGGGGGATCTGATGCCCCAACAGAAGAAGGGTGCCTCCGAACTGCGATGATCTGGACTGTCTAGATCAAGAACGTCGCGTGGAGAGGCACCCAACGGGTGAAGACTACCGCTTGGGACCAGCGGCTGGACGTGCGGGCCGATGACAAGAACCTGATCGGTCACGCGGGCGTGGTGCTGCTGCGGAAGGTCGCCGATCGTGTCGGGCTCGCCCGTGCCCTGGCCGCCGCGTTTCCGCGGGGTGTCGGGCGGGGCCGGCGGGACCGGGGCGTCGTGTTGGTCCGGCTGGCCTGTGCGATGGCGCTCGGCGCGACGAACGTTCTGGAAGCCGAGCAACTTCAGCGGCACTGGCGGCACCTGTTTCCGCGTCCCGTCTCCGACAGCACGCTGCGACGGTGCCTGGCCTCGGCCGACGGCCCGGTCGCGGCGAGGATCGAGCGCATACGTGCCGCGATACGCCGCGTGGTGTGGACGTAGCTCGCCCTGCGTCCCGGAGGCTTCCCCTGGATTTCGGTGTGCGGTCGGCAGCTGACCGGCTGGTACGTCCTCGATCTCGACGCCACCGTCGTGACCTGCAGCAGCAGGAACAAGGGGCGGCGGGCACGTTCAAGGGAACGTGGGGGCATCACCCGCTCGGGGCCTGGGTTGCCAACACCCGCGAGTGCCTGGCGATGCTGCTGCGGCCGGCAACCCGGCCGCCAACGACGTCGTCGACCACAAGAGCTTCCTGGCCGCCGCGTTGCGTCAGCTCCCGCTGCCGCTGTGGTCGAAGCTGCTGATCAGGATCGACGGTGCGGCCTTCAGCCATGACGTCCTCGACCACCTCCAGTCCCTGACCACGAGCCGGCGCCGGGTGCGCTGGGTGACGGGCTGGGCCATCCACACCAAGGACGCAGAAGCGATCGCGCTGCTGCCGGAACAGGTGTGGACGGCCGCACTGCGACAGCACGGCGAGATCCACGAGATCAAGGGGCCCGACGGCGAGACGGTCTCCTACCAGGTCGCCGAGATCACCGGCCTGCGCGACCTGACCGGCCGGAGGAAACGCGGCTGATCGTGCGCCGGGTCAAACCCTCACGCCGGGACCTGAAGAAACTGACCGACTTCGAGAAACGCACAGGCTGGCGCTACCAGATCGTCGCCCCGAACATCCCCGCCCGCAACGGACTGTCCACAGTGCCCGGCTCCGGGCAGGTGTGGTTCGTCGACGCCCTCTACCGTGACCATGCCGAGGTGGAAGACCGGGTGAAAGCGATCAAACGGGTCGGCCTGGGACCGCTGCCCTCGAAATCCTGGCAGCTCAACACAACCTGGGTCCTGGCCGCCACGATCGCCGCCGACCTCGACGTCCGGACACGTCTGCTTCTCCCGCATGACGAACCCAACTGGCCAAGGCCGAACCGGAGACGATCAGAATGAAGCTCTACCACCTGCCCGCACGCACCACCCACGCCCAGGCGCACCCTCCACCTGGACCAATCGTGGCCGTAGGCATCGGCGTTCGCCACCGCCTGCCACCACGCGACGAAGCTTCCCGCCGTCACCTGACGGCGGACCCCGACCCGGCGAAGACCAGGAAGGAGGAGCCGTACCACCGTAACTTCACGGCTTGGCCTAAAGCTCCGCTACAAACCCACAGGCCTTCAATCCTTCTTCTTCTTCTCCTCCTCCTCTTCCTTCTTCTTCTTCTTCTTCCCCGTCAGTATCCTGATACTGAATTTACCGCTTCCCTTCTTCTTCTCCGGCTTCTTTGGAGGCGTCCCCGGAGACGCATCACGCGTATCAGGAGGCGAATCATCACGCGTACTAGGAGGCGTACTCCGCAGCATAAACCCTGTGTTTGTGAGTTTAACGGCATCACGCCTGCGATCCCTAGGCCTAGACGAGGGTAGGCTCCTGGAGGGCCGTTCCTCCTCCTTCTCCTTCTCCTCCTCCTTCTCCTCCTTCTCCTCCTTCATTCCCTCATACACTCCTGCCTCTCCCGGATCCGCCGGAGGCGTGGGAGGTTTGGGCCGCATTTGCAATACTTCCCCGACTATCCTGTCGCCCTCGTCCTCGTCCTTGCCCTCCGCACGCAGAGTCGCGTTAGCGAGTTCGACCTCCCACTTGCGCACCTCCTCTTGATAGTCTGCATATTCCTTTTCATATTCAGGATACGCCGCCTTCTTCCGTCTTTCTGCTGCCTTTTCTTTCAATCTCCCCTCAAGGTCGCGGTGGTGTGCGCGGCTCGCTTTGCTCCGGTCCCGTGCGAGTTCCTTCTGCTTGAGCTTGGGTTCTATCTCGTGAAGCTTAATAGACGTCTCCGGCCCGATGAGTTTCTTCGCTTGGAGCCACAGAGTGCCCCGGGTCGTCGCGTTCTCGCCCGGCACATAGTGCCCGCTCTGATCGGTTACTGAGATAATGTACCCGCCGTCATCAAAAACCAGCGTCCCGGCCGCCAGGACGTCAGCTCCAAGCGACATGGATGAGTGATGGATGAGGCAGTACTGGCTCACGTCGCCGTCTTCGGCAGGCGCGTTCTCCCACAGCGCCGGCGTTATGGGATTGACATATTCGAGTGATCCGTTTTTCTTCCTGGTGAAGGCAGCGTTTAGCGTGAAGATGTAGATCTCCTCCTCGCAGATGACGAAACCGCGCTCACTGTCTGTGGCGTAATCGCGCCCCCATGTGAGGATTGCCTCCTGACCGTGCGGTCCTTTGGCCGGCGCGCGTACAATCTGCCCGTGGAAGTTATCTTCCCTCTCCTCGTCCGTCGGCTTGAAGGTGACTACCCAGTCCCTGTTCTTTTTGGGATGTTTTTCGAATTCCCTGTCGAATTCCTTGTCCCGGCTCGGGTCTGCGTACCCTTTGCCCCTCGCCTTCGCCCTCCTCTTCCGCTCCTCCTGTGCCGGCTGCGGCAGGTCCGGAAGCGGGGCGGCTTCATCATCTTCCAGCGCCATCGACTGCGCTGCGAATTCATACTCCAGGAGCGCGGCGGCATCGAGTTGCAGGAGGCATTCGTCCCACAGGGCGCTGGCGGGGTACACGGATTCGAAGATTCGCCCCACCAGAGCATCCACTTCGTCGAGCCATCGTTCCCACTTCGGCCACAATTTCCGGTCCGGCAGCCTATCCTCGTCCCGCGGCTTCTCCTGTTCCTCCACGAGCCGCTTCACCTCATCCAGCACAAATAGAACCTCTTGCTGGACCGTCTGGGAAAGACTGCTCCAGGTTCCGTTCTCGTGGGACGCGGTTTTCCGTGCGCTCACAAAGTCATTGTAGAGTGCGAGTCCTGGCTCCTCACCGATGTTCCAGGAAGCGCACTCAGGACTTTTTTCTGCAGAAGCGGAGATATGGCGGCTCGCCAAGTCATCAATGAACAGACCCACACTTTCCAGCTGACCATACAGCCTACCGACCGCGTCCCGCGCCGGATCATCCAATTCTGGTGGTGGAGAGGAAGTCTTTACGTTAAGCGCTTCATGCGCCGCTTCTATATTTTTTGCGTACGTCTTGTCGTGCTCTTCCTTTGCCCAGTTCAGATAGGCGGTCCGGGTGCCCAGTTCTTCCTTCCGCTGCCGGCTCAGGTGGACCATCTGGACTGACCTGGGGTTCAGCCCTTGCAATGCCGCCTTGGTTTTGATCTTCGCCTTGAGGTCCTCGTAGACGGCCAATTTGATATCGGGGCCCGGGTCAATACGGTTCGCCTGGCAGTACTCCACGAATGCCTTTTGCACATCTTTGCAGCCGAAGGATTCGGTGAGCTCTCGAATGATGTCCCGGAAGTCCGGCATAGTGTACGGATTTGTCTCCCAAGCCTTGAATGCGGCGTTGGTTACCTTGAAAACGTCAGGAAGGCGAGCGGGGTCCAATTCCATAATTCTTCTCCAGTCATGCTGTATTTGAAGTCAGTCGTGATCCCGCGACGCGGGGTTCGGACTCACGCGTTAGCGTTGCCGATCCCCGGCCTGCGCCGTCTCGGTCACGGCGGCAGCTCAAGAGCCATGCGGGCGAGCCCGACACCTGGCCCGGTGGAGCAGCCCTCCTCCCCTGCGGATCCCGGGGATCCCCTACACCATTTGGCGGAACGGTCATCCCAGTCGAGTGCAGCACGCCCGGGGCCTCTGCGGTCTTCCTTCCAGGGCAGCATTCAGGGCGGGCACTGCAGACAAGCAGACATTCAGGGCGGGCACGATACTGATCTTTGAGGCCGTGGTTGACGAGTCGGCCATGTGCAGCACACCAGATGTATGGGGGCTCGAACTCGCAGGCCGGTGAGCCTGGTTGAGGCGGAGCAGCGGCGTTTGCAGGCGGCCGACTTATTCGAACAAGGGATGCGGCAGAACAAGGTCGCGGAGGTGCTCGGGGCGAGTCGGCAGGCGGTCAGCCTGTGGCACCGGGCCTGGCGGGAGGGCGCCAGCGACGCGCTGTTGTCCACGGGGCCGGGCGGCAACTCGTACCTGTCCGCCGAGCAGGAAGCGGAGCTGGAGGTCTTGCTGCGGGCCGGTCCGGTGGAGCACGGCTGGGAGGACCAGCGGTGGACACTGGCGCGGATCGGCAGACTGATCGAGGAGCGATTCGGCGTCACATACGAGCTCTCGGGGGTCTGGCGGCTGCTGGACCGTCTGGGCTGGTCCTGGCAGGTGCCCAAGGTGCGGGCCATCGAGCGAAACGAGGAGGCGAACTGGTGCACGCAGACGTGGCCGGCAGCTTCCCATCTGCGCAGGTCACGGCAGCCGGCGGATGGATCTGCTTCGAGGACGAGGCCGGGGCCTGGCTGAACGGCCCGGTCCGCCGCACCTGGGGCAAGGCCGGACACACCCCGGTGCTGCGGATGTCCGGCAAGCACAACGACAAGATCAGCATGGTCGCCCGGGCGTGCTTCAAGGAAGGTGCCGAGCCCCGGCTGATCTACGCGATCAAACAGTCCGGCGGCTCCACGAAGAAGGACTTCCCGCGCTTCCTGACCCTGCTCCACCGCCGCCTGGAGGGGCCGGTCACCGTCGTTTGGGACAACTACTCCAGCCACATCAGCGAACACGTGAAGCAGTACGCGCAGCGGCAGGACTGGCTCACGATCATCCAGATGCCGTCCTACGCACCGGAGTTGAACCCCGCGGAGCTGCTGTGAGCCCACACCAGGGAGAAGATCGCAAACCGGCCTTCCGTTCGATTGACGAGCTGCACCGGGCCACCCGCAGCGCCCTCCGGTACATCCAACGCCACCCCGAACTCCTCCTGGCATTCCTAGCAGGAACAGGGCCTCGAACTCACCCCACCAGCGTCAAGCCCGTAGTCAAAGATCAGTATGTAACTCGGGCATCAACACCCGGCGGCCTCGGCGAGGGTGACGAGCTCAGGCAGATGGGCGTGGTCGGCGACGTGGGCGTCGAAGCGGTGGCGAGCTACGGAGATCGCAGAGCGGCCGGGGGTGACGTGGGTGCGGTGGACGGCCTGCCCGAGGAGATCACGCAGGAGTTCCTTCGCCTGCCCGGCGGCGTAGATCTGCCGGCCGTAGGTCCCCATGTACCCCAACTCGGTCTTGAGGAGGGTGTGTTGTTCGGCGGTGACGTCTTCCCTGTTGCGACGCAGGAGTTCGCGGACGGTGCAGACGGCATCGCCCTGGCGGCCCGGCGGCCGTGCTGGAGCGTGAGCAGCCCGCCCGTGGAAACAGCACCAAGCCGGTGACCGGACGGTAGCTACCGGGCTGGACGGACGCCCGTAGATCCGGACCGACGGCGCTGGGCGACCGAAGACCTTCGGAACGGACTTCGATGCCTCGACGACCAGCCGGACTCTTGATCGGCGTGGACGCCATCATCCGGACCGAGGCAGGTGCGCCACCATCTCCACGCTGCGATCAGCGGAGGCTCCCGCTCGCAGTACAGGGGGCTGGAGCAACCGCGCCGGAACTTTGGCAGGCAGCACCACCTACAAAATTATCGCAAACGCCTTCATATCATCGCTTCACATACGGTCGGGCCATGCCCGTCTGCCCGCACCACGGCACCATCAGACGAGGAGAACCAGTGCCCCGCTCAGACCATCACGGCTCATCCGTCTCCCCCACCGACACCCGGTCACCGACTCGCCGTCGAATAGGCCGTGTCGCGCTCGTGGCGGGGGCGGCAGGTGTCGGCTTCGGCGGACTGTACCTGGGAGAGCTGTTGGTTTCCGGTAACGCAATACCCGCAGGCACCCAGGTAGCCGGGGTGAACATCGAAGGGCTGAGCCGCCCACAGGCACAGCACAAGCTGGACGAGACCCTGGGCACCGCCTGGACCGAGCCGGTGAAGGTACGCATCGCCGACCGCACCACCGCTATCAACGCGAGAGGCTTCTCGCTGGACAGCGCGGAGACTGTCGCGCATGCCGCACAGTCGAGGCTTGATCCGGTCACCGTGATCGGCCGCCTGTTCACCAACAACGACCATAAGGTCGAACCGGTGATCCGCGTGAAAGAGACCCAAGCACGCACCGCACTGGCCAGAACGGCCAAAGCACACGACCGGAAGGTCCGAGAGGGCGCCGTCACCTTTCGCAGGGGAACGGCGACGCCAGTAAAAGCCAGGCCCGGGCAGTCCCTGGACATGGACGGAGCGATCAAAGCGCTGGGTTCGGCGATCCCCGGCCGAAGCAAGGAACCGATCCGTCTACCGGTCCGTACAGCCGAACCCGTGATCGGGACGGCCGAGGTGGAACGTGCGATGAAGGAGTTCGCCACCCCCGCGATGTCGGCGCCGGTCACACTCGTCACGGGCAGCCGGAAAGTCGAGATCAGCCCGGCGACGCTCAGCAAGCACCTCACCATGAAGCCGGACAGCGCCCACCGGTTGAAGCCGCAGCTCGACAGCAAGGGCCTCCTGGCCGATCCGACGACGGCCAGTTCCTTCGCACAGGCCACCGACAAGGCGGTCAACGCACAGCTACGCCTGAGACACGGGCGCGTAGTGGTGGCCTCAGACGGCGAGCCCGGACAGGAAGTCACAGCCAAGACGCTTCATAAGGCCGTACTGCCGCTGCTGACCAGGACCGGGACGGCCGCCCGTACCGGAGCGGTGGCCACCGAAGAGATGAAACCCAAGCTGACCCGCGACAACTTCGCCCGCCTGGGCATCACCGAGCGAATGTCGACCTTCACGGTCAACTTCGAGCGGGCCCCGTACCGCACCACGAACATAGGCCGGGCCGCGAAACTGATCAACGGATCGGTCGTGCTACCTGACGAGACGTGGAGCTTCAACCGCACCGTTGGTGAGCGGACCAAGGCCAACGGGTTCGTCGAGGGCATCATCATCAACAACGACAAGTTCGAGAAGTCGGCCGGAGGCGGCGTCTCCGCGGTCGCCGCCACCACCTTCAACGCCATCTTCTTCGCCGGCGTACAGCCGGTGGAGCACGGGGCCCACTCCTTTTACATAGAGCGCTACCCCGAGGGCCGAGAAGCGACCGTTGCCTGGAACAGCCTCGACCTGAAGTTCAAAAACGACTCGGGCAACGCCATCTACATCGCCGCGCACGCCACGAACACCTCCGTCACAGTCACCTTCCTCGGCAACAAAAAGTACGACAAGATCGAATCGGTCACAGCCCCACGCACCCACCTGAAGGAGCCGAAAACCCGCCACGACTCCGGCGACGACTGCGTACCCCAGACGCCCCTCGAGGGCTTCAACGTGGCGGTCGACCGGGTCTTCAAGAACGGCGGCAAAGAAGTCGGGCGGGAGACCTACGAGACGCGGTACGTGCCACGCAACGAGATCATCTGCAGCGGCAAGGCCACCGACTGACCTGCAGAGGCCCCAGGGAAACATCCTCAAGGTCTGCACCGCCGGAAGTCCGGACAGCCCGGCCGGAGCGTCGAAGACATGGACGAGGGCAAGGAGCCGCAGCCGTCGGCGCCGGTCTGCTCGGCGTATGCGTCACAGGCTGCTCACCGCCGGGACGCGGTAGTTCTCGATGCGGCGCCCGCCAGGACGCTTGAGCAGATCCGCCCTTGCGTAGCCGCGTCAGCACCAGATCCAGCAACCCACTGGTCACGCGTGTACGCACGGGTGGAGGTGCGCGGTCCGGCCCGCGGTCCGCCCTGCTGGGTTGTGCTGTCCGGTGTCTGCCGCCCCCCTAGGGATTCAGGGCCGTGTCAAGCCTAGGGAGTTTCCCTGATGTGTGGTATATGCGCATGTTCTTGTATGGAGTCAGTGATCCGGTCAGACGAACCACACCACAGGCTCCCCGGAAGTGAACGCGATGTATGTCACCGACCTCGACAGCACCCGCCCCGAGACGGCAGGCGCCCCCCGGCACACCCGGGCCGGCGACCACCCCGCCCGCACCGCGTCCACCGAAAGCCTCTGCCCCGACCAGCGGGCCACGCCCGTCACCCGCGACCTCGACCACACCCCCCAGTCCGTCAGCCACGCCCGCCACCTCACCCAGCAATTCCTGGGCAACAGCCGCAACGACGCCGCCGAGGCCGTCGTGCTCGTGGTCTCCGAACTCGTCACCAACGCCATCGAGCACGCCCAACCCCCAGTGATGCTCCACCTGCACCGCGAGACCACCGGCAACCGCGTCTGGGTCGGCGTCACCGACGGCGGACCCGCCCCCGACGAAGCTTCCTGGACCTCCCCCCGCACCGACGCCGAACACGGCCGCGGACTGAGCATCATCGACACCCTCGCCGACGCCCACGGCACCCACCACCTCACCAACGGCACCGCCACCACCCACTGGGCCCGACTCCACACCACCTAAAACAGTCAGATCGTCATTGTCTGATGTGGGTCAGGCGCTGGTGCGTGACCTGGTGGAGGCGGTTGCGTTGTACCAGCAGACACACGTGCACGTCTCCCGTGACGGTTCCGTGTGCGAGGGGCCCCCGACTGCACCGGCCCACAGTCGGGGGCCCTCCGGATTTGACCGCGCCGATCACACTTTCGACATCACACCGAACAGGATCCGTCCTCGGGTCGCGGTACCTCATCAGGCTTTGGCCCCGCGCCCGAACCCCTCCACTGTCACTGCGGGCCCGCGGCGCCGAGAACCCCAGGGCGGGGGCCTTCAAGCGGGGCGGCGGCAGCCTCCGGCACCCCGCTCCGATAGACAGTTTCCGCTGGCCCCTGCAACCAGAACGCAGCCGCGCGCCTGCACGGACTAGCCGGTGCAGCACGACACAGCGCCGGCACCTGGCGCCGAGTGAGCAGGTTCCGTGGCACAGTGCGTGCTGGTTGACCATCGACGGGAGGAGAACGTAAATGCCCACCGGCACGGTGAAGTGGTTCAACGCGGAAAAAGGCTTCGGGTTCATCCTGCAGAACAGCGGCGGGCCCGACCTGTTCGTCCACCACACAGGCATCACCGGCCCCGGCTACCGGCAACTGCACGAGGGCCAGAAGGTCACCTTCGACGTCATCCAGAGCCACAAAGGGCCAGAGGCCGAGAACGTCACACCCGAATGAACACCGACACCGCACCGACTCCAAAGCCCCTCGCCGTCACCTGCACCCCACGCCAGCAACGTCAGTGGTCCAAGATTTCAGGTCAAGGGTGTCAAGCCTGGTGTGCTGCGGGCATGAGCAGCGGTTCCCTCGTACGTGCGCATAGCGACGCAAGGTGAAATGGCCTTTCTGGGCATAGAGTGCCGCATGATCGGCGTCCTGAGGGAGAAAACCGGTGCAGACAGCAGGGGTTCAGCTGGCGGGCGGTATGCGTGTACGGGCGATGGAAACAGCGGATCAACCTTCCGTGCTCGCCCTGATTGCAGCTGACCGCCTGCCCGGCCAGCCCGCACCCGACCCGCTTCTGGTATCGGGCCCGGCCCGCAACGGCCTGGCAGAAACGGCCACCCTGGTCCTGACCGACGGCGCCGGCCAGATCCATGGAGCAGTCCACGTCGCGCTCCGCAGCCACGACCACGCAGGACTAATCGGCTGGCTGCACGCCCAGGAAAACTTCGAGGCAGTGGCCGTGCTGATCGCTGCGGCACGCGCTCGCCTAGGCCCCGTACGGATGCTGTACGGCGGCACCGGGCCCACCCAACCCCCCGAAGTAGCTACCCATGCTCTGCCAGGCATCGCCGAGCACCACCATGCGGCCACCACCCGTGCCCTGCGCGCGGCCGGCTTCACGCCCGCCACCAGCCGCCTCTACCTCCACCACCCGCTCACGCCCACGCCAGCCCAGTCACACTTCCCCCTCGCCGAGGTGCGCCCTCTCACCGACCCGCCCGGCGTGCAGCTCACCCTGCTCGAAACGGACGGCAGCCCCTTGGCCACCGCCGTCCTGCACAGCAGCGACGACGGTCATTGGCTGTTGCGGTACCTGGCTGTCCGCGCCGGGTACCGCCACCGCGGCATCGGCTCCAACCTGCTCGCCCAGTGTCTGCAAATCGCCCACCTGCGCGGAGCCACCAGTCTCATCGCTCACACAGACGAAGACGACCACGCCAGCGCCCGCCTCCTCACCCACGCGGGCTTCGCCGCCGTCGACACCCTGACTATCCACCACCGCCGCCCCTGAGGGGAACCGGGCTGCCGCTCCCCCACGCTGACACGGGCAGTGGCCTTCCCCCGCTCGACCAGCTCGGCACTTCGGCCGTGGCCCAGTTCCGCCGCATGTGTGACAGGTGCAGCGCCGGGGCCCGACAGGGCCAGTACGGTCATCCGGCTCCCCCGTGATCACGCGCGCGTGAATGATCTGGCCGCTTGAGCCTTACGGATGCGGTCATGACAGGCGTCGCAAGCCACGACGATCGTGCGGCGCCCGTCCAGCATGACGCGCGTCCAGTCGGACAGCGGCCATCTGGCATGGGCGAGGGCCGGATGTGATGCACCCGGACATCACCGGTGGCTCCGCAGATCTCACGGGCATCCCCCAGGGGCCGAGTGATCAGCTCTTTTGTGTGGATGGTCCACCACCTAGACAGGACGGCGGTCGACGACGTTCGCCGGCCGCTGCTGCTGAAGAGATTCCACCGAACCTGACAACCAGTGGCTCCCTGCCCTTCCCACGGTCGGTGCCTGGAAAGGCACCGTCGTTGCCTCTTCAGGCACCGACAACACAGCTCGGACGGAAGAGCAACAGAATAGTCAAATCGAGGTCGTGTCCCGCGACGTGGTATAGGGGATCAAGCGCTGGGCGTTCCGGGTTCGAGGTCCAGGGAGATCTGTGCGGAGGTGGCATTCCACGAAGCCTCCTGGTAGGGCGAGTTGGGCGCCCGTTCAGGCCGAGCCGCCGTCCCTGGCCTGCGGATTCCAGCGCCTTGATCCCCTACACCACCTGACGGGACGCCATCCAAATCGACAGGATTGTCGGCAAGGAGAAGAGGCGATGAATGGCCGGCTGAGTGGCCGTGCGGCCTGGTCGCCGACGCTGATATCGGCATCGAGGCGTGACGCGCAAAGTACAGGCGGAGGTGGTGGGCTGGTATCGCCCGGTCATCCGGACACCGCGTGTCCGCCATCCTCGGTTAGATCTAGTGACGGCAGGTACGCCCGGGCAGAGGCAGGCCGAATAGGGACGCGTCGCCATGGCCCACCCGGACGCCAGTTCGTCGACCAGGAGATCGACCCGTGGGCCGTGGGCACGATCTACAGCATCGCGGGGGACGAGTACGCGCCCTGCTGCACCGCCGGTGCGCTCAGCGGGCGCTCATCATCAAGGACGTGCTGTGAGCCGGCGCCGCGCCGCTCTCGAACGGCAGCGGTTGCGCGCTGCGATCACAATGGGAGAACCTATGCCAGGCATCGACGACCTCCTCAGTCCCTCCACCGCCTACGCGCCTGCCAATGAGGCCGGCGGCGACTGGCGACGCAACGCGGTATGCACCGGCATAGACCCCGATCTCTTCTTCCCCATCGGTAACACCGGGCTTGCACTGCTGCAGATCGATGAGGCCAAGACCTTCTGCCGGCGCTGCCCCGTCATCGTGCAGTGCCTCCGATGGGCGCTCGAGTCCAACCAGCACCACGGTGTCTGGGGCGGCCGGTCCGAGGAGGAACGCCGCGCCATCAAGCGCCGCATCGCCCGTCAGGGGCTGGCAGCTGTTGAGTAATCCATCAGTGCCTCTCGGTCTCTGTTGTCTTGTGCCGTGACGGTGTGCGGTTCGCCGAGTGGGGATCGGTGCCTGATGGCGATCGCCTCGTGGTGGCAGCGCAAGGCGGAAGCTTCCTACCGCATCGGGGATGAGGAGTTGACGCCGTGGCGGCCGTGGTCGCTGCCCGCGCTGCGCAAGGAGTTCAACCGGGCCAAGTCCATCGACCCCAGGTTCGCCGGCTGGTGGCGGGAGAACTCGAAAGAGGCCTACAACACTGGGCTGGCGAATGCTGCCGCGGCGTTCGACAGCTACGCGAGGTCCAAGCAGGGCAGGCGCAAGGGGTAAACGACTCGGGATGCCCCGGTTCAAGTCGAAGCGCAAGGCGCGCCTTGCGTGCCGGTTCACCACCGGCACGCTCCGTGTCGAGTCGGACGGCCGGCATGTCACGCTGCCCCGGCTGGGCACCATCCGCACCCACGAACCCACCGTCAAGCTGTTGCCCCGCATCCGAGCGGGCACAGCCCGCATCCTGTCCGCGACCGTCCGGCACGAACGTGGAGACGGCCCGGGAGATCACCCGCGTCGACCGGCCCGGTGTCGCGGTCGGAGACCAGGACACGCCCCGCGTGTCGAAGCCCCGTGGAGCCGACCGTGAGACCCGTCGCCAACACCCCGGCCAAAATACCGGCCGGGGCGGGCGGGCAGGTGGCGCGAGCCTGCCGCACCAGCGGCAAAAGGAAACGGGAGACCGTCGTCAGGACACCGAAGCACAACCCACGCAAGGGTGACACCGACACGGACCTTCCAGACGGAAACGTCTGGAAAGCCGAGAGTCACTGAGACTCTGAGCAACGGGCCCGGAACACCGCGTGATCTTGGCGGCGGATTTCTCCGAACCAGGCATCGGCGACGTGGCGGGCGAGCTCAACAGCTGCTAGCCCCCTGACGTTTCCCTGGCCCCGGTCGGGTCACCCCTCGGGCAGTCGCTGGGCAACGCTTCCTCCACGCGCGGCGCCGTCGACGATCTCGCGGGCAAGTCGGCGGCTGTCGTCGCAGGTGGAGGCGCCGAATGCGACGAGCGCGTCGTCAACAGAGACGTGCCAGCGTTCCGCGAGGATGCCCATGGCCTGTTCCATGACGATGTGGCTGTTCAATTCGTTCTGGAGTCGGTCCCGTTCGACTCGGCCGCGCTCCAGGGCTCGCTGCTGGCCGCTGATGGTCGCCATGTTGGCCAGCGCCTGCACGAGCCGGTAGTTCTTCGCGGCGAGCGGGTCGGGGTCGGTTAGGAACTCGGAAGCCATGGGTGTGCCCCATTTGCGCTCCGCTTCGGCATGGGTGGTCCCCCATGCCTGGGCCAGCTCCTCATAGCTTGCGCCATCGCAGCGGGCGTCGCTGGCCGCGTTGTCGGCCAAGCATTCCACCGCGCCGGCAAGCTCACCCAGCGCCTCAAGATAGGCCAGCGGACTTGAGGGGTCCGCCATCATGCGTTCCTTACTCCAGCTACTGCTTCTGAGGCCTTCGGCAAGTCGGCGGCCCAGCTCCTCGGCGAGACCATGGGCATCGCCGATCAGCTTGTCCCGCTCTGTTGTGGTGGGCTCACGGTGCGGCAGTGACCTCATGTTCGTCCTCGAAATCCTGCAGCAGGGGGTGTTGCGCCGATGATCCATTGGTCGTGTGCGACCGCGTGCGGGCACGGCATCAGCAACACCCGCCGCCGGGCTACGCCACGTCTTGGGTCGGTGCGGATGCGGGACCAGGGACCGGAGCCGGCCGTTCGTGACCACCTGGTCATGGTCTGTGGCTTGCAGTACGTGGCGCGAGCAGTGGCCGTGGTGGCGACGGCTGCCCTGGGCCTCGTCGCGGTGAGAGACGCGCGCTGAGAAGAAATGGGTTCACCGTTACTCCCGACTGCATGCCGACCGGGGCCGGTATGTCCGCGACGTCGGGGGCCGGGACGTCTGGTTCTTTAACGGTACTACGCTTTGTTCGTGATCAGAAAACCCGACCTATAAACCTCTTTCATCCTGTCCGGTGAGGGTGAAACGTCCTGGTCAGCTGGGTGATGCCGAGTCTCGTTGTTGGCGTGGTGATACCACTCATTGCACATGCGACCGTAGGGGCCCTGTTGGTCTTCGTTTCCTGCCGTGCTGGACGTCCGGCACGAGCTGGTGGAGCATGTTTTCTGGCTTATCTACACCCGCAGGCGTGAAGTCAACTCGCGATGGTGGAAGCTCGGTTGCTTCAAGCGGGCCCTGGTGCTGGCCCACGTGCGCAGAACGAGACTGTCGGCAGGTCGGTGCCGGGTTCGGGGTGTCGGAGGTGACGGCCTGGCGGTACGTGAACGAAACCCTCGAGGTTCTTGCTTCCTGGGCGCCGGGCCGGCACGAGGCTCTGGTGTGTCCGGGCGACGGCGACTTCGTCGACGGCACCCTGATCCCACCGGCCGCATCAAGGCAGACGAGCAACGGCATGAACGTGCAGGTCATCGCGGCGCCGAACGGCCCACCCCTGTGGTTGTCCCAAGCAATGTCCGGCCGCTCTCATGATCTGTTCGCGGCCCGTGCTCGCGGTATCGTCCCGGCCTGCCTCACCCGCCAGATCCAAGTGCCAGCCGATTGGGCCTACCAGGGTGCCGGCGCCGCATTCCGTACGCTGTACGGCCTTACTGGTTTCCAGCAGTTCAATCATGATCATGCCGGGCTAGGGTTCCAGGGCGAATGGGCCCTTTGCCGGGCTGTAGTCCTGGCGGATCCTGCGCAAGGCACGCTGCTCGACCCGGCGCATAAGCCACACCGTCCAGGCCATTCGCACCCCCATGACATGCGAAATTCAGAATGAAAAGAGCGGCCGACTCAATGTGGGATATGGTCGGTGTCGATCTCTCCGGCGATGATCTGGCGGCCGAGCTCGACCAGGAGCAGGCGCTGCGCCCGGGCGTAGCTGCGCAGAGCGGTAAAGACCTCGTCTACCGAGCACTGCCAGCGCTCTGCGAGTACGCCCTTGACCTGCTCCAGCACGACACGGCTGTTCAACGCTTGCTGCAGTTGTACGCGTTCAAGCTGGCTTTGCTCCAAGGTACGCTGCCGCACGATGGTGATGGTGGCGATGTCGGCCATCGCCTGAGCGAGGATGACGTCCTCCGGGCTGATGGAACCCGTCTGAGTCTGGAACAGGTTCAGGGCGCCGATGACCCGATGGTGCAGCCGGAGCGGGATGGCGTGGGTGACCTCGAAGCCGATCCGGCGGGCGCTGGCGGTAAAGAGCGGCCAGGTCTCGGTCGCTTGGGGGCTGCGGAGGTTGATGTTGGTGCGCTGCCGTCCGGTGGTGTAGCACTCGACACAGGGGCCCTGGGAGTGCTGCAGGGCAAATACTTCCAGGATGCGGGTGTGCTCGTCTGAGGCGGCGATCAGCTGCAGTTCGTCGTGCGCGTCGGCCAGCAGGACGCCGGCCGCCGAGACGTTGAGGAGTTCCACGCTGTGCACCGACAGCCGGTGCAGGAGCTCGATGACGTCGAACTCGCCGGTCAGGGAATCCGCAACCTCCACGAAAACCTCGGTCACGTGCTGCTCGCGAGTCATGGCCATGGCGATCAGTCCTTGTCTGTGGTGGGGAGGGTTCGGCCGTCCCCGTTGTCGTCCAGACGCAGCCGCCGCGCGACGATGGCCTGGGCTACCTCGGTCAGGGGGCGGCCAGTGATGTAGACGTGGGCGCGCAGCCGCGCCATGGCCTGTGGCAGGGGCAGGCTGAGCTGGACACTGAGCATGCCGGTGGCTTGGTGGACCACCGCGCTGTGCAGGCCGTCCATGGGCCGCAAGAGGGCGGCACCCATGGAGTGTGGGGCGCTGCCGTTTAGGAACCGCGCGGTCAAGCCGGCGGCCAGGACCACGGCGTCGTCGGCCTGCTGCTCGCTCAACGGACCCGGGGTACGGCGCACAGCTGTGAGCACGCCCAGCCTGACAGCTCCGATTCCCAGCGGAAAGGCGAAGACCGCTCGCACCAGTGATAGCGCAGATGCCTCGGAGACCAGGGCGGACCATCGCTCAAGCGGCGTGGCCTCCAGGTCCGCGACCAGGACGATTTCACCGGTGCTGGCCGCATCGGTGCCAGGCCCCTGTCCGACGGTGAACTGCAGGTCCTCGAAGGTGCTGCTGAGATCGCCTGAGTGCCACAGGACCTCGTTGACCTGGTTCTGGTCCAGGATGGACACCGCCAGACCGTCGACGCCCAAGATCGCAGCGCTCTCGGTCACAGCGTCGATCCAGGAGCCTGTAGACAGGCTCTGCTGCAGCCCAGCCATCCGGTCGCTCATCATCGCCGACCACCGCGCAAATAGACTGTCATGACCGAGTTGGCTGCCACGTTGCCCTTTCGATCGGTGGGCCCCTGGCCGCCTGATTGGCCACCTAACCCACCCTAGCCCGCCGAGTAGCCGAGGGGATTCTCACTCCTCGGCTCTCACAGATCCGTACGTGACGATCTCTCGTCATACAGCTCTTGTCGTTCTGGTCACCAGCCGCGGGGGCGCGTGTGGTTCAGGCTCAGTGGGAGCGAAGAACCGGGGGCGTCGTGCGACGGCCTGGTTCCACGCCGTCTGCGCTCCCTTCCTGCCCCGCAGCCGTTTGAACTTCTTGCGCATCCACCGCATCACGTAGGCGTTGACGCGTTCCAGAAGGGGATGGAGGGCCTTCTGGTAGAAGGCCCCGTAGTACGCCACCCGCGAATGATCGGGTTGATGAACCGTGCGAGGTCCGCTTCGGTCAGGTTGGTGCGGTGGTGCAGCCGCCAGGACCGCACCTCGGAACTGATCCTGCGCAGAGCTTCCCCGTTGATGGCGGGGAGGAATGCCCGGAACATCTGGCCGTCTCTGCGGACCGCGGAGCGGGTGCGGAAGGTGAGTCCCAGGAACGTGAACTCGGTGTGCTCGTACGAGGCACGCCGGTTGGCATCCTGGAGCCGGCCGCCGTAGCGGCCGAGGTTGTACGTCGGCATCGTGACTGTACGTCCCCACGCCTCCTGTGCGGCGGAGCGGGTACAGCTCCTGCCCCGATGAGATGAGCTTGCGTCCGTGCTGTCCGGCCTCTCGCCCGAGTGGCGAGAACGTCAAGTTCCTGCTCGGCCGAGGTGTGCTCGCGACGCGGCACATCATCCGCAGTGGGTGCGTGCCTTTTCCTCCACAGAGACCTCCATAACCGCTGTCGCCCTCGCTGGCTGAGGCGGGTCAGGTGGGGGGAGAGCTTCAAAACTGCATCCGCTCAGGGAGCAGCGGGTTCCTATGCTCCCGGGATGGAAGTCTGGTTGTTGGACCACTTGTCGACTGCTGTGCTGGCCGTGCTGGTGGTGGGCGGCATTGTGGTGTTGTCGCTGCTGGGCGACAAGCTCTGCCGTCGCTGGTTCCCGAGTACTTCTGGTGGCGCCCACAACGAGATGGTTGCCCTGCTGCTGTCCGTGTTCGGCGCGATCTACGGTGTGATTCTGGCCTTCGTGATCGTCAACCTCTGGACACAGATGCAGGACGCGGAGACCGTGGTGGCCGGCGAGGCGACCGCGGTCGCGCAGATCGTCCGCGATGCACAGGCCCTGCCACCCGGCCCTCGGGACAGGATCAACACGGCAGTCGGGCGGTACGTCCATACTGTGGTCGAGAAGCAGTGGCCGGTGATGCGCGAGGGACACGCCGGCCACGACCACACTGCATCAGAAGTCGACGGCATCTATGAGGCACTGCGGTCGTTCGCGCCGACTGACAGCCGCCAGCAGATCTTCCTGGAACATGCCGTCAACAGTCTCGACAATGTGGTCGACCATCGACGGGATCGGATCGCCGCGAGCGGCCAGGATCTGCCGGCTCTGCTGCAAACGCTGGTGTTCGGCGGCGCGCTGGTGATTCTTCCGCTGACGTTCATGTACGGCCGGGAGGATCGCCGCCTTGAAACGATCTTCGTGGGCTCGGTCTCCGCGCTCCTCAGCCTCAGCGTTCTGCTGGTGCTGGTCCTCGACCTGCCGTTCTCCGGCGACCTCAGCGTCAGCCCGGCCGTATTCAAGGAGGGCATCCTGGCTCAGTTCTGGACCGCGCCCTGACACGAAGAGGGTGTCCCTCGGCAGACCCGCGCCGTGTCCGTCGGTGACGAGACCGGCTTCCTGATGACCGAGAGTGGACGTGCGGAGCGTGCGGGACCGTCCTGGACCGAGACATCAACGCGGCGGTCAACGTCGCCAAGGCGGCCGGACTGGCCGTCGCAGCCCGTGGAAGCGCAGATAAGACCGGGACTCCTCCCGGCGCAGCGCGATGAAGCAGGAACCCACTCGAAGCCGCACCCGACAACGGCGCGGCAGGCGGAAACCGCCCTCCTTTAGGTTCACGCCCGGGAGGAATCGCTTCTCAAGATAGGTGTGACCCGCACAGGCGCACGGGTCTGCGCTGTTGACCTCAGTCGGGACGCTTCTGGTTCTCGATGTACTCCTTGATGATCGCCAACGGCGCTCCGCCGCAGGATGCTGCGAAGTAGGACGGGGACCAGAAGTGATCACCCCACAGGTACGTGCGAATGTGGCCGGGGAACTCCTGGCGCAGCCTGCGGGCGGACACGCCTTTGAGGGAGCCGACCAGCCGGGAGACGGCGACCTTGGGCGGGTAGTGCACCAGCAGGTGTACGTGATCGCGTTCGCCGTTGAACTCCACCAACTCGGTTTCGAAGTCCGCGCACACGGCCCGCATGATCTCTTCGCAGCGCGTGAGGATCTCGTCGGTGAACGGTCCGCGCCGGTACTTGGGTGTGAAGACCAAATGGGTGTGGAGGGTGTGGACGACCGTACGACCCCTGCGAATATTGGGGTTTGGCTCCCAGCGTGGTGACATAGATCAACTGTAGTACGATGAGCGCATGAAGATCGTGACGCAGGTGAAGCTGATGCCGGAGGCCGACCAGGCCGCCGCGCTGCGCTCCACGCTGCGTACGGTCAATGAGCCGGCGTGCTGGGTGTCCGAGGTGGCGTTCGCCAACGGTGTGCCGCGTGAGTACGAACTGCGCAAGCACACCTACGCGCACCTCAAGGCCGAAGGGCTCGGAGCGCAGGCAGCGCAGCACGTGATCAAGAAGGTGCGCGACGCGTACACGACGCTGCATGCCAACATGCGCGCCGGAAACCTGGGCAAGCCGAAGTCGAAGCGCCGGACCAAGGCCGTCTCGAAGCCGATCACGTTCCGTCCCAGTGCCGCGCAGCCGTATGACGATCGCTGCCTGTCATGGCAGTACGACGCACAGACCGTGTCCATCTGGACCACCGCCGGACGCATCAGGAACGTCCGCTTCGCCTGCTCCACCGACGCGCTCAGGACACTGCGCGAGTACCGCAAGGGCGAGGCGGATCTGATCGAACGTGACGGCGACTTCTATCTGATCGCCACGTGCGACGTTGTCGAAGCGGAGACCTATGAGCCGGGCGGCTTCATCGGCGTGGATCTCGGCATCGTCAACGTCGCCACCACGTCCACCGGCTACATGGCCGCCGGGCGCGGCCTGAATCGGTACCGCAAGCGTCAACTTGCCCTGCGGGCCAAGCTCCAGGCCAAGCGCACCAAGTCCGCCAAGCGCAGGCTCAAGGAGCGTTCTCGCCGTGAACAGCGGCACGTCAGGAACACCAACCACATCATCGCGAAGACGATCGTGACCGAGGCTGAACGCACCTTTGCCGGACTCTGCCTGGAAGAACTCAAGGGAATCCGGCAGAGGGTACGGCTCCGCAAGCCCCAACGGGTCGCACTCCATTCCTGGGCCTTCGCCCAGCTCGGAGACTTCATCGTCTACAAGGCCAGGCGGGCCGGGGTGCCCCTGGTCTTCGTCGATCCCGCGTACACGTCGCAGACGTGCGCCGAGTGCGGCCACGTCGACAAGCGCAACCGTGTCGACCAGGGGCTTTTCATCTGCCGGGGGTGCGGGGTCGTTGCCCACGCCGACCGGAACGCTTCCCACAACATCGCCGCAGGTGGCGAGAGCGTGTGGAATGCGGGGCGTGAGTCACGCGTCCCTGCCACCCAGTAAGGGTGTCCGGACGGAGGAGCCGACCCAGCAGCCAGTTGGGCGCTACCTCCAAGCCCGGTCCTTTAGGCCCGGGTCAAGTTGACCGGTACCACTCCTTCCGAACCGGAAGTGACCTGCGTGTGGTCGTGGTCGACGGGCACGCGGTCGGCGCAGAGGTACGCACCAGCATCAAGGGCTTCAAGTCCAACCCGGCTCTGGGCGGCACGGCCGAACCCTGCCTGGGACGCTATCTGGAGGCGGAGCAGTTGGCCTGCCGTGCTGCGGCTACGGTGGGAGCCGAGATCGCCGGCGTCGACCTGCTTTTCGAGTCCAGCGGTGCCTTTACGATCTGCGAGGTGAACACAGCGCCCGGCACGAAAGTCCTCACCGAGGTGACACCCGCGATCATTGCAGCGTGTTCAGCGCGGGTCAGGCGCGTCGATGGCCTGCCCGCGGAAAAGGGAGCCAGGCAGCAGACGGTCGCGGCCTGCACCGGTTGATACTCCATGTCCAGCGCTTCTCATTTCCGGAATGCCGTCCAAGCCGCCTGAACGGACCGAGCTGCCCGAGTGTATTGAGCGGAACTCGCAACTTGCCGACATGATTTTGGCCAGGCCCAGAACGTGCTGGGCGCTACGGCACCCGCGCCGATCATCTGCGGGAGATCGCCGACTATCTGGGGTGGAAGCCGGCGAAGGCGCTGGAGTTGAAGGAGCTGGACGAGTTCCTGCTGGCCCGCGCCATGGAGCACAACTCGCCGAGTCTGCTGTTCCGGCTGGGGTGAGTACCTGCGGTCGGCGAAGGTGATCCGGTCGGGTGTGGTCTCGTTGTTGAAGAGGTCAACCGGCGCCACCCGATCCTGCTGACGCTGCTCGCGCAGTCCGCGGTCGATGCCCTCGACTCCGTGGTGCAGCTGTTCGATCAGACTCTGTCGGTGTTCGGAGTCACGCGCCCGGATCAAGCTGCGCGACGTGCTCGCCGAGCGGGCCAAGCTGTCGGAGGGGGTACGGCTCTGGTGTCCGCAGCGGACACCATCGGACCCGCTTCCACCCCACTTGGCATTGATGATGTGCCCGCCTCAGAGCCGATATCAAGCGGCACGTACATGCCTCACACGCCCCGCACCGGCTGTCGCTCCTGCCCACCGTGACCCGCCGCACGAGATCGGCCGCCGTGCTGACAGCGGGCACCGCTCAGCCGCAGGTCAGGTAATGCCGATGCCAAGGCCGAGACGGGGCCTACCAGTATGCTGAGAGGACGTCGGGGACATTCCTGCCCCGCGAGGAAGTGGCCGTGGCACTGGCCTCCGAGCCTGGTGGCACCAGCCGTGCGACGAACGAGCAGCAACCGAAATCAAGTCCGGCCGGTGTTGCGACGGCTGGAGCGGTCCGCCCCTTGGCTGGCCTCTCTCGGGAGGAATCGATGCTGGCTGTCATCGACCTGCAGCAGGCGCTGAGCATGTCGGGGCCGGCAGGCTCGCCCGGAGTGGGTGTCGCATTCATGCACGCACTGGTTCGGAGCATGGGGCTCGCCTTGGTTGCAGAGTCATGAGGACTGTACCCGGCACGCCCTCGACCACGCTGTGTGAACTCGTCGACCGCATCACCACGGCATACCAGGCCGCCCGCGCGGCCCTCGAGAAACGTAGGGAGGAAATGGGGAATGAGCAGCGCTAATGGACACATCCTCGTGGTCGACGACGACCGCACCAACCGCATGATGCTCACCTACCGGCTCGAGGTCAGTGGCCTGCAGACCGCCACCGCCGAGAACGGCTCCGTCGCCCTCCAGATGCTCCGCGAAGAAACGTTCGATCTCGTTCTGCTCGACATTCTGATGCCGGAGCTCGACGGCTACGGAACCCTCCAGGTGATCAAAAACGACGTCAAGCTGCGCGACGTCCCCGTGGTCATGATGTCCTCTCTGGGCGAGATGGACAGCGTGGTGCGCTGCCTGGAACTGGGTGCCGTGGACTACCTGCCCAAACCCCTGGACGGGCTCTTGCTGACCTCACGCGTTGAAGGCCTCCTCCTCAAAGGCCGCTTGCGTCGACTCGACGAGGACTACGAATCCTGGGCCAACCTGCTCGCTGACGCCCTGCCGGCAGCGGTGCAGGGCACCTTGGACCCACTACTGCTCAAGGACCTCGCCGGCCGCACCGACGGACTCGGCCGCCTCGCCCGGGAAATCCAGAAAATCCAGCCTGCCGCGCAGGCGTGAGATTCCTGATGCAGGTGTCCTCGATGCGGCCCACTCCTGCGAGCATGAACTGCTGACAGGCTTCACCACCTGTGAATGTCCTGTTCGGTCCCTGTCCCTGCCGGCACAGCTGCACCGCACCCTGGCCGACGGTTGCCGAATTGGGAGCATCATCATCGGCTTTCCCCGTGCAATGCCTCTCATCCGGATGTCTCGAACGGTGTCGCAGGCCACCAGCCGGAGACGGACGAAAGACGCACGTCAGCGACGCCAGCGCCATCCACGGCCTGGACATCGGTAGGGCGACAGACGCCATGAAGTCCAAGCCGTCGAGCAGTCGCTGCACCCCGGCGATCCGGCCGCCGCAGCGCGGTGATCAGCTTGCCGAACCGTTGCACTCTCAGCTCGGCGAAGGGGACGTCCAGCACGGCTCCAACGCCGGCATCCCACCACCCACAGCAAGATCGTCTCATCCTTGACCAGCAGCCCATACAGGCTCGGTCGTCGGGTCGGCCGGCCGGCCGCTGCGGATCTGCCCGGTGAGCGCTGGTGCGGCGCAGCGCTGCGCGAGGGTGAGGGCTTCTGCGGTGGCCTGGGACGCTTCTGTTTGCCGTCCGGCGGCCGCCAGGGCGGCGGCGTAGTCTGCCAGGGCCTTGGCGTACTCCAGCCGTGCCGGGGAGGGCTGGAGCCTGAGCACAGCCGCATCGAGATACTTCAGGCCGTCTGCCGCAGAAGTCTGCAGCAGTCCCAGGGTGCGCAACGCCCGGCCCCAGGCACGTGGTGCGCTCCAGTTGCGTGCCTGTCGTAGTTCTTCGTAGGCGAGGTCCAGCGCCTCGTCGGTGCGGCCCAGCGCGTGCAGGCACCATGCCGCTTCCGACATCCACGGCAGCAGCGCCGGGTTCGTTCCTCCGGCCGCGGTGAAGGACTGGCCCGCTGCGAGGGCCGCTTCCAGTGCCTGATCGGTGTGACCGCCCAGGCGCAGCAATCGGGCCCGGCTGCACTGCACGTGGTAGGTCAGGTCTGTCACGGGGGCAGGTTCTGCCTGGGCGCAGGCCAGGGCTGTTTCGGCCTGTTCGAGGAGGCCCCTTTCCAGCAGGGTGTCCGCCCACACAGGGCTCAGGACGTTCCGCAGCAGTGAGGCGGAGGCTGCCTGTGCTGCCGAAGCCGCCTGCTGTGCGTCGGTCTCGGCTTGGGCCAGGTTGCCGTGGGCCAGACCGGCCATGGCGCGATAGGTCAGCGTGATTGCCTCACTGGTCAGTGACTCTGTCCGGTGCGCATGAGCGAGTGCTCGGTCCAGGCTGGCGAGGACTGCGTCCTGGTCGCCGCTGATGAGGACCAGCCAGCCCAGGGCCAGTGCGACCTCGCCGCCGGGCAAGTCGGCCAGTTCGTCGCAGGACGGTCCGTGCAGCGCGTGCAGGGCCCGGCTGACTGCTCGCGGGTCACCAAGGACTGCGTCGTGGCCGGCCACCACGCAGTCCAGGGCCGTTCCGCCCGGCGGGAAGCGTGTAGCACGCGAGCGGACCTCGGCGATCTGCCGCAGAGTGGCACGGCGCAGCGTGGGCTGACTGGGATCGTATAGGGGCAGGGACAGCACACAAGCCTGAATCTGCTGGAACAAGCTGGTGTCCTCGGCCACCTCAGCCAGCGCATGCTGCCACACCTCCATGGCCTCCTGGCTGCGCTGTTGCATCAGCAGAGCTTCTCCCAGGGCCAGTGCTGCCTCGGCGCGCGGCCGGGCGTGCGTGGCGGCTGTGTACGCCTGGTCCAGGTCGTCGGCCGCCGCTGCAGCATCGTTTAGCAGGCAGCTGCGGCCTAGGTCGTACAGGATGGACGCGCGCTGCTCTTCATCCGGGGGTTCAGCCACGCAGCGTCGCAGGTACACCGTGGCGGCTTCCGGTGAGCCCCGGGCCCAGGCCAGCTCTGCGGCTTGGAGAAGCCGGTGAACGGTCTCGAAGCCGCCGCCCGGCAGCGTTCGTAGAAGGTGGACGGCCGCCTCTTCCGGCTGCCCGTCGGCACGCAGAAGCGCGGCTGCGCGTCCGTGTGCCGCGCTGCTCTCGTCGGCCGGGACGGCGTCGTAGACGGCGGCATGCACCAGCGGATGGACGAAGCGGACATCGCCACCAGGTGTGGGGTCCAGGATGCGGTCGGCGCGCCGGAGTTCCTCCATGGCCTGCTGTGCAGCATCCAGCGGCATGTCCGCCAGGCGGGCGGCCTGGGCCAGGGAGGGGCTCGGACCGAGAACTGCGGCCGCCCGGGTGAGGCTGCCGCTGTCCTTTGGCAGCTGCTCGAGCGCTGTCCGCACCCGGTCCTGCACTGTCTGTGCGTTGACGGGGGCCAGGCGGGCGACCGTGTCGGCGCTGGGCGCAGCCTGTTCCCGGGCCAGAAGGCGCAGCAGTTCGCCGAGGAAAAGGGGATTGCCTGCGGTGGCACTGTGGCAGGTGTGCAGGAAGGAGGGGTCCGGCGGGGGCGAGCCGGAGCAGGCGGAGGACGCTTCTACGATGGTGGCGATGGTCTGCGGGCCGAGCGATGACAGCCGCAGCAGGTGACAGCGCCGGTCGGCGGTGATCGTGTTCAGCAGGGCCGGCGCATCCTCGTCGTTGTCGTCGAGCGCCGCTATCACGCAACAGCGTTGGCGTTCGATCAACGGCAGTAGGTGAAACAGGAACTTCACTGAGGCGGTATCCGCCCACTGAAGGTCGTCGACGACGAAGACCAGCGGCTTGTCCTTGCACAGCTCGAATGTCAGCGCCAGCAGGCTCTCGGTCACTCCTTCCTCGGCTTGCGGCAGTGCTGCCGAGTCGGTCACGTCCTGCAGCGCCCGGCTGGCTGCGGGTGACATCCTGCACTGCCGTTGTGAGGCGCTGAGCTGCGTGACCAGGGGCTGAAGCAGTTGGCGCATCACGGCGAAGGGCAGGTGCTGGTGAAGGCTGTCCGCTCGGGCCACCGCCACGTCGCAGTCCGCAGCCGCCATACGTCCGGCCTCGGTGAGGAGTCTGGTCTTACCGATCCCGGCGGGGCCCATCGCCACGATGACCTGGCCCCTGCCTGACCGTGCGCGGGCGAGGCCCGACTGCAGCGCGTCGAGTTCCGCGGTCCTTTCGTAGAGCTCCTCGGCGGAGGTCATCTCCCCAGTATGCGCATCGGCGTAGCAGTGACGAGTGCAGCGCGGACGCCGTCACCCATAACACGACGTCGCGCGCGGGTGTGCTCTGGGCGGATAATTCGGAGATATGGCGGGCGAAGAGGTCTCCACAGTTGCCGGAGAGCTGCTGGCGTCGGAGGCCGGCGGCTTCATCGGCCGCGTGCCTCAGCTGGAGCAGCTGCAGGCATGCGTGTCCGAGGTGCGCGGCGGTGCGTCATGGACCGTGGTCATCGAGGGCGAAGCCGGCATGGGTAAGACCATGCTTGTCCAGCGTCTGATGAGCAGCCTCGATGATTTCGATGTCCTGTGGGCGTCGTGCGATCCGATGGAGCAGGATCTGGCGTTCGGGGTGGTGGATCAGCTCGTGCGCCGGTTCCCGCCGCAGATGCTCACCAGTTCCGCGATGCTGGCGAAGGCAGCCTTCAGGGATGTTGCACCGGCCGAGGTGGGTGCGGAGCTGATCCGGATCCTCACGACGACTCAGGCGCATCGTCCGCTCGTGCTCGCGGTCGATGATGTGCAGTGGTCGGACACTGCTTCGAGGGTGGTCCTCGGTTTCCTGGAACGGCGTTTGTGGACGCAGCGGGTCCTCGTCCTTGTGACCGCCCGTACCGGTTCTGAGGCTCTCCCCGGCGGGGAGAGCGGGCAGTGGTGGCAGCGGGCGGCAACGAGTACTGATCACTATGTACGGATGTCTTTGACGGGAATGGACGAGGCGGAGACCAGCCAGATGGTGCCGGCCTCCGGTAGGGACTCGATCAGCCCCGCTGCCGTCAAGCGGCTCGTTGACTACACCGGCGGGCACCCGTTGTATCTTCGCTCTTTGTTGGCCGCGATCCCGGCCGGCGACCTCGCCGATCTGCACCGTCCTCTTGCGGCACCTGAATCACTGACCTCGACCACACGGCGCGCTGTGGACCGCCTCAAGCCCGACAGCGTCAGCCTCGTCGAGGCACTGGCGGTTCTCGGCAAGACCGTCCCGCTGCCGCTCGCCGCCCAGGTCGCAGGAGTGCCGGCATCCGCTGAGGCGCTGGAGCCCGCTTTGGAGGCGGGGCTTGTCCAGTGGTGGCCGCGAGAAGTCCCCGCCCGCGTACGGATCAAGCATGCGCTCCAGCAGGAAGCCATCTACCAGACGGTTTCCCCGCCCCGACGTCGGGCATTGCACTCGGCGGCCGCCTCACTGGTGGATGCGAACGCCGCCTGGCGGCATCGTGTGGCCGCCGCCGACCACACGGCCCCCGCCCTGGCAGTCGAACTCGACGCCGAGGCCGATCGCCTCGCCTCCCTGGGGCAGCTCTCCCGCTCGGCAACGCTGATTCTCTGGGCCGCGGAGCTGTCCGACAGCCGGGACGACCACGAACGCCGACTGCTCACCGGCGCCATCCGCCTTCTCCTGGCACGAGATTACCTCCGGTGTTTCGACCTGACCGATGCCGTCAGGTCGTGCACCGAGTCGCCCACTCGCACATGTGTCCTGGGCGGACTCGCCTACGCACAAGGCGATCTTCAGGAAGCACAGTGGCGCCTGACGGAAGCCCTCCGAGCAGCCGACACCCAGGGCCCGGTGCACATCGCGGAACTGGCCTGTGTCTGGCTGGGCACCATCTACACCCGCCAGCACCAGTGGGAGAAGGCCCTGCCCCTGGTGCTCCGCGCTGCGGGGCTGGACCTCCCCCAGCCGCGTGCGGTCAACTACGCGCGCCACTTGATGATCCTCGCATCCGACACGCTCGCCGAGACACGGCCCGCCCCCGACCGCCGAGCCTTTACCGACGGCGAGGAGAGCGCCCGCGCCGCACTTGCGGCCAGTCTGCTGCTGAACCCGCGCGGCATCCTCCGCGAGATGGCAAAGGAGCTCCATGCGGGGATGGAGGACCTCAAGACACTGGTACGCCGCCAGCGCGTCGGAGAGGTCCAGGAGATACAGGTCTCGGAGTACTTCACTCTCGCCGCGTTCCAGTACCTCACCGGCGTCTGGGACGACGCCTCCCTCACCGCGCAGCATGCGCTCACTCTGGCCACCTCCAGTGGACAGTTGTTTGATTTCGCCGCCGGTCACGCAATCGCTTCGATGGCTGCGGCCAGTCAAGGCAGGCGGGAGGTCGCCCTCGACCAACTGCAGGCCAGCGAGCAGGCAGCCGAGCGCACCCAGCTGCCGCTGGATCAGGTCTACCCGGTGCTGGCTCGCGTCATCCTCGGCCAGGCGCAGGGCGACCCCCACACGATGGACAAGGCTCTCAAGCATCTTCCCGCTCCCAGCAACGGCTGGCAGAGCTGGTGGCTGCCCCTCCAAGTGGAGGCATACACCGGAACCGGACGCCTGGACGAAGCGGCCGAAGCTCTTGGACGCCTGGAAGCAATCGCCGAGGACGTCGCCGGCCTGAAGGTGAGCGCCCGCTGGCTGAGCGGGGACCTGTCCATGGCCAAAGGCGACTCCGACACAGCATCGATGGCCTATCGCAGCGGGCTGGCACTGCCCGCCGACACCGACGAGATTCCCTTCCACCGAGCCCGACTGAATCACGCCTACGCCCGCCTGCTGCTCCCCACCGACCCGGCCACCGCTCAGCGCTGCTTCCACAGAGCACGGGAAACATACCTGACGATCGGCGCAACCCCCTTCACCGAGCGCGTCACCACGGAATCGGCCGGCTCACAGGCAACCCGTCCGCCGGAAGAAGAAACGGTCGACGCTCTGCTGGAGCCACTCACAGCACGCGAACGTGCAGTGGCCCGGCTGGTGGCCGAGGGAATGACGAACAAAGAGACCGCGCAAAACCTCTACGTCAGCCCCAAGACCGTCGAGTATCACCTCGGCCACATCTTCGAGAAACTGGGCCTCACGTCCCGCCGCCAGCTGCGCAGGGCTCTTGACCACCAAGTCAACAGCGGCGGTTGAATGCTCCGCAACCGGCGACTCGCCCGCCACGTCGCCGACGCCGGGTTCGGAAAAGATCCGCCGCCAACTGCTCTGCAAAGGCCGGCGCAACGCGTGTCCCACCATCGTGGCCGACCACTGGTACCCCAGCTCAAAAACCTGCTCGGACTGCGGCGCGACGAAAGCCAAACTGCCGCTGCACGTCCGAGTCTTCACCTGCGATCTCTGCAGCCTGGTCATCGACCGGGACGAGAACGCAGCCCGCAACCTGGCCGCCCTCGCAGCGGCCCGCACGACTGGTACCGGAGTGGCCGGAGACCAGGACACGCCCCGCGTGTCGAAACCCCGTGGAGCCGACCGTGAGACCCGTCGCCAACACCCCGGCCCAAACACCGGCCGGGGCGGACGGGCAGATGGCGCGAACCTGCCGCACCAGCAGCAAAAGGAAACGGGAGACCGCCGTCAGGACACCGAAGCACAACCCACGCAGTGGAGACACCGACACGGACCATCCAGACGGAAACATCTGGAAAGCCGAGAGTCACTGAGACTCTGAGCAACGGCTGAAGGCGCTTCGGTAGGCGGCCGGAGAGACGCCGAAGGCGGTTCTCAAGTGCGTACGCAGCGAGTTCGCGGAGCCGAAGCCGGCTCGGTGCGCGACCAGGTCGATCGGCAGGTCGGTGGTCTCCAACAACTGCTTGGCCAGTTCGAGGCGTTGTGCGGTGAGCCACTGCACCGGGGTCATGCCGGCCTCGTCGCGGAAGCGGCGGGTGAAGGAGCGCAGGCTCATGCGGGCGTGCTCGGCGAGCTGGGCGAGGGAGAGCGGCTCACCGAGGTGTTCCAGGGCCCAGGCGCGGGTGGCGGTGGTGCTGGCGACGGTCGGGTCGGGGACGGGGCGGTCGATGTACTGCGCCTGCCCGCCGTCCCGCCAGGGTGGTACGACGCACATCCGGGCGGCCCGGTTGGCGGCGGCCGCTCCGTGGTCGCGGCGGATCATGTGCAGGCACAGATCGACGCCGGCGGCCACGCCCGCGGAGGTCAGCACGTCGCCGTCGTCGACGAAGAGGACCTCCTCGTCGACCTTGACCTTGGGGTAGGCGCGGCGGAACTCGGGAGCCAGGTTCCAGTGCGTTGTGGCCGGCCGCCCGTCGAGCAGCCCTGCCGCGGCGAGCACGTAGGACCCGGAGCAGATGGACACCAGCCGGGCGCCGGACCGGATGCCGGCGATGGCCGCGGTGACCTCGGGAGGCAGGGGGCCGCCGCGGCCCAGCTCGGGCATGGCATGCGTGGGCGGGATGATCACGGTGTCCGCGGCGGCCAGGGCCTCAGGGCCGGCCGCGGGCTGCACCGTGAAGCCGGCGTCGCTGAGCACGGGGGCGCCGTCCGCCGTGCAGACGGTGACGTCGTACAGCGGGCGGCCTTCGTCGTCCACGACGCTGCCGAAGACCCGGGAGGGGATGCCGAGTTCGAACGGCGGCACCCCGGCCAGAGCGAGCACAGCGATGCGATGCCGCCGCGGCCTGCGGGGCGGCTTGTGCGCCTGATGCCACCCGTCCGGCGTCGATGCCTGCCCAGTTTCACTCATGGCCAGATCCTGTCACATGCTGGCCGGACGGCCAATACCACGAGGGATCGGGATAGCGCATCGTGGACCGCGTCGCGCCGGGGAACCTCCCCGCAGCGGGCCGATCGAGACGAAAGAACGAGGCTGACAGAGATGCGTGCGGTGGTCGTGGAGCAGTGGGGCGGACCGGAGAACCTCATCGAGCGCGAGGTCGAGCGGCCGGAGCCGGGGCTGAACGAGGTCCTGGTGCGGGTACACGCGGCCGGAGTCAACCCGGTGGACTGGAAGACCCGCGCCAGCGGAGCCCTCATCGAATGGGGCGCCGTACCCATGGTCGGCTGGGATGTGTCCGGCACCGTCGAGGCCGTCGGGCCCGGCGTAAGCATCTTCCGCCCCGGCGACGAGGTCTTCGGGATGCCCCTGTTCCCGCGCCAGGCAGGCGGCTACGCCGAGTACGTCGTGGCACCGGCCCGGCACCTCGCCCACAAACCGGCGGGCCTGACGCACGTGCAGGCGGCGGCGCTGCCGCTCGCCGCGCTGACCGCATGGCAGGCCCTGGTGGACGCGGCGGACGTGCGACCCGGCGAGCGGGTACTGGTCCACGCCGCAGCCGGCGGCGTCGGTCACCTCGCGGTGCAGATCGCCAAGGCCCGCGGCGCCCACGTCATCGGCACTGCCAGCGCCGCCAAGCACGACCTGGTGCGACAGCTGGGCGCGGACGAGGTGATCGACTACCGCTCGGTACGATTCGAGGACGCCGTAACCGACATCGACGTCGTCCTGGACGGACTCGGCGGTGAGACGGCCGAGCGCTCCCTGAAGGTCCTCCGCCACGGCGGCCGGCTGATCACCCTGCCTGGCCCGGACGACGTCCCCGCAACCCAGGACGGGGTGCGGGCCATGTGGGTCCTGGTCGAGCCGGACCACCTCGGCCTGCGCGAGATCGCCGCGCTCGTGGAGCAGGGCGCTGTGAAGCCAATCGTCGAGACGGTCCTGCCGCTGGCCCAGGCCGCCCAGGCCCACGAACTCGGCGAACAGGGCCGCACCACCGGCAAAATCGTCCTGACCGTCGCCTGAATCCACAGCCAACCCACACCAAGAAAAGCAAGCCCGAACGGCGTCACACCATCAACGACGTACTACGCAGTGGTCAGCGCACCTGCCTCCACGCTCCAGCACCGGGCCCGACAAAAACAACGGAGCCTGCTTTCAGGCCCGCCGATAGGCGGCGGCGTTGAGCCATTCCCCGCCGCCTCTGGCGGCGGGGACCAACTGCGCTGCGGCCCTGGTGAAGGCGTTCTTGAAGTCCGGGGTCATGCACCACGGCATCGCCAAGGACACCCTCACCGGCACTCCCCAGGGCGGAGAATCCTCTCCCCGCTGCTGGCCAACATCGCGCTCAGCGCGCTGGACGAACACTTCCACGCCCAGTGGCAGAGCCTGATGAGCCGCAAGTACCAACGGGAGAAGCGCCGCAAGACCGGCACAGGGAACTGGCGCCTGGTCCACTACGCGGACGACTTCGTCGTCCTGGTCAGCGGTCCGGCCCAGCGGGCCGAGGCCCTGCGCGAGCAGGTCGCCGACCTCCTGGCCCCGCTCGGACTGCGGCTCTCCGCAGAGAAGACCCGCGTGGTCCACATCGACCAAACGTGGCACGAGCAAGCGATACGTCTACACCCGGCCCTCCAGAGTTTGCCCAGCTCCTGACCGGGCTGAAGAAGCTCATTTAGGAACGGTCAGGTCCCGGGCTTGCGCCCGTAGACATACACGTCTTCCCCTTTCCTCAGCAGGTTCCAGTACGCCTTCGCGTCCGCCGTCCGCATGTTGACGCAGCCGCCCGAGCCGGGCGGGTTCCACATCGACTTGGTCGTCGAGTGGAAGGCCTGCCCGCCGTCGAAGAACTGCGCGTACGGCATCGACACGTGGTAGATCGTCGACCAGTGGTTGATGCTTCGCCAGTAGATCTTCTTCAGGCCGGTCCGGGTCTCGGTGCCGTCCTTGCCGGTCCGCACCGGCACCGGGCCGTACTTCAGCCTAGTGCCGTCCTGGATCCAGCTCAGCTGCCTGGTCAGATCCACACAGGCGATGCGGCCCTTGTTGGTCGGGCACTTGCCGGCCTTGTTGGGGTTGTTGCCCGCTGCCCGCTGGGCCAGCATCGTGCTCATCGTGCGCCAGCTAATCGGCCCGGCGTATCCCATCGTCGGCGTGATGCCGTGCTTGGCCTGGAACGCCTTGATCGCCTGGCAGTCTGTCGCGGACTGCCTTCCATCGACCCGGAGGCCGAGGAATTGCTCGACCTGCCGTTGGTACGGGCCGGTGCTCAAGTTGCACGAGGCGGCCTGCGCCGGGGCCGCGCTGAGCGCCAGCGGCACCACGATCCCCGTGATGCCGAGGGCGACACCGCCCCGTCTCCGCCAGCTCCTCGTCCTTGTACGTTCCACGGCCACCAACTCCCCTGAGTTTACAGAGCGGTTGCCCCACCATGGGACGCCTGCAGCAGTGCCTCAGTCGCGGCTCGCGGTCAGAGCCAGGCCCGCGACGAAAGCGGCGGCGGACAGGGGCGGGGCAGGACACATGCAAATCTCATGTAGGTTTTTGAGGCGGACCGGCAAGATCAAGAAGACCCAACTCGACTGCCTCCCAGTTGGCTCAGTGTGGCCCGCGCCTCCATGCCAAATGCCGTCCTTGAAGGCACGTGAGAGGGAAGCAGGGCCGGTAGCCATCAGCGCCCTATCGCTACTTGCCAAGCCCCGGGTTTGGTGGAGAGTGAGTTAGCTGGTTCTGGAGTGCTGCTGGGAGTTCGGGCGTGTAGTGGGCGGCTTCGAGCTCGGCGGGGGTGATGTGGCTGAATTCGCCATGGAGCCTTCGCTGGTTGAGCATCGTCCGGTCATCCAGCCGAGGCCGCCCCATCGACGTCCGGGGCAGCAACGGCCGCACGAAGTCCCACTCGGCATCGGTCAGTTCATGGCGACGTATCACCCGACCATGATCCACCAATCAAGATCACATTGACGACAGACCCTAGGGACCCAGCAGGCGTTCACCGAGTACCTCGCCGGCCTCCGGACAGAATTGAAACGCCGGCGCAAGCTGATGAACATCCTCGACCGGTACGGGCTGTGAAGGAGGTGCGGGCCCGGTGTCCGCTCACGGCGCTTCTCTGTCCCTGAGGTCGATGATGCGGATGGGCTGTCCGGTCGTGCGGGCGATCGTTTCGAAGTCGCGGTCGTCGTCGTGGTGGACGGGCCCGCACTGCGGTGCTCGCCCTTGGCGGTGAGCAGTTCCTGGACGACGCGCGTGCGTCGGTAGATGCCGTGGGGCATGGGGATCTGGTGTAGTGGGCGTTCAGCGTGCGCTTCACGTGCTCCCGGTCCGGCGCCGAGCGTGCTGAGTAGAGGACTTCCAGTTCGGTGATGTCGCACAGGCGACGAGTCCCGCAGCGATCTTGTCGTCCTACTCGGCCGTGGTCCGGCCGAGGGAGACACGGGCGAGCGCGGAGGTGTCGATCAGGTAGTCGGTTCGCGGGCTTCTCCAAGAGCGTGCAGCCGCCGGTAGCGGGCGGTGACCTCCCGCAGGGCGGTGTTGATTGTGTCGTGCTTGGTCGTGGTGCCGAGCTCCTTGGCGGCGGCCTCCAGCGCATCGTCGTCGAGATCGATCACGGTGCGGCTCATGGCACTCCCCTGTGCATACGGTGATGTTTCAATACATATGCTCCGATATGCATGGGTGGGGCTCTACGCGGAGGTACACGCACGTGGTTGACGCAGCGCAAGGGTTTGGCCTCGGTTGACGCGGCGGGGGTTTCATCGGGAAGAATGCCACGACGATGACGCCGCATTCTGCCGAGCCGGACAGCTCCAGGCCCACCGGACCCGCCGCGTCCGCACACACAGAGTCCGAGACTTCATACGCTCCCTTCGCCCACCTCACCGCACCCAACGCCGTCCTGTATCGCCAGGTGATGCACGTGTTCCTGACGGCAAAGGAGCGGTTCGCGGTGCATCTGCGACCCGAGGACGTGCACGCTGCGCTGGCGCCGGAGCATCGCCCCGCCGGCCCGGACGCCGTCGTCAAGGCGCTGACCGGCCTCGTCGGGTGGGGCAATCTGCGGGCGGATCCGGACACCTCCCGGGTCACCGCGGTCGAGGACTTCTACCGCAAACGGTTCATCTACCAGCTCACCCGGGCCGGCGAAGCCGCGGAGCAGGCGCTGTCCGTGTACGACGAGGCGCTGGGGCGGCGCGGAGCACTCCAGGCGGTGGCGTTGCACGACATCGTCACGCACCTGCGGGCGCTACTCGTGCTCGCCACGGAGGAAGAGCCGGACGCGGCCAAGGCGCATCTGGCGCTGTCCGCTCTGACGAGCCGGTTCGAGGCGCTGGCGGAGAACGCTCGGGCGTTCATGGGGTCGCTGCAGCGCACCATCGACCTGCACGGCGTCGAGGTGGACGTGTTCCTCGCCTACAAGGACCGGCTGATCCAGTACCTGGAACGGTTCATCCAGGATCTGATCACTCTGGGCGGGAGGATCGCCCTGCTCATCGGGGAACTGGAGGGCCAGGGCCGGGTGAGGCTGCTGCTGCGGCTGGCGGCCGTGCGGGAGGCCGCCGATGCCGCTCCGGACGAGGCGGACACCGCCGAAACGCAGGCGTACGAGCGGTGGGCGGGGCGCTGGGCCGGACTGGCCGCCTGGTTCGTGTCGGGGGACGGCCGCGAGTCCCAGGCCCGCCTGCTGCGCGGGCGCGCGCTCGGCGCGATCCCGCAACTGCTGGCAGTGGTGCGGCAGTTGAACGAGCGGCGGGCCGGACGCTCGGACCGGTCGGCGGACTTTCGCACTCTGGCCCGCTGGTTCGCCGAAGCCCCGGACGACGGGGCGCGGCATCGGCTGTGGCGCGCCGCCTTCGGCGTCTATTGCGCCCGTCACCTCACCGTCGACGCCGACACTCTCGCCGATCGCGCGGCGCGCCCCGTGGCGCCCTCCACCCTCTGGGCCGAGGCGGAACCGCTGCGGATCAGCCCGCAGCTGCGCCGTACCGGAAGCTACGAGCGGCGCGGCAAGCCCCGCAGAGTGCAGGACCGGTCCGAGCAGCGGCGGCAGCTGGCCGAGCTCGCCGAGAAGCAGGCGCAGGAGATCGCGGCAGCCCGCGCCCGGCTGGCTACGGACGGCATCACCTGTCTGTCCGCGCTCGGCGAGCTGGACCCGGTGACCTTTGGCTTGTTCCTCAGGCTGCTCGGCGATGCCCTGGCCAGCTGGCGGCCCGGCACGACCACGACCACGGCGGCCAGCAACGACGGCACGATGGAGATCCGCCTCACCGCCCTCGACGACGCGCCGTTGGCCGAGATCCGCACGCCGGGCGGCGTGTTCCTGGGCCCCGATCACACCGTCGAGATCACCGACCTCACGCAGCGCATCCCAGCGCGGGATACGCTGTGACCACATCCCTGGGTGAGGTGCTGGACAGCCGGCGCACCGCCGAGTTCCACAAGGCCGCCCGCGCCCTGCTGAAGGAGCCGCTGCTGCTCGCCCGCGGCCCTGGCACCGAGGCCTACCGCCTGGTGCGCCGGCACGCCGCCGAGCTGCGCGATTGGTTCGACCGCAACACCGGCTGGTCATTGCGGGTGGACGCGGAGTCCGCCCGGTTGCGCAGGACGCCCGGCACCCTGGCCGACGCGACCCACCCGGCGCGCGAGGCGTCCCGCGCCGGTGTGCCGTTCACCCGCCGCCGCTATGTCCTGCTGTGCCTGGCGCTGGCCGCACTGGAACGCGGGGAGGCCCAGATCGCGCTCGGCCGCCTCGCCGAACAGGTGGTGCTCGACGCCGCCGATCCGCACCTGGTCGCCGCCGGTGTGGAGTTCACACTGGAGCGGCGCGAGGAGCGCCTGGACCTCGCCGCCGTCGTACGGCTGCTGCTGCGGTACGGGGTGCTGCGCCGGGTGGCCGGGGACGAGGACGCCTACGTCAGCGGGGCCGGCGACGTGCTCTACGACGTGGAGCGCCGCGTCCTGGCCGGGCTGCTTGCCGCCCGCCACGGCCCGTCACTGATCGACGCGGACAGCTTCGAGGAGCGGCTGGACGCACTCACCGCGGAGAGCGCCCTGGACAGCGACGAGCTGCGGTTCCGCGCGATCCGCCACAAACTCACCCGCCTCCTCCTCGACGACCCCGTGCTGTACTACGACGAACTCACCGACGACGAGCTGGCCTACCTGACCCGCCAGCGCGCCTTCCTCACCGCACGCATCAGCGAACTGACCGGCCTGGTGCCCGAGGTGCGGGCCGAGGGCATCGCCATGGTCGACCCCCATGACGACCTCACCGACGTACGCATGCCCGAACAAGGTACCCACGGGCACGTCACCCTGCTGCTCGCCGAGCACCTCGCCGCCGCGGACGGCGAGGTCAGCCGGGGTGAACTGGAGCGCCGAGTGCGGGAACTGGCCGCGATCCACGGCGCGTTCTGGTCCAAGAGCGCCAAGCAGCCGGGCACGGAGGGGGAACTGGTCGAGCAGGCGCTGGCCAAACTGACCGGGCTCGGCCTGGTGAGGCGCACGCCCGCCGGCGTGGCCGCACTGCCCGCGCTCGCCCGGTACGCGGTCGGCGAGACCATCGTCGTGGACCCTGCACACCGCACCCAGCGAAAGGCACAGCAACCGTGACGGCCCTGCCCCAGCCCGTGCCCGGCCGGTGGCGGCCGCTGCGCATCGGCCTGGTCGACCTCTTCTACTACGACACCGAGGAGTTCTGGTTCCGCGACGGCCGCCTGCTGCTGCGCGGCAACAATGGCACCGGCAAGTCCAAGGTGCTCGCCCTCACGCTCCCGTTCCTGCTGGACGGCGACCTGTCGCCGCGTCGGGTGGAGCCCGACGCCGACCCGGGCAAGCGCATGGAGTGGAACCTGCTGCTGGGCGGGGAACACCCCCACCCCGAGCGACTCGGCTACACCTGGATCGAGTTCGGCCGCATCGAGGAGGACACCGGGCGCGCCCGCTTCCGCACCCTGGTCTGCGGGCTGAAGGCCGTGGCGGGCCGCGGCATCGCCCGCCACTGGTACGCCGTCACCGACCAGCGGATCGGCCAGGAGCTGAGCCTGCTCGACGCGACCGGCACCGCCCTGTCGCGGGACCGGCTCGTGGAGGCTCTCGCCGGTCACGGCATGGTGTACGACACGGCCACGGCGTACCGCCGCGCGGTCGACGAGGCTCTGTTCGGCCTCGGCGAGCGACGCTACGCCGCCCTGGTCGACCTGCTCATCCAGCTGCGCCAGCCACAGCTGTCGAAACGGCCCAACGAGGCCGCCCTGTCCCGCGCTCTGACCGAGGCGCTGCCGCCGATGGACCAGGCCGTGATCGCCGACGTGGCGGAGGCGTTCCGCTCCCTGGACGAGGAGAAGGAGGAGCTGCGGGCGGCGGGCGAGGCCGAGCGGGCCGCCTCCGCCTTCCTGGACCACTACCGGCGCTACGCCCGCGTGGCCGCACGCCGCCGCGCCCGGCTGCCCCGCAGCGAACACGCCCGCTACGAGCAACTGCACCGCGACCTGGCCCAGGCCCGGGCCCAGCGGGAGCAGGCCGAGACGGACCGGGAGGCTGCGGCCGGACGGATCACGGAGCTGGAGGAGAGGGCCACGCGGCTGAAGGCGCAGCAGGCCGCCCTGCGCGAGGGTCCCGAGATGCGCAGTGCCCGGGAGCTGGAACAGGCGGCGGCCGAGGCACGCCGCACCGCCGAGGAGCTGAGGCGAGCCGAGACCGACCGCCAGGACGCGGCCCAGGTGCACACCCGAGCCCTGGGCCGCGTCGGTACGGCCGAGCAGCGCGGTGCGGCGGCCGAGGAACGCGTCGCCGACCTGGCCGAGCGCGCCCGGGACACGGCTGCGGCGGCCCGCCTCGACGGCACGCCGCGCACCGACGGGGCGTCGGAGACCGAACTGCGGCGTGCCGCCGAGGAGGTGGTGGCCCGCAGGCGGCGCACCGTCGAGCACGTGGCGGAGCTGGCGGACCGCGCCGATCGGACGGCCGCCGAGCGGCGTGCCGCCGCCCGCCGCCTGGACGAGGCCGACACCGAGGCCGGCCACACCGCGCGGCGGCAGGCCGAGGGGGAAGAAGCCGCCGATACGGCGGGCACGGACCTCGTCGCCCGCGTCCGCGCCCACTTGGACGCCTGCGACGAACTCGCCGTACCCGATCCCGCCGGGCTGCTCGACGCGCTGCAGGACTGGGTGACCCACTGCCAAGGCCCCTATCCGGCACGGGAGACAGCCGGTCAGGGCCATCGCGCACGAGCGGCGCATCTGGCCGACCGGGCAGCCGTCCTCGGACAGGAACTGGTCGGCCTTGAGGCCCGGCGCGCCGAGGCCGAGCGGGAGCTGGCCGAGCTGGAGGCGGGCGGCCAGCGCGGGCCGGCGCAGCCGCACACCCGTACCCCTGGGCTGCGCGAGCAGGTCCCGGGCGCGGCCCTGTGGCGGCTGGTCGAGTTCCGGGACCATGTCCCTGCCGGTGAACGGGCGGGTCTGGAGTCCGCGTTGGAGGCGTCCGGGCTCCTGGACGCCTGGGTGTGCCCGGACGGTACCGCCCTGCACGCGGACGGGCACGACGTCCTAATCTCGCCCGCCGACCCGCTCGCCGGGCACACGCTCGCCGACGTGCTCCGCCCGGCCGTGGACCACGGCGACCCCCAGGCCGCGGCGGTGAGCGAGCATACCGTCGCCCACCTCCTCGCCGGTGTGGGCCTCGGCTCGGGCGGTGACACCTGGGTAAGCGCGGACGGCCGTTTCCGCGTCGGCGCGCTGACCGGCACCTGGTCGAAGCAGGTCGCCGTGTACGTCGGCGAGGGCGCCCGCGAGGAGGCCCGCCGCGTCCGGATCACCGCCCTGCACGACGAACTCGCCGCGTACGCCGGGGACATGGCACGCCTCGGCGCCGAACGTGCCGCGGTCGTCCGGCGCCGCACCACCCTGGACACCGAACTGACCGGCGTCCCCGACGACGCCGCCCTGCGCCACGCGCACGCCCTCGCCGCCGCGGCCTCGGACACCGCGCACCGGGCCCGGGCCCGCCGCGACGAACACGCCGCCGAACTCGCCGATGCTTCCCGGCAGGAGGCCGAGGCCGCCACCGAACTCGCCGACACCGCCGCCGCGGTGAACCTGCCCACAGGCCGGGCGGACCTCGCCACCGTCCGCCAGGCCCTGGCCGACCACACCGCTGTCCTCGCCGGGCTGTGGCCCGCGCTGCGCGAGCGGGCCGACGCGGCACGGGCCCTGGCCGACGAGCGCACGGAAGCCCGGCGGACCGAGGAGAAGGTCACCGAGCTGGCCCAACGCGCCGAGGAGACGGCCCGGATCGCGACGGCCGCCGACGAGCGCCACGCCACCCTGCGTTCCACCGTCGGCACCGCTGTCGCAGAGCTGGAGCGGCGCCTTGCCGACACAGCCGACGCGCTCACCGTGTGCGACCGCGAGCAGCGCCGCGCACGTGAGGACCACACGGCCGCAGACCGGCGCGCCCACCTGGCACTCGGCCACATCGAACGCCTGGAAGTGGACGTCCGCGAGGCCACCGAGGCCCGCGCCGAGGCCATCGCCGCACTCCAGCGGTTCGCGGCCACCGGGCTGCTCGCCGTCGCCCTGCCCGAGGCGGCCGTGCCCGACCCGGCCGCCGGGCCCTGGGCCGCCACCCCGGCCATCGCGCTCGCCCGCGCGGTCGAGAGCGACCTGTCCGGCACCGACGACTCCGACGGCGCCTGGGAGCGCGTGCAAAAACGGCTCAGCGAGGAGTACAAGAAGCTCCAGGACGCTCTCTCCCGGGGCGGTCACAGCGCCTCGGCCCGGATGGCAGAGGACGGCATGGTCGTCGAGATCGTCTATCAGGGACGTACGCGTGCTGTCCCCGACCTCGCCGAGGCCCTCGCCGTGGAAGTCGCCGAGCTGACCCGCATCCTGTCCGCGCACGAGCGGGAGATCCTCGAAACCCACCTGCTGACCGAGGTCGCCGGCACCCTGCAGGAGCTGATCGGCGCCGCGGAGCGCCAGGTACAGGCCATGAACGCCGAACTGAAGGAGCGGCCCACCTCCACCGGCATGAGACTGCGGCTCCTGTGGCGCCCCTCCCGCAGGGCGCCGGCCGGGCTGACGCAGGCCCGCGAGCGGCTGCGCCAGTCCGCCGACGCCTGGACGGCCGAGGACCGGGCCGCGGTCGGCGAGTTCCTGCAGGCCGAGATCGCCCGCCGCCAGGCCGACGACACCGCGGGCAGCTGGCTGGAGGTGCTCACCGCGGCCCTCGACTACCGCGCCTGGCACGAGTTCGGCATCGAACGGCACCAGCACGGCAAATGGGTTCCCGCCACAGGGCCCGCCTCCGGCGGCGAGCGCGTCCTGGCCGTGAGCGTGCCGCTGTTCGCCGCGGCCTCCTCGCACTACGCCACGGCCGGGTCCGATGCTCCGCGGCTGGTCACCCTGGATGAGGCGTTCGCCGGGGTCGACGACGACTCCCGCGCCAAGTGCCTTGGCCTGCTGCACGCCTTCGACCTGGACGTGGTGATGACCTCCGAACGCGAATGGGCCTGCTACCCGCAGGTGCCCGGTATCGCCATCGCCCAGCTCTCCCGCGTTGACGAGATCCCGGCCGTCCTGGTGACCCGCTGGGAGTGGGACGGGACCTCACGGGTCAGGGACAGCGAACCGGGTCGCCTGACAGGCGGCATCCCTGCGCAGACCGGTCCGCGGGCAACGCCGGACATGGCCGAAACCGAGGACACGCTGTGGACATGAGCGAGCGGGCGGACACGAGCGAGCTCGGGGACACCCACCGACAGCCCACGGCACCCGTCGACCGCGACCGCCTGACCCGGCTGCTCGGCGGGCCCGACCTCGCCTGGCTGATCGACCGCATACGCCGCCGCATGGCGCGGGACGAACCCCTCACCGGCCCGGTCTCCCTGAGCGCCCCCACCGCCGGCCAGCGGGCCGCCGCCGAACGGCTGCTGGGTCGCACCCCGGGCGCCGGACGTGCGCTGAGCGTTCGTCTCGACGCCGTGGACGCCGTCCTGCGCCGCTCCCTCATCAGCCCCGACGGCCTGGCAGCAGCCGTCACCGCCCTCACAGGACCTGTCGCCCGGCTGGCCGACGTACGCGAGCGGGAGGAGCACGCCTGGCGGGACGCGTACACCCCGCTCGACGAGCTCACCCGCACCGGCAGGCCCGAACTGGCCGACTGGACCGAGCGGATCGTCTCAGACGGCCTCGTACGCCGGCTCGCCCGCACTCCGCAAGCGGCGAAGCGCCTGCTGGAGGACACCGCCAAGGCATTGCGTCGGCTGCCGGCCAAGCCCGCCGTGTCCCTGCCCGCCTTCGCCGCCGCCGCCTTCGGCGACGCGCACGCCCTCGACAACGGCACCCCGCTCGCCACCCTCGTCCTGTCCGGTGCCCGCTCCCTGACCGGCTTCCCGGACGGCAGCGGCTCCGAGTGGCGCCGCGAGGCTTGGGCATCGGCCGGGCTCCTCAAGGACGCCCTGTCCTCCACCGTCCTGACCCTGGGCCTGCGCGGCTCCCCCGCCCTCGACTGGTCGGCCGACGAGGGCGAACCGGCAGTCCTGACGCTACGGCAGCTCACCCGGTACCCGCCGCGCACGGCACCCCCTGTCGTCCGCGTCTGCGAGAACCCGGCCGTCCTGGCCACCGCGGCCGACACCCTGGGCGCCGCCTGCCCGCCGCTAGTTTGCCTCCAGGGCCAGCCCTCGGCTGCTGCCCTCACCCTGCTGCGCCACCTGCACGCCCACGGAACCACGCTGCGTTACCACGGCGACTTCGACTGGGGCGGCCTGCGTATCGCCTCGGCCTTGCTGCGCCGCGTCCCCTGGCACCCCTGGCGCTATACGGCCGCCGACTACCGCACCGCGGTCGCTGCCACCCCACTGGCCTCGCCCCTGACGGGCACACCGACCACCGCCGCGTGGGACCCGGATCTGCCCGCGACCCTTACCGGACTCGGCGTGCGCATCGAGGAGGAGACGGTACTCGACGACCTGCTGGCCGACCTCGGCCCGTGAGCGGGGGCCGGCCACGGCGCCGTAACCGTCTCCCGTGCGGCGATCCCGCAGGGCGAACACGGCGTTCGTGGTCGAGCCCCAGGCCATGCTCTCGTTGGCGAACGAGCCTTGCCTTTTCGTACTTCGGGCTGCGGACACACGCCTTGGCGTCCTTCCTGCTGATGTCCACACCGGCGCAGCGTTCGTGCAGCACGTCCCCGGCCCCGCTCCCTCCCCTCAGCGCCACACCGACCTGCGAGGGAACCGGCCAGTCGGGACAGGGCGACCTTCGGTGGGCAACTGCAACAGGAGGTAGACGTGATCGCGCTCGCCATTGAACTCAACCAACACCGGACGCCGGCCAGACAGCCGCGCTTCTCGAAACCCTGCACGCGGTCAACGACGCCGCGAACTGGGTGTCCAGTGTGGCGTTCACGCGGGATGTTCCGGCACAGTACGAGCCACGCAAGCACACCTACGCCGAGCTGAGCCGGCCCTTCAGGGCCGGGTCACGTTGACGCCCCTGCGAGCACCACCCACACCTGCCCCTCGGCGAAGTTGATCTGCTTGCCGTCCTTCGTCGTGAACCGGGTGCCGTCCTCGGCGGCCGGGCGGGACCAGGTGACGTCGAAGGCTTTGCCGTCACGCAGGACTTTCGCCCGGCCGGTGCCGACCGTCTCCGTGTAGGGCGTGTTGTTGCCGAGGAAATCATGCAACTCGGACTTGCGGATCTTCACGTACTGCACGACGACCGTTGCAGGGGTCAGTCGCCCGGCATCGGTCGTGGTGGCGCTCGTGCCGTCCGTCGCCACCAGCCAGCGGCCGTGGCTCGCGGACCAGGTGAAGGTGAAGCGGGTCAAGGGAAAGTTCACGGTCTCGGAGGTGTCCGCCTTGCCCCCCGCGGGAGCGGCGCCGTAGGTGAAGCCCGTGTTCAGGGTCGTGGTGCCGGGTGCCTTGGGCCTCAGCTTGTCGGGGCGCAGATACAGGTTGTGCGGGGCGGGGCGATCCGTTCCGCGGTAGTAAGCGCCCGAGGTCCTGCCCGGCGGCTCGGCCCGCAGCGGCGCGGCGTCGATCAGGGGGATCAGCTTGCGCTGCGCCCCGGAGTAGGCGAGCGTCGGCTCGTCGAACTGGCGCAGCAGTTCCAGGTCGCTCTCGCGGGCGCTGCGCACCGGGCCGATTGCCTTCGGCAGCTTGCTCGCATACACCGCCATCAGCCGGCTCAGGCCGCCCTCGACCTGCTCGACGTAGATGATGTCCGCGCTATTCAGGCCGGTGTGCGGCCGGGCGCGGGGAGCGTTGTCGATCTTCACGGCGAGCACGGGCCCTGTGGCTGTCGGACTCGGTGCAGGTTGCTGGCGCGAGACCCGCCCGCTGTCCGAGGGGCCCCGCCCGTCGGACGGCAAACTCCCGGATGTGCAGCCCGCGGCCAGGGAGGCAGACATCAACGCTGTCAGCAACGCTGCCGTTCCACTGCCGCGCCTCGTGCGCACCCTGCGTCCCATACCCACCTCGCCAATCCGGCCGATTACCGCCCCCGATTGTGCGGTTATCAGAACATCGATGGACATACCTCATAGGGCAGGACACCGTGCACTTCCCGGAGGCCGTGCGCATCGATCGGGGTGCTGCGACCGCAGCCGGCGGGTGCGGGGCGGCCGGCGAACAGGCCCCACAGCCGCCTCGACGTCCTCACTGTCTTCGACGAAGGCAAGGCCGATCCGCCGGGACCTGATCGACGTCAACTACGACCAGTCATCTCGTAAGCCGACCGCGATCCGCACCGGTACCGCCTCCGCCAAGGCGATCCTCTCCCGCTCCCCCAGGCAGCTGTGAAATGCGGGGCTTGAGTCATACGTCCCTGCCACCCCGTCGGGGGTGTCCGGACGGAGGAGACCGCCCAGCAGCCAGCTGGGCTCTACCTCCAAGCCCGTCCATTGGGGCCGGGTCAAGTTGACAGTCAACCGGCCCCGAGCCACGGGTGACTGGCCGGGCAAGGCGACCTCGAGACGATCCGACCGATCAGCTCTTTCGTAGGACCATCAACGCAGGTCACCAAGCGTGAGGCCGGTTCACCTACGGAAAGTACTCCCGGCCGGCCCTGGACCAATCGGGCATTCAAACGATCCCTTTCTGGTGTCCGTCAGTCCCCAGTGCGGGATGCCAGATAATCCGCATGATGACTTCATGGCGTGTGAACTTCCGCGATTCGAGTCCGGCGCGACGGCTGTCCATCGGAATGTCCTGCGTTCGCGAATATGGACAGCGAAACCCACTCGGGTCATTCGGGATGACGGCTCCTCCCTTCAGCTGGCACTGTGGCCTGGCATCAGGACGCTTGCGCCGACGACGCTTATCGCAGCGCGCACTGGTCCGTGTATCGGAGGCGAGCGAGGGCTGAGAGACTTGGCTGTGGGTTCCTGGGAGTTGGACTCCTGGGTGTGGCAGGGGAATGCACTTGCCAGCTACTACGAGGCCGGCGAGTATTTCAGCGTCCACTTGCATCGTGATGCTGCCGGTGAACCGGTCCACTGGTACGTCAATTTTGAACAGCCCTTTCAGCGGACTCCCATCGGGATCGACACTTTTGATCTGTTCGTTGATCTTGTCGTTACGCCAGACCTGTCGTCCTACTCCTGGAAGGACGAGGACGAGTATGCGCACGCTCGCCGCCTGGGGCTGGTCAACCAGGAACTTCATCAACACATCGGTCTGGCACGCGAACGAGCGCTGGAACTGCTCAGGAGGCGGATCGGGCCCTTCACGGGCAACTGGCCGAACTGGACCATGTCGCCCTCCTGGGAGTTGCCGAAGCTGCCGCTCGGCACCGACTCTGCTGTTGGCACCAAAGCCGCATGAGCCGTTCGGTATCAGTTCGATGAAAAGATGACGCCGATAACGTCAGCGCGCCTGCAGCCACACGCAGCGACGAGAAACAGGATTCCTTCTTGGCACAGCAAATGGCGTGGTCATGCACAACAGAGCAGAGAAGAGTGGAGAGGCGCCAGATGACGGGCGGTTGCCGAATGGCAGCAGACTCCCACATGCGAGAGCACCGGAGACCGCCTCGTCCTGGCGCATGACAGCCGTGGTCATGTCTCCATGTGCGCGGTTGTGGACGGGGCGACTGGGGCTGTGAGCGCAGCGAAGGCGTGATGGGCTTGTGGAAGGATGTGCAGCCGCAAGGGGAAATGACTGCGGCGGCCTTCGGGGTCTTCGTCGTCTTCGTCGTCTTCGTCGTCTTCGAGGATGAGGCCAGGTTCGCGATGAGACCGTCGCGTGCCCGCACTTGGGCCGGATTCGTCCCCGCCGTCCGAGACATTGCTCGAAGCTACGGGGCCTGGGGCGGGCACGGAGTGAGAGACCTCATCGCGGTCCAGTCGGCCGAAATGACGGCGGGCAGGCGGGGCAGGAGCAGAGATCCAATGAGCCGAACCATCGCCACCCGGCATCCCGCAATGATTGCGGTATTCCGTCATGGCACACGGATACCGCGGCGCGTCCAGGCGATGGTGACGGGTCCAGGTTTGGGCATCGGTAGGATGTCAGGCGTCATACAGGGGTGACATTCTCGGCCTGCGGCCCCTTCTGGCCTTGTACGACATCGAAGCTGACTTTCTGGCCCTCATACAGCTCCCGGTACCCGTGACCGGCGATGGCCGAGTAGTGAACGAATAGGTCGGGACTGCCGCTGTCCTGCTGAATGAAGCCGAACCCTTTTGCTGCGTTGAACCACTTCACCGTGCCGGTAGGCATGTCGTTCTCCTGACGTCAATGATCGAGCAGCACAGCACTGTGCCATATAAATGATCCACGAGACCGCTTGCCACCCCGGAAATCAGGGCCGCGGCACACGGAAATGGAGAGCACGGAGCGACGCGGTCGCCAGCATCTCTACGACCTGGCGCGGATCGGCCACGTCTTCGCCGCCACCGCACTCAACCTCATCCGCATCGACCGATAGCTGACCGGCACCCCACTCGGCGGCACCCGCACCTCCCGCCTCGAAGCCCTGATGCTCGCGGCCTGACCACCGAATCACGCATTCGTCAGCAGAGTCATAAACACCGGAGCACTGACCAAGATCAAAGGTAGACAAGGCCGTCCGTCGTGATGGTGGGCCGTCCGCTGGTGCCGACCACGACGATCTTGACGGTGTGCCTGGCGCTGGTCGGCCAGGTCTTGGTCCAGATGGCCTGGCGGTACAGGGTCGTTGAGGACTTCAGGTCGACCGTGGAGACCTTCACGCCGTCGACGTAGACGTACGCCTGGCCGTAGTTGGAGGCGCGGGAGACCACCCAGGAGGCGGAGCGGCCGGTGAACGTCCAGGTGAGGGCTGCACCCTTCGAACGGCTGGAGTACGACTTGCCGCCGAGGTAGCTCGTGGAGGAGCGGACGGTCCAGCTGCCGGACCTGGCCGCCGAGGCCTCCTGGAGTATCACCGGGGTGGCGGAGGCGGAGGCGGTGCGGTAGTTGCCGGCGTAGTCGTATGCCTGCAGGGACCAGGTGGTGGTCGTGCCTGAGGTGGCGGTGTGGCTGGAGGCGGTGGCGGTTGCGTTGAAGGTGGTGGCCGCCGGGGAGAGCAGCTTGGTGTACCGAAGCGCCTTGTCGTCGGTCGCTTTCCAGCCGAGGGTGACTGGGACGGCTGTGGTGTTGACGGTTCCGGTGCGCAGGGAGAGCTTCGGCTTGGCCGTGAATGCCGGTGGCGTGGTGTCCGTGACCAGGGTGAGCGGCGCGGTGGTCGTCGTTTTGCCCGACTGGTGCGTGGCGCGTACGGCCACCGTGTGGCTGCCCGCGGGCAGGGTGATGCTCGTCGCCGTGTCAGCACCGGAGGTCTTGGACACGGTGGTGCCGTCCACCAGCGCCTCGAAGCTCTTGATCAGCGAGGATGGTGTGGTGGCCGACCAGCGCACGGTGACCGTGCCCTTCGTGTAGTACGTCGAGCCAGAGATGGTTGCGCCGCTGAGTGAGGTGACCTTCAGGTTCTGCACCGGGCCGGCCGCCCAGGTGCGGATCGTCGGCAGACTGGCGTACAGGGAGTTGCCCGGGCACTGGGTGTTGTAGCCGTCACGGTGGGCCGGAATGCGCGGGAAGGTGTACTTCGTGCCCGCAGTGAAGCTCTTGCCGAAGTAGTTCGTCTGGGTCGCACCGGCCGTGAGACTCACCGTGCCGGCCGGGTCCGCGCCGTGCAGGCCGAGTTTCCAGGCCGCCACCCGCGAGACCGAGGCGAGCGCGGCGTCGGTAGCGCCGGCAGAGGTGTGCCGGCCGAGGACCGCGATGCCAGCGGACTCACGGTTGAAGCCGTAGGTGTGGGCACCCAGCACCGGCTTGTCGATGCCGCCCTTGCGGCCCTCGAAGATCGTGCCGCACTTGTCGACGAGGAAGTGGTAGCCGATGTCGTTCCACTTGTTGACCTGCGTGTGGTACGCGTAGATGCCGCGCACGATGGAGGCCGATTCGGTGCAGGAGTAGTCGTTGGCGCCGTCGGTGTGGTGGACGAACACTGCCTTCACGTCCGCGTTGTACTCCGACGGGTCCGGACTGAGCGACTCATCCGCACCCCAGCCGGCGCGGGAAGTGACGGGCGGCTGGGAAACGGTGGACTCCTCCGTGGCGGACGTCTGGGAGGCGGTCCTCTCGGCGGCAAACGCAGCCGGCTCCGGCTTGCTCACCTTCGCCTCGACGTCAGTGACCACACCCGGATCGACCAGGTTGACCTCGAGTCCCTTGGGCAGGGCAGCCGTCGTGCCGTCCTCGTGGACAACCTGGGCCTGAATACCGTCGGACGAACCGACCCACAGCGGCGCGGACGCCCCGCGCATCTCCGCGTCCGGCTTCTCTGCCCGGGAGGCATCCACCTCAAGGTCGTGCCACGCGCTCCACACGCCGCTCTGCAGACTGCGGGTGCGTACCTGCGCCGTGCCGTCGAGCGGCTTGACGGCCCCGGTCCAGGAGACGCCGACGAGCGAGAACTGCGTGGTCTCCGTGCGCGGCAGCTCCCGCTTGCCGGTCGTGGGTCCTTTCAGCGCGAGGTCGTAGACCTTCACCGGCCGCTTTTCGACGCCCTGGGCGCTGAGTCCCTCGGCCGGGCCGGCCAGGGCGTGCGACGCCATGCCGCTACTCCCCATGACCACCGCGCCGAGCAGCATCAGCGCACGACGCATACGTCGCGTCCTACGACTCAATGGGATCCCACCTCAACGCAGGGCCGTAAGGCTCAAATGAAAGGTCAGAGAAGCGATGAGGCACACCTTCGGTGCGCCGGATCCACACCGTATGGGCTTCCGGCATCGAGCTGACTCTTCGCATCCCATGACGGCCCTAAAGTCAGCAGCCGCTGCCCGATCCGGCTGCCTGTCGGACACCGATCGCGGCCACAGCGGCATCGCCCATGCGGATCTGGCATGCGCCTGCGCACCGCTGCGGCCAATCCCCGTCTTCGAAGTGCTCACGCAGCCGCTCGGGATGCGAGCCGCAGCTACCGACCGGTATATGCAGCTCGACGGACTGCTCTTGTTGGAAGCCAAAGCCCGCTCGACGGGGGCATGTTGGCGGGGCCGAGCACTTCCCGAGGCAACGAATGTGGCCTACCGTTCGTTCGAACGACTGGGAGTTCTTCATCGGCCGCGGGGTGAGTACCGGCTTCGAGTCGGTGAAGTCTCCGTCCCTGCCCGGCACCTGGTCGAACAACCTGGGCATCGGCATCTTCGGGCCGACCGGGTTCCGCGGTTGGTCAAGCAGGGCCAGGCGTGACTTCACGCTGTCCGGTGCGGATGCCACGCGGGTTACCTGGCAGGCCGATCCGGCCGGGCAAGTGGTCTGTGGCGCTCGGGCCGGTGGTCCGTGAGGTGGGCGGCAGGGGCTGGCAGGTCCAGGTGACCGTGGAGTATGGGGACCTACTGCCCGCGGTCCGTTACGACATCCTTCCCTCGGTGATATCCGGCCGTGGCAGCGGCTGGTAGCGCGGAGACCTCCATCTGCACAGCGACCACTCGGACGGGCAGCGGACGGTCGATGACCTAGTGGCCGCCGCCTGGACCGCGCAACCGGACTTCATCGCCACCTTGGATCACAACACCAGCCCGACCGGCGTGTCCTGGCGCGGCAACGTGCCGGAGAAGCTGCTGGTGATCAAGGCGGAGGAAGTGACCACGCGGCACGGGATTTGGCTGGCCATCGGCCCGAATCTCCACCCAGCTCGCCGGCACCGTTGTGGCCTTGGTCTTCGGACAGCAGTTGCGACGCCTGGCCACCGGGACGTCCGCCGACAATCTGGCGGAGTCTCTGTTGGCCGCCCTGGCGCACAGCCAAAGCGGAAACGGCAATGCGACAGGGTGATGAAGGCGCAGGCCACGAGGGCGCTGATGCGCGCCCATTGGAGGGCGGAGAGCCGCTCGGCCGACACCGGCCCCTTGGAAGCGCAACGCCTGCGCCCCGCCCTCGCGCCACTTGCGCACCGTCGGCACGGTGACGCGGAACTCCTCGGCGACTGCTCCGATGCGCTCCCCACGCTCGAACCGCTCGGCGGCGCCCATCCAAGAGGCACCGTTCCCACTCGGAGAACTGCACGCCGTCACGGCACAAGACAACAGAGACCGAGACGCACTGACGGATTACTCAACAGCTGCCTGCCCTTTGCTCGAGCGGGCTCGGTACGGGGAAGTAGCTGTTCAGGAAAGGGCTGAGCAGCGCCTGCTGGTCGGCGATGTCCTGTTCGCCGGACACGGTGTCGTTGAGGCAGAAAGAGTGGCGGTCACGGCTGGCGAGGAGCCTGTCGAGGCGTGCGGCGGTATGGGGGTGCGACAGGTCCAGGTAGGTGTAGCGCAGTTCGGCCGGAGTGGCCCGGCCGGTCTGGTGCGCGTAGTAGTGGTGCAGGTTGGAGGCGATCGACAGGTCGTTGAGGCTGCGGAAGCGGTTGCCTGCTGTGGTGCGGTGCTGGTCGCTGAAGGTGTCTTCGATCTCCTGCAGGACGCTTCGGCGCAGGGCGTGTGGGGTGTGTTTCATCTTCTGGGTGATGAAGACGTTGAAGCGGGACTGGAGCAGCGTGCGGTTGTTCTTGCCCGCCACGCATACGGGCGGATCGTCGCAGCTGGGCGGCCCGAGAGGGATGTGGGCGGGTGAGGGGAAGAACTTTGTGATGCCGTTGGCGCGGAAGAAGTGCTGGGGAAGGACGGGTCGGCCGAGGAAGACGTCGTCGTTGAAGTAGAGGAAGTGTTCGGACAGGCCGTCTATGTGGTGCAACTGGCTTTCGATGGCGTGGGAGTTGAACGTGGGCAGAATGCTGGGGTCGCGAAATATGTCGTGGTGGCTGACCACCTGCACTCCGGGGGCGCTGGTGTCGAGCCAGTGCGGGACCTGCTGGTCGGTGACGAGATAGACGGTACGTACCCAGGGCGCGTATTGGTGCAGGGAGCGCAGGGAATAGCGCAGTTCGTCGTGGCTGACGTAGCGGGCTGAGTTTGCGGCCTCGGCGTGGTAAGGCTGTCCACCTGCTGCGGCACGGCGCTGCAGCCAGGCGGGGTCCTGTCCGTCGACCCAGGTGTAGACGGCGTCGATGGGGAAGGTGATGTCGTCGGGCAGCGTGGGCTGGAACTGCTGCCGGGTACGAACGCGAAGGCTTGTCTGCCGATGGTGAGCAGCGTACAGCTGGCTGAACAGGGCGTCGGGAGCTTGGACAGCCGTGTCGTGGCGGGGAATGCGGTCGGTGATCCGGTTCGGGCGCGGGGCGAGCAGGAAATCTCCGTCAGCCGTCCAGAATTCGAGGTCGCACCCGTATGCAGTGCCCAGGACAAGGCGCAGTGTGGGGTCCGCCTGGTACCAGGTCATGCGGATGACAGCGGTGCGTGAGAGAGCTCGCCAGGTGGCCCGGGCGTATCCGGGTTTGCTCGAGCGCGGGGTGATGGCTGTGTTGCCCAGCGGTGAGACGTAACCTGCTGTCCGCTCGCACAGCAAAGCCAGCTCACGCAGGACAGTGTGGCGGTCGGTTTCGGACACGGCGACGACGGTTGATCCATCGTGCTTTCCCCGCACACAGAAGTAGTCGATTCCGGCCTGCTGGAGAGTGGAGCAGACCATGCTGAGGTTGTGGCGGCGCGCGGCCAAGGGTGTGATGTCCGGCCGTGTCAGAACGGCCTTGGGCACACCTCGCTCCAGGCGCAGCCGGCGTCCGTCGGCGAAGGCCTGGGGGTAGCGGTACACAGCCAGCCGGCTGCGTGCCCGATTTCGCACCTTCTCAGGGGAAGGGCAGACCGCGAGCAGTCGCTTGAGGCGCTGGCGATAGTGCGGTGACAGCCGATGGGCGATACGGCGACGCAACCAGACCGGAAGCAACGTGCGCACCGTACGAATCCACCAGCTCGTCTCAGGATTGGCCCGGAAGCGCGCACCGATGTACTCACCCGAGCGGCGAGGCGACTGTGCAGTGGCCTCGCCCGGGAGAGCGAGGGTTTCGTTGTGGGTCATCGGCTATCTCCGTGGGGAAGCGAAGGACGCAGCGGACCTTCGGCCGAGCAGGCAGGGAAGGTCGAGTCGCCAGGCGGGGACGGTTCGGCGTCACCGTCACGAGCCGTCAGGCCATCGGCTCACGCCATGGCTAGGACCGTGATCGTTCACATGCAGAGGGCGTTCGCGTACCGCCGCCGTCGGCGGCAGCGGCTTATCAAGCCGACATAAGGCCTCAACGAGATTCCTCCCGGTGGGCTCCCTCAGCTGGCAGAAGGGGCACCCCCCTCTGGTCAAGGGTGCGCTACGTCAGAACCGGTTCTGCGTTTTCCTGCGTGATGTAAAGGGAGGGGAGCTGTCACACAGCAGGTTGCGCGCGTGTGGGAATGACGGCGCGCATAAACGAAACTGCGGTTGACCTTGCTTCGTGGTGAGTCCCTGTCATCGGTGCACGCTGTCGGCCGGCGGATGCGCGTGTGAAGCCGGGCAGCGAGGATCAGCTGGCGGTGTTGGCTCAGTGGCAGGTCACCAGGGACCGCCCAGAGTGCGGATCGAGCATTCTCAGCGGACATTCTGACTTCCGGCTGCGTGACGAGGACTGAATCGAGCGCCCTGCCTCCCCCCGCGGGCCGGACGCACGCGGCTCTGCCTCGCCGCCCAGCAGGGGTACAGGTCGCCTCCGAGCGGCCCGGGCCGTGGGAGCTCGGCGGCCGTCCGGGCGGGTGGCCGGCCGGACGGCGGCCGTCGGCTGGAAGGAGTGACGAGGCATGTATCGCGATCCCCAAGGCCTTTGATCGTTCCCGGACGGCTTCGCCCCACCGGAATCGAGAACGTCGGGTGCCCCCGCGCAGCCCCGGAAGGTACCCAGTGCCGGTTCCAGGGGCTGCGCGGGCAGCTTCCCGGTCGCGTCGATGACTGACCTGCGCAGGCGCGAGCAGCCCGCAACCTGGTCGCCCTCGCGGCGGCCCGCACGACTGGTACCGGAGTGGCCGGAGACCAGGACACGTCACGCGTGTCGAAGCCCCGTGGAGCCGACCGTGAGACCCGTCGCCAACACCCCGGCCAAACACCGGCCGGGGCGGACGGGCAGATGGCGCGAGCCTGCCGCACCAGCGGCAAAAGGAAACGGGAGACCGTCGTCAGGACACCGAAGCGCACCCCACGCAGGGGTGACACCCACACGGACCTTCCAGACAGAAACATCTGGAAAGCCGAGAGTCACAGAGACTCTGAGCAACGGGCGGGTTGGTCGAGGTCGTGCGGCGGTCCGGTCTGGGGCCCCGGATGCCGGTCGCTGGAGGCGCTGTCAGCACGGATCTGGGCGAAGGCCGAGTGCAGGGCGTGCTGGAGCTGACGAGAGAGGGGCCGCTCCACCCAGCGGTGCACCAGGTGGGCCAGTGCCAGCACGGCCGCCAGTGTGCTGCCGAGCAGGACCCAGCGGTCGACCGAGGGCTGGAATAGGCGGAAGATCTCCCAGCCGATGTACTGGTGGAGCAGGTACAGCGGGTAGGTGAGCGCGCCGGCCGCCGGCAGCCATCGCCAGTCGATCCGCCGGAACCAGCCCAGGGAGACGCCCGCCATCATGACGTAGAAGACGGTGATGATCACGGCCACGCCCCAGCCGGGGATGTTGTGTCCGACGTGCTCCAGGGTCTGGCGCCAGGTCTGCATCACGGTGTGCTGGCTCATGGCGAAGGAGAGGGCGACGATGCCCCACAGCAGCAGACTGGGCCCGAACCGGTACATCAGGTGGAAAGCGAGGCCGGCGATGAAGAACCAGCAGTGCGGCACGACCATCAGGTCGTCGAGGGGACCGAGGTCGTATCCGCCGGCCAGCAGTGCCAGGGTCGCCCACGCGAGACAGAAGGCGACTATCCGCCGGTAGGTGAGTCCGCCCCGCACGACGAGGGCGAACAGCAGGTAGAAGCGCAACTCGGCCCAGAGCGTCCAGTACACGCTGTCGACGGGGTCGACCCCCATCGGCCGCTGGAGCATCGTCAGATTGACCAGTACATCGCGCCAGGCGAGCGGCGTTATGCCGCCGGCTACCAGGGCCACCATCGTCGTGGTGGCGATCACGCCAAGCCAGTAGGCGGGGTAGAGCCGGATCACCCGCGAGGTGAAGAAGTCCGCGACGCTGCGTCCCCAGCAGCTCATGCAGATGACGAAGCCGCTGATCATGAAGAACAGCTCAACGCCCAGCCAGCCGTAGGCGGATGGCCGGAAGATCACCGGGAACAGCTCCGCCTGTGAGCCCTCCCAGCCCCCGCCGAACGCCACATAGTGATAGGCGACGACCATCAGCGCGGCCGCGAGCCGCAGGCCGTCCAGCACGACGATCCGCTCGGTGCTCCCCTGCCGCCCTCGCACCTCGCGCAGCACACCGGCCCGCTTCGGACGCAGTGATCTCATGTCTCTTCGCACGCAGTTCTCCAGGATGCGACTTCTGCCGCCACGAGCACGGCCGGATCATTCTAGGTTCGTGGCACATTCAGTCGGCCTGAGGCTTTTGCATATATGCGAAGGCGCGGTGCTGCCCGGCCCCGTCTGTGGGCACCTCACAGACGGGGGCCGGTAGGAAATTCGAACCTGCGCCAAGGTTCCGCAGGGCGTGCACTGATCAAGGTCAGAAGTGTTCTGACCTGTGTGTACGTGGCCGCGAACGGGCAGGTTCGAATCGTGTCGTATACCGTGCGCCGGGTCGTTCGTCCGCGAGTTCCGTGTGGTGGCGTTGGTGGGTTCAGCGACGAATGAGGGGGCCACCTGGCACATCACGCATCTCTTGTTGATCAGGAACTGGCATGCCGAGCCGGAGGGAAGGCCTTCTCTGCCGGGGGCCGCCGCCCGCACGAGCTGATGTGCGGCCGTGTGGCCGCGGCTGATACCTCACCGCCTGCAGCAGATGCCGTCTCAGTAGCCGGGTCACACCTGTACAGGTCCGAAAAGCTCACACCGTTGCCATTCACTCGAACCTGACCGTGAACAGCCGGAAAGCAGAGCACCGGGAAACGAAGGAACGCTGCAACTCCCACCGACGATGGTAGATGACCTGACGAGGTGTCCGGAACTTCTCCACGCCCTACTGCCCGAAAGGGCAGCATCGACCGGACTCCTCCTCACACACCGATGCGCAAGGGCGCACCCCCCGGGGGTGCGCACCTCCCTTCACTACTGACCTGAGCAGCTGTTACCGCAGGTCAACGGTTCATGTGCGGCAGGCGAACCGGCGGTTCCGGCTCCCCGGTCTTGAATTGACGTCTCCGGGAATTGAAGTCAAGATCTCGATGCAACCGAGCCTGCCCGGGCGGTACAACTCGTCTTGTTTCAAAGCCTGTTGTGCGGTCCGTGATGATGATCCGCCCTCTTCAAGGGCGTTCCGGGAAGGAGACCCATAAGTGGCGATGCCTTCGCTGTCCGATGTTTTATCCGCGGAGGGGGAGCAGCCCCTCGGAGAGGGGGCTCGACATCGTCGTCGGCAACTCCCGCCCCGGCCTGCAGGCCGGCCTGACCCGTCTCGCCCGGCGCGGCCAGCTGATCACAGCAAGCGGGTTGTCGCTTCCATCGAATCGCTGGACGGCAGGTTCGCTGCCGCGCTCAACCTGATCGCGACCGGACGGATACCCACCGAGCGCGCCGTCCCGCACGCCTACCCGCTCGCAGAGTTCGGCCAGGCATTCAGGCGACTGGGCATCCGCTCGGACGCCAGAAGGAGGCTTGCCCCGCGTGATGCACTGCAGGTGGCCGTTGCTCAGAGTCTCAATGACTCTCAGCTTTCCAGACGTTTCCGTCTGGAAGGTCCGTGACGGTGTCACCTATGCGTGGGTTGCGCTTCGGTGTCCTGACGACGGTCTCCCGTTTCCTTTTGCCGCTGGTGCGGCAGGCTCGCGCCACCTGCCCGTCCGCCCCGGCCGGTACTTTGGCCGGGGTGTTGGCGACGGGTCTCACGGTCGGCTCCACGGGGCTTCGACACGCCTGGCGTGTCCTGGTCTCCAGCCACTCCGGTACCAGTCGTGCGGGCCGCCGCGAGGGCGGCCAGGTTACGGGCTGCGTTCTCGTCCCGGTCCATGACCAGGCCACAGAGATCGCAGGTGAAGACTCGGACATGCAGCGGCAGTTTGGCTTTCGTCGCACCGCAGTCCGAGCATGTGTTTGAGCTGGGGAACCAGCGGTCGGCCACGACACGGCCCAGTTGTACCCCGCCCGCGCCGCACCACAATGCGAGCGCAGCGCACACCCGGCATTCGGATCGAGAGCGAACGTGTACGCCTGCACCACACAGCCGGGCCGCGGCCGGAACTTCTTCACTCAACGGCCTCGCCGGTCGCCACAGCCACCCGCACGGGCGGCACGGTTCCTCGCCACGCGACGCCCATACAGACGGGCACACATCGAGGTCAGCACCTCGGTGATGTCCCGCACCAGATCACCGGTCGCCTCGGCGGGATCGAGGACGACCAACCGCCGCCCGGCCGCCGACAACACGGCATCGAGGTGCTCGACACCGAACCGGGCCGGCCGGTCACGGTGCTCGACCACGATCACAGCGGCAGACGGATCGGACAGAACCCGATGCAGCTCGCGCCGACGCCCGTTCAGCCCCGAACCGACCTCCGTCACGACCTCCGCGACCGGCAGGCCGAGACCAGTGGCCCCCTGGACCACACGGCCCGCCTGCCCGTCAAGGGTCCGGCTTCTGGTCCGCCGACGAGACCCGGCAGTACACCACGACGCGACCGGGCACCTGCGGAGTGGGCTCGCCGACCAGCCACATACCAGACGGCGTCCGACGCACCGGCACCGGCATACGGCCCACCTTCACCCACGCCCACGCGCGGTCTGGTAGCGCACGCCATTGCGCGCCTCCCACTCGGAAAACTTCACACCATCAAGATATGAGAAAACTGAGGCTCACTGATGAAAAACGCAGCGGTTGTCAACCCCTACCCCATGACTGTGGCACAACAACACGCCGAGGCCGTGCTCTTCGACTGTGATGGGCTGCTGCTGGACACCGAGCCGCTGCAGGCGCTTGCAGAACGCTGCTTCCTGCTCTCACTCGGCGGCATCTGGTACCACCGGCACCATGTACTCAGCCCTGGTCGCTCAATCCCTGACACCGCCGCCCTACTCGCTCGTGAGGCGGGCGTGGACATGCCCGACGACGAAGCCGCAGCCCAGCTGCTGCACTACTTCGGCAGGGCCACCGAGTGGGCGTCGTTGCCTTTGATGCCGGGAGCCGCTGCGCTGCTGGACACACTCGACGAAACGGGCACCACACTGGCCATAACCTCCAACTTGCCCGAGCCCCTCCTCGGACGGCTCCTCGACGAGGCCGGCCTCCGCGGACGATTCGTCGTGGCCGTCGGCGCGGGAGGCGACCTGGCACCCAAGCCCGCCCCCGACGTGCACCGCGCCGCGTGCTCGCTGCTGGGCGTGGCGCCCGAGAAGGCCCACGCTCTGGAGAGTTCGCAGCCGGGAGTTGATGCGGCTCATGCTGCAGGGCTGGCTGTCACCGGCGTTGCGGCCGACCCGCTCCAGCTGAACGGATGCCGCCAGGTCGGCTGGCTCGGTTCATTGACCCCTCAGCATCTGGGCGTTGCCGTGCACGGCCTCCCCCGGGGCTGAACCGGCGCATCTCGAACGTGTGCCCCTGCCGATACGGTTGGACGGGGCGGAACCAGCACGCCACGCGCTGAGCAAATAGGCCCCAGGCCAACGTCACCGCGGCTCACGCGCATCGGCCAGCGCGATCTCTGTCCAGAGGTGAGCCGGCCCTGGACCTCGATCGAGCCTGAGATCCACGTCGGCGACACTGCGTGCCTGGTCTTCAGGCTCGCTCGCCGAGACCTGACTCTGTTGAGCTGCTGCGACGAAGCGTCGGCCTGCGCACTGGCGGGGATGACCGCCCGTCTTCACTCAAGGGCGGAGGTGGAGGTCGCTCCCGCGAGGCTCGGGCGTGGGCGGCACGCAAAAGGCAGGCCCTCGCAGCGGTATTACGCTGTATCAGGTGAGTAGGCACTCCGAGTCTTCCTTCCGCCGCAAGGGTCCAGCCAGGACTGCGGGTGGCGGCTGCAGTCAGCGGCGATCCGGACGGGGGACGCGGTTGCGCTCGGACTCGGTCAGTCCGCCCCACACTCCATAGCGTTGGCCAGTGGAGACGGCGAACTCGGCGCAGGGCAGTTGCACAGGACAGCCAGCACAGACTTCCTTTGCTGTGGCCTCCCGAGCGCGCCGCGCGCTGCCGCGTTCCGCCCCGGGTGAGAAGAACACAGAGATGTCCATGCCGTGGCAGGCGGCCTCGCCCTGCCACTCCCACAGCGCCAGGAGAGGCTTGACATGAATGTTCAACTCAATCTCCACAGGAGTCCGCAGGCCTGATGCCGGCCCGGTCGGACGCGAGCACCGTCCGGCCGGGATGTGCCGGTCCGGCCGGCGGCTCGCGGACGGATGGTGTTCACAAAGGGCCTGGGCAGCAGAAGCCTTCGACGCAAGGGGCCACGCTCGTCGAAGCGTGCCATCAAGGGTTGCCCTGATGGTGTCTTGCAGCGAGTGAAAGCCGTTTCATTGCCTAGAAGTCCGCCTCTTGGGGCAATGGTTGCTGCAGCCCACTATGCGCTGGGGAGTCCGGTCAATAATGGGCGTTCTCTGAGTGCAATACAGAAGTGAGGGACTAGCTGTGGCGAATGTGGTTCTGGTTCATGGTCTGTGGGTGGACGGCTCGAGCTGGCGCTTGGTGGCTCGCGAGCTGCTGGACCGTGGCCACAGCGTCACCTGTGTGCAACTCCCGCTGAGTTCCTTGACCGATGATGTGGCTGTCGTACGGCGCGCGGTGGCACAGTTCGACGGACCGGTGGTGCTGGCGGGACACTCCTACGGTGGCGCGGTGATCTCCAATGCCTCGCATGGAACGGAGCAGGTGTCGGCTCTGGTGTATGTGGCAGCGGTCGCGACCCGGCCGGGAGAGAGCGCGGGTGCGGTCCTGGAAGGCTTCGCGCCGTCGGAGGGACTGGGTGCGGTGGTGGCCGACAAGCAGGGATACCTGACGCTTGACCGAGAGCGGTTCGCGGAGCTGTTCGCCGGTGATGTGCCGCCTCGTGAGGCAGAAGTGATGGCCGTTTCCCAAGGTCCGGCCGCACCGGCTTGTCTGTCGGAGGCGTCAGGCGAGGTGGGATGGCAGCAGCTGCCCTCCTGGTATGTGTTGTGTGAGCAGGACCGGACGGTCACTCCCGAGGCCCAGCGAGGCATCGCCGAGCGCATCGGCGCCACTGTGGTGTCCGTCCCGGCCAGCCACTCTGTCGCCGTATCCCAGCCGCACACCGTAGTGGACACGATCGAAAAGGCAGTTACGGCCACCGTGTAAGTCAGCCGCCGTCACCCTGCCGCACCGCTCCACAGCCCGGGCTGCGCGGCAGTTGACCTTCACCACGCGCGTGCCCGTGTACCGGGCCGCGCTGGTGAGGGCGAGTTCGAGGCGGTGCCATCCCTTGTCGAGGATGGCCCGGTTCAGGCCCTGTTTCTGGGCCACACGGCTGCCGGGCTCGGCGAGCGTGCCGGACGCGGCGGCCGTCATGCTGCGGGTCTTGAGGTCTTCCAGGACGACGAGTGCGTTCTTCGCAGTGAGGTACGCGGCCGTGACGGCGCAGAAGTCCGCGCGACGGCTCGTGACCCGGCCCATGATCTTGTTCATGCGGGCGCGGACCCTGACCCGGTTGGCGCTGCCCGTCTTCGTGCGGGCGAGCTGCTGCTGAAGCCGCCGGAAGCGGACGGCTTCGCCGGCGGTGATGAAGGGCCGGTCGAAGAACTCGCCGTCGGAGGTGACGGCCGCCGCCTTCACGCCCCGGTCGATCCCGGCCACCGTACCCGGCATGGCATGCTGCTCGGGCGTTCTCGCCTGGTCGTTGACGAGGAACGACACGAACCAGTGGCCGCCCCTGCGGCTGACGGTCGCAGACCATACCTCACCGCCGAGCGGGCGTGACCACCTAAAGGTGACCCATCCCAACTTGGGCAGCTTCCCGCGACCCCACTTACGGCCGCGGCGTTTCACGGTGATGAGATTCCCGGCGGGGAAACGGAACGAGGACGCCCAACGCGCCTTCGAGCGCCACTGAACCGTTCCGGGTTTGATCGAGACTCTAGGTTGTGACTGCGACCTGGGGTTTCGTGGTTTCGGGTTAGTAGTTGGTCTCGTATTCGACCGGTGGATGTTCCCGATCTCACCGTGGAGTCGACGGTGGCAGTACCAGTCGGTCCACTCGGCGGTGGCCGGCTCGACCTCGGAATGTGCCTTCCATGGCCGACGGGGCTTAATCAACTCGGTCTTGAACAGGTCGATCGTGGACTCCATCAGGGCATTGTCGTGGCGTCGCCGACCGAGCCGCTCGAGGCGGCGATGCCTGCCCGCTCGAGGTGTTCGGCGAGCGTGAACGATGTGTACTGCGACCCGGCGTCGCTGTGGTGTATCAACTGGCCTTCCTGGCGGGGGCGTTGGTCCCGGTCTCGTTGCCACAGAGTGATCTCGAGGGCGTCCAGGACGAGCCGTGTCTCCTTCGAGTGGCCGCGGACCAGCCGACGATGCGGCGGGAGAAGGTGTCCACGACGAAGGCGACGTAGACCACGCCGGCGATAGGCGTGGGCCGTGCTCTCACGGATCCGGGAACCCGGTGGCGAGCTAGGGTCTGTCGTCAATGTGATCTTGATTGGTGGATCATGGTCGGGTGATACGTCGCCATGAACTGACCGATGCCGAGTGGGACTTCGTGCGGCCGTTGCTGCCCCGGACGTCGATGGGGCGGCCTCGGCTGGATGACCGGACGGTGCTCAACGGGATCGTGTGGAAGTTCCGGGCCGGGGTGGCCTGGCGGGATGTGCCCGAGCGGTACGGATCCTGGGCGAGCCTGCACACCCGTTTCCGTCGCTGGGCCGCGGACGGCACGTTCGACCGGATGCTGCAGGCCGCGCAGGCCCGGGCTGACGCGGCCGGGGACGTCGACTGGCTGGTGTCGGTCGACTCCAGCATCGTCCGGGCCCACCAGCACGCGGCCGGGGCCCGAAAAGGGGCGCCGCAGCCCGGCGCTCGGACGCTCCAGAGGCGGGCTGACCAGCAAGATTCATCTGGCCTGCGACGGCCTGGGCCGCCCGCTGGCTCTGGTGGTCACGGGCGGCAACACCAACGACTGCACTCAGTTCACCACCGTGATGGAGGCGATCCGGGTCCCCCGCCTCGGGCCGGGCCGGCCGCGGGTGCGGCCCGGACATGTCATCGGTGACAAGGGCTACAGCTCGAAGGCGATCCGCACCTGGCTGCGGCGCCGGAGCATCCCGCACACCATTCCGGAGAGGGCCGACCAGGTGGGCAGCCGGGCCCGGCGTGGCAGCCGGGGCGGCCGCCCGCCGGCCTTCGACAAGCAGGTCTACAAGCGGCGCAACGTCGTGGAACGGTGCTTCAACCGCTTGAAGCAGTGGCGCGGAATCGCCACCCGGTACGACAAGACCGCCGCGTCGTACCAGGCAGCCGTCACTCTCGCCTCGCTCCTGATGTGGGCGTGACACTTTGACGACAACTCCTAGGCCAAGGTGTCGTGCTTACGCAGGTACACGAGCGTGATGAGAGCCCGCGCGGAGGCCGCCAGCCTGCACCGACGGTCACCCTCCCGGATGACGATCAGCATCGTGACCCACTCCACGAGAGCATGCGGAAGATTCAATGCGGCAGGACAGGTGACCAACAAGGCTCCCAGGCGAACGAGTTGAGACGTCAGATCTCTCACTCAACCGTCCGGAGCCTTGCCCGTTACGCACCCTGGCCCGTCACCCGATCAGTGGCCAACTCGAAGAAGCTCAGTCAGGTACATGCCGTCTCCTTATGGCATCCCGGCTACGGGCCGGTGGCGGGTCATTGCCTTGGCATACAGCAGATGGGCGATCGCCTCGGTCGCGAGAATCAGGACGACCAGCCAAGGGGAGAGGTAGTTGGCGAGGAGGATCACCAGGACTGGGATGCCGACGCCGGGAACCGCCCAAGTGGCCACCCGACCCAGCGGGCTGCGATAACGGAGTGCGATACAGGCGAGGGTGAAGTGGTACAGCGCCAGTCCGCCGGCCAGGGCGATGACCGCCCCCTCGGGCAGGTGGTGGTGTCCGGCCTCGTGCACAGTCGTTGCGAGCCCGCCGGCGATGCAGATCACCGAGGCTGTCACGAAGAAGTGCAAGAACCCTGCAGTGTCTCGTACGAGGAGATAGGCCTGACGTCCCTGGGCGGCATCCAGTGTCCGCTCGGCCGAGGCCACTCCGAAGTCGAAGTAAGACCACCAGAGCGCGGCGAGCAGGACAAAGCCGAGCAGAGCCGTGAGGCCTGCACGGGCGGTCCATGCATGGTCGGTCGAGGTGACCAGGGTGAAGACCGACTCGCCGAGCACGATGATCACGAACAGTCCGACACGCTCCACGAGATGCTTCTTGTGCAACTGCCCGGGCAGTCCACGCGCGGTGATCAGCAGTGCCACTTCGGCCACTATCAACAGCGCCCACAGCACATAGCGCCAGGGCTCCGGCGTGAACGCGGAGACCGCCCACAGCACTCCGGATACCAGGCAATAGCTAAGCGGCCGCCACTTCGGCACCCGGACCGGCGCAGAGAGGCGGGTCGCGGGCCACCAAAGCCCCAGCAGTACGAACCGGGTCCCCGCATAGCCCAGCGCATACATGGGCCCGCGCTCCCCCGCCACGTCGGGTACCGCCGCAGCCATCACAGCCAGGCAAGCCATCGCTGAGAGCAGCAGCAGCCTGCGACGGGCACTATCGTCCTCGAAGAGATTGGCCGAGACCGTGAAATTGATCCACATCCACCAGGGCGGGAAGTAGAGCGCCAGCAGGATGGCGAAGTCGCGCAGGCTGGGGTCTCCATGCAGGCTATGAGACAGCTGGGCGGCAAGTGCAACAAAGACAAGATCGAAGAAGAGCTCGAGCCAGTCGGCATGCCGCTGGTCCGGCGTGGCGCTTTGCGGTGCTTCGGAAATGGTGGCCATCGGCCCATCATGGGGCTTCGTCTTCCCCTTGTCGGGGCCCGTGCCCTCGTCGCCGACCGGTCTGCCTTTTTGGGGGCCCGGCGCAGGGCAGCGCCGAAGAAAGTGCGCCTCCCCAACTTCCGCCCTGCCATCAGCAGAGATGGTTACACGAAGGGGCAGTGGATTCGGTGCGTTCGTTCGGCCTCTCGGACCGATCTATAACGGCCACCGGCCGGGATGCTCCTAGTATGAGTCCTGTTACTCATGACTTCTGAGCGCAGGAAACAAACTACTAGGGAATGAAAGAGGAAAACATGCCAGAAATTGTCGTTTTGACGGGCACTAACGTCGCTGGCGGTATGGCGGCGGTACACATGTGGCCAGGTGATCTCGCACCTGCGGATACCGGGGATTCCAGCGACTCCGAAGATGATCAAATGACTCGCTACGTGATGACTTTCCATAATTTGCCGAACCTGGGGCGGCTGCAGCACTTCATGCTTCAAGGGGCGCATTTCGATATATACTCGACCGTCGCGCAACAATATGTCGATACGTATCTGACCCTCGAACAGTACGACCCGGCTACTCTGGTGGGTGTCTTTTTGGCGAACTAGTGTCTCGTGATCCTGATTAAGCTCGATGCTCGACCAACCGCATCGGCAGAGTGGTCGCAGCCATCCACACCCTCCTCACCTGCGAATACTCAGGATGAAAGAGGTTCAGTCGGACCTTGGCGAGGACGTCGGTGGTAGCGGTCCTGGTGAAGGGTTTCGCGTTCTCGTTCCAGGAGTTGACGTGGTCGCGGATCTGTTTGACCAGGGGACGTTAACGCTTGCGAACGTGCCGCGGACTGCCGGGTGATGATCCCGAACCAGATCTCGAGGGTTCAACTACGAGGACCCGACGGGGGCGAATGGAAGTGGACGTGCGGGTTCTTCGCCGGCCACGCCTTCACGTCCGGGGTCGTATGCGTGGAGAGGTTGTCCAGGACGACATGGATTTCCTTCCCCGTATGCGGCTTGACGGCCTCTTTCAGGGATGTCAGGAAGTTCGCGCCGCTCCGGTTCGGCCTGCACTCGCCCAGCACTTCACCGGTTGTGACGTTCAGCGCGGCGAATAGGGTCGTGGTGCCGTGCCGCCCATAGTCGTGGGTGCGCTTCTCCGTGGCCGCGAAGGTGACCGGTAGTACCGGCTGGGTCCGGTCCAGGGCCTGCACCTGCGTCTTTCTCGTCGACCGACAGCTCCACGGCTCCACGGCTCCACGGGGGCGACGACGTCTTGAGCGATGGCACCACAGCAACGCGCGCGTCTGCACGGGCAGCCCAGTCACAAGGTGAGCCGCCTGGGGTTGTCGGCCGCGGGGGCCACGTTGCGGGTGCGAGCAGAAGCAGAAGGCAGTTGCGCGCATGCGCCGGCCGACCGAATGCATGTGTAGAGGAGGACAGTCAGGAGGTTTGAGCGGAACGAGTGGCGAGAGTTTGAGTCAGTGCTTGAAGCGCGAGGGTGCTGCGGTGGATGACCTCCTCGATCAGGCCTTGCGGCCAGGGGGTCACGGTGGGATCCTCCACCAGGCCTCCGAGTTTCCTGAGGTCTCGGGCGTTTTGCCCAGCCGTTCTGGCGAGTTCGTAGACCTCGTCCATCCGCTCCAGGTATGTCTTGGCACCGGTCAATTGGCGGGTCGACCACTTTGTGCAGTATGCCGCGTTCTCGGCGGAAACCAGCCAGTCGACAAGGTCACATGGCTGGGGTTGGCAGTACGCGTCCATGCCGTCGATCAAACTGGCGAGTCCGGCGGCTGCCCATCGCAGGTCGTAGAGCCGGACCGCGATGTCATTGGTGTCGGGTGGGGAAGTGAGCAGTACGCCCCGCAAGTTCTCGTCCGCGGTGTTCAGATCCCAAAGTTTCGTGCTGACCAAGTCGATGAAATCGGCGGGGGAGGTCCAGGTGACGCCGGGTACGAACTCGGCTCCCTGAGTGTTGGCGGTCCCGTCACGGTGCGCGGCAGTTATGAATTGGTGGAACCAGTTGGCGTTGTCGGTCAGTTCCTCGGCGATGGCGAGCGTGGCCCGAGCGGTGTCGATTGCCTGCGCCGCCTTGTGGTGTCCGGAGGCAAGGGACAGGTCAGCGGACTGAGGAGTGCCCGTGGTGGCTTGCTCCAGGCGTTCACGAGCCTGTGTGACACGAGCCTTCATGCCGTCGATGTGGCGCCGAGGCCAGGTGGCAGAGTCGAGATCCGTGCCGGGCTTCGGCAGCGTCTGGATCTGTACGGCGATGTCGACGACAGAGGTGGCCTGGGCGAGGATCTCCTCCGTCTTGGCAAGGTCGTTCATGCCGAGGCGCAGTTGCTCTGGCGTCCACCGCAGATGCTGCGGATCTCGCGACAGGTTCTGGAGGACATGAGGCTCTTCCGCGTACTCGTCGATCACGGTTGCCAATTGTGCGAGGGCTGCCCTGGCGCGGCGAAACAGGGTCAGAATCTCCTCGGCAGTTCGACTGAGGTCGGTCCCGGCGGGAACGGGTCGATTCATCCGCTCCTCCAGCTCGTCGATGCCTCTGGTCGCCTTCTTTATCTCTCCTGCGACTGCGTCGTGAAAGGCCTGAGACGGCTCTTCCCAGGTCAACGCCTCAGAGCGAGCGGCTTCAAGGAGGCTTGTGTAGAAGTCGATGGCGGATCGGAGCATGGCCTTGGCAGGAGCTGAAGTCTGCCCCCAGGTTTCCCTCAGTTGTTCGAGGCGTGCGCTCGCTTGCGTGGCTGTCGCAGTTGCGCTGGTGGCGTCACGATCCGTCCGGGAATCCCGGAATACGGGTGGCTGATTGTACGCGATCCCTGCCTGTTGGAGGAATTCCCCGTCCTCCAAGATCTTCCTCGTTGCCTCAACGAGATTTTCTGTGAGGGTGAGACGAATCTCTTCCAACTCACCAAGGAATCTTTTATGTACCCTTGTGAACCATTCCTGCACGAGGACATGATCCTCTTGCCATTTGGCCAGAAATAGTCTCTCGCGCTCGGCCGACGATCGCGCCCCGCTGAGGGTTCCAGCTGGGTCCAAACTGAAGAGGTCTCCGAGCCTGTCTATAATTCTCGGCCCTCCCTTGAATTGCGAAAAAGCACTGAGGGCAGAAAGAGCCGTTTTGAGATCGTTTTCTGACTTCAGGCCGGATGCGCAGAGCCGGTGCAGGCGCCATCCCCAGACGATCAGTTTTCCACCTTCCGGCATGACAGCGTAGTAACTTGCCACAACTTTGCCAGGAGCCTCGAATATCGCCCTGGGTGCCACCACCCTATTCAGGAGGTCACCCTGCTCTTCCCGGATCCTTCCGAATCCTCCGCGATTAAGTCCATTTCTCTCGAACCACTCTACGCACGCCATTGCTTGGTCTTGATTCAGCGACATATGGAAACTCCCGGCACGGTGTCGCCGCTATTCGCAAGGGTTACCCCGTAATGGCTGGTCACGGTGCGAGATGGTCTTCGTGTGGTTGGTGTGATCACGGCATTGGTGCCGTCCTGGATGGGTCCGTTGACCGGGCTGAGCCCGTGCTGCTTCGGCACGTTGGTGACGTCCGGGGCAGGCACGCGGCTGACGTGCACCGCGGGCGGCGGTGGAGCCGGTCTCGGGAGGATCAAGGTCTGCTGGTCGCGGCCTACGGGCGGACGGAGGTGATGATGCACCGGCCGGCTCCGCTCTTCGAGATCTCCACGTCGGCCGCTGCCCGGATCATCGACCAGCTGGGGCGGATGGCCGCCCAGCGGCCGCGTCAGCGTTTCCGCAAGGACATCATGCTCATCGCCCACGAGACTCTGGGCCCCACCCGCGACCACCCTGTCACCGAGCAGTCGAAGAACTACCGCTATTGCACGGCCTGTCAGGTCGTCACCGACGCCGACACCCGCCTGGCCGGCCAGCCCGTGCCGGGCAACCGGCACAACTCCCGCCACTGCGAGGAATCCGGCGCCAGGGCCGCCGTCGGCCAGACGAGGACCATCACCGACGGCGGCTACCAGGGCACCGGACCACTCATCCCGCACCACCGCCGCAAGGACGATGGACTTCCGGCCTGGAAAGAGGAACACCAGCGGGCCCGCACCCGCGCCGAGCGGCCCTGCGTCCGCACGAAGAGCTGGAAGACCCCGCGCGACTGCCTGAAAGGCGACCGCGTCGACCACCCCATGCTCGGCAACGCCCACCTGCACAACCTCACCTCGCCGGATAGGCGAACGAGCCGCACAGCAGTCGACCGCGTCTCCAACAACTCGAAGATCATTTACGGGACAACCCTTAGCTGCCCTGCGGCCGATGGTCGCACTGAGTATGCGGTTCCTCCAGCCGAGCTTGAGCGGTTCTCCCCTTCAGGCAGCGAGGTGCTCCTCATCGTGTGCTGGGCCCTCGTCAGCGCGGAGCTGCGGGTCAGGATCGGACGGTGATGACGGTCTTGCCCCGGGCGCCGCCGCGCTCGACCTTGAGCAGGGCCTCGGAGGTGCGGTCGAGGGGAAAGACGGTTTCCACGATCAGCCGGAGCTCTCGGGATTCCACCAGGGCGGCGAGGCGGGCCAGCTGCTCGCCGTTGGGGCGCATGAAGAAGCTGCGCGCCTGGACCCCCCACTGGGCCTTCTTGGCCTCCACGTCCGCGATCGGGACGATGGACACCAGGGTGCCGCCGGACCTGAGGACACGGAAGGAACGCTCCTGAGTGTCCCCGCCGATGGTGTCCAGGACCACGTCGACCCCGGAAAGGAGTTCATCGAACTTCTCGGCCCGGTAGTCGATAACCTGGTCAGCGCCCAACTCGCGGACCAGTTCCACCCCGTCGGCACTCGCGGTGGCTATGGCCTCGGCACCGAGATGCTTGGCGATCTGGACGGCGGCGGAGCCCACCCCGCCCGCCCCGCCATGGACCAGCACCCGCGTTCCGGCCCCGACCTCGGCCTGCTCGGTCAGAGCCTGCCAGGCAGTGAGCGCGACCAGAGGCAGGCCGGCCGCCTCCTCGAACGACAGGCTCGCCGGCTTGGCGGCGACCAGCTCCTCATGGACGGCCACATACTCGGCGAACGCCCCGCCCACCCGCGGGTCGACCCGGGCGAACACCTCCTCCCCCACCGAGAACCGCGTCACCTCGTCACCAGCGGCGGTCACCACACCAGCCACCTCGCTGCCAAGGACCCGCATTTGCGTCAGCTCCGCGGACGCCATGAAGCCCTTCACCATCAGGCAATCCACCGGGTTCACGCCAGCCGCGCGGACCTCGATCAGCACATCACGCGGCCCGACGACCGGGACGGGGACATCCCTGACCTCCACAACATCGCCGATCTGGCCGAACCGGGTGATGACTGCTGCCTTCATGATGGCTCCTTTGGTCGCACTGCTTGAGAAGTACCGGCGGGTACCCAGGCGGCTTCAAGGTTCAGTCACTCGGCCAGTCCTGCAGGAAAACCCGGCGGCCTTCGGAATCCTATTTCGATCGAGCCGATTCGGAAGCTCAGCATGGAAAGATCACTCCAAGAGGCAGGCACTGAGATTCCCTTTAAGGCAACGTGGTCAACGCCGTGCAGCCCCAGGGCTGTTCCAAAGTCCTGGCGAGTGGGTGAAGGTGCTGGTCACGGCGTGGTGACGATGTCGGTGAGAGCCGCTACGAACAGATCGAGGCTCCCGCTGTGGACGGATGACTTTGCCAGTCACCGTTCAGGACCGGAGCCTCGATGTGCCGTCGGTCTGCCACCGTCTGTCTCATCAAGTCGCCTGCACTGGCGCGGTGTTCGGGGCTGTCGCTGGCTGAGTGACTGGTCAGGCTGCCGGACCCGCACCCTCGCCGGGTGTGCGTCACCCGTTCGTGGCAGTGCTACCGATCGCCGCATCCGCCGTGGTAACCGGTGCACGCCCGGGCGGACTGGCCGACTTGACCGGCGAGGCTCCGGCCGGGACGGAGTCGGTGGCCGCGGACGGCAAGAGCGCCCACGGCTCCCGCGACGGCGATGCGCCGACCGCGCACCTGCTCGCCGCCATGACGGACGACAACAGGACCGTCGCCCAACTGAACCTCTTCATCCTGTGCGGCAAGGTGAAATGGGCTGGTCAGCGGCGGTGGTGATGTGACAGAGCCCTCGTCGTCGGCGTGGTGACTCCACTCATCACACCGGCGGCCGAGGGGCTTTGTTGGTTCCGTACCCTTCCATGCTCGACGTCCCGGTACGAGCTGGTCGAGCATGTCGCCTGGCTGATCTACGCCCGAAGGCGTGAACCGAACTCTCCCTGACGGAAGCCGGGTTGCTTCAAACAGGCCTTGCCGGTCCTGGCCCACATGCCGAAGAACGAGACCTTCGCTCAGATGAGGGCCGGGTCCGGGGTGCCGGAGGCGACGACGTGGCGATACGCGGACGAGACAGTCAAGGTCCTGACTGCCTGGGCTCCCGGCCTGCACGAGGCCCTCGTCGGTCCGGGCAGGGCGCCTTCGTCACTATTGTCGACAGGACGTTGATCCCTACCGATGGTCTGTCGGGGATCCGCGGCTGGGCAATGACCTGGTCATCCTGGTCGATGACGGCCAAGAGGTGAGCCGCAGTCCGCGTCCGGGTGCGTGAACCCCGGGCGCTCTTGCCATCCGCCGCCAGCCGCACAGGTCAGTCACGGTCCGCACCGGCAGGCCGGCAGCACGGCCAGACCGTCAGGGTGCAACTGCTCGATGACCCGGCGAACGGTGTCCATCGATTCGGCTGGCCGCACGCCCAGTGCACCACGGATCGGGAACCCCAGGACGCCCTGGCACGGCTCGGAGTCAGCCTGGCCCCAACATCCCGCCCAAGTCAGGAGATCCGAGAAACAGCGCCTGGTGCTGGTTGCGCTCGATCCAGCGCTGCAGCTGCGGTCCGCTCTCAAAACTGGTGATCATCGCGTAGCGAGGTTCCGGCCCTGCGTGGTACACAGCGTGCCACAGCCGTTCTGTGTCAACGACGAACAGCGCCCCCCGAGGAAGGGGGATCCGGCTCTCTGTCGCGGGGTCGTCTCTGTCTTCACGGACAATCATGTAACTGTCAGGGTCATCAGTCAGGTTCAGCCAGGCACGGACTATCCAGCCTTCTCCGTCGGGGTTGAGGCGATTGTTGTCATCGAGATGGAGGTAACTGTTGGCGACCTTGTCGTAGCTGGGCGAGGGCTGCAGCTTGATGATGCGTACACGTCCGAATCTCGTCCCGGCATGCTCTACCCACCGTTGCAAGGAAGGGGACTTCATGACGGCCGGCGTCCAGACGCCGTCCTTGTCCGGTTTTCCGTGCTCCCAGAAGCCATGAGGGTCTTCATCCCCGACCGCCGAGGCGAGAACAGCGAAGTTCGTATCCCCGCCTGACTTCCAGTCATGGTAGGTGGGAGACGTCCACTCCGCGGGTCTATCTCATCCCCTACCCGGTTGAGGATGACGAACCCTTTGTCCGTCAAAATATCGAGTTTCTTGTGTGGCATTGCTTGCCTGCCCGATTAAATGGAAAGGGTGGAAGGCCCACCTTCGTCTGCCCGTCACGGACGGCCGGGGCCGGATGACCCGGTTTCCGGAGTGTATTCCAGGCCTGTTCGGAGCGGACGCTCAAAACCGTTCCGTATCACGATGGGACAGGAACGCCTGCGCTACTGGGCAAGCCTGTCGCGGCCCAGCAGTCAGGCTGGTCGCATCCGTGCTTCCAGGCCGGAGACACCGAAACGTGTACTGAGCTGCATTTGCGGATTTCCACCCCCCACTTGGTCCAACTGTCCGTTGCCTGGGGGCGGGCATGCTGTGAGGAGTGTCCCTTAAAACACTCGCCCCTGACACACCATCAAACGCTGCGCCCGCTTCATTGTGATCGTCAGATCACACACATCGCTCTCGAAAGGGACCGTGATCCACCTGCGGGTCGACCGCCTGCCCAGCGGCGCCAATCCAACGCCGGTATGGCTGGCCACCACGCGCTGAGCCTCCTACACAAAGGCCGACCGCCATACACATCGCGCTCCTCGTCGTCGCCGGAGCGGAACACGAAACGCCCGGCTACTCAGGGCCGAGCGGGAGTGGCAGGTCACCTTGACCCGGCCCTAAACCGCGGCGGAGCGATACGGATGCCTACGGAAGAAGCGGCAACCGAGACCACAAGTGAGACCTGAACAACCGCCTGTTGGCCGAAGCGACTTGCGCATCGGAGGCTACGAGCGCTTCACGCGGCGAACACCCATCGTCACAGCCGCCACCGCCTGGCCCCTCTGGGCCCGGTGTAGATGGCTTGGAGCGGGAGGCTCGGTATTTCGGGTGTGCCTGGGGACCGTACTCGCGCGAGGGGAAGAAAACGTTCCATCTTGCCCGACCGCCGCCGAGGGAAACCCGTATGATTGAGCGGTACTGACCTGGGCTTTCACTGCTGGCGGCTCTGGCTCGGTTGTCAGTGTCCGTCGTCGTTGTCCGGCCTCGGGCTCCCTCACACGGCCCACGGACGGCCCAGCGTCGGGACTGTTCACTTGAGAGGCCGGGCCGCCCCACCCGTGCGACCGTCTGTCAGCAGCTGGGGGAACGGCAGGGGCTCATGCCGCGGCCTGGGGCCACTGTGCCGCCAGGCGAGACTGCCACCGCCCATCCACGGGCCACTGGCCACATGCGGAGACCGTCACCCCGGAGGGTGCTTTGTTGCATATCTTCTGTAAATTTCGTCCCTGTAGTATTCGGCTTCCATCCGGAGTCTTTCCAGCACGTTCACGACTGTTTCGAGCCGCGCAAGCTCGGCTCTTATCTGCTCCAACCGCAGCATCCTTTCGCTCTCGGCATCTTCTCCCTTTTTCCCTCGGCCGAATTCACGCTTCAGGTCTGTGAACTTGCTCTGCTGCGCATCCCAGGCCTGGTCGGATTCTTTTTTGATCCAGAAGGTTCTTTCCAGCGTTGTATCGTAGGGTTTGGCTTCGTCCTGTGCGTTTTCCCGGTCGATGTCTTGCTGATGGGTGGTGTCGCCGCAACACTTCTGAAGCCACCCCATGTAGTTCCTGAGCACCGCAACGCCCATAGCGATCTGACCAATTCCGACGCCAATGAAGGCAGGACCGGAAGCCAAATTACTCTCGGCCATTCGGCCAAACCACTGCCCCTCGGCCCACTTTGGGTCCGACGCTGGCACCGCGTTACTCGGGTTTGTCTCGTTACCTGCCGAGGCCGGGAGGGTCGTGTCCCTGCCGGGCGCATTGTCGAAACGCGTATCCCACCCAATAGCTTGAATTGTCTGAGCAGTTCCCAATGCGATGCTCGAAACCCCGGACAGTATCAAGGCCACCCCCGCGACCTGCTGCGCTTTCTCGCCCGTGGTCCTGCCCTTGCTGCGAGTATTCGCCTTCTGTTCCATGGACGTTTCCCCCTCAGCCACGAGAACGTCGCGCATATTCACCCCCCTCTCGAGAACTGCCCAGGCATGCTCCTTGATATCGTCAAGTTCGCCTTGACTCAGGCCATCATACCTTTTTCGAATCTGCTTCATGAGACGTCTAACAAACGTTTGTCGGTCCTGGACGTCCGCCAAGTTTTCCGGGCCTTTAACGGCGCCACCCACATCCCTGCCCATCCGGTCGATCGCGCTTTCGATAGCACGGAGCGCCTTTTCCTTGTCGGTGCGCTCCAACTGTATGGTGAGCTCCGGCCGTACGATGCCGAGAGGCTTCTTCTCCTCGTTTGCCTTCTTGACCCGCGAACCACCCCTAATCTCCCGGGATGCAGGCAGTGGTGAACTTTCTGCGGCGCCGGGATCCGTGGGGTTATAATCGTTGTCCGGACTATTGACGGCAGAGCTCGTGAGAGACTGGAGCTCCTCCCCGGAGCTGTTTCCTTCCGATTCCATGGCCATTCCTCCCGTGTATCCAAATACCGAATCTGCGATAGGTCAATTCCCGGAGGCGGCCGCTTCTTCGACCACATCCGCGTCGATCCCGAGCCCGGTCAGATACTTCTTCGCTTCTGTTTTGAACTGTTCCTCTCCGGCATCCGGCGAGAGGCCAGTAAAGGCATCCATAAGGACTTTCAGCGCGTCGCACTCGTCGAGTGTGAGAAGGGGCTCGTTCTCCTGGGTGCCGGGATATGCAGGGACATACTCCGCGCCGCCCGGATCTGGGGCGTCGACTCCTGCACCCCCGGCGGAATACATAGGCAATAGAGCGGCCGCCACAACGTCCACGTCTAGCGCATAGCCCCCTGATGGATCTTGCAGGATCTTTATTATCTGCTTCACGTCATCATCCGGGCTGCCGTCCCAATGGCTAACTATGTCGGCCGCTCTGGTCGCCCGCTCCGGATAGAATTTTTCTGTGATTGTTTGGTAGCTGACGGGGTCAGTGACCCCAGACTCAGGCCAGAACCCGGTCATTACGTACGATGCGATTTGCGCTGCGAATTCTTGAGCCTGTTCGAGAGTGCTCATGGGGGTCCTTTCTGACGGTGGGGCACGCCGCCCCTCCGGGCCAGCTGTCAGCCAGCTGTCCCGTGAGAGCGGGATTTGTCATACAAGCACTTGGCAACGCACGCCGTGCGGCGCCGCAAAGCTGGCCGGTGCCACGGCACCCGTCGGTCCGGTGAGAGAGATATGCAAATCGCACCACAGCTTCAGCAGCGGGGCCCACTGCCCACGGGGCCAGTCCCGGTACCCTCTAAGCTGCCTCCGCACCTGCCCTCACGGCGGCGGCTTCAGCCCACCACCTGCCCTGGCTCCCGTCCCGTACGCCGTCGACCCACACGCATGTGGAGCGGACGCGGTCCATGGCGTCCAGGTGGAGCGCCCTACCGGACGTGCGACCTGGACGCCATGGGCCGTCTCTGCTCGGCTTCGCCTGGGCCGGCGGTGTGCGGGACGGGACCACCCCCACGCGCCCGCGCCCGGCAGGGGCACCCCCTCGATCCCCGTGCCGGCCGATCCCCCGCCGGAGGCACCGCTGTGACCGGGGGCCGCGCTCTGCGCTGATCTACCCTTGGCTACCGGTCCTGTCCACACGTAAGCGCGCGTCGGCGCAGCGCCCGCAGCGCGGGCCGAAGGCATGAGCGCGGAGGTCGGCGGAGCCGGGAAGCGCGCCCGGCGGAGCGGAGCGCAGCCGGGGCTTGATGGAGTAGAGAAAGTCGTGCGCGCTGGGAGTGCGGCGGAGTTCTTCCAGGGAGATCCCGGCCGAGGTGCTTTCAGCCTCGGTCACGATCGTCTTGCCATGATGTGGTTGGCGTTCGCGGCGTGCCACTGTTCGCGGCGGGAGCGCTCCTTCAACCGGCGCTTCGCGCTCTCGGTGCGCTTCTTCTGGAGCTTGGCCCGCAAGTCAAGCTGCCGCTTGTGGTACCGATTCAGACCGCGCCCGGCGGCCTGGTAGCCGGTGGACGTGGTGGCAATCCGCACGTACCTGTGGGGCGACCACTTCTGGTCCCCGTCCTACTTCGCCGCATCCTGCGGCGGCGCACCGCCGACGATCATCAAGGAGTACGAGAACCAGAAGCGTCCCGACTGAGGCCAACAGTGCAGACCCGTGCGCCTGTGCGGGTCACCCCTATCTTGAGAAGCGCTTCCTCCCGGGCGTGACCGACTCCGTTGGGAAATCCGTAAACGGGGTGTGGGCGGGGCCTTTATGCGGCCAGGTCAAGTCGGCCAGATGCGAGGTCCTGGTCTCGCCGAGTGGGGTTTCGGTGAGCCAGGCGTCGAGTCGGATGACGTTGATGGCGGTGGCGCCGAAGACGTGGCCGAGGTGGGTCTTGGGCAGGCCGGTGTAGCGGGTCCGGCGGATGCGGGTGCGCCGCACTGCCTAGGAGATCGTGCCTTCCACGCCGGCGCGGATGTTGTAACGCTGCTGCCACTCGTCGGTCAGCTGCTCGCGGCGCCGCGCTTCCAACGCCTCCTGCTGGCCCCGGGGAAGCAATGTCAGACTGCGGCCCCATTTGCCGTTCGCCGCCTTGGTGCACTTCTCGCGTACGGGGCAGCTCCCGCAGTCCTGGGCAGTGAAGTGGACCCGCGCGACGGGAGTTTGGCTGCTCTTTCGCTGGTCGGACCAGCTGGCGCTGATCTTGCCTCGGGGCAGATGACCTTGCGGGCCTGCCAATCGACGGTGAAGGCGCTCTGCGTGAAGTGCTCGCCTTCGTGGTTCTCGTGGCAGGTGTCCAGTCCGACCGGCCCCACCAACTCGATCCCGTACTCGTTCCGGGCGGTGACGATGTGCGCGGCGGTGACATAGCCGGCGTCAACGTCGTGCTCGGCAGGCAGTAACTTCCGTGCGGTCAGGCCTTGGTGGATCACGTCGGTCAGCTCGGTGTCGGCGACCGTCGCATCCGTGGTGACCACGTGGATGATCAGATGCGGGACATCGGATTCGCGAGGTCTCGCTCAGGTGCGTCTTGTAGCCGCACCAGCCCGATCCCCGCTTCACGCCGTAGCGGGCGTCCGGGTCATAGGGCGAGGACAGGCGGCGTCTGCCCGGCGGGAGGTCCTTGCCCTCCCGCCAGTGCACCCCCTCGCCATCACGGTGGTACTGCTCGACCCAGGCCCGGCGCAGGACCTGAACGGCAGGGATCTCCCGCAGCCAGCCCGGAGAGCCGGGACCGAAGGCGGCCTCAAGGACCATGAAGCCGTCACGGCCTACCTGCTCGGCCCACTCCTGACGCACGTTCTCCCCCTTGGGGAAGCGGTAGGAGTCAATCCGGGCGCCGTATCGTCTGGCCCAGTCCGCGGTGACCAGCGCGGACAGCCACTGCGGGGCCGCCGCCGACAGGGCCTCCAGGGCAGCCCGCAGGGTCTCGCCCACGAACTCCATCCGGTTCAACGTCCCCACCGCCGCGAGCACGTGGGTGGAGTCGGTCCGCTGCCGGCCCCCCGCGCGCAGCAGCCCGACCCCGGAAATCCGCTCAAGGACCAGGTCCAGGACCTTCTCCTCCAGGCCGTGCCCGATCAGCCGGGCACGGAAGTCGCCAAGAACGGAGAAGTCGAACCCCGGGTCGTCCAGCTCAAGGCCGAGGAGGAACTTCCAGTCCATCCGGGCCCGGACCTGGTCAGCGGCCTGCCGGTCGGTAAGCCCCTCGGCACACTGCAGCACCGACACCAGCGCCAGTGCCCCGGGCGAGACCGCCGGCCGCCCCCGTCCGGGGAAAGCCCCCGCGAACGACTCGTCCTCGAACAGCGGACCGAGCGCCTCCCGAACACGGACCGCAAGCGTCCCCTTCGGAAACGAAGCCCGCACCACCCGCGCAGTCAGCTCCGGCACTCCGCGCACAGCCCGCGGCTCCAGCGACATCCAGCCCCACCCTCGATCGACGAACAGGCCGATCATGGCAGCCCGCCACGCTCGTCATCACCGGTTTACGGATTTCCCAACGGAGTCCTTCACGCCCAGGGTTCCGCGCTAGATCATGCTGAAGAGTGCGGCAGGGAGATCAGCCGTCGGCGGCTGGCCTTGCGGATCTGGGACAGAGACCGAGCCCCTGCAACAGCGCGACGACGTCGGGTGCCACAACCGCGTAGTGGTTGACACTTGACTGTTACCCTGACCTAGGTAAGCGGGGGGGGTAGCAAAGCCCCAGCAGGTGGTCATGAAATCCGGTTCCCGTAACGAAGACGTTAGCGCGGCAGCGACGACCTGGACGTCTGTCGTCACCCCTGTCGAGGGTTCAGTGGGCAGGGGGCTGACCTCGGCTGCATGGGGGCCTGGCTTCGTTGGGCGGTTTACTGAGCTCGCAGCGATTGCCCGCTGCCGCGCCCAGGTGGCCACGGGCATCCCCTGGCTGGTCGCGGTGGAGGGCGAGGCGGGCATCGGGAAGACTGCTCTTGTGCGCCAAGCGGTGGCTTCAGGTACAGACGGGCTGCAGGTGTACTGGGCGAGCTGTGACCAAGCTGAGCAGGACTGGCCATACGGTGTGCTGGAACAGCTCCTGCGTCGCTTCCCCGAAGATACGCCCGGCCTTTCTGACCTTGCAGACGCCATTACCCCCACTGCCTCGCCGCTGATGATCGGCGCCAGGCTGCTGGCCTTGCTCGCCGCAGCGTCGGAGAGGGCGCCAATCGCCCTGGTGATCGACGATCTGTCCTGCGCCGACCAGCATTCGATCAACGCCCTCGCGTTCTCGCTACGCCGCCTATTTACCGAGTCCATACTCATCCTGATCACCACGCGCAGCTCTGATGCGTTCGCTCCTCCACCCGACCACTCCGTGAGCCCGCGTTCCCAGGATTGGCAGGTTTTGACCCGGGGCACGGCCCGTGTGCAGCGGATCAGCCTGCTTGGTTTGACCGTGGACGAAACGGCGCAGCTGGCGGCCTCGGCGGGGATCGACGACCTGCATGCTGCAGCGGTGCGCCAGCTGCACCGGCGCACCGACGGACATCCGCTGCATCTACGCAGCCTGCTTTCGGAAAATAGCCCGGACCAGCTGGCCGACGTGTCTCAGCCTCTGCCGGTTCCCACGACACTCGAGGCTGTCGTCCGACACACGATCGACGCGTTGCCTCATACCGCCCGGAGGCTGGTCGAGGCTGTCGCTGTCCTCGACGCCCCCATACCGCTGGCCGTCGCTGCTCGGCTGGCCGAGGTGCCCGAGCCGTCTTCTGCGCTCGATGCAGCACTCGGCAGCGGGCTGGTCGAGTGGCAGCCTTCCCAGCCCATTACGCCTGTTCGGATTCACCACCCCCTTCAGCGAGATGCCATATACGCCGCCATCACACCTGTGCGCAGGCGGGCTCTCCACACCATGGCCGCCACTCTGGTCAGTGCAGACGACGCATGGGCGCATAGAGCGGTTGCAGCTGACGTCGACTCAGATCTCGCCGACCAACTCGCTGCCGAAGCTCATCGTCTGGCTGACACTGGCCGCATGCACCGGGCAGCCACCTTCGAACTGTGGGCATCCGGTCTCGTTCCTCGGCGTGATCAGTATGAGCAGCACCTGCTGGCTGCAGCCAATTACCTGCTGCTCCAGGACGACGATGCCGGAGCCCAAAAACTACGGAAGGCCATCGAGGGCTGCGCACCTAGTGCCGGCCGCGATATTGTCCTGGGCCGTCTTGTGGCCTATGCGGGCGAACCGGTGGCTGCTGTGGAGATGCTCGAGCGGGCCAGGCAAACCGCGGTCGGCGAGGCCATGCAGATCATGGCCGGTACTTGGCTTGGTCTAGTGCGGATGATGCTTTCCCAAGCGTCCAAGGCTACCGAGGCCCTTGAGCCGGTTGTCAATCAGTTGTCTGCAGGGCTGACGAGGCATCGGGTCGTCGGGCTGCTCTCCATGGCTGCCGGCCACACAGAAGGCCCACTCGCCGGACTCGATGTGATCGCCAAAACGCACATCCCTGAACGGGCCGCCAACGTCAGTCTTGGCGACTCCCACCTGTTGGCGTGGCGAGGGTACATGCGGGTAGAGGCAGGCCAGCTGCAGGAGGGAATTGATGACCTGGCTACGCTGATCGCCCGTCAGGGTACACACGCGAACCTTTCCGTCAGCCCGGCGGATTACTGGCAGCGCGGGTTCGCCGAGTACTTCCTCGGCCGTTGGGACGACGCCCTCGTCGCAGTGGAGCAGACACTGATCATCACAGAGGCACAGGAACAACCGTTGTCCTACGCCCCCGCGCATGCACTGGCGGCCATAGTGCACGCGCAGCAAGGCCGTGTCGACCAAGCTGCCGAGCATTTTGAGCACAGCGCTCGTCACGCCGCATCATTCCCCCGGTTGGCGTCGACGTACAAAATGGTGGCGCAGGCTTCTATGGCGCAGGCTCGGGCAGATCGTCCGGCCATGCTCGACGCTCTGCGCGCGCTGCAGGATCCTGCCACGATCGAACCGGGCAATCGACTTTTGCACCTTCTGCTGTGGGCTCCTTTGTTCACGGAGGCAGTCGCGCATGCCAGGGATGCCCAGCCCTCAGAGGTGCGTCTCGTTCGAGCAGCAATCCGGATATTCGACAGGCTCGCCGGCAGAGCTCCCGCTCTGACGGCTACTTCACACTTGCTTCATGCACATCTGGCCGAAATTCTAGGTCAGTCTGAGGCGATGCTGAGCCACTACCGTGCAGGGGTGGCGGTGCCAGCTGACGAGGGAGTTCACATCCCCCTTCATCACGCTTTCCTCCATCACGGTCTCGCCGACCGCCTCCTGGCGATGAACGACACCCGCCATCACAGCGAGGCGGCACTCCTCCTGCAGTCAGCTCACAACAACTACGCACGCCTCGGTGCTACACCGTATATCCGCCGGACTGCTGAGGAACTGGCCCGGCTGCAGCCTGGCGCACGGGTGAATGAGGCCCCCACTGGCCTGTCCTCCCGAATCCTCAGTGAGCGCGAATACGCAGTGGCTCACCTCGCCGCCGAGGGGCTGACCAATGCCGAGATATCCCGCAAACTCTTTATCAGTACGAAAACTGTCGAATATCACCTCAGTCACGTCTACAGGAAGCTTCATCTCACCACTCGTCGTGAACTGCCGTCCGCCCTCACGACTGATCACCACTAAAGAGTTGTCCCGCAGTGGCTGGTCACGGTTGAGGTGATCTTGATGCGGCTGGTGTGATCACAGCATTGGTGCCGTCCTGGATCGGTCCGGTGGGCTGAGCTCGAGGCCGGTTCCGCCGAGGAATGCGGTGAGAAGATCGGGGGTGTCTCTGGATGTAGCGCAGTGCCGCACGGGGCTGCCTCATGCAGCTCGGTAATCGAACGGAAGGCTCGGAGCCTGGTCAGAATTTGCCCAACCCGTTGTGTGGGAGCACGGTGGTGATGTCAGGCCCACCGGCTGCCGACCATCTGCCGAGGAGAGCCATCATGGCAAGGCGTTCGTGGCTCGCCTGCGCACTGGCATTCGTACTCGTCGCCGCCGCGGCATGCAGCCGTCCAAGTGACGAGTCCGCGACACCGGGGGTAACCGACACAACGGTCACGATCGGCAGCCACCAGCCGTTGAGCCACCCGCTGGCCCCCGCCTGGGGCCAGCTCCCACTGGCAGCCAAGGCGTACTTCGACCATGTCAACGCGAATGGCGGCGTCCACGGCCGGAAAATCATCTTCACCTACCGGGACGACGGCGGTGAACCGGATAACAGCATCAAGGTGGTACAGAACCTTGTAGAGAAAGACAAGGTGTTCGCCATTCTCGCCGGCTGGGGCGCCGACTCACACGCTGCAGTCATTGACTACTTGAACTCCCGCAAGGTCCCTGACCTTATCCCAAATGGGGGATCCGCCCGTTTCAACAATCCAGTCAAACTGCCATACACCTTCGGCTGGTACAGCTCCCTTCGGGAAGGCAAGATCCTCGGCGATTACATCAGCAAGGCGTTCCCGGGAAAGAAGGTGGCCTACTTCTACCAGAGGGACGAAGTGGGTGAAAGCGGGATCAAGGGACTGGATAAAGTCATTCCACCTTCTTCCGTGGTCGCGCGGGAGAGCTACCTGCTCGGCGAAACCGACGTTACTGCGCAAATGCGGGCTATTCACCGGGCTAAAGCAGACGTCATCGTCAGTTTCTCACTCACTAACTACAACGTTTTGCTGCGCCTTGCCCAGAAGAAGCTCGGCAACACAGCGCGGCTCGTTCTCGTCTCCACGGGCTCCGACCCGACGACGCTGTCCGGTCTCCTGACGTCCGCGACCGGTGACCCGGCTACCGGCAGCTCGATGATCCAGGGCATCATCACCAACGCCTGGCTCGTGCCGGTCAGCGACACCTCCAACAGCTGGATCGTCCTGGTCAAGATGATCCATGACCGCTACCTGTCGGGCCGCCCCCTGGACCGCTACACAGAAATGGGTGTAGCGGCCGCATACCTGTTCGTGGAGGCGCTGCAGCGCACGGGCAGGAACCTGACCCGGCAGTCGCTGGTGGACACGCTGGAAAAGGGCGGCCTCTCGCCCGGCCTCGGCCTGACCCCTCTGGACTACAGCCGCACCTCCCACGCCGGCTATGCCGGTGCCCAGATCGGCGTCATCAAAGGCAACGCCATCGTCCTGCAGGGCAAACCCATGATCACCGATGATGGAGCCGGGCCGGTCGTCCCTTACACCGCTCCCCTTCCCCGCCCTCCCGCCAGCGGCATCCCCCCACCTCCACCGCAAGGATGAAGGCCCTTGCCCCCCTATGACCGGGTCCCCGGCATACATGGAGAGACCGGTTGGGTCTGCGCCCGCCCCCGCCCAGCGGCTACTGCATGCTTTGGACGCGCGGGACACGCCCGTCCTGCTGCACTTCCCGTGATCATCAATGGCACCCCGGCGTGAAGTGAGCACGGCCCTTGTAGATCATGGAAGTCTTCACGCTTCACGATCTGCCGTGCTCGTCGCTCCACCTTCTCCCGTATCCATCACGCCCGGGTGCGCGCCCTGCCCGACCCGTGCGCAGGCTGACGCGGGAGCGGTCGTCCCCGGGGGACTGCCGCATGCCCTGGCCCAGATCCCCGATCCGCGTGATCCACGCGGGGTTCACGTGCACCGCTCCGGCGGCCCCCACCCGCTCAGCGTGCAACACCACCAAGGCGGACAGCAAGACCAGGAAGCAACCCGACCACTGCGAGCACCAGGACCAGGCCGACACCCACCAAGCACGACCACGCCACCCAACCGCCCGCCGCTCCAGGCCACATGGCCCACAGAGCCGCAGCCGGAGCCCAGCGCCCATGCACCGTCGGCAACGCCCAGGCCGGATCGAAGTACGGCCCGTGACGTATGGAAGAAGCGTGGCTGAGGCCAGTACGGGGTTGCTGGAAACACACGTGCCGGGTGCTCAGTCGACGCACCCACCGCCGTGGCTGACTCTCGCTGGCTCAGGTCAGAACCGGGCATCCATCGATCGAACGGCAACAGGCATCTTCCCTAACTCGGCATTTCAGATCGTCACCGATGCCGACACCCGCCTGATCGTGGTGGCCGCCGGCCCGTGCCGGGCAACCGGCACGACTCCCGCCGCTGCGAGGAATCCGGCACCAGGCCGCCATCCGCCGCAGCATCGCTATGGCGTCCCCGGACGGCGACCGAACCGGCAGGCTCCCGCGAGAGCGGTTTGCCTGTATCCGACGTGCTTGAGTGGGATGGCCCGCCCTCTGGCCAAGGACACGCAGTACGGAGGAGTGATGGACAGTAACAGGGTGTACGGGATCCTGATGGCAGTTCTTGGTGTCGTACTCGTCCTGGTCATGCAATGGCGTGCCACCCCTCGACGAGGCGTCGAGCGCCCGATGGAGCGCATGGCGCCGGACCGTAGAAAGCCAAAAGCCTCCCCGGCATGCGTCCGCAGGATGGTTGTCGAGGAAGCGGAGGAACTGGTGCGTGGCTACGCTCGCGTGCTGGAGCCGCTGTATTCGCTCCCTGATGAAGACTCCATCGGCACGTAGGTCCCCGTCCCGGCCATCCGCAATCAGCCTCATCCTCAACGAGGGCAAACTCCCGACATGCCAGGCGGGTCAGATCGTGAAGGCGAGGTGGTCCAGGACCCGTAGCCCCAGGAAGCGATCACCGCGGATCTCGATGTCCGAGCTGTGCTCAGAGGCGCTTGAGCGGCCGCCGCTGAGCCACATCAGCAGCTCGGAGGGCATGCGCAAAGTGACGGTAGGCGTCCTGTCGAGCTGGACGATCTCGGCCCGCCCCTCCACCATCACGTCGATCCGCGCGGGAAGCGCTCCGGCCAGGTCGAACCGAACGCTCGTACCGTCGGGCAGGGCGGCCCGTTTGCCGACGATGTAGCCCAGTGCGCGGCAGAGTTCAGCCAATGAGACGGTAGCGGCGGGGCCGCGGCAGTGCCCGGCGATGCCGGTGGCGGCGCGGACGTCCTGCTCGTGCATCCAGGTGTCGTAGACACGCAGCTGCATGAACCGCGCGTAGGTGGCCTCACCGGCGGGAGTCCAGCTCCGGGCGTCGAAGTCCGCCTGCGTGGTGCACTCGAGAGCCTCGCGGCGGCGGGAGACGACGTTCCGGAAGAGACGAAGCATCTCGGCGCCGGGGGCAGCACGCAGCGCCTGAACCCAGATCTCGTTCACGGCGCCGATGTCATTGGCAACGTGCGGGAGCGAGGAGACATCCAGGGCGACAGCGGGAACCGGGTCGCCGGCGAGCATGCACTCCGTGCCGATGACATGAGCGATGACGTCGCTCACGGTCCATTCCGGCAGGCAGGTAGGCAGCGCCCACTGGACTGGTGTCAGCCGTGCGAGCACGTGGTCCAGCGAGTCCCAAACGTCGTGCAGCGCCACGATGAGCGTGCTGCGGTCCGAAGCCTGTGCGGCGACATCGCGCGGCATGTCCGTCCCACTCACCAGGATCGACCCTCCCCGTCCGTTGTGGCGGGCTCGATCGCGGGCAGGGGCGGGATATCGACCACCTTGCCCCGGTCCACGGTTTCCCAGTCACGCCCGGCCAGGTACGGCTGCATCGCCGTCAGGATGTCGGTATGGGCGGCGGCGCTCTTGGGCCGCTGGATCTCGTAGACGTGAGGAAATTCCAGCAGCGTGGTGACACTGCCCCACAGCCGCGCCGCCCGCTCTCCTGTGGGCGAGTGGATCAGCACGGGCCCGAACAGGCACTGCCCGTCAGGGAAGATCAACGTGGGTACCCCATAGCCGCCGGCGTCCACCACTCGCTGGTGGTCGGCGCGTATGTCCTCGTGAGTGGTGGGGTCCGCCAGGGCCTCGTCCAGCAGGCGCGGGTCGTGTCCTATCTCCTTCAGCAGTTCGCGGGCCACGTCGGGGTCATGGGGTTTGCCGCCGTGCTCGTGCAGTTCCCGTCCGATGCGCTCGTACCAGGCGTCTGCAAAGGCCTCGTCACGACGGCGCAGGTAAGCCGCGACGCGCATGAGCGACCAGCCGTACGACCAGCGCCGCTCCCACGGATGCTTGCGGCCTTCGGCCCGGTTGACCTCTTCCAGGCTGAAAAAGCGCCAGTTGACGGTGATGTCGCACTGCGTGCGGACCTCGCGGATCCAGACGGATGCCGCATAGGCGAACGGACACATCGGATCGAAATGAAAGTCCACACTCAGGGGCCGGGATGTCATCGGAGCCGCTCCTGGACAAGATAGTGGTCGAGCACATCATGCAGCGCGGCCGTGATGTCACAGGCCGGGGTGCTGTCGGTTTTCGCGAGAAGGATCATGCCCTGGAACTGGGCAAGCAGGATGCGCGCCAGCTGATCCGGATCCGTCCCTGCCACAAGTACGCCCCCGGCGGCTGCCTGCCGGCACTGCTCGGCCAAACGGAGCTGCCACGTGCCGAAGACCCGCCGCAGGTGCGCTGCGAGATCCGCGTCCGCCGCGGCCACCTCGGCGGCAAGGTTGCCGAAGGGGCAGCCCACCACCGTGCCGAAGTACGACTCGAATTCCCCCTGGATGGCGCCCACTGCATCGACGAGCCCACGCAGCCGCGCTGCGATGTCGGGAATGTCCGCGGTGGCCGCAAGGCGCAGCCACAGGGCATCCGCGTGACGGTCGATCACGGCCTTCATCAGGTCGGCCTTGGAGGAGAAGTAGTAGTAGAAGCTTCCCTTGCGCACTCCCGCAGCCGCACACAACTCGTCAACACCAACGGAGTGATAGCTGCGGGACAGGAAAAGCCGGGCCGCTGCGCCAACCAGCCGGCCGCGCGTATCGGGGGCCTCCGCCAGGATCTCCGTCATGGGGAAGAAGATCTCCTTGGTTGACCGGTCTGTCAAGAGAGCCCAAGCGGGATGCTCCTTCCCGTCCGCTGCCCCTCGCCGTCTATGCGGGCCGACCCCGACGGCCCGCGGCTCGGGCTCGACCAGCGGCGAACAGCCCTCCCCGGGCGGCAACAAGGAGTTCAAACAGCCTTCTCCCTCGCCGTATTCGCCGCCCTGTTGACCCACGGCCCAGGGCTTGCAAAGACAGGAAGACCGCCCGGGGAAGGCATCACACCCAAAGTCCTCCCCTGTCCGAGCAGACGACGAGCTGGTGTTCCGAGAAGTTCCCGGAAGGTCCGCCGCTCACGGACCAGGCGGTGGCAGGTCGATGTCGATCACGAGAGGAACCGCTGCCCTTCATATATGATCATGGCGGATATCAGTGGTGACATAGGCATCGAAGACGACGGGCACCGCACCCGTGATCCGCACGCGTCACCCGCCATCGCCAACGACGAGGGCTGGCTCTGCCTGGCCACGGTCATCGACATCAGTCGCCGGCGCTGTCCAGGCCGGCGATCTTCCACTCGGGACACGGCTGCCTACACCAGCCGTGAACTCGCCGCCACGGCCGCCTGGTTCGGCGTGTCCCGCACCAACGCCTGTGCCGCGCCGTCAGAGGCGGACGGCCCAGGAGTCGATCTTCCCCGTATCGAAGGACGCGCTGTCGGTCACCCGCAGCCGCCATGTGCCGCTGGCTGACTCCGAGGAGGCATTGACCGTGTGGGTGGTGTCAATGTTGTCTGAACTGCCGCCAGTACCGAATCGCTTGAGCATGTACTGCGTGCCGTCCGGCGCTATCAGTTTGACTTGGAGGTCGCCGATATATGTATGCCGGATGTGCACTTCTGCACCCAGGGTCGTCGAGGCCTTGCCCGGCTCGCCGCTGACGGAGATCGGTGACTCGGTCGTGGAGTGGTCCCTGATCGCGAAGTCGGTCGCGTTCCGGTAGACGGGGCCGGGCGCTTTGAGGAGTCGGTTGGGTGAGCCCTGGCCCGCGCCTGACACCGCACCGACGAAGGCACTGTTCTTCAGGGCCGAGGCGACCTGGGCTGGAGTCGCCGACGGGTTCTCAGCGAGGAAGAGAGCGGCTGCGCCGGAGACGTGGGGGGCCGCCATCGAGGTACCCGAGCTGGTCGCGGACGCTGAGTCGCTCGAGTGGTAAGCGGATGTGATCGATGATCCGGGGGCGAAGAGATCCAGTGCCGCACCATAGTTGGAGTAGCCGGCGCGGGCGTCGAAGCGGTCCGTGGCTCCGACCGTGATTGCCTCACTCACCCGGGCCGGTGAGGAGCCGGCCGCGTCGCGACTTTCGTTGCCTGCCGCGGCGACGACAGGGATGCCGGCTGCGACTGCCTTGCGCACAGTCGCATCCAGCATGGTGTCAGCGGGGCCGCCGAGAGACATGTGGATCACCGCCGGCCTCACAGCGTGCCCGATGACCCAGTCGATACCGGCGATCACCTGCGCGGTGGTACCGGATCCGGACTTGTCCAGGACACGAACGGCTACGATCTTCGCTTTCTTGGCCACACCTGCGGAGACACCGGCTATTGTGCCGGCCACATGCGTGCCGTGACCATGGCCGTCCGGGGCAGACAGATCGTTGTCGATTGCGTCGTAGCCGTAGGAGGCGCGGCCGGCGAACTCCCTGTGGGTGATGCGTACACCGGTGTCGAGGACGTAGACCGTCGCGTTCGCTCCGGCCTTGTTGGAGTACCGGTATCGGGTGTCCAGCGGGAGGCTCTTCTGGTCGATGCGGTCCAGGCCCCAAGAGAGCGGGTCGGTCTGAGTCGCGGTGATGGAGAAGGTGCGGTTTTGTACCACGGAGGCCACTGCCGGATCGGCCGCGAGACGCTCAGCGTCATCGGCCGAGGCTTTGATCGCGTAGCCGTTGAGGGCCTCGCGGTAGACGTGGGCGATCTTGCCCTCGTAGTGCTTGACCAAGGAACGACGCCTGGCGGAGTCCTCTGGGAGGGACGCCTTGAAGGTCACGAGGTAACTGCCGTCGACCGCGTTGGCGGCATCGGCGTACCGGACGCGGTCGTCGCGTTCGGGGTCCGCGCTCGCCGGAACCGCGCAGAGTGCGCTCATCACGAGTACAGCCAGGGCAGCCACACTGCAGTCGGCCGCTCCTCGCCATGCGTTCCTCACAGCATCGTCCTATCCGTCGTTTTCAGCGCGTGTTTCCCGTGCCGCGTACGTGCGCGTGTGGGAGCGGAGAGACCGCTCGGCGGCCCATGAAGGTCGGCTGGTTCAGTCAGGGAACCCATCACCTGAGGGGCCTGTTTGCGCCTTCCTGCGAAGTTGTCCTTCCGTAGTGCGCGGCCGTCAGAAGGATGAGTGGGGGCTCATCCCCGCGCAGCCGCGCGAGCCGGACCTGGGTTAGTAGTCCTGGTAGCGGGCGCAGAGCCGTGAGAAGCGGACATCGGCGCAAGGAGAGCTCTCCCCCGCGACGCGCAGGGCCGCCTGCGCCACGGCGTCATAACTGCCTGCGCTCTCGTGGGGCTTGATGAGGACCGTCTTTTCCTCGCCGTCCACCTGCAGCGTCACCGTCCAGCCATACTTCGGCTTGTCAGACACGAGCCCTCCCTTCATGGGTCATCTCACTGTGCGAAGTGTCGTGCCTGCCCAGCCAGCCCCAAGGCGCAGACAAGCGGGTAGAGACGTCGTCCGCCCAGAGACCGGGAACCCGCGAAGGGCCAGGGCCCAGGCCTGCGCACTCATGCTGTGACCGGAGGGTTTCCTTGTGGCAGCGAGGTCCCGGTCACCTTGCTCACCTGCACCGGTGATGGTCCCCCGCGATCAAGCACACGGGCCAAAGGAGCTGGCCAGTGCGAGTAGAACCACCGCCATCACACCGTGTACCGCCGCAGTCTCGGGGACGTCCTGGAACAGGCGTCGACGAAGACGCCCAGAGGCTTGTCACCTCTGGTGATGATCACCGCTCAGGGCCAGGGCTCCGCCCTGGCCACGTGACTTCGGCGCATCCCCACCAGTGCCCGCGGCTGATCCAGATGTGAAGGCCTCCACCGGGTTCCGCCCGCGGACACCCCGGCTGGCCTGTCCGATCCCGACTTCGCCGGGGTTCTGACTGTTTCGATCGGCTGTGGGGGGCTACGGTTTTGGTATGGAGGTCGGCTTCATAAGCGCCGACACCACGACTGTCGGTGAGGTCTTCGTCGGCCGGGGCTGTGAGCTTGAAACCCTGGCTGTAAGCGCTGAGCAGGTACGCTCGAGCCGAGGTCCCGTGGTGGTCTGCATCCACGGTGAGGAAGGCATCGGGAAAACTGCCCTGCTCAATCGCTTCCTCACCACTCTCGATGGCTTCACGGTGCTCCGCGCGACATGCGACCCGTCCGAGAGCGACATGCCCCTCGGTCTGGTCGGTCAGCTGGCGGGACGAGTGCCGAAGGCACAGGTCCAGCGCTACCCCTTCATCACGAAGCTCACCCCGGCGCCAGGTGCCATTCCCACCCCGGCGCTGTCCGCGGTCGGCGTGCAGCTGCGCCTGCTCATCGACGAACTGCTGGACAGCGGACCAGTCACCGTCGCGGTGGACGACCTGCAGTGGGCGGACTGGACCTCCGTGCAGGTGCTGCGGGTGGCGCTGAGACAGCGCCACGGGGAACCCCTGCTGGTGCTGGCCGCATGCCCGAGCAGCCCCGGCACCTCCGCGGTGGGGAACACTGCTGTCCGGTTCGTGGAGGATCTGGGCGAACTGGTCCACCTGCCCTTGGCGGGGCTGGACGCGGGCAGCGTGGCGACGCTCGCGTCCTTGCACACCACAGCCCCTTGGAGCCGGCGCGCGCTGGAAGAACTGTGCCGGCGTACCGAGGGGCACCCCTTGTACCTGCAGCTTGTACTCGCCGACTCCGACAATCCCAGGGACAGGTTCCAGGTGCCCGGCTCACTGGTGGCCACGATGCGCTTGCGCCTGGACGGCCTGGACACGGAGTGCCGGCGTCTGCTCGATGCCCTCGCCGTGCTGAATGCGTTCGTTCCTCCGAGCGCCGGGGGTGCCGTGGCGGGCCTGGCCGACCCACAGCCGGCCCTGCAGCGTCTGCTCCAGCTCGGTCTGGTGCAGTGGCAGGGGGCCGGGTCCACGCTCATCGGCGTAGCGCACGAGTTGCAGCGTGAGGCGGTCTATACGGCGCTGACGCCGACACGCCGCCGGGAGCTGCACACGGCTGCAGTCTCCGTGGTGGAGGGGCCTTCGCAGTGGGCGCACCGGGTCGCGGCTGCTCAGCAGTCCGACACCAAGCTGATCGCTGCGGAGCTGGAGGAAGCGGCCTGGGAACGGATCGCGGAAGGAGACACCGACTTGGCGGCGACGTGGCTGCTGTGGGCAGCCGATCTCGCCGACAGACGCGAGGACCGCGAACGGCGGCTGCTGACAGCGGTGATCCAATTGCTGTCCGGTCGCCGGATGGACCGGGCGCACCCGCTGCTGGAAAGCGTGCAGTCCTGCGCGCCGTCTCCGCTGAAGGACTGTGCGTTGGGTGTAGCGGCCGGCTACCGGGGCGCGTATGCCATGGCACGGGAACGGCTGACGGCAGCGATGAAGGCAGCCCAGGTAGCCGGCCCGGAGTGGGTCGTCGCGGAAGCGGGAAATTTCATGGCGTCGCTTGCGTGCTGGCACGGCCTGGGCGAAGCCGGCCTGCGGTATGCCAGACAAGTGCTGGACACCAGCGGCGCGGTCGCGCATCTCGCCGCCCCGGCCAGGAGCTCCATGTTCCTCGGGCACTTGCTCGTTGACGGTCCTGAGGCAGCTTTGGCGCGCGTCAGCGATGCGGTGGAGCCATGGACGCGCGAGATGGGCGGACAGGAAGTCCCAGCGTGCGGATACTGGCATGCGTGCATGGCCCTGGCACATATTGCGACCGCGAAGCCGGCAGCCAGCGAACGGCATGCGCAGATGGCCCTGAGCACGTCGCCGACCACATCGTCCGAGGCATGGTCCGGGGATCTTGCATACTTCTGCCTTTCGCTGGGGCAGTATCTGCTCGGCGCGTGGGAGAGGTCTGCCGTCAATGCCGAACACTGCATCTCGGTCGCCGAGGGGCTGGAACACTCCTGGGCTTGCAGCCGCGCGTATGCGGTGGCCTCACTGACTACGTCCGGCCGAGGAGAGTTCGAGCGGGCCCAAGCACATGTCGAGGCCGCTCAGCAGTGGGCGTACCAGGTGGGTCCCCCGCAATTCATGGTGTACCCGGCACTCGCACAGGCCGTCCTGTCCCAGGCACGTGGCGATCATGAAGGGATGGCTGCGGCCCTGCTGCCGCTGTGGACCGATCCGGGCGGCTGGATCCGGGCGTACCGATCCTGGTGGCTGCCGTTGCTGGCCGAAGCTCTTGTAGGAACCGGGCAGATCCGCCAGGCCACGAGCGCGGTGGAGGAGCTGCAGCAGCTGACCCGGTACGGCTCGAGCCTGGCTGTGGTGGAGGCATGGCTGTCCGGGCTGCTGCTCGAGTCCCACGGCGCCATCGACGAGGCGGCCGCCGCCTACACCGCTGGTCTCGCGTTGCCCGAGAGGCCGGAGAACATCCCTCTCCACCGGGCCCGGCTGGAGCAGGCGTACGGCCGGCTGCTCTCGGCCCAGGGGATGGAGCATGCTGCGATCGCGCACCTGCGCCATGCGCACAGCAGGTTCCAGGCGCTCGGTGCCGCTCCCTTCCTGAAACGCTGCCGTGAGGACCTCGTCGGCCTCCTGCGCATTGGTTAGGTGGTGTGGAGTCGGGCCCAGTGGGTGGTGGCGGTGCCGTTGGTGAGGTGGTGGGTGCCGTGGGCGTCGGCGAGGGTGTCGACGATGCTCAGTCCGCGGCCGTGTTCGGCGTCGGTGCGGGGGGAGGTCCAGGAAGCTTCGTCGGGGGCGGGTCCGCCGTCGGTGACGCCGACCCAGACGCGGTTGCCGGTGGTCTCTCGGTGCAGGTGGAGCATCACCGGGGGCTGGGCGTGCTCGATGGCGTTGGTGACGAGTTCGGAGACCACGAGCACGACGGCCTCGGCGGCGTCGTTGCGGCTGTTGCCCAGGAATTGCTGGGTGAGGTGGCGGGCGCGGCTGACGGACTGGGGGGTGTGGTCGAGGTCGCGGGTGACGGGCGTGGCCCGCCGGTCGGGGCAGAGGCTTTCGGTGGACGCGGTGCGGGCGGGGTGGTCGCCGGCCCGGGTGTGCCGGGGGGCGCCTGCCGTCTCGGGGCGGGTGCTGTCGAGGTCGGTGACATACATCGCGTTCACTTCCGGGGAGCCTGTGGTGTGGTTCGTCTGACCGGATCACTGACTCCATACAAGAACATGCGCGTATACCACACATCAGGGAAACCCCCTAGGCTTGACACGGCCCTGAATCCCTAGGGGGGCGGCAGACACCGGACAGCACAACCCAGCAGGGCGGACCGCACCTGCAGGAAGGCGGGAGCAATCCCGGCACGGCGGATGGGGCGCCCGCCCTCCCCCGGCCTTCGGCCCGGCGCGGGCCCTGCTCAGCGGGGCTACTAGCTGCTGTGGAGTCCATCAGTGAATCTCGGCCTTCGTCAGGTTCTCTTGATCGTTGGGGTTGCTGGTGTCGGGTTGTCAGCGGGGGCAGGTACGGTTCTTGGGGTGATCACGACGCATGCCTACCGGTTTGCGCTGGACCCGACGCCGCGTCAGGCCGGTGCGATGTTCCGGCATGCCGGTGCGGCTCGTGTCGCCTACAACTGGGGTCTGGCCGTGGTGAAGGCGAACTTGTCCCGGCGTGAGGCGGAACGCTCCTACGGCATTGCCGAGGCGGAGTTGACGCCTACGGTGTCGTGGTCGATGTACTGGCTGCGCAAGGCGTGGAATCAGGCAAAGGACGCCGTTGCCCCCTGGTGGGCGGCGTGCTCGAAGGAGGCGTACGCCACCGGTCTTGACCGGCTCGCGTCTGCGTTGAAGAACTGGGCCGATTCCAAGCGGGGCAGGCGCAGGGGCCCGCGGATGGGTTTCCCGCGCTTCAAGCCGAAGCGGAAGGCCACGCCTTCGGTCAGGTTCACCACGGGTGTGATCCGGCTGGACGGGCGTATGCATGTGGTGCTGCCCGTGCTGGGGCGGATCAGGACACACGAGTCCACATGCAAGCTCGGCCGCCTCATCGAGGCGGGGAGCGCGCGGATCAAGTCCGCGACCGTCGGGCAGGAGGCCGAACGCTGGTTCGTCTCCTTCATCGTGGAAGTCCAGCGCGCGGAGCGTACGCCCACCCGGCCGGATGCGGTGATCGGCGTCGATCTCGGGGTGAAGACCCTCGCGGTGTTCTCCGACGGGCGCCCGGCCACCGAGAACCCGAAGCACCTGGCCGAAGCACAGCGGAAGCTGGGCCGCCTGTCCCGTACGGTCTCCCGCCGCCGAGGGCCCGACCGGCGCACCGGACAGCAGCCCTCGAACCGGTGGAAGCGCGCCGACGCCCAGCGCAACCGCGTGCACCACCGCGTCACCGCGCTGCGCCGGGACGGCATACACAAGCTCACCACCTCCCTGGCCGGGGAGTACGGCACCGTGGTGGTGGAAGACCTCAACGTCGCCGGCATGGTGAAGAACCGGAAGCCGGCCCGCTCGATCGCGGATACCGGGTTCGGTGAGATCCGCCGGCAACTCGCCTACAAGACCGCCTGGAACAGCGGACGGCTCGAAGTCGCCGGCCGCTGGTTCCCCAGCTCGAAAACGTGCAGTGCCTGCGGCAACGTGAAACCCAAGCTGCCGCTGCGGGTACGCACCTACATCTGCGAAGACTGCGGATTGGTCCTGGACCGGGATGAGAATGCCGCACTCAACCTCGCCGCACTCGTGAAGCGGCACGTCGCCGGGAGTGGCCCGGAGACAGTAAACGGACGTGGAGCCGACCGTAAGACCCCGCCTGGCGGGGCAGGTGGCCATGAAGCGTCTGCCCCGCACCGGGCGACCCCTGCCCGGGTAAGACGGGGACCTTCGTCCAGTAATGGGCGAATCACTGCGATTCACTGAGAATCCAGCGAACGGTTACAGGCCCACTCTTCCGGGTCGGTCCGGGATCCGCGGCCGGACTCGGATGGCGTCCCTTGTTGTGGTGTAGCCGATCAAGGTGCGGGCGTGCGCGGGCGGGTGCTCGGGGCGCACTTCTGTTGGTGCCTGCCGCTCCCTGACGCGAGGCGGGCCATCACGTAACTCTCCTTGGTGAACGCCCAGTTCAACCATGAGGAGTACGCGATGGCCCTGTCCCAGTCTGACCTGATACGGCTGCTGGAGTCACTACGCTCGTCTGATGGAATCGAGCTTGTCCGCAGTGTGGCCGAGCGGATGCTGCAGGAACTGATCGAGGCCGAGGTGAGCGCGCACATCGGTGCCGGCTGGAACGAGCACACCGCATCACGGACGGCCTTGCGCAACGGCCACCGGGACAAGACCCTGACCACGCCAGCCGGCGACCTGGACCTGGAGATTCCCAAGCTCCGGACTGGCAGCTTCTTCCCCAGCCTGCTGGAACGCCGGCGGCGTATAGATCAGGCTCTGTATGCCGTGATCATGGAGGCCTACGTTCACGGGGTCTCCACCCGCTCGGTCGATGACCTGGTCAAGGCCCTGGGCGGGGACAGCGGGATCTCGAAGAGTGAGGTCTCCCGGATCTGCGGCGAGCTCGACGAGCCGCTGACCGCGTTCCGCACCCGTCCCCTGGACCACACCAGGTTCCCCTACCTCTACCTGGACGCGACGTACTGCAAGGTGCGGGTGAACCATCAGATCGTCTCCCAGGCCGTCGTCATCGCTACCGGCATCACCGAGGACGGCGGCCGCGAGGTCCTGGGGGTCGCCGTGGGTGACAGCGAGACCGAAGCATTCTGGAGCGAGTTCCTGCGCTCGCTCCGCGCCCGCGGCCTGGGCGGCATCTGCCTCGTCATCGCAGACCACCACAGCGGACTGGTGGCCGCTATCCGCAAGGTGATGCTGGGTTCCTCCTATCAGCGGTGCCGCGTTCACTTCCTGCGCAACTGCTTCGCGCACATCCCCAAAGGTGCTGGTGAGATGGTGGCCGCGACAATCCGGACCATCTTCGCCCAGCCCGCCACGGCACTGGTGCGGACCCAGCTGGACACCGTCGCCGACATGCTCGGCGAGCAGTTCCCCAAGGTGAAAGAGATGCTCCTGGCAGCGAAGGAGGACCTGACCGCGTTCGCGGTCTTCCCACTCCAGCACTGGAAGAAGATCCAGTCCACCAACCCCCTTGAACGGCTGAACCGGGAGATCAAGCGCAGAACCGACGTCGTGCAGGTCTTCCCCAACCCCGACGCCCTCGAGCGCCTGGTCACCGCCGTGCTCTTCGAACTGCACGACGAATGGATCGCCTTCCCCCGTCGGTACCTGCCCGAAGGCAGCATGACCGAGCTCTACTCCGAGCTCCCCGAACGCACCCCCGCACTACCCCACACCACCAACAAGCCCACCGATTGATCGGCTACACCACGAAGGGGGACATGACCCGGACTCGCAGTGCTGCCGTCGACGGACGCCTGTCCTAGCCGGAAGTCGTACGGCTCATCCGTGGCGATCCGGTCGGTGCCGATGAGAGTGCCGTCAACGACGACGAAATCACCCTCACCCAGTGCGACGAGAGCCTTGTGCAGACCCGGTGCCCACGCTGCCAGGAGTCCGAGCGTTTCGTCGGCGTACCGACCAGGCCGTAGTCGTGGACACACCGAAACCCGCCACGAACTTTGGAAACGTCTCGTTCTTCCGCCAATGGGCCAGGGCCGGCAGGGCCTGCTTGAAACAAACCCAGACGGCGCCACGGCGAATTTCAGCTCCTGCCGACGGGCATGGATCAGCCACGCAACATGCTCGACGAGCTCGTCCGAGACGTCGAGCGTGCAACCAACAGAGCCCCTCGGCCGCCGGTGTGATGAGTGAAGTCACCACGCCAACGACCAGGGGCCCTGCCACGTCACCCACCACCCCACCTGCACATCCACACTTCAAGGCTCGGGATGAAAAGGGCTCAATGATCTGTCTCGCGCACGCTTGCCCGGGCGACCGGATCCGTTGTCGCCGTGATCTGTGACCGGTGGCTGCCGCTTGTGAACGTGACGATCAGCGTCTGATCCGAGGTCTGCGTGGTGCCGGCGCTGAACCCAGGGTTCGGTATGGCGGAGATGAGGCACACACGGCCGTTCCCGTAGCGCACGGTTGCCTTGCCGCCTTCTGACGGCACCGTATGAGGTCCCCGCCCACTGTCCAGACAGTCCTCGGGGGAGTCTGGAGAGGCGGCCTGCACCGGTGCCGGCGGGGATGCACTGGCCGTGGTGGTGGCCGAAGCGGAGGGGTCGGGCGCAGTAGTCGTGGGGGCAGCATCCCGTGCGGGGTCGCTCGGCGTCGAAGGCGGGGCGGTGGCCGGGAAAGACCCGGGCGGACGAGATACGGCGGTACGGTGAGACGGCGAGGCGGAGGGCACCGCCTCGGGGGCCGGCCGGGCAACCGGGGGCTTCGGCCGAGTAGAAAGCGTCACGAAGTCGACGGTGACGATGACAGCCGCGACACTGGCGGTCGTGCAGGTCACCCAGATGAGCAGGTAGCGGGGGAAGCGAGACACCGCACCATACTGGCCGAACAGCTGACACACATGAACACAAGGCCCCGAGCCGGCCCCGATTCGCAGGCGCCGCTGCCTCTGGGTGGGACACTCCCGTTGCAGCCCGGCAGCTGGCGCCGTTGCTCACTGCGTGGGTTGCGCTTCGGTGTCCTGACGACGGTCTCCCGTTCATCCCCGTTGTCCGCTTCGCTGCGTATCAACCTTACACAACGCTATCCCCTCATATGTTCATCGCGGTGACGAAGCAGAGGGTGAGGGCTTCCTTAAGCGCACCTCAAGATCGCTGTCGAGGGCCTGTAGCCCCTATCGGCCGGCCCTATGCTCGCGGTCGTTCATGACCCGTCGGCCGGCCCGAGCGCTTGTGCCGACTGCCCGGATCCCCTGCGTCCGCGCCACAGGGACTGCTTCGCCTTCCGGAAGCACAGAGCCTTTTGAGGTGACTTGAGATGAGTCCTCGCAAACACCGTGCCGCCCGGCACACCCACCGTTCCCGCGGCACGGGGCGGGTCCTCACTGTCACTGGGGTGGTGGCCGTGATCGCTGTGGCCATGGGCGCCACTTATGCCGCTTCCCAGCATTCCGCGGAAGACTCCGCTGCGGGCATTGCTGCTGAAGGGCGGCACAGCATCACCTCCACCGTCGAACCTGCCGCCATCGGCACACCGACCCCTTCGAAGCAGTCGGCGTCTGTCTCGGCATCCCCGTCGGCTTCCCCTTCGAAGACTGTCACTGCTTCTGCCCCGCCCTCTGCCTCCGCAAAGGCCAAGGCACCCGAGCCTGCCCCGGACGAGCCTGAGCGCACTAGGGCGGCTCCTGCCGCAGGCACACCGTTCAAGACCGGTTACGACGGCTCGCTGGACGCTCAGGCGGCCGTTGATGCGGCACTGCGTTCTGCCGAAGCTGACGGGAAGGCCGTCCTGCTCGACTTCGGCGCCAACTGGTGCGGGAACTGCAAGGCCGCAGACGAGGTGTTCGCCGCCGGAGATACGGCAGGAATCCTCGGTGACTCTTACCACGTGGTGAAGGTGGACATCGGCAGCAGCGGCTCCGACAACTTCTCACTTCTGCGCGAGTACAGTCCGGGCGGCGGTAGCTACAAGATGCCTGTACTGATCGTGCTGTCCCCGTCGGGAACGGTGCTCACCGACACCCAGGAAACGGGGAAGCCTGACCTGACCGCCGACGGCCTCAATGCCTGGCTGCGCAAGTGGGCGTGAGGGTGCGCCACGCGCAGCGGTTGGCAACTGCCCTCGGTACCGCCCTGGTCGCGCTGACCGGCTGCACCTCCTCCAACGCCCAGTCCTCGGACGACCAGGGGGAGACAAAACAGGCCGAAGCAGCGGTGATCCGGTTGGCTGAACGGCATGCGGCACCAAGGATCGCCGGTGCCGACCTCGAAGGACGGCACACGGCCCTCGCCGACTTCCGGGGAAAGATCGTGGTGGTCAACGTCTGGGGGTCCTGGTGCAGTCCATGCCGGGCCGAAGCCGCTGTGCTGGAGGAAATCCACCGCGAGATGTGGCCGCGGGGCGTGCGGTTCCTCGGTATCAACACCCGCGACCGGCAGACCAAGGCCGCTCGCTCCTTCGAGCAGACGTACGGCCTGACCTTTCCGAGTCTCTACGATCCCTCCGGGCGGCTGCTGATGCAGTTCCCTGCCGACATCCTCAATCCGCAGGCCATCCCCTCGACCCTGGTCGTCGACCGCCGCGGGCGGATCGCAGCGAGTGTGTCGGGGCCGATGACAGTGTCCGGACTGCGGTCGATGATCACACGTGTGCTGGAGGAAGGAACGTGAGGTCCTCCCTGACGCCCCAGGAGCGGCGGCGCCGGTATGGGAGCGGCCTGTCCGTCACGGCCCAACGCGCATCGGCCGGCGTCGTCATGCGCGTGTGCGGCAGCGATGCGGAGTTGCATCGGCCGAGACATCTGGGGATGCCGGCAGGGAGCTTGCGATGATGCTCGCCGGTACGAGTATGCGTGCCGTTCAGGAGGCTCCGGCTCTCATCGAGGGAGCCTTGGTCATTGCTGTTCCCGTGGCTGTCGTGGCCGGTCTGGTGTCGTTCCTCTCACCTTGCGTGCTGCCGCTGGTTCCCGGCTATCTCAGCTATGTCACCAGCTTGTCGGTCGAGGACCTGGCCGATGCCCAGGGCGGGCGCAAGGGTCGCATGCTCATGGGTGCCGTCCTGTTCGTCCTGGGCTTCACCGCAGTGTTCGTCTCCGGGGGCGCCCTGTTCGGGTACTTCGGGCGCGTGCTTCTGACTCACCAGGAGTTCATCACCACGGTGCTGGGCGCCTTCACCATCGTGATGGGCCTGGCGTTCATGGGAGTGCTGCCCGGTTTCACCCAGCGGGAGTTCCGCAGCCACCGGCGCCCCGTACTGGGCCTGGCCGGAGCACCGCTGTTGGGGATCGTCTTCGGGGTCGGGTGGACTCCCTGTATCGGGTCCACACTTGCCGCGGTGCAGGCGCTGGCCTGGAGTGAGGCCAGCGCGGCGCGCGGTGCGCTGCTGATGGCTGCCTACTGCCTGGGGCTGGGGCTGCCCTTCGTCGTGGCGGCAGTGGCGTTCCGTCGTGCCCTGGGCGCATTCGGCTGGGTGAAGAGGCACTACCAGTGGGTCCTGCGTACCGGCGGCGGCATGCTTGTCGTCGTGGGCCTGTTGATGGTCACCGGTGCATGGAGCGATCTCGTGTATTGGCTGCAACTGTGGACCGCCGACTCCACGGCCGTCCTGTGAGCAAGCGGCCTTCCCCGTTCAGCAGACTGTGGGCTTCTGCGGCGCCAGTCAGCATCAGACCGCAGGCAAGGTGTCGTCACCTCGGCGACTCCTTCGATCAACCTTTGCATGGGAAACCGAGCGTGATGACCAACTCTTCCCTTTGGGCGCTGGCTTGGGCAGGCAGTCGCCGGTCCCGCCATGCCGCCGCGATCGCCATGACGGTTGTGTCGATGGCCGCCCTGAGCGCGTGTGCGGCCGATGACGAGCCGGCGGCAGGGCCTCCGCCGGCCACCAAGTTCACCAGGAACGGCGTCACCGTAGAACTCAGCGTCGCCGAGTGGAAGGCTCCCAACGGCACTCTGAAGGTGACGTTCACCCCCACGGACGACGGTTTCCATCTCTACAGCACCGATCTGCCCGAGGACGGCGTCGAAGGGGTGGGCAGACCCACCGTCATCGCCCTCGGCGGAGCGATCACGGCCACTGAGGAGCCGACTGCTTCCTCCGACGTCCGCAACATCAGTGTGCCGGGCGTGAAGAGCACCGTTGCGGTCTATCCCGACGGGCCCGTCACCCTGACTGTGCCTATTCACGCCGAAGGCACCGGCAAGGCGGCTGCGCTGCTGACCTATGCCAGCTGCAGCTCCTCCGAGGGCTGCACTCTGCCGGTCGAGAGTCACCCCGTGGCCATGCATGTCACCGACGACGAGGTGGCGTTCGGCGGACGCTGACCTCAGCACCACAAGGCCCGCTGCCACCCGATCGGGCAGACTATTGGGCAGACAATCCGGGCAAGGGTCCTTGCCCCGTCAGGCGCCGCGCCCGCATTTCGCGATGTACGGCCCGCCTTCATCTGCCGCATCCTGCGACCGGTCCGGTCGCTGCGCTGCGGTAGCGGGCGCAAGCGACGGCCGCAGGTGCGATCGGCAGAGATGCTCCTCAGACGTCATCTCATTTGGCTGGGTAAGCTGCCGATCGTGGCAGGGATCGTTGAGCGGCTGGTGCCGGACGAGTTGTGGGAACTGTTCCAGCACGTGGTGCCGAAGGCGCCGTCGCGGCCTCAGGGTGGTGGCCGGCGTCGACACGGCGACCGCGAAGTGCTGGCCGCGATCGTCTTCGTGGCGACCTCGGGCTGCGCGTGGCAGCAGTTGCCGACCGCGTCGTTCGGGCCGTCCGGCGCGACGGCTCACCGGCGATTCACCGAGTGGACGAAGGCCCGCGTGTGGGCCAAACTCCACCGCCTGGTCCTCGACGAACTCGGATCCCGCGGAGAGCTGGACTGGTCCAGGTGCGCGATCGACTCGGTCAATATGCGGGCCCTGAAAAGGGGGACCTGCCAGGTTCGAATCCTGTAGACCGGGGCAAGTCCGGGCCAAAAGATCCACTTGATCACGGAGCGGACCGGCCTGCCCCCCTCCATCGGCATCTCGGGCGCCGACACGCACGACAGCCAGGCACTGATCCCGCTGATGAAAGGCATACAGCCGATCCGCTCCCGCCGGGGACGCCGGCGACGCAGGCCCGCAAACTCCACGCCGACAAGGGCTACGACTACAACCACCTGCGGAGATGGCTATCCAGCCGAGGCATCCGGCTCCGCATCGCCCGCAAGGGCATCGAGACCTCGCAACGCCTCGGCCGCCACCGCTGGACCACCGAACGCACCCAACGGCCTGGCTCGCCGGATGCCGCCGCCGGCACCGCCGCTACAAACGCAAAGCCGACCACTTCCTCGCCTTCACCAGCATCGCCTGCACCCTGATCTGCTACCGCAGACTCACCAAATGAGATGACCTCTTGGTGCGACAGCGCGGAGTTGGCTGTGGAAAGACGCTGGATAGGGTTCGAGGATGCCCCGTGTACTTGTCGTTGAGGACGATCCCCGCATCCGTGTCTCCCTGATCGAGATTCTGACCGAGCAGGGGCATACCGTTCGCAGCACAGGAAGCGGCTTCGAAGCTCTGCGTGAAGTGGCGCAGGATCCCTTTGACGCCGTGGTGCTGGATCTGGGGCTGCCGGACCTGGACGGAGGCGACGTCCTGCAGATGATGCGCGGAATCTCCTCCGTGCCGGTGATGGTGGTCACCGCTCGCGACGACGAAGCGGAGATCATCCGGTTGCTGAACGCCGGCGCTGACGACTATGTGGTCAAGCCGTTCTCGGGCGGGCAGCTCGTCGCTCGCCTGTCTGCGGTACTGCGCCGCACCGCAGGCGCGGCATCCTCCTCCGCCCATCACACCGATGGTGCCTGGCGGCCCCCGGCCGTCGACCTGATGCAGCCGGTATCCGTCGGTGATCTCACGGTGGACCCGCCCGCCCGCACCGTGCTCCTGGCCGACCGGGAACTCAGGCTCACCCGCCGGGAGTTCGATCTGCTGTCCTTCCTCGCGCACCATGCAGGGCAGGTCATTTCCAAGCAGCAGCTCCTCAATGAGGTGTGGCGCGAGCCCTATGTCGACGATCAGACGGTCGACGTCCACCTGTCGGCCCTGCGCCGCAAGCTTGGCGAGCGGGCATCGGCACCCCGCTACCTGCAGACCGTGCGCGGCGTCGGCATAAAACTGATGGCTCCCCGTTGAGACGCTCGCTGGCGGCCGTGGCACTCGCCGTCACCTCCATGATCGCCTTGTCCTTCCTGATCCCGCTGGCGGTCCTGGTCATGTCTTTGGCCAGGGAACAGAGCATCACGGCCGCCGAGCAGCGGGCCGCCGCCATGGCTCCCTTGCTGGCCCTCACCACCAACCCCGCCGACATACGTGAATCAGCAGGCAGCCTGGACCAGGCTCAATTTCTGGTCCTCCACCTTCCCGACTCCCAGACCATCGGCACCACTCACGCCCCGCCGCACCTGCTCGAGCGCGCCAAGCGAGACCGCGAATCCATCTCCCAGGACATCGCGGACGGCTGGATCCACCTGCAGCCCGTCGTCCTCCCCCACAGCCGGGTCGCCGTGGTGGAGGACTTCGTACCCCGCGCAGAACTCACCCGCGGGGTGAGAGCATCGTGGACCGTCATGGCCGTCCTGGCCGCCGGGCTCGTCGTCGGATCCGTCCTGGTCGCCGACCGCCTGGCCGCCAGGGTGGTCAGATCCAGCAAGGAACTGGCCCGTGCTTCCAGCGCGCTGGGGGACGGCGACCTGGACACCCGCGTGGAGCCCATGGGTCCCCGGGAGCTGCAGGACGCCGGTAGGGCCTTCAACACCATGGCCGACCGGATGACGGAACTGCTCGCCATCGAGCGCGAACTCGTCGCCGATCTCTCCCACCGGCTGCGCACCCCGCTGACAGCCCTGCACCTGGCCTGTGAACGGATGCGGCCCGACGCACAGACCCAACGCATCACAGCAGCCGTGGACGAACTCGAGTCCGAGCTCCACACCATCATCACCGCAGCCCGCACCCCGCTGGCCGTCGGCCCGATGGGCCGAGCCTTGCGCACTGACGCTCCTGCACCCGCTGCTCGCGCCGGTCAGGGGGCCGACCGGTGCGAAGCCGCCCCTGTGATCCGCCGCAGGGCCGTCTTCTGGGCCATGCTCGCCGAACAGCAGCAGCGCTGCTGCACACTGAGCATCACCGAAGAGCCGACCTGGGTCGGGCTGTCGGCCCAGGACATCGCGGCCGTCGTGGACGCCCTCGTGGGAAACGTCTTCCGCTACACCGCCGCTGGCACCGCATTCGCCATCGCCGTGACCCGCACCGCCCATGCCGCGGAGCTGGTCGTCGAAGACGCAGGACCCGGTATTCCCGATCCCGACGCCGCTCTGGCTCGCGGACACAGCACCCACTCGACCGGCCTTGGCCTGGACATTGCCCGCCGCGCCGCCGCAGCCACAGCGGGCTCCGTGCACATCGGCCGCGGCCCGCTCGGAGGTGCCTGCATCCGCGTGACCTTGGGTCTGGCCTCCGCCACTTCGCCACGCCCTCGCCGCAGCAGGCGTGGACGCCCGGTCAGACGGCGGCTGCTCCCCTGAGACGCCGGAAGGCCCGAGGGCCACGGCAGTGCGCGCCGCATGCGCCAGCGCCGCCCTCCCCGCAGCTCCCGGCGCGGGCTGCTCAAAGGTAGGCACCAGTGAAGTCGCCGGTTCGGCGAGGAGTGTCAAGGAGCGGTGTGGCTACTGACGCATGGGCGTAAAGCTGGGCAAGTGTGGCGGACGCCCCTAGGTTCGCGGCCACTCCTCCGTTCCAGCGGCTGACTTCTTCCTGGCTCAACGGTCCCACTTCCACCTGCGCCAGACAGCGCCCGGGCCGGACGACTGCGGGGTGAAGTCTGTGAACGTCCTCATTGGTGGTCATGATCAACAGGGTCTTCCCTCCCTGCCCCAGAATGCCGTCGCTGAGGTTCAGCAGCCGGCCGAGGTTTTGCCCCATGGCTCTCTTCGCATCACTGCGCAGCAGTTCATCGCAGTCTTCGAGGATCAGTGCGCTCCACCGGTCGTCCCTCGGCCGGGCCGGAGTGGCGACATGCAAGAGGTAGTCAGGCGAACCGAAGAAGTGTTCGGGGTCCAGGATGTACTCAAAGCCGCACCAATTCTGCCAGGCATGTACCAGGGACCGCAAAGCCGTCGTCTTGCCGGTACCGGGAGGACCGTGCATCAAGATGATGGTTCCTTGCAGCGTTGCCGGGGTGAGATTTGCGAGGTGATCAATGCGCGCTGCAGCCGAGTTCGCGTAATTCGACCGGATGTCCTTCCAGCCGGGCACACGAGTGGGGCGGAACACACGCGTGGGCACGCCTCGCGAGGACAGGTGCCAGAATCCGACCGGCACGCTGTCGAACTCTTCCGTGCTGTCTTGGCCGTGGGCAGTGATCAGGTCCGCGAGAATCTCAGCAGCGAGCTGCGGAGTTTCGGCGGTCACCGTCACCTCTGCCTGGACTGAAGCAGATGGCCTCAGGTTCCGGGAATAGATGCACGTCCAGCCGTCGCCCCCAAGCAGGCAGATGTCGTGAAGGTCGGATGTGAAGCGGCGTACGACGCGGGGGTCATCCAGCGCAGGCGCACCGAAATGCTCGCGCACGCAATGTATCTCGGCGCTGCGGGCACAGGGCTGTGCGCCCGCTATGTAGGGGTCCAAGGCCAGTGCCAGGATCACCTGCCGGATGCCGTCTCCCCCGCTGATGACCCGGCGAGGGGCCGCCGCTTGAAGCGACTGCTGTCGTTCCGACCGTGCAGTCCACCTGGAGAACGGGCCGATCACTGTATGGTTCCTCGCTCTGTTCGTTCCGGCTGAGGGTGCTGCGCTTGGGGAGGCCAGGCGGACCCAGTCCGTCCTGCTCCGGAGCTCGCATCCGGGCATGACCCCGACGTCGTGCCTCTCTTACGCGCCACTCCTGGAGAAATCTGCATACGTGTCGCTAGGAGCACGGACATTCTCTGATCCCGCAGCAGCAAAGGTGAGTACTTGCCGTGCAAGCGAAAGGGCACCGATGGGTTCCTGTCTTGTCGGCAACGGGTGCCTGCGCGAGTGGAGGGCTCTCGTGTCCATACATGAACGAGGAGGAGCGTTTCCTGCTGCCCTTACGGGAAGCTCTTGCGGGGATTTCGACGGCAACCTGGTTACCGCATCGTGCGTTTGCTCATCTGCACGACCCTTCATTCACGATTGTCTCTCTTCACGAGGTGTGGCGTGGTAGCTGGTGATGGAACTACGACTGACCCGATCTACACTCAGCTGGTTGCCGAGCGAGGCGATGCGATTGCCGAGGCACAGCAGGCGGCTGAAGGCATGCGGCAGGTCCTGAACAGGTTCAGGGAGATCTACCCCCTGGCTGCCTTTCCCCATGTCCCTGCCACACCGTGGTCAATGGCATCGATACAGAGCCGCACCGACCCCACCCTCAGCAGTGGACGAGGTTACGCCGGGCTGTGACATCCCCGCTCGCCTGAGACGTCGCATTTGGCCGACTCGGCAGATGTCGGTCGTGGTGGGGATCGCTGAGCTGCTCCCTCGCAACCTCAGGGTGGTGGACGGCGCCGGCATGGTGACCGGGAGGTGCTGGCTGCGATCGTGTTCGTAGCCACGTCGGGCTGCACGTGGCAGCAGTTGCCGTCAGCGTCGTTCGGGCCTCGGGGGCGACAGCTCACCGTCGTTTCGCCGAGTGGACGAAGGCCAGGGCGTGGGCCAAGCTCCACCGCCTGGTCCTTGACGAACTCGGCTCCCGCGGCGCGTTGGACTGGTCCAGCTGCGCGATCGACTCGGTGAACATGCGAGCCCTCAAAGGGGGATCTGGCAGGTCCGAATCCTCACGGGCAGCGAGGCGAGTCATCGCTATCCCACAGGCCAGGAGCCGCGTTGGTTCCGCATCCTGCCGCACTCGGCTTGCCGCACGCCTTGGTCCAGTGGGCCGCGATGCTCATCGTCACCCGAGGGTGACCGTTGTCCCGCGCGCCGCCCTGCCGTGGTCGGCTGGTGCACCTACGCAGGCACAACACGCTCGCGCGCAACTACTGGGCTACGGACCTACCTGCCACGACTGTGCCATGTTCCACTCGGGATTGCAGGTCCGCAGAGTGAGCCATGCACCGTTTGCCGGCGAATTGCCCTTGTTGGTACTGCACTTCGCCCATGCATGGTCCACATGCGGTCTTCGTCGTAGAACCTCTGCGGCCGGGAATCGCGTAGAGGTTGCACGTCTTCGTCCGTCACTCGATGGCCAGGGACGGATTGACGATCCTCGGCTCCAGGGCGCGAGACGTCGGCTGCTCGTGTCCCGCCTGCCTACAGCGCGGGATTCCTTGGGCGAAGACGGCTTGCCTCACTCGTTTGTTGCGCGTCTTCTTTCTTCCGCGACTGCTCACGCTACCGCCGCCGAGCAACCGCGGTGTTGAGTTCCACAGCCGAGCAGCGGCTGTCCTGCTCCGGCAGAAGTTCGCAGCGTCCTCCCTTTGGGGCGGCCGAAAGGGAGGACATCCGGGTGTGCCGGGTCGTCCTTTGCGACCGGCTGGACGGACCGATTACAGTCACCGAGCACCAAGCAGGGCGGGGCGCTCCAGGATGCGCCCGCCGACCATGCGACGGTCGCCGCGTACACGGTCGCCATGGGAGGCGGCTGCCCCGGCCCATATGGCGTCGGCAGACGGCGACTTGAGCGATCTTGAGGGGAGAACGGACGGGCGAGGGATCAACGTCTGCAGGCCTCCACAGCGGTCGCTGCACCCGTCACAGCCGGCACGGTCCGAGATCGTTCAGCGCCTCCCGGCATCAGCGGTCTTGACACCGCCTGCAGGTCTCCACATGCCTCTCATGCTGCGATTCACTTGTGGCGCCTGACTCTCATCCCTCTCGCCGATACCGCCAAACAGCACACGATTTTTGTTATCTCGCAGCCGCCCCCGGGGCTCCCAGACGAGGGCTACATCGCTGCCCGCGGACAAGCAGGGTTGATTCAGACATGCATACACAACTGGAAGTCGAACTGGTGAGGGCCGCACAGAATGGTGATGCGCAAGCACAGGAGGAACTCGTCACCATGCACCTCCCGCTCGTCTACAACGTGATCGGGCGGGCGCTCAACGGTCGTCCGGACACCGACGACCTGGTCCAGGACACCGTGCTGCGAGCCATGGTCGGCTTCAGTGCCCTGCCTTCGGCCGGCAGCTTCCGCTCCTGGGTGGTGGCGATAGCGATGAACCGTGTGCGGGCCTACCGGCAGGATCACCACACCCACCGCGAGGGTTGCGAAGGCACGGGCCTGGAGGCCGCTCGCGAACTCGACGACCCCTCAGCGGACTTCGTTGCCCTGACCGTCACGCACCTGAAGCTGTCGGGCCAGCATCTGGAGACGGCGGAGGCTTCCCGCTGGCTGGAGGGCGAAGACCAGGACTTGCTGTCGCTGTGGTGGCTGGAGTGCTCGGGCGAGCTGACCCGTGCAGAGGTCGCGCAAGCAGTGGAGCTGTCCGCCCAGCACACTGCCGTGCGCGTGCAGAGGATGAAGGCGCATCTGGAGTCCGCCCGCGTTGTGGTGCAGGTGTTGCAGGCGACGACGCCGTGCCCGGAGCTGTACGAGACGCTCAGAACCTGGAACGGGGAACGGAGCAGCCTGTGGCGGAGGCAGATATCCCGGCACGCAGAGAGCTGTCGGCGCTGCTCCGAGCTGCAGCGAGGTATGTCTCCGCCGGAGGGCCTGTTGGCAGGCCTGGCCCTGGTGCCTCCCAGTGCCGCTCTGACCGCTGCCACCCGGGAGTTGACCACGCAGGTAGTCGCGTCGCTCCCGCTACACAGCACAGGGTCGGCAGTTGCGTCGTCGAGGGGACCACGCAGTGACCGCCTGCAGACCCGACGACGCCAGTTCCGCCGTCGTGCCGCCGTGGCCGGGGTGGTTGTGGCACTGGCGGCATCCGGCGTCGCGCTGTATGTGTTCCTGCACCCCGGCGGCTCGGCCTCGAGCGGCAATCACATCTCCGATGCTGAGCTGCCTGTCGTCTCCCCTTCCCCGGCCGTCAGCCGCACACCTTCACCGCCCGTCTCCAGATCCGCTTCCGCGAAGCCGTCGGTCTCGCGGTCCAGCATTTCGGCGCCTCGTCCCTCCGCCCCAACACCCAAGGCGCCGCCATCGACGCAGCAGCCCGCAGTCCCGGCCCCCGCGCCCGAGTCGGCGCCCGACAACGGCGGTGCCTCCGGCGAGGAAGGGCAAGTCATCGCGCTGGTGAACAAGGAACGGACAGCGGCGGGCTGCGGTCCTGTGACCTCCAGCGCCCAGCTCGCCGGCGCGGCCGTGAACCATTCGAACGACATGGCGGAACGGGGCTTTTTCGACCACGTCAGCCCGGACGGGACAGACCCCGGTGACCGCATCACCGCTGCCGGATACAAGTGGTCCACCTACGGCGAGAACATCGCGAGGGGCCAGCAGACGGCCGCGGAGGTCATGGACGGCTGGATGAACAGTCCAGGCCACCGTGCCAACATTCTCAACTGTTCTTTCAAGGAAATCGGCATCGGCATACATGACGGGGCGGGCGGCCCGTGGTGGACACAGGCATTCGGGGCCCGCTGAGGCATCCGTCCGGCAATGCCGGACGGAGGCAAGGTCCCGGGCGGATCCGGTGCCCTGGCCGATGCGGCAAGTTCTGCGCGACGCACGGGGGGCGCCGGGCACGGACAACGTGCTCGGCGCCCCCCGTGCGACCCGGTCGTGGCGGACTGCCTAGATCTTCACACCGTGGCTGCGCAGGTAAGCCAGCGGGTCGACGTCCGAACCGTAGCCAGGGCCGGTGCGGATCTCGAAGTGCAGGTGAGGGCCGCTGGAGTTGCCGGTCGAGCCGGACGATCCGATGCGGTCACCTGCCCCCACCGCCTGGCCGGTACTGACATTCAACGAGGACAAGTGGGCGTACTGGCTGTACATGCCATCGGCGTGCCGGATCACGACCTGGTTGCCGTAGGCGCCGCCCCACCCGGCGGATACCACTGTGCCGGCCCGAACAGCCGTGACCGGTGTCCCTGTGGCAACGGGGAAATCCACTCCGGTGTGATAGCCGCTTGACCAGCTCGAGCCGGCCGCGTGGTACGGAGTGCTGACCGCTGTGGAACCGACGGGACCCGTCAGCCCTGCGGACGAGGCCGGTGAGTCGGCTGCGCTGCCCGACTGGGAGCTGCCCCCGCTCGCGCGATGCTTGCCTGTTCCAGTCTTGTGGGCATCCTCCCCGCCGGTCCGAGAGGTGGAATCGTCTGCCCGGTGCCGTCCGGGCCCCTCCGACGAGGCCGCCGCCTTACGCATGGTCAGTTCCTGCCCGGCGTAGATGAGATCAGGATCGTTTCCGATCACGTCCCGGTTCGCGGCATACAGTGCAGACCAGCCGCCGCTGACGCGATGATCATGGGCAATATGCGACAGAGTGTCACCGGACACCACGGTGTAGGACCGCGTCGAGGTGCCAGAAGGGTGCCGCGAGGCCTTGTCACCGGCATCCGGGTCCGCTCGCGGCTCCTGTCTGTCACGCTTCTGGCCGTGATCTTGTGAAGGCGGCGACGATTCAGTGGTGTCCGGCTGGGCGCTTGATGGCGCCCCCCCATTTTCCCGTGTCAGTCCAGCCTTCGCAGAACAGACGGGCCATGCGTTCGGCCCCTGGCCAACGAGAACCTTCTGGGCAATCGCGATCTGCTGTTCCTTGGTGGCCAGGTCAGCGCGCGAGGCGTACTGGCCGCCGCCGAATTCCGTCCAGGTGCTCTGCGTGAACTGCAGTCCTCCGTAGAAGCCGTTGCCGGTGTTGATACTCCAATTCCCGCCGCTCTCACACTGCGCGACGCTGTCCCAGACACTTGCTGTACTGGCGCTGGCACTTGAACTGCCCAGTGCCGAAGGAGCGAGGAAGGCTGCCAGCCCGATCAGACCGGCAGCCGCGGTGCGGGGAGGCTGCTTCTTCCAGGGCGGGTCGGACTTGCGCGCATGGCGCGGCTCGTAGCGGGCCCTGCGGCCCGAGGAGCGCGTCCTCGGCACGGCCGGAGGCGCGGGCGGGGTGGACGGCATAGACGATCTCCTCATCTTCTTACGCAACGTCACGGGATGCGTGCAGCGGCGAACAGGCCGACGCCACGGCTGACAGTCAGATCGGTGGTGACTTCTGCACCGAGCGGTGATCGCGTCAACGGATCCGCATGCCCCAAGGGAGGGTCACGTGAGACCCGTATCGAACCGACTGCCGGGACACCTCGGGAGAGAAGCACATCAGCCACTGTGTGCGGAACAACTCATTTCCCTGCCTCCCCGAGGGCCGTAGGCACACGACGGGCCGAAGGAGCTACATGCCGCCGCAGGTTTCCTGCCGCGCCAGGGAGTTGGGCAGGAAGCAGCCGTCGACGCAGACACCGTGCAGAAAATGGGTGATCCGGCTCCGTCCGGAGGGGCCCGCGTTTCATGTCGGGAGGAGGCGGCGTGAGGTGTCTGCCCATTGAAATCCGAGGAACACGAGATGGCCGTGCGGGACTGCGTCACTGCCCGCCGTGTAGCCCCCCAGGGCAACCAGGCAGGACGCGAGGGGATCGCTCATCCCAGCCCAGCGGATGGCGTCCCGCCGAGTGGTGTAACGGATCTTGTGCTGGGAAGTGCGCCGTTTGCGTGCTCTCGCGTGCGTCGACTGCCGGTGAACGCTCCCCTGGGAACGGGGCAGGCCACCGTGCAACTGTCCTTGGTGAACTGCCAGTTCGGTCCAAGGGGGTGCCCGGTGGCCTTGTCCCGGCATGACCTGCTTCGCCTGCTTGAGTCACTACGTTCGGCAGATGGTCTTGAACTCGTCCGCGAGGTCACTGAGCGGCTTTTGCAGGAACTGATCGAGGCCGAGGCCACTGCCCGGATCGGTGCGCAGTGGGGCGAGAGGACCGACACCCGCACCACCTCGCGCAACGGACACCGGGAGGAGACCGTGACCACGCAGGCCGGCGACCTGGAGCTCGCGATCCCGAAACTGCGGACAGGCAGTTTCTTCCCGGGCCTGCTCGAGCGTCGGCGCCGGATCGGCCAGGCCCTCTACCCGGTCGTCATGGAGGCATACGTCCACGGCGTCTCCACCCGCTCGGTCGACGGCCTGGTCAAAGCCCTCGGCTCGGACACCGGCAACCACGTTCGCAGACATGCCACCCGTGAAGCGGTCCGGCATCGCACCCCACCGGGCGATCATCAGGCTCCTCATCAGCGGTCAAGCTGTGCCCCGAAGCCCGGCGGCACCCCCCAGGTCATCCGTACTCATCCTTACGACAGGGGGCACACCGCCATGCCAGACCCAGAGGCACCGCTCCCGCCCCGCTGCCGACTCACTTCACGCGACGAGATGGTTACCTCTCGGCCTGACGGTGTGCCGCTCATGGGCACGTCATGCAGGCTCTCGGCACCCGTCCCCCTGGAACCCTGGGGACCCCCTGCCCTGTCCTCCTAGGGACTGACTAGGGACACCTCCCGAGGCAGGCGACCGTCCCTGGTCGGCACTCTGAAATAGCACGGATTTTCCGATTTCGGAGTTGATCCCCATGCTGACAGTCTCCACCATCCGCTCCGGCCAGGGCCGCATGGACACTGCCGGGACGCCCCACGACACCCGGCCTGACCAGCACAACAACATGGAAAGCCGCAGCAAAGCAAGCGCTCAGCCGGCGCCGGCCGGAGGTAGGCCCCCCAAAAGGGACAGCCACGAGACCTGCCAGTGCGTGCACCTTTCCCACCGGCCGGCCGCGGCGCGACACGCCCGTGAAGCCATTCAGCACGAGCTGCACAGCCTGGGGCTGGACGAGGCGAGCGACGCGTCCATCCGCGAATGCGCTGACGCCGTTCTCCTTATCGTCTCCGAACTGGTCACCAACGCCTGCCGCCATTCTCCCGGGCCGGCGGACCTGCGCACCAGCTGGCACGACCGCGTCATGACCGTGGAGGTGGACGACTACGGCCGAGACCTGCCTGTGGTTGTTGATGATGACAAGCGGGGAGCAGAGGGAGGCTTCGGCATGAGTCTCGTCGATGCCCTGTCAGACGGCTGGGGCTTCCGGTCCCGGGACGGCGGCAAGACCGTTTACGCCCACGTCTCCTTCCCCTGATTACAAATGCTGCAACTCATCCCGTCTGCAGATCATGCCGCGCCCTCATTCCGGCAACCGATACCCGCGCGGCCAGCCCCACTTTCTCGACCCGCCCTCCCCCCTCCAGTAACTGTCGCAAGGACTGATCAAGCATGTCGACTGCCCTGATCGCACGGCCGACGCCCTCCGGATTCACCGGACGCTTCTGCACCCGGGGAGGGTCGCCAGACCGGCTGGAAGGCCTGCTACTGCGTGCCGTGACGCACTACTTTCATGGCCACGTCGCAGTCGCCCAGGCCTACTTGATCGACGCCCACCCAGCCGGCTGGTACAGGATAGGCGGCGACTTCACCTCAGAAACCGGCTACCGGCACGACAAGAAGGAAAGCCTGGCCAACCTGTGCTATTGCCACGGAGAGACCAAGGCCCCGCCCCGGGAGCTTGACGCCACCGGCGCCGCGGAAGCGGGTGTTGACTGGGCCTACGTTCTGGAAACGGACCATCTGAAGATCCTCACGCCCGTCCGGAACGGCTGGTACGAAGTCCGCAGCACCCCCTGGCCCTACCTGCCCCTGGCCGTCCAGCACTCGGACCTCATCCCCGCGATCAGCGCAGCCTAGTACTCCAGTTGCAGTTCGCTATCGCCGCTGGTCAGGAGCCTGTTTCCGAGTGCAGCGACCTGACGGCCTCTCATGTGGCGGGAGTTCGTGACCGGCCCGGGACTTGAACGGTCGCCCAGTGCTGGACCGCGGCGCTCCCTTGACTGTGCCCTGTCCGCGCTGGTTGGCAACCGCGCACTGCGCTTGTTCCGCTTTGACAGACACCAGCGGTGTGTTGGTCAGGCTGCGAGTGCGGTCTCATATGCGGCGGGACTGCGGTAGTCGAGACTGCTGTGAAGCCGGTGCAAGATGTACCAGCTCTCGAAAGGGGCAGGCCCGCCGATGGCATCGGCGGGCCTGCCGTTTTCTTTGTGTGGCGCAGCTTGAGGGGTGGAAGCTGCGTCACCGGGGGTGGGCTATCCGGGACACCTGAGCGCTCGTGGTCCGCTCGGCTGTCCCGATGTCAGGTTTTGGCGGTGCAGGTCAGGCCGGGTTTGGGCATTCCTGCCAGGCCAGGTGGTACACGGTGCTGACGCTGCCGTCGGTGGAGTCCATGGTCATGAAATTCGTCTGGGTCAGCGGGTCGGAGGTGCCGGCATTCACGCGGAGCTCGGTGTTGATGTTGAAGTTCCGCTTCTCCCCGCAGGGCGCCCACACCAGGTCGGCGTATTCGGTGCGGTCGGTCGTCTGCCAGTTGTCGTCGAACGGTCCCTTGAACTGGTGGGACTTGTATGTCGTCTGGGGCATGCCCTGGAAGTAGTAGCTGGCCCGTTCTATGGCGTTGGCGCCGGGTTGCAGGAAGGCGTATCCGCGGTAGTCGGCCTGCACGATGGCGTAGGTGAAGCCGGACGGCACGTGAACGCGGAGGTTGAGCTGGCAGTTCTTGCGGAAGTCCGTGGGAGAGGCGTTGGAGCCCACCTGGGCGAGGTAGTCGCTGTAGGTGACGGTGAAGGCTGTGTTGTCGGGGGCCACGGCCACCTGGGCGGTGCCTTCCGGGCAGCCGGAGCCGTTCACGGTCGCCACCTCAATGACGATCTTGTCGGGTGGCACGGTGATGCCCGTGGGGGTGTGGGAGGCACTGTGTGCAGGCGTGGCGAGGCCGAGCAGCAGGGCCGCCGCACCACCGGCGATCATGGTCCGGTGCATGGTGTCCTTTCTTGGCCTTTGGGAGACTGCGGCGAGGTGGAGCGCAGCCGTCAGGTGGCCGGACACTCCTTCCAGCGCAGGTGGTACTTCGTGCTGACGCTCCCGTCGGTGGAGTCCATGCTCATGAAGCTCAGCCTGTCGGGGCCGGAAGTGCCGGTGTAGACGCGCAGTTCGGTGTTCACGTTGAGGTTGCGCTCCTCGCCGCAGGGCGCCCAGACCAGGTCTGCGTAGGAGGTCACGTCGCTGGCCTGCCAGTTGTCGGCGTAGGGGCCGTTGAACTGGTGGGTGATGCGGGCCGTCTGGGGCATGCCCTGGAAGTAGTAGCTCGCACGCTCCTGGGCGAAGGCCCCGCGCTGAAGGTAGGCGAAGCCCCGGTAGTCGGCGCGGGCGATCGCATAGGTGAAGCCCTGCGGGATGTGGAACTTGAGGCCCAACTGGCAGTTCTTGCGGAAGTCGATCGGGTTGGAGCCGGCACCGGCCTGCGCGAGGTAGTCGCTGTAGGTGACGGTGAAGGCCGTGTTGTCCGAGGCGGTGGCCACGTCAGCGGTGCCCAGCGGGCAGCCCGAGCCGTTGACCGTCTGGACCTCCACGGTGATCTGGCCGGGCGGATTGGTGGACGGGGACTGCGCCTGGGCGGGGGTGACGCTCAGAGCGGCCCCGACGGCCAGGGCGCCGGCCAGCAAGCGACGTAATGCCATGACTTCTCCTCAGATGGATGACGCTATGGCGACGCCAGCCCCACTTGTGAAGCTAGCGTGGGCATGCCATCACAGAGATGTGGGTGACGTGAATATCCGTGCAGGATCCGGCCCGCTGCGCTAGGGGAGCATGACGAGTTCCCATCACGGGCCCATGATCTTGGCAAGCAGCGTCTTACCGCGCCCAGCTGGCCGGTAACCGAGCCGCACGGCATACAGCTCGGACCAGGTCCAGGCCTTTCAAACGGCCGAAAAGAAGGCTGCTCGGTGCAGGGCAGCGAGCGGAAAACGCCGCGCGGGCAGCGGTCGCCGGCCGATCCGCCCAGGGAACTGCGGCACGGCCCTCCTGCGGCCACCGCAAGCAAGTAGTCAGGCCGCGGTAGCCCGGCGGGCGCCGACTGTCGGTGACAAGAGAAGAAGAGCCAGGCCCTGATCTCACAGAGCCTGGCAATGACATCACCGGATTTGACCGCGGACATAGAGGAGTGACGCCTTGGTCCTCCGGTGGTGATCTCGGCAGTCACCCAACATTGACCAGGTGGAATTGGGCCTCGGATACACTCCCTGACCGCACAGCGCGATGCATAGCCTGGTTCACCGCTTGCGCGGCAGGCACGGATGACCGGCGACACCGCCCGCCTCACAGCTGGCGCGTGAACGCGGTGGCGTGCATCCCGCCACGTCCTTCAGACGTGCATACCGCTTGAGGTGGCCGTCAGTCCGATGGACAGTTGGGGATATGAGCCCCCGCCGACCCGTGCACAAGTCCCCATGGTGGATCGCCGGAGGCGTCACCGTGCTCGCGTTGAGCGGCACCGGTGTATTCATGCTGGCAGCCGAGGACGACAGCACACCACGACCCGTGTCATCAGCCACCGGTGACCTGGTCCCGCCCACCGCCAGGACACTGTCCCCCGCACCGCAACCAGAAGCATCCAGCACAGCAAAACCACACACCACAACCACACCCAGTCCCCAGCCACCGCCAACAGCGACGACCTCACAGCCCCCTCCGACGAGCACCACGACGGGGCTCTCTCCCTCGACAGCCGAGCCATCGACCCAGCCACCGCCGAAGCCGGCGGACAGGGAGACAGCCACACCGCCTCCCCCCTCGCCCACCGCCAGCACACCCCCCGCCACGATGTGGGTCACCTCCCCAACTGCCGTCGCCGCCGCTCAGCGCATGTACACCTCAGGAACGGTCGGTGACCCGGCATGCTCCCTGTCGGCCGTGGGCAGGCCCGACCCCCGCCTCGTTCCCCCAGTTCCCCGCATCGATGTGGGCGTTTACCGCGACTACTGGTGCCTGATCTGGAAGCCCTGACAACAGACCAGAGGGTCGACGCCCGGGATCCGCGATCAGAGTCAATTGGCTCAACAGGCGACTCACCCAGCGGTGGCGAGCTTGACGTGCGAGAGCGCCTTCCACGGGCCGCCGGGATTGGATGACCTCGTCGTGAACAGGTCGATCGTCGTCTCCCTCAGGACGTTGACTCCTTGTACGTCAGCAGCGTGATCGGCCCGCCGTTCGGCTGCTTGCAAGAAGGCGGGGCAACTAGCCAGGTTCCGTCTTCAAAGATCATCTGGATGGTGGATCATGATGCCGCGGTACGTCGTCATGAACTCACTGACCAGAGTGGGATCTACCCGCTCCGCTGATACCTCGGGCCGCAACGGGGCGGCCTCGCGTGGAAGACCGGCAGGTCATCAACCGGATGGTCTACAAGATCCGCACCGGGATCTCCTGACGTGACCTGCCAGAACGCCACGGGCCGTGGAAAACCGCGTACACCCCCTTCCGCCGCTACACGCTCGACGGAATCTTCACTCGGGCCCTGCAGCAGACCCAGGCCCGTGCGGACGCGGACGGCAACATCGACTGCCTGGTCCAGATCGACTCCACCATCATCCGCGCCCACCAGCACGCCGCCGCCACCGGCCGAAAAAAAGGGGCGGCATCGTCGGGACGAACCGGACGATCACGCCCTCGGCCGATCCCGATGCGGACCGATCACCAAAATCCACCTCGCCTGCGACGGCAGGACCCTGCCCGCTCGCGATCCTGCCGACGCCCGGCCAACGCCACGACAATGTCTGCGCACGCCCTCTCCCGGAGCGGATCCGTGCACTCCGCACCGGCCCGGGCCGGCCGCACTGCAGGCCGGACCCTGGTGGTCGGCCGCCGCGGCAACCGTGCCTCAGTCGGTGCCGTTGCTGGTCGGTCTTTTCCGGGATGGGTGCGCAGGGCCGCGTTTTCGCAGGCGGGCCCAGAAGCCTCGGGAGCTGTAAGCCTTGTCTGCGATGACCTGGTCGGGACGACTTCCGCGGGATCGCCACCCGATACAAGAAGACCGCCACCTCCTACAAAGCAGCAGTCACTCTCGCATCATTCCTGCTCCGGGCAAGATCCGTTTGAAGACAGACCCTAGTTCTGGCAGGGTCCGCATGGACCTTCATGTCAGATAGAGAGTTACGTAACGAACTTGCTTCGGCGGCGAACCCGATTCAGTGCGACAAGAGAAGTCGCTTCCAACTACGGTGACGCGACCGCACTCCAGGAGGTCGGCGACTATTCGCTTGCTCAACTCCATGTGCGCGATAACGTTCCCGTCCTCGCCCGTCAGCTGAAGACCGACCTTTACATGGTTGGTCGTTGCGTGGGAATTGGGCATGACCCCTACCCCTCCAAGTGAGAGTGAAATGGAATGATTTGCGCGAGCGAGTCATTAGAGGCGGAAAGTCGCCAAACGCCCGCTTACGCTGATCCCCTCGGTCGAAGGTGGTCCTGCCAGGGGTCTTGTGCCGCCGCTCAGTACGGCAGGGGCCGTCCAGAAGGGGTTCGCAGATCGAGTGGGCGGTCACTGCTAGGAGGCCGCTGAGGGGGCCTGACACGGATCTGATGCATCGGGGCACCTCTAGGAGAGTGGTCGGGACGTCATCTGTTCGTTCCAGTCCACACGAGTCAGCCCTCCCTGGCGTCAGGGCTTGTCCCTAGTCCTCTCCCGGGGTGCTGCGTACGTCCGGCTAGGGTTCGGCTGTCGGATAGCCGGTTCTCCCTACCGGGAACCAGGGAGGGCCGTTTACGGGAGCCTTCGCATCAGGAGGCCCCGCGGCAGCTGAAGGCCTCCTGGACCGCACCATGGCACTCGCCGCCCTGCCGTAAAGCCGCAGGAGCCACGCCGCTGAGGGTTCTCAAACGGCGGTCGAGAAGCCGTCCCCGTCCCCGCGGGTTGTCCAGTTCCGTTGCTCAGAGTCTCAGTGACTCTCGGCTTTCCAGATGTTTCCGTCTGGAAGGTCCGTGTCGGTGTCACCCCTGCGTGGGTTGTGCTTCGGTGTCCTGACGACGGTCTCCCGTTTCCTTTGCCGCTGGTGCGGCAGGTTCGCGCCATCTGCCCGTCCGCCCCGGCCGGTGTTCGGGCCGGGGTGTTGGCGACGGGTCTCACGGTCGGCTCCACGGGGTTTCGACACGCGGGGCGTGTCCTGGTCTCCGGCCACTCGGGGACCAGTCGTGCGGGCCGCTGCGAGGGCGGCCAGGTTGCGGGCTGCGTTCTCGTCCCGGTCGATGACCAGGCTGCAGAGATCGCAGTGAAGACTCGGACGTGCAGCGGCAGTTTGGCTTTCGTCGCGCCGCAGTCCGAGCAGGTTTTTGAGCTGGGGAACCAGCGGTCGGCCACGATGGTGGGACACGCGTTGCGCCGGCCTTTGCAGAGCAGTTGGCGGCGGATCTTTTCCGAACCCGGCGTCGGCGACGTGGCGGGCGAGTCGCCGGTTGCGGAGCATTCCGGCGGCGTTGAGGTCTTCGACCACGACCGTGCCGTACTCGTTGCGGATGCAGGTGGTGAGTTTGTGCAGGGCGTCGGTGCGCAGGTTCGCCACCCGGTGGTGCACGCGGTTGCGGTCGGCGTTGGCTTTCTCCCACCGTTTCGAGGGCCTCCGCCCGCTCCTGCGGTCAGGGCCCTGCCGCCGTGCGACCCGGCGGGAATGCAACCTCAGCAGCCTGAGGGCACTGTCGAGGTGCCTGGGGTTGGGCTCGTAACGGATCTGTCCGGTGCTGTCGGCCAGGACCGCCAGGTGCTTGACGCCCAGGTCGATCCCGACCGCCGCATCCGGCCGGTCGACGCAGGTGATCTCCCGGGCCGTCTCCACCCGGAGGGACACGAACCAGCGTCCACGCTCGTGCCGCACGGCCGCGGACAGGATGCGGGCCGTGCCCGCCCGGATGCGAGCCTTGACACGGTGAGCGGGCTACCAGGAAGATCTTCGGACGCAAGCGGCACATCGTCACCCGGCCGCGGCAAGCCGACGCGCTCACGCATCAACGCGATGGCCTGGATGTGACGTCCAGCGATAACCAGTTCGTCCACTTCCCGCTGGTCTCCGACCGGAAGCCGACCCCGCAGAGCATCGTTCATCCATACATTGAACCGCTCAGCAGTATCAGCTGACTCACCAAATTTCCGCAGGTCAGGCATCACCCTCATCACCCCCTCGCCGGTATAAAACGTGAACTCGTGAGGGTGCGGGCCGAATTCAGTTGTGCGCTGCTTGGTACTTCTCAAGGACCTCCCGGGGAACCCGACCACGGTCGTTCACCGTCAGCCCCTGTCCCCTGGCCCACTCACGCACCTTCCCGGCATCCGGGCCGCCTTCGGCGCCCGATGCTCGCTGGCCTGTCCGGCGCCGCACATTCCCCTTCACCTTGCGTCCGCTCTTGAGGAAGGGGCCGAGGGCATCCAGCAGTTTCTGGTGGCTCTCCGTTCCCAAGTCAATCTCATAAGAGATGCCGTCCAGGCTGAACAAGTGCAGAGCGACGTCTTCTCCCTGCTTACCTGTGATGTCGTCCGTGTAGATGACGACAGTGCGCTGCGCCATAACTACCACCCCTCCGTCGTTTCGCCGAATCGTGCATGTTGCGATGGCTTGACAATACCCGAAAGGGGACGGTTGGTGGGATGGTCGGGGAAAATTGACCACGTTCGGCCAATCGGCATCGGATTCCGGGACCTCACGGATTCCGAGTCGAGCGTGATGCCGTCGAGCGCCCCGGATGGGCATCAACTGGATACACCCGCGACAGAAGATGCTGCACATCCGGCATCGGGGAGTGTTCGTCCCGGTGGGACATTTTGACTGAAGTTGAGATGGTGTCGTTCCCGGGATTGCTGAGCTCAGTTCTAGCGCAGCTCTCCAGGTGAGCTGATTTCGGCCGTGGAACCTGGCTGGGTCTCGGTAGCGGGCCACGGCCGAAGCCTCTCCGAGCTTGCCGTCGGGCAATGAGCCTTTCCCAGTAAGGGGTCGTCGCTCGCTGTGATCGCGATGCTGGTGCTGTGGCCCGTGGGCTCCCCAAGTCCGGGCAGGCGTAAGGCCCCTGGTAGGAACGATCTTGCGAAGGATTGTTCTGACCGAGGGGCCCCACGTGTCGACCAGTGTCACATACACCGCCGTGCTCGATGTGAAGCGGTCCACCGCCGAGCACCTCGCCCGGTTGCTGCGCGATCACCGTGTCGCGGCCGGGACCCGCAAGGGCAGGCGTGCACTGGGCTGCTTCCGCCAGGCGGTGTTGATCCTGCGCTGGTTCATCGACGGCACCCGCCTGTCCCAGCTTGCCCGCGACAACCGCCTGTCGGCCTCCACCGCCTACCGCTACCTTCATGAAGGACTGGCCGTTCTGGCGGCCGGGGCACCGGACCTCGCGACCGCGCTGGAGCGTGCGAAAGCGGCCGGGCTGACACACCTGAACCTCGACGGCACCGTCATCCGCACCGACCGCGTCGCCGCTCCCGGCCCCAACGGCGCAGACCTCTGGTGGTCCGGAAAACACAAACACCACGGCGGGAACGTGCAGGTCATCGCCACCCCGGACGGCTGGCCGATCTGGGTCTCCCCGGTCCGCCCGGGCCGCGAGCACGACACCACCTGCGCCCGCCACCACGGCCTGATCGACGCCCTCAGCCGGATCGCCGCCGAGCTGGACATGCCGACCCTGGTCGACCTCGGTTACGAGAACGCAGGTGACGGCTTCCGCCACCCGGTCAAGAAGCCCGCCGGAAGCGAACTGACAGAGGCCCAGCAGACCTACAACAAGGTCATGCGTAGTATCCACGGTGTCTGCGAGCGCGCCAACTCCCTGCTCAAGACCACCTTCAAGGCCCTGCGCAGGGTCAGCCTCGACCCCAGCCGCATCACGAAGATCGCTGCAGCGGCCCTCGTCCAGCTTCAGCTCGAGTACGACCGCACCATCTGAACGATCACACAACGTCATGATCCGTTACTGGGAAAGCCTCAATCTGGGTCGAAAGCGCACCGACGCGGAACCGCCCGGACTTGCGGGGCCGAGGACCCGGAATAGCCTCAGCCGGACCGCCTGTCTGGCCGTTTCACCACGGGCACGATCCGCGTCGACATCGACGGCCGGCACGTGACGCTGCCCCGCCTGGGCAGGATCCGTGTCCACGGGCCCACCGTGAAGCTCCTCGCACGCGTTCAGAGCGGGACGGCCCGCGTCCTGTCGGCGACCGTCCGGCACGAGCGCGGGCGCTGGTTCGTGTCCTTCCGGGCCGAAGTGAAGCGCGACCTTGCACGCGTCGACCCGTCCGGACGAGGCGGTCGGGATCGACCTGGGTGTGAAGACGCTCGCGGTGATGGCCGACAGTGTTGGAGAGATCCGTGAAGTGGCCAGTCCGAAGCACCTGGAACACCGGATGGGTGGCAGTGCCTGGCAGTGCGGCGCGAGGCACGTCTTCGGGTGATCCGGGTCCGGCGGCCGGGCAGGGCTCGACGGTGTCGCCCACAGTGCAGGCTGGGGCCTCTTCCTACCTCACCAGGCGGGGTCAGGGTGTGCTGGTGGTGCTCGATGACAGGGCGCTGGGGCTGGAGGCGTCGGGGGCGGGTGAGGTCTTGGTGGGGCTCGGCGAGGTGGGTGCGGGCGATGAGGGGGTGGGTGGCCTGGACGTCGTGGGTGGTCTGGACGTCGTGGGTGGTCTGGACGTCGTGGGTCTGGAGGGGAGGGGCGTCTTGGTCGCCGGCCGAGTGGTGGTGGGGGGCGGGGGCGACGTCTTCTTCGGTGCCTTCGCAGACGAGGAGACCGTGCTGGGCTGCGTCTGGAGTGCGGGGGGCGATGTGGCGCCGGTGGATACGGGTGGGAGGGCGGCTGCCCCGGCAGTGGTGCCCAGGGGAGCGGATGTGCCGTTGTAGTGGGTGATCCAGCTGAGCACGACCGACAGGTAGGTCTGGGACGGGTTGTAGGCGAGGATGGCCCTTCTCAGACCTTCTGGTGTGGCGAGGTCGCCTCCTGCCGCGCAGACGTATCGGGCCGCCGTTGACGCGGCGTCATAAATGTTTTGCGGATTCGGTGTCACTCCGGAACGGGTGCTGGTGGCCCAGCGTGCCCATGTGGAGGGAATGAACTGCAGGGGCCCGACGGCACGGTCCCATCGTGTGTCGCTGTCCAGCCGGCCGTCGTCGGTGTCGGCGATGGCGGCCGTGTTGTTCGAGCCGTCCAGCACGGGGCCGAGTATGGGCTGCAGGGTGGTGCCGTCCGCTGTCAGTGCGCCGCCGTGGGCGTGATCGGATTCGACTTTGCCTATGCCGGCGAGCACGGTCCAGGCCAGATGGCAGGAGGGGTTGCTGATCCCCGTCGCGTTGGCGGTCTGGATGTAGGCGTTGGCCACGGCGGGTGGGATGTCCGCGACTTGGGCGCTGGTGGACGTCGCGGCGGCCGCCATCGTCGGTGCACCGACGATGGCGGGACCGGAATTGGGTGGTGGGGAGGCGAACGGGATGCCTCCGCCGTCGGCGCCGGTGTCCGGGAAGGCCGGGCCCGTCCGGGGGGTGGAGAAGGCGACAGCGCCCAGGGCCAGGCCGAGAATGGCGATGAACACCAGCAAGCTCGTGTTCCGGGCGTACTGGGTGCGCCGTGACGGCCGTACGGCGGTCGTGTGCCGATGCGCTCGGTGCCTGGGGGCACTTTTGTGGGGGGCTGTGCCCATGGCCGCTCCCGGTGGGGCCGGCCGTGGACATGCGGGTGGATACCTGCGGTCGCGGCACGGCCGCAGCGTCGTAAGGGATGTTGGGCGTATGCCGGGCCGCGGTCCCCGGCATACGCAGGAAGTGTCGCCCGCGGGCCGGGCGGGTTCCAGGGCGTTTCAGGCAGACACTCGGCAGGCCTGATCATGCCTTTGTGGCTGGCCGGGAGGGCATCTTGGCCGGTGTTCGCCGAGAACGGCTCGGGAACGCCGGGTGCGGCCGCACTCGGCGTTGGATGCGGCGGGGACGGGCTGCCCTGGCGGGCCGGTGGAAGCAACCAGCGGTGGAATTGCGTGGGTTGGGAACCGCTTGCGGGCTGGTTGCCTTCTCGGCTCTGTCCCCGCCGCGTCCGTGCACGGTGTCGGCTTAGCTGCAGGTGCCCGGCACCGGGAGTGGGGCGGGCTGCCCTCGAGTGGGTGCGGGCCTCGGTGCAGCCGACGGGGAAATCTCAACGGTCCGAAGAGCGGGTTGGAAGGCGTCTGGTGCAGCGGCGCACGGCGAGTAGCGTCGTTCGTCCCGCCGGTATCGAAGGAGAGCGGATGTGGGCTGCATCGGACGTGGCAGTGTCGCGTCTTTCACGTCTGCTGATGGCTGTGGTGGTGCTGACCGGGGTGCTGACGCTCAGCGCCCGGTCTGCCCCGCGGGTCGCCGCTGTCGAGCCGTCCGCCGCGCCGGGTGTCGTGGAGACGATGTCCCGGGACGTGACCGGTGCTGCCCGCTCGGGCGGTGATGCCTCTGTATCGGCGGACGGACGGTATGTCGCGTTCACCAGTTCCGAGGAACTCGATTCGGATATCTCCACGCTTCGGCGCAATGTGTACGTGCGGGACCGCCTGGCGGGTGAGACGTTTCTCATCTCGCGCGGTCAGATCGTCGCCGGCGACCGGGTGTTCGGGGAGCAGAGCGCCGACGGCGACAGCTACGCTCCCTCCATCTCCGCGGACGGCCGGTACGTGGCTTTTATTACGACAGCCACGAATTTGCACACTGGGGATACGGATCGCAGCCCCGATGTGATCATCTGTGACCGCAATCCCAGGGGTGACGGGGTCTTCGACCAGCGAGCCCCGACCGGGTTCATGGATTACCGGTTCGTCTACGCAGGCAAGCCGACCATGGTCAAAGGCGAGCGCATCACGGGAAACCGGGAGGCGGTGCCCAGCCTGGCCGCGCAGGGCACGGCCGTGGCGTGGCAGAACGTTGTGCCCGCGGCCTCGGGGGGTCGCGAGCACAGCGAGGTGTTCGTCACCCGGCTGGCCAAGGACCAACGCGGGCGGGTCAATCCGGCCGGTGTCCACCGAGTCCGTGTCCGGGTGCCGGGGCAGCGTGTCGTGGAGGCTTCTTCTCCGGCGTTGTCCGCCGACGGGCGTGATCTGGTGGCCACGGTGGTGCTGGCGTCCTCTCCCACGACTGGGGTGAGTGGAGTAGTGGGCATCGATCTGGCCACCGGCCGGCAGTCGCGGCTGGATGTGGATGAGCATCATGCGCCCTTCAAATCCCGTCCCGGTGCTCTTGATACGCGGGCCGGGATGCCGGGCGCGGGGGAACCGGTGGTGTCCGGCAGCGGGCGCGTGGTGGCGTTCTCCTTCACCCCCTCCCCCGGCGCGCCCTCGCAGGTGGTCCTCGTCGATCGCGACCTCGACGGGAACACGGTTCTTGGGCCGGGCGCCGGTGAGGAAACGCAGTCCCAGGTGGTGTCCCGGGACACGGACGGCTCTGTCGTGGACGGGACGCGGCCGGGACTGTCCGCGGACGGCCGGTACGTGGCCTTTGTCAGCACCGACCCTCGCGCCTATGGGGTGGAGGGGCCGGCAAGGGGCGAGGCCCGGGTGGTGGTGCGAGACCGGCACGCGGACGCGGAGCGTGGCCGCGGCGCCCGGGCGGGGCAGCTTGGGCAGGCGGTCGCGGTGGATCAGGCGGTCGGCACAGCCGGCGGCGCGCCGGTGCTGTCGGCCGACGGTGCCGTGGTGGCCTTCACTTCGGCGGGCAGGAGTGCGGGCGACCGGCGGGTTCTCGCTCATGCGTTCCTTCCCGGCCTGAGGGCGTCCTCGGGGATGCGGTGGGAAGACACCGCCGTCACGCAGCACAGCGAAGGTGTGCTGACGCTGGAGCACACCGGCTTTGGGCCCTTGTCCATCGGGGCTGTGCGGGTCGGGGGGGTGCATGGGGACGATTTCCAGGTGCTGCCCTCCAGCACCTGCCGAAAGGCGGTGCTGCACCGGGGGGATACCTGCCGGGTGGCGGTCCGCTTCGCCCCCGAGGCGCCAGGAGTGCGCTCAGCCGCCGTCAGGGTGTCTTTCCGTGGGCCGGGTACGGGGCTGACCGTGCCGGTGCGGGGGCTGGCTCTGGCTGAGGTGCGCAGTGTTTCCGTGGACGACGAGGCGCCGGACTTCGGGGCGCGCGGTGTGGGCGGTGCGGCACTGGAGCGGCCGCTGACCGTCACCAACAGCGGCACCGTTCCCCTGACCGTCTCCTCCGCCAAGATCAACGGCCCCGGCCATCCGGACGACTACCGCATCACCGACAACACCTGCACCACCCCCCTGCCCCCCACCCACACCTGCACCCTCACCCTCACCCACACCCCCAAGCCCCCGGCCCCCGCAACGCCGCCCTCACCCTCAACACCACCGCCCAGGACCTCACCATCCCCCTCAACGCCACCGGCACCAGCGGAGCCCTCAGCGTCGACCAGAGCACCCTCGGCTTCGGGCCCACCGGCATCAACAACCAGAGCACCCCCCGCACCCTCACCGTCACCAACAGCGGCACCGATCCCCTGACCGTCTCCTCCGCCAAGATCAACGGCCCCGGCCATCCGGACGACTACCGCATCACCGACAACACCTGCACCACCCCCCTGCCCCCCACCCACACCTGCACCCTCACCCTCACCCACACCCCCCAAGCCCCCGGCCCCCGCAACGCCACCCTCACCCTCAACACCACCGCCCAGGACCTCACCATCCCCCTCAACGCCACCGGCACCAGCGGAGCCCTCAGCGTCGACCAGAGCACCCTCGGCTTCGGGCCCACCGGCATCAACAACCAGAGCACCCCCCGCACCCTCACCGTCACCAACAGCGGCACCGATCCCCTGACCGTCTCCTCCGCCAAGATCAACGGCCCCGGCCATCCGGACGACTACCGCATCACCGACAACACCTGCACCACCCCTGCCCCCCACCCACACCTGCACCCTCACCCTCACCCACACCCCCCAAGCCCCCGGCCCCCGCAACGCCACCCTCACCCTCAACACCACCGCCCAGAACCTCACCATCCCCCTCAACGCCACCGGCACGCTGCCCGAGGTGGTGACCTCGTCGGCGGAGGCCTCGGCGGAGACAGTCATCACGGTCACGGGACGGTACTTCGCTCCTCGTCAGCGGGTCACCCTGCGCGTGGGTGACCGTGTCGAGCAGGCCAGAGCCGACAGGGAAGGGCAGCTGCTCGTGCGCCTGATCGCGTCGGCGGCCGGCACGAGTGGGCCCCGCGCCCTGAAGTTCCGCGTCGAAGATCCCGACGCTCAGGGGTCGGCCCGCTGCTGCTTCACTCCGACGCGTTGATGCCGCCTGGCGGCCTTCCACAAAAGAGGCCAGGTCACCCCGCAGATGCCGCGGCCCCGCCCTACCCCTGGTCCGCATCCCAGGGTCGGCATTAGGGCCTGCCCCCGATGCCTCGCTGGGGCAATGAAAAGTGTTCTTAAAGGCATACCGATGCTGCACCTGCCACACGGCACAGCGACCTCCTGACCTCTCAGCCGGCCTGCAGTTGCCCTTTCGCACCCGCACGCAGGGAACCATCCGCGCCGACGGGCCTCCCCCAGACAGGAAGATCATGGAACACGTTCCGTCCTCAGTCCTCCAGCGGCGCCGCGACCAGAAGCGGCGCGCTTACCTCGCCGCCATCGGAAGGCCTGCACTGTGTGCTGACTTCCAGGACGTCCAGGCATACATCCGCAAGCTGTACTTCGAGGGCGGAATGTCGGCCGAGCAGATGCACAAGCAGTCCGGTGTGTCACTCAACATCGTTCTCTCCGTCATCCGCGGCCACCGGGGCATAGGAGAAAACGGGCGCCCCACACCGATCGTGGCGATGCGCCGCACCACGATCGACCGACTGACGGCAATGCAGTACGAGCCCCCCATGATCAGCAAGCACGGTGCGGGGGCACGAGTCAATCCGCAGACCACCCTCCGCCGCATACAGACCCTGATCGCTCAGGGATACAACCTCAAATGGCTCAGCCGGCAGCACGACAGCGTCAGCGACCAGCACCTCTCCACGCTGCTCACCCAGACCAAGGGCCGCCGCTACATCATGGCGACCACCGCCCACGCCATCGCAGAGCTCTACGACAAGTACCACAACGTCGACCCCGCCCACGTCGGCATCAGCCAGGCCCACATCGTGCGGGCCCAGCACACCGCCCAGCGCCGGGGATACACGCCCCCCAGCTGCTGGGACGCCGACACCATCGACGACCCTGACGCCGTGCCCGAATGGACCGGCGCCTGCGGAACGGAAGAGGGCTATCTGATCCACAAACGAGAACGGCTGCCCGTGTGCCCCGCCTGCGCCGTCTACCGCAAGAACTACACCTACTCCCGAAAGTACCTAGCTGCCATGAGTTTCTCTGCCCGCAAGCTCGACCAGATCCTCAACGAGCCCGGACGCGCGCCCCTGCGGATAGCGCGATCACTGGGTCACCCCAACGGCGACACCCTCGAGATGTGGCGCAAGGGCACCCGCCGCCCGCAACATCGAAACGTCGCCAAGCTCGCCGCCCTGCTGGCCGTACGCCCCGAAGATCTGTGCGACATCCTCGCCCCGACCGCTCAGGGCTGAGGGCATCCCACGGCCCCTGCCCGGACGACCGTAAACGAATCCGGGTCCCGGTTGAATGCCGCAGGCACACCAAGGAGGCCATTCCCCGTGAATGCGTTCCCGATCCGCGGTCGGTACCGAGCTGCAGGACGGCTCACGGCCCCTTCCGCACACTGCCCGCACACGAACCGAATCGGCAGCGTCCTCGACCCGCCGCGCACCCGGTCTGGTCTTCTCCCCCGCGGCCCCGGCCCCGAACACCGACGGCCTGCCGACGACGGTGCGCCATGCCGTTACGGATCTGTTCCGGCAGCCTCCGTCAGCCCCACCAACTCCAGCTCCCTGCCCACCGGCCCGCCGTTCAAAGGGACACCCACCACGGCGGGCCGAGAAGCTCCCCGCAATCCCCGCCGCAGCACGTGCGTGATCACCCAATGCTCTGCGCCCCGCGCCTCCAGCAACCCTCCGGCAGCCTCCCCACGTCTGCTGCCTCCCGCCCCCCAGCAGGCCGTTGCGGGCAGCGCATCCCGCGCACCCGGTGATGGCCGCCCCCCACGCAGCGCCGCATCGTGTGCCGCAGCACCTCAGGGAGCCCTGTGGCCCCCGCGCCCCTCGGCGCGTGGATGAAAGCCAAGCGAGCTGCCGGACGGCGTCCCCCGGGCGGCCTGTACAAGCGGGCCAGACGCCGGCGGCGGGCAGCCGTCGCAGCGGTCATCGTCGCCCTGTGCGTATCCGCAGCCGGCGTGACACAGCTGCTGAGCCGTTCCACGCACACTCCAAGCTCTCCTCGCGGGCCGGTCACTCCCACGCCGTCAACCACCCTGCCCGAAGGCCTCCGGACCGGTCCGCCCGCTGTCACCCTTCCCACAGCAGCCGGGACCACGCCGGCCGTACCCTCGGCCGGCACCCCGACACCACACTCCACCACGCCCGGGCCGACCGACCCCGCCCTGCAGGTCATCACCCTGCTCAACGCCGAACGCACGAAGGGAAAGTGCCGGCCGATCACCTACAACAGCACGCTGGCCAAGGCGGCCCAGGTCCACTCGGCCGACATGGCTCTGCGCGGGTACTTCGATCACGTCGGCCCTGACGGCATCGGCCCCGGTGAACGCCTCACAGCAGCCGGCTACCGCTGGAGCGCCTACGGCGAGAACATCGCCCGGGGCCAGGCCAATCCACCAGCGGTCGTCAAAGCCTGGGTGACCAACCCGCACAACCGGGCGAACATAGCCAACTGTTCCTTCACGCAGGCCGGCGTCGGCATGTACTCGGCACCCGGCGGCCCGTGGTGGACACTGATCCTGGCCTCCACCGGAGCACGGGCGCAGTGAGCCCCAGCCGCCCACCGCTGCTGCGACAACACCATCCCGTCCGGCGGTTCGTCCGCTACCCACCGGTTGTTGCTGTGCCGGGGCCGCACCGGCAGACAGACACTGTCAGGACGGGCGCCAAGGGGCTCGATGGTCCGGCGGCGGTGCAGGACGGCCGGAGGCGGGTCAGATCCATCCCTCCCGCGTTGCGAACGCCACGGCTTGAGCCCGGTTCTTCAGGTGGTAGCGACTAGTGACGTCGTGCAGCACACTCTTGACCGTCCGCTCCGAGTAGTTCAGACGCCGAGCGATCTCGCGTGTGTCGAGCCCTTCGGAGACGAGACGCAGGATGCGTGTCTCTCGTTCCGACAGGCCCGTGGGGGTTCCGCCGAGCGGAACGGGGGCGTCGCGCTGCATCCGACTGATCTGCTGAAGCAGCCGCCCCAGCAGGTCGGATGGGAATGTCGCCTCCCCCGATGCGACACTGACGATGAGCTCAGCAAGCCGATCAGCCGTGGCCTCACCGCGCCGCACGAAGGCACACACCCCGGCCTCCACCGCTTCGATCAGTCTGTCCTCCGGCAGATCATCCGTGATCAGCACGACCCTTGAACACCCTTGGCTGTTCAAGGCATGCAAGGCCTTGAGTGTGGTGTCGGTGAACGGGTCCGCGACTTCCACCGCAACTGTGCGGCTGCCTATCTCCGTGCGGTCGATGAGCGTGACCTCAGGCCGGCTCGTGAGCGCTGCTTCCAAACCCGCCTGCGACAGAGGGTCTTCGGCATGAACGAACGCCGGTATCCGCGTGGTCACTAACGCTCCCGTCCTCAGCTGCACCCAGAACCTGGCCACATGTGAGAAGGCAGGGCGCGCGCCACCACTGGCTGGCTTCATATCTCCTCAAGCGCAGCACGGTTGAAGCGGCGGCAGTGACGCAACAAAGTTTTCGCTGGAGACATGTGTTCTCCATAGGTACCAGGCAGTCAGCACGCGAACGATGTCCAAAGGGGCAGTCATTGGGGCATACTTCGACGCGGCCCGTGTCGTCCCGCGGGAGGCGCCTGCCGGAAAATCACGATGCCCCTTACGGGCGATCCGCCTATGCCTGCACCCGGCCCTCGCCGCAACCGTCATACTGGACGGCACCGTTGCTCAGAGTCTCAGTGACTCTCAGCTTCCAGACGTTTCCGTCTGGAAGGTCCGTGACGGTGTCACCACTGCGTGGGTTGCGCTTCGGTGTCCTGACGACGGTCTCCCGCTTCCTTTAATCCCCGTGTGAGGCCGGTCCGGGTACGGGGCGCCGCCCGCCTTGCCGCCACCACCCTGCCCGGAGCAGTCTCCCTCGACCTCGCAGTCGTACAGGGCTGCTCATTGTGTCCGGACTCCCGGGCCAACTCACGAAGCAGCTCCAGCCACCAGCGTTGGATCGAGGCGACAGCGAACGCCCGCGGGTCGTGACCGGTGTCGAGCGGCGAGGGCCGACACATCCACGCTACGACCGACGTACGCGGGAATCAAAGATAGGTGCGCGTATAATAGGTGCAGTAATTATTGACCGGGAGGAGGTGTTTGGTGGAGAAGCCGGCAGGCATGTTCGATCGCAATTTCGAATGGTCGGAGCTGGTGCGGTTCGCCTCCTACGGGGGACCGGAGGCGACGCTCGGGGTGGTCTCCGGGCGGCGACGTCAGGGCAAGACGTACTTGCTGGACGGATTGTGCCGTACAGGAGGGGGCTTCTTCTTTGCGGCGAGTGAGGCGACCGAGGCAGAGTCGCTGCGCCAATTCGGGGTGGCATTGGCGCGCTACGAGAGGGGGCGGGTGCCGTACCGGTTCGCGCACTGGGAGGAGGCGGTGGAGGTCATGATGGGCCTGGCCACTCCCGGAGCGGGGCCGCTGGTAGTGGTGCTGGATGAGTTCCCGTTCCTGGCCAAGGCGTCGCCCGAGCTTCCCTCGCTGCTGCAACGGGCGTTGGGGCCGCAGGCCCGGCACGAGGGTGGTCCGGTGCGGCTGCTGCTGTGCGGTTCGGCGCTGTCGTTCATGGGGAGCCTGCTGTCGGGGACGGCCCCGCTGCGCGGGCGGGCCAGCCTGGAACTGGTCGTGCCCACGTTGGATTTCCGGCTGGCCGCTCAGTTCTGGGGGATCGCCGATCCGCACCTGGCGCTGTTGGTCAATTCGGTGCTGGGTGGGACTCCGGCGTATGGGCGGGAGTTCGTATTGGGGGACGCGCCAGCGGATCTGGCGGACTTTGGGCCCTGGGTGCTGCGCAATGTGCTCAACCCGGGGCGCCCGTTGTTCCGCGAGGCCCGGTTCCTGCTGGCGGAGGAGCCGGATCTGCGGGACACCGCTCTGTACCACGGTGTGCTGGCCGCCATTGCCCAGGGCAATCACACGCGCGGCGGCATCGCCAGTTACCTGGAGCGCAAGTCCACCGACCTGGGGCACGCACTGACCGTGCTGCAGGACACGGGGATGATCATCCGCGAGCCGGATGCGTTCCACGGTAAGCGCTCCGCCTACCGCATCGCCGAGCCGATCCTGACTTTTTACCACGCCCTGATGCGTCCCGAGTGGAGCGACCTGGAGCGTCCCGGGCAGGCCCCGCGGGTATGGGAGCGGTCGCAGGCAACGTTCCGCAGTAGGGTCGTGGGCCCGCACTTCGAACAGATCTGCCGCACTTGGATCCGCTGGTACGCCACCGAGGACACACTGGGCGGCCGTCGCACCCGCGTGGAGTCGGGCACCGTTCCCGACCCGGCGGCCAAGACCAGTCATGAGCTCGACGCCGCAGTATTCGGGCGTGACCACGAGGGCCGCGAGGTGCTCCTGGCCATCGGAGAGGCCAAGTGGAACGACACCATGGGCCTGGGGCACCTGCGGCGCCTGGAGCACATCCGGGCCCTGTTGCAGGCCCGCGACGGCGTGCAAGCCCAGCACACGCGCCTGTTCTGCTTCAGCGGAGCCGGTTTCACCGATGAGCTACGCGCCCTCGCCGAACGGGACCGCGGCATCCAGCTGGTCGGACTGGACAGGCTCTACAACGGTGATTGACGACGCGTGAGGCACAGGTGGCGGACCTGCTCGGTCGGTGAGCGGTGCCACGCCGTCACGCCTACGGCCGGTGAGAAGGAGGAAGGGCCACTTAGCACCATCCTTGCGCAGCCGCTTGAGCTCCTCGCGCTCGGCGCTGGTCAGCTCACCGGCCTCGCCCTCGCCCCGGTCCGCCAGGTCCGCGAACAGCAGCAGACGATCGAGACCGTTGCTCAGAGTCTCAGTGACTCTCAGCTTTCCAGACGTTTCCGTCTGGAAGGTCCCAGGCAGGACACGCCATCAGGCACCGTTCCCCACTCGGAGAACCGCACACCGTCACGGCACAAGACAGCAGAGACCGAGACACACTGATGGACTACTCAGCAGCTGCCACCCCTGCCGGTATACATCAACCTGGTACATACGCTACGTTTGGTACATGTCCATGAAGCGAACCAATGTCTACGCCGATCCGGAAGACCTCGCCATCATCAAGGAAGCTGCGAAGCGGCGCGGCATCAGCGAGGCCGAGATCATTCGTCAGGGCATCCATCTGGCAGCCATGGCCAATCGTGTCTGGGACGAACCCCTCTTCTCCCGCACCTTCGAAGGGGCTGGTCGCACCCCCAGTAAGCATGAGGTGCGCAACACCGTCGCCGACGCTGTGCGTCGCGAGACGGGGTCCGGGACGGCTGCGTGATCATTGTCATCGCGGACACGTCCGGGCTCCTTGCAGCGCTCGACTCCGCCCATCCCGAACACTATGCGTCGAACGAAGCGATCATGGCCGCGGGCCTTCTGGTGATGTCCCCGCTGCTGCTTGCCGAGATCGATCACGTCGCCACGCGTGAAATCGGCCGTGACGCGGCGCTCAGCGCAGTCGACGACATCCGGCACTGGATGCATCGAGGCCGTGTCGTCATGCCCGAGATCACGGAAGACCACTTGGGTGTCGCCCAGTCGGTGCGCGCCCGCTATCGCGACCTGGACCTGGATCTTGCGGATGCGGTGAACGTGGCCCTTGCCGCTGAGTACGACACCGACGCCGTACTCACTCTCGACCGTCGCGACTTCCGGGCTGTGCGCCCGCTCGGCCATCACAAAACATTCCGGGTGCTGCCCGACGACCTTCCGCTCTGATTCGGCGGCGTCCGGCCGGGCACTGTCAGGTTGAACGGGCTCGGTCTTGGACTGCGTAATCGTCCGTCTGGTCGAGGCCCCTCACTGGCCGCTCAGGCTGGCCGCTATGTTCGGCCTTTCCACCGCCGGCGCCGAACCCGACTGCCTGTGGCAGGCCATTGTCGGCAGCAGCACACCCGCCGCCGGGCAGCAGCACCGGGCCACGGCGCCCCAGCCCGCAACCGGGCACACTGCCACCACCACCGTCTACCACAACCATGACGGGGAACGGGATCGGAGCGACGTCTCGTGGGAGACGGTGCCGCCGCGCTGCCGACATGAGCTCATCGACCTCGCGGTAGCTGAGGGGTAAGCGGAAGTACAGCCACCGCACACAGTGCGAGATCACCTCGACCGGGTACCGGTGGTTGCTGCACGACGGCACCACAGGTGACACGACGACTTCACTCCCGGACACGGACACCCCGAAGGTCATCCCCTGCCCCACCCGACAACGTGACAGAACCCTCTGGTCGGATGTAGGCAGCCCTCTGGCTCTTTCAGTTCTCAGGGAGGCCGTTGGCGGGCGGCGGGGCGGAGGGGGCGGTATAAGGCTGTACGGGGCCGTCTTCACTGTCGGTAGTCAGGGGCGTGCCCTGCGGTACGATGGCGTTGCCTTTGATTACGCCGATCTGAGTGCCGGTGTAGCCGGCGTGGGAGGTACGGCTGTAGTCAAGCGGTGTGACCCCCGGGCCGGATGAGAAGCCGCCCTTTTCCAGCGTCTCCACCAGCGACTGCCGGGTGAGGTCTCTGCCTGTCCGCTGCAGTGCTTGCACAAAGAGGTACGCGGTGGCTACACCGATCTCCGTGTAGCGGGTCAGAGGCTGTCCCGGCAGGTAGCGATCGCGGATCATCTTCACGAGCTGGATCCATTTGTTCGACGTTTCGGCGATCGGTACAAGCCAGGCATCGGTGACGATCCCTTGGATGAGAGGGTTACCCTCGCCGCGAGGACCGTCTCCAGGAGCCGCGGATTCAAGGAGGCTGGACAAAGTCGTCGGATCAGAGCCGGAATAGCTCACCACCAGTTTTGCGGTGTTGCCGGACTTCTGTTGGGCCAGGCGAAGCAGCGCTGTATAGCTGGGCAGGGAGAAGCTCACAATGACGTCGGCCTTAGCGCGGTCGATCGCCTGCATCTGCTGGGTGATGTCATTGAAGCTGGGCTGGTAGCTCTCGCGGGCGACCACAGAGATCCGTGGGATGACCGTGTCCAAGCCTGCGACGCCGCTTTTACCTAGGTCATCGTCCTGGTAAAGGTAGGCCACTCTTTTCCCGGGGAAATTCTTGTTGATATAGCTACCCAGAATTTTCCCCTCCCGACGGTAGTCGGAATACCAGCCGAAGAGATATGGAAATTTTTCAGGGTTGTTCCAGCAGGGGCAGCCAGAAATCGGAAACAGGTCAGGCACCTTCTTGTCGTTCAAATAGTCGACGACTGCCTGGTGGGTGACAGTACCGAAGCCACCCATGACGGCGAATACCTTATCCCGTTCCACCAGACTGCGCACGACCCTCACAGTGTTGTCGGGACTATAGGCGTCGTCCCGATAATTGAAGATAATCTTACGGCCATGGATGCCGCCGTTGCTATTGACATAATCGAAGTACGCTTTGGAGGCTGGGGCGATCTGGCTGGCGGCAACAGCTATCGGTCCGGTGAGCGACGTGTGACTGCCAATGGTGACCGTCGTGTCGCTCACGCCGGGAGTCGATGACTCTTTATTCGTGTCGCTGCAAGCTGTCGCAGCGACGACGAGGAGTGCCAGTGCCGCAGCGACAACTGAACGCCTTTCCATGGCCCCTCCTCCGCCTCTGACAGCCCGGCCGATGGAGACGGGGCGACCGTCTGTGCTGCCTGGTGCCAGCATCACCACAGTCTGCTGCTCGGCCAGGTTGAGCAAGTCGGCCCGCACGGCGCCGGCTGCATCCTGCAGTCAGTCGGGGCCGTGCGTCGATCCCCCCACCCACCGCCACCTCATGACAGCCGGCCGGTACCGCTTCGAGATGATGATCCGCTTCACCCTCTGGAACCACATCACCGGCCGGCACCGGCCTGCCCGCCACGACCTGAACCACAGGCCCCCGGCCCCGTCACGCCCTCAGCCGACCACGCCCCCGACAACGTGACAACTGCCCTTTCGTGCCCGCCCGGCCTCGCGCGTGTGGACGCCTGCTCACAGCGAGCGTGCAACGCAGAGTGACAAGGGGAGCCGGCTTCATGGCGTGCGGGCCGACGGGTCGGTCGGCGGCTGACCGAGCGCGGCGCGGAGCTGGCGGCGGGAGCTCAGGCCGAGCTTGGTGTAGACGTGGCCGAGGTGGTATTCGACGGTTTTGATACTGACGTAGAGCCTGTTGGCGATTTCCTGGTTGGTGTGGCCCTGGGCGGCCAGGTGGGCGACGGCGTGTTCGCGTTCGGTGAGGCTCGTCAGATCGGCGGGGTTGTCGAGGCCGCCTGTGGGCGGATGCAGTCCGCAGGCGATCAGATCCTCGGTGGTGCGCTCCAGGTAGGGGGCTGCGTCCAGGACTGTGAAGGCCCTGTGGGCGCGGCGCAGTTGGTCCGCGGCGCTCTTGCGGTCTCCGGTCGCCAGCAGCAGGCGGCCGTGGGCTTGGTGGAGCAGGGCCCGGTACAGGGGCAGGTCGTCGTGGGGTGCGGGGGCAGTGAGGGCTGCGGCGTAGTGGTCGAGCGCGGCGTGCGGGTCACGGTGGGCCTCGGCCAGGCGTCCCTTGAGGTAGGCGGTGGCCGAGTGGAGGCAGGCGGCGGTGGCTTGCGCTGACGCAGTGAACGCGTCCAGCCGCTTCAGGGTCTGCTGCGCCTGCTCAATGCGGCCGGCGCCGATGAGTGCCTCGGCCTCCAGGGGGAGCCACCACAGTTGCCAGGCATGCAGAAACCCGGGAGCGATGTCGTGCAGGGGACGCAGGGCGCTGTGCATGTCGTTGGGTTCGCCGCGTGCCTGGGCCACTGTGGCCTGCGCCAGCAGGGAGTACAGGCGATCGACGCGGCGCCAGCCCTGAGGGGGGTCGGCGCGGCAGTGGTACGAGGCGACCTGCCAGCGGCCACGCCCGGCGGCGACGGCGGCGGCCACGGCGTGGGCGGGGGCCATGCCGTAGGGCAGGTCCTCGAGCTCGGTCAGGGTCAGGGCGTAGTCGGCGGCGGCGGTCGCGTTGTCCCAGTCGCCCAGCAGGTAGTGGCAGATGGCGAGCATGTAGTGGTCGGCCGGGTAGACGGTGGGGGCATGTCCGGCTCGGGTGCGGGCGATGAGCGTGGTGAGATCCCCGCGTGCCGCGTGCAGGGCGCCGGCCATTACCTGGCAGGTGCCCCGGGGCCGCAGCAGGGGGGTGGCGGTGGCCGGCACGCGAGCCGGCTCGGGAGGCAGGTGCGTCAGTGACTGCAGTTGCTGCAGGCCGGCCTGCGGGCCGCTGGCCATGAGGGTGGCGGTGGTCAGCAGGGACTGTGCGCCTTGCGTCACGTGGCCGTAGGGGAAGCCCAGCTGCAGGGCATCGCGGATGGGAGCGAGGGCTGCTTCGCCGTTTCCTTGCGCGGTGTACAGGCTGCCCAGCCACATGTTGGCCAGGGTCTGTACCCAGGTGTCCTGGGCGGCGGCCGCGGCCTCGACGGCATCGCTCAGGTGCCGTTCGGCGGCAGCGGACCCGCCGGGGTGGTGTTGTGCGAGCTGTCCCAGGAGGGCCGAGCGCAGCGGGCTGGGTGTGCAGTGCTCGACGGCGTCGCGGAGTTTGACGGCGCGGCTGAAATCGTTGCCGAGGATGAGGTGGGCGGCGGCGTTCAGCAGGTCGTCTTCTTGTTCGGTGCGCTTCTGGGACAGATCAGCAGCCCACAGCAGGAGGGTTGCTGCGCGTTCCGGTCGGCCTGCTGCGGCCTGTTTTCCGGCTTCGGCGCGCAGGTCGTGGATCAGGGGCTGGTTGCCGCGGTGGCTTGCGGCGACGCGGTGGGCCCAGGCGGCCGAGTGGTCGACCACAGCTGCGGCGGCCGCGTGCAGGGCTCTGCGGCGGACAGGGGAGAGAGCTTGGTAGACCGTCTCGCGCAGCAGGGTGTGGCGGATCTGCACGGGTGTGGTGGGGTCGGTCGGCCACCATTGCACCAGACCTGACGTCAGCAGCGGGCCGAGTGCCTGTTCGGCGTCTTTGACTGCGGCTACCTGACCGACCGCCCCGAGCGGGACCCGCACGTCCAGGACCGCCAGGGCCTCGGTCAGGGCGCGGCTGTCGTCGGGGAGCCGGTCCAGCTGGCGGTGCACGACGGCCGACAGCGAGGAGGGGACGGGCAGAGCGCGTTCGGGGTCGGCGAGACTTTCGGTGGCTTGGGCGTCGGCGACGACGGCCTGGATGTAGAGGGGGTGGCCCTGGGTGTGCTGGTGCAGACGCTTGGCCGTCGCCGGTGCCAGGATGCGGCCTCGCAGCGCGGCCAGGTGGGCGACATCTTTGACTCCCAGCCCTTCGACGACGATGGTGCGGGCGCGTTCCACGCCGGCGGGCAGGCGGCTCCACACCGTGGTGGCGCTGTCTGTGCCGGGTACCTGGAGGGGGGGGTGGGCGGCGGGTGAGCCGGTGCGGGCCGCCATGATCAGGGTGACGAAGTCGGAGGACAGGCGCCGGGCGACGAAGCTGAGGACTTTCGCCGATGCCGGGTCCGCCCAGTGGGCATCGTCGATCACGATGGCCACGGGGGAGGACTGCTCGGCTTGTCCCAGGAGCTGCAGCAGCTGCGCGCCGACCTCGGCGGCGGAGGAGGAGGGCAGCAGGGCGTCCAGTGCGGGAAATTCCCTCAGGGCGGCGCGGTCGGCGCGGCGCAGAAGCTGATCGATTGCGCTCAGCGGCCAGTCCTGTTCGGCGGGGTCGCATCCCGCCCACCACACGGTGGTGTCCGCAAAGGCGCCCAGTGCCCGCCGGATCAGGGCGGTCTTGCCGATGCCCGAACGGCCCTGGACCACCACCAGCCAGGGCACCCCGCGGCGTCCCGCCTCGAGGCACTCCCGCAAGGTCTTCAGTTCCTCGTCTCGGCCGACGAACTCTCTCGGAGGGCCCGACCCGGCGTCCTGCGTCACCCTTCCGCCTTCCCGGCCATCCGGCCTACCGCGTTCATGCGATGCCCTACCGCACAGCGGCCGCTGTCATGGCTGCCGGCCAGGGGAACGCCCGTCGAGGTAGTTGTTGATGGAATCGGCCAGTCGGCGCAGCGCCGCACGGTCGAGCGTGTCCTCACGGCCGAGACTCAGCAAAATCTCGGCGCGGACCTTTCCCTGGCTGCGCCGGTTCTGCGCCAGTTGCAGATACGTCACCACACTGCCGTCCCGGTTCTTACGCTGTGTTCTTCTCAGGTACACCACCCATCATGACGCAAAAGCGGGCAATCTATCTGATTCTCCCCTCCGGCCTCTCTCCGGGCAGGCCGGCAACGGGTGCCCGGGGGTCCGAGGCGGACGCCGGTCACTGCCCGCGGGCCACCGTATTGGTGGTCTGGAAGATTGCCTCGCCCTGCTTGACCGGAACCGGATCGGGGATTGAGCCAAGCGGGGTGACCTGCATGGCCGGCGACTCAACGGTGAAGATCGCATCGAACATGGCGCCCTTCAGCAGCATCGGCTTGTGGTCGTTCGTGACCATCTGCGTCATGTTGATGGGCTGCAGGATGAGCTGCAGGGTTCCCGTTCCGGGGACCACGAACGGCGGTGAGATGTACGCCATCGGCTGCCTCAGCGCCGGGGGCAGTTCGTCACCGACCAGGCACGCGGCTCTCTTCGTGATCTTCACGGTGGCGCTGGTACCGGTCAGCGGACACGGTGCCTCCAGCTCGGGGACGACGGCGGGAGGGGTGATGGTGACCTGGAGCAGGTCACCAGTGACGATCAGCTGGTCTCCCATGGACTGTCTCCCCTTTCTTCTGCCGGCGCCTCGCTCGGCGCCGGCGGGTCGGTCTGCGGTGGGGGTGCGCTCGGGGCCGGCACGTCCGGATCGGTGCGGGTGCCGATGCGTTCCCTGATGCGCACGGTGGTCCAGCGCCGCACCGGCGAGGCGGCGGGCCCGGGCATGACGGGAGGGCGTGCCTGCGCCGGGTCGGAGGAGGGGGTGATGCCCAGATCCAGAATGTCGGGGGGGCTCGCGAGCTCCAGCGGCCGGTCAGGCAGCAAAGGCGCGGTCACGACCAGGTCGAGGCAGGCACGCGGGGGCATCTGCAGCGCCGACCACAGCTTCCATCCGGGCGCGACGGGGTCGAGGACGGCAGTCCGCAGGGGGACCGGCCGTCCGACCGCCGCCAGGGACGAGCTCAGGCACGCCGTCGGCAAGGACTCGTAGTTGACCAGCGCGGCCAGCACAGCTCCCAGCAGCCGGTGTTCGTCCTTGACCGACGGCGCCAGGGCGGTGACGAGGTAGGACAGGTCGTAGCGGCGCAGGGGCAGATGCCGCTTGATCACCTGGTGGTGCTCGTCGCGGACCTCCCCCCACCCGGCGGCACGCCCGCCGGCGTCTTCGGCCACGTGGTACAGGAACAGGCAGACCTGCGGTGCGTCGGGGCGTCCGTCGGCACCGGGCGGCGCGTCGAAGCTGACGGCGGTGCCCTCGGGCAGACGGTCCGTGAGGAAGGCGTGCAGGCTGGCATCCACTTCGTGGAACATGTCCGCCACTGTCTCGCGGGGCCGGGCCCGAACGCACTCCGCTGCGGGGCCGCCGGGCGGACACAGGCCGCTGCACGATGACGCAGAACTGGGTGTCTTGCTGGCCACCCTGCGGTCCATGGGAGAGGCCGGGTACGGGCTGACAGTCTTCCTGATGTCAGCCGAACCTTTGTTGCTGCAGGAGGGCATGTGCCCAGTTACCTCTCACCTGGTGTGTACATGGAGGAAGTTTCCTCCGGCTCAAAACCCATCGAGGGCGTGGGCACCGCGGTGTGCGCGTTTGTCGGCTTTGCACAGAAGGGCCCATATAACGAGCCCACCCTTGTGACGAACTGGACGCAGTTCACCCAGGCCTTCGGCGACTTCACAGAAGGGGCTTACCTCGCCCACGCCGTCTACGGGTACTTCCTCAACGGCGGCGGCACCGCCTATGTGGTGCGCATCGGAGGAGGGCAGGAGCAGGAGCCCGAAACGGCTTCGCCGGCCCAGGCCGAGCTGACCGCCGGTTCCGGGGACAGTGCCCGGCCTGCGCTCGTGGTGCGGGTCAAGGAATCCGACGCCGAGGCTGCGCCATCGCTGTCCGTGGTGGTGACCGAGCCGTCCGAGCCGGCCGAAGGAACCTTCAAGCTGGTGATCAAGCAGGACGGCAAGGAGAAGGAGACCTTCGACAACGTCACGGTCAAGAAGGGCCCCCGCAATGTGGTCCACGCCGTGCGTCAGCGTTCCCGGCTGATCGTGATCGAGGAGGCCAAGGGCGCCGCCCAGCTGGTGCCCAACCACGGCGAGGTCGACCTGCCGGCGCCGGCGGCACCGGATTCCGAGTCCGCTCCCGAACGGGTATCGGCCAGCGACTACGTCGGCGACTCCGGCGACCGCACGGGCTTTGCCGGCCTGGAGGCGATCGACGAGGTCACCATGCTGAGTGTCCCGGACCTCATGAGCGCCTACCGGGACGGCCTGATCGACCTGGAAGGGGTCAAGGCGGTCCAGCTGGGGATGATCGCCCACTGCGAGCTGATGGCCGACCGGATGGCCATTCTCGACCCTCCGCCGCAGATGAACGCCCAGCAGATCAAGACCTGGCGCTCGGAGACGGCCGGCTACGACTCGAAGTACGCCACGCTGTACTGGCCGTGGGTGAAGGTGATGGACCCGGCGGCGGGCAAGGCGGTCCACATTCCCCCCTCGGGCCACCTCGCAGGGGTATGGGCACGCAACGACGCCACCCGCGGCGTCCACAAGGCGCCCGCCAACGAAGTCGTCCGCGGAGCGATCTCCCTGGAACTGAACATCACCCGTGGAGAGCACGACCAGCTCAACCCCATCGGGGTCAACTGCATCCGCGCCTTCCCCGGCCAGGGCATTCGTGTCTGGGGCGCGCGCACCCTCGCCAGCGACGCCGAGTGGCGCTACATCAACGTCCGCCGCCTGTTCAACTTCGTCGAGGAATCCATTCTGCAGGGAACGAACTGGGTCGTCTTCGAACCGAACGACCAGAAGCTGTGGGACTCGGTGAAACGCACCGTCACCATGTTTCTGCGCGGCGTATGGCGCGACGGTGCCCTCTTCGGCCGGATTCCCGATCAGGCCTTCTTCGTCAAGTGCGACGAGGAGAACAACCCGCCCTCAAGCCGTGACCAGGGAATCCTCAATGTGGAGATCGGCATCGCCCCCGTCAAACCGGCCGAATTCGTCGTGTTCAGAATCTCGCAGTACGCCGACGGCGCGGGACTCGAGGAATAAAGCCGGTAAAGGAGACATGTAATGGCTCAACCGCACGATGCGATAACCGCCTCACGGTTCGCCGTGGTGATCGACGGATACGAAATCGCTTCCTTCTCGGAACTCTCCGGCATCGTCACCGAAGTGGAACCGGTGGACTATCTTTCCTCCTCCGACAAGGAAATCATCTTCAAGAAACTGCCCGGCAAGGCGAAGCCCCCCACCGTTGTACTGAAGCGAGGCAAGACCTCGGGCCTGGAGCTGTGGTCATGGCACCAGACGGTGCTGCTCGGCGACCTCACCGCCGCCCGCAAGAGCGCCTCACTGGTCATGTACAGCTCCGACGGCACCCCTGTCGCCCGCTATTACCTGCAAAACGCCTGGCCGTCCAAGCTGGAGGTCGGGGCGCTGCGGGCGGGCAGCAGTGAGGTGCTCATGGAGACCGTCACCCTCGTGTGCGAGCACCTGCAGCGGGTGGCGCCGTGACCGTGACCACCACCGCCGAGGGCGGCATGCGCACGCAGTACCCGTTCGTCCTGCCCCGCGGCTACGTCGACGAGGCAGGCCAGGTGCACCGCGAGGGGGTGATGCGGCTGGCCACAGCCCGCGACGAGCTGCTGCCGCAAACAGACCAGCGGGTGCGGCAGAACCCGGCCTACCTGACCGTCCTGCTCCTGGAACGCACCGTGACCAGTCTGGGGTCGGTGTCGGAGGTGGACACCTTCGTCATCGAAAACCTTTTCGCTTCCGACCTGGCGTTCCTGCAGGACCTCTACCGGCGCATCAACCAGGACGGCCACACCGAGGCCGCCGTGTCCTGCCCTGCGTGCGGTCACGACTTCGCCGTGGACGTAGCGGGTGATGCCTCGGGGGGATCGTGACGTACGCGGCTGACCGCCTGTGGGAGGAAGCCGCGTACGTCGCCTATTACCTGCACTGGCCGTTCGAGACGATCCTCGATCTTGAGCATCCGGTGCGTGAGCGTCTCATCGAGGAAGTCGGAAAGATCCATACCCGGATGGCCGGATGACCGGCAGCAACAGCACAGAAAGGAGTCGCCATGCGGTGGCCGCTTCGCCGTGCCGGCACCCGGCAACCGGCCGCGGATGGCAGCGTGCCCGACAGGTCGGCCAGTGACACGGCGCGAGCCGACGGGCAGGCCAGGGCCGGCCGGGACTGGGCAGCGCTGCCCGCCCTGCGTCCTTCGGTCCTTGCGCCGCCCGCGATCGCCGTACCGGTCGCCGGCCTGCCCGACGTCAGCGGCACCCGTTCTCTGCTGCACCGCACGGCGGTCCCCCTCGATGAGCCCGCTCCGGCGGGTCGGGTCGAGGGACTGGCCGCCCCGGCGCTCGCCCCCTCCCAGCCGCAGCCGCCCGCCGCCCGGCGCCGCGCCCTGCGCCTGCCCCGCACGGCGGCGCCCGGGCCCCCGACGGCCCAGGCGCCGGCGGTCGAACCGCTGCCGCAGCCCGCCGCCCGGCCGGTGCGGGCACTGAACCATCCTCGCCCCCAGCCGTCGGCCCCTCTGACCGAGGCGGTGGATGCCTGGGTGGGCCAGCCGCAGGAGCCCGCCGAGCCCTACAGGGCCCCTGGGTGGCTGCGGGCCGCCGGCAACGCACCCTTCTTCCCTGCGCTGGATCAGCCGGCCGCGGCTGTGCCGGACCAGCCGGCCGCGCCGTCGCTGCCCAGCCGGGACGAGCCGCTGAAGGGCATGACGTCCTGGACGGCGCCCTGGCCTCTGCCTTCCGACGAGGCCGCCCAGCCCCCGCCTGCCTCAGGCCCTCCGGCTCCTGCGCCACTGCAGCCGGCGCCTGGCAGCGGTGCGCCCAGGCCGTCCCGCAGGCGCAACTTGGGCCAGAGCCGCCGGCTCGGCCTGGGCGCGCCGCTGACCCAGCCGCCCGGCGAAGCCCCTCTTACCCATCCGGCCGAGGAGCAGCACAGCGATTCCGACGACGATGCGGAGGAGGAACCGGCCGCCGGCCCGCCTCCTGCTCCGGCGCCGCAGCCTGCCGCCGCACGGGAAACGCCTGCTGCGCCGCAGCCTGCCGCCGCACGGGAAACGCCTGCTGCGCCGCAGCCTGCCGCCGCACGGGAAGCCCCTGCTGCGCTGCGGCATCCGCCTGCGGCGCGTGAGACGGCCACGGCGGCGCCCACGGCGCCGGTGGTGCGCTACCAGCCCGGTCCGACTCCCGTGCAGCCCCAGCCGCATGCCCAGGTCGTGCTGCCGCCGGCCGACCCGCCCGGTGTCGAGCGGGTCCCGCCCGCCGTCGCCGCTACGTTCCAGGCCAGCTACCACACCGACATATCGCGCGTTCCCGTCTTCCGCGGCCCGGAGGCCGCCACCGAGGCCCGCAGCCGCAACACGCGGGCCTTCAGCCGCGGCGGGGCGGTCTTCCTGCCGGCCGATGAAGGTCCTCTGGACAGCCCCCGGGCCCGTCCCCTGCTCGGACACGAACTGGTGCATGTGGTGCAGCAGCGCACTCTGGGTGCCGCCCTGCCGCACCCGCACACGCCGCACGGGCAAGCCTTGGAAGCCCAAGCCCGCGCCGGCGAGGGAGTGCTGTCGGCCGGCGCCGGACCTGCCGCGGGCCCGGCAGAGCTGATGCACTCCCCCGCCCTGGATCCCTCCCGGTATATCGGCAAGCTCGCCGAAGAGCTGCTGCGGCAGGGCCTGGCCCACCATGACGGGGCCGGCCACCTCGTGCTCGGCTCCGGAGAGGCCCTCGACTCCGTCGACAGCTCCGCCGCCGTCACCCAGCACTTCGGCGAGGAGCAGCTGCTCCAGGTCAAACTGCAAATCCTCAGCGACCTGAACCACGACCGGTACAACCGGATCGAGGACCTGCGGGACAACTTCGCCATCGGGGTGCACGAGGCGGAGCTTGAAATCTGGAAACACGCGTCCAAGGAGGAACTCACCGATCCTGTCTGGCTCAAAAACAGGCGGGTCGAGGCGATGAACACGGCCGTCCGCTGGAGGACGGACGGAAAGACCGGGTTCACCGACGAAGACATCAGCCGTAAAGAGGAACGAGAATTCGACGCGGCGGTCCGGCTGTTCAACGAGCTCGAGGGCGACGGCAGCGGATACGGTTCCCTGCCCAAGATCCCCCAGATCATCGGGCTGACCTGGCGCGAGGCCGAGATCCAGCTGCAGCCATTGCTGAAAAAGCTGAGGAACCCGATCACCAGGCGCTACCGGGAGAGCACCTCCGAGAAAGACATCGTGATCGGGGTGTCACCCGGGGAGGGAAAGACCTACCTCGAGGAAACCCAGGTCATCGTGACGATCTCCAGCGGCCGGAGTCGGGACGCCGCGTTCAGCGATGCGGCCACCTCAACCCTCCAGACAGCCACCGCAATGCTGGGCCTGAAGTGGAAGGACGAGTACGCGCAGAACGTCCGCCAGCAGTTCGGCGTCTTCCAACGCGACGAAAAGACGGAAAAACCGGCTTCCGAGACGTCGGAGAAGTCCGGGAAGAAGTCCGCAGGAAAGACGTCTGCGCCGCCCAGGAAGGACGCAGAGAAGCAGACGGGGACGTCGCCCGGCACTTCCCCTGCCGCTACCGGCAGCCCGGGCACCTCCTCTGCCGCGCCGACCACGCCGGCCACGACCACGCCGGCCACGCCGGCCGCCTCCACGCTCCCCGTCCTGCCCACCGGATCCGCCGGGGTGGTGGAGGGGGACGGCGCGGCCGGCGCGGCAAGCGGTGCCGCTGCGGCCGAGAAGCCGGCCCGCCCCAGCGCTGCAGCAGCCAAGATGCCTTCGGCCTCCGACGAGCACCCCTTGCGGATGCCTCAAATCGTGGGCATGACACTGGAAGAAGCGAAAAGGGTACTGCAGCAGGCCGGCATCACCCACTACAAGATCACTGAACGGCCTTCGGCAAAAGCCGAAAAAGACATCGTGATCGAGGCCCCTCCGGAAAAGACATTCCTCGGCACGAAGAAATCACCTATCTATCCCTCCATCATTGTCTCTTCCGGGCACTCCTACGGAGCACTGGCCGCCGAAGCCGGCATGGAACTGGCCGGAACACTGGACGCCCTGACAGGCCTGAAAGTCTTCGGGAAGAAACGCAAGCAGATCCGACAGGCTTTCGGCGTCTTCGAGTCCCCGGGCGAATGGGTCGATCCCGCCCGCTCCGAAGCGGGCCAGGACGCCCTCGACCTCGACTCCGGCACCGAACCGGCCGCGACAGGCACCGCGGCGGTCACCACGACGGGCACCGCGACGGGCACCGCGGCGGTCACCGCGGCCACAACGGCCCTGACCACCGCAGTCGCATCGGCCCCGCAGGCCGGTAAACAGCAGATCGCCACGGACGCCCTGAACCTGGACGAACTGGCCGACCGGCTCTACAGCCGGCTGCGCAGCCGGCTGGCTGCGGAACTGAGAAACGACCGCGCACGCGCGGGCATGCTCAGCGATTACAGATGAGAAAGGAAATGAAATGGGCAACCTCGATCAACTCGCCCTTGCCAACCGGTTCAAGGTGGTTCTCGAAGACAACACCGTCGACCTCGGCTACTGGTCGTCGGCGTCCGGCTTGGACGTCTCATGGAATCTGTGTGAATACCGTGCAGGTGACTCGGGAAATCGCCGGACTTATTTTCCCGGGTCCACAAAGTACTCCGACATCGTCCTGCAGCGAGCGGCCTGCCAGGACACGATGAAGGTGCAGGATTGGCTCAAGAACTGCTCCTTCGCGAACTCCCGGAAGCGGTTCACCGGGACCATCGAGCTGGGCGACAGCGAGAACCTGAAGATCGCCAGCTGGGACCTGGTCAACGTCATGCCTCTGAAGTGGGCGGTGGAAAAGTTCGAGGCCTCCGCGAGCAAGGTTGCCATGGAGACCCTGACTCTCGTCCACGAGGGATTCCTCTCCGACGAAACGCAGTTCCAGTGACCCCACCGCAGGGAAGGCGTGCAGACCCATGACAGACGCTCCGCCCCTGGGCATCACTCAGAGGTTCCAGGTCGACGTGGACGGCATAGGCCTGGGCGGCTGGAAAAGCTGCAAGGGAATGACCGTCAGCTTCAAGCACAAGTTCCACTATGAGGGAGGACTCTACGACCAGCCGGCCGCAGTGCTTCCCGAACAACTCGAATATCAGGTCATCACGCTCGAGCGGGCCATGTCGGCCGTTGACTCCCCCAGGGTCCAGCAGTGGCTGAGGGATATCTCGCAGCTATGGATGGAGGATCCTACGGGGGGCACCTACCGGGGCTGTACGGCGACGATCAAACTGTACGACGCCTCTTTGACCGAGGTTGTTGCCGTCTGGACCCTGCGCAACGTGTTCCCTGCGAAATGGTCGGGTCCGTCTCTCGACGCCATGGGAACCGCTGCCGTCGCCCTGGAATCTCTGGACCTTGTCCACCAGGGATTCCTGTAGCCAAGGGATGTAGAAAGTGACTGCTCCTCCCCAATACACCAACTGGGCGCCTGGCCATGACCGTGCCAAGCTCGTGTCCATCTCGCCGGCGGCGCCCGGCTTCGTGCTGTTCAACTACAACCCCCTCAAGATCCAGTTCAAGCGGACCCCGAAGACCAGCTCGCGCGCCATGGCGGAGGGCGCCAGCCCCACTCTGCTGGAAAAGAGCCCGCTGGCCGGCATTTCGATCGGCGACATCATCCTGTCGGGCCAGGACACCAAGGCCCGCTGCGACTTGCTCATGGGCTGGTGCGCGCCCCCCACGATCCTGGCGTCGCTGAAGATACCGGGGTTCCCGATCGCCACCGAACTGCCCCTGCTGTCGTTCCAATGGGGTCCACCTGCCGCGGGGTTTTTCTACCTCGTCAGGCTGGAGGACGTCACCATCGCCTACGACCGCTTCGACAAATTGGGGCTCCCCCTGCGCGCTACTGTTTCCCTCTCCATGCGGGAGCAGCCCAACGTTCTGGGAACCCTGCCCACCAACCCCAGTTCCGGAGGGCTGCCCGGGCGCAGCAGCCATCTGGTGCGTGAGGGAGACAACCTCACACAGATCACGACCGAGCATTACGGCCATCCCAAGCACTGGCGGGCTCTGGCGAAGGCCAACGGGATCGATGATCCGCTGCGCGTGAAGCCCGGGCAGTACGTGTATCTCCCCAACATGTCCGAGATCACCGATGAGGGATGACTGATGTTCTCCAATCTTTTGTCGCAGGCCGCGGAAACCGTTCGTCCCGGTGTGCTGGTCGGGGAGGTCTTCCCGGCCGCGCTGCCGTTGTCGCCGCTGGTCTCGGACCGGCTTGTCCGCGTCTCCGTGGACACGCACCTGCACATGCCGGACATGTTCGAGCTGGTCTTCCTCGAGAGCAGCACGACCAACTCGGCGATGGAGAGCGGTCTGATGATCGGCTCCTGGGTGGTGATCACGGGGAAGGCAGCGGGCGTGCCCGACGCCAGTGAGCTGATGGGCGGAGAGGTCACTTCCATCGAGGCCGTGTGCGAGAACATGCAGGTCCTCACCGTGGTCCGCGGCCTGGACCGGTCCCACCGCCTGCAGCACGCCCGCCGCACCCGGGTCTTCACACAGGAGACGGACTCCTCCATCGCTATGCAGATCGCCGAGGGGGCGGGCCTGGTCCCGATGGAGGTTGAGCCGACGCTCACCATCCACACACACATGCCGCAGGTGAACCAGACCGACTGGGAGTTCCTCAAGCAGCGTGCGCGGGAGATCGGCTATGAAACCGGCGTGAGGGACGGGGTGTTCTACTTCCGCAAGGCCTCCGGCTCAGGGCTTTTGTCCCTGCTGCCAGGGTTCGATCTCACTTACAAGAAGAACCTGCTGTCCTTCCAGCCCAGCGTCACCTCCGCCAACCTGACGTCCATGGTCGAGGTGCGCAGCTGGGACAGCGACAATGCCAAGGCCATGGTGGCTCGCGAGGCGGTCAGCGGCTCGACAGCCGACCTCATGGACATCACCTTGAAACCCGCCGTTCTGGCATGGCGCGCCGCCGGCCTCAATGTGCCGATTCCGCCGCCGCCTCCAGCAAACCCCCGGCTTGCCGCGCAACTGCTCTCCCTGCCCAATCCCAATGCTTTCGTGGTCAACGACCGTCCTGCCGGCGACGGTCTCCTTCCTGAAATGGCTGTCGCCGATGCTGCCGCGGGGCTGGCCGAGCAGATCGGCAGCACGTATGCCGAGGCGGAGGGGGTCGCCATCGGTCACCCTGACATCCAGGCCGGCCGCGCCGTGAGTGTCGACGGAGTTCCCCTGCAGTTCGAGGGCAAGTGGTGGGTGACGCGGGCCCAGCATGTCTTTGATGCCGACGACGGCGGCTACCGGACACGTTTTTGGGTGAGCGGCCGGCACGACCGGTCCCTGCTCGGGCTGACCTCTATGGGCGCCAGCCAGGGCGCGCCGCCGCGTATCGAAGGCCTGTTGTGCGGCATCGTCACGGACACCGGCGACACCGGCCTGCCCCCCAAGGGCCGGGTCAAGGTGATGCTGCCCGTGCTGTCTCCCAGCTATGTCACCGACTGGGCGCGGGTGGTGCAGGTGGGCGCCGGAGCCGACGGCGGGGCGTACTTCCTTCCCGAGGTGGGCGACGAGGTTCTGGTGGGCTTCGAATTCGGTGATGTGCGCCGCCCTTATGTCATCGGTGGCCTGCTCAACAACAACAGCAGCTACCACTTGGACGGACTGGGCGGCCCCGCGGTGATGCCGCCCGTGGCCGGGCAGGTGGTCAGGCGGGGCTTCGCCTCTCCGACAGGAAACCGGCTGACGTTCCACGACGTGGCGACCGTCGGGGGCCCCAGCCTGCAATCCTCTGTGGTGCTGGGCACCAAGTCCGAGAACATCGCCCTGTCCATCGACCAGAAGATGGGCACGGTCACGCTGTCGTGCAAACCCGTGCCGCCGGAGAGCTCCAATCCCGCTGGAACAATCACCATTGAATGCGGCGAGGGCGGCACGATCAACATCAACTCCGGGCAGGGCGGCAAAGTCAATGTCGAGGGCGGCGCCGAAGTCGCGGTCAAGGCTCTCAAAATCAGCCTCACTGCTGAGACCTCCATCGAGATGAGCGCTCCCCAGTCGATCGCTTTGAAGTCTCCCTCCATCGACCTCGGAGCCTGACCCCGCATTCCCCGGAGAATCCCATGCACCTCTCGCGGCACCACTGCTCAACCGCCCACCCCGGCAGGCGGGCCCTGCTGTCCCCAGGCCCTGCCCGCAGCAGTGGGAGCCATCCGAGGCACCGGGACGGAACAGAGCGCGCATCTGCGCCGTGTGCGGCACCTTGCCTGCCCCGGGCACCGCACTGCACCCTCCAGGACCGGCCGAAGGAGGCGTGAGCGATGCACAACACTCGCCCCGACTTCACCGGCATCGGGTGGGCCTTTCCGATGAGTACCACCGCCAGCGGCGGCATCGCCATGGTGGCCAATGACGACTGCCTCATCAAGGCCATGCGGCTCATCCTGTCGACCTACCCGGGCGAACGGCCCATGCGCCCCGAGTTCGGCTGCCGTCTCAGGGACTATGTCTTCCGCGGCGCGAGCATCCAGACCGCCGCGGAGATAGCCGGTGAAGTGCACAACGCACTGTTGCGCTGGGAACCACGCGTCATTGTCGAGAGCGTCGACGCCTACCCTGATCCGGACGATCAGGCCCTGATCTATATCGACATCCGGTACACGACCAAGGCCACCAACGACCAGCGCAACCTGGTCTTCCCCTTCTACAGCATCCCCGACGAAGGGAGCGACTGACATGGTCCTACCTGCGCCTCACCTGGACGACCGCCGTTTCCAGGATCTCGTTGACGAAGCCAAGCGCATGGTCATGCAGCGCTGCCCCGAATGGACCGACCACAACGTCTCGGACCCGGGCGTCACCCTGATCGAGACCTTCGCCTACATGACGGACCAACTGCTGTACCGGCTCAACCGTGTCCCGGACCGCCTGTACATCAAGTTCCTGGAACTCATCGGCGTGTACATCCTGCCGCCCACCCCCGCACGCACGGCCCTGACGTTCTGGCTGTCCGCGCCCGCCCGCACCGACCACGTCCTCCCCTCCGGCACCCAGGCCGCGACCGTGCGCACCCAGACCGAGGACCCGATCGTCTTCACCACCGTCCACGACCTGCTGATCGTTCCCACTTCTTTGCAGCACGTACGCACCTATGCCGCCGCTTCCCAGTACGCCGTCCCGGACAGGCTCACCGGCAACACCGGCTTCCCTGCCTTCAGCACCACCCCCAGCCCGGGCGATGCGCTGCTGATCGGCCTGAGCGATGCCGCTCCGCAATGCTGCGTGCGGCTGAACTTCACCTGCCGTATCGACGGCGTCGGCGTCGACCCCAGCGACCCGCCGCTGACATGGCAGGCATGGGACGGCGAGGACTGGGCCGACTGCGCCGTCCTCAACGACGAGACCGGTGGCCTCAACCGTGACGGCTCCGTCGTCTTGCACCTGCCCCGCCGGCACGAAGTGAGCGTCATCGACAGCGAGCGAGCCGGCTGGCTGCGCGCCATCGTCACCGAAACCGAAGAGGGCCAACCCGCCTACAGCTCCTCTCCCCTCGTCCAGGACGTCAGCGCCGATACCATCGGCGGGTCCGTGGAGGCCATCCAGGCAGATGTCGTGCAGGACGAAGTCCTCGGGATGTCCGAAGGCGTGCCCGGACAGACCCTGTCCGTGCTGCGCACCCCCGTACTCGGCGGCTCCTACCCGGCACAGCTCAAGATCAGCTCCGATGACGGCTGGGACGACTGGGAGCCGGTCCGTTCCTTCGCCGCCAGCGGTCCCGCCGACCGGCACTTCGTGCTGGACGGCTATACCGGCACCGTTCACTTCGGGCCTGCCGTGCGCGAACCCGACGGCACCATACGGCAGTACGGCGCCGTCCCTGCGCGTGAGGCAGTGATCTGCCTGCACCGCTACGCCACGGGCGGCGGACGGCGCGGCAACGTCTCCAAGGGAGCGGTCCAGACACTCAAGTCATCGGTCCCGTTCGTGGCACGAGTGGAGAACCTTGATGCGGCCACCGGCGGAAGCGACGGCGAAACCATCGAGGAAGCCAAAACCCGCGGCCCTCTTTTGCTGCGGTCCCGCACCCGCGCGGTCACCGCCGAGGACTACGAGGTCCTCGCCAAAGGCGCAGCCCCCAGCACGCGCGTGCACTGCCTGACCGCCGGTGAACAAGCCGTCGACGCAGGCTCGGTCAAAGTACTGGTCGTCCCTTCAGCCGCCAGCGACAACGGCCGCGTCCGCTTCGAGGACCTCGCACCGCCCGCCGAACTGATGCGCCGCATCGCCACCCGGCTCGACCAGGTCCGGCTGATCGGCGTACGGGTCCTGGTCGAGCCGCCCCGCTATCAGGGCATCACCATCGTCGCCAGTGTCACCGCCCGCCGCCAGGCAGACCAGGCTGAGGTGCGCACCGCAGCGCTCGACGCTCTCTACAACTACCTCAACCCCATCACCGGCGGCCCCGACAGCACAGGATGGCCCTTCGGCCGCGACGTGCAGACCGGAGAGATCCACGCCCTGCTTCAGCGCCTTCCTGGCGTCGACATGGTCAATGAAGTCCGTCTGTTCGGAGCCAACCCGATCACAGGGGAACGCGGGCTGGAGACCAACCACCTGACCCTCGCGGACAACAGCCTCATCTACTCCTACCAGCATCACGTCCGAATCGAGGAAGCTCGATGAGAGGAAGCGTTCCCGGACTGGCCACTCCGTACCCGCTTGGAACCCTGATGCCGGCGGTCTACCAGGAGGATCCCTTCGCGATGCGCTGGTTGGCCGGGCTGGACGATGTCCTCTCACCCGTCCTCTCCACCCTCGACTGCCTCGCCGCCTACTTCGATCCGCACTACGCTCCCAGCGACTTCCTGGAATGGCTGGCCAGTTGGGTCGGCATCACCATCGACAGCAACTGGCCGACCGAACGGGCCCGCAAGGCGCTCGCATGCGCTGTCGAACTCCACCGCACGCGTGGAACCATCACCGGCCTGCGCGACTACATCGAGATCCTGACAGGCGGCACTGCGGAGATCGCCGACAACGGCGGCGTCGCATGGGCGACCGCCCCGGACATGCCGATGCCCGGCGAAGACACACCTCGGCTGGCCATCCGCGTGATCGTGCCCGACCTCGAAGCAGTGAACATCGCAGTGCTGGACGACCTCATCACGGCCGCCAAACCCGCTCACGTGGTGCACCGGCTGGAGGTGGTCTCAGCATGATCGTCTGCAAGCAGTGCGGGGCACACAACCAGCCATCCGATACCTTTTGCGGCTCCTGCGGCAGTTTCCTGGAGTGGACCGGGGAATCCGTCAAGAAGCCCGTCATTTCCGAGGAGGTCATCCAACAGGCCGAGGAGGAGGCCAAGGCACCGAAGCGGGGACTCCTGGCGCGCGTGCAGTCCATGATCTATGCCGACGTCGGAAAGGCAGAACCGGCTGCGGCGGCATCCGGGCCAGGCGGCATGCCCGGGCGTCCCGGAATGCCGGGCATGGGCGGCCCCCCCGGCATGCCCGGACCACCCGGCATGCCCGGGCGTCCCGGACCACCCGGCATGGGCGGCCCACCCGGCATGCCTCCACGCCCCGGACCACCCGGCATGGGCGGCCCACCCGGCATGCCCGGACCCCCCGGCATGCCCGGGCGTCCCGGCCCCCCCGGCATGGGCGGCCCACCCGGCATGCCCGGACCCCCCAGCATGAGCGGCCCCCCCGGTATGCCGGGCGCACCCCCACGCCCCGGACCACCCGGCATGGGCGGCCCACCCGGCATGCCTCCACGCCCCGGACCACCCGGCATGGGCGGCCCACCCGGCATGCCTCCACGCCCCGGACCACCCGGCATGGGCGGCCCACCCGGCATGCCTCCACGCCCCGGACCACCCGGCATGGGCGGCCCACCCGGCATGCCCGGACCCCCCGGGATGAGCGGCCCCCCCGGCATGGGCAAACCCCAGGACGAGGACGACGATCTCGACGACCTCCTGGACGACGAAGACGAAGACGACGACCTCCTGGACGACGAAGACGACGACGACGAAGACGACGACCTCCTGGACGACGAAGACGACGACGACGAAGACGACGACGAAGACGAAGACGACGAGGACGACGAGGACGAAGACGACGAAGACGACGAGGAGGACGAGGACGACGACGAGGACGACGACGACGAGGACGACGACGATCTCGACGACCTGCTGGACGACGAAGACGAAGACGAGGACGACGAAGACGAGGACGACGACGAGGACGAGGACGAGGACGACAGTGCGTCCTCTAAACCAACGGGCAGGGCAGCAGCGGCTTTGTTCCTGCCGGTCCGGCAAGCGCCAGACCTTCCGCAACGCATGCCCGGACCGGACAAGACTGCTGAACTGCCAATCGCTGATCAGCCCGAGCCTGTTCTCCCTCAGGTCGCCCCGAAGAAGCGTCCGGCCAAGGCCCGGAGAACGCAGCCCGGTCTGCAGCCGGGAGACAAGATCTGCGGTGAATGCGGTACCGGAAACTCCCCGGCCCGCAAGTTCTGCGGACGGTGCGGCACCTCCCTGGAGACAGCCGAGGTCGTGGGACTGCCTTGGTGGCGTCGTCTCATGCCGAAGCGGAAGCCGAGGACGCTCAAGGCAGGACAGCGTCCCGGCCAGCCCGGCGTCAAATCAAGGCGCGGGCCCGAGATGTCCAAGATTCTCCGCCCTCTCCGCCTGATCCTGGGAATAACATTTCTGCTTCTGACTATCACCTACGCAGTCCTTCCTCCGTTCCATACATGGGTAAGCCAGCACATCAATTCGATGAACCGGAAAGTTACGGCTGTCGTGCACCCACGTTACGACCCTGTGCGACCGACAGGGGTCACAGCCAGCTCTCAGCTGGCCACGCATCATGCGCGCCTCGCAGTTGACCAGTACAACAACACGTACTGGGCGGCCCCTCGTGCAGGGCCGGAAAAGTCCCTCACATTGAGCTTCAGTCAACCGGTGGATCTCGACCGCGCGCTCTTCACCAATGGCGCAAGTGATAAGTTTGCCGACTTCGACCGGCCCAAGGACCTGCACCTGGTTTTCTCCAACGGGGAGTCTCATGATGTGCAGCTCAAGGACCAGTCAGGACCTCAGCAGGTTCGCATAAAGAACGGCGGAGGTGTCACGTGGGTGGAGATCCACGTGCTCTCCACGTACAAGTCGGTCAGCGGCAACAGCGTTGCCGTCACAGAGATAGAGCTCTTCAGCAAGCAGCGCGCGTGAGCACCGCGTCGCGGTCGACGCTCCCCGTCCTCGAAACCCGTCTCGCACCGCCGCCTTGCCGGCATGGAAGGGCGCATCGGGCGCACTGAAGGGGCAGCGGCGGAGTCGCCCCGGGCCTTGCGCCCGTGCAGGACCCAAGCCGAGTCCGCTGTCACCGGCGGGCGCCGGCATCCCGCCTGACAGGCAGCCATCGCAGGTATTCGGGGCAGGAAGAACTGCCCTTGTTTCCACCTTCTTCGCTGATGTTTTGGTCGTTCCGCCACCGGAGCATGCTGGGCATGACAGTGCTCCTTTCAATGACCTCTGCCGAGGTGCAGGTGTCCCCTGGCGGGGAGGCCGTGTGTTCTGTTGAGATCCGCAACGTAGGGTTTGTCGTCGATCATTTCAGCATCGAACTGATCGGCGACTTTGCAGACTGGGCGGATATCGAACCCAAGGTTGTCAATCTGCTTCCCGACTCGGAAGTAACGGCACAGATCAAGTTCAAGCCCCCGGAAACGTCGGCGGTACTAGCCGGCGAAAAGCCCTTCGCTGTGCGAGTCACCTCGCGTGAGGACCCCGAGAGTTCTGTCGTCGAGGAAGGAACTGTCACCGTCGACAGTTTCACCAAAATATCTGCGGAGTTCACCCCCAAGGGTTCACGCGGCTCACGTAAAGGCCGCCATCGGCTCGCCATCGACAACGAGGGAAACATACCCACCCGGGTCGACATCACGCTCCTCGACCCGGAGCAGCAGCTGGACTTCTCCATAAAACAACGGTGGGTGGTGACCGAGCCTGGAACAGCGACGCTCATTCCGGTCAAGGCCATTCCAAAGAAGCGGTTCCTGAAGGGGCCGCCGAAGACCCATCCGTTCCAGGCGTCGGTCACCGGGAAGGGTTTCGATACCGTGACCGCCGATGCGGTCATGGTGCAGGAGCAGATCTTTCCCAAGTGGCTTCCCACTGCTTTGGTCGCCCTGGTCGCCCTCGCGATCCTTTTTGCGGTTCTCTGGCTGACCGTCCTGCGCCCTGTCCTGAAGTCGGAGGCACGGCAGGCAGCAGCGGCCCAGGCGAGCGAGCTGTCGCAAGGCGTGGCGCAGGCCAGTCAGCAAGCAGCCAATGCGAGCCAGAATGCGCAGGCAGCTTTGAACGCCACCGGAGCCACACCCGTGCCCTCCTCGCCTGCCGCCCCCAGCAGCGGGTCCTCAGGCGCGCCCAATGGTCAGCAGCAAGGCGGAGGGACGACGGGCGGGGACGGCGCCTCCACAGGTGGCGGCGCCGGTTCGGGCAGCACCCCGGGAGGCGGCGGTTCGGGAGGCGACGGCGGTAGCAGCGGCCAGCCCACCCCGGCCGCTCCCAGTCCCGTCGATTTCACCCTGCGCACCTTCGTTCCGGCCGGGAACGGAGGAACATTCAAGACCTTCAGTTATACGGCTCCCAAGGGGAAAACGCTGCTCATCTACGACTTCGTCCTGTCCAATCCGAACGGCGACACCGGAAACCTGGAAGTGCGCCGTGGAAACGTTATGCTCATGCCCTTCGGACTGGAGAATTTCCGAACCCAAGACCAGAACTTCACTCAGCCCATCAAGATTCCTGCGGGCCAGCCGGTTGTGCTCGCTGTCGACTGCCACAATGAATCCCGGGCGTGTACGCCTGCAGCGTACTTTTCCGGTCAGCTCCAGTGACTTCAGAAACGCAGAACGCGAGGTGCCCTTTGCCCCAGACGAACGGAGGAAGCGCGGACGATTTCCATCCGGACGATCCGCCGACAGACGATCCTCACGAGTTGTCCTGCGCAGTACCCGAAAATGCTGTCGGCGCCCCTCCCAACCACAATGCATACGCCGCCGCCTATCGCACTGGGATACTGCGGGCGTTTTCGTCCCCCGAGTACGCTCTGCTGTGCCGATCGGACGCTTCCCAGCAATATCTGGACAGATTCATAGACGAGTATGCGGCGGCCTACGCGGAACGCGCGTTGCGGGGGTATGAGCAGTGGCCACCGGCCAGCCTGCCGCCCTCCTGACCCGGGCCGGGCCCCGGGTGCGTGGCTCCCAGGAGTGCGTGCGCAGCCGCCTGCGCAGGATGTCTTCGAACGTGGGCCGGACAGGCACTCAGGGAGCGGCCCGTGTGTGTTGTCTCCCGGCGGGCCCGCGGCTTCCCCAAAGTCTGCACGTCGGTCTCTTCGGACATACCCCCCACGGCGGGACAGTGAAGCACTGTATCCGTCCGCGGCGTCCGGGGACATCGGCGTCTGCCGCCCCGACGCGACAGCGCGCCTAGGAGTTCACGATGCCGCCAGGCAAGCTGCCTCTCGTTGTGGACGCCCGGTCAGCAGGGCCGGGCGTCGTTCCTGCGCCGACCGCAGCCCATCCTGTCGTACCGGCCGGCATCACCGCGCATCGGTCTTTTGCCGTTGATGTGCCGCCGGCCGCCTCGGCGGGCTGCCGCGGCGCAGGCACGCCGCCGAAATCCGCTGCGTCGGGGCATGCTCCTGCCGCGCTGGTCTACCGCGAGCTCGACCTGCGCGCCTTCGTGGACGAGGCAACCGAGATACAGGGCCGAGCCAACGGCTTCACGGACGAGGAACGCGGCCGACGTCGTCGTGTGATCGCCACCCGGGCGGGCGAAGCGCATACGTGTGCCGTGGGCGCCTTCTCCGAAGGCCGGCTCGTCGGCTTCTGCTATGGAGCCCCCTTCACGCTGCAGTGGCCCTGGGCTGCCACGATCGCACCGGCCGTCCACAGCTGCAGCTTCGCTTTGCTTGGCACTCCGTTCGTCGTGCTGGAACTCCACGTCATGCCGTCCATGTGGCGGCTCGGCGTCGGCTCCGCGCTGCTCAGGCAAGTACACCGCCACACCAAAGCGCGCTGGACGATGCTCACCCGCAAGGCGTCCTCCCAGCAGGCCGAGCTGTTCTACCTCTCCCAGGGATATGCGGGGCTGCCGATCCAGCTGGGCCAGTACACGGTGATGGCTGCCCAACTGCCGCTGGGACATACCCGGGGATGATGTCCTGGGAAGACCGTTTCCCCCTGTCTCTGCCTTGCTTTCTTGAACCCTGCCAGCCCGGTTGTAACTTTCTGCGGATCCAGCGCACCAGGTAGGCGTTGATGCGCCGCAGGAGGGGCTTGAGGGCAGCTGACCCGCGACTGACTGCGACTTGCGGTCAACGCTGCGAACTGCGACGTGGCTGCTGCTGGTTGTCAGCGCTGATCGTCGTTGAGCACTCTTGCACGGCCCGGAGACGGCCCCGGGTGAACCGGTGCTGTCTTCGGGCCGTCCGGGCTCGGATCCTCATCTTCATCTCGGGTTCTGCGAGCTGTACAGGTCCAACAGCTGCTCGCGGAGGTCGCGCTCCTCTTCAGTCGGGTGTTCTCCGCCCGTCAGAGCCTCAACCCGCCTCCGCGCAACGCCGCGTGGGAGGTACGCTGCCCTCGAAGGGGCTGGCGCGGATGCGAAGGTCAGCATCGAGGTGCAGCCCAACGGGCGGGCCAAGCTCAACGTGGACGGGCTCGGAGCGCTCGGGGTACCCAAGTCGCTGGCCTGCTGCGGCGCCGGGTGGAGAAGATGCTCCCGAAGATCGACCTTCCGGACCTGCTGTTCGGGGTGCACTCCTGGACCGGGTTCCTGGACGCCTTCGTACACCTGGGCGACGGCAAGACCCGCATGAAGGACCTCACCACCTCGGTCGTCGCCTGCTGGTGAGCGAGGCGTGCAACATCGGTATGACCCCGGTGGTCAACCCCGGCCACGAGGCGCTGACCCGCTCCCGGCTGGTCCACGTCGACCAGTACTACCTGCGCGCCGACACCATCGCCACGGCCAACGCCGCCCTGATCGAGGCCCAGGCGAAGGTGCCGATCGTGGCGCACTGGGGCAACGGGCTGCTCGCCTCCGTCGACGGCCTGCGCTTCGTCGTCCCGGTGAAGTCCATCAGCACCGCCCCGAATCCGAAGCACTTCGGCTTCAAGCGCGGCATCACCTGGCTGAACGCCGTAAACGACCAGGTCTTCGGGATCGGGCAGATGGTGGTCCCGGGCACTCCCCGCGACTCCCTGCACATCCTGGACGCCCTGCTGAACCTCGACGGCGGGGTGAAGCCGGAGATGGTCGCCACCGACAACACCTCGTATTTAGTTACATGGACACCTTGCCTCTCGTTGAGGGGCAAGGGCGGCCGTCCGAGCCGTTGTGGCAGACGGAGGAGCCGCGCGAGAAGGCACTGGAGCGCACGCTCGCGCTGCCGTTCACAGCGGACACGGACACCAACCAGCGCACACGCCGCCGCGGTCTGATCAAGCTGCTCGACTGGCTGGAGGACCAGCCCGGCCGCACCTGGCAGGAACGCTGGACGGCCAGCGGAGCCGAGGAAGCCGGCCGGGAATGGCCGCGGGTGCCGATGCAGTGGCTCGCCGAGCACCAGCGAGCACGCAAGTACGACCGAGCCGATCTGTGCTGCGGCATGATCCCGCTGCTGGGCGGACAAGTCGCACGCCCCGCCTACCGGTGGCTGCTGCGGCAGCGCCCTTCCCAACTGCTGGCGCACATCCGCAGCGTCACCGATCCCGACGGCTTCGCGGCGCTCAAGGACCAGTTCACGGCCACCGGCCACGCGGGGGCCAACGACTGCAACAACGCGCTCAACCGCGTCACCTGGATCGTGACCTGCAAAGACGGCACCATCCGCGACGTCACCATCGGCGACTGCGTCGAACTGCAGCACGCCATCGGCGAGCACCAGACCAACGGCTACCACGGCAAGCACCTCTTCTATCAACTCCTGGCAGGACTCGGCGTCTTCGGGCCCCGAGGCCCCCGCCCGGCTGAAGACCGTGATGCTGCCCGGACAGTTAGCACCGGCGGCCCTGGTCGACCGGCTGGGCATCGCCTGCACCCCGATACGCGACCTCCTGGTCGACTACCTCACCGAGCGCGCGGTGGACGTCGACTACACCACGCTCGAGGACATGGCCCGCTCGTTGGCCGGACTGTTCTGGCGTGACCTGGAGAAACACCACCCCGGCATCGACTCTTTGCGGCTGGACGCCGACACCGTCACCGCCTGGAAGGAGCGCGTCGGCATGGTCCGTGACCGTCACGGCGTCCCCGTCCGGCCGCGTGTCGGCGTACACCATCTTCAGCTGGGTCCGGGCGTTCTACCAGGATCTCGCCCGCTGGGCTGCCGAAGAACCGGCCCGGTGGGGCCCGTGGGTCGCTCCCTGTCCGGTCCGCGACAGCGACACCGACCACAGCAAGAACCGCGCCCGCCGCAAAGCCGCTATGGACCAGCGCACCCGCACAGCGGCGCCACCGCGACGAGGTCCAAGCCCTGCGGCAGGCCCTCGAAGCCGCCCAGAGCGAGAACCTCGAACTGCGACGCAGCCTCGGCCCCCGACACACCACCCGCCCTGAGAGCCCCTACTCCTGACGCCCTCACACATCGATGGCCCTGCGGGCATGGCTCACAAACTGCTGCCGTTTATTCGACGCATGGCCGAGGTAACTCCTGATGCGATTCGACTGGTTCGCGTCAATCGCATCGCCGCTCTCCCGTCCAAGGATTCTCGCCTGAATCGCTGCCACACAAGCCGACAGCGACTGTCGCAACTCGCCAGCCATCCGGGCCAATTCCTCCGGACCTTCAAGCTCGACTGCGGTCTGGGTATCCGCCAGGTCCGCTCGAAGCAATCTGCGGGTCTCTTCGAGAAGGTGACGCAGTCCATCGAGATCATGACCTGGCCTGGCCAGCTCAGCCTCGATACCCCGCAGGGCCTCATGAACCTCGTCGGCCTTGCCCGTGAAGGCGGCATAGGCATCACGGCGGAGCTGACGACGCCAGTGACGATGCTCAGCTCGAACCTGCCGCTGCCCCGCTATCCCAGCAATAGTTGCAGCCAGGGTTGTCCCCATCACTCCCACCCCAGCTCCTAGAACCGCTGCCGTTCCAGCATCCATGCGAAGAGTGTGCCAGCGAGGCTCCCTGAGCGTTTGTCACCTTCAAAGTCGCGATCAGGGACAGTCACTTGCAGATGCGTCCGCAAGTGCTCTAGCTGCGCGAATACCAGCCGTTCACCCCCTTTGCCCCAGATACCCTCTTGACGACGAAGTACATTGACGCCGCGGTCGCCCAGCTGCGTGCTGAGGGCCACGAGATCAGCGATGAGGATGTCACCCGCCTGTCCCCGCTGAAGTTCAAGAACCTCAATGTCCTGGGCCGCTACAGCTTCACCCCCTCCACCCCGCGCGAGGGCCTGCGCCCGCTGCGTGACCCGGACGCCCTCGAGCTCGACGAGGACGACGACGGCAGTGGGGACGAGTGGACGCCTCCGGAAGCCGGATCGGCCCCGGTGCTGTCCCACGGGGGGAGGGCAGCACCGGGGCCGACGGTTGAATCACCCTAGCCGGATTGCTCACCGGTCTTGGGAGAGTTTGTACAGCTCAGCAAAGATTCCGCCCGCGTCCAGGAGCGCCTCGAACGTGTCGGACTCCGCGACGCGCCCCTGATCGAGGACGATGATGCGGTCCGCGATCCGGGCGTTCTCCAGGTTGTGCGTGACGAACACGGCGGCCTTGCCCACGGCGAGCTCCTTGAACCGGCGGATCACCAGGTGCTCGGCGCGCGGGTCCATCGCGGACGTCGGCTCGTCCAGCATCAGCATCGCGGCATCCCTGTAGAACGCTCGCGCGACCGCGATGCGCTGCCACTGCCCGCCGGACAGGTCGGTGCCGCCCCAGTTCGAGCTGGCGACCAGGGTGTCGAGCCCGTACGGGACCTTGGCGATGACGCTGTCCGCGCCAGCCGCCTTCGCCGCGTCCAGCAGCAGGGCGTCGTCGGCGGTGCGGGGCTGGCCGAGGTGGATGTTGGCGCGCAGGTCCATCGGCCAGCGGGTGTAGTCCTGCGGCACCAGGCCGACGCGGGACCACACGCTGTGCGGGTCGGCCCCGGCGAGGTCGGTGCCGTCCCAGGTCACCGTGCCGCCGCCGTTCGCCACGCGCAACCCGGTCAGCAGGGCGGACAGCGTGGTCTTGCCGCTGCCGTTCTCCCCGACCAGCGCGATCAACTCGCCCCGCCGCAGGGTCAGAGAGACGCCGTCGACCGCCGGGGCGTCGGCGCCGGGATAGGCGTACGTGACGTCCTTCGCCTCGATCACGGCAGGCGCCCCGGCCGGGATCACCTCGGTGCCACGTACGGCGCGCAGGGCCTTCGCCCGGCGCAGAAACACCTGCCAGTCGTCCAGATACAGCGACGTACGGAACAGTCGGGCGGCGGCCATGACCAGCGAGGTCAAGGCGCCGGTGGAGGTGCGCACCGCGATGAAGGCAGTCGCCGCGATGGCCAGGTCCATCCGACCAGTGGCCGCCAGCCAGCCGAGCGTGACCCAAGTCGTGCCGAGCATCAGCCCGCTGACGGCCGAGCCGAGCAGCGTGACCCGCAGGACCCTCGGTGCTGCCGCACGGTGGGTGGCCTTGATCCGGTCGGTGATCTGGCGGTACCAGGACTGAAGGAAGCCGGCCATGGTGGTGGCGCGGACCTCGGCGGCGGTGCGACGGTCGGTGGAGTAGTACCGCAGCAGGTAGCGCAGGTGGTTGTCCGAGATGTTCTGGTAGTCCGCCCGGTGCTGAATCCTCGCGGTGGTGATCGCCGCCGCGCCCTTGGGCACCACGGCCAGCACCAGAAGAGGCAGAAGCAGAGGGTGCAGGACCGTCAGAACCGAGGCCGCGGCGACGAGCTGGGCGAGCGCGGAGACCAGGGCCTGAGCGTCGCCGATCAGGTTCTCCGTCGCCTCGGCGCCCTTTCCAGCGGCCTGGAGCCGGTCGGTGAAGCCGGGCCGGTCGTACGCCTCCAGCTCCACCTCCGGGGCAGCAGCCAGGATCTGGAGGTCCGCCTCGGTCGCGACCTCCGGCGACAGGCGGGCAGAGGCGTACACGGCGAGCGCGTCGGCCCCGGCCCGTACGCCGGTTGCCACGGCGACCACGATCAGCGCGGGGGTGGCCGCGCTCACCCGGTCGGCGACCTGGCCGCCGGCGAAGAGGTGGTTCATCGCGCCGGGCAGCGCTCCGAGCGCGACGGCCGAGGAGACTGCGACGACCAGCTGGCACAGACCGAGCCAGAGCATCGCCGCTCTGTCGGCGGCCCAGCCGAGGCGGGCCGCGGCGGCGAGCGTACGGGGCAGCCGGGCGGCCATCCGCCACCAGGAGGCGTTCGCGATGTCCTCGAAGTGCGGGTCGCTCTGGTAGCCGACCTGCTGCGGGGAGCCGGAGGATTTCGGGGCGGGCGAGGACTGTGTCACCCGCCCCATCCTGGTGCGTCCGCCGGGACGGCCGGAGCCTTTTGAGCCGAACTCGCCTGCGTGGTGGACGCTGCGTCTACAGGGCCCGCAGAGCCAGCTCGACGGCTGTGATCAGGAACAGCCCGGTGCGGTACGGCGCCGCCTCATCGGGGCCGAGGGCCGCCCGCTCGACGGTCTCCGAGAGCACGGCCGCATCAAGGAATCCCTGCTCGACCAGGTGCAGGTCCTTGCCCCAGCCGCGGAGCAGGCCGCTGCTGTACTCGTGCACGGCCCGGTTCATCAGGTGACCGAAGTTCTCCCGCATCACCGGGTGCACGACGGCGTCGGGGAGGCCACGGGCGGCGAAGCGTTCGGTCAGCAGCTTCTTGTCGCGCTTCCACTCCAGTGGGAGGCGCTGGCCGAAGCGGACCAGGTCGGGGTCGGTGAACGGGGCGAGGGTCCACAGGCCCCGGCGCGCAAGGAGCGGGGTGGCGACCTCCAGGGCGACCAGCGCGGTCTCCGGCGCCACGGTGGCTGGGGAGATCCCGGTGTTCACCTCGCCGAGCAGGTCGCGGACCCGTTCGCCGCACCAGGCCGGCGCCTCCGGCGTACGGACGGGGCCGCCGTCGGGGCGGCGGACGCGGGCGACTTCGTCGCCGCCGAACCCGGCCACCACCGTGGTGATGCCGCGCGCCATCAACGCCTGGGCGAGCGCGTCGGCGGCCTCCAGGTGCGGCTCGTCCAGCGGACTGATCGCCTCGGGGCAGGCCCGGCGCAGCCCGCCCGGGGCGAGCGGCGGGTGGTCGGTCGCGGGCACCGTGATGTCCGGGGCGAAGCCGGTGTGGTCGATGACCATGCGGCGCCGCGCGATCTGCTGCGGCCCCGCCTCGCCGCCGATCAGCAGCGCGCACGGCGTGATCAGGCCCGGGTGCGCGAGCGCGAGGGAGACGGCGAGGTTGGTGGAGTCCTTCCCGCCCGACAGCTGCGCCGCGGTCTGTGCCGCGGTGAGGGGGCGGCGGGCGTAGATGTGGTCGACGAGCGCCTCGAACGCTCCCACCAGAGCCGGGCCGTCGGTGCCCTCGACGAGTGCGGAGGACTGGGCGTGCTCGGCCGCGGCCGGGTAGACCAAGCGCAGGCCCTCGGCGTCCGCGTACGCCGACGAGCGTTCGGACAGCCGCTTGATGCTGGTGAACAACGTGTCGTGCCCGTAGCGGGGATGCCCGGTCACCAGCCGCATCACCTCCCAGCCGTCCCGGGGCCTGGTGGGCGGACAGGTCCATCAGCTGCCACGACCCGGCCAGCCGCCCGTTCTCGTACGCGAGGTAGAGCGGGCACACCCCGCCAAGCCCGGTCTCCAGCCGCAGCCCGTCCGGGCCCGCCTCGACCCATACGGACTGGAGCGGCCACTGGCGGCACTCCTCTATGGCGCGGGCGTACACCGCGGCGTCGACCCGCACCGGCGCCATGGACCGCAGCAGGGAGGCACGGCCGGCAGCCCGCTCGCGTACCACCATCAGCGTGGTGGTGCCGTCGGTGACCGCCCGCGCCTCCAGCGCCAGATTGGCCAGCGGGCGGATGCGGTCCTCTCCCCGTACCCAGCAGCCTTCGCCCTGCTCACACCACTGCCACGGCCCCGAGGCCGTCCGCAGATCGACCGTGCATGTCAGCATCCCCTGACTCCCTTCGTTCCTCCGGTGGGCAAGCGACGGGGCCCGCGCGGCTCTCGGCCGAGCGCGGGCCCCGGTGGTGCTCGTGGTGCCGGTGGATCAGTCCTCGAACCGACCCTGGTCCGAGCTCTCCTGCGGCTTCTCCTCAAAGCGCGCGGTGTCACTGGGTACGGCGGTGATCTCCGGCCCGGCGAACACGGACTCCCACGGACGCGTCTGGTCCTTCATCACGGTCCCCTTCCACTCGACCCATCCCGTTGACGGAACGTCATCGGGCTTCGTCAATCAGTGAACTGGGCAAGGGAGTTGGCGGGTAGCGTACGGAGCACGCGGAGCCGTATATCGGGTATACGAGGGCGGGGACCCCATGACCCAGCGCACGGCGAACCACCAGCTCAAGAAGCTGATCGACGAATCCGGCCTGCCGTACGACGGCGTCGCGCGCGCCGTGAAGGCCGTCGCGTCGGAGAGCGGCCAGCGGCTGGGGACCAACAAGTCGGCCGTCCACCACTGGACACTCGGCGCCGTGCCGGAGGGGGCGACCCCCGGATACCTGGCCGAGGCGCTCTCCCGGCGCCTGGGCCGCCGGATCACCCGCGAAGACCTCGGACTCGGTTCCCCCATCGGCGGCGAGGATGAAAGCATCGGGCTGACGCTGGACTTCGACCCCATCGAGACGCTGACCGCCATCGGGAGCGCAGACGTGAACCGACGCCGTTTCCTTGCCGCCTCCGCCTTCTCCATGGCTGCCTCCGTCCTCCCGCTGGAGTCTGTCCAGGAAGCCGCCGCCCGCACCCGCACCGTCAGCGGCGGCGCGCTCGCCGGGCACGCCGACGTCACGGCCGTGCGCGACATGGTGAAGCTCTTCATGGACATGGATGAGCGCCACGGCGGCCAGCACGGCCGCTCGGCGTTCGTGCAATACCTGATCACCGACGTCCGCGACCTCTGCCGGGCCCGCTTCAGCAGCGAGGAAGCCCGCGCCGAGGCGCTGTCCGTCGCCTCCGCCGCGGCCCACCTCTGTGGGTGGAAGGCGTACGACAGCGGTGAGCAGGGCCTCGCCCAGCGGTACTACATGCAGTCGCTGGGGCTCGCCCGGGAGTCCGGAATCCCAGGTCAGGACGGGTTCGTGATGCGAACCATGTCGCAGCAGGGCATGAAGCTGCACCGGCCCGAGCACTGCCTGGCCCTGGCCGAGACCGGCTGGGCCAGGGCCAAGGGACGGGTGGACTCGCAGGTCGAGGCGCTGTTCGCCGTCACCCACGCGCACGCGCTCGCCAAGACCGGCCAGCGTCAGGCCGCGCTTGCCGACGTCGACCGCGCCCACGCCGCGCTCGCGGCCGGAGCGGCGACCGGGGACGAGGTGCCGTTCTGGGCGCTGGTCTGGGGGCCGCCCGCAGCCACCGTCCACTCCCGTACGGCGAAGGTGTTCGAGACGCTCGGCGACCGCGGCAACTCTGCACGGAGCTACGCGACCGCCGCCGCGAGCCGGCCCGGGGCAACGTACGCACGGATCATCGCGCTCGACCTCGTCGCCCAGGCCGAGCAGCAGGCCAAGCAGGGCGGCATCGAGCAGGCGTGCGCCACCTGGGACCGGGCCATCGACGCCATGGCCGGGGTGAAGTCCACCCGCACCCTCAAAGCGGTCCGCTCGCTGCGCGGGGACCTGCGCCCGTACCGCTCGCGCGGCGTGCCGTGCGCCGCCGAGCTCGACGAGCGCGCCCGCCTCTTCCTCGCCTCCCGCCCCAACTGACCGCCGCGCGGTGCCGCGCTGTAGCGTCAGCCGGACTGATCTCCGGGGCGGGAGGACAAATCCGTGACGGGCCCGCTCCGGTCTACCTCCGCCGACGCCGGGTCCTCTTCCTCGTACGTACCGAAGGGGCCCGGCTCCCCGGCGGGCACTCCGAGCATCGGGGCACCGCCCTTGGTCCGGTAGTAGCTGGCAAACATCGCACCACCGTACGACGCCCGTCGGGCGCGGATGGCCGGTCCGCCTTCATGCAGCCTGATGCGATGTCAGTGGCCCGCGCCACACTGGGCTCCTCGCTGATGAAGCAGGGGGCCGATGGCGTTCAGGGCTGTACACGCGCAGTGGGGGACCGTCTTCGCGCATCTGCCCGATCTCGGCTGCGGACGCGTCTGGGATGCGGTGTGGAAGGTGCGCCCGTCCGCGCCGCTGACGTGCGACGAGTGCGGAACACGCGATGTACGCGAAGACCTCCCGCGCGGGGTTACGGTTCTTCGCCCACGCCCCGGGCACCCCCACTTGCGCACTCGCCCTGGAGTCCGTCGCCCACCACCTGCTCAAGCTGGAACTGGCGAACGCCGCACGCGACGCTGGCGCGCACGCCGAACTCGAAGTACGCAGGCCCGACGGCCGATGGCGGGCCGACGTGCTGGCTACCGACCCCCTCACGGAGCATCGCCTTCCTCGTCGGACAGTCCGTGGTCTTCTCGACCGAGGCCGTCATGCGCGGCCGCGGCGACATCCTCCACGGACGGCCCGCCCTCGTGATCGGCTTCGGCAAGCTCGGCTCCTCCATCGCCCGGCTCCTGCAGGCCAAAGGAGTGCAGGTCACCGTCTTCGACATCGACCCCGTCCGCCGCACTCAGGCCCTGTCCCAGGGCTTCACCGTCGCCCGCGACCGCGAGACCGCCCTGACCGGCGCCAGCCTGGTGCTCTGCGCGACCGGCGCGATTCCCTGCGCGGCGAGGACTTCTCCCACCTGCGCAACGGCGCCTACGTCGCCACCGTCACCTCCAGCGAGGACGAACTCGACCTCGCCGAACTCCCCGACGTCTACACCCGCACGATCGTCGGCGACCACGTCACCCGCTACCGGACTACCGGCCACTGCTTCTATCTGGCGAACGACGGCAACGCCGTCAACTTCATCCACGGCGCCAGCGCTGGGCCGTTCATCTTCCTGATCCAGGCCGAGATCCTCGCCGCGATCAGGATGCTCACCCGCGAAGACCTCGCCCCCGGCATCCATGAGGTCCCCGCACCCGACCGTGAAGCCATCGCGGCGACCTGGCTCTCCTACTTCAACAGGTGATCAACATGCCCGTCACGGCCAACCACATCCGCACCACCCTCACCGCCTACCTCGACCAGCACCCCGAGGACAAACGCGAGATCGACGTCATCCGCGGCCTCCTCGACGACAGCGACGACCTCACCAGCCGCAAAACGTCCCCCGGACACGCCACCGCCGGGGCGATCCTCGTCGGCCCCGACGGCCGCATCCTGCACATCCACCACAACGTCACAAAGCTGTGGTTGCTGCCAGGAGGCCACCTGGAGCCCTCCGACGAGACGCTCCTGCAGGCCGCCGGTCGCGAACTCACCGAGGAGACTGGCATCCCGCCCCACGTCGTCACCCCACTCGGCGAGGTCCCGCTGCACGTCGATGTCCACCCCATCGACGCCAACCCGGCCAAGGACGAGCCCGCCCACCAGCACTTCGACTTCCGATTCCTCTTCCGCACCACCGCCGACATCGGCGAACTGCAGACCGAAGGAGTCTCCGACGCCGCCTGGCGCACCATCGACGAGATCACCGACCCGAAGCTCCGCGACCGCATTGCCACAGCCCTCCTAGACGCCGACAGCGACGCCGTGATGAACGGCCAGCTCCCACTCACCGAACCCTGGCCAACCGCAGATTGGTGACAGACCGACAGGTCTGCAGGGACTCAGGGGCTGAAGGGACAGAACTTCAGCCATCACACTGCGATCCGCGACCGCATCGACGGCCGACAGCCGCATTCAGAGGTGTCGGCCGTCGTCGTCCATCCAAAAGCCGGATTGTCAGTGGTGCGGGGGACCCTGATCCCATGAGCGCACCTTCGTCCCGCACCACGGCCTTCGAGCAGCAGATTCCCGACCGTCTGTCCGTCGTCGGGCCCGGCTGGCGTCCTGGGATGCACCCGCTTCCACGGGGATCCACATGGCACCTGGATCAGAACGCTTTGCGATCACTGCCGACGTGACCCTGCCAGATGCGGGTGACTCACAAGCCGGTCTCGAAAGTTGTCAGCGCCAAGTCCTGGATGGGCACACAACCCTCGGCAGACAGCGCCTTGCTTCTGTCTCATGAGACAGCCTGAGCGCGAAGAAAGGTTCCAGACGTTGTCGAAGGACTTCTGGATGTCGAGGTCGATCACCCAGTGCTGTCGAACGTGCCGGCCGCATCCCGCGGCACCTTCACCCCGACTGGGCCGACGTCGGTGAGCACGGTCTTCGTCCGGGTGCCGTTGCGGCTGTTGCCGCTGCCCGTCGCGTCGGGCTTGTCGCAGCCGACGTGGCCGGTGATCTCGCCCTCCGGGGCGGACTCCGGGACCCGCTTGGTCGGCTGCTGCAGCCCGCCCTCCCCGGTCAGCTGCGGCCCATCACTGCGGGCTCGGCCGACCGGCATCGCGACCAATTGGTCTCGCTCATCAGGGAAGCGTCTCCTTGATCACCGGATCCGCCGATGATTAGACACTCCCTCCCATCGCCCGTCAGTGGCCGAGCTGAAAGGGCTCAGTGCGTGAACGCCTTGTCAGATGAGGCCCTCGCGCAGTGCGTAGGCCACTGCTTGCGAGCGGTTCTTGAGTTGGAATCGGCTGGTGATGTCGTGCAGGACGTTCTTGACGGTGCGTTCGGAGTAGCACAGCTGGGCGGCGATCTCTCGCGTGTCGTAGCCGTCTGCGACGAGGCGCAGGATGCGCGTCTCGCGGTCGGACAGGCCGTTCAGGTGAAGGTCCATGGGGGTCAGAACCTGGCGTTGCAGGCGTCCGACCTGCAGCAGCAGACGTCCTAGCAGGTCGGGTGGCAGGACTCCTTCTCCCGCGGCGGCGCTCACGATGAGTTGTGCCAGGCGCGGTGCGGTGGCCTCCGAGCGGCGGACGACGGCACATACTCCGATCTCGATCACGGACATCAGACCGCTCTCGTCGAGTGTGCCGATGACCAGGACGATGCGCCGGCAGCCTTTGCGGCTCAGGCTGCGCAGGGTGCGCATGGTGGCCTCGTCCAGGCCCTCGGCCGCCTCGATGACGACCGCGTTGTCATCGATGTGTTCCTCGTCGACCAGGAGCACTTCAGGGCGGCTCTTGAGTGTGGCTTCCAAGCCTGCTTCGGATATGGGGTCCTCAGCGTGTACGTAGACTGGGATGCGCGTGGGCATGGATCGGTCGACCTCCCCGGAGGCGGGTAGTGCGGAGCCCTGCCGTTGGATGGTCGGGATGGCGCCAGGTGTTCTGGGCTGTCCTTCTCCGGCGGGGACCCGATGGATACCTGAACGGTTCGCTGAGCCGCAGTGGTGTGCCGGAGAAAGTTCCGGTAGTCCGCGATGTGCATAGCCTGCGCGACGTGTGCCCACCGGCACCCCAGGGGGCTGCCCTAGTGGTCCTTCCTAGGGACATGGGATGCGGTGGTGTCGTGCGCGGGTGCGATGTCCTGCCGGGCATCCACGCGGTCCTGGACGGTACGGCGCGGTCGGTGCGATACCGGCGGGCGGTTGTGGCGGCGCAGCATGCACAATCCCCCGCCCCAGAGTGCGCAGGACCGCCGACAGGTAGAGCAACGTTTGGGCTGCCGTGAGCGGGGAGGCAGGCAGTGGCTGAGGGCGGGGGGTCGGCGGCAGCTGCCCGGGCGGAGTGGCCGGGGCGGGGCCGGCTGTCCATCCTGTGGGGCTGAGGGCCCCGTCCGTCCAGCCCAGCAGTGGGGCGGGCAGGGCGGCGCTGGTCGTGTGCTGCGGCAGGTAGGCGGGAGGTGCCGGCAGGGGCAGGCCTGCAACGGCCGAGGACAGCCAGGCGGCCGGCAGCACGGGGCCCGGCCCGAGCTGGTCATAGATGAAGTCGTAGCGGTAGGGCACGAATCCGCGGGAGGCGTAGTGGGCGTAGGCGGCGTTGCGTGTGTAGCGCGCCGTCTGTCCGGGACGAGGCTGCTCGTAGAGGCTGAAGCGCTGGTGGGAGACCTCGTCCCAGCCTGCGAAGATCACCGTGTGGGGGGAGGAGAGAAGGATGTCTCCGGGTTGCAGGTCGGTGGCTGGGATGGGGTGGGCGACGGTGCCCAGGTTGCCGGTCCAGTAGTTGGCCCTCTGGTCCAGGCGCCAGGCCATGGACACATAGCCCGAGCAGTCCTGCCGGTAGGTGCCCAGTGTGTTCGTCCACCACGAGGTCTGGCTGTAGGGGACGCCCTCGATGACCCATTGCGCGGCGCGCTGGATGACTTCGGCACGGCTGATCAGGCCCAGGGGTGTGACCGGATACGAGGCAGGCGCGGGCGCCTGGGGCACGGGCCCGCCCTCGGGAGCCGGTTGCGGAGGTGGGGACGACATGGAGGGTGGAGGGGCGGCCGCCGACGGCTCCGCAGAGGTGGGGACAGCCGCCGGCGGCGGGGTGGGCTTGCGCGCCGGAGGGGTGGACTGGGGGGTGGCCGAGCCCGGCGACGGCGCGGGCGGCGGTGAGCTGTTGGCTGATACCGGGAGCGGCACAGAGGTCGAGGCGGCACCGCCCGTCGTGCCGGCGGCGGACCGGTTGCTCGGCAGGCCGGCTGCGGACGGAACCGCCCCGAGTGCAGGTGCCGCCACCAGCAGGACGGCGATCGCCGCAAGGAGCGCGCCCATCAGGCTCAGTGGGTTCGGGCACTGGAGTGCGCAGGGCATGCGGCGCCCTCTCATGGCAGGGAGGGCGTGGTGTCGGGGCTTGTGCCGGACAGCGGACCAGGGCGTTGACGCTTCGATCGCCCGTGTGCGCGGGACCGGCGCCAGACAGCGGATCCCACTGGCCACTCCTCTTGGTCGAGACGTTTTCCCGCACCCACGATGCCGCCCTCCTTCTTCCGCAAAGCGCAAGTACAGGGCCTGGGCAGAAAGGAACTGTCCCTCTCCATGCTGGGAATAGCGAGAAGTGGTGTAAACGCTTTTCGGGCAACTGTCAGGGTACGGAGAGGGGGGCGGGCGGCTTCCCGGAACGACGGGGCGGCAGGAGCCGGCGGAAAGGGTATGACGGGTGCGGCGGGAACGTGGCCGCGTTACCCGTGAAGCCGGTGGGCTGTGTGGGCGCCGGCCGGACCGCTTTTGGCGGGGATATGTCTGCCAGGCGGCGGGTTCCTCTTTCGGCCGCAGGTTGTTATTTGCTCCGCGGGTGCCGACACCTCGGCCCTTTCGGGCAGCGCTCACGGCCCTTCCTGCGGCATCCCCGCTCCTGCACGCGGGCCGACGCTCCTCCTAGCGTGGCTGATACCCCCCTCCCCGGGGGCCGTCCACGCCTGTCCGGTCCCCTCCCAGGTCGGGCGCTGGACGGCCCCGGGCGGGCTGCCGGCGGCAACTGTTTTGCGCGGTCGCCGCCGGCACCTGCCCCTTTTCGTCGGCTCCTCGTGGCGCTCAGCCCGCCATCTGGCCTCAGGACTGCACATGACCCTTGCCTCTTCCCCTCAGCCGACCCGCCATGGCCGGCAGCGGCTGTCTGCCGCATGGCTGGGAACACGCACGGCGGCAGCCATGATGGTTGTTGCTCTGAGCGCTGCTACGGCGGGCTGTGCCGATCTGTCTTCGCCCGGGACCACCGATGCTCCGGTTCCGGGGCAGTCTGTTCAGGCATCAGCGATGAAGGCGTCGGTGCCCCTGCGCGTCGAGATCCCCGATGCGAAGATCAGCAGCCGCATCATCTCGCTGGGCCTCAACAAGGACCGCACGGTCGCTGTGCCTCCGATCCAGAAGAACGACCCGGTCGGCTGGTACAAGAATTCGCCCACTCCCGGCGAAACGGGCCCCTCTGTGCTTCTCGGCCATGTCACTGTCGGGCGGTACGGCAAAGGGGTCTTCTCCCGGCTGGAAGCCGTCGACAAGGGCGATTCCATTCTGGTCACGCGCAAGGATAAAAGTACGGCACGGTTCACCGTGGACCGCGTCAAGAAATATCCGAGGAATAAATTTCCAACGGATCAAGTCTATGCGAACACGGCCACGCCGCAGCTGCGGGTCATTACCTGTGCCGGCAGCCTCAATTCACGAACCGGCCAGTACAAGGAAAACCTCATCGTCTTCGCCAGCCTCGCATCCGGCTGAGGCGAGGCCGGGGCCTTAACGTCGCCCCTCTGCGCTGCCCTGTCCGGCCCGCCCGGGGCGAGCGTCGGACAGCAGGACCGAGGCCGGATCCGGCAGCAGCGATGCACCGCCGGCTCGACGGCCCCGCAGCACCCCCGGGCAGCTCGCGTCGCCGCAAGGCGGCTTGGAGGCGTCTGGCCGCACCTGCGCCTTTCCGGCCGCAGGCAGCGGGCGGTGTTCAGCCTGTCGCTGCGGGCTGGTCCACGCGGCAGACCGTGTGGTGGAGATCGCCGTCGGCGTCGGCGTAGCCGTACTCACCCGAATACACGACCAACTCGGCCGCGCCTTGTGCGGTGTCGGCGGGATGGTGGCGGAAGACAGCGGCGGTGGCTTCCGGGTCACGCCAGTATCCCTGGGCGATGGTCGGCCCGCGGTGTACGAACTGGCCGCGGGTGCCCGGCGGGCAGGGCCGTCCGTTCTCGTCCACGACCAGGACGTCGCTGTTGGGGACGGGCCGGCCGATGGAGCGGGGCTTGGTGTCGATCAGAGGATGCTGCAGGCATGTTGTGTGCAGTGTCTCGGGGTGACCGTACAGGGCGAAGACCTCCACCTTGGGATGGGCGGATCTCATCGCCTTGAGCGCGGCCGGCGGCAGACCTTTCCCGGAGTGGGTGAGGTAGCGCAGACGGGGATAGGCCTCGCGCAGGAACGGGGAGCGGCTGCCGGTCAGGGCCGGCCAGAAGGAGGGCAGCAGGGCAAGTCCGGTGACCTCGGCGGTTTTGAGGAGATGGCACAGGCTTGAGGCGGAAGTGAAGCGGGGGATGACGACGGCGGCGCCGGCGGCGAAGGTGGCGAGCACCTGGTTCAGACCGTAGTGGCTGCTCCACGCAGGCAATGTCAGGACGCGGTCGCGTCCCGTCAGGCGCAGGCAGTCACACAGCGTGAACGCGCCGGCCAGGAGGTTGTCATGGCTGAGCATGACGCCCTTGAGGGGGTCTTCGGTGCCGGAGGGGTAGACAAGTGCTGCCAGGTCGTGGCCGATGACGCGCTGCACTGCCCTCAGCGGCGGTCCCGCAGCCGCATCCGCGGTGACTATGGATCTGCCGCCGGCAGAGTAGCGGCGCACGAGCGCGCGGCGGTGGCGGGAGGTGACCGCGAGGACGGCTTGGGCGTGCTCGATGATGCCTCCGACCCGGGGCGCGGGAAGCTGTTCGTGGATGAGGACCGGGATCAGACCAGCCATGTGGGCGCCGAAGAACAGGGCCAGGCTGCGGGTCTCCGGTGGCAGGACGAGCGCCACCCGATCGCCCGGGCGGGCTCGTCCGGCCAGGAAGCCGGCACATCTGCGGGCGAGCACGGCGAGTTCGCTGTAGGTGAGGGCCTGGTCGTCCTCGACGACAGCCAGAGCCCACGGGTTCTTGCGAGCTGCCTGCAACAGGAGATCGGGGACGACGTACTGCACCACACACCTCCCTGCGGTCAGAAATGAGAGCCGGGCGGCCCGGCCGCTCTGCGGTGCACCTCGGTACACCGATGAGGAAAGACTGGCGCGTGAAGTGACCGAGCGTGGTGCCCGAAGAGGTGGACCATCAGGCGCCGACGAGTGATGAGTTGGCCTGCCCAGCTGCGCCCACCGCGCGAAGTCCTCTGTCAACTCCTCAGCCACGGCACGGATGCGCCGGCTCTGCAGCCCGTCGCCAAGGAGGCCCAAGCAGACCTCGGGCAGCGGTCTTTACGGCCTGCGCTCGTAGGCGACCAGGGTATCGACATGGCAGAAGCCATGGGCCTGCAGGAAGCTGTCCATCGCGGCATTGTCGTGGTCGATGTACACCGCTACACGGCGCGCATCGCGGGTAATCGCCAGGTCGACGCATTCGCGCAGCAGGCGGCTTCCCATGCCGCGGCGGCGGTGGCCCGGGCTGACACTGAGCTGCCACAGCAGGGCTGTGTCATCCGGGCAGGCAAGGACGACGGCGGAGGCTGCCGTGCCTGCACCATGCCGTATGCGCAGCCGCCAGCCGTGCGGGCTGCGCACCCGGGTGACGTCGGTGGGCGGCTCATCGGGCAGGCGGGCGGGTCGCCCAGGGAGGAGGAGGTCGTCCAAAAGGAGATAGCGCTGGCGGGCGTACGGCACGAAGCGGGCGCCCATGAGCAGGTCTGCGAGCCGGTGGTGGTGCCCGACGGGCAGTCCCGGCACCAGCGCCAGGGCGCAGATCGCGGGCTCGCTGAAGGCATACAGGCGCCGCGGGCCCAGTGTCTGGCAGGCGTGGGAGAGCAGGGCCGATATGACGCCGGGGTCGTCGTCCTGGGCGTGCAGCCAGTGGATCAGCCCGCTGCCGTCGAAGGCCCGCTGCGACAGCGCCACGGCCCCGACGACAGCGCCGGACGGGTCCACGCCGGCGCACATCTCAAAGTGTCCTGGGGCAGCCAGGTGCTGTGCCGATGCAGCTGTCAGAGCAGGTTCCCCGGGCAGCCGCGCACGGTTGATCAACTCCCGCAGTGCAGGAAGGTCAGCGCTGTCGCCGGGGCGAATGGCCGGGAGGGCGGGCATGGCAGTGCGGTGCTGGGCCATTCATATCTCTCACAGGGTCGTGCGGCAGGGGCAGCGGCCGACAGCCGCACGCCTTCGACTGTGCCCCTCCCCCGGGACCTGCTGCCCCAGGGGAAGCCCCTAAGGAAATGGTTATGGGGCCACGTGTGGGCGGGGAGGGATCCGTCGCGGGACAAGCCCCGGTGGCATGCCGTACAGGAGACGGAAGCGATGTTTGCCCCTTCGTCTCCCCCAAAAGGAAGTGCTGACCAAAGACTCAAGCGTTAACCTCGGCGTTGCAGCCAGCACTTAAATGGAGGGCCTTGAGATGGAAAACTCTGAAGAAGAGTATGTTGACATGTACGGCTCCTCCGATAACGAGGACTACAATAACGAGAATTGGTACGCTACACCCGAGGCGGCGCCGACGCAGACCATTCCCAGCCGATATCAGCGCCTGGGTGAAGCAAATGCACTACTGAGTCAATTCACGGTTTCTGTTCTGTGCTTGGATAACAGTGGAAATAATCCGCAGACCTTCGGGCCGTTCACCATTGAAGAGTTCCTGGCACAGTTCGATATCGTCGGCGGCCAAATCCGGAACCGGCTCGCCGAAGGCTTTGCGAAGTGCATCGAGTCACGCGAGTGGAATTTTTATCTGTCGGAGACAGATAAGGTGGTGGTCACGCCGGACTGGGCACAGAAACACATGCAGATTGCAATAAACAGGGGTTACACAAAGGACAGCACCGACGAAGTAACCATCGCTCTTGACGTGTGGACAGCCATGAAGCTTCCTCCGGATCCGTCGGATGCCGGTCATCCAGATCTCTACGGAACAGGTTTTCATCCGGAATGGCCGGATGGAACCGAGTCGGATACCGACTGAACCTCTTTCATCCTGTGCTGCAGGGTGAAATGGGCTGTGGTGGTGACGTGGCAGAGCCCCTCGTCGTTGGCGTGGTGACTCCACTTGAGCCTCTTTCAACCTGTCACTGAGGGGTGAAAGGGCAGGTCGGGTGGGTCGTTGGTGACATGGCCGAGCCCCTTGTCGTTGGCGGTGCTGATCTCACTCGACACCGGCGCCAAGGGGATGCTCTGTTGGTTCCGTACCCTTCCATGCTCGACGTACCCGATGCTCGACCAACCGCATCGGCAGAGTGGTCGCAGCAGTCCACACCCTCCTCACCTGCGAATACGCAGGATGAAAGGTTCAATAACCCTCAAGATCGAGGTTAAAGATCAATAGGCGGATGGCCGCACATTGCTAAGCAGAACCTCTACGGAGATATCTACCGGCCGCTGGCACTGGATCACCGTTCAAGGAAGGTGAATTCCTTTTCCCACCGGCGGGTGATCTCGTCGGGGGTGTACCGACGGATATTGTCGCGCGCGGCGTCACCCAGTCGGTTACGCAGCTCGGCGTTGGACATCAATGCATCCAGGCATCGGGACAGTTCGTGGGTGTTGCCGGTCTGGGCGAGCAGCCCGTCCTCGCCGTGGCGGATGATTTCGTGGACTCCGGGGGCGCAATCGAACGCGGCGCAGGGCACGCCCGCGGCCATGGCTTCCGTCAACGCCAGTGGGAATCCTTCGCCTCGCGACGATCGCACGAAGACGGAAGCGCCGCGCAGTGCGCTGTAGATGTCGTGAGTGCGGCCGCACCACTCGATGCTGTCGTCGAGTCCCAGCATGGTGCACTGAGCTTTCAGCTCTGCCTTGTCCTCTCCGTCGCCGTAAATCTTGAGTCGCCAGTTGGGGTGATGTGGCGCTGTCGCCGCCCAGGTGTCCAGGAGCATGTCAATGCCCTTCTGGTCAGTGAGTCGCCCCGCCGACACGACTACCGGTTGGGTGCGTGGGGAGGGCTCGCTGGGGAAGGAGAGCAAGGCGTTTGGCATGAAGGACGCGTTGTTCATGCCGTCCCGGATCCAGCGGTCGGCATCCTCTCTGGTGAGGAGGTAGAGCCGGTCGACGTCGGCGAAGTGGCGTTTGACTCGGCCGTAGCGGGTCGAGGCGCGGGAGTAGGCGTAGGACTCAAGGCTCATGCCGATGACCGTCATCCCGTGTGTGTCGGCGAGGGCGACCCATTCCATGGCCCACACCTGGGTGACGATGATGACACCGCCGGGAAGGGCGTCGGCGAAGAGTTTTGTGAGCCGAGAGGCGTGCTTGCGCATGTCTGCCTCGTGGGCCCGCACCCGGTATGTGTGGACAGGGTCGAGTCGACCGCGCGTGCCGTGCCGCTTCGTTCTCTTGCGTGGGGCCGTGTCGTACAGGGTGGTGATGGGGTAGGTGGGTTGGCCTCCGAGGTTTTGCGGCACTTCGGCCATGGTGATACCGATGACGTGGACATGGTGACCGCGTTCGGTGAAGAGCCGAGCCATCTGGTGCGTCCAGGTGGTCGCACCGCCGAGTTCGTCGACGCTGTTGCTCACAAGAAAGATGTCCCGTGGTTCGGCCATCGAGGGTGCGGTGCTGTGGAGTGTCGTGGGGGCCGTGGTCACTGAGAGCCTCCGCGGTTGAAAAAGGAGCCGATGATGATGCGGGCAGCGTCGCCGTGCTCGTACTCGCCGAATTCGGCCACGAAGCGGGCCCGGGTGTCGGCGTCGGCTTCTCCCGCGTCCTTCAATGCGTCGATCGCGTTGAAAAACTCATCCTCGGTGAAGGTGACCGGTCCGGGCGCCTTGGACCGCAGGTCGAAGTAGGTGCCGCGTTCAGCGCTCGCATACTCCTCCCAGTCGTGCGCGTAAAAGACCATGGGCCGGTCCAGGAGGGCGTAGTCAAACATCACTGACGAGTAGTCAGTGATCAGAGTATCGGCGAGCAACATCAGCTGGGTGACGTCGTGGTGGGAGGTGACGTCGATGACGATGTCGCCTACGGAAGGCGGCAGTACGACACGGCTGAGGTAGTGGGCGCGCACGAGCAAGGTGTAACGGCCCCCGAAGCGTTCGGCGAACGCTTCCGCATCGAAGGGCAATGCGAAGTCGCGCACCTGGCCGCCGAACGTGGCCCGGAACGTGGGTGCGTACAGCAGTACATCCTTGTCGTCTGGGATACCCAACGCCTGCGCCAGCGGCCCGCGGTGTCGTCTGCCGGTTCGGCGCTCCTCCTCGCGTGCGGCCACGAGCGCGTCGTTGCGGGGGTAGCCGCTCTTGATGAGGGTCTCGTCGCGGAGATGGAAGGCCTTGGCAAGGGTGCGGACATCATGCTCGGAGCGGATGAGGAAGTGGTCGAATCGGTTCAGTGCCCGCTGGTAGTGAGCGCGTGCCGCCTGGCTGCGGGCCCGGTAGGTCGGCTCGTCGAATCCCATTCGTTTCAGGGCCGAGCCGTGCCAGGTCTGGATGTAGGTGGTGCCGGGCCGTTTGGCGAGCTTGAGCGGCATGCCCTGGTTGTCGATCCAGAAGTCTGCCTGTGCGAGGGCCCGCAGGTGCCGCCAGCTCCAGCGCCGTACCAAGGTTGCATCAGCGGGGAAGCCTTCGGGTCGGCTTTCCGCATGGGACCATACGGGCCGGAAGGCAACGCCTTGACGGCGCATCTCCTCGTACAGGGCACGGGGGCTGTCGCTGTAGTGCTTGCCGAGGTTGCTTTCGAAGACGACAAGCCCCTTACGGATCGGCAGGCGGCACAAGACCTTGTGATACACGCGGATCTTCGTGTCGCCGGAGTTGAGCCGTTGCTTGGCCCGGCGGCCTTTGCGTACCGCGTCCTTGATCAGGGAACCGGCCGGGCCCGCGATGGCCAAGCGCACCATCTCGCTCGAGTGCCGAGCGGCAGGGCCGTGCGCGGTCAGGACAAAGGAGAGGTGGCCTCGGCGCGAGACGCTCGGTTCCAGGCGGTCGGCGACAAGCCGGGTCAGCCGGGGCCGCACATGCAGCGGCGAGGCGTCGCTGAGCTGGGCGCTGGTCGCCGAAAGCCGGGTGCGCAGCGGTACGCCGTCGACGTCGAGCAGGAGTCGTACGTCCCAGACCGTGTCGATGACGCCGAGGGGACGCAGCTGTTTGGCGAGGTGCACCTGCGCCTGCCATTCAAGGGACTGCTCGGTGCGGCGCAGTGAGGTGAGGGGGAACCGGAAGGCCTTCGGCGATCGGCGCCGGGCGCGGAACTCCAGCTGGGCTCGAATGCGCGAGTCGCTTTTGATGCGACCCAGCGGGTTCACGATGCTACCGGCAAGCGAGACAGCACCCCGTCCGTCGTCTTCGTAGTGGGTGAGTTCGTTGCGGAGGAAGAGCTGCCGGAGGGGGCGGACGGGCCAGCCGGAATCGGTGACGTCGAGAATGCGGCGGCCTGCGGGATCGTCGAGGTGTTCGGCGCACCAGTAGATGCGGCCGTCCCGCTCGTTCAGCGGCGAGGAGAGTTTGCCCGGGTTGGTGAGCGAGTCCGCCGCCGGCAGAAGGTTTCGCATGTCCCCACGGGCCATCAGGTAGGCGCAGATCGCCTGGAGGGGCTGCGCCTCGGCGTAAGCGTCGGGGTGCAGGGCGGCGAGGTAGGGGCGGGCCAGATCGGCGATTCTGTGCCGGTTTTCGGCATCCAGCAACGGCAGATCCTGCAGGTGGAGGACGAGGTCGTGCTTGAGGAACTTCACGTCTTTGTGGAAGCGGAGGTCCGTCATGCCGTACTCGGCCAGCAGTTCGTCCACCCGACGGTGGATCTCCATGCGGTGCGCGAAGTTCGTGATCTCGTGGCGCCGGCTTGAGATGGACCTTGTCGTCGTCTTGTCGTACACGTTCCAGGAGTAGACATGGTTGGGGATGAGGGTGATGCGCCGCGCAGCGACATAAGCCTGGGCGGTGAAGAGCAAGTCCTCGTAGGGCAGGCCGGCCAGGAAGGTCAGGTCCCATTCACGAAGGAAGTCGCGGCGGTAGCACTTGTTGGTGGACAACGTATCGAACGCCAGAAGGCCAGGAAGCTCGGCGATGGACTCGAGGGTGCGGGTCTGGGAGTACAGCCACGGGTGCCACTCGACACGTTTGCCGTCTCTGGAGTCGACATGGACCCGTACGCACATGCCCGAGACGATGTCGGCGTCGCTCTGCTCAGCAGCATCCACCATGTTGCGGCAGGCGTCGCGGTGCAGCGTGTCATCACTGTCGAGGAACATCACGTATCGGCCGCGCGCTGCCTCGAGACCCCGGTTGCGCGGCGCGCCGCAGCCGCCGCTGTTCTCCGGCAGGCGATAGGCGCGGATGCGGTCAGGCCGGCCGGCAGCAAGGGATTGTGCCGTCTCCCACGAGCCGTCAGTGCTGTGGTCGTCGACGATCAAGACCTCCACACCTCGGTAGGTTTGCGCGACGACGGAGGCGACAGCGGCGGGCAATCGCTTGGCGTCGTTGTAGACGGTCACGACCACGGAGATGTCGGGAGAGTTCACATTCTTCCCATCTGCTACGTTCTGTGCCGCTTACATTACTTGCTGCAATGGTCGGGGCGATCGACTGCGGCAACGTCGGGAATGTCGTACGCAGGAGTTGCCCACAACCGGACCGGCACAACGCCAGTGAGCTCAGCGCTCTCCAACCTGCTGGAGTTTCCCCCAGGCCGGTGGTTAGCGTTTCCGCAGGTCCCGCACGTGGTTTCGTCATCCGGGTGATGGCTGTGCAGCGGCCCGTGCGGACTGTTTTGACGGTCTGCGCTGCGTGACGGGAGACGGGTGACTTCACTTTGCGGGTGCTGACGCGGGTTCGCCGTGCAGGCGCCAGGGGCGACGACTCGGCGGCCGATCTCCCCGATGCCCTGCGAAGACTCCTTGCGCACATACCCAGCAGGTCACGCGCGGTTTGGGGGGCGATGGTGAAGCCGGGAGCGGTCGGGAGCGGTGCCCGGCACGGACTCCGCCGCCTCGACCACGGTGCGGCGCAGGAGCCGGTAGAAGAGGTGAGCAGGGCCCACAATCTCCTGCTCGACGCCGGCCGGGTCGCGCGAGCGCAGGGCACGTCCCTGCAGGATGGTGTGAGGCAAGGCGTCGTAGTAGACCGCTCATGGCAAAGACGCACGAGACGGCCGGCGGGGTAACGGCGGGCATCCGGGGATGGTGTCCCCCGTCGTGGTGTTGCCGATCAACTGGTGGGCGTGTTCGGGGTGTTGGGTAGTGCGGGGGCGCTTTCGGGGCGTTCGGAGTAGAGCTCGTCCATGCTGCCTTCGGGGAGGTAGCGGCGGGGGAAGGCGATCCATTCGTCGTGCATCTCGAACAGCACGGCGGTGACGAGCCGCAAGAGCGCGTCGTCGTTGGGGAAGACCTGGACGACGTCGGTGCGGCGCTTGATCTCCCGGTTGATCCGCTCCAGCGGGTTGGTCGACTGGATCTTCTTCCAGTGCCTCGGTGGGAAGTCCGCGAATGCTGTCAGGTCTTCCTTCGCGTCGAGGAGCATGGCTTTGACCTTGGGGAACTGGGTGCCGAGCATGTCCGCGACGGTGTCGAGCTGGGTGCGCACGAGGCCGGCAGTGGGCTGGGTGAAGATCGTGCGGATCGTCGCGGCAACCATTTCACCGGAGTCCCGGTCGATCACGCCGAAGACGTTGCGCAGGAAATGAACCCTGCACCGCTGCCAGGCGGCGCCCAGCATCACCTTGCGGACCGCGGCGACCAGACCCGAGTGCTGGTCGGTGACGACGAGGCGGACCCCGGACAGTCCGCGTTCACGCAGGGAGCGCAGGAACTCCTTCCAGAACGCCTCGCTCTCGCTGTCTCCGGCCATCAGGCCCAGGACCTCGCGGTTGCCGTCCTCGGTGATGCCGGTGGCCACCACGACGGCCCGGGAGACAATCTGGTGGTTGACCCGCCCCTTGCAGTACGTGGCATCCAGGTAGACGTAGGGGAAGCGGACATGGTCGAGTGGGCGGGTGCGGAACGCGGTCAGCGGTTCGTCCAGCGCCGCGCAGATCCGTGAGACCTCCGACTTCGAGATGCCGCTGTCCCCACCCAGGGCTTTGACCAGGTCATCCACGCTGCGGGTGGACACACCGTGCACGTATGCCTCCATGATCACGGCATAGAGGGCCTGGTCGATCCGGCGCCGCCGTTCCAGCAGTGACGGGAAGAAACTGCCGGTGCGGACCTTGGGGATCTCCAGGTTCAGGTCGCCGGCCAGCGTGGTCAGCACCTTCTCGCGGTGCCCGTTGCGGATGGTGGTCCGCGTCGGCGTGTGCTCGTTCCACTCCGCACCGATATGGGCACTCGCCTCGGCCTCGATCAGCTCCTGCACCATCCGCTCGGCGATGGTGCGGATGAACTCGATTCCGTCGGTCGAGCGTAGTGACTCAAGCAGCCGTATCAGCTCAGACTGGGACAGGGCCATCGTGTACTCCTCGTGGTTGAACTGGCTGTTCACCAAGAAGAGTTACGCGGTGGCCCACCCCCTGTTCAGGGAGCGGCACTCACCCGTGGAAGTGCGCCCCGGGCAGACGCCCGCGCACTCCCAGCCGCTGATCCGCAACACCACGACGAGGGACACCATCCATCCGGGCGTGGTTGCCGGACGGTAGGAGCCCTCGAAGTCGGCGTCGGCGCAGGTGAGGCTCACCCGGGCTTCGATGATGCGCGCCGGGACGCCGCCGATGGCCGAGAGATGGGACGAGTCGTCGAGTGGCTGGAGGACCGGTGGCCGCAGGCGCCGGGAGATGCGGCCCGGGACCGTGCGCCGGTGGCGTGCACGGCGGCGAGGAAGTCCTTGCCGTCGAAACCCCGATCCCCCGGCACCGGCATCTCGGGGCCCAGACGGTGCGACACCCCGACGGCAGGGTGGGTGAGGAAAAGTCCCGCCCTCGCGGGAGGCAAGGGCGGGAGTGACTCGTCAACCGATGGCGGCGAGTTTAGATGTGCGTGACGGTGGCGACCACTCGTCCCGCTTCAGGGGTGCTGGGGTCGCCGTATCGGACTTCGATGCGGTGAGCGGTGTAGTCGGGCCGGAACATTGCGGCTTGCCAGGTGCCGACAGTCGACACCTGTACATCGTCGCCGACCGCGAACTTCCCGGCGTGCTCGGAGGTGTCGGGGTTCCAAAGGAAGTAGCGTCCTCCGGGCTCGACACCAGGGTCGCTGTCCAGGCGGAGCAGCCACGTCGTGGAGCCGCTGATAGTCGACATCGGGGTCCAGCGCACATTGTCAAGCTGCAGGTCAGCAGCAGCGCTGGTGACCGGTGCCTGCGGAGGAGAGGTGTCGGCAAATGCGGCTGGTGCGGAGAGTCCGCTCAGGAAAACTGTGGCAGCCGCCAGTGCTATGACATGGTGTCGCTTCGAGCGTGGCATGCGGTGTCCTTCCGTGGTGGGCCGGTTCTTTGGTGCCGGCCGTTGAAATGGGGCGCGCCAGCCTTGTGCCGGGTGGCGGCAGGCTTGTGCGACAGGCAAGGGGCCAGGGGGCCGCGTCCCTGTCGGCAGAGGGGGTCCGCAAGACTCATCTGGGCAAGCCGCTCGGCATGCACGCCTGCGGTTGCCCAGGTGATGTCAGAACGCGGGCGCAAGCTGCCAGCGGTATCAAAAGAGCGTCAGGGGCACGCTGTTCGCAGTGTCCGCCTGCCGGCTCTTTCGACTCCGGCACTGTTCACGTGGCACATACTTCGTCTCCGGAAGATCGAAGTCCGGTCAGCCTTGCACGCCGATTTCCACGGCAGCAAACCAGGGCGATCTTATTCAGCCCAGCCAGAACCCCTTTTGTGTGCCTGGCGAAGTGACTGCAGTTGGCTGGGATCCACCGTCGCGCGGCTGGTGCTTGTGCGGGATTCATCCCCTGCGTGCCCACGACTCTCAAGCCTGGGCTCCAGCGTGATTCAAGGGCCTCGCCGATGGATTGCCTGGACATTGCGACCCTACTGAAGGGCGGGGGCTTCGCCTTGGATGCACAGGATCCTGGCCGAATGTCTTCTGGCGGGTTCACACAGTGTGCAAAGCATCGACTCCATCGGGCATGGCCGGAAACAGTACGGTTGGTGGAGAAAAAGATTGAGCAGCGTCGGCACCGAATGCAGTGAGCAGTCCAGGAATACATCAACGGACTGCCCTATAGGGCAGTATAGGGCTCCCCATTCTGCTCGAAAGGGAAGGGCGGGGCTCGGTGCCTGGCTAAAGCGTCAACCGGCAAGCAGACGCCCCTGTCCCGAAGCTTTTTGGCCGACTGCGCGAAGATGCGCAGCTGCTTGAACTCCACCGCAGCCACTACCCGTACCGGACCACCCCTCGACGCCACGGGCTCCGGCCGACGCCCATTCAAAACGGTTGGTCATCGTTGCCGGTGGGCAGCCAATTCGAGTGGGTGGGACATCGTGGAACGCGTCGTTGCGGAGCATCGCAAACAGCACGTCGGCCCGCCGTCCCGTGAGGCACAGGAGCGCTTCGGCATGGCGCTTGCCCTGGGCTCTGTCCCTGTCGTAGTGGGCGCAGGCAGAGCTGATCGGTCCTGGCTGCGAACGCAGTAGGAAGAAGCCTGTTTGAGCGGCAGCGGGCCACCGGCGTCGGGCCAAAGGTCAAAATCCGCTGCAGGAGCGCGCTTGAGCCAACGCCTCATTCGGCACTGGCCGATAATGAACTCCACGATTGCCCGGCACCGATGCCGGCGATCTACGGTGTGCGCCAAGGTCGGACACGCAGCTGTACTGGCTGCGGTCGTGACGATTGGCCTACAAAAAAAGAGGTAGCAGTGTATTCAAAGCGCACACTCGTGGCGGTAGTAGCGACGTGCTGTGGAATCATGGGCGCCGCAGCACCTGCCGCGCACCCCGCCCCGTCGCCGGGTATCGCGGCGCAACCTCTGGCGACCGGCGAGACATTATCTCCGGCCGAGGTTTCCGGCCTCCGTCTGGACAACCTCAAGTGGGTACAGAGGGGCCAGCTCGGAGGTCCGCCGAGCTGGCGCCTCGTACTCGACAAGTATCCTGCAGTGGATGGACACGGGGTGTTCTTCACATACGACCTGCTTCACGAGCAGCAGGGCAGCGGTTTCGTTACCGGCGACATCGCGCGGTCGACCGTGGAGTCACCCTCGCTGGTACAGATCAGAAGGGGCGCGGCAACAAACGTAGCCGTTATGTATGGCGACCCCAACCACGTCGAAGAGGCGCTGTACATTGCGGGTGCGTACGACTCCGGCATCACCACGGCAGGCTCCTCGCACACACAAGGCACGGAGTTCCTCGCACACAATGCCGTGCGTAACCCCTCCGACACCTTCGACGGCAGGCCTCTGTTCCGCTTGATCAGCGATGCAGACCGCGAAGACGGGCAGGGCATCTACTTCGCCTACGTCCCCGCCACCGCACAGGTCCGTCCGGTCGGTCTCGGGCAGCACCACCCGCGGGAGTGGCGAGAGGTCATCTTCACGGTTGCACAAGGGGAGCGGAAGACCGAGATCCGCTACGGTGACCCGGCACTACCGGACCGCGCCGAGACCGTCGCATGGGTTGCTGCGGTGCAGCGTTCGGACGCGGCGACTGATTGAGAAACCCTTCGCGAATCCGGGTAGCGGCGTCATGATGTGGAATGACATTCGGATGGCGCGGTGATCGGAAAGATCGCGGCATAGCAACGGGACCTGGCTCTAGCGTGCGGGCTCTCTACTTCCGCAACACGCCGAAACCGAGGTCCCGTTGGTGCGCCTCAGTACATCCGAGTCCGTGGAGCCGGGCAAATCGGCTGCTCACGGCTGTGCCTGTATAGGCGCATCGAGCGGGGAACACGGCCGATGGCACGCTGCGGGAGCGCGTGTACTCCTCGGACCTCGCGGTGCTGTACCTGGTGAACAACGGGATCAAGTGGGCCGAGATGCCGGTGGACTTGCCGCCGTGGAAGGCGGTCTACCGGTTCTTCCGCCGCTGGCAGCACCCTTCAAGGTCATCGGTTTCGAGAAGGGCTCTCAGTTTCTGCTCGACCGTCGCGGTCTCGGGCGACGGATCCGCCTGGTCAACGGCGGCCACGAACTCGGTGACAGTGTCAGTCACTCGATGCCTCTTCCATGACCATCAATTACACCGGTGAGCACACAGACCCACTCCTCGCGGTTCATCCGGTTCTTGGGTCCGTCTGAAGCCGATTCCGTGCCGGGTGGGGCCGGGATCACGTGTCTTGAAATCCTCGCCCACCTAATGGAGGGCGATTCCCGTCTGGCTGCCGGATGTCCGGCTTGCGTTCGGGTGGGTTCCTGCTTCATCGCGCTGTGCGGGCACGGATGCCCGTCTTACCTGCGCTCCACAGGCTGAAACGGCTGGTCCAGCCGCCTTGGCGACGTTGACCGCCGCGTTGATGTCCCGATCGAGGACGGCCCCGCACGCCCCGCACGTCCATTCCCGGATGTGCAGCGGCTTGGGGCCGTCCTTGACGCCGCACTGCGAGCACACCTGAGAGGTCGGCTCGAAGCGGCCGATCTTCACGAGGGTGCGCCCGTACCGGGCGGCCTTGTACTCCAGCATCGCCAGGAACGCCGACCATCCGGCGTCGTGCACGGACTTGGCCATGCGCGTACGGGCGAGCCCCTTGACCGCCAGGTCTTCCACCGCGACCGCTTGGTTTTCGCGAATCAGCTTGGTGGAGAGCTGGTGGTGGAACTCGCGCCGTGCGTCGGCCACCTGCGCATGGGCACGGGCGACCTTGATACGGGCCTTGGTCCGGTTGTTGCCGGCCTTGGCCTTGCGGGACAGGCGGCGCTGTTCCGCCTTGAGCTTCTTCTCGGCCCGGCGCAGGAAGCGGGGGCTGTCGATCTTCGTGCCGTCGGAGAGGATCGCGAAGTGGGACAGGCCCAGGTCGATGCCGACCTTGGGCGTGACCTCGGGCAGAACCTCGTTCGCGTCGGTTTCCACGATGAAGCTCGCGAAGTACCGCCCGGCCGCGTCCTTGATCACGGTCACCGTGGACGGGACCGAGGGAAAGGAGCGGGACCACTTCACGCTCACATCGCCGACCTTCGGCAGGCGCAGCTTCCCGCCGGGAGTGATCTTCCATCCGGCGTTGGCGGTGAACCGTACGGCCTGCCGGTTCCTTACGGCTCTTGAAGCGGGGCGGCCCCATCCTGGGGCGCTTGCCCTTGAGGGAGTCGAAGAAGTTCCGGTACGCGGTGTCCAGGTCCCGAAGGGACTGCTGGAGGATCACCGAGGACACTCCACCGAGCCATGCCCGCTCCGGCGTCTTCTTCGACGCGGTGAGCCGCTTGGACAGCTCGCCGGCGGTGATGAACGGCAGCCCGGCGGCGCGGGCGTCCTCGCGGACGCGGAGCGCGTCGTTGAAGACGACCCGCGAGCACCCGAACGCCCTGGCCGGCGCCGAGCGCTGAGGGCCGTTCGGGTATAGGCGGAACCCATACCGAAGCTGCATAGCGATCATCATACATACTTGGTTCATGTCACCACGCTGGAACCCAAACCCCGATGTACGCACCGGCCGCCACGTCGTCTACAACCTGCACGTTCATTTGGTCTTCGTCACGAAGTACCGGCGCAAGGCCATGACGGACGCCATGCTGACGCGCTGCGAAGAGATCATGAGGGAGGTGTGCGCCGACTTCGAGGCCGAGCTGAAACAGTTCAACGGCGAGGACGATCACGTACATCTCCTCGTGCACTACCCGCCAAAGGTCCAGCTCTCCAAGCTGGTCAACTCCCTCAAGGGCGTATCCACACGGCTGCTGCGCAAGGAGTACGACGCTCACGTGCGCCGATACCTGTGGGGCGGTCACTTCTGGTCCGGCTCGTACTTCGCCGGAAGCTGCGGCGGGGCGCCCCTGACCGTCGTGAAGCAGTACATCGAGAACCAGAAGCGCCCCACGGGCTGAGGGCAACACTTCGGACCCGTGCCCACAGCGCGGGTCAGAGCAGTCCTGAGATGGCCTTCACCCCCGGCGTAAACGCCGGAGCACTGGCCAAGATTAAAGGTAGACGGTCGACCGGTGCCCGACGTGCACGACCCAGACGACCAGCTCGCCGTTGTCGATGGTGTAAGTGACTCGATAGTCGCCGATTCGCAAGCGGCGGCGCTCCGGCTGGGATACGAGCGCAGTGGTGTGAAAGCCCAGAGGGTCGCTCTCCAGTTCTGTCAGCTTGGCCAGGATGCGAAGAGCTGCGTCTCGGGGGATTTTCCGGAGTTCAGCCTGCGCCTCCGGACGGAAGACGGTGCGGTATTCACTCACTGCGTGCCAGCGTCTCCTTCATGACGTCCTCGATCGGAACACCGGCCGCGCGGTTCGTCATGCGCTCATCGACGATGCGGTTGATCTCGCGCTCTTCCCACTGCTGGTATTTGCGCAGGACGTCTATCGAGACGACGGCGGCGACCTCTTTGCCTCGACGGGTGATCACGGTTGGCTGGTCGTCGCGGTCGGCCCGCTCGACGACGTCGGCCAGGTGCGCGCGAACGTCACGGATGGACTCTGTGGGCATCTGCGTCATGCCCTCAAAGGTACCGGGTGTTCTATGTGTACACAACGGGTGAGTAGAGCTTCGACTGCATCAAGTAGGTCAGACACTGGCCCCCCGTTCCGATCTCCTTCAGGAGCTGCCTGAGCCCGGATCCACCGGCTTGATTCCGGAGTGATCATTTCAGAGAGGACAGTCCCCCATCAGAGGCTCGGCCGCCGCCTTGTCGGGTATCGGATTCTCTGAGAATATGAGGTCATGAAGATGGTGACCGCTACCGAAGCATCACGGAACTTCGCCTCCGTGTTGGACAGTGCGGAACGCGGCGAAACCATCGTGATCACCCGCGGGGGCAAACGCCTGGCCGTGCTCGGCCCGGCGCCCAAAGCCACCGGCCGGGCGATGAAGGATGCTCTCCTGCCCTACGTCGGCACCCTCGACGACGCCTTCGAGGGCGATGTGATGGGCTCCCGTGATCTGCTAACCCTGGACGATCCGTGGAACGACTGATCCTGGACACCGGCGTATTGATCGCGGTCGAGCGCCGGAAGGTCGTCCTCGACCATGTACTCGCGGACGATGACGACCCGGTGATCGCCGCCATCACGGCCGCGGAGTTGCTCCAGGGCGTCGAACTGGCCGACGACACCAACCGGCTTGCCCGCCAGTCATTCGTCGACGCCATCCTCGCCACAATTCCGGTCGAGGATTACACCGTGGACATTGCGCGAGCTCATGCGCGGCTGCTCGCCCACATACGCAGAGCCGGCCAGCCCAGAGGAGCTCACGATCTGATCATCGCGGCAACCGCCCTGACCACCGCACGCACAGTGGTCACCTACGACAAGCGAGCTCGCTTCGACGACCTTCCCGGTGTTCGTGTACGTCGGCTGTGACGGGCCCGGACGATTGACGGCACCTCGGCTGCTCACCTCGAAACCCGAAAACAATTCGACGAACTCCTCCAAACTGAACGGGAAATTCGGGCAGGCCCTTCAATCCGTCGCAGGCGACGATGCACACGTCCTCGATGCCGCGGTTGCGCAGCTCGGACAGGACCGTCATCCAGGTCGTGGCGCCTTCGCCCTCATCCCCGACCCACAGGCCCAGGACGTCCTTGCAGCCGTCCATGTCAACGCCGACCGCGAGGTGGACCGGCTTCGAAGCGACCGATCCGAGCTGATCGGGACCGGTGAGACCTCCACTTCGTACATGCCGGCGAGGTGGGAGCGGATGCCGCGCACGCTCATGCCACGGGCGTACAGCGACAGGATCTGCCCGTTGAAGCCCGCGAGCCGTCTGGCGTGCCGGGGCGAGGAGCGGCGCGACCGTATCGAGACGAAATGGGGCTGTCGCCTACCGCATCCACCTGGACGTGGAACCTGGCCGCTGGTACTTCACCGCGTCGTGGACCAGGCCCGTGGTGCAGACGATCTGGCTGGAGAGCGCACTGGCCCAGGGCATGGCCGGTGCGGACACCAACGCGGACCACTTCGCCGCCTACCGGCTCGACCGGCACGGCAACCCGACGGGCGATCCGCGGCGCTTCCCCTACGACCTGTCGGGCACCGCCGACCACCGCGACGCCCAGATCCGGCACGCTCTCACCCAGCTTCTGTACTGGACCAAACAGGCCGGGGTGAACGCGATCGGCATGGAGAACCCGGACTTCGCCGCCGAGAAGACCCGGGAGAAACACGGACGCAAGAAGCGGTTCCGGCAGCTTGTCTCCGGCATGGGCGTTGTCACGTTGTCGGCAGTGAGCTCGGCTGATGACGCGTCAGGACGTGCCAGGGCTCGGAGTAACCCGCCGTTCATGCCGTGGCGGACAGGCCGGTGGTGCCGGTGATGTGGCTCACCCCGGACACCGGCTCTCACGTCACGGCCCGTACCACTTCTCCCGCCCCCATAATGGACCCATGTCCTCCAGCCCACAGCACCCCGTGCCCGCCCCGAGGGACCTCTCGGGAGCGGACAGCCAGGACCTCGCGCTGTACCGGGAAAAGTTCCGGCGGCGTCTGCCAGAGTCGCTGGACGAGTTGCACGGCCCCACTCAGGGGGTCGTGGAGCTGCCGGTGCACATGGCCTGGTCGGGGATGACCTCGTACGACATGAGCAAGCCTCGCCAGCGCATGGGCCTGTACCGCACCGTCCTGCACGAGGGCCTACACGACGATCTGCCCCGCTACCTCAACCAGGATCTGCTCCTCCAGATGTGGCCCGTCCTGCGCACCCTCGTCGGTCGCACTGTGCGCACCGTATGGGAAGACGCCTTCCCCCAGCTCACGCTCCGCACCCGGGCAGCCGCGTGACGGACATGCCGGAGCTGCACACACGGCTCCTGGCGGATGTGATCGCCCTCGGGGCCCCATATCCCTTGGTCCTCACCGGCGGATATGCCGTGCGGGCGCACCGCCTCGTGAATCGCCCCAGCCAAGACCTCGATGTCGCCACCGAGAACCCGGCGCCCATGGCCGATATCGCGGCCGCGCTCCGTAGCGGTCTCGAAGCACGAGGCTGGCAGGTGCAAGCGCTGGAGACCGCCCCGCTGTCCGCCCGCTTCACCGTATCCGATCCTGAAACCGGGCAGGACTGCGAAGTCGACATCCTCAAGGAGATCTTCTGGCGGCCGGTCGCCCAGAGTCCGTACGGGCCCGTCCTCGCGGCGGAGGACGTGATCGGGACCAAAGTCCGCGCCCTGGCCGACCGCGGGGCGCCCCGCGACCTGATCGACGTTTTCGCGGCCTCTCGCCGCTGGGCCAACGCCGAGCTGGAGGAGTTCGGCCGCCGCCACGCCCGTGGCCGGTTCGAGCACGAGGATCTGCAGTCGAACCTCACAGGCGCCGAGTGGACTGACGACGAAGCCTTCGCCGCCTATGGGCTCGGTGACGCCACAATCACCGCTCTCCGCGCCTGGGCCGTGCAGTGGGCCGACGACCTCGCGGCGCGTCTCCTGGAAGAGGCCGATGGTCCGGACATCAACTGATCACAGCCAGATTCCATCCTGGCCCATCTGGCCGCTCCACCCGTTGTCTGAGGCCGAAGCCCGGCACCGCGAGCGGCGGGACCGTACCGACTGCGTTCACGGGCGGGCGGCGCAGGTCGGGCGGTGCGGATGTCGGGGCCGGCCGGGTGGGCTCCAGGGAAGGCAGCACCGAAGTCAAACCTCTCCAACACCAAGACCAAGTCGAGGCGCGAAATTCGCCGCGGACAAACCCGCGCTGCTCGCCGAGTTGGGACTCGCCTAGGACTGTTCGCGCTGCCTCGTCGGCTGGTGGGAGTTCTCCGCCTGGTTGTTCAGCTTTTTGTGGGAGCGGTGCTCCACCGAGGGCATCACCTCCCGGTGCGCGGCTGCGTAGGCGAGCTTGTCCGTGACGACCACCCGGGGCACCTGCCCGGTCCCCTTCAGCAGCCGGCGGAAGAATCGCCTGGCCGCGGCCTTGTCCCGCCGGTTCTGGACGAGGATGTCGAGAACATTGCCGTCGGCGTCGACGGCCCGCAACAGGTACTTCTGCACACCGTTGATCCTGATGAACACCTCGTCGAGATGCCACGTGTCACCCGGGCTGCGGACGCCTGCGGCGCAGCCCGTCAGTGTAGGCCTGGCCGAACTTCACACACCAGCGACGCACGGTCTCGTGGGAGACGACCACGCCGAACTCCAGCATCAGCTCTTCGACCTCGCGGTAGCTGAGCGGAAGCGGAAATACAGCCACACGCAGTGCGAGATGACCCCGACCGGGTAGCGGTGGTTCTTGTATGACGGCCCCGCATCCGACACCACCGGCTCCCCGCCCCGCAGAACGAGGCCGGCACCCCGACAGCTGCAGATATCCGACTGGAGAGGATGCGTAGGCGGGAGTGGGGTGCTGAGCCGGACCCACGGCATCTGCAGAATGCAGAATTTTTCGCTACAATGCAGGCATGACTGTCCTCACCATCCGGGACGTGCCCGAAGACCAGGTCCGCGTCCTCAAGACCCGTGCCGCCCAGGCCGGGAAGTCCCTCCAGGCTTACATGCAGGAACTGATCGTCAGGGAGGCCACCAAGCCCACCATCGCGGACATGGCTGCACAGCTGGAGCGCGAAGCCACTGCCCAGTACACGGCCGAGGACGTCCTGGCAGCGATCGACGAGGGACGAGTGGGCCGTTGATCGTCATCGGCACGTCAGCACTGGTGATCTTCCTTACCCATCACGGCACCACCGGCAGCGCCATCCGCAAGCGCGTCAGTGAAGCCACCACGGTCTATGCACCGACACTGATCGACTACGAAATCCAATCAGCGCTGCTGGGGCTGCAGCACGGCGGCAAGCTCACCGAGAAGCAGGTGACCAAGGCCATGGCTGACTTCACGGCGCTACCCCTGGACAAGCACAACACCCTCGCTCTGTGGGATCGGGTCCGCAGCCTCCACGCCAACCTGAGCGCCTACGACGCCCAGTACGTCGCGCTCGCCGAATCCCTCGGCGTCCCGCTGATCACTTGCGACTGGCGGATCAAACGCAGTGGCGCAGCCAAGTGCAGCGTCGAGGTCTTCGGCTCGAGCTGACCTCAACAACCTGCATCAACGGCGCCGGCGGCAACGACCTCATCTGCGCAGGAGCCGGCAGCGGCACCAACGCCATCAACGGCGGACCGGCAACGACCAGTGCACCCCCCTCGGCACCCAATGCGAAAGCGCTCGCCCCCTGACCTCAGTCACTGAGACTTTGAGCAACGGCGCTTCGCCGCGGTCAGCGGCTGGTTTCCTGGGCGCCGGACAGCTGTCGGGCGAAGCGGTGGATCGCTGCGCGCGACTGGACCTTCTCGGCGAGGGCGGGGAACTGGCCGGCGATGGCACTGAGTATCTTCAGCTCCGCCGGGGCGATGTTGACCTCACCGAGGTTGCGTTCGACGGCACGGACGGTGCCCTGCGCCACCTGGTGGGGGGAGACGGTGCGGATGCCGCTGGGCGGGGTGGCGCCGGTGGCGGCGAACATCCCGGCGTCCCGCACGAAGCCCGGCTGGATGAGGGAGACACCCACCCCCGAGCCACGAAGGTCCTGCCGCAGGCTCAGAGCGAAGCCGCGCAGCCCGAATTTCGTGGCGCTGTACAGGGATGTCATGGGGCTGGCGGCCTTGCCGGAGATCGAGCCGACCAGCGCGATGTGTCCGGCGCCGGTTTTGACCATGGCGGGAGCCAGCAGGCGGGCCAGCATCACCGGCGCCCGCAGGTTGACCGCGAGTGCCCGGTCCACCTGCTCGGGGGTGTAGCTGAGGAGTTCTCCGCTGGAGGGAAGGGCGGCGTTGGCGATGAGGATGTCGCATCCGCTGCTCTCCTCGGCGAGCCGGGTGACATCGGCCGGATCGGCCAGGTCAGCGACGATGGTCCGGGCGCCCAGGGGGCCGGCGCAGGCGGCGAGCGCATCGGGGCGGCGGCCTGTCAGCACGAGCTGCGCGCCGCGCGCGGCCAGCGCTGCCGCAAGGGCCTGCCCGATGCCGCCGGTCACGCCGGTCAGGAGAATGGTGGAGCCCTGGATGCGCATGCCTGCCCTCCGGTCAAACTGTTCGTTCGAACGAACGGTAGAGGGGCGGGGTGGCGCTGTCCACCCCCAGTGCGTGGGGCGGGCCGGCCGGCGCACGGGCACCGGAGACAATGGCGGGCATGGACAACGCCGCCCCTGCCCGACGCCGGATCGTGGACGCCGTCGTGCGCATCATCGGCCAGGACGGCATCGCCGCCCTCGCCAACCGCCGGATCGCCCGCGAGGCAGAGGTCTCTTTGGGATCCATCACCTACCACTTCCCCACCCAGCACGAACTGCTGCGCGAGAGCCTGGTGCAGTTCGTGGACGAGGAGATACGCCGCCTGACCCTGCTCGCCGATGCCTGCAGCGACGACTGGCAGGAGGTGGGCGGGGCCGCACAGGCGGTGGAGGAGGCTCTGCAGACGCCGGAGTCCGACCACACGTGCATCGCGTCCTTCGAACTGTATCTGCAGGCTGGGCGGGACGAGCGGCTGCAGGTCCCCGCCGCCCAGTGCTTCGCCGCCTATGACCGGCTGACCGCCCGGATCCTCGGCGCGCTGGGTGTGCCGGATGCCGAGCGCCTGGCCGGCACCGTCGTCTGCCTGGTCTTCGGGCAGCAGCTGCGCCGTCTGGCCACAGGCTCCGTCGCCGGCACGCTTGCCGACATCCTTGCGGCCCTGCCGCAGGTGCACAACGCCGCCGGCACCGCCCCAGGCTCTTGCAGCGGCCCCGAGCCCACCCCTGCCTAGACTGCGGCCCTTTCACGCTGTCCTGCATCTGCGGCCGGGAAAGATCACGGCATACCGCCCTTGGCCTGCGAGGGGCACACGCGTGCGGACGCGGGCTGCGGCTTCGCCCGGGACACGGGTGCGCGCACCGCTGCGGTGCCGGCGCTGTGGTGCTGAGGAGACCGCACCGGCCAGATCAGGGTGATCGCCGCCGTGACAGGGTGCCGCTGGCGACCTGCCACGGCGATCACCCCCGGCCCAGGCTCTTGAGGACCTGAAAAACGTGCCGCCTGCACAAACACCACAAGACCCTGAGCGGCGCATGCGCTCTCGCGTGCCCGCCCCCGTCCGGCCCCGCACCAAGACCGCCCCGCTTGCCGGACACGGACACTTCCTGAATCACCGTCCACGCACCCCTTGGTCGTCGTGTGTTGTCAAACGGCCGCCCCGCGGCCGTACGGTCGTGCGGCACAGGTCCCGGCCCGGCCGACTGCCGTGCGAGCACGGCATCTGCGAGCAGTCCGCACGGGAACAGGCGACCCGCTGCCGCAAACCCCTCATGGGTGCACCGGCTGCGGGGAGCGCGCACGGACACGGCGGCGCCGCGTGCCCCAGACCCGGCAGGCCCCGGCGTCCGGGCGCACCCACAGGTTCCCGCCCGCCGTCACCTGGCAGTAGGCCTTGCGGGGCAGCCTTCCTGCTCGCGAACGGCTCCCGCAGGGCTGCCCGTTGCGGCGTGCCTGCCCGGGCCCGGACCTGCGGCGAGGACGGGGGCCGCCCGCAGGCGGCTGGAATGCTCAAATCTCACTTGCCGCCACAACCTGAAGTTTGTAGCGGGGCCTGACGCTCTTCAGGAAATTCTCCCAGGCCTGCTTCTCCATGGCCTGGGCGCTCGTTTCCCTGCCTCGCGGGCCGACCAGCAGATGGCGCCGCACGAGGCCCATCTTGCGCGCCCCTCCGCTGAGGCACACCACTTCCATGAAGGGACGCAGCGCGTTGCTCCTGGCATCCCGCTCGGGCATAAGAAGAAGAGATCCGCCCACCGGCCAGTAGCGCATCCGGCTCCCGCCCACCGTGTCCCACACGGTCTTCGCGGAATCGAACTGCATCGGCACGAACAAAATGAACCGGCCCCCGCTCCGCCTGAGCACCAGATCACCCTGCTCGTCCCGCCCGATCTTGACTCTCCTCCTCTCTCCTTCTTCGAGCATGACGTAACGCTTTCCCAAGCGCTTGCGGAAGCTATCCAGCGTCAGCGGAGCGGGAATCAGATTGGCCGTTTGCATCAGGTCCACTATGTCGTTCGGGCTGACCGGCCTATTGGCCTTCACATTCCCGGGTATTTCTATTATCGTGTTCCGCTCGCTCATGACGGAAAGAGCCCGGTCGCGCTGCTGCGCAGAGCCGGGCCTTGCCGCTTCTTCGCCCCGGCCCGGTGCGCGTTCCTCCCTGCGGGCCGCCGCTCTCTTCCGGACCGCACCCATGACGGGCTTTTGCTGCTCCGGCTGGCCGTCTGTCCGCGCGCCGTCCGTTCGCGCCCGGCGTTCTGGGGCCTTGGCCCCTTGCTGGGCCGTCCCGTCCGGCCCGTCCTTCCGCCTCGCCCGGGCATGCCTGCGCCGCGGTCGGACGTCTGACTGACCAGGTGTGTCCGGCGTCTGGACTGCGGCACTCGTCCCGCCCGGGCGGGCGGGGCGTCCTGGTCCCTGGGCCGACGGAAGACCGACCTGCTGGGGCCCGTTGCCTCCAGAGGGGGCCTGCGTGTCGACGGTGCCGTAGACGGACGCCGGATACTGCACCGCAGGGGTCTGCACCGGGCTCTGCACCACACGGCTTTGGTTCCAGTCAAGATTTTCCTCGACCCACGCTCTGTGCTCCCAAGAGGGGTAGATCAGGATCAGTTCGTTTGCAGCCCACAGCAGACGGGAGCTGTCGTCGTTGCCGGATCCACTCTTGGGGAATTCGGGATTCTGAATTTCGAGGACGTCAGCGCAGGCTTGCTTGTTTGTTTCATCTTTGCGCAAGTGGCAGGAAATGTAGGTGGCCGCATACGACAGATCGGGGTGCCTGTCGCGGCACCACATTTCCCACAGCTCGAGGAGCTCATACAGTTGTTCGTAGAATCTTGAGACCTTGTCGAGGAAATTCCACATATCCCCGAGGTTTGTCTTGAGCTGTGTCTCGAGCTCGTCCGCTTCCACGCTCACCTCCACTGGCCTGGTCTGCGGCGCCGCCGGGGGCTGATGGGCATGGTCGACGGTGCATGGGATGGGAGGCAGCCTAGTGACGCCTCGATGAGGGCTCTGCGCGAGCAAGGGCGGGCCATCATGCCAAATCCGCTTCCCAAAAGGCTGGTCCGTCTCGGCCTGGCCGGGCCGGCGGCCTGTTCGCGCGGGGGCCTGCCCCGGTCGGCAGAGCCCTCTTTGCGGTGAACGGTCTGCCGGCCGCGCACACCGGCTGCGGGCGGTGGCGTCGCCACTCGGCGAACGGGCGGATCAGCCCCGTCGCCTACGAACAACAGTCAACTGCGATGACACCCGCATAAGCACGTGAGATGGTGTCCACTTCCCGGGTGGAAGGCCCGAGGGCGACCAGGCTCCGGCCGCGATACCGCCCCGGCGAGGCCCGCTGCGGCGCCTTCAGCCGGCCCCGCCAACGACGCCCGCGCCCTGCAGTAAGGACACTTTGCCGCCTGCTGCGCTCCCCGCCGCCCCCATACACGGCCGCCTTCCGGGCGCCCGCAGGCCGGGCGGCGAGCAAGAAGCAGGTCGTGTCCCGCGACGTGGTGCAGGGGATCAAGCGCTGGGCGTTCCGGGTTGGAGGTCCAGGGAGATCTGTGCGGAGGTGGCATTCCACGAAGCCTCCTGGTAGGGCGAGTTGGGCGCCCGGTCGGGCCGAGCCACCGTCCCTGGTCTGCGGATTCCAGTGCCTTGATCCCCTACACCTCCTGACGGGACGCCATCTGAAGCACACACAGCAGGCACCGGCCCTGCCGGGCGCGGGAGAGCACCAGAGCGGTGGCATCGGGCAGCGGGCACCGCTCAACGCAGGCAGGACGCATGGTCCTTGAGCCACTGCGTTGCCGCCGCACCGTGCAGGGGCCTGCACACCAGCCATCCCTGGACGAGACACCCGCCATAGGCAACCAGACGGTCCAGCTCCTGTTGGGTCTCCACTCCTTCAGCCACCACGGTCAGCTGCAGGCAGCGGGCCAGGCCCAGTGAGTAGCGCACGATCGCGGCATCCCGCTCATCAGTGATCATCCCCGACACGAACGACCGGTCGATCTTCAACTCGTCGACCGGAAGCATCCGCAGACGCGAAAGGGAACAATGACCGGTGCCGAAATCGTCCAGACTGACCGTCACGCCGTGAGAACGCAAAACCGCAAGGGCCCCAGCCGCCCGGCGGCCATCACGCAACTCGCCGTGCTCGGTGATCTCGACCTTGAACGCCTCCGGGGCCAGGCGATGACGCCGCAGACAGCGCAGAACACCAGCGGCGAAGTGCGGACGCAGCACGTCAGCCGCTGCAAAGTTGACCGCGATCTGCACAGCCCAGCCCTGCCTGTGCCAGACCGCGGCCTGAGCCACCGCGGATTCCAGCACGAAAGCAGTGACCCGCCCGCCCATACCGCAGGCATCAGCCGCCCGAAGAATCTCCTCCGCGCCCACCTCGGGCCGCCTCGGGCCGGGCCACCTCAGCAATGCCTCCATCGCCACCACGTCTCCGCCCACCGTCACCTGCGGCTGATAGTGCAGCTGCAACTCCCCCCTGGACAAAGCCAACCTCAGTTCCCCCGCGCTGACGGACGGCGCCGGCCCCACCCTCACCGCCACCGCACGCCGCACCCGCCCCGCACACCAGGCAAACACAGACATCCCCGCAACGGCCGCACACACCCACACCACATACCCGGCCACCCCTACCCGGCCACCCCCGACCAACACCACGAGGAACACCACCGACAACCCCCAAACCGTCAGCAGTCCCCCACCCACCAGCCAGCGCGCCACACTGAACATCCGCCTGTGCCCCGGCTGTCTCGCCATAGCCCACCCACCCAACCATCGCCTCGCTGTCCTGGGCCCTCCAGCACTACACGCAAATGAGCCCCCACCCAAGAGCGGCCAAGGCAGCTGAACGTGCAGGCCTCACCTCAGCCCACACCACACCCCCAGCCGCCCGCAGCAGGCCCCGTACCAGCAGGCCCCCCTGGCCGCTGCCGCCCGCATCACAGCCACCCTCACCCCGCCTCCCCGGGCAGGCGGGCGGGCCACCGAACCGGCCCGTTGTCCTGCCCCGCCCGCCCTGCCGCCACCACACCCCTTCACGCGACCCTCCCTGCACGGCACGTTCCCCCGACATCCACAAAGGCCCCCGTGGAAACTGACTCAGGACACACCCCCACCCCCGCTGCGCCGGCACCGGATACAACCAGCGCACCCGCCCGGGTATCTGGGACCGAGCGGCCGACGACGACGCCCACCCGTGCGCCGTGCGAGCCTTCATCATCAGTTCCTGCGCCCTCATCCAACTGACCACCCTGTGCCTGCTCACCCTCAGCGGCAGCCTCCCCGCCCCCCACGCCTACCTCATGGCAACACCCCCCGCCGCCGCAGCCGCCACAAGCCTCCTCGCCCTGCTCACCGCACACAAAACCCGCTCCCCACAAACCCCTCAGCCCGAACTGCATGGATGAAACGAGCCGGCCGGCACGAGCGGCGGCCACGGGCCGAAGTCCTCCCCGTCCGGCGGTTCCTGTCCAGTAGACGGTGTACCTGGATTGATTTCTGGGGTCAGATGCGGTTGTTGGTGCCGCCCCCTTCCCTGCGACATCCGGCATGAACCGGCCGAGCACGTCTTCTGGCTCACCTGGCTTTGATCCGCTTTGACAGACATCTGAGATGGACGGGCCGGTCGAGCCGGCGGCCGACGGTCCGTTGTGGTGGACGTTGCGCCGCCCGTTGCACCCGTTGTCCTATCCGGCGGCTTACCGGATGCTCCAGCGGGTCAACGCCATGATCGGGGCAAACCGGAGCCTGCATGATCTGAGCACACCGCCGCCTACCGGATGGGGAGAGACCCGGGGACGCCACTGACCGAAGTCCAATAGGTCCTGGGACACGCCCAGTTGACCACCACACAGCTCTCTCTATGACGAGTCCGGCTCCTACTTCGCCAAAAGCAGCAGCGGGGCGCCCCTGACCGTCATACGCCAGTAAACGCCGGAGCACCGGCCAAGACCAAAGGCAGAACGTGCGCCGTTGCTCGGCGCGTTCCCCGCGGTGGCTGGGCTCGGTCTGCAACGCTGCGCGCGATGACGCCGTTGAGCAGCCCGGGCCGGATCACCGTGTCGAACTCCCGTCCCTTGGCTGGGTGGTAGGCAGTGAGGAGGGTCTTCCCGATGGCCTCTTCGTCTTGGACCAGGTCCTGAGGGCGAGGCAATCGGCGAGGTGCGGCCCTCTGTTCGCACAGCGGGGCTGCACGAGTGTGCACTCTTTACACACGATCGTTGACTCCTTCACCACTCGCTCACATAGCCTATGTGCAGCCGCCGGGCCGGAGTCCGGGCCTCTCCTCACGCACAGGAAGGTCAACGGGGGTGAATGCCAAGCACATTGAAATCCGTCGTTGGTGGCGCGATGCGGTGATCTACCAGGTCTACGTCCGCAACTTTCTTGACAGCGCCGACGACGGCATCGGCGAACTCGCCGGGGTCCGCGCGGGACTGTCGTATCGAAACATGCTCGGTGTCGACGGGATTCGGCTGAGTCGGTTCCACCCGTCGCCACGGCACGACCACGGCTACGACGTGGCCGAGGGCTGCGACATCGCCCCGCTCTTCGGTGACCTCGCCGAGTTCGGCCTGTTGATGGCGGACGTGCACCGGCACGGCATCAAGGTGCTGCTCGACATCGTCCCCAGCCACTGCTCCGGCGAGCATCCATGGTTCCGCGAGGCACTGGCCAGCGCATCCGGCAGCCCGGTCCGCGCCCGCTTGCACTTCGCCGACGGCCACGGCGCCAACAGCAGCGAACTGCCCCACAGCTGGCACGCCATGGAGCACGCCGAGCGCAACGGCCGCGAACGCCGGGTGACCGGCGAGGTGTCCGTGCCAACGACTGAAGGACAGGCGAAGTACCTCCGTCCCGGTGGGCTGCACCGGGCGTTCTTCTTCGACCTGCTCGGTGCTCTGTGGGGCACCGATGCCTTCCGTAAGGTCATCTCCGAGGCCATGCAGGAAACCGCCGCTTCCACGGTGACCTGGGTCCTCAACAATCATGACCAGGTCCGCGCCGTCACCCGCTACGGCGCACCCGCCGCCGAGGTCGGCGGCCTCGGCGCCCGCGCCCGCACGGCGGCCCTTCTGATTTCGGCGCTGCCCGGATCCGCCTCCATCGATCAGGGCGAGGGACTGGGCCTGATCGACGACGTCCTGACCCACCCGATCTTCCCCCGCACCGGCAGCCGGGCCCGCATCCGCGGCGGCTGCGGGTGCCGCCGAACTGATCCGGTCAGGCCGTTCGGCTTCACCCGGTGTCGCGGGGGTCAAGGCGTGGCTGCCGCAGCCGGAGTACCAGAAGGGACATCGATGATGATGCGACGACGTACCACCCTGCTCACCGGCTGCACCACGCCGGCGCTGACCCTCGGCGCCGGCACCTGCGGCGGCGGACCGCACTCCACGGGCGGCGGCGACAGACGCTCAACGGCCAGACCGTCATCGTGGCCGGCGTCTGGGCCGGCCCCAAGCAAAGAACTCGCCGGCCACCGAGGGTCTCGCCCTCGCATCGGCCCATCCGAACACGTCCAACCACGCGGCAGGCTCCGGCGGCCGGGCGCAAGCTCTCTGAACACCTCCTCACCCCGCCTCGCCCCTCGGCATTGCGGCCAATCTGAAGCCTGCGGCCTTTAACGCCTGCCACAAAGCCAGGGCAACCTGTGCTGCTCTGGTAGCCGAATCAGCACCGACTCGGCCCCGGTCGCGCCCTCACTGTCGGCCCTCAGCCCGGCGCGACAGCCCGAACCCGCCAGCCGCGAGAGAACCCGGTCCGACGAGAGCACTCACAAGCAGTGCGTTGCCTCGCTCGCATTAGGGCCGGTTCATGACGCTCCATGCAGTAAAGGACCCTCTGCACCGTGGCTCCCCTGCGGTGTAGCTACATTCAGCGCTCCGGCCTCACCTACCTCCATTGAGTTTCTTGGGCCATCATTCGCGATATTCACGATCTTCCGTTCGCTGCCGTCCAAATTTGTCTACGTTCCACTTGCCCAGATCCATCCGCACGCAAGACCTCGCCACAATTCACACCCGAAGGGAAAAAGCTATGCAGCTTTGGGAAAACGAGGACGAGCGTCACCTCATCCGTTACATCCACGAATGCGGCACCCAGATGCCGACCACGGACGGGATAATGATCCGCATTCCTCTGCAGTCGCCGCTGGAGACTCAGCAATGGCTGCGGCTTGCCTGTACTTGCTCACCTCTCGTTCTCGGCCTTCGAAGATTGGGCTATACGCTTGCGCAGCCGTCAATAAAAACCAAAGCAGGCTGGGATGCCTGGCTTGCGGAGCTACAAACGGAATGCCAAATCCGGCAAGTTCTTGCTTCCGAGGGAGAAAGCGCAGCCACCAGGGGCGCCCCTCTCGAGGGAAAGAGAAGCGACGAGAGAACGCCACCTGTTGAGAACACATGCGACCAGTCAACCCTACGCTGGCACACACCGGTCGAAGGCTTCCCGCCCGCCGATGATGCGACCAGTCACCTCTCCGCAAGCCGCCCCGGAAAGGCAGCAAGCCGGGCCCCACGGAACGGCACGCTTGGCGAATTTGCAGAAATCGCTGCCCGCTGGGCGCTCAGCTACGACAGAGTGACACTATTGCTTACGCATCTGTCGTCTCTGCCGGAGAAGGAAACCGGGACACCCCCCAATACCGCCCGGGAAGGAGTAGATACGCTAGAGGCGCTCAACGGCTTCATGGACGGTATCACGGACTGCTCCAGCCCTCATGAGTCCGACGTGAGCCGCCTGGACGAATTCGGATTAGAAAATGCCTTGACGTTCCTCGAGGAATTCCAGATTCTCTACACCCTCAGGTGTAAAGTGAACCTGCTGCCCTATTTTAGGGAAACGATACTTGCGGACATTGAAGTACTCATCAGTTTTTGTCGACTTCTGAAACGGAGCAAGCAAAATGATCGGCTCAACCCGTGAAGACCGCTTGCGCCATCCGTCACGACCCGACGTAACCCACACAGGCCTCGCATTTTCATGGAAGTGGGCTGTCCGACAGGCGCTCAGGTAAACAGAAAGTTCCAGTGTCACTTCCGGCGTCGCAGCCAGGCCCGAGCCCGCCGCTGCTCTTACCGACGCCGAGGCCACGACCCACACATGCGGTTGCAGTATTGATGATCTGCGAGCCCAAGTTACCGGTCTTGAGGTCAGTGAGCCTCTTTCATCCTGTGCTGGCGTGTGAAATGGGCTGGTCAGTGGCTGCGGTGACGAGGCAGGGCCCCTCGTCGTTGGCGTGGTGATTCCACTCAGCACACCGGCGACCGAAGGGGCCCTGTTGGTTCCGTATCCTGCCACGCTCGACGTCCCGCATGAGCTCGTTGAGCACGTCGCCTGGCTGCTGTACGAGCACCGCCGCGCACGTAACACCCGCTGGCGGAAGCTCCGCTGCTTGACCAGGCACTGCTCACGCTGGTCCACCTGCGCAAGAACGAGACGTTCGCCCAGCTCGGCGCCGGGTTCGCGATATCGCAGGCCACCGCCTGGCGCTACGTGGACGAGGCCCTGGAGGTGCTGGCTTCCTGGGCCCCAGGCCTCCATGAAGCCCTCACCGGCCTCGGTGAGGGCGACCACGTCATCGTTGACGGCACACTGATCCCCACCGACCGCGTCCGCGCCGATCAGCCGTACTACTCGCAGAAACACAAGAAGCACGGCATGAACGTGCAGGTCATCGCCCGCCCTGACGGCACACCGCTGTGGTTCTCCCGCACGACACCCGGCCGCACACATGACCTGACCTCGGCCCGCGCCCACGGCATCGTCCAGGCTTGCCTGACCCGGCAGATCCTCGTGCTGGCGGACCGCGCCTACCAGGGCGCCGGCGCCACCTTCCGCACCCCGTACTACCACCACCGCGAACAGCCCGAGCACTACCAGCAGTTCAACCGCGATCACGCCCGGCTCCGAGCCCCCGGCGAACGCGCCTTCGCCCGGCTCAAGTCCTGGCGCATCATGCGCAGAGCATGCTCCTCCACCCGCCGCATCAGCCGCACCGTCCAAGCCATCCACACACTCATGACCTGCGACTATTCAGGATGAAAGAGGCTCAGTGGCTCCTTCTGCGTATAGCTCCTCCGAGGCGGGAGAGGGTGGTGGCCAGGGCGTCTAGGCTGAGGGGCTTGGTGAGGTAGTAGTCCATGCCGGCGGCGATGCACGCTTCGCGGTCCTCCGGCATGGCGCTGGCGGTGAGTGCCACGATGACCGGTCGTTTTGCGTGCGGCTCCCGGTGGATGGCCCGGGAAGCCTCCAGGCCGTTCATCACGGGCATGTGAACGTCCATCAGTACGACGTCGTAGGTGTGGTTGCGCACTGCCTCAAGGGCCTGGGCCCCATCGCCGACCACGTCTGCCTCGTAGCCGATTTTGGCCAGCATGCGCAGTGCGAGCTGCTGGTTGACGGTGTTGTCCTCGGCCAGCAGGATCCGCAGTGGTGCGGGAGCGGGGCGGGCCGGGGAGGGGGGCGAGGCAGGCGCGGGTACGGTCCGCTGGGGCACCAAGGCCCGGTGGAGGCTTGCGTAGAGCTGGGCCGACTTGATCGGTTTGGAGTGATGGGCGGAGAAGAGCGTCAAGTCCTCGGGGCTGCCAGTGGATGTGAGCAGGATCATGGGTATGCCGTCCAGGTGGCGGCTGATGTGTCGTGCGAGGGTGACGCCGTCCATACCTGGCATCTGCAGGTCGAGGATGGCCACATCGAAGGGTTCCCCGCCGCGGACCCAGCTGAGGGCTTCCTGGGGTGAGCGGGTGGCGCGGACCTTCATGCCCCATGTTTCGGCCTGCCGGGTCATGATCGTGAGGTTGGTCATGTTGTCGTCCACGACCAGCATTCGCCGTTCTCGCAGGTCGTGGTCCGGTCCGGCTGAGCGGGTCGACGACCGGCGCAGGGATGCAGGCACTTCTCGAGTGGAAATGGTGAAGTGGAAGGTGGATCCGTGTCCGACTTCGGATTCCACCCAGATATTGCCGCCCATCATCTCGACCAGTCGCCGGCTGATTGCCAGTCCCAGCCCTGTACCACCGAAGCGGCGGGTGGTGGATGAGTCCAGCTGTTCAAATGGCTGGAAGAGCTGATCGATCCGTTCCTGCGGGATGCCCGGCCCGGTGTCGCGGATGGTGAAGCGTACGATCAGAGGTCTCTGAATGTCTCCTTCGTCCCCCATTGTCCTCGCTGCTGCCTCCGCCTTCTCTCGCGTGGTGTCATCACCCCGGGAGGCGGTGAGCAGGATCTCCCCGTAGTCGGTGAACTTCACAGCATTGCCGAGCAGGTTGATCAGGATCTGCCGCAGCCGCAGGCCGTCCCCGATGATTTCGTCGGGCAGGTTCGGGTCGATGACGTACGCCAGATCGACGGTGTCCTTCTCCCGGGTCTTGAGAGAGATCAGGCCGAAGGCCGATTCGATGCACTCCCGCAGATCGATCGGCCGCTGCTCGATCTCGAATTTCCCGGCTTCGATTTTGGAGAAATCCAGAATGCCGTTGAGGATCACCAGAAGGTCGTCGGCGCCGGTGTTTACGATTTCGGCGAGTTCTCGCTGGTCCGCTGTCAGTGGCGTGTCCAGCAGGAGTTCAATCATGCCCATGACGGCATTCATGGGGGTGCGGATCTCGTGGCTCATGGTCGCCAGGAAGGCGCCTTTGGCGCGGCTGGCGGCTTCGGCGGCGACAGCCGCGGACTCGAGTGCCTTGGCTGCGATCTCTCGTTCTCTCACTCGGCCGAGCTGTTCGAACAGGCCTTCCATCAGGTTGACGGTGGCCTCGTCGAGGGGTTCGAGACCGGTGACGAAGAACTCCACGACGGCCGCGGTGCTTCCGTGCACGACTACGGGACAGGCGATTGTTCCGGAAATGTTTGCATATGTGGTGAGTTCTGCGGCGAGAGCTGTCGGTGGCAAGCGCTCCGGGCCCTCCGGTCGCGTGCTGGCGCTGGCCCGTACGACTGCTGGGGACACCTGCGTGCGGGCGCTTTCACGCATGACTTCCTCAAGCCGGTTCGGCCATTCGTTGCGGACATACCAGACCGGGCAGGCCTCGAGTGTGACAGTGCCGTCTTCTCCTGCCGGGTCAGCGGTGTACGCATGGGCGGCGGGCCACCCGAGGTGATCGCAGATCAGCGGAAGTCCGGCGGAGAGGGCCTCGTCCCACGTCGTCGCCCGGTTCGCGGCGGCGGCCACCCCTCGATGCAGGCGCAGTGTGCGGGTGCGGGTGCGCACCTTGTCCTCGACGGCGGTGTAGCTCGCCTCCAGGTGTTCTGCCATGGTGTTGAACGTCCTGGCCAGCATCCCGATCTCGTCACGGCTGGTCACCTGGGCCCGCCGGTCGAGGCGGCCTGCGCTGAGTTCCCGAGCCGCGTGGGCCACGTGGCCCAGGTTGTGCGCGATGCGCCGGGACAACAAGGTGGTCAGCGCCACGATGAGCGCCAGCGACACGATGATCACGGTCAGCAGCGTGGTGTTGTAGTCCTCGGCGGAGGCGATCCGCGTGCTGAGCATGCGGTCCTGCTGATCGAGCAGAGCGTTCCACAGCCGGGCATTGGACTGGATGGCTGCATTGGTCAGCTGTCGTATGTCCGATGACGTCGTCAAACCGGGGGCACCGGCTTTCCCGAACTGCTGCTTGGCTGCGCTGATGAGGGGCTGGACGGTGACGGTTACCTGATCCAGCAGGGGTGCCAGCGTGGGCTGCAGGGCGGCATTCGTGCTGGAGTCGGAGACACTGTCGAAGGCGAGGCTGAGGGAGTCCTGCAGGCGGCCTAGCTGCTGACTGAGCAGCCCGGTGAGCTGGATGATGTCGAGGCTGGTCTGCCCGTCGGCCGGTAGGGAGGTGAGGACGTCTCCTAGATGGACGGTCTGATTGACCAGTTCGGGCTCTTCGGCAAGCAGCGCGTCAGCGGTGTAGAAGGTGGTCGGCTCGGGGTCCAGGTTGAGTCTGGAGACCCTGCCGAGATAGGGGAACAGCGATGTGACGTTGCTCACCAGCTGCGGTGAGTAACCGGTACTCAGCGCTGCCTTCGGCCCAATCGCCTTGACGCCCTTCCACTGGGCGTTGAGAGCCGACAGCATCAGCTCCCCTTTGCCTGCTGCTGTCACAACGGAGTCGAGCTGTTTCTGCAGCGACGGATCTGCCGTGCTCAGGCGGGAGAAATCCTTGTCTACAGCAGCCTCTGCGCTGGCAATTTGCTGGGGTGTTACGGCGACCCCGCCGGCAACGTCGGTGGACAGCGAACGGAAGCGGACCAGATCGAGGGTCAGCGAGCTCAGTGGGCGGAGGTACTGCACACCGCGGAGCTCGCTTCGGGCGGCATCGACGCTGTTGGTCTGCTGTCCGATCAGGTACGCCATGGCCAGGCCCAGCGGCACGAGAAACGCCAGAGCGATGGCGGCGAGCTTGTGCCCGATGCGCGGCTCGAAACGGCGTGCGCGCAGCCGTGCCGGGCCGGGCGGGGGGCCCGGTTCCGCATGCGGTCCGTCATGGCTCATGAGAGCGTCCTTGGGGAAGCCGTTGGCGCAGCCTCACATGATTGATGTCCGGCCGGCCGACAGATTCCATTCTGTGGGGCGGCTGTCCATGGCGTCGACCTGGCGTGTTGAACACACCAGCGAGGCCCCGACGTTGCGGCGGCGGTGATGCATCGCTCTGGGGGCGTGCTGTGACACTGCACCCCGACAGCCCCATGCACTCTCAAGTTCGGTGGGTAAAATAGACCGTACCCTACTGCCTTCCTCGAATGAATGACATGACTGGCACGATTCAAGGGGGAATCCGTGTATCGGGCAGTAAAGTTCATCATAGCGGTCACAGTCGGTGTCCTGGGTGTCACTCAAATCACCGCATGTGATTCCAGTGATAGTTCCGCAAAGAATATCAAGGTCGGCGTGGTCTGGGGAGGGCGGGGTGATCAATCGTTCTCCGACTCCGCCGCCAAGGGGCTCGACAGGGCCAAGAATCAGCTGGGCATCACAACTGAGGAGCTGACCATTCCCAGCACGGCAAGCGAAGCCGACTACGAATCCCTCCTGGAGCAGCCGATACAGAGTGGCTGTGACCCCATCATCGCGGTCGGATCACAGCTCGCCAGCGCCGTAAAGGTCGAAGCGCAGAAGCATCCGGAGATAAAGTTCGCAATTGTCGACGACAGCTCTGTCAAGCTACCCAACGTCACTAGCCTGGTCTTCAGCGAGGAACAGAGCTCGTACCTGGTCGGCGTGGCTGCCGCACTGAAGTCGAAGAGCGACATCATTGGGTTCATCGGCGGCGTAGATATTCCGGTGATCCATAAATTCGAGGCCGGGTTCGCCGCCGGAGTGAAATCAGTCAAGCCCGATAACAGAGTGATCTCAAAATACCTGACCAAGCCGCCGGACTTCGCCGGATTCATCTCTCCCGAACTTGGCAAAACCGCGGCGAACGACCTACTCGATGCCGGCGCGGATGTGATTTACAGCGCAGCCGGCGGATCTGGTGTGGGAGTCATCGCCGCCGTGAACGCCCACGGAGGCGCATGGGCGATAGGAGTCGATTCCGACCAGTACCAGCAGTCCAGCCTGGCACCCTACAGGAACGTGATCCTCACCTCTGCCCTCAAGAACGTCGACGCCGCAGTATTCGATTACGTCAAGTCAGTCGAGGACGGAAAGCCCCTCACCGGGATCCAGCGCTTCAGCCTCTCCAACAATGGAGTCGGATACGCTACCTCCGGGGGCTTCCTCGACGACGCAACGAAACAGCGGATAGGGAAAGCCAAGCAGGACATCATCTCCGGCACCGTGAATGTCCCCACCGAGTAAGAGACCATCTGGTTCTCGGAGCCCGCCGTGAATCTATGGATCTCTCCTCTGAACAGATGGCAGAGCTACGGGAGTTGGCCGGGTCGCGGGATGTTCCGGCCGGTGTGGCGCTTCGCGCACGGATCGTGTTGTGTCCGGCGAAGGGCGGCGGCGCAAGGACATCGCCGAGCTCGCCGGGGTGGCGCCGCTGACGGTGGATCGCTGGAAGGCCGGTATGCCGAGCGGGGCATGGCCGGCTTGGAGGAGCAGCGCCGTGGCGGGCCGCGTACCCAGGTGCCGCCGCAGGTGCGGGCTCGGGTGATCGCTTTGACCAGGATGTCGCCGCCGGCGGAATCCGGCCTGTCGCACTGGTCGACGCGGACCCTGGCCGACCATCTGAAGCGGCGGGAAGGTGTCTCCGTGTCGTGTCATTACATTGCCCGCATCTGGCGTGAGGAGAATCTGAAGCCGCACCGCTCGGGCGCCTTCAAGATTTCGAAAGACCGATCTACACCGCCGCCGCCGAGTCCGAGGCGCTCTCGGCACTCGACGAGCTGCGAACCGACTACGGCAAGAACTACCCCGGCCTGATCGCCAGTTGGGAGCGCGCCTGGGAGGAGTTCATCCCCTTCCTCGCCTTCGACCGCGAGATACGCCGCGTGATCTACACGACCAATGCCATCGAGTCCCTCAACTACCAGCTCCGCAAGATCACCAAGACACGCCGGCTCCTCCGACGCCGACGCCGCCGCCGCCGCCATCAGGCTCCTCTACCTCGGTATCCGCCGCATCGAAGGCCGCCACATCGACGGTGACGGCGCCATCCCCAAGGGACGCGTCCGCGGCACCGGACTCTCGGCTGGAAACGCGCCATGAACCACTTCATGCTCGCCTTCCCCGACCGCCTCACCCTCTGACCCCAGCAAGACCACCCAAAATAACCAACCCACGGATCCGATCAGCAAGACCGCATACCTCTACATACATAAAGGAATTGACAACCTCGTGGAGCACCGCTCGCACAAGGGACTGAACAACCGGGCGGAGAACTCCCACCAGCCGACGAGGCGGCGCGAACGCGCGATGAAAGGCTTCCGCAGCCCGGGCGCCGCGCAACGCTTCCTGTCCGCGTTCACCGGGATCTCACCCCACTTCCGCCCCCACCGCCACCTCATGACAGCCGGCCGGTACCGCTTCGAGATGATGATCCGCTTCACCCTCTGGCACCACATCACCGGCCGCATCGGCATGCCTGCCACCGACTGAACCACAGACCACCACCGGCCTCGCCGCGCCCTCGGCCGACCACGCCCCCGACAACGTGACAACGCCGTCCGGCCCCGTCCGTACGACACCGTGTCCACGAACAGCCCCTCCGGCGACCCCGACCAGGCAGATGATCATGCCACCGGGCAACGCTTCCGCTCACCTGATGACCACTGTGCGACCACCACCTCCATATATCTATGCTAGATTTTGGATATACGAAGAGAGGGACTGAATGGGCAAGACTCTGATCGAGATCGACGAAGACGCACTGGCCGTAGCGCAGGACGCGTTCGGCACCAAGACGAAGAAGGACACCGTCAACCGTGCCCTGCGCGAGGTCAGTGACCGGGTCAGGCGCCACGAGGCGCGCATGGCAGCAGAACGCATCGCCGCCGAAGCCCTGGAGCTCGATGCCCTGACGGACAAGGCCGCCTACCGCCCCGGCCCCACCGTCGGCGACGACAAGGGTCAGGCTGCGTGAAGTACCTGGCCGACACCTCAGCGGTAGCACGCTTCCTGCGACACGGCGCGGACGCCTGGGGATGGGGAGAAGCGCTGGACTCCGGACTGGTCGGCATGTGCGAGGTCACGGAGATAGAGGTCCTTCGCTCTGCACGGTCATCTGCGCACCACAAGCAGATGCAGCAGTATCTGAGCGGGTTCTACGCGTGGGCGCCAATCCCGGACGGCGCCTTCCGGCGGGCGGTGCAGGTCCAGGAGATTCTTGTCGATCACGGCGAGCACCGCAGCGCCGGTCCGGTCGACCTTCTTGTCGCGGCGGTGGCCGAACTGTCCGGCCTCATCCTGCTGCACTGCGACCGCGACTTCGAGGCGATCGCCCGGCACACCGGGCAACCCACGATGATGCTCATGGACGGCTCTCGGCCGTAAAGGGGCACTGTCACGTTGCTGCTGACGGGGTGGGATGATCTTCGGGTTGATGCCTTGGGGAGGGGAGCCGGCCGACGCACCGTCGGTGAAGATCGAATGGTCCGCCGCATCCAAAGCCGACTACTACGGCTCCCGTTCCAGCACCGGTACGTGGCACAGTTTCAGCAGCGACGGATTCGAAACTGACTTCGAGTCCATGACCGCAATGCCCGACGGGTCCGTGCAGTATATGGCGCGGAAGAAGTCGGACGGCTTCCTCTACCACAACATTCGCTACAGCAACGGCACTCTGCAGGGCTGGGCGAAGCCCAACGGCTACAACGGTGCCGCCTCCTTCAGCGGGCTGGGACCGGCAATCGCCGGCATGCCCGACGGCTCCGCCCAGGTCGTCGGAATCGGACTCGACGGCCGTCTCTACCACCGGATCCGCAACAACGACACAACCTGGACGCCCTGGGCCCAGATGCAGGGGCGGCCAGGTGAAAGCACCTTCCCCGCCAGGAAGGTGGCCATCGCCGGCATCGGCGACGGCACCGCCCAGGTCTACGCATACAGCTCCGACAACAACGGCCTGTACACCACCACCCGCAACGCGGCCGGCACCTCCTGGACCACCTGGTCACAGGTGGACCCCGGCGGCGACGGCGGCTTCGGCCCGGACCTGGCCGTCGGCGCAGGGGCCAACGGCCTGGCGATGCCGAACAACTCCAGCCAGTTCCTCGCCATCGGCACGGACGGCAAGGTCTACCACATCCTCCGCACCCCCACCGGCCCCGGCGGCGCCCCGTCTACAGCGGATGGGGAGCCCTCAACATCTCCGCCACCAGCGTCGCCATCACCGGAATGCCCAACGGCAGTAGCCAGACCCTCCTCGTCGACCAAAACGGCGACCTCAGGTTCAACATCCGCAACATGAACGGCAGCTGGACCGGCTTCAGCCAGGTCAGCAGCCCCGAGGGCCACGCCGTGAAACACGCCGGCATCGCCGGCGTCCCCACCAACAGCACCTCCCAGGTATTCGCCATCACCCCCTGACCCGACAGCACCCACCCACCGCATAGGGAGAACAACTCACCGGGCCCTCCCCCACCACGGGAGGGCTCACCCCCTTGCCCACCCCGCCAGGCCGCAGGACAAGGCAGAGTCCTCGTGTTCACCTCGGCCCCGCTCGGACAGTCCACGCCGGAATTGGGGCATCCTTGCCGCTCTCTCGAAACGGAGCGCCCACAAGCCGGAACAGCTCGAGCCGCGCCACAACCGCGCCAGATTGAACGGGGAACTCGCGGACAACAGCAGATGCCGGCGTAGCCCAAAGACTCAGCCGCCGAAGCCGGCACTGCACACGTCACAACCCAACCCGCCCCACCTCGCTCCGGTGAGACGGGCGACAACGCACCTCCGCCGAATACGGGTCGACGTTTGCGGGAGACCCGATACCCGTTGCGCAAGGCTGCACGTCAGATGCGGTGTGACGCAGGAGCGATCCAGTCCTTGCCTACCCGGGCTCCCCGTTCGGCCTTGCCCTGGTCGCCGAGATCCACCTGCCCACCAGAGCCTACGTACGGGCCGCCGTGGGTGTCACCGCTTATCCGGCAGGAAAACCGGGCCACCCCCGCCCCACACACCGGGTGCGCAGGCGACGTTGTCCGGCGGCCGTTTGTGCGACGGCGGCGTACATATCCCGCTCGGTGCCCTGCCGCACCCAGGAGGCTGCCTTGACTTGCGGCCCCACAGGGCAGCACCACCGCCTCCTTTCGTATCGACCATGGCACCATGTCGTTCTTCAAGCCCGATGACTACGCACCAGCGCTGCCACCGACTGCGCCGACGAACACCTGCACGCCAATGAGCGTTTTGTGAGCAGCAGTGTCCTGGCCCTTCCCCGCCTTGCTGGGCGTCACCGATCACTACGCAGGTTGGGTGACGTGCCGCTCCGGGGAGGACGACCCCAAGCGCATCAGCTTCGGGCTCTCCCCCAACCTGCCCATTACGCAAGGCGCCAACGAGGTGGGGCTCGAAGCCTTCACCTCCATCAGTCCCGGCAGCTCCCCCTTCCACTCCTGCGGGAAACGCACTTCGGTTTCCCTGTTCGTCTACGGGTGAACCGGGCGGCGTCGCCTGACAGGCGGACCCGGTGCTCATCGCCTGGGCCCGCGGATCCAGCAAAACCCCGCCGCGCCGCTTTGCGTTGCCTGTCGTACCGGCCCCGTGGCCGCAGGAGGTCTTGATGCCCGCCGAGACGACGGCCAAAGAGCCGGCCGCCGAAGGCGTCGTCCCGGTGCCCGCCGGCGGCCTGCCCGGACGGCAGGCGGCCGCTTCGGTGTCCTCGCCTCACGGTGCCCCCGGTGCCGCCGGCCCCTGTAGCACCCATGCAGTGCCTGCCGGTGGGGCAGGGCCGTTCGACGCAGCGGACGCCGAGGTGTTGCTGCACGCTCTCGCCATGCAGCTGCCCTTCGACCAGCTGCCCCCTCTTCTCGTCCGCCGCCCTGGCAGCACTGTGGAGTGGGCCGCTGCGGACACGGCGGCCTGGCTGAGCCGGGCCGCACGGCATTGTGCCCATCCCGGCGTCGTCACCTTCACAGCCTCCTGGCCCCTGCCGTCGGCTGCCGGCCCTCCGACCGCTTGGGCCTGGTGGAACGGGCTTCAGCAGTACCTGCGCTACCTCACCGCCTGCACAGCCGGGACAGCGGTGGCAGAGTTTTCCGCCTGATCAGCGCAAGCTGCGCGCTCACCCCCGTCAGCACCTACGTTCCAGCGGGGCGGGCGGCACGGGCGCGGGGCGTCAACCCTGCACGGCGGGGGTGAGTTCCAGCGTCACTCCTGCCTCGAAGAGCGGGATGAGAATCCTATGGGTGATGTCTGCAAGAGAGACCTGGCCGGTCACCGGATCCTGTCCCGGGGCGGGATGCCACAGCGCCTCCTGCGTGTGGAGGGGGAGAGTGAATCTGCACTTTCCCACCCAGTAGGCAAGCTCGTTGTAGATGTGCGGAAGGGGCCGGCGGCTGTCACCGTCGCCCGAGAGCACGCCCAGGAACTCCGCGGCGCAGCCCACGGCCCGCGTATGGGCGTAGCTGATGTCTTGCTTGCGGAGCTGAACAGCAAGGGCAAGCACCTCCTCGTAGCTGAAGGGCAGGGCTGCGTAGACCTGTGCATGGCTGGCTGTCATAGTCTGCTCCTCTCTTGTGGGGCGGGCGTGCATGCGCGCTTTCCTGACCCCTCCGGTGGCTCAGCCCGCGCCCTGGGGTGCATCCTCGACGGCCGCCGGCTCAAGGGCGTTCTCGCCGGCCGTGGGCTTGGCAGCCGACTCGACACGGTGTGGGGACTCTCAGCTGTGGCGGCTCTCCGCCGCGCGTGGCCATGCCACCAGGCGATACTTCTCGTCCAGGACGGTGAGCGAGGTGCGCACCAGCGTCCCGCCGCGGTCGCGGCATACGGCGGCTTTGCCGTGACGGCAGTCCTCCTCCACACCGACCACGGTGAGTTCGGCCGGAAAGGTCTCGTCCGCCGCGTCTATCAGTTCCCAGATCTGGCCGGGCGCGATCACGGTGTAGATGTTGCCGGTGGCGTAGGCGATGCAGGCGACGTTCAGGGCAGTCTGGTTGCTCAGCAGGTCCTCACGCTCCAGCCGCTCGCGGTAGCTGTTGATGAGTTCCGCCGCCCGGACGGAACCCACCACGAGGTCGAATCGGCTGATCAAGGTATCCCCCTGTGCGTGAGGTGCCGGGTTCTGCCGTTCATCGTGAGGCCCGGCGGTCACGTCACCGACGTCTGCCCGGGCCGTCTTTCGGGCCCACCGGCATGCCCCTTTACGCGGAGCGGGGGCACCGTGTGGAGGCCGGCAGTGCGGGGTGGGGTGCTGCCCTGCGCCGCTGCGCCACCGTCCACCGGCCCTTGGCTGATTTCAGCGGGTGAGTTCGCCCGCCGCAGCGGGTCACAGACGGGGTCATGTCGGCCGGCAGCGCGGTCACCCTGCGTGCACAGGCGTGGGCGGTGGCTTCGCCGGTCCAAAAGCCCGCGGCGATCTCGGCGAGGGTGGTGTGCTCAACACGGATACACCAGGGCCGCCATGGCCCCCTGGGCTGGCGCAGCCTGCAGCGGCAGTCACCCTCCCGGGTGACAGTCAGCGTCGACGCCCGCTCGAGCGGGCGCGTGCGGCGGGCCGAGTACGCAAGGGCAGTTCGCCCGCAGGCAAGGGCCCTGGCCGGCGAGTCGGGACATGAGACATGCCGCTCACCAGTTTCGAAGGCCTCCCCCTGCCACGCCCGCGCCCGTCACCCGGCGGGGGTCACTCGCAGATTCGGGTCACCTCATGGCGCAGACCAGGCAGGGCACAGCCCTGCACCCGGGCGAGGACATGCCGCCTCGAGGCGGAGGCGGGCCCGGTCGGACAGGACCGGTGTCGCATCGCAGCCTGTGGGTAGGTGCGGCGGCAGGGCGGCAGGCGCCGCTTTCGCACCGGCCCTGCCGCCGGGTCACCCACACGCATTGAACCGTCAAGACGGTGACAGACCGGGCAGGCCGGCTTGAGATGGGCGGCGCCGGGAGCACACACCCGGCGCACTTGCGGTAGCGGACGCCCGGGCCGCAGCCGAAATGATGCCCCGGCCGCAGCGGTACAGGTACCGAACCGGCCTGTATATGTGCTTGGCTGTGCCACGTACACGTGCGCTTGAGTATGAGAACAGCAAAGGAAGGTCATCTTCATGTCAGGCATGACGGCCACTGCCGCAGATGTGACATCCCAGTACACCACCCAGGTGACCAGTGACCTGGAACACAACGTCCAGGAGCAAGAACGCCTCGGCGCCGAGATCTCGGCGCTGCAGGAGAAGCTGTCCCGTCTGCAGCGCGACCACAGTGTCCTGGTGACCGTGGCTCAGGCTCTCGGCGTGAGCGCACCGGCACCTGCGGGCACGGGCGCATCCACAAGCCCGCTGCCTTCGCCGCGGCACCAGGAGCCCGCGCCGCTGGACGCCGAGCGGGACACGCCGGCAGTGCAGCCGCCCGCTCCCGCAGCAGCCACGCCCTCCACGACAGCCAAAAACAACGCGCGGCGCCCCTCGTCGGACACGGACGACAAGCCGACCCTGGTCGAACTCACCCGCCGTCGCCTGGCCGGGCAGGAGCAGCCGCACTCTGCCGCTCAGATCGCGCAGGCCCTGCAGGACAGTCACCCCGAACGCGGCATCAAGATCACCGTCGTCCGCACCACCCTGGAGAACCTCGTGGCCAAGAACCAGGCCCGGCGCACCAAAAAGGGTTCCTCCGTCTTCTACAGTGCGCCCGCCGCCCCGCAGGCCGACTGACCGGCACGCAGCACACCCCCGGCCCGCGGACAGCAAAAGGGCCGGGCGGGTGCGCCCCACACAGCCGGACCCAACCACCGGCGTATCTCCCGGCACCACAGGACAGACCTCCCCACACCACAGGGATCACGTCCCGCTCGGCACACAAACCGGTCACCCACGACGCTCCGGGCGTGCCGGGCCGGGCAGACTGCCGTCCTGGAAGTCAACAGGCAGGACGCGGCCCGAAACCCAGCGAGGTGACCACCACCGACGACGCCGCCACCACGACTGCCTGCACCAACGCGGGGACGCGGCAGCGGCCCACCGCGACGATTCCCCACGAGGAACTGCACACCAAGGGTTACCCGGTGCCGCATCAGCCGCATCAGGCAACGTTCGCCCGTCGGGGCGTGTAAGGGACTTGGGTCTTCCAAGGATTTCGTAGCCGGCGGTCGGTGGAGTGTCAGTCGAGCAGGATACGCCGGCGCAGGAGGGGGCGCTTGGCCCGGCCGTACATCTGCCGCTTGACCGGTTTGATCTTATGGTTGACGCCCTCGGTTCGCCCGTTGTGGTTCGACAAGGTGAGGGCGGCATCGACGGCGTCACGGTCACGTTCGAGGCCGGTCGTGCAGGAGCCAAGGAAGGACAGATGGGCGCCCCGGGCCCGGGTGATCCACGGAGTTGGCTTGTCGGCGTTGCCCTCGGCCGGGGCCGGCAGTTCGGCAAAATCACCTGCCAGGGCGGTCAGGATGGTCATTTCCGGGCAGGCACCGGCGAGTTGGTCGCGCAGGGTTCGCCGGTCCTCGCGCAGGTTCCCGGGTTGGTGAGCAGGAGGCCGGCGGCCCGGCGCCGGGAGAGGCTCGCGTGGCCGGCCTCGACACGCCCCTGGGTGACGCAGCGGACCAGGAATCGGCGCTGCCGGTGTAGCCCACTTCCCTGATCTCCCGCAGGGTGCGTGACGGGGACAGCCGGGTCCTCCGCCCGGCGCTCGCGCAGGTGCTCGCGGTAGGGGCCGACCAGGGTCGGCCGGTACTGATGCGCGAGGCCGAGATCTCGAGGATCAGCCCACGGTGGGCGGCTTCACGCGCCGCGATCCCACGGCCACGGTCGCTGCGGACCCGGTCGAGCGGGACTTCACCGCACCCGCCCCGAACCGGCTGTGGGTCACCGACCTCACGATGACTGCGACCGGTGAGGGGCCCTTGTGGCTGTCCGTGATCCGGGACGCGTTCTCACGTCGGGTGGTGGCCGGGGAGACCTCCGCCCGCGCGGACGCCGACCCGGTCCGGGGCCTGGCGGAGTCCAGGTTATTCCCTCACGAAATTGACTGGGACGTCATCGTGACCGAAGACGATCATGTACGTGCTGAACGCCTCTTCATGCTCTGCCGCGAGACCGTTGACCTGCAGCCTGTACCCAGAATCGCACTCGTCCTCAATCTTATAGATGAGAATCTGCATCCATCCCTTGTCCCAGGCGAGTTCGTTCTGCTGCTGCTGACTGTAGAATTGCGGGCTCGACGTTCCCCAGAGGATGAGCGTCCGGCCGGTGAAGTAGGCATAAACGAAATCGGCGCCCTCTGCTGTGCCAGCGCCGTCCACCACGTTCAAAGGTGCCTGGTCCAGCAGGGTCTCGTTGTGCAGGGTCAGACCGGCCAGGTTCAGGCCTTCGTCCCCCGGCAGGTTCAGACCGTCCCCGTAATACAACTGAGGGACTTCCGCACCGCCTTCTTCCAGTTTCTCGAGGTATTCTTCCTTTTCCGGGGACAGCCATGCCAGGCGGTCGGCGACCTGTGCGTACGCCTCCTGACCGATCAGGCGCTCCAGGTTCTTTGCGTTCACGTCCATGTCGTCAAGGCCCTTCGCGAGAACAGGAACCTTCCCCCACTCCTCGTCCGCCCACAGCAAGATGCAGCCAGCTGTACCGACTTCTGGCTCCTTGTAATCAGTCTCGAAAAATCGGAAGACCCGCGTCTGAGGGCCGTAACCGAAGACGAAAACCGGGTCCCCCTCCACGAGGGTCAGAAGCTCGGCAGCCGGAATTCCAGCCACCCACGCATTCCATTCATCGGCAGGAACCAGCTCAGGCCAGCCCGAATCGAACGGGCCCATAAACCCCTTCTTTCTGTCACCGTCCACAGACAACGTAAAAAATCTTCCCTCGGGTTCGCTTGTAACTCCAATCCCCCGGGTCAGCACAATAGAGTTCCAGGTGTAAGCGGTCATCCTGTACCTCCGCTCTCCTGAGCCAAAGTCAACTATTGCCTCATGGGTGTCCGGGTTGAACGAGCCCCACGGAAGACTCCATACCCATTTTGCATGCTCCTTCGTATGGCGAGGCGCAAAGGGACCGAATGAATCTTTCTGCTTGGTAAACGATACGAGAAGGATCTCTCCGTCCACCGTCGTCAGCTTGTAAGACTCCGTATGACGGGGCGAACAATTTTCCTCCGGCATTTTTATTACGCGCGACGTGCAGTCGACGCCTTTGTGGCAGAAGGAGATAACGCCTGCAGCTTCGTCGAACTTTGCCTCGTCGAACTTTGCGGTGATGGCCTTCCATTCCTGCTCCGTCATCAGTTCGGAGTGCGCTGCGGGATCGATGATCATCTTTTTTCGGCCAGGACCGAATTGCGAACCGGGTTCGAAGGCGAAGCATCCTGGAGTATTTATGGCAATTTTCCCCATTCGCGCTTCCGCGTCCACAAGGAATTTCTTGTACTCGTTGCGCTTGACGATGTATGCAGGCATGTCGTTGAGCAGGAGGACCAGGGTGCCGTAGCGGTGCAGCTTTCCCCTCATTGCGGGCAGCTTTGACTTCCACAGTGCGAATGGGTCAACGCCCGGCTTCATCGGCAGGAAGTACCTCCGGTCTGCGAGGGATGCAACAAAGACTCCATCGGATGCAAGAATCTTGTGGTATTTCCCCTCGGCTCCAAACTCCGGCTCGGCCGGCCATGTACCCTGCCACAGGTACCGCTGTTCTTTACCGCCTTCAGTCGTGACAGTGACGACCGAGTCTTTGAACACGCCCTCGGGGAGATCGTTCAGCCAGGTGTTCCATTTCTCCACGCTGAAGAGGCCGAGCTTCGGGTCTTCCGGCCGCACCGGCACGTTCCGGCCATCGATGTCGATCCGGTACCATCCCCCTGGTTGTTTCGTGTCGACACGAGTGGGGGCCAGCTTGAGGATTTGCTGGATCTTTTCCGGGCTGACCCGGTAGCTTACGTTGCCGGCGCGGAGCAGACCGTAAGAGATTTGGGCCTCGGGCAGCTTCATCAGGGCTCTGAAGTTCTGGTCGACCTTATACCGGTCGGCCAGACGGCGCGTCGCGCATATGTACAGCCGGCCGTCTTTCCGTGCCGCCAGGAAGAATCCTCCGGGAGAAGCCATGCCAAGGGCCTGCTCGGTCCACAGGCCTTGGAAGGTCTTCGCGGGGTGGAAAAAAGTGGTAGGGAGCGCGTAGAGGTCCGTGTTCTCGCCACCGGGCTGGACCAGCCAGACCCCTTGCAGTTTCGGGTCGATCTCTATGCGGACTGGTGCGGCATATTCCAGCCGGTGTGCCAGCTTCCTCCTTTTCCTGGCTTCCATCCTGGCTATCGCATCTGCCTGTTCCCTCGAAAGCCCTGGCCTGTTCGCCTCCTTCTGCGACTTCGATGTCAGGTACTCCTGCTTTGCCGTTGCGTAGGCGGTTTCCATTGCTTCAACGGCCGCCGGCCACTGTTTCTTGAACTCCGCGCAGATTTGGCGCATTGAATCTTCGCGTCCTTCACCCAGCCAGTAGGCGACCTGACCCTGCAGGGCCGCCGCCACCCAATTGTCGACCGGGCCCGAGGCGTAAACATGGAGAGCCGTCCCGAAAAGGTCACCCGTACCGTATTCATTACCGGCACCTTCTTCTGGAGAAGCATGTGCTTTTCCGGACTTGTTCTCCACGGTGATGTGGAAGAGCATTTCCGGTGCCTTGTAGACGCTCAAGGCCTTGCTCATGGAGTGATTCGTCCACACCACACCATCGATGACCATCTCCGGTGGGCTGTAGGGGCGTTCCGGCTTGGTCAGAGGCTGTGAAGCTTCCATCTCTGCAACTTCCTCGTCGGTGATAGGCGTATGGCCGAGTTTCACGTTCACTCCCCCGAGCGGCCAAGAAAAGAGACGAAAGGGAGACAGTCCGTGCCAACCAGGTGTTCCTGCTGCTCGCCATGTCCGTCGCCAGGGTTTGGCGGGGAGGCTGGGACATGGGACACGTCCCGTGTACCGAGGGACGTCGCGGACGGCTACGGATCGCCCTGTCGGGACGCGTCCCCTGCCCGGCGGCAGTGAATACCGCTCCGGGCAGGCGGCCGGCAGATCAACGCCAAGGCACGCAGCCGGTCACGTTGCGGGTCGGACCACGACCCGAAGCGGCACCGGATCAATCCTCCTTACCTTCTTGCTTGGGTTCGTCCTGGTCCTTCGTCCGATCGGGAGGCCCAGGGGTTCCGGGTGTGGCTGCCATCTTCATGCCGTTGGTGTGGCTCACTGTGACTGGCCGCCCGGAGCCCCGCGACGACTCGGCCGCTCATTGGGATGTGCGAACTGGATCGCTGTGTAAGGACACGTCGGCGAGGTCGTCTGCTGGGACATATGACGGACGACGATGGATTGCTCGCAGCCACTGTTGCATCGACCGGTTGAATCCAAGACGTCTTTCTTCGCGGCCGAGCGCGACCGGCCACACACACGCTCGTAGCGTTCATCGACGAGCACAAGGACCGCTTAGGCGGCGTCGAGCCGATCTGCCGTGTGCTGACCGCACGCGACTGCAAGATCGCCCCCTCCGCCTACTACGCCCACCACAAACGCCGGGCCGAGCCCGCCGCCCGCACCGCCCGCACCGTCCGCGACGTCGAGCTGAAGACGCTGATCACTCGGGTGTTCGAAGCTAACTACGGTGTCTACCGGGTCGTGTCCCGCAGTGTGGTGTAGCAGCGATCACAGCGAGGATGCAGGTCGCACACCCAATCAGCCTGCACGACTCCCCTTGGCTCTGGCTTCGGAGGAGGTCGCGTCATGGTCGGCAGTGTCGCGCCACAGGCACCACCAGCTGACGTAGCGTCAGATCCATCCGGCCGGCCGGCGCCTGCATCTGTCCCACGACCTGTACTTACGCGGTGATCGCTGCTACACCACTCGGCGGGACACCATTCTCCCCGCAGTCGGATCCTCGCCCGAGACACAGACCGCCTCCTTCTCCGGCATCGCTGAGTCGTCCACAACGACACAGCCCGGCTCCGGGGGAAGCTCAAACAGGCGGAAGCGGAAGCGTTTGGTTGCTGCTCGACTCACCGCTCGCTCTCCGGCCGCCGGGTCCCATCGTGGGTGCGTCCGCTGTACTCGCCGGTCTGCGGGTAGTCACGCGCACACGCCCGGACACGCGCCAAGACCGTCCGGTTCCTCACCGACCGAGTGGCGGCCGCCTCGCCAGCGCTCCGGAAGTGTCACGTAACGAACCAACGCGCACTTCTGGTTCGTTACGTGACAAATTCTCAGCCAGGGCGGCGGCGTAGTCTGTTCCCCATAGTCGTCATGTAACGAGCCGGGGGCCAGGTATGGCTCAGTGCGAGATCTGCGGAACCGAGCTGGTCCAAGGGCGCGGCCGGGCACGGCGGACGTGCTCAGGTGCGTGCAGGCAGGCGGCGCACCGGCGGCGACAGGCTGAAGAGCTCGCCCAACTGCGACGAACGGCGGCCGCGCAATCCGCACCGACGGATGCCCCGGCGCCTTCGCCGGACGATGGCCCGGCCGGATTGATCCGTGACACCGGCGCCGAACTTTTCGCCGCCGTCGACGCCGCTGCCCGGCGCGCGGCACGGCAATGGGAGGACGCCGGCAGTTCCCCCCGGACGAACGCCGAGGCCGTACGGTTCCTTGCCGACCGAGTCGCGGCCGCCATCCTCGCAAGCACGGCCTCCCCGGCCCGCGAGGAAAGACACGCGAAGAGGCAGCCGTAGACCTGGCAATGTGTTGGATGCGGGTCGTCACCAGCACACCGGAGCGCCATATCACCGGCAGCTCCTGATAACTGCAATCACAGTTATGGGGTGTGCCCGCGTTGTTGTAGTGGCTGTGCGGGCCCGTGTCTGGCTGAGTCTTCACCAGTGTGACCAGTGCAGATGGTTGTCAAGCCCCGGGTTTTATGGAGAGTGAGTCAGCTGGTTTTCTGGAGTGACGCAGGGGGTTTGACCGCGAGGTAGTGGGCGGCCTCGTGTTCGGCGGGGGTGACGTGGCCGAGCTCGCCGTGGAGGCGGCGCTGGTTGAACCAGTCGATGTATTCGGCGACCGCAATCTCGATGTCGTTGATGCCGGTCCACGGCCCCTTTGTTGCGGATCAGCTCGGCCTTGAACAGGCTGTTGAACGCCTCGGCCAGGGCGTTGCTGTACGAGTCACCCTTGGAGCCGGCCGAGGCCACGGCGGCCTCGTGTTCGAGACGTTCGGTGTAGCGCAGGGCTCGGTATTGGACTCCGCGGTCCGAGTGGTGCGTGAGGCCGGTGAGGTCGGCGCCGGTGTGCCGGCGCCGCCAGATCGCCATCTCCAGTGCGTCGAGGGCCAGGTCCGTATAGAGGGAAGTGGCGACCTGCCAACCGACGACCATGCGGGAGAAGACATCGATGGCGAAGGCCGCGTAGACCCAGCCGGAGAAGGTTGTGATGTAGGTGATGTCCGCGACCCACAGCTGGTTCGGGGCGGTCGCGGTGAACTGCCACTCGACCAGGTCCGCGGGCCGGTCGGTCTCGGGTGCGGGGCGGGTGGTGCGCGGGCTCTTGGCCCGGATCACCCCGCGCAGACCGGCCGCGTGCATGAGGCGCTCGACTGTGCAGCGGGCCACCTCGTGCCCCTCGTGCAGGAGGGCGGCGTGGAGTACTTCCAGCCGGTCTTCTTCTCGAAGGCCGTGAGGTCTTTCACCTGCCGGCCGGACGGCTTGACCCTGCGGACGATCAGCCGCATCCCCTTGATCCAGCCATCCCGGCGGTTCAGCCCGCTCAACTCGGCCACGAAGAGCCCTCCTGGAGGCTTCCGTTCTGCTTGAGCGAGGTCTCCCAGGCCCTCTCGGGCAGGCGGGCGATGGCCTTCTCGTCCTCGTCGGTGATGGTCCAGCCTGTGGTGAAGCAGACCGTGCGCCGCATGTTGTTCAGATCCCGCAGGTGTTCGTGCAGGCCATGGGTGGCGCCCGCGCCGTCCACCCGCACCAGGATCGTCGCCTTCGACCGGGGACCTGGGCGAGCGCCTCGCCACACTGGCCAGTTCGGCCTTTCCTGGGGCCGTCAGCACGACCCGGCCGTCGATGCCCGCCGTCCGGCGGCCAGCGTTGATCTCCGTGACCCGTCGCACGCTGACCAGCGGTTGCTGCGGCTGCGGAGCATCAGCTTCTGCAAGTTGCGAACCTTCTTCAGGTCCCCTGCCTGCGTCGCCGCGAGGATGCGCTGGCGCAGACGCCGTACGTTCTCCTCAGCAGTCCCGTATTCTGCCACGCTCGATTTTCCGCACGAACTCGTCGAGCATGTCGCCTGGCTGCTTTATGAACACCGCCAGGAGATCAACTCGCCCTGGCGCAAACTGGGTTGCTTCAAACAGGCCCTACTTGCACTCGCCCATCTACGCAAGAACGAGACGTATGCTCAGGTCGGAGCCGGGTTCGGGGTCTCGGAGGCGACGGCCTGGCGGTACGTGGAGGAGGCCGTGGAGGTCCTGGCCGCGTGGGCTCCCGGCCTGCACGAGGTCCTCGTCGGCTTGGGCGAGGGCGACTTCGTCATCGTCGATGGCACCCTGATCCCGACCGACCGCGTCCGTGCGGATGAGCCGTACTACTCGCAAAAACACCGCAAGAACGGCATTAACGTGCAGGTCGTCGCCGCATCGAACGGCACCCCGCTGTGGTTCTCACGAGCAACACCCGGCCGCACTCACGACCTGACCTCCGCCCGTGCCCACGGCATCGTCCAAGCCTGCTTGACCCGGAAGATCCTCGTCCTGGCCGACCACGCCCACCAAGGCGCCGGCGCCACGGTACGCACCCCCTACTACCACCACCGCGAACAGCCCGAGCACTACCAGCAGTTCAACCGCGACCACGCCCGCCTGCGAGCACCCGGCGAACGCGCCTTCGCCCAGCTCAAATCCTGGCAGGTCCTCCGGCGAGCACGATGTTCCACCAACCGCATCAGCCGGATCGTAAGGGCCATCCACACCCTCCTGACCTGCGGACACTCAGGATGAAAGAGGTTCACTCAACCGAACACGCAGAAGCCCTGCCCTCCAGGCCTGCCTTCAGGGAAACAGGACTTGTGTCGTGAACCGGCCTTCCGGTCAGCCCAGAGGCAGCCGAAGCTCACGATACTCGTGACGTACCGAGCATCTCGGCACCCATCGCCGGGAGAGTCCCTCCGGAACAGAAGGAAAGCCATGGAAAACACAAACACAAACCAAGAAGCAATAGTCGTTTACGAAGACGTGAACCCCCTTGAAGGTACCAATAAAGGCTGGTCCGGATCCCTCTACGCACATTACGACTACTCCACTGCCGTGTATTTCCAGAATGGAACTCCTGCGGAGGTCAAGGATCAGGGGCAAAGATTTGATATTTGGGTTCCTGAGGTTTCGCGAGATATATGGCAACGTAATGGGGTCAATTATGTGGGCCAAGCGCCCCTGGATAACGGTCAACCTGACCCCTACATTGCCGTGTTCACCCTGCTCTAATCGTCTGTGAACCTATTTCATCGTGCCTCTATTGATCTTAAGGCTGCTCTTGGCGATCTGTCAGGGCGGGCATAAGGGAGGTATGGGGACTTCGAATGGAGCGCGTTGGGGGCAGGCTGAGCGGGAGGCGGGCGGATGCAGGCTGCCGACCTGTTTGAACAGGGTGTGAGGCAGGTGCAGGTGGCCCGGCTGCTGGGTGTCCCGGCAGGCGGTCGGCCGCCGCGTGACCGTCACCAGCAGGCCCGAGCCGACACTGCCCGCGCAGCGAGTCCCGGCCGAGGAAGTGGTCCTGGGGGTGGACACCCACAAGGACATCCACGTCGCCGCTGTCATCACCACCCTGGGCGCTTCGCTTGCCCACCAGGAGTTCCCGGCCACCGCCGTCGGCTATCGCCAACTGCTGGCCTGGGCAAGGTCGTTCGGTGTCCTGCACCGGGCGGGCGTCGAATGCACCGGATCCTACGGAACCGCGCTGACCCGGTCCCTGTGCAGGGAAGGCATCGATGTCGTCGAAGTCAACCAGCCCGACCGTGCCACCCGACGCAAGCACGGCAAGACAGATGCCGTCGACGCGGACGCAGCCGCCCGCGCGGTGCTGTCCGGACGCGCCACCACCGTGCCGAAGACCGCGGACGGCCCCGCAGCGGACATGCGGGTCCTGCGACTGGCCAAGGAATCAGCCATCAAGGCCACGTACCCCGGCGCTCAAGGCCGTTGTCCTGACCATCGGCCCGGACCTGCGCGAACTATTCACAGATCTGAGTAACCGTGCGCTGGTCGCCACCTGCGCGGACCTCGATGCCGATGACCGAGGCGAGGCCGTCTTTGCAATGCGCCTGCTCGCCCGCAGAATCCAGCACCTGTCCGACGAGGTCAAAGAGCTCAACCGGCGCACCACCAGGGCCGTCCGCTCCTGCCGGCCCCAGATGCTGGACCTGGTCGGTGTCGGGCCCGACAGTGCCGCGGCCCTCCTCATCGCCACAGGTGACGACCCTGACCGGATCACTGACGAGGCATCCTTCGCCGCCCTGTGCGGCGTCAGCCCGGTCGAGCAATCCTCGGGCAAGACACACCGACGGCGCCTGAACCGCGGAGGCAACCGCCAAGCGAACGCCGCGCTCTACCGCATCGTGATGACCCGCATACGCTGGGACGAACGCACACAGGCCTACCTGCAGCGACGCACCGCAGAGGGCATGTCCAAGCGCGAGATCATCCGGTGCCTCAAGCGATACGTCGCCCGCGAGCTCTACCGCCACATCCAGCCCCCAGCCAACTCTGTCCTCCCGCTTGACGAAACATAGGGGCTTCTACTCCAGCCACACGAGCGCCGAGGTGCGGGAGTGGGCCGGGGGGCAGGAGCGCCGGCTGCGGATCGTCCAGCTGCCGCCGTACCCCCCCGAACTGAACCCGGTGGAGCTCCTGTGGAAGCTCGTCAAAGATCTCCTCGCGAACCGTGCATTCCGTTCGATTCGTGAGCTGGCGGAGGCCGCCGAAGCAGCGCTCAGCAAGATCAAGAAGGCGCCGCATCTCCTGCGTGGATTCCTTGCCGGAACTGGGCTGGCATTGCTGGAGTGACCGTCAAGCGCTGAAATAAAGATCAGTACCAGCAGTTCAACCGCGACCACGCCCGCCTCCGAGCACCGGGAGAACGCGCCTTCGCTCAATTGAAGTCCTGGCGGATCCTCCGCAAAGCACGCTGTTCAACCCGCCGCATCAGCCGCACCGTCCAAGCCATCCACACACTCCTGACCTGCGACTACTCAGGATGAAAGAGGCTCAGTCACGTTGTCGGTGAGGTCTTCCGAGGGCGTGACGGGGCCGGGGGCTGTTGTTCAGGCCGTGGCAGGCAAACCGGCGCTGCCGGTGATCTGGTTTCCGGATCGTGAATCCGATGGTCATCTCGAAGTAGTGGTGTCCGGCGGTCATGAGGTGCCGGTGGGGTCGGAAATGGGTGAGATCCCCGTGAACGCCGACAGGGACCGCTGCACCGGTCCGACAGCCGGGAAGCCTTTCATCGCGCGTTCATGCTGCCTCGTGCGCTGGTGTGGGTTCTCCGCCCGGTTGATCCATCCCTTGTGGGAGCGGTGCTCGACCGAGGGCATCACCTCACGGTGCGCAGCCCCGCAGGTGACCGAACTTCGGGCACCGGCGCCGGACCGTCTCGTAGGAGACGATCACACCGCGCTCCAGCATCGGCTCCGCGACCTCACGGAGGTCGAAGCGGAAGTACAGCCACACGCAGGGCGAGTTGACCTCGACCGGGTAGCGGTGATTGCGGTACGACGGCGCGACCGACGACACGACGCCCCCTCCCCACACGGACAGCCCGAAGATCATCCCCCACCCGGCAACGCGGCGGAGCCCTCACAGGTCTTCGGGCAACAGCCGGAACGTCGCGTGCCCGGTGAGCGGCTGGATGATGCGAAAGTCCTTGTCCGTCGTGAACAGGGCATCAGTGCGGTAGGCCTTGGCCAGGGCGACGTTCATCGCGTCGGCGAGGCCGATGCTCTTGCCGCGGCGTGCGTCGGTGTAGCCGTCGGCGACCGCGATCGCAGTCGACAGGTGCGGGGCGATGTCCGCGACGGTGAACCGGTTCAAGGCGCGCTGCGTCTCGATGAACCGCGCGATCCCCAGCGCCGCCTCGGGGCTCGACCGGCTCGTGACCAGATAGTCCAGTTCTGCAAGCACGAGCGGCGAGATGACCAGGTGGGCCATCTGCTCGAAGGCGGCCTTGTGCTCGGTGTGCCCTGTCTCGCGCGGCGCGAGAAGCCGGATCAGGGCATTGGTGTCAGCGATAGTGACAGGGATGGTCACTGGCCCATGCCCCGCAGGATCTCGTCCATGTCCTGGTTGCTCATTGGGTCGCCCAGGTCGAACTCGGGTAGGTCGATGGGGCCGATGGGGGTCGTCGGGTGCGGGGGCACGTCCTCGTGATCGATCGGTACGAGGCGGGCGACGGGGCGGCCGTTCTTGGTCACGGTGATCAGCTTGCCGTTCTCGGCCTGGGCAAGCAGTGCTGAGGACTGCTGGTTGAATTCGCGCGCCGTGGCCTCCATGTAATACATGGTACTACGTTGGTCGCGTGCTTGTGGGGCTGGGGCGCGACGACCCCTACCACATGCGTGCCGCGGATCATGTCGTGGAGTCATGTCGCCAAACGGCTCGGTCGCGTTGTCGGGTGGGGCGTGGGATGAAAGCCGCGAACACGCTGACCGCGCTGGAATCGATCCGCGCCGCCCGCCCGGACGGCGCCCCGATCAACGTGATCCTGGACAACCTGTCCGCCCACCAGGGCGCCGACATCCGCCGCTGGGCAAAGAAGAACAAGACCGAACTGTGCTTCACCCCGACTACGCGTCCTGGGCGAACCCCATCGAAGCTCACTTCGGACCGCTGCGGCAGTTCACCATCGCCAACTTGCACTATCCCGACCACACCGTGCAGACCCGGGCCCCGCACGCCTACCTGCGCCGGCGCAACGCTGACACCCGCCACCCGGGCGTCCTGGCCGCCGCGCGCAAAGAACGTGCCCCCTGGGACCTGACTTCCGCAGTTGGTAGGCATGCGGATGCGGCCGATATGGGGTCTGAGCTGCGGGAACATGCGGAACGTGGCCGGGTGTGCGTGTGCCCACGCGGCTAGGTTGTGGCTGGTCAGGCGGGGTCTGCGGCGGTGATCCGGGGCGGTGGTTTGATGCCGCAGCCGCGGTAGATCGTGGCCTGCTCGCTGGTGAGCGGGGTGGTCTGGGTCAGCTGTCCGGCGTCGCCGGTGAGGGTGATCTCGTGGACGCGGCCCAATTCGGTGCTGATCCGGTTCCAGGTCTGGCCGGTGCGGCGTTCGGCGACGCGGATCAGCAGCAGGGCGAGCCAGCACAGCAGTACGTGCGCGCGGATGCGATGTTCCAGGCGGTGGAAGACCGGCCGCAGTTCCAGCACCGTCTTCAGGTCGCGAAATCCGCGCTCCGCTTCCAGGAGCGCCTTGTAGCCGACCGCGATCTCCTCGGCGGTCAGGTGCGGGTCGGAACTGGTCAGCAAGTACTTGCCGTCCAGCCGCTCCTCGGCCTTGACCTTGGCGCGGTCGATCGCCAGGCGTCCGCTCTTCGATGTCCTCAACCACCGCTTCAAGGTGGGGTGTTCGATCAGAGCGCATTCGGCGCGCACGTGCGTGGCCTCCGCGCGCTCGCGGGCCTTCGCAGTGGTCAGGCGCTTGGCGTCGCGTTCGCGCTGGGTGCGGATGCGCTCCAGTTCGGCCTCGATACGGGTGATCGCCTCCTCGCGGTGGTGGCGGTCGCGTTCCTCCTGAGCGGGGTTGTGGCAGATGACGAAGCGTCGGCCAGGGGCCTGGTCAGCTTGACCTCCTTGACCCGCAGGTTGTCGCGGACGCTCTGGTAGCGGCCCTGGCGGGCGAGGGCGGCCTCGGCGAGGTCATTGCCGTCGCGCATGCGCATCCCGGCGATGAAGTGGCCGCCGGCGCGGGTGAGGTAGGCCAGGTTGTCCGCGCTGGAGAAGCCGCGGTCCACCACGGTGATCACCCGTCCCAGCTTCCAGTCGCGCATGTCGTCCTTGACCTGCGGAAGGATCGCCTGATCACTGGTGCCACCGGGCCAGCACCAGCAGCGAACCGGCACGCCCTCCTTGGTGACGGCCAGTCCGATGGTGATCTGCGGCAGGTCGTCGCGGTGGTCCTTGCTCTTGCCGTAAGTGCGAAACGGGTTCTCGCCCGCGTCGGGCTCGTCGCGTTCGAAGTAGGTGTTGGTGGTGTCGAAGAACAGCAGGTCGACTTCGAGGTTGAGGAGGTTGGCGACCGCGAAGAACACCGCTTCTTGGACCTCGGCCTGGGCGTCGGCTTCCACCAGCAGGTCCATCGCCCGGTATGCCTGGTCCTCGTCCATCGCCTGCAGGCCCGGTATCGCCGTGTCGCGGCCGGCCCACTCGGCGGCCGAGAGCTTCGAGGCCGGGGCGATGGCGCGGTTGGCGACCAGGGCGAACAGCACGCGCTCGACGTCGGTGCGGAATCGGCGCGCGCCCAGGATCTTCGTGAGCGCGGCGTCGATGTCCAACTGCCGCCACAGGCCCTGCAGTAGCCAGACCGCTCCCAGAGGACGCGAGCCGGTCACCTGCAGGCCGCCGCCGGCCACCGGTGCCGCCGCGTCACCGCCCTCGCCGAGGTAACGGTTGATCGAAGTGACCAGGCGGCGCAGACCGTCGGTGTCGAGCTGGTCCTCGCGGCCGAAGTTGTGCAGCACCTCGGCCTGAGTACTGCCGCCCACGCGGTGGTTGTGCGCGAGCTGCACGTAGCGGACCGCCGTCCCGTCCTTCTTCTTCCGCTGGGTGGTCCGCAAGTACATGCCCACAGCATGAACGATCACCCCAGGAGGATTCAACCCTCACTTCAGAAAACGTGTGCCCACGCGTTTTCCTGACTCAACGCCACGGGCAACACCGTGACCTGCACCGACACCGCCCGGCAGACCTTACGTGCCCACGAACTGCGGAACTCAGGTGGGAGTGGCGGGTGACTACGTCCTCGTCACTGCGGCAGGTCGGGGAGAACTCAGTCGGTGCCTGCTCCGGGCGGTGACCGGCGAGGCGTAGGCCCTGCGCTCCGGTTCGCCGCGATGATCGAGGGTCCGTCTCGGCCGTGGTCACGAGCGCGTATCCAGCTCGATCTGCTCCGTCCCCGAAAGCACACCATGATCAACAAGTCCTGAAATAGCCTTCCGGGCGCCGCCGCCTCGCCAACTACGTGGCCAGAACGCGAGGCGGCGGCGCAGTGGCGGGGTGCCAGAGCGGCCAGTGGCCCGGATCCCCGCCGGAGCGTTCCGCCGTCGCTTTCGGCAAGGCAACGGCAGATTCACCGCCATCAGCCTAATCACCGGGCGGTGTCACTTTCCGGCAGACCCGCCAGAGAATTCCATCGTCTGGCCGCCGCCTCGCGCACCGGAAGAAAGGGCATTGTCACGTTGTCGGTAGCGCACTTGGTTGATGCTGCGTCAGGGCATGCTCAGGGCGGCGGGAGGGCGCCGTTGTCCAGGCCGTGGCGGGCATGCTGATGTTGCCGGTGATCCGGTTCCAGATGGTGAAACGGACGCTCAGTTCGAAGCGGCAGCGGCCGGCGGTGCCTTCTGATTTGGTCAGGTCCGGGCAAGGTTGCCGCAGCATTTTTTGTGCTTGCGGGAAGAGCCGCACCGGCAGGGGCTGTTGCGGGGCCGGGGGGGCCATGGGTGGGCCTGGCCCCCGGGCGGCGAGGCCGGCGGCGTGTCGGGCCCGGGTGTCCCCGTCCCGCGGGGAGGGGTCCTCGTCGTGGGTGGATTTCGGTTACGGGCTCATGGGGTTCAGTGGGCTGACCCCGGTGCCCGCATACAGGTCGGTGTCCAAGGACAGCAGGGTGGCGTCCTCCCCTGCCTGCCGGGCGACGATCACTGAGGATGCCGGATGCATCACCCGCCAGTCCGCCTGCCGCCATGCGCCGGCCACCAGAGCGTGGGCACTGGTGAAGTCGGCGGCCGTGGTGAAGCGGCGCCCCAGGATGTGCTGTCCGGTGCCTGGTCGTTCACGCTCGGCGACGGCTGCGGACAGGGTGGGGATCACGATCTCGGCGTAGCCGTAGCCGGCTTCGACGTACAGACCGTTGAGGAATTCGTCCCCTTCGGCGAGCGCCAGGACGCAGGTGTGGTCGAACAGGACGCGGATCACGCGGCGTGGTGCTCCCGTCCGAGATCCTGCAGGAAGGATCGGGCCCGGGCCCGCACGTCGTCAGAGACTGACACGCCGGTCATCTGCCGGACCTCTTCCAGTGCCTGCCGCACGCGCTGTTCCTTCTCCTCCTCGGTCAGCTCACGTGTCACCAGCTCCGCCAAGAGCTCGTTCATGGTGGTGCCGCGCTCGCTGGCCAGGATCCGCAGGCGGTCACGGACGTCCCTGGTGGTCTTGATACTGGTGTCCTGCTCACCCATAAAGCCACTCTACCGCGAGTAGAACACCAGCAGGGAGTCCCTGGCGATGTTGTGGCTGAGCGTTTCAGTCGGCCCCTGAGCGTGGTACTTGGCGGCTGAGCGTGATGGTTGGCCCAGGCCGTTTTCTCGTTACTCCGCAGCGCGGCCGATGAGTTTGTTGCTCCCGCCCGGTCCAAGCTCGTGACACCTAGGAAAGGACACCGCCATGTCGGAGCTTCTCGTCGACTTCATCACCTCCCTCGACGGCCACGCATCGGGAGAGGGATGGCCCGGGTTCTGGGGCCTCGAGGGCCCGGAGTACCTCGCATGGCTCGGCGAGCAGCCCAAGGCCACCTACCTGATGGGAGCGAACACCTACCGCCTGATGTCGGGCTTCGCCGCAGGCGAGGTCCCCAATGGCCAGGACGAGTTCAGGCCCGAAGAAGAGGCGTCCGTCGACGAGCTCACGCAGGCGTCCAAGGTGGTGTTCTCCTCCTCACTCGAGGAGCCACTGACGTGGGCCAACTCCACGCTCGTCCGCGACGACGCCGTCGAGGCGGTCCGCGCCATGAAGTCGAACGGCTCGGGGCTCCTCAGCACGATCGGCAGCCTCAGCCTGTGCCGGTCCCTGCTACGAGCCGGACTCGTCGACCGCTTCCGGGTCGTGATGTTCCCGGTGATCACCGGGGCCACCGGCGAAGAACGCATCTACGACGGCTATCCGGACGTTGCCCTCGAGATGATCGAGCACCGCACCTTCGACGGCCGCATCCAGCTGGTCGAGTACAAGCCCCGCGTGCTCGAGCACCCACCGCTCGGCGTCCCTGCCTGACGCCGCCCCGTCCGCCGGTCTGGACGGCCGCCAGGCCGGCACCGACGAGCGCGGAGCAGCGGTGTCCGCTCGCCGCGAGTGCTGTGGCACGCAGCACGAAGTCCTTCGCGCGGGCGCGTTCCCGCTCCGTCGCACCCCAGTCGAACTCCGCCAGGTCGAACCCGACGGCACCGCGCCCCATCACGTTCTGGTCCTGCAGGGTCAACAGCGCCGCGAAGCGGACGTCCCAGTCCTCGGAGGCGAGATCGGACACGGCCGGCATCAGCACGTCGATGAACACCGCGGCGGTAGCCATTGGACAGGTCCAGGTCGTGGCTACCGCCGGAGAAGATGTCGCTCACCGACCTATGATGCGATCCCGGCCCTCCACCTGCTTGGAGAAGACGCATGACGGATGCGAGCACCGGCAAAGTGGTCGTGAACAGGGTGATGTCCCTCGATGGGTTCATCGCCGGTCCCGGCCACACGATGGACTGGATCTTCGAGCACATGACGTCGGCGACGTTCCCGGAGGTCATGGCGGCCACGGGCGCCATGCTCATCGGCCGGGGCACGTACGAGGTCGGCAAGCGCATGTCCGACGAGAACACCGGCTACGACGGCGGGCCGCAGTTCGTCCTCACTCACCGCCCGCCCGACGAGCCGGACCCCAACGTCACCTTCCTCACCTGCGACATCGAGGAAGCCGTGGCCACGGCACGCCGCGCCGCCGGCGACAAGAACCTGGAGATCCTCGGCGCCGACGTGGCCGCCCAGTGCCTGCAGCACGGCCTCGTCGACGAGATCCTGGTGTACGTGCTGCCGGTGCTGCTCGGCGACGGCGTCCGCTTCGCCCCGCCGGGCCTCGACCGGATCGACCTGGAACCGTTCAGCAACGTCCAGTCGGGCGGGGTCACCATGCTGCGCTTCCACGTGCGCAAGTAGGCACGGCCGCAACTACTGGCCTGCTGTCATGGCCCCCATCCCGTGGGGCAAGTTCCCCAGTCTCCTGAACATCAACTGGCCAGACGGTGGCTGCAGTTCATGGCGAACACCGGTCGGGCTTCCCACACGATCGACGCGTACGGGCGGGCGGGCGGTCAAGGACCACCTGCGGTTCTGTGCAGTTGAAGGCACAGATCCCGTACTGGCCGGTGCGGACACGGTTGCCGCCTGGATCGAGGACATGCTCGACCGTCCCCGCCAGCGACCAGCGAAGACGCCGCTGCATCCGGAGACGGGACCCCGGAGTCGCCCGCCGAGCGGTCGCCTCAGGTGAGGGGCGTGCTGAAGGTCCGGCGTCTCGGCCATTCGCACCGCGCGCCATAGGTCCGGCAACCGGCACCGGCAGAGCGGGGCCGCGGGGCCCATCCGGTCGCTCGACTCGACCAGGTACTCGGCGTTGGAAATCTTCGTGACGAGCTGCGGCACCGTGCAGGTGCACGGGGCGGCCGTCGACGAAGTCAGCCCGGAAAGCCATCCGTCGGCTTGTGCTTGGTTTTCTTTACGGTGTCCTCGAAGAGCGTCTGGCGGCCCTGGTGGGAAGAGCAGGAGAAGCCCGTCCAGCAGCAGGACGGCGTTGCCGCGGACTTTGCACGGCATGGGGTCGAAGAGGACGGCGCGGAGGGCTTGGCGGTCTGTACACCGTCAGCATTGAAGGTCAACTTTGCAGGCCGCTACCGGACTGCGCGTCCGGCCAGCCGTCAGCAGCGAGTCGGCTCGGCCGAGCCATGACGGTCTGCGCTGCCGGGGTCGGCCAGCGGCTGCGGTGCCGCAGCATTTGGACGGGGATATCAGGGAAGCTCTGTGCGGCGCAGAGCTTCGCCGGATGCCAGGCCGGCTTTCACACTGACCACCGGCAGCAGGGCAAGTCCGAGGCCTGCTTCCACGCAGGCAACCGTCATGTCTTCACTCGGCGGGAGGCCGCGCGGAACAGGACCTGCCTCGGCGGGCACCTCACCGCGCGGCCGACCAACCGGCTGGCTCATGCTCCACCGCAGACTGGCCCGCGACTACGAGTTACTCCGAGCTCGGAGTAATTCGTACTATTCCGCGCTTCGAGTTATCCCGAGCTGACACCGACCGTGCAGGTCAGCGGAGTTGCGAGGTGCTGGTGCTCGGCATAACGGGCGCGGTCAGAGGCTGTCGAGGAAGGCGAGGACGGGGTCGGGGGCGGTGTAGCGGCCCGGCTTGCTGTCGGGTGGTGTGGTGCGGGCGAGGGCTCGTTCCTTGAGCGTCATGTCGGCGTGGAGGTAGATCATCGAGGTTTCCTGCGACTCGTGGCCGAGCCAGAGGGCGATCACGGAGGTGTCGGCCCCTGCGTGCAGCAGGGACATCGCCGCGGTGTGCCGAAGGGTGTGGGGCGTGACGTTCTTGGTGCGGAGAGACGCGCAGGCCACGGACGCGGCGGCGGTGTGCTTGGCGACGAGGCGGGCGACGGCATCCGGGCTGAGCCGGCCACCGCGGTGGGTGCAGAACAGCGGGTCGGTGGGGTCTCCGCCGCGTTCGGCGAGCCAGCCGCGCAGGACGGTGACCGTGTGGCGAGTGAGCGGGGTGGCGCGGTCCTTGCGGCCCTTGCCGTGGCAAAGGACGCGCGGGCCGCGTCCCAGGTAGATGTCCTGGAGTTGGACGCCGGTGAGTTCGCAAACGCGCAGACCGGTCTGGACGGCCAGGTGCAAAAGGGTGTGGTCGCGGCGCCCCCACCAGGTGCTGAGGTCGGGTGCGGCCGGCAGGGCCTCGATCTCGTCCCGGGTGAGGTAGCAGACGTCGCGTCGCTCGGTGCGTTTGGAGGGGATGGCCAGCACCTGCTGGATCAGGGCGGAGTACTCAGGGGACCGGAAGGCCGCGTATCGGAACAGCGAGTGGATCGCGGCCGGTCGCGCGTTGCGGGTGGTGGTGCCGTTGCCCCGCGTGTTCTCCAGGTGTGTGAGGAACGCGCCGATCAGGGCGGCGTCGAGGTCGGCGAGGTCGAGGTCGGTGGGCTGTTTGCCGGTCTGCTGGCTCGCATAGCGAAACAGCAGACGGATGGTGTCGCGGTAGGCGACGACGGTGTGGCCGCTTGCCTGGCGCTGGTGGGCGAGCCGGTCGGTGAAGAAGCCCTGGACGAGGGGTGCCGGTGAGCTCATGGGAGATCTCCGAGGAAGGCGTCGAGCCGGCCTGCGGCCAGGGCGAGCAGTTCGGGGGCCGCCTGGAGATACCAGTAGGTCGAGACCGGATCGACATGGCCCAAGTAGGTGGACAGCAGTGGAAGTTGTGCCTGGACGTCCGTGCCGGTGCGGTACCAGTTGAGCATTGTGGCGATGCAGAAGGTGTGCCGCAGGTCGTGGATGCGGGGCTTCCGGCCGCCCGCCGCTGGACGGATGCCGGCAGCGTCGCGGAGCCGGGCGAAGGTCTCGGGGACGTGATGGGCGTCCAGGCGATCCCCGCGGGTGTTGACGAAGAACGCCGGGGTCGACACCACGGGCTGGAGCAGGTCGCGCCGCTGGTCGTGGACGTGCAGCGCCTGCATCGTGCTGGGGTGCACGGGGACCTCGCGGGCCTTGCCGAGTTTCCCCGCCCGGATAGTGAGCACCCCGGCGTCCCAGTCGACGTCGGAGCGGTCGAGTCCGCAGGCTTCACCGACGCGCATGCCAGTGGCGGCCAGCAGACCGATCAGGGTGGCGTAGTTGAGCGCCCGCAGCGGATGGCGGAGCCCGGTGGCGGCCGCCATCAGTGCGACGATCTCGTCCGGGGCGAACAGGTGCGGGGCGATGCGGCGATAGCGCAGGGGCATCAGATCCGGGTGCGGAATCTCGGTGGCCGGGTCGAGGGCCTGCAGATGCCGGGCGAAGATCCGTGCCACGGTGAGTCGCTTGTTCCAGGAAGCCGGGTTCACGCCGGGCGCGGTCCGCGTAGCCCAGGCCACCGCCAGGTCGGTGGTGATGGTGATGGCGCCGACGCCTTCGAGGTAGCTGATGAAGTCCATCAGCATCCTGCCGTGGCCCTCCAGCGTGAACCCCAGGTTCCGCCGCATGGTCAGGTAGTCCCCCGCGTGCTCGCGCAGACTGGTCATGACGCCTCCCCGGGCCAGGGCCGGGCCAATTCCCGCAGCCGTACTCGGTCGACCTTGGCGTAGATCGCCGTGGACAACTGGGACCGGTGCCGCAGGACTTGGCCGACTTCGGGCAGGGGTGCTCCGGCGGCCAGCAAGTCACTGGCCACCGTGTGCCGCAGCCGATGGGCGCCCAGCCGCGGCAGGCCGGTCCGCTTGCAGCCACGGGCGACGAGGGCACGGATGCCGCTGGCGGTGACGGACTGGCGAGGGGCACGCCCGGAGAGAAACAGGCGGCTGGTGGAAGAGTCGGAGGGACGGCCGTGCATCAGGTAGTCAGCCAGGGCCTCGCCGACGTCGGCCGGCAGCGGGAGGCGGTCGGTGAGCCCGCCCTTGCCGCGGATGGTCAGTTCACCGGACCGCCAGTCGACATCGTTGATCTCGATCGCGGCGGCCTCGCAGGCACGCAGCCCGAGCCGCGACAGGACGGTCAGGACCGCGAAGTCGCGCCGCCCGGCAGGGGTGCTCCGGTCGCATCCGGACAAAAGCGTGTTCACCTCGTCGGCTGTCAGGCGGCCCGGCAACGTGGCGAGTCTCCGGTTCGCCACCGTGGGCACCGCCCCCGCCAGCGGCCTGGCATCGGCGGTGCTGCGGCACGCAGCCCCCTCCAGGACGAACCGGGTGACGTGCTCGGCGGTCAGACCGGCCAGGCCCTGCGCCAGCGGCAACGGCACCGTGGACAAGAACGCCCGTACCGGCGGCAGATAGCGGCGGACCGAAACCTCAACCACCCCACGCTCGTCCCGCAGGTACTGCCGGTACTCGCTCAGCAACACCCCCACCTCGCTGTCGTCGACGGGCACCAGGGCCTCCGGCACTGCCCCGACCGAGCGCAGATGGGCGAGGAGAGGAACGAGAGCACGCGAGCTCGTTCGCTTCCGGTAGTCCCGCCGACGAACGGCGAGGAACTCCGCGATCACCGGCCCTGCCAAGGCTTCCGGCTCCACGCCCCGGGCACCCATCCACCGGCTCAAGTGGGCCGTGAGTTGCATCAGCTCACAGGAAGACTTGGGGGTGTAGCCCTGGTGCAGCACCGCGGCACACAAGCCGACCGCGTACGGAGCCAGCGGCCCCGTCACCACTACTCGCGACGGATCACGCTCATACATGACCGCCCTCCAGACTGGGCTCCCAACCAGTCAGGCAGTCCAAGCCGCAGAACGCGACCCCTGCATTATTCCGACCGCCCCGTACCCGTTCACCGCCTCAGCCTGCGCGGTTCGTGTCAGGTCGGGATAACGCGAAGCGCGGAATAGTACGAAACCCTGTCCGTCCGCTCCGAAGCCATGATCCACATCGCCATGACCGACCTCATGGCCCGCCGTCCCACCAGCGGGAACGTCATCTCCCGGCGCGACCCGACACCGCAGAGCAAACAGCAGATTCCGGGATGGAACAACGGGAGAAAACGGCCTCTCAGCTTCTCGGCCACCCGGCGCACGGTGTCCACCGATGCGGCCGGCCGAACTCCCAGCACACCCCGCGGCAAAAGGCCCAGCCGTTCCAGCGTGTTGGCCGATCGCCGCGCAGAAACGGGCCCCGGCCACCACCGCGCAGGCCGCCGCCCGGACCAGCGCGAGCAGCGGATACCGGCGCCCACGCCGATCCCTCGGATCCCACTCCTGCGGCCCGTCACCCACACCGGTGACGACGCACGACAGCACCGCGGCAGGCATGGAAGAGTCACAACGCATCGAAGCTCCGTTGATAGCAAGCGACTTGAGAAATCGCTCACCTCAACGGAGCTTCGGTCGCCCTGGTAACGCCTGGCCTGACCAGCGCCTTCACAAGATCACATCGACCTTGCACGAGCCCTGAGCCGCAGGCTGTCGAGGAAGGTGCCGTTGGGCAGCGTCTGGCGAAGGTCGACGCCGTCCGACGATCCATATCAGCCAGACCCATGGAAATCACTGGACGGATGGGCTGAATTGGAATGTGAATCCTTCAAGTCCGCACTTCACGGCTGTCTCCAGGAAGTACTCCCACTCCAGATCATCCATTTCGCATCCACTGATGAGCACAGGATCGCCGTTCACCAACTGCCCCTCCCGGTAGCCGGTGAGATAACTCATGTATCGGCCCATTGCCGGGTAGGCAACGGAGGGGTCGAGCAAGATCATCCCGTCGGCAGAGATGAACGAAGTCTCTTGGCCCGAGCCGAGACTGGCGAGGGTCTCACGGTTGGCGGAGCTGATGAGGTCGCGGAACTCCTGCATCTGCCAACTGGACCTGAAGTAGAGGACCTCCTGCTGCCATGACTCCCCGCCTTCCGGGATCACCACCTTGCCGGACACCTCGGGCGGAGGTGAGACGGTAGGGCTGGTCTCGATGGGGGTGGCCGCATACGAGGAAAAAGCGCTTTCCGAATCGCTGAGGGAGGGCACGGAAGGCAGCTTCCTGTCCGGTCTGCGGCCGAAGACCTCTTGCAAAGGCCCGTCCATGCTCCGCAATGTTTCCCTCTCGCTCTGGTCCAGAAGGTACCAGCCGTCCTCAAACGCCACAAAGGAAGCAGGGTCCGACTGGAACGCCCCAAGTTTGCCTTTGCCCATCAGCTTCACCAGGTGCCGGAATGCCTTGCTCTCGATGTAGTGGCGCAGAAGTGCTGTGATCCCAGCATCGCCACCACCAGCGGTCTCATACTTTTCCTGAGCCCTGTGTGAGACGCCAGCCCAGCGGACATAATTTGGCTTGCGGCTCTCAAGAATGCTCTTACTCCTCGACGGCAGGCGGTCGTAGGATCGAAGGAATTCCGTCTTATCGGACCGAAATGACAGATCAAGAATCTGATCGGCTTTCGCCATTGCTCCGGCGTAAATGGCCGCGTCTTTTTCCTCTTCCTTTGTATATGGCTGAAGGGAATGATCTGCCTTTGCATCCGGGGCGCTTCCGCGACAGCAAATCAGGTAGACCTCACTGCCGTACTCCATGAGGCGCGAGAGCAGGCCACCACAGCGGTGGACCCCATCACTGCACAAGCCGTCCTTGCCCTCACAGAGGCTGATGCGATCCCCTGGAACCCACTCTCCCCCCAAGGTCTGGATTAGCGTCCCTGACGACGCCGCCCCCTTGATCCTTGCGAATTCCTTCTTGGTAAGCGGCGTTAGTGCCCTATTTTCAATTTCCTTGGGGCCGACAAGCGATGTTTTCACGCTGTTCATCCCCACTACTGTCATCAGCGTCACCGACATGAGAGATGCCGCCACTCCTGACGTAAGTCCGAAGTCTGCAAAACAGGTGAGCTTCATTCCTGCAGGGACAAAGGTCTGTGGATATTCCTGGGACCTGGAGTGCGCTACGAAATATAGTGCCATGCCCAAGCCAACCTCTCGTATCGAATAATGTATATTCAGCAGGATCGTCTGTGAACGCCGGTGAGACGGGGGCCTTCTGCGCCATGCATCAGGCAGTAAGGCCGACCCCAGGGGGCAGCATTGCCGCTGGCCCCAGTCATCCGCTCAGTCGTACGCCCACCACACCACGTCGGCTGGGAACCTCCTTCCGGCGCGGGCGGCCGACAACAACCTCCAGGGCACACCTGCGAGACCGGGGTCCGGGCGGACCGCTGCGGCCACAATGCAGGGTGGACTCGATCGCGCCCATCTGCGCCATGACCGTGCGGATGTAGGGGTCGTCGGGCTTCTTCTTCTGGTGCGGCAGAAGAATCCCGTCGCTCCCCGACGGGTTCGTGCCCCCGTAGGAGCGCATCGGCTTGATCTCCAGGCCTGCGTCCCCGGGCTGCCACTGGACGCTACTCATCGTCTCGACCCCAGCCCCGCCCCAGCTTGACCAGCTCGTCGTAGCGCTGCCGGGTCACACTGCCGGCCATCCCGGTCATCCGGACACCACCCCCACGAGCCCCGGGTGCGACACCCGTATGCGTCCGCCGGGTCAAGCCCTCCGCCCGGCACACTCAGCGCCCTCGAGGTCCGCACCGGCTTCAAGTACGCGATCGTCGCCACCAACATCCGCCACATGTGGGGCATCGCCGGCTCCCGCCAGCCCCAGTTCCTCGACGCACTCGCGCGTTCCCACGCCACGGTCGAAGACCGCGTCAGAGCCGGCAAGGCGATGGGCCTGCGGAACCTTCCCAGCAAGAAGTGGCAGGTCAACGCCGCATGGATGCCGGCAGCGAACCTCGGCCACGACCTGAACTGCTGGGTCCGCCTCCCGGCCCTGCACGGCGTCGAGGACCTGGCGCTCGCCGAGCCCGACACCATGCGCCACCGCCTCTACAGCATCCCGGCCCGTCTCGTCCGACACGTCCGACGCCGCCAGCTCCGCTTGGACGCACCTGGCCCCTGGGCCGACGCGTTCGCCCTGGAGCCTGGCATCGCCTCACCCGGCTTCCGGCCCTCAGCCGACGGTCACCACCCCGACAAGCCAAGGAAGGAGAGCCGGTCCGGCCCGTGGAACCCGGCGCAGCCGCAGCGTCACGCGACGGCCCGCCTCACCGGCACCGAGGACAAACCGGGCACCCGGCCAAGACACTCACCACCGACCGGACACTGAAGGATCGAGGTTAACCCTGGCTATTCAGCGGAATTGGGTGATCTGACGCCCCGGTAGCAGGAAAGGTGCCTTGACCTGCGAGGATGCGAGTGTCTAGTCCGTATCCGATGCAAGAGTCAGGGCACCTTTCTGGTGAGCGAGCGTACAGGGTGGGACCGTCGGCTGCGCGTGCGGGCCGACGGCAAAGGGCTGGTCGGGCACGCCGGGGTGGTGCTGCTGCGCAGGTGCGCGGACCAGGTGGGGCTGACCGGGGCGCTCGCGGCCGTGCTGCCAGTGGGTGTCGGGCACGGCTGGCGGGAGCGTGCGGCGGTCGTCGTCCAGCTTGCGGTGGCCATCGCGCTCGGCGCGGTGAACCTGAGCGAGGCCGAGCAACTTGCCCTGCACCACCGCAACTTGTTCGGTCCGGCCGCATCGGACTCCACCACCCGCCGCACCCTGGCCGCCCTGGACGAGTCGGCACTGACGCGGATGGCGAAGGCCCGGCGGACGGTGCGCCGGCACGTGTGGTCTTTGCTGCACCTGCGGCCTGGAGGATTCCCCTGGCTGAGCGTGGCCGGGCGGCGGCTGAAGGGCTGGATCGTGGTAGACATGGACGCCACAGTCATCACCGCGGCCTCGAAGAAGGAACGAGCGGCAGCCACCTTCTAGCCAGGCCAAACTCCTCATCCGGGCCGATGGCGCCGGCGCCACCCACGGGCTACTGGAGCATCTCGTGGCGCTCAACACCGCGCGGCGCACGGTGCGCTTCTCAGTCGGCTGGAAGATCACCGATGAAGACGAGGCCGCGATCGCGAAGCTGCCCGAGACAGCCTGGGAGACCTCCCTGAAACAGGACGGCTCCCTCCAGGCCGCCTACTTCGTGGCCGAGCTGACCGGCCTGAACACCCGGGAGGGCTGGCCCGACGGCACCCGGCTGATCGTCCGGCGGGTCAAGCCGTCGGGCCGGCAGATCAAGAAACTTACCGACTTCGAGCGCAAGACCGGCTGGCGCTACAGCATCACCGCGACGAACATCGGCCGGATGTGGGGCATCGCCGGCTCCCACCAGCCTCAATTCCTCGACGTCCTCCACCGTGATCACGCTGAAGTGGAGGACCGGGTGCGGACGAACAAGGCGATGGGCCTGCACAATCTCCCATCCAAGTCCTGAGATGTGAACCGCGGCTGGATGCTCGCCGCGAACCTGGCCGCCGACCTCGACGCCTGGCTGAGGCTCCTGGGCCTGCACGACGTCGACGACCTGGCCGACGCCGAGATCGACACCATGCGCTTTCGCCTCTACCACCTGCCCGCCCGCCTCACGAAACACGCCCGCTGCCGCTGGCTCCGCATCGACTCCACCTGGCCCTGGGCCAAGGCGTTCACCGCCTGCCGGCAGCGACTCACTGGACATCCGGCCCTCACCTGACGGACCGGCTCCGTCCCGACGAAGACCAGAACGGAGGAGACCCCCACCACCCCGGGCCCGTGGAACCCGGCGCAGCCGCAGCGTCACGCGACGGCCCACCCCCGACCGGCAGGGGACACTTCAGGCGAACCGCCGAGCCACTCAGCGACCAAACCCCGCTGACGGATCGAGGTTAAAGATCAGTACTCCCTCACGAAATTGACCGGGACGTCATTGTGACCGAAGAGGATCATGTACTCGCGGAACGCCTCTTCATACTCTTCCGCAAGACCGCAGACCTGCAGCCTGTACCCGGACACACACTCGTCCTTGATCTTAAAGATGAGAATCTGCGTCCATCCCCTGTCCCAGGCGAGATCCTCCTGCTGCTGCTGACTGTAGAATTGCGCGCTCGACGTTCCCCAGAGGATGAGCGTCTGGCCGGTGAAGTAGGCATAAACGAAATCAGCGCCCGCTGCTGCGCCGGTACCGTCCACCGCGCTCAAAGGCGCCTTGGCCAGCATGGTCTCGTTGTGCAGGGTCAAACCGTCCCCGTCATGCAACAGCCGGGGGACTTCCGCACCGCCTGCTTCCAGTTCCTCCAGGTAGTCTTCTTGCCCGGGGTACAGCCATGCCAGGCGGTCGGCAACCTCTGCGTACGCCTCCTGTCCGATCAGGCGCTCCAGGTTCTTTGCGTTTACGTCATAGTCGTCAAGGCCCTTCGCGAGAACAGGAACCATCTCCTCCTCGTCGTCCAACCAAAGCAAGATGCAGCCGGCTGTGCCGACCTGTGGCTCCTTGTAATCAGTCTCGAAAAATCGGAAGACCCGCGTCTGAGGGCCGTAGCCGAAGACGAAAACCGGGTCCCCATCCACGTCGGTCAGAAACTCGGCAGCCGGCATTCCAGCCACCCACGCATCCCATTCATCGGCAGGAACCAGCTGAGGCCAGCCCGAATCGAACGGACCCATGTGCCCGTTCTTTATGTCACCGTCTAGAGCCAGCATAAAAAATGTTCCCTCGGGTTCGCTTGTAACTCCAATCTTTCGGTTCAGCGCAATAGAGTTCCAGGTGTAAACGGTCATCCTGTACCTCTGCTCTCCTGAGCCAAAGTCAGCTATTGCCTCATGGGTGTCCTGGTTGTACGAGCCCCACGGAAGACTCCACATCCAATCTTCATGCTCCTTCGTACGGCGAGGCTCCCAGGAGCCGAATGAATCTCCCTGCGAGGTAACCGATACGAGAAGGATCTCTCCGTCCGCCGTCTTCAGCTTGTAAGACTCCGTCTGACGGGACGAACAATTCTTCTCCGGCATTTTTATGACGCTCATCGTGCAGTAGACGCCATTGTCGAGGAAGGAGATAACGCCTGCAACTTCGTCGAACTTTGCCTCGGCGACACCTGCGGTGATGTCCTTCCATTTCTGCTCCGTCATCAGTTCGGAGTGCGCTGCGGGATCGATGATCATCTTTTTTCGGCCAGGACCCAATTTCGAACCGGGCGCGTAGGTGAAGCATCCTGGGGTATTTATCTTGATTTCCCCCATTCGCGCTGCCGCCGCCGCAAGAAATTCCTCATGCTCGTTGCGCTTGACGATGTACACCAGACCGCCGGCGCGCAGGACCAGGGTGCCGTATTTATGAAGCTTTCCCTTCATTTCGGGCAGGCTTGACTTCCACATTGTGAATGGGTCAACGCCCGGCTTCATCGGCAGGAAGTACCTCCGGTCCGTGAGGGATACAACAAAGACTCCATCGGATGCAAGAATCTTGTGGTATTTCCCCTCGGCTCCAAACTCCGGCTCGGCCGGCCATGTACCCTGCCACAGGTACCGCTGTTCTTTACCGCCTTCAGTGGTGACAGTGACGACCGAGTCTTTGAACACGCCCTCGGGGAGATCATTCAGCCATGTCTTCCATTTCTCCACGCTGAAGAGGCCGAGCTCCGGGTCTTCCGGCCGCACCGGCACGCTCCGGCCATCGGTGTCGACCCGGTACCACCCCCCTGGTCGTTTCGCGTCGAAACGAGCGGGGGCCAGCTTGAGAATTTTCTGGATCTTTTCCGGACTGACCCGGTAGCTTCCGTTGCCGGCGCGGAGCAGACCATTAGAGATTTGGGCCTCGGGCAGCTTCATCAGGGCCCTGAAGTCCTGGTCGACCTTATACCGGTCGGCCAGACGGCGCGTCGCGCATATGTACAGCCGGCCGTCTTCCCGTGCCGCCAGGAAGAATCCTCCGGGAGAAGCCATGCCAAGGGCCTGCTCGGTCCACAGGCCTTTGAAAGTCTTCGCGGGGTGGAAAAAAGCGGTAGGGAGCGCGTAAAGGTCCGCGCTCTCGCCGCCGGGCTGGACCAGCCAGACCCCCTGCAGCTCCGGGTCGATCTCTATGCGGACTGGAATGGCACGTTCCAGCCGGTGTGCCAGCTTCCTCCTTTTCCTGGCTTCCATTCTGGCTATCGCATCTGCCTCTTCCCTCGAAAGCCCCGGCCTGTTCGCCTCCGCCTTCGACTTCGATATCAGGTACTGCTGCTTTGCCGTTGCGTAGGCGGTTTCCATATTTTCCATGGCATCCGGCCACTGTTTCTTGAACTCCGCGCAGATTTGGCGCATTGAATCTTCGCGTCCTCCACCCAGCCAGTAGGCAACCTCACCCTGCAGGCCCGCCGCCACCCAATTGTCCACCGGACCCGAGGCGTAGACATGAAGAGCCGTCCCGAAGAGGGCACCAGCACTTTCCTCGGGAGAAGCATGTGCTTTTCCGGACTTGTTCTCCACGGTGATATGAAAGGTCTTTCCCGGTGCCTTGTAGACGCTCAAGGCCTTGCTCATGGAGTGATTCGTCCACACCACACCATCGATGACCATCTCCGGTGGGCTGTAGGGGCGTTCCGGCTTGGTCAGAGGCTGTGAAGCTTCCATCTCTGCAACTTCCTCGTCGGTGACAGGCGTATGGCCGAGTTTCACGTTCACTCCCCCGAGCGGCCAAGAAAAGAGACGAAAGGGAGACAGTCCGTGCCAACCACGTGTTCCTGCTGCCCACATGGTCCGTCGCCAGGGTTTGGCGGGGAAGCCGGGACATGACACATCCCGTGCACCGGGGGACGCCGCGGACGGCAGTGGTGTGTCGACAGCGGCTACGCCGGCTCTTCGTTCCACGAGATCATTCACGCCGTGATCACTGGAGAGCCGGTGATCACGAAAGCATCAAGTCCGCAGCCAACGGCTGATCTTGGTTGTTGAGGCTCAGTGGCCGGCGGCGGGGGCGGGTGGTTAGGGAGCGGGTGCTTCGCATTGGGTGGTGGTGTAGCCGAGGGGGGTGCATTGGTCGGTGCCGGGTCCGCCGTTGACGGCGTTGATGCCGGTGCCGGCGCGGATGGTGTCGTTGCCGTTGCCGCCTTGGATGCTGTCGGTTCCGGTGCCGGTGGTGATGGTGTCGTTCCCGGCGCCGGACTGGACGCTGTTGGTGCCGTTCCCGGCGTTTCCTCCGCCGCCGTTGCCGGTGTCGTTGGCACCGGTGCCGAGGAACACGTCGTCGGCGGAGGTGCCGGTGAAGGTGTTCTGCGGGCCGGCGCTCTGACAGGTGTAACCGGCTCCGGTCCGGGGCGGGAGATTCTCGCAAGTGTAGGGATAGACGATGATCATCAGGCTGTGATCCTCGCCGCCTGTGGCAATCGCGGTGATCGTCCCGCCGTTCGAAACCACCGGCACGAGTGTCTGGCCGTTGCTGCTGGCGCCCCAGGCGCGGACGGTGCCGTCGTCCAGCGGCGCCAGACTGTGGTCGCGGCCGGCAGCGACGGCGGTCGCCCTTCTGAAAGCCCAAGGGATGAATGAAATGAAGGAGAACGGGGTTTAAGGCTAGGTGCTGTGACCGCGTAGGTTCACCGGGTTGCCAGGCAGTAGCTGAAGGCGTCGGTCGTCCCTTCTGCCCTACGGTGAAGTCCATGGAGCTGACGGCGAAGATGATCACGATTGACTGCGCAGAACCCCGGGAGCTCGCCGACTGGTGGGCGGTGGTCCTGGGGGTGGAAGTTGCCCAGGACTTCGGCGGGTTCGTCATCCTCGCGGCCCGGCCCCTCGTCCTGGGGTTCCAGCGTGTGCCCGAGGAGAAGCTGGGCAAGAACCGTGTCCATGTTGACTTCTCCTCTGCGGACCGTGGGGGCGAGGTGAACCGGCTTGTGGGGATGGGGGCGAGGGTCGTCGGCGAGCACACTGCGCCGGAGGGTCTTGCGTGGACCACGTTGCAGGACCCTGCGGGCAACGAGTTCTGCGTCTCGGGCTGACCCTTCCCGGACAGGTCGGCGCCTTGCGCGACCGCAGGCCGCGGTGGCTGTTCCTTGCCGGAGTCGAGAAGGCCCCGCCCGGTCTTTGACTCACGCTGTCCTGGCGAGGGGGCGCCCGCTGCGGACCTGGTCGAGCGGGACTTCACCGCACCCGCCCCGAACCGGCTGTGAGTCACCGACCTCACGATGACTGCGACCGGTGAGGGGGCCCCTGTGGCTGTCCGCGATCCGGGACGCGTTCATCACGTCGGGGGGCGGCCGGGGAGACCTCCGCACGGACGCCGACCCGGGCCGGGGCCTGGCGGAGTCCAGGTCATTCCCTCACGAAATTGACCGGGACGTCATCGTGACCGGAGACGACCATGTACGTGCTGAACGCCTCTTCATACTCTTGCGCAAGACCGTGGACCGAATGATTCGTTCTGCGAGATATACGATACGAGAAGGACCTCTCCCTCCGCCGCCGCCAGCTTGAGAGACCCCGTATGGCGGGATGAACAATTCTTCGCCTCCACCACCGGCGTGACCTGGCCGACCGTCCACCGCGAACTCGACCGACTCCACCTCGGCACCTTCACCGGCCCCACCGGCCTGTTCCAGCAGGTCACCACCCTCACCAAGCCCCAGACCGGCCTCCTGGCCAAGCTCGTATCGCCACGCCGTCGCCTCCGACACCCCGAACCCGGCCCCACCCGAGCGAAGGTCTCGTTCTTCCGCACGTGGGCCAGGACCAGCAAGGCCTGCTTGAAGCAACCCAGCTTCCGCCAGGGAGAGTTCCGTTCATGCCCAGGCGACATGCTCGACCAGCTCGTACGGGACGTCGAGCATGGAAGGATGCGGAACCAACCAACAGAGCCCCTCGTAGCCGGTGTGATGAGGGAAATCACCACGCCGGCTACGAGGGGCTCTGCCACGTCACCACCGCCGCTGACCAGCCCATTTCACCCTGCAGCACAGGATGAAGGAGGTTCAGTGAAGTAAGTGCGGGCCGCCTACCCGATCCTTTGCGAGGGCATTTGCAGCCGGAATACATTCCATTCCGGACTACATGGATGGCCCAGGCGCCGGGTCAGAGAGCGACGGCTGGTGTGGCCGATTCCTGGGCCGCTATTACAGGCCGAAGATGAAAAGCAGGCCTCGGACGATGACATCGACTGTGTCAATGATCCACTGACCCATGACAGTTCCTTCTTTCTTTGAACGGTGCGCCAGGGCACCGGTGCATTGGCTACCGGACAGCTAATCCGGGTGGCCTGGTGGCCTCCGGATCTGACCGGCTGTCAGTATTTTCGGAAGACTGCCGGTGATCACGTAATGGGCAACCCGTCCATGAATGAGACGTGGTGTAGGCACAGCGTCGAGATCGGGGAGGGGCTGTTGTTGCGTCAACTATGGTTGGGTAGTGCCGGGTTGGACTTTTTGAGGCCTTCCTCCGGGACCTTCGTCCCAGAAAACTGCGATGGCTGGTCGTGCCGCCGCTCGTCATGGCCGGGCAGTTGGACCGGCTCATCTCCCTGCCGCGCCACCCCAACGAAGCTCAGCGCAGCCAGGGAACGCCACGACAGCGCCCAGGCTGCCCGGACAGCTGACGGCGATCCGGGACCACGCGAGGGCCACTGATGGCGCCCACGGACATGGAGACGTACCGGGAGGGCCGTCGGCAGGCCACGGACGCGGCGGATGCGATCCCGGGCGGCCCTGGCCTGTCTCGGTCTCCCCGAGCGCGTGCGGGGCGGCGTGCGCCCGATGGTGACCCACAGCGGCAGCGCCGTACGTGCATCTGGGCATGGTCCGGGCGGACGTGGCCGAGCGGATGGCGCAGTCAATGCGCCGCCCCGAGCCGGCCTAACTCCGCGGGAGCCGCTGAGGGGTTTGTGGGGAGCGGGTTTTGTGTGCGGTGAGCAGGGCGAGGAGGCTTGTGGCGGCTGCGGCGGCGGGGGGTGTTGCCATGAGGTAGGCGTGGGTGGCGGGGAGGCTGCCGCTGAGGGTGAGCAGGCACAGGGTGGTCAGTTGGATGAGGGCGCAGGAACTGATGATGAAGGCCCGCACGGCGCACGGGTGGGCGTCGTCGTCGGCCGCTCGGTCCCAGATACCCGAGCGGGTGCGCTGGTTGTGTCCGGTGCCGGCGCAGCGGGGGTGGGGGGGTGTCCTGAGTCAGTTTCCACGGGGGCCTTTGTGGATGTCGGGGGAACGTGCCGTGCAGGGAGGGTCGCGTGAAGGAGTGTGGTGGCGGCAGGGCAGGACAACGGGCCGGTTCGGTGGCCCGCCCGCCTGCCTGCCTGGGGGGTGCCGGACTTGGGGACTGCGTTTTCGGTGCTCGGGCATAGCACCGCGGACGTTTCGGTGGGAGTGGTGGCGTGTCGTCGCTGGCGGTGGAGGTCGTGGATGCCGTCGGTCGTGGGGCTGCGGAACAGCGCCCGCTGCTCGAGCCGCGCGCCGTCGCGAGGACGGGCTGAGGGAGGAAGCCGACCGTATTCAGGCCGAGTTGGCCGTGGCCGAGCGGGAACAGCCGGTGTGGGCCATCGCCCGCCCGCAGGTCGGCAAGGCACCGGCCCCCGTGGACGAGCCCGGACCCACGCCCGGGCCGAGGGGACAACGCCGGCCACGGGGCAGGCCGGGGAGACACCGTCAGCGCCGACCACGGCGAAGTCGCAGGTGTCGGTGTGGCGTGAGGGGCTCGCCCGGTCGGCGCTGTCGGTGGACCACCAGCGCATTCCGCGGACCGGGCCCGGCTTCGTCAGGGGCCGCTGACCTGCCAGGAGAATGGCTGTCTTGTTCGGCCTGGACATGGTGCCGACGCGGGCGGAGGTACTGCGGTCGACAGCGAAACGCCTGGTCGCGCGCGGCCGGCCGGGCCCGCGCCGGTTTCACGCTCGCTGAGGGGCGGCTGGTCCGGGCGGTCGATGTCAGCAACTGACTGCGGCGGATGCGAATACCAGCGGCGACCGGCTGTTCTGCCCCACATACGGCCGGGGCAGAGGTTCGGCTCAGATGATCCCCGGGCGGCCCTATTCCCTTCGTCACTGCTCCGCAGCCGGGCCGGACGTCGTGGACGGCCGAGCTGGACGTGGCCCCGGCTGCGGCCCCGGGACGACGAGATCACGGTCACCGCAGTCCAGGTCCGGGAGGTGTTCCAGCGGCTGTATGTGGCCGGCAAGTGGCAGGGCGGCGCCCCGCCCGTCCTGATCGTCGTCGATGCCGGCTATGACGTGACCAACTGGCATGAAGAACAAGCATCGCGCACGTGAGCACTCCGTCGGAAAACAGGACAGACTGAATCCCGTCACGACCGTCACAAGCAGCAGAGCTCATAAACGCCAAGCCAAGGCGGTGGAACACTCCATGATCGTCGCGATCTACCACATGCTCGACCGCAGCCGGCCCGATCGCGATCTGGGCGCCGACTACTTCACCCGCCCCGATTTGCCCGACCGCCGAGCCGCCTACCACCTCGCGGGGCTCCGCGACCTCGGCTATCAGAGCACCGCCGAACCTCCCGCAGCCTGACGATCAACTGCGGAAGGTTCACCTCAGAGGCTGCGAGCCCCTAAACCGCTCCTGTGGCCTCCTGAACACCGCGGCCGGGGCAGATGTCGCTCCACGGCCAAACGCGGTGTGCACGAAAGGGAAGGAGACTGTATACAGCAGACCTGTCCTTTTGGCCCAACTCAAGACGACGGCCGGCCGGAATACTCATGGAACTCGGGGAGCCGAGGCGTCGAAGGAATCACTACGAAGAGGACGACAGCATGCCGCTGGTAAATGTGACGATTGTTCGCGAGGGAGAACCGGTGACGGCGGTGGCTTCCTGGACGGGAGTAATGCCCGACGATAGTGCCGATACCTTGGTGCTTTTGGACGGACCGATGCCTGATGTGATGAGTGACCCGAACGCAACTTTCGATATTTGGGTGCTGGGGACGGGACTTGAGGGTTCCCCGCAGCGAATCGGCCATCGCTGCACGGGCTGGTGGGAGGGCGGCGGCGGATATCTTCGGTTTGAGTGATGGATCCAATCGTAAAACAGGGCTTTTGCGGGCTCATGAAGCGGGACGGCCTCGGTCGCATTGTGTGAAACTGAGGTTCTCAGCGAATTGATCTCGCCGTCGCCGGTGCATGAGGGCGGCTGCAGATAGGCGTGAAGCCCCTGGTGGGACAGGTCTCTCTTACAAGACCGTCTGTACCGGGGGCTTCACGCTGGTCACCCATGTTGCCCTGCTCGACGTTCCGCGCCATGCCATAGAGATGCCGGCGAAACTGTCGGCCAATCATCGGTGTCGGATCGGCACTGCCAAGGGCTCGCGGACCCTGGGACCCTTCCGGCAAGCGCCGTCATCTGGGCGGGTGGGGTCGAGCTGCGCCGCGAGAAAAGCCGACGCCGTGCGCAGCACGTCATTCGCCTGCCTGAGCCGGGCATTCTCCGTGCGGAGGTCGGCCGACTCCGCACGCTCGGCGGTAGTCAGCCGGTCATTCGCAGGCCACCGGTTACTGTTACCTGCACGGCCGCACCGTCCAGGCCATCCACACGCTCCTCACCTGGCCCTGGTCGGAGGCGAAACGCCTGGTCGCGCGCGGCCGGCCGGGCCCGCGCCGGTTTCACGCTCGCTGAGGTGCGGCTGGTCCGGGCGGTCGATGTCGGCAACTGACTGCGGCGGATGCGAATACCAGCGGCGACCGGCTGTTCTGCCCCACATACGGCCGGGCAGGGTTCGGCTCAGATGATCCCCGGGCGGCCCTATTCCTTCGTCGCTGCTCCGCAGCCGGGCCGGACGTCGTGGACGGCCGAGCTGGACGTGGCCCGGCCCCGGCTGCGGCCCCGGGACGACGAGATCACGGTCACCGCGGTCCAGGTCCGGGGGGTGTTCCAGCGGCTGTATGTGGCCGGCAAGTGGCAGGGCGGCGCCCCGCCCGTCCTGATCGTCGTCGATGCCGGCTGTGACCTGAGCCGCCTGGCTTTCCTGCTCGCTGACCTGCCCGTTGAGCTGCCCGTTGAGCTGCTGGGCCGGATGCGCTCGGAGCGCGTCGTGTACTTCCCGCCCCTGCCGCAGCCGGCGGGCAAACGCGGGTGCACGCCCAAGCGCGGGGCGGAGTTCACGTTCGAGGATCCGGCCACCCAGCCAGTTCCGTCCGTCACCACGCTGACTGACACCACGCACTACGGCAAGGCCGACGCCACCGCGGTGTTGACCGCCTGCACCCACTGCTGGTCCGGCGCTCGGCCTGGGCCAACTACCCTGAAGGACAGCTGCCGGTCATCGAAAACACCGTCGTCCGTCTTCAGGTCGACCATCTACGGGGCGAGCGCAATCCCCGGCCGGTTTGGCTGTGGTGGTCAGTCACCGGCGCCACCGCCTGGGATGTGGACCGGCTCTGGCAGGCGTTTCCTGCGCAGGTTCGGCCTTGAACACACCTTCAGGGTGTCCAAGCAGACGCTGGGCTGGACGACTCCCGAACTCCGCGAGCCGGCCGCCGCCGATCACTGGACCTGGCTGGTCAGTACCTCGTGATCGCCGCCCACACCCAACTCCGCCTTGCCCGGCCCCTCGCAGAAGACCTCCGCAGAACCTGGGAACGGCCCGCGCGCCAAGGACGCCTCACACCCCCACGCGTCCGTCGAGGATTTCGCCGCCTCCACGGAAAAGACCCCTCAGCCGGCCGGCGCACCGAGAACGAGCACCGCAGGACCTGGTCGGCCAACGGGCGTGAAGAACAAGCATCGCGCACATGAACACCCCCCGCCGGAAAACAGGACAAACTGAATCCCATCACGACCGTCGCAAGCAGCAGAGCCGCATAAACGCCAAGGCAGAGCGGTGGAACACTCCATCATCGTCGCGATCAACCGCATGCTCGACCGCAGCCGGCCCGATCCCGATCTGGGCGCCGACTACTTCACCCGACCCGATTCCCCCGACCGCCGAGTGGCCCGCCACCTCGCCGGGCTCCGCGACCTCGGCTATCAGAGCACCGCCGAACCTCCCGCAGCCTGACGATCAACTGCGGAAGGTTTTTCACCTCAGAGACTGCGAGCCCCTAAACCGCTCCAGTGACCTCCTGAACACCGCGGCCGGGGCAGATGTCGCTCCACGGACTGCAAACACGGTGTGCACGAAAGGGAAAAAGACTGTACACAGCAGACCTGTCCTTTTGGCCCAACTCAAGACGACGGCCGGCCGGAATACTCATGGAACTCGGGGAGCCGGGGAGCCGGGGCGCCGAAGGAATCGCTGGAAGAGGACGGCAGTATGCCTGTTATAAATGTGAGGGTTGTTCGCGAGAATAAAAATCCGAACGAGGAGAACGTGGTTTCCTGGCCTGGGCAGATGCCCGACGATAATTTGCCGCCCACTGACACCCTCGTGTGGTTCATGGACGACGGGAACGGGCGGTATCCTGTCGTGCTTTATGACCCGACCCAGCTATTCGATATTTGGTTTGAGGGATTTAACGACGTCGCGCAGCGACCCGGCCTGCGCTGCATGGGCCTGCAGGACGGATATGTTCTGTTTCAAATGATGGATCCAAATTCGTAAAACCGGGGCTTCTGCGGGCTCACGGTCGCCCTTGTGTGAAAACTGAGGTTTTCTCAATGAAATGATCTCGCCGTCGCCGGTGCATGAGGGCGGCTGCAGATAGGCGTGAAGCCCTGGCGGGACAGGTCCCTCTTACAAGACCGTCTGTACCGGGGGCTTCACGCTGGTCACCCATGTTGCCCTGCTCGACGTTCCGCGCCATGCCATAGAGATGCCGGCGAAACTGACGGCCAATCATCGGTGTCGGATCGGCACTGCCAAGGGCTCGCGGACCCTGGGACCCTTCCGGCAAGCGGTCCTGGTGCTGTGCTGGTTCCGCGACCGGTCCCTGCGTGCACTGCCCGGCCCGCGGCGCGGGTGTCTCACAGGCCACCGGCTACCGCTGCCTACACGGCCGCACCGTCCAGGCCACCACACGCTCCTCACCTGCGACTATTCAGGATGAAAGAGGTTCAGTGAGCCGGTTCAGGGAGTCTGCTCGGCTGTGGGAGGCATGTCGGCCCAGTGGGTGACTCCGTGACCAAGCGGGCGGGTGCCATGGTCGGAAGCGAGCACGTCGATAATGCCACTTCCGCGTCCGTGCTCGTCCTCGGAACAACTGGAGGTCCACTCGCCGTCCTGGGCCGCGGGGCCGCCGTCCGTTACCTCGATATGCACGCTGCAGGTGCCGCCTTCGGCGGAGCTGTCGGCTTCGACATACAGGACAACAGGGGGGCGGGCATGCTCGATTGCGTTGGTGACCAGTTCCGACACGACGAGCTCGGCGCCGCTGAGGGTGTCTTCATCCACGTCACAGCACTCGTGCAGCACCAGCCGCACGATCCGGCGTGCTGTCCCCGCCGACTCTGCCCGATGGGGCAGCCGCCACATGCACGGGCGGGGAGCGACGCCTCCCGCTGCCCGTGCCGCGGTCACGATCAGTCCCGCGCTCCTGCGGCCGACTCCCCGCTTGACCGGGATGGCTGTAACAGTGGGGTCCACAACGATCACTTCCCACTTCCTCTTTCAGCCCGTTGCGCATCAGGCAGACCAGCCGCCGGAGCGGACCCGGTCCCACGCCCTTCCTGTTCCAGTCAACACCACACCGAGGTTCTTCGAGGTTCCCGGACAGGCGTCCAAGAGGATGGCACTGACGGCATTGCCAGGCCGGGCGGCGGCCGTCTCCCGACGGCGTGATCATCCGACCGTCGGGGGCCGCTGGAGGGCTGCTCGCGGACACGCCGTCGAACCGGGATTCCGCTCCCGCCGGAGATCATCGGCCAATTGCGTCGCGACTGCACGACGGTTTCACCTGCGCGACGTCCGGGAGCCATGCGCAGCATTCGGGGCAACACCGCTCGTTCCTGCGGGCCAAGGCCATCCGCTGCCGGTTCAGCGGCGGCCTGTCAGGTGTCTCGAGCTGTATGAAGTCAGGGAAGCGGAAGTGCCGACACACACAGTGCGGCATGATCTCCGCCGGGTAGCGGTGGATTCCTGCACGACGGCCTCGCACCCGAGACGGCCGATTACCCGCCACACAACCAACCCGAAGAGCATTCCACCCGGTCACCAACAACGTGACTCAACGCCCCCTGGGCGGGGGTTGCGCGCGGGTCGGTGTCCACGACTGCCACGCGCAGTTACCAGAGGATGCGCCACCAAGGGCTGGTGTGTGCAGAGATCCAGACCGGTTTGCTGGCTGCAGATGGTGTGCTGGTTCCCTCTGCCCTGTTGGTTGCGGTCACAGTGAAGGTATAACGGTCGCCGGGGCTGAGGCCGGCCACGGTGATCGGTGATCGGGTCCCCTGGGCGATCTGGCCACCTTTATTGGGGTGTGTAAGGTTGCGGGCGGTGACGGTGTAGCTGACGACAGAAGGGGAAGTACTTGGCTTGAACGACACGGCAGCCCGGCCTTGTGTCAGACCCTTCCATGGTGCGGGCACTCTCACCTTCGTTGGTGCGGACGGCAGAGGCGCCAGCGCCACACCGGCGGTATTGGCAAGGCCGGATCCGACGGGGATATGGCAGTCGTTGCTGGTACAGCGCGGCGGCACCTTCACCACATCACCGCCGCTCTGCTGAGCAACATAGACGTTGCCGGCGGAGTCGACTGCGACACCCCAGGGAAAGAGCATGGTCCCGCCGATTTGAGTCTGCTTTCCGCCAGGGCTCACCTTGACCACTTTATTACTCAGTGACACTGCGATATAGACGTTTCCGGCGGCATCCACCGCGATACCGTCGGGATGTGTATTCGGCCCGAAGTCGGCGATAATCTTCTGCGTACCGTCGGGCTTCACTTTCACAACCTGACCAAGCCAGTACTTGCTGCCGTAGACGTTTCCTGCGGAATCCACGGCTACCCCGGTCGGGCCGTCCCAGCCGTCAGCAAGAGTGGTCAAGGTGCCGTCAGGGGTCAGCTTGGCCAGCCGCTGGTGTTTGTAGTCAGCGATGAAAACATTTCCAGTGCTATCCACGGCCACCCCAAAGGCGTCATCGATACCTGTGAGGTCTGATGGGCCGCCGTCTGCTGGACCATGGGCGATCGTGGTCTTGCTTCCATCAGGGAGTACCTTCACTACCTTGTCACCGTAAAGGTCCGCGATGTACCGGTTACCTGCGGCGTCCACCGCTATCGCGTATGGAGTATTCAAACCGTCGATAATCGAAGACTGAGTTCCGTCCGAGGCCACCTTCACAACTGTCCCGCGAGTGTATTCGGCCACATAAAGGGGTGGGCCGGCACCCGGTGCAGTCGAAGCGGCATGGGCATCCGGCACGGCCAATGCCCATACGGGCACTGCGAGCATGCCTAGCGTGGCGACTAGTCGGGTACGCCTGCGCCTTCTCACCGGTTCAGACTCGGGCTGGCTAAGGCGGTGTGGATCGCATCGAAACAGTAGCGGCATGGAAACCCAATCGTTCGGACGGCAGGTGGTATCGAGTATCCGCCCGGGTCGCGGCCGAACGCTTTCACTCCTGCGGCGATCTGAGGGCAGAGTTTCAGGGCCGGACGCGCACTTCCCAGCGCTCCTGATTCCAGTGGATGGACCCGTGGGTTCGCGGTCAACCCGCGGGGTCGGTCTCGGCGGCCTGCTCCAGCAGGGCCCGTGCGGAGTCCGCGTAGCGCATCGGGTCTTCGCGTCGAGCCCGAACACCTCGGCGAGGTGGAGCGGATCGGGCCCGTGCGTCAGGGCCTCTTCGAGTTGCCGGTCGACGCGGAGCCGTTCCAACGTGGCGCCCTGCCCGCGCATCGCGGCACTGATCCAGTGGTTGCTGGCGCGGCTGGTCTTGGTGGCGGCATTGATCAGCAGATGGAGGTTCGCGGTGTCCGGCCACCCGCGGCGCCGGCGCTCCAGCCAGTCCAGCAGCAGGTTCCGCGTGAGATCGTCGAGCGGGCGGACGCGCCGGCGATGGTCAGCCGAAGATTGCCGAGGTCGACGTCGTCGAGCATGAGGTTGGCGATCTGGGCGACCCGGGCGGCATGGACTGCCGCGAGGGCGAGGATGAGCCGTGTCGCCATTGCCGGCCGGCTCCAGGGCAGGGTTGGCCCGGTGGCCGTGCTCGTGATCGATCGGGCTGCGCTGCCCGCACACGCTGTGCGGTCGGCGGGTGTCGCAAAAGCCGGTGATCCACGTGGCGGTCTTCAGCCCGGCGCCTCGGTGCGGGCGGCGAAGGTATACCGGTGGACGTATGCGGCCTTGAGGACCCTGTTGAACGCCTCGCTGACGGCGTCATCGAAACACGAGCCGACGCCTCCCATCGACCGGGTCACGCCGAGGCGGCTACAGGACCGCTTGAACCGGCGGGAGACGTACTCGCTGCCGCGGACGCTGTGAAAGAGCACGCCCTTTGACGTCGCGTAGCCGATCCCGGGCAGACGCGGCCCAGGGGCGTCCAGGTCGTACGTCCGGCAGGACGCTCCGCCTGGACACCCTGGTCCATGCCCGCTCCAGCGTGGTGTGGGTCGACGGCGTATGGGACGCAAGCCGTCGACCCGTGATGCGTGAGGGGTGAAAGCGTCGCCGCTACCGGCTGCCCGGGTTGCGCGGGGGCGGGCGTGCGGGCAGAGCCGGGGGTACCGGGACCGGCCCTGTGGGGCGGGGTGGCCCCGAGGTGGGCGTGGTGTGATGTGGGTCTCTCATCTGGCTGACAGGGGGGTGTCCCCCGGATCCCGCGGTGCCGCACTACGTCGTGCTGCCGTGGGCCAGAAGGTCGTCGCGGCCCTGTCTCTCGTCACCCCCAAGGAGTCGCGATGTCACTCGCCTCGATGACCACCCTGTTCCGAAGGTCCGGCCACGATCCCGTCGGAGGGGACAGCAGCCGGCGCGGCCCCCGGCGGCCGGCCACGATGGCCACTGCCCTGAGCTCGGCCGGAGTCCTGTGCATCGCCGGAGTCATGCCGTTGACACTGTCCGGCACCGCACACGCCCTGGACAACAACTGCGAGCCCACCGGCACCACCATCACCTGCACGTACGGCTTCACAGGGGGGGAGCAGACCTTCACGGTGCCCGACGGGGTGACCTCCGTGGAGGTGATGGCGATCGGCGGCCACGGCGGCCAAAATTACGGGGGGACGGACGGAGGCCGGGGCGCCCGAGTCTCGGGCAACCTCAAAGGCCTGATCAGCGGGCAGGATCTCTACGTCGAAGTCGGCGGAAACCCAACAGGCAGCAGGGCCTGTGCTAACGGGTACTTTGAGTGTATCGGCGGGTTCAACGGCGGCGGGAACAGTAACTACACCTCCGGAGGAGGAGGAGGGGCCTCCGACCTGCGCACCGAGCCCCGCACCACCCCCCTCACCACCAAGGACTCCCGCCTCATCGTCGCCGCAGGCGGCGGCGGAACCGGCTCCGGATATAGCGCTCAGTGTACGGGCGGCAAGGGCGGAAACGCTGGCCAAGCGGGCATGAACGGCCCGTGCGACGGCGGAACCGGCGGCGGCACGGGCACCGCTACCGGCGGCGGTGCCGGCGGCACACCAGATGGGACGGCGGGCGCGCTTGGTTCCGGCGGTGACGCTTTGACCCCCGGTTTCTACGGCCCCGGCGGCGGGGGCGGGGGCGGCCTCTACGGAGGCGGAGGCGGAGGCGGACGAGGGGGTGCCTATATTGACGTCGGTGCGGGCGGCGGCGGCGGCGGGTCCTCCCTCGTGCCCTTCGGCGGCCGGGTGGACGACGCCGATGCTGACCCGAGCATCACCATCACCTACACGCTGGCGGGCAACACGGCACCTCACACGTCCCTCGCCCTGAACCCCAGCACTCCCGACGGCTCCAACGACTGGTACAAGAGCCCCGTCACTCCGCTCGTCACCGCCACGGACGACGGCACGGGAGTAGCGCAAACCCGCTGTGTCCTCGACCCGGCCCAAGCCCCGCAGAACTTCGCTGCACTCCCCGACGAGCCCTGCCCCTACACCGGCGACGATCCGGTGTCCGGCGGTGAGCACACCCTGTACGCCGCGAGCATCGACAATGCCGGCAATGCGGAGGCAGTACAGAGCGTCACGTTCTCGGTCGATGCCATCAGCCCGGTCATCGCCTGCCCCGACCCGGCCCCCGCCTACACCCTGCAGCAGTCCGGTGCCACCTTCACCGCAACGGCCACCGACGCCGGCTCGGGTCTGGCAGACACCCATCTCACCGGCAGCCCTGACACCAGCACCGGGGGACCCCATACCTTCACCGCCACGGCCACCGACGAGGCCGGCAACACCACGAGTCGAGACTGCACCTACACGGTGGCGTATGCCGACACCACCACCACCCTGGCCTCCACACCGAATCCCTCCATCGCCGGCCAGAGCGTGACGTTCACCGCGACCGTCACCGACCCCACCCCGGCCGGCACCGTGGACTTCACAGACGGCACCACCGTCATCGGTGACGACATCGCCCTGAGCGGCTCCAGCACCGCAACATTCACCACCAGCACCCTGACCATCGGCTCACACCAGATCACCGCCCACTACAGCGGCGACGCCACGCACAACGGCTCGACCAGCCCCGAGCTCACCCAGACTGTCAACGCCCTCACCTGCGCGAACGCGACAGCAACGATCACCGGCACCACGGGCAACGACACCCTCACCGGCACCCCGGGCGATGATGTGATCTTCGGGCTCGCGGGCAACGACACCATCAACGGCGCCGGCGGCAACGACCTCATCTGCGCAGGAACCGGCAACGACAAAATCACCACCGGCGCAGGCAACGACACCATCGACGCCGGCGACGGCACCAACACCGTGGACGCCGGCAACGGCACCAACACCGTCACCACCGGCAACGCCACCGACAGCATCAAAACCGGCACCGGCAACGACACCATCAACGCCGGCAACGGCACCAACAGCGTCCAGTCCGGCGCCGGCAACGACACCATCACCACCGGCACCGGAACCGACAGCATCGTGGCAGGAGCCGGCGACGACACCGTCAACGCCGGCAACGGCACCAACAGCGTCCAGGGCGACGACGGCAACGACCAACTCACCACCGGCACCGGAACCGACAGCATCCAAGGCGGCAACGGCAACGACACCATCCGCGCCGGCACCGGCACCAACGCCATCAACGGCGGACCCGGCACCGACCAATGCACCCCCCTCGGCACCCAATGCGAAACACTCGCCCCCTAACCCCCCAACAACGCAGACAACGCAGACAAGGCAGACAAGGCAGACAAGGCAGACAACATAGGAGCAGCTGAACACGACAAGCACACACCGCGGGCGTCCAGTGGGTACCCCACCCCCACCGGACGCCCGCCCCCACGCCCGGCGATCCAGCACAAGCCCGTCCAAGCAGCACCGGGCCGGTGCAGGCCGGTCGAAACGGCGCCGGGCCCGATCAGTGGCGCGGTAGCCGGATCGGTCACGGTGGTGCGATATCTGCGACCGCCGCCTAACCTGCCTGGCGGACCTCAGCGACACCGTGCCGAACCTTCGCATCCGGCAGCCCGGGAGTACGGCAACAACCCGGTGCCCGTCACGTGCCCGCTGTCGGCGGCAAGCCGCGGGGAGTCACGGCGAACGACGGCTGAGGCCGAGCTTCTACAAGGTCACCGGCGCCCGGCCCGGGATGGTGTCCCGCCAAGTGGTGTAGCAGCGATCACCGCGTAAGTGCAGGCCGTGGGACAGATGCAGGCGCCCGCCGGCCGGATGGGTCTGACGCTGCGCCAGTTGGTGACGCCTACGGCGCGACACTGCCGACGTTGCCGCGACCTTCTTTGAAGCCAGGGCCGGGGCTCCTCGCCGGCCGCCCCGGCCAAGGCCTCCTACCTGATGACCAGTCAGGTCAGCAGGGGTGTCGTGCAGGCTGATTGGCCGTGCGACCTGCATCTCGCCGTGATCGCTGCTACACCACATGCGGGACACGACCCCGCCCGGACGCATGCATGCCGCGTACCGCCCGGACGGTCGACGATCCCTGGAAAGGACAACCGAGGCGTCAATCGTTCGGCGGGTCAGACCACCCCAGGCGATACAGCCGACATCCTCACAGACGTTCGTACAGTGGCTCGCTCCACCTGGACGCCCAGACCCACGCCCGCTCCACCACGGTGTACGTGGTGTGGGTCGACGGCGTGCGGGACGCAAACCGTCGACCGTGACGGGGTGAAAGCGTCGCCGCTACCGGCTGCCCGGGTTGCGCGGGGGCGGGCGTGCGGGCAGAACCGGGGGTACCGGGACCGGCCCTGTGGGGCGGGGTGACCCCGAGGTGGGCGTGGTGTGATGTGGGTCTCTCATCTGGCTGACAGGGGGGTGTCCCCCGGATCCCCGCGGTGCCGCACTACGTCGCGTGCTGCCGTGGGCCAGAAGGTCGTCGCGGCCCTGTCTCTCGTCACCCCCAAGGAGTCGCGATGTCACTCGCCTCGATGACCACCCTGTTCCGAAGGTCCGGCCACGATCCCGTCGGAGGGAACAGCAGCAGGCGCGGCCCCCGGCGGCCGGCCACGATGGCCACTGCCCTGAGCTCGGCCGGAGTCCTGTGCATCGCCGGAGTCATGCCGTTGACACTGTCCGGCACCGCACACGCCCTGGACAACAACTGCGAGCCCCCCAACGCCGGCACCATCACCTGCACATACAACACCACAGGTGAACACCAGTTCACCGTCCCCGACGGGGTGACCTCCGTGGAGGTGATGGCGATCGGCGGCCACGGCGGCAGGTCAGGCGGCGGGGTGAGTGGAGGACAGGGCGCCCAGGTCTCAGCAACACTCGCTGTGGACGATGTACCGACCCTCTACGTTCAGGTCGGCGGAAACGCAACCGGCGGGACTTGTCAAGCAGTTCCGGGTGTGGAGTGTATCGGAGGCTTCAACGGCGGCGCCAACAGCTGGGCCGGCGGCGGAGGGGGCGGAGCCTCCGACATCCGCACCGAGCCCCGCAACATCCCTCTGACCGATGATGATTCCCGCCTCGTCGTGGCGGCAGGCGGCGGAGGAGGCGCACAGTCTGGGCAATGTGCCGGAGGCGTGGGCGGGGCCGCTGGGGAGGCGGGCCGACCTGGCGATTGCAACGGCGGGGCCGGCGGCGGGCCGGGCACCGCTACCGGAGGCGGCGCTGCCGGTGACGGAGGCGCGGCAGGGGGCGCGCTTGGTTCCGGCGGCACCGCGGAGTGGAACGCCGCCGGCGGCGGAGGCGGCGGCGGGCTCTACGGCGGCGGAGGCGGCGGAGGCATACTCATCCATCAGCCTGACTTCATTATTAGTGGTGCGGGTGGTGGCGGTGGCGGTTCCTCCTACGGCGGAACCGATTCCCCGACGGATGCGGCGCCGAGCGTCACCATCACGTACCACAGCGGGCCGGTCTTCGCCGATACGGATCCGGCTGTTTTCACGCTGGGCAGCGAAGGCGAGTTCACAGTGTCCGCCAGCGGCGTACCCACTCCCGCCCTGACTGCGCAAGGCCTGCCGTCCTGGGCAGACTTCACCGACAACGGTGACGGCACCGGCACCGTGACCGGCACACCGGCGGGCACCGACGACCTCGGCACGCCTACCTTCACGGTCACGGCCGAGAACAGTTCCGGGACCGTGTCCAAGGAGTTCACGCTCACCGTCGCGAAGGCACCGACCAACGTCACCATCACCGGGACGGATCCGTCCGCGCCCTCCGCCACCGACAAGATCACGGTGACTGCCGACGTCCGAGCCGGATCCGGTGTCAGCGGACTGCCCGCTCCCACCGGCACCGCCACACTGACCGAGGGTCCCGGCAGCGTCCTGGCGCAGGCAGACGTCTCCGACGGCAAGGCCGTGTTCCACGACGTGCAGCTGCCCGCCGGCCACTACGCCCTGGGTATCAACTACAGCGGGGACGCCATATACAAGAATTCCGTGAAAAAGGCGGGCTTCCGCCTTGATGTCGGCCCGAGTATCACGCCGCTCACGCTCCAGGACGCCACCCAGTACGTCCCCTACACCGCCCAGCTGACAACCGGCGACGACACCGACAACACCGACTTCGCCGTCACCGACGGCACTCTGCCCGCCGGCCTGGAGCTGACTGCCGCAGGCCTGATCAGCGGCACCCCCACCACTGCCGGCACCGCCGACTTCACCATCACCGCCACCAACGACGAATCCGACCTGCCGCCCGCTACCCGCACCTACCACCTCACCGTCTCTCCCGTCTCCTGCACCACCACCGGCCTCGACCCCCACGCCGTCCACATCGTGAACGGCACCGCCGGCAACGACGTCCTCACCGGCACCCCCGGCAACGACATCATCCTCGGCAAGAACGGCAACGACACCATCAACGGCGCCGGCGGCAACGACCTCATCTGCGCAGGAACCGGCAACGACAAAATCACCACCGGCGCAGGCAACGACACCATCAACGCCGGCGACGGCACCAACACCGTGGACGCCGGCAACGGCACCAACACCGTCACCACCGGCAACGCCACCGACAGCATCAAAACCGGCACCGGCAACGACACCATCAACGCCGGCAACGGCACCAACAGCGTCCAGTCCGGCGCCGGCAACGACACCATCACCACCGGCACCGGAACCGACAGCATCGTCGCAGGAGCCGGCGACGACACCGTCAACGCCGGCAACGGCACCAACAGCGTCCAGGGCGACGACGGCAACGACCAACTCACCACCGGCACCGGAACCGACAGCATCCAAGGCGGCAACGGCAACGACACCATCCGCGCCGGCACCGGCACCAACACCGTCAACGGCGGACCCGGCACCGACCAATGCACCCCCCTCGGCACCCAATGCGAAACACTCGCCCCCTAACCCCCCAACCCCTACCCCCCCCAACAACGCAGACAAGGCAAACAACATAGGAGCAGCTGAACACGACAAGCACACACCGCGGGCGTCCAGTGGGTACCCCACCCCCACCGGACGCCCGCCCCCACGCCAGGCGTGCCTGGCGGACCTCAGCGACACCGTGCCGAACCTTCGCATCCGGCAGCCCGGGAGTACGGCAACAACCCGGTGCCCTTCGTGTGCCCGCCCCGGCGGCAAGCCGCGGGGAGTCACGGCGGACGACAGCTGAGGCCGAGCTTCTACAAGGTCACCGGCGCCCGGCCCGGACGCATGCACGCCGCGTACCGCCCGGACGGTCGACGATTCCCGGAAAGGACAACCGAAGCGTCGAGGGTTCGGCGGGTCAGACCACCCCGGGCGGTACAGCCGACATCCTCCTTACCTTCTTGCTTGGGTTCGTCCTGGTCCTTCGTCCAATCGGGAGGCCCAGGGTTCCGGGTGTGGCTGCCATCCTCATGCCGTTGGTGTGGCTCACTGTGACTGGCCGCCCGGAGCCCCGCGACGACTCGGCCGCTCATGGGGATGTGCGAACTGGATCGCTGTGTAAGGACACGTCGGCGAGGTCGTCTGCTGGGACATACGACGGACGACGATGGAGGTGGCCGTGCCCGAACTGTGGGCTGGTACGGACGCGGGCAAGGCGGAACATCACTGCACGGTGATCGACGGCGACGCCCAGGTGGTGCTCTCGCGGCAAGTGGCGAACAACGAGCCGGAACTGCTGGAGCTCATCGGTGATGTGCTCGACCTGGGCCGGGACGTGACATGGGCGGTCGATCTGAACTCCCGCGGGCCGGGCTGCTGATTGCGCTGTCGCCGCTACCGGCTGCCCGGTGCGCGGGGGCGGGCGCGCGGGCAGAGCCCGGGGTACCGGGACCGGCCCTGTGGGGCGGGGTGGCCCCGAGGTGGGCGTGGTGTGATGTGGGTCTCTCATTTGGCTGGCAGGGGGGTGTCCCCCGGATACCCGCGGTGCCCGCACCACGTCGTGCTGCCGTGGGCCAGAAGGTCGTCGCGGCCCTGTCTCTCGTCACCCCCAAGGAGTCGCGATGTCACTCGCCTCGATGACCACCCTGTTCCGAAGGCCCGGCCACGATCCCGTCGGAGGGGACAGCAGACGGCGCGGCCCCCGGCGGCCGGCCACGATGGCCACTGCCCTGAGCTCGGCCGGAGTCCTGTGCATCGCCGGAGTCATGCCGTTGACACTGTCCGGCACCGCACACGCCCTGGACAACAACTGCGAGCCCACCGGCACCACCATCACCTGCACGTTCCTCTCCACATCCACAGGGGAGGAACAGACCTTCACGGTCCCCGACGGGGTGACCTCCGTGGAGGTGACCGCGATCGGCGGCCACGGCGGCTTCTCGGCCGGGGCGGCTGGAGGACAGGGCGCCCAGGTCTCGGCAACCCTCGCTGTGGACGATGTACCGACCCTCTACGTTCGGGTCGGCGGAAACGCAACCGCCGGGTCTTGTACTGGTGGTGTGCAGTGTGTCGGAGGCTTCAACGGCGGCGGCAGCGGCACCTCGGACGGCGGAGGAGGAGGGGGCGGAGCCTCCGACATCCGCGCCGAGGAGGACATCCGCCTCGTCGTGGCGGCAGGCGGCGGAGGAGGCGGACGGTTTAACATCGGCCAGTTTGGCGGCGGCGGCTTCGGACAATGTGTCGGAGGCCTGGGCGGGGGCGCTGGGCAGCCGGGCGGAAATGGCCAATGCGCCGGCGGAACCGGCGGCGCCGCGGGCACCGCTACCGAAGGCGGAGGCGGCGGCACACCCGATGGGGCGGACGGCACGCTTGGTTCCGGCGGCGCCGGGGGGACCGGCGGCGGCGGAGGCGGCGGGCTCTACGGCGGCGGAAGCGGCGGCGACCAGGTCCCCGCCGGCTCCGGTCGCAGTGGTGCGGGCGGTGGCGGTGGAGGTTCCTCCCTCGTTCCCGACGGCGGTTCCGTTGCCCTGACGAGTGCGGCGCCGAGCGTCACCATCACGTACGAGGCCAGTGCGCCGGTGTTCGCCGATACGGATCCGGCTGTTTTCACGCTGGGCAGCGAAGGCGAGTTCACGGTGTCCGCCAGCGGCGTACCCACTCCCGCCCTGACTGCGCAAGGCCTGCCGTCCTGGGCAGATTTCACCGACAACGGTGACGGCACCGGCACCGTGACCGGCACACCGGCGGGCACCGACGACCTCGGCACGCCTACCTTCACGGTCACGGCCGAGAACAGTTCCGGGACCGCGTCCAAGGAGTTCACGCTCACCGTCGCGAAGGCACCGACCACCGTCAGAATCACCGGGACGGATCCGTCCGCGCCCTCCGCCACCGACAAGATCACGGTGACTGCCGACGTCCGAGCCGGATCCGGTGTCAGCGGACTGCCCGCTCCCACCGGCACCGCCACGCTGACCGAGGGGCCCGGCCCCGTCCTGGCGCAGGCAGACGTCTCCGACGGCAAGGCCGTGTTCCGGGATCTGCAGCTGCCCGCCGGCACCTACCTCCTGGGCGTCCACTACAGCGGGGACGCCGTATACAGCGTCCCCACGCGCGGGGTGAGCTTCCGCCTTGATGTCGGCCCGAGTATCACGCCGCTCACGCTCCAGGACGCCACCCAGTACGTCCCCTACACCGCCCAGCTGACAACCGGCGACGACACCGACAACACCGACTTCGCCGTCACCGACGGCACTCTGCCCGCCGGCCTGGAGCTGACTGCCGCAGGCCTGATCAGCGGCACCCCCACCACTGCCGGCACCGCCGACTTCACCGTCACCGCCACCAACGACGAATCCGACCTGCCGCCCGCTACCCGCACCTACCACCTCACCGTCTCTCCCGTCTCCTGCACCACCACCGGCCTCGACCCCCACGCCGTCCACATCGTGAACGGCACCGCCGGCAACGACGTCCTCACCGGCACCCCCGGCAACGACATCATCCTCGGCAAGAACGGCAACGACACCATCAACGGCGCCGGCGGCAACGACCTCATCTGCGCAGGAACCGGCAACGACAAGATCACCACCGGCGCAGGCAACGACACCATCAACGCCGGCGACGGCACCAACACCGTGGACGCCGGCAACGGCACCAACACCGTCACCACCGGCAACGCCACCGACAGCATCAAAACCGGCACCGGCAACGACACCATCAACGCCGGCAACGGCACCAACAGCGTCCAGTCCGGCGCCGGCAACGACACCATCACCACCGGCACCGGAACCGACAGCATCGTGGCAGGAGCCGGCGACGACACCGTCAACGCCGGCAACGGCACCAACAGCGTCCAGGGCGACGACGGCAACGACCAACTCACCACCGGCACCGGAACCGACAGCATCCAAGGCGGCAACGGCAACGACACCATCCGCGCCGGCACCGGCACCAACGCCATCAACGGCGGACCCGGCACCGACCAATGCACCCCCCTCGGCACCCAATGCGAAACACTCGCCCCCTAACCCCCCAACCCCTACCCCCCCCAACAACGCAGACAAGGCAGACAACATAGGAGCAGCTGAACACGACAAGCACACACCGCGGGCGTCCAGTGGGTACCCCACCCCCACCGGACGCCCGCCCCCACGCCAGGCGATCCAGCTGCAGGCCCGTCCAAGCAGCACCGGGCCGGTGCAGGCCGGTCGAAACGGCGCCGGGCCCGATCAGTGGCGCATGGCGGGGACGGCCGATCGGCCACCCGTCCTCCTGGCGCCCCCGGCTCCGCGAGCGCAGCCGACGCCGGTGGACATGCCCAGCCGCTCACCCGAGTCGAGCCAGGTACCATCGTTGACGTCATCCGGGTCGGCCACGTACTCCCCCGGCTCGGTGACCCGCCCTCCCCGGTCCCCCGGCCCCCGCCCCTGGCCCTGGCCCCGCCCCTGGCCCTGGCCCTGGCCCGTCACGATCCTGCTCCTGGACGACGACGGCCGCACCACATGCACACCGCCACGAACTGCGGCTCCCGCCGGCTCTTTTCCGGCCGTCGGGCCGCGCAAATTGATGCACTCCTCGGCACAGGACGCCGCGACCTTTTTCCCAGGAAGCGGCCTTCTGCTGCAGTTCACTCAGCTCGCGTTCCTGCTCGGGCCTAGCCGCGCCCGTTCATCCCCCGAGAGACCCGGCTCCTCGCCCGGTACTACAGCCGGTTGTTCACGTGACGTGATGATGATCGGACTCGTTGCTGGTGTATGGGGCTGTTGCTGCCGTCGGGTCTGGTCCGGCGTGATGAGCTGACCGCGGAGGTGCTGGGAGGCGGACCTGGAGGCGTTGTGCGTGTCGGTGGACGATGTATTCCGTCGGCCGGCGTCGCGGGAGAATCTGCGGGCGATGGTGCGCGGGCTGCTGTCGGATGTGCCGCGCAAGAACATGGGGCAGGTCGCGGAGGCGGCCGGGCATGCCTTGTTGGACCGGTTGCCCGACTTCCTGGCCCGGGCCGCCTGGGACGCCGACGAACTGCGCGACCGGGTGCGGGAGTTCGTGGTGGACTCGCTGCAGGCGGAGGACGCGGTGCTGATCGCGGACGAGACCGGTGACATCAAGAAGGGCACCAAGAGTGCGGGGGTGGACCGCCAGTACACAGGTGTCACCAGGCAGGTCGAGAACGCCCAGGTCAGCGTGCACCTGTCCTACGGATCCTCGCGCGGGCGGGCGATCATCGACCGGGAGCTGTATGCCGGGCAGCACTGGGCCGGCCGCGGTGAGGAACACCGTCGGCGCTGCGAGGAGGCCTCGATACCCCAGGAGCGGGCCCGCGCCGTTGTCACCAAACCGGAGCCGGCCCGGCGCATGGTCGAGCGTGCGCTCGAGGCCGGGGTGCCCTTCAGCTACTTCCTGGCCGACGAGCTTTACGGCGGCTCGCGCGCCCTGCGCGCCTGGCTCAAAAGAACACCAGGTCCGCTGCGTGATGGCGATCCCGAAGAACGAGGTGCTGCCGCTGGCAGACGGCCCTGCCCATCAGGCGCGGCAGCTGTGAGCGAGGCTTCCCGGGACACTGATGGAGCGCCGCAGTTGCGCGGACGGGGCCAAGGGACCGCGCGCCTACGACTTCGCCGTCGTCGCCCTGGCCGATACCCCTCACGGCCTGGCACGGACCCTGTTGATCCGCCGCTCCACCGTGCCGAACAAGAAGAACAACAACGGTGAACTCGTCCGCGAGGTGGCCTACTTCCTGTGCCACCACACCCCCGGCACTCTGGCCGAGCTGGTGATCACCGCGGGTCAGCGGTGGATGGTCGAGGTGTGCCACCCGTAGTGCTCCCCATATCGGGATGGTCTTTCATGGCTCTTGCCTCTCGGTGTCGTTGTGGGGTTCGGGTGGGACCGGGGCCTGCCAGCGGGTTTTTGTGTGATGGCCGCGGGGCAGGTCGCGCAGTGCGCGGAGCCGCTGGATCTCTGCGGCATCTGCTCGGATGATCCGGAATCGCAGGCCGGGGCGCCTTTCCGAGGTGATCCAGCCGCGGTAGATCCAGGAGTAGACGGTGTTGATGGGCAGGTCGAGCTCCGCCGCGAGCGTCTTGACGGTCCACTGGTCCGTAGGCAGGTCCGGGGCGGGGGTGCGGCGGTGCCCGGGGACGCGGATGTCGTGGCGGATCAACAGATTGCCGACCTGCTCGGTGGTGAAGCGGGTGGTGCGTTTGGGCGGCCGCAGCCCTTCGGCGTTGAGCCGTGCGGTGATCTGGCCGACGTTCAGCCCCTGACCGGCCAGATCGGTCAGCCGCTGCAGCAGGTGCGGGAAGTACGACAGCTGGTCGTAGCGCAGGACCGGTCGCACCGCCCGGCTGTGGGTCTCGAATCCTCCGGCCCAGGTGATCGTGACGTCGACCAGCAGCGGGCTGCTGTTTGGGATGGCCGGACCATGGTGCCGGGACCGCTCCACGTGGAGGAGGGCCGGCCTTTTCCGTCCGACGGCAGTCCGGTCTCTCACCCTTGCCATGCCCTCATCCGCCCCCGGGCCGGACCGCCCCGACATCCCGGACCACCCCGCCTACCAGCAGATCCTCACCGCCCTGGCCGACGCGGGCCGGCCGATGCGCGCCCGCGACCTCTGCCGGGCCCTCGACCTGCCAATCCTCCCGAACTGAAACGCCTGGTCAGCCGGGGCATCCTCAACGAACCCGAACCTGGCTTGTTCGCCCGCCCCAACACCTGAGGACTCCCACTCGCGACCAGCAATCCCTCCCCAGCCTCAACCACGAAACGGACAAGACCTCACGTTCCGCACTCTGACAACCCTGGCCGAGGCCCTCGACCACGTGACGGTGCCCTCTGCAGGGCAGTGTGCGAGGCAGCTGGTGGTGCATGTCCTGCTGCCTGGAGGTGCGAAGGGCCCGCAGGGGGGCGGCCCTACGGTGAGAAATGTGCCGGAGGGTGGGGCAAGGCTTGGAGACGCGATGACAGAGTGGCCGTGGGACCCCGCGGATGATTCCGGTTTCTGGAATGACACGGATAACTCTGCTTCGGGCCGCCAGGACCAGCAGGCAGGTGTACGCACACCGGTGCCTGGGGCGCAGTCCTTGTTCGGACAGAGCGCGACGTCCGAGGAGCAGCTGTGGAATGCCCTGAACGAGCTGGGTGCGGTGGAAGAATGGACCGGCCAGGGTGTGACGGAGCAGCTGGGAAATGACGCGCTCCGTGTACTGAGGGACGTCGCGGACAGTTACGGGATCACCGCCGCGGGCAATGAGGACCTGGCCTCTGTGGTAGTGGCACATCTAGCGGCTCAGGCGGCCGCGGCGGCCGGGCCGCCGACCAACAACCCCTACACCCCGCCGCCGACCACTGCCCCGCCCCCGTACACCAGTGCCGGTATCGGCGACGACCGCCAGTTGCTGCAGTGGTGCATCGACTACGGCTACGCCCGCTCTCCGTACCAGCAGGTTCGTGCCGGCGTCATGGCGCAATGGCAGTACGAGACGCAAGAAATCGACGGCTGGCTGCTCGGGCTGGCCGCTCGGTTCGGCCTTTCCACCGTCGGCGTCGACGCCGACGGCCTGTGGCAGGCCATCGTCGCCAGCAGCACACCCGCCGCCGATGACATGCCCGCCGGCGGCCGGGGCGACGGTGCGGACGACCAGGTCATGGCCGACGCACCCGCGCGGGAGGCCGCTGCGCCGTGGCAGTGGTCGACACGGGACAAGGAAATCCTGCTCAGCTTCCTGAACGGCGCCGACCTCGACCTCGGCCTGGCCGAGCCCACCCTGGACGGGCTGCAGGAGCATCTCGACGCACACTACGCAGCCGCCGGCGACGGCCCGCGGCCCGCAGACACCCGCACGTGGCTGGCCGGAGCCTTCCGCAACTCCACCTTCGTCACCGAACAACTGGTACCCGCCGCCACCTCCGCCGGCCTGCCCGCCCCCACCAGCACCGAAGACCTCCCCGCCTACCTGTACCAGGCCTGGACCCTGCTGCGCGCCAGCCGGTGGACCGACGCGGACGAGCAGACCCTGCAGGACTTCCTCCAGCCCTACAGCCACCCCCAGCCCGGCGGCCCCCGCCCGGCACCCACCCTGAAAACCCTCCACACCTACCTCACCGCCCGCCTCCAGCCTCCCCCCGCCAAAGCCGGCCCCTGGATCCACAACGCCCGCCGCTACTCCTCCACCGCCCACACCATCATCAACACCCACCCCGACAACGCCCCCACCCCAGCCGACAACGCCACCGCCTGGCTCACCTACCTCACCAACCCCACACAACCCCCCACACCCGCGCCCCCGCCGGCCCTGCCACAGATCCCGGCACGGAACATCCCACAGCACCCGGCGCCGGCGACCGGGCCGGACACCGGCCCGCCCGCACCCAAACGCCGGCGCACCGGCAGCGGCTCCGCCCCCGCCGTCGACCTCGCCACCGTCGACGCCCAGGCCGTCCAGGACCGCCTGGACCGCCTGAGCGACTACCAGCGGTGGATCGTCAGCGGCCTCCTCCACGGCCACGATCCCGCCCAGATCGGCACCTACCGCATCTACTACACCGGTCCGGAAGCGACCGACACCGCCGCCCCCGCACACACGGTGGCTACGACGATCCAGACAGTGGGGGAGGCGCTCGGCCTCAGCACCGCACCCGAGACGCTGCTCAACGACCTGCGCGTGCTAGGCATCCAGGACCCTGGCACCTACCACGGCGCCCATTACGAAGCCCTCCACGCCGTGCACGAGAACGACGCCACCTACATCGCCCGGGCCAACGCCATCGCCGCCGACCCCGCCAGCCCGCACCGGTGGTACCTCTCCGCCGTCCTCCACGGCGACAGCGCCCCGCAGATCACCCGGACCCTGCGGGCGAACGGCACCCCCAAAAACGCGGCCTCTGTCGACAGAGGCCTGGACCGGCTGAGCCGCGCGCTCGGCATGCCCGCTCACTACACACCCGACACCATGCGCGCCAAGCTCCTCGAGCTGCAGCGCTCAAAGCCGGGCGCCATCAACGACCCCGGCCTCTACACCACCGCCGACCGCGACCTCGACACCGCTCTCCTCGACGACGCAACGATCGCCGAACGCGCCAACCGACTCGCGGTGGGGACTGACGACCGCCTGCGCCTCATCCTCAGCGCCGCCCTCAGCGGCGAGAACATCGACACCATCACCCGCACCCTCCAGCGCACCCGGACACGCGGCACGGCCACGTACACCCGAACGGGCATCGAAAAAATGCTGCGGGACCTGGGGCGGGACCTGGGGCGGGAACTGGGGCTGAAGCTGACCCCCAACCAGGTCCGCCTGAAGATCCATTCACTCAAAGACCGGATCACCGACCCCGGCACCTACGACACCACCGAACGCAACCTCGCCGACACCCTCCACACCGACGACACCACCGTGAACAACACCCTCACCCTCACCAACCCCCTCCACCGACGCACCCTCCAAGCAGCCCTCGACAACGCCACCATCCCCGGAGTACAGACCGCCCTCGGATACACAACCGTCCACCCCGTATACAATGCGCTGAAAAAACTGGGGAATGCGCTCGGACTCAACGACACCGGCGCCGGGGTTCTGGCCACCATCCAACGCCTCCGCGACCGCATCAACACCGCCCGCAACCAGAACTGACAACCCTGCCGGGGCGTGAACCCAGGCCTGGGGTCTGTACGGTCCTGGACAGACCCACTCGGCAGTGCCCGAGCCCGGCCCACTGCGCCGCGCAGCCACGTGGTCACGGCGGAGTGGCGCAGCATGTGGAGGCGCAAAAGGGGTGGTCGGCGGCGCGAGCCAGGCGGTCGAGCACGCCCTTGATGTTGAGGGAGGACATCGGCCGGCCCACCGGCGGGCGGAAGAGATGGACGAAGTCCATGTCGCCGCCGTCCGCGCCGGCGGTGTGGCACTCGTAGGTAGTCGGTGTACGGGGCGACCAGGTCGGCGGTGACCGGCACGGTCCGTGGCCGGCGGGACTTGGCCGGCGCGCCCTTGGGGTTGCCGTTCTTCCTCCGCTGGGGGTTGGATCGGTATCGACACGGCGAGGCGTGGATTGCCTGATGCGCAGGTTCTGGATTCCCGCTCTCCTCGGCAAGTTCCCGGCTCCACTCGCGGAATCTGCCAGTGAGTGCGAGAACTTCGGGCGCTCGCTGATTCGCCGGTGCAGGGTGCCCACCTGCGTACGTGCGTTGATGTGACCGCGGTACGTCTCCAGGAACCCGCGTGAACTCCAGTTACCCGGGCGGACAGGGCGCTGGTGCAGCCGATCGCGGCGAACACGGTCCGGAACAGGGCGCGTTCGAGCAGGCGGTTACCGCGATGGGGTGCGTCCCCGCCGCGGATGGAGGTCCCCGAGGACTTCGTCGCGGGGGCGAGTCCGGTGTAGGGGCGAGGTGTCCAGCGGTGGGGAAACCTCTGGCGTCGCCGATGGCGGCGATCACGGCGGCCGTGGTCCCGCATGGGGTCCCTGTCCGCGAAGAGGCGCCTCACCGGCCGGACGGCCTCCACCCCCATCAGCCGAGCGCCGAACTATTGCGGACCCGCCGATCTCCAACTGAAAAGGGGTTGATCACGACGCGGTCCGCGCCCCGGGCCGTCAGGCGTACAGAGAGACCCACACCTCCGCGTTTTCGTCCTTGGATTCCAGCCAAATGCTGTACAGACACCGGGGCGCACGGGTATCACGCCGTCGGGATACCTGATCGAAGTTTCGGATGACCAGGCATTTCCTTCCGCTCTCCCCCGCTTCGAATCGGACAGTGAACTCGTCGGACCCATCGGAGGTGACCGAGGAGGAGTTGAGCACGTCCCAGAGCCGCATCTTGCAGGTGACTGATTCGTCTTCCGCGGTCCCCTCGGTCGTCGCGTCTCTCGCCGTACGCAGCAGAAATTCGACGACGACCACGTCCTGCAAAACGTCGATCCAATCGCCGTCCACTCCGAACATTTGACTGGCACCCAGCGGGATACGCTCCGGGCCGCGCAGGCTCAGCTCGCGAAAGTACTCCCGGGCCCCGGGCGGAGCAGCGATCTCTCCCGCATAGTTCTCTTTCGTCCACCACGTCATGTACCGATGCTGTCACCTGGACACCAGTTCCGGGTTCCCCGGCAGGTTTCCCGTTCAGGCACAAAGGGACAACATGCCTCTCCGAGCGGGTCTGGTCCAAAAAGTGAAGGATGACCCAGGTCCGTGGGGTGATCGGTGGGGTGTGTTCCGGCGGCCTCGATGGGATCGAAGTGGACGGTGAAGCCGGGGGCGCTGGCCTGACGGGGTGATGCGGCGCATGGCTCGCTCGGGGGCGTGCTCGGCGTAGTGGCCGCCGCCCGAGGTCGTGCTAGGCGACGCCGTCAGCGAGCATGTTGTCCGCGGCCGGGACCGGGTATTCGAGAGCGACGAGGGCCTTCTTCCTGCCCGGGCGGGGTACGAGCCGGTGATAGCGGGCTCCGAGGCAGGTCTTCTCCTTGGTGCGGGAGGCGGCCATGGCCGCGGCACCCGAGCCGGCGGTTGCCGTGGCGTCTTCGGCCGGACACTCAACGGACGTCCTTGCTGCGGGAGTTGGCGGTGAAGGGACGGGTGCCGGTCAGCTCGTCATAGACGGACAGCGGACGCCGGCCGACCCCGACACGTGCGGCTGCGGTTCGGTTCAGCAGAACTTGCAGCGGTCCGGTTCCCGATCCGACCGGCTGGCCGCGGCCGGGCGAAGGCAGAGAGTCGCCGGTGGTGACCCGGCGGCCGGCGCCGGTGGGCAGGCCATCCCAGTGCGATTCGTCCATGATGTGGGCTCCACGGCCGAGCGCCCGCGAGTGGACGGCCAGCAACGTCAGCGACGGTGGAGCGCAGTATGACCTGAGACTTCGTGGCCCTGATCCCGACCAGCCGGCGGGGGCGGACCTTGCGGGCGGGCACCGAGTAGAGGTTCGCGTCGAAGGCGACCAAGCAGTCCCCTCCGACGTGACGCAGGTGCCGCTGGGCAGCCACATAGGGGGACTTCGGCAACCCACGCAGAGCCGTCTGGTCGCGCGCGGCCCGGTGTCCGATGACCTCACCGTAGGTGCGGTGGACCTTCGCCCGCCGCAGCGGCACCCAGGCCGCGAAGGCGGCATTCACCTCCTTGACGGAGGAGAAGGCCCGGCCTGCCGGCACATGATCACGGACGAAACCCGACAGGAAGAACCCGGACAAGACCAGGCCTTGACCGGCCCCGCCGTTTCAGTGGTGACACTTCCCTTCACCCCTCCTCGCCGCCTAGATCAAATGCCCTCTCAGACGCCCGCGTTCCCCATGTGACAGCACCCCCGGCAGCGTGAACGCGCGATGAAAGGCTTCCGGTCCGTCGGATCAGCACAACGGTCCCTGTCCGCGTTCGGTCGTGTCCCTTCTTGTGGTGTAGCCGATCATCCGGTGGTCGTGTTGGTGGTGTTGGGTAGTGCGGGGGCGCTTTCGGGGCGCTCGGCGGGGTAGATCGTGTCCATGCTTCCCTCGGGCAGGTAGCGGCGGGGGAAGGCGATCCATTCGTCGTGGAGTTCGAAGAGCACGGCGGTGACCAGTCGCAGGAGTGCGTCGTCGTTCGGGAAGACCTGGACGACGTCGGTGCGGCGTTTGATTTCGCGGTTGATCCGCTCCAGCGGGTTGGTGGACTGGATCTTCTTCCAATGTCGTTCGGGGAATACGGCGAAGGCGGTCAGGTCGCTCTTCGCCTCCAGCAGCATCTCCTTGACCTTGGGGAACTGTGTGCCGAGCATGTCGGCGACGGTGTCCAGCTGGGTGCGGACCGCATCGGCGGTGGGCTGGGCGAAGATGGTGCGAATGGTCGCAGCAACCATCTCCGCTGAGTCCTTGCTGATCACGCTGAACACGTTGCGCAGGAAATGGACCCGGCAGCGCTGGTAGGCCGCGCCGAGCATGACCTTGCGGATCGCCTTGACCAGGCCCGCGTGGTGGTCACCGAGCACGAGCCGGACACCGCCCAGGCCGCGTTCACGCAAGGAACGCAGGAACTGGGTCCAGAACACTTCGGTCTCGCTGTCGCCGACCATCACGCCCAGTACCTCGCGGCCGCCGTCCTCGGTGATGCCGGTGGCGATCACCACGGCACGCGAGACGATCTGGTGGGCGACCCGCGCCTTGCAGTAGGTGGCGTCCAGGTAGATGTAGGGGAAGCGGACGTGGTCCAGGGGCCGGCCACGGAACGCCGTCAGCTGAATGTCCAGGTCGGAGCAGATCCGGGAGACCTCGCTCTTGGAGATCCCGCTGTCCGCACCAAGCGCCTTGACCAGCTCGTCGACCGATCGTGTGGACACGCCGTGAACGTACGCCTCCATGATGACCGCGAAGAGGGCCTGGTCGATGCGGCGGCGTCGTTCCAGCAGGCTCGGGAAGAAGCTGCCCGCGCGTAGCTTAGGTATCGCCAGGTCCAGGTCACCGGCCTGCGTGGTCAGCGTCTTGTCGCGGTGCCCATTGCGCAGCGCGGTGCGTGTCTCGGTCTGCTCGTTCCACTGCGCACCGATCCTCGACGTCGCCTCGGCCTCGATCAGCTCCTGCAGCATCCGCTCGGCCACGGAACGGACGAGTTCGAGCCCGTCCGCCGAACGCAGTGACTCCAGCAGCCGAAGTAAGTCATGCTGGGACAGGGCCACCATGCACCTCCTGGTCGAATTGGCCTTCTACCAGGGAGAATTGCATGGTGGCCGTCTGCCAGGCAGGGAGCGCAATCCAGGCGGCCGTACGCCCCCAGGCGCACACCCTCACATTGATCGGCTACACCACAACAAGGGACGCCATCCCGCGTTCACCGGGATCTCACCCCACTTCCACCCCCACCGCCACCTGGCGGCCGCCGGCCGCCACCGCCTCGACATGATGATCCGCTTCACCGTCTGGAACCACATCACCGGCCGGCACGAGCCTGCCCGCCACGACCTGAACCACAGGCCGCCCCGCCCCCGGTCACACCCCCAGCCGATCACGCCCCCGACAACAGCAGCACCCTCCTGGGAGGGTCCGCCGTCCCTGCCCCCTGCCCCCCAGGGCAGGGCCGGATACGGTCACGGACCGCACAATGCGGTGCAGGACAACCGGCCCCCTGCTCCGCAAAGGGCCGAACAGCGCCTCCGCTTCCCGTCCTTCCCCCAGCCCGCAGCCCGCAGCCCGCAGCCCGGGACACAGAAAAAAAGGGGGGCGGGGCCAGGAGAACGGAACAGACACAATGGAGAACTACCCCCCTCCTGCCGCCAGCAGCGCCGGGCAGGCCGGCAACGAGGAGGAAAACATCCTCCAGGCGATCCTCTTCCAGTCCACCACCCTTCAAAACCCTGATCTCCAATGGCTTGGCCACCAGCTCCAGACCCACTACAACGACGGCTACCTCGATCATGAGCTGTGGCTGTGCCAGATGTACGGGAGTTCTCCCACCGTGGCGAATCTGTGCGGCAACCGCCCCATTACTGCCGATGGGGCCGAGGATGCCTGGGACGATCTCGTCGGCGCCTACTACACGTGGTACAACGCCGTCTACCAGCCGGCCGCCCGCCCCGCAGCCGGACCCGTATCCGCCCCGCAACAGCAACAGCAGATCCAGGGAGCCGGCTACGTCTGGACACCCGATCCGCCCCCACAACCCGCACCAGCCGCGGCCCCGCCCGTCCACCCCCCCGCCACACACGCCTGGTCACAGATGGACGAAGGTGCCCTCATCCGCATGCTCGACACGTGGGTTGCCCTGATGGACCAGCAACCCACATGGGACACCATCACCGACGGCCTGGCGCAACTCCTGGAGGAGGAAGAAATCGACGACGACCCCGCAGCCTGGTGGACCGCTGCCTGGGAGTCTTCCCGCGGACGGATCGCATACCTGCGGCAATACAACCGCCAGCGAGCCGACGCTTCCATAACCCTCGATGCACAAATCGCCTACGCCTGGCAATCAACCCAGTGGGCCCTCGCCGACCAGCAACAGCAAACCCAAAACCAGCCCCAGCAACCCACATACACCTGGACCCCCGACCCCCAGACCCAACAGCAGCACTCCCGAAACCAGCCCACACCCCACCCGGCTCCACCATCCTCGAGCGGACAATCAAGGCCCGGGAAGCGGAAACAACCCGCACCAGACCCTAACTTCACTGAACAAAAAGACAACCAACGTAAACGCCAACGCCAACGCCAACGCGCCGTTGGCGAAAACGCTTTCAGCCAGACAATGAAGGAACTGCGCGCAAACCTGACGCAGCAGCAGATTGCAGACAGGTTCGGTGTCACACAGAATTTTATTTGGAGAGGCGAGTCCGGCAGCTACATCGATCCGGACAGGGCACGCCGCTGGATCCAGGCGGTGACAGGCAACCCAAAAATTCAAGAAAAGCTTCAAACGCTCTATAATGAAATATACCAAGGCGGGGAAGGCGGCAGGGATCCCGCAATGCTGGCATTCCGGGAACGGATGCGTCAACTCCGCGGAGAGGGGAAATTCCGCCTAACAAATGTCGCGGCTGCAGTCGGCGTATCGCACGCAACGATTGCGAATTGGGAGCACGGGAGCAAGGAACCTGCAGTAGAGAGCCAGGAGAAAGTTAACAAGTGGATCAACTTCCTGACGGCAGGACTGCAAGACAAGGAAAGCGTCCGCACGGAGCTGCGCCGGCTCTACCAGAAGGCAACGGGGCGGAAGATTTCGTGGACCGACTGAACTGATAGCCCTGTCTGCCCTGCGGACGAACATGGAGATCCGGACCACCATGGCCACCGGAGGCAGGCCACCGGGCCCGTGCCGACGTCTACTGTGCCGGAGACCGGCACAGTAGACGTCGGCCGGGTCCGCTGGACGGCCACCCGGGAGTGGTCGACTTCAGTGCCTGGTCGGCGCAGCTGATCTGCCGTGAAAGGACCGGCAGCGGGGGGCGAACTTGTCGCGGACTCTCATCGCGCGTTCGTGCTGCCGGGTGGGCTGGTGGGTTGTGTCCTGAACGTGAAAGGGAGTTGGTTGTAGGACTGACTTCTGGACATGGTGCTGATGGACCACAGTGGCGTCTGTGGCCTGGTGATCGGAGTGGCAAGAGCCGTGTAACGGGAGACGTGGAGACCTGGTCCGATGCTGACGCCGATGAGCTGGACATCCTTCTCGACTACTGCGGGAGTGGGGATGTTCAGGATTTTCGCGCGGCAGTGGATTGAGGCTCTCACGGGCGGCCAACAGCCGACTGAGGCGGAGCGTAAGCTCCGCGAGCAAGTGTGGGACCTTCTTTTCTCAGGCCATCCTTCGTAGCGGATGCTGAAGAGGTGGTGAGGGTGCCGGCTGAGGGCGTGACGGGGCCGGGGCGGCCTGTGGTTCGGGGCTCCTGGGTTTGTCGGTGAGTCCGGGAATCAGGTGTCACGTTTCCTGCCGGTGTTCAGTAGATATTTTACTTCCTGAATACTTGAAAGCGGCTGTTCATGGCCTGAGTTCGGGCGCCGGAGTGTCGGGGCGACGGGCTACTGTGGGCGGAGGTTTTGGACGATCCGGCGGGAGTGATGGGCAGTGGCGGGCGAGACGCTGGCGACGATTGTGGGGAACTTGACTGCGGACCCGGAACTTCGGTTCACCGCTTCAGGGATTCCAGTGGCCGGTTTCACGGTGGCGTCCACGCCGCGGACGTATGACCGTGAGCGGGCGGAGTGGGTAGATGGTGAACCGCTGTTCCTGCGGTGTTCGCTGTGGCGGCAGGCCGCCGAGAACGCTGCCGGGTCGCTGACCAAGGGCACGCGTGTCATCGTCAGCGGACGACTCAAGCAGCGGACCTTCGACGACAACGAGGGACAGCGCCGCACGGTCGTCGAGATGGATGCCGAAGACATCGCGGTCTCCCTTGCGTATGCGACCGTGTCGGTCAGCAAGACCTATCGGCCTGGCGGGAGTGGGGCATCCGCGCCGGCGCCGCGTCAGCAGCCTCAACAGCCCAGCGCCGAGGGGGACTCGCACCCGTTCTGAGTGGTCGCCGCCCGTGAACGTGAACCGCGACGTGCAGAAGAATTGGGACGAGCGCGTCAGTTGTTGCTGGGCCTGGCTCTTTCGTCCACTGGCTGGCGCGGGGCTTTTCCCGGTCAGGCGCCGGGTCATCATGCTGATGAGTGCCCAGTTCAGGTGGGCTTCGCTGTGCTGCGGGAGGCGTTCGTAGTCGCGCACGATGCGGCTGTTCATGCACCAGTCGATCATGCATTCGATTTTCTAGCGGCGCGGCAGCACGACGTACCCTTGGCGCCCTTGGGGCGGGAGACGATGCGCAAGGTGAGCCAGAGGCGTTTGCGGGCCCGGTCCGCGAGTTCGCCGGCGTAGCCGCGGTCGGCCCAGACCTGGGTGATCTGCGGCTGGGTGAGACGCAGCCGCCAGAAGGTGTCGCGGGTGGCGTCGCGGTCTTGGAGGTCGGCGGGCATCACCGTGATCATCATGGGCAGACCGAGCGTGTCCACGGTGATATGTCGCTTGCGGCCATTTTCTTCGAGGCGTCGTAGCCGCGACTGTTGCGGCCGACGGTGGAGGCGCCCTTGACCGACTGGGTATCCACGCGGGCTCCACGGCCGAGCGCCCGCGAGTGGACGGCCAGCAACGTCCGGCAACGGCGTCAGCGACGGTGGAGCGCAGTGTGACCTGAGACTTCGTGGCCCTGATCCCGACCAGCCGGCGGGGGCGGACCTTGCGGGCGGGCACCGAGTAGAGGTTCGCGTCGAAGGCGACCAAGCAGTCCCCTCCGACGTGACGCAGATGCCGCTGGGCAACCACATAGGGGGACTTCGGCAACGGACGCAGAGCCTCCGCCGCAGCGGCACCCAGGCCGCGAAGGCGGCATTCATCTCCTCGATGGAGGAGAAGGCCCGGCCTGCCGGCACATGATCACGGACGAAGCTCGACAGGAAGAACCCGGACAAGACCAGGCCTTGACCGGCCCCGCCGTTTCAGGGATGACACTTCCCTTCAGCCCTCTGCGGGGCAGTGTGTGAGGCAGCTGGTGGTGCATGTCCTGCTGCCTGGAGGTGCGCAGGGCCCGCAGGAGTGCGCCCCTACGGTGGGATGTGCCGGAGGGCGGACAAGGCTTGGAGGCGCGATGACAGAGTGGAACCCGTGGGAATTCGACCTCGATGACGGTTCCTGGATTGACGCGGATGACTCTTCTTCGGGCCGGCAGCCCCAGCAGGCAGCTGTACCCACACCGGCGCCTGGGGCACAGTCCTTGTTCGGACAGAGCGCGACGTCCCAGGAACGGGTGTGGAATGCCCTGAACGGGCTGGGCGACCCGGACGTCTGGACCGGCCAGGGTGTGACGGAGCAGCTGGGAAATGACGCGCTCCGTGTACTGAAGGAGGTCGCGGACAGTTACGGGATCACCGTCGCGGGCAATGAGGACCTGGCCTCCCTGGTAGTGGCACATCTGGCGGCTGAGGCGGCCGCGGCGGCCGGGCCGCCGACCGCCGTCGCCTACGCCGCGGTGCCCACCACTGCCCCGGCCCCGTACACCAGCGCCGGTATCGGCGACGACCGCCAGTTGCTGCAGTGGTGTATCGACTACGGCTACGCCCGCTATTCGTACCAGCAGGTCTGTGCCGGCGTCATGACGCAATGGCAGTACGAGACGCAAGAAATCGACGGCTGGCTGCTCAGGCTGGCCGCTCGGTTGCGCCTTCCCACCGCCGGCGCCGACCCCGACGGCCTGTGGCAGGCCATCGTCACCAGCAGCACACCCGCCGCCGGGCAGCAGCACCCGGCCACCGCGCCCCCGCCCGCAACCGGGCACACCACCACCGTCTACCAGAACCAGGACGGGGACCGGGATCAGAGCGACGATTCGGCTGTGCTCGGGTGCGTCCGCGACCCGCAGCTGCAGGCCCTGACCTTCGACGCTCTGGCCGCCTACCTTGCCCAGTGGGACCTCAGCCGGGAACGGGTACAGCACTCACTGGCCCGAATCGCCTACAACTCCTCCGTCAGCCTGCAAGGCCTGGACTGGGACCAGGCCTGGAAGGCCATCGTGGCAAAGGAACAGGCCCCGTCCGGCGCCGGACAGGGGACCCCGGGCCCGGTGCCCGCTGCCGCACCCGCGCCGGACCACGAGGCCCTGGTGAACGCCTGCCTCGCCCGGCGCCTGCCCCTGCACACAACCCTGGCCGATATCAGCGGCAGGGCACACGTCCAGCAGATCGACGTCGCAAACTACATCATCGCCCTCGCCCGCCACCGGCTCGGCAGGACATACACCGACCCGGAAACCGCCTACCACGACCTGCAGCAAACCGTTGCTCCCCAGCCCCCGCCCACCCCCACCAGGAAACGCCAACGGAAGCAACCGGACTACGAACCATGGCTGCTCAGCGCGGCCCTGAGCACCGACAATTCCCGGGAGATCGCCCAGCAGGCCGAAGCTGTCGGCGCACCCACCACAGATACCGGCATCGAGAGCGCGATCCGCGCCCTGGGGGGCAAGCTCGGTCTGCAGGGAACTACGCAGGAGATCCGCAAACAGCTGCACGCCCTGGAGCACAACGGCGAACTGCAAAACCCCGACCTCTACATACCGGCTCCCGCCCCCCAACCCGCCGCCCAGCACATGCAGCCCACCCTGAACCGTCTCACCCCCATACAACAGTGGCTGCTCAGCGCGGCCCTGAGCACCGACAATCCTCGGGAGATCGCCCAGCAGGCCGAAGCTGTCGGCGCACCCACCACAGATACCGGCATCCAGGCCGCGATCTGCGTCCTGGGGGGCAAGCTCGGTCTGCAGGGAACTACGCAGGAGATCCGCGAGCAGCTGCGAGCCCTGGAGCACAACGGCGAACTGCAAAACCCCGACCTCTACATACCGGCTCCCGCCCCCCAACCCGCCGCCCAGCACATGCAGCCCACCCTGAACCGTCTCACCCCCATACAACAGTGGCTGCTCAGCGCGGCCCTCAGCACCGACAATCCCCGGAAGATCGCCCAGCAGGCCAAACCCGCCGGCGCACCCACCGCAGCGTCCGGCATCAAGGACGCGATCTGCGTCCTGGGGGGCAAGCTCGGTCTGCAGGGAACTACGCAGGAGATCCGCGAGCAGCTACGAGCCCTGGAGCACAACGGCGAACTGCAAAACCCCGACCTCTACATACCGGCTCCCGCCCCCCAACCCGCCGCCCAGCACATGCAGCCCACCCTGAACCGTCTCACCCCCATACAACAGTGGCTGCTCAGCGCGGCCCTCAGCACCGACAATTTCCGGAAGATCGCCCAGCAGGCCAAACCCGCCGGCGCACCCACGTCACCGCAAGGCATTGAGAAGGCAATCGACGTCCTGGGGGGCAAGCTCGGTCTGCAGGGAACTACGCAGGAGATCCGCGAGCAGCTGCACGCCATGGAGCACAACGGCGAACTGCAAAACCCCGACCTCTACAGGCCGGGTCCCGCCCCCCTACCGGCCGCCGAGGACGTGCAGGGCGCCTTGGACAGTCTCACCGAGGTGGAGTGGTGGCTGCTCGGCGCAGCCCTCAGCTATGACACGGTGAAGATCATCGCCGGTACAGCTGCAAGAACGGGAAATGGGGCGCCAACAAGCCCCAAAGGTATCCAGGGAGCGATCGAGAGGCTGGGTGAGAAACTGGGGTTGGCAGGAACCGCCGGCAAGATCCGTAAACAGCTGCGCCGGCTGGAAGCACAGGGAATATTCCGCGATCCGGGTACATACCGCTGACGGCGTGTCCCGGGGTTTGCGTAGTTGGGTGTCGCTCTATTGGCTGTGGCTGCGTGGCCTCTCACCGGGGGCCAACGGCTGGGCCTGCACTCAAGGATGCTCCGTCATTCGCATTCCATGTCCCGGTGTACGACCACCGTCTCCACTCCCTGGGAGGCGAGACGGGCGGCGAGCTTCTCCGACATGGCGACCGAGCGGTGCTTGCCGCCGGTGCAGCCGATGGCGATGGTCACGTACCGTTTGCCCTCACGGCGGTATCCGGCCGCGATGAGCTGGAGCAGCTCGGCGTAGCGGTCGAGGAATTCCTTCGCGCCGGGCTGGCCAGCGACGTACGCCGACACCTCCTCGTTGAGGCCGGTGTACGGGCGTAGCTGCGGCACCCAGTGCGGGTTGGGCAGGAAGCGCATGTCGACGACCAGGTCGGCGTCGATGGGCAGGCCGTACTTGAAGCCGAAGGACATGACGGTGGCCCGCAGCTCGGGTTCCTCCTCGCCGGCGAACTGGGCGGCCATCTTGGCGCGCAGTTCGTGCACGTTGAGGCTGGAGGTGTCGATCACCAGGTCGGCGTCGCCGCGCAGCTCGCGCAGCAGCTCGCGCTCGGCGGCGATGCCGTCGACGATACGGCCGTCGCCCTGGAGGGGGTGCGGGCGGCGCACCGACTCGAAGCGGCGTACCAGGGCCTCGTCGGAGGATTCCAGGAAGACGATCCGCCGGGTGACGTGCTTGGCCTCGAGGCCGGCGAGACATTCGCGTAGATCGTCGAAGAAGCGGCGGCCGCGTACGTCCACGACCACCGCGATCCGCGCCACGTTCCCCCCGGAGCGGGCCCCCAGCTCCACCATGGTGAGGATCAGCGCGGGCGGCAGGTTGTCGACGACGAACCAGCCGAGGTCCTCCAGGCACTTCGCCGCCGTGGAACGGCCCGCTCCGGACATGCCGGAGACGAACAGCAGCTGTGGGAGGGCCGCTATGGTCTGCAGATCTCGCGGCGCTGTGGGCTGCGGGTCGCACTCGGTCATCTTGTGCCCTCGTCGTTCTTTGCGGGCCCAGCGGTCACGGCGTTCCCGGGGTCCGTGCCCGTGTCGGGGTCAGCCGCCGTCAGCTGGGTCGTGGCGGCTGCTCCTGGCCTCCTCGGAACTGATGCACCAGGGGGGCCGGTATCGGTTGCGGGACCGCAGCCCCGCCCCGGACACGCACCCGGTCCACACGTGAACGAGGCAGGCCCCTTTGGGGTGCTCACCCCATCACCTTCCAGCCGGAAGAACACCGCCCCAACGGGCCGCTCAACAAGCACACCGACTCGACCGGACATCGGCACCTTGAGGGGACCGGGCGGGCTGCGTGGACAACGACGGGCGGGCTCCGGGCATCTTGCGGCGTGCCTGTCGGCGGACCGCTGCAGGCTCTTGCACGGCCACAGGGGACTGTCACCTGCCCGAACCGGGAGCCGGGCATTCCCAACCGGTGGGGGACGTTACAGCTGCCCGAGGAAGTGCCCGAAGGCCCATCCAGCGCACTCCCCCGCCGCGCCAGGATGCGAAGCATGCCGCAACCCATCCCGCCCGACGCGCCTCCGGCACAGCACGAGACATGGCACCCGCCGATGGCCCCGCTTCCTGCACAAGGACAGTGGTGCCCGCCTGTGTTCCCGGTACAAAAAGCCGTCAGCGCGCAGGTCCCCGCACAAAGAGCCATCGTCGCGCAACGCTTCGTATGCAGGCAGTGCGATGTCGCCTGGTACGACACCGACACCACGTGCTGGAACTGCCACCGGCCCGCACACCCCGCCGCCACCGGCCGCACCGGCCACGGCTCGCCCGACCTGGCGGGATGGCGGCCCCCCTGCTGGTGAGGGGCCGCTGAGGGCCCGACCGGCGTCCCAAAAAGGCGTCCCAAAAAGGGGGTCGGCCGCCAGGGCGTCCGCCCGGGTGAGGGCGACGGCGTGGCCGGCTGCCTCCAGCCGGCCGGCCGGGCGGCGTACGCGCGAGGGTCGAAGCTGAGGGTGCGCCGGCCGCAACCGAGGCATGAACCGCCGACCTGTATGGAGCGGGGCGCGCTCAGGCTGGGTTGGCCGCTCGTAGCGGGTGGCGTCCCGTCAGGTGGTGTAGGGGATCAAGGCACTGGAATGCGCAGACCAGGGACGGTGGCTCGGCCCGACCGGGCGCCCAGCTCGCCCTGCCAGGAGGCTTCGTGGAAAGCCACCTCCGCACAGATCTCCAGATCTCCCTGGGCCTCGGCCCCGGAACGCCCAGCGCTTGATCCTCTCCGCCACGTCGCGGGACACGACCTCGTAGCGTGCCGTAGTGACGGCGGGCCGGGTGCCGCGTGAACCGTCTGCCTTGCCGGCCGGCTGTCCCAGGGTATGCCGGCGGCGCGGTGTCCGTCCGCGGCCCGACCCGGCACAGACGTGTCCCGGCCGGTTGGTTTTGGAAGTCGGCGTGTCGGCCGTGGCTGCCCTGTCATCCGGGGCGGACTCCTCACCGCATTCCTTGCCGGAACCGGCCTCGAACTCGCCATAAGGGCAGCTCAGATTCCGTGTTTCGCCAGGCAGAAGGGATGACCTGCCGGATCCAGGAGTACCCGCCATGCGTCGGGGCGCGGCTGGAAGGACGGCACAGTGGCGCCCAGGGCCAGCATCCGCTCCTGGGCGGCGTCCAGGTCGTCGACGCTCAGTTCCGGGTGAGCCTGCTTGCCCTGGGCCGGATCGGGCCAGGTCGGGGGGCGGAAGTCGGCCTGGCGGATGAAGCCGAGGCCGGGCGCCCCTTCCCTGCCGAGCAGGACGAAGTCGTCGCTGCTGTAGAGCACGGGCAGATCCAGGGCACTGCTGTAGAAGCGCGCCGGCTCATGCGGGTCAAGGCAGTCGAAGTCAATGGAGAGGAGACGTATCTCGGGTGTGCTCATGAACCGGACGGTAGGCCATGACCAGGACAGCTTGTGTCCTGGTCATGGTGGACACTGTTGACTGTGACCAGGACCTCCTCCCGCCTGCTGCGCCTGGTGTCGCTGCTGTCCGCGCGCCCGGTGTGGACGTGTCGTGACCTGGCCGAGCGGATGACGGTCACCGACCGCACGATCCGCCGGGACATCGCCCGGCTGCGGGACCTGGGCTACGGCGTCGAGTCCGAGCCCGGCCCCTGGGGCGGCTACCGACTCAGTCCCGGCGCCCGGATGCCACCGCTGGTGCTGGACGACGAGGAGGCTCTGGCCGTCGCCGTCGGCCTGCGCGAGGCTGCTCTCAGCGGAGTCCTCGGCACCGGTCAAGCCGCCCTTTCAGCGCTGCTCAAGCTCCGCCAGGTCCTGCCCAAACACCTCGCAGACCAGATGGCCGTACTGGAGGGAGCCCTCGATCACACCCCCCGCTCCGGCGAACCGCAGATCGACATGCCCATGCTGCTGGAACTGACGCGGGCCTGCAGCAGCGGGCTGCGCGCGACCCTGTCCTACCGAGACCACGCCGGCCGCGCCACTGTCCGGGAGGTCGACCCCTACCGCATGGTCCATACCGGCCTTCGCTGGTACCTGGTGGCACGCGACGTGGTCAAGCAGGAGTGGCGCACGTTCCGCGCCGACCGGGTGAGCGACGTGCACTCCACCACCGAACCATCCGACCTGACCGATCCCCCTGAGGCAGCGCAGCTGGTCTCCCGGGGCATCGCGAGCGTCACCTACCCCGTGTACACGACCATCCGCCTTCCGCTGCCCCTGGACCGCGCCCTGGAAGCGGTCCCGCCCACCATCGGCACCCACAGCCCCGACGGCCCCGAAGCCACCGTGGTCCGGATCGGCGGCAACAGCGCCGAGCACCTGGCCGCTTACCTCCTCAACCTGGGCACCCCGCCGACCGTGCTGTCCCCGAACGAAGTGCGCGAAGCACTTGCCCGGCGGGCCCAAGCCCTCCTGGCAGCCAACAGCTGACGGCAAGAATCAAGGTGGCTGCTGCCGCGGCTGGCCGAAGTGCTGGACGGGCATGCCGTGGTGGCCACGCCGCTTTCGACCGGGGAGTATTCCAGCGGGAACTGCGCCGTCACCTCGGCGACGTGCATGCCGCCCGGGCCTGGCCTGGTCGCTTGCGCCGGCACGACGCCATGGTGCCCTACGCGGTGTGGCACGGTCTGCGGTCTGCGGTCTGCGGTCTGCGGTCTGTGGTCTGCCAAGCGTGGCACCTACTGCAGCCAGCCCCTCGGTGGGCCGCACGACGCCGTCGCCGACTGCCGCCTCCTTCTCGGCAAGCTTCGTGCCATGGCCAAAGCCCCTGACCCGCAGGTGACCAGCGGACAGCCTTGGCGCCGTAACTGCTTGATCACCTCACTCGTTCATCTCCGCGAGATTCCGGAGCAGGAAACCGGCTTCACCCCCCGGCCGGAATCTCCGGCTGCCGCGATGAGGACACACCTCTGGAAGACAGCCGTGGTGCAGTCGGTCCGCGCCCTCCTCTGCTCGGTGCGGGCCGACTGCTGCAAGCGCGAGAGCCGCCAAGGAACGCCGCACGGCTCTGGCCCGGGGTCAGGCGGTGGCGCGTGACCACCAGGCGGCCACGTCACCGCCGACGAGACGTCGGCCGACGTGCCTCCCAAGGCCGATCCGCCCGCATCCTTCCTCCCGCAACGTCGTTGAACTGCGCGAATGCGGATGTACACCCTGGGCGACCGAGCGCCCTCGGCCGGCTCAACCAGGGTGCGTATCCGCTCCTCCCGGTTGAGCCTGCCGGTGAGATGGGGCCCCGGGACGTCATGGCCTCGAAAGTCCCGGGGCCCTCACCCACAGAAAGGGCATGCGGTCGTCAGTTGGCGACGTCCCCGTTCGGCACAGCCGGCAACGGGCATCGGGTAGACACGGTTTGTAGCACAGTGCTCTGCTGGTTGATCATCGACGGCAGGAGGACGCCCATGGCCACCGGCACGGTGAAGTGGTTCAACGCAGAAAAAGGATTCGGGTTCATCCTGCAGGACAGCGGCGGGCCCGACCTGTTCGTCCACTGCACGGGCATCACCGGCTCCGGCTACCGGGAAATGTACGAGGGCCAGAAGGTCAGCTTCGAGGTCGTCCAGGGACACAAGGGACTGCAGGCCGAGAACGTCACCCCTGCATGCCCCCCGGACAGTGCCCCGCCGCCCAACCGCGGAGTACGAGGTCAAGCCCGTTCAGTGAAACTCCGCGTAGAGACGCCGGACGGAAACGGAAATCGTGGTGCCGGCGGAGGAATCAGCGGCCGATGCCTGCCCCGGCTGTGGGTGCCAGTCGCCGGATCCCGCCGACAGGGAAGGACCCTGCGACCTCCCCAGGCGCCATGGCCCTTCCCCGGCCGGCTCCAGATGGCTACCCGTACACCCGGGTCTTACGCTGTCACAGCTGACGGCCGGTGATATCCCCGCCGGGGTCGTCGGCCAGCACGATCGCCGCGGTGATCCGTTTGCCCACCGGTTCACGGTGGATGGCGAAGCTCTGGCCGACCGCCATAACGATCTCCAGCCCATGCCGGCCGATCCGGGTCGGGTCAGGCGCGAGGATCACCGGCGGGGTCGGGTTGCTGTCCCACACGGCCACCTCGATGGCACCGCCGCTGATCTCCAGGGTGAGCAGGCACGGTCCGGGCGCGTACTTCCGGGCGTTGGTAACCAGCTCACTGACGACGAGCTGCACCATGCCCATCGCCCGTCCGGACACCGGCAGCCCGTGCACGGCCTGCACATCGGTGAGGAAGCAGCGGGCCAGGCCGCGGGCAACGGCGATGTCCTCGCTGCCCTCGAACGCGCCGGACACCGAGAGAACGTCCCCCAGCAGCGATTGCCCGTCCTCGCCGCCTGCTGTCTGTTCCATGCCGACCCGCCCTCGCCCCGCGCCCACACGTGCTTCGCTCGTTTGCCCCCGAACCTTCACATCAGGCCGGTCAAGCACGAGGTATGAGTCACGCTGGGTAGAGCGTGAACGCTTCACCGCGGCGGGAGCGGACCACGGTGAAGTGGCGTCTGTCGAGTGCGGCGACGCGCAGCGTCTTGATCCGCCCGGCGACGGCAATGACCGACGCGTCCGTGCCGCCGAGCGGCAGACTCGCGTACTGGCGGACCAGTTCGCCCATGCGCTGCAGGTCATCCGGTATCAACCCCGTGACCGTGCCGTACGCGCCGGCGGCTAGGAGCGTGTCCCAGTAACCGACGCCGGGCTGGTTCTGGCATCGGATGATCGTTCCCTCGCCCGAAACGCGATGTCGCATTTCCGCCAGTGCCAGTGGCTCGCTCACGAGAGAGTCAGCGAAGGCTCGTGTTCCCGATCGCGGGCCTGTCCGTCTGGCACTCCGCGAAAGGCACAGCGCATGCACGTCGTCCCCGGGCTCAAGGTCCTGTACTTCGGAACTCCGGTGGTGCTGATCAGCTCACTCAACGAAGACGGCACGGCCAATCTCGCGCCGATGTCCTCGGCGTGGTGGCTGGGCCAGTCCTGCATGCTCGGTCTCGGCAACAACGCCCAGACCACCGCGAACTTGCTGCGGGAGGGCGAGTGCGTGCTCAACCTGCCCTCGTCGGCGATGGTCGATGCTGTCGACCGGATCGCGCTCACCACCGGGAAGCAGGCCATGCCGGACTACAAGAAGGAGCAGGGCTACCGGTACGAGCCGGAAAAGTTCTCGGCAGCCCACCTGACCGAGCAGGCATCGGACCTGGTCCGGGCCCCCAGAGCCGCGGAATGTCCGGTCCAGCTGGAGTGCAAGGTCGCCTCGGCCCATCCCTTCGGCGGCCCCGAGTCGCACGCCACCGCCTTCGAGGTCGAAGTCCTTCGCGCCCATGTCGCGGAAGACCTGGTCATCCCGGGGACGCACTACGTGGACCCGCTCGGCTGGGACCCGCTGATCATGAAGTTCTGCGAGTTCTTCGGCGGCGGCCACAACGTTCACCCGTCGAGGCTCGCCGAGGGCTGGAACATGCCGCACCAGCTCCAGTCGACGGTCGCCTGAGCAGGCATCCGGCGGCCACCCGCCTGCATCTCGTGACCATTCGTGCGAGATGATCACGGTATGCGCCACAGGGACGGGTTATTCGATGCCGAGCCGGTTGAGCCGAAGCAGCCGCGGGCACGTCCGACGGTGGTGTACAAGCGGTTCCGGGCATTCGACCCGCACCAGATCCTGCTGCTGCCGCCGTCACTGGACGACTGGCTGCCCGAAGACCACCTGGCCCGCTTCGTCGCCGACCTGGTTGACCAGGCGCTCGACCTCGCGCCGATCCTGTCCGACTACACCGAGAAGCGCGGCTACCCGCCCTGAGCTTCCCCCGTTGCTCGGGAGGTGTTGGTCAGCTGGTCAGCTGGGGTTGATGGGTGTTCAGGTTCGTCCGTTCGGCTGCTGCCTGTTCGGCGTAGTGCTTCTCCTCGTACTCGATGGGGCTGAGGTAGCCGAGCCGTTTCTGGATGCGGCGGGGGTTGTAGAAGCCGTCGAGGTATTCGAACAGCGCGAGGTTCGCCTCGGCCCGGGTGGCAAAGACGCGGCCGCGGATGCACTCGGTTTTGATCGTGGACCACAGGTTCTCGGCGAGGGCGTTGTCGTAGCTGTCGCCGACCGACCCCATGGACGCTTCAACGCCTGCCCTGACCAGTCTTGTTGTCAGCTTCACGGAGGTGTACTGCCCGGAGCAGCCGTGATCGGCGTGATGGACGAGTGTGCCGGGTGTGACCTCGCGGGAGGCGAGGGCGTACTCCAGGACGGTGAGGACCAGGTCGGCGTCCGCCTTGTGGGAGGTCTCCCAGGCGACCACGCGGCGGGAGAAGCGTCACGGATGGCTGACAGCCACGTGGCCCCTCGTGCGTGGGGATCATCGTCAGGTCGGTGACCCACAGCCGGTTCGGCGCGGGCGCGGTGAAGTCGCGCTGCACCAGGTCGGCGGCGAGGCCGGCGTCGGGGTCCCGGCGGGTGAAGCCCCTGGTGCGGCGCGGGCTGACGCCTTGCAGGTCGGCCTGGCGCATCAGGCGTTCGACGCGTTTGCGGCCCACGTGCACGCCCTCCCGTTTGAGCTGGGCATGGATGCGGGGCGAGCCGTAGATCCCGCCGGAGTCGGCGTGGATCCTGCGGGTGTGCTCGGTCAGTTCCGCATCGCGCCGCCGGCGCTCGCACGGCTCGGGTTCCGGCGGACTGTTTGATCTTCATGGTGTCACTGGGATGTTGACGGTGCCGAGGGTGGGCGCGGTCGTCATTCGGCGGTGACTTCGGCGACAGCGGCGCATGCGCTGGTCTCGTCGACGATGGGTCTGCCCTCGGCGCAGGCGGACAACAGGGCCTGAACGGCGAGGTTGTTGACGGCGCGGGGATAGCCGCGGGCGGTGTCGTGGATCAGTGTGATCGCGTCGTCGGCGAACAGGGTGTCGGTGCGGCCGGCCAGCGCGAGGTGGCGGACCAGATAGGAACTGGTCTCCTCTCCGGTCATGGACGGCATGTTGTAGCGGACCTGGATGCGCTGGTCGAGGGCGGCCAGGACACCGAGTTTGATCTTGTGCCGCAGGGTCGGCTGGCCGTGCAGCAGGCATGCCAGCGGGCTGGAAGAGTCTTCTCTGAACTTGTGACTCGTCGCTGTTCGTGATTCTGGCCTGCGGTTCAGTGTCCGGTCGCGCGGGTGACGGCGTTCGCGATCAGGGCTGTATTGACGGTGTCGAGTTCTGTGAGGGCCTCGCGTAGGTCGACGGGGACACCTTCGCCGATGCTGGCGGCGATTCGCAGCATCCTGGCTTCGCTTCCTGAGCAGGGAAGACGTCCGCGGTTGAGGGCCATCACGGAGCGAGGCCAGTCGATGCAGGTGGTCACTTCTGCGGTGTCGAAGTCGGTCCCGGTGAACAGGAACTGGTCCCGGAAGTCGGCGCGGTGGAGCCAGCAGCGGTGGGCGATGAGGAGTTCGACGGCGGCGGTCGAGTTGTGCAGGCCGCGGGCGTGTGCTCGCAGCCGCAGGTGGAGGTGTTCGTCCGGGACGGTCATGCGGATCCTTTCCAAGGGTGGCGTCCGCTGGTGATGTGGCTGCCGACGAGGTGCGAAGGGACAGCGGGCATTCCGAGGTCGACGGCGGTGTTCTGGCGGATGATCTGGTCGACTTGGGCGAGCTTCTGCTGGGCTCCGGCGAGGCTGACCTTGAGTCCTTCGACTTCGCCGAGCCAGCCTTCGCGTTGGGCTTCGTTGATGCGGGCGAGCAGGTTGTCGTGTACTTCGGCCAAACGGTTTCGCTGGGTCGGCTCGGGCCGCAGGAGAGGACATCGCAAGCAGGAATGCTCATGGATGCAAGGAGTGCTGAACGCCCGCCCGCAGGTGCCCAGGGCGACCTTGCGGCGTTCGAAATGGCCGAGGAATTCCTCCCACTCCTCCTCGGTCGGCAGCCTGTACTCCTCGGTGGGGCGGAGCGATCGGCGAGGGGTGATGAAGGCTCGGTGCCCGTTGATGACTTCTTCGGGATAGACCGCCTTGTAATGCATCGTGGTGTTGATGTCCTTGTGTCCGACCACGAGTTGAGCGATGTGCGGCGGCATGCCGTTCATGACGGCATCGGTGATGAAGAGCCTGCGCAGGTCATGGGGACGGAAGACCAGAGGCTGGCCGCTGGCATCGGTGATCCCGGACTCGGTGAGGGCGTCTTTGAGCAGACCGCGGATGGCGGCTTCGGCGATCGGCCGGTTCTCCACTCGAAGGCGTCGTTGGAACAGCAGCGGTGCGGGCGGGTTCCAGGTGCGTTCGTGCCGGTCGTAGTCGACCACGAGCGGGACTGCTCCGCTGCTGTCGCGGACGCGGGAGACGATCGCCGACAGGACGTCGGCCAGCTCTGGGGAGATGACCAGAAGACGCTCCGTATCGGTCTTGGACGGGGCGATGTGCAGCAGCGGGATGAGCTCTCCGGTGGAGGGCAGGACGTACTGGACGAAGCTGTGATGGCTGAGTTCTTTCAGCTCCTCGATCCTCAGGCCGGTGGCGCGAAGAACCTCGACCGCGGCCCAGGTCCAGAATCCGCGGTGTTCTTCGAGGGTGAGGTCCCGGCGCTGCCCGGTTTCCGGGTCGTCGGCCCAGATCCGGGCGCCGGCCTGCCGGGTCGTGACCGAGCGGCGCAGTCGCTGATCCCCGCTGGTGAACTCCTGGCCTGGGGCGACCTGTTGGGCGGCCGCCAGCCACTCGGCGCTCTCCCGCCGTCTTCGGTCGGCCGTGGCCACCAGGACGGGCAGAATCGGCATCTGTTCGCGGGTCCGCTGGTCCATCCGCGACTTGCGGTGCTGACGTTCCTTGGCGTGGGATGCCTCCTCCAGGCGGATCGGGCAGGGAACCACCCACGGCCCCCAGCGGGCGGGATCCTCGGTGGCCCAGTGCGCGATGTCCAGGTAGAAGGCGCGCACGGTGGTCAGGCAGTTCAGGGCGCCGGCGCGGGGCCGGGTGCCGCGTTTGGTGGTGACGACCTGGATCCGCTTCTTCCGTGCCGCCACGACCGCCGGGGTGAGCCGGATGTCGCTGATGCCCGGATGGTGCAGCTCGAGGTCTTTCCAGAACAGGCGCCCGAGCTGGTAGGCGAGGTGACGAAGACTGCTGTGGTCGAGCCCGACCTGGCGTTCTCGGAGGTAGTCCACGATGAGGTCCCGGACCGGACGACAGACGATGTCATAGCGGTCGATCAGCTCCTCGATGGGCAGTTGGCCTCGGGTGCGGAACACCCGCACGGTGTTCGGGGCGTCCTCCGGGAACACGTCGAGCGTGTGAAGTGCCTGGTAGAAGCTCAGATTGTTGCGCTTGCGCCGGTTGCCGACGCCCTTCTCGGAGATGTACTCCAGCAGCTCCAGGCAATCGCCGACGACGATGTCGCGGACACCGCCGCCTTTGGCCGCGATGATCGTGGCGATCCGGCAGAGGACCTCCATCCTGGTCGCAGGCGGCGGCTTGTCCATCGACCGCTCCGTGCCGTCTTCCATCAAGGCGTTCAACTCGGCGAAGGTCTCGGGATCGCGGACGCGTGCCATGTCCGCGGCCAGGTAGCGGACCGTGGTGGGGGCGGTGAGCCAGTGCAGGGACGGACGGATCACATCGGCGCAGATCAGGGTCCGCAGAGCGCCGCCGAGGTGAAGATAGGAGTCCTCGACGAATCCGATCTCCTTGGAGCGGATCCAGTCCATCACCAGTGCCCGCCAGGCCGCGGTGCCCGCGGTGGCCTCGGCTCCGCCGGCGCTCCAGCGTTGCTGCCAGGTGTCACCGGGCTGGTCGGCGAGCCAGTCCAGCGTCCGTCGAAGCCCACGGCGGCGTTGGGCCTGGCTGGTGGGGTTGTCGGGCAGGAACGGCGGTGCGAACAGGCATTCCAGGACCTGCTCGCGCGTCCGCTCGGTGGCCGACCACGTGGCCGGGGTCGAGCGGGGCGGAAACCGGATGAGCAACTCTGCGACGTCGTCCGTCGGCCGGCCGAACGCATCGGGCTTGTCGGCTGCGAGAGACGGCGGGTCGACATGGCGGTGCCGTCCCTTGACGACGTTCATGGCTCGTCCCTGCGGAAGAGGATGTCGAGTGACTCGGGCCGATACCGCAGAGGCTCCTGAGCTCCAGCCCCGCCGGCTTGCCGATCGGCATCGCCGCGTTGGCGGGTGTGGTGCGCGAGCACGCTGGCGATCACGTCCTCGACCGGAGCCGAAATATATATTTGAGTGGTCGATAAATGGGCGTGTCCGACACGGCAGCTGTAGTTCTTGATCACGGCTGGTCGTGGCAGCGGTGTCGTTGCTGGTGGCAGGCGGTTGCGACGGCTTGGTGACGGCGCCTCCAGGCGATCCAGCGCAGGACATGATCACGGTCGCGGGCGGCTGGGGGCAGCACGATGGCCCGCAGGAGACGGATGAGCTCGGGACAGGTCAGCGGGACGAGTCCGGGTTGCCGCTCGGAGCCCTCATGGATGGCTGCGGCCGTGAGAGCGAGGACGACGGCGGCGAACAGGGAGAACAGTGACCAGCGCATCCAGGAGTTCCAGCAGGTCACCTGACCCTGGTCGAGCCCGGTGAAGCCCTTTGTGAGCTGGAACGTTTCCTCGATCCGCCACCTGCGCGAGATCACTTCCATCAGTGTGGCGAGGGCGACGTCGCCGGGTGCCCAGCAGCGGAAGTAGGACACCTCGCCGGTGTAGCGGTGCCGCCGCGCGACCAGCACGCTCGTCCCCGCCCCGGCCGCGTTCTCGTTCTCGTTCTCGTTCTCGTTCTCGTTCTCGTTCTCGTTCTCGTTCTCGTCGGGAGTGTCGTCGGGGCGGACGTCGAGCCAGGCCCAGTCGTACTCGCGGGTGCCCTTGGTGCCGTGTCCGGTCTGCCGGCGCATCCACTGCTCGGGACGCACCTTGTTGATCAGTTTGCGGGCCTCCCACCGGCGGCCGCCCCCGTCGGTGACCTGGTACGTAGCGGCGATGCCGACCGTGTAGCCCAGACCCAGTGAGCGTATGCCCCGGCGCAGTTCACGCCCGCAGTACACCTCGTCGCCCGCGAACCAGCGTGCCTCGATCCCCGTGGCGAGTGCGCCGGTGACCATGGACAGCGCCTGCTGCGGCTTCGTCGCGAACCCGACCTCCTCCGGCACCCCGGCGACCTCGCGGCGTTCCTCGTCCGCGGCCCAGTCCGCCGGGAGATACAGGGCCCGGTCGATGATCACCTTCGTGGTCGCGGAGACCGCCGCCAGATGCACCGCCACCTGACACAGACCGACACCGCCGATCGCACCCGAGTACTGCCGTCCGGCTCCCACACACTCCGTCGAGGACTTCGCATCGCCCGTCTCGTCCACCACCAACACCACGTCCTGCCCGGCGAGTTCACCGGCCACCAGGCGGACGATCTCCTTCCCCGCCCGATCGTGATCGAACCGGGCACGGGACAACAGGTGCTGCAGCCGGTGAGGGCCCGGATGTCCCAACGCCTGCCCGAGCGTCCAGCAGTTCCGCGTGTCCACCTCCAGCAACAGTCCGGCGACCAACTCGGCGGCTGTCGCCCGCGTTTCACGCCGTGTGAAACAGCCCGCGACGGTTGCCATGACCCTCCCGAATGTCTCGCCCCACGTCTGCTCCGCTATCGTGGCCTCCGCGGCCACCGTGTCTTGATACGTCGTCACAAACGTTCATGATCGCGGTGGCCGTCCTCATGCCCGCACGCACCCCCGACAAGACACTGACCAGACCAGACGCTGGAACTACAGCTGCCGTGTCCGAGGACCCATTGCACGTCGGTGAGCGGCATCTGCGGGTCGCGTGCCATGCGGTAAGCGGCGGAATGCCGCAGGTCGTGGAGGGTCCAGTTCGTGCCGAGTACGGCGTTGGCCCGGGTGAACATCGCTCGTGCGGCGTGGTAGTTCAGGGCCCGGAACGGCCTGCGCAGCGTCCACCACAGTGGTTCGTCCCGCCCCTGCGGGACCAGCCCGTGAATCTGAGCCTGGTAGAGCCGAAGCCAGACGAACGCGTCGGGCGCCGCGGGTAGTTGCTGCAGCGCGCGCGTTCCCTTGCGGACCACGGTGATCAGCTGCTGGCCTGGATCGGCATCGGCCTGCCGGACGCCCAGCAACTCTGAGGCGCGGGCGCCGGTGGAGATCCAGAACGCGACCAGCGCACGGTCTCGCAGCGAGGGCAGCAAGGCGAACAGCTCGTTGAACTTCTCATCCGGGATGTTGCGTGGAATGCGCTGCGGCAGTGCCGGACGGAACAGCCCGGACTTCTGATTGCGCGCGGGCTCGATCGGGCTGCGGTGGGTATTGATGCCCCGGCCCCTGCGGCCCCGTGCCAGCGGGAAGGGGTTGACCATCGGGCCGGTCCCGGTCTCAAGGTGGAAGTCGTAGAAATGCCGCAGCACGCTCTCGCTGTGCGCGGTCGTCGTCACGGCGTACTTCACGCCGGGCGAGGGCTTCCCCGTCACGGGGTTCAGGGTCCCCGGCCGCAGTGAACCAGATGTCCCCGGTGATGCAGCGGGCCTGTTCCGCCGGGGCTTGTCGGTGAGCTGCAGCCACCGGGAGAAATCCCGGGCTTCGACGCGGGTCACCTGGTCCCAGGGCGCCTCGATCGCCCAGAGGAACCGGAACCACCTCAGCAGATCCATCCCGTAGGACCGCTGGGTCGTTGCAGCACGCCCTGCAGCCTGGAGATCGTTCAAGTACGCCGACACGGACGGCACGATCTGCCCCGAAAAGTCATGCAGTTGGTACGGCTCCCACGGATCGTCCGTAGCCCGTAGGGCCCCGGCCAACGGGACCGCGATCGTGGCCAGGTCCCGACGATCGTCGTCTTCTCGAATCATGGATCGGGAACGTAACGGCCCGAGCCAGGGGCTGTCCGCTGAACTGGCAAGTGAAGTCCAGTAGTTCAGTCAACAGGTCCATGTCGTAGTTGGTCAGCATCCGGATCGCTTCCAGCTGCTCGTGGTCGAGCAGGTGTGCCTCCTCGATGATCAGGATGGGGACGCGGCCGCGCTCGTTGTTCTCGGTGGCGAGCAGGGCGGTGGCCTGCGGGATCAGCGTGGACTTGTGCGGGCGCGGGACGCCGCCGAGCGCGGTGACGGTCGCGTGGGTGGATGCCCGCGACCCCGACGGCGGGGTTCGCCAGGTAGATCACTTTGTGGCGGGGATGGTCCAGTTGGTCCGAGCTGTGGACCCAGCGGCCGCACGGCCCGGCGCCGGTCATGCCGGTGGGCTCTCTTGGCAGCTACTTTGCATGGGTCTGACCTGGCGGGAGGACCCCCGCTGACGGGTTGGCGGGCGACCGGCATCGGCGCGGGGTGGCATCTGCCAGGATGGGGGCATGGCGGGAGAGACGAAGACACACGACGAACGGCTCCGGGACCTGGAGGCGGAAGCGTTCCGTACGGGGCGCACCCTGGCCGGGCATGGTGAGCAGCTCGGGGAGATTCGCGAGCAGCAGACCACGGCGTTCGGGAACATTGACTCACTCGCCAACGCCATCGGCGCACCCGGAGAACGCACGATCACACAGCGATTGGATGGCATCGAGCGGGTTCTGTTCGCTCTGGCCCGGGCCCAGGGCATCGACCCGGATGCTCTGGCTTGAGAAGGACCCTTCCGTCACGCGCATACTGGTTCCGCTTGAACGGCTGTGGCCGGTCAGACGGTCGCTGGGCGGCGAGGGCCGTGACTGGACCGACCGGGAGTCGTGGTCTTCAAGCAGTTCGTGCCTCTGTCGCCGAGTGGGAGCATCACCCAGACCGGACTGCGCAAACGGCACAGTCGACGCGGCTGACATCGTCTCGACAGACCCGGCAGGATCCCGCTTCGGACTCGTCCCGCTCGAGGACCCCAAGCACATCTTCGCTGCACAGAACGTGGTTCCCGTCTTCAGGCAGGATGTCTGCTGCTGTGACCGGGCGCTGCGCAGGGGCATTGAACAATGAACGAGCGGGCCACCCAAAACTGTGCGGCCCGCCCCGTCCATGAGCGGCTTTACCTCAGCCGTGGCGGCTCAGAAGGCGAACGCCGAAGCCCCCTGCGTTTCCTTTATGCACGGATTGGCGAAGGTGTGCTCGTAGTTTACGCGCGTACCGCGCCATACCCCTTGAACGGTGACGACAATGGGACGGTATTCCCTGGTGCAGAGCTGGCCCGTCTCATTTCCCCGGAGTGTGGCCAAGCGGTCGAGGTTCCCGTTCACACGGTCCAGGTCCGCACAGGCTTGCCGCGGGTCGGGGTGCGTGCCCGTGGTGGTGTACGCACAGTTCAGTGTGACAGCGCGTTGTGGTGCGGCCGTCGCGGCCTTCTCGCCGTGGCCGGTGGTCATGACCAAGGCGGAGGGGGCGTACAGCGAGGCCGGTGCGGCGGCGGGCGCACTGTGGGCGGGCACGCTCAGAGGGCCGGCAACGGCCGTGGTGAGCAGGGCTCCTGTCATGGCCCAGCGTGTCATCGGGCGCATGGTGCAACTCCTTTCTGTTGCGGTGTCCGATGCCTCGAAGTACCCGCCTCGCTCCTGTCGCCACAGGCCGCTGGAGCCGAATTCTGTCCGGCCATTGGAATTCGGACCCCATTGCTCGTTCAATCAGTGGCCTGATTGGCTGACCGGTCCTCATGGTGGAGGAGGTGAGAGGCCATCCGTTCCCTTCGCAGAATGCAGGCGTGGCCGATTCACTCGGGGCGTGAAATGGCCTGAAAGTGGGGATTTGATTGCAGCCCCGGACGAGGGGAAGGCGCAGGGCAGGCGGTATGAAGGCACGGCCTGAGGTACGGCTGGCTCCTGGGCGATGAGAGTGGGGTTCGGACAGCTGTCTTCGCTGCATAGTGCGGAGTTGGCGCGGAAGGCCGCCGGCCTGCTGGAGGACCCGCAGCCGGCACCCGTCTGGCGCTGACCGTCGCCCGCGACGCGGCATGCAAGGTCGCCGGATCCCTGGGCTTGATCCGCTTTGACGGACATCTGAGATCAGGGGCTTCAGCCCCGGAAGGATGATGTCCATCATGGAGAGCATGGGGAATTGCGACGCGAGGTTGCTGCCTTGTAGCGGGGGCCACAGCGAGAGAACGTGGCTCCTCCGATCCGTGACCGACGGTCGGTCCGCAGCCTCGGGTGCGTCCGCGGCAACGTGGGGGTGCTGAGCCGAGGTGGTCAAGCTCAAGGGACGGTGGGCCATCATCGAGCCACAAGCGAAGCGGAAGTCCGGGCGGGTGAACCATCGTGAACCCTCGTACGTACGAGTCGTCAGATCTACACCGCGTCTATGGCGAGCAATCGGCGGTGGAAACTCCTGGTGCTGCGAAGCACATCACGGCGGGGCCCTGTTTTCCCGGGGCCACGGGAAGAAACAATTCCCTTCCGTAGGTCACCGTGGGAGTCGGCTCACAGAGGGCGCCCAATCCGGATGCAACTATTGGTAGTGGAACGCGGAAACCCCGTACGGGTCCGGTTTGTCAGCCGGTAGGCCGGAGGTAACGAAGGCGGAAGTCCCGTGCGGGAACAGGATGATCCAAGAAGCGAATGCCGCTAGGGCGAAAGCCCAGAGGAAAGGCCAGACGCAGGGGACTCTCCCCCCTCTGGCTATAACTCGGCGGATACCAGCCGTCCGTGGCTGGACCCGAAAGGGAGCTGACGTGGATCAGGTAGGCCATGTAAGGACACTGGGTGGGAACTTGCACCGAGGCGCAAGTTAGACAGAGGGGGAACGACGCAGTGGCATCCGCTTCGTTGGTTCGCCTGATGAACGGACCCGAGGGCGACGCCGAATTCTGGACCAGCATCAACTGGCGCCAGGAAGAGGAGTCTGTAAAGCGACTTCGCCAGCGAATCTACAGGGCCGCTAGGAACGGCAACCTGAAGCAGGTGCGCAACCTGCAAAAGCTCATGCTGCGATCCAGAGCAAACGCCCTGACAAGCGTGCGCCGGGTGACACAGCAGAGCACCGGAAAGAAGACAGCAGGCATCGACGGGGAAGTTGCACTGACTCCGAAGAATCGTGGGAAGCTGGCCCGGCAGACCCTTGCCGAGCCCAGTCTTCCTGCGGCGCCTGTGAAGCGTGTGTATATTCCGAAAGCCAACGGGAAGCGAAGACCGCTCGGTATCCCCGTGATTCGAGATCGAGTGAACCAGGCAAGGGCCAAGAACGCCCTTGAGCCGGAATGGGAAGCACGATTCGAGGGGCGGAGCTATGGATTCCGACCGGGACGTGGATGCCACGATGCCATCGAGGCGATCTTCTTAGCGGCGGCCCAGAAGAAAGCACGGCGCCTGTGGGTTCTTGACGCAGATCTGTCGGCAGCTTTCGATCGCATCAGCCATGAGCAACTGATGGACACCATCGGCCTGTTCCCAGGCCGGCGGCAGATCCAAGGGTGGCTTCGGGCTGGGGTCATGGAGCAGGGCACCTACGCGCACACGACCGAGGGCACGCCGCAAGGCGGAGTCATCAGTCCGCTGCTGCTGAACGTCGCCCTGCACGGGATGGGGGATGCAATTGGCGCCAACCGGCCACAGGCGGGACGGAGGGCGCCATCCCCGACCCTTATTCGATACGCGGACGACTTTGTAGCGATCTGCACTACGAAGGACGAAGCGGGTGAGCTAAAAGTCCAGCTGGCGGAGTGGCTTGAGCCGAGAGGGTTGGCCTTCAACGAGGAGAAGACGCGCGTCGTCCACCTCGAAGATGGATTTGACTTCCTCGGTTTCAACGTCCGGCGCTACAACGACAAGATGATCACCAAACCGAGTAAGGATGCAGTACGGCGAGCCAGGAAAAGGGTCAAGGGTATCGTCCGAGCACATCGCGGACAGTCAGCCGAAAGGTTGGTGGATACCCTGAACCCCTTCGTGAGAGGGTGGTCGACCTACTATCGGCACGCTGTCTCAAAGCGAACGTTCAGGACGCTCGACGCCTACACGTACGCCACCCTGAAAAGGTGGGCCTTGCGAGTTCATCCGAACAAGACCACTCGGTGGGTCAGGGAGCGCTACTGGGGAGAGTTCCGCAAGGGCCGAGGTGACAAGTGGGTGTTCGGCTCTCCGGCCAAACATCTAGTGAAGTTCGCCTGGACCCCTATCGTGCGACACACGCTCGTCAAGAGCGACGCATCGCGGGATGACGCGGAACTAGAGACGTACTGGACGCTCAGAGCCCGAAAGCGGTTGCCGGAGATCGAATCGAAGAGAATCCTCTCCCTCGCGAACCGCCAGAAGGGACTGTGCACCAGGTGCGGTCAGGATTTGATCGAGGGTGCGGGGTATGACCCCGACGATGTCCGCGATTGGGCGAGCTGGTTCACGGCGCTCTACCGGGGCGTTCATGTGCACCACCTCACCTACCGCAGTCGAGGTGGTTCCGACCACCTCGGAAACCTGGAAGTCATTCACACGCAATGCCACCGGCAGCTTCGCGCCGGTGACCGGAAGAAGGATGCGAATTCCCAACGGCCATAGGCCCGCTTGAGCCGGATGCGGCGTGAGTCGCACGTCCGGTTCTGAGGGGGCGGGAGCGCGGTAATGCGCTCCCGCTACCCGGCGAAGAAGCCGCGTCCTCGCCGCTCGTTCAGCCGGAGTTCAAAACCGAGATCGTCGAGCTGTGCCGGCGCGGTGACCGCTCGGTCGGTCAGGTCGCCAAGGACGTCGGCCTGACCGAGACGGCGGTGCGGGACTGGGTCCGCCAGGCCAAGCGGCACATCACCGACGACGCCGCGGGCTACAAGATCCTGCCGGCCCTGCTGGTCGAGTACGGCGACAGCGAGGAGAACCCGATCCCGGTCGCGGTCGAGACCTCGCGGGGCCTGCTCGTCGCGGTGCTGCGGACCGGCAAGCGGCAGGTGTCCGCGATCAGCCCGATGGCCGCCGCCGCTACCGCGACCGGCACTCGGTCTCGCGCAAGAAGTCCGGCCCCGGCGACGCCCTGGTCCTCGCGAACATCCTGCGCACCGACATGCACGCCCACCGGCCGCTGCCCGATGACAGCGGCCCCGGCCGGGCCATCGCCGTTCTCGCCCGTGCTCAGCAGGACTCTCTGCGGAACCGGCAGCAGCTGTCCAACCAGCTCCGCTCGCTGCTGAGGGAGTACTACCCGGCCGCCCGGGCGGCCTTCGAACCCTGGCGCAACGGCCTGTGCCGGCCGCAGGCCCGGGAGCTGCTGAAGGCGGCCCCGACTCCGGCCCGGGCCGCGCGATTGACCCGCATGCAGCTGGAGGCCGCGCTCAAGCGGGCCGGCCCCAAGCGCGGCATCACGGCCGAGGCCGAGCGGCTCCGTGGCGTCTTCCGCGCCGGCTACGCCCACCAGCCGCCGCTGGTCGAGGACGCGCTGGGCAAGCAAATGCTCGCCCTCCTGGTCCAGTTGGAGGCCGCATGCACCGCCGCCGACGACCTCACGAGGCGGTCGAAGAGGCTTTCCCCCAGCACCCGGACGCTGAGATCACCCTCGGCTTCCCCGGCCTCGGCATCCAGCCCGGCGCCCGGGTGCTCGCCGAGACCGGAGACGACAAGACCCGCTTCGCCGACGCCGGCGCCTCGCCCATCACCAGGGCCTCCCGCAAGAAGTCGAGCATCACCCGCAGGTGGGTCAGGAACGACCGGCTCAACCACGCCGGCTACCTCTGGGCCTTCGCCTCCATCACCGCCTCGCCCGGCGCCAAGACCCACTACCGGCGCCGCCGCGACGACCAGGGAGACTGGCACGCCGCCGCCCAGCGCAACCTCTTCAACCGCATGCTCATTTGATTTCCGTTGCGGCCGATTGGGCTGCGACGAGTTTTTGCCTGGTCGGCCCACGGCTCGTGCCACCCGCCGCGCCGTGCGGGCCGTGGTCTGCCTCGGGGCGCGGCGGGTGCGAGGGGGTGTTACTCGGTGATCTTCAGGAGCTTGTTGGGTGTGCCTGCACCTGGGCTGGTGATCTTGTCGGGGGTGGCGCTCTTGGTCAGGGCGGTGGCGACGTCCGCGGGGGTGGCGTCCTTGTGGCCGGCGAGGTAGACCGCGGCGGCGCCGACGACATGGGGGGTGGCCATCGAGGTGCCGGAGAGGACCTTGGTGCCCTCGTCGCTGTCGTTCCACGCGGAGGTGATGTCCGAGCCCGGCGCGTAGATGTCCACTACCTCACCGAAGTTGGAGAAGTCGGACTGGGCGTCGTCCTTGGTGGACGAGGCGACGGTGAGGGCCTCCTTGACGCGGGCCGGGGAGCCCTTGCCGGCGTCGGCGGAGTCGTTGCCGGCTGCGACAGCGAAGGTGACGCCCGCGGCGATGGCCTTGCGAACGGCCTCATCGAGGGCCTCGTCGGCGCCGCCGCCCAGGCTCATGTTGGCGACGGAGGGCCCCTGGTGGTGCTGGGTGACCCAGTCGATGCCGGCGACGACCTGCTCCGTGGTGCCGGAGCCGTTGTCGTCGAGGACTCTCACGGCAACGATCTTCGCCTTCTTGGCGATGCCGTACGTGGCACCGGCTATGGTGCCGGCGACGTGGGTGCCGTGACCGTTGCCGTCGTCGGCGCTGTCGTCGTTGTCGATCGCGTCGAAGCCGTGCGTGGCGCGGCCTTCGAAGTCCTTGTGCGAGATGCGGACGCCGGTGTCGATCACGTAGGCGGTGACGCCCTCGCCTGCGGAGTCGGGGTAGGTGTATTTGCTGTCTCCGGCGGTGTCGGCCTGGTCGATGCGGTCCAGGCCCCATGAGGGCGGGTTCTGCTGCTCCGCGTTGATGGTGAACTTCTTGTTCTGCACGACCTTGGCGACGGCCGGGTCGGCGGCCAGGCGCTTGGCCTCGGTCTGTGAAAGGCCGCCGGCCGAGAAGCCGTTGATGGCGGAGCGGTAGGTGCGCTTCAGTGTGCCGCCGTACTCGTTGGCCAACTCCTGCTTGTCGGCCTGCTGGTCGAGCATGACGATGAAGCTGCCCGCGACGGCGCCGTCGGCGTTCGCTCCGTAGATCTTGCCCTCGGCGGGCGCCGCGGCGCCGGCGGAGAACGGGTTCAGCAGCGTGACGCCTGCCGCGGCGGCCGCGACGGTGACGGCGGTGAGCCGGATCCGGTTCGAGCGCTTGTGAGTTGCCATGAAGAGGGGTCTCCTCGCCGGTCTTTGTGGGGGGTTGAGTGTTCAACCGCAAAATCTCCGGTGATCTGCGGTGGAAGCCGTGACTCATTGATGTGCTCATGCAGTGGATTCCATGCACTCGCGACCCGATCAGCCGCGGGTCAGCGCGGGAACCGGACAGAACCGGGCCCCGCCGCGACACGCCCGGCTCTCCTTCGCATGTATGGGGCTTCCGTCGAGAAAACGTGAACCTTCCCTGCGTCCCCGTGTCGAACCGGACGGGCAGGGCAGACGCGCGCGCTGCGCGCGCCGAGCGTGAAAGCCCTGCGGAAAACGTGGGCGCCGTGAGGAGGCGCAGCAGTCAGAGAAGCTACTCGCGGGTATCGAATCGGCTTGAATGATCTGGGTGTTGAGCTTCCGCTTCGCTCACCTCACCCTGATTCGTGTACTTGCACAGAGTGTGTCCCCCGATGAGCTCGATGGGAGGGTACGGGGCCTGAATCTGGTCCCCATGGGGCCGCGGCCTGGGAGGCACGTGCCCGGCCGCACGAGCGTCGGACATGATCGCGCCGGCGCAGATCCACGACGTGACCTCCCAGCGCGTGGGACGCAGGCCGCCCCTTCAGCTGACGGGGCGACCCCCTCGAGGAGTTCATCGACGTCGGCGATGAACTCGTACCGCTCCGTTTCCGGCTCGAGGCCGCAGACCATCAGACGCACCGCGTGGCGTTGATCCGGCCTGTCAGGTCAAAGCGCGCATCACCGTCACGTCTCCACGAATCGAACAGCCCGCCAGCGCAGATCCGTCCAACGGAACCGCACGAGAAGAATGAGGGGAACTGACGTCCAGGAGACCGGACTTGGGCCTTTGACCGGCGGGGTCTGTGGCCCTGGGGCTGGTGTCATGGACAGTGGCCTGCAAGGCGGGCCCGGTGGGCGTCTGCATGTGTCAAGCGCGGTCGGAGCCGACCGGACCCTGGCAGTCGAGGACGGCGACGCGGATTTCACCACGTCGCCCCGGCCGGCAGCAGCCCCGGAGAAAGCCATGGCCAACAGAGCCGGCCGGGTCGATGCTCGGCAGCCTGTCCTTCTGTGACTGCTCCCGCGTGCACGTTCTGCCGGCTGCCCGCGAACGCGCCATGGGGGCCGGGTATCTCCTCGGCTGCAGGAGTTCCACCTTCTGCGCGGCGGTAGGCCAGCGGGCCGGCAGGGCTTCCGCGGTCATAGGAGATGCCGACGACGGCAAGTCCGGCCCAGGCATGCGCGGCCTTCTCTCGGCCGATGGGCAGACGCTCCTGCTACTGCAGCCGTCCCGCCTGACAATGCTGGTCGTGGTGCTGGACCGCTTCCTCGGGAAAAGCGCGGGCCATCCAGTCTTCTGGTGCGCCGACCTGGTGCAGCGTCTTGATCTGCCAGTCGTAGTCGCTTCCTTCGGGGCCGGCGTGGACGCGTAGGCAGATGGGGTGTTACCGCGAGAGGGCATGAAAAGGCCCCTCACCAGCAGGTTTCCCACCGACGAGGGGCCGTCTCAGGCAGCCTGGGCCGTCTCTGGGCCGTCGTGAGCGTAACCGGCGGCCCGGTACATCGCGGAGATGGCATTGCGCGTCCGGCTCTCGCCGGACGGCATGAGATGCGTGTACACGCGGAGCGTGAACCCCGGATCGCCGTGACCGAGGCAGAGACTCAAAGCCTTGATGTTCTCCCCGGCGTCCAGGAGGACCGAGGCGTAGAAGTGCCGCAGGGCGTGCATCCCGTGCTCGCGGGCCGCCGCGTAGCGCTGCCCCTTCTCGGGGGCGGGGATGATGCCGGCCGATGCCAGCGCGGGTTTCCAGGACTGGTCGTTGAACCCCTGGCTCCAGATGGCGGCGCCGATGCTGCTCGTGAAGACGAGCCAATGCGTGCCCTTCCGGCCGGTCGGCGTCAGCCAGGGCAACGCAACTTCGACCGGCGGGAACTGCTTCATGTGCTCCTGCAGCGCGGCCGATACCTCGCCGGCGAGGGGCACATCACGCACCTTGCCGCGCTTGGGCGGAGCGAAGACGAGCGGAGCGCCGTTCCCGACTGCGGGCACATTGCGGCGAGCATTGAGAGGCTTCCATCCCGTCCACCGTCGACCCAGGCAGAACCGAGCAGACGGGATGGAAGCCGGGGCCAGTGGTGGGTTGCCGACAGTGGGCTGATGCCGCAACGGAACCGGCGCCGGGCCCTGCAAGGCAGCAACGACTCTGAACAGTCCTCAGCCGTCGCCGACAAGCTGCGACCCCCCGGGCGTGGAGCCGAGTAACGGATGGCCGGCGGGCGGCCCGGGGAACCCGTGAGAGCTGCCTCGCGGTGGCCAGAACGGCTTCCGGAAGCCGGCTCGGCCATGGAGACGCGCAGTGCGCCACGGCCTGCGACGGAGTTGTCCGGGCAGTCGGCAAGGCACGCGGCTGGTACCGCACTCTGCCCTCACGGTACGGAAGGCACTGGTCAGCGGGTGTTGTGATGTAGGTCTCTCATCCGGCCGGCAGATGCGGTGTCCCCAGGATCGACGCCGCTCCGCGCTGTCCACCGTCTCCAGGCGAGGCAGCACGGTGGCCCGGGCCCTGTCCGCCACCCAAGGAGCCAGGATGTCCACCACGTCTGCCCCACCCTCACAGCCCAGTGCAGCCCCCGTCACACCACGCAACAGACGGCGTACACCCCGGCGTCTCGCCGTGGCCATTGCGTGCTGCATGACCGCAGCCACCGTCGTACCCCTGACCATGACGAGCAGCGCATCGGCCGCAGACGAACCCTGCACGACCGCCGGCCACACCGTCACCTGCACCTACATCCATACCGATACCGAACAAACCCTGACCCTGCCCGACACCGTCGACACCGTCGACATCACCGCCATAGGCGCCGCAGGAGGCAACTCCCTGACCAACGGCGGTTCTGTCATCAGTGGAGCTGGTGGCCGGGGGGCGATCGTCGACGCCTACAACGTGCCGGTCACCGACGCGGCAGTCACGGAGCACCAGCGGACCCTGTATGTCATGGTCGGCGGTCCCGGCGCCGACGGGGCACAGTCCGATGGAGGCGGCCAGGGCGGCTTCAACGGCGGAGGCGGATACTCGCAAGAAGGCAGCGGTACCACTTCCCTCGGTGGGGGCGGGGGCGGTGCCAGCGATGTACGCACGCGGTCCTCCTCGAGCACACCTCTCACCCTTCAGGACAGCCGCCTCGTGGTCGCCGGCGGCGGCGGAGGCGGAGGAAGATACGGCGGACAGGGCGGCACTGCAGCAGGCCCCGGCGGCATCAACGACTATGACACGGGGTACGGCGACGGCCTGGACGGGGAGGACGGCGACGGCTTCGACAGTCACGGCGGCAAGGGCGCAGACTCCAACGGCGTGTTTCACCAGACGCGCACGGGTGGTGAAGGAGGCGGAGGCGGAGGCGGCGTAGGCGACGATCTCCACGTCGCCGGCGGCGGAGGCGGCGCATCCCCCGACAGCTTTAGAATTCAAGAATCCGACGTCGACGGAGGCCCCGGCGGTGGCGGGGGCGGCACCTCCGGCGGCAAGGCAGGCCAGCCATTGGACGTCGAGTATCGCTTCGACGCGACGGACGGCACTCTCGGACAGGGCGGAAACCCAGGAGTTTTCGGCGCCGTGGGCGCGGGCGGCGGCGGCGGCTATTACGGCGGCGGCCCCGGCGACACCCAGGGTGAGCTTGGCGGTGCTGGGGGTGGGGGTGCAGGCTCGTCGTACTCGGTGACCACCAACGCCACCGCCGGTCCGGTCCCCGCGGACAATCCCGTGGCATCCCAGGTGATCATCACCTACACCCTCGACGTGAACAAGGCGGACAGCAGCACCACCCTGTCCTCCAGCCGAAACCCCTCGGCACCGGGCGAGTCCGTCGTCCTCACCGCGCACGTCGACAGCAGTACCGCAAGCCCCGGCGGTGACGTGGTGTTCAGCCGCACCGGGAGCAGCACCCCGCTGGGAACCGCCCCGGTCGAGGCCGGTAGCGCCTCCTTCACTGTCCCGGCCGCGTCCCTCCAATCGGGCGACAACGCCTTCACCGCCGCCTACCAGGGCGACAGCACCCACAACGGGTCCGCGGGCGAGATCGTGCAACGGGTGCAGTACGCCACCAGCGATCCCTTCTTCCTCTCCCCCATCGACCCCGACGCCGTCAACCTCCTCAAGGCCAGCCAGGCCGTACCCGTCAAGTTCACCCTCGACGGCAACCAGGGCATGAACGTGATCGCCGCCGGCTACCCCCGCTACACCCGAACCGCCTGCACCGGCGGCGAACCGACCGACCTCACCGACGAGACCACCACCAGCCAGGCCGGACTCACCTACGACAACGGCACCTACAGCTACGTATGGAAGACCAAGAAGGACTGGGCCGGCCAGTGCGGCACCCTCAACATCAAACTCGCCGACAACACCACCCACACCATCCAGGTCCGCTTCAAGTGACCACCTGAACCGCACCCCACCCCCCACCCCGAAAGGAACAACACCCCCCTCACAACCCAAGCAAGACCCCGGGCCCTCACCAGGCGTGCACCCCACCCCTGGCGAGGGCCCACCCACGACATGAGGCACCGAGTCGGCAACCCCAACACCCCAGCCGTGCCCCGCACAAGCCCTCCGCAACCGGCCGACCAACCCCGCAAACCCCGGTGACCGCCCCGCCCGAAGTCCGCACCGCGCAGGCGCTCCAGGCGGCCGGTTCCACGTGCACCATCGGATGACCCAACCCCCTTAACGGAACGTAGAGTTGGACCAGCCTCGCGACGCTCTACTCCTGGTCGCGCGCAACGTCAAGCGGGCCGCTGATGTCTGACATCACCGGCTGACATCAACAGCCACCCAGGCCAAGCCGAGCAGACACGGCCCATGGCGTACGGGATGGAAGCCGGGGTGAGTGGTGGGCCGAGGGGCGAGGACGGAAGCGGAGGCACAGTCGCTGCTCGCTTCGGCCTGTCTCAGATGCCGGTACCTCGCGGGCGATAAGGCGATTCAGGCAACCGAAGATGTCCTTCCTGGACATGCCGACGGACCCGGATCGACTGGGCCGGCCAGGTCAAACAGCTACTGACCGTGGACTACCCCGACGCCGAAACCGTGGTCCTGGTGATGGACAACCTCAACACCCACACCATCGCCTCCCTGTACGAGGCATTCGAACCAGAAGAGGCCTTCGCCCTGGCCCAGCGCCTCGAGATCCACCACACACCCAAACACGGCTCCTGGCTCAACATCGCCGAGATCGAACTCTCCGCGCTGACCCGGCAATGCCTCGACCGCCGGATCGGCGACCTCGACACACTCAACACCGAACTCTCGGCCTGGCAGAACGCCACCAACACCCACCAACGCCAAGTGGACTGGCAGTTCACCACCCATGACGCACGCATCAAACTGCGCCACCTTTATCCCAAGAATTAGCCACGACAGTCTACTAGCTCCGACCGGCAACGGTGGCTTCGGCAGCCGGTCACGGGCCCTCGGTTTCCGTCTCGTTCAGCTACGTTCACGGCCGTTCAGGACCCGACACCCGCTCTCACGACCCTCCCCGCAGCCTGTATGACCTCCAACAACCGATCTCTGCAGAGCTGCACATCACCGTGCCCGTGCCCCTGCCGTACCCGATCGTGCGCGGAACCACGGGGAACACCGGGCAGTTACGGTTGCCGGACGTGAGCAGGGCCCCTTCACAGTGCTCGCAGAGCGGAGGCGGCGGGATCTGGACCCCCGGTGACACCGCTGCCACGACGGTTTTCAAGACCGTTGCCCTGCCGCGGCAGTTATTGGCCCTGACCTGCACCGATGCATCAACCATGTGGCGCGTCAGGTGCGTTGGCCCAGGCATGGCCCACGGACTCGGCACTGAGAGCGAGACCTCTTCGTCCCGAAGGAACTTGGGCGGGCGCTCGGCCATCGGCTGATGTGCCGCCCGTCTGCGCTGATGGTCCGTAGGCGTCCCCGCTCGTCCGCCAGTGTGCGTCGGCGTTGTCACGCAGTTAGACACTCACCCGGTTGTCAACGCAGGTTAACGCAGGTCAACCCAGTTCTCCGGGTGCAGGCATAACTCTCCCCGAGGGAGGCTGAGCGGGACGTCACCGGTTCTCAGCGAGCGTGGACGGGACCGCGCCGGTCGTGGTGGGCGGAAGGAGCGCGTGCGATGAGGGTCATGCTGAGAGCGCAGCTGGACACTCAGATGTCGAATGAGGCGATCAAGAACGGCACACTGCCGAAGGTCATGCAGTCGATGACGGAACAACTCAAGCCCGAGGCGGCCTACTTCGTCCCCACCGGGGGCGGGCGATCCTGCACCTTCGTCTTCGACATGCAGGACAGTTCACTGCTGCCCACGATCGCGGAGCCCCTCTGCGAGGGGCTCGGCGCGAAGATCGAGATCCAGCCGGTGATGAACAGCCAAGACCTGCAGAAGGGTAACGGCGACAGCCACGGCAGCTGTAGTTCCAGCGTCTGGGCTGGTCAGTGTCTTGTCGGGGGTGCGTGCGGGCATGAGGACGGCCACCGCGATCATGAACGTTTGTGACGACGTATCAAGACACGGTGGCCGCGGAGGCCACGATAGCGGAGCAGACGTGGGGCGAGACATTCGGGAGGGTCATGGCAACCGTCGCGGGCTGTTTCACACGGCGTGAAACGCGGGCGACAGCCGCCGAGTTGGTCGCCGGACTGTTGCTGGAGGTGGACACGCGGAACTGCTGGACGCTCGGGCAGGCGTTGGGACATCCGGGCCCTCACCGGCTGCAGCACCTGTTGTCCCGTGCCCGGTTCGATCACGATCGGGCGGGGAAGGAGATCGTCCGCCTGGTGGCCGGTGAACTCGCCGGGCAGGACGTGGTGTTGGTGGTGGACGAGACGGGCGATGCGAAGTCCTCGACGGAGTGTGTGGGAGCCGGACGGCAGTACTCGGGTGCGATCGGCGGTGTCGGTCTGTGTCAGGTGGCGGTGCATCTGGCGGCGGTCTCCGCGACCACGAAGGTGATCATCGACCGGGCCCTGTATCTCCCGGCGGACTGGGCCGCGGACGAGGAACGCCGCGAGGTCGCCGGGGTGCCGGAGGAGGTCGGGTTCGCGACGAAGCCGCAGCAGGCGCTGTCCATGGTCACCGGCGCACTCGCCACGGGGATCGAGGCACGCTGGTTCGCGGGCGACGAGGTGTACTGCGGGCGTGAACTGCGCCGGGGCATACGCTCACTGGGTCTGGGCTACACGGTCGGCATCGCCGCTACGTACCAGGTCACCGACGGGGGCGGCCGCCGGTGGGAGGCCCGCAAACTGATCAACAAGGTGCGTCCCGAGCAGTGGATGCGCCGGCAGACCGGACACGGCACCAAGGGCACCCGCGAGTACGACTGGGCCTGGCTCGACGTCCGCCCCGACGACACTCCCGACGAGAACGAGAACGAGAACGAGAACGAGAACGCGGCCGGGGCGGGGACGAGCGTGCTGGTCGCGCGGCGGCACCGCTACACCGGCGAGGTGTCCTACTTCCGCTGCTGGGCACCCGGCGACGTCGCCCTCGCCACACTGATGGAAGTGATCTCGCGCAGGTGGCGGATCGAGGAAACGTTCCAGCTCACAAAGGGCTTCACCGGGCTCGACCAGGGTCAGGTGACCTGCTGGAACTCCTGGATGCGCTGGTCACTGTTCTCCCTGTTCGCCGCCGTCGTCCTCGCTCTCACGGCCGCAGCCATCCATGAGGGCTCCGAGCGGCAACCCGGACTCGTCCCGCTGACCTGTCCCGAGCTCATCCGTCTCCTGCGGGCCATCGTGCTGCCCCCAGCCGCCCGCGACCGTGATCATGTCCTGCGCTGGATCGCCTGGAGGCGCCGTCACCAAGCCGTCGCAACCGCCTGCCACCAGCAACGACACCGCTGCCACGACCAGCCGTGATCAAGAACTACAGCTGCCGTGACAGCCCCCGGACGCTACGAACTCCGCGGCAGCGCTTTTACCAGTCCCTTGTTCCGAGGAGTGCCCGCAGTCCCCAACGACGCTAATGACACGATGCACGACGACGACACCGTTCCGTTGTGTGGCGACGCCTGATCAGATGACCCTCCGCAAGAAGTAATTATCGGACCGTTCGCCACGGAGGTTTAATGCCTAAACGGCGGTAGCAGCATCAAACGGCAGCAAGAGCGGAGACTGCCGAGCGATCACTTTGGGTGAATAGAAGGCATGTACAGTAGTCGACCTGGAGCTGCTTACAGAGCACGGGCGACACGGCTGAGAACCCGACTTCGAAAGGGATCGAAACTTCCCGCGAACTGCTCGTCGGCATGCTGCCAGCCCGCAAGCGGAAGGCGATCGCGATCAACCCTATGGTCACCGACCTCGACACTCGCTGCGGCGGCCCGGTTCAGCAGAACCTACAGCGGTCCGGCCTTCGGCCCGAGAGCCTGAAAGCGGCTCAATAAAAACTACTGCCCGATACCTTAACCCTACGGGCAACCGCGACGACTGGCATCGAGCCATCCTGGACTCCCCCTCTTACTGCCAAAGCAGTCGGCGTCTGTCCATGGAGAACCCAGATGAGAAACGACCGTCAGGTTTCACACCCGACCCACAAGATCACCCCAGCCGAGCACGAGCCGTCCCCCGTCAAGCGCGAGCAGCCCTCCAGTTGCATACCCCACCGTCATACGACGAGCGATGCTGCGAACACGGCAAACGGTGCGGGACGCCCGTTTGTCAAACACGGGCAGGGGAGGCAAATATGGCCACGCATTGCGGCCTTGCAACCGTCGCGAACGGGTAGGCGAGCCCTCGCCGCCGCACTCGGACTGAGCCTACCCCTAGCCTTCCTGCCCCTATTCGCCACACCAGCAACAGCCGCAGCCAGCCCCAATCCTTCATCAGCCGTAGCGGAAGTAGCTTCATCGCGATTTGCGCCAGACAAAAGCAGCGATGCGTGCTGGATTAAGTATTACCGCTGGTGCACGAAATGGGGCACCGTGGGCTTTCGGGGTCCCCGCGGCCCTGTCGGTCCCCGCGGCCCTGAGGGTCCTCAAGGTCCTCAAGGGCCTCAAGGGCCTCAAGGCCAGGTCGGTGCCGCCGGCGAGAAAGGCGAACCCGGCCCACAAGGCGAACCTGGAATTTCCGGTTGGATACAGGTGCGAAGCATAGTAATAGTCCCGCCTGGGCAAGGTCGTTTTCATGAGGCACAGTGTCCAACAGGTAAAAAAGTCCTCGGAGGCGGGTTCAACTTCAATAGCGCGGCAGGCGGCGTGGTCGAAACCAGCCTTCCCGACACCGATGCGTGGTTTGTGCAGGGGAGGAACACGGGAACAATAGATCTCACTCTTTCTGTATTTGCAGTCTGCGCCACCGTGGCTTCTTGAGGGACGCCGTCGACTCGGGCCCCGACGGCTACGGACTGTCGGGGCCTGGGAGGCCAGGGTTCGTGCGGTCTCACGCGGCAAGATAGGTTACTTGTGGGCTTACGTGACCTGATGGCTAGTTATCCGCTTGGATGCGGCGAATGCGACCCCTGATGGTCAAGGTTCTCGAAGCCTTTGATCACGAACAGGGGTGTCGCGTTCGCGCGCCATCCTCGCTGATCGACGTTCTCGAGCGCCACGGCGGAGACGTCGATCTGCCCTGCCCGTCACCTGCCCCCAGGACGATGGCGACCATGCGCAACCTCGCCATCGGCCTCATCCGCCAGGCAGGCTGGACAACATCTCCGCCGCCAACCGACCACTACCGGTCACGAACCGACCACGCACTCCAACTACTCGAGCTCGACGCCTGAGAACGCATCAGCCTTAGCCCCCTGAGGCGTTTGACTGCGTGCCACGGGGGCGACGGGCTTGCTGCTTGACACTCCTGAAACCGTCGTGGCAGCGATGGCACCGTGGGTTCAGATCGCACCGCCTCCGCTCTGCGAGCACTGAGAAGGGCCCCTGAACTGGGCTTTTGGTCAGGGGCCCTTCTCATGTCCGGCAACCGTAACTGCCCGGTGTTCCCACGGCAGGGGCACGGGCAACTTCTGATCCGTAGCTCTCCAGAGATCGGTCATTTGAGGTCATTCAGGCTGCCGGATCGCCTGTGATGGCCGGCGCGGGGCGCTGGCGGTTGCTGGGGTTGCTGTACTTCGTTGCTGTACCGCCTCGCCGAGGTGCCGGACGGCTTTCGCGCTCTGCCGGGTCTCGTGGCTCATCGCGCGCCATGCCCGGAACGCTTCTACGGTTGAGGGAGAACGTGGCGCCTGCGGATGCCTGTTCTGTCCGCCTCCGCTGCGCCCGTCTCGGAGCGTCAGCGCCTTTAGGAGGCCCTTCGCAATGGCTACAGCATCCGACACCCCGGTCCTGGACACTCTCGTCGCCATGACGGTCGACTCTCTTGAGCGATGTGGGCTGCCCCCGGACACACTCATCCTCACTCGCATCGCCGCGCTCGCCGCTTCGGACGCGCCTCCCATCTCCTACCTCGCTCACATCGATCCTGCTCTCAGGGCCGGCCTGACCGCCGCCCAGGTGCAGGACGTCCTGGTCGCCGTCGCCCCCATCGTGGGTACCGCCCACGTGATGACGGCTGCGCGCAACATCGCAGAGGCGCTTGGCATGACGATCGCGGTAGCCGAGGCCGAGATCGAAGCCGAGGCCAAGGCCAAGGGCTGAGGGAGGGACCCACCCCGGCAGTCAACGTGCCTCCGGTGTCCTGCCGTTTTGGCCGTCGGCTGCTGGGCGGTCAACGTCGGCCCGGCTCTGCTGGCCTGGCTGCTTGTGATCATGCCAGCAGTGATCAGCGCCCAAGGCTCCGACACAGATGTGTCGACGGCCTACCTATTGGCCGCCAGTCAGAGCCTGGCTCTGGGCCCCTTGCTCGGCCTGTCCCAGTCCCTCGTCCGGCATGTCCCCGGTAGTCGGCCGTCAGGGTTCGGCGCCAGCCGGGACTGTTCGTGGCTGTTGATGTCAGCCGGTGATGTCAGACATCAGCGGCCCGCTTGACGTTGCGCGCGACCAGGAGTAGAGCGTCGCGAGGCTGGTCCAACTTTACGTTCCGTTAAGGGGGTTGGGTCATCCGATGGTGCACGTGGAACCGGCCGCCTGGAGCGCCTGCGCGGTGCGGACTTCGGGCGGGGCGGTCACCGGGGTTTGCGGGGTTGGTCGGCCGGTTGCGGAGGGCTTGTGCGGGGCACGGCTGGGGTGTTGGGGTTGCCGCCTCGGTGCCTGATGTCGCGGGTGGGCCCTCGCCGGGGTGGGGTGCACGCCTGGTGAGGGCCCGGGGTCTTGGTTGGGTTGTGAGGGGGGGTGTTGTTCCTTTCGGGGTGGGGGGTGGGGTGTGGGGTGTGGTTCAGGTGGTCACTTGAAGCGGACCTGGATGGTGTGGGTGGTGTTGTCGGCGAGTTTGATGTTGAGGGTGCCGCACTGGCCGGCCCAGTCCTTCTTGGTCTTCCATGCGTAGCTGTAGGTGCCGTTGTCGTAGGTGAGTCCGGCCTGGCTGGTGGTGGTCTCGTCGGTGAGGTCGACGGTTTCCTCGCTGGTGCAGGCGGTTCGGGTGTAGCGGGGGTAGCCGGCGGCGATCACGTTCATGCCCTGGTTGCCGTCGAGGGTGAATTTGACGGGTACTGCCTGGCCGGCCTTGAGGAGGTTGACGGCGTCGGGGTCGATGGGGGAGAGGAAGAAGGGATCGGTGGTGGTGTACTGCACCCGTTGCACGATCTCGCCCGCGGAGCCGTTGTGGGTGCTGTCGCCCTGGTAGGCGGCGGTGAAGGCGTTGTCGCCCGCGTTGAGGGATGCGGCGGGGACGGTGAAGGAGGCGCTACCGGCCTCGACCGGGGCGGTTCCCAGCGGGGTGCTGCTCCCGGTGCGGCTGAACACCACGTCGCCGCCGGGGCTTGCGGTATTGCTGTCGACGTGCGCGGTGAGGACGACGGACTCGCCCGGTGCCGAGGGGTTTTGGCTGGAGGACAGGGTGGTGCTGCTGTCCGCCTTGTTCACGTCGAGGGTGTAGTCCTGCGATGTGACGGACTGTTGCAGGCTGCCGGTGCCGGCGTCGGTCACCGTGACGGTCACGGGCTGGTCGTCTGCGGCGGGTCCGGTGGGGGTGCCGGTGATCAGTCCGGTGTCCGGGTCGATGTCCAGGCCGTCGGGCAGGCCGGTGGCGGTGTAGGCGTAGGGGGCGGTGCCGCCGGTGGGCGGTCCGGTGATCGGGAGGTGGCTGTAGTCGTCGCCGATCTTCGCGGCGGGCAGGGAGTCGGTGAACACCGCCTCCAGGTCCGGCACGGTGTAGGAGATGACCACCTGGGATGGAACGGGATTGTCCGCGGGGACCGGAACGACCGTGGCGTCGAGGGTCACCGAGTACGACGAACCCGCACCCCCACCCCCCGCATTGGAAAGCGGAGCCTCGGTTCCGCCGGGGCCGCCGCCGTAATAGCCGCCGCCACCACCCGCGGCCGCGGCCGACACTATGACTCCTGAATTTCCGCCCTGTCCGAGAGTGCCGTCCGTCGCGTCGACGTCTCCGCTGTAGTCCGAGTCCCATGGCTGGCCTGCCTTGCCGCCGGTGGTACCGCCCCCGCCGCCGCCGGGTCCGCCGTCGAACGGGGCACCATTGACATAGCTGTCGGGGGATGCGCCGCCTCCGCCTCCGGCGACGTGGGGATCGCCGCCTCCGCCCCCTTCACCGCCCGTGCGCGGATCGTTGGAAAAAACGCCGCTGGAGTCTGCGCCGTCGCCGCCGGGCGTGCCGAAGCCGCCGCCGTCCTGCCCGTCCAGGCCGCCGCCGTAGCCCGACTCGTAGTCGTTGATGCCGCCGGGGCCTGCTGCAGTGCCGCCTTGTCCGCCGCGTCTTCCGGCGCCTCCGCCGCCGCCGGCGACCACGAGGCGGCTGTCCTGTTCGGTGAGAGCTACGCTTGCGGGCTTGGTGCGTACATCGCTGGCACCGCCCCCGCCGCCACCGTAGGCGTAGGTGGAGCCGGCTTGCGGGTTTCCGCCTCCGCCGTTGAAGCCGCCTTCGCCGCCTCCACCGAGGGCCTTCCCGTCGACGCCGCGGCCGCCGACCATGACATACAGGGTCCGCTGGTGGCCCGTGACTGCGGCGTCGGTGACCGGCACGTCGTGGGCGTCGACGATCGCCCCCCGGCCACCAGCTCCAAGGAAAGTACTGGCGAGGGTGGCGTCGCCTCCTGCGGCGCCTGTGGCGGTGATGTCGACGGTGTCGACGGTGTCGGGCAGCGTGAGGGACTGTTCGGTGCCGGTGCCGGTGTAGGTGCAGGTGACGGTGTGGCCGGCGGTCTCGCAGGGTCCGTCCGCGGCCGATGCGCTGCTCGTCATGGTCAGGGGTACGACGGTGGCTGCGGTCAGGCAGCAGGCAATGGCCGCGGCGAGACGCCGGGGTGTACGCCGTCTGCTGCGTGGTGTGACGGGGGCTGCATCGGGCTGTGAGGGTGGGGCAGACGTGGTGGACATCCTGGCTCCTTGGGTGGCGGACAGGGCCCGTGCCACCGTGCTGCCTCGCCTGGAGACGGTGGACAGCGCGGAGCGGCGTCGATCCTGGGACACCGCATCTGCCGGCCGGATGAGAGACCTACATCACAACACCCGCTGACACGTAAATACATGCAGGTCAGGGCGTTTTCGGGCAGGGGTGGTGACCGGGCGGTGGTGATGCGAGGGCCGTCCGGTGTCTGGGTAGACGGAGTTTCAGGCCGCGCTGTTCATCGGGTCGAGGGTGACCCGGTAGCCGAGCTGGTTGAGCTGGCCGACTGCTTTGCGGGCGGCGCGTTCGGGGTCGCGCTGGGTGAAGTAGGTGCCGCCGAGTTCGTGGTAGGGCCGTTGGTCGGTGAGCATGTGCCAGATCGCGGTGATGATCGAGTGTTCGATGGCGACCAGGGCCTTCATCGGGCCCCGGCGGGCGGTCAGGCGTCGGTAGCGGGCCTGGAGATAGGTGTCTTTGGTTCTCACCGCACCGAACGCGGCCAGGCCCAGGGCGCCTTTGAGATGCGGGTTTCCGGGCCGGACCTTGGTGGTCTTGCTCCGGCCGGCGGAGGAGTGATGGCCGGGGCAGACGCCGGCCCAGGAGGCGAGATGCTTGTCACTGGCGAAGCGGCTCATGTCGCCGCCGGTCTCGGCGACGATCACTTCGGCGGTGGTTTGGTTGACACCCGGGATGGTGTCCAGGAGTTCCAGGACGGGCCGAAAGGAGACATCGCCTCCGCGATCCTCGTGTTCAGCGTGTCGAGCGCGGTCGTGAGGTGGTCGTAGTGGTCGAGGTGGACGCGGGCCAGGAAGCCGTGGTGTTCGCGAAAACGCCCGGTCAATGCCTCGGTGAGCTCGGGAATCTTGTTGCGGAGGCGACGCTTGGCCAGGTCGGCGAGCGCGTGCGGGTCGTCCTGACCGGCGATCAGAGCCTCCAGCATCGCCCTGCCGGAGACACCCATGATGTCGGCGGCGACCGCGGAGAGTTTGATCCCGGAGTCTTCCAGCATCTTCTCCAGCCGCTGGACGATCTGTCCGCGGGTGCGGGTGAGTTGAGTGCGCATCCGGGTCAGATCCCGCAGTTCGCGGATCGGCTGCGGCGGCACGAACGAAGCCCGCACCAGGCCGTGCGCCCCGAGTTGGGCCAGCCAGGCCGAGTCCGAGACATCAGTCTTGCGGCCGGGCAGGTTCTTGACCTCCCGCGCGTTGACCAGCATCACATTCAAGTCCTCGGAGAGCAGGAAGTAGAAGGGCTTCCAGTAGTCCGACGTCGCTTCCATCACTACCAGCGTCACGCCTGCCGCCACCAGATGATCACGCAGTTCAAGGACCGAGTTGGTGGTCGCACCCCAGGTAGTGATCTCACTGGTGAACGTTCCCCGGCGTTTGCCACCCGGCGTCCGCACGCAGACCTTGGCGTCCTTCTTGCTGATATCCATCCCCGCGCACCGCTCGTGCAGCACATCCATGGTCCCGTTCCCCTTCCGGCCGAGCAGACAGTCCACAGGAACTGCCCGCTCCGGGAGGGCCAGGGCAAATCAGGAATCTGACACCCGTGCTCACAGCAACACTCCACGGTTCCCGTGGACGGCCCTCAGCACCATGCTGACCAACGAGCTGCACAGCATCACAGAGGAGTCGGTTTCGACCGGAACGACCAGCCCACGATCATGCTCGCGGCCATCGCACCAACCCGGCAGAGCGCGCGAGAAGCACCCGCAGCACACCACACCATTTACCACGCCCCCGGCGCGCACCGAAGGTGCGCTGGGTTGCTGACCAGTGCCTTCCGTACCGTGAGGGCAGAGTGCGGTACCAGCCGCATGCCTTGCCGACTGCCCGGACAACTCCGTCGCAGGCCGTGGCACACGGCGCGTCTCCATGGCCGGAACGGGTTCCGGAAGCCGTTCCGGCACCGCGAGGCAACTCTCACGGGTTCCCCGGACCGCCCGCCGGCCATCCGTTACTCGGCTCCACGCCCGGGGGGTCGCAGCTTGTCGGCGACGGCTGAGGACTGTCCGAAGTCGTTGCTGCCTTGCAGGGCCCGGCGTCGCTTCCGTTGCGGCATCAGCCCACCACTGGCCCCGGCTTCCATCCCGTCCGCCGTCGACCCACACCGTGGTGGAGCGGGCGTGGTTCATGGCGTCCAGGTGGAGCGCGCCACTGTACGAACGACCTGGACGCCATGGGCCGCGTCTGCTCGGCTCTGCCTGGGTCGACGGCGGACGGGATGGAAGCCCCTCAACGCTCGCCACAATGTGCCCGCAGTCGGCAACGGCGCCCCCTGGATCCCGGTGCCGGCCGATCCCCCGCCGGAGGCATCGGCTTTGACCGTGGCTGCGTTCAGGCAGGAGCACAACACTCGTCCCTCTCGGTTCACAGCCCGTGGAGGCCGCCCGACCTCAGCCGTGGCGCACCTGCTTTTGGATCAAAGCGTCTTTTGAGGGTTCGCGCGGATCGGGTGCTGTTGGCCATGGTGCGGTGCCTTGTCCTCGGGTCGGGCCTGGTGGTGTGGGCCATGGTGGGGGGTTCAGGCTCGGTCCGGTGCATCGGCCCCTGGGCGGGCCAGAGCGTGAAACGCGGATCATCCCGGGGCAACGATGGTGGCGCGGGGCCGGGGCCGGGGCGGCGCGGGCCGAAGGCAGGAGCGCAGCCCCGAGCCCCGAGCCCGCGCCGGCCCGCAGTGCGGGCCGGTGGGGTGTGATCCTGCGTAGCGGCGGCCGGAAAGCCATGGGGACAGCGCGACCGGATGGCCGAAGACCAAGAGCCCCTACCTGGGCCACGACGCCGTGGGCCCTGGACCAAGAGGGGCTACGGTGCTGCGCCGAGGGCGCTTGAGCACAGAGAGGCTGCGGTGTCCCGTGGTGGAGCTGTGGAGTCTTGTCAATTCCAAGTGCGCCACGGCCGAGGTCGGCCGGCCTCCACAGGCTGTGGACCGAGAGGGATCCCCGCCCCCCGCCCGGAAGGGCGGGGCTTGATGAGGTAGAGAAGGTCGGGGGCTAGGCCAGCCGCGGGCGCTGTGCGTTAGCCGTGACGTCACGGTGTGGGCCTGGGTTGTGTGCGCATGCGTGGCGACTGTGGCGCTCATAGTCTGGTGGTGCTCGGGGTAGTCGCGGAGGTTAGTCATGCCCCGAACCATCTGGTCCGGCGCGATCAGCTTCGGCTTGGTCACGGTGCCGATCAACGTGGTCAGCGCCACCGAGACCCACAGCATCCAGTTCCACCAGTACCACTTGCAGGACATGGGCCGCGTCCGGGTGCGCAAGGTGTGCGAGCTGGAGGACCGCGAGGTCAGCCAGTCGGAGATCGGCAAGGGCTACGAGTACGCCCGGGACCAGGTCGTCGCCGTCACCGATGAAGACCTGAGCAACCTGCCGCTGCCGACGGCGAAGGCGATCGAGATTGCCGGGTTCGTGCCGCTGGAGTCGATCGACCCGATCCGCATCGGCGACGGCTACTACCTGGCACCGAAGGGGCAGGTCGCGGCGAAGCCGTACAAGCTACTGGTGAAGGCCCTGGGTCGCTCGTCGAAGGTCGCCGTCGCACGCTACGCATGGTCTGGCCGCGAGCGCCTCGGCCTCGTGCGGGTGCGCGATGACACGCTGGTGCTGCATGCGATGCGCTGGCCGGACGAGATCCGCGACCCCACCGAGCTGCTGCCCGAGCCGGTGGAACTCACCGACGAGGAGATCGACGGGGCGCTCTCCCTCATGGACTCGATGACCCGCGACAGCCTGGAGGGCGAAGAGTTCCGCGACAGCTACACGGATGCCCTCGCCGAAATCATCGAGGCGAAACGGGAAGACAGGCCGCTGCCCGAGGCGCCGGAGCCTGAGAAGCCGGGCCAGTTGGTCGATCTGATGGCGGCGCTGCAGGAGTCCGTGCAGAAGGCCAAGGCGTCCCGCGGCGAGGACGCCGAGGTGCACGAGATGCCGAAAAAGAAGACCGCCAAGACGACTGCGAAGAAGGCTCCTGCGAAGAAGACCGCAGCGAAGAAGTCGGCGGGGCGCCAGCCGCGGAGCGCCTGACCGCCACGCAGAGGCAAGGAGCAGATCATGACTCGTGTAGACCGGCAGGGTAGCGACGGGCCACTTCGTATGACCGCGTTGGATCGGCTAGGGAACCGTGAGATCCAGAAGCTCATGGCGGACTACAACACGGCAGACGCGCTCAGCCGCCTTGTCCAGAAGAAGAAGGAGGAGTCTGAGAAGGACATGCTCGACAAGATCGGTTGACTAGTCGAGCACGCCGAGCTCGGAGTCCGGCCGGCAGTGTGGACAGGGATCCACCCGATCCGCCAGCGCCCGCAGTGCCTGCTCCCTCGTCATGCCCTTCGACCGCTTCCCCGCCATGTGGCAGCCACCGACGTGCACGTACACCGGCGCCACGTGCCGGCTGAGGCTCTGCTCGATCAGCCAGTCCGGCGCCAGCGGGCGGGCTTGCAGGCCGCGCTGCCGCTCGGCTGCACGGCGTTCCTCATCGGCAATCCACCGCCGGGTGCGCTCCAGATCCCGCAGCTGCACACGCTCCAGAAAGCGGAGCTGCATGAGTCTCGACGGGACAGGATCGTTCACACGTTCGATTCTAGACAGTAGGCTGCCGCCCGCACCTAGAGGGAGGCCGCGTGCGAGACCGTATGGACCTGGGAGAACTGCTGCGACAGCAGCACCTCGACCTGGACACCCTGACGCCTGCGCCTGCCCTGCCGGCCCGCGACGAGCAGATGCAGCGCATCCTCCGCGTGCCTCCGTGGCCGTGCTCGGTGTGTACCGGACCGAGCGCCACTGCCTGCCCCTACGACAGCCTCCAGCACGGGCCGCGCTGGGTTGACCTGTGCTGGGATCACGCCCTGCTCACGAGGCCGCCGGCGCTGAAGATGCCGACAACGGTGGAGGGCATCTTCGCGGACATGCGGAAGCTTGCCGCCGAATTCGGACTCACCATGCGGATCATGACAGCGGAGGAGTTCGAAGACAGGGCCCACTGGGCGCGGAGACGTCATGAAGAGCCGTGACCGGTTTCACCTCACGCTGACGGTCGCTGACCGCCCGGTGATACACGGGTGGTGGGGCGGCGAGGCGGCCGCGCGCCTGAAGTTCTCCCGCTGGATCGGCGCGTACGGCAGCCTGCCCAAGGTCCGAGTCACCCTCACCGACGAGCAGGAGCGCACCGTGCTGACGAGCTGGCCCGACCCCCACTAGCCGCCTGCCATGCTGGGGATCATGACCCGCCGTGCGCAGCCGGACTGGCTGCTGACGGCTCTTCTGGAGCCTGTGACGGACTCGTTGGCAAGGTGAGGGCCGGTGAGCTGAAGGAAGGTGCGTACGCCGCGCGGGCAGTAGCACACGGCATGACGAAGGCCCCGCCCGGTCCATCTCGGGCGGAGCCCCTATACGTCACGAACCAGCAACACGCACATCAGACATCCATCGCGTACGTCACACTCGCGCGCATGCCTGACACCACACCCCGAAGCGGCTGGCGCCCCTCCCGCACACAGAAGATCATCACCGCGCTGCTGCTCCTTATCGTCTGGACAGCCATGGCCAACTCCTGGACCGACAAAGGCTGCGACCTTGGCCAGAGCTACGCCTTCGTCATCAGCCACGGCGGAAGCCCTGACCGAGATCAAGGCTGCGAGGACGAACCCGGCGGTCCGGCCTACACCGACCAGTACTACGGCTGAGGAGCCAGCATGGACAGCGGCGACCTCGCAACCTGGGTCGGCTCCAGCTTCGCTGCCATCGCGGCCGGCGCAACACTCTGGACCCTGAAGAGCCAGCGCGACCAGATCGGCGAACAGCGGCAGTTCATTGCCGAGCAGTCGGCGACGCTCGCCCTGGAACGGCAGGAACTTCTGGCCTCCGCGCAAGACAGACGCGAGGACCAGGCCAGGAAGATCGAGCTCGAAGTAACACCTTCCTACGTGAAGGTGCGGAACCGCAGTGACGACCCCCTCGCGGAGGTGCACTGCCTGGAGGATGGCCAACCTCCTGTCAGAGCAGCGTCTGCGCGGGCAGAGGGGGCTGAGGCGTCACTCAGCATGGTCCTTGAGCAGTTGCAGGGGCAGGAACAGCACCACCTCGACACCTTGGGTGTTGGGCGGATTGGCTGGTTCCAGCGCAGGAGCGATCCCAGCCGCACCGGCGCAGTTGAGATCGCATTTACGGACGCTGCCGGGGTTCACTGGACGAAGACTCACCTGGGCGAGCTGCGGCAGGTCGGCTGACGCGACGGCCCCGTCGTCCACGGGTGAACGGCGGGGCCCCCTAGACCTACGACTCCGGGGTGATCTGCGCGGACAGTTCCTCCGTCACCGCGTCGATCGCTGCCTGCAGCTCCTCTCCCGACAGATGCCCGCATGCGTCGTAGCCCGGCGTTGCGTCGATCTCCTCGGTGTCGTCGAGGAGTTCAGCTTTGATCCACGTGCGGCACTCGGGCGACACGCTCGCCGACGCCGACCCCAGCGGGGAGGGAAGTAGCGATGCGACATCCCTCTCCGCCTGGTCGCTGTCCAGGTACTCGCCGATGACCTCACCCGTCATCCGGTTCAACGTCTCCTCGTCGAGGCCGGCGCATGCCGTGGGCGACTTCTGTGTCGGGCCCTTGGCTCCGTTGGCCATGACCTTGCGGTAGTTCTCTGTGAGCTTCGCCTTGCACGCGGCCGGGTCCGCGATCGACTCACCCCCGCTGTCGCCCCTGGTGAGTAGGGCGGCGCCACCGCCGGCCAGGGCTGCGGCGACGCAGGCTGCGGCGAACCATGTGAGGGGTGCGCGTCGCTTCCGCTGTGGCGGCGGGAAGTCGGGCATGGGCGGCGGTGGCGTGGCGTCAGTCATGAGCCCCCAAAGGCAGTTGGTGCTTGATCGGCATCATCCAGCCGCGTGTGCACCGCGTGGAGGGGATGTGCCCGAGTTGTGACCTTGAGTGGGCGATGGTCCGATTGCCTGTCGCCCTGGGTGGCCTCGGGGGGAGGTGCGACCCCGCCCGCCCCCTCGTGTTGCCTGGGGTGCTGAGTGGACGGGCGGGAACTCTGAGCGGCCGCCCCCGCCGGGGGTGACGGGAGCGGCCGCGCCTCGGGCCGGCCATTGCCAAACCGGCCGAGTCTCTACATGCGCGTGCCCACCGCGATCCGCTCGTTGTCCGCGAGCAGCGGCAGCGCACGCATCAGGATCAGCAGGCGGCGCTCATCGAGCTGTTCGAGGGCAATCAGTGGCGTGGTGCCGATGCCCACCATCGACAGCACCAGGCCCATGAACGCCCGGTCCTGCTCGTCGAGGCCGAGCGTGTACACGCGGCCCATGAGGCCCTCCCAGTTGGCCCGCATACGGCCGGCCTCCTTGACGACGAGGGCCCTGCGCACGTTGTCCCGGGCGAGGAGCGTGCCCTCCTCAGCCAGGGCCTGGGCGGCCGCACAGCCCCGCCGGCTCTGGGCCGACTCGACGAGCAGCTGCCCGAGCGTGGGGGTGTCGACAGCGTCGGCGGGTGTTGCTCTGGTCTCGGTCGTCGTCATGATGCCTCCGCGGGAAGTCGGTACCCGCCAGGGCCGAACGCGGCGGCGAGTACGGCAGGATCGGTGAGTCGGCCCGAGCCGTCAGGACGCGTGATCCACATCCGGCCGTCCATCTGCCACCCCGTCGGCGGGCAGCGCAGGCACCAGCCCGGAGGCCGCACCACGAGCTGCCGCACGTCGGCCAGTTCCTCGGCCGCGTCGAGCGGGACCAGCCACCACAGCTTGTCCATCTCCGGGTCGGCGAGGACCGGCCCGCGGTGCTCGGCGGGGATGCGGACGACCATCGGGTAGCGGGTGGCGAGTTGGGCTTCGGCAGCAAGCCAGCGGCCGCCGGACACGATCGGGGCGAGCGCCTCGCTGTCCCATGCCGGACGGATGAGGGCCGGGTGCGCGGAGCAGTCGGCGAGCCACGCGTCCCCGGCCTCGTACCGCTGGTCGGACTTCGGTAGGGCCATGGCCAGGACCGTATGCAGGGAGGTTGCGCGTGTGTGCGGCGATTGCGCGGGATTGCGGGCGCGAGTGCTGGTGTTGCCGCGGGTTGCTTACGACAGGTTGAGAGCGGCGCTCGCACGGCCGATGAGCCGGTGTGCGGTGGCGTCGTAGACGGCCGAATCGGCGAGCCAGTCCCACGCGCGCTCGTACAGGGCTATGGACTCGTCGTCGTCCAGCCACATTTCCGTGCTCAGCGTCTCGACGATCACGAGGCGGCGGTCGTAGATCCAGAACCCGTGAGACGGACTGCGGCGCAGCTCGGCAGCGAAGGGGATGATGCCGAGCTGCACCGTGTCCATGCCGACCATGGAGCGCAGCCGGTCCAACTGCGCGGCCATCACCGGCCTCGGCGCGTTCAGCGCGTACAGGGCGCCCTCCCACAGCAGGACGCGGAAGCTGCGCTCAGGCTCGTACAGGGCCTGCTGGCGGCGCATGCGGGCACGCACGGCGTCCTCGATGTCCGCGGCCGGCACGTCGCGGAATGCAGCGTTAGCGGCGAACACGGCCCGCGCGTACTCGGGTGTCTGGAACAACCCGGGGATCCGGATCACCTCGACGGCGCGCAGCAGCTTCGTCTGCTCCGTCTCGATCAGGCCCTGTTCCTGGCGGGCGCGGTGGCCGTTGGAGTACTGCTTTCGCAACGACCGGTAACGCGTCTCAAGGCCTGCGAGCCGACCGGCCAACTCGGTCACCACGTCAGCCCGGCCGGCGGCCTCGGCCCACGCGGCGAGGTCGTCACGGCTCGGGGTCTGCTTGCCGTTCTCCAGCCGGCTGACCTTCGAGCGCTGCCAGCCGAGCCGCTCGGCGAAGTCCTTGCCGTTCAGGCCCGCCTCGGTGCGCAGCTCGCGCATGCGCGCACCGAGAGCGACACGGCCGGATTGGTAGTCGCTGCTCACATGGTGGAACGTACCCGCTCTGCGAAGTCGGCGGCAGCCACAGCGTGGTGCCAGGCAGCATCACGGGCCTGGCAAGCGGCGAGCACCTCGGCGGGGTCCTCGGAGACGATGACGCCCATCGTGGTGTCCTGCTCGTCGAACACGAACCGCAGCAGGGTGCGGGAGTCGATGAGCCAGAAGTCGAAGTCGGGCAGGCCGAGCTGTACGGCGTCCGCCCGCCACAGGTAGCGCACCTCGTCGCCGACGGCCACGTTGCTCGGCGCCCGCGTCAGCAGGAACTCCTGCCCTTGAGTGAGCGGCTGGTCGACGATCCGGACGCGGCCGAAGGTCTTGCCTTGCGCGACCTGCTCGGCGACGTTGCGGCGCCACCCATCCGGCTCGTCGTGGGCGACGTCCTCGCCGGCCTTCCAGCGCGCCCACGTCTCGCTGCCTCGGTCGGTGGCGTAGCCGCGGCGGGTCTCCAGCCGCCACGCGGTGTGCTTCAGGTCGGTGAACACGTGCGCCACGTCCCGGAAGGGGATCACCTCGGACGGCTCGCTGCGCGGGGCGAAGCGCGTGAGGAGCTCACGCGGTACCCGTACGAAGGTCTCGGAGGGCTTCACGTCCCGCAGCTGGGCGAGGTGCTCGGGGTCGTTGACCACGTCGCCCTGTACGAGGATCTCGCTGGTGCCTTCCACTTCGTAGAGGGTGGGGCAGTCGCCGCCGTCGCTGGTCGTGCCGAGGAACCTGAGCGCCATGTCGTCCTCCGTGTCGACTGGTTGGGGCTTCAGGATGCTCGGGATAGCGCGGGCGTGCTGGGAGATTGCGGCGGATTGCTTGGGTGATCGGCCAGGCGGTGATTGCGCGCAACTCGCAGTGACCTCTAACCGCATAGGTGATGCGGTTTGCTGGGCCTGACCTGCGGCTTTCCGAGGGTGTTGGCACTCGTATGGCACACATCGGTCGCGCCCGGCGAGGGTACGGAGAGGGCAACAGCGGGGCCCATTTGGAGTAACCCGCGAGGCCTCGGCCGCAGCCCAGTGCTGGCCTGCTCATATGGTCGTCGCTGCTTTCATCATCTCCGTGGCCTCTGCCGCTGCTGCTTTCGTCTCCGGCCTCGTGGCGTTCTCCGCATACCGCTTCGGCAAGAAGACCCACGAGGAAACAACGCAGCAGGCGGTGGAGCTGAACAAGCGGGATCTGTTCCTGTCGCTGCACGAGAGGCTGTGCAGCCCGGACCAGATCCGCGGACGCCGAGATATCCGAACACGAGGGACCGGGATACCCGAGGTCCAGCAGCTACGAGCTTCCACCAGTGGAGATGATGCCAACGCTGCCGTGGGTGCACTGGCTATGCTCGACACCCTCGGCCTGTACGTGGACTGCAAATTCGTGGATGAAAACCTCGTGTTGACAGAGTGGGGCTACGTCCTGGCTGAGCTGACGGAGCCCGCCAAGTACTTCGTAGAGACAGGCAAGGGCCCCAATGGCAGGGCGGCTTCAAGTTCCATGCTCGCGGCAGTTGTTGCGTGAGGGGTAGATAGCAGTGCAGGCACGGGCTTCGTGATCATTGTGGTGTCTTACGCCCGATGATCATGAGGTGGCCCGTGCCTGCCGCTGTATCTTCTCCGATCCCTGCCGTGCTGGGGAATCTGGGGTCGCTGGACGTCGGCCAGGTCGCCGACCTGCGTCCCTACTTCGACTCCATCCCCGACCCACGCTCGCGGCGGGGCCGGTGGTACTCGCTGACGTCGATCCTGCTGGTGTGTGCCTGCGCGGTCGTCTCGGGAGCGAAGAGCATCGACGAGCTCGCCGAATGGGGTGCGAGGGCCTCGGGCAGGCTACTGGCGGCCCTGGGTATCCGCCGTCATCTGCTCGGGTGGCGGCGCACCCCTCGCCCGTGACGATCGGGCGCGTGCTGGGCGCCGTGGACGGTGATGCCCTGGACCGGGCGGTGGGCGCCTACCTGACCGACCGGCACCACGCCGTCACCGGCACCGCGACCAGGGCCACGGGGCAGCCGGCGGCACCCGCGCCCGGGCGGCTGCGCGTCCTTGCCCTTGACGGCAAAGCGCTCAAGGGTTCGGCCCGTCTCACCTCGGCACGCCGGCACCTGCTGTCGGTGGTCACCCACGGCCCAGTCGTGACCCTCGGCCAGGTGGAGGTCGGCGCGAAGACGAACGAGACCACCCACTTCCGCCCGCTGCTGGAGCCGCTGGACCTGGCCGGCACTGTCGTCACCTTCGACGCGCTGCACTCGGTCAAGGCGAACGTCTCCTGGCTTGTCGAGACGAAGAAAGCGCACTACATCGCCGTGATCAAGACCAACCAGCCGACCGCCCACCGCCGGCTGGCGGCCCTGCCCTGGCGGGACATCGCCGTCCAGCACACCGCCTCCGGGACCGGGCACGGCCGGCGGGAGTCCCGCTCGATCAAAACCTGCGGAATCGCCGACGAACTCGGCGGAATCCCGTTTCCCCACGCCCGCCTGGCCATCCGCATCCACCGCCGCCGCAAGCTCACCGGCCGGCGCGAGAGTCGTGAGAGCGTCTACGCCGTGACCAGCCTGGACGCCCACCAGGCCTGCCCGGCCGACCTGGCCGCCGCGATTCGCGGGCACTGGGGAGTGGAGAACTCCTCGCACCACATCAGAGACGTCACCTTCGCCGAGGACGCCTCCACCGTCCACACCGGGACCGCGCCCCGGGCCATGGCGACCTTCCGCAACCTCGCCATCGGCGTGCTGAAGGTCCTCGGAGCCAACAACATCGCCAAGACCACCCGGGCCATCCGCGACGAACCCGAACGAGCACTCCCGATCCTGGGCATCATCAACAACCGCGACACCTACGGAACTTGATCAAGCCCTGCGCTCCAACGAGGACTCTGGTGCGCAATTCGTGCGTCAGCCTGCGAGTTGGTAGCTGAGCCGGGTGAGGCGGCTGCTGCGGGTACGGTCGAGCGGGTGTCCGCTCCAGTAGGCGTCGAGCCGCACGACGTTGATCGCGGTGGCGGAGAAGGCGTGCTGGAGACGGACCTTGGGCAGGCCGCGGTAGCGGGCTCTGCGCATCCCGGTGACGTCGAGGGCCTGGTTGATGGTGCCTTCCACGCCGGCCCGCAGCCTGTACCGGGCCTTGTACGCGTCGGTCTGCTGTTCGGCGCGGGCGGCGGCGAGGGTCTCGTGCAGTTCGCGGGGGCGCAGGGTGAGCATCCGGCGGCCCTGGCGGGAGGTGGTGCACCGGTCGCGGAGAGGACAGCTCCCGCAGGTTGTGGCGGCGAAGGTGACCACGATGGCGTCCCTGCGGTGCTGTTGGACGGGGTTCCAATTGCTGCTGGTGCGTCCGGCCGGGCAGCGCGCCTGGCGGGCCTTCCAGTCAATGGAGAACGCGCTCTTGTCGAAGCCCTCGGCGGCCCTGGCCTGCCGGGAGTGGTCGAGCAGGGCGGGGGTCACCATTTCGGTGCCGAGCTTGGCGGCGGCGTGGATGAGGTCGGCGGAGGGGTAGCCGGAGTCGAGGTAGTGCTCGCCGGGCGGCAGGCCGTGCTCGCGCAGCCGCTGCTGGATGGGTGCGGTGGCCTGCACGTCGGGGACGGCGGCGTGGGTGGTCATCACATCCGTGATCAGGTTCGGCGGCAGTAGCCCGCCGTCCTCCTCCCCGCGTCCTTCCCTGTCCCTGGCTTCGGCTTCGGCTTCGGCTTCGGCTTCGGCTTCGGCTTCGGCTTCGGCTTCGGCTTCGGCTTCGGCTTCGGCTTCGGCTTCGGCTTCGGCTTCGGCTTCGGCTTCGGCTTCGGCTTCGGCTTCGGCTTCGGCTTCGGCTTCGGCTTCGGCTTCGGCTTCGGCTTCGGCTTCGGCTTCGGCTTCGGCTTCGGCTTCGGCTTCGGCTTCGGGGAGTGTGGCAGGACTCGGTCAAATGGACCTTGTAGCCCAGCCAGAACAGTTCCTCGCCCTTGGCCGCCCAGCGCGCATCGGCGTCGTAGGGCGAGGCCAGGCGGATACTGCCGGGCGGGACTCCGTCCGTGTCGGCCTCCCGCTTCCTGACCACCTCCCGCCCCCGGTTGTCGGTGTGGATGTAGTAGGTCTGCACCAGCACCTGCCGCAATAGCTGCACGGCCTCGATCTCGCGGATCCACGGCGGGGTGGCATCGGCCCAGGCCGCCCGGCACAGTGTCAGCGCGTCCTGCCCGAACACCTGGGCGAGCCGTTCACGCTTGGTCTTGGACGTGGGCATCGTCCAGCCGTTGATCCGCTCCCCGTAGCGGTGCGCGAACTCGGCGATGTCGACTGCCTCGGCGAGCCAGGCGGGGGTGGCCACCGCCAGTGCCTCCAGGGCCGCCCGCACGCTCTGGCCGGCCAGCTCGGTGCGGTTCAGGTCCCGGACCGCGCTGATGACGTGGGTGGCGTCGGTGCGCTGCCTGCCGCCGGCGGCCACCAGCCCGGCCTCCTTGCAGTGCTCCAGCAGCCGGTCGAAAACCGTGCGCTCCAGGCCGTGCTCGGCCAGCCTCGTCCGGAACCGGGGCAGCACGCTGTGGTCGAAGCCGGTGTCCGCCAGCTCCATCCCGAGGGCGTATTTCCAGTCGATCGCGCGTATCGCCATCGCCGCCGCCTGCCGGTCGGTGAGGTTCTCGGCGAACTGCAGCACCGTAACCAGCGACAAGGCGCCCGGCGAGAGGCCCGGCGCCCCGCGCACCCCGAACGCCTCGGCGAACGGCTCGTCGGCGAAGACTTCCGCGAGCCGGTCGCGGACCCGTATCGCCAGGGTGCCCTTGGGGAACGCGGCGCGGGCCACCGCCGCGGTCTGCTCGGGAACCGGTGGCAGGCCCTTGGGCCGCATCGACATCTACATCACCCCCGCGGCCGCACGACGGGAAAGGCGACCGCTCAGGCGATCATCGCGTACTCAGCCGACCCCGCGTCAGGAATTGCGCACCAGAGTCAACGAGGCAGTCAAAACCCGCATATACGCCAACGCCGACTCAGCTTGATCATTAACCCCGGCTCTTCAGCGGAATTGGTCGATCTGACGCCCTGACGGCAGAAAGGTGCCGCCGACCTGCAAGGATGCGAGTGTCTAGATCGAATCCGGCGCAGGAGTCAGGGCACCTTTCTGGTGAGTGAGCGTACAGGGTGGGACCGCGGTCTGTCTGTGACGGCCGACGGGAAAGGGCTGGTCGGGCATGCCGGGGCAGTGCTGTTGCGCAGGCTCGCCGACCGCGTGGGCCTGACCGACGCACTGGCGGGAGTGCTTCCATCGGGCACGACCTCGTCGTGGCGGGACCGGGCCACCGCGCTCGTCGGCCTCGTCGTCGCGATCACGCTCGGCGCCACGAATCTGCTGGAGGCCGAGCAACTCCAGCTCCACCACGGCCCGCTGTTCGGACCGGCAGTGTCGGACTCCACGCTGCACCGGCTGCTGTCCACGACGGACGAGACGACGCGCGCGCAGATCGCGAAGGTACGACAGCGGGTGCGTCGCCACGTCTGGACGCTGCTGCACCTGCGGCCCGGCGGCTTCCCGTATCTGACCGTCGCGGGGCGGCATCTGAAGGGCTGGATCGTGCTCGACATGGACGCCACGGTCATCACCGCGGCCTCCAGGAAACAGGGCGCCGCCGGCACGTTCAAGGGCACCTTCGGCTTCCACCCGTTGGCCGCGTGGCTGGCCAACACCGACGAGTGCCTGGCGATGGAGCTGAGGGAGGGCAACGCCGGCGCGAACACCGTCGCCGATCACCTGCGGGTGCTGGATGCCGCGCTCGCGCAGATACCCCGCTCCTCCCAGGCCAAGATCCTGGTGCGGGTCGACGGCGCCGGTGCCACGCACGGCCTGCTCAAGCGCCTTCAGGCGCTGAACACCACGCGGCGCACGGTCCGCTACACCGTCGGCTGGACGATCACGCCCGAGGACGAACGCGCCATCGCCCGCCTCCCCGAAGCCGCCTGGGAAACCTCCCTGCGACAGGACGGCGAGGTCCAAGAGGGCTACTTCGTCGCCGAGTTGACCGGGTTGAACACTCGTGAGGGCTGGCCCAAGGGCATGCGGCTGATCGTCCGCCGCGTCAAGCCCTCCCGCCGGCACCTGGGGAAGCTGACGGCGTTTGAGCAGAAGACCGGCTGGCGCTACTCGATCACTGCAACGAACATCCGGCACATGGGTCACATCGCCGGCACCCACCAAGTGCAGTTCCTCGACGTCCTCCACCGCGATCACGCCGAGGTCGAAGACCGCGTGCGCACCAACAAGGCGATGGGACTGGCGAACCTGCCGTCCAAGTCCTGGGAAACGAACGCGAGCTGGATGCTCACCGCGAACCTCGCCGCCGATCTCGACGCCTGGATGCGGCTGCTGGCCCTCCACGACCAAGCGGACCTCGCCGACGCCGAGCCGGACACGATCCGCTTCCGCCTCTACCACCTGCCCGCCCGCCTCGCCCACCACGCACGCCGCCGCCACCTGCGCATCGAACGGACCTGGCCCTGGGCCGAGACATTCACGACCAGCTGGAAGCGGATCAACAACCTGACGGTCGCCACCTGACGACCAGCCCCTTGCCCCAACGCACACCGAGAGGAGGAAGGCCAGCAGCCTCCGGGTCCGTGGAACCCGGCGCACCCCGCAGCGAGACGCGACGGCCCACCCTCACACGGCGAGGGACATTACGGGCGAACCACCAGGCCACTCAACGACCAAACCCCACCGAAGAATCGAGGTTAACCTCGCTGCTGTTTGGATTGTGGACCTTCACTTTGGACCACTCAGCCATATGCTCATATTCGTAGAGCGGCAAACCGCAAAGCACGCATCCGAATCCGCATCGCTGCCGAATCTCACGTTTCGTGAGCTCTGGAATGACTGGTCGACTCTTCTTCATGGACGAAACTCCAGCCCCGCCGACGCTGTCGAATTCACTTTGCGGAATTTGTCATCACCCCTTGCGAGGTGACATCGCTGCCACGACGGTTTTCAAGATCGGCGAAAGGCTTGACCGCCTAGTAAGGCTCCACTGGCCGCGTGACCCCCCAGACGGTCCGGCCTCTCTCACTCCGTGTCGCGACTTGGATCAGCGGACCGAGTGCTGCAGGCCGCTGAACAGGTCAGTCCTGCAGCGCGGCGAGACCCTTCTGCAGGTCTTCGCTGTTCATCACCGGCTGGATCTCGATCTTCGCGCCGAGTCCCTCGAAGAGGGGCTCCGCAATCGTGGGGAGCATTGAACTGTCCTGCATGTCGAAGACGAAGGTGCACGATCGCCCGCCCTCGCTGGGGCCGAAGTAGGCCGCCTCGGGCTTGAGTTGTTCCGTCATCGACTGCATGATCGGCCGGCACCGGGAGGGAGGGGGCATCGTCGCCGACTGCGGGTCCGTGGGTGGCGTGTGTGGGGTGGCTTCCGTCCCGCCCGCCGTCGACCAGGCAGAGCCGAGCAGACGTGGCCCATGGCGTCCAGGTCGTACGTCCGGCGGGGCGCTCCACCTGGACGCCATGGACCACGCCCGCTCCACCGCGGTGTGGGTCGACGGCGGACGGGACGGAAGCTGGGGGGAATGGTGGGCTGAGGAGCGGGGACGGCAGTCTGCTCCTCGCCTCGGCCTGTCCAATACCTGTGCCTCGCGAAGTAGCGTTCGAGGCAGCGGAGGATGTCCTCCATGGGCATGCCCTCTGAGCTGCGCCGGGCGGCGCATGCCGACGTGTGGGCGGACCCAGGGCGGACCCGCTCCGGACGGGTGCGGTGGTGTGCAGGACGTGGTCCGCCTGGCGGTCGCCCCGACCGAAGCGATTCCGCACAGCCCGCGTGCAATGAATTCGTGGTTGAGAATGCTCCGGTTTCTTCTCAGGTCGCTTGAGGGTGCCCGATGAGCCCGTCGGGAGGGAATCGCCGCCAGACCGAATGCTGGTACTTCAGGCTGTGCTTCTGCAGCGCGGCAGGACATATTGTGCGGAGCGTCATTGGACCGCTCTTGTACAAGTTGTGTCGGGCTCGCAGGTAAGGACGGGGAAGCGCATGAGTGAACCCCAGTGGCTGGCCGATATCTGTTCCTGCTACGCCGGCCAGCCCAGCCCATATCGTGATGCTGAAGTCCTCAGGTCCATGCAGGCGGCCGTGGACCCGACGTCACTCAACCGTGTCGACTGGAATCAGTACAACACTGAAGAATTCCGTGTCGGAAGCACTCTCAATGAGGTTCTTCAGCGGTGCTTCTCCAGGGTGAGGATGGCCTTGACGATTGACGTCAGGCGGTTGGGACTGCAGCGGGCGCGGCGGAAGATCCGCCAGGACTTGAGTAGGGCGAAGGCCCGCTCGACCGGGCTGCGGAGCCGTGCGTGCGCGCGGTTGACGGACTTCTGGTGCGCGGTCAGCTCACGGCCGCGGTGCCGTTTGTATGGTGTGCAGAAGGTTCCGCCGGCTCCTTCGTAGGCTTTGTCCGCCAGGACGGGAATCTTCAGGCGTTCACATACGGTGATGATGCGGTGGGTGCGGGCGGCGGTGATGTCCACCGTGCGGCCCGGCAGGGCTGGCGAGTACCAGATCAGCTTGCCGGTCGGTCCGGTGACGGCCTGGATGTTCACTCCGTGCCGTCTGGCCTTGCCGGAGTAGTCGCGTTCGCCGTCGCCGACCCGGTCGCACTCGGCGATGGTGCCGTCCACGAGGACGTGGTCGGGCTTGGCCCGCCGCAGTGCGCGGGTGAGAGACGGGGCCATGTCCGCCAGCAACGCGGTGACGCTGTGTACATAGGCGTGGGCGGTGGCTTCGCTGATCCGGAAGCCCGCGGCGATCTTGGCGAGGGTGGTGTGCTCGCGCAGGTACACCAGGGCCACCATGGCCCGCTGGGAGGGGCGCAGCTTGCAGCGGCGGTCACCCTCGCGGGTGACGATCAGCATGGTCACCCACTCCACCAGTGCATGCGGCAGGTCGAGTGCGCAAGGATAGGTCACCAACGAGGCCCCCTGGCTGGCGAGTCGAGACGTGAGACATCTCGCTCAACAGCCCGAGGGCCTCGCCTGTTACGCCCCGCCGCCGGTCACCCGATCAGTGGCCACTCTGAAGAACCTCAATCTACGGACCTTGTACTTGCGGCTGGAAGCGGCTGTGGAAGCGCGGGAGGAGCGCGGGCGGGAGACGGGATGCGTGCTCCACACCACGGCTGCTGAAGGGGAACCCAACCTTGAGGATCTGCTCGCTCTCCTTCGGTTCCTCTTTTCTCCGCAAACGGGCTACCAGCTTGACGAGGCGACCCGACGGTACTGGACCTTGGACTGGGCGGAGGTGTTCGACGATTTCAACGTACGGCACCCGGCCTCGAGTTGCGACAGCCAGGGCACTGTATGGAGTGACGATCGGTCCTCCTTTAATGCCGTCGGCTCTCTCGTATGGAACCGTGCCTATCCGGCCGGCGCTGCCAGCGGCGTGTCGGGGATGCAGGAGCCCCCGGATGCAGCACCATCCGGGGGCACTCAGGCCTTTGTGCCGCAGCAGGACCCCGCACCACCTGTGCGTGCGGCCCAGAAGCCCGTCAAGGTTCTCGATCGCGTGTTCCATGGGACATGGAGTCGTTATGTAGATGATCTCCTTAAGGAAGGTTTTAAACCAGGGATGTCACGCAACGGAAAACGATTCGGGGACGGTTTCTATTTTACGGAATCGGTACAGAGCGCACGGAGCTGGTCGGCCGATGATATGCGGGTCAAGGGGAAGGGCCCGGTGATTGCAGCAAGGATAAGCGGATCCGTCGCCTTCATCGATCAGCAGAAGGTCGAGCAGACCGTGAAGAAGGGCGACTTTTCAGAATTCCCGTTCATCGAGTCCGCTGCGGATGAATCTCGCCTCACGGAGCTGATCAAGTCTGTCTATGCAGGAAGTGGCGTGTCCGAATCCGCGATTGGAATCTTCCTCAAGGAAAAGGGGTACTCTGCGATGTATCTATCCCCCTGGAGGGAGATTGTCGTGTTCGACAGTGCGCACATCGTCGGTATGGAGAAAATCTAGCTGCTGCTGCCGCATGCTATCGGATCTGCGTGATAACGCCGGCGAACAGCGGCGAACAAGAGCGGACGCCTGCCCACCCTTGTACAGGTGAGAGCCACAGCCGCCCAAGGTCAGGGGTTCACCCAAGTTGCTTCGCATCGAGGGGCAACTTGCGAGGGGTGGGCGTGCCTCAGCCGTGCCCGATCCAGCGGGGTACCTCGGGGAACAGCGGTCACTCACGGGCAAGACCCAACACGACGGCCCCTGACCGATCTGCCTGGTCAGGGGCCGTCCACCTGCGGTAGGTGTGGAATTTGAACCCACGGTCACATCGCTGCGACGACGGTTTTCAAGATCGCCGACAGGCTTGGCCCGCCTATTGAGGCTCCACTGACCGCGTGACCCCGCAGACGGATCCTGCTTCTCTCACTCCGTATCGCGACTTGGATCAGCGGACCGAGCGTTGCCGGCGGCTGACGAGGCTGTCAGTCCTGCAGCGCGGCGAGACCCTTCTGCAGGTCTTCGCTGTTCATCACCGGCTGGATCTCGATCTTCGCGCCGAGTCCCTCGAAGAGGGGCTCCGCGATCGTGGGGAGCATTGAACTGTCCTGCATGTCGAAGACGAAGGTGCACGATCGCCCGCCCTGGCTGGGGCCGAAGTAGGCCGCCTCGGGCTTGAGTTGTTCCGTCATCGACTGCATGACTTTCGGCAGTGTGCCGTTCTTGATCGCCTCATTCGACATCTGAGTGTCCAGCTGCGCTCTCAGCATGACCCTCATCGCACGCGCTCCTTCCGCCCACCACGACCGGCGCGGTCCCGTCGATGGTGTCCCCCGTCGTGGTGTTGCCGATCAACTGGTGGGCGTGTTCGGGGTGTTGGGTAGTGCGGGGGCGCTTTCGGGGCGTTCGGAGTAGAGCTCGTCCATGCTGCCTTCGGGGAGGTAGCGGCGGGGGAAGGCGATCCATTCGTCGTGCATCTCGAACAGCACGGCGGTGACGAGCCGCAAGAGCGCGTCGTCGTTGGGGAAGACCTGGACGACGTCGGTGCGGCGCTTGATCTCCCGGTTGATCCGCTCCAGCGGGTTGGTCGACTGGATCTTCTTCCAGTGCCTCGGTGGGAAGTCCGCGAATGCTGTCAGGTCTTCCTTCGCGTCGAGGAGCATGGCTTTGACCTTGGGGAACTGGGTGCCGAGCATGTCCGCGACGGTGTCGAGCTGGGTGCGCACGAGGCCGGCAGTGGGCTGGGTGAAGATCGTGCGGATCGTCGCGGCAACCATTTCACCGGAGTCCCGGTCGATCACGCCGAAGACGTTGCGCAGGAAATGAACCCTGCACCGCTGCCAGGCGGCGCCCAGCATCACCTTGCGGACCGCGGCGACCAGACCCGAGTGCTGGTCGGTGACGACGAGGCGGACCCCGGACAGTCCGCGTTCACGCAGGGAGCGCAGGAACTCCTTCCAGAACGCCTCGCTCTCGCTGTCTCCGGCCATCAGGCCCAGGACCTCGCGGTTGCCGTCCTCGGTGATGCCGGTGGCCACCACGACGGCCCGGGAGACAATCTGGTGGTTGACCCGCCCCTTGCAGTACGTGGCATCCAGGTAGACGTAGGGGAAGCGGACATGGTCGAGTGGGCGGGTGCGGAACGCGGTCAGCGGTTCGTCCAGCGCCGCGCAGATCCGTGAGACCTCCGACTTCGAGATGCCGCTGTCCCCACCCAGGGCTTTGACCAGGTCATCCACGCTGCGGGTGGACACACCGTGCACGTATGCCTCCATGATCACGGCATAGAGGGCCTGGTCGATCCGGCGCCGCCGTTCCAGCAGTGACGGGAAGAAACTGCCGGTGCGGACCTTGGGGATCTCCAGGTTCAGGTCGCCGGCCAGCGTGGTCAGCACCTTCTCGCGGTGCCCGTTGCGGATGGTGGTCCGCGTCGGCGTGTGCTCGTTCCACTCCGCACCGATATGGGCACTCGCCTCGGCCTCGATCAGCTCCTGCACCATCCGCTCGGCGATGGTGCGGATGAACTCGATTCCGTCGGTCGAGCGTAGTGACTCAAGCAGCCGTATCAGCTCAGACTGGGACAGGGCCATCGTGTACTCCTCGTGGTTGAACTGGCTGTTCACCAAGAAGAGTTACGCGGTGGCCCACCCCCTGTTCAGGGAGCGGCACTCACCCGTGGAAGTGCGCCCCGGGCAGACGCCCGCGCACTCCCAGCCGCTGATCCGCAACACCACGACGAGGGACACCATCGTCCCGTCCGCGCTCGCTGAGACCCGGTGACGTCCCGCTCAGCCTCTCCTCGAGTGATCAGGGCGGCAACCTCTCGCCCTCCGTCCGTGTCGCATGTCGCGATCAAGGGCGAGATCATCGGCATGTACCTGCTCCGATGGGCTGCGCCGGCGCCTGCCCGAAACCGGGAGCCGGGCAGTCCCGACCGCGGGGACGTTACAGCTGCCCGAGGAAGTGCCCGAAGGCCCATCCAGCGCACTCCCCCGCCGCGCCAGGATGCGAAGCATGCCGCAACCCATCCCGCCCGACGCGCCGCCGGCGCAGCACGAGACATGGCACCCGCCGATGGCCCCGCTTCCTGCACAAGGACAGTGGTGCCGGCCTGTGGTCTGCGCACAAAAAGCCGTCAGCGCGCAGGTCCCCGCGCAAAAAGCCATCGTCGCGCAACGCTTCGAATGCAGGCAGTGCGATGTCACGTGGTACGACACCGACAGCACGTGCTGGAACTGCCACCAGCCCGCAACCCCCGCCGCCACCGGCCGCACCGGCCACGGCCCGCCCGGCGTGGCGGGATTGCCCATGGGGCTGAGGGCCTGACCGGCGTCCCAACAGGGGTTCGGCCACAGGCAAGGACGGCATCACCGCAAATGGCACATCGCATACAAAACCCAAGGATTAACAATGGAAATCCGCAGGGCAACTGAATGCGGACCAACACTCTCCGCCTATACGATTTCCGCAATGCACAGCGCCAGCCCCAATGACGTACCCGATCAGCACGACATACTCCAGAATATAAATCCCGGAAAGTATCGCCTTCCTTTCTGGAATTTCCTCCAGGACATGTCCGGGAAAAATTTCAAGTCCGAAGAAATAGAGGCGGACCTCAACTGGGCCCCGGACGCCATGGACCCGGACAAGGAAAGACCGCCGCCCTCACAGGCCACCCGGGAAGCAGCGGAAGACTACATTCGCCACCACCGATGGATCCTTGCGAAGATCTCGGAGGTCGCCGACATGCGCCGCGAACTGCTCCTGGCGGAGAAACGACTGAGCGCGTTTACTCAATTCAGGGAAAGCAGTCGGCAGCAGGCCTTCGACGGCGCCGCCGTCCTCGCCATCACCCGGGCTGCAGGCGACGCCGACCATGACACACTGATAGCCCAAGCGAAAGCAACAGAAATATCCATCAAATACGCAGACAGCAAGATTGCCGAAATGAGCCGAATGATCATGTGGTACAGGACCGAGCTCGGTGAAACCTGCACCAGCGAAACAGGCCAGGAAATCTACCGCCTGGCCGATCAGGCACTGTCACGGCAGCTGTAGATCACGGTGGCTGCAGGAGTTCTGTCAGTGAGTCTTTGCCAGTAACGGATCATGACGTTGCGTGATTGATCAGATGGTGCGGTCGTACTCGAGCTGGAGCAGGACGAGGGCTGCGGCGGCGATCTTCGTGATGCGGCTGGGGTCGAGGCTGATCCGGCGCAGGGCTTTGAAGGTCGTCTTGAGCAGGGAGCTGGCGCGCTCGCAGACGCCGTGGATGCCGCGGATGACCTTGTTGTACGTCTGCTGGGCCTCGGTCAGCTCGCTTCCGGCGGGCTTCTTGTACGGGTGTCGGAAGCCGTCGCCGGCGTTCTCGTGGCCGAGGTCGGCCAGGGTCGGCATGTCCAGCTCGGCGGCGATCCGGTTGAGGGCGTCAAGCAGACCGTGGTGGCGGGCGCAGGTGGTGTCGTGTTCGCGGCCCGGGCGGGCCGGTGAGACCCGGATCGGCCGGCCGTCCGGGGTTGAGATGACCTGCACGTTCCCGCCATGGTGCTGATGTTTTCCGGACCACCAGAGGTCCGCGTCGTTGGGGCCGGGAGCGGCGACGCGATCCGTGCGGACGACGGTGCCGTCGAGGTTCAGATGTGTCAGCCCGGCGGCCTTCGCGCGTTCCGGCGCAGTCGCCAGGTCCGGTGCCCCGGCCGCCGGAACGGTCAGTCCTTCATGGAGGTAACGGTAGGCGGTGGAGGTCGACAGGCCGTTGTCGCGGGCGAGTTGGGAAAGGCGGGCGTTGTCGATGAACCAGCGCAGGACGAGCACTGCCTGCCGGAAGCAGCCCGGCGCACGCCTGCCCCTGCGGGTTCCGGCCGCGATGCGGTGGTCGCGCAGCAGCCGAGCCAGGTGCTCGGCGGTGGACCGCTCCACGTCGAGCACCGCGGTGTATGTGACACTGGTCGGCACGTGAGGCCCCTCGGTCAGAACAATCCGTCGCAAGATCGTTCCTACCAGGGGCCTTACGCCTGCCCGGACTTGGGGACCACACGAGCCGCAGCGGAAGCATCACGATCACAGCGAGCGACGGCCGCTTACCGGGAAAGACTCAGTGTGTCGGGTTCGGCTGGGACGGTGTGAGCGCGTGTTCGGCGGCGTCGGTGGCAGGCACGGGCGACGGCCTGGTGGAGGCGGCGGTAGGCGGACCAGGCCATGGCGTGCCGGATGCGTTGGTGGCGTTCGGGCAGCGGGGTGAGCAAGATGAGCAGGCGCCTGATCTCGAAGGCGGTGAAGCGGACGGGGGCGGGCGGGCTGCTGGGATCAGGCGGGTCCCCCTCTCTCGGCTACGGGCGCTGTCGGCGGGGGCCGGCCGTAGCGGGTCCGGGCCGGCGGGCCGTTCTCGCGGGCGGTGGCTGCGTCGCAGCCGGCCAGGAACGCGGCGGCCAGCTGGGCGAGGGTGACGTGCCGGTACCAGCCGTGGAAGGAGCGGACCTCGTAGTCAGCCATCCCGCAGGCGGACTTCGCCGGCTTGATCGCCTCTTCCACCCGCCGGCGCGCACCCGGCACCAAAACGATCTCCTCGACCGGGGTGTCGGTCGGGCCCCGGCCCAGGTAGTAGTCGCGTTTGCCGGGATCCTCCAGGCGGCGTCGCGCGACCAGCCATCGCGCCCACGCCTGGCCATCGGCCATCTCCTCCTCGCCGGGGAGTCGCCGCACCCACCACTGCCACGTGCGGGTATCCAACTGGGAGGGCCCGGCGGGCAGTTCGACCCAGTCCTCCTCCCGGGCGACCCGCTCCACCAGCCGGGCGGCGTGCCGCCGGCCCGGACGCTGCAGCACCGGCGAGTTCGCCTGCACGTTGACCACGTACGGCAGACGATGCTCCTCCAGGAAGAAACGGAACGCACGCTCGCGCCCGTACACCTCGTCGGCGGCTACCCACACCTTCCCCGTCTCCTGGGGCAGGCCGGGCAGCGCCCGCTCGATCATCGCCTCCGCCGGCCGTGGCTTGGTCAGGAACCCGCGCTGCCCGGGCACGTGCGCGGCCCGGCAGCGATCCGGATCGTCCGTCCATTCCCGCGGCAGGTACAACTCCCGGTCGATCAACGCCTGCCCCGCACCGGTGGCCCACGCGCACATCACCCCGATCTGGCAGGGGAATACCCCGCCGAGCGTCCCGGAGTGCTGTCTCGCCACCCCGGCCGAAGCCTTCCCGCGCTTGGCGAACCCGGTCTCGTCCACCACCAGCACCCCGGCCCCGCCGGGCCCCGCGCCCACGCCGTCGTCCGCCAGCCCGGCGACGGCGTACCGGCGGGTGAGCGCTTGGTCGGATCGAGGCGAGCCCGACGGACTACCGGCGGCTGCCGGCCCGGGCCGAGCGGCGGCCGCAGCGCAAGCCGGCCGTGGACAACGCCGGACGGAGCGGGCCGGCATCTCGCTCAGCGGCTCGTCGCCCGCGGCGCGAGCGTCGTCGACGTGCCTGCCGCGGCGAGCAGTCGAGTGCGCGAACTCTCCCACGGCGGACGGCGCAAAAACGATCGGCGCCGCGGCCGCAGCCACCGTCACCCCCTTGGCAGAAAGACGGACGGATGTCGAGCCCGAGGACCACACCACGGCGCCGGCTCTCGGGGACGAACGGCGTGAGAAGCCGGCCCGGACCCGGGCCCCCGGCCGGCCCGGGCCCGGGCCCGCACGGCCGGCCGGCTCCACGCGCTGCTGCGTGATCTGCTGCCCGGCGGCGCCCAGGCCCAACGGTCCGCGGACCAGGCCGGCCGGACTGCTGCAGTGCGTCCGCCGCGCCGGCGGCGCCGGGACCGTCCGCAAGGACCCCGTGCAGCATCGATGACCTCCGCCGAGCTGGTCCGGATCCGTCTCGAACAGGTGCAGTACCGGCCCGGCCCGGTCCACGGATTCGTCACCGCGACCGGCTGGTCAGGACGCAGCCAAAACGCCACACCGCAAACGCAGACCTCAACAGCCGGCCCGGCGCCGCTGGATGCGGCTGAATCCGGTCCTGGCTTCGGGAACTGAGGTCTTCCTTCTTGGCTGCCCTGCAGGCCCGCTCCGCCGGCGGCCGGTGCGTCTAGCGTGAGGGTGCCGGCGGTGGCCGTAGGGAACCTGTCCGCCGGCGCGGGCATGGCCGCAGAGGGGCAGCTGTCGGAGCATGAGGAGATCCTGATGAGTGTGTTGGACCCTAAGTTTGCGACGGTGAAGCAGGCCGTCAGGGAGATAGCCGTACCCGATACGTGGCGGGCGTTCCGTGACGCTCTGTGTGCCCAACGGGCCGACCTGCGCTCGCTGCTGTGGGGCACAGAGACCGAGGGCGGCCTGCGGGGCCTGTTGACTTACATGATCGATTCCGATCCGGGCGAGGGAGTCCCCTCGCCCCAGGACGCGTCATACATTGAACCGCCCCTCGACCTGCCCGAATGGGTGATCGAAAGCATGGTGCTGAGCGCGCTGACGCCAACCGTTCGCGCCGTGCGGCACAGCACCCGCGGCGCGCCCTGGCTCGAGAGCGTCGGCGACAACAACCAGGTCCTCGAAGCGGAGGACAAAGCCGGCTACCTGCTTTACTGGAACGAACCGGCAGAGCCCACCTACAGTTTCGAGGTGAAGGCGCTCCAGTCCTACGTCTTCGGCGATACGACCCTTTTCTACCGCGAGATCTCCGCCACCGAAGGGGAATACTCTCTCGATGGCACGTTCACCCCGGAGGACAGGGCACGGACGACGGCATTTCTTGCCCAATGGGACGAACGAATGGCCGCCGCCAGCGTACCCCCGAAGGGGACGTTGCTGTCCCAACCGAAGCTGCTTGACGAGCATAAACCGACGGAGCCTGACGAGGACAAACCGGCGGAGCCTGACGAGGACAAACCGGCGGAGCCTGACGAGGACAAACCGGCGGAGCCTGACGAGGACAAACCGGCGGAGCCTGACGAGGATAAACCGAAGAAGCTGCGCAAGCGCAAACCGGTATGGTGGGTCCGGCAGGTCGCGGACGGCGCGGGCGGTTCCGAAATGCAGTACTCCAGTGACGAGCAGTTCAGCGAAGTGAAAATGCTCTACGCCGACGGCGTGCGGGCCCTGCGGAGGAAAGCGGCGAAGGCGCGCTTTTCGTCCTCGGAACGGAAGGCCATGAAGTCGACGGTGGCGCCCGACGCCACGGTACCGATGGGGCACTCGTACGTCGAAGACGATGTCAAGCCGTCGCGGCTGGTCCTGTATCTGCCCAAGGAGACACGGAGCCGGCGCAAAGTGACTCGTGTGCTCGACGAGGGGGCAGAGCCGCCCCAACCGTGGGTGTTCATGCAAGGCGGGGAGAGGGTGCCCGCCGGGCGCTACGGCTGGGTACTCGACCCGGACTTCAACTTTTATCTCTTCAATGACGACCTGAACCTGATCTGGAAACTTGAGACAGTCGACGGCCAGGCACAAAACCTCGACATTCCGCCCGAGATTCTGCAGAACGCCGACCTGCAGACCTTCGGAAATATCCCCCAACTCCTCGAACGCCTGCAGACGGAGCAGGATCCGTCCAGGCACCGAGTCGTCGAGGTCGTGCTGCGCCACAGCAGCAACGTGCAGGGCGGGCGAGTCATCAGCGCAGGCATCTGCACCGTCGCCCAGGTCCAGGTCCCTGCCACGGACGCCGAAGGGCAGCCCTTGTACACCACGGAAAGCGACGACGGCGCCACCGTCCTGGTGCCGGAAGGCGACCTGCCCGCGAACAAGCAAGGCACGGCGCTCATCACGGGTTTCGAGCAGGCTTTCTCCGTGGATGACGTGCTGTCGGTGGCCGACAACGACAGCGGCCACTACCGCCCGCTGGTGGAAAACCATGAAAATGCCGTCAAGTGGCTGTTGAGAAACCGATTCATGCTCCATGCCAGCAACGTCAGACTCGTGGCCTCCGACCGATCCGGCGGGACAACGACATACAAGGACACCATGCTGCGAGCAGGCGCTCTCGACCAGGCCCTGGACCACAGTGGCGAACCGATTACCTACGCAGAACTGGAGACCCGCCACGACACCGCCCGCAACGCAGCGGCCAGGGGATTCATCAAGGGCGGTATCACGGCTGACATCAACAGTGCAAGAATGCTTTGCAAAATCGAAGACGATCCCCGTGAGCTTAAAAGGAGAAAAAGGAAATTCCATCAGGCGTACGTCAAATGCGCCCACCTGTACGGCACCGACCTCCTGGATGAAGCGTCCCGAGGCAAGGACTACGTGACTGCGCTCTCCCAGGTCCAAAAAATGGAGGATCTTGAGACCTTTCGCGAGGCATGGCAGCAGCTCACGGCGAAAGACAGACCGCCGAAGAACATTGCCCTGCTCCTGACGGCCGACGAATGCGAAGCTCTCGGAGTGGACGCCTCACGCGAAGGAGTGTCCACCGCGGAAACCAACTGGGCCGAGACCATGAAGGAGCACATGCCGTCCTCAGCCGACCTGAGCGAACTCGGACCCGCAACCCCAACCCCCACGCCCTACTCCACAGAAGCCGAAGACAACGAAGACGACGACGAACCGAACGAGCAGGCCCGCCGGCCAGACCCCCAGCCAGACCCAACCACCCGCGACGACGACGACGGATACATCGGCGGCGGATACTTCGTGGAACGGTAAACAAACCACCCCAAAAACACCTGCACCGAAAACCGCAATCCCCCACGACCACACCACACCGCCCCCGACTACCGGCCAGAACGCGGACGCGGCGAGCGTGAGGATGTAGGTGAGGAGATGACGCCGTCCCTGCGCCCGTCGGGGGATCCGGCACCGCCTGCGAGGCAGACAAGCCCCGGGTCATCCCCGGGCCCGGTGGACCGGACAACGCGGGCGGCTCAGGCCGGCGGGGTGGGCGATGATCAACGGGCAGGCGGGCTCTCGCCATGTGGTGATCAGGGGCTCGACGCCTCGTGATCACCCGGAGGCCGTGCCTGCCTGCGTTCCGGCCCCGCGAACTCCGCAGCCATATCCGTCACCTGCACCAGCATCGAATCGGATCGAACCTCTGAACGACGCCGCTCTGGCCCCTCTCTCAATCTCGAGGGAACCTCACCGTCCCGCTCGTCTGCACTCTCCAGACCTGTGACTGCGCAGGAGAAGAAGGCGGGCCAAGTGGGTTCGTGGCCGTGCCCTTAGGTCTGCCCTGGCCAGGCTGGTGGTCTGGGTCTGGGCCGGGAGACAGTTGAGGGCGCGGAGGGGCTCTGCCTTGCGAAGTATCGATCCTGTCGTCACTGGGGAATTCTATGGATAATGCAGAAGGGATTGCTGCGGCGATCCGTGAGGTGGCGGAGGCGGGCCAAACTGACTCCTCCTACGTGCTCTCCGTGAGGGCGTGGGTAACCGATTTCATCGGCCGGGACTTCGGCCTGGTTTTCAAAGACGGGAAAGTGGTCGAGGGGGCTGCTCAAATCCTTGAGCCGCTCCTGGGAGCACTCCGGGTCCTCGGCGTCGGTGATGGACTTCAGGCCATGTCCGTTTTCGAGAGGCTATGTGCAGCCGCCGAGCAGGACACGGCCATGGGTATGCACACACCTGGCGTGAAAGCTGAGCGCACACCTGATGTGCAAGCGGGCGCTTCTGCCATTGCCGAGGCTGTCTGCACCATAGTGGGTGCGGAAGCTGTCGATGCCGAGTATGTGCTTGCAATGAAGACATGGGTAAGCAATGTCCTCCTCGACTCATTTAAGCTCACATTTGAGGACGCTTTCACGGTCGCTGGAATGCCTGCCGGCCTCCCCATCGCCCCACTCCTCCTGGCAGAAATCGAAGCACGCGGCGCCACCGATCCACAGCAGACCGTGTCCGATTTCTCATTGCTGTGTGCATTCGCCGCGGACGCGCCGGTCATTGCCGAGGCCGTTTGCGCCACAGTGGGTGCGGAAGCTGTCGATGCCGAGTATGTGCTTGCAATGAAGACATGGGTAAGCAATGTCCTCCTCGACTCATTTAAGCTCACATTTGAGGACACTTTCACGGTCGCTGGAGTGCCTGCCGGCCTCCCCATCGCCCCACTCCTCCTGGCAGAAATCGAAGCACGCGGTGCCACCGATCCACAGCAGACTCTGATCGAATTCGCGTCGCGGTGCGCACTCTCCGGGCAGGACATGGGCACCCACGACATTACCGCCGCGCCGAATGACGCACAGATGCCCCAAGCCGCTACAATTTCCATGATATCGGACCTGCTCGGAAACAGCGAAGCCTTCGCTGCCGCCGGTCCCCTGCTGGCACAATTCTCCGAGTTTTTCGCCGACTCGGATGCGCCCCTTGTACAGATGCCCGATATTGCTCCGGAATCTCTTACTGACACCCGCCTTCTATCGGAACTGTTCGAAAGCAAGGAAGAGTTCGAGGAGACCCTTCCCCAGCTCGCAAAACTTGCCCAGTACGGCGACAAGCCGGAGAAGTTCCTTGAAGAAATGTTCGGGATCACCCCGAATGTCCTGGACCTGCTGGCGGAGATGGAGAACGGCGATGGCTGACATTCCTGCGCTTCAGGTGAGCACGCATTGAGGCCGTCCGGAGCGGCTGAAACTTCGCCACAGAGGGATCATGGAAAGGTATTCCTCCAATGACTCCTCTCCACTCGAAGCAACCTCGGAACCCGAGACATGGAAGGCGGTGCAGCCATGGAAGACACCAGCAGCGACAAAGGCTTCGCAGACAGTAAAGGTAAAGACCCGGATGTGAAGCCGAAGAGTAAGAAGAAGTACTCGAATTTCTCTGTTGATGACCTACAGCGTCGAATGAAGGTGACCATCGATCGCGCAGTAAAGTCGGGGGTAAAAGAAAACAGGGATGGGGAACTGGTAGTGCGCGCTACCAACCTGGCCCTGGCGAAGTATTTCGGGGTCGATGTTCCTACAATTGAAGGCTGGATCGGGAATGGAAATCCCCCTGAGGAGATGGCCGGCGAACTGGGGGATATCTGGTACGATCTCACGAACCTCGGATGGGCGACTGTCCAGAACTGCAGGAGGATTTATGATATTCACGCGGAAGAGGGTGTGTACACTCTGAACCATGAGCTCTCTAAGCGAGACCTTCGCGGCGAAACGCAAGAAGAAGAGGCTCAACGCTGGTCTTTGGCCTCGAATTCTATCCTTTATCCGGTAGCGACCCTGGGGACCGCAATATCCAGCGCGTTCATCGCTTGGGCTTGGATGGCAAGCAGCGAAGCAGTCCGCGGCAGTAATGACACGGCGCCTGGCGTGGCTGACAGAGAGGAAAGACTGGGTATCGGATCCCTTATCGCGTCCATCTTTGCGCTCGTGTTTTTCATTTGTGTTCTCGCGGGCGGAATAATAAAATGTAAACAGCTGTATGGTGGACAGGGCAGCAATACGCGCCTCCAGCAAAGGGACGTGTACTCACAGCGGCAGCAAGCCAAGTACAAGACCGGCGAGAAATACAGGGATTTGGCCAGCGATGCCGCCAACTTGGAAGTGGATGCTGCCAAGGAATCTGACGGCGCCAAGGCCGAGAGGATACGCGCCATAATGAATGTGAAAATTGAGATTTTGGAGAATTTCATCGCTGAAATAATGAGAGAATGTGAAGAACTTTCACGCATGCTTTCTCGGGCTCCCGCTTTCGCGCTGCCACCGACGAAGGCGAAGGACAAGTAATCGTCACGGCGCCGACGCGTAGCAGGCGAGGCCCCCGGACTGTTGAGCGAGATGTCTGACGTCTCAACTCTGCAGCCTGAGGGATGGAATGGGTCAGGGCCTGTACCCCGTCCCACTCCACGATCGCTTGTCCGGTGGCGTCCGGCGAAGAAGAGCCACCCAACTTCCAGGCCCGCTCGCGTACTTCGGCCCGCGCCGACCCCGGATCGCGCTCAGACCGAGCCTCTTCAGAGCGCCCACCAATCGGGTGACATGCCTGACCAATTTGCCCAGTTCGGCGGCGGCTTCCTTCCTCCACGAAGTTCCGAGTTGAAAAGGCTCACTCTTCGATTCGTACGCGGCGAGCTTGTCGATGAGCCGGAAGCGGTCGGGTCGGGGGCCACCGGTCCGAACACGGCCGCTCCGCCCGGCAGCATCCCGACATTCGCCAGACAGTCCCCGCTCAGCGCGACCGCCAGGAAAGCGATTTTGACCGTAACCGTTGGGGATCATCGTTCGCCCCCGTGCCCGTGTTGGAATGTGGCCGCTGCGTGTGGCGACGGACGGGCGGCGACGTGCAGCCGGTGGCGAAGACATGGAGACGACGCGGCGGCGACCGGCCGACGCCGCCGCGCTTGCGCAGCCCTCGGTTGATCCGACCTACTGGCGTAGGCAACCGGGTGGAAAGGGGTGCGCTGTGGCCCCGGAATCGGGGTGCTATGGTCCGACCGCTGTTGCGTTTCCTATCTCGAGGCCGGATCGTGGTGGCGGTGGCGTGCGGGCCGGAAGCGGCCGTTGGTGCGCTTGGGCAGAGTCTGCGCCGGCCGGGTTGGCGATGATCGAAGAGCGCCGTTGGCCGCCGGACAAGCGCGCGAAGCGAGCCTTGATGCAGTGGGGAAACTCTGTCCGCGAGGCGCTCTTGCGACGGGGCGGGGGCCGGGCCCGGTGGAGCAGGCGTGCTGGTGGTGGACGAGACTGGCTTCGCCAAGCGCGGCAACGCCTCGGCCGGAGTGGCGCGCCGGTACTGCGGCGCTCTGGCGGAGTTTTCCCTTGCCAGGCGGGCGGGTGCCGGCCGCCTGGGCGAGCGGCACCGGCCAGGCTCTGATCGACCGGGAGCTGTACCTGCCCCGCGAGTGGACAAAGGACCGGAAGCGGTGTCGCCGCGCGCGCGTTCCCGACCGGGTCGCCTTCGCCGTCAAGCCGCGCCTGGCCGAGCAGATGATCGACCGGGCGGTGCCGGACCTGCCGCAGGGGCGGGTGTGGGTGGCCGCCGACGAGGTCTACGGCCGCGACGGCGCCTCCGCCGGCACCTGGAGGACCTGGGCCTGCCCTACGTGGTGACGGTGCAGGCCAACCAGGGTGTGCTGCCCCGCCCCGGCTGGCGCCACCTCGCCCGCCTCGTGGAACGCTGCGCGGGTGAGGACGGGGTCGAACTGCCCGCCGGCCCCTCCCAACTGGACCCCCGTACCTGGCAGTGGTGGGTGCGCCGGATACCCGCTCCGGACGCACCGGCCGGCAGCGGCACCGCCCGCCGGCTGCTGGCCCGGCGCCGCCCCGAGACTTCCACAGCTGGTACCGGCACATCACCCTGTCCCAGCTGGCCGCCGCGTTCCTGGCTGTCCAGGCCGCCGCCGAACGCCGCGACGCGCAAGCCGTTCCGCCCCACACAGTGGAACCGGAGTGACCCCACCGTCCCCGGTGAACTCATCCCGATCAAACCTCACCGCCTTCGAGGCCGCCCGCCTCCTCATCCTGATGGCTCCTCAGCCATCGCGTGAGCAGCGGATCCGTCACGGTCTGCACTGGTCACGATGGCGCCGCCTCCACCAAGCCCTTGCCCGTGCCTGCTACCGCAAACGCCGAACCGACGCCAGAACCCCACCCGGCCACCAACCGCGCTCTAGGACTGAAGGGTCAGCAAGGGTCAGCGGACGAACGTCACGTATTCCTCGAAACTGATCTTCTTGTCCCCGTTTTTGTCGGCCATCCCCATAATCACGGCGACATTATCGTCAGAGACGTTCTCACTGCCGGCCCTCAGCGCTGCAGCGAACTCCGCAGCCGTAATAAACCCGTCGCCGTCCGTGTCGATCTCGTCGAATGCCGCCCGCTTGTCGCCAGCCACAAGGCCTCCCTCACACAGTGATTACCGAGGTGATTACTGAGCCCACTATCAGCTCCCTCACACTTCATGCTAACCCCCGACCGCCGACAAGGCATTACGACGGCTCCCCCAGCAATCGCACTCGATCTCCATACAATCCCTCGCCCGACCCCGGAAATGACCGCCCCACCACCACGACGAACACCAAGCCAGAGTGACAATCGACCCGAGAACTCAACCTCGATCATTCAACGGGGTTGCTGACGGTCTGAGGTCGTGGCTTCACCCCGTTTGTTCCGCCAGTGGGCGCGTGGAGTCGTCGCGTGTCGCTGCGGCTGCGCCGGGTTCCACTGGCCCGGGACTGCGGGTCTTCCTCCTTCCTGGCTCGCGTCGGAATGCGTTCGTGCAGGTCAAGTGGTCTGTGGCAGGGCGGTGAGTCGATTCCAGGCGAGGACGAAGGCGTCCGTCCAGGGCCAACTCGGGTCGAGGCGGAGGTATCGGCGCCTTGCGTGGCGGGCCAGGCGGGCGGGCTGGTGATAGATCCGCAGCCGCATGGTCTGCGGCTCGGCCTCGGCAAGGTCGTCCTGGTCGTGCAGGGTCAGGAGCCTCAGCCAGGCATCCAGGTCCGCGGCCGTGTTGGCTGCCGCCATCCAACTGCGGTTGATGGTCCAGGACTTGGACGGAAGATTGTGTAGGCCGGTGGCCTTGCCGGTCCGGACGCGGTCCTCAACGACCGCGTGCTGCCGGTGCAGCGCGTCCAGCCACTGGATCTGGTGCGAGCCGGGGATGCGGGTCATCTTGCTGATGTCGGTCGCGACGACGGAGTACTTCCAGCCGGTCTTCTTCTCCAGGTCGGTGAGGTTCTTCAGGTGCCTTCGGGACGGTCTGACCCGGCGGACGATCAGCCGCAGTCCGTCGATCCAGCCTTCCCGCTCGTTCAGCCCGGTCAACTCCGCGACTTCGTACTCCTCGTGAGGACTGCCGTCCTGCTGCAGGGCCGGCTCCCAGGCCCGTTCCGGGAGGCGGGCGATCGCCGCCTCGTCCGCATCGGTGATGGTCCAGCCGGTAGTGAAACGGACCCGGCGACGGCGGGTGGTCAAATCCCGCAGATACTCGTGCAGTTTGTGGGTGGCCCCGGCGCCGTCCACCCTGACCAGGAGTTTCGCGCTCGAGGAGCCTGGAATCTGGCGGAGGGCCTCGTCCAGCACGGCAATGTGGTCCTCGGCCGTGTTCGAGCCGGCGTTCCCGCTTCTCAGCATCATGGCCAGGCACTCGCCGGTGTTCGCGCACCAGACAGCCAGTGGATGGAAGCCGTATGTCTTTTTGAACGTGGCGCCCGCCCCGTCCTTCTTCGACGCGGACGTGATAATCGTGGCATCGACGTCGACGATCACCCACTTGTCCAGGCGCTTGCCTGCCACGCTCATCCAGGGAAAACCGTTCGGCCGCAGCGTCAGCAAGGTCCAGACGACGCGTCTCGCCCGGGCCCTCGCCCGGGACAGGGCGGCGAACATGTCCTCGTCGAAGGCCGCGAGCATCCGGTGCATCGTCGAGTCCGACACCACCGGCCCGAACACCCGCCGCTGGTGCAACGAGAGCTGCTCGGCCTCGAGAACGCTCCGGGCACCCAGCGCGATCGATATCGCCAGCTGCACGAAGACCACCGCCCGGTCCCGCCAACCGCTCCCGCCCGCGGGAAACACCCTGGTCAGCGCGATGACCAGCCCCGTCCGGTCGGCGAGCCGGCGCAGCAGCACCGCTCCCGCATGCCCGACCATGCCCTTCCCGCCAGCCCCCACGGACAGCCCGCGGTCCCACGCTGTACCCTCGATCACCAGAAAGGTGTCCTGACATCTGCACCGGATATGACCTAGACACTCACATCCTTGCAGGTCACGGGCACCTTTCTTCTATCGGGCCGCCAGGTCACCCAACTCCGCTGAAGAACGGAGGTCAACGCCGACCAGGTACGCACGCCCCGGTGGCCAGCCGAAACCATCAGCGCACCACAAATCCCGCACGGGGCAGAACGGCACAACCCGGGGCCGGCAGGGCACCACCCCGGTCACCAGCAGAACAAGGCACGCCGGGCCCGGGAGGACACCCATGCGTTCACAGCAGGTCTGTGTCCGATCAACAGCTGATCTAGGTTGACGAGGCTCAGTGAGCCGTTTTCATCCTGAATAGCTGCAGGTCATCAGCGTGTGGACGGCTTGGACGATGGTGCCGATGCGGCGGGTGGAGCATCTGGCCCGCCGGAGCAGTCGCCAGGACTTCAGCTGTGCGAAGGCGCGTTCGCCCGGCGCCCTCAGCCGGCAGGGCGGCTTCAAGTTCCATGCTCGCGGCAGTTGTTGCGTGAGGGGTAGATAGCAGTGCAGGCACGGGCTTCGTGATCATTGTGGTGTCTTACGCCCGATGATCATGAGGTGGCCCGTGCCTGCCGCTGTATCTTCTCCGATCCCTGCCGTGCTGGGGAATCTGGGGTCGCTGGACGTCGGCCAGGTCGCCGACCTGCGTCCCTACTTCGACTCCATCCCCGACCCACGCTCGCGGCGGGGCCGGTGGTACTCGCTGACGTCGATCCTGCTGGTGTGTGCCTGCGCGGTCGTCTCGGGAGCGAAGAGCATCGACGAGCTCGCCGAATGGGGTGCGAGGGCCTCGGGCAGGCTACTGGCGGCCCTGGGTATCCGCCGTCATCTGCTCGGGTGGCGGCGCACCCCCTCGCCCGTGACGATCGGGCGCGTGCTGGGCGCCGTGGACGGTGATGCCCTGGACCGGGCGGTGGGCGCCTACCTGACCGACCGGCACCACGCCGTCACCGGCACCGCGACCAGGCCCACGGGGCAGCCGGCGGCACCCGCGCCCGGGCGGCTGCGCGTCCTTGCCCTTGACGGCAAAGCGCTCAAGGGTTCGGCCCGTCTCACCTCGGCACGCCGGCACCTGCTGTCGGTGGTCACCCACGGCCCAGTCGTGACCCTCGGCCAGGTGGAGGTCGGCGCGAAGACGAACGAGACCACCCACTTCCGCCCGCTGCTGGAGCCGCTGGACCTGGCCGGCACTGTCGTCACCTTCGACGCGCTGCACTCGGTCAAGGCGAACGTCTCCTGGCTTGTCGAGACGAAGAAAGCGCACTACATCGCCGTGATCAAGACCAACCAGCCGACCGCCCACCGCCGGCTGGCGGCCCTGCCCTGGCGGGACATCGCCGTCCAGCACACCGCCTCCGGGACCGGGCACGGCCGGCGGGAGTCCCGCTCGATCAAAACCTGCGGAATCGCCGACGAACTCGGCGGAATCCCGTTTCCCCACGCCCGCCTGGCCATCCGCATCCACCGCCGCCGCAAGCTCACCGGCCGGCGCGAGAGTCGTGAGAGCGTCTACGCCGTGACCAGCCTGGACGCCCACCAGGCCTGCCCGGCCGACCTGGCCGCCGCGATTCGCGGGCACTGGGGAGTGGAGAACTCCTCGCACCACATCAGAGACGTCACCTTCGCCGAGGACGCCTCCACCGTCCACACCGGGACCGCGCCCCGGGCCATGGCGACCTTCCGCAACCTCGCCATCGGCGTGCTGAAGGTCCTCGGAGCCAACAACATCGCCAAGACCACCCGGGCCATCCGCGACGAACCCGAACGAGCACTCCCGATCCTGGGCATCATCAACAACCGCGACACCTACGGAACTTGATCAAGCCCTGCTCAGCCGGGCGTGATCGCGGTTGAACTCCTGGTAGCGCGCGGGTTGTTCGCGGTGGTTCTTGTATGGGGTGCGGACGGTGGCGCCGGCGCCCTGGTAGGCGCGGTCCGCGAGCACGAGGATCTGTCTCGTGAGGCAGGCTTGGATGATGCCGTGAGCACGGGCGGCGGTCAGATCGTGGGTGCGTCCTGGCGTGGCCCGGGAGAACCAGAGCGGTGTGCCGTCGGGACGTGCGATCACCTGGACGTTCATGCCGTGCTGCTTGTGCTTTTGGGAGGAGTACGGCCCGTCCGCGTGGACGCGGTCGGTGGCGATCAAGGTGCCGTCGACGATGACGAAGTCGCCCTCGCCCAGCCCGGCCAGGGCTTCCTGCAGGCCCGGCGCCCAGGCCGCAAGGACGTCCAGGGTCTCGTCGACGTAGCGCCACGCAGTGGCTGTCGAGACACCGAAGCCTGCCGCCGGCGCGGTTATCGTCTCGTTCTTGCGCAGGTGCACCAGGGCGAGCAAGGCCCGCTTGAAGCAGCCCAGCTTCCGCCACCTCGTACGGCGTTCACACCTTCGTGCGTAGATGAGCCAGGAAACGTGCTCAACCAACTCATGCGGGACGTCGACCATGGCACGATACGGGACCAAGCGAGGCTCCTCGGGCGATGCGTGGTGCGTAGAGAACACCACCGCAACGACCAGGGGCCTCGTCTCGTTACCCACCCCCACTGACCTGCCAGTTCACCCCCCAGAGACAGGATGAAAACGGCTCAGTGAACCTGTTTCAACCTGAGCATTCGCAGGTCAGCGATCCAGCGCACCTTCGGTACACGCCAAGGGCGTGGTAAATGCCGCGGCGCGCTGGGGATACTTCTGTCTCCCCCGACATGGGCTGATGCCGGTCCGGGACGCCGGAGGAACTCGTTCCGGCCGAAACCGATACCTCTGTGATGCCGGTGAGCTCGCAGGTCAGCGTGGTACCGGGGGCCACCCACGGAAACCGTGCAGTGTTGATGCGAGCACGTGCGTCAGAATTCCTGATACACCCTGGCCCTCCCGGAACGACGTACGACGGGTTCGTCCGCCAGGGAGGAAGCAAGGCCCTGGACGTACTACACGAACGCTGCGCAGGCCTCGACATCGGCAAGAAGGACGCCAAGGCCTGCGTCCGAACCCCGAGTACGAAACAGCCGGGGGTCCTTCACAACCCAGACCACAACGTGGGGATCGACGACGAACGCAGTCCTCGCCCTGCGGGACCACCCGCTCGCCACACAGGTGACGCTGGTTGCGATCCAGGCGACCTCGGACTACCGGAAGCCCCTTCCACTACGTGCTGGACGAGGGCCTGAACGTGATCCTGGTCAACGCCCGGCAGGTCAAGAACCTGCCCGGCCGCAAGACGGACGTCTCCGATGCAGCCTGGCTGGCCCAGCTCGACACCCACGGCCTGGTCAGGCCCTGCTGAGTTGACATTGTCGAAGTACGCTTTCGCGGCTGGGGTGACCTGGCTGCCTGCAACAGCCACCGGGCCAGTGAGCGACATGTGACTACCGATGGTAATCGTGGTGCCGCTCACGCCAGGAGCTGAAGAGCCGCTGTCAGTGTCGGTGCACGCTGTCGCGGCGATGACAAGGAGTCCCATTGCCGCAGCGATGCACGGAGCCTTTTCATGACCGCTCCTCCACCGCTGGTAGGGCCCAGCTGCAGTGAGATCTTGCCGGCGCCTACGCTGCGTGGTGCTGACGTCACCACGGTCTACTTCCCGGCCACGGTGAGCAAGTCGGCCCGTACCCCGTAGGTCGCTCCCTGGGCAGGCTTGTGGCCCTCCGCGCCTGTGCCAGATAGGGCATGCCGTTGTGGGCCAAGCAGGCTGGTAGTGGGCGTGGTGTGTCTCAATGCAGTTGCTTGATAGCTAAACCAATCTCGGGAGGGCGGCGCACTGAGCTTGAAGCGCTTGACGAGTCGGTCGGCTTCGCGGTCGCGGCGCGGTCCGATGTCGAGTTTGCGGAGTTTGGCTGCGACGGTGGTAAGGAACTTCCCGAGCCGGCGGGGGGCTCGTCGCCTGCTGGACGACACTGGACGACGCTGCGGCGTACCGCCTTGAGGGCCTCGACAAAGGAGATCCGGTCCTGGTCCAGGCGATGCCGGCCGGCGATGTCGACGATCACGCGGGAAAGACAGTGCTGGACCGTCAGGTGTGCCCCCCAAGCCTCCAGATGCACCGGGGCGAGCTCGCCCGAACGCAGGACGAAGCTATCCCCTTGATCGTGAACACCTGGAGACTGGGATCTTGGGGTTCCAGAGGAAGTAGTACCAGGTGGGAAGCAAGTACACGAAGCGGTACACCGAGGAGTTCAAGCGGGACCCGATCGCGCTCGTCGATTCCTCAGGCAAGACGGTCACCGCCATCGCCCGGGAACTCGGCAAAGATTCCGAGTCCCTGCGGGGCTGGTACCACCGGGCGAAGGCGGACCGGGGCGAGGGCGCCCCTCACACACGCGAAGTTCAACGGTGGGATGGGGACGATCTCGGGCTGCGGGCGGGATTGACCAGCGTCCGAAACGTTGCAGCAACGGTCTGACGGCAGATCGGTTTGCGGTTGCGCAGTAGTTGGCGGACTGCTTCTGTTGAGACATTGTCGGCCGCCACTGGCGTCGAGAGCAGCGGGCCTGCCTGTGGGCGCGTGACGGTGCGGGTGCTGGCCTGAGAAAGTCGAGGTCGCCATGCTGCAGAGAACGTCATGATCAGGCGTGCGTGGATTCCCGCTCTTGCTGCGCTGGGTGCCCTGCTCCTCGTGATTTCCGGCTGTAGCTCGACGCAGAGTGATGCCGGAAGTCCGACCCCTGGCGTTACCGATACAGCTGTCACCGTGGGGAGTCACCAGCCGCTCACCGGCCCTGCCGCTGCCGGTTTCAGCCAGTTCGCGCCGGCTGCTAGAGCCTATTTCGACTATGTCAATGCCAACGGTGGCGTCCATGGACGCAAGATCTTCTTCAATTATCGGGATGATGCCTACAATCCCGACAATACGGTCCGCGTTGTGCGTAGGCTCGTGGAACAGGACAAAGTCTTCGCCATCCTGGCAGGGTTGGGCACCGCCCCTCACCAGGCAGTCGTCGACTACCTCAACACCAACAAGGTTCCCGATCTCTTCCCCGTCTCGGGGTGCCCTTGCTGGAACGACCCTAAAAGACTTCCGTATACATTTGCCCTACAAACAGACTTCGTTCGGGAGGGGAAAATTCTCGGTGACTACGTCAATAAAACTTTCCCCGGAAAGAGAGTCGCCTACTTCTACCAGAACGACGACCTGGGCAGGAGCGGGGTCCGAGGCCTCGACAAAACTATCCCGGCATCCTCGGTGGTCGCCCGGTTGAGCTACCGGCCCGGCTACAACGACGCCACCGAACAGATGCAGGCGATCGCCCGGGCCCGGGCTGAAGTCATCGTGAGCTTCTCCGTCCCCAGCCAGACGGCGCTGCTGCGTCTGGCCCAGCAGGAATCGGGCAACACCGCCGATCTGGTCGTCAGCTATTCCGGATCCGATCCGGAAACCCTCTCCGGCCTCCTGGAAACCGCCGACACACAACAGAACGGAGGAGCGGCGCAAATCCAGGGCATCGTCACCGACTCGTATCTGCCGCCGATCTCCGACACCTCGAACAAGTGGATCCAGCTGGTGAAGATGATCCACGCCCGTTCCCTGCCGGACCAGCCGCTGACCCGCTACACAGAAGTCGGTGTGCTAACCGCATACCTGTTCGTCCAGGCGCTGCAACGAACGGGCAGGGACCTGACCCGCGCATCACTGGTCGCCGCATTGGAACAAGGCGGCTTCCCCAGCCCCGGCGTGACGCCGCTGGACTACAGCCCCACCTCGCACGCCGGATACACTGGAACCCGAATCGGCGTCATCAAAGGCACTGCCATCGCGCTGCAGGGCCTACCCATGATCACCGACAGTGCAGACGGCCCCGTCACCTCCCACACCGCCCCCTCCGCCGAACCACCCGCCAACGGCATCCCCGACGCAGCCGGCCCCACGGCGCCGCCACCAGCCTCGGGTGAAGGCCCGAACACGGCAGCGGATTCTCGCCTGGATTCGGGCTCGTTCCATTCACTACAGTCGCACCTCGCACAGCGGCTACATCGGAACCCAGATCGGTGAGATCAAAGGAAACGCCATCGTCTTGCAGGGAAAACCACTTGTTACAGACGACGGGGATGGCCCCGTCACCCCCTACACGACAGCCCTACCGCCCGCCCCCGCGACCGGCATCCCGCCTCCGCCACGCTCGTGAAACAGCTCGTTCCCAACTGAGGGGAAACCTGCGGCACAGCAGTGATACAAGCCGCGCCAGTGTCACCGGCCCGGGGGCGAAGCAGCGGTGGCAGTACAGGGTACGGGTGTATCGGTGCCGACATTACCAGCAGGGCGGTCGTTCCCGCGTCGCGGTCGAGTCCCTAAGGAGTGTCGTCGGCGGTGACCTCAATCATCGCCCAGTCATAGTCGCGTACGCCCCTTTGCCTCGCACCCGTCGGCCTCCTGTGCCAGGTCCGCTTCAGCAACAGGGTGCTGGCCTTGGCCACGCTCAGCTTCGTGGCAGGGGTGCTGACCTGGTGGTTGGAGCACACTGCCACGACGCGGCCAAGGCCGAGCTCGCGGCAGGCGGTACGCAGCTCCCGCCCTCCGTGGACCTCATCGCTCCGGAAGAAGGAGGCGGATATGTCCTGGCCAGCAGCACGGAGCATGTCCGCCGCGAGCTGGGGCTTGGTCGCGGACCATAGCTCGTCGGGCACACCGGTCAATTCGCGGCGTTCCGCGTTTCCGGCCCACTCCGTGGTGAAATACAAACGCCGGTCGATGAGGCAGTGCCAGGCGGACGTCGCTACGGTGACGTGCACGGCGACCTGGCACAGATGGACTCCGCCGACCGAGCCGGAGTACTGGCGGACCGCGGCCACAGTCGTGTCCCGCAGTGTGGTGCAGCAGCGATCACGGCGAAGATGCAGGTCGCACGGCCAATCAGCCTGCACGACACCCCTGCTGACCTGACTGGTCATCAGGTAGGCCGGGGCGGCCGGCGAGGAGCCCTGGCCCTGGCTTCGGAGAAGGTCGCGGCAAGGTCGACAGTGTCGCGCCGTAGGCGTCACCAACTGGCGCAGCGTCAGACCCATCCGGCGGGCGGGCGCCTGCATCTGTCCCACGACCTGCACCTACGCGGTGATCGCTGCTACACCACTTGGCGGGACACCATCCCGCCCACCGCGTCGGTCGAGGACTTCAGGTCCCCCGTCGCGTCCGTGATCAGGCGCCCGTCGCCGTCATCGAGGAGTTCCACGACCCAGGCCGCGCCCCGAGTCATCTGCGCGAACGCCTCCCGCGTCTAGGAACGGCTATCTACAGCTGCCGTGGGGGAAGATGCGCTGCCTCCTTCAGTTGGCCCCGCCAAGCACAGCGAAATGTGCAACATTGCACGAGGTGCTCCAAACTGGGAATACGCAGCAGGCATCTGCCAGCGGTAACCCAAAGTGATGTCCCGGCGACCCACTGAAGGCCAAGATGAGCAGCACAGGCCCAGCCTCCGAGGCTCCAGCGGTCAGGAGGCGGCTGCCATTTGGGCAGTTGCGCTTCGGGCGTGTCAGGCTGCAGATCTGGCAAAAACTCACCATCATCGCACTGGCATTCTTGGTGCCGCTGATCCTGGCGGCGGTCTATCTGGTCAGCCAGCAGGGCAACAGCCTGCGCACCTCCCATGAAGAGGTGCAGGGTGTCGAGTATGCCCGGCCCCTGACCATTCTCACCCTCGATCTTCTCTCATATCGCTCATTGAGCACCCAGATGGGGCAGAGCAGGCAGGTCCCAGCCCATGAGGTCATAGCAGCCCAAGCCGCAGTGGACCGCGATTTCGCCCAGTTGAGCCGGACTGATCGCTCATTGCAGGAACGCATGAACGCGACAGTAGAAGCAGAGGGCAAAGGGCAGCTGACTCTCGCGAATCTGATCAACCAGTGGCAGGGCATCAAAACGACCGGCCCAGTCAATGCTCTTAGTGCAGGCTTCACACCGCAACTGATCAACAACGTGCTGCTGCTCTACTCCTACTTGGGTGACGCCTCCAAGATCAACTTTGATCCCCAGCCGGACACCTTCTACACCGGTTCCGCGATGCTGAAGCTCGAACCGCCACTGGTCAATCAGATCAGCCAGCTCGGCGATTCCGTTATCACCGCCACGCAGGCCGACAGTCCCAGCCGTTCAGATAGTCGCATTCAGGCGACCGGTCTCCTGCTCAGCCAGCAGCTTGAGCAGCTCACCGATGCCCTCAATCGTGCTTTCGAGGGCACTCTGTCCAACAACCAGAACGACGACCTGCGTCCCACGCTGGCACCGCTCCTGAGCCAGGTCAGTACCTCTGTCAACGCCTTGATCGGCAGCGCGAACCAGCAGGTGTCGTCCGGCCGCTCAGACCTGTCCCTGGGGGATGCGCAGGCGCTGACCCGCGATGCCCTGCACGCCAGCAAGCAACTGTGGAACGCGATGTTCGACCAGGAAGAACATATGCTGCAGACGCGGATCAGCCAGGTCGAAACGCGCCACACCGTGCTGCTGGTGGCCATCGGCACAGGGCTGGCCCTGATCGTCGCGTTGACCACCCTGATGGCCCGCAGCATCGCCCGCAACGTTTCCTCCGTTGCTGAAGCTGCGCGGTCACTAACAGCGGGAGATCTTGGCCGGCGCGCCCGAGTATCCAGCCATGACGAAATCGCCACGCTGGCAGACACATTCAATTCCATGGCCGACCACTTGCAGGAGAGCTACACCGCCGTCGAGGAGAAGGTACGCGTGAGGACCGATGAGCTGCACCAGCGCACCCGTTCACTCAACCTTCTGCAAGGCGTCGCCATCGCCGCCAACAAGGCCATAACCTGGGATGAGGCCCTTGCCAATGGCCTGCCTCTGATCTGCGAACTCATGAGCTGGCCAGCTGCCCACGCCTACACAACCAACTCTTTCGACGACTCCCCCGCCGGCGCAGCCACCGACATCCTTGCGGCCTCCCCCAGCTGGTACACCCGTACCCAATGGTCTGCACCACAGCTGAAGCAAGTACGCACGCTGGCCGAGCTCGAACCGTCCCCGCTGGCCCTTCGCGCCTGCTCAAGCGGCCAGCCGCAGGGTCCAGAGCCGCTGACACCAGGTACCGGCTGGGCCGCTGCGCTCCCTGAAAAGGAAGGCATCACCGGGGCAGTTGCTTTCCCAGTGCTTGTCCACCAGGGCAACGCCGGTGTCGTGGAGTTCTTCACCACGAAGTCCGACGAGTTGAACCCATCAACCACGGCACTCATCACCAACCTGGTCAGCCAGCTCGGCCGGGTACGCGAGCGGGAAATCGCAGCACAAAAACTCGAGTCCGCAGCGCGGGCAGCCGAGAGTGCCAACCGGGCCAAGGGCGCGTTCCTTGCCACCATGAGTCATGAAATCCGCACCCCCATGAACGCCGTGTTGGGCATGACCGAGCTGCTGCTGGACACATCACTGAGTCACGAGCAGCGCAGCCTCGCCGAGATCGTCGCCACCAGCGCTGACAGCCTGCTGACGATCATTAACGACATCCTCGACTTCTCCAAGTTCGAAGCCGGCAAGTTCGAACTGGAGCAGACACCAGTCGACCTGCGCCAGTGCATCGAATCGGCTTTCGATCTGATCGTTCCGAGAACACGGGAAAAGTCAAACCTCGACCTGGCATACATCATTGACGTCGCACTGCCCGACGAAATCATGGGCGATGGGTTGCGCCTGCGCCAGATCATCATCAATCTCCTCAGCAACGCCGTGAAGTTCACCGACACCGGCGAGATCGTGCTGACCGTCGACCGACTCGAACCAGCCGTGCCGCCGAACGGTCAGCCCAACGGGCGGGAGGCCTTCACGGCGCACTTCTGCGTCCGCGACACCGGGATGGGGATCCCCCCGGAACGGATGAAACAGCTCTTCCAGCCATTCGAGCAGCTCGACTCCTCCACCACCCGCCGCTATGGCGGCACCGGGCTGGGACTGGCCATCAGTCAACGCCTGGTCAAGCTGATGGGCGGAACCATCTGGGCCGAGTCGGAAGCTGGTCATGGTTCCAAGTTCCACTTCACTACCCCCACCCAGCAGGTTCCCTCGCAGGTGCGGCACTCCCACGCCACACCCCGCGATGATCTGCGCGGCCGGCGCATGCTGGCTGTCGACGACAATCCGACTAACCGCATGATCCTTACCCGCCAAGGCGAGCTCTGGGGTATGCACGTCCGCGCCACCGGATCGCCCGAGGAGGCCCTCGGATGGATCCGCGACGGCGACCCCTTTAACGTAGCTGTCCTGGACATGCAAATGCCTCGTATGACCGGCGTAGCCCTCGCCCGTGAGATCAACGCTCTACGCAACAACCTGCCGATGATCCTCCTGACCTCCCTAGGCAAGGCAGATGTCCGCCCCGAGGATCTGTCGCTGTTCTCGGCCTACCACACCAAACCGATCAAAGCCGCACAGCTGTATGCCAGTCTGCGCCAGGCACTGATTCCCGAAGGGGGTACCGCAGCCGAACGCCCCGCCATCAGGACAGCACCAAGCCCTGAGCCAGCACCACTGCGGATCCTGCTGGTCGAGGACAACAACGTCAATCAGCAGCTCGCTCTGCGCATGCTGTCTAAGATCGGCTACTCGGCGGACGCGGTCGGCGACGGAGCCCAGGCCCTCGAAGCTCTCCGCCGCCAGCACTACGACGTCGTGTTGATGGATGTCCAGATGCCCGTTATGAACGGTCTGGACGCCTCGCGGGCTATCCACCAGGAATGGCCCACGGACCAGCGCCCGCGCATCATCGCCCTAACCGCCAGCGCCATGCAAGAAGACTATGAGGCGTGCACCGCCGCCGGCATGGACGACTTCCTCACCAAGCCCCTCACCATCAAGACCCTGGCCACCACCCTCGGCCGGTACGCCCACACCACAGAATGAAGTGCCCGGCTGGCGAGGGCGGCCTGCTGCAGCAGTTGTCGAAGAGGATCCCGTAGTCGGCTCTCGAGGGTAAGATCACCGATCACCTTGGGCACGAGAAGACGACCAACGGCAACACCCGCAACGGCATCCACTCCAAGACGGTGCTCGATATCGCCCTCCACCACCTGGAGTAGCTGGTCAGGAAAGCGAGTCTCAGCGCCGGCGTCACGGGTCCGGTGCTTCGGACGGAACCCTTAGTAACACGAAGATCGGTTCCAGCAAAGCTTCAAGGATGCCTGGACCGGTAGGCCGGTCCGCCACGGTGGGCATGGCGGCTTCATACTGCCCCTCCTGCTGTGATGGTTCGGGTTTTCGGGGTGGGGTGCCCGGATTCGGCGATGCGCCGTCGGCAGTCGGCCTCGGTCTCTTCGTCCCAGGGGACGCACCAGCGTCCGCTGGGAGTCTTGCGGGCGGCCAGTTGTCCGTGGGTGATCAAGTAGTAGACCGCGTCGGCCGCGATGACCAGGCGGCGGGCCACCTCCTTGACCGAGATCTCCCGTCCCTGAACGGGACCGTGAACGGGGAGGGGATCTTGTGGACGTGGGGGACCCAGCGCACCGCGGCCTCGTCGAACGGGCGGCCGGAGCCGGTGGTGATGCCGGCCGCCGCCAGTTCGGTGACGATCTCGGCGTCGCGAAGCTGCGGACCGAGCCGGCTGATCAGCGCGAGCGCCGACGACGGGGTCCGCCGAGCCTCCGGCGCGGGCTTGGGCCGTTCGAGAGCGACCTCCTCGCTCGCCCCAGTGTGCCAACGCAAGCCGACACGGGCTCGCCATCGGTCGGTCTCCGGCAGCAGCGTCACGTCCGACACGCAGGCGTTTTTTGTCCTTGTCCCGGGTGTCGGCCGCGTGCCAGAGGCGGGGCAGACCGGTGGCCAAAGCCAACAGGCCGTCCCGGTCGGGCAGCGACGGGCGGGACTCCCGTGCCGTCGTGAGAGCCGCCTCGGCCTCGGCCAGGGCGGTGAGCCTGGCCTCCCACCGGCTCTCCAGCGTCTGGACGACGAGCCGGTTTCCGGGATCGACCGCTGTGAAGGCCCGCTCGGCGCGGTCCGCCTCGTAGCGGGCGCGTTCCACCGCCAACTCGGCCGCCCGGTGGACACGCGTGTGCCGGGTGGTGACCTCGTCCGCGGCGGCCAGCGCGACGGTGATCTGGTCCGAGGTGAGCCGGGCGAGCAGGCGTGCGGCCACCGCGTCATCGACGACGTCCGCCCTGATGGACCGGCAAGTCGGTGTGCCCTGGTGGTCGGCCTTCGACCCGGAGCACTCGTAGGCCGCCTGCCCGCCGCGGTGGTAGCGGGTGGTCATCGGGCGCCCGCACGAGCCGCAGCCGATGATCCCCTGACACAGGGCCAGGCCCTCGCGGGCCGGGCGGGCACCGTCATGAGTGCAGTTGGCCTTCAGCTTCGCCTCGATGCCCAGGAAGTTCTGCCAGGTGATGTAGCCCTCGTGGTGGTCATGCAGCACCACCGGCCATTGGTCCCTCGGCAGCAGCCGCACCCCGGTGCGCACAGTGCCATCCGGCTCCACCGTGCGCCGGGTCGCGTACCGGCCGTAGACGTAGGTGCCCGCGTAGCACGGGTTGCTCAGCACTCCCAGCACCCTGGCGTGGGTGAGCTTTCCCCAGCGCAACTGGCCTGCCCACACGCCTCCATAGGCCCGCAGCGGGAAACGCCGGCCGACGAAGGCGGCCACCGCCGCATAGGCCGACCCGCCCGCCGCGAACGACGCGAAGACGTCCCGGATCGCGGTCTGCACCTCCACGTCCGGGTCGAGCACACATCGCCCTCGTCGTCGTAGACGTAGCCGACCGGCAGCGGGAAGTGCAACTCGCCCCGCTCCGCGGCGGCCCGCTTCGCTCCCTGCAACCGACCAGCCAGAATGTGCAGTTCGGCCTCGCTCATGCTGCCCTTGAGCCCCAGCAGCAGCCGGTCGTTGATGTCCGCCAGGTCGTAGACCCCGTCGCCGTCCACCAGCAGCGCGTCCGTCAGCCGGGCCAGCTGCAGCCGGGCGAAGTCCGCCGAGGACCGGGCCAGGCGGGACACCTCCAGCCCGAAGACCGCCCCGACCTCGCCCAGACAGACCTTCGCCACCAGCCAGCGCGTACTGCCTGGCCGTAGACTCGGTGTTGTCCCTCACCTGCACATACGTCGACTGCCGCAGGTAGACCACCGCCTGCCGGGACCGGTGCGACGAGGTGATCTTCGACTGCCCGTTCACGGCCGCCTCCCAGCACGGACTCGACCATGTTGGCCAGCACCATCACCTTCTCGCCAAACACCCCGATCCGCGGCACGGCCCCTCGCTCCCGCCCACGCCAGGGCACTCGCGCGACACGTCTCACATGCCATCAGGATCCGCCCCCGTACTGGTCCGCACCACGGCTCACCAGGGCATTCACCAGGGCACGGGCAGCACACAGGCCCTCGACCGCGAGCGGGTGTTGCTCGGCCGCAACCCCTAGGTCGGTCCACGCCTGCGGCAGCGTCACGCTCCGGCCTGCACCGCTCGCGCAGACGAAGACCAGCGCAAAGCTCCGGCGCTTGACGTACAGAATCTCCAGCTCACGACCGGTGAGCGGGTGGAACGGGTGGGTGACCACCAGCGAACCCAATAGCTCCCTGGATGATGCGGCCCTATGCGAGGACCGTCGGGAAGCCCAGGCGATGCAGCTTACCGTTCGCCTTCGGACTCATCCGTGTCGGCGTCGGCTGAACTCGGCCGTCGTCGAAAAACCGTTCCCGTACCGGAACCGGGGTGAAGCTGCGGCCCTTCAACGGCGACCGCAGCCTGTCGAGGAAGACCTCGACGCCCTGCGCGGCCACGACCTGTGGGGATCGAGGATGCTGGTCCGGCCGGTCCACTGTCCGACGAGGAGCTGGTCCGTGGTGGCCGCACGCGCGAGGCGGCGCACGGTGCGGTCATGCCCAGTCGGCAGGCGATCGGCCCGGAACCCGAGCCGCTCCAGCAGGCCATGGACAGCCGCGTGCAGCTCGCGCACCCGGTCGGGTAGACGGCCTGACTGTCGTGGCCCATCCGGGGAACGCGGCCTAATCTCCAGGCCCTCCATGGACTCCGCGGCGCGGACCGGGGCTGTTCTCCCCGGCTCGCGCAGTAGGGCCCGGTGCTGGATGACCGCACCGCGGCGTGTGCCCTTCGGGCTCCGGCATGCGGCGCGTCTGTAGGAGCGTCGACCGGCTCGCCCCGGAGCGCGAGCGTGTCCGCCAGTCGGGCACCGGCTCGGACCGTCAGCATCACCGCTACCTGTTCCGGTGCCGACTGCAGCCCGGTCCCCCGTCTCCCGTGCCGGAAGGTCAGCCCGTCGATCTGCTCGACGGACGTGGCCTGCCGCCAGGTGCGGTCGCGGCAGCGGAACCGCCGAACCTGTAACTCGATCACCACATGCCGCCCGCCGACTGCAGTGTCGGCGTATCTGCTGTGCGCCCGGCCCGACACCGTCCCACAAGCGGGACACGCGGCCCGCTCCGCCGATGCACGGCTCCGCACAATCAATACTCGCCGTCGACCACCACGCTTTCGATCACAACGCCTTCGACGTGGTCGAACGAGGTCCTGGAGGAACACATCACTCGCGGCCGTTCATGATCGCGGTTGTGGTGACCCTCCGTGGCTACGGCACCAAAAGTGATCGAGAACCAAATTCAGGAGTCGTTGACACCTTCCGCCACACGTACATGGCGCGGGGTGAAGGCCGACGCGGGCTGTCCGATCCTCGCAGTTGCGGCCGCTGGGCCAGCGGACCAGAGTACGTGGAGGGCATTGCCTTTCGGCTACAACCGATCGGGCTGGAGCCCGACAAGATCGCGGATCGATGTCGAATCCGCGGGTCAACAGAGGTAACGGTGATGTTGCTCAGAGGAAGAAGTACTCGGGCGCGGCGACCGCAGGTTCGTACTCTCCAGCACGGATCGGCCCATCAGAGCGCTGGCCTACGCGTGATCGCTTCCATGGCTGCCCTCCTCCTGGTGGCCGCTGGTTGCGGTTCAGATGGTGAGTCCTCCACGCCCGGTGTTACTTCAACCACCATCACGATCGGAAGTCATCAGCCCCTCACCGGGACCACATCGGCCGCATATAGCGGTGTTGCACCAGCGGCAAAGGCATACTTCGACTTCGTCAATGACCACGGCGGCGTCCACGGCAGAAGAATCATATACGCATATCGGGACGATGCCTATACTCCCTCCAACGCCGTCCAAGTCGTGCCCAAACTGGTTGAGCAGGACAAGGTATTCGCGATATTCAACGGACTTGGCACCGGTCCGCATTCAGCAGTCGTCAATTATCTCAACAAGCACAAAGTTCCAGATCTGTTTCCCGCCAGTGGCTGTCCATGCTGGAATGACCCCGGAAAACTTCCATACACATTCGGCTGGCAAACCGACCTCACCCGAGAAGGGAAGATACTCGGATTCTACATGAAGAGAAAATTCCCCGGGAAGCGCATTGCTTACCTTTACCAAGACGACGGCTACGGCAGAGGTGGCGTAAAAGGGTTGGACCTCGTCGTCCCCTCCTCCCTGGTGGTCACCCGGCAGAAGCACCCGATAGGCGTTCACAACCTCGACTCGCAAGTACAGGCAATAATTCGAGCCAAGGCCGACGTGATCATTGCGTTTACCCAACCCGCCTACGCCGCGCTGCTACGGCTGACCCAGCTAAGACTCGGCAATAACGCACAGCTGGCAGTCAGCTTCGGCGGCATCGATCAGGATGCCCTGGCAGCCTTGCCTTCCACATCTAGCCCAATCATCACAGACACCTTCCTGACACCCATCAGCGAAACCTCAAGCAGCTGGAACCGGCTAATGAAAAGAGTTCATGATAAATACGCTCCAACCCAGCCATTCGATCAATGGTTCGTTTATGGAATGTCTGCGGCGTACACATTCGTCGAAGCGCTTCAACGTAACGGGCGAAATCTAACCAGAGAGTCATTGACTACAACTCTGGAGAAAGGCGGGATATCGCCGGGGCCGGGCCTGACTCCTTTCGACTTCAGTACCACCCAGCATGGCGGTTATACCGGGGCTCAGATCGCCAGTATCCAGGGCACCGCCTATACCCTTCAGGGTCAGCCACTAACTACCGACGGCGGCAACGGCCCCGTAGTTCCCGTCACCGCACCCCTACCACCAGCTCCGTCAGACGGCGTCCCTGCGCCTTGACCCTCGACGCGCTCTTCGAGCTCGCCGCCTCCATGCTGGGCACCTCCCCCTGGGTGGTGGACACCTCGATCAGGCCCTGACCTGGGGCCGAGGAAGAGGGGTCCCCTATGTTGATGAAGTTCTACTCGCCGGAGTTCAAGGCGGATGCTGTCGCCCTGTACCTCTCGGATGCGGGCCACGCCCTGGCCGGGGTGGCTCAGAATCTCGGGGTGAGCCGGGACACACTGCCCGACTGGGTATCCGCCGAGCGGGCCCGTCATGGCGGGGTGGACAGCACGAACACGAGCACGATGAAGGAGCCGGCCGCGGTGAGCGAGCCCAGGGCGGCTTCAGGTTCCCGGTAGGAGTGGGCTGTCGGTGATGCCCCAGATCCAGATGGCGTGTTCGGGTGCGTCCCGGATCGCTCGGGTGGTCTTGGCGATGTTGTCCGCTCCCAGCAGCCGCAGCCTGCCGATGGCCAGATTCCGCAAGGCCGCCATCGCTCGCGGCGCGCTGCCGGTGTGGACGGTGGAGGCGTCCTCGACGAACACCACATCTCTGACATGGTGGCTGGAATTCTCGATTCCCCAGTGCCCGCGGACGTATCCGCCCAGGTCAGCAGGGCTGGCCTGGTGGGTATCGAGGCTGGTGACGGCGTAGACCGTCTCCCGGGTCTGCCGCTTGCCGCTGTCCCGGCGGCGCCCGTGGATACACAAGGCCAGCCGTGCTTCCGGAAAAGCGATCCCGCCCAGGTTCGCCGCGATAGCCATCGCCTCGACCGAGCGGGACTCCCGCCGCCCGTGCCCGGTCCCGGAGACGGTGTGCGCTATCGGCACCTGCTCCCATGGCAGGGCTTTGACCTGGGCGGACGCGGTCGGCTGGTTTCCTTTGATCACGGCGATGCAGTGGGCTTTCTTCTCCTCCACCAGCCAGCGCACCTGGTCCTTGACACGGTGCAGGGCGTCGAAGGTGACCACGGCACCGGCCAGATCGAGGGTTCCAGCAGCGGACGGAAAGCGGCCGTCTCGTTGGTCTTGGCCCCCACCTCCCGCTGGGCCAGGGTGACGGTGGGGGCGTGGGTGACGGCGGACAACAGGGGCCGGTGGCGCTGCTGTCGGTGCGCGGAGCCGGACAGCGCCTTGCCGTCCACCGCGATCGCCGGCCGCGGCACCGAGCCGGTGCCGCCGACATCGGTGTGGTCGTGTTCGGCCAGGTAGGCGCCGATCACGGTGTCCAGGGCATCGCCGTCGAGGGCGGCCAGGAGCCGGGTGAGGGTGGCATGGGATGGGGTGCGTCGATGTCCGGGCAGGTGGCGGCGGATGCCGAGCTGTTCCAGCACCGTGGTGGTGGCGCGCTGTCCCCACTCGGTGATCTCGGTGATGGTCCGGGCGCCGGAGACGACTGCGCAGGCGCAGATCAGCAGCAAGCCGGCCAGGGGATACCACCGCCCGCGACGCGAACGGGGGTCGGGGAGGCGCTGGAGGTGGGTGCGCAGACGGCCGGTGTCGCACTGGTGAAAGGGGGCCCAGTTTCGCCAGGACGGCAGGGATCGTGGAGGACGGAGCGGCAGGCACGGGACCTTGATGTGATCAGCAGGCGTAGACACCCTGATGATCACCGGTCTCGTGCCTATGCTGTTGCCCCGTCAACTCCCGCTGGGGCGGACGATCCACTCGATCCCGGAACTTGCAACCGCCCTGGAGCGAGCCCACCCGAGAGGAACAGCTGGAAGCCGCGGCAGCGGCCCTGCGCGCGGAGCTGAAGCAGGTCCGCAAGGAGAACACGACGCTGACCACGGAGCGGGACATCCTGCGTCAGGCCACCAAATATTTCGCCGGCGAGATGAGCTGGTGAACCGCTGCCAGTTCATTGAGGACCACAGGAAGACCTTCAAGGATCAGCAGTTGTGCCAGGTGCTCGATGTGGGCCGCTCCACCTACTACAAGTGGCGCGACGGCCGTGAGTCCCGACGATATGGAGATCAACGAGAAGGGGTCGCCCGCGTCATGCGCAAGTTCCGCATCGCCGGCGTGCGCCTGCGCAAGCGCGTGCGTCCCACGGTCCCGGAGCCGTCGCAGACGCCAGTGCCGGCCCTGTTCAAACCGGACTTCACTGCACCCGCACCGAACCTGAAGTACATGGGCGATGTGAAGCTCCCCCCTTGACCTGGACAGCCTGATACTGGGACGGAAGGTCCCGGAGGAAGCAGTCAAGGTAGTGAGCAAGAAGAGCAACATGAGCAAGCGGTACACGGCCGAGTTCAAACGCGACGCTGTCGCGCTGGCGCTGTCGTCGGACAAGACGGTCACCGAGGTCGCCCGGGACCTGGGGGTGAGCCCGGAGGGTCTGCGTGGCTGGGTGAAGCAGGCCAAGGTCGACCGGGGCGAGGGGCCTGCCGGGACTCTGACCAGCGCCGAGCGGGAAGAACTCGCCCAGCTGCGGCGTAAGGTCCGCGAGCTGGAGAAGACGGTCGACATCCTGGGAAAAGCGACCGCCTTCTTCGCGCAGGACAAGATGAGGTAGACACCGCCACGCGGTGCCGCTTCATCGACGCGGAGAAGACATCGAACGACAAGCACGCAGGTCACAGCGTTGCGCTGCTGTGCCGTGCGCTCGGAGTGCCGCGCTCTACCTACTACGCGCACCGGGCGGCCGAGTCAGCGCGCCGGGTCGCGCGGCGCGAGGAGGAACGCCTGGTGGACGAGATCCGAGTGCTCCACGCCGGATCGCGCGGCGCCTACGGGGCCCCGCGGATCCACGCCGCCCAGCGGCGGGCCGGGCGGGCGGTGAACCCGAAGAGGGTCGAGCGGCTGATGCGCAAGTACCGGATCGTCGGGATCACCCGCCGCCGGCGTCGGGGCCTGACCAGACAGGCCAGGCGGGCGGTGTTCACCGCCGACCTGATCGGCCGGGACTTCACCGCCCCCCGTCCCGGGATGCGGCTGGTCGGTGACATGACCGAACTCGTCACACTGGAAGGGAAGTTGTATCTGGCGACCTGCATCGATCTCGCGACGCGGGAGGTGATCGGCTGGGCGATGGCCGACCACCACCGTGCCGAGCTGCCGGTCGTCGCCCTGCGGATGGCGGCCGGACGCGGCGGTCTGGAGGACGGCTGCATCATGCACACCGACCGCGGCAGCGAATACACGAGTGATGAATTCCGCACCGAGATACGCAAGTTGCGCATGCGACAGTCGATGGGACGTGTCGGCTCTTGTTACGATAACGCTGCTGCGGAAAGCTGGTTCGCCGTCCTCAAAGCGGAGATCGGAACCACCGTCTGGGAGACCCGCGAGGCCGCCCGGGCCGACGTCTTCCGCTACATCGAGATCGAGTACAACCGCAGCCGACTTCGCAGACACCCCGAGTACGGGTACGTCACCCCACTCGAAACGAGAACCTTGCTCAGGCAAGACCTCACCCCCGCAGCGTAAACACCCGCTGTCCAGGACCCGGGGGGAACTTCAATGTGACCTACCGGCCCGTCAGCGACGGCGAGTTTCTCTGCCTCGCCACCGTCATCGACTGCTTCTCCCGCCGCGTGGGTCGAAGCCACCCGCATACGCGGCCTGCTCACCCAGTCCCACGCGTGTGTGGAAGGCGTCCTGGGCCCCGGCCTCGACCTCCAGGCCGTCACGTGGCTGCTGGAGCAACGCTACGGATCTCCCAACGCTCTGCGGAAATCCGCCGCCGCAAACTCGTCGAGTGATCCGTCCCAAGGCTCCCCGCATGGCCGCCCGGCTGATCGACGACGTCTTCGACGCCCTCGACGAACAAACCGTCGTCGTCCCGGGAACCGGCTACGTTGCTGTTCGGAAACACCGTTGGCACCCCAGATGGAGTGGCGTGCGAGACACATGAGTCAACGGCCTCGTTCGGTTGTTGGCAGTCCGCCTCAGCCGCTCCCGCTCACCGGCCGTCGACCGCCCCGCCGCTCCTGCTGGGGCACCGGTTTCAGCCGATTGTGTGTAGCTACCTCGCCTGTCAGGCGAGTGTGCGCTTATCTCATGAACCACAAGCGAGTAGGCCCAGGCCGCCTCCGCACCTTCGCGGGGACGGTCCTGCCCTGCACACAAGGAGGTACCTATGCGCCGCGTCGCCGCCGTACTGGCAGCCGTCTCATCACTGCTGCTCTTATCCGCTCCATCTGGGGCGGCGGCAGGCACCAGCGACGGCCTCGACCCACGCGTACCGTCGGCTCATTCGGTCATCTACCGCGAGCAGGCTGTCATCGCTACTCCCCCCGAGCACATCTGGCAGCTCATCACCGACCTCCCTGGCTACTCCTCGTGGAACCCGTGGGTCGTCCGAGCTGACGGAACTCTCGCCCGCGGAGCGACCGTCAACGTGGATGTGGTGCTGGGAAGCCACACGATGCACGCCCAGCACACGGTCCTCGTGGTCGAGAAGAACACCCGCTTGTGCTGGCGGGATGCCGGTTGGAACGCGCTCCTGGTCTACGGCCAGCGCTGCCGAACGCTCCAGCAACAGCCCGACGGCTCGGTGCTCTACACGAGCGAGCTCCTGCTCGACGGCCCGCTCGCGTCCGTCACGGACTTCACCATCGGCAAGCACATGCGCGCCGGCATGGCCGCCGAAACGGCTGCACTCAAGCGGCACGCAGCACACATCGGGTAGCGTCGTCTTCAACAAGTGCCTGCGGCTGAACGCCGTTAGCGAGTCGGCTGGCGTCGCCGTACACGGCGTTACCCCGTAGCGCGTCACCAAGGCGCCGACCTCGGTCAGCTCCTGCCACGGCTGGCAAAAGGGCACTCCCAGGCCACGGAGTGGCTTGGCACCGGGGAGTCTTCGAACGAAAATTGCGCCGCCACGTCAGCAATCCGGGCGGCGGCGCTCCGGGCGTGGCTTGGCCGTTGCTCAGAGTCTCGGTGACTCCCATGCTTTCCAGACGTTTCCGTCTGAAGGATCCCTGTCGGTGTCACCCCTGCGTGGGTTGCGCTTCGGTGTCCTGACGACGGTCTCCCGTTTCCCTTTGCCGCTGGTGCGGCAGGCTCGCGCCACCTGCCCGCCCGTCCCGGCCAGTACTTTGGCCGGGGCGTTGGCGACGGGTCTCACGGTCGGCTCCACGGGGCTTCGACACCGCCTGGCATGTCCTGGTCTCGAAGTACAAGCAACGGGCCGGGCCACCACGACGTCGGCAAGACCATCAAACGCGCCGAATCGATCAAGGAACACCAAGTCCAGCGAGGTTAAACGCCAAGCGTACGTCCAGCAGCCCGGGCGTCATCGCAGCTCAGAAGGGGTGTGGGTGATGTAACCGGACGCCAAGCTCAGGATAGCCAGCCGGTGTAAGTCCGGTCCGGGGAGACGCCAGGGTCCCCGGTAGCTGACACGGCAGCTGTAGTTCCAGCGTCTGGGCTGGTCAGTGTCTTGTCGGGGGTGCGTGCGGGCATGAGGACGGCCACCGCGATCATGAACGTTTGTGACGACGTATCAAGACACGGTGGCCGCGGAGGCCACGATAGCGGAGCAGACGTGGGGCGAGACATTCGGGAGGGTCATGGCAACCGTCGCGGGCTGTTTCACACGGCGTGAAACGCGGGCGACAGCCGCCGAGTTGGTCGCCGGACCGTTGCTGGAGGTGGACACGCGGAACTGCTGGACGCTCGGGCAGGCGTTGGGACATCCGGGCCCTCACCGGCTGCAGCACCTGTTGTCCCGTGCCCGGTTCGATCACGATCGGGCGGGGAAGGAGATCGTCCGCCTGGTGGCCGGTGAACTCGCCGGGCAGGACGTGGTGTTGGTGGTGGACGAGACGGGCGATGCGAAGTCCTCGACGGAGTGTGTGGGAGCCGGACGGCAGTACTCGGGTGCGATCGGCGGTGTCGGTCTGTGTCAGGTGGCGGTGCATCTGGCGGCGGTCTCCGCGACCACGAAGGTGATCATCGACCGGGCCCTGTATCTCCCGGCGGACTGGGCCGCGGACGAGGAACGCCGCGAGGTCGCCGGGGTGCCGGAGGAGGTCGGGTTCGCGACGAAGCCGCAGCAGGCGCTGTCCATGGTCACCGGCGCACTCGCCACGGGGATCGAGGCACGCTGGTTCGCGGGCGACGAGGTGTACTGCGGGCGTGAACTGCGCCGGGGCATACGCTCACTGGGTCTGGGCTACACGGTCGGCATCGCCGCTACGTACCAGGTCACCGACGGGGGCGGCCGCCGGTGGGAGGCCCGCAAACTGATCAACAAGGTGCGTCCCGAGCAGTGGATGCGCCGGCAGACCGGACACGGCACCAAGGGCACCCGCGAGTACGACTGGGCCTGGCTCGACGTCCGCCCCGACGACACTCCCGACGAGAACGAGAACGAGAACGAGAACGCGGCCGGGGCGGGGACGAGCGTGCTGGTCGCGCGGCGGCACCGCTACACCGGCGAGGTGTCCTACTTCCGCTGCTGGGCACCCGGCGACGTCGCCCTCGCCACACTGATGGAAGTGATCTCGCGCAGGTGGCGGATCGAGGAAACGTTCCAGCTCACAAAGGGCTTCACCGGGCTCGACCAGGGTCAGGTGACCTGCTGGAACTCCTGGATGCGCTGGTCACTGTTCTCCCTGTTCGCCGCCGTCGTCCTCGCTCTCACGGCCGCAGCCATCCATGAGGGCTCCGAGCGGCAACCCGGACTCGTCCCGCTGACCTGTCCCGAGCTCATCCGTCTCCTGCGGGCCATCGTGCTGCCCCCAGCCGCCCGCGACCGTGATCATGTCCTGCGCTGGATCGCCTGGAGGCGCCGTCACCAAGCCGTCGCAACCGCCTGCCACCAGCAACGACACCGCTGCCACGACCAGCCGTGATCAAGAACTACAGCTGCCGTGTCGGAGACGATACGACGGCAGGCACGGACTTCCGTAGAGATCACTGGACTCGACACCCACATGATCTTGGAAGCTCGTGCCTGTCCTCATCTGTGCCACCACCGGCACACCGGGAAAACCACTCAGGCGGCGTACTACGCCGAAGCCCTGGGGTCAGTGGTGCTTCCTATCGACCGCCCGGAAGCTGCCGACGAGCGCGAACGGGACCACACGGCCGTCGAGAACCACCGTTCCGGGGATTGCGCTGCTGGAGTCTCCGCGCCCGATAGTTGCAATTGCAGAACCGTTGTCGCACGTAATTCCGGTGAAGAATTCGATCCTCTTGTCAGTTTCGTTCCGGACGTTGAAGCTGGTCGCCGGACTACTGATTACAGGGATGCACTCACCCCCTTCGACGGAATACGTTCGCTCGTTGACATAGACCCGTTCGCGATCGTCATCGTCCCTCCAGTCACCGTACTTTGACTGCCCGTTGCCGCCCGTCTGCCCGTTGCCGCCCGTCTGCCCGTTCCCGCCCGTCTGCCCGTCCCCGCCCACGTCCCCTCCCTGAGGCAAGGAGGCAGCGGCCTCCTGCACCGACGCAGCGGACTCCGGTACAGAATTCGAAGCCGACGCATAGTTCACGGTGGTCGCAGCGACGACAGTGATGCCCACCGACAATGCGATCCCGACCACGGTACGCGTGCGCATTCCGGTTCTCCCTCTCGCAGGCATGTTGCTTTCTCCATCTCTCATGGGATGCCAGCCGACCCGGCCGCCTAAGAAAGAACCTACTCACGCCGAAAACTGTCGCCACTTCAGAAATCTGCGGGAGACACCACAAAGGGGCCGATCGGGCGTTCAAGAACCCGGAACAACACATGTGACGATCCATCAAAAAGTGACAGCAGAAGCGACTTGGCCACTACACTGAGCCATACGGGGGAAGGACTGACACCTCGTCACACTTCTGCGCGCGTGTCGGGCATTGACAACGCACCGCACGACGACTAAGACGCCATCCTCGGGTATCGGGATCTGCCCTGATCAGCGCCTCACAGCAGGAACCGTAGCGGGCACACACAGCCACCACGGACAGACTTGCCGAAGCCGCCGCACGAAGGTCGGACCGCTCGCGGTCCAGTCGCAGTCGCTGCAGCCACGCAAGGGGAACTGCCAGAGACCAGGACCATGACACCCCAGGCAACCGACGACAAGTCAAACCCGCAGCCACCACCAGAGCGGGGTGCCATCACCCCATGCCGACAATCCGCGCTGTCGAAACCGCGAACCGGCAGCGGTCCTCGCGCCAGTCACCGCCTCCCAGCCCCGGCCCAGCACACCACGCATGCCCCAGCGCGAGAAACGCAACGGACGCCAGCATGACCGAGGTCTTGGCCGCGAGCGCACCGGACACCCACAGCCACGACTGAACCCAGACATTGCCGCTGCCACCAGTCGAGCGGCACACGTCGGCACTCTTGGCGATCCGACGATCGGGACCTTGGGATCTCGCCCCAGACAGTGAGAAGCAGCTGCGCAACCCACGCGCCCGGCGGAGGTTGCCCTGGGCTTGGTCGACGACGACTTCCGACCGCCTCAGCCCACACGGTTGAACGGCAGGCCTGGGGAGCGTGCTCGTGCGATTTCCCCGGCGACCCTCCACCATGGAGGGGCATCACGCCCTTCGGGACGGACCAGCCGCGCCCGCTGAGGAGGCCGGATCGTGCTTGAGTCGCAGCCCGTGGTCGTGCCGCCGGCCCCAGCCGCGGTGTTCCTCGTGGCCACAATCGATGCGGCCGCCGAGGACACGGTCAGGGACCTGCTGAAGGACGTCTCGGGTCTGCACCGCTCGGTGGCCTTCCGAGCGCCCGCCGACGAGCTCACCTGTGTCGTCGGTATCGGCTCGGCGGCCTGGGGCCGGCTCTTCGACGGCCCCCGACCGCGCGACCTGCACCCCTTCGTGGAACTGGCCGGGGCACACCACCACCCTCCGTCCACGCCTGGCGACCTGCTGTTCCATGTGCGGGCACGCCACATGGACCTCTGCTTCGAGCTGGCGCGGCTGATCGCGGAGCGGCTGCTCGGCGCCGGCACGGTCGTGGACGAGGTGTACGCCTTCAAGTACTTCGACGAGCGGGACCTGCTCGGCTATGTGGACGGCAGCGAGAACCCGGAGGGCGCGTCCGCGGCCGACGCGGTGTTCATCGGCGACGAGGACCCGGCTTCAGGGGCGGCAGCTATGTGATCGTGCAGAAGTACCTGCACGACCTCACGGCCTGGCACGCCCTGCCCACCGAGGAACAGGACCGGGTCATCGGCCGCACCAAGCTGGCCAACGTCGAGCTGCCCGACGACACCAAGCCCGCCGACTCCCATGTCGCCCTCAACACCGTCACCGACGACAACGGCGACGAGCGCAAGATCGTCCGCGAGAACATGCCGTTCGGCACAGTCGGGCAGCAGGAGTTCGGCACATACTTCATCGGCTACGCCCGGACCCCCGATGTGACCGAGCAGATGCTCAGGCACATGTTCCTCGGCAACGGCCCGGCCACCCACGACCGGATCCTCGACTACTCGACCGCCGTCACCGGCTGTCTCTTCCACGTGCCGACCGTCACCTTCCTCGACGACCTGCCGCCCGCTCCCGGCGGGAAGGACGCGGCGACCGGTCCGCCGTAAAAGGGACGGAGGAGACCGCGCGCCTCCCCGCATCACAGCGCGTAGCGCCCGAGAACACGGGCTGCCACGGGCTCACCTGCCCGCCCCGGTCTTTCTTCCGCTCTGTTTACAGGGCGCGGACTGCCGCGTTTTGGTGGAAGGGACCCGTCGATGTCCCAGGAGCTGCCATGTCGATGTCGTCATTCGGTTTCGGCTCGCCGGACCCGTTCAGCGATATGTTGAACCGCTTTTTCGGCATGTCACCGGCATCATCGCCACCGGCGGTCCAACGGGTACCGATCGGACGGCTGTTGACCGAGTCCTCGCAGGAACTCCTCAACCTCGCCGCACGGCGTGCCGTGGAGGACGGTACGGCCGACCTCGATGCCGAGCATCTGTTTTGGGCCGCCACGCAGGTCGAACCGGCACGCTCCCTGCTCGCCCGCGCCGAGGTGAATCCCTATGTGCTGGGGCCGAGATCGCCAAGGTGCTCCCTCACGAGTCGGACGAACCGTCCTCGGAGCCCGGCCTGACCCCTGCGGCCAAACGCACTCTCGCCGCCGCCTACACCCGGTCTCAGGCGGCCGAGGTGTCCTACATCGGCCCTGAACACATCCTCGGCGCGCTGGTCGCGGACGCGGACTCCGGTGCCGCCCGGCTGCTCCAGGCCGAGGGCCAGAACGTCGGACGGCTGACGGGCGTCGCGGAGCAGGCGGCCCGTACCGAGGGGCAGCCCGCGGACAGCAAGCAGGAGCCGGCGACGACGCTGGACGAGTTCGGCCGGGACCTCACGGACGAGGCGAAGGCGGGAAGGCTCGACCCCGTGGTCGGCAGGGCCGAGGAGATCGAACAGACCGTCGAGACCCTCTCCCGGCGCTCCAAGAACAACCCCGTGCTAATCGGCGAGCCCGGCGTGGGCAAGACCGCGATCGTCGAGGGCCTGGCCCAGCGCATCGTCGCAGGGGAGGTGCCCGACACGCTGAAAGACAAGAGGGTGGTCGCCCTCGATCTGTCGGGCATGGTCGCGGGCGCGCAGTACCGGGGGCAGTTCGCGGAGCGGATGAAGAAGGTCATCGAGGACGTCCAGGCGGCGAGCGGCGACATCATCCTGTTCATCGACGAAATGCACACGGTCGTGGTCGCTGTGCCCGCCAGTAGTGGACGAGGTCGGGGAACTCCTGGCGGAGCCTGCGGGATGACACGCCCTTGAGGGAGTTCACCAGCCTGGACACGGCGGCCTTCGACGGGAAGTTCACCAGCAGGTGGACGTGGTTGGCCTCGCCGTTGAACTCCACCAGCTCGGCCTCGAAGTCCTGCGAGGAGATCATGCGGGCGGTGTCCCTCCGGCAATGAATCTTCGAAGCCTCCGCATCAGATGCCGGTCGGTGAAGACGGAGTGCCGATACTTCGTCTCGAAAACCAAGTGAACATGCATGCGCAACACACACTGACGACCTGCACGAACGTTCTCATCGATACCCCATAAACCGGAGGACCGATCACAGCGCAGCCAACGCACCACCTAGCGGACTGAAGGCCGGGACCGAGACATGAGCACTCCCTCCATCGCTGAAGGAAGCCCGCCACGATGATCGCCATGATCCTCCTCGCTGTCGTCGTTCTGCCCCTGGTCGCATGGCGCGCCATGGACAAGGTCAGGGGTGAGGATTTCGCGGGGATCGTCAGGACCACACTCGCGTCGATCGTGACGCTCGTCCTCGCCTACGTCGCCATGCGCGTCGTACCGGCCGGCATCATGCCCGAGGTGTTCCATGCCGCGCCCAGGGCTCTCAGGTCGGCATGTGAACAGATTCCCCACGGGCAGCACCCACGCGAAGATCAACCACGCTCGGCTCCGCCGCTGCCCCTGGGGCCAGGCCCCGTCCGCGCGACCGCGCATGTCGTCCAGCCACGCGATGAGCAGCAGCATGGGTATGACGAACGCGGCCTCCCGCCATTCCATGAGGTTGCCGAGCCACATGTCCGCCGTCACCAGCGCCTCACTGCCTCTGGGGACATGCTCCGACGGCAGTGCCAGCAGCAACTGATACCTGTTCCACGCCGCCAGCCCTGTCAAGACGTTGGCTACCGCCCACACTGCCAGTGTTCCGCACAGCACCCGGGCCAACCACCCCGGCGGGGCCACAGGCCTGGCCATCTCACACCTCCGAAAAGCCACCCGGCCGCAGTTTCCGCAGGTCGGCAGAGGATAGTAACGGCTGGCCAGCCTGACCTCGGGCGGGCTGCCACCACCTGACGGCGGGCAGGCCGTCGTCGTCCTGGGGCGGGACGGCCCGGGTGTCAGACGCGGGTGGAGTGCCGGTACAGGAGGGCACGCAGCCGGTCCACGTCGTCAGCCGTGCTCAGCCCCTGCTTGGGCAGGACCTCAAGGCACATGATGTTGGGGTCCCGGCTGAGCAAGACGAAGTGGCCGCGTGTCTCCCGGTAGCCCTGCAGGACCGACCACTTCTGGATGAGCGTGCTGTGGTCACTGCTGGTGGTGATACCAGCCGGGGACACCACGGTGCGGTACTCGCCCTGCCATCCGACGAGCCTCTGCACCTGGGCGGCCTGCAGCCGCGGATAGCCCCCCACAATCAGGACAACGAACAAGAACAGAACGGTTGAGAACACGTCGACACGGCCCCGGCTCATGGTGCCCAACAGCCACTGCGCGACCCACAGGGTCAGGAACACGCTTCGCAGCACCAGCCCCCACCGCTTGATCCGCTGCCGGACCCGCAGACCGACCAATGTATCGGCGGGCGACGGCCGGTACGCCAACTGCACTACCGCCTCCTCCACCACATCGGCAGCGCTGTTCATGCTGTTGTTGGTGACTTCGCGGCCCTCGGCCATGGCCCCTCCCCCTGCAAGACGACCCGCGGATCTTACCCGGCCCTGCGCAGACACGGTTGCCCTCTTGAAGGAGCTCTTGCCGACCTACCACCCCAGCCCCCAGCGCCCTCGCGCCAGCCCGGGGGTGCTGTCCACGGCCGGGCTGCTGTCCACGGCCGGCCCTGGCGTCGGCGAGCAACCTCCTCGTCCAATCGGATGCAACATCGCTTAGACCGGTTCGGGTCGAAGGTCGCGGTTCCGGCTGCCGCGCTGGTGCGGCCTTCGTTTCACAGAGCTTGGTGGTTTGCACATAGCTGTAGACGACTGAGGCCATAGCCAGAATGACCAATGGTCTTAAAACCCCGGGGTGTGTGGCCATCTCCATCTGCAAATAGCGGTAGCACACCAAACGATGCGAAGACAAGCATGCCGTGGGTGACCAGCAGGATTCTTGAGCGATCCCAGCCGCGTTCACGCGAACGCAGCAGCCCTCTCTCACCCCCGACAGGCTGCTGCTGCACCGCACTTGAGTCGCAGTTGAGCCGCCTCGACCGACACCCTGCAACACTCGGCCCATGCTCCACAGGCGCGCTGATCAATTTCTGATCGAACGGACAAAGCAACTACGCAGGGGCCTCACGGAAACTCCGCTGATTCCCCTGACGGACGAGCAGTGCGACCTCGTCGCCAAGTTGGAATTCTGCAATCCCGCCGGAAGCACCAAAGACCGTTCGGCGCTGTGGATTCTGGAACAGGCAATCGGTCGCGGGGAGATAGCGCGCGACACCACGGTGGTAGAGTCGTCGTCCGGCAATTTCGCGCTGGCCCTGGCCTTCTACTGCCGCATGCTCGGCATCTCGTTCGTCCCGGTCATCGATCCGAACTGCAACAAGGCCACCGAGACCCAACTCCGGCTGCTGTGCGAACGAGTGGAGAAGGTTGCCATCCGTGATGCGGCGGACAGCTACCTGACGTCTCGACTGTCCCGGGTGCAGGAACTCCTGGTCGACCTCGACTCCGCCTACTGGCCCAACCAGTACGCCAATCCTGATGCCCGTGAAGCGCATTACCGCTTCACCGCGGGCGAGTTGATCGCGCAGGCCGGCCCGCTCGACTACCTCTTCGTCGGCGTGGGTACGGGCGGCACGATCGCCGGGCTCTCCCACCGGATCAAGGAGACGTACCCGGGCTGCGTGGTCGTCGCTGTCGACACCGAGGGCTCGGTGATCTTCGGCGGCCCGCCCAAGAAACGGCGGATCCCCGGCATCGGCTCCAGCATCGTGCCGCCGCTGTGCGGTCAGGCGCTGATCGACCACGTCGAGATCGTCCCCGAGGCGCGCGCCGTCGAGGCCTGCGGCGCCCTGGTCGCCAAGTACGGCTTGTATGCGGGCGGTTCGACGGGCAGCGCCTATGCCGCCGTCCAGGACTACTTCGCTCGTCACCGTCCCGGCGCGACCCGTCCCGGCGCAACCCGTCCCCGGGTCGCCTTCATCGCCGCCGACCGCGGCCATGCCTACGCCCAGACCGTCTACGACCCCATGTGGGTCCAGCAGCTGCGCGCGGAAGCGGTACAGCCCGTCGGCGTCGAAGCCCTGGCCGTCAACTGAAGGAGAACCACTCTGTGTCCCCCCTGGCCCCACCGCCCATGACCGTGATCGGCGCGGGCGACATCGCCGCCGAGACGGACCGCCACCGTCCGGAGCTCCTCGAGGTCGTCCGTGCCGCCTACCTCGCGCACGACGCCGGACAGAGCTCGAACCCGCACAGCTCGTTCCTGCGCTTCCCGCACCAGAACCGGTCGCGCATCATCTCCCTGCCCGCCTATCTGGGAGGCGATTTCGAGGTCGCCGGCAACAAGTGGATCGCCAGCTTTCCGGACAACACGCAGCACGGAATCCCCCGCGCCTCGGCCACGCTGATCCTCAACGACTGCGTCACCGGCTACCCGTTCGCGTGCATGGAGTCCTCCATCGTCTCGGCGACGCGGACCGCGGCCTCCGCGGTGCTCGGCGCGCAGGTGCTGCTCGGCGCGCGCCGTGCCCGCCGAGTCGGCATCGTGGGCACGGGTCTGATCGCCCAGCACGTATGGCGGTTCCTGCGTGATCTCGACTGGGAGATCGACAGCTTCCGGCTCTTCGACCTCGACCCGGCGGCGGCGGGCCGCTTCGGCGCCGTCATGGCCGAGCACACCGAGGCCGAACTCGTGGTCGCCGACACGGTGGAGGACGCGTTCACCGACTGCGACCTGGTGTTGCTGACCACCGTGGCCGGCGAACCGCACCTGCACGACCCCCGGCTGCTGGCCCACAACCCTGTGGTCCTGCACCTGTCCCTGCGCGACCTCGCCCCCGAGATGATCCTCGCCGCCCAGAACTTCACCGACGACATCGACCACGCCGTACGCGAGCGCACCTCGCTGCACCTGACCGAACAGCGCACCGGCAACCGGGACTTCGTCGACGGCACCCTCGGCGACCTGCTCCGAGGGCGGCAGAGCCGGGACCACGGACGGCCGGCGATCTTCTCGCCGTTCGGACTCGGCGTACTCGACCTCGCCGTCGGCAAGTGGGTGCACGACCGGGTCGTCGCCGCGGGCCGAGGCCACCACGAGAGCGACTTCTTCACCGGGGTGGAGGTCTGACGCATGAGCCACTCAGCCGCCCCGCGCCCAGCCGACGCCGACGCCGGAGACCGGTACACCGTGGTGGTGAACCACGAGGAGCAGTACTCGGTCTGGTTCGCCGACCGTGCCCTGCCCGCCGGCTGGACTGCCACCGGCACACAGGGCACCCGCCAGGAGTGCCTGGACCACATCGAGCAGGTGTGGACCGACCTGACCCCGCGCTCCGCGCGAGCGTCACGATGACCGCCGCCGACCTCGCGGCGGCCTGGATACGCGGGCTCGGCAGCCGCGAACCCACCGCGCAACGGCGCCTGTTCGTCTTCCCGCACGCCGGAGCCGGCGCCTCCGCCTACCGGCTGGCGGCGTACCTGCCGGACACCGTCGAAGTCTGTACGGTCCAGTTGCCCGGCCGGGAAAACCGGTTCGCCGAACCGGCCCTGACGTCCGTGGACGAGGCCGTGGGCGCGCTCGCGCCGCTCATCGCGGACCACACGGACCTGCCATACGCCTTCTTCGGGCACAGCATGGGTTCCCTGATCGCCTTCGAGACGGCCAGGCGGCTGCGTGCACTCGGCACGCCCCTACCCGACCGCCTGTTCCTGTCGGGCATGCGCGCCCCCGGCCTGCCGGACCGGGACCCGCGGTACACCCTGCCGGACGACAAGCTGCTCGCCACAGCCGAATTCGACGGCGTGGATCCCGAGTTGCAGGAGCTGCTGCTGCCGCTGCTGCGCGCGGACCTGACGCTGTGCGAGACGTACACGCACCGGGCCGAGGCACCCCTGCCCTGTCCCCTGACCGTTCTGGCCGGCTCGGAGGACCACAGCGTCGACGGGACGGAGCTCGCCGGCTGGCGCAAGCACACCTCGGCCGACTTCGAACTGCGCCTGTTCCCGGGCGCCCCTCACCTGTATGTGCGCGGCGCGGAACGACAGCTGGCAGAGACGATTACGCGCACCTTCCCCGCACGGGGCTGAGAAAGGATCGTTCATGGCGCCGACCACCCTCGTCGCACTGTGGGAGCAGCAGGCAGCCGCGACACCTGACGCGGTCGCCGTCGTCGCGGGAGCGCACCGCGCCACCTACGCCGACGTGGACCGGCGGGCCACGGCACTCGCCGCCGAGCTGCAAGAACGCGGCATCGGACCGGAGGACCTGGTCGGCGTCTGTCTCGGCCGCTCGATCGAGATGGTCGTCGCCCTGCTCGGCATCCTGAAGTCGGGCGCCGCGTACCTGCCCCTCGACCCGAGCTACCCGGCCGACCGGCTGCGGCACATGACCACCGACTCGGGGGCCGGGCTGTGGCTGTGCGACACGGACCACCGCGCGCAGGCCCTGGCGTCCGGCGTGGCCGACGTCCTGCTGGTCGAGGACATTCCCGCGGAACATGAGGACATTCGCGCGGAACCTGCCGCACCGGTGGCCCCGGTGGCTCCGGTGGCACACCCGCACCACCTGGCTTACGTCATCTACACCTCCGGTTCGACCGGCCTGCCCAAGGGTGTCGCCGTCGACCACGCGGCGCTCGCCTCGTTCCTGCGGAGTGTGGCCGAACGCCCCGGCCTGGGGGCGGACGACAGGGTCCTCGCGCTGACCCCGCTGTCGTTCGACATCTCGATCCTGGAGCTGTTCCTGCCGCTGACCCGGGGAGCGACGGTGGTGATGGCCCCACGCGCCGCCAACACCGACCCCGAGCTGCTGGCCGCCACCATCGCCGAGGCGGGTGTGAGCGTCGTCCAGGCGACCCCCACCACCTGGCGGATGCTGCTGGCGTCCGGCTGGACGGACGGGCACGGCCGGGTGCTGCTGTCGGGCGGTGAGCCGCTCGATCCGCAGCTGGCCCGCGATCTGCTCGCCACCGGCGGCAGCCTGTGGAACCTGTACGGGCCGACCGAGGCGACGGTGTGGGCCACCGTCGCGCGTATCGACTCCGTGGCCGACCGGGTCACGGTCGGCACGGCGCTGGCGAACACCCGGCTGCACGTCGTCGACGAGGACGGGCGGGAGGCCGGCCCAGGAGTCACCGGAGAGCTGTGGATCGGCGGCGCGGGCGTGGCACGCGGCTACCTCAATCGCCCCGCGCTGACCGCCGACCGGTTTGTGCCCGACCCGTTCGGGGACCCCTCCGGGCGCCTGTACCGGACCGGGGACCTGGCCCGCTGGTCCGCCGACGGCATGCTGGAGGTGCTGGGACGCAACGACCACCAGGTCAAGGTGCGCGGCTTCCGCATCGAGCTCGGCGAGATCGAGGCCTGCGTGCGCAGCCATCCCCTCGTCACGGACGCCGTGGTGGTCGTCGACCGCGAGGCAGCCGGCGGTGACCAGTTGGTGGCGTACCTCGTGCCCGCGCATGACGCGTGGAACGTATCCGAGGAGCGGAACGTATCCGAGGACCTCCCCCGCCAGATCCGTGACCACCTCACACAGCGGCTGCCCGCCCACATGGTGGCCCAAGGCTACGCAGTGCTCGACGCGCTGCCCCGCACCCCCGCGGGCAAGGCCGACCGCGGCGCGGTGCAGCGGATCCCGCACAGCCCGGTCCGCGCGCGCGGACCGATCCCCGACGCCGCCCCGCTGCCGCCGCACACCGCGGCGGTGCGCCGCGTGTGGGCCGAGGTGCTCGGGCTCGACGACGTGTCCCCGTACGACGACTTCTTCGGCCTGGGCGGCCAGTCGCTCACCGCGGTACGGGCGGTGGCCCGGCTGCGTGCGGAACTCGGCCTGCCGGTCGACGCCCAGTCGGTCTTCACGCATCCGACACCCACCGCGCTCGCCGCCGCCCTGGACGGCGTACCGCCCGCGGACGACGAGCCAATTCCCGCGGCCGCCACCGCCGAACTCTCCTTCGGACAGGAACGGATCCACTTCTTCGAGCAGCTGAACGACGCAAGTCCCGCCTACCACCTGCCGGTCGCCCTCGCCCTGCCCGGCGGGCGCGTCGGCCTGACGCTGCTGCAGGACTGCCTGTCCGCGCTGGTGCACCGGCACCCGGTGCTGCGCACGGCGCTCGTCGCCGTCGACGGCCGGGTCCGTCCCGAACTACGCGAGCCGGGACCGGTGCCGCTGCGCTGCACCGAGGTCACCGAGGAGGACCTGGACGCGCTCGTGACCGAGCGGATCCGCGCCCCCTTCGCCCTCGGCCGCCCCCCGCTGCTACGCGCGGACGTACTGCGCACCCCGAGGCGTGACATCACATTGCTGACGGTTCATCACATCGCTTGTGACGGCGCATCGGTGGACCTGATGGTGCGGGAACTGGGCCAGCTCTACACGGAGCTTGCCGCCGGCCGTCGCCCCGCCCCGGCACCACTGCCAGTGACGTACGCCGACTACGCGGCCTGGCAGCGCGAGCGACTCACCGGCGCCGAGCTGGAGCGGCTGCTCGACCACTGGCGCACCCGGCTGTCCGGCGTGCCCGTCCTGGAGCTGCCGATCAGCCGCCCCCGGCCTGCCGTCGCCAGCCACCGCGGTCGCCGCGAGCTGCTGCGCATCCCTGCCGACTTGACGCACCGGCTGCGCAAGCTGTGCCGGGCCGAGGGTGTCACCCTGTTCATGGGCCTGCTGGCCCCGTTGAAGGTGCTGCTCGGCCGGTACGCCGACGAGAGCGATGTCGCCGTCGGCACCCTGGCAGGCGGTCGCCCGCGCCCGGAACTGGACGATGTGGTGGGCTACTTCGTGAACACCATCGTCCTGCGCACCGACCTGTCGGGCGACCCCACGTGGCGCGAGCTGCTGGGCCGGGTCCGCGAGGTCGCGCGGCAGGCGTACGCGCACCAGGAGCTGCCCTTCGAGAAGCTGGTGGCGGAGCTGAGCCCGGAGCGCGATCTGAGCCGCAACCCGCTCTTCCAGGTGCTGTTCGCCCTGCACGAGGAGCCGAGGGCCGGTCACGTCACCGAGCTGTACGACCGCAAGGAGCTGGAAGGACGGCTCGGCACTGCCCGCTTCGACCTCGCCCTCGACGTGACGGACCACGCCGCCGGGGCCGGTGACCTCAGCATCTCCATCGAGTACGCCACTGACCTGTTCGAAGCCGACTTCGTGCGGGGCCTCGGCCGGCACTTCCTGCGGGTGATCGAGCAGATGGTGTCCGGCGCCACGGCCCGACTGTCCGAGCTGGAGATCGTCTCGGCCGATGAGCTTCGTGCCCTCTCCATCGGCAACCGGGCCGAGCCGCTGCCCGAGCCGACCACCCTGGTCCGCCTGTGGGACCGCCAGGTGCAGGCCACCCCGGACGCGATCTGCGTCGTGGGCGACGGCCGGTCGCTGACGTTCGCCGAGACCGACGCGCGGGCCTCGGCCCTGGCCAGGGAGCTGCGGGCCCAGGGCGTGCGCCCCGAAAGCCTGGTCGCCGTCTGCCTGGAACGCTCGGTGGAGCTGGTGGTCGCCCTGCTGGGCGTGCTGAAGGCCGGCGGTGCCTACGTCCCGCTCGACCCCGGCTACCCGGCTGACCGGCTGCGGTACCTGCTGGCCGACTCGGGCGTACGCCTGATCGTCGCGGACCCGGGGCACCCCACGTCGGCCCTGTTCGGCGACGGCGTGCGTCTTGTGGCGGTGGACCAGGAACCCGGGACGGACCCCGGGCATGCCGAGGAGGCACAGCCCCACCACCTCGCCTACGTGATCTACACGTCCGGCTCGACCGGCAACCCCAAGGGCGTCGCGATCACCCACGCCAACATCACCGGGTTCCTGGAGTGGAACCAGCGGCTGTGCCGACTCACCTGGCGGGACCGGGCCCTGCTCAACCACTCGGTGGCGTTCGACAACTCGGTCTGGGAGATCTTCCAGTGCCTGGTGTCCGGCGCCGAACTGCACCTGGCGAGCCCCACCGCCGCCTACGACCCCGAGGAGTTCCTGCGAGAGGTCGCCGAGCGCGGCATCACCACGCTCAACGCGACGCCCTCGCAGATGCGGATCCTGCTGGAATCCGGTACGGATCCCGCTCCCCGACTCGGCTCCGCACGCCTGGTGTTCACCGGCGCCGAGGCCGTACCGCACGATGTGGCCCGCCGCATCCTGTCCGCCACCGCGCCGGAATGCCGGGTCTTCAACGAGTACGGGCCCACCGAAGCGACCGTCACCTCGGCGTTCTGCCCGATCACCGACGAGCTGCTCGACCGGCACAGCCATCGCCCCAGCGTCCCGTTCGGCCGGGCGACCGACAACGCGCACCTCTACGTGCTGGACCCACGGCTGCGCCCGGCCGCCCCGGGCTGTCGCGGCGAACTGTACGTCGGCGGCAGCGCGGTCGGCCGCGGCTACCTCGGCAGGCCGGCCCGCACGGCCGGGGCGTATCTGCCCGACCCGTACGCCGCGGACCCCGGCGCCCGTATGTACGCCACGGGCGACGTGGTCCGGCTGCTGCCCGACGGCAATCTGGTCTTCCTCGGCCGCAACGACCACCAGGTCAAGGTGCGCGGCTTCCGCATCGAGCTCGGCGAGATCGAGTCCGCGCTCCAGAGCCACCCGGCCTTCGCCGACTGTGTGGTGGCCGTGCGCCGCACCCCCGCCGGTGTGGACCAGCTGGCGGCCTACCTGATCCCCGAGCACCCCGACCGGCCCGCCCCTGACCCGGCGGAACTGCGCGCCCATCTGGCGGAGCAACTGCCGCCGTACATGCTGCCGCAGAGCTACACCGTGATCGGCGAGATCCCCCTCACCCCGAACGGCAAGGTCGACCGGGACGCCCTGCCCGACCCACGTCCGGTGCCCGCCCCGGGCCCCGCCACGCGCCGGGCCGTCACCAAGCAGCAGCTCCTCGTCGCCGATGTGTGGCGGGAGTGCCTGGGCGTCGAGGACGACTTCGGGCCGCAGGACGACTTCTTCGATATCGGCGGCACCTCGTTGACCATCACCACGGTCGCGGGCCGGCTCAGCGAGCGACTCGGGCGCCGGGTCTCGCCGGTCCTGGTCTTCAGAAACCCCACCGTCGCGGGCCTCGCCGAGGCCCTGGAGGCGGACACACCGCGATGAGCGGCACCGACAGCACAAGCGTCGTCCTGGTCGAGCACCGCCGCCCTGCGGACCCGGGCACTACGACCTGTACTCGCTGTACCGGGTCTTGGTGCGGTCCACGGCGACGGCCCTCAGCGGCCCACAACACGAAGCCGGTGCGCAGGGCCACATCCGCCGTCACATGCCAGATCACGAGACACCAGCAAGGGACGTGACAAGATGACCCCCGGTGAAGATGAACTGGGAAAAACAGTGGTTCCCAGGAGTCCCGCACCCGTTTCTGGCTATGACCGTGTACGACACGGAGTCCACAACCTTCAGCGTGCTGACGTCATTGCCGATCCGCAACTGTACTGGAACGCGATTGCGGAGCTTCCGTCGATCTTCTACGACGAAGTAGGAGGCGTCTGGGTGTGCTCCGGCTATTCCGAAGCGGCCGAGATTCTTTCCAACGGCCGGGTCTTCTCCTCTGCCCGTCATCATGCCCCCGGAGATCTGCAGCAGCGTGGCATGGAACATTTCCTACCGACCGCAGAAATGCTTTCGGCGCAGATCCTGTTCAGCGATCCGCCCGAGCACACCAGAATTCGGTACGCGCTGCGCGGGCAGTTCACCCGGGCGAGCGTGCGGCGGCACGATCCGGCAATGCGGGACATGGTCGCCGAGTTGCTGCGCTCGCTGCCCGACCACGGGACCGTCGACGTTGTGGCGGACTTCGCCGAGCAGTTGCCGACGCGCCTGATGACGTATCTGCTGGGCATGGACGGCCGGGGCGAGGAACTGACCCGGTGGGCGGATGCCTACGAGCGGCTGCTGAGCAGTGTGTCCACTTTTCCCAGCCGGACGGACATCGAGATCGTTTCGGTTATCGACGAGGCACTCGCCGGACTCCGCCGGCTGACGGCCGAGCGTCTGGCCACGCCTGGTGACGACCTCATCTCCGCCCTCGCGACCGGCCTGCAGGGCGACTTCAGCCCTCGCTCGGTTTCCTCTGGAGAACCGCCCGAGGAACTACTGCAGTTGGTCGCGGCCAACACCATGGTGATGCTCGCCGGCGGCTACCAGACCCTCACTCACCTGGTATCCACCGGCCTACTGCTGCTCGCCGAGCAACCTGAGCAGCTCAAGCGACTGCGCGCCGAGCCGTCCCTCATCGACTCCGCGGTGGACGAGCTGATGCGTATCGACGGATCGAGTCAGTACGTGGGACGCCATGTGGTGCGCGATGTCGAGGTCGGAGGAGCGCGGCTCAAGGCCGGAGCGAGTGTCATCGTGCTTCTTGGCGCTGCCAACCTCGACCCGCGGAAGTTCACGGAGCCGCTCGTCTTCGACATAGGCCGCAGTGAGGGGCGTCACCTGGGCTTCGGAGCGGGAGCGCACTACTGCCTCGGCGCGCCCTTCGCGGAACGACTGGCCGGATGGGCGATTCAGGGCTTCATCGAGCACTACCAGGAGTTCACTCCGCTCGACGGGCCGTCAGACGCCGTTCAGTGGGGGCCGCATGGCAACACGCGGTCCCGGGCCCACGCCGGGATGACTGTTCAGCGCGGCCCCAGGGAGAACGCTCCCAGCGTCGACCCACCGGACAGGGCGCAGGATGTCCCCCAGGAGCCGAAGACGCTCACCGAACTCGAACGGCACCAGCTGGTCACGGAATGGAACGAAACCAGCGCCCTGGTCGGCACCTCCGCCTTGGTCTGCTGGCATCTGCTGTTCGAGGAACGAGCCCGTCTGACACCGGACGCCATTGCGGTCGAAGACCAAGGCGTGCCCTACTCGTACGCCAGGATCGACGCGCTCGCGAACGGCAATGCACACCGCCTGCGCGCGCTCGGCATCGAACCCGAGTCTGTCGTCGCCATCACCATGCGACGATCCGTGGACCTCGTCGTGGCGCTACTGGCGGTTGCCAAGGCGGGCGGCGCCTTCCTGTTGGCGGACGCCGCGTGCCCCACCGAACGCCTGAAGACGATGCTTGAGCAGGCGCACGTGCGCGTGGTCCTCACCGATGACATGACCGTCGACCGGATCGAAGGACTCGATGTCTCCGCGGCTGTCACCCTGTTGGACAGGGCCACTCCGGCAGCCGAACCGCCGATCACAGGTGTCATGCCGGGCAACACCGCGTACGTCGTGTTCACCAGCGGCACCACGGGGCAGCCGAAAGCCATCATCAACAGCCATGAGTCGCTGGCGAACCTGCACATTGCCCAGCGACGTGTGTTCCAGGTGCATCCCCAGGACCGGGTGTTGCAGTTTCTGTCCCTGAACTTCGACGGCTGCATATTTGAGATCGTGCTGCCGCTGCTGTGCGGAGCGACCCTCGTTCTGGCGAGCACAGCGGAGCTCATGCCGGGCCCGTCCCTGGCGCGCCTGTTGCGCGAACGGCGGGTGACTATCGCAACCATGACCCCATCGGTGTGGGCTGTGATTCCCGATCTGGAGCTACCCGACCTGCGGATCGCTGCGTTCGCCGGCGAGCGGTTGCGCGGCGATCTGGTGCGCCGGTGGCGGGTGCGGGGACGCCGGTTGCTCAACCTCTACGGGCCCGCGGAGGCCGCGATCTGGTCCACGTGGCACGAGTGCTCGGACGACGACGACCCGCCGATCGGGCGGCCGGTTCCTGGAAAACGCGTCTATGTGCTCGACGACGACCGGCGGCTGCTGCCCGTCGGCTGCCCTGGCGAGCTCTACATCGGAGGGGCGGGCGTCGGTAGGTACCTCGGCCGCCCGGAGCGCATGGCCGACTCCTTCGTGCCGGACATGTTCGCCGACGAGCCGGGACGACTGCTGTACCGGACCGGTGATGTGTGCGTGTGGCGCGCGGACGGGGTCCTGGAGTACGTGGGCCGTCGCGACCGGCAGGTCAAGATCCGAGGGCAGCGGGTGGAGTTGGACGAAGTGGAGCGCATCCTGGAAAGGGCGCCAGGGGTGGGCACATGCCTCGTCACGGAACGCGACGGTCGGCTGACCGCCATCGTCGTGCCCTCAGCGCCTGGTCCGTGGCGCGAGGCCGAGGTACGTACGTACCTCGCGGCGCACCTGCACACCGGGATGATCCCCGCAACGTTCACCCTCGCCGAACAGCTGCCCCTCACCCGCAATGGCAAGGCGGGGCATGATGCGCCGGAGCGGGCTCACGCCCAGGGGATCGAACCGGGCGGGGGCGGGCCGGCCGCGGCGTCCCCTTGCCGAGTCTCTCAGCCCACCGAAGACCGCGCCCAAGGCACCGACGAGCCCTCATACATCACCTGGGAGCTTGCCCGTCTCTTCTCGTCCTGCCTGGGCTTGCCGCAGGCGGCCGTCAAGTTGGACACCGACTTCTTCTCGGCAGGTGGAGACTCGCTGGCCATGGCCGAGTTCATGGTGTCCGCCGAAGGGCGGTACGACATGGAGATCCGAGTGGAGGAACTGCTCGCAGACCCCACGCTGGCCGGTGTGGTGCGGTTGGTGGGCCGGCGGAAGGAAGCGCGATGAGCAGGATTTCGGGCGCAGAACCGAGTGAGCTGCGGGTCAGGCCTGCCGTCAGCAAGGTGAGCGGCGCAGTCCCTGCGGCGGCTGCTCCGGTGGTGTTCGTGCACGGTTCCATGGACCGCAGCATCGGCTTCCGGCGGGTGGTGGACTACCTCCCGGGGCGGCCGGTTGTCGGCTACGACCGGCGCGGGTGGGGCCGTTCACGATCGATGGGCGGTCCGAACGTGTCCATGGCGACGCATGTCGACGATCTCTGTGCAGTCCTGGCTGAGCTGGACGCGCCACCCGTGGTGGTGGGCCACAGCTATGGCGCGCTGGTGGCGTTGGCCGCCGCCGCCCGCAGGCCGGAGTCGACCGCGGGCGTCGTCGCGTTCGAACCTCCGGTGCGGTGGCTGCCGTGGTGGCCTGCGTCCGACCCTTGGGAGGAAACGGTCAGCCGCAGCGCGGCCGACGGAGGACCCGAGCAGGCGGCTCGCGCGATGCTCACCGAAATCCTCGGCCGGACAGGTCGCTTGGTGCTCGCTCGTGCACAGCCGGCAGATCTCGCTGCCGACGGAGCCTCGCTGTTGGCCGAGATGGCCGATCCGACCTTCAATGTGCCGTTCTTCGACCCGCTGGACGTCCACACGCCCACCGTTGTCGCCGCCGGCTCCCTGTCTGTCCCCCATCACCGTGAGGTCGCTCTACGACTCGCCGACCTGCTGCCGCACGGGCAGTTCGTGGAGATCCAGGACGCACGCCATGCCGCCCACGTCAGTCATCCCCAGGAGTTCGCCCGCCTGATCGACAAGCTCGAACAGGCACAAACGGCTGGAGAAGCGGCACGGGGAGGCACGACCGCAGCCACCGAGTTGTAGCCGTGCCCACGATGAGGGTGATCACCTGGGCCGCCCGATCGCGTCCAGGCCGCACTCGTCGACCGCGAGGCGCTCGTGACATGGCTCCCCTCAGCCGGGACGACTGGCAGGTTCGAGCGATGCGATGCCCGACCGGGCGGGTCGCACTGCCCCGGTCCCCTCCAGCGGCTGCCTGGCCGATCGCGGACATTCGCCACCTATGTACGCCACCGGTCGCTCGATGTGGTGTGCCCGTTCCTCAGTGGGCCGTGCGCCGTACGTCCCCGTCCCGGGTCAGCCTGCTGCTCTGCACGGAACCGCTGTGGGCCGCCGCTTCCGGCATCGCCGCCCGCCGGCGAACGGCTCGGAGCGCTCGGCCTCGCGGGCTGTTCGCCGGTGCCGGCCGGGACGGCATGAGGCCGCGGGGCCCCGGACTGACGAACGGCGAGCGCGGTGCGCGCTCAACAGGCGTGGGCAGGCTCAGCCGACGGCGTCGCCGTCGAGCTGCTCCACGGGGGCGACGTCCCCGGCCGGTGCGGCCTTGCTCGTGGCCGCGGCCCGCCGGTCGAGGCCGAGCACGAGCGGTACGGCCAGCACACTGATCGCGGTGAGGAACACCCAGGGCAGCGCCGCACCGCCCTCCAACAGCGCTGTGAGCAGCGCCGGGGCGAGGGCACCGCCGACCGACCAGGACATCTGGTAGACGCCCAGATAGCGGCCCCGCAGATGCTCGGGGGCCATCACCACGCTCAGTTCGCTGGTCGGCGGCGAGCCCAGGATCTCGCCCACCGTGTACAGCACCATCGCGATCAGCAGCCCGGCGATCACCGCCCAGCCGGGCAGCACGAGAAGCACGCCGAAGACGATGAACGCCGCCGCGTTGAACAGCAGGGCCAGCACCAGCACCGTCACCGGCCTGCGGGCCTCGATCCACCGGCTGGCGAGCGTCTGGAGCAGCGCGACCATGGCCGTGTTCAGCACGACGAGCACGCCGACGATCCAGGAGCCGACATCGAGGTTGTCCGCCACGTAGGCGGCGAGCAGGACCGTGATCACCGTGGAGGCGAAGGCGAAGGAGATGTTCGTCGCGACCAGCCGCAGATACCGGGTGTCCTTCAGCACGGTGCGATAGCCGCCTGAGGGCTGTCCGGTGGGTTCGCCCGCCGGCTGCTCCGGCTCAGCGGGCTTCGGCTCTGCGGGCCTCGGCTCTGCGGGCCTCGGCTCTGCGTGCCCGGCGTCGGCCGCCTCGCTCGTGTCCGCGCCCCGGAAGGTGATGATGAGCCAGCCTGCGACGGCGAAGGAGACCGCGTTGATCACCATGACCGCCCGCAGCCCGTCGACGGTTCCTATGCTCAGAGCCACCCCGGACGCGGCGCCGCCGAAACCGATGCCGACATTGCGCAGGGCACGGATGAAGCCGAACCAGCGGGCCCGCTCGTCGCCCCGGGCGACCAGCACGATGAGCGGACTGTTGCCCATCCAGAAGGCTGTGGAACCCAGTTGCACCACGAACTGCCACAGCACGATCTGCCAGGACGCGTGCGAGAACAGGAAACCGATGAATCCGGCCACCGAAACCCAGTTACCCACAGCGACCACGGTGCGCGGACCGTATTTGTCCAACAGGGGCCCGAGAAGGGGCGGAACGGGCAGGGCGAGCAGTTGGCCGGCGGTCAGCGCGGCACCGACGGCGACCAGCGACAGCGACGTCGTCTTAACGAAGAAGACGACGGTGAACGCCATCACCAACCCGTTTCCCAGGCTGTCGATCAGATTGGCCGTGACGAATCGGCCTTTTCCTGAGAGGTCCGGCAGACCCCAGGCCGTCTGAATCCGCCGCCACGCTGAATGCGCGGGGGAATGCTGCGGCACCATGACTTCTCTTTACTTCGCTGCGTCGGCGGGCAATTCGCCCGCGGCAGGCACCTCGCCCCAGGCGGGCAGCTCGCTCTGATGGAAGACGGTTGCGTAGCGCGCCTTGGCATGTGACGTGCCGGTGATGATCCCGCCCGAACCGGCCGGTACCACCCTGGCGTCTGCTCCTGCACAACCACGCGGGGTGTAGAACATGCCATAGACCGCATGCCATTCCTCGGTTTCCCCGGATTCCGGGTCCACCACAAGCTCAGGCCGGGGGATCACTCGCTGTTGTACGACGCATCCTTCGACGGCGGAGTTCTCCAGAGCCCGCCGCCAAGTGGCGTCGTCGGTTTCCCAGCCCACCACGGCGCCGACTCCGCCGCCGCGTGCGTTGACCTTCAGGATCAACTCCTCGCGCCGCTCCAGGCATTCGTCGACGAGGTCGGTGTCGGTCTTGAGCGCGTCGGTGTTGATCAGCCGGGTCCAGGGCAGCACCCGGTCGATGAGCCGGCACTCGTCCTCGCTGAGGTCGCGCCGCCGCGCCGGGTCCGAAAGCAGCGCCATACAGGCCTTGTTGGCGAACATGGTGCTGGAAAGGGGGGTCCACAGCAGCGTCCCGCCAGCCCGGTGCGCACGCAGCAGAGGTGCGACCAGGTCCCAGCCGTCGGGTTCCTCGGCGATCTGGTCCGGGACGAAGGAGCGGTAGACCACATCGATCTTCGTGTCCCCGAGGTAGAGCGCCCCGCCGCGTTCGTGCACGTCGGAGACCTCGGCCACCAGGATGTCGAGCCCCTCCCAGCGCAGCGCGGACTGGAAGTTGAGCCAGAGTTCGCCGTAGTCGGTCAGACCGCTGCGCCATTCCAGCAGGGCCACCACCGGGTCGCGCCCGGGTGCTACCCGGGCGCCGAAGCGGCGCAGCGCCTCCACCACGGCGCGAACGGGATGCACGTAACCGAGACGGTTCCGGCGCGCGAAGTCGGCGAAGGCGTCGACCTCCAACGCCGCCCGGGACATTTCACTCGCGAGGCCCCAGCCGCCGGTCTCGCTCCCAAGATTGGTCTCGAGGAGCTTGAATGACGTGCCGTCGTGGTACATGTCGGCCCGGCCGTAGTAGGGCGGCATTAGGTCACCGAACCGCCTTATCGCTTCCCATTCGCCGGCGCTGATGCCAAGCACCGACCGGAATGCGTCCAGATCGCCGCCGAACGTCCGGTTCGGCAAGGAGAAGAGTATTTCGACGAGGCGCTGCAGGTCACTAGCGAACTCGCGAATCTCACGCTCAGCCACGAAGAGGGGCCTGGCCAAATTCTCGCCATGCCAAGATGCGAGCGTCGGAAAGTCCTTGATGTGCTGGGCGACCGTACGCAAGTCACTGCCCGGCGGGCGGAACTCCTCGTTGTACTGGGCTACTACCCGCTCCGCCGACATGAAGTCTCCCTGCTCGATGGTGACTGGACCCTTCGGCCCGCACGGGGCACCCTTTCACCCCGGTTCCGGGTGCGACTCAATTGCGGCTCAATTGACGGCCAACGGCTCCCGTGGACACTCAACATCTGTGTTAAGACTGGAATGATCGAAGACCGGAACAAGAACAACTCCGCAGCCACGGGGGAACGTTATGCGGGCGGGGGCCCGCGGCGAGTCCGTACGCCCCGGCGAGCCCGCCCACCCCGCCGCGGGCGCCATGGCCGGCCTGGGGGATCGAGGCTGAGCGCCACCTTGGTCAGCGACGGTTTCACCAACAGCCGGATCGCCACCCTTGTCGACCGCTCGCCGCACACGGCCGGTGATCACCTACGCAAGACGTTCGGCACACTCGGCATCCGATCGCGCAGCGGACTCGCCGGCAGGGTCAGGCAGAGACTATGGGAGGCTCACATGCCCGCCACGACGGACACTTTCGCCGACGCCATCGGCGGGCTCGGGGACAGCGAGTGGGACCGCCTCGCCGGCGGCAGGTTCTACTCCTCGGCGCTGTGGCTGCGGGTATGCGCCCTCGAGCCCGGGGCGGTCTCCGGCGGCTTGCACGTGGAGACCCCGGGCGGCGGCCGGGCCGCGATCCCCGTGGCGGCGGTGACCGACGAGCCCACCCCAGACCTGCGGTGGCACGACCTGCTTGCCGCGCGCGGCCTGCCGACTCCCGAACCGGGCGGCCTGCTCATCGGCCAGCGCCGCGGCTACCTGGCGCACCTGCTGACCAGCGAGGGAGCCGACCGGACCGAGGCCGCCGCCGCGGTGCTCGACGCCGTCCGCGCGTTGCGCTCACCCCTGCACGAGGAGTCGAAGATCCCCCGCGTGGCGATGTACCTGACCACCGAGGACGTGGAGGCGCTACGCGCGGCGGGGGTGCGGACCGCCCCGGTCGCGCTGAAGACCGACGCCTGGATCGAGATCCCGCCCGGCGGCTACCACGCCTGGCTGGAGTCACTGTCGGCGCACCGGGCCCGCCGTATCCGCAGCGAGATACGGAAGTTCGAGAAGGCCGGATACGAGGTAGAGCACCGGACGCTCGCCGAGTCCTGGCAGGACGTCGCCCGGCTGCTGGCCCGTTCCCTACTGCGCTACGGCAGAACTGTCGACGTGGCCCCGATGGCCGAGTCCTTCCGCAAGCAGGGTGAACTCGCGGGTTCGCGCGCCGAAGTGGTGCTGTGCTCGCGCCCCGGCGAACCGCCGGTCGGCTTCTGCCTCTACTACCGTTGCGGCGACACCGTGTACCTGCGGGGGCTCGGCCTCGACCACGACCAACTCGCCTCGGCCGCCGAGTACTTCAACCTCACCTACTACATGGCGGCGCGCCTCCCGGGAGTGCGCCGGATTCACGCGGGCACCGAGACCGCGGAAGGAAAGGCACTGCGCGGTGCGAAGCTCCGGCCGCTGTGGCTGCTGGACCTGTCCGAGGACAGCCCGCTGGCCGGGTACGACGAGGAGATCCGCGAGCACAACCGCGCCCTGCTCGCCCGCCTGCGCGACTCCTCGCCCGCGGTTTCCGACGCCCTGGAGTACGAGCACTGGGAGCCGTACTGCTGAGGCCAACTGCCGCCACAGGGCGAGCTGTGACGGAGCAAGGGATGAGTGCCGTGAGCCATCCCCCCACTTGCCACGGGGTGGTGGACAAGGTCGCCGCCGACACCGACACCGTCGGAGGGAAGGCCCTGGTCGACAGGGCTTGGAGAACGCCGTCGTCGCGCCCGGGGAGAAGGTCGGCATCGAGGTCGAGGGCGAAGCCGAGGTCCGCAACCCCGAGCTTGTCGGGTTCGTTCCCCAGGCCAAACGGTGGGTCGTGGAGATCTGTCAAGCACAGTGCACTCATGGAGTCTGTTGCTCTGCTGTTTCGGCGGTCTCGGTCCAGATGCGGCGGCTGTACCAGCCGGGCGGACGGGTGCGGCGTTCGCGGAGTTCGGCGAGTTCTCGCTGGTCGGCGTGGGCAATGAGCCGGTGGGGCCAGTGGCTCTCCCGGCGGGTGGTGATCCAGCCGCGGTTGATCCAGGCGTAGAGGGTGGAGGTGGTCATGTTCAGCTCTGCGGCCAGGTGCTTGAGCCACCACTCGTCCGGGCCGGGCTCCTCGCCGGGTGGTGCGGGGCGGTGCTGGTGGACGCGGCCTGCGGGGCAGGCGAGGCGGCGCATGAGGTCGCGGACGGTGGCTGCGGAGATCCGTTTGCCGCCCTTCGCGGGCCGGAAGCCCTCGGCTTCCAGGCGGTCGGAGATCCCGCTGGCGCCGATGCCCTGGCCTGCGAGTTCGCGGATCCGATCGATCAGTTGCGGGTAGTAGCTGAGCTGTTCCAGCCGCTGGACCGGGCGGATCACCTCTCCCGCCGTAGTCGTCCCGCCGGCCCAGACGATCGTGACGTTCACCTGCTCGCTGGTGCCGTGCACGGTGACGACGACCTTGTCGGCGACCGCGCGGACGATCTCCTTGCGGTCCGCTGTCGTGGTGCTGTCCGCACGCCACAAGCCCTCGATGTCGCCTGCCAGAGCCGTGATGGTCTGCCGCTCGGCGGGCGTGAGGATGTGTGGGCTGCTGCGGGCGAAGCGGTCGTAGTCCTCGCCGAGCCGCTGCTGGGCGGCCAGGGCGATCTCCCATTCCTTCTCCAACTGGCGCACGACCAGGCGGTTCTCCGGTTCGGCGAGGTGGTGGCTGCGCCGTGCCCGGTCGGCGTCCTGCGCGGCGCGTTCCAGCCGCTGCGACCACAGCCGTTCCAGCTCGGCCCGCTCGGCCAGGACCTGGTCGGCCGCGCGCAGGGACACCTCGACGGCGGCGGGCGTCAGTGCCGCGAGAACCTGCTGCTCGACGAAGGCGTCCACACAGGCGGAGTTAAGTAGCTGGCAGCCCTTCTGCGCGCCGTAGTTGGTCAGGTCCCGGGCGCACACGTATTCGGGCAGGGCCTTGCTGTGCTGGGTGTGATAGCGCACACTCATGCGCCGGTTGCAGCGTCCGCAGTGCACGAGCCCGGCCGCGAGCGCGGGGCCGCCCCGGACCGCTCCCATGGCTTCGGCGCGGGCACGGTTGGCCGCGAGTTTCGCCTCGTTCGCCTCGAACTGGGCGATGGTGATGTAGGCGGGCAGGGCATTCGGGATCATCACATGCCATCCGTCCCGGGAGCGGACGACCCGTCCGGTGCTCGGCCGGGCCGGGTCCTGGCGGCGCGGGTCGACCCGGCGCCGTCCGTAGGCATAGATGCCGGCATAGGCGGGATTGTGCAGCAGAGTCTGCAGCGTCATCCGGTTCGGCCTGCGCCATTCCAGGGTGCCCTTGTCCGGCCCCTCCCGCAGCCGGATGCCCAACTGGACGTCGTGCTCGACGAGATAACGCAGCACACCGTGCAGCGTGCCGAGCCGTTCGAACTGCGCGAAGATCAGGCGGATCACGGTCTGCACCTGCTCGTCCGGATCGAGGGCCACCTCCCCGGACGGGCGGCGGACGTAACCGCTGGGCAGGGGGAAGGCCAGCTCGCCACGGCGGGCCTTGTTCAGGCGTCCACTCCACATCCGCTGCTTGATCAGGTGGAGTTCGGCCTCGCTCATCGTGCCCTTGAGCCCCAGCAGCAGCCTGTCGTTGTACTCGGCCGGGTCGTAGACCCCGTCGGTGTCCGCCAGTACCGCACCCGACAGGGCGCACAGCTCGATCAGCTGGTACCAGTCCCTGCCGGAGCGAGCCAGACGGGACATCTCGATCCCCACCACGAGACCGACGTGGTCCAGCCCGATCTCGGTGACCAGACGCTGGAAGCCGGTGCGGGCCACCGCACTCGACCCCGACTTGCCCAGATCCTCGTCGATCACCAGGACCCGGTCCGCCTGCCAGCCCAGCGCGACCGCCCGGTCCACCAGCGCGTACTGCAACCGGGTCGACTCCTGGTGGTCGACGAGCTGCTGGCGGGTGGACTGCCGGACATAGATCACCGCGAGTCGCTGCAGGTGACGGTCGTCGATCTTGCTGCCGGGCCGCTCCCACGGCATCACCGAGGTCATCGCCGGTCCCGCTCACTCGCCGTCGCGGCGGCCGACAACGCGCGGCTCGCCAGCCGCACCAACTGCCCCACCACCGCCTGCTGGCTCACCTCCGGCAGCGCCGCCCACACCTGCCCGTCCGGCACCACCGGAATCGTCGTCTTGGGCCGACGTCACTGTCGTCTCGCATGACGACCCGTTCCCCTCGTCACTCAGCCGGCCCCGCAACCGTCGGGCCACAGCGACCAACCGCTGCAGGCCCTCACGGCCGATTATCGGCGTCCGCTCACTACTTTGACTATCCATAAGCGCAGTGTGCTTGGGCGATAGAGCGCGCCTACGGGATCCGGATGCTGCACCGCAGGCTGGTGCGCGACGGGCCACCGAGGAGATTCGGATCACCCACGAGACGCTGCTGGAACTGCCCTAGCCGGTAGGACTACGGGCCGCCTGCCCCGGGTCCTGGCGGCGCAAGATCACGGCGCTCGCCTTCGCGTCCGTGTCCGAGACGTCCGTCAGGCGCGTACCTGCGCCCGCTCACCGACGACGACATCGACCTCCCGGACACCGGGATCTTGGCCGGCTCACCCGGCTTCGACTCCCCGTGGTCGCGGACCGCGCGGCCGGACTCGACCGCGACCAGGCTGCGATCCGTGCCATGGAAGCGGCGGGTACACGGACCGGTAGCCGAACCGGCCGGGGCCGCGCTGTAAGCCGGCTTGAACCGCGCTTGAGGCGCAGCTCCTATCGTCCCGATTCAGTGACTCCCTCGGTCCGAGGCCGACCGTGGCCGTTGGATTCGCCCGCCCCCATTTCCTGGTTCGAAGGTTGGATGTGTTCTTCTGGTGCTGATCAGCCGCAACGAAGGCAGCCGCTCGTGCTGCGAGGTCAGGGCGTCCTGCTGTCCGGCCACGAACTCCACCGCTTCGGTACTGACCACGTGCGCATGGATGGAACTGGGCCTCTGTCGACCGTGCTCTGGGGTTCCACGCTCGCACTCGGCCACACCGGTGGCAGCGACCTGAAGTTACTGGCTGGCGCTGGCGCCCAGCGATCCATCCCAGCAATCGCCGCCCGCCCCATCCCCTCGCCACAGGAGATTTCTATGTCTGTCTCGGCCTATGACTCCTTCGCGGAGTTGCCTGCCGCTGACTGGGACGCGCTCACGGTCGGTTCCAACATCTATTCCACCAGCGGATTCGTGGGAGTGCGCGAGGAGGCACTACCACCCGAAGCGCACGCCCGCTACCTGTTGGCGCGCGACAGCGACGGCACCCCGGTTGCGGGTCTCGAGGTGTACTGCTTCACCAAGGCACCGCATGATCTCTACGCCCCTGGGGACGTGCTGGGTGAGGTGATCAGTGACGAGCGAGCAGCCCGTCTGAACACGAGGCCGATATCCATCGCGGCCGGCTGGTCCGAGTTTCGCGGACAGGTGCCCGGGCACGTCAATGCCTCCGCCGAGCAACGGGAGTCGGCCCTCAGCCAGCTCACTGCGGAAGCGTTGCGGTTCGCCGAGCAAGCGGACTCGAGCGTACTGGCCTACTGCTACCTACCGCTGGAGACCGCACGCGAGTTGACGAAGGCTCACGCCTCGGACGGAGCAGTAATGCTCCTGCACAATGTTGAGACCAGGATGCCAATCGGCCTGTGGGCGGACTTCGACGACTACGTCGACTGGCTGCCCGCCGGCCGGCGGCAGCGCGTTCGCCGCGAGCTGCGCAGATTCCGGGAGAGCGGGCGAGTGGTGACCGAGCTGCCGCTGCCGGAGGTGGTCAGGGAGATCGCGCCGCTGAACAGTGCGCTCATGCAGAAGTACGGGCACGCCGCGCACGACGAGGAGCGCGCGGTGACCATCTTCGATAGGCAGAGCCGTTTCCTCGGCGATGAAAGCTCTGTGCTGCTCTGCAAGGAGAACGGAAAGGCCGTCGGTTTCGTGCTGCGCTACCGGCAGCACGACATGCTGTACGCCCGCGCCGCCGGGTTCGACTACTCGGTGCCCAACGCTGACGACTACTACAACTTGATGTTCTACCACCAGATTGCTTCCGGTGTGGGCCGCAAGGTCTCCAGCATCCACCTGGGCATCAACACTTATGAGGCCAAGATGCGCCGAGGAGGCCAGCCCACCCCGCTTTACAGCGTGTTCGTCGGCGTGGACCGGCCGTTGGAGGCGCAGGACAGTGTCGTGCGCGAGTACAACCGAACCCGATCGGCGGATTTCCTGGCCAAGCACAATAAATACGTGACGGGTGGGATCAACACCGACGACTGGCTGCTGGACTGACCGCGTGCGGGGCACGGGTGAGGAACCGGCCTCGCCGCGCCCGACTTCGCGGACCTCAGCGTCCTCACCCTCGCGGACCTCAGCGTCCTCACCCCCGCGGTCCACCGCTTCCCGCTCGCCGAATCGGCCGCCACGCACCACGCGCTGGGGACGCGCGGCACGACGGGCCGGTGGTCAGGGAGCGTTACCGTCAGGCGGAGCACATCACCGGCGCGCTGCTCGGCCGCGCCGCGAACGGGCGAATTCCTGGCTCCCATGCGTAGGAGAACCGGCCGTTCACACACGGGTGCCGCACGCGCAGCAGGTAGCTCTCCGCCAGCTCCTCCAGCAGGTCCTCGGCCCGCTGGTCGCTGATGCCCAGGGCCGCGGCGGCAAGCGCCGGCGTGAGCCGATCGGGGACGCCGGGAGACAACAGCGCGTACGCCAGGGACCGCGACTCGGCGGGCAGCGTCGCGAGCGTCCGGTCCAATCCGGCCCGCACGCCCAGCGGGTCGCTGTCGGCGCCCCCGGACCCGAGGACCCAGGCAGTGGCCTGCCGGGCCGTCCAGTGCGGGCGGCGGCGCAGCTGCGAAGCGACCGCGAAGAGCGCGCCCGGCAGCCCCCGGCACAACCCGGCCAGCCGTCGCAGCCCCTCCGCGTCCGTGGCGATCGGGTGTCTCGGCACGGAGGACGCCAGCAGGTGCAGACAGTCGTCGAAGGGCAGTCCGGCCAGTTCGACGTGGACCGCCGACGTGGACACGAACAGCCGCCGTCGGCTGCCGATCACCACACCGCAGCCCGCACCGGACGGCAGCAGCGGCGTCAAGTCCCGTACGTCGCACACGTCGTCGAGCACGACCAGGACGCGCAGATCGGCGGTCCAGGTACGGAACAGCAGGCTCAGGTCGTTCGTGCCCAGTCGCAACTGCTCCTCCGTCGCGCCGAGTCCACGCAGGAACGAGCGAAGGATCTCGGCGGGCCGCACCCGCCGGCCGGCGCCGTCACGAAGACTCGCGTAGAGCCGTCCGTCCGGGTAGTGACCGCTCACCTGATGCGCGGCGTGCAGGCACAGCTCGCTTTTCCCCGTGCCGGGGGCGCCCCCCACGATCACGAGCGGCCGGTCCTCCCGCGCCCGGCCGGCCAACACCGCGGTGAGGCGCGCCAACTGGCCGGCACGTCCGGTCAGCCGCTCGCGCGGGGCGGGCAGATGGCAGGGCGCCCGGGTGGCCGCGGTCACGGCCACAAGCCGCCCGCCAGGACGCAGCAGCGCCTCGTCCGACGTGAGCACAGCCGTGTGCAGGGCCTGGAGTTGGGGCGATGGTTCGAGACCCAGCTCGGTGGCGATCCGCTCGCGTGCCCGCCGGTAGACCTGGAGCGCTTCGGCCCGCCGGTCCATGCGGTACAGAGCCGTCATGAGATTGCCCTGGGCCCGCTCGTCCGTCGGTTCCCGCCCGGCCATCGAGGTGAGGTCGCCGAGCACCTCGTGGTGCCGGCCGAGGTGCAGGTCGGATTCGATCCGCAGGTGGTGTGCGCTGGTACGCAACTCCTTCAGGCGGACCGCCTCGGCGTTCAGCGTGGGCCCCTTGCGTACGTCCACCAGGGCGTCGTCCCGCCACAGCTGCAGCGCCGCGGCGGCCGTGTCGCGGGCCCGGGCGAAGTCCTCATCACGGAACTCCGCCCGGGCACGGGCGAGCAACGGTTCACACCGGAAGACGTCCACGTGATCGGCGGGCAGCGACAGTTGGTAGCCGCCGTCGACCGTGCCCAGCAGCGGCCCGGCCGCCCGTACCGCGCCGCCGCTCCTCGGATTGCCGAGGGAGAACCGCTTCCTGAGCTGGTACACATACGTCTGCAGGGCGGTGTGCGCGCTGGCCGGCGGGTTGTCGTTCCACAGCTCGTCCATGAGGTGCTCGAAGGGCACCACCCGGCCCGCGTTCAGCACGAGCATGGCCAGCGTCTGCCGTACTTTCTGGGCGGCAGGCGCCATCTCGACGCGGTGATCGTCCCCGTAGGCCTGGAGTGGCCCGAGAAGGTTGATTCTCATGAAATTCGCCCTGCCTCATGTTCGTTCGTTCCCCGTCGGACCGGCCGGCGACGCCACCGCCGGGCCCGACCGCTCGAGCCGGGCGGTGAGGATGTGTTCGGCCGCCCGGTGTCAGGAACTCCTGGACCCGGCTACCGCGGCCAGGTTCGGGTGGTGTCGGGCAACGATGTCGGGGAAGGAGCGGATCAGCCCCTTCATGACGTTGTCGCCGTAGAGGGCGAACAACGGGTTGTCGGCGACGTCGATGACTCCCCCGGCGCCGTCGACATAGGGGCTGGGCAGTGGCTGCATCGTGGCGTCCAGCCGAGGGTTGTAGAAGAAGGGAATGGAGTAACGGTTGACGCCCGGGGCGGGCCGGACCACGCGATGGAGGGTGGCACGCACGTAGCCCCTCGTCGCCACCTCCAGCAGCTCTCCCAGGTTGACCACGAACGCCCCCGGGATCACCGGCACGTCGGCGAACTTGCCGTCCTCGACCGCGACCTGGAGGCCGCCGTTGTCGTCCTGGACGAGCAGGGTGAGCAGCCCGAGGTCGTTGTGTATGCCGGTCCCCTGGCCCTCGCCGGCGTCCTCGCTCGCGTGCGCGGGACCGGGGTAGTGCAGGAGTTTGAGGTGGATCTGCGGATCCGGGTCGACCACGTCGTCCAGGAACCCGGCGGGGGCGTCGAGCGACTCGAGCATCAGCCGTAGCAGTCGATGTGACAGGTCGGTCAGCCGGGCGATCCATGACTCGATGGCCGGGCGCAGCTCGGGCATCGCCTCGGGCCACTCGTTCGGGCCGATCAGGCACCGGTAGGCGGGATCGCCGGGCGCGGACGTCCTCGCGGGTTGTTCCGGCCCGATGTCCAGCTGCCGGCGCTGGTCGGGGATGCCCTTGGTGTGTTCGCGGCCGAGTTCGGAATAGCCGCGGAACAGCGGCGAGTCGAGGATGTTCAGCGCGAGCCGATCGGCCTCGGGCAGAGCGAAGAACCGCCGGGCCAGCTCGAGCATGCCGTCGGCGTCCTCGACACCGTGGCCGACGAGCTGGAAGAAGCCGACCTCGTGGATGGCCTTGCGCAACCGGTTCAGGAACTCTGCCCGGGTTTCTTCCGAGCCGGCGGCGTCACGCAGGTCGAGCACGGGAAAGGTGTCGGTCATCGCAGCTCCTTCGTAGCGCTGGTCTGGTAGTGCGTCGGGTCGGTCACGCCGGCGTCCCGGAACGCTTCCTGCCGCTCCCGGCAGGCGGCGCACCGTCCGCACTGCAGCGCGTCGCCGCGAAAGCAGCTCCAGGTCTCGGTCCAGGGGACGCCGAGTTCCTCGCCGAGCGACACCACATCGCTCTTGCGCAGCCTGACCAGCGGCGCTGTCAGGGTCAGGTCGGGGTGCGCGTATCCGCGGGTCGCGATCCGCTCCATGGCGAGGAAGGAATCGATGAACGCGGCATTGCTGTCGGGCGCGGCCTGCAGGTCGTCGACCACCCCGACGGCCACCGCTTGCGCCTCCTCGGCGACGGCGACCGCGAAGGCGACGGACAGCAGAAGGGCGTTGCGGTTGGGTACGACGTTCGGGCTCCCGCCGGACGACCCACTGCTGTGATCCGGCACGTCGACGGTCGGGTCGGTGAGCGACGAGCCGCTCAGGAGCTTGCCGACGGGGCTGAGATCGACGATGTCGTGCGGCACGCCGAGCGATCGAGCCGCCTTCTCGGCGAACTTGTGTTCGACGAGATGACGCTGGCCGTAGTTCACAGACAGCAGGCGGAGTGTGTGTCCTTGCGCCTGGAGGTGGTAGGCCATGGTGACCGAGTCCAGGCCGCCGGACACGATTGCGACAGTTTTCGGCATACGACGCCCTCCGGCGGACGTGCGGGCGGCCGTCACGGCGCCGGCGTGGCCGGGACGACCAGCCCGGTCGACCGGTGGCCCTTGCGGTAGGTCAGTTCGACTTCGGGCCGCGGACCGTCCAGCCTCGTGGTGACGGTCCGCTCCTCGCTCCACCCAACCAGGCGGTACTCGTGTCCGCCGAGGGCCACCAACGGGAAGAGGTGGCCCTGGGGAGATCGAATGGCAAGGCCCGTGCCGGTGTCCACGATGCTGAAGGTGGCCTGCGACTGCGGGCCGGTGAGCGACCCGAACACCTCTATCTCCAGCAGGTGTGCCGGCGCGTCGAACGTGCACCGCGCAGCTTCCCGCTCTCGGTCGGTCGTGGCCACCGCCGGACGGTTGTAGAGCACATCCGAGCCGTTGAAGTAGTCGGCCCAGTCAGCCGGGAACAGCTGTGCGAGCTCCGGTGTGACGAGCACATCCACGACGAGATGCACCCGATGCTCGGGACCGAGGTTCTGGATCTGGTGCTTGCGGCTGAAGTCGCCGAACCAGAACTCACCGGGCTGCCAGCGATAGATCCCTCCGTCCAGGTCCAGCGAGGCTTCCTCGTGGGTGATGACCGGGATGTGCAGCCGGGCCATACCCCAGTCCGGGGCGAACTTGGGATCGGAATGGCGGTATCCGACGACGCCGGGTCCAAGATCCATGAACCGGGCTGCGTAGAGGGGCCCGGGAATCGAGCGCAGGACCTCCCGCACGTACGGCATGTGGTCCAGCCACTCGGTGTCGGCGAACTCCACTCCGCCTGGGCCCCCCGGGTCGGTACGTGTCTTGTCACCACCGGGGCTGCGCACCGAGAGGCAGCGCCAGTCCTGTCCGGCCCACCTGGACACTCGCCCGTTGGTGTACGAGCTCTGCTCATCCCACAGGTGGTCACGCGCAGTCATGAGGTCGGCCACCAGCCGGTCGGCGTCCAGCACGGGGAGCAGCCGAACCGCTTCCGCAGGCGTCGAAGAATCATTTACGTCCATCGTTGTCCTTTCATGTCGAGCGGACCGGATTCGCAGGTGTGTCGACCCCGTCGGCCGCGCTCGACCAGTCACCGCAGTAGGACCGTGACGGCTCCGCGGGCACCCGGCAGGGCCAGGGTTCGCGATCGCTCACTGCTTTCGCTTTCGGAGTCGGACAGCTGGTCACGCCCGGAGCAAGTCGAACAGCTCGCTCCGAAGCCCGGCATCCGTGCCGAACTCCCCGCGGTATGCGGTCGATGTCATCTGCGCAGCAGCCTTGATGCCGCGCATCGACATGCAGAGGTGCTCGCCCTTCGCTATGACCGCCACGTCCGGGGTGCCGCTGAGGGTGCTGATCTCGAGCGCGATCTGGTCCACGAGACGCTCCTGGACCTGCAGCTTGTGCGCGTACTGATGGGCGACCCTGGCGAACTTCGACAGACCGAGCAGTTGCCCCGTCGGGCGGTACGCGATGGTCACAGAGCAGTTGAACGGTAGAAGATGATGTTCACAGAGCGACCAGACTCGAATGTCCGAGACGACCACCAGCTGGCTCGTGCCGACGGACTCGAAAAGCGTTCCCAGCGAACCCGGGTCGTAGTTGATGAACTCGCGCCACCAGCGGGCGAACCGCGCAGGTGTGTCGCGCAGACCATCGCGATTCGGGTCCTCGCCGATCTCCTTCAGCAGTTGGCGGGCGAGCTCGACCAGCGGATCCTCAGTAGTCGTCGTCGACGCCGAGGCGTCACCACCAAGGTCCATTTTCGTCACCGACATGCGGCCACCTTTCGTCCGGGCACTGAAGTTTCGGACCTCACGGCCGGTACTCGGCCCAAGTTTTGGGAGTTTCTGAGACGCGCACGCAGGTCAACTCAGAGAACTCCAACGACCATGTCTTGTAGACCCAGACCGCCATATTCTCAGCCGTCGGATTTTCGTCCATCACATCGTTCAGATGCCGATGATCAAGGTGTTTGTCGAGCCAGGTCTTGAATGCGGACAAATCTCCGTAGTCTCGAACGAAGCCTACGGGCAACAGACTCTTGTCATCCGCTTCAAGCTCCAACTCGATCACATAGTTGTGCCCGTGCATCCGGGCACACTGGTGTTCAGGAGCGAGACCAGAGAGCTGGTGACTGGCCGAGAATTCAAATTTCTTCGTGATGCGAAATGCCATCGATGTACATCCCCTCTTCTTGCATTTCCCGTTACTCAAACGGCACGCTTGTCGCCCCATAGCAGGGTGTGCAGTCTGGTTGTCAGATTCCAGCCGCGCTCCACCACTGCATCGGCCAACTCGCCCATGTGTTTTGTGACATCGTCGGCGGTACGCCCGATCGGCATGATCCACACCGAGGACAGGTTGAAGGAAGCGACTATCTCCGCCACCTCGTCGAGATCGCGAATGTTCTGGCAGACGAACTTGAACGTGCTTCCAGGCAGTGCCGAGAGGCTTGTCAGTGCATCAGGGACGATCCTGCGCTGCAGGGTGTCACCGGAGTGCGAAAGCTTCGGCGAGACATTGAACCTGACGCCGGCGGCGATGAGTTCAGGGTGCGCAGCGTGCGTCCCGTTCGTCTCGATCTCAATCTCTCTACCGCGTTCGGTCAGCGCTGCCACCAAGGGAATCAGCCGCTCCTGTTGCCCCAAGGGCTCACCACCGGAGATCACGATCAGGCCGGTGTTGAATTCGAGCAATTCTGCGACGACGTCTTCGACGGGGCGGCGGTGCAGCTCCTTGCGCGGATCGTGGGCGACCCCGCTGTCCCCGGCACCGGTCCAGTCCCACGTGTATGGGGTATCGCACCACGAGCACGACAGGTTGCACCCACCGAGTCTCAGGAACGCGCACCTGCGTCCCAGGGACTGACCCTCGCCCTGAACCGTCGGACCGAAGATTTCGTTGACTACGAGATCCTGCGTCATGGTGCACCGTTCCTATGAGTGGGACGACTCGACGCGAGCCGGCTTCTGCGCCTGCACTACGAACCAATGCCGGCTCAGCCGGATGCCCTGACTGGCGGTCACCGCGGCGACATATCCATCGAATGCCTTCTTGTCCGCCTCGGAATCGTAGTTGTCGACGATCGGCACTTGATGCAGAAAAGTATCCAGATCGCTCGCGGAGTGGTAGAACTCCTCGAAACGGAACGCTTGATTTCGCGTCACAATGAAGCCCGCGTCGGAGAGTTCTTGAGCAATCTCCTCCGACAGGGGCTTGGCGTTCCAGCTGTCGAAGTTCTGGCCGCGGCCGAACGTTTCCTTCAGCTCGCGAGCATCCTGCTCGCCGATCCCCATGTACACCACGAACCCACCCGGGCGCAGCACCCGCTCGAACTCACCGGCTATCAGCGGGCCGCGACGGGAAGTGACCACATCAGCGTACTCATCAGGCAGGCCCGTGTGGGTGGCATCGCACAGCTCGAACGTGACATGCGACAGACCTGACTCCGCTAGATGGCGCGCGGCGCATTCCAGCATCGACGGCGACAGATCTATCCCGGTTACGGCGCCGTACGCACGAGAGATTCGCAACAAACTACGCCCGTCGGCGCAGCCGACATCCAGCAGTCGGGCGTCCGACGTTCCCAGGGCATTCACCAGTTCATCGAAGACGGCGTCCGGGCGGCCGTCGGCGAATACGTCGGTGCTCCGCGCATCGCTGAAGTACCCGCCGAACCGCTCGGCCACCCGGGAGTAGAACTCCGCGTCCATCGTCATCGACCGTGCACCTTCCCCTGAGCCACGGTCGAGGAGAGGCCCTGGAGTGCACGCCCCGGTTCCTTCCCCTTCCGTAGGAAATCCCTGACATGGTCTACCGCTGCTGCCGCGGGTTCCTTTTTGCTGCGCTGCGATTCGGTTTCCGGGACGCCGAACGCGGCGGGCGTCACTGCGTCCCGGGTCGCTACGGTCATGCGAACCACTCCTTGAGGGCCATCCCCCCGAAGGGGCGCCGAGGTCGGCAGGACCCAATCTCCGGTGTCGCCCTATCGGCCCGGCATCACAGCGCATCCACGGCGGGACGGGGCCGGGATAAGGCGGCGATAGCGTGAGCATGGGACCGCGATAAGCACCTGGTTCACGCCGGCTTCAGCAACGCCCTGACGCAGGTGACGAAGGGAGGGAACACGGCGTGAAGCACGGCCCGGTCGCCATGACGCCGGCCGCCGAAGCACCCGTTCGCCGGGTTCATGCGTGACGTGACGTCACGTCCGGTGTGATCAGAGGCAACCCGGACAGCAGAGCAGGCACGGTGCCGGTGAGCATGTGGTTGTCGAAACCCATGCGGGGATCGCCGACATGGATCAGGAATCAGCGCACGTCCGATGCGCGAGGCCGCACATATCCTGCTCTCGCGTTGTTGTGCGCGGCCATCGCGGCGGTACTGACCGGGGCCCGCTCACTCATCGCGATCAGCCAACGGATCACGGATGCCCCACAACAGGTGCTGGACGTCCTCGACTTCCGCCTTGACCCGTCCGGGCTGCCGCCGGTGCCGTACGCGGCCACCGCACGGCGTCTGCTGGACCGTGTCGACGCAGAGGTACGGGAGCGTCCCTGCCGGCCAGAGCCGCGCCCGCACGGTCGCCGGAGGGGAATCGGTCAGCGCGGCAGGTCATCGCGGTCGACGGCAAGGTGGTGCGCGGCTCGCGGACCAGGACAGCCGCGGCAACCGGTTGCCGCACCGGCACCCTGCCCCGGCCCATGGCCTCCCTGCGCAACCTCGCCATCATCGTCTTGCGCCAGGCCGGCCGGACCAGCATCGCGGCCACCGTCCGCCACTACCACCGGCACCTACAGGGCCCTCGGCCTCACCTGGCGAACCCGGACAGATCTCGCTCACGCATTGACCCTGTCGCGCTACCGAGGGCGACAACGATGTCGGCCCGAACCGCCGCGGCCCCGCTGTGGTCCAGAATGCGCTCCCGAATCCTGGCCGATCGCGAGTAGTACTGGACGGCCTGTTCCATGCGGCGCAGGTGGGCATTGACCCGGCCGAGATCGTGCAGCACGTACCCCTCTCCGACCAGGTCGCCGCTCGCCGCGACCATGGCGAGGACCTCGAGCAGGGTTCGTTCCGCCGCCTCGTACCGCTGCTGGTACATCAGCATTTGACCCAGCCGTCGCAGTGCGAGGGCCTGGCCCCGGTCGAAGCCGGCTGCGCGGCAGATCCCAAGAGCCTCGTCGAGATATGAACGGGTTCGGGCGAAGTCCGCACGCCGCATCATGATGTGTGCCATCTCGCCGAGCACGTACGCCCGGCCGATGGCGTCGTGCGCCCGCACGAAGTTGCGCTCGGCGCTCCCGTAGAGGACCAGTGCCCGATCGTCGTCACCGTGGCGCCGCTCGGTGCGCGCCAGGTCACGCAGGCAGAGCGCCTGACCACGCACGTCACCAACCCGCTCGAAGATCTCCAGAGCGGAGGTGAGGTAAGGGCCTGCTGCCTCATGCTCGCCCCGGTAAAGGTGCAGGGTCCCCAACGAGCCGAGTACCGCTGCCTGGCCCCGTTCGTTGCCGGCCTCCTGTACCGCGGTCAGCGCCACCAGATGTGTGCGCTCCCAGAGGTCGGGACGGCCACGGGCCTCGAAGAGCGTCACCAGAGTCGTGGCCAGCTCCCAGCACAACTCGTCGAGCCCGGGCCGGGCCGCCAACTCGACGGCGTTCACGAGGTTGTTCTGCTCGCTCTCCAGCCACCCGAGCGGGTCGCGGCGGCACCGCTGCACTTGGTCCTCCGGCGGATGCCACCGTTCGCCCCGACCCGCCACGATGGTGTGCGTACCGCCGTAGATCTCTTTGTGCGCCGTCTCCGTGAGCGCCATCCAGCCGCCGACCATACGCCGCACCGCTCCGGCGCGTTCTGCCTCGGGAATCTCCGTGGGCAGCCGTTCGCGCGCGAACATCCGTACGATCTGCGACAGTCCGTATCGGAATCCCCCGCCCTGGTCCATGGTGGTGATGTCGAGGAGCCGCATGTCGATGAGCGGTTCCAGCAGGTCAGTGGGGTGCTGCGTGCGGTCGTCGATGAGTGCGGCACCCAGCCAGCTCGGAATCTCCGTCCCGTCGGCCAGGCTGAGCAGGCACAACAGGCGACGGTCGGCCGCCGCCAGGCCGTCGTAGCTGAGCGAAAGACTTGCCCGGATCGACAGCTCGCCGTGTGTCAGCTCGTCCAACCAGCGCTGCTCGTTCTCAAGCCGGTGCCACATGGAGGTCAGTGACCAGTGCGGGCGCGCGGCCAGGCGCGCGCCGATGATACGCAGTGCGAGGGGCAGCCCGCCCACCAAGTGAATGAGGGCCCGCGCTGCCTCCCACTCGCTCTCCACACGGCTCTCTCCAATGATCCGCCCCAGGAGCTGGACGGCCTGTTCCGAGCTCAACGGCTCCAAGTCGAACCGGCTTGTCCCCGGCAACGCCGTGAGCTGGCCACGGCTGGTGACCAGCACGCCGCTGCTGCTGGTACCGGGCAGCAGGGGCATCACCTGCGACTCGCTCACCGTGTCGTCCAGCAACACCAGGATCCGGCGATCGGCCAGCAGACTGCGGTACATCTCCGCGCGCTCATCAAGCGCATCGGGTATGGCATGGCCCGGCACGCCCAGCGCTCGTAGAAACCGCCCCAACGCCTCGGCGGGACCCACCGGTTGTCCGCCCGGCCCACGGAGGTCGCAGTAGAGCTGTCCGTCCGGGAAGTACTCGGCTGCGACTCGGTGCGCCACGTGCCTGGCCAACGTGCTTTTGCCGACACCAGGTCTGCCAAGCACCAGGACCACGTTCAGGTGCCCCATTTCCTGTCCCTCGGTGACGGCGTCGCAGACCGCTGAAACGATGGTGTCGTCGGCTACGAGGTCGCCGATGTCGGCGGGAAGTTGCCTTGGGGTGACGACCGTGTCGGGATCGGCACTGCGCTCCTGCGCCGCCTCGGAGAGCGGCGTCGCCACGAGAGACCGTGGTTCGGCCGCGTCGGCCATGTCGGCCACTTCGGCCGGTGCCGGTTCGACCGGTGCCGGTTCGGCCGGTGCCGGTTCGGCCGGTTCGGCCAGTGCCAGCTCAGCGTCGTCGGTCAGGATTGCCTGCGCCAGGTCTCGTAGTTCCCTTCCCGGGTCCAGGCCCAGTTCCTCGGTGAGCATCACGCGGCCCTGGTGGTAGGCATCCAGCGCCTCCGCCTGCCGGCCCGAACGGTACAACGCCACCATGAGGTGCCCCCGCAGCCGCTCACGCAGAGGATGGTCGGCGACAAGCTGCATCAGCTCGCAGACCAGGTGCTCGTGACGGCCCAGCTCCAGCAGCAGCCGCATGCAGGTCTCCACCGCTTCCAGGCGGCTCTCGTCCCACTGCGCTGCCGTACCGGCCAGGACTTCGCTGGGTACACCGGCCAGGCACCGCCCCCGCCACAGGCCTATCGCCGAGCGAAGCGTTTCCACCGCAGGCATCTTCAGACCATCACGGGCCAGCGTCTGCGCTTCTGCCACCAGGCGACGGAAAGTGCCGACGTCGGTCGCATCCTCCGGCGCATTCAAGATGTACCCGCAAGCGCGGGTCTCGATGGTGGCGTCGACTCCCCCGTCCGAAAGCGCCTTGCGGAGCCTGGAGATGCAGATCTGCACTTGGGCGCGTGCGGTCTTCGGCGGATCGTGAGCCCAGATGACATCCACCAGACGGGTCGTCTCCACCACCCGGTTCAGTTCGAGCACCAGTGCCCCGAGGACGATCTCTTGACGCCCCGGGGCCACGGCTACGGCCCCCAGCTCGCCGCTCACCTCAAGTGGCCCGAGCACCCGAAAAGGAGCTGCCGCTACGCCGCTGCCGTCGTGGTCTAACGAGACTGCCATGCATGACCTGCTTCTGTGGTATCAGCCAGGCGATGTAGGCCGGCTTGCAAAGTTGGACGGAACTCATACCGACCTGGCTACTCAGCCGTAACCGTTGGCCGCGTCGCCAAGCGCCTTCAAGAGCTCGGTGGGAAGGAGGGTGCGGTGTGCCCGGCTGGAGAGACCGAGGTCGTGGTGTACCGCGTCGCTGACCGGCACGTGCGCTGCATGCGCTGTCCGTGCCAGGTCCGGGTGTGGAAGTGCAGTCCCACGGCCAGGTCGGCGTCCGGTCGGCGCAGGGCTGGCGTCGCTCCACAATCCGCGGTGCGCGCAGGCGCTCAAGGAGACATGCCGGTGGCACTCGGTCTTCGCACCGCGACGGGCAGGCCGGCCGCTACTTCACCCTGCTCTGGAAAAGTGGTGGCGATACTGGCCCGGTGTGACGCCCAGGGTCCGCTTGAAGCGGCGGTGCAGGGTCTCGGCGCAGCCGAAGCCGCAGGCTCGAGCAATCGCGTCGATGGTGGTGTCCGTCGTCTCCAGTAGAGCCCGGGCAGCCTCGACACGGACGGTCTCCACGTAGGCGGCCGGGGTGAGTCCGGTCTCGGCGCGGAAGACCCGGGTGAAGTTGCGCTCACTCATGTTGGCCCGTTCGGCGAGCACCCGGACGGTCAGGTCGTCGGCGAGGTGGTCGGTGACCCATGCCTGTACGTCCCGCAGGGGCTCACGCGTGGGCCGCTGCGCCGCGAGCTGGGTGCTGAACTGGGCTTGTCCGCCCGAGCGTTGGACGAACATCACCAGCATCCGTGCGACGGCCCGGGAGACCTCGGGCCCGTGGTCCTCCTCGACCATGGCGAGTGCCAGGTCCATCCCCGCCGTGATTCCGGCGGAGGTCCACACCGCCCCGTCGTGTACGAAGATCTGGTCCGGGGTGACCGTGACGTCCGGGTGGTCGCGGGCCAGCCGCTCGCAGGCCGCCCAGTGTGTCACCGCGCGCCGTCCGTCGAGCAGTCCTGCTCGCGCGAGCAGGAACGCGCCCGTACACACCGAGGCGACCCGCCTGGCCCTCCCGGCCGCGGCCCTGAGCCAGCCGACAAGCTCTTCATCATCCACCACCTCCCGATCGCCCGGTCCACCGACGACCACCAGTGTGTCCAGCGGTCCCTGGCACTGCTGGACGCTGTTGCCGGCAGTAACGTCGATCCCGTGACAGGCGGGCACCGCTCCGGCCCGGCCTGCGACGATCTCCAGGGCATAGGCCTCGTCCTCGGGCACCCACCGTTGCGTCTGCGCGAACACCTCATGCGGTCCCGCCAGGTCCAGTACCTGAAACCGCGGATAGACAAGAAAGACGACGCGCCGTTGAGTCACCTGATCATCCTGGCCCGCCGTGCCATTTGGCAGCAAGGACACAAACATGACGATCTCCGCCATTGGCCTGGCGCCAGGTTTCGCCTTCGGTGGCGCGGCGGGTGGACGTACTTCCGGTTCCCGCTCGACCAACACCGCGAAGGCGAGACGGTGTTCGTCCTCGGGGCGCTTCGTCCACGCCGTCACGTGGTACGGCAGACGTAACCAGCACGTCGGCTGACGCCGTTTCACCAGGCGGGCGGGCTCCGCCACGGGGACCTGAGCCGACGGCACGGCGCCGACGTCCGCCGTACCGGTGTGTGTCATCCGGATTGAGTTGAGCACCCTGTCTCCTGTCCGCGACCGCGCCACTTCTGTGGGGTCAGAGGCGGGCGGAGGCTGTTCACCCTCATGTGACCCTCGTGACCAGCGCAATCGTGGAGCACCACGACACGGACCACGAGATCGTCCGGCCCGGTACCACGACAGTGGGAACGTGATGGCGGAAGCGGCATCCCGGTTCCTTCGCACGGCTGCGCGATCATGGTGGTTCTTCTCACGGTGGGGGTCACGCCACCGATGTGCGGCGCACTCCGTCCTCGTGAGTGAGGGCGCTCACGTCCGCACGAGGAGGCAGGGATGTCCCGACCGGCATGTGCACTACGGGAAGCAGCACAGCTGCTGGCCGCCGCGACCGACCGCGCTCATGCGGGCACCGGTCGTCTGGTTCTGGTGCGCGGCGCGACCGGCACGGGCCGCACCACGGTCCTGGAGGCCGCCGCCGAGGACGCCGCCGCCCACGGCATGCAGGTGCTGCGCGCTCGCTGCTCCGCCGGCGACTCCGAGATCCCCTTCGCCGCAGTCCGGCAATTGCTGTGCCCTGCATCCGAGTTCGCCGTTCCGGCTTGGGACGGCGATGAACGGGCGATCGGCGCCGAGTTGCGACGGGTGCTGCGCTCTTACGCGGAGCAGTCGCCGCTGCTGGTCACCGTGGACGATGTGCACCTGGCTGACCCGGCGTCCCGCCGCTGGCTGGTGGAGTCCGCACGGCTCATGGACCAGCTGCCGATCGTCCTGGCGGCCACCGAGCGCAGCCAGTACGACGTCGACCCGCCCGCACCGGGCCTCGCCCACAGCCTCTCCCCCGCCCTGGTCACCACCCACACTCTGACCCCGCTGTCCGACAAGTCGGCGGCGACAGAGGTCCGTTCGGCCTTCGCTGACGCCGACGACTCCTGGATCGAGGACTGCGTACGGGCCGGCGCGGGCAATCCCCTGCTGCTGCGGGCCCTGTTGGACGACCTCTCCGACGGCACACACCAGGTCGTGCCGGACACCTCGGCGGCGCTGTACTCGGGTGGGTTTCCGGCGGCCGTGCAATGGTGGCTCGACTGTGCCGGGCCGGGTACCGCGGAGGTGGCGCGGACGCTGGCGATCCTGGACGAGGGCTGGGACCACGGGCCCGCCCTCAGCCCAGGGGTCCCCGTCCTCCACATCCCGTCACTCCTCGCTGAACTCTCCGGCGCCGACCCGGCCCGGGTCGCGGGCTGGATCACCGCGATGACCGGCCTCGGACTGCTGCGCCCCGACGGCATGGGCCGCGCCCGCTACGCCCATCCGCTCCTGCGGGACTCGGTGCTCATCGGCGTGCCCGAGGACCGGCGGCGTGCCGCGCACCGGACGACCGCCGAGGCGATGCTGCACCGCGGTGTCTGCAGCGAGCTGGTCGCCCGTCAACTGCTGCTCACCGACGTGGTGGACGCGCCCTGGACGCTGCCGGTGCTTCAGGACGCCGCTTCACTGGCGTTGCGTGAGGGGCACATCGAGGACGCGGTGGCCTTCCTGCGCCGCGCTCTGGACGAACCCCTCTCCGATGAGGACAGACAACGCCTGCTGACCGATCTGGGCTCACTGGAGTACGCGGTGCCCGGCTCCTCGGCCGCGATCCTCAGGCTCACCGAGGCGCTGCGGCTGCCCGGGCCTGCGCAGGAACGGGTGCGCGCCGCGGTCGCCCTGGGGACGGCGCTGACCGGCCGTGGCAGGACTCGCGAGGGGGTCGAGGTGCTGCGCTCGCTGTACGACGCGCTCACCGACCGTCCCGACCTGGTGCGCATCCTGCGGCAGGCGTTCTTGCAACTGTCCGACAAGGAACAACTGGTGCGGCAGGAGGCCTACAAGCGGCTGGCCGAGGTGGCCGAGCACGCGCCGGAGTCGATCAGCACGGCCGGTCACGCGTTCCTGGTGAAATACGCGGTCACGGCAGGTCGGAGCTCGGCGACGGAAGCGATGCTGCGCCTTCGCGGTCTGCTGGCGGAACCGGCCGACCCGCTGTCCGAGCCGTACCTGCTGGGGACAGCCGCTGTGGTCGCCCTGTGGGCCGACGAACTCGACGAGGCCGAACGGCTGGTGGAGCGCGGTCTGACCGGGCAACGGCCCGACATCCTGCACCCCATGCACGAGGCGCTGCTCAATACCCGTATGGACATCGTCGCGGCACGGGCCGACTACACCCGCCTGCTGGCCGAGCCGCCGCCCGACGCCGCGGGCCCGACCCACACCCATGCCCACGCGCTGTCGGCACTCGTGGAGACGGGCCGCCTCGCCGAAGCCGAACGCCTCGCCGAAGCGATCGACTTGCGGACGGCGCCGGAGTCCTCGGAGCTGAACCGGTGCCTGTACGCGCGCGGGGAACTGCGCGCCGCGAACGGTGACCTGGCAGGAGCCCTGCACGACTTCCTGGAGTGCGGGCGCCGCCAGTCGGCCCGGAAGGAGTTCAGCCCGGTCGTCACCCCGTGGCGCACCGCCGCCGCCGAGTGCCATCTGGCCCTGGGTGTCCCACGCGAGGCGCTCGCCCTGGCCGAGGAGGAGCTGCGCCTGGCCCGGGTGTGGAACACGCCCCGCACGGTGGGCCGGGCACTGCGGGTCCTCGGCACCGCGACCGGCGGACACCGGGGTCTGGAGCTGACTCAGGAGGCGGTACGCCTACTGCGTGGCGGCCCGGCAGGACCGGAGCTCGTGGCGGCGTTGTCGGCCCTGGGCCGTCAGTTGACCGCGTCGGGCGAGTCGTCCCGCGCCCGCGACATCCTGCGGGAGGCGGCCGGGCTCGCCGAACGCCTGGGCGCGATACGACTGCGGGACCTGGCAGAAGAGGCGCTGCGGGCGGGCGGCGCGCGTCGTCCGGCGACCCGGACCGGTGCTGCCTCGCTCACCGCCAGCGAGCGCCGCATCGCCGAACTGGCCGTGGGGGGACGCACCAACGCGGAGATCGCGGATCTGCTGCATCTGGCCCGCCGTACCGTGGAGACCCACCTGACGCACTGCTACCGCAAGTTGGGCATCCACCGGCGCAGCGCGCTGAGCGCGGCCCTGTCCGGGGGCGACGTGGTGTACGGATCCCTGGTCGGCGGCCGGGATACGTAGGGCGGGTATGGCAGGGCGAAGCGCCCGCCTTCGAACCGAAGAACAACCCTGTACTCGTGGCGGCATCGACCAGTTCGGGAACGGAAGTACGGGTAGTGTCTCCTGGCTGCGAGGCTGTTCACGGGGAGTGTGGCGTGCGGGGACGCATTGGGATGGTGGCGCTCGTCGGTGCGAGCGTCGTGCTGGCCGCGCTGTTGTCGCTGGCCGCTAACGCGGCTACGGCAAAGCAACACTGGCCGGGCCTGCTGGACAGTCTGCGGCGACAATCGTGGCCCTCGGTCGCCGTGTTGGTGGTCCTGTCTGTTGCCGTCGCCGGCGCAATGACTTGGAAGCAGGGGCGCCCATCTGCTGGTCTCGACGACCCTCCACCCCCACAGCCGACGGAGGTACCAGGTTGGTTCGTGGCTCGCTCAGAGACTCTCGACGCAGTGGCAGCGGTATGCCTCGGTGGTCGCGCAGTAGGAATCACCACGTCGCTGTGGGGCGCCGGCGGATTCGGAAAGACGGCGTTGGCTACCGCGGTATGCGCACACAAGCGAGTCCGACGGCGCTTTCGCTCCCGTATCTACACCGTCACGATCGGCCGGGATGTTCGCGGCCGGGCAGCAGTGGCGGCCAAGATCGCGGAAGTGACCCTGTTCATCACAGGTGACACCACCGAGTTCGACGATCCGAATCTGGCCGGCGACCACCTGGGCCGCCTGCTCGATCAGCGGCCTCGTATCCTCCTGGTCCTCGATGATGTCTGGGAGGACGAGCAGCTGACCCCGTTCCTGCGCGGTGGTCGTCGCTGCGTTCGCTTGGTCACCACCCGCAATCCCAATCTGCTACCGCTCGGCGCCCGACCCATCAGGGTCGATGAGATGTCCCCTGACCAAGCCCGTGCGGTGTTGGCCTGGCAACTGCCGCCACTCCCCGCCGACATCATCGACGCGCTCTTGGAGACCACAGGCCGGTGGGCCCTCCTGCTGCACCTGACCAACCGGCTGATCGCCGAGCAGACCGCGACCGGCGCTGCTCCCGCAGCTGCCGCAACCCAGATCTTGCAGCAGCTACGCGTGTTGGGGCCGGTTGCCGTGGACGAACCGGCAGGAGCCTGGGACCTGGACGACCCCCAGCGTCGCAGCCAAGCCGTCCAGGCGTCGATCGAGGCAGCGATCACCTTGCTGCCCCCGGACGGTGCGGCCCGTTTCGCCGAACTCGCCGTCTTCGCGGAGGATGAGGCCATCCCCCTCGTCCTGGTCGCACTTCTGTGGCGTGAGACAGGTGGACTCACCGAAGGGCAGTCACGCGCTCTGTGCCGCGCCATGGAGCGCTTGTCGTTGCTGATGCTCAAACCTGATGAAGGCGGCCGCATCCGCCTGCACGACGTCATCCGTGACTACTTGCGTGGCCGTCTCGGCGAAGCTCCACTCACCGCCCTACATGCGCGTCTGGTGAGCGCAGTCGCTGCCACGCTGCCCGAAGCCGGGCCACTGGCGCCGACTGCGCCCGATCCCGGACGCGCTTGGTGGAGCCTTCAAGAGGGCTACCTGCTCGACCACCTCATAGAGCACCTTCTCGCGGCGAACCTCACCGCCCAAGCGGAAGCCGTGGCAGGCGACCTACGCTGGGTCGAAACGCGACTGACTCAGCGTGGCCCCACCGCACCCTGGAGTGATCTCACCCTCATCGACACTCCTCGGGCTCGCGCGGCAGCCCTCAGCCTCGCCCAGGCGGGCCACCTCCTCATGCCCACAGATCCCGCGCGAGCGCTGGCCGGTGTCCTCTACAGTCGCCTCCAGCCCAACCAACACTGGGGCGATCAGGTCACTGCGCGTGAGCAGGATGCTTCCCAGCATCCGCTTCTGGCGAATCGATGGATTCCACCCGATCATCCCGCCTCTGTCGTCCAACGCGCCTTCTCCGGCTACGGCAGGGCCTTCTGGCTGCTGACGGTCCGGCAGGATGGGCCGCAGCTTGCCACCGGCAGTTACAACGGGTCGGTGCGAATTTGGGACGCTGCATCAAGAACTCGTACAGCCACGCTCACCGGTCACACCCACCAACTGCGGTCGGTAGCGGTCACACCGGACGGAGCGCGGCTCGCCACCGTCGGTGATGACCGCACAGCGCGAATCTGGGACTTGGCGTCCGGAACCTGCCTTGCGACGCTTGCCGGACACACCAGGCCAGTGCACTCAGTAGCGATCACGGCGGATGGGACGCAGCTTGCTACCGCCAGTCACGACGGGTCGGTGCGGATGTGGGACGTGGTGTCCAGGACCTGCACCACCGTTTTCACCGACCACACCGATCCGGTCCATCTGATGGCGATCGCCCCGGACGGCGCCTGGTTGGCGACTTCCAGCAAAGACCGCTCCTTGCGGATATGGGACCCGGCGTCAGGCTCACGCCTTGCCGGCCTGACAGGTCACACGAAGCGTCTGACGGCGACAGTGGTGGCACCCGACGGATCCTGGCTCGCCACCGCATCCGAAGACTGCTCCGTGCGGCTCTGGGATCTGGCGTCCAGAACCTGCCGTGCCACACTGCCCGGCCACACCGTGAGGGGCCTCGTGTTTTCCGGACAGGCATCTGACTATTGACTCACGCGACGATTCGCAACTTCTGGTACGCGGCGTGGACTTCGCGGGGAGGACGGTAACCCACCGCCGAGTGAAGGCGTTTGTGATTGTACCAGAATTCGATGTAACGGGTGATGTCCTGCCTGGCGATGTCGCGGGTCAGGTAAGTCACCCTCGAAACGCGCTCGTTCTTCAGGGCGCCGAAGAATGATTCGGCCATGGCATTGTCGAAGCAGATCCCGGTACGGCCGGCAGAACGCCGCAGGCCGAGCTCGCCCAGAACCACAGCATACTCGGCCGACATGTAGTTGCTTCCGCGGTCCGAGTGGAATATTGCGTTCCTGGCGAGTTTCCTGTTCCGTGCTGCGTTACGGATGGCTCTGGCTATGAGAGGGGTTTGAAAATGGTCGTCCATCGCGTAGCCGACAACCTCCTTCGTGCAGCAGTCGATGACGGTCGCGAGATACAGCCAGCCCTCTCCGGTGGAGATGTAGGTGATGTCCCCGACGAGTTTTTCACCCGGAGCGTCGGCGGTGAAGTTCCGGCCCACGAGGTCGGGCACGGCGGCGGGCGCGCCTCGGGTGAGGCCGAAGCGTCTGGGCTTCGGCTGGCAGGGCTCAAGTCCCAGCTCCCGCATGAGCCGGCGGACCAGCTCCGGGCCCGCGGCGTGGCCCCAGCGATGGAGCTGGGCGTGGATGCGCCGATAGCCGTAGGTGCTGTCGGAATCGTCGAATGCTTTCTTGATCAGCAGTTTCAACTCCTCGCGTCGCTGCGCCGTCGCGGATTTCGGGCGGCCCCGCCAGTCGTAGTAGCCAGATGTGGATACGCCGAGTCGTTCGCACATGAACTCGACGGGATATGCGTACTCCGTTGTGTCGAGTCGCATCTCATCGATGAACTCGTACTTGCTCGCTACCGGGGATCCTTCGCGAAGTACGCTGCGGCTTTTTTCAGGAACGCATTCTCCATCTCGACTTCACGGATACGGCGTTCAAGTTCCTTCAGGCGAGCGCGTTCATCGTGGGACAGCTCGGTACCGGCAGGAGGTTCATTCCGTTCCTTATGCTTCTTCACCCAGCCCCGGAGGGTTTCGGGGTTCATACCGAGTTCACGGCCGACCTCGGTTACGGTCTTGCTGGAAGCCAGCGCGATCCGGACGGCTTCCTCACGGAACTCAGGCGTGTACTTGCTCGGTGGTGCCACTTCGATTCCTCGTTTCCAGTTCAGACGATCCTATTGGACGCCTGTCCGGAAACTTCGGGGCATCCCACCGAGCGTGTAACGGCGATGGCGATCACACCGGACGGAGCGTGGCTTGCCACTGTCGGCCGTGACCGCACCGTGCGGATCTGGGACGCCGTCAGGCACCACACCGTGGCCTTGGTGCGCACCGAAGGGCCACTGACCGCGTGTTCATGGGGGCCGGACAGCCAGAGTCTCGCGGTGGTAGGCCGCTATGGGGTGTATCTGTACGGACTGCTCGTTTGACACTGGGTATGAGGCTTGTTCCTCGGGACGAGTACACAGAGGACGAAGCGGCCGGGGGGCGGTGCGGCTCCCGATGCCCGCTCGGTGGCGGTGCGGATCGGGGAGCGCAGCCGGCCGCGGAGCTCCTAGTGCTCGCAGAGGGAGAACTCTCGTTCGTAGAGCTGCTCGTTGTGTTCGTCGACGAAAAACTTGCGTTCCCGCATGAGTTGTTCGCGGTACTCCTTGGCTTGTTCAAGCGTCATGGTCGAGGTCGGGGACCATGGCTGCTGCGGTGGCACATCGGATGTCGAGACGATCCTTTCCGACGGGTCGACCAGGAAGAACGCGAGAATTTTGCGATGTCCCGGGCGGGTGGGGTCCGTGAGGCGGAATGAGCCGACGCGGTGTTGGAGGATGTTCGGGAACGCCAGGCAGCGGCCCGCTGGGGTCGATGCCGATCCCAGCATCTGGTTCAGTGCGTCTTCGTCCTCCAGGCCATAGACCTCACGCAGTCCGTTGTCGTCGTTCTGCTCGTAGCTCGGGTCATCGAGTGCCGCCCTGAAGCTCAGCCGGCTTTCCGTGATGTTCTCGCTGTCCCAGTAGTAGATGCCGGTCGAGACGATCCGCTCGTTCATCATCCCCTCGACATGCCAGGAACCGCCGAGGTACTCGGGCTTGTCCGGCGTGAGATGAATGGTGGCGAGCTTGACGATGACCTGCAGACGGCGGCCGCGCAGATCGACTCGGGCCGAGTCGTCGGGCAACTCGGGCGGGGTGAACGTAGGGGCGTCCGGGATGACCGGGCGGCGGTTTTCCCACCAGTCGTCCTGGGCCTCTCCCCAAGTACGGACCGCTTCTTGGTAGGCCCCATCATCACTGTAGGCAGACTTGTCCGGGTACTCCGGCTCCGAGTCGTACCACCCGTAAGGATCGGCCTCGATCCTCAGGGGCCGCGGATGACGCAGATCGGTGAGCACGTTCTCCAGCAGCGGGCGCATGCGCGCGAACAAGTCTGGTAGGACAGCGGCCAGTTCGCAGTGAGTATCGGGGTAGACGTTGTTCACGTAAGAACGGAAAGCGACATCGCCGTCGTCACTGACGTCGACGTCCGTGGGCAGCCACTGGAATTTCTCCGAAAATTCGTACCGCGAATAGCGGTCCGTCGGATTCTGCCAAGCCCGCTCGGGCGCGCCGCTCACCTCGCGCACCAGACAGAACAGTGAGGGATGAACCAGATCCAGCACCTGACCATCGGATCCGGGATGCCAGTCCTGTTCCGTTTCAGGGACCTGTTCCAGAACCCGAACCGCCTCGCGCAGCCGGGATCTGAGCTCGTTGTTGACCAGTGCGTCCGACTGCCACACCCCGTCGACAGCGGAGACCTCGACGCCGGTACGTCCGTCCCGCAGTGCGGCGTAATGCGCGAGTTCGGCAAGCACGTAACGAACCTGCGCTTGAGTGAGGCCCTGGGCGACCGCTTCTTGCGTCCACCTGGCGGCAATGTCGGCGTCGTTCATCTGGTCATGTCCCCCTTCGTGGTGTAGCCGATCAATCGGTGGGCTTGTTGGTGGTGTGGGGTAGTGCGGGGGTGCGTTCGGGGAGCTCGGAGTAGAGCTCGGTCATGCTGCCTTCGGGCAGGTACCGACGGGGGAAGGCGATCCATTCGTCGTGCAGTTCGAAGAGCACGGCGGTGACCAGGCGCTCGAGGGCGTCGGGGTTGGGGAAGACCTGCACGACGTCGGTTCTGCGCTTGATCTCCCGGTTCAGCCGTTCAAGGGGGTTGGTGGACTGGATCTTCTTCCAGTGCTGGAGTGGGAAGACCGCGAACGCGGTCAGGTCCTCCTTCGCTGCCAGGAGCGTCTCTTTCACCTTGGGGAACTGCTCGCCGAGCATGTCGGCGACGGTGTCCAGCTGGGTCCGCACCAGTGCCGTGGCGGGCTGGGCGAAGATGGTCCGGATTGTCGCGGCCACCATCTCACCAGCACCTTTGGGGATGTGCGCGAAGCAGTTGCGCAGGAAGTGAACGCGGCACCGCTGATAGGAGGAACCCAGCATCACCTTGCGGATCGCGGCCACCAGTCCGCTGTGGTGGTCTGCGATGACGAGGCAGATGCCGCCCAGGCCGCGGGCGCGGAGCGAGCGCAGGAACTCGCTCCGGAATGCTTCGGTCTCGCTGTCACCCACGGCGACCCCCAGGACCTCGCGGCCGCCGTCCTCGGTGATGCCGGTAGCGATGACGACGGCCTGGGAGACGATCTGATGGTTCACCCGCACCTTGCAGTACGTCGCGTCCAGGTAGAGGTAGGGGAACCTGGTGTGGTCCAGGGGACGGGTGCGGAACGCGGTCAGCGGCTCGTCGAGCTCGCCGCAGATCCGGGAGACCTCACTCTTCGAGATCCCGCTGTCCCCGCCCAGGGCCTTGACCAGGTCATCGACCGAGCGGGTGGAGACCTCGTGAACGTAGGCCTCCATGATCACGGCATACAGAGCCTGATCTATACGCCGCCGGCGTTCCAGCAGGCTGGGGAAGAAGCTGCCAGTCCGGAGCTTGGGAATCTCCAGGTCCAGGTCGCCGGCTGGCGTGGTCAGGGTCTTGTCCCGGTGGCCGTTGCGCAAGGCCGTCCGTGATGCGGTGTGCTCGTTCCAGCCGGCACCGATGTGCGCGCTCACCTCGGCCTCGATCAGTTCCTGCAGCATCCGCTCGGCCACACTGCGGACAAGCTCGATTCCATCAGACGAGCGTAGTGACTCCAGCAGCCGTATCAGGTCAGACTGGGACAGGGCCATCGCGTACTCCTCATGGTTGAACTGGGCGTTCACCAAGGAGAGTTACGTGATGGCCCGCCTCGCGTCAGGGAGCGGCAGGCACCAACAGAAGTGCGCCCCGAGCACCCGCCCGCGCACGCCCGCACCTTGATCGGCTACACCACAACAAGGGACGCCATCGTTCATCTTGTCGAACCACCCCGGCTTCGCCCGAATGTGGGCGCTGCACTGCATCATCTGAAGTTCCCGCAGCGTTCGGGGTGTCGCGAACGATATGGAACGGGAAGCATGAAAGGGCAGCGGGAAAGCAGACAGGCCAGTCAATTCTCTTGGTCCTCCCAGTCGGTGTGCGGCAGCGGGAAGGATACGTCAGCGCACTGACACCCCAGCCGCAGCTCTGGTTGGTCCGGAGCCAGGGCTTCGGCGCAGACGCGTGATGTGGGCACAGAGACGTCGCACGGGTCCGTCACGGACCAGCCGTGTCCATGACTGTGCGCTCATCGTCATGGACGCGGTCAGGAGGCCAGCTGTTCACACACCTCGGCAGCCAGCCGATCGGCCTCATCGAGCGCGGCAGTGAGCGTGTCCGGGGAAGCGCCGAGCGCGGAGAACAGTTCGTGGGCCCGCTCGGCGAAATCGGCCGGCCCGACGGCAAGTTCTCCCGCGGCCCGAACCATCCCCTTCTCGTTGAGTACCCAACACCTGGCCTGAGCGTGGAGGGCCTGCGCGAGAAGCCCAACCGCGCGGAAAATGCAACCCGCGACATAGAAAGTGTCGCCGTGAGCCGCACCCTTGCGGGCGCCGGCCAGGATGAACGGCGCCTCCCATTGCGCGTTGGCGATGAGCGCTTCGCGCAGCGGCTGCGGATAACTGTGAGTCTGCTGACGCAGAGTCTGCAGCTCACCGCTCGGATCGGCGAGGATGCGCCCGAGGGCCACCTCACCGGCATAGGCGTGGGAATAGAACCCCAGTGGGTGGCCGGGCTGGACCCCTACCTCGAACTGCCCGTCCTGGCACTGCCGCCAGATTCGACGCACCCGTTCCAGATCTCGGTAGATCCAGTCCACGCGATGACCGTTGACGGTTAGCCAGGCACCGCCGTCCACCCACGGTCCCCAACCACCCGGCTCAGTCACGTCGACCGGCTCGCCGGTCAGCTCGGCCGCGAGCAGGCGCAGGGCATCCGTGTCGAGGGGCGGCCGGTAGTACAGGCCCAGATCGTAGTCGGAGTCAGGACGGTGCGTGCCGCTCGCCCGGCTGCCTCCCAAACACACTCCGACAACGCCGCTGACGGCGGTCAACCGATCCGCGATCTCCACCAAGCGATCCACAAACCGGATTCTGCAGAACCACACCGCCTCCTGCGACCGAATTACCAGGCTCCCTCAGCCGTCGGCTGCCGAGGAGCAGTTATCTGGCCCACGTCGGTCGGGACGCCGATGGCCTGGTCGACCACGGCGTGGGAGACGCCTGCCCGCTGCTGGTTCTCCGCACTCAGCCGTTACGCCTCGGCCCGCAGATTGCCGTCTGTGGTGGGGGGCCTGGTCACCGGGGCTTCTTTCCGAGCTCCGCCCCGCGCGAGTAGCCGGCGCTCGGGTTGCTCAAGGCGATAGAGACCTCCGCCCCACCCTCCTGCGCAGAAGGCCAAGAGGGTGCCGCCGCTGACGCCGGCGTGTGGGAGCACCGGTCGGTGAGGGGCGGTCGGCCGGCCCGGGGTCGGAGCCTGGCAAGTCCTCGGCCGGTCACCGCGAACGTCTCCTGCGTCGCGCTCGCCCGGTGAATTTGAAAAGGGATCACTTTTGTAGCGTCATGGTCCGCGGGTTTGGATCGGTACTGAAGAGGCGGGTGCGTTAGCGGACTATTCCTGATGCGGGAAACCCGAGGACAGCAGTCAAGTTACCCGTAGGTTTCTCGTGACTTGTTTCACGACTTTCAGTAGAACTCGTTTCTGTTACGTGAGAGAAAGGGGATCTACGTGGACTCCAAACTACCTGAAACACGGGAGGGAAGAGGTCTCTCCCGCCGTCGCTTCATTGGTAGAACTGGTTCTATTTTCGGCGCCGTCGCTCTGGGCGCATTCGACCTGCCGGCCGCTGCCGCACTGCCTGAGGAGCCCGGCCTGATCGAACCCGGTGCACAGGTCAGCGCACTCGTGATAGGCACCGGGTACGGAGGGTCCGTCACCGCGCTCCGGCTCGCCCAGGCCGGCGTGGATGTACACATGGTGGAAATGGGCATGGCTTGGGACACGCCGGGGACGGACGGCAAGGTCTTCGCCAACACCACCACCCCGGACTACCGGTCCTTCTGGCTTCGCACACGGACCAAGCAGCCCATCAGCAACTTCCTCGGCTTCCCGCTCGACCGGGACGTGCCGCGGTACACGGGCATCCTGGACGCCGAGGAAATGGGCGGCATCGTGGTGTATCAGGGGCGCGGTGTCGGAGGCGGCTCCCTCGTCAACGGCGGCATGGCGGTGACACCCGAGCGAAGCCGCTTCCCCGGCGTGCTCCCGTCGGTCGACGCCGATGAAATGTACGACCTCTACTACCCGCGGGCGAACAGCACCCTCGGCGTCACCACGATCGACCCGGCCTGGTTCGAGACAACCGCGGCCTACCAGTACGCACGCGTGGGCCGCAAACACGCCGGGCGGTCCGGTTTCCGCTTCATGTTCGTCCCCAACGTCTACGACTGGGACTACATGAAGCAGGAGGCTGCGGGGGCGGTGACCAAGTCGGCGCTGGCCGGCGAGATCCTGTACGGCAACAACCACGGCAAGAAGTCGCTGCCGAAGACCTACCTCGCGCAGGCCCGCGCGACCGGGCGGGTCACCATCTCACCCCTGCACAGGGTCACTGCGGTGACGCCCGCCACCGGCGGCTACTCCGTGACCATGGAGCAACTCGACACGAACGGAGCCGTCACCACCACCAAGACCGTCCGGGCGCAACGGGTGTTCTTCGCCGCGGGCAGCGTCGGCACCAGCAAGCTGCTGGTCCGTCTGAAGGCGACGGGTGCGCTGCCCGGGCTCAACAATGAGGTCGGCAGCGGTTGGGGCGAGAACGGCAACGTGATGTGCGGCCGGGCCAATCATCTATGGGACCCGACCGGGGCGCTCCAGTCGTCGATCCCGACGGCGGGCATCGACAACTGGGCCGCGGGGGGTGCGTTCGCCGAGGTGGCGCCGCTGCCGACCGGTATCGAGACCTGGGCGTCGTTCTACCTGTCGATCACGAACAATCCGCACCGTGGTCGGTTCACGTGGAACGCGTCGGCGGGGAAGGTGGAGTTGGACTGGCAGACGGCGTGGAAACAGCCGTCGATCACCATGGCGAAAACGATCTTTGACAAGATCAACGCCAAGGAAGGGACCATCTACCGCACAGACCTCTTCGGCGCGTACAAGATCTGGGGCGACCACCTCACGTACCACCCGCTCGGTGGGGCGGTTCTCAACAAGGCCACTGACAACTACGGCCGGCTGCACGGGCATCCGGGTCTGTACGTGACGGACGGTGCACTGATTCCCGGCAACGTCAGCGTCAATCCCTTCGTCACCATCACCGCGCTCGCCGAGCGCAACATCGAGAAGATCATCGCCGAGGACTTCTGACCGCTACCGCGTCCCGCCGGTCCGCCGTGCGGAACTGTGGGCCGCGGCCGCAAGCCCCGGCCCACAGCCCTGAGCGCGCCTCGTCAAGAACCCTGTGGCGACGGCAGCACACAGACACTGTCGAGCCCCAGCACATGATTGAGGCGGCCGAACGCCAGCCAGGAGCCGATACTCATGCTCAACTCCACGATCTCCGCCTGGCTGTAGTGCGCCTTCATCCGGTCCCAGAACTCGCCGTCCAGACTGTGATGGTCAAGTGCGTAGCGCTCCGCGTACTCGGCGGAGAGCCGCGTCCGTACGTCGAAGGAGTCCGTGGTCCGCCACTGGGCGACCGCGTCCAGGAACTCGTTCTCGACTTTCTCTCCGTCGCGTTCGGTGCGCCAGTCCAAACAGAACAGGCATCCGTTGATCTGCGCGATGCGCAGGCGGGCGGCCTCGAACTCGCGCAGCCCGAGGGTCGTGTACTGATAGACGGCCAGGGAGAAGGCGCTGGCTGCATGGCCGATTTCGGGCACCAGGTCGCCCCAGACGTACGGGATCGGCTCGGCGCCGTCGGGGATGTCGATGTGCATGATCACTTCTTTCCCAGTTTGCCCACCGCCGGGCGCAGCGGGATGTCGAGTGCGTCGTAGAGGCCGGGTTGGGCCTCGGCGAGCCAGTCGATGGCATTGACGAGGCGTCCGGCTGCTGTCGCGTTACCGCCGGCGGCTCTGTTGTGTCCCTCGTCCGTGGCTTCGACTGTGACCTCGAGGCGGGGGCGCCCTTCGATGATCACGCGGTGTGCGCCCGCTCCGCCGTCCGGTGGTGCGGGCCAGTCCGGGGCGCAGGTGGCGTGAATGCGGGTGACGTGCTCGACGATGATGCGGGGCTCGCCCTCCACCAGACCCTGCACCTCAAGGCGCACCGCTCCCTGAGTGCCGGCGGCGAACTCCCCCATCGTGTCGGTGACGACGGACGTTTCGAGGGGGCGGCGCTCCAAGGTCTCTTCGATGCCGTCGAGTTCGACGCCCAGGGCTCGTGCCATCATCCGCAGTTGTCCGCCCCAGATCATCGTCGGGATGCCGTCGGCGAGCATCAGCGGCTGGTAGTCCAGGGAGTGTCCCATGCCGATCAGGTGGCGGACTGCATCCTCCTGGTCGTAGGTCGAGTAGTCGAAGATCTCCAAGCAGCGGATGGCGTCGATGTCGGACCCCAGTCCGCTGATCAGGAGCGGGAGTATGTCGTTGGCCCAGCCGGGATCCACGCCGGACACGAACAGCGAGCCGCCGCCGGCCTCGACGGCCGCGAGCAGTACGTCACGGATCTCGTCCGGTGCGTTGGTGCAGTCGTACATGCCGTACAGGGACGGTGTGACGACTACGGCGCCGGTGCGGAGCGCGCGCGTGATGTCGTCGATGGCGCCGTCCAGGCGGACGTCGCCGGAGGCCGCGTACACGACCGCGCGGGGGTTTTCGGAGAGGACCTTGTCCACATCGTCCGTGGCCGCCACGCCCAGGTGCCGGTCGAGTCCGCTGAGTTCGCCCGCGTCTTTGCCGATCTTGGCGGGGTTCGACACCAGCACGGCCACCAGGCTGAGCATCGGGTGTGCCGCAACAGCTCGGATGGCTGCGCGTCCGACGTTGCCTGTGCCCCAAACCACCGTGGGAATCATGGGCGGAGGGTAACGATGCGCCCTAAAACTTCCCATAGCCGTGCAAGAGGAATCGGGCCCAGCGGGCGGAGGAGTCCGGCGCGGCTGCTTGTAGGCGTCGCGGTCGGATGCAGGCGGCCTGCCGCCGTGGCTGCCGAGGCGTTTGCGGTTGGCGGCCTGGTCGGCGCGCTGCGGGATCACAGCCCGGATCCCGCGCCGCCGCAGATGACGGCGGATCGCCCGGGACGAGTACGCCATGTCCGCCAAGACCACGTCCGGCGTGACTCTGGGCCCGCCGACCGGCCTGGGCACCCGCAATCGGGCCATGACCTGCAGGAATGCGGGTGCGTCACCGGCCTGGCCAGGAGTGAGAACGAATGCGAGTGGCCTGCAGCGGCTGTCGGCGGCGAGATGGATTTTGGTGGTCAGTCCGCCGCGGGAACGTCCGAGGGCATGGTCGGCCGGCTCGCTGGCCGGGGCCCCTTTTGGCGAGCCCCGGCGGCGTGCTGGTGGGCACGGACGATCGTGGAGTCGACCGCGACGGCCCAGGCGAGGTCGCCTTCGGTGTCGGCCTGGGTGAGCAGGGCGGTGAGGACCTTCTCCCAGGTGCCATCGGCGGCCCACTTCCGCAGGCGGTTGTGAGCGCCCTTCCAGGACCCGAAGTGCTCAGGTAGGTCCATCCCACAGCGTCCCGGTACGGTACTTGAACGCGATCGCGTCGATCACCTGCCGGTGATCACGCCAGCGTCCACCCCGCTTCGGCGTTCGGTCCGGCAGCAACGGCTCAATGCGTGCCCACTGAGCGTCAGTCAGCGACACACATCAACCAACGATCGGTTGATCCGACTGAGACGGGCTAGCAGCCGGCGGTCCGCTTAGTTCGCAACGGGGCCGTGAAGTCGGCGTCGGCGTTGTTCGCCCAGACGATTCCGCTGTGCGCGACGGGGTTCAAACTGCAGACGTGGTCGACGGTCTCACCGAAACACGCTCGGGCCGTCTTGCCCACGAGCTTGTGGGAGCCGCAGTATCCGCCGTCCAGGTCAGACACGCTGTCGTATGCGCCGTAGAGCGACGAGTCGAAGTAGCCGCCCTTCAGCTCGATCGTCTTGGTCGAACGGTTTGAGACGACCACCACAGCCTGAGCGTTCTTCCGATTCGGCGTCCAGATCAGACAGACCTGGGAAACTGCCTGGGTGGATATGGTGAGGGGCTCGCTCGGTCCGCACTGCCAGTTCGAGTCTGCCGAGTACGTCTGCCATGTCGGGTGGGCACTTGAGGGCGTCGCTGTGAACGTAACGAAGCCGACTGCCGCGAGGAACGCGGCGAACAGCTTCGGCATGCGGAAGTTTCTGAACTTCATGTATTTCTCCTATAGTTGGACCCCGTCAGGTCCTGAAACTGAGTGGGCTAGCGTACCCGCGAAGATCAACCGGCGGAGAGTACGGCACGGAGCTCGGTCGACCTGACGCGCCTTTCCGCCGCCGCGTCGTGGAATAGGGCGGGATCGGGGCAACCTCTGCGCGCTTTGCGGAAGGGGCCTTGACCGGCCGTCATCTGCGGCGGCGCGGGATCCGGGCTGCGATCCCGCAGCCGGCCGACCAGGCCGCCAACCGCAAACGCCTCGGCAGCCACGGCGGCAGGCCGCCTGCATCCGACCGCGACGCCTACAAGCAGCGGAACACGGTCGAACGCTGCATCAACAAGCTCAAGCAATGGCGCGGCCTGGCCACCCGCTACGACAAGACCGCCACCATCTACCTCGCCGGACTCCACCTCGCCGCCATCTTCATCTGGTCAGCGCGATGATCCGAAGGAAACGGCCTAGGCCCGGTCCGTGCAAGGGTGTGACCGCAGGAGCCGGCATCCCTGGGCAGGCCGGTGCAGGTGGGCCGGGAAGCCACGGGTGCCGGCGATGTCATCCGGTGCTGATGTGTGCCGCGATGGCGTCGGTGATCTCCTTACTTGGAGGCTGCGCGAGCATTGCTTGGGCATTCGCCTGCTACGACGGACTCGCCGAACTGGACGACGTCCGGGGAGTGTGATCTGGCGCGGGTCCGGATTGCGGATCGCCGCGGTCTCCGGCCTCGGCCCGGCGGTGGTCGCGGGGGCGGGGGCGGGGGCCGAGTGAGCGAACCGCAGGGGTCTCCGTTGCTGGCCGGCGGTGGCGGGCCAGTACGGTGATGGTGGCTGCCAGGAACACGGTCTGCGTGGCGGTCCGGGGGCCCAGCTCGTCGTACCAGGGCACGTCGCCGGTGGCGGCGTGCACGTTGGCCGGGAACATGACGACCAGCATCGCGCTGAGCACGCCGGCCGAGAGCCGGGCCGTTCGTGACCACAGCAATCCGAGCGCGCAGGTGAATTCGGCGATGCCGGTCAAGGTGACGAGCAGGCCGGGAGCCGGCAGGGCGGGCGGCACCATGGCGACGAGTTCGTCGCGCATGCCGACGAAGTGCGCGCCGGCGGTGAGCGCGAACATGGCTGCGAGGCCACCGCGCAGGGCGTTGGTCGGCCGACGGAGCCGCATGGCACCGAGCGCCCCGGCGAGCAGCAGCAGGCCTGTGACGACGACGAGTGTGACGAGCGGTTCCATGCCGGTTCTTTCTGCCGTGACGGATGTCGTGGTGGATGCCGTGGTGGATGTCGTGACGGCCCGTCTTGAGGTGCGGGGGCGGTCGGCGGGGCGTTTGCCGCGACCGGCCCGTCAGGCGGTGTCGTCGGCCACGGCCGCGGCCGCGGCCGACCTGCGGACGGTGTCGGGGTCGATGTTCTGGATCTGTATGACGACCCCGTCCGGGTCGGTGACGCGGATGCTGTGACCGAAGTTCTCCTCGACGAGCTCGTAGGGGTAGCCGCTGTGTTCGAGGCGCTGCGCGACCTGTTCCAGTGGCTCGTCCGTCGTGAAGCCCAGTTCGGTGGTGCCGGGTGGCCGGCCCTGCGAGACGGCGGCGTCGTGGATGCCGACGGCGCCGGATGCGGCGGTCAAGCGAACCCACACGGCATCGCCGGGCTCTTGGCGGACGTTGAGCCCCAGGCCGGCGTAGAAGTTGCGGGACGCGTCGACGTCGGCCACGTACCTGATGGGAAGGACGGTCAGCATGGTCTGCCTTTCTGCGGTGGGTTGCCGCCAGTGTCCTGCCGGGTGCTCCGCTGCGCGCTGTAGGGTCGCCGAGTTGGACATGATCGGACGTTGGGAGGGGGTCTGGTGACGCAATCGGTCACGCTCGACGTGCTGGACCGTCGTCTGATCCATGCACTCCAGATCGACGGGCGCGCCTCGTTCAGCCGGATCGCCGCCGTGCTCAAAGTCCCGGAGCGCACTGTCGCGCGTCGCTACCAGCGGCTGCGGTCGGCCCTGGTGGTCCGGGTGGTCGGGCTTGTCGACAGCCAGCAGATCGGCATGCTCGACTGGTTCGTCCGCATCGACTGCACGCCGGAGTCCACCGACGCGCTGACCGCCGCGCTCGCGCAGCGGGACGACACCTCGTGGATCGCCCCGCTCGCCGGCGGGACGCGGCTGACGTGCATGGTCCGCACACCGGGCGCGGGGGCGGAGGGCGCTCGGCCACTCTTCGACCACTTGCTGCGGACCCCGGGGATTCGAGATGTCGAGGCGGGCTGTGTACTGCGGGCGGTCGCCGGGGTCGATGGCTGGGCAGGCCGTACAAGCGCGCTGGAGGCATCCGAGCAGGCGGCTCTCCTCGACTCCGCGCCCGAGTCACCGCAGGGCCCGGACGTCGTTGCCGAGGTGTCCGGCTGGGGTGAGGCGGAGGCGCGGCTGGCGGGTGAACTGGCCCTGGACGGCCGGGCGGACGTCGCGCGGCTGGCCGCTGCCACCGGGTGGTCGGCCTCGACCGTGCGGCGCCGTATCGCCGGGTTGCGGGCCGCTGGGGTGCTGCATTTCGAGGTGGATGTGAGTCCGTCGCACTTCGGCTTCCCGGTCGAGGCGCTGTTGTGGCTGGAGGTGGCGCCGGCCGCGCTGGGTGAGGTGACGCAGGCGCTGTCACAGCACGCTGCAGTCGCCTTCGCTGCCGTCATCACAGGCCGGGCGTCGGTGTTCGCCATGGTGCAGTGCCGTGACACCGGCGCTCTGTATGACTACCTGGCAGGCGAGTTGGGCTCGCTGGCGGGCATCGGCCGGATGGAGAGCGCTCTTGTTCAGCGGCGCGCCAAGCGGGCGGGGCCGCTCCTGCTGCCGGCGATGGCGGAACGCGCGCCACGATTCGCGCCTCGGGGGACGGTCCACGGGGCCGGCCGGATCAGATGACGCCTGAGTCGGATTCTCCCCGTTGCTCGGACGCGGATTCTCTGTGTGGCGCGGGCGCAGATTCTCCCGTCCGTGGCGGAGTGTGTGAGGGCCGCGTGCAGCGGGGCTGTCGGCTGCAGGGCCGTTCACGATCGGATGCCCCCTGTCTTCAGATGCATCATCGCCGTCGCCCTCTCCGGTAGGCGCTTCGTCGTTGCGGGCGGCTGGGCTCTCGTCCGAATCCCCGCCAGTGCGACAGCAGGTCCGCCGTGTTGTGCGCGGCAGGTCCTCTCACGAGTGCTGAATGGCGCGGTGGCCGTGGACGGGCAGCTGGTGGTTCTTGCCGGCGGGCTCTCGGTGAGCTCTCGGGCCCCCGCCCGCCAGCGTGCCACTCTGCGCAACGCCCTGCCGCTGTAGGGCTCTGACGGAGGTGCGGGCGCGGCCGGGGTATCCCAGGCTCTTGCGTTGCTGCAGGTCAGCTGGGGAGGGATGGTTCCATGGCCCGGCGGTGGGTGTGGGAGGTTGCGGCGGCGGCCGTGACCGGTGATGCTCTCGGTGTCGTTGCCGACCGGGGGCTGGACTGACCATCCGTCGCCGGGAGTTGCGATGTTGCGTACACGTATCACGCCGGGCCGGCGGTAACCGGTACCGCCCGCAGTCCTGGCGATCATTTCGGGGGGAGAGTCGGCATGGAAACGATCATTGTCCAGCCGTCCGGTCCGGTGCAGCCGGGCGCTGCCGGGGCGGGCGGGCCCGGGCTGCTGTACATGGGGCCGGGTGATGTGGCCGATTTCGGGCGGGGACTGCCCGGTAGCGGGGACGTCTCGATCGTCTTGCCCGATCCCGGGATCTCCCGGCGGGCGGGGCGGCTGGAGGCGGCCGAGGACTACTGGCGGTTGTCGAACTTCAACTGTGACTGCGCGTATGTGGTGGAGAACCTCGAGGGTGCCGGTGAGTACATCACCGTTGCGCCGAGAAGGCTCGGGGCGCCGGTCCCGTTCGAGTTTTCCCGGGTTGTGCTGCCGGCGCTGAGCGGGACCGCGGAGTTCAAGGTGTTCGCCCCGCAGCACGCCTTCTTGGACGAGCGGTCCGTGCCGGATGCGGGTGAGCAGACCGTGCTTCCCTACGCGCTCGATGTGACGGCCAAGTATTTCCTGGTGCTGGTGGCGTTGTGCGAGCCGCGGCTCCGTGAGGGGTCGGACGGGGCCCTGCCGGGGGCTGGGGACATTGCGGAGCGGCTGCGTCCGCTGGAGAGCTGCCGTGGTCTGACCCGTTCCGCGGTGAACTACCACATCGACTATCTGGCCTTGGCGAAGCTGCGCCTGGACGTGGGCGAGGAGCCCAGGGCGGACGGCAACGGCCGTACAGGCGCAAAACGTGCCCGGCTGGCCTCGCTCGCTCTGCGTTTCGGTCTAGTGCGCGAGGAGCATCTCGCGCTGCTGCCGTCGCGCAGGCGGGCTGGGGTGCAGAGGGCTGGAGCGTGACCCCGTCAGGCGCCGGGGGCGGCGCGCTGGGGGCATCAGGGGACGAGAGCGGTCCGCTGGGGGCATCAGGAGACGGCGGCGGTGCGCTGCCGTCAGGGGACGGGGAGGACGCACTGGGGGCATCAGGAGGGGACGGCAACGGGGCGCCGGCGCCGTCGGGGGACGAGGAGGACACGCTGGGGGCGCCCGCGCCGCGACTGCCGGCGGGATTCCGTATCGAGGGCTGGGAGCTGGATGCGGTCATCGGCTCCGGCGGCTGGGGCACCGTGTACGAGGCCCGGTCCGTCGCCGACGGTGGCGGTGAAGGTGCTGCCCACCGGCGCTCTGGCACCAGGCCAGCGTGCCGCGCTCGGTGAACTGGTGGCGCGTGAGGTGCGGTTCAGCACCGAGGCGGACCATCCGCATCTCATACGGACCCGCGCCGTGTGCACCCTCGACGTGCCGGAGCTGCCCGCGCTGGACAGTGCGATCGCACTCGTGATGGACCGTGCCGAGGCCAGCCTGCGCCAGATCCTGGACGCCGCCGAGACCGGCCGCCCTGTCCCCGACGCGGTACACCTGCTACGGGGTGTTGTTGCCGGGCTCGCCCACATGCACGACGCCGGGTGGGTGCACGGCGACCTCAAACCCGCCAACGTGCTGCTGGGCGCAGGCGGCGAGGTCTGGCTCGCCGACTTCGGCCTCACGACCGAACTCGACGGCACCCACGCCCACATGCCACCGCTCGGCACACTCGACCATCTGCCGCCCGAGTGGTGGTCCCAGCGCACCGGCGCCGACGGGTCGGTGGTCCGGCCGACCGCCGACATCTGGGCCTTCGGCGTACTGGCCCATCAAGTGCTCACCGGGGGCCTTCACCCGTTCTCCGGGGCCACCGCCCGCGCCCGCTCGCTCGCCGCGCAGGCCTACACCCGCGGCAGCGCGCCACTGCGTCTGGATGCCGGACTCGAGGAGGACTGGCGCCGGCTCATCGGAGACTGCCTGGCACCGGACCACGCAGCCCGCCTCCCGCACACCGCCGCCAGCCTCGCCGCCCGCATGGACGACCTGGGATGCCCCGAAGTTTCCGGACAGGCGTCCAATAGGATCGTCTGAACTGGAAACGAGGAATCGAAGTGGCACCACCGAGCAAGTACACGCCTGAGTTCCGTGAGGAAGCCGTCCGGATCGCGCTGGCTTCCAGCAAGACCGTAACCGAGGTCGGCCGTGAACTCGGTATGAACCCCGAAACCCTCCGGGGCTGGGTGAAGAAGCATAAGGAACGGAATGAACCTCCTGCCGGTACCGAGCTGTCCCACGATGAACGCGCTCGCCTGAAGGAACTTGAACGCCGTATCCGTGAAGTCGAGATGGAGAATGCGTTCCTGAAAAAAGCCGCAGCGTACTTCGCGAAGGATCCCCGGTAGCGAGCAAGTACGAGTTCATCGATGAGATGCGACTCGACACAACGGAGTACGCATATCCCGTCGAGTTCATGTGCGAACGACTCGGCGTATCCACATCTGGCTACTACGACTGGCGGGGCCGCCCGAAATCCGCGACGGCGCAGCGACGCGAGGAGTTGAAACTGCTGATCAAGAAAGCATTCGACGATTCCGACAGCACCTACGGCTATCGGCGCATCCACGCCCAGCTCCATCGCTGGGGCCACGCCGCGGGCCCGGAGCTGGTCCGCCGGCTCATGCGGGAGCTGGGACTTGAGCCCTGCCAGCCGAAGCCCAGACGCTTCGGCCTCACCCGAGGCGCGCCCGCCGCCGTGCCCGACCTCGTGGGCCGGAACTTCACCGCCGACGCTCCGGGTGAAAAACTCGTCGGGGACATCACCTACATCTCCACCGGAGAGGGCTGGCTGTATCTCGCGACCGTCATCGACTGCTGCACGAAGGAGGTTGTCGGCTACGCGATGGACGACCATTTTCAAACCCCTCTCATAGCCAGAGCCATCCGTAACGCAGCACGGAACAGGAAACTCGCCAGGAACGCAATATTCCACTCGGACCGCGGAAGCAACTACATGTCGGCCGAGTATGCTGTGGTTCTGGGCGAGCTCGGCCTGCGGCGTTCTGCCGGCCGTACCGGGATCTGCTTCGACAATGCCATGGCCGAATCATTCTTCGGCGCCCTGAAGAACGAGCGCGTTTCGAGGGTGACTTACCTGACCCGCGACATCGCCAGGCAGGACATCACCCGTTACATCGAATTCTGGTACAATCACAAACGCCTTCACTCGGCGGTGGGTTACCGTCCTCCCCGCGAAGTCCACGCCGCGTACCAGAAGTTGCGAATCGTCGCGTGAGTCAATAGTCAGATGCCTGTCCGGAAAACACGAGGCCCCTCAACCTTCCGGGCGCACGTCGCCGCCGACGCCGACTGCTGCCGGCCTCCGGCGTGGCGCTTGCCGGCGTCGCAACCGCCACCGCTGTCGCCGTCGCCGGGTTCGCACTGTTCGGCAGCGGCAGTGACGAGGATGAAGACCGCGGCGGGCGTGGCACGCCGGCCGTCCTCACTGGTACGCCCGTCGTGGCCGCCGGGGAGATCCCGCAGAACTCCGACGTACCCGAAGCGCTCCGGCCGGTCATCGTCGGTGCCGCCCGGCGCTGCACCGACGCCGAGGTCACACCCGCGCTGCTCGCCGCGCTACTCAAAGCGGAAAGCGGCTTCGACGCCAACGCGGCCCGACCGGCCTCCGACGAGCACGGCATCGCCATGTGGACGCCATCGGTGTTCCGGGCCTGGGCCGTGGATGGCGACGGCGACGGAGACAAGGACCACCTGTCACCGCCGGACGCCATCCACACCATGAGCCTGTACGTGTGCTGGCTCGACCAGCGCTTCAAACAGCCCGACTGCCCGCCGAGGACCTCCCCGCGCTGATCGCAGCCGGCTACCGCACCAGCGACCGCACGGTCATCGAGGAGCGCGGCGTCCCCGAACGCGTACGGCCACACGTGGAGAGAGTGCTCCGTTTCCTCGCCGACTACGAGCGGTGAGGAGACGGCCAACTTCGCACCACCCAAGCCTCGCGCTGCCGCGCCCAGCAACCCCTTCCCTCACCTTCGCCGATGTCCGCAGCGCCAGAGAACCTCGCTCTCGATGAGGTGCAGCACCGGTCAAGAAGGAGGGGCGGCGCCGCACCTGCTGGAGTGCGGCGGCAGCCGGGAATGGCCGTGCCCGCCCCCTCGTGTTGCCCTGGTGGGTCTGGACGTTGGGCCCAGCACCAACTCAGGCCAGGCCGAACCGCTCGGCGTGCACCTGTCTCGCGGGGACCTGCAGGTCTCGAAGGCCGGAGAGCACGGCCCTGGTCATGGCCGGTGGGCCGCAGACGTACACGTCGCGTTCGGTGATGTCGGGGACCAGCCGGTACAAGCTGCCCGGGTCGAACGGCGGGACGCCGCCCTCGCCCGTCCTGCCAGTGAGCAGCTGCAACCTTCCGCCCCGCAGCGCGACTAGGTGACGCACCTCGTCGAGCAGCACGGCATCGGCCTCGCTACGAACGCGGTACAGCACAACGACGTCGCCGGTCGCCTGTTCCTCCAGCATGGCCCGCACGGGCGTGATCCCCACGCCTCCGGCGATCAGCAGAACCCCGGGCCGGGTCCGATGCAACGAGGTGAACGCCCCGTACGGTCCCTCGACGAAGGCGCGGCTGCCTACCAGGACGTCCCGCAGACCGGCGCTGGCGCTGCCCGCCGCCTTCGCCGTGAGGCGCAGGCCCTGGCCGCCGGGCGCCGCCGACAGGGAGAAGGGGTTGGCCAGCCACCAGTGGTGGTGCCCGGGGAACCTCCAGATGCAGAACTGGCCGGCCCGGCCAGGGAGTTTGTCGAGGTGTCGGCCGGTGACGTACACCGAGACCACGTTGTCCGACTCCGGCACGACGGCAGCGACGCGGAACTGGTGGTAGGCGTTGCGCCACAGCGGCACGGCGACACGCCCGGTCAGCAGAGCGCCGAAGGCGAACAGCCACAGGATCCACCAGTAGGCCGTGGCAAACGCGGAGGACGTGAACGTCGTCGTCTCCTGCAACTGGTGGACGAATGCCAGGCCCAATGCCACGTAGAGCAGCAGGTGCAGGCCATGCCAGACCTCGTACTGCAGTCGGCGCCGCAGGCCCCGCGTGGAGATCACGGCGATCACGACGATGATCGCCGCTGCGAGCATGCCCAGCAAGGAGGCCGGCACCCCGCTGAGCGCGACGAACGTCTTCCCCATGGACGCGTCGTCGAGAGTGGCATAGCCGAGCAACACCAAAGTGGCGTGGGTGAGGACGGTCCACAGCAAGGAGAAGCCGACCCAGCGATGCCACACCGTGAGCCGGTCCATTCCGATACGGCGGTCCAGCCACGGCAGCCGGGCCACCAGCAGCAGTTGGAACAGCATCAGCAGGGCTGCGTGCAGGCCGAAGAACTTGGCGACTGTGAGTACCCCGTTCTTGCCCTCACCGGCGCTGACGAACAGCACCTCGACGATCACCACATTGACGATGACGAACGTCCACATCGCCCAGCGCGCCGCGTCCACCGGAAGCATGGTGCCTGTACGCACCGTATTACTCGCCGCCGCCATGGTTGCCTCTCATCCCCCCATGGCCGCAGTACTCACGACCCGTGTGCACAAACCCCATGAAGACCGAGGAATTCGATCGAATGCGCGCCTCGATCGGGTAAGGATACGGCGCGTGGGGCCGATCCGTTCATGCCGGAACCTTCCAATCTGACCGCCATTTGAGCGTTCGGCGGCTGAGCCTCTCCCTGGTCAGGTCAGACTGCGCTCGTCCTGAGCCGAGCGCCAGGTCTCGGGGCGCCTCTCTCCCCAACTCCTGCCACTATATTGCTCCTTGATCCCTGAACGACCCTCAATGAACCTCGAATCACACTGATCTGGAGGACCTCGCGTGACCGGGGTTCCCGCTGCCTCGGCCGAGGCGCACAAGCGATTGACTTCCTCCCCCTCCTGAAGGACTCCGTTGGGAAATCCGTAAACCGGGTGTGGGCGGGGCCTTTATGCGGCCAGGTCAAGTCGGGCCAGATGCGAGGTCCTGGTCTCGCCGAGTGGGGTTTCGGTGAGCCAGGCGTCGAGTCGGATGACGTTGATGGCGGTGGCGGCGAAGACGTGGCCGAGGTGGGTCTTGGGCAGGCCGGTGTAGCGGGTCCGGCGGATGCGGGTGCGCCGCACTGCCTGGGAGATCGTGCCTTCCACGCCGGCGCGGATGTTGTAACGCTGCTGCCACTCGTCGGTCAGCTGCTCGCGGCGCCGCGCTTCCAACGCCTCCTGCTGGCCCCGGGGAAGCAATGTCAGACTGCGGCCCCACTTGCCGTTCGCCGCCTTGGTGCACTTCTCGCGTACGGGGCAGCTCCCGCAGTCCTGGGCAGTGAAGTGCACCCGCGCGACGGGAGTTCCGCTACTCTTTCGCTGGTCGGACCAGCTGGCGCTGATCTTGCCCTCGGGGCAGCATCGCCGCGATCAGGACGAGGTACGCCAGCCACTCGCCCCGGACGCCGAAGAGCATCCCGCACACCGCCCAGGTCAGCAGCGGGAACGCCAGGCACTTGAAGCCCACGAGGGCCAGCTCCTCGCGCGTGGTGCCCCGCAGGTCGAGACCGAGGCCGCCGAGGTGGAGGCCGAGGGCGAACAGGGCGACCGGCGAGGCGCTGTCACCGACGAAGGCGGCGCCGTCCAGGACCACGGCCGGGATCTTCACCGCGAGCAGGTTGAGCAGGATCCCCGCGTTGCAGGCGAGGACCACGGGGGTGGTGAGCGAGGCTCCGACGGCGCGGGCGAGGCGTCGTGCCGGACCGCCCGCGGCCAGGCCGGCACGGCCCAGTTCCATGAGGGCGATGACGACCAGGGACAGCACGCAGACCTGGAACAGCAGGATCGGGAAGATCGGAGCCGCCGTCCTGAACATGGTGATGAAGACGGGGACGGCGAAGTAGGCCGTGTTGACCTGGACCCCGCCCATCACGCGCAGCGCCACGATCCGGGGCTCCCGGATGCCGTGGACGAGCGCCGCCACGGCGACGGCCGCGACCGCGAGGGCCGCCGACCCGGCGTAGCCGCCTATCGCCCGCCAGTTGAAGAGGGCCGCGAGGTCACTGGCGTAATGTTGCCGAAGAGGTAGCAGGGGACGGCGAAGAGGAAGGCGTAGTCGGAGAAGACCTTGGAGGCCTCTGCCGGGACGATCTTGCGGCGTGCGAGCAGCACCCCGCCGCCGAAGGCCAGGTGCACCGGCACCAGTTTCTCCAGCGCGGCTGCCCCGCCCATGCTCTCTTCCCCCGTGATCGCTTGGGGAGCAGCCTACCCTTACCCCCGGTTCGGGGGCCGGCCGGGCATAGGCTGGTCCGATCATGAGCGACAGATCCCGCACCTGGCGGGGCGGCCGGAAACGCGACCGCACCCGCGCCCCTTCGGCCGGCACGCCCGGTGCGCGTGTGCCCGGCGCGCTGGGCCGGCTCGCCGTGCTGCTGCGCACGCCCGCCCGGCCGGCGCAGCCCCTGCTGGGGCAGGCGGCCAAGCGCTGGCAGCGGATGCTGCCGTACGTCGTCGTCGGCATCTTCGTGGTGACGCTGCTGCCGGTGACCATCGCCGTGCTGACCAACGACTACGGGCTGGACGGCGACTGGGCGGGCGCGCTCGGGGTGGCGCAGACAGTGCCGCTGCTGCTCGCGGTGGTGCGGCCGCTGCCCGCCTGGGGCATCGCCCTGGCGGCGGACTTCGCCAGCGCGGCCCTGCTGATCGGTGCCGACAAGGTGGCCGGGCACTCCTGGCCGTGGCCGCCCATGACCATCGTCGGGTATCTGGTGCTGATGGCCTGCCTTGGGCTGCGCGAATCCATCCGGACCCTGGTCGGGGTGTGGCTGGTGACCGGCGCGCTCGGTGCGGCGCTGGGCTTCTTCCAGCCGGACGGCGTGATGAACTCCGCCGCCCTGCTGTTCGTGCTGAGCGGGGTGATGCTGGTGCTGACGGGCGCGCTGCGCGGTCTGGGCGACGCCCAGCAGCGGATCGCCGAGCAGGAGAGGATCAGCGAGGCGGAGCGGTCCCGGCGGACCCTGCTGGAGGAACGGGCCCGGATCGCCCGCGAGTTGCACGACGTGGTGGCCCATCACATGTCGGTGATCACCGTCCAGGCGGATTCGGCGCCGTACCGGCTGCCGGGCATGCCCGAGGCGGTCCAGGAGGAGTTCGCGGCGATCGCGGCCGGCGCCCGGGAATCGCTGGGCGAGATGCGGCGGCTGCTGACCGTGCTGCGCGGCGACGGAGCGAACGGCGGCGCGGGTGAACGGGCCCCCCAGCCGGGCATCGACCGGCTGCAGCAGCTGGTGGAGGCGACCGTACGGGCCGGGCAGCCGGTGGAGCTGTCGCTGGCGGCGGGTGCGGCCGGGGCGGCTCCGCCGGCGGTGGACCTGTCGGCGTACCGGATCGTGCAGGAGGCCCTGGCCAATGTGGTGCGGCACGCGCCGGGCGCGCGCACCCGGGTCTCGGTGACGGTCGACGAGGACGAGGTGCTGGTGCTCGTGGTCAACGGTCCGGCCCGGGACGCCGTAGTGGAGCTGGAGAGTTCGGGCACGGGGCACGGTCTGGTGGGGATGCGGGAACGCGTACGGTTGACCGGCGGGACCCTGGACACCGGTCCGCTGCCCGACGGCGGCTTTCGGGTCGCCGCCCGCCTGCCCCTGAACGACCCGACCGAGGACGCAAGTTGACCATCCGCGTGATCATCGTCGACGACCAGGCCATGGTGCGGGCGGGGTTCGCCGCGCTGCTGTCGGCGCAGGCCGACATCGACGTGGTGGGCGAGGCGCCCGACGGGCGGCAGGGCGTGCAGGTGGCCCGCTCCACGCACCCCGACGTGGTGCTGATGGACGTGCGGATGCCGGAGATGGACGGACTCACGGCGGCCCGGGAGATCCTCGATCCCCCGCCCGGGGTCGTGCACCGGCCGAAGGTGCTGATGCTGACCACCTTCGACATCGACGACTACGTGTACGAGGCGCTGCGCGCGGGCGCCTCGGGTTTCCTGCTGAAGGACGCCCCGCCGGCCGATTTGATCGCGGCGGTACGCGTCGTCGCCTCGGGCGAGGCACTGCTGGCGCCCACGGTGACCCGGCGGCTCATCGCGGACTTCGTCCAGCAGCGGCCGGCTCCGCGCAAGGACCCGGCGCTGCGGCTGAACGGCCTCACCCCGCGTGAGACCGAGGTACTGGAACTCATCGCGCGCGGACTGTCGAACCAGGAGATCGCGGGCCATCTGGTGCTGGCGGAACAGACGGTGAAGACCCACATCGGACGGGTGCTGGCCAAACTCGACCTGCGGGACCGGGCCCAGGCCGTGATCTTCGCCTACGAGGCGGGGCTGGTCCGGCCGGGCGACTCCGCCTGAGCGGCAGACCGGGCACCCCGGTCCGACCGGACGGCGGGGCGCAGCAGGACAGACCGGGGGGCCTGGGCGGGGATGGCCGGCCCCCGTCTCCTCCACCCCCTACCGGGGTATGACATCCGACTTGGCACCACGGTCCGACGTGCGCGCCGACACCTCCTTCCTACCTTCCTCCTCGTCACGAGGAGAGGAGAAGGGGCATGCGCCGCTTCGGAAGGACGCTGGTCACAGCCGCGCTGGCGGTGGCCGTCGTCGGGGGGACCGCCGGATGGGCCTCGGGCGAGAGCCAGGAGGCGGTCACCGGGCCACCGCCCGGCACCGCGGGCTGGCGGGCCGCTACGGCGTCCGGCCGGGCGCTGCCCGACCCGGCGACCGCGACACCGCGCGAGGTGGCCCGGTTCTTCGCCGGGCTCGACGAGGCGGCGTGCCGGGAACTCCTGCGTGACCACCCGCTGGTGGTCGGCAATCTGGAGGGGGCACCAGTCCCCCTGCGGTACGAGGCCAACCGGATCGCGATCGCCGCCACGGGTGAGGCCCGGTACGCCTCCCTCGCCGCGCCGGACCGGCGGATCCTGGCCTTCGACCCGCGCGGCCGGGGCCAGGTCGCCGAGGTGTTCGGGGACCTGGAGCACGCGGAGCGCGTCTCGGTGATCGTGCCGGGGTCGGACAACGACGCCACCACGCACGACGCGCGGCGCACGCCGAACACCGGCCCGGCCGGAATGGCCCGGGCGCTGCGCGAGGCGGCCGGGGGGTCCGCGGCCGTCGTGGCGTGGACGGGTTACACCACCCCGGTCGGTGTCGGCATGGACGCGGCCGACGGCCGGCTGGCCACGGCCGGGGCGGCGCGCCTGGCCCGGTTCACCGCCGGGCTCGACGCGGTCGGCGCGCCCGACCCGGTGCTGTTCTGCCACAGCTACGGCTCGGTGGTCTGCGGGCTGGCGGCCCGTCACACGGACGCCTCCGACATCGTGGCCTTCGGTTCCCCCGGGATGCGCGCCGAGACCGCGGCCGGGCTGCGCACCGGCGCCCGCGTCTGGGTGGCCCGGGGCCCCTCCGACTGGATCGCGGACGTCCCGAACGTCCGGTTGGCCGACATCGGCCACGGGGCCGACCCCACCTCCGCGGGCTTCGGCGCCCGCCGGGTGCCCGCCGCCGACGTCCAGGGCCACACCGGCTACTTCATGCCCGGCACCCAGTCTCTGGAGGCCTTCGCCGCGATCGCGAGGGGCGAGGCCCGATGAGCGCCTCCGCCGCCGTGGCCCCGCTGAGGAAAGCCGCCGAGCGGATCGACCGCCAGACGCCCGCCCGCCGCGACCGGGCGGTCGACGGGCTGCGCGCCCTGGCGCTGCTCGCCGTGCCGACCGGCCACTGGCTGCTCGGCGGGTTCACCCTCGACTCCGACGGCGGGCTGCACAACGCCAGCCCGCTGTCGGCGTTCGGCGCTCTGGCACCGGCCAGTTGGGTGCTCCAGATGCTCGGCATCTTCTTCCTGGTCGGCGGCTACGCCTCGGCGCTCTCCTACGGGCGCCGCCCCGGTTCGGCGGGCGCGTGGCTGAAGGGCCGGATCGTCCGGCTGGGCCGGCCGGTGCTCGGGGTCACCGCGGCATGGGCGCTGGCCGCGCCGGTGCTGTACGCGGCCGGGGTGCCGGAGGCCTCGCTGCGCACCGGGGCGACGCTGGTGATCCAGCCGCTCTGGTTCGTCGGGGTGTACGTGGTGATCACCGCGCTGACCCCGTACTGCGTGCGGGCGGCGGGCCGCCTCGGCGGCTGGGCCGCGGCCCCGCTGCTCGGTTCGGTGGCCGTGGTGGACTTCCTGCGCTACGGGCCGCTCGCCGGTTCCATACCGTCCTGGCTGTCCCTGGTGAACATCCTGCCGGGCTGGCTGTTCGCGTACCAGCTGGGCGTTTCGTGGGGCGAGCGGCGGATCGGGCGGCACGGGGCCTGGCTGCTGCTGGCCGGCGGGACCCTGCTGTTCGCGGCGCTGCTGTCGGTCTTCCACTATCCGGCGTCGATGGTCGGCGTACCAGGAGCCGCGCGGACCAACTCTCATCCGCCGTCGCTGCTGGTACTTGCCCTGGCCTCGGCCCAGTCGGGTGCGGCGATCCTGCTGCGCGACCGGCTGGCGAAGCTGCTGGCCCGGCCGGTCCTGTGGGCTCCGGTGGTCGTGATCAACCTGTGCGCGATGACGATCCTGTGCTGGCACCAGACGGCCATGCTGGCCGCGGCCGTACCTGGCTCGTTCGTGGGCGGAGGCGGGCCGGCCGGGCTGACGACCGCCCCGGACAGCCTGAGCTGGATCGCGGCGCGGGTCGCATGGATGCCGGTGTTCGCGGCGCTGCTGGTGGGCATCGCCCGGTACGCGCGCCGGTTCGAGCATCCACCAGCGGGAGTGCGCGGAAGCCGGGCGCTGCGCCGGACGGTGGCGGGGCTGCTGGCGGCGGGGTTCGCGGTGTTCGCGCTGGGTCTCGCGTAGCCATCGCTTAGGACGAGAGCGCCGCTCCCTGTGGGGAGCGGCGCTCTCGTCGTGTACGGGTGCTCCGCGTCAGGCGATCGAGGCGGCCACGATCGCGGCCACGGCCAGGTTGCAGGCGGCCGAGCCCCAGACCGCCGGGTGGGGCTCCGGGTCGACGACGATGGCGCCGAGCTTGCCCGGGGTCACCAGGTCGAGCACCAGGAAGGCGACCGCCATCAGGAGCAGGCCGAGCACGCCGACCGGTACCGCGAAGCTGCCGCCGAGTTCCAGACGGGCAACGTGCCGCCCACGATGACCGGCCACTGGCTGATGAAGAAGACCCAGGTCTCGGCTGACCGCACCTGGGCCGATCTGGGAATCGCGTTCGCCTGGCTCACGAAGGAGTACGAGGAGAACCCGCCCTTCATCCGGGCGGACAGGCTCCAGGCGTACAGCAGCCTCGAAAACAAGCTGGAGTACGCCACGGACGTTCTTCCTCGGGGCGTCGATGTGAGCTGGGCGTACTACACGCCGTCAAAGAACCTGATCTCGTTCTCGGTCGTGCCTGCCCGAACCGATTCCACCCGGACATCCCTTGCCCACTCCCGCCGTCGTAAGGAGCCGACGCAATGTCGCTCAGCCTCTTACTCCCTGACGAGGGCGGGACCGCCCTCCTAGCCTCCTGGCCGAATGAGCCCCGCGTGTACGAGCGGGGCACTACGGAGCTGGACCGCACGATCACGCCGGAACTCCTCGACCACTACATCGACACGGGCTGCGTGAACGCCGACGAGATCGCTCTCGTGAAGTCCGGTCCTTCACTGCACCCTGACTGCCACCGAACGCGAGGCCGGACTGACCCGGTCAAGCTCCGCAAGCTCTACAGCGACGGCTACACCGTTCGACTCGGCAACCTCCAGCGCGTGATCCCGTTCCTGGCAGACGCGGCCCGCGCTATCCAGCGTGAGACCGGCTACAGCAACTACCTGCACGCGTTCCTGACCCCACCGCGGAGCCAAGGTCTTCTGCACCACTGGGATCAGCAGATGGCCGTGATCGTGCAGATCGAAGGCGTGAAGCGGTGGCAACTCCGGCGCCCGGAGTACCCCGCGCCCATGCGCGAGTACCAGGAGTCCTTCCGAGTCTGGAACCCTGACTTCATCCCGAAGTGGGAAGCCGCCGGCCCTGACCTGGAAGTCGATCTGAAGACAGGACAATCGCTCCTCCTGCCGCGAGGGTGGGTTCACAACCCTCACGCCCTGGACTCCGACGAGCGGAGCATCCATCTCACCTTCGCGATCCGGGAGCGCACTCCGCTCTGGATCGCCGAGAAGCTGATCGCATCGGCAGTCGAGAAGCCGGATTTCCGCCGCATCCTTCTGCCCGAGGACATCCTGAACGAACCGAACCTCGCCGATCGCGTACGGGAGACCCGCCAGGCGCTCTGGAGTACCTCGAAGGATTCGACATGGACCAGCTCACCGTGGCCGTTCGCCAGGCCGCCACGACCGAGCTGGAATACACCACCTGACTCCAGCTCTCCACGAGCCCCGGCCCGTCCGCTACCCCCGTGGCGGACGGCCGGGCTCCCCGCTATCCGTTGACCGCGACGATTTCCTCTTCACGGGCCCGGGGACTTCGGGGACATCGGGCCTCTGGTGCTCCGCGTCCTGCGGGCGCTCAAGGACCTCAAGAGCAGTGCCACCGAAGCCCAGTACCCCGAGGTCCGCAACGCGGCCTGGGGATCCTTCGCACGGTACGGCATGGGCTTCGACGCCTTCTGCCCCAACGCGTCCTTCACGGGCTGCGTGGCCAGCATCAAGCTGCCGCCCGCCGGACACGAAGACTGAGGCCGTTTCAGCTGCCGCTCCGGCAACGAAGCAGTCCACTGACCGTGGTCGGGCCTGTCGTCGAGCCGACGACGGTGGCCTTGGCAACCTCGCTCTGGTGCTGCATCACCACGTCACATGCATGGAGTTGCCCGAACTACCGTCGGGCTGCCCCGGACTGGCTCGCCACCCTCCGAACAACGGCGTGCCCAGCCTCCACACACTCGCCAGCGGCCTTGCCCTGGCCGGGCTCGCGTAGGTGAGAAGGCTGGGAATCGGAGGGAATTCCGCTACGCGGTCACCAGAGCATGAGCGCGGCCTGCCCCGGGCCCCAGGCCGAGTAGAGCCGGGTGCGGAGCACGTAGCGACGTCCGTCGAAGAGCCTGACCTTCAGGCGGGCGTTGGTGTCCTCGCCGCTGTCGTCCTCGCCTGTGAAGTAGCGCAGTTCGCCGTCGACCTCCTCGAACAGCACGATGACGACGTCGCTGTCCCCGAGCGTGCCGATCTCGTACATCCGCGTCTCCGAAGGGACGATGGCGAAGTCCGACTGCTCACCGGCAGCGAGGTCCAGCTCAACCGACTGGAACGGGTGAAGTTCGGCCAGCTTGTCCTCCATGGGCGGATACCACCGTTTGATGTACGTCCTGTCGTTCTCGGAGATGAGCAGGGGATCCGGTATGCCCTCCCGGTGGTACTTTTCCGGTCGGAGGATCAGGCCAGGAGGGAAGGGGTACTCCATGATGGATTCCGGGTCCCAGTCGGATCCTTCGACCTCGCTGATGGAGAGCTTGCGCAGGATGTTGTGAAAGGTCTGCTCCCGTGGCCAGTTGTTCGGAGGGCTGGCCAGTGTGACGTAGACCTTCTCGTCGTCCCACTCGATACCTGCGAACGGGTTCTGGTGTTCGTGGGCGAAGCCGAGCGCATGTCCGATCTCGTGTCTGGCGGTGGCCTTGCCGTGCGGGCTGGTCAGGTCCCAGCCGAAGTTCATCGTGCGCTCGCGCGTGCTGATGCCCAGCGCATCCCGGCCCACATAGGACCAGGAGCCGTCGCCCTGACGGAAGCCGATGCGGATTTCGGACTCCGAGGGCCGGTCCACCTCACGGAACTCCAGCCCGATACCGATGTCCTTCCAGTCCTGGAAGGCCTTGCGGACCTCGTCGAGCTGCTCGGCAGAGGCGCCGTCGGACTCGTTGAGGAGGCAGTAGCGCAGTACCGTGCCGTTCACCCACTTGGTCCGGCTCAGGATTATGGCACTGAGCCGGTCGGGGCTGAGGTCCGGGCGCAGAATCGGTTCGGTCACCGGGGGTTGTGCGCAGTAGGCGGGTGCTGTCGTCCCTTCCTGGCTCGTGGGTGCCTCGTTGTGGGCCAGTGCCATGACTTTTCCCTTCTGTGGGTTGCCGGGTGGGTAGGTCACGTCGTTGTCAGTTCCTTCGGGTGTGCTCACCGAATGCCGAGGTGGCGCGCGGCGCCGCTCGGGCTTGCGGCGGCCGGTGGAGGACACGGCGGCCCTCCAGGTCCGCGACGACCGCGCGCTTCTGTCCGCCAAGTGCCCTCACCGATGCCCCGGCCACTGTCTGGACTGCGGCCGATCGCTGTCCTCGGCTCCTTCCGTGACATGCCCCATCACGGCGGGCATCCGTCAAAGTCGCCCCGATGTCGAAGAAGAGCACGGGCATCTCAGGGCCTCCGCGAGGTGAATCTCCCGATGTGAAACGGCATCGGAATCAACCATCCGGAACGGCGGGAGCGAGGGTTCGATATGGAGCCGAGTCCAGGGACGTCAATGCGTCACCGGATATGTTGCCCCACGCCGCGGTGGACGGCAGATCACACTGCTCCTGGAAACGGGGTCCCCCTCCACTCCATCCTCCGCCCGTGGTTACGGTTCCGCACCCCGGGCTGTTGGCGAATTCCGTTGGACACTGCACAGTTGAAGCGCGAACGGCACTCGCGGCGTGTGCGACCGGGCACGATGGCCCTCGCCTCGATGATGCTGTGATGGCTTCCTCGAGGTGACTCGCCGGCACGTGAACCCGGTGTCCTCGATGCACCGTGCCGACGACATGCCCGCATGGCCCGATGAGCGCCACCAGGCGGCGAGCACGGGCATGAGCGGCCTACACCGCACCGTCCGGTTCCAACCAAGTGCGTGGGCACTCAGTTTCTTTGAAGTGCGCACCTTTCAAAGCGTCGGGGCCGGTCGTCCGGCCTCCCGGCTGCAGCCCGCGTGTGGTCTGGATACGCTGAAGTGAGACGGAATGACGAGCACAGCCGCACCTGACAGGTCCGGATGGGATTCACCTACGGTGCGGGAAATCGGCGGCACTCAACGCCGCCGTCCCGCAGCGTCAGCACGAACGTAGGCGACGACGTCTGGAACCCGTGCGGGAGAAACGCGATGAACCTGTTGCCGGTCGAGATCAAGGTCAACATCGAGGGCGACGTCGCGGCGGCGCTGTCAGCCCTCGGCACGTCGGGCCGTGCGATGAGCAGCCGTCGAATCTGGTTCGCTGAGGAACGGGCCGGCATCGTCGCGGGACGGGTGCCCCTCTTGGACAGCGGCGTAATCGTGCGTTTCAGGATCGGGGGCGGCCCGGACGACCTGACCGTCAAGTTGCGTCCATGCCTCCGGGAGCAACTTGTCGGCCGGTTCTCGGCTCCGTTCGAGGCGACGCCCTTCACGTACAAGATCGAGGAGGACTGGTCGGGGGACAACCGTGTGCTGGCCGCCTCGCTGGTGCACGGTCACACGCAGGGAATGCTGTCGGCCGCCGTGAAGCCCGGGGCCGATCCCGCCACGGCGATCGACGCCGTGCAGGACCAGTTCCTGCACGCCTGCGCTCCCGCCGTCTGGGTCGACGGGCTGATCGTGCTGGGGCCGATTCACTCGACGAAGTTCGACGACGTTCCACTCGATGACCTGGACGCGGACCTGGAGGCGTGGTCGGTCGCTGGTCTGGATTTCTTGGAGGCTTCGATCCGTGTGAAGCCAAAGGACGAGGACGACGTCAAGGAACTCGCGGCGCGGGCCGAGCGCCGGCAGCGACAGCTCAAAGATGCGGTGCGGGATCGCGGGGTGCCCCTCTCCGAACATCCCGAGAACAAGACCCGCCGCATCCTCACCGCCTTGGCGGAGGCCAACGCCTAGCCCCGGCTCTTCAGCGGAATTGGTCGATCTGACGCCCTGACGGCAGAAAGGTGCCGCCGACCTGCAAGGATGCGAGTGTCTAGATCGAATCCGGCGCAGGAGTCAGGGCACCTTTCTGGTGAGTGAGCGTACAGGGTGGGACCGCGGTCTGTCTGTGACGGCCGACGGGAAAGGGCTGGTCGGGCATGCCGGGGCAGTGCTGTTGCGCAGGCTCGCCGACCGCGTGGGCCTGACCGACGCACTGGCGGGAGTGCTTCCATCGGGCACGACCTCGTCGTGGCGGGACCGGGCCACCGCGCTCGTCGGCCTCGTCGTCGCGATCACGCTCGGCGCCACGAATCTGCTGGAGGCCGAGCAACTCCAGCTCCACCACGGCCCGCTGTTCGGACCGGCAGTGTCGGACTCCACGCTGCACCGGCTGCTGTCCACGACGGACGAGACGACGCGCGCGCAGATCGCGAAGGTACGACAGCGGGTGCGTCGCCACGTCTGGACGCTGCTGCACCTGCGGCCCGGCGGCTTCCCGTATCTGACCGTCGCGGGGCGGCATCTGAAGGGCTGGATCGTGCTCGACATGGACGCCACGGTCATCACCGCGGCCTCCAGGAAACAGGGCGCCGCCGGCACGTTCAAGGGCACCTTCGGCTTCCACCCGTTGGCCGCGTGGCTGGCCAACACCGACGAGTGCCTGGCGATGGAGCTGAGGGAGGGCAACGCCGGCGCGAACACCGTCGCCGATCACCTGCGGGTGCTGGATGCCGCGCTCGCGCAGATACCCCGCTCCTCCCAGGCCAAGATCCTGGTGCGGGTCGACGGCGCCGGTGCCACGCACGGCCTGCTCAAGCGCCTTCAGGCGCTGAACACCACGCGGCGCACGGTCCGCTACACCGTCGGCTGGACGATCACGCCCGAGGACGAACGCGCCATCGCCCGCCTCCCCGAAGCCGCCTGGGAAACCTCCCTGCGACAGGACGGCGAGGTCCAAGAGGGCTACTTCGTCGCCGAGTTGACCGGGTTGAACACTCGTGAGGGCTGGCCCAAGGGCATGCGGCTGATCGTCCGCCGCGTCAAGCCCTCCCGCCGGCACCTGGGGAAGCTGACGGCGTTTGAGCAGAAGACCGGCTGGCGCTACTCGATCACTGCAACGAACATCCGGCACATGGGTCACATCGCCGGCACCCACCAAGTGCAGTTCCTCGACGTCCTCCACCGCGATCACGCCGAGGTCGAAGACCGCGTGCGCACCAACAAGGCGATGGGACTGGCGAACCTGCCGTCCAAGTCCTGGGAAACGAACGCGAGCTGGATGCTCACCGCGAACCTCGCCGCCGATCTCGACGCCTGGATGCGGCTGCTGGCCCTCCACGACCAAGCGGACCTCGCCGACGCCGAGCCGGACACGATCCGCTTCCGCCTCTACCACCTGCCCGCCCGCCTCGCCCACCACGCACGCCGCCGCCACCTGCGCATCGAACGGACCTGGCCCTGGGCCGAGACATTCACGACCAGCTGGAAGCGGATCAACAACCTGACGGTCGCCACCTGACGACCAGCCCCTTGCCCCAACGCACACCGAGAGGAGGAAGGCCAGCAGCCTCCGGGTCCGTGGAACCCGGCGCACCCCGCAGCGAGACGCGACGGCCCACCCTCACACGGCGAGGGACATTACGGGCGAACCACCAGGCCACTCAACGACCAAACCCCACCGAAGAATCGAGGCTAGACGCCCACAGTCGTATTGGTATCTCGGCGTCTATGTGCTCGTGCCTGGGCCTCGAGCCTTCGCGTCGGGGCTCCCCCTTGCATTCAGAGGCAGCCAAACCCTGTGGCCAGAGGTATCCGAGGAGCACGCCAGGGGCAGCCTGCGCACCACCCTGTGGAAACTGCCCCGCGGCACCCGCTCCTGATCCGCTGCTGCGGCGACACGCGTTTCGGCGCCTGTTGCACGAGGAACTGGGCGTCGCGCCCTCTCCCGCGTTCGCCCGTATGCTCCCGCCTCCCGACGGCCGCGAATGACGCCGGAATGACGCTGGGCTGACGGCAGTTCCGTAGCGTGGAATTGGCTGTCTTCCTCGCAAACGGAAGGACGTCGGTATGGCCGCCATGGCGCCGTCGAAGAGGTCGTGTGTCTGTGGTCGGCGACAGCGATACGGAACGACACGGCCTGCCGAACTTCTGCGGCCACGGAGCAGACGGCTGACGCCGACGACACCTTCGTCGTCGACGTCTCCCCTTGCATCGCTCTCAACCACCCGGGGCTCTGAGGTCAGCGGCTCCATCAGTACCCACCGCGGTCGCAGGGCCGACCCTCCTCACCGTCCAGGGCCGGAGCCTGGGCCAACGAGGTCGAACTGCTGACACTGCCGCCCCGCTTCTCGGCCAGAACGCGCGGATGTGGCTCTCGATGACCCGCTGGGCACGCTAAAGGGAGGCGAATTTTCGCATATGGGCAGTGGATCGGGCTGCGCGCGGACAACGGCCACATATGCACCTGCTGCCACCTCTCACAACGCCAGGTGAGAACCGGTCAGAAGGTCAGCGTCGGAAAGCAGCTCGGACAGGTCGGCGAAACCGGTAACACCACGGGGCCCCATCTGCACTTCGAGATGTCGAAGAGCTCTACCTGGTCCTAACGGCAACGTCGCCAAGCCCAGTTGGTGAAGGAGGCCGGTCATGACTCAGCACAATCCCCATTCCGTGCCGGTGGAGCCCGGTGTGTTCGTGCCGGTCGGAGTCAGAGCCTGGCAGGACGGCTATGACGAGGCCATCAGCTCGCCACCGGACGTACCCCGGACACCGCTGGTGCGCGACCCCGATTACGCAGAGGCCTGGGCACAGGGTGCCCTGGCGGGCAACGCCGATGGGAGGACCGAGGGTTGGCGGTGGGCCTACTTCGAGGGAAAGGTTCGCCCCGAGCAAAAGGACGAGGCCGTCGGCCGGTACGGTCCGCAGGACAGCGGCGAACCGGGCTTGTTCGCGCAGTCCTGGCCGTGTGTCGGTGAGCGACCGCTGCTGGTGATGCTGGCCCAGTTCGCACCGGGCGAGAAGGGCGGCGACGGTCTCACCGGCCGGCTGCTCGCACAGGCCTGCGCGGACAAGGGCGTCAGGCAGCTGTACGTGCCGGTGAACCTGTCCTCCTCGCCGCCTGTGGAGGAGCCGACCGGCGACGCGCTGCACGACGCGGGCTACTGGCACGGCACGGTGTGCGAGTCCCTGCAGGAGGCCGCGCCCGAAGCGATCGCGCAGGTGACGGTCCGCGTCCCCAATTTCGCGGGCATCGTGCGGTACGCGCCCGCCGCCGAACACAACTTCTTCGACCTGCTGCCGGTGGACGGGCGGCTTCAGCCGGGACGCTAAAGCTGAAGCTCGGCGCACTCCGGAGGTCGAGGCAGTTCGATTCCGCCTCAACTACGAAAGTACGGAGGTCGGGCCGGTCTCGGAGGACCATGTCGAATCGTCGCTCCACCCTCCGCGTAATAAATCGGGTCTGTCGGCATCAACACAAACAGCGACCACCACTAGAGGCTGGAGGCGAATCATGGCCACGGCGGAACTCGCTTCCGAACGAGAATCAGACTACCTGTCACAACTCACCATGGCCGCAGCCCGCTACGCGAATCGCTCCGAACGGCGCGAGGGGAACCAATCCGTTCTCGAGTCACGTGGCGTGCTGTATGCGGACACCCCCGAGCGGGTCGAGAAGCGGCTGGCGCGTCTCGGTGCGGACTGGGCCATGGCGCGGGCGATCGAGCGGACGCGGACGGAACCGGCCAGCAGCGCGGGAAGCACCCTGCAGCTGCCCCCGGAAGCCTTCACCAGTGACGCGCTGGGGCTGGAGCGCCTGATCGGGCGCAACAACCTCACCCCGGTCGCGTTCCTGGAGGAAGGTGTCCAGGTCTCGCGCTCGGTCGGCCGGATCACCATCAGCGGACCCGGAGGCGGACACGGAACCGGCTTCATGGTCTCCCCCTCCCTGTTGCTCACCAACAACCACGTGTTGCGCGGCACGCAGGATGCGAGTCGCAGCAAGGTCGCCTTCGCGTTCCAGGACAGCGTCGACGGCAGCCCGCTCCTGCCGGCGGTATTTCAGCTGGAGCCCATCCGGTTCTTCGTCACCGACCGAGCACTCGACTACAGCCTCGTCGCGGTGGCTCCGCGTGGGGCGCAGGGAGAGGACTTGTCGTTGTTCGGCCGGCTGATGCTCAGCGAGACGCAAGGAAAGGTCCTGATCGGAGAGTTCGTCAACATCATCCAGCATCCCAGGGGCGAGCCGAAGCAGATCGCGCTGCGCGAGAACCAGATCGTCGACGTTCTGGAGCGGTTCCTGCACTATGAGTGCGACACCCGTGAGGGTTCTTCGGGTTCTCCGGTCTTCAACGACCAATGGGAAGTTGTCGCGCTGCATCACTCGGCCGTTCCGAAGACCGATGCCGAGGGCCGGCCGCTGAGCGTCGACGGCGCGGTGTGGCGGCCCGAGATGGGCGAGCAGCAATTGGCCTGGCTGGCCAACGAGGGGGTACGTATCAGCCGCGTGCTGGGGGCCCTGCACGAGGTACCCCTGACCGGAGAGGCCGCACGGCTGCGTGATGAGGTGTTCACCGCCAGGCTCACCCCGCCTCCCGGGTCGAGCGCCCCGCCGATAGCACCCCTCAACGGCGAGTCCGCCACGCGGGGTACCAACGGCTCCATACCAGGTACCAACGGTTCCCAAGGCTGGACAATCACTCAGGCAGGCGACAGCACAACCCAGTTCCTTCTCCCCCTGCGGATCAGCATCGGCTTCGATGCCTCGTCGTTCTCGTCAACCGCTGTCCTGGCCCCGCCACCCGCTCTCGCACCGGTGCCGCCGGCCGGGCGGCCGGACGTCGCATCAGCGGTCGAGAAGGATGTCGACGCGGCCCTGATCAACCATCGGGTCGCACAGGAGCGCCCCTACTACGACCGCGTCGCGGACGCGGCCGCGCGCGAGGCGTACTACGCGAACATCCGCACCGGCGACGGTGACGCGCTGCGCCGCGCGCTGACGAAGCTGCTGGCGGAGAGCCACGAGCCCCAGCCCAAATACAAGCCGATGAGGCTGGTCTATCCATGGGTCGACCTGCACAAGGACGGACAGCTGCGCAGCATCTACTCGGGCAAGGACTTCTCCGCCGAGGAGCTCATACGGGCCGACGCGACCGTGGCGCAGGCCCGGCTGGCTCGCGTGCAGGAGCTCCTGCTGCTGGAGAGCACGGCAGGACCGGTCGAGTTCGAGGCGGAGTTCGACGCGCTGGAGGCGTCGATGCCGTTCAACTGCGAGCATGTGGTGCCGCAGTCGTGGTTCGGGAAGCAGGAGCCCATGCGCGGCGACCTGCACCATCTGTTCGCGTGCGAGGTCGGCTGTAACAGTTTCCGCGGTAACTTCCCGTACTTCAACTTCCCCAACTTCGAGGAAGCGGTCCGGGAAGCGTGCGGGATGCGCGAGAGCGTGGGCTTCGAGCCGGAGGAGGGCAAAGGCGCGGTCGCCCGTGCCACCCTGTACTTCTTGCTGCGCTATCCGGGCCAGGTCGGCGACGTCGCGCGGGAGTTCCCCGAGGACCGGCTGCCCCTCCTGCTGCAGTGGCACGCGAGCGAGGCGGTGACCGAGTACGAACTGCACCGCAACGCGGCCATAGCGGAGATCCAGGGAAACCGGAATCCGCTGATAGACCATCCCGAGTGGGCCCGCGAGATCGACTTCTCCGGCGTCTGGCCCTAGTAGGACTCCGTTATGTCTGCCTGTCGGTCCTGTTTGGGGGAACGCTGAAGGTGTGGATACACATGAAGTGAACCGGGCTCGGGCGAAGTTGGCGTTATTCGTGGCTGATGTGTTCGCCTCGGTGCCGCGCAAGGACCAGCGGGCCAAGAGCGACTGCTATCTGCGGGGACTGATGGTGGACGGTCGCCGCAAGTCCATCCAGGCCATGGCGCAGCGGCTGCCGGACGGCAACGAGCAGAATCTGCAGCAGTTCGTGAACCAGTCGACGTGGGATCCGCTGCCGGTGCGGCGGCGGATTGCGCAGCGGATGGTGCCGCTGGTCGGTCCGGACGCGTGGGCGGTCGATGACGTGTCGTTTCCCAAGGACGGGAAGATGTCGGTGGCGGTCGCCCACCAGTACTGCGGGGCGCTGGGCAAGCAGGCCAACTGCCAGGTCGCAGTGAGTGTGCACGCGGTCTCCGACACGGCGTCCTGTCCGCTGCAATGGCGCCTGTTCGTGCCTGAGGAGTGGGCGCACGATCCGGTTCGCCGGCGCAAGACCGGGATGCCCGACGAGATCGGGCACCGGGAGAAGTGGCGTCTGGCCCTGGACACCATCGATGAGCTGGCCGGATGGGGTCTGGTGCCTCCGGTTTTGGTGGCCGACGCCGGCTACGGACAGAACGCCGACTTCCGCGACGGCCTGGAACATCGCAGCATCGACTACGTGGTGGCGATCCGCTCGGATGTGACCGTCCACCCGCATGATGCGATGCCCATGGCCCCCACCTGGTCCGGCAACGGCCGCAAGCCGCAGCCCCGCTACCGCGACAGGCCGACTCCGGTGGCCGCGCTGGTGGCCGGCCACGGACGGCAGGCCTTCACCGAGGTGACCTGGCGGGAAGGATCCCGCGGACCGCTGCGCTCACACTTCCTGTCCCTGCAGGTGCGGCCCGCCGGGATCAAATCCAAACGCCTCGCCCAGGCCGCCGCCCTCGCCTCACACGGCCACTGGGACGGCGTCCTGCCTGAGGTCACACTGCTGGCCGAATGGCCCGACGGCGCCGAAGCACCCACCGGCTACTGGCTGCGTCGCATGCGGCTGCCCTATATGCGCAAGGCGGCCCCTGATGTCCTGGCCACCGCCCGCGCTCAACGCTGGGACCCCGCCGAGGTCCTGCGGCTGCTGATATCCGAGGAGGTCACCGGTCGTGACGCGGCCACCCGGCGGCTTCGACGGCACTCGGCGAACTTCCCCACCGGCAAGACGCTGGGCTCCTGGCGGGCCGAGGATTCCACCATCCCCGAACCCACCCAGAACTCCCTGATCACCCTGGAATGGATCGGCCGGGCAGAGAACTTGGTGATCGCCGGCCCGAGCGGCACAGGGAAAAGTCACTTCACCGAGGGACTCGCCCAGGCCGCGATCGAGAAGGATCTGCGGGTCTCCTGGTTCACCCTGGAGACGCTGAGCGCCGCGATCGGGAAGTCGAAGGTCGACGGGTCCACCGCTCGCACCGTCGCCCGGATCTGCCGGGCCGATTTGATCGTCATCGACGACATCGGGCTACTGCCGGTCGACGAGGACGCCGCAGAGGCGTTCTACCGGATCATCGATGCCGCCTACGAGCGCCGGTCCATCGCGGTGACCAGCAACATCCATCCCAGATGGCTTCGACACGATCATGCCGAAGACCCTCGCGGGCGCGAGTACCGACCGCCTCATGCATCACGCTCACCTCGTGACCACCACCGGGGACTCGCATCGCCTCGCCGAGGCCCTCGCCGGGAAGGGAGTGGTCCCCTTGAACTGACCCCACCCCGGGAACACCACCGGCCACACGTCTGGGTTTCTGATGGCCACCAACCTGGACACCCCACGGCCACCTACCTGGGCATCCCGATGGACTCTCCTATGACGCGCAAGTCGAGGCGGTGGGTGGGCTATCGGCGGTGTTGAGGTGACGGTAGATCTGGCGTGCGAGATAGCGCTTGAGGCTTCGGCGAATCTCTTTGTTGGTGCGGCCTTCAGCGCGCCGGCGTTCGACGTATGCGCGGGGATCGGGATCGTGGATCATGCGGCTGACCGTGGCCATGTGCAGGGCCCGGTTCAGACGTCTATCGCCGCCGCGGTTGAGCCGGTGGCGGACGGTGTTACCCGAGGATGCAGGGATCGGGCTTACGCCGGCCAGACAGGCGAACGCGGCTTCGGAGCGCACCCGCCCACGGTGTGACCAGGCGGTCATCACAACAGCTGCGGTGACGGGCCCGATCCCGGGCTTATCCAGCAGCCCTGCGGCCGGCGTTGCGCGCACCAGCGCTGTCATCGACTTCGCGTTGGCGCTCAGTTCCTCGTCGAGCGCGAAGATGCGCTTGGCCAGGCGCACGGCTTCCCCTCGAGCGGTCATGGTCGCGACGGGCTCTTCACGGGTGCGCCAGCGGGAGACCTCGAGAATTTGTCGACCGGTCAGTGCCCGACGCCCATCGATATCGAGGTCGACGACCCGAACCAACGCGGTCAGCGCGTTGACGTTCGCGGTCCGCTCATCGGTCATCTGGTCTCTGGCGGTCACCAGCACGCGCAACGCGGCCCGTTCTCCGTCGTCAGCGCGGGGGTGGCGCAGCTCGTGCTCCTCGAGCGGGAGCGCGGCCTCGGCCATGCGCCGTGCGTCGATCGGGTCCGACTTGCCCTTGCCGCGATGAGCCCCCGTCCGAGGTGCTTCGATGATCTGGTAGCCGGCCTCGGCGACGGTGCGGGCGAACTGGGCGCCGAAGGTCGCGATGCATTCCATGACCCATAGTGCGGCGAGGTCGCCGCCGGTGCGACGAGCGGCCCAGGCAACCGCCCGGGTCATGCCGGATTTGCTCGTAGGGAACTCAGCCGTATCGAGCAGTTCGCCAGTGGGCGCGGACAGGACGGCCAAGACATGGTTGCGGGCGTGGGTGTCTACGCCTATGACGTACGGGTGGCTGTGCGCGACAATCGTCACGGTGGTCGGGTGCCTTTCAGTCCAGGGACCAACGGTTCGGCCGCTGACGGCCGGCGTCGGTCTGGGCAAGAGTCACTCCGGGCCAGGACTGTGACGGGCCACGCCGTGAACGGCGGGCAATCTCCTGATCAGGACACCGAGGTGGGCCAGGGCGGCGTCGGCTCCCACCACGTCGGACAAGTCCATTTGAGGGCACCTTCTGGGGGCCACCGTTGACAAGAGTCACCACACGGCGGGACGACCGACACCACCCTGGCAGCCGATCCCAGACCGGCCACCCCGAGTCTCACAGCCGTTGACACCTGTCGGCCCTGTTCGCCGAGCCTTCTCGGCATGGCCGAGTTCGAGAAGCCGCGCCTACTGGGGATGACGCCCCCCGGCCCCTGGTGACCCGGCCTGGCCGCCCCGCCGGTCACCCAGCTGCAGCCCGCCGCACACCCGTGGGTCAGCTCGCGCCAGGACAGCGCCCTCCACGACGACATGAAAGCCGTTTTCCAGGGCATAGCGGCCCAGATCACCGACCAGAAGTTGCCGAAGCGTTTGCCGGACTCGCCGTCGGCGGAGAGGAACCACCGTTGGGCTTCCCACCGCTCACGCCACTGCTCGGCGGTGAGCTGGGCGGCTTCGAGGTTGTGGCGGTTGTTGATCAGGCGCCGGCCGCCGCGCGTGACGTGCACGACACCGGCCTCACGCTCGGCGCGGGCCACGCCCAGGCGGTATTCCAGGGTCGCCAGACGGCGGGACTTGTGGAACCACTCGCCCCGACTGCGGTATCCGCCGGGTGCCCGCTTGGTGCCCTTCTCCCCGATCGGCTGGGAGAGACGGTGCATCAGCATCCGCACACCGGCCTCAAGCCCTCGGATGTGGGCGAGCTGACAGCGGCGGGACAGCACCCACTGATCGTGAGTGGCCTTCGTGATCGAACCGGCCCACCGGGACGAGGAGTCGGCCGTCAGGTGCTGCTTGCGGGCGGCCCACATGTCGCTGTTGTGGTCCAGGCCGTCAGCGCAGCGGTTCTTGAGGTCCAGCGAGGCGAGGCGTCCGAGGTGTTCACCGACCAGCCGCAACACCGTGTCGTCCACGTCGGTGAGGTGCTTGAGGCGGTCGCGTATCGCCACCCCGCACGGCCCGAGCGCGACGAACGGCGCGTCGATAGTACGGAGCTTCTGCTGCTTCTTCGGCTCACTCATCGGCAGCCGCCGCTTCGAGAGCCTTCCTCGCCCGGTTCTTCGCCGACCGACGGCCGTACAGGCGGGCGCAGAACGACGTCAGCACCTCCACCTTGTCCCGGACCAGATCGTCTTCAACTTCGCCGTCATCGAGGACGACGAGTCGGCGACCAGTCGCGGACAGGGCGGCCTCGATCAGCTCCACGTTCACCCGGCCGAGGCGGTCTTTGTGCTCGACCACGACCGTGGTCACCGCCGGGTCGGCCAGCAGCCGCCTCGCCTTCGCGCGGCAGCCGTTCACACCCGAGGCGATCTCGGACTCGATCCGCACGACCTCCTGCCCGGCCTTCGCCGCCCATGCCGACAGGCGAGCGGTCTGCCGCTCCAGATCCGGCTTCTGATCATGCGAGGAGACCCGGGCATACAGACCTACACCACCGGTCACGGACGGTGAGGTGTTCGCGTCGATATTCACCAGGATCGTGCGCGGTCCCACGCGCTCCGCAGGTACCGGCAATGTGCCCTCACGGAACCAGCGATACGCGGTACGCGGGGCAATCCCCTGCGAGCGTGCCCATTCCGTCAGGTTCATACACAAGATCGTACAACACTCGTGACACCTAAAAGACACTCATAGACACTTATACGAGAGCAGTTTCTGACCCCCAGTCTCAGCTGGCTCATACCGCTCCCCCGTTACCCGGGCCGCATAAGCCAGCTGATGGCACCGAGAACGAGGCACGATTCCTGGACCGCTCGCGGACGCGGTCGTGGACGGTCGAAGTACGCGTCAGCTGCCCCGAAGACCGACCGCCAGCGTCAGTTCAAGGACTCGGTGTGGCGATGCGAGATCCGGAAACAGCTCCCGCAGCTGCGACATCCGGTACCGGACTGTCTGGGGATGGACGAACAACGCCGCCGCCACCTCGTCCCGCCTGCCCTGGTGCAGCAGCCACGCCCGCAACGTCTCCTCCAGCCGCCGTGCGGTCGCGGCAGGCAAGGTCCGCAACGGTGCGAGGGCTCGGGTACGCAGGTCTGCGAACGCCTCCACGTCGGCGGTCAGCACCAGCTCGGGCAGGTGGTCCTCGGTGTCGCGAATATCAGAGGAGAGGGAGCGTGCGCGTACGGCTCGTGCGTACGAGGCGGACGCACGAGTCCATGGCCGGGCCGGGCCGACCACGGCGGTGCGGTCGGTCAGCTGCCGCAGGAGATGTGATCGGTCGGCATCGGGGACGAGCAGCACACCGGTGGCATCCGGCAGATCGTCGAGGACGAGGGTGCTCGGGTCGAGCGTTCGGTAGGCGGGCCGGGCCTGGGCGGCGGGCAGCAGGACCGCGGTCAGCGAAACCGGAGGCTGCCATCCGGCCCGTTGAGCAGAGGTCAGCAGCACGTCCGGGCTCGCGCCGGCGAGGAGGTCGCGGGCCAGGTGTTCCAGGTGGCGCTCGTGGTCCCGGCCCCGGGCGGCCAGTTCGTCGGCGTGGCCCGCGGCGCTCGCGGCGGAGAGCTCGTCGATGTAGGCGAAGGTCAGCTCGGCGAACTTGGCGACCTCGGCGGCGGGCAGACCTGCGGGTACGGCACCCGCTGCCAGGCATCGCCAGGCCACGCGGGCGCCGACGCGGTAGGCGCTGAGCAGGGCGTCCATCGAACGGCCGTCGCGCACCTCGCCGCGGCCCAGCTCGTAGGCTGCGTCACCGGCGTCGCCGCCTGTGGCGTTCCCGCTCGCGCGGTCCAGGTAGTGCCCCAGGGCGGTGCGGACGGCTCGGCGGATGGTGGCGCCCATGTGGCCCGAAAGGGCGTTGGCGTAGGGAGGGACCTCGTCGATGATCGCCTGGACGACCTCGTCGGCGGTGCTCTTCAGCGCGGCCCGAAGTGCGGTGACGGTCGTCTCATCCAGGGCCAGCTCGCTGGCCCTCCGGATTGCATGGCTCATGTTTTTGTTCCTTGCGAACAATTCAGTCGGCCAGATTTACGTCCTGCGGTCAGGACTTTACGCCTTGAGGCGCAGCAAGCTGGGGTCATGACGAGTACAGCCCTCCGCAGCAGGGCGTGGAAACTGCTGGAGATGGTCACGACGCCGCTCCTGCCGTCGGACTACCTCGACCTGGTCAGCCCGCTGCGTGCGGGCGCTGACCTGCGTGGGCGCATCGAGGCCGTGCACCCCGAGACGGGTGACGCCGCGACTGTCGTGATCAGGCCGGGGCGGGGCTGGCGCGGCCACACAGCCGGTCAGTACGTGCGGATCGGGGTCGACGTCGACGGGGTGCGCCTGTGGCGTGCCTACTCCCTCACCTCGCCGACAAACCGCCAGGACGGCCGCTTCACGATCACCGTGAAGGCGATCCCGGACGGCAAGGTCAGTAACCACCTGGTCCGCAGGGCCAAACCGGGCACGCTGATCCAGCTCGACCAGCCGACCGGTGACTTCGTGCTGCCGCAGGCCAAGCCCGCCAAGGTGCTCTACCTGACGGCCGGCAGCGGCATCACGCCCGTGATGGGCATGCTGCGCGACACCGAGTTCGACGACGTCGTCATGATCCACTGCGCGCCACAGCCGCAAGATGTGATCTTCCGCAACGAACTGCACGACCTGGCCGCGGACAAGAAGCTGCGGCTCACCGAGGTGCACACCGACACGGACGGCATGCTCGACCTCGCCCGTCTCGACGCACTCGTGCCCGACTGGGCCGAGCGCGAGACCTGGGCCTGCGGGCCCGCGGGCCTGCTCGACGCCGCCGAGAAGCACTGGAGCGAGCACGGCGTCCACGAGCGCCTGCACACCGAACGCTTCCGCCCCAGCATCGTCGTCGCCGGCGACGGCGGCGAGGTCACGTTCAGCACCACCGGCAAGACCGTCGACGCGGACGGTGCCACGCCGTTGCTGGACATCGGCGAGGAAGCCGGCGTGCTCATGCCCTCCGGGTGCCGCATGGGCATCTGCTTCGGCTGCGTCACGCCGCTCAAGGCGGGCGCCGTCCGCGACCTGCGCACCGGCGAGATCACCGAGGCCGAGCCGGGTGTCCTCATCCAGACCTGCGTGTCCGCCGCGGCGGGCCCCTGCGACATCGAACGGTAGGAGCACCTTGACCGCCATCGACCCCACCGCCCACCTGACCGCGGAGCAGATCGAGGAGCTGGGTCGCGAGCTGGACGCGATCCGCGACGAGGTGATCGCCGGCCGCGGCGAGAAGGACGCCGCCTACATCCGCAAGGTCATCTCGGCGCAGCGCAAGCTCGAGCTGGTCAGCAGGGGCGTGCTGCTGTTCTCGTTCTTCCCGCCCGCGTGGCTGATCGGCACCGCCGGGCTGTCCGTGGCGAAGATCATGGACAACATGGAGATCGGCCACAACATCCTGCACGGCCAGTGGGACTGGATGCGGGACCCGAAGATCCACTCCACCACCTGGGACTGGGATCACGTCTCGCCGGCCGATCAGTGGAAGCACTCGCACAACGAGCTGCACCACACGTACACCAACGTGATCGGCAAGGACAACGACCTCGGCTACGGCATCATGCGCGTCGACGAGGACCAGAAGTGGCACCCGTTCCACCTCGGCCAGCCGCTGTGGAACTTCATCAACGCCTGCTTCTTCGAGTACGGCATCGCCGCGTACGACCTGGAGCTCGGCAAGAACCTGCACAAGCGCCGCCGCAAGAACCCGGAGTTCCGCGCGCGGGCCAAGGCCGTGGGACGCAAGATCCGCAAGCAGGTGCTCAAGGACTACGTGATCCACCCGCTGCTGTCGGGCCCGTCGTTCCTCCCCACGCTCGCCGCCACGTTCACCGCGAACCTGGTCCGCAACCTCTGGACCCACTCGGTGATCATGTGCGGGCATTTCCCCGAGGGCGTACAGGTCTTCGAGCGCCGATCGATCAGGGGCGAGACGCGCGGCCAGTGGTACCTGCGCCAGATGATGGGCTCGGCGAACATCAGCGGCAGCAAGGCCATGCACTTCATGACCGGCAACCTGTCGCACCAGATCGAGCACCACCTGTTCCCGGACCTGCCGAGCAACCGGTACGCCGAGGTCGCGGTGAAGGTGCGCGCGCTGTTCGAGAAGTACGAGCTGGAGTACGTCACCGGCCCGCTGCCCAAGCAGGTGTTCTCCGCGTGGCACAAGGTCTTCCGGCTCTCGCTGCCGAACAAGAAGCCCAAGGTCAAAACGCCGGACCGCGAGCAGCAGCTCGTCGCCGCCTGATTCCCGGTATGGGTTCAGATCTCTCGGCCGTACCGGATACACCGCCGGGTTCGGTGAGATACGTTGCGGACGGTGGGCGACCGCGGCATCAGACCGTACGACACGGGATCCGGGGCAGCCAGTGTCCGGCTGCGCTGCTACCTGGACGTGCGCCAGGAGCTCAGCACACAACCCCCGGCGAGGTGTTGTAGTGCGCTGACCTGCCATGGTCGGGCCGGTAGTCGGGTGCGTACGTGCACTCGGTTTGCCGACGAGCGGGCTGAGTGGAAGGCATGGGCTACGACGCGGACACTGCCGGAACCAATGCTCGCCGCCCCTGTGTCAGACCCTGCGCTGCTGCCGGGGTGGGCGGGTGAGCCGAAGTGGGACGGTGGCGGGCCCTGGTCTCCGTCGCCGCGGGCCGAGTAGTGCTGCACTCACGGCAGGGCACGAGCCTGGCGGCTTCGTTCCCGGAGATCGAATCCGGGAGCAGCCGGCTGCCGGACGCGACGGCACTGGACGGCGCTACGTGACCTGCAGAGGTGTCTCAGGTGCTCGGTGTCTCAGGCGACTTGTCCTCGACCGGGACGTGGCCCTCGTTGTCCCGTCCACCTCCACCTCAGGCATCGCGGTCGGCTCGGCTACGCATGCGCTTGGCTGGACGGCGGAGGCCCCGCCCAATGCTTGCCAGGGTGCCGCACCCGGGACGAGGTCACCCGGGCTCGCATAGGCTTCGACGACCTGTTTCCGGGCCACCGGAGCCGATCCGGGCGAAGATCGGCACGTGCGCCGCGTACACGCCCGTGCCGGTGAGCACCTGGGTGAGCTTGAGCACGTAGGCCCGCAGGGCGGCCATGGCGACGGCGACTGTTGCCGTACTCCGGCGGCCCGGCGAGTACCTCCAGAGAGGACCCGCCGGTGGTGAACAGGAGCGTGCCGGCGTCGCGTTCGCGCAGCACTTCGCCCCTGCGCCCCGTATGTGCGTGGTCACAGTCCGTGGCCTACGGGGTTGTGTCCGCCAGGTCCGTGAGGGCCTGGCGCCAGAGCAGGGGAAGGCTGTCGGCGTCGGGGAGGGCTCGGTCGACACGGAAGCACGCGCTGGTCGTGTCCCCGTAGGTCATCGTCACGACGGCCATCGGGACGCCGGGCGGGCAGATGATGATGGGGTCGATGCGGTGCACGGCCGCCTCGCCGTAGTGCAGATGCCGGCGCCCCACGAGATGAGAGGCGCACACGGTGAGCCGGTCGGGGACGGTGCTGGCCGCCATGATCCGTCGCAACAACCACCAGGGCAGGCGCGTGAGGGCCGCTCTGAGCACGGTCTTGTGTCCTGCGGACTTCAAGGCTGGGGTGACTGCCCGGGTATGCGCCAGCCGTCGGCTGACAGACATGCTGCTGCCGGGCAGATCGATCGGGGCCAGGAACAGGCGGTTCCCGGGCGCCGCTACTTCGTCGGCCGTACGCAGGTTGACAGGAACCAGGACGGGGAGCGCCCTGCCGGCGGCGCGGGGCCAGGCGCTCTCGGCCCACTGGGTGATGGCGTGGGCCAAGGCGGCGAGGTGAACGTCGTTGGTACTGACTCCGCCGACTCTGGCTGCGGTACGCAGGCTCGCGGATGGCACCTGAATCCACGTCAGGTCACGGCGGTCGGACAGCGGATGATCCGGCCATTGCCACAGGTGGTGCTTGCGCGCGTGGCGCAACAGAGTCACGGCGCTGCTCAGGGTCTGACGCAGCGGGGGCTGGGCGTCCGAGGGGACGTCCCGAGACAGCACCGAGAACTGCCCCTGTCCCGACCGCTGCCCAAACAGGGTTTCGAAGACCGCGCCGATGTTGGCGGCGTCCTGGATGGCGTGGTGGGTGAGGTACAGCAGAGCGAATCCGTCTGGCTCGTGACCGTGCAGCAGGATCATGCGCCAGGTCGGGACGCCCTCGGGCCAAGGTGCTCGCAGCAGGAGCCGTACCGCTGCCTCAAGCGCCTCCGGCCCGCTGTCCACCTGCTGGGCGCGGATCTGCCGGGTCATGTCCGGGGCAGCAGACGTCCACCGGGCCTGCGGTCCGTCGCCGGCCAGCACGTGCGTGAGGCACGGCAGACCGGCAAGGCGCGCGGTCACATGGTCGCGCAGACCGGCAAGGTCCGGCACTGCACCGCGCAGGTGCACCACCACCCCGGTCGTGGAGTTGGCGTCCGGATGCCCCGCCTGCCGTTCCAGCTCATACATGAGGAGATCGGCAGCGCTGGGATTCAAAGGCCGGCTCATACACATCACCCCAGAAGGTCGAAGACAGGTGCAGGATGCGGCGGCGTCACGATGGCGCCGACCGCCCCGGAGCGGGCTGTTCGGCACCCGATGGACGTCCCTGCGTGGCGCGTGGGCGATGGGTGCGAGTGCGGACGGCGAACGTGGCCATGCCCAGCGCTGCCATGCCCACCGCCCAGCAGCCGCCGAGCACCAGGCAGCTCCACGGGATCGCCTGCAGACCACCGCCGGCCACCGATGTCTGCACCGCCCCGTAGGCCGGCAAGAAGCGGGTGACAGAATTGTCCGCATTCTGGTTGACGACCGGGTTCTGCAGCACCAGATCGACGGAGCCGATCACGGTCGTGAGGAACATGCCGGCCAGCTCGCTGTGCAGTACAGCCGCCAGCACGATGCCGATACCGCCGTAGACCAGAGCGCTGGTGAACATTCCCGCGGCGAGCACTGCGGGCTGCTCGGGACGCCAGAACAGACGCATGAACGCGGTGACGTAGACGGCGACCGCGGCCGCAACCAGCCCGAGCGAGGCGTACTTCGCCAGCACCAGACACGAGCGGGGATAGCCGGCCCGCACCAGACGCTGGTCGAACAGCGCGGAACGGGCGGTGGCGATGAACATCATGAACGCGGTCACCAGCGACAGAGCCTGGAGCGCACCGTCGATCTGAACCAGGATGTTGCCGTCCATGACCACCTCGCGGCCGACCGGACGGATCCGGAACCGCAAGGGGGTGCTGGCCACCACGGTGAATGCCAGCGTCGTCCACAGCGGGACGAACAGAACCACGATGAGCAGCGCCAGCCTGTTGCGGGCCTGCTCGATCAGTGCGAACCGCAAGGCCGTGCGGAAGCAGAACCACCATCGCCTCATACCTGCACCACCTCCCATCCTTCCGCCGGCTCCAGCACCCCTGTCCGCAGGCGCAACAACGCGTCCAGGCGAGAGACGTCGTAGGCGAGGTGGGACACCAGCAGAATCCCGCAGCCACGGTCCCGCAAGGCCGCCGCCAGGTCCCAGAACCGCAAGTACGTTTCCCAGTCGAAGCCTTGATACGGCTCGTCCAGGAGCAGTACCTCGGGATCGTGCATCAGCGCCAGGACCAGGTTGAGCTTCTGCCGCGTGCCGCCGCTCAGTTCCGCGACACGTTCGTGGCGACAGCCGAGGCAGTGCAACTGCTCCATCAGCTCGAAAGCCCGGTCCAGACTGCTCAGTTCGTAGGCAGTCCGGAAGAACCGCAGGTGCTGATCGACGGAGAAGGCGCCGTGCAGCACCGCGTCCTGGGGGCAGCAGCCCAGCCTCCCGACGAGCTCCACCGTGCCGGAGTCCGCGGCGAGGTCCCCGGCCAGGATGCGCAGCAAGGTGCTTTTGCCGGCGCCGTTCTCCCCGACGATGCCCACCAACTGGCCGGGAAGAAGATCCAGCGATACGCCGCGCAGGACGGGCCGCTTCCGATAGCTCTTGCGGACATCCCGAATCCGCAGCACCGGCTCGCCGGCCATCACCACCGCATTCCTTCCAGCCGAACGAAGTCTCCGGGGATGTCAACGAGTTGGCGCGACAGCGGTGACGGGGCGACGCCCGGTGGCCGTGTCTGTGTCTCCGGGAGCCGTTGGTCGTTATCCCCGCGAAGCCGGCCGCGAGAGAAGGGACCTCATGACCGACCTGGCCACCCGGGGCAAGGCAGGCCGCATGATCCGACAGCCCCTTGTCGCGATGACGAAGATGTTCACCCCACGATGGCGTGGCAGCTGGTTCGCTCATCTCCAGACATGGCGGCCTTACACGGTGTGGTACGCGGGTCTGGTGGGACTCGCCGGGGGCGTGCTGGCCGGCCAGGGACATGCTGCCGCGTGGCTACTGGCTGTTGCCTGGGGCGGGCCCACGTTGGGCTGGCTGGCGGGCCATTACCTGGGCGACTATTTCGACCGGGATCTGGACGCGGTGAGCAAGCCGCGCCGTCCTATTCCCTCCGGGCGTCTGAGCTCGGCTGGTGCCGTCACCGCCGGGACGCTCTGCCTCATCGGCTTCTCCGGCTTGGCGTTGGCTGCCAACCAGCGGTCCGTCGTGCTGGTAGCAGCCATCGGCGCCGGCATCGTGGCCTACAGCCGTTTCTTCAAAGCGCGTGGGCTGGCGGGCAATGTGACGCGTGGGGCACTCACCTCGATGGCCTTCGTCTTCGGCTCCATGACCGTCTCACCCTGGCCCCCGCTCGAGGTGATCGCTTTCGCGCCGGCCTTCTGGGCGCACGACACCGCTTCCAACCTGATCGGCACCCTCCGGGACGTCGACGGAGACCGAGCATGCGGATACCACACCATGCCCGTGCGTCGTGGTGTCGCCGCGACGGTGCGGGCCGCCGCCGCCCTCTACGCCGTCTCTCTGCTCAACGTGGCTGTCGTCGGCTCGCTCCTGGCCCAAGAAGCGGCCAGGCCGGGGGTCTTCGCGTTCCTCTTCCTTGCCACCGGGATGGGGCTTGCGGACTTCATGCTGCTGTTCCGCTTCTCCCCGCAGTCACCGCCGTTGCTGGCGCTGCACGCGCACGAGGTACTGGTCCTGGAACGTCTCGTGCTCACCGGCTCCCTTCTCGCCCTCGGCATGGGACTGACGACCACCGTGGCCCTGCTGGCACCGGTCCTGCTGCTCAGCGCCGTCACTCAGGCACTCATGCGGACGAAACACGAAGGAACCGACACGCCCAGGCGAGCACTCTGACGCCTGCGAGCACCCCCATGGCACTCGTCAGACATTCAGACACGCATCGAGCGACGCAGTGTGCGCCTTCTGCCCGTCCCGCGCGGCGGCGATCTTGTGGATACACCTTTGTGGGCGCCGGGAACGGCGGCATGGGGCATGGCCGCCTTCGCAGTACGCACCCGCACGTACGGAGCGGCTGCCGCGAGCGCCCAGGAGGCAACGAACGGCGTCGCGGAGCCCGCCCCAGCGCCATCATGCCCCGCCACGTCTGCGGCGCCTGGCGTGACCAGCCCCATTTGGGTTCGTTGTGGGGGTGGGCGTTCGTCCAGGGATGTCGGAACCGAGATGGCGAGGGCTTGGGTTGTCCGAGCAGGAGGCTGCGGCGATGGACTCGGCAGAGCGCGCATCGGGCCCCGCTTATCTGGGCCATGCTGCACGGGAGTTCAGGGCGGCCCGTGATGAGGCGCCCTCCGCGTGGCTGGTGAGCGAGGGGTTCGAGCCGAGGAACTGGATGGTGTTCCTGACGGTGCTGTTGGGCTGGCACGCGGACGGATTCGCAGGCGTCGGCTGGGGTTTGTCCGCGGCTGTGTTCACCGCGGTGCTGCCCACGGTGTTCCTGCGATTCGGCGAGCGGCGCAACTACTGGGGAGACCGGAAGGTGCGCCGACGCCAGGATCGCGTCGTGGCCGCCCCCGGTGTCCTGGCATCGGTCATCGTCGGTACGGTGCTGCTGTTCGTGCTGGGGGCTCCAAGCGAGGTGAGCGCGCTGGTCGCCGCGATGCTTGCCGTCCTGCTCGCCCTGCTGGTCATCACCTTCTCCTGGAAGGTGTCGGTGCATTCGGCTGTCGCCGCGGGCGCCATCGCCATCCTCGTGTCGGTCTTCGGGCCCTGGGCCGGCCTGCTGGTTCCACTGGTCGCGTTGATCGGCTGGTCCCGGATCCGGCTGCGCTGCCACACCCCCGCCCAGGTAACCGTCGGGGCCATCATGGGAGCAGCTGTCGGCGGCGTGGTGTTCGGTTTCCTGCGGTGACAAGTGCATGTCTTCACCAGCCGCTCACCGGACTCGCTCGACGCTCCACAGCGGCAACAGCTCGAAGAAGGTGACTGCCTCCTGACGCCACCGCGGCCGCCAGTTTGCGGCTTCGGCCGAGGCCAGTTCCGCATAGCGCCGCATGTCCGCCCGCAGCTTCTGCTCGACGCCGCAGCGTTGGCCGATCTCCCGGACGGCAGCGATCGTCTCAGGGGGACAGGAGGCATCACCGAGCGCCGATTCCACGACTGTGCGCTCAGCTCCGTTGGCGGCCGCCAGAAGTGCGCTGACCGTGTAACTGCGCTTGCCGTCACGGATGTCCGTGCCGGTTGGCTTGCCCATGGTCTGCGCGTCTCCGAAGAGGTCCAGGTAGTCGTCGCGCAGCTGCCCGCAGATCCCGAGCAGCCGGGCGTAGCGGCGCAATTCGTCATCGAAGCGATCCGGCTGCTCACCCGCGGCCAGGAGTCCCAGCTGTAGGGGCGCGAGAATCGAGTAGCGGGCGGACTTGTAGTCGGATACGCAGTGCAGCAGTTCCCCGGACGGGAGGTCGGTGAAGTCCCTCTCCACGTCGATGATCTGCCCCAGGAACGTGTCGGACGCCGCCCTCGTCTGCACGTCGACCATGGCATGGCGCACCGGGAGGGAAGCCTCGGAGTCAATGAGGACCTGCAAGGACAGGGCCAGCGCAAGGTCACCGGCGAGCAGGGCGAGCCCCAGCGCGGCCTGCGGATCGCCGGGGAACTTCGCGCGGTAGGCGTAATAGGTGGAGGGGCCGCCGCGGCGGGTGGGGCTGTCGTCGATGATGTCGTCGTGGACCAGCAGATGTGTCTGCAGCAGTTCGATGCTCAGCGCAGCTTCCTCCAGGCCGGCAACGGGCTCGGTCGTCACCAGCCGGGCCGCCTCATGGATGAACGCCACCCGCAGGCGTTTACCCCCACGCAGTGACATATCGCGCAGGAGGCCCAGGCATTCGGGCGTGAACCGACTGAGTGCCGACGCGTCCAACGTGTTGTGCAGGCTCTGGAAGTACTGCTCGAAGCGTGTGTTGAAACGGCGTTCGTAAGCAGAGAGACGTCCCTTGATCCGTTCGGCGAGGACGGCGGTTTCGGTCACGCGAGAGTCTTCCGTTCCGGGAGTGACGCGCAGAGCGCGCGTCAGGTTCTGGCAGTGGACAGTGCGCCGCTCCGCCGCACCTGCCCCGTGCGGAACCGCTGGCAGGCCGGTGCAATCCGGTCGGCCTGACCATGGCGCTTCCGGGGCGCGAGCAGCGTCAGGAGGTGTACCGCGTAGCGGTCACCGCCAGGCGGTGCAGAGCGTTCGAGGCCGGCGGCGGAAATCCGGCGGACTTCAGTACCTGCAGGACCTGCCCATAGCGTGAAGCGATCATGTGCTCCGTACGCGCGCGGGCTCCGGTCGACGCCAGGATGGTCCGCACCTCCGCAGCTCCGTCCTCATCCAGGTCGGCCCGGCCCACCAGGTGGCGAAGGCGCTGCCGCTGACCGGCGTCGGCTGCCTGCAGGCCCAGGGCCAGAAGGACGGTTCGCTTGCCCTCCCGCAGATCACCCAGGCCCGGCGCGCAGGCGCCGTCCGTGCTGCCGAACACGTCCAGGAGATCATCTCTCATCTGGAACGCCTCTCCCAGCGGAATGCCCAACGCAGTACAGATGTCCAATGTGGCCGCATCCGTTCCGGCCACAGCGGCCCCCAGCTGCAGTGGGCGCTCGACCGTCGCAGTGGCCGTCTTGTACCGGATGATCTCCAGGGCTGCCTCGACATCGTCATCGCTGCGGCCGGTGCCCATGACATCCAGGTACTGGCCGTACATCACCTCCTCCAGCATCGCGTCGTACAGGCCGTGCACCGCTCTGTGCCGCTCGGCATCCAACTCGGCTGTGTGCAGCAGCTCCTGGGCCCAGATCAGCGCGAGGTTGCCCACCAGGAGTGCGCCGCCCGCGCCGAGCCGCCCCGCACGCTCGGAGTGCCCAAGGCGCGCTCGAAGGGCACGATGGACAGCGGGGCGGCCGCGACGGCTGACGGAGTCGTCCATGATGTCGTCGTGGATGAGGGCGAAGGCCACGAACATCTCCAGTGACGCCGCCACACGCACGACGGACGCAGGGTCCTCGCCCCTGCCCGCGGCATGCCACCCCACCACACACAGCAGAGCCCGGATGCGCTTGCCGCCGGCGGACAGGAAGTCCCGCAAGGTCTCGACCATCTCCGGCGTATGCCCCCTGCCTGCCGCCGCTTGGGCCTTGCCCTCAAGAAAGGTTTCCAACACCGCATCGACCTCCACCCGCACAGCACGCAGGTCGATCTCCTCGGCATCGATGACACTCAAGATCACAGGCTCAGCACTCCGACAGTGGGCGCAGGTGCGCTCCCGTGACCGGTCGCCCACCAAGTTTTGATTACCGTGCGCGGCTGAGCCCTTGAGACCTCAAGTGCGTTCAAGCTCCGGGTCACGCGTTTGATTTTCATACCCCGTCAACGACCAAGGTCTCCCGTGATCACGCGCTGATCTCGACCTCGGGCGCGATGCAGTGGACGTGTTCGATGCGCGCTGCAGCAAACCGGGCCAGCGCGACAGGCGATTCCTTCGCCGTCGGAAGGATCATGGCCAGGCCCCTCTCACACTCGACACCCACCGCCCGTCCGCGGGTCACCCCAAGAGATCCTCAACTCCACCTCGCCGCCACGGACATCGAGCTCCCCGGCGCCGACCTGCTCGCCGGCGACTGCACACTGACACGTAAATACATGCAGGTCAGGGCGTTTTCGGGCAGGGGTGGTGACCGGGCGGTGGTGATGCGAGGGCCGTCCGGTGTCTGGGTGGACGGAGTTTCAGGCCGCGCTGTTCATCGGGTCGAGGGTGACCCGGTAGCCGAGCTGGTTGAGCTGGCCGACTGCTTTGCGGGCGGCGCGTTCGGGGTCGCGCTGGGTGAAGTAGGTGCCGCCGAGTTCGTGGTAGGGCCGTTGGTCGGTGAGCATGTGCCAGATCGCGGTGATGATCGAGTGTTCGATGGCGACCAGGGCCTTCATCGGGCCCCGGCGGGCGGTCAGGCGTCGGTAGCGGGCCTGGAGATAGGTGTCTTTGGTTCTCACCGCACCGAACGCGGCCAGGCCCAGGGCGCCTTTGAGATGCGGGTTTCCGGGCCGGACCTTGGTGGTCTTGCTCCGGCCGGCGGAGGAGTGATGGCCGGGGCAGACGCCGGCCCAGGAGGCGAGATGCTTGTCACTGGCGAAGCGGCTCATGTCGCCGCCGGTCTCGGCGACGATCACTTCGGCGGTGGTTTGGTTGACACCCGGGATGGTGTCCAGGAGTTCCAGGACGGGCCGAAAGGGAGACATCGCCTCCGCGATCCTCGTGTTCAGCGTGTCGAGCGCGGTCGTGAGGTGGTCGTAGTGGTCGAGGTGGACGCGGGCCAGGAAGCCGTGGTGTTCGCGAAAACGCCCGGTCAATGCCTCGGTGAGCTCGGGAATCTTGTTGCGGAGGCGACGCTTGGCCAGGTCGGCGAGCGCGTGCGGGTCGTCCTGACCGGCGATCAGAGCCTCCAGCATCGCCCTGCCGGAGACACCCATGATGTCGGCGGCGACCGCGGAGAGTTTGATCCCGGAGTCTTCCAGCATCTTCTCCAGCCGCTGGACGATCTGTCCGCGGGTGCGGGTGAGTTGAGTGCGCATCCGGGTCAGATCCCGCAGTTCGCGGATCGGCTGCGGCGGCACGAACGAAGCCCGCACCAGGCCGTGCGCCCCGAGTTGGGCCAGCCAGGCCGAGTCCGAGACATCAGTCTTGCGGCCGGGCAGGTTCTTGACCTCCCGCGCGTTGACCAGCATCACATTCAAGTCCTCGGAGAGCAGGAAGTAGAAGGGCTTCCAGTAGTCCGACGTCGCTTCCATCACTACCAGCGTCACGCCTGCCGCCACCAGATGATCACGCAGTTCAAGGACCGAGTTGGTGGTCGCACCCCAGGTAGTGATCTCACTGGTGAACGTTCCCCGGCGTTTGCCACCCGGCGTCCGCACGCAGACCTTGGCGTCCTTCTTGCTGATATCCATCCCCGCGCACCGCTCGTGCAGCACATCCATGGTCCCGTTCCCCTTCCGGCCGAGCAGACAGTCCACAGGAACTGCCCGCTCCGGGAGGGCCAGGGCAAATCAGGAATCTGACACCCGTGCTCACAGCAACACTCCACGGTTCCCGTGGACGGCCCTCAGCACCATGCTGACCAACGAGCTGCACAGCATCACAGAGGAGTCGGTTTCGACCGGAACGACCAGCCCACGATCATGCTCGCGGCCATCGCACCAACCCGGCAGAGCGCGCGAGAAGCACCCGCAGCACACCACACCATTTACCACGCCCCCGGCGCGCACCGAAGGTGCGCTGGGTTGCTGACCAGTAACAGCGCGGCCTCGATAGCCCCCGCCCCCTCCACAGGCGCTGATACTCGGCGGTAATGTCGCGCACCGCCGAACGGCACGAGATCGGTGGGTGAGCGCGAAGGAGGCCTCATGGCAACGGACATGCCTGCGGACATGCCCGCAGGGACACCTGCGGCGGCAAACGCGGCCGACGACCGTTGGCAGCGCATGTGGAGCCACCGCGAGCATCTGCTCAAGGTGGCCCGGCGCCGGTCGATCAGTGCGGAGGACGCCGAGGACGCGGTGCACGAGGCGATGCTGCGCGCCGCCGAGCGCCCCGACCTGGACGACGAACGGCTGGCGGCCTGGCTGACGACGGTCACGATGCGGCTGTGTGTCGACCGCCACCGGCAGGTCAACCGGGAGGCCGAGGTACGCGCCAGTCCGACCCTCATCGCCCCCGGCCCCGCGCCCGTCGAAGAGGCGGTGTGCGACCGGGCCGAGGCGAAGTGGCTGGCGGTGCGCAGTGATGAGCTGCCCGCGCGGCAGGCCGAGGCGCTGCGGCTGAAGTCGGAGGACCTCGACGTCGGCCAGGTCGCCGTCCGGATGGGGCTGAGTTACCGGACCGTCGAGTCGCTGCTGGCCCGGGCGCGGAGGACGCTGCGGCAGTCGCTGGCCGCGACGCTCGGGTACGCGCTGTTCCTCATCGGGTGGGGACGGCCGCGCGGCGGCGGCAAGGTGCAGGCCGTAGCGGTGGCCTCGACGGCGGCGACGCTGGCGGTGGCAGGGTTCGTGCTGCCGTACGCGCTCGACGTGGACGGGGGCGAGGGCGCGGCTGGGGCCGGTTCGGCTCCGCGGCCCGCCGTTGCCTCTCCGGATGTGGAAGCGCTGCGGTCGGACGGCAGTGCCGGGGCCAGTACGCCCGGGGGGAGCCGGCCTACGGCCACGGCGGCCGAGCGGACGGCGGCCGGATCGCCACCGGGAGAATCGTTCCGTCCGCTGTCCGTGCCGTCGCTGCCGCAAGTGCCGGTGCCGGCGGTCTCCGTGTCCCCGCTGCCAGTGCTGTCCGCGCCGGAGGTCCCGCAGGTGCCTGAGGTCCCGGAACTGGCGGAGGTCACCGCACTGCCCGACGTCCCTGTCCTGTCCGAGGATGCTGAGCCCGAGATTGCTGACCTGCCGGTCGAGCCCTCCGTCGTGCCGTCCGCCTCGTATCCCCTCCCGACGGCGACCCCACTGCCGTAACTCCCCACCCAGCCGTAGGTCCCCCCCGAACCCGCGCCCCGGCCCCCCTCAAAAAAAGATCCGCCACCCAGCGACGGACGCCCCTCCCCTCCCCGTAGAGCAGATGTCAGAGCTGCTCCAGGGGCTGAAAGGGTGGACCGGATGGGTGTCGAGATCTGTGTGGAAGGGCTGACCAAGTCCTTCGGTCACCAGGTCATCTGGCAGGACGTCTCGCTGACGCTGCCCGCCGGGGAGGTCTCGGTCATGCTCGGCCCCTCGGGCACGGGCAAGTCGGTGTTCCTCAAGACGCTCGTCGGACTGCTGAAGCCGGAGCGCGGCTCGATCACGATCCAGGGCCGGGACATCACCAGGCTCCGCGAGCACGACCTGTACGAGGTACGGAAGCTCTTCGGCGTGCTGTTCCAGGACGGCGCGCTGTTCGGCTCGATGAACCTGTACGACAACATCGCCTTCCCCCTGCGCGAGCACACCCGTAAGTCCGAGAGCGAGATCCGGCGCATCGTGCTGGAGAAGATGGACATGGTCGGGCTGATCGGCGCCGAGGGAAAGCTGCCCGGCGAGATCTCCGGCGGGATGCGGAAGCGGGCGGGCCTCGCGCGGGCCCTGGTGCTCGACCCCGAGATCATCCTCTTCGACGAACCCGACTCCGGCCTCGACCCCGTGCGCGTCGCCTACCTCAACCAGCTCATCGTCGACCTCAACGCCCAGATCGACGCCACCTTCCTGATCGTCACGCACGACATCGCCTCGGCCCGCCAGGTCCCGGACAACATCGGGCTGCTGTTCCGCCGCGAGCTGGTGATGTTCGGGCCGCGCGAGGAGCTGCTGACCAGCAACGAGCCGGTCGTACGCCAGTTCCTGAACGGCAGGATGCAGGGCCCCATCGGCATGGCGGAGGAGAAGGACGCCGCGCAGGTCGAGCAGGAGCTGGCCGCCCTCGGCGACGACGGCAAGGGCACACAGTCTCCCGGCAGTCAGACCATGACTCCCCGCCTTCTGCCGGGGCCGGGTATCCCCCGGCCACCCCGCTGGGAGGCCATCGCCCGGCGCGAGGCCGCACTGCACAAGAAGACGGTGGTCGGCGCATGAGCCTTTCACCGATCGGAGCGCTGCGGCACTCGGGCAGCCTGTTCGCGATGGCGCTGGACGTCGTCCGGACGATTCCCCGACGGCCCTTCCAGGCGCGGGAGTTCATCCAGCAGGCGTGGTTCGTCGCGAGCGTGACGATCCTGCCGACGGCCCTGGTCTCCATCCCCTTCGGCGCAGTCATTGCGCTGCAGATCGGCAGCCTGACGCGGCAGCTCGGCGCCCAGTCCTTCTCGGGCGCCGCCTCCGTGCTCGCGGTGCTGCGCGAGGCCTCGCCGATCGTCACCGCGCTGCTCATCGCGGGCGCCGGCGGCACGGCGATCTGCGCGGACCTGGGTGCCCGGAAGATCCGGGACGAGATCGACGCGATGCAGGTGCTCGGCATCGACCCCATCCACCGCCTCGTCGTGCCCCGCGTGCTGGCGTCAATGGTCGTGGCCGTGCTGCTCAACGGCCTGGTGTCGGTGGTCGGCGTGGCGGGCGGCTACTTCTTCAACGTCGTCCTGCAGAACGGCACTCCGGGCGCTTACCTCGCCTCCTTCACCACCCTCGCCCAGCTCTCCGACCTGTGGGCGGCCGAGATCAAGGCGCTCGTCTTCGGAGCGATCGCCGCGATCGTCGCCTCGTACAAAGGGCTGACCGCGAAGGGCGGCCCGAAGGGGGTGGGCGACGCGGTGAACCAGTCGGTGGTGATCACCTTCATGTTGCTGTTCGTGACCAACTTCGTGATGACCGCGGTGTACTTCCAGGTCGTCCCGCAGAGGGGTTAGCCGATGAGACTTCTCGACCGCCCCCTGCGCTCCCTCGAAGCGCTGGGCACCCAACTCTCCTTCTACGGCCGTTCGTTGGCCTGGACCGGCCGCACCCTGCGCCGCTACAAGAAGGAGATCCTCCGGCTGCTCGCCGAGGTGAGCTTCGGCCGGGGCGCGCTCGCCGTGGTCGGTGGCACGGTCGGCGTCATCGCCTTCCTGTCCTTCTTCACCGGCACGGAGGTCGGCCTCCAGGGCTACGCCGCCCTCAACCAGCTCGGCACCTCCAACTTCGTGGCGTTCCTCTCGGCGTACTTCAACACCCGCGAGATCGCCCCGCTGGTGGCCGGGCTCGCGCTGTCCGCGACCGTCGGCGCCGGGTTCACGGCCCAGCTGGGCGCGATGCGGATCAGCGAGGAGACCGACGCGCTCGAAGTCATGGGCGTGCCCTCGCTGCCGTTCCTGGTGACGACGAGGATGATCGCCGGGTTCGTCGCGGTGATCCCGCTGTACGTGATCGGCCTGCTGTCCTCGTACCTCGCGGCCCGCACCATCACCACCGTCTACTACGGCCAGTCGGCCGGCACCTACGACCACTACTTCCACCAGTACCTGCCACCGGTGGACGTGCTGTGGTCCTTCGGCAAGGTGCTCGTCTTCGCCGTCCTGATCATCCTTGTCCACTGCTTCTACGGCTACTACGCGAGCGGCGGCCCGGCAGGCGTCGGCGTGGCGGTGGGTCGTGCGGTGCGGACCTCGATCGTGGCGATCAACGTCCTCGACTTCTTCCTGTCGCTCGCGATCTGGGGCGCCAACACGACCGTACGGATCGCGGGGTGAGCCGCCGGATGAGGGTGCTGAGACTGCGGTTGTACGGCGTCGTCTTCCTCGCCGTACTCGCACTGCTGCTGTCCCTGTCGGTCGCCGTCTACCGGCAGGTGTTCACGCCGGTCGTGCGGATCACGCTGGAGGCCGACAGTCTGGGCAACCAGCTGGATCCGCGGGCCGACGTCAAGCTGCGCGGGGTGCTGGTCGGCGAGGTGCGCGAAGTGCGGGCCGACGGGACGAAGGCCACGCTCGACATCGCGCTCAAGCCGGAGCACGTCGCGTACATCCCGTCAGACGTCCAGGCGAGACTGCTGCCCAAGACGCTGTTCGGCGAGAAGTACGTCGACCTGGTCGCGCCCCAGGGCGCTGCGCCCACTTCAGCTCGCCCCATCCGCGCCGGTGAAGTCATCACCCAGGACCGCACCCGAGTCGGCATTGAGGTGCAGCAGCTGATGAACGACCTGCTGCCCCTCCTCCGAACGGTCCAGCCGGGCAAGCTCAGCGCAACCCTCTCCGCGTTCGCCACCGCCCTCGACGGCCGCGGCGACCGCATCGGCGACAACCTCACCCGCCTGGAGGCCTACCTGCGTCGCCTCAACCCCCATCTGCCGTCCCTCACCGAGGACATCGCACGCTTCGCCGAGGTCGCCGAGATGTACGGCGACGCGGCGCCCGACCTGATGGAGATCCTGCGCAACACCGTCACCACCAGCCGCACGATCGTCGATCAGAGGGCCCGGCTCGCTGCCGCGCTCACCTCGACGGCGACCGCCGCGGACACGGCGGAGGACTTCCTCGAGGCGAACGGTGACCGGCTGATCACCCTCGGGCAGGTCTCACGGCCGACTCTGGAGCTGTTCGCCCGCTACTCCCCCGAGTACCCGTGCCTGCTAGCCGGCCTGGTCCGCCAGGAGAAGGCCTCGGAGGAGGCGTTCGGGGGCGGAAAGATGCACATCACGCTGGAGGTCGTAAGGCCGCAGGGGGCGTACGAACCGGGCGAGGAGCCGCGTTACGGCGAGCGGTCGGGGCCCAACTGCCGTGATCTGCCGGGTCCGCCGGTACCCGCGCCCGGAGCCCACCTCAACGACGGTTCGAAATCCGGGGCTTCGCCCTCCGACGGCCCACTCGGCGTCTCCGCCACCCGGGCCGAGCAGCGGGCCGTCGGCTCGCTCGTGGCCCCTGTCCTCGGCGTGCCCACCGACGAGGTGCCGCCGGTCGCAACGCTGTTGTTCGGGCCGCTGGCGCGCGGGACGGCGGTGAGTGTGGCATGAGGACCACGGGAGGAAGCCGGCGGACCGCTGCCCCGCTCATCAAGTTCAGCGTGTTCGCGGTGGTGACCGTGCTGGCGACGGCATTGCTCGCGGCCACCATCGTGAACATCTCCTTCACCCCGGAGCACACGTACCGCGCGGTGTTCAGCGACGTCACCGGACTGGAGGAGGGAGACGACATCCGCGTCGCCGGAGTGCGGGTCGGCGAGGTCGAGGGCATCCGGATCAAGGGCCGGACGCTGGCCGAGGTCACCTTCACGGTCGGCCAGGACCGGCCGCTGCTGACCGGCACGGGCGCGGTCATCCGGTACCGCAACCTGGTCGGGCAGCGGTATGTCGCGCTGACCGAGGGCGCGGGCGACGGGACCCGGCTGCGGCCCGGCGCAACGATCCCGCTCTCGCGCACGCAGCCCGCCCTGGACCTCAACGCCCTGCTCAACGGCTTCAAGCCGCTGTTCGCCGCCCTGAGCCCGAAGGACGTCAACCAGCTCGCCACCGAGATCATTCGCACGCTCCAGGGCGAGGGCGGCACGGTGAACGGCCTGCTCACGCACACGGCCTCGCTCACGTCGTCGCTGGCCGGCCGCGACAAGCTGATCGGCTCGGTGATCGACAACCTCAACACCGTGCTGAAGACGCTGGACAGGCGGGGCAGCCGCTTCTCCGGGCTGCTGAAGCAACTGCGGCGGGTCATCTCGGGCCTGTCCGCTGACCGCAAGCCCATCGGGCAGTCGCTGGTGAGTATCGGTGATCTGACCGAGGCCACCTCGGGGCTGCTGGAAGACGCACGTCCGTCACTGAAGGACGACATCGCCGAGCTGACCGAGCTCACCGGAACGCTGAACGACAACGAGAAGACCGTGGAGGGCGTCCTGAAGCGGCTGCCGAGCAAGCTCAACGAGCTGACCGGGACGGCGTCCTACGGCTCGTGGTTCAACTTCTACCTGTGCGACTTCGACGGGCGGATCGTGCTGCCGAAGACGGAGTCGACGTCACAGCAGGTGCTCACGCCCGATCTGCATGTGGCGAGGGCGAGGTGCGGGGCATGAGCCGTAAACAGGGTCCCGAGCCGCTGTTCAAGGTGCGGGTGGAGCCGCCGCGGCTGCCGAGGATACGTCTGTCGAAGGTACGGCTCGTGCCGCGCCGGAAGCCCCGCACGCGCGGCCCGCAGCCGCTGATCAAAGTGCGCGTCGAGCCGCCCAAGCTGCCGAAGATACGGATCCGTCGCCCGCGCCTCACCCCGTTCCGCGACCGCAACCCGGTCGCCATCGGCGCCGTCGGCCTCACCACCCTCGCACTGCTGGCCATGGCCGCGTTCAACGCCGACCGCCTGCCGGTGATCGGCGACGGCGAGACGTACAGCGCGGCCTTCGCGGAAGCGGGCGGGCTCAAGCCCGGTGACGAGGTGCGGGTCGCCGGGGTCAAGGTCGGCAAGGTCGAGGAGGTCGACCTGGACGGCGATCACGTCAAGGTCACCTTCAAGATCAAGGGCGAGCCGGACTTCGGCACCGACACCGGCGCATCGATCCGGGTCAAGACGATCCTCGGCGCGAAGTACCTCGCGCTGCACCCCAAGGGCGGATGCCAGTTGGCGCCCGGCAGCGAGATCCCGCTCAAGCGCACTGTCCCCGCGTACGACGTCGTACAGGCCTTCAGCGACCTCACCACCACGACCGAGAAAGTCGACACCGACCGCGTGGCGAAGGCCCTGGACACCATCTCCACCACCTTCGAGGACTCGCCGGAAGAGGTACGGGCGTCCCTCAAGGGCCTGTCGCAGATCTCCCGGACGGTGGCCTCACGCGACAAGGCGTTGCGCGAGCTGCTCGACCACGCGAACGGTGTCACGGGCGTCCTGGCCGACCGCTCCGGGGACTTCACCACTCTGGTCAAGGACGGCGACAAGCTGTTCAAGGAGATCAGCAAGCGGCGCGACGCGATCCACAAACTGCTGAAGAGCTCCGCCGCACTCGGTATCCAGCTCTCCGGCCTGGTCCAGGACAACGACAAGGAGATCGGGCCGGCGCTCAAGGGCCTGAACCGCGTGGTGCAGATGCTCAAACGGAACCAATCCAGCCTGGACCGGAGCATCAAGCTCCTGGCGCCCTACGTACGGCTCTTCACCAACACTCTTGGCAACGGCCGCTGGTTCGACTCCTACGTCCAGAACCTGGTCGCCGCTCCGGTGGTGCCGCGGACGGGAGGGGCGCAGTGAGCAGCCGTTGGAAGAGGCCCGCGGCCTCGATGTCAGCCCTGGTCCTGGTCGCCGCGCTCACCTACGTGCTGTGGCCCCGCCCAGAACCAGTCCACGTCACGGCGTACTTCCCGCGCACGGTCGGCATCTACCCCGGCTCGGACGTACGCGTGCTCGGCGTCACGATCGGCGAGGTCAAGAAGATCACGCCGGAGGGCGGCCGGGTAAGGGTGGAGCTGGAGTACGAGGCCGACCGCAGGGTCCCTGCGCACGCGCAGGCGGCAATCATCAACTCCTCGGTGGTCAGCGACCGTTACGTGCAGCTCCTGCCGGTGTACCGCGGTGGTCCGGTGCTGCGGGACGGGGACGACATTCCTGAGTCGCGTACCGCCGTACCCGTAGAACTGGACCGCATCTTCGACAGCCTGCACACCACTGCCGAGGCGCTCGGCCCCGAGGGCGCCAACAAGGACGGCTCCCTGTCGCGGCTGCTGGGGGTGAGCGCCGACAACCTCGACGGCCAGGGCGAGAACCTGCACCGGACGGTCGAGGACCTGTCGAAAGCAGTCGCCACCCTGTCCGACGGCCGCACGGACCTGTTCGGCACGATCCGAAACCTCCAGGTCTTCACTGCGGCGCTGGCGGCCGACGACAAGAGCGTGAGGTCGTTCAACAGCAGCCTCGCGAAGATCGCAGGTCAATTGGCAGGCGAGCGCAAGGACTTGGCGGCGGCGCTCAAGAACCTGGGGACGGCGCTGGGAGACGTGTCCGACTTCGTGAAGAGGAACAAGAAGTCGCTGACCTCTGACGTGGCGGGCCTCAGCAAGGTGACCAAGGTGCTGGTCACCCAACGGGCCGCGCTGGAGGAGCTGTTGGAGGTGGCCCCGACCGGCATGTCGAACCTGAACAACGCCTACAACCCGTCGGCCGGCACCCTCGACACCCGCAACAACGCCGATCAGCCGCAGGACCCGGCCTCACTGCTGTGCTCGATCCTGAGGACGACCGAGGACAAGACGGACTGCCGGGACCTGAGGGACCTTTTCGCCTCCCTGCCCGAGGTGCCGCGGGGACCGGCGGTCACCGGCACGGTCGACCGCACCCTCGGCGGAATCCTGGGGGCGAGCGCATGAGGGCACTGCGCAAGGGCGAGGCGGTCGCGTGGGCGGCCGTCGGGACGCTGCTGATGTCCGGCTGCGAGTTCACCGGCTGGTACGACGTCCAGCTGCCCGGCGGAGCAGCTGCCGACGGCCACGCCTACCACGTCACCGTCGAGTTCCGTGACGTCCTCGACCTCGTGCCGCAGTCGGCGGTGAAGGTCAACAACGTCACCGTGGGCGCGGTCGAGAAGGTGGAGCTGGACGGCTGGCACGCGCGCGTACGCCTCCGGGTCGCCGACTCGGTGAAGCTGCCCGGCAACGCGATCGCGGAACTACGGCAGACCAGCATGCTCGGCGAGAAGTACGTAGCGCTGTCCAAGCCGCCGGGCACCGCATCGGTCGGACGCCTCGGCGACGGCGACGTGATCCCCCTCTCCCGCAGCGGCCGCAACCCGGAGATCGAGGAAGTGCTGTCCGCCCTGTCCGCGCTGCTCAACGGCGGCGGAGTGGCCCAGCTCAAGACGATCACCGTGGAACTGAACAAGGCGTTGGAGGGGCGGGAGAACCGGGTCAAGGCGCTGCTGAACGAACTGGACACGTTCCTGGGCGGCCTGGACGAACAGAAGGGCGACATCATCCGGGCCCTGAAGGCCGTGGACCGACTCGCCAAGCGACTCGGCAAGGAGAAGAAGACCATCGCCGACGCCGTCGACGCGATGCCGCCGGCCCTGAAGGTCCTGGCCGACCAGCGGCGCGACCTGACACGCATGCTCACCGCGTTGTCGAAGCTCGGCATGACGGGCACGAAGGTGGTCAACGCCTCGCACGACGACACCGTCGCGAACCTGAAGCTGCTGCGCCCGATCCTGCAACAGCTCAACAAGGCCGGCGCCGACCTGCCCAACTCCCTCGAACTGCTGACGACTTACCCGTTTCCACGCAACGCGGTGGACGCCATCAAGGGCGACTACGTCAACCTGCACATCACCGCGGACCTCGATCTGGCAGGGATCTACAGCAACGGGACGGAGGAACCGGGCGGCAGTCGGGGTGGCGACGGAGAAACCCGAGGACCCGAGCTCCCCGAGACCCCGGACCTCCCGGACGTACCGGATCTTCCGAGCCTGCCGGCCGTCCCGACACCCACCGCGCTCCCGAGCACACCGAGCGTGCCATCGTCCCCCTCGGCTTCCTCCGGCGGCGCCGGCGACCCGCTGTGCCCGCCGGTGTGCACCAGCAGCTACAGCAATGACGGCAGTTACGGCACCGGGGGCGGCTGGCCGGAGGGGATCAACCTCGAACTGGCCGAGCTGATGCTGAAGGGAGTCCAGCCGTGATCACACGTACGGTCAAGGCCCAGCTGCTCGCTTTCGCCACCATCACGGCCGTAGGAGTGTCGTACGTCGGCGCCGAGTACACGGGATTGGTGGACGAAGTCCTGGACCGCGGCTACACCGTGCGGGCGGACCTCGCTGACTCCGGGGGCATCTTCCCCGGCGCCGAGGTGACGTATCGCGGGGTACCGGTGGGGAGGGTGGGCGCCCTGCACCTGACGGGCGCCGACGGCGTCTCGGTCGCCCTGGACATCGAGGACGGGGCACCGCGAATCCCGGCGGATACCCTCGCCGTGGTGGCGAACCGCTCGGCGGTGGGCGAGCAGTACGTAGACCTGCAACCCCGCACCTCCCAGGGCCCGTATCTGCTGGACGGCAGCACCATCTCGCGCGCGAGCACACGCGTGCCGCTGCCGACGACCGACCTGATCCTCAGCCTGGACCGGCTGGTCAACTCGGTCGGCAAGGAGGATCTGCGGGTCACCGTCGACGAGTTGGGCAAGGCGTTCGCGGGAACGGGCCCGAACCTGAGCCGCCTGGTGGACTCGGGCAACGGCCTGATCGAGTCGGCGTCGGACGCCCTACCGCAGACGATCGCACTGATCGAGGACTCACGGAAGGTGCTGAAGACACAGGCCGACCAGGGCTCGTCGATCAAGTCCTTCGCAAGCGATCTAGCTGCCCTCACGGCCCAGTTGAAGGCGAGCGACGGCGACCTGCGCAGGCTGATAGGCAACGCAAGGCCGGCGGGCCAGGAGGTGAACTCGCTGCTGAAGTCGGCCGGGCCGGCGCTGTCGGTCCTGCTGGCCAACCTGATCAGCGGCGGCCAGGTGACGCTGGCCCGCCTGCCCGGCGTGGAGCAGGCCCTGGTCACCTTCCCGGTGATGGTGGCGGGCAGCTACACGGTCGTCCCCGGCGACGGCACCACCCACTTCGGACTCGTGGTGAACGCCGACGACCCGCCGGCCTGCACCCAGGGCTACGGCACGGCACGGCGCGACCCCGCCGACACCAGCACACGCGCGGCGAACACCAACGCCCGCTGCACGCTCCCGCGAGGCAGCGAGTCGTCGGTACGGGGCGCGCAGAACGCCCCCGGCGGGCGGGCCACGTCCGGCAGCGCCAACTCGGCCGCGTATGTCACCCCATACGACCCGGGAACCGGCACCACCATCGGCCCGGACGGAAGGCAACTCGAGATCGGTTCGACGGGCGGCCAGCAGGCCGCGTTCGGAAAGGAGTCGTGGCAATGGCTGCTCGTTGGCCCAATGGCATGAAGAGCTTGAGGAATTTGAGGAGCTCGAGGGCAATGACGGCTGGGCTCGTCGCCGCGACGGTCCTCACCACGGCACTCACGATCTGGCTGACCCTCGGCCTCTACGCACAACGCGAAGTGGACCAGCGCCACCAGGCCATGCTGGCGGCGGCTCGCCAGTCGGCACTGAACTTCACTTCCCTCGACTACCGGCACTACGACCGCGACAGCGCGAACGTACTGGCAGGCGCCACCGGCGACTTCAAGAAACAGTTCGCGGCACAGACCGAGCAGCTGACGCAGCTCGTAGCCACGAACAAGTCCGTCTCCGAGGGCCAGGTCCTGGAGGCGGGCATCGTCCGCTCCGACGAGAGCTCGGCCCGCGTCCTGGTGGTGGCCGACAGCAAGGTGACCAACACGGCCGTGCCCCACGGCGAGGCGCGCACCTACCGGCTCCAGCTCGACCTGGTCCACCAGGACGGCCGCTGGCTGACTTCCGACGTCGAGTTCGTCGGCTGACAAGCACCAACGAGGAGTATGACCATGCCGAAGACAACCACCAGCCGCGCCCCTGGAACCAGCACCCGGCGCACGATGACGGCTGCAGCCCGGGCGGCAGCAAAGCGTGCGGAACGCGGTCACCGCGAACCGGCCCCGGAGGACCCCGTCGCCGGACGCACCGTATTCATCGAGGCTCCGAAGGACGGCTGGGACGATCCGCCCGAGCCGTCGCTCGAGTCGCTCGAGTCGTTCGAGGAGCACGAGCCGCCAGAGGACGAGGGCCGGCCCCGTCGACGCCGACTGCTCACCGTGGTGCTCGGCGCCCTCTTGATGGCCGGCCTGATGACGGTGGCCGTACTGGGCTGGCAGTACCGGGACGGACACCAGGCGGAAAGCGCCCGGGCCGTGGCGGTCGCGGCCGCTCGCAAGGCGGCGCCGGTCGTCCTGTCGTACGACTACCGCCACCTGGACCGTGACTTCACGAGGGCCCGTGCCCACCTGACCGGGGACTTCCGCGACGAGTACGAGAAAACCACGAAGACCGTGGTCGGCCCGACGGCCAAGAAGTACCAGGGCGTTGTGAAGGCGACGGTCGCCGCCCGCGCCACCGGCGCCCCGGCCGCCTCCTTCGTCTCGGCCACCCCGGACAAGGTCGTGGTCCTGCTTTTCGTCAACCAGGTCACCAAGAGCACACAGGTCTCGGGGTCCCGGGTCGACCTGAACAGAGTACGAATGACGATGTCCCGCACGGACGAGGGGTGGAAGGTGAGCGCGGTCGACGCGCTCTGACGGAGACCGATCGCCAGGAGCTGGATTCCACCGTTCAGGGCCGTGTTGGAGTCGGTCAAGCGGATCTTCGACCGGCTCACCTTCGGCAGGAACATCATCGAGACCGCCACCGGGTCCTACCGCCTGGCCGGCACCAGGGTGGCCAGGCCCTTCCCGATAGGTGCCGCTCATCGGCGGCCAGTGGATCGCACCCGCCAACCCCGAGCTGCTGGACATCCGTTCGCCGCACGACCGGCACCTGATCAGTCGCGCCGCAAAGGGCGTCCCGGCCGATATCGGTGTCCGCCGCCCGCGATGCCGTCGACCACGGGCCCTGGCCCAGGATGACGCCGGAAGCACGACAGGAGGTCGTCGCGCGCTTCAACACGCTGCGTGTGGAACGCGCCGAGGAGGCAGCCGCCCTCATCAGTCCGGAGAACGGCACCCCCCTGGCCGGGGCCCCGGCCAGGAAGGCAACGCGTCGGGGGCGTAGGGCGGACAGCGACGCAGTGGTCGTCGCGCCCGCCCCGAGTACGCACGTCTCCGTCTACGCGGCCGGGGTGAGTTCGGCGCGGCCGAACAGCAGGGCGTAGCCGGTGGGGAGCTGGTGGAGGATGCGGGTGATCAGGTTGGGGCCGGCGTAGGCGGAGACGGCGGAGAAGACGGAGCCGGTGTCCCAGCGGGTGGTGGCCAGGGAGGCGCCGGTGCGGGCGGCGAGGTCCTTGACGAAGGCCCAGCCGGTCAGGGGCTGGGGGTCGGGGATCTGCGCGGTCAGTACGCGTGCGGCTTCCCGGGGCAGGCAGCGCGCCAGGTCGACGCGTTCGTCGCCGGTCAGCTGGCGCCCCAGTCCGGCAAGAACCAGGCGGACGGCTTCGTCGGCTCTCTCGCGGGTGGGGTATGCGCCCTCGTAGCGGACCTTCTCCAGCATCTGCTCGTATGCCGTCCCGTAGGGCTGCTGGGGCGGTGCGTGCCGGTCGGAGATCACTGGGGTGGTTGCCTTTCTTGCTGTGGCCGGTGGTCGGGCACCGGGGTATACGGGATGGTCAGGTGGGCTGGGGGCGGCCGAAGAGCAGGTCGTAGCCGACGGGGAGCTGGAGCAGGATCTGGCCCAGCAGGTCCTCGCCAGCGGCGTCGGCGACGGTGGACAGCACGGCGCTGACGTCCCAGGCCGCGGTCTGCTCGGTGGCTCCCTCGATCCACGCGGCGGTTGCGCGGACGAACCGCTCCGGGGGCAGCGGCTCGGCGCTCTGCAGCGGGTTGAGCAGGATCAGGGCGAACTCCTCCGGCAGGCGCGCCGCGAGCTGGGCGCGGACGTCGCCGACCAGGTGCGCACCGAGGAGGGCAAGTACCACACGGGCCGAGCGCTCGGCTTCCTCCGCAGAGTCGTACTCGCCGCGTTCCTTCACGCGGTCGAGGAACGCTTCGCATCGCAGAGTCATCTCGGCTGCCACCCCTTCTTCTTCGGACTGCCCGCGGGGGTGCGGAGGGCGGGGTGAGAGGAGATCAGGTACCCGCCTTCCGCACCCGTCCGGCCGGTGTCAGCCGGAGATCTCCTTGCGGCCGGATCCGACACCGATGGAGATCTTGCGGGGCTTGGCGCGCTCGGCGATCGGGATGCGCAGTGTGAGCACGCCCGCGTCGTAGTCGGCCTGGATGTGCTCGGTGTCGAGGGTGTCGGCGAGCACGATCTGGCGAGAGAAGACACCCAGCGGCCGCTCGGACAGCTCCATCTGCACGTCGTCGGCCTTCGCCACCGGCCGCCGCTCGGCCTTGACGGTCAGCATGTTCCGCTCGACGTCGACGTCGATCGCGTCCGCGCTGACACCGGGAAGGTCGAAGGCCACCACGTACTCGTCGCCCTCGCGGTAGGCGTCCATCGGCATCGCCGACGGCTTCGACCAGGTACCCGGGCCCATCAGCTGCTGCGCCAGCCGGTCCAGCTCACGGAAGGGGTCAGTGCGCATCAACATCGTGAAAACACCTCCAGCAGGTTCAGGCAGTTACTGCCAATGCGCCTCACTGACACCGTTGTAACATGTCATCCAATGGATGACAAACACGATGTCGTCTACATGATGACAACAAGGGAGGTGTCCGTGACCACAGCCGACCAGCCGTCCCCGACCAGCACGAATGCCCGCAGCCCGGCGTCGTTCCTCGCCGCCGCGGCGGCCCTGCATGCCATAGACGACACCCTGCGCGACGCCCAGCGACAGTCCCCGGACACCCCGGATGCTCCCGGCCCCGTGCCGGAGCAGGCACTGGCCTCCCTGATGCTGCTGCGACAGGTACGCGAGCAGCTCGCTGGATGGGAGACCGGCCTGATCGAAACCGCCCGCGACGCGGGAGCCAGCTGGGCCGATCTCGCCCGCCCCCTCGGCGTCGCCAGCCGCCAGGCAGCCGAACGCCGCTACCTGCGCGGCCGCCCCGGCCCCGCCGGAACCACTGGCGAACAACGCGTCCAGGCCACCCGCGAAAGCCGCGCCGCTGTACGCAGCAACGCCAACTGGGCCCGCCGCAACGCAGCCGACCTGCGCCGCATCGCCGGCCAGATCACCGCGCTCACCGACCTGCCCACCACGGCCCGCCTCCCGCTCAGCCAGCTCCACGCGGCCCTTGCCCACGACGATCCCGCCGAGCTCATCCGCCCCCTCAACGCCACCCGCCCCCACCTGGCCACCACCCACCCCGACCTCGCTGCGCAACTCGACACCCTCACACCCCCCTGAACCCACCCGTTCCGGTCCTGTGTTCCGTTCCTGCTCGGGCCCCGGCCGTGGTGGCATGCCCAGGTCCACACCCGCTGTCGCGGCAGCCCGGTGGGCCTGGGCGCGCTTGCTGGCCAGGAACCTCAGGGTGAGGTCGAGGCCTTCGACCTCACCGCGCCAGCCTTCGTCGATCGCGCGTTGACGAACGGGCCAGGAGGTCGGCCTCCAACTCGTCGAGCCGGGGCAGCATCTTGGGCCTGATCGACAGCATCGGGCATCGGATGCAGGCGTGCTCATGCGCGCAGGGCGTGCCGCAGGGGCGTCCGCAGGAGCCGAGTTGGACCTTGCGCTTGTCGACGTGCTCCTGGAAGTCGCTCCGCTCCTCGTCAGTGGGCCGGCGGTACTCCGTCGGGGGCAGACGGACGCTCAGGTGGATTGGCTCGACGAGTTCCTCGCGACGCAGCCCAGCCAGACGCAGGATCTCCACCACGGCCCATTGCCGGAATGCGCTGATCTCCTCGTAGGCCAGGCCCGTCGCCCCACCGGTCCTCCATGGTGCAGACGGCCGCCCGAACGCCGGCTGTCCCGCATGTGCGCGACGGGCACATGTCCCCGGGCGTACAGCCCGTCAGCATCGACGCGGACGGTGTCAGGCTGTCCGGGTCTGATGAGTGGGCCCGCGGACGGTTCTGCTCGCGCGGTGATCGTTGCGCTGCCGTGAACGGCAAGACCGTGCGCGGCGCCCGTCGCGCCGACGGCACCCAGGTCCACCGGCTCGCCGCGATGACCGGCACTGGATTGGTCACCGCCCAGCGCGAGGTGGGCAGCAAGACCAACGAAATCACCGTCTTTCCGGCCAATCTCCTTCGGCCATCCCTGCCGCTGTAGCCGTGGATGCGGCGGGAAGGCAGCCTGCGCCCGACCGAGCAGGGAACCGTGCTACCCAAAGACGTATGGATGCCTGGGGATCGGCTTCTCCCTCATCGCCGAGGGCGTGAACGAACACCGGTGACGCACCACGAGCACCTCGGCCCCACCACTGCCGTACGTGCTCCATGACCCGCCATCGGACCTACCCTGGTTGAAGGGGTAATTCCGTCAGGGGTGCACATGACCAGGACCAAATGGTATTTCGAGCCCGGTCATACCGCGGCAGAGTTCCGCGCCAGGCACATGATGGTCACCTACGTGCGCGGGCAGCTCAAGAACGTGCACGGCTTGCTGGAGGTCGATCCCGACGAGCCGGAGAAAGCCCACGTCGAGGCGACAGTCGACGCGACCCAGGTGTACACCGGTCAGCCCCAGCGCGACGCCCACCTCCGCAGTGCCGACTTCTTCGACGTCGAGCACCACCCGTCGTGGACGTTTGTCGGTTCGCGCATTCATCAGGTGAGCGGAACCGAGTTCGAGGTCACGGGAGATCTCACGGTACGTGGCGTGACACGCCGCGTAACCTTCGACGTCACTTACTTGGGACAGTGGGATACCCCTTGGTGGGAGGAGGGGCGGGACATCGGGCCCAGGCGACGCGCCGGTTTCGCCGCCACGACGCGTATTAATCGACATGACTTTGGAGTGAGTTGGAACGACGTGGTCGACCGCCGCGGAGTGGTCGTCAGCCCCATGGTAGATGTCGTGGTCGACGTCGAAGCCGTCCTCGATGCCGGTGAAATGGCCGCCTGAGCACGACCATCTGGAGCTGCGAGCCGACCGAGCAGCGAACGGCAACGGTGGGTGTGGCTTGTACAGCTCGCGATGGAATGACCGTCTGGATCGAGCGCGCAGTCCGGTCAGTGTGGCATCGCCAAGGACAGTAACCCGCTCCCCGAACGGCGAAGCCCGGGCAGGCCGTGATGAGCGTTGCGTGATCCCAGCAAAGCCCGACGCACAAGGCTGGCGGGTCGAGGGCAAGCGGCCACTCTGCCGCTGAGCCTGTTGCAACTTGGCTCAGCAGGCCGCTCCTCGCCGCTTCCCAGACTGCCACCCACTGGAGGGATCCGCTTGTCCACCCGTTCGGCAGCACGCCGCGCCTGCGGGCCGGGGCACCCCTAGCATGCTGACTGTGCGACCCATTCTCCCGAAGATCGAGGGCGGCCGGGTACAGGGCCTCCTACAGCTCATCGAGGACGGCATCCACCTCGTCGTCGCGGCGCTCCTCGTACTGCTCGCGGGGCTCCTGACCGTCGGGGTCGTCCATGACGTCATCAGATCGATCCAGGGGCCGTACCGCGAGGAGACGGTCGTTCTCTCCGCCCTGGACAGCAGCCTGGTGCTGTTCATCGTGGCCGAGCTGCTCCACACCGTCCGCCTCACCATCAGGAACCAGACCCTCGACGCCGAGCCATTCCTCGTTGTCGGCCTGATTGCCGGCATCCGCAAGGTGCTCATCGTGACGGCCGAGGCGGAGAAGTCCTTCCGGTGGAACTCCCAGGGGATCGAACTGCTCATCCTGGCGGGGCTGATCCTCGTGATGGCGGCAGCGGTGTACGTGTGGCGGCGCTCGACGCGGCCGGGAGACTACTTCCCGCTCCAGGAGGCGCGGCGCGCCCCGTCGCCGGAGCCGTCACCCACCCCGGTGCGCGGGCGATGATCCGTCACCTTCCGCAGCCATGGCCGCCCGCACCCTTCCAGGGGTGTGCGGCTTACCGCTGTTGCGAGGTTGTCCAAGGCCCGCTTCTGCAGTTCCGCGCCGCGCCGCAGCACCGGGCTTCGGTCCCCGGCGGCGCCCTCCCACGCGTGGAGCGCCTCCGCCTCCTCCACGCGTCCCCAGTCCGGATTCCTGTGCTCGCGCAACGCCGACTGCCGCCCGCGCGGTGTCTGCCTCCAAAGGCCTCGGTGAACCTCTCCGCCTCGGCGGCGAGACGACTGTCGGCCCGCGGGAAGTGGCTCTCCATGAGCATCGCCGCCCGGTCGAACCCCTTGAGCGCCTCCTCCGCCTCGCGTGACGTCAGAGCTGGGGCGGACCGGTTCCTGCCATGCCTGGTCGTAGGCCTCATGACAGGCGGCACATGCCTCCCTGCCCGCCAGCAGGGCCCTGCGCATGTCGGCGACGCTCACGGGTCGGTTCGGCGTAGCCTCGGAGCACTTACGAGCCGTTCGGCGGCCTGCCGGACGGGCCCCTCCAGCGCCTCGCCCTCCTCGTCGACGCACAGGACGTCCAGCGCTCCCGGGCGGCACCTCGGCGGGAGTGCCGCGGCGGATCGAACGGGCGGCCGCGTCCAGGACGTCGGCGGCCGCGTCGAGCAACTCCAGTGCGTGGTCCCGCCCGCTTCCCTCCGCCCGGGCGCCAAGGTCCGCGTCGGCGAGCCGGCGAGCATCACATAGTCGGTCTGCCGGTCGGCGGCGTCCTCCCCCAGACGCAGCGCGTTGAAGTTGCCGTAGGGCACGCGCAGCAGTTCCGCCTGGCCGCCCTGGTAGGGGCCCATGTCGGCGAATCCGTAGGCGGCTCCGGCGAGGGCCGGTTCCGGTTGCATGATGAGGCAGTAGTTGGTCAGACCCTGCTCGCACTGCTTGCAGAAGCCGCAAGCGATGTTGAAGGGCAGGACCACATACTCGCCGACCTGGACCTCGCGGACGGCCGAGCCGACCTCCACGACCTGGCCCATGTTCTCGTGTCCCAGGGTGCGGCCGGACTCGAACGAGGTGCGGCCCTCGTACATGTGCAGGTCCGAACCGCAGATGTTGGTGGTGATCTTGACGATGATGTCGCAGGGGTGCTCGACCTTCGCGTCCGGTACGTCCGTCACCGTCACCGTTCGTGGGCCTTCGTATAACGCCTGGGGGTTGGTGGGACGCGGTCCGTGGCTCCGGCATGCCTCTGCGGGTCGTTCACCCGGTTCAGGAGCACCGGCGCTCCGGCGGCGTGCCGTCCGGGTCCGCGTCGGCCCTCTACGCGAAACGGGCACGCGCCCATTGATCAGCGAAATCTTCCTATCCGGACGACCACCGACCACCGACGTATCTCCGACTCGGACCCCGGCTAGTCATCGTGATCGTCTTGGAGCCTGTGGCGACGTTCCTGTTCGCGCTTGGAGTAGGCGGCTGCCCGGATCGCCTCGTCGCTCTCCAGGCCTGATCCCAGCGCGCCGCCCACGGTGGCGACCGAAGCGACGAACCAGGACAACGTGAGGTACTCCTCGGCGTGCAGTGGGTTTCGTGTCACGGAAGCGAACAGTTGGTCGTTGAGGATGAACAGCGCCCACACCCAGTTGATGACCATCAAACCCACGTAGCAGACGAGCACCCCGATACCCACGGTCACGACCGTCGAGGCGTTGTAGAGCCGCGCCCTCTGCCTCGCCTCCGGCGAGCTCTCTGCTGATCGATGCCACAGCTCCGCGTCCACGATCAGCCAGCCGACCATGATCGCGACAGACCCGACCATGGCGATCACGAGGCGTGGCGTGCTCAGGGACGCGGCCAGGCTCCAGACGGTGGAGTTCACGGTGGCGACTGCTCCCGTGGCGAGTGCGGCCGCCAGGGCTTTCGACAGGCCCGGCACCAACCGCCACGGCCGGTTGGCGCGGACCATACCGACGAGCACCCGCAGGTAACCGCGCGGTCCGCTGACGACGTACCGAAGTTCGTCGGTCTCCTTCTCATCGATTGGGCCCGGATGAATAGGCGCGAGACGATTGACGAAGGGCCCCAGAAGCGTCTGACTTCGCGGAGGTCCTTCAGCTCCAGTGGTTTGCGGACCCGCTAAGCCAAGCACGGCTTCTTCGACGGCCCGCCGGGCTCTCGACTGCAGCCGCAGGCCCCCCAGTGAAGGAAGAGAGAGCAGCGCCAAGCCGTGTTCGTGATTCAGATCCACAGCGACCTTGCGCCCGTGTGAGTGCAGCGGAAGGTCAGTGAGGGCCACGACGATGTCCCAGTTCTCCGCACTCCCACGGTCCATGATCCGGCGCATCAAGGTGGGCGGGTCCTCGGTCCCCGAGGTGAAGGGCTCACTGACCACCTCGATGTCGAACCGTCGCCCCTGGCCCGACTTGTCGGCGAGCCGAGCAGCAAGTGTCCGGGCCATGCGCTGCGCGACCTCCGTCGGCGCGTCCGGATCCGCCAGGAGAGCCACGACCGTAACGCCCTGCGACACCCGCATGACTGGGCCCTCCTCGTCGGCTGCCCCGCGATCCCAAGTGCCCGCAGACGCCGCCGAGGTAACGTCGACGCCGCGTGACACGCCGGCCTCCGCCTGCAGGGGCAGGCGGTACGGCCGGATCTCCTCGTCTTCCCAGCACAGGGCCTGCTCCCAGCACCGGGCCGCGATCGCGTCCGCCAGCGACAAGACCCGCTCAGGCATCACCCCGGCACGCACCGCACTCAGCGCCACCGACCACCCCGCTTCGGTGTCCGCCCGGGAGCCGGAGTCCGGCAAAGCCCTGCCACGCGGGAAGAGCCAGAACGGCTGCGAGGGGACAGCGCTACGTCCTGCCGGCGTAGGGGCGGCTGGCAGGCGGGATGGTCCGCGTCAACCGAGCCCGGGCGCTGTGCGTGGGCCTCCACTCGAACTTGGCCCCAGGCCAGGGCTTCTTCGGTTCCGCTGCGCCGGGCGTTGGCGGCGGCTCGCAGGCTTCGAACGCCGGCTTCTGGTCGTAGTACCGGTCGAGCGCACCAGCGGAGGCGGCGCCGGCCTTCGCTTCTGCTCCCGGCTCGCAGGCGGCGAGCAACGTCAGGGGCACGACGGCGGCGACAGCCGCGGCCCGCAGTCGTCGGGGTGTACGCATGGATCTCCTGGTCTTCGATCTCGCATGGGGTCAGCCGGTCACGCTGACTGCCTCCATTGCGAACCATGCCCTCGGGGCACGGTCAAGCGACGCTCATTCCCCGGCGGCGTCGTCCTGCGAAAGCAGTTCGTGCACGCGTCGCAGGACGTCGAGCTGAGCCTCGTTGTAGAACTCGACCAGCGCCTGCACGACAACCGACTGGGTGATCGCCCCTTTCCGGCGGGAGGACGCTTCCAGGTCACCCAGGAACGGGTGGTCCCTCTGCTGCTTGCGGGCTTCCGGCGCCAGGCGCACAGCGAGCTGCCGCCGCACGTCATCGGGCGCGTCCGCGGGGAGGGACTCGAACTGTGCACCGACATCGCTGCGAGGCGCCGAGAGCTGCTCCTTGAGAGCGGACATCGCCGCGGGGGTGAGGAAGCTGGAGTACGCCAGCAGGAGAGAACGCTGCGCCTCCGGCAGATCGTCGGCGAGCGCCTTGAAATCCGCGGGCAAGTCGATCGAGGCCCGGTTGTCCAGGATCGCCGCCAATTCCCGTCGCATCCGCTGCTGGCGTTCGATACTCGCCGCGAGTTCCGCGTCCAGGCCGCGCAGGATCAGCTCCCCCGTCTCATCGGCGGCCTCGACCGAAGGGATGTCCGACAGAGGCACGCCGAGGTCGACCAGTCTGCGGATGCGCAGCAGGCGGACCAAGTGGTTTACGCCGTATCGCTTGTAGCCGTTGGCCGCGCGTTCCGGCTCGTCCAGCAGGCCGATCTTGTGATAGTGCCGGACGGTTTTGAGTGTCGTGCCGGCGAGTTCGGCCAGCTGACTGGTACTCCACGCCACCGGCAGGCCCTCTCCTCGAGTGATCCGTTCCTCGCAAGACGCATTTGACCATGCCCTTGGGGCACGGAATGTGATGGGTGGTGACCACGGCCGCGAGAGGCAAAGCGTGGCTCACCACCGGGGAGCGCCCGCCACAGGCTCTCATCCGCGGCCCTTGGGCCGAGCGAATAACGGGAGCGAAAGCATGATCAAAGAATGGCGGCGGCGTCGGGCCCTGCAGCGGGTCGAACCCGGGGACGGACGACCACTGATCCGTTTCCGCTGGTGGCAGTTGCCTTTCCGCGCGCTGTTCCATCTTCGGCTGACGAACGACGACGGCAGGCCCACCGTCTACGCCGTTGACGTCAGGCACTGGTCGAACCACGCGTCCGACAACCTCAAGGCCCACTTGTACCGCGACGGCCGACAGCACGCCATGTCCAAACTTCCCGCAGCCTTCCCCGTCCCGGGCGGCACCATCGAGGTGAGGATGAGCGCCTTCGGGCTCAAACGCTGCCACTACGTCACCGCCGAGGGGGCCGAGTACCAGCTCGTCCCGGACCCCCACTCCGCTGAGGGACGCCGCGCGCGCCTCGAACGCGGGCAGCCCGCGCTGAGCCGCACGCTCGGTCTCCTCTCGCTGGGCGTGCTCCTCGCCAGCCTGGCCCTCCTGATCCCACAGAGCGCCGAACAACTCACCAAGGCCGAGGGCATCGCCCACTACACCGGGACCTTCATCTCGCCCATCGACCTGCCGTGGTGGGGCAACACCGCGCTCGGCCTCGCCACCGCGACAGCCAGCACCGAGCGAGCACTACGCCTGCGCTACAGCCGGCTGCTCGACGGCGGGAGTTGAGACCTCACAGCGGCTGGTACGTCACCGTTGGACCATCGAACGCACCATGTCCCGGCTCGCCGGCTGCCGCCGTCTCCCCCGTCGCTACGAGCGCAAGGCCGAGCACTTCCCGGCCTTCACAAGCATCGCCTGCACCCTCATCTGTTATCGGCGGCTCGCCCGTTGATGTGGGCCCGCAGCAACTCCACCGCCAGACCGTGGCCGTAGTGATCGGCCAAATCCATAGGGGTGTGCCCGTCTGGATCTGCCAGCTCCGGATCAGCTCCAAAGGCCAGCAGCACAGCAGTGGTATGCACGGTCAACGGCCTCCCGCTCTGCAGGGAACTGTCGCCCTCGACATCGATCGCGTGCGTCAGCAGCGTCATGTTGCTGAAGACCTCATCGGGATCGGAACCGTCGGCCGGCAAACGGGTCAGGGTCTCCGCATCCTCGTGCTCGACCGCGTGATGGGCGGGTGTCCAGTACTCACTCACCTGGCCATTCAACCGCCACCGCAAGTGTCTCCCGCAGGCCTGGTCGTCGACGGTCGCCGAATACCTCGATCAGTCCGGGCTCGTCGACCAGCACGACCTGGCGGAGATGCGCCCGGACTTGAACAAGCCGGCTCGGGACCCCGGAACCGCCTGAGGCGCCACCAGTCAAGGCGGCGCGGATGTCCCGGACCAGAGGCCCGGGACGGGTACCACCGCTCGCATCCGACGGTCGTCAGCTCAGGCTCTGGGCCCGGCGGCGGCGCACGATGAGGAGCGTGCCCGCACCCGTGACCAACGCCGCGGCAGCCGCGCCCGTGATCGGCAGCGTCGAGGAGCCGGTCTCCGCCAGGGTGTCGCCGTTCGTCGTCGTCCCGTCGTCGCCGGTCGACGACGACCCTCCCGCCGAGCCGTCCGAGCCATGGGTCGGGCTGCCCGTCGAGCCGGTCGTCCCCCCGCCCGTGACGTCCAGCGTGATGTCGGCCTTGTCGTTGGCCTTGTTGGGGTCGAACGGCCGCGCTTCGGTGCTCAGCGCCACCGAGCCCTTGGCGTCCGCCACCCGCTTGTCGATCTTCAGCTGGAAGGTGTAGGTCTCTTGGCCGCCCTCATTGACCGACCGTTGACTGGTGCCGCAGGCGTACGCCTCACCCTTGGCCTCGCAGAACCCGTGGGGCTTGACGACCGACGTTCCGGCGGGAGGCGTGATCATGACCCTGACGAGCCGGTCCCCTTCCTTGGTCAGAACCCAGGCGGGCCCGGCGTTGGTGAACTTCACCTTCATCGTCACCGTGTCACCGACGCTCCCCTTCAACGCGGCACCCGTCACCTGGTAGTCGGCCGTGTTGACGGAGGTGACGGGCACATCGACGAATCGCGCGGACCCCTCGCCCCCGGCCTGTCCCTCGACCAGCTTCACCGCCGGTGCGGTTCCCGCCACCGGCGCAGTGCCGTTCTCGTCCGCCCCGGGATCGACGTCCCCGACACGCACGCGCAGCTGGTCGTTGAGCGCGCGGTCCAGTGCCTTGACACGGAGAGGCTTCTCGGGCGTGTAGACGACGCCCGGCTCCACCGCCTGGTCGAACGCGCACACCGCGATCCATCTCTCGGGCATCTCGTCGTAGGACGGGACATGCTGTGCTCGGCAGTTGGAGGGAACCTCCGCGAAGTCGAGTCCCCGGGTGACGGAGTAGGAGACCCAGACCTTCTCGGCGGCCCCGGTGCCCTTGTTCGCCACGGTGACCGGCAGATCGAAGCTGCTCCCCGGTTTCACCCCGTCGATCGGCTCGATGCCTCCAATGACCAATTCGGGTGCGGTTTCATCTCCGAAGGCGGCGGGAGCCGCAGCCAGCGTGACCAGGCCGGCAGCGCCGAGGACGGCGACGGCGGCACGGGAGGCGCGACGGTTGTGCGGGGGCATCGGCATGGGGAGAACCTCTGTCGGGACGCGGGTAAACGGACGGTGTCTTCCAGGAGACCAGCCCTTCGATCGCTAGACTCTTGCCGATCCCGAACGGTTGCACGTCCGGTGCGTCCTCCGCCGGGCGATCGCACCTACCGGACGCCGTGAGCCCCGCACCGATGTCGCCCCCGCTGCCCGCAACATCGGTCCGCCGAACAGCCTCCCGCCGTGCCCAGGAACAACGGCGGGGGAATCCCCGCAGCTCGATCACCCAGTCCCGCCCCTGGGACTTCCGGCCCAGCGCCGTCGCCTTCTTCGGCGCCGGCGGGCTGGGGGCCGTGCTCACCGGCTCCCCTTGGTGGTACACCGTCCTGTGCCTCGGCCTCACCCTCGTCCTTGACGTCGTCCAGGTCGTCTTGCCCCGGGACTCCGCCGACCGCCTGCAGTGGTGGCAGAACCGTCGCCAGTACCTCCAGCGCTGGGTGTCAGTTGCGCATGGAAGATCGGCGCCAACGTCACGGGCGCCGCGACGTATCCGATGCACACGGCGGGCAGGGCGAGCCTCACGCTCTTGTCGGGCCGGCGCATCGTCCGACACACATTCGGTCCCGCGGCGCGACGCCGCCCAGGCCGACGGCACCCGGCCGGAGTGCCTGCTGCGTCACGCCACCTCCCAACTTCTGGACGCCGTGGGCGCTATCGGGTCGGTGGAGGCTTAGGGCCGCACGGTACGTCTGCGTCCCGGCTGGAGCAGTTTTCTGACTGGCTGCCGCAGGGCCCACGTTGGAGGTGGCGGCCGGTTAGCGAGATCCGGGGCGCCACAGTCGCCGCAGGAGCACGTGGCAACCAGCTGGCTCGCCCGCGGCCATGGTGCCGTGCTCGGCGCACAGGCCCTGCCGGACTCGCTGCGCTACGGCGCCCAGCTCGGCTCCGCCTCCGGATACCGGACGATTTGGCGTAGCCGCTTCTCCACCTCGTCCCGGTTGAGACCCTTCGCCCTGGCGTACCGGGTCACGGCGTCCTGGACAGCCCCAGCGACTTCGAACCACGCCCGGCGCTGTCGGTCGCGCTCCTCGTGATCGTCAAGGCGCAGCAGCTGAAGATGCGCGTCGTCGGCCGTCTGCTGCATCGCAACGAGTTCGTCAGGGGAGACCGCTTCGGTGCGGCGACGGGTGGAGGCGGGGCTGGGCTCCTACCGCGGTCTGGGCCGGCAACATTTCAGCAGCGGACGACGCCGTGCCGTGGAATCGTCACCCGGAGGGTGAGCCACAGGTGTCAGCCACCGTGCATGCTACGGCCACACCGGTGGCTCTGGCACGGAGACACTGACAAGACCTGCTAATCACCTACAGAAGCGACACGACTCTGTCTCAACATGGCCCGAGGGGCAGTTGTCGAAACGCGCAGAATCGCCGTCTGAGGTCGCGGCTCATCAGTGCGATGGAGCTGACCCGCACCGCTCGGCAGCGGAACACGTCCAAGGCCTGTCGTCTGGGCTCCCGCTTGGGCAGTGTCCTGGACGCTGGGCGAGAGCCGTGCGCTGGGCCGGAGTGAGCCTGCCGTGCTGGGCTGTGACCAGGTGGGCGCCGGAGGGGGTGCGCTGAAGTGCCAGTGGTCCGCAGGCTTCCGGCTGGAGCTCGGCGGCTTGCACAGCCGTGGCGGCGCGTGCCTTTGGCCAGCCGAGGGCTGCGGCGAGTTCGCTGGTGGTGAGGGGCCGGGCTGCGTGAAGAAGGGCGGCGAGTACGGTAATCGCGTCCTCGAGGGGCACGGTGGTGGCCGGACCGGTCATGTCCCGGTGGATCCCGACGAAGAATTTGTGCATGACCTGGAGGCGTGCGCCTGCGGGGGTGCCGGGTCCGAACAGGTCGACACCCTCCTGGGCGGTCTCGGCCCACACCGCGTTCTTCTGGGCGCTGGTCAGCCAGGCGCGGAGCCAGACGTCGTCATCGATGACGTGGTGTGCGCGGCGTCGGCCGGGCTCGTACGTGCGTGTAAGGACGTCGAGCCCTTCGAGGTATCCCACGGCCTTGGACACCGAGGCCGGGCTGACCCCCAGCCGTTGGGCGAGTTCCGCAGCAGTTCGGGCACCAGAGGGGGCAGTTACCAGGCAGGCCAGCACCCTGGCGGCCGTGCGGGGCAGGCCGGTCGCGATCATCATGGTCGCGAATCTGTCCATGTAGGCATGGACGGCTGCGGGGTCCCGCCCGTGCGCGGCCTCGGCGTCGGTGGCCGGTGGCGTCGCGGGCCCAGGCGACCGGTTTCGCCGCTGCCAGGCGCTGGCCCGGTCGGCGTGCTCCGCGCGGTAGCCGCGCGGCCCGCCGTTACGGGCAACCTCCCTGCTGACGGTCGAAGTCGGCCGTCCCAGTCGTCGGGCGATCGCGGCGTACGCCAAGTCCTCGGCCTGAGGGGCCTCGTGTTTTCCGGACAGGCATCTGACTATTGACTCACGCGACGATTCGCAACTTCTGGTACGCGGCGTGGACTTCGCGGGGAGGACGGTAACCCACCGCCGAGTGAAGGCGTTTGTGATTGTACCAGAATTCGATGTAACGGGTGATGTCCTGCCTGGCGATGTCGCGGGTCAGGTAAGTCACCCTCGAAACGCGCTCGTTCTTCAGGGCGCCGAAGAATGATTCGGCCATGGCATTGTCGAAGCAGATCCCGGTACGGCCGGCAGAACGCCGCAGGCCGAGCTCGCCCAGAACCACAGCATACTCGGCCGACATGTAGTTGCTTCCGCGGTCCGAGTGGAATATTGCGTTCCTGGCGAGTTTCCTGTTCCGTGCTGCGTTACGGATGGCTCTGGCTATGAGAGGGGTTTGAAAATGGTCGTCCATCGCGTAGCCGACAACCTCCTTCGTGCAGCAGTCGATGACGGTCGCGAGATACAGCCAGCCCTCTCCGGTGGAGATGTAGGTGATGTCCCCGACGAGTTTTTCACCCGGAGCGTCGGCGGTGAAGTTCCGGCCCACGAGGTCGGGCACGGCGGCGGGCGCGCCTCGGGTGAGGCCGAAGCGTCTGGGCTTCGGCTGGCAGGGCTCAAGTCCCAGCTCCCGCATGAGCCGGCGGACCAGCTCCGGGCCCGCGGCGTGGCCCCAGCGATGGAGCTGGGCGTGGATGCGCCGATAGCCGTAGGTGCTGTCGGAATCGTCGAATGCTTTCTTGATCAGCAGTTTCAACTCCTCGCGTCGCTGCGCCGTCGCGGATTTCGGGCGGCCCCGCCAGTCGTAGTAGCCAGATGTGGATACGCCGAGTCGTTCGCACATGAACTCGACGGGATATGCGTACTCCGTTGTGTCGAGTCGCATCTCATCGATGAACTCGTACTTGCTCGCTACCGGGGATCCTTCGCGAAGTACGCTGCGGCTTTTTTCAGGAACGCATTCTCCATCTCGACTTCACGGATACGGCGTTCAAGTTCCTTCAGGCGAGCGCGTTCATCGTGGGACAGCTCGGTACCGGCAGGAGGTTCATTCCGTTCCTTATGCTTCTTCACCCAGCCCCGGAGGGTTTCGGGGTTCATACCGAGTTCACGGCCGACCTCGGTTACGGTCTTGCTGGAAGCCAGCGCGATCCGGACGGCTTCCTCACGGAACTCAGGCGTGTACTTGCTCGGTGGTGCCACTTCGATTCCTCGTTTCCAGTTCAGACGATCCTATTGGACGCCTGTCCGGAAACTTCGGGGCATCCCAGCCAGTCCCGCCTCGATGTCCCTGCGGTCCTCCGCGGTGAGTCTCCCGCCGCCCATACCCGCCCTTCCACCGTGCGCGCCACGAGCCGGCCGGACTTGACCGACTCCGCACACCCTCGTGCGTTGCGTTAGCCGTCACAGGCAACGCTACAAGTTCCGGGAAACTCCCCAGTCCCTGGAGATTCCAAGGCCTGCACCGCTTCCGTGGATGCATGTGCTACGTAGCTTTCAGGTGCCGCGAAAAGATGAAACCAAGGGGTTCACATGGAAGATGCCACGCCCGCAGCGCACGTCACCCGCAGGAATCATGACGCCGTTCAGCGTGTGCTCGACCAAGCGGTGAGGGAGGGGGGCTTGCCGGGAATTCTTGCTCAGGTCCATGACGGCGGCGGGCACTGGTTCGGCACGGCGGGGGTCGCCGACACACGGACTCGTCGGGCGCGCGGGCACGAGGACCGGTTCCGGATCGGCAGCATCACCAAGACCTTCACCGCCACAGTGATCCTGCAACTCGTGACCGAGGGCCAACTGACCCTGGATGACACGGTGGAACGATGGCTGCCGGGCGTGGTCACCGGGAACGGGCACGACGGCAACACGATCACTGTCCGACAGCTCCTCAACCACACCAGCGGAGTCTTCAGCCACACCAGCGACCAGCCGGCACTGAGCAGGCAGGAGAGCTACACGCCAGAAGAACTCGTGGAGATCGCCATGTCGCATCCGGCCGACTTCCCGGCGGGGACGGGCTGGACATACTCCAATACCAACTACATCCTCGCCGGGATGATCGTTGAGCATGTGACCGGCCGGATACTCGCCGATGAGATCACTGACCGTCTCGCCCGCCCGCTCGGCCTGATGGGAACCTCCCTGCCGCTCGGCGCCGACCCGGTGCTCTCCGGACCTCATTCGAGCCACTACACCAAACTGTTCTCCCCCGACCCGGACGCCACGGTCCACAACGTCACAGAACTGGAGACGAGTCCGTACTGGGCGGCGGGCGGCATGATCTCCACTGTCGCCGACCTCAACCGGTTCTTCACAGCACTGCTCAAAGGGCGGCTCCTGCGGCCGGAACAACAACGCGAGATGTTCACGACGGTCCCAACAGAAAACTGGCTTCCGGATGCTGCCTACGGTCTCGGCGTTTCCCGCCTGACCTTGCCTTCCGGCACGCGGGTCTGGGGCATGGGCGGCGCGCTCTTTGGCTCCTGGTCGTACGTCTACGGCACACTCGATGGCACACACATGCTCGCAGTGAACGTCAACGCCGACTGGGTGACAGGACGTTGGGAGGACCCCATCGGCATCTTCACCGATGTCCTGGAGGCCGAGTTCAGCCGCAGTGCCGAGTCGGGCACAACACGAGGCATCGGGCTGTCTTGTTTGGAATCGTCATCCTCTGAGTCGAACTGATCCAAACGAAACTGCCCAGCCTGCCTGGGCCCCCGATGGGCGGCAGGCCGTACCCGCCTGCTCAGTGAACGACGAGGAGTTCGTCATCCGGACGGCCACCACTCGCCCCGCCAAGCTGGGCGAGCCTTTCACCCGCTGGTCAGTCCGGAAGCTCAGATCACCTGCGGCGCAACGTGGCCCGTCCGATATGGATCGGTCGTGAGGCCCTGCGGACGCCGCTGGCCCGCCGCGGAGTCACGTTCCAGCGCACCCAGACCTGGAAGGAGTCCACCGACCCGGACTTCGATGCCAAGCTGGAGCGGATCGAGTCCGCTCACCCGGCGCCCCGACCGGACCTTCACCTTCGACGAGTTCGGGCCGCTTGGTATCCGCCCGGCCGCCGGATCCTGCTGGGCGCCGAAGGGATGTCCAGACTGCTCGCCGGCCACCCTCCACCGCACCCGTGTCGTGACGTACTTCCACGGCTGCCACTCGGTCTCCCGCTCTGGAGTGAGCCAGGCCGAATGTAGGCAGGCTGGTCCCGCCCTTGCTCACCGTCCGTCAGTGCGGCCTCGCCGAACTCTGCCCTCGCGGAGAGGGTTCAGTTCCGCACCGTCGCCACCCCGGCCCTCACTCGCCTTGCCGAGCACCGGGTCAGCCGAGACCGTCAGGGGGATCAGATGGCGCCTGCCCCTGGACGAGCAGGGTCATCGCCCGGCCGGTGCGTGCGTCGAGGGGGCCCGCTGTGGTCGAAGCCCAGCGTGCGGGCCAACTCGGGGCGTGGAGGTGACCGGTGCGCAGGCTCGCCTTCCTCAGGGCACCGCACTCAGGGCAGACGCACACCTTCGCTGATGCAAGACGACGCCTCGGCATGTGGTCACCCTGCAATCAGCCTGGCCCTCTGCCCTCTCGGTCAACTCGCTGTATGCAGGGGGCCGTTAGGATCTCCCCGGCCCGAATACCGCCCACACCGCCACACCTGAGTCCACGCGAGCGTTGTCGTCAATCAGCGTGGCTGGCAATGCTGGTCACTCTGGCCTCGCTGTTGTCGCTGCCAGGGTTCCGTAGCCGTTCGCGTGAGCGGCGGCGGGCGCGTGTGGGGGTGGTGAGGACGGCGAGGCATGCGATGACGAGGACGATGCCCGTCCAGCCGGTGGCGGGGAGGCGTTCGCCGACGACCAGGACGGCGAGCACGGCAGCGACGGCCGGTTCGAGCAGGGACAGGGTGGTGGCGGTGCTGGCGGGCACACGGGCGAGGCCCCAGCCGAAGAGGACGTAGCCGGCGAACATGGGGACGAGCGCCATATAGGCGCCGACGGCGGCGTTGGACCAAGAAGCGACGAGCGGGGCACCTGTGACGAGGAGGACCGGCAGGAGGAGCAGTCCGCCGAGCCCGAAGACGGCGCCCATCGCCGCCCGGGAGGGGATCTCGCCGGTGATGAGCCGGTGTGCGGACCAGGAATACAGGGCGTACGTCACGGCGGCGACCAGGCCGAGGCCGATGCCGAGCAGCGTTCCGGCCATGGAGCTGCGGCCCGTGCCGTCGGAGGCGTGGGCGGCTTCGGCGACGCACAGCAGGACGGTGCCGAGCAGGCCGAGGGTGGCAGCCAGGGTCCAGCGACGTGTGAGGCGGCGGCCGTCCATGATGCGCTCGATCAGGGCTGACGCGAGCGGGGCGGTGCCGATCGACACGACGGTGCCGACGGCGACTCCGGCCAGGTGCATGGAGCTGTAGAACGCCAGGGGATACACCGCCACCGAGACGGCGCCGAGCAGGACCGTGCCGCGCTGGTCGCACAGCCCGGATGCGAGATGACGGATCTGCGGGGCGGCAATCAGGGCCTGCAGCAGTCCGCCGAGGCCCATGGCGACGGCGCCGATCGCGAGCGGGCCCACGCCGGGAGCGAAGGTGGCGGCCGTGCCTGTCGTCCCCCACAGCACGGAGGCGGCCAGCACGCACAGGGCCCCCATTCCCGCGGACCGGCCGCGGTCGATGCCGGTCACAGCCGGTCCAGCAGGGCCGCGGCCATCGAGCGGGCGTGCTGGACACGTTCGCCGTCGCCCTCCAGGCCGGCGCGTGCCATCGCGCCCTCCAGCAGGAAGGACAGGTGCTCGGCCGCCGCGCGGGCCTCGCCGGGCCGGCCGGGCAGCAGACGCTCCAGATGGCCGGCGATCAGGCGCTCGACCTCCTCCTTGTGAGCGCGGACCACGGCCCGGCCCTCGTCGCCGGCCGGGAGCTCGGCGGCGGCGTTGAGCAGCCCGCAGCCGCGGAAACCGTGCTCGTACGCGAAGGCCGCGTGATCGGCGTACGCGTCGAAGACCGCCAGCACGCCCTCACACGGGCCGTCGGCGTGCTCCAGCCGGTCCCGGTACAGGCCGAGCCACTCCTCATGCCGGACGTCCAGGTAGGCCCGGACCAGGTCGGCCTTGGAGGAGAAGTTGTTGTACAGGCTCATCTTCGCCACGCCAGCCTCGGCCGTGATCGTGTCGATGCCGGTCGCCGCCACACCGTCGGCGTAGAAGCGCCGGGCCGCCGCCTCCAGCAGCCGTTCCCGGGCCGGCCGCCGCCGACCGCTCCCCGCCACGCTCGCGTCGCTTTCGCTCATCACAATCCAAACTAGGTAGGTAGGTCTACCTAGAGTAGGTCAGGGGCGGGAATCACGGAAGTCGAGCAGACAGCCGGCGGCTGTTGCGTCAGCCGTGAGGCGCGACGCGGCCGGGTGGTGCCCGCCGATCCGGTCGGGCGGGTGAATCGAGGGGAGGTAGAGCACGCCTCATCGGCCTCCACTGACCTCCCCGGGGCCGGCGGGCTTGCACGCCGAGGTGTCGCGTATTCAATGTCTGCCGAGGAGTTCAGGCACTCAGCGTGTGCGTCGCTCTCTGATGCGGCTGTGATGTGGCGACTTGAGAAAGGGTGGCGCGCCCACACCGTCCGCTGAGCCGGCTTCGCTGTCAGCGCTCTGTGTCATGATGCGGACGCGTCCCAGGGGAGCGGGCCGCGGGTCTATTGATTGCCAGGGGGTTGGGGATGGGCGCGGGTACGGAGCCGGACGGCTCGTCCAGGTCCGACGAGGAGTGGGAGTGGTTTCTGCGCGAGTCGGTGGCGGGTGCCGTCGACTCGCCCAAGGAGCCGTCGGCGCGGGCCCGCGACGTGGCGAAGCGGCTGCGCGCGGAACCCGGCCGCGACCTGGAGGGCTGGCGCAGCTACACGCCCGCGCGGCCCAAGCGGCGCACGGGCTGGTACGTGGTCGGACTGCTGGCCTCGCTGGTGGTGCTGGTAGTGGCGCTCGCGCCGGGACAGATAGTGAACCTGTTCGCCGGCGACGACCCTGACTCCCCGCCGCTGGCGGCCGAGACCGCCCGACCGACCCAGGCACCCCCGGCGGAGGCGGCCCAACACCCCACCAAGGAGGAGCCGTTCCGCGGTTCGCCGGCGGCGCGCTGGGCGAGCGGAGTGGCGGGGATCACTGTGCCGAAAGCCACGGCAGTCGGCTGGATGAGCGCGGCCGAGGTCGAGCGTGCTCTAGCCCCATCCTCCGCACGTCACTGGTCTGAGTGACGTTTGTCGGGCTGGCGCTGGTCAGGACAGGTTGATTTCCAGCAGGTCGAGGAGGTGCAGTTGCACGCCGCGGGTGATGTGGAGCGTCGGGGGCGTGCAGTTGTCGGGGCTGGTGGCCAGGTCGAGTTCGCCGAGGTGGTAGAAGATCATGCGGGCGGTGGGGCGTTCGCGGCGGTTGTCGGGGTAGAGGCCGGTCATCCTGCCGTCCGGGCTGCCTTCGCGTTCCAGGGCACGGCGTACCTGTCGTTCGATCAGGCTGTAGACCAGCAGCGCGAGCATGAGGACGTGCAGCAGCGCGGCGATGCGCTTGTTGCCGTGGAGGAAGACCGGCGCCACGGCCAGGGGGCCCTTGAGCTCGCCGTAGCGGCGCTCGACCTGCGGTTGGCCCTTGTAGGCCAGGAAGATCGCGGCGGCGTCCGCTCTCGCGGGTTCCTGGTTGGTGATCAGGGCGTACCAGCCGTCGGCCTTGGCCTGGATGGCGAGCACGTCCTGGTCGAAGTGCCAGGTGAGGGACGGTTTCTGGTCGGGGCTGTCGGTGATGTGGGTGCGCAGGCAGTCGGTGACGCGCCGCTTGGCGGCGATCACCCCGATCTTCGCGGAGACCTTGTCGCGGGTCGGGTAGTAGCGGCCGCCGGCCAGCCGCGCCAGCTTGTCCAGGTCTTCGCGGGCCTTGGCAAGGCGCTTGTCGCGGGCCTTGGCCTGCGCGAGAGCGTTGCCGGCGCTGTGGACCAGGATGCGGCGCACGGTGATCGGCGGGTCGCTTCTGCGTTTGCCGGTCAGGGTATGGGTGTCTTCCAGGACCCGGTAGTGGGGGCGGTCCATGGTGGGGCGGTCGGCCACCCGCAGCGGAACGTACTCGACGCGCTCGGCGGTCTGGGGGTCCAGGGCGGCGAACACCGCCGGGTCGGTGGCCGAGGCCGCGAGCGGCGCGATGAACTCGACCTGCGCGCCGGACAGGGCGTTGAGGTTGTCGTAGGACACGAGTTTGCTGTCGCCGATCATCAAGAAGCGCTTGACGGCGGCGGTCTTCTGGAACTGCGCTATCGCCGAGACCACTTGGGTGATCTCACCGCTCTGGCCGGAGATCGCCGTGGCCAGCAGCGGGACGGCCCCGTCCGCGCTGATCCCAAGGCCGGCCTGGATCTGCTTGAGGTCCACCCGCCGGTCCTTGGGGTGCCCGTAGGCAACCACCGGATAGTCCGGGTCCTGGTCGTCGGGATCGAAGGCCCCGGTCAGCGACATCGAGGTCATGTCCCAGTGCAAGGTGGCGGTGTCGATCCCGAACTCGCAGATCGCCTGCGCGGCGATCGATCCGGTGATCTCGTCCAGGTGCGGGGCGATCGCGTCCAGCGCGCGGCCGAGCCGGTCGTCGTTGAGCAGCTCGGGATCGAGCTCCATGACCTCCTTGACCGCCCAGGTGCGGGCCCAGTCCTCCACACGGACCAGAGGCCGGGGGCTGGTGAGCCGGTTGGCGACCAGAGCCTCGATCACCTCGCCGTGCGTGGCCAGCGCCAGATCGCGCGCCGGACACAGCCCGTCGACGGTCTGGGCCACTCGCAGTCGATGCAGAAACTCCGCGACCACGGGCAGAGCGCCCAGACGCTTGGTCACCACCTGGGTCACCACCGCGCGCATGCGCAGCGGGCCACGCTCACGCCGGACAGCGACACGACGGCCAGGAGGCGGAGTCATCAACACGCCTGGACAACACCGACACCCCGCCCGCCGTCACGGCCCACCAGCGGATTCAACCGATACCGCTACGTGCGGAGGATGGGTCTAGCCCGAAGCCGGGACTTCCTCGTCGCTTCCGGTCTGGACCGCGGGGTGCTGCAAGGCGAGCGGCCCGAGAAGGCGATTGCACTGATCAACCCGCACCAGGAGGACGTCCAAGACCTCCTGAAAACCGCTTTCCGAACACCGAGCGAGAAGAACGACCCCCTCCTCCTCTTCAGCCGCTTCCAGCCTTCCCGCACCCGCCTGGTCGGCGACGTCGTGAAGACCCGGGGCCGGCTCACCTATCGGGAGGGCGAGCGCGGCGCGCTCCAGGTGACCGCCGACGTCACCTTCGTCTACCCGGTCACCCGCGCGGACGCGGGCGGCGACGACGAGATCGTGCGCACGATCGTCCGGCGCGAGCTGGTCCTGAGCTGGGACGACCCTGCCAAGGTGATCACCAAGGCGGGCACGTTCTCGATCGTCTCGTACAAATACAACATGACCAACGGCGGCTGCGGCGCCCCCACGGGCTACTTCACCCCACCCTTCGGAACGGACCGCCGGGCGGACGAGGCCGGCACGCTGGTCGACCCGTACGACCGCAGCACGCCGGTCGGGCGGGGCGAGACCTCTGGGGACGAGTGCGGGAGGGCGACACGGTCCTAGCGCGGCCTTGACTGGTGGCTCGCGTGTTGAGGCGTCGCGTATAGGACGAGTTGGCGGATCGCGGAGGCGCTGCCGTGCTGAGGCGGCCCCACGTGAGAGCCTGCACAGGAGGGTCCGTGCCGGTGACGCACACAGCACGGACCCCTTCGCTCAGCCCCGAACGATGTTCTGCGCCTGCGGCCCCTTCTGGCCCTGACCGATGTCAAAGGTCACGTGCTCGCCCTCGGTCAGTTCGCGGTACCCGTTGCCATTGATTTCGGAGTAGTGCGCGAACACGTCGGGACCCCCGCCGTCCTGCTCGATGAAGCCAAAGCCCTTCTCAGAGTTGAACCACTTCACGGTGCCGCTGGCCATACCGTCAATCCTTCGTTCATGCGCGAGAACAGCCCACTTACCGGGCATGCCCAAGCTCCTGCAACCGCACGAGCCTCACGCCGTTCTACCCCGGGACCACTCCGCTTATCCGACCGACGACACACCCGACTCGTACGGGACGCCGACCTCGCCCTGCGGTGGGAGCAGCGTGATCGGGCCAGGACGCTGAAGGACGGCCGGAGATCGGGGACGCCATGGCGCTGCCGTCGGCACTCACAGCAGCCGTCCGTCGCGCCGTCGATTGCGGGAGAGGGAGGATCAGGCGAGCGGCGACTGAGCTGCGGGCGCGTCGGCGCAGGGGCGGGTGTAGCGGGAGGCGGCTGCGAAGCTGAGGGTGAACAGCTCGCAGATCATGCGGGTGTCTCCGGCGGCTTGGGCCTCGGTTGACGATGCGGTCGCTGCGCGAATGCCCGTCGGCGGGCGGACAAGCTCAGCCCCCAACGCCGCACCGAGCTCGATACGTTGGGCATGCACTGGTAGACGCTATGGGCGCGGGGCTCGAGGACCGGCTTGCGGCTGAACTCACCACGCTCGCCCCAACGCAGCCGATCTCGATCACCACCGCCCCGTCCCCGCAGCCGGCCGCCTGGACCGGCGGGGCAACCCAGGTCCGGCATGACGACTTCACACCCACCTGGATCACCCGCGAGCAGTACGAGGAACACGGCCGAGCCTCACACTCGCCTGCAGGCGGCCGAACCAGCCCTAAGGGACCGTGAGCACGATCTTGCCTTGGATGTGCCCCTGGGCGGCGCGCTTGTGTGCTGCTTGGGCGTCCGCGAGGGTGAACGTGCTGTCGATCGCGACGCGGATCGTGCCCGCGTCGAGCAGGCGCCCTAGTTCGGCGAGTTGTGCACCATTCGCGTGAACTTGTGTGCCGGTGACGGTGACGCCCAGTTTCGCATTCTCTTCGTCATCGAACTCCCCGAAGTACACCGGATACAGTGCGCCGCCGCGCTTGAGGGTGGGCAGGAAGCGCCGGCTGGCGGGACCTCCGACGGCGTCCAGGACGAGGTCGACGTCTCGGACGACGTCCTCGGGGCGCTGCTCGGCGTAGTTGACGTACTCGTCGGCGCCGAGGTCGCGAAGGAATGTCTCGTGGGTGCCGGAGGCCACAGCGATGACGCGGGCCCCTTTCCACTTGGCCAACTGCAGGGCGAGGTGACCCACGCCGCCGCCGGCTCCGTTGATGAGCACGGTGGTGTCGCTGCCCAGTGCCATGGGGTGGTGGCTGGCCTCCTGGAATGGGGAGGGATGGTCGTGCCCGACCTCGATCAGGTACTGCCACGCCGTCAGCCCCGACATGGGCAGCCCGGCGGCGTGCGCGTGGTCAACGGTGGCCGGCTTAGGGGCAAGGTCGGATGCCGGCGCGGTGACGTACTCGGCGTAGGCACCGCTCTGCATCAGGGCGGGAAAGCGCAGCAGGCCCACCACCTCGTCCCCGGCCGCGAAGTCATGGACATCGGCGGCGACGGCTTCCACGACCCCCGAGATGTCGGTCCCCGGACTCAGGGGCAGGCCGAACGGGGGCCTGAACTCGGGGGGAATGCCGGGCATGCCCTCGCGTACGTACCAGTCGGGCGGGTTGAGACCGACCGCGTGCACACGGACGAGCACCTCACCCTGCGCCGGTTCGGGAACTGCCACCTCCTCGTAACGCAGCACCTCAGGGCCGCCGAACTCGTGCAGCCGGATCGCCTTCATCGTTTGGATCGGCACCGTCTTCCTCCTGCCCGCGGCGCGGGATACTCTGATTCGGATCAGTGAACCACATAAACGGTTCACCGATCCGAATATATGGATCAGTGAACCGCTTAGTCAAGAGAGGAGACCGATGCGGGCCGACGCCAAGAGAAACCGCGACCACTTGCTCACGGTGGCGGGCACCACCATCGCCGAGCAGGGCATCGACGTATCGATGCGCGACATCGCGCGCACAGCCAACGTCGGGCTCGCGACGCTGCTGCGGCACTTCCCGACGCGCGAGGCGCTGCTGGAGGCCCTGCTCCACACGAGCTTCGGCGACCTGACAGCCAAAGCGAGCGAGCTTGAGACATCGCATGCGGCCGAAGACGCACTCGTTTCATGGGTCCGCGACTGCGTCGCCTGGACAACTGAATACCGAGGGGTGACGGTGCTGATGGCGGCCGCTATCGACGACCCCGAATCCGCACTGCACGCCTCGTGCGTCGCCCTGCGCGCAGCCGGTGCCCGGCTCCTCGCCCGGGCTCAGGCCACAGGTGCGGCCCGGAACGACATCGATGGCGACGACCTGTTCGCGCTGATAGCCATGCTCGCCTGGACCGGTGATCAACCCGCGCTCGCACCCCGCGCCAGCCACCTCTTCGGCATCATCGCAAGCGCCATTCTGACCAGCGCAGGCGGCGGCCGGGGCACAGGTGTGTACGGCGAACGGTGAAACCCTCCAATCACCGGCAGGCGCGCGCAGAGAGCCGCAACGGGAGATCCACCGCGATCATCGGCCGGCCGTCAACCAGATGCGTGAGCTTGCCGAGCACCTGCAAGGTGCCGTGCTCGACAGGCGTCCGGGCCGCGGCCAGCGCCGTGTTGGACAGTTTCTCCCGAGTTCGACAGTTGGTGGGCATACGCGGTACCCCGAGTTGCTGACCTGCGCCGACGCCGCCGATCTCGCATGCCCACATGAGGGTGGCGGGGCGGGTTTCTCAACAGCGAATCACAGGACGCGATGTGACGATTTGTCAATAACCCGGACGAACCGTCAGATCCTGTCGATCCGGATGGGGAATCTGGAAGAGCAAACTGCACTCGATCCCCCAGGTCACAGCCTGAGGAAGGGCTCGTAGGCACACGTCTGCCTGGCGTATCCCAGCAGGTCGCGGGACCACAGGGCTCTCGCGTGCCCATCGACTGCGGAACTCGGGTTTCTGACCGCAGGTGAACGGGCGCTTCCGGGCTGCCTTGCGCGGGGTCCTACCGTCGCAATGCCCCGAGCTGTACCTCCCCGGCGCCACAGCAGCCGAGAGGCTCAGAGCGTGCCAGCTACTGCGGAGCGAGCATGTCCTCGCCGAACAGGCTCGACTTGCTGCCGCACACCTGACACTTGGCGTTCGGCCAGTCATTCTCTCCAGAGGCATTGCCGAGACCCAGCCTCGTCAGCCCTCTCGTGTAGAAGAACATCTTCTCAATGGGGGCCCGGCAGTAAGGGCACCCAGTACGGACCGCCGTACGGTTGAGTATCCGACGCATCTCCTGGTCCTCGATCTGAATGAACTCGCCGGAAGGGATGAAGAACACCTTCTCCACATCACTGAATGCGATGATCTTGAGTTCATTGTCCGGAGGCAGTCGTCTCGGTTCCGGTGATGGGCCGGTAAGATCCTCTAGCTTCCAGGGAGGCAGGTGCCGCGTACTGCCTGTGGCAGCCATCTCTGCGAGGGCGTCCCGGACGGCGTCAGCGAGGAGCGGAAGGATCGGACAATTCGGATCGGCCCGCTGGTAGGTAACGCCACGGAACGCTTTCCGCAGGTGTCCGACCTGTTTGTCCGTGGCGGTGAGTTTCGGGGTGATGAAATTGCCAGCCATATCGACGGCGTAGCCGATCATCCCGCCGAGCACGATCAGGTCGTCCAGGGTGGGCTGGAATTTTGCGTCGCATACCACCACGGTGTGGGGAAGGCGTTGCAGGCGGTTCAGATAGGCAATCTCGTGAAGCAGCCCCTGCCCGGTGAGAGGACGTGTCATCGGCTCGCGCATGAAACGCTCCCAGTCGCCTGCACCGCCGATCTCGGATCGGGACTGCGAGAACGGGAATTCGGGAAAGTCGAGGTCCTTCGGGCTGATGAAAAGGACGATCACGTCGGCCGCATGGATTCTCTCCATGACCTTACGTCGCCAATCGGTCCGGGTGGACACGATGAAGTCGATGCGGCTCTCGGGTTGGCTGTGCAGCCCGAACGCCCTCTGCCAGTGCTCGGTGGCGAGTTGCCGGTCCCGGTGGTCACCGACGACCTCTATGCGGTCCTCCTCGTCGAGCGCGAGCGCCAGGCTGTTCACGATGACGAAGTTGGTGTCATCGTTCCTGAAGGTGCGCAGGAACAGCACACGGCGGCCAGCCATCAGATCACCTCGGGAGTCTGTGGTTCGGAACTCTCCGTCTGCTCAAATACGTCCCGCGCGTGCACCCATGACAACCCGGATTGCCGCGCTGTGCCAGCCTTCCACGCCTCCAGGTTCATCATGGCATGAGGCGAGACAAGATCTTCCTTGTCGAACTCGGTGATATCTGTGTGAAGCAGCGTGACTTCTGGTTTGACGCCGAAATCGCGGATGTGCTCCAGGAGACCGTTCATCTGCTCAAGCAGTTCGGTGTCGGTGGCCGACGCGCGCGTGATCGCACGCTCCAACTGACGCTCGGCTTCGCGAAGGTCCTCCGCATGTCGACGCCGGCGGAACCGCCGATAGAGCGCCGTAGCAGCAGAGTTGCCGTGGTGGGCGGCCACAGAGCGGGCGTGGACGTTGTCGGAGGGATCTTCCGCGGCCTGGACGAGGAGTTCGATGGCCCTGTCCAGGTCCGGCCGTTCCCTGGTGATCTGCCAGCGGCGGATCAGGATTTCACCGCGAAGTCCGAGATAGGTGATGCGTCGTCCCTCATCGCACAGGTCCTCGGCTTCTTGGAGAACCTCCAGTGCTTTGTCGATGATCTCGAGGCTGGATGTCGACGCGCCCAACCCCATCAGCCCGGCGGCGGCGCCCGCCCGCTCGACGATGAGCAAGGAGAACGCCCTGATGAGCCCACCAGAGACCGAGGTCGAGACCGAGGCCGGGACCGAGGCCGGGAGCGAGGCCGGGACCCTTCGGGTCAGCGATCTGCACGTCAGCTATGGACGGTCCGTGCAGGCGCTCCACGGGGTGTCGCTGACCGTTCCGCAGGGTCGGATCGTGGCCGTACTCGGCTCCAACGGAGCGGGAAAGTCCACGCTGCTCCGTGCGGTCTCCGGGACCCTCGCCCTGCACCGGGGCACGGTCGAGCGCGGCACGGTGCACTTCGACGGCGCCCGACTGAGCGGCGACGCCGCGCGGTCCGTGGCCGCCGGCGTGGTGCAGGTGCCCGAGGGCCGGCGGATCTTCGGCGCCCTTTCGGTGGAGGACAACCTCCGGGCCGGGTTCCTCGGCTCGGCATCCCGCTCCCGCGCCGAGCTTCGGGCGGCCCGCGAGCGCGTCTTTGCGCAGTTCCCGGTGCTGGCCGAGCGGCGGCGGCAGGCCGCCGGGCTGATGTCCGGAGGTGAGCAACAGATGCTCGCGATGGGCCGCGCACTGATGGCGTCGCCGCGGCTGCTGCTCCTCGACGAGCCCTCGCTGGGGCTCGCACCGCTGATGGTCCAGCGCATCGCGGAGATCATCCGTGAGATCAACGCCCAGGGGACGTCGATCCTCCTCGTCGAGCAGAACGCCGCGATGGCCCTGGAGCTGTCATACCGCGCGTCGGTGCTGGACGTCGGCCAGGTGCGGCTGGAGGGGGCGTCGGCCGACCTCGCCGCGGCGGACGAGGTGCGACGGCTGTACCTGGGCGAGACGTACGAGACCGGATGCGGCGCGCCCGACGCGGACGGCGACGCCTCGTACGCGACGGCCGCGAGTGCTCCGTCCGTGACGGGACCGGGACTGACCGAGCTTGGCAGGTGGAACGGATGAGCATAGGCACGACGCCCACGACCTCCGAGGCCGTCACGGCCCCCCGACCGGACAGCGGACCTGGCCCCGTCCCGGCCCTCGCGGTCGAGAACCTGACCGTGCGATTCTCCGGCCTGGTCGCCCTCGACGAGCTGTCCTTCACGGTCTCGCCCGGCACGATCCACGCACTCATCGGCCCCAACGGCGCCGGCAAGTCGACCTGTTTCAACGTCATCTCGGGCGTCTACCGCGCCACCGCCGGAGCCGTCCGGTACGCGGACAAGGACCTCACCCGCCTCGCACCGCACCGCATCGCTCGGCTCGGCGTGGCCCGCACCTTCCAGAACATCGTGCTCACCCACGGGACCGTCGCCGACAACCTCATGCTCGGCCGGCACCGGCTGGCCCGGGCAGGCTTCACGGCGAGCGCGCTGCGGCTGCCCCATACGGTGCGCGAGCAGCGTCGTCACCGGGAGCGCGCGGCCGAGATCGCTGACTTCCTGGGCCTCGGGCCGGCGTTCGACAAGCCGGTCGGCGGGCTCGCGTACGGCGACCGCAAGCGGGTGGAGATGGCGCGTGCGCTCTGCATGGAGCCCAGACTGCTGCTGCTCGACGAGCCAGTCGCCGGCATGCACCCCACCGAGCGCTCGGCGATGGCCGAGACGATCGCCCGGGTGCGTGACGCTCTGAACATCTCGATCCTGATCGTCGAGCACGACATGGGGTTGATCATGCGGATCGCCGACTCGGTGACCGTGCTCGACTTCGGCCGCCTCATCGCGAACGGGCCGCCCGAGCACATCCAGAACCACCCGGCGGTCATCAGCGCGTATCTCGGCACCCCGGTCCAGGACACCGAGCCGAAACCGGAAGCCGAGCCGAAACCGGAAACTGCCGCGGACACGGACGCGGATAACAACGCGGACACCGGCACCGGCACGGACACCGCCGAGGCCACTGCCTCGGACACCGGCACGGACACCGAGCGCGCCTCGGAGGAAGCATCATGATCAAGCTCACCGAAACGGTCCTCAACGGCCTGGCGCTCGGCTCCGTCTACGCGCTGATAGCCCTGGGATTCGTCGTGATCTTCAAGGCGTCCGGCGTCATGAACTTCGCACACGGCTCCCTGCTGCTCTTCGGCGGCTACGTCACGGCCCGCCTCCACGACGCCATCGGCTTCGTCCCCGCCGTCCTCGTCGGCGCCGCGCTCGCCGCGGCTCTCGCCGGACTCGTCCAACTGCTGGCCACCCGCGGCCTGCGCGGTACGGAGATCCACACGCTGACCATCCTCACCATCGGCGTGGACGTTCTGCTCAGCACCGAACTCAACCGGCAGGTCGGCGCCGACTACCTCACCATGGGCGACCCCTGGGGCGCCGAAGTGACCCGGCTCGGCAGCATCACCGTCGCCGACGCGCGGATCGCGAGCATCGTCGTCGCGGTCATCGTCATCGGCTCGTTCTTCGCCGCCTTCCGCTGGTCCCGCTGGGGCCTGTCCATGCGGTCCGCCGCCGCCGACCCGGAAGCCGCGGCCCTGATGGGGATACGGCTGGACCGCGTACGGCTCATAGCCTGGTGCGTCGCCGGGGCGCTGGCCGCGCTCGCCGCCGTGTTCCTCGCCGCTTTCCCCGCGCCGGGACTCGACCGTACGACCAGTCAGATCGCCCTGAGCGCCTTCCCCGCGGCGATCCTCGGCGGCATGGACTCGGCCGTCGGCGCACTCATCGGAAGTCTGGTGATCGGCCTGACCGCGGCCATGGCGGCCGGCTACCAGAACGAACTGAGCGTCCTCGGCGCCGGCTTCTCCGATGTGGCCCCCTACCTCGTGATGGTGCTCGTGCTCCTGGTCCGCCCCACCGGTCTCTTCGGATCGAAGGAGCTGACCCGTGTCTGACACCCCCGACACCACTGGCTCCTCTGACACCACTGACACCACTGACACCGTCGACCCCGTGACGGCTCCCACCCCCACGCCCGCCGATCCCCCGTCCGTCCAGGCCCGGTGGTCCGGCAGGCTCGCCCCCCACGGGCGGCGCGCGACCACTATGACCGCCGGCGTACTGGTCCTGCTCGCCCTCCCCTTCTACGTCACCTCGTTCTGGCTCCAGACGGGCCTGTTCGCGATGGCCGCCGTCATCGGCGCCATCGGACTGAACCTGCTCTCCGGGACGACGGGACAGCTCTCCCTCGGCCACGCCTTCTTCCTCGCCGTCGGCGCGTACGGCTATGTGTGGCTGGCGGCCGAGCCGTCCGGCACCGGTTCCAGCAGCCTGTACGGCCTCGGGCTCCCGCCGGTCCTCGCCTTCGTGCTTGCGAGCGTGCTCGCCGGCGCGGCGGGCGGCCTGTTCAGCCCCATCTCGGGCCGGCTGCGCGGCATGTACCTGGGCATCGCCACCCTCGCCCTGGTCTTCCTCGGCCATCACATGATGCTCAACGCCCCGCACGTGACCGGCGGCTTCAACGGCCGTTCCGTACCGCCGCTGGACATCCTCGGCTTCTCCTTCACCGACACCTCCCCCGACGGGCTCGCCGTCCTCGGCGTCCCCTTCGGCGGACTGGAGCGTCTGTGGTACGTCGGCCTGGCCCTGGTGGCCGTGGCCTGGCTCGCCGCCCGACACATCCTGCGTGGACGCCCTGGCCGCGCCCTCGGCGCCGTACGCGACAGCGAGGTCGCCGCCGCCGTGATGGGAGTCCATCTCACCCGCTATCGCGCCTCCGCTTTCATCGTCTCCTCGATGTACGCGGGTGCCGCGGGCGCCCTGCTGGCCCTGGTGTTCAAGCGCGTCGTTCCCGATCACTTCGGCCTGCTGCTGTCCATCGACTACCTCGCGATGATCGTCATCGGCGGCCTCGGCTCGGTGGGCGGCGCGGCCTGCGGCGCGGTCTTCGTCGCCCTGATCCCCCACCTGCTCACCAAGTACGCCGACGACCTGCCCCTGCTCACCGCTCCCGGCACCACGGGATCCGGCCTGTCCCCGGGCGACGCGGCCCGCTACCTCTACGGCACCGCGATCGTCCTCGTTCTGATCTTCGCCCCCGGCGGCCTGGCCGGACTGGCTCACAGACGGCCGCGCCGCAAGGACGACGGCTCCCCCCGCACCCGGCGTTTCCCTCTGCGCACCCGCACCGCCCCGAAGGAGCACACCCCGTGAGAAGCACCCGACTTGCCCCGGCAGCAGCCGTCATCACCGCACTCGCCCTGAGCGCCACGGCCTGCAGCACCAAGAGCGGTACCGACGCGAACGGCGCCGGCAGCGACGGCGTCAAGACCGGCCCCGGCGTGACGGAGAAGACCATCACCCTGGGCGCGCTGACCGACCTCACCGGCCCGTACGCCTCGCTCGGCAAGAGCATCGTCAACGCCCAGCAGCTGTACGCCGACCAGCTCAACGCCTCCGGCGGCATCTGCGGCCGGACCGTCAGGATCACCGTCAAGGACCACGGCTACGACGTCCAGAAGGCGGTGTCCGCGTTCACCGAGACCGAGCCGAACGTGGCCGCCGTGTCCCAGATGGTCGGCTCCCCGGTGGTGTCCTCGCTGTCCCAGGAGCTCGAGTCCAAGCACCTGCTCACGTTCCCGATGGCCTGGGCCTCCACCCTGCTGGGCCGCGAATACGTCCAGGTGGTCGGCTCCACCTACGACATCGACATGATCAACGGAGTCGACCACGTCGTCCGTACGGCCAAGTTGAAAGCGGGCGACAAGATCGGCCACGTCTACTTCGAGGGTGAGTACGGCGAGAACGCGCTCGCCGGTGCCACCTACGCGGCGAAGAAGGCGAAGCTGACCGTCGTCGGGCAGAAGATCAAGCCCACCGACCAGGACCTGACCGCCCAGGTCAGCGCGCTCAAGCAGGCACGCGTCAAGGCCATCCTGATCAGCGCCGGTCCGCGTCAGACAGCTGCCCTGGTCGGCACCGCCGCCGCCGCGGGTTTCGCCGTCCCGGTTCTCACCAGCTCGCCGGGCTTCGCCCCGCAGCTGCTGGCGACCCCGGTCGGACCCGCCCTGGAGAAGATGCTCCAGGTGGTGAGCCCCGCCCCGGCGTTCAGCGCCGACAACCCCGCGATGCAGAAGCTCGCCAAGGACTACAAGGCGAAGTACCCGAAGGACCCGCTCGACCCGGGTGTGGTCAGCGGCTGGAATGCGATCAGTGTCCTCGGCGAGGACCTCAAGGCGGCCTGCAAGGCGAAGGACCTGACGCGCGAGGGCATAGCCGCTGCCCACCGCAAGCAGTCCCGGCTCACCGTGCTCGGCGTGCCGCTGAACTTCTCGGACCGCACCAAGCCGGCGACGTACCAGAGCTTCATCCACAAACCGGCGAAGACGGCCACCGGCGGCCTCGCGAACGTCGAACCGGCCCACGAGGTGCCCGCGGCGCAGACCTACACCCTGCCCAAGGCCTGAACCGGCCCGACCCAGGGGCACGGCCACCGAACTGTCCGGGCTGAGCAGGAGGAACTCGTGGGGGCGGGCCGCGGGCCGGGCGGTGCTGCTAAGGCCACACCGCGAGAAAGGCATGGACGAGAAGGCTCTGCCCGGGCAGTACCGGAGGGTTTCCGACGTAGTCCGCTCGCCCGACGAGCCGCTCATCCCCGCGCGCGAGGCCTCGGATCCGCATCGTCCGGGACGACGGCCTCCCGCCGCGCACCGACGTCTGACCGCAACGGCGGACCGACCGCGTGAAGACCGCCCGGGTGCCCCGGGCGGTCTTCACCATGCTCGTCAAGGGGTGGGGTCCGTCGGCGGCGAGGACGCCAAGCACCACGGATGTTTCAACAACCTGTCGAGGCCTCCGTCATGCTGCGTACTGTCCGCCTGGTCGCCAGGGAGCGATGCCATCTCGGCTCGCGTCGATGAAGTCGATCCTGGGCGCCGCCACCCGGCGTCGGCACTGACCGGCCGGGGCGAGAAGCGCAATCAATCGCAAAAGTGTACGTTTGCACTTTTCTCGACTCCAAATGAGTTCTACTCTCATGTACAGATGGCGGGCGGACGGCCGGCCAGTCGACCACCGCCGCCTGTAACGAGCGGAGGCGGAGATGAAAGCGTCGATACGGCGGTCCGCGATCTTCGCAAGCGCGGCTGCTCTTGTGATAGCCGTCTGCGGTGCGACGGGCACTGCCCAGGCCGAGCCGGGTGACGGTGAGCTCCAGTTCGGCTACGTCCTGCCGGAGACGGGACAGTTGGCCTACCTCGGTCCACCCCAGATCGAGTCGTTGAAGTTCGCGATACAGAAGATCAATGACGCCGGCGGGGTCCTGGGCAAGTCCGTGCCGACTGTGGTCTCCAGTGACGAGGCGGGCCAGGAGGCCGTCGCCGCGCAGTCGGCGGACCGGGTCCTCGCGGCAGGCGTGGACGCGATCGTCGGCGCCGCGGCTTCCGGAATGTCGCTGGCGTTCATCGACCGGGTGACCGGATCGGGCGTCGTGCAGTGCTCGGGGTCGAACACCGCTCCCACCTTCACCGACTACGAGGACGACGGCTTCTACTTCCGTACCGTCCCGAGCGACGCACTGCAGGGGCCCATCCTGGCGGATGTCGTCCGCGATGACGGCCACAATCGGGTGGCCCTGGTCGCACGGGCGGACGACTACGGTCGCGGCCTGATGGAGGCCACCCGGAAGACGCTGGAGGACCGCGGAGCGACGGTGACGCTCGCCGAGACCTACGACCCGAAGGCGACCAACTTCGACCAGGTCGTTCAGCAGATGGAGAACTCCAAGCCGGACGCCGCCGTGGTGATCGCGTTCGAGGAAGGCACGCAGATCTTGCAGGGCATGATCGAGTCCGGACTCGGGCCCGACCGGATCGGCGTCTACGGCGCCGACGGACTGCGCAGTGAGGAACTGCCCTCGCTGGTCGCCCCGGGCCAGCCCGAGAAGCTCTCCGGGATGAAGGGGACCGCACCGGCATCGGCGTCGAACGAGCAGTATGTGAAGGACCTCAAGGAATTCGCGCCGGATCTGAAGGAGCTGCAGTTCGCACCGCAGGTGTTCGACTGCGTGACGACGATCGCGCTCGCCGCCGAGAAGGCGGAGTCCGACGACCCGGGCGAGTACGTGAAGGAGATGAACGGGATCACCAAGGACGGCGAGAAGTGCAACTCGTTCGCCGCCTGCAAGGAGCTGCTCGCCGACGGCAGGGACATCGACTACAACGGTGTGAGCGGGCCGCTCGACTTCACCGACAAGGGCGAACCCGGCCAGGCGTCGATCGAGGTGTACGGCTACGACGACGAAGGAAAGTTGCAGACCCTGCGCACCGAGACCAGCAAGGCCGAGGGGTGACCGGGAGGACTGACCGCGGGAGTCAACGGACACGGGCGAGCGTGCCGAGGTAGAGCTCGATCACCTTCTCGTCGTGCAGCAGGGCCTCACCCGTGCCCGTATACGCGTTGCGGCCCTGGTCGAGGACGTAGCCGCGGTCGCAGAACTGCAGGCACCGGCGGGCGTTCTGCTCGACCATGAGCACGGCTACGCCAGCGCTGTTGATCATTCTGCACCGGTCGAAGACGTGGTCCTGATGCAGTGGTGACAGGCCGGCCGACGGCTCGTCGAGCAGCAGCAGTTGCGGCTCCATCATCAGGGCGCGGGCCATCGCGAGCATCTGTCGTTCGCCGCCGGACATCGCGCCGGCCTTCTGCTTGCGGCGGTCGGCCAGAACGGGGAAGAGTTCCTCGACGGCCGCGACCCGCCGCGCGTGGTCTTTGGGCCGCAGATACATGCCCATCCGCAGGTTCTCCTCGACGGTCAGCGTGGGGAACACGTTCTGCAGCTGCGGTACGTAGCCCACGCCCCGCCGGACCAGCTCGTGCGCGGGCCGGCCGGTCACGTCCTGGCCCCGCAGCCGCACGGTCCCGCCGCGCACCCGCAGCAAGCCGAAGACTGCCTTGACCAGCGTCGACTTGCCGGCGCCGTTGGGGCCGATCACGCCGACCACCTCGCCCGGTCGCACCTCGACGCTGCATCCACGCAGCACATCGACACCGGGGACGTAACCGGCGACGATGCCGTCGGCCGCCAGCACCGGTGCCTGCTCCTCGGCGGACATCGCTACCCCTCCTTGCCCTTCTCGTCGGTCGCCTCCGGCTCGTCGTGCCGCGTACCCAAGTAGGCGTCCACGACGGCGGCGTTCCGGCCGATCGTGTGCGGTGGGCCCTCGGCGACAAGACGGCCGTCGGCCATGACGGCCACCCAGTCGCTGATGCCCATGACCACGTCCATGTCGTGCTCGACGAAGCACACCGTCAGCCCCTCGTCGCGCAGCTGCGTGATGTGTCCGAGCAGCGACTGGGTCAGCGCGGGGTTCACCCCGGCCATCGGCTCGTCGAGCAGGAGCATGACCGGCCGGGTCATCAGCGCGCGGGCCAGTTCCAGCAGTTTGCGCTGGCCGCCGGAGAGCGTGCCGGCATGGTCGTCGCGCAGGGGCCCGAGCCGGAACCGGTCCAGCAGTTCGTCGGCCCGGCGCTCGAACTCCCGCTCCTGCCCGCGCCACAGCGGTCGCAGCAGCGCCGGCAGCACCCGCTCGCCGCGATGTCCGGGTGCGGCGAGCATCAGGTTCTCCAGCACCGTGAGCCGGGCGACCGCCCTGGAGAGCTGGAACGTACGAACCATTCCGCGCCGCGCCACCCGGTGCGCCGGGGCGCCGGTGAGCGGATGTCCGTCGAACGACCAACGGCCGCCGTCGGCCCGGTCGAACCCGCTCACCACGTTGAACAACGTGGTCTTGCCGGCACCGTTGGGCCCGATGAGCGCCGTGATGGCCCCGCGCTGCACCTCCAGGTGCTCGACCCGCACGGCGACGAGGCCGCCGAAGGTGCGGGTCACCTGGTCCAGGACCAGCAGGGGATCGGGCTTGCGCACCCCCGGCTCTGGGTCGATCGCGGAGAGTCGGCCCCGTCGGGACACGACAGGATCAGCGGCCACTGAGCAGCATCTCCTTCCGGCTGCCGAGGATGCCCTGTGGCCGGAACGTGACCAGCAGGATCAGGGCGACCCCGACCAGGGCGAAGCGCACCGCGCCGACCTCCGACGTGCTGATGAGGTCCGGCGAGATGTACTCGGCGTCGATGGCCTGGCGCAGCGCGCTGTCGAGGAAGCTGAGGACGAACCAGAACAGGATCGAGCCGACGACCGGCCCGAGGATGCGCCCGGCGCCTCCCAGCACGAGCAGCGTGTACAGGAAGAACGTGACGCCCGGGTCGTAGTTGTCCGGGTTCACGGACTGCACCTGGATCGCCTGCATCATGCCCGCGACCGCCCCGATGACGCCACCGAGCACGAGGCTCTGCATCTTGTACGCGTAGACATTCTTGCCGAGGCTGCGCGCGGCGACCTCGTCATCGCGGATCGACCGGATGACACGGCCCCAGGGGCTGTGGATCAGCAGGGCCAGCAGACCTCCGACCACGAGCACCAGCGCCCATCCGACGATCATCACCCAGAGATCGCGGGAGCTGAACCTCACGAGCCACACGCCGTAGGTGCCGGGCTCGATGGGGCTGAGTTCGTAGAAGTCGTTCGCGAATCTCTGCAGCCCGAACACCCCGCCGGTGACCGGCTCGGCCCAGCTGGAGCGGTAGAACAGCCGTAGTGCCTCCCCCGCCGCGATCGTGGTGATCGCGAGGTAGTCGGCGCGCAGCCGCAGGGTGGGCAGGCCGAGGAGCAGGGCCAGCACGATCGCGCAGGCGATTCCGCCCAGGACGCCGAGCCACATGGGGCCGCCGTACGTCGACACGGTGATGGCGAGTCCGTAACCGCCGACCAGCATGAATCCGACCTGGCCGAAGTTCAGCAGTCCCGTGTAACCGAAGTGCAGGTTCAGCCCCATCGCGGCGAGGGCGTAGATGGCGGCGATGGGGCCGATTCCGGAGCGGAGTGCGTCGGAGACGATGGCCGAGAAGTCCATGGCGCGCTCCTCACCCGACGCGTTCGGCCCGGCCGAGGATGCCCTGCGGCCGGACGAGGAGAACGAGGATGAGGACGAGCAGCGCCCAGGCGTACTGCAGGTCGACCGGGAACCACAGGGTGGACATCTGGGCGACGATGCCGATGACGAGGCTGCCGGCCATCGCACCGTAGGCGGAGCCGAGGCCGCCCAGGATGACCCCCGCGAACATGAGCAGCAGGAGTTTGAAGCCCATGTCCCAGGTGACGATCTCCACCAGGCCGAAGAGGACGCCACCGAGTGCGGCCAGTCCGCCGGCGAGCATCCACACGAACAGCACAACCCGCTGCACGTCGATGCCCGACGCCTCCGCGAGGTCACGGTTGGCGGAGACGGCCCGGACGGCCGTGCCGATCCGCGTCTTCTGCAGGAGCGCGGCGATGCCGAGCAGCACCAGCACGGCGAGCAGGGTGACCGTGAGGTCCCGTGGGGTGATGCCGGCCGGGCCCAGGTCGATCGTGCTCTGGATGTCGTACTGCGCGTAGGAGGCGGGGCGGGTTCCGTACAGCACGAGTACGACGTGGCGCAGCAGTAGCGAGAGCCCGATGGTGACGATGAACATGTTGATCAGCCCGGTGCCCCGTGCCCGCAGCGGGCGCCAGATGCCGCGATCGACCGCTCCGCCCAGCAGGGCGCCCAGGACCACCGCGGCGAGGGCGGCGGGAATCAGGTGCCAGCCCGGGCCGGCCGCGGAGGCGTTGAGGAAGAACGCGAAGGTGGCGCCGATCGTGACGAACTCACCGTGCGCGAAGTTGATCAGGTGGATCGTGCCGAAGATCAACGAGAGCCCGACCGATGTGATCGCGATGATCACTCCGAACTGGATACCGTCGATCAGCGCCTGCAGAGCGCGCGCGGCGAACGTGGGGCCGCGCGGGACTTCCTCACCCTGTGCCCGCGCGGCGATCGCGGGCACCACTACGAGGACCAGGGCGAGGGCCGGTACGAGCATCCGCTGATAGCGCACGATGGTTCCGGTACGTCACGAACGTCCCTTATGTGCTCAGTGTAAGCACAGGTCGGGGCGGTGAGATGGGCAGTGGGCCGGTGTGAACGCCCACGGAGAACAGAGGATGCGAGACGGGGAGGGACGCTCGCCGTCTGACCTGGCCGGCCCGGCGCCGGGCCGGCCAGGTCAGACGGCAGGACCCTGGATTCATTCCTGCGAGCTGTGGTCTTGGCCCCCAGCCGACAAGAGGCGTTCCTCGGCAAACGCGGCCAAGCCCTGCACCGGCGTCAGGCCCGTACGAGTTCTGCGGCGCCGAAGGACACGTCGAAGCGGTCGCACGGCTGACGTACTCCGCGTCTTCGACGAGGTGCCGGCCACGCGGCGACGACCACCGCGAGGGTGCCGACGACCAGCGGTCGGCGCAGCCTCCTCCGCGTCTGCTCCCTTCCGGCATCGCCTCCTGAGGATCTCCTGTCGCTGCCCAGTTCAACAGATCGGACGGCCCTCATACAGCGCGGGAGAGACGGCGGAAGTCTTACGCCTCGGGCGTGAGCGCCTCAGCGGTGTTCGGGGTTCGCCGCGTCGGCATGGCAGCCGGCGTCCCACTCGGAGCGTTGGTTGCCGTGGGCGGGGATGCCGCCGGAGCGTTTGAGCAGGGCCGCGAGGTGCATCAGGTTCCAGGTCATGAACGTGGTGTTGCGGTTGGTGAAGTCGTTGTCCGGGCCGCCCGATCCGGGGTCGAGGTACGACGGTCCGGGGCCGGCCGCACCGATCCAGCCGGCGTCGGCCTGGGGCGGGATCGTGTACCCGAGGTGCTGGAGGCTGTAGAGGACGTTCATCGCGCAGTGCTTCACGCCATCCTCGTTGCCGGTGATCAGACAGCCGCCGACGCGGCCGTAATAGGCGTACTGGTCCTGGGAGTTGAGCAATGAGGAGCAGGCGTAGAGCCGCTCGATGACCTTCTTGGTGACGGAGCTGTTGTCGCCGAGCCAGATCGGTCCAGCGAGCACCAGGATGTCGGCGGCCATCACCTGCTCGTACAGCGCGGGCCACTCGTCGACCGCAAAGCCGTGCTCGGTCATGTCCGGATATACACCGGGGGCGATGTCGTGGTCGATGGCCCGGACCTCGGATGTGGTGACGCCGCGACCCATCATGATCGCCGCGCTCATGTCGATCAGCCCCTGGGTGTGGCTCAGCTGCGGGGACGGTTTGAGCGTGCAGTTGACGAACAGGGCGGTGAGGTCGTCGAAGCGGTAGGAGTCGTGCGCGGACGGGGAAGGCGACGTTGCCATGACGGTCTCCCTGGGCGACGGTGAGGGGCGCATACGGCAGCGTCTCGCGGAGGTGCCGATTTGCCCCCTTCCGACGCGCTTTCGATGTCTTACGGAGTGATGGCGTGTCGGGCGGCTCACGGGATCCCGCACCGCCGCGGATCTGGCGTGACCGTATGCCTGCACCGGTCACCGGCGGTGCCGGGTGCACCGGGTCCCATGTCGTCCAGGCGCTCACGGCTCACAGGCACGAGCCGTTGGTGTACGACCTCCGAGAGGAGCCCGGCGCCGATGTGCGGGGCCTGGCTGCGGTCGTCTGCGCGCCGGCCGGTCTCGACACCGTCTGTCACCAAGCGGTGCTGGCCGGCCTTGCCGACGGGGCGGAGTACGTCTCGCGCAACAGGCCGCGGGCGGCCCACGGCCCCGGCCGCAGCACCCGTGCCGACACTAGAACCGCCCCGGTGCTGCCTCGGCGCCCGCTCAGCTCGTGGCGAGACCGATACCAGTGGCTGTGTCTCCCGGCGAAACCATTCCCGCGCACGGACCGCCTACCCGTACTCTTCCTCCCCGCCGACGCCTACGGAGGGGCCGTCCGGCCCTGGGTTCTGGACGGCCCAGCCGCTGCTCACCTCGTCGGGCGGTCGCCGGTGTCCGTCTGCTCCAGGTGGGAGGCCAGGACCGCGGCCTGGACGCGGCGCTGGACGCCGAGTTTGGCCAGCAGCCGGGAGATGTGGTTCTTGACGGTCTTCTCCGAGAGGTAGAGCTTCTTGCCGATCTCGCGGTTGGTCAGGCCGTCGCCGATCAGTGCGAGGATGTCCCGTTCACGCGGGGACAGGCTCGCCAGCTCGGGTGCCAAGGCGGGGGTCTCAGCGGGGTCGGCGCGCAGCGAGCGCATCAGGCGGGCCGTCGTCGCGGGGTCCAGCATCGACTGGCCCGAGGCGACCGTGCGGACCGCCGAGACCAGGTCGGAGCCCCTGATCTGCTTGAGGACGTAACCCGAGGCCCCGGCCATGATGGCGTCGAGGAGGGCGTCCTCGTCATCGAAGGACGTCAGCATGAGACAGGCCAGCTCCGGCATCTGGCTGCGCAGCTCCCGGCAAACCGTAATGCCGTCGCCGTCGGGGAGGCGTACGTCGAGCACGGCGACGTGCGGGCGCAGCGCCGGGCCGCGGGCGAGGGCGTGTTCAACGGTGCCCGCGTCGCCGACCACCGAGATGTCCGGCTCGGCGTCGAGGAGGTCGGTCAGGCCCCGTCGTACGACCTCGTGGTCGTCCAGCAGGAACACGCGGATCGGGTTCTGCTCCGTGAAGGTGCCTGTCTCGGTCATGACGACCCCTTGTTCCCGGTGGCTCACGGTCCGCGGACCACGGACTGCCTCTGACGACGATCATTGCTCGCCGGGCCCGGATGCACTAGGGCCGTCCGGCCCACCCCGCTTCGACATATGTCCCTACCCGGCCCAACTGCCACGGTCCGGCGGCCCCACCCGGGGCGTTCGGCCAGGTGGGGCGCCAGGTAGCGCGTAGGACCTGGTTGAGGGCACCGGATTGCTGAGACGCTGGACCGGAGCCGAGCTTCCCGCGGCCCTCGTGTCCGACGAGCCGCCCGCGTTCGGGGTATCGCTGCGACCCTCCAGCTCGAAGTCCACGTCCACCACGCCTTCGACGGCACGCACGAGACGGGCGGCTATGGGGATCAGGGAGGTGTCCCGGACGCGCCCGGCGAGCTTTACCACTCCGTCGCGTACCTGGACCCGGAGAGCCGAGCCAGGCGCGGGATGAGGTAGGCCACGACCTCGCGGCGCACCTCCTCGGCGATCTCGTCGTCGCTGCGTAGGAAGACCTTGAGCAGGTCGGCCCTGCTGACGATGCCCTCCAGCATGCCTAGCTCGTTGACCACCGGCAGGCGCTTGACCCTGGCGTGCGCCATGGTCCGGGCGGCCTGGGCGAGCGTCGCGTCGGGGCGGGTGGTGAGTGCCGGGGAGGTCATCAGCTCCTCAGCGGTGATTGCGCCGGCCTTCGCCAGGTCGGACAGACGGCGGAGCTGCGTGTACCTGTCGGGTTCGCTGTCGCGGAACTCCTCCTTGGGCAGGAGGTCGGCCTCGGAGACGACGCCGACGACGCGGCCTTCGCCTTCGAGGACGGGCAGGGCACTGAGCATAGTGGCTGGCTCCTTCCTCGCTTCGGCTCGCGCGTGCTCAGACGGAACTACCGGCGCCGTAAGGGGCGTACAGGTCCAGCAGCCTTGTCCGGGCGGAGCGGAGTCGGTGGGCGAGTACCTCGCCGACCCACTGGGTGACAGCGTGGCCCATGGCCGGGTCGTCCTGGCACATCGAACGGACAGCCGTGGCGTCGAACTCGTACGCGCGCACCGGGGTCGTCGCAGCGGCGCCGAGGTGCCAGACATGCGGGGTGAAGAGCCAGGACCAGCCGACGAGTTCGTTGTGCCGGAGGATCTCGATGACGGCGGGACGGCGGCCTGGTACGCGCATGTCGAGTTCGACGGTGCCCGTGCGGATGATCCAGAACCGGTCGGCCTTGCCGCCTTCCTCGAACAGGCGCGTTCCTTGCGGGAACGACACCTCGCGGGCGACGCACATCAGCCGGTGCCGGTGCTGGGCAGGCAGGGCGCGCAGCATGCTGGGTGTGGGCGTAGTGATCACGGCGTGCCTCCCGGACGAGGTGCGGGGACTTCCATGACCAGCGTCTGCCCGCCCTCGGTGGCGGGCCATGGGCCACCCGACCCTTCGATGCGGGCCGGCCGGGTCCGACTAGGAGACGTCCGGCACCCTCACACGATCCCGATGCGGCGGTTCCATGGAGGCGTGAGAGGACCCGCTCGAGGAGGTGAGCGCTGTGGACACGTCACTCACGCCCGGCTTCTGGAGGCTCCTCGCGGTCCTCCTGGTGATCTCCACGGCGGTCACGTTTGTGGTGACCGCCCTGCTCGACGCGCTGGCCCTGCACCGGAATGAGAACGAGAGGGATCCGCGATGACCGTCACTCTGACCGCAGACAACCGGACCGCCGGTGCCTGGCGCGGGTTCGCCGGCCTCGGGTGGCGTGAGCGCGTCGACGTGCGCGACTTCATCCAGGCCACAACTACACGCCGTACGAAGGCAACGCGGCCTTCCTGACCGTCCCCACCGACCGCACCCGCACCGTCTGGGGAATGGTCAGCGCCCCGTTCCCGAAGGAGTGGGCGAAGGGCATCCTCGACGTCGACACCGCCACCCCTTCCACGATCACCTCGCACGCCCCCGGCTACATCCACCGCGACCGCGAACTGATCGTCGGCCTTCAGACCGACGCCCCGCTGAAGTCGACCATCCGCAGGCCGCCGTTCGGCATGATCGCGCCCGACATCAACACCTACCGGAAGCTGACCGGCGGCGAACTCGCTCCCACCCTCAGCTTCGCCACCCGGCTCGACCGGCTCGGTGTCCCGATGTGGATCCGGTACGTCCTGGTGCCCGGTTGGACGGACGACGAGGAGGCCGTCGAGGGCCTGGCCCGCTTCGTGGCGGGCCTGGGGACGGTCGACCGCGTGGACGTCCTGCCGTTCCACAAGCTCGGCGCCGCGAAGTACGACGCCCTCGGCCTCCCGTTCCCGATGCGCGATACCCCCGTCCCCGCTCCCGGACTGACCGAACGCGTCCGTGCACGATTCAGAGCCCACGGTCTGTCGGCCTACTGAACGCGGCTCCATTTCCGGTAGGCGGCCACGGCGGTCGGCAGGGTGGGAAAGATGAGGTCGGGGCCGACAGAGTCCGTGAGGCCGTACGCCTGGAGATCGTCCAGGAGGTCCTGCTTGACGCGGGCAAGCGCGAACACGACGCCTCGGTCGGTGAGCTCGCGGCGCAGTTCGTCCACGGCGTCGAGGGCGGTGATGTCGACCTCCACGTTGGCCTCGGTGTTGAGGACGAACCAGCGGACGGGGTCGGTCTGTTCGTCGACGGCTGCCAGGGCGCGGTGGCGGAAGTCCTCGGCATTGGCGAAGAACAACGGTGAGTCGTAGCGGTAGACCAGCAGACCGGGAATCGTGCGAGCCTGAGGGTAATCGTCGACATCGTGCATGCCCGCCACCCCGGGCACCACTCCCTGGACCGCGTCGTGCGGGCGGGCCACACGCGTCAGCAGCTCGGCCACCGACAGCCCGACGGCCACGAGGACGCCGTACAGGATGTCCAGGGCGAGCACTCCGGCCAGGCAGCCGAGCGCGAGCAGGAGTTCGCGGCGGCGGAAGGACGCCAGGCGGCGGAAGCCGGCGAGGTCGATCATGCGGACGGCGGCGTAGACGACGAGCGCGCCGAGGACGGCGGAGGGCGTGCGAGTGAGCAGCGGGCTGAGGAAGAGGAGGACCGCGAGGACCACAGCCCCCGCGACCAGAGAGTACGCCTGGCTGCGGGCGCCTGCCGAGGAGGCGAGCGCGGTGCGGCTGGCGCTGCTGCTGACGGGGAAGCCTTGCAGTGCGCCGGCGCCGAGGTTGGCCGCGCCCAGCGCCAGGAACTCCTGGTTGGCGTTGAGCCCGGGGCCGTCGTCATCGTTGCGTCCGGTGAACGCCCGCGCGGTGAGGATGAAGTCGGTGTAGGCCACCAGCAGTACTCCGAGGGCGGGCAGGACGAGACGCGGCACCTCGGTCCAGTCCGGCCACACGAGGTCGGGCAGACCCGACGGGACCTCGCCGATCACCTTGATGCCGTACCGGTCGTCGAGGTCGAACGCCACCACGGCGAGCGTGCCGAGGACCACGGCGAGGAGCGGTCCGGGCACGGCACGGACGTACCTCGCCACCGTGAAGAGCAACGCGAGGAGGGCGGCAGAGAGGACGACAGTTGCCGTATGGGCATCGGTCAGGTCCCCCGCGAAGGACCACAGTTGGGGGAAGAACCTGGTTTCCGTCGTCCCGCCTCCGGTGAGTTTGGGCAGCTGGTCCGCCATCATGATCAGCGCCACGCCCGCCATATAGCCGATCAGCACGGGGCGCGAGAGCAGGTCCGCGAGGAAGCCCAGCCGTAGTGCGCGTGCGACCAGGCACAGGAGTCCGACCGTGACCGCGAGAGTGGCCGCCAGTGTGGCGTAGCTCCCGGGGGCGCCGGCGGCGAGCGGGGCTACCACCGTGGCCGTCATGAGCGCGGTCGTGGATTCGGGGCCGACTGAGAGCAGGCGCGAGGACCCGAACAGCGCATACAGCGCGAGGGCGGGCAGGATCGCCCAGAGCCCGGTAACCGGCGAAAGCCCCGCCACACCCGCGTACGCCATGACCTGGGGGACTAGATACGCGGCCACCGTGAGGCCGGCCAGCAGGTCGCCCCTCAGCCATGCACGCCGGTAGCCGAGAAGGACCACGCCCCCGGGCACCAGACGGCGCCACCCCGGCATGTGCTCGCCCGTGCCCTGGGACATACGCCACCTTTCTCTGCCTGACCTCAGGATCCACCGGCACGCGTAGTACCGCGAGAAGCGGGCCGTGCGCCATCCGTCGGCATCCGAGCATGCACCCCAACGGGCCCTGCAGACAGGGCCGTTCAGCCCTACGGCTACGGACCTTCGGCATCCGGCGGCCACCGCCTCGTCAGACGAGAGTGAGGGCGTCAGACACCGAACGGACCATCCTCACCCTCCCCGAAGGGGTCACCACCATGGCCGTGCACGAGCACCCTCACCGGAGCGCGGGCCTCCGCCTGCCGTCCTTCCGCGGGAACCGGATCGCCCCCGCCTCCGCCCCCGAGTCCGCCGTGTCGGTGCACAGCGAGACGCACACCGTGCGGGCCTACGTCTTCGCGTCCCTGCGCCTGCTCACCGGGTTCGTCTTCCTGTGGGCGTTCCTCGACAAGACCTTCGGCCTCGGATACGCGACCCAGTCCGGCAAGGGCTGGATCGACGGCGGCTCGCCGACCAAGGGCTTCCTCGGTGGGGTGGCCGCGGGGCCGATGGAGTCCACCTTCCACTCCTGGGCCGGGGACGCCTGGGCGGAATGGTTGTTCATGCTCGGTCTGCTCGGGATCGGCCTCGCGCTCATGGCGGGTGTGGCGCTGCGGTTCGCGGCTGCCGCGGGGACCGTGATGATGGCGTTGATGTGGGTCGCCGAGTGGCCGCCCGCCCAGACCCTCTCCGACGGTTCGCCGAGCATGTCGACGAACCCGTTCGCGGAGTACCACCTCATCTACGCCGTCGTCCTGATCGCCCTGGCCGCCGTCTCCGCCGGCGACACCCTCGGCCTCGGCAAGATCTGGGCCAGGCTCCCGCTCGTCCGCCGCAGCCCCTGGCTGCGCTGACCCGAAGGGAGGGGAGAGGTTCGGGTGGGCCCGACCGTGGGCCCATCCGAACGGCACAGGACCGGCCAGGGCCGGTTGGCCCCTTGAAGGGACCTGCGGCCCCTGTCGGAGGCCGCATCCGAAGACGAAGCTCGAATCGGGACCACCGATTCAGGAGGTGGAATCATGATCCGCACCGTCACCCTCAGCGTCACCGCCGGTCTCGACGGCTCAGGTGAGAGCCGCGCGGCGGCCGAGTGGGCGGCCCGCGAAGCGCAGTTGCTCGGGCTGCCGCTGAAGTTGGTCCACGTCTGGGAGCCCGTACCGGCACCCATGGCGCAGGCCCCGTTGCTCGGCGCCGAGACCCGGCAGCACTGGACCGAGCGAAGCGAGATGGGGGTACCCCCGGCCGAAGGCTGGGGGAGGATCCCCCGCGAAGCGGCGGAGGGCATCCAAGTGCGCCACCCCGGCCTCGACGTGTTCACCGAGCAGCTGTCGGGCCGACCCGCCGAAGCGCTGGCCGACGTGGCCAAGGACGCCGAACTGCTGGTCCTCGGCTCCCGCGGACTGAGCGGGATCGGCGGCTTCCTGGTCGGCTCGGTCGGACTCTCGGTCGTGGCACACGCCGAGCGGCCGGTCGTCCTGGTCCGCGCCGGCGAACAGGCCGCCGACGAGCACGAGATGGATCCCGTCGGCATCCCGTCCGCCGCGACCACCTACCGGCCCGTCGTCCTCGGCCTGGACATCGAAAGCCCGGACGACGAGCTGATCGAGTTCGCGTTCGCCGCCGCCTCCCGCCGCGGCACCTCCCTGCGGGTGGTGCACGGCTGGAACATACCCCCGTACTACGCCCACGGCCTGTCCGTGGACCTCGAACTCCACGGATCGCTGGCAGCGGCCCAGACCACCGCCTTGACCGAGGTCATGCGCCCGTGGCGCAAGAAGTACCCGGACGTCGAGGTCACCGAGGAGTCCCACTACGGCACCCCCGCGGGCCACCTCGTCGACGTCTCCCGCGAGGCCTCCCTGGTCGTCGTCGGCAAGCGCATCCGCCGCAACCCGGTCGGCGCGCACATCGGCCCCATCACGCACGCCGTGCTGCATCACTCCACCGCACCCGTCGCTGTCGTTCCCCACCACTGACGGAAGAACCCGAGGAGAAGAAACCATGAAGGCAGCGGTCGTACGAGCCTTCGGCGAGCCCCTGGTCATCGAGGACCGCCCCGACCCCGAGCCGGGCCCCGGCCAGGTCCGCGTCCGGGTCGAGGCCTCCGGGCTGTGCCACACCGACATCCACGCCGCCCACGGCGACTGGCCCGTCAAGCCCAGCCCGCCGTTCGTACCCGGCCACGAGGGAGTCGGCCTCGTTGAGAAGCTCGGCGACGGTGTGACCCACCTCAGCGTCGGTCAGCGGGTTGCCGTGCCGTGGCTGGGCAAGGCCTGCGGGCGGTGCGAGCACTGCCTTTCCGGCTGGGAGACGCTGTGCGAGCAGCAGATCAACACGGGCTACGGCTGCGACGGCGGCTACGCCGAGAAGATGCTGGCCTGGGCCGACTTCGCCCAGCCGGTGCCCGAGGGCGTCACCGCCGTCGACGCCGCCCCGCTGACCTGCGCCGGCGTGACCACGTACAAGGCGCTCAAGGTCGCCGACGTGCGGCCCACGCAGCTCGTCGCGATCTCCGGGATCGGCGGACTCGGTCACCTGGCCGTGCAGTACGCGAAGATCGCCGGAGCGACCGTCGCGGCCATCGACGTCGCCGACGAGAAGCTCGAACTCGCCGCTGAGCTGGGCGCCGACCTCGTCATCGACGCACGCAAGCACGACGTGGGCGAGGTGCTGAAGCGGCACGGCGGCGCCCACGCCGCGATCGCGCTGGCGGTGAACGAGGCCGCGTTCGCCGCGGTCAACTCCGGGCTGCGGCGCGGCGGCAAGCTTGTCATGGTCGCCCTGCCCGCTCATGGCACCATCGAGGTTCCGATCTTCGACACCGTCCTGAACGGGACGAGCGTGATCGGCTCGATCGTCGGCACCCGGCAGGACCTCGCCGAGGTCTTCCAGCTCCACGTGGCGGGCCGTACCAGGGTCATCTGCGAGACCCGCTCGCTCGCCACCGTCAACGAGTCCATCGACGACGTGCTGCGCGGCCAGGTCAAGGCGCGCATCGTCTTCGACCTCGGTGCGGGACGGTGAGGGCGATGGACCTGCCGATCGTCGTCGGCGTCGACGGCTCCGAGCCCAGCCTGCGGGCCGTCGACTGGGCGGCCGACGAGGCCGCACTCCGCGGGGCGTCGCTGCGGCTTGTGTACGCCTCGCTGTGGGAGCGGTACGAGGGCGCCGCCCTCGCCGACGACCTGGGCCGGTCGTCCGAGCAGATACGGGTCCAGGACATCGTGGAGACCGCAGCCCGGCGCGCCCACGGTCGTCATGCCGATCTGAAGATCTCCACCGACACACTGCCAGAGGAACCCGAGTACACACTGGTGCGGGAGAGCCGCCATGCCTCCCTGCTGGTGACGGGCACCCGTGGCCGCAGCGGCATCGCCGAGGCGCTGCTGGGTTCGGTGAGCCTGACCGTCGCCGGGCACGCGCATTGCCCGATGGTCGTCGTGCGCGGCAGCCACGACAACCAGCCAGGAACGCACGGCCGCATCGTGGTCGGCGTCGGCGAGAGGCCGACGACTCCGGCAGCGGTGCGCTTCGCCTGCGACGAGGCGCGGCTGCGGGGCGCGGCCCTGGACGCCGTCCGAGCCTGGCGGTGCCCCGCGCACGAGACCACGGACCACCCCCTGCTCGTCGGGGAACCCGCGCGGATGCATGAGCAGCAGGCGGTCGAGGTACTGGAAAAGGCGCCGCGCGACGTCCCCGCCGATGTCGAAGCCCACCGCCGTACGGTCGAAGGCCACACCCGGGACGTCCTGGTGGCTGCCTCGCGTGACGCCGACCTCCTGGTCGTCGGCGCCGAGCGCCACCACCGGCACTTCGGGCTCCAATTGGGCCGGGTGGCCCACGGGGTGCTGCACCATTCGGCCTGTCCCGTCGCCATCGCGCCCGAGCGGGAATGAGCATGCGAGGACGGACACCCTGCGCGGCAGGGTCGCCGTCCTGCGGCTGACCCTTCCAGTTTCACGGCCCTGCGACCTGAATCGACGACTTCCGGAGTCTCCGTATGTCCAAGGTGGAACACCAGAACGCCACCGCACTGCCCGACGACGAACTGCGTACGCTCGATGCCCACTGGCGCGCCGCCAACTACCTCGCCGCGGGACAGATCTACCTGATGTCGAACCCGCTGCTGACCGAGCCCCTGAAGCCGGAGCACATCAAGCCCCGGCTGCTGGGCCACTGGGGCACCTCGCCCGGGCTCAACCTCGTGTACACCCACCTCAACCGTGTCATCAAGGCACGCGGACTCGACGCGCTGTGCGTGTGGGGCCCCGGGCACGGCGGTCCGTCCGTACTCGCCGGCTCGTGGCTGGACGGCAGCTACAGCGAGATCTACCCGGACGTGTCGCGCGACGCCCCAGGGATGGCGCAGCTGTTCCGGCAGTTCTCCTTCCCGGGGGGTGTGCCCAGTCACGTGGCGCCGGAGGTGCCGGGGTCCATCCACGAGGGCGGCGAGCTCGGCTACTCGCTCGCCCACGCCTACGGCGCCGCCTTCGACAACCCGCACCTGCTCGTCGCGTGCGTCATCGGCGACGGTGAGGCGGAGACCGGACCACTGGCCGCTTCCTGGCACTCCAACAAGTTCCTCGACCCGGTCCACGACGGCGCGGTCCTGCCCATCCTGCACCTCAACGGCTACAAGATCGCCAACCCGACCGTGCTGTCCCGCCTGCCGGAGCCCGAACTGGACGCGTTGCTCCGGGGGTACGGCCACGAACCCATCCACGTCACCGGCGACGACCCGGCCACCGTCCACCGCGCCATGGCCCGCGCCCTCGACGACACGCTCGACCGCATCGCACTGCTCCAGCGCACCGCCCGCGAGGACGACGCCGGTGAACGCGTCCACTGGCCGATGATCGTGCTGCGCACCCCGAAGGGCTGGACCGGCCCTGCCGAGGTCGACGGCCTGCCGGTGGAGGGAACCTGGCGTGCCCACCAGGTCCCACTCGCCGGCGTACGGGAAAACCCGGAGCATCTACGGCAGCTGGAGGCATGGCTGCGCTCGTACCGGCCCGAGGAACTGTTCCACCCGGACGGCCGACCCGTCGCCGACGTCCTCGCCTGCGTTCCCGACGGTTCCAGGCGCCTGGGCGCCACCGCGTACGCCAACGGTGGGCTCCTCCTCCGAGACCTGCCCATCAGGCCGCTTGACTCCTTCGCCGTGCCCGTCGACAAGCCCGGAACGACCCTCCACGAACCGACCCGAGTCCTCGGCGACCTCCTCGAGCAGGTCATGAAGGACACCGCACGCCGACGCGACTTCCGCCTGGTCGGCCCGGACGAGACCGCGTCCAACCGGCTCCAGGCCGTGTTCAACGCCAGCGGCAAGGCCTGGCAGGCCCAGACCCTTCCGGTCGACGAGCACCTGGACCGGCACGGCCGGGTGATGGAGATCCTCTCCGAACACCTCTGCCAGGGCTGGCTGGAGGGCTACCTCCTCACCGGCCGGCACGGACTGTTCTCCTGCTACGAGGCCTTCGTGCACATCGTCGACTCGATGGTCAACCAGCACATCAAGTGGCTGAAGACGTCCAGGGAGCTGCCGTGGCGCGCCCCCATCGCCTCCCTCAACTACCTGCTCACCTCGCACGTGTGGCGGCAGGACCACAACGGCTTCTCCCACCAGGATCCCGGCTTCGTCGACCACGTCCTCAACAAGAGCCCCGAGGTCGTACGGGTCTATCTGCCGCCGGACGCCAACACCCTCCTGTCCGTCGCCGACCACGCCCTGCGCAGCCGCGACTATGTCAACGTGATCGTGGCCGGCAAGCAGCCCTGTTTCGACTGGCTGTCCATGGACGCCGCCCGCGCCCACTGCGCACGCGGCGCCGGCATCTGGGACTGGGCCGGCACGGAGAACGGCGCCGAACCGGACGTCGTCCTCGCCTGCGCCGGCGACGTGCCCACCCAGGAGGTCCTGGCCGCCGCCCAACTGCTCCGCCGTCACCTGCCCCAACTCGCCGTCCGCGTGGTCAACGTCGTCGACATGACCCGGCTGCTGCCGCGCGAGGAGCACCCGCACGGCATGCCCGAGTTCGAGTACGACGGCCTGTTCACCACCGACAAGCCGGTGATCTTCGCCTACCACGGCTACCCGTGGCTGATCCACCGCCTCGCCTACCGCCGCACCGGCCACCCAAACATGCACGTACGTGGCTACAAGGAGTCCGGCACCACGACCACGCCGTTCGACATGGTCGTCCGCAACGACCTCGACCGATACCGCCTGGTCATGGACGTCATCGACCGCGTCCCCGGCCTCGCCGTCCGCGCCGCCGCCGTACGCCAACAGATGGCCGACGCCCGCACCCGCCACCACGCCTGGACCCGCGAACACGGCACCGACCTGCCCGAAGTCGCCGAATGGACCTGGAACAGCTGAACGCCCCTGCTACCGGAAGGAGTTCGCCATCATGACCGTACGCGTCGGCATCAACGGCTTCGGCCGCATCGGCCGCACCTACCTCCGCGCCGCCCTCGACCGCGCCGAATCGGGCGCTCAGGACGTGGCGGTGGTCGCGATCAACGACATCACCGCACCCGCCACTCTGGCTCACCTGCTGGAGTACGACTCGACGTTCGGTCACATCGGGCGCGAGGTCGTCCACGACGACAGCTCGATCACCGTCGACGGGCGACGCATCGCCGTCAGCGCCGAGCGCGATCCGGCGGAACTCCACTGGTCCGACTACGGCGCTGACATTGTCATCGAGTCCACCGGCCGCTTCCGCGACCGAGACTCCGCCGCCCTGCACCTCAAGGCCGGCGCCCACACCGTGCTGCTGTCGGCGCCCGGCAAGGGCGTGGACGCCACCATCGTCATGGGCGTCAACGATGAGACCTACGACCGTCATCGCGACCGGATCGTCTCGGCCGCCTCCTGCACCACCAACTGCGTCGCCCCCATGGTGAAGGTGCTGCACGAAGCCTTCGGCGTCGAGCGCGGCGTGATGACCACCATCCACGGCTACACCAACGACCAGGCCCTCCTCGACGGCCCCCACAAGGACCTGCGCCGGGCCCGCTCGGCCGCGCTGAGCATCATCCCCACCAGCACGGGTGCCGCCCGCGCCGTGGGTCTCGTCGTGCCGGAGCTGGCGGGCGCGCTGGACGGGATCGCGGTGCGCGTCCCCGTCGAGGACGGCTCGCTCACCGACCTCGCCGTTGTCCTGAACCGTGAGGCGAGCGTGGAGGAGATCAACGAGGTGTTCACCTCAGCCGCCGAGGGACCGCTCAACGGCATCTTGCGCGTCTCCAAGGCCCCGATCGTCTCCCGCGACGTCATCGGCGACCCCGCCTCCTGCGTCTTCGACCCGGCGCTCACGCAGGCCAACGGCAACCTGGTCAAGGTCTTCGGCTGGTACGACAACGAGTGGGGCTACACCAACCGGCTCTTGGACCTCACGGCCCTCGTCGCCGACGCCTGACATCCGCCCGGGAAGGGACCGGTGGCGCCGATCACCGGTCCCTTCCGCGTACCTGGGACGACCAGCAGGGACGACCAGCGGACAACGTTGGGCCGACCGGCCCCCGGACCACCCCGGACAGCCCATGGGACCCCTCGCCTATCCGCTGGATGCTCGAAGTGTCGAGAGGCTTGGAGGAGACCCACGATGACCATGACCACCGACGACGAGCACGACCGATCCCCGGCCCACGCCCTTCTCGCGGACGGCACCACCGTGTGCATCCGCCCCGTTGCGCCGGCCGACCACGATCAGCTGGAGGGGCTCTACGGCGAGATGTCCCCCGAGAACCTGCGCCTCAGGTTCTTCGCGGCCAGTCGGCGGTCGGCCACCATGGCCGCCGACCGGGCTTGTGCTCCGGCCCGCCCCGGCTACCGGGCTCTGCTGGCCGAGACACAGGGCCAGGTGATCGGCCTCGCTGAGTACGAGACGGGGGACGAGGCGGACTCAGCCGAGATCTCCATCGCCGTGGCCGACGGACTCCATCACCGTGGCGTGGGCACCCTGCTCGTCGAGCACCTGGTCTCCGCCGCTCGCGCCGAAGGCATCACCACCTTTACCGCCGACGCCCTCAGCGAGAACCATGAGGTACTCCGCCTCTTCTCCGACCTCGGCCTACGCGTCGCCCGTCGCTTCGACGGCCCCGAGGTGCGCTGCACCGTCCCGCTCGACGAGGACGACGCCTACCTGTCAGCCGTGGAGGCCCGCGGGCGCCGCGCCGATGTGGCCAGCCTCCAGCCCTTGCTGCGGCCGGACGTGGTTGCCGTCGTAGGCGCCGGACGCAAGCCCGGCTCGGTGGGCCGGGCGCTCCTCCACCATCTGCACTCCGGCGGATTCACCCGGCGCCTGTTCGCGGTGAACCCCGGCGCCACCTCCATCCTCGGCATACCGTGCCACCCCTCGGTCACCACGCTGCCCAGGACCCCGGACCTCGTGGTCATCGCCGTGCCGGCCCCGTCCGTCCCGGCCACCGCCGAGGAGTGCGGCAAGGCGGGCGTGCGGGCCTTGCTCGTGGTGACCGCGGGCCTCGACAGCGATCAGGCGCAGGCACTGCTGTCCGCCTGCCGCACCCACGGTATGCGCCTCGTCGGCCCGAACTGCCTCGGCATCACCAACACCGAGCCGGACCTGCGCCTCGACGCCACGTTCGCCGCCGGCCATCCGCACCCTGGCACGGCGGGCGTGGCCGTCCAGTCCGGCGGCATCGGGATCGCCCTGCTCGACGGGCTGTCCCGCCTGGGCATCGGCGTCTCCTCGTTCGTCTCCCTCGGCGACAAGTACGACGTCAGCGGCAACGACATGCTCCAGTGGTGGGAGAGCGACGGCCGCACCGACCTCGCCCTGCTGCACCTGGAGTCCTTCGGCAACCCGCGCGCCTTCTCCCGTACGGCCCGCCGGGTGACCCGCCGCATGCCGGTGCTCACCGTCGACGCCGGCCGCACCGACGCGGGCCGCCGCGCCGCCGCCTCGCACACCGCGGCCGCCGCCACCCGCACCATGACCCGCCAGGCCCTGTTCACCCAGGCCGGCATCACCGCCACCCGCTCGGTCGGCGAACTCCTCGAAACCGCAGCCCTGTTGCACTCCCAGCCGCTCCCGGAGGGCTCCCGGGTCGCGATCGTCACCAACGCGGGCGGCGCGGGCGTCCTGGCGGCGGACGCCTGCGCGGAGGCCGGGCTCTCCCTGCCGGCGTTCACGCCGTCGACGGTCGACGACCTGCTCGCCGTACTCCCGGACGGTGCCGCAATCGGCAACCCCGTCGACGCCACGGCCGCCGTGACCGAGGAACAACTCGGCACGTGCGTGGACCGGCTCATGCGGTGCACGGGCATCGACGCCGTACTGGTGGCCCTCGTCCCCACCGCAGTCGCTGAGGCAACCGGGGACGACCTGGTGCGGGCACTCACCCGGTCCCCCGGACGCCGTGCCCGGCCCGTCGCCGTCGTACGCCTGGAACAGGCTCCACCGGTCGAACTCCTGCCCACCGCCGACGGCGGAACGATCCCCTCGTACGCGGAACCGCACTCGGCGGCACACGCGCTGGCCCACGCCGCCGCCCGCGCGGGCTGGCTCGGGCGCCCCGCCGGTTCCGTCCCCGAGCTTGCAGACGTGGACGTCCCGCGCGCACACGCGATTGTCGACGACCATCTCCGCGCGCATCCGGACGGCGGTTGGCTCGACCCGAGCACCTGTGCCGACCTCCTGTCCTGTTACGGCATCCCTCAGATCCCATGGGCCTGGGCCGAGACCGAGGACGCCGCCGTCCTAGCCGCCGAGCGGCTACGCGGCGTCGATGGACGGGTGGTGATCAAGGCCCACTGGCCGGGGCTGGTGCACAAGACGCAGCAGCACGCGGTCCACCTCGACCTGCGGGGCGACACCCAGGTCCGTACCGCGTTCCGGGACTTCCAGACGCGATTCGCGGGGCTGATGACCGGAGTGGTCGTGCAGCCGCTTGCCGCCCGGGGCACCGAGTTGTTCGCGGGCGTCGTCCAGGACGAGGTCTTCGGGCCGCTCGTGCTGTTCGGGCTCGGCGGTACGGCCACCGAGGTGCTGGCCGACCACGCCGCCCGCCTGGCCCCGCTCACCGACCACGACGTGCACGACCTGATCACGTCTCCGCGCTGCGCCCCGCTCCTGTTCGGCGCGCACGGCAGCGCACCCGTCGACCTCGAGTGCCTGGAACAGCTGCTGCTGCGGATTTCCCGCATGGCCGCGGACCTACCGCAGCTCGCCGAGGCCGACTTCAACCCGGTCCTCGCGACACCGGACCAGGTCACCGTGCTCGACGCACGCGTCCGCCTGCTGCCGCGCCGGCCCCACGACCCCTATCTGCGCCGGCTCCGCCGAGGCCGCTGAGGAGGAACAGTCATGAAGCACAACAAGGTCGGCTCCGTGATGACGAGTGACGTCGTCCGGGCCGAGTACGGCACCCCGTTCAAGGAGATCGCGCGGCTGCTCGCCGACCACAGGATCAGCGGACTGCCGGTGGTCGACGAGGACGACAAGGTCATCGGCGTCATCTCCGAAACGGACCTGATGGCCCGCCAGGCCACGACCCCCGACCCGTACGAGCCGAAGCGCCGCTTCCGACTGGCCGGCCTGACCCGCAGCGCCCGGCGGCAGGCTGCGAAGGCCAGGGCCCGCACAGCCGGTCAGTTGATGACCGAACCCCCGGTCCCCGTGCACGCCGACCACACCATCATCGAGGCCGCCCGGACGATGGCCCAGCGGCGTGGATCGGCTGCCGGTTCTCGACGAGGAGGAGCGGCTGGTCGGCATCGTCACCCGGCGCGACCTGCTCCAGGTCTTCCTGCGGCCCGACGCGGAGATCCGCGACGAGATCGTCCAGGAGGTGCTGATACGCGCCCTGTGGCTGCTACCCCCCAGCGTCGACGTCTCCGTCACGGAAGGGGTCGTCACCCTCACCGGCCAGACGGAACGCAAGAGCGAGACGGCCATCGCCGTCTCCATGACCCGCCAGATCGACGGCGTCGTCGCCGTGGTCGACCAGCTCACCTGGAGCCTGGACGACACGCGGCTGCGGCCCGACGAGCCGGCTCTGCAGGGCGTGGCCGACGACTGGCTGCGCCGACTCTGAGAGGAGGCGGACCACCATGACCGGCAACGTGTTGGTGGCCTACGGAACGACCAACGGATCGACCGCGCAGATCGCCGAAGCCATCGCCGACGTCCTGCGCAAGGACGGGCTGACAGCGGATGCGCTACCGGCCCGGAACGTGGCGAGCGTGTCCTCGTACGACGCCGTCGTCGTCGGCGGCGGACTGTACGCCGGACGCTGGCACAAGGACGCCCGCAGCTTCGTCCGGCGGCACGGCCGGGCCCTCGCCCAACGTCCGCTCTGGCTCTTCAGCAGCGGCCCCCTCGACCCCTCGGCCTCCGAGCGCGACATCCCGCCAGTGCCCGGAGTGCAGAAGGTCATGACGCGGCTGGATGCCCAGGAGCACGTCACCTTCGGCGGCTGCCTGGAGGAAGGCGCGAAGGGGTGGGTGGCCGGGATGATCCTGCGCTCCGGGAAGGGTGGGGACTTCCGGGACTTCACCGCGATCGAGGAGTGGGCGGGGCGTGTGGCCGCTGAGATGGCGGGTGGTGATTAGCGGACGCGCAGACGGAATTGGACGACCCTGGTGCCCGGACAGCGGGCACCAGGGTCGTATGTCGGGGGCCTGGCTATGTGGGCACGACAGCGACGGGACACAGGGACTCGGCGAGGAGTGCCCGCACGGTGGGCCCCGGTTCGCCCTCGAAACCCCGGCCCACGACAACCAGTGGGATGCCCCGAAGTTTCCGGACAGGCGTCCAATAGGATCGTCTGAACTGGAAACGAGGAATCGAAGTGGCACCACCGAGCAAGTACACGCCTGAGTTCCGTGAGGAAGCCGTCCGGATCGCGCTGGCTTCCAGCAAGACCGTAACCGAGGTCGGCCGTGAACTCGGTATGAACCCCGAAACCCTCCGGGGCTGGGTGAAGAAGCATAAGGAACGGAATGAACCTCCTGCCGGTACCGAGCTGTCCCACGATGAACGCGCTCGCCTGAAGGAACTTGAACGCCGTATCCGTGAAGTCGAGATGGAGAATGCGTTCCTGAAAAAAGCCGCAGCGTACTTCGCGAAGGATCCCCGGTAGCGAGCAAGTACGAGTTCATCGATGAGATGCGACTCGACACAACGGAGTACGCATATCCCGTCGAGTTCATGTGCGAACGACTCGGCGTATCCACATCTGGCTACTACGACTGGCGGGGCCGCCCGAAATCCGCGACGGCGCAGCGACGCGAGGAGTTGAAACTGCTGATCAAGAAAGCATTCGACGATTCCGACAGCACCTACGGCTATCGGCGCATCCACGCCCAGCTCCATCGCTGGGGCCACGCCGCGGGCCCGGAGCTGGTCCGCCGGCTCATGCGGGAGCTGGGACTTGAGCCCTGCCAGCCGAAGCCCAGACGCTTCGGCCTCACCCGAGGCGCGCCCGCCGCCGTGCCCGACCTCGTGGGCCGGAACTTCACCGCCGACGCTCCGGGTGAAAAACTCGTCGGGGACATCACCTACATCTCCACCGGAGAGGGCTGGCTGTATCTCGCGACCGTCATCGACTGCTGCACGAAGGAGGTTGTCGGCTACGCGATGGACGACCATTTTCAAACCCCTCTCATAGCCAGAGCCATCCGTAACGCAGCACGGAACAGGAAACTCGCCAGGAACGCAATATTCCACTCGGACCGCGGAAGCAACTACATGTCGGCCGAGTATGCTGTGGTTCTGGGCGAGCTCGGCCTGCGGCGTTCTGCCGGCCGTACCGGGATCTGCTTCGACAATGCCATGGCCGAATCATTCTTCGGCGCCCTGAAGAACGAGCGCGTTTCGAGGGTGACTTACCTGACCCGCGACATCGCCAGGCAGGACATCACCCGTTACATCGAATTCTGGTACAATCACAAACGCCTTCACTCGGCGGTGGGTTACCGTCCTCCCCGCGAAGTCCACGCCGCGTACCAGAAGTTGCGAATCGTCGCGTGAGTCAATAGTCAGATGCCTGTCCGGAAAACACGAGGCCCCTCACAGCCCGGCGCTCGCGGACAGCTGGAGCAGGGCATGGGCCGGAGTGAACAGCCGGACGTCCTTCAGTACACGCACCGCTGGGTACTTCTCCCGCCACGGCCGCAGCGCGTCGGCCAGCAGCTGCACTTCGTGGTCCTCCCAGGCGGCGCGATCCTCCTCCGGTACGCCGAAGGGCAGCTCGGTCGCGCGGGAGGGGAACCTCCAGGCATGCACGGCACGCAGTCGTACGCCCCACAGCCGGGCGGTGTCGAAGGCGAGATCGAGAGCCCCGTCGGCGGGATCGCGGGCATCCACAGCGAGCACGATCTCGCCGTCGTGGTGAGTGGGATGCCGAACTGCGCGCTTCGCCGGGATCAGGACAACAGGGCGGGCCGAGAACGCGACAGCGTCCAGTGCACGCATGCCGGCCACGACCAGTTGTGCCTCGTCCAGGACGTCCGGCAGCGGGTGACGGATCACCCGGAGGGAAAGTCCGCGCAGCGTCGCTTCCTGTGAGGCCCAGCGGACAACGGCTCTGCCGGACCCCGAGCCGTCGTTGCGGGCAACGACAACTCGTTCCATGACGATTTGCCTTCCTCTCGCGAGGACAGACGCCGTCGCATGTCAGCCGAAGTCGACTGAGACGCGGGACGGCTGTCGCAGGGTGTTGTGGACAGTGCAGTGGCCGTGGAGCCGCCTCGACTCGCAGGTGTTCGTGCGGCAGGCAGGACGGCGCACCTTCAGCCGGTCCGGTGCCCCCATTTGGGACCCACCAGGTCCCACTCCCGGCCCCACTCGTCGATGCGCCGTCGGTCGAGCCGCCACCGCGCGAGGGCTCCCGTGGCGTAGACGGCGCCGGTGAGGGCGAGTCCTGCGAAGGTGCCGAGGAGGCCTGCCTCGACGGCGGCCTCGGGGGGGCTCGGTGGTGCGGTGGCCGGCGTGCCGTGGCCGTCCTGCCAGACCGTCAGTCCGGTTCCGGCCTTCAGTCCTGTGCCGACCAGCGTGAGGTCTGTGCGGGCGGAGCCGTCGGGCGCCGTCCAGCGAACCTTGGCCAGAGCCTTGTCGCCCGACGACCGGAGTGCCGAGTCGGGCTCTGGCACGTCAGCGAGGAGTACGGCGCGTACAGGGTGCCGCTCGGCACGCTGCCGTGCGAACGTCTCCTCGGCGGTGGTTGCCGTCACCAGACCGGCGACGCTGCCTCCCACCGCGACGACCGTCCACATGGCCAGCACGATCCAAGCCTCGACGACATCGTCCCGACGTCGCAGCGGATTGCTCCGCCAGCGCCAGAACCGCGTCCCCGCTTGCTTGCCACCATCCATGGCTCCGCACCTCCTCCGGTCGTCACACTTTCGAAAGTGGCAGTCACCGGAGCGTTGGCCCCATGGGCCGAGGGGGCGATGCCCCAGGGCCGCCCGGCACCAATTCACGGCTGAGGGTGGGCCGTTCAGCCCATGGCGACCGGAGGGACGTCGACAGTCGGCGTACGGGCCAGTGCCCTGGACAGGTCGGGGTGCACTTCGAACACTTCGCCCAGGCCGGCCTCCCGGAGAATCCGCAGGAAGCGTCTGCTGCCGGTGATCAGCCGGAGTCGACCGTGACGGGCCAGGACGCGGTTCCGTGTCCGGCACAGGACGCCCAGGCCGGCGCAGTCGATGAAGGCCACGGGACGCAGGTCGAGCACCAGGTCCGGGTGCGGGCCCGAGGACAGGGCGTCGAGACGTGCTGCCAGCGGTATCGCTGTCACGAGGTCGATCTCGCCGCGCAGCTCGACGACCGTCGTCCTGTCGACGGTGTGTACCGCCTGGGACGGTGCGAACCTCGCGTGGTTCTCGTACATAGTCTGATCAAAGAACCGCCGGTGATCGTGCGGAAGGGCCGAACGGTCCCTGCCGGGTGGGTCTGTCGGGCCCGCGGGAATCCGCACGCGGCGACCGTACGAACCCGCCCCCGCCCGGTCCTTCAAGGGGCCCGACCGGCCCATGCAGTCCGCCCGCATGCGGGCCAAGCTGGACTTGCGGGGCACATCCGACGCAGGTCGGCGCCAGGCTCGTAGTGGCGCCGGGATCCCGCCGCCGGACCCGGCCGCGCAGACCGTTGAGTGGGAGAGGGACGTCATGAAAGGCTACGTGTTCCACGGCACCGGACAGTCCGCCTGGGAAGAGATCCCCGACCCAGCGATCAAGGATCCCACCGACGCGATCGTGCGCGTCGGAGCCGTCACCATCTGCGGCACGGACCTGCACATCCTCAAGGGCGACGTTCCTGAAGTACGCCCCGGTACGGTCCTCGGCCACGAGGCCGTCGGCGAGATCGTCGAGATCGGCAGTGACGTCCGGACCGTGCGGCCGGGTGACCGGGTACTGGTCTCCTGCATCACCGCGTGCGGGCGCTGCGCCTACTGCCGGCAGGGGGCGTACGGCCAGTGCCGGGGCGGTGGCGGCTGGATCCTCGGCCATCTGATCGACGGCACCCAGGCCGACTACGTCCGCGTGCCCTTTGCCGACCTGTCCGTGCACCCGTTGCCGGGGGCCATGGACAGCGCGGACGCCGTCCTGCTCGCCGACATCTTCCCGACCTCGTACGAGGTGGGCGTGCTCAACGGCCATGTCCGTCCCGGAGACACCGTCGTCGTGGTCGGCGCGGGCCCCATCGGACTGGCGGCCATCGCCACGGCCCGGCTGTTCTCCCCCGAACGGATCGTCGCGGTCGACCTTGCCGCCGCCCGGCTGGAGGCCGCCCGGCAGCTCGGCGCCGACGCGGTGGCCGACGCCCGGGAGACCCCCGAGCAGCTGGTCGCCGACCTCACCGACGACCTCGGCGCGGACGTCGTCATCGAGGCGGTCGGCGTACCGGAGAGCTTCGAACTGTGCACCCGCATGGTGCGGCCCGGCGGCCACGTCGCCAACGTCGGCGTGCACGGCGCCCCCGCGACCCTGCACCTCGAAGACCTCTGGATCAAGAACATCACCATCACCACCGGCCTGGTCGACACCTACTCCACCCCCACCCTGCTGCGGATGACGGCCGCCGGCCGCCTGCCCACCTCGCAGCTGGTCACCCATACCTTCCCGCTGGACCGCATGGAGGAGGCGTACGACGTCTTCGCCGGGGCCGCCGACACCGGGGCCCTCAAAGTCGTGCTCGGCGGGGAGCAGCACGAGGTCGTCGCCGTGGGCGCGGCCTGACGAAGGGACGTGACGACGATGGCCGAACGGACGCAGACCGAACGGCCTCTGGGCGATCTGGGACGCCGCCTCGCCGCGCGGCGCGCGCAACTCGGTTTGTCCCGGCGTGAGACGGCCGCCCGGGCCGGCATGACATCCAGCTACCTCAAGCACCTGGAGGAGCATCCCGGCGCCGCGCCCGACAGGGGAGCGCTCCTCAGCCTGGCAGCAGCCCTGGAGACCACGGTCTCGGAGCTCACCGGCGGCGCCACCGACCTGCCGCCCGGGCTGGAACAGGCCGCCCACACCCCCGAGTTCACGGAACTGAGCCCGGACGAGTGCAGGTCCCTCCTCGGCCCGCACGGCATGGGGAGAATCGCACTGTCCACCGCATCGGGCCCCGTCGTCGTGCCCGTCAACTACAGCGTCGTCGACGGCGCGATCGTGTTCCGCACGGCCTCCGGTACGACACCTTCACTGGCTGCCGGCCGCCCAGTGGCCTTCGAGGTCGACCGCATCGACGACGCGTTCAGCCGGGGCTGGAGCGTGCTCGTGCGCGGGCGTGCCCGAGCCGTGACGGATCCCGATGAGGCACACAGGCTCGCTGAGAGCGCGTACAGCCGCCCCTGGGCAGGAGGCGGACGCGATCTGTGGGTGCGGGTCGAACAGCAGGCGGTCACCGGGAGGCGGATCGCCGTGTGACGTTCCTGCCCTACGCGCACGCCCGCGTCGTAAGCCGAACGGTCCTGCCCCAAAGGGCCGTTAGGCATCCCTGCGGGTACTCCTCGACTCCTGCTCCGAAGGCGGCTGGCTCAGGCCTCGCCCGAGCGGCCGCCCGCGGTGAGCAGGATGCCCGTGACCAGGTCGGGCCGGATGCGGATCGCCTGATCCATGGCCTGCTCCACCCACGGCTGCAGTAGCGCCCGGCAGCGGGCCAAGTCGTCGGGATCGGTCACCGGCCGCGCGAATCCAGTCACCACCACACTCCAGCCGAGATGCGTCTGAGGGTCGATGGCGTCGGCTTCGTAGGCGACGACGACACCAGGGCCGTCGGCCGACTGGGTCTGTGAGATCAGGGCGGCGCCCTCGTGGGTGCGGATGACGATGTCTCCGTCGTCCAGGACGTGGTTGACCGGTCGCACGGTCGGCAGCGCGTGCCGGGTGAAGACGATCCTTCCCAGGGGCACGCTGCCCAGCAGCCGCAGCGCCTCGGCGCTGTCGAGCTCGATGCGCCGGCGCGGTCCTGCGAGGACCGGCCGACCGTGGTCGTGGGCCATGGCTGACTTCCGTTGAAGGTCGTTGCTGACTGCTCGGTCTGCCTACTCACGGAGCGACACCGCGGGGGATCGGTGCCGCTCCTGCATCTACGATCCCTCCGGCAATCGCCGGGCGCCAGAGCCGATGGGCCCCGGTCAGGGCCCGGATGGCCCTCACCGGCTGTCGCTGCCCTCGGTCCCGGAAAGCGCCGCCCGGCCGGCCTCCAGACGCGCCACCGGCACCCGGAACGGCGAGCAGGACACGTAGTCCACTCCCGCCGCGTGGAAGAAGTGGACCGAGTCGGGGTCGCCGCCGTGTTCGCCGCAGACGCCGATCATCAGGCCGGGGCGGGCGGCGCGGCCCTCGTCGACCGCGATCCGCAGCAGTCGGCCCACGCCGTCGCGGTCGATCGTCTCGAAGGGCGAGGTGGGGAAGATGCCCTTGTCGAGGTAGGCCGAGAAGAACTCCGCCTCGACGTCGTCGCGTGAAAAACCCCAGGTGGTCTGGGTGAGGTCGTTCGTGCCGAAGGAGAAGAACTCGGCCTCCTCGGCGATACGGCCCGCGGTGAGCGCGGCGCGGGGCAGCTCGATCATCGTGCCGACCGGGCACCGCACGGGCACGCCGGACTCGGCGGACACCTCGGCGAGCACCCGCTCCACTTCCGCGCGCTCGATGCGCAGTTCCTCGACGGCGCCGACCAGCGGCACCATGACCTCGGCGTGCGGTGAGCCCCCGGCCCGCGTGCGTGCCACCACGGCCTCGGCCACGGCCCGCACCTGCATGGCGACCAGGCCCGGGACCACCAGGCCCAGGCGCACGCCGCGCAGGCCGAGCATCGGGTTCTCCTCGTGCATACGTCCCACGGCTGCCAGCAACGCCTGCTCGTGCGGATCGGGTTCCTCACCGCGCGCCTCGGCGGCAGCCACGCGTACGGCGAGTTCGGTGCGGTCGGGCAGGAACTCGTGCAGCGGCGGATCCAGAAGGCGGATGGTGACCGGCAGACCGTCCATCGCCTCCAGGATGTCGGTGAAGTCCTGCCGTTGGAGCGGCAGGAGAGCCTCCAGCGCCCGCTCGCGCTCGGCGTCGTCGGGGGCCAGGATCATGTCCTCGACCAGCTTGCGGCGCTCGCCGAGAAACATGTGCTCGGTACGGCACAGCCCGATGCCCTGCGCCCCGAAGCGTCGGGCGCGTCGCGCGTCCTCGGGGGTGTCGGCGTTCGCCCGCACCTCCAACCGTCTTACGGAGTCGGCGTGTTCGAGAGCGCGGGCCACGGCGGTGACCACGTCCGCCGACCGCTCGCCGGTCTCCAGGAACCGCATGACCTCTGAGTCGGCCAGGGGGACCGCCCCCGGATACACGGCACCTGCGGAGCCGTCCACGGAGATGACGGTGCCCTCGGCGACGACGGTGCCGGCACGTGTGGTGAAGCGCCGGGCCTCGGTGTCCACGGCGAGTTCCTCGGCGCCGCACACGCAGACCTTGCCCATACCCCGGGCCACCACGGCCGCGTGACTCGTCTTGCCGCCGCGACTGGTCAGGACGGCCTGGGCGGCGATCATGCCGGGCAGGTCGTCGGGGGTGGTCTCCTGGCGGACGAGGACCACCTTCTCGCCGGCTGCGGCACGCCGTACCGCCTCGGCGGAGTCGAAGACCGCGGCGCCGACCGCTGCACCAGGTGAGGCGGAGATGCCGTGGGCGAGTGCCTCAGCGGTCGCGGAGGCGTCGAAGCGCGGGAACATCAGCCGGGCGAGCTCGTCACCGCCGACCCGCGCCAGGGCTTCGTCCGGGGTGACGAGCCCCTCGTCGGTCAGCTCGGCAGCGATGGCGAACGCGGCCTCGGCGGTGCGCTTGCCGACCCTGGTCTGCAGCATCCACAGCGTGCCGCGCTCGACGGTGAACTCGATGTCGCACAGGTCCCGGTAGTGCCGCTCCAGGGTCCGCATGTGGGTGAGCAGGCCCTCGTACGACCGGGGATCGAGTCGCTCCAGCTCGGCCAGCGGCACGGTGTTGCGGATGCCGGCAACGACATCCTCGCCCTGCGCGTTGGGCAGATAGTCGCCGTAAAGTCCGCTGCGGCCGGTGGCCGGGTCGCGGGTGAAGGCGACGCCGCTGCCGGAGTCGGGGCCGAGGTTGCCGAAGACCATGCGCTGCACGGTGACGGCGGTGCCGAGGTCGTCGGGGATGTGCTCGCGACGCCGGTACAGGCGGGCGCGTTCGCCGTTCCAGGAGCCGAACACCGCCAGGATCGCCCTGCGCAGTTGCTCGGCGGGCGACTGCGGGAAGTCCTCCCCCGTCTCGTCGCGGATCAGCTGCTTGTACGCCTCCACCAGCTCGGCGAGGTCGCGGGCGTCCAGGTGCAGATCGTCGGGGGCGTGGCGCAGGCTCTTGAGCGTCGTCATGGCCCGCTCGAACAACGCCGGGTCGACGCCCATGACCGTACTGCCGAACATCTGGACGAGCCTGCGGTACGAGTCCCAGGCGAACCGCTCACTGCCCGAGACCTTGGCCAGCCCCTGGACGGAATCGTCGTTCAGCCCGATGTCGAGGACCGTCTCCATCATCCCGGGCATCGAGAACCGTGCCCCGGACCGGACGGACAGCAGCAACGGGTCGTCCCGCTGGCCCAGCCGCCGACCGGCGGCGTCCTCGACGGCTGACAGGTGCCGGGACACCTCCGCAAGCATGCCGTCCGGTTCCGCTCCGGTGCCGAGGAAGGCCCGGCACGCGTCGGTTGTGACCGTGAAACCCGGCGGGACCGGCAGGCCGAGCCGGGTCATCTCGGCCAGATTGGCGCCCTTGCCGCCCAGGAGGTCCGCCATGTCGCGGCGCCCCTCGCGGAAGTCGTACACGTAACGGACCATGACGCTGCGCTCCTCGGCTCGGCGGGTACGGTCCGGCTGTCGGGCCGCGACTCCTTTCCAGCGTCGGACGACAGGGGCCTGGTCGGCATGTGCTGGCCGTCCCCAGGTCAGGGCCGAACGGCCCAAGCACCCGAGCTGCGATCTGGCCGCTGCGGGCCCGCGTCCGTCTCCGATCCCGTACCGCCCCGCGCCACGGCCCGGTAGCGTGACCCATGACCGGAGCGGCCGGTGTCAGACCGCCCACGGGACCGGAGGAGACGCAGGTGGGAAGCGCCGAGGAGCCTCGGGAAGCCCGCGTACGGCTGCCGCAGCTGAGGTTGGACGAGCTGCTGGAGGAGCTCCAGGCCCGGCTGGACGCGGCCCGTGGCACGCGCGACCGGGTACACAGCCTGCTGGAGGCGGTGCTCTCGGTCGGCCGGGAGCTGGACCTGGAACAGGCACTGCACAGCATCGTCGAGGCCGCCGCGGTGCTGGTCGACGCCGAGTACGCAGCCCTGGGCGTGATCGGGCCCGACGGCAAGCGCCTGTCGGCCTTCCACACGGTCGGGGTCAGCGCGGACCAGATCGCCGGGATCGGCCACTATCCGGAGGGCCATGGCATTCTCGGGGAACTCATCAGCCATCCCGAGCCGCTGCGCCTGGCGAAGATCTCCGAGCACGCGTCGTCGTACGGCTTCCCGCCCAACCACCCTCCGATGAACACCTTCCTCGGCGTCCCCATCCGGGTGCGCGACCAGGTTTTCGGCAACCTGTACCTCACCGAGAAGCGCGGCGGGGCGCAGTTCGACGAGGATGACGAGTCGGTCCTGTCGACTCTGGCTGTGGCCGCCGGCGTGGCCATCGACAACGCCCGCCTCTACGAGGAGTCCCGGCTGCGGGAGCGCTGGTTGCAGGCGAACGCGGAGATCACCCACAGCCTGATGTCCGGCAGCGAGCGCGGCGAGGTCCTCGGACTGATCGCCGAGCGCGCCCGGGAGATCACGGGAGCCGCGCTCGCGGTCGTCGCGATGCCGATGGAGGACACCGCCTCGCTCAGTGTGGAGCTCGCCATCGGGTCGGAGGCGGAGACGCTGCGCGGACTGGTATTGCCCGTCGACGGAAGCCTGATCGGCGAAGCCTTCTCGACGGTCGCCCCCGTCACCACCCCGGACGTCTCCCACGACGATCGTGTCTCGGTGGGCCCACCACGCTTCACCGGCCTGGGCCCGGCGGTCGCTGTTCCAGTCGGGACGGGTGAAGGTGGCGTACGCGGCGTCGTCCTGCTGATCCGCGAGGCGGGGCAGACGGTGTTCACCGGAAAGGAGATCGAACCGCTGCAAGGCTTCGCGGCACAGGCCGCCGTCGCCATGGAGCTCGCGGAGCGCCGGCAGGACGCCGAGGAGGTCGCCGTCCTCAAGGACCGCGACCGCATCGCCCGCGACCTGCACGACCTGGCGATCCAGCGGCTCTTCGCCACCGGCATGACCCTGCAGAGCGCGGGCCGCTTCATCGAGCACCCCGAAGCCTCCGAGCGTGTGGTGCGCGCGGTGGACGACCTGGACGAGACCATCAAGATCATCAGATCGACGATCTTCGGCCTGCGCTCGCGCGAGGGCACCGGCGGGTCCGCGCTGAGGGCCCGTGTGGTGCGGGTGGCGGGCGAGGCGGCGCCGGTGCTGGGCTTCGCGCCCAGCGTGCGCATGGAGGGCCTCGTGGACACCCAGGTGCCGCGCGAGATCGCCGACCACGTGGTCGCCGTACTCTCCGAGGCCCTCACCAACATCGCCCGCCACGCCCACGCCGACCGCGCCGACATCGTCCTGAACGCCGGCTCCCACCAGGTCTGCCTCACCGTCGCCGACAACGGCGTCGGCATCCCGGTCGACGGGCGCCGCAGCGGGCTGCGCAACATGGCGGAGCGGGCACGGCAGTTGGGCGGAGAGCTGGAGCTGAGCAGTCCGGGCGAGGGCGGCACCACATTGGTGTGGAGAGTGCCCGTGCCGACCGAGTAGAGCCTTTGGGAGGGGGCCGACCGGGCTGGGCGGGGAAGTCGGCACCACTCGGACCGGGGGCATGGGCCGAGCGTCCCCAGTACTTGCCCCATCCGCCTCTCGTGACGGTCCCCCGCGAGTACGACGCTGAGATCAGAGCCCTGGCTGTCCGACAGGGCAGCCCGACATAAGGCGGTGAGGGCGATGACACTCCCCTTGGTCGTAGGCGTCGACGGATCAGACGCGAGTCTGCTGGCCGTGGACTGGGCAGTGGACGAGGCCGCACGAGGCGATCTGCCGCTGCGGCTGGTGTACGCCTCCCTCTGGGAGCGCTACGACGCCGCCGTACCGTCGTTCGAGCGGGAACGCCCCTCTGAGCGCGTGCTGGCCGAGCACATCGTCGCCTCGGCGGCTGAGCGTGCCGCACGGCGCGCCCCGGCGGTGAAGGTGACCACCGACATCGCCCCCGCCGAGCCGGTCGACGCCCTTCTGCGCGAGGGCCACAACGCCTGCGGAGTGGTGACGGGAGACCGGGGCCGCGGTGAGCTGAAGGGACTGCTTCTCGGATCGGTGGGCCTGGGCGTGGCCGCCCGAGCGCACTGCCCGGTGATCGTGGTCCGGGGCGACGAGGCGGGCATGGTCGGCATGCACGAGCGGATCTTGTTCGGCGCGGGAGATCCGGCCACCGGCGGCCGGGCCGTGCACTTCGCCTTCCGCGAGGCCGAGGCACGAGGATGTGTTCTCGACGCCGTACGCGCCTGGCGCTGGTCCGCACAAGAGGGCACGGACCATCCCGCGCGCGAGCGCGAAAGGCGCGCGGCAGCTCAGCTCGACGAAGTGCTGCGCGAGGCAGTGGCCGAACATCCGGGCGTCCCGGTACGCCGAGCCACCGTCGAGGGCCCGGCCAGCCGCATCCTCGTGACCCGTTCGGCCGCCGCGGATCTCGTGATCATCGGGGCGCGTCGCCGGCATGGCCACTTCGGTCTGCAGCTCGGCCGCGTGGGCCACACGCTGCTGCACCACGCGCACTGCCCGGTCGCAGTCGTTCCGCAGTTGGCGTGAACGCTGTCCACTCGTGAGGCGGCCCGCTATCGGCATCCGCGGCGACGACCTATGCCCCATCTACGGCGGCCGCGCTTTGAAGGTGCCGCCGCGTTCCGGGCGTCACGGGACCTCAGCGCTGGTCTGCAAGTCGAGTCGGCCTCCGCCTACACGAACCGGGCCGTCACCATCAAGGACAACCCCAACGGCCCAAAGGACAATCGCGCATCGCGGAACAGCCCGTTGGCGATCTGAGTGAACTGATCGCCAGCCGTCACCCCGCGCCGGACACCTGCCCCAGAGCCCCTCTGCCTACGGACCTGGGCCTGTGTTGCGGCCCGCCGACCGCCTCGACCAGCACACCGGACCACCAGCGCACGTTCGTGTCCGCTGCGGCCCGCCGGCGCGACGGGCCGCTCGGCGCGCGGACGTCAGGAGTCCGTCGGCCGTCGCGCATCCCGCTCGCCCTCGGCGGATCGGAGTACCGCCGCCGACAGCAGGGCGAACGCCACGGCGAAGCCGAGCATGGTGAACACACCCCTCGGCCAGAAGATGTGGCTGTCGACGAACGACCAGCAGGCGACGAACAGGATCGCGGCGCCCGGCAGTACCCGCACACCACACCGCCGCCACAGCACCGCACAGGTGGCCAGCGAGGCCACGGCCAGCCCGTACACCCCGGATCGCCCCAACTCATCGCCCGTGACGAACAGTTGACCGGCCGCCCCGTGCACCCCGTGATCCACCACCACGCCGGCGGATATGCCCGCCACCGCATCGAGACCCGAGTAGTACGCGGCGAAGCAGAGACATCCGGCCCAGGAGAGCACCACCAAAGCTCCCTCCGCGTCGCGGCGCGGCCTGCCCCACAAGGGCACCACCAGTCCGAGCACGAGGAGCGGGAAGACGGGCAGCAGGGCGATGTGCAGTCCGGCCCAGTGGCCTGCCGTCGTCGCCGTCAGATGTCGCGGGTGCATCAAGCCGGCGCCTGCCAACAGCAGTGGAGTGGCGGTCACCAGGACCATCACGCGCAACGTACGGAGGGATCGCATCGGCTCACACTAGGCAGCCGCCCGGTGGCGCTGGGCGCCCGTCGGCCATGCGTAAGACATCCGTAAGCCGACGCCGGCACCGTCGCACGACGCACCTACACCCGCGCCGCACCGGACACACCCTGTCCACCGGCTCGGGCGTCATTCACGTCGGTGGTCCGCGCCGCTCAGTACTCCGAGAAGGCCGCGATGATCTACCGCCCTCCGATGACGCGAGACAGCAGGAAGTTGCTGCCGGTCTCGACGTGACCGTACGTAAGGCTTGTCGTGGAGCGGGTGACGAGAATCGAACTCACTATCGGTTTGGGAAGCGACGGCGCGTGGACGGCTGCGTAGCCATTGACCTGCGCTTATGTGACGCAGCGGTGGCCGCGCGGGAGCGGGTTGGCCTCCGCTGGTGACCGCTGATGTCCGCTCCTGAGGACACTCTGCGGGCGCAGCGCCGTGACGGCTGGGCCGATCGCGGCCGGGTGGGCGCCCAAGAACCACAGTTGCCGTGCCTGTTCGGTCCGGCGGTCCGGGAGGTAGCTTGGTGGACAGGGCCCCTGAAGGAGGGCGATCCGATGCCGTGGTTCGCATGGCTGCTCGCCGCCGCGGCACTGGGTGTCGCTGAGTTCTTCACCCTGACACTCGTCTTCGGTCTGTTCGCGGGCGCCGCATTGGTTGCCGCCGTAGTCGCTGGTGTGGGAATCGGCATCCTCGGCCAGCTCCTGGCCCTGGCGGCAGCAGCGGCGGCGGGCTTCATCCTCGTCCGTCCTGTCGCGCTGCGGCAGATGACCCAGCAACCCCTCACACGCGACGGCACGGATGCGCTGATCGGCAAGCGGGCCGAAGTCATGCAGGAGGTCACCGCGACCCGCGGCCTGATCAAACTCTCCGGCGAAGAATGGTCCGCCCGCGCCCTCGACGAGAGCCTTGTGATCCCGGTGGGAGCACTGGTGGATGTGATGGAGATCGAAGGCGCCACAGCCATCGTCTACCCCCGCGAACTCCTTCCGTGAACGGCTGAGCACATAGCAACGGAGGCACTGTGGATCCAGTTGTCATTCCCCTTCTTGTGGCGGCCATTGTCGTTGTCTTCCTCGTGGCCTCCGCGGTACGGATCGTCCCGCAGGCACGCCGCTACAACATCGAGCGGTTCGGCCGATATCGCAGGACGCTGCAACCCGGGCTGAACCTGGTCCTGCCGGTGGCGGACCGCGTCAACACCAAACTCGACGTGCGCGAGCAGGTCTACTCATCCGACCCCAGGCCAGTGATCACCGAGGACAACCTCGTAGTGAACATCGACACCGTGCTCTACTACCAGATCACGGACCCACGGGCCGCGGCCTACGAGGTCGCTGACTACCTGCACGCGATCGATCAGCTCACCGTGACCACGCTGCGGAACGTCATCGGCAGCATGGACCTGGAGGAGACGCTCACCTCGCGTGAGGAGATCAACTCCCGGCTTCGCGCCGTCCTCGACGACGCCACCGGCAAGTGGGGTATCCGCGTCAACCGCGTCGAGATCAAGGCCATCGATCCACCGCACACCATCAAGGAAGCGATGGAGAAGCAGATGCGGGCCGAGCGTGACAAGCGCGCGGCCATCCTGCACGCCGAAGGCGAGCGGCAGGCCAAGATCCTTACCGCGGAAGGCACGAAGCAGAAGGACATCCTGGAGGCACAAGGCACGCAACAAGCCATGATCTTGCGGGCGGACGGCGAGGCAAAGGCGGTGGAGCTCGTCTTCCAGGCCGTTCATCGCAACAACGCCGACCCGAAGATCCTGGCCTACAAGTACCTTGAGACGCTCCCGCACTTGGCCAGCAGCGACAACAACACGTTCTGGGTTATCCCGGGGGAGCTGACCGAGGCAGTTCGGACCGTCACCCGGGCGTTCGGTGACCAGTCGACTGCGGGTCCTCCCCAAACCGTGCAGCCGGAGGAAGCAGCCACCGCCACAGCCGACGACACGTCGGCCGAAGGCGGGAATCCGGAGCTCGATGCAGGCCGGAAGGCCTCGCTCGACGCGGCGGCGGCTGCTGACGAGGCCGGAAAGCAGGCCGCCGCCGCGGTGAGCGATGCCAAAGCAGAGGCCGAGGCTGCGAAGACGCCCCAGGTACCGCGCCGGGCGCAGACGTCCGGCGATTGAGCCCACCCTCGGTTGCCGCCAGGACCGCCGTGAGGCTTCCAGAGCGCTCGGTCGGCCGTGCATTTCGTGCGCAAACCCGACACCCCGGTGGTCCAGCACAGGATGCGGGAGGTCACAGGGTGACCACGCAGAAGCGGGCGAGCGCTTCGTCCGCCGCCTGATCGCCGAACGCCGCATCCCGCTACGTCAAGCTCGGCCGCCGGTCCGCATCCCCGAGAACGCGGTCGCCGAGTACGTCGAGGCGCACACCGGCGAGCCGGTCCGCCGCATCCGTGCCCGCTACGGGAAGGCGGCCTGATGACGGGACGCAAGCCGCAGAGGCGACGCGAGTTCGGCACGGTACGCAAGCCCGCTTCCGGCCGGTGGCAGGCCCGCTGTTTCGGACACCGGACGGCCAGCGGCACAAGGCACCGGAGACGTTCGAGACCAGGTCCGACGCTCAGGGCTGGCTCAACCTCGTCAGCGCGGACATTGAGCGCAACGTCAGGCGCGATCCGGACGCTGGCGCGGTCGGATTCGAGACGTACGCGCTCCGTTGGATGGAGGAGCGCGGCCTGGCCAGCGGAGGCCGGCGCAGCGGATCGATGCCGAGGTGGGGCAACAACTTCGCGCGTCGAATGCCGAGGACCGGCCGGTTCTGGAGGCGTGACGCGGCGGCTGACCGGAGCGACGCCGGATCAGGCGGCGGTCGCCCCGCTGTGGGGGCAGCCGGGCCACCCGGAGTGTCAGCCGGGCTCCGGGACGACGGTCCTCGGCGCCTGTGGTCGTCGAACCGGCGGGGACCGGCGACCAACGCCGCGAGCAGCACGGGCCGTTCCCGGACACTCCGTCGACCCAGCAGCGATACCGCCGCGCCGATCAGCGCGACGAGCGTGAGGCCGTACGAGAGGTAGCAGGTGAGCCCGAACAACAGTCCAGCTGCTGCTGCCCACCACGATGACCGTCCCCTGATCGCGAGCGCCAGCAGCGCCACAGCCCACGCCGCGACCGCCGCGAAGTACGCGTCGGCAGAGGCTCCCATCCACACCGCGGCCGGGGCCAGGACGAGGAAGGGGGCCTCTCGTCGCGCGAGGCTCTCACCGGCCAGCACCCGTACCGCGACCAGCACGGCCACACATGCCGTCGCGCCGACGGCGATGCACCACACGCCGGCCGACCCTCCGCCCCACAGGCCCACCCGGTCGAGGAGGACGAAGGTGAGCGGCGCCGCCGGAGGGTGCCCGGCGACATGGGCGGGCCAGTTGTCCGGTGATTCCACGAGGATGTGATGGGTGAAGTCCCGAAGGGCGGCCGGGATGTTGTCGAAGCGGTCGATGACCTGGAGGTATTCGTGGCGGGCGGTGAGACGACCCGCGATGCCACGCTGCCAGCCGTCGATCAGGGCAAGGGAAGCGATCCAGGCTGTCGCCGTCGCCCAGGCTGTCACGAGCAGGGCCCGCCAGGGCAGTCGGGCGGCGAGGACGGGACCGTACACGACACCGGCTGCCGCCACGACCAGAGCCGCCGGAGTGCCGGGATCGACGTGCGGGTCCCAAACGGCAAGCACCGGTGGCCACTTGACGAACAGAGTGTGGCGGGAGTGCTGGATGTGCCGTCCGACCAGGACGGCCGCCGTAACGAGGAGAGCGGCGGCCAGGGCGGCGTACAGATTGCGGAGGAGGGGGCGGGTCACCTCCGTACGCTAGGCCGTGCGGCGCGGAGGATACGGCCGTCCGGGCCGCATGTCAGCGTTTCGGCATAGGTCACGGGCCCGCTTTGGGGGTGTCTCGGACCTACGGTCGAGCCATGACACGGTCTCCTTCCTCGCCGGGCTTCTGGCGCAGTCCCCTGCGCGGTCCGTGGCTGACGTCCGTGCTCGGCGTGGTGCTGCTCGGCGGGATCACGGTGCTGTTCGTGACCGGGCTGGTGTCCTACGCCGCCTACAACCCGAACCTGGCACGGGTCAACGACCAGACCCCGGACAAGGGGATCCTGGGCTTCTACCTCTTCCCCTGGCCCACCGACCCGCACTGGCTGTACCGGCTCAACCAGGGCGTCCATGTCACCCTCGGCATCACGCTGATCCCTGTGCTGCTGGCCAAGCTGTGGTCGGTGATCCCGAGGCTGTTCGCGCTGCCGCCGGCCCGCTCACTCGCACACGCCCTCGAGCGGATCTCCCTGCTGCTCCTGGTCGGCGGCGCGCTGTTCGAGTTCGTGACAGGCGTGCTCAACATCCAGCTGGACTACATCTTTCCGGGGTCCTTCTACACCCTGCACTTCTACGGGGCATGGGTCTTCATCGCCGCGTTCGTCGCCCACGCCGTACTGAAGATTCCCGCGGCTCTGCGCAACCTGCGCCGGCTCGAGGAGAAGGGGCCGTCCCATCCTGACCCATCATCCGATCTGGTCTCCCCGCGTCCGGATCCGCCGACCGTCTCCCGGCGGGGTGCCCTGTGGTTCGTCGGGGGCGGCTCGCTACTGCTGTTCGCGACGACCGTCGGGCAGAGCTTCGACGGGCTGCTGCGGCGCACCGCCCTGCTGGCCCCGCGCGGTGGAGCCGAACCAGGCAGTGGCCCGAACGGCTTCCAGATCAACAAGACCGCCCGGTACGCAGGGATCGACGCGTCGCAGACGGGCGAGAGCGCCTGGCGCCTCGTGGTGACCGGACGCACCGGCACCGTCCGCCTGAGCCGTGCCCAGTTGGTCCGGCTTCCCCTGCACAGCGCGGCGCTGCCCATCGCCTGCGTCGAGGGCTGGTCGACGTCCGACCAGTGGTGGCGCGGGGTGCGGCTCAGCGACCTCGCCGCGCTCGTCGGCTATGACGACGATCCACCGGACGTGCTCGTCGAGTCCCTGCAGCGGCGCGGAGCCTTCCGCCGTGCCGCCCTGCGGGCCAACCAGGTCGCCGACCCACGTTCCCTGCTCGCCCTGTACGTCAACGGCGAGGACCTGTCCCCCGACCACGGCTTCCCGGCACGGGTCATCGTGCCCGCGGCCCCCGGCGTGCTGAACACCAAGTGGGTGGCCCGCATGACGTTCGGAGACCTCTGATGCGCCGACCGCGGATCCCTGTAGGTAGTCCCTTCCAAATTCTGCTGCTCGCGGCCTCGTTCGCCCTCGCAGCCTATGCAGGCGTTCGCCTTCTCGCCGACGACTGGTTTGCGGTGGCGGTGTGGTTCGTGGGGGCGGCGTTGCTGCACGATCTCGTCCTGCTGCCGCTGTACACGGTGGCGGACCGGTCCGTCGTACGAGGGCTCGGCGCGGCAGGCCACCGGGAGTTGGCGATGTACGTCCGTGTCCCGGCAGCGCTGTCCGGCCTGCTCCTGCTCGTGTGGTTCCCGCTGATCAGCGGGAAGGTGGAGCAGCGCTACCGGCTGGGAACCGGACTGTCGCCGGACGGCTTCCTCGCCCGATGGCTGCTGATCACCGCCGTGCTCTTCGCCGGCTCGGCGCTGCTGCTGGCGCTGCGGCTGCGCAGGGCAACGAAGCAGCGGCCACCGGCCGTCCAGTGACCGACGGCACTCCACCGTGTGCGGCTGGCGTGCCGCAGCAGGGCCGGCGCGCCGAGCCGCGCCCAGGGCAACGCACCGTCGGAGGTGGGGACTGTCGACGACGTCGACGACCTGGACCTCGACGCGCTCGTCGATGTCCACTGCTGCCGTCTCGGCGATCAACAGGCCACACGGGGAGAGGAGCCCGGCCACCCGGTCCAGCAGAGCGCGCGGATCGCCGCCGATGCCGATGCTGCCGTCCATGAGCAGGACGGTGTCCCAGCGACCCTCGCCGGGCAGGGGGTCGAAGACGGAGCGCCGCGGTGCCTCGCCCCCCAGCCGCACGGCGCTGTGGACGGCGGCCTCGCTGACGTCGATGCCGAGGACGGGCCGGCCACGGGCGGCGAGTTCCGCGACCAGGCGCCCGGGGCCGCAGCCGACGTCCAGCACGGCGCCCTCACACCGGTCCAGTACCTCCAGATCGACCGGGTCGGCGTGCGCGCACCAGCGTTCGACGTCGAGGGGCAGCAGCCAGCCGTCAATGCGGCGCAGGAACAGCGGGCCACGGCCCGTACGCAGGGCGGTGGCGGGGGGATCGGCGGCGGCCCAGGCCGCGGGCGTCGTGGTCATCGGTGCCTCGCCGCACGGTACCGGGTCGGCCGGGACGCGAACTTCCCGTGATCCGGATCGGTGGTCACGGCTCTCACCCTACGAAGAAAAGCCGGGCAAATCGGTCTGTGCTGCTTGTGAAACGCGGACGTCGGAGCGCCGGGACCCGATGGAGGCCGCCCGGAAGCGCGCCCGGCGCGAGGCTTGAGGATCGCAACGGTCGTACGCGGGCGCCGCCAGCCGGGTAGCGCATGGACCTGCCGGTGCTCGACAGCCATTGGGTGCGAGGCCGGCTGGCTTCAGGGAGCGGATGCGATACGCAGTCCGAAGCGTGCCCACAGCAGGCGTTGAACGAGCAGCGTGAGGATTCCGGCGATGATCATGCCTGCTAGGTTCACGCCGAGTTGCCTGAGCGACGCTCCTACTTCTCCCCAGTGCGCCAAGGGGATGGCGACGGCGATGTTGCCCGCCGCCGGTACGGTCGTGACGGAGATGAAGACTCCGACCAGAGCGGAGGACTTGCCCGCAGTCAACGACAGGATCCCGGCGATGCCTGCCAGGAGCGCCACGATGAAGGACCAGCGGTCGGGGTGCGCGATGAACTCCGTCATCGGCCTGTTGTCGAGCATCGTCGGCGTGATCCAGCCGAGGAGGCGGCTCACCCCGGCGCACACTGTGGTGACGGCGATCGCGACAGCGAAGCCGACCACCAGCGCGCGCACGGCAGAGCCCATCAGAGCGGGTCGGCGCCGCAGAACACCGAAGCAAAATGCGGCCACCGGGCCGAACTCCGGACCGAGCACCATGGCGCCGACGATCAGGATCGGCTGGTCCAAGAGGACACCGATGCCGGCAATCTGCGTGGCCAGTGCCAGGAACGCCAGATAGGACCAGCTCAACTGGGTGTCTGCCGTGACACGGGCAGCCAGCTCATCCCAGATCACGGCATCTTGGGGGTCGCCGGGCGCAGACTTCTCGGCTTGCTCCGCCGCTGCCGAGATGGAGAGGTCGAGCTGCTCGACGCTGATCGATCCGCTGTCCTTGAGTCCCAGCCCTTGCAACTGGTCGAGTACCGCGTTGGCGGCTTCCCTGGCGAGACTGAACTCGACCACGTCGCCCTCGGGCGACGTGGCGGCGCCGAGGAACTTCACGACATTGACGGCTCCCGGACATTCGAGGGCGATCTGGAGCACCTCTGCCGTCCGGTGAGCAGGGCTGATCACTCGTACATGCAGCACGATCCGCATTGTGCCCTGCCAGTCCGCTGCCGGCGGGTTCTCCCGCACCTTCCATCTGTTGCCACAGGGGTGCGTTGCCGTGAGGTCAGAGTTCCTTTGCCGGCCAGTCCAGCAGTCGGGCACCGATCACCGCGGTCTGAAGTATGTAACGGTGAGCCGGATCGGCGGGGTTGGCGCCGGTGAGCTTGTGGATGCGCTCCAGCCGGTAGGTCAGGGCCCGCACGCTGAGCGAGAGACGGCGGGCGGCCTCGGCGGCCACGCAGCCCGAATCGAAGTAGGCGGTGAGGGTGCCGAGGAGAGGCTCGGCGCCACCGCGAGCCGCGGTGAGCGGGCCGAGGCTGTTCAGCACGAGGTCGGCCATGGCTTGCCGGTCGCGGGTCAGGACGGGGTACACGAGCAGGTCGGCGGCGCGCAGGACCGGGTCTTCCAGGTCCAGACGTTCGGCCAGTTCCAAGGCGTTGAGCGCCTCTTCGTACGAGTGGACGACTCCGCCGGGGCCGGGCTGTGCGCGGCCGATGGCGACCTGGCCGCCTTCCGTGGCTGCGTGGGCCTGCTTGGCGAAATACGCGAGGACCTCGTCCTGGTGGCCGGGGGCGATGCACAGCATGCGGCCGTCCTTGGTGGTGAGCAGGATGCTGCGGTCGCCGAAGCGGGAGATGAGCGCGCGTTCCACCTGTTGGGGAACCTTGTCGCCTTCGTCGTAGGTGGTGGGGCCCTGGGCGACGGCCACGGCGTGGGCGTGTGAGAGGCGCAGACCGAAGCGTTCGGCGCGTTCGGCGAGGCGGCCCAGGTCGCTGCGTCCGTAGAGGAGGTCGTCGATGAACTCCCGGCGGGCTGCCTCCTCTTGACGCACGGCGTGGCGTTGGGCGCGTTCGTAGCCCTCGGAGAAGGCGTCGATGGCCTGGTGCAGGGCGGCCAAGGCGCTGTCGGCCGTGCCGGGAGCGGTCGGCCATGCCGCGCGGGCGGCGGTCAGATGGGCGCTGACGAGGGCGCGCAGTCCGTGGCCGGCGTCCGCGGCCAGCTCACCGAGCTCCTGGCGGGAAGTGACTTCCTCCCGAGTGAGGCGCCGCCCCGTGGCCGAGACCTCGGCCAGAATCTGGGCACAGCCCTCCACATACTGCTCGGGAACGTCCCGTTCCGTCATGTCGCCCCCGGGTTCTTGACGCGCCGATGACGGTTCCTTAGCGGTTCACCGGCATGCAGACCCTAGTGAACGCTGCCGGAAACCGGCAATGCGTTGACGCGCGCCTGCCGTGCACCATGACCTGCGGGGAGCACTACGGGGGATTCCGGTGCCGGACACCGGCAGGTGTCCGGACCGGAGCCCGGAGCGCGCGATGCGCCACCGAGCACGCGGGACCACCACTGCGGGCGGAAAGGGGGGACCAACCATGCGGACGTTTCTGGCAGTGGCCACCGGCCTGCCCACGATCCTTCTGACCGCCGCCCTCGTCGTGATGGTGTGCTTCTGGTTCCTGGTTGCCGCCGGCTTCACCACCGCCTACAGCTTCGACGCGGACCTGGACCTTCGTGCGTGGGGCATGGGCGGCGTACCGGTGACGATCGCCGTCTCCTCGCTGACAGTTCTCGCCTGGTCCCTGAGTGTCGGCGGGACTCTCGTCCTGGTCGCGTTCACGTCGCCGGGACCCGCCTCCGGACTGCTGCGCATGGTCGTGCCGGTCCTGGCACTGCTCGCCGCGTGGCGGATGACTCGCCTGTTCGTACGGCCCTTGCACCGTCTCTTCCCCGATGAATCCGGTCTGTCCGGCCTCGGCCGGACACGGGAGCGGGACCACAGGGACGACCTGGACCACGCAGCCTGACACACGGCTCCATCGGGTCGCGTGCCCGCCTCCTTCCTCAAGCGCCTCCTTCCTCAAGCGCCTCCTTTCTCACGCGCCACCTTTCTCACGCATAACCTTCCTTATGCCTCAACGACGTATGCCATGAATGCCATCACTCTGGGCGTCGGCCTGCTCATCGCCGTCACCGCACTCGCCGTCCTCGTCGTCTCCCAGCTGTTCCGCAAGGTGGAGCAGGGCAAGGCGCTGATCGTCTCCAAGCTCCGCAAGGCCGAGGTGACCTTCACCGGGCAGGTCGTGCTGCCGGTGCTGCACAAGGCCGAGGTGATGGACATCTCGGTGAAGGCCATCGAGATCACGCGGACCGGCAAGGACGGGCTGATCTGCCGTGACAACATACGGGCCGACATCCGGATCACGTTCTTCGTGAAGGTCAACAAGACGGTCGAGGACGTCATCAAGGTCGCCCAGGCGGTCGGGACCGCACGGGCGAGTGACCGGGACACGCTGCAGGAGCTGTTCCACGCGAAGTTCTCCGAGGCGCTGAAGACCGTCGGCAAGCAGTTGGACTTCACCGACCTGTACACCAAGCGCGACGAGCTGCGGTACCGGATCATCGAGGTCATCGGCGTCGACCTGAACGGTTATCACCTGGAGGACGCGGCGATCGACTACCTGGAGCAGACGCCGCTGACCCAGCTCGATCCGGCCAACGTCCTCGACGCCCAGGGCATCCGCAAGATCACGGAGCTGACCGCCCTCGAGCACGTGCGCACCAACGAGGCCCAGCGCACCGAGGAGAAGGAGATCACGCGGCAGAACGTCGACGCCCGTGAAGCCATCCTGGAGCTGGAGCGCCGGCAGGTCGACGCGGAGACCAAGCAGAAGCGGGAGATTGCGACCGTACGGGCCCGGGAGGAGGCCTAGACGGCGCGGGTCGTGGAGGAGGAGCGGCTGCGGGCCCAGGGCGCGTTCCTGGCCACCGAGGAGAAGCTCGGCGTCCAGCGCGAGAACCAGGCCCGCGAGGTCGCCGTCGCCGCGAAGAACCGCGAGCGGGTCATCGCCGTCGAGAACGAGCGCATCGAGAAGTACCGCCTCCTCGAAGTCATCGCCCGGGAGCGGGAGACACAGCTGACCCGGATCGCCGCCGAGAAGGAAGTCGAGGCGGAGAAGCGGGAGATCGCCGAGGTCATCCGGGAGCGGGTCGCGGTGGACCGTACCGTCGCCGAGCAGGAGGAGTCCATCAAGAAGCTGCGTGCCGTGGAGGAGGCGGAGCGGCAGCGGCAGGCCGTGATCATCGCCGCCGAGGCGGAGGCGCAGGAGAAGCTGGTCAAGAACATCAAGGCCGCCGAGGCAGCCCAGCAGGTGGCAACGCACCATGCCTCCGAGGAACTCACCCTCGCCGAGGCCCGGTTGAAGACGGCCGACCTCGACGCCCGCGCCAAGCTCCGCCTCGCCGAGGGCGTCCAGGCCGAAGCTGCCGCCGAAGGACTCGCCGCCGTCCAGGTCCGCGACAAGGAAGCCGACGTCATCGAGAAGGCCGGTCGTGCGGAGGCCGTCGCCACCGAGGCCCGGCTGCGGGCCGAAGCGGAGGGCGCGCAGGCCCAGGCACTGGCGGAGGCCGCGGCCATCGGCGAGAAGCTCAAGGCCGAGGCTGAGGGTCTGACCCAGAAGGCCGCCGTGATGGCCGCCCTCGACGACGCCTCACGCGGCCGCTGTCCGCGACGGCGCGAGCGGAAGATGTGCATCGAGAACTCCGTGATGGCAGGGCCAACTGATCGCCGACCAGACTTCCCGGCACACCTGGCCGCAGCGTACTGGTCCCTCCGGCAGGGCGCCTTTCCTGCGTCCGGCGGTCGGGCGGCAGGGAGTCGCGCATGAGTTGCGCACGCACCGACCATGACGTCTTGGCTGCTCACTTCTCGCGCCCGCGCTACCTCTCCTCGGTGGCCGACCGGCACGGCGTACCGCTCGAGGTCCGCAACTGCGGGGCTGCGGTCAGACGACGCGCCTGGTGACGCACTCAGCGTGGCACGAGCGGCCCGTCCTCTTTACACGCGAGACCAAAAAACTTCGGTCGCTCGAATGCGCACCACCGCCGGGCCCTCGGCAGCGGGAGCGCCATACGGTGCCTCAGCGGTGTGTGACGGCTATGAGCGCGCAGGTGAGCGCGGGGTCGACCGAGAGTCACTGGCGTGCTTGATGGAGGTGCACCCGCACCGTACGGCGGGTGATCCCCAGACGCTGAGCGATCTCTGCGGTGGAGGCCCCTGTGGCCCAGAGCAAGATCGCCTGCCGCAGCCGGTGCGGCAACCGGCCGAGTGCCAGCACGCGATCGGTGTGCGTGAGGGACTCAACGACGTAGTCCTCCGGGCTGCGTTCGGTCTCGTTCACGTCGAGCACCTCGCCGGTGGTCACTTCGAGGCGGAAGCGGCCCGACCTGAAATGATCGGCGATCGGGTTGCGGGCGATCGTCACCAGCCATGCTTCCAGGCCACGTTCCTGCCAGGCGAAGGTCCCGATCCTCAGCAAGTCGCGCGCGAAAACCTCGCTGGTGAGGTCTTCCGCCGTGGCCTTCCCGCCAACGCGGCAGTAGACGTAGCGGTACACCCCAGGGCTTGTCGGCGGCTCGGCGACCTTGCGCGAGTTGAAGGCGCCGAGGGTGGTTCAGCAGGTCTCCTCGTCCTTGACTGCGAACAGCGTCACGGGCGTGTCCGTCGGGTGCGTGCCGGACGCGGGCTTCTGGCTGCACACGGTCCAGTTGCGGTCGAAGACCTGCAAGCGGTTCTGGCCGCTGGCGTCCTGGTCGTCGAGGACGTAGAACCCAGCGGCTTGAGCCTCGTCTTGTGCGGCCTGCAGGTCCTGGCCGACGAGGTCGGGCAGCGTCGCGGTCACGGCCTCGGTCTCGGTCTCGGTGGCGTCGTCAGCGGGCGCGTCCGTGTCACCCTCGGTGGTGTCGGTGTCCTGCTTCGTCTGGCCGCTCGTGCCCTCGACCGTGGTGTCCGGCTTGTTGGAGCCGGTGTCGCTGGTGCCCTCGCAGGCGGTGAGCGTCAGCAGGGCTGCGGCGGCGAGTCCGGCCGCGATGGTGCGGATGCGCATGGTGTCCCCCCAGGGCTGTTCCGTGAGCTAGGGCAGCATCATGCGCCACGTGGGGGCACCGTGAAGGCGAAGTGGCGTTCCTGTGACATGGATGGGTGAGTTGGACGAAGGCCCGCACGGTGCACGGCGGCCTCATTGCGCCTGGGTCCGGGCATGCCGAACCGTGAGGCCACGATGCTTGTCACCAGATCGACGCGTTACCGGTCACCAGCAGTGCACGAAGCATGGTTGGTGGCACCGGCTTTCGGTGCTCCGTCAGTCGTCGGATGAGCGGCCGTGGGTAGCGTTTGTGGCATGGCCTTGGTGGGATCGACCTTGGAGGCTGGCGATGATAGAGCCCATCGATCTGACGGACACGCTCGGCGAAGGGTGGAGCGTGCTCCTGGCTCGCAAGCCGCTCGCCGAGATGCTGGAGGTGCTGGGCGTTCCGGGGGCCGAGCAACGGGCGACGGATCTGCACGAGGCGACCGAACGCGCTGTGGCGGGCGGTGGCGAGAGCGAGTCGATCCTGCTGTTGGGGCGCTCTCTTGACCACGGATGGTCGATGGTGTTGGAGATCGACGGGTCCTCGGGCTTTCTGGGGCACGAGTGGGAAGTCTTGGAGCAGCTCTCCGAGCAGGGTGTGTCCTGTGCGGCGATGTATTTGCCTGCTGAGCAGGAGGTGAGCTACAGCACGGGAGGAGAGTGCTGGGCTCGGTTCGACCCGCTGGTGTCCGACCTGGACGGCGAAAACACCGATGCTGCCGCTGAGGCATTGCAAAGGGCTGGGTTCGATCTGACCGAGATGGGTGAGAACGACGCGGAGGAGCTGCGTGTTCTGAGTGCAGCGCAGCGTACGGCCGTCGCGGTGCGGGCGTTGACCGGGGTGGAGTGGCACGAGGGGCTGTTCACGGATCCGTGGACGGGTGGGCTCGCTCCGGCGGAACTGGCGTGAACGTGGGGCTGAAAAGTGGGGTGTGTCTAGCAGACATGCCCCACTAGCGTTCTTGGCGCTTTGCCTTCCGAAAGCACGAGACGTCTCCGGAAAGGGGGGGGTGCCAGGGCCGCTGCGAAGCCCGAACCAACGTGCCGAGCCCGCACTTTGCTGCCCCCGGCTCGGCGGAGCATTCCGGGGGGAATGTTGTTGTGATCGCACGCACCAAACCGCGCCGTCTGTGGGGAACCGTGCTGGCGATGGGGCTGCTGTTCGCAGTGGTGCCCGCCACGGCCGACGCGTACGAAACCACCGCAAGCAGTAAGACAGACGCCAGGCAAGACAACCCCGCCCCGGCCAAGCCGGAATGGAAGCCGCTGAAGGGCGGCGGGGAGCATCATGCCCGCATCGAACTGAGCGAGCAGCAGTTGAATGAGCTACGGGCCGAGGGCCGCAGGAAGGCGAAGGCCGCCGGGAACCAGCCGCCTCCCAAGCCGTCCCCTGCTCCGTTGCCTTCCGCCGAGGGCGGTGCGGGCCAAGCCAGTTCCTACCATCCGGGACCGCCGGCGCCGATCGGGCGGAACCCGGACGAGGGCAAGCTCAAGGCGTGCTTCAACGAGGGGGACGGCAGTGGGCGCCGCTTCCTGGACCGGTTCACCTACTGCGAGCTCGGCTCGATGAAGTTCGACTTCTACAAGATGCGCCAGGGAGCTCCGCCCGAGTACCAGGGCACCACAAAGTTCCGTTATCAGGTCTTCGCTCAGGGCGACAACAAGGATCGCCGCATCCGGGCCTTTTCCCGGATCGTCAAGGGATCGCTTGACTATGACTGGGGGCCGATTGACGACTTGTGGGTGGCGCCGGGAGGTCTATTCACGGGGTCTCACCAGCCCTTCTTGTAGAAGGTGAGGGCGGTGACGGTTTTGGCAACGAGGGGGAACTTGGCCAGGGGGCCGCGGTAGCGGGTCGCGAGAATCTTCCAGTCTTTCAGGTGTGCGATCGCTCGCTCGATGGCGGCGCGGAGTCTGCTGATGCTCCCGTTGTAGACGTTGTCGCCAGTGGGACGTTCCTGACCAGGTGGTCTGCGTCTCGCGGTGAGCATGCCGGAGCCCACGTAGCCAAGATCGCCCATGCTCTGCCGTTCCGCGAAGGTTTCCGGGAAGTGGGACCGGCGCCAGGCGTACATGTCGTGCCGGGAGCCCGGGACGGGCTCGGACACCGCGAGCAGGTCCCCGGACAGCGTGGCCGCAACCTGCAGGTTGAAGCCGGTGTCGCGGTGCTTGCCGGAGAACAGGGTGGTGCCTTCGCTCGCCCAGTCCCACGTGGTGACCAGGGTGCCGTCGATGAGCACGATCCGGCCGGCGGAGGCCTCCACGGGATCGGGGACATGCCCGGCGAGGGCCTTCTCCACCACCGGAAGCAGCCCCGTCCACCGCCGGGAAACAGTGGCCTGGCTGACACCGAACAGCTCCGCCGCCGCCTCCTGGACGGGGTTCTGCCGCAGTAGGAACAGCACCAGGACCACCGACCGGTACAGGCCCAGTGACCACATCCGGGCCGGAGACACCACAGGATCAGGATCCGTCATGAGTATCCGATGGACCCGCACCACCAGCCCGTCCAGTTGATCCTTGTCCAACCCTGCCGTAACGTTCCAGCTCAACGGCCCTGCCCCGGTTCACTTCTGACGTTGTCGCAGACATCAGACTACCGAGCAGGGCCGTACTGATGATCAAGGAACCCAGGCGCCCCACCACCCCGTGAATAGGCCTCCGGGCATCAATTTGTCCATCATGGGCGACTGCCGCGAGGGGCTGCCGCTGTGCAACGCAGGACCCAGCTCCGTGAACCAGCCGTCGGCGAGCTGGGACAACCAGGACCGCTGGTACCACTGGGACATCTACGGACTGGACACCACCGGCAAGGGACGCGACACGGTGACCCGTAACCGCTGGAGGATGGAGTTCGACGGGGGCGAAGGCCAGGGCTACAGGGGCGGTCCGATCAAGACCCAGCCACGGGCGATGCGCTGCGACTCGGCTGACTACTTCACAAAGGGCGAGCACGCGAAATATCCCGAGGCGTGCGTCTTCCCTGGGGCAGGTATGCCGACGCTCAGGTACTCGCTGTCCAACCCGAAGGTCAAAGAGGTGGCCCCACATCAGGGACTCCTACGCATTTCCGAACCTGAGCTACCCGTGGCTCGCCCCGGCGGACGAGGAAGACCCGCGCGCCAAGCGCTTCCCACGCACGCTGCACCGCATCCTGCCGGACAGCGGGCAGGACGCTGAGAACCGCAAGCACGTGAAGAAGGCGTGCAAGCGAAAGCCCCCGTACGAGAGGACCGGTCTGCCCACGCCGCCCAAGAAGGGCCAGGACTGCGATGAGTGGCCGTTCGCATCCACTAGGGAAGGGGCGGCCAACACCTACTGGGACTTCTCCGTCCGCGCCGTCACCAGGGGCGTCAACCGAAGCGCCGGCACACAGGCGAAGAACTTCTATGTCGACAGCCGGGTCCTGGCGTGGGACAAGAAGTTCTCGAAATCGCGCAACGATGCCTTCCAGGTACGCATCTCCCGGTGACCCAGGCCTCCGGCCGCGTGAGTCATGAAACGTCCTGGCGCCGTGCCCATCCCGTGCGCGGCGCCAGGCACGACTCTCCCATGGGCGCATGGCTCCACATGCGAGCCTGTAAGGCAGAACTTCGGGGATCCGATCCGGAGGAGTTCGCCACATTCAGCGGTGTCGACAGTCCGGGCCACGCGCGTCGGCTCTTCGCCGCCGTGCAAGCCAGCGAGCTGGCCCGACCACCGCGGATGCGAGGCATGCTCGACGGGGCGCCTGTGCACGCACAACCGGGACTGAGCTGCGCAGCGGCCCGGCGGCCAGTCCGGCGCGCCCTGTCCGGCGGTCCTGGTGACAACAAGCCTGCCTTGGCGACACCTTCGCGGTTTGACTCAAGGGCGTGCTGTACCGCCAGGGCCTGGGCCGAGCGGTCGATTACGCGGTCGGCTGCGGACTTCGAGATGTCGAACAGTGGAGCTAGCTGCCGCAGGGTCAGTTTCGTTCCGCCAGTACGCACCCACCAGCAGGATCCGGTCCTCCAGCGGCAGGCTCCATGGCCGGCCTTTGCCCACTGATCCGCGCCTTCGCGCCATGGTCCGGTGACTGACTTGCCGAGCTGACGCGGGCTCAGCCCGGTGAACGGCGTTACCCAGGACGGCTCGGACTCCGTGATCACAGCAACCCTAGTGGGAGCGCGGCGGCCCGGATATCGGCCGACGGGGTCCGGGCCCCGAATGTGCACACTCTGTACCGGCCGCGGGCTGATCAGGACGGCCCGTATGGGGCGCGCCCTGTCCGCCGGCCCATCGCCTTGGCGGCCGCCGTTGGCTTCTCAGCCGGCCGCCGTTCTACCCGGGTTCGACAGTTGATAGGCACACGGCAGGGTGGAATCTGCGGTGTGACCTGCGGTGATGGGCATAGAGGGGCTCCGGGGCCGTTTGCCCACGGCTCCGGAGGGCGTTTTCCCAGCTCAGGGGCTATTCAGGGGTCTTGAGGCTGCTCATCTTTGGCGGTAGTGGCACGCCGCAGTCTTTGAAGAGTTTGGTCTGGGTGTCGGTGAGGCGGGTGGTCTGCTGGAGGCTGCCGGCCGGTCCGGTGAGGGTGACCTGGTGGATCCGGCCGAGTTCGGTGTTGATGCGGGGCCAGGTGAGCTCGGTGCGGCGTTCGGCGACGCGGATCAGCAGCAGGGCGAGCCAGCACAGCAGCACGTGGGCGCGTATCCGCTCGTCCAGGCGGTGGTAGACGGGCCGCAGGTCCAAGGTCGATTTCATCGTGCGGAAGGCTCGTTCCGCTTCCAGGAGATTCTTGTAGCCGAGCGCGACATCCTCGGCGGACAGGTCGGGGTCGCTGGTGGCCAGCAGGTACTTGCCGTCCAGTCGGGCCTCGGCGGCGACCTTCGCGGCGTTGATGGACAGGCGTCCGGTGGTGGGGTGCTGCTTGAGCCAGCGGCCGAGGGCGGGGTGGTCGCGAAGTGCGCACTCGGCCTTGCGATGCGGTGCGTCCGAGGGGGTCACTCGTGCGCCGGTCTTGGCGGCCTTGTCCTTGGCCTTCTTCGCGTCCGCGGCGCGGGCGATCTTGATCCGCTCCAGTTCCTCGCGGATGGCGCCCAGTTGGTCTTCACGTCTGGCTTGGTCGCGTGTGGCTTCGGCGGGGTTGTGGCAGATGATCCAGCGCCGGTGCTCGTCGTTGTCGAGGCGGACCTCCTTGACGCGCAGGTTGTCGCGCACTTCCTGGTAGCGGCCCTGGCGGGCCAAGGCCTGGTCGGCCTTCTTGGAGCCCTCGCGCATCTTGATGCCGGTGATGTAGTGGCCGCCGGCCCGCTTGAGGTAGGCCTGGTTGGCCTCGGAGGAGAACCCGGAGTCGGCGACGGTCACGACCCGCCCGAGCCGCCAGTCGCGCAGGCCGTCCTTGACCTCGGTGACCACCGTCTGGTCGTTCGTGCCACCGGGCCATGTCCAGCAGCGCACGGGGATGCCCTCGCGGGTGACGGCCAGCCCGATCACGATCTGCGGCAGGTCCTTGCGGTGGTCCTTGGAGTGCCCGTACTGGCGCAGGCTGCTGCCCTCGCCGTCGGGGTCGTCGGCCTCGTCGCGTTCGAAGTAGGTGGAGGTGGTGTCGAAGAAGACCAGGTCGACTTCGAGGTTGAGCAGGTGTGCGGCGGAGAAGAACACCGCCTCCTGCACAGCGCCTTGGGTATCGGCCTCCACGAGCAGGTCCATGGCCCGGTAGGCGTGCTGCTCGGCGAGCTCGGGCAGGCCGGGGATGACCTGGTCACAGGTGGCCCACTCGGCGGCGGCGAGCTTGGAGCCCGGGGCGATGGCCCGATTGGCGACCAGCGCGAACACGATGCGCTCGACATCGGTACGAAACCGGCGTTCTCCCAGGCCCTCGGTCAGCGCGGTGTCGATGCCGAGCAGCTTCCACAGACCGTCCAGCAGCCAACTGGTCCCGAGCGGCCGGGAGGACTCCACCGCCAGCGGCCCGGCCTCGGCGCCCAGCGGAGCCGCGGCGTCGTCCTCGCCGCCGAGGTAGCGGTTGATCGAGGCCACCAGGCGGCGTAGCCCTTCGACGTCCAGGCGGTCCTCACGGCCGAAGTTGACCAGCACCTCCGCCTGGGTCGTTCCGTCCTTGCGCCGGTTGTGAGCGAGCTGGAGGTAGCGCACCACCGACCCATCCTTGTTCCGCCGCTGGATCTTCCGCAAGTACATGCCTGCATCATGCGGTAACAGTCAAGCCCAGAGCAATCACAAGCTAAAAACGTTTGCCCACACCTATTCGAGGCCCAGACACCCGGCCGCCCCCCTTCACCTGCACAAATCCGCCGCCGGCCCCTCCCACATGCCCACCAACTGTCGAACTCGGGTTCTACGACCAGGTCGCGTTCTGCGGGTTCCAGGTGCCCTGGGCGGTTGAGGTGAGCATGGGATTGATGAACGCGGCGGCAGCACGGAAGAACCGCAGCAGCAGAAGCAGCCGAACCATCTGGATCCCTGGCACGCGGCTGGGTGGACGGGTCGGCGTCAGTGGCGGGCGGGGGTTGGCGAGATCTGCTGCAGGAGGCTGAGCATGTCCGGAGCGACCCACTCCTCGGCGATCTGGTCGCCCTCGAAGCGGTAGACCTCCACGCTCCGGTAGCCGACCTGGCGGCCCGTCGCCTCGAACTGCAGGAACGTACCCTGGTGCGTGCCCTCGAAATGGACCAGCACCGTCACCTTGTCGCCGACGCCGAACATGTCCTGAACGTTGATCTTCAAGTCGGGGAAGGCGTCCTTCATGATCTTGGTGCCCTGGTACCAGATCTCCCGGCCGTGCAGCGGGTCGGGGCACCCGGGGACGTTGGCGATGAAGTCTTCGGTGAGCATCTGCGCGGCCTCGTCGAACTCGCCGCTCTCCACAAGCCGGTACGCGGTGCGCATCAAGGCCATGTTCTTTTCGACGGTCGCGGTCATCGCAGGGGTCCTCTCAAGGGATCGTCCCGCATGCTCGGTCAGCGCTTCGGGCCGGATGCACTCAGTAGAAACCCTGACGTCGCGCCAAGGTCAAGCCTGCCACAGCCTGCCTCTTTGCACTCCTTGCGCCCAGCAGGCCCTACGCCGCGCACGGGCGTCCTTGACCTTGACGCAACGTCAGGTTTGTAAAGCCGCTCCCGTTCCTCACTCCTCTTCCCGCCCCGCCCTGACACCCTGGCCACAGGGCCGCGCCTCCCGCCCGTGCTCCGCGACCCGGCCGCCTGCGCGGCCTGACGTTCGGGACGGATCTGCGGCACATGCGGGCGATCCACGCCTCGGTCTCCCGCCGCCGCACCGGCGTCACCTCGCCACCAGCCTCGATACTTGGCCATCGCACCGTTTCGACTGCCCAAGACAGGCCTAAGCGTCTGTCGGAGGCCCAGTCGCTCGTCTCAGTTACGTGACCCACATCACACCCGGCTTCTGTCAGGAATCGCGGCGCCGTCTCGTTCGAAGGGCACGCGAACGAGACAGGAGCAACGCCATGAAGCACCGCATCGTCGTACTCGGCGCCGGATATGCCGGGGCTTTCGCCGCCGGAAACCTGGCCCGTCGGCTCTCCCCCGCCGACATCGAGATCACCGTCGTCAACGCTGTGCCCGACTTCGTTGAGCGGATGCGGCTCCACCAGCTCGCGATCGGCCAGGACCTGGCGTTCCGCAAGCTCGCCGACGTGTTCGCGGGCACCGGGGTGCGGCTGCGCCTGGCGCGCGTCACCAGCGTCGACCCCGGGCGCAGGACCGTCGCCGTGACCGGCGAGGACGGCGACGGCGAGCTCGCGTACGACACGCTTCTCTACGCACTCGGCAGCTCCGTAGCCCACCATGGCGTCCCCGGCGTTGCCGAGTACGCCTTCGATGTGACCGGCCGGTCCTCGGCGCTGCGTCTGCGCGAGCGCATGGCCACACTGGGCGAGGGCGGCACCGTGCTGATCGTCGGTGAGGGGCTGACCGGCATCGAGACCGCCACCGAGTTCGCCGAGTCCCGGCCCGACCTCTCGGTCGTGCTCGCCGCCCGCGGTGAGCTGGGCGCCTGGCTCTCCCCGAAGGCCCGCCGTCACCTGCGCCATGCCTTCGACCGGCTCGGCATCACCGTCCACGAGCACACCGGCATCGAAACCGTCGAGCCGACACGGGCGATCGCCGCCGACGGTACGTCCATCCCCGCCGACGTGACCGTGTGGTCGGCCGGGTTCGCCGTGCACCCCATCGCGGCCGCCAGCGGCCTGGAGATCGCAGAGACCGGCCAGATCGTCGTCGACCGCACCATGCGCTCGGTCTCCCACCCGGACGTCTACGCCGCCGGTGACTGCGCCTACGCCATCGGCGACAACGGCCGACCGCTGCCGATGTCCTGCGCCTCGGCCGGCTTCACCAACATGCAGGCGACCGCCGCGATCATCTCGCGCCTGACGGGCAGCGAGGTCCCGACCACCGGGCTGAAGTACCACGGCAACCACATCAGCCTCGGGCGGCAGGACGCAATCTTCCAGATGGTGGACAGGGACGCCCGGTCGAAGTCCTGGTACCTGGGCGGCCGGACCGCCGCGCGGCTGAAGTCGGGCGTGCTCAAGGGGGCCGGGTGGGGCATCGCCCACCCCACCTTCGGCATGCCGAAGCGCAAGCGCCGCCTGGCGACCGCGCCTGACAGTGCCGGTGCGAGGGCCACTGCATAGGCTGTTCAGCATGGACAGCTCAGCCATCGATCGGTTCGAGGCCAGCCGGGGCCGGCTGGCCTCACTCGCGTACCGTCTGCTCGGCTCGGCCGCCGACGCCGAGGACGCCGTGCAGGACACGTTCCTGCGCTGGCAGGCCGCCGACCGCGAACGAGTCGAGGTGCCGGAAGCGTGGCTGACCAAGGTCGTCACCAATCTCTGCCTCGACCGGCTCCGCTCGGCGCAGGCGCGCCACGAGCGAGCGGCCGGTGCCTGGTTGCCTGAGCCGCTCCTCGACGGCGACCCCATGCTCGGCCCGGCCGATACCTTCGAGCAGCGCGAATCGGTGTCCCTCGCCGTCCTGACCCTGATGGAGCGGCTCTCGCCGGTTGAACGGGCCGTCTACGTCCTGCGTGAGGCCTTCTCGTACAGCCACTCCGAGATTGCCGGGATCCTCGACATCACCGAGTCCGCGAGCCAGCAGCATGTCCACCGGGCCCGGATCCGGGTCACCGCCGAGCGCCGCCGCGGCGGCGAGGCCGACCCCGCGTCCGCGCGCCGGGTCGTCGAGGAATTCCTCGCCGCTGCCACCTCGGGGCGCACCGAACGGCTGGTGGCGCTGCTCACCGACGACGTGACGGCGGTCTCGGACGGCGCCGGACTGGCCACGCGGCTGTTGCGGTACAAGACGCGCGAGCGGGTCGCCTCCTACGTGCGGGCCGGCTTCAAGCCCACGCCGGCGAAGCGGCGACTGGCCGGCGGTTCGCCCGCGATGCATATCGCCCTGGTCAACGGCTCCCCGGCCGTCCTCGCCGTGGTCGACGACCGCGTCGTGGGCGCCGTGGCGTTCGAAGTCAGTGACGGCAAGGTCGCGTCCCTGTGCGGCATCGCCGCCGCAGACCGGCTCGCGCGCCTCAACGAGGCCTGGCGGCAGCACGAACCCGACGCGCCGGTCATCAAGGCATGGTGACCGGCGCCCCCTGCGTAGCCGACTACGACTCGTCACGGAAAGGCTGACCAGGGCGGATCCTTGACGTGTTCGGGCCGGACGCCGACCTGGACCCCGGCCGCGCCGGAGTTCCACCTTCTGCAGGCCGACCGGCGCCCGCGGCAGCGTCGTCTTCCGCGACGTCCTCGCCCTGACAGCCGCCCGGCGACTCGACCTCGAGGACGCGCTGCGCGCCGTGGTCGCTGACGCCCGGTCATCTACACGACCACCGAACCCGCCGAGGCAGTGATGCTCGACCGGGGCCCGTGTCTCTCCTGTTGCCCACTCGGCGAGCGAGGTCCAAGGGTGCAACAGGGCAGTCCGGTGAGAGCCGTTGACAATCCCAAGGCCTCCATGAAATCTGTGACGTACGGTACGCAAAACTTCGACTGAATCACTCAAATTCCGAAGGCACACGCGCAAGTTCACCGAGTGTGGACAGATCTGCCGGATGTGTCCCGCTCTGCACGGATCCCTGCATCCCCGTGGAACAGAGGACACCATGAGATGGACGCACGCCGTCCGGCGGTTGGTCGTCGGCTCGCTGATAGCGGGTCTCACCACCGTCGGGCTCCTGCCCGTCGCCGCCTCCGCAGCCGAAGCCGCAGTCCCCAACCTGGCCCTGGGCAAGACCGCCACGGCGAGTGGGTCGCACAGCGGCTATCCCGCAGGGAGCGTCACTGACGGAAGCCAGCAGACGTACTGGGAAAGCCCGTCCAACGCCTTCCCGCAGTGGATTCAGGTCGACCTCGGCGGCAGCGCCGCGATCGACCAGGTCGTCCTGAAGCTCCCCACCTCATGGGAGGCCCGTACGCAGACTCTGAGAGTTCTGGGCAGCAGTGACGGCAGCAGCTTCAGCACCCTTTCCGGCTCCGCCGGGCGGCAGTTCGACCCGTCACGATCAAGCAGCGTCACGGTCGACTTCGACTCCACGGACGTCCGTTACGTGCGGGTGCAGGTGACCGCGAACACCGGTTGGCCCGCGGCGCAGTTATCCGAGCTGGAGATCTACGGAGAGGAGGGCGAGCCCCCGCCGCCTGTGAACGGGACGAACCTGGCGGTCAACAAGCCGATCGAGGCGTCCTCCTCGACGCAGAACTACTTGGCCGCCAACGCCAACGACAACAACACGGGCACCTACTGGGAGTCCGCCGGCAGTCCGTCGACGCTCACGGTGAAGCTGGGCGCCGACGCGGACCTCGAAGGGGTCGTGGTCAAGCTCAACCCCGACGCCGCATGGTCAACCCGTACCCAGAACATCGAGGTGCTCGGGCGTGCGCAGAACGCCTCGGAGTACGCCTCGCTGAAGGCGCGCGCCGACTACACCTTCAATCCGTCGTCGAACCAGAACGCGGTGACGATCCCGGTGACCGGTCGCTACGCCGACGTCCAGCTGAAGATCTACAGCAACAGCTCCGGCTTCGGCGGCCAGGTCGCCGAGTTCCTGGTCATCGGAGTCGGGGCCCCCAACCCGGACCTCACCGTCACCGACCTCACCTGGACTCCCGCAGCGCCGAGCGAGAGCGACGCGATCACGGTGAACGCCACCGTGCGCAACGGCGGTTCCGCGGCCGGGGCCGCGACCACGCTGAACGTCAGTCTGGGCGGCACGGTCGCCGGCAGCGGCTCGGTGCGCGCCCTCGGCGTGGGAGAGACGGCGACCGTCCCGGTGACGGTCGGCAAGCGGGCAATGGGCGGCTACACCGTCTCCGCGGTGGTCGACCCCAACGACACCGTGGCTGAGCTGGACAACAGCAACAACAGCCGGACGGCGGACGCGAAGCTGGTCGTCGGCCAGGCCCCCGGTCCCGACCTGGAGGTCACGGACATCGTCTCCAGCCCGGCCAACCCGGCCGTGGGCTCGAACGTCACTTTCAACGTGAAGGTGCACAACCGTGGCACCAGCGCCGTCGGCGCCGGCTCGGTCACCCGGCTGACCGTCGGCGGAACCACGCTCAATGGCACCGCTCCCGCGATCTCCGCCGGTGACACCGCCACGGTGGCCGTCGGCGGCAGCTGGACCGCGACCAACGGCGGCGCCACCCTCACCGCCACCGCGGACGCCACCGGCGTGGTCACCGAGACCAACGAGAACAACAACGTGTTCGCGCGCTCGATCGTGGTCGGCCGCGGCGCGGCGGTGCCGTACGTGGAGTACGAGGCCGAGGACGCCCAGTACACGGGCACCCTCCTGCAGACCGACAGCGAACGCACCTTCGGGCACACCAACTTCGCCACCGAGTCGTCGGGGCGCGAGTCCGTACGCCTCAACTCCTCAGGTCAGTATGTGGAGTTCACCTCGACCAGCGCGTCGAACTCCATTGTCGTGCGCAACTCGATCCCGGATGCCGCGGGCGGCGGCGGCCAGGAGGCCACGCTCAGCCTCTATGCGAACGGCACGTTCGTGCAGAAGCTGACCCTCACCTCCAAGTACAGCTGGCTGTACGGCAACTCCGACGACCCCGAGGGCCTGACCAACACCCCGCAGACCGATGCGCGACGGCTGTTCGACGAGTCGCACGCGCTGCTGTCGCAGACGTATCCGGCGGGCACCAAGTTCAAGCTGCAGCGCGACGCCGGTGACAACGCGGCGTACTACATCGTCGACATGATCGACCTGGAGCAGGTGGCGCCGGCCGCGAGCAGGCCCGCCGAGTGCACCTCGATCACCGAGTACGGCGCCATCCCGAACGACGGCATCGACGACACGGACGCCATCCAGCGGGCGGTGACGGCCGACCAGAACGGCACCATCGACTGTGTGTGGATCCCGGCCGGGCAGTGGCGCCAGGAACAGAAGATCCTCACCGACGACCCGCTGAACCGGGGCGACTACAACCAGGTGGGCATCCGGGACGTCACGATCCGCGGCGCGGGCATGTGGCACTCCCAGCTCTACACCCTGACCCCGCCGCACCAGGCCGGCGGCATCAACCACCCGCACGAGGGCAACTTCGGCTTCGACATCGACGACAACACCAAGATCTCCGACATCGCCATCTTCGGCTCGGGCACCATTCGCGGCGGCGACGGCGGCGCGGAGGGCGGAGTCGGCCTGAACGGCCGCTTCGGCGAGGACACCAAGATCACGAACGTATGGATCGAGCACGCCAACGTGGGCGTCTGGGTGGGCCGCGATTACTCCAACATCCCCGACCTGTGGGGCCCCGGCGACCGCCTGGAGTTCAGCGGCATGCGCGTCCGGAACACGTATGCCGATGGTGTGAACTTCACCAACGGGACACGGAACTCGACCGTGTTCAACTCCTCGTTCCGCAACACCGGTGACGACGCGCTCGCGGTGTGGGCCAGCAAGTACGTGAAGGACCAGTCGGTGGACATCGGCCACGACAACCACTTCCGCAACAACACCGTCCAGCTGCCGTGGCGCGCCAACGGCATCGCCGTGTACGGCGGTTACGGCAACACCATCGAGAACAACCTCGTCTACGACACCATGAACTACCCGGGCATCATGCTCGCCACGGACCACGATCCGATCCCGTTCTCGGGGCAGACGTTGATCGCCAACAATGGGTTGTACCGCACGGGCGGTGCGTTCTGGGGCGAGGCCCAGGAGTTCGGCGCCATCACGCTTTTCGCAGCGGGTCCCGACATCCCGGGTGTCACGATCCGCGACACGGAGATCCACGACTCGACCTACGACGGCATCCAGTTCAAGACCGGTGGCGGTGCCGTACCGAACGCCAAGATCGACAACGTGAAGATCACCAAGTCCAACAACGGCGCGAGTATCCGCGCGATGGGAGGCGCACGCGGTAGCGCGACACTGACCAATGTGACCATCAGTGACTCGGCCGACGGGAACGTCCTCATCGAACCGGGCTCGCAGTTCGTGATCAACGGCACCACGACGCCGGCTCCGTAGCACTCTCGATCGTCATGACGCCGGGGCCGCCGTAGAGCCCCGGCGTCATGGCATCCGTTTGGTGACCCGCACTCACAACGCGGCACCTCCCCGGCGGCGCCCCCTCCTAGGTCAAGGCACTGACCAAAGGCCCTTCACCGTCTACTGCAGCGCCTGGACCCCCGCCGTAGTCTCCGCGAGGGGGCAACAGGATCCGGCTCGGCTCGGCCAACGGCCCTGCGTGAAGGGGCGGTTACGTCGTCGCAGACGGGCCGGCCCCGTTCCTCGGCGTCGGCGTCGGCGTTGTCCGGCACGAGGCTCATCGCTGAGCTTGCTCAGGTGCCGGGCGGCCCGGTTGGTTTATCTTCCCGAAGGGGACGTGCACGCTGGGGGTGCTGCGGGCGGTGCCGGTCAGGTGGCTGACCTGGTCGTCGAAGAAGATGTGGGGCTTGAGGACCTCCATGATCGTGCTCTTGTCTATGCCACCGAGGAAGAAGGCGTCGTTGACGGTCACGCCCCAGTTCTTCAGGCTGCGCACCGGGCGTTCGTGAGCGGGTGCGTTACGGGCGGTGACAAGGGAGACGCGGACGCGGATCTTGTAGTCGGCGTCTTGTGCCCGCTGTTCTTCTTCGCGCTGCTGCAGCCGGTTGATGCCGGCGAGGAAGTCCCGTAGTGGGCCCGGGTCGTGTGGCGTGGCGGCGTTCGTCGTCTCGTGGGAGTGGAAGCCCTTGATGCCGTCGGCCTGGTAGATCTGTTCCGAGGCGTCGTCGGCGAGGACTCCGTCGAAGTCGAAGGCGATCCGCAGGTCCTGGTCCTCGTCCTCGTCGGCCGTGGCAGGACCGAGGACGCGGCCGGCGGGCAGCCCAAGCGTGACGGCCTCGCGGACGTCGGTCTCGTTCGCGGACAGGAACAGGGACATGTTCAGGGCGGGCATGAAGCGGTAGGGCGAGCGGCCCTGCATGAAGATGGCCCGGCTGATCGGCAGGCCGTGGGACTGGATGGATCGCATGACCCTCAGCCCGGTGTCGGGGTCGTTGCGGGACAGGATGATGACCTCGACCGGAGGATCGTCGGGTGACAGGTCGTTCAGGGACAGGAGCCTGCGGATGAAGGGGAAGGCGACTCCTTTGTCCAGCGTGTCGTCCAGGTGCTCCTCCTGGTAGGCGCGGTAGGCCTCCTCCCCCTGATCCCGGAAGACCGCATCCGCCTCTTCCAGGTCGAACAGTGCACTGGAGGCGATACCGACGACCAAACGGTTCTTGAGTTCATAGACGGCCACGGCGTCCTCCCCGACATGAATTCGCACACCCGTCTCCAACAATGCCCCTGACCCGCGCCCAGAACCCTGCCGCCCGCTGCCTGCTCCAACTGCGCCTGGCTCGCACCCTCGCCGCACGAGGTGCCCGAAGCTAACGCCGCGCAGTCCTGCGCGCCCTCACCGCGGCCGAGCAACACCTCGCCGTCGACTCCGGCCAGACCCTCCCGGACCTCGGCGACACCGGCCGCGCCCACCAGCCCATCAGCTCATCAGCTCATCAGCGAAGACGAACGCCTGCTGCCGCCTGCCCGGGACAAAACCAGGAGCCTATTCCTCGCCTATCGCGCCGCGAGCCACCTCAATCTGAAGGAACCCGAGCCCGCCGCGGCCGCCGCCACCAAGTCCCTCCTCCTGGCCCGCCGCATCGGAGCGCCCCGCTGCGTCCGCCTCGTCATGTGCAGTGCGAAGCACGGGCTCACGTGAGGAGGTAGGCATGTGCTGAGCGGACATGCGAATCTGGTCCGCGGTGAAGGGGTGGTGATGTGGCAGACGTTCCTGCGAGTGAGGCTCGCCGGGCTTTTCTGAGAACGCTCGAGAAGGGACAGGTCCGCAGAGGAACCGTCTCATCGGTCAGTGATGTCGATGCCCTCGTTGATCTTGGCGGGTTCGACGGGCTGCTGCGGACTCCTGAGGTGTCCTGGCAACGTCGCGAGGTGCCGCTGGGCCAGGTGCTGCGAGTGGGACAGGACGTGACCGTCACAGTCCTGGACGTGGACGCCGATCGGGACTGGCTCACCGTGTCCTTGAAGTCTCTGCAGGATGATCCGTTCCGTGAGTTCGCCCGCACGCACGTTGGACACGTGGTTCCGGGCAGGGTGACCGAGGTGGCTTCGATCGGAGTCTTCGTTCGTGTCCACGATCACGTCGAAGGGTTGCTGCCAGCCTCGGAGCTGCCTGAGCGGGAGGACGACGACCAGCATCCGGCTGTCGGTGATGTGCTGGTGGTCGAGATCGCCGATATCAACCTCGACCGGCGCCGGGTCAAGCTGGGGTTGCGCGACGGGGGCTGACAGCGGCGACCCGGCGCCTGTGGATGAGCGTTCGGGCGGAGGCGGCACCTCCGTCGATGGCGAAGAGCCAGGGTGTGGACCCCGCCCCGATGAGGCATGCGACAACGTGCCGCTCCTGACGCAGGCCGTTGACGCGGTAGGCGATGGCGCCTTGCAGAGCGGCAACCCACTGACTGTGCATACCACCGCTGTTCTCCTGGCCTTCGGTGCTGACCCGCAACTCCCAGGGCCTGACAGGCAAACACCCGTCAGGGCGTGAGCAGGTCGGCGAGTTCAGTTCGGGAGCTGATGCCGAGCTTGGGGAACGCGCGGTAGAGGTGGTGGCCGACGGTGCGTGGGCTCAAGAACAGGTGCGTGGCGATTTCGCGGTTGGTGGCACCGGTGGCCGCGAGGCGGACGACTTCGCGCTCCTGGGCGCTCAGGCGGGTCAGAGGGGAGTCGGTGGCGTCGGACGGGTCGTGGGTTTCGCCGGCTGCCTGGAGTTCCGTGCGAGCGCGGTGGGCCCAGGGTCGGGCGTTCAGCTGATCGAAGACTTTCAGTGCGGTGCGCAGTTGGTCGCGGGCGTCGATTTTGCGGCGCGAGCGGCGCAGCCATTCGCCGTAGAGGAGTTGGGTGCGCGCCCGATCGAAGTCGTCGCCGTCGCTGTGCAGGTCCAAGGCGGCCAGATAAGGCTGCTCGGCCTGTGTGTCCGGGCTGGTCAGGGCCGCGCAGCGATGCGCTTGGGCCGTGAAGTGGGGCTGTCCGAGGTCGGCCGCCCAAGTCATGAGCTGGTCCGCGGGTGCCCGCGCCCCTTCCGGATGTCCGGCGCGCACGGCCGCCTCGATCAGATCCGGCAACAGGTGCCTGGCCAGGAAGGGGTGGCCCGCCGCCTGCCGGGCCGCCTCCAGATGGCGCAGCGCGTCCTGCGCCCGCCCGAGGCCGAGGTCGAGCAGCCCCAGCGCCCACAGCGCCTCCGCCGCACCCCGTCCGACCTCGCGCGGGCGGGCGTACTCCAGTGCCTGTTCGGCCATTCTCCGGGTCTGCGCCTCCTCCCCTTGGACGGCGGCCAACACCGCCAACAGGGCACGCAGATGGGCTGCTCGGTGGTCCAGGTCGTAGCCGTCGGCCAGCCGGAGCGCTTCAGTGGCGTGTGCGTGCGCGTCGTCGAGCCGGCCGAGCGCCAGCTCCACCTGGGCGCGCAGATGCAGCGTGGTGGGCAGCCATCCACCGATGCCCTGCTCGCGGCAGAGGGCGACCGCCGCGGCGGCCAGTTCGTGCGCGGTCGCGTGATCGGCCATCAGGTGGCAGTAGATCGCGGTCACCAACTGGTCCATCAACCCGACGTCGGCGAGGCGCCCGGCCCGTACGAGAGTGTCCAGGGCCCGGCGCGCGCCGGGCAGGTCGCCCGCAAGGAGGTGGGCGGGCACGGCCAGGATCGGCAGATGGGGTGTGCGGACGCCGATCTCCACCATGAGGGGTGCGTCGCCCGCGCAGAATGCCGCGTGGACGGCATCGGTCAGCAGCGGCGCGAGCTTGTCGGGGCGGTCGGCCGAGATCGTGTCCGCGCAGTCGGCCAGGATGCGGGCGGCCCGGCGGGGGCTGCCGTAGCCGAGCTCGACCACGGAGCGTACGCGGGCGAAGTCCGCCGCCATCCCTGGGTCCCGCAACGGCAGTGGCACCTGGTCGGTGAGAGCGCGGCACCGTTCGTCCTGGCCGGCCTCGCTCGCCTTCTGCGCGGCGGTGATCAGGCGGCGGGCGTGCCGGTGCGGATCGGCGGTCAGGCGGGCGGCCCGCTCGTACGCCGCGGACGCGGACGCCATCGCCTGCCTGCTCCCGGCCCACTCGGCGACCCGTTCCAACTCCGCGGCGACCTCTTCGTCCGGGCCGGTCGTCGCGGCGGCTAGGTGCCAGGCGCGCCGGTGCGCGTGCTGGGCGCCTTCCAGGTCCGCCGCCAACGCCCGGTGCGCCTCGATCCGCCAGGCCAGCGGGGCCTGTTGGTAGGCGGCGAACCGGATGAGGGGGTGCCGGAAACGCAGTTTCTGCGCGGAGACGAAGACCAGTCCGGCACGCTCGGCGGGCTCCAGATCCCTGACCTCTCCGTCGAGCCGGCCCGCGGCGGCCAGCACGGTGGGAAGGTCCCCGATGTCGTCGGCCGCGGCCACCGCGAGAGTGCGCTGCGTCGCGTCGGGAAGTCGGCGGATCTGCTGTGCGAACGCGTCCTGGAGCTGATGGGGCAGCTCGGGCCGCGCCTCGGCCGGCGCCAGCGGCCCCAGTTGTCCGGCGCGCTGCGCCGGGGTCAGCGCGGCGGCCAACTCCCGCAGCGCCAGCGGGTTTCCCTGCGCCTGGTCGAGGATGTGCTCGGCGACCGGGGGCGCCAGGCCGGGCAGCAGCGCCACGGCCGACCGCCGGTCGATGCCGGTGACGTGTACGCGCGGCAGCGCCTTCGATCCGCTCTCCGGCGAGGTGCCGCGGGTGGCGAAGAGCATGACGATGCCTTCGTCCCGCAGCCGCCGGGCGGCAAAGGTCAGCGCGTCTCCGGACGGCCGGTCGAGCCACTGCAGGTCGTCGACCAGGCACAGCAGGGGGTCGTCCGTGGTCGCCTCGGACAGCAGCGACAGTGTGGCGAGCCCCAGGGTGAGACGGTCCCGTACGGGCTCGTCGCTGAGGCCGAAGACGGTGCGCAGAGCCCCGGCCTGCGGTCCCGGCAGCCTGTCGAGCAGATCGAGCACCGGCAGGAAGAGCTGATGGAGCCCTCCGAAGGCGAGCTCCATCTCCGACTCGATGCCCTCGACCCGCAGCACGCTCATGCCGTCCGCGTGGGCGGCCGCATACTCAAGGAGGGTGGTCTTGCCGATGCCGGCCTCGCCGTGCAGCAGCAGTGAACTGCTGCTGCCACGCCGGGAGTTGGCGAGCATTCGCTCAATATGGCGTCGTTCTTCTGCGCGCCCCTGCACCGTCCGCTCCCCCCGGCAGCAACCGAGCATCGTGATCGACACTGTATGTCGGAGGGAGGGGCGATGCCGCAACGGGCCGTCCTCAGGCGCCTTCGAGCACCGGCCAGATCTCGATGGTCTCCAAGGTGCCGAGCCCCTTGGCGAGTTCCACGGCTTCCTCACGGTCGGCCACGTCGATGACGAACCAGCCGCCCAGGGTCTCCTCTCCGGGGTGCGCGGGCCCGTCGGTCACCGTGGCGGGCGCTGCTTGGCTGGTCTTGCGCACGGTCGCCGCGGAGGCCGACTCGCTGTCCAGGGCATCGCCGCTGATCAGTTTGCCCGCCGTCGCGATCTTGCCGATCCAGGTCTCGTACGCCGCTCGGTGAGCGGCCCGGTCGGTCCGGATCCGGTGGCGCGATTCATCGGTCTCGAAGATCACGAGTGCGTACTTCATGAGCGTTCCCTTTCGTTCCCTTGTTGTCTGTTGCTTCGTTACGTGCTGCTGACATGGACGCCGATGCGGGCGAGTGCGCCGATTTCCAGCGCTGTCCACAGAGCTCCGTCCGGGCCCAGGGCGATCCCGTGCGGCTCCGAGCCCGGGGTCGGCAGGTCGTGCACGGTGACAGTGCCGTCGGGGGTGAGGGAGCCCACCCGGTTGCCGGCCCACTCGGTGAACCACAACGTGCCGTCGCTGCCAGGGGTGATGGCATGCGGGCGGGACGCGCGGTCGGGCAGCGGGAACTCGGTGATCCCGCCGCCGGGAGTGATCCGCCCGATCTGCCCTGCACCGATCTCGACGAACCAGACCGCCCCGTCGTGCCCGGCCGCGATGCCCACCGGGGCGGCGGAACTCGTCGGCAACGGGTGCAGAGTGACAGCTCCGTCCATGCCGATCCGCCCGATCGCGTCGGCCTGGTTCAGGGTGAACCACATCCCGTCGTCGGCGCCTGCGGTGATCGCGGAGGGGTAGGCCCCCGTGACCGGCAGCGGGAACTCGGTCACCCGGCCGTCGGTGGTGATCCTGCCGATCCGGTCGGCGGCGGTCTCGGTGAACCACAGCGCTCCGTCCGGCCCGGCGGCGATTCCGAACGGACCGCACTCCGCAGTCGGTACGGTGAATTCCTCGACCTTGCCGTCGAGGGCGATCCGGCCGATGCGGTGCGCCCGGTGCTCGGTGAACCACAAGGCGTCGTCCGGCCCGACAGCGATGATCATCGGCCCGCAGTCCGGATCGAGTTGATGGTGCGTGAGTACCCCTCCGGGCACGAGACGCCCGATGCCCCCGCTGTGAACCAGCGTGAACCACAGCGCCCCGTCCGGGCCCGTGGTGAGCGCGTAGGGACCGCTGTCGCTCCCGGCCACGGTGAACTCTTCGATGAAAACCGGCATCAGACCGGCTCTCCTTTCCTCATACGGCTCATACGGCTCTCTTCATAGGGCGCGCCCGCTGCCGCCCTTCTTCAACCGTCCGTCTCCCTCGGGCGAAGGGGCCTCCGTCTCTGCCCCCTACGCCACCGGCGCCGAATACAGCATGCGGATCTCCGAAGTCCGGTAGCCGGCGCGGGCGAAGGCCGCGGCCATGGGGGCGTTTCCGGTGTCCGTGGTGGCTGTGATCAGTTCGGCACCGGATTCCGCGTGGAGAAGGGTGATCTCGGTGAGGAGGTCATCCACGTATCCATGGCCGCGGAACTCGGGGACGACGCCCAGGTAGCCCACATTGCGGGCATACGGTGTCGCGGAAGGGAGGGCGAGGCCCGCGACCTGCCCGTCCGGGGTGTGGGCCACGCGCCACCACTCGCGCCGACCGGGGCAACCGAGATAGAAGTCCATCTCGTCCCTGGCCGTGGCTTCGGCGCCCTTGACGGCGATGTTCCTGCGGGTCTCCTCGTCCAGGCTGCCGACGGCGATCCGACGGAACAGTTGGAGGAACTCCTCGTCCGAAGCGGGGGCGAACGTCAGCCGGCCCCTGGACGCGGGGAGGCCGACGTCGGCAGTCCATTGCAGGCGCAGCCGTTCCACCTCGTGCGTGAGGCCTGCTGCCACGGCGGCCCGGCGCCGCCACTCCACGGCGGCCATCGCGGCCGGGGTGTCACGCCAGCCGACGGGCAGCGTCAGGTTGTAGAGCGGAGGTTTGGGCGCACCGGCGTCGGCGAACGCCCGAAGCGCGGCGGTCAGCAGTCCGGCCGCCACCTCCACGCGGTCGGGGAGCGTCGGGTCGACATGCAGACAGTCCAGGGCGACGGGGTGAGCACTGTCCTGCCGCCCCCACCACAAGGAACGCCCCACGATCCGCCCGTCGTCCTCGGCGATCCAGGTCCACTCCGGCCGGTACATCCCCTGCTTCAACTCGTCCAGGTAGCGGTCGGCGTCGATCCAGCCCACCGGTTCGTCCACGATGACTGCTGCGACACGCTCTTGATCGGCCTCGGTCGTGGGGCGAAACAACACATGTGCTCCTACTGCTTGGTGTACGTAGTGACAGTCACGCCGGTGGCGAAGACCCGGAAGTCGGTCAGCGTGAAAGCGGCAGGGTCGAATGCCGCGTGGAACAGCGGAACGCCTGCCCCGAACACCACCGGGTGGCGGTGGACCACGAGCTTGTCGACCTCGCGCAGCAAGCGCCCGGCCAGCACCGGGCCACCGCACAGCCAGATGCCCATGCCCGGCCGCCGCTTCAGCCCGTTGACGAACTCCGCCGGGTCCCCGGCGACGACATCGACGCCTGACGCGGGCCGTTTCAGGGACGAGGAGACCACGTACTGCCGCAGCCAGGGATACGGGCTGTCGGCACCGGCCGCCCGAGCGGATTCGTAGACGCCGCGCCCCATGACGACCGTGTCGAACAATCTGTTCCGCGTGCTGACGACGCCCAGCGGCCTGCGGGCATGGTCCGGGACGGTCTCGGGGTACTCGGCCAGAACGGCGGCCTTGAGATCGCCGTCGAAGCCGAGGGGATCGCACTGTCCGTCAGGACCGGCAGTGAAGCCGTCGACACTGCAGCCGACGAGGTACGTGAGCAGACGCATGCGGGTCCGATTCCGATCCGGTTCCACCAGGGACGAGATGACAGTAGGCACCCCGATTCAGGAGGGCATCGGTCATCGCGACGTAACGTGACCCGCCTCGCCCGGGCCGGCATCGGTAGCGGTGCCGGGGGTCGGTTCCGGCGGGCCGGGGGGTCAGGGCCGCTCTTTCTCCCACACCTCGATCCCCTATGTACCGAGGGCGCTCCGAGACGATCGACCGGTTCTGGGCCGTGCCACGGCCCAGGTGCCAGCGCACCGTGCCCCTGACTCTGGACGCGCAGGAAGCGATGAAGTGGTCGCAGAACGTGCCGACCGAACCAGCGGCCCGCCAAGGACTCGCCCACCCAGAGTTGTTCGAGGCGCATTTTCTCGCTGACGGTCTCGGCGGCAAGCGTCAACGTCTCCAGGCGGGAAACGCCCTCAGTATCCGGGGGCCCGTAGCCAAGGCCCTCCGAGGCCGAGAGATGATCTTGTTGTGGCCGGCGTGATCACGGCGTCGGAGCCCTCACGGATAGTCTGTTCACCGAGTTGAGCCTGCAGCTTGCGGTGCGGGTGCCCGTCTGGGGTACGGGACCCGGCGATCTGCGGCTGCGCCGTGTGGGCGCGAGCGACCGTAAGCGATGCCGCAGGCAGCCAACGGGGCCCGAGGACCCGACTGCGTGACCGCCGGGACGGTGTGTCAGACCATGGCGAGCCGGTCCACCAGCAGTTCCACCCTCTGCTCGGCGTCTCCAGGCGGCAGCCGTCCCGCCCGGGTCAGGGTGGCCAGCCCGTGCAGGGCCGCCCAGAACACCTCGGTGAACAGTCCCGGGTGGACGCCCTCGCCGGCGACCTCGCCGAGAGTCTCCAGCAGAGCGGCGAAGCCGTCCTTCAGCGGCTCCGGGGTGTCCTCGTTCGCGAACGCCAGGCCACCGTCGAGCTGGAACATGGCGTCGTAGACCGCCGGGTTGCGTTCGGCGAAGTCGAGGTAGGCGCGGGCGAGGGCGGTGACCCGGGTGCGGGGGCCGTCAGCGGCGGAGGTCGCGGCCCGCAGCGCCGCGGCCATCTCGGTGGCGCCTTCCAGGGCGACGGCGCCAATGATCTCGCGCTTGCCGCGGAAGTGGCTGTAGAGGACGGGCTGGCTGTATTCGATGCGCTCGGCGAGCCGGCGGGTGGTGACCGCGTCCCAGCCCTGCTGCTCGGCGAGTTCACGGGCCGTCGCCACGATGAGGCGCTCGCGGCTCACCCGTTCGCGCTCCTTGCGTTCCTGTACCGACATGATTCGACCCTAGCAGCGCTAGACAATCGAGCGGCGGCAGTACTAGCGTTGCCCCATCATCTAGCGCCGCTAGATCCCAGGAGGGGGCACCATGCTCAACGCACTCGAGGTCTTCACCACCGTGGTCGTCGGCCTGATGGTGGGGGTGGAGTTCTCCGTCGCCTTCGTCATCAACCCGATCCTCAACGCCCTCCCCGAGGACAGTGGCCAACTCGGCCGCGCCCACGGGGGCCGGATGCTCGGCGCCCTGATGCCGGTCTGGTACATCGGCTCACTCGTCCTCGTCGCGGTCTGGGCCATCGCCGGATGGCACCACGACGGCACCGGCCTCGCCGTCACCGCCGGCGCGCTGCTGATCCTCAGCGTGATCATGTCGCTCCTGCTGCTCGTCCCGATCAACAACCGGGGCAAGACATGGACCCCCGAGAATCGGCCCGCCGACTGGAAGCAGCAGATGAACCGCTGGGACCGCTTCCACTACATCCGCGTCGCCGTCATCATCGCCGCCTTCACCCTGCTCGTCGCCGCCCTCGCCTGAGCCGCCGGCCGACACCGCGCTGGAGGCATTGGTTCTGTGCCTTTCTCAGCGCGTGTGATCGCTTCTCGGTCTCGGAGTTGTGTCATTTCTCGGAGGCCGTTCGCGATGCGAGTGGCGTATCAAGGCCCGACCCGGGGGTGGGGAGCTGGGGCACAGGGCTGAGTCGACGAGGTGTGCGTGTCGTGTGGCGATCCTCCTCTGCCGGTATCCAGGGCCCGCGCTGAACGTCCGGGTCGAGGCAGTCGTGTCACTTGCCGACCAGGCCCAAGTGCATCTCGTTGTAGCGGTCGCCGTGCACGCCGATGCGGGCCGCGGTGGCGTCGAGGTCCGCGATGTCGTCGGAGGACAGGGCGACCTGCGCGGCGCCGGCGTTCTCCGTCAGGCGCTCGACCCGGCGGGTCCCGGGGATCGGCGCGATCCAGGGCTGCTGGGCGAGCAGCCAGGCCAGGGCGACCTGCCCCGGGGTGGCGTCGCGGGCGCGGGCGAGCGCGGCGACGTGGTCGACAAGGGTCTGGTTGGCGGCGAGGTTGTCCTCGTCGAACCGCGGGATGGTCGTGCGGATGTCGCCTTCCGTGAACGCGGTCGTGGTGTCGACGGTGCCGGTGAGGAAGCCCTTGCCGAGCGGGCTGAACGGCACGAATCCGATGCCGAGTTCGGTGAGTGTGGGCAGCACCTCGGGCTCGGGGTCGCGAGTCCACAGGGAGTACTCGCTCTGGACGGCGCTGACGGGGTGCACTGCGTGCGCCCTGCGGATCGTCGCCGCGCCCGCCTCGGACAGGCCGAAGTGCCGTACCTTGCCTGCCTGTACGAGCTCCGCGACCGCGCCCGCGACGTCCTCGATCGGCACGTCCGGATCAACCCGGTGCTGGTAGAAGAGGTCGATCGTGTCCGTGCGCAGGCGACGCAGCGAGGCGTCCGCGACGCGCCTGATCTGTTCGGGGCGGCTGTCGAGGCCGACCGACGTGTCGTTCTCGATGCGCCAGCCGAACTTGGTCGCGATCACGACCTGGTCGCGTACGGGCGCCAGCGCCTCGCCCACCAGTTCCTCGTTGGCGTAGGGGCCGTAGGCGGTCATGGCGTTGGGCCAGCCGGCGTAGAAGGCCAGGTGGGTGATGGCCTCGGACAGTTCGTCGACGCTCAGGCCGTTCTGCAGCGCCACGCTCAGGTGGTAAGGCAGCTGTTCGCTGCGGTACAGGGCGGCCAGGACGCTGACGGTGACCAGGCTGCGATCACGCGGTGAGAGGCCGGGGCGTTCCCAGATGTCGTTGAAGAGGACCTCGTTGGTGACCTCGACGAGCTTGGGTGCGATCGCGTCCAGTTCCTTGGGGGCGGACTGCTTGGGCATGGCGTCAGTTCCTTTCGGTGCTTGGGGCGGTTCGGTGGAATCCGGCTGCGGGCGGTGTAGCCGCCGTCGACGGGCAGGGCGACGCCGACGACGAAACTGGCACCGGGGCTGCACAGCCACAGGACGGCCCGAGCCATCTCGTCGGCGATCCCGAGCCGGTTGATGGGCTGGTCGGCCTCGGCGCGGTCCGGTTCCCCTTGGCGATCACGTCGCTGACCATGAGGATCTGGATACCGGCGTTGTTGTAGGCGAGGTCAAGGCGGCCCAAGGTCTCCACCGTACGGTCGCCCCCGGCGGCCACCTGGCCCTCGTCGGTAACGTCGCACACCAGGACAAAAGCCTGGTGCCCCTCGTCCCTGAGCTGCTGAGCTGCTGGGCTGCGCTGTTGACGGCGGTCTCGTCGATGTCGGCGAGGGCGGACGGCGGCACCGGAGGCGGCGAAGGCGCATGCGGGGCCAGGCCCATGCCGGAGCTGGCGCCGGTGACGAAGGCAACCTTCCCGCTGAAGTCGTACGTGGGGTTCGTGACGGTGTCTCCCAACGGGATCTGTGCGGGGTGGACGGAGGGGATTCAGCGCGCGTCAGGAGGCGGGCTCGATGGTGATCTGCTCGACCCGGGCCAACTGGTCGGTGTCGACGTCGATGTGGCCGAGGATGAGGAGATCCCGGGACGCGGAAGGGCCGTCCTGGTGGAAGAGGGCGAGGTTGCCCCACGGCGCGTAGTAGGCGATTTCGCCGGCCCTGGCCGCGACCGGCGCGGGGGCGCCGTCGGTGGTGAGTTTGCGCGGCGGGTAGCCGATCCGCTCCGTCCCGTGGAAGTCCTCCAGGTCCAGGGTGAGCGGGAGCAAGGTGGCCAGGTCGCGCGCGGCGGGGCTGTCGTTCAACGTTGCCTCGACGACCCGGCCGCCAAGGGTGACACGGATGTCCATGGCGGTGTTCCTGTCGGAGCCGGAGGGGACGCTGGACGCCGCTGTCTCCTGCCGCCCCGCCGACAAGGAGTACTCGGACCGCGAGGGGGACTGCGGTGCGTCGTGGGAGCACGCGGCCAGCGCCAGCAGCCAGCCGGCGGCCTGGGAGGCGCGGAGCAGCGTCCGGCGGGGTGGTGTGTGTGTGGGGGGGCGTCGTCCGTCACGTCACTCGGGCATGGGTTCGGCGTAGTGCCGGAAAGCGTCGCGTTCGGTGTGCAGCGCATACAGGCGTTCGGCCAGAACGGTGGGGTTCGAGCGCTCGGCGTCAGGGCGGATCGCACCGGGGATGATCAACTGGGCGGCGTGGATGTTCTCCTTGGCGAGCGCGCTATGCAGCATGGCCGCGTACGCGCTCTCGGCGGCGAAGGCGATCGAGGTGCCTGCCCGCCCGGGGTGGGGGCGCACCGCGCTGCTGCCGTTGACGAACAGCAGGGTGCCGCGGCCGAGCGCCCGCATGCCGGGCAGGACCGCGTTCACGCAGGTGACCGGCCCCTTGATCGAGAAGGCCAGCGGGGCGTCCAGATCGGTCGCGGTGCTGTCCAGGACCGGCTTCATGAAGTCGGCCCGCGGTACCGGGCTGTACTGCAGGACCTCGATCGGCCCCAGCTCGTCCGCGGCCGCCTGGAGGGCCGTGCTGAGGGAGGCGGCGTCCAGGGCGTCGGCGGTGTAGCCGCGGGCCTGAACCCCGTCCTCGTGCAGTGTGCCGGCGAGGCGGTCGAGGCTGTCGCGGTTGCGCGCGATGAGCGCGATGCTGTGCCCCGCCTTTCCGAAGCGGCGGGCGGTGGCCAGACCCAGGCCGGGGCCGGCGCCGATCAGAGCGAATGTGGTCATGCCGAATCCTTCGCGGGAGCGCATCGGGGGGCGCGGTGAGGTGCTGGTCCCCTGTGCGGTGAGGGCCTGGGTCAGGGCGTCAGGAGGGCCTTGATGGCGCGGCGCTCGTCCATGGCCTTGTAGCCCTCGGCGACCTGGTCCAGGGGGAGGGTGAGGTCGAAGACCATGCCCGGGGCGATGGCGCCGGCCAGGACGCGGTCGATGAGGTCCGGCAGGTAGCGGCGTACGGGGGCGGGGCCGCCGCGCAGGCCGACGTGGGAGAAGAACAGCTCCTGGCCGTCGACGGCGACCTCGTGGGGGACGCCGACGAAGCCGACGTTCCCGCCGGGCCGGGCGGAGTGCAGGGCCTGCTGCATGGCCTGGGCGGTGCCGACGCACTCCAGGACGCTGTCGGCGCCGATGCCGCCGGTCAGCTCGTTGATCCGGGCCACGCCCTCCTCGCCGCGCTCGGTGACGATGTCGGTCGCGCCGAACGCGCGGGCCAGCTTCTGCCGTGGCTCGTGGCGGCTCATCGCGATGATCCGCTCGGCGCCCATCTCCTTCGCGGCGATCACCGCGCACAGGCCGACCGCGCCGTCGCCGACCACGACCGCGGTGGAGCCGGGCTTCACCTCGGCGGCCTCGGCGGCCCACCAACCGGTGCCCATGACATCGGAGACAGCCAGCAGCCCAGGCCAAAACCCCTCATCAGGGATCTCGTCGGTGGCGACCAGGGTGCCCTGCGCGTTGGGGATGCGCACGTAGTCGGCCTGGCAGGTGCTCATGAACTCGCGATGCAGGCAGCTGGACTGGAAGCCGTTCCGGCAGTTCGCACAGGTGTTGTCCGAGGTGGCGAACGACCCCACGACGAACTGCCCCGGCTTGACCGAGGTGACCTCGCTGCCGACCTCCTCCACGAAGCCGACGTACTCATGCCCCATCGGATGCGGCTCATCCGTCGGCTCCAGGCCACGGTAGGGCCACAGGTCGGAGCCACAGACGCAGGTGACGGCCGTGCGGATGATCGCGTCGGTCGGGTGGAGAATCTTCGGATTCTCCAGGCTTTCGAAGCGGATGTCGCCGGGGGCGTGGATCACTGTGCCGCGCATGAGGGGGATTCCTTACCTGGTGAAGGCGCCCCGGTACACAGTGGTACCGGATGGCGCCGGGTGCCGTTGCCCACCCGGAACGGGAAGCGTGTCGCTGCTCCCTGTGGCCGGGCTCGGGCATCCCGCAAGCTGCCGCCGGGGCGGCTTCCTGGATGCCTCTTCATCCAGGTAACCGCGTATCCCCGCAGGCAGCGAGGCATCAGTGAAGGGTGTACCGGCGGTACACCCCTCTTCGGGGTTCTCGGCCTTACCGTCGAGTTGTGGACAACCGTGAAGAGATCCGCGAGTTCCTGACCTCGCGCCGCGCAAAGATCACGCCGGAGCAGGCGGGGCTACCGTCCGGCAGCCGACGGCGCGTGCCCGGCCTGCGCCGGAGCGAGGTCGCTGCCCTCGCCGACATGAGCGTGGAGTACTACGCCAAGCTCGAACGCGGCAACCTCGCCGGTGTCTCCCCCGCCGTCCTCGAAGCCGCGGCCCGGGCCCTCCAGCTCGACGAAGCCGAACGCGCCCACCTGCTCCACCTGGCGCAGGCCGCCGACGGCTCGGACGCACTCACCCGACGCCGACGCCGCAGCACCCGGCAGTGGACACCCCACCGCAGCCTGCAATGGACGCTGGACGCCATCACCGCCGGACCGGCCTTCGTCCGCAACGGCCGCTTGGACATCCTCGCCGCCAATCAGCTCGCCCGCGCCTTCTACACCGACGTCTACGCCACCCGCCACAACCAGGCGAACCTCGCCCGCTTCAACTTCCTCGACCCGGCCTCCCGCCGCTTCTACCCCGACTGGGACCAGGCCGCCGACGTTGGCGTCGCCATCCTGCGTACCGAGGCCGGCCGCAACCCCCACGACAAGGAACTCCACGACCTCGTCGGCGAACTGTCCACCCGCAGCGACGAGTTCCGCACCCGCTGGGGCGCCCACAACGTCCGCCACCACGGCACCGGAACCAAACGTTTCCACCACCAGACCGTCGGCGAGCTCACCCTCGCCTTCGAGGGCCTGGAGATGGCGGCCGAACCCGGCCTCACCCTCACCATCTACACCGCCGAACCCGGCTCACCCTCCGAAGAGGGCCTGCGCCTCCTCGCATCCTGGGCGGCCACCCAAGAAACCGACGCCACGGAACCCTCCACCAGCAGCTGACCAGGGCATCCGGCAACCAGCCGTGACCAGGCTGTGGGCTCCCGAATTCGGGCCCACGCCAGGGCTGATGGCCGATGTGCCGGCCTGCCGACGGTCAGGCCCCATGCCCAGCCGATCCGCTCCGTGATCACCGGCGTGATCTTCGCCTGCTGGGCGCGGATTCCGAACCGAGCCGGGCTGCCACTCGGCCGACAAGCTCATGGCTGACTCAAAGGAACGGACAGTAGGGTGAGCTGTTCCCAAGGCTCGTACTGATCGGTACGCGGTCCCACCGCGCCCGGAACCGGCCTTGCCCCGGGCCCGTACACACGAGGTTCCCGCAGTGGCGTCGACGAAGCGGACGTGCCAGGCGTGCGGTGGCCCGGTGGCCGCCCCGCGCCGGGACGGGGAGCGGGGCACGGGGAAAGGCGGCCGGCCCGCCAAGTACTGCTCCAACGCCTGCCGTCAACGCGCCTTCCGCAACCGTGCGGCTGCCACCTCCGAGGCACGGCAGCCGCCGATCGTGCACGCCGCCGTTCCGGGCGGCATCCGCGCGGCGACGGACGAACGCCTCGGCCCGCCGCCCGGGGGCGCGTTGCCCCTGCCGCTCGACCGGTTCATAGGCCGAGCGGCCGAGTTGACGGGGCTGCGCGGGCTGTTGCGCTCAACACGGCTGCTGACCCTGGTCGGGCCAGGCGGTGTGGGCAAATCCCGGCTCGCGCTGCATCTGGCCGGTGGGCAGTCAACCGGGCGGCAGGAGCTCACCCGGCTCGTCGCGCTCGACCCGCTGCGCCGCCCCGCGCTGCTGCCGCAGTTCGTCGCGACCGCGCTCGGCTTCGGTGACCAGCACGGTCCCGTCGAGGAGGAGGCGCTGGCACGGGCGCTGAGCGTGACGGGGCTGCTGCTCGTGCTCGACAACTGTGAGCATCTGGCCGAGTCCTGCGCCGAGTTGGTGGCGTTACTGCTGACCCGTTGTCCGCGGCTGCGCATCCTCGCCACGAGCCGTGAGGCCCTGCGGGTGCCCGGCGAGGTGATCTTCCGGGTGGGCGAGCTGTCGCTGCCGCCCGCGCCCGCCGAGGACAGTGCGCAGGACCGCTCGCACATCTGCGTGGACGACGTGATCGGCTCCGACGCCGTGCGGCTGTTCGTGGAGCGGGCGCGGGCGGCCGCGCCCGGTTTCGACCTCACCGCGGACACGGTGGACGAGGTCACGCGGATCTGCCATCGGTTGGACGGGCTGCCGCTCGCCATCGAGCTGGCGGCGCGCCGAGTGGCGGGCCTGCCTCTCGGGCAGATCCTCGACGGACTGGACAACCAGCTCGCGCTGCTGACCGACGGCAGCCGGATCGGACCGGCGCACCACCGGGAGCTGCGCGCGGCGATCGCGTGGAGCCACCGGCTGCTGGATCCGGCCGAACAGGCCGTCCTTCGGCGGGTGTCGATCCTCGCGGGCGGGTTCGGCCTGGACGGGGCGCTGGCGGTGTGCGCGGGCGACGGTGTCCCGGCCAGGGACGTGCTGCGGCTGCTGTGTTCCCTGGAGGAGAAGTCACTGCTGGTACGGGTGCCCGGCGAGGAACCGAGCGCGCGTTTCCGGCAGTTGAGGGCAATCCGCATGTACGGGCTCGGCCGGCTCGCCTCGTCCGGGGAGCTGGCGCTCGTGCGCGAGCGCGCGCTGTGCTGGCTGGCGGGGCTGACGGACGACACCGTGGACAGCCCGCCCGCCGTCCTCGTGACCCGGGAGCTGGTGGCCGAGCGGGACAATCTCGCGGCCGCGGTGGCGTGCACCGAGGACGAGGGCGGGGACCGGCACATGCGGCTGGCGGTGGCGCTGGCCCGGGTGCACCGTGAACTGGACGAGCTCACGGCCGCCCGCAGAACGCTGGACGCCGCGCTGCGCAGGGTGCCGTCGGCGCCGTACCGGAGCGACGCGCTCGCGCTGGCCGCCCGTATCGCGTACAAGCAGGGGGACCGGGCGGACACGCTGCGGCTGGCGGAGGAGGCCGTCGCCGCGGCGCGCGGGCACGACCGGCCGGCGGCGCTGGCGGACGCCTTCGACGCGCTGGGCGTGGCCTTGCTGGCGCGCCGGGGCTTCGCCGCCGCGGTCGTCGCGCAGCGGGCTTGCCTCGACATCACGCGGCGTCTCGGCAACGACCTCGCCACGGCGGTGTCCCGGCACCGGCTCGCATGGGCGCTGCAGCACGTGGGCGCCGTGGCCGAGGCGCGGGCGCTGCTGGCACAGTGCCTGCCGGTGCTCCGTACCGAGGCCGCGTCGCACCACCACAGCGCGGCCGTGCACACCGCCGGGGTGCTGGCACTCGCGGCCGGGGACGACGAGGCCGCCGAAGAGGCCTTCGTCGAAGGGCTGCGGATTGTTCCACCGGATACGTTTCACGCCATGTATCCGGTCGAGGGCCTGGCCATCGTGGCTGCCGAGCGCGGTGAGCCGCGTAGGGCGCTGCGGCTCGCGGCTGCCGCCGCAGAGGTGCGCGGACGGATCGGCGTGCGGCCCGACGCGGAGTGGCAGCGGCAGGTCGACGCCGCGGTCGCCCGGGCCCGCAGCGGACTCGACGCCGAGGCCGCGCAGTCGGCTCAGGCCGCGGGGCAGCGCCTGTCCGGGGACCGGCTGGTCGCCTATGCGCTGCGCTCGGCCCGGGCACCGAGCGTGCGGTCGCGGCGCGGCGCGGACGGCGGCCCGCTGACCGAGCGGGAGATCCAGGTCGCCTCGCTCGTGGCGGAGGGCCTGACGAATGCTCAGGTGGCTGCCCGGCTGGGGCTGTCCCCGCGGACCGTCGAGGCCCATCTCGACCACATCCGCGACAAGCTCGGGGTGCGGTCGCGCACCCGGATCGCCGTGTGGCTGGCCGACCGGGCGGCGGCCGGGACACTGCGGGAGCGGGGCGAACGCCGGGAACGGGGCCGCGGCCAGGGCTGATCCCGGTCAGGACGACGTACGAGCAAGCGTGCTTGGTTTCGTAACACTTCTCGCGTCGTCCGTCATCCGCCGGATGTGCCATGCGTGCACCTGCAGCAGGGTCAGTGCTCGGCAGGGGCCTCCCCTGTCTCACCTCTTTCGCCCTTGCACCCGGCGCCGTTCGCTTCCCCAAGAACGTGCCGGGGCCTCCCCCACAAGGAGCGCCATGCGCCAACACGGTCACGACCGACCAGCCGGCAGCGTCCCCGGCCAACGGCCCGACACGTCGCCCGCACCCGACGCGGCGGACTCGTCCCACGTCGTCACCGCAGCGGCCGCCGACCCCGCCGAGGACACTCCCGAGCCCAGGTCCCGCCGCGCTTTCATCCGCAACACCTCGATAGGCGTCGGCTCGGCGGCCATCGCGGCCGCCGGGATCTCGGCCTCGACCGCCGCTCCGGCGTCAGCTGGCGTCCGACCCGCCGACGCGAAGGCCGCAGGTTCCCCGCTCGCCCTGACGCCCTCCTGCAACGGCAGTGAGACTCCCGCGCAGATGGAGGGCCCGCTGTTCAAACCGGAGTCCCCGCAGCGCACCGAGGTGGTCACGCCCGGCATCACGGGCGTGCTGCTGACCCTGCGCGGTGTCGTGTACGACCCCGAGTGCAACCCGCTCGCCGACACGCTGCTGGAGTTCTGGCAGACCGACCACAACGGCGACTACGACACCTCCGGATTCTCGCTGCGCGGCCACCAGTACACCAACGCCCGGGGCGAGTACCGGCTGGCCACCATCATCCCCCGTGACTACTGGGGCCGTTGGGGCCAACGCACGCCGCACATCCACGTCCAGGCGCAGGCCCCGGGCGGTCCTTTGTTCATCACGCAGCTGTACTTCCCGGACGACACCCAGGCGTACGGCCGTGACTTCGCGCTGCTGAACGCCCGGGACCAGCTCCTCAACCGCGCCTGCGTGGTCGCCCTGGAAGCGCGCGAGGACGGCAACTACAACGGCACCTTCGACTTCGTCATCAAGACCACCGTCTGATGCCGCCGACCGCCTAAGACACAGTGGACGCAAGGGACTTCTTCATGGACGAGAACACCACCCCCGGCGCGCGGAAGCGGCGCCTGCGGCGGACGGTGCTGCCCACGGCCGTCGCCGCCCTGACGCTCGCCGCCGGTCTCGCCGGGGTGCAGCTGTACAACGGCTCCGAGGGCTCGGGGACAGGTACCGCGCCGGTCGCCAACGGCGAGCGCACACCCGGCGGCTGGCAGCAGACCTCCGTGCCGTTCGAGAAGGGCGACATCACCGCTGTCGCCGCGCTCGACGACAAGCAGGCATGGGCGGTCGGCTACAACCTCAAGTCCTACGACGAGGTGGAGCATGTCGCGCTGCGCTGGGACGGCACCGCATGGAAGCAGGAATCCACCATGCTGGACGGCGTCTTCCCGACGACCCTCACCGTGACGGCGGCGGATGACATCTGGGCCGCCGGCTCCACGCTTGTGCACTGGGACGGCAAGGCCTGGACCCAGGTCCGGGCCGCACAGGACCCGGCGGGACGGGTCATGCCCGAGGCCCTCGCCTCGGCCCCGGACGGCAGCGTCTGGTCCGCGGGCCGCGCCATGGGCATGGGCGTGAAGACCGGTGTGCCGTCCATCCAGTCCTGGGACGGCAAGCGGTGGGTGCGCCATGAGCTGCCGGCCACTGGCAACGGCGAGGTGAACGGCATCGTCGCCCTGTCGAAGGACGACGTGTGGGCGGTCGGCACGAGCTACGCCGCCGATGCCCAGTCCGATCAGGAGCCGCTGGCGCTGCACTTCGACGGCGCGTCGTGGACCGAGGCGCAGCTGCCCGGAACGTCCAGCCACGCGACCTGGCTCAGCGGGCTTGCCGCACCGTCCGCGAAGGACCTCTGGGCGGTCGGCGGCCGCTTCACCGACTCGGGCGACCAGCCGTACGCCCTGCATTACGACGGCAAGGCCTGGACGAAGACGGCGACCCCCGAGGTCCCCGACGGCCGGTTGCGCGCAGTCGGCCAGGCGGCGAACGGTTCTGTCTGGGCCGTCGGCGGCAAGGGCTCGGCCTCGATCGCCCTGCGCTGGGACAAGGCCGAGCGCCGCTGGGAGAAGCTCGCCGCGCCCGGCATCAGCGCCCGCGGGCTCGGCGCCGTGCCCGGCAGCTCCGCGCTGTGGGCCGTCGGCATCGCCACCAAGGGCGACCTGTTGCCGCGGATCGTCCGCTTCGCCGGCTGACCTCGCACACGTACGCGGCCGACCCCGCACACGTACGCTCAACCCTGCGCGCGAACGCCGGGGCTCCCCGAATCCGGTCTCGGGAAGCCCCGGCTCCCGGCGTTTCCTGCGCCGTGCTCGGGGCTCCCCGATCGCCGCCTGCCCGCAGGCCGTCCAGCGTCACCACGTCGATGCCGGCGGTCGCCCAGACCGCGCCGCCCCTGTCAGAGGAGGCAAGATCGAACACGCCGGACCATCGGGCATCGCTTCAGCCCTCAAGCAGCACGGGAACGCCACCCTCAACAACGGCCTCGGGAACTACGACAAGGCCCTGGCCGCCGGCCTGCGTGCCTACAGCCGGCTCACCGAAATGGCGGAGGCCAGTGGCACCGACTGGGTACTCGGGGTGCAGGCACGGTCGTGTGCGCTACTGAACGAAGGCGACGCGGAAGAGCGCCGATACCGTGAAGCCATCACTCACCTGGGCAAGACCCGGATGCACGTCGACCTCGCTCGCGCCCATCTGCTGTACGGCGAATGGCTGCGCCTGGAACGCCGCCGCAACGCAGCACGGAAGCAACTGCGCACCGCGCACAGCATGCTGGACACCACTGGACGCCATGGGCATAGCAGCGTTCGCCGAGCGAGCGAGCCGCGAACTACAAGCCACCAGCGCAACTCCCCGCAAACGAACAGCCCCAGCACGGCACGAGCAATTGACCGCTCCGGAAGCTCAGATCGCAAGGTTGGCCCGTGACGGACTGTCCAACCCCGAAATCGCCACCCGCCTCTTCATCAGCCCCCGCACCGCCCCGTACCACCTGCGCAAAGTCTTCGCCAAGCTCGGGAATGACCTCGCGCAGCCAACTCAGGATGGCCAGCCCGCCGTGGGCAGTCAGACCCGGTGATGAGGGCTTGACATTGCTGATTCCACAGAATGCGGGTCTGGCACGCCCTGCGGGTGGAGCGCATCGACGCGAAGATCGCAGCCCTGCAGCGACGACAGGCCGAAGAAGAACGCGGCCGGGGCAACCGTCCCCGACCACCGGACTGGATCGTCGAACTCGGCATCGGTGCCGAACGCACCCCGGTCCAGGTCCATGCCGGCGACTGGGATTCCTGCCGTGACGTCCACCCCGGGAGCCGCGGTCGAGGCAGGCCCGCGTCGACCTGTGCGGCTCGCCGCTGACCGGCGGTGGATGGGCGTGAACAGGACAGCGGGCGGGAACTGCGCGGCGGGCCGGGGTCCGACGGACCACCCGGGATAACGCCGCGCAGCGATCAAATGCGGCGACAGCTCTATCAGCAGACGGGCGTGCGTGATCCGCATGCCGAGCCAACCTGCACAGAACGCGCCACAAGCGGTCCTGAGAACCCTGGAGGCTCGACGGATAGTAACTGTCCGCATTGGATCTAGTGCACTAAGTGACGCTCCTCGTACGGTCATAACGCCGTCAACCCCGTACTCCTGGAGGATTCGTGGCAAACGTGCGTACTCGACTGGCCGTGCTGGGCTCCGCCGTGGCTCTCGCCGTAGGCGCCCTCGTCCCCCTGCAACTCTCCGCCGCAACTCCGGCAGCCGCGGCGGCCTACGAGTGGGTTGCCCTGGGCGACTCCTACACCGCCGGCGTCATCCCGGCGGCGGGCGAGACCTTCGAAGTCCCCCGGGACGGCTGCGAGCGCACCGACCAGTCCTACCCGCAGGTCATCGACCGCGACCTCGGCTCACTGATCGAGCTGACCAACGTCAGCTGCGGCGCCGCCACCATCGAGGACGTCACCTTCAACGCCCAGGAGCCGATCGGCCGCCACCTGCCGCCCTTCTCCGAAGACCCGGACTACCCGTTCCCCCCGGTACCGCCCCAGTCCGAGGCGGTGCACCCCGGCACCGACGTGATCACCGTCGGCGTCGGCGGCAACACCCTCGGATTCGCCGAGATCCTCTTCACCTGCCTGCAACTCGGCGACGGCAGCGGCGGCGTCGACACGCCATGCCGTGACGCCCTCGCCGACAACATCCCCGACCGGCTGACCAAGGTGGGCCAGGACTACGACGACATGCTCGCCACCCTCCACGAGCGCGCCCCGCACGCCAAGATCCTCAACGTCGGTTACCCCACGGTCATCCCCGAGGACACCTCCAAGTGCCGGTACAACGACTGGGAGCAGTTCGCCTCGATCACCCCGGGAGACCTCGACTGGCTGCGCGACGACGTCCTGGGACCGCTCAACGCCACCATCGAGAAGACGGCCGGTGAGCACGGCGACGCGTTCGTCGACCTCACCGACTCCTCCCGGAACCACAGCGTCTGCGACGCGGGCAAGTGGGTGGAGGGCGTCTTCACCACCTTCCCGAGTGACGTGGCCTTCGTGCACCCCAACGCCAAGGGCCACAGGAACGCCTCCGATCACGTCTCCGCGGCGATCCTGGACGCCCTGGGCGTGAACTGAGCCATCTCCGCCATCCTCGGGAGTCGCATCGGGCAGCCGGCCCGATGCGGCTCCCTGCCGTTGTACCGAGCTGCCCCGGCGACCAGGTCGGCTACTGCGCCGGTTGCCATCGCAAGATGCCCAGGTACGGCTCGGGCGGCTGTCTCCATTTGCGGGTGGTTCCTGGCACCGGTGATGGAGCGGTGGGCCCCCTCCGTGCGCTACGTCATCACCCGCAAGCAGCGCGACCAGCACCCGGGCTCGCGAACCTCTCGGAACTCCGTGCGCGGGTCCGCCGCCTCCGGAAGGTTGACGCACGTCGCGGTCGGCAGGCCCTCCACGTTGGCCTGCTCTTCGGCACCGCTCGCGTCGGTGTACGTGTAGTAGAAGTTGCCGAGGATCTCGGCGGAGGCCGGACCGGGAACGGCGACAACCAGTGCCAGGGCGCAGGTGGCCGCGGCGGCGGTGGCGCGAGAGCGCATCAGGGGTCCTTACGAGGAATGGGCGTGCTCAGGCGGCCGACACAGTCGCTGGTGAGCCATGTTTCGCCTGTCTTTGGCGGTGTGACAGCGCCGCGCGTACCCGACCGACCGCGCCACGCCGTTCCACTTCCTGGGCGGTGCGGCCCGGCGTGTCCCCGCCGGTGTCGGCAGGCAGCGGTACGCCGACCTGTAGAAGGGCAGGGTCGATCATCCGGAGGGCTGGAACATGAGCAGTGGTGCTTGGACGGGCGCCGCGGTGGCCACAGTCACTGCCGCGTACGCGCTGGGCTCGCGTCGGCTGTCCACGACCCCGATCTCGTCGGGGATGGTGTTCGTCGGTTCCGGCATCCTCATCGGACCAGCGGTGCTGGACATCGTCGACCTGGCGCACGACGCCGCGCCGATCGTCGCGCTTCTCGAAATCACCCTGGGGCTGGTGCTGTTCACCGATGCCATGACGGTGCGCAGACGAGACCTTCGGACGGGCGGCTTCCTCCCCGGTCGTCTGCTGGGTATCGGGCTTCCGCTGAGTATCGGGGCCGGCTGGCTGCTCGCCTGGCCGCTGCTGCCGGGGTTGACGCTGTGGGAGCTCGCACTCGTCGGCGCCATCCTTGCCCCGACCGACGCCGCCCTCGGAAAGACCGCCATCACCCACCCCCGGGTCCCGGCGCTCGTACGTCACGGACTGAATGTCGAAAGCGGCCTGAACGACGGCATGGTGCTGCCCTTCTTCCTCCTGTTCCTGGCAGCCATCCCGGGCACGCACTACGCGGAGGAGGGCGTGGCCGGCATCTTCTGGCGGGCCCTGGTGCTGAGCACCGCGCTGGGGCTGCTGGTCGGGTGGGTCGGTGGGCGGCTTCTGCAGTGGTCCCGGGCCAAGGGATGGGTCACGCGGGAGTGGCGGCACGTCTATCTGCCGGCCGTCGCGGCCGGGGCGTACGAACTCGCCGTCGTGACGGACGGCAGTGGCTTCATCGCCGCGTGGGTCGCCGGGTTCGCCTGCGGGTTCGCACTGCGCCGCCACAGGATCGAGAGCGACAAGGGACAGCCGGACCACACAGCCGAGTTCACCGAGAACCTCGGTGAACTCCTCGCTGCGATCAGTCTTCTCGTGTTCGGGGCGGTGCTGCTCGGCCCCGCGCTGGAGCACTTGAGCTGGCGGATCATCCTGTACGCCGTCCTCAGCCTCACCGTGGTCAGGCTGCTGCCCGTGGCTCTCTCGCTCGCCGGCAGCGGGCTACGGCTGCCCACAGTGGCGTACATCGGCTGGTTCGGGCCGCGCGGTCTTGCCTCCGTGGTCCTGGCGCTGCTCGTGGTGGAGGAACACGTCCCGGGGGTGGAACTGCTCGGGCGGGTGGTCGCGATCACCGTCGGTCTCAGCGTCCTCCTGCACGGCGTGTCGGCCGTATACCTCGCCGAGCGGTACGGCCGCTGGCACGAGAAGGCCTCGGCCACCTCGCGGGATCTGCGCGAGGGCAGCCCCGTACTCGACACCCCGGTACGCGGCAGGCTCGGCCGCCCGGACCAGACAGAGACGTGAGACGACGTCATCGACCTGTCACCGAGGCGCCACGCGTGCTCTGCTTTCGTGGCGACGGGGCGGGCCGATGTCACCATGGGCGAGGAGGTGTCAGTCCATGACCCGGTTCGATGCCTCATCCCCGGCTGAGCGAGAGACCACCGCCGAGGCGCACGGGCACCGGGAAACGCCTGAGCGATCGCCCAAGAACATGGCCGCACGGCCTGGGGGCAACGTCCTACTCGGCCTTACACCCCAGGGCGGAATCGCTTTCGCGTCAACGATCAGCTCGCGGCGTCAGCCCTGACCGTATTGATCAAGCAGAAGCACGAAGCAGCTGCTTACCGCCATCCGACATGCCGCACATGGCGTAATGAGCGGCCCGGACAAGCCTCACAGGTCACGTTGTGCACAGGCGATCACCACGGTGCGGCAGGACGAAAGCGGCGGGCAGGGCCATGGGCGCGGAGATTCCGGAGGACCGGTCGGAGGGTTTCGGCGAGCGACTGCTGGGCCTGCTGCTGGAACGGGCGCGGCATCTACCGCCGCAGCTGATCGCCCCGCTGATCGCGGAGGAGGTCGCCAGAATCGGAGGCCGTGACGTCTCCAGCCTGCTCCAGGACTACGCGCAGGAACTGCTGGTGCCGCTGCCGGGCCGGAAACTTCACGTCAGCCAGCCCGAATCCGTGATCGACTCCCCCGCCGGCCGGGCCTTCCTGCGCGGGGAGGTCGTCGAAGTGCCGCAGACTCACGGTGTCGTACGGATGTACTTGCCGCTGCTGGACGGCAGCGACACGGTGGGCGTGATGGCTCTCACCCTGGACACCGTCGGTGAGGACGACCGCCGCCTGCTGCGCCGACTCTCATGCCTGGTCGCCGACCTGCTGGTCACCAAGAACGCCTACACCGACCAGTTCTTCCAGGCTTGGCGCCGGGAGCCGATGAGCGTGTCCGCGGAGATCCAGTGGACCCTGCTGCCGCCACTGTCGATGCCCGTACCGCAGTTCGACGTGGCCGGCATCCTGGAACCCCGCCTACCGCGTCGCCGGCGACAGCTCCGACTACGCCCTCAATGACAACATCCTGCACATCGTCGTGATCGACGCGATGGGCCACGGCCTGGACGCCGCCACCATGGCGACCGTGGCCATCGGCGCCTACCGGCACGCCCGGCGCGTGTTCATCGGCCTGGCCGAGAAGCACGCGTTCATGAACGATGCCATCTCCAGCCAGTTCGGCCCCGACCACTTCGTCACGGCACAGCTGATGCACCTCAACGTCACCACCGGTGAGATGGAGCTCGTCAACGCCGGCCACCCGGCGCCGCTGCTGATCCGCGACGGCCAGGTCGTGCAGCAGCTGGAGAGCGCGACGACACTGCCCGTCGGCTTCGGCGGGGAGGAGCCCCGGATCAAAGAGCACACACTCCAGCCAGGCGACCGAGTGCTCTGCTACACCGACGGCATCATCGAGGAGCACATCACCGGCGGACAGCAGTTCGGCGAGCAACGCCTCATCGACTGTGTCAACCGCCTGGGAGAGGAGCCCTCCCAGGGGGTGCGGGCGGACCTGCGCATGCTCTCCCACGTGCTGAAGAGCGAACGGGGCGGGCGTACCAGCGACGACGCCACTCTTTTCATGATCGAGTGGCGCGGGGGTGCCGCTGACCACCTCGCGGTCCTTGACTGAGCACCTCGAAGTCAACCGGGTCCACACCGGGGACTGCGCCGCCCACGCAGATCACGCTCCTGCGGGCCCCACTCCATGCCTGCCCTGCTGACCAGCCGTGTAGGCCGTCAGCGGCAGCGAAGTCAGCACCGAGGTCTGGCCGGGGGTCCTCCCCCGCCCGGGGAAGTCGACGTCGACGTCGCCCGGGACAGAGCCGGCCGATGGCGCCACCCCACACGCCGGCACCGCACCCGCCACTCGGCCGTGGGTTACCGCCCTCCACGCGAAGTCCACGCCGAGTACGAGAAGTTGCGAATCGCCGCGTGAAATGAGGGCCCGGCATCGCTGCCGCTGGTAAGCGACGACTTTCGCCGTGCTGGAGCGTGAGCCGGCCAAGGGGCCGGTGGCGCATGGGTGGCCGGCCCGGACGTGGACCCTGTCGCGGATCAAGACGCTGATCGGGCGCCGCTTTCTCAGGAGCTACACCGTGCAAGGGGTGGCCGCCCTGCTCAAGCGGCACGGCTGTAGCTTCCAGGTCCCCGCCCGGCGGGCGGTCGAGCGGGACGAGAACGTGATGGCCGGCTGGATGAAGGAGACCTGACCGCAGGTGGAAGGACCGTGGCGGCGCTCGACGCCTGGCTCGTCTTCGAGGACGAAGCCAGATTCTCGTTGACGCTGCCGACCACCCGCACCTGGTCCCGCCGCGGCCAGACCCCTGTGGTCCACGTGCGGGGCCGCTGCCGCCGCCGCTTATCGGTGGCCGCCCTGGCCTGCTACAAGGCCGGCGAGTCCTCGCGGCTGATCTACCGGCCATGCCCGGACGTCCGACCCGATGGGCGCAAAGCTTCTACTCCCGGTCGAGGCATCTGCTCCGTCCTGCGACGCACCACCGTGGCCAATCGTGCCTTCGCCGGACCCCGATGACTTGATCACTGCCGTCCCACGCTGCCTCCGCCAGCTCCAGCACGCCACGACGTCCTCGACGGCTGCCTCACCGGCACCGGCCTCCGACGCCAGCCACCATGACGACATCACGCATTCAAGGTCAAGTAGCCATGGCGGGCTCCAATAGTTCGCTGGGCGAACTTGTCGACGGCGGCGATAACCACGGCGGGGCGAGGCGGTAGAGCAGGCACAGTCGGCGCTCCTACGGCTCCTCGGAGGCCCCCGGCAGACCGGGGCCCAGCGGGTCGCCGATCGGCAGGAAAACGGCCGCCGCCCGGTCGTCGGGGAGTGCGGCCGCTCGATCCTCGATGTACCGCCGGATCTGTCGCTTCGCCCGCGGCGCACGTCCGTGGTGCGATGGAACTGGGGGCGGAGAGGAGAGCGATCATGACCGCAGCGAAGCGAACGAGTGTCGCCACCTCGGGGTCGGTCCGCCCGCTGGTCGAGCCGGACCTGGATCGGGCCGACGAGATCTTCAGGGTCGCCTTCGGGACCTTCCTCGGGGCCCCTGAGCCGGAGACGTTCTTCGGGACCGTCGACTATGTCCGCACCCGCTGGGCGGCGGATCCACACGCGGCCTTCGCAGCGACCGTCGAGGGCGAGGTCGTCGGATCGAACTTCGCCGCCAACTGGGGCAGCGTCGGGTTCTTCGGCCCGCTGACCGTACGTCCGGATCTGTGGGACCAGGGCATCGGCAGGCGCCTCATGGAACCGGTCATGGCCTGCTTCGACACCTGGGAGAACCGCCACCTCGGCCTGTTCACCTTCTCGCACAGTCCCAAGCACCTCGAGCTCTACCGCCGGTACGGTTTCTGGCCCCGATTCCTGACAGCCATCATGAAGAAACAGGTCGCCGTCAGTGCCGCAAGCCCCGGCCGAGTGCTGTTCGGTGAGCTGACCGCCGCTGAGCGGCCCGACGCACTCAGCCTCAGTCGCGCACTGACGGGGGCCGTGTACGAGGGCCTGAGCTTGGAGCGCGAGATCATGGCCACACAGGCACAGGGGCTCGGTGACACCATCCTTCTCGAGGGTGCCGCCTCCGACCTCGACGGTCTGGCCGTCTGCCACTGCGGAGCGGGGTCGGAGGCCGGTGAGGACGTGTGCTTCGTCAAATTCGGCGCCGTACGCCCTGGCCCGGACGCCGCGGACCGGTTCGAACGACTGCTGAATGCGTGCGAGCAACTGGCCGCCGAGAAGGGACTGGGGCAACTGGACGCCGGAATGAGCCTGGCCCGCCAGGATGCCTACCAGCGCATGGTCGACCGCGGTTTCCGTACCTGGCTGCAAGGCGTGACCATGCACAAGCCCAACGAACCTGGCTACAGCCACCCAAACGCCTACGTGATCGACGACTGGCGCTGAGTCCACCGCCGTACTCGGCTTCGGGGAAGACCCGATGCCGTCAGGAGACGACTGACACCAGGACTCCACGCTGAACGACCGGTCGCTGACCGCCCGTCACCGTTCCTACCGACCCCTCGGCATTCCGCAAGGATCACGAGACGGCAGCCCCTACGACACCACGCTTTGAAGGTCAGTAGGCACCTGTCCGGAAAACGCGAGGCCCCTCGCATCCCGGCCGATCGCTCGCCGACGGCCACACTGGAGCCATGAGCAAGCACCACTTCAGCGTTGAGCAGACCGGCATCGGCTGTACCTCGAGCCTTACCCGCACGTCCCATTACCGCCACAGCCTCCGCTACGAGAACCCGGCCGGCGGCGCCTGGACCAGTCCCGAGGGGCACACACTGCGCACTCCATGCGGCCTCACCGTGGTGACGTGTACCTGCGGCCTCGCCACCAAGGCGCTGCCAAGTAACGATGCGCGGCTCGTCTACGAGGAACACCGCAACACGATCCGCGACGAAATGACATAAGCAGGGGCTCCGCCGCTAGGCCGCCACGCGCCAGGGCCAGGGCCAGGGCCAGGGCCAGCCGAGGGTGGCGTGTTGCGGCCGAACTCGGCCGCTGCCGGGTCAGCTCCCTTGATCAGAGGTAGGTGACCCGGTCAGTTGTTCGGCCTCTGTCCAGAGTCGTTGGCCTGGCTTGGGGCAGCGGCTTCGGCACCGGGGTGAGCTGCCTTCACGCCACGGCCGCGTATCTCCTTGAAGCCGGAAGGGCCGAAGAATTGGCCGCCGCGCACACCGGGCGCAGTGGCGGCATGGAGCTGAGGCAGTGCGATCCGAGCCGCGCTGACCGGGGCCGACCTGAAGGTGCGCGAGTTGGATCTGGCCAGCCCGCAGTTGCTCGACCAGAGCGGCCTCCGCCGCATGCGGTTCCGTGGATCGGGATCAGTGGTGCTTCCTGTCGACTGCCCGGAAGCTGCCGACGAGCGCGAACGGCACCACGCTGCCGTCGAAAACCACCGTTCCGGGGATTGCGCTGCTGGAGTCTCCGCGCCCGATAGTCGCAATTGCAGCACCGTTGTCGCACGTAATCCCGGTGAAGAATTCGATCCTCTTGTCAGATTCGTTCCGGACGTTGAAGCTGGTCGCCGGACTACTGATTACAGCGATGCACTCACCCCCCTCTACCGAATACGTTCGCTCGTTGACATAGACCCGTCCGCGATCGTCATCGTCCCTCCAGTCGCCGTACTTCGACTGCCCGTTCCCGCCCGTCTGGCCGTCCCCGCCCACGTCCCCTCCCTGAGGCAAGGAGGCAGCGGCCTCCTGCACCGACGCGGCGGACTCCGGTACGGAACTCGAAGCCGACGCATAATTCACGGTCGTCGCAGCGACGACGGTGATGCCCACCGACAATGCGATCCCGACCACGGTACGCGTACGCATTCCGCTTCTCCCTCTCGCAGGCATTTCGTTTTCTCCATCTCTCATGGGATGCCAGCCGACCCGGCCGCCTACGAAAGAACCTACTCACGCCGAAAACTGTCGCCACTTCAGAAATCTGCGACAGACACCAGAAAGGGGCCGATCGGGCGTTCAAGAACCCGGAACAGCACATGTGACGGGTCATCAAAAAGTGACATCAGAAGTGACTTGGCCACACCATGGGGCCATACGGGGGACTGACTGACACCTCGTCACACTTCTGCGCGCGTGTCGGCCATTGACAACGCACCGCACGACGGCTAGGGCGCCACCTACGGACATCTGGATCTGCCCTGATCAGCGCCTCACATCAGGAACTGTAGCGGGCACACACAGCCGCCACGGACAGACTTGCCGACACCACCGCACAATGACCGCAACGCGGCCGGTCCAGACACAACCACCGCAGCGACAGCCAGGTGACCTGCCAGAGACCAGGACCATGACACCCCAGGTAACCGACGACAAGTCAAAACCCGCGGCCACCACCGGAGCGGGGTACCATCGCCCCGGCCCGAGAATCCGCGCTGCCGAAACCCCGAACCCAGCCCTGGTCCAGGAACAGCCCAGCGCACGACACATACCCCTGGCGCGAGAAAAGCCGTAGGCACCAGCGCGGCCGAGGCCTCGGCCCGGGCGCCCGGCCGCCCGCGGTCCAGGACCGAAGCCAGGGATTGCCATCCTCGCCGGCCGCACCACAGCCTCCGCAGCCGGCAGTGGCCTTCGCGCCAGTCACCGCCTCCCAGCCGCGGCCGTGCCCACCCAGCCCCAACCGTGACGGCGGCCCTACTCGTTCCCGCTCCGCCCACGGCCACCACCGAGGACGGTCCCGCCCGCGCTGCCGCCGCCAGTCGTCCCAGCCACCGCTGCCAGCCGTGGTACCGGTCGTGGCGATGTTCGAGCTGGTGGCGTTGGCGCCATCACCGACCCGGCCGCCACCGCAGCGGTCACCGGTGCGGGAGCCGGCACCCGTCGCGCCGCCGGCACGGAGCTCGTGCTTTCAGCCCCAGACGCAGTCCCCTCGCGGAGCGCCGCACCAGCCTGCGCCGGCTACACCGGCAGCCTCGTCGAGCACTGCCTGGCCGCGCTGGGGCTGGTCCTGGCGATCGTCAAGCGCAGCGACGGAAAGAAGGGGTTCGTGGAGGTGCCCAAGCGGTGGATCGTCAAGCGGTTCTTCGCCCACCTGATGCAAGTCGCCGCCTGGTGCGCGACTTCGAGCGCCGCACCACGAGCGCCGAGGCGATGCTCTACTGGTCGATGACGCTCCTCATGAGCCATCGCCTGGCCGCGAGGCGACGGGGTCGGGAAGCATGAGCCGGCCGGGCCGCGGACTCGGCGAGCCAGCCGCGGGCCACCAGACGTGTCGCCTTCGACCGCAGCGCCTCGACCGTTGCCGGCACCACGTCCATGCCGAACACCGCGGCCATCTCCTGGCAGGTCAGCGGCCCTTGGCGGAGGTCATGACGGTCCGTCAGCGCCTGCAGAATGCGCTGGTAGTCGACCGACAGCATCACCCAGCCCAGCCCTTCACGCCACACTGGAACCCGCGTTTCCGGCTTCGCCGCATCCCGCAGATCCCGAGCGGCCCTCGCATCAGCGTTGCCGTTCTCCGGAACGAGCACCGCGCCGACCCGCGAGCGGGCGATGGCCCACTCATTCCACTCCAGCTCGGACAGGGCCAACTCGGCCTGGATGCCGTCGGCTTCCTCCCGCAACTCCTCCACCCGACGCCGAGCGGAGAGTTCGTGCTGTTCCAGCAGTCCCACGACCAGCGACATCCGCAACCTCCGCAGGAACGACGACACGACAGCCCACCACTCCCACGGAACCGCCGACCTTATGCCCCACCAGCGAGAACGCAGCCCTCAAGCCCGGAAAGACAACAGCTACTCAGCCGGTGAAGTACAAACTCCGGACCTGCCGGTAGCGTGAAACCAAGTGGCTCGGCTCCACCCAAATCGGGACGGTCCGGCGTCGCCATTCGAACCGGGGCGATTCAGAGCGCCCCTTTCCGGACTTGATAGTTCCACTTCTTGGAAGGTGGCGATTCTGCCATCAAAGCCGGGAAACGTCACTCACGGCGCCATCGCTGCCCCTCACAACTGATCATGGATGACGTATCGTTCCCCCAACCAAGTCGGCGGGTACGACTGCCCGTCCTGACCGGTCACGCCAGGAGGGCATGCGTTGCGTAAGTTCGGCTATCAGGTGGGACGTTGGGACCTGGCTCGGTACAGGGAGCGTTCCCCGCAGGACACCTTTACCGCCCTGGACCGAGAGTGGAGCCTCCTTCCCGATGTGTGGCCGGGAAACGCGATTGCGACCCGACTGTTCACTTCCTGGCTGCCGTACAAGGAAGCCGATACTTTCCTCGAAGTGGGCTGCGGGACAGGGGTGACGGCTGTCACCGCCGCACTGCAAGGCTGCTCTCGGGTATGCGCCCTCGACATCAGTCCGGCAGCCGTGGAAAATTCCAGGCTGAACGCTGTTCGGCACGGCGTGAGTGAACGCATCACGATCCTGAGGAGCGACCTCTTCTCGGAGCTCGGTTCGTCCAATGGGTTCGATCTGATCTACTGGAATTCCCCCTTCGCCGAGGCACCGACCGACCATTTGTACGAGAGTCAGCTCGACTACGCCGTCTTCGACGCCGACTATGCGATGCACCAGAGGTACTTTGCCGAAGCACACCGATACATGACCGACGGCGCCCGGCTGTTCCTCGGCTTCAGCGACACCCTGGGCAACAGTGCACGCCTGATGGATCTGGCCACGACGGCGGGATTTACAGGTTCGGTGTACCAGCGGGAAGTGTTCAGCCTTCCCATCAGCGTGCCTGGTGTTGAGACATCGGGCGGCGATACGAACGTGGACTACACCCTCTACGAGTTTCGCGAGGCGTGAGCCAGGACCTCGTCTCTCCCGCCTCCGCGACAGTGGACAGCGACCGGGCCCGGTTGGCCGTCCTCCACATATCCGGTGCCTGGCGGCTCAGTCCTGCCGTTGCCTGACCGGCCAGACGGTATGTCCGACTTCATCGGGCTTCAATCCCGCACGACAGAAGGTTGGTGACCAGTGACAACTACCGCGGTGAGCACGGCCGATGCCCGACAGTCGGCCGACGGAGCCACGCACATAGCCGTCATCGGCCTGGCCTGCCGCTTCCCCGGGGCGCGTGACCCGGAAGCGTTCTGGCACAACCTGCTCAACGGCACGGACTCGATCACCCGCCTCACCGGACCGCAGGGAGTGGCAGCGCGAGGCCTGCTGGAGGACCCCGAGTGGTTCGACGCCGACTACTTCGGCATCTCGCCTCGGGAGGCCCGGGTCATCAACCCGCAGCAGCGGATTTTCCTGGAGTGCGCCGTGGAGGCACTCGAGAACGCCGGCTGTGACCCTGTCCGCCACTCCGGTGCCGTCGGCGTTTATGCGGGTGCCGGGGAGAACGCATACGCGCAGATCCTCAAGGCAGGGCGGGCGCAGCTGTCCTCGATATCCGACTGGGAGATCCGGGTGGCCAACGGGCCCGACTTCCTGTGCAGCCGGGTCGCCCACAAGCTTGGTCTGCGCGGTCCCGCCGTCGCGGTGCAGGCTGCCTGCGCCACCTCACTGGTCGCCGTCCACCTGGCGATACAGGGTCTGCTGAACGGGGACTGCGATCTCGCTCTGGCCGGGGGTGTCACGGTACGTGTCCCGTCGACGCTGGACTCCTCCGACGAAGTGGGGATTCTGTCACCGGACGGCGTCTGCAGGGCCTTCGACACCGACGCCCGCGGGATCGTGGGCGGGGACGGAGCAGGCGTCGTCGTACTGAAACGTCTGGCGGAGGCGGTGGCCGACGGCGACCGGGTGGATGCGGTGATTCGTGGATCCGCCGTGAACAACGACGGCGGTGGCGGCATCGGTTTCACCGCGCCCGGCGTCGACGGGCAGGCCTCGGTGATCGCGAGCGCACAGCGTGCCGCAGGGGTGGACGCGCGGTCCTGCACTTATGTGGAGACTCACGGGACGGGTACACCGCTCGGCGACCCGGTGGAGATCGCCGCACTCACCAAGGCTTTCCGCCGCACCACCGATGAACGCGGATTCTGCGGGGTCGGTTCGGTGAAGACCAATATCGGACACACCGATGCGGCCGCGGGAATCGCGGGGTTGATCAAGACGGTCCTCGCACTGAAGCACGGCGTCATTCCGCCCAGTCTGCATTTCGCGACGCCCAACCCGCAGATCGACTTCGAGGCGAGCCCGTTTCGGGTGATCACACAGCCGCAGGAATGGAAGGCGCAGGAGGCGCCCCTACGCGCGGGGGTCAGCGCGTTCAGCGTGGGCGGAAACAACGCGCATGTCGTCCTGGAACAGGCACCGCGGCCAGGACATCTCTGCCCGCAACCGTCCTCCTGGCAGCTGCTGCCTCTGTCGGCAAGGACCCCCGCCGCCCTGACCGCCGCCACGGACCGCCTCGCCGAGCACCTGCGCGCGAATCCGAGAACCCCGCTCGCCGACGTGGCCTGGACCCTGCAGACCGGACGCCGGGAGCACGGGTACCGGAGGTTCGCGCTCGTCGACGGGGCCGCGGACGCGGTACGGGTACTGGCCGGAGAGCAGTCGGACAGATGCGTCACCGCCCCCCAGGAGACTGGCTCCCGGCCACTGATCTTCCGTTTTCCGGGAGTCGACTCCCGTATGGAGCATGCTAGATGGGCACGCCTGTACGAGGTCGAGCCGGTGTTCCGCCGCTCTGTCGACGACTGCGGTGCCCGGGCCGAGTTCCAGGCCCTGGCCGCTTCCCTCCGAGTTGGGGACGACACGATCCAGCCCGGGCATTCCGTGCGTTCGACAAGCACTGACATGACGTCCTCCACGGGCACCGACGATTCCGGCACCTTGATCGCCTTCGCCGGCTGGTACGCCTCTGCACGCATGTGGTCGCGATGGGGCGTCGAGCCGGCCGGGGCTGTGGGCGAGGGCTTCACGGCGCTCGTGGCGGCGGCCGTGGCCGGGGTGTTCGAGCCGACCGAGGCGGCCAGGCTGGCGGTGATGGCGTTCCGGGAGCCTGAGGCCGTAGCACTGGAGCAACTGATCCGGCGGATCGGCCCGCGTGCACCCGCGATGCCCCTCTGGACGGGCGACATGAAGCGGGTATCGTCCGCCCAGGTCACAGACCCGGCCTATTGGGCCGCGTGCCTGCGGCAGCAGTCGAGGACGGCCCACGAGGTGCCCACCGCGCTGCCGGACGACACGCGACGCGTGGTGCTGGATGTGGAGGCCGGAGGCCCCCCGGCCGATGAACAGACCGCATTGCGCATGCTCGGAGACCTCTGGTTGACCGGCGCGCGAATCGACTGGTCGGCGGTACACGAAGGGCGGTCTCGACGAGTCGCCCTCCCCACCTATCCCTTCGAACGGCGGCGGTACATCGTGGAGGTGGACGAGCCCTCCCTCAGTCACGCCGCCTCCGCGATCATCCCCGCACCCACTGCCCCGTCCCCGGAAGCCAAGACCCTGGACGTGATCACCGCTCTGTTCTCCGAGTTCCTCGAACTCCCGGACATCGAGCCGGACGAGAGCTTCTTCGACCTCGGGGGCGACTCCCTCATGGCCGCCCGGTTCGTGGCGCAGGTGCGCGAGGTCTTCCCGGTCGACCTCGTGCCCCGGAACCTCTTCGAGGCTCCCACCGCCGTCGCACTCGCCACCCTGATCGATGACCGTATGACCGCGGAGGGTACGCGATGACGCGTTGGACCGTCCGTCGGCACCGGCGTGCGGACGCCAGGGCCTCCCTCTACTGCTTTCCGCACGCCGGCGGATCACCAGGCGAGTACGTGCGTTGGTCGGACGACCTGCCCGACGTACAGGTCTGGGGAGTGCATCTGCCCGGCCGCACCACCCGCCGGGCCGAGCCGCCGTTCACTCGCATGGAACCGCTGGTGGACGCCCTGGTGTCGGCCGTCTCCTTCGACGGGCCGTTCGTGCTCTTTGGCCACAGCCTCGGGGCGCTGATGGCCTTCGAGACCGCAAAGGAGCTGCGCCGACGGGGTCACGCACAGCCGCACCGGCTGATCGTGTCGTCCTGCCCGGCCCCGCCCCTCATGCCGCCCGCCCGCCCGCCGGTGCACGCTCTGGCGGACGACGAGCTGCTCGCCGAGATCGAGCGGAGCTGGGGCGAGTCCCTGGATCACCTGCGTGGCGACCCAGACCTGAGAGCCCACGTACTCGACTGTTTTCGGGCCGACTTCACCCTTTTGGAGAGGTACCGGCACGAGCCGGACGACAGCCCACTCGACTGCCCGGTCACGGTCTTCGCGGGTACCGAGGAGCCGTGGACGCCCCGAGCCGGCGACTGGGCCGCGTACACCCGCGGTCCCACGGAGGTCGAGCTCCTGCCCGGGGGCCACTTCTACTTCCGCGACGGGCGGCAGGAGGCAATGCGTGCCCTGCGAACGGCTGTCTCCACGACTTCGCAGTGATCGTCTGCGCAACCGCACGACGACCTTCACGAATTCACGATGAAAGGAGACCCCGAGTGGACCGAATAGGCGTCGTGGGCGCCGGCACCATGGGCACCGGTGTCGCGCAGCTCTTCGCCGAGCACGGCCATGAGGTCGTGCTCGTGGACGTGGCAGATCACATCCTCGAGAACGCGCTGGCCGACATCAGCAGGAACATACGGCTCGCGCCGCTCGTCCGGCCGGGGACACCGGAGCGACCGCCGGAGCAAGTCACCGGGCGCATCCTGTTCACCACCGATCTCAAGCAGCTGCGTCACGTGGACTACCTCGTCGAGAACGTCACGGAACGATGGGATGTCAAGCGCCCGCTCTACGAGGAGCTCGACACACTGTGCCCGCCCAAGGTGCCCTTCGGCGTCAACACGTCCGCGATTCCCATCACCCGCGTCGCGGCGGCCACCAGCAGGGCAGACCGTGTGATCGGCACTCACTTCATGAACCCGGCCCACCTCAAGCCCACGGTCGAGGTGATCCGCGGCCACCACACCTCGGACGAGACCTTGGCCCGTACCCAGGCACTGCTGGACGACGTCGGCAGGCGACACATCGTGGTGGCCGACTCGTCGGGATTCGTGACCAACCGGGTGTTGATGCTCACGCTCAATGAGGCGATCTTCGTCCTCCACGAGGGTGTCTCCTCGGCAGCGGACATCGACCGGCTGTTCAAAGAGTGCTTCGGGCACGCGATGGGCCCGTTGGAGACCGCGGACCTCATCGGACTGGACACCGTGCTGCTGTCCCTCGAGGTCCTGTACGGCGACTTCAACGACCCCAAGTACCGTCCGTGCCCTCTACTTCGGAGGCTGGTCGACGTCGGTCTGCACGGCAGGAAGACCGGGCAGGGCTTCCATTCCTATGAACGCTCCAACGAGTCGGGGGTCCGGTGACATGGCTGAAGACGACAAGCACCTGATACGCGAGTTCATCTCCACGAACATGCAGGGCGTGCCGGTGGACGACGACGAGGATCTCTTCGCAAGCGGATACGTGAACTCGCTGTTCGCCGTACAGCTCGTCATGTGGATCGAGCGGACCTTCGACCTCCAACTCGTAGGCAAGGACCTCGACTTCGCGAATTTCTCAACGATCGATGCCATCGCCGCCTTCGTGGACGGCAAGCGCACCCTGGCCGGAGGCGGCGCGTGGACTTCGAACTGACCGCCGAGCAACGCCGGCTCCGCAAAGAGGTCATCTCCTTCGCCCAGAAGGAACTCGGCCGGGAAGCAGCCGCGGACGACCATGACGCCCGATTTCCCGCGGAGGACTGGCGCCGGTGCGCGGAGTTCGGGGTGCTCGGCTGGCCGGTGCCCGAGGAGTACGGGGGGCGCGGCCTCGACCCGCTGACCACCATGGTTGCCCTGGAGGCGCTCGGCTACGGATGCCGGGACAACGGCCTGGTGTTCGCCATCAACAACCACCTCTGGGGCTGCGCGATCCATGTGCTGCTGCACGGCACGGAGGAGCAGAAGCAGCGCTACCTCCCCTCCCTGTGCGCGGGCACACTCATCGGGGCCCAGGCCCTGTCGGAACCCGAAGCGGGGTCGGACCTCCTCGGTCTGACCACCACAGCGCGCCGCGACGGAGACGGGTACCGGCTGCACGGAACCAAGTGCTTCATCAGCAACGGCCCGGTCGCCGACGTCTTCGTCACCCTCGCCCGGACCGGCGACGAGGGAAGGGCGCAGAATCAGCTGTCCGCGTTCATCGTCACCAGCGACATGCCCGGTGTCGTCAAGAAGTGCGAACTGCCGAAGATGGGGCTGCGGACCACACCGATGGGTGTCGTCGAGTTCGACGGCACTCCGGTGTCGGCGGACAACCTGCTGGGGCGGGAGGGTGCCGGCTACTCGGTCTTCACCTCGTCCATCGAGTGGGAGCGGTCCTTCATGTTCGCCTCCCAGGTGGGGGCCATGGAACGACTGCTGGAGACCTCGGTGCGGCACGCCAACTCCCGGCACCAGTTCGGGCGCCCGATCGGCGCCTTCCAGGCGGTCTCGCACCCGATCGCGGACATGAAGATCCGGCTGGAGCTGGCCCGGATGCTGCTGTACCGCGTGGGCTGGCTGAAGCGAGAGGGCCGGCTGGCGTTGCTGGAGGCCACGATGGCCAAGATTTTCATCAGTGAGAGCCTGGTGCAGACAGCGATGGGAGCGGTCGAGGTGCACGGAGCGCGCGGATACCTCACCGATGACGGGATCGAGCGGGAGTTGCGCGACGCACTCGGCGGCCCCATCTACGCCGGGACCAACGCGGTGCAACGCGGGATTCTCGCCGAACTGCTGGGCGTGCGCGGGGCGTTGTCCGGAGGCGGGGCGCAGTGACCAGGATTCCGCTCACCACTCCGGTGCCCTCGGCGCTCGCCGACGAGCTGGCCAAGCGGGTCTACTTCGTCTCGGACGCGATCACCGGCTTCTCCCTGATCCGCTCCGGAGACGAGATCACAGGCGTGGACATGATCACGGAGACGTCCAGCCCGGTCGACCCCGTTGAACTCGCCCGAAAACTGCATGTCGTCGTGACGAACGACGTGCTCGGCCAGCGACACGTCGAACCCAAGGTGGTCTGGCGGGCCGCCACCCCGGGAACGGCACGGTACGCCTTCGACGACTTGCTGGCCCGGGGAGCCGCCACGGAACTCGGTGAGGGACAGATCGCCCTGGGCGAGCCCGTCCTGTCGCTGATGGACCACCTGGACGGCGAGATACGAGCCCTGGTCATGGCGGAGTTCGGAGCGCGGGAGTACCGCTATCCGACCCTGATGACAGCGGACGCGCTGCGGCGCACCGGCTATGCCGAGTCCTTTCCGCAGCTGCTGATGTTCGTCTCCAGACTGCATGGCGACGTCGACAGCTATCAGGGGTTCCTCGACTCCCTCGCGGAGAGCGGCGATCTGTCCGAGGCGCTGCGCGAGCAGGGCGGCGGATTCGATCACTGTCTGCCGCCGACCATGTGCTTCCACACCTACCACCAGTTCGCGGACCGCACGCTGCCGGCTCCTTCGCTGGTAGTGACCGCCTGCGGGAAGTCGTTCCGGCACGAGTCGCGGTATCGCCGCTCCCTGGAACGGCTATGGGATTTCACCATCCGGGAGATCGTGTTCCTCGGCTCGCCGGAGTTCGTGCTCAGTTCCCGCACCCGGCTGATGGAAAGGGTCTACGCCCTGATGGAGTCCCTCGGGCTGGGCGGCCGGTGCGAGGTCGCCAGCGATCCGTTCTTCCTCAACGAGGGCACCGCGGCACGCACCTGGTCGCAACGCCTGCTGGAGCAGAAGTACGAACTGCGGCTGCCACTGGACGAGGAGGCCGAGGGCGGCTCGGTAGGCTCTGAAGACAGGCCACGTGACGTCTCGGTTGCCTCGTTCAACTACCACGAACAGTTCTTCGGGAGGTCCTTCGGGATCCTCGACGCCGTCGGCGAGCCCGTCTTCACCGGCTGCGCCGGCTTCGGCCTGGAGCGGCTCGCTTTTGCGTTCCTGTGCCGGCACGGGGTCGACCCCGAGGGCTGGCCCACAGCCGTCAGGACGGCAGTGGCGCTATGAGCGGACAGACCTCTCGGCCTCGGCTGCTGACCCTGTCCGCGCCCACGTCCGCGGCGCTGGAGCGAGCGACCGACGAACTCGCGACACGGCTGGAGAGCCTCGGCGACACGGGGTTCACGGAGCTTCCGGAGCTTCCGGAGCTACCGGAGCTACCGGACGCGCAGGTGCCAGTGGGCTCCGTGCGGCGCGCGATCGCGGCGGGCACGGCGGCCGAGGCGGCTCGACGGCTGCGGAAGCGTGACCCGCGCCGGGTGTTCACCGGCGGCCCGGGCACCCGTACATCCCGTGTGTTCCTCTTCTCCGGAGTCGGGGACCAGTACCCGCGGCTGGGCGCCGGACTCTACCGGCGCCTGCCGGAGTTCCGGCGCGAACTCGACCGGTGCTTCGGGTTCCTCGCCGCCGAGCACGACCTGGACCTGCGTGCCGTGCTGTTCCCGCCGGAGACGTCCGCGGGCCCCGGCGACGGCCGCCCCGACCTGGCCGCGCTCTTCGACCAACGAGAGACGACTCAGGAGATCCACCGTACGGTGGTGGCGCAGCCCCTGATGTTCACCTTGCAGTACGCGCTGGCCCGCGCCCTGGGCACGTTGGGAGCGCAGCCATCCGCCGTGGCCGGCTACAGCGTCGGCGAGTATGCCGCCGCATGTGTCGCCGGGGTCTTCCCTCTCGAGGATGCCCTGCGGTTGGTCACCCGCCGTGCCCAGCTGGTGGACGAGCTGCCGACGGGCGCGATGCTCGCCGTGGTGGCCGGTCCCGGAGCGGTGGCCCCGTATGTGGGCGGTCAGGTCTCGCTCGCCGCACTGAACGGGCCCGAACAGAGCGTGCTCTCCGGACCGGTCGAGGCCATCGAGAAGACTGCTCGGCGGCTGACCGCCGCCGGGGTTGCCTGCCGACGTCTCGCGACCTCGCACGCCTTCCACTCGACGATGACGGAACCAGTGACCGGCCCGCTGGAGGAGTTGCTCAGCACGCTCCCGCTCCGACCGCCGGACATCCCCGTGCTGTCGAACGTGACCGGGACATGGCTGCGCGAGGAGGAGGCGACCAGTCCTGCCTACTGGGCGCGGCACCTGAGCCGGACCATACGGTTCGCCGACGGGGTGGCCGAGCTCTGGCGGCTCGCCGACCCGCTCCTAGTCGAGCTGGGCCCAGGGCAGACCCTGTCGCGACTCGCGCTGCAGCACCCGAGCCGCCCGGCCGACGCGGCGGCACCCGTCGTCCAGACCCTGCCGGGTCAGTTCGAGAGCCGCACAGAACAGGAGCTTCTGCTCGCCGCGGTGGGACAGCTGTGGACCGCGGGACTGGAGATCGACTGGCATGGACTACGCCAGGAATGAGGGCGTCAGACCTTCGCGGGTTCCTCGGGCAGCCGACGAAGGGACAGGACCGACGATCCCAGGAGGGGAAGCCAGGCGAGGACACCGATCACCGCGCCGGTGGCGATGGCGCTCCGCATCCCAACGGTCTCGGCGAGGAAGCCCGCGAGGGGGCCGCCGACCGCGATCGTGCTCCAGATAACGAACCGTATGGAGGCGTTCATGCGCCCTTGCAGCCGGTCGGGCGTGATGGCTTGACGCAGCGTCACCTGAGCAATGTTGAAGAGTGGCGCACCGAAGCCGAACACAAAGTACCCGCCGGCGAGGAACGGAAAGGACAACGCCGGCGACGCGGCGGGCATCAAAGCCAGGCCAGCCGCGCACAGTACGACGCCGGACATGATCGAACGGCCGTATCCCAGACGCTCGATGAGACGGCTGGCGCACATCGCCCCGGCCACCAGCCCCACGCCACCGACCGAGAAGACGACACCGACCTTCGCAGAGGAGTAGTCGAGCGACCGCACCATGTAGAGCGTCAGCAGCACGGTGAGCATCGCATAGCTCAGATTGAGCAGACTGGCGCAGGCCGCGACCGCGCGGAGCACGCGCTGCCGCAGGATGAAGCCGAGGCCTTCGCCGATCTCCTTGCTCAGCGACCTGGGCGTGCCGGGGTCCGCGCGCTCGGGCTCGGGCTCGGGGCGCCGGATCGCTCGGCACAGCAGGCCCGAGGCGAGGAAGCTGAGCGCGTCCAGCAGCACCGTCGCGGCGGCGCCGACGACACCGGCCAGGAGGCCGGCCACGGCCGGTCCCGCCATCTCGGCGGCCGAACTGCTCACAGTCAGCTTGGCGTTGGCGTCCGCCAGTTCCTCCCGCCGCACCAGCGCGGGCAGATAGCTCTGATAAGAAACGTCGAACGTCACGGTGAAGGCGCCGACGAGGAGGACGGCCACATAGAGCTGGGCCAGCGTAAGCATGCCCAGGGCGTACGCCACGGGCACGCCTGCCAGCAGCAGCGCGCGGGCGATGTCGGAACCGATCATGACGGGAAGCCGCCGCATCCGGTCCAGCATCGCCCCGGCCGGCAGGGCGAGCACGATGAACGGCAGCATGCGAGCACTGGTCAGGAAGCCGAGCTCGGTGGCGGAGACGTGCAGGGCGCCGATGGCTAGCAACGGGACCGCGAGCTGGCCGATCTGCGTTCCGGTCTCGCTGATCGACTGGGCAGCCCACAGCCGTAGGAAGTCCGGTGAACGCCACAAGCTTCCGCGGTTCACCAAGCAGCCACGGTCATCACTACCGCCCTTCCTCGACGTTGACGTCCCACGATAGGCATTCCCTGTGTTTGTGTCATGCGCACGAAGTCACCATTGACAGCGAGCGAGGGTTCGCCTCTAAATTGATCATGGCATGCGGGCTGAGGGGGCTGCAGATGAGCGATGGAACCATGCACTCGTCGGAGATCCGCCCCGTGCCACGGGACGGGTACCTACCACTGTCCTCCTCACAGGAGCGGCTGTGGTTCGTCCTGCAACTCCATCCGGGCATCCGCGCCTACCAGTTCCAGGCAGAGATCAAGCTGGTCGGAGCGCTCGATGCCGACGCCCTCGCGGCAGTTCTGACCGAAGTGGTCCGTCGGCACGAGATCTACCGCACGACCTTCACCGATGGGCCCGAGGGACCCGCGCAGGTTGTGCACCCGCCGTTCCAAGTCCCCTTGCCCGTCGAGGATTTACGGGACGCACCGGACCCCGACGCGGCGGCGGAGGAGGCGATCCGTGAGGCGATCGCCGAGAACATCCCGGTGGGGCGTCTGCCCCTGGTGCACTGGCGACTGCTGCGCGTGGCCTCCGACCGACACATTCTGCTCCACCTGGAACACCACCTGATCCACGATGGCTGGGCCTTCAACGTCTTCGTCGAGGAACTGTGCGCCCTCTACGAGGCATACGCCTCAGACAGGGTGTCTCCGCTGCCCGAACCAGAGCTCCAGTTCGCCGACTTCGCGGCCTGGCAGCGGACCTGGCTGGCGGGACCGGACGCCGAGAAGCAGCTCGCGTACTGGACGAGGCAGCTCAGTGGGGTCCCCTACTTCCTCGATCTGCCCACGGACCGCCCCCGTACCGCGGCACGCCGGTTCGTGGGTGACGCCCCCCGGTTCACCGTCCCGGCGCACCTCGCCGACCAGGTCCGTGCGCTGGCCCGGAGCGAGCGGGTCTCCCTGTTCACGGTGATGCTCGCCGCCTTCGAGGTACTCCTGCACGGCTGGTCGGGTATGAACGACTTCTGTGTCGCATCGGGCATCGCGGGCCGCAGCCGGCCCGAGACCGAGCGGCTGCTCGGCATGGTGGTCAACACCGTGGCGCTGCGCGCTGATCTCCGCGGCGATCCGGACTTCGGCGAACTGCTCGACCGGGTGCGCACGACCACCCTCGGCGCGCTGCAGCACCAGGACATCCCGTTCGACCACGTGGTCGCAGCACTGCGTCCGCCCCGGATTCCTGGCCGGCAAGCGCTGTGCGAGGTGCTGTTCGCCTTCCACGACGCACCGCTGGGCACCGTACGGATGCCGGGTCTCAAAGCCGAGGTGACGCCGGGTGTCACGAACGGCAGCGCCAAGTTCGACCTGAGTGTCATCGCGATACCCCGTGCCGAACAGGCGATCGGGCACGGCGGGGCACAGGAGTCCGGGGACATCGAGTTCATCTGGGAGTACGACCAGGACCTGTTCGACGCCGAGACCATCGAGCGGGTGGCCGGCCAGTACGAGAGGCTGCTCACCGCGGTGACCGTGAACCCGCGGGCGCTGGTGTCAGCCCTGAACGAGAGGCAGGGCCTGAGGTGACCGACGAGGACGACCTGCTCGAAGCGGTGCGCGGCGCGTGGGCCGAGACGCTGGGCATCGACACGGAAGACGTACCACTCGATCAGGGTTTCTTCGATGCCGGCGGCAACTCTCTGCTGCTGGTGCTGCTGTGGGAACAGCTGGACGAGCTGACCAACCACAGCGTGCAGGCAACGGATCTGTTCCAACACCCCACTGTGCGCGCCCAGGTGCAACTCCTCGTGGCGGACCTATGAGCAGCACCCTCTACCAACTGTTCGCCGACACCGCTGACCGTCAACCGGACGCTCCCGCTGTCGAACTGCCGGACAAAACTCTGACGTACCGTCAGGTGAGGAACGCTGCGGAAGCGGTCGCGGAACAGATCCGAGACGCACACCCTCCGGTCGCGCGGGTCGGACTGTTCGCCACCCGCAGCACGGTGGCCTTCGCCGGCTACCTGGCCGCACTCCGCCTCGGCGCGGCGGTCGTACCGTTCCATCCCGACTTTCCCGCCGCCCGCAACCGGCGCGTCCGCGAACTGGCCGACGTGGACGTCGTGGTGGCCGATGCGGCCCTTTGGAAGCGGGACGAACAAGGGTGGGCGGACGGCCTTCCCGTCGGGCTGCTGACCGACGAGGACGTACTGGCCGCGGCACCGAGCGGCCACCTTCCGCCGTACGACATGGATCCCGATCGGCCGGCCTACATGCTGTTCACCTCGGGCACGACCGGGCGCCCCAAAGGCATACCGATCAGGCACCGCCACGTGCTGCCCTTCGTCGAGCACAGCATCGCGCGGTACGAGGTCGGTCCGGGGTGCCGCATGTCGCACACCTTCGACCTGACCTTCGACCCCTCCGTCTACGACCTCTTCGTCACCTGGGGCGGCGGAGCAGTACTGGTGGTGCCGAACCGGTCCGAGATGTTCAGCCCGGCCGAGTACCTGGCACGCCGGGAACTCACGCACTGGTTCTCCGTCCCCTCGGCCGTGTCGGTGAGCGCCCAGCTCGGTCAACTGCCCACCGGACGGACGAACACGCTGCGCTACAGCCATTTCGGCGGCGAACAGTTCACGTACGGCCAGGCACGAACATGGCACGCGGTGGCACCGGACTCCCTCATCGACAATAGCTACGGGCCCAGCGAAGTCGCCGTCGGCTGCTCCACGTTCCGGTTGCCCCGGGATCCGTCGCAATGGCCGAGCACCTCCAACGACACCGTTCCCATCGGCCGCGTCTTCGACCACCTGGAGTCCCTGATCATCGAGGACACAGGTGAGTTGTGCGTCCGCGGAGCCCAGCGATTCGACGGTTATCTGGACCCACAGGACGACGCGGGCCGCTTCCTGGACCACACCGGCGCCGGCCAACCGGGCCCCGAGCACTACTTCCGCACCGGAGACAGGGTCCGCATCGAGGGCGGGCAACTGGTCCACCTGGGGCGCCTGGACGACCAGGTGAAGATCAGGGGCGTCCGGGTGGAACCCGGCGATGTGGAAACGGCACTGCGACAGCTGCCCCAAGTACACGACGCCGTCGTGGTCGTCGCCGGCCGGGACGGCGTCAGCGAGCTGGTCGCCTGCTACACGGGGCAGCCGGTCCCCCGACGCGACCTGTTGCGCGCCCTGCGCACGACCCTGCCGATTCACCTGGTACCCCGCCGCTTCCTGCACCTGGAGACGCTCCCGCTCAATTCCAATGGCAAGACGGACCGGGGTGCGCTCCGGGCGCTCGCCGGAGAGAGCCTGGATGGCGGACATCCCTGAACCCATGGCGTCGCCGGGCGTCGCCTTCGTCCTGCTCCACCGCCCGGCGACGACCGGCGCCGCGATGGCCGTGTTGGACGGTGCCCCGAAGAGCAGGCAGGTACCTCCTTCGTCTTCGGGCAAGCCTCGGGCTTCACGCTCGACAGTCAATGGCGCGCAATGGCCCCACGCGAACGACAGACAGACGGGCGGCCCAGCCGCCTGACGCCCCCGAATCAGCAACTGGAGGAATCGAATTGGGCACACTGTGGGGCCCCACGACACCCTTTCCGGCCGACTCGTCCCTTCCTGAGCTCTTCGCCCAGCAGGTGGAAGCGCGTCCGAACGCCATCGCCGTCGTCGACGGAGAACACTCCATCACGTATGCGGAGTTGGACGAGCGGTCGAACCGACTCGCGCACTGGCTGCACACTCGGGGCGTGGGCACCGAGGCGCGAGTCGGGGTGCTGCTGGACCGCGGCCACGAACTGGTCACCGCCGTCCTCGCGGTACTGAAGGCCGGAGGTGCCTATGTGCCCATCAGCCCCAGGGACCCCCGGGAGCGCCAACGGGACATGCTGACCGACGCGGATGTGTCGGTGGTGGTGACACGGGACGAGGTGCACGAGGCGACAGCGGACGGTCCGGCACACAATCCACCGGTGAGAGTGGACTCCCGTGCGCTCGCGTACGTGCTCTTCACCTCGGGGTCGACCGGCCGGCCCAAGGGTGTCATGGTCGAGCACCGCTCAGTGCTGCGTCTGATCTGCGACACCGACTATGTCGACTTCGGACCCGATGAGCGGATCGCTCAGGTGGCCGACCCGTCGTTCGACGCCTTCACCTTCGAAGTCTGGGGGGCGCTGCTGCACGGCGGCACGCTGTGTGTGATCCCGACTGATGCGATCCTGACCCCCGGCGGGCTGGGTCAGGCAGTGACTGCCCACCGCGTCACCACGATGTTCCTCACCTCGGCGCTTTTCACCGAGGTGATGGCCGACAAGCCCGACAGTTTTGCCGGCCTCAGGAACCTACTGGTCGGAGGAGATGCGGTCAGCGTCTCCCGGGCGCGTCAATTGGTCGAAAGCGAGTGGCCCGTCCGCCCGGCACGCTTGGTGAACGGCTACGGCCCGACGGAGACCACGACCTTCGCGGTCTGCGGGCTGATCGACTCGGTCCCGGCGGACGCCTCGTCCGTGCCGATCGGCAAGCCCATCGCGAACACCTCGTGCTATGTGCTGGACGCGGACCTGAAACCGGTCCCGGACGGGACAGCCGGGGAACTGTTCATCGGCGGTCCGGGAGTGGCCAGGGGGTATGCGGGACGGCCCAAGGAGACCGAGGAGCGCTTCCTGCCCGACCCCTTCACCCAGGGGGAGGACGCACGCATGTACCGCACCGGGGACATGGTGCGGCAACGTGCGGACGGGGTGCTCGAGTTCCTGGGCCGGGTCGACAACCAGGTCAAGATCCGGGGCTACCGGGTGGAGCTGGGCGAAGTGGAAGCAGTGCTTGGCCAGCATCCGGACATCAGGCAGCTGGCTGTGGCCGTGGACGAGACCACCGGCACACGGCGGCTGGTGGCTCATGTTGTGCCCATCGCGCCAGGGACGACACCCGCCGGGATGCGCGAGTTCCTCGTCGGTCGGCTGCCCGAGTGGATGATCCCCGCCGTCTATGTGTTCTCTGCCGGACTGCCCCTGACGACCAGCGGCAAGGTCGACAGGGCAGCACTGCCTCCGGTGCCGGACGACAACCCGGTCGACGAGGCTGTCGCGCCACGCACCAACCTGGAGCGACAACTCGCCGAGATCGTCGCGGAGATGCTCGGGCTTGCCTCCATTGGGGTCACGGACGACTTCTTCGCGCTCGGCGGCAACTCCCTGCTGGCCATGCGGCTGGTGTCCAAGGTCAACCACACATTCGTCACGGAGGTAGCGCTCGGCGACTTCCTCTACGATCCAACCGTCATCCGGTTGGCGGCCGAGGTCTCCCATGACGGATGACCGTGCCGTCTCCCGTGCACAACAAAGGCTGTGGATCCTGGACCGGCTCGGTCCGGGATCCGCCGCCTACATCGTTCCCCTGATCCACCGGATCGACGGAGACCTGGACGTCGCGCTGCTGGAACGCTCGCTGACCGAGGTGGTCCGCAGACACGAAGTCCTGCGCACGGTCTACCGGCTACGGTCCCGCGCACTCCGACAGGTCGTCCGGCCCGCGGAACTGGTACGGATACCCGTCCTGGACATCTCGGACCACGAGGATCCGCAAGCCGAAGCGGAACGGCTGACCGCCACTGAGGCCCGCCGCCCCTTCGACCTGGGCGCGGACTCGATGATCCGTCCACTGCTGCTGCGGCTGGCGCCCGGCCGACATTGGCTCTGCCTCACATTGCACCACATCGCCTGTGACGGCTGGTCGCTCCACATATTGCACAGCGAACTGTCGGCCTGTTACCGGTCCTGGCACGCGGGTACGGTCCCCGAACTGCCGCCACTGCGGGAGCAGTACGCCGACTTCGCCGAGGAACAGGCGGCTCAGCTCGGCGGGCCGTCGCTGCAACCGGCATCGGACTACTGGCGCAAACGGCTCGCCGACGTCCCCGCGTCAGTGACCATCCCGCCCGATCTCCCCCGCCCGTCCACGCGCAGCTTCGCTGGTGGTCATGTGCGCTTCGCTGTCGAACGGTCGGTGGGGACACGCATCAACGCGCTGGCCAGGGCATGTCGCGCGACTCCGTTCACCGTGTTCCTGGCGGCCTTCGCGGCCCTGGTCCGGCTGCGGGGCGGCGGCTCGGAGGCCGTGATCGGCACGCCCGTCACGAACCGGCAGCGGGAGAGCCACCAACGGCTTATCGGCATGTTCGTGAACACCGCCGTCCTCCGCCTGGAGGTGCCGGAGGGAGTGACCTTCCAGGAACTGGTGCACAGGGCGCGCGATGAGAGCCGCAGGGCGATCGTCCATCAGGCCCTGCCGTTCGAGATGCTGGTCGAGGAACTGAACCCCGTGCGGGACCCTGCGTTCAATCCGCTCTTCCAGCTCATGCTCGGCTACCAGGAGGGAGAACTGCCTGGGCTTGTTTTGCCGGGCTGCCAGACCACCGCGGACTACGGCGACACCTCGACGGCGAAGCTCGACGTGTCTCTGAGCATCACCCATGCGGCAGGGCACTACTCGGGCCGATTGGAGTACAGCAGCGATCTCTTCAAGGCAGCGAGCGCTCACAGCCTGGCCGAACAGTTCCAAGCACTCCTTGCCTCCGCCACTGCCGACCCGCTTCAGAGCCTCGATTGACGCATCACTCGTACCAGAAATGCAGCTGTGCCCCTCGGGTTCGGGGCCTCCCCGGAGCCCGCCGCATCCCGCAGATCCCGAGCGGCCTTCGCATCAACGTTGCCGTTCTCCGGAACGAGCACCGCACCGACCCGCGATCGGGCGATGGCCCACTCATTCCGCTCCAGCTCGGTCAGGGCCAACTCGGCCTGGATACGGTCGGCTTCCTCCCGCAACTCCTCCACCCGGCGCCGAGCGGAGAGTTCGTGCTGTTCCGGCAGTCCCACGACCAGCGACATCCGCAACCTCCGCAGGAACGACGACACGACAGCCCACAACTCCCACGTGACCGCCGACCCTATGCCCCACCAGCGAACTCGCGGCCCTCAAGCCCGGAAAGACAACAGCTACTGAGACGGGACCGCTGAAGTCTGAGCGGCACATCAGCTGGTCACAGCATCCGCACCTCGGTCTGTGGGAGCTTCGCCCACCAGTGGTGGTAACGGCTGTAGACCTCCGCCTCGCGGTCGCCGAGGAACGCCTTCAAGGACTGGGCCTCCGCGGCCAGCCCGTCCCAGGTGGCAGGCGACAGGGAATGGAAAGCCGTGGCCTCGATGCCGCCTCCCACCGGGCGCCATACACCGGCGACATAGCCGTCCACCAGCAATGTGGGCAGTACATCTCCGTTCCTGCGGATCACCAGGGGACGATAGGCCGGGGGTATCACCCGGCTGCGGTCGCCGTAGGCAAGCAGAATGCTGTCCCACATCGCCATGAGCCGGGGCGGCGCGGGAGTGTCCGCGGACGGCCGGGGGGCGGCCGGGAGGTCGAACAGCGTGTTGCCGTCCGGCCCCTGGACCTGCTCGATGGCGCCGTCCAGAGCGCACAGCGCCTGGCGGACAGGTGCCCGCTGCACCATGGCGAACTGCGCCACGTCGGCCACCGACGCAGGCCCAAAACCTGCCAGGTAGCGCAGAATCAGGGTCTGCAGCGCCTGTGGATCCACTGCCCGCCCCGTGGGGACGATCCCGGGCCCCGCCGCGACGAAGGACGGCCGCAGGCCGAATGACCACGGCCCGCCTGTCGGGGCATGGTGCAGTGGCGCGTAAGCCTTCAGCCCCCACCACGCCCCGTCCTTCTTCTCGGCACCGAGCCGCTCCTCGACCCACTCCTGCATCTGTGCCGAAGTCCGTGGCTGGCGGGCGAAGGCCAGCAGCTCCGGTACCAGTTCGCCGGCGTCCGCCGGGGTCAGCCCCGCCTCGGCGAAGCGGAAACCGAGCCGGGAGGCGTACAGAGTGGGCTGCATCGCCGCGCGCAAGACCGGATAGTCCTCGGCATGCACGGCATGCAGCGTGATCCGCATCAGGGTCGCCTTGACCACCGCACGCCCGGTGAAGGCGGCATCGAGTTCGGCCGGAGCGAAACCGGTGATGCGATTCCACAGCGCGACATACGGCGAAGCCGGGTGCTGTGCCTGAAGCGCAACCACGCGCCGTACCGCATCAACAACAGTCAACGGCTCACGCTCCAGCAGCAACTGACGGCTGAGGGTCGCCCGGTTGAGTTCGCGCGCGGTGATCATAACGGGGCAGGGTACCGTCCCGCCCCGGACCTGCCAGAGCCTCGCGTTCCCAGTTCAGTGACAGGAATCCGCGTCCGCGTCCGTAGGCAGGGTCGTTGTCACCAGGATCGCCTCAGGCGCGCGTAGGCCGGGGACTGCCTGCGCAGATGAGCCTGCGTCTCAGGCATTTCGGCGCGAGTGTCTTCGGGTTTTGAAGGATCTGTCTGTCGATACACCGGTGGCGGAGAACGTCCCGTCGGACGCAAGTTGAAGCCAGGTGAATACCGCAGAAGCGGGTCAGTGCGGCGACGAGCCACCGTCCGCCTGTCCGCCTGTCCCCCTGATCATCACGGCCCCAGCGGCGCGGCACCGCGAACAGCCGAATCGTCACACCGGTCACGCCCAACCGGAACACCTCAACAAGAACGTGTCACGAGTTCTCAGCCCAACAACCGGCTCCTGACCGCGGCGAGGACTTCCGTGCGGCTGCGCGGGCCGTTGTCGGCTGCGATGAGGTGGTCGCCGATGCGCAGTGAGAAGGTGATCAGGCAGCGGGCCTCGACATCGCCCTCGTCCGCGCAGAAGGCCCCGTAGAGCTCGCGCAAATAGTCCATGCGCCGGTTGTCGGCCCGGCGCAGGCAACGCGCGACGCCCTCGTCGCGCCGGGCCCAGTCGCGGATCGCAAGCTCGACCCCGGCACTGGTCACGGGTGCCCCGCCCGACCCGACGAAGTCGAAGAGACGCCCGAGCCGCTCGCGGGCGTCGCCTCCGTCGCGCTCGATCCGCTCGATGACATCGCCGGTGACCCCGCGCTCCCAGGTGTCGAGCATCTCCTCCAGCAGGGCGGCGCGGTTACGGAAGTAGCCGTAGAAACCGCCCTTGCTGACGCCGAGCGCCTGGGCGAGGACCTCGACCCGGACAGCCTCGGGGCCGCCGGCGGCGAGCGCCCGCAGCCCCTCCTCGATCCACTTGTCCCGTGGCGTACGGATCGCGCCCATGCCGTGGCTCCCCTTCACTTGCCCCGGCCAAGTATACGGAGCCGTATAGATGGGTCTATGCTCGATCTATACGCCACCGTATAGATAAGGGTCTGCCATGAGTGATCTGCGCCTTCCCTCAACTGACCACACGTCCCGCCCTTGGCGGATCCACGAGATCACCGGCGACTTCCGGCTCGAGGATCTGTGGGCGCTGCCTACGCCGGGCGGCCCGGACGACCTGCACCACCTGGTTCAGCAGATGGCGGACGGCCAGGACGGCCCGGACGGCGGCAACCCCGTGGGCCGCTTCCTTTTCGCGGTGCGCTGGAAGCTCGGCGCGCTGCTCGGCTGGGACAAGCCGGACTCGGGCGTCGGCGGCCGGGTGGGGACGCTGCGCGACCGGCTGCCGGACGACCTGCGCGAAGGGCCGCGGGGGCCCGACCTCAACACGGCGCCCTTCACCTCGGTCTTCCAGACACACGACGAGTGGGCCGCCGAGTACGCCAACAAGACCATGCACGGGGTGATGCACATCGGTTGGGTTTCCGACGGCCACGGCGGCTACCGCGGCCAGATGGCCGTCCTGGTCAAGCCCGATGGCCGCCTCGGCTCCCTGTACATGATCGGCATCAAACCGTTCCGGTACCTGGGGGTGTACCCGGCCCTGATGCGATCGATCGGCCGGGAGTGGCGAGAAAACACGGCGAGCCGAACGGCCCGCTGATGCGCCCCCTCCCCCGCAACCCGTGACCCCCAACCCACCCCCCCCGGCGGCTCCACGGATGAACAGCGGAGCGTTTACGAAAGGGGGTTGGGCCCCTCCTGAGTGCCGAGGAAGGGCTGATCACCAGTAAGCCCCGACCCCACCCGACGGGGACTGCGGGTCTTCTCCGTGAACAGCAGGACGTAGCTGCAGCCTTGGCCCTGATCGGGGCCAAGGCCGTGTCGGCTGAGGCTTCAGAATAGGCTCACTGCGACTGATTTTCGACAACGGACTGCAACTCAACCGCCAGACAGGTTCGTCGCGCGACACCCGGCAGATCACAGGGCCAGGAAGCCGGCGCCTCATCTCGCCGCCAGAAGGAGACCTTGCGGACTGGTCCCGTGCCGAGACAAGCCAGAGGGACGACGACGGTCAGCCATCGCCTGTCGGGCTCGCGTCTGGGGCGTGGAGACCAGTTGCCGATGCCGGCAATCGGGTGAGTTCGCGGCTTCTCGCAACCCGCGCCACCGATGCCCGTCCGGCCTCCCCACTCCCGGCCTCCCTGGACCAGCGTCACCTCCGTGCGCGCCGCCGGAATGGTCCATGACTTCCTCCTGCTGGACGGCCTCCGCGCCACTCGCGCCGCCAACCACGCGCGCACACTCGCCGCCGACGCGCCGAGGAAGACCCTGCACGGCAGCTGAGACAGAACCCGGTCCACATCCACCGCGCCTACGTTCCGGATGGATGTACGGTCCGGGCCCCCAGACGCCCTCGCGGCGCGGGCGGGCCCACGTCCGCAGGACTCGTCCGCAGAATCCCGCCACCCCGATTGTTGACGGTGCTTACATTACTTCTCTACAGTCATGTGAACACCGCTTACATAAGGGAGAGGAACCCACGCCATGTCTTCCGTACAGAAGGACACCCTCAAGGTCGACCTGGGCGGCCGTGCAGTCACGGTCCCCAAGGGCGGCCTGTACGACCGGTACCGGATGAACCCCGACCTTGACGGGATCGCCCGTGACCCCCGCGTCAGCGGCGTGGACTTCTTCCGCCAGTTGCCCAAGATCAAGGTCGACTCTCCGATCGGCCCCACGCTCACCCCGAACTTCTACTACCGCGTCTCGACCGCCCGACTCACGATGCTCGCGCCGTCCCGCGCGATCCGCACCCGGCTGCCTGGAGAGCTCGCGCCGCTGGAGATCGCTCCGGGTCTCGGGCTGATCTCCGTCATGTTCTTCCGCTACGACGTGTGCGACATCGACTTCTACACCGAAGCCGCTGTCGGCATCGCCGTAAAGCCCGCACGGCACGGAAGGCTCGGATTCGTCGACCTCGTCGCCGGCCTCAAGAACGAGCACCTCGCCTCCTACGTCCTGTCCCTGCCGGTGAGCACGGAAATCGCCCAGGTACGCGGCCACGACGGCTACGGCTTCCCCAAGTGGGTCACCGAGCTCGCCGTGGACATCGACCACAGCCGGACGACCGCCCGCGTGGCCAACGACACCGGCGGAGTCGACCTTTCGCTCCTGGCAACCACACCGAAGCAGACCGCCCGCCCCAGCGGCGAACGCGTCAGCTCGCTCACCTCGTACACGACGATCAACGGCGCGTGGCACTCGACCCTGAGCCAGACCAACGTGCTCAGCGCAGGGACCACGCGCGTCCCGCGTGACGTCACCCTCCAGGTCGGGGAAGGCCGCATGGCCGACGACCTGCGATCGCTCAAGCCGTTCAGGACCATTCAGTTCGACGTCATGACCGAAGGCCAGCTCGCCCTGCACATGCCGGTCCCGACCTCGGTCCAGAGCCGGAACAAGTAGCGAGGAGCGCCCGTCATGGCCACCGACCACGCCACCCGCCCCACCGCCGCCCACGCCCCGAACCTGCCCGCATACATCACTCCCGCCGTGCTCCAGCGGCTGAGCGCCCGCGCCTCGGCCGCTCCGGACGCCGCGCGGGTCACCACCGACGCCCCCTACACCGGTGCCCCGCTCGCCGACCTGCCGGTCTCGACACCCACGGACGTCGAGGAGGCGTTCGCCCGCGCCCGCGTTGCACAGGCGGCCTGGGCGGCCACTCCGCTCAAGGAGCGCAAGAGGATCCTGCTGCGCTACCACGATCTCGTCCTGGCCCGCGAGGACGAGGCGCTCGACCTCATGCAGGCCGAGAACGGCAAAACGCGCCGCGACGCGCACCTCGAAGTGGTCGACATCGCGATCACCTCCCGCTATTACGCCCGCAACGCCGCCAAGTACCTCAACCCCAAGCGGCGCCGCGGCGCCATCCCCGTCCTCACCCACACCACCGAACTGCGCCACCCCAAGGGTTGCATCGCCGTCATCTCCCCCTGGAACTACCCGTTGAGCATGGCCGCCGGCGATGCAATAGCGGCTCTCATGGCCGGCAACGCCGTGGTGCAGAAGCCCGACACCCAGACCGCTCTGACCGCGCTGTGGTCGCTCGACCTGATGTACGAGGCCGGGCTGCCGGCCGACGTGTGGCAGATGGTGATCGGCAGGGGCAGCTCCATCGGCGGCGCGCTGATGGACAACGCCAACTACATGATGTTCACCGGCTCCACCGCCACGGGACGGCAGATCGCGAGTGACGCCGGCCGCCGCCTCATCGGCGCCTCCCTCGAACTCGGCGGCAAGAACGCCATGATCGTCCTCGACGACGCTGACATCGAGAAGGCCGCCGATGGCGCCGTAGCCGCCTGCTTTCCCTCCGCCGGACAGCTGTGCGTCTCCATAGAGCGCCTGTACGTGGCCGAGTCCATCCGCGACAAGTTCGTCACCGCGTTCGTCGCGCGCACCAAGAAGCTCAAGATCGGCGTCGCATACGACTACAGCATCGACGTCGGCAGCCTCACCACCCCGTCCCAGCTGAAAGCCGTCACCGAACACGTCGACGACGCCGTCACCAGAGGCGCCACCGTCCTCGCCGGCGGCAAGGCACGCCCAGACCTGGGGCCGCTGTTCTACGAACCGACCATCCTCACCGACGTCACCCCCGAGATGACGCTGCACGACCACGAGACCTTCGGCCCCGTCGTGTCCATCCACTCCTACCGTGACGTCGACGAGGCAGTCGCGCAGGCAAATTCCACACCGTACGGCCTCAACGCCAGCGTCTGGACCGAGAACGGGGCCCGGGGCCGCGCCGTCGCTGCCCGCGTGCACGCCGGCACCGTCAACGTCAACGAGGCCTTCGCCGCCGCATGGGGAAGCATCGACGCACCGATGGGCGGCATGGGCGACTCCGGACTCGGCCGCCGTCACGGCGCCGACGGCATGCTCAAGTACACCGAGCCCCAAACCGTCGCCCACCAGCGCATCCAAGGGTTCACCCCGCCGAAGCGCATCTCCCCCGAGACCTGGGCCACTTTGCTGACCGGCGCCCTGAAGGTCCTGAAGGCAGCCGGCATGCGCTGAACAGCGACTGCCATACGACCGTGGCCCCGATCGGGCCGCGCCGCGAAAAGAGGGCGGCCCGTCCACACGACGAGCTCGCCCTCTTCGCCTTGCACACCGCCTACCGCTCCGGCAGCGCGGCAGGAAGGCCGAGGCCACGGGCGAAAGCCGCCGTGACGGAAGCGCAGTGTCGGGCAGGCGCCTGGAGGCCACGCGGGCACCAGCGCGGCGTAGTCGGCGAGGTCGCATTCGGCACCAGAGAGCCGGCGACGGAGCTCGGTTGTGGACAGCTCGATCACCGGCCTGTCGCTCTGCTCGGCATTGACGCTGAACCAGACGGTGGCACCGAGTTGCATCGCGACCGGCGGCGACACGGGGTCGCGCCCGAATCCGAGCTTGCTGACGTCGCCGATGAGTTCGTGCTCGTTGCGCCAGTCCTCCAGCCCACCACGGCAGCCGCGGACGCAGCACGAGTCGAATGAGCCGGGCGAATCGCCGTCCGGCTCGATGTCGTTGCGGCAGCCATGCGCACCGCCGCTGTGCCGACCTCAGCGAGCAAGAGCGTGCCGCTCTGAGGCAGAAGCCGTACGTCCGCCCTCACGGTCGATCCGCCCCGCACCACCCGTCGGTGATCACGTGGGTCCCCTGGCGCGGCGCGGCAGTGTCCCGGGGGCCGCGTGCGGATGTGCCCGGTGTACCCGGCTGAGCTGGGTACACCGGGCACATCCGAGGACATCACCACGAGGGCGGGTTCAACGGCCCGCGGTGCTCTGCGCCTTGGACAGCCAGGTGCGGTAGCCGCGCAGGGCCTTTCGCTGCTTGCGCTGCTCGCAGATCAGGGCGATCGCCGGGTGGGTGCCGGGCTTGGACGTGTGGCCACGGGCGAGGCGGCGCATCTGATGGCGGACCTTTGCCATGCCGGCAGCGGAGGCAAGGGCCTTGTCCGACCAGGTCACCGGCTCCATCTGGCGGTCCGCCTCCCGATACTGCTTCCAGCGGTCCGGGAGGTCGGGGGTGACCGCGAGGGCGGTGCCGATGCCGACGACCGCCACCCCGCTGTCGAGAACCCTCTCTGCAGTGACGCGCTGGGTGATGCCGCCGGTGAGCATCAACGGGAGGGGGCTGGTCTTGACCAGGTCCTTCGCGAGGTCCAGGAAGTAGGCTTCCCGGGCCCGGGTGCGGTCATCGGCGGGGCGCCCGGTCATCGCAGGGCTCTCGTAGCTGCCGCCGGACAGTTCGACCAGGTCCACGCCGAGCGGTTCGAGCATCGCGATCACCTGGCGCGCGTCGTCGGCGTCGAAGCCGCCGCGCTGGAAGTCGGCGGAGTTCAGCTTCACCGCGACCGCGAAGGACGGCGAGACGGCGGCGCGGACCGCCTGCACGACGTCCAGGAGCATCCGGGCCCGGTTCTCCAGTGATCCGCCCCACTGGTCGGTGCGCTTGTTGACCAACGGGGAGAGGAACTGCGACAGCAGGTAGCCGTGCGCGGCGTGGATCTCGACGCCGTCGAAACCGGCCTCTTCCGCGCGGTGGGCCGTGACGGCGAAGCGGGTCACGGTGTCCTCGATCTGCTGCGCGGTCATGGCCGTCGGGCGGCCGAAGCGGCTGCTGTGCTTGCCGAGGTCGACGCCGATGTCGGTGGGGCCCCACACGACGCCGGGCATGTCGGACGCCACTTGGCGGCCGGGGTGGTTGATCTGCATCCAGATCGACCCGCCGCCGGACTTGCCGGCCTTCGCCCACTCGGTGAACGGCTTCAGGGGTGCGTGCTCGTCGAGCACGACTCCGGCAGGGCCGGTCAGCGCCTCCGCATGCACCATCACGTTCCCGGTGATCATCAGTCCGGTGCCGCCGCGGGCCCAGCGCCGGTAGAGCGTGAAGAGCTGCTCGTCGGGAAGCTGGCCGTCGCCGGCCATGTTCTCCTCCATGGCGGCCTTCGCGATCCGGTTGCTGAGCACCTGCCCGGAGCTGAGGAGCAGTGGCGAGAACAGCTCGGTGGTCATCCCGGTTCCCTCTTCCATGTCGATCACTTACGATGTATACACCACTCACATTAGGACACCGATGTGAGCACTGTAAACATGAGGAAGTGTGACCTATGTCGCAAAGCGGCACGTACCATCACGGCGACCTGCGCGCCGCCTGCTTGCGGGCCGCGCGGGAGCTGCTGGAGGAGGACGGCAGCGCAGGACTTTCGCTGCGCGCGGTCGCCCGCCGTGCCGGCGTGTCGCCGACCGCCCCCTACCGTCACTACGCGGACCGCGACTCACTCGTCTCCGCGGTCGCCGCCGAGGGATACCGCGAGCTCGCCGAGCACCTGGCAGCGGTCCACCCTGCGCCGTCGACTCCCGATGATCTGGCCGCGGTCGCGGTCGTCTACGTGCAGTTCGCGCTCGATCATCCGGCTCTGTTCCGGGCGATGTTCGCCGAGCCCTGCGATCCGACCAGCGCGGAACGTGTCGCCGCGACTGCCGTGATCACCGCGTACGTGCAGGGCATCGTCCGCGACGCCTTCCCGGGTGCGGACAACTCGGAGGCGCTGTCGACCACCGTGTGGGCCCTCGTCCACGGCCTGGCATTCCTGCACCTCGACGGCAAGCTGGACAGCTCCACACCCGAGGTGGTCGCAGACCAAGTCCGCGCCTCCGTCCACGCGCTCTTCAGCGCGGCCCCCGCCCTCTCCCAGGCGGCAGCGCCGGCGAACAGGTGACCGTGTAGTTCAGCGGTAGGCGAGCATGTGGCGGCGATCGCCGGCGAAGTGAGCGTGCTCGTTGAAAGTCAGGAGCATGGTTCCGGACGTACCCACCACGAGGGTGGTGACGGAGGCGTTGACGGTCACGCAGTTGAGGGCCCCACATTGAGGGCCCCACGACCCCTTCGTCCGGCAGCGAGAGCAGCATGCCGCACTGTGCGGCGACCTCTTCTACAGCTCCGGCGTGGTTACGGGCCACGAATGCAGAATCAAGCTTGTCTCTCCCCCCCCCCGTGATGCAGACCCATGGCCGAAACTCAGCTCGGGTTGCGAGAAGATTCATTGCGCAGCCTCCAGATTTCCTTCCACTGCCGGGCGTGATCGGCCGCCAACCGCCGGTCGGGCGCGTCGGCCCGCTGCACCGCGAGGCTGACCCCGCATTCCCTGCATAGCTGATGGATCCAGTAGACGCCGTCGTGCCAGGCGCTGGTGTTGTCCCGGTTTCCGCATACACGGCATGTCAGCGCAGGAGCTTCAGCGGGTGGGACCGACGAACGGAGCACCCGCTCGACGACCACTGGCAGCGGCTCGTCAGGATGGATCGTCGGCTCGGGGCAGTAGGCAATGTTCCCCCACCCACGCTGCCAGCCCCGCCAGGACTCGTCTGCTTTCACCTGCCGAAAGCCACGCGCTTTGTCCGCTCGGCGACTGTTGGCATAGGCACGTTCGTCAGCGAGCCAGAGCTGTCGGGCGTGGTGCAGCTCCTCGACGGCGCGTATCAGGGAGCTCGGATCCTTCTCCAGATTCTTGGGAATCCCCGCACTGAGACAGAGGTGGTGATACGTCGCTCGGAAGCCATAGGGCGCGAAGTGGACGAGGCAAGACCGTAGATTTGTATGCCGCACACGCGCGGGCCGACCCTCGTCGTAGACCCGTCTCCGGTGCGTGTTGAAGCTGCTCATCCCAGGACGCTACGGCCTGCAGAGCACGGCTCGCACTTCACTTTGGCGGCCCAAGACCTCGCCCTGATAGTGCCCTTCACGAAACCGTTGCCAGAACCGTGAAAGCCCCCACCCCTTACTTGGGGGTGAGACAGTCCTGCTCGCTGAGATTCCTCACCCACCCGTCGCCGTCACGCACACACCCCCCTCGTGCGGTCCTGACCGGGTGCGGCACAATCGCGGGCAACGGGCGGGCAACGGTGGGGGTGGGAACGTGGGGCTTTTTGGCTCGCGAAGCCGGCGTAAGGGGATACCGAACGACCCGGCGCTACTTGCTGCGGCAGCTGAGAATCCCGGTGGCAGCGTCGCCGAGATCGACCCGACGTATGTCGACGACCCGAACGGCTACGTACCTCCCGAAGCTATCCGCGGCGCGTGGTTGGTGGATGGCAGCGGGCAACTGACAGGTGAGTACCAGGAGAATCCCCGTCACGGGGTGCCCCAGGACGACTTCAGCAAGCTCACAGATCCTGATCACTGGCTTGGCTGGCTCGGCGATGATCCCGCGACCGCCGTCCGAAAGGGCATCGAAGAGTCCTTGCGTGCCCAGGTGGCAGACGCAGTGGTCGAGTGGGTCAAGATCCTCGAAACGCCCCGGTTTCTCACGGGTGGGCGTCGACATTCTGGGGACGAACAGGCCATGTTGGTCACCCGCGCGGCACTAGCCGCGCCGTTTGCATTGTCGGTGCGCACAACGCAACACGGGCGTTCCATCCTCCTGGGCGTGTTCTCCTGGGCGGCGGTGAACCTCTCACCGCCCGAAGTCCGCAAGGATCGGCACTGGTTTGACCTGGGCGTCGGGCTGGACTGGGCCGGCGAACGGCTTCAAAGCCGGATCTACGAGATTGACGGTGAGTACGGCAACGCCCAGCGGTAGAGCGGCAAATGCCACGCCATACGGGGGTCAGAACGGCCGCGAGCCCGCTCCCAATGCCCTGGAAGCCGCCGCCGCTGCAATGCGCGGGGCACTCAAGAAGGCCGCCCCCGAACAGACCACCACCAGCGGTCTCGGATGCCGCTGTCTGGGGTGCCTACGTAAGTGCCGGGGCGAATTCTACGAACCGGCGCGGGGTGCGATCCTCTTGTAGAAGCACACGCGGTCCTGCCCAGGGCCGTCGTAGTCGCTGTGGACAGGCAGGCCATCGATCTCACGATCGCCCTCTTCGAGGTCAAAGCCCATGGCACGGTGAAACGCGATGGACCCGGTGTTCGCGGGCGAGGTGGTCGCACGCACTTCCTCGCGGCCTGCCTCGGCGGCGCGTTGTAGGAACGCTGTGTAAAGCCTGCGAGCCACGCCTTGTCCACGTAGCTTCGGGTCCACCCCCACGAAGTGGATGTACGCTACATCATCGTTGTCGGCGGAGTGGAAGCCGACCAGGAACGCTTTGACCCCCGTGTCATCCTCCAGCACCAGGCTGGTACTGGAGAAGAACTGCAAGAACAGCTTCGGCAACAGCAGGGACAACTCGCGGGCCTGGTCAGGGGTGCGTGAGTCACCCCACCACTTCTGCACGCACTCCACGAGCGTGCGGTGGTCGGATTCCAGAGCCTGGCGCACGTCTGGCATTCCCTCCCCCTTTCGAATCCATCCCATCGTGTCAGCTTGCGATGGCTGATCATTGCGAAGTCGATGCCGACGAAGGCGAGGAAGTGGTCAGGGCGATGTTCGGAGCTGCGGTGCAGACGGAAGCCGTTCAGCCAGGGCTACGGTGCGCTCGGCTACCCACTGTGCCGACCCAGCCGCTGGGAGGAATCGATGCCTTTGCGGGCGAGCGGTGGATCCGTGACGGCAGCGGCCGTGACTAACAGCTGTCTCGCGGCGGGGTCCAGGCATGGGTGAGCAAGTGGGATTCACAGGGCTTCGGCCTGTTCGCCGTGGAGATCCGGCCCACCGGCGAGCCGGCCGGGTTCACCGGCCTTTCCGCGCCCGACTTCTTGAGGGTTTCGGTGCACGGGGCGGGCAGTGCACGTGCGGGGGAGGTGCCGGAACCCCAGGCGGGCCCGGGCCGGGGTGAGCCGTGCACCCGCCAGTCCTCCCCGCACCCAGAGGCCCCCGGCCCGGGCCCGCAGGACATGGCCACTCCAAGCTCACCTTCAGTCGCCGTGAGGGCATGCCCGCCCGTCGGCGTGATCCGAGCGTCCCGGGGGCACCCACTGCCCATATCCCGCTCCGTCGGAGGAAGAGATCACGCTGCAATGGATCACCCCCTCCCGCTCCCCGGGTAATGTCAAGGTATGAGTCACCCACACCCCGACCTGAAAGCCGCCCCACCGCTTCCCGAAGGAGGGCTGCGGGTCATCGCCCTGGGCGGCCTGGGTGAGATCGGCCGCAACATGACCGTCTTCGAGCATGCGGGCAAACTGCTCATCGTCGACTGCGGCGTGCTGTTCCCCGAGGAGACCCAGCCCGGCGTGGACGTGATCCTGCCGGACTTCACCTCGATCCGGGACCGGCTGGACGACATCGTGGCCGTGGTACTCACCCACGGCCACGAGGACCACATCGGCGGCGTGCCGTACCTGCTGCGCGAGCGGTCCGACATTCCCGTCGTCGGCTCCAAGCTGACGCTGGCGTTTCTGGAGGCCAAGCTCAAGGAACACGGCATCCGGCCGCGCACGGTGCGTGTGCGGGAGGGCGACCGGCGCGGCTTCGGACCGTTCGACTGCGAGTTCGTGGCGGTCAACCACTCCATCCCGGACGGCCTCGCGGTCGCGATCCGCACCGGCGCCGGGATGGTGCTGCACACCGGCGACTTCAAGATGGACCAGTTCCCTCTCGACGACCGCATCACCGATCTGCGCGCCTTCGCCCGCCTCGGCGAGGAGGGCGTGGACCTGTTCCTCACCGACTCCACCAACGCCGAAGTACCCGGCTTCACCACCTCCGAGCGTGAGCTGAACCCGGCGATCGAGCAGGTGATGCGCACCGCGCCGCGCCGCGTCATCGTCTCCAGCTTCGCCAGCCATGTGCACCGCATCCAGCAGGTCCTGGACGCCGCCCACCAGCACGGCCGTAAGGTTGCCTTCGTCGGCCGGTCGATGGTCCGCAACATGGGCATCGCCCGTGACCTGGGATATCTGAAGGTCCCGTCCGGTCTGGTCGTGAGCACGAAGGAGCTGGAAAAGCTCCCGGACCACAAGATCACTCTGGTCTGCACCGGCTCCCAGGGCGAACCGATGGCCGCGCTGTCACGGATGGCCAACCGCGACCACGTGATCCGCATCGGCAAGGGCGACACGGTACTGCTCGCCAGCTCCCTCATCCCCGGCAACGAGAACGCCATCTACCGGGTGATCAACGGACTTACCCGGTGGGGCGCCCACGTGGTCCACAAGGGCAACGCCAAGGTGCACGTCTCCGGACACGCCAGCGCCGGCGAACTCGTCTACTGCTACAACATCGTCAAACCCCGCAACGTCATGCCCGTGCACGGCGAATGGCGCCACCTGCGGGCCAACGGCGACCTCGCCATCCGTACCGGCGTCGACCCCGACCGGGTTGTCATCGCCGAGGACGGCGTCGTCGTCGACCTCGTCGACGGGCGCGCTTCCATCACCGGCAAGGTCCCCGCCGGCAACGTCTACGTGGACGGCATGGAGGTCGGCGGCGCCACCGAAGCGTCCCTCAAGGACCGCCTCACCCTCGCCGCCGAAGGCGTGGTCACGGTGGTGGCGATCGTCGACGCGGACACCGGCGCCCTCGCCGAGGCCCCCGACTTCCTGGCCCGGGGCTTCGTCCACGACGACACCACCTTCGAGCCGGTCATCCCCGTCATCGAGAAGACGCTGTCCACCGCGGCCGAGGAAGGTGTCGGCGACGCGCGCCAACTCGAACAACTCGTCGCCCGCGCCGTGGCGAACTGGGCGTTCCGCACCCACCGCCGCAAGCCCCTCATCATCCCTGTCATCATCGATGCCTGAGCGACCGCCCGGGGAGCACCCACCTAGTTCCGGCGGGGGTCTCGCCGGCATCGAGGTAGGACACGCAGTCAGCACCCCGGGGCCGGGGTGGCAACGCACTCGCCATGATGAGTCATAGAAATAACCCCCCAGTAAAAGCATGTTACGGAAAACAGCAGGTCAGAGACTTGTATGGCGCAAATTGGACAGGCTGTTGGTGTGCGTTACGTTCAGAGTGGGCGATATGTGCAACATGCTGACGCTTCTTGCCCGCACGCCGACTGCCTCGCGGCCCTGGACGGCGCCATCGGGCTCCTCGCCGGGCTGGGCCACGAACTCGTCGAAGCCGACCTGCCCGTCTCACACCGGACGTCGGCGACGCCATCGGCACAGGGGTTATGCCCGGTGCCACGCGGTCGCAGCCTGCGCGGCGCGTCCGTGAATGCTCCAGTCAGACCCAGTGACATCGGCGAGCATGCGGGATCCGGCGTGGGTGACCACCCCGCGGCCGTCGGCCGAGACGACGAGCTTGGGACGCAACCCGGTAGGTGCACGCAGAAAGTTCCTTCTTCCTGTGGTGACAGAAGCCCGAGACAAGCCTCAGCATCCCGCGCTCAGGAGGCACTTTCGCGTTTCCGCTAGGGATCCGGACGCTGCCGCAAGTGAAAGGCGGTGGCTAGCGGCCGAGGAATCTTTCGACCACCGTCGCCAGAGTCTCTGGGCTCTCATCCGGGGCGAAGTGGCCGGCGTCGTTGAAAACCTCGAGCTCGGCGTGCGGATACCACTGCAGCCAGGTGGACCGCATGGTGTCGGGGCCCATCGCCGGGTCGTTCGCACCAGCCACGACAAGCACCGGCGTCGGATTTCCCTCGAGCCGTTCGTGGATGTCGGAGCCGCGAGTCCAGGATTCGAGATACGAGCGCAGGGCAGCCGACGCGGCACGTTCCGAGCCGCTCACCCTGGCATCCAGCCATGCATCGTTGTGCCGACCGCCGGTGGTGACATCAAAGATCGTCCTGCGGTTGCCGGAATTCTCCACGGCCCCGACGAACAGCTCCCACATCTCCCCTTCGAGCGGGAACCCGGATGCGGGTACCGGTGAGATGCCGACGATCGAGCGGACCCGCGACGGGGCGTCCAGCAAAATCAGCTGGGCCGCCTTGCCGCCCATGCTGTGACCAATGACCGAGAAGGTGTTCCAGCCGAGGTCGTCGGCCACGGCGAGGGCGTCCGCCGCGACCTCCTCCATCGTGTACGTGCCGGGGGTATCCATCGCCTCGCCGTACCCACGGCAGTCCACGAACGCGTAACTGAACGCGCTCCCGTCCAGATACCGCCGCAGATGGCCGAAACTCGATCTGTCGCCGAGCCAGTGGTGAAGTGCGAGGACCCGCTCCGGACCGTTGCCCTGTACCTCATACGGAATTACGTGTCCTGCTACACGGCCTGTCACAACGCTGGGTCTCCCCCTCCGGGCCGGGCCCGGAATCCCATCGGCTTGTGGATTCGCTCCGACGGCGTAGCACCGTGAGCGGGCGACCGAAGGCGTCGCAGGCCAGATGAATCCTGCTGGTCAGGCCACCCCGGCCCGGGAACCTCCAGACGGTCCCGCGAGGGCCACCTGGTCGTCCAGCCGCATGCGACCACGCAAACGCCTCGCCGGTGTCGGCCAGGAAGCACACCAGCCGGTGGAACGCGAAACTGCCCTAACGAGGGCCGGGAGGAAGACTGTCCTCACCGTGATCACCCTGCCTGGGCGCTCGTCCTGCGGGACCACGGGGAGCGGGAAGGGCGGTGGGTGTGGAGGACGAGCAGCGCCAGGGCGCCGGTCGCTGCGGACCAGGTGAGGGAGAGCAGACCGTGGGACCAGGGAGTGTGGGGGGTGAGGGCCAAGCTCAGCGCCAACTGGTTCACGCCGTACAGGGGAAGCGCGGACACGCCCGCCACGTCCATGAGCGTTTTGAAGACGGGATTCTGCAGGCCGGTGTCGACCAGGCTGAGCATGATGATGAGGAAGAAGCCCTCCAGCTCGCCGCGGACCAGAGAACCGAGCAGAAGGCCGATGCCGCCGTAGACGAGGCCGGCACCCGTAAGGGCCAATACCAGAGGACCTGTGTGGTGTACGGGCAGGGAGATCCACAGCAGGATCGTGGTGTAGAGGGCCAGCGCGGCGGCGGTGAGGGCGACGGCAGCAAGTTTGGCCAGCAGCATCGGCAGCCGGGGGTAGCCGGCCAGCAGCAGACGGCGGTCCATCTCCCGCGATCGGAAGGTCTCGATGAAGGTGATGAAGCCGGCGACCATGGTGATGGCACCCAGCGCGCTGGCCACCTGGCCGGCCTGGCTGGCCGGGGCGGAGACGGGGGTGCTGATGGCGTCCAGCCGGATGCGCACCACTTGATCGGAGGTGCACAGGCGTGCCACGGCGATCCAGATGGGGATGAACGCGATCGCCAGGACCAGCGCCAGCCGGTTGCGCAGGTGGCCCCGAAGAGTGCAGCGCAGCAGTTCGGTGAATGCCGTCCAGGCGAGCCTCAACGGTTGGTCTCCTCGAGCAGACGGCCCTGGCGCAGGTGAGTGATCGCGTCGAAGTGGTGCAGGTCGTGCAGCAGGTGAGAGACCACGATGATCGACCGGCCCTGATCACGCAGGTCGGCGGCCAGGGTCCAGAACCGCTGATGGGTGTCCCAGTCGAAGCCCTGGTAGGGCTCGTCCAGGACCAGCAACTGCGGATCGTGCATGAGAGCGATCAGCAGGTTCAGCTTCTGTCGCGTTCCGCCGCTGAGTTCGCCGACCTGCTGTCGCCGGCAGCCGGCCAGCGCGAGCAGCTCCATCAGCTCGCCGGCGCGCTCCAGTGTCGGCAGCCGGTAGGCCATCTGGAACAACCGCAGATGCTGTCCGACGGTGAACGCATCGTTCAGTACCGCCCGTTGCGGGCAGTACCCCACCGCCCCGGTCCGTGCCACCGTTCCGCGGTCGGGTGCGAGGTGTCCCACGGCGATCTGCAACAGAGTGCTCTTTCCCGCCCCGTTCTCGCCGACGACTCCCACCAGCGTCCCGGCAGACACATCAAGATCCACGTCGCGCAGGACCTGCCTGCCGCCGAACGCCTTGCAGACTCCGCTGATCCGCAGCCGTGGCCGGTGGCGCGTCGTTGCTGCCTGCACATGAGCCCCTCGAATGATCGGACAGATGTAACGAGCCGACCCGGACGGCCGGCCCTGGGCGGACCGATCCCCCGCGCAACGTCTGCTGCCCGCTGTCCAACGAGTCCGTACCGCCGGTGTAACGGCGGTCACCCGCTCTTCTGTACCTGCCACTTGGGCGTGACGTGCGCCGCGGTCTGCCGTTGTAAAAGGCGATGCCCCCGACACCACAACGAGACCTCAGCGCTCCCACGATCGTGATCGGAGCCGGCCCCCACGGCCTGGCGGCTGCCGCGCTACTGAACCGCTCCGGAGAGCCGACCGTGATCCTGGAACGGTCGGACCGAGTGGGATCGAGCTGGGCGCAGCGCTATGACCACCTGCGACTGCATACCACTCCCAGCACGTCGAAGCTCCCCGGCCTGTCGGTGCCGCGCCAGGCGGGCCCGTGGGTGAGCCGGGACGACTATGTGCGATACCTGGAGCGCTACGTAGCCCATCACCGACTGGACGTCCGGGTGACCACCCCGGTGGACCGCATCGAACGGGCCGAGCCCGGTTCGGGAGCACAGTGGCTGGTCCACACCCCCGATGGCCCGGTGCCCACGGGTGCGGTCGTGGTGGCCACGGGCCGCTGCCACACCCCGAACCTCCCCCGCTGGCCCGGGCGTTCGACCTTCACCGGTACCCTGCTGCACTCGGCCCACTACCGCTCTCCGGCCCCCTACCGCGGGCGGGACGTCCTGGTCGTCGGCGCCGGTAACAGCGGCACCGAGATCGCGAGCGTCCTGGCCGGGGCCGGAGCCGGGCGGGTACGGATCGCAGTCCGTACCCCACCCAACATCCTGCCCCGCTCCAGCGCACGATGGCATGCGGCCGGCCGGCTGACGGAGGCCTTCCCGCTCGCGTGGCGCGACCGCACCTCCCTGCTCACGCAACGTCTAGCGGTGCCCGACCTGACCTCATGGGGACTGCCCCGGCCCCGCACAGGCCTGTACACCCGCAATGCCCGTGAAGGGGTCAACCCCGTGCTCGACCATGGCTTCGTGAACGCCGTCCGGTCCGGTCGAGTCGAGCCGGTCGCGGCCGTCCAGGCATTCGACGGCCCCGACGTGGTACTGGCCGACGGCACCCGACTGCGCCCCGACACGGTCATCGCCGCCACCGGGTACCGGACCAACCTGCACGACCTGGTCGGGCCCCTGGGCGTACTCGACGAGGACGGGCAACCCCTCGCCGCAGGGGCACAGACCCACCCCGAAGCCGCACGCCTGTACTTTGCCGGATACACCAATCCCCTCACGGGTGTCCTTCGTCAGGCGGGCATCGAGGCGCGCGCCATCGCCCTCGCGTTACGACGCGAGACGGTGCGGTCATTACTGCCCACCCCCAGGACCGCCGATACAGTGCACAGAGGACGCGCTCCGAGGTGACGGGGCCTCAAGAACTTGCCCTTCCAGCAACTTGGCCTGCGGTTCGAGCGCCTCGGGCCGCCGACGCGGCGGCCCGCGCGACCCCGGTGTCCGTTCAGCATGGCCGGGCCGTCCCAGCCGCGTTCTGGTGCCCCTTAGGTGCTGATGATCCCCACTCTGGCGGCGTTGCCGTGGGTGCGCAGTCGCCGCAGGTGGAAGGGGATGTCGCTGTGCAGTTGCGGAAGGGTGGTGACGCGTTCGTTGTGCGCGGCGCGGATACGGGCCATGGCACGTACACACCGTCGTGGTGTCCGGCGGACTCCTGGGCACCGGCTGGGGGAATGCCGGGAGCGGAGGCGGTTCGGACGGGGATGAGTTGCGAGGAGGGGCTCATGCCGTTGCCTCGCCGCGCCACCGGGTGAGGTGGACGGTGACCCAGTCGGCGACTTCACGAATGCCGCCACCGGCGGTAAGGCTGGTGAAGATGACGGGGAGGTCGCCGCGCTGTCGTTTCGCGTCGACGGCCATGGTGTCCAGGTCGGCGCCGACGTGCGGGGCGAGGTCGGTCTTGTTGATGACGAAGAGGTCGGCGGTGGTGATGCCGGGGCCGCACTTGCGGGGGATGTAGTCGCCGCTGGCCACGACGATAGGCCGGGCGTACAACACCAGGGCGACCGTACCCGCACCGAACGTCCGCGCCATGGTCTCCGCACGCTGGGCGGCCGTGTTCTCGGCGGTGTAGCCACCATTGGACCAGTGGCCGCCGGAACTGAACCCGACGCCCCATGGGCGTCCCGTTCGAGGCGGGGTGAGTGCGGCCGTGTGCAACGGGGCCGCACGTCGAGGGCGACGGCCGTCGCTACGGGGTGATGATGTGGCCGGTGCGCGGCGAGGTCCGGCCCGACTGGACCTCGTGCCAGACCCGTTCGAGACTCTGCGGGCCGTTGTCGTGCACGATGTCGACCCACCCGTCGGCCACGGGCAGGAACTCCTTCCACGCCTCGGCGAAACGGCGGTCCAGCCCTTCCCTCCCCCAGTCGCCGATCCGCTTGCGCATCTGGTCGGGGGCGAAGAACATGGCCGGCCCGGTCTCCGCCAGGGTGCCGGCGGGCGCGGGTTCCTGGTTGGTGATGCCGACGACCACCTGGTGCACCAGCGCGTCGCCCAGGTGGGCGCCCAGCCGGGTGGACAGCTGCTGGTCGCCCGCGAAGTCGGCGTACAGCGTCTGTGTGCGTGGGAGCCGGGAGACGTCCTCGTAGGTCAGCACCCGGTCGTAGCAGCCGAGGCCCTCGGTGAAGGCGAGGTTGCGCGGGGAGGTCAGGCCGACCACCTCGCATCCCTGCCCCTGGAGCAGGTGGGCGGCACCGTAGGCCGTCTTGCTCGAGGCAGACGACAGGACGACGCTCTTCGCACCTAGCCAGGCGTTGTCGACGAGCCAGTCGGCCAGCATGAACGAGGTCCAGAACAGCGGGCGGTACAGGACGTGAAGGTCCTCGCGGCCGGCCTCGTAGGCGATGTCGCCCGTGGTGAGGGCGTAGGCGTTGTAGGGCCGGGGCAGCGGCACGCGGTGAGCACTGGCCTCGCGGAAGCCGCGTGCGTCGACTCGGTCGGGGCGGACCAGCAGGTGGCTTGCGGACGGGAAGTAGCCGTAGTAGCGGCTGCCGGTCTCAATGCCGTCGACCCGGGAGGCGACGACGTCGGCGAAGCCCCAGAGGGGGACGATGCCCCAGCCGGCGCGAGGAGAGGGGAAGAACTCCCAGTATCGGAACGAGTCGCCGAGCGCGGCGTAGGTGACGTTGTTGGCGGTCAGGCCGACCCGGTCGACGCGCAGCAGTGCCTCGCCGTCCTGCACCTGCGGGACGGGAGCGTCCTCCAGTTCCGCGGTCGACAGGTCGTCGCGGCGGACGAGCAGGTTCCAGGCGGTGGCAGCAGAGGTGTTGTCCATGGGCCGGAACGTACTTGAATCCGGATTCGGATTCAATACTGGGCTACGATGCACACATGCTCCCCCCTGATCCTGGAACCGATCACCCCGCGCAGCCACAGCCGGCCGGGACGCGTACCCGGCGCGGCATGCGCACTCGTGACGCCCTGGTGGGCGCGGCCCGGCGGATCTTCGAGCGGGACGGCTATCTGGATGCCCGCATTGTCGACATCGCGGCCGAAGCCGGCGTGGCCACCGGGAGCTTCTACACGCACTTCACGTCCAAGGAGGACGTGTTTGCCGCCGTCCTGGCGCTGTTGCAGGACGAGATGCTGCACGCGGGAGTGAGCGACGGCAGTGACGAGGACGGCGGCGACGGTGGAGGCGGACGCAAGGACCTGTGGCGAGGGGTCGAGGACGCCAACCGCGCCTACCTGGAGTCCTATCGCCGCAACGCCGGACTGATGGCCGCCATGGAACAGGCCGCCGCCGTCGACCCGCAGTTCGTGCGAGTGCGGCTGGAACGGTCGCATGTGTTCATCGACCGCAGCGCCGCCGCCATCGCCCGCCTCCAGCAGTCGGGCCTCGCGGATCCGGAACTCGACCCGGACATCACCGCCCGGGCGCTGAGCGCGATGGTCAGCCGGCTTGCGTACGTGACCTTCGTCCTGGGCCAATCCGTGCCCTTCGACACGCTGGTCGGGACCGTCACCCGGCTGTGGACGAACGCGCTGCGCATGCCGCGGGACTGAGCCCGGCGCCGACGCCCGTAGCCATGCAGAGTGGCCATGATCTGCGTCATGACAGCGCGGCGATGAACCATGGCCCGCTGTATCACCCCGGCAATGTACTTGGCCCAGCGCCGCCGCGTCCGTTCCTGACGGGCGGCGAAGACCGCATCCCAGCGAGCCTCACTGGTCGGCGGTCCGGGCGCTGTCGACTTCCGCAGAGCTCGCATCGTCGAGCTATGAGTGAGGCCCGCGGCGGTGAGGGGCCTCGTGTTTTCCGGACAGGCATCTGACTATTGACTCACGCGACGATTCGCAACTTCTGGTACGCGGCGTGGACTTCGCGGGGAGGACGGTAACCCACCGCCGAGTGAAGGCGTTTGTGATTGTACCAGAATTCGATGTAACGGGTGATGTCCTGCCTGGCGATGTCGCGGGTCAGGTAAGTCACCCTCGAAACGCGCTCGTTCTTCAGGGCGCCGAAGAATGATTCGGCCATGGCATTGTCGAAGCAGATCCCGGTACGGCCGGCAGAACGCCGCAGGCCGAGCTCGCCCAGAACCACAGCATACTCGGCCGACATGTAGTTGCTTCCGCGGTCCGAGTGGAATATTGCGTTCCTGGCGAGTTTCCTGTTCCGTGCTGCGTTACGGATGGCTCTGGCTATGAGAGGGGTTTGAAAATGGTCGTCCATCGCGTAGCCGACAACCTCCTTCGTGCAGCAGTCGATGACGGTCGCGAGATACAGCCAGCCCTCTCCGGTGGAGATGTAGGTGATGTCCCCGACGAGTTTTTCACCCGGAGCGTCGGCGGTGAAGTTCCGGCCCACGAGGTCGGGCACGGCGGCGGGCGCGCCTCGGGTGAGGCCGAAGCGTCTGGGCTTCGGCTGGCAGGGCTCAAGTCCCAGCTCCCGCATGAGCCGGCGGACCAGCTCCGGGCCCGCGGCGTGGCCCCAGCGATGGAGCTGGGCGTGGATGCGCCGATAGCCGTAGGTGCTGTCGGAATCGTCGAATGCTTTCTTGATCAGCAGTTTCAACTCCTCGCGTCGCTGCGCCGTCGCGGATTTCGGGCGGCCCCGCCAGTCGTAGTAGCCAGATGTGGATACGCCGAGTCGTTCGCACATGAACTCGACGGGATATGCGTACTCCGTTGTGTCGAGTCGCATCTCATCGATGAACTCGTACTTGCTCGCTACCGGGGATCCTTCGCGAAGTACGCTGCGGCTTTTTTCAGGAACGCATTCTCCATCTCGACTTCACGGATACGGCGTTCAAGTTCCTTCAGGCGAGCGCGTTCATCGTGGGACAGCTCGGTACCGGCAGGAGGTTCATTCCGTTCCTTATGCTTCTTCACCCAGCCCCGGAGGGTTTCGGGGTTCATACCGAGTTCACGGCCGACCTCGGTTACGGTCTTGCTGGAAGCCAGCGCGATCCGGACGGCTTCCTCACGGAACTCAGGCGTGTACTTGCTCGGTGGTGCCACTTCGATTCCTCGTTTCCAGTTCAGACGATCCTATTGGACGCCTGTCCGGAAACTTCGGGGCATCCCAGCGGTTCTCAGCGGAGCCTGCTCGGCGTGCTTATGGGCTAGGTCTTTTTTCGGATCAGTGATGAGAGTGGGGCCGCCGGGCGAGCCTGTGCCCGGGTGTTCTGGGGTGAGGATGGCTGGAGGCCACACGTGTTCGAGGGAGCCGTACGATGCCTGCCGTGGACGTGCTGGGTGACGCCTGGGGAGTACAGCGGCGTATTCCGGAGCGGCTTCAAGCTGGCCTGACATGCCGCAGCGCAGAGTCGCCTCCAGAGGATCATCTGATCGTTGGTTGATCTGTGTCGCTGCCTGACGCGCAGTGGCGCGGATCGAGCCATTGCTGCCGGACCGGACGCCAAGACGTGGCGGTCGGTGGCGGACTCACCGGCAGATAATTGACGCGATCGCGTTCAAGTACCGGACCGGAATGCCGTGGAGTGGCCTGCCGGAGGAGTTCGGGTCGTGGACGTCCGAGGCCAGATTGCCGAGCGATGGTCGCCCACAGTCCAACAGCGCCGCTACTCAGCTTGAACTCGTAGACGCCGGCTGGTGGATCACGGTGGTTCGATCACCAGGCCGGTCTCGGTGAGGCAGCCGTTGATCAGGTCGGGCCGGTACTGGATCTTCTTGAGCTTGCGCTTGACGATGCGGACGAGGCCGCCCAGGTCGGCGGCGACGAAGTTGGCGATGGAGCGTTTCAGGAGTGACCAGACGCCCTCGGTGGGGTTCAGCTCGGGTGCATACGCGGGCATCTGGACCACACGCAGCCACTCCTGGTGTTCGTCGGCGAACTCCTTCATCTGTGCACACAGGTGCACGTTCAGGTTGTCCCAGCACCACACGAGCGGCGCGTGCAGCTGCTGGTGAACGGCGAGGATCAGTTCGCGGTACTCGTGCCAGGCGAAGCTCTTGGGCTCGCCCTTGCGCCCGTGACAGACGTGCAGCCGGTAGAAGAAGTGCGGGCGCTCGCCGGGGCGGAAGCAGACCGCGCCGGCCACGTTGACCCGGCCGGAACCTCTGCCACGCACCCTCACCACGGGCCGTGCCCCGCGCGGGGCCCATGTGCGGCCCTTCGGCGGCCTCAGGCCCTGCCCCGCCTCGTCCTCGAAGCAGATGTAGGCGCCCAGGTCCGCCGCACTGGTTTTACCTGCGGCCACACCTCCTGCTTCCACACCTCGATGGCCTCCTCGTCCCGCTCGACGGCCCGGCGCACCGGGACCTGGCACGACCAGCCGTGGCGCCGCATCAGCTTCCACACGCCCTGCACCGTGTAGCCCACATGGAACAGCCGCCCGATCAGCGCCTTGATCCGCTTCAGCGTCCACCGCTGGTCGTCGGCGAATCCGTGCGCCGGCGGGCCGCGCCGCAGTTCTGCTTCCAGACGCGCGAACTGCCGCGCCGACAGACGCTCCGGCGACACCGGTCCCCTGGAACGCAGGGCCTGCACCCCGCCCTCGCGCCACCGCTGACGCCACAGCCGCACAGTGCGCGGCGCTACCCGTAACTCCGCCGCGACCGCACCAGAACTCTCGCCCTGCTCAAATAACTCAGCGGCCTTCAGCCGCAGTTGTTCACGTCGTTCCTGCTCGGCAGGCGTATACCCGCCCCTCTGCGCATACCGCATGCACCTGCCATACCGCAGGGATCAAGGACCGTCACGCCCTCTCGGCGTCTACGAGTTCAAGCTGAGTACAGCTACGCCCTTCAATACTCCAGCCGTAGATCGTGATCTCGATGGTGAGTGGCGCCTCTCCGCCTACCCGAGTTCACCGAGACGGAGGGCGTCCCTTATCTCGCTGAGCTTCGCGGTTGTCGCCGGGGTCCGTTCCTTCGCCTGTTCGCCGAGACGGAGGGCGTCCTCAATCTCGCTGAGCTTCGCGGAGGACAGGACGCCCGCCCGCTCGATCAGGTCGTCCTGGGACACTGTGGTCAGCCACGTGCAGGGGGTAAAGCCCGGGCCCGGGAACGCGAACCGCAGCACGCCTTCAAAGGGCAGTCCTTCCATGGCACCTACTTGCACTTCGACGCCCAGACCGCTGATGTCGACGCCCGCAGGAGTGACGACCTGCATCGCCCGGATCCTGGACGCGTCGTCTGCCGCCAGCAGTACGACCAGCCGCCGCTCGTCGAACTCCACCCACCAGACTTCGCCACGTTGCACATGTCCTCCTGACTCAGGACGGCAGGCGGAACTGCGCGACCCTGACGCGTTGTGGAGACGGGTGCGGCCACCGTTGATCATCGTGAGTTGTGTGGACTGACGAAGAGACGGTGGCCTCAGGTCACAGCATAGAACCCACCCGTTGGCGGGACGCATTCGAGGGCCTGATGGGCCGGATCGCGGGGCGCTTCGCCCGGGTCGAACCCGGCGCAGGGCGGCGCGGTTGGTGCTCGGTCCATTGGCCGACCTGCCGCGCAAGAACTGCTGGACCATCGCCGAGTGGGCCGGCGAGACCACTCCGGACGGCATGCAGCACCTGTTGGGCAGGGCCAAGTGGAATGCCGATCAGGTCCGCGACGACGTGTGCGGCTACGTAGTGGAGCAACCCATGCGGCCTGGTGGCCGGCGTCCAGGAACCGGGCGACCATACGAGTGGCCAGCTCCGGCTTGCACCTGCACGACGACCGGGCGGTGCTGGTCGTCGACGAGACCGGCGATGTGAAGAAAGGCACTGGCACGGTCGGCGTCCAGCGCCAACGAGGTCTACGGCGGCAACCCGAAGCTGCGAACCGCACTGGAGGAACGCGGCACCGGCTACGTCCTCGCGGTGGCCTGCTCGCACGAAGTCACCACCGGTGCGGGGAAGTTCCGTGCGGACATCTTGGCCAAGAAGGTGCCCAAGCGGGCCTGGCAGAAGCTCTCCGCAGGGGCCGGGGCCAAGGGCCACCGCGTCTACAACTGGGCAGTCATCGACCTCCCCGACCCCCGCCCCGGGAGTCGTCAGCTACTGATCCGCCGTAACCGCAGCACCGGCGAACTCGCCTACTACCGCTGCTACTCGCCCGCGTCCGTGCCGCTGACCGTGGTGGTCAGAGTCGCTGGATCAAGATCGCGGGTGGAGGAGTCCTTCCAGTCGGGCAAGGGCCTGGCCGCACTCGACGAGCACCAAGTCCGCCGCTATACCTCCTGGACCCGCTGGGTCACCACCCTCGCCATGTTCGCGCACGCTTTCCTCGCCGTCGTCCGCGCAGACGAGCACACCCGCCCCGCACCCGATGCCCTCATTCCGCTCACCTGCAACGAGATCCAGCGCCTGTTCATCACCCTCGTCGTCCGACCTGTCCACGACACAGCCGACCGGCTCGGTTGGTCGAACTGGCGACGCCGCCACCAGGCCCGATCCCAAGCCAGCCACTCAGGAATGAAGATCACGAACTACGGCTGGAGTATTAAGGGGAAGCATGCCGCTCACCCAGGCCGATAATTGCGGTTTCCCTTGCTGCTCATTCTTCTGTTTGCTCAAGTGCTTTGGCCCCGAGGCCTCCCCATTTCCATGCGGGGGGCGCACTCGAAATGTCAGCGCACCGTTCTCTGGGTAGCGGGTATTGCCGGGCAGGGTGTCTGCGTGCTGGAACCGCGCCGGGATTACCGCCGGCACAAAGGATTGCCCAAATTTCTGCGATGTACGCGCCGGGTGATGAATACGGTCGGCAGCAGTGGGCACTCGACGCATGAGCAATTCAAGGAATCCGGGCCGTGATGATTTATTTCGGCCGTGAAATCGTTGAAGATGGAGATGGATTCGTGAGTGCGGACATGTGGGGCTACGAGCCGACGGCTGGGTATACGGCGGGCAGCAGCCTGATCGGCTACAAGGTCGAAGCGACTGACGGGAGCATCGGCAAGGTCGACAAGCACTCCGACGACGTCGGCGCCTCCCACCTCGTGGTCGACACGGGGGTGTGGATCTTCGGCAAGCATGTCCTAATCCCGGCCGGCCTCGTCAGCGGCATCGACACGGCCGCCGAGACGATCTACGTCGACCGGACCAAAGAGCAGATCAAGAACGCTCCCGAGTTCGACAAGGACAAGCACGCTGGGGATGCGGGCTATCACGAGCAGCTCGGCGGTTACTACGGCAGCCACCGAGCCTGAGACCTGAGTGGGTGCGGGCGTGAGTATGGCGCCCGCACGCCGGCCGGCCGACAACCAAACCGGTCCAGGCGGCAGGACACGGCGCGCGGGCCCGGACGAGCCATCGGCGTGCTGACCACGCTGGGCCGAGTAACGCCGTACGGCAACTTCACGGTGCTCCGAGAGGTCTCACAGCACACCAACATCAAACTCAGCCAGGTCGCCGAAGAAGTCCTCAAGTACGCCCAAGGCGCCGCACCGCTCGAGGTGTTGGTCGGCGAGGGTGCATGCGGCCCTTGCCCGCCACGCCGTTGGCGAACGGCAGGATGTCCGATGCGCCCGAACGTCGAGTCGTACTCCAGCAGATGGGCAAGCGTGGCAGGGTGAGGTGATGTCGTTGATCGCGACCACCTCGACGTCCTGGGTGACTGCCTCCGCGCGGCCCAGTGCCGCGCGGAGGTAGATGCGGCCCAAGCCGCTGCCGCCCCGTACGGTGCAGGTGGGTGAACTCCTTCCGGGAGCAGGCCAATTCAGGCGTTCCAGGCCCATTCGGCGACTTCGGGCAGGTCGGTGCCGTGTTCGCGGATCCAGGCGTGGTGGCGGGTGCGGGCGTCGGCCATCTGTTGGCGTACGGCGGCGGCCCGGACGGCCAGGCCGGGGACGCGGTCGATGACGTCCATGACCAGGCGGTATCGGTCCAGGTCATTGCGGACGACCATGTCGAACGGTGTGGTCGTGGTACCGGACTCCTTGTAGCCACGTACGTGCATGTTCGGGTGGCCGGTGCGGCGGTAGGCGAGGCGGTGGATCAGCCACGGGTAGCCGTGGTAGGCGAAGATCACCGGCTTGTCGGTGGTGAACAGGCCGTCGTACTCGAACTCGGGCATGCCGTGCGGGTGCTCCTCGCGCGGCAGCAGCCGGGTCATGTCGACGACGTTGACCACGCGGACGGCGAGTTGGGGCAGGTGACGGCGGAGCAGTTGGGCGGCGGCCAGGACCTCCTGGGTGGGCACGTCGCCGGCGCAGGCGAGGACGACGTCCGGTTCGGCGCCGTTCTCCGTGCCGGCCCAGTCCCAGATGCCGGCGCCGCGTGCGCAGTGGGCGCGGGCGGCGTCCATGGACAGCCAGTCGAAACAGGGCTGCTTGCCGGCCACGATCACGTTGACATAGTCGCGGCTGCGCAGGGCGTGGTCGGCGACGGACAGGAGGGTGTTGGCGTCCGGCGGCAGATAGACCCGTACGACCTCGGGGCTCTTGTTGAGGACGTGGTCGACGAAGCCGGGATCCTGGTGGGAGAAGCCGTTGTGGTCCTGCCGCCACACGTGCGAGGTGAGCAGGTAGTTGAGGGAGGCGATGGGGGCGCGCCACGGCAGCTCCCTGGACGTCTTCAGCCACTTGATGTGCTGGTTGACCATCGAGTCGACGATGTGCACGAAGGCCTCGTAGCAGGAGAACAGTCCGTGCCGGCCGGTGAGGAGGTAGCCCTCCAGCCAGCCCTGGCAGAGGTGTTCGGAGAGGATCTCCATCACCCGGCCGTGCCGGTCCAGGTGCTCGTCGACCGGAAGGGTCTGGGCCTGCCAGGCCTTGCCGCTGGCGTTGAACACGGCCTGGAGCCGGTTGGACGCGGTCTCGTCCGGGCCGACCAGGCGGAAGTCGCGTCGGCGTGCGGTGTCCTTCATGACCTGCTCGAGGAGGTCGCCGAGGACTCGGGTCGGTTCGTGGAGGGTCGTTCCGGGCTTGTCGACGGGCACGGCGAAGGAGTCAAGCGGCCTGATGGGCAGGTCTCGGAGGAGGAGCCCACCGTTGGCGTACGCGGTGGCGCCCAGGCGCCTGGAACCGTCGGGAACGCAGGCGAGGACGTCGGCGACGGGTCGGCCGTCCGGGTGGAACAGTTCCTCGGGCCGGTACGAGCGCAGCCATGCCTCCAGCTGCCGTAGATGCTCCGGGTTTTCCCGTACGCCGGCGAGTGGGACCTGGTGGGCACGCCAGGTTCCCTCCACCGGCAGGCCGTCGACCTCGGCAGGGCCGGTCCAGCCCTTCGGGGTGCGCAGCACGATCATCGGCCAGTGGACGCGTTCACCGGCGTCGCCCTCGCGGGCGGAGCGCTGCATCAGGGCGATCCGGTCCAGTGCCTCGTCGAAGGCTTGGGCCATCGCCCGGTGGACGGCGGCGGGGTCGTCGCCGGTGACGTGGAGCGGCTCGTGGCCGTATCCCCGAAGCAGCTGGTCGAGTTCGGCATCGGGGAGGCGGGACAGCACGGTCGGGTTGGCGATCTTGTAGCCGTTGAGGTGCAGGATGGGCAGGACCGCGCCGTCGTGGACCGGGTCGAGGAACTTGTTGGAGTGCCAGGAAGCGGCCAGTGGTCCGGTCTCCGCCTCACCGTCGCCGATGACGCATGCGACGAGCAGGTGCGGGTTGTCGAAGGCGGCGCCGTAGGCGTGGGCGAGCGAGTAGCCGAGCTCGCCGCCCTCGTGGATGGACCCCGGCACCTCCGGCGCCACGTGACTGGGCACACCCCCCGGGAAGGAGAACTGCCGGAACAGCTGCGCCATCCCCTCCGCGTCGCGCGACACGTCCGGGTAGATCTCGCTGTAGCTGCCGTCCAGCCACGCGCCGGCGAGTACGGACGGACCGCCGTGCCCGGGGCCCCACACGCACAGCGCGTCGAGTCCGCGCGCCTTGATGACACGGTTGAGGTGGGTGTACACGAGGTTGAGCCCGGGCGAGGTGCCCCAGTGGCCGAGCAGCCGGGGCTTGATGTGCTCCGGCTTCAGGGGCTCGGTCAGCAGCGGGTTCGACATCAGGTAGATCTGTCCCGCGGCGAGGTAGTTGGCGGCGCGCCAGTGGGCTTCGAGCGTACGCAGTTCGTCGTCGGGCAGTGCGGTGGCGTTCTGGTGTTCCACCTTGGACATTGGGAACTCCGGAAGTCGTCGATTCAGGTCGCAGGGCCGTGAAACTGGAAGGGTCAGCCGCAGGACGGCGACCCTGTCGAGCAGGGCGTCCTGCCCGAATGCTCGCCCCCGCTCGGGCACGATGGCGACCGGACAGGCCGAGTTGTACAGCACTCCGTAGGCCACCCGGCCCAACCGCAGCCCGAAGTGCCGGTGGTGACGCTCGGCGCCCACGCCCCGGAGGCTGGGCCCCGCGCGAGGCGTCCGCGACGTTCCAGGTGGTGACCTCGACCGCAGGCCGGTGAGTTACGACAGGGGCGGGGACGTCGCGCGGCGCCTTTTCCAGTACCTCCACCGCTTCCAGTACCTCCACCGCCTGCTGCTCATGCATGCGGGGAGGTTCCCCGGCGAGCACAGGGTGGTCGATGGTCTCGTGTGAGGCACTGCCAGGCCCGTACCGCGTCCAGGACCGAGCCCCCGCCGCCGCGTCTCGGCTGCGGCGAAACGCACCGCCGGCGTCGCCGGGCTCCCGCCGAGGCCGACCACGATGTGGCTGTGCGTTCCCGGCCGGACCTGGTTGTCGTCACTGCGGCGTGCGACGACCATCGGGCAATGCGCGTGCCCGGCGACGGTCAGGCTCGCCGACCCCCAGCAGCGCCTCGGTGATGCCGCCGTGACCGCAGATGCCCGTCACCAGCCGGGAGGCGCTGCGGCCTTCCCGTACGAGGGCGCCTTCGAGCTCCTAGGGCAGCATGAGGGTGGAGACCGATCGGTTCAGCCTCCGAGGCGGTGTGCAAGGCGGAGCAGATCTGCCAGGTGCAGCACCCGTCCGTCGGCCCCTGGGAGGGGGACATGGAGCGGCTGGGTCCAGCGGGCGGGGATCGCATCCAGCCCGTAGTACGCCCCTGCGAGGCCTCCGCTCACCGCGGCGACGGTGTCCGTGTCGCCGCCGAGGTTGATCGCCGCACGAGTGAACGGCTTCGTCCACGAATGCCGCGGTGGCGGCCTGTTCGGTCGGTCCGCGATTGCATGTGAGCGTCACGGCAACTCCCTGGATGGCGGGGCTGTCGGCCGGCTCCCGTATGTCTGTTCCGGCCGTCGGAATCCCATGAACCGCGCCCCGGGGAGGCTCTGCCCATGGTGTGGCGGACGAGGGCACATGCGGCGGCGTGCCACAGCCCGGGGAGGTCGTGGCACGCCGCTCGCACCGCCGGATCGCCGGATCGCCGGATCGCCGGATCAGGGACGCTGCCGGGAGGCATCATGGCGGGATGCCTGCTGCGACGGGATACCGTCCAGCTTCACCGTCGCCTCGGCGGCGGCAGCGGACGCCCGCTGAGCGGGACCCCAGGTCTCGCGCGTGGCGAGCACACCCATGAGCCCGATGAGGGCAACGGTCACATAGAAGCCCGCCGGGCCCCACCAGTCGAAGGAATCGGCAAGCAGCACGGCGACGAACGGCGCGAACCCTGCCACGGACGCGGCCGTCTGATAGCCGAGCGAGGCACCCGAGGTGCGAGTTCCGGTGCGGAACAGCTCGGCGAACCACGCCGCCTGAGTACCCGTCAGCGCCGCGTGGATGACGCCGATGGCGATGAGGAACACCAGCACGATCAGCACCGGCGCGCCGGTGTTGGCCATCACGTACATCGGAATGCCGAAGGCCGCGGCCAGCAGGCAGCCCACCAGGTAGACGGGCCGGCGTCCCACGCGGTCGGTCAGGGCGCCGGACAGGACCGTGGTGCCCACGGCCACCAGACTGGCGACGACCACGCCGGCCAGTGCGACGCTGCGGTCGTCCGCGTCGCGGTCGGTGATGTACGACAGCAGATACGTGGCCGTCAGGTAGTAGGCACACGACTCGACGACACGCAGAGCGATGATGCGCAGGATGTTGCGCCAGTCGTCGCGCAGGACGGACACCAGCGGATTGCGCACGGTGCCGCCCTCGGCCTTGGCCGCCTCGAACTCCGGGGATTCGCTCAGCTTCATCCGTACGACGAGACCCACGACGATCAGCAGGGAACTGGCGAGGAACGGCAGCCGCCAGGCCCAGTCGCCGTCGAGGGACGCGGAGAGCAGGAAGGCGATGTTGGCGAACGCGATGCCGAGCGGGTTGCCGGCCTGCGGTATCGCCGCATAGAGACCGCGGCGCCTGCGGGGAGCGTGCTCGTACGTCATCATCACCGCGCCACCCCACTCGGCGCCGAACGCCAGGCCCTGGACGCAACGGATGACGACCAGCAGAACGGGTGCGATGACACCCACCTGCTGATACGTGGGCAGCAGGCCGATCAGGACCGTGGCGAAGCCCATGACCAGCAGCGCACCGACGAGCACAGGCTTGCGGCCGTGCCGGTCGCCGAGGTACCCGCCGAGCGCGCCGCCCACGGGGCGCATCAGGAAACCCACGCCGAGGGTCACGAAGGCGAGCAGGGTGCCGACGACGGGATCGGACTCAGGGAAGAAGGCATCGCCGAAGTAGAGGGCGGAGGCGGTGCCGTAGGCGACGAAGTCGTAGTTCTCCACACAGGTGCCTGCCGCGGAGGCGAGTGCGGTCTTGATACGTCCTGTTCGGGCGCTGTCGACGGTGGGGGTACTGGGCGCGCTCATGCCGGGTCTCCTTCGATCGCGGTATGCGCGGGGGACGGTTGGCCCATCGGCCTGTGGGGGGTGGGGAGTTGTGGGGATGGAGGTGCGGGGGCGCACACCTCCTAGAGCCGGTCGGCGAGCTCTCGTGCCGACCGGAGTTCCAGTTCGTGGAGCTTGGCGACGCGCCGCACGGTGTCGTCGTCGTTGTCGAACGTCGCGGCGAGGAACGCCTCCAGGACCTCGGTCGCCGTCGCCGGGCCGACAAGCCAGGCACCCATGGCGATGGCGTTGGCGTCGTCGTGCTCGACGGCCTGGTGGGCCGAGTACACGTCGTGGCCCAGTCCGCACCGGATCCCGGCGATCTTGTTGGCGGCCATCAGGGCGCCCGCGCCGGTGCCGCACACCAGAACGGCCCGGTCGGCCTCGCCTTGGCGTACCGCGTCGCAGGTGGCGAAGGTGATGTCCGGGAAGTCGACGGGTGTCTCGCTGTCGCTTCCCCGGTCGAGCACTTCGTGGCCGAGTCCGAGCAGCACCTGGCGCACGTGTTCCTTGAGCGCCAGGCCCGCGTGGTCGTTCCCGAGTGCGATGCGCATGGTCGGTCCTTTCCGGTGAGGGGTGCGCGGGCCGTTCAGGACCTCGCGCGGTTCTTGATCGATGTCGTCGTGCGGGCAGGGGACACCGTCGGCATGCCGGTTTCCCCGTCCAGCCCTCGGGTCGGGGTGTCGGGATGTTGCCGGCTTGAACGGCCGTCGGTGGCGGGGGGAATGGCGCCGCCCGGTCGGTCAGTCGGCGGGCCGTCCGGTGGAGGACTCGCGTACGACGAGCCGCATGGGCTGGACGACGGACTCGGCGGGCCGGCCCTCGATGACGTCCAGCAGCAGCCTCATCGCGCTCTCGCCGAGCGCGCGTGCGTCGTGGGCCACCACGGTCAGCGGCGGGTCGAGTTCCTTGAACCATTCGATGTCGTCGAACGAGACCAGTGCCAGATCGGTGCCGATGCGCAGCCCCCGGCGCCGTACCTCGCCCAGTGCCCCGACCGCCATGAGGCTGTCCGCGGCCAGCATTGCGGTCGGTGGACGTCTGCCGGCGAGCAGCGTGGCGGCCGCGGTGCTGCCGCTCGCGCTGCGGAAGTCACCCACGGCGATGAGCGCCGGATCCTCGTCCAGGCCGTGGCTGGCCACGGCGGCCAGGAACGCGTCGTGCCGGGCACGGCCGGTGGACACGGACGGCGGTCCCCCGATGTAGCCGATCCGGGTGTGGCCGTGGGCGGCGAGATGGGCGACGGCGAGATCGACGCCCTGTGCGTTGTCGGCCGTCACGCTGGGGACGTCGAAGTCCTCAACCGTCCGGTCGACGAACACCAGCGGAGTGCGGGCCTGTTCGAGCGCGCGCAGGTTCCCGCTGCCCTCACCCTGCGGGGCGACGATGATCCCGTCGACCCGCTGGGTGAGGAACGCCTCCAGATAGGTGTCCTGTTGCGTGGTGTCCTCGTTCGCGTTGGCGAGCAGGGTCACGTACGACGCGGCGAGCGCCGCCTGTTCGGCACCGTGCGCGACTTCGGCGAAGAACGGGTTGCGTACGTCGGACAGGAGCAGGCCCACCGCGTTGCTGCGGGCCGAGCGCAGGGCGCGCGCACGTGCGTCGGGCCGGTAGCCCAGTTCCGTGACGGCGCTCCGCACGCGCTCCCGTGCCGCGGCCGAGGTCGCGGGGCTACCGGACAGCACACGCGAGACGGTGCCCACGGAGACGCCCGCGCGGGTTGCGACATCCTTGATGGTCACGGTGTTGTCCATGGTCGCCTCTCGGGTGCGAAGGCTGTGCGTCCTTGGGCGAACGGGCCCGAGGAGTGGCGGAAACGTTTCCATGGAAACGTTTCCGCCGGGATCATGGAGGACACCGTTCCGGCGCGTCAAGGGTTCTGACACCACACCGTTCGCCGCGCCGGCGGCGGCTTTCATCGCCTCGCTGATCTCCACCGAACCGCCGCACCGCACCGTCCAGGACCTCCCTGTCCGAGTGAGCCGCACTGGCAGGCGCACTTCTCGTTCGGCCCGTTCGGCACGACCACCCTCGTCGCGGGAGCCTTCTGAGCGGTACGACCCGAGCGCGGGTCGGCGCGGACGCGGGTCGGCGCGGACGCGACCCAAGCGCCGGGGAACCAGACGGCGATGTAGTTGCTTGACGGCATCGCGCAGCACCGGTGGTGACGGCCCCCCTCCCATGGACTGTCCGCACCCAGCGACAGCACCTCGCCCGAGGTGCCTTCGCCCGGACCCGTGGAGCTGTCGCAGGACCGGCAGCGGGCACTCTTGCCCGCCCCGTCTCAGGACCCCGACCGCGATCCCGCATTCATGTGACCGGCATCACAGTATGCAGGGAGTTCATCCTCAGGTCATCATATGACCCGATCGCCGCACGACCGGGCGAGCGAGCAAGGCCGCGCGCGGTCCGAGACCGGGCCGCGCCCGGTGAGAGCCGCACAGCAGGACGAGGATGGGCATGAACGACCAGCAGACGCCGGACAGGTCGGCACGGCCGCCGCGCGTGGGCGTGGTGGGGCTCGGGGCCATGGGTCTCGGCATGGCACGCAGCCTGCGCGGCGCGGGCCACCAGGTGGGGGTCCACGACCTCCGACCGCAGGTGGCCGCGGACTTCGCCCGGGACGGCGGCACCGCGTACGCCTCCCCCGCCGCCCTCGCCGCCGAGACGGACGTCCTCGTCGGCGTCGTGGTCAACGCCGCGCAGGTCGAGGCCGTGCTGTTCGGCCCCGAAGGCGCCGCCGACCGACTCCGCCCGGGTGCCGTCTACGTGATGTGCTCAACGGTCGACCCCGGCTGGTCCGCCGAGCTGGAGGGGCGGCTGGCCGAGAAGGGCGTGCTGTACCTGGACGCCCCCATCTCCGGCGGCGCCGTCCGCGCGGCCGCCGGCGAGCTCACCATGATGACCTCCGGCTCCCCCGCCGCGTACGCACTCGCCGACCCGGTCCTGGAGGCCATGAGCAGCACGGTCTACCGGCTGGGCGAGCGGGCCGGGCTCGGCTCCAAGGTCAAGATCGTGAACCAGCTGCTCGCGGGCGTGCACATCGCGGCGGCGGCCGAGGCGATGGCCCTCGGCATCAAGGCCGGGGTCCCGGCCGAAGCCCTGTACGAGGTCATCACGCACAGCGCGGGCAACTCCTGGATGTTCGAGAACCGCATGGCGCATGTGCTCGCCGGGGACTACACGCCGCTGTCCGCAGTCGACATCTTCGTCAAGGACCTCGGGCTGGTGCTCGACGCCGCGCGACCCGACAGGTTCCCGCTCCCCCTCGCCTCCACCGCGCACCAGGTGTTCCTGCACGCCTCGGCTTCCGGGCTCGGCGGCGAGGACGACAGCGCGGTGATCAAGATCTTCCCGGGCGTGGACCTGCCGAAGCCGGCCAACCTCCCGGATCCGACGGACCTGCCCAAGGCGGAGGGCTGACATGGGAATCCGACTCGGCTGCCTCGCCGACGACTTCACCGGCGCCACCGACCTCGCGAACAACCTCGTGCGTGCGGGCATGCGCGTCGTCCAGCTGATCGACGTACCGGAGGACCGGATCGACGGGCAGGCCATCGACGCCGACGCCGTCGTCATCGCCCTCAAGTCGCGGACGACCCCCGCCTCCGACGCCGTCGACGCCTCACTCCGGGCCCTCGCCTGGCTGCGGTCCGCCGGCGCCGAGCAGATCTACTTCAAGTACTGCTCCACCTTCGACTCCACCCCTGCGGGCAACATCGGCCCGGTCACCGAGGCGCTGATGGACGCCCTGGGCGCGGACTTCACGATCGCCACTCCGGCGTTCCCCGACAACGGCCGCACTGTCTTCAAGGGCCACCTCTTCGTCGGTGACGTGCTGCTCAGCGACAGCGGGATGCGGCACCATCCGCTCACGCCGATGACCGATTCCAACCTCGTGTCCGTACTGCAGGCGCAGACCGGGCGGCCCGTCGGTCTCGTCGACCACACCGTCGTCGCGGGCGGCGCCGACGCCGTCCGGACCCGGTTCGACGAGCTGCGCAAGGAGGGTGCCGGGGTCGCGATCGTCGACGCCGTGTCCAACGACGACCTCGTGCGGCTGGGCGAGGCGGCACGGGACCTGCCGCTGGTGACAGCCGGTTCCGGACTCGCGATCGGGCTGCCCGCGAACTGGGGCTTCGAGCCGTCCGCCGCGGCCGCGCAACTGCCGCCGGCCGGCGGGCACGCCGCCGTCGTCTCCGGTTCTGTGTCCACCGCCACGAACGGGCAGGTGCTGGAGTTCCTGCGCACCGGACGGCCCGCCTACAGCGTGGACCCGCTGCGGATCGCGGCCGGTGAGGACGTGGCCGGGCAGGCGCTCGCCTTCGCCGACGCGCACCTCGGCGACGGGCCGGTCCTCGTCTACTCCACCGAGGCACCCGATACGGTACGGGCCGTCCAGGTCCGGCTCGGTGCCGCCGAGGCGGGTGAGCTGGTGGAGCGGACGCTGGCCCGGGTGGCACAGGGACTCGTGGAGCGCGGGGTCCGCCGGCTCGTCGTCGCGGGCGGCGAGACCTCGGGCGCCGTCGTCCAGGCGCTCGGCATCACCCGCCTCCGTATCGGACCGCAGATCGCGCCCGGGGTGCCGTGGTGCGCGGCGACGCTGCCCGGCGGCGACACCCTCCACATCACCCTCAAGTCCGGCAACTTCGGCGGCCCCGACTTCTTCACAGGCTCGCTGGCCCTCCTGGAGGGGGAGGCGTCGTGACCACCGACAGGACCACGGACACCACACCGGACACCACCGTGGACGCCGCGCGCCGCGAGATCGTCCGGGTCGGCACCAGCCTGTTCGCCCGGGGATACGTGCACGCCAGTGCCGGAAACATCAGCGCGCGGGTCGGTGACAGCCACCTGATCACACCCACCGACGCCGCCCTCGGCTTCCTCGACCCCGACCGGCTCGCGCTGGTCGACGCCTCCGGTGAGCAGGTGGCGGGCGACCGCGCCAGCAAGACCCTCGCGCTGCACCGGCGCATCTACGAGGCCGACCCCACGGCCCGGTTCGTCGTCCACACCCACTCCACGCACCTGGTCGGGCTCACCCTGGCCGGTGTGTGGCACCAGGACGACGTGCTCCCGCCCATCACCCCGTACTACGTGATGAAGGTGGGGCACGTTCCGCTCGTCCCTTACCACCGGCCCGGCGATCCGCGTGTGGCCGACCTGGTGACCGCCCGGATCGCCGACCGGGCGGCGGGCGGCACCCCGATCAGGGCAGTGCTGCTGGAACGTCTCGGCCCCGTCGTCTGGGGTCCCGATCCGGCCACCGCCCTCGCCGTCCTCGAGGAACTCGAGGAGACGGCACGTCTCTGGCTCCTGACCGATCGTCGCCCTGAGCCACTCCCCCGTCACGCGATCGACGAACTGAGGTCCACGTTCCGAGCAGCGTGGTGACCAGCCCCCCACCCCGTCAGAGAATCCCCTGAGCCGCTTACGAAGGATTGCTGCATGTCCCTGTCTGCGACGACGGGCGAGGCCACCCCCGACCTCGCCCGTGAGAACGCCGTCTTCCGCAAGGTCGTACGACGCATCGTCCCCTTCCTGATCCTCTGCTACGCCTTCTCGTACCTGGACCGCGTCAACGTCGGCTTCGCCAAGCTGCAGATGTCGGACGACCTGGGGTTCAGCGAGGCCGCGTACGGCCTGGGCGCCGGTCTGTTCTTCATCGGCTACTTCCTCTTCGAGGTGCCGTCGAACCTGATGCTGCAGCGCATCGGCGCCCGTACCTGGATCGCCCGGATCATGATCACCTGGGGCTTGGTCTCGGCGTCGTTCATGTTCGTCAACAGCGAGACCACGTTCTACGTGCTCCGGTTCCTGCTCGGTGCCGCGGAGGCCGGCTTCTACCCGGGCGTGATCCTCTACTGCACCTACTGGTTCCCCTCGCACCGGCGGGCCCGGGTGATCGCGCTGTTCATGTCCGCGATCCCGGTCGCCGGCATCTTCGGCAACCCGCTCTCCGGCTGGATCATGGACCGTTTCCAGGGCGTGAACGGCTGGCAGGGCTGGCAGTGGATGTTCCTGCTGGAGGCCATCCCGGCGCTGATCATCGGTGTGGCGACGCTGTTCTACCTCGACAACGGAGTGCGCGACGCGAAGTGGCTCAGCGACGAGGAGAAAGGCATCGTCGAGCGGGCGATCGCCGAGGACGCCGCGCACCAGACGGTGCACGGCAAGGTGTGGGACGCGTTCCGCGAGCCCAAGGTGTGGCTGATGTGCCTCATCTACTTCTGCTTCGTGATGGGCCAGTACGCCCTGACCTTCTGGATGCCCACCTTCGTCCAGTCCACCGGCATCGAGGGCAGCCTCGCGATCGGTGTGCTGAGCGCCGTGCCGTTCCTTGCCGCGCTCGTCGCGATGAACGTGTTCGGGCGATCCGCGGACAAGCTCCGTGAGCGCCGCTGGCACCTGGTGATCCCGTCGCTGATGGGCGCCGTCGGCTTCTCGCTCGCGGCGAGCTGGTCCGGGTCGACCGCACTGTCCCTGGCCGCGCTGTCCTTCGCCGCGGCCGGTGTGCTGACCTGTGCCCCGCTGTTCTGGTCGCTGCCGACCGCGTTCCTGGGCGGCACCGCCGCGGCCGCCGGTCTCGCCGTCATCAACTCGGTGGGCAACCTGGCCGGCTTCGTCAGCCCGTACATGATCGGCGCGCTCAAGGACGCGACCGGTTCGACCGAGCTCCCGATGTACGTGCTGGCGCTCAGCCTCGTCGTCGGCGCGGGCGCGGTCCTCACCACGAAGAAGCAGATCGTCAACCGCTAGCCGGGCCGGATCGTCAACCGCCGGCCCGACCGAGGAGCCACACCATGCCGAGGTTCGCCGCGAACCTGTCGATGATGTACACCGAGCACGAATTCCCCGACCGTTTCGCCGCGGCCTCGGCGGACGGCTTCGAGGCCGTCGAGTACCTCTTCCCGTACGCCTACGAGGCCGCCGAACTGCGCCGCCTGCTCGACGAGAACGGCCTGCGCCAGGTCCTCTTCAACGCACCGCCCGGCGCCTGGGACTCCGGCGAGCGCGGTACCGCGGCGCTGCCCGGGCGCGAGGCCGAGACCCGCGCCGGGATCGAACGGGCCCTGGAGTACGCGGCGGCCCTCGGCAGCCCCCGGGTGCACGTGATGGCCGGACTGGTCGGGCCCGACGCCGTGCCCGCGGCCCGGGACACGTACCTGGCCAATCTCGCCTGGGCCGCCGAGAAGGCCGCCGCGGTCGGCGTCGACATCCTGATCGAGCCGATCAACGGCCGTGACATGCCCGGCTACTTCCTGAGCCGGCAGGCCGAAGCGCACGCCGTGGTCCAGTCGGTGGGCGCGCCGAATCTCAAGGTGCAGCTCGACCTCTACCACTGCCAGATCGTCGAGGGTGACCTCACCACGACCCTGCGCCGGGACCTGCCGACCGGCCGGGTCGGCCATCTGCAGATCGCTGGCGTGCCCGACCGCCATGAGCCCGACCAGGGCGAACTCGCCATCGACCATCTGTTCGCCGTCATCGACGAGCTGGGCTTCGACGGCTGGATCGGCTGCGAGTACCGCCCCCGCGCCGGTACGAGCGAAGGGCTCGGCTGGCTGAAGAACAACCTGCACGTCCGAGGATTCCGAGGAGAAGAAACCGCATGAGGATCGTCATCACAGGTGGCTTCGGCTTCCTGGGCCGCCGGGTCGCCGCCGCACTGCTGGAGCGCCGGACGTTCCGCGGCGCGCCCGTCGACCGGCTCGTCCTCGCCGACCGGTTCGTACCGGCGGAGGCGCCCGAAGCGGCCGATCCGCTGGTCGACATCGTGCAGGGCGATCTGGGCGACCGGATCGGCGAGGTGTTCGCGGAGCCGGTGGACGTGCTGATCCATCTCGCCTCCGCGGTCTCGGCCGAGTGCGAGGCCGACTTCGACCTTGGGATGGGCGCCAACCTGGACACGACCAGGGCGCTGCTCGACGCCGCGCGGGCGCAGTCGGCCGCCGGCGGGCCGACGGTACGCGTCGTGTTCTCCAGCAGCGTCGCGGTGTACGGCTCCGACCCGACGCTGCCGCTGCCGCCGGTCGTCAGCGAGGCGACGCTGCCGACCCCACGGTCGAGCTACGGGACGCAGAAGCTGGTCTGCGAGCAACTCGTCGCCGAGTACACGCGGCGCGGTTTCCTCGACGGGCGGGTGGCCCGGCTGATGACCGTGTCGGTGCGGCCGGGCAAGCCGAACGCGGCCGCCTCCGGCTTCCTGTCCGGGATCGTCCGCGAACCGCTCGCGGGCCTGCCGGCGACCTGCCCGGTCGATCCCGCCCTGCGGGTGGCCCTGGCCTCGCCGCGGCGCACCGTCAAGGGCATCCTGCGCATCGCCGAGGCCGAGCGCGGCTCCGGTCCGGGCCGGATCGACGGCGGGGTGCCGGTCAACCTGCCGGCGCTCACGGTGTCCGTCGCCGACATGCTGGCCACACTGCGGCGGGTCGCCGGGGACTCCGTCGCCGACCTGGTGACGATCTCACCCGACCCGGCGGTCGAGGCCATCGTGGGCTCATGGCCGGCCGAGTTCGACAACGCCCGCGCCGCCGCCCTCGGCCTGGAGCCCGACCCGAGCTTCGAGTCAGTGGTACGCGACTACATCGAGGCGCACCCGGAGGCGGTCGTCGAGCCGCTCGCGGCGAGTTCGACGGGGTCCGCGCCGATAGACTGAACACCATGTTTTCCAAGGTGAGCGGTCCCGTCCGGCTCGCGGATCAGGTCGCCGCGATCCTCGCGGAGGAAATCGAGTCCGGACGGCTGGCCGAGGGCGACAAGCTGCCGACGGAAGTCGAGCTGGTCAAGCAGCTCGGCGTCAGCCGGACGGTGGTGCGCGAAGCCGTGTCCCGGCTCCGCAACGCGGGCCTGGTCGAGCCGCGCCAGGGCCGCGGCGTGTTCATCCTGCCGCGCCGCACCCGGCCGCTCGACCTGGAGGCCGAGGCCGCCGACACCAAGTCCAAGGTCCTGCAGATCGTGGAAGTGCGGCGCGCCATGGAGGGCGAGGCCGCGTCCCTCGCCGCCGCCCGCGCCACGGCCGCCGACCTCTCCCGTATGCGGGAGGCCCTGGACGCGATCGACGCGGCGGTCGCGGCCGGCGGTGACGGTGTGGAGGAGGACCTGGCCTTCCACCGGTCCATCGCCGAGTCGACCGGCAATGCGGTCATGGTCTCGACCATGCGGTATCTGGGCGAGGTCATGCGCAGTGGCATCCGCGTCACCCGCGCCAACGAGGCCCGCCGCGGCGACTTCATCGAAGAGGTCCGCAAGGAACACCACGCCATCTTCGCGGCAATCGGCACCGGCGACCCGGACGCGGCTCGCGCCGCCGCGCTGACCCACATGAAGCACGCGGCCTCCCGGCTCCAGGACGCGGACGAACGGTTCTGGACGGAGACGGAGGACCTGGCCGTGGACCTGGACGCTGCTCGCTGAACGGGTCAATGGCCGCTTGCCCGTGGTCGCCCACGAGTCGCCTGCACGCCCCGGTCCTGCCCATGCGGGGCTACTCTCAGGGACTCGCTCTCGCCGAGCGTGCCGAGCCCGTCGGCGTTCAGCTTCACCCGGGCCGTTGGGCTGAACCTCGAAGCTGAGCTTCGCGGACCGGACGTAGCTCCAGCCCAAAGGCGGCTGCCGCCTCACAGTCTTCAGTCCCGTCGACGACAGGACCGCCGAGAAATGGGAGCGTCTGCATGCCCTCTCGGCCTGGCCCTCGTCGAACGACCGCGATCACGCCGAGAGGAACGGCTCCGTCAGATGCGGCGTCGCCAGGTGGAGCGTGGTGGCGGTTCCGCGGCCGAGCATGCGCTCCCTTGAGTGCCTGGCCGCCTCAGGGTCGTCCTCGTGCGCGTAGGCGAGCTCGGGGTGGAGCAGCTGCAGCGCGTGCACCAGGAGGTCGCCGGTGACGAGCGCCAGCTCGCGCCCCTCGGCGACCAGCACGCTCTGGTGTCCGGGCGTGTGACCGGGCGTGGCGACCGCGCGCCCGGCGCGCAGCGGTGTGTCCCCGTCGAGGAGCCGGAGCCGACCGGCGGCCGCGAGCGGGTCGGTGAGGGTCTCACGAAGCTGCGGGTTGAGCGCGTCGAGGGCGTCGAACTCGGCCCGCTGGAGCAGGTATTCGGCGTTCGGAAAGTATGGGCGGCGGCCGCCGGTCGAAGCGTTGCCGTCCACCGCGCCGCCCACTGACGGGACGGCCGCCTCGGTCACGACCGCCCACCCGACGTGGTCGGTGTGCAGATGTGTGAGCACCACGGTGTCGACTTCGGCCGGGTCGATGCCGGCGCCGGCGAGGGACTCGGGGAGCGCACCGGGCACGGGCGCCCACGAGCCGGCCGGGCTGTCCGCCGGACCGATCCCGGCGTCCACGACGGTGAGGCCTTTGTCACCGCGTATCGCATACGCGCGGAACTGGAGCCGCCAGCGGCCCTCGGCGTCGACCGCGCCCGGGTCGTAGCGGTCGGCCTCGGCCCACTGAGCGGCCGTGGCCTCGGGGAAGGCCTCGGCGCGCGGGGAGAAGAACGGGCCCTCTCCGTCGGCGAGGGCGATGATCTCGGTCGAGCCGATCCAGAGGCGAGGAACGCGGAGGGACATGGCCGCGATCCTGCCACGCCTTCCACGCGGGTGGTGTCTCTCCCCGTGCCTCGATGATCTCGATGTGGGGCGAGGTGATCTCTCAGACGAACAGTGGGCAGTGCTGGGGTCGTTGCTGCCTGTGGCGCTGTTGGGTAGGACGCCGGAGTGCCAACGTCCCGCTCGGAAGGCGTAGCCGGCAGACCCGCGCCAGGACCCACGTCGCGCGGCTGTTCGGCGGCGTCGGCGCCGCGATGATCACGCCGATCACCCTCGGCGTCATCACCTCGCGGTAGGAGTCGCCGTCATGGCAGCCCCGTTCCTCTACGTCCTGGTCCGGGGGCCGCAGCACTCCACCCAGCCACCGGCACCGGCACCGGCACCGGCCGAGGCGACAACTCCGCAACGCCAGGAACGGCTCCGTCAGCACCGAGGGCGCCCACCATCACCCGTGGACGCCCCGACCCAGGGGGTCGTTGACACTCACCCCGCACATCCAAGGATTTCCCAGCTCCCGTGTCAGCACCCGTGGTTGTGCATCACGTGCTTGGTCCGCGAGTAGTCGTCCAGGGCGTAGATCGACAGGTCGCGGCCGTAGCCGGAGCCCTTGAAGCCGCCCCAGGGGACCTCGCCGGCCAGTACCAGATGGGAGTTGACCCAGACGGTCCCGAAGTCGAGCCTCGCCGGGATGTCGTGGCTGAGGCGGGCGTTCTCCGTCCACACCGACGCCGACAGGCCGAGCGGGACGTCGTTGGCCCGTCGTACCGCCTCCTCCTCGTCGGCGAAGGTCTCGACCGTGATCACCGGGCCGAAGATCTCCTCGCGGGCGACCTCGGCGCCTTCGGACACGTCGGTCAGGACGGTCGGGGCGATGAAGTAGCCGGGGCCGTCGAGAGCCTCCCCGCCGGTCGCCACTCGGACGCCGTCCTTCTTCGCACGCTCCAAGTACCCGCACACACGGTCGAAGTGGGCCTTGGAGACCATGGGGCCGACTTCCACGTCCTCGCCGCAGGTCGGCTCACCGACGACCAACGCCCGTACCTCGTCTACGAGTTGCTCGACGAACCGCTCGGCGACCGACTCGTGGACCAGTACGCGACAGGCGGCGTCGCACTCCTGGCCCGAGTTCCAGAAGCCCGCAACGCGCAATCCCGAAGCCGCAGCTGCCAGATCGGCGTCCGGGAAGATCACCACCGGTGCCTTGCCGCCGAGTTCGAGGTGGACGCGCTTGAGGCTCTCGGCGGCGGCCCGGGCCACGGCGCGGCCGCTGGCGACGGAGCCGGTCAGGGCGATCATGTCGACGTCCGGATGCTCGGCGAGCCGGGCGCCGGCGGTCGCGCCGTAGCCGTTCACGATGTTCAGCACCCCGGACGGCAGGAGATCGGTGACGAGTTCGGCGAACTTCAGGGTGGTCAGCGGGGTCTGCTCGGAGGGCTTGAGGACCAGGGTGTTGCCCGCGGCGAGGATGGGGGCGATCTTCCAGGCCGCCATGAGCAGGGGGTAGTTCCACGGGGTGACAACGCCGATCACCCCGAGTGGTTCGCGCAGAATGAGCGACAGGTGGTTCTCGGCGTAGTCGCCGGCGGCCATGGAGGTGGTCGCGCGCACAGCGCCGGCCATGAAGCGGAAGGTGTCGACGGTCATGGCGACGTCGTCGCGGGACACCGCGAGCGGCTTGCCGGTGTTGGCCGACTCCAGCCTGCTGAGGAGATCGGCGTGTTCGGCCACCCGGTCGGCGAGCGCGTGCAGCAGTTCGGAGCGCTCCTTGGGGACGTGCCGGGCCCACTCGGCCTTGGCCTTGCGAGCGGCGCCGACCGCCCGGTCGATGTCCTCGGCGGTGCCCTCGGGAATGCGGGCGATGATCTTCTCCGTACATGGGTCGACCACGTCGATGACACGGTCGGTCGAGCCCTCGACGAAGGTCCCGTCGATGAAGTGCCGGGCCGGGGGAAGGTCGGCGTCGCCGATCAGGGACGGCGCGTGCGGTGCCCGGCGGACAGCGGAAGGGGTCATGGTCAGTGGCTCCTCATTGCCTCGACGAGGGAGGCGATCCTGGCGGTCGTCGCGGCGTCCAGCCCGAGCACCGGTTCACGCGGCTCTCCGACCGACAGCCCGGTCGCGTTCACGGCGGCCTTGATCGCCGGGATGAACGGGGCGGACATGATCGCGTCCATCAGCGGATAGATCCGCGCCCACTCCGCTCGCGCCCGGTCGAGGTCGGCGGCGCGCAACGCCCGGTGGATCGAAACCAGTTCGGCCGGCATGACGTTCGCGGTCCCGGCCATGACTCCGGCGGCGCCCTCGGCAATCGCCTGGAGCAGCAGACTGTCCCAGCCGACGAAGGTGGAGATGACGTCACCGTGGCGGTGGATCAGCTGCCCGGCCTGGGCCATGTCGGCGCTGGTGTCCTTGATGTACCGGATGTTGTCGACCTCGCGGGCGAGCTGCCCGACGGTGTCCGGGGCGAGGTTGACGCCGGTGGCGCCGGGCAGGTTGTAGAGCATGATCGGGATGTCCACGGAGTCGGCCACCGTGCGCAGGTAGCGCAACGTCTCGTCGAGCGCTGCGTCCGCTTCATGATCGCTCAGTTGTCCGAGCACGATGTCGAGCCGTACCTGTGGACCACCCTGGCGGGCAGGCCCCGCTTGCGCCCGGGGGAGCCGCGAGGCGCAGCACGCTGACGCGGAGGACTTGGCCGACGGCCGCGGTGTCGACGAGGGTCTTCCGGACCGGTCAGCTCAGATGACGCTGCGGATCGCCGCCTCGACCCCGACCACGCGTCCCATGGAAAGAGCGGCCTCGTCCGCGTCGCCGTCGATGAGATCAGGCCACAGCCTGCAAGTTCCGCGGGTTCTCCGCCGCCTCCGAGGGCTGTGGCCGGAGGGCGCCCTTGGGTTTCCGCAGCGGCACGCACCGGACCTCAACGGTCGAGGCCCATTGGCCGGCCATGGATTCCGGGGCCCTCACCAGGGCATCCACGACCGCGTCGTACGCGCGCCGCGGCGCCCTCGGATTCGGCTGCCGAGCCGAAGCCTCGTCGCGCAAGGCTGCCGTTTCCTCGGCGAGTTCGAGGTACGGACGCCGGCACGGTACGGCACACGCCGCCAGGGAACGGCGTTGAGGGCACGGGCGAGGCCCCGGGCCAAGTATGAGTACACGCGGTGGGCCGAGGGCAGGCCCATGGCGGTGAGGGCTTCGAGGGGCAGCAGGGCCACGGTCATCCTGGTCAGGTGAGGGAACAGCACCCGTCCGAAGGCCCGGAAGCACGCGGCAGCGAGCGGCAGGCCGGAGACCGGCCGGGGTGGGGTCAACGGGGCCGGGCCGAGGAGGTGCCGCACGGGCTCGGTGTGTTCGAGGGAGGTCAGCGTGGCGGTGAAGTAGGCGGTGAAAGCGTCGAGGTCGGGCGGGAGTTCCTCTTGACGCAGACCCAGGCACCGGCCGACACGGAGCCACTGGCGGTACAACTGCCTTCGTTCCTCGGCGTCCAGCGGCCTGCCGCACAGGTCCCACAGGGTGAGGATGCTGTCGAGGTAGGTGGCGTGCACCCACAGGAACAGCTCGGGTCGCAGGGCGTGGTAGGGCCGTCCGTGGCTGTCGACGCCGTGGATGTCGCGATGCCATCGCCTCAGTTGCCGGCCGAGCCGCTCGCCGTCGGCCGGATCCGCGTGGGCCAGGCGCTGGAGGTGGGCCAGCGTCCGGTAGCCGCGCTGCCAGAGGTCGGTGCGGTAGATGGAATGCTGGGCCACGCCGGCCCCCACCGCCGGGTGCGCCACCTGCAGCAGGATGGCGCGGGGAAAGACCAGCAAGAAGGACCACTGTCCGATGGAGCGTCCCAGCAAAGACTCCGGCCCCGTTTCGGCAAGCGGTTTGGTCGGTCGGCTCGTCATCGCCCGGTGAACTCCCCCAGGGCCGGGACGTCACGGGCCCGGAGGTGACGTTCAACGGATAGTGTGATGGCCGACACTCCTGGTGGCAGGGCTCGTTGGGCCGCTCGTGATCTTTTCCGATGACCCCGAACCGTCTCATCGCCGCGAGAAGCCGCAGCGGCCCGGCCGGGCAGGCAATCGTCCGCGTACGGGACGTACGAGCAGGGTCCGCTTCGTCGTCGCACTGACGCCCATGTTGGTCAGCGCCTCCGTGCTGCTGGCCGGGAACGCTACGGGCATGGTGTCCATGGCCTTCGCCGGACAGGTGCCGCTCACCGTGCACGCGGAGCGCGTGTCCGGCTCGAACGTGACTGCCTCTCCCGGCGTCTCGGGCCGGGGCGGTGTGCTGCCGGCTCTGGTCACCCGGCTGGAGAAGGGCGAGGTCAAGAACGCCTGCACCACGTCCACCGCGCAACTCCCCGTCGTCGGACCGGTCACGGTCACAGTGCGCATCGGGCGGGCGTCGGCCGCGGGCCTGTCGGTGGAGACGGACATGGCCACGGCCGAGTCCGTGACGCTGACCGGCGCCCGGCTCAACACACCGCAGCTGTCGCCACAGAAGCCCACCGGGCTGTTCTCCGTGGGCGCACAGAACGTGGACGGGCGCCGGGTGACGACACAGCCGCATGCCTTCACGGCCGGCACGATCACCGCCCACGAGATCGACATCGCCGTCGATCGCGGGACTGGCGGCTGCCACAGCGGGAAGGGCAAGGGAACGTCGTGAGAGCCGTCGTCAGCGACCGTGATGCGAGCCGGTGGCGACTCTGGTGCGGCCATCGCCCCTTCCTGGCCGGCCTGCTGCTCGGGCTCGGCGGGCTGGAACTCATCTCCGTCTCCTGGGCGGGACTGGGTTTCCTGCAGTTCACCGGCCTCGCCGGCGCGTCCTCCTGGGCTGTTGGCGCTCTGCTGCTCGCGTCGGGAGCGACCACCTGGTGGAACCCGGCGCTGCGCCACTTCGCCGGCGTACTGGCCGGTGTCCTGTCCCTGGTCAGCCTGATCGCCGCCAACCTCGGCGGCCTGCTGGTCGGCTTCCTGCTTGCCGCCGTTGGCAGTGCCCTTGCCCTCGCCTGGGTACCGCCAACAGCAGCCCAGGACACCCATGGCGAAGGCGGGGTGAGCTGATGCCTGCCGGTCCCCGCACGATCGTCGGCGACGTCTTCCGTCGCGGCGGCATCCACGACCCCTTGCTGCGCCGCGGCTTCGAGGTGTGCCGTCGCGCCACACGCGACACAGGCGAGATCGAGTACGCCACGTCCCTGCTGCTGCCTCCGCCACTGCGTCTGGCCACATGGGCCTTGTACGGGGCAGTGCGCGCCGTGGACGACCTGGCCGACGCCACCGACGGCAGCGCCGAGGACCGCGCCCGGCGGTTGGAGGCGTGGATCTCGGCGTTCGACGCGGACCTGCGCGACGGCCGCAGTACCGACCCCGTACGGCACGCACTCATCCACACGACGCAGACCTGGAACCTGTCGACCGCTTTCCTGCACACCCTCTTCGAGGAGCTGCGCCAGGACGTCCACGGGCGCGAGTTCGCCACCTGGCAGGAATGGCGGCGCTACTCCAGCCTGATCAACACCCCACTCGTGCTGCGCACCGCCTCTCTGCTGATCAGAGCGGCCGGTCTGCCCCTCGAACCGGAGACGATGGCCGCCGGCGCGCCCGAAGCGGCGGTGGCCTGGCAGTCGGTGGTGGACGCCATCTACCTCACCGACGCCCTCGTGGACCTGGCCCACGACCTCACCCGTGGCCACGTTCCGCTCCCGGCCGAGGCACTGGAGGAAGCAGGGGTACGCCGCGAAGACCTGTTCGCCCGGCACCTCACCCCGGCCTTCGAGCAGATGGTGCACCAACTCACCGACCGGGCCCGTCAGTGGTTCGACCGGGCGGTCCTGCCGCCGGTGCTGCATCCGGCGGTGGGCATTGCCCTGGGCACCTACCGCGACCTGTACCGGCTGCGGCTCGCCACGGCGGCCAACGCCCCCGGAGCACTGCTGCACAGGCGGCCCGCCCTGCCCTGGCAGCAGCGTCACAGGTTCCTCGCCCCCGCCCGGGCCAAGGCAGCACTCGCCTGGAGCCTGTTCCCCTTCCCCCTGCGCCCGTCACCGGCGTCGGAGACCGGCGAACCACCCCCTACGGGCGCCCGGCAGAGTCTGGCCCAGGCAGTGCGCTCGATCGGCGAGCAGCAACGGCCGCTTGCCGAACCGGACCCCCACCCGTCCGGCGCCCGCCCGCCCCAACTCCCCGCCGACGCGACGCCCCGACACGTCGCCATCATCATGGACGGCAACGGCCGCTGGGCCACCGACCGGGGCCTGCCCCGCACCGAAGGTCACCGGGCAGGCGCCGAGGCGCTGATCGACGTCGTCCACGGCGCACTCGAAATCGGCCTGAGCCACCTGACCGTCTACATGTTCTCCACCGAGAACTGGAAACGCCCTGCCGACGAACTGCAGGCTCTCATGCGCGAGATCCCGGCCGGCCTGCGCCGCCTGTACGACGGCACCAGTCCGCTGGACGTACGCGTGCGGTGGGCCGGAGTGCCCACGGGCCTGCCCCCCGACGTCATCGAAACCCTCACCGAAGCCGAGCGGACGACCCGCACCCGCTCCGGCCTGACCCTGACGGCATGCGTCAACTACGGTGGGCGCGCCGAAATCACCGCGGCCGCAGCCAAACTCCTCCAAGAGGCGTCCACCGGAGACGTCCACCCCCGCGCCCTGTCCGAGCACGCTTTCAGCCGCTACCTGCATGTGCCTGAACTGCCCGATGTCGACCTGCTGCTGCGCACCGGCGGCGACATGCGCACCTCCAACTTCCTGCCCTGGCAGGCCGTCTACGCCGAACTCATGGTCCTCGACACCCGCTGGCCCGACTTCGACCGGCGCGACCTGTGGAAAGCGATCGAACAGTACACAGCCAGAAACCGCCGCTACGGCTCCGTCCCACGCCTCCCCCACCCCCGCCCCGCGCCCGTCCCGGACCAACGCCGCAACACGGCGGCGGCAAGCGGGACATCGAGGGACGGATAGACACGCACGGGAGGCCGACGCCCGGGTGCCCGGCGCCAGCCCCATCCGCGAAGCGCCAGTGCTGTGCCGGGCGCGTCGCGGGTTTTGAGGTCCATCCAGCAGGACCTGACAAGGTGGCTCCCCGCCCGGATCCTGGGTATCGGGTTTCCGGACGCCGCTAAGTCGTCGCAACCTTGTCCTGGGCCAGGCGCTCGCGCAGCGTCGCGGCGAACTCTTCGCCCCGCGCCAGCTGGGTGCGGAGCTTCTCCACCTGCTCGGCAGCACCCTGCTCGTATCCACGGACGCGCTCCAGCAGAGCCTCCCGCTCCGCCGAGGTCAGTTCCTCGCCGGAGTCGAGGCGGTCGGTGACCTCCAGCAGGTCACGCATCTCGTCCAGGGTGAAGCCGAGCGGCTTCATGCGGCGGATGACCATCAGGCGGGCGACATCGGCGTCGGTGTAGAGACGGAAGCCACCCTGGGAGCGGGCGGAGGGGATGACGAGACCGGTCTCCTCGTAGTGCCGGATGGTGCGCAACGACAGCTCGGTCCGTGCGGCGACCTCGCCGATCTGCATGTGCTCGCTGCTCACGCGGGCGCCCTTCCTCATCCGTCGCCAAGGCCACAGGCGGCCGACGCCGATCTCTACCCTAACGTTAGGGTAGAGTAAGTGATCGTCGGGGTTGGCTTCGTGCCGACTCCGCCCGCGGTGCGGGGTGGATCGTAGCCGTCAGCCGTGTCGGGGCCGACGATGCCCCCGGCGAAGACCGAAGCCTGCAGGAGAAAGCGTGCGCATGCCCATGGCGGCCAACGCCGCCGCCTGCCCGCCGTGATCCTTCGCCCCTGAGCGGCCACGCAGACTCCCGCTCCCGACCGCTGCCGCCTTCCGACTTAAGCCCGCCGTACGTGGGCTTCGGGGATTGGCCGTCCCGGCCTTCCTGCGCCTTCCTGCACGCTCCACGACACCGGACGTGCCCGAGCACGACAGGTACCTTTCTTGTCAACGTCCGCACCGTCCCCGACCGCGCGGCTGCGCGGCCTGCGCCCCGACTGGCTGTCCGACCCGAAGGTCTGGCGCACCGAGGTCCTGGCCGGCCTGGTGGTCGCGCTCGCGCTGATCCCCGAGGCGATCTCGTTCTCCATCATCGCCGGGGTCGACCCGGCGATCGGCCTGTTCGCGTCCTTCACCATGGCCGTGACCATCTCGATCGTCGGCGGTCGCCGCGCGATGATCTCGGCCGCGACCGGCGCGGTCGCCCTGGTCATCGCTCCGCTCAACCGCGAGCACGGCTTCGGCTACCTCGTCGCCGCGGTGATCCTGGCCGGCGTCTTCCAGATCGTCCTCGGCGTGCTCGGCGTCGCCAAGCTGATGCGGTTCGTGCCCCGCAGCGTGATGGTCGGCTTCGTCAACGCCCTCGCCATCCTGATCTTCATGGCCCAGGTGCCCGAGATGCACGACGTGCCCTGGCCCGTCCACCCGCTCATCGCCGCCGGGCTGGCGCTCATGGTGTTCTTCCCGAAGGTCACCACGGTGATCCCGGCCCCGCTCGTGTCCATCGTGATCCTCACCGTGATCACGGTGGCCGCCGGCATCGCGGTGCCGACCGTGGGCGACAAGGGCGAGCTGCCCTCATCCCTCCCGGTGCCCGGCCTGCCGGATGTGCCTTTCACGACGGACACCCTGGCAACGATCGCCCCCTACGCGCTCGCGATGGCGCTGGTCGGTCTGATGGAGTCGCTGATGACGGCCAAGCTGGTCGACGACATCACCGACACGCACTCCTCCAAGCAGCGAGAGTCGATCGGGCAGGGCATCGCCAACATCGTCACCGGCTTCTTCGGCGGCATGGGTGGCTGCGCGATGATCGGCCAGACGATGATCAATGTGAGGGTGTCCGGCGCGCGAACCCGCCTGTCCACCTTCCTGGCGGGTTCCTTCCTCATGGTGCTGTGCATCGTCTTCGGGCCGGTCGTTTCCGACATCCCCATGGCGGCCCTGGTCGCGGTGATGGTGATGGTGTCGTTCGCGACGTTCGACTGGCATTCCATCGCCCCGAAGACGCTGAAGCGGATGCCGGCCGGGGAAATCGCCGTCATGGTCATCACCGTCACCTGCGTGGTCGCCACCGACAACCTCGCCATCGGCGTCGTCGTCGGCTCCGTCACCGCCATGGTCATCTTCGCCAAGCGCGTCGCCCACCTCGCGAACGTCACGGCGGTCACCGACCCCGACGGCAGCAGCGTGGTCTACTCCGTGACCGGCGAGCTGTTCTTCGCCTCCTCCAACGACCTCGTCGGCCAGTTCCACTACGCCACCGACCCCGACAAGGTCGTCATCGACCTGAGCGCCGCCCACATCTGGGATGCCTCCTCCGTCGCCGCACTCGACGCGATCGAGACCAAGTACGCCCAGCGCGGCAAGGCCGTCGAGATCATCGGCCTGAACAAGCCGAGCGCCCAGATCCACGAAAGGCTCAGCGGCGAACTCGCCGGCAACCACTGACCGACTGTCACGCCCACGAGGGCCGCCGCGGACCCACCAGCGTCCACGGCGGCTGCCCTCGCGGTGTCTGCTGCAGGGGGTGTGAACAGAACACCTGAGTACCGGTCGATTCGGCGGCGGCGCCACACCTGCTGCGCCAACCAGGTGGGTCGGCAGGGGCGCTGAGCTGCTCGGACCCTCCGCTCGTGCCTCGCCCCACACAGCCTCCCCAGAGAAGGGGGAAGTCAGTTGTCGATGGCTTGGGAAAGCGCCCGTTCCCCGGATGGGTGTCGTTGAGGGGCACTGGGCCTCTTGCCCCGTCGGCATCGGCCATGGTCTTGGTGAAGGGTGCTGGTCACGCTGGAGAAGAGGAGACCAAGGGTGAACTGGACACTTGGCGAGGAATTCGAGACGCCTGAGGGGATGGTGCGGTGGGGGGTACTCGGCAGCGGGGATCCGGTCGTGCTGGTGCACGGCACCCCGTATTCCTCCTTTCTCTGGGTGGACATCGCTCCAGCACTCGCCCGCACCCGTACGGTCTTCGTCTTCGACCATCTCGGCTTCGGCCAGTCGGACCAGCGCGGATGGCGTCCCTTGTCGTGGTGTAGCCGATCAAGGTGCGGGCGTGCGCGGGCGGGTGCTCGGGGCGCACTTCTGTTGGTGCCTGCCGCTCCCTGACGCGAGGCGGGCCATCACGTAACTCTCCTTGGTGAACGCCCAGTTCAACCATGAGGAGTACGCGATGGCCCTGTCCCAGTCTGACCTGTTACGGCTGCTGGAGTCACTACGCTCGTCTGATGGAATCGAGCTTGTCCGCAGCGTGGCCGAGCGGATGCTGCAGGAACTGATCGAGGCCGAGGTGAGTGCGCACATCGGTGCCGGCTGGAACGAGCACACCGCATCAAGGACGGCCTTACGCAACGGCCACCGGGACAAGACCCTGACCACGCCAGCCGGCGACCTGGACCTGGAGATTCCCAAGTTCCGGACCGGCAGATTCGACATCGGCGGGGCCGTGGCACAGCGGACACTGCTGCTGGAGGAGAGAAGTTACCGGGACCTGACGCTCTTCGACGCGGTGAGCTGCGGTGACTGGGAGCGAGGACTCTCCCAGCTCGTCCTGGAGCACGCGGATGTCTTCCAGCAGCTTCCGGACTACGTGCACGAAGCGCTCGTCGCCAGCCACATGCGGCACGCGACGCACATCGGCTTCCCGCCGGAAGTGCTCGAAGCGTCCCGCGCACCGTGGCGGGGTGCCGCAGGACAGGCCGCATGGACTACCGCCAGTACAGCCAATTGACTTCCTCCCCCGCCTGAACGAGAGGATTCCCTTATGCAGGGGTTCGGCCGGTTGCCCGGCTTACGGGTTCCTGCTTCATAGACCGGCTGTTGCCGAGGTCTCCACAGGCTGACACGGCATGTCCTGCCGCGTGTTTGATGTTGATCGCTGCGTTCACGTCGGCGTGCGCGGTGTGTCCGCAGCCTGTGGCTTTGCACCGGAAGACCGCTTGGCTTTCGCGGTTTGTTTCGGTGACAAGGCCGCAGGCGGAGCACCGCTGCGACGTGTATGCGCAGTTGACCTTCACCACGCGCGTGCCCGTGTACCGGGCCGCGCTGGTGAGGGCGAGTTCGAGGCGGTGCCATCCCTTGTCGAGGATGGCCCGGTTCAGGCCCTGTTTCTGGGCCACACGGCTGCCGGGCTCGGCGAGCGTGCCGGACGCGGAGGCCGTCATGCTGCGGGTCTTGAGGTCTTCCAGGACGACAAGTGCGTTCATCGCAGTGAGGTACGCGGCCGTGACGGCGCAGAAGTCCGCCCGACGGCTCGTGACCCGGCCCATGATCTTGTTCATGTGGGCGCGGACCCTGACCCGGTTGGCGCTGCCCGTCTTCGTGCGGGCGAGTTGCTGCTGAAGCCGCCGGTAGCGGACGGCTTCGCCGGCGGTGATGAAGGGCCGGTCGAAGAACTCGCCGTCGGAGGTGACGGCCGCCGCTTTCACGCCCCGGTCGATCCCGGCCGCCGTGTCCACCATGGCGTGCTGCTCGGGCGTTGTCGCCCGGTCGTTGACGAGGAACGACACGAACCATTGGCCGCCCTTGCGGCTGACGGTCGCAGACCGAATCTCGCCGCCGAGCGGGCGTGACCACCGGAAGGTGACCCATCCGAGCTTGGGCAGCTTTACGCGACCCCACTTGCGGCCGAGGCGTTCCACGGTGATGAGGTTCCCGGCGGGGAAACGGAACGAGGGCGCCCATCGCGCCTTCGACCGCCACCTGACCTTGAATGTTCCGTGGTCCCGGCAGGCCCGGTCCAGATCCTTCAACGTCTGCTGAAGCACGTGGGAGGGCGCCGCTTTCAACCATGAATGGTCCCGCTTGGCGTCGGCCAGCTCGGCGGCCTGGGGCACGTAATTCATCCACGCCCCGCGCCGCCGATACTCGCGGCGCTGGTCGAGTCCGGTGTTCCACACCGCGCGGCAGATGTTCCCAAACTCCTCACACATCGCAGCCTGCCCGGCAGTGAGCTTGAGCCGGTACCTGCGGCCGGAAAGCACGCGAACACCCCCTCTCGAAGCAACGTGATCACCATAGTGGAGGCCACTGACAACGCACTGACAATGCACTGAACTCCCCCGCTGCGCGGCTCCGTTGCGAGGAAGAGCCAACCCCGCCCTGAAAGACGGAGTCTGCGCTCAAGAGAAACCGATCAGGAAGGCGGACACCGCCGCGTACGTGAAGTTCCCCCAAGGCCGGGTAGTTAGCGTTTTTGCAGGTCACGCAAGGGAGTTGAGGAAGTCCTGACACGGAGCAACGGAGCTCGTTGGTACAGGCAGTCGTCCAAGACAGCTTGTTCCCGAAGGAGCTCCGTTGCCCGGTCATTGTGTCCTGCCGTCGCCACTGGCGACCATCACCCGTACGGTCACTGTGGCCGCGGGCCGGTTCGCGCCGGGTCATCTGGGGGAGCTGACGGCGATCGTGCCGTTCGAGCTGGTTGACGCGGTCTTGTCGGAGACGAGGGTCGTGCAGCGGCGGCTGCGTGATCTGCCCTCGCGGGTCGGGGTCTACTTCTTGTTCGCGATGTGCATGTTCCCCGAAGTCGGCTACCGGCTCGTGTGGGCCAAGCTGACAGCCGGCCTGTCCGGGATGGCGGTGGTCTGCCCGACCGGGAAGGCATTGCGTGACCTGCGCCGGCGGCTCGGAGTCGCGCCGGTGCGTGCGTTGTTCGAGGTGTTGGCCGGGCCATTGGCCCGGCCGACCATGCCGGGGGTGCGGTTCGGCCCGTATCGGACGGTGTCGTTCGACGGCTGCAGCTCGATCAAGGTGCCTGACAGCGAACGCAACCGGGGCTGGCTGGGGCGGTGCCCGCACGGTGGGTATCCCCAGGTCGAGCTGATGACGCTCGTCGAGACCGGCACCCGGGCCGTCATCGCGGCGGTCTTCGGTCCCACCCGGGAGGGCGAAACCTCCTACGCCACCAGGCTGTTGCACCATCTGGGCCCCGAGATGCTGGTGCTGTGGGACCGGGGCTTCGACGGCAACGACTTCCTCTCCGCCGTGCACGCCACCGGCGCACAGGTCCTGGGCCGCATCCGCCGGCGCCGCCGCCCACCAGTCCTTCAAACTCTCGCCGACTTCTCCTATCTCTCGGTCATCGGCGGCGTCCCGGTGCGCATCATCGAAGCCCAGGTGAGTATCACCTGCACCGATGGCAGCAACTTCGAGGGCTCTTACCGTCTGGTGACCACGCTCCTGGACGCCCGCCGCCACCCCGCCGACCGCCTCGTGCACCTGTATCACGAGCGTTGGGAGCACGAGAGCGCCTACTACGCCTTGCGCCACACCATCCTGCACGGACGTGTCCTGCGCTCGCACGACCCGGCCGGCGTCGAGCAGGAGATGTGGGCCCTGCTCACCCTCTACCAACTCCTGCGCCGCACCATGGTCCAGGCGGCGGAGTCCCGGCCGGGTACCGATCCCGACCGCTGCGGCTTCACCGTCGCCCTCCAGACCGCCCGTGACCTGCTGGTAGGTGCAGAAGGAGTCTTCGAGCAGGGCATTGGAGAGATCGGCCGGCGCGTCCTGTCAGCGCTGTCGCCCGCACGCCGGGGCCGCGTCAGTACCCGCAAGGTGAAGTCCCCCATCTCCCGCTACGCGGAAAGGAAACTGGACGGCCGCCCCGACGCCAGCAAGGCCGTGACCTCGACGGTGATCACTCTCCTGCCGCCGCCGACGCCGGAGCCCACACTGCCCACGACCACGGTCCCCCAGTACGTCGGCCCCGGCCAGACCAGCAACCGAATGACACGCGTCCTGGCCATCCTGCAGGCAGAACCCGAACGGCTCTGGCGCTCAAGGGAGATCGCCGAACTACTCGGCGACGTCACCCTCGTCGCCACCTACCGACAACTCGCCCGCTGGACCGAGAAGGGAATGATCAAGAGGGTTCGCACGGGACGCTACACGGCAGTCGCACCGGAAAGGACCCCCTTGCGTGACCTGCAAAAACGCTAACTACCCGGCCTTGGAAGTTCCCCCCGGGTCCTGGACAGCGGGTGTTTACGCTGCGGGGGTGAGGTCTTGCCTGAGCAAGGTTCTCGTTTCGAGTGGGGTGACGTACCCGTACTCGGGGTGTCTGCGAAGTCGGCTGCGGTTGTACTCGATCTCGATGTAGCGGAAGACGTCGGCCCGGGCGGCCTCGCGGGTCTCCCAGACGGTGGTTCCGATCTCCGCTTTGAGGACGGCGAACCAGCTTTCCGCAGCAGCGTTATCGTAACAAGAGCCGACACGTCCCATCGACTGTCGCATGCGCAACTTGCGTATCTCGGTGCGGAATTCATCACTCGTGTATTCGCTGCCGCGGTCGGTGTGCATGATGCAGCCGTCCTCCAGACCGCCGCGTCCGGCCGCCATCCGCAGGGCGACGACCGGCAGCTCGGCACGGTGGTGGTCGGCCATCGCCCAGCCGATCACCTCCCGCGTCGCGAGATCGATGCAGGTCGCCAGATACAACTTCCCTTCCAGTGTGACGAGTTCGGTCATGTCACCGACCAGCCGCATCCCGGGACGGGGGGCGGTGAAGTCCCGGCCGATCAGGTCGGCGGTGAACACCGCCCGCCTGGCCTGTCTGGTCAGGCCCCGACGCCGGCGGCGGGTGATCCCGACGATCCGGTACTTGCGCATCAGCCGCTCGACCCTCTTCGGGTTCACCGCCCGCCCGGCCCGCCGCTGGGCGGCGTGGATCCGCGGGGCCCCGTAGGCGCCGCGCGATCCGGCGTGGAGCACTCGGATCTCGTCCACCAGGCGTTCCTCCTCGCGCCGCGCGACCCGGCGCGCTGACTCGGCCGCCCGGTGCGCGTAGTAGGTAGAGCGCGGCACTCCGAGCGCACGGCACGGCAGCGCAACGCTGTGACCTGCGTGATTGTCGTCCGATGTCTTCTCCGCGTCGATGAAGCGGCACCGCGTGGCGGTGTCTACCTCATCTTGTCCTGCGCGAAGAAGGCGGTCGCTTTCCCCAGGATGTCGACCGTCTTCTCCAGCTCGCGGACCTTACGCCGCAGCTGGGCGAGTTCTTCCCGCTCGGCGCTGGTCAGAGTCCCGGCAGGCCCCTCGCCCCGGTCGACCTTGGCCTGCTTCACCCAGCCACGCAGACCCTCCGGCCTCACCCCCAGGTCCCGGGCGACCTCGGTGACCGTCTTGTCCGACGACAGCGCCAGCGCGACAGCGTCGCGTTTGAACTCGGCCGTGTACCGCTTGCTCATGTTGCTCTTCTTGCTCACTACCTTGACTGCTTCCTCCAGGACCTTCCGTCCCAGTATCAGGCTGTCCAGGTCAAGGGGGGAGCTTCAACGAGCACCTGCTGGGTGGCATGTCCCTTCCGGTACGCCTCCTCTGGGGTCGCGAGGACCGCATCCTCCCCCCGAAGTACGCCGAATGGCTGCACCAGCGCATCCCACACGCTGAGCTGCACTGGATCGAGGGCGCGGGCCACCTTCTCCAGGAGGACGCACTGGGGCAGCTGTTGGCTCATCTCACCGCCGGGTTCCCCACAGACAGGTGAGGAGGGCCGGCGGAACGGATCCCCGGACGGGAACCACAGGAACCACTGCGGTCCGGGGCGTCGAGTCGTGCGGCCTCCTTCCACACGCGCCAGAGCCGCCGGACCGGACAGGTCGAGGGGCGGCTGCCGCAGTGGATACGCACGTACGGGGGCAGGTCTTGGACACCCGGATGTCGACGGCTGGGCCCTCTGCGGCCTGGGTGATCCTCCGCATGCGTCACGGCCCACCAGATGCTCCGGCCATGCAACCCCGAGCAGTTGAAACGCTGCAGCCAGCGCAGCGCCATGACCAGCACCCGCCTCCGTAAGGCGGCGCCACAACGATGACACCCACCTACGCGACGATACGTATCGTCTTGCCAAAGTCTCCACCATGTCGTACCGTCCTACGCATGGGTTCCCTGTGAGAAAGTCGGCGCCGACGGCGTAGAGCACCGCTCCGCCATCGCCGCGCCCCACCGTGCCCTCTCATCCACCCGATCCGGCCCGGGGCGAAGCCCGCGGCCAGGAGGGGAACCTCTCATGCACTGCTCACAACTCACCCTTCACCACGTCACCAAGCGCTATCCCGGCCGCACCGTCCTCGACCAGGTCTCCTTCACCCTGAAGCCGGGCGAGAAAGCCGGCCTCATCGGTGACAACGGCTCCGGCAAGTCCACCCTCCTGCGGCTCATCGCGGGCCAGGAACGCCCGGACAGCGGCGAGTTGACCGTGACGGCCGCCGACGGCATCGGCTACCTGCCGCAGACCATCCCCCTGCCCCCGACCGCCACCGTCCAGGACGCCGTCGACCTGGCCCTAGCGGATCTGCGCGCACTGGAGGCCGAGCTGCGCCAAGCCGAGCAGGCGCTCGGCGACGGCGCGGACCCGACGGCGCTCGCCACGTACGCCGCCCTCCTCGAACGCTACGAGGCGCGCGAGGGCTACGACGCCGACCACCGCATCGACCTCGCCCTGCACCATCTCGGCCTGCCCGCGCTCCCCCGCGACCGGCGACTCGGCACCCTCTCCGGCGGCGAGCGCTCCCGACTGGCCCTGGCCGCCGTTCTCGCCGGCCGTCCGGAGCTGCTGCTCCTGGACGAGCCGACGAACGACCTGGACGACCATGCCGTTCAGTGGCTGGAGGCGCAGCTGCGGGCACACCGCGGCACGGTGCTCGCGGTCACCCACGACCGCGTCTTCCTGGAGCGCCTGACCTCAACGGTCCTGGAGGCCGAGGCGGGAAAGGTCACGCGGTACGGAGACGGCTACGCCGGCTACCGCACCGCCAAGGCCGCGGAACGCCGCACCCGGCTCCAGGAGTACCAGGAGTGGCGGGCCGAACTGGCCCGCAACGAGCGGCTGGCGACCGGCCATGCGGTCCGCCTCGACGGCATCCCGCGCAAGGCCCCGCTGGCCAACTTCGGCCACGGCGGCTTCCGGGCCCGCGGCCGGGCGCACGGCGCGATGGCCCGTATCCGCAACGCGCGCGAGCGGGTCGGCCGGCTGACGGCGAACCCGGTGGCCCCGCCACCGGAGCCGCTGACCTTCACCGCGCGCATCGGCACGGCGGGGGACGGCACAGATACGTCAGCGGCGGAGCTCCCCTCCGTACAGCTGTCGGACGTACGCGTAGGACACCGCCTTCACCTGGACTCACTCACCCTCGGCCCTTCCGGCCGGCTACTGGTCACCGGCCCCAACGGCGCGGGCAAGACCACGCTGCTGAAGCTGCTCGCAGGTGAGTTGCGGCCCGACGACGGCTCGGTACGGGTGCCGGGCCGGGTGGGACATCTGCGCCAGGACGAGACGCCATGGCCGCCGGGCCTGACGGTGGCGGAGGCGTTCGCGCTGGGCCGTGTGGGCTCCGCCGACGAGCACGCGGACGCCCTGCTGACCCTCGGCCTCTTCCGCCCGGCGGAACTCCGACTCCGCATCGGCGAGCTGTCGTACGGCCAGCGCCGCCGCGTGGAACTGGCACGGCTGGTCTCCGAGCCCGCCGACCTCCTGCTGCTCGACGAGCCGACGAACCATCTCTCCCCCGCGCTGGTCGAAGAACTGCAGGCCGCGCTGGCCCATTACCCGGGCGCAATCGTCCTGGTCACCCATGACCGCGCACTGCGGACACAGTTCCGGGGCGAGCACCTGCACTTGCCGGACAGGGCCAAGGTCGGCCAGGGATGCCCCGCCGTTGATCCGCACTCTCGAGCGATGTGATCCCTCGATGGTGAGTTCTTCTGCTGTCACGCCCGGTCTGACCGATGCTCGGAAGCACGGCGCGTGACCGGCGCCTCCGGAACGTTCTTTGGGGTGGGGAAGACCATGACGCGACAAGCGGGACGGCGTGACGGCTTGGACGAGCAGGCGGTGCTGCTCGTGGCCGGGCTGGCCGATTTGGCGGTGCACACGCTGGGCTCGGCCGTAGGGACGCTGCGAGGGCTGCTGCGCCGCTCGGATTCCGCAGAGCTGGCAGCGCAGGCCGAGAACGAGCTGACGGCGCGTGGGCGCCTGGCCCTGGATCGGTACGCTGCCGTGCCCCCGGCCCACCTGGAGATCCTCGCCCGGCACGCCCAGTCCCGGAAGGCCGCCGATGGCATCTGACCGGTGGGAGCCGGCCGTATTCAAGACCCGGATCGACGAGGTACTGCACCAGTTCGTCGCCCAGGAGGCCGACCAGTTCGCCGCGATCGACCCGCTCCTGACCCCGGTGGCCGAGCAGTTGGAGGCGGCGGTCGCGGACGGCAAGCGGCTGCGGGCGGCATTCTGCTACTGGGGCTGGCGTGCGGTGGGGCAGCCGGACAGCGACGCACTGGTGCGTGCGGCGGCCTCCATGGAGCTGGTGCATGCCGCTGCGGTCGTGCACGACGATCTCATCGACGACAGCCCGCTGCGGCACGGTCGCCCCACAGCGCACATCGCGCTGCGTGGTGCCGTGCGGCGCCGTCCGCGCCGCGACGCCCATGCGAGGTCGCTGGCGATGCTGGTCGGGGACCTGCTGATGGCGCTGGCCGGGCAGTTGTTCGCCACCAGCGGGCTACCCGCCGCATACCTCGCCCGGGCTCGCCCCCTGTGGTCGGTGATGGCTCGCGAGCTGATCGCGGGCGAGTGCCTGGAGATCCTGCGCACCGGAGCCGGTCCGGACACCACCGCGTCGCTGAAGGTGATCCGCTACAAGACCGCCAAGTACACCGTCGAGCAGCCCCTGTTGATCGGCGGCGCGCTGGCCGGGGCAGGGACGCGGCTGCGTGAGGGCTACTGCGCATACGGGCTGCCGCTGGGCGAGGCATTCCAGCTGCGGGACGATCTGCTCGGCCTGTTCGGAGACCCGGAACGCACCGGTAAGGCCAACGCCGACGACGTGCGCGGCCACCGGCCCACGGCCCTGCTGGCAGAGACCTGGCGCCTTGCCGGTGACGCAGACCGCGAACGGCTGCGCGCCCTGCTCGGCCGGCGCCGTCCGGACGCGGATGCGCTGGACGCGGTGCGCGAGGTGATGTGCCGGCTCGGGGCACCCGACCGCATCGAGGACATGATCAGCGCACGCGTCCACGAGGCACTCGGTGCTCTCCACGAGCTGGCCGTACCGGCACATGCCACGAGGGCTCTGGCCACGCTGGCGCAGTCCGCGGCAGACCGCCAGTCCTGAGCTTTTACACCCCGGTCGGCACAACCACGCCATGCCCGGCCGCCGACCCCGGACCGGCCGCCGACCACCCATCGGTCGTCGACGGTCCCGACGAAGCAAGGAGCCCCGCCATGACCTACACCGAGGCATCCATGGACGCCCTACGGCACGACGGCGACGAACTCGCCGACGCCACCGTCGCCGCACTCTTCGAAAGCGGCCAGGTAGGCACGTTCAACACCCTGATGCGCTACGTCTCCGCCGCCGGGGCTCCCCTGCCGGACGGGCTGCCCGATGTCGCCCGGGAGTACCTTGAGGCCACCCGAGTCCCGCCGTCCTGGGTGGACTGGACGGAGATGGAAAAGGCCCGGCTGTTCTTCATCGACAACAACGTGCACATCTCCACCGCGCTCTCCTTCGCCTCCATGCCCGCCTGCTACGTCGTCCCACACGTCGCAAAACTGCTGTCGGCCACCCACGGACTGAAGTACCCCTCCAAACGCATGGCGGAGACGGGTCAGTTCACCGTCTACCTGATGCAGCCGGACGCCTTCGAGAGCGGCAGCCGCTTCATCCCCGCCGCCCAGAAGGTGCGCCTCCTGCACGCCTCCATCCGCCACCACCTCAAGCGCGAGAACCGGTGGGACACCACCGTGCTGGGAACGCCGATCTGCCAGGAGGACATGATCGGCGGGCAGATGTTCTTCTCCCTGCTCGTCCTGGACAGCCTGCACCGACTCGGCATCCACATGTCGCAGGAAGGCGCCGAAGCCTACTACTACGCGTGGCGCGTCGTCGGGGCCATGCTCGGCGTCGACCAGGACGCCGTCCCCAAAACCCTGGAGGAGGCGCGCGCGTTCCTCGATCTGTACATGATCCGGCACATGGGGCCCTCCGAGGAGGGCACGCACCTGACCCGGCAACTCATCGACCTCTACGAGGAGGTCGTGCCCGGCACCTTCCTCGATCCGATCGTCTCCGCCCTCATCCGCCACCTCATCGGCGACACCTGCGCCGACTGGCTCCACGTGCCCCGGACGCCATGGGACACCGTCGTCAAGGCCCTGCCCCACCTCCTCGGCATCCTCGAAACCATCGAGGACCGCTCCCCGCTCGGCGCCTGGGCCCTGGACCGTCTCGGCCACCTGACCACCATCCTGGAGCTGTCCTCCCTCACCCGCGGGCGAGTCATGCACTACGCCATCCCCGAACAGCTCAAACAGGACTACGGCGTCTCCCGAGACGTGCCGCGCACCCACCGATGGAACCCACCAGCGGCTACAGTCTCTTGACCCGCTTGCTCAACCTCCGTGGCATCGGTCTTGCCCTCGCTGCGCCAGCCATCGGAGGATCAGTTGAGACGTACCGTCCTGAGCAGGGCTGCGAGCACCTGCCGTTCGTCGGTCCTCGGGACTTTGAACGCGACGTGAGAGATGAGTCAGCCCGCCTCGTGCCCCTACCCGGTCCCCAAGTCCCCAGCATGGCGGCCGGCCGGAAACCGGGTGCGGGCTGTCGCCGCGGCGGTGTGTATCGGGGCTATGGCGATTGCGTTGGGCAAAGCGGGAGTTGACGGGTCGGGCGACGCCTTGGGCGTGTTGCGGGAGTGGCACTACGACGGGGCACCGATACAGCTGCATCCGGGAGACCTGGGCTGGTTCTGGCGGTTCGGTGCAGAGGCGACGGCCGCGGCGGTCCGGACCTGGAGCCGAGACGGATAGCCCGGGTTGCTCAAGCCGATGGGCGTGCACCGGGAACGTCGCGGTCACGGCTACGGCAAGGCGATCACCGTCGCCGCGGCGGCCTCGCTCCAGGAGCTGGGGCTCGTCGAGCGCGATCGTCTGCACCCCGAGCTCCAATGCGGGCGCCGTTGCCGCCAATCGGGCAGCCGGCTTCCGGCCGCTCCCTGAGGTCCGGGATCGACGCCGGGACGCCTAGGGCGGGATCGCGCCACGGGCGAGGTCAAGTGGCCCGGCTGAACGTGGAGTGCCGTCAGACCTCGTGCGGGGCGAAGAGTTCGAGATGGCCGCAGGAAGAACACCGGTAGGCATCTATCCGGTACCGCGGACGCCCCCAGCGCTTGGCTCCACCGAAGATGCCCCGCTCCAATGGCCCGGGTATCCAACGGGAATACCCACTCGCGTGGTCACCGCCGTCTTCAATGAACCACGGCCGCAGATCAGCGGCCTGGCACTGGGTGCACTTGATTTCCACGGACGTACTGTAGGGGAGGCTCGATACTGAACGGGCTGGAGCAGCCTTCCCAGCAGCCTCGAAACGTGTTGCGCAGGCTGAGAGCAGCTATTAGCGTCACGCCCGTTCGAGAGACACGTGATCACGGGACAGGGAGGTTGATGAATATGGCCGCCGTCGGCACCCATCAGCATGCCCTCATCCGGCCCGCGCGATAGCAGAGCGCGGCCCGGGTCGTTTCAACGACCAGGAGAGACACGTGTCTTCCCCTTGTTCCGCTTCTTCACCTGCCCACGCCGACGTGATCACCAAGCGTCTCGTTCTTCGGCCCTGGACAACGAGCGAGGCCACCGCGGTCCTTCACGACACCAGGTCCCCGCACTGGGCGGACGACTTTCCCGCTGACGGCGATCGCGTGATCGCGGGCCTCCTCGACCAGCACCCCGCCTGGCTCGGCGCGTACGGCCACCGTCTGATCGTCGAGCGCGAGAGCGGCTTGGTGGTCGGATCGATCGGCCTGTTCTGGCCGCCCAGCGAGGGCGTCCTCGAGATCGGATACGGCATCGTGGCTTCCCGCCGCGGACGGGGCTATGCCCCCGAAGCCACCCGGGCCCTGGCAGAGTTCGCCCTCACCGTGTCAGTGGTCCACACCGTGTCCGCGAACGTGGAACTGTCGAACCCGCCCTCGGTTCGAGTCCTGGAGAAGGCCGGCTTCCATCGGTGGGCCACCGAGGGGAACACTGCCCGGTTCAGGATCACGAGTCCGGACCAGTAACGGCGCTCATGGTGGTGGCCCTGGAGACTGTTCCTCCAGGGTTACCTCCCCCTGCGCTCCAATTCCGCAGCTGGCAGCACCATCGTCCGTCTCGGCGATAGTCGTCCGCCTGTGAAACTTCGCCAGTTCCACTCCTCCGTGGCCGTCGGGGTCTCCACACCACCGTCTCGCGTGTGCCGCGGGTTGTTCGGGGTGAAGGAGCGGGTTACTGAACAACCAGGCAGGCGCTGGAATCGGTGCTGCGGGGCACCAGCCGGGCGGGCCGGACCGAGCCCGCCAGGGCGTATGGGCTCCGGCGGCGGCAGGAACTCCCGCCGTACCGTTTCCAACCCATCGAAGGGCGATGACGTGAACCGTATCCGCCGACTGACAGCCGCCACCCTGCTGAACACCGCCGGTGGGCGCCGGCGCGCCGCGACGACCGGCGTGACACTGACCATGGCGGGCACACTCGGGTTCGGCCTGATGACGCCGGCGGCGTCTGCCGCCAACGGGCCCTGCTACGACGGGCGGTGCAGGACCACCGTGTCTGCGCCCAAGACCATCAAGGTCGACAGCCGCAAGTTCGGGTTCGGGAGCCTGAAGATCACGAGCATCAGCTCCCGATCCGTGAAGATGTCCGCCGCCGGCGGAAGCCTCAGCGGCAGCACCAGCCCGGGCGGCACCGTCAAGTTCAACAACCAGAAGATCTGGGTCAAGTCGGTCTCCGGCAACAAGGCCAAGCTCCAACTGTTCCCCACGCGGTACTGAGCCTGTGGTCCAACCCCGGCGCGTTCCCATCGCGCCGGGGTTCGACCACCGTTACGGCTCGTCAGGGTTCGAGGCCGGGGAGGACGAGGGCTCCGTCCGTGACGGGCATGAAGGGTTCCTTCCCGGGGACGTGGACCTTGAGCGCGGCCACATGGGGCGCAGGAACCGTCACGGGGTCGCCAAGGTCAGCGGAGCGAACGTGTGGTGCTCCCAGAGGCGGCGGGAGGTCTCCTCGGGGTAGGGGGCCACCGCGGGGGCGGCGTCCAGGAGTTGGGCGAGGCGTTGTTCGGTGTCGTAGGCAGGCCAGCCCGGGTCGCCCGTGGTGGCGAAGGCGGTCCAGGCGGAGCGGAAGCGGGCGGAGAGAGACTCCGTCTCAGGTGTGGGTGCGGGGCCGGTCAGCATGGCGCCGAGGCCGCCGTACATGCCGAAGGTCAGGGGCACGTCGAGGCCGTGGCAGGCGCCCAGGACACCGCCGTTCGCCGGGGCGGTCCAGGTGAGCTCGTACAGGTGCGCCCGGCCGCCACCCGCCGCGTGGGCCTGAGCGAGGTGCAGTGAGGGCATGCGGAACAGCCAGTCGGACTGGACAAGTTCGAACAGGTACTCCGCGGAGGCCTCCGGGAACGCGGACCGGTAGGCGCGGGCTGCGTCCGGTGTCGGGCCGAACAGACTCAGGGCCGTCGAAGCGAGGTTGTCGTCCACCCGGCCGAGCAGGCCACCGAGCACGAGGAAGAGACGGTACTCGTCCCGGTTGTGCCCGACGATCAGCTCGATGTCCCGGGCTGTGCCGCTCGCCAACGCCTCCCACGGCGTGGCGGGCAGGACCTCGCCGTCGACGACCGGTGAGAACGGCGTCGGGGTGAGGGCGACCGGGCCCCACCGGTGCACGTACTCGCGCATCCGGGCGCTCACCGCGGCCCCCGCCGCGGGCAACTTGCGCGGGTCGACGCCCGACAGGTCGGCCACGGTCGGGCGCAGCCCCAGCTCGCCCGCGATGCTTCCGGCGATGTCCGCGGCCAGCGCCTCCGAGAAGAACGTACCCGGCACGCTCTGGGCGATGGCCCGGCTGAAGAGGCCGTGGGCGCGCGGCATGACCATCAATGCGGCGATGGACCCGGCGCCTGCCGACTCGCCGAACGCGGTGACCCGGTCGGGGTCACCGCCGAACGCGGTGATGTTCTCCCGCACCCACTCCAAGGCCGCAACCTGATCGAGGAGACCACGGTTGGCGGGGGCGCCCTCGATCCGGGCGAACCCCTCGACGCCGACGCGGTAGTTGAGGGTGACGACGACCAGGTCGCCGTCGCGGACGAGGCGGCTGCCGTCGTAGGCGGGGTCGTCGGCAGAGCCGAACTTGTAGGCGCCGCCGTAGATCCACACAAGCACGGGGCGGCCAGAAGCCCTGTCCGGGTCCGGCGTCCAGACGTTGACCGTCAGCCAGTCGTCACCACCGGACGGGACGCGGTCGGCAGGCGCGGTGTCAGGGCCGAGCGGCTCCTGCGGGGGCGGCGGACCGAACGCGAACGCCTCCCGCACACCGTCCCAGTGCCGCACCGGTCGCGGCTCCGCGAAGCGCGCCTCGCCCACCGGCGGCTGCGCGTACGGAATACCGCGGAAGACCGCCAGGCCCTCCTCGCGACGGCCGCGCAGCGCGCCCGCCATGGTCGTGACCTCTGGAAACTCGGCACCGCTCATGATGGCTCCTCAAGAGACCCCAACCCAGCGGCCTCCGGTCCGTACACGGGATCAGGTCCCTGAAGTGCAGCAGCCGGGACGGCCGTACGGCGAGCGAAGCAAACCGCCTCCACGCGACCATCCTGCCCCGATATCTTTGAAATATCAATTAGCTGTCGTGGAAGCGAGGCCCCCCGGCATACGTCACTCCGCCCCATGGACACCCACCCGCGCACGGACACGGTCAGCGCCCCGGTGACCGGATGACGTGGGGGCAGAGGCCCAGGTGACGGGCCGGAGTTGCCTGTCGTCCGTCGCCGGGGCCTTCTGGAGGCTGGTTCCCTCGACGTCGAGATCGGGCAGGATCCGGTCCAGCCGACGCGGCAGCCACCAGGCGGGCCGGGGCACGGAGAAAGGAACCGGGCACGTTGATCTCGGCGAGGCGGCGAGTCCACGACGTGACCCCCGGGCGCCGGGCCGAGAGGAGATGTAACTGGATGGGGCCCCGAAAGAGAAGCCGGCCTGAAGGGCTGTTCGTCGGCCTGTGCACCCTGGATGTCATCCAGCTCGTCGATCACGTCCCGGCGCCCGACGAGAAACTCACCGCCCGCGAACAGACCGTGGCCGCCGGCGACCCGGCCGCGAACAGGCCGTGACCTTCACGTACCTGGGCGGCGCAGCCAGACTGCTCACCGCGATCGGCTCCCACCCGCTGGGGCTCGCCATCAAGGCCGACCTGGAGCGGGCAGGAGTGACCGTGTCGGACCTGGCTGTTCGGTCGACCGACCCGCCCGCTGTGTCCTCCATCATGGTCACCGCCTCCAACAGACAACGCGCCGTCGCCTCGACCAACGCAACCGGACACAGGCTCGCCCCACCCGACGATCTGGACGCGCTGGTGGCAGGCTGCGACCAACTCGACGGCCATCACGTGACTCCTCCCCGCAGATGAATCCGGGGGCTTCTCCTGTCGGTGGCTACGCCACGCCGGGAAGGGCCAGCCCGGCCCTGAGTGCAACGTTCCAGGCGCCCACACGGTCAGCGTGGTCGATGTGCCCGCACGCGGTGCACTGGAACTTTTCGCCGTCGCGGTTCCTGCCGTCCACGTGCCCGCATCCGGGGCAGGTGCACGAGGTGTGGCGGGGGTCCACCGGGATCAGAACACGCGCGGCGCTTTCAGCCTTCTGCGCGACGATGCCCAGGAACACCCCCCAACCCGCGTCGATAATGCTGCGGTTGAGCCCGGCCTTCGCGCTCGCGCCGTTCGGCAGGAACGCGCCGGGCGTGGCGGGGTCGGGTTTCGGCTTGGGGGTGCGGACCATACTCGCGATGTTCAGCCGCTCGTGTGCGATCTGGTCGTAGTCGCGGACCAGGGCGAGCGCAGTCTTGTGCGCGTGGTCCAGGCGCTGCCGGCGGACCTTGCGGTGCAGAGCGGCGACCTTCTCCACCATCCGGCGGTGCTTGGCGGTGCGGTTCTCCCGCTTCCGGCGGGGGAACGCGGTGAGGGCCTGCTGCGCCTTGGCCAGGGCATCGGCGTTGCGCTTGCCGTGCCGTGGGTTTTCGACGTGCGCGCCCCCGGAGGTGGTCAGGAAGTGCGTGACGCCCATGTCGATGCCTGTCACCGCGCCGGTTGCGGGCAGCGGCTCGGCCTCCACCTGGTCGCAGGCGAGAACGACGTACCAGCGCTTGCCCTCGCGCTTCACGCTGATCGTCTTGACACGGCCCTTCACGGGGCGGTGCTGGTGCACGCGGACGTGTCCGATGCCCTGGAGGCGGACGCGGGTCACGGGGTCGTGCGGGGTGGAGGCCCAGCGGCAACCGTCGCCGTCGGTCGGGAACTCCACCGTGTCGAACCAGTTGACGCCCCGGAAGCGGGGGTAGCCCGGCTTCTGCCCGGCCTTCACACGCCGGAAGAACGCCTGGAATGCCCTGTCGAGCCGGCGCAAGGTGGCCTGCTGAGAAGAGAAAGACCAGCGGCCCTGCCGCTCGGGGTCGAAGGAGCGGATCTCCTTGAGCTGCGCGGACTGCTGTTTGTACCTGACACTCGTCTTCGAGGTGTGCCGGTAGGCGTCGCGGCGCTCCTGCAGGGCCCCGTTGTAGAGGGAGCAGTGATCCCGCAGCATTTCACCCAGGGCTTGCGCCTGGCGGCTTGTGGGGCGAAGGAGGAACTTGTAAGCACGTATCACGCCTGCTCCTCCTCCTTCTACTTCTTCGTCCTGGAGCGTTCCCGCTGGGTGCTGATGTCCTTCTCCGCCATGTCCGCGCTCACCGCGCCGACCGAGGCGACGGAGAACGACGACGACCACAGCGTGGGCCGCTAACTCTTAAGGCGCGGAAACTCGGAACGGAGCACACGGGAGGCGGAGCCCTTGAACTGGTTCGCCACGTAGGAGGCGGATGCCTTCGGCCCATGCCTGGCGAACAGGTGGACGTGATCCGGCATCACCTCAAGGGCGATGACCTCCCAGCCCCTCTCAGCCACCTTCTGCCCTATCAGCTCACGCAGCCGGACCGCGACACGGCCACCGAGAACCCGGCGGCGGTACTTCGGTCACACCACGTGGAGGCCGAAGTCTTACACGTCGCCGGAGTACCGGCGAGCGAATCTTCCGCGTCACAGTCATGACGATCACGATACACACGGCACAGATCTAACTGCCCTCAACAGTGCAGACCCGTGCGCGAAGTTGAGGTCAGAGCTGCCCCGAGAAGCGATTCCCCCACGCCCCATGGTGCGGGTCCCCTCGCTAGCCAGCTGATGGAACTTGCACGGCCACCGCCCGAGCCGCGCGAGACGCCGGCCGCCGCACCGTCCTCGACGCAGGCAGCTGGAAGCCGGGGACACAGAACCTCCTGCGGTGGATCGACGTGGCCGTCTGCTCCGCCGATTTTGCCCCGACGACAGCGGGACCATCGCTGTGCCCACCGTGCCGGTGGCGGACACTCTCGGCGCGGGAGACATCCTGCACGGAGCCCTCACCCATCACCTCGCCGACAAGCGGCACCTGACCTCACAGAGCTTCGTCCAAGGCCTGCACGCCGCCGCCCTCATCGCCTCACAGGCATGCGCCTCGTTCGGCACCCGAGCCTGGATGCACTGACCAACAACTGACCAAAGGTGGGTCCGGGTTTCGCTCTTGCAAGATGCCAGCAACCCGCTGCCCAGCCGAACCGTTACGCCGCATCGTTCGGCATCTGGCCGTCGGCATCTGACCAACCGCGGCGTACGGGGCGCGGTCCCACGCCTCATGCCTGCCAGGCTCCGCAGCTTCGTCCTCGGCTGCCGCTGCAAAAGCCCTGACGTGCCTGCGCACCTCATCCTGCCCACGTTCCGGACAACGTCAGCACCACGCTCACCCCTGCGACGAGCACCATGCACAGGCGCAGCCACCTCGCGAAGTTGTCGCCGTCGTCCCCCTGCTCCGCTTCGGGTGAGGCACCGTCAGCCGCCGGGTGTGCGGCCAGGAGACAGGCGCAGTAGGGGCAGCCCGCGGTGTCGGGTGGGGTCGGGGTCGCGCCGTCCAGCGCTGCGAACCAATCGTCCATGCGCCGTTCAACCCTCGGTCGGCCGGGCGGGCAACGTCCTCAGCGGCGTTCGAGGCCGGACCGCAACCTCGGATAGCCGTACGGCACATACCGCCGACCACTGCCGCACGAGCGGCGCTCCGTCGCCATGTTCGCCGGAGCGTCAAGCGCATCAACACGGAACCCGCAGCCGGAAGAGCGCCCCTCCCCCGGACGCGTGCTCGGCCGTCAGCTCGGCGTCGTGTGCGTGGGCGATCTGGCGGGCCATGGCCAGTCCGAGGCCGGAGCCGGGCAGGGCACGGGCGGTGCGGGCCCGGTAGAAGCGGTCGAATACGTAGGGGAGGTCTTCGTCGGAGATGCCGGGGCCGTGATCGCGGATGGTCAGTTCCAGTACGCCGGGGGCGGTGGTGAGGGTGACCTCGACCGGCCGGCCGGGTGGGCTGAACTTGGCGGCGTTGTCCAACAGGCTCGACAGCAGCCGGGAGAGCCGGGCCGGCACACCGGCGACGGTGGCGGTGCGCACTTCGGGGTCGGCCGAGAGCGTGAAGGGCACGGCCGGCCAGTGATCGCGGGCTGCGTCGACGGCATGCGCCACGACGTCAGCCGGACGTACGTCCTCGATCAGCGGGTCCGGTTCCTCGTCCCTGGCCAGTTCGATCAAGTCGTTGACCAGGAGGGTCACCTCGCGCAGCTGGCGCGCGATCGCGGTCGCCGCGCGGTCGCGCTGGACGTCGTTGAGGCGGGAGGCCCTGGTGAGCAGTTCGGCGTTGGTGCGCAGCGCGGTCAGCGGGGTGCGCAGTTCGTGGGAGGCGTCGGCGACCAGACGTCGTTGAGCGGTGACGGACTTCTCCAACTCGTCGAGCATGGTGTTGAAGGAGGCCGCGAGGCGGGTGATCTCGTCGTCCCGGCCAGGGCGTTCCGGCGGCAGCTCGATGCGGTGCCGGGCATCGCGCGTGGAGGCGATGCGCTCGGCAGTGGCCGTGAGTCGGCTGACCGGTGCCAGACCCGTGCGGGAAACCCAGGATCCGAGCACCCCGGCCAGCACCACGCCGGCCCCGCCCATGACAGTGAGCAGTACCGCGGCCTGCCGGACCCCTCGGTCGACGGTGTCGGCACGCACGGCGACCTGGATGGCGCGGCCTTCGTCCAGTGGCGTGGTGAGCATCCTGGCGCTGTGGCCCGCCAGTCGCACCTCGCTGTAGTAGGGCCCGTGGGAGCCGGAGGCTACGTCGCGGGTGGCGTCGGTGACGGGCAGCAGATACGGCTGCGACGGGTCGTCAGCGGGCTGCGCGGGGACCAACTGGGCGCAGGCCGGGGCGGCGAGGAAGCGGCACTGGCCCTGCACGACGCCGGGCGGCTCGTGCCGGTACTGCTGGGCGGCGAGTCGCGCCGACTGGGTCAGGTGCAGGTCGAGCTGGTGGAGCAGTTGGTGGCGGATGACCAGGAAGGCTGCGGCGCACAGCCCTACGGCGACGGCCGCCACCGCCAGGGAGGCGGTCAGGGTCAGACGGGTACGCAGGGGGCGGCGGCGCAGCCATCGGGCGTGCCGGCGTCGACCGTTTCGTGGCGGCTCGGGCTGCGAGCGGTGTCGTCGTGATGCGGTCATGGCAGGTCCAGCCGGTAGCCGACTCCGTGCACGGTGTGGACGAGCCGGGTCTCGCCGTCCGCCTCCAGCTTGCGGCGCAGATAGCCGACGTAGACGGCGAGGGAGTTGGACTCGGGGCCGAAGTCGCGGCCCCAGACCCGTTCCAGGATCGTCTCCCGGGGCAGCACCTGTCCGGGGTGCCGCAGCAGCAGCTCCAGCAGGGAGAACTCGGTGCGGCTGAACTCGATCGCGCGCCCTGCCCGGCGTCCGGTCCGGGTTGCCGGGTCGACCACGAGGTCGGCGAAGCCCAGCTCGGCACCCGCGTCCGGCTCGGCGGCGGCGGTACGGCGCAGCAGGGCCCTGATCCGTGCCACCAGCTCGTCCAGCGCGAACGGCTTCACCAGGTAGTCGTCGGCCCCTGCCTCCAGACCGTCCACTCGCTCACTGACCGAGCCGAGCGCCGTGAGCACCAGCACCGGCGTACGGTCGCCGAGGGTACGCAGGCAACGGCAGACCGCGAGGCCGTCGAGGCCGGGGAGCATGACGTCGAGCACCACGGCGTCGGGTTCCCAGTCGGCGATGGCGGTCAGCGCCGCCATGCCGTCCTCCGCCCCGCGCACCTGATAGCCCTCGACGGCGAGCCCGTCCTCCACGGCGTACCGCACCTCCGGCTCGTCGTCGACCACCAGGACCTTCGGTGCGCTCAGGCACCCACCAGCACCACTCATGGCAGACAGCCTGCCAAAACGCGCTCTTAGGAACTTCTTAGACGCGGTCAGCAGCGTGATCGCCATGAGGACACCGCACATATCCCAGCCCCGGCTGTCGGTGGTGATCGGCGCGGGCGGCACGGGTGGGCACATCTATCCCGGTCTGGCCCTGGCGGACGCGCTGCGACGCGCCGCGCCCGACGCCGTGATCTCCTTCGTGGGCACCGAGCGCGGGCTGGAGACCCGGCTCATCCCCGAGGCCGGCTACCGCCTCCACACCGTCGACATGATCCCGTTCGATCCGTCGCTCGGCGCCAGACGCTTCCTGCTGCCGGCGGCGCTGATCAAGTCCGGCACCCAGGCCAAGGCGGTGCTGCGCGCGCAGGGCGCGCAGGTCGCGGTCGGCATGGGCGGCTACCCGAGTGCCCCGGTGATCGTCGGGGCGCGGATGGCCGGGCTGCCCAGCGTCATCCACGAATCGAACGCGGTCCCCGGACGCGCCAACCGGTTCGCCGCACTGCTCACCGACCAGATCACCCTGGCCTTCGAGGAGAGCCGGGGGCACCTGACCGGGAGTCGGCACGCCGACGTCGTGGGCATGCCCATCGCAGCGGAACTGGCCGCGCTGGACCGAACGGGGCAGCGCTCCGAGGCCCGGCGGGCGCTCGGGATTCCGGTCGAGGGCCGACTGGTGGTGGTCAACGGCGGCAGCCTGGGGGCAGCCCGGCTCACCGCAGCGGCCACCGGCCTCGCCCAGCGCTGGCGGCACCGCACCGACGTACACCTGCTGATCAAAACCGGGCCGACCGCCCTGGACGAGACCCACCGGCAGCTCGCCGTGACCGGCGGCGACCGGGTGGCGACCGCCGTGCCCTACCTCGACCGCATGGACCTGGCGTACGCGGCCGCCGACCTGGCCGTCTGCCGCGCGGGGTCCGCGACCGTCGCCGAGCTCGCGACGACCCGTACCCCGGCCGTCCTGGTGCCCTACCCGTACGCGCCGGGCGACCACCAGACCCACAACGCCAGGGTCCTGACCGACGCGGGCGCCGGACTGCTGCTGCCCGACGCCGAAACCGACGCCGACCGCCTCGCGGCCCTCACCGAGCCACTGCTGGCCGAGCCGTCCCGGCTGGCCGCGATGTCCGCCGCCGCGCCCCCCGGCCGGCATGCACAGGCGGCCGAACTGCTGGCCGCCCATGTGCTGCGTCTGGCCGGCCGCCCCTCCCGCCACCCCATCAGGGCGGCTTCAAATTCCATGCTCGCGGCAGTTGTTGCGTGAGGGGTAGATAGCAGTGCAGGCACGGGCTTCGTGATCATTGTGGTGTCTTACGCCCGATGATCATGAGGTGGCCCGTGCCTGCCGCTGTATCTTCTCCGATCCCTGCCGTGCTGGGGAATCTGGGGTCGCTGGACGTCGGCCAGGTCGCCGACCTGCGTCCCTACTTCGACTCCATCCCCGACCCACGCTCGCGGCGGGGCCGGTGGTACTCGCTGACGTCGATCCTGCTGGTGTGTGCCTGCGCGGTCGTCTCGGGAGCGAAGAGCATCGACGAGCTCGCCGAATGGGGTGCGAGGGCCTCGGGCAGGCTACTGGCGGCCCTGGGTATCCGCCGTCATCTGCTCGGGTGGCGGCGCACCCCCTCGCCCGTGACGATCGGGCGCGTGCTGGGCGCCGTGGACGGTGATGCCCTGGACCGGGCGGTGGGCGCCTACCTGACCGACCGGCACCACGCCGTCACCGGCACCGCGACCAGGGCCACGGGGCAGCCGGCGGCACCCGCGCCCGGGCGGCTGCGCGTCCTTGCCCTTGACGGCAAAGCGCTCAAGGGTTCGGCCCGTCTCACCTCGGCACGCCGGCACCTGCTGTCGGTGGTCACCCACGGCCCAGTCGTGACCCTCGGCCAGGTGGAGGTCGGCGCGAAGACGAACGAGACCACCCACTTCCGCCCGCTGCTGGAGCCGCTGGACCTGGCCGGCACTGTCGTCACCTTCGACGCGCTGCACTCGGTCAAGGCGAACGTCTCCTGGCTTGTCGAGACGAAGAAAGCGCACTACATCGCCGTGATCAAGACCAACCAGCCGACCGCCCACCGCCGGCTGGCGGCCCTGCCCTGGCGGGACATCGCCGTCCAGCACACCGCCTCCGGGACCGGGCACGGCCGGCGGGAGTCCCGCTCGATCAAAACCTGCGGAATCGCCGACGAACTCGGCGGAATCCCGTTTCCCCACGCCCGCCTGGCCATCCGCACTCACCGCCGCCGCAAGCTCACCGGCCGGCGCGAGAGTCGTGAGAGCGTCTACGCCGTGACCAGCCTGGACGCCCACCAGGCCTGCCCGGCCGACCTGGCCGCCGCGATTCGCGGGCACTGGGGAGTGGAGAACTCCTCGCACCACATCAGAGACGTCACCTTCGCCGAGGACGCCTCCACCGTCCACACCGGGACCGCGCCCCGGGCCATGGCGACCTTCCGCAACCTCGCCATCGGCGTGCTGAAGGTCCTCGGAGCCAACAACATCGCCAAGACCACCCGGGCCATCCGCGACGAACCCGAACGAGCACTCCCGATCCTGGGCATCATCAACAACCGCGACACCTACGGAACTTGATCAAGCCCTGCCACCCCATCCCTTCCACGACGAACGAGACGGAGATCGCCCGATGACCACCCCCGCTCCCCAGCCCACGCCCGCCGACTTCGACTGGACCGGACGCACCGTGCTGGTCACCGGCGCCGAGGGTTTCATCGGCTCCACTCTCGTCGATCTCCTCGTCTCCCGAGGTGCCCGCGTCCGCGCCTTCGTCCACTACAAGCCCTACGCCGACAAGGGCCACCTCGCCTCCTACCTCGCCGACCCGCACAGCCCCGTCGAGATGCTCGCCGGCGACGTCCGGGACGCGGGGCGGGTCATGGACGCGGTCGAGGGCTGCGACACCGTCTTCCATCTCGCCGCGCTGATCGGCATCCCCTACAGCTACGACTCCCCCGGCGCCTACGTCCAGACCAACATGGTCGGCACCGAGAACGTGGCCGAGGCCTGCCGCCGGCACCAGGTACGGCGCCTGGTGCACACCTCCACCAGCGAGGTCTACGGCACCGCACGTACCGCACCGATCGGCGAGGACCACCCGCTCCAGCCGCAGTCCCCCTACTCCGCCTCCAAGATCGGCGCGGACATGATGGCGCTGTCCCACTGGCACGCCTTCGAGCTGCCGGTGACGGTCGTGCGCCCGTTCAACACGTACGGCCCCCGGCAGTCCGCCCGTGCGGTGATCCCCACCATCCTGTCCCAACTGCACGCCGGAGCAAGGCAGATCAAGCTCGGCTCGCTCTCCCCCACCCGCGACTTCACCTACGTCACGGACACCGCCCACGGCTTCCTGGCCCTGGCCGCCTGCGACCGTGCCCTCGGCCACAGCGTCAACCTCGGCACCGGGCAGGAGATCTCCGTCGGAGACCTCGCCAAGGCGCTCATCAACGCCTCCGGCCGCGACGCCGAGATCGTCGTCGACCCGGGCCGGCTGCGGCCGACGGGCAGTGAGGTCCACCGGCTGCTGTCCGACAACTCCCGCGCCCGCGAATGGGCCGGCTGGGAGCCGCGGGTCCCGCTCGAGGAAGGACTGCGGCGCACCTCCGACTGGGTCGCCGACAACCTCCACCTCTTCGCCGCCGACCGCTACCAGGTCTGATCAAGCCGCGGTCCGCAGCACATCGTCCGCACCGGCGGCCCGTACGAGCCATGTGGGCCGCCGACACCCCACGGCGATCTGTGGTGCGGCGCATGCCTGCTGTGCAAGGAGAGCGCCCCTGAGAAGGTCTGTCGCCGACTGCTCCGCAAGGCCAGACTGTGATCATGAGGATGTCAGGGGATTCGGTCGCAGCGGTCGCTCCGGTGCTGTGGCTTGTAGGGGCGGTGGAGTACCACCAGGTCGCCAAGCGCCTGGTCAGCCGTTGGCAGGAAGCCACAGAGCGTCTTGAGCACGATGTCGCCGAGTTGGCCGGGCAGGCCGTCACCCACCCGCACGGATGGGTGACGGCCGCGTGGAAGCGGCTGCGGAACTCGACGCTCCTCGCCGGTCTCGCGCTGCTCTGGGCGGCCGTTTCGACCTGCTTGCTGCTCACCACGATCCTGGCGCTGCGGTGGCTGGCTGTGGGCGATGCGGGTCCGCAACCCACGGTGGCCGGCTTCTGCTTCTACGCGATCGCTGTCGGCGGCATCGCCATCACCCTCATGCCGATCTTCCTGGCCACTGTGCGGACTCTCGCCCTCGCAAGGCGTGTCTGGACAGCCGGAGCCTCCGCTAAAGACCACCGCGCTCCGGCAGCATCGGCGCCCCGCTCGTGACCTGACCCGCCTGCACACGCCGGCAACGGCAAACGGCCGGGCCGGCCAACTGATCCGACCTGGCTGCGCTGAGGTCACCTCGCGCTTCTGCCCGCCCATCCCCTGAGGGGCTCACCCAGTCGCGGGAGCGGCCGCCTGCCGGGGTGTGAGGCGGGCGGCGGATCGCTCGACGCCGGACGCGGGGCCCAGTGCGTGACCCAGCATGACAAGCTGTGCTCACACTGCCCGAACCCAGGAAGGTCACCATGACTACAGAGTCTCAACGGCAAGAAGGTTCGGAGCCGGTCGAGTCCGAGAGCCCTGCCCTGGCACCCGACGAGGAGGGCCAGTACGACCTGAAGGGCAAGTTTCGGGAGGCCCTGGCGCGCAAGCGCGCCAGGCAGGAGGAGGACGCGGCGACCCTGTCCGCGAACACCGACGCGTCGAAGATTCGGGGCGCGCACGGCCCGGCCGCCAGTCAGCGGTCGTTCCGGCGAAAGAGCGGCGGCTGAGTTTGCCCCTTCGGTTCCTCCCGCGCCAGCGGGAGGAACACCTTCTGTCCGGGGCAACGAGGTGAACGCCCCCGTACGGCCCCTGGACGAAGGCACGGCTGCCGACCGGGACGTCCCGCGGCCTGAGCGCATTCGGCGTATGCGGCCGGGGGGCAGCGCGGGCGGCTGCCGAAGAGGCACGTGGGCACGTGCGATGAGTGGCCGAAACCCGGACCAGCGCGATCGCTGGGCCCGCCAAATGATGGGTGCAGCTCTCGTAGAGGGAGCGCTTGTAGGTCTGCCATCAGCAACTTTCTGGTGACAGGGTTGGTGAAGAGGGCGTAGGACGGGCTCCTTCTCGCTCGTTCATGGTGTTGAGGCCTGAACGACGTTGAAGGAGCCCGATGGAAACCTACGCATCCGTGCCCGCCCATGACGGTTTCGTGAGTTCGCGAGAGTACTTCGAGGCCGTCGTCCAGGACTTGTCCGACCCGGAGGACGGACGGACGCACACGGAGGTGGAGGACTTGCTCACCGCGCACTCGCAGGAGTTGATGCGCCGTCTGTTCCAGGACCACTTGGACTTGCGGGCGGCTCGTGAGGTGCGGCGCGAAGAGGTCACCGGGACGGACGGCGTCCGGCGTGCCAGCGTCGAGGAGGGGCACGAGCGGAGTTTGTTCACGGTCTTCGGTCAGGTCCGCGTCAGACGCCAGGCGTACCGCGTGAAAGGGGCACGCAATGCGTACCCGGCCGATGGTGAGCTGAACCTGCCCGTGGAGCTCCACTCGTTGGGGCTGCGGCGCTTGGCCGCCGTGGAAGCGGTGCGCGGGTCGTTCGCCGATGCCAGCGCGGCCATCGAGCGGGCCCGGGGCGTGGGGGTAGCCACCCGTCAGGTCGAGCAGCTGGCCAGGACAGCCGCCGCCGACATCGCGTTGTTCTACTCCACCCGCCGCACCAGCCCGGCCGGCACTGACGACCTGCTGATCTTGCAGATGGACGGCAAAGGCGTGGTGATGCGCCCCGAAGCGCTGCGTGAAGACACCGCCAAGAAGGCCGCCGACGCCAAACCGAAGCTGGCCACCCGCACCAGCCGGGGAGAAAAGCGCAACCGCAAGCGGATGGCCGAGGTCGGAGCCGTCTACGACGCCGCCCCCGTGTCCCGTACTCCCGAGCAGGTCATCACGCTCGGCACGGACAGTGAGCACGTCAAGGGCCCCAAGGCCCAGGGGAAGTGGCTGACCGCCTCGGTCACCGAAGATGCTGCCGCCGTCATCAGCGAGGTCTTCGACGAGGCCGAACGCCGCGATCCCGGACACCAGCGGCCCTGGGCCGCGGTGGTGGACGGCAACAACCACCAGATCGAGCGGATCCAGGCCGAGGCCACGGCACGGCAGATCACCGTGCCCATTGTGATCGACTTCATCCATGTTCTGGAATATTTGTGGGCCAGCGCCTGGTGCTTCTTCGCTGAGGGAGCCAAGGCCGCCGAGGAGTGGGTTGCCGCGCACGCCCGCCGAATCCTGGCCGGGCGCTCCGACCTCGTGGTAGCCGCTCTCCGGCGCAAGGCAACCTGCCGCGGTCTGGTCGCCGACAAGCGAGCCCGACTGGAGAAGACCATCACCTACCTGGTCAACAAACGTCCCTACCTGAGGTACGACCAGGCGCTGGAACAAGGATGGCCGATCGCCTCGGGTGTGATCGAAGGGGCCTGCCGCTACTTGATCAAGGACCGGATGGAGATCACCGGAGCGAGATGGGGCCTGGCCGGAGCCGAGGCAGTCCTCCAACTCCGAGCGGTCATCAGTAACGGCGATTTCGACGAATACTGGGCGTTCCACAAGCGGCAACACCACCAGCGCGTGCACGGCCCCCGTTACCAGGAGGCCTACGCCCTCGCCGCATGATCACTTCGTCCCTCTACGAGAGCTGCACCCCCAAATGATTGCAGTCCCTTGAAAAGTCCCGCATCTGCGTGGACACCTCAAGGTCCGGCTCCTACCGTCGCCGACGGCGCGGCATCGTCGTACGCATCCAAGGAGCCGTATGTCCTTACCAACAGTCAGACGTGCCTCGGCCGTCGCCCTGAGCGTGGCAGCCACGCTGGTGGCCGCCACGGTGCCCGTGCACGCGGACCCGATCCCGAAGGCGCCCGGCCATCGTCTCGTGGCCGGCTACTCGGGCGAGCCCGCCGAGCCCGAGCCGTTGCCCGGGGAGCAGCCACCCCAGCATCCCTACATGGCAGCCAACGGCCGCAGCGGCATGCACGCCGACGCGTGGGGCAGCGCGACGTATCCGTGGAGCGGCCCCCTGGGTCGGGCGCCGCAGGTCAGCAGCGAGAAGATGGCGGCGCTCGGCGGCGAGTGCGCGAATGTGACCTTCGACAGGGCAGGACGGATCGTCACGGTATGCGGGACGTTCACCGGGTTCCTGGTCAAGCTGCTCGATCCCCGTACGCTCGCGACCTTGGCGGAGTACAAGCTGCCGCAGCGCCCGTCCACCGTGGAAGCGATCACCCGGCTGGACTTCTCCCGGATCTTCAAGGACACGTCCGGCGGCGCGTACTCCTACCTGGACAATGAAGACCGCTTGGTGCTCGCGGACTCCCGGCAGCACATCATCCGTCTCGCCCACCGGCAACAGCCCGACGGCGGCTGGGAGTTCACCGTCGCCGACGACTGGGACCTGACCGGCCACATCCCGCACGACTGCGTGACCTGGACCAACCTGTACCCCAGTGGGGAGTGCGACCCCGTCACGTCGGTGATGCCGGACTGGCAGGGCCGCATCTGGTGGGTCACCCGGCAAGGCCGCGTCGGAACCGTCGATCCCGGAACCGGCGCTGTCCGCTCGATTCGTCTGGCGGGCGAGGAGATCCAGAACTCCTTCTCGGTTGCCGCCGACGGTGTGTCGATCGTCTCCGACCATGCCCTGTACGAGTTCACCGCCGCGGCGGACGGAACACCAACCGTGGTGTGGCGGCAGAACTACGACAGGGGCACCGGCAGCAAGCCGGGTTCCGTCAACCAGGGTTCGGGCACCACCCCGGACATCTTCGGCCCCGACGGGCAGTACGTCGCGATCACCGACAACGCCGACGACCGCATGAACGTGCTGGTCTACCGGCGCGGCACCGGTCTGCCGGCGGACGAGCGGCTGCTGTGCAAGGTTCCGGTCTTCGGCTCCGGCGCATCCACGACCGACAACTCCCTGATCAGCTGGGGAAACAGCCTCGTCGTCGAGAACAACTACGGCTACGAGAACGTCGGATCGCTCACCTTCGGACGGAGCGTCGTCGGCGGCGTCACCCGCATCGACGTCCGCCCCGACGGCAGCGGATGCCACACCGTCTGGGAGAGCGGCGAGCGAGCCCCGTCCGTCGTGCCGAAGCTCTCCACCGCCAACGGCCTGATCTACCTGTACACCAAGGACCCCAACTCCATGGGCGTCGCCGCCTGGTACCTGACGGCCGTCGACTTCCGCACGGGCGCCACGCGGTGGAAGCAACTCGTCGGGACCGGCCTTCTCTACGACAACAACTGGGCACCGGTCACCATCGGCCCTGACGGCACCGCGTACACGGGCGTCTTCAACGGACTCACGTCCGTACACGACGGGGACCAGGGCCGGCCATGAACGTGCTGGTCGCAGCCGGTTGTTGATGGCTGCGACCGGCGTACGGCGGTGGACGCCGCCCCGGTGACAGATCGGCGTCCCCGCAGGCCTGTCGGCCTCGGGCCGGCGTACCGCTCGGTCCTCCGAGCGCCAGGTGCGTGACCACTCCGCACGCCGGTCCGACAGGGACCAGACCACAACAACGCCCCTTGGCTCGGCGAGTGGCTCCGGCGAGCAGCGCCGGCGCCCCCGCAGCCGGGCCGGCCGCCAGGCTCGTTCCTCGGCAGAGGTCCCGGCTCCGGGCATGCCTCTCAATCACATACGCGAACCACATCTCTGTGAATGCCGAAGCAATTGTGGATGACGACAGGGCTCTTGTAGCCCCAAGTAGGCTCTGCTTTCCTGGTTAGGAAAGTTTCCTATCAATCCCCCACCTGAACGAGGTTCATATGAGGGCATCACCTCTGTCGCTTCGGCAGGGTGCGGTAGCCGCCGCGCTCGGCAGCATCCTCCTGCTCCTCCTCAGCGTCATCCCGACCGGCTCCGCCCGAGCGGCCGGCACGGATCAGCGTGCCGCGGCCGCCACGCCGGTCTCCGTCAACGGCCAGCTCAGAGTCTGTGGCACCAAGCTGTGCAACAGCCGCGGGAACCCCATCCAGTTGCGAGGCATGAGCACCCACGGCACCCAGTGGTACCCGCACTGCCTGACCAGCGGTTCACTCGACGCTCTGGCCGGCGACTGGAAGGCCGACGTCCTGCGCGTCTCGACCTACGTGCAGGAGGGCGGCTACGAGACGAACCCGCAGCACTTCACCAACCTCGCGAACTCCCTCATCCAGCAGGCGACCGACCGCGGCATGTACGTGATCGTCGACTGGCACATGCTCACCCCGGGCGACCCCAACACGAACCTGAGCAAGGCCCGGCAGTTCTTCACGGACATCGCCAACCGCAACAAGGACAAGAACAACGTCCTCTACGAGATCGCGAACGAGCCCAGCGGCGTGAGCTGGTCGCGGATCAAGAGCTACGCGGAGCAGATCATCCCGACCATCCGCACCATCGACTCCGACGCTCCCGTGCTGGTCGGTACCCGCGCCTGGTCCTCGTTCGGTGTCTCCGAGGGCGTCAACGAGTCGGAGGTGGTGAACAACCCGGTCAGGGCGTCCAACATCATGTACACCTTCCACTTCTACGCGTACTCGCACCGCGACGAGTACCTGGCGACCCTCTCCCGCGCCGCCGACAAGCTCCCGGTGTTCGTCACCGAGTTCGGCACCCAGAACTACGCCGGCGAGGGCAGCAACGACTTCGCCATGTCGCAGCGCTACCTCGACCTCATGGCCTCCAAGAAGATCAGCTGGACGAACTGGAACTTCTCCGACGACGACCGCTCCGGTGCCGTCTTCAAGACCGGGACGTGCGACAGGTCCGGCCCCTGGACCGGCACCTCCCCGCTGAAGCCCGCCGGAGTCTGGGTTCGCGAGCGCATCATGTCGCCGGACAACTGGTAGTCCCGGGAACAAGGGGCAGTCGCCGGACACTTGGTCATGGGCGAACGTAAATGAGCGGGATCGAGCCGGTGGCCTGTGTGACTCACACAGGCCACCTCATCTTGCGGAGCGACGTCGCCGACCCGGGGTCATCCCTTGGCCGGTGTGGTGGGTGCCGCCTCCGTCGGGGTTTCCGCAGCGGATGACGTGATCACTTCGGAGGTCGCGGAGCGTCCGCCGCGCCGGTCCATGAGGCCCCCCGTGACGGCCAGGCCGAGGCCTGCGACGGCCAGGGCGGCGCCGACGAGGTTGGGTGACGCCCAGCCCCAGCCCGCGGAGATGGCCAGTCCGCCGAGCCAGGCCCCGCCCGCGTTGGCCAGGTTGAAGGCGGAGTGGTTGGAGGCCGCGGCCATCGTCGGGGCGTTCTTGGCCTTCGCCATGAGCAACATCTGGACGGGGGTGGTGATGAGGGCACCCATCGCGCCGATGAAGGTGATCGTGACCAGGGCCGGAACGGTGCTGTGGACCGTGAAGTAGAACGTCACCAGTCCGGCCGCGAGCAGTGCCAGGCCCGCGTACAGGGTCGGGCGCAGGGCTCGGTCGGTGAGAGGGCCGGCCATCAGCGTGCCGACCGTCATGCCTACGCCGTACAGCGCGAGGACCAGAGTGGTCGAGGTGTCCGATATGCCCGTCAGGTGCGTCAGCATCGGCACGAGGTAGCTGTAGACGGCGAAGAAGCCGCCGAACCCGACCACCGCCGTGGCCAGGCCGATCGCGACCTGCCGGTTCTTCATGGCTCGCACCTCGTGGCGGATGCCGGCCTGCTGACCGCGTGGCTGGTGCGGGACGAACGCGGCCAGTGCGGCGAGCGCGACGAGCCCGATGACGGCGACGGCGACGTAGGCGGACCGCCAGCCGAGCTGCTGGCCGAGCGCGGTGCCGGCCGGGACGCCGACGATGTTCGCGACCGTCAGGCCGAGGAACATCATCGACACGGCGCGTGCGGCCCTTTCGGGGGCGACCAGCCGGGATGCGACGACGGCGCCGACTCCGAACAGCGCGCCGTGCGGCAGTCCCGCCAGGAAACGTGCGGCGAACAGCAGGCCGAAGTTCGGGGCGAGCGCGGAGGCGATGTTGCCGACCACGAACAGTCCCGACAAGAGCAGCAACAGCTTCTTGTGCGGTATGCGTGCACCGATCCCGGTCAGGACGGGGGCACCGACGACGACGCCGAGCGCGTACGCCGAAACGAGGTTGCCGGCGTGCGGCACCGACACCCCGACCCCGTCGGCGATCTGGGGCAGCAGCCCCATCGTGGCGAACTCGGTCGTGCCGATGCCGAAGGCGACAACGGCAAGGGCCAGCAGAGCCAGAGGCATGGTGCGGGGGAACCTTTCGAAGACAGCGGTCCGAGGACGAGCAGGACGAGGGAGCAGAGAAGGCCGAGGTCGGGGGGACACCTGCCTCGGCCGGCCGCGTCGAGCACCGTTGCCCAGCGCGCCCCCACACAGGGCGAGCCCATGAACAGTGCAGCAGCCGCCGGAGACCGCGCATTCCAAGATCCGGCCGCGTTTGACGTGAGCTATGTCATGCCTCAGCGGCGACGCCCACCGTCGGCGGAGGTCAACCGGTCCCGGCTTGTTCGGCCTGGGCCTGGGCGTAGGCTTCGGTCGGCACGGACACAACGGGGGCGGAGTGTATGGAGTCTGGGGTAGCGCAGCGATGGGCGTCGTCGCTCGACGCGGTCGTGGTGTACGCGCAGGGTGCGCTCTGTACCCGGGTGGCGCGGGGCACCCTGCCGGCGGACGGCAGGGTGCGGGTGACGGGAATGCCCCGGTCGATGGACCCGGGCTCGCTGCGCGCAAGAGTCGTCGGTGACCAAGGCGTACGCGTCACCGAGGTGCGTGTGGAGGTGGATGCCGAACCCTCCGGCACCGACGCGGCCGACACCTTGCGGCACGAGATGGAGAGGCTGCGCGACGTCTGCGCCGCGGCACAGGGCCGCCGTGACCGGCAGCTGAGCCTCATCTCCGAAGTGACGGCCCTGCGCCCCGTTCCGCCGACCCGCAAGCCCGAGGACCCGCCCCGCCGTACGCCCGCCGACGCGTGGCTGCGGCTGGCCGAGTTCGTCGACGAGCGGCTGCGGGGCCTGCACCTCCGGCTCGTCGAACTGGAGGAGGAACTGCGCCGCGTCGAGCACGAACTTTCCGTGGCCACGGATCGCTGGGTCCGCGCCTCCACCGACGTGCAGTCCGGGCACGTCGCGACCACGGTCGTCGCGGTCCTGACGCTCGCCGGAACAGGAACAGGAACAGGAACAGGAACCCGAACCGGAACTGTGGAACTGGAGCTTGAGTACGGTGTGCCGGGGGCCGTCTGGGTCCCTGCCTACCGTCTTACGCACCGTCAGGGCGACGACAGCGGCGCTCTGGTACTGCGTGCCTCGGTCGCCCAGCGCACCGGAGAGGACTGGACCGGGGTCCGCATCGGTCTGGCCACCGCTGATTTGCGGCGCCGCACCGACCTGCCGAGGCTGCGTTCGGTCCGGGTCGGACGGCGGCAGCCCGCCCCCGCGCCCTCCGGCTGGCGGGAGCCCCCTGTGGGGCTCGCCGATCTGTTCTCCGGCTACGACGCGGCAGGTCCCCGTCCTGTTTCGGCCGCAGGGCCTGTGCCGGTGGCCGCGCTCGGTCCCGTCCCCCCACCGCCGGTACCGCAGGGGTATGGCACGCCCGCCGTGCCCGCACCCGCGCAAGTCCCCCCGCCGCCGGCATCGCTGGGGTATGGCATGCCGCCCGCCATGCCCGGTCCCGTCCCGCCGCCTCCGCCGGCACCGCAGGGGTACGGCCCGCCGCCCCCTGCACCCGCTGAACCTACTGGCTTCGCCGGTGCTCCGTCGGCAGCGTTCGGCGCCGCGGGTCCGGCCCCGGCGGCGCCGAGGAGGCCGTCGGGGCGACCGCGCGGTGGGGCTGGGCCCGCTGCCAGGCGCGTCGCTGCTCCCGCCGCCGCGGCCCAGGAGGCTGCGGCCCAGGCAGGCTCGCCGCCGCCACCGCCGTCATCGCCGGCGGCCGTCGGTCCGCCGCAGCCCAGCGGCGCGGAGCTCGACTACGCCGCGCTCGTGCTGTCGGGTGCCGAGGAGAGCGACGGCCGCCGGGGCAGGCTCTTCCCCGAAACGCCCTACGACGCGGTGGCGGACGAGTACCGCCGCCGCGCCGACGCGGTGTCGGCGCTGCCGTTGCCGGGGCATGCCGTGCGGCCCCGCGAGTCGGCGGGCTCCTTCGACCACCGCTACGACGCCGTCGCCCGCGCCGACATCCCCTCCGACGGCACCTGGCACACCGTCACCGTCACCGGCATCCCGGTCGGCCTGCGCACCGAGTACGTGTGCGTGCCGTCCGTGGAACAGACGGTCTACGCCACGCTCGTGCTGTCCAACGCCACCGACCAGGCCCTGCTCGCGGGGCCGGTGGAGGTCACGAGCGACGACGACTTCCTGACGACCGCAGCTCTGCCCACGCTGGCTCCCGGCGGCGTTCGCCGGATGGGCCTGGGACCGGCCGAGGGCATCCGGGTCACCCGCCGCACGAACCTGCGCGAGTCGACATCGGGTCTGCGCAACAACACGACCGTGCTCGCCCATCAGATCCACGTGGAACTGGGCAACCGACTGGCCCATGCCGTCGCCGTCGAGGTCCACGAACAGGTTCCGGTCACCACCGAACCCGACGTCCGGATCGAGGAACGGGCCGACTGGACGGCGCCCGAGCAGGACAGCGGCCCCGACCGGCACGCCCCGGGGACCCGCGTCTGGCGGGTGGACCTCCCTGCCGGCGGCAGCGCCACCCTCGACGGCGGCTACGACATCCGCGTCCCGGCCGCCAAGGCCCTGGCCGGCGGCAACCGCAGGAGCTGACACCATGCCCATGGACACAGACGCAGTCGCAGTCGCAGAGCCGGACACCCGGCCGATCCCCCTGCCCGTCACAGCTGTCACCTGCCTGGAGGACCGCGCCCACATCGAGCGGACCGCCGAACTCGACCTGAGCGCGGGTATCCAGCGACTGCGTCTCGGGCCGATCAGCGCACTCGCGGTCGACCGCACACTCCACGCGGAGCTGACGGGCGACCACCGGGCGACCGTCCTCGACGTGCGGATCGTCCGCACCTGGACACCGCAGGCGCCGCTGCCCTCGCCCGACGACTCCACCCTGCGCACGCGGATTCACGCCCTCGAAGAGGAACAGCTCGCCCTCGGCCATGCACGCGACCGGCTGCGCGCCCGCCTCGACCTCCTCGGCCGACTCGCCGCCGATCTGCTGCGGGACATCGCCGAAGGGACCGGCTACGGGGAGACGGACGAAGCCCGCTGGACCCGCGAACTGGACCGGATCGACGCCGAGCGCGACTCGTACGCCGAGCAACTCCGTGCCGCCGAAGCACGGTTGACGGCCCTCGCCAGAGAGTCGACGGAGGCCCAGCAGGCCATCGACCTCTCCGAGGAACAGCCCGCCGAATTGGTGGGCCATGTCGAGCTGACCGTACAGGCCGCAGTCGCGGAGCCGGTCCGGCTGCGTCTGACCCACCTCACCTCGTGTGCGCTGTGGCGCCCCGCCTACCGGGCCGTACTCGACGGGGAATCGCTGACGTTGGAGACTGACGCGATGGTCTGGCAGCGCACCGGCGAGGACTGGCCGGACGTACGCCTCACGTTGTCGACGGCGCGCTCCGCACTGACCACCGACCCGCCGCAGCTGACCGAGGACCGTCTCACCCTCAAGGATCGCTCGGCCGCGGAGCGCCGCACGGTCGACGTGGAACTGCGCGAGGAGGAGACCGCGGACCTCGGGCCGGCCCCGGTCCTCGGTCTTCCTGGAGTGGACGACGGCGGCCGGACGCGTGTACTGCACTCCCCCGCGCCCGTCTCCGTCCCCGCGGACGGCCGCGCCCACCGGGTACCGCTCACCGCCGTCACCACCACCGCGAGCAGCGAGTACTCCTCCTCGCCCGAACTGTCGCCGCTGGTCACCCAAGTCGTGCGGTTCGACAACGTCTCCGGCCACGCGCTGCTGGCCGGGCCCGTCGACCTGGTTCGCGGCAGCGGTTTCACCGGCCGCGGCACGCTGAGCTTCACCGCACCGGGTGCCCCTGTGGAGGTCGCCTTCGGCAGCCACGACGACTACCGGGTGATCCGGCAGGCCGAAGAGTCCCGCGACACTGCGACGTTGACCCAGCGAAGCGTGATCACCCGCACGGTCCGGCTGCATGTGTCCCGCTTCACCGCGCCCGGAGAACAGCGCGAGCAGGTCATCGCGCTTCGGGAGCGGATCCCGGTCTCCGAGGTCTCGGCGGTGGAGGTACGCCTGCGCAAGGAAGCCTGCGCCCCGGAGCCCGAAGCGGTCGACGCCGACGGCATCGCACGCTGGGACCTGCGTCTGGCGCCCGGCGGACACCGCACGGTCACCCTGGTCTACGAGATCTCGGCGAGCGGCAAGGTCGCGGGACTGTGAGCGGCCGTGCCCGCCCGGGACTCTCGTGAAGATGCCCCCCACTCCACGCGACTCGGGCCGTGGGGTGGGGCGCTGGCCGGCGTGGTGCGCGGGCTACCGCTTCCCGACGGTGTAGGTCAGGTGGGTCACCCGGGATGATGCGTCCGTGCGGGTCTGCTCGAGGGCGAGGCGGGCCGGGTCCACGCGGTCGAACAGGCGGATGCCGGTGCCGAACAGCACGGGCGCGAGGGTAATCGAGAACTCGTCGATCAGGCCGCCGTCCAGGTACTCCTGGATCGTCTCGGCGCCGCCGGCGATGCGGACGTCGCGGTCTCCGGCGACCTCGCGGGCCTGGTCGAGGGCGCTGGAGATGCCGTCGTTGACGAAGTGGAAGGTGGTGCCGCCCGGCCGCTCCCAAGGGTCGCGCTTGGTGTGGGTGACGACGAACACCGGGGTGTGGAACGGCGCCTCCTGAGGCCATGACGGCTCGCCGGCGTCGAACATGCGCTTGCCCATGACGCTCACGCCGGTGCGCTCGTACGTCGCCCGTGCGATGTCGTTGTCGAGTCCTTCCTCGCCGCCCTCGCCGAGCTTGAGGTTCTCCCTGAACCACCGCTGCGGGAACGCCCACGCCTGCAGTTCCGACCACTTCGCCATCCAGCGCTGGACCCTCGGGTCGTTCTGGCCTTCGGGCGAGAACACGTCCTCGACGGGCACGGCCTCCGGCGCCATGAAGCCGTCGAGTGACATCGTCACGCTGAAGAACACCTTCCCAGCCATCAGCCCTCCGCCCCCTTCGGTGTGGTCTCGTTGCGGGCGGTCTCGTTCGAGGTGAGTTGGGCGACGTGGTCCGCCAGGTTGCGCAACGTCTGCTCGCCACCCTCGATCGCGTGGTACTTCTCCACCGCCTCGTCGCGCAGTTCCTTGGTGGGGAACACCGTGCGCATCATGATCCGGGTCTCCTCGCCGGCCGGCTCGAAGGTCAGGACCGACTCGAAGGCGTTGGGGTCGTCGCGGGACTCGCCGTGCACCAGCGCGATCCGCTCCGGCGGGACGATCTCGGTCCAGGTGATCCACTCCTGGTAGTCGGTCCCGTCCGGCCCGTGCATCACGAAGTCCCAGACCCCGCCCGCACGGAACGCGAAGGACCGCGTCGTGGTCGTGAACCCGTCCGGACCCCACCACCGCGACAGGTGGCGGACCTGCGTGAACGCCTCGAACACCAGCTCCCGTGGGGCGCCGATGTCCCTGGAGACCAAGATCTCGCGGTCCGCTGTCGTGTGGTCATGCTCGCCACCGCCACTGGTCGTCGTCATCCGGTGGTTCCTCCCGTCTTGCCCTGTTTCAGATCTCGCACGTACTCGTCCAGCCGGTCGAAGGTCTCGTGCCAGAACTGTTCGAAGCCGCCCACCCACTCGTGGACCGGCCGTAGCCCGCGGGCGTCCAGGGCGTACAGCCGCTGCTTGCCCGCCCCGCGGACCCGCACCAGCCCGACCTCGCGAAGCACCCGCAGGTGTTTGGACGCCTGCGGCTGGGTCATCCCCAGGTCCCGCGCCAGTTCGGTCACGGGCCGCTCGCCGCCCCGCAGTAGCAGCAGGATCTCCCGCCGCTGCGGTTCGGCGATCGCGTTGAACGCGTCCGAGGTCGTCGCCGCTCGTGCCATGCAGCAATCATATGCCTATATCGGCATGCGTCAACGCGAGGGCCCTGCGCCCAACGGACGGCTCGGGCAGTGCGGCACATGGACGACCGCAGGAAGGTCCGTCGCCCATGCAGTGCGAGCGGTTGGACGGGCATCTGCTCGCGGGGATGCCGCTCGGCGATGCCGACGCCGTTTTCCGAACCGCGTGCGGAACTGGGGGAACTCATCGCGGTACGGCTCGACATCAAGGCTCGCCGACCTGACGGCGCGCTTCCGTCGTAGGTAGCGGTGTGTGCCGTGTCACGGATTCCAGTCCGCGCCTAAGTTGTCTGCATCACAGCGTAAATGTCCATTTAGCGCCAGGCTCTGAACGGACACAGACTCCCGAAGTGGGGCCCGTCTGCATGCTCTTGGGCGCGAAGTTCCTACGTGGCCCATGACACAGCACTTGTGGCCCTCCCCCTCGTTCCCCCCTCCCCTGTTCCCCCGTTCCCTCTTGGAAGGTGCCCCATCATGGCCGCTTACCTCTCGCCTCCTGCCGTGATACACGGCGAGCACGCAGTGAAGACCAGCCAGATCGTGGCCGAGGTGAGCGACCGGCACCCGGACGCGGCGTGGGCGCCGCGGGTCGACGGCATCGCGGCCAGTACGGGCATCGAGACCCGCGGGTGGATGCTGCCGTTGGAGACCGCCGTCGCGCCCGGCAGCGGCAGCGCCCTGCGGGCTGTCGGCGTCGAGCCGGCCCAAGAGGCGCTTGTGCGCGACGGGTTCGCACAGCAGGACGTGGACCGCGTGATCGCCGCCCTCGAAGCCATACCCGCGCCGCAGACCGTCCAGGAGCGCACGGCGCCGGCCTGGGAGGCCGTGCAGTCCTACGGGGAGCGTGCGGCGCGCGGGGCCCTGCAGACAGCCGGGTTGGACGCCTCGGACGTCGACTGCCTGATCACCAGTCACTCCACCACGCCGGCGCTGCCCGGACTGGACATGGCCCTGGCCAACAGGCTCCAGCTCCGCAGCGATGTGATGTTGCTGCCGGCCACGCAGTGGGCCTGCATCGCCGGGACCCGCTCCCTGGCGCTCGCGGCGGATCTCGTGGCCGCAGACCCCGACCGGGTGGTTCTGATCGTCATCTCGGAGGCGCTGAGCACGACGTACCAGCCCGCAGACGACACCCTTGAGTCGCTGATCGTCCGGTTGCTGTTCGCGGACACGGCAGTGGCCGCGGTGGTCACGGGCCGCCCGAGGCCCGAGTCGGTGCTGCGGCTGGACGCCGCCTGGAATCACACCCTGCCCGGCACCCAGGACCTGCACCGTCTGGAGACACGGTCGGACGGCACCCATTTCGTGATGGACCGGCGTGGACCGCGTGCGGTGCAGGAGACGGTCACGGCGATGTGGGACTGGCTGCGCGTGCGCTACCAGGACGACCCCGACTCCTGGCACCCCGACGTGCTGCTCGCCCACCCCGGCGGGACCCGGGTGCTGGAGTACATGGAGCAGACGATGCCCGAGGCGTGGCCGTCGGGGCTGCTGGACTACAGCCGGGACAGCTACACCAGCGGCAACCGCGGAGGCGCCGCCGTGTTCGACATCCTGCGGCGGGCGCATGACGCGGGGAAGCAGAAGCCCGGCAATCGCGCCGTTCTGTACGCGGCGGCGCCCGGTCTCACCGCCACCGCCCTGGAAGGGCAGTGGCTGTAGAACGGGGCCGCGCTACCCCGTACCGCGAGAACTCCAGCCGCTTCACCTCGCGACTTCCGCCCAGACGACCTTCCCGGTGTCCGTCCAGCGCACCCCCCACCGGGTGGTGAGCCTGTGCACGATGCTCAGGCCACGACCGCCGTCGTCGAGCAGGTCGCCCCGCTTCAGGCGTGGCCTGCCGTTGCCGGTGTCGCCCACCTCGCACAGCAGGCCGTTGCCGGCCCTGATCAGCCGTACCGTGATGGGACCGGCAGCGAAGCGGACCGCGTTCGTGACCAGCTCGCTGACCAGCAGCACGACCTTGTCCCGGGTGGCGTCGCTGATGCGCCATTGCGTCAGCAGCGCGAAGACCTGCGCCCGTGCGCGAGCGGGGGCGTCGTAGCGGGCGGCCAGCCGCAGGGTCGCCGTGTCCCCCTTGCGGTAGCCGATCATCCGCGCGAGCAGCAGGGTCACGTCGTCGCGCGGGTGCACGGGAGCCAGTTCGGAGACGACGTGCCGTGCGGCCTGCTGCAGGGTGTCCCAGGGGTGCACCGTGGACACGGCGGCGGCCAGCCTGTCGATGCCCTCGTCGATCGACAGGGCGGGATCCTCGACCAGACCGTCGGTGTAGAGAGCGAGCAGGGAGCCCGGGGCGGCGACGAAGGTGTGGACGTCGAACGGCTCCCGCAGCGCGAACTCGGCGCCCAGGCCGGGGTGAGGGCGCAGCGGGAGCGGGCCGGCGTGCCCGTCCGGGGTGATCAGGATCGGGGGGAGGTGGCCGGCGCTGGCCAGGGCCACGTGGTGGCTGACCGGGTCGTAGAGGGCGATGCAGCAGGTCGACCCGAGGGCGCTGTAGCCGGCCGTCAGACCCGACTCCGCGTCGTCCAGCAGCGTCACGGTCTCGTCCAGGTGCTCCAGTACCTCGTCGGGCGCGAGCCCCGCGGAGAGCAGGGCGCGGGCTTCCATACTCAGCTGGCCCATGGTTGCGGCAGCTCCCAGGCCATGCCCGACGACGTCACCGACCACCAGCGCGGTACGGCCGTCCGGCAGCGGGAAGCTGTTCACCCAGTCGCCGCCGACGCCGGCGCTGTCGGGGGTGGCGGGCTGGTAGACGCTGGCGATCTCGATGGTGTCGCCGCCGGTCCGCGGCAGGAGTCGGCGCTGCAGCGCCAGCACCTGCGTGTGCTCTCGTTGGTGCTGGCGAGCCAGGTCGACGTGGTGGGCGGTCCTGGCCACGAGTTCCTGCAAGTCGAACAGCTCGCTGTCGCGGAAGGGGCGGTCCGCCCGCCGCCAGACCTCCGCCACGCCCAGCACCAGGGGCGGCACGCCGTCCAGAACCAGTGGTATGCACGCCACACCCGCCGACCGGTCGACGGGCACGAGGGCACGCACGACGCGTGGGTTGTCGAGTACGCGCTCGATCGCCTCCCGGTCGGGTATGACGATGGTCTGCGGAGCATCGTTTTGCAGCACTGCCTGCGCCAGCAGGCGACTGGCGTCGCTGGGGAGGTCGCCGCCCGGTGTTACGTAGCCCTCGGGCCATGCCCGGTCCGGCACCAGGGCTGCCCGCCGCAGCCGGATGCGCCTCTGCACCTGCCCGGTGACTCCCTCACCCGTCCACACGGCGAAGTCGAGGTCGACGGCCGCCACGTCTCCCCAGGCCAGGAGGGACTCCGCCAGCGACTGCGCGGTCTCGCCGATGTCCAGGGAGGTGCCGATCGCGGTCTCGGCGGCGTACAGGTGCAGCCTCCTGGCCATGGCGATCATGGAGACGGTCAGGCCGTCCTCGGGCGCCGCGGCGGGCAGGATGCTCAGCGAGACCACCAGCTCCGACCCGTCCCTGCGGCGCAGGCGCTGGATTCGGGCGACGTGCGCCTCGCCACTCTCCATGACCTGCCGCAACCGCCGTGTGACCGTCGGTACGTCCCAGGGTGGCAGGAGATCGACGATCGGCTTGCCTGCCACGGCGTCCAGACCCGCGAACACGGGGGCGTCCAGGTTGGCGCGGGTGATCATCAAATCCCGGTCCACATTGACCGCGCCGAGGATCTGCTCCTGGTGACTGGCTGCCGGGTCGTCGGGTACGGGGTGGCGCGTGCTGCGGTCGCCCTGCGCGTCGGCGGGCCCGGCAGCCGCTCCACCGCGGGGGATGTAGCGCCCCAGGGCTCGGCTGACCAGGTGGAACGCCGAAGAGGATGAGCGGGAGGGTGTGGAGTCCATGCGACTCTCTCAGCAATCCCCGGCGCAGCACCGGGGCCGTACTCGGACCCGTGCGACGGGGCCCCGAGGTCCCTCACCGCACACCTCATTGAATAACACCGGCGGCGGCTTCGCCCACATCAGCGAATCGCGCGGTGAACCACGAAACGCTCTCACGAGACGTTTCGTCTCCCTCTCTTCCTCGCCGATGCGTTGCTGAGCAAGCGGGCGGGACATCGCCGGTACCCGCCGCGGCAAGGCCACGGCAGGTACATGGCGACGTCGGCGGTACGGGGCGTCACTGCTCCCGGGGACCATGCCCGTCACGTACCGACGAGCCCTCCGGGCGCCCCGTCACGGCGCCATCTCGTACGCCCCGGCCAGTGCCTCGACACGCTCCCAGACGCGTCCCGAGCGCGCTTCGTCGATCACGGGACGTCGGACGGCACCGAGCGCCCAACGCTGCTGATCCGCGGTGGCGGAGTCCTTGCCGTGCAGGTCGACGGCGAACGCGGAGAAGTCCCGGACGAGGACGGAGAACAGCTCGTCGAGGACGTCCTCGTCAAGGCCCGTCAGGCGGGCCTGCTCCAGGATCAGCTGGCCGTGCACCACGAGCGCGAACAGCTGGCCGACGGCGAGCAGGAGATCGAGGTCGCGGCTCTGCTCCTCGTCGGGGGCTGCGGTGGCGACGAACTCGCACAGGGCGTCGGCCTGCTCCCGGAAGCGGGCGACGTTCGGCACGCCGGCGAAAGCGTCGTAGGCCGGGCGCCAGTCGTGGAAGCGCACGGAGCCGAGGCCGCGGGCCGGTCCCTGCTCGAAGAGGAACGTGTCGTCGGCCGCGTCGAGGCGGGTCGGCACGGGCGCGAACTCGGCCGGGTTCAGGAGGTGGTTGCGCATGAACTTGAGGATCAGCGCGAGGTTGACGTGGACCGTGCCTTCGAGCTTGGGCAGCCCACGGATCTCGACGGCGGCCTGTGCGAAGTAGGTGTCCTTCTCGAAGCCCTTGGCCGCGATCACGTCCCACATCAGGTCGATGACCTTCTCGCCCTCCGTGGTCACCTTCATCTTCGTCATCGGGTTGAAGAGCAGGTAGCGGCGGTCGTCCGGCGAGGCGGAGCGGAAGTAGTCGACGGCGCGGTCGCTGAACAGCTTCATGCCGACGAGGCGGACGTACGCGTCGGCCAGCTCGCGGCGTACGTGCGGGAATGCGGTGACGGGGCGGCCGTACAGGATGCGGTTGTGTGCGTGGGTGACCGCCTCGTACATCGCGTGCTCGCAGATGCCGATCGAGGCGGTGCAGAGGTTGAACTTGCCGACGTTGACGGTGTTGAGGGCGGCGTCGAACGCGGCGCGGCCCGTGTGCAGGACGTCGTCCGGACCGACCGGGTAGTTGTCGAGGCGGAACTCGCTGACGTACTTCGAGGAGTCGACGACGTTCTTCACGAGCTGATACGCCGGGTGGCGGCTGTCGGCGGCGAAGAAGACGTAGCCGTCCGGGCCCTCGATGTCGGTGCGTCGGCCGAAGACCGAGACGAGCCCGGCGGCGTTGCCGTTGCCGATGTAGTACTTGGAACCCTCCGCCGTGAAGCCGCCGTCGCCGTCCGGCGTCAGCAGCATGTCGGTGGAGTAGATGTCAGCGCCATGGGTCTTCTCGGACAGGCCGAACGCGAACACCTCACCCTGGGTGAGGAGTTCCGCCGCGCGGGTGCGAGCCGCGGTGTTGTCGCTCTGCCAGACCGGGCCGAGACCGAGGATCGTGACCTGCCACGCGTACCAGTAGTCGAGACCGTAGAACCCGAAAATCTCGTTGAGGGCGGCGATCCGCGCCGTGTCCCAGCGCTGGTCCTTGTTCCCGGCGGCGGACGCCGGGGTGAGGAAGGTCGCGAACAGCCCTTCCTTGGCTGCGAACGCCAGGAAGTCGGCCAGCCAGGCGCGGGAGCGGTAGTCCTCGATGAGCCTGCGCTTGCCCCGGTCCTCGAACCAGTCGACGGTGGCGCGCAGCAACCTGCGGGTCTCGGGGTCGAACTGCGCCGGGTCGTACGTGCGCGGGTTGAAGAGGAGAGGGTCGGCCATGGAGGTCCGCCTTCCGAGGGTTGGGGGTTGAGGGTGCAGAACTGAAGGTCGAGGAGCGTGAGCGGCCGTGGCCGGCAGTTCAGGGGTGCGGGTCTGACGTGCCGAGCCGGCGGAGCGTGGCGAGTACGTCGTCGAGCCAGGCGACGGTCATTCGCTCGTACGCGATGCCGCCGCGCAGCACGACATGCTGGAGTTCCTGACCGGCGTCGAGCCGGGCGGGGGCCGCCGGTCCGGTGAAGTCGCGCTGCTCACCGGCGAGATAGTGCGTCAGCCGGTCGCTGTGCACCTGCCGATGCCGTTCGACTTCACGGATCAGCACGGACGGGTCGTCGAAGGCCGCGCCGCGGATCTTCACGGCGAGCTCGTGCCGGATGCTCTCGGGTTCGATCGATTCGTGCAGCCACCGCGAGAGGACGGCGCGGCCGGGCCCCACGACGGAGTACTCCTTCTTGTCCGGCCGGCTCTGCTGCGGCAATCCGCGAACGGCGAGCAGGCCATCGCTCTCCATGCGCTTGAGGACGCGATAGATCTGCTGGTGCGTGGCGGTCCAGAAGTATCCGATGGACCGGTCGAACCGCCGGGCCAGCTCATAGCCGGTGCCCGGCTTCTCCAGCAGGGAGACGAGGATCGCGTGCTCGAGCGCCATACCTCGATCTTTATATGCAACTCGTTGCATAGCCAAGTGGCGCCGCCCAGGTGAGACAGGGCTCACGCGAGGCGGTGGCCGTGCGCGATGGGCGGCGGCTCCCCCTCCGGTTCGGTTCGCCGCCCGTGAGGACGTCGGCCCGGGCAACACCGCGCCGGCATCCCGCAGTAGGGGCCGAGCCGGGTGACTACGTCGTTTGTGGTTACCCGCCGCGTATGGCGAAGCTCATGAAACCGGGACACAGACGCGAGGACGCTCACCTTGGCCGTGGCCCCACACAGGGCCCGGAGGGCGGCGCGCAGGAAGACCGCCCTGACAGGCACGCCCGCACGGGCGAGCAGGAAAGGTTCGGTCCGGGTCCGGACGTGGAACGCAAGGAGCCGGACACACCCGCCCGGATGACGAAGAAGTCGTGGCTGGCGGTGCTGCGCGGCACACTCAAGGAGTTCAAGGACGACGAGCTGACGGACCGCGCGGCAGCCCTGACCTACTACGGCATCCTGTCGCTGTTCCCCGCCCTGCTGGTGCTGGTGTCCCTGCTGGGAGTTGCCGGTCAGTCGGCCGGCAGTACGGTGCTGGACCACGTCCAGCAGCTCGCCCCGGGCGCCGCCCACGACGTGATCCGCGACGCGGTGCACCAGCTGCAGGGCACCTCCGGCATCGGGTCGATCATGGCGATCGTCGGCCTGGCCCTGGCAGTGTGGTCGGCGTCCGGCTACGTGGCGGCGTTCATCCGCACCTCCAACGCCGTCTATGACGTGCCGGAAGGCCGCCCCGTGTGGAAGGTTCTGCCGCTACGGCTGGCCCTGACGATCGTGCTGATGATCCTCGCGGTGCTCAGCGCCCTGATCGTGGTCTTCACCGGCGCCGTCGCCCGCCGAGCCGGCGACGTGCTCGGGGTGGGTGACACCGCCTTGACGGTGTGGTCGATCGCAAAATGGCCGGTCCTGGTCATCCTGGTGACCTTCATGATCGCGATTCTGTACTGGGCCAGTCCCAACGCGAAGATCCGCGGCTTCAAATGGATCACGCCGGGCAGCGTCCTCGCCCTGGCCATCTGGATGATCGCCTCCGCCGGTTTCGCGTTCTACGCGGCGAACTTCGCCTCCTACAACAAGACCTACGGCGCCTTCGCCGGCGTGATCGTCTTCCTGGTATGGCTGTGGATCACCAACATCGCCGTCCTGCTGGGCCTTGAGTTCGACGCCGAGACTGCCCGCCAGCGCGCCATCGCCGGAGGGTACCCGCCACAGGAGGAGCCGTACGTCGAGCCGCGTGACACCCGCTCGTGGAACGAGGAGGACCGGTGCCGCTTCGAGTAGGCGACGCGGGCGCTGCCGAGTGTGAGATGACGAGGACGAAGGAGTGACGAGCAGATGAGCACGCTCACCGGATGGGAACGGACTCTGGAGCGCGCCGGAGAGGCGCTCTGGGCACAGTTCTTCCGCAGGGACCCGGTCGAGTTGGTGGATGCGTTGCGGCGTGAATGTGACAGCAACGCCGTGGTGTGCAGTCAAAGCCGGGTCGTGGTCCCGAACGCGTACGACGTGGAACTGGCCGAACACGTCCACGATGAACTCGCCCGCAACACAGGCCAGGTGGGGCAGGCTCTCACCGACAGGCTGGCACAGCACGGCGAGCACCAAGGGTACGAATGGGCCGGACCGCTGGCTGTGCATGTCACCAAATCCTGCGACGTCCCCAACGGCCGCTACCGCGTGACGAGCACGGTGATGCCCAACGTCAGCGCCGAGGGTTTCCAGCCCTCGAACGTCTGAAGTCGGTGGCCGTCCGTCGCACGGAGATCCCGGGATGGACGCGGTCCTCGAAGGCATGGGCGCCAGGATGATCACCGTCGCAGCACCGGACTGGTCACCGCAGTCTCCAGGAAGCGGCCGACGGAACGAACCGTCCGGCCCCGGTGCCTCCGCCGGGGATCAGCGTGGCAGGCGCAGTCCCCGGCCGGCGGCCGTGTTGGTGTCAGCCCTGGTGGATGAGCCCGATGGCCTCTATCTCGATCATCCACGCGGGGTCGGCGAGCGAGGACACTTCCACGAAGGATTCCGCCGGATGGGGTCGTTCGGGGAAGTGTTCGGCGCGCAGTGCCGCGTAGACGTCCTGCTGGGTGATGTCGGTGACGTGGACCCCCAGTGAGATTCCGGCCGTCTCGTACCAGTCGGGATCGGCGCTGACGCGTTCGCGCTCGGTGACGGGCTTGGTGACGGACGCGGCTTGATTCCTCCGATGGCCTTGGTCACGGTGCACCGGTCGACGTCGAACACCTCGGCCAGGGCCGCGTGGGTGAGATCCAGCCGCAGGTGGGCGAGGGTGACCAGTTGCCGAGATGTGCACGCGACAGGCCCGTGAAGGCAAAATGAGGCAGGGCCGTACGGGCCCATCGAGCCCTTCAGTTCTCGGGGTCGCGCAGGCCGACGCAGTCAAAGGCCCAAAAGGCCTCTGAGTAGACGAAGGTGCCCGTCATCCACGGCTCGTGAGCGGACAACCGGGCGACCTGGAACGCGGCTTCAGGGATACGCAGCGACGGCGAACGGAAGCCCACCGCGCCGGCACTCTCGAAGCCGCGCGTGCCGTAGTAGCGCGGCGAACCCTCCAGGAAGACCAACGGCACACCCTGCCTGTCGGCCGCCTCCAGGGCGTGGGCGATGAGCTGTGTACCGATGCCCTGACGCTGGAACTCCGGGACCACGCCCAGCGGTGACAGGGACAGGACGTCCACGATCCGGCGCGGAGCATCCAACCGCGTCGCGCTCAGCAGGACATGCCCGACGACCCGGTCATCAACGACAGCGACGAAGGACATCGGCGCCAACGCAGCCTCCGCAACGCGAAGTGCCTCCACGAGCCCGGGAACCCGATCGCTGTCACCGAAGGCGCGCGTATGAACCTCGCGCACATCTCGGTGATCGTCAGCGGTCTCTTGCCGGATCACCAGCCCGGCACCACCGGGAGCGATCCGGGAGCCTGCCGGCGCATCGTGTGACGTCATGGCCGCGAGGGTAGATCGCTGCGCGGCTCAGCGCGAGGCAATTGCGCACCAGGTCGTAAGGGTGGAGCCGCCCTGCATGTCCAGCCGTTGCGTGGCCACGTCCTGGTGGGCGAGGACGAGAACCATGCCGCTGTCGCGCACGTACTGCCAGGTTGGCCGGCATCAGGCCCTCTCGTAGGTGAGTTGCCGGCTTTCGAGCTCGATGGCGAGGGGAACGCCGTGGAGGCGGGCGGCGCGGGTGAGGGAGTCGGGGAGGTTCAGGTGCGGGGGTTTTCTGGTCAGCCGCGCAGGGCTGAGGCGAAGACGGCGGGCAGCCGGCTGATGCCGGGCGCTGTGGTGAAACGGGTGACGCGCTCCAGGGTGGTGCGGCCGGTGCGGTGGGAGACGAAGTACGGCGGCTTGGGAGACAGGGACGGGGAGCCGGTGAGCAGACCGCGAGGGGCGGGTGCAAAGGGGGCGCGCAGGACGGTCTTCTCGATGTCCTCGAGCATGAAGGCGTTGTTGACGAAGCCGATGCCGCTGCCGATCTCCTGCCGGGTATGGCCGGGGTACGCGCCCCAAGGGGTGTAACCGAGCAGGAAGTTCACGCCGGACCAGGAGTTGACGCCCAGCGTGCCGTAGCGCAGCTCCGAGATGGCCGACTCCACCGCGGCCGGCTGCGCCCTCTCGGTCCTGGGATCGACTATGAGGGTCGCGCCGAGCGTGCCGGGGAGGACGGTGTTGGCGAAGTCGACAGCGTGGCGCAGGAAATGCGCGGCGGTCTCGCCCGGCAGGCGGACCACCCCCAGGGCGCTGGCGAAGACTTCGCCGGTGAGCAGCACGTCGTCGTGGTCGGTGATGTCCGGAACCAGGATCCGGCTGTCGTCGGCGTGGCACTCCGCTTGGGGGTGTGCGGCGAGGACTGCCTGGAGGCGGTGGTGGGCGCCGGGGTAGTAGTCGGCACGCGGCGGCAGTGCACGCAGCACCCGCCGGATCTCTTCCAACAGCCGCTCGGTTCCCGGCCAGGAGCGGGGCAGCACCAGTACCTGGCCGGCGATGCAGTTGTGGCCGGAGTTGTTCATCTTGCTCGTGACGATGTGCTCGGCCTGGTAGCGGAAGTCCGCCCGGCTCCACGGCCCCGGCACCACGATGCACGGACTGACCCCGCCCAGTTCGCTGGTGAACTGCTTGTCGATCAGCGGGGCGTCCTCGCGGCGACGCCGCTCCGCGTGCTCGTCGGTGCCCCAGACGATGGCATCGTGGGTACGGTCGCTGCCGGTCACGTGGATGGAATCCACTGCGTCGTGGGCGGTGAGGTACGCGCCCTCGGCGGGGCCGCCGTCCACGAACCGCACCCAGCCGTGCCGGACGTACTCGGCGAAGATCTGCTCGAAGTGCGGGCGCAGGTAGGCGTTGAAGGGGTTCATCTTGGCGATGACGACGTGGCCCTCGGCGTAGAGCTTGTGCAGGATGTCGGTCGCGGTGAGCGCTGCGACGTTTCCGGCACCCAGGACGAGCGCGACACCGGGGCGCTGCGCACGGCCGCGGTACTGTCCGGCCGCACGGTCCCGTACCTGTTCGGCGGTGATCCCGGCCCGCATCCGGACCCGGGCCGAGTAGCCGTTGAGCAGCACGCGGTCCCAGCCGGTGGCGGGGAAGACGTCCACGGAGGTGCGGCCCCCCTGCTCGTGCACCGACCTTGCGGGCACCGGGCTCCGGCCGGCGGCCAGGCGCCGAAGCACGTGCAGGCGCGCGGCGACGTTCTGGGCCAGCGCCCACGGACCTCCCGCCCAGTCCTCGCCGGCCCACGGGGAGTCGGGGTGGTATCCCTTGGCGCGGGCGCCGGCCGCGACCAGGTCGGCCGCGCCGTCGCGGATCCTGGGCATGAGCCGCTCCAACAGGCCGACACGTTCGGCGAGCGACGCGGCCGCCCAGGACGCTGCGTTGTGACGCAGCTCTGTCAGGGCGCGGTCGAGGGCGGGGGTGTCGAGGGCAGGGCTGTTCACGTCACTCCTTGGCGGGGCGAACAAGCAGATCCAGAACGGGGGTGGTGACGTGACGCGGCGTCGTCGCGTGTCACATGTCGCGTCTTGTGTGGCGCGTGCCGCGTCTCGTGTGGCGCGTGGCGCGTGGCGCGTGGCGCGTGGCGCGTGGCGCGTGGCGCGTGGCGCGTGGCGCGTGGCGCGTGGCGCGTGGCGCGAGCGGGGTCGATCAGGGTCGGGAACGGTGGCCGTGCGGCCGAGCGCGGACCACACGGCCACCAGGAACCGGTGCGCAGGCGGCCGACCCCACCCTGCCCCCGAACCCCAACCGTGGGAGTCGAGGGCTCCCAGCAGGGCGCACCACGGCGGCCCGCCGTCAGCTCGCAGGGGTGCGCGGCCTGGCTGAGGGACGAGTGGCTCAGGACAGTGGGACGCCCGCGATCGCTATGCGCTCCATCACGCGGCGCTGGGGGTAGTAGTCGTTGATCGCGTAGTGCTGGACGGCGATGTTGTCCCAGATCGCCACCGAGTCGGGCTGCCAGCGGAAGCGCACCTGGAGCTCGGGGATGCGGGCCTGCAGGCCCAGCTCGTGGAGCAGTTCCCGGCTCTCGTCCTCGGGCAGGCCCACGATGCGGGTGGTGAAGGGCTCGTTGACGTACAGGGTCTTGCGCCCGGTGTTGGGGTGGCTCACGACGACGGGGTGTTCGACCGGGGGCAACGACCGGCGCAGAGCCGTGATCTGATCCTGGGTCATGAACGCGCCCCAGCTGGGCTCCCAGTCGTGTACGGCGGTGAGGCCGTCGATACGCTGCCGCATCTCGGCGGTGAGGTTGTCGTAGGCGGCACCCATGTCGGCCCACATGGTGTCGCCGCCGGCCGGCGGGACCTCGACCGAGCGCAGCACCGAGCCCAGGGCGGGGGCGGCCATGAACGAGTGGTCGCTGTGCCAGATGTTCTCCTGGCCGATGGCGGTCGCGTCCTTGGCGAGCCGCGAGACGCCGACGGTGTCGCCCTTGGGGAAGAACGGGTTCGGCTCCGGCTCGCCCCACACGGCGGCAAGCGCCAAGTGGGAAGCCGGGTCGAAGTCGTGCTGGCCGCGGAAGAAGATGACCTTCCACTCCAGCAGCGCCTGCCGCAGTTCCTTCGCGAGTTCCTCGTCGATCGGCCGGGACAGGTCGACGCCGGCGATCTCCGCCCCGATGTGAGGGGTCATCGGCGCGATCTCCAGCAGCCGGTACTCGGACTGCGCCGCACCCGGCGCGGTCCGGTCCAGCACCCGCCGCCCGGAGTGGAACAGCGGCTTGGCCAGGAGAGGGTTCTTGTCGGTTCCGGTGGTGTCCATGCGGTTCTCCACGGTCGCATCGGGTAATCGTTACTCGAAGTATCGATATTGGCGGCCTGTACGGCAAGAGCTCCGCGTGACCACTTCACCGCGCCGTCCGTAAGTCGCTGACTTGACTGGCGTCTCGGGACAGGAGCCTCAGGCATCGTGCGCCACGCTCGGGTCTTGCCGTCACGCCCACACGTATCGATACTGCACGGAACGATTTTGTTGCCGCGGCGATCGGCTCGTATCAGCGCGTCCCGCTTGCCGGCGCCCCGCTTGCCGGCGTCCCGCCTTCCTGCGCTGCACGCCGACCACGCCTGCCTGCCCGAAAAGCAGCTACCTACATGGAGCCCCAGTGCCCAGAACCGATGACACACGCGTCACGCCGGCCGAGACCGCCACGAACAGCCCGGGGCACACACGCCGCGCGTGGACCGTCACCGGACTGCTGGTGGTCTTCATGATGGTCAACTTCGCCGACAAGTCCGTCCTCGGACTGGCGGCCGGTCCCATCCGCCGCGACCTGGGCCTGTCGGCGACCGGCTTCGGGCTGGCCAACAGCGCCTTCTTCCTGCTCTTCTCGGTCTGCGGCGCCGCGGTCGGGCTGCTGTCGGACCGGATGCGGCCTCGGTGGCTGCTGCTGGGCATGGCGCTGCTGTGGTCGGTGGCCCAGACGCCCATGGCCCTGGGCGGCGGACTGGTCGCCCTGGTCGTCTCACGAATCCTGCTGGGGGCCGCGGAGGGGCCCGCCTTCCCTGTGGCCCAGCACGCCGCGCTGGCGTGGTTTCCGGACCGCAAACGCAACCTGCCCGGCGCGCTGATCAGCATCGGCGTCACTCTCGGCGTTGTCGTTGCGGCCCCAGGTCTGACCTGGATGATCCAGCACCACGGCTGGCGTTCCGCCTTCGCCGCCGTCGCGATCGCGGGCGTGGTGTGGGCGGCGGCCTGGGCCGTGTTCGGCAGGGACGCGGAAGCCGGAGCCCATGATGGCGGTGCCGTTTCCACGACCGGCAGCAGCCATGACGAAGAGAGCAGGCATGACGACGGGAGCCGGCAGTACGAAGGGAGCGGGCCTGTCCCCTCGTACCGCCGCATCATGGGTACCGGCACGTGGATCGGCGCCACTATCGGCTATTTCAGCACCTACTGGATGATCAGCCTTTCCCTGGTGTGGGCGCCCTCCTACCTGCACGACGGGCTGGGCTACTCCACGACCACCGCCGCCGGCCTGATCGCCGGGATCTGGGCGGTCAGCGGCGCCGCGCTGCTGGGGCAGGCGGGAGCGACCGGATGGCTGCTGCGACGCGGAGTGAGCAGCCGGTGGGCCCGTGCCCGTGTCGGCGGCAGCACCCTGCTGCTCTCCGCCCTCGCCTGCGCGGTCCTTTCGCAGGTCGGGAGCGGGTCGGCTGCCGTGCTGCTGCTACTCGTCGGGTTCGGATTCTGCGGAGCGATGTCGACCATCGCGGTGACCACGGTCGCCGAAGTCGTCCCGGCACGTCGGCGCGGCGGCGCCCTGGGACTGATGAACGCCGTGGTCACGACAGGCGGCCTGATCGCCCCCGTCCTGACGGGCTATCTGGTCGACACTCAGGGCAGGGAGGGCTACCAGCACGCCGTGCTCCTGGCAGCCGTACTCCTCCTGTTGGGCGGCACGGCAGCCGTGACCCTGATCGACCCGGCCCGCGACGCTCGCCGCCTGGCGGCATGAGAGCCGGCGCCGACCGCCGCTCCGCGCCCCTCTGCCCCTGCGACGGTCGGCACTGTCCGCACGGAGTCCAAAATCTCCGGCCGGGCAACGCTCAGTCCGCAGGCCGGCCGACCGCCCGGACGACGAGGTCGACCACGTCATCCACGAACCGAGCGTTGGGCAGGTCGCTTTCCGCCAGCAATCGGAACACCAGGGGCGCAGCCACGAGTGTGGCGGCCGACCGGATGTCGATGTCGGGCCGCACCTCGCCGCGGGCGATGCCCCGCTGAAGGATGGTGCGCGTCTCGGCCATCATCCGCTCGGTGTATTCCGCGTATTCGCCGCGCGCGCCTTCCCCTTCGGCGGCCAACGCGACCAGTTCTGCCAGCAGCCGGGCCGTTCCCGGCAGTCGGTAGGCCGCGAGGCGGGCGGTCAGCACCTCGCGCAGTTCGGCGCGGATGTCACCCAGGTCCGGCACCGAGAGAGGGCCGATACGTGTTTCGGCAGCCGCGATGATCAGGGCTTGCTTCGAGGGCCAGCGCCGGTAGATGGCGGGCTTGCTCACCTTGGCACGCTCGGCCACGGCGTCCATCGTGACCGCCCTCACGCCCTGCTGGGTCACCAACTCGATGACCGCCTCGAGCGTGTCGTCCGTGACACGTTCCTGCCGCGGTCGCCCCGGCCCCCGTTCGGCCTTCTGTGTCTGTGCGCCGACCATGCCCTGAGAATAACGGGCGCCGAGGGTGTCGCGCTGATCAGCGGGTTTGGGCTCCACGATCACCAGCACCAAGGTGCTGGTGCATGTGCGGTTCACAGAGTGGTGTCCTGCCACTCCCCGGGCTGGTCGTAGACCTTCTGCAGCAGTTCGGCGAAGGTCTCGCCCTCCAGGAGGAGGGCGTTGTACTGCAGTGGGATCCGCTTGTCGTTGATCACCGCGGTGGGTGTACCTGGACCTCCGGGCTCCTTGGCTCCGCCGGCCTTCTCATAAGCCTTCTGGGAGGCCGTAACGAAGGCGCGGTACTTCATGGATCTCACGGCCGCGTCGAAGGTCGGGCTGCGCAGGCCCTTGACCTTGCCGGCCAGTTCCAGCAGGTGGGCGTCGGTGTAGCCGTCGACGCTCTCCTCGGGCTGGTTGGCGTAGAGCACCTCGTGGTACTCAACGAACTTGCCCTCCTCCAGCGCGGCACGCAGGGCGTTGACCGCCTTCTTCGACCCGGTGCCGCCGACCCGGTCGTCCAGGAAGGAGGCGAGGGTGTACTCGGCTCGGGCCCAGCGGTCGAGCAGGGCCTCCCGCAGTTGCGGACCGCCGCCGGTGATCTCGAACTCCTCGCAGTACGGACAGCGGGGATCCTCGTACAGGTGCACCTTCACCGGCGCGTCGGGATCGCCGACCGTGATGGTGGTGCCGTCCGCACCGAGCCTCTCCGGCAGTTCCTCAGCGCTCGCGAAGTCAGGCCCGAACTCCGCCGCCCGCTGTCCGCACCCCGCCACCACCAGCACCACGGCCGCGCACAGCACAGCCCACCGCCCCACACGCACCATGCGTCATCCCCTCCCCAGAGAACAGCGCGACCTTAGATCATCCGTACGACAACCGCACCAGTAAAGGCCCTGTACCAGGACCGCCCGCAGGTGCTCTGCCGGCACAGTCTCCCCAGCTGTGGGTCAGTCGAGTGGGACGACGCCCAGGGCCGGTGGTGGCCTCGGCGAGGCGGTGGCTGTCGCCCTGCGTGACCACCGCGTGGGAGTGATTCGGGAGTCGGTCGGCGCAGGGGCCTGCGGCCGCTGGTGCCTGGCAAGACGACCCGGACGCAAGGTGGTTCGGTGGCCCGTGCCGCCTGCGAGATCGCCTAGCTCCTCGGCGGCAGGGGGCACCGCCGGCAACACGGGGCACGCGTGGCGAGGATGCCGTGAAAGACGAGCCGAGAAGCGCCTCCTGCGCGTCACGCGTGGGGCGGCACCGCCGATGAAACCTCGGCCAGGAGGCGCTCCACCTCGGCGCCCCAGCGTGAGGCGATCACCAGGTCGCGTGCCGGGTCCACCCACAGCAGGTGGTTGCCGCCATTGCCGCGGGCGCAGCGGCCCGTGCGCGGGGCCCGGGGCCACACCGTGCCGTGGTCGTTGAGCCACCACGACAGGCCGTACTCGGGCTTGACCCGGCAGGGAGTCCACAGTTCCTCGATCCAGCGACGCGACAGGACCTGGCGCTCCCACCATGTCCCGCCGCGCAGACACAGCATGCCGATCCGGGCCAGGTCCAGGGCGCTGATCCACAGGCCGCCGCCCCAGTGCGCGCCACCGGAGACCACCGGCACCTCGGTGCCGTCGATGTCGACCACCGAGTTCTCGTAGCCGTGCCAGGACCAGCCGCCGGAGGCGCCGACCGGCGTCATGACGCGCTCGCGCAGCACGTCCGGCAGGGCACGGCCGAACCGGACCGTGAGCGCCAGAGCCGTCAGGTTCACCCGCACGTCGTTGTAGGCCCAGCCCACGCCGGGCAGTCCGCCCGCCGACTCCGTGCCCTCGCGGGTGCTCTGCGCGTCCACCCAGGTCGGCTTGGACCACAGCTCGCCCTCCCACTGGCTGGTCTGGTCCAGCAGTTGGCGCCAGGTGATCGCACGCCCGTGGGCGGTGCCGAACTCGGGCAGGTCCACCGACTCCGACACGGGCTCGTCCAGGCGCAACGCCCCGTCGTCGAAGGCGATGCCCGCCACCAGTGACAGCACGCTCTTCGTGGCGCTGTAGGCCATCTCCGCTCGGGCCGGGTCGCCCCACGAAGCCAGAACCGCGCCGCGCCGCACGACGACACCGCAGGCCCCCTGACCGTCGAGAAGCGGGCCGAGGACCTCGCGGTGGGAGGCGTCCGACACCTGGCGGGCGAGATACGACGCCATGTCGCCGATGCCCGCCACCGGCCGCCCCGCCTGGGCCCGCACGGCCTGCGCGAGAGCTGCCGCGTCCACCCCCTCCCAGGGGTCGCCGGCCCGGCCCTGCTCCTGCAGGACCTCACCGCCGTATCGCGATGTCACCGCGTCCACGCCAAACACCTCCGTCGTTCGTCGGGCGCACCATGTCATCCGCTCCGCCGCCCGGCCTTCCGCTCGGCTGCCACATGCCGATGTGCCAAAACGCCTACCATCAACCGATCGCGTCCAGCAGGCTGCTCCTGCGCAGGAGTTGGGCGGGCCTGCCGTCTGCGACCCGACCGGCCTCTGGCCGAGAGCACATCGCGTTTCTGCCGGCTCAGCCTCGGCTTGCTCGCGGACGGCTTTCGGCAGGTATCCGCCCCGATGGCCTGGCAGAACTGGAAGGAGTCCATGGCATTCCCGTTCGCATCAGCAACGTTCGCCCTGTTCGCGGCCGACGGCGTCCTCTTGGGCGACGGCGTCAGTCCGGGTGGCTCTGCTTACTCGGCGCTTACTCGGCGTCGAGCTGGTGGTCGGCCCAGACGTAGCTTTCGGGAAGCAGGTCGGTGATGAGGACGGTTCGGACGCGGTCGTGTTCGCCGACGATGACCTTGAGGGTGGGGAAGTAGTCGAGGAGGACCTGACGGCACCGGCCGCACGGGGGGACAACCCCCCGGTTGCGATCGCCAACGGCGACAATCGTCTCCAGCCCGTAGGCGCCCTGGGCGGCTGCCGCGCCGATGAGGACGAGCTCGGCGCAGGGGCCACCCGTGAAGTGGTAGGCGTTCACCGCGGTGACGATCCGGCCGTCCTGCGCGCGGGCCGCGGCCGCCATGGTGTGGTTGTCGCCCCGGCAGCGGGTGCTGGCGATGTGCGCCGCGGCCTGGATGAGTTCGTGGTCGACGGGGTGGGTCTGCATGGTCATCTTCTCTGCCTTCGTCAGGTGTCAGGCGACGTTGACCCGAGTGACGATGACGTGCAAGCGAATAACTACGGCTATCCACGGCGCGCTTGTTCCGGCAGAGGGTGGAGCGGCGGATCGTGCTGCCCTGCTCTTTGTGGCTGGCGTGGTCGATGCCGTCCAGCGTGAAGTCGCGGTGGTCGATGAACTGGGCTTTGATGCGGTTCGACAAGCCGCCGAGTGCGGGAAAAGTGAGCGGAGTGAGTACTCACTCATTGACGGAGTGAGTACTCACTCCGTACTCTCGCAGTCATGACAGCACCTAAGGAGAACCAACCCACCCGCCGCCGCGCCCCCGGCATGTCGCCGGAGCAGCGCCGCGAGATGATCATCCAGACCGCGATCCCTCTGATCGCCGAGTACGGCGCCGCGGTGACGACCGCGAAGATCGCCCGCGCCGCGGGCATCGGCGAGGGCACGATCTTCCGGGTCTTCGCCGACAAGGAGGAGCTGCTGCAGGCCTGCATGGCCGAGGCGCTGTCCCCCGAAAACGCCGTGCGCGAGCTCGACGCGATCGACCTGTCCCAGCCGCTGCCCGACCGGCTCGCGGAGGCGGCCGAGGCACTGCAGGCGCACATGGCCAGGATGGGTGCGATCGCCGGCTCGCTGGGGCATCGCGGCGGCAAGCACCCCGGCACGGTGCGCGGCGCGGGCCGCCACGAGTCGACAACCCGTATCCGCGCGGCCCTCGCGGAGCTGCTGGAGCCCGAGAAGGCCGCCCTGCGCCGGCCACCGGAGCAGATCGCGGCACTCTTCTTCGGGCTGCTCTTCACCCAGCCGCGTACGGAGGACGAGCCCGACCTGACCCCGCAGGAGCTGGTGGAGGTCTTCCTGCACGGGGCGCTCTCGGGGGGCGTCAAGTGAGCGCGCGGACAAGGCGCCTGGGGGCTACGGCCCTGGCCGTCCTGGCCCCCGTCCTGGTGTGGCTGGTCGCGGACCCACTCCTGGGGCACCGGCTGCGGATCGCCGACGGCGAGCAGTCGCTCGACATCGGCGCCGTGCCCGTGACGGTCGTCGCCCTGCTCGCGTCGCTCTCCGGCTGGGGACTGCTGGCCGCCCTGGAGCGATTCGGGGCACGGCGCGCCCGCGCCCTCTGGACCGGGGTGGCCTGTGCCGTACTGGCCGTGTCCTTCCTGCCGTTCATCGGCGACGGCATGGACGGCGGCACCCGGGTCTCCCTCGCTCTGATGCACCTGGCGGTGGCGGCGGTGCTGATCCCGGGGCTGGGCGGCAGGTCCGCCGGGGCGGGAGCCGGTGCCGTCAGGGGGTGAACGCCAGCACCAAGTACGCCGCGAACAGCGCCAGATGGAAGCAGCCCTGCTGTTGCGTCGCGCGGTCGGGGACGACCGTCAGAGTGCCCACCACGATCAAGACGAAGAGCGATACCTGGTGGGTCGGGCCGAGGCCCAGCAGGAGCGGACCCTCGTGCCAGATCGCGATGGCCACCGCCAGGATGGTCAAGCCGATGTCAGCGATGTCGGAGCCGTGCGCGGGGTCGGGGAGGTCGGGGGTGGGGTCGGGGAGGTCGGGGGTGGGGTCGGGGAGGTCGGGGGTGGGGGTCGGAGACGGGTGCGGCCCCGGTGATCACCGGTGTGTGAAGACTGACCATCAGGCGGTGGCCGCTGGTCCCGGCGTAGACCCGGGCCGTTGGGACGATGACCTCGTAGGGATGACGCGGCGCATAGCCGGAAGGCTCGCGCGTGCCGAACGCCGCCGTCGGGTGGGGAAGTTCGCCCGAGGGCTGCTGGCGGACCTGCCGCAAAAGAACTGCTGGACGATCGCGGAGTGGGCCGGTGAGGCCGCAGGGTCGGACTGGTCCGACACCGTCCGGGCCGACGGGTGGTCCGGGAGGCTTTCCTCGATCAGGGTCACGACCCCTTCATCCACGAGGAGGATCTCGCTGCGGTCGTCGCCGCGGCCCTGATGACCAATGACTACGCCGGGACGGTCGTCGAGGCTGTGGGCCCACCGCTGAGCACACGTTCACGGATACGGAGCCATCGCCACCGCTCTCGGGCACGACATCGGCACGGTCGAACTGGCGGCGGAGGAGAGTCGGGCGATCCGGCGACGCCGTGGCTGGGCCGGACGGAGCGATCGAGGTGGCGCTGTGCGCACTTGAAGGTACGGCGCCCGCTTCGACGAACTCGTTCAGTGGACCGCCGACCAACGGCCGTCCGTGCAGGACATCATCGGCCGCCCGAGCCGAACCTACGACGACTGGGTGAGCGAGAACATCGACTCCTTTCGCCGGCCTCAGCTGTGCGGGACGTCCAGGACGTCCCTGACGAACACGATGCCGTCGGTGTGCGCCAAGTGGGCCGGGTCGAAGGGGGCGTAGCCGAACCAGGGGGATTCGCGGAGCGTCGGCCGCGTGTCGCCGAGGGCGGTGGACAGGTGCGGGGCGCCGATGACGTAGCGGTCGTCCGGGAGGGCGTACAGGAGACCTTCGAGGGTGTTCGGGGGCGGGGTGTCCACTCCCTGGTGTCGGATCGTGCCAACGGTCGTGGCCACGAAGGCGTACTCCTCGCGGAGTTGGGCGCTCACCAGAGCCCCGGCGCTCCACCACTCCACCGGCCCCTCCCACATCTGCATCGTGCTCTTCGCCCGCTGGAGATGGGAGTTGTGGGCGTGGATGAATGCCGGGCCCCGAGCGGCGACGGCGAGGAGGTTGTGGGACATCATCAGATCCCGCTGTGCGCACAGCCGGGTCATGCGCGCCGGTGAGGTGTCGGCCATCCAGTGGTGGTAGCGCAGCAGGCCGGTCGCCGTGCGTCCGTACAGGCGTGCCCGGTCCCAGTCGTCCCGTGAGGTCGGCGTGAGCAGGTGCGGTGTCTGGGTGTCCAGCAGCGCGACCAGATCGTCGGCGAGCAGCCGCAGTTGAGCGGCCTCTGCCGACTGTCCCACGGACTGGGCCGGGTCCATCATCGCGGCAGGGTCGGTCCACCGGTCGTCGGGACCGAGCAGGTGCTCCAGTGTGTCCGCGGTGCAAGGAAGCAGGTCCGCGTCCACTTGGGCCGCGAGGTAGCCGTGTAGTGCGGTGAGGGCCTGTCGGGGGCTCGCGGCGCCGGTGATCTCCAGCGGGCCGTCGAAGCCGGCGAAGCGGAGTTGCTCGGACGCGGGCCGGCCGTCGTTGTGGGCGCGCATCCAGCGCACGAGCTCGCGGTTGGCCGGGTAGGCGCCCCAGCCGTGGCTGAATCCGTGCTTCATGACCTCATCGAGGGACCCCCTGCCCGAGGTGACGTAGTCGTCCACGAGCAGGCCCGTCATGCAGTCGCTCTCGATCGCGATCGTCCGGTAACCCTCCTGCTCGACGAGGTGCCGGAACAACTCGTTGCGCATTTCGAGCGGCGTGTCCTCGCCGTGGGTGGGCTCGCCCAGGGCGAGCAGCCGGGGTCGGGCGGGCAGCAGCCTCATGACGGCCGCGGCCTCGAAGGCCTGGATGGAATCCTTGATGTGAGTCGCCATGCCTTCAACGGTATCGTTGAACCTTCGGTTGAGAGTTTCTCGCGATATCGGCAGGGACATGGGACAAAACCTTCAAACCGGGGAACGGCTGAGGCCGGTTGATCTGGCGCGCGGGCACGGCCTGTCCACGCAAGCGGTCAGGAACTACGAGGAGGCGGGCATCCTTCCGACCGCCGGCCGCACACTCCACGGCTACCGCACCTACACCTCGCTGCACGCGGGGGCTCTGCGCGCGTTTCTTGCCCTGGTGCCCGGTCACGGTCACCGGACGGCGACGTCGATCATGCGGGCCGTGAACCAGGGCTCGGACGACGAGGCGTGCCGTCTCATCGACGAGAGCCACGCCCAGCTTCTCGACGACCGGCGGACCCTGCAGGCCGTGGAGAGCGCCCTCCGCGACCTGGAGCCCCCTACTGCGGCCGAGCCCGGCGGCACGTTCATCGGGCCGTTGGCACAGGACCTCGGAATCCGGCCTGCGACGCTGCGTAAGTGGGAGCGCGTCGGGCTGGTGAGCCCTCGGCGTGACCCGCGGACCGGGTACCGCCTCTACGACGAGGCCGATGTCCGGGACGCCCGGTTGGCCCACCAACTCAGGAGGGGCGGCTACCTGTTGGAGCAGATCGCCCCGCTGATCGCCCAGGTGCGGTCGGCCGGCGGTCTGCAACCACTGGAGGCCGCCCTGTGCGACTGGCGCGGCCGACTGTCCGCCCGCGCGCGGGCGATGCTGACCGGGGCCGCGGAGCTGGAGGCGTACCTGCGTAAGCGCGGATGAGAGTCCGGGCGCCGGTTCCTGATCCCGCAGCAGGCCGCTCGGATTTGTTAGTGCCGGATTTTGTGAGTGGTCTGCTCAGGCGGCGAAGCCGACGGTGGTGACGTATGCGTACTGGCCCCGTTCGGAGCCGAGGTCGACCACCGCGACGCGCTGGCGGGGCGGGCGGCCTCTCGGGCTGCGGCGCGGGCGTGGTCGGTGCGCGTGAGGTAGTGCAGACGGGCGAGCAGGCCCCGGCGGGCGGTGACGGGGGTGGTGATGAAACCGGCGAGAGCATCGAGCCGGCGGGCGACTGCCTCGTGGCCTTTGATGCCGCGCGCCCCGAACTTCCCGAGGCGCGCCGGTGTTGCGCCGAGCATCGCGCAGGAGCCGGCTACGGGCCAGCTGCCTGACCGGGGTCGTACGGACGCAGACGTACGGCCCCGTCGGTTGGTTCGCCGGCCGACGGGGTTCGAGAGACGTCAGCGCTGGACGATCGCCGCTTCGGCCGCTGCCTTGATCCGGGCGCCGAAGGCGTCGGCATCCTTGTGGGCGGCCGCGAGCGCAAGGCCTACCAGGAGCTTGCCGACGCCGTGGCCCTCCAGGACGTTGTAAATACGGACCCGGGTCCTGCCTTCGGCCAGGGACTCCAGGTCGTATCCGCCCTCGCGGGCCGTGACCGTGTTCTTCGACACCTCGGCCCACCGGATGCGTACCGGGGCTTCGAGGTCGGTGATGCGGAATTCCCTGGCGGTCTTCATGCCGGCGTCCTTGACGGTGCTGCGGAAGACCGTACCGACGGTCGTCGGGGCGTCGGGAACCCTCTCGATCCCGAGCACTCGGGGGCTGAACTGGGGATCGTTGCGTCCGTCGGCGAGATAGTCGAACACCGCCTCGACAGGTCGATCGACCTCGACCGTCGCTTCAAACTGTCCTGACATCAGCGCTCCTCAATCGCCTGAGCCACAGCTGCATGACCATGGCTCCCCGGGAAACGTCCGCCGGACCGCCGGGCCGTGGGGAGCTGCTTCGTGCGCACGCCGGCCGCGCCGTCCGTAATGTCGTATCGGCACCGTGACCCTATGGGACCGCCGAGCATCTGGCGAGGCGAGAAGTCGGGAGCGGGCGTATAGGTGAACATGGTGGGCATGGACGCGTTCACCGACAGGCTCAACCCCGACATGTACGTGGTCACGGCCACGGCGGGCGACGAGCGGGCGGGCTGTCTCGTGGGGTTCGCCTCGCAGTGCTCCATCCGGCCGGTGCGGTTCGTGGTGTGGCTGTCGAAGGTGAACCGGACGTATGAGGTGGCCTGTGCGGCCGACTTCCTCGCCGTACATCTCCTGACCCGGGAGCAGCAGGAGCTCGCCGCCCTGTTCGGTGGCGAAACCGGTCACCGGGTGGACAAGTTCGCGCGTGCGGCTTGGGCCCCGGGGCACGGCGGGGCCCACATTCTGCAGGACGCGTGCGCATGGTTCGTCGGGAGGATCGAGCAGAAGACCGACGCAGGCGACCATGTCGGCTTCGTCCTGGATCCCGTGCAGTACGGCGAGCGCGAGGAGACCGACGGCTCGCCACTGCTGCGGCTATCGGATGCCGTCTCGATTGAGCCCGGGCATCCGGTGGACTGAAGGGCCTGCGAGATGGGCCGGGCCTACCTGGTCCGGTAGGCCCGGAGAAACGTCCGCACTCCCTCGACGATGAGGGGCCGGACGCGGGCATCCTCCGCGGCGTTCGCCGAACCGAGCCTGTCCAGGGCGACGCCGAAGGTCAGCGCGATGAACTGGTCGGCCGCGAGGCGGGGGTCGGGGACCTCGAGCAGCCCGGCCGCGCCGAGGGCGGCGAATCGCTCGGCGATTGCCTCGTCGGGGGTGTCGGCCATGGAGTTGTAGCCCCGGCTCGGCAGGTGGGCGGATTCCGCCCGGACCAGTCGTTGCAGCGTTGCGTACTCCGCCGAGCCGAGCATGTCGGTCGCGATCCGCATCGAGAACGCGACCAGGGCGTCCTCGAGTTCGGCGTCCTCGGTGAGGTCGGTGAGGGTGTCGTCGAGGGTGCGTCGGATCGTGGTGATCAGCGACTGGCCGACGGCGTCGACGACGGCTTTCAGCAGCGTCTGCTTGTCGCCGAAGTAGTCGTAGACCGTCCGCTTGGACACCTCGGCCCGGGCGGCGACAGCGTCGACGCTGGACCGGTCGAAGCCGTCGGCGAGGAACAGTTCCTGGGCCGCCGAGAGGATGGCGGCCCGCTTCGGCGTGGACCCCTCGCGCAGTGTCTTCGTGGTCGGCATGGCCACATCTTACCCGTCCTACACTGCACGGTGTAGTGTAATCTCGGCTCATCGCGAGGACCGCACTCGTTGACCCGCTCCGCCGGGCGGAGCCGTGCATACGCCAACTCGGCTGCCACTTCCCCGGGTTCACGCCGGGGGACGACCTCCGGCCTGCCCACAGAGCACCAAAGCGCACCTCGCCCGGCAATGACGGAAAGGACGTCCATGACCACAACGCTGGCTCCCCCGGTCCGCATCGGAAAGGCCGCTGTGGCGGCCCTCGGCCTGCTGGCAGTCGCCACCGGTGCCCTGGAGTCGGTGGTGACGCCGACGCTCCCGCTCCTGCAACGGGACCTGGACATGAGTCCGGCCGAAGGGGCGTTGCTCAGCATCGTGCTCCTCATCACCGGCGCGCTCATCACACCGGTCGCAGGCAAGTTAGGCGACCGCTACGGCGGAAAACGGGTCCTGATCCGGCTGATGGCGGTGGTCTCGGCCGGTGGCCTGGTGTCCGCCCTGGCGCCGAACCTGCCCGTGCTGCTGCTCGGCCAGGTACTGCAAGGGGCGATGGTGGGCGCCCTGCCCCTGTCGTTCATCCTGGTGCGCGAACACCTCCCCGCGGGAGAGTCGAAGGTCGCCATCGGGGTGGTCAGCGGGTTGTTCGTGGGCGGCGGGATGGCGGGAACGCTGGCGGCCGGGCCCGTGGCGGAAGGGCTGTCCCGGCACTGGATGTTCGCGCTGCCGACGATCGCGGTCATCGGGGCCACCATGCTGGTGCACAGGCTGATGCCGCACGATCTGCCGGGCCGGTCCGACCGGTCGGGCGACGCCGGGATCGACTGGCCCGGCCTGCTTCTCCTGAGCGGCACGCTGGTCACACTCATGCTCGTGCTCGCGCTGGCACCGGACATCGGCGCGCAGCCGTTCGTGCTCGGCGCCCTCATCGTGGTTCTGGCCGCCTTCGCGACCGGATGGATCGCCGTGGAGCGTCGTGCCGCCTCGCCCATGGTCGATCTGCGCATGCTGGCACGACCCGCGGTGTGGCAGTCGTGTCTGCTGACGTTCCTGATCTGCGTCGGCACCGCGATGCCGGTCCATCTCGTCCCGCAACTGTTCGCGGTGTCCGCCGACGCATACGGTTTTGGGGCCGGCGCCACCGAGATCGGCTTCTATCTGCTGCCCGGCGCCGTGGCCGCGTCACTGGCCGGGCCGATGGGTGGCATGGGGGCGCGGCGCTTCGGCTCGCGTGCCGTGGTCACCGCCGGGATCGTCATCATGGCCGCCGCCCTGATCGCCCTGGCCGCCGTGCACACCGAGGTCTGGCACCTCGTCATCGCCAAGATGATGATCGCGCTTGCCAACGGCCTGTGCGTCACGGCGCTGGTGACCAGCACCGCCACATCCGTCGAGCAGAGCGACACCGGCATCGCCACCAGCCTGGTCCTGGTGACTCGCGTGCTCGGCTACGCCGTGGGTGTGCAGGTCAGCGGCGCGATCCTCACCGCCGCGACCCCTTCCGGGTCGGATGTCCCAGCCGAATCGGCCTTCGTCATCGGCTTCGTCATAGCCGGCGCCGTCACGGCGCTGAGCCTGCTTGCCGTCCGGACCATGAGCAAAGGAGTCAAGGAATGACGCGCACTGATCCGTCGAGGGAGTCGGCGGAGTCGAGGGATATCCGTACGGCGCCGAGGCGCAAGGTCCTGATATCCGGTGCCAGCATCGCGGGGCCCGCCCTCGCGTTCTGGCTGAACCGCTACGGATTCGCTGTCACGGTGGTCGAGAAGGCGGGCGCACTTCGTGGCGGTGGGTACCCCATCGACGTACGCGGCACCGCCCTTGAGGTCGTCCGGAGAATGGGAATCCTGCCGCGACTCCAGGACGCGCACATCGACCTGCGCCGGCTGACCTTCCTCCACGAGGACGGCAGCGAGGTGGCCTCGGTGAACCCGCACACCGTCACCGGCGGTGTCGCGGGGCGGGACCTGGAAGTGCGGCGCGGAGATCTGACCAGCGCTCTGTACACGGCGGTCCGTGACGACGTGGAGTTCTTGTTCAACGACTCCATCGACACCCTCGACCAGTCCGGGCACGGGGTCGACGTCACCTTCCGCGGAAGCAGCAGGCGTACGTTCGACATGGTGTTCGGCGCGGACGGTCTGCACTCACGTACCCGCGAGTTCCTGTTCGGCCCCGAAGAGCAGTTCCACCGGTATCTCGGCTACTGCTTCGCCGGGTTCACCATGCGCAACACCTTCGGGCTCTCCCACGAGGCCGTGCTGTGGAACACCCCGGGCCGGGCCGCGGTGCTTTACGCCGTCGGAGACACCGACGAAGTGCACGCCTTCCTGAACTTCGCCCACCCGGAACCGCCATACGACGCGTTCCGGAACCCGGAAGCCCAACGGGACCTGGTCGCCGCGGTCTTCGCCGACGCGGGTTGGGAGGTCCCGGGCATGCTTGCCGCCATGCGCGACGCCGACGACCTGTTCTTCGACGGGGTCAGCCAGATCCGCATGCCCCGCTGGTCCAGCGGCAGGGTCGCGCTGGTCGGCGACGCCGCGTACGCGCCCTCGTTCCTCACCGGGCAGGGCTCCAGTCTCGCGCTCGTCGGCGCGTACATGCTCGCCGGCTCCCTGGCCGACCGGGACCACGCCGCGGGCTTCGCCGCCTACGAACACAAGACCCGTGAGTTCGTGACCGTGAACCAGGAGTTGGTCGGCGAGGGCGATGCCGCACTTTTCCCGACCACCGCTCCGGCATTGGAGCTGCGCAACGACATGCTGCGCAATCTCAGCACCATGCCGTCCCCGGAGGGACGACCGGCCCATTCGGCTCTCACCCTGCCCGAATTCACGCCCACGACGTGAGCGCACGCGGGCACATGACGGGCGTCACCGGCGGTCGGGGCCCTGACTCGATCAAGGTCCCGTCAGGCGACCGGACGACGAGCCGCTACCCGGCCGTGTTCCGCCGCCGCTCGGTCCCCTGATGGGAGTCGGGGGGCAGTCGTGCCGTCGTCGGCATGAACTTGCCCACCAGCGGCTTGCGGTAGCGCCCATGCTGCGGTTCGTCCATGAGGAGGAACTCGCCCGGCGGCGCCGGAGGGACTTCGAAGTCGCCCACGTTCAGTAGCTCCTTGCGGGAACTGAACCGCGGGTCGGCCAGGACCGACCTGACCAGGTCGTATCCGGTGATCAGCCAGCCGGGTCCTCCGCCCTCGTGGGTGAAGCGGCTGATGGGGCCGTGCCGACGGGCATCGAGCAGCTCTGCCGGCGGGTCGAAGGGACAGCCGGACTGACGTTGCGTCGGCAGCGTCGTGACGGTGTGGAGGGACTCGCTCATGGCCAATCCTCATCTCGCGATGCCGCGGGTTTGACGATGCCCGAAAGCTACGTTGCATTCACAGTTCGGTCAATCTCTATGAATGAGTATCCCCAGGTCAGTCGGAGCAATTTAATGCAATGACCTTGTCGTTGAATGCAACGGTGCATTGCAATGAATGACCGCGAAGGCAAGGGCCGAAAGCAGGCGGGCGGCACCCGCGGGCGGCCTGACACGCCGGTCCTGATGTCAATCGCCACCATCACATCCGGTTTGTCATATTTTCTTATCGTTCTCCGCCGCCCAGACAGGAACTCCGAGGCCTGCCCTGCCATGCCCGACGGACAGCCCAACCGGATGCACCCGACACACGACCGCCTCGCGCACGCCCTGAGGGTCTGCGCCGCCGGCGCCGCCACCGCAGTCGTGGCGTCGCTCGCCGCCTGTTCCGCCACCGACGCCCCCCGCGAGGCGCAGACGCCTTCCGTGCGGGCGGGCGCGCCGGCCCCCGGGCCGGCCGCGCCGCCGCGCGAGAACCTGCGTGCCACTCTCGCGCGAGCGCTCAGGCCGGTCCTGCCGGACGGCGACACGCGGTTGGCGGTGGCGGTGCTCGACCTGGACAGTGCCTACCAGCAGATCACGTCGTACGGCGAGGACGCGACGTTCGACACCGCAAGCATCAGCAAGGTGAACATCCTCGCGGCGCTGCTGCTCCAGGCCCAGGACGAGGGCCGCGAGTTGACGTCCCCGGAGCGCCTCCACGCCGAGGAGATGATCCGGTCGAGCGACAACGAAGCGGCGAACGTCCTGTGGCAGGCGATCGGCAGGGCGGAAGGCCTCGACGCGGCGAACGAGCGCCTGGGGCTCTCCTCGACGCAAGGCGGCATCAGTTGGGGCCTCACCCAGACCACCGCGAGGGACCAGGTCAAGCTGTTGCGCGCGGTCTTCGCCGAGGGCCGATGGGCTCCGCCCGCACCCAGAGGGCTGACCCGGGCGTCCCGTGCCTCCATCGGAAATCTGATGGACGGCATCACGGACGACCAGGACTGGGGGGTGTCCGCCGCCCGCTCCCCCGGCTCCCGATGGGCCCTCAAGAACGGCTGGCTACAGCGGAACACGACCGACCTGTGGGTCATCAACAGCGTCGGCCAGGTCACGGTCCACGGGCGCCGGTATCTCGTCTCGGTCCTCAGCGACGGCAACCCGACGATGGAAAGCGGGATCTCACTCGTCGAACGGGCAGCGAGAGCGGCGGTCGGCGCGGCCAGCACACACGCCCGGCCTTGGCCGCAGTGAGACGTGAGGGGTGATAGTTCACCAGGACCTTGGCGTGCGGGGCCCGTTCGTGGAGGACGGCGAGCATCGCGTCGTAGTCGTCGCTCATCTTGGTCAGGCGGCTGGGGATGTCGTCGGCCAGGGCGGGCACGGGGTGCCCCCGCCGCTGCTGCCGGAGCCCAGTTCCAGGCGCGATCCCTCGGACACGCCTTGGTTCAGCGCCGTGCTCGTGGGTGCCTACGTAGTAAGAGGTATCGCTGCACCGGCGGGTTCCTCCGCACGGCGGAAAGAGGTCACGACCGGTGACTGACGTATACGGGGCGGGTGTTGAGCAGGATCGGTCGTGGCGGAGCGGGGTCGTCCTGTCGCTCCGGCGCTTCGTCTTCCACGGCCCCGAATGGAGTCCCGTCATGTCCCGGTTCAAGTCGCCCAACCGCGCCGTCACGTTCCTCGCAGCGACCGCCGTGATGGCGACCACCGCGGGGATCGCCTCCGCGGCAACAGCCCCCGCAGCCACGCCCGACACGACCCCGCGGGCCTCTGCCTCCTCCGCGGCTCTCATCTCCAGCCTCAAGGGCTGGGGCCGCATGGACTACCCCGATGCCGGTCACGACATCCAGGTCACCGTCGACGCTCACGCCACCTTCAAGGGGATCGGCTGGACGAAGCCCGACAAAGCCTGGGGCAGCTTCCGCATCCACCACCGGATGCCTGCCGCCAATGGCGAGCCCGAGAAGGTCAATTGGGGTGACTTCAAGGTCGACTGCCTGACCAGCGGCGGCCCCACCGCCACCGTGACCGGACGCCTCGTGCGCACCGGGGGCAACGCCGGTGCCTGGGACGACTATCTGAAGCGGCACGTCCGCATGGGGATCAGCTTCTACGTGGGAGAAGGCGCGGGCAGCGGTCCCAGCCGCATCGGGCTCTCCGGAGGCACCGCGGCCGGCGAGCCGCTGCTGAGCAAGTGCATGGCGCCGGCCGCCGACTCCAAGGTGATCCGGGGCGGCTACGACCTCACGGACAGGGCGCCGGGCCGGTAGGACGTTCACGGTGCCAGGACGCGGCCCGCGGCGCCGGCTGAGGCCGAGGTCGCGGCGGTCGTGAGGTGGGTCGAGTTGACGCCGGTCAGCGCGGTGATCGTCGAAGTGACCGTGTCCGCGGGTTCACTGCAAGTGTCGTGGATCCGGGCGCCCTGGCTCACGATCTGCTGGGTGGCCACCGCGCCCGGTGCGCACCGCGCCCCTGTTGGTGCGCGGTGATGTGCGATCCGAGGCAGGCCGCCTCGTCACCCCTGGCAGCCTTGTGGAGGACGGCGACGTCGTCCTGCTGAGCCGACCGGACGATCTCCAGAGCGCCGCCTTCGGCCTTGACCCGGGCGACCGGCGGTGTGCCGAAGGGGTGGGCCTGGACCGGGCCCGCAGCGCCGAGCAGGGCCAGTAAGGCGGCCAGGCCGTTTGTGCGGCAGCGTATTCGTCGAACGGTCCATCGGACTGAACGCGTGGCGCATCATCCGGGGGCCGGGCGTTCTTGTGCGACGGCCGGGTTGTGCCCTCAGGGCCTCGGAACGCCGCCGGCCCGGCGCGATCCTCACACCGGGCCGTGGAACCTGGACGTGGCGCTCGACGCGCCTCCTCGATCGGTGGGTCGGTCCGTCCTACGGCGCGATCTCGAACCGCGGCGGCTGAAGGCCTGCCAGGCACGATCTGTTGGGCGCGTTCGGGGAGTTGAAGAACGAGACGGTGATCGCTCGGGCGCACGGGGATTCGGCGAAGGCGACGTGTGCGACGTAGGGGACCGTGACGACGGTGGAGCGGCTCAGTGTGCGGGCAGCGTAGGCGCCGTTGCTCGCGCCGGTCTGGGCGTCGAAGCCGGCCGACATGACGAGCGTAGGGATGCTGCTGCGCGTCACTTTCCTGATCGAGCGCGGCGCCGGGGGGACGTCCCAGGCGCGGCAGTCGGCGTGGAGGAAGGGGAGTTGGGGGGCGTTGGCCAGGACCGAGCGGGGGAACGAGGGGAACGCGCGCCGCCCTGCCCGGATCACGTCGGCCTGGGTCTCGAAGGGGGTCCACTCGCTGCAGAAGACGCCGTAAGCGAGTCCGTGGGCGAGTCTGCCGATGGCCTGGGGGCTGAGTTTTCCGCCTGCCCACTGCTGGGCGATCCGCTGCGGATTGCCGTGGGCCAGTTCGTCGATGGAACGGGGTACGCCGGCCGCCAGGTGGGTGGCGGAGGTCGCCCAGTTGACCAGAACTCCGCCGTCCAGCACGACCTTCACCGGCCTCGGGTGATCCGGGACCGTGACGGTGGTGGTGATCGGCCGGGCTTCGAGCCTGCGGACGAGGCGCTCGAAGGTGCTCGACAGGTTCGGGTAGCGGCGGTTGCAGGAGGGCTGCTGCCGGCAGGCTCTGAACAGGCCGTCGAAGCCTTGCCGTGCGGCGCTCCAGGTCAGGCTCGCCCCGGCCAGGGACGGCGGGAGAACGCCGTCGATGCCGACGGACCGGATGCCCTGCGGGTACTTGCGCATGTAGGTGAGCGCCAGGTCGGTGCCGTAGGAAATGCCGAATACGTTCCACCGCTTGATGCCCAGCGCGACGCGCAGGTCGGCGTAGTCGGCTGCGCTCTCCGACGTGTTGTACGCGCGGAGGTCGACCCCGCGGCGCGCCAACTGGTCGCGACAGGCCCGCGTCGCCTGGACGTGCAGCCGTCCGGTGGACGGGGCGTTGTAGACGAGGCCGAGGGCTCGGGCATTGAACCTGTCGATGTTCGGGCAGGTCAGCACCGGGTCGGCCGAGTAGGTTCCGCGCTGGGACATGAAGATCACGTCCCGGTCACGGTTCAGGCCGCCGTCGATGGCCAGCTGGGCCTCGGAGACCGCGTCGTCGCCGGGTCCGCCGGCGAACCACACGATCGGGTCGGCTGCCCGTCTGGTGGCCGCATGGACGATCGCGACGCCGAGGCTGATCTTCCGCCCGTGGGGCCGGGAGCGGTTCTCCGGCACGATGAGCCTGCCGCAGTAGGCCCCTTCGAGCGCGGGGATCGGGTCCGCGGTCCTCGGGCAGGGGCCCGGAACGAAGCGGGCGTGGCCCGCTGTCCCGGCGACTGTGCCGAGCGGTGCTCCGGCGTCGTTCCCGGCCTGGGCGGGTGTCGCGGCGAGGCCGGCGACGAGGAGACCGGCCGCGGCCAGCGTGGCCGGGAGCCGTCGTGGGACGCGCCGGTCGTGGGGCGAGCGGATGGACATCATGCGGTCTCCGGGTGGGGGGTGATGGTGAACGGTTTCGGCGCCAGTCCCGCCACGCAGCGGGTGTCGGGCGCCGTCGGACGCACGAGGAAGGAGCCAAGTACCTTCTGCGCGCAGGGCGACTGAGGGACCACCCAGTGGCCGATTCCGGGAATCCGCACCGTGGTGGAGCGGGCCAGGGTCCGGGCCGCGTACGCTCCCCAGCGCGCCCCTGTCTTCGAGTCGAAGGTTCCGGAGAGCACGAGCGCCGGGACCGCACTTGCGGTCGTCACCCGCTGGATGGAGGTACGGTCCGGGACGTTCCACACGCGGCACGCGGCGTGCTGGAAGGGAAGCTGCGGCGCTTGGGCCAGGACCGTGTCCGGCCATCCGGGAAATGCCCGGCGCCCTGCCCTCAGCAGGTCGGCCTGCGAGTAGCCGGGCACCCACTCGCTGCAGGCCACCGATTGTGTGAGGCCGTGCGCGAACTCGCCGATGACCGGCGTGGCGCCGGCGGCGCGGGCCCGCGCGAAGCGTGTCGGATCTCCGTGGGCGAGTTCGTCGAGCGCCGCAGGGACGTCGACGGCCGGGACGGCGTTGGCGACCAGCAGGTTGACCAAGGCGCCCCCGTCGAGGACGACCTTCACCGGTGTCCCTCCCGACGGCGGTTGCGCCCTCACCGTGAGGGGGCGCGCCTCCAGTCGCCGGACCTGTTGTGTCAGCGTGCGCGAGAGATTGGGGTAGCGGCTCTTGCAGCGGGGTTGGGCCGCGCACGCCGCGAAGATCGTGTTGATCCCTTCACGGGCGCTGTCCCAGGTCCACGGCAGGCTGACGATACGCGGCGGCACGACGGAGTCGATCGCGACCGATCGGATCCCCGCGGGGTGCCGGCGCAGGAAGGTGAGGGCCAGGTCGGTGCCGTACGAGTAGCCGTAGACGTTCCACCGGTCGATGCCCAGCGCCTTGCGCAGGTCGGCGAAGTCGGCGGCGTTCTCGGTGGTGTTGTAGGCGCTCAGCTCGACTCCGTCGGCCGTGAGGCGCTCCCGGCACTCCTTGGTCGCGCGCACCAGGCGCCGCCCGGTCGACGGCGCGTCGTAGCGCAGCCCCACGGCGGCGGCGTAGAAGTGGTCGATCTCCGGGCAGGCAAGATTCGGCTGTGAGTGGAGTGTTCCGCGCTGGGCCATGACGATCAGGTCGCGCGTGCGGTTGACGCCGGCGTCGATCAGGAAGGGAATGTCCCCGATCGCGTCGCCACCGGGGCCACCGGTCATGAACACCACCGGGTCCCCGGCCGGCCTCGCCGACGCGGCCGGGATGATCGCCACGGCCAGCCGGATGGTCCGCCCGCCGCGCCGGGCGCGGTTCTCGGGGACCTCCAGGAACCCGCACCGCCCCGGGACCGGCTCCGACGTGTCCGGGCAGGGACCGGGCACGAACCGTGCCGTGGTCCCCGGCCCCGGCCCGCCCACGGGTGGCGCCACGGCACCGCTCGGTGTCGGGGCGAGGACGCCCAGGAAGACCAGACCTGCGGCGACGCCCGCCACCTTGTGGCGCGCGTCCCGGAGAGGTCGTCGTGCGTTCCTTCCGCGAACGGACGGCAGCCGGCCCGTTCTGATGCCCTGTTCGGCCATGTGCTCTCGTTTCTCCGACGTCCCTGCCGCGCCGACGTCGACAACGCCGCGCGGCTCCGCCCGCCACCACGCACTTCGGGCGGTCACGGCGTAGGCCAGCCTGAACGCGCGGACGAACGTCCACCACTCGTGGACTCCACTCGGAGCAGTCCGGAGTCACCCCCATCCGCCTCTCCCCCACTGGCCGGGCGAGCGGCTGGAGCCGGGCGACGCTATGGCCGGGAAGTCGGCCGAGGGTATGTGGCGCGGGATACCGGCCGGCCGGGTTGCAAGCGGCGCAGGTCGAACTCACGGGAACGGCGGTCCTGCTCGTCGTACGCCCACACGCCGAGACAGCCGTGCGCCCATGCGATGTTCAGCGCAGCGACCGACTGCGGGCGCCCTCGCTCCCGCGGCACCACGGCGTACTGCTCACCCGTGTCGTCCTCCCCTACGCGGCCAGCGTCTTGTCCTCTTGCGTGGGGCCCTGACGGTCGGCGCGGTACCTCTGCAGCAGCGCATCCGCTGCGAACAGGGCGTCCTCGGCGGTGCGGGCGCCTGTGATCACGCAGAGCGTGTACGTGGCATCTTCGAGAGCGCGGCTGGTGCGACCGGTGGGGAGCACGTCGTGTGCGATGCGCGCCTCGGCGAACCGGGCCAGCGCGGTACGCAGTTCCTTCTCAGCCGGAAGGAGCATGGCGATTCCTCTCTCGAAGCACAGCTCGCCAGGCGGCCGACGCCGCCACGAGGGACAGACTGCATACATGGCTCACGCCAGTGACCGACACAGATCAGGGCGAGCAGAACTCCAAGTGCCCCACCTGGAAAGGTCTACGCCTGCGGACCGCCGCGATCCCTCGCGCGGGGGAACGGCCGGCCTCACCTGCCCGGGCCGGGGTCGGGCCGGACCGGTGATTCGATGCCGGCGCGGGCCGCTTCCAGTTGGGCGGCGAACGCGATGCCGAGGAAGAGTGCGACGGCGGTGAGGTTGGCCCACAGCAGCAGGGCGACGAAGGCGGTGAGAGGGCCGTACACGGCACCGAAGGCACCGCTCTCCTTGACGTACAGCGCGAGCAGCCAGGTGGCCGACACCCACAGCAACAGGTGCACGGCCGAGCCGAAGGCCAGCCACGTGTAGCCGGGCTGGACGCGCCGCGGCGACCAGCGGAAGATCACGGCGGAGGCCACCCAGGCCAGCGCGAGGCCCAGCGGGATGTCGAGCACACTCCACCACTGCGGCACGCTGTCCGCCCAGCCGGCGGTGTCCGCCACCGCCTCGCCCACGGCCTCACCGGCGACGAGCGCGACGAACCCCAGGACCAGGGGCAGACCGGCGGCGATCGCGAGAACCATCGCCCGCGCGTATTTGCGCGGGAAGGGACGGTCGCGCTCGATGCCGTAGATACGGTTGGCGCCACGCTCGATCTGGCCCATGGCCGAAGCGAGGTTCAGCAGGGCGAAGCCCAGACCGAGCCACAGGGCGAGTGTGCTCCAGACATCGCCGTGCGCGGTGCGCCGCGTCCCGTCGAAGGCGTCCTCGACGATCTCCGCGCTCGCGCCGGGCACAATCCGGCCGAGCGTGAGCTCGACGACCCGGCCCACGCCCTCGGTGTGCACCGACGTCGCCAGGCCGACAAGGGCCACGGTGCAGGGAACCAGCCCGAGCACCACCTGGAAGGCCAGCGCTCGGGCGTTGGTGAACCCGTCCGCGTAACGGAACCGTGCGAAGGAGTCGGCCAGCAGCCGCAGCCCCCCGTAGTGGCGCAGGGCGGCGAACGCCTCGTCTCCGGAGAGCTCCTCCCCGATCATGTCCCGGGTCTGCGGCACGTGGACGGCGGTACCCATGGCGTCGCCCCTCCTGGTCGTACGGCTGCTCCCCGACCGAATGCCCACCGAACCCGTTCGTCCGACCTCGGATTTCAGGTATGCCCTGAAGCCCGGTCCTCGTCCCGAGCCCGGCATCCCTTGCCTCACGCGCCTGGGCACCGTACGCTCACGGCCCATACCGACCGGATGGTATGCCCGCCGACCTGGTCACCGCGAGGACTGAGGAGCCGCCGAAGATGAGCCGAACCAACCGCCAGGTGCGCTTGGCCGCGCGCCCCGTGGGCGAGCCGCGGTCCACCGACTGGGAGCACGTGGAGGAGCCCATCGGGCAGCCGGGCGACGGGGAGTTCCTGGTGCAGGTGCTCTGCCTGTCGATCGATCCGGCGATGCGCGGCTGGATGAACGCGGGCAGGTCCTACATCCGCCCGGTGGAGATCGGTGAGGTCATGCGCGCCGGTGCGGTGGGACGCGTGATCGCCTCACGGCACTCCGGATTCGCGGTCGGCGACCATGTGTCGGGGTCGTTCGGCGTGCAGGAATACTGCCTGTCGGACGGGCGAGATGTGATCAAGGTCGATCCGGCGGCGGCCCCCTTGCCGACGTACCTGGGCGCCCTCGGCATGTCGGGGCTGACGGCCTACTTCGGACTGATCGACATCGGGCGTCCCGAACCGGGCCAGACGGTCGTCGTCTCCGGTGCGGCAGGAGCGGTCGGCAGCGTCGTCGGTCAGATCGCCAAGATCATGGGCTGCCGGGTCGTCGGCATCGCCGGCGGCGAGGCCAAATGCCGGCTGCTGGTCGACGAGTTCGGGTTCGACGCCGCGATCGACTACCAGAACGAGGACCTACGCAAGGCGCTGCGCACCCACGCCCCCGACGGCGTCGACGTGTACTTCGACAACGTCGGCGGCGACGTCCTGGACGCGGTACTGCTGCGGCTCGCACGCGGCGCCCGCGTCGTCGTCTGCGGCGCGATCTCCCAGTACAACAGCGTCAAGCCGCAAGGCCCCGCGAACTACCTGTCGCTGCTGGTCAACCGGGCCACCATGACGGGCATGGTGGTCTTCGACTACGCCGACCGATACGCCGAGGGAATCGCCCGGATGGCCACGTGGCGGAAGGAAGGCAGCCTGAAGTCACTCGAGGACGTGGTGTCCGGTGACGTGGCGGCGTTCCCCGACACCCTCATGCGCCTGTTCCGCGGTGAGAACCAGGGCAAGCTCGTGCTGAAGATCGCGGACTGACGCGGCGGGAGGGAGGAGCGTTCCGATGAAGGCACTTACCTACCACGGCCGTCACGACATCCGTTTCACGGACGTCCCCGATCCGGCCGTCACCAGCCCCACCCACGCGGTCGTCCAGGTGACCACGGCCGGCATCTGCGGCAGTGACCTGCACATTTACCAGGGCAACCCGTTCAGTCCGGAACTGGGCTACACACCCGGACACGAGTGTGTCGGCGTGGTCGTCGACGTCGGCGACCAGGTCACCCGCTTCAAGCCCGGCGACCGGGTCCTCGTTCCGGCCTCGGCCGGCTGCACCCGGTGCCGGTCCTGCGCGGCCGGGTTCACCGCCCGTTGCGAGAACGCGAAGTCCAGTACGGATCTCTGTTACGGCGTGAGCCCACAGCTCCCCGGCAGTCAGGCCGAGGCGCTCGCGGTGCCCTACGCCGACATCAACCTGGTGCACCTGCCCGAGGGCATCTCCGACGAGGCTGCCGTCGTCCTGACGGACAATGCTCCGACGGCCTGGTACGGCTGCCGTCGCGCCCGGATCCAGCCCGGCGAGACCGTGCTGGTCATCGGTCTGGGTCCCGTCGGCCTGATGGCCGCGCAGTCCGCCTTCGCGATGGGCGCCGCGCGGGTGCTCGGTGCGGACCTGGTCGCGGAGCGACGCGCGTTCGCGGCATCCCTGGGCGTCGAACCGGTCGAGGGAGAGGACACGAAGGCCGCCGTACGGGAGATGACCGGTGGACGTGGCCCGGACGCGGTGGTGGAGGCCGTGGGCTCGGACGCCACCATCGAGCTCGCCCTCAAGGCGGTCCGGCAGGCCGGCCGGGTCAGTGTCATCGGCGTCAGCCACAGCAAGGCGTTCCCCTTCCACATGGGACTGGCGCAGATCAAGGAACTCGAGTTCGCCATCGGCCTGTGCTCGATCCACTACGAGCTTCCGACCCTGATCGCGCTGACCCAGGCGCGCCGGATCAAGCCGGAGGTCGTGGTGTCCCATCGTTTTCCCCTCTCCCAGGGCGCTGCCGCGTACGAACTCTTCGCCGACCGCTCGGACGGGGTCCGCAAGATCCTCCTCGATCCCACCGGCTGACCTCGACCGGCTCACACGCCGGCCGGCGACGAGTCGCGAGAATCGCAACGTCCTTACGGTGCAGGGTGTTTGGGCGTGGGTATCTCCATCGGATCCGGGTGTGCCGGGTCGGGCGGATGCGACGGGGGCGGAGCGAGTGGGCAAAGAGGTGTGGAGCGGCAGCGCCGGGATCGAGGCGGCCGACGCCGTGTTCGCGTTGATGAGACGACTCATCGACAACTTCCGGGACTACCCTCCGGTGACGCCGCTGGTGGTCCTGCAGGCCACCGAGGAGGACGACACCGGCACGCTCGACCGGCGGGTCGAGCAGGTCGTGGAGTTCGTCCGCCAGGGCCATCAGCCGCGGGGGCTGATCGCCAAGCGGCTGGACGGCTCGGGCGGCGTGGACGCCTATTCCTCCGCGATCGACATGGTGCGCCAGCTGTGCGAGCACCCCTGGGACAACCAGAACCAGTCCCAGTACAAGCCGTTCGCCTTTCCGCGCTCCAGGCTGCTGCGGGCCATCGAGCAGGCCGCGCCGGAGGTCGGCGGTGAGGTCAGCACGGTGTGGTCCGCAGCCCAGCGCCGCGAACGGCTGATGCGACGGCTGGCCGAGCTGCGCTGGCGGCCGGGGCGTGACCCGGACGGCGCCGACGACTCGAACCGCGCCTCGGGGCTGGCGGACACCGTCGGCGCCGTGGTGAACCCGTCCGGTTTCGTGGGGGCGATGTTCATCGCCTGCCTGAGCGTGCTGTTGGGCGAGGGCGGCTGGCAGACGGCTGTGTGGGGCGGCGCACTGGCCTTGGTGGCGTTCGGTGTGGCGCATCTGCTGGCGCGCAGCGCGCCGCCGCTGCTGTGGCTGCGCCGGGCCAGCCGGTGGTTCGCGACCACCACGTTCCTGGCCCCTTCGAGCGACCGGCCGGCCGCCGCGGAGTGGTCGCGGTGGCGGCCGACGAAGTCCTGGGAGACCATCCGCGGCCGGGCCTTCGCCGCGGCCCAGCAGATCGTCGCCGCCGAGGCCGGCGACATGACGGCACGTCAGTTCCACTTGGAGCTGCGGGTGCTGGCGCTGCTGGAGGATCTCCGCGAGAACTTCCGGCCGCGGACGCTGGACCTGCGGCGCCGTAAGCGCACGGTCCCGCCCGTGGTGTACCTGCCGTGCGCCACCGAGGACGACGGCGGGCTGCTGTTGCTGCGGGCGATCAGCAACGTACGCAGCCGCCGCAGTGAAGTGGACCCGCTGCTGGTGCTGGCCGCGATCCCGGCGGCCGAGCGGTTGCGTCCGCCGGGCTCCGAGGAGCCCGGCCTGTCCGCCCGAGGCCCCGGGCTGCCCGCCGTACCGTATCCGGCCGGGTCCGCAGGCGATGATCCTGAGCGCGTCTTCGGAGCGGACGCCAGGTACCAGGAGTGGGTGACCGGCCTCAACGTCGGCCAGTCCCCCGGGCGGTCGGCCGCGCTGCCGTGGATCCTGCGGATACCGCTGTCCGCCGACGAGCTGGTCCGCCGGCACTCCATACAGCACTCCACCACCAGGATCCGCCGTACCGCGGCCTGGCTGCTGTGGTCCAGGCCCTGCCTGGCGGTCGTCCTCGCCATCGCCCTCTGCCTCGGCTTCCTGGGCAACCGGTGGATGGCCCAGCGCTACTGCGAGGGCCGGCTGGTCGGCTCCAACACGGACTCCGTCCTCGTGGGCGGCGAGTGCGTCGGGGTCGCGACCGGGGACGTACGGCTGGCCGCGGGCAACGCGCTGGAACTGTACGGCGCCGGCAAGGGCATCACCTTCGACGCCGTCGAGCAGGCGATCAGGGCCGAGAACGCGAAGATCGGCCCGAAGGACAAGTACGTGACGATCGTCTACGCCGGCCCGGTCACCGCGGCCGACGAGACCGGCACCCGCAAGGGGCTTGAGGAGATCACGGGCGTCTACCTCTACCAGCGCTACGCCAACGTCAGCACTCACCAGCCGACCAAGATAAGAGTCCTCCTGGCCAACGGCGGCGAGAACATGCTCCAGGTGCTGCCCATGGCCCGGCACATAGCCGAACTGGCCCGGCGCGACCGGTCGGTCGTGGGTGTCGTAGGCCTCGGACGGGACACCACGGAGAGCGATGACGCGGTGGAGATCCTCAAGGGCGCGGGCCTGCCCGTGGTGAGCACCACCAACTCCGGGAGCCATCTGGCGCGGGAGTTGTCGAACTGGTTCGGGCTGGCCGCCACCGACGAGGAGGAGGCCGACGCGATGCTCGTCGTCGCCAGGCAGCTCGCCCGGCGCGAGGACGGCGGCCGGGCCGTGGTGCTCGCCCGCAAGGTCGGCAGCGAGAAGGACTTCTACACGACCGAGCAGGCCAGGGTGGGCAAGGGCATGCTGGACCGGGCCGGCTTCACCTTGCTGCCCTCCCGGTCCTACCGGCTCAGCCCCAACGGCGAACCGGAGCTCACCGATCCGGTCGAGGCGATCTGCGCGAGTCAACCCGTGCCCCGGGCCCTGTACTTCGCGGGCCGGGTGGAGGACGTGCCCAACCTGATGTCCCAACTCGGGTCCACGCCGGGCTGTTCCGGTCGGCACATGACCGTGTTCACCGGCGACGACCTGACGAAGAGCAACTACGACGAGGGCGAGAGTCTGCGCATCCCGCCGGAGGTCACCCTCTACCACTTCGCGCTGGCGCCGATGGACCTCGTCGGCGCGACCGGCTTCTACCAGGACTCCCACCGCGTGCTCACCGAGCTGCTCCCGGCGGGCGGGGCGACGACCGCGCTCGCCGACCCTGCCCGGCCGTGGGACGACCCGCTGTTCTCCAGCGGTCAGTCGGTGCTGGCCTACAGCGCCACCGCGGTGCTGTACCGGGCGTCGAAGAACGGGGACGCCCCGCAGACCGCGCCGGAGACCTGGGCCGACCTGCGCTGGCGGCCCAACCCGAACCTGCCGGTCGGCACGGTCAGTTTCGCCGGCAGCCAGCCCTACGCCGACCAGCGGGGGCACGGCTACAAGATCGTGCGGGTGACCTATCGCGACCACAAGGTGCGCTCGGCGACCGTGTGCGGGCGGCCCGCGGGCAGCGACGAGCCGCTCTCCGCGCCGCCGGGCCGCAAGGGGGCCGACCCTCGTACGGTGTGCCGGGAGGAGTGATCCAGCCCAGCACCTCACGCAGGCGCCCTGTGTATGCTGACGGCTGTTCGTGTCAACAGGTGATCAGAGAAACAGGGAGGTGGGGTTGATGACCGCGCTCGTGGCCACCATGCGCAGTGTCCGGGTCTCCCTCACGTCCCGGGCCGTGGCCTGACCTCTTCCTGCCCGCCCTCGCTGGGAGCGTGAGCTCGCGGGGCGCCAGCCCGAACACTCCCTTGAAACGGATCATCATCCATCATGCGCAACTGGATCACGCGGGCTGAGGCCAGCGCCGACATCCCCGCCGTCCGCGACATCAACCTGGCCGCGTTCGAGACCTCTTTGGAGGCCGACCTCGTCGACGCACTGCGCGCCGACCCCGCCTGGATCGAGGGCCTGTCCTTCGTCGCCACGGACGACGACGGCCGCCCCGTCGGCCACGCCCTGCTGACCCGCTGCCACATCGGCGACGTCCCGGCCCTGTGCCTGGCCCCGTGCGCCGTGCGACCCGAGCAGCAAAGCAGCGGCGCCGGCTCCGCGGTCATCTGCGCCGCTCTCGCAGCGGCCAAGGCCAAGGGCGAGCACTACGTCGTCGTCCTGGGGCACCCGGCGTACTACCCCCGGTTCGGCTTCGACCGCGCCTCCGCCCACGGCATCGGCCTGACCATCGACGTACCCGACGAGGCCCTGATGGCCCTCACTCTGGACGCCGACCACCCGCTGCCCGGCGGAACCGTCCGCTACGCCGCACCGTTCGGCATCTGACCGACCCGCGGTGCGAGGCCACGGCATCCGGCCTCGCACCGCGGCCGCCGCGGCTCAGTCGCGGCCACCCCGCACGGCCGCGAGGCAGACGACGGGGACGAGTTCGGCCTGCCGGCGCAGCCGCACGTCAACGTGGCGCGGGTGCCGGCCCGGTCCCCCGGCACCACCCCGACCGAGTTCCTCGACGTGGCGGGCACGACGCAGGCCGCCGGAGGGACCCGCCTCGCCTCCCCCGTCGACGTCGTCCGCACCGCACCGCACCGCACCGGCCACCCGGCGGCAGGTCATCAGGGTCATCGGCCCGGCTCACTGCCGACGCGGCGTGATGATGCCGGCCCTTTCCGCACACGCAGCGGTCTTTCACTCGGTCAGCGCCGGGGTCAGCCCGGACCAGGGGTTCGGCGGTTCTCCCGTCACCGGACCGCACACGCCCGCGCCCCGCTCATGCGCGGTCCTCATGGCGAGCGGCACGAGCGGTTCGGGCACGCCGTAGACCAGGTGGCACAGCCGGTCGGGGGGCAGCCGCTCGGTCCACGAGGGGCGGCTGAAGTCGGAGACGTACCTCGACCAGGGGCCCTCGAAGGTGACGGTCAGGTCGGCGAGCCGGGCGTAGCCGGGTGCGGGATGGACGCCGGGGTTGAGGACGACGGTGGAGGCCCCGAGCCGGCGGGCGGAGCGGACCAGGCGGCGGCAGTCCGGCAGGGCGTCGGGGGCTGCCGGCACCTGGTCCAGGAAGCAGCCGTCGACGGCGTACCACTCCTGATGCCGACGCAGATCCGCGGTGATCTCGGCGTGTTCACGGGCTCCGTAGTCCGTGTCGAGGTAGCCGAGAAGGCGGGCTCCCGCCGCGCGCAGTGCCTCGGCCGCCTTGACGAACGCCGGATCGGGGGCCCGGCCGGGGCCGTTCGCCGGATTCAGTACGACGGCGTAGGTGTGCGCGGCGCGCGTGATGAGCCGGTGCCAGGCGCCGGGGTCCTCGGCCGGATGCACGTACAGCGGGACCAGCAGGCTCACCGCGCCGGTGCCCCCTCGGCGCTGCGGGCCCGTGGGCGGACGGCCGCCCACAGTGCCGCCAGGGACGAGTCGAAGGTGTGGGACGGCGACCAGCCCAGGGCGTGGCGGGCGGCGGTGATGTCCGAGCACTGCCACGACACCTGCGCGGAGCGGACGGATGCGGTGCCCTCCGCCTCGTCGATCCGGCCGCGGAATCCGGCCGCGTCGGCCAGCCCCCGCACGAGGTCCCGCACCGGGCGGGCGTCACCGCCGCCGATGTTCAGCACCGGCGGCAGCGATCCCGCGACGGTGGCCGCCAGTTGGGCCGCCCGCGCCACATCGTGTACGTCCACGAAGTCGCGGTACGCGGAGAGGTCACCGAGCCGCAGCGTCGCCGCCGGGTCGTCCCCGGCGTCCGCGAGCAGAGCGGCGAGGCGGCCGGGCAGCCCGGTGGGCGGGGCCCCCGGGCCCACCGGGTTCCCCACCCGCAGCACCACCGTGTCCAGCCCGGACGCGGTCACCGCCACCGTGCCCGCGAGCTTGGTGGCGCCGTACGGGCCGGCCGGCCGGGTCGCCGCCGACTCCGTCACCCGCGCTCCGACCTCGGTGGGCCCGTACTCGGCCGCCGAGCCCAGATGGACCAGGCGGGCCCCGGGCGCCGCGTCCCGCAGTGCCGCGCACAGCACGGCGGGACCGCGGGCGTTCACCTCCGCGAGGGTGACGGCGTCGCCCCCGGTCGCGCCCGCGCAGTTGACGACGGCGTCGGGCGCGACCTCGGCCAGGGCCGCCGCCAGGTCCCGCGGACGGTCGGCGGCCAGGTCCACCCTGACGTCGGCGGCGGGTGAGCGGCCGCCGACGAGGACCCGCGCGTCCGGCAGGGCGCGCAGGTGCTCGGCGATGTGCGTGCCCAGGTAGCCGGTGGCGCCGAGTACGAGGATGTGCATGGTTCCTCAGGCTCCCTTGAGCAGCATCGACTTGCGGCTGGTGAACTCCGCGTTGGCCCGGTCGTAGTCGTCGGGACGGCCGATGTCGAGCCAGTAGCCGTCGAACTCGTAGGCGTGCGGCGGGCGTTCGGCCGCGAGCAGGTCCATGACCAGCTCGTCGAAGCCCAGCGGCAGCCCGGGCGTGTAGCCGTCGAGGGTGGTCCGGGAGACGCCGTAGACGCCCATGGACACCCGGTAGTCGATGCTGGGCTTCTCGGTGAAGGCGACCACCCGGCTGGCGTCGGTGGTCAGCACCCCGAAGTCGATGTGCACCTTGCGGGCGTACGTGGCGATGGTCAGGGGCGTGCCGGACGCCTCGTGCCTGCGCAGCACGTCGGCGTAGTCGAGGTCGGTGAGCACATCGCCGTTCATGACCAGGAAGTTCTCGGGCAGCCGGTCGCGCAGGGTGAGCAGGGGGCCCATGGTGCCGAGCGGGCTCTCCTCGGTGGCGTAGTCGACGCTGAGGCCCCACTGGGTGCCGTCGCCGACGTAGGCGCGGATGATCTCGCCGAGGTGGCCGATGGCGATGGTGCAGCGGGTGAAGCCGGCCGTCGAGAGCTGGCGCAGCACTATCTCCAGGATGGCGTGCTGATCCCCGATGGGGACGAGCGGCTTGGGCAGCGCGGTGGTGTACGGCCGCAGCCGGACGCCCTTTCCTCCGGCCAGGATGACTGCATGCATGACATACCTCCTGCGGGTGCGTGCCGGGCGGGTCAGATGTTGTAGATGCCGGTCTTGTAGCGGGCCAGGTTGGCCGGATCGACGAACCACCGGGCGGTTCGCGCGAGCCCTTCCGCCAGCGTGTGGCCGGGCTGCCAGCCGGTCGCCGCGGTCAGCCGGGTCGCGTCGGCGACGAGCCGCATCACCTCGGAGGCCGCGGGCCGCAGGCGTTCGAGGTCCTCGCGGACGTCGAGGGGGGCGTCCATGACCTTGCCGATCAGCGCGACGAGGTCACCGACGGAGATCTCGCCGCCGGTCCCGGCGTTGAAGGTGCGGCCGACGACCTGCTCGGCCGGCGCGGTGCCCACCGCGAGGAAAGCCCGGGCGGTGTCCTCGACGAAGGTGAAGTCCCGGGTGGGGCGCAGGTCTCCGAGCGTGATCGTGCGCTGCCCGGCCGCCACCTGGCCGATGACCGTGGGGATCACGGCGCGCATCGACTGGCGCGGGCCGAAGGTGTTGAAGGGCCGCAGCGTCACCACGGGGGTGCCGAAACTGGCGTGGTAGCTGTCGGCCAGCCGGTCGCCGCCCGCCTTCGAAGCGGCGTACGGGGACTGCGTGTTGATGGGGTGGTCCTCGGTGATCGGCACGGTCTGCGCGGTGCCGTACGTCTCGCTGGTCGAGGTGTGCACCAGGCGCGGGGTCCGAAGGGCGCGCACCGCCTCCAGCACGTTGAGCGTGCCGGTGACATTGGTGTCCACGTAGCTGTGCGGGGCCTGGTAGGAGTACGGGATCGCGATGAGCGCGGCCAAGTGGTACGCGCAGTCGGCGCCGTCGAGCAGGCCGCGTACCGAGCCGGGATCCCGTACGTCGCCGAGGACGATCTCCACCTGGTCGAGGACGTCGGCGGGCAGGGTCTCCAGCCAGCCGTAGGAGGAGAAGGAGTTGTACTGGGCCATGGCCCTCACGCGGTGGCCGGAGGCGACGAGCGCCTCGGTGAGATGCGAGCCGATGAAGCCTTCGGCTCCGGTGACTGCGGCGAGCGGTGCGGAGGTCAACTCTTGGTCCCTTCGTAGTGGTCGTCAGACGGGAGACCCGGCGTGGACGGGCTGCGGGTCCGGGTCTGACAGGGGTGGTTCGCGTGGTCAGGCGTGCGGGGAGGGCCGGCCGAGCAGGCGTATCGCGCAGGCCGCGAGACAGACGGCGGCCACACCGCAGGCGGCCGGCAGTACGGCCGGTCCCGGGGGCAGGTGCAGCAGGGTCACCGCTCCGGCCGCGCCGGCGGCGGCCAGGCAGAGAACGGCGGGCGGCCAGGCCACCCCGAACGCCTGTAGGAGCAGAGCGGTCCACAGGGCCGCCGCGAGCAGGAGCAGCGAGGCCTCGGAGTCGGTGAGCAGGGCGGCCGGCAGCAGCAACAGCAGATAGCCGGACAGGCACAGGCCGAGCACGGCGGCCGAGCGCAGCAGGAAGGTGCCGGGGGTCGCGCTGACGCGCAACGCGGCGACCGACCAGCCGCGGTAGCGGTACAGCAGCCACTCGGCGGGGCCCATGCTGAGGGTCAGTGCGATCACCGCGTACGGCTGCCGCCGGCCTTCCAGCATGACGAGCACCGCCGCGGCGAGTCCGAACAGGCCGTACGGCAGGGATGCGCGAAGTCGCGGCCGCCCGGCGTCGGAAGCGGCCTGGCCCGCGCGCCCCGCCCACAGGACTCGTCCGGCGGCCACCGTCGTGGCCAGCAGGGCGAGGAGAGGCAGCCCGACCCGTAGCAGCGGTCCGGGCTCCCACCACGGGAGCACCGCGGCGCCCGCAATGAGCGGGCTGAGCGCGGCCAGGAGCAGTCGCTCGCGGCCCAGGACGAGCAGCACGCTCGCCCCGGCCAGATACAGCGATTGGGCGGCCGCCACTCCGACGGCCATCGCACCGTCGGCGGGCAGCGCGGCGAGGGCCGTGGCCACCGCGACGCCGAGTACGGACCCGGTCAGCAATGTGCCGGACGCCTCCCGGCGTCCCGTCACCAGCCGCAGGTGCGCGCGATGGCCCAGTGCCTGTCCCCACGCCCACGAGGCGATGCCCGCCACGATGAGCACAGGCGCGTGCCGGTCGATCGGCCAGAGCGGCGCGATGAGCAGGTAGGCCAGGGCAGGGAGCGCGAAGAGCACGCCGCGCAGCAGGCAGCGCAGGGTGTCGGGACGCCACGGGTCGGTCGCCGGCGGCGGCTCGGGGAACGTCCGGGGCACCCTCTCGTACAGCGCGGTCGCCAGCGAGAAGAGGTTGGGGTGGCCGTACCGCTCCTTGATCAGCGAGGCGGACAGGCCCTCCGCCTCCAGGAGCGCCGCCACCTCGTAGGGATGGACGGCGGGCCCTATGGCGTCGGCGAGTTCGGCGGCGAGCGTGCTGACCGCCTCCTCGTCGGGGCCGTGGCCGGGCAGCCGTATCGCGAGTGTGGCGTCGTCCAGGGCCCAGCGTGGGCGGCGGCGCGGCGGGCGGGGTTCGGCCAGCCGCAGGGCGAGGGTGTCCTGCGCTGCGTCGCCGGGTTCGAGGGATATCGGTCCGCTCATCCGGTGAGGCTCCTCGTGCCGGTGACCGCCGGAGCGGGCAGCACGACTCTGGCGGGCAACTCTGCTTTGCCTGCCGCCAGTTCGTGGTAGATGGCACGGAACGTGTCGATGGTCTGCCGCAGGGTGAACTGCTCGATCACCCGCAGCCGCGCCGCCTCGCCCATCGCCCGGCGCCGGACGGGATCGTCCAGCAGCTCCAGCGCGGCGGCGGCCATGGCCGCCGGGTCGCGCGGCGGCACCACGAGACCGGTGTCGCCGACGGCTTCGCGCACTCCTCCGACGTCGGTGGACACGGTCGCCCGGCCGCACGACATGGCTTCGATGAGCGTGAACGGGAAGCCCTCGCTGATGCTGGACAGCATCACCACGTTCCCGGCGGCGTAGGCGTCCTTGATGTCGTCGACGCGCCCCTCGAAGGTCACGGCGTCGCCATGCCCCAGCTCGGCGGCCAGGGCCTCGCAGCGCTCGCGGTACGCCTCTCCGCCCCGGGGCGTGCCCCCGAACAACCGCAGGCGGGCGTCCGGCAGTCGGTCCCGGACCAGCGCGAAGGCACGGATCAGGGTCTCCAGGTCCTTGATCGGGTCGACGCGCCCGGCCCAGCTCAGCGTGAGGGCCTCCGGCTCCGGACCGGCCGGCGGGAACGCGGCGGGATCGACGCCGTTGTAGACGGTGCGGATCGACTCCGGATCGGCGCCGCCCTGCTCCTCCCACAGCCGGTTGTAGCGGTTCCCCGGGGTGATCAGGGCCGCCTGGCGGTAACTCTCCTCGGCCAGCAGCCGGAAGAAGCCCAGGATCACCGCTTTGATGGGCCAGCGGTACGGCGCGGTGCGGTATCCGAGGTAGCGCTCGCGCAGGTAGACCCCGTGCTCGGTGAGCAGCAGCGGAACTCCGTGCCGCTCGCGGGCGGCGAGCCCCGGCAGGACGGCGACACCTCCGCTGACGGCGTGTGCGACGCCGTCCTGCGGGGCCGGTGCGGCCAGCGGGCGCAGCGCGTGTTCGAGCAGAGCGGTGGCGGTGAGCGCGTCGTGCAGGGTCGGCCGCGCCTCGCGCACGGCCAGCCCGGGACGCGTCCATACGGCGGTCAGGATGGCGATCGCCGTGTCGCCCCGCAGGAAAGGGCTGAGCTCGCCGCTCGCCGCCGCCCACGCCATGGCGTGCAGGGCGGGTGCGAAGCCGTCCTCGGCGCCGGGGTCGACGAGTGCGGTCAGGAACCGCTCGTACGCGCCGGTGAGCCTGCGCCGGGACCGGCCGCGCGGTGGGCGGCCCTCCGGAGCGGAGCCCCACATGGGGACGGACAGGACGTCGCGGACGTGGTCGGGGAGGTCCCACACGATCGGCTCCCGTCCGGTGCCGGTCACGGCGATGACGTCGAACTCGATGTCGGGCATGCCGGTGACGAGCTGGTCGCACCAGACGCTCACGCCGCCGTGACTGTGCGGGTAGGTGCCTTCGGTGAGCAGGGTGACGCGCGCGGCGTCGTTGCGTCGCGCGCCGTGGTGAACGTGCATTGATGTGCTCCACGGCCGAGGTGTGGGGAGGGGTGCCGGTCCGGGCCTGCCGACGGGCGGCCGGGACCTCGCTGCCGGTACGCCGGTCAGCTCCCCGCGGGAAGGACCGGCTCGGCCACGCCCTCGGGCACGCGGGCGTCCGGTGCCGGGCCGGTGGCCGGCGCGGAACCGCCCGTGCCGGTGGCCGTGGTGGAGGCCGCGGACTGCGGCAGGGTGAGGGTGAGGGGCTCGGCGGCCGGGGTCGTCCACCCGGACCGTTCACCCGCGTACGCCTCGCCGAAGGCCGAGCCGGCCCGAGTCGTGCCCTCGGGCATGGTGGCGGGGACGGCCATGCCGTCGGGGCCGTCGACGGTGACGGTGTCGCCGATCCGGTAGGCGGTGACCTGCCCGTCGCCCACCGCGGTCCGCCAGGAGGCGCGCTGCTTCAGCTCGTTGCCGATGTCCTTCATCCGCAGGTTGACCATCGGCGTGTTGTGCGCGAACAGCGTGTCGTAGGTGTCGAGCACACCGTCCAGGACCGGGTAGGCGATCCGGTCCTCGGCCAGGTTGGACTGGTGGATGAAGTGCGGCTTGGGGTCGTTGCCGAGGACGTGGCCGAGGGCGATCTGCCGCTCCAGGGGCACGATGTGCTGCGCGTAGCCGGTGGCCGTGTCGAGCGGCGCGGGCAGGCAGGTCGTGGTGTCCGGGTTGTCCTCGCAGATGCCGCTGCCGCCCTGTGCGCGGCTGGTGTAGATCCAGTTGTACTCGTCGACCTGCTCGGCCGCCCGGCCCGCGTTGTAGAAGATGTTCATCGGGTAGCGCGGGACCGTCGTGGCGGGGCCGACCTGTCGCTGGCCGGGCTCGCGGGAGTTGTCCGAGGCCAGCCAGCCGATGCCGGTGTCGGCGAGGGCGAGCGCCAGGTTGGGGTTGTCGGCCGGCTGCTGCGGCAGCACCCGCAGTCCGGAGTGCTCTCCGGTCACCAACTCATTGTCGGACAGCGGCAGTTGGGCCTGCTGCCCCCACACCTGATTGTGGGCGATCTCGTCGGCGACGTCGGCGCGGCTGACCCACTTGGTGCTGCCGTCGGCGTTGGTGGCGCACCGCCACGGCACCACCGAGGTGTCCTGTTCGCAGCCGAGGAAGGCGTGCGTGTAGGTGTGGTTGATCCAGCGGAACTCGGCGCGTTCGGAGATGAGCCGGTCGGCCGGCGGGTCGGCTCCGTTGTTGTCCTCGCGGTGGTCGACGCTGCCGGCGCCGTTGTAGGCGAGGTCGAGGGTGAAGTCGCGCTCGCGCTGCCAGGTGACGGCGTGGTCGACGTCGGCGGCCGTCATCCTGATCGGGTCGGGCGTGGCATCGGGGTCGGTGCAGTCCACGTCGCCGGGTGTGCAGTTGAGCGTGGAGTTCCAGCGGTCGTCGGCCGCGAACACGTCGTCGACGTGTACGGCGAAGTAGTTGCGGGAGGCGCCCAGGTGCACCCCGCCGGTCATCCACTCGACGATGCCGCGGGCGAGCAGCCGGAACTGCTGCTGGTACTGGTTGTAGACGAAGGTGACGACGAGTTCACGCCGCCCGTCGTGCCGGTACTCCCCCACCAGCGAGCCCTGCTTGCTCGTGCCCGGGATCGGCGCCTGGACGTAGGGGGTGAAGTCGGCGCCGGTCATCGGGGTCGACAGGAAGGCGTAACTCTCGCCGACGGTGGGCGAGTTGTCCTCGAAGGGCACCGGACCGTCGAGGTAGTCGAACGGACCCGCCCTCCCGGCGTCCGTCACCTGGGCCTGCACGCCGTCGACGCTGCCCGAGTAGCCGCCGTACACCGGGTACTGGAGTCCGGCCTCGGGGCGGGCGTACGTGTACGCGTCGACCTGCGGGATGTCGTAGGCCTTCTCGTAGGCCACCAGGGCGGCCATCTCGGGCGAGTTCGCGGGGAACGGGTTGTCGTTGGGCAGGACGACCGCCTGGAACTTGGCGCGGTCCCGGCCGTCCACGGTGTCCGCGAGATATCCGGCATCGATCACCGGGCGGCCGGACTGCGTGAGGTCGACCTCCGTGTACGGGGTTCCCGCGGTGTCCAGTTCGGCGGCGATGGCGTCGGTGGCCGGGCCGCCATCGCTGACGACGAGCACCCGCAGGTCGATGCGGGGCGGCGGCGGGTCCGCGGCGTATGCGGCCGGTACACCGAAGGCGGCTATGAGCGCGCCCGTCGTGAGCAGAGTGGTGCTTAAGGTCCGCTTCATGCGGTGCTGTCCCCTCCCAGGGCAGGGGCGAGCACGGCTCCGCTGAGCGAACGCACCCCCGCGCGTGACGCCGGCTTCCCCCTCAGAGACCGGTCGTCGACGCATCCGTCGCGTCAAATAGTGAGGTATCTGTGGAGCTTTCGTGGTCTTGCTGCGCAACCTGACGGAAAAACGCAGGTGCGTGGCAAACGGCCCATCCGGGCTTACGGCACCCTTGGCGGTGGATCACGGACGACCGCGGGGGGGGTGCTTCGGGCTCTGCGGCCCAGGTGAGAGGGGGGAATCCGGCATCCACGGGCTGCTTGGGGGCTCCGGTTCGACCGCCACTGGTCTGGACCGGTGGGCGGGGGTGACTGCGGGCCGGTTTCAGGTCATCCTCTGCGTCAGTCCATGTTCGAGCTGGACAGAGCTTCGGTGATCATGCGGGTGGCGAAGTCGCGGTCGTCGGTGATCCGGTTGATGTGCTCGGCGAGCAGGAACGCCGTGGCTTCCAGGGGGTTCATCTCGTCCCCGGTCCAGTCGCCGAACTGCTTGCGCCACAGGCTGGGGCTCAGGCCGGTGCCGGCCGCGACGACCAGGGCGGCCATGGTGGGGATGGACTCCGGAGGGATGCTCTTGGGCATCATGCGCAGCGAACCCACGAAACTGGGCACCACGGACTCGATGACGTCCCTGTCATGGTCCTCGTAGGCCATCCGCAGCCACTGCATGAACATGTAGATCAGCGTGCACGCGCCGTCCACCAGGTCATCGACTTCCTCGGGACCCAGCGACGCGATGAACTGGTCGACCAACTGCTGCTGTTCGGGGTCGGTCTCGGCCTTGCCCGCGTAGATGGTTCTGAGCCGAGAGTCGATCATCATGAGCGCTGCACCCACATCGCCGACGGGAGCGTTCTCGGGATCGCAGGGCGATGACACAGGGTTCCTCCTCGGACGACCGTGGGCAACGCAGCGTTTCTGTACGGTAGCCCGCCGACGAGACGCCGTCCTGACGAACGCCGATGGAGATCCGCAGCCCGGGTCAGGGCAGGCGGATGGTCCGGCCCTGCGCGGTGCCTTCCACGGCGGCCACGTACGCCCGGGCCACGTCCGCGACGGGGACACCGTCGGCCGGGTCCATGCCCAGGCGGTCCAGGGTCTCCTTGATCCACCCGGGGCTGACGACGTTGATCCGCAGGTTCCGGGGCAGCTCGGCAGCCGCGTTGTGGACGAAGCCCTCCAGGCCGGTGTTGATGAGAGCACCCAGCGACCCGCCGGGCAGCGGAGCGGGAAAGGTGCCCGCGGTCAGGGTGACGGAGCCGCCGTCCCGCAGATGCCGTATGGCACGCCGGGCCAGCGCGACCTGCCCCAGCAGCTTGCCCTGCACTGCCGCGGTGATCTCATCGTCCCCCGCCGATGCCAGTTCCACCAGCGGGCCGCCGGCGGCGCAGCACACCACCGCGTCGAGGTCCGGTACCTCGTCGAACAGACCGTCCAGAGAGGCCGGATCTTCCAGGTCCACCTTCACCGAGCCGGTACGCGATGCCCTCACCACCTGGTGAGAGGCCTCCAACGCCCCGGCGACAGCACTGCCGATGGTTCCGCTCGCCCCGATCACTACTACCTTCATGTCACCGATCATGTCAGGGATGACATCCGTGCTCCCCCGCCCGCGGCCGAAAATCCGTACAACCCCTGACCGAGGTGACGTGTCTTCACCTCTGACCGGAACGCCTCCGAGCGTTTCTTCCCAACTCGTTCCAACGGGGGAACACATGAGCTTGGCACGCATGCGTACACGCACCCGCACCCGCCGCGGCACGGCCGTAGCCCTCACGATGCTGATGGCGGCCGCACTCGGCGCCGCCGGCGCCGGATCGTCGACGGCCGGCACGGCAGCCGCGGCACCGCAGACACGGCAGATCGCCTCGTCGGTGCTCGGTACCGACTACAAGATCACGCTCACCGCTCTGCGTTCGACGCAGGACGAGTACGCCGCCTCCGTGCGTCTGCAGGTCTACACGCAGTCGGACGGCACCTGGAAGGAGTCGGACCGCGTCACCGTGGGCGACGTGGACGGCTGGTTCTGGTTCCCCCTCACCGGCGCGGGCGCCGTCTGCCAACTCTCCACCGCAAGCACCGAACCCGCCCCGCTGGCGGTGAGCCTGCTCCTCACTCCGTCCCTCGGCTGCTCCGAGCCGACCCACTTCGTCATCAAGGACGGCCGGGTCTACGCCGACTGACCCAACGCCCGCTTCCTGACCTGGCGGCACTCGTCGAGGGCGGTCACCGCGACCTTTCGGTGGCGGTGACCGCCCTTGAGGTCGTGAGCGAGGTCCCCGGCGGAATCACAGGCCTTCGCCGCCACGCACCGTTTCCCGCGCCGTACGCTGATCGACAAGTCGACGCGGTCCGGACGAGGGGGATGCCTGGTGGGTGTGGCGGACGTGTTCGAGGTGCGGTCTGTGCCGGAGTTGCTCGTCGAGAACTCCTTACGCCATGGCGACAAGGTCGCGTTCGCCGATGACCGGCGCGCGGTGAGCTGGGCCGAACTGGAGCGTCGGACGGCTCGACTGGCGGTGCGGCTGGCGGTCCGCCGGGGTGCCACGGTGGCGTTATGCCTGGACAACAGCGTGGAGGTGGTCGAGGGTCTCCTGGCCACCGTTCGGGCCGCCGCCGTCGGTGTGCCGCTCAGTTCTCGCGCCACCGACGCAGAGCTCGCGGCGCTGCTGGCCGACTGTGACCCGGAGGTACTGGTCACCGACCGGCGGAACCTGCCGCGGATCGCCCGGCTGACGGCAGGTCGGAAACCGGGGCTGGTGGTGACCGGCGAGGGCCAACTGCCGGACGGCGCCAGGCGATTCGAGGACCTCGTCGCCGAAACCCCGGCCTCGCCCCCTGACGATCTCGGCCTGGACGAACCGGCGTGGCTGCTCTACACGTCCGGCACCAGCGGCACGCCCAGGGCCGCGGTGTCCAGCCAGCGCTCCGCGCTCTGGTCCTCCGTCGCCTGTTACGTCCCCCGGCTCGGGCTGTCGGCGACGGACCGGGTGCTGTGGCCGTTGCCTCTGTCGCACACCTACGCCCACTCGCTGTGCGTACTGGGGACCACCGTGGCCGGTGCGAGCGCGCGGATCACTGCGGCACCGGAGCCTGGCGAACTGGTCCGGCTGGTCGAGGAGTACGCGCCCACCGTCCTCGGTGGAGTTCCCCTCACGTACCGGCAGTTGCTCGATGGCGGTCTGGAGGCGGTGCCCGGCCTGCGGTTCTGTGTCACCGCCGGCGCGCCCAGCGAGCCGGATCTGCGGGAGCAGGTCGGGACACGGTTCGGTGCCCCGCTCCTCGACGGCTACGGCAGCACCGAGACCTGCGGCAAGATCGCGATGGAGCTGCCCGACGGGTCTTCGGTACGCGGGAGTAGCGGGCCACCGTTGCCCGGTACGGACGTTCGCCTGGTCGATCCCGAGAGCGGACGGACGGTCACCGACGGCGCGGAGGGCGAGATCTGGGTCCGCGGTCCCGGCGTCATGCTCGGCTACCACAACCGGCCCGAGGAGACCGCCGATGCCGTACGCGACGGCTGGTACCGGACAGGTGACCTGGGCCGGCTCGGCGAGCACGGCTGCCTGAGCGTCACCGGGCGGGTCGGCGACCGGATCGTACGCGGCGGCGAGAACGTCGACCCGGCCGAGGTCGAGCAGGTGCTGCGCGGCCTGCCCGGGGTGCGGGACGCGGCCGTGGTGGCGCGGGCGCATCCGCTGCTCGGCGAGGTTCCGGTGGCTTTCGTGGTTCCCGCACGGTCCACCCTCGACACGGCAGGCCTGTTGCGTGCCTGCGCCGCGGTGCTCTCCGCGCACAAGGTCCCCGACGAGGTCCTGTTCACGCCGGCCGTTCCGCGCACCGCTGCGGGCAAGCCGCGCCGGGCCCTGCTGCGCGAGGCCCTCGCCGAGCGGGCGGCCGAGCCGACCCTCGAACTGCTCGCCGACCGCACGTCCGGCGAGCGGCGGGCGGCGCTGACCGACCTGGTGTGTGCGGAGGCGTCGGCCATCCGCGGGTCGGCCGCCGATCCCGGCACCGCGTTCGCCGATCTCGGCCTGACCTCGATGGACGCGATGTCCCTGTGGCACCGGCTCAGCCTGCGCACGGGACTGCGGCTGCCGGCGACGCTGGTCTGGGACCACCCGAACCCGGCCGCGGTCGCCGCCTATCTGGACGCCCGACTGCACCGGACCGCCGCGCCCACGGCCACCTGCCCGACCGCCGCCGCGACGGCGGTACCGCAGCGCGGTCCGCATGCCGAGCCGGTGGCGATCGTGGCCGTCGGCTGCCGCTACCCCGGTGGGGTGGTTACGCCCGAAGACCTCTGGCGTCTGGCGGCCGACCGAGTGGACGCCACCCGCGAGTTTCCCACCGACCGGGGCTGGGACATCGACTCCCTCCACCATCCCGACCCCGACCGGATCGGCACCACGTACACCCGGCGTGGCGGCTTCCTCGACAACGTGGCGGACTTCGACCCCCTGTTCTTCGGCATGTCGCCACGCGAGGCGATGGCCACCGATCCCCAGCACCGCCTGCTGCTGGAGGTCGCCTGGGAGACTCTGGAACGCGCCGGCATTCCCGCGCCGGACGTGCGCGGCACGAGCACCGGCGTGTTCGTCGGACTGATGCACGTCGGCTACGGCAACGGCGTCTCGCCGCACGAGTTGGAGTCGCACATCGGCATCGGGTCGTCCGGCAGTGTCGCCTCCGGACGTATCGCCTACGTCCTGGGGCTGCGCGGACCGGTCATGACCCTGGACACGGCCTGCTCGTCCTCGCTGGTCGCGATGGACCTGGCCGCCAAGTCGCTGCGCGCCGGGGAGTGCACGCTCGCACTGGCCGGCGGGGTGACGGTGTTGTCGAGTCCGCAGCCGTTCGTCGCGTTCAGCCGGCAGCGCGCCCTGTCGCCGGACGGCCGCTGCCGGCCGTTCGCCGCGGGCGCGGACGGTACCGCGTGGGGCGAAGGCGTCGGTCTGGTGCTGCTGGAGAAGCTGTCGGACGCCCGGCGCAACGGCCATCCGGTGCTGGCCGTGCTGCGCGGGTCCGCCGTGAACTCCGACGGTGCGTCCAACGGCCTCACCGCCCCCAACGGCGAAGCGCAGCGGGAACTGATCCGGCTGACCCTCGCCGACGCGGGACTGCGGGCGTCCGACGTGGACGTGGTGGAGGGGCACGGCACGGGCACCGCGCTCGGCGACCCGATCGAGGCCGGCGCCCTGTTGGCCACGTACGGGCAGGACCGCGATCCGGACGACCCGGTGTGGCTGGGCTCGGTCAAGTCGAACCTCGGGCACACCCAGGCCGCGGCAGGCGTGGCGGGCGTGATCAAGATGATCGAGGCCATGCACCACGGCGAACTGCCCGCCTCGCTGTACGCGGAGGAGCCCTCCCCGCACGTCGACTGGACCGCCGGCGCGGTGCGGTTGCTCGACCGGGCGCGGCCGTGGCCACCCCGGGAACGGCCGCGGCGCGCGGCGGTCTCGTCGTTCGGCATCGGCGGTACGAACGCCCACGTGATCATCGAGGAGCCGGCGGTGGCCGATTCCGGGGGCGGGGCGGGGACCACCGGGTCCGGGGGCGGTGCCGGAGCGAGCACGGAACCGGGCGTCCGTTCCCCCCACGGAGCCGGCGCGGGACCGGGCGCAGGACCGGATCGGGCACCCGGTGCCGAGGCCCTCCCGGCCCCGGCCGTGCCGGCGACCCGTCTGCCGACACCGCCCTGGCTGATCGGCGGCGGCGACGAGGCCGGCCTGCGCGCCCATGCCGCGAAGCTGGCTGCCGCGCTGGCCGATGTGACCGGCGAGTCCGCGGCGCTGGACGTCTCGTACTCACTGGCGACCACCAGGGCACCCCTCTCCCACAGGGCCGCCGTGCCGGCCGCCGATGCCGAGGGGCTGCTCGCCGGGCTGCGCGAACTGGCCGACGGTGTCGACACACCGGCGCTGCTGCGGGGCATCGCACATACCCGTCCGAAGGTGGCGCTGCTCTGCGCGGGCCAGGGCGCCCAGCGGCCCGGGATGGGCAGCGAACTGCGCGCCGCCTTCCCGGCCTTCGACGCGGCGTTCACCGGGTGGTGCGAGGAGTTCACGCCCTGGCTCGACCGGCCGCTGCTGGAGGTGATCGACTCCCCCGACGCCGCCCTGCTGAATCGCACCGACTACGCGCAGCCCGCGCTGTTCGCCTTCACGGTCGCCCTGCACACCCAGCTCACCGACTGGGGCGTACGGCCGGACTACCTGGTCGGTCACTCGATCGGTGAGCTGGCCGCCGCTCACCTCGCCGGTGTGTTCTCCCGAGCCGACGCGGTCCGGCTGGTCGCCGCCCGCGGCCGGTTGATGGCGGCCCTGCCCACCGGCGGCGCGATGATCGCCGTGCGTGCGACGCCGGCCGAGGTCACTCGTCATCTCGGTGAGGGGCCCGGTCGGGTGGCGGTCGCGGCGGTCAACGGACCCACGTCGGTCGTGCTGTCCGGCGACGAGGACGCGGTGACTGCGCTTGCCGCCGCCATCGGACGCCCGTCCCACCGGCTACGGGTCAGCCACGCCTTCCACTCACCGCTGCTGGACCCGATGCTGGCCGCGTACCGCGCGGTCGCCGAGACGGTGACCTACCAACGGCCGTCCGTTCCATTGGTGTCCACGCTGACCGGCCGTCCGGAGCAGGACGCGCTCACCGACGCCGAGCACTGGGTACGTCAGGCCCGTGAGACGGTTCGGTTCGCCGACGCGGTGCGATGGCTGGCCGCCGAAGGCATCACGGCGTACGTCGAGGCCGCACCTTCCGCCTCGCTCGCGGTGGCGGCCGAGGACTGCGTCGCGCCGGACACGGGCGCGGTGTTCACGTCGTGCCCCGATCCGCGTACGGCACTCGACGCGCTGGCCGCGCTTCATGTGCACGGGGTGCCGGTGGACTGGCGGTCGGTGTACGCGGGCAGCGGTGCCCGTCGGCGCCCGCTGCCCACCTATCCCTTCCAGCGACAGCGCTATTGGCTGAACGCCGTCCGGCACCGCACCCCGTCCGGCCACCCCCTGATGGGCCTGCCGCAGCACGATGCCGACGGGCCCGGGATCCGGCACACCGCCGTACTGTCCACCACGGACCACCCCTGGCTCGCCGACCACGCGATCGGCGACCGGACAGTGGTGCCCGCCACCCTCTTCGCCGAACTGGCCTGCCGAGCCACCGGCACCCCCGGCGCCGTCCGGCTGGCCGAACTGGCCTTCCACGAGCCGCTCGTGCTGTCCCCGGCGGATCGGATGCAGGTGCAGGTGGTGGCCGGAGCACCGGACGCAGCGGGCGGGCGCCCGGTCACCGTCTGGGCCCGCCCGGCAGGCGCCACGGGGCCGTGGAGCCGGCACGCCACCGCGACGACCGCACCGGTCCAGGCCCCGCCCACCGAGCCGGCAGGGACGTGGCCGCCCGCCGGCGCCGAGCGGATGGCCGTCGACTATCCGCGCCTCGCGGCGAACGGCCACCACTACGGGCCGGCCTTCCGCGCGGTGAGCGCCCTGTGGCGCCGGGACAGTGAGGTCTTCGCCGAACTGGCGCTGTCGCCTGCTGAATCGGCGACAGCCGACTCGTACACCCTGCACCCCGCTCTCTTCGACGCGGCGCTGCACTCCGCGCTGCTGGCCGAGGAGCCGGGCGAGCGACCGCGTGAGCCGCGGGCCCCGCTCGCCTGCACGGGCCTGACGGTGTACGCCACCGGTGCCACGGCGGCGCGGGCCGTCGTACGGCGCCTCGGGGAGGACGAGTTCCGGGTCACCCTCACCGACCCCGTCGGCCGGCCCTTGGCCGCCGTGGAGTCCATGGTCACCCGCGCGATCCCGACGGCAGCCACAGCGCGAGCCGAGACATACCGCCTCACCTGGCGGCCCGCGGCACCGGTCCACGACGCGAGCACGGAGCACGAGCTGCTCGACGTGGCCCGACTCGCCGCAGCCCTGCCCGCGGACGCCACTCCGCCCGAACGCGTCCGCGAGCTCCTCACGGCCGTGCTGGAGGCCGTACGCGAATGGACCTCCGATGCGCGGCCGGGCCGTCTGACGGTGCTCACTCACAACGCCACCGGTGACGACCCGGACCTCGCCGAGGCCGCGGTCGCCGGGCTCGTGCGCAGTGCCCAGTCCGAGCACCCGGACCGGATCGTGCTGGTCGACCGGGGTGGAGTTCCGGCCTCACCAGGGGACTTGGAGACAGCACCGGGGGACCTGGAGACGGCTCTGCGATCCGGCGAGCCACAGGTCCGTGTGCGCGACGGTCTGGTCCTGGTGCCCCGCCTGGTCCTCACGGATCCGCCCACCACCGAGCCGCCCGCCCCGGACCCCGAGGGAACGGTGCTCATCACCGGCGGCACGGGTGCGCTCGGAGAGAGCCTCGCGCGGTATCTGGTCGCCGAACGCGGGGTACGGCACCTGCTGTTGACGGGCCGCGGCGGCCGCGTCCCGGACTGGGCGGGCGGTCTGCCGGCGAAGGTGCGCGTGGTGGCGTGCGACGTGAGCGACCGCGCGGCCGTCGACGCCCTGGTCGCGTCCTGCCGACCGGCGCCGACGGCGGTCTTCCACCTCGCCGGGGTGGTGGACGACGGCGTGGTGGACACCATGACCCCGGACCGGCTGGCGACCGTGCTCGCGCCGAAGGCGGACGGTGCCTGGCATCTGCACGAGGCGACGAAGGACCTCGGTCTGTCCGCGTTCGTGCTGTACTCCTCGGCCGCCGGAGTCCTGGGCCGGCCCGGCCAGTCGAACTACGCGGCCGCGAACGGCTTCCTCGACGCGCTCGCCCGGCACCGCGTGGCCCACGGGCTGCCCGCCCAGGCCTTGGCGTGGGGTCCGTGGACCACCGCGGACGAGGAAGGGATGGCGGCCCGCGTCGCGCCCGCACGCCTCGGCGAGGGCGGCGTGCTGTCCGTCAGCGAAGCAGAAGGCGTACGACTCCTCGACGCGGCCATGCGCCTTGCGGAACCGGTGCTGGTGCCGATCCCGCTGGACCTCGCGGCAGCGGGCGGCCCGGCCGCGCCGTCCGTCCTCGCGGACCTGGTGGCACAGCGTGCGGCTCGGTCCGAGCGGTACGTCCCTGACGTACCTAACCCTGGGGCTGCTGGGGCTGCTGGGGCCGTCAGGGCTGCTGCACAGGCGCCCGGCTCATGGCGTGAGCGGCTCGCCGCCGTCGCCGCGACCGAACGCGAGACAGCCCTGGCCGAGCTGATCCGCGTCGAGGTCGCCGCCGTCCTGGGCTTCGCCGACCCGGCCTCGCTCCCCGCCGAGCGGGCCTTCACCGAGCTCGGTTTCGACTCGCTGACTGCCGTACAGCTCCGCAACCGCCTCAGCGCGTTCACACGCGTGCGACTGGCTCCGACCGTCGTGATGGAGTTCCCCACGCTGCCCGCGTTGGCCGCGCACGTCCACGCCGCTCTGGTCGATGCGGGCGCGGTGCCGCAGGACGGTTCCGAAACACCAACTCCCGCGGCAGATAGTGCGGACAACACTGCGGAAGCGCACGACGGACGGGACGCGCCGGACCCCCACTCCCCGCCCTCTTCCCCTTTCCGGTTCAGCGTCCTCTACCACCGAGTGCTGCGCGATCAGGGGCCGTTGGAGGCGATGGGACTGCGGCATCTCGCGTCCTACGCCCTGCCGACCTTCTCCGAGAAGGAACGCACCCGGCATGCGGTCCCGCCGGTCCGGCTCGCTCACGGCGGCGGCACACCGGTGGCGTACATCCCGGACTACCTCTCGCCCCTCCACCGCGAACCCACCACTCTGGCCGAGCAGTTCGACGGCGAACGCGACCTGTACCTGCTGGAGCATCCCGGGTTCGGAACGCGCCGGGCCGTCCCGGACGGCATGGCCACGCTGGTGCGGACACACGCCGAGACCGTGCGCGCTCTGCCCACGGACCAGGCACCGGTGATCGTCGGCTACTGCGCCGGCGGCGCGATCGCGCACGCCGTTGCCCGTCGGCTCGCGCACACGGGACACCCGCCGGCAGGTGTGATCCTGATCGACTCCCATGCCGGATTGATGCGCCGCAACGACCCTCGCGGGCTGGCCCTGATGTCCGCCGGCGCCGCTCTGCCGGACGACGTGGTCGACCAGTTGGACGACTCGTTGCTGGTCACCGGGGGCGGCTACGCACGCGTGCTCGAGAACTGGCAGCCCGAACCGTCGCCGGTCCCGACCCTGTTGCTGCGCGGCCGACCCACCCCGCACATGCGGCAGACGGCTCCTGACGGGGACTGGCAGCCGCACTGGCCGCTGCCCCACGACAGCGCGGACCTGCCCGGCGATCACTTCTCCGTGCTGAACCGCGGTGCCCACAGCACGGCAGCGGCGATCCGTGACTGGCTGACCGGATGACCACGTGCAACAACGCCCCGGTGACGACGTACACCACCACTCCGATGGACATTCACGAATGCCTGGCCGCGTAGCCACACTTGAGAACAGGAGCCCTTCGATGACCTCGGACTACGACCTCGTCGTCGTGGGCGGCGGGCCGGCCGGCTCGACCGCCGCGACGGCCGTGGCCCTGCGCGGGCACCGGGTGCTCCTGCTGGAGCGCGAGACCTTCCCCCGGTACCAGATCGGCGAGTCGCTGTTGCCCGCCACCGTGCACGGGCTGTGCCGCATCCTCGGAGTGGCCGACGAGGTCGCGCGAGCCGGCTTCACCCTCAAACGCGGCGGGACACTGCGCTGGGGCCGCGCCCCGGAGCCCTGGCAGTTCTCCTTCTCCATGACGCCCCGCCTGCCCGAGCCCACTGCGACGGCCTTCCAGGTGGAGCGCTCCCGGTTCGACGAGATCCTGCTGCGCAACGCCGAACGCGTCGGCGTCGACGTGCGCGAGGGCAGTCCCGTACGCCGCGTTCTCACCGACGGCGAGCGGGTGCATGGCGTCGAATACACCGGCCCCGACGGGACCGCGCGCACGGCGCACGCCCGGTTCGTGATCGACGCGTCCGGCAACACCAGCCGGATTCACGGCCAAGTCGGCGGCGCCCGCGTGTACTCCGACTTCTTCCGCAACCTCGCCGTGTTCGGCTACTACGCCGGCGGCCGCCGCCTCCCCGAACCGAACAGCGGCAACATCTTCTGCGCCGCGTTCGACGCCGGATGGCTCTGGTACATCCCGCTGCGCGACGACCTCACCAGCGTCGGCGCCGTGATCTCACCCGAGCACTATGCGGCCGTCCAGCACGACCCGCGCGGCGCCTGGCAGGACATGATCAAGGCGTGCCCGGAAGTCGACCGCCTGCTGACGGGCGTACCGGTCGCGACCGAGCCGCCGTACGACCGGGTGCGCGTGCGCAAGGACTACTCGTACTGGAAGAAGTCACTGTGGACACCGGGCATGGCCCTCGTCGGAGACGCCGCGTGCTTCGTCGACCCGGTGCTCTCCTCCGGAGTCCACCTGGCGACGTACGGCGCCCTGCTGGCCGCCCGCGCGGTGAACTCCGCCCTGGACGGCAGCGTCCCCGAGGAGCGCGGCTTCGCCGAGTTCGAGGCGCGCTACCGCCGCGAGTACGGCGTGTTCTACGAGTTCCTCATCGCCTTCTACGACATGGAGCGCAACGAGCAGTCGTACTTCTGGTCGGCGAAGAAGGTCACCCGGGTCGACATCGACGAAGTCGCCGCCTTCGCCGAGCTGGCCGGCGGTGTGGTTTCCGGCGACACAGCAGTGATCGCGACCGGCCACGCCCACTGGAGTGCCGCGTCCGCCGAACTGAACAGCGCGGTGGACCGCCTGACGACCGGCGACGACCGTGTGAACCCCCTGCTGTCCACCCAAGTCGTCGCCGACACCTTCCGCACCGGTAACGACCTCCAGGAACAGGCCTTGTACGGCAGTCCGCTCGACGAACCGGGCCCCACCACTCCTGAGGGACTCACCGTCGCTGCGGACGGCCTGTCCTGGGTCTCATGACGCGGACGGGAGGGCGGCACCGGATCGGTCAGCCGGTCCAGCCGCCCCCGTGTCCCCCTCAGCGGTCGATCGCCGGCACCCCGTCCAGGCCCGTCTCGCGCATGATGCGGTCCACGGTCGCGTGCAACGAGCTCCCTGCGCCGATGACGGTCTCGATCCCGTCGGGCAGCAGGTCCCGTTCGCGGTACCAGTCGCGCAGGTGCTGGTCGGTGACCTGGGCCCGCAATGCCGGATCGGGCACGTTACCGACGGCTACCGCTGCGGGGCACGGACCAGGGATTCGGGCAGGTAGCCGGACCGTACGCTCAACTGCCAGCCGTGTGTGAGGGAGGCCAGCGCCGCCAGCGCGACGGCACCCACCGGCAGCAGGCTGCGTGGGGCCGGGTCGCTTCCGGTGTGCTCGCGGTGCGCCACGAGCCGCTCCTCCAGGGCGCGTTCGAAGGTGACCTGGTCGTCGTCGAGCAGAACCCGCAGCAGCCGCTGATCCGGCGTCGGCGTCCCGCCGGCGTCGAGTTGCCCGGCCGCCCGCGCACGGGCCTCCGCGTCCGGCTTGCGCAGCGGGACCGGGCCGGGCAGCGCCCCGGGCACCGGCCCGTGGACGACGGTCAGGTAGGCGCACAGCGCGTCCATCTCGGCGAGGTCGCCGGGCGCGGATACCGACTCCCGCTCCGAGTACGGGATTCCGTCACGGATGGCGGGCGCGTAGTCCTCGTGCAGTAGCGGGCCGATCACCCGCTCCCGCTGCCATATCAGACCACTGGCAACGCACAGGGCGAACGCCTGGACCCGGGTCCGGGCCGTGGTCGCCGGGACGGCGGGTTCGCTGCGCTCCCGGTACCAGATGTCCTCGTTGCTGAGCGTCTCGCCGACCAGAGGGAGGGGAATGTCGAAGTCGCCATTGGGGAAGCAGCCCAACGTCAGCTCCCCCAGGGCGCACTCCGCCGCCGTGAGCAGGACAGCACGGGATCGCGGCTCGCCGAGGGCGGGGTCCTGCAGGTGCGGGCAGCGGCGAAGTCGAGCAGATCGCTGCCCATTTCGCGCAGACTCCGACGCAACGGCCGACCGTCGAGGGGCATGGCCGATGCGTGACCGAAGGCCGTGTGGGCCCCGCGCTCGAGGGTGTTCTCGATCCGCTGCTCGGCGACTTCGTGACGTGCAACTTCCTTGATCGGTTTCTCTTGAGCGCAGAGCCCGTCTTTCAGGGCGGGGTTGGCTCTTCCTCGCAACGGAGCCGCGCAGCGGGGGAGTTCAGTGCATTGTCAGTGCGTTGTCAGTGGCCTCCACTATGGTGATCACGTTGCTTCGAGAGGGGGTGTTCGCGTGCTTTCCGGCCGCAGGTACCGGCTCAAGCTCACTGCCGGGCAGGCTGCGATGTGTGAGGAGTTTGGGAACATCTGTCGCGCGGTGTGGAACACCGGACTCGACCAGCGCCGCGAGTATCGGCGGCGCGGGGCGTGGATGAATTACGTGCCCCAGGCCGCCGAGCTGGCCGACGCCAAGCGGGACCACTCGTGGTTGAAGGCGGCGCCCTCCCACGTGCTTCAGCAGACGTTGATGGATCTGGACCGGGCCTGCCGGGACCACGGAACTTTCAAGGTGAGGTGGCGGTCGAAGGCGCGTTGGGCGCCCTCGTTCCGTTTCCCCGCCGGGAATCTCATCACCGTGGAACGTCTCGGCCGCAAGTGGGGTCGCGTAAAGCTGCCCAAGCTGGGATGGGTCACTTTGCGGTGGTCACGCCCGCTCGGCGGCGAGATACGGTCTGCGACCGTCAGCCGCAAGGGCGGCCAATGGTTCGTGTCGTTCCTCGTCAACGACCAGGCGACAACGCCCGAGCAGCACGCCATGCCGGGTACGGTGGCCGGGATCGACCGGGGCGTGAAAGCGGCGGCCGTCACCTCCGACGGCGAGTTCTTCGACCGGCCCTTCATCACCGCCGGCGAAGCCGTCCGCTACCGACGCCTTCAGCAGCAACTCGCCCGCACGAACAAGGGCAGCGCCAACCGGGCCAGGGTCCGCGCCCACATGAACAAGATCATGGGCCGGGTCACGAGCCGTCGCGCGGATTTCTGCGCCGTCACGGCCGCGTACCTCACTGCGAAGAACGCACTCGTCGTTCTGGAAGACCTCAAGACCCGCAACATGACGGCCGCCGCGTCCGGCACGCTCGCCGAGCCCGGCAGCCGTGTGGCCCAAAAACAGGGCCTGAACCGGGCCATCCTCGACAAGGGATGGCACCGCCTCGAACTCGCCCTCACCAGCGCGGCTCGGTACACGGGCACCCGCGTGGTGAAGGTCAACCCCGCATACACGTCGCAGCGGTGCTCCGCCTGCGGCCTTGTCACCGAAACAAACCGCGAAAGCCAAGCGGTCTTCCGGTGCAAAGCCACAGGCTGCGGACACACCGCCCACGCCGACGTGAACGCAGCGATCAACATCAAACACGCGGCAGGACATGCCGTGTCAGCCTGTGGAGACCTCGGCAACAGCCGGTCTATGAAGCAGGAACCCGTAAGCCGGGCAACCGGCCGAACCCCTGCATAAGGGAATCCCCCTCCCTTCAGGAGGGGGAGGAAGTCAACCTCATGTACGTCATCCTGGCAGCAGCCACTGACATCGCGGCGAGGTCACCTGTCGCCGGTTCAGTTCGGCAGCATCCCATCCTCGACCTCGCGCCAGAAGTCGCCAACCCGTGCGTTGAACATGTCCGGGGACTCCTGGAACGGCTGATGCGCCTCCCCCGCCAGGATCTCGAAGCGGGCGCCCGGGATGGCGTCGGCCACGGTCCGTCCGAACCGCGGCGGCGTGGCGATGTCCCGTTCACCGGCCAGGACGAGGGTCGGTGCCGTGATGCCGGGAAGCCGGTCGAGTGTGTCGTGCGGCATGAACGCCTCCAGTTGACGCTGGAAAGCCTGGGCGGACTGCGGGTACGGGAAGGCGAGCGTTTCCTGGATGAACCGCTCCACCGTGCCGTCGGCGTGGGCGCGCGGCGTGTAGATCCACAGAAAGAACGCCTCCAGCATGGCGCGCTCGTCCGGCGCCTGCGCCACCAGCCACCGCCAGAAGCGGGTCATGCCGGTGAAGTAGGCATCCGCTCGTGCCCACGTACTCATGAGGACGAGGCTGCGGACAGCCGCCGGGTGACGGAGCGCCAGCTCCTGCGCGATCGCGCTGCCGCCCGAGAAACCGACGACATGCGCCCTGTCGATCTGGAAAGCCCGGAGCAGTTCCGCGGCATCGTCGGCCATCATCGCCACGGACATGGGCCCGTCGGGCAGGGGGGTCCGCCCCGACCCCCGGTTGTCGAAGGCGATGACCCGGTGCCGGTCCGACAGCCCGTCGAGCTGCGCCTGCCACGCCTCGGCGGGATCGCTCAGCCCTGCGATCAGCAGGACACCGGGCCCCCCACCCCGGCTCTCGGTCCAGATCGTGGTTCCGTTGGCTTCCACGTACGCGCCCATGGAGAACACCTGCCCCAGGACGCCGACGCCGTCACGGCACCAGCCCCGGCTGACCGGAAATTCCCCTGGCCGGCGGCAGGGCAGCGTGTGTGACGGCATTGCCGGGGCATTCGGTCTGCCGGGAGGTCTCCATGGACACGAGTGCGTTGGCACGGACGGGACGGTTCCGGGCGGAGCGGGCAGCGCGGGGTTCGGTCACCGAGGGCGCGGCGCGGGCGGGTCTCGCCGCCCGGGGAGTGATCTATCTGCTCGTCGGTGCGCTGGCGCTGCAGATCGCCTTCGGCGCCACCGACGAACAGGCGGACCGCGGCGGGGCGTTGGCGGAACTGTCGCACAAGCCCTTCGGTGCGGTGCTGCTGTGGGCGCTGGGCATCGGCCTCGTCGGCATGGCCCTGTGGCGGCTGTCCGAGGCACTGTTCGGCTCCGTCGGGAAGGACGGCCGTAGCGCGCGCAAGCGACTGCTGGCGACCGTCCGCTTCGCGTTCTACGTCTTCGTCGCCTACTCGGTGCTGTCCTTCGCGGCGACCCGGAACCAGAGCGGCGGCGGATCCAGCGACCAGCAGTCACGGGACGCCACCTCCAGGGCACTGGAGATACCCGCCGGCCAGTGGCTGGTCGCGGCGGCGGGCATCGGCGTCGTCGTGGCCGGCGGCTGGATCGCCGTGCGGGCCGTCCTGCGGAAGTACCACGACAAGCTCAAGCTCGGGCAGCTGAGCCGCCGGGCACGGCAGCTGGTGGACGTCACCGGTGTGGTGGGTGGTGTGGCGCGCGGGCTGGTGTTCGCCGTGGCGGGTGTCTTCGCCGTCCGTGCGGCGATCGATTACGAGCCCGACCGGGCCAAGGGGCTGGACGACACTCTGCGTACATTCGCCGACACTCCGCTCGGCCCGTGGCTGCTGGCCTGCGTCGCAGCCGGTCTGGTGCTGTTCGGTGTGTTCTCGTTCGCCATGGCTCGCTGGCAACGTGTGTGAGCGGCGTCGTACTGGAAACACGGAGTAGATGAGCGATTCCGAGATTCCGCATGGCGACGGCCGGCCCGTGGACGCGTACCTGGACCTCCTGCGCATCCGGATGGACACGGAGGACTACCGCCTTCTGCGGCGCCTGGTGGAACCGGTCCTCCAGGCGATCGCCGAGGAGCGCCTCTCCGGCCTCGACGTCGCGCTCGACTCCGGGGGCGGCGACGAGCTGCCGCAGGAGGTGCGCGACGAGGCCGCCCTGGTCATCGCCACCGCCGTCACCGGCCGTATGGACAACGAAGTGGTCGAGATCGACGTGGACGACACCGGCCCGGTCCGGATCGTCACGGACGCGACCACCGCCTCCGACCCCGACCGCCTCAGCGAGATCGCCGACTACATCAGGGAACGACACCGGGAGACAGAAGAGCTGCGGGGAATTGCCGAGGCGAGCGGGCTGCCCACGGACTTCTGAGCGGCGGCGGCAGCGGCGGGCATCGTCCGATCAGGCGATGCCCGCCGCACCGTCGCGCGGTCCCAAAGCCCGAGTACGCGCATTACGAGGCAGGTGCGTTCGGCTCCGAAGGTGACCCGCTGTCGCCACCCGTGCCCAGGACGCCGCGTCCGACGGCGAAGAGCCGCGCACACCGTTGCGCCATGGCTTCGGGCGACTGGTCGGGGTGGTTGATCCACCAGCGGACCAGGGCGGTGCATAGGCCTCGCCAAGCATGCTTGAGCGCGTCGGCGTCGAGCGGATCGCCGGCACCGTCCGCGTACACGAGATCGGCGGTGCCGATCGCCGCCAGGTCGTCGATGGCGCCGCGGTAGTACGCCGCGCGGTCGGCGGCGTCGCTGCCCGCCGGCAGTGACGCGTCGTACAGGACGAACCACGCCTCGCGCTGCCCGTCCAGCGCCGTGAACAACCCGTGCAGCACACGCAGGGGCGTGGCCGGCCCACCGGTGTCGCCCGCGGCCATCGCGGCGCGGATGGCTTCGAGCAGCCGGTCGCCGATCGGGTTCAGGCAGGCGAGGTAGAGATCCTGCTTGCTGCCGAAGTACTGGTGCACCAGCGGCTTGGTGACGCCCACGCGCGCGGCGACGGCCGCCACGGTCGTGGCCTCGTAGCCGTGGCGACCGAACTCCTCCGTCGCCGCGGCGAGGACCTGCCGTTCGCGCGCGGCCCGTGGCACGCCCTTGGTACCGGCCTTGGAGTTCAGTCTTGTCATGGACTCTAATTTACCCTACGGTAAATTACCGTAGGGTAAATTCAATCTGCCGGGAGCGCCGCCATGCCCGAGTCCGCGATCCACCCGATCGACCGCGGCGCCTCCCGCCCCCGTTCCTGGTGGGGCTGGGGCTACACCGACGCCCACCCCGACGACGCCGAATGCGCCGCCCTGGGCGCCCTGCTGCCGGGCACCCTGGCCCGCCCGCTGCCGATACCCCGGGTCGCCGACCTGGCCATCGGCCGCCCCGGCGTGATGCCGCCGCCCGCCCTGGCGCATCTGGTCACCGAAGACCCCGAGGCCCGCGCCGCTCACGCCATGGGCAAGGCCTACCGCGATGTCATCCGGGCCCTGCGCGGCCGTCCCCGCCGGATCCCCGACCTTGTCGCCCGCCCGACCGACGACCAGGAGGTGGCCGACCTGCTGGAGTGGGCCGGCGAGCGCGGCGTGGCCGTCATCCCCTTCGGCGGCGGCTCCTCGGTGGTCGGCGGTGTGGAGTACCGCGGCGACGCCCACCAAGCCGTGCTGTCGCTCGACCTGACCTCGATGGACCGGGTCCTGGAGATCGACACCGCCAGTCGCGCCGCCCGCATCCAGGCAGGGGCCCTCGGTCCCGCGCTGGAGGCACAGCTGCGGCCCCACGACCTCACGCTGCGCCACTTCCCGCAGAGTTTCGAGTTCTCCACGCTCGGCGGCTGGCTGGCCACCCGGGCCGGGGGCCACTACGCCACCCTCCACACGCACATCGACGACTTCGTGCAGTCCCTGCGCGTGATCACGCCCGCGGGGGCGGGCACGTCCTGGCGGCTGCCTGCGTCCGGCGCCGGGCCGTCGCCCGACCGCCTGTTCCTCGGATCCGAGGGCACGCTCGGCGTCATCACCGAGGCGTGGATGCGGCTGCAGGAGCGCCCCCGGTACAAGGCCTCGGCGTCGGTGGCGTTCGCCGACTTCCACCGCGCGCTGGACGCGGTGCGCACGATCGCCCAGTCCGACCTCTTCCCGGCCAACTGCCGCCTGCTCGACCCCGGCGAGGCCGCGCTGTCCGGCGCCTCGCACGACGGTTCCGCGGTCCTGGTCCTGGGGTTCGAGTCCGCCACAGCCCGGGTCGACGGTCGCCTCGCGACGGCACTGGACCTGGCTCGCGCCCACGGCGGCCGCGGCGAGGCACGGACGGCGCACGGGGACGCTCCCGCCGACGGGCCCGTGAACGCCTGGCGCTCGGCGTTCCTGCGTATGCCGTATCTGCGCGACGGCCTGGCCCGCATGGGCGCCGTGGTCGAGACGTTCGAGACCGCCACCACGTGGGACAGGCTCCCCGCGCTGATCGAGGCCGTCCGCACCGAAGTCGGTGCCGCCGCCTTGAAGGCCGCTGGACAGGAGGCCGCCATCAACTGCCGTCTGACCCACGTCTACCCCGACGGCGCGGCCCCCTACTTCACCGTGGCCGTCGCCGGCCGCCCGGGAGACGAGGTCGAGGTCTGGGACGACATCAAGGCCGTCGTGACCGACCTGCTCCACCGCCACCACGCCACGGTCACCCACCACCACGCCGTCGGCCGCGACCACCGTCCCGGCTACGACCTGCAACGCCCGGAGCCCTTCGCACTGGCCCTGCGCGCCACCAAGGACGCCCTGGACCCCCACCACATCCTCAACCCCGGCGTCCTGCTCGACTGACGGAAACGGCGACGCGCGTCCGGAATCGTCTCAACGCCCGCAGGCAGCGCATCAAGCGGGAGTACCGGCCCAGGCGGTCAACGCGCGGGCCCGCTGATCACCGCGTTCGTCGGCATCGCAGGTCCGGGTGGCCCAGGCCACGTGCCCGTCGGGCCGTACGAGGACCTCGCGCACCCCGTCCAGTTCCGCATGCTCGTCGTACGTGTCGACACTCACGGCCGTGATCCGGTCGGCGTACCCGGAGTCGACGGCCGCCTTCGGGCCCTGGTCCCCGGCCGGCGAGAGCAGAACGAAGCGGCCCTGGTGGAGCAGCTCGTACACCCGTGTCGCCTCCGAATCCACGGCCTTGAGTCCGACGTCGGGCATGCGCCGCCCCGCCAATGGATCGGCGTCCGGGGCCGTCGGCGGATAGACGGTGCCGAGTGCTGAAATCCGGTCGGCGAGCCGCCGGTTGACCTCCGGCATGCCCAGCAGCTGGTCGAGCAACCCCCGTAGCGCGGCGCCCGGCCGCTGGTACCGCGGGACGAGTGTCAGCTCCACGAGCAGGGTCTGGATCTCGGTGTTCTCGGTGACCGCCTGTCCGACCGGCCGACGCTCCGTGTCGTAGCTGTCGAGCAGCCCGGGCGGCGCCCAGTCGTTGATGACGGCCGCCAGCTTCCAGCCCAGGTTCATGGCGTCCTGGAGCCCGGTGTTGAGCCCTTGCCCGGCCGCCGGGAAGTGGATGTGGGCGGCGTCGCCCGCCAGCAGGACGCGCCCGGAGCGGTAGTTCGCCGCGAGCCGGGTCGCGTTGCCGAAGCGCGACAGCCAACGGGGCTCGGCGATGCCGTAGTCGGAGCCGACGATACGGATGAGGGACGTACGGAACTCCTCAAGGGTCACCGGTTCCAGGGACGGCACGCGCATCCGCTGCGGGTCCAGGCAGACGATCCGGGTCAGCCCTTCTTCAAGCGGCGCGATGATCAGCCCGCGGGCCCGCGCGTCGTCGAGCGCGCCGGGCTGCGGGTCCATGACGGCGAAGTCCCCGAGCACTCCGGTCAGGGTCTCGTCCGTGCCCGGGAAGTCGATCCCCGCGGCCTGTCGTACGACGCTGCGTCCGCCGTCGCAGCCGACCGCGTACCGCGCGCGCAGTGTCTCGGTACGCTTCCCGGGGCCGCGCGCCTGCACCGCGACCCCGGCGCTGTCCTGACGCACGCCGACGGTCTCGTATCCCCGGCTGATCTCCACACCCAGCTCGCGCGCCCGCTCCTGGAGGAGGGCCTCGGTACGGGCCTGGGCCAGGAAGAGCGTGTAGCCGTGCCGGGAGTCCAGGCGGCCGAAGTCCAGGTGTGTGGGCAGCCCTGCGAAGTGCCAGCCCGGCACGGTCCGGCCGTGCCGGAGGAACCGGTCGAGCAGCCCCCGCTGGTCCATCAGTTCCACGCTGCGTGGGTGCAGACTCAGCGCCCGCGAGTCGCGCTGCGCTTCGGTGCGGCGCTCCAGGATCCGGGTACGTACGCCTGCCAGTGCCAACTCGCAGGCGAGCATGAGCCCGGTCGGGCCGGCACCCACGACGATCACGTCGACGTCCATCAGAATCGCGCCTCCCATTTAGTGAACAGTGTTCACGTGAACGCCGTTCACTATAGTGAGAGCCATGAGTTCCACGTCAACCCCCGCCCGCGGACGGCCCGCGCGACTCGACCCTGTGCGCACCGTCGAAACGGCACTCGACCTGCTGGATCAGTCCGGCCTCGAAGCACTGACCATGCGGCGGCTCGCCGACGCGATGGGCGTCCAAGCCGGTGCGCTGTACCGCTACTTCGCGACCAAGCAGGACCTGCTGACGGCGATGGCGGAGAGGATGCTGGCGGGCTTGGCGGAATCAGACGGGGAGGCGACCGACGGCGACTGGTGCGAGCAGCTGGCCGCCCTCGCCCACGCGATGCGCGCGGCACTGCTCGCCCATCGCGACGGCGCGCGCGTCTTCGCCGGCACGCACTCCACCGGGGCGAACACCCTGCGCTTCGCCGACCGCCTCGTCGGAGTTCTGCGCGATGCGGGATTTACCGACGAAGAAGCCGCCCGGGCCCTGTTCGCGGTGGTCAACCTCACCGTGGGACACACCCTGGAGGAACAGGCGGCCCGCCAGCCGGAGAGCGGGGCTCCGGCAGCTCCGGAAGTCCTGCGCGCCGCGGTGACAGCAGGCTCGTATCCGCATCTCAGCGCCACCCTGCCCACGCTGACCAGCACCGACTTCACGCCCCATTTCGAGTTCGGACTCGGCCTGGTGACGGAGGGGCTGCGCGTTCGTCGGGGCTGAGCTCCGGTTCCGGCTCACCGGGGCCGCGCAACCGGCACCGGACTCCTCGACCGGCCCCGACGGCCACGTCCCACTCGATCTTGTCGCTCGGGCGGCATACGGTGTTCGTGTCCCCCGCCCCTTTCCACGCCACCGCAGTCAGGCACCGACGGGACGAAGGAGTTCGTGATGGGAATGTACGAGGATGTCTTCCGCGCCAGCACAGAGGACCCGGAGCGCTTCTGGCTGACGGCGGCGGAGGCCATCGACTGGGACGTCGCTCCGCAGCGCGCCCTGGACTCCTCGGGCGCCCCGTTCTACCGCTGGTTTCCCGACGGGCGGCTCAACGTCTGTTTCAACGCGCTCGACCGGCACGTCGAAGCCGGCCGCGGTGACCAGCCGGCGCTTGTCTACGACTCCCCCGTCACCGGCACCCAACGCACCTACACCTACGCGCAGTTGAGGGACGAGGTGGCGTCCTTCGCCGGGGCGCTCGCGCAGCTCGGTGTCGGGCGTGGCGACCGGGTGGTGATCTATATGCCGATGGTGCCCGAGGCCGCCGTCGCGATGCTGGCCTGTGCGCGCATCGGCGCGGTCCACTCGGTCGTCTTCGGCGGGTTCGCCCCGCACGAGCTGGCCCTGCGTATCGACGACGCCGCGCCCAAGGTGGTCGTCTCCGCCTCCTGCGGCGTCGAGGGCAAGCGTGTCATCGCGTACAAGCCGCTGCTCGACCGGGCGATCGAACTCGCCACCCACAAGCCGCAGAAGAGCATCGTTCTGCAACGGCCGCAGGGGCCGGCCGAGTTGGGGCCGGACGATCTCGACTGGGCCGAGCTGGCCGCCGCCGCACCGCCGGCCGACTGCGTTCCCGTCGCCGCCACCGATCCCCTGTACATCCTCTACACGTCCGGAACGACCGGAAAACCCAAGGGAGTTGTCCGCGACAGCGGCGGCTATGCGGTCGCTCTGCACTGGTCGATGGGCGCCGTGTACGACGTGGGTCCGGGCGAGACGATGTTCACCGGCTCCGACGTCGGCTGGGTCGTCGGGCACTCGTACATCGTCTACGCGCCCCTGCTGGTCGGCGCCACGACGGTCCTGTACGAGGGCAAGCCGGTCGGCACCCCGGACGCGGGCCAGTTCTGGCGCGTCGCCGCCGAGTACCGGGTCAAGACCATGTTCACGGCGCCCACCGCCTTCCGGGCCATCCGCAAGGAGGACCCGAAGGGAGCGTTCACGGCGGACTACGACCTCTCTCACCTGCGCTATCTCTTCCTCGCCGGTGAACGGCTCGACCCCGAGACCTACCACTGGGCCGGCGCCCTCCTGGACATCCCGGTGATCGACCACTGGTGGCAGACCGAGACCGGCTGGCCCATCGTCGCCAACCCGGCCGGCATCGAAGCCGCCCCGCTCAAGCCCGGCTCCCCCACCCGCGCGCTGCCCGGCTGGGACGTCCGCATCTTCGACGCGTCCGGCGCCCCTGTGCCCCCGGGTGTCGACGGCGCGATCGTCGTGAAGCTCCCACTGCCGCCCGGCGCGCTGCCGACGCTCTGGAACGACGACGACCGCTACGTCGCCTCGTACCTCTCCGCCTTCGACGGCTACTACCTCACCGGCGACAGCGGGCACATCGACGAGGACGGCTACGTGTTCGTCATGGGCCGTACCGACGACGTCATCAACGTCGCCGGACACCGGTTGTCGACCGGCAGCATGGAAGAGGCCCTGGCGGCCCACCCCGACGTCGCCGAATGCGCCGTCATCGGCGTCGCCGACGCCCTCAAGGGACAGGTGCCGCGCGGCTTCGTGGTCCTGAAGGCCGGCACCGCCCGCGAACCGGGCGAGGTCGAGGCCGAACTCGTCCAGCTCGTACGCGACCGTATCGGCGCCGTCGCCTCCCTCAAGGACGTCACGGTCGTGGCCGCTCTGCCCAAGACCCGCTCGGGAAAGATCCTGCGCAAGACGATGCGGGGCATCGCCGACGGCCACGACGAACCCATCCCCTCCACCGTGGATGACGCGAGCGTCATCGAGGCCCTGCGGCCCGTTCTCCGCCGCTCCGGTCACACCTCGTGAACGGCTGAGTCCCGGCAGGGACGACGAAGGGCACCTCTGCCGCTCACCCTTGGGTGGACGGCACCGGGAACAGCATGCAGCTACTGGTGGCATGCGCGAGCAGACGATCCTTCGCGTCGACCAACTGCGCCTGCGCCAGAGCGGTTTGGCGCCCCTGATGGACAACCGTACCGATGGCGCGCACCGTCCCGGTGTCCACCGTGATCCGCCGCAGGAACTTCACGGTCAGGTCGAGCGAGGTGTACGCCATGCCCTGCGGAAGGGTGGACTGGACGGCACACCCCGCGGCCGAGTCGAGCAGCGTGGCGAAGATGCCGCCGTGCACGCTGCCGATCGGGTTGTAGTGCTCCTCGCCGGGCGTCAGCGAGAACACCGCTCTGCCGGGTTCCACCTCGGCCAGGGTGAAGTCGAGGGTGTTACTGACAGGCGGCCCCGGCAGCCGCCCGGCCTGCAGCTCACGCAGGAAATCGATCCCTGCCATGCGTCCGGCGGCTTCCGCCAGGGGGACGGGATCGTCCCAGTAGTACGTACGTGTTCGTCCCACGGTCCAGCGCCTTCCCATCTGACTTCGTCCATTGAAGCTAGCTCCGCTTCCACCTGACTGTCAATGGAGAAGCCAGGCACGTACGATGGGGGGATGGAGTGGCTTGAGGCGAGCACGGAGAACTGCCCCGTCCAGCGCACGCTCGACGTGGTCGGAGAGAAATGGACGATGCTGATCCTGCGCGACGCCGTCAACGGAGTCCGCCGCTTCGACGACTTCCACCGCCACATCGGCCTGTCGGAGGCCGTCCTCAGCGACCGCCTGCGCAAGCTGACGTCGGCCGGCATCCTGAAAACGGTTCCCTACCAGGAGCCCGGCAGCCGCGCCCGCAACGAGTACCGCCTGACCCGCAAGGGCTGGGACCTGTGGCCCGCGCTCATGGCGCTCGGCCAGTGGGGCGAGACGTACCTCCTCGACCCCGAGGACACCCTGCTGGACATCCGGCACACCGACTGTGACGCTCCGGTCCGGGTCGTCGTCGAGTGCTCCGCGGAACACTCCGCCCTCAACCCCTGGGATGTCACGGCCCGCCTGGGACCGGGCGCCCGTCGCCGGTCGTGAGCCGGCGAGGGGACCTCAGCCGTGCTGTTTCCGCCGAGACGCGTCAGTGGCACTGACCCCGTCGGCCAAGGGTCTCCACGGGAGTCGCACCGGGGCGGCTCCACTGCGGTACGGGGCGGCCGGTCGGGCCCCACGTGGCGACGCCGTCGGCGTCCGTGCGCCAGTACCAGCAGATCGGCGAGCCGTGCCCACCGACCGGGGCGCCCGCCTCAGGGGCCTCGGGCCAGCCCTGCGGGTTGTCCTCCCAGCCCTCGCGGCGGCCGTAGGGCGTCATGTCGAGCAGGCCGAGGGACCCGTTGACCGGCTCGTTGCCGCGCCCGGTCGTCGAGTAGGTCAGGAACACGCGGTCGCCGTCGCGCAGGTAGCAGGTGAGGTACCCCATGTCCCCGCCGACCGGCTCGTCGACGTCGCGCACCGAGTACCAGGGCTGGATGTAGCCCATGAAGTCCACGAACGAAGCCACCTCGTCCCACTCGCCCGTGGTCACGATGGCGAAGGAGACGCCGCGGGCGCCCAGGTAGACGGCGTCCTTCATGTGCCAGGCCGTGGTGGTGCAGCCCTCGCACTGCCCCTGGTGCGGTGCGCCGTCGTACCACATGTGCTTGTAGACGATGAGCTCGTCGCGGCCCTGGAACAGGTCCAGGAACGGGACCGGCCCATCGGGTCCGACGACCTCGACCGTCCCGTCGAACTCCACCATGGGCAACCGGCGGCGGGCCGCGGCGACGGCGTCGCCCTCGCGCGTGTGGGCCTTCTCCCGGACCAGAAGCTCGTCACGGGCGGCCTGCCAGGTGGCCAGGTCGACGACGGGCGGGCGGCCCGGCAGCTCGGTGGTCGGGTCGTGCGGCGTGGTCGTCATGGTGTCCTCCGTGGCGTTCGGTGCCGGGCAGCGTCGTACGGCGTCGTTCGGCGGTCACCAGAACAGACTCGCAACCCGGGCGGAACTCATCGCGGCAAGGGCGCGCATGTGGAGCAGCACCTGTGGAGCGGCACCGCCCGCGACACCGCGACCTCGGGGCGCCAAGGTGCTCGATCCGATGGCCGCCCCCGACGAGTCCGTGCCACGATGAAAACGTCCCGCGGCGAAGGCGCGGCCGAGGCGCACGTATGACCGATCTCGGTGGCGGCTTCCAGCGGCCCCAGGTGGTGGCCGACCGACGACCGGGAGTAACCCGGCCCGATTGCCGGTTCGGTCACCGATCCATTGCGCAAGGGAGTCGTCAGCCATGTCACGCGCCCGCGTCCACAACTTCTCCATTTCGCTCGACGGCTTCGCCACCGGTGAGGGTCTGAGCCGTGACGCGCCGTTCGGGCACGCCGGAGAGAGGCTGCACGAGTGGATGTTCGCCACCCGGTGGTGGCACGAAAGGGTCGGCGAGCCCGGCGGTACCAGCGGCCTCGACGACGCCCTCGTGCGGCAGTTCACGCCTGGGATCGGGGCCGAGATCATGGGCGCCGGAAAGTACGGCTACCCCGGATGGCACGAGGACCAGGAGTGGAAGGGGTGGTGGGGACCCAACCCGCCCTTCCACACGCCGACCTTCATCCTCACTCATCACACGCGCCCGTCGATCGAGATGGAGGGCGACACTACGTTCCACTTCCTCGACACCTCACCCGCCAAGGCGCTCGATACGGCCCGCGAGGCAGCGGGCGGCCAGGACGTACGCATCGGCGGCGGGCCCACCGTGATCCGCGACTTCCTTGCCGCAGGGCTCATCGACCACATGCACGTTGCGGTGGTCCCGATCGTGCTCGGCCGAGGCGTCCGCCTCTGGGACGGGCTGGAGGACCTGGAGAAGGACTACGACGTCGAGGCCACCTCCTCACCCAGCGGAGTCACGCATCTGACGGTCACCCGGTCGGGTCAGTGAACCAACCATTTCGCCGGCCAATCCCTACACCGGCCGACCTTCCCGCATGCAGACCGCCGTCCCGGAGGTAACCGCAGCGTGAAGTGCCGTCAAGGTACGGACGTCCGCGGCGGTTTGCACGTCCTGGAGTTCGTCCAGGCTGACGAAGGCGTACTGATCGTGCTCGGGACTCAGGCGAATCGGGGTTCCCTCTGCGAGCGTTCCGCCGTCGAAGAAACAGTCGAGCACCGGCCCGGTTCCGCAGACGTCCACCCGGTGGTCGATGCCGATGAGCCTCAGCGGGGACCGGAGCTCGACTCCGATCTCCTCGTGGGTTTCCCGCCGCGCCGCCGCGCACGGGTCCTCTCCGTGATCGAGCATTCCGCCCGGCAGCCACCAGTCCCCGGCGATCGGTTGACCGGGGGCGTAGCGCACGAGCAGGATCCGCCCCTGACTGTCGAGGAGCATGACGCATGAGGCGATGAGCGCCTGAGGCTGGGTCTTGATCCACTCCTCGCGGGGCACCCACACCACGGCAGGCTCTGATCCGGCATCCGCCTGCGGCGCTGCCACGGCCTCTTCGTTCACGGTCACTTGCAACACTCCCGTAGAGATCGCTCTTTCCATTGGGTGCGGTCACGCAGGCCGATGCCGCGGGCCCCTGTTCCTTCGCCAAACGGACGGTCCCGCCACCAAGCGGCTGAATCCGCAGGCTGCGCGGCGTGCCTTCGCGGGCCACGGCTGCCGGCCCGAAGCAAGGTGGTCGGTGCTGTCGTCGTCGAGGAGGACTTGTGAAGCGTCGCGTCGTCGCCGTACTGGCCACCGTCTTCGCCGGGCTGATGCTGTTCGCAGCCCCGGCCCCGGCTCATGACGACCATGGCACCGTCGAGAGCAACGACTGGAACATCCCGCTCACCAACATCCGCCTGCCCTAGCGCCGAGTCCGCCGGGGCCAACCGAACGGGCCGGCCGAACGGGCCGGCCGGCCCAAGCCGGCTGACCCATTCGTGAACTGCCCGGCAGTGCATCACCGCGGTGATTATCCGTCAGCAGGTACGACCGACGTAGTGGGCGCCCTGAATCTTGCCGGCGGAACCGAGCCAGGTCTTGCCCGGGCTGACGCACCGCTCGTAGTCGGCCGCGAGGGCGACCTCGACCTTGATGACCACACGCGAGCCGTCGGACGTGCAGTGGTTGTAGAAGGCGTCGGAACCGGTCTCGTAGAAGCCGCACGGGTCGGCTGCCGCTGGGCTCGCCTGGGCGGTCACCGCGCCCAGAGACGTGAGGACGAGAGCAGCGGAACCGAGAGCGCCGGTCAGCATACGACGAATGCGCAAGGGAGACTCCTTGGCCAGGGCAGGGCTGCGGGACCCAAGGCCCGGTGCCTGCCGATCAGTTGGATACCTGCATCAGGATCGCCGTGCCGCCCCACGCTGCTGAGGGAGTATTGCGCCGTTCACCTGGCGAATCGTTCTGTCGCTACATCCATGGGGTGATCTTGCCCGGTTCCCCGTTCCGGACCGGTCAAGGCTGTGCAGACATCTGTGCTCGGGTCAGGGGGCACGCGTGCCGGTCGCGGTGATGCGGGCGATCGCCTCGACCGTGAGGGCACGGTCGTGGGGTTGACGGGACAGGGCTCGGTGGAGGGTCAGGCCCTCGATGAGCGCGTCGAGTTGGCGGGCGGTGTCCGGGTCGAAGTGCTTTTCCAGGTGGACGCGGCTGCGGCGCATCCATTCGTGGGTGAGTTCCCGGTAGGCGGGCTGGCGGGCGGCGAGGGTGTACAGCTCCTGGGTGAGCACCAGGTCGCGTCCGCTTCCCTCGGACAGCATGTGGACGAGGTCGGCCACTGCCTGCCGGGCCTGGTCGGGGTCCGCCGGGGCGGACAGGTGGGCGTCGAAGACGGCGACGATGTGGTCGGTGAAGCGGCTGAACGCTTCGCGCAACAGGTCGTCCATACCGCTGAAGTGATAGGTCATCGATCCCAGCGGAACGCCGGCGCGCACGGCGATCTTCCGGTGGGACACGCGTGCGATGCCCTCCTCGGCGATGAGGTCGAGAGTGGCGGCGATGATGCGTTCGCGGCGCTGGGGGTCGGTGTGTCCGGTGGCCATGACGACAGACTTACAGGCTCCGCACCACTCGAGCGGGGTTCCCGACGGCGACGACGTTCGCGGGGATGTCCCTGGTGACCACCGCACCGGCGCCGATGACGGAATTGTCCCCGATGGTGACGCCGGGCAGGACGATCGCGCCACCGCCGAGCCACACGTTGTCGCCGATGGTGATCGGCTTGGCGGCCTCCAGCTTGTCGCGGCGGGGCTGCGGCTCCAACGGGTGGGTGGGGGTGAGCAGTTGGACGTTCGGGCCGATCTGGCAGTCCTCACCGATGGTGATGGCCGCGACGTCCAGTGCGGTGAGGTTGTAGTTGACGAAGGTGCGCGCCCCGATGGTGATGTTGCTGCCGTAGTCGACGTACAGCGGCGGCCGCACGTGGGCCTCCTCGCCGAGCGCGCCGAGCAGTTCGGCGAGGATCGGCCGGGCGGCGTCGGCGTCCTCGGTGTAGCCGGCCTGGTAGCGAGCGGCCAGGCGTACGGCCTCCTGCTGCCGACGGGCGATCTCCGGATCGTCGGCGATGTAGAGGTCGCCCGCCTGCATGCGCTCGAGGTTCGTGCGCGGATCCTGCGCGAAGTAGTCCGTCGGCATGCGCACGAGCGTACACCGTCGAGTGTACGAACGTACATTCTGGGGCATGGGGGTCGCCCGGGTTCAGAGTCGATAGGGGGCTCTCCTACGTCGAGGCGATACGGGAGTTACCGGCGCCGGTTCTGCAGTACCTGGGCGAGGAGGATCACGAGCAGCCCGGCGAGCGGCACCACCAGCAGGCCCACGCGCAGGCTGGTCGCGTCGGCGACGAGGCCGACCACCGGCGGGGAGAACAGGAAGCCCAGGCGCATGAGCCAGGACACGATCGTGAGCCCCGACCCCGGCTTGAGGCCGGGCAGTTCGTCGGCCTCCTGCATCGCGGCCGGCACCAGGGTGGCCACGCCGCACCCGGCCGCGGCGAAGCCGAGGATCGTGACGGGCACCGTGGGCACGGCCAGCGCCAGCCCCATGCCGGCCGCGGCGATGAGCCCGCCGGTGCGCGCCACGGTGCGCTGACCGAACCGGTCGACCAGGCGGTCGCCGACGAGACGGCCGACGAACTGGGCGCCGACCAGGGCGATGAATCCAGAAGCCGCCACGGTGACCGACGCGTGCAGGGAGTCGGAGAGGTAGAGCGCCGCCCACGAGTTGCCCGCGTCCTCGACGACCGTGCCGGCCGTGGCGATGACGACGAGGGCCGCGAGCACATACCCCACGCGCAGGCCGCCCCGGGAGGACTGCTGCCGACTCTCGTCCTGGGCCTTTGCCTCCTCCCCCACGGGCTCGGCGTCGGGACCGGGCAGGCAGTGGCGCAGCGCTACGAGGGAAACGATCCCGAACACCACCGCCGAGATCAGCAGGTGCTGCCCGCGTGACAGACCCAGCGCGATCGCGGCGGCGGCCATCGAACCGCCCGTGACGGCGCCGACGGACCAGACGGCGTGGAAGGAGTTGATGATGGAACGGCCGTAGCGGCGCTGCACCCGCAGGCCGTGCGCGTTCTGGGCGACATCGGTGATGGCATCCATGGCCCCGGCCAGGAACAGCGCTCCGGCGAAAGCGGCCACCGACCCCGCAAGTCCGGCGGCAAGGGCTCCCGCGCCGGTCAGCAAGGTCCCGGCCACCGCGACACGGGCCGACCCCAGCCGTCGGATGAGCACACCTGCGGCCAGGCCGGCCGCGATGGCACCGGCCGGGAAGGCCGCCACGGCCAGTCCGTACGCGGTGTTCCCGATGCCGAGGTCGGCCTTGATCTGCGGGTATCGCGGAACGAGATTGGCGAAGAGGGCCCCGTTCGTGAAGAACAGCATGGCTACGGCCGCGCGGGCATGCCGTTCACGCCGGGTGGGCGGACGCAATACGTCAACTGTCATGCGGTGGAGCCTACAAGCTGGAGCGTACGAACGTACACTCTCACCCGGCGCAGGCCGCCGAGTGCCACGAGCCGCACCCGAGGGCAGGGCATTTCAGGCCTACCCCTCCTGTTGGCGGCGGACCTCGTCGATGACGCGACGTAGCAGCTCACGGACCGCGGCGATCTCATCGGCCGGAATGTCGGCAGCCACCCTGCGGTGGACCTCTGCCGCACGGACCGTGATCTCGTCCAGGACGCGGCGCCCGGTGGGCGTGAGTTCCAGGAGCGGCGAACTCCGGTGATCCGGATTGGGGCGGAAGACGACGAGGTTCTCGTTCGCGAGGTCGTTGGCGAGGCGCTGCACGCCTTGGCGGGCGACTCCCAGGCGGCGGGCCGCCTGGGCCACCGTCAGCGGGGTGCCGGACGCCACGCTCAAGAGCTGCCATCGCGCCTGGGTCTGCCCCTGGGATGCGGCGATCACCTCCCCCGACTTTCGCAGCGCTCCGGCTGCCTCGTACACGTCCGCCACCAGCAGAGCCACCTCGTCGGACATGCACGCTCCTCACGTTGACAACATGTTTCCACTTAGGAAACATGTTGTCATGTTACTACTGGGGCCATCGCAACGCGCCCCGCACCACCCACCGCTCCCCTGGAGAAGATCATGAGCACCGCGATATCAAACCTGCGGGCCACGCTGGAGCGCGCGGCCGCCGTCCGGCCCAAGGTCGGCGGCTTCCCCTACCTGGCCGAATCGCTGCGGCAGGCCGGCATTGCCCACTGCCGCATGGCGGTGCCGTCGAATGCCATGCTCTACCTCACCGAGACCGGCCCCGTCGCCGTTCAGGGCGAGCCTCTGGTGACCGGCATGGTCGATGTCCTGCCGTTCGACGGCCAGGCACTCGTGGCGGCTCTGCGCGCCGAGCAGGCAGGCGAGACCACCTTCCCCGAGTTCATCGAGGGCTGCTGGAGGGCCGGCGTGGTCTGGTACGACGTCGACCTCGCCGCTCGCACCTGCACCTACTACGGCGCCGACGGCGACAGCTACACCGAGACCTACCCCGAGGTCGCGGTCTGACCTTCGCCAAGACTGGTGGCCGTCGGCTAGATTTCAGGCGCGAAAGCGAGGAGGCCGAGGTGACCGAGACGACAGTGGCGCAGGTCATGGCCGAGTTGGCCGTGCTCGAGGACCCGAAGATGCGCGCGGCGAATGAGAAGCGCGGCGACGATCACGGTGTGAACCTCGGCAAGCTGCGCGCGCTCGCGAAGCAGCTCAAGACGCAGCAGGATCTTGCGCGCGAGCTCTGGGCGACGGACGACACCGCCGCGAGGCTCCTCGCCATGCTGATCTGCCGGCCGAAGGCATTCGAGCGGGACGAACTGGACACCATGGTCCGCGAGACACGTGCCCCCAAGGTGCACGACTGGCTCGTGAACTACGTGGTCAAGAAGAACCCGCACTCCGAGGAACTGCGCCTCGCCTGGTTCACGGACCCGGATCCGGTGGTCGCCAGTGCCGGCTGGGCGCTGACCACCGAGCGGGTGGCGAAGAAGCCCGAGGGCCTCGACCTCGCGGGACTGCTCGATGTCATCGAGGCGGAGATGAAGGACGCCCCGGATCGTCTGCAGTGGGCGATGAACCACTGTCTGGCTCAGATCGGGATTCAGCACGCCGAGTACCGCGCCCGTGCGATCGACATCGGCGAGCGCCTGGAAGTTCTCAAGGACTACCCGACTCCCCCGAACTGCACCTCTCCGTTCGCGCCCATCTGGATCGGCGAGATGGTGCGTCGTCAGCAGGAGGGCTAGACAAGTCCAGGACGCATGGCCAGGGCCCGCTCCGCGCGCTCGTCGGCCCTATCGTCGAGGAATGGAGATCTCCGAACAGGCCCTCGTCCCAGCCGACCCCGACCGCACCTGGCGGCTGATCACCGACCCCCGGTACGTCGAGCAGTGGTACGCATTCGGGGGCGCCGACATCGAGTTGGCAGCGGGTGGCGCGATGGTCCTGCGCTGGGACGAGCACGGAGCATTTCCCGCCAGGGTGGAGGCAGTCGAGCCCGGCCACCGCTTCGCCTTCCGGTGGCTGCCGGAACCCGGCGACCTTGTCGAGATCGACCTCTCGCCGGAGGGCGACGGGACATTGGTCCGGATCACCGAGAGCGGTGCACTGGAGGACGCCGCCACCAGTGCCATGGCCTGGAGGAACTCTCTTTCCCTGCTCACCGCGCTCGCCCACGCGTAGCGCCTGACAGAACGTGACGGTCGTAACTCGCCGTCGCTCGACGTCAGGGCCGGCGGTGCGCCGCCGGAGCCGAGTTGTTCGGGTCCGGAGGCGCACCGCCCGGTCCTCCGTGCCCCGGATGGTCCCAGGTCTTGAAGCCGCTCGGGCTCCCGCGATCCATCCAGGCGTTCGAGCTCATCCGGGAGTGATGCGGCCGCGCCAGCTTCCGGATTCGATCCCGCGGTGCTCGATGTAGTCCTTGAAGCGGCGCATGTCGCCCTTGATGCGACGGTCGATGGTCCCCGTCACGTCCGCCGCCTTCTCGGCGGCTCCGCTCGGTTCGACGTCCATCACGAGTTCCACCCGGGTGTGGGTGTCGTCCACGCGCTGGAAGCGGACCGTGCCCTTCTGCTGCGTGTCGCCGCTGACGGTGCGCCAGGTGATCCGCTCGTCAGGGAGCTGGTCGACGATCTCGGTGTCGAACTCCCGCCGTACCCCACCGATCTTGGTCGTCCAGTGGTTGTGGCTGTCGTCGAGCTGCCGGACCTCCTCGACGCCCTCCATGAAGTTCGGGAACTCCTGGAACTGCGTCCACTGGTTGTAGGCGGTGCCGACGGGAACCTCGACTTCCACGGTTTCCTTGACTGTGCTCATCCTTGATCCTCCTTTCACGGTGCGGCGAGTACCCAGGAGCCGTCCGTCTACAAGAGCAAAATCCATACGGTCACGACACGGTGCTCCGGACGCCGATCAGGTCGGTGACCGCCTGGAGGCCGCCTTCGGCGAGCGCAGTGCGTTGCCGGTCGGCGCCGGTTCCGTCGCGCAGGAGCCGCCGAACCAGTGCCGTGACCTGCCGGGTGTCGCCGGACGCGTCGAGTGCGGGAGAGATGTGGCGCAGGAGTTGGTGCAGTACGGCGGCGGCGGGCTGGAGCGTGCCGCCGAGGCCGACCAGGGTGTCGCTCAGGCCGTGGCGGGCCGCGTGCCACATGGCGGCCCGCAGAAGTTCGGGTTCGAGGGCGAGCACGGGCGCCCCAGCGGCGGCTTCCCTCAGAGCGGTCTTCACGAGAGCCCGGATGATCCCGGCGAGCATGACCGCCTCGTCCGCGGTCAGCTGGACGTCCGAGCACCGCACCTCGATGGTGGGGAAGCGAGGCGAGAGGCGGGCCTGCCAGTACACCTGGCCGGTGTCGACGATCAAACCGGCATCCTGCAGTCGCTGCACGCGCCGGTTGTAGTCCGCGGCGTCCCGGAAGCACGGGGGCAGGCCGCTGACCGGCCAGCGGCTGAAGATCACCGTGCGCCAGCTCGCGAAGCCGGTGTCCTGCCCGTCCCACAGGGGGGAATTCGACGACATGGCGGTCAGTGTCGGCAGCCATGCCCTGATCCGGTTCAGGACCTGGACGCCCTCTTCACGGCCGGGCACGGCCACATGCACGTGCATGCCGTTGACCAGCTGCTCCGCCACCAGCTGCGGCGCCTGCGTGACCATCGCCCGGTAGCGGGCCTCGTCGGTCACGGCCACGGGACGACCACGCCGCAGGGGTGATGTCCCACAGGCCGCGAGCCGGCAGCCGTGTTCCTCGGCGGCCACCGCGACGGCCTGCCGCAGACGCAGCAGGTGGCCCCCGGCCTCGTCCAGCGTGTCGCACACCGGGGTGGCCACCTCGACCTGGGCCTGGAGCAGCTCGTGCTGCACCTCCCGGTCGGCCGCCAGGCGCCCAAGACCCGCCGCCTCCCGCACCTCGGCCCCCTGCGGCACCGGCAGGCCCGTGGCCGGGTCGAGCAGCAGGTACTCCTCTTCAACGCCGATCGTCGTCATCGACCGCCCTATGCTCCGCCCGACTGCCGGGCCAGGTCCCGATGCGTCTGGCCGACGCACCTCACACCGCGCTGATCACCCCGCAGGGCACCACCATCCGTGTGGCTGTCCGAGTGCCGCGGCAATCGCGCGACAAACCAACGTCCCCGATCAGAGACGGTGAGCCCGCCGCAGACGATCACACTCAAGGAAGGGCACCGGGCGGCCGATGCCGGTGGCATGGAGACTCGTTCCCTCGTCGTCACGCGCCCGCGTGTGGGCCGCCGGCTGATCGCGGTGGCCGCCGCGCTGTTCGCCCTTCTCTGGGGGGCCGTGGTGCCCGGACCGGAGGTTCTGGCGGCCGGGGCGGTCCCCTCGCGCCCGGCGGCGGCCGCGGACCAGGAAGGGCTGCGGGCACTGTTCGGATCGGAGAACCGGGTGATCCGTACGGACGAGCGGGTGGTCGCCGTGACGTTCAACGCGGCCTGGAACGACGCCGGCTTGACCGGCATCCTCGGTGACCTCGAGCGGCGACACGCGCCGGCCACGTTCTTCCTGACCGGCACCTTCGCTGATCGGTACCCCGAGGTGGTGAAGAGGATCGCGGCTGCGGGGCACGGGCTGGGCAACCACTCCTACAGCCACCCGTACTTCGCGGATCTGTCGGCCGCCGGAAGGCGCCGGGAGGTGCAGGCAGCGGACCGGGCCCTGCGCGCGGCCGGGGCGGGCGGGGCGCTGACCCCGTTCTTCCGGTTTCCCTACAGCGAGACCAGCCCTGCCCAGATCGGGGAAGTCAACGGGCTGGGGTTCGCGGACATCGAGTTCACCACCGACACCAACGGGTGGATGGGCTCCGAGGGCGGTATGACCGTCGACCACGCGGTGCGCAGGGCACTGGACGCCCTGCGCCCGGGGGCGATCCTTCAGATGCACGTGGGTGCGTCGCAGGGCCGCACCGAGGTGATCGATGCCCAGGCCCTGCCACGCATCCTCGATGCGATCTCCGACCGTGGCTACCGGGTCGTCGACCTCCGTTCCCTCCTTGCGGCACAAAGGTGATCCGGGGGGCGAACCGGCCGGTCTTCCGGCCGGCTCGCCCGCATCGCGGAGGTGGCCCGGTTCAGCTGTTGCGGGTGAAGACCTCGTTCTTGGTGGAGCCGTTGGAGCAGAGCTTCTTCTCGTCGGCCGTCATCTTGCGGGACTCGACCACGACCGCGTTGTGCTTGCCGTCCGTGCCGTTCGGGGCGGGGCCGGTGACCACGTCGGGCACGAACCAGTAGTAGTGGCCCCACTTCGGGTCGTCGTAGTGGGTCTGCCACGTGCCGGATATGTCCTGCATCACCTGGGCGCGGGAGATCCAACCCACCTCCCCCGGCTGCACGTTCACCGTGAAGGAACTCGTCTCCGTGTGCGAGCTCTGCCACGTGTAGTTGTACGTCGCGGTGACGCTGGCGGTGATGATGCCCTCGATGCCGCCGCCGACGGTGATCGAGCCGCCCACCGAGTGGGAGGAGCCCACGGTGTCGGCCCATGACATCGTCTGGGCGGCGGGCGAGGCGGTGCAGTTGTAGAGCAGTTCGGAGACCTGACGGGGCTTGCCGAGGTAGGCCTCGCCGATCTCGGGGGAGTTGAAGCTGCACTTGCCTTCGCCGGAAGCGCAGTCGGCCAGGATCTGCTCCGCAGTGGGCTGTTCGTCGGCGGCAGCGGGCACGGCCGCCGCGATCGTCCCGAGGGCGGTCGCCGTCAGCGCCAGCGTGCGGCCGCCGTACCGCAGAGCGCGGTTGATCGTCATCGTTGTTGCCTTTCCACCGTACGTGGGGGGTGGTGACCAGGCCGCTGCACCCTGTTACGGCGGGGCCTGCAGTCACCGCGTGGTGCCCACGAGGCTCACGTAATCCACGGCAGAGCTACACCAAGAACTGGCAAAGTTGTACTTGATGTTCAGAACTGGTGAACAGTCAACTTCCCGCTACCGCTGCCGAGATGGCCCATCGTCCAGGGCGAGGCCGAGGACGGCCCGGTCGTCGTTGTCCGACCGCGTCGACCAGCGCTCGGCGTCGGCCCGTACGAACGACACGACCGTCTCCGGATCGATGGCGCGCCGGCCCGAGAAGCGTTCGCCGAGCCGCTCCAGGACCGGGTAGAAGACGCCGTCCGCGTTGCGCGCCTCGCTCACGCCGTCCGTGTGCAGGAGGAGCACCTCGGAGGGCTTGAGCAGGTGGACGGTCGTGTCGACCGCGTCCGGCGCCATCACGCCCAGGCCCAGGGGCAGACCGGGTGCCGTGAGCAGTCGTCGGGCGCCCTGCGGGCCGACCACCACGGGCGAGGGATGGCCGCGGTCCACGATCCGCACCTCGCCGCCCTCCGGCGGGAACTCCAGCACCAGTGCGGTCACGAACAGTTCGGGGTCGCCGTCGCCGCCGGCCGGGCTGTTGCGGGCGATGCTGAGCTCCAGGCGCTCGGCCAGGCTGCTCAGGTTCTGCCATTCGTGGGCCGAGACCCGGAAGCTGCCCAGCACCGCCGCGACCGTCTGGACCGCGTCCAGTCCCTTGCCGCGGACGTCACCGATGATCGCGCGTACTCCGAAGGACGTCTCGCACACGTCGTACAGATCCCCGCCGACGAGCGTGCCGCCCTCCCCCGCCTCGTAGAACCCGGCGGCGCGTACCGGGCCGAGCCTGCGCGGTACGGGACGCAGCAGGGTGCGCTGCATGGCTTCGGCGACCGAGTTGGCCCGGATCAGATGCTGCCGGGTCCGCTCCCGCTGCCCGGCCAGCGCAATGCTGGCGATGCCGATGAGGGTGGTGGCGAGGTACATCGCGACGTGGTGCTGCTCGTCGAAGTGGCCGGGGCGCCGGGCCGCCATCCACATCTGGAGCCCCAGGCACACCACCGCCGACAGGGCGGTGCCCCGCGGTCCACGTGTCGCGGCGGCCAGCGGCGGTACGGCGATGAGCATGAAGCTCACCGGTTCGCGTCCTCTGACGATCAGTTCGGCCGCCACGTCGACGAGCACCGCGGCCAACGGAAGCCACCACACCCACCCTCGCGCCGAGGGCGGCCGCAGTTCGGAGCGGAGGTTCCGGCTGGACACGGCGCGCCCCCTAACTTCCCTGGCTTCCATGGGCGGCCGTCGTGCCGCGGGCCGTCCGGCCGAGTGCCTCGGGCAGCCCCGCCTCGATCCGGGACAGCTGGACGGTGAGGCTGCGCAGCCACATGTCGAGGTCGACCAGCACGGGCAGCGGCGGTCCGGCCGGTTCCGAGGGCGGCGTCGGCGGTGTCCCGAGCGGCTGCGTCCGGTCGGCGGCGCACAGGGCGGCGAGCCGGTCCGTGACCTGGGCCAGCGCGCGGGCGCCGCTCCGTGCCCGGTCTGCGGTGTCCGGGGACAGCGCGGTCGCGGGCAGGTCGAAGCGGGCCAGCCACTGGGCGCCGAGCAGGATGTGGTTGGCCGTGATGAGCACGCCGTGCCAGTCGGCACTCACCGGCGGGTCGGCCCCGGGTTCACTGCGGAACTGGGCGTACGCGGACTCGGCGAGGCGCAGCCGGTGCAGCGCGGGGAGCGTCGGCGGGGCCGGGGCCGATCCCGGCGGAACGGCAGTCAGCATGTCGACGGTGCCCTTGATCAGCGGGCCGCAGTCCCGCAGCAGCCCCGCCATGGTTCTGCGTACCTCTCTGCGGGCGCCGGCTGGCCAGGCGAGTAGCGCGCACAGCAGGCCGATGGCGCTGCCGGTCACCACGTCCACGATCCGTGCCTCGGCCAGCCGCCAGGAGGCCGGGGCGATCTGGGCGAACGCGGTGGCCACCACGAGCGTGAACAGGGCCTGGGCCCAGGCGATGCCGAAGAGCGGTCCGAGCGCGAAGGCGATGAGCATGGCGGGCGCGAGGATCGCGGCGTACGCCTCGGTGTGCCGGCCGAGGCCGATGAGCAGGGCGCCCGCCGCGACGGCGCCCACGAGGTTGCCGGTGACGGCCTGTCGGATGGCCGCCCAGGTCGCCCCGACGGTGGTCCGGCTCAGCGTGAGCACCGCCAGCAGCACCCAGAAGCCGTGGGTCAGGTCGAGCGAGCCGGCGACGAGCCGTGCCGCGGCGAGAGCCACGGCGATCCGTACGGCGTTCTGGAACTGCACCGAGCGCAGCGTCATGTTGCCGGTGAACCGGCGCAGCCACAGCTGGGGCGCCGCCGCCTGCGTGTACCAGAAGAGTTCCCGTGGCTGGATCGGCGCGGTGCGCCGCCCGTCGAGGCCGACCCGTACGGAGATCTCCAGGATGCGCGTCGACTCGGCGACCGCCAGCAGCGCCGCCTGCCGACGCAGCACGGGCACCGGCGGTACGTAGGCGGCAGGTCCCGTGGCCTGCCGTACGCGCAACTGCTGGAAGGCGTCGATGGCCTTGTCCATCCGCTGTGGTCCGGGGGCGGGCCGACCGGTGCGCAGGGCGGTGTCGGTCTCGTCGCACAGGGCCGCCACCTGCGGCAGCAGCAACCCGGAGGGTGTGTCGGGACGGCCCGTGCCGCCCCGGCCGCCGACGGCCCCGGCACGGCCTTCCCGGACGAGTTCGCGCAGTTCGCCGGTCTCGGTGAGATGGGCCAGTTGTTCGAGCAGCCGACGGGTGGCGGACCCGGCCTCGGCGAGGCCGCGGGCCGCGCGGCCAGGGCCCGCGGGGCGTTCCGCGGGCGGGATGCCGGACAGCCGTAGCCGCGCCCCTGCCTCGCGCAGAGCCTCGGGAGACAGGCTGTTTCGCCCCGCGATGGTGTCGCCCGCCGTCGCCAGCGCCGCGGCGAGGGTCGTCCGGTACGGCGGGTCCGGCGGCTGCGGCAGCAGGAACAGCTCGCACAGCACCAACGCCGCCACTCCGAAGGTCAGCCCTGCCAGCCGCAGCCCGAGGGTCTCGGGTTCGTACGGCGGGAAGCAGGCCAGGATGTAGAAGAGCTGGAGTCCGGGTGCCGCTCCGGCCGGGCGTGGGCCCGCGATCGCGGCGAAGGCCAGGAAGAAGCCCACGACGAGCATGCCGAGCACCGCCGCCCAGGTCTTCACCGCCAGCCCGGTTCCCAGCGTGACCAGGAGCAGGCCCACGGGCAGCGCCTTCAGCATCACCTCGGCGCGCTGCCGCCCGGACCCGGGTATCGGGGACAGCAGGCCGAGGGAGATCGGCGCGAACAGGGCGTACAGCGCCAGCACCGGTTCGTCGAGCCCGTACACGAAGCTGTAGAAACCCGCGGCCGCAGCGACAGTCACCCGCACCGCCCGGTGCAGGATCTGCGTCCGCTCGGCCCCGCCCTTCACGGCAGGCGCCCGCCACGTGGCGCCCGCGAGCCGAGCGAAGGGACTCTGCCGAGGAATACGAGCCGGTGGCGTACGGCCATGACGACCACGGAAGCCGCGAGGATCACCGCGCCTCCGAAGCGCAGGATCACGTCGTACGCGGCCTCCGCCGACCGCTCGGGGACCATCGCCGTGATCGCGGCCGCGGCACCCGCCAGCGCCACGCCGCCCAGCGTGACCAGGAACGTCAGCAGCACACCCGAGGCCTCGCCGGCCCGTTCGGGCGCCACCACCTGCTGGGTCGCGACGCTGGCGAACGTCCAGCCGAGACCGAGGCCCAGTCCGCACCAGGCGAACACCGGAACGTACAGCCACCAGGCAGTGACGAGGCTGAGCACGATCATGCCCGAACCGGCGACCGCCCCGGCCAGCGCCATCACCGCCGTCGGCTGCATGTGCGGGGACAGTCTGGCGCCGAGCGGCCCGCTGAGCGCCACGAGCACGGCGGGCGCGAGGAACACCACGCCGGCGACGAACGGGGACAGCCCCCGCACCTGCTGGAGGTACAGCGTCGAGACGAAGATGGTGACGGCGTAGCCCATGTTGGTGACGGTCCCCGCGCCGGTCACCAGGACGTAGGGCGTGTTGCGGAAGAGCCGCAGGTCGATGAGCGGATGCCGGGCGCGTTGCTCCCGCCGGACGAACAGGGCGCCCGCGACGGCGGCGATCGCCAGCAGGGTGAGGGTGCGGGCGTGGTCCCAGCCCCAGGCGCTGCCCCGCTCCACGGCCAGCGTGAGCGCCGCCAGGGCGCACACGACGGTCAGGCAGCCGGTCAGGTCGAGCTGGCGTGGGGCCGTCGGGTCCCGGGAGTCGGGGACGTACACGTACGCCACGATCAGCGCGAGCACGCTCAGTGGTGCGAGGAGCCAGAAGATCCAGCGCCAGCCGGGCCCCTCGGTGAAGCCGCCGCCGATGAACGGCCCCAGCGCCGTGCCCACGTTGGCGATCCCGAACACCGCACCGAGCGCCCGGGCCCGGGTCGTGTCGGGGAAGGCGTTGGTGATCACGGAGACCGACACCGGGAAGACGAAACCCGCACCGATGCCCTGCACGATCCGTGCCCCGACGAGCGCCCAGAGCCCCGGCGCGAGCGCACAGCCGACCGACCCTGCCGCGAACAGGGCGGTCCCGCCGAGCAGTGCGCCTCTGCGGCCGAAGACGTCGCCGACCCGGCCGCCCACGATGAAGCAGCAGCCGATGGAGAGCATGTACGCGGACAGCGTCCACTGGGCGGCCGAGGCGGTGACGGCGAATTCGTCGGCGATGCCGGGGACGGCCAGGTTCAGCGCGAAGAAGTCGAGCTGGATGCAGAACAGGGCGACCGCCACCGCGATGAACGCCCCCGTCCGCGCGGCCGGCGAAGACTCAGCGCGCATGAGCACGTTCCTCTCGGGCCGACGCCGCCGCGGCGCCTTGGGCGGGCCGGACAAGTGATCCACCGCCCATTGTCGGCCGACCCGCTACGAACCGCAGCCCGACTCCTCCGTACGGCGGCGAGGCCTTGCGGGCACGGAATCCACCGGCACCGCGATCGGCTCACGGTGCCGGTGGCTGCCCCGGCTCACCTGTGACGGGCTGTCAGTTGAAGGGTTCGAGAGTGAGGTAGGCCTGGCGTGGATCGCCGTCGTGCACGAGCGACTCGTGGTGGCCCACGTCGTCGAAGGCGAAGGCGTACGCCTTGCCGTCGGCCATCTGCGCGTGGATCTTGCGGGCGTAGTGGTTGGTGACGCCGTCCTTGTAGAAGGCGTCGGCGTTGGAGTCGGGCTGGTTGGGGTTGACCAGCAGCGTGGAGCGGTTGAACCCGGCGCACAGTGTGCGCGAGATCGGGCCGCGCACCTGGTCGTTCGGGGCGTCGAGCAGCCGGTGACAGCCGAAGACGGAGGAGGCGTCCGGCTTCTGGAAGCTGGTGACGACGGCGCCGGCGGTGTTGGTGAAGTTCATGACGCCGCCGGAGACCCGGCCGAAGTACTTGGTGCCCGGCTGGTCGGCGAACGGCGTGACCGTCAGGGTCGAGGTGGAGTACTTCTGCCAGACGCGGTTGATGTAGTCGTCCATGACGGAGGCCGGCAGTGCGCCGGTTTCCAGTCCGTACAGCGGCGACAGGGCGCGCAGCACGGTCCCGTCGGGTCGCGTCTGGATGAGGTTGGCCCAGCCTCCGGGCTGTCCTCTGAGGGCGTTGAAGAAGCCGTTGTATCCGCCGGGCTTGAGCCGGCCGGTGTTGGCCGTGCTCCCGTCGGCGCGCTGCACTCCGACGGCGTACGGCGCGGAGAACATGTCGACCTGTGTGCTGTTGATCCACAGGCCGGAGTCGTTGAGTGTGTATTCGGACCAGTTGAACAGGATGTTCCGGTTGGGGTCCGTCGGGTTCTGTACGGCGGGCTGGACCAGGCCTCCGGTGGTGAGCTTGAACACCAGCTTCTGGCCGTAGGAGAAGTACACACGGCCGGAGAACTTCGGCATTCGGATGGTCGTCGACTGGCCTGCCGCCGGCCCCGGTATCGAGGCGTCGGGTGCGGGGGTCGGCGGGTTGCCGCCCGCGGGCCAGGGGTGGAAGGTGCCGCCCGCGTCGGCCCAGCCCTGCCGTCCGGTCGACAGTTCGGTGCCGAGGTTGTAGATGTACACCTGCTCGCCGCGGGCGGAGTTGTTGGTGATCTTCAGGGGGATCGTCGCCGGGACCGCGGCCTGGGCCGGCGACTGCGCGCCTGCCGTGAGCAGCCCTCCGGTGAGGACCGTGGCGAGGGTCAGCCCCACGGCCGAGGCTCTGCGTTTGAGTGTGCGCAGCATGCTCTGTCTCCGTTCGACTCCGGTCGATCAGGACGCTTCTGAGAGCGCTCTCAGAATCGCGCCCTGGTATGGACCTGTCAATGAGTTGGGGCTTGGCGCGGCACACCGGTCCGCGGGTGGGAGACGCATTCGGCGGCACTCGACGGGCCGTCAACTCCCCTTACGGTCGCTGACGTTGCTCGCGCCGCCTGTGCCGCCGATGTCGCCTGTGCTGCCTGTGCCGCCTGTGCCGCCTGTGCCGCCGGCCTACGCGGAGACCGGGGCCTCCGCTGTCTCACCGACGCGTCGCGCGGCGGCCAGCCTCAGGGTCACGGCCGCCGCGGCTCCCGCCGCCAGGCCGAAGGTGAGTGCGGCCGGGACGCCGCCGCCCAGGCCGGCGAACGCCTGCAGCAGCCCGTAGTTCATGCCCGTCCTGTCCGTCGCGATCCGCAGCAACTGGCTCGCCAGCAGCCCCAGGACGGTCGCGCAGACCGTGGCCACCGCCATCGCCGGGACCGTGGCCCGGGTGAGCAGCGCCGGCAACCGCCGTAGCGCCCACCACACCACGGCGAGCAACAGCACATCGGCGAGGCGGACCACGAGCCAGTCACCGAGAGCCGCCCCCGAGGGGCCCGACCAGGCGCCCAGCAACAGCCACTGGCGCAGCAGGTCGCCCGGTTCGGAGAGCAGCCCACCGCCTACGGCGGCCGTCTGGATGGCGGCGGCGACCCGCTGGTACGACAGCACCACCAGGGACAGCGCGATCACCGCGGTCCCGACGGTGGCGGCCAGGCGGGCGGCGCGCGCCGGCACGGCCTCCGGTGCCGGCGGCTCGGTCCCCTTGTCGGCGACCCGGGCGGCGAGCACCGTGCCCGCCGCCGCGACCAGCGCGGTCACGACGAGGATCTGCCGCCCGGAGGCGCCCACACTCGCCAACTGCGGCAGGAAACGGTAACTGCCGTGCCCCCATGCGGCGATCAGCCACGGCGCCGAGACAGTCACCGCGAGGGTCCCGGCCACCAGACCCCAGGCCCACAGCGCAAGCAACGCGGCCGTGATCCGGCCCCGCACCGGCGGCAGCCGGCGGACCAGGAGCAGCGCGCCGAGCACGAAGAAGGCGAAGGCCGCGCCGAAGCGGATCTGCAGCGCGGTGCCGTACAACTCGCGGTAGCGGTCGCCGTACTGGAGCGAGGCCGGAGGATCGTACGCCCAAGGTGCCAGCCACTGTTGGAGTCCCACGGCGGTTTGCCCACCCAGCACGCCGTCGGCACCGGGCAGTTCCAGCGCGTGAACACTCGCCCCCGCCCACCAGAGCAGCGCCGTCAGCAGCACCCCTCCGACCAACGCCGGTATCACTGCACGCCGATACGTCATCGTCATCGTCCCGTCCCCCGCCTTCGGTACCGCGTCCCCGTTGCCTTGAACAGGCGGAGAATACGGGACGGTGATCACGCAGGGGTCACAGGTCTCACGCCGACGCGGTGAAGCCGGCCCGCCACAGGTCTCGCAGGAGCGCGATCTCGGCCATGTGGTGGATCAGCTCGAGGTTGGCACCCGACAGGACGGAGATGAACGGCTCGTCGGGGTCGGAGCCGTAGGGGTACTGGGAGAAGCCGAGCGTGTCGAGTTGCTCGTCGGTCATGGTGCCGACGCTCTCGCGCCAGCGGTCGAGCACTGCCCAGAAGCGGTCGAGCGTCAGGGCGGCGGACGGGCTGAAGTCGACCATCAGCTTGGGGTCCTGACGCCGTTGGCCGAAGGTCCACTCCCACTGGCCGGCGAACTGGTAGTGCAGGTGGCCCAGCCGCCAGGCGATCGTGGTGATCGGCGTCTCGTCCGGCTCGGTCGGGCCGCTGTGGGCGAGGATCTGCTCGACGCGCTCGATGCTCACGCTCCAGTCCTCGGCGATCTTGGCCACGGACATGCCGCCTGCCACCTGCCGGGCGACCTCGGCGTACTCGTTGGAGGGGATGTCCGGGGCGCCCTGGTCGAGGAGCCACTCCCCCGGGCCGAACGCTCTCGGCGTCGTCGCCTCGCCCCGGCGCCGGATCGACCAGCAGCCGGGTGCCGGTTCCCACAGGTACTCCTCGTCGCCGAGTCCCGTGAGCCGTACCTCGGCCATTTCCCTTGCGCGGTCGAACTGGTCGAGCAGAAGGCCGAATCGGTCGGTCCGCACGCCACCGGTGTCCATGCCGGGCCCCCTTCGAGGAAACGCACCTCGCTGCGCCTCAGCCGGAGGCTAACGGCTCAAGTGTGCGGGGCGCGACGGAATTACGCGCCCACGGGAAAACGTCCGCGCGGACAGGATCTCCGCCGTGCCACGATGGCGTCGGGGAAGCGAGGTTCCGTGGACGAGTTGACGCGATGGCGCCGCGCGGTGGTCGCTTGGGCGGCCGGCGGAGCGGGGGCAGGTACGGCCGCTGTGACGGCGCGGGAGCTGGCCGGCGGCCAGGTGCGGACGGTCGTGCTCGTCGAGGGGAGCAGTGACCAGGTCGCGCTCGAAGCGCTGGCCACGCGGCACGGCCGTGACCTCGGCGCGGAGGGCGTCGCGGTGGTGCCGCTCGGAGGTGCGACGAACATCGGGCACTTCCTGGACGTGTGCGGTCCGCCGGGGCTCGGTCTGCCGCTGGCCGGTCTCTGCGACGTCGGTGAGGAACGGCATTTCCGGCGCCATCTGGAGCGGGTCGGGCTCGGGTCCGGTCTCACGCACGCCGGGCTGGAGACACTCGGGTTCTACGTGTGTGTCGCCGACCTGGAGGACGAGCTGATCCGCGCTCTCGGCGCCGGGACCGTGCAAGAGGTCATCGAGACCCAGGGCGAGTGGCGCCCCTTCCAGACCTTCCGGAACCAGCCGGCCCAGCGGGAACGGCCCGTCGAGCACCAACTCCGGCGCTTCATGGGCACGCACAGCGGTCGCAAGGCGCTCTACGCGCAGTCGCTGGTCGCGCACCTGGACCTCGATCGTGTGCCCCGGCCGCTGGAGCGCCTACTCGAACACGTCTGACGTCCCGCTGCTCGCCACAGTGCTCCTGCGCGGTGTCCGCCTCAATGTCCGCGGCTCCCACCGGCAAGGCATCTCGACTCGTCGACCCGGAAATGGCACCGTAATCCGGCATGAAGCTGACGGATTCCGGACAAAAGGTAAGTTCGGTGCGCTGGAGACTGGTGCTCGCCAGCACCACCATGCTCTTCGTAGAGCTGGCGCTGATCAGATGGGCAGGCGCCAACGTCGTCCATCTCAGCTACTTCTCGAACTTCATCCTGCTGGGATCGTTCCTCGGTATCGGCATCGGCTTCCTGCTCCCCGCCGCGCGCGGACAGTGGCTCAAACGCTGGACCCCGATCCCCCTGGCTCTGCTCGTCATCCTCGTGCGCACGTATCCGGTCCAAGTACGTCAGAGCAGCAGTGAGGTCATCTACTTCACCGCCGTGAAGACCACCGGCCTCCCCCAGTGGGTGACGCTGCCGGCGATCTTCCTGCTGACCGCGGTGATCATGGCGGGGATCGGCAAGATCACCGCCGACCTCTTCCGCCAACTCCCCTCACTCGACGCCTACCGCTACGACCTGCTCGGCAGCATCACCGGCTCGGTCTCCTTCGCCGCACTGTCCTGGCTGCGCGCCCCCTCGGTGGTGTGGGGCGTGCTCGCGGCCGTGGCGCTGCTGATCCTCGGTGGCCGCCGCAACACCCTCTTCTACGGTGTCCCCCTCGCGGCGATGGTCGCCGCGCTGTTCCTGGAGTCGACGACGGCAGGCATCTCCTGGTCGCCGTACTACAAGATCGAGCTGAAGTCCTCGCCGACCACCACGCGGACGTACTACATCTCCGCCAACGGTGTCCCGCACCAGAGCACCGCGCCGCTCCCGGTGCTGATGCGGGAGAACTCGCCCTATCGGCAGGCGTACGACCAGACGCCCCGCAACCCGCACAAGCGCGTGCTGATCATCGGAGCCGGCAACGGCAACGACGTCGCCGTCGCACTGGCGCACGGAGCACAGCGCGTGGACGCGGTCGAGATCGACCCCCGCCTCCAGGAGATCGGCGCGGAGCTGCACCCCGCCAGGCCGTACGACGACCCGAGGGTGCACGTCCACATCGACGACGGTCGGGCGTTCCTGGAGCGGACGAACGCCAAGTACGACCTCATCATCCTGGCGCTGCCGGACTCCCTGACCCTGGTGTCGGGGGCGAGCAACCTGCGGCTGGAGAGCTACCTCTTCACCCGGCAGGCGTTCGAAGCGGCCCGCGATCACCTGACGCCGGACGGCGCGTTCGCGATGTACAACTACTACCGCAAGAGCTGGTTGGTCGACCGCTTCGCCGGCGACCTCGACGACCTCTACGGCCACGCCCCCTGCATGACGACGTTCAAACGGAACGCGGCCGTGCTGGTGGCCGGAATGACCTCGGCCGACCAGTCCTGCAAGCAGACCTGGCAGCCGAGCGGCCCCGTCCCGGCGGCCGCGACCGACGACCACCCGTTCCCGTATCTGCTGCACCGGACCATCCCCACGATCTATCTGGGCGCCCTGGGTGCGATCCTGCTGGTGACGCTGTTGTCGGTGCGCCTGGCCGGGGTCCGCATCCGAAGCACGTTCCGCTACTTCGACATGTTCCTGCTGGGCGCGGCCTTCCTGCTGCTCGAAACGAAGAACGTGATCGGTTTCGCGCTGTACTTCGGCACAACCTGGCTGGTCAACGCCCTTGTCTTCTTCGGTGTCCTGCTCTCCGTCCTGGCCGCGGTCGAGGTGCGGCGCAGGTTGCGGCGGGTCAACATGCTGGTGTTGCAGCTGATGCTCTTCGGCTCTCTCGCGGTGGCCTTTCTCGTCCCGCCGCAGGCCGTGCTCTCCCTGCCCACCGCGGGCCGGCTGGCCGCCGCCATCGCCCTGGCCTTCGCGCCCATCTTCTGCGCCAACCTCATCTTCTCGGACCGGCTCGCGCAGGCCGCCGACCCGACGTCGGCGTTCGGCGCGAATCTGCTGGGCGCGCTGACCGGGGGCGCACTCGAGTACCTGGCCCTGATGACGGGCTATCAGGCGCTGCTGCTGGTCGTCGCCGCGCTGTACCTGGGGGCCTGCATCGCCATGCACTACGCCGGACGCGGACCGGGCGGGCAGACGACACGGATGCCCGACGAGACGGTGAGCGTCAAAACCTGACATCGGCCGGGGATCCGGTCGGACGCCGGGCAACCCTGGCGCCCCGTGAACATGCAGGGCGCCGGGCCGAGTGCTGCAATGGCTGGAGGGTCTGATCCTCCGGCTGCGCAGCGGGCGACCGACGTCCGACGAAGTGTGCCCGGGCCCGTACCCACCTCTGAGGAGTGGCCATGCACCAGGACATCGGGGACATGGGGCCCGTCGACTACCTGATCGTCGAGTTCCCCGGCAGCCGTATGACGGGTGAGGGGCTGCCCCTGCTCGTCGACCTGGTCGAGGGCGGCGTCATCCGCATCCTCGACCTCGTCTTCATCCACAAGGGCACCGACGGTTCCGTCGACCTGGTGGAACTCCGCAACGTGGGGGACGAGGTCGACCTGACCGTGTTCGAGGGAGCCTCGTCAGGACTGCTGGACCAGGGCGACCTGGATGACGCCGGTGCCGCGCTGGAGGCCGGCAACTCCGCCGCCGTCGTCGTGTACGAGAACGTCTGGGCCGCCCCCCTGGCCCGTGCGCTGCGGCGCGGCGGGGCCGAGGTGGTGGCCAGTGGGCGCATCCCCGTGGCCGCGTTGCTGGCGTCGCTGGAGGCCGCCGAGGCGACGGCGGCGCCCTAGGGGGACCGATGCCGCCATCGCAGCACCACACCACTCGGTGCCACACCGGCCGGCGCCACACCACCCACGGATCACAGGGGAGATGAGTGACATGCCAGGACTCCTTCGCGGCGTCGCCCGCACCGCCGTCGTCGCGGGGACGGCCACGGCCGTGTCGAACCGCGTCTCACGGCGGCAGGCGGGCCGGTGGGCCCAGCAGGATCCCGAACGGCAGGTGGCCTACCAGCAGGACGTCGCACCGACGCCCGCCGCGCCCGCGCCCGCCGGTCCGCCGTCGGCCGCCGACGAGATGACCAGCAAGATCGACCAGCTGAAGCAGCTCGGCGACCTCAAGGCCCAGGGCGTGCTCACGGACGAGGAATTCGCGGCCCAGAAGCGCCAGGTCCTCGGTTGACGCGGGGGGAACGGGGCCGTGCCTGAGCCGGGACCCTCGGCCGCGCCCGCCACCGGAACGCAGCCGGAAGAGGCCGACCGGCTGCGTGAGCTGCTGCGCACACCGGCCTACCAAAAGGCGCTCGTCTTCTCCGCGCTGATCGGCATCCCGGTCTCCCTGGCCGCGTTCTGGTTCCTGGCCGCGCTGCACGAACTTGAGCACCTGCTGTGGGCCGACCTGCCCTCGGGGCTGGGCTGGGACACCCCTCCGTGGTGGTGGCCGCTGCCGTTGCTGACGCTCGCCGGCATCACCGTCGGTCTCGTGGTCCGGTATCTGCCGGGCGCCGGCGGTCACATTCCCGCCGCGGGCCTCCACGCCGCGGGACAGCCCCCGGTCACCCTGCCGGGCGTCATCCTGGCGGCCCTGGCCAGCCTGCCACTGGGTGCCACCCTCGGCCCCGAAGCCCCACTGATCGCGCTCGGCGGCGGTCTGGCCCTGCTCTTCGGGCAACTGGCGCGCTCCCCGGTCACGGCGCAGAACACGGCACTCCTCGCCGCGGCCGGCGCCGCCGCCGCGCTTCCGGCGATCTTCGGCAACCCCCTGGTCGGAGCGGTGATCCTCATAGAGGTGGCCGGAGTGGGCGGGCCGCGGCTGTTCGCCGTCATGCTGCCGGCGCTCCTGTCCAGTGGGATCGGCTCGCTCGTCTTCACCGGGTTCGGTCGCTGGACCGGCCTGTCCATCGGCAACCTGACGCTCAAGTTGGGGGTGCCCACGCCCCGCATCGACGCCGGGGACGTGCTCTGGACCATTCCGATGGCCGTCGCGATCGGAATCGCTGTGCACCTGATCCTGGACACCGGGCGCCTGGCCGCGGTGTTCGTCTCAAAGCGGACCGTCGTCCATACGACGGTCTGCGCCCTGGCCGCCGGGGCGTGCGGCACGGTCTACACGCTGGCCGTCGACCGGTCACCGGAGGACGTGGCGTCCTCCGGCCAGGCCACGCTGGCCAAGCTCGCCGAGGACCCCCACTCCTGGGGCGTCGGGGCTCTGATCGCCGTGCTGCTGTGCAAGGGGGCGGCGTACGCGCTGTGCCTGGGCAGCCTGCGCGGCGGTCCCATCTTCCCCGCACTGTTCCTGGGGGCGGCGTTGGGCGTCCTGCTGGCACCCCTGCCCGGGTTGGGAGTCGTGCCCGGCCTGGCGGCGGGCATGGCGGCCTCGGCCGCGGCCGCGCTGCGACTGCCGGTGAGCAGTGCCGTGCTGGTCGTGCTGCTCATGGGCAGCGGAGCGATGACTCCCGTGGTGCTGCTCGCGGCGGTGGTGGGCTTCGTGACGGCCCAACTGCTCCCCCCGGGCCGTCCCGTCCCACCCCTGGGCAAGCCGGCCCCCGCACCGGCCGACCCCCCGGCCCACCCGAGCTCCGGCCCACCGGACGGGCCCCCGACCGACCGGTCACCCGGCGCACCGGGTGACCGCGCCGAGGGCGCCTGACGGGGCCGGGAGCCACCGTGGAAAGGAGCTCACATGGCCGATCGCCGAAAGCGCACCGCGCTCGCAGTGCTCGTCCAGCTCACCGCTCAGCGGAGCCCGGCCGGGCTCGGCCTTCGGTCGCGATGAGTTCGCGTCCGCGGGCCTCGGCGCCGGAGCGCATGTCCGAGGCGGCCTTCCGGGCCCTGTACCGCAGGTTGCGTGAGCAGGCGGACGGCACCGGTGGTCCCCGCGGAGCGCTTTGGCGGCTCACGCCCGAGCGGGTCGTCGCCGCCGTCGGCGAGGTCCGTACCGGGCGTACCGTCTCGCTTGCCGCACCCATCGAGACCACGCCGGGGCCCGACAATCCGCAGCCCGCGTCCCACCGCATGGTCGCCCCGACGGCACAGGAGTCCACCGCCCACGGGCTGCACTTCGCCCGCGACCGGTTCGCCATGAACGTGCACGGCGACACCGACAGCCACCTCGACGCGCTCTGTCACGTCATGTTCGACGGGGAGCTCTACGGCGGTGTCCCGGCGAGCAAGGTGACGCCGGACCACGCCGGTGCGCTGACGCTGGACCTCGTGCGGGACGGCATCGTGGGGCGCGGTGTGCTGCTGGACATCCCCCGGCTGCGGGGCGTCCCGTGGCTGGAGCCCGGTGAGCAGGTGAGCGCCGAGGACCTCGAGGCCGCCGAGGCCGCACAGGGGGTCACCGTCGGCCCGGGTGATCTGCTGTTCGTGCGCGTGGGGCATCGCGGCCGGCGACGGAGTCTCGGCGCCTGGGACCCGGCCGAGGCCAGGGCCGGACTGCATCCGGAGGCGATGCGCTTCCCGGCCGAGCGGGGGGTCGCCGTACTCGGATCGGACGGCAACAACGACGCGGCACCGAGCGCGGTGACCGGCGTCGACTACCCCGTGCACGTCCTGGCCGTGAACGCCATGGGACTGCATCTGCTGGACTGGCTGGACCTCGAAGAGATCGCGGAGGTCTGCGCCGGGGCGTCGCGCTCGCAGTTCCTGTGCGTGGTCGCCCCGCTGCGGCTTCCGTCCGCCACCGGCTCGCCGGTGAACCCGATCGCCGTTCTGTGAGCGGCCGGGGCGGGTTCCCCTGCGGATGCCGCATCTGCGGGGTCCGTATACGTTCGAAGAGGGCCCCAGACGTGTCCGGGTCACCGCCGCGGCGGGAGACCACCCCAGCCAAGGACGGTGGTCGTCATGGGCGACTCGCCCCAGTACGACGTCATCATCATCGGCACCGGAGCCGGCGGGGGAACGCTCGCCCACCGGCTGGCCCCGTCGGGCAAACGGGTCCTGATCCTGGAACGCGGTGACTACCTCCCGCGCGAGCGCGACAACTGGGACTCCACGGCCGTGTTCGTCAAGGGCAAGTACCGGGCCCCGGAGTTCTGGCTCGACAAGCACGGCAACGAGTTCCCGCCCGAGGTGAACTACTACGTCGGCGGCAACACCAAGTTCTACGGTGCGGCCCTGTTCCGGCTGCGGCCCGAGGACTTCGGGGAGCTGCGCCACCACGACGGCCTCTCCCCCGCCTGGCCAATCCGGTACGAGGACCTGGAGCCGTACTACACCCAGGCGGAGCGCCTCTACCGGGTACACGGCCGGCACGGCGAGGACCCCTGGGAGGGCCCGTACAGCGAGCAGTACGCCCATCCTCCGGTCGAACACGAGCCGCGTATCCAGCAGTTGAGCGACGACCTGGAGAAGCAGGGCCTGCACCCCTTCCACCTGCCCATCGGGGTCGACCTCACCCAGGACGCGAACGGCGGGGCGACCCACTTCAGCGCCTGCATCCGCTGCAACCGGGTCGACGGGTTCCCGTGTCTGGTCCGGGGCAAGTCCGACGCCCAAGTGGTCTGCGTCGAACCGGCCTTGCAGCAACCGAACGTCGAGATGATCACCAACGCCCACGTCACGCGCCTCGACACCGACCCGACGGGGCGCAGCGTCTCCGCGGTCGTCGCCACGCTCGCAGACGGGCAGGAGGCCCGCTTCGAGGCCGACATCGTGGTCGTGGCGTGCGGAGCGGTCAACTCGGCCGCGCTGCTGCTCGCTTCGGCGAACGACCGGCACCCGGGCGGGCTGGCGAACCGCTCCGACGTGGTCGGCCGCCACTACATGCGGCACAACAACCTCGCCCTGATGGCCGTGTCGAAGGAGCCCAACGACACCCAGTTCCAGAAGACGCTCGCGCTGCACGACTGGTACCTCGGCGCGGACGACTGGGAGTATCCGCTCGGCGGCATCCAGATGCTCGGCAAGTCGGATGCCGAGCAGATCCACGGCGAGGCCCCGCGCTGGGCCGGGGCGGTGGCTCCCGACATGCCCTTCGAGGTGCTGGCCCATCACGCGGTCGACTTCTGGCTGTGCGGGGAGGACCTGCCCCTGCCGGACAACCGGGTCACGCTGGAGAACGACGGCCGTATCCGCCTGACCCTCGACGAGAACAACAACACGGCCGGGCTGAAGCGCCTGCAGCACAAGCTCCAGCACATGCTCGGTCATCTCGGTATGCACGAGCACCACCTGCTGTCGCACAGCATCTACCTGCACAAGGGGATGCCCATCGGGGCGACCGCGCACCAGGCGGGAACGGTGCGCTTCGGCACCGACCCGGCGTCCTCCGCCCTGGACGTCCACTGCAAGGCGCACGACGTCGACAACCTGTACGTGGTCGACACGAGCTTCTTCCCGAGCATCGGGGCGGTCAACCCGTCCCTGACGGCCATGGCGAACGCCATGCGGGTGGGCGATCACCTCCTGGAACGCCTGGGTTGAGCGGGCCCGGCGACTCGCCTTCGGGCGGGCGAAGTTCCTGAGCCGGTCGGCCCAACACCGGCTCGTGCCACGCGCCGCCGCGCGCCCGCGGTGATTGTGTGACCCCTTGACCTCCGGGCCACGGCCCGGGCGATCCGGCCACGCAATGGAGAGACAGTCATCGTGAGTTCCCCCGAGGGCGCGCCCCGCGACGTGATCCCCGCTCACCTGCTCAAGGGTCAGAAGGCGTTGGTGACCGGCGCGAACTCCGGCATCGGCAAGGCGACGGCCGTGGCTCTGGGCCGGGCGGGCGCCGACGTGGTGGTGAACTACGTGGCCGGCCGCGACGAGGCAGAGAAGGTCGTCGAGGAGATCAAGTCCTTCGGTGTGCGGGCGGCGGCCTACGAGGCGGACGTCTCCAACGAGGACCAGGTCGTCGCCATGACGAACCGGATGGTCGAGGAGTTCGGCACGATCGACATCCTGGTCGCCAACGCCGGCCTGCAGCGCGACGCCGCGTTCCCCGAGATGAGCCTCGCCCAGTGGCAGAAGGTCATCGACGTGAACCTGACGGGGCAGTTCCTGTGCGCCCGGGAGGCCACCAAGGAGTTCCTGCGGCGCGGCGTCGTCCCGGAGGTGTCGCGCGCGGCCGGCAAGATCATCTGCATGAGCTCCGTGCACCAGGTCATCCCGTGGGCCGGGCACGTCAACTACGCCTCGTCCAAGGGCGGTGTGCAGATGATGATGGAGACGCTCGCCCAGGAACTCGCGCCGAAGAAGATCCGCGTGAACGCGATCGCCCCGGGCGCCATCGCGACCCCCATCAACCGCAGTGCCTGGGAGACGGCCGCGGCCCGCGACGACCTCCTCAAGCTGATTCCCTACGGCCGCGTCGGCGACCCGGAGGACATCGCGCACGCGGCCGTCGGCCTCGCCTCCGACCTCATGGACTACGTGGTGGGCGCCACGCTGTACGTGGACGGCGGGATGACCCTCTTCCCCGGTTTCGCCACCGGCGGCTGACAGCGCACGCACGACGGCCCCCGGACGGAACCCACATATGCACACCACTTTGCAGGTGCTGGCGGACGCGCCGGCGCAGATGCTGCCGGCCAGATCCCTGATGGCCTTCACCCTGGCGTCCCACATCATCCTGGTGCCCCTGGGTGTGGCCCTGCCGCTGATCACGCTCATCCTGCACGGCTACGGGCTGCGCCGCGGCGACCGTACGGCGCTGCTGCTGGCGCGCCGCTGGTCGGCGGTGATGGCGGTCCAGTTCGCGATCGGAGTGGTCACCGGAACCGTGCTGTCCTTCGAGTTCGGGCTGCTCTGGCCGGGCCTGATGGGCAGGTGGGGCGATGTCTTCGGCATCGGGTTCGGCGTCGAGGCGTGGGCCTTCTTCCTGGAGGCCGTCCTCATCGCGATCTACCTGTACGGCTGGCGACGCCTCCCGGCCCGGACCCACTTCCTGCTCGCTCTGCCGCTGCCCGCCACGGCCCTGCTCGGCGCCTTCGGGATCCTCGCGGCCAACTCCTGGATGAACACGCCGCGTGGCTTCAGCCTCGACTCCGCGGGCAACCCCGTCGACGTGAACATCTGGAAGGCGATCTTCACGCCGATGTTCGGCCCGCAGTACTGGCACTTCGTCGTGGCGATGCTGGTGACGGCCGGTTATGTCGTGGCCGGCGTCTACGCCGTGGGCTGGCTGCGCGGTCGCCGGGACCGCTACCACCGGCTCGGCTTCGCCATCCCGTTCACGGTCGCCGCCGTGTGCACGCCGGTGCAGTTCATGCTGGGCGACTCCATCGCCCGGCAGGTCTTCCACAAGCAGCCGGTGAAGTTCGCCGCCATGGAGATCGTCTGGAAGACCGACACGCACGTGCCGGAGTACCTGTTCGGCCGACTGCATCCGGACGGGAGCATCTCCGGCGGCATCAAGATTCCGCAATTCGACTCCATCCTCGCCGGTTTCAGTCCCGACACCCGGGTGACCGGGCTGACCTCCGTCCCCGCCGACCAGCGGCCGAACGCCACCCAGGCGACCATCGCCCACTGGGCCTTCGACACCATGGTCGGCATCGGTTCGCTGCTCGTGGCGCTCGCCCTGTGGTACGCCCTGATCTGGTGGCGCCGCCGTCGACTGCCCGCCTCCCCTTGGTTCTACCGGTGCGCAGCCGTGGCCGGCGTGGCCTCCGTCGTCGCCGTCGAATGCGGCTGGATCACCACGGAGGTGGGGCGCCAGCCGTGGATCGTCTACGAGAACATGCGGGTCGCCGAAGCGGTCACCTCGACCCGGTCCAGCACGCTGTGGACCATGTTCGGCCTGGTCGTCGTCGTGTACGTGTTCATCTTCGGGTCGTTCCTCGCGATCCTGCTGCGGATGCGCACCCGTTGGCGGCTCGCCGACGAGGAGGACAGGGCGGGAACCGGGGCGCGGGCGGCTGCGGAGGCGCCCGAGACGCACACCCCTTACGGGCCGCGTCCCCCGGTCCCGTCCGGCGCTGCGCCGCCCTCCGGCGGTGACGGACCGCCCTCGTCCACGGAGGGCCGGCCGTGATCGCCGATGTCATCGCCGTCGTCCTGCTGCTCGCGATCGCCGCCTACGCCTGCGCGGGCGGCACCGACTACGGAGCCGGGTTCTGGGACCTGATCGCGGGCGGAGCGGAGCGCGGCAAGCGGCCCCGGTGGCTGATCGACCATGCGATGGCGCCCGTGTGGGAGGTCAACAACGTCTGGCTGATCTTCGTCCTCGTCATCATGTGGACGGGCTTCCCCGTCCTCTTCCAGCAGTTGTTCCAGTCGATGTGGCTGCCGCTCGCACTCGCCGTCGTGGGCACGGTCCTGCGCGGTGCGGGGTTCGCGCTGCGCAAGCCCGCCCGGCGGCTGGCCGGACGGCGCCTGTACGGCGCTGAGTTCGCCGTCTCCTCGCTCCTGACGCCGTTCTTCCTCGGCGCCGCGGCAGGCGGTGTGGCGTCGGGTCGGGTGACCGCTGACGCCAAGCCCTCGGACCACGCCTGGGCCCACCCCACCCCGGTGCTGTTCGGCGTGCTCGCCGTGGCGACCACCGCCCTGCTCGGCGCCGTGTTCCTCGCCGCGGACGCCCGGCGCTTCGAAGCGCCGGACCTGGAGGGCTACTTCCGGCGGCGGGCACTGGCCGCCCTGGCCGCCGTCGCCGCTCTGTCGGTGGTGACGCTGATCGTCGCGCACGACGACGCGGCGCACGTGTGGCACGGGCTCACGCACGGCGCGGGACTCGTGTTCGTGATCGTGGCGGCGGTGAGCACCCTGGCCACCGCCTGGCTGCTGATCCGCCCGTCCGGGGCCTGGTCGCGGGTCACCGCGGTCGGCGTCGTGGCGTCCGCGGTCATCGCCTGGGGCCTGGCGCAGCGGCCGTACCTCGTCCCGACCTCCCTGACCATCGCGGAGGGCGCGGGCGCGGACACGACCCTGCGTTGGCTGGGGGTGGTCACCCTCGTCGCCGTCGTGCTCGTCATGCCCGCGGTCGTCCTCCTGTACTGGCTGGACACCCACGGGGAGCTGGAGGGCCTCACCGACACCGATCTGCGGCTCGGTGCCGGTGACGACGGCTGAGCCCCGCTGCGAAGGGTGAGGGCACGGTGAGCGAGGACGACATCCTGCTGGGGCTCGCCCTGGTCGTGGCCCTCGCCGTCGGCTCCCAGATCCTGGCCGGCCGGCTGCGGATCCCGGCCCTGATCGTGCTCCTGCCGGCCGGGTTCACCGCGGGAGCCCTCACCGACATCGTCCACCCCGACCAGCTCGTCGGAGAGGACTTCTCGTCGCTGGTGTCGCTGTCGGTGGCGCTCATCCTGTACGACGCCGGGCTGGGGCTGGACATGCGCCTGCTCAAAGGCGCGACCCGCAACACCGTCATCCGGCTCCTGGTGTTCCAAGTGGTGCTCACCTGGGCGGCGGTGATGGCCGTGGGGCCGGCCCTGTTCAGCGTTCCGGCGGCCGTGGCCAGCATGATCGGGGCGATCCTCGTGGTGTCCGGGCCGACCGTCGTCGGTCCGCTGCTGGAGCACGTCAAGCCGTCGGACAAGGTGCGGCGTGTGCTGGTCTGGGAGGGCTCCCTCATCGACGCCGTCGGCGGCATCCTCGGCGCCGTCGTCTTCCATTCCATCGTCGCCGGCGGCCTGCGGACCGGTCACTTCCGGGTGGGCTCGTTCCTGGGCAGCATCGCCGTCGGGCTGGCGGGCGGCGTGGTCGGGGCCGTGCTGCTGTGGCTCACCCTCCGGCTGCTCCGCCTGGGTGAGACCCTCGGTACGCTCGCCCAGTTCGCCGTCGTCGTGGTGGTGGCCGCGTGCTGCGACGCGGTGTACGACGACACCGGGCTCATCGCCGCGATCGTCATCGGCCTCGTCGCCGCGAACCTGCCGGGCTTCGACATGCCCGTCCGCCGGCCGTTCTTCGAGACGCTGATCCAGCTGATCATCGGTCTGCTGTTCGTCGCCATCTCGGCCTCGGTGACGCCCGAGTCGCTCGTTCCGGTGCTGCTGCCCACCGTCGTGCTGGTCGCGGCGCTCGTCCTGCTCGTCAGGCCGGTGATTGCGCTGCTGTCCACCCTCAGGACGGACTTCACCGGCCGGGAGCGCGCCTTCATCGGCTGGATGGCGCCGCGCGGCATCGTCGCCGCCTCCACCGCCACGACCTTCTCCGCCGCGCTCACCGGCGAGGGTCTGCGGGACGCGGACAAGATCCTCCCGGTCACCTTCCTGGTGATCGTCGGCACGGTCCTCGTCTACGGACTCACCGCGAAGCCCGTGGCCACCAAGCTGGACGTCGTACGCACCGCGCGTTTCCGGCCGTTGCTGCTGGGCGACGGCCCGTGGGTCGTGGACCTCGCCCGGGCGCTGCGCACGGCCGGGCTGGACGTGCTGATGTGGGCCGGATCCACCCAGGGGCGGGCCCGGATCGACGCGGCGGGCATCGAGCAGGCAGCCGGGGAACTCATGGCCGTGGCGACCGATCCGCAGGCCCGCCTGGAAGGCATCACGTCGGTCTTCCTCCTCACGGACGACGACGACTTCAACGCGCTCGTCTCGGTCGTCCTGCGGGACAGCGTCGACGGCCCCGTCTACCGGGTGGGCCCACCGCCGGACACCCGGGGCGTGGTCGCCCCCTACACCTCCGGAGAGATCCTCTTCGGCCGCGAACTCGTCCGCCACACCGTCGCGGACCGCCATGCACGCGGCGCCCGCTTCCACGTACAGCCCGCGTCGGCCCCGTATCCGCCGGGGTACGAGACGCTGTTCGTCGTACGGCCGGACGGGCGCCTGGAGCCGACGACCGAGGCACGGGCGGTCACGGCCGCGGAGGGCGACACGCTCGTGCTGCTCGGACCCGCGCCGGCACCGCGCGTGGACACGGCCGGTTGAAGCGGGGGCGGCGTCAGGCCCGCTCCAGTGCCTTGTTCAGAGTGATGGCCGCGTCGATGAGGGCGAGATGGGTGAAGGCCTGCGGGAAGTTGCCCAGCTGACGGCCCGTCGGGTCGATCTCCTCCGAGTACAGGCCCAGGTGGTTGGCGTACCCCATCATCTTCTCCAGCACCAGCCGCGCCTTGTCGGTCCGTCCCGCGCGTGCCAGGGCGTCGACGTACATGAACGTGCACAGCGAGAAGGTGCCTTCGGAGCCGCGCAGGCCGTCGGGGGACGCGTCGGGGTTGTAGCGGTAGACGAGGCTGTCGCTGACCAGTTCCTGTTCCATGGCGCCGAGGGTCGACTTCCACATCGGGTCCTCCGGTGTGATGATCCCGACCGTCGACATGCGCAGGAGTGAGGAGTCGAGGACTTCGCTGCCGTAGTGCTGGACGAAGGCCCCGCGTTCCTCGCTCCAGCCCTTGGCCATGACCTGCTCGTAGCAGTCGTCGCGTGCCCTGCGCCAGCGTTCGGACGGGCCCGGGCGTCCGTTCGCTTCGGAGAGCCGCAGGGCACGGTCGAAGGCCACCCAGGACATGACGCGGCCGTAGGTGAAGTCCTCCCGGCCGCCGCGGGTCTCCCACAGGCCCTCCTCCGCCTGGTCCCAGTGGTCGACCAGCCAGTCGAGGTTGGTCAGCAGGGAGTTCCATCCGCGGTGCCCCAACTGCAGACCGTGCCGGTGCGCGAAGTAGATGCTGTCCAGGGCCTCGCCGTAGATGTCCAGCTGGAGCTGCGTGGCGGCGCCGTTGCCGATCCGCACCGGCGCCGAACCCGCATAGCCGGCCCAGTGGTCGAGGATCTGTTCGTCCAGGTCGGAGGAGCCGTCGACCTTGTACATGATGTTCAGCGGACCGGTGTCACCGTGCCGTCCGGCCCGCTCCCCGACCCGGTCGGCGAGCCACAGGATGAACGCCCTTGCCTCGTCGGTGAAACCGAGCCCCAGCAGGGCGTACACCGAGAAGGACGCGTCCCGGATCCAGGTGAACCGGTAGTCCCAGTTGCGTTCCCCGCCCAGTTGCTCCGGGAGTGCGGCCGTCGGGGCGGCCACCACGGCGCCGGTGGGCGCGAACGTCATCAGTTTCAGCGTGATGGCGGAGCGCTCCACGGCTTCGCGCCAGCGTCCCGTGTAGCTCGACTGGCCCAGCCAGGTACGCCAGAACCGCACCGTCTCGTCGAAGAGCCGATGGTATTCGGCCAGTCGCATTTCCCTGGGCGGCCCGTCGGCACCCCACTCCAGTGCCAGCCCTCGCTCCTGGCCCGCCTCCAGGGTCAGCGTGAAGTGCAGGGCGTCCCGCCGGTCGGCGAGCAGGTCGAGCAACCGCTCGTCGTCGGCCTCGCGGATGGGGTGCACGGTGAGTGTCGTGCCGTCCTGTGCGGCGAACGCCGCCCCGTGCGTGGTGATGTGCAACCGGTGCGCCTGCCGGCCGTAGTCGAACCGCGGCGCTATCTCGATCTCGAAGGTCATCTTGCCGCGCACGCAGCGGACCATGCGCACCAACCGGTGACTCTCCGTGATCTTCGTGCCCGTCACGGGCATGAAGTCGATCACCTCACCGGCGCCCGCCTCGGTCATGAAGCGGGTGACCAGGATTGCCGTGTCGGGAAAGTACAACTGCTTGGTCGCGTAGGCGCCGTTCTGCGGCCGGACCGTGCAGTGCCCGCCCTTGTTTTGGTCCAGCAATGCCCCGAACACACTGGGCGAGTCGAATCTCGGGGCGCAGAACCAGTCGACGCAACCGTCGGTCGTCACCAGTGCGGCGGTCTGCAGATCGCCGAGGAGGCCGTGGTTCTCGATCAGGGGGTACTCGTCCATCGAGGCCACCTCTCGGCGTGCGATTCACCCGAATGCCCCCCGCCTCAGACTAAGCCGGAGGTCGGAGATCGGCGCGCGGGGACGAGGGCGGCGGGAGTGCGGGGCCGGGCAGGATCCGTCCGGCACGCCCTAGTGGCCGGCTTCCGCGGCGCGTCGGGTCGCGCGGTGCCACAGTCGCCGCTGGACACGGAGAGCGAGGACCCCGACGGCCACGAGGACGACCACGTTGAGCAGCAGCTGGACGAACGAGCCCCAGACGTGGTCCCAGTCCCCGAACGCCAGCGAGACCGCCATGTCCGAGGCGGCGGGGATGGTGGTGACGGAGATGAAGACACCCAGCAGGGCACTGCCGCGCGCCTCGGTCAGCGAGACGATTCCGACGATGCCGGCCAGAAAGGCCACGGCGACGGAGAAGAAGTTCGGCGTGCCAACGAGGTTGGACACGGGCCGCAGACCCAGATCGAAGGCTTCCGACTGAAGGCCGAAGCCCCGGGCCACCGCGGCGAATCCCAGCGTGGCCACGATCGCCAGGGAGAACCCGACCAACAGCGCTCGCACCCCCTCGCGGACCCTGCGCCGGCTACGGCGGTCGAGACCGAGGGCGACGCTGGTGATGGCGTTGTACTCGGGGCCGACGACCATGGCCGCCACGATGAGGATCTGAGAGTTCGTCATGATGCCGACCGAGCCGATGATCCCGGCGATGACCAGGAACAGGTAGAAGGACGGCCGGTAGGTGCCCTCCGAGCGGATGCGCGCCTCGACGCCGGCCCACAACGGCGCGTGGACGAGCGCGCTCGGCTGATCGGCTTCCAGTTGCTCAGCCTGCTGCGAGAACATCATGTCGATGCCGTCCACGGCGATCGAACCGGTACGGTCGACGCCCATTTCGCGCAGCTTCGTCAGCACGTCGTTGGCGGCGCCCTGCACCACGTCGCACTCCACCGCGTCGCCCTCGGGGATCTGGCTCGACCTCACGACGACGAGATTGAGCACGCTGCCGTGCGAGGTGAGCAGGACGACGGCCGGCCGGGTGAGGGCGGACGGCATCACCATGCGGAAGTGGACCAGTTCCATCCGGGTCTCCTGTGAGCGGGAAGCGGGAGGCGCCCGCTATCCGTCCGGCTCGGCCACCGCTCGCAGCGCCGCTGCCACGACCTGCTCCCGGGGTGCGCCGGCGTCGACGGTGACGCCCGGCTCGTCGTCCTGCAGCGGCTCCAGGATCGCGAACTGGGAGTCCAGCAGCCCCGGCGGCATGAAGTGCCCCTTCCTGCCGGCGATCCGCTCCGCCGCCAGCCGATGATCGAGGGCCAGGTGGATGAAGCACACGTGCGCGCCCTCGCCCGCGCTCCGCAACTCGTCCCGGTAGCGGCGCTTGAGTGAGGAACACGCGACCACGCCACCACCCCCGTGGGACACGGCCGACCGGATCCACTGGGAGAGGGCCGACAGCCAGGGCCGGCGATCGGCGTCGTCGAGGGGGTGCCCGGCGGCCATCTTGGCGATCTCGGCCGCGGAGTGCAGTTCGTCGCCCTCCAGGAAGGGCACGCCGAGCTGCTGGGCCAGGCGAGGGCCGACGGTGGACTTCCCGGACGCCGACACGCCCATGACGATCACGACCCGGGGGCCGTCGACCTTCGCGGTCAAGCTCCCTCCCTGAGGTGATGGTGGAGCGCTCCGGTACGCCCACTATCGCCCCGGACCGGGCGGTCCGCCGCGCGAGTGGTCCTTCCGGGACGTCCGGGACATCAACTCGCCGGCTCGTAGACGCTCTTTCCCGTCAGCCACAGGCCGATCGTGATGCTGCCGAGCACGATGGCCTGGTGTGCGTGGTCCGCCATCCAGGTGCGCAGGCTCAGCAGTCGGCGATGGGCCGATGCCGGTTTCAGTACGACGTACAGCTCGACGGCAAGCAGGCCGACGGTCGCGACGATGCAGAACGCGATCAGCTCCACCCATGTCGTGCCGTGGGAGGTGTCGGCCTCCACCACGGTCACGGCGCCCGCCGCGACGAGTCCCCACGGCTGGAGGAGGACGGCCAGCGCCGCCGCCGGCCAGATCGCGCCGCGGTCCATCCGGGTGGCGAGGAAGGAGGACGACTTGCCGCGCGACGGCGAGGCTCCGGCGTCGTCGGGCGTCGCCTCCGATGCGCGGTCGTGGCCGGGTCGTCGGTGCCTGTGCCGGTGGAGGCCGTACCCGATCAGCGACACCCCGATCAGGAGCCTGGCCGCGAGGTTCGCCGTGGACGGAGGCGACCTGGGAGCCGGGGGCTGCCCTCCGGTCAGCGTCAGGACCAGCGCGATCACCGCGATGAAACACGCCATCCAGCCCGCGATGAAGGCGACCCCTGTCCGTACCCCCTGCCGGATGCCACCACCAGCACGAACGCCATGAGCGGAAGGGGGTCGAGCGTGATGGCGAGGGCGATGAGCAGCAGGTCCACGACCATGGGTGATCCCATCAGGCGCCGTACGGCACGAGCGTAGGCATGGCCGTGATCCGCCGCATCTCTTGGCCGGCGCCCCCGGCGTCCGCGTACCCGCCCCTTGGCGGGCGACGGAATGCCGTGGCCCGCTCGGTCGCGCAATCTGGAGACCGGGAAGGAGCGGCGCGATGGAGACTTCCGCACGGGTGGCGTCGGCAGCAGGGGGCCGGACACCATGCCCGGGCTCCCCGCGCGCCGGTGACTGATGCCGCGCGGCGGCGAGGGCGAGGACTCCGGCGAACCGCAGAGTCGGCCCGGGGCGGACCGTGCCGCCCGCGCAACCCGCCCGGCCGGCGGCCCCCGGCGGATCCGCTCGCTGCTGCACGCGTCCTGGTGGCGTGGCCGTACCAGGGAACTGACTGCCTGGCTGAAGGCAGTCCACGCGCGGGTGGAGACCCGCTTCCCGGTGGTCACGGGGCTCGTGGACCGCATGGTGTCGGTGAGCATCTTCGACTCCGCCACCCGCATCGCGGCGCAGTGCTTCCTGACTGCCGTTCCCCTGGTGTTCGTGCTGAGTGCGTACGCGCCGGCGGCGGTGCAGGAACAGGTCACCTCGGCGGTCAGTGCCGTCTTCGGTCTGAACGGGCAGGCGAAGGATCAGTTGGAGCAGGCGTTCCAGCCCCCGACCGACGATCTGCGCCAGGCGACCGGCGTGGTGGGCGCACTGATGGTGCTGCTGTCGGCCACCGCGGTCAGTCGCGCGTTGCAGCGCCTGTGCAGACGGGCCTGGCTGCTGCCCCGGTCAGGGGCGAAGGTCGCTCCGTGGCGGTGGCTGGCGTGGATCGTCCTGTGGCTCGGCGCACTGGTCGTGCAGGGGCTGCTGCACAACGGGTTCGGCCTGGGGCTGGGGCTGGGAATCCCGGTCATCCTGGCCATCGAGACAGCCCTGTGGTGGTGGACCCAGCACCTTCTGCTCGGCGGCAGCATCCGCTGGTCGCCCCTGTTGCCGGGGGCGGTCATCACGGCGATCGCGGTCAGCGCGTTGGCCGTGACCGCGCACTTCTACATGCCACGGGCGCTCAACCGGGCACTGGCGGAATACGGTTCCGCGGGCCCGGTCTTCGTCCTGCTGTCCTGGCTGATCATCGTGTGCGTGGCCGTCGCCGTCGGCCTCAGCGTGGGGGCCGTGCTGTCCCAGGAGCCGTTTCTGCGGCGCCGCCTCGGAACGCTGACGTCGCCGCCCGGCACGGTCCAGGACACCTGATCCACATGCCGTCACGCCAGGTCGGGCTTAGCGTTCTGAACATGGGCGTTGGGTGGTGCGCCGCATGAGCGGGTCCGGTGAGCAGCCGGAGGTGGCTGATCCGCTCGGTGAGGCCTTGGCGGCGGCTGTGCGTCGCACCGGTGCCAGGTCCGGCGGTGTCTACCTGCTGGACCCGGCCGAGACCGCCATGTGTCTGCTCGCGCTGTGCGGTCTCCCGGTCGATGCCTTCGCACCGTGGTGGCGGATGTCGTTCGCCATCCGCGGCCCGGCCCAGGATGCGATTCGCCACGAGCAACTCGTCTGGGTGAGTTCCCTGGAGGCGCTGGCCCGCGCGTACCCGCGCGCCGCGGCGACCATCCCTTACCAGGTCGCCTTCGCGATCGTCCCGCTGAAACAGATCCGGCACTGCCGGGGTGCGCTGCTGCTGATCTGGGCCCCGGACCGGTCCCCCCGCCTCAGCCGCCGCGAGCGCGGCCGGATCGCCGTCAGCGCGCGCCGTATCGCCCGCGTTCTGGACGCGGAGGCCTCCGCTCCGGTCATTCCGGACCGGCCGCGCTTCGTCCATCCGCACCGTGCAGAGCCGAGGCCCCAGTCCGAGCTCGCGGCGGCCGACCTCGTGGAGCGCCTTCCCCTCGGCACTCTCGCGCTTGACCTGGGCGGACGCATCACCTACGTGAACACCGCAGCCGCCCGTCTGCTGGGCAGACCGGCGAAGCAACTGCTGGGAACCGAGCCTTGGCAAGCACTTCCGTGGCTCGACAACATCGCGTACATGGACGCGTACCGCACTGCCATGAGCAGCCGGGAGCACCTCGCCCTCACCGTCCTGCGCCCACCGGACCAGTGGCTGGACCTGCGCCTGCACACGGACGACAGCGGCACCAGCATCCTCATCACCCCCGACCAGTCGTCCAAGCCCCTCGGCACCCAGCCGGCCTCCCCCGCCAGCACTCCGCCGGCGAGCCGGATCCATCTGCTGATGGCCCTGACAGCGGCACTCACGGAGGCCGTCGGTGTCCAGGACGTCGTCGACCTGATCGCCGACCAGATCCTGCCTGCCTTCGGCGCCCACGGCATGATCATGTCGGCCGCGGACGCCGGCCGTATCCAGATCATCGGTTCCCGTGGCTACGACCCCGCTCTCATCGAGCAGTTCGACGGACTGCCCACGGACGCCGACCTGACGCCGGCCGGACGCGCCCTGGCCACCGGTGCGTCCCTGTTCTTCGCCAACCGCGGCGAACTCGCCCGCCTCTACCCGAGGGCACCGCAGATCAGCGACAAGCACGCCTGGGCCTTCCTGCCGCTGCTCAGTTCCGGTCGCCCCATCGGCTGCCTGCTCCTCGCCTACAACCGGCCCCACACCTTCACCGCCGCCGAACGGTCCATCCTCACGCCCCTCGCCGGTCTCATCGCCCAGGCCCTGGACCGTGCGCGCCTCTACGACGCCAAGCACAACCTCGCCCACGCCCTGCAGCAGACCCTCCTGCCGCACGCTCTGCCGACCGTGGCCGGTCTGGAGGTCGCCGCCCGCTACCTTCCCGCCAGCCAGGGTGTGAACATCGGCGGCGACTTCTACGACCTCATCCGTCTGACCAACACCACCGCCGCGGCCGTCATCGGAGACGTGCAGGGCCATGACATGACGGCAGCGGCCCTCATGGGCCAGGTCCGCATGGCCGTGCACTCCCATGCCACGGCCGGCGCCGCCCCGGACCAGGTCCTCACCCGCACCGACCGCGACCTCGCCGACCTAAACGCCAGCCGCTTCGTCTCCTGCCTGTACGCCCACCTCGACCTCGCCCGCCACCAGGTGACCCTGGCCAGCGCGGGGCACCCTCCGCCGCTCCTGCGCCACCCCGACAACCGGGCCCATCCCGTCGACGTCCGCCCCGGCCCTCCACTCGGCCTCGGCTTCGGCACCCCCTCCTACCCGCTCACCACCCTGCCCCTGGGCCCGGAGACGCTCCTCGCCCTCTACACCGACGGCCTCGTGGAAGTCCCCGGCACCGACATCACCCAGACCATCGCCGACCTCGCACAGCACCTCAGCGAGTCGAGCGATCTGCCCCTGCACCAACTCGTGGACCGCCTGGTCCGCCACACCCGCCGCACCAACCGTCACACCGACGACATCGCGCTGCTCCTGCTTCAGCCCAACCGGCTGGCGGACACGTGAGGACGCTCTCGATCCGCTCTCCGTATCCGCTCTCCGCGCGCGGGGCGGGGTGCGGGGTGCGAGCGTGGAGGTGAGGCACGGCCCCCACCGGGCCGTCGGTTGCACGCGGGACGGAGCGGGACGGCATGGCTCGTGCGATCTGGACAGGGGTGATCACGTTCGGGCTGGCCAGCGTGCCGGTCGGCCTGTACACCGCGACCGAGGACCACACCGTCCACTTCCACCAGTTGCAGCGCGGCACCGCGGACCGGATCCGCAACCGGCGGGTCAACGAGCGCACCGGCAAGGAAGTGGACAGCAAGGACATCGTCAAGGCCTTCGAGGCCGCCGAGGGCGAGTACATCGTCATCGACCCCGACGAGCTGGACGAGATCGCGCCGGGCCGCTCGAAGGCCATCGAGATCTCGGACTTCGTCGACCTGGCCGACATGGAGCCCGTGTACTTCGCCCGCACGTACTACGTCGCCCCGCGCGGCAAGGAACACCTGAAGGTGTACGAGCTGCTGCGCGCGGCGCTGGCCGAGGCGGACAAGGCGGGGATCGCGACCTTCGTGATGCGCGGCAGGCAGTACCTGACGGCGCTGCGCGCGGCCGACCAGGTCCTTGTCCTGCAGACCCTGCACTGGGCCGACGAGGTCCGCGACCCGGGCAGGGAACTGCCCGAGCTGCCCTCCGGCCGAGCCGGGCGCGGCAAGGAGCTGGACATGGCGTTGCAGCTGGTCGACGCGCTGAGCGCCGAATGGGAGCCGGCCCGCTACCACGACACCTACCAGGAGAAGGTGCGCGAGCTGGTCAAGGCGAAGGCCGAGGGCAGGGACATCGCCCTCGCCGAGGAGGCCCCCGAGGCGACCAACGTCGTCGACCTGATGGATGTCCTCCAGCACAGCCTCGACCAGGCCCGCTCCCCCGGGGGTGGCGCTACGGAAGAGCGCAAGAAGAAGTCGGCCGCCGACCGTCCCGCGCAGAAGAGCGAGCTGCGGCGGATGAGCAAGGCGGAGCTCTACCAGCAGGCCTCCGACCAGGACGTCCCGGGCCGCTCGAAGATGACCCGTGACCAGCTGATCGACGCCCTAGCCCGGGCGGGGCGCCGAGGGAGGAAGAAGGCCGCCTGACTGACCGAGGAGCCCGTGCAGGCGCGGCTGTGGTCGTGGTCGTCCCCGCTCAGTGCCCCCACTCGTCCGGGCCGCCGCCCCGCCATTCGATGAGCCCGGACTGCCGTACGTATTCGGGATCAGCGTCCTCGATCCCCGCCAGGCTCAGGAAATCGGCCACGTCCAGGAGCCCGTACGCCATGCCCAGGAAACGGGTGTCCGCACGCACCCGCCGGCCGCCGTCCTCGGCGGGCGGATAGATGACGATGGGCTGCGCACTTGCCATAGCACCAGGGTGCGATGCGGTGCGCTCGGGCGCATGCGGGGCGGGCGCGGCCGGACTCACGGAGCCGATGCGGTGCGTCGCTCATGGCGGGACCGTGCCAAGTGATGGGCCGCACGCAGCAGCTCACGGGTTGCCGCTGCCGTGCGCGGGCCCGGGTTCACGACCGCCAGCCAGCCGAGGGTGCCGTAGACGGGGTGCGCGATCACGGTGTCGGCGGCGCTGGGATCGTCCTCGCGGGTGGCCGGCTCGCGGGGCGCGTGACCGGTCCATCGGACGAACGCTTCCTTCCCGGCGTTGACGTTCACGCGGAAGGTGTCCGCCCGGTCCAGACGGGAGGCCTCGTCGCCGGGGTAGTTCTTGGTCACGATCGTCGCGAACGGCTGGGTCGTTGTCGGGGGCACCCGATCGGGCGCGTAGAAGAAGAACGTGTCGCCCCAGCTGATCTCCGGTGTGCCGTCGCCGGGTGCCGGCCTGAAAGTCAGCACGCCGTCGAGTCCGTCCACGAAGCTGATGATCTCGTCCATGGTCATGTGCTCTAGCGTTGCATTGAAGTGCTTGTGGAGACTTTGAGGCGGAGACGGAGGACTTTTGGGGTGGCAAGTCTCAAATCAGGTGTTCTGCGCACCGCCGATGTCGCGCGGCGCTGCGGGTACTCCGTTCAACAGGTGCGCAATCTCGAGCGCGACGGTGTCCTTCCGCCGGCGACCCGCACCGCCACGGGCTACCGGATCTACGGGGACCCGCATCTGCAGTCGGCGCTGGCCTACCGTGCCCTCGCAGCTGGCGTGGGACCGACCGAGGCCAAGAGGATCGTGCGGGCCGTCCACCACTCCCCCGCCTCGCAGGCACTGGCCCTGCTCGACGCGGCCCACGCCCGACTCGACACGGAGCGCACGGAACTGAGGCTCGCCCAGGAGGCGGCCCGGGCCATCGCCGGTGAACCCATCGAGGACGTACGGGCGTCGGACTCGATGAGCGTTTCCGACCTCGCCGCCGCTCTCGGCGTACGAACTTCGACGCTGCGGCACTGGGATGCGGAGGAACTCGTCGTCCCGAACCGCGACCCCGCGCGTGGAACACGCCGGTACACACCCGCCCAGGTCCGGGATGCGCGGATCGTGCACCAGCTGCGCCAGGCCGGTCACCGCATCGCACCCCTGCGGGCCCTCATGCCGGAGCTGCGACGGGCCCGCCGATCGGAGGACGTCACCTCCGCGCTGGCCGCCAGGGAGGCCGGCATCGCCACGCGCTCCAGAGCGCTGCTCGACGGAGCCGTCGCGCTCAGTGCCGTCCTCACAATGGTTGAGGCTTCGGCAGACACGGCCGACTTCGGCAGACACGACCGAGAGGACCAGCACCCGTGAGTGAATGGCAGCTGACCGAGACATTCCGCAGCACGTCGGGCGACATCCGCTGGGGCGGTCTCGGGCAACCCGGCCAGGATCCGGTCGTCCTCCTCCACGGCACACCCTTCTCGTCGTACGTCTGGCGCGCCGTCGCCCGTGCGCTCGCCCGTCGCCACCAGGTGTTCGTGTGGGACATGCCCGGCTACGGGGAATCACAGATGTCAGCCGACCAGGACGTCTCCCTGGCAACCCAGGGCAGGGTCTTCACCGAGCTCCTGGCGCACTGGAACCTCGAAGAACCTCTGGTGGTCGCGCACGACTTCGGCGGAGCCGTGTCCCTGCGGGCACACCTGCTGCACGGAGCCCGCTACCGCGCGCTCGCCCTGGTCGACCCGGTGGCGCTGGCCCCGTGGGGCTCCCCGTTCTTCCGCCTCGTCGGCGAGCACTCCGACGTCTTCGACCAACTGCCGCCCGCTCTGCACCGCGCACTGGTGCGCGAGTACATCAGCTCGGCCAGCAGCCCCGGCCTGCACCCTGCCGTCCTCGACCGGCTCGCCCTGCCCTGGCTCGGCGAGGTCGGCCAACCGGCCTTCTACCGGCAGATCGCCCAGGCCGACCAGCGCTACACCGACGAAGTCCAGGAGCGCTACGGCGAGATCGGCATCCCGACCCTGGTCTGCTGGGGCGAGGACGACACCTGGATTCCCCTGGCGAAGGGCCACGAGCTGGCCGCCCGGATCCCCGGCGCGCGGCTGGAGCCGATCGTCGGCGCAGGCCACCTGGTCCAGGAGGACGCGCCTGCCGAACTCACGGCCGTGCTCATGGCTTTCCTCCAGGAACAGACAGGCTGACACCGTTCAAGAACAGACGGGCTGACGCCGTTCCAGCGGCGGGGGCACGGCCCGGCGGAGAAGTCCGCGAGACCGTGCCCCTGCGCCACCGCCCCTGGAGGCCGCTCAGGCGAGTTCGACGAGGAGGTCGCCGCCCTCGACCTGCTGGATGGGATTGATGGCGAGCCTGGCCACCTTGCCGGACTTGGCGGCGGTGATCGAGGCCTCCATCTTCATGGCCTCGATGGTGGCCACCGTGTCGCCGGCCGTCACCTCGTCACCTTCGGCGACCGTGAGGGTCACCACGCCGGCGAACGGTGCCGCGACATGGCCGGGGTTGGCACGGTCGGCCTTCTCCGTGACCGGGGCGTCGGAGGCCGCCGCCCTGTCGCGGACCTGGATCGGCCGCAGTTGGCCGTTCAGGGTGGACATCACGGTGCGCATGCCGCGCTCGTCCGCGTCGCCGACGGCCTGCAGCTCGATCAGCAGCCGGACACCGCGTTCGAGGTCGACGGAGTACTCCTTGCCGGGGCGCAACCCGTAGAAGAAGTCCTTGCTGTCGAGGACGCTGGTGTCGCCGTACGTGTCGCGGTGCGTGTCGAACTCGCGGGTCGGGCCCGGGAACAGCAACCGGTTCAGCGTCGACCGCCGGTCCTTCGCCAGTCCCTCGCGGTCGTCGGCGTTCAGCTCCTGGACCGGCTTGGCCTCGGCGCGGCCCTGCAACGCCTTCGTGCGGAACGGCTCGGGCCAGCCGCCGGGCGGGGTGCCCAGCTCGCCGCGCAGGAACCCGATGACGGAGTCGGGGATGTCGAACCTGGCCGGCTCCGCCTCGAAGTCCTTCGGGGACACGCCCGCGCCCACGAGGTGCAGGGCCAGGTCGCCGACCACCTTCGACGACGGGGTGACCTTCACCAGGTGGCCGAGCATCCGGTCGGCGGCGCCGTACATCGCCTCGATCTCCTCGAAGCGGTCGCCCAGGCCCAGCGCGACCGCCTGGGTGCGCAGGTTGGAGAGCTGCCCGCCGGGGATCTCGTGGTGGTAGACGCGGCCGGTCGGCGAGGCCAGACCCGCCTCGAAGGGGGCGTAGACCTTGCGGACGCTCTCCCAGTACGGCTCCAGGTCGCCGACGGCCTGGAGGTCGAGGCCGGTGGGCCGGTCGGAGTGGTCGGTCGCGGCCACGATCGCCGACAGGGACGGCTGGGAGGTGGTGCCCGCCATGGACGCCACCGCGCCGTCCACCGCGTCCGCGCCGGCCTGGATGGCGGCGAGGTAGGTGGCGAGTTGCCCGCCGGCGGTGTCATGGGTGTGGACGTGGACGGGCAGGTCGAACTCCCTGCGCAGGGCCGACACCAGCGTCGCCGCGGCCGGGGCACGCAGCAGGCCCGCCATGTCCTTGACGGCCAGGACGTGCGCGCCCGCCTCGACGATCTGCTCGGCCAGACGCAGGTAGTAGTCCAGGGTGTACAGGCGCTCCGACGGGTCGGACAGGTCGGAGGTGTAGCACAGGGCCACCTCGGCGACGGCCGTCCCGGTGTCCCGTACGGCGTCGATGGCGGGCCGCATCTGGGCGACGTCGTTGAGGGCGTCGAAGATGCGGAAGATGTCGATGCCGGTGGCTGCGGCCTCGTGGACGAAGGCGTCGGTCACCTCGGTGGGATACGGCGTGTAGCCCACGGTGTTGCGGCCGCGCAGCAGCATCTGCAGGCAGATGTTCGGCGCGGCTTCCCGCAGGGCCGCCAGGCGCTCCCACGGGTCCTCGGCCAGGAAGCGCAGGGCGACGTCGTAGGTCGCGCCGCCCCAGCACTCCAGGGACAGCAGCTGGGGCAGGGTGCGGGCCACCACGGGAGCGACGGCGAGCATGTCCTTGGTGCGCACGCGCGTGGCGAGCAGCGACTGGTGGGCGTCGCGGAACGTGGTGTCGGTGACGCCGATGGTCGGGGACGCGCGCAGCCAGCGGGCGAAGCCCTCCGGGCCGAGTTCGGCGAGCCGCTGCCGGGACCCGGCCGGCGGATCACCGGCCGGCAGCTCGGGCAGCTTGGTCAACGGCTCCAGCAGGTCGGGCCGTTCGCCGTGCGGCTTGTTCACGGTGACGTCGGCCAGGTAGGTCAGCAGCTTGGTGCCGCGGTCGGCGGAGTGCCGGGCGGTGAGCAGGTGCGGGCGCTGCTCGATGAACGACGTGGTGACCCGGCCCGCCTGGAAGTCGGCGTCGTCCAGCACCGCTTGCAGGAACGGGATGTTGGTGGCCACGCCGCGGATGCGGAACTCGGCCACGGCGCGCCGGGCACGGCCCACCGCGGTGTTGAAGTCCCGGCCCCGGCAGGTGAGTTTGACCAGCATGGAGTCGAAGTGGGCGCTGATGTCCGTACCGGCGTGGGTGGTGCCGCCGTCGAGGCGGATGCCCGAGCCGCCCGGCGAGCGGTAGGCACTGATGCGTCCGGTGTCCGGACGGAAGCCGTTGGCGGGGTCCTCGGTGGTGATACGGCACTGCAGCGCGGCACCGCGCAGCGTGACGGTCTCCTGGGCGAGGCCGAGGTCGGTGAGGGTCTCGCCGGCGGCGATGCGCAGCTGCGACTGCACCAGGTCGACGTCGGTGACCTCCTCGGTCACGGTGTGCTCGACCTGGATGCGCGGGTTCATCTCGATGAAGACGTGGTTGCCTTCGCGGTCGAGGAGGAACTCCACGGTGCCGGCGTTGCGGTAGCCGATCTGCCGCGCGAACCGCACGGCGTCGGCGCAGATCCGGTCACGCAGCTCCGGGTCGAGGTTCGGCGCGGGCGCCAGCTCGATCACCTTCTGGTGGCGGCGCTGCACCGAGCAGTCCCGCTCGAACAGGTGGATGACGTTGCCCTGCCCGTCGGCGAGGATCTGCACCTCGATGTGACGGGGCTCGACGACCGCCTTCTCCAGGAAGACCGTGGGATCACCGAACGCGGACGCCGCCTCGCGGGACGCCGCCTCGATGGACTCCCGCAACTGGGCGGGGCTCTCGACGCGGCGCATGCCCCGGCCGCCGCCACCCGCGACCGCCTTGACGAACACGGGGAAGCCGACGTCGTCGGCCGCGCGGACCAGTTCGTCCACGTCGTTGGAGGGCGCGGACGAGCCGAGCACGGGTACGCCGGCCTCGCGGGCGGCGGCCACCGCGCGGGCCTTGTTCCCGGTCAGTTCCAGGATGTCCGCGCTCGGTCCGACGAAGGTGATGCCCGCTTCCTCGCAGGCCCGGGCGAGATCAGGGTTCTCGGACAGGAATCCGTACCCCGGGTACACGGCGTCCGCTCCCGCACGGCGTGCCGCCCGGACGATCTCCTCGACGGAGAGATACGCCCGTACCGGGTGTCCGGGCTGGCCGATCTCGTAGGCCTCGTCGGCCTTGAGCCGGTGCAGGGAGTTGCGGTCCTCGTGCGGGAAGACGGCGACGGTGCGCGCGCCCAGCTCATAGCCTGCGCGGAACGCACGAATCGCGATCTCCCCGCGGTTGGCGACCAGCACCTTGCGGAACATTCTTGATCCCTTCAGCCTTGCGGTGACGGAGCACCCATGGTGTCGGCGGCGCCTCTCTCACGCCATGTGAGCCGGGCCACTCTCGATCTCCACCCTCACCTGCCCAGGTTCAGCAATCTGTCACAACGCACCGACGACCCCTGAGCGGCCGGACGGGCCTACGCTGTCCTTGAGCCTTCTGTGGTCAAGGGTGGCGTCGGTCCGTCGCGGCCCCCGGGTCGCGGTGGGCCGGTGCCGGGTGAGCGAGGTGCCCCTATGACCAGCGCCAGTCCCCACGGTGCGCATGCGCACGAAGCGGTCGGTGAAACCCCCGACCGGCGCATGTCCGCGGTGGGACATCCAGGGGTGTTCCAGGATCTGCTGCCGCTGGCCCTGTGGGTCGCCGATGCCGAGGGACGCATGGCGCAGTGGTCGCTCGCCGCCCACGACCTGCTCGGTCACACCCCGGAGCAGGTGGTGGGCAAGGACGTCAACCGTGTGCTCGTACCCGAGGAGAACCGCGACCTGGCCGAGCGGCTCACCCGGACCGTGCAGGGGGGCGCAGCGGTCGTCGCACGGCTGCCGGTCCGGCATCGGGACGGGCATCTGGTCGATATGGACATGTGGATCTGCCCGATCGCGGACGGGCGGCGGACGGGCGTGATGGCCATCGCGGCGGAGACCACCGCTGTGGAGCAGATGCGCGATGCGCTGGCGGCTCTGGAGGGGCTGTTCACCCAGTCCCCGATCGGCTTGGCCATGCTCGGTTCCGACCTGCGTTTCCTCCGGGTGAACCAGGCGCTGGCCCGTGTGGACGGCGTACCGGTGGCGGAGCACGTCGGCAGGCGCGTGAGCGAGGTCGCCCCCGGCACCGAGGCGCTGGAGTCGGTGATGCGGCAGGTCCTGGACCGGGGTGAGGCGGTGGTGGACTACCGCTACTCCGCTGTCAGCACGACGCAGCCGGAACTGCTGCGGACGTGGTCCTGCTCCTACGCGCCCTTGCTCGATGGCGCCGGCCGGCGGATCGGACTGATCGCTTCGGTGATCGACGTCACGGAGGGACAGCGCGCCCACCTGGAGGCGGAGCGGGCGCGGCGGCGGCTCGCGCTGCTGGCGGAGGCGGGCACGCAGATGGGTTCCACGCTGGATCTGCGGCAGACGGCGCAGGAGGTGGTCCGCGTGCTGGTGCCCCGGCTGGCCGACTCCGCCGACGTGCAGTTGCTGGAGGAGGCTGTGGCCCCGGACGAGACCGCGGCATCGGCGCACGGTGTGGTGCGCCGCGCCGCGGCGTCCTTCACCGATCCGGCCGCGCCGGCCGACGAACTCGCCGTCGGCATGACCCAGCAGGTCCCGCAGGGCTCGGTGTACGAGCAGGTCATCACGGCGGGCCGGCCCATGAACCTGTCCCGGTCCGACATCGGCCCCATGATCATCGCCCCGGGCGCCGACCGGCTGCGCTCCTACCTGCACACCCATGTGGGCGCGGCGCGCCTGATCCCGCTGGTGGCCCGCGGCAGCGTGCTCGGCGCGGTCATCGTCACCCGGACCCGGCATCGCGGGAGGTTCGACGATCAGGACACGCTGCTGATCGACGAACTGGTCGCCCGGGCGGCGCTGAACATCGACAACGCGCGCATGTACAGCCGGGAGCGGGACGCGGCCCTCACCCTCCAGCGCAGCCTGATGAACCCCGTCCTGCCTCCCGTCGAAGGGCTGGAACTCGCCGGGCGTTATCTGCCGGCCGGTGACCACGAGGTCGGCGGCGACTGGTTCGACGCCATCGCCCTGTCGGACGACCGGACCGCCCTGGTGATCGGGGACGTGATGGGGCACGGCATCCACGCGGCGGCGGTCATGGGGCAGCTGCGCACGGCGGTACGGACCCTGGCCCGCCGGGAGCCCGCGCCCGACCAGGTGCTGCCCGCCCTGGACGCCGTGGTGGCGGATCTGGGCGAGAACGAGATGGCCACGTGCCTGTACGCCGTTCACGATCCGCGGACCGGCCGGTGTCTGATCGCCAGGGCGGGTCACCCGCCGCCCGTGGTCGCCGACGAGCGCGGAACGGTCACCTTTCTGGACTGCCCGGCGGGCCCGCCCCTCGGCGTCGGCCGAATGGACTGCGAGGTCCAGCAGGTGGTCCTCCCTGCGCACGGGCTTCTGGTGATGTACACCGACGGTCTGATCGAGACCCGCGGCACGGACCTCGACCAGGGCATGCGCCGGCTGGCACAGGCACTGCGCCGGCCGGGCCGCCCGCTGGCGAAGATCTGCGACGGCGTCCTGGCCCACGTCATGCCCGAGGGCGCCGACGACGACGTGGCGGTTCTCCTGGCTCGGGCGCTGCCGCGGTGACCTTGCCCGCCGGACCGTAAGGAGCAGCTTCCGAGGCACGGTTTGCCCGTACACCCGATACTGGGACTGAGCCGCTGCCAGGCATGCCGAACGGTAGGAGCGCCCCGGGGCCGCAGCACGGCCCCGCGAACGGCGCGGGACGGGTGGGCGATGCACGACACATCCCCGACGACGCTCAGCGAGAGCCCGGAGGATCCGTTCTCGATCCACCAGTCCGCCTCCGCCGCTGTGGACCGGAGGGGTCGGATCGTCGCCTGGAGCGAGCAGGCCACCAAGCTGCTCGGGTACCGGGCCGACGAGGTGCTGGGCCGGCCGGTCCGCGAGGTCCTGGTCGACAGCGGGGACGAGCCCTTGGCCGCCGAGGTGACTCACGCCTGTCTGCGGGAGGGCGGCTGGTATGGGCTGCTGCCGGTTCGGCACCGCGCAGGCCGGCGCGTGTACGTGGGGTTCAGGGCCCGGTGTGTGCAACGACTGGACTCCAGCGTGGAGTGGTTTCTCGTCGGCTCGCGTGCCGAGGACGTCATCCAGTGGGAGATCGACAGGGGTGTGCTGGACGGCCTCTTCAGCCGGTCCCCCGTGGGTGTCGTGGTTCTCGGGCCGGACCTGCGCGTGCTGCGGATGAACCGGGCGGTCGCAAGGTTCGGCGGACTGCCGCCGGAGGCGTACCGCGGGCGACGCGCGGGCGAGTTCCTCCTCGGTGCGGACGCGGAGCTCGCCGAGGAGAAGCTGCGGTCGGTCCTGGAGACGGGCAGGCCCGTGATCTTCGCCGAGCAACCGGCGCGGCTGCTGAACGACACCCGTAGGGAACTGTTCATCTCCATCTCCGCCTTCCGGATGCAGGACCCGTCCGGAAAGGTGCTGGGCGTCACCGAGATCGTCGAGGACGTCACCGACCGGCATCGCGCCCGTCGCCGGCTCGCGCTGCTCAACGAGGCCGGCGCCAGGATCGGCAGCACCCTGGATGTGGCCACGACGGCACGTGAGCTGGCGGAGTCGGCGGTTCCCGAACTCGCCGACGCTCTCTCGGTGGATCTGCTGGAGCCCGTGACCCGTGGGGAGGAACCGGCGCCCGACGCCAGGGGCCCGCTGCGCAGGATGGCGGCGCACAGCATCCAGCCCGAGGTTCGGCAGGTGATGTATCCCGTCGGCAAACTGTTCTCCTTCCCGGAGGACACGGCACCGTCACGTTGCCTGGCCGAACGGCGTCCGGTCCTCGAGCCCCTCGTGGAGGGCAATCGCGGATGGTTCACCGCCGAGCCGGAACGGACCGCGAAGGCACTCGCGATGGGTGTCCACTCCCTGATGGTGGTGCCGCTGACCGCGCGCGGTGTCATCCTCGGCCTGGTCTGCCTGTGGCGCTCCCAGCGGCCGGAGCCCTTCGAGGAGGACGACCTCACCCTGGCGGAGGAGTTCGCCGCCAGAGCCGCGGTCTGCATCGACAACGCCCGCCGCTACACCCAGCAGCACCAGGCCGCGGAAGCCCTCCAGCGCAGCCTGCTGCCGAGTGAGGTGCCCGAGCACCCGGCGGTCGAGACCGCCCACCGCTATCTGCCCGCGCAGGCCTCGGCCGGGGTCGGCGGCGACTGGTTCGACGTCATCCCGCTGTCGGGCCTGCGCGTCGCGCTGGTCGTCGGCGACGTGGTCGGCCATGGCATGCACGCCTCGGCGACCATGGGCCGGCTGCGCGCCTCTGTGCGCACCTTGGCACACCTCGACCTGGCTCCGGACGAAGTCCTCGCCCGGCTCGACGACCTGGTGGACCAGCTGGCCACCGAACAGCAGCAGATCGATGCGAACATGCCCCAGATCCTGGGCGCGACATGCCTGTACGCGATCTACGACCCCGTCTCCCGGCACTGCGCCATGGCCCGCGCCGGGCACCCGCCGCCGACCGTGCTGGGGCCGGACGGCGAGGTCCGCCCGATCGACCTCCCCGCCGGACCACCCCTCGGCCTCGGCGGGCTGCCGTTCGAGACGGCCGAGGTCGAACTGGACGAGGGCAGCCTGATCGCTCTGTACAGCGACGGTCTCCTCCTGGCCGACTCCCGCGACATCGACCAGGGCCTGGACCTGCTGCGCACCGTGCTGTCCGGTCCGGCCCAGTCGCTGGAGCACACGTGCAAGGCGGTGGAGGACGCGATGCTGCCCGACCGGTCCGCCGACGACGTCACGCTGCTGCTGGGCCGGACCCGGGTGCTGGCATTGGAGCAGGTGGCCACCTGGGAGCTGTCGGCCGAGGCCACCGCTGCCGCGCGGGCCCGGGCACTGGTGACGGACCGGCTGACCGAGTGGGGGCTGGAGGAGTACGCGTTCACCACCGAGCTCATCGTGAGCGAGCTGGTCACGAACGCCTACCGCTATGCCGGCGGCCCGGTCGTGCTCCGGCTGATCCGTGACGGCCAGCTGATCTGCGAGGTCTCCGACAGCAGCAGCACCTCGCCGCACCTGCGGCAGGCCAGCAGCACCGACGAGGGCGGCCGCGGCCTGTTCCTGGTGGCCCAGCTGGCCGAACGGTGGGGCACGCGCTACGGCCGCAACAGCAAGACCATCTGGGCCGAGCAGCCGCTGCCCGAGCCCTACGAGGAGACGGATACCTGACCTGCCACGACGGGCGACCGGCAGCGCGGGACGCGCTGCGGCTCAGGTCTCGGCGAGGATCCCGGGCAGCTCGTCCATCCACTCCAGGACTGCTTGCTCGTAGCGCAGCCCGAAGGCGAGGGTCGCCCGCTGATACGCGTCGAGTCCGCCGGCCGCGACGCGCTCGCGGTAGCCGGCCAGCCGGCTCTCGTGCAGGGCACGGTGCTCGGCGACGAACTCCAGCAGCCGCTCCCGCTCCACCGCCGAACCGAACGCGATGGTGAGCAGCAGCGGGTAGCGGATCTGCTCGGTGCCCGGCGGGCGGGTGACCCACTCGGCGAACGCCGTACGGCCTTCGTCGGTGAGCCGGTAGGGCTGCCGTGCCCGCGGCCCGGCCGGTCCGGCACGCACCAGGCCGCGGTCCGCCAGCGTCGCCAGCTCCCGGTACACCTGACTGCGGGTCAGGGTCCAGAAGTCGCCGATCAGTTTCTCGGCGAGCTTCACCAGTTCATAGCCGCTGGCCTCGCCCGCGTGCAGGAATCCCAGCAGCGAAGCCGCGGAGGCGTTGAGCTCGGTACCGGGCATGAGCCTTCCCTTGACATTCCACTGTGGACTGTGTTGGCCTTGATGGCAAACACAATAGTCCACTATGGACTGTGGGGTGATCCGCATGAACACGGAGAAGGGGTACGCGGCCGGGTTCCGCACCCTTGACACCGAGGTCAGCGACCGGAAACTGCCCGTGGAGGGCACCTTGCCGACCTGGCTGCGCGGCAGTCTGCTGCGCAACGGACCGGCACGCTTCGAGGCCGGGAGCGGTGCCGCCGGCAGGGCGTTCCGGCACTGGTTCGACGGCCAGGCCATGCTGCACCGCTTCGCCTTCGCCGACGGCCGGGTCACCTACACGAACAGGTTCGTCGACACACCCAGCAGCAGGGCCGCACGCGAGTCGGGCCGGATCGCCTATCCGGAGTTCGCCACCGACCCGTGCCGCTCCCTGTTCGCCCGCTTCTTCAGCGTCTTCTCGCGTCCGGAGGTGGCGAACACCAACGTCAGCGTGGCCCGTTTCGGCGAGCGCTTCGTGGCGCTGACCGAGACACCGCTGCCAATGGAGTTCGACCCCGAGACGCTCGCGACCGCCGGTGTCGTCGGCTACGAGGACGCGCTGAAGGGCCAGCTCACCACCGCCCACCCGCACCAGGACCCCGGCACCGGCGATCTGGTGAACCAGCTGACGCACTTCGCGCGGCGCAGCGAGTACCGCGTCTACCGCCAGCCGACGACGGGCACGAAACGCGAGCTGATCGGCCGCCACCCGGTCACCAGGCCCGGGTACATGCACAGCTTCGCGATCACCGGCCGGTACGTCGTCCTGGCCGAGTTCCCGCTCACCGTGAACCCGCTCAGCCTGATCCTCGGCGGCAGGCCGTTCATCGAGAACTACCGCTGGGATCCCGAGCGAGGCACCCGCTTCATCGTCTTCGACCAGCGCGAGGGCGGCGTGCGCGGGGTGTACGAGACGACGGCGTGCTTCGCCTTCCATCACATCAACGCCTGGGAGGACGAGGACCGCGACGGTGACCTGGTGCTCGATCTGTGCGCCTATTCCGACGCCTCGGTGATCGACGCGCTGTACCTGGACCGGCTGCGGGCCGGCGGGGGCGTTCCGGTCTCGTATCCCACCCGCTTCCGCATCGGTCTGCGCACCGGACGCGTCGGGACGGAGCGGCTGGCGGAGGAGTCCATGGAGCTGCCGCGCATCGCCTACGAGCGGCACAACGGCCGCGCCTACCGGTACGCGTACGGCGTGAGTTCCCTCGACGGCCGCGAGGACGACTTCATCAACCAGCTCGTCAAAGTCGACACCCGGACGGGGGCGACCCGGACCTGGCACGAGGAGGGCTGTTACCCCGGCGAGCCGGTCTTCGTCCCCGCCCCGGACGCGGTCGACGAGGACGACGGCGTGCTGCTGTCCCTGGTCCTCGACTCCGCGAACGGCTCGTCGTCCCTGCTGGTCCTGTCCGCCCGGACGCTGGACGTTCTGGCCCGGGCGCAGGCTCCGCACATCGTGCCGTACGGCTTCCACGGTCTGTTCACCGGCCGCGCCTGACTCCCGGCCGGAGAGCGCGGCCGGGCTTCAGAGCATGCGGCCGCGCAGACGGTCACGGTTGATCAGCCGATGCTTGAGCACCGGTCCGACGTGCACCGCGAGAGCCGCGTAGAGGGCGATCTGGGCCGCGACATGGACGCCGAGCAGGTCGTCGTCGCCGGACAGCACCAGCGCGAGACCGGTGACGGGTACGGCGAACGTGGCCGCGTACAGGGTGGTCTCGGTGCCGTGTGCGAGGCGTCGCTCCCGCGCGGTGAGGGTCGGCGCCCACGGGGGCAGCAGCGTGGCCGGCCGCCAGGCGAGGCGGGCGGCAGGCGAGGCGGGCGGCAGCGAGCAGCAGCGCCGTGGCGCCCAGGACGACATGCACCGTGAGCAGCGCGTCGTCGCCGAAGGGGTCGTAGCCGTCCTCCCCACCTTTGCCACGGCCCCGTCCGCGGCCCGAGCCCTCACCCCGGGCATTGCGCTACGGCAGGATGGAGTCGACGTACCCGCCGTCCACGCGCACCGCGCCGCCGGTGGTGGCCGAGGCCTGGTCCGAGCTGAGGTAGACCGCCATGTTCGCGATCTCCTCCGGTTCGATCAGCCGTTGCAGCAGGCTCTGCGGCCGGTGCTTGCGCATGAACGCTCGCTGCGCCTCGTCCCAGGGCAGGTCCCGGTCGACCAGTTCGTAGACGAAGTCCTCGACGCCGCCCGTGTGGGTGGGCCCGGCGATGACGCAGTTCACCGTGACGCCCGTGCCGGCGGCGTGCTTGGCGAATCCCCGGCTGACCGCGAGCAGCGAGGTCTTGGACATGCCGTAGTGGATCATCTCGGCCGGGGTGACGATCGCCGAGTCACTGGCGATGTACTGCACGCGTCCCCAGCCGCGTTCGGTCATGCCCGGCAGGAACAGCCGTGTCAGCCGTACGGCGGACAGCACGTTCACCTCGAAGTAGCGCCGCCACTCCTCGTCGCTGATCTCCAGGGGGTCGGCCGAGCCGAAGATGCCGAGGTTGTTGACGAGGATGTCCACCTCGGGCAGCGTCTCGGCCACCTGGTCCGCGCCCTCCTGGGTGGTGACGTCCGCCGGCACCGGCACCCACTCGGCGCCGGGAACCTGCTTGGCCAACTCGGCGACGCTCTGCTCCACGCGCTCCTGGCTACGGCCGTTGACGCCGACGCGGGCCCCGGCGCGGGCCAGTCCGGCGGCGATCGCCGCGCCGATGCCCTGGGTGGAACCGGTCACCAGTGCGGTGCGGCCCTTCAGATCGATCTGCATGCCTGGCAGCCCCTTTCACTTACGGATTCGGTGGCTGTGTACCCCGGGACATTAATTGCACACGCGCACTACATGCAACCGCCCACATTGCATGGGCGCAATCAGACGAAGGCGCTCTCGCCTGTGATCGCCTTGCCGACGATGAGGGTGTTCATCTCCCGGGTGCCTTCGAACGAGTAGATCGCCTCGGCGTCGGCGAAGAAGCGGGCGATGTCGTGGTCGAGCACGATGCCGTTGCCGCCGAAGATCTCCCGGCACCAGGCCACGACCTCGCGCATCCGGGAGGTGACGTATGCCTTGGCCAGTGCGGAGTGCTCGTCGCGGAAGACGCCGGCGTCCTGGAGCCGTGCGAGCTGGACCAGCATGCCCCAGCAGGCGGTGATGTTGCCGAGGCTCTTGACCAGCAGATCCTGCACCAGCTGGAACCGTGCGATGGGGCGGCCGAACTGCCTGCGCTGCCTGGCGTGGTCGAGCGCCAGCTCGTAGGCGCCGATCATCACGCCGAGGGCCTGCCAGGCGACCCCGCTGCGGGTGGCGCGGAGGATCTCCGCCACGTCGCGGAAGGAGTTGATCCGCTGCAGCCGGTTGGCCTCCGGCACCTTGACGTCGGTCAGGGTGATCTCGGCGTTCTCGACGATCCGGAACGCGATCTTGTTCTCGATCTTCACCGGGGAGAAGCCCGCAGTGCCCTTCTCCACCACGAAGCCCTTGACCTTGTCGTCCGCCTCGTCGCGGGCCCAGACCACCACCAGGTCGGCGAAGGTCGCGTTGCCTATCCACCGCTTGGCGCCGTTGAGCACCCAGTTCTCGCCGTCCCAGCGGGCCGTGGTGCGCATGCCTCCGGCGACGTCGGAGCCGCCGAGGGGCTCGGTCATGGCGAAGGCGCCGATGGTGTCGAGCGCGGCCATCGCCGGGAGCCAGCGGTCCCGCTGCTCCTGGTCGCCGCCGCGGTGGACGCTGTACATCGCCAGGCCGTTGTGCACACCGAAGAAGGTGGCGCTGGAGGCGTCCGTGCGGGTGTACTCCATCGACAGCATGCCGACCAGCAGGTTGCTCCCGGCCGGGAGCGGGTCGCCGTATCCCTCGTAGGGGACACCCGCGAGGCCCAGCTGACGGAACATGCCGATGAGTTCGCGCGGGAACTCGCCCTTGGCCCAGTACTCGTTGACCAGCGGCCTGACCTCGGAGCGCATGAACGTCCGGGCGCGCAGGAGGAGTTCGCGCTCGTGCGGCGGCAGCAGGGACTCGAAGTCGTAGAAGTCCGCGGTCAACCGCTCGTCGGCGCCGGCCTTCTCGGGCAGCAGGGTGGTCATGAGAGGGTCTCCTTCTTGGTGCCGGTGGTGCTGTTCAGGGCGGAGAGCACGGCGATCTGCTTGGCGTCGCGCTCCTGGCTGAGGTCGGTGTAGGAACGGGAGCCGTAGGCGTCCTCGACCTCCGTGACAAGGTGTTCCGTCTGTTCGGGGGTCTGCTCCGGGCGGCCGAGCGAGTCCCACATCTGCCGCATGGACACCCCGATGTGCTCGGCCATGTGCCGGTAGCCGCCCGGGCCGCCGCCGAGGTGCGCGCCGAGGAACGGCCCTACCGTCGCCCAGCGCAGGCCGAGGGAGTTCACCATGACGGTGTCCAGCTCCGCGGGGCTGACGACGCCCTGTTCGACCAGGTGGATCGCCTCGCGGCTGAGCGCGTTCTGCAGCCGGTTGCCGACGAAGCCGGGGATCTCCTTGCGCTCCACGACCGGGACGCGGCCGACGAAGCGATAGAAGTCCACCGCCCGTGCCACGCTCGCGTCCGAGGTGCGCTGCCCCGGCACCACCTCCACCAGCGGAACCAGGTGCGGCGGGTTGAAGGGGTGGCCGATGAGGATCCGGCCGGCGTCCTCGATGCTGTCGGTGAACGCCGTTGCGGGGATGGCCGAGGACGAGCTGAGCAGCAGCGCGTGTGCGGGGGCGGCTTCGGCCAGGGTGGTGAACAACTCCCGCTTGAAGCCGACGTTCTCCGGCCCGTTCTCCTGGACGACATCGGCGTCGCGCACGGCGTCGGCGAGGTCGACGGCGATGTCCACCCGCTCGGCGAGGCCGTCCACGTCCAGGCCCTGCGCGGCCAGTTGCCCGGCCGCCGCATCAAGTGCCTCGGTGACCGCCTCGGCGAGGTCGGGCCGGGGGTCGGTGATACGTACGCGCAGTCCGTGGCCGGCGAAGAGCGCGGCCCAGGACAGACCGATGGTCCCGGCGCCGACGACCGCGGCGGTGGTGAATGGCTTGGTCATCACATGTCCTTCCGGTGCGTCCGTGGCCGCGTTCACCGCACGGGGCGGCTGGACTCGGCCAGGTAGTCGTGGACGGGCTTGACCGGCGCCAGGGTCAGGTCGGTCAGGAGATGGCCGGCGGAGACGATCTCGCGCACCGGCAGATCGGCGAGCGGTGCCAGCGCGTGCTCGAAGAGCTGCAGCCGTGCGGGGCCCGTCCAGGCGCCTTTCACCGTGATGTCGGTGATCTCGGTGCGCACCAACTGCGCCACCTGGGGCGCCCCGTCGAAGCCGGGGACCAGCTTGAGCATGTAGGTCGGCACACCGATCTGTGCCACGGCCTCGTCGACCGACAGCTCGTGGTGCTTGTAGCCCATCGTCGCGCTCGCCACCCGGAGGGTGCCCACGTCGAGGACGCCGACGAGTGCTCCGTGGTCGACGTACAGGGCGGGTGATCCGGCGGTCTTGGGATAGGCGCCGGCTTCGCGGCCGGAGGTGATGGCCGCAAGGTTGTCCAGGTACATCGCGTGCAGGTACTCGCCCCGCTCGCCTTCGTGGCGGACCGGAATCGCCTGGCCCGCCTCGGTGTAGGGCCCGTACCCGCTGACGTCGCCCATGCGCATGACCTCGAAGCGCACCAACGGCTCGTCGATCTCCAGCGGTTCGGGGACGACGGCGCGCAGGGCCTCGTGGTCGGTGCGGTAGACGATGTTGAGGTACTCGCGGTTGGTGAAGCGCGGTACGACGGGCGGGTAGGCGGGGTTGGCCAGGGGTGTCGCGATGTGCCGTGGCACGTCGTGCTGTTGCATGATGCGGTTCTCTCCCTCGGTTCCTTCGGCCGCTACCGGCCCTGCCAGACCGGGGAGCGGCGCTCGGTGAAGGCGGTCATGCCCTCGCGTACGTCGGCGGAGGCGGCCAGTTGGGCCATGTGCCGCGCCTGTACGGCGAACGCCCAGTCCTCCGAGGCCCCGTCGGCGGCGCGGACGAGCTCCTTGACGGCGGCCAGCGCCAGCGGGGCGTTCTGCGCGATCCGTTCGGCGAGCTGCAGTGCCGCGGCCACGGTTTCCCCGGCCGGCACGACACGGTTGGCGATGCCGAGCCGGCCGGCCCGTTCGCCGGTGACCGGCTCGCCGGTCAGCAGCAGCTCCATGGCCAGGTGGTGAGGGATGCGCTTGGGCAGCCGTATCACTCCGCCGCCGGCCGCGATCAGGCCGCGGCTGACCTCCGGGAGGCCGAAGCGGGCGTCGTCCGCGGCGACGATCAGGTCGCAGCCGAGGGCGAGTTCGAAGCCGCCGCCCATGGCCCAGCCCTCGACGGCGGCGATCAGCGGCTTGGTCGTCGCCGCCTGGGTGAGCCCGCCGAAGCCGCGCCCGGGGATGTCCGGAGATTCACCGGCCAGCGCGGCCTTGAGGTCCATCCCGGCGCTGAACGTGCCGCCCGCACCGGTGAGTACGCCGACGCGCAGGCCGGGGTCCGCCTCCAGCTGGTCGAGGGCCGCGGAGAGTCCGGCGGCGACGGCCGCGTCGACCGCGTTGCGCGCCTTGGGCCGGTCGATGGTGATGAGCAGGGCAGAGCCGATGGTCTCGGTCCGCACCTCGGTGGTGGTGCTGTGCATGGTGGTGGTGTCCTTGCTTGGCGGCCGGTCAGCGGCCGGCGGCGAGTTCCTGGAAGACCTCTTCGGTGTGCTGGCCGGGCAGCGGCGCGAGCCGGCGGACCGACCCCGGGGTGGCGGAGAACCGCACCGGGATGCCCACCGAACGGATGGCGCCCTCGCTGGGGTGGTCCACCACGTCGAGCAGCCGGCCATCGCGCACGTACGGGTCCTCCGCGGCCCTGTCCAGTTCGAGTACGGGCGCCATCGGGATGCTGTGCTTGGCGCAGACCCGGGCCCACTCCTCGGTGGTCAGGCCCGGCGAGCACTGGGCCACCAGCTCCATCAGCGCGTCGACGTCGGCATCGGCGATGGAGGCGCCGTTGACACGGGGGTCCGCGGCGAGGTCGGCACGGTCGACGGCGAGGAAGAAGTCCCGGAAGTTCTGCGGGTTGTACGGCATGACGCAGGCGAGGCCGTCCCGGGTGGGCACCGCGCGGTGCCCCTGCTTCATCGACAGCGGGAATCCCGTGGGGCCCTCGGGCGGCTCGAAGACATGCCCCGAGAGGTGCTCGACGAGGTTGAAGGCGATGAGCGTGTCGGTCATCGGGATCTCGATGTACTGGCCGGTGCCGGTACGGGTCCGGTGGACCAGTGCGGCGAGGACCGAGTAGACGATGGTCAGCGCGCAGACCTTGTCGCCGATGATCGTCGGCAGGTACGCCGGGGTGCCCAGCGCCCGGTTGGCCACGTCCACCAGGCCGGAGGCGGCCTGCACGGTCTCGTCGTAGGCGGCGTTGCCGGCCCGGTCGGAGTCGCTGCGGAAGCCCTGGGCGTGCGCGTAGACGAGGCCCGGGTTGCGCGCGGCGATGTCGGCGTGGGCAAGGCCGAGGCGGGCGAGCGCGCCCGGGCGCATGTTGGTGACCAGTACGTCGGCGCTGTCGATCAGGTCGAGGGCGCGGGCGCGGTCGGCGTCGTCCTTGAGGTTCAGCGTCACGCTGCGCTTGTTGCGGTTGACGTTGAGGTTGAGCGGGGTCATGCCGGGCGTGGTGCGGTAGGGGCCCACCCGTACCGTGTCGGACGGGGACTCGATCTTGATGACGTCGGCGCCGAGATCACCCAGGATCTGCGCCGCGTAGGGGCCCATGACCACCGTTGACAGATCGATCACCCGCACGCCGTCCAGTGGACCTTCGGTGTCGGCGACCGTGATGTCCATCATCACTCCTGTTCACACATAGTTTCATGTCGAATGTTTCCACCGACGACGTTATGCGCGAACAAAGAAGAAGGGAATGATCAACTGGCGAACAAGGGTATGACCACAGCGGTCACACCCTGTCGGTTCCGAATGGGCCGGAACGCCTGAAAACTCGTCAGACGGTGATGACCTCGTCGAAGACCCGCCGGGCCCGGGCGGCGATGTCGCTCAGGTCGCCGCCGGTTTCGACCCGCTCGCCGCGGAACAACAGGCCGGTCGACAGGGTGGGTTGGAAGTCCTCGACGGGCAGCACGGCGACGTTGTCCAGCCGGTACCGGTGCATGGGGCTCTCCGGCGACATCATGGTCACCGAAAACGCAATTCCGGAGGAAATCAGTTCCGAGCTGCCGGAATAGTCCGCCATGTTTATGCGAATTCTCTTCCGCACACCGGCCGCATTCAGTCGGGCGTCGATTTCCTCGAAATAGACCGGGGTGACATCGTTCGGGGACGCCACATAGGCCAGGTCGGCCAGTTCCTCGAGGGTGACCGAGGCGCGCCCGGCGAACCGGTCCGCGGGCACCGCGGCGCCCAGCCCCTCGCGCATCACCTCGATGATCTCGAGCGCCGGGTCGGAGACCGGCAGCCGGGCCAGCGCCATGGCCAGCCGGCCGTCGTGCACCGCTTCCGCAAGGCCCGCCGAGGTACCGGGCCAGCGCTTGAGTTCGCACACCTCCCGGCAGCCTTCCTCCAGCAGCCGGACCCGCTCCCGCAGCAGTGGATGCACTCCTGCGGGCATCCCGATGAACAGCCTGTCCAGCTGCGGGCGCACCGCCTCGCTCAGCCGCCAGGGAATCGAGTTGACCCGCTCCAGGATGTCGCGCGCCATGGGAAGCAGTGCGGTGCCGGCCGGGGTCAGCGCGACCCGGTGCGTGGTCCGCTCGAAGAGCTCGTGCCCGAGTTCGCGTTCGAGATCCTTGATGCGCTGGCTGAGGGGCGAGGCCGCCATGTGCAGTCTGCGGGCCGCCTGCGAGAAGTTGAGCTCCTCGGCCACGGCGACGAAGTAACGCAGGTGCAGCATGTCCACGCAGGTCACCCTAGTCGAACCACCGACGCGGGCACGGTCGCCGCGTGGCCGACGGCAACGCTCGGCGCAGGCTCCGCGCAGTCCCCCGCGCTCATCCACCCGGCCCATGGTCAACGGCCCGCAGCCCCTGCCTCCGATCGCGCATGCCCGCCCGTCCGGGCGACCATGGCCCCAGGAAGTCCGCCCATCATGTCCGGCACAAGCCAGTCGGCGTCACGCGCCCGCCGATCCGGGAGGTGATCCGAGCTGCACACTCCGCTCTCGGTCCTCTTCGCGATCTGCGCCGCACTGAGCAATGCCGTCGCGACGGTGCTCCAGCGCAAGGCGGCGCTCACCGTGCCGAGCTCCAAGGGGTTCCGGGCCGGTCTCATCCTCGACCTGCTGCGACGCCCCGTGTGGCTGGCCGGCATCCTCGCGGTGATCGCCGCCGCCGTCTGCCAGGCCCTCGCGCTGGCGACCGGCCCGCTGACGATCGTGCAGCCGCTGTTCATCCTGGAGCTGCCGCTCACCCTCATCGTCGCGTCGCTGCTGATGCACCGGCATCTGCCGGGCAGGGGCTGGCTGGCCGTGGCGGTGGTGGTGGCCGGGCTGGCGGTCGCGCTCGCCGCCGCCTCCCCCAGCGGCAATCGCACGCACGTGGAGCTGGACCGCTGGATTCCCGCGCTCGCCGTCTGCATGGGGCTGGTCGCCGGTCTCGCTCTCGCCGCCCTGCGGCGCCCGGAAGGCCGGGCCCGGGCGGCGTGTCTGGGTGCCGCGACGGCGATCAGTTACGCGCTGACCGCGGCGCTGATGAAAGCCTCCGTGCACATCCTCGAGGAGCAGGGACTCGGAGGCTTCTTCTCCGCCTGGCAGACGTACGCCTTCGCCGCGACCGGCGTGTGCGCGCTGTTCCTGCTGGAGAACGCGATGCAGGCCGGTCCGCTGGTCGCCTCGCAGCCCGCGCTCACTCTCGGCGACGCGCTGGTGAGCCTCGCCCTCGGCATCACGCTCTACGAGGAGAGCATCCGCACCGGATGGTGGCTGCTGCCCCAGCTGTTCGGCGTCGCACTGATCGCCGCCGGCGTCCTCGCACTGGCGCGGATTCCGCTCACCCAGGCGATGGTGGCGCCCGACGAGGAGGACCGGGCGGCGGAACGGATGCCGTGAGGGACGCCCCGTGGCGTACGGCGGCGAACGGCTCCAGGGGGAAGATCCCTAGCCCACCCGGGTCCTCTGAGTCACCCGGACGCAAGCACGGCGGTGCGCCACGTGGCCGACGCCCGCCCGATGGGCCATGTTGCTGACCGTCGAGCCGATCGGCACCGGCCGGATGCGAAGGAGGCCCCGCGGTGGGTGAGCTGTACATCGACGGCGAGTGGACACAGGCGACGGCCGGTGGACGGCGGGATGTGGTCAATCCCTACGACGCCTCTGTCGTCACCACGGTCGACGAGGCCGACGCCACGGACGTGGACCGCGCGGTGCGCGCCGCCCGGCGTGCCTTCGACAAGGGCGACTGGTCGAACGCTCCGTCCCGCGACCGGGCCGACCTCCTCCTGCGCGTGCGCGACCTGCTGATGCGCGATCAGGAGGAGATCGCCCACACCGAGACACTCGACACGGGCAAGACGCTCACCGAGGCCCGCATCGACGTGGAGGACGTGGCGAACGCGTTCCGCTACTTCGCCGAGCTCGCGGGCAAGGACGGCGGCCGGATCGTGGACGTCGGCCCGGACGTCCTCAGCCGCGTCGTCTACCAGCCGGTCGGCGTGTGCGCGCTCATCGCCCCCTGGAACTACCCGCTGCTCCAGGCCTCCTGGAAGGTGGCGCCCGCGCTGGCCGCCGGCAACACCTTCGTCCTCAAACCCAGCGAGGTCACGCCCCTCACCACGATCGCGATGATCCGGCTCATCGAGGAGGCCGGCGCACCGCCCGGCGTCGCCAACCTCGTGCTGGGCCCCGGCGCAACCGTAGGCGCGGCCCTGACCAGCCATCACGACGTGGACCTGGTGTCCTTCACCGGCGGTCTGAACACCGGACGGGCCATCATGGCCAGCGCCTCCGAGGGGCCGCGGAACATCGCCCTGGAACTGGGCGGCAAGAACCCCAACATCGTCTTCGCGGACGCCGACTTCGACGCCGCCGTCGACTACGCGCTCGACGCCGCGTTCCTGCACTCCGGGCAGGTCTGCTCGGCCGGTTCGCGCCTGCTCGTCCAGGACTCCCTGCACGACCGGTTCGTCGAGGCGTACGCCGACCGTGCGCGGCAGATCCGGCTCGGCAACGGCATGGCGGAGGGCACCGAGAGCGGCCCGCTCAGCTCCGCCGAGCACCGCGAGAAGGTCGAGAGCTACATCGCCATCGGCAAGGAGGAGGGCGCCCGGCTCGTCACCGGCGGCACCCGCCCCGACGACCCCGACCTGAGCAGCGGCTTCTTCCTGCTGCCGACCATCTTCGCCGACTGCGACCGCTCCATGCGCATCGTCCAGGAGGAGGTCTTCGGCCCGGTCGTCACCGTCGAGCGCTTCCGCACCGAGGACGAGGCGGTGGAGCTGGCCAACGACACCCGCTACGGCCTGGCGGGCGGCGTGTGGACCTCCGACGCGAGCCGCGCCCAGCGCGTCGCCCAACGGCTGCGCCACGGCACCGTATGGATCAACGACTTCCACCCCTACGTGCCGCAGGCCGAGTGGGGCGGGTTCGGCCGCTCCGGCGTGGGGCGCGAGCTGGGTCCCACCGGGCTGCGCGAGTACCAGGAGGCCAAGCACATCTACCAGAACCTCGCCCCCGCCCGCTCCGGTTGGTTCAAGGGCTGAGGCAACGCAGTACGCCGCCGGCCCGAGGCACGAGGACCACCGACACAAGGCCGCCCGCCCCTGGCACGACGGCCACCGAAGAAAGGCACCCATGGCCCCCACCACCGCGCACATCGTGTACCACCCGGTGGGTACGCGCCGATTGGGCACCCCCGACGCCCCGAAGGCCGTCATCACCGGCCGCCCCGGCCACATCGAAAGAGAGGTGCAGCGGTGACCGGCACGCAGCCTCCCGCACCGGCCTCCGGCGTCCCCGGAGGGGAACCGGGCTCGGAGTTCCGCAAGGACATGAGCCCCTGGGCCAACTTCGCCCTCGGCTTCACCTACCTCTCCCCGGTGGTGGGCACCTACACCCTCTTCGGCATCGCGATCGCCGACGGCGGACCGCCGATGATCTGGGCGTTCCTGGTCGCGGGCTGCGGCCAGTTCCTCGTCGCGCTGATCTTCGGCGAGATCGTCGCCCAGTACCCGATCGCGGGCGGCGTCTACCCCTGGGCCCGGCGGCTGTGGGGCACGCGGTGGGCGTGGATGACCGGCTGGGTGTACATGTGGGCGCTGCTGGTGACCATCACCTCCGTCGCCTACGGCGCCGGCCCCTACATCGCCATCCTCTTCGGCTTCAGAGCCACCGTGCACACCACCGTGCTGTGCACCGCCGTGCTCATCGTCGTCGCCATCCTCATCAACTACATGGGCACCAAGGCACTGTCGACGGCGGCGCTCATCGGTTTCGCCGGCGAGCTCATCGGCGCCCTCGTCGTCGGCGTCTACCTGCTGGCCACCCACCGTCACCAGAGCATTGGCGTCATCTTCGACACCTACGGCACCGAGGGAGACGGCTCCTACCTGCCGGCGTTCCTGGCAGCCGCCATCATCGGCCTCTACCAGTACTACGGCTTCGAGGCGTGCGGCGACACCGCCGAGGAGGTCGCCCACCCGGGCCGGGTCATCCCCCGCGCGATGCGCCGCACCATCTACATCGGCGGCGCGGCGGCCACGTTCACCTGTATGTCGCTGCTGCTGTCGGTCACGGACTTCAACGCGATCATCTCGGGCGAGCAGGCCGACCCGGTGGTGGACGTGCTGTACGACGCCATGGGCGAGACCGGAGCCCGGCTGGTGATGGCCGTGGTACTGATCTCCTTCCTGTCCTGCACGATCAGCCTCCAGGCCGCCGCCGGGCGGCTCATCTACTCCTACGCCCGTGACAGGATGATCGTCGGGCACCAATTGCTGCGGCGGTTCGTCCACGCCCGTGCGGTGCCGAGCTGGGCGCTGTTCGTGTCCGCGGCGGTGCCGCTGCTCATCGCCTTCGCCTCACTGCTCTCCGAGGACGCCCTCACCAACATCGTCTCGTTCGCGATCCTCGGCATCTACGGCTCGTTCCAGATGGTGGTCCTGGCCGCACTGCGCGCCCGGCTCAAGGGCTGGAAACCGGCGGGGGAGTTCACCCTGGGCCGCTGGGGTCTCACGGTGAACATCGCCGCGCTGGCCTACGGCATCCTCGCCATCATCAACATCTGCTGGGCCCGCACCCCGGAGAAGTCCTGGTGGGAGAACTGGATCGTCCTGCTGTGCGGCGGGGTGGTCGTGGGCACCGGCCTGCTCTACATGTTCACCACCCACCACTACGGCCGCGGCGACGCACTCGCCGGCGACGCCGTGCCGGACAACCGCAGCAAGGCCTCCAACGGATCGTGACCAGCTGATCCACACCGACAAGCGCGGTCGCGAGGCGGTGGCCTGAGCCGCCGTCACGACGAGACGGGACCGCGCCGGTCCAGTGCCCGAAGCGCCTCGTCGGCCGCCGCGCGGGTCTCCGCCTCCGCGGCGTCCGAGGCGAGGGCGCTGAGCCGGGCACGCAGCCGCCCCTCGTCCTGCGGCCGGGTCCCGGTGTCCGCCAGCCAGTGGGCCAGGCCCTCCGCGGCGTGGAAGCGGACGGTCTCGTCCGGGTCGTCCAGGGCATGGACGAAGCGCGCCAGGTCCTGACCGGTGTTCTCGTCGGTGGCGTTGTACGTGTCCAGCAGCGAGAGCGCGGCGGCCCGCACCTCGGCCGAAGAGGTCCGGTCCACGGTCCGTCGCAGGGCGGGCAGCGCCTCCGCCAGGCCGATGAGGGCGTTGTGCGTCTGCCAGAGGGTGTGGGGATCGGCGACGAGGTGGGCCACCAACGCCTCGGCCACAGCGTGGCGTTCCCATGGGCGAAGCCCCTCCTGCACCAGCGCGTCCAGGCCGGCCACGGCACCCGCTCGCACATCGCCGTCGGGGTCGTCCAGCAGCGGCAGCAGCACCCAGACGGCGTCCCATCGCCCCGCCTCCCCAACGGCTTTCGCAGCGGCGGCACGCGTACGGCCGGGCAGCGTGGCGTCGATGAGGGCCGCACGCAGCATCGCGGCGGCGGTCCGCGTTCCGGCGGCTCCGAGCGCGTACGCGGCCGAGGGCCCGACGGCGGAGTGGGCGAGCCACCGCGCCGCCGGCACGGTGACCCGTTCCTCGCCCCGCCGGCCGAGAGCGTCCAGCAAGAAGTCCGCGACGCGCGCGTCCCGTTCGTCCTCCAGTGCCCCCACCAGGGCGTCCTGGGTGTGCGCGTCCTCGACGTCGAGCAGCCGACGTGTCACCGCGATCCGCACCTGGGCGGCCGCGTCGCGCAGTCCGGTGACCAGCGAATCGCGCAGGCGCACGGTCGAGTGCCTGGGCAGCAGTTGGAGAGCCTGCACGCGAGCGTCCGGTGCGCCCTGTTCGGCCGTACGGATCAGCTCCGCGCCGACGGCCGGGTCGTCCTGGAAGCGCCACACGAGCGCACGGGCGCGTCCCCACACGGCTCCCTCCGGGTCGCCCAGAAGCGCCACGAGGCCGGGGACGTCACCCGGCACGCCCAGGGCCGCCAAGCCGTCCAGGGCGTTGATCCGCAGATGATGGTCAGGGTCGCGCAGCAGGCGGGAGAAGGCGTCCACGACCGCCGGGCCGTCGAGCCCGAGGCGGATCGCGGCGCGCGAGGCCCGGCGCCGTACCCACGGATCCTCGTCGCCCATCAGGGCGGGCAGCACGGTACGGCCCGCCTCGCCGACCCCGCCGCGCCCGAGGCCCACGGCCACGGCCTCACGCACCTCGGGTGCAGGGTCGTCCGCCGATCCGACGAGGACCCACGCGTGCTCGTCCCGTCCGATCCTCCCCAGTCCTTTCGCCGCGGCGGCGCGCCGCCATCGGTCGCCGTGCTTCAACGCCCGCAGAAAGAAGGCGATTTGCTGCTCGGATCCCATGAACACCCCGAGGAATCAGACCAGTAGGTCGGCCGGAGGTTGTACCGGCGCAGCACGTGGGCCCCGGCGATCGGGCGGGCTAGCCGCCGACCGTGAGCGCCGGGCCGGACCTGTTCGCGGTCAGGAGGCTGTGGCCCAGCGGGGTGAGGACGTGCACGACTGTGTTCCGGTCGCGGACCGAAGCGACCAGCCCCGCCTCCCGCAGGATCCTCACGTGCTCGCTGACCGTCGCCGGGGTCACCCCCGCGCGCCGGGCCACCTCGCTCGTGGTGCACCCGTCCTCCAGGGCCCGGAGCACGGCGGCCCGCCCGTGGCCGAGCAGTCTCGCCAGCGCCCGGGATCCGGTGGCGCCCTGGGGAGGCAGCCACCAGCGGTGCGTGCGCGCGACGGGATAGACCAGCACGGGCGGCAGGCTCGGGTCGGTCAGGGTGATCGGTGCCTGCCAGCAGAAGACGGAGGGCACCAGCAGCAGGCCCCTGCCCTCGAGGCGCCACTCGCGCTGCAGCGGATACTGCGTCTCCAGCACGGGTGGTCGCCAGCGCATCGACGGGCCCAGCGTCGACAGCAGCGCGTCGACACCACCCCGCAGTATTTCCCGCGCCCGCACCGCACGGTCGGCCTCGATCTGTGCCCGTACGGCGGACCAGTAGGGGGCCAGCGCGGCGTTGAAGTACCCGTGCAGGGCCTGCCCGAGGTCCTCCAGAGCGGAGGGCTCGCCGTCCGCGAGCGGACGCAGCCACCTCGGCGCCGCGGTGAGGACGTTCATCTCCCTGGTCAGACGTCGGCGAGGCGTGGACAGAATGGCCCGCACGCCCTCGGACAACCCCTCGGAGGCCTCTGCCGGGTTGAGGAAGTCGGGGAAGCTGCCGCGCGGCGGGGCCAACGCCCGGACGAGGTGCAGTTGCTGACGGGGCACCCTGTTGAGCCCGACCCGCGCCTGTGCACGCCAGGCGTCGAATACGGCACGTCCCTGACGCGTCGCCAGCAGGTTCACGCTGAGCACGAGCTCCCACAGCGGATCGGGTGCGGCGGCGACGCGTGTCCTGAGCAGATCTTGGTGCGTGAAGTGCACTCGGAGCACGGAAATCCATCTCAGTCGGTCACGTGATCAACTGAAGTTTCGGCGTGGGATGGTCCTCCCGATATTCCCGTATTTCGGTGAATCGCAAAATCTCTTTTCACGCCAACTCGCCCGGCGCGCACCGTCGTCCATGTGCGTCAGCAGTCACTTTCGGCGCGCGCCGAATCACCTGGCAGGAACGGGCGGTGACGGGCAGCCTGAAAGACGTACGCGACCAAGATCTTCGCCATGCCGACCAAGGGGGAAGAAAGACATGCGCAAACGTGCCGCGATCGGGGCAGTGGCTACTGCCGCGTTCGCCACCGTGCTGGTCACCGCGCCGACCGCTTCGGCCGAACCCAATCCGCCGGGCTGCCCGAAGGAGTACTTCTGCGCCTACAGCGGAGAGAACCAGACCGGTCAACTCGTTGTGAAAACCAAGGGGAACTGGAGCGGCAACGTCGCCTTCCGCTCCGCGTTCAACAACGGAAAGCCCTTCCCGGGCGCCGACCACGTCGACGTGACCTACACCGTCGAGGGCGGCACGGAAACGGCGTGCCTGCACTACAACCCGGGCCCCGGCGGCTACAAGGCCAATGCCGTTCCGGGCACCCATGTCGTCAGGGTCGTATGGCGTGGCGAGTGCTGACAACGGAGGGATGCTCATCATGCTGACCGGAAAGCGACTCGCCGCTCTGGGTGCCGGGGCCGTCGCGGCCGCCTTCGCCGGCGTCCTCGCCCTCGCCCCTGCGGCGTCGGCGGAAGCCAACCCGCCGGGCTGCGGCAAGGGTTACTTCTGCGCCTACAGCGGCGCCAACCAATCGGGCCGGCTCCTCCTCAAGGTCGCGGGCAACTGGTCCGGCAACCTGGCTGTCGGCTCCATCTTCAACAACGGAGTCGTCTACCCGGGCGCCGACCATGTCGACGTGACGTCGTTCCTCGGCGGTCAGCCGTCGACCGACTGCTTCCACTACAACCCCGGCCCGGGCAAGTACAAGGCCAACGCCGAGCCGGGGCTCACCATCACGCGTGTCGTCTGGCGAGGCGAGTGCTGATCCGCTGACACCGCACGCACACGCAAGGAGACTTGCTCCGCCTCTGCAGGCGGGGCAAGTCTCATGTTTGCCGCCGGTCAGCGATCCGACCCCGCAGCATGAGGTCCAGGACCGCCATGAACCGTTGTGCCCGCAGCTCGCCGAGTACGAAGGGGTTGACGCCGTCGGGTCGGCTCCGCAGTTGTTCGACGCGTTGGAGGCCGTGGTCGTTGGGGTGGTTGGACAGTTCCACGTCCACCTTCGCGTCGCGCATCCGGCTCCGGAAGGAACGCACGGACGCGCGGTAGGTGCACAGTTCCGGCACCGTGCCGGGCGGCTTCACGCCACCCCAGAGCATGGCCGTGTGGCGCTCGGATCCCGACCGTACCGGGATGATCGGCGAGACCGTGCCCGCCGTGTGGCCCGGGGTGTGGTGCAGTCGGATCGTCGTGCCGCCGAGCGTGAGCCGTTGCCCGTCCACGATGTCCAGATCCCGGGTGGGGGCGTTGTCCGGTCGGGTCCGGGCGATGAGGTCCCAGTCGGCAGGCGCCATCAGAACGCGCGCTCCGTACCGGTCCGCGAGATACTGTGCGCCGCCGAAATGATCGTCGTGGCCGTGTGTGACGACGACGTACTTGATCGTCGCGGGATCGGCGCCCAGCTCACGCAACCCGGGGACGAGAACGCTCTCGGCGTCCGCGGGCGAGGTGAGCGCGTCGACGAGCACGATCCCGTCATCGGTCAGCACCGCCATGGCTGAGACCCAACCCGCGCTCAGAAAGGCCAGGTTGTCGAAGATCCTCAACGGCTGAGGCGCGGGCGGACGAGGAAACTCGAAGTCGGGCGTCAGCGCCGTCACGAGGGCGAGCAGAACCGGGTCACTTCCGGCGAGCGCCCGGGCACGCTCGTAGTAATCCTGCCCGTCCCGCCCAGCAGCAACGGCAGACGAGCCGGGACCGAGCGCGCCGACACCTCCAGCAAGTCCGAGGGCGCCTAGCTGGGCGAAGCGGCGCCTGGAGAGGAGGCCGGCTAAGTCGGTGTCGTTGTCATTGTGCGGAGAAGAAGTCATGGTGGCCCTCCCTGGTGACCGCTGCGACTCGTGATCCGATCGACATCACGATAGGGCGAGCGCCCTGGATCACGGTTGTTGACGGGCAGTCAGGCACGCGGCGCAGCGTGTTCCTACTGCCAGGACCATGAGTCCCGCCGTACAGCCGCCCAACAGCATCACCGCGGACGGAGAAGTGTGGTCCAGCACGAGGCCCCCAACCCGGCCACTGCGGCGATCAGGCCGGCCGCCGCCCGAAGACGGTGCGCGGGTACCGGGTCACCCAGGCGCCCCCGGGCAGGGTCATCGTCAGGCCGGCCATCCCGTCAGCGGTGAACGGGAGGACGGGGGCGGGCCGTTGGCCGAACAGGCAGTGGTGGTTGCCGACATGGCATTCCGTCCGTGAAAGGCAGTGTGACCGACGGTCAGTCCAGCAGGTGTCATGGGGAGGTGGCTGGCAGGACGGCGACGGCGCCCTTGCCCTTCAGGGGTGATGTCGTGGTTCCCGCAACCCCGCCCGGACCTCAGGAGAGCAGTGGCCCCGGGCCACGTCACCCGCGGGAGCCGCTTGTGATGCGGCTGCGCCGGGTCGGGCGCAGACTGGTCGGGTGAGTGGCACCTATCCGGGGCGTGGCGAAGCCGCGCCCGAACCTCGGTCGGCACCACGACAGACTTTGGCGCTCACGGCCATGATGTTCGCGGTTGCGATGACGTTCATCGACCAGACCATCGTCGCCATCGCCGCCCCGGACATCGTCCGTGAACTGGGTCTGTCAGCCTCTGGCATGCAGTGGGTCGTCAACGCCTACCTGCTGTCCCTGGCCGCCTTCTTCGCCCTGGGCGGCCGCCTGGCGGACCTCTACGGACCGCGCCGGGTGGTCATGATCGGCACTCTGGTCTTCGTCGTCTCGTCGGTGCTGTGCGGCTGCGTCCCCGAGGGCGACGCGGCGCAGAGCTGGCTGATCGCCTTCCGGGCCACGCAGGGTTTCGGAGCGGCGCTGCTGTTCCCCGCGGCGCTGGCCGTGGTGGTGGCGGTGTTCCCGCGCGAGCGACGCGGACGTGCCCTCGCCCTGTTCTTCGGGATCTCCGGCGCGCTGACGGCCCTCGGCCCTCTCCTGGGCGGCTGGCTCACGAACTGGACCTGGCGCGCCGTGTTCTGGGTCAACGTGCCCGTGGCCATCGTGGCCCTGGCGCTCACGGCATTCGCCCACATCGCCGACCGGCGACGACCCGGCACGCTCGACGTCCGGGGTGCCGTTCTGATCGTCGTCGGTATGGGTCTGAGCGTTCTCGGCTTTCAGCAGGCGTGGTCCTGGGGGTGGGACAACGCGGCGACCTGGGCCTGCATCGTCGGCGGTCTCGCGGTGCTCTGCGGGTTCGTCGCATACGAGCGGCGAGTGCACCATCCGCTGATCGACCTGCGCGTCTTCAAGGACCGGGCGTTCACGGTGGACACGGTGGTGCTCTTCTTCGCCATGCTGGCCTTCGTCCCGCTGTTCTTCTTCGCGTCCGTGTACGCCCAGGTGTGTCTGAGCGCCTCGCCGAACCAGGCGGCGTTGTTCCTGCTGTACTTCTTCGCGGGCTTCGCCATCGCCTCGCAGTGGGGCGGCCGCATCCTCGACAAGCAGGGCGCGCGGCCTGCGCTGAAGATCGGCTGCGTCCTGGGCTGCGTCGGCTTCGCCCTGTGGGCCGAGAAACTCACCGATCTGAGCATGCACGACCAGTGGCCGTACGCCGCCCTTGCCGGCGCGGGCATCGGCTTCATTCTCGCCCCCGCCTCCACGGACGCCGTCAACCGGGCGATCGGTCCCTCCTACGGGGAGGTCACGGGAATCACGCAGACCGTACGCAACTACGCGGCGTGCGTGGGTCTTGCCGTCCTCGGCACCGTGCTGACGCACCGCACCAACTCCAACGTGACGCAAACCCTGGAAGCCCGCGGCTTCCCGCCCAACGTGGCGGAAAACGTGGCCCGCAACATCAGTGAGTCCATCACGGGCACGGGCGACAACAGTTCACCCACCGGCACGGGACCTGCCGCCACGGCTCTGCGCGAATCGATGAACGCGGTGCGCATGGACTTCGCCGAGGCCAACCAGTGGGTGTTCTACGGCATGGCCATCGCCCTGGGCATCGGCTTCCTGTGCGCCCTGCGCCACCCGGGCGGGCGCGCGGTGACACCCACGTACACGGAATCGGAAACGGCACCGACCCCGGAAGCGACACAAACGCCCGCAGGGCAGCCTGAGCGGCGAACGGGTCCGTGACACGTCAGACGTCGTACGGCCCGGTGCCGGTGCCGGTGCCCGGCGTCGTCGGCCCGAGGCCGTCGGTCAGGCGGCGGTAGGCGGCCCGGGCGTGCAGCAGGCGTGCCAGAGCCGTACCGACGAGGGCAGCGGCGAGCAGGCAGGTCAGCCAGAAGGTGTCGCGGTGCCCGACCCAGGTGAGGATGCCGGCGGGCGGAATGGCGAAGCCGTTGAGGAACAGCCAGCACAGCAGGGCCGTGCCGGGAGCCGCGGTGAAGCGGGCGCACAGGCCCAGCAGGGCGGCCAGCAGGGACAGTAGGACCAGGGCGAGCCCGGGCCGGTCGGTACCCACGAGTGAGTTGAGCAGTGCCACCAGCACCAGCGCCCCGCTGAAGGCCGCGGCCCACACCAGCGGGGTGGCGACGGGCCGGGGAACGGGCCTGGCACCGGAGCTGAGGGACACCCACTCGATCATGCTGACCTTTCCTCCCCGATCTCCCCCGAACCCATTGTTCCAGGCGGCCGCCGGGTCACCTGCCCGGCGGTCGGTTCCGGGCGCTCGTTAGGGTGTCATTAAAGGTTGTCCAAAGAAACACCCGAACCAGACAGGGGGACCGTGGTGGGCGCTCCACGCCTGAGCAGTACGCCGTTGCCGGGAATCGGGGTCCGTTACGACCTGACCACCCGGGAGCAGCGTCGCGTGTCCGTGGTGGCGCACCGGGACGGGTCGCGGACGCTGAACGCGTACCAGCAGGACGATCCGGACGCGTGTGCGCTGTCGGTGCGGATGACGTCGGGAGAGGCGGAGGCCCTCATCGACGCGCTGATGCCGGCGCACCACAGCCCGAACCTGCTGTCCACGACCGACCTGGGCCTCGTGGCCGAGCGGGTCGAACTGTCGGCCACCTCGCACTGGAACGGGCGGGTGCTGGGCGAGACCCGGATGCGCACCGAGACCGGCGTGTCCATCGTGGCCGTACTGCGCCGCGCCGAGGCCATCCCCTCCCCGACGCCGGATTTCCGGCTGGCGGGCGGTGACACCCTGATCGTGATCGGCACCCGCGAGGGTGTGGAGGCGGCCGCCGCGATACTCGGACGGGAGTGAGCGGCCTTGCACTCCTCCGCTGTCTTCCTCATAGAGTTCGGCGCCATCATCCTCGGCCTGGGCCTGCTCGGCCGGTTCGCCGCCCGTTTCCAGTTCTCGCCGATACCCCTGTACCTGCTGGCCGGGCTCGCCTTCGGCGAAGGCGGACTGCTCCCGCTCGGCACCAGCGAGGAGTTCGTCGCCATCGGCGCCGAGATCGGCGTGATCCTGCTGCTGCTGATGCTCGGCCTCGAGTACACGGCCAGTGACCTGGTCTCCAACCTCAAGACCCAGTACCCTGCCGGCCTCGTCGACGCCGCCCTCAACGCCCTGCCCGGCGCGGCCATGGCCCTGCTGCTCGGCTGGGGACCGGTCGCCGCGGTAGTCCTGGCCGGCGTCACCTGGATCTCGTCGTCCGGCGTCATCGCCAAGGTCCTCGGCGACCTCGGACGACTCGGCAACCGCGAAACCCCGGTCATCCTCAGCATCCTGGTACTCGAAGACCTCTCGATGGCCGTCTACCTGCCGATCATCACCGCCCTGCTCGCCGGGGCCGGTCTCGCGGCGGGCAGCGCCACCCTCGCCATCGCACTCGGCGTCGCCGGCCTCGTCCTCGTGCTCGCGGTGCGCTACGGCCGCCACATCTCCCGCTTCGTCTCCAGCGACGACCCGGAGAAACTGCTCCTGGTCGTCCTCGGACTGACCCTGCTCGTCGCGGGCATCGCCCAGCAGCTCCAGGTGTCGGCGGCGGTCGGCGCGTTCCTGGTCGGCATCGCGCTGTCCGGCGAGGCCGCCGAGGGCGCGCACAATCTCCTGGCTCCTCTCCGGGACCTGTTCGCCGCGGTGTTCTTCGTCTTCTTCGGCCTGCACACCGACCCCGCGAGCATCCCGCCCGTCCTGGCACCGGCACTTGCTCTTGCCGTCGTGACCGCCCTCACGAAGATCGCCACCGGCTACTGGGCGGCCAAGCGCGCCGGCATCTCCGCCAAGGGCCGCTGGCGCGCAGGCGGAACTCTGGTGGCCCGCGGCGAGTTCTCCATCGTCATCGCCGGACTCGCCGTCACCGCGGGCATCGAGCCCTCCCTCGGCCCGCTCGCCACCGCCTACGTACTCATCCTGGTCATCCTCGGCCCGCTCACCGCCCGCTACACCGAACCGGTGGCCATGCGACTGGTCGCCCGCCTGCGGAAGCCCTCGCCGACGGCCCATGTCCCGGCCGAGCGCGCGTCATCACCCGCGGCGCCGCTCGAAACGGTCGACGATCCGGACACCGCCGGCCGGTCGTAGGCGATCGCAACCGCACGGTCCGAACCCGGCGCTCACAGAGGTCTGTTCGGCCAGTCCAGGAGGCGGGCGCCGATGACCGCTGTCTGGAGGGCGTACCGGTGGGCGGGATCGGTGGGGTCGCTGCCGGTCAGGGTGCGGATGCGGGCCAGCCGGTACGTCAGTGCGCGCACGCTGAGCGACAGGTGCCGGGCCGCGGCGGCGGCCACGCAGCCGGTGTCGAAGTACACGGTGAGCGTGTCGAGCAACTGCTGCGCGCCGCCGCGTGCCTGCTCCAGCGGGCCGAGTGTGGTGTGGACCAGGTCGACCAGCGCCTGCCGGTCGCGGGCGAGCACGGGGAAGACGAGCAGGTCGGCGGCCCGGAGCAAGGGATCGTCGAGGCCCATGCGCTGGGCCACGTCCAAGGCGTTGAGGGCCTCTTCGTAGCTGTGGCCGATGCCGACCGCGCCCTGCCGGGGACGGCCCACGGCGACCTGGCCGACGCCGGTGGCGGCGTGCGCGAGCCTGGCGAAGTGGGCGAGGACGTCGTCCTGATCACCGGGGGCGATGCACACCATCCGCCCGTCCTTCGTGGTGAACAGGATGCGCCGGTTCTCGAAGCGTGCGAACAACTCCCCCGCCACCTGGCGGGGTGCCGGGTCGGTCTCGTCGTACTTCTCCGGTCCCTCGGCCACCGCCACTGCGTGGGCGCGGGACAGCCGCAGCCCGAACCGCTCGCAGCGGGCGGCGAGATGGCCCGGATCGCCGCGCCCGTGGAGCAGGTCGTCGATGAACTCGCGGCGGGCGGCCTCCTCCTTGCGGATCACGAGCCGCTGCGCGCGCTCGTAGCCGTCGGCGAAGGCGTCCACCGCCTGCTCGATGACGGCGAGGACCGTGTCGGGGCCGGCCGGGACGGGCCGGTTGCGGCTGCCCGCGGCGAGATGGGCGCGCACCAGGGCACGCCAGCCGTGCCCGGCCTCGGCTGCCCTGGCACCGAGGGCCCTGCGGGACTCGATCTCGTCGCGGGTCAGACGGCGGCCCGTGGCGGCGGCGTCCGCAAGGATCCGCTCGAAGCCTTCGAGGAACACGTCGGTGGCGCACTCCATGGTCGTCACGTTCTCCCCCTTCGGCAACGGCAGTTGTCGTCGGCCGGCGGGACCGGGCGCGTGCGGCGGCGATCCCGCCGGCATCGCGCCCACCCGCCCAGGGCTGTGCGGCTCAGCCGTTCGCATGCGCGACCTCGGCCGGCTCGGCCACCGTCGTCACGGTCGGCGTTTCGCGCGGCGAGCGGCGACCGAGGCGGCGGACCAGGGGCTCGGTCCAGCGGGCGGCGAGGGGGCCGAGTACGACCAGGATGAGTACGTAGGCAGTGGCGAGCGGGCCGATGCGCGGCTCGACGCCGACGGTGAGCCCGGCGATGACGATGGAGAACTCGCCCCGCGCCACCAGGGTTCCGCCTGCCCGCCAGCGTCCCTTGCGTGAGATGCCGGCACGGCGGGCGGCCCAGTAGCCGGTGGCGATCTTCGTGAGGGTGGTGACTACGGCCAGGGCGAGGGCGGGCACCAGGACCGGCGGGATGTCGGCGGGGTCGGTGTGCAGGCCGAAGAAGACGAAGAACACCGCGGCGAACAGGTCCCGCAGCGGCGTGAGCAGGTTGCCGGCCCCTTCGGCGACCTCGCCGGACAGCGCGATGCCGACCAGGAACGCGCCGACCGCCGCCGACACCTGGAGCTGCTGGGCGATGCCCGCGACGAGCAGAGTGAGGCCGAAGACGACCAGCAGCAGCATCTCCGCGCTGTCCGAGGAGACCGCACGGCTGACGAGGCGGCCGTGGCGCAGCGCCACGTAGAGCACCGCGCCGACCGTGCCCAGGGCGATCAGCAGTGTCAGGGCGCCGCCCGCGAGGCTCACGCCGGCCAACAGGGCGGTGAGGATGGGCAGGTAGACGGCCATGGAGAGGTCTTCGAGGACCAGCACGCCCAGCACGACCGGGGTTTCGCGGTTGCCGAGTCGGCGCAGATCCCCGAGGACCTTGGCGATGACGCCGGACGAGGAGATCCAGGTGACACCGGCGAGGGCGACTGCGGCGACCGGGCCCCAGCCGAGCAGCAGGGCCATCGCGGCGCCGGGGACGGCGTTCAGGACGAAGTCGACCGCGCCTGAGGGGTATTGGGTCTTGAGGGTGTCGACCAGTTCGGAGGCGCTGTACTCCAGACCGAGCAGGAGCAGCAGCAGGATGACGCCGATCTCGGCGCCGGTGGCGACGAACTCCTCGCTGGCCTGGAGAGGGAGGATACCGCCGTGGCCGAAGGCGAGTCCGGCGAGCAGATACAGGGGTATGGGCGAGAAGCCCACCCGGCCGGCGAGGCGGCCCAGCAGCCCCAGGGCGAGGATGATCGCGCCGAGTTCGATGAGCATGGCTGTGGTGTTGTGCACGGGCGTCTGACCTCCGTGATCGGTTCGGTGGCGGCGTCTGTGCCAGGTGCGGGTGCCGGCAACCGGAGTTCAGCTCCGGGAGTGCCCGGGTGCCGTCGCGGGTGCGGGCAACCCGCGCGGGCCGGTCGGCTCGGTGGCGTCGTACGGCGAGACGGTGCTGAGGTTCGTGTGCGCGGGCCGGGTGAGCGGCTGAACGCATGGCGAGGTGGGTCGTGTCCTTGCGGCGGGCTCCAACGGGCCGGCAGGTCGGCCCCGCCCGCGAGGTGACGTGGCGACCGGCGTACCGTGGCCGGTTTTCCTCGTCGGGCGCGGGGCGCGTCAGCGCGCGGAGCGGCCCTTCAGGCCGACGGCGCTGCCGGTATCAGGAACGCCGTCGCGGGCGGCGTTCTCGACGCGTGAGGTGACCTCGGCGCGCACACGGATGACTGGACCCATGTCACGCCCCCCATCACGTCGGCCGGAACCGGCAACGACCACCAACGACTGAGCAACCCCTCGCTCAACGGAGCGTAAGGGCTCGGTAAAGGATTCTAGCGCATGCCAAATTCCGATGATCATACGGAAGTTGTCGTATCCGCGGCCGCCTCGGCCCGGCGCGTCAGCGACGCGGTGGGCAGCGGCGCCCTGTGCGCGGGCGATGCGGATCGAAGAGCTGCCCGGCGATACCGGACAGGACCAGGCCGGCGGCGATGAGCAGTCCGTCGGCCACGACGATTCCGGTGACCAGTACGGCAACCGCGCCCGTCAGCATCCACCAGACGCCGGTGCGGCGGTACTCGCGGGGCCTGGTGGGCCGTCCGGCGCCCAGCGCCCGGGCGAAGCGGGGGTCGTCACGCGCAAGTCGCGCTTCGAGCGCGCCCAGACCCTCGTCGTCGGACTGAGCCATGGCTCTCCCTTCCCCGTACTGGTCGCCGTCCTTGATCGGGTGGGGCGGTGGGGCAGCCGGAGCCATGGCGTCTTCGCCGGGGGCAGGTGTGACGGGCAGGGCGAGGGTGAACGGTGGCCGACGTCCACATCTGCTCGGCACCGCACACGGCCGGCTCCGGCGTCCCCTTCCGGCCGCTCCCGCCATCAGGCCCAACTCCCATCCTTCCTGGTGGCGTACCCGCACAAACGCCTGGTGGCGGACCTGCACGAACACTGCCGACAACGTCCGTAGCCCGTGCACGGACGCAAGGGTGCACAGGGCCGTCAGGCCGGCTCCGGGCGGCGTCAGCTCAGGTATCGGGCGGGCCGGCCCACGGACGTCGGCGGTGCCAGTGGTGCCGTCATACAGCCGAAGACTCGCTTGACCCCGGGGGCGCAGAGCGCGGACATGACCGCGACCGCGATCAGTGTGACGGCGATCTCCCCTACGGGTTGCCGGATCCAGGCGTGCTCGTACCAGCCGAAGTACTTGGCCGCCTGGGCCACGAACCCGTGCAGCAGGAAACCGGACAGCGTGCCGGCGCCCAGCACCGTGAACCAGGTCCGCCGCCCGGGCACACAGGCGAGGAAGGCGGCGACCAGGACGACCGAACAGCCGAAGGTGGCCAGGGTCATCAGGGGGCCGTACCAGGCGGGGGCGGAGAGTTCCTGGGCGCTCTCGCTGTGGAAGAACCAGCCGTAGTCCATCCGCGAGACCGCCCAGTACGCCACCACGAGGGCGCAGCCGAGGACCGGCAGGGCGAGGGTGCGCGCCTCACGGCGGCGGGCCAGGAGGAAGTGCCCCGGCTTCAACTGCAGGCCGAGCACGAAGTACGGCAGGAACTGCAGGACACGCTGGAGACCGAGGTCACTGCCGATCGAGGGCGAGAGGGTGGCCAGCATCGCCACACCGAGAGCGAGCGGCAGCGGCCACCGCACCAGCCGCCAGACCGGAGCCGTGAGCCGCCAGACGAACAGCGCCGCCAGGAACCAGGTCAGATACAGCGGGTCCAGCAGGCTGATCGGCCGGCCGGGATCATGGCTGGTCCACCGCGTGAAGAGGGTGTACGCCACCTCGAAGACCACATACGGAACCACCACACCGGTCAGCAGCCGCCCGAGCTTGCGCGGTTCCGCCTCGAAGCCGCGCGAGAAGTAACCCGAGATCACCGCGAACACCGGCATGTGGAAGGCGTACACGAGCATGTACAGCGCGGTGACGGCCCGGCTTCCCTCCCGCAACGGCTCCCAGGCGTGACCCACCGCCACCAGCAGGACCGCCAGGTACTTGGCGTTGTCGAGGAAGGGGTCCCGCCGCTCGACCCGTCTCTTTGCCGCTCCCACGGACGGCAGCGGCTGCTGCCGTCGCTCCGGTGCGCGTGTGACGGGGGGTGCGGGGGTGGCGTCAGCGGACATCGCCAGCACCCTAAGCACATGTCCCTGCACCGGTTCAACCGCACCATGCACCGACGCGCCAACTTCTACATTATTGTAGAAGATACGGCCGCCTGCTTCGGCGGCCGCGAAGCAGCCCATACCCCGTTTGGAGTTCTCATGGCCCTGTGGGACCGCATCAAGGAGTCCGCATCGACGATGCAGACCCAGTTGGTGGCGAAGAAGAACGACCTCAAGAGTGGCGCCTTCCGCGATGCGAGCATGGCGATGTGTGCGCTCGTCGCCGCCGCCGACGGCACGGTCGACCCCTCCGAGCGGCAGCGGGTGGCCCAACTGCTCGCCACCAACGAGGTGTTGCAGAACTTCCCTGCCGAGGATCTGCGCCGGCGCTTCGAGGAGAATCTGAACCGGCTCACCACCGACTTCGACTTCGGCAAGGTGAGCGTGATGCAGGAGATCGCCAAGGCGAAGAAGAAGCCCGCCGAGGCGCGCGCCGTCATCCAGATCGGCATCGTCATCGGCGGCGCCGACGGCGACTTCGACAAGGACGAGCAGGCCGTGGTGCGGGAGGCGTGCTACGCGCTCGACCTGCCGCCGCACGAGTTCGACCTCTGAGCGCTCCGCACTCGCCGGGCCTCGGGCGGACGCAGCCGGCTGCCGGGGCGGGCGGCGTCCGCCCCGGCGCGGCGGGTCAGCGGATGTCGTCGAGGTCGAGGTCCTCGCCGACGACCAGGGTGACCACTCCCGCCCCCGCGGCCGGGTCCGGCGTGGCCCGGACTCCGGGCATCCGGGCCGCGAGCGCCCGGGCCTGCTTCTCCAGGCCCGATGGGTAGGTGACCTGCGTAGTGCCGCTGTTCTGCGGCGCGTTGCCCGTGCCCGCGACGGTGAGGCCGGCCGCGCGCAGCTTCTCCGCGACGGTGCCGGCCAGCCCCGAGACCCCCGTGCCGTTGAGAACCTGGACGCGCACGGAGGAGGCGTACAAGGGGTTCTTCGTGTCCGCCTCCAGGCGCTTCTTGTCGACCTCCTTGTCCCTGGCGAGGGAGTTGAACAGGTCGGTGGCCTGCGGGTACTGCCAGACGACATTGGCCTTGTCGGCGGCCACGTCGGCCTCGCGCGGGTAGTTGGGGACCGTAAGGAAGGTCAGCCGGTCGCTCGGGATTCCCTTGAGCTCCGACGCAAGGCCGTACAGCGGCTTGATGCCGGCGAGATCGGGGTCCGTGGTCAGGGACTTGGTGGCGGACTGCAGGAAGCCGTAGAGCGCCTTCGGGCTGGTCAGTTTGGCCTGTGCCTTCTCGGCGAGGGCGTCCATGAACTCCTGCTGGCGTCCGATGCGTCCGATGTCGGAGCCGTCGCCGACGCCGTAGCGGACACGCACATAGCCGAGCGCCTTCTCACCCCCGACCGTCTGGCAGCCGGGCTCCATGTCCAGTCGGGCCTTCTTGGAGTGGATGGCTTGCTCGGGGCAGACCTCGATGCCGTCCAGGGCGTCGACCATGCCCTTGAAACCCTGGAAGTCGACGGACATGAAGTGGTCTATGCGCAGGCCCGTGTTGGCCTCGACCGTCTTGATGGAGCAGGCGGCCGCCCCGGCGACCTCGCCGCTGGTGCCACCGAGCGCGAACGCCTCGTTGATCTTGTAGTGGTGCGGCGCGGAGGTGCTGCCGTCGCCCTTGTCGCAGGCAGGTACCTCCACCCAGGAGTCACGGGGGAACGACACCACCGTGGCCCATTTCCGGTTGGCCGGGACGTGCAGCACCATCAGCGTGTCCGACTGCATGGTGGTCAGGTCCTTGCCGTACTCGGCGTTGGCGCCGTCGCGGCTGTCGGAGCCGACGACGAGTATGTTCTTCGAGCCCGGGCTGAGGTTCTCGGGCCGGTCCCCGCCGATCTTGTCATCGACGTCGGCGGACTTGATGTTGTCGTTGAGGTCCTGGTAGACCCAGGCGCCCACCCCGGCGACTCCGAGGACGACGGCCGACGTCACCCCCACGCCCCACGCCAGGATCCGCCCCCGCCGCGTCAACCGGGTCTTCCCCGCGCCGCCCGGCATCCGCCGGCGTTTCCCCGTTCCCGTCACCGCGCCCCCTCTGTAGCTGAATGGCCGAAGCCCGAACCCCTCACCCCGAACAGACGACGATCTTGGCAACATCCGTTGCCTGGATCGCACGAACAGGAAAAGTTCCCGTTGCAGCACCCGTCGACAGCCGGCCGGGAACCCCGACGCCCGCTCGGGAGACCCCCGTTCAGAGCGGCGTCGCCGCGCGCAGGATGAGGACCATGGTCACCGCCGAGTTCGCGGAGGACATCGCCGAGACGGCCGTCCCCGCGGCAGCGCTCCACGCCGCCAGGCCCACCGAGGTGAACAGCGACGGCCAACGACGCCCCTGCGGAGCGGGCCCGAGCAGCGCGGCCACCCGGCGCGGCACCGGCCCCGGCGCCGCGAAGCCCGCCAGCGTCGCGACCGGCGTGCCCCGGGACACCAGCGCCGCCTTGCCGATCGCGCTCGCCACCGTGCGGCGGCTGCCGACGGCCCGGGCCGCCTCTTCGTCCGCCCAGCGTTCCGCGGTGTACGACACCGCCGTGCGCAGCGGGCGCAGGAACGGATTGGCCCGCGCGGCCAGTTGGACGGCGAGCAGGAAACGGTGGTGCCGCGCCGCCAGATGGGCCCGTTCGTGAGCGAACAGCGCCCGGCGTTCGGCGGGTTCGAGGCGGTCCAGCAGCCCCGTGGTGACCACCACCCGGTCCCGTCGGCCACCCGGCAGCGCGTAGGCATACGGCATCTCGTCGGGGAGTACGACCACACCGGTACCCGGCAGCCCCGCGAGCGCCCGGTGGGCGTGGCGGCGGACCCGGCCGTGCCGCCACAGTGTCCGGCCGCAGGCCACAACCACCGCGCACAGCGCCGGAATGGCGGCCTTGCCGACGATCTCGTCGTACGGCACGGCTGCTCGCACCTCGGGGTCCGACCAGCCGTCGGGCAGCGGGTTGCCGGGCAGTTGGGCGGTGCCGACCACCATCGCAAGGCCCAGGCACACCGTGCTGCACACCGCCATGACGGCGGCGACGGCGGTGAGCAGCCTTGTCGCGGTGCGGGGATGCAGGTGCTGCTCGGCGAGGCGGGCGATCGGCCATGCCGTGAGCGGCAGGACGAGCGGGAGAAAGACGAAGACCCCCATGAGGTGTCAGTTGTCCCCTTCGCTCCGGGACCCGCCCGGTTCGCTCCGGGACTGACCGAGCAGTTCACGCAGCAGCCGCTCGTCGTCCGGCCCCAGACCGGTGACGAAGCTGGCGAGCACGGCCCCGCGGTCGCTCTCGGCATCCAGCACCCTGCGCATCCTGTGCGCCGCGAGGCCCGCCTCGTCCGAGGCCGACGTCCACGCGAAGGAGCGGCCAGCACGCTCCCGGGTCACCGCGCCCTTGGCCAGCAGACGGGTCAGGATCGTGATCACCGTCGTATAGGCGAGATCCCCGCCGAGCCGTTCCTGCACCCAGCCGGCCGTCGCCGGACCGTCCGCCTCCCGCAGCGCCGACAGGACCAGCGCCTCCAGCTCGCCCTGTCCCCGGCGCCGGGAACGCTGCCGGTCATCCGCCATGCCCTGTCTCCCTTCCGCTGACCTGTGCGTCATGTGCGATCCATCGAGCGGTACATCGTAAGGAAAGCAGAGGCGGCCTTCCATTCCTTCTACAGTGATGTAGATTTCAGGGGACCGCAATCAACGCAATCACCTCACGCGAAGGGGAGAGCATCAGTGGGAGTTTCCCTGTCCAAGGGCGGCAACGTCTCGCTCAGCAAGGAGGCGCCGGGCCTGACCGCCGTCCTGGTCGGACTGGGCTGGGACGTGCGCACGACCACCGGCACCGACTACGACCTCGACGCCTCCGCCCTGCTGCTGAACGCCTCCGGCAAGGTCCCGTCCGACCGGCACTTCGTCTTCTACAACAACCTGACCAGCCCGGACGGTTCCGTGGAGCACACCGGTGACAACCTCACCGGTGAGGGCGAGGGCGACGACGAGTCCGTCAAGGTCGATCTGGCGACCGTGCCCGCCGACGTCGACCGGATCGTGTTCCCGGTCTCCATCCACGACGCCGAGAACCGCGGCCAGAGCTTCGGCCAGGTCCGCAACGCCTTCATCCGCGTCGTCAACCAGGCCGGTGGGGCCGAGATCGCCCGCTACGACCTGTCCGAGGACGCCTCGACCGAGACGGCCATGGTCTTCGGCGAGTTGTACCGCCACGGCACCGAGTGGAAGTTCCGAGCGGTCGGACAGGGTTACGCCTCCGGGCTCGCCGGGATCGTCGCCGACTTCGGTGTCGACGTCTGACAGCGGGGCCCCGCTCGACCGTGGGACGCTGCTCACCCCTGCTCCACCTGCGCCAACACGTCACCCAGCTCACCAGAAGGACGGGACCTCATGTTCGGACTGAGCGAACTCGTGATCATCCTCCTCGTCGTCATCGCCGTCCTCTGCGCGAAGAAGCTTCCCGAACTCGCCCGTTCGGCGGGCAAGTCGGCGCGCATCCTCAAGTCCGAGGCCAGGGCGATGAAGGACGAGGACGCTCCGGGGGCGCCTCGGGTGATTCAGGGGGAGACCGTCGCCCCGGAGGGGGCGAGGCCCCAGAGCTCGGGTGCGCAGTAGGGCAGAGCGTCACGAGACAGCGTCACGAGACTGCGAAGGGCTCCCCCAAGTCAGGTTCTTGTGGGAGCCCTTCGTCGTACTGCCTGCCGGTGAAGGTTGAGAAGACGATCACGAGCAGGACATCCGCGGCGAGTTACGGCGTCACGGCGCCAGAAGCAGACTGTTGCCGCGCTCCTTGGCGGCGGCGTAGCGCTTGGCCACGTCCTGCCAGTTGACGACCTGCCACATGGCCTCGATGAAGTCGACCTTCTGGTTCCGGTACTGGAGGTAGAAGGCGTGCTCCCAGGCGTCGAACACCAGGATCGGCGTCGAACCCTGGCCGACATTGCCCTGGTGGTCGTAGACCTGCTCGACGATGAGGCGGCCGCTGAGCGGCTCGTAGGCGAGCACGCCCCAGCCGGAACCCTGGGTCGTGGCCGACGCCTTGGACAGCTGGGTCTTGAAGTTCGCGAAGGACCCGAAGGACTCTGCGAGCGCGTCCGCGAGTTCGCCCACGCCGTCCTTCTCCAGCGGCTCGCCGCCGCCCTCACCCGTCATGTTGTGCCAGTAGATCGAGTGCAGGATGTGGCCGGAGAGATGGAAGGCCAGATTCTTCTCCAGGCCGTTGATCGAGCCCCACGACTCCTTGTCCCGCGCCTCGGCGAGCTGCTCCAGCGTGTCGTTCGCGCCCTTCACGTACGCCGCGTGGTGCTTGTCGTGGTGCAGTTCGATGATCTCGGGGCTGATGACCGGGGCGAGCGACGCGTAGTCGTACGGAAGCTCCGGGAGCGTGTAAACCGCCATGTCCAACGTCCTCCGACGTTATTGCGAATAGTATGCAGCTGCACGTTAACAGTAAGAGCGAGAGCTTTTCGATCAGGCATTGGACCTAGGACCTGGGCCGTGTCGCAGCGCGGTGCCACTGCTGCCCGGGCCCTGTTGTGCGGGCCGCGCCAGGCCGGCCGTCCACTTCTCCTCGATGCGGCCGGCCTTCCACACCACCAGCGCCAACGCCCACGTGGCGAAGAACAGGCCGACGATGACGTAGCCGATGACGTTCAGGTCGAGGCCGGACACCCGGTCCCAGAACGGGCCGTGCAGATCCGCCTGCTCGGCGATCAGGCCCAGCAGCTCGACGGTGCCGATGATGAGGGCGACAGCAACCGACAGGCCCGTGATGGTGAGGTTGTAGTAGACCTTGCGGACAGGGTGCGAGAACGCCCAACCGTAGGCGAAGTTCATGAACGAGCCGTCGATGGTGTCGAGCAGCGACATACCGGCCGCGAACAGGACCGGCAGGCACAGGATCGCGTACCAGGGCAGACCCGATGCCGCGCCCGAGCCGGCGAGGACGAGCAGTGCGATCTCGGTCGCGGTGTCGAAGCCGAGGCCGAAGAGGAGCCCCAGGGGGTACATCTGCCAGGGCTTGGTGATCGACTTCATCAGGCAGCCGAGGAGGCGGTTCATGAAACCCCGGTTGTTGAGCTGCTCTTCGAGGGCGGCCTCGTCGAAGTGGCCGGTGCGCATCCGCCGGAAGACCTTCCATACGCCGACCATGATCACGATGTTGATGATCGCGATGAGGTAGAGGAACGTGCCCGAGACCGTCGCACCGATCCAGCCCGTCACGCCGTGCAGCGCCGAGTCGTCGTTCTGCACCGGGTCGGCCAACGCCTTGACGCCCAGGGAGAGCAGGAAGGCGAGGGCGAAGACGATCGAGGAGTGGCCGAGGGAGAACCAGAAGCCGACGGACAGCGGTCGCCGCCCCTCGCTCATCAGCTTGCGGGTGGTGTTGTCGATGGCGGCGATGTGGTCGGCGTCGAAGGCGTGCCGCATGCCGAGGGTGTAGGCGGTGACGCCCATGCCGATGCCGAAGGTCTTGCTGCCCAGGCTGTAGTGCTCGGGGGCGACGATCACCACGAGGGTGAACCAGCCGATGACGTGCAGCGCCAGGATGAACGCGGCCATTCCGCCGAGGTTCGCCCACTCCTTGCGGGTCATGGACGTACGGATGCGGTGCCACGAGGAAGTCATGGAGGTGGGGCCCAACTGCTGGTCCGATGGCTGTTCTCAGCCGCGCAGCCCAGGCTTCTGCCCGTCACTTGCAAGAGCAACGCAGGGGCGGCAAAGCCCACGTCAGGATTTCCTTATTGCACATAGGTTGCAATAGCATTCATGGTGCAGAGAGGGGTGGTCCGGTATGGGACGCAAGGCGTCTCCGATCGTGCTGGGTGTCGAGTCGTCCTGCGACGAGACAGGCGTGGGTCTCGTCCAGGACGGCCGGCTGCTCGGCCATGCCATCGCGTCGAGCATGGACGAACACGCCCGCTACGGCGGTGTCGTACCCGAGATCGCCGCCCGCGCCCATGTGCATGCGGTACGACCGGTGATCCGGCAGGCCCTGGACGGCGCCGGGTTGCGGCTCTCCGACATCGGCGCGGTCGCCGTCACCACCGGACCGGGCCTGTCGGGCGCGCTCCAGGTGGGGCTGGCCGGGGCGAAGGGCATCGCGTACGCGCTCGGTGTCCCGCTGTACGGCGTGCATCACCTCGCCGGCCATGTCGCCGCCGACACCCTGGAACACGGGCCGTTGCCCGACCCTTGCATGGTGCTGATCGTCTCGGGCGGCCACACATCGCTGCTCCTCGTCCGCGACCTGGCCCGCGCTCCGATCGTCCATCTCGGCGACACCCTCGACGACGCGGCCGGGGAGTGCTTCGACAAGGTCGCGCGGGTCTTCGGGCTGCCGTATCCGGGCGGTCCGGCCATCGACAGGGCAGCGCGCGTGGGGGATCCGCGCGCTGTCCCCTTCCCGCGCCCGCTGACCGGCCCGCGCGACGAGCCGTACGACTTCTCCTTCTCCGGACTGAAGACGGCTGCCGCGCGTTGGGCGGAGGGGCACGCGGGCCGTGAACTGCCCGTCGCCGACGGCGCGGCGTCGCTTCAGGAGGCCATCGCCGACGTACTGACCCGCAAGGCGGTGGCGGCCTGCGTCGAGCATGGTGTGGGCACCCTGGTCGTGGTCGGCGGGGTTGCCGCGAACTCCCGTGTCCGTTCCCTGGCCGAGGAGCGCTGCCGCGCCGCGGGTGTCGAACTGCGCGTGCCACCCCTGCGGTTGTGCACGGACAACGGCGCGATGATCGCCGCCGTCGGCGACCTCCTCGTGCGTGCCGGAGCCGAACCGGCGCCGCTGGACGTGTCGATCGATCCGTCGGCGCCGCTGGAGTACGCGGCGCTGCACCCTGTGGCGACCATCGCCGAGGCGGTGGCGGCCTGATGAACCCTGTCATCCGGGTCTTCAAGGGCGCCGACCTCCTCGCCCACTCCGCCGCACTGCGCGCCGTCTACCTCGACGCCTTCAGTGGCCCACCATGGAACGAGGGCGAGGAGAAGGCGGTCGAGTTCACCAAGCGGCTCACACTGGACGTCCGCCGTCCCGGTTTCACCGCCGCGCTCGCCCTCGCCGGCGAGGAGGCCCTCGGCTTCGCCACCGCCTGGACCACCCCCAACCCCCTCCCCACCGACCGCTGCTACCCCCAGGCCGCCGCCGGGCTCGGCCCCGACCGCGGCGTCGACTGGCTGTGCGGGGCCCGCGAGGTGGACGAGCTCGCCGTCCGCGGCGACACCCGGGGCACCGGACTCGCCGCCGAGCTGCTGAGAGCGGTCACCGCAGACGCTCCCGAAGGCCGCTCCTGGCTGCTCACCTCCGTCCGGTCGGGGCGAGCCATGTCCTTCTACCGCCGCCACGGCTGGACGCAGGCCACCCACCCCTCCCCCGACGGCACGGGCATCGTCGTCTTCCTGAGCCCTCGTCACCCCGCCAGGTCCCTGGCCGCACCACCCCTGACGCGAGCGTCGTCCCCGGCATCGAAGAGGCCGGCCGCACCACCCGGTACGGCTCCTCCTGCCGGCTGAACGGCAACACCCGGGCCGGTCACGCCCGCCTGTCGTTCTCGGCCTCGACCGGGTACGGCACGAAGGTGCTGCTGTGCTCGTCGACGGCGAGTGCCCTGCCCAACGGAGGAGCCGCCCGCTGAGGACAGTCGAGACGTTCGCAGACGCGGCAGCCCATGCCGATCGGGGTCGCCGCGGAGGCGTTGGTGAGGTCGAGGCCGTCGGAGTAGACGAGGCGATGGGCGTGGCGGATCTCGCAGCCGAGCCCGATGGCGTACGTCCTGCCGGGCTCGCCCCAGCCGCCTCGGTGCCGGGTGACAGCGCGGGCCGTCCACAAGTAGCGCTGCCCGTCCGGCATTTCGGCGATCTGGACGTGGATGCGCCCGGGGGCGGCGAACGCCTCGTAGACATTCCACAGGGGGCAGGTGCCGCCGGCCCGCGAGAAGTGGAAGCCGGTGGCCGACTGGCGTTTGGACATGTTCCCGGCACGGTCGACACGCACGAAGGAGAAGGGCACGCCGCGCAGTCGGGGTCGCTGGAGGGTGCTCAGGCGGTGGCAGACGGTCTCATAGCCGAGGCCGTAGCGGTCGGTGAGGCGCTCGATGTCGTAGCGGAACTCCTCGGCCGCCGTGTGGAAGGCGGTGTACGGCAGGATCAGCGCGGCCGCGAAGTAGTTGGCGATGCCGATGCGGGCCAGGGCGTGGGCGGGTGAGCCGGGCGGAAAGTCCTCGGCGGCCTGACGGTCGAGTTCGTCGCCGTATTCGAGGAGCGCCAGTTGGGTGGCCATGCGGAACGCTCGCTGACCGGGGCGCAGGCGGGTCGACAGGTGGAGGGTGCGGGTCGCCGCGTCGAAGTGGTGCAGCCGGTCGCCGGTCCCGGCGGCCGCGCGGACGTCGTGCGCGTCGGCCAGTCTCGCCGTGAGGGCGCCGACGACCTCGCCGGGCCGGATGCCGATCTCCTCGGCGAGGCGTTCGGCCGCGAGGTCGGTGTCGTGCAGGTAGTTCTGGCGGCGGTAGAAGAAGTCCCGGATCTCCTCGTGGGGTGAGCGCGGTGTCTCGACGGCGGTTTCCCGGCCGTCGGCCGCTCCCGCGAGGCGCTCGGACAGGAGCTGGTTGCGGCGGCCCAGGTCGAGGAGGACCCGCGCGACCGCGGGCATGCGGGAGGCGAGTTCGGCGAGGTCGGACGGGGAGACGCGGGCTTCGGCGATCTCGCCGGTGAGCGCCTCGCGCAGGTCGGCCACCAGACGGGTCGTGTCGCGCTCGGAGAAGAAGTTCGGGTCCAGTCCGAAGGTCTCGGTCAGCCGGAGCAGGACGGGGACGGTGAGCGGGCGGGAGTCGTGCTCCATCTGGTTCAGATAGCTGGGCGAGATGGCGAGGACGCGGGCCAGCTCGGCCTGGCTCATCCGGCGCTCCTCGCGGAGCCTGCGCAGCCGTGCCCCCGCATAGGTCTTGCTCACCGCGTGCGTTCCTCCATGTCAGGGACCCGGCTGAGACCCGGTCAGCGTACGCGAACCGGCGCCTCCCGCACCCTTCGCAAGATTGGCAAACGGCGGCGAGAAGATTCGCAAAGCTTGGCAGCCTTCCACGGTTGATGGCACTCAGTGCCAGTGCCAGAGTGTGAGTGCGGCTCGCCGGACCCGGCAGGCTCCGCCCGGAACCGGGGCGCGATTCATGCCCTGACGTCGGAGATCCCGGCAGGACGGCAGCCCGTACCGGCAGCATTGCTCTCCTTCGCCCTTTCGGGGTGACGGCGGGCCGCACCCCTTCATGAGACACGCAGTGCCATTCGTGGGGAGAGCAGCACACGATTGGCAGACGCAACAGACCGAGGAGACGGTGACAGGCATGGCAGAGGCGAGGACGCAGGCGGCCGAGGAGCTCGCACGGCGCTGGGCCACCGACCCGAGGTGGCAGGGCATCGAGCGCACCTACAGCGCCGAGGACGTCGTACGGCTGTCCGGGAGTGTCCGTGAGGAGCAGACCCTGGCCCGGCGCGGGGCCGAGCGCCTGTGGCGCCGGCTGCACGAGCAGGACTACATCCACGCCCTGGGCGCGCTGACCGGCGGCCAGGCTGTGCAGCAGGTCAAGGCCGGGCTCCAGGCGATCTACCTGTCCGGCTGGCAGGTCGCCGCCGACGCCAACCAGGCCGGGCACACCTACCCCGACCAGAGCCTCTACCCGGCCAACTCCGTTCCGCAGGTGGTGCGTCGGATCAACAACGCGCTGCTGCGCGCCGACCAGATCGCCACCGCGGAGGGCGCGGGCGACACCACGGACTGGCTGGCGCCGATCGTGGCCGACGCCGAGGCCGGTTTCGGTGGTCCGCTCAACGCATTCGAGCTGACCAAGGCGATGATCGCGGCGGGTGCGGCCGGCATCCACTACGAGGACCAGCTCGCCTCCGAGAAGAAGTGCGGCCACCTCGGCGGCAAGGTCCTCGTCCCGACCTCGCAGCACATCCGCACCCTCAACGCGGCCCGTCTGGCGGCCGACATCGCCGACGTGCCGACCGTCATCGTCGCCCGCACCGACGCTCTCGCCGCCAACCTCCTCACCAGTGATGTCGACGAGCGCGACGCCGAGTTCGTCACCGGCGAGCGGACGGCGGAAGGCTTCTACCGGGTGCGGGGCGGCATGGCGCCGGTCATCGCCCGCGGTCTTGCCTACGCCCCCTACGCCGATCTGATCTGGGTGGAGACGGGCACCCCGGATCTGGAGCAGGCCCGCGAGTTCGCCGAGGCCATCCACGCCCGGTACCCGGACCAGATGCTGGCGTACAACTGCTCGCCGTCGTTCAACTGGAAGGCCGCGCTGGACGACGACCAGATCGCCAAGTTCCAGCGTGAACTGGGTGCGATGGGCTACAGGTTCCAGTTCATCACGCTGGCCGGTTTCCACTCCCTGAACCACGGCATGTTCGACCTCGCCCGCGGCTACGCCGAGCACGGCATGACGGCCTACGTCGACCTGCAGGAGAAGGAGTTCGCCGCGCAGGCCCACGGCTTCACGGCCGTCAAGCACCAGCGCGAGGTCGGTACGGGGTACTTCGACCTGGTGTCGACGGCGGTCAATCCCGCGTCGTCCACGACCGCGCTGGCCGGGTCCACGGAGGAAGAGCAGTTCCACTAGGCCGCCGGGCCGCACTTGCCGAGCGGAGGGGCGGGCGTCCGTCCCCGTCCCGCCCCTCCGCTCCCACCCCTCAGGAGACCCGATGTCCACCACCGCACTGACCCACGATGTCCGCGTCCTCGCCGGTCCGGGCCACCGTCACGACGAGGTCCTCACGCCTGCCGCCCTCGACTTCGTGGGCCGGCTCGCCGCGGAGTTCGGCGAACGCCGCCGGGAACTCATGAAGGAGCGCCGCAGGCTGGCGCTGCGGCTGGCGTCGGGCTCACCGCTCGGCTTCCCCCTGGTCACCTCCGCCGTCCGCGCCGACCCGGCCTGGCGCGTCGCACCGCCCGCACCCGGCCTGACCGACCGCCGCGTCGAGATCACCGGCCCGCCGGACCGCCGGATGGCGATCAACGCGCTCAACTCCGGCGCCGAGGTCTGGATGGCGGACTTCGAGGACGCCACCGCTCCCCTCTGGGACAACGTCATCGGCGGCCAGCTCAACCTGCTCGACGCCGTCGAGCGCCGTATCGACTTCACCACGGCGGAGGGCAAGGAATACCGGCTCGGCGAGAGCGGCCGGCTCGCCACCGTCATGGTCCGCCCGCGTGGCTGGCATCTCGACGAGGAGCACCTGGAGTTGGACGGGCGGCCCGTGCCCGCCGCCCTGGTCGACTTCGGTCTGTACTTCTTCCACTGCGCCCAGCGCCAGATCGACGCCGGGTACGGTCCGTACTTCTACCTGCCGAAGCTGGAGAACCGGTACGAGGCGCGTCTGTGGAACGACGTCTTCGTCCTCGCCCAGGAACTGCTCGGTATCCCCCGCGGCACGATCCGCGCCACGGTCCTCATAGAGACGATCACCGCCGCGTTCGAGATGGAGGAGATCCTCTACGAACTGCGTGAGCACAGCGCGGGACTCAACGCGGGCCGCTGGGACTACCTGTTCAGCCTGATCAAGACCTTCGGTCACCGCACCGACTTCCTCCTTCCCGACCGGGCGAAGGTGACGATGAGCGCCCCCTTCATGCGGGCGTACACCGAACTCCTCGTGCGCACCTGCCACCGTCGCGGCGCGCACGCCATCGGCGGCATGGCCGCCCACGTGCCCGGCAAGGACCCGGACACGAACGAGGCCGCGCTCGCCAAGGTGCGGCTCGACAAGGAGCGCGAGGCCGAGGACGGCTTCGACGGCTCCTGGGTGGCCCACCCCGGGCTGGTCCCCGTCTGCCGCGAGGTCTTCGACGGTGTCCTCGGCGATCGGCCCCACCAACTCGACCGTACCCGCGACGACGTCGAGGTGACCGCGGCCGACCTGCTGTCGGTGCGAAGGATCAGCGGGCCGCCGACCGCGGAGGGCGTCCGCAGCAATATCGCCGTCGCGCTGCGCTACTTCGCCGCCTGGCTGCGCGGGCAGGGCGCCGTCGCCCTGTACGGCCTGATGGAGGACGCGGCCACCGCCGAGATCGCCCGCGTGCAGATCTGGCAGTGGCTCCGGCACCGGGTCATCGACCGGGAGACGGTGCTGCGGCTGCTCGACGACGAGGTCGTCGCGCTCGGCGCCGAATACCCGTGGGCGCCCGTCGACGAGATCCGTGCCCTGTTCGAACGGACGGCGCTGGCAGGCGAGTTGCCGCAGTTCTTCACCCCGGACGCGTACACCCGGCACCTCGTGAAGCGGACGGAGGCCGGCGCGTGAGCGGGGGCATCCGGCGCGTCGGGGTGGTCGGCGGCGGGCTGATGGGGGCCGGGATCGCCGAGGTGTGCGCACGGGCCGGGCTCGACACCGTGGTCTGCGAAGTGGACGCGGTCGCGGCCCGCGCGGCACGGGACCGGGTGGCGGCATCGCTCGACCGCGCGGTGCGCCGCGGCAAGCTGGAGGAGGCCGCGGCGCGGGACGCCCTCGCCCGCATGGTCTTCAGCGGCAGCCTGGACGATCTCGCCGACCGGCAGCTCGTCGTCGAGGCGGTCATCGAGAACCCGGCCGCCAAGACCGAGGTCTTCGCGACGCTCGACAAGATCGTCGAGGACCCGGAGGCGGTGCTGGCGACCAACACCTCTTCACTCCCCGTCATGCGGCTCGGCATGGCGACCGGCCGGGCGGACCGGGTGGTGGGCCTGCACTTCTTCAACCCGGTGCCGGTGCTGCCCCTGGTGGAGGTCGTGACCTCGCTGCACACGTCGGGGACGACCATCGCCGCCGTCGAGGACTTCGCGACCCGCGCGCTCGGCAAGACCGTCATCCGCTCCCAGGACCGGGCAGGCTTCGTCGTCAACGCCCTGCTCATCCCGTATCTGCTGTCCGCGGTCCGGATGGCGGAGTCCGGCTTCGCCACCGCCGCCGACATCGACACGGGCATGGAGCTCGGCTGCGCCCACCCCATGGGCCCGCTGAAGCTCGCGGACCTGATCGGCCTCGACACCGTCGCCTCGATCGCCGAGTCGCTCTACGACGAGTTCAGGGAACCCCTCTACGCGCCTCCCCCGCTGCTCCAGCGGATGGTGGAGGCGGGACTGCTCGGCCGGAAGACCGGCCGCGGGTTCCACATCCACGACCAGGACTGAGGGCCTGGTACGACGCGGGCTGAGGGGCCCGCGTCGCCGCCGGGAGTGAGGGTTCCCGCGGCGCACACGGGGGAAGGGCGGGAGGCGCGGATGCGGCGCGCTTCCCGCCCTGTGGCGTTGCGACCCCAGGGACGCTCGGGGAACTCGGGGAACTGCCGGGCACTCCCGGCACTCGGGTGTCCCATTTCACGATCCGAATGACGGACGCCGTCCTCCCTCCGAGGTGCCACCCCGTAGGCTGGCCGGTGCAGCTGGTTCGCCCCGCCCGCCAGGTGGGATGCGTCGCAAGAGGGAACCCGGTGGGAATCCGGGACTGCCCCGCAGCGGTGAGTGGGAGCGACCGCCGTCATCCGCACTGGGCCCGACGAAAGGGCCTGGGAAGCGACGGCCAGTAGGTGTCCTCCGGTCAGGAGGACGTGCCCGCGAGTCCGAAGACCTGCCAACTGCCCGCGCGCGGACAACTCGTGCGCGGACATCCCGGTGACCTCGAGGGCGGGTCGGCGTACATACCAGGCGGACGACCGTGCCCAGCCGCGCACGCTCTGCCCGTCCGGTTCGTCGCCCCTTCGCGCTCTCGTCCCGTCCCCGGGATCCCAGGGATTCATCTCGCGAAGGAGATCTCCGTGACCACGAAGTCCGCAGCCGCGGCAGCACGGGCCACCGTGTACGGCTACCCCCGCCAGGGCCCGAACCGGGAACTGAAGAAGGCGATCGAGGGCTACTGGAAGGGCCGCGTCACGCCCGACGCCCTGCGCACCACGGCCGCCGAACTGCGCGCCGCCAACTGGCGTCAGCTGGCCGATGCCGGCATCCACGAGGTCCCGACGGGCGACTTCTCGTACTACGACCACGTCCTGGACACCACCGTCATGGTCGGCGCGATCCCCGAGCGTCACCGGGACGCCGTCGAGGCCGACACCGTCGACGGCTACTTCGCCATGGCCCGCGGCACGCAGGACGTGGCGCCGCTGGAGATGACGAAGTGGTTCGACACGAACTACCACTACCTGGTGCCGGAGTTGGGCCCGGACACCGTCTTCACGGCCGACTCGGCCAAGCAGGTCGCCGAGCTGAAGGAGGCCCTGGCGCTGGGTCTGACCGCCCGCCCCGTTCTGGTCGGCCCAGTCACCTACCTGCTGCTCGCCAAGCCCGCGCCCGGGGTCGCCGCGGACTTCGAGCCGCTCACCCTCCTGGACCGCCTGCTGCCGGTGTACGCCGAGGTCCTCGCCGACCTGCGCGCGGCCGGCGCCGAATGGGTGCAGGTGGACGAGCCCGCCCTCGTGCAGGACCGCACCCCGGCCGAGCTGAACGCCGCCGAGCGCGCCTACCGCGATCTGGGTGCCCTCACCGACCGCCCGAAGCTGCTGGTCGCCTCGTACTTCGACCGGCTCGGCGACGCCCTGCCGGTGCTGGCGAAGGCCCCCGTCGACGGGCTGGCGCTGGACTTCACCGAGGCCGCCGCCACCAACCTCGACGCGCTCGCCGCAGTCGGCGGACTGCCCGGCAAGCGCCTGGTCGCCGGCGTGGTCAACGGCCGCAACATCTGGGTCAACGACCTGGAGAAGTCCCTGTCCACCCTGGGCACCCTGCTCGGGCTGGCCGACCGGGTCGACGCGGCCGCCTCCTGCTCCCTGCTCCATGTGCCCCTGGACACGGGCCTGGAGCGGGACATCGAGCCACAGGTCCTGCGCTGGCTGGCCTTCGCGAGGCAGAAGACCGCAGAGATCGTCACCCTCGCCAAGGGCCTCGCCCAGGGCACCGACACCATCGCCGCCGAACTCGCCGCCAACCGGGCCGACCTGACGTCCCGCGCCGGCTCGCCGATCACCCGCGACCCGGCCGTCCGGTCCAGGGCGGCGGCGGTCACGGACGCGGACACCCGCCGCTCACAGCCGTACGGCGAACGGGCCGCCGCGCAGCGCGCCCATCTCCGCCTGCCGCTGCTGCCGACCACCACCATCGGCTCCTTCCCGCAGACCGGCGAACTGCGCAGCGCACGCGCCGACCTGCGCGCCGGGCGAATCGACGCCACGGGGTACGAGGAGCGCATCAAGGCCGAGATCCAGGAGGTCATCTCCTTCCAGGAGAAGACCGGGATCGACGTCCTCGTGCACGGCGAGGCCGAACGCAACGACATGGTCCAGTACTTCGCCGAGCAGCTCACCGGCTACCTCGCCACGCAGCACGGCTGGGTCCAGTCCTACGGCACCCGTTACGTCCGTCCGCCGATCCTGGCCGGCGACATCTCCCGCCCCGAGCCGATGACGGTGCGCTGGACGCGGTACGCCCAGTCCCTCACCTCCCGCCCGGTCAAGGGCATGCTCACCGGCCCGGTCACCATGCTCGCCTGGTCCTTCGTCCGCGACGACCAGCCGCTCGGCGACACCGCCCGGCAGGTCGCCCTCGCCCTGCGCGACGAAGTCAACGACCTGGAGGCGGCCGGGACTTCGGTCATCCAGGTCGACGAACCCGCGCTGCGCGAAACCCTGCCCCTGCGCTCCGCCGACCACCCCGCCTACCTGGCCTGGGCGACGGAGGCGTTCCGGCTCAGCACGGGCGGCGTGCGTCCGGACACCCAGATCCACACCCACATGTGCTACGCCGAGTTCGGCGACATCGTCCAGGCCATCGACGACCTCGACGCCGACGTCATCAGCCTGGAGGCCGCCCGCTCGCACATGCAGGTCGCCCGCGAACTCGCCGCTCACGGCTACCCGCGCGAGGCCGGCCCCGGCGTGTACGACATCCACTCCCCGCGCGTCCCCAGCGCCGAGGAGGCGGCGTCCCTGCTGCGCACCGGGCTCAAGGCCATCCCCGCCGAACGGCTCTGGGTCAACCCCGACTGCGGCCTGAAGACCCGCGGCTGGCCCGAGACGCGCGCCTCGCTGGAGAACCTGGTCGCAGCGGCCCGCACGGTCCGTGAGGAACTCCCCGCGTCCTGAGACCGGGAGCGATCTGCCGGGGAGCGGACGCCCGAGTTCCGCTCCCCGGCAGATCCACGACGGGGTCATCACCGTGGTGACGCGTTGGGGCGCCGGTCGATGCGCATGATCCTTTTTCAGCCGTGTGAGTGATGACTACTCAATGTGACATCAACTTTACTGGTGGTGACGGTGACTCGGGGCTGATCGCGAGGACGGAGCCGCTGGCGGCGCCCCCCTTTGACCTGCCGTCCGACTGCGCGGGGTTCAGGGATGGGGTGTGGGGATGGCGTTCGCGATCGTGGGCCTGGGGTGCCGGCTGCCCGGCGGGATCGTGGATCTGGCCGGGCTGTGGGAGGCGCTGGAGGCCGGGCGTGACCTGGTCGGGGCGGTTCCGGAGGACCGCTTCGAGGCCGCGCGGTTCGTCGACACGGCGATGGCACGGCGCGGGAAGTCGTACACCGCGCGAGGCGCGTTCCTGGCGGACATCGCGGGGTTCGACGCGGACTACTTCGGCATCTCGCCGCGGGAGGCAGCCCACATGGACCCGCAGCACCGGCTGCTGCTGGAGACGGCCGTCGAGGCGCTGGACGACGCGGGCATCGACCCCGGGACATTGGCAGGCTCCGACACCTGCGTGTTCGTCGGCATCTCGGACTTCTCCTACGGCGGGCTGCAGATGCTCAAGTCCCGTCAGATGAACGCCTATTCCATGGCGGGCTATGCCCATTCGATCGCGGCGAACAGGCTGTCGCACTTCTTCGACCTGCGCGGACCGAGCATGGCGATCGACACCGCCTGCTCGTCGTCGCTGGTGGCCGTGGAACGTGCCTGCCGGGAACTCGCGTCGGGCGGCAGCCGTGTGGCGCTGGCGGGCGGGGTCAACGTGCTGCTGAACCCGAGTGCATTCGTCGGGTTCAGTCAGGCTTCGATGCTGTCGAAACGGGGCCGTTGCGCGGTGTTCTCGGCGGACGCCGACGGGTTCGTCAGGGCCGAGGGCGCGGGCGTGCTGGTCCTGAAGCCGCTGGCCGACGCGCTATCGGAAGGGACCCGGATCCACGGGGTCATCGCCGGGTACGGCAGCAACTGCGACGGACGCACCACCGGACTGGCTCTGCCCAGTGCGCGGGCACAGGAGGAACTGCTGCGACGGGTGTACGAGCGGGCGGGGATCACGCCCGACGAGGTGGCGTACGTGGAGGCGCACGGCACGGGTACGCAAGCGGGAGACCGGGCCGAATGCGCGGCGCTCGGCCGGGCGTTGGGGGCCGCACGCACTGTCGGCCCGCTGCCCATCGGGTCGGTGAAGTCCAACCTGGGGCATCTGGAACCCGCGTCCGGCATGGCGGGGCTGCTCAAGGCCCTCGCGGTGCTGCGCCACGGCACGATCCCCGCCTCGCTGCACCTGGAACCGCTCAACCCCGCCATCGACTTCGGCGGGCTGGGGCTGGAGCCGGTCGACCGGGCGCGTCCGCTGCGGCCGGGGAAGGGGCGGCGCTTCGTGGGCGTCAACTCCTTCGGGTTCGGCGGGGCCAACGCCCATGTGGTCGTCGGCCCGCCACCGGCCATGCCGCCACGGCCCCGGGCCGAGACCGCGGGCGAGCTGCCGGTGATCGCTTCGGGGCGCAGTCCGCAAGCGGCCGGGGAGGCGGCGCGGCGGCTGGCCGCGCGGCTGGCGCGCAGCGCGCCGGGCGAACTGGCGGCCCCGGTCGAAACGGTGGAGTCCGCGGGAGCGGCCGAGTCAGGGGGCGCGGATGCGTTCTACGACATCGCCGCGACCGCCGGCGTCCGCCGGGCCAGGCACCGCTACCGCCGGGTGGCGCTGGCCTCGTCCCCGCACGAGGCCGCGCGGATCCTGTCCGGCGAGGGCGTGACGGGTGAGGCCGTCGAGCATGGCCGGGTCGGGCTGGTCTTCGTGGGCAACGGTTCGCAGTGGGCGGGGATGGCCGCGGACCTGCTGGACGCCGACCCGGTGTTCCGGGCCGAGGTGGAGGCAGTCGATGCCGCGCTGGCGCCCCGGCTGGGCTGGTCGGTCGTCGCTCAGCTGCGCCGCCCGGCGGACGAGTGGGGGCTGGAGGCCACGGAGGTGGCCCAGCCGCTGCTGTTCGCGGTGCAGGCCGGGATCGTCGCGGTCCTGCGCGAGCGGGGCGTGAAGTGGACGGTCGCGCTCGGGCACAGCGTCGGAGAGGTGGCCGCCGCGTACGCCGTCGGTGCGCTGACTCCGACGGAGGCCTCGTGGGTGATCGCCGAGCGAAGCCGCGCCCAGGCCGCCACGGCGGGCCAGGGCCGCATGGCCTCGGCCGGGTTGCCGCCGGCCGAGGCGGAGCGGGTCCTGACGGGGTACCCGGGCCTGGTCGTGGCCGCCGTGAACAGTCCGAGGGACGTGGCGATCGCCGGGCCGGTGAACCAACTCAAGGCACTGGGCGAGGAGTTGGCGGCCCGGGACCTGTTCTTCCGGCTCATGGACCTCGACTACGCCTTCCACAGCCCGGCCATGGAGCGCATCCGGAGCCCGCTGGCCGCCGCACTGGCCGGGCTTGCCCCGGGTGGGAGCACCGATGCGCTGATCTCCTCCGTCACGGGCGGCCCGGTGCCCGCGGGCGGACTGAACGCCGACCACTGGTGGCGCAACGTCCGCGAGCCGGTCAGGTTCGCAGCTGCCGTCGAACACGCCCTGGACGCGGGCGTCGACGTGCTGCTGGAGGTCGGCCCGCATCCGGTGCTGACTTCGTATCTGCGCCGAATCGCCACCGGACGCGACCGGGTGGCCGTGCTCGCGACGCTGCGCCGCGACGCCGCGGGGCCGGGCGCGCTGCGCGGTTCGGTCGAGGCGCTGATCGCCGCCGGGGCGGAGCTGGACTGGACGCGGTGGTTCCCTCGCCCCGCCCGGGTCGCGGAGCTCCCCGCGTATCCCTGGCAGCGAGAGCGGCACTGGAGCGGCACCCCGCACCAGTGGACCGTCAGGGGCGGATCGCGACCGTTGGACCATCCGCTGCTGGGCGAGCGGCTGCCGACGGCGGAGCCCGCCTGGGAGGGACCCGTCGAACCGGCCCTGGTGCCCTGGCTGGCCGATCACAAGGTGGCCGGATCGGTGCTGCTGCCCGCGACCGGTTACGTCGAGATGGCCCTGGCCGCCGGCCGCCGGGTGCTGGACGGCCCGGTGGAACTGGCCTGGTTGGAGGTGAGCCGCCCGCTGGTCGTGCCGTGGGGCCGGGCCGGGGACGTCCGTCTGCAACTCGCCTTCTCGCCCGACGACGGCATGGTGACCGTCACCAGCACCGAGGCCGCCGACGGTGGCGAGGCCGAGGGCGCGCCGCCCCGTCCGCACGCCCGATGCCGGGTCCGCGAGCTGATCGGCCGCCCGCCCGCCAGGATCGACCTCGCCGCCGCCCGCGCCCGCTGCACCCGCCGGGGCGACGCCGACGCGCTGTACCCCGAACTGGCCGCGGCCGGCCTGGACTACGGGCCCGCGTTCCGGCAGCTCGTGCGGCTGCACATCGGGGACGGGGAAGCCCTGGCGGCCTACCGGCACACCACTGACACGACCGACACCGCGCAGTACGTGGTGCATCCGGCGCTGCTGGACGGCGCGCTCCAGGCGTGCGTGCCGGTCGTGGCCGCTCGGGCGGGAGCCGGGCAGTGCTGGCTTCCCGCCGCGATCGGGGCCGTACGCGTCTGGCGGAGCCCGTCCCCGGCAGGGATGCTGCACGTCCGCGACCGCACGCGCGGCGCCACCGAGCTGTGCTTCGACATCACCGTCACCGACCCCGACGGCAGCGTCACCGTCGAACTCGACGGCGTACGCATGCGGCGCGTGCCGGGCCGTGCCGACCGCGCGCCCATGCGGTACGAGACCGCGCTGCGCGCCGCGCCCCACCTCCGTCTGCCGGCCGCGGCCTCGCCGCTGCCCGGCAACCACGATCTCGCCGGAGCCGTCACACCGAGCGTCGAGGCGGCGCAGGCCGACGCACTCTCGGTGCGCTTCGCGGACTCCGTGACCCGGTTCAAGCAGCTCACCGCGCACATGGCGGCCGCCGCGTTCACGGACCTGCTGCCCGCCGACACGGCCGAGTTCACGCTCTCCGACCTGGTCCGGCACGGGATGCTCCCGGGACACGACCGGCTGGCGCGGGCCCTGCTCGGCCTGATGTCCCGGCACTGCCTGGCCGCGGTCGGTGACGGCGAGCGATGGCGGCTGACCGGCACCGCGGACCCGGAACCTCTCGCTGCCCGGCTCCCGCTGAACTTCCCGGCCTGGAGTGCCGAAGTGCAGCTGGCGGTCCGTCAGTTGTCGCACCTGCCGCAGGTGCTGCGCGGCGAACGGGACGCACTGCATCTGCTGACCGGCCAGGGCTGCCAGGAAGCCCTGGAGCAGTTCTACGACGTGGCGCCGTCCTGCCGGCTCCACAACCGGCTGGTCGCCGCGCTGGTGGCGGAGATCGTGCGGGCCTGGCCCCAGGACCGGCCCCTGCGGATCCTGGAGATCGGCGCGGGCACGGGCGGCACCACCGCCGCGGTGCTGCCGCTGCTGCCGCCGGAGCGAGCCGTCTATCACTTCACCGACGTGTCCGCGGCCTTCTTCGCCCGCGCCCGGCACCGTTTCGGCGACCACTCCTTCGTCGACTACCGCACGTTCGACCTGAACGCCGACCCCGCCGAGCAGGGCTTCACCGACGGCGGATACGACCTCGTCGTCGCGGCCAACGCCCTGCACACCGCGACGGACCTGCGCACAGCCCTGAGCCGGGTGCGCGCACTGCTGGCCCCCGGCGGACGCCTGTTGGCCTTCGAGGCGCACGACACGGACTACCTGCTGCCGTTCTCCGGCACGCTGACCAGTTTCTGGGCGCACGACGACGAGCTCCGGCCCGGTTCGCCCCTGCTCGGCCGGAACCAGTGGCGCGATGTACTGCGCGCCTGCGGCCTCACCGACATCGTCTGTCTCGGTGACACCTTCGAGGGCGCCGAGGACATGGCTTCGGTGCTGCTCGCCTCGGCACCCGCGTACGGGATCGCACAGCCCGCGCTGCCGCGGCCGGACGTCGATACCCGGTGGATCGTGGCCACGGAGAGCGAGGCGGAAGCGCCGTTGGCGGAGCACGTCGCCGGGCTCCTGTCCGACGGTGCGACGCGGTCCGTCCCGGTGACGCCCGCTCCCTCGGACCCGGAGGCGTGGTCGGCGTCGCTCGCCGGTGCCGGCCATCCGGCCGTGGTGCTCGTGCTGGGCGAGGCGCCCGCCGACCCGCAGGCGATGCTCGACCAGGCCGTGCGCCGCGCCGGCATGCTGCGCGACCTGGCCTCGGCCTGCCTGTCTCTCCCGGACGGTGCGCGACCGGCCCTTTGGCTGGTGACCCGGCCCAGCGGCGCACTGCCGGCACCCGAACGGGCCGCCCAGCCACAGGACGCCGCCGTCTGGGGCATGGCCCGGACCCTGGCCAACGAACACTCCGACCTGCGAGTGACCCGGCTGTCGCTGGAGCGCCTCGGCGACCCGGCCGCAGACGCACAGCGGCTGGTTAGCGAACTGCTGGCACCCCTCGCGCCGGCCGGTGACGACCAGGGCCCGGCCGCACGTGAGGACGAGATCGTGCTGACCTCGGGCGGTCGTTTCGTACCCCGGGAACGCGAACTGCCTTCCGGTGAACACTCCGAGCCCGGCGGCGACGAACCCTTCGCCCTGGAGATCGGCGCGCCCGGTCTGTCGTACGAGCCGGTCTGGACGCGGTCCCGGTCCCTCACGCCAGGGGCCGGCGAGGTGACGCTCGCCGTGCGGGCCGCGGCGCTCAACTACCGCGACATCATGCTGGCGACCGGTCTGTTGCCCCCGGAGGCGGGCGAGGTGGGGATCGGCGGGGACCGGCCCGGCTTCGAGTGCGCCGGGATCGTCACGGCCGTGGGCGCAGGCGTGGACGGGCTGACGGTCGGGGACCGGGTGTGCGCTGCCGTCCCGGCCTGTCTGGCCTCGCACACCGTGGCTCCCGCGTCGGCCGTGGTGAGGATTCCGGACGGTCTCGGTTTCGCGGCGGCCGCGACCCTGCCGGTGGCCTTCCTCACCGTCCACTATGCGCTGCACGATCTGGCGCGACTGGCGGGCGGGGAGACCGTGCTGGTGCACGGGGCCGCGGGCGGGGTGGGGCTGGCCGCGCTCCAGTACGCCCGTCTCGTGGGCGCCCAGGTGATCGCCACCGCGGGCAGCCCGGTCAAGCGCGACCTGCTGCGGGCGCTCGGCGTCGAGCACGTACTGGACTCCCGCAGCCTCGAATTCGCCGGTCAGGCGCTGCGGATCACCGGTGGGCGCGGGGTGGACGTGGTGGTCAACTCGCTGGCCGGGCAGGCCATCGACCGGGGCCTGGAGACGCTGCGGCCCGGCGGTCGGTTCGTCGAGCTCGGCAAGCGCGACATCTACGCCAACAAGCCGCTTCTGATGCGGCCCTTCAGCCGCAACATCGCGTTCTTCGGTGTCGACGTGACCGCCCTGCTGTCGGACCCGGCCGGACTCCATACCGGTCGGCGACTGCTGGCCGAGGTCGCCGAGCGGGTGGCGGACGGCCGCTACCGGCCACTCCCGCACACGGTGTACCCGGCCGCGAGGGTCGGCGAGGCGTTCGCGCTGCTTCAGCATTCGCGGCACATCGGAAAGGTCGTCGTCAGCCTCGATCCGCAGGACGGGCCGGTTCCCGTCCGTACCCGGCCCGGGCCGCCCCGGCTCGATCCCGACTCCTGCTACTTGATCACCGGCGGGCTGAGCGGCTTCGGCGCCGCCACCGCCCGCTGGCTCGCCGATCGCGGCGCCCGGCACCTGGCGCTGGTCTCCCGTCGCGGCGCCGACGGCCCCGAGGCCGCGGCCGTTCTGTCCGACCTGGCGGCGCGGGGCGTGACCGCGACGCCGTACGCCGCCGACGTCTCGGACGCGGCCGCCATGGCTCGGGTGATCGGCGCACTCGACGCCACCGGGCACCGGCTGGCGGGCGTGGTGCATGCGGCGATGACCCTCTCCGACGGCCCCCTCACGGAACTGTCCGACGAGCGGATCCGTGCGGTCCTGGCCCCCAAGATGGCCGGAGCGGCGGTCCTCGACGCCCTGACGGTGGACCACGACCTGGCCCTGTTCTGGCTCTACTCCTCCTTCGCCGCCGCCATCGGCAACATCCACCAGGCCGCCTATGCCGGCGGGAACCTGTTCACCGAAGCACTGGCCCGGCGACGGGGCCGTACCGGACCGGCTCTGGCCGTCGGCTGGGGCGCACTCGGGGACGTCGGACACGTGGCCCGCGAGGGTCTGGCACCGGCAATGGAGGCGCTCGGCGCCGAACCGCTCGGCCCGCACGAGGCGCTGGCCGCCCTGGGGAGCGTGGCGGCGTCCGGCACTGCCGTCACGGGGATCGGCCGGTACGACTGGACCCGGGTGCGCAGCTGGTTGCCCGCCCTGGCCACGCCGCGTTTCTCCGCGTTGCGGCCCGCCGACGGCGAACTCGGCGGCAACAGCCGCCAGGACCTCCTGGCCGCTCTGGCCGACGTCACCGCGGACGAGGCGTTGGAGACCGTCAACCGTGCCCTCGCCGAGGTGCTGGCCCGCATCCTGCAGACGGACACCGCACGTCTCGACCCCGCACTGCCACTCCAGGACTACGGCGTCGACTCGCTGATGGCCGCCGAACTGCTGACCACGCTGCGGCAGCGCCTCGACGTCGAGATCCCGCCCATGGAACTCCTCCAGGGCGGCGTCACTCTCACCGACCTGGCCCGCCATGTGCTGCTGCGTCTCGGCGTGCGCACCACCGACTCCGCCAACGGCTGAAAGAAAGGCCCGACATGGTGACCTGCCAGGAACCCGGTACTCCGGCGGCGGACCGCAGCGGAGGCTTCCCCAGCTTCGGTCCCCTCATCGGCGGCGCCGCCGTCCCCGGCCCGACCGGCGCCCCCGACACGACCGAGTGGGTCTACTCGATCCGCGCGAGCGCACTGATCGACGATCCCATCGGCGCCACCTGCTACCGCAACGCGCTCAACTCCGGCCGCATGGGCCCCGACGCCCATCCGGAGACGATCCTGGGGCGCTGCGCGGTCGCCGGCCCCGACCTCGTGGAGGTCGCCCTGCGCACCGCCCGGCAGGCGGCCGACGAATGGGGCGGCAGCACGCGAGCCCAACGCGCCGCTCTCGCCGAGGCGTTCAGCACCAGACTGCGTGAACACACGGACCCGCTGACCGACCTCCTCGTCGAGGAGGGGCACCCGGTCCGGTTGGCCCGGATGGAGGTCGCCAACCTCGTCACCTTCTTCGGCACCGAGACCACCGCCTGGTGTCTGGGGCAGCTGGAGACGCGGCACACCACCGACGGACGGACGGTCTCGCTGCGCCGGGTGCCGGACGGCGTCGTATGCGTACAGCCTCCACAGAACACGCCGGCGCTCGGTGTCGGCGCGGCCTTCCAGTCCGTACTGGCCGGGAACGCGCTGATGGTGCGGCTGTCCCGGCACGCGCCGATCGCCGCCATGTATCTGCTGGAACGCGTCGCCGCGCCCTCGCTCGCCGAGGCCGGCGCCCCGCCCGGCGTCCTGTCGGCGCTGTGCACCGATCCGGCCCGGGCACTGGATGCCTGGCTGGCCAGCCCTCTGGTGGACGATGTGCTGTACTTCGGCGACTCGATCCGCGGTGAGCAGCTGGAGAAGGCGTGCCTCGCCGCGGGCAAGAAGCCGATCCTGGAACTCGGCGGCAACGACATGGTCGTGGTGTGGCGGGACGCGCCTCTCGACCGGGCCGTTGAGGCGCTGCTGGAGTCCTACCACGGCAGCGGCCAGATCTGCTGCGCGCCCAATATCGCGCTCGTCCACCCGGAGATCGCCGACGAGCTCACCGACCGGCTGACGGACCGGGTCCGGGCGCTGCGGCCCGGCTTCCCCGACGACCCCGAGGTCCTGCTGGCCGCCACGCCCAACACCGCCGGATACGACGCCACCCTCGCCGACGCACGGCGGACGGGCGCCCGCGTGCTGACCGGCGGCCGCCACCTGGACGTCCAGGGCCGCGAGAGTGACGTCGCGGTCTTCGCCGAGCCGGCGCTCATCCGCGTCGACGGGCTCGCCCGTGCGCGGGAGCTGCGCTCGGTGCGGCACGAGACCTTCTTCCCGCTGCTGACCCTGGCCGTGCCCCGCCCTGCCGGCGACGACGAACTCCTCGCCCAGATGGTGTCGTTCGTCACCGACGGCGCCTACGGGTTGCGCAACTCCCTGTGGGCACAGAGCCCGGAGGTCATCGACAGGTTCGTGCGGGACGTCCGCTCGTGCGGCCAGTTGAGGGTGAACGACTCGCACCTCGCGGGGGTTCCGTTCCTGTCCAACCACGGCGGACCGGGGCTGAGCGGCGACAGGTTCGCCGAGCTCAACTACCCGATGCTGCGCACCAGCCGCCTCCAGGGCGTGTCCGTGGCGCAGTCCGCACCGCCCTCGCAGCCTGCCGCTCCGTACGTCCCGGCGCAGCCGAGGCCCAGGGTCGAGGCGGCCCGCGCGTACCCGCCCGGCTGGCCGCCCGAGGAGCTTCCCGGCGGTCTGCCGGCCCCGTTCACCGAGGCGTTCCACCACGACCCGTACCCCACACTGCACTGGCTGCGCGAGCACCGGCCGGTGAGCCGGGTCCTCAGCCCGGACGGACCCGGCTGGCTGCTGACCCGCTACGACGACGTCCGTACCGCTCACACCGACCCGCGCGTGACCTGCGACAGCAAGCGGATCCCCGCCGGCCTGATGTGGCTGCGGCACTGGCCGTCCGAACTGCGGGAGCGGCTGTTCGTGCATCTGCTGGACAGCGACGACCCGCGTCACGCCGAACTGCGGGCGATCATGCGGCCGTTCTTCACGCCCGCCCGGCAGGAGCAGTGGCGCTCGCGGGTGCAGCGCCTCGTGGACGCCCGGATCGACCGGATCGTGGAGCGGGGCCACGGCGACCTCATGGCAGCGGTGGCCTATCCGCTCGGCGGCAACGTGCTGTTCTCCGTCCTCGGCGCCACCCCGCCCCGCATGAACCACCTGCGGGCGATGATCTGGCGTACCGCCGAGTGGAACAACGACGTCCCCTACGTCGAGGCGCTCGCCCACGAGGTCGACGCGTTCGTCCGCGGGGCCGTCGCCGAGAAGCGCCGCTCCCTGGGCGACGACCTGATCTCGCTGCTGGTCCGGGCCCGTGACCAGGACGGTCTGATCAGCGAGGACGAACTGCACGGCCTGGTGATGATGATGCTCGTCGCCGGCCAGGACCCCAGCATCAACAGCGTCGGCAACAGCCTGCACGCCCTGCTCGCCCACCCCGGCCAACTCGCCGCGCTCCGCGGCGATCCCGCCCTCCTCGCGACCGGCATGGGCGAACTGCTGCGCTACGAGAGCCCGTTGCCCTTCACCAGCTGGCGGGGCACCCTCGAGCCCGTCGAGTTCGGCGACGTGACCGTCCCGGCCGACGAGTCACTGTTCTTGTGCGTCGGCGCGGCCAACCGGGACCCCGCACGCTTCCCCGACCCCGACCGCCTCGACCTGAACCGCCCCACGCCGGGCCATCTCGCCTTCGGCCACGGCGCCCACTACTGCCTGGGCGCCCACATCGGCCGGATGACTGCCGAGGCCGCCGTCACCACCGTCCTGCGCCGGCTGCCGGGCCTGCGGCCGGACGGCATGCCGCGGTGGCGGCCCAGCATGTTCGAGCGCGGCCTCAGCGTCCTGCCCGTCGCCTGGGACGTACCGCAAAAGGTGCAGCAGGGAGCTGCCCGGTGAAACGCTCCGAGATCCTCGCCGAGGTCAAGGCAATGCTCGCCGAGTTCGGCGGCGTCGACCCCGAAGAGGTCGACGAACAGACCGCGTTCATCGCCGACCTCGGCCTCGATTCGCTCGTTCTGGTGCGGATGACCGTCGTCGCCGAGGAGCGGTTCGGGGTACGCATCCCCGACGAGGTCGCCTGGGAACTGCATACGGTCGGCGCCGTGGTCGGCCATGTCGAGGAGGCCCTTGCGGAGCAGCCGGGTGTGGCGGATCGGGGCCGGCGGTGAGTGAACTCGTCCGGTTCCTGCGCGAGAAGATGTGGATCCTCGGCGACACCCGCTGGTACGCGCGCGTGGACAGCGTCCGCGGTGAACTCGTCGAGGTGGAACGCCTCGGATACGCCCAACTCGACGCGCGGGCACGTGCCGTGGGGGCATGGCTGGCCGACCGTACGCCGCCCGGTGCGCGCGTCCTGCTGATGTACCCGGCGGGTCTGGAGTTCTTCGCGGTCTTCCTCGGTTGCCTGTACTCGGGTCGGGTCGCCATCCCCGCCCCGCTGCCGGACACCGACCGGCGCGCTCTGGAACGGGCCGAGGGCATCATCCGTGACGCGGATGTCGGCCTGGTCCTCAGCGACGCCGCACACCAGCCCCGGCTCGGCTACTGGCTCGCCGGCATGGATCTGGTCGCGCACGCCGAGTGCGTCGCGACCGACGGCCCCGCGCTGCCGGACCCGGGGCCGTGGTCCCCCGCCGCTCTGGAACTCACCGCGACCGCCTACATCCAGTACACCTCCGGATCGACGAGCGAGCCGCGCGGCGTCGTCATCAGCCACCGGAACCTGCTGCACAACCTGTTGTCGATCAGGGAGAAGCTCATCCCCGCCGAAGTCCTGGACGAACTGCGTCACGACCCGTCGCCCACCGGCGCCGGTTGGCTGCCGCACTACCACGACATGGGCCTCGTCGGCATGCTGCTCAGTCCGCTCGTGAGCTACGGCAACCTCGTCTTCTCCTCCCCGGTCTCCTTCATCGCCCACCCTCTGCTCTGGCTCCAGATGATCAGCCGGTACCGGGCCTACTTCACCTTCGCCCCGAATTTCGGCTACGACTGGCTGCTGCGAAGCATCAAGGACAGCCAACTCGCCGACCTGGACGATGACCTGGACCTCGACTGTCTGCGGTTCGCGCTGAACGGCGCCGAGCCCGTCCGCGCCGACGTCCTGAACGCGTTCGCCCGCCGGCTCGCCCCCATCGGCTTCGGCCCGCGCATCTGGGCGCCCAGCTACGGCCTGGCCGAGGCCACCCTCATGGTCACCGGCACCCCCTGCGGCAGCGGGCCGACCGTGGGGCGCTTCGACCGGGACGCGCTGGAGGCGGGCCACGCCGTGCCCGACCCGGACGGCCTCGCTCTCGTCAGCTGCGGACCTCCCGCGGGCGCCGACGTCCGCATCGTCGACCCTGCCACCTCGGGACCGGTCAAGGACGGGCAGGTGGGCGAGGTGTGGGTACGTGGTGAGAGCGTCGCCGAGGGCTACCTCAACGACCCGGACGCCACCGTAGAGCACTTCGCCGCCGTCACCGCCGACGGCGACGGACCGTACCTGCGGACCGGAGACCTCGGCTTCTTCCAGGACGGCGAGCTGTACGTCACCGGTCGCGCCAAGGACCTGATCATCACCAACGGCCGCAACATCCACCCCCAGGACATCGAAAGCGTCAGCGAGGCGGCCGACCCCGCCACCGGCCCGTGCGCCGCCTTCGCCCTGACCGACGACTCGGGTCACGAACGCATCGTCCTGGTCCAGGAGATCCGCCCCCTGCACCTCAACGGCCGCAGTCCCGCGGTTCTCGCCGGGCTCATCAGAGAACGTCTGGCCCGCGAACTGCGGCTGGCCGTCCAGGTCGTCATCGTCGGACCGATGAGCGTCCCCCGGACCACCAGTGGCAAGATCCAGCGTTCACGAACCCGGGACGAGCTCCGGACGGCGGACCTCACTCCCCTTCACTCCGACCTCCATCCATCTGCGATGACTTAGGCACCGTGAGGGCGGGGCAGCAGGGGGTCAACCCACCACCGATCCGGTTGATCCCCCCATCGCGCCTCCCAGCCCTCCGCGGCCATCGTGGGACACGAAACAGGGACAGGGAGGCGGGGCACACGGCGCTCCCTGACACGACGGCTCTCAGCGCGAGCGCCCCGGTCGCCGCCGCCAAGTCCGCCAACACAACCGACCACGCCCGGCTGCGGGCGATCCTTCACCGCCTCACCACGGTCGACGGCGGTCCCGGAGCGCTCGTCGAGGTGCGCAACCGCACCGGCCGTACGGTGCTGACCAGCGGTGTCGCAGACGTGAGGACGCACGCGTCGGTACACCGTGACAGCAGGTTCCGGATCGGCAGCATGACCAAGATGTTCCTGGCGACGGTCATGCTCCAGGTGGTGGGAGTGCATCGCGTCGTCCTCGACGCGCCGGTGGAGCGCTACCTGCCCGGCGTGGTCCGCGGACACGGCAACGACGGACGGAAGATGACCGTCCGTCAGCTGCTCCAGCACACCAGCGGCGTCCCCGACTTCCTGGACCGGCATGATCATCGAGCGGGTGACCGGCCGCACGTACGGCGAGGAGATCCGCCGGCGCGTCATCACGCCGCTCGGTCTGCGCGAGACGTACGTACCGGGTGACGCCTCGGAGATCCCCGGACCGCATCCGCGCGGTTATGTGCGGCCTGGCGAGGACGCGCCGCTCAGGGACATCACCGCGATCAACCCCACGTCGCCGGCCCGTCCGGTGAGCTGATCTCCAGCGGCGGCGACGTCAACCGATTCCTGGCCGCTCTCCTGCGCGGCAAGCTGCTGCGCCCGGCGCAGCTGCGGGAGATGACGAGGACCCGTGCGACCGGCGACATCCCCGGATACGAGACGGCAGCCGGTGCCACGGTCGACGGCAGGCAGGCGACGGTCATGGTGAACCTCGGCCCGGTTGGTCCGGACGCCCAGAGCGACGACATCAGGGCGGCCGTACAGACGGCGCTCTGCGCGTGACGAGAGGGACGCCCCTCGAATACCCGTCGGCCGAGCCCCCGTTGGACTCATATCCAGGTGTCGAGCCACATTCTGGCGTGCCAGTCGGCGTACGGGATCGTCTGCCCGCTGTAGATCGGGAAGAAGTAGATGAAGTTCCAGGCGATGAGCAGGACCAGCGCGCCCGCCGCGACCGCACCCCCCGTACGGCGCGTCTCGCCCGCCCCCGGCGGACCCAGCAGCGCGCCGAGCATCAACGCCACGGCCAGACACAGGTACGGCACGAAGACGACCGCGTAGAAGGAGAAGATCGTGCGGTCCTGGTACAGGAACCAGGGCAGGTAGCCGGCGCCCACCGCGCACAGGATCGCGCCGGCACGCCAGTCGCGGCGCAGAGCCCACCGGTAGAGCAGATACGCAAGGGCGAAGCACGCCGTCCACCACAGCAGGGGCGTACCCAGGGCGAGGATCGTCTGCGAGCAGTCGACCGTCGTGCGGCAGCCGTCCGTTCCGGGTTTCGGCGACTCGTAGTCGAACAGCACCGGGCGGCCGAGGACCAGCCAACTCCAGGGGCTGGACTCGTACTTGTGGAAGCTGTGCAGCCCCACGTTGAACTGGTACACCCCGTACTCGTAGTGCCACAGGCTGCGCAGTGGAGCCGGGATCCACGACCAGGTGCCGCCCCGGCCGTCGGCCCAGTGGCGCGCGTAGCCGTGGTCGGAGCGGAACCAGCCGGTCCATGTGGCCACATACGTCACCACGGCGACGGGGACGACGGACAGCACCGACCATCCGAGGTCCTTGCGCAGGACCGACCGGTACGGGTGCCGAGCCCCTGCCACGCGGCGGGAGCCGACGTCCCACAGCAGGGTCAGGACCATGAAGAACGCGAGGAAGTACAGGCCGTTCCATTTGGTCGCGGCCGCCAGCCCCAGGAAGAAGCCGGCCGCGAGCCGCCATGGACGTACTCCCGTCCCGGCGTGGTCGCCGGTGTGCCGGTCCGGGCGGGCATGGCCGTCCTCACCGACGGGCAGGGCGGCCGCGAGTCGGGCCCGGGCGTGGTCGCGGTCGATCAGCAGGCTTCCGAAGGCCGCCAGTACGAAGAACATGACGATCAGGTCCAGCAGTGCCGTGCGGCTCATCACGTAGTGCAGACCGTCCACGGCCAGCAGCGCGCCGGCCAGGCAGCCCAGCGCCGTCGAACGGAACAGGCGCCGACCTGTTCGACACAGCATCAGCACGGACAGCGCGCCCAGGATCGCCGTCATGAAGCGCCAGCCGAACGGGTCCAGACCGAACATCCACTCGCCGACGGCTATCACCCACTTCCCCATCGGCGGGTGTGCGACGAAGGCGCCGGTGTCGGAGAGCGGGATCACCTGAGGGTCCGCGAGTATCTGCGGGTCGGCGATCTTCCGGTCCGGCCAGGTGCCCTCGTAGCCGAACTGCAGCAGGGACCAGGCGTCCTTGGCGTAGTAGGTCTCGTCGAAGACGACGTCCCGCGGACGCCCGAGGTTCCAGAGGCGGACCGCCGCGGCCAGGGCGGCGACGAGTACCGGCCCCAGCCATGCGAGCCATTCGGTCGGGATGCGGGTCGAGGGCTTGGGGAAGGGCGCAACGAGACGTTCGCGGGTGTCGGTCCGAGGGCGTCCGACGTATCCGAACCGGCGCAGACGGGCCTGCCAGTCGTCGGGAGTTGCCGTCGGCGGGGTGCCGTCGAGGACCTGGGCCCGCGACACGCTGCTACTCGTCATCGGATGACCTTAAACGGTCACCCGTCGTTGACCGTGCCCTGCGTCGGCCATGCCCGCGGGAACGGTACTGCCCGCAGGGACGCAGCGGCGACAGGGGTGTGCTCGGCCGCCGCGTGGAGCCGCCCGGCGCGCAGGACGATGGCGCCGCTCCGGAGCATCGAGTCGACCAGTTCGGCGGCGAAGTCCTCGGGCCCGCGGTCCAGTTGTCGTGCCGCGTCGGTCAGCCAGGCTCGTGCGAGCAGGTAGGACTCGACCTCGGCGGCGGGCACTCCGTCGCGGATCATCAGGGCGAAGGCGAAGATTCTCCGGGCGCCGTACCGGACCGCTCCGGCCGGATCGTCGACGAGGCGCTGTGCGCGGCGCAGCGCGGTGGCGAAGGCGGCGCCGGGGTCGGTGGGGATCGGTCCGTGCGCGGGCAGCAGCACCTTCGGGTCGAGGTCCGCCAGCCGGCGTAGGGAGTTGAGCGCGAGGGTCGCGGCGTCGGGTCCGTCGAGGGCGAGGTTGACCCAGCCGACGTCATGGGCGGACAGCGCGTCGCCGACGGCCAGCAGCCGCTCCTCCGGCTGCCACAGTGCCAGGTGGCCCGGCGTGTGCCCGGGGGTGGACACGACCTGCCAGTCGGCATCGCCCAGGCGAAGGACCTGCCCGTCGTGGAGCGGCAAGTCGACGGTGTAGGGGGCGACCGGCTGGTCGAGGTACTCCGCCAGACAGCACCCGGGGTCGCGGCGGGCGAGGGCCCTGGCGTCCGGGGCACCGGCTGCGACGGCCGCGCCGCTCGCCTGGAGCAGGGCGTTTCCGCCGACGTGGTCGGAGTGCCAGTGGGTGTTCACGACCATGGCGAGGCTGTTCTCCCTGGCGTGCACCCAAGCGGACGTCTCCTGCGCGTGGCCGACGAATCCGCTGTCGACGAGCGCCGGTTGACGGCCGTGCAGCAGGAGGAGGTTGGCGTCGGGGAACGGCCTGCGCTGCCATGTCACCCAGGCCGGGAGATGCGCGGTGCCCTGGTCGGTCGCGTCCTCGCCGCGGCCTGTCACCACGGAGCGGGGCCGCCCTTGAGGTGCCGCCAGTACCGCCGGTGCGCATGCCGCGCCCCGTCGCTCGTCATCCCGGCAGGCAACTCCTTGTCGAGCGGATCGGCCAGGTCGGCGATGTCCCGCAGCGCGGCGGCCTGGCAGGCCCGCTTGGTGAACGCGTACTGCTCGATGCAGTCCTGCGGCGTCATCCCGGCGACCTCGACCGCCCGCTCCACCACCTCACCGGCCTCGGCCAGTTCGTGCACCATCCCCAGTGCATGTGCCTGCGCCGGGCTGAAGATCTCGCCGAGCAGACAGGCGCGGGACGCCACCGGTTCACCCCATGCGTACGCGAGCATCCGCACGTACACCGAGGGCATCGGGATTCCGATCGGCACCTCGTTCAGCCCGAATTCTGCTCCCTCGGCCACCGACACCCGGTAGTCGCACACCGCGGCCGTGATGAGGCCCCCGGCGAACGCATGCCCGTTCACCGCCGCCACTGTCGGACGCGGATACGTGAACAGCCGCATGTTCGTCGCCCGGTAGTCCTCGAACCACGACGTCACGGCTGCCCGATCCCCCGCGAACAGCGGGAAGTGCTCGCCCAGGTCCAGGCCGGCGGAGAACCGGCCGGCCGTGCCCGTCAATACGACGGGGCACTCCGGATGATCGCGCTCCAGCCGGTCGAACGCCTCATGCAGATCGGCGAAGAACGCACGGCCCTGCGCATTCACCGGATTGGTCGTCATCGTCACCACGGCCACCCGGCCCCGCCGCTCGATCGTCCAGCTCATGGCCGTACCTCCGTGTTGTCGACGGTGGGGCGGGGATCAGCGCTGCTGTCCGGGGAGCCGGGGACGGCGGAGCCCTCCGTGCGGGCCTCCAGTGCATGCAGTACGGCCACCATGTCCTCGCCGCCGTGGCCCTGGGCGACGGTCTCGCCGTACAGGGCGTGGCAGACGTCGAGGAGGGGCGACGCCACCCCGGCCTCGCGAGCGGCCTCGGCGATCAGCCGGTTGTTCTTGAGGACGTCTGCCGCCCCGGCCTGAACCGCGAAGTCCCGGGCCAGCAGCTTGGGTCCCTTCACCCGGGAGACGGCGCTGGCCATCGGTCCCGCGTCCAGGACGTCCCGGAGCAGGCGTTGGTCGAGCCCGTGCCGGTCGGCGAAGTGGAACGCCTCGGTCAGACCGGTGACGAGGGTGATCAGGAACAGGTTGACCGAGAACTTCATCAGCAGGGCGCCCGGTACGCCGCCGCAGTCGAACGTCTCGCGGCACATGGGCGCGAGGATGGGCCGTACGGCCGCCACCGCGTCGTCGCCGGCCAGCATCGCCACCAGGGCGCCCTGTTCGGCGGGGACGCGGGAGCCGGAGACCGGCGCCTCGACGTAGCGTCCGCCCACGGCCCGGACGGCGTCCTGGAGGGCGGCCGAGTACTCCGGTACGGTCGTGCCCATGTGGACGACGGTACGTCCGGCGACGTGTGCGGCGAAGTCCGGGGTGCCACGCCCGAGGACCGTGTCCACGGCGGCCTCGTCGGCGAGCATCAGGATCACCGTCCGAGCCTTTGCGAAGACCTCGGCGGGGGTCTTGGCGATGTGGGCGCCGGCGGCGCGCAGGGGTTCACAGCGGTCGCGGCTGCGGTTCCACACGACAAGAGGCGTTCCCGCCCGAGCGAGGTTGAGCGCCATGGGCTGTCCCATGACTCCGAGACCGATGAATCCCACGTCCACGATGCACCGCCGATTCTCTATGACCGTCGTCATAGTAACCCCCCACTATGACGACGGTCATAGACTGGACTCCGGAACATTGGGGAACGGTCGCTGGAGGTCGGGATGGCGGTGTCCGAACGAGGGCCGCGCGAGCGGATGGTCTTCAGCGCGGCCCAGCTCATCCGGCGCGACGGGGTCGCCGCCACGGGGATGCGTGAGGTCGCCGTGCATGCCGGTGCGCCGCGCGGCTCGCTGCAGCACTACTTCCCCGGCGGCAAGGAGCAGCTCGTCAACGAGGCGGTCGGCTGGGCGGGCCGGTACGCGGGCAACCGTGTCGCCCGGTTCCTTGCCGCGCTGGACGAGCCGACGCCGAGCGGTCTGTTCGCGGAGATGGTCCGCCAGTGGACCGACGAGTACGAAACCGCCGGGTTCGCGGGCGGCTGCCCCGTCGCCGCCGCCACGGTGGACCGCGCCGAGTCCAGCGAGGCCACGCGGGAGGCGGTGGCCGCCGCGTTCGGCACCTGGACGGGGCCGGTCGCCGAGGCTCTGGTGGACATGGGTGTGCCGCGGGAGCGGTCCGGTTCGCTCGCGACGCTCATGATCAGCGCGCTGGAGGGGGCGATCCTGATGGCGCGCGCGGAGCGGGACGTCCGGGCGCTGACGACCGTGGCGCGGGAGCTCGGCCCTCTGCTGGACGCCGCGGTACACAAGGCGAGTTGATACGAAACCTGCGCTCCTTGAGCCCCTTGAGGCTCCTTGAGGCCCCTTGAGGCCATTGGCCGTCACTCCGGCCATGCGGGAAACATGCCCTTCATCCAAGGAGTCCTCAGGGGAAACGACTCCTGCCTAACGTTCCTGCCTCGCCGACGTTCGTCACGCGGGACTCCACCCCTCGCACCGCTCCCGAACCGAGGCGCCCCCCACGGCAGTCCCCAACCCGCAGCAAGGAGGCGTGGCGTGAGCACGGAGCCACGACTGGCAGACGTCACCGAGCCCGGACCCGAGCAGCAGGCTTCGCCGGGCACCGACCAGGCCGTCAAAGAGACCCTTGAGGACTACACCCTCCGCTTCGCACCCCGCAGTTACCGCCGCTGGACCCCGATGGTCGTGGCGACCACGGCCCTCGGCGGCATCGCCTACATGGCCGACTTCTCCATAGGCGCCGGCATCGGCCTGGCCCACGGCACCGGAAACGCGCTGCTCGCGATCCTCGTCGCGGCCGTCGTCATCTTCGTGACCGGTTTCCCGCTTGCCTACTACGGCGCCCGCTACAACATCGACCTGGACCTCATCACCCGGGGTTCCGGCTTCGGCTACTTCGGCTCGGTCCTCACCAGCGTCATCTTCGCCAGCTTCACCTTCATCTTCTTCGCCCTCGAAGGCTCGATCATGGCCCAGGGTCTCAAGCTGGGGCTCGGACTGCCGCTGTGGCTGGGCTACTTGGTGTCGACGCTGATGGTGATCCCGCTGGTGATCTACGGGATGTCGGCGCTGAGCAAACTCCAGGTGTGGACCACCCCGATCTGGCTGCTGCTGATGGTCGCCCCGCTGGTCTACCTGGTCGCCACCGACCCGGGGACCGTCGACCGTTTCCTCGCCTATGCCGGCACCGACGGCGAGGGCGGCGTCAACACCGCCGCCGTACTGCTGGGCGCGGGCGTGTGTCTGTCGCTGATCGCGCAGATCGGCGAGCAGATCGACTATCTGCGCTTCATGCCGCCCAAGACCGAGGCGAACAAGCGTGCCTGGTGGACGGCCGTGGTGATGGCCGGCCCCGGCTGGGTCGTGCTGGGCGCGCTCAAGCAGGCCATCGGCGTCTTCCTCGCCGTCTACATCCTCGCCGAGGTAGGGCCCACCGCCGCGCCCGAGCCGATCCAGCAGTTCAAGGGCGCTTTCGACGCGATGATGCCGTCCTGGCTCGTGCTCCCGCTGGCCGTGGTCCTCGTAGTGATCAGCCAGATCAAGATCAACGTGACGAACGCCTACTCCGGCTCCCTCGCCTGGACCAACTCCTTCACCCGCGTCACCGGGCGCTACCCGGGCCGCATGGTCTTCGTCCTGGTCAACCTCGCCTTCGCGCTCGCGCTGATGGAGGCGGACATGTTCAGCTTCCTCAACAGCATTCTGGGCTTCTACTCGAACTGCGCGATCGCCTGGGTGGTCACCGTCGCCACCGACATCGGCGTCAACAAGTACCTCCTGAAGCTCTCGCCGCACGCCCCCGAGTTCCGCCGAGGCATGCTCTACGCCGTCAATCCGGTCGGCGTCGTCGCCTTCGTCGCCGCCTCCGGGCTCTCCATCGCCATGTACTTCCACGCGCTGGGCGACACCCTCCAGCCGTACTCCCCCGTCGCCGCCGCCGTCATCGCCTTCGCCCTCACCCCGCTGATGGCCGTGGCCACCAAGGGCAAGTACTACCTGCGCCGTACCGACGACGGCATCGCCGAACCGATCCTGGACGCGGACGGCAACCCCAGCGGCGTGACGTACGAGTGCCATGTGTGCCGACAGCAGTTCGAGCGGCCCGACGTGGCGGCCTGCCGGACCCATGACGCCGTCGTGTGCTCCCTGTGCCTGAGCACCGACAAGGTCGGCGACCACGTGCTGCCCGCGGCACCCGCCGCCCCCTGACACCGACCAACCCGAGGGCTCCCGCACGTCACGTGCTTGCGGGGGCCCTCCGTCATGTCTGCCCCGTTACCTTTCTCATGGCCCTGCAACGGGGCGCCTGGCCCCCGGGTCCGGTATGGCTGTTTGCCCCCTGTCGAGGTGATGACCTGGGGGGTGTTGCCGCCGGGCTTCGGGGCACCGCTTGACCGCTGATGAGGGGCCTGACGACCGCCCGGGTCCGGTGCAACGCCGGGCCGCTTGCCGGGTGGCATGTCTGCGTAACGTGGTTGCCGGCGTGTGGTGCCGCAGGGACGGCCAGGAACTGCACATCGAGTACGCGTAGAAGGATCTGGGGGCACGTGAGCATGGTCGACACCGTCGATATACGTCTGTTCCTCGGTCTGGACCTGGGCAAGGAGTTCCACCACGCCCATGGTCTGACCGAGCAGGGCAAGACCGTCCACGACAAGCGGCTGCCGAATACCGAGCCGAAGCTGATCGAGCTGTTCACCAAGTTGGTGGCGAAGTTCGGCACCGTTCTGGTCGTGGTCGACCAGGTCGCCAATATCGGTGCCCTGCCGATCACCGCGGCCCGCGCGGCGGGCTGCCGGGTGGCCTACCTGCCCGGACTCTCGATGCGGCGGGCTGCCGACCTGTATCCCGGCGAGGCCAAGACCGATGCCCGCGACGCGTTCGTCATCGCCGACACCGCCCGCACCCTGCCGCACACCCTGCGCGCGATCGACCGCGACGACGAGACGCTGGCCGCGCTGACCATGCTCACCGGCTACGACAACGACCTGGCCGGCGAGGTCAACCGCACCACCAACCGGCTGCGCGGCCTGATCTCCCAGATCCACCCCTCCCTGGAACGCGTCCTGGGCAAGCGCCTGGCCTACCCATATGTCCAGGCCCTCCTGACCCGGCACGGCTCCCCCGCGAAGATCAGGAAGCTGGGCCGGGCCCGCTGCCAGGCCCTACTCACCGCGCATGGCTCGCGCAAGGCCAAGCACCTGACCGAGGAGATCTTCGAGGCACTGGCCGAGCAGACCCTGATCGTCCCGGGCACCGAGACGTCCGCGCTGATCGTGCCCGGCCTGGCCGCCCAGCTCGCCGCCGCCCACAGCCGGCGGCAGGCCACCGAGCGGGAGATCGCCGCCCTGCTGGAGGCCCTCCCTCTTTTCCACCTCCTGACGTCGCTGCCCGGCATGGGCGTCAGGACCACCGCTGCCGTGATCGTCGCGATCGGTGACGGCACCGGCTTCCCCACCGCCGGACACCTCGCCTCCTACGCCGGACTCGCCCCCGCCACCAAGTCCTCGGGCACCTCCATCCGCGGCGAGCACGCACCCCACCGCGGCAACCGGCTCCTCAAACGCGCCTTGTTCCAGGCCGCGTTCGCCGCGATCGGCTGCAAGTCCGATCCGTCCTCGCGGATCTACTACGACCGCCAACGCGCCCGCAACAAGACCCATACACAGGCGATCCTGCGACTGGCCAGGCAACGCGTGAACGTCATCCACGCGATGATCCGCACCGGCACCCTCTACGAACCCCGCACCCTAGGTCTCGCCGCCTGACACCCGCACCACCCCCTACCTGTTCCAGCCCGCTCCACCCCGCCACCGGCACGTCCACCCCTGCCAGGCGGCCACCAGGCTGCCCGCACCGCACCCGATTCACCGGGAACGTCCCGCTTCGCGGAACGTTCCCGAAAACCATCACGAACCCCTACAAGTCAACCCCGCCAGGGTTGACGAAACAGATAGGGGCACCCCCCACGCAGCCCCCTGGTACACAGCACCCCGACTCTTATTGCATACTCATCGCAATAACGAGATGGATGCAGGTTTTTCGCAAGCAGCAAGGGTGTGACGCTCATGACGACCCGTCGAGTACGAAGTGCCGCCGTGACGGCGGCGGCAATGCTGGCCGGGGTCGCCGCCTGCTCCGCACCCGGCAGCGGTGACGGCGACGGCAAGACCGCCGACTCCGTCGTGATCGGCGTGGCCTCCGAGCCGGACACCCTCAGCCCGCTGCTCGGCTACGGCAAGGACGGCAACACGAAGCTCTTCGACGGTCTGCTCGCCCGCGATGCCGACCTGAAGCTCAGACCCGCCCTCGCGAAGGCGCTCCCCGAGATCGGCGCCGACGGCCTCACGTACACGTACGCCCTGCGCGACGGCGTGGAGTTCAGCGACGGCGAGCCGCTGACGGCCGACGACGTGGTCTTCACCTACCGGACGATCCTGGACGAGAAGACCAACAACACGGCCCGCAGCGAGCTGGACGCCGTCAAGGACGTGCGGGCGAGCGGTGAGGACAAGGTCGTCTTCACGCTGAAGTACCCGTACGCGCCGTTCGCCGGGCGCACGGTCCTGCCGATCGTCCCCGAGCATGTCGCGGGTGGGCAGGACCCCAACACCGGGTCCTTCAACACCAAGCCCGTCGGTACCGGCCCGTACGTCCTGTCCGCCTGGAGCAAGGGCGAGAAGCTCACCTTCAAGGCCAATCCGGACTACTGGGGCGGCGCGCCGAAGGTGAAGACGTTCACCATGGCGGTCATCGCGGACGACAACGTGCGCGCCACCCGACTGCGCTCCGGCGACCTGGACGGCGCGGTCCTGCCGCCCAACCTCGCCGCCACCTTCAAGAACGACGACGGCACGCAGTCGTACGAGGCGCGGAGCTACGACTTCCGCGCCGTGACCCTCCCGACCGCCGGCAAGGTCACCGGCGACCGTGCGATCCGGCAGGCGCTGGATGCCGCCGTGGACCGCGAAGCCATGGTCGACAAGATCCTCGACGGCGCGGGCACACCGGCGTACGGGCCGCTTCCCGTCGACGACCCCGCGTTCGCCAAGGGCATCGAGCGGGGGCAGGACCTGGACAAGGCCCAGCGGATTCTGGACGCGGCGGGCTGGAAGGCCGGCAAGGGCGGCATCCGCGCCAAGGGCGCGCGGCAGGCCGCGTTCACGCTGCTCTACCCGTCCGGCGACAAGGTCCGCCAGGACCACGCCCTCGCCTACGCCTCCGACGCCAAGAAGGCCGGCATCGAGGTGACGGTGGAGAGCGCCACCTGGGAGGTCATCGAACCGCGGATGGGGAAGGACGCCGTTCTCGCCGGCTTCGGCAGCACCGGCGACCCCGACTTCGGCCTGTACACCCTGCTGCACTCCTCCCTCGCCGGAGACGGCTTCAACAACATGGCCCGCTACGACAGTCCGGCCGTGGACGAGGCCCTCGACACCGGCCGCCGCACCCAGGCCGCGGCCGAGCGCGAGGGCGCGTACGAGGCGGTCCAGCGCGAGCTCGTGAAGAACCCCGGCTACACGTTCCTCACCCACATCGACCACCTCTATGTGCTCGCCGACCGCTGGGACGGGCTGACCACGCAGCTCGAACCGCACGAGCACGGCTTCGCCAGCGGCCCCTGGTGGAACATCGAGGACTGGCAGCCGAAGAAGTGAGTATCAGGTCCCTGCCCTGGGGAGCGATGGCACGCCTGGCGGGACGGCGGACCCTGTTCGCCGTCCCCGTCCTGATGGTCGTCACGTTCGGCGTGTTCGCCATCGCCGCCGCATCCCCCTTCGACCCCGTCAAGGCGTACGCCGGCACGGCCGCCCTCGGTGCCGACCAGGAGACCCTGGACCGGCTGCGGGACAACCTCGGCGTGGACCAGCCCTTCACCGCCCGCTGGTGGCACTGGCTGACCTCCGCCCTCGGCGGCGACCTGGGCCAGTCCAGCGTGCTGCGGCAGCCCGTGGCGCAGGTGGTCGGTGAACGCCTCGTGTGGTCGACGTTGTTGTGCACGGTCGCGTTCGTCGCCGCCGTCCTGACCGGCACGCTGCTCGGTGTGCTGGCCGCCCGACGTCCGGGCTCCATGCTGGACCGGGCCGTCAGCTCGCTCGCCTACACCCTGGAGGCGGCACCGGTCTTCTGGATCGCGCTGCTCGCGGTCTGGCTGTTCGCCCTCCAACTGGACGTCCTCCCGGCCGGCGGCCTCACGGACACCGCCAGCGAACAGGTCACCGCGGGGCAGGTGGTCGGCCATCTGATCCTGCCCGCCGGGGTGCTCGCCGTCTCCCAACTCCCCTGGTTCGCCCTGTACGTACGGCAAGGAGTCGGCGACGCGCTCGCGGAGGACCCCGTACGCGGCGCCAGGGCCAGGGGCCTGAGCGAGAGCACCGTCCTGCTCGGCCACGCGCTGCGCTCCGGTCTCCTGCCGGTCCTCACGCTGATCGGCTCCCGTGTCCCCGAACTGATCACGGGCGCCCTGCTCGTGGAGACCGTCTTCAGCTGGCCGGGTATCGCCGCGGCCACCGTCGAGGCGGCCACCGCCGTCGACTTCCCCCTGCTCGCGGCCCTCACGACGCTGGCTGCCGCCGCCGTCCTCGTCGGCAACCTGCTCGCCGACCTCCTCTACGGACTGTTCGACCCGAGGGTGAAGCTCAGTGAAATGTGACTCCCGTGACGTCAGTTGAGACCGACGTGCGGTCCGGGCCCGCCTGGCGCTCCCCCGGCACCGAGCGCCGCTCGACCCGCACCCTGCGCATACGCATCTCGGCCGCGCTGATCGCCGTGACCGTCCTCGCGGTCCTGCTCGTACCGCCGCTGGTGCAGCTCGACCAGCAGGCCGTCGACCTGGCCGCCAAACTGCAACCGCCGTCCTGGGCGCATCCCTTCGGCACCGACGACGTCGGCCGGGACCTGCTGCTGCGCTGCGTCTACGGCCTCAGGGTCTCCCTGCTGGTCGGCGTGGCCGCCGCGCTCACCGCGACCGTCATCGGCACGGCCGTCGGGGCCACGGCCGGGGCTCTGGGCGGCTGGGCCGACCGTGCGCTGATGCGGGTGGTCGACACGGTCTCATCCGTACCCCATCTGCTGCTGGGCATCTTCATCGTCGCGATGTTCCGGCCGGGCGTCTGGCCGGTGATCGTCTCGGTCGCGCTCACCCACTGGCTGTCCACCGCCCGGATCGTGCGCGCCGAGGTCCTGTCCCTGCGTTCGCGCCCGTACATCGACGCCGCCGTCTCCGGCGGTGCGTCGCGCCTGCGGGTCGCGGTACGGCATCTGCTGCCCGCCGTGCTGCCGCAGGCCGCGCTGGCCGCCGTACTGATGGTGCCGCACGCCATGTGGCACGAGTCGGCGCTGTCGTTCCTGGGGCTCGGTCTGCCCACGCACCTGGCCAGTCTCGGGAACCTCATTCAGGGCGCGCGGGGTTCGCTGCTCGCCGGACAGTGGTGGCCGACCCTGTTCCCGGGCCTGTTCATCATCGTCCCCACCCTCGCCATCGCCGGGCTGTCCGGGGCCTGGCGGGAGCGGATCAACCCGCGCCGCCGATCGGAGCTGATGCTGTGACCGGGCGACCTCCCGTGCTCTCGGTGCGTGGGCTGTCCGTGCGCTTCCTCATGCCCGGCGGACGCCGTGTCGCGGCCGTCACCGATGCCCGTTTCGACGTGGCGGCCGGCGAATGCGTCGCCCTGATCGGCGAGAGCGGCTGCGGCAAGTCCGTCCTCGCCTCCGCCCTCCTCGGCCTGCTGCCCGCCAACGCCCAGACCGCGGGCGAGGCCCGGCTCGGCGACCTCGCCCTGCTCACCGCCGACGAGCGAACACTTGCCCGCACGGTACGGGGCCGTCGTATAGGCCTGGTTCCGCAGAGCCCTGCGGCCCACCTGACCCCGGTCCGCACCATCCGCTCCCAACTGGAGGAGACGGTCAGGGCGTTGACGGGTGTGCGGGGGCGGTCGGCCGTGCGTGCCGCAGCCGAGGCGGCCGCCGAGCGCACGGCCTTCCCCCTGGACCACCTCGACCGCCACCCGCACGAACTGTCCGGCGGACTGGCCCAACGCGCCGCGACCGCTCTCGCCCTGGTCGGCGACGCGCCTCTCCTGCTCGCCGACGAACCCACCACCGGGCTCGACCGCGACCTGGTGGAGCACACGGTCGACGAACTGCGACGCCACATCGACGACGGCGACCGGGGCCTGCTGATGATCACCCACGACCTGGCGGCGGCCGAACGCATCGCCGACCGGGTCGCCGTCATGTACGCGGGCCGCATCGTCGAACTCACCGCCGCAGCCGCCTTCTTCGGCACCCCCGGCCCCCGCCACCCCTACGGCCGCGGCCTCCTAGACGCCCTCCCCGACCGCGCCTTCGCACCCATCCCCGGCATGCCCCCGGAGCTCGGCGACCTCCCCGCCGGCTGCGCCTTCGCGCCGCGCTGCGACCGCGCCACGGACGCCTGCACCGGTCTGCCACCGGTGACCGAGGCCGTGGCCTGCCACCATCCGCACGTCCCGGAGGACGCCCGTGCTTGACCTGCGCGCCATCACCGCCGGATACGACAGAGGCGCGCCCTGCGTAAGGGACGCCTCCCTGACGGTCGAACCGGGCGAAGCCGTCGGCCTGCTCGGCCCCAGCGGCTGCGGCAAGTCCACCCTTGCCCGCGTCGCCGCGCTCCTGCACCGCCCGGAGTCCGGAACCGTCATCCTCGACGGCACCCCGGTCCGCCGCTGGCGCCACGCCGCCCCGCGCGAACAGCGCACCGCCTTCGGCGTCGTCTTCCAGCAACCCCGCCTCTCCGCCGACCCCCGGCTGCGCCTGGCCCAGCTGATCGCCGAGCCCCTGCTGGCCACCGGCCGACGGGAGGGCTCGGCCGAACGGGTCGCCGAACTGGCCGAAGTTGTCGGCCTCACTCCCGACCTGCTCTCCCGGCGCCCCCACGAGGCCAGCGACGGCCAACTCCAGCGCGCCTGCCTGGCCCGCGCCCTCGTGCTCCGCCCGCGCTGGCTGGTGTGCGACGAGATGACGGCCATGCTCGACGCGTCCACCACCGCCGCGTTGGCGACGGTCGTCGAGGACTACCGCCGGACCACCGGCGCGGGCGTACTCGCCATCGGCCACGACCGCCCGCTGCTGCGGCGGTGGTGCGACCGCACGGTCCACTGGGACGACGTGGGCGCCGAGGAGCCTGAGGCCCGACGGTCCTGAACAACTCCGCGTGCCCCGGACGCGGGTGTCAGTCCTCCGCCGGCATCACGCGGGTCACCTTGCCCTTGGTGTCGGCCTCCAGGTAGCCGGCCTGGTACGCGTCGCTCAGGTAGACGGCGATTCCGGCCGGTGTGTCGAAGACGTCGCTGGGCTGCCGCACCAGCAGGTAACGGGATTCCGGCTTGTCGACGTTGAGCTTCTTCTCTGCCTCTTCGAAGAGCGCGGGAACCCGGTCCCAGTCGAAGTCGTCGAGGTTGACGGGCCGGTCGCCGCCGGAGAGGGTGCCGGAGATGATGCCCTTCTCCACACCCTGGCCCGGGCGGTAGGTGTAGGAGTCGTACTTCGTGTCGCTGCCGTCGACCATCAGTTCGGCGGAGGCGTACTCCGGGTACACGGTGAAGTCGCCGAACCTGTCGCGGCCGGTCTCCTCCTTGAACGCCTTGATGGCCTCGCGGATGCCGCCCGGGGTGAGCAGGGTGCCGGTCGTCGGCTGCTCCGACTGCCGGGCCGCCGGATCGGCGCCGGCGTCGGCGTCGGTCGGTGAGACGGTCGACTGCGGGGCCGAGGCGGAGGGCGAGATGCCGCGCGCGTCCGCGTCACCCGAGTCGCCCCCGATGGGCAGCAGCCACCACAGCACACCCAGCCACCACGCCAGAACCAGGGCGACGACGATCGAGGTCCGCGAGACGCTCAGCAGCGCGGTCCGGCCCGGGCGGCGTCGGGGGGCTGCCTGCGCGGGCACCGTCACCGGCTGGGGCGGGGTCTGCCCCGGCCATGGCTGGACCGGCGGCGGCCCGAACCCGGCGGGGTACGAGGGGGTTGCAGGGGCGGAGGCCTGGGTGGCCGCGTAGGTGTCGGCGGGCGGCGGGTTCAGCGGGTACGACGTTGCCTCGTCCCGCACCACCGGGCCGTCCGACCCGTCCGAACCGCTCGCACCGGACTCGACCTCGGCCAGCCTCCCGTCCAGCACGGCGGCGGACGGCCGCGCCGACGGGTCCCGTACGAGCACGCTCATCAGGACGTCCCCCAAGGCCCCGGCACGCACCGGCGGCGGCACGTCGTCGTGGAGGACCGCGGCGAGGGTGGCCAGGGTGTTGCCCCGGCGCAGCGGGTGGCGGCCCTCGACGGCGTTGTACAGCATCATCGCCAGCGACCACAGGTCGGAGGAGGAGCCGCCCTCGTGCCCCGAGATGCGTTCCGGTGCCATGAAGTCGGCCGTGCCGATGATGGAGCCGGTGGCGGTGAGGTTGGTCGACTCGCGGATCGCGGCGATGCCGAAGTCGGTGAGGACGGGGCGCCCGTCGGGCCGCATGAGGACGTTGGCGGGCTTCACGTCCCGGTGCTGGATGCCGGCGTGGTGCGCGGCGGTCAGGGCGGCCAGCACGCCCCGGCCGATGCGCGCCGCCTCGGCCGGCGGCATCGGCCCCTGGGCCAGCCGGTCGGCCAGCGAGCCGCCGCTGACCAGCTCCATCACGATCCACGGGTAGGTGCCGTCGCCGCCGTCGACTATGTGGTGGATGGTGACGACGTTCGGATGGTCGATCCGGGCCAGGGCCCTGGCCTCGCGCAGTACTCGTTCGCGCAGCATCCGCGCGCTGTCGGGATCGTATTCGGCGAGGTCCCGGTCCGGCGGGCGGACCTCCTTGACCGCCACCAGCCGGTGCAGCACCAGGTCCCTGGCCCGCCAGACCGTCCCCATCCCGCCGCCACCGAGGCGGGCCTCCAATTCGAAGCGCCCGTCGACGACTCGTCTGCCGGGACCTCTGTCTGCCTCACTCATGGGCGGGAGCTTAGTTGTCGCCACGGACAGTGTTCGCCGGCGGTCACGGCTACCTGCTACCTGCTGGAGGTGGGGCGGCTCCGCCCTGATGGCCCCGTCGCGGCGCCTATGCCATCGCCTCGTGGCCGCTGCCGGCCGACCGGGCGATCACTTCGTGACGGAGTACGAGTGCGCCCCGGCTCCGGCCAGCGCGCCACCGTCCACGATCAGGTACTCGTCGCGTATCGGGGTGCCCGCCAGCCAGGACTCCAGGATCTCCCGGGTGCCGGCCGCGTAGCGGGACTGGGCGGAGAGGGAGGAGCCGGAGATGTGGGGGGTCATGCCGTGGTGGGGTACGGTCCGCCACGGGTGGTCGGCGGGTGCGGGCTGGGGGTACCAGACGTCACCGGCGTATCCCGCCAACTGGCCGCTGCGCAGGGCGCGTTCGACGGCGTCCTGGTCGACGATCCGCGCCCGTGCCGTGTTGATGAGATACGCACCGCGCTTCATCGTCGCCAGCAGCTTGTCGCCGAAGAGCCCTTCCGTCTCGGGGTGCAGGGGCGCGTTGATCGTGACGAGGTCGCAGTGCGGGGCCATGTCGGCGGCCGTCGGGTGGAAGGTGAGGCCCAGTTCCCGCTCGATGTCCGCGGGGAGGCGGTGCCGGTCGGTGTAGTGCAGCTTCACGTCGAAGGGCGCGAGGCGCCGCAGGACCGCCAGGCCGATGCGTCCGGCGGCCACCGTGCCGACGTGCATGCCCTCCAGGTCGTACGAACGCGCCACGCAGTCGGCGATGTTCCAGCCCCCGTCGAGGACGACCTGGTGTGCGGGCAGGTAGTTGCGCACCAGGGACAGCGTCATCATCACCACGTGCTCGGCGACGCTGATGCTGTTGCAGTACGTCACCTCCGCGACCGTCACACCGTGCGCGATCGCGGCGTCGAGGTCGACGTGGTCGGAGCCGATGCCCGCCGTGATCGCCAGCTTCAGGTTCTTGGCCGCGGCCAGCCGCTCGGGCGTCAGGTACGCCGGCCAGAACGGCTGCGAGACGACGACGTCGGCGTCGGGCAGCTCACGGTCGAACACCGAGCCGTCGCCGTCCTTGTCGGAGGTCACGACCAGGGTGTGCCCGGCCGCCTCCAGGAAGGAGCGCAGGCCGAGTTCGCCGGAGACGCTGCCGAGGAGGTGGCCCGGGGTGAAGTCCACCGCGGAGGGGGTCGGGGTGCTCTGGCCGCCGGGGTAGTGGTCGACGGCGGGGAGGTCGTCACGGGCGTACGTGGTCGGGTATCCGTCGGTGGGGTCGTCGTACAGGACGCAGAGCACCTTGGCCATGTCGGGACTCCTCAACTGGCGTTGCGGGAAGGTGCAGTTCACGATCCTCGCCGCCGAACACCCTGGTCAAAGCGAACTTCGCTATGCCTGTATAGCCGACGGCTATCAGTGGTCGTGACGGTCGAGGTAGGTCCGCAGCAACGCGTCCAGCGCCTCCCGTACGCCCGCCTCGCGCGCCACCGCAAGCAGTGCCGCGGCCAGTACGGAGGGCGGGTCGTCGGGGCCCGTCACCAGACCCACCCTCGGCCCGTGCGCGGGGCCTTCCAGCGGGACCACGCGCATCCCGTCCGGTACGCCGAACATGTGCAGCCAGGCGTGCGAGATCACGCTGGACCAGCGGCCGCCGGGGAGGTGCGCGTACAGGCCGGCGACGGTGTCCGACTCGATCGCGGGGGTGGCCGTGGCGCCGTCGGCGGCGAAGCACTCGTCGATGATGCGGCGGTTGCGCATACGGGAGTTGAGCAGGCACAGCGGGAGGACGGCGGCCTGCGACCAGCCTGCCGTGGGTGCACCGCCGAGCGGACCGTCGACCGGGGTCAGGAGCATGTACCGCTCCTCGTAGAGGGGCAGCCTGCGCAGGCCGCCCAGTGTGTCGTCGTCGAGGTACGTCATCGCCGCGTCCAGCTCGAACTCGGTCAGGCCGTGGGTGATGTCGGCCGAGGACAGCGACTCGATGCTGACGCGGGCGTGCGGGTGGCGGTCGCAGAAAGGGGTCGTCAGAAGGGTGGCGGCGGGGAGTGCCGTGGGGACGACTCCGAGCCGGAGCGTGCCGGTGAGGCCGTCGCGCAGGGCGGCCAACTCCTGCCGTACGGCGTCGCGTTCGGCGAGCATGCGGTGCGCCCAGGCCAGGACCACCTCGCCCTCCGGAGTGAGGCCTTCGTAGCGTCTGCCCCGCCGGACGATGGGCACGTTCAGCTCGTGTTCGAGGCGGCGGATCGCGGCCGACAGGGACGGCTGGGAGACGTAGCAGGCGGCCGCGGCTCGGACGAAGTGGCGCTCGCGGGCGAGTGCGACCAGGTATTCCAGCTGGCGCAGTTGCATGCCTGACCTCCCGGGGTTGCGGTGGGCCTACCCACCGGCTGTGCCGGTCACGACCGGCACAGCAGGGCCGCCCGACCGGCGTCCCTTTCACACAGGTCCCGCTCACCCGCGACAGGGTGTGTGGCAGGGCTGCGGGATCAGGGGGCGAGCGGGCGCTGAAGCCGGGGTCTCATCCCCATGAGGTGTAGCCGCCGTCCACGCGGATCGCGTTGATGCCGCTGATGTGGCGGGCCCCGCAGCGATCCTGGGGCAGGACGAGCTGCGGGCCGGCGCGGTCGAGGGAGGTGTCGTCGATGCCGACCGCGAGCAGGACGGGCGCGCGGCCGAAGTCCGGGTCGATCTCGGCCCAGGACAGCAGGGCGTGATGGCCGTCCGCGCCGGAGACCGCAATCAGAAAGCGCAGGCGGTCCTTGCGGCGGGCCGGGTCGAAGCCGGGGCCGGCCGCCGACAGAACGTCGTGCAGCAGCGGTCCGGTGAAGCGGTGGTGCTGGATGCCGCTGGTGGCGCATTCGAAGCTGACCTCGGCTTCGTGCTGCGGCCAGGCGAGCAGGTCGGACACCGTCAGGCGAGCCGGACGGATCAGATCGCCGGTGAGGGCGAGCTCCGCCACCCGTCCGGTTTCCGTACCGGCAGCTGCCAAGGACTGACTCACGGGCCACCACCTCCCGGAGGACCGTACCCGGACCCCCGGCCCGTACAAACGCACATGCCATCCCACTCCATCACAGTTCCGGCTCATGCGATGTGACAGGAGACTTTCCCCTCGCATCTGCGGCATTATCATCGGCGTATGCACACCTACCGGATCGGGGACGCGGCCGCCTTACTCGGCGTCAGCGCCGACACCGTGAGGCGTCTGGTCGACGGCGGGAAACTCACCGCCGAACGCGACGACATGGGTCACCGGATCATCCCCGGGCCGGCCCTGGCGGCCTACGCCCGGCAGTTGCACCGCATGGAGCGGGAATCCACCGTCTCCTCGGCCCGCAACCGCCTCTCCGGGATCGTCACCGATGTGCGCCTCGGCGATGTGTCGGCGCAGGTGGAGATCCAGGCCGGGCCGTTCCGGGTGGTGGCGACGGTCAGCCGCGAGTCGGCTGAGGAGCTGAGGCTGGAACCCGGTGTTCCGGCGGTGGCCGTGATCAAGTCGACCAACGTGGTCGTCGAGAGACCGTAGATGGTCCGTCAGGACCACCAGTGATTGTGCGTCCGTCAGGACCAGAGGGAGTGGACCCGTGATGACCCGTACCGCGCGCCGGAACCGCCGGCCCCTGCAGGTGGCCGGAGCAGGAGCCGCCGCGCTGCTGGCGCTGAGCGCCTGCTCGTCGTCCGATGACGCCTCCTCGACGACGTCGGACTCGTCCGCGTCCTCGTCGGGCGAGCTCTCCGGCGAGGTGACCGTCTTCGCGGCGGCCTCGCTCAAGGAGAGCTTCACGACGCTGGGCAAGGAGTTCGAGAAGGAGCACCCGGGTACGAAGGTCACCTTCAGCTTCGGCGGCAGCGACTCGCTCGCCGCGAGCATCACGGGCGGCGCCCCGGCCGATGTGTTCGCCTCGGCCAGCCCCAGGACGATGAAGATCGTCACGGATGCGGGGGACGCCTCCGGCACACCCTCGACCTTCGTCCGCAACGAGCTGGAGATCGCCACATTGCCGGGCAACCCCGACAAGATCGCCTCCCTCAAGGACCTCACCAAGTCGGGCCTGAAGGTCGTGCTCTGCGACAAGGAGGTGTCGTGCGGCGCAGCCGCGCAGAAGGCCCTGGAGGCGAGCGACCTGAAGCTCACGCCCGTCTCCTACGAGCAGGACGTCAAGGCCGCCCTGACGAAGGTCGAGCTGAAGGAGGCCGACGCGGCCGTCGTCTACAAGACGGATGTGCGCGCGGCGGGTGACAAGGTGGAGGGCGTGGAGTTCCCCGAGTCCGACGATGCCATCAACGACTACCCGATCACCCTGCTCAAGGACGCGCGGAACGCCGAGGCCGCCAAGGCGTTCATCACGCTGGTGCAGTCCGCCGAGGGCCAGCAGGTCCTGACCGAGGCCGGGTTCCTCAAGCCGTGATCCCGAGCGACAAGGCCGGCGCCGCGACCGATTCCCTCCGGGGTGGGCCGCGGCGCCGCCGCATCCGTACGGGCGTGCCGCTCCCCCTGCTGCTCCCGGCCCTGATCGGCCTCGCGTTCCTGATCGTGCCGCTGATCGCCCTGCTCGTACGGACCCCGTGGCGCAGTCTGCCCGAGCAGCTGACCAGCGCCGAGGTGTGGCAGGCGCTCCAGCTGTCCCTGGTCTGCGCCACGGCCGCCACCGCGGTGAGCCTGGTGATCGGCGTGCCGCTGGCCTGGCTGCTGGCCCGGGTCGAGTTCCCCGGACGCGGCCTCGTACGAGCCCTGGTCACGCTGCCCCTCGTCCTGCCGCCGGTCGTCGGCGGTGTGGCGCTGCTGATGGCGCTCGGCCGCAACGGCATCGTCGGGCAGTGGCTGGACTCATGGTTCGGGATCACGCTTCCGTTCACGACAGCGGGCGTCGTGATCGCGGAGGCGTTCGTGGCGATGCCGTTCCTCGTCATCAGCGTGGAGGGCACCCTGCGTGCCGCCGATCCCCGCTACGAGGAGGCGGCCACCACCCTGGGCGCCTCCCGCTTCACCGCGTTCCGCCGGGTCACGCTGCCCCTCATCGCCCCCGGCATCGCGGCGGGCGCGGTCCTGGCCTGGGCCCGGGCACTCGGCGAGTTCGGCGCGACGATCACTTTCGCCGGCAACTTCCCGGGCCGCACCCAGACCATGCCCCTGGCCGTCTACCTGGCCCTCCAGAGCGACCCGGAGGCCGCGATCGCCCTCAGTCTGGTGCTGCTGGCCGTGTCGATCGCGGTGCTGGCGGGGTTGCGGGACCGATGGATGACAGCGGGATGAGCGGGGTTGCGCGACCGTGGGAGGCCGGCAGGACCGTCCGGGCCTCCCGACCGCGGGGCGACGGTCCGGCCGAACCTCCCTGCCGGGCCCGCGGACGACAGCCCGACCACTGCCCTCCGCGACCCCAGCACGACAGCCCGACCCCCGGGCCCACCCGCCACGGCACGACAACCGGGCCACCCGCCCTGCTCGACCGCTGCACGACAGCCCAGCCACCCAGCCTCTCCGACCGCCCGCCGACCCAGCACCCCGCCCCACCCGACCGACGGACCACCGCCGGACGGCCCGCCCGCCGCGCCCCTCGAACCACCGCAGGATCGCCCGCCCACCCCAGGCCGGACCTGCCCGAATCTGAGATGACTGCCGGATGACCGAGACCTTCGACGTCCACGCCGACGCGGTTCTGGACGGGCTCGACGCCCGCCTCGTCGTGGACCGTGGTGCCTTCCGCCTCGACGTGGCGCTGGCCGTCGCGCCCGGCGAGGTCGTCGCGCTGCTCGGCCCGAACGGTGCCGGGAAGACCACCGCGCTGCGTGCCCTCGCCGGCCTGACCCCGCTCAGCGGCGGGCATCTGCGGCTGGACGGTACGGAGTTGGACCGTACGCCGCCCGAGTCCCGCCCGGTAGGTGTCGTCTTCCAGGACTACCTGCTCTTCCCCCACCTCACCGCGCTCGACAACGTGGCGTTCGGGCCGCGCTGCCAGGGCGCGTCCAAGGCGGAGGCGCGGGCGCAGGCCGCGCAGTGGCTCGGGCGCCTGGGGCTGACGGACCACGCGGGCGCCAAGCCGCGCAAGCTGTCGGGCGGCCAGGCCCAGCGTGTCGCCCTCGCCCGCGCGCTCGCCACGAGCCCCCGGCTGCTGCTGCTCGACGAGCCGCTGGCAGCCCTGGACGCCCGTACCCGCTTGGAGGTCCGCGCCCAACTCCGCCGCCACCTGACCGAGTTCGAGGCGGTCGCCGTACTCGTCACGCACGACCCGCTCGACGCCATGGTCCTGGCCGACCGGCTGGTCGTCGTCGAACACGGCCAGGTCGTCCAGGAGGGCACCCCGTCCCACATCGCCCGCCACCCCCGTACGGACTACATCGCCCAGTTGGTCGGCCTGAACCTCTACCGGGGCGAGGCCGAGGGCCACACCGTCCGGCTCGACGACGGCCCGTGCGTCACCACGACGGAGGACCTGTCCGGCCCCGTCTTCGTGGCGTTCCCGCCGAGCGCCGTCACGCTCCACCGCGACCGCCCGGCCGGCTCCAGCGCCCGTAACCTGTGGCAGTGCCGGGTCGCGGGCCTGGAGACGCACGGCGATCAGATCCGCGCCGACCTCACCGGCGAACTCCCCCTTGCCGCCGACCTCACCACGGTCGCCGCCGCCGAACTCGATCTGCACCCGGGCGCGGAGGTCTGGGCGACGGTGAAGGCGACACAGACCCATGCGTACCCCGTCTGAGAACGTCAGCCAGGTGCGTCCGTCGCGGCGCGGTCACCCGTCGCAGCCCACGAGGCCAGGACGCGGCAGGTCGGACGCAACGTCCTCCAAAGGGCCACGGACCGTTAGATCATCGACGGTCTCCTCGAAGGGCGCGCCGGCTCCGGCACCTACGTCCGCGTGCCGCGCGAGCACCTGCGGCTGGTCCGCTCGCGGCGCGGCGAACATACGGGCAGCGGTTCCCCTTCCGTCGTCGGCGTGAAGGAACGGGGCAAGGCCGACGCCTGGGATGCGCACAGCCAGGTATGCGTCCCCGCCCCTGAGGGCCTCGCCTCAGGACTGGCGCCCGCCGAACTGCCAGTCGTGGACCTCGACATCGGCGTACCGCTCGGGTGTCAGTACGGCACGTGCTGTCGCCGCGTCCGGCGCCCGCACCAGTGCCGCCGTGCCCAGCCAGGCGGTGCCGTCGTCTGACAGCAAGGGCCCGTAGGCGATCAACTCTTCCCGCTCGGGCGGCAGTTCCTGGTCGGCGGCCGGTCCCGAGCCGAGGCCGAGCACCAGGTAGCGGTTGCCCTCGGTGGCGCCGCCGGGGAAGTCCCACATGGTGCGCCCGAGCAGGTTCCGCCAACGGCGCAGCAGGACGTCCCGGTACACGCCGGCCTGGTAGTTGGGCTCGTCGAAGGCGAACGCGCGGGCGGCGGCGGCATCGGGCAGGTCGACGATGTGCACACTGCCGGACGGCGTGTCACCGTCGGCGGCGAACGTGGGCCCCCGGGCGATCATCTGCGCGGCAAAGAGGTCCATGTACGACCAGTGCTCCTCCAGCAACTGGTCGCGCAGTTCCAGAGATCCGGGCCGATCACGGTGGTAGCAGAAGAACTCCATGCCCCCAGTGTTCACCACCTCCCTCGTACGCCACCGGGAGCGGAGCGCAGCTCGCCACTTGCCGTAGGTGCGGGCCAATGCCTCACTCGTTGTGGCATGATCCGCTCCCATGCCGTCGTTACCCGCGTGGCCGTCAAGGGCCGTCGGCCGTCTGCTGGTTGTCCTGCTCGCGTTGCTCGCCGCGCAGGGCGGCACCGGCGTCGACGCCGTCACGGCAGCCAGGTCTGAGGCCACGACCACGACCACTCCCGCGCACACCGCGACACCCGATCGGCTTCGCTACGACGTGACGCTGCGCGGCAACGCCGACGGCTCCCGCTGGACGGGCCGGCAGCGGGTGTCGTTCCGCAACTCCTCCGATCGGCCGCTGCGTGAGATGTACGTACGCCTTTGGGGCAACGGCGTGGACAGGTGCGGCACGCCCGGCGCGCCGCCGCCCGTCGAGGTGTCCAGGGTCAGCGGGGGCACTGCCGGCCGGCTCTCCGTGAACTGCACGGCGCTGCGGATCGCCCTGCCGAAGCCGCTCGCGCGGGGGGAGCGTGCGGTCGTCGCCTTCGACGTCTCCATCGCCGTGCCCGAGCGCAACAACCGCTTCGGCCGCGACGGCGCCTTCCGTTTCCTGGGCAATGCGCTGCCGGTGCCGGCCGTGCACGATGCCAAGGGCTGGCACCTCGATCCGTATGTGTCGACCGGGGAGAGCTTCTACGCCCTGGCCGGCGATTTCCGGGTGGCCATCGACCACCCAAGGACCCTCAAGGTCCCGGCCACCGGCCGCACTTGGACACGTCCCGCCAAGCCCGGTCGCAGTCTGACGCTCAGTGTCGCGCACCAAGTGCGGGACTTCGCGTGGGCGGCGGGCCCGTTCAGCACGGCCACCGAGACCACGCCCTCAGGCGTGCGGGTGAGGTCGTACTGGGCGCCGGGCACGAACGCGGAGGGGGTGCGCCTCACCCGCCAGGACGGCGCCGCCGCCGTCGACCGGTTCGGCGAGGAGTTCGGCCGCTATCCGTACGGTGAGATCGACCTCGTGATGACCAGCGGGTTCGGCGGCGGGATGGAGTACCCCGGCCTGGTACTCCTCGGCACCACCGAGGAGGGCAGCGCCGTCGTCCACGAGGTCGCCCACCAGTGGTGGTACGGCATCGTGGGCAACGACGAATACGGCGCGCCCTGGCTCGACGAGAGCTTCGCCCAGTACGCCAACGCCCGCTTCTACGGCTGGGAAACCCGCGACTGCTGGTCGGAGGTCGAGTGGCCGAGCGACGAAACGGCGCTGACCAATTCGATGGCGTACTGGGCCGGGCACCCGGGCGAGTACCACTTCCTCTATACGGCCGGCCCCTGCGCCCTGGCGGATCTGGAACGTACTCTCGGCGCGGACGCCATGGCCCGCCTCCTCAAGCAGTACGCCCGCGACCACTGGTACGGCGTCTCCAGCACCGCGGAATTCAAGAAGGCCGCACAATCCGTGACGGGTAAGGACCTGAATCCGTTCTGGAAGCTGCACCGCATCCGGTGAAGGACGGTCAGGGAACCAGCTTGATCGAGTTGTACGGCGTCAGCGAACCGTGGAACGCCTTCCCGGCGGGAATGGTCACGGTGCAGTTCGTGCCGTTGTAGCCGAGGCAGAGCAGTGCGCGTGCACCACCGGTCTGGTTGTTCCAGACGGTGTGGTCGTTGTATTCGTTCACGAAGTTGTGTAGTGAACTCGCCCGAACCTACTGGTAGTTGAGCGAGTATCACAAGCCCCGGAATTACCGGCCGAATCAGTCCTTTGCGAAGCGGCGCTGTACGTCGGGCCGGGACTTCAGGTGGTCCGGGTAGCCGGGGCCCATCCGTGCGGTCGTGTCGTCGGCGTGCAGCGGCTCGTGGCAGGTGGAGCACACCACCTCCGCGTGACCGTCGTGGCCGCAGGCCTCGTGGTGCAGGGTGACCGGAGGCCCCTCGGGCCCGGCGAGATGACGGTCGCCCCAACTCGCCATCGCGGCGAGGACCGGGAAGAGGTCCTTGCCCTTCTCCGTCAGCAGGTACTCGTGGCGGGGCGGCTCGCTCTCGTAGAGCCGTCGCTCCAGCAGCCCCGCCTCGACCAGGCGGCGCAGCCGGTCGGTGAGCGTGTTCCGGGCGATGCGCAACTCCCCCTGGAACTCGTCGAAGCGGCGGCAGCCGTAGAACGCCTCCCGCAGGACCAGCGGGGTCCAGGCGTCCCCCACCACGTCGAGGGTCCGGGCGATGGAGCAGGGCCAGTTCGCGAAGGACGTCCGCGCGCTCATGGCCGCGCTCCGGCCTCGTGGACCAGCTCGATCGCGCGGCCCAGGGTGTCGAGCCGGGCGGCCAGGTCCTCACCGGCCGGGTACAGGCGGACGGTGTCCACGCCCGCGTCGCGCCAGACGCGCAGCCGGTCCCGGACCATGGTCTCGGTGCCGATCAACGTGGTCGCGAGGACCATCTCGTCGGTGACCAGCCCGGCCGCCCCGTCCCGGTCGCCGGCCTGCCAGCGCTGCCGTACCTCCTCGGCGACCTCGGTCCAGCCCTGCCTGCTGTAGGCGCGGTTGTAGAAATTGGTGGACGCCGAGCCCATGCCGCCGAGGCTGAAGGCCAGTTCCTTCTTGCGGCCGGTCACCATGGCGCTCAGGGCTTCCTCGTCGGCGGCGAAGGCCACTTCGGCGCCCTGGCAGACGTCCAGATCCGCCCGGACGCGGCCGCCGTGCGCCAGCCCTTCGTCCAGGTGAGCGAAGTAGGCACCCGCCGCTCCCTCGGGGACGAAGCTGGTGCCGAGCCAGCCGTCGGCGACCTCGCCGGTCAGCCGGAGCATGGCCGGTGACAGTGCGGCCAGGTACAGCGGCACGGGGTGCTCGGCCCGCATCGACAGTTTCATCGGTACGGCGTCGCCGCCGGGCAGCGGGATGCGGTACTCGGTGCCGGAGTGGTCGATCTTGCCGCCGGCCAGGACCTGCCGCACGATCTCCACGGTCTCGCGGACGCGCGCCAGCGGGCGGGCGAAGGGAACGCCGTGCAGCCCCTCCATCACCTGCGGGCCCGAGGGGCCGAGGCCGAGCAGGAAGCGTCCCTGGGACAGGTTGGAGAGGGTGATCGCGGTCTGCGCGAGCGCGACCGGGGTGCGCGTCCCGACCTGCATGACTCCGGAGCCCAGCAGCATGCGTTCGGTGCGGGCGGCGTAGTAGCCCAGGGCGGAGGGCGCGTCCGAGCCCCATGCCTCGGCCACCCAGCAGATGTCCAGGCCCAGCTTCTCCGCCTCGACGACGAAGTCCGCCTGCCGGGTCCAGGAGCCGAGACCCGACGCCTCGACCGTGATCGCGGCCCTCATCACGCCTCCGCCAGCTTCTTGATCTGGGCCAGCGTGACGGTCATGTTGCGCTCGAACTCACGCAGGCGTACGAACACGATCTTCTGCTCCTTGTCCGGCATGCTGTCGATGGCGAAGGACAGACCGGACCGTCCGGGCCCCATCTGCATCCACTCGGCCAGTTCCGTTCCGCCGTCCTTGGACTCCAGGCGGAAGCGCCAGACGGCGGAGGGGCCGGCAGGGTCGGACACGGCCCAGGCGAGGACGTGCGGGGGCTCGCACTCGATCACATGCGAGGTGGTCTCCCACTCCCCCAGGGACTCGTGCCTGCTCCTGCCGACGAACCGAGCACCCACGGCGGGCCCGACCGCGCCGTCGAGCCACTGCACCGACTGAAGCTCATCGCTCATGTCCGGCATCAGCGTCACATCGGAGACGATCCCCCACACCCGGTCCGGCGGCGCGTCCACCCACGTCCGCACCTCGACCGTCGGCGTATCCGCATAGCGTGCGCCCGTCCACTCCACTCCGCACCAACTCCATCCCCGATGAAGAACTCGTGACCTTCAGAGTTTCGTAACGAGACTCACCGCGTCAAGAGTAGTGCGGAGCCAGGCCGTGCGGATCCTCGCCCCTTGCGCGTCGGCTACGCCTCGACGTCGCCCGGCTCCTTCTGCAGGACGGCCTTCCTCACCTGCGACTCGACATCGCTGCGCGGCTCGCCCTGCGCCTTCGCATAGTCGGCAACGGCGGTCCGCAGATCACGAGCCAGGTCCCGCCAGGCGCGCCACGCCGTGTTGTACGTGGTGGTCTGCCGCGGGCTCCAGCCGCCCTCCTGGGCGGGCGGCCCGTACATACCCCGCAGCTCCTCCACGCGATGGTGCGCCTGCTCGGCCGCGCGCTGCTTCTCCACGAGCTCATCGAAAATGTTCGTCACACAAATGGAGCATAGGGAGGTAAATGCCGCACCGCGCGTCGAGCCGGATCCCGGCTGGGGCGGAGGCTCACCGGGGCATGGCCCGGCTCAGGCCGGCGGCACGCCCGCGGCCCGCTCCGCCCACTCCCGCGCCGAGAGACCGAGCAGCGTTTCCACGTCCTCCGGGTCGGGCAACGGCCCGTGGTCTCCGGTCACTTGGAGGGCGGAGGCGGCGGTGATGTGGCCCAGTCGGAGGGCGCGTGCCGTGGTCCCGCCCCGCAGCAGCCCCGCGAGGAAGCCGGCCGCGAACGCGTCGCCGGCGCCGACCGCCTCCACCACCGTCGTGCGCGGCGTCGGCACCGTGGCCGTTCCTTCGTCACTGAACGCGGTCGCGGCGTGCGCCCCGTCCTTGACGACGAGGATGTGCGGGCGCGGGAGGAGCTCCCGTACGTCCGCCGGTGTCAGCTTCTCGCCCCACAGGGCCTGTGCCTCGTCCAGGCCGACGAAGACGATGTCCGCCCGGTCCGCCAGCTCGTGCAGCACCGTCGGGGCCGACCCGTCCGGCCACAGCGCGGCGCGGTGATTGACGTCGAAGCTCACCGCGTACGGGCGTGCGTCGCCCTCGGCGGTCAGCGCGCTTGTCACCAGCTGACGGCACGGCTCGGACAGCGCCGGTGTGATGCCGGTCAGGTGCAGCAGCGAGGCCGTGCGCAGGGGCTCGCTGTCCAGGGCCTCGGGGCCCAGGGCGGAGGCGGCCGAGCCGCGCCGGTAGTAGTGCACGCGGGTTCCGGTGGGGCCCGGGTCCTTCACCAGCAGGCCGGTCGGCCGGTGCGGGTCGGTGCGCACGTGCGACACGTCGACACCGGCGGCGGCGACGGCGGTGCGCACGCGGTGCCCCAGGGGATCGTCGCCGAGCGCGGAGACCCAGGCCACCGGGATGCCGTGGTCGGCGAGGTACATGGCGACGTTCGACTCGGCTCCCGCCACCGACAGCCGCAGGTCCGCCGCGGTCGCCAGCGGGGTCGGTGGGTCGGGGGCCAGGGCCGCCATCGTCTCGCCGACGCAGACGACCGGGCCCGGGGTGGGGCGCCAGGGGGTGGTCGTGCCGGATGCCCGGGGGGCGGGCGTGGCGGGTGCCGCACCGCACCGCGGCGCGGCGGTCATGCCGGACGCCTGAGCAGGTGAAGTCGGGGATACCCCTACGGCTGCCGTGCCGGATGCCCCTACGGCTGCCGGACCGGACGGCCGCCCCGCGGTCACGTCGGATGTCTCCGCGGCTGCGCTCCCGGCTGCCGTACCGGACGGCCGCCCGGCGATCACGCCTGGTCCCCGACAGCGGCGGGCCTTGCCGAGGCTCCGACGTCAGGCGGCCTCGCCGGCCCCCGGCTGGTCGCGGCACCCCGGGCGAGGTCGATCCGGGCCGCGGGCGTCGGCGTGCCCGGTACGGCCACCCGCACGGTGAACAGGGCTCCGTCGTCCGGGCCCGGTACGGCCAGGCCCACCCGGGCTGTCGTGATGTGCAGGACGTCGTGGGCGAGGCACAGCCCGGCCGGCTGCCGGGCAGGCAGCCGCAGGGTGCGGTCGAGCGTGCCGTCGGGCAGGTGGCGGCGAACGGTGCCGGTGCCCCAGACGGCGATCCACACGGCGCCTTCGACGTCGACCACCATGCCGTCGGGGCTGCCCTCGCCGATCGTGACGAACTCCTCGGGTGTGCCGAGGTCCGCCGTCACGGGGTCCACGGGATAGCGCCGGACCACGCCCCGCGCACTGTCGGCGAGATACATGACGCTGCCGTCCGGCGTGAACGCCGGCCCGTTGGGCACGGTGATGCCCTCCAGTACCCGTACGACCGTGCCGTCCCGGTCGAGGCGGTACAGCGAACCGGCGCCCTCCTCGGCGTCGTAGGCCATGCTGCCGGCCCAGAAGCGGCCGAACGGATCGGCGACGGCGTCGTTCATCCGCATGGCGGTCCGGGCGTTGTCCTCCGGCCGAGCCGGCCAGTCGACCGTGCCGTCGGGGTGGAGGACGCAGATGCCGGTGCCCGCGGCGGCGATCCAGGTTCCGGAGTGACCGGCCAGGGGCGCCACCGCACCCAGGGGGACGGGCAGTTGGGCCACCGTGTGCAGGGGTGCCGTGGGGTCGTCCGGGGCCGACAGGAGACGGCCGGCGAGGATGTCGACGAGGACGATGCCGGAGCCGGTCCAGCGGATGCCCTCGCCCAGTTCGAGCCGGTCGGGTCGGGTGGGGCGCAGTTCCGCGGTCACCGCGTCGCCTCTTCCACGACCTTGCGGAAGGCGCGGGCGCGTTCCCTGAGGGCGGTGATGCTGCCGCCGTCGGCCGCGTCGCCGACGAGGGGGGAGCCGACGCCGACCGCGACCGCCCCGGCCGCGAGGCAGGCACGGGCGACGTCCTCGTCGACTCCGCCCACCGGGACGAACGCGGCGTCGGGGAACGGGCCGCGCAGGGCCTTCACATAGGCCGCTCCCCCGGCCTCGGCGACCGGGAAGACCTTCAGCGCGGCCACTCCCATGGCCTGGGCTGCGATGATCTCGGTCGGGGTCAGCACGCCGGCGAGGACCGGCAGGCCCAGCTCCTGCGCCGCGCGGACGCCGTCGCCGAGTCCGGGGGTGACGGCGAAGTCGGCTCCGGCACGGTGGGCGGCGCGGGCGTCCTCGGCGGTGAGGACGGTGCCGGCGCCGAGGGGTCGGTCCGGGCCGAGCGTGGTCCGGGCGCGTTCGATGACGGAGAGGGCGTCCGGGGCGGCGAGGGAGACCTCGATGAGTTCGACGCCCTCCTCGGCCAGGGCCAGCACGGTGCGCAGGGCGGCGTCGGGGTCACCGCCCCGCACTATCGCGACCAGGCGGTGGGTGGCGAGCGCGGCGGTCAGGTCCACGGACGGTGCTCCTTCTGTGCGGGGGTCGAGGGGCAGCGGCAGGCCCCGGTGAGCGTGAGACGCCAGCGGACCTCGCCGGACGCCGGTACCCGCGCGGCGTCGTCGGGGCCCGCTTCGGCGAGGTCGAAGACGCGGCCGAGCATGGGCTCCACGCCCGTGCTCCGGTACGGGTGCGGCTGGGGGTAGCCGGCGAGGTTGCGCCACAGGGCGGTCGACACGGGCTGTCCGTCCGCCACCAGCTCCAGGGCGAGCCGGTCGCGGTCGTCGTGGACGCAGCATCGCGCCGAGTCGACGACCGCCCCGACCGCGGTGCCGTCGTCAGGACCGAGCCGGTCGAGGGGAAGTCCGTGGGGCGCGGGCCAGCTGCCGGTGATCCAGGGTGCCCCGGCGGGCCAGGTCCGGGCCAGGAGCGGGGCGGCCTCGGGGAACAGGCGGGTGGTCGCGCCGGCCGGCATGCGCAGGGTGGCGTGCGGGGAGAGGTCGAGCAGGGCGTGCGCGGCCCAGACGAAGCGGAAGCCGGGCCGTGCGGTGAGCGTGTAGTCGACCTGGGTGCCGTCGGGCGCTTCGCGGACGGACCGTGCGAGGGCGAAGGACTCGCACTCGACGTGTTCGGTGTCGCCGGTGCGGGTCCAGGGGCGTGACCAGGCGTCGCCGTGATCGGGGAGGCCGCGGACGGTGGGGATGCACTCCTCGAGGCCGCCCGCGTCCACGAACGCGTCACCCGGTACGGCCTTGTCCCGTTCCGGCGCCGGACGGTGCCAGAGCCATTCACGGCCCGCCGAACGCAGGGACGTCCAGCGGCCGCCGTGCCCGGGGTCGGTGCTGATGGCCGGCACGGTCGTCACCACTCGGCGAAGGAGCCGTCGGCGTGCCGCCAGAGGGGGTTGCGCCAGGCGTGTCCGGTGCGGTCGGCCGCGCGTACGGCCGCCTCGTCGATGGTGATGCCCAGGCCGGGGGCGTCGTTCAGCGGTGCGTGGCCGGCCACGAAACGGAACGGGGCGGGGTCGGCGAGATAGGACAGCAGGTCGGCGTCCTTGTTGTAGTGGATGCCGCGGCTCTGTTCCTGGATCAGGAAGTTGGGGGTGGCGAACGCGACTTGGAGGCTGGCGGCCAGCGCGATCGGGCCGAGCGGGCAGTGCGGGGCGAGCTGGGCGCCGTAGGTGTCGGCGAGGGAGGCGATGCGGTGGACCTCGGAGATGCCGCCGGCGTGCGACAGGTCGGGCTGGGCCACGGCGATGCCCGCGGTGAGGGCGGGCAGGAACTCGGCGCGGGAGTAGAGGCGTTCGCCGGTGGCGAGGGGGATCGGGGTCGCGGCGACCAGGCCGGGCAGGAGGTGGCCGTGTTCGGGGACGACGGGTTCCTCGACGAACAGCGGGTGCAGCGGGGCGAGTTCGGCCAGGACCCTGCGGGCGCTCGCGGCGGTGAAGCGGCCGTGGAAGTCGACGGCGACGTCGCGGTCGGGGCCGAGTGCCTCGCGGGCGGCGGCCACGCGGGCGACGACGGCCGCGGTCTCGGCCGCGGTGGCGATCGGCGAGGTGACGCCGGCGCCGTTCATCTTGACCGCGGTGAAACCGGCCTCGACCTGGGCGGCTATCTGTTCGGTGAGCTCGGCGGGTTCGTCGCCGCCGACCCAGGCGTAGACACGGACGCGGTCGCGCACGGGGCCGCCCAGCAGGGCGTGCACGGGGGCACCGTAGGTCTTGCCGGCGATGTCCCACAGGGCCTGGTCGAGGCCGGCGACGGCGCTCGTCAGCACGGGGCCGCCGCGGTAGAAGCCGCCCTTGGTGAGGACCTGCCAGTGGTCCTGGATGCGCAGCGGGTCCTGGCCGACGAGGTACTCGGCGAGGACGTCCACCGCCGCGCGGACCACCTCGGCCCGTCCCTCGACGACGGGTTCGCCCCAGCCGACCACGCCGTCGTCGGTCTCGATCCGGCAGAACAGCCAGCGCGGCGGGACCAGGAACGTTTCAATGCGGGTGATCTTCACTTACCGCCGTTGCCTTTCGTGTCGTCGGGTCCGTCGATCCGGTCCAGGTCGCGTCCGGCCTGGACGAGCAGGGCCCGCATCGCCGTCTCCGCGGCCTGCGGGTCCTGGTCGCGTACGGCGTCCAGGACGGCACGGTGGGCCGGTACGGGGTCCTCGCTGTGCGGGTGGCTGTGCACGATGCGGTCGCGGTGGGCGAGGCCGGGCTCGATGACCATCTCCATGCGCTGGAGCAGCTCGTTGTGGGTGGCACAGAGCAGGGCGCGGTGGAAGGCGAGGTCGGCCTCCACGGCCTGCCCCGGGCCGGAGCCCCGCTCGCCCATCGCCTCCAGTGCCGCGTCCAGGGCGATCAGGTCGGCGTCGGTGCGGCGCTCGGCGGCGAGGCGCACGGCGGCCGGTTCGACGATGGCGCGTACTTCGGCGAGGTCGGCCAGCAGCGTCCGGTCGCTGTCGGTGGCGAGGTCGGCGCCCTCGAACTGCCAGCGCAGTACGTCGGCGTCGAGGAGGTTCCAGTCGGCGCGGGCTCTGACGAAGGTGCCGCGTTTCTGGCGGGCGTCGACCATCCCCTTGGCGGCGAGCACCTTCAGGGACTCGCGCAGGGCGGTGAGACTGACGTCCAACTCGCTCTGCAGCGCCACCAGGTCGAGCGTGGCTCCCTCGGGGATCCGGCCGCCCAGGATGCGGCGGGCGAGGGCCTCCACTGTCTGGCCGTGCACGCCGCGGCGGGCGTAGGGCGTCATGTCGTACAGCCTTTCTGCTGGGGAGTGGGGACGGCGGTGGTCATGCGGATGCCTTCAGGACGCTCCAGCCGCCGTCCACGACGAGGCTCGTGCCGGTGATGTAGGCGGCTTCGTCGGCGCTCAGGAAGGCGATGGCCGCGGCCACCTCCTCGGGGGTGCCGAAGCGTCGGGCGGCCGTCTCGGCGGCGCTGCGCTCGCGGTCCTCGGGCGGCACGCGGTCCCAGGCGGCGGTGAGGATGGGGCCCGGCAGGACGGCGTTGACGCGGACCTCGGGCCCGTACTCGACGGCGAGCTGACCGCACAGGGACAGCAGCGCGCCCTTGGACGCGGCGTAGGCGGGGTGGCCGGGGATGCCCACGCGGGCGTGGACGGACGAGGTCAGCACGGTCGCTCCGCGCCGGGCCCGCAGATCGGGCAGCAGCGCCCGGAAGCCGAGGAAGCTCGCGGTGAGGTTGACGGAGAGCTGCCGCTGCCACGACTCCAGGGTCATCTCGTGGGCCGGGACGACGTCGACGGTGTAGGCGTTGCCGACGAGGACGTCCACGGGTCCGAAGTCGTGGGCGGCGGCCACGATCCGCTGCCAGTCGTCCTCCGCCGCCACGTCTGCCCGCACGAACCGGGCCCGGCCGCCGTCCTTCGTGATGCGTTCGGCGACCGCCGCACCGCGGTCCGGCGACACGTCGGCGAGGACTACGGCGGCTCCCTCAGCCGCGAGGCGCACGGCGGTGGCGGCGCCGATTCCGGAGGCCGCACCGGTGACCACGGCCGTGCGGCCGGTGAAGCGGTCCATCGTGATCGACTCCTTCGTGAGCGTGTTGCGCATGCTCCGTGAGCGGGGACAGGCCGTGCGGGAAACATATGCGGCTCACTGACGTGTCAGTACCACCAGGTCCGCATCATGATCGGCACTCCAGGCGAACGGCAGCCCGTAGTGCAGCAGATGGGCGCCGCTGTACGTCGTCCCGGTGGCGGTGTCCCGGTAGCGTGCCGTCGGCTCCAGTGCCCGCAGCCGGAGCCGGTCGGGGCGGCCGGGCACGAGGGGCGAACCGTCGAGCCGTCCGGTGCCGAGCGCGGCGACGACCGTGCGGTGCCCCGCGTCGTACTGCACCCCGCAGGTGGCGTCGGCCGGCGAGCCGAGCAGCCGGGCTTCTCCGTGGTGTATGACCTCGCGCAGTTCCTTGTAGCGGGCGACCCACAGCGCGGCCTCGGTCCGCTGCTCCGGCGTCCATGCGCGCAGGTCGGCCCCGATGCCCAGTACCCCGCACATGGCGTTCACGAAGCGGAAGGCGAGGCTGCGCGGGCGCGGGTCGAAGACGCCGGGCGCGTCGGTGACCCAGGAGCTCATGACGTGCGGGGCGTGGGCGTGCAGGAAGCCGTACTGGATGGACAGCCGGTCCAGCGGGGCGGTGTTGTCACTGGGCCAGACGACGTCGGTGCGGGCCAGTGCGGCGTGCTCGACGCGGGCGCCGCCGCCCGCGCAGCCCTCGACGGTGACGTGGGGGTGGGCGGAGCGCAGGTGGTCGAGGACGCGCAGGTAGCCGTCGACGTGCTCGGCGTCCAGGTCGAGGCGGTCGGCGGGCCCGGCGCCGGGGCGGCCGCGCTCGGTGGGCGGGCGGTTCATGTCCCACTTCAGATAGCTGATGTCGGATGTGCCGAGGAGCCGGTCCAGGGTGCCGATCACGAAGTCCTGGACGTCGGTGCGGCCGAGGTCGAGCAGGAGCTGATTGCGGATCAGTCGGGCGGGCCGGCCGTCGACGCGGTAGACCCAGTCGGGGTGTTCGGTGTGGAGGCGGCTGCCGGGGCTGACCGCCTCGGGCTCGACCCACAGCCCGAAGTCGAGGCCCAGGCCGCGTACCTCGTCGACGAACCGGTCGAAGCCCTGCGGGAAGGCGGCCGGGTCGGGATACCAGTCGCCGAGCCCACCGGTGTCGTCGCCGCGGCCGGTGAACCACCCGTCGTCGACGACGAACAGTTCGGCCCCGATGTCCGCTGCCGCCTTGGCCAGTTCCAGCTGTCCGGCGGCGTCGACGTCGAAGCCGGTGGCCTCCCAGGAGTTGTAGAGGACCTTGCGGGGGCGGTGCAGCCGGTCCCCGGCGAGATGGCGTTCGTAGCGGTGCCAGACGCGGGACAGCCCGTCGAGTCCGTCGGGGCTGAAGGCGCAGGCGAGGCGGGGAGTGACGAGGGTGTCTCCGGGCGCGAGGAGGACCGCGCCTTCGTGCGGGACCCGCCCGGCGCGCACGCGCACCGAACCGCCCGGTTCGGCCTCGGCGGTGATGTGCCAGTTGCCCGGCCATTCGAGCGCGATGCCGTACATGGCCTGCGCGTCCCCGTCCTGCACGGCGAGCCAGGGCGCGTACGCGTGTCCGGGGGCGCCCTGGAGGCTGCCCATCGTGAACGTCCCCCGGGGCAGGTCGAGTTGGGTGCGCTGGAACTCCTGCGACCACTGGCCCGTGAGGTAGGTGAGCCGGGCGGCGTCGGCCACCGGGATGTTCACTGCGCCGGAGTCGAACCGCTCCAGTCGCAGTTCCTCCGTGCCGGTGTGCTCGGTCCAGCGGAGGATCACGTCCGTGCCCGGCACGGTCTCGTAGCAGAGGACCGTACGCAGGCCGAGCGTCTCGTCGGTGAAGGCGAGCCGCAGCGTCCCCTCCCCTTCTTCCGCTCCCTCGAAGTCCCACCACACGCCCCGCTCCTCGCCCGGGCGCGCCGCGATGAGGTCGGCGCCGGTGAACGGCCTTAGTCCGTGCGGCAGATACTCGGCGGGGGCCGCGTCGGCGGGCGTGATGAAGTGGGTACGCCTGGACCGGTCGAGGGCGGAGGGGCCGTGCTCGACGCCGAGCGGTCCCCAGGCGTCGAGTTCGGCCCACGGGCCCTGCGGAGAGAGGCGGACGGTGTAGCTGGTGTGCTCGGTGCGCAGGGTCCAGCGCCGGTGCGAGGTCACTTCACCGCTCCCAGGTTGAGGCCGGCCACGAAGTGCCGCTGGAACCGCAGGAACACGGCGACGGTGGGCGCGGCGGCGATGACGGACCCGGCGGCGATCACGTTCCACATCGACACGTACTGGCCCTGGAGTCCGATGAGGGCGGCGGTGATCGGCATCTTGGTGTCGCTGCGCAGCACGGTGATCGCCCACAGCAGGTCGTTGAAGATCCACGTGAACGACAGGGCGCTCAGCGCGGCGAGGGCGGGCCGGGTCAGCGGCAGGATGATCCGCCAGAAGATCTGCCAGGGTCCGGCGCCGTCGACGACCGCGGCCTGCTGGATCTCGGCAGGCAGGGCCCGCATGAAGCCGTGCAGGACGAAGACGTAGAACCCGACACCGAAGCCGATCTGCACGCCGATGAGCGCGGTCAGGGTGTCGTGGACGCCCATCAGCTCGCTCAGCTTGGACACCGGGATGAGCAGGATCTGCGGCGGGAGCAGGTTGCCGCCGAGCATGAGCAGCAACAGGGAGCGGCGCAGGGGCAGTTCGTAGCGGCTGAGGGCGAACGCGGCCATGGCCGCCAGGGCCAGGGTCACCAGGACGCACGGGACGGTGACGAGCAGGCTGTTGATCAGCGCGCGCTGCTGGCCGCCGTCGACCCAGGCCAGCCGGAAGTTGTCCAGGGTGAAGGAGCGGGGCCAACTGCCCAGGCCGTGCGCGGCGATGTCGTCGAAGGAGCGCAGGCTGGTCACCAGGACCAGGGCGATGGGCAGCAGCCACAACACCGCGAGCGCACCGGCGCCGAGGTGGAATCCCGCGGTGGCGGTACGGCGGCGGCGCAGCGCCGCGGATCCGGCGGAGGTGCGCGTGGCCGGGGTACGGGTGGCGTCGGTACGGGTGGTCGCCATCAGTCGGCCTCCCGGAAGGCGCGCACGAGGTAGGAGGCGATGACGCCGAACGCCAGCAGGAAGATGACGACGGCCAGGGCGGAGCCGTATCCGAGGCGCAGGGACTGGAAGGCGGTCGAGTACATGTAGGTGCTCAGCAGTTCGGACGAGTGGTAGGGGCCGCCGCGGGTCAGCGACCACACGACGTCGAAGGAGCGCAGGGAGTCGATGACGATGACGGACAGAACGACCGCGTTGACGCTGCGCAGTTGGGGCAGCGTGACATGCCGGAAGCGCTGCCAGGCACTCGCGCCGTCGACCTTGGCGGCCTCGTACAGTGCCGGGTCGATGCCCTTGAGGCCGGCGAGGTAGAGGACCATCACGTAGCCGATCTGCCGCCACAGCGCGGGCACGATGACCGCGTACAGGGCGGTGTCCTGGTCGGCGAGCCAGGCGTGCCGCAGGCTGCCGAGGCCCACCGACCCGAGGAGTTGGTTGAGGACACCGTCGGGCTGGTAGATGGCCTGCCAGACCAGGGCGGTGGCGACCAGCGAGAACACGACGGGCAGGAAGAGGGCGGCGCGGTAGAAGCCGATGCCGCGCCGCTCCTGCTGGAGCAGCAGGGCGGCGGCCAGGCCCAGCAGGGCGGAGAGGCCGCCGAACAGCACCAGCCACAGGACGGTGTGCCCGACCGCGCCGCGGAAGATGTCGTCCCCCGCCATCTCCCGGAAGTTGTCCAGACCGACGAACTTCGGTGCCGACACGCCGTCCCAGCTGGTCAGGGCGAGATAGAAGCCCTGCAACGCGGGCCAGAACACCCACACGGCCTCGGCGAGCAGCGGGACGAGTACGAAGGCGACCACCAGCGGGGGTGTGCGCCGGGGTCCCCGGCCCCGGCCGCCACGGGACGGCGCCGGGACCGGGAGCTTGCGGTGGGGGGCGGTCAGGACGGCCATGTCAGGCGTTCCAGATCTTCTCGGCGTCGCGCTGCCAGTCGGTGAGGATGCTCCCGATCTCCTTGGGCTTGGCGAGGAACTTGGTCAGCGCGGTGTCGGCGGTGGGCTGGAGGGCGTCGCTGGAGTCGCGGTTGAAGTACTGGGTGATCTCGGCCGCCTCCTCGATGTGCTTACGGCCCTTCTTCACCAGCGCGGTGCCGGCGTCGGCGGCGTCGGGGTGGCAGGGCAGGGCGGTGCCGGACGATCCCTTGATGTAGATCTCCTGCGCCTCGGCGGTGGCGAGGTAGCCCAGCAGGTCGAGCACTCCGTCGCGGCGTCCGGTGCGGGCGCTGGCGAAGTAGCCGTCGGTGGGGGCCTCTTCGGCGAGCGGGACCTTCGCGTCGATGACCGGGAAGCGGAAGAAGTCGATGTCGTCGAGGGCGTCCTTGGGGGCCGCGTCGGCGAAGAAGGTGCCGATCAGCATCATCCCGCTGCGGCCGTTCAGCAGCGCGGTCGTGGCGTCCTGGAAGGCGCCGGCCGTGCCGTTCGGGTCGAAGTACGGCAGCACTTCCTGCCAGCGGTCGAAGACCTTGCGGACCTCGGGGTCGTCGAACCGGTGCTGTCCGGCGAGCAGTTGGCGGTGGTATTCGGCGCCGTTGATGCGGATGTCGAGGTAGTCGAACCAGGCGGAGGCCACCCAGGCGGTGTTGCCGCCGGCGCCCAGCCCGATCGGGGCGACGCCCTTGCTCTTGAGCTTGTCGCACAGGTCGAGGAAGTCGTCCCAGGTCTTCGGCTCGCTCACGCCCCACTTGGCGAAGTTGGACTTCCGGTAGAACATGCCCCACCAGTAGTAGGTGGTGGGCACGAAGACCTTCTTGCCCGAGCCGGCGGTGCACAGTGAGTTCAGTGCCTTGGAGTAGCGCCCCAGGTCAGGTGAGTCCCAGAGCTCGCCCAGGTCGAGCAGCAGGTCCTTCTTCGCGTAGGCGTCCGCCACCGAGCCCGGGTACCAGGTGTACACGTCCGGCGGGTTGGCGGAGGTCAGGTACGTCGGCAGCTGGGTGCGGAACGTCTCCGCGGCGACCGTGTTGAGGCTGACGCCTCCGGCGTCCTTCTTGCCGTAGGCGGCGACGATGTCCTCCATCGCCGCCTTGGCCTGCGGCGCGGACAGGTTGGACTGGAGGGTGACCGCGCCCGTGGACGAGGACTTCGAGGAGGAGGTGGACGTGACACAGCCGCTGAGCAGCGAGGCCGTCCCGGCGGCGCCGAGTCCGGCGAGGAAGCGCCGTCGGCTGGGCTGAGGGTTGGTCATGGAGGGCTCCCTGTGGGTCCGCGCGGCGGATCCAGGTTCGCGTGGCGCTTCCACCACGTCAAGATTAATTACTAATTTATTTGAACTGGGTCCGGTGGACGTACCCGTCGACCCCGCGGAACACGGCGTCGACCGCGCCGCCCTCCCCCGCGACCGCCCCGAGCGAGCCCTCGAAGGCGGCACTGGGGAACTCCTCCCGCTTCGACCAGCCCTGCCAGGCCGCACCGTCGTAGCGCCGCTGCCAGAGCGTGTAGTCACCGGCCCGCGCGTAGAGCACCACGGTGTCTCCCACTGCGACGAGGGTCGGACTGCCGCTCACGGTCCCGCCGAGCGAGGTCCACTGCGACCACTCCCCCGAGGCGTCCCGCGTCCGCGTCCACACGTCGTCCGCCGAGGTCCGCACGACGACATGGACCCGCCCCTGCGCGTCGACGGCGGCGGACGGCCTGCCGTACGTCGGCCGGTCACCCGGCGCACCCAGCGACGACCAGCCGGAAGACGGCCCGCGCTGCACGATCCGCCCGTCCGCACCGCGCGCGACGAGGGTCCAGTGCGTGGGGTCGGTGAACGCCACCGACGGCGCGTCGGTGACCTGCCCGCCCAGGCTCTGCCAGCCACCCCAGCGGCCGTCGGCGAACACCCGCCGGTACACACGGGAGTCGGCGCCGCGCACGAAGACGTCGATACGGCCGCCGGCGGACGCGTAGGCGGCGGGCTGGCCGAGGATTCCACCCCTGGCCGGGCCTGCGAGGTCCCTCGTACGCGGCGTTCCGCCGCCGTTCGTCGACGCCGAGTGCTGCACGAGGTTCCCGCGGGGTCCGCGGAAGAAGGTGCTGAGGGTGTCGCCGGCGCGCACCACGGCCGGGCTCGCGGTGGCCTTCTCACCCAGGCTGGTGCCGGGCAGGGCGTCCGCGCCGGTCAGCTTCAGGAACGCGGTGCCGTGGGCGGGGACCTCGACGGTGTACGACCCGGTGTGCGTGCCGCGATCGGTGCGTGCCCGCAGGTCGCGCACCTTGACCGCACCGCCCAGCGTCGCGTCGGCGAAGTTCACGGTGCGCTCGACCGGTTGGTCGGAGCGGTTGAGGAGGACGACCGCGCGGCGGCCCTGTCCCGAGAGCACCTTGCTGTAGACGTCGCCCACGGAGTCGGAGGCGACACGGACGCCCTGGACGGCGAGCGGGTCCTGGTCGACGGCGATGATCTCGGGGTTGCGCAGTGTCTTGATCATCGACTCGGACAGGGTGCGCGGGTCGGAGCCGAGGACGAGCGGCGAGGCCATCTCGGCCCACATCACGAACTGGGTGGTGGACTCCTCCTGCGTCAGCTCGTACGACCCGTCGGTCATGCGCCGCATCGGGATGAGGTAGTCGGGGTCGTTGTAGTGGCCCGGCCCCTGAGCCTCGGGGTGCCAGGCGTTGGCGTCCATGTTGCGCAGCACGTTGGGCCACTGACCGGGGCTCGGGGTACCCCACGCGATGTCCGTTCCGGTGCGCCAGGAGTCCGCAATGGTCGGGGCGTAGGCGTAGGTGTTGTGCGCGTCCTGCTCGGGTGTGTGCGGCAGGCCCCAGTCGTCGGTGAGCGGGTTGCAGAGGTTGAGCAGCATCCTGCGGCCGGACTTGGCGACGGCGTCGCCGAACTCCTTGAACGCGGGCCCGGGATCGAGCTTCGCGCCGATTCCGCACAGGAAGTCGACCTTGATCGCGTCGACCTTCCAGTCGGCGAACTGCCGTGCGTCCTGGTCGTAGTGGCCGCGGCTGCCGAGCCCGCAGGTCCTGCCGCCGTCGTAGGTGCCGGCGTCGGTGTAGATGCCGGCTTTCAGTCCGCGCCGGTGGAGGTAGGAGACCAGGGCCGGGATGCCGGACGGGAAGCGGTCGGGGTGCGCCGTCAACCGCCCCTGCGCGTCCCGGGGGTTGTCGGCCTGCCAGCCGCCGTCCAGCCACACGATGTCGTAGCCGCTGTCGCGCAGCCCGCTGCTGACGAGCTTGTCGGCGACGGCTCTGACCTCCTTCTCGGTCGGTGCGCCGAGCCCGTAGTAGGTGTTCCAGCCCATGTACGGCGTGGGGGCGAGTCCGCTGTCGTAGTAGGCGGGCGCGCCCTGGTCCACGGTGGTGTGCGCGGTGGCGTCGGGGGTCGCGGACGCGGTCAGGACCACGGAGATCGCGGTCGCGAGGGCGAGTGAAGTCACGTGCCTCTCCCGGAGGTTGGGAAGCAGGAGGAGGTGTGACGCGGGCCGCGCAGGGGGCCGGGCCGTCGGCGTCACGGCGATGACTGTGGCGCGCGGCCGGAACCCTGTCAATATTAATTACTAATTTAAAGAAACACGGATCCGGCCGCGTCCGAAGCCTTGACGGGCTCACGCCCACGGTGCAGGGTTTGGCAACGTTGTCAGACGCCGCTCGACAACGTTGTCACGCCCATGCTTCCAGGTCGCCTCCCTCACCGGACATCCCTGATCGGAGCCCTTGTCCCATGCCGGATCAGCCTTCTGTGCCGTCCCGCCGTGCCGTACTCACCGCCGGGTCCACCCTTCTCGCGGGCTTCGGGATCGGCATGAGCCTGCCCCCCGGCGCCGCCGCGGCCGGAACCGGCCACCCGCGCCTGGCTCCCGCCCGAGGTGAACTCGCCGCGTACCGACCGGTGTCGGTCTCCTCCACCGACTACGCCCCCACGCCCGCCGAGTTCGCGGTGGACGGCCTCGACGGCGTGGGAGTGCGGGGGACGGGCTGGCGTGCCGCAGGCGGTGACCCGCAGTGGATCTGCGTCGACCTCCAGGCGCTGTGCGAGGTGGAGTCGCTGCGGCTCACCTTCGAGGCGACCGTGGACGATCCGCCGTACGTCGACGCGCCGGGGGGCAACCCGCGGGACAACACCACGGGGCAGGAGATCCTGTCCAGTTGCTCGGTCGGCTTCGTGATCGAGACCTCGCGCGACCGGCAGGCGTGGACGTCCGTGTACCGCACCGACTCCGGCCGTGGCGGCGTCGTGGAGATCGCGCTGCCCCGGCCCGTCAGTGCGCGCTGGGTGCGCATGACCGTCCACAAGCGCTCCAACGCCAACCCCCTGGGCCTCAACGGCCTCCAGGTGTACGGCACGTGCGGCGAACGCCGCCCGGACGCCACCGGCTGGACGGACTGGGGCGTCCGGCACCGCACGCCTCCGGCGCTGAAGGTCGCCGCGGACGGCACCGTGCCGCTGGAGTCCGGCTGGGACCTGACGATGGACGACTGGGCCGGCGGGGAGGGCACCGACCTGTCCGAGCCGTCGGTGGACACCAGCCGCTGGCTGCCGGCCACGGTGCCCGGCACCGTGCTGTCCTCCCTGGTGGACCAGGGACACCTGCCCGACCCGGTCGCCGGGCTCAACAACCTGCACGTGCCGGAGGCCCTCTCCCGGCACGCCTGGTGGTACAGACGTGAGTTCCGCCTGCCCGAGGGACTGCGCACCGGCACCGGGCGCCGCGTCTGGCTGGAGTTCGACGGCATCAACCACGAGGCCGAGGTCTGGCTCGACGGCAGCCGGCTCGGCACCGTCACCTTCCCCTTCGCGCGCGCCGCATTCGACGTGACGAAGTCCCTGACCGGCGCCGGTGATCACGCCCTGGCCGTGCGCATCAAGCCCATGCCGTACCCGGGCAGCCCCGGCGACAAAGGTCCGGCCGGACTGGCGTTCGTGGATGCCGGGGCGAACATGATGAACCGCAACTCGCCGACGTATCTGGCCGCTTCGGGCTGGGACTGGATGCCGGCGGTGCGCGACCGGGCCGCCGGGATCTGGAACCACGTCCGGCTCCGCTCGACCGGCGCGGCCGTCATAGGCGACCCGCGCGTGGACACCCGGCTGCCCGATCTCCCCGACACCGGCACGGCAGAGCTGACCGTGGTGGTCCCGGTGCGCAACGCGGACTCCGTCGCCCGGAGCGTCACCGTCTCCGCCGCCTTCGACGACGTACGGCTGACCCGGACGGTCACGGTTCCCGCGGGCGGGACGGCCGACGTCACCTTCACCCCGGCCGATCACCCGCAACTACGCATCCGCAAGCCGAAGTTGTGGTGGCCCAACGGGTACGGGGAGCCCGCCCTGCACCGCCTGACTCTGACCGCCTCGGTCGCGGGCGAGGTCAGCGACCGGCGCACGACCCGGTTCGGCATCCGCCAGTTCGGCTACGAGTACGACGTCCCGCTCACCTTCCAGTCCGGCGGCGACGCCTACGCACAGACCGTCGACTTCGCCCGGCAGAAGGCCCGTCACGTGCGGATCCTGTGCCACACCCGGGCCACCGAGTGGGGCTCGTCGATGTGGAACCTGTCGGTCGTGGACAGCGCGTCGCCCGGCAGCGACCTGGCCCTGCACAGGCCGGCCACGTCGTCGTCCGTGGACGACCCCGCCAACCGGCCCGGCAACGTGACGGACGGCGATCCGAAGACGCGCTGGTCGTCGGAGTTCGAGGACGAGCAGTGGATCGAGGTGGACCTGGGCGCCGCCGTGTCCTTCGACCGCGTCGTCGTCACCTGGGAGCAGGCGTACGCGAAGACGTACACCGTCCAGGTGTCCGACAACGGCGAGGACTGGCGGGAGGCCTCGTCCGTCGACAACACCGCTGCTCCGCTCCCCTTCCGCACTACGGGCGCGGCGGCCCTTCAGAACGTGGAGTTCGAGGCGCGGACCGCGCGCCACGTCCGGGTGCTGTGCCACAGCCGGGCGACGAGCTGGGGCGCGTCGATGTGGAGCCTGTCGGTCGTGAACAGTTCCTCACCCGGCACCGACCTGGCGCTGCGCAAGGCGGCCACCGCGTCCTCGGAGGAGGGCGCCGGGAGCGCGGCCGCCAATGCCGTGGACGGCGATCCGGGCACCCGCTGGTCCTCGGCGTACGAGGACGAGCAGTCGATCCAGGTCGACCTGGGCGAGCGGGTGGCGTTCGACCGCGTGGTCATCCTGTGGGAGCAGGCGTACGCGAAGAAGTACACCGTCCAGGTGTCCGACGACGGCGAGGACTGGACGGACGTGAAGTCCGTCGACAACTCGACCGTGCCGCTCAAGATCAGCGTCAACGGGGTCCGGGTGTTCTGCCGGGGCGGGAACTGGGGCTGGGACGAGCTGCTGCGGCGCATGCCCGCCGAGCGGATGGACGCGGCCGTGCGGATGCACCGCGACATGAACTTCACCATGATCAGGAACTGGCTCGGGAGCAGCAACCGCGAGGAGTTCTACGCCAGTTGCGACGAGCACGGCCTGCTGGTCTGGAACGACTTCCCCAACGCCTGGGCCATGGACCCGCCCAACCACGAGGCCTTCCTGAGCCTGGCGCGGGACACCGTGCGCCGCTACCGCAGCCACCCCGGCATCGTCGTGTGGTGCGGCGCCAACGAGGGCAACCCTCCCGGCCCGGTCGACGACGGCATGCGCGCCGCGGTCCGCGCGGAGGCGCCCGATCTGCTGTACCAGAACAACTCCGCGGGCGGCATCGTCTCCGGCGGCGGCCCGTACGGCTGGGTCGAACCGCAGCGCTACTCCTCCGCGACCACCTACGGCAGCGGCAGCTTCGGCTTCCACACCGAGATCGGCATGCCGGTGCTGCCGACCGCGCAGACCATGCGCCGGCTCGTGGGCGACGAGCCGGAGTGGCCCGTCAAGGGCGCCTGGTACTACCACGACTGGAGCACCCGCGGAAACCAGGCACCGCAGAACTACCGGGCGGCCATCGAGGCGAGGCTCGGCGAGGCGAAGGATCTCGACGACTTCTGCCGCAAGGCGCAGTTCGTCAACTACGAGAACTTCCGGGCCATGTTCGAGGCGTGGAACGCCCGGCTGTGGGACGACGCGAGCGGGCTGATGCTGTGGATGTCCCATCCCGCCTGGTACAGCACGGTGTGGCAGACGTACGACTACGACTTCGACGTCAACGGTGCCTACTACGGGGTCCGCAAGGCGAGCGAGGCCGTGCACGTGCAGGCCGATCCGGTGAGCGGGGAGGTGATCGCGGTCAACCACACCCCCCGCCGTATCCCGGGCGCGACGCTCTCGGCGCGCCGCTACGACCTCTCCGGCCGTCGGCTCGGCGCCGAGCAGCGCGCGACCGTGGACGTCGCCGCCTCGTCGACCGCGCCGGCGTTCACCGCGAGCCGGGCGGACGACCTGCCCGGCCTCCATCTGCTGCGGCTGCGCCTGGTGGACGCGCGCGGGGAGCTGCTGGCCGAGAACACCTACTGGCGGTACCGCGAGGCCGGCGACATGCGCGCCCTGAACCAGGTCGCGCGGACGAGGGTGTCGGTGGAGATCACCGACACGGACCGCTCGGGCGACCGCCACGGCCTCACCGTCCGCATACGCAACCGCGGCACGACGGTCGCGGCGATGGTGCGGCTCTCCCTGCTCGACGCCGAGTCCGGTCACCGGGTCCTGCCCACGCTGTACGGCGACAACTATCTCTGGCTGCTCCCCGGCGAGTCCCGCACCGTCACGCTGTCCTGGCCGGCCGCTTCCCTCTCCTCCGGCAGGCCGGCCGTACGGCTGGAGGGCTACAACGTGCCGACTACGACCGTGGGCCGGGCGCGCACGTGAGGTCGGCACGGATACCTCGGCTGAGGCATCCGGGCCACCCGGCCCCCACTCGAACCCGGTCGCTGGTATGGACCTGATGTTTCGTCAGGGCTAAGCTCTGCCCGACCCTGAATGAGAGCGCTCTCAGATTGTGGTTGTTCCACCCCACCTTGTTGGAACGACGAAGGGCAACTCCCTTGAGACGCATCAGACTCAAGTACGCCGGCCTCGCCGCGCTCCTGGTGCTCGGCAGCTGGAGCGCGGGCGGAACCGCGCAGGCCACGGCGGACGACTCCCCCACGGTGGCGGATGCCGAACCGGCCTCTCCCGCACTGCTGCAGGCGATGCAGCGCGACCTCGGCCTGTCGAAGGAGCGGGCCGAGGCGCGCCTGGCCGCGGAACGCAACGCCATGGACGTCACGCCGAAGGCCCGCAAGGCCGCCGGGTCCGCCTACGGCGGCTCGTGGTTCGACGCCGACAGCGAGCGGCTCACCGTGGCCGTCACGGCGGACGCCGCGCCCGCGACCGTACGGGCGGTCCGCGCCACCGGCGTGACGGTGCGCGCCGTCGCGCACAGTGCGCGCGACCTCGACGCGGCCAAGGCACGCATCGACCGTCTCCCGGCGCCGTCCGGGGTGAGCAGTTGGCACGTCGATCCGGTGGCCAACACGGTCGTCGTGAAGGTCGTCCGCGACAAGCGGTCGGACAACGATGTCCGCGGCTTCGTCTCCCGCGCCCGTGCGGCCGGACCCGTCACCGTGGAGACGGTCGCGGCGGCCCCGCGCACCTTCGCGGCGGGAACGGTCGGCGGCGACCCCTACTACACCGGCAACGTCCGCTGCTCCATAGGCTTCTCGGTGCACGGCGGCTTCGTCACCGCCGGGCACTGCGGTGGGCAGGGAGCCGGCGTCCGGGGCTGGGACGGCAGCTACATCGGAACGTTCCAGGGCTCCTCGTTCCCCGACAACGACTACGCCTGGGTGAGCGTCGGCAGCGGTTGGTGGACCGTGCCGGTGGTCCTCGGCTGGGGTACCGTCCCGGACCAGCTCGTGCGCGGCTCGGCCGAGGCGCCCGTCGGCACGTCCATATGCCGCTCCGGCTCCACGACGCACTGGCACTGCGGTGCCGTGCTGGCCAAGAACGAGACGGTCAACTACAGCCAGGGCGCGGTGCACCAGATGACGAAGACCAGCGTCTGCGCCGAGGGCGGCGACTCCGGAGGCTCCTTCATCAGCGGTGACCAGGCCCAAGGGGTCACTTCGGGCGGCTGGGGCAACTGCTCCGGCGGCGGGGAGACCTGGTTCCAGCCGGTGAACGAGATACTCGGCCGGTACGGGCTGACCCTGCACACGGCCTGATGCGTGGCGCCACACCTGTGAAGCACGAGCCGCCGCGCGTCTGCCGGCGGCCGTGCGGCAGGATGAGGACCATGAGCGTAGTCAAGATCAACGTACTGACCGTGCCCGCCGAGCAGCGCGAGACGCTGGAGAAGCGCTTCGCCTCCCGTGCCCACGCTGTGGAGAACTCGGACGGGTTCGAGTGGTTCGAGCTTCTCCGGCCGGTCGAGGGCACCGACACCTACCTCGTGTACACGCGCTGGCGCGACGAGGAGTCCTTCCAGGCGTGGATGGAGGGCCCCATGAAGTCGGCCCACCAGGGCGGCGGCACGGAAGGCGCCGAACGCCCGAAGCCGGCGGCCAGCGGGTCCACGCTGTGGTCCTTCGAGGTCGTGCAGCAGGCGGGGCCGAAGGGCGAGTGACGACGAGCGGTCGGCGGTAGGCGGCGGGGGCCGGCGCGAAGCCCCCGCCGTGTTCGGCTCCGGTCGCACGCTGGGTCGACCTGGAGCGGACCCACCTGCGCCTGGCCGGTGAGTGGCTCGCCGGCGGCGCGCCCGTCCACCGGACGCGCAAGCCCGACGTCTCGTTCTGGTACGTCATCACCGCGGACGCGCGAACCCTCACCTCCTACGACGAGGAGGAGTTCACGGCGATCCGATGGCTGACTCCCGAGCAGGTGCTCACCGGGTCGCTCGACTCGATGCACCCCCACATGCATCGCTTCACTCGCAAGCTGACGCAGGCCGCCTGCACGACCGGGTCACCGCCGCGAGGACGAACGTCACACTGATCAGCAGGGCCCAGGCGCCGAACTTCTCCACTCCCACGGGCTGCCAGCCGTCGAGTTGGTAGGGGTAGCGCCACGCGCCCAGGTAGGTGGCGAGGTTCTCCGCGACCCACAGGAAGAAGCCGATCAGGACGAAGGACAGCGCCAGGGGCATCCGGCGGCGGGTGGTGTGCACCGTGTAGCGGACCGAGGTGCCCGCGGTGACGGCCAGGAGCAGGGCGGCGAGGAGCCAGCGGGCGTCGGGGAGCCAGTGGTGGCTGAAGAAGTTGACGTAGACGGCCGCGGCGACCACGGCCGTCGCCCGCGGGCGGTACCGGACCAGCTCCAGGTCGAACAGGTGCCAGGCGCGGCAGACATAGCTGCCGACCGCGGCGTAGAGGAAACCTCCGTACAGCGGGACGCCCGCGAATTTCAGTACGGCGGGCTCGGGGTAGCTCCACGAGCCGAGGGACACCTTCACCAGCTCGAAGGCCAGGCCGATGACGTGGCAGACGGCGATGACGGCGACGTCCCGCCCGTTCTCCCAGCCGCGCAGCCAGAACAGCAGCGTCAGCAGCACCCCGTAGACGACGAGCAGGTCGTAGCGGGCCACGGGCAGGCCGGGCAGCAGGGCGGAGGCGGCCACGCCGGACATCAGGGCGATGGCGAAGGCGCAGGACCGTGTCTGTATCCAGGCGAAATCGAGCAGCTGGCGCAAGGATGCCGACAAGGTGCCGGCGATGCTTGTGGTGACCATGATCCCAAAGACGAGCACGTGGCGCTCTCGGTTGCCGCCGGCCCCGACCGTCCGCGGTACCTGAGACATCTCAGGGTCCGTGGATCCTCGCGTCTCCCTGGTGTTCCGGGCACCGGCCGAGTGCCGGGCACATGACCGTCGAAACAGGGGGAACACATCATGTCCGCTCGTATCCTCGCCCGGGCCGCGCTCGTCGGCGCCGGTGCGCCGGCTCTGCTCGGACCGCTCACCGCCGCGACCGCCGTGGCGGCATCCGACGCGGACGAAGGCGGGGCCCGCATCATGGCCGCGCCCTACGCCGTCGTACCGTACGAGACCGTCAACGTCCGCTCCGGACCCGCGCGTTCGCACGACAAGGTCGGCAGTGTCGCGGCGAACCAGCCGCGCGGCGCGTACTGCTGGGTGCGCGGCGAGACCATCCGCGACCACGGCTACACCAACAACGTGTGGGTCAAGCTCGTCGAGGGCTACGTGAGCGCGGTCTACCTCAAGGGCAACGAGTACGGGGACCTGCCCGCCTCCGCGACCTGCTGATCGGCCTCCGGTAAGTGGAGAGGAGGGCGGGCGGACGGTCACCGTAAATCCGTTGCGTCCGTCCTCCCCTCCCCCGACCCTTGGCCCATGCCCTACGCCCTTCGGCCGGCCGGCCTCACCGACGCGACCGCCATCACCGAACTGCTCAACGAAGTCGACCGCATCGAGATAGGCAGGCCCGAGACCGACCTGCACATCGTCGAGGCCGACCTGAAGCGGCCCGAGATCGTTCTGGAAAGCGACTCGTGGCTGGCCTTCGACGGCGAACGGCTGGTCGCGTACGGCCTGCTGTGGGACGAATCGGCCAGTGAGCGCGTCGACGTCGACCACTACGTGCTGCCCGACCACCAGCAGGCCGGTGAACTGATCCTGGACGCGCTTCAGGCCCGTGCCCTGGAGAAGGCCCGCGAGAACGGTGCGGCCAGGGCGGTGGTGCATCTGCACCTCAACACCGAGCCCACGCTCGACACGGAACTGATCGAGCGCCGGGGCTGGCACGTCGTACGGCGCTATCACGTGCTGCAACGGCCCGTTGACGCCGCCGTGGACCTCGTACCGGAACTCCCGGCCGGCATACGGCTGCGGGCGTGTGCCGAGGAGACGGACCGTGCGCGCGTCCACGCGCTCTACCAGTCGAGCTTCGCCGAGCACTTCGACTTCCAGCCGCGGAGCTACGACCGGTGGCTGCACGACGTCGACGCCGAGGGGCTCGACTGGTCGCTGGTGTGGATCGCCGGTACGGAGGACCTGGGGGACGTCGGCTTCCTGCTCGCCCGCGACGACCGTGAGGCGATGGGCTGGATCCGGAGCATCGGCGTACTGAGCGAGGCACGCGGCTCCGGTCTCGGCGGTGTGCTGCTGCGGCACGCGTTCGCCGCGTTCGCGGCGCGAGGGCGGGACACGGTGGGGCTGGGCGTGGACACCGCCAACCCCACCGGGGCGCCCGCGCTGTACGCCCGGCACGGCATGGCCGTGCACTACGCCGTCGACACCTGGGAGACGGTGCTCAGCTGACCCCGACCTCGACCTGGTCGGAGCCCGCTGCGCGCCGGCTCTCCAGGCGCAGGGCCGCGCCCGTGACCACCGCGCCGATCCCCTCCCACAGGCCCACGCCCAGGAAACCGGCGGGAGCGCGGCCGGTGATCACCGCCAGCGTGAAGACCGTGCAGGTCAGCAGCCGGAAGGGGACCGTCCAGCGGAAGAACGCCTGCCAGTCGGAGAGCGCGGCCAGCACGTAGTAGACGCCCATGTTGAGCGCCGCCATGGAGGAGGCGGTCAGGAAGACCAGCGTGTGGTCCCCTTCCGCGCGCCGAGAGCCCGCCTGAGGGGCGAAGCCCATGACGGTGAGCAGGGCGTCCGGGGCGACGAGCCCCACCGCGCCCATGACGGCGGCGAGGACGCCGAACACCGCCATGGTCCAGCCGGACAGGGAGCGGGGCAGGCGTCGCACGCGGTCCTCCATGGGTGACGGGTCAGCGGCCTCTCGCGCCCGGCTGGGCGCCGCTTCTACGGGTGTTGTTGTACAGGCGCAGCAGGTGTTTGGCGACTGCGCACGCTGCCGAGTCGGCGTAGCACTGCCGGCAGGTCTGCATGTGGTGTTCGTAGTCGGCACGTGCCTGTTGCAGGGCATCGGTCTGGGACGACATCGAGGTCCTCGGAGTTGACGACGGAAGGGGGGTTGGTGGCGGAGCGGGTGTCGCGGTGACTGCGAGGTCCACCTGAGGACAAAGTTGATCATGTTACTTGTGGTACGGGAAAGTCGTGATTCCCGTGCGCCCGCACGCTCCGGCGCGGGTCACCGAACGCCCCCTGCGAGCCCCTCACCGACCGGAAAACGCTTGGACTCCGCGGTCGCCGCCACGGGACACTCGGGGCGAAATGGGAACTCCTGAATCGCACAAGGTTCAACCGGGCAGGCGCTCGGTACTTCTGGCACTTCGTTACTACGGACGGGAGTTGGCCCGGCTTCGCCTGCTGACGGCTCCCGCGATGGCGCTGTCGGCGCTGGGAAACATCGGCATCAACTACGTCGCGCCGCTGATCGTGGCCAAGCTCATCGGCGACATCGCCGGCGGCGGGGAGGTCACGGTCGGTTCGACGCTGCCGTACGTCCTCGGCTTCGTCGGTGTGCTGCTGCTGGCGGAGGCGCTGTGGCGGGTCGCGCTGCACTGCCTGAACCGGCTGGACGCCCTCGGCATCGAGCATCTGTATGTGACCGGGATGGACGAGCTGTTCGCGAAGGACGCCGCGTTCTTCCACGACAACTTCGCCGGGTCGCTCACCAAGCGCGTCCTCAGCTTTGCCTCGCGCTTCGAGCAGTTCGTCGACACGCTGACGTTCCAGATCGTGGGCAGCTTCGTGCCGCTGGTGTTCGGCGCGGTGGTGCTGTGGCGCTACGAACCGCTGCTCGTCGTCGGGCTGCTGGCGATGATCGCGCTGACGGCGGGGTGCGTGGTGCCTCTCATCCGGCGCCGTCAGGCCCTCGTCGACCAGCGGGAGGAGGCGATCGCCCGGGTGTCGGGGCACGTGGCCGACAGCCTGATGAACATGGACACGGTGCGCGCGTTCGGCGCCGAGGAGCGCGAGGCCGCCGAGCACCGTTCCCGGGTCGCGGTGTCACGCCGGCTCACCCTGCGGGCGTGGGACTACGGCAATCTGCGCATCGACACGCTGGTCGCGCCGATGTCGGTGCTGACCAACGCGCTGGGGCTGCTGCTCGCGGTCACGCTGGCCGGGGGCGCGCACGGTGTGGAGGCGATCGTGGTGGCCTTCACCTACTACAACAACGCGACGCGGATCATGTTCGACTTCAATCAGATCTACCGTCGGCTGGAGAGCTCGATGACGGAGGCCGCACAGTTCACCGAACTGCTGCTGACGCCGCCGACCGTGCTCGATCCGCCGTTGCCGGAGCCGCTGCTGCCCGCGCCCGCCGACGTCCGCTTCGAGAAGGTCACCTTCGCCCACGCCGGTGGCCGGCCCCTGTTCGAGGGCCTCGAACTGGCCGTGCCCGCCGGGGCGAAGTTCGGCCTCGTGGGCCGGTCCGGGGGCGGCAAGACCACGCTGACCCGGCTGCTGTTACGCATGACGGACATCGACGGCGGCCGGATCCTGATCGGCGGTCAGGACATCAGCATGCTCCGCCAGGCGGACCTGCGCGGCCTGATGGCCTATGTCCCGCAGGACCCGGCGATGTTCCACCGCACGCTGCGGGACAACATCGCCTTCGCCCGGCCGGACGCCACCGACGCCGAGATCCGCCACGCGGCCGAGGCCGCGCACGTCACGGAGTTCGCCGACGCCCTGCCGTACGGCTTCGACACCATGGTGGGTGAGCGCGGCATCAAGCTGTCCGGCGGCCAGCGCCAGCGGGTCGCCCTCGCCCGGGCGATCCTGCGCGACGCGCCGATCCTGCTGCTCGACGAGGCGACCAGCGCCCTGGACTCCGAGAGCGAGATCCTCGTCCAGGAGGCGCTGTGGCGGCTCATGGAGGGGCGGACCGCGCTCGTGGTGGCGCACCGGCTGAGCACGGTCGCCACCATGGACCGGCTCGTCGTCCTCGACCGTGGACGGATCGTCGAGCAGGGCACCCACGACGAACTGCTCACTGTGGACGGTGCCTACGCGAAGCTGTGGCAGCACCAGTCGGGCGGTTTCCTGGAGGACAGCCCGGCGCAGGCGGAGTTGCCCTGACCGGGCTGCGGCCCCTCGTGCCGCTGCCCTTCAGGCGCCCCGGTGCACGATCTGTCCGCCGGTCACGGTGAGACGGACCGGCGCCTCGGCAACCTCGTCGGCGGGTGCGTCGACCGGGTCGAGGCCCAGGGCCGTCAGGTCGGCCCGGAAGCCTTCGGCGATGCGGCCGGCGAAGGCCGCCTCGCCGGCCGCGAGGCCCGCGTGCGTGGTGCAGCCTTCCAGAGCCTGCAGACCGGTGAGTCCCGCCCTGGCGGAGGCCGCGCCCCGGGGTGTCCGTGCGGTGGCCAGGACGGCGCGGGCGTCGTAGTGGGCGATGGGCCAGTCCGAGCCGAGCGCGACGACCGCCCCCGCGTCCCGCAGATCGCGCAGGCGCCAGGCCCGGGAGGCACGTTCGTCGCCGAGCCGCAGCGACCACTCGTCGGACCGGTCGGCCCGGGTGTAGCCGGTGTGCGGGGGCTGCATGGAGGCGATGACGCCGAGGCGGGCGAACCGGCCCACGGTGTCGTCGGGCACCGACTCGATGTGCTCCACGCGGTGGGCGAGGTGGGAGCCCGGCCCCAGGGACTCGACGGTGTCGAGGACGTGCCGTACGGCGGCGTCGCCGATCGCGTGCGTCGCCGTCCGCACTCCGGCGCGGTGCAGATGGCGTACGGCGTCGCTGTACGCGGACGGGTCGGGCCAGAACGCGTCGGTGCCCTGGCCGTGGCAGTCCGGGTGTTCCAGCCAGGCGGTGCCGCCCTCGACGGTTCCGTCCATGAAGAACTTCACCCCGCCGACCCGCCAGTGCCGCCCGCCGCGGCCCTGCAGCGTGACGAGTTCCTCCAGGGCGTCCTTGTCCGCGCCCGGCATGCACCAGGGGGCGAAGCGCAGCCGCACCGGCAGGACCGTCTCCCGCGCTACGGCGTCGACCAGGTCGAGGTCGCCCAGGTCCATGACGTGGGCCCCGGTGAGCCCGGTGGCCGCCATGGCCGAGAGCAACTCGACGAGCCGGGTGCGCCGCTCGGTGTGCGAGGGGCGGGGCAGGATCTCCCCGACCAGGTCCATCGCGGCGTGTTCGACCAGGTGCCCGGTCAGGCGCCCGTCGGCGTCGGTCGCGAGGTGGGAACGTTGGGCGAACGTCCGGGGCCCCGTGACACCGGCGGCCCGCAACGCCGCGTCGGTGACGAGGGCCGAGTGCCCGTCGTACAGGCGCAGGAAGGCCGGGGCCCCGTCCAGCACGTCCTCGATCAGGGCCCGGTCGACGGGACGGCCCCCGAACACGTTGTGGTCCAGGCCGAAGCCGATGACCCAGCCGTCGATCCGCTCCGCCGCGGCGAGTGCGGCCCGCAGTCCGCCGAGGTCGCGGACGGAGGACAGATCGAGCCCGGTGGCCATGTCCAGTCCCCACACGGGGTGGCTGTGACAGTCCACCAGGCCCGTCCAGACGATGAAGGCGTAGAAGAGGCCGAGGAAGCCGACGGCGATGTAGGTGGCGCGCGGGACGGTGCGGGCGGGGTCGCGGGCCTCGCGGCGGTAGATGACGGTCGACTCGAACCCGGTGAAGGCGGCGTCCGGTGAAGGTGACCGTCGGAGTTCGCCGCCCGTTGTTTCAGGGCTAAGATTTCTCCGGGGTCGCGCAGGGCCACGGAGCCCGCGTTTCCCGACAGGATTCCGCGAAGGGACGACATGGCTCAGCGCAGGGCGAAGCGGCCGGATGCCGTGGCGCGGCTCGTGGAGGACTGGGCGCGCGAGCGACCCGGTCTGGACACCTCGCCGCTGGAGGTGCTCGCCCGGCTGCACCGTGCCTACCTGCAGTACCAGTCGCGGCTCACCGCGCAGATCGAGAAACACGGCCTGTCGGTCGCCGGGTTCGACGTGCTCACGGCGCTGCGCCGGTCCGGCGCCCCCTACCGGCTCACGGCCGGCCAGCTCGCCGCCTCCGGCCTGATCTCCTCGGCGGGCGTGACGCTGCGTCTGGACCGGCTGGAGAACGACGGGCTCCTGGTGCGCGAGCGCGACGCGGTGGACCGGCGCGTGGTCTACTCGCGGCTCACCGACGCCGGGTTGAAGAAGGTGGACGAGGTGTTCACGGAGCACCTGGAGAACGAGCGGCGGATGCTCGGCGGGCTGACCCTCACCGAGCGCCGCCAACTCGCCCGGCTGCTGTCCGGGCTGGAACTCTCGATCGTCGAATCCGACACGGCGGGGGAAGGCGCGGCGGGCTGACGAGCGGGCCGCGCCCTCCCCCGGGGCGTCTCGAAGACTACGACTGCGGCGCCGCCTTGGACTGCTGTGCCGCCTGTCCCTGGTAGAGGCGTCGCAGGCGGACCACTCCGAGGTCGTGCTGGTACAGGTTCTCGTGCTGGTCGGCGTCGGCGGGCATGGCCTCCAGCATGACGCGGTCCTGTTCGAGGACCTGCCAGTGGCGTTCCTCGATGAGCGTCTTGTAGAGGAATCGCCAGGTGTCGCGCCGCCAGTCGTCGACCCTGCGGTAGCGCCAGAAGAAGACACCGGTTCGTTCGGCGTCCACCGGGCAGGCCATGCCGACGATGCCGAACGGGCCGCCCGGTCCCGCCGACGGCGGGTACGGGATGGACAGGTCCACCCAGTCGACGCCGGTCCGGCACAGTTCCACCCAGTCGAAGTTGACGCCTCGCTGGTCGGTCTTCTCGAAGAAGTAGCCGCGCTCGGTCTCCCGGATGCGGAACTTCGCCTGGGTGTCGCCGTCGTACATGGTGTGCGACTCGTGGTGCAGGAACGCGCCGTGCATCGGGTCGAGGAGGTTCTCCATGGCGTAGCGCCACGGCACGTTCCACTCGGCGTAGCACAGGAAGGCGGAGACGGCGGGGTCGGTGAGCGGCTCGGGGAGGGTCAGGTCCGCCGGCTCCGGGTGCTCGTCGTCGCCGAAGTAGGCGAGGATCGCACCGCCGACCTCGCGCACCGGCAGGGACGTGACGAGTGTCTTGCCCTCCAGGTTGCAGCCGGGCAGGCCGGGGACCGAGGTGACCGTGCCGGAGCCGTCGACCTCGACGCCGTGGTACCAGCACGCCACCCGGTCGCCCAGGTGTTTGCCGAGGGACAGCGGCGCTCCGCGGTGCGGGCAGCGGTCGGCGAGCATCGACAGGGTGCCGTCGGCCTTGCGGAACAGCAGCCAGTTCTCGCCGAGGGCGGTGACCTTGCGCAGACCGCCGCGCGCGACGAAGTGGGAGGGGACGACCGGGTGCCACTGGTTGCGCAGGCCGTGGGCGTAGACGTGGTCCGCGGTGTCGGATACGGAAAGTGGCATCTCAGGCTCCCAGGCGGTGCATCTCGGAACGGAAGGTCTCCTCGGTCCAGGGCTCTGAGGACGGGGTGCGGACCTGGCGGGCGTTGAGCCCGGCGACGACGTCGGCCAGTTCGTGGCCGTCGTGGGTGAAGATCTCCTCCAGCGTCCGGGCGAGCTTCAGCTCGTAGGGGGTGGGCTCGTGGTCGCGGGTCTGGTGCGGGGTGAGGTAGGGCCACGTGGTGGCTTCGGTGGTCATCAGGGTCTCCGTACGGGTCACAGGTCGAGGACGAGGCGGTCGGAGGCGCACCGGGAGACGCAGAGCATCATCGTCTTGCCGGTGGCGCGTTCGGTCTCGCTGAGCAGGAAGTCACGGTGGTCGGGGGTGCCGGCCAGCACGCGGGTCTCGCAGGAGCCGCAGATGCCGTCCCGGCAGGAGGAGTTGACGTTCAGCCCCGCGTTCTCGGCGGCCTCCAGGATGGAGGTGGCGGCGTCGACGGTCAGGGTCACGCCCGAGGTGCGGCACTCGACCTCGAAGGCGGTGTCGTCGCCGGTGCGCTCGACGACGGGGGCGGCGAACCGCTCCACCCTCAACTGCCCGGCGGGGCAAGCCTCTTCGACGGCCTTGAGTAGGGGTTCGGGTCCGCAGCAGTAGACCAGTGCGTCGGCCGGCAGTTCCCGAAGGGCGGCTGCCAGGTCGGGGTGACCGCGCTCGTCCTGCGGTACGAGGGTCACGTCGCCGGTGAGGGCGGACAGCTCGGCGCCGAAGGCCATCGAGGCGCGGGACCGGCCGCCGTGGACCAGGCGGTACGGGATGCCGTCCCGGTCCGCCTGACGGGCCATCGCCAGGATCGGCGTGATGCCGATGCCGCCGGCGAGGAACACGTACGAGGAGGCGGGCTCCAGCGCGAAGTGGTTGCGCGGGCCGACCGCACGGACGCTCTGCCCGGGGCGCAGCTTGGTGTGCACGTGGCGCGAACCGCCGCGCGAGGAGGGCTCGTTGAGGACGCCGATGCGGTACTGCGTCGAGTCGGCGGGGTCGCCGCAGAGGCTGTACTGGCGGACGAGACCGCCGATGTGCAGGTCCAGATGGGCGCCCGGCGTCCAGGCAGGCAGTGGCTTGCCGTCCGGCCGGGTCAGTTCGACGGAGAGCACGCCGTCCGCCTCCCAGGTCATCCGGCGGACGAGGAGGTCGAGTTCGTGCTCGTCGGCAGTGGCGGTCATGACGGTGGCCTCCCTACGCGGTGGGGATCTTGACGGGCGGGGTGAACGGGTCCTTCATCGGGCCGAGCGCTGCAAGGTCGACCTCGACGAGCGTCGGACCGTCGGCGGCGAGGGCCGCCTCAAGGACCGGTGCGGCGTCCGCCGGGGCGGCGATGCGGGCGTACGGCAGGGCGCAGGCGGCGGCGAGCGGGCCGAAGTCGGGCGTGAACAGGTCCACGCCGGAACGGCGTTCGGCGTACTTGTCCTGCATGTTGCGCAGCACTCCGTACCCGCCGTCGTTGAAGACGATCAGGGTCAGACGGGGCCGTTCCTGTGCGACGGTGAGGAGTTCGCCGAAGTGCACGGCGAGGCCGCCGTCGCCTGCGATCACCACGGTCGGCCCGTCGGGGCGGGCGAGCGCGGCGCCGATGCCCATGCCGAGGCCCTGTCCGATGCCGCCGCCGCGCGGGAAGACGTTGGCGCGCGGGTCGTGGATCGGCAGGAGCCGGTTGCCCCAGGAGGACGACGGGATGGTGACGTCACGGGCGACCACCGTGCCGCGCGGCAGGGCGGCGGCGAGGGCGTCGCAGATGGCGGCCTGGGGTCCGATGCCCTCGTGCAGGGCGGCTCGGACCTCCTCGCGGACAGCGGTGACACGGGCCGTCCAGTCGGTGTCGGCGCGGACGGCGGCCCCTGTCAGGGCGGGCAGGACGGTGGCCGCGTCGCCGTGCAGGGCGTGGCGTGCCGGGTAGACCCGGTCGAGTGCGGCCGCGTCCACGTCGATCTGGATGTGGGCGTCGGGCAGCTTCAGGCCGTAGTCGGCGGTCTCGTTGGAGCGGAAGTGGGTGCCGACGGTGACGAGGGCGTCGGCGTCGGCGAGCAGGGCGCGGGCGGCCGGGGTGGTGGCGAAGTTGCCGATCACGAGGGGGTGGTCCTCGGGAACGGAGCCGCGCCCGGAGTTGGAGGTGAGCAGGCCGGCCCCGGTCGTCTCCAGCAGTGCGAGGAGTTCCGGTCGGGCACGGCACGCACCGCCGCCGGCCCAGATCAGCGGGCGACGGGAGCCACTCAACAGCTGCTGCGCGGCGGCGAGTTCTGCGGCATCCGTGGAGGGAGCCGAAGCGCCGGGGCCTGTCTCCTCGGCATCGTCCTGGGCCGCGTACTGCAGGTCGATCGGCCACTCCACGCTGGCGGGGCCGCCGGGCACGGCGAGTGCCGCCGACGTCGCCTCACGCAGGATGTGCCCGGCATCACGAGCGGACGTGACGGTGGCCGCGTACGCCGACACGGCGCTCAGCATGCCGAGCTGGTCCTTGGTCTCGTGGATGAAGCCACGCCCGCTGCCCAGGTACGCCGACTCGACCTGCCCTGTGACGTGCAGGACGGCCGTCCCGGACGCCAGTGCCTCGATCAGCGAACCGGCGGCGTTGCCCGCCCCCGTGCCGGTCGAGGTCAGGGCGCAGCCGATCGAGCCGCGCGCCCGTCCGTAGCCGTCGGCCGCGTTGACGGCGGTCGCCTCGTGCCGGACCGGTACGAAGCGCAGGTGCCGGTCGACGGCCTCCACGAGGGGCAGGTTGTGCACCGAGACGACACCGAAGACGGTGTCGATGCCGAGGGTTTTCAGGTGGGCTACGAGGAGTTCGCCCCCGTTGTCGTACTGCATGGGAAGAGTCCTCACAGGATGCCGCGGCCGACTCCGCCGCAGACGTCGATGCTGGTTCCGGTGATGTACGAGGCGCGCGGCGAGAGCAGCGCGACGATCGCGTAGGCGACCTCCTCGGCGCGCCCGAGGCGTCCGAGTGCGACCCCGCGGTCGGCGGCGAGGTCGGCCTGCCACTCCTCGTACGTCCGGCCGCCGTCGGCGGCGGCGGCGTGACGGCGGGTCCACTGGCCGGTGTCGATCAGGCCGAGGCAGACGGAGTTGACCCGGATGCCGTCGGCGGCGAGTTCGACGGACAGGGACTTGGAGAGGTTGAGGATGCCGGCGCGCGCGGCGCTGGTGGTGATCAGGCGGGTCTCGGGCTGCTTGGCGAGGACCGCGTTGACGTTGACGACGGCGGCCGTGTCCGAGGCGCGCAGGTAACTCCGGGCGGCGGAAAGGGGGTTCAGTACCCCGGCGAACTTCAGCTCCAGTTCGTCGCGCCAGTCCTCGGCGGTCGTCTCGTCGAGGCGCTTCATGCGGGACTGCCCCGCGTTGTTGACCAGCCCGTCGAGGCCCCCGCCGAAGTGCTCGGCGGCTTCCTCCGTGAAGTGCCGTACGGCGGCCGCGTCGCGGACGTCGCACGCTCCCGTGAACAGCCGGTCGGGGCCCGCGCCGAGCCAGGCGGCGGCCTTGGCGAGCCGTTCGGGGTCGCGTCCGCAGGTGGCGACGCGGGCGCCCTCGTCGAGCAGGGCGCGGACCGTGGCCAGGCCGACGCCCGAACTGCCGCCGGTGACCAGGACGGTGCGGCCGGCGAGGCCGAGATCCATGACGTACTCCTTGCAGATGGGGTGGTTCAGTGCATGGTGAAGCCGCCGTTGACGGCGATCACTTGACCGGTGAGGTACCGGGATTCCTCGGAGAGGAGGAAGGAGACGAGGCCGGTCAGGTCGTCGGGCTGCTGCGGCCGGGAGATCGCGCGGCCCTCGGCGTACAGCGCGTGACGCTCGGGCGGGACCGTCTCGGTGGCCTCGACCTCGGTGAGGCCGGGGGCGAGGGCGTTGACGGTGATGCCCCGCTCCCCCAGTTCGCGGGCCATCGCCCGGGTGAGGGAGATGACCGCGCCCTTGGAGGCGATGTAGTGGGCGAGGCGCGGCGAGCCGTAAAGGGCCGCGTCCGAGGCGATGTTGACGATCCGGCCGGGCCGGGTCATCAGCGGCAGCAGGTGCTTGGCGACGAGCCAGGGCCCGCGGGCGTTGACCGCCATGAGCCGGTCCCAGGTCTCGACGTCGATGTCCTGGAACTCCTTGCCGCCCACGCCGTTGGCGAGCGCCGCGTTGTTCACCAGGCCGTGGAGGGGCCCGGAGGCGGCCAGCCGGTCGGCGAGCGCGGCGACCGACTCCGGGTCGGCGACGTCGAGCGGTACGAACTCCGCCGTGCCGCCCGTCTCGCGGATCGACGCCGCCGTGCGCTCGCCCCGGGCGGCGTCGATCTCGGCGACCACGACGCGATACCCGTCGGCCGCCGCCCGGCGGGCCATGGCCTCCCCCAGGCCACGGCCCGCCCCGGTCACGACGACCGTGCGTGCGGTGCTCTGCTCAGTCACGGGTGACGCCGTGGAGCGGCGAGTACTCGGGGTAGGTCGGCACCTGCGGCTTCTGCGTGCCGATGATCACGCAGAACAGCGCGTCGGTGTCGCCCTCGTTCTTCAGGGAGCGGGTGACGCCGGCCGGCACCACGATCATGTCGCGGTAGCCGAGGGTGCGGTACTCGACCTCGTCCGGGCCGCGGTGGATGCCGACGCGGACCTGTCCCTCCAGGACGAAGAACGCCTCCTCGACGTCGTGGTGCGTGTGGGCGGGGCCCTCGGCGCCGGGCGGCAGCAGCATGTTGGAGAAGGTGAAGCCGCCGGAGGGGAGGATCCGGTTGTCGTTCTCGTGGTTGCCGGTGGCGCCGGAGCCGACGTAACGGATCTGCGCGCGCTTGTACTGCGGACCGGCCTTCTCCTGGAAGGACAGGGTGCCCCAGTCGGGCTCGCGGGAGCCCTTGGTGGCGATCAGGGCGTCGGTGTACTTGGCGAGGTCGCCGCCGTTGTCGTACTCGGTGGTGGTCACAGGCATGGAAATCGGCCCTTCCTAGCGGTGGGTGACGTCCGTCAGTGGGTGACGGACTGTCGGTCGGTGACGATGTGCAGATGGGAGGCGAGCCAGGCGTTGACGTGCTCGGGCTGCTCCTGGTTGGCCAGGTGACCGGCGTCCTTGACGATCACGTACGCGGTCCTGTGCAGACCGCCGGCCAGGACGTGTGAGGCGTCGGGACCGGTGACCCGGTCCTGGTCGCCGCACAGGACGAGGGTGGGCGCGGTGACGCGATGCAGTTCGCCGCGCAGGTCGGTGGTGGCCATGGCCTCGGCTGCGTGGCCGTAGCCGGGCAGCCGGACGGCGGCGGCCATGGTGGCGGTGACGCGCTCGACGAGGCCGGCGGGCGCGCCGGCGGTCAGCAGACGCGGCCCCCGCGCGGCGGCGAAGGCGTCCGGTCCGAGCCTGGCGAGCTCATCCGCCCGTGCCCGCATTGCTGCCGCCTTGTCGGGATCGGTGCCTGAGCCGGGCGTCGAGGCGACGGCCATCAGCGACTCGACGAGGTCCGGGTGCCGTGCCGCGAGCCGCAGCGCGATCACGCCGCCCCAGGAGACGCCGAGGACGTGGGCGGCCCCGCCGCGAGCACGGATCACGTCCGCCGCAAGATCGGCGTAGTCGTCCATCGTCAACGGGCCGGTCGGGTCAGCCGACTTGGCGTATCCGGGGGCGTCCCAGGCGGCCATCCGGTACGACCCGCTCAGTGCCGCGAACTGCGGGGCGAAGGCGGCCGAGGACGAGCCGATGCCGTGGAGGCACAGGACGAGCGGGCCGCTGTCCCCCGCCTCCTCCAGGTGGAGCCCGGCCAAGTCGTACGGGGCCACAGGGCCGGTCACAGGATCTGCCCCGTCCGGCCGGCGAGCGCGGCGAGGGAGCGCAGTACGGCGTAGGGGACGACCTGGCTGGTCGCCGGGTTGGCGGCGTCGGGCAGGTGCCGTACCTCGAAGCGGTAGGTGCCGTGCGCGCCGCTCGCCTCGACCACGTGGGAGGTGTGCGCGGCGGCGGGGTCGGCGACGACGCTCACCCGCACCGCGTCCAGGTCTCCGACCGCGAGGGCCACGGACGCGGCCACGTTCGTCGACTTGGGGAACTTCACGGGTACGTCCCGCGCGGTGCCGGCCATCACCTCCACCGGCCCGGTCGCCGACCGCATCCGGCCCAGCAACTCCTCGTCCATCCACGGCTGTTCGAGGGTGGACGGCAGCTTGGTGGTGGTCAGCCGCACCCCGTCGAGGGGGCCCATGGCGCGTACGGCCTGGAGCAGGTCGAGGCCGCCGACCGCGCCGCCGGTGAAGTACACCCGGCCCGGCCCGGCATTGAGGAGTTCCTTCGCCAACTGCTCGTCCGTGAGCGCCCCGGTCGAGGCGACGAGCAGGTCCGTGCCGGAGGCGAGGATCGCCGTACCCCATTCCCGTACGACGCCCTGCCCTGCGGCCTCGACGATCAGGTCGCAGGAGTCCAGGGCCTGTTCGAGGGTGCGCTGCGGTGCCGGGACCGAGTCGCCGAGCGGCCGGTTGTCGACGACGCAGACCAGTTCGGCGCCGGGTATCTCGCCCGCGGCGAGGGCACCGCCGACGACGCGGCCTATGGCGCCCCAGCCGATGAGGCCGACTCGGCGGGGGGTCTCGGCCCGGCTCGGTGCGGTGCTGCTCATGCGGGGACTCCTTCTGCATCGACTGCCGAATCGGCATCGGCATGGGCTTCGGCGTCGACGGGCGGGACGACAGGACTGCCGTCGGGTGTGCCCGCCATGTGGGCGCGGATCTGCGGGGAGGGCGGGCCTGCCGTGCCCCAGACGTCGGAGAGTTCGGGCGTGCGCCGCCACACCTTGCAGATCCAGGCGTCCTCGACGACCTGGGCGACCTCGGAGGTGTACTCGCAGACGAGGCCGGTCGGGTCGGTGAAGTAGGAGAAGGTGTTGTTGCCCGGCCCGTGCCGCCCGGGACCCCACTCGGGGGTGACGCCGTGGTGCCGGAGCCGGCCGAGACCGCGCATGAAGTGGTCGACCGACCTCATCTCGTACGCCACGTGGTTGAGCGACACCCACGGTGCCTGGTTGAAGGCGATGCAGTGGTGGTCGGCGTTGCAGCGCAGGAACGCCATCTGGTGCTCGGACCAGTCCGAGACGCGCATGCCGAGGACGTCCCGGTAGAAGGCGACCGAGGCGTCGATGTCGGGAGTGTTGAGCACGGCGTGGGTGACGCCGACCGGCACCGCGGCATCACGCCCGCGGGCGGTGACGGCCCAGGTCTCGGCGGAGAGTTCGACGAGCCGTCCGTCGATGTCGTGGAAGCGCAGGCCGTAGCCGCCCCCGACCTGGTCGAGCGGGCCCGGTCCGGAGACCGGCGTGATGCCGCGCGCTTCGAGGCGCCGTGCGGCTTCGTCGATCTCGGCGGGGGTGGCCACGGCGAACGCGAGCCGGCCGAGGCCGATCCGGTCGGCGCGGCTGAGCTGGAGGGCGTGGTGCTCGTCGCCGGTGCCGCGCAGCCAGCTCGTGCCGGGCTCGGCTTCGACGACCTCCAGTCCCCACACTTCCTCGTAGAAGTCGGTGGCCTGCGTGAACTCCGGGGTGAGCAGCTCGACCGAGCGCAGGGCGCGCAGCCGGGCTATCGGGGGGTGAGTCATGGTGAGGGTCTCCGGGATGCGTTTCAGTTGGCCCAGGGCAGGGGCGTGGATTCGGTGCCCCAGTACAGGGACTTCTGCCGCTGGTAGGAGCGGATGAGGTCGCGGCCCTTCTCGGTGCCGAGGCCGCTGTCCTTCATCCCGCCGAAGGGGGTGGAGATGGAGAACTGCTTGTAGGTGTTGATCCAGACCGTCCCCGCGTCGATGCGCCGGGCGAGCCGCCAGGCGGCGCGGGCGTCGCGGGTCCAGATGCCGCAGGCGAGCCCGTACACGCTGTCGTTGGCCTGCCGCACCAGGTCGTCCTCGTCGTCGTAGGGAAGTGCGACGAGGACGGGGCCGAAGATCTCCTCCTGGCAGGTCCGGGCGGAGTTCGGCAGGCCGTCGATGACGGTCGGCAGGTAGTAGGCGCCGTCGGCGTACGCCTCCCCTTCCGGGACCGCGCCGCCGCACAGGACGCGCCCGCCTTCCGCCCGGGCGAGGTCCACGTACGCGGCGACCGCGTCCCGGTGCCGGTGATGGACGAGCGGCGCGACCTGGGTGTCGGGGTCGGTCCCGGGTCCGACGCGCAGCTTGCGTACGCGCTCGACGAGCTCGGCGACGAAGGAGTCGTACAGGGAGCGGTGGACGAAGAGCCGGGAGCCGGCGACGCAGGACTGTCCGCTGGAGGAGAAGACCCCGTACATCACGCCCGCGAGGGCCTGCTCGATGTCGGCGTCCTCGCGGACGATCGTCGGTGACTTGCCGCCGAGTTCCAGCGAGGCGGGGGCGAGTTTGTCGGCGGCGGTCCGGGCGATGGCGCGGCCGGTGGTGGTGCCGCCGGTGAAGCCGATGCGGCGTACGAGCGGGTGGTTGACGATCGCGTCCCCGACGACGCGCCCCTTGCCCGGCAGTACGGACAGCAGCGCGGTCGGCAGTGCCTCCTCGGCGAGCACCCGGTGGACCAGCCGCCCGAAGGCGAGGGAGACGAGCGGGGTCCACTCGGCGGGCTTCAGCAGCACCGCGTTCCCGCCGGCGAGGGCCGGGGCGACCTTCTGGGCGTCGGAGGCGATCGGCGAGTTCCACGGGTTGATCGCGCCGACCACGCCGATCGGCTCGTGCACGCTCATCGTGACGTACGGCCCTCGGGTGGGGGTGAGCGAGTCCTCTGCGGTCTCCAGTGCGGCGGCCGTGTACCGGAAGGTGGCCGCGGCGCTCAGCGCGAGCGCCCGGGTCTCGGTGAGCGTCTTGCCGGTGTCGGCGGTCTGCAGGGCGGACAGGTCGTCGGCGTGCTCCTCGATCAGGTCGCCCATGCGGTGCAGGACGCGGGCGCGCCGGTGTGGGAGCAGGTCCCGCCACGCGGGCGTCGCCACGGCCTCGGCGGCAGCCTCGGCCGCCTCGTCGACATCGGCGGGCGAGGCCGCGTGGACGGTGGTGATCGGGGTGCCGTCGGCGGGGTTCACGGTATGGATCGGCGCGCCCGCGCCGCGCCTGGAACACCCCGCGATGAGGATCTCGTCGACTGGCGTGCGCGGCATGGCAGGACCTCCGGATCGGATGTATCGAAGTCCTGAACATCTAAGGGCTTAACTATTTTTGCCGCAAGGGGAACCGGGGAAGTTTTTTGCACGACGTGAGGACGAACCCTTGACTGGCCCCTTCACAGGCGGGATAAAACTTGAGCGCTGAGAGATTTAGCGCTTAGCCAGATGGCCTGATGTCCCCCGATCTCCGAGCCCCCGTCCCCCTCTGTCGCCGAGCCGGCGTACGGCTGTCCAGCCGCCGCCGACCGGCCCGAACCGTCCCGTGCGTATCCTGTGCCTTTCCCAGCACCCCGTGCGCGGGTCCGGAGGACCCCTCCATGACGACCGACACTCCCCATGCCACCGCGGGCCGGCCCGCGGACACCGCGGCGCTCGTCGCCGCGATCGGCGCCCGCTTCGAACGCCTGCCGCTGTGCCGGTGGCACGTCACCGTCCGGCTCATCATCGGCGCGGTGACCTTCTTCGAGGCCTTCGACCAGTTGCTCATCGCCTACGCCCTGCCCGAACTGCGCGCCGAGTGGCAGCTGACCACCGGGCAGACCACGTCCCTGATCACGGTCGGCTCCCTGGGCATGCTCGTCGGCGCGCTGCTCTCCGGCCGCCTCGCCGACCGCATCGGCCGGGTGAAGGTGATCGCGGCGTGCATCGCCCTGTCCAGCGCCGGCAGCCTGCTGCTCACGCTGTGCGACTCACCGGGGCCGTTCATGGCGCTGCGCTTCGTGCAGGGTCTCGCCATCGGCGGCGAGGTTCCGGTCGCGGCCACCTTCATCGCCGAGATCACCCGCGCCCACAAACGGGGCCGCTTCGTCCTGCTGTACGAGCTGGTCTTCCCGGCGGGTCTCACCGCGTGCGCCGTGCTGGCCTGGTGGCTGATGCCGGTCCTCGGCTGGCGCGGGATGTTCGGCCTCGCCGCGATCCCCGGCGTGCTGTGCGTGCTGGTCGCCCGCCATGTGCCCGAGTCGCCGCGCTGGCTCGCGGACCACGGCCGGCACGAGGAGGCACTGGCGACGATGGCGTCGATCGAGACGAAGGTCGAGCGGATCACCGGCGAGCCACTGCCGCAGCCGGCGCCCGCGGCGCCCGTCGCGCACAAGCCCGCCGCCAAGGGAGCCCTGCGCGAGCTGCTCTCGGGCCGCTACCGCAAGCGCACCCTGGTCGTCTGCGTCCTGTGGTTCTGCGGCTACTTCGTCAACTACGGCATCTCGTCCTGGCTGCCCACCATCTACGGCTCCCGCTTCCACCTGAGCCTGTCCGACGCGCTGCTGTACTCGACCGTGACGTCCTGCGCGGGCTTCCTCGGCTGCCTCGCCGTCGCCCTGACCGTGGACCGCGTCGGCCGCCGGCACACCGTCACGTGGTGTCTGGGCGGCGCCGCCCTCAGCCTGCTGTTCCTCGGCCTCTTCGCCGGCGGCTCGGCGAGCAGCGTGCTGATCTGGACGTCCCTGTCGGCGGTGTTCTTCTTCGGCGCCAACATCTGCCTGTACCTGTACACGCCCGAACTCTTCCCGACCCGGATGCGGGCCCTCGGCACCAGCCTCGGCGGCGCCGTGAACCGGCTCGGCGTCATCCTCGGCCCGATCGTCGTCGGCGCGGTGTACGCGGGCGGCGCCCTCGGCACCGTCTTCGTGACCCTCGCGGCGGTCGCCCTGGTGGGGGCGGTCACGGCAGGGGTGGCGGCGGAGGAGACGAGCGGGCGGCGGCTGGAGGACGTGGCGCCGTAGGCCGTCGGCACGCCGGGACACGCCGAGGTACGCCGGGATCCATAGGGTCCCGGCGCACTTCGCCGAAGTCCGGCAAATCGCTCGCATCTATAGGAATTCTTAGAAATAGCCCATAATGCCTGCAAGGAGAACCCTTGTGAGCAACCCCGCCGACAAGCTCGACTACCGGACCCTGCGGCTCGACCGCACCGGTCAGGCCGAGGCCTTCGACGCCATCGGCCGACGCTATGACGAGGCCTTCCCGCACAAGGATGGGCAGGTCGCGGCCGCCGAGTGGCTCATCGGGTCGCTGCCGCCCGGATCCCGGGTACTGGACCTCGGGTGCGGCACCGGGCTCCCGACCGCCCGCCAGCTGGCGGAGGGCCGCCTCGACGTCGTCGGGGTGGACCTGTCGGAGCGGATGGTCGCGCTGGCCCGTGGCCATGTGCCCGGCGGCGAGTTCCACCGGGCCGACATCGCCGACCTGCGGCCCGGCGGCTCCCTGGACCTCGGCCGCTTCGACGCACTGACCGCCTTCTTCGCCCTGCTCATGCTGCCGCGCCCCGAGATCCCCCTCGCCCTGCGGACCGTCCGCCACCTGCTGGTTCCGGGGGGACTGTTCGCGCTGTCGATGGTGGAGGCCGACGTGGACGACTTCGCGATCCCGTTCATCGGCAACAGCATCCGCGTCTCCGGCTATCTGCGGGACGAGCTGCGCGAGGTCGTCGAGGCGGCCGGCTTCGAGATCGTCGGGGAGTCCTCGTACACCTACGCTCCGGCGGTCGCCGACATCCAGCCCGAGGTACAGATCTTCCTGCGGTGCGGACGGCACGCCTGACAACCCCCGACCCGCCCGCCCCGGTGCAGGCCGCACGGCCGGAAGGACAGGCATGACGAAGCAGCTCGGAGGTGGTGATCCCGCACCGCCGGCCACACAGGCTCCGCCCGGCACCCCCCTCGCCGCGGGACCGGACGCCGCCGAGCCGCACACCGACAGGCTCCGCTACCTCGACGCGGCGACCCGCCGGATCGCCCGGGGCATGAACCTCGACGAGACCCTGCACGAGCTGTGCCGCGCGGCAGTACCGGCATTCACCGACACCGCGTTCGTGCACCTGTACGCCCCGCTGCCGGTCGGCGACGAGTCGGGCGCCGCCCCCGGCGTCCTGCGGCTGCGCAGCGCGGACCGCGTGTCACCTCGGGACCCGGAGGCGCGGGGCTCCGGACCGCCCCCGGCCGACCCGTACGCCGTCCCGGCGGCAGAGGTCGTGACCCCCGCCGCCGACGGCCTGCTCAGCAAACTGCTCCAGGACGGGTGCCCGGTGTTCGCAAACACCCCGGGCCTCACCTCCGCCGCCGCCGAGCTGCTGGGGGCGACGAGCGCTCCGGCGGTGCCGGCCGGCCGCCGGCTGATCATCGCCCCGCTGCACGGCCGCAGCCACGTCCTCGGCAGCGCCGTCCTCATCCGCGGACCCGGCCGCCCCGAGTTCACCGATGACGACCTGATCGTCGCCTCCCAGCTCGCCACACACACCGCTCTCGGGCTGGAGAAGGCGATGCTGTACGAGCGTGAGGCGGCCATCGCGGACACGTTGCAGCGCACCATGCTCCCGCCGTCGCTGCCGGAACCGCCCGGTGTCCGACTGGCCAGCCGCTATCTGCCGTCCTCGCGGACCGCGCAGGTCGGCGGCGACTGGTACGACGCGATCCCGCTGCCGGGCAACCGGGTCGCCCTGGTCATCGGCGATGTGATGGGCCACTCCATGACCTCGGCCGCGATCATGGGCCAGCTGCGCACCAGCGTGCAGACCCTGGCCGGGCTCGATCTGCCCCCGGACGAGGTACTGCACCACCTCGACGAGCAGGCGGTCCGGCTGGGCAGCGAGCACACGGCGACCTGCCTGTACGCCATGTACGACCCCGTACAGCAGCGGCTGCTGGTGTCCAGCGCCGGGCACCTGCCACCGGTGCTGCTGCATCCCGACGGGCGAGCGGAGGTTCTCCAGGTCCCGCCCGGGGCGCCGATCGGCGTCGGCAGCGGCGGATTCGAGTCCGTCGAGACACACGCACCGGCCGGGGCGACCCTGCTGCTGTACACCGACGGCCTGGTCGAGTCCCGCGACTCGGACGTCCTGGCCGGGGTGGAGGCGCTGCGCGCACGGTTGCGGGCGGCCTCGTCCGGGTCCGCGCCCCCGGCGCTGGAGAAGCTGTGCGACGAGGCGCTCGGTGCGCTGGGGGCGGGTGGCCGGGACGACGACATCGCGCTGCTCGCCGCCCGCTTCGAGGGCATCCTGGCGGAGACCGTCGCCTACTGGTACATGGCGCCCCGTCCGCAGACCGCGGGCCAGGCCCGCCGGCTGACCCGCCGGACGCTGGGCCACTGGGGACTGGAGTCCCTGGTGGAGGCGACCGAGCTGATGGTCAGCGAGGTGGTGGCGAACGCCGTGCGCTTCGCATCCCGGCCGATCACCCTGCGGCTGCTCTGCACGGACGTGCTGCGCTGCGAAGTGGGTGACGACTCCCCGATCGTGCCGAGGATGCGGCACGCCCGGCTGAGCGACGAGGGCGGCAGGGGCCTGTTCCTGGTCGACCAGCTGGCACGGAGCTGGGGCGCGACGAGGGTGAGCACGGGCAAGGTGGTCTGGTTCGAGCAGCCCCTGCCCGACGCACCTACGGATGGCTGAACCCGTCAGTCGGCGCAGCAGTCGCCCTCGGTGCCGCCTGCGGTGATCGCGTCGAGCCGGCAGAAGCAGGAGGCCTCGACCGGTACGTCTGCCAGCGCGGCGGCGAGCCGCAACTGCTGGGCCACCATCTGTGCCTCCCCGGTCCTGCCCAGGCGTGTCAGGCACTCGTGCAGGCCGTGCAGGGACCAGACGTTGTTGGGGTGCTGAAGGGCGCGCGGGAGGCTGCCGTCGATGCCGAGGTCGGCACGGTAGACCGCCTCCGCCTCCTCGACGCGGCCCTGTTCGAGGAGGAGGGCGCCGTAGGCGTGCCGGGTGGGCTGCATCCAGCCCCACGGTTCGTCGTAGGGGAGGTTGTCGTCCAGTTCGATGGAGCGTTCCAGTGCGGCGAAGGCGGCGTCGTGGTTGCCCTTGCGGTACTCCAGTTCGCCGTCGAGCATCGCGGAGGCGATCGCGAGGATGTCGGCGCAGGTGTTGTTGAAGAGCATGCGGGTCTCGGGGACCCGGGCGACGGCCTCGTGGAAGAGCCGGCGTTCCGTCTCCGCCTCCGGGACGCGGTGGGTCGAGGAGAGGGCGACGCCGCGGGCGTAGTGGAGCATCGCCGTCGTCACGCAGTACAACCCGGGGTCGGCGGGCATCGGCAGGGCGAGGATGTCGTGCCAGCGGCCGAAGCGGATCAGGGCGTGGAACCGCATGCCGAGGAAGGCCTCGAGCCAGTCGGCCATGGGCGGGCTCGGCACGCGCAGCAGGTCTTCGGGGATGGACGCCTCGAGCTCCGCGGCGGTCCTGAGAGCGACTTCCGACTGGCCGAGGAACATCGCGCCGTAGATCTTGAAGTGGTAGTTGTGCGAGCGGTACAGGGTGTAGAAGTTCATCGCGCCGGCCCGGGCGTGGTACTTCTCGTCGACCGCGATCGCCGCCGTGTTGTCCGAGACCACCCGCCGGTAGTCGCCGCAGAGCACCTCCAGGTGCGACGGCATGTGATGCAGGTGCCCGGCGTCGGGCACCAGCCCGCGCAGGCGGTCCGCGACCGGCAGGGCGGCTTCGGGGGTCGGGGACATCTCCATCAGGTGGATGTACAGGTGGACCAGGCCCGGGTGGTCGCGTCCCGCGTCGGTGGCGAGGGCGCGTTCGAGGACGGCCCGGGCCTCCGCCGTGCGCGCGCCTTCGGCCGGCTCGCCGGTCCTGAGGTCCCACAGCTGCCAGGGGGTGAGGTTCATCAGGGCGTCGGCGGCCAGGGTGGCCACGTCCAGGTCGTCGGGGGCGAGCTCGTAGACCGCGCGCATCCTGTCGGCGTAGGGGGCGTTCCAGACCGAGCAGTCGTCGACGGCCTTCGCCTGGGGGTAGCGGGCGCGCAGCGCGCCGATCAGGGCCTGTTCGACGGGGGTGGCGGCTGCCGACTTCTCGTGGGCCGTCTCCACGGCGGCGTGGGTGCGGTCGACCGTGCGCACCAGGTCCTCGTCGTCGAAGAACTCCCACGGCTTGTTGTAGTTCGGGCCGAGTGCGTAGGCGATGCCCCAGTGGGCCATCGCGCAGTCGGGGTCGGCCTCGGCAGCCGCCTGGAAGCAGGCGACGGCCTCCTCGTGGTGAAAGCCGTACGTCCACATCAGCCCGCGGTCGAACCAGAGTTGGGCCTGCGCCGAAGAGGTGGTCACGGGGCGTGTGTAGGTGCCGAGGTCGTAGTACTCCATCGCTCTGTCTCCTGCCTGTGCGCCCCGCCGGTCCGTTCCCGAGTCTTCCCGAGAGCACCGGGTCTCGCACCGACAACGGGGACAGGCACTGCCCGGTTGCGGGGGCCCGCCATTTCGGGTGCCGGCGTGGGTCCGCGTCATCCTGGGTACTCGCGGGGGTGCGGTGACGAGCCCGGTGCCGCGACCGGGTGAGTCGGTTCGTGCCGCCCAGGTGCGGGCGGGGGGCCTCGTGGCGCATTCTTGCTGTGTCGCGCGCGTGACGGCGTACGGACGAGGTAGGGCCGATGACTGGGAGCGCCGAGGGCGCAGAGCGGGCGCCGGGCAGGCTGGCGGCGCTGCTGATCGATGCCTCGGCGGAGGCGATCAGCGCGGCCGGTGGCCATGCCGGTGGGGTCTATCTGCGCTCCAGCACGCCCGGACTGCTGCGCCTGGCGGTGCTGGAAGGGCTGCCCGGGCCGTTGTTCCGGCCGTGGTGGCGGGTGCATGTGGACCGGCCGTTCCCCGTCGCGGACGCCTATCGGCTCGGGGTCGAGGTGGCGCTGCCCAATGCGACGGAGACGATGCGCCGCTATCCCCAGTTCGCGGCCGGTCTGCCGTTCCCGTTCGGGTCCGTGCACGTTCCCGTGGCGGGTGCGTCGACCGTCTTCGGTGTGCTGACCGTGCTGCTGCCGTCGGCGTCGGACGGCACCGAGCTGCTCCCCCTGCGCGAGCGCGTCGCGCAGTTGGCCGAGGAGCTGGGGACGGCGCTGGAGAAGCTGGAGGACCAGGACGCGTCAGCGGTGTCCTGGGAGAGCGGGCCCCTGTGTGTCCGGCCGCCGGCCAGCCGACCTCCGTCCGGCCACCTCGGGCGGTTCACCTGGGATCCGGTGACGGGTGTCCTGGCGGCGGACGAGCGGCTGAACGCCGTACTCGGCATGGCTGCGGCGGAGGCCCACAGCACCGCGGAGGCGTTCGCGGACGCGGTCGCTCCGGCCGACGCGGTGCGGATCCTGGCGGCGCTGCGCGAGGCAGCCGGTGGCCGGCCGCCGGCGCTGCCGCTGTACGTGCGCACCGCGGACGGCGCCCTTCGCCTGGTCGAGGTCTGGGGGCCGTACGACGACTCCGCCCGCCCGCGTGCGACCAACGTGCGGGGCGTGGTCGTCGACCCGGGGCCGGGCACGGTGGCGGACGCGGCGGCCGATCTGCTGCCGGACGGAGTGCTGTGTCTGGACCGGCTCGGGACGGTCGTCTACGCGAACCCGCCCGCGGCGCGGCTGCTGCGCCGGCCGCGCACCGAGCTGCTGGGCCGGGCTCTGTGGGAGGGCGTGCCATGGCTCAACCAGCCCACCCTCGAGGACCATCTGCGCGGCGCGCTGCTGTCCCCGGATCCGGTCCACTTCCACGTACGAAGACCGTCCGTCCACGGCCGTGAGCGCGCCCCCCAGCCGTTGGCCGGCGACTGGCTCGCCCTGTCCGTCTATCCCGGCCCGGACATTCTGACCTGCACGGTCCGTCTGGGGCACCGGGTCGCGGACAGCCCCTCCGGTGCCCCGGAGGCGCACGGCACCCCGGCGACGACCGGCGCGCCCTCGCTCGCCCCGCTGTACCGCCCCATCGTGCTCGCCATCGCGCTGACCGAAGCGGTCACCGCGCGGCAGGTGTCGGCGGTGGTGATGCGGGAGCTGCTGCCCGCGTTCGGCGGCCGACGGCTCGCCATCTACCTGCTGCAGGAGCGGCATCTGTACCTGGCCTGGGAGACGGGCTTCCCCAAGGGATTCCTCGCACCGTTCGACGGTGTCGGACTGGACGACCGGCTGCCCGGGGTCGAGACGCTGACCAGTGGCCGCCCCCTGTTCTTCGACTCGATGCAGGAGCTCTCCGACGCCTATCCGGGCATCGCGCTGGACGCGACGGAAGGGGCCCGTGCCTTCCTGCCGCTGATCGCCTCCGGGCGACCCGTCGGCTCCTGCATCCTGGGCTTCGACCGGCCGCGCAGCTTCAGCACCGAGGAACGCACGGTGCTCACCGCCATGGCCGGACTGATCGCCCACGCCATGGAGAAGGCGCAGCGCTACGAGAGCGAGGCCGCCCTCGCCCGTGGGCTGCAGCAGGCGCTGCTTCCCCGTCGGCTGTCGCAGCACCCGCTGATGGAGACCGCCGGACGCTATCTGCCCGGCACCCAGGGCATGGAGGTGGGCGGTGACTGGTACGACGTCGTCGCCGCCGGGGACGGCCTGGCGCTGGTCATCGGTGATGTGCAGGGACACGGCGTGCAGGCGGCGGCCACCATGGGCCAGCTGCGCAGCGCCGTGCGGGCCTTCGCGCTCGGCGACCGGCCGCCCGACGAGGTCATGAGCGGCACGAATCACCTGCTCATCGACCTCGACGCCGGCCTGTTCGCGAGCTGCTGCTACATCCGGCTCGATCCCAGGACCGGCGTCGCCCAGGCTGCCGTGGCCGGGCACCCGCCGCCGCTGCTGCGCCGCCCGGACGGCCGAACCCATGTCCTCGACCTGCCCGGCGGGGTCGTGCTCGGCGTGGACCCGCAGGCCACGTATCCGGTGACGGAGCTGCGGATGGAGCCGGGTGCCGTCCTGGCGCTGTACACGGACGGGCTGGTCGAGCGGCCCGGGATCGACATCGACGACGGCATCAGCGGTCTGCGGGTGGCGCTGGCCAAGGCGGGTGCCCCCGGCGCCCGGCCGGGCGGGCGCTCGCTGGCGGGAGTGGCCGACCGGCTCACCGCGACGGCCCGGCACATGGCGGACCGCCCCGACGACATCGCGCTGCTGCTCGCCACTCGGCGCACCACGCCCCTGCGCCCGAGCTGAGGCCCGCGCCGAGGGCGCCGTGGGCAGCCTCGGCGTCGTATCCCTGTTGCGGGGACGGGAGTTGTCCCAATCCGGGCATCACGCCCGTGGCCGTGGTGTGTGAGAGCCGGCAAGTCCTGTCACGGTCCGTGACGTCTCTCGCCTCCCGGGGCGCGGCAGTGTAGACATGGGCACATGGTCCGACTATTGGGTCGATCCGGGGCCCGGTCGGCCCCTCGTCCCAGCGGTCTGCGCACACGCGGTGCGTCCGACCGCTTCCTTGGAGTGCCCGAACCGGGGGTTCCGAGCGACGAGCCGGCTCAGGGGCGGCGCACGGGGTGGTTCTCCTCGTTGCGGTCGGCGGTGGGCGGGCGCAGTGTCGCCGGGCAGGTGTTCCTGCTGCAGGTGGTGATCGTGCTGCTGCTGGTCGTCGCCGCGGTGGTGGCGCTGGTACTGCAGGTGCGGTACGACACCACGCAGGAGGCCCGCAACCGCTCGGTGGCCGTCGCCGAGTCGTTCGCCAACGCGCCCGGCACGCGGGAGGCGCTGAGCAGCCCGGATCCGTCCGCCGTGCTGCAGCCCCGTGCGGAGGCGGCGCGCAAGGCCACGGACGTGGACTTCATCGTCGTCATGAACATCGACGGCATCCGCTACACCCACCCCAAGCCGGACCGGATCGGCAAGCAGTTCGTCGGGAACATCGCACCCGCGCAGGCCGGCCGGGTGGTGACCGAGGAGATCACGGGCACCATCGGACCGCTCGTGCAGGCCGTGGTACCCATCAAGGCACCCGACGGGCAGGTCGTCGGGCTGGTCTCGGCCGGGGTCACCAAGGCGACCGTGGGCGGGACCGCGGACCGGCAGCTGCCGCTGGTGCTGACCGCCGCGGCGGTGGCGCTCGCCCTGTCGACGGCGGGCACGGCGCTGGTCAGCCGTCGGCTGCTGCGGCAGACACACGGCCTCGGGCCGCACGAGATGACCCGGATGTACGAGCACCACGACGCCGTCCTGCACGCCGTGCGGGAGGGCGTGATCATCGTGGGCACCGAGGGCCGGCTGCTGCTCGCCAACGACGAGGCGCACCGTCTGCTCGACCTGCCCGCCGACGCCGAGGGACACCGGGTGCTCCACCTCGGCCTCGCCCCCGACACCGCCGAGCTGCTGGATTCCGGCCGGATGGCCACGGACGAGGTGCACCTGGTCAAGGACCGGCTGCTGGCCGTCAACCAGCGCCCCACCACCCTGCGGGGCCGCCCGTCCGGCAGCGTCGCCACCCTGCGCGACTCGACCGAGCTGCGGGCCCTGTCCGGCCGGGCCGAGGAGGCCCGCGAGCGCCTGAACATGCTGTACGACGCCGGTGTGGGCATCGGCACCAGCCTGGACGTCACCCGCACCGCCGAGGAACTGGCGGAGCTGGCGGTGCCCCGGTTCGCGGACTTCGCCACCGTCGACCTGTACGAGGCCGTGCTGGGCGGCGGGCAGCCGGAGGCGGCGACGCGGCTGCGCCGCACGGCGTGCAGCGGCATACGCAAGGACGCGCCGCTGTACCCGGTGGGCGAGCAGCTGAGGTTCGTCGACTCCTCGCCGCAGGCCCGCGCGCTGAAGGACGGACAGGCCGTCATCGAGCCGCGGCTGGTCGAGGCGCCGGGCTGGCGTGCCCAGGATCTGGAGCGCTCGGCGCAGGTCGTGGAGTTCGGCATCCACTCCCTGATCGCGGTACCGCTCCGGGCGGGGTCCCTGGTGCTGGGCGTGGTCAGCTTCTGGCGGTCGCAGAAGGCCGAGCCGTTCGACGCGGACGAGGTGGCGCTGGCCGAGGAGCTGGTCGCCCGGGCCGCGGTGTCGATCGACAACGCCCGCCGGTACACCCGCGAGCACAGCATGGCGGTGACGCTTCAGCGCAGCCTGCTGCCGCGCCGGCTGCCCGAGCAGAACGCCCTGGACATCGCCTACCGGTATCTGCCCGCACAGGCCGGGGTGGGCGGCGACTGGTTCGACGTGCTGCCGCTGTCCGGCGCCCGGGTCGCGCTGGTGGTGGGGGACGTCGTCGGCCACGGGCTGCACGCGGCGGCGACCATGGGCCGGCTGCGTACGGCCGTGCACAACTTCTCCGCCCTGGACCTGCCGCCGGACGAACTGCTCGCGCTTCTCGACGAGTTGGTCGCCCGCATCGACCAGGACGAGGCACAGGAGGGCGACACCGCCCCGGTGACCGGAGCGACCTGTCTGTACGCGGTCTACGACCCGGTGACCCAGCGGTGCACGATGGCCCGCGCCGGCCATCCGCCGCCGGCCCTGATCCAGCCGGACGGCACCGTCGGCTTCCCCGACGTGCCCGCCGGTCCCCCGCTGGGCCTGGGCGGGCTGCCGTTCGAGACGGCAGAGCTGGAGCTGGCGCAGGACAGCCGGCTCGTGCTCTACACGGACGGTCTGGTGGAGGACCGCGAACGGGACATCGACGAGGGCCTCGAACTGCTGCGCGACGCGCTGTCCCAGGCCGGCCCGTCGCCGGAGGAGACCTGTCAGGCGGTGCTGGAGGCCCGGCGGCCGGCCCGGGCCGGTGACGACATCGCGCTGATCGTGGCGGGCACCCGGGCGCTCGGGGCCGACCTGGTCGCCGAATGGGAGGTGCCGTCCGATCCGGCGGCCGTGGGCCAGGTGCGCTCCGACGTGACGCGGACGCTTCAGGCGTGGGGCCTGGAGGAGCTGTCGTTCACCACGGAGCTGATCCTGAGCGAGCTGGTCACCAACGCGATCCGGTACGGCGGTGAGCCGATCCGGGTGCGGATGCTGCACGACCGCAGCCTGATCTGCGAGGTCTTCGACAGCAGCAGCACCTCGCCGCATCTGCGCTACGCGACCATGACGGACGAGGGCGGGCGCGGTCTGTTCCTCGTCGCGCAGCTGGCCGACCGCTGGGGCACGCGGTACCTGCCCGCGGGCAAGGTGATCTGGGCGGAGCAGCCGCTGCCGTAGCCGGCGGCTGTTTGTACATAGGTACGAACCTTCGACGCAACCGGTGCCCCTCACGCGCGCCTTCTGATAGGAAACCTTCCTATCAGTATCTCCAACGACCAACACCCCACCCCCCACCTCCACTTGGAGCAGCCGTGAAGCACCCAGCACGCACGTCGCGCCGAACCCTGCTCGCCCTGATCGGCGCATCCCTCGCGTCAGTCCCACTCCTCAGCTCCCCCCACGCATCCGCGGCCGCGGTGGGACTCGACGACCCGGCGAAGAAGGAGATCGCCATGAAGCTGGTGTCGAGCGCGGAGAACTCCTCGCTCGACTGGAAGGCGCAGTACAAGTACATCGAGGACATCGGCGACGGCCGCGGCTACACCGCGGGGATCATCGGCTTCTGCTCCGGCACGGGCGACATGCTCGACCTCGTCGAGCTCTACACCGACCGCCGCCCCGGCAACGTCCTCGCCCCGTACCTGCCGGCACTGCGACGGGTCGACGGCACCGACTCCCACGACGGACTCGACCCGAACTTCCCGCGCGACTGGGCCCGGGCCGCACAGGACCAGGAGTTCCAGCGGGCGCAGGACGACGAGCGCGACCGCGTGTACTTCGGTCCGGCCGTGCGGCAGGGCAAGACGGACGGGCTGCGCGTCCTCGGCCAGTTCGCGTACTACGACGCGATCGTCATGCACGGCGACGGCACCGACCCGACCAGCTTCCGCAACATCCGGGGGCGCGCGCTGAACCAGGCCCGGCCGCCGGCGCAGGGCGGTGACGAGGTCACCTACCTGCACGCGTTCCTGGACGCGCGGGTGTGGGCCATGAAGCAGGAGGAGGCCCACAGCGACACCAGCCGGGTCGACACCGCCCAGCGGGTCTTCCTGCGCGCGGGCAACCTCGATCTGAACCCGCCGCTCGACTGGAAGGTGTACGGGGACAGCTACCACATCGGCTGACCCGTCCAGGGGGTGCCGTACCGCCGCCGTGCGGTGCGGCACCCCGCGTCGTCCGCACGCTTTTCAGCCCATAGAATTGATTTATGAGCTCATAGGTCGGACCCGCGTACCGACTTAGGCTTGCCTTAGTTTAGGCTTCCCGACGAGATCGCTTGTCATCGCTCGAAGGGACCCTGATCATGCCCCGCCCCCTGCGGGTAGCCATCGTCGGAGCCGGCCCCGCCGGGATCTACGCCGCCGACGCCCTGCTCAAGTCCGACGTGGCCGCCGAACCCGGCGTGTCCATCGACCTCTTCGAGCGCATGCCGGCGCCGTTCGGACTGATCCGGTACGGCGTCGCCCCCGACCACCCCCGCATCAAGGGCATCATCACGGCCCTCCACCAGGTCCTCGACAAGCCGCAGATCCGCCTCTTCGGCAACGTCGACTACCCCACCGACATCAGCCTGGACGACCTGCGCGCGTTCTACGACGCCGTGATCTTCTCGACGGGTGCGACGGCCGACCGGGCACTGCCGATACCGGGTGCCGACCTCGACGGGTCGTACGGCGCCGCGGACTTCGTCTCCTGGTACGACGGCCACCCGGACGTTCCGCGCACCTGGCCGCTGGAGGCCGAGAAGGTCGCCGTCCTCGGCGTCGGCAACGTCGCCCTCGACGTGGCCCGCATCCTGGCGAAGACGGCGGAGGAACTGCTCCCGACGGAGATCCCGCCGAACGTCCACGAGGGCCTCAAGGCCAACAAGGCCCTGGAAGTCCACGTGTTCGGCCGCCGTGGCCCGGCGCAGGCGAAGTTCAGCCCCATGGAGCTGCGCGAGCTGGACCACTCCCCCAACATCGAGGTCATCGTCGACCCCGAGGACATCGACTACGACGAGGGCTCGATCGAGACCCGGCGCGGCAACAAGCAGGCCGACATGGTCGCCAAGACCCTGGAGAACTGGGCGATCCGCGACGTCGGCAACCGGCCGCACAAGCTCTTCCTGCACTTCTTCGAGTCGCCCACCGAGATCCTCGGCGAGGACGGCAAGGTCGTCGGGCTGCGCACCGAGCGCACCGCCCTCGACGGCACCGGCAACGTCAAGGGCACCGGCGAGTTCAAGGACTGGGACGTCACCGCGATCTACCGTGCGGTCGGCTACCTCTCCGACAAACTCCCCAAGCTGCCCTGGGACATCGACTCGGGCACGGTCCCGGACGAGGGCGGCCGGGTCATCCAGGAGTCCGGCGAGCACCTGCAGTCGACGTACGTCACCGGCTGGATCCGGCGCGGCCCGGTGGGCCTGATCGGCCACACCAAGGGCGACGCCAACGAGACGGTGTCGAACCTGCTGAAAGACTTCGCAGGTGGCCGTCTGCAGACGCCGGGTTCGCCCGAGCCGGAGGCCGTGGATGCCTTCCTCGCCGAGCGCGAGATCCGCTTCACCACCTGGGACGGCTGGTACAAGCTCGACGCCGCCGAGAAGGCGCTGGGCGAGCCCCAGGGCCGTGAGCGCGTGAAGCTCGTCGAGCGCGAGGACATGCTGCGGGAGAGCGGCGCGTAAGACGCCGTAGCCGAAGCTGAGTTGAAGCTGAAGGTGTGAGGGCCGGGGGTTGGAACCCCCGGCCCTCACGGTCTTTGTCAGCGCGCTTCGGGTGACCGGTACCTGTTAGCGTCCCCCGGTGTTCTCCCTCCTTGAGCCGCCTTTCTTCACCCGGCTGCGCGACGCGCGGCGCGTGCTCGTCGCCGGTGCGGGCGGCGGTTTCGACGTGTACGCCGGACTGCCCCTGGCCCTCGCGCTCCGCGCGGCCGGCAAGGAAGTCCACCTGGCCAACCTGTCCTTCTCGGACCTGTTCGGGCTCGCACTCGACGCGTGGGTCGACCACGACGTCGCGGCGATACGCCCCGACACGGCAGCGCGGGGCGACTACTTCCCGGAGCGGACGCTCGCACGGTGGCTCGCCGAGCATCACCTGCCCGACACGGTGTACTCCTTCCCCCTCACAGGGGTCCAGCCGCTCAGGGCCGCCTATCGCACGCTCCTGGAGCACCTGGGCGGCGTGGACGCCATCGTGCTGGTGGACGGCGGGACCGACATTCTGATGCGCGGCGACGAGCACGGGCTGGGCACGCCGGAGGAGGACATGGCCAGCCTGGCCGCGGTGTCCGGGCTGGACGAGGTTCCGGTGCGGCTCGTCGCCTGCCTCGGGTTCGGTGTGGACTCCTATCACGGGGTCAACCACTGCCTGGTGCTGGAGAACCTCGCCGCGCTGGACCGCGAGGGCGGCTACCTGGGGACGTTCTCGCTGCCGCGCCACAGCGAGGAGGGGCGCTCGTACCTCGACGCGGTGGAGCATGCCCAGCGGGCCACGCCGGACCATCCGAGCATCGTCCAAGGTTCCGTCGCGGCCGCCGTGCGCGGCGACTTCGGCGACGTCCGGTTCACCGAGCGCACCAGGAACAGCGAACTCTTCATCAATCCGCTCATGACCCAGTACTTCTGCGTCGACGCCCCCGCCCTGGCCGGCCGCAACCTGTATCTCGACCGGATCGAGAACACCGCGCTGATGCGCCAGATCAGCTCGGTCGTCGCGGAATTCCGCGACGAGCTCGCCCATCAACGGCCACCGCGCGCATACCCCCACTGAAGCGCCCGCGTCTCACATTTCGGTGAAGCCTCCACACCGCGCGCGGGAGTTGCCTACACTCCTGATCTTCACACAAGTTCCACACAGGGGGGTCTTTCTCCATGCGCATACGCATTGTCGCCACAACCGCCGTCGCCGCCGGCACGCTCGCCGTGCTGTCCGCCGCGCCGGCCCAGGCCACCGAGTACTCGTCCGCGCTGAAGATCCGCGGCATCCAGTACGACGCACCCGGCAGCGACTCGAACAACTGCCGGACCGGCAACACCGACGAGGAGTACCTGACGATCAAGAACTACTCGTCCGGTACCACGGTCAACCTCAAGGGCTACGTCGTGAAGGACAAGGCCGGCAACCGGTTCGCCTTCACCGCCAACCACTACCTCCAGCCCGGCGACTACGTGAAGCTCCGGGGCGGCAACGGCAGCGACTCCGACGCGAAGAACGTCGTCTACCGCGACAACTGCAACTTCCTGTGGAACAACGACAAGGACTCGATCTACCTGTACAAGCCCTCGGGCGCCGGGGCGGACTCGCACTCCTACACCAAGAGCGGGAACGACCGGGACGGCAACGGCTACATCACGTACCACAACTGAGCGGACACCGGGCCATGAGCAGGACCCGCCCCAATGCGGATGGTGGGCGGGTCCTGCTCACCGAGTCATTGTCATGACCGGACGCGGTGCGGGCCACGAGTGAGGGACGCCGGCCGGTGCGGATGGCGCACACCCCGTGTGCGGACCCCGCCCGGCGGGCAGTCATCTGCGGCGACGATACTGATACGAGCACGCGCTCCCGCCCACAGATGGACCCCATGCCCAGCTCCTCCAGCCCCCGCCCCACGACTCCCCCCTCGGTGTGGTTGGCCCGTGGCCGACATCTCGGGCCCGCCGCGGAAGAGGTACTCCGGCTCAGCCTGCGCCGGCTCAAGGACAGCCGGACCATCGACGACTTCCTGGAACTGCCCGAGACCGAGGGCGCCCAGGAGTGGATCTTCGAGGCCAGATGGCGGGTCGCGGGGTCGGTGACCGTGCGCGCCCGGCTGACCGTCGAGCACGACTCCGGCAGCGGCCAGGACTGGATACTGGCAGCGGAGGCGGAGGCGCCGTGGGACCCCCGGTGGCCGTCGCCGGCCGCCCTGTTCTGGCCGCAGGAGCCCGACGCGACCTGGGACCACACGCCGGTCTCGGACCTGCGCCTGACGGACATCAACCCCCTGCCTTCGGACGACAAGGCCGTACGGCAGCTCCTGCGGGACTCCGCCCGTGACGGCTGGAGCATCCATGTGGTCGTCCACGAGGCCATGACCACGGACCAGCGCGGCCGCACGCCGCTGGCCGGGATGCTGCCGCCGGGCCTGCGGCACCGGCTGGTCGAGCACCGTGCCGCCCCCAGCCAACTGCGCGTCGTGAACTGGGCCCTGCGGGACCTCGGCGTGCAGGTGCCGCGCGGGGGCGCCGTGGTACTGCCCGGCAGTCCGGCGCCGTCCGACTACGACGCGGACGACTTCGCCGTACGCAGCGTCTTCCTCGACGGCACCGAACCGGCCGAGCTCATTCACGCCGTGACGCGGTTCGCCGCCCTGTCGCGCCCACTGCCGGACGGCGCCGAGGAGGCGCTCACCGCCCTGCGGGAGGACTGGCGGCTGCTGACGCTCGAGGAGGAGCTCGATCGCGAGCGCAAGCTCGTGGCGATGTACGCCGAGGCGCTGGAGGCGATGACGAAGTCCCGCGATCTGTACCGGGAGGCCGCCGAGCAGGCGCACGCCGCGCTGGCCGCCTACCGGGAGTCCGCCGACGCCGCGCCCGAGAGCCGCCCCGAGACCCCCGCGTCCCCGGCGGCGTCCCCGCTCCAGCAGCTGACCCGGACCTTCGAGCGCCTCAAGGTCTCCACCCGGACACGCCGGCCGGCGGCCGAGTCGGGGGACGCGCAGGAGGGCAAGGCCGTCGAGGAGCAGCCGCAGATCCCGGGCCGCCGCGGGGCGTAGGACGGCTGCGCCGGATCAGCGGGTGGGGCGTACTGCGTCCCGCGGGCTCGCTTCGGCGCGCGGGTGGACAGATCGTGCGCCCGCGCGAGCAGGTGACCGGGCCGATCGGTGCGTCTTCCGTCCTGACGGGTGACGGGGTGCGGCCGAGTGAGCGCTGCCATGCAATGCACAGGCCGCAAGGGGGAATCCGACCGGCAGGTGCACATGGTGCGCGCCGCCGGCAGAGGAGGGTCCATGGAGTCGACCACCGCGGTGATCGTCGTCGTCGTGGCCCTCGCGGCCGTCGTGCTCGCCGTCGCCGTCTGGGTACTGGCGCGGCTCGTGCGGACCCGGCGTGTGATGCGGCGTGCCGGGCTGCCGACGGGGCCGCGCTGGGTGTTCTGGGGCGCGGTTCTGTACTTCGTGCTGCCCACCGATCTGATGCCCGATCCGGTGTATCTGGACGACATCGGCGTGCTCTTGCTGGCACTGCGTACCCTGCGCCGTTCTCCCGATGCGGGACCGCCGGACGCCGTTGATTACAGAAAGTAAGGAAACCAATCACTCGTTCGATTCGTTTAAGTAAGTGGAAACCGAAGGGCGTCGGCGGGCCGAAGGACGCCCCTGGGTGACCAAGCTCGATCGGAGCAGCACCTGTGAGGGAGAGACGATGCAACCGTTCGCGCTCAACTATGCACGGCCGGCAGCGGAGTTGGAGGTCACCTCTGCATATGCTTACGACTCCGGTCTGCAGTTGAACGTGCTGCGTGACGGGCGAATAGCCGCCTGTGATCACGCGCTCTTGCGGGAGTTGGGGACCACGACATCCACGGCGGGCTCGAAGACCCACTTCGACGACTGAACGCAGGTCGCCGACGATGACGGTCTTGATTGTGACCAACGAAGAGGACGTGACGGCGGACATGGTGGTCGTGCACCTGAACGCGTCCGGCGTTCCGGTGGTCCGGCTCGATCCCGCCGACGTGACCGACGGGGTCGCCCTGTCGGGCGAGTATGTGCACGGCTCTTTCCGTGGCCATCTGTCGTCCGCGGGACGGCTGGTGAGCGTCAACGGCCTGCGGTCGATCTGGATGCGCAGGCCGGGGGCCGCGGCGGCGCGGGCTGCCGTGCCCTCCGCCTGGCTGACGCAGGAGGCGGAGCAGGCGCTGTACGGCATGCTGCGCGGCTGTGACGTGCGCTGGATGAACCACCCCGACGCGGCGCGCCGGGCTCGCTACAAGCCCTGGCAGCTGCGGCTGGCGCAGCGCTGCGGTCTGCCCGTTCCGGCCACGTTGATCACGACTTTCCCGCAGGCCGCCCGTGAGTTCGCCGCCCGGTACCCGGATCTGGTGGTCAAGCCGGTGTCCGGCGCGCATCCACAGGATCCGCCGCGCGCGGTGCCGACCAGCCGGGTGGGGCCGGACGCGGACTTCTCCGCTGTCGCGTTCGGGCCCACGCTCCTGCAGCGGCGCGTGGCCAAGCGTGCCGACATCCGTCTGACCGCGGTGGGCGAGCAGCTGCTGGCGGCCCGCAAGGCGACCGGTGCCGAGGCCGAGGTGGACGTCCGCTTCGCCGAGTCCGACGCGCCGTGGTGTCCCGTCGAGGTCGCGCCGCGTGTGGCCGAGGGCGTCCGCACCTATCTGAGGGACGCGGAACTCGCCTACGGCGCCTTCGACTTCGTCGAGGACGCCGACGGGACGTGGTGGTTCCTGGAGTGCAACCAGTCGGGGCAGTTCGGGTTCATCGAGGTGGACACGGGCCAGCCGATCGCCCGCACCATCGCCGAGTGGCTCGCGCAGCCGGCCTCCGGGGAGCAGTCGCACGCCAACGGGGCGAGCGCGAAGGTGCCGTGACCGGTCCGCCCGGCCGTCCGGGGCTCAGAGCGACTGCGGCCCCGGAGGCAGGGCGCTGCGCTGCCAGGTCGGGGCGGGGGGTGCGGGGCGTCCGGGAGGGGGCGCGTGGCCGCCGGACTGCAGTAGGGGCTGCATGGCGAACTCGATTTCCCTGCTGACGCGTTCGGCCTCCCTGCGCACCTGGGTGGGGATGTCGCCGCGCTCCGCGATGAGCCGGTCGTAAATGGGGGAATCCTGGAACACCCGTCAACGCGCCTTTCATGTCGTGGCCCTGTGTGCAGATGGGCACGGCTGTCGAGTCTAGGCGCCGACGCACACTGAAGTACGAATTCTGCCAGAGCGCTTGACGTACGACGAACGGGCGGTTCCACCCCGACGCGTGGTCGCGGTGCCGCCCGTTCCCCGTTGCCCGCTCCCCGGGTCAGGCGCCCGTCGTGGAACCGGGCCGGACGATCATCAGCACCGTGACGGTGGCCCACAGGAGGTTGAAGATGCCGGTGAACATGGCGAGTTGAACCGTTGCCGAGCGCTCGACGGGCTTCTCGGCGCTCAGTTGGCCGACGAGTTCCTCCTGGCGGGGCAGGACGAAGGCGATCAGGATGCCGGCGGCCGCGGCGGTCAGGGCGATGGACGTGATGAGCCATCCGCTGCCCAGCACTCCCATCGCCAGGCCGGTGGCCAGGCCGAGCACGGGGACCGACACCCCGATGCCGCCGTAGACGCGGCAGATGCGGTGCAGGAGCCGGACGGTGCCCACCGCCACCGCCCCGTCGGTCGCCGGGACGCGGCGCGCGGCCGGGGGGAACATGCTGGCCGCGACGGTGACGGGACCGACCGCGATGATGGCGGCCAGGACGTGAAGGGTGAGGAGGATCTTGGTCACCCGCCCCACGCTAGGGATCTTCCGGGTGATCGCACAGGGGCTGAAACGACAGCTTCCAACGGGTTCTCGCCAACCGCCCTGTCCGCCCTTTCACCACACGTCACCGGAGCCACCTGCACTTATGCCGGTGGCGGGAATCCACCTAGGGTGTCCCTCATGCACACCGTGGCGATCCTTGTTCTCGACAACGTGGTGCCGTTCGACATGGCGACACCGTTCCAGATGTTCAGCTGGACACGGCTGCCGGACGGGCGCCGTCCCTACCGGGTCCGGCTGTGCGCCGAGTCGCCGGAGGTGCGCACGGAGGGCTTCGCCCTGCGGATCGAACGGGGGCTGGACGGGCTGGAGGACGCGGACACGATCATCGTGCCGGGCTGCGACGAGACCGGACCGCCCTCCCCCGGCGTGGTGGCGGCCCTGCGCGAGGCGGCCCGGGCGGGCACCCGGATCGCATCCGTCTGCGTGGGCGCCTTCGTCCTGGCCGAGGCCGGACTGCTGGACGGACTGCGTGCCACCACCCACTGGATGGCCACCGACGAGCTCGCACGGCGCTTCCCCGACGTCCACGTGGAACCGGACGTGCTGTACGTCGACAACGGGCGGATCCTCACGTCCGCCGGGGCCGCAGCGGGACTGGACATGTGTCTGCACATGATCCGGCGGGACCTGGGCTCCGCCGTGGCCGCGCACACGGCACGCATGTCCGTCGTACCGCTGGAACGGGAGGGCGGACAGGCGCAGTTCATCGTGCACGAGTATCCGCCGGTGCCGCGCGGCTCGGCGCTCGAACCCCTGCTGGAGTGGATCGAGGACAACCTGGCCGGGGAGATCACCTCGGCAGCGTTGGCGGAGCGCTCGGGGATGAGCGAGCGCACCTTCAGCCGCCGGTTCCGTGAGCAGACCGGCACCACGCCGCTGCAGTGGCTGCTGCGGGCGCGCGTGCGGCGGGCCCAGTATCTGCTGGAGAACAGCGACCATCCGATCGAACGGATCGCACGGCAGGCGGGGTTCGGGTCGCCGACGGCGTTCCGTGAGCGCTTCCGCCGCGTGGTCGGCACCACGCCGCACTCCTATCGGGCCGCGTTCCAGGCAAAGGCCGTGGTCGGCGCCGCGTCATGACCGGGGCGAGGCCTGCTGTCAGGTCACGGTGGGATAAATCACCCGAGTCCACACGGGCCGTCAGTAGTTGGACAAGGGTATCGATCCCGCCCCAAGGACGGTGTACGCCCATGAACTGCTCCAGCCGCCTTCTCTGCGTCCTCTACATCGCCACGAGTGCGGGGCTGGCCTGGACCTCGGTCCTGGAAATCCGGTACGGGCCCGCGTGGGCGGCGTGCCTGTTCGCCGCCGCCAGTCTCGTGCCGGTCATCGCGGTGGTTCGGGAGACCGTGATCGGCGAACAGCGGCGGTGGCTCCTGGAGTTGGCGGCACGCGCCGGGCGCGCCGGCGACGCCGCCGAGGCGATTGTCCGTGCGGAGCTCGACTCCGCGTGCTGCGAGCGCTGGTGGACGAGCCTCGGCAGCGAGCACGAGGTGACGTGCCGGCACTGGATGCCGAGGAGCAGCAGCGCCGCGTGAGCGTCCGTGACGCCGACCCACGCGCCGGGCCGGCGCGGTGCGGGGGCGGCGTCACGGACGGGCGTCACCCCCCGAGCGCCCGGTCGACCTCCTCGCTCAGCAGAGCGACGTAGTCGCGCGTCCAGCCCTCGATGGTGGCGCGGTCCCACAGGTCGGCCGAGTACTCCACGAAGCCCTTCAGTTCGTCGCCGGCCGGGACGAGCCCGAAGGTGAGTTCCGTGCGGGCCGCGGCGGGCGCGAGGTCCTCGATGGCCGTGGTCAGCCCGGGCAGTTCGACCTCCGCGTCCAGAGAGCTCTGGTAGGCGAAGCCGACGTCCAGCTGGTCCGGCACGTCGACGCCCTTGCGCTCCCGCATCGCCGGGGCGATCCGGCGCACCGGCAGGGGCTGGTCCATGCACTCCACGGTCGTACGGGCGACCTGGTCCGTCAGGGTCGCGAAGGAACCCGCCACACCCTGACGCACCGGCAGCGCGAAGCCGGTGACCGTGCAGGCCAGCAGGGACTCGAACGCGCGGCGCTCACGGTTGGCGTAGGAGACGTTGAACACGACGTCGGACTGCCCGGACTTCCGCGCGAGCATCCGGCCCAGCGCCGCGGCCGTGACCACGAACGGCGTCGTCCCCCGCTGTCTTGCCAGCCGCTCCACGGCGGCCCGTGTCTCGGCCGGAACGGTGAACATCACGGCGCCGCCCCGTCCGCTCGCGCTCTGCGGCCGGGGCCGGTCCAGCGGCAGGTCGACGGAGAACGGCACTCCGTCGAGCTCGCGCAGCCAGAACTGCAGCTTCCGCTCCTCGGCGGCCTCGTCCACCTGATCCTGCTGCCAATGGGCGTATGCCACGGGCTGGCACTGCACGGGCGGCAGGGCGTGGGACTCGCCTTTCACGGCCGAGCCGTAGAGCGCGGCGAGTTCCTTCAGGAGCAGGCTGACGGACCATCCGTCGCAGGCGGAGTGGTGCAGGACGAGGAGCAGTGTCCAGTTGCTCTCGCCGGTGCGCAGGAGGCGCAGCGCCATCGGAGTCCCGCCGGTGGGGTCGAGTGGCGTCTCCGCCGCCTCGGAACTGGCCCGGTCCAGGGCAGCCTGCCGTTCCCCCGCGGGCAGCCCGGTCAGGTCCCCCACCGGCAGCTCCACCGGGCGGGCCCGCAACACCTGCTGCTCCCAGCCGTCGCCGCTGCGGGCCAGGCGGGTCCGCAGCCCCTCGTGCCGCTCGACGAGCCCGGCCAGGGCGGTGCGCAGGGCCGGCACGTCCAGATCGCCGGTGAGGGTGATCCGCAGGGCTACGTTGAAGACCTGTGGGAGCCGGTGGTCGGCGTGCACGGTGGCGAAGCGGGACTGCTGCACGGTGGCGGGAGCGCGGTGCTCCACCGTGCCGGGTTCGTCGTCGTCGGCCTCGGGTGAGGCGTTCGCGGGTTCCGGCTCCGCCGTCTCGCCCGCCGCCGCGGCCAGTTGGGCCGTCATGGCCCGTAGCGTCGGCTCCTGGTAGAAGCTCAGCATCGGGTACTCGGTGGCGAAGTCCTCCCGGACCCGGTTGACCAGCCGCATCGCGGTGATCGAGTGGCCGCCCAGGTCGAAGAAGGAGGCGTCGGCCGCGATGCCGTCGGCGTCGATGCCGAACTCTTCGGCCCACAGCTCCCGTACCCGTCGCTCGATGCCCGTCGGGTGACCGGCAGTGGGAGTCTCGCCGTCGGCACTCGGTGTGCGGGTCGGTACCGAGGTGACGAGGTCGGGTGCCGGCAGCGCGGAGCGGTCCAGCTTGCCGTTGCCGCTCACGGGCAGCGCGGGCAGGACCCGCCAGGCGCGCGGCACGAGGTACTCCGGGAGCCGGGCCGCCAGTTCCTCGGCCAGCAGATCGGCATAGGCCTGCCGGTCGTCGGCCGCATCGCCGATCAGGTCGGCGGGGACGGCATAGGCCGCGAGGTACGCGTCCCCGCGATCGTTGCGCCGGGCCAGCACGGCCGCCTCGCCCACGCCGTCCAGGGCGTTGAGCGTGCGGGAGACCTCCTCCGGCTCGACCCGGAAGCCCCGGATCTTCACCTGGTCGTCGGCCCGGCCGCAGAACTCCAGCGTCCCGTCGCCGGTCCAGCGGACCAGATCGCCGGTGCGGTACCTGCGCGCGTCCGGGCCGCCGTCCGGGTCCGGCAGGAACCGCTCGGCGGTGAGTTCGGGGCGGTGGAGGTAGCCGAGGGCCACGCCCGGTCCGCCGACGTACAACTCCCCCACCGTGCCGACGGGCACCGGGCTGCCCGACTCGTCGAGCACGCTCAGCCGTACGTTGTCGGCCGGGCGTCCGATCGCGATCGGACGGGCGGGGTCGTCGCTGTGCGCGGCGACGGTTTCCGTGGTGCACAGCACGGTGGTCTCGGTGGGCCCGTAGACGTTCACCGTCTCGTACGGCGCCTCGGGGCGCGGCCTGGTGCGCAGTACGTCTCCGCCCAGCAGGAGGTGACGCAGGTGCGGCTGCTCGTGCGGAGGCAGCCGCAGCAACTGTTCGCCCAGGGCGGTGGGGAGGATGGAGAAGGTGACGCGCTCGCCGGCGTACCACCGGGCCAGGGACAGCGGGTCCCTGCGGACTTCCTCCTCGGCGATGGTGACCGACGCTCCCGCGGTCAGTGCCGGCCAGATCTCCAGGATCGAGGCGTCGAAACTCTGGCTGCACACGACGGCGCTGCGGTCGGCCGAGGTGAACGCGAAACGCCGGTGGTGCCACTCGCACAGGTCGACGACCGCGCGGTGCGCCAGCACCACGCCCTTGGGTGTGCCGGTGCTGCCCGAGGTGTAGATGACGCAGCACGGGGACTGGTTGTCGGTGGCGGACGCGGGGCGCGGCGGGTGGGGTGCGGTCGCGGTCGCTGTCGCGTCGGGGGGTACGACGGTCACGCCCGGCGGCAGCTTCAGAGCGGCCGCCCCGGCAGGTGCCGACACCACGGTCCGCGCCCCGCACTCGGCGATGACCTGCTCGGCGCGCACCCGGCCGAGGGACGGATCCAGCGGCACGTAGGCGCGGCCCGCTCTGAGTGCGGCGAGCATGGCGACGACGAGGTCGACGGAGCGCGGCAGCCACAGCGCCACGACCTCGGCACCGCCGTCCGTGGCGGGCCGCTCCCGCAGGGCGGCTGCCAACTGCTCGGCCCGGTCGTTCAGTTCGCGGTACGTCAGCCGGGTGTCGGCGCTGATCACGGCAGTGCTGTGCGGCCGGGCGGCCGCCTGCCGGGCGACCAGATCGTGGACGGTGGTGTCCGCCGGCGGGCGGGACGGGCCGTGCCGCCAGGACCTCGGAACGGGCTCCCCGTCGGCGGCGGTGCCGACGGCCGCCGGGGCGAGCCGGGACAGCGGAGTGTCAGGGGTGTCGACCGCTGCGGCGAGCAGTGTCCGGAAGGTGGCGAAGAAATCGTCGACCGTCTCCTGGTCGAAGAGGTCGGTGTTGTACTCCAGGTGGCAGCGGATGCCCTCGGGCTGGTCCGTGAAGTAGACCGTGAGGTCCGTCAGGGACTTGTCCGGGCCGGCGTCCAGCGGGGTGGTCTCGATGCCGGGCAGGTCGAAGCGGAACGGTTCGGCACGCTGGAACTCCGCGAACGCCTGGAACACCGGTGTCCGGTCGACCGCCCTGGACGGGGCGAGCTCGCGCACCACTGTCTCGAAGGGCACGCGCGCGTGGTCGTACGCGTCGAGAGCGACCGTGCGCACGCGGTCCAGCAGGGTGCCGAACGCCGGATCGCCGGACAGGTCGAGGCGCAGCGCGAGGGTGTTCACGAAGAAGCCGAGCACCTGCTCGGCCCGCTCGGGCCGGTCCGAGATCGGGGTGCCGACGACGATGTCCGTCTGCCCGGTGATCCGGTGCAGCATCGCCCCGTAGCCGGCGAGCAGGGTCATGAACAGGGTGCTGCGGCGGGCGCGGCTCAACTCCCGCAGCCGTCCGGAGAGTTCCGCGTCGAGCGTGTGGAAGACCGCCCGGCCGTTGGAGGTCATCGTCGGCGGGCGCGGCCGGTCGGTGGGCAGGGCGAGGACGGGCAGGTCGCCGTCGAGGGTGCGGCGCCAGTAGGCCAGGTCCTCGTCGGCCTCGGGGCTGTTCGCGGACGCCGCCTGCTCCCTGGCGTGGTCGGCGTAGCTCCAGGTGAGCGGGGGCAGGTCGGGGGTGGTGCCGTCGCGTTCGGCGCGGTAGAGCGCGGAGAGGTCGCGGGCGAGGACCGTGGCGGAGGCCGCGTCGACCACGATGTGGTGCAGGGACAGCACGAGGACGTGTTCCGCCTCGGCGAGCCTGACCAACCGGGTGACGAACAGCGGTCCGTCCGCCAGGTCGAAGCGGCGTGCGCTCTCCGCGGCCAGGACGTCGCCGAGCGCGGTCCGCGGGTTGCTGGTGCCGTCGAGGACCTCGAAGTCGGGCTCGACCGGCGCCGCCCGCACCACCTGTCGTGGCTCCCCTCCGCTCTCCCGGAAGACCGTGCGGAGCCCCTCGTGCCGGGCGACGAGGCCGCGCAGTGCCGCACGTAGTGCGGGTACGTCGAGAGGGCCTTCTAGGCGGATCGCCTTGACCTCGTTGTAGGCGGTACGGCCCGGGAGCAGGCGCTCCAGGAACCAGATCCGTTCCTGGCCGGGCGACAGCGGCGCGTCGGCAGGGGCGGAAACAGCTGTCCGCCGGTATGTGCGGCGCAGCGCGTCCAGGTGTGGCAGGCCCTCGCGCAGGTCGTCCGGGGCGACACCGAAGTCGACGAGGGCGACGATCTCGTCGGCGCCCGCCGCGGTCACCGCGTCCACCACCGGGCGGACGCTGTCCACCGTGCCGATCAGGGCGCGCTGGTCGCAGTAACGGCCGTAGGCCCGGCGGAACACCGTGTCCAGGTCGTCCTCGCTCAGCTCGGCCAGGTCGACGTTGTGTCCGAGGCTGTTGGTGACGCCGCTGAACACGGACAGGGACGCGCGCATATAGCGGGACAGCGGTTCGTACGCCTCGGTCCGCGCGACGTCGTGGTCGGCCGCGAGGTAGGTGTGCAGCAGGACCGCCACCCGCCCGGCGTCCGGGTCCAGGCCGTGCTGGGCCCGGGTACGCCGGTAGCGGGCGATGTTCTCCCGGAGCTGTTCGACGCTCTGGGTCATCAGGTTGGTGACGATGCCCAGGTCGTGACGGGCGGCGAGTTCGAAGGAGGCGGGGTTGCCGACCACTGCGGTGTACATGGGCGGGGCGTCCTGCACCGGACGCGGGAAGAGGCGTACCTCGGCCTCGCCGGCCCCACTGGCCCGGCGCACGGGTTCGCCGCGCCAGAACTTCCTTACCTCCTCCAGCTGTTCGTACATCAGCTCCTTGTGCCGGCCGAAACGGTCGGGGAAGAACACGAAGTCCTTGGCGCTCCAGCCGCTGGCGACGCCGATGCCGACACGCCCGCCGGAGAGGTTGTCCACCATCGACCACTCCTCGGCGACCCGGATGGGGTCGTGGAGCGGCAGGACGACGGAGCCGGCGTTGAGCCGGATGCGTTCGGTCTCCCGGGACAGCGCGGCGGCGAGCACGGCGGGGTTCGGGAAGAGGCCGCCGAAGGAGTGGAAGTGGCGCTCGGGCATCCACAGCGCATGGAAGTCGTGCCGGTCGGCGAACCGGGCGACGTCCATGAGCAGTTCGTACTGGCCGCCCTTGCCCGGCCCGGAGGCCTCCTGCGGGTAGTCGCCGAAGAAGTAGACGCTGAAGTCGGTGGTGCGGGCGGCGGGTTCGCTCACGGGTGCGGTGCGGGAGTCGGTGACGGCTGCGGCGTTCCAGGCCATGGCGGCGACCGGGGCGGGGGGCGCCGCGGGAACAGCCGGTTTCGGTTCCGCGGCCCGGGCCGGTGCGAGTGCCGGTTTCGGTTCGGGTGGCGCGGCCTTCGGCGCAACCGGCCGCCCGCCCGGGAAGAAGCCCGCCGTCCGCAGCTCGCGCAGCGAATCCCGTACGGCGTCCGCCACGAACTCGATGTCACCGTCCGTGTGCGCGGTGGACAGGAAGAAGTTGCGCCACTCCCAGACGTGCACGCCGCGCAGCATCAGGTGGTGGTAGAGGAGCTCCATGTCGGCGCGGTGCTCGAAGCGGAACTGGGAGCCGAAGTGGCTCATCCGCAGCGGGAACTCCTCGGCCTCGAAGAAGCCGTTGAGCGTCGCGGCCAGTTCGGCGGTACGCGCGTTGAGCCGCTCCTGGAGGTGCGGGCTGTGCTCCTTGAGGTGGGTCAGCACGGCGCGCGCGGCGACCATCGACACCGGGTGCTGGATGTACGTGCCGCCGAAGAACGTGGTGTCGGCGGGCGGGTAGCTGTCGTCGCCGTAGGACCAGTGCCCGCCGTCGACGCCGTCCATGATGTCGGCGCGGCCGGCGATGGCCCCGATGGGGAAGCCGCCGCCGAGCAGCTTGCCGTACGTGGCGAGGTCGGGTGTGACGCCGTACAGCTCCTGCGCGCCGCGCGGGGCGGGGCGGAAGCCGGTCAGCATCTCGTCGAAGAGCAGCACGATGCCGTGGCGGCCGGTCAGCTCGCGCAGCTTCCGTACGAACTCGACGGGCCGCAGGGAGGGGTGTCTGCTCTGCACCGGCTCCACGACGACCGCGGCGATGTCGTCGGCGTGCCGGGCGATCGCCTCCAGGGCGGCGTCGGTGCCGTAGTCGAGGACCAGCAGATCGGAGACCGAAGCCTGCGGGATGCCTCGGGAGACGGGCACGGTGACCTGGTCGGTGCCGCTGCCCGAGGCGCGGCCGAGGACGTTGTCGGCGTGGCCGTGGTAGGCGCCCAGGAAGGTGACGATCTTGTCGCGGCCGGTCGCGGCGCGGGCGAGGCGGATGGCCGCGGAGTTGGCCTCCGTACCGGAGTTGGCGAAGGCGACCCGCTCCAGGCCGGTCAGTTCGGCGAGGAGTTCCGCCGCCTCGCCGGTCTCGACGTTGCGCGGGCCGAGCTGGATGCCCCGGGACAGGTGCTCGCGCACGGCCTCGGTGACGAAGTCGGGTTCGTGACCGAAAAGGAGGACGCCGAAGCCCATCGTGATGTCGACGTACTCGTTGCCGTCGACGTCCTGGAGCCGTGCCCCGCTCGCCCGGTGGCCCGCGATCGGGTACAGCATCTCCTTCGTGCCGCTGCGGAAGCCCACGACGGCACGGCTGTCGGCCAGGACGCGGCGGTAGCGCTGGGCGATCCGCTTGGAGGTCGGGGTCCTTGCGGTGTAGCGGCGTACGAGATCGGCGAGGTGCTCCTGCTGGGAGTGCGGTGACAGGTCCCGCACCATCCCGGAGGTCTTCGCGACCGTCACGCGCGGTCCGTGGACGCGCGGTGCCTCCGGCGACCGCTGCTCCGGGACGGAGGCGCCGGCTCCGCCCATCTGCTCGGCGATGCGCTGTGAGAGTTCCGTCATCGCCGCCAGGTCCTGGTCCAGTGCGGCGGATATGCCGTGCAGCCCGGTCACTTGGCCACCTTGCCGTTGAGCCGCTCGGTCACCGAGGCCGTCTGGAGGGCGAGCAACTGGGAGAGCTGGGACATCATCTGCAGCTGTATCTGGGATATCTGCTGGAGTTTGCGGGCGAGGTCCTCCAGCTCCTCGCGGGTCGCGTACTCGGGGGCGGGTGCGGGGGTGGCGGGCGCGGTCATGGCGGGCGCGGGTGCGGGAACCGGCGCGGGTGGAGGTGTGGGTGCAGGTGCGGCAACGCTGGGCGGCGCGAGGGGCTGGGGTGCGACGGGCTCCGGAGCGGGCTCGCGAGCGGGAGCTTCGGGAGTGACCGGCTGTGCCGACCCGGCCCGCGCCGCCGGGAATTCGACCGGTGCCGTCCCGCCTGTCGTCCCCGGCATCCGGGCGACGATGAACTCGGCGAGCCGCCGCGGCGTGCCCGTCTCCTCGAACAGCTGCCGCATCGTCACCTTGACCCGATGCTCCTGCTCCAGCTCCCGCAGCACGCTGATCATCTGCAGCGAGTCGGCGCCGAGGTCGAAGAAGGACGCGTCGCCGACGATCGCCGCCGGCTCCTCGCCGAGGTGCCGGGCCGTCGCCTCGACGATGCTGTGGAGTACGCGCGCGACCGCTGCCTCTTGCTGAACCACTTCGGCTCCCTTACTCGCTGGTGTTCCTGTGCTGAGGGCCGTCAACTCCGGCCCTGTCCAGTGGTTCTTGTGCTGGAACCGGTATCCGGGCAGCGGGACACGCCTGCCACCGCTGCCGGCCAGCAGGACCCGCCAGCCGACGTCCGCCCCGGCGCAGTGCAGCCCCGCCGCCGCACCCCACAGGGCGCCGAGCCCGGCGCCGCGCCGCGACGACGGGAGGGACTGCACGGTGGGCAGCGCCCGGCGCGACAGGCCGCTGAGGGTGGTGTGCGGCCCGATCTCCAGCAGGGCGTCGGGCAGCCCGGCGCCGATGCCGCGGAGCGCCTCGTCGAAACGGACGGGCTCGCGGGTGTGCCGTAGGAAGTAGTCGGCGTCCGGGGTCCAGCCGGGTGGGCGGGTCACTCCGTCGAGGGCGCTGACGAACGGGATCCGTACCGGACGGAAGTCGACGTCGTCGAGGATCTTCCGGAACTCCTCCAGCATCGGTTCCATCAGAGCGGTGTGGAAGGCACGGGTCACCGTCAGCCGCCGGCCCGGCGTGCCGCGCTCGTCCAGCAGGGCACACGCCCGTTCCACGGCCTCGACCGGCCCGGCGAGCACCTGTGCGCGTTCTCCGTTGGTCACGGCCGGTTCCAGGCCGGGCACTTCGGCGGCCAGGGCGAGGGCCGCCGCCCGGTCCAGCGCCGCGGCCACCATCGCGCCGGGGGCGCAGCGTTGCTGCATCAGCCGGCCGCGTTCGGTGGTGAGACGCAGACCGTCGTGGAGTGAGAGGGCTCCGGCCGCGTGCAGCGCGGCGTACTCCCCGACGCTGTGCCCGGTGACGGCGTACGGTTCGACGCCGGTGTCGCGCCAGAGCCGGACGAGGGCGCACTGGAGGGCGAACAGCGCGGGCTGCGCGGTGTCGGTGCCTGCGAACGGCCCGTCGGGCGTGTGCTCCGGTGTCCCCTCCCCCGATGCGTCTGCCGTTCGCAGCGCGGCGAGCAGTGAGTCGCCGGTGAGGTCGCGGTAGTGGTCGTCGCAGGCGTCGAGGACCTCGCGTACGACCGGAAAGCGCTCGTACAGGGCGTCGGCCATACCCGCGTACTGGCTGCCCTGCCCCGTGAACTGGAACGCCACGCGCGCGTGGCCCTCCGCCGGCGTCGTCCCCGCCGTGGCCGTCGCCCCGGCCGTTCCGGCGAGAAAGGCGTCAAGGGCGTCGGCGAGAGCGGTCGGGGTGGTGCCACGGACTGCGAGCCGGTGGCGGCCGTGGACGCGGCCGAGGGCGGCGGTGGTGACCAGGTCCGCCAGGTGGGGCCCCGGCTGCTGCCGTAACCGGTCACGGAAGGCGCGGGCGTTGTCCGCGAGGGCGGCCTCGCTGCTCGCGGAGACCAGCAGCACGTCCGCGGGTGCGGCGGCGTCGGTCCGGGGAGCGGGTTCGGGGGCCTGTTCCAGGATCAGGTGGACGTTGGTGCCGCCGACGCCGAGCGAGGTGAGGCCCGCTCGGCGGGGCACGTCGCTCTCGGGCCAGGGCCGGGCGGTGCCGGGGATGTAGAAGGGGCTGTGGTCGAGGTCGAGGGCGGGGTTGGGCTCGCTGAAGTTCGCCATCGGCGGGATGACGCCGTGCTTCAGGACCAGCAGGGTCTTGACGAGTCCGGCGAGTCCGGAGGCCGCGTCGAGGTGGCCGATGTTGGCCTTGGCCGAGCCGAGGGCGCAGTAGCCGGTGCGGTCGGTGTCCTCGCGGTAGGCGCCGGTGGCGCCGTCGAACTCGATCGGGTCGCCCTTGAGCGTGCCGGTGCCGTGGGTCTCCAGGTAACCGATACTGTCCGCGCCGACGCCGGCGCGCCGCAGGGCCTGGCGGACGGCCGCGCGCTGGCCCCGGGCGCTCGGGGCGGTGAACGCCTTCTTGTCGGCGCCGTCGTTGCTGATCCCCCAGCCGCGGACGACCCCGTGGATCGTGTCGCCGTCGGCGACCGCCCGGCCCAGCCTCTTCAGTACGACGGCCAGGACGCCCGTTCCTCCGACGGTGCCGTCGGCTCCGGCGTCGAAGGCGCGCAGGCGGCCGGACTTGGAGAGGATCGAGCCCTTGACGTAGCGGTAGCCGACGACCTGCGGCACATGCACGGCGGTGGCGCCGACGAGGGCGATGTCGCAGTCGCCCAGGAGCAGGGACTGCGCGGCGGCCTGCACGCCGACCAGCGAACTGGAGCAGCCCGTCTGGACGTTGACCGCGGGGCCGGTGAGGCCCAGCCGGTAGGCGATCCGGGTGGCGGTGAAGTCGGCGTAGTTGCCGACGGTGATCTGCATGCCGGCCATCCAGTCGGAGGCGGCCTGGCTGGGCAGGACGTTGTTGAGGAGGTAGTTCTGCAGGGTGTACAGGTGATATCCGGTGCTGGCGTACACGCCGACGCGGCTGCCGTCCCGTTCGTCCGGGTAGCCGGCGTTCTCCAGGGCGTGCTGGGCGCACTCCAGGAGCATGCGGTGCTGGGGATCGGTGATCTTGGCCTCGCGGGCGCTCATCGCGAAGTGCTGGGCGTCGAAACCGGCGATGTCGTCCAGCACCCCGGAGGCGCCGACGAAGTCAGCCGCCCGGTACTCCTCGGCGGGTACGCCGGCGGCGTCGAGCTCCTCGTCCGTGAACCGGGTGATGCAGTCCGTGCCGTCACGGATGACACGCCAGAACTCCTCGGGCGTGTTCGCGCCGGGCAGCCGGAAGGCCATGCCGACGACGGCCATCCGCGGGTCGGGGTCGTTCGTGGTCATCAGCTGCGTCCCTCCGTCACCGTCGGTTTGTCCTGGCTGATCGTTTCCGCAGCGACATGGTCACGTGGGACGCCCCGGCGCAGAAGCAGCAGGAGCAGCGTCCCGCAGAGGACGATGGCGAGGCCGTGGAAGGAGGCCACGACCTGCAGTGGCGAGAACGTCTCCAGCAGGGCGCCGCTCACGAGCATGCCGAGGCCGAAGCCGGCGTTCTCGGCCGAGGCGGAGAGCCCGAAGAGGCGGCCGCGCTGCTCGTCCGGGGCGGCCTGCAGCCGCGACACGTAGACGATCTCGGTGAACCCGTCGGCGGCGCCGGCGACGAGCGCGGCGATGACCGCGGGCAGGGTCGGCAGCCCGCTGAAGACCACGATGAACCCGGCCGACATCACACAGGCGCCGAGCGCGAACGCCCGCTCCCCGGGCGTGCGCCCGGTCTTCTTGGTGACCCGCCCGATCACCTGCTGGGCGACGATGTTGCCGATGGCCCAGGTGGCCCAGAACTGGCTGATGAACGTGGCCGGATGGTCGGGGTCCAGGCTGCTGGAGTAGATGGGAAGGGCGACGTTGTGGGAGGAGGAGCCCAGCCCGTCCACCGCCCTGATGGCGATCATCGCCATCAGCAGCGGCGCCGTGGCCAGCAGCATGCGCGCCGTCCAGCGCGCGGCCCCGGAGGACTCAGCGGAGCCGGCGCCGGCGTCATCCTTCTTCACCGCCCTGGTGCGTACGGGCAGCAGGAACAGCACCGTCGCCGAGATCAGGAAGGACGCGGCGTCCAGGGCGAACGCCGCGGAGTAGCCGAGCTGCGCGACCACCACGCCCGACGAGGCGAACCCGGCGATCATCGCGAGTGAACGCCCGGTCACCAGCAGCCCGTTGGCGCGCACTCGGTGCTCCGCCCCGACGATCTCCGGGATGCTGCTGCGCAGGGCCACCTGGGAGAGCGTCGAGCAGCCGCCGGTGACCACGGCGAGGACGTAGAGCAGCCCCACGCGGGTCGCGTCCGGTGCGAGCAGCAGTGTCAGCAGCGCCACGGCCTGGCACAGGTCGGCGCCGACCATCAGGCGCTTGCGGTCGTAGGCCGAGACGAGACGCCCGCTCACCCAGCCCGACACGACACTCGTCGCCAGGCGTACGGCCATGAAGAGGCCTGCGGCCAGCGCGCTGCCCGTGGCGTCGTAGACGAAGACGTTCAGCGCCACCATGTTCAGGTAACTGCCGTACGCCGAGATGCCGTTGCCCAGGACGAGCAGCCGGAAGTTCCTCATGCACCTTCCCCTGGTCTGCATGAAGGGGATGAGTGGTGTGCGAGGCCGGGATGCGTCGCCCGCGCGCTCAGCGGCGGGGCGGAGTCGATACGGACGGCAGGCTCCGGGACGTTCGCCCGTCGCGTCCGCCGCGCGGGTAACGACGCCGCGGTGTCCGATCCCCGTTCATCGGCCCCGACCGCGGTCGACCCGGCGGGGCGCACACCGCTGTCGCAGGGCGCGTCCATGCCCCCGTGCCGGCCCAGCACAAAAACCATTCCCCCTATGTGCCGCCGGTCGGCGGCCGTTGGTCCGTCAGCCAAGCAGACCCGGACGCGGGGGTTCAAGGCTCAAGGGGAGGTCTAGACGACTTCAGGTCCGGATTTGGCGAGTTCGGGCATCGAATTGCGCCACTACTCGCGCGTGGCGGCCCTCAACCGGGGCACGGAGCACGCCGACGCTCGGGAGTCCGGGCAAGGGTCCCGGCACGAACAACCTCCGACGTGTACGCAGCCGCATCGCGGAGCGTCCTCACGAGCGCACCGACGACGGAGCCGCTTGCCGGCCGTCCATGCGGGTCACCCTCGTCAAGGTCGAATAAGGACGCCCCGGATACGGCCGATTCGCGGGCGGGAGTGCCTCAGCTCTCCTCTCGCTGCGGTCCGGTGATACGGCAGGGAACGGCGAAGTTGCCGACCAGGCGCTCGACTTCGGCCCTCACGGCGGCGGGCGCCGAGGGGCGCAGCGTGACGGTGACCGCCACCGACCCGGAGTCGGCCTCGGCGCCGACGCCTGCCACGTCGTCGATGCCGGCCAGGGCGTCGGTCAGTACGCGGCGGGCGGCGTCGGCTCGCAGGGGAAGTTTGTACGGCTTGCCGACCGCGGTGACGGGGAGCGCGTCGAGGACGCGGACGGCCCTGGGTGCGGCGGCTGCCTCGCCGACGTGCGCGGCGGCCCAGGCGAGGAGGTCGTCCTCGGTCACCGTGGTGTCGGCGATCGTGACGTACGCCACCGGTACCTCCCCCGCCCGCCGGTCCGGCTGTCCGACGGCCTGGGCCCCGGTGACCGCGGGGTGCGCGAGCAGGGCGTCCTCGATCACCCGGGGGTCGATGTTGTGGCCGCCCCGGATGATCAGGTCCTTCGCGCGCCCGGTGAGGTGGAGGAAGCCGTCCTCGTCGAGGTAGCCGAGGTCGCCGGTGTCCAGCCAGCCGTCGGCCACCCTGCCCTGACTGCTGATCAGGTACCCGTCCCCGTCGCGGCCCTGGACGTATCCGGGGAAGACCGTGGGCCCGCTGATGAGGATGGCGCCCACCTCACCGCCCGGCCGTTCCTCGGCTGTGGCCGGGTCGACGATCCTGATGTCCTGGTACGGCAGCCGCCGGCCGACCGAACCGGGCCGGGGGACCTCCAGGAACCCGCGGACGCTGGCGCAGGTCGCCTCGGTCAGGCCGTATCCCTCCAGCAGCGGAATTCCGGTCGCCGCCTCGAAGTCGGTGCGCACGCCGTCGGGCAGCGCGGAGGCGCCGACCATCGCGCACCGCATCGAGCCGATGTCGGCCCCGTCGACCGGACACGTCGCGAGGACCGCGTACACCGTGGGCACGGCGCTCATGGCGGCGATCCGGTAGTGCTCGACGATGCGCCAGAACTCCGCGTACAGCGTGATGTCGCGGTATCCCAGCGGTCCGGCCCACACGACCTGCTGGCCGCGCAGCAGCGGCGCGAGCAGGGTGACGACGAGTGCGTTGACGTGGAACAGCGGCAGGGCGGCGAAGACGACCGAGTCCTCGTCCAGGACGGAGTTGGCCGCGATCATCCAGGCGTCGGTGACCTCGTTGGTGTGTGTATGGGCGGCGAGTTTGGGCGCCCCGGTCGTGCCGCCGGTGTGGAAGAAGGCGGCGAGGTCGGCGGCCGTGGGTGGCTCGCCGACGAACCGGTCGCGCGGGCGGTCTGCCGCGACGTCGCAGAGGCGGGCCACGACGGCGTTCTCCATGGTGGGCAGCGCGGCGGGCTCCTGCCGGTCGGCGGTGGGGCCCAGGACGAGCACGTGGTCCACCAGGCCCTGGCGGGCGAGTGCGGCGCCGGTGGCGAACGCGCCGGGGTCCAGCTCCGGGGAGGCGGTGATGACCACGCGGGCACCGGCCCGGCGGACCAGCTCGGCCACGTGGTCACCGGCGAGCGCCGGGTTGACGGGGGTGACGATGCCGGCGAGTTGGGCGGCAAGGAGCGCGGTGACGAGTTCGTCGCAGTTCGGGGAGAGCAGCGCGACGGTGTCGTGGCGGCGCACTCCTAGCTGGTGCAGGGCGTTGGCCGCCTGGTGCACGTCGGCGAGAAGGTCCGCGTAGGTGCGGTTCCTGGGGGTGCGCCAGGACTCGGCGTCGGGCAGGACCGTCAGCGCGGTCCGCTCGGGCCACTGCTCGGCCGCTCGCCGCAGCACGTCGTACGAGGTGCCGGGCAGCCCGCGTGCGGCGAGCGGCGTCGCCTCGATGACGGCCAGGTCGTCGGGGTGGTCGTAGCGCGGCCACGCCGTGGGGGCCTCGGTGGTCACGCGTACCTCACCTTGTTCTGCTGGGTGCCGAGGTCGATGGCGCCGTCGGGGGTTGCGATGGACAGCTCCAGTACGTCGCCGTCGTGGAGGTATTTCGGGTTCTTCGCCTGGGAGTTGAAGAACGCCTTCCACTTCATCGCCGGCGGCAGGAGCGCGCCGATGATCTCCACCGGCTTGGGCGGCGCCTTGAGGGCGGTGCCGCCGGGCGTGCCGGTGAGGACGAGGTCGCCCGGTGCGAGGGCCTGGAAGCGGGAGAGCTCCTGCAGGGCCTGGAGCGGGCTGTAGATCAAGTCGGTCAGGTCGCTGTTCTGACGGATCTCCCCGTTGACCTTGAGGACGAGTTTCAGCTCGGACAGACGGTCGAGTTCCGCGGCGTCGAGCAGGACCAGGGCGGGGCCGACCGGGGTGAAGGTCGGGTAGGACTTGGCCTCGTAGAACTGGGTCTTGGGCAGCTGTACGTCGCGTGCGGAGACGTCGTTGGTGATGACGAGGCCGGCGATGTGGTCCTTCCAGTTGGCGGCGGTCACGGTGGCGCCGACTTCGAGGGGACGTCCGATGACCAGGCCGAGCTCGATCTCGTAGTCGAGGAAGCGGACGTGGGCCGGCTTCACGATCTCGTCGAACGGGCCGCTGATCGAACCGGAGGTCTTGCGGAAGAACGTCAAGGGGACGGTCTCGGGGTTCATGCCCGAGTCGCGCACGTGGGAGACGTAGTTGGTCATCTGCGCGACCACCCGGCACGGCGCGCTGACCGGGGAGAGCAGCGAGAGTTCGGCGATGCGGCGCGGCTCCGCCGACCCGTTGCCCGAGCGGGCCTCGGCCAGGGCCATGTGGACCGTGACCACGTCGTCGAGGAGCTCGGCGGTCGTCGTCGCGGAGGTCTCGACCCGGACGGCACGGCTCTCGTCGAGCGCGACCCACCAGGCGTCGGAGGTACGGAGGACGGACAGGGTCATGAGGAAGCCACTTTCAGCAGGCCGCGCAGGCGTTCGAGGTCGAACTCGTTGTCGTCGTTCCGGAGGGCGGTGATGATCGAGCGCAGCTCGGCGACGGATTCGCGGCCGGGGGCCATGCCCATGAAGTCCTTGGTGACCGGCGGGCCCCACTGCGCCAAGCCGGAGGCCGTCATGGACGCCCAGCCGGGTTCCAGGGTGGAGTCGAACATGTCGCTGTCGGTGAAGTGCTCGACGAGGAGGCCGTCGGGGTCGCGCCAGTAGTCGAAGATCTGGCTGCCCTGGATGTGCCGGCCGATGCCCCACGAGCGCCGGTAGCCCGCGCCGAGCAGGTGCTCGCCGCCGGCGGCCAGCGCGTCGAGGTCGGTCACCTCGTAGGCCGAGTGCACATATCGGTTGGAGGGGCCGAGCGTCAGGGCCAGGGTGTGGTGGTCGGTCAGAGTCCGGCCGCGGTCGCAGCGGATGAAGCTCATGGTGGGGCCCCGCTCGCGCTGGCCCTCGTAGTAGAGGAAGTCGCTGACGATCAGGCCCAGGTGCTCCAGGTACCAGTTCAGGGTGCGCAGGTAGGTGGTCGTCTGGAGGACGACGTGCCCGAGGCGCCGCACGCCGGCCGGTTCCCGCGGCGGGCGCTGCGTGACGTTGGTGCGGTCGAGGCCGCCGCCGAAGTTGAACGCCTGCGACCGCTGTCCGGCCACCGCGGGCAGCTCGTCCGCGTCGGCGACGACGCGGACCCGCAGGCCGCCCGGGTCGGACAGGTCCACGACCGACCCGCCCAGGGGCTCGGGCAGCGGGTGCACCCGGGTGCCGGTGCCGTCGGCCAGCCGCAGCAGGTCGCGGGGGTCGGCCGCGCGGAAGGCCGGGCCGAGGAACCGTGACCTCCGGGCCTTGCGGATGATCACGCACGGCGCTCCCGCCCGGGTGCCCCGCAGGTGCAGCTCGCCGACGTCGCGGTACGACGTGACGAACCCGAATGCCCGGGCGAAGGCCTCGGCGCGGTCCAGGTCGGGCTTGCAGAACTCCAGCCACGCGATGTCATGGACCTTGATCACCGGGTTCGCCGCCCGGCCCGGATGCTCTCCGGGGAGCGCTCCCTGCTCGGAGTGCAGGTCGTTGTGCGTGCCACCCACTGACACCACCTCCTGAAGAAATATTCACTTCCGAACTTGCCGTCAGTCAATAGAACTGAAGAAATCTTCAGGAAACAAGTGCGGGGCGGCTAGAGTGCGGGGTGCAGCGAGTGACGGGGCGGCATGGAGGATGGTGTGATGGCCGAGCGGACCGCATCCGGGCGAGTCGACCGGCGCAGGGCGCGGACGCGCACGGCACTGGTGGGCGCGGCGCAGCGACTGCTGGCCGAAGGGCGGACGGACGTCCCCATCCTGGAGATCACCGAGCTCGCCGACATCGGGGTCGGCTCCTTCTACAACCACTTCGACAGCAAGGAAGAACTCTTCCGCGTCGCGGTCGAGGAGGCGCTGGAGTGGTGGGGCACGCTGATGGACCGCCTCACCGCGGACATCGAGGACCCCGCGGTCGCCTTCGCCCAGAGCTTTCGGCTGACCGGCCGACTGCACCGCCGCCACCCGGAGCTGAGCCGCGTCCTGCTGAGCCAGGGGCTCGAACTGGCCCACTCCCAGCGTGGTTTGGCGCCCCGCGCGTTCCACGACATCCGGGTCGCGGTGGACGCGGGCCGGTTCGAGGTGGAGGACATGGACCTCGCCCTGACGATGACGGCGGCCGCGGTGCTGGCGCTGGGCTCCTTGCTGCACGCCCAGCCCGACCGTGACGACGCCCGGTCGGCGGACCTGGTCACCCGCAGCCTGCTGCGCCAGTTCGGGATCCCCGCCGACGAGGCCGCGCGGATCTGCTCGCTCGACCTGCCGGACCTCGATGTGGTGGACACCCTCGTCGGCTGACCCGGCGCCGGTCCTGCCGTACCGGCGCCACTCCTGCTGTAGGGGATGCTCCAATTAGAGTGGACGCTTCAGGACATGATCGTTCACAGGGGTCCGAGGCCCTGTACGACCGGAGGGGCACCCCATGACCAGGCCGCAGACCGCGCGCAAGAAGCGTGCCAACGGGGTGGAGTCACGTCAGCGCATCCTCGACGCCGCCGTGGAGATCGCCGGTGAACGCGGCTACGACGGCACGTCCATCGCGGCCGTCAGCGCCAAGTGCGGGCTGCCCGCCAGCTCCATCTACTGGCATTTCAAGGACAAGGACGATCTGATCGCCGCGGTCATCGAGCGCAGCTTCGAGGCCTGGCTCACGGCCGTCGAACTGCCCGGCGAAGAGACCGGTACGCCCCTGGAGCGGGTGACCACCATGGCCGCCAACGTGGCCAAGTCACTTGTCGACGCACCGGACTTCCTCCGTCTCGGCCTCATGCTCGCCCTGGAACGACGGCCCACCGAGCCTCGGGGCCGCACGGCGTTCCTCCAGGTCCGTGACATCACCCATCGGAAGATCGCCGAAGTGGCCGCCGGCCTGTTCCCCGGCCTGGACGAGCAAGCCGTGGACACCCTCACCACCTACGCCATCGCCGGCGCCGACGGCCTGTTCGTGCAGCGCGAGGTCCAGGGCGAGAGCGTCGACCTCGTGGCGTTGTTCGAGCTGCACGCACAGGTCGTCCACGACGCGGCGACCCGGATGGCGGCGGGGCGCTAGGCATTGCGCCAGGGCTACGAGACGGCCCCGGCGGACCGTGCCGTGAATTCGCGCGCGTGCTCGGCCGCCCACTGTCCGAAGGTACGGGCCGGCCGGCCGGTGACCTTCTCGACGGTGTCGACGACCGTACGGCCCACCTCCGGGGTGTTGCCGTACGCCTCCAGCAGGAAGCCGATGACGTCCTGCGGGTGACCCGCCGCCCGCCACTGGGCGACGGCCTGCTCCTGCGTCAGCTCGACGAGGGCGATCTCCCGGCCGCGGGCGGCGGCGACGGCTGCCGCCTTGTCGGTGACGGTGAGCAGTTCGGGTCCCGTGATCACGTACTCCTGGCTCCCGTGCCCCTCCTCGGTGAGCGCGACGGCGGCCACGGCGCCGATGTCGCCCTCGTGGACCATGGCGCTGAGCCGGGAGACGAACGGCTCGCGGACCTCGTCCGAGGCCACGATCCCGTCCGCCCACTCCAGGGCGTTGGCCATGAACTCGACCGGCATGAGGACGGTCCAGTCCACCCCGCCGTCCGCCCGCACGGCGTCCTCCAGCGGGGACGGCCCGCCGCCGTGCAGCACGGTGACCCGGCGTACGCCGGCCGCGCGCGCGAGCTCCAGGATGCGCGGACCGGTCTCCAGCGGGGCGAAGTAGGCCCCGCCGAAGGTGATCAGATGGAGGCCGGTGACTCCTTCCAGGGCCGGGACCAGACTGTCGGGCTCGGTCAGGTCGCCCCGGACCACCTCGACGCCGGCCGGGAAGTCGGACCTCGCCGGGTCCCGGGTGAGCGCGCGGACCGCGTGGCCGCGGGCGAGCAGCTCGGCGACGACCTGACGGCCGACGGTTCCGGTGGCGCCGGTGACAAGAATCTTCTGCGTCTGAGTCATGGAACGACCGTACGGAGGCTTGCGGTCAGGTTCTGTCCGCAAGTATCGAGAGGTCGTTGTCGACCGTGTAGTAGGGGCGTACCACCGAACCACCGACATCGGCCGCCGGAAACACGAAGATCTCTTTACGGTCCGCCACGTCGTCCAGCAGGCGACCGATCCGGACGGGCGCCGTCCCCTCGGCAGGTCCGGTCTGCACGAAAAGGTCCCAGACACGGTTCCCGGAGCCGCCGTCGGCGACCAACTCGCCGTACTCCACGGTGAACCGGAACCCTCGGCCGTCGTCCTCGGGCTGTGGCGCAAGGGTCAGTACGGTGCCGCCGCCACCCCGAAGCCGCAGCCGGACAGTGGCACCCTCGGCCGGCGAGGCGCCGTGCAGCCGGGCCCTGACCGTCATCGAGCGGTCCGTGATGTCGACGTCCTCGACCTCCGCGTGAGCGGGACGCAGCCATGCCCGCACCGCGAGGTAGCCGTCCTTGGTGACGTACGGAATCCGCACGGCGACCGGCGTCTGCCGGTCACTGCGGCGGCCGTCGACGAGGGTCCGCAGGTCACGCAGCCCGGGGCGCAGGCGCTGTCGGGGCGCGCCGGGTTCGGGGATCAGGTAGACGTCCCACCGGCCCTCGGCGAGCGCGGGCTGCGGATCCAGTACGGCACGCAGACGCCCGTCCTCCGCAGGTTCCAGGTCGAGGGCGTGGAGGGTGTTCTCGGGCTGCCCCTTCTTGGGGCGAAGTCTCAGAAGCAACTGAGCAGTGGCCGAGGGGCGCTGGAGAGCGAAGGTGATCCGGCCGTCGGCGTCGACCGCGCAGTCGGTGCGCAGGTTCGTGCCACTCGCTGTGCCCATTTCCATGATCATCACTGCCCCTTCCGTACCGTACGCAGCGCGCGCGAGGCCACGGCGTACGCGGCGTCGCGTGCGGCGAAGCCCTGGCTGACCAGGGCTCGCTCTATTCGGCGCCCTATCGGGCCGCCTTCCGGTGCCGGGCCCGGTCGCCCGGTCCCGCGCGCCGCCTTGGCCTCGTCGATCAGGCGCTCGGCCTGCTCCAGGACGGGGACCGGGGCGAACCGGCCCGCGTTCCGGACGGCCGTACGGCCCATCTGCCGGCGCCGTTCGTCGTCGCGGACGAGGTCCAGCAGCGCGGCTGCCATGGCGTCGGGGTCGCCGACCGGTACCAGCCGGCCGTCGATGCCGTCCTTGATGATCTCGCCGGGCCCGTAGGGGCAGTCGGTGCTCACCACGGGCAGGCCGCAGCGCATGGCTTCGACGATGGTCATGCCGAACGGTTCGAAGTTGGACGCGCTCGCGGCGATCGAGCCCTTGACCCACTCCGCCTCCATGGGGGCGGCGGCGCCCATCAGAAAGGCCTTGTCGTACAGGCCGAGGCTCTCGATGAGCTGCCGTAGCCGTGCCTGTTCCTCCCCCTTGCCGTAGATGCGCAGGCGCCAGTCCGGGTGTTCGGCGGCGACCTGGGCGAACGCCTCGATGAGCAGGTCGTAGCGCTTCACCGGGACCAGCCGTCCGGCCGCGACCACGACCTTCGAGGTGCCGTTCGCAGCGGGCAGCACCGGATCGGGGACGCTGTTCGGCAGTGCCTCGACCCGGACACCGGGCAGCCGCATCTTGCGCCGGTAGGCGGCGGCGTCCGCCTCCGTGACCGTGGTCAGCACGTCGAGCCGGCGGTAGGCCCGGCGCAGTGTGGTGCGCAGCCGGGGCGGGTGGTTGTCGAGGGTGAGGTGCTCCTGCCCGATACGGATCACGTGCTCCGGCGCCTGGCGCGCGAGGTGCACGTTGAGCCCCGGCCGGGTGCCGATGACGACCTCGGCGTCGGTCGCCGCCAGGCTCTCGCCGATCCGCCGGTCGGTCAGCTCGCTGTACTGCCGGTAGCGGTACTCGGCGACGGGGAACACCTTCGCGGGTCTGAGGTGCAGGGGATGTTCCTTCTCGTGCCGCAGGTCCACCAGTGGCCTTAAGGACACTCTCGGGTCCAGGGCGAAGTTCGGACGTTCCCGGTGCCGCAGCACGGAGACGATCTCCACCTCGTGACGGTCGGCCAGCGCGTGCGCCAGGTTGAAGGTGGTGGCGATCGTGCCTCCGATCCCGTAGGCGTTGTGCAGCAGGAAAGAGATCTTCATGGCGGACTAGACCGCACCGAACAGCCTTTAGTTGCCTGTTGTTATATCTCCGTTGTCTTGCAGGTCATCGCGGCATTGCCGGTCGGGCGACGAGGCGGACCAGGAGAACGGCCGGCGTCCACGGCAGCGACACCCGCAGCCCGCACGGGCTCCGGACGGCCGAGCCGGGGGACACGGAGGACGGGTGCAGGATCTCCGCGCTGACCTCTCTCCCCGCCAAGTGCCCTACCGGCAGGCTCAGTTCGGGATCGCCGCCGCGTCGCCACACCAGGACGTACGACGTGCGGTCGTCGGGCGTCCGCATCCCAAGCGCCAGCCACTCGTCGGTCCACCCGGGCAGCCCGAGCGGCCAGAACGGCACCGCCCGCGCCAGGTCCGGGCGGATCGCCTTGTATGTGGCCACCGCGTCTCGTACGAGGGCGAGTTGGCGCTGCGACATGCGGTCCAGGTGGCCCGACAGATGGATCCGGCCGAGCAGGGCACCGCCGAGCGTGAAGGCGATCAGGTCGTCGTCGAAGCCGGGCTGCGGGTACGCCCAGACAGCGCCCTGTTCGGGCGGTACGGCGGTCGGTGCGGCGGCAGCGATGGGCGGGTAGCGCAGGGGGTCCTGCTGGTCGCTGGTGGACTGGAGCTGGGTGACGGCCAGTGTGGCGCCGTCCATCCGCATGCCGCCCGAGGCGCAGTTCTCGATCACCAGGTGCGGGTGACGGTCCAGCACCTCGGAGAGCCAGTCCAGGTAGGCCTGGGCGTGGCCCAGCAGCCCGGCTCCTGGGGCGAGGTCGCCGGGGGCGAGGGTTCCGGGATCGATCACGATGTTGTAGTCCAGCTTGAGGTAGCCCACGCCCCAGTCGCCGACGATGCGATCCACGGTCCCGTCGAGGTGCGCGCGGGCCGCAGGATGGCGCAGGTCGAGCTGGTGGCGGCCCTGTTCGGTGAGGCGTATGCCGTCGCGCTGGAAGAAGGCGTCCGGCGGGAGCGCGGCGGCGACCGGGCTGCGTACGCCGACGACCTCGGGCTCCAGCCACAGCCCGGGCACCATGCCGCGCTCCCGGATCCGGTCCAGGACCGCCCGGATGCCGCCTTCGGGGAAGCGCCGCGGCGAGGGCTGCCAGTCGCCGACGCTGTCCCACCAGCTGCCGTCCGCCGAGTCGTCGTACCAGCCGGCGTCCACGCAGAAGTACTCCGCGCCCGCCCGAGCCGCCGCGTCGATGAGCGGCAGCAGCTTCTCGGTGGTCGGGTCGCCCATGAGGGTGTTCATGTAGTCGTTGAAGACAACCGGCAGTGCGGTGTGGTCGGGGTGCGGACGGCGTACTGCGCGGCGGTACGAGGTCAGCGCGCCCATGGCCGCGTCGAACCCGGCATCGACGGCCAGCACGCCCGCCACGCCGGTGAACTGCTCGCCCGGCGCGAGCCGGACCCGCCACTGGTGCTCCGCGTCCGTGGGGCCGTTCAGCGCCAGATGGGTGCCCCGCGCGCTCTCGCCCAGGTCCCAGCGCCAGCCGGCCGGTGACTCGATCTGCCACAGCCAGGTCCGGCCGCTCGCCCGCTCCGTCAGCGCCCCCATCGGCAGGTGACCGTCGGTGGGCCAACTGCCGCGTCCCACCAGGGCGAGGGCGGCGCGGCTGTCGTGCTGGTGGACGTCGACGTTGATGTCGGCGACGCGGGCGCGCAGCGGCTCGGTGTACCAACGGCACTCCGCGAGCCAGTCGTTGCGCGCCCGGAGCACGTCGAGGTCATCCGGTGCGGGCAGGCCGCCGACGAGGAGGCTGCTGAGGGACTGGACGACGAGGGGCTCGGGGCCGTCGTTGCGGAGCCGAACTCGGGAGCGGAGCACCGGCACCGCGCGGGGGGACGTCAGCTCGACGAACGCCGTCAAGCCGGTGTCCGGGTCATGGAGTTCGACGGTCAGCCGGTCCAGGTCGCCCCGGCTGCCGGTGCGGTGTCCCCGGTACGTCAGGCGCGCACCGAGGGCTGTACCGGTGAAGCGCGGGCCGGACCAGCCGCTGCCGTGCCCCAGGGCAGTCAACTCGACGAGGGGGAGGGCGGATTCCGGGTCGGCGAGGCCCGCCTCTCCCGGCCGGTCCAGTCCGACGAGCCGCAGCGTTCCGTCCGCGGCGACGGCGAACTCGGCCCGCAGCGCCGAGTGGCCCCAACTGAACGCGTCACGTGGGTGGTTGGCACTGTCCTGCGCCACATCAGCCGTACCGGTCAAGGTGCCTCCCTCTCCCGGCCCCGCCCTTCCCACACCGCCGGAAGGGGCCGCGTCCGTCGCATGAATCCCTCGTTGCGGTCTCTTGACGACCCCTGTGTGACCGGTCACAATCCTGACATGAATGTGACCGGTCACACAAGGCGTCCGGCGAGCATCAGGGACGTCGCGACCGCCGCCGGCGTCTCGTACCAGACCGTCTCCCGGGTGATCAACCGCCACCCCAGCGTCAAGCCGGCCACCCGGGACCGGGTGCTCGCCGCCATCGACGAACTGGGGTTCCGGCGCAACGCCACCGCGCTCGCCCTGGCCAGCGGGCGCAGCAGGGCCGTCACCGTGCTCACCGCGAACACCACGCACTACGGCCATGCGTCGATCCTCCGGGGCGTCGAGGAGGCCGCTCGCGCGGCGTCGTACGCGGTCGGGATCGGCGTCCTGGAGTCGGCGGAGGAGGCCGCGGTCGCCGCGCAGGTGCAGCGGGCCGCGGACGCGGGCGGCGGACTGATCGTGATCGCGTACGATCCGGCCGGTGTGAAGGCGCTCGGCGCCGTCCCCGCCGAGCTGCCGGTCGTCGGCGTGGTCGAGACCCCGGCGAGGCCGCCCGCCGCGGGCCGCCCCTGGGTCTGGACCGACGACCGCGAGGCCGCATACGAGGCCACGCGTCATCTGCTCTCCCTGGGGCACGAGACCGTGCACTACGTCGCCATCCCGTCCAGCACCCGGCGCACCAGCGCCCGCACCGGCGGCTGGCGTCAGGCGCTGCGCGAGGCCGGGGCGCCCGAACCCCCCGCGGTTCAGGGCAGTTGGGGGCCGGCCGGCGGCCACGCGGCGGGGCGACGGCTCGCGCAGGACCCGGCCGTCTCGGCGATCCTGTGCGGCAACGACGACCTCGCGCTCGGGGTGCTGCGCGCCCTGCACGAGGCCGGCCGCTCCGTCCCCGGCGAGGTCAGCGTGGCCGGGTTCGACGACGCCCCGCACTCCGCGTATCTGACGCCGTCCCTGACGACCGTACGCCTGGACTTCACCGGCCTGGGACGGGCCGCGTTCGCCCTGCTGCACGGAGTGCTGGAGGAGGCCGCGCAGATCGCCCCGCACCCCGTGTCCGCACCCGAGCTGGTGGTCCGGGAGAGCTCGGGCCCGCCGCCTGTTGCTGCCTGAACCCCCACTCCCACCCTCGCACGAACCCACACCGGCTCCGCACCAGGTTCCGAACCCGACTCCGCGTAACCACCCTGAATTCAGCCGCACTTGGAGCCGCCACCATGGCAGCCACTCTTCCCGCGACGGGCCCCGCGACCGCTGCCGACGCCGACCCGCAGCGTCTCACCGTCGACCTTTCCGCCTCCGAAGGGCCGGTGATGCTCGGCGCCAACGGCGCGCTGTACGGGCTCAGCGACGACGGGGTGCCCAGCGACGCCGTGCTGGAGCCCCTGAAGGTCACCAGCGTCTCCCAGAAGCCGGAGGGCGGTGCCCAGCATCCCAACGGCGACGCGCTCACCGTCTCCAAGTCGTTCTTCCGCAACGGCGGCGGTGAGGTCCTGGTGATGATGCAGGACGTCTACGCCATGTGGCCGTACGAGGATCTCGGCATCGACGACTACCTCCCCAAGGTCGACGAGATCGTCAGGGAGGTGGCGGCGGACCCGCACAGCGACCGGTTCGTCTACATCCCGTTCAACGAGCCCGACCAGATCTGGTACCAGCTCGGCGTCCTGGACCAACCCCGGTACGAGGCGAACCGGGACCGGTTCTTCCAGGACTGGAAGACGGTGTACCAGCGGATCCGCGCGATCGACCCGGACGCGAGGATCGCGGGGCCGAACGAAGCCGCGTACCACACGCGCCTGTTGCGGGACTTCCTCGCCTTCGCCAAGCGGGAGAACGTCCTGCCGCAGGTGATGACCTGGCACGAGCTGGACTCCGGATCGCTGCGCGACTTCCAGGCGCACTTCGACAACTACCGTGCCCTGGAGCGGGAATTGGGCATCCGGCCCCTCAGGATCAACATCGACGAGTACGCCAACCGCCGCGATCTGTCGGTGCCCGGCCAACTCGTGCAGTGGGTCTCCATGTTCGAGCGGAACAAGGTGTACGCGAACATGGCCTACTGGGACGCGGCAGGCAACCTCAGCGGGCATGTCGTACGCTCCAACATCCCCAACGGCGGCTGGTGGTTCTTCCGCTGGTACGCCGGGCTGACCGGCGAGACGGTGAAGGTGACCCCGCCTCGGCCCGACACCATCGACACTCTGCAGGGCCTGGCCGCCCTGGACACCTCGCGGCGCCAGGCACAGGTCCTGCTCGGCGGCTCGGCGGGCGACTCCGACGTCGTGCTGGAGAACGTCCCCGGTGCCGTCTTCGGCCGCACGGTCACCGTCATCGTCGCCGAAGCAGGCTGGTCCGGCTACGAGGGGCGGCACGCGACGCCGCGGGTCCTCGCCCGCACGAAGGTGCAGGTGGCGGACGACGGCTCGGTGACCGTTCCGCTGCGCGGTATGCGGAAGATGTCCGCGTACCGGATCGTCCTGACGCCCGGCGGTTCGGGCACCCCCTCCCCCGCCTCCGTCCCCTGGTCGGCGTCGTACGAGGCCGAGGACGCGGCCATCACCGACGGCAAGGTCTGCACGCAGGGCACGGTCGGCAACGCCAACGGCTACGCGGCCTCCGGCACCAAGGACGTCGGTTCGCTCGACGCGGCCGGCAGCAAGGTCGACTTCAGGGTGACGGTCCCGGCGGACGGGACGTACGACCTGGCGATCCTGTACGGCAACCAGTCCGGCGGCCCCGCCACCCAGAAGCTGTCCGTCGACGGCATCGAGACGGCGACGGTCACCTGTCCGTCCACGCAGAACTGGGCCTACCGCGCCCAGAAGGACGTCACCGTCCGGCTCGACGCCGGGACCCGCACCCTGAGTCTGGCCAAGGGCGACGCCGAGGTCACCCTCGACCGCATCGACCTGACCGCCCGCGAGGGCGTGCCCTCCGCGTCGTACGAGGCCACGCTGGCGGACATCGGCGGGCAGCCCGTGTTCGACTACTCCTCCTCGGCGGGGGTGGGCACGGGCGCCCTCGTGCTGCGCTCCGGCGACAAGGCGGTCTTCGACGTGTACGCCCCGCGCGACGGCTACTTCACGGTGGTGCCGCGGGCGGCGGCGCCGGTGCGGCTCGCCCTGCACGGTGAGACGGTGACGGCGGCGCCGGGCCGGCCGCTGCGGCTGTACCTCGTCGCGGGCAACAACCGCGTCACCGTGACCGCACAGCACGCCGCCGTCCACGCCCTGGAGGTCTCGGGCTCCGGATCGACCTCCGGGACGCTCTCGTACGAGGCCGCATCCGCCGTCCTCAGGGGCGGGGCCGGGCTCGTCGACTCCGTCCACGCCTCCGGCGGCTCGTACGTCGGCCGACTCGGCAACAGCCCCGACAGCACTGCCGAGTTCACCGTGCGGGCGCCGAGTGCGGGCCGCTATCTGCTGGTCGCGCACTACGCGCACAACGACCGGCGGGACAACGGCCACGCCTACAACACGGACATCATGTCCCGCACGGCGGACATCACCGTGGGAGACGCGGCGCCGGTGAAGGTCACCTTCAAGAACACCTGGAGCTCGGACGACTACTGGACGGTGGGCCTCCCCGTGGAGCTGAGGAAGGGCTCCAACACGGTGACGTTCGGCAATGCGACGGCTTGGGCACCGGACATCGACCGGATCGAACTCGGCCGGGTGGTGGACGGCCGGTAGTCCGGCCGTCCTGGCGGGTCCGTCAGGCAACCTGCCCGCTGTGCAGTGCGGCATACGCCCAGTTCCGGCGCAGGAGTTCCTCGTGGGTGCCGGTCTCCTGGACGAATCCCCGGTGCCGGCATCGCCCACGTAACCGCTTGTGCCGCCTCCGGGTTGGTGTGACACGCTCACCCCGATCGATCGACGGCATTGTGAGAGGCGGCGGCATGCGCATCGGACTGCTCGGCACCGGCCCGTGGGCCCAGCTGGCTCATGCTCCCGCCCTGAGCCGGCACACCGAACTGGACTTCGTGGGGGTGTGGGGCCGCCGTACGGCTCCCACCAAGGAGTTGGCCGACAGCTACGGCGTGCGCGCCTACGACGATGTCGACGCGCTGCTCGCCGACGTGGACGCCGTGGCCGTCGCCCTGCCTCCGGCCGTTCAGGCCGACCTGGCGGCGCGGGCGGCACGGGCGGGCTGCCATCTGCTGCTGGACAAGCCGCTCGCACCGACGGTGGAGCAGGCACGGGCGGTCGTCGAGGCGGTCGAGGAGGCCGGCGTGGCCTCGGTCGTCTTCTTCACCACCCGTTTCCAGCCGGAGACCGAGGCGTGGATCACCGAACAGGCGGCTGTGGAAGGCTGGTTCACGGGTCGGGCTGAGTGGCTCGGCGCGGTGTTCAGCGGTGACGGCAACCCGTTCGCGGATTCGCCGTGGCGGCAGGACAAGGGCGCGCTGTGGGACGTGGGTCCCCATGCCCTGTCCGTGCTGCTGCCGGTCCTGGGCGACGCCGGGCGGGTGACGGCGGCCGCACACGGGCCCGGCGACACAGTGCACCTGGTCCTCGACCACGCCGGCGGCGCGTCCAGCACCCTGGCCCTGAGCCTCACGGCGCCGGCCGCCGCGGCGGGAGCCACCGTGGAGCTGCGGGGCACGGCCGGTGTGACGCTGCTGCCGGAGAGCACCGAGAGCGCGGTGGCCGCCCTGCTCCGGGCCGCGGACGCCCTGCTGACCGCCTCCCGCACCGGCCGGCCGCACCCGTGCGACGCGGCGTTCGGCCTGCGGGTCACCGAGATCCTGGCGACGGCCGAGGCGTTGTTGAACGGCGACGTCTGACGGGTGGCGGCGGGTGGGCCCAGCCCCTGGAGGAGGCGGTGGGCCGGCGCCGGAGGCGGGTGGTGCAGCCCTAGAGGTTGTAGCCGCCCGACACCTCGATGTTCTGGGCGGTGACCCAGCGGCTCTCGTCGGAAACGAGCGTGGCGATCATCTTGCCGATGTCGTCGGGTTCGCCGACGCGGCCGAACGCGGTCTTCGCGGCGAGGGCGGGGACGACCTCGGGGAAGCGGGTGAAGGCGTCGTCGCCGAGGCGGGTGCGGGTCGCCCCGGGTGAGACCGCGTTGACCCGGATGCCACGGCCGCTGAACTCCTTGGCCATGTAGCGGGTCAGCACGTCCAGGCCGCCCTTCATGCCGGCGTACACCGAGTAGCCGGGTTCCAGGCCGGTGGCGGTGGACGCCGAGTTGCTGCTCGTGTTCACGATGGCGCCGCCGTCCGTGATCAGCGGCAACAACTTCTGCGTGAGGAAGTACGGGCCCTTGAGCAGAACCCGCATGAGCCTGTCGAACATCTCCTCGGTCGTGTCCTCGATCAGTGAGGTCTGCGCGAAGCCGGCGTTGTTCACCAGGTAGTCGAAGGAGTCGCGCTGCCAGGTGTCGCGCAGGACCCCGGCCACGGTGTCGCGGAACCCTTCGAAGGTGCCGGTCTCGCCGACGTCCAGCGGCAGCGCGACGGCCGTACCGCCCTCCTTCTCGATGACGGCGACGGTGTCCTTCCCTCCTTGCGGGTTGTTGCCGTAGGTCAGGATGACTCCGACTCCGCGCCTGGCGATCTCGATCGCGGCGCTCTGTCCGATGCCGGAGCTGGCGCCGGTGACGATGGCGACCTTCATGGTGGTCCTCCCGGGTACGGTCGTTTGGAGCTCGATGACTCCATTCAACCGACCTGACCTGCGGAAACGTTAGAACGATGCTCTCTCGTGCTTGCACGATCCTCGCGTTCCCGGGAGCCGGGGCACGCGAGGGTGCTGCAATGGAGGCATGCAGCTGGAAGAGCTCCGCACCCTGCTGGACCGGCACGTCCGGCCCGACTGGACGACCGCCGTCGACGGCGTCCTGATCTCCAAGGTCGACCGGCCGGATCCGCCGGCGCCCTCCATGTCGGGCACGGTGCTCGCGGTCATCGCCCAGGGCGCGAAACGTCTCGCGCTGGGCGACCGGGTTTTCGAGTACGGTCCCGGGCAGTACCTGATCGCATCCGTCGACCTGCCCGTCACCGGACAGTTCACCCAGGCCGACCCCGAGCAGCCGGCGCTGGGATTCGGGCTCGTCCTGGAACCGTCCGCCGTCGCCGAGCTGCTGCTGCGGGCCGGGCCCGCGGACACTCCGCGCACGACCGGAGGCGCGCCGTCGGGGATCGCCGTCAGCGACGCCTCGCCCGCCCTGCTCGACGCGGTGATCCGGCTGCTCCGCCTGCTCGACGAACCCCGCGACCGGGCCGTACTGGCTCCCCTGGTCAAGCGGGAGATCCTGTGGCGCGTCATCACGGGCGAGCAGGGCGCGACGGTGCGCCAGCTCGGCCTCGCCGACAGCAGTCTCAGCCATGTCTCGCGGGCCGTGCGCTGGATCCGCGAGCACTACGCGCAGCCCTTCCGGGTCGAGGACGTGGCCCGGATGTCCGGCATGAGCGTCTCCGCTTTCTACCGCAACTTCCAGGCGGTGACCGCGATGAGCCCCATCCAGTTCCAGAAACAGATCCGGCTCCAGGAGGCCAGGCTGCTGCTCGCCACCCACCCGGGCGACGTCACCGGAGTGGGGCACCGCGTCGGCTACGACAACCCGTCCCAGTTCAGCCGCGAGTACCGCCGCCGGTTCGGCGCCCCGCCCAGCCAGGACGCCGCCCGCCTGCGCGACGCGGTGCGCACTCCGGCAGGCGCCCTGCCCTGAACCTGCTGCCCAGGACCTGCTGGACCGGGTTCCGGCGCTAGATCGCGCAGCCGTTCGGGCCGGGCACGCCGTCGATCCAGTTGGTGCTGTTCTCGATGTAGTAGCTGGACACGATTCCGTACTTGTCCCAGCCCCGCGGCGAGACCATCACCCAGTACGGGTTGCCGCCGACCGTCTGGCCCGGGATCTGGCAGTACACGAGCACCTCGTCCCAGGAGTTGATCTGCCCGATGACCGTGGGGCAGTTCGAGGTGCTCGGCGAGGTGGCGCAATTGCCCTGGTTCATGTCGCGGACGTTGACCCCGTTCGCCCACACGCCGTACCAACCGCGGCCGTGCCCCTCGGCCGCGGCGCTCTGAGCGGTGGTGAACACGAGGGCGAGTGCTCCGGCAGCGGCGAGTGCCGCGGTCCTCTTGCGCATGACGTTCCTTTCGATGCCGTGGCGGGTCGGCTCGCGGGAGGGTCCCGCACTCATCGCCCCGCACTTTAGGCAGGCCCGAGAGCCCGTGATCCCAGACATCTGTCAGGGACCACGGGCTTTGAACCGGGCGCAATGCTTGGCCACTTGGAAGCGGCCGGGCCGACAACAGCCGCCCGGCGGTGACTGAGACGGAGGAAACGTTGAAGGCACGATTTCGCATGAGGGCCGGCGTGGGCGTGGCGGCACTGCTGATGACGGCGGCCACGGGTGTGGCTTCGGCGCCGTCGGCGTCGGCCGCCGTGGCGGACTGCCCCAGGGGATACGTCTGCGTCTGGAACAACGACGTGGCGTGGGGCGAGCCGACCTGGAAGTCGACGGGGAATCTGTACGACCTGCACTCGGAGCACGGGATGTACATCGTCAACAACGGTGTGCCCTACCCGGGCGCCGACCACATCCGGTTCAGCGTCACCGCCCCGGGCGGAAACTTCCAGGGGTGCCTGCACTACCCGAACGACCCCAACACCGACAACTTCGTGGGCCCCGTCACCCTGCACAGCGCGGTGTGGGGCGGCGAATGCTGATCTGACCGCCGACCGCTCGGGCGGCGCGGCGCCGGGCGGCCCGGACCTGAGATCAAGGTCCGGGCCGCCCGGTATCCCCTACGACTCGGGGCTGCTCCCCGCTACGGCCGGACCGCCACATCGAAGTTGATGCGCTCCTTGACCACGGGGAACCCTGCCTTGGCGAAGTTGCGGGCCATGGGGAAGTTGCCCTGGTCGGTCGCTCCGGAGACGAACTCCGCGCCCTGTTCGGCCAGGACGTGGGTGCACTCCGCGAGGAGGTCGTAGGCGTAGCCGTGGCCGCGCTGTTCCGGGACGACTCCGATGAAGCCGATCGTCGGGCCGGAGGGGTTGTGTGCCGGGATGTGGATGCCGGCCAACTCGCCCTCCGGGGTGTGCGCCACTTGCCACCACTCCCGCGGGGACGGGCACCAGTGGAAGAAGTCGAGCTCCTCCTGGGCGGCCTGGTCGAGGCCGCCCTCCGCGATGGCCCGCAGCGCGTGGGCGTCAAGGGTGACGGAGTGGATGCGGCGCAGTGCGTCGAAGAAGACGGCGTCATCGGGCTCGGCAACGAAGCGCAGCCGGCCGGGCCGTTCGGGCAGGCCGAGTTCCGGGGTCCAGCGGTACAGGAAGCGTTCCACCAGGAGTTCGTAGCCGGCCGCACGCGCGGCACCGAAGCGGGCCTCGGCCGCGGCCTTCAGGTCGGGCTTGTCCCGCCAGCCGCCGGGCAGGTTGATCTCGAGTTCGACCTGCCAGGGAGCGGAGCGCAGGAGTTCTGCGCCGGCCTCCTCCTCGCCCTCGGCCACGTCGAACCAGTTGATGTTGATGGGCTCCGAGTCGTCGGGGCCGCCCCACCAGGCGCCGCGAGCGACGACCGTGCCGTCGCGCAGGGCAACTCGCTTCCACTCGGGGCGGAAACTGGTTCGCCGGTGGCCCTCACGGGCGCCGAGCGGGTCGGGGTGTGCGTCGAAGAGATGGGCGTCGCTCGTCGAGAGCGCGCGGATGACCGGATCGGTCACGGATTCCTCCGGGATACAGGCTGCTTGGAGCGCTCCCGGTCAGATCACGCAAAACACGCCGGGGCAACGGAAAGGGAGCGCTGGAAAGGTGTGAACCGCACGGCACTCGCCTCCTTCCGTCCGTCTCAAGGCGTGGAGCCACACCGTATGTGATCTTCGCCGGGTCCGTCCATCGTTTTTTCAGACGGGTGCGCAGGGGTACCGAGAGCGCTCTCATAGAGTCTCTGACGCCTGCGGAGCTTAAGTGGGACTTAGGAGAGAGTTAAGCGGTCGTGGTCATTCCGTGGCTTTTCAAGTTCCCGCAGTTCAGAGGGCTTTGGTCACGATGCAGACCCGTTGGCGCTAGCGGCGGGCGTGCGTAGCATCGGGACCCATCGGTGGCGACCAGGCCCGGTTCGAGAGCGCTCTCAGACCTACGGGCCCCGTCACCACCGCAGCCCAAGTACCCGCACAAGTACTCCGGGAGACCCCCCACATGACACCCCGTCACCAGCGCACTCTCGGTCGACGCAGGCTCCTCTTCGCCCTCGGCGGCGCCGCGGTGGCCGTCCCCGCCATCGCCACCGTGGCTCCCCACGCCCTTGCGGGTACGCCCGCGAGCGGCGCCGCGCCTGCCGCGGCGGAGTCCATGCCGCTGACGATCGTCAACGACAGCGGCACCTTCGACAACGCGAACGTCCACGTCTACATCGTCGGCAACCAGGACGGCAGGCAGGTGCGCGTCACACCCGACGGCACCCTCGCGCCGATCGCCCTGTCGGACAACGGCCCCGACGGCTTCACCGACTACGCGATCAGCCTGTCCGGCGGCGGCGAGACCCGGCTGTCCCTCCCCCACATGTCCGGCCGGATCTATGTGTCGCTCGGCGCGAAGCTCAAGTTCAAGGCCGTCGCGGACGGCAACGGCAACGCGGCGCTGCAGTATCCCGCGGGCTGGGTGACGTCCGACCCGAACTACCCGGTGCTGCACGACTGCGCCGAGTTCACCTTCAACGCCGCCGGAATGTTCTGCAACACCACCATGGTCGACATGTTCAGCGTGCCGCTGAGCATCCGGCTGACCGGGGCCAAGGACCAGACGACCGGCAAGATGCGCGCCGGTGGACGCGCGGCCGCGTTCGCCGCCGTGCGCCAGGTCGAGGAGTTCGCGCCGCTCGTCGTGGACGACACGCGCATCATCGCCCCGGGCCACGGCCTGGACGCCGGACTGTTCGCCAAGGACTACTTCGCCCCGTCCATCGACGAGGTCTGGAGCACGTACACCGGGAGGGACCTCACCGTCACCACCAACGCGGGTACCTTCACGGGGCGGGTGCGCGGTGAGCGGTTCGCCTTCGACGGGCCCGCGCAGGTGTCCTTCGCCAAGCCGTCCACGCGGGACGTGCTGTTCTGCGACGGCAATCTCGCCGCCCCCAACGACGGCACGACCGGTCCCGTCGCCGCCGTCCTCGGCGCCGGCTTCAACCGCTCGACGCTGATCGGCCATCCCGCCCAGCCGACGACCGACGCCGCCGACTTCTACCGGACCGAGCTGACCAACCACTACGCCAAGGCCATGCACGCGGCCCACGAGGACGGCAAGGCGTACGGCTTCGCCTTCGACGACGTCGCCGATTTCGCCTCGTACATCCAGGACACGGCACCGACCGGGATCCGGCTGACACTCACGCCGTTCGAGGGCTGACGCGGGCCCGCGAGCAGGGGGGCTCCCGGCGGCTCCGGATGCAGGGTTTGCTCGGGCGTTGAATGGTGTTATCAGACCCGATGACCGCACCGGGCCCGAAGAAGTCACCCGGATCCGAGGAGCAGAGATGATGCCGACGTCCCAGCCCGAAGCGTCCGGGCCGTCCGGGGAGCGCGTCACCCCGGACGACCTGCTCCACGCCCGCACCGGCACGGATGTGTCGCCCGAGGACATAGTGCTTGCCTCAGGCAAGGACCTCACCCCGCGCAATCTGGAATGGGCCAAGCGCAAGCTGGCCGCCGAGGGTCCCTCCGCCCTCGACAAGCTGCTGCCCTAGCCTGACCGCCGGAATCCGCACGGGTCGCCCCCGGGTGTGCCACCGCGCCCGGGGCGGCCGCGTGCGGCCGGCCCGTGCCCGCAGCGTCACTGGCCGGACCCGTCCTCGCCCTCGTCCAGGCACAGCACCGGCACCCGCTGCACGAGGTTGTTCGCGAAGCCTCCGCGGTTCCAGGGCTGCTCCAGGGGCTGGGTGTGCCCGTCGGCGTCGGTGGCCCGGGCGCTCAGCACGTACTCGCCGGGGATCGCCGCCCATCTGTGCTGCCACCGGCGCCACGCCCAGCGATGCCCGTCCTCCGGCTCCAGTTCCGCCTCCTGCCAGGCCCGCCCCGCGTCCGCGCTGACCTCTACGCGCGTCACCGCGGCCCGCCCGGACCAGGCCCGCCCCTCCAGGGTCACGGTCCCGGGCCGGACCACGCGTGCCCTCGACATGAAGTCGGGGAAGCCCGGCGGGACGAGCAGGGCACGGGGAGCGATGCGGGTGACCGGCTCGCCCTCGTCCTCGGGGTGCCGGCGCAGCCGGTAGGCCACGGCCTGCTGGAACCCCGCGAACGGCTCGTCGACGACGGTGACCTCGCGCAGCCACTTCACGTGCGCCATGCCGTACCAGCCGGGCACCACCAGCCGGAGCGGGCGGCCGTGCTGCGGGGGCAGCGGGGCGCCGTTCATCGCGTACGCCACCAGCACCTCGGGATCGCCGCCCAGGGCCACATCGAGGGGCAGCGCGCGCTCGTAGTCCTGCTCGACGCCGCGCTCGACCCCGTGATCGGCGCCGGTGAAGACGACCTCGACCGCGTCGGGCTCGATATCGGCCTCGGCGAGCAGCAGCCGCAGTGGCACGCCGGTCCACTCGGCGGTGCCGACCGCCTCGACGAGCCAGGGCTGGCTCACCGGCCGGGGCGTCAGCAGAGCCCGGCCGTTGCCCGCGCACTCCAGCGTGACCCGGGTGGTGACCTGCGGGAACGTACGAAGGTCGGCCAGGCTCAGACGCAGTGGGCGGCCGACCAGGCCGCCGAGGGCCAGATGCCAGGCGGTGTCGTCGGGGACGTACGGGATGTCGTAGTGGGTCAGGACGTAGTGCAGTCCGGGCGGGGTGATGTCGTGGCGCAGGGCTTCGAGCGGCAGGCCGTGGTTGCGGGCCGCGAGCGCCAGTTCGTCCCGGCCGATGCCCTCCTCGGGGGCGGCCAGCCGGGCCGGTGCGCTCGCGTCGACGAGTCGATGCCCCATATCTGCATTATCGACCCTTGGCGGGCATTTCCGCGTCGGGGCCGGCATCCTCTCCCGGCGGTGGGCGGGCCTTGCGGTATCAGCAAGGTGCCGGCACAACTCCCCTGGCTCCCACGTCACTTCACATCATGCGCTCCTCCGGCACTTCAGATCGTCAAAGGTTTCCGGCTCACCCTTTCGAAGGGGTCTCGCGGCTGCCAGACTCCTGAAGGTGCCCGACTTCGACATGCTCGTCATCGGATCCGGCCCGGGTGGCCAGAAGGCGGCCATCGCCGCGGCCAAGCTCGGCCGCCGGGTCGCCGTCGTCGACCGCCCCGACATGGTCGGCGGCGTCTCCATCCACACCGGGACCATCCCCTCCAAGACCCTGCGCGAGGCCGTGCTCTACCTGACCGGCCTCACCCAGCGCGATCTGTACGGCCAGAGCTATCGACTCAAGGAGGACATCACCGTCTCCGACCTGACCGCCCGCACCCAGCACGTGGTCGGCCGTGAGGTGGACGTCATCCGCAGCCAGTTGTCCCGCAACCACGTCGCCCTGTACGCCGGAACCGGGCGCTTCGTCGATCCGCACACCGTCGCCCTGCGCGAGGTCACCGGCCAGGAACGGCTGCTGACCGCCGAGCACGTCGTCATCGCCACCGGCACCCGGCCCGCGCGGCCCGCCAGTGTGGAGTTCGACGGACGGACGATCCTGGACTCGGACAACGTCCTGGCGCTCGAGCGAGTGCCGCGCTCCATGGTGATCGTGGGTGCCGGGGTGATCGGCATGGAGTACGCCTCGATGTTCGCCGCCCTCGGCAGCAAGATCACCGTGGTGGAGAAGCGTGCCGGGATGCTCGACATGTGCGACGTCGAGGTGATCGAGTCGCTCAAGTACCACCTGCGGGACCTCGCCGTGACGTTCCGCTTCGGCGAGACGGTCGCCGCGGTCGAACGGCACTCCCGCGGGACCCTGACCGTCCTGGAGAGCGGGAAGAAGATCCCCGCGGACGCGGTGATGTACTCGGCGGGCCGGCAAGGCCTGACCGACGAACTGGACCTGGACAAGGCCGGGCTGACCGCGGACCCGCGCGGCCGGATCACGGTCGACGAGCACTACCGCACCGAGGTGCCGCACATCTACGCCGTCGGCGACGTGATCGGCTTCCCCGCGCTGGCCGCGACGTCGATGGAGCAGGGGCGGTCGGCGGCGTACCACGCCTGCGGGGAGCCCGTCGGCCGGATGCACAACCTCCAGCCGATCGGCATCTACACCATCCCGGAGATCAGCTTCGTGGGACGGACCGAGGATCAGCTCACCGAGGACCGGGTGCCGTTCGAGGTCGGCATCTCCCGCTACCGCGAACTGGCCCGCGGGCAGATCATCGGCGACTCGCACGGCATGCTGAAGCTGCTGGTCTCCCCCGAGGACCGCACGCTGCTCGGTGTGCACTGCTTCGGTACCGGGGCGACGGAGCTCATCCACATCGGGCAGTCGGTGATGGGGTGCGGCGGAACCGTCGACTATCTGGTCGACGCGGTGTTCAACTACCCGACGCTCGCGGAGTCGTACAAGGTCGCCGCGCTCGACGCCACGAACAGGCTGCGGCAGATCGACCGGATCGCGGACTGAGCCTCCCGGACCCGCTCAGGTGTCCACGCCGCCCTCCGGGAGGTCGGCGTCGTCCTCGACCAGGTGCATCGCGGCCTCCTCAGCGCCGGCCGCTCCGCCGTCGATGCCCTGGTCGAAGGCGATCTGCTCCTTCGTGGTGCCGGCGTGGGCGCCCTCGTCCGGTGCGACCAGACGGCCGGCACGGTCGGTGCCCGCCTCCGGGTCGACGGGTTCGCCGTCGCCGCCCGGCAGGTCACCGACGTCGTCGCCGACGGGTTCGGCCACGTCGGGGACCTCCTGGGTGAGCCTCTCGTCGAGGGTCTCGCCGGCGTGCTGTTCGGCGGCCGTGGTGCCGTACTTGGTGACGCCGAGCGGCTTCTCGGGCGGGGAGTAGCCCTCGTCGAGGGTGTCGTCGTAGGTCCGCTCGTCCACGGCGTCCTGGAGGTCCAGCGGAGCCGCGTCCTGCTGTTCCTCGTTGCCTCCGGTGGGCTGGTACGCATCGTCGGCCATCGACTCGGCGGGCGTGTGTTCGGTGCCCATTGCTGCCTCCTCACTCGCGCGCGGCGGCTGGTTGTGCCGGTGCATGTCCTGAACCGCGTTTCCCGTTGTGCGTTCTCCAACCCCGGAAGATCTCATGGCTCTTGAAGCATCAAGAGGTGTGGCTATCATCACTCGCACACACGGCGTAACTGCACGACGACGCAACGGCGTACAGTGTCCGCCACCCCCGCTCCGCCGCCCCTGCCCCGAGGTCATCCCTCACCGGTTCGTGGCGTTGTTCCACCCCCCACCCCCCATACGCCGTCGGGGCCGGCTCGCCCCTACGTCGTGCACGACGGAAAGCAGCGCATCGATGAGCAACAACAGGGGAAGAGGGCTGCAGGCCAATGCCCTCGGTACGTTCGACACGGTGGTGATGGCCGTCGCGGGCAGTGCTCCGGCGTACTCGCTGGCCGCGACCACGGCGGTCCTCGTCGGCGCGGTGGGCCTGGCGAGCCCGGCCGCGCTGCTGTACTGCGCGATACCCATGCTGGGCATCGCCCTGGCCTTCAGCTATCTCGGCCGGATCGACGTGAACGCGGGCGCCAGTTACTCGTGGGTCGGCCGTACCCTGCACCCTTTCCTGGGCTTCATCAGCGGCTGGGCGCTGGTGATCTCGACGACGATCTTCATGGTGGCCGGTTCGCTGCCCGCCGGGTCGATGACGCTCGCCGTCTTCGACGAGGACCTCGCGGACAACACCGCGCTGTCCACACTGGTCGGCGCCGGCTGGTTCCTGGTCATGCTGCTCGTGGTGCTGGGCGGCGCGCGGCTCACCGTCCGGGCGCAGCTGGTGATGTCCGGTGTCGAGCTGGTGATACTGGCCCTGTTCGCGGTACTCGCCCTGCTCCACGCGGACAACGCCCGGGCGTTCGACTGGTCCTGGCTCGGCTTCGGTCACTTCGACGGGGTCACGGGATTCGCGTCGGGGGCGCTGATCGCCGCGTTCTACTACTGGGGCTGGGACGTCACCAGCAACCTCAGTGAGGAGACCCGCAACAGCCGCCGTACGACGGGCCTCGCGGGCCTCATCGGGGTCGGCATCGTGTTCCTGCTGTTCGAGGTGTTCACGATCGCGGTGAACGTCATCCTCTCCTCGAAGCAGATCCAGGACAACGACGCCAACGTGCTGGCCGTGCTCGGTGCGCAGGTGTGGCCGGGCTGGGGCGGAAAGTTGCTGATCGTGGCGGTGATGCTGTCCACCATCGCCACCCTGGAGACCACGCTGATCCAGGTCACGCGCTCGCTGTTCGCGATGGGCCGGGATCGTACGATGCCGGCCGCGCTGGGCCGTGTTCACCGGCGTTGGAACACGCCGTGGGTGGCGATCGCGGTGGTCGGCGTGGTGGCGCTGGGGATGTTCGTCGCCGCCAACTCCCTCGGCACGGTGGGCGAGATCCTCTCCGACGCCATCTCCGCGATCGGGCTGCAGATCGCCGTCTACTACGGGCTGACCGGGATCGCGGTGGTCGTCGCCTACCGCAGGATGCTGCTGAAGTCGGTGAGCAACTTCGTACTCGGCGGCGTGTGGCCCCTGTTCGGCGCCCTGTTCATGTTCTGGATCTTCATCGAGTCGCTGAGCGAGCTGAGCACCTCCGCGATCACGATCGGCATCGGCGGTCTCGCGGTCGGGCTGATCCCGATGCTCTGGTACTGGCGGCAGGGCAGCGACTACTACCGGCCGGCGAAACTGGACGCCGCCGAGGCCGTCGAGGCGGACTACGTTCCCGCCGGCCGTGACGGCACCAGGTCCGACACCGACTCCCTTGTCCACGAGGGTCTTCCCACCGATTTCTGAGAGAGCCCTCGATGGCGAAAGACCGCTTCGTTCCCGACTTCGACCCCGACTGCGGTGACGCCGCCCTCACCTGCGCCCGCCAGGACATCGTCATCGGTCGCTGGCAGGGGCTGCGGGAACTGCTGCGGGCGACCGGCCCCGACTGGCTGGTCCGCGGGCATCGGACCCGGCTGCTCGCGCAGGCGTGCGCGAGCAGTTCGACGGCGGAGTCGTGGCTGGCCGCCGAGCCGCACAGCGCCGACGCGCTGGTGCTGCGGGCGGCGACGGAGACGGCCCGGGCGTTCAACGTGGCGATCACCGCGGGCCGGGGCGTGCCGATCGACCGGCAGCGCATCGACACCGCGGTGCTGTCGTGTCTGAAGGCCGCCGACTCCTACCCGGACGATCCGACACCGTGGATCTCGCTGATCTCCGTCGCTCGGCTGTATCCGTCGGGCGTACGGCGGCAGGAACTGGCGCGCTGGTGGGACGAGTTGCACCAGCGCGACCCGTACAGCGTGGAGGGACACCTCCAGGTGCTGCACTACTACTCCTCCCGCTGGCACGGCACCCACGGCCTGATGTACGACTTCGCCCGTGACGCGGCCGGCGTGGCACCGCCCGGCTGCCCACTGCCGGTGCTGGTGCAGTACGCCCGGGTCGAGGAGTTCCGCTACGCCCTGGACGCGGCCCGGGGGCAGCATGCCTCGGTCGGCCTCGGACAGCACTGGAGCAACGACGGGGCCGCCAGTGACGTACGCCGGACCTGGGAGCGCTGGATCATGGGCCGCACCGACAACACCGTGGCCCCCGGCGAGCTGCGCGACCTCAACTACCTGACGCACGCCGCTTGTCATGCGGGCGCCCACGACATCGCCGCGGCCCTGTTCCGGATACTGCAGCGCCGGGCCACGCGGGCGCCATGGGCGTACACCGGCGATCCGGACAAGCAGTTCGTCAAGTGGCGCAAGGAAGTGGGGCTGCGCGGGTGAGCGCGGCGGCGGACCGGCCTCGCAGAGTTGGGGTCAGGGCGCGGCGTTCGTCCCGTCGGGGCGGGTGCTGCGCTGCTCCGCCATGGCTTGGCCGAGGTTCTGGCGGATCATGCCGGCGAGGTGGGGCGCCTTTGCCATGAGGGTCATGGGTGCACCTTCTCCAGGTCGCGCCGGGGGAAGGTGCGACGCATGGGCAGCAGGTCCGGACCGGACTCCTACCTGAACCGTGCGACCGGGAAACGCCTTTGCCGCTCACAGCGCCCCGCGCCGGACGAGTACGGCGAGCACGATCAGCCCGGGAATCAGCGGCAGCCACACCGTCAGCAGCCGGTAGCCGAGTACGGCGGAGGCGGCAGCGGTCGCCGGGGCGCCGGCCGCGGCCAGCGCGAGGACGAGCACGGCGTCGAGGGAGCCGAGGCCGCCGGGGGTGGGCAGCAGGGCCGCCGCGGTGCTCGCGGCGAGATACAGCAGTGCCACCCGGGCCGGCGGGAGGGGCAGCGCGACCGCACGGGTGACGGCGATCAGCACGGCGCAGTGCAGCGTCACGAAGGCCAGCGAGCCGCCCCACAAGGCCGCCGCCCGCACCGGTCTCGCGTGGACGGCGACGATGTACGCCCATGCCGCGGCCAGCGCCCGCCTGCACCGGGGCCACAGGGGGCCGCTCAGCAGGACGATCGTGCCGGCGACCACGGCGCATCCGATGATCAGCACTCCCCCGCTGACGTGCGGGAGGTGCAGCAGTCCGGGGCCGGCGGCGAAGAGGAGTACGGCGATGAGGGCGCCGCGCAGGATCGCACCGGCGGTGCCCTTGACCGCGATGGCGGTGGCCGCGGCGGCTATCGGCATGCCGCAGCGTATGAGGAACCGCAGGTTCACCGCGCCGGCGCCGAGTCCGGCGGGCAGTACATGGTTGGCCGCGGAGGCGGCGAACTGCCCTGACACGAGCCGGCCGGGCGGCAGTCGGAGCGGCACCGCACCCTGCTGGGCGAGCGCCGAGCAGGGCCACGTCACGAGCGTGGCCGCGGCGGCCACGAGCAGCCAGCCCCGGTCGGCGACGGCGAGCCGGACCGCGCCGGTCTCGAGCACGGCCCAGTGCCGGCGGGCCAGCCACACCACGGCCACGAGGACGACGAGCGTGAACAGGGCGTGCCAGCAGGTCCGTCGGCGCTGGGGTGTGACGAGGAACGGCTCCGACGTCATGCCCGTCCGCCCGCGCCCCGCGCCGGGGCGATGCGGACTTCCAGGCCGTCGAGGCGGTGCAGCTCCCAGCCGCGGGCGTACCGGGGAGGTGTGCCGCCGGGATTGGTGAGGGCGCCGACCGGGGCGCTGCGGGCGGTCCGCAGGATGTCGGCCGTGGTGGTGTTGGCGTTGTTGCCGCGCGTCGCGCCGGAGTCGCAGCCGGTGTAGTACCCGACAGGGATCGCTTCGTGCCCGGTCAGCAGGCAGGGCGGGCGCACGCCGAGGCGGTGGAGCTCGGCGGCGGAGCGAGCCCAGGCCTGGCGGTTGGCGGTGGTGCGGTCCACGGTGTGGTCCAGCACGGCGTACTGCACGGCCAGATGTCCGGCCAGTCCGAGCGCGATCACGGCGGCGACCGCCGGGCGCCACCGGCCGGTCGGCGTGGTGACCAGGCGGAGCAGGGCGTGCGCGACCGGGATGGCCAGCAGGGCGTAGGCGGGCAGCAGGAAGCGGGGGGCCGCGTATCCGATCAGGAACAGGTAGGGGAAGGCGGCCGTCGCGGCGCAGAGGAGCGGGACCAGGGTGCGGGTGGTGCGTCCGTCCAGGACGGCGACCGCGAGTGCGTAGACGGCGAGCAGGGGGAGGACGAACCACCAGGCGTAGACGGCCGGGTCGGGCATCTCGCCGTTGCAGGGCCGGCACAGGGTGTTTCCGACCAGGCTGCGCATCTGGTCGTCGACGGCGAGGTTCCAGCCCAGGTCGCCCTGGATGCGGGAGGCCTGGTTCAGCCGCTCGCGCAGACCTCCGTAGCTGACGAACGCCTCGATCACCCATTGGACGCCCCCGGCCACGAGCCCCGCCGCGAGAGCGGCCCCGAGCCGCCAGTGCCGTACCGCAACGACGAGGACGAGCAGGGGCAGCGTGACCCATACCGCGTCGGTGGGCCGCATCCACGCCATCACTGCGGCACCGGCCAGGACGCCCCACAGGGCCCGTCGGTCCAAGCGGTCCGCGCGGGCCCGCAGGAAGCAGCCGACGCAGAACAGGGCACCGAACGCGACCCAGAGGTTGGGCATGGCCTGCGGGCCGTAGAAGAGGGTCACCCAGAGGGAGGCGAAGAGGGCTCCGGCGCCTGCCAGGACACGGGCCGGGAACAGGCCGCGCCAGACGCGCAGGGCCAGGTACAGGGCTAGTCCGGACAGGATGGCGATGTAGACGCGCAGCAGTGTCGTGGACGACGACCAGGAGGCGATGGGCCACACGAGCAGGGTGACGCCTCGCGCGCGTGGCGCGCTGAAGAAGGCGGCCGGCGCGTCGGTGCCGACCTGGCTGACGTACACGATCTCGTCCCAGCCGAGGCCCAGCGAGGGCCGTACGAGGAGGAGTTGGGCGAGGGTGAAAACACCGGCCACCGCCGCGAGCAGGCCGTGGCCGCGGGCCCGCCACGGCCTTCCGGACGCGAGCGCCTCGTCGCGCCGTCCCACGCTCGTGAGCATGGGCTTCGTGCCGTGGGCCATCGTCCACCCCTCACCCCTACGAGTCGTAGGGTTCCGAGCCCCGCAGCCGGGCGAGTTGGCCGACGGGGAACCGAGAAATCATCACAAACACCGACAAACTAACGTCAAAGGTGCAAGCGTGCAGTGTGATGTTCGGCCAGGTGCCTGACAGGGACGATGCGAGTCGTGTGTCAGTCGTGCGGGAACGAGTGGTGCTCATGGGCGACCGCCCAGCGGCCGCCCTCCTTGCGCAGACCGAGCGTCAGACGCAGGCGGAGGGTGGGGCGTTCGGTGAGTTCGTCCGGGGTTCCGCAGCGCAGGAGGGCGTGGGCGTACGCCACGTCGGCGCCCGCGGTGATGTCGAGTGACTCGATCTCGAAGGAGGCACCCTGGGCCTGCCACTCGAAGAACGGCGGCCAGGTGGCGCGGTACGCCGGCAGGCCGCGGATGCCGTCGTGGGGTGGCGGTACGTCGAACATGACGATGTCCTCGGTGTGGTCGGCGAGGACGCCGTCGAGGTCACCCCGGTGGACCGCGTCGGCCCAGGTCGTGATCAGTGTGCGGATCTGCGTGGTGTCGTCGTCCGGCATGGTGCGCGCCTTCCTTCCACTCCCCGTGATGACTCGTGATGACTCTTGATGGCCGCGATGACTCTTGATGGCCCGTGACGAGGAGAAGCCCCTTGTCCAGGAGACTCCGCGGACCATCGGAAGTCATCGCCGACCGGGTGACACACTCTGCTGTGTGGCCCTGACCTTCGACGACCTCCTCGCCCGTGCCCGGTCCCTCCCACGCGCCGGCCGCCGCGCCGTCCTCGGCATCGCAGGCAGTCCGGGGGCCGGCAAGACCACGCTCGCCGAGCATCTGGTCCGGGAGCTCAATGGTGCCGGGGATCCCTGGGTCGCGCATGTGCCCATGGACGGCTTCCACCTCGCCGACGTGGAGCTGGACAGGCTCGGCCGCCGGGACCGCAAGGGCGCACCCGACACGTTCGACGCCGCGGGATACGCGGCGCTGCTGCGGCGCCTGCGCGAGGATCCCGACGACGACACCGTGTACGCGCCCGGCTTCGAGCGGGTTCTGGAGCAGCCCGTCGCGGGGGCCGTTCCGGTGGCGGCCACGGCCCGGCTGGTGGTGACCGAGGGCAACTACCTGCTGCTGGAGACGGATGCGTGGGCGCGGCTAAGGCCGCAGCTGGACGAGGTGTGGTTCTGCGAGCTCGACGAGCCGGAGCGCCTGCGGCGGCTGATCGCCCGGCACGAGGAGTTCGGCAAACCGCACGACGAGGCCGTGGCCTGGGTGCTGCGCTCCGACCAGCGCAACGCCGAGCTGGTGGCCGCGACCCGGGACCGGGCCGACCTGGTGGTGCCGGCCGCGGTGGTGCCCGTCCCGTACGGACCGTCGACGGCCCGTACGGGGGCTTGAGGGCCGCATGACGGGGGCTTGAGTACGGCGAATGCGGCCCGCAGGGCCGGTCTATACGGCCTGCAGCGTCAGCTCCGGTTCTCCGTGGGCGTCGCCCGCCGCCTCGCCGATCACAGCGGTGAACGCCTCGGTGCGGACCGTCAGGCCCGGACCGTCCTGGGCGAAGGCGGGCGCGAACGGGCCCGTCGATCCGTGGCGTCCCGCTGCGTGGCGTCCCGCTCCGTAGCGCACGGCGAAGACGTGGAGGTCCTCCGGTGCGCCGGGGGCCGGTTCGGCCTCCAGTGCCGTCGAACTGACCAGGTGGCTCCAGCCCAGGTCGGGGTTGCCGTAGCCGCGAGGGTCGGCTGCGAGGGCGAAGGCCGCCTCCTCCTGGGTCCGGTCCGCACGGGCGTCGAAGTGGTCGACGCCGTCCGCCTCGGGGTGCGTCAGACGGAGTGCGCCGGCCGACGTGACCTCGCCCTCGGCGGTCCTGCGTACGCGCTCGCCGTCGTCGGTGGCGTACGGCAGGCCCGCGAGCAGATACGGCGTGCCGGGGAGCCGCTCCACCGCGACCGTCACCCACAGCGCCGTGCCGTCGGTGACGTACAGGGACCGGACATGGCGCAGGACGTGGTCGCGGCCGACGACCGGCTTGGTGACCAGCTTGGCGGTGAGGCCGTCGGCGCGGACGTCCCGGACGCGGACCTCGCCCATCGGGCGGCAGAAGAGGAAGCCGTCCGTCACGGGGCCGAAGCCGTGCTGCCGGTTCACCGCCGCCGGGAGGTAGTACGTGCCCGCCGCCTCGACCAGGGACGGGGTCATACGGTCGTCGAAGGCCACCGAGACCGAACCGGCGCGGAGCTGGTGGCGGGCCGGGACCGGCGACGGGGTGCGGTGCCAGCGCGCGGTGTCCTGGATCTGCCAGACCAGCATCCAGGCGAAGTGGCCGTCGACTCCGCCGTCCGCCTTGACCGCGTGCCGGCCCCACCGGGTGTCGCCCCGGTACCGGCCGAGGTCGGAGCCGATGCGCCGGCTGAAGTAGCGCAGGCCGAGGACCGACTCGAAGCCGCTGTGCTGCTCGCTGTAGCGCGGGCCGCCGTTGTCGAAGCCGCCGCCGGTCAGGCGGGCGTCGAGGTAGCGGGCGAGCGCGTCGCCGTCCTCGGCGAAGACCTCCTCGCCGCTGACCCGGTGGGCCTGGGCGAGGAAGGACAGGGAGATCGGGCCGTAGTTGTTGTCGTAGGCGCCGCCGTGCTCGGGAGGAAGGAGTGCGCCGCGGTCGGCGACCCGGTGGGCGCGGATCTTCTCGGCGTACAGGGCGATCGCTCGCGACCGCACCAGGTCTCGCCGGCCCGGCGGGAGGTGGCGGGCCAGCATCAGTCCGCCGACGACGCAGCCGATGGCCTGGTTGCCGGCCTCCTGCGGATTGAAGAAGGTCGCCTCGGTCAGCCAGCGCCAGTAGCCGTGCGCCACCTCGATCAGCTCGGCGCGCTGCTCGTCCTCGACGAGGCCCTCCGCGACGTCCAGCACGTTGACCGCCTGGAGCAGCGCCCACACCGTGCTCGGCCAGTCGCCGATGGGATGGGCGCCGGGTGCGAGGGTGTAACGGGCGTACGGCAGACCGGAGTTGCGGGCCCGCAGGTTCGGGTAGCCGGGGTTGTCCTCGGTGTAGACGCGCTCGCGCAGATGGAAGGCGAGGCTGCGGCGCACCGCCTCCGGCAGGCGCGGGTCCTGACCGCGCTGCCAGGCGAGGGCCAGGAGCGAGGTGACGCCGAGCGAGGTGTCGCCGATGTCGTCGACACAGTCGGGGTGTTCCAGATTGCCCTCGGGCGTGAGCCGGGCCAGGGCCTGTCCGGCGACACCGGCGAGGACGGCGTCGTAGGCCTGAGGGGTGTCCGGGAGGTCGTGCAGGGCGCCGAGCTGGCGAGGGAGGTGCACGGGTGTCAGCCCTTCATGCCGGAGGTGGCCATGCCTTCCACCAGCCTCTTCTGGAAGATGAGGAAGCAGATGAGGGTGGGCAGGAGGGCGAGTGTCGACATGGCGAACATCGCGCCGTAGGAGGAGCCGCTGGTCTGGTCGAGGAACAGCGTCAGGCCCAGGGGGACGGTGAACTTGTCGTTCTGCTGAAGGTAGACGAGCTGGTGCAGGAAGTCGTCGTAGGTCCAGATGAAGGTGAAGATCGTGGTGGTGATCAGCGCCGGCTTCATCAGCGGCAGGATGATCTTCCAGTAGATCTTCCACGGATTGGCCCCGTCGACCATGGCCGCCTGGTCGAGCTCGCGCGGGATGGAGCGGATGAACTGGACCATCAGGAAGATGAAGAAGGCGTCGACCGCGAGGAACTTCGGCACGATCAGCGGCAGGAACGTGTTGATCCAGGTCAGGTTGTAGAAGATCGTGTACTGCGGGATCAGGACGGCCTGCGTGGGCAGCATCAGCGTGCCGAGCATCAGGCCGAACCAGATCTTCTTGCCGCGGAACTCGAAGCGTGCGAAGGCGTAGGCGGCCAGCGAGCACGAGATGACGTTTCCGATCACCGCGCCGATCGTGACGATCAGCGAGTTGGTGATGTAGAGGGAGAAGGAGTTGCCGGAGCCGCTCCAGCCCTCGGAGTAGTTCTCGGGCCGCAGCGCGGTCGGGATGAGCCCGGGGTGGGTGAAGATCTCGGTGTCGGGCTTGAGGGAGCTGCTGAGCATCCACATCAGCGGGTACAGCATGACAATCGCCACGCCGATGAGCACGGTGTGGATGAAGATACGGCGGGTCCCGGTGGCCGAGCGGAGCTTGTGCAGCGGAGACGTCGAGGACCGGGGCGGGGTGATGGCGGACATGGGTGAAGGACTCCTCGCTCAGTCGTCGTAGTGGACCCAGTAGCGGCTGGCGATGAAGTTGACCGCCGTGAACAGTGCGATGACCAGGAACAGCACCCAGGCCAGCGCGGAGGCGTACCCCATCTGCAGGTCGGTGAAGCCCTTCTTGTACAGGTAGAGGGAGTACAGCATGGTCGAATTGAGCGGTCCGCCGGAGCCGTTGCTGATCACGAACGCGGGAGTGAACGTCTTGAACGCGTCGATGATCTGAAGGACCACGTTGAAGAAGACGATCGGAGTGAGCAGCGGCAGGGTGATCTTGAAGAACCTGGTCACGGCGCCGGCACCGTCGATCGCGGCCGCCTCGAACACGTCCTTCGGCAGTTGCTTCAGCCCGGCGAGGAAGATCACCATGGGCGTGCCGAACTGCCAGACGGCCAGCAGGACGAGCGTGTAGAGCGCGGTGTCCGGGCTGGAGATCCAGTCCTGGCCGGTGTTGAGCCCGAACCAGCCAAGGAAGTCGTTGAACAGGCCCTCGCCGCCGAAGACCTGCCGCCACACAATCGCGATGGCCACGGCCCCGCCGAGCAGGGACGGCAGGTAGAAGGCCGCCCGGTACAGGCCTATGCCCTTGAGATCGCGGTTGAGCAGCATCGCCACCGCGAGGGCGAGGGCCAGTTTCAGGGGCACGGAGACGACGACGTACACGAGGGTGGCGTGCACCGAGTCCCAGAAGACCGGGTCGTCGGTGAACATCCGGTCGTAGTTGTCCATGCCGACCCACTGCGCGGGCGTCAGCAGGTCGAAGTTGGTGAACGACAGATACAGCGAGTCGAGCATCGGGTAGATCGTCAGCCCGAACAGGCCCACGAACCAGGGGGCCAGGAAGAGGTACGGCCACCATCCCCCGCCCCGCCGTCTGGCGAGGCGGCGACGCATACGGTCACGTTCCCGCTGGTCGGACGGGGTCACCGGAACCGACGGCTCCTTGACGACCTCGCCGGTCTGCGCGGTGGTCATACTCATGTCTCCCTGGCCCTCTCCCGGTATTTCAGATGGGGCTGTACTCCTCAAAGCCCCGGTTCACTGCGACGCCTCCAGGGGCGCGGGGAACTGCGCGACCAGCCACAACGAAGCCCGCAGACGCGAGACCACACATCGCAGCACTTCCCGTCGCGCACTACCCCCCGAGAATCCCGCCCGCCTGGTCGAAGAACTCGGAGAGCTGCGCCTTGATCGACTTCTTGCCGAAGGCCACGGCAAGGTTCGACTGGAACAGCAGATCCCAGATCTGGTCGGCCCCCTGCGGCGGCGGCACCGGCGCGGGCAGGGCGTTGGACGCCTTCGCGACGCGCTGGGAGATGTAGTCCGCGTTCTCCATGTTCAGCTTGTCCGTCTCGGTCAGGCCCGAGGCGATCAGGTTGCGGGCCTTCTCGGTCGGCGGGATGCCACGGAACAGCTGCATGTTCTTGATCGCCGTGTCGTCCTGGGCGAAGAAGTTCATGATCTTCACCGAGTCGGCGACCTTCTTGCTGGCCTTGGTGGCGCACAGCAGCACGCCGCCGTTGACGAAGTTGCCCTCGCGGGCGCCGGAGAAGTCGCCCTGCGGGGTCGGCAGGAAGTCCAGCTGGGCGTCGGTGATGGAACCGCCCGCGCCGTAGACACCGGAGTCGAAGGTGAACAGTGCCTTGCCGATGACGACCGCGTTCTTGGTGAGGTCGTTGTGCGCGGCGGAAGTGATGGCCGGCGGCGGGGACGCGTTCGTCCTGCGCATCTCGGCCCAGTACTCCCACCACTCCTGGAGGGTGTCGGAGGTGAAGCCGAGCTTCTTGCCGTCGTCCGAGAAGAAGGTCTGTCCCTTCTCGCGGGCGAACACCTCGAAGCACTGGAGGGTGGAGCCGCCACCGTCGTCGACGCCGTACGTCTTGCCGCCGCTCTTCTTGTAGACGTCCTGGGCGACCTTCTTCAGGTCGGCCCAGGTCCACTCGCGGTCGGGCAGCTTCAGACCGAGCTTCTCCAGGCCGCTGCGGTTGACGGTGAGCTGGTTGACGCCGATCCCGGACGGGACGCCGTACAGCTTGCCGTCCACGGTGCCGGCGGCGAGGAGCGTCTTGGAGAAGCCCGTGAGGTCCAGGGTCTTTCCGACGTAGGAGTCGAGCGGGGCGAGGACGCCCTTGCGGGCGTACTGCGCCACCAGGGCGGTGTCCATCTGGAGCAGGTCCGGGGCGCTGCCGCCGGCGATGTTGGTGTTGAACTTGTCGAAGTAGCCGTCGTAGCCCTGGTAGGTCTCGCGGATCTTGATCTTCGGGTTCTGCTTCTGGAAGTGGGCGAGCGACTTCTTGTAGGCGTTGTGCCGGTCGTCGCTGCCCCACCACGTCATGGTCAGGTCGCTGCTGGTGCTGCCGGCGCCCGTGCCTCCGGCGCAGGCGCTGAGCGAGGTGCCGAGCGCGCCGGCGACGGCCAGTCCGCTCGCGGTGCGGAAGAGGGTTCTGCGCGAGATCTGGTGACCCACCGGGTCCTCCCTGGATGTGCGTGACGGATTGCCCGGCCGGTCAGCGCGGCTCGGATCCTTCTGTGGATGGCGCCCTACGGCCCGCGACCTCGCCCGGTCGTTCCGCCGTGTCGGACGAGGGTCCACGGCCGTCGTCCTGGCCGTAACCGTACGAGCACGCCCTCGCACGGCTCGCCGTACGCGACGTACGGCGGAGTACCTCGTCCCGAGCCGGGTCCCGCCGGCTCAGAAAGCGCTTGTCCGGACATTGGCAGAAGCGGGCTGAGTCCGTCAATGCTTCGCCTCGACCGCCCCGGTCACGGTTTGGATTCCACGGGCGACAGCGAGGCGGGTGGCTCCGACCACGGTGCCGCTGTCGCCGAGCGCGCTGCTGACGACCTCGGTGGGCCAGCTCAGCCTGCCGAGCTCGGCCCGGACACCCGGCACGAGCTGCGGGTTCGAGCCGACGGCTCCGCCCAGCACGATCAGCCCGGGGTCCAGGACGGCGGCCACTGCGGCGGCCAGCCGGCCGATGTCGGCGGCGTGCCCGGCTACGGCGGCGCCGGCCGTGCGGTGGCCCGCCCCGGCGAGGGCGAACAGCCGCTCCGCGGTCTCGGGGCTCGGCTCGTCGTCGTCCTGCCACGTCTCGGCCGTCCGCCGCAGCAGGGAACGTACGCCTATGCGGTCCTCCAGCGCCTCGTGGCGCGGCTCGCGGCCCTCGTCCCACGGGTACGGCAGCCGGGCCACCTCACCGGCGGCCCCGTTCGCCCCGCGCAGCACCTGGCCTCCTACGACGATGCCGAGACCGATGCCCACGCCGATCCGCAGATACCCGAACGTCCGACGGCCTCGGGCCGCGCCCTCGTGCAGTTCGGCGAGGGCGGCGCAGTTGACGTTGTTCTCCAGGTGGACAGGCACGCCCGGCGGCAGTGCGACGGCCATGGCGTCGAAGACGGGGCCGGCCTTCGCGGTCGCGGGCCGCATTCCGCTGCCGTCCCGGTCCCGGGTCGTGACGTCACCGACGGCGACGACGACGGCGCGCAGCGGGGCGTTGGCGGGCAGCGCGTCGAGGACCTTGCGCACGGTGGCGGCGGCGTCGTCGCGGGAGCCGGTGCCCTCGGCGAGCAGGGTGCCGTCGAGGGCACAGCCGCGCACCTGGGTCTCGGCGGGGCCGAGGTCGACGGCGAGCACGGCGCCGGCTGCCGGCCCGAGCCGGTAGACGGCGGCGGACCTCCCGGTGGCGCCCGAGGCGGTGCCGGAGTGGGCGGCGAGGTCGGCGGCCTCCAGTTCGGCGACGGCGGCGGAGACGGTCGGCTTGGACAGGCCCGCACCGGCCGCCAGCTGGGGACGGGTGGCGGTGCCCGCCCCGGCCAGCACCGCGAACACCGCACGCGCGCTCTCGCTCAGGTCCATGGTCTCCCCTGGTCGTGCCGCGGCGGTCGGAACCGCCGAAATGATCGTTCGGCAACGGGAATTCCGCGCCTCTTGACGCACCCTACTTCGTTAGTTAACTTCCTAACGAACTGAAGCGGTACTCGCCTGCCGCACTCGGCAACGAAGCCCGTCCCGGGGCTTCCCTACGCTCAACGGCGCGGATCCACGCCGCTCGTCGCGACGTCTGCGCCCGCCCAGGCACGGTCCGCCCGCCGTCGCAGCCAACGCGCAACGACGAAAGAGGATCCGTGCAGGACACTCCCCACTCGTCCCCTCTCGTGGTCGGTATCGACGTGGGCGGCACCAAGACGCATCTGCGCGCATTCGCGGGGGACGTCATGGTCGCCGATCACGTCCGCACCAGCAGCGGCTGGCGACCGCACGACCCGGTCGCCGCCGCCGGCTGGCTGGCCGCGCTGGCCGCCGACACCCTGCCGACCGGTGGGCGCCCCTCGGCCTTCGCGGTCGGCGGGCACGCATGCGAGACACCTCGCCAGTGCGGGCAGATCCGCACTGCGCTCCAACTCCACTTCGACGCACCGGCTTTGGTGGTAGGTGATGCGGAACTGCTCGTCCCTGCAGCCGGGTTGGACAAGGGGGTGGGGCTGGTCGCCGGCACCGGGTCCGTCGCGGTCGGTCGGCTGACCGACGGCAGTGCGGTCCAGGTCGGCGGCTGGGGCGCGGTCCTCGGCGACGAGGGCGGCTCGGCGGGCCTGGTCCGCGAGGCCGTACGGGCCGTGTGGGCGGCGCACGATCTCGGCGAGGAACCCGACGCGCTGGCGCGCGGGCTCGTAGACGCGTTCGGTGTCGCCGAAGTCCCGGCACTCGGCGCGGCGTTGGAGAGCGCCAAGAGCGCTTCCGCCGAGTGGGGCCGGCACGCGCCGGTGGTGTTCGCGGCCGCCCGGGCCGGTTCACCGCTCGCCCGTGCGGTGATCGACGAGGGCGGCCGGTCGCTGGCCGCGCTGGTCGGCCGACTCGCCTCGCGTGGGGTCCCGGTGGACGACGTCGTGGTCGCCGGCAGCACCATTCTCGCCCAGCCGGTCCTCTTCGACGCCTTCGCCGCAGCTCTCGCCGAGAGCGTGCCGGGGGCCCGGCCGTGGCGCTTGGAAGTGCCGCCGGTCGAGGGCGCCCTGGCACTCGCCCGTTCACTTGTGTGACAGCAGCCGGACTCCGCGCCCTCCCGAGTCCGACACAACTCGCCCGTAGATCTTCGCTCGTAAGACTCGATACCGCTGTGTTTCGTGTGTCTCATGTGCGCCAGATGTCGCACCACACGGACGAGTCGATCACTTCGATCTCCTCCCGGCCGTTCGGGCCGATGAACTCGAGAGAGGCACCATGCCGGCATCCGTCGGGCGCCACGCCACCCCGTCCCTCAATAGAAGGCGCTTTCTCCTGACCTCCGCCGGCGGCGGTGCGGCCCTGCTGGCCGTCCCTGCCGTCGCCGGCTGGCTCCCCGCCGCTGACGCCAAGGCCGCGGCGAAGGCAGCCGCGTTCGTCGACGACTACAAGACCAACGTCGTCGCGAACCTGACGCCCGAGACCAACGCCGTGGTCCGCGTTCTCGGCGGCTTCGCGAAGATGTGGAAGACGGGCGGTGCCTGGAACACCGGCACGCCACTCATGCCCGACGTGCTGCGCGCCAACATGCGCTACAGCGTCCGGATCACCGCCGCACGCACGGACGCTGCTGCGAAGGAATCGTTCATCATCGACCGTCAGCACCAGAGCTACTCGGTGATCGCCGGTCTCGGTCCGCTTGCCGACCTGTACAAGTCGGGCGCCAAGGCGGTCACATCGATCACCAGCGCTCCGGACGGCACTCCCTCGGGGAAGATCAGCGACGCCGTGCCCGCGGACGCCCCTGCCGGTTCCGCGATCGGCGCGGGATCGTACGACTCGGACCTCGGTCAGGTGGCCAAGCTGGTCGACACCGTGCGCGGCCCCTTCGCCTCCGGCAACCCGGCCAAGTTCGCCTTCCAGTACCCGCGCCCGTGGCGGATGAACGAGGACAGCGAGGTCGTCGACACCGGCAGGAAGGACGAGTTCGGCTTTCCCGTCTACGAGTCGAGGGTGGTCGTCGCCCCGCAGCTGCTGCGCCAGCGCGGCGAGAGCGCGTCCGAGGACGGCGGCTTCCCCAGCGGGCACACCAACGCCCTGCACCTGGCGGCCCTGGCGTACGCCCACGCCGTGCCCGAGCGCTTCCAGGAGCTGGTGACCCGCGCCTTCGAGCTCAGCCACACCCGCATCGTGGCGGGCATGCACTCCACGGTCGACGTCCTCGGCGGCCGCATCATGGCCACCGCCCTGGCAGCCGCCGCCCTCGCCGACCCGGCCAACGCCGAACTCAAGGCCGCCGCCCGCGCCCAGGCCCTGGCGTACTTCGAGCAGCGGACCGGCACGACGGCCGACACCCTCAACGCGTACGCCCACTCGGCCGACCGCGCCACCGACCCCTACGCCGACCGGGACGCCAACGCCCGCACGGTCGAGCCGAAGCTGACCTATGTGCTGACCCGGCGCGGTCGCGACGAGCCCCTGACCGTGCCGAAGGGCGCGGAGGTGTTGCTGGAGACGCGTCAGCCGTACCTGACCGCCGCCCAGCGTCGCGAGGTGCTGCGCACGACCGCGCTGCCTGGCGGGTACGTCCTGCTGGACGGCTTCGAGCAGTGGGGACGGCTCGACCTGTTCACCGCGGCGGACGGTTACGGCGCCTTCGACTCCGACGTGACCGTCACGCTCGACGCGGCGGCCGGGGGCTTCGGCGCGGCCGACGTCTGGCGCAACGACATCCGCGGCGACGGCGGCCTGACCAAGCGCGGCACCGGCACGCTCACCCTGGCCGGGCACAACCGGTACCACGGCGGCACGGTGCTCCTGGACGGCGTGCTGGTCGCCGCTTCCGCCAACGCTCTCGGAGAGGGCGACGTGCAAGTGAAGGGCGGCACGCTGCGGGCGGACGAGGTGCTGCGCGTGCGCGGTTCGTACGTCCAGGACGGCGGCTCCGCCCTGGAACTGCTGATCCGCAAGAACCACGGTCCGGCGCTCGACGTGTCCCGCCGGATCTCGCTGGGCCGGGGCAGCGTGCTGTCGCTGCGCCTCGACGCGGAGCGTCCGCCGGTCGCGGGCACCACGGTGCCCGTCATCGAGGCGTCACAGCTGCGCGGCCGGTTCGACCGGGTGGAGCTGAACTCCCGCACGCTGCGAGCCGTACCCGTCTACACGACGGATGGTCTGTCGGTACGACTCCTCAAGCGGTAACGCCGTCCCCGGCGGGACCTGGTGCAGAGTAGGCCCATGGGCCGGCTCCGGATCAGCTCCCGCCGCCGCGGGGTCGACGGCGCCGCGGAGCGGAAGATGGCGCTCGAACAGCACTCTGCCCCTGCCTGTGCCCCGGAGGCGCCCTCCGGGGTGCCCGAAGCCTCCGTCGCGCGGCCCTCGCAGCCCTCGCGGCTGTCCGGCAGGCCCTGGCTCGTGCCGCTCCTCGTGGTCGTGCTGCTCGGCCAGATGGCCGTGGCGATGGCGACAACGGCGGTACAGCAGACTCCGACGATCGACGAACCCGTGTACGTGGGCACGGCGGCCGAGTATCTGCACGAGCACCGGCTGATCCACAACCCCGAGCATCCGCCGCTCGGAAAGCTGGTCGTCGCCGTCGGAGTGGCGGCGGCCGATCCGCACGTCGACCGCTCCTTCACCGGTGATCAGGGCCAGTTGGGGCGGCACCTGCTGTACGAGTCGGGCAATGATCCATGGCGGCTGATGTTGTTCGCCCGACTCCCAGTGATCGTTCTGACTCTATTGTTCGGATTGATCGTCTTCGCCTTCGCCCGTGAACTGGCCGGTCCGGCGGGCGGTTTGGCGGCCCTCGGTCTGTACGCCTTCTCCCCCGACCTCATCGCGCACGGCTCGCTGGCCACACTGGACGTCCCGGCGGCGGGGTTCGTGCTCACGTCGGTCTGGCTGTTGTGGCGGGCCCGCCGCCGGCCACGCTGGTACGTGCCGCTGGCCGGGGTGGCCCTCGGTGCGGCGTTGGCCACGAAGATGAGCACTCTGGCCGCGGTCCCGGTGCTCCTTGCGCTCACGGGAGTGTCGGTGTGGTGCGCGAAGTCGCCCTCGGAGTCCCGCCGACGGGTACTCGGGTGGGCGGCCGCAAGCGCCGGCGTCGTGGCGGTGGCCGCCATCGCCGTCGTGTGGGCCTCGTACCTGGTGGTCGACCCGCGGCTGCGCTGGGCGCCGCAACAGCCTGTACCCGAGGTGCACGGGCTGCGCGAACTCGTCATCGATCTGCTGCCGTTCCCGGAGTCCTACCGTGACGGGATGCGCGTGCAGTTCGGGTTCGAAGAGTACCCGTGGCAGGGCTTCCTCTTCGGCCGGCTCTACACGGGTTCGCTCTGGTACTACCTGCCGGCCGCCCTGCTGGTGAAGACGCCGCTCGGCATGCTCGCCCTGTGGGCGGCGGGTGTCGTGGCGGTGCCGGCCGTACGGCGGCTGCGACCGGCGGCGCCCTACCTGCTGGTGCCCCCCGCCGTACTGCTCGCCGCGGCCATGCTCGGGTCACGTGACTTCGGCACGCGTTACGCCGTCTTCGTGCCGATGTTCCTGGCGGTGGCGGCGGGTTGTGCGCTCGCGGTGCGGTGGCGGTGGGCGCCGGTCGCGGTCGGGGCGCTGGTCGCGTTCGTCGCGGTCAGCTCCCTGCGGACGTATCCGTACTACCTGCCGTACTCCAACGAGGCGTTCGGCGGTCCGGCGAAGACCCATCTGCGGCTGCACGACTCGAACGTGGACTGGGGCCAGGACCTGGGCCGGCTCGCGGACCGGCTGAGCGAGCGGTATCGGGGCGAGCGGATCTGGCTCGTGTACAAGGGCAGCGGGGTGCCGTCCGCCTACGGCATCGACGCCGCCGATCCGCGCAAGGTACCCGCCCGTGAGGTGCGCGGACTGCTGGTCGTGTCGGACTCCTCGGTGGCCAAGGCGACCGGCCGACTGGCCGAATTGATCGACAGTAGTCGTCCGATCGATACGGTCGGCCATTCGATCACCATCTATCGTCGGTGAGCGCGGGCCCCATACCAGCCCAGGTCACCACAGTGTGTGAGCTATGTTGAAGCACTGTGGAAGACAAAGGAGCCGCCTCCCTGCCATCGCCGCAGCAGGCACGCGCACAGGCATCCGCGATCACCTCGGGCAAGTCCGCCGGCGAAGCGGAGGCGTCCCCGACTTCCCAGCTCAGGACACTCTTCGATCAGCCCCGGCTGTCCCCCGGACAGCGGCGCATCGCCCAGTATCTGATCGAGCACATCACTGAAGCGGCGTTCCTTTCGATCACCGATCTCGCCGAGCGGGTCGGTGTCAGCCAGCCCTCGGTGACGCGTTTCGCCGCGGCGGTGGGCTTCAGCGGTTACCCCGCGCTACGGGAGAAGCTCCAGTCGATCGCGCTCGGCCACCTCGCCGGGGGCCCCGCGGCCGAGGAGAACGGCGCGAACGAACTGCAGTCCGCCGTGGACGCCGAGATCGAGAACCTGGAGAACCTGCGGCGCGACTTCGGCGATCCCGACCAGTTGATCGACATCGGCCGCAAGCTGTCCCGGTCGACGCCGCTGACCGTCCTCGGACTGCGCATCTCGGGGTCCCTCGCCGAGTACTTCGCCTACGCGGCGCGCCGGGTCCACCCCGATGTGCGGCTGGTGACCCGGGGCGGCAGCGTCGCCTACGACGCGCTGCTGCAGTCGCGCGAGGCGGGCGGCACCTGGGTGCTGGCGTTCTCCATGCCCCGGCACGCCCAGGAGACCCTGACCGCCGTACGGGTCGCACGCAGCGCCGGACTGCGGGTCGCCCTGATCACCGACCTGGCGCTCGGTCCGGTGGCCGACAACGCGGATGTCGTCTTCGCCACCAACACCGGCTCCCGGCTGGTCTTCGACTCCTACGCCGCGCCAGGCGTGATGGCCGCCGCGCTGCTGCAGGCCATGACCGACGCCGACCCGGAACGGACACAGGCGCGGCTCGAGGACTACGAGCAGATCTCCGACCAGCACCAGTTCTTCCTCCGGGACTGATCCCGCCGGAACCGCCCCCACCAGGACCGATCCCCCGCATCACCCGCCCGCGCGGCGCCGTTCCCCCACTTCGCTCGAACCGCACCACAGGGGGACCATTCACTTCAAAGCGCGCATGAATGTTTTCATACGTCTTGCAAAGCGGACGGCATATATAAATACTTCACACGCACCATCCGCCCGCAGAGAGCAGCCGGTCCGTTCATGCGCACGTCACCCCATCCGTCGTGCGACTGCCGTCTGCCCTTCCGGGCTCCTCAACGAACACCCGTTGCCGCCGTCTCCTACCCGCGTCGGCGCGCGGGCTGTTCGGTCGGGCATCGCCTGCGCGAGCGCCCGTGGCGGCGGCCCCGGTCATCCCCTAGGCCGGGGCCGCCCCGACCACGTCGAACACCCCGGACGACGCCGCACACCCGGAAGCGATGATCATGCCCCTGACGACCACGCGCATCACCCCGGACTGGCCGTGCCAGGTCAAGGCCCCCGGTTCCTACGACTGGGAACGCTCCGCGGCCAAGTGGCTGCGCGAGCTGGTGCCGGCCCGCTACGCCAGCTACCCGGCCCTGATCCGCCACCCCGTGCTGCTCGCCCGCCATGCGCAGATCCAGGTCCAGAACGAGATCCGGGTCGCACGCACCGCACTGCAGACCGCCCGGGCCGACCTGCCCGCGCTCGGCATGCCGGAGTCGGTCATCGAACACACCATCAAGCTGTACGCGGCGGAGGTCATGCAGCTGCAGCACATCGCCCGCAGCGTGCGTGCGGTGTCGCAGGCGCTGCTCGACCACGGGCGCTGACCGGCCGCTCTTCCTTCGACCCGAGGCGCGCGACCGTGCGGGGGCGTCAGGACGCATCCGCCGTCGCCGCACAGGTGACCTCCGCGGACGGGGCACCGGACGCCGAGGTGTCGGCGATGAAGCCGAAGGTGACGCTCGCGCCGGGCGCCAGGTTCCCGTTCCATGACGCGTTGGCGACGGTGGCCGTGCCGTCCCCGGTCGTGGTGAGGGTGCCGTCCCAGACCTGGGTGAGGCGGGCACCGTCGGCCGGTACGACCGTCGCGGTCCAGCCGGCGGCCGCGGTGGCGGGCGCACCGGTCACCGTCACCTCACCCTGATAGCCGCCCTGCCAGCTGTTGACGGTCCGGAAGGACGCGCTGCAGGCGGGAGGGTCACCGGGTTCGTCGGCGCCGGGTGCGCCACCCGCGCCGGGGGCGTTCCGGGTGGGCGCGGCCGACGCCGAGGCCGTGGTGGACGGAGCCGGATCCTTCGCCGCCGCCGTGTCGTCGTCGCGGCCGGAGAGCAGGAGCGCGCCGCCGAAGCCGATGACCGCGGCGGCCGTCACGGTGACCGCGACGGCCGCGCGACGAAATCCCGGGCCGGGCGCGTCCGGGCCCGGGCGAGCTACAGTGCCGCGCGGCGCGATCCTCGTCTCCTCGGTGACGGCCGGGAGTTCCTGGGTCGCTTCCTCGGCGGCGGGCTGGGCACCGGGCACGACCACGGTCTCGTAGCCGTTCCTCTCCTGTTCCAACTCCTTGAACAGCTCAGCGAGCGCGTCGGTGCGGCGTGGGCGCAGGACGCGGATCGGTTCCAGGGCCGGGTCTTCGTCGGGCTGCGCGGGGTCGGGCCGAGTGGGCACGCCGCTCTCCTTCCGTCCCGTCTTCACGGGCTTCGCCAATCCCCGAGGAGTGATACGGGGTTGCCGTCCCGCCGGTTCAGTGGAGGAGGGCCGCCCTCACTCTCACCCCCACCCCCCAAACGATCAATACGATCAATTCGGTATTGACTATTGAGCGTTTGAACGTTCCCCTGCTAGAAAGCGCCGTCATGACGACTCGTTGGTCACGTCGCGGCTTTCTGGCCGCAAGCACCGGCACCGCTGTCGCGCTCGGCCTGTCCGGCCAGGCGAGCGCCGCGCCTCCGTCCGCCGTACCGGCCGCGGAGGCTGACGAGTTCACCACCCTGCGGGCGAAGTGGCGCACGCTCGTTCTGGGCGAGGGGTTCAGCCCCACCTCGGAACCGTTCAAGAGCCGACTCGCCGAACTCGGCAGCACCGCACGCCAGTTGAGGTCCTCCATGGCCCCGACGGCCGGTTCGCTCTGGCCGGACCTGGTGTACGCCGACCCGGAGCCCGACACCGATCAGGAGTCGTACGGCTACTCCGGCAACATGAACACCAGCTACACCCGGCTCAACACACTCGCCCAGGCGTACTCCCAGCAGAGCACGGGACTGACCGGCGACACCGGGCTCAGGGACACGATCCTGACCGGACTCGATCACCTCCACTCGGAGGTCTACAACGCCGGCCAGGCCCGCTACGGGAACTGGTACAGCTGGCAGATCGGTGCTCCGCAGTCGCTGCTCGACGTCTGTGTGCTGATGTACGACCACCTGTCGGCGGACCTGATCGCCGACTACGTGGCCGCGGTGGACCACTTCGTGCCCGACTCGGCGGTCGCCGACTACACCGGGACCAGCACCGGGGCCAACCGCGTCGACCTGTGCCGGGTGCTGGCGCTGCGCGGGATCGTGGGCGCGAACTCCGCCAAGGTCGCCCTGGCGCGGGACGCCCTCTCCCCCGTCTTCCCCTACGTGACCAGTGGCGACGGGCTCTACACGGACGGGTCGTTCATCCAGCACACCACGGTGCCGTACACGGGCTCGTACGGCTCGGTGCTGCTCGGCGGGCTCGGGTCGCTGTTCGCGCTGCTGGCCGGGTCGAGTTGGGAGGTCACGGACGCGAACCGGCAGATCGTGTTCGACGCGGTGGAGCGGGCGTGGGCGCCGTTCCTCCACAACGGGCTGGTGATGGACGGGGTGTCGGGGCGGGCGATCAGCCGGGGACTGACCGCGTCCGACACGAAAGGGGTCCAGCAGGACGATCACCTGAGGGGCCATCCGATCCTCGCCTCGATCGTTCTGCTCGGTCAGGGCGCGAGTGCCACGGAGAACGCGCGCTGGCGCGGTCTGGTCAAGGGGTGGCTGCAACGCGACTACTACAGCCCGCCCATGAGCAATCCGACGATCGGCCTCACCGGCCTGGCACGCCTCAAGTCGGTCCTGGACGACACCTCGATCACTTCGATCGCCGAGCCGACCGGCCACCGGCTGTTTCCCAACATGGCCCGGGCCACGCACCGCAGACCCGGCTGGGCCGCCTCGCTCAGCATGGCCGACCGGCGGGTCACGTACTACGAGACCGGCAACGGGGAGAACCTGCGGGGCTGGCACACCGGTTCCGGGATGCTCTATTGGTGGGGTGACACCTTCGGCAACGGCCAGTACAGCGACGCCTTCTGGCCCACGGTCGACCCGTACCGGCTGCCCGGCACGACCACGTCGCGCAAAACGCTCGCGGACGCGGCGGGCGGCGACTGGGGTGCTTCCCTGCCCGATGTGAACTGGGTCGGCGGGGCCACCGACGGGCAGCGGGCGGCCATCGGGCAGTACCTGAAGGGCCTGCAGTCCACGCTGCTCGCGAAGAAGTCCTGGTTCTTCCTGGACGACACGGTCGTCTGCCTCGGTGCCGGCATCAAGTGCACCGACGGCACGGCGGTGGAGACGACGGTCGAGAATCGCAACCTCGGTCCCACGGGCGGCGCCCCCTTCGTCGTCGACGGCACCGCCAAGCCCGCCGGCCACCCTTGGTCGGAGACGCTCACCGGCGCCACCTGGGCGCACATCGGCGGACACGGCGGCTATGTGTTCCCCGGCGGCGCGACCGTCAAGGCATTGCGGGACGCGCGGGACGGTCGGTGGAGCGACATCAACAAGGGCGGCTCCACGACGGTACTCAACCGCAAGTACCTGACCCTGTACGTCGACCACGGCGCGAATCCGACCGACGGCCGCTATGCCTATCTGCTCATGCCGGGTGCGACAGCCGCTCAGACCCAGGCCCGCGCCGCCGCCACGACCTGGCTGACCGTCCTCGCCAACACCAACGACCAGCAGGGCGTCGCCGTTCCCTCGCTCGGCTTCACCGGCGTGAACTTCTGGTTCGGCGGCACGGTCGGGCCTCTCGTGGCAAGCGATCCGTGCTGCGTGATGATCAGTGAGAAGTCCGACGGTACGGCGGTGATCTGCGTCAGCGATCCGATGCGGATGCAGACGGGCCTGACGCTCACCTGGAATCGGGCCGTGTCCGCGGTGGTCTCCAAACCGTCCACGGTGACCGCGGCGACGACCGGTTCGTCACTGCGGCTCACCTTCGGCGACCTGAGCACGACGAAGGGCGCGACACAGAAGATCATCGTTCGCCTGGGGTGAGCGCGCGGCTCCGGTCAGGCTTCCGCAGCGAGGAAGCGGTGCAGGGACGCCTTCATCGCGGCGACGAAGGCGTCCCTGCGCCTGTCGTCCAAGGTGTCCAGGGACAGATAGGGGTTGAGGTCCTCCAGCTCGACCAGCAGCAGTTCGCCGCCCGGCGCACGGCAGGCGTCGACGCGCTGGATACCGTGGTCGATGCCGTTCCACTCGATGAAACGCCGGGCGAACTCCAGGTCGCCGTCGGTGGGTTCGTACGGCTCCAGCTGCCATCGTCGGTCGGTGTGCGGCGCGTACAGGGCGTACTGGAAGTCGTGGTCGACGAAGTAGAAGGAGACCTCGTAGGCGAAATCGACGCACGGCTGGATCAGGACGGTCCCGCCGGACTCCTCACCCACGCCCTCTGCGACCGGGTCCGAAACGATCCGCAGCCCGATCGAGTCGGCGCCGAGCTTGGGCTTCACGACATAGCGATCGCACTCGGGCAGCAGGTGCAGGTCCTCGCCGCGGTCCACGGTCGGGATGACCGGGAACCCGGCGCCGGTCAGGTCGAGCAGGTACTGCTTGCCCGCCATGTCCGCCTTGCCCGACAGCGGGTTGTACACCCGCGTACTCTCGGCAACCGCGCGCCGGCGGAACTCGTCGTACGCGTCCTGGTGGCCCAGCACCGGACCGCTGTTGCGGACGACGACCGCGTCGAAGGCGTCCATGAGCGCGGCCGCGTCCCGGGGGTGGCACAGGGCGAGGTCGAAGTCGTCCCGCAGCCGTGAGGTGAGGAAGATGTCCTCGTCGCAGTAGCGCCGCCCGCGTGCCTGGTAGGCCAGGTCGGTGACGTACAGGAGGCGGGGTCGGGCGGGCGGCATGCGGTGCTCCTCGGCTGCGGCGGGAGCCGATCGTAAGCGGACCGGCAGGCACCGAACAAACATCGGGCCGGTCAAGGCCGACGAACAGACGCCGGACCGGCCCAGGTCACAGTCCGGCCGCCCACAGCTCCTCCCTCCTGATGCCCTCCAGGCCCCGCCGCACGGTGCGCCGAGGACCGGGGTCGATGGGCGCGTACGAGGGGACGGCGAGCACCCGGCAACCCGCCGCCTCGGCCGCGGCAACCCCCGTGGGCGAGTCCTCGACGGCGAGACAGGCCGCGGGGTCCACGCCCAGGGACCGGGCGGCGGCGAGGTAGGGGTCGGCGGCGGGCTTGCTGCGCGGAGTCTCGCCCTCGGCGACCGTCGTACGGAACCTGTCGGCGCCCAGCGTCTTCAGTACGGCGTCCATCACCTGCCGCGAGGACGCCGAGACGAGCGCCGTCGGGATGCCCGACGCCTGGAGCAGATCGAGGAGTGCGAGGGCGCCGGGGAGCGGGGCTGCTTCACGCTGGACGGCCGTCAGGAAGCGGGCTTCCAGGTCGGCGGCGAGGGACTTCGGATCGTCGTCGCCGGTCAGGGGCAGCAGGCGGACGGCGGCCTCGGTGGCCGAACGGCCCAGGACATCGAAGAGGTCGTCGGCGCCGATCCGGGGCACGGCCTCGCGGACCGTACGAAGCCACAGCGACTCGGTGTCGACGAGCGTGCCGTCCATGTCGAGGAGCACTGCGTGCGGGGCGGCGGCGAAGGGGCGGCCGTCGAGGGTCCAGTGCCGGTCGGGGTGCCGGCCGAGGGCGGCGAACACCTGGGCCGCGACATCGGCATGCCGTAGCGGACGCGGCGCCGGTCCGATCCCCGGGCCGGCGGCAGCCAGCCATGCCGTGCTCTCCTCGGGCGTACGGCCGCCATGGCCCCCGGCGTCGACATGGCCGTGGTCGGTCGCGACGAGGAACGTCCACTGTTCGTCGGCGTACGACGGCCGGGAGCGCACGGCGGCGATCAGCCGGCCGAGGCGCGCGTCGGCGCGGCGGATCGAGGCCTCGTACGCCTCGCCGCAGCCCAGGAAGTGCGCTGTCTCGTCGGGTGCGCCGAGGTAGACGAACGACGCCACGACGTCATCGTCGTCTCCCCCTGCGGCTCCCGCTTCGGCACCGGCACCGGCGCCGGCCAGTACGCGTACCGACGCCTCGGTGATCTGCTCGTCGCAGTGTTCCCAGGCTTCCGGAGTGTCGGCTGTCGGGGAGACGTACGCGGCTCTGGACGGGGCGCGGAAGAGGGGGCCACCGTGGTGTGCCTGCATCAGGGGCTGCCAGCCTGCGGCGACGAAGGTGCGGCGGCCGTCCTGGACGGCGAGGCGGGTGGCGAAGTCGGGGAAGACGTCGAGGCGGTTGCCGGTGAAGTCGTTGCTCCACACGCCGTGTTTGGCGACCGTGACGCCGGTGACGACGGTCGCCCAGCAGGGGCCGGACATGGTGGGCGTGTCGGCGTCCACCTCGATCGGGGCGAGGAAGCCTTCGGCGGCCAGGGCGTCGAGGTGCGGGGTGGGCAGGCGGTTCAGTACGTCCAGGCGTACGCCGTCGATGCCGACGACGAGGACGCGGTGTGCGGCGTGATGCACGGAAGGTCCTTTCCCTGACTGGTGGTTGGCGGGCCGGCGGATTTTCGCGGCGTTGCCGGGCTTGGCCTGCTTCGGCTGCTCGCTCACGCCGAGCGGGTCAGCTCGTCCGGCGCGACCTCGTGCGCGAACGGCAGGCCCTGTGCGTACCGCGCGACCTCGTCGATCGCCCAGTCGGTCATCCGGCCGAGTTCATTGCCGAGGGAACCGGCGATGTGCGGGGTGAGCAGGACGTTGGACAGGGAGTACAGCGGCGAGTCCGCGGGTGGTACCTCGGGTTCGGTGACGTCGAGGACGGCGTGGATGCGGCCGGTGACCAGGTGCGCGGTGAGGGCGTCGGTGTCGACGAGGCTGCCGCGGGCGGTGTTGATGAGGGTGGCGCCGTCCTTGAGCAGGGCGATGCGGCGGGCGTCGAACATGTGGTGCGTCTCGGGCAGTTGGGGCGCGTGGACGGAGACCACGTCGCTGCGCCGCACGAGTTCGTCGAGGCCGACCTGCGCCACGCCGAGGGTGCGCGCCTGCTCCGGGCCCAGGTAGGGGTCGTAGAGCAGGACGTCGAAGTCGAACGGGCGCAGCAGGTCGAGGACCCGGCGGCCGATACGGGAGGCACCGACGATGCCGACGGTGCGGTGGTAGTTGCCGTGGCCGCTGTAGTACGGCAGCAGGTCGGGCTGGGTACGGGTGGCGGCGTAGGTGTGGGCGGCGTCGAGGACGCGTTTGCCTGCGAACAGGATGGCGGCGAGGGTGAATTCGGCGACGGGCACGGCGTTGGCCGCTGCGGCTGAGGAGACGGCGATGCCGTGGCGCCAGACGGCGTCGGTGATGTGGTGCTTGACGGAGCCGGCCGCGTGGACGGCCGCGCGCAGTCGGGGCATGCGGTGCAACGCGTCCTCGGTCAGCGGGGGTGCGCCCCAGTGGGTGAAGAGGACTTCGGTGCGGGCGAGTTGACGGGCGTCGGCGGTGGTGAAGTCCGTGACGGTGGTCGCGGTGTCGACGTGGGCGACGGATTCGAGGCGGTCGAGGGCCTTGTCGGCGAGGAGGCGGCTGTGGATGCCGGCTCCCATGGCCAGCACGGTGTGGGGTCGGCGCATGCCGTTCAGGACGGTTCCTTCCGGGGCGGGCGTGGCGGAGGGCGTCGTCACTTCACCGCGCCCGCGGTCAGGCCGGAACGCCAGAAGCGCTGCAGACAGACGAAGGCGACGATCAGCGGGACGACCGCGACGAGCGAACCCGTGATGACGAGCGAGTAGAACTCGGGCTGTTGCTGGGTGACGCTGTTCCACATGAACAGGCCCAGGTTGACCGGGTAGAGCTGCTCGTCGTTGAGCATGACGAGGGCGCCGAAGAAGTTGTTCCAGCTGGCGGTGAACGAGAACAGGAAGATCGTCATGAAGCCCGGTGCCAGCATCGGCAGGGCGATGCGGGCGAAGGTGCGCAGTTCGCCGGCGCCGTCGACACGGGCCGCTTCCAGGATCTCGTTCGGGACGTAGCCCTCGGAGAAGACACGGGCGAGGTAGACGCCGAACGGGTTGACCAGGGCGGGCAGCAGCAGCGCCCAGTAGGTGTTGACGACACCGGCCTTGGTCGCGAGGAGATACATCGGCAGCTGGATGACGGTGGTGGGGACCAGGACTCCGCCGAGGACCAGGCCGAACAGCTTCTCCTTGCCTCGGAAGTCGTACTTGTCGAAGGCGTAGCCGGTGGCGACGCAGATGAATGTGGAGGCGGCCGAGCCGACGACGGAGTAGAGCACGCTGTTGCCGAACCAGCGCAGGTAGATGCCGTCGTTGAAGGTGAGCACCCGGTGCAGGTTGGTGAGCAGGTTGAAGTCGCCGAAGGCGAACCCGGATGTGGCGAAGAGGTCGCGGTGGTTCTTGGTTGCGGCGAACAGCAGCCAGGTGACGGGCAGAAGGGTGTAGCCGGCGGCGACGATCAGCAGGCCGTTGACGGCGCCCTTGGAGAGCAGGGTGTTCGGGGTGGTGCGGCGGCGGCGCGTGGCCGTGGTGGGCCGGGGCGTGGCGGAGGGCTCGGCGGTGGGTGTGGTGTCGTGGGTGAGGGTGCTCATGACGTGGCCGCCTTCCACCGGTTGCCGATCCGGGTGACGAGGTAGGAGAGGACGACGCCGAGGACGGCCAGCAACAAGGACGCGGCGGCGGCCATGCCGTAGTCGTGCTGCACGAATCCGGCCTTCCAGATGAACAGGGTCGGGGACCACTCGGTGTCGATGGAGGGCGCGCCGCGCTGGTTGAGGAGCTTCGGCTCGGTGAAGATCTGGATCGCTCCAACGCAGGTGAACAGAACAGTCATGACGATCGCTGAGGCGATCATCGGGACCTTGATCTGCAGCGCGGTGCGCAGTGCGCCGGCACCGTCCACGACGGCCGCTTCGATCACTTCGCGCGGAACGGCCTGCAGTGCGGCGTAGAAGATGACCATGTTGTAGCCCATCCACTGCCAGGCGCTCAGATTGACCAGCGACGCCAGCACATGATCGTTGGCGTAGAAGTCCCAGGAGCCGCCGAACGCGCCGATCCATTCGAGCACCGGGCTCAGTCCCGGCGTGTACAGATAGATCCAGATGATCGAAGCGATCAGTCCGGGGATCGCGTGCGGCAGGAACAGGGCAAGTTGGAAGAACCGCTTGGCGCGGGCGAGGGCCGAGTCGACCAGGAGGGCCAGGGCGAGGGATCCGCCGATCATCACCGGGATGTAGAGGGCGCAGTACAGCGCGATGTGCGCGAAGGATGCGCGGAAGCCGGTGTCGGCGAGGGCCTTGGTGTAGTTGCCGAAGCCGGCGAACACCCGCTCGGTGCCGCCGAAGCCGAGCCCTGAGGAGCGCTCCTGGAACAGGCTCATCCACACGGCGTAGGCGATGGGCGCTGCCATGACCACGGCAAACAGGGCGAAGAACGGCGTGATGAGCAGGGCTGCCGTACGCCGTTGGCTGCGCAGGAGAGGCGACGCGCTCGTGTTCGGGGGCTGGGCCGGGAGCCGGGCACCGGGTTGGGACGAGGGGGACGAGGTGCGGCGGCTCTTGGCCGGCCGGCTGGTGGGGCGGGCCAGGGATGGGGCCACTGCGGCTCCTTGGTGGGTGGGGCGGGAAAGGCCGGTGGAGGGGGTGCAGGGGCTGGGGGCGAGGCTGGCGGGGGCGGTCGTCGGCGGGCCGTTGATTCCCTGGTCGGCGAGGACCCCCGAACCGCACGACCGAACCGCACGACCGAACGGCCCCGTCGCACCCCCGAACCGCACGACCGAACCGCACGACCGAACCGCATGACCGAACGGCCCCGCCGCACCACCCCGCACCACTACTGCGCGAGCTTCAGACCCCGTTCGGCGATGCCCGACTCCGCCTTCTGCTGCCCCGCCTCGATGCCGCGCGTGAAGCCGGACTTGGCGGTCTCGTCCTGGATGGCCGTGTAGACGTCCATCTGGTTCGGGCCCCAGGTCCAGCCGGGGACGATGGTGTCGACCTGCTCGGAGGCGAGGGCGTAGAGGTTCTGGCCGTTCAGGTAGGCGGTGTCGAACCTGGCGGCGGCCACTTCGCGCATCTCGGGGTTGGCCGGCAGGGCGCTGCTGGGTGAGTCGAGGTCGGCGAGCCTGGCTTCCACGCCGGCCTTGTTCGTGGTGAGCCAGGTGATGAACTCGGCGGCGGCGTCGGCGTGTTCGCTGCCCTTGAGGACGCCGTAGGAGGTGCCGCCGTAGTTGCCGCTGGCGGCGGTGCCCCAGTTGGGCATGGGCGCGGCGGCCCACTTGCCCTTCTGGTCGGGCATGGCGGTCTGCATGCCGCCCGCGGACCAGGAGGCGCCCAGGAAGGAGAGGGTCTTGCCGGAGGTGCGGGCCTTGGTCTCCTCGGGACTGTAGGCGGTGTAGGACTGCACGAGGTCGTCCTTGATCAAGCCGTCCCAGTAGGCGGCGACCTTGTTGCTCGCCAGGTCGTCGACGGCGGGCTTCCACGCGTCGCCCTCGGTGTCGAACCACTTCCCGCCCGCCTGCCAGGCCAGCGCGGCCAGCAGCGCGGGGTCGCTCTTCGGCATGGAGGCGAGCCGTGCGTTCTTGTCCTTCTGCTTGACCTTCTCGGCGGCCGTCTTGAACTCGTCCCAGGTCCTGGGGACTTCGATGCCGTACTTCTTGAACAGGTCGGTGCGGTAGTAGTACAGCTGCGGCGCGGCGTCGTACGGCACGGTCCAGGTCTTGCCGCCGAAGGTCACCAGGTCCTGGATGGGCTGCGGGAATTTCGTCTTGACCGTTTCACCGGCGTGCTCGGTCAAATCGATCAGATTGCCCTGGCTGGCGAACTCGGGGACCATCTGGTACTCGATCGTGGCCACATCGGGTGCATTGCCGGCCTTCACCGAGTTGACGAGCTTGCTGTAGCCCTCGGTGCCGCTCGGTATCTCCGTGAACTCGACCTTGATGTCCTTGTGCGTTGCGTTGAACGCCTCCACGGTCGACTTGGCCCCGAGTGTCCAGGTCCAGTAGGTGAGCGTGACGGGCTTGCCGCCCGCGTCGGTGCCGGTCGAGTCGCCGTCACCGCTGCCGCCGCAGGCGGTGGCGAGCAGGCCGAGCACGGTGACGGCGGCGAGAGCGGCGGTCGTACGGAACGAACGTGTGGTGCGGGACGAACGTGAAGTGCGCGTCATGGCACGTCTCCTACGAGACCTCGTACGGGCAGAGGCGGTCGCAGGACATCTTTTGTGCACACACGATCAGAGTCAAGAGCGTTCGCGCGAAACAATCAAAACGATCGTCGTTCGCTCATTCGGCGATCGATTCGCCGCCGCAGGATGAGCGGACCCTCAACTCCGGGAGCAGGTCCAGGTGTTGACGCGGCCCCGGCTGCTGCCCGCTGCGACGCTCGGCGAGACGCTCCAGCAGCAGCTTGGCGGCCAGCTCCCCCACGGAGCGCGTGGGTGGCGCGACGGCGGTGAGCGGCACGTCGGAGAGACCGGCGACCTCGTCCTCGTACGCGATCAGCGCCAGGTCGTCCGGGACCCGGATGCCGCATGCCTGGAGCCGTGGCACCAGCACGATCGCGTCCTCGTCGCTGTGCACAAGGGCGGCGGTGACGCGACGCTTCTTCACCGCTTCGACGAGATAGTCGACGCTCGCCTCGTAGTCCCCGTGTTCCCGCACGGTCGGGGCGGCGCCCTTGTCCACGTCGAGCCCCAGGGCCTGCACGGCCGCCTGGTAGCCGGCGGTGATCTGGTTGGCGTGCGGGCCCTCCTGCAGAACCGCGGTGATCCTGCGGTGTCCGAGGCTCGCGAAGTGACCGACGGCGACCGCGGCGCCGTGAGCCCGGTCGGTGCGCACCCGGTCCAGCACGGCGGCGGGGTTTCCGGGCGGGGCCAGGCGTTCGACCAGGACGGCGGGGACGTCGTGCTCCAGCAGCCACTTCTCCTGACCGTTCTCGGGCACGCCGCCGAACCAGCTGGGTGCGACGAGCAGTCCCTCCGCGCCGCCCGAGAGGAGGTGGTCGGCCTGCACCGAGTCCTCGGCGTCGACGTAGCCGGACACCCCCAGCACTAGCCGGCCGCCCTGGGCCGCGACCGCTTCCCGGGCGCCGCGCACGATGTCGGCGAAGATGTAGTTCGTGGTCGGGACGATCATTCCGATCACCGCGCCCTCGGCGCCCGCCGGCCGTTCGCGCACCTCGGCGGCCTTGTCCCCGGGCCACACGACCGCGCCGTGCAGCCGTTGTACCCGGCCCTGCGCCGCGAGCGCTTCGACGTCGCGCCGCAGGGTGACGGCGGAGACGCCGAGTTCGGCGGCGAGTTCGGCGACGCGGAGGCTGCCCCGCTCCCGGACGAGTTCGAGCACCCGCTCGTGGCGCTGGTCGACGTGCAGTCGCATGGTTCCCCCTGGGGCGAGGCCGGTCGAACGATCCCGCGGGCCACGCGGAGCGTGATCCCGAAGCGCTCACTCTACGCCCACAATCGTATCGATCATTTTCGATCAATACGATCAACCCGACGGTGTTGGCGCCGGCTGAGCGGCTGCCCGGACCTCATCAGGGCCGGCACCCGGGGACAGCACTCAGTTCCCCCACCTCACTGCACTGAGTGCCATCCATCCAGCTCAGGTGCTACGTTCCCGTCCATGAGCTCCAGCAGTGCGGCATCCGGCCGCGGCGAGAAGGCCGAGCGGGCGGGAAAGGGCGAGAGGGCGGAGGCCACGGCCGCCAAGCCCCCTATGCGGGACGCCCTCGTCGGTGCGGCTTTCCAGCTCTTCCTGGAGCGGGGCTACGAGCAGACGACCGTCGACGACATCGTGACGCTCGCGGGCGTCGGGCGACGGTCGTTCTTCCGTTACTTCCCGTCCAAGGAGGACGTGGTCTTCCCCGACCACGAGCGGTGCCTGGCCGACATGACGGCCTTCCTGGCGGCGAGCGGCGACGAGCACGAGCCGGTGCGCCGGGTGTGCGACGCCGCCCGGCTGGTGCTGCGCATGTACGCGGAGAACCCGACCTTCTCGGTACAGCGCTACCGCCTCACCAAAAGCGTGCCCGGACTGCGGGCGTACGAGCTGTCCGTGGTGTGGCGCTACGAGCGGCAGCTGGCCGAGTACCTGCGCGAGCGTTTCGCCGGCCGGCGCGACGGGACGCTCCAGGCCGACGTGATCGCCGCCGCCGCGGTCGCGGCCCACAACAACGCGCTGCGGTCCTGGCTGCGCTCCGACGGCCAGGGCGACGCGAGCGCCGAGGTGGACCACGCCCTGGGATATGTGCAGTCGGCCTTCGGGACCGGCCCGGCCCCGCGCCCGGACGGTGACGAACCGGAGGGTGCCGAACCGGCGCGTGACGAACCGGCGCGTGACGAACCGGCCGAGGACGTGGTGGTCGTCGTGTCCCGGCGCGGTGCCCCGCTGTGGCGGGTCGTTCAGGAGATCGAGACGGCGCTCGGGCCAGGCACATAGTTCGCGCGCTCGGCCCGGGCACATAGTTCGCGCGCTCGGCCCGGGCACATGACTCGCGTGCTCGGCCCCGGGCGAATAATTCAGGGTACGCAGTGCCTTTACGAGTGGCACTCAGTGCCATACTCTGAGGCCGTGCACGGTGGCACGGTGAACCGGGCACGTGCGTGCACGGGTTCCCCGCGCACGTGGGATTCCGGCCGAGCGCAGGGAGTTGACCAGCGTGTACCACCACTCAGGAAGCGTTGTTCGCCAGACCGCCGGCTCCGGTGCCGGCGTACTCGAACCCGCGGCCCCCGACAGGGACGCCATCGTTTTCCAGCGCTGCACCTGGTGCGGTACGGCCATGTACCACCGGCTGCTGTGTCCGGTCTGTCAGGGCAGTGACCTGCGGACCGAGCGCAGCGAGGGGGTGGGGACCGTCCGGCACTCCACGGTGGTCCACCGCAACACCCCCGCGGCACGCAATGTGTCCCTCATAGAGATGGCCGAGGGGTTCGTCGTGCGTGGCAGGGTCATCGGCCCGCCGATCGGCATTCACAGCGGAGACCGGGTGCGGCTGTCCACGGCCAAGGACCCGGTCCGCAGCGAGCCGGTGTTCCAGCTGATCGACGAGCCCTACCGCGCCTGGACCTGACCCGCGCTCCCCGCTCCCCCACACCGGGCCGGGTGCGGGAGGCTGCCGACGGTTCTCCTCGCCCTCCCCGGCGCCGCGCCTGCGTTCCCTCGTTCGCGCGGCCATCTCCGGCCGTGGCCACCATAGTTGGCTCCGAGAGCAAGCAGTCTTCCCTCCCGCCACAGGCAACGCACAAGTACCACCTTCCGTCCTTCCCAGGTGAAGGGCCCGGGGCCGTCCCGGTGCGAACGGAAGGAGGGGCACGTGATTCGTGCCCGGCGAATATGGGTCACCGGCTTGGCGGTGCTCACGGTGGTGGGGGCGTCGCCAGGGTGGGCTCAGGCTCAACCGGCGTCCGAGGCAAGGCCGCTTGCGAACTCGACCGACACCGACGGTGGTGGTGGTGCGGGCCTGCCGGACGACTGGAGCATCACCGGTGACGGGCCCGCCCGGAAGCTGGTGTGGCGGGCCGACGAGCGGGTGCCGATGGGCGATGCCCGCGTCGAGTTCTTCTCGGGTGACCGGCTGCTCGGCCGGCCGGCGCCGGCCAAGGACGGGCGTACGTTCCGGCTCGGCCTCGACGGGGTCCGGCTGGACTCCGTGCAGGACCTGGAAGTACGGGCCGCGGGCCGCCGGTTGGACGCGCCCGACCCGACCGCCGGCAGCGCTCGCTCGGCGGTGACCGTCCCGCCACGGCTGCCGGTGAACCAGGTCGACCCCGGCGAACCGGGCACGTACCAGACCGTCACGGGTGAGTACGACCTCGACCCGGTACGGCTTCCCGGATACGCCGAGCCGGTCGAGATGCGGGCCGTGGTGGTGGCGCCCAAGGGTGCCGACGGCCGCCGTCCGCTCGCCCTGTTCCTGCACGGCCGCCACTCCACCTGCTACACACCGCAGGGCGAGATCAGCGGCGACTGGCCCTGTGCCGCCGGCGGCAAGCCGGTGCCGAGTCACCGGGGCTATCTGCGCGACCAGCGGCTTCTGGCCTCCCAGGGCTATGTGACCGTGTCGATCTCCGCCAACGGCATCAACGGCCAGGACTGGAGCGCCGAGGACGGCGGCGCGCAGGCCCGTTCCTCGCTCGTACGGCAGCATCTCGCCCGCTGGGCCGACTGGTCCGCCCACCCGGCCACGGCCCCCGCGACCGTACGGCAGATGCCCGGGGCCGATCTGTCCCGGGTGCTGCTCGTCGGGCACTCGCGGGGCGGCGAGGGCGTCAACCGGGCGGCGATGGACAGTCTTTACCCGCCGCCCGCGAACCAGGACGGCTATCGCGGCCCGGTGCGCTGGCACATCCGCGGCACCGTACTCATCGGCCCGACGATCTTCGGCCAGAACCCGGTTCCGGACGTACCGTCGATGACGATCCTGCCGGGCTGTGACGGTGATGTCTCCGATCTGCAGGGCGAGGTGTACGTCGACGGCACCCGCCGGGCCAGCCGCGGGACCGCACTGCACAGCGCGGTGTACATGGTCGGCGCCAACCACAACTACTTCAACAGCGAGTGGACGCCGGGCCAGGCCGAGGCGCCCGCCGACGACGACTTCTGGAACGACGAGGAGCAGCCCGACCCGGTCTGCGCCCCCGGCACCCGCACCCGGCTGACCGCCGATCAGCAGCACAAGGCGGGCGCGACCTACATCGCGGCGGCGGCGCGGTTGTTCGTCGCCAAGGACGACCGGGTACGCCCGCTGCTCGACGGCTCGGGCCGCCGCGCACCCTCGGCCGACCCGGCGCGCGTCCTCACCCATGCCGTGGGCGGTCGGCGGGGCGCCGGTCTCCTGCCGGACGGCAAGGTCTCGGTGAGCGGAGGAGGCGGCCGGCTGTGCTCGGCTGTGCATCCCGCCACCGCCACCGCGTGCCTGTCGTCGGAGACGACCGGCGGCTCCCCGCACTTCGCGCGGTGGGAGACCGACCGCGAGCCCGGCCGCCGCGCGGTCGCGCTGCGCTGGTCCTCGGCGGGGTCGGCCGTACGGGTACGTCCCGAGCGGCCGGTGTCCCTGACGGGTGCGAAGGCGTTGGCGCTGCGTGTGATCGTGCCGCCGAACACCACCGGGACTCAGCTGGACGTCTCGGTCACCGACAGCACCGGGCGGCACCGGACGCTCGGCCGGGTCAAGGTCGACGGGCTGCCGGGGTCGGACCGGACGGCATCGTACTGGGCGCGCGAGGTGCGGGTGCCGATCGGCGCCGATGACGCGGCGGTGCTCGACCTGAGGCACGTCAAGTCCCTGGAGCTGACGCCGCGTTCGAGGTCCGGGCGGGCCTGGCTGATGGATGCCTGGGGGTGGCAGCCGGGCACGCCGGCGGTGCGGGAGGCTGCGTTGCCCCGGGTCGACGTCGGACGGCTGACCGTGCAGGAAGGGAACTCGGGCGAACGGACGTACCGGGTGCCGGTGCGGGTGTCGGGGAGCGGCAGCGGACAGGTACGGCTGTTCGTCGCCGACCCTGTCACCGGCAGGGCCACGGACCGGCTGGTGACGGTGCGGCCGGGTGCGCAGGACATCGACGTACCGGTGAAGATCCGGGGCAACACCCGCTACAGCTACGACCTGCCGCACAACGTCTTCGTCAAGGCGGTCCGTACGGCTGTGGTCGGTTCGCACCTGGGCGGGGTGACCGCAAAGAACGACGACCCGTTGCCCACGATCGGGGTGAAACCGGTCGCGGACCGGGTGACCGAGGGGAAGCCGTTGAAGTGGCGGGTGACGCTGTCCGCGGCAGCCGATGTCGAGGTGGGCGGCGTGTTCGCCCTGGTGCCGGTCACCGAAGGTGCCGTGCTGTCCACCAAGGACGTCGATCCCGAGTGGCTCCAGGAGACCTCCGGCGCGGCGCCGGATCCGGAGCGCCCGCTGTCCGCCGTGGACGACCTCAATCTGTGGGTGTCCGTCCCGCCGGGCGCCACGAGCACGGAACTGACGGTGCCGACTGTGAAGGACACGGTGGCCGAACCGGCCGAGTCGGTGCGCTTCCGGTCGGCCGACGACGAGGGGGAACCGGTGCCCGGTGCGCCGGTGGTGAAGGGCACGGTGGTGGACGCGTCCTGAGGCGACGCACCTGAGGGTCGTTGAGGCGACGCGCCTCGCGGGCGGGCTCGTGGATGCCCGCCCGCAGCGCGTCCTCGTCCCGTCGGACACGTTGATCCGTTGAGCCGCTCAAGATGAGTGCGCCCGATGAAGACTCCAGGGATACCCCGAGTAACTGCCCCCTCACGCCGTAGGTTTGATCGCAGGCGCGCAGCGCAGCCATGTGACCGTGCGCGTCGTGAACCGGGGTGAGGGGGATCCGTGCGTTCCGGAGAGGAGTTCGCCGGTCGCTATGTCCTCAAGGAGGTCATCGGCGCAGGGCGCGGCGGCGAAGTGTGGCGGGCCCACGACAGGCTGGTCGGCCAGGACGTCGCGCTGAAACCGGAGCGGATCGAGGGCGACCGCGAGACCGCGGTACGACGGCTGCTCGGCGAACCGCGCGCCATGGCCAAGTTCCGCGACCACCTGCACGTGGTGACCCTGTTCGACGTCGTGACCGTGCCTCCGGGCGACGACGGGCCCGAGACGTACTGGTTCGTCATGGAGTACGTGCCCGGCGGCGGCCTGGACCGGCTGCCGCGGATGTCCCCGCAGCGGGCGGCCCGTGTCGGTGCCCAGCTCGCCGACGCGCTCGCCGCCCTGCACGGGGCGGGCATCGTCCACTGCGACGTCAAGCCGGCCAACGTCGGCCTCACCCGGCACGGTGATGCGAAGTTGCTGGACTTCGGTGCCGCCCACCGGGTCGGCGGCACCGAGACCATCACGGCCAACGGCCCCTTCAGCTTCACCCCGGACTACGCCGCCCCCGAGCTGGCCCGGGGCAACGTTCCCCGGCCGGCCTCGGACATGTTCTGCCTGGCGGCCACCCTCCACGCGCTCGTCACCGGTTCGCCCCCGCGCGGTGGGGAGTCCCTGGAGGAAGGGGAAGACGGGGCGGACGCCGAACGCCTGACGTACTGGAAGGCCGAGCAGGGCGTCGTCGACGTGGACGCCGACGCCGTGGGACCGCTGTATCCCGCGCTGACCGCGATGCTCCGGCGTGATCCGCGGCAACGGCCCGGCGCGAGCGAGGTCAAGCGTCTCCTGGCGGCAGTCGCCGGGACCGCCTCGGACACCCCGTCGGCCGTCCGGAGCTCCGGACGCCCGTGGCGACGACGCACACTGGTCGGCGCGGCCGTCGGTGTCGCCGCCGCGCTGGCCCTCGGAGTTGCCCTCGCTCCCGGCGGCTCTGACGGCAGTGTCGATACCCGCGGTGCCGCCAACGGCCTGCCCACGGACGGGGCCACGACCACCGCACGGCAGTCCCTGATCGGCGATCCCCACACCGCCGACCTGTGCGCTCTGAGCGACCCCGCCGCCCTCGGCCGGTTCGGCAGGACCGAAGTGGACGTGGACTACGGCAACTTCGACCGCTGCGAGCTGCATCTGTACCCCGACGACGAGAGCCGTATCGACGTGACGGTCCACCTGCGCCGGGGTACCCCGCCGGAGACGGCACGCCCCACGCGCACCGTCGGCCGGATCGGCATCATGGAGGAGCAGCCGGAGAGCGACGAGTGCGGGCGCCTGCTGCTCCCGCCGGACGACGCTCCCGGCAGTGCCCCCGCCGCTACCGACGGTGTCCTGCTCGGCGTCCGCGCCAACGAGGAGGAGGGCTCGGTGGTCGGCGGCGCCGCCACCTTGTGCACGGTCGCCGACTCGGCCGCCCGCAGCGCGGCCGAGGTCCTCGGCCGGGGCCCGGTCCCCCGCCGTTCCCAGGCCTACCCGGCCGCCTCCCTGGCCTGGGCGAACGCCTGCGAGCTGCTCGACGCCGAGGCACTGTCCGTCGTCCCCGGCATCGAGGCCGGTGCCCCGGAGGTCGGTGTCGCGAACTGGGACTGCGAGTGGTTCAGCGACGTCGACGACCTCGGGGCGGAGATCGCCTTCCACCGGGACCAGCCCAAGACCTCGGCGGACGGTGACCCGGTCCGGCTCGGCGGCCACGACGCCGTCGTGCGGAAGGAGGACGACAACGACTCCTGCACGGTGTTCGTGAAGTACCGCGAGTACGGCGGCCGGAACGCCGACACGTATGCCGAGATGCTGCGCGTGGACACGCGTGGGCGGCGGCCCATGGACGACCTGTGCGCGATGGCCACGGACCTGGCGACCTCGGCCGCCGCGAAGCTTCCCGCGCGCTGAGGTGGCCGCGTCCGACGTCACTTCAGGTGGGCGAGAATCGCCTTGGCGAAGTTCGTGGCCAGGGTGGGTGCGTCGGGGCCGGGGGCGCCCTCTCCGAACGGTACGACGGTGAGCTGGAACGACTGACCGTTGCCGGCCGAGACGAACGCGATGCACGACCCCTCCGAGTGACGGCTGGGAGTGCCGAGCAGGGCAAGGCGACCGCCAATCGTCCTGGGTGTGAGGTCCCGGTATCTCTTGTCCTTGGTCAGGTCGGCCTCGGGGTGGGGAGTGAAGTCCACCAGTCCGCCCTGTGCTCCCCATTGGCAGGACTTGGGGGTGTCCTTGTACTGCTTCTCGGTTCCCTCGAAGACGACGTAGAGCTTGCCGGGTCCGGTGTCCTCGTCGTGGAGGGCGAGGCAGGGGCGCTCCGCCAGTTCCGCGAGGGTGTCCGCGGCGCTCGACGGCGAGGGGGACGGCGCCGGGGAGTTGCGGTCGGCGGACGGGGTGGGGCGTTGCGTGGCCTGCGCCCGGTCCGACGACGGCTGGGCGGGTTCCTCGTCCGTGCCGCCGCAGCCGGCGAGGGTGGCCGACACCGCCAGGCATGCCGCCGCCGTGGCCGCTCCGGCTCTGCGGCTCCGTGCGAACAGTCCCGAGATGGAGTGGGTCATGCCGGGGACCCTAGGCGCGGGGCTCCGGGACCGGTCCCGGGTCCGGGGGTGAGGGCTCCTCCATGAGGTCCAGGTCCGGCGGTACGAGAGTGGTGGACTCCACCAGGCCGCGCAGCAGGTTGTGCAGCAGGCGGTTGTCGCCGGGTCGGCCCTGGGACTTGTCGTGCAGCAGGGGGTACCGGAAGCCGGTGCGGTGCAGGCGACGGCGTACGTCCTCGATGCGGTACTCGATCCTGCGTTCGTTCCAGCCCACGTCGGGGCGCAGGTAGGCGAGTTGCCGGGCGGCCATGGCGTAGCTGAGGGGGCGCGGGTCCTCCTCGTACAGCAGGTAGCGCTGGCCCAGGACGACCAGCAGCAGGCGTTCGTCGTCGTCGAGCGACCAGATCTCCGGGCGCAGCGTCTGAGCCCGGCGCCGCGAGACGGGCCCCTGGTCGTCGTGGCCCGCCACGTACAGCTCGACCAGGTGTTCCCGGTAGCCGGAGCCCTTCACGAACAGCGGGGTGTAGCCGGGGGCGAGCGGCATCGGCTCGGTCGTCGTGTGCATCATCCGCCCGCGCGGCAGCCGGACGAGCTGCTGGCCGGTGTTGCGCAGCCACCACTGCCCCTGCTGGTACGTCAGCTCGCCGTGCCGCCGGCTCACGCGCAGATCGTCCACCCCGACGCCCAGGTCCACGTCCGGCCGCTCGCCCCGCCCGAATCGCACCGTCATGCCCGGTCGCGGCGGCGCGGTGAGATCGCCGGTCACCGTGCGGGCGTGCAGGGTTCCGGGCGCCGTGGGTGCGACGCCGCGCGCGAGGCTGGCGGACAGGGGCATCGCTGGTCTCCTCGACGGTTCGTGGGCCTCTCGGCACGTACGGATGCGTTCACCAGGGTCCCGCAGCCACGACGGGACCCGTCCCCAAAGGGCCACCAACGCGGCATGCGACGGGCTCAGTACGCCGGTTTCAGCCCTCCAGCGGGCAGCTTCTTGCCGTCCTCGCGGGCCACGCTGCACATCACGTGGCGGAAACCGGCGTCCCACTCCTCGTCCGTGGAGGACCAGCCCCACATCTCGTGCGCTTTGCCGCGGGCCCAGTCGACGCCGTACTTCTCCTCGCAGAGCCCTCCCGTGTCGACGCTGTCCGACGAGCCCTCCCCGGAGGCCCAGGTCCAGCCGGCCACCTGCTCGTCGTGCGGCCCGTCGCAGCTCACCAGGGTCTCGGTGGACGAACCGTCCTCGTCGTCCTCGGAGTTGATGCAGTCGCCCGGGCCCAGCTGCGTGATGTACACCTCGTCGCCGAACCTGCGGAAGTCGCCGAGCGGGCCGCCGACGGTGGCGTTCTTCAGGAACAGCAGGCAGGCCGACGCCGGCGGCTCGCTCTGGCCGGCCTCGGGGGTCAGGACGTACAGCACGGGGTCGGGCATGGTGCCCCGCAGGTTTGCGGTGCGCCGGGTGCACTCGCCCTGTACGGACTTCGCGTCCGGTGCGGGTGCGGTGCGGTCGGCCGTGACGGTCGCGATGACCTGCCCCTCGGGGTCGTCGTCGTGACAGTCGACGAGCTTGAGGCCCGGCCGCCCCTTGAAGTCGTCGCCCTTCCATTCGGCGTCGACGCACTGGCCCGCCGTGAGGCCGTCGCGCAGGCCCGCCTGTCTGCCGTACGGGTACGTGCTGCGGGTGACGGTCGGGGACGGGACCGGGGAAGGAGTCCCGACGGGCTTCGCCCTGACCTCCGGGCTCTGCGTCGCCTCTCCCGCGTCGCCGAAGGTGACGGCACCCAGCGCGAACCCGGCGCCCCCGACCAGCAGGGCGGTGAGCGCCAGGAGGACGGGCAGCCGGCGGACCTGGGTGGGGAGGGAACTCAGCGGTGTACGGCGGGTGGAGGTGGAGCCGCCCTCGTCCGGCGGGGCGGGTTGGCCGGGCCGTGAGCCAGGGGTGCCGACCGCCTCGCCCGCGGCCTCGGCGAGCAACTCGGCCGCCTCCGCCGCCTGGATGCGCTTCAGCGGGTCCTTGGTCAGCAGGCCCATGATGGCGCGGCTGAGCGGGGCACTCGCTCGCTGCGGCACGGAGGGTTCCGTGTTGAGTGCGGCGAGGAGGCTGGCGTCGAGTGTGTCGCGTTCGAAGGGGGCGGTGCCCTCGACGGCGAAGTAGAGGGTGACGCCGAGCGAGAACAGGTCGGAGGCGGCGGTCGCCTCGCCGCCGGACAGCCGCTCGGGTGCCACATAGCCCGGGGTGCCGACGACCATGCCGCTCCGGGTGATCCGGGTCTCGCGGGGCCGCAGCGAGATGCCGTAGTCCGTGAGCAGGACCCGGCCGTCGACGGTGCCCGAATGGTCGGGCGCCAGCAGGATGTTGGAGGGCTTCACGTCCCGGTGGATGATGCCGAGCCGGTGCCCGGCGCGGAGTCCGTCGAGGGCGGCCGCCCCGATCCGGGCCGTCTCCTCGCTCGACAGCGGGCCGCGCTGCCTGGCCACGGCGTGCAGGTCGCGGGTACCGGGCAGGTACTCCATGACGATCCACGGGCGGTCGTCGTCCTCGACCACGTCGTACACGGTGATCACGTTCGGGTGCTCGCGCAGCTGCGCGGCCTTCAGCGCTTCGTCGCGGCCCCGGTCGGCAGGGTCGCCGAGCCGTTCGTCCGGCTCGTCCGGTACGTCGATCTCCTTGACCGCGACCTGTGCCCGGAGCTTCTCGTCCTCGGCCAGCCAGACGCTTCCTCCACCGCCGGCGCCGAGCCGCTGCCGCAGCCGGTACCGCCCGGCGATGATCCGCTCCCGCTCCCCTGCCACCAGCGCTCTCCCCCTTCGCCCGCGCACCGAGCACGCCGTACCCACGACGCCCCCGGCCGCCGCCTCCTGCCCGACGGGCACGACGGACGGACGGCACGGGCGGTCGTCGGCACCATGCTCACTCGACCCGGGCGGGAACCCTCCCGAAGCGCTGCCGCTGCCCCCTGGGCACGGCCACCACCGGCGGTCAGCCGGCCGGCGTCAGCGTCAGGCGGATGCCGACTGTGCCGTTCACGCCGCGGCGCAGTCGGCTGCCGAAGAGGGTGAGGCGGCCGGTGATGCCGTACTTGCGGGTGATGAGCCGGCGGTAGTGGGCGCTGGTGGCCTCGTCGCAGATCTCGGCGGTGGCGGGGACCTGGTCGCCGGTCGGCCTGCCGCGCAGGTCGCAGGGGCCGACCAGGACGTCGGCCCGGGCGCGGATGCGCTTGACCTTCCACGAGTCGGCCACCGTCCACACGCCCAGGGCGTCTCCGTCGCGGACCACCCAGACCGGCGTGGCGACACCGGTGCCGTTCTTGCGGTAGCTGGTGATGAGCAGGTACTGGCCCGCGCCGAGAGTGTCGAGCGACGTATCGTCCATGGCCCGCAGTTTAGGCAGGGAGGGTGCGGGCGGCGCAGGTGGGGACGACGACAACAGGGGCGCCCACAGGGGCGCCCCCACCGTGCGGCTCAGTCGAGGGCCGCCGCCATTCGACGTACGCCCTCGGTGAGCAGCTCGGGTGATGTCGCCAGGTTCAGCCGTACGTGCCCCGCTCCGCCGGTGCCGAAGGGGATCCCGGAGCTGAGCGCGACCCGGCCGCGCCGCAGGAAGACGTCCGCCGGGTCGTCGCCGAGGCCGAGGGCGCGGCAGTCGAGCCAGGCGAGGTAGGTGGCCTCGCCCGGCCGGTGCGTGATCGCCGGGAGGTGTTCGGCCAGGAGGTCCGCGAGCAGGCGCCGGTTGTCGTCGAGGCCCGCGAGCAGGGCGTCGAGCCAGTCGGTGCCGTAACGCAGGGCGGCGCTGTGGGCGATGATGCCGAGGTGGCTGGGACCGTGGCTGACCTCTTCCGGCATCCGGTCCAGGTCGGCGGCGGCCGCGGGTCCGGCGATGGCCAGGGCCGCCTTGAGGCCGGCCAGGTTCCACGCCTTCGACGCCGACATCAGCGACAGCCCGTTCTCGGCGCCGGGGACGCGCAGATACGGCACGAAATCGACGCCGCCCGCGGTGACCGGTGCGTGGATCTCGTCGGCGACGACGCGGACGCCGTGGCGGTCGGCGAGTGCGGCCACGGCGGCCAGTTCGTCGGCGGTGTGCACGGTGCCGGTCGGGTTGTGGGGGCTGCACAGCAGGAAGGCGGCGCGTCGGCCGCCCGTGGTCGCCCGCCGGAACGTCTCGTCGAGAGCGTCGAAGTCGATGCGCAGGTCGGCGCCGAGCGGGGCCTCGACCACCTCGCGGTCCATGTGCTCGACGAACATGTAGAACGGCGGATACACGGGTGAGTTCACGACGACCGGATCGCCCGGTCCGGTGACCAGTTTGAGCATTTCGACCACGCCGAGCATCACGTCGGGCACGATCGCCGTTCGCTCCACGGCGACCTCCCAGCCCCACCGCTTGTCCGCGAAACCGGCGAGCGCCTCGGCGTAGCCGGTGCCCGCCGGGTATCCGGTGTCGCCGAGCTCGAGGGCGTCGGTGAGCGCGCGCACGATGGGCTCGGCCAGCGGCACGTCCATCTCGGCCACCCACAGGGGCAGCACGTCCTCGGGGTAGGCGCGCCACTTCATGCTCGTACGCGATCGAAGGCGGTCGAGGGTCAGTGCGCGGAGCGGATTCGGTTCACCGGACATTTCGTGCGGAATCCTGGTCATGAGGCACAAGATAGGGGGATGTGCCGGTGTCCGGGAACGGTGAGGACGCGCAGGGGCCGGTGACGGGCGGTGAATTGCCCGTGCGGTGAACACGCGCGTCCCGGGCCACGTATGGAGTGAGGGTGCTCAACCACGGGAGGGCCCCGCGGCGTTGACGCCGCGCTGTACTGGTTCGGGAGCCATGCATGAGGCACGCACGACGACGTCTCGTCCGGCGAGTGACACGGCTGGCGGCGGTCGGCGGACTCCTCCTCGGAGGAACGATGGTCACACGCGCCGTGGCGAGCGAACCTCCGGACGCCTCGGCCGTCCCGCGCACCTACGCCGCGTCGGCCGGCGACTCCGGCAGCGAGCTGGTCGCACGGCTGGGCACGTCCCGTACGGCGGGCAGTTGGATCGGTGCCGACGGGAAGGCGGTCGTCGCGGTCACCGACGAGGGTGCCGCCGCCGAGGTGCGCAAGGCCGGCGCCCAGGCGAAGCTGGTCGACCACAGCATGGACGAGATGAAGTCGGCGACGTCGACGCTGCGTTCGGCGCCCCGGGTGGCCGGTACGGCGTGGGTCATGGACTACCGCTCCAACGAGGTGGTCGTACAGGGCGACAGCACCGTCTCCGCGGCGGACTGGTCCCGGATGACGAACCTCGCGGCGGACATGGGCGGCTTCGTCCGCATGGAGCGCACCGAGGGCGCGTTCACGACGCGCCTCAACGGGGCGTTGCCGCTGCTGTCGACGGCCGGGCGCTGTTCGGCCGGCTTCAACGTGACCGACGGACAGCGCGACTTCATCCTCACCGCCGGGCACTGCGGGCCGAACGGTTCGGTGTGGTTCGCCGACAACCGGGGCCGGCAGCAGATCGGGCAGACGATCCAGCAGAGCTTTCCCGGTGGCGACTTCTCCCTGGTCCAGTACGCGAGCGGGGACGCCGGGGCCGGGGCCGACGTCGTGTCCATCGGCGAGGGCAAGGGCGTGCGGATCACCGGCTCGGCCGATCCGGCCGTCGGACAGAAGGTGTTCCGCAGTGGCAGCACGAGCGGGCTGCGTGACGGCGAGGTGACGGCGCTCAACGCCACGGTCAACTATCCCGAGGGCACGGTCACGGGCCTGATCGAGACGAACGTGTGCGCCGAACCTGGGGACAGCGGCGGTCCGATGTTCTCCGAGGGGGTCGCGCTGGGTGTGACGTCGGGGGGCAGCGGCGACTGCAACGCGGGCGGTACGACGTTCTTCCAGCCCGTCACCAAGGCGCTGGCCGCGCTCGACATGAAGCTGATCGTGGCCGCGCAGAACGGCTCCGGCCAGGGCGCCGCTCCGGCCCCGTCGCAGGACGCGGGCGCGCCCGGTGACGCGTCGCCCGGTTCGTCGGCGCCGGTGGCGGGCGAGGCCGCCGTGACGCTGCTGTCCCGGCTCGCGGACCCGAAGAACGTCGGCCCCGGTCTGCTGGTCATCGCGGGCAGCCTGGTCGCCCTGGCGGCGACCCGTTTCATCCGCGCCGAGCAGGACCGCAAGGCGTACCGGCGCTACTACTCGGCGACCTGGGGGTGAGTGGCCCGTCACCCGAGGGTGAGCGGAAGGGGCGCCACCGCCGCTCCGGTCAGCCCGATCACCCGGCGCACGGTGAGGGGTTCACGCAGCAGCACGAATCCCAGGACGACGGGCAGCGCCGGGTGGAGCGGGGCGAGGACCACGGCGACGGCCGGCAACTGCCGCTGGGCGGCGAGCAGGTAGAGGATGAGGCCGAGCGCCGCTCCCGCGCCGGCCAGCAGCGCCTCGCCGCACCTGCGCCTCGGCAACCGCAGTTCACGGCCGAGCCGGAATCCCACCGGCAGCATCACCGGTACGGCGGCGACGCGGCCCGCAGCGACCGGCCAGAGCCCGCTCGACGGCCCCGCCCGGCCGAGCGCGAGGTACTGCACGGCGACGCCGGCACCGGCGCGCAGTCCGTCGGCAACACCGCCTGCGGCCCTTGTCCCGGGTCGGCTCCCGTTGCCCTCCGGACGCGGGCCGCCGCGGTCATCCGCGACGAGCCGGAGCGCGGGCACGGTGACGAGGAAGCCGGTCCGGGCGAGCGCGCCCGGCCGGTCGCCGGGCAACAGCACCCCGCACAGCACGGACAACGCGACGGACGTGACGGCGCTCACGGGCACGCCGGTGCTCATCGGGCGCCGGCTCAGGCCCCGGTTGACGAAGTGCGTCGCCGCAGCGCTGCCGACGCCGGACAGGGCGCCTCAAGCCAGATCGGTGAGACTCACGTCACCGGCAGAAAGGAGGAGGGCGGCTGTGGTGGCGAGGAGCAGGCCGCCGACCTGGCCGATCAGGGTGACGGCGGCGAAGTGTGTGCGCCGGGAGAGCATTCCGCCGGCGAAGTCGACGATGCCGTAGCAGACGGCCGAGGTCAGTGCGAGGAGGGCACCCATGGGATCAGGGGTGCCCGCGCGGGGCGTTGCGATACGCGGCGGGAGGGGCCGAGGAGGATGCTCGGGCCTGCGCCGAGGCGAGCGGTCAGGCCGCCTTCGCCGGCTGCAGGGCCGCGGCGGCCCACTCCAGGACGAGGCGCTGGTATTCCTCGCGCTGCTCGACGCTCAGTGTCCCGCCCGACCGGCGCCACAGCGCCCGGATCTCCTCGTTGACCTCGTCAGCCGATCGATCGGAGGCGATTTCAACAGTGGTGGACATGCTGTGAAGCATACGGCGCCACAGGTGAAGGCCATGTGAGCAAGACTGCGCAATACGGGCATACCGGACAGTGTTGCTGATCACGTCCATCTGTCCCCGCAGACCGCGGAGTTCAGGCGTCCGTCGCTCCCAGCACCAGCACCTGGATCGCCAGAACGGCGGCGCCACGGGCCCAGTCGTGAAAATCGGACACCTTGGTCTCGAGGTCGATCGACGCGGCCAGCGGATGCCGCTGGGCGCGGATGGTCTCCGTCACAGTCTTGCCGGCGACGTCCATGAGGCCCACCCCTTCTCCCGCGAGAAGGATCTTCTGCGGCAGCACGAAGTTGGCGATCTGGGCGACCAGGGTGCCGAGGGCGCGGGCCGCCTCCTCGACGACCCGGGCGGACATCGGCTCACCCGCCGCGGCACCCTCCAGGATCTCCTCGTACGTGCGGTCGCGACCGGTGGCGGCCTGGACCTGGTAGCGGATGCTGGGGATGGTCAGCAGGGAGACGGCGCTGCCGCGCGCCCCTTCGGGGGTCAGCGGGCCGTTCGGGTCCACGATCCAGTGGCGGCCGAAGCCGCGGTCCTCCTCGGCGTAGGGCACCCGCTTGCCGCCGAGGACCAGTCCGTAGCCGATACCGGCGCCGATGGTGAGGACGACGAAGCGGTCGAGGCCGCGGCCGGCGCCGAACCAGGTCTCCGCCTCGACGAGGGCGGCTACGTCGTTCTCCACCACGACCGGCAGCCCCGTGCGTTCCTCGACCAGTTCGGCGAGCGGCACCTCACGCCAGTCCAGGAACGGGGACTCCCCGACCACGGCCCGGTCCTCGACGAAGCCGCCCACACCGATGCCGATCCCGGCGAGCCGCGGGCGGTCGCCGGCGAGCGCGTCGGTCATCTCCCCCAGCAGGTCCACGACCGCGGCCGGTTCACGGGTGACCAGCGGGCGGTCGTAGCGGGCGACGATCTCGCTCCTGAGGGTGGTCAGGACGCCGTAGACCATGTCGTCGGTGATCTTGAAGCCGAGGAAGGAGAGGGAATCGGCGACGACGTCCAGCGGCTGGGACGGGCGGCCCTGACGCACCTCCGCCGGAACGCCCGCTTCGGGCACCTCGACGAGGAGGCCCGACTCGATCAGCGGTTTGGTGAGCCGGGTGAGGCTGCCCGCGGACAGGTCGAGCCGCCGGGCGAGCTCGGTACGCGACAGGGGACCGCCGACGAGCACCTCGATCGCCACCGAGCGTTCACCGGGACTGAGAGGGGGCCAGCTGTCGGCTACTGGGGTCATGGTCGTCAGGCTCCCACATGATCTTTCTCTGGTTTTGCTCTCTGATTTTTTTCTATGCGAAACCAACAAGACCAGTCTAGAGCGGTCCTGCTGGCTTGAAGAAGATGATTGCGCGCCCCTTGACGGCTGGATTCTTCCGCGACGAAAGTAAGTGGCGCCGAGGACGAGCCGCAGACGAGGGAGTCTCCTGATGACCATCGCCTCCAGCAGCCCTCCTTCGCGCCTGCCGCTGGGTGGCGCCGAGGGAGCGGGGACCAAGTCGAGGACGCGACGGGCGCGCTCTCGCGAGAACGAGGGGGACGGGCGGCTCGCCGCGGTGTTCATCGCTCCGGCGATGCTGGGCTTTTTGGCGTTCCTGCTCTGGCCGACGCTGCGGGGCATCTACCTGAGCTTCACCCGCTTCAACCTGCTCACGCCGGCGGAGTGGGTCGGCCTGGACAACTACGTGCGGATGGTCCACGACCCGATCTTCTGGGAATCGCTCGGGGTCACCGTCGAGTACGTGGTCATCAACATCGGCGTCCAGACGGTCTCGGCGCTCGCCATCGCCGTACTGCTGCAGCGGCTCACCCAGTCGGCGGTGCTGCGCGGGATCGTGCTCACGCCGTATCTGATGTCGAACGTCGTCGCGGGCATCGTCTGGCTCTGGATGCTGGACACCCAACTCGGCATCGGCAACGAGATCATCTCGGGGATCGGCGCCGACCGCATCCCGTTCCTCGCGGACGAGGCCTGGGCGATACCGACGATCGCCCTGATCAATGTGTGGCGGCATGTCGGGTACACCGCGCTGCTGCTGTTCGCCGGTCTGATGGCGATCCCCAACGACATGTACGAGGCCGCGAAGGTCGACGGCGCGAGCGAGTGGCGCATGTTCTGGCGGATCACGATGCCGCTGCTGCGACCGGTCCTGGCGGTCGTTCTGATCATGACGGTGATCGGTTCGTTCCAGGTGTTCGACACGGTCGCCGTGACGACCGCGGGCGGACCGGCCAACGCCACGAACGTCCTGCAGTACTACATCTACGGCGCCGCCTTCGGGCGCTTCCAGTTCGGGTACGCCTCGGCGATGTCGGTGGCCCTGCTGGTCGTGCTGAGCGCGATCACCGTCCTGCAGTACCGGCTCACCCGGGCCGGCCAGAGCGACCTCGGCTGAGGGAAGGGAGACACCGACATGGCTGCCGTGGCAGACACCACGACCGTACGGCGCGTCAGGCGCAGGCCCTCCTTCGGACGGGCCGTGGCCTGGGCGGTGATGGCCGCCGTCGTGCTCATCACGCTGTTGCCGTTCTACTGGATCCTGCGCACCGCGCTGTCCTCGAACACCGCGCTCGCCGCCCACCCCGGCGATCTGCTGCCCGTGGATCCGACGACCGGAGGCTTCGAGCGGGCGCTCGGTCTGCAGTCGGCCGAGGAAGCGATCGCCCAGGGCGGTTCGGGCGGCGGGCTCAAGTTCTGGCGCTATCTGATCAATTCGGTGATTGTCTCGACTCTGATCACCGTCTGCCAGATCTTCTTCTCCGCCATGGCGGCGTACGCCTTCGCCCGGCTGCGCTGGCGCGGGCGGGAGAAGGTGTTCGGACTGTTCCTGGCCGGGCTGATGGTGCCGGCGATCTTCACGCTGCTCCCCAACTTCGTACTGATCAAGCAACTCGGGCTGGTCGACAACCTGTTGGGGGTGGCCCTGCCGACGATGTTCATGACGCCGTTCGCGGTGTTCTTCCTGCGGCAGTTCTTCATGAACGTGCCGCGGGAGGTGGAGGAGGCCGCCCTGCTGGACGGGGCCGGAAAGATCCGGATCTTCTTCCGGGTGATGCTGCCGATGGCGGCCACGCCGATCCTCACGCTGGGCCTGCTGACGTACATCACCGCCTGGAACGACTACTTCTGGCCGTTGATGGTGTCCTACAGCGACAGCTCGCGCGTGCTCACCGTCGCGCTGGCCATCTTCCGGGCACAGACCCCGCAGACGGGCTACGACTGGTCCGGCCTGATGGCGGCCACGCTGATCGCCGCCCTTCCGATGCTCGTGCTGTTCGGCTGCTTCGCACGGCGCATCGTCAGCTCCATCAGCTTCACCGGCGTCAAGTAAGGGGACTGGGATGCGAGTTCGGATGCGTACGATCCTGGCCCTGACCGGGGCGATGGCGCTGTCCCTGGCCACCGGCTGCGCGCAGGGCGGCGCGGCCGGGTCGGGCGGGAACACGGTGACGTACTGGCTGTGGGACGCCAATCAGCTGCCCGCGTACCAGGCCTGTGCGAAGGGGTTCGAGAAGCAGAATCCGGGCCTGAAGGTGAAGATCACGCAGATGGGCTGGGCCGACTACTGGACCAAGCTCACCGCGAGCTTCATCGCGGGCACCGAGCCGGACGTGTTCACCGACCACATCCAGAAGTTCGGGCAGTTCGCCGATCTGAACGTGCTCGAACCGCTGGACGACCTGGGTATCGACGACTCCGCCTACCAGGCGGGGCTGGCCGCCAACTGGAAGGGCCAGGACGGCCATCGCTACGGCGCGCCCAAGGACTGGGACACCGTCGCCCTCTTCTACAACAAGAAGATGGTCGAGGAGGCCGGGCTCACCGCCGACGGGCTCGACGGCCTGTCCTGGAACCCGAAGGACGGCGGCACCTTCGAGAAGGCCATCGCGCATCTGACCGTCGACAAGAACGGCAAGCGCGGCGACGAGAAGGGCTTCGACAAGAACAACGTCAAGGTGTACGGGATGGCGACCGGCGGCGCGGGAGACGCGGACGGCCAGACCACGTGGAGCCCGTTCGTCGCCTCGGCGGGCTGGCACTACACGGACCAGGCGCGCTGGGGCACCAAGTACCAGTACGACAGCGGGACCTTCCAGTCGGTGGTCGACTGGTACTTCGGACTGGCGAAGAAGGGCTACCTCGCGCCCTTCACCGACTACACCGACGGCGCCAACCCGGCCAACGCCCAGGTCGCCTCCGGCAAGGCGGCGACCGCCTTCGACGGCGCCTGGATGATCTCCACCTACTACGGCACCAAGAGTCTCGACGTCGGTACCGCACCCACGCCGACCGGCCCGACCGGCAAGCGGGCCACCATGATGAACGGCCTCGCCGACTCGATCACCAAGAACGCCCGCAACAAGGAGGGCGCGAAGAAGTGGGTGCGGTATCTCGCCTCGAACGAGTGCCAGAAGGCCGTCGGCGGCTACGGCATCGTCTTCCCCGCGACCCCTGACGGCACCGACGCGGCCGTGGCCGCGTACGGGAAGAAGGGCATCGACGTGTCCGCCTTCACCGAACCGGTCACCGACAGGAAGAACTCCACCACGTTCTCCTTCCCGATCACCGACTACGCGGCGGACGTGTACTCCCTGATGCGCCCCGCGATGCAGGACGTCTACGCCAACGACGCCCCGGCGAGCGGCCTGACCAGGACCAACGACCAGATCAACCTCATCCTCGGCCAGTGAAAGGCACACACTCCATGACGTTCTCCCTCGGCATCGTCGGCGCCGGCCAGTTCTCCGGCCAGTTCGCCACGCTGTTCCAGGCCCACCCCGGTGTCAGCGACGTGTACGTCACCGATCTGCTGCCCGAGCGGGCCGAGCAGCTCGCCGACGCACAGGGACTGGCCGGCACCTTCCCCTCGTACGAGGCGATGCTGGAGTCGGCGGCCGTCGACGCGGTCGCCATCTTCACCCAGCGCTGGACCCACGGCCCGCTGGTGCTACAGGGCCTGAACGCCGGCAAGCACGTCTACTCCGCGGTTCCGATGGCGATCACCACGGAGGAGATCGCGGCGATCATCGACGCGGTCAAGGCGACCGGCCTGACGTACATGATGGGCGAGACCAGCGAGTACAACCCGGCGACCGTGCACGCGCGCAACCAGATCGCCGAGGGCGCCTTCGGGCGGCTCTTCTACGCCGAGGGCGACTACGTCCACGACATGGACCTGGGGTTCTACGAGGCGTACCAGTACAGCGGCGGCGAGAACTGGAAGGCGACCGCCAGCTATCCCCCGCTGCTGTACCCGACGCACGCGGTGGGCGGTGTGCTCGGGGCTTGGCGGACACACGCGGTGAGCGTGTCGGCGATCGGGGTCGTGGACGACCGGGGCGACGGGGTCTTCGACAAGAGCGTCAGCCAGTTCGGCAACGACGTGTCCAACGCGACCGCGCTGTTCGAGGTCGCGGGCGGTGGCTCGTTCCGTACGAACGAGTTCCGGCGGGTCGGCTACCCGTCGCACATACGGGAGTCGCGGTTCCGGTTCTTCGGCACCGAGGCGAGCATGGAGCAGCTCGCCACTGTGGCCTTCTGGCAGGACAAAAAGGGCGTCAAGGACATCAGCGAGCTGCTGGAGCCCAAGCCCACCATGTCCCCCGACGACCCGTCGCTCCAGCACATCGCGCCGGAGCTGCGGGCGGCCTTCACCTCGGGGTCGGCGCCCGTGCACGACCGCGCCCGGCTGCCGCGGGCCTTCGACAACCTGCACAACGGCCACGAGGGCAGCCACCACTTCCTGGTGGACGACTTCGTGACCGCGGTCAACACCCGCACCCTGCCGTCCGTGAACGCGTGGGTGGCCGCCCGCTACACCCTGCCGGGCATCGTCGCGCACGAGTCCGCGCGGCAGAGCGGGGCCAGGCTGGAGATCCCGGACTTCGGGGACGCGCCCGAGGCGTGACGTTCCTGCGCGAGCCGGGTGCCTGGCGTGTGTCAGGTGCCCGGCTTGCGGCCGTACACGTAGACGTCGTCGCCGTTCTTCAGCAGCGACCAGTACTTCTTCGCGTCGGTCTTGGTCATGTTGACGCAGCCGTGCGAGCCGGGCGGGTTCCACATGCTGACGCCGACCGAGTGGAAGGCCTGGCCGCCGTCGAAGAACTGGGCGTACGGCATCGGCACGTTGTAGATGGTCGAGACGTGGTCGATGTTGCGCCAGTAGATCTTCTTCAGACCGGTGCGCGTCTCGTAGCCGTTACGTCCGGTACGGACCGGCACCGGGCCGTACACCAGCTTCTTCCCGTCCTGGATCCAGCTCAGCTGGAGCGAGAGGTTCACGCAGGCGATGCGGCCCTTGTTGACGGGGCACTTGCCGTCCTTGTTGGGGTTGTTGCCGACGGCCTTCTGCTTGTTCATGAGGTCCATCACGCCCCATGTGACGGGCCCCGCGTAGCCGGCGTTCGGGGTGATGCCGTGCTTGGTCTGGAAGGCCTGGATGGCTTTGCAGTCGGCGCTGGACTGCTTGCCGTCGACCGGGCGGCCGAGGAACTTCTCCACCTTCTTCTGATAGGGGCCGGCCTGCGTCGTGCAGCTCGGAGCCGCCTGCGCCGGTGCGGCGGCAAGCGTCAGCGCGAGCGGTGCGACGAGTCCTGTGGTGATGCCGAGTGCGACGGCACGCCGTCTGCGTATGTCCCCCATGGCCGGGCCTCTCCCTTGGGTGTTCCTGTGGACTTCTGCCAGGTAGACCGCTGTACGGGGGCTTCGGTTGTGGCGCGCGCCGGGCTGTGACCGAACGGTGAAATTTCGCCAGGCCTGAATGTGACCTATGTGGTCTGGCTCACTCGGTGAGCGGGGAGTTTCAGGCGTCGCCAGGGCTCCGCACCGCAGCCCGGAAACCGGTGTTGACCGAGGTGAGGCCGCCGTCGACCGTGAGGCCGGCGCCGGTGATCCAGGCGGCGTCGCGGGACGCCAGGAAGGCGACCGCGGCGGCGATGTCCTCGGGCTCGCCGACCCGGCCCAGCGGGTACAGCGGGCGGATCGCGTCGAGTTCCGTCTCCCGCCCCTCCCACGCCGAGGTCCGCACCGTGCCCGGCGTCACCAGGTTGACGCGGACTCCGCGCGCGGCGGCATGCCCGGCGAGGGTGCGGGTGAGGGAGCCGAGGCCGGCCTTGGCGGCGCTGTAGGCGTGGTTGCCGAAGTCCTGCATGCCGTTGACGGAGCCGATGTTCACGATGGCTCCGCGGCCGGTGGCGGCCAGCTGCGGGAGGGCGGCACGGCAGCAGCGGTAGGTACCGGTCAGGGTGATGTCGAGGTCGCGGGCCCACGCCTCGTCCGGACCGTCCTCGAAGAGCGCGGTGTCGGGTGAGCAGGAGGCCGCGCTGTTGACCAGGACGTCGAGCGAGCCGAAGGCATCGACGGCGCGGGCGACGGCCGCCTCGACGGACGCGAGGTCGGCGACATCGCATGCCGACGCCTGCACCGCGAGTCCGTGCCCCCGCAGTTTCGCCGCGGTCCGCTCGGCCTCGGGCCCGTCCACGTCCGTCACGAGCACGCGGGCCCCCTCCTCGGCGAACCGGCGGGCGGTCGCCGCGCCGATGCCGCGGGCCGCACCGGTGATCAGGACTCCGTGACCTGCGAAGCGCGTTGTGTCCGTCATGGACCGAACCGTGGTGCCGGAAGGATCATCCGGGCAGATAGCGTGCGTCCATGTCCGTGTTCATTCAGCAACTCCCCGCGCTCATAGGCGTCGTGATCGGCGCGCTCGGTTCGTACATGGCGGTCGTGCGGGGCGACCGGATGAGGTTCCGGCGGGAGCAGACGGCACGTTGGGAGGAGCGGCGGCTCACGGTGTACGCCGAGTACGCGCAGTCGGTGAAGAAGACGGTCACGGTGACGTACCGGGTAGCCGCCCGGGCGGGCGTCGACCCGTACCCGGACCCCCTGAGTCTCGAAGAGGCCCAGCCGCTGCTGGCCGAGGCGAGCATCCGCCGGGACCCTTCGGGTGAGGCGCTGCTCATGCTGGGCAGCCGCGAGGTGGTGGAGAAGGCGCGGGTCTGGGTCGTGGCGGCGATGGAGATGGAACGGTTCGTGCGGGAGGGCCGGGACGACCGTGCGGCCTGGCAGGAGCTGCTGGAGCGGCAGCGGGCAGGCCGCGAGGGCTACTACGCGGCCGTACGCGACGATCTGGGCCTGCCGCCGGGCCACTCGGCGCGCTGGCCGCTCCCGGTCATGAACCCGGTGCCGCCTCAGCGGTAGCCGGTCGTGTCCGCCGGTTTGCCCGCGTCCTGGACCTCCACGAGGTACCGCCAGGCGTCGGGGCGGCTGCCGTCGAGGTCCGTGAAGCCGTAGACCGGCGCGAGCTGCCCGCTGGAGAGGGAATCTCCGTTCCAGCGGGCCACGTCGGGGTCGGCGGCGAGGGCGGCGACGGCGCGGCCCACGTAGCGCGGGGTCTCGGAGATGGCGAAGTGCGGGACGCGTTCCAGGGCGTCGCGCCAGTTGTCCTCGCGCACCTCGAACGCGTCGAGCATCATCTCCGAGCGCAGCCAGCCCGGGGTCAGCGCGACGGCGGTGGCGCCGCGCGGTCCGAGTTCATGGCCGAGGGAGAACGCCATGCGCAGGACGGATGTCTTGGCGAGGTCGTAGAAGAAGGAGTTCCGGTAGTTGCCGCCGTTGTACTCGGCCGTGCCGTCGGTCATCTCGACGACCAGTCCGCCGGGGTGGCGCAGGAGCAGGGGCAGGGCGTGGTGGCTGGTGATCGCGTGTGTCTCGACCCCGAGCCGCAGCAGCCTGAGGCCCTTGTCCAGGTCGTGCTCCCAGACGGGGCTGTCCCAGGCGAAGAGTTTCTCGCCGCCCCAGACGTCGTTGACGAGGACGTCGAGGCGGCCCTGTTCGTCCGCGATGCGGTCGACGAGGACGCGGACCTGGGCGGGGTCGAGGTGATCGGTGGGTACGGCGATGCCGTGCCCGCCCGCTTCGGTGACGAGGTCGGCGGTGTCCTCGATCGTCTCGGGGCGGTTGTACTCGGAGCGCCGGGCACGCGTGCTGCGTCCGGTCACGTAGACGGTGGCGCCGGCCGCCCCGAGCTCCACGGCGATGCCGCGCCCGGCGCCCCGTGTCGCGCCTGCGACGAGTGCGACCTTGTCCTTCAACGGCTGTGCCATGTCCGGCCTCCCGACCCTGTGCGCCCGACCCTCTGCGAGCGATGTCGTCTTCGAGGGTGCCGGGTAAGCCGGACATCTTCTGTCGTCTTTTGCTGGACTTGCTCCGCTCTTGCCGTCGGGTCACCCGGCCGGGCGCAGCCGCCCGTCGAGTGCGTCAGTGGCCGCGGTCGATCCACTCCTGAAGCTGGGGTGCCTCCGCGCCGATGGTGGTCCCGTCGCCGTGGCCGGTGAGGACCTTGGTCTCGGGTGGGAGGGCGAGCAGGCGGGTGCGGATCGAGTCGATGATCGTCGGGAAGTGGGAGTAGGAGCGGCCGGTGGCGCCGGGGCCGCCCTGGAAGAGGGTGTCGCCGGTGAAGACGACGCCCAGTCCGGCGTCGTACAGGCACACCGCGCCCGGCGCGTGCCCCGGGGTGTGCAGGACCGTCAGGTCGACGCCCGGGCCCTCGATGATCTGCCCGTCCACAAGGTGGGCGTCGGGGTCGCGGTCCGGGTGGGTCTGCTTCCACAGGGACAGGTCGTCGGGGTGGAGCCAGATCGTGGCGCCGGTGCGGTCGGCGAGGGCGGGCGCGGCGTCGATGTGGTCGTTGTGGGCGTGGGTGCACACGATCGCGGTGAGGCGCCGGTCGCCGACGGCCTCGACGATGGCGTCGGCGTCGTGGGCGGCGTCGATGACGATCACCTCGTGGTCGTCGCCGACGAGCCAGACGTTGTTGTCGACGTCCCAGGTGCCGCCGTCGAGCTTGAACTGGCCTGAGGTGACGAGGCGTTCGATGCGGGCGGTCATCAGAGCATCACCACCGAGCGCAGGACGTCGCCGTGGTGCATCCGCTCGAACGCCTTCTCCACCTCGTCGAGTTGGATGGTCTCGGTGACGAACGCGTCCAGGGGCAGCCGGCCCTGGAGATGCAGGTCGATCAGCATCGGGAAGTCCCGGCTCGGCAGGCAGTCGCCGTACCAGGACGACTTCAGGGCGCCGCCGCGTCCGAAGACGTCCAGCAGCGGCAGCTCCAGCTTCATCTCCGGGGTGGGCACGCCGACGAGGACGACCGTGCCGGCGAGGTCGCGGGCATAGAAGGCCTGCTTGTACGTCTCCGGGCGGCCGACCGCCTCGATGACGACGTCGGCGCCGAATCCGCCGGTCAGCTCACGGATCGCGTCCACCGGGTCGGTCTCGCGCGAGTTGACGGTGTGGGTGGCGCCCATCGTGCGGGCCTTGTCGAGCTTGCGGTCGTCGATGTCCACGGCGATGATCTTCGCCGCGCCCGCCAGGTTCGACCCGGCGATCGCGGCGTCCCCGACGCCGCCGCAGCCGATCACGGCGACGGTGTCGCCCCGGCCGACGTTGCCGGTGTTGATCGCGGCGCCGATTCCGGCCATCACACCGCAGCCCAGCAGGCCGGCCACCTGCGGGGTGACCGCCGGGTCGACCTTGGTGCACTGCCCCGAGGCGACCAGGGTCTTCTCGGCGAAGGCTCCGATGCCGAGCGCCGGGGAGAGTTCCCGGCCGTCCGAGGCGAGGGTCATCTTCTGTGTCGCGTTGTGGGTGGCGAAGCAGTACCAGGGCCGGCCGCGCAGACACGCCCGGCACTGCCCGCACACCGCACGCCAGTTGAGGACGACGAAGTCGCCGGGCGCGACGTCCGTGACGCCCTCGCCGACCGACTCCACCACGCCGGCCGCCTCGTGGCCGAGCAGGAAGGGGAAGTCGTCACTGATGCCGCCCTGTTTGTAGTGCAGGTCGGTGTGACAGACGCCGCAGGCCTGGACCTGTACGACGGCTTCTCCCGGCCCCGGGTCCGGCACGACGATCGTCTCCACGCGCACGGCCTCGTCCTTGCCCGGTGCGATCACGCCGCGTACTTCCTGCGCCATGGTGCTCCACCCTTCCCTCGGCGGGTCTTCGTCCACTGCCGACCCTAGTTGTGACTGATCGGTAAGGGGGTGCGACAGACGTCATCCGGCCAGGTGGTCGCCCTCCGCCGGCCTCCGAGCGGCCCTCGCCGATCGGGAGCGGCCCGGCCGGGCCCCGGTCACCTGAGGAAGTCCCGGACCGCCCGGGCCAGGGCGTCCTCGTCCAGGCCGTCGGCGCCGCCGCCCAGGGGCAGCAGCCGGTGCGGTACGTGGACGAGGGGCTCGGCGACGTACCGGGCGGAGAAGCCGGGCAGTCCGGGCTCGACGAGCACGACGAGCACGACGAGCACGACGTCCGCGTGGTCGGCGGCCAGGACGGCCGTTCGCGGGCCGACCTCGTCGAAGGGCCGGACGGTGGCCGCGTAGAGCACGGCCAGGTCGAGGCCGACCGTTGCGCGCAGTACCGGGTCGAGGGCGGTGCCGACCGCGACTGCCGCCAGATCTTGGAGTCGCTCGGCCCGGGCGCCCCACCCCTGCCCCTCATCCCCGGCACTACCCCGCGCCGGTCGGAGCCGAGGCAGCGACGCCAGACGTCCTGGACGTCCTGGACGTCCTGGACGTCCTGGACGTCAGCCTGCCCGACCGGCCCTGGCGCTCGCGGTGGCACAAAACTGGCAGGCTCCGCGGGAGGGCGTCGACGTAGCCTGAAGGCTCCGTACGACTCCCAAGGAGCCCCGTGAGCATCGCCGCGACCGAATCCACCCCGCCCACCTGGCGCCTGCTCCTTGGCTATGTGCGCCCGCACCGGTGGACCCTGCTGGTGGGTGCCGTGCTCTCGCTGGTCACCGGGGCAACGGGGCTGCTCCTGCCGCTGGTGGCACGGGGGTTGATCGACGATCTGTCCCACGACCGCACCATCACCGGGGCGTTGGTGATCATGTCCGGCCTGGTCGTGGCCAACGCGGCGGTGGGCGCGCTCGGTTCGTATGTGCTGCAGCGCACCGCCGAGTCGGTGGTGCTGGGTGCGCGGCGCACCCTGTCGTCGTATCTGCTGAGGCTGCGCATCACCGCCGTGGACCGCAGTGAGCCGGGCGATCTGATGGCCCGCATCACCTCGGACACGACGCTGCTGCGGGAGGTCACGACCGACTCGCTCGTGGGTCTCGGCACCGGAGGGCTCACCCTCGTGGCGACGGTGGCGATGATGGGTGTGGTGGAACCGGTGCTGCTGCTGGTCACCCTCGCTGTGATCCTCGGCGCGGGAACAATCCTCGGCGTGATCGTGCCGCGCATCAACCGGGCCAGCCGACAGGCGCAGGACGCCGTCGGGGTGATGGGGGCCTCGCTGGAGCGGATCCTCGGCGCGCTGCGCACGGTGAAGGCGTCCGGCGCCGAGCACCGGGAGGAGCAGACGCTGCACGAGGCCGCCGAGGAGTCGTGGCGGCAGAGCGTGCGGGCCGCCAAGTGGTCGGCAGCGGCGGGCAACACGGCCGGACTCGCGATGCAGATAGCGTTCATCACGGTGCTCGCGGTGGGCGGGGCGCGCGTGGCGACCGGGGCGATCGACGTGGGCACGCTGGTCGCGTTCCTGCTGTACGTCTTCTACCTGATGTCGCCGATCCAGCAGGTCGTCGGCGCGATCACGCAGTACCAGACCGGTGCGGCGGCGCTCGCCAGGATCCAGGAGGCACTGCAACTGCCCGCCGAACCGGCTGCCGCGCCCGCCCCGTTGCCCTCCGCCGGGGCCGAACCCGCCGCGCTGGCCTTCGAGGACGTCCGCTTCCGGTACGCCGACGATCTGCCGTACGTCCACCACGGGGTGACGTTCGCCGTGCCCGCGCAGGGCATGACCGCCTTCGTCGGACCGTCGGGCGCGGGCAAGACCACCGTCTTCTCCCTCATAGAGCGGTTCTACGACCCCGAGGCCGGGACCATCACGCTCGACGGGCGGGACCTGGCGGACTGGGAACTGCCCCAACTCCGGTCGGCGATCGGCTATGTGGAGCAGGACGCCCCGGTGCTGTCGGGTTCGCTGCGGGACAACCTGCTGCTCGGCAATCCCGACGCGGACGACAACGCCGTCACACGCGTACTGAAGACGACCCGCCTCGACGGTCTGGTCGCGCGGCTGCCCGGCGGCGTCGACACGCTCGTCGGTCACCGGGGCACCAGGCTGTCCGGCGGCGAACGCCAGCGTGTCGCCATCGCCCGCGCCCTGCTGCGCCGCCCCCGCCTGCTGCTCCTGGACGAGGCCACCTCGCAGCTGGATGCGGTGAACGAGGCCGCGTTGCGCGACACGGTCGCCGATGTGGCCCGTACGACCACGGTTCTGGTCGTCGCGCATCGCCTCTCGACGGTGACGATGGCCGACCGGATCGTCGTGATGGACGGGGGCCGGGTGCGCGCGGTGGGCACGCATCGCGAACTCGTCGCGGCCGACCCGCTCTACGCGGAGCTGGCCGCGACGCAGTTCCTGGCGACGGCCGAGTGACCACAGCCGGCCGACCACAGCCGGGCGGCAAACCGAGTACCGACTGACGACGCCCGTGCGCCACCGTGCCCGGACGGCTCAGGCCTGGAGTCTGCGCAGCCGCTCCGCGTCACAGGTGCGGGGGCAGGTGCCGCACGCCTCGTCCGGTCGGATCGTGTAGTACATGCAGCACCCGGTGCGGGTGCGCGTCGGGTGCCGGCGCCCGTCGTCGGTCGTCAGGTGCCGGAAGTCGGCGCCCTCGGGGTACGGGATCGTGGCGGTCGGCAGCAGCCGGGTGGCCGCCTCGACGGCGTCGTCCTCGCGGCCGAGCGTGCGGCCGAGGTACCAGACGCCCGAGACCAGGTCGTCGGCGACCATGCCCCACAGGGCGCGTGAGCGGCGGCGCGTGACGGGGCCTATCGCGTCCAGGAGCGGCCCCATGTGATCGGCGACGACCGCCCGCAACTCGGCGCGCAGGGCCTCCTCATGAGGGACCGTCAGGACCCCCGGCAGGATGGCGGCGGCCCGGTCGTCGGCCAGGCAGGCGAGGTCGCTCCCCGGCGTGAGGGTGAACTCGGCCGAGTCGAGGTCCAGGCGCAGGTCCTCGGGCCGGATTCGCGGCACGCGGCGTTCCAGGTACCAGACGCCGCTCATGAGGAGCGAGACCGTCCACGCGTAGTCGTGCAGGGCGCGCGAGGCGGCGACGTCTCGGCGCGGAACTGTCCCGTGGCGATCGTGAATTCGGCCGGCCTCCGCTGCGACGAAGGCGTCGAGCACGGCCTCGTCCTTCACCAGCTCCGCCGCCGACACTCCCGCTCGGTCCCGATCGCCCCCGGGCCCGGCGATCCGCACGGACAGCACGTCGCAGAGATCGACCAGCCGCGTATAGGCGTCACGGAGCGTATGCGCGACGGCGCCGGCCGGCGGGGTCGTCAGGGCCACGGACATCGGTGCTCCTGTGCGGGTTTCAGCAAAAGCCGGATAGGTAAGCCTTACCTTACACTCGTGATCAAGCGGAAAATGCCAGGTGGGGTCTCCGCGGTTCACGGCAGCTGATCGTCGACTCACGACGACTGATCATCTATCGCGATCACCACAGTGATCACACGGCATTTGAAGTCTAAAGCAAGGCTAACCTAAGCTCACGGCTTGTGACTGCGACCCAACAGGGCGCACCGATCGGTGCGCCCTTCCGTGCCCTCAGGCACGTACCGCTCTTCCTCACCGGCCTCGCCGCTCTGGCGCTCTGCACCGCGCTCAGCCTCGCCCTCGGAGCCCGCTCGGTGCCCCTGGGCACGGTGGCCGACGCTCTGCTCGGGAACGTTCACGGACGCGAGGCCCTGGTGGTGACCGGGCTGCGCCTGCCGCGGACCGTCATCGGGCTCGCGGTCGGTGCCGCCCTCGGGGTGGCCGGGGCCGTCGCCCAGGGCATCACCCGCAACCCGCTCGCCTCTCCGACCACGCTCGGCATCAACGCGGGCGCCGGCTTCGCGGTCGTCGTCGCCATCTTCGCGCTGAAGCTCAACAGCCCCGCGCAGTATGTGTGGTTCGCGTTCGCGGGTGCCGCCGGGGCCGCCCTGTTCGCCCAGGCGCCGGCCCGCCGGGCCGGGGACATCGATCCCGTAAGGCTGGCGCTCGGCGGCACCGTGCTCCAACTCGTGCTGCTGTCCTGGACGTCGGCGGTGATGCTGATGAACCAGCGCACGCTGGACGAGGCCCGTTTCTGGCTGGCCGGGTCGCTCTCCGGGCGCTCCCTGGACGTCCTGTGGCCGGTCCTGCCGACTCTGCTGCTCGGCCTGGTCGTCGCGCTCGCCGTCTCCCCCGCGCTCAACGCCCTTGCCCTGGGCGACGATTCGGCCCAGGCGCTCGGGGTGCCGGTGGCCCGGATCCGGCTGGCCGGCGGAATCGCGGTCGTTCTGCTCGCCGGGTCGGCGGTGGCGGTGGCCGGTCCGATCGCCTTCATCGGCCTGGCCGCGCCTCATCTCGTACGGCCCCTGCTGGGCGGCGATCACCGGCTGCTGGTCCCGGGCTGTCTGATCGCGGGTCCCCTGCTGCTGCTCACGGCGGATGTGCTCGGCCGGATGGTGATCCGGCCCTCGGAGTTGGAGGTCGGCATCGTGACCGCGTTCCTCGGCGCCCCCTTGCTGGCGCTGCTGGCCCGGAGGGTGGCCCGATGAGCGCCGCGGTCGTGTCCACCGGACGGACGAAGTCCACGTCCCGTGCCCGGATCCGGCGCCGCGTCCTGCTGTTCGCGGTGAGTGCTCCGGCCCTGCTGTTCGCGCTGCTCACCGTGTCCCTGACGACGGGTGAGATGCCGATGCCGGCGGGCACGGCACTGCGCGCGCTGGCCGGGCTCGGGGATCCCGGGGACGTGCTGGTGGTGCAGCAGTTCCGGGCGCCCCGTTCGGTGGCGGCGATCGTCGCCGGCGCCGGGCTCGGCGCGGCGGGCTGCGTGCTGCAACGGCTGTTCCGCAACCCGCTGGCCTCTCCCGACGTCATGGGTGTGACCGGCGGGGCCTCGCTGGGCGCGGTCGCGCTGATCGCGGCCGGGGCCTCGCAGACCCTGATCCCCGTCGGGGCGCTGGGCGGCGGGCTGCTCGCGGCCCTGCTGCTCGGGGTGTTCGCCTGGGGCTCGGGACTCGCCGTCACCCGGCTCGTGCTGACCGGGCTCGCCGTGCAGGCGGGTCTCGCGGCAGCCGTGAACCTGATGATCGTGCGCTTCCCCGCCGAGCTCGCCGGGTCGGCGCTGCAGTGGACCACCGGTTCGGTGTACGGGCGGACCTGGACGGAGGTGTGGGGCGCGGGCGGCGCCATGGTGGTCGCGCTCGCCGCCGCACTGGTCACGCACCGGCGGCTGGCCGTGCTCGACCTCGGGGACGACTCGGCCGGCTCGCTCGGCCTCGACACGTCCCGGGCTCGCCTCCAACTCCTCTTCATCGCCGTCGCGTTGGCCTCGCTGGCCGCCGCGCTCGCCGGTCCCGTGACGTTCGTGGCCCTCGCCGTCCCGCACATCGTGCGGTTCGTCACCGGCCCGCCGACCACCGCCTCCCTGGCGCTGGCCGGGCTCACCGGGGCGGTCCTGCTGCTCGCCTCCGACCTGGTGGTACAGCACCTCCTGCCGATCGAGGGACTGCCGGTGGGCGCGGTCACCGCCACGCTCGGCGCGCCCTGGCTGCTGGTGCTGATGCTGCGTCAGAGCACGCCCGTCCGCAGGAGCCAGGGATGACCGGCGTACTTGGCGGCCCACGAGGCGGGCGCTACGGCAACCGCCTCGTGGGCGGCGGCCTCGACCTGACACGACCCGGCGGCCCCGTCACCCCAACGCTCGGCGCACCGCAGCAGCTGCTCGCACTGATGCCGCGCCAGAGCACGCCCGTCCCCACGAGCCACGGATGACCGGCGCACACCCAGAACCCCCACCGGTCCTCAGGAGCCGCACATGACCACCCCCAACCAGCTCACCACCCAGGGCCTCGACCTGCGCTACGGCGACCGCCTCGTGGTGGGCGGCCTCGACCTGACGCTGCCCGGTGGGGCCGTCACGGCGATCGTCGGCCCCAACGCCTGTGGAAAGTCCACCCTGTTGCGGGGGCTGAGCCGACTGCTCGCGCCGGCCGCCGGCATGGTCACCCTCGACGGCGCCGACATCCACCGGATGTCCGCCCGGGCGCTGGCCCTGCGCATGGGTCTGCTCCCGCAGCAGCCGGTCACGCCGGAGGCGATCACCGTCGAGGCGCTGGTGCGCCTGGGCCGGTATCCGCACCAGCGGCTGCTGAGCCCCTGGTCGGCCGCCGACCAGAAGGCGGTGGACGAGGCTCTGGAGCGCACCGGCACCACTGCCCTGCGCGAGCAACCCGTCGACCAGCTGTCCGGCGGTCAGCGCCAACGCGCCTGGATCGCGCTGGCGTTGGCGCAGGACACCGAGCTGCTGCTGCTCGACGAGCCGACCGCCTTCCTCGATCTGCGGCACCAGCTCGACGTCCTCGACCTGGTCGCCGCCCTGCACGCCGAGGCGGGCCGCACCGTGGTGATGGTGCTGCACGATCTCGGACAGGCCGCCCGTTACGCGGACCACATGGTGGTCCTCAAGGACGGCCGCCTCGCCGCCGCCGGCGCCCCGGCCGACGTACTCGACGCGGAGCTGGTCAGGTCCGTGTTCGACGTCGACTGCCGGGTCATCCCCGACCCGGAGACCGGTACCCCGCTGGTCGTCCCCAAGAGCAGCGCGGTGCGGCATGCCGCCGCCACCGCCTGATCACTCCCCTCTCACAGAAGGACCCCCATGCTCAAGCGATACCCCCTGCGCGGAATCGGCCGGCTCTTGGCCGCGCTGCTCGCCGTCGTGCTCGGCACGGCCGTGCTCGCCGCCTGCGGCGGCTCGGACTCCGCCGCCGAGAGCGACACCGCCAAGGCAGCCAACGACAGCTCTGCCTTCCCGCGCACTCTCAAGACCGTCATGGGCGACGTGAAGATCCCCTCCCAGCCGAAGCGGGTCGTCGTGCTCGACACCGGCGAGCTGGACGACGTCACCCTGCTCGGCATCGACCCGGTGGGCGCGGTCGCCCCGCACTTCAAGACGTCGGGCGGCTTCCCGACGTACCTGAACGGCGAGTTGAAGGACACCGTCGACGTCGGCCCGCTCCTGGAGCCGAACCTGGAGAAGATCGCCTCCCTCAGGCCCGACCTGATCCTGTCCTCCAAGGTCCGGCACGAGAAGGTGTACGACAAGCTCGGCACCATCGCCCCGACCGTGTTCACCGAGACCACCGGCGGTGTCTGGAAGGAGAACCTGAAGGTCCACGCCGAGGCGCTGGGCCTGGAGAAGGAGGCCGCGGCCAAGCTCGAGGAGTACGAGACGCAGGCCAAGGCGCTCGGTGCAGCCATCAGGAAGAAGGACGGCGGCACCATGCCGACCGCGTCCGTGGTCCGCTTCATCGCCGGCCCGACCCGCCTGTACCAGTCCAACTCCTACAGCGGCGTCGTGCTGAACGACATCGGCTTCCGGCGGCCCGAGTCCCAGGTCTCCGACGACCCCGAGGTCACGATGAAGGACGTCAGCCCGGAGGAGATCGACCAGGCCGACGCGGACCTGATCTTCGTCACCGCCGCCGACGCCGAGGACAGGACGCAGAAGAAGCAGGTCGTCTCCAACCCGGTGTGGAAGGACCTCCCGGCCGTGAAGGACGGCAAGGTCTTCGAGGTCCCGGACGAGACCTGGATGTCCGGCATCGGCGTCCAGGCCGCCGAGGAGATGCTGAAGGACGTCGCGAAGGCCACCGGAGTGGAGCTCCCGGCGAAGTGACTGCCGCTGACCTCTCGGGGCGGGCCGTACCCGACCGGCGCCCGGCCCGCCCCTCAACCCCCCACCTGCTAGCGGAAGTTGTGCATCCGGCATGCGCCTGTACCTGCTCGCTCTCAATCCCACCGACTCCGTCACCGAGGGCTTTCTGCCTGCCGCGGCCCGGCTTGGCCTGGACGTCACCATCCTCACCGACCAGCCCGACTCCCACCGCCGCGCCTACCCGGACATCGAGATCCTGGAGTGCGACGTCCGTGACTTCCGGGCCGTGATCACCCGTGTCTCGACCCATCACAGGCCCGACGCCGTCTTCACCAACAGCGACCACCTCCAGACCCAGGCTGCCCTGGCCGCCGCCTACTTCGGCCTCCCCGGCAAGGACTGGCGGGCCACCCTGCGCAGCAAGGACAAGGCCGAGATGCGCCGCCGCCTCGCCGCGGCCGGCGTGGACACCGTCCGCTCTGCCGAGCTGACCGAACCGGTCGCACCCGGCGACACGCCGTACCCGTGTGTCGTCAAGCCGCGCGAGGGCGTGGCCAGCGAGGACGTCGTCCTCGTGCACGGCCCGGAGGAGCTGGTGACACACTCCAAGGCGATCCTGGAGCGCCGTCCCGGCACCGTCCTGGTCGTCGAGGAGTACCTGCCCGGCGACCTGTTCACCCTGGAGACCCTCGGCGACGGGCGGGTCCGTCATGTCCTGGGCGGCTTCCACACCGAGCTGTCGCCGCCTCCGTACTTCATCGAGGAACGCCTCACCTTCGTCCCCGCCCACCCCGAGCCGGTCGTCGCGCAGGTTCTGGAGCAACTGGACGCGTTGGGCGTCGGGTTCGGCGTGTGTCACACCGAGTTCGTGGTGCACGAGGGGCGGGCGCGGATCATCGAGGTCAACTACCGTGCCATCGGCGACCAGTGCGACCTGCTGCTCGCCCGGCTCCTGGAGATCCCGCTCTTCGAGCACATCCTGCGCACCCACCTGGGCGAGCCGCTCCCGGCCGACCTGGGCGCCCGCCGGGACGGCGCGGCCCGCCTGGAGTACCCGTGCGCCTACCGCGAAGGCACCCTCGTCGCCGCCCCGGAGGCCACTGAACTCGACGTGGACGGCGTACATCTGACGTACCGTCCGCAGCGCTCGGCGGGTGAGCGGCACGAGCTGTACCGCACCAACCGCGACTACCTCGGCGTCCTGCGGGCCACCGGTACCGACCAGCCGGCCGTGGACCGGGTGGTGGCCGGATTCCTGGCCGAGCGGCGCTGGGAGATCCAGCCGTGACCGCGCCGACCGTTCCGGACACCTGCGAGGCGCAGTTGCTGACGCGGGTGCTCAGTGCGCTGCTGCGGGAGGACGTGGCCGGGCTGCGCACGCGCGGCGCGCTCGTGCACCGGCCGGACGGGGACTGGATGCGCCTGGCGACGCCGGACGGCGGTGCGCTGCTGCTGCCGGTGGCCGAGGACGGCTACCAGTGCGTGTACGCCGCCCGGCTGCCGCTACTGCTGCGCGAATCGGACGGCGCCGAGCTGGCTTCGTACGACACCGTGCTCGGCGCGCTGCGGGCGCTCGCCGAACCGGAGGACCGGGGCGGCTTCGACGCGTTCGCCGAGGAGTGCCGTCAGACGCTGGCCACGATGCGTTTGCACGCCGTGACGCGGGCGGAGGTCATGGATGGCCTCGGGGACAGCCTTCGGCGTGGGACGGGCCTCGGCGGCAGCCTGGTGTTCGACGCCCTCGCCGCCCGTCACGACCATCCCGTCTACCCGACGGCACGGGGCCGCTCAGGGCTCGACGAGGAGCAACTGCGGGCGTACGCCCCGGAGTTCCTTCCGCGCTTCGCGCTGCGCTGGGTTGCCGTGCCCCGGGACGCGGTCACTCTGGCGGGTGCGCTGCCGGAGTTCTGGCCGAGTCCCGCGAACCTTGGACTGCCCGAGGTTCTGGGCACGCATGTGGTGCTGCCGGTCCATCCGCTGACCGTCGACGCCGTGCGCGCCGCCGGACTCCCGGACGGCACGGTGCTCGCCGACCGGGCTCACCTGGACGTCGTACCGACGTTGTCCATGAGGACGGTCGCCACGGTGACCGATCCCTCCGTACATCTCAAACTCCCCCTCGCCACGGCGACGTTGGGGTTGCGCAACAAGCGGACCATCAAGCCCGGCACGCTCGTCGACGGCGCGGCGGGGCAGCGGTTGCTGGAGGCTGTGATCGACCGTGAGCCACGGTTCCGGGACACCATCCTGCACGCCGACGAGACGACGTACGCGCATGCCGGGCACGAGCTGCTCGCCGTCCTGTGCCGCCGCCATCCGGCCGGCCTCGACGACGCCGTGGTGGTGCCGATGGCGGCGCTCCTCGCCCGGGCCCCCGACGGACGGCCGGTGATCGACGGTCTCGCCGACCGGTTCTACGGCGGCGACCCGCCGGCCCTGCTGGACGCGGCCCTCACCCTGCTGTTCGACTGGCAGAGCACGCTTTTCGGCCATGGCATCGCCCTGGAGTCGCACCAGCAGAACGTCTCGCTGGTCCTGCGGCCGGGCAGCCTGCGGCTGTTGTTCAAGGACAACGACGGGCCGCGCATCAACACCGAACGGCTGGGCGCCGTGCTGCCGGGGCCGTGGGGGTTCGACGACGCGCGGATTCTCGGTAGGGACGACGGGCCGGTCGCCGACCTGTTCGCCACGATCAGCGTGCATCTGTGTGCCGGTGCGTACGCGTTCGGGCTGCCCCGGTACCGCCGTGCGCTGCTGGATCTCCTGCGTGACCGGCTGGCTCAGGCCGTCGACCGGCTCGGCGGCGACGCGGCCGACGTCCTGCGCGCCCGTGTGCTGGAGGCCGCCGAGCTGCCGGTGAAGGCGATGGTGTCCGCCGGGACGCTGCTGTCCAAGGAACGGTCGGGCGCGGCCGACATCAACAAGCACTACACGACGGGACCCAACTACCTGCTGCGGGACGGGGGTTCGGCATGAGCGCCCAAGCTCTGCGGATGCCGCGGTCGGGGTTCGGGCGTGGGCAGGTGCACGCGGTGGCGGGCTGCTACTTCGTGGCGTCGTTCGCCGCGCTGGGGCTGCCGCCGTATCTCACCGAGATCCTGCCGGAGCTGGGCGACCGGGATGCACGCTGGGCGGGCGTGCTCTACGTCGTGCCGACCGTGTTCGGTGCGCTCGGCGCCCCGCTGTGGGGGCGGCTCGCGGACCGCTACGGCCGTAAACGGCTGCTGCTGCGCGCCCAGTTGGGACTCGCGGTGTCCTTCCTGCTCGCGGGCTGGGCGGGCTCACTGGCCACGTTCACGGTGGCGCTGGTGCTCCAGGGGATCCTGGGCGGCACGTTCGCCGCGTCCAACGGTTATCTGGGCGCTGCCCTGGAGGGCCCGGCCCTGTCGAAGGCGCTCACCCTGATGCAAGGCAGCGCACGGGCCGCGCTGGTCGCCGCGCCGATCCTGGTCGGCTCGCTGTCGGGCTGGCTTTCCCCGCACCGGCAGTACGCCCTGCTCGCCGTACTGCCGCTGACGGCCGCGCTGCTGCTCGCGGCGCTGCCCGAACCGGCTCCGGCCGAGGAGCCCCGGCGGGAGCCGGAGCCCATATCCGCCGAGGTGCCTGCGGTGCGGTCGCTCAAGGGCCTGTTCGCCCTGGAGTTCGCCTTCGTGTTCTCCACCGTCATCTCCTTCCCCTACCTCATCGAACTCGTCCACGACCGGCTCCCCGGCACCTCACCGGCGCTGACCGGCGTCCTCTTCGCCCTGCCCCACCTGTGCTATCTGGTGGCCGCGCTGGCGGTGCACGCCGCCTTCCGCAGCCGGCCACGGGCCGGGCTCGTGCTCGGCTTCACCTGCATAGCGCTCGGGCTCGCCGGACACGGGATCGCCGGCTCACTGACCGCGCTGATCGCCGTACGGCTGCTGCTGGGCGCGGGCCTCACGCTCGGCCTGGTCTGTCTGTCGGTGCTGGCCGCCGACAGCGCCAAGGGGCGGGCGCCCGGCAAGCTGTTCGGTTCGCTGGAGTTCTTCTCCAAGGCCGGCGCGGTAGCCGCCGGCGTGACCGCGGCGGCCGGCAGCGCCCTCTACGGGCCGACCGCACCCGTGCTGATAGGCGGCGCCGCTGCCGCCGTCACGGCCGCTCTCCTCCCCACACTGCACCTGCGCACCCGCTGGAGCCACTGATGCCCTCCCTGACCGACTCCCTCGGGAGCTCCCCCGAGCTCTCGACGCCGCTCGACGAGCGGGGCGGTACCCCCCTCGCCCGCACCGGCCTGCCCACCGCCGACGCGGCCGTGGCCCACACCCTCCTCAACTGCCTGCTGCGCGAGGTGTCCGGCCCCGAGCACCAGTCCGTCGTCACCGACGGCCGCCTGCTGCTGCGGCTGCCGCGCCGCGGGGTCCTGCTGCGCGTCGCCCTGCGCCGCACCTCGTTGCTGGGGGCGCACCGGTTCACCGGACCGGTGAGCGAGCAGCGGGACGGCGCATGGGCCGAGGTGGACTGGCGGCGCCTCGCCGAGTACACCCACGACGAGCTGTCGCTGCGGACGGGCGTGCGCAACGAGGAGTTCCTGGAGCAGATCGCCTCCAGCCACGGGGCCGTCGACACGGCTCTCGCCGCCACGCGTGCGGCTCACCATCCGACCGACGACCGGTTCTCCACCTACCTCGCCTCCGAGCAGTCCCTCCTCTTCGGCCACCGCTTCCACCCCACCCCGAAGGCCCGCACGGGCGACCCGCGCGCCTGGTCCGCGTACGCCCCGGAGGCAGGGGCCTCCTTCCCGCTGCGGCACCTCGCCGTGCGCGCCGATCTGATCGCCGAGGAACACGCCGACCCGGCGGCCGTCGCCGCCCTGGAGCGGCAGCGCGGGGACGTGCCGGCCGGCTACCGGCTGCTGCCCGCGCACCCCTGGCAGTACGAGACACTCCGCGACCACCCGCTGCTGCGCGGCGCCCTCGACCGCGGCGACGTCGTCGACCTGGGCCCGGGCGGACGGCCGTTCGCCGCCACCGCGTCGGTGCGCACGCTGTACGACGGGGAGACGTTCCTCAAGTTCAGCCTGAATGTGCGGATCACCAACTGCCTGCGCAAGAACAGCAGTTACGAGCTGTCCGGCGCCGTCGCCCTCACCCGGGTCCTGGCACCGGCGCTGGCCGACCTGGCCGAGCGCTTCCCCGGCAACGCCGTCCTGCGCGAGCCCGCCTATCGCACGCTCGCCCTCCCCGGTCCCGACGGCACACCGGACCGCGCACTGTTCGAGGGCTTCGGCGTCATCGTCCGCGAGGGCCTGCCGCGACGGCTCGCCCCGGGCACCACTCCCCTGCTGGCGGCCGCCGTCGCGGACGAGTACCCGACCGGCCCCGCCCACATCTCCCGCCTCCTCGCCGGGGCGGACGAACAGGCGGCCCTCGACTGGTGGTCGACGTATCTGGACCTTCTCCTGCCGCCCGTCCTGGCCGCCTACTTCGACCACGGGCTGGTCCTGGAACCCCACCTCCAGAACGTCCTGATCTGCGTCGACGGCGAAGGCCGGCCCGCCCAGGTCCTCTTCCGCGACCTGGAGGGCACCAAGCTGGTCCCCGACCACCACGAGGACACCCTCGCCGCGCTGCCGCCCGAGGTCGCGGGGCCCCTGACCTACGACGCGCAGCGCGGCTGGGACCGGGTCGTGTACTGCCTGCTGGTCAACCACATCGCCGAGCTGCTGGCCGCGCTCGCCGACCTGCACCCGCAGGCGGAGGCCGCGCTGTGGGGCCGGGTGCGCGACACGCTCCGGTCGTACACCGACCGGTTCGGCTGCCCGCCCCGGCTGTCGGCCCTGCTCGCCGGGGTGCCGCTGCCCGCCAAGGCCAATCTCCTCACCCGCTGGGAGCGCAAGGCCGACCGGGAGGCGGGCTACGTCCGGCTGCCGTCGCCGCTCGCCGAGGACATCCTGCGGGACACGACCGGGAGCGCTGCCCGATGACCGAGCCCACGCCCGCGGTCCACGACCGCATCCTGTCCCTGCCGTCCACCGAACTGCCCGCGTACGTCTACGACATGACGGCCCTGCGCACCCACGCCGCCGCCGTGCGCGCCGCGTTGCCCGAGCGGGTCGAGCTGTACTACGCCGCGAAGGCCAACCCCGAGCCGGAGATTCTGGCCGCGCTCGGTCCGTCCGTCGACGGCTACGAGGTCTCCTCGGGCGGCGAACTCGCCCATGTCGCCAAGGCGGTGCCGGGTCGTCCGCTCGCCTTCGGCGGTCCCGGCAAGACGCCGGACGAGGTGACGGCCGCGCTGGCGACGGGAGTCGAGCGCTTCCATGTCGAGAGCGCGCACGAGCTGCGCATGCTGGCCGAGTTGGCGCGACGTGTGACGCCCGGGCGGCGGGTCGCGGTGCTGCCGCGCGTCAACCTGCCGGTGGCCGACGGGGCGTTGGCCGGCAGCTCCCTGGCCATGGGCGGCCGGCCGACCCCGTTCGGCATGGATCCCGAGCGAGCCGAAGCGGTGATCGGCGCGCTGACGGACGGCACGTATCCGCAGCTCGAACTGCGCGGCGTGCACGCCCACCTGGCCAGCGGGCTCGAAGCCCCGGAGCAGGTGGCGGTGGCCGAGTCCGTCGTCGCGTGGGCGACAGGGCTCGGCGTCCGGCTCGCCGAAGTGAACGTCGGCGGCGGCATGCACGTCGACTACGCCGCCCCGGAGCGGCGCTTCGACTGGGAGACGTACGGCACCGGGCTCGCCCGGCTGAGCGAACGGCACCCGGAGCTGACCCTGCGCATCGAGCCGGGCCGGGCGCTCACGGCGTACTGCGGCTGGTACGCCACCGAGGTGCTGGACGTGAAGCGCAGTCACGGCGAGGAGTTCGCCGTCGTCCGGGGCGGCACCCACCATCTGCGGACGCCGGCGACCAAGGGGCACGACCAGCCGTGCTCCGTCCTGCCGGTGGACGCATGGCCGCACCCATGGCCACGGCCGGCCGCCGAGGACGAGCGAAGCGGGACGGGGGTCCCCTCGGACGAAGTCCGGGGGAGGATCACGCTGGCCGGACAGCTGTGCACCCCGAAGGACGTCCTGGCCCGCCGGGTCCCGGCACCGGGGCTGCGGGCCGGGGACCGGGTGGCGTTCGCGCTGGCGGGGGCGTACGCGTGGAACATCTCCCACCATGATTTCCTCATGCACCCGCGGCCCGGATTCCACTTCCTGGACGGCGGTTCCGGTGCGCGGACAGGCCGGGGCGGGCGCGTCGGTTCGCCTGGGCTTGCCGAGTCCGGCGGGGCGGAGGACTCTCAAAGGTGAGGCCCTCGCGGCCGCTCCTCGTCCTGCCGCGGGCCTCGGAGGAGGTCACCATGGGCACCGCTGCACGCCCGTCTTTCGACACCGAGACACTGCGCCGGGCCGTGGAAGGACAGAGCCCGGATTCGCTTCTGTCGCTGTACACGGACGACGCGGAGATACGCGTCGTGAACCGCAACGCCCAGCCCAGCCACCCGAAGGTGCTGCACGGCCACAACGAGATCGCCGACATGCTCACCGATGTCTACAGCCGCGACATGACGCACAAGCTGGAAGGCTGCGTGATCCAGGGCGACCGCGCTGCCTACAGCGAGTCCTGTGAGTACGCGGACGGTGTGCGCGTCATGTCCGAGTCGATGATCACGCTGCGCGACGGCAGGATCTCGCGGCAGATCATCATCGAGGCATGGGACGAGTAGGGAGGACGCTGCCGGAGGTCCAGGTCACGTCACGGCTGAGCTGGACCTTCTCGGCACGTGCCGCCGCGGGCCGGTCACGTCCGGTCCGGTCCGGGCGGCGATGGCCGGTGTCCGCGGCGGGCCGCCTGCTGTCCGCTGCTCTCGCGCGCACGGCGCTGCGAGCGGTGCGGCCTCGCCGGCTTCCTCCACCGCATCGTGCCGTCCGTGCCCGGCGTACCCGGCATCGGGCGTGATCAGCGCATCCAGGCGCTGTACGACATCACGTCGCCGGCCTTGACGCCGTACTCCGGTTCCGCCTTCGTGAAGGTCGTCTCAAGGCCGAGTACGGCGCCGGTGGCCGGGTCCATGATCAGCATCTCGCGGGTGCCGGGCCGGTCCAGGACGTAGGCCTGTCCGCGCCGTCCGAGCCGGTCCGTCACCTGGCCGAGGGGCTTGAGCCCCTCCGTGTCCGCGAGGAGTTGCGCGAGCGTCGCCGACTCGCGGGCGCCGAGTGTCCAGGTGCCGAGCAGCGACGCGACGGCGTCGAGGAGCTCGCCGCTGGTCAGCGCGGTCTTGCTGTACGCGGCCTCCTGCAGGTAGGCACGCAGGCCTGCGACGTCGGTGGGAGGCGGCGACTGCGGCGGGGCGTCGCTCCAACTGCGCGGGTACGTCTGCTTGCTGAGGACATGGCCGTCCTCGACCGGACGCGGCTCGCCGTCCTCGTCGGTCAGGGCCGGTCGGCCGGGGTGGCGCGGGTCCGTCGCCACGACGATCTCCGTGTGGCTGTCGTCGGCGTTCCATCGCACGATGCGCTCGACCGGGAGCGTGATGGGCGGCTTCTTGTCGCTCATGGCCAGGCTCCACGCCTGCACGTGCGTGCCCTTGCGCAGTTCGGGTGCGTTGTCCGCCGCCGCCCGCTCGGCACGCTCGGCCAGTTCCTTCAGCGGGACGGGCGAGGAGTCCGTCTGCACGACCAGGGGCCGCGGCGCGGCGACGGCGGGGGCCGTCGTCTGGCCGGTGAACAGCAACGCCGACACGAGCGCGGCGACGACGGCGGTGGCGGCGAGACCCCAGGCGAGCCGGGTGCGGCGGCGGGGGACGGTGGCGGTGGTGGTGGCGGTGGTGGTGGCGGCGGTGGCGCGTTCGTGCAGCAGCCGGTCGAGGTGGCGTTCCGCACGATGGTCCAGCGGGCCGTCGCCGAACTGGGGGCCGTCGACCGGTACCGGGTTGGCTCCGCGGAGCAGTTCGAGTTCGTCAGCCATGGCTTCGTTCCTTGGACACGGTCGTCGGGCTCATACGGTCGATCTCGGCTCTGAGCCGGCGCCGGGCCCGGTGCAGCCGCATGGCCGCGGCCCGACTGCCGCAGCCGAGTGCCACGGCGACCTCCTCGACGCCCAGTTCCTCCCACGCCGTCAGCCGCAGGACCTCCTGGTCGGCCGGGGACAGCCGGTGCAGCGCCTCGTGCACCCAGGCGCCCGGTGCCTCCGCGTCGAGGCCGTCCACGATGTGCCGGCCGTGCGCGGTCTCGTCGTTGCCCAGCCGGTCGACCAGTCGCCGCCGGCGCCCGTAGCCGCGTACCGCGTTCGCCAGGCAGTTGCGTGCCACGCCGTACAGCCAGGGCAGCGGTGCGGCCGGGAGGTCGTCCCGGCGCCGCCAGGCGACGGTGAAGACCTCCGCCACCACTTCCTCGACCTCACTCGTACGCCCGTCCAGTCGCCGCGCGACATAGCGGCTGACCGCCCAGTAGTGCTCGCGATAGGCAGCGGCGAAGATCTCGTCGTTGCTCATGTTCCGTTCGTGTCCGGCACCGGCCGGATCGTCACACCCGTTTCCGTGATTCTTGTCGCGTCCCCCGAGTGTGACGTGCGGGTGGGCCGCGGACACAGGCGGGGCGTGAAGAGGATCAGAAACGTCACAGGCACCAGGGTCGTCCAGTGGCTGACCACCACTGACCACAAGACGATCGGAACGCTCTATTTGGTCACTTCGTTCGCTTTCTTCTGCATCGGTGGCGTGATGGCGCTGTTCATGCGCGCCGAGCTCGCCCGGCCGGGTCTGCAGATCATGTCGAACGAGCAGTTCAATCAGGCGTTCACGATGCACGGCACGATCATGCTGCTGATGTTCGCGACGCCGCTGTTCGCCGGCTTCGCGAACTGGATCATGCCGCTGCAGATCGGCGCGCCGGACGTGGCGTTCCCGCGGCTGAACATGTTCGCCTACTGGCTGTACCTGTTCGGCTCGCTCATCGCGGTCGGCGGCTTCCTCACCCCGGACGGCGCCGCCGACTTCGGCTGGTTCGCCTACTCCCCGCTGTCGGACGCGGTCCGCAGCCCGGGTATCGGTGCCGACATGTGGATCACGGGTCTGGCCTTCTCCGGCTTCGGCACCATCCTCGGCTCGGTCAACTTCATCACCACGATCATCTGCATGCGCGCCCCGGGCATGACCATGTTCCGCATGCCGATCTTCGTGTGGAACGTGCTGCTGACCGCGGTGCTGGTCCTGCTCGCCTTCCCCGTCCTCGCGGCGGCGCTGTTCGCGCTGGAGGCGGACCGCAAGTTCGGAGCCCACATCTTCGACGCCGCCAACGGCGGGGCCTTGCTGTGGCAACACCTCTTCTGGTTCTTCGGCCATCCAGAGGTGTACATCATCGCCCTGCCATTCTTCGGAATCATTTCCGAAGTGATCCCGGTCTTCTCCCGTAAGCCGATGTTCGGCTACATGGGTCTGATCGCGGCGACCATCGCGATCGCGGGTCTGTCCGTGACGGTGTGGGCGCACCACATGTACGTCACCGGCGGTGTGCTGTTGCCGTTCTTCGCTTTCATGACGTTCCTCATCGCCGTCCCGACGGGCGTGAAGTTCTTCAACTGGATCGGAACGATGTGGAAGGGATCCTTGTCCTTCGAGACACCGATGCTCTGGGCGGTCGGCTTCCTGATCACCTTCACCTTCGGTGGTCTGACCGGTGTCATCCTGGCCTCACCGCCACTGGACTTCCACGTGTCCGACTCGTACTTCGTCGTCGCCCACTTCCACTACGTCGTCTTCGGCACGGTGGTGTTCGCGATGTTCTCCGGCTTCCACTTCTGGTGGCCGAAGATGACCGGCAAGATGCTCGACGAGCGCCTCGGCAAGATGACCTTCTGGACGCTGTTCATCGGCTTCCACGGCACCTTCCTGGTCCAGCACTGGCTGGGTGTGAACGGAATGCAGCGCCGCATTCCCGACTATCTGGCGGTGGAAGGGCTTACGGCGCTGAACAGCCTGTCGACCATTTTCTCGTTCGTGCTCGGCGCGTCGCTCCTGCCGTTCTTCTACAACATCTGGAAGACCGCGAAATACGGCGCGAAGGTCGACACCGACGACCCCTGGGGGTACGGCCGCTCGCTGGAGTGGGCGACGTCCTGCCCGCCGCCGCGGCACAACTTCGTCACGCTGCCGCGGATCCGATCCGAATCCCCGGCGTTCGACCTGCATCACGCGCCCGCGCCGGAGAGGGAGTTGACCACTCTGTGAGCGTCACGGACAAGTTCCTGAACGACGTCGAGGGGCATCTGCTGCTCGCCGCGACCCGCGATGAGGGCCGTACGGCCGCCGCCCGTTTCAGCGCGCCGCTGCACTGGCTGACGGACACCCAGCGGGACGAGGTGGAGCGGCGGTTCGAGGCGGAGTACCTCGCACTCGCCCGCGGCTCCTGGCAGCACACTGCGGCGCGTGCCGGGAGACTGCGGGACGAGTACGAGGCGAAGTACCGCGACCTGCGGCGCCGTCTGCTGGCCGGCTGGCTGCTGATCTGCGCCCTGGCATTCGGTGTACTCGTGGTGTGCCTCGCCTAGGTCGGCGCTAGCTCACCGTCCACTTCTGGTTGTCCTGGCCGTTGCAGCTCCAGAGCACCAGCTTGGTGCCGTTGGCCGTGGCCGCACCGTACGCGTCGAGGCAGAGCCCGGCGTTGACGTTGGTGATGGTGCCGTCGCTGTTGAGGTTCCACTTCTGGTTGCTCTGGCCGTTGCAGTCCCAGATGACGACCCGGGTGCCGTTGGTGGTGCCGAGGTTGTAGGCGTCGAGGCACTTGTTGCCGTAGACCACCAGCTCCTTGCGGGTGCTGTTGTACTGCCAGACCTGGTTCGGCCCGGCGGTGCAGTCCCACAGCTGGGCGTCGGTGCCGTTGACGATGGTGTTGTCGTCGATGTCCGCGCAGCGGCCGGACCCGGTCCCCGAGATCAGCATGCCGTTCCCGCCGGGCAGCGGCCGGACGACGATGCCGTCGAGGGTCGGGGCGCCGGAGAAGGAGAGGGTGTTGGCGCTGCCCTTGGCCAGGGAGACGTTGACGGAGACGTTGCCGGGAGCGGAGCCGGTCGGCGGGAAGGAGACCTTGGTCGGGGTCTGGCCGTTGACGGTGAGCGTGGCCGTGCGGGCCGTGGACGTGTTGTTGGTGTAGGAGACCTCGACCGTCTTCGGACCGGCGCTTCCCGCGACCACGTTGGAGAAGCTCGACGTGCCGCTGTAGGTGCTCGCGGACTGCTCCGTGCCACCGGTGACCGTGAGCATCACCGAGCCGCCGGCCGGGACGCCGGTGGTGTAACTCGTGCCGGTGGTGGCGAGGTTCTGCCGGGCCCACAGGTCACGGACGGTCGCGGCGGCGTTCGTCAGGCCGAGGTCGGACCAGCGGACGGTCATGTTCTGCGTGGTCGACGTGCGGTTGAGGAGGACGACGGCACGGTTGCCGCTGCCGGACAGGACCTTGCCGTACACCTGGAGACCGGAGGTGTCCTCGGCGACCTTGACGCCCTGCAGGCCGCGCGGGTCCTGGTCGACGGCGATGACCTCGGGGTTCTTGAGGATGCTCGCCGTCTCGGCGGTCATGGTGGTGAGGTCGAGGCCGGTGAGGAGCGGGGCGCCGGAGATCGCCCACAGGTTCATGTGGCTGCGGTTCTGGGCGGCGGTCAGGCCCGTCATGCCGACGACCATCATGTCGGGGTCGTTGTAGTAGCCGGTGTGCTGGGCCGTGGGGTGGATGTTCCGGTCGAACGCGGTCAGGACGTTGCCGTACGACGGCGTACCGCCGTGGAAGAAGATGTCCGTGTTCGTCCGCCACATCGGGCCCATGCCCGGGGCCCAGTTCCAGGGGTTGTCGTAGCCCCAGTTGCACAGGGAGAGGGCGAGCGGGCGGCCGGTGGTCGCGCTCGCCGCGGCGACGGCGTCACTGACCGCCTGGTAGGTCGTCCTCGGATCGAGGCCCTCGGCGTCGCCACCGCACCAGTCGACCTTGACGAAGTCGAAGCCCCACCGGGAGAACGCCAGCATGTCCTGCTCGTAGTGGCCCTCACTGCCCGAGCCGGGCGCGGCCGGGCGGCCGGTCGGGAAGTAGTAGCCGCAGCCGTCCTTGCCCGCGTCGGTGTAGATGCCGGCCTTGAGTCCCTTGCTGTGGATGTAGTCCGCGATGGCCTTCATGCCGCCCGGCCACTCCGCCTCGTCGACGGTGATGTTGCCGGCGCCGTCACGGGTGCCCTGCCACCAGCCCTCGTCGATGTTGATGTACTCGTAGCCGGCCTCGGGCAGACCCGCCGCCACGAACGCGTCGACCTGCTGCTTGATGACGTTGTGGTCGACCTTCGCGGCGAACGCGTTCCAGGACGCCCAGCCCATGGGGGCGGTGGGCACCGGTATCTGACGGGCCGTGGCCGCCCGGGCGGGCGCGGGCGCCGCGAACAGCAGGGCGGCGACGGCCGTGAGCACCAGGACGAGGGCGCGCACCGCGGTGGTTCTGCGGCGGCCGACGGGACTCATTCGGGGCGGGGGGTACATGCGGCTCCTTCGTGCGGGAGAGACTCAGCAAGTTCGATATTTCGAACGCAAGTCGGAACATCGAACATGTGGCGCTGAAAGTAGGGCCACGGGAGAGGGAAGTCAACGGATGGGGCAGACCTGAAGTCGCCCTTACGGAGGCACAGTTGGCGCCATGGGCGGCCCGTACCGCCATACTGGCCGTTGTGCGCGTAGCGATCATGACGGCGGGATCCCGGGGCGACGTCGCCCCCTACACCGGACTCGGGCACGCCCTGTCCCGGGCCGGACACGAGGTCACCCTGGTCACGCACGGCTGCTTCGAGCGGCTGGTTGCCGGGTCGGGTGTGCGCTTCCATCCGATGCCGGTGGATCCACGGGCCGAGCTGGAGTCGGAGCGGGGGCGGAGCCTGCACCGCAGTGGGACCGGGCTGGGCAAGCTCGTGCGGGTGGTCCGGATGGCGCGGGCGCTGGCCGGAGAGATGACGGACGACATGCTCGCCGCCGCGCGGACCAGCGACCTCCTGCTCCTGGCGGGCTCCACCGCACCGCTGGGGCACGCCATCGCCGAGGGCCTGTCACTCCCGGCCATCGACCTCCCCCTGCAACCGCTCGCCCCGACGCGTGAGTTCGGGCCGCCGATGCTCGGGGGCGGCTCCTGGGGAGCCGTCGGAAACCGGGTCGCCGGACACGGCGTGAACCTCGCCATCCACCGGGTCTTCTCGGCGGCCGTACCGGACGTCCGGGAACGCCTGGGGCTGTCGCGCGGCAAGCCCCGCACCGCCGCGCGCCCGGACCGCACGCTCCACGGCTACAGCCCCCTGGTGGTGCCCCGCCCGCGCGACTGGCAGCCGCACCTGGAAGTGACGGGTTACTGGTGGCCGTACGACGGCGAGGCTCAACTCCCGCCCGCACTGAGGGAGTTCCTGGACTCGGGTCCGCCGCCGGTGTTCGTGGGCCTGGGCAGCGCGACCGTGCCCGATCCGGCGGCGCTGAGCACCGAGGTCGTACGCGCTCTGCGCCGGGCCGGGCTGCGCACGCTGATCCAGCGGGGCTGGGGTGGCCTGGAAGCCGCCGGGGACGACGTACTGACCATCGACGAGGTGCCGCACTCCGCGCTGTTCCCGCGGATGGCCGCCGTGATCCACCACTGCGGTGCGGGCACGACGGGCGCCGGTCTGCGTGCCGGAGTGCCGGCCGTGCCGGTGCCGATCCAGTTCGACGAGGGCTTCTGGGCCTCGCGTCTGGTCGCGCTCGGCGTGGCGCCCCGGGCCGTGCCGCTACGGAAGTTGACGGCCGAGGCGCTGACGACGGCCGTACGGGAGGCGACCGGCGACCCGTCGTACGGCCGGCGCGCCAAGGCCCTGGCCGAGGGTCTGCGCGCCGAGGACGGTACGGCCGCGGTCGTCGACGCGGTGAACCGGCTCGGGGCATGAGCCGCCGAAGGCTCGGGGCGTGAGGCTCAGGCGGGCACCCGTCACCCGGCCTTGAGTCGCCGCCCCCCAGGGCCGGTCTCAGGGACCTGCGAGCCGCGGATCCGCCGGCTGCAGAATGCCCAGCAGGATACGGACGAGTTCGTCGACAACCTCGTCGAGGGTCGCGTCCACCCACCCGGCGCTCCAGTCGTGCAGCAGCCCGTTGACGCTGCCGATGAAGGCGGTCACGGCGAGGCGGTAGTCGCGCGGGGCCGCCTCCCCGCGGGCCACGGCGGACGCCACCTCGACGCAGACGAGGTCGACCCAGCGGGCACGGCGGGCGAGGCGCTGTTCCTCCAGGCGGGCACTGACGCCGACGATCTCGACGAAGGTGATGCGGATGCGGCGCGGGTCGGAGGTGACGTTCGCGGCGTACTCGCGGAAGATCGCGGTGGCGCGCTCGGCCAGCGGCAGGTCCTTCGCGCCGGTCACCGCCGCCAGGACGGCCTCCTCCGCCCAGGCGTTGACCTCTAGGTGAAGGGCCGTCAGAACGTCCTCAAGAGCGCGGAACTCCTCGTAGAACTGGCGGGTCGACAGGCCGGCGGCCTCGCTCAGTGCCGCCACGGTGGTGCCCCGGTAGCCGGGGCTGTCGCCGAAGAGCTGGAGCGACGCGTCCAGGAAGCGTCGCCGTCGTTCCGCCTTTCGCTCCTCGGCCGACTTGCCGCCGTATCGACCGGTGGGCGCCTTGAGCCTGCCCGCCACGCTGTCCTCCCACCGCCTCGCCTACCCGACGATCAATTTTGTCGTGTACGCAGTCGTGTAGAGAAGGGCTCAGCCCAAAGCTTTGAGCACCGCCCCCACACCGTCCTCGGTCGCCATGTGCCGCGCGGCGACCGCGGCGGCACGGGCGTACGTCTGCTGCCGCACGACCCGGCCGAGGGCGCCGGCGAGCCGTTCGGCGGTGAGGGACGTGAAGGGGACCGGGTCGGTGGCCGCGCCGATCGCGGCGAGCCGTGCCGCCCAGAACGGCTGGTCCGCCGTGACCGGCACCGGAATCGAGGGCGCTCCGGCACGCAGTGCGGCCGCCGCTGTGCCCGCCCCGGCATGGTGGACCACCGCGGCCACCCTCGGGAACAGCAGCGCGTGCGGTATGTCGCCGATGGTCAGGACGTCGTCGCCGGCGGCGGCGAGTCCGGCGCTGCCCGCCTGGAGGATGCCGCGCAGCCCGGCGCGGCGCAGCGCCTGGACGGCGAGCTCGCTGAGCCGCTCGCCGTGGCCGGCCGCCATGCTGCCGAAGCCGATGAACACCGGGCGGGGGCCGGCCGCGAGGAAGTCCTCCACCTCGGCCGGCAGCCGACGGTCCGGTGCGACGTACGGCCACCAGGTGCCGACGACGTCGAGTCCGGGACGCCAGTCGGAAGGGCGTGGCACCAGCGCCGTGCTGAAGCCGTGCAGGACGGGCCGGTTCGCGCGATCCTGTCGGCGGCGCACCTCGCTCGGCCCCAGGGGAGGCAGGTCGAGGCGGCGGCGAAGCCCGGTCACGGCTTCGGCGTAGACGCGGTCGGCCATGCGCAGCGCGAAGCGTCCGGCGATGCGGTTGCCGAGGCGGCCGAGCTGGCGGGTTCCCATGACGTTGGGTGGGAAGTCGCCGGTCGGGGCGGTGGGTTGGAGGTAGGCGGCGATCGTCGGGATGCTCATGGCCTCGGCCACGTGCTTGCCGAGCGGTGCCGTGGTGGTGGACAGGAGGAGCAGGTCCGTGTCCGGGTCCACGGCGTCGGCGAAGCCGTGTCCGAGTTCGGTGACGAACGCGGCGGCCGTCCGCATCAGTTCGCGTCGGCCCTGGACAGCGCCTTGGGCCTGCGGGCGGCTGGGCAGGCTCCGGAACCCCAGGCCTGCCTCCCGTACCAGCGGTGCGAACGCGTCGGTCGTGGCGAGCGTGACGTCGTGGCCCGCCTCGCGCAGGCCTGCCCCCAGCCCGGTGTACGGCGCGACGTCGCCGCGTGATCCGGCGGCGGCGATCAGGATCCTCATCCGTCCTCCTCACGGTCGGCCCGGCGGCCCGCGTTCGCGTGGACGGCCTTGCAGAGATAGGCGGCGAGTCCGGGCCGCTGCTGCGAGGGCGGTACGACGAGCGCGAAGGCGCGCGGATCGGCGGCGAAGTCGTCCGCGATGCGCCGGTGCATGTCGGGCGGACACGTGGTGAACCAGCGGGCGATGTGCAGCCGGTGCTCCTCGGCGAGGTCCAGGGCCCGCTCGCCGTCGGCGGGTTCGCCCTCGTCGAAGGCCGCGAGCAACTCGCCACGCCAGGCGGCGGCCTCCCCCATGAGCTGCCGCCAGTCGTCCTTGGTGTGGGCGGCGGCGCGCGCCATCGACTCCCGCTGTCCCGCCGAGCCCTGCCATTTGAGCTGGGCCTCGGTGGCGTAACTGAGGTCGAAGCCGATCTCGCCGAAGACCTCGAAGCGTTCGGCGGGGGTCAGCTCCACGCCCGTCCGCTGGACCTCGATGGCCTGCTCGGCGACCTCGGCCAGCCGCTGGAGCCGGCCGATCTCGTCGCTCAACTGCCGCAGCCGGGCCTGGAGATGCTCCAGGGCGTTCGCCTGCGGGTCCTTGAGGATCTCGGCGATCTCGTCGAGGGAGAAGCCGAGTTCTCGGTAGAAGAGGATCTGCTGGAGCCGGGCCAGGTCGGTGTCGCCGTACAGCCGGTAACCGGCGCCGCTGCGTTCACCGGGCGAGAGCAGTCCCGCCCGGTCGTAGTGGTGCAGCGTGCGCACGGTCACCCCGGCGAAGGCCGCTACCTGCCCCACGGAGTAGCTCATTCACCTGCCCTTTCGTCGGAATACAGCCTGCGGCCTGACGTAAGGGGAGGGTCAACCGGGTGCTATCCGGCGGTCCGCGCGGCCCATGCGGAGAGCTCGGACCGTGCGGCGTTCAGCACAGTGGTCGAGGGGCTGTTCGCCCCGTTCGTCACCAGCGCGTAGTGCAGGACGCCGGAGTCCGAGTCGGTGAGCAGCAGGCGCCGGCTGCCGGTGCCGCCCGGTTCCGCGGCCACGCCGATCGGGGTGGCCGAGGTGTACGACGGCGGTGCGTATGCGGTGCCCAGGTCGGAGACCACTGTGGTGGACCCGGTCGGGAAGGATGCCGGGAGGTGCAGTTCGGTCGGTGCCGTGCCGGTGTGGGAGCGCCACACCAGCAGCCCGTACTGTCCCGATCCCACCAGCTGTGCCACGTTCGGCAGTGAGCTGGGCACCGGGTTCCAGGTCAGGGTGGTGTCGCCGTCGCGGGAGCGGTCCTCGTAGGTGAAGGCGACGGTTGTGCCGGACGTCGCGCTCGGGTAGATCCGGTCGAGCAGCCGGCCGTCCTGGCGGAGCACGGGCGTACCCGAGTCGTCGAGGCGTACGGCGGACAGGTCCTCGTCGTTCCAGGCGTCCCCGGTGGTGAAGGCCTTGTCGGGGTTGGCGTTCATCAGCTCGTGGTGGCGTCCGTTGTAGATGTCCCACTGCCATTGCGAACCGGAGAGCACAGGGCCGGAGCCGGCCGGGTTCGACCACCAACTCGCGCCCGGGACACGGGAGTCGAGGGCCTGGTACATCGCCTTGAGCACGGTCGGCGCCTTGTCGGAGACGGAGCCCGCCAGCGGGTGGCCGAACTCGCTGATGATCGCGGGCGTGCGGGTGGCCGAGGCGCGGTCGCGGACGGTCCCGAAGTCACCGGCGTACTGGCCGTCCTTTGCCTTGCCCCACATGAAGATGCCGGAGATGGCCTTCTGGTCGTAGAAGTGGGTGTTGAACACGTACCGCGGTCCGAGTGTGCCCGTGTCGAGCAGGCCGCCCTCCTGCTTCTGGAAGTCGATGTTGGCGTTCCAGAAGAGGTTCGGCTCGGCGAACAGCGGCTTGTCCTGCCAGCCGGCCGCGTCCATGCGGGCCCGGAACTTCTCGTAGAACGGCCACAGGACGTCCCGTTCCCAGGTGCGGCTGGTCTGGCCGGAGTCATGGACGCCCGCATGCGGCTCGTTGTACGGGTCGAAGCCGACGACGCCTGCGAACTCGGCGGCGGAGACGTTCTGTTCGATGTGGGCCATGGTCTTCTGGGCGGTGGCCAGGAAGGCGTCCTGGAGTCCGTACCGGTTGTGCCAGAAGTCGTACGACGCCTGCTTCACGGCCTCGTTCTGGGTGATGTTCTGCCCCCAGAAGAGGCAGATGCCGCAGGACTCGTCCGGATAGTTCCCGGCGTCCACGGCCCACTTGGGGGCGCCGTCGCCCGTGTACCAGCTGTCGGGGTCGAACAGGTACCGGGAGTAGAGGTCCTGGTGGAAGTCGGGGTAGACGCGGATGCCGGCGTCGAGGAAGGCGCGCATCTGGGCGGTGGCGGCGGCCAGATACATGGTGTCGACCTGGCCGCGTACGGGTTCCGCGTAGGCCCAGGACAGCAGGAAGCGGATCGAGTTGCCGCCGCCGAGGGCGCGCAGCGCGGTCGCGGACTTCCTCGCGTCCGCGACCGAGGCGAAGGGCAGGCCGTTGTTCTCGGCCAGCTTCGTCTCGCCGGAGACGTTGTAGCCGCGCAGCACCACCTCGCGGCCGTGGCCGTCCGTGAAGCGGCCGTTCTGGACGGTGAGGGGTGTTTCGTCGAACCAGAGGGAGCCGGGAAGGGTGGCGGCGGTGGCGGGAGCGGGGCCCGCCACCGTCAGGGATCCGAAGAGGACAACCAGGACAACGAGCAGACGCGTCCGGATGTTCGGCATGTCCACTACAGTCCGGTGATATCACGACACAGTCAACACCCCTGACTCTGGAGTAAGTTCTGCCCCTGCCCTCACTTCTCAACCGCCGACCCGGCGCGTCAGGTTCAGCAGGTACTCCTTCCGGTTCAGCGGGTTGAGATCGGTGCGCCGACGTTCCGGGAGCGTGCCGCGCGCGGCGGGTGCGTAGTGGTCGAAGGCGCTCTCCAGCTCGCCCTCGCCGCGCGTCAGGCCGGGCAGGTGCTGCTCCAGCTCGTGCACGTGAGCCGCGGGCACCGATCCCTCCAGGACGCAGGAGGCGCCGCGTGTCTCCGTTGTCTGCGGCACCGCGCGCAGCCTGGCGAACACCGGCAGCAGAGCCGCCAGGGTGTCGGTCGGGGCCTCGATGCGGAAGCGGTGCATCGGCTCGTGGACCTCGGTGCCCGCCCGGCGCAGGGCCTCGATCAGGACCAGCGGCGTGAGGCCACGGAAGTCGTAGCCGGTGCTGGACATGCTCTTGTCGAAGCCCTGGTGGGCGTGGCTCTGCCGGGGCGAGTAGCCGGAATGGGTCATGGTGACCGCGCAGTCGGGGATCTGCCAGCCGTGCAGGCCCTGGCCGAGGGTCTCGCGGACGGTGTCCTCGACGGCCTTGAAGAAGGCGTACGGCATGGAGCCGAGCTCCACCTCCAGCCGGAAGGCCACGCCGGATCCGACCGGGGCGGGGTCCACGCGCAGGCCGACCGTGGCGAGGAAGGGGTTGTCGTCCTTCTTGTTGAACTCGACCGCCGCGCCCGGGCCGACCGGCCGCTCGACGCACAGCGGCGTCGTCCGGCGGAAGGTGACGTCGAGGCCGAACTCCTCGGCGAGCGTGACCTGGATGACCTCCTTCTGCACCTCGCCGTAGAGGGAGACGAAGGTCTCCTGCCGTACCTCGTCGTGGCGCAGATCGATGAGCGGGTCCTGTTCGGCGAGCAGGGTGAGCGCGCGGTGCAGGGCCCGCCGGTCCGTGTCACCGGCCGGGACGACGACCGTTTCGAGGGTGGGCGGGGCGAAGAAGTGCCCGTACGCCTTGCGGGGTTCGCCGATGACGTCGCCGATCCTGATGTCGGCCAGCCCCCACAGCTTGGCGATCCGGCCGGCCGGCACCGAGTCGTCCCGGACGTCGGTGCCGTCGTCGAACACGCTGATCGCGGTGACCCGGCCCTCGCCGCCCGCCTCGTCGACGCGGATCCGGTCGCGGGTGCGCAGGGTGCCGGAGAACAGCCGCGCATAGGCGACCTTCTCCCCCGCCGGCCCCCGCTCGACCTTGAAGACGGTGCCCGAGACCGGCCCGTCCGGGTCGCCGTCGGCGGCGGGCAGCAGCCGCTTGATCCCGTCGATGAGGCTGCCGACCCCGGCGCCCGTGATCGCGGAGCCGAAGTACACCGGGTGGACGAGGGCCTGCCGGGTCTGCTCGGCGAGGGCGGCACCGAGGCGGTCGTACGAGACGGTGTCCTCGACGTACGCCGTCAGCAACGCGTCGTCGTGGCCGGAGAGGACGTCGAGCGCCGACGCGTCGAGGCCGGGGAGGAAGCGGGCCTCACGGGTGCCGAGGGCGTCGGTCGCCCCCATCGGCACGACGGCCGCGGTCAGCCGCTCGGAGACGGCCCGCAGGACGGCGTCGTGACGCGCACCGCGTCGGTCGATCTTGTTGACGAAGACGAGGGTGGGGATGCGCAGCCGCTGCAGGGTGCGCATCAGGACGCGGGTCTGCGGCTGGACGCCCTCGACGGCGGAGACGACCAGCACGGCGCCGTCCAGGACGCCGAGCACCCGCTCCACCTCGGCGATGAAGTCCGGGTGGCCGGGGGTGTCGATGAGGTTGACCGTGACGTCGTCGAGCGCGAAGGAGACGACGGCGGACTTGATGGTGATCCCGCGCTGCCGCTCCAGCGCGAGGGAATCGGTCCGGGTGTTCCCGGCGTCGACGCTGCCGATCTCGTCGATCACGCCCGCCGTGTGCAGCAGGCGTTCGGTCAGGCTGGTCTTACCGGCGTCGACATGGGCGAGGATCCCGAGGTTGAGCAAATGCACGAAGCGTCATGTCCTTCGATGAGGGGGTCGTTCCTTCCTGGGGGGACATGAACGCAGTGCGCATTGGGGCTCCTCTGTGCGTGACGACGGGTCCCGTCCACGTGACGACGGGTTACGTGCAGTGCAGCAGGATCGGCCCCGCACCGGCAATGGATTAACGCTCAACGAACGCTGCCGCAGCACTCGCCGTGACACCGCAGCCGCCATAGAGTGACGTACATCACGCCCGGCCGATGTTTCCCCTCTCATCTCCACTCGGCCTCTGGAGGGCACATGACTCACATCTCGGTGAAGGTGGACGGCGCGACGTACGAGGACGATGTGGAGCCCCGCCTCCTCCTGATCCACTACCTGCGCGACCGTCTCGGTCTGACCGGCACCCCGATCGGGTGTGACACCTCGAACTGCGGGACCTGCACGGTCGAGCTGGACGGCACGGCCGTCAAGAGCTGCACCGTGCTCGCCGTCCAGGCGGACGGGAGCGAGGTGACCACCGTCCAGGGGCTCGCCCACGACGGCGAGTGGACGGCGCTGCAGCGGACGTTCCACGAGCGGCACGCGCTGCAGTGCGGCTACTGCACCCCGGGGATGATCATGGCGGCCCGCGATCTGCTGCGCGAGCACCCGCACCCCACGCCGGACGAGGTGCGCCACGGCCTGGAGGGCAACATCTGCCGCTGCACCGGCTACCAGAACATCGTCCGGGCGGTCCTGGACGCCTCCGAGGAGGAGGTCACGGCATGAGCGAGACCGTCGAACGCGAGGTCGGCCGCGCCCGGTACCGCAAGGAGGACGCCCATCTGATCACCGGGCAGACCAACTGGACCGACAACATCAGCGTCACCGGACTGCTGCACATCGCGATCCTGCGCAGCCCGATGGCCCACGCCCGCATCGACCGCGTCGACGTCTCGGCGGCCCTCGAACGCCCCGGCGTCATCGCCGCGTTCAGTGGACGCGACGTCGCGCAGGAGATGGGCTCGCTGCCGTGCGCCTGGCCGGTCGCCGAGGACACCGTGGTGCCGGACCATCCCCCGGTCGCCGTCGACGAGGTGCGCTACGCCGGCGACCCGGTGGCCGTGGTGGTGGCCCGCGACCGGTACACGGCCGCCGACGCGCTGGAGGCCATCGAGGTCGACTACACCCCGCTGCCCGCCGCCCTGGACATCGAGGGCGCGCTGACGGACGGCGCGCCCCTGGTCCACTCCGACAAGGGCACCGAGCGGCTCCATGTCGCCGTACGCGGACGCGCTCCTGCGCTTCGCCCACGCGGCCGCCCGAGGCAGCCGTACGGAGGTGTTCACGATCGGCACCCGGCTGACCCGGGTGACCCGGGAGCTGGCGCACCGGGACCCCGACCTGGCGATGGCGGCGGTCGCGGCGGCGGTGCCCGACTGGCGCGGGGGTACCCGGCTGGGTGAGCTGCTGCGGGCGTTCCTGGACCGCTGGGGGCAGCGCGGCATGGCGCGCGGTGCGATCGTGGTCTTGCTGTCCGACGGCTGGGAGCGTGGTGATCCGGAGCTGCTCGCGGCCCAGATGCGCCGCCTGCACCGGCTGGCGCACCGGGTGATCTGGGCCAATCCGCGCAAGGCACGGCCGGGTTACGCGCCCCTGGCGGCCGGGATGGCGGCGGCCCTGCCGAGCGTGGACGCGTTCGTCGAGGGGCACAGCCTGGCCGCCCTGGAGCGGTTGGCTGCGGTGGTGAGAGGAGCGGACGATGCGTGAGATTCTCCCGGTGATCAGTCCCTGGTACGCGGCCCGGGTGCCCTTCGGACTCGCCACCGTGGTCGCCACGAGCCGCAGCGCCCCGCGCGAACCCGGGGCCGCCATGGCGGTGGGCCCCGACGACGAGGTCGTGGGCAGCGTGTCCGGCGGCTGCGTCGAGGGGGCCGTCTTCGAACTCGCGCAGGAAGTGGTGGCGAGCGGCGAGGCCCGGCTGGAGACCTTCGGCTACAGCGACGAGGACGCCTTCGAGGTCGGGCTCACCTGCGGCGGCGAGATCACCCTGCTGGTACGTCCCGTCACGGCCGCCTCGGACCCGGCCTTCGGCGAGGTCGCGGAGACGGTCGCGGCGGGGCGTCCGGTCACGGTGGCGACGGTGACCGACGGGCCCGCGCCGCGCGGGGCGACCCTCGCCGTGTGGCCGGACCGCGTCGCGGGCACGCTCGGCGCGCCCGGCCTGGACGTGGCCGTCACCGCCGACGCGCGCGGCGAACTCGCCCTCGGCGCCACGGGCCTCAGGCACTACGGCCCGCACGGCGAGCGCCGCGAGGACGCGGTCTCCGTCTTCCTGCACTCCTTCGCGCCGCCGCCGCGGATGCTCGTGTTCGGCGCGATCGACTACGCGGCCTCGGTCGCGCGCATCGGCGACTTCCTCGGCTACCGGGTCACGGTGTGCGATGCCCGCCCGGTCTTCGCCACCCCGAAGCGCTTTCCGGCGGGCGTCGAGGTGGTCGTGGACTGGCCGCACCGCTATCTGAGCGGCACCGGCACCGACGAACGCACGGTGATCTGCGTGCTCACCCACGACCCGAAGTTCGACGTCCCGCTGCTGGAGGAGGCGCTGCGCCGCCCGGCGGCGTACATCGGGGCGATGGGCAGCCGCCGCACCCACGACGACCGGATCAAGCGGCTGACCGAAGCCGGCCTCGGCGAGGCCGAGTTGGCCCGGCTGCGCTCCCCCGTCGGGCTGGATCTCGGGGCCCGTACGCCCGAGGAGGTCGCCGTGTCCGTCGCCGCCGAGATCGTCGCCCTGCGGTGGGGCGGAACGGGAGCCCCGCTGACGGCCACGGCGGGCGCGATCCATCCATCGTCGTAGCACCCGGTTGGAGGAAGTCATGGAGCTGCACCACGAGTTCACCGTCCCCGTCCCGGTCGGCGAGGCCTGGCGCACGCTCCTCGACATCGAGCGCATCGCGCCCTGCATGCCCGGGGCGAGCGTCGAGGAGTACGACGGGAAGACCGTGACCGGTGCGGTGAAGGTCAAGGTCGGCCCGATCACCGTGGCCTACAGGGGCACCGCGGTCTTCGAGGAGCAGGACGAGACGGCGTATCGCATGGTGCTGATCGCGAGCGGCCGCGAGACGCGCGGGCAGGGCACCGCACGGGCCACGATGACCGGCACGCTCAGCGAGCGCGACGACGGTACGGCCGTGTCGGTGGACACCGACCTCACCGTGACGGGGCGGCCCGCGCAGTTCGGACGCGGGGTGATGGCCGAGGTGGGCGACCGGCTGGTCGGGCAGTTCGCGACGTGTCTGTCGGAGCGGCTGACCGAGCCGGCGCACAGTGCGCCGGTTGCCGAGGATGAGGTTGAACAGCCGCTCGACCTGATCCGCACGGCCGCGGTGCCGGTGGCGAAACGGGCGGGGGCGGCCGTGGCGGCGGTCGGGGTGCTGCTGGTCCTGGTGCGCCTGTTGCGCAGGCGGCGGGCGGGTCGCAGGTGATCTCAGGCGTCGATCGACGCGCGGGCGGCCCCAAATCAGGGGTGTAACGCGGATGCGAAGGGGTAGGGGGCGACACAAGGAGGCCTACGGGCCCCCGAACAACGCCTCGGAGCGGGAAGGAGGTCCATGACAGCGCATCGCAGCGCCCGGGCCGCTTCCCTGCACACGGAGCGGCCCGGATCTTTTTGAGCTCAGCTCCTTTTGAACTCGGCTCCTTTTGAGCTCGGCCCTCCGAGTTCAGCCCTTTCTGAGTTCAGCCCTTTCCCAGCTCAGCGCGGCGGCAGCCGGTGCAGCTCCACTTCCCCCAGCCCGCCCTCGGTCACGGTCGCCGTCATGTAGGTGCAGTGGGGCTGGCGGCGGCGGTCCGTCGGTGAGCCCGGGTTGAGCAGACGCAGACCGGTGGGCGCGGTGGTGTCCCAGGGGATGTGGCTGTGGCCGAAGACCAGGACGTCGAGGTCGGGGAACCTGGCCGCGCAGCGCGCCTCACGGCCCTGGGCGGGCCCGGTCTCGTGGACCACGCCGAAGCGCAGGCCGCCGAGATCGACGTACGCCACCTCGGGGAGCCGGGCGCGCAGGTCCGGTCCGTCGTTGTTGCCGTGGACGCCGATGAGTCGGGCGCTGCGGCTCTCCAGCAGGTCGAGCGTGGCCGAATCGACCCAGTCCCCGGCGTGGAACACGACGTCGGCGCGCGGGAGTTCGGCGAGTAGCGGTTCGGGCAGCGCCTTGGCGCGTTTGGGCAGGTGGGTGTCGGACATCAGCAGCAGGCGCACGCCCTCAGGCTACCGGCGCGGACGATCTTCGGGCCGGTTCTCGGCGCGAGGGCGCCACGGTTGAGCGGTGGACAAACCCGGTGTCAGGGTTAGCATTTGGCCACGAGCGCCGTAATTCGACGCAAACGCCCAGCGACCCCTAGGGGGCTCGGAGACCGATGCCGGTCAAGGTCAGCGTGGTCGTCCCCGTGTACAACCCGGGGGTTTATGTCGAGGACTGCATCGAGTCGCTGCTGCGGCAGTCGCTGCCTCCGGACGAGTACGAAGTGATCTTCGTCGACGACGGTTCCACCGACGACACACCGGCCCGGCTCGACGTGCTGGCCGCCGCGGAGTCCCGGGTGACCGTCGTTCACCAGGTGAACTCCGGCTGGTCCGGCAAGCCCCGCAACGTCGGCATCGCCGCCGCCCGGGGCGAGTACGTGATGTTCGTGGACAACGACGACTACCTCGGTGACGAGGCCCTGGAGCGGATGTACGACTACGGCGTGGCCCACGGCGCCGATGTCGTGGTCGGCAAGATGGCGGGCAAGGGCCGCGGGGTGCCGGTGGAGCTGTTCCGCCGCAACCACCCGCGTGCCACCGTCGAGAACGCGCCGCTGATCGACAGCCTCACCCCGCACAAGATGTTCCGCCGGGCCTTCCTCGACGACATCGGCCTGCGCTTCCCCGAGGGGAGGCGGCGGCTGGAGGACCACGTCTTCGTCACCGAGGCGTATCTGCGCGCGTCCAACGTCTCGGTGCTCAGCGACTACGTCTGCTACTACCACGTCCGCCGGGACGACGCCTCGAACGCCGGCTTCCAGCGCTTCGACCCGGGCGGCTACTTCAAGAACCTCCGCGAGGCCCTGGACGTCGTCGAGCAGTACACCGAACCTGGGCCGCTGCGGGACCGGCTGTTCCGGCGCTGGCTGCGGGTGGAGATGGTCGAGCGGATGCGCGCCCGGCGGCTGCTCGCCCTGCCGGCGGACTATCGCCGGGACCTGTTCGAGGAGATCCACCAGGTCGTCGTGGAGCGCTTCGGTCCCGGTGTCGCGGCCGGACTGCAGCCGACGCAGCAGGTCGTCGCCGCGCTGATCGCCGCGGGTCGGTACGACGACGTCGAGGCCTTCGCCGAGTGGGAGGCCGGCATCGCCCTCACGGCCGTCCCCGAGCGCGTGGCGTGGGAGGACGGCACACTGCGGGTCGCCTTCACCGCGGAGTACGCGTCCGCCGGTGAGCCGATGACCTTCGCCGCGAGTACGGCTCGTACCCCTCTCGACGGCCCGCCCGAGGACCTGGCGGCGGCTGTCGCCTGGGTGGGCGCCGACACCGTCGCCCGCTTCGAGGGGGCCACCGCGGACCTGCTGGTGCGCGAGCGCGCCAGCGCCGCCCAGTACTTCCAGCCGGTCGAGTTCACCCGGGAGGAGGTGCCGGCCGGCGACGACGGCCGGGTCCGGCTGCTCCTGCGCGCGACCGCCACCGTGGACCCCGCCGGCCTCACCCGCGACGGCCTGTGGGACGCCCTCGTCCGCGTCAAGCTGGGCGGCTGGACCAAGGAATGCCGTCTGGGCCCCGCCCCGCGGGGGAACCGCCCCACGCCGTACGCCGCCGTGACCGGCGGCCACGTGGTCCTGCCGTACTGGACGTCACCGCACACCCATCTCGCCCTCGACGTCGACCGCGCGACCCACCGCGTCGGCCTGGGCGCCCTCACCCCGGCCGAGATCACTCTCTCGGGCGCCCGCCTGCACGCACGGCTCCCCCTGCACGTCCCCGACGACGGCACCGAAGTGACGCTCCGGCTCACCGCGTCCGGAACCGCCCACGACGTCCCGGCCACGCTGTCCCCGCAAGGGTCCGCGGCGCTGCTGGAGGCCGTGCTGCCGCTCGGCGAGCTGAGCGGGGCGACTTGGCGGGCAGCGCTCGGCGTGCCGGGGTCACGCTTCCTGCCGCTTCCCTTCGCCCTGCGCTCCGGGGTCGGCGGCGTGCGCGTCGTGCAGGCGCCGACGCCCAGTGCGCTAGGGCGTCTCGCCCGCAGGGCACGACGCAGGCTCGGTACGGCCCTGGGGCGCACGACGGCCCGGCTGCGGGCCCTGGCCACGAGGAGGTGAGGACATGCGATCGCTCGGCATCGAAGGCGCCTGGGCGCTGGAGCCCAAGGTCTTCCCGGACGACCGGGGCAGTTTCCACGAGTGGTACCGAGGCCCGGAGTTCCGCGAGGCGACCGGCCACGACCTGTCGCTGGCCCAGGCCAACTGCTCGGTCTCCCGCAGGGGCGTACTGCGGGGCGTGCACTTCTCGGACGTGCCGCCCGGTCAGGCCAAGTACGTCACCTGTGTGCGCGGCGCCATCCTCGACGTGGTCGTCGACATCCGCGTCGGCTCCCCCACGTTCGGCCGCTGGGAGGCCCTGCGCCTCGACGACGACAGCCGACACGCCCTGTTCCTCGCGGAGGGCCTCGGTCACGCCTTCATGGCACTCACCGACGACGCCACGGTGGTCTACCTGTGCTCGACCGGCTACGCGCCCGAGCGCGAACACGGGCTGAACCCGCTCGACCCGGACCTGGCCATCGCCTGGCCCGAGGACATCCCACCCGTACTGTCCCCCAAGGACGCGCAGGCACCGTCCCTGGCACGGGCGCGAGAGGCGGACCTGCTCCCGTCGTACGAGGACTGCACCGCCCACTACGCCCGGCTACGCACTGGGGTCGGTTCGGCAACGCCCTGAGGGGCGCGGGGAACCGCGCGACCAGCCACGACGAGCCCGCAGACGTGCGCCTGCAGAACCCGGCACCACCGCTCAACCGCCGGCGGCGACCCCCGCAATCGCAAGCCGCAACGGCACCCACGCCCGCCCACGCCGCACACCGAGCCTGCGGGCCCGCGCCAGCGACCGCCAGAAACCCGCCCCGAGCAGCGCCTCCGGAGCCACCGCCGACGCCCGGTCCAGGATGGCCTCGGGCACCTTCTGCGGATCGGGCACCTCGTACTCGGCGACGATCTCGTCGTACCGGTCCCGCAGCACCGTGTTCCGGGGATCGGCCCCGAAGACGACGAGCTGCCCGGTGGGCTGGGTGTCGACCAGAACGGTCACCAGATCGGGCCGGTACCGGCCGAGAATCTCGGCGATCTTGTACACGTCGCCGGTCCACGCCCCGGTGTGCCGGTCGCGTGCCGCCTCGTCGACGTTGCGCGGCAGCATGTCGTCGAAGACGATCACGCTGGTCCAGTCGGAGTGCCGCTCGATGTTCATGAAGTCCCGCAGCGCGTACTCGAACAGGTGCATGCCGTCGATGAACGACAGGTCGAGGACGGTACGCCGCCAGTACCCGAACGGCTTGCGACCGCGTCGCAGGTTCCGCACCGGATGACGGCCGCCCCTGAGGTGGACGAGCGGGTTGTCGCGGGCGAAGAAGTCGTCGCTGGTGGCCTTGACCAGGTGGACGTCGCAGCGGATCTCCGTGACGACCTTGAAGGCGGGGTCGACGGCGATGGTGGGCACGCGGGACAGCCGGAGGCTGCGGCCGTCGTTGACGCCGATCTCCAGGTAGTTGCGGTTGCCGCTGACCTTGTGCAGTTCCCGCAGGAACTCATGGCGTTTCACGAAGGGGTCTCCTTGCGGATCCGGGGCAGTGCTTCGTGCAGGGCGGTGCGCCAGTCGCGTGCTCGCGCGAGGCCGAGCCGCTGCCGGCGGCCGTGCGCGAGGACGCTGTACGCGGGGCGGGGCGCGGGCCGGGCGAAGGCCTCGCTGGTGACGGGCCGCACCCGGTCGGGGTCGGCGCCGAGGAGCCGGAACACCTCGCGGGCCAGGTCGTACCAGGACGCCTCGCCGGAGTTGGTGGCGTGCAGGACGCCGGTCATGTCACGGCCGACCCGCGGGCCGAGGTCGGCGATCGTCGCGGCGACGTCGGCGCTCCACGTCGGCTGGCCGCGCTGGTCGTCCACGACGTCCACGGTGTCCCGGCGGGCTTCGAGTTCCGTCATCGTCCGCACGAAACTGCGGCCGTGGACGCCGTAGAGCCACGCGGCGCGCACGACGGCGCTCGCGTCCGGGAGTTCGTCCAGTACGGCCCGCTCACCTGCCAGTTTGGTACGACCGTAGGCGGTGCGGGGGTCGGGCGCGGCATCCTCGGCGTAGGGGGTGCGGGCGTCTCCGGCGAAGACGTAGTCGGTGGAGACCTGGATCAGGCGGGCCTCGTACGCGACGCAGGCCCGGGCGAGGATGCGTGGGCCGTCGCCGTTGACGCGCAGGGCGCTCTCCTCGTCCTGTTCGGCGTCGTCGACGGCCGTGTACGCGGCGCAGTTGACGACCACGTCGGGGTGGTGTGCGGCGAGGGCACGGTCGACGGCGTCGGGGGCGGTGATGTCGAGGGCAGGGCGGTCGAGGCCGGTCACCTGCTCGTCGCGGGTGCGCAGTTCCTCGACCAGGTCGCGGCCGAGCATGCCGCCCGCTCCGGTGACCAGCCACCTCATCCGTGCTCCTCGCCGACGCGGCGCTTGAGGGGTTCCCACCAGGCGCGGTGGTCGCGGTACCAGGCGACGGTGCCGGCGAGGCCCGACGCGAAGTCGTGGCGGGGCCGGTAGCCGAGTTCGGTGCGGGCCTTGGTCCAGTCGACGGAGTAGCGCAGGTCGTGGCCCTTGCGGTCCTCGACGTGCTCCACCCGGTCCCAGTCGGCGCCGCAGGCCTCCAGGAGCAGGGCGGTGAGGTCCTTGTTGCTCAACTCGGTGCCGCCGCCGATGTTGTAGACCTCGCCGGGGCGGCCCTTGGTGCGGACGAGTTCGACGCCGTCGCAGTGGTCGTCGACGTGCAGCCAGTCGCGGACGTTGAGGCCCTCGCCGTACAGGGGTACCCGCTCGCCGTCGAGGAGGTTGGTGATGAAGAGCGGGACGACCTTCTCCGGGAACTGGTGCGGGCCGTAGTTGTTCGAGCAGCGGGTGACGCGGACGTCCAGGCCGTGAGTGCGGTGACAGGCGAGCGCGAACAGGTCGGAGGAGGCCTTGGAGGCGGAGTACGGCGAGCTGGGCCGCAGCAGGTCCTCCTCCGTGGCGGAACCCGTCGCCAGCGAGCCGTAGACCTCGTCCGTCGAAACGTGCACGAAGGGTGCGACGGCGTAGCGCAGGGCCGCGTCCAGCAGGGTCTGGGTGCCGACCACGTTGGTGAGGACGAAGTCGCCGGCGCCGGTGATCGAGCGGTCCACATGGGACTCGGCGGCGAAGTGCACGACCTGGTCGGCCTCGGCCATCAGCTTGTCGACCAGTTCGGCGTCCCGGATGTCGCCCTGCACGAACTCCAGCCGGGGGTGGTCGAGTTCGAGGTTGTCCAGGGTGCCGGCGTAGGTCAGCTTGTCCAGCACCGTGATCCGCGGCGCCTCGGGCGCGTCCGGTGCGTCGCGGGCGAGCAGGGTGCGGACGTAGGTCGAGCCGATGAAGCCGGCGGCGCCGGTGACGAGAAGGTTCATGTGTGGATCTGCACCTTGCTGTGGTCTCCGAGGACGAGTCGGTGGGCGCTGGGGACGCTGGGCGCGGGGGTGACCTCGACGTGCCGGCCGATGAGCGACGACTCGATCCGGCCCACTCCCTGGATCGAGGAGTCCCGCAGCACGATGGAGAACTCCAACTCGCTGTCGTTGATACGGCAGTTCTGTGCGATGGAGGTGAAGGGGCCGACGTAGGAGTCCTCGACGACGGTGCCGGCGCCGACGACGGCGGGGCCGACGATGCGCGAGTTGACGATGCGTGCCCCCTCCTCGACGACCACGCGTCCGACGGTCTCCGAGGCGTCGTCGACCTCGCCGTCGATGCGCCGCGTGAGGCCCTCCAGGACGGTCCGGTTCACCTCCAGCATGTCGGCGACGTTCCCGGTGTCCTTCCAGTAGCCCTTGATGACCGTGCAGCGCACGTCGGCGCGGGCGTCGATCAGATGCTGGATGGCGTGGGTGATCTCCAACTCGCCGCGCCAGGACGGTGTGATGGCGCGGACCGCGTCGTGGATCAGCGGGGTGAAGAGATAGACGCCGACCAGGGCGAGGTCGCTCTTGGGGTGCTCGGGTTTCTCCTCCAGGCCGACGACCTGGCCCGTGTCGTCGAGTTCGGCGACGCCGAAGGCGCGCGGGTCCTGGACGCGGGTGAGCAGGATCTGGGCGTCGGGGCGGTTGGTGCGGAACTCGTCGACGAGGCCGGCGATTCCGCCGACGATGAAGTTGTCGCCGAGGTACATCACGAAGTCGTCGTCGCCCAGGTAGTCACGGGCGATGAGCACGGCGTGGGCCAGTCCCAGGGGCCGTTCCTGGGGAATGTAGGTGATCTCCAGACCGAACTTGGAACCGTCGCCGACGGCGTCCTGGATCTCCGGGGCGGTGTCACCGACGATCACACCGACCTCGGTGATCCCGGCCGCGGCGATGGATTCCAGCCCGTAGAAGAGCACGGCCTTGTTCGCCACCGGCACGAGCTGTTTGGCCGAAGTGTGCGTGATCGGCCTCAGGCGCGTACCGGCGCCACCGGACAGCACGAGAGCCTTCATCGGTTCACCTTAGCCCCGATTCGGCCAATTTGACGGTGTCGGGATTGGCTCGCGCGCCACTTCCATGCCACCGGCCGTTCACCGGAGCGCGCTCTCAGTCGCCGAGGACGATCTCGCTCCACACCTGTTTTCCGCCACTGACCGGCACGGTTCCCCACGTCGCCGCCATCGCCTCGACCAGGAGGATGCCGCGCCCGCCGGTGGCCTCCCAGCTGATGCTGGCCGGTTTGACCGGTGTGCGCGGCGAGGAGTCGGCGACCGCCACGCGCAACCGGCGGTTGACGAGCATGAGGTCGAGGCGGACCCGGCCGTCGGTGTGCACGAGGGCGTTGGTGACGAGTTCGGAGACGACGAGCAGGACGGCGTCCATGTCCTGCGGCGGCACCCCCCAGGCGCGCAGGGTTCGGCGGGTGAAGCGGCGGGCGTGACCGACGGCCTGCGGTACGCGCCAGACCGTCCAGCTCTCGCGCAAGGGCCGTACGGCCATGCCGTCGTAGCGCATCAGGAGCAGGGCGATGTCGTCGCTGCGGCGGGCGCCCACGAGCAGGGCGTCGGCGACGAGGCCGAGGTGGGCGGGGTCGGAGCGGGCGAGTTCGCGGGCGAGCCGGGCCATGCCGGTGTCGATGTCGGAGTCGGCGGACTCGACGAGGCCGTCGGTGGTGAGGGCGACCACCGTGCCGGGCTGCAGCCCGAGTGGGCTCATCGGGAAGCCGGCCTGCCGCAGCACGCCGAGCGGCGGGCCGCCCTCCGCCTCGGCGATCTCCGTACTGCCGTCCGGGTGGCGCAGGACCGGCGGGGGGTGACCGGCGCGCACGCACCAGGCGGAACCCTCTTCCAGGTCGACGTCGACGTAGCAGCAGGTCGCGAAGAGGTCGGTCTCCATGTCCATGAGGAGGCGGTTGGCGTGGTCGACGACGACGTCCGGGGGGTGCCCTTCGGCGGCGTAGGCGCGCAGCGCGGTGCGCATCTGGCCCATCAGGGTGGCGGCGGCCGCGCTGTGGCCCTGGACGTCGCCGATGACCAGGGCGACGTGGTTGTCGGGCAGCGGGATCACGTCGTACCAGTCGCCGCCGACCTCCAGTCCGGCGGTGGTGGGCAGGTAGCGGGCGACGGCCTCCGCGCCGGGCAGCCGGGGCAGGCGGCGCGGCAGCAGTTGGCGCTGGAGCATGCCGACGAGTTCGTGCTCGGCGTCGAAGGCGTGGGCGCGCAGCAGGGCCTGCCCTGCGAGGCCGGCGGAGGCGGTGAGCAGGGCGCGCTCGTCGGGGCCGAAGTCGTGCGGGGCGTCCCAGCCGATCAGGCAGGCGCCGACCATCCGGCCCCCGGCGGGCAGCGGCAGGACGGCCAGGCCGCCGGGGCCGACATCGGCGAGGGCCGGTTCCAGCGGGCTGCCGGCGGGCCAGATCTGGGCGCGGCCCTCGCGCAGGGCGGCGGCGAGGGTGGGCATCGCGCGCACGGGCGCGTCCGGCCATTCGGTACGCCACTCCACGCGCCACAGCTGCGGCCAGGACTCGGGGTCGGGCGGGTCGAGGACGGTGACGACGAGACGGTCGTTCTCCAGCTCGGCGAGGGCGATGCGGTCGGCGCGCAGCGGCCCCCGCAGAGCCGTGACAACGGCGTGGCTGACGTCGCGGACGGTGCCCGCGATGGCGAGCGCGGCGGCCAGACGCTGGACGCGGGCCACGTCGGTGACGTCGGCGCGCAGGCTGGAGGCGTCGGCGACGGTGCCGACGATACGGGCCGGGAGTCCCTCGCCGCCCGGCAGCAGACGGCCGCGCAGCCTGAGCCACCTGGGCGGGCCGGTGGGCTGCAGGACCCGGAACTCCAGGTCGCGGTCGCCGAGGGCGGTGTGGTCGGCCTCTACGACGGACATCAGGGACGGCAGGTCCTCGGGGACGGTGAGGCCCAGCAGGGTCTCGACCTTGCCGTCGAACTCGTCCGGGCCGAGACCGAACAGCGCCAGGATGTCGTCGCCGACCTCGACGCGGCCGGTGTCCATGGCGAGGCTGAACGCGTCGGCCGGCAGCTCGCCGTCTTCCGTGGCCGCGGGCAGGGCGGGGAAGGCGACGGCATCGGCGATCAGCTCCAGGCACTCCCGGTCGTCGGAGTCGAACCCGCCGGGGCGCTCGCTCACGGCCAGCAGACAGCCGCCGCCCTCGTCGCCGTGGGTGGGCAGGGCTGCCAGGAAGAAGTCCCGGCCGGATGTCCGTCGGGACTCCGTTCGCGCGGCCAGTTCCGCCGGGCCGAGCCACCGTGCGTGTCCGGTGCGCAGGGCGCCGGCCACCGCGGACCGGCCGGAGCGCGGATAGCTGTCGCGCAGCCCGTAGAAGGTCCTCGGCACACCGGCGGACTCGACCAGACACAGCAGGTCCTCGTCCTCGCCCGGCGCGTACACGGCGGCGAGTGTCGCTCCGCCGAAGACCAGGGCCTGTTCGAGCACGCGGCGCAGTCGGTCCGGTGAGCCGGGCTCGGCGGCGACCGTCTTGAGGGCAACTTCGGCACGCAGCCTTCTCGTTCCGCGTCCCGCGGCGCCCTCACCGACCACGTCCGCCATTACAGCGCTAATGAGACACCTGCGCAGCCCCTGTGGCGCGTTCCGTGGGGAGGTCGGGGTTCCGGTGCTCGAAAGGCCCCGAACATGTCTTTACGCATGCGTTCCGCACGGCGATCTCATGACAGTCGTTACTGTCCGTAGCCGTTGCATCGCTGGAAGTCTCGGTGCCGGGCCAGCCGAGGGGGACGCATGGACAAGCGCTACGAGGTGTACGCGCTCGCCGACAGGCACTTCTACGAGACGCCGGACCGGCTGTCCGTGGGCACGCAGGGCGCCGCGCGTCCGTACGAGGCGGCGCGGGACGAGGTCCCCGAGGGCTGGAAGGCGGCACGGATCGGCGACTGGCTGACGCTGACGCCGCTCGGCCCGGACGGCGCCCCGGTGCAGGGCCCCGCGCAGGGCTGGAAGATCCATGCCTCGGCCACCCTGGCGAACGCGGAGAAGATCGCGCGGATCGTGTGGGACTACTGCGTGCCGCGGGGCATACCGTTCAAGTTCGTGCCCGGCCCGCAGCTGCTGCATCTGCGCAACGCCAAGTACGCGGGCCGCGACTCCAGCGGCAAGTTCGTCACCGTCTACCCGGCCGACGAAGAGCAGCTCCACACGGTGCTGTGCGAGTTGGGCCGGCTGCTGGAGGGGTTCGAGGGGCCGTACGTCCTCACCGATCTGCGCTGGGACGACGGTCCGCTGTACGTGCGCTACGGCGCCTTCGCGCGCCTCTTCGTCGTCGACGACCGCGGTTCGCTGGTGCCGGCGGTGCGGGACGGGGAAGGCCAGTTGGTGCCGGACCGGCGGGCGCCGTCGTTCCAGGTGCCGGACTGGGTGACGCTGCCCGCGTTCCTCGCGCCGCAGCTGGCGGCCCGCAACACCACGACGGTCGGCGAGTTGCCGTACCGCATCGAGAAGGCGCTGCACTTCTCCAACGGCGGCGGGGTGTACGCGGGCACCGACACCCGGGACGGACGCAAGGTGGTCCTCAAGGAGGGCCGGCCGCACGCGGGCCTCGCCGCGGACGGCGCGGACGCCGTGACCCGGCTGGAGCGGGAGCGGCAGGCGCTCGAACAGCTGGCGGGAACCGGTGTGGTGCCCGAGGTGCGCGACTGGTTCCTGCTCGGCGAACACCGCTTCCTGGTCATGGACTTCGTCGAGGGGCGCCCCCTCAACTCCTTCTTCGCCGAACGACACCCGCTGATCGGCCCGGACCCGGATCCGCGCGCCGTGGCCGACTACACGGCCTGGGCCCTGCGCATCCACCGGGCCGTGGAGCGCGCGGTGGAGGCGGTGCACGCGCGCGGGATCGTCTTCAACGACCTGCATGTCTTCAACATCATGGTCGCCCCCGACGAGGAGTCGGTGTCCCTGCTCGACTTCGAGGCGGCGGCCCCGGTGGGCGAGAACGGCCGTCAGGTCGTCGCCCACCCCGGCTTCCTGGCCCCGGCCGACCGCAGGGGCGTCGACGTCGACCGCTATGCGCTGGCCTGTCTGAGGCTGGCGATGTTCCTGCCGATCACCTCGTTGTTCGTGGTGGACCGCGACAAGGCGGCGCACCTGGCGGACGTGATCGCGGGTCAGTTCCCGGACGTGCCACGCGAGTTCCTGGACGCGGCGGTCGCCGAGATCTGCCGCGACGTGGCCGGTCCCGAGCGTGCCGCGCACACGGCCCGTGCCCGCTCCGCGTCCTTCGTGGAACCCGGCGACTGGCCCTACAGTCGCGACTCGATGGTCAAGGCGCTGCTCGCCTCGGCCACCCCGGAGCGTGAGGACCGGCTCTTCCCGGGCGACGTCGCACAGTTCTCCGACGGCGGCGGGCTGGGCCTCGCCCATGGCGCGGCCGGCGTGCTGTACGCCCTGGCCGCGACCGGCGCCGAGCGCTACGACGAGGGCGAACGCTGGCTGCTCGACCGCACCGACCCGCCACCGGTCGGCACCCCGCTCGGCCTGTACGACGGTCTCGCGGGCGTGGCCCACGTCCTCGACATGCTCGGCCACCGGCAGCGCGCCCTGGACCTGATCGACACGGTCCTGCGCGAGAGGTGGCAGCGGCTCTCCTCCGACCTGCGCGGCGGGCTGGCCGGGCTGGGGCTGGTCCTCGGCGGGCTGGCCGACGCCACCGGGGAGCCGGAGCTGCGCGAGCGGGCGGCGGAGGCCGCGGACATCCTCGTGGGGCGGCTGACCGCACCACCCCCGTCCGGGGCCCGGCCGCGTGCCGGACTGCTGCGGGGCGCGAGCGGGCCCGCGCTGTTCCTGCTGCGCCAGTACGAACGGACCGGCGACCGGCGGCTGCTGGACGCGGCCGGCGAGGCGCTGCGCCAGGACCTGGCGTGCTGCGTGGAGCAGAAGGGCGGCGCGCTGGAGGTCGACGAGGGCTGGCGGACCATGCCGTATCTGGGCGACGGGAGCGTCGGGGTGGGGATGGTCGTCGACGACTACCTCGCGCACGCCGCCGGCAGCGAGGGCGGGCGGTCCGAGCGGGACTCCGGCGTCGGCATCGACGCCTTCGAGCAGGCCCGCGCCGGCATCCTCACCGCCGCCACCTCACGCTTCTACGCCCAGCCCGGCCTCTTCCAGGGACGCGCCGGGATGATCCTGCACCTCAGCCGCACGACGGCACCGGGCGCGGACGCGGACCGGCTGGCCGGGCAGATCGCCGGGCTCGGCTGGTACGCGATGTCCTACCAGGGCCAACTGGCCTTCCCCGGGCACCAGATGATGCGGCTTTCCATGGACCTGGGCACCGGAACGGCCGGCTGCCTGCTCGCGCTCGGATCCGCCCTCGGCGCCGACGCGGCGAGCGCCGCCCCGGCCCACCTGCCCTTCCTCCCGCCGCCGACGCGGCACCCGGAACGCGGCTCCGCCACCTGACGGAGTCGTGACACAACCCCGTCCCCACCAAGGAGAGGACCCGACATGGCACTGCTCGACCTGCAGACGATGGAGACCGAGGAGTACACCGGCGGCGGCAGCGTGGCCAGCCTGCTCCTGTGCGCCAGCCAGGCCAGCATCACGCTCTGTCTCTGACGGACATCGCGCAACCACGGCCCCGGGCGGTTTCCCTCCCTCACGGGAGGACCGCCCGGGGCCCTTGCCCCAACGAGGGAGCGAGGCCGCAGCCGAATGAGGGGTACGACGACTCCTGCCGACGACGCTTCGGGCACGCTGCTGCGCGCCGCCACCCGGCACAGCGGGGCCCGTACGGCGGCCCTGTGCCTGGTGACCCTCGCCGCGACCGGGGCCGGGCTGCTGCTGCCCGCCGCGCTCGGGCGGACCCTGGACCTCCTTTTGGCGCAAGCACCGGCGACGGGCTGGGTGCTGTGCTGCGCCGGACTCGTGCTGCTGCTCGCTCTGCTGGACGGATGCCAGAGCGTCCTCGTCGGCACCGTCGACGCCCGGACCACCGCCTGGCTGCGGCGGCGGCTGACCGGCCATGTCCTGGCCGTCGGCCCGCGGGCCAACGCCCGCTTCGGGGCCGGTGACCTGGTCGCACGGCTCGTCGGCAACGCCGCTCAGGCCGGCACGGCACCGGCCGCCCGTGCCGCACTGCTCGCCGCGCTCGCCGGGCCGGTCGGCGGCATCGTCGCCCTCGGCCTGACCGACCTGTGGCTCGCGGCCGGGTTCCTCGCCGGGGCGCCGGTACTGGCCGCCCTGCTGCGGACCTTCGCCCGCGACACCTCCCGCTGTACGACCCGCTACCAGCAGGAACAGGGCCGGATCGCCGCCGCACTCGCCGAAGCCGTCGACGGCCGGCGCACCATCCACGCGGCGGGTGCGACGGACCGGGAGACGGCACGGATCCTGCGGCCGCTGCCCGAACTCTCCCGCGCGGGGCATCGCATGTGGCGGGTGCAGGGGCGGGCCGCCGCCCAGGCCGTCACCGTGGCCCCGCTGCTGCAGCTCGGTGTCATCGCCGCAGCCGGCGTCCTGCTCACCCGGCACCGGCTGTCCGTCGGCGAGATGCTCGCCGCCTCCCGTTACGCGGTGCTGGCGACCGGCGTCGGCGTGCTGGTCGCGCAGCTCGCGAGCCTGGCCCGCGCCAGGGCGGCGGCCGGGCGCCTCGGCGAGGTCGTCGCCGAACCCGCCCCCGCCCATGGCGTGCGCCGCCTGCCTCCCGGTCCCGGCCGCCTGGAGCTGCGCGGCGTCACCGCCCGGCGCGGCGGACACACCGTGCTGGACGGGATCGACCTGGTCGTCCCCGGCGGGACCACCCTGGCCGTGGTCGGGCGTTCGGGCGCGGGCAAGTCCCTGCTCGCCGCCATCGCCGGGCGCCTGGCCGACCCGGACGACGGCGAAGTCCTGCTCGACGGAGTGCCGGTGCGCGAGCTGGCCCACGACGACCTGCGCCGCGCCGTGGCCCACGCCTTCGAACGCCCTGTCCTGCTGGGCGGCACCGTCGAGGACGCGATCGGCCTGGGCCTGCCGGCCCCCTCCCCCACCCGCATCCGGGAGGCCGCCCGTACGGCCCACGCGGACGACTTCATCCGCCGCCTGCCCCACGGCTACGGCACCGCACTTGCCGACGCCCCGCGCTCCGGCGGCGAGTCCCAGCGCCTCGGACTCGCCCGGGCATTCGCCCACGACGGCCGCCTGCTGATCCTCGACGACGCGCTGTCCAGCCTCGACACCGTGACGGAGGCCCGCATCACCGAGGCCCTGACCGGCGGTTCGTCCGCCACCCGCCTCCTGGTCGCCCACCGTGCGGCGACGGCGGCCCGCGCGGACGCGGTGGCCTGGCTGGACGGCGGGCGGGTGCGTGCCGTGGGGCGGCACGAGGAGCTGTGGGGGATCGCGGAGTACCGGGAGGCTTTCGCCGGGGAGGGGTCGGCGTGACCCGCGGGCCGCACCCGCGCGCGGTGCCCTTCCTGCTGGCCCGATGGCCCGTCCTCGTACGGCTGGCCCTCTGGTCGGTGCTGGAGACGGGTCAGAGTTTCCTGATCGGATACGCCCCGGCCCGCGCCCTGGACGACGGGTTCCTCCGGGGCCGTACGGAGGTCGGGCTCGGGTGGCTCGCCGTCGCCGGTCTCGGGGTCGTCGTCGGCGCGTACGGCACGGCTCGTGTGTACGGGGCGGTCGCGGCGCTGGTCGAGCCGCTGAGGGACCGGCTCGTGACGCGGGTGGTCGAGCGCGGGGTGCGGGAGGCGGACCGCGGGGCGCTGTCCGGGCTCACCCAGCAGGTGGAGATCGCGCGGGACACCTTCGCGGGCCTGGTCATGGTGTCGCGGTCGTTCGTGTTCACCGCGGTCGGCGCACTGGCCGGCCTGTTCTCGCTGGCCCCGCTGCTGCTGCTCGTCGTCCTGCCGCCGCTGGCCGCGGGGGTGGGCCTGTTCGCGGCGACCCTGCGGCCGCTGGCCCGCAGACAGGAGGTCTTCCTCTCCGCCGACGAGGCCCTGGCCGACCGGCTCGGCGCCGTCTGCCCCGGGCTGCGGGACATCACGGCGGCCGGCGCGGAGGATCGGGTCGCCGCCGACGCCGGGGAACGCGTGGACGCCGAGCTGCGGGCCGCCCGTTCCCTCGCCCGCTTCGGTGTGCTCCGCGTGGCCGCCCTCGCCCTCGGCGGACAGCTCCCGATCGCGCTGCTCCTCGCCACCGCGCCCTGGCTCCTCCGCCACGGTGTCACCACCGGCGCCCTGGTCGGCGCTCTCGCCTACGTCACCCAGTCCCTGCTCCCCGCTCTGCACAACCTGGTCCACGGTCTGGGCACGAGCGGGTCGCGGCTGGCGGTGGTGATTCGGCGGCTGGTGCCGGAGGAGGGCGGGTCGGACACGGCCGGGGGCGACACACCCGTCACCACCGAGGCCCACGCCTCGACCACGCCCCACACCGACACCCCGCAGCTGCCGCCCTCTCCGCCACGCACCCACGCCCCGGCCCTCAGCCTCACCTCCGTCACCTTCGCCTACGGCCCCACCGCACTCCCCGTGATCGACGACCTCGACCTCACCCTCCCGTCCGGCTCCCACCTGGCCGTCGTCGGGCCGAGCGGGATCGGGAAGTCCACCCTGACGGCGCTGGTGGCCGGGCTGCTGGAGCCCCGGTGCGGCACGATCCGGGTGTGCGGGGAGGCGGTGCCGGGGCCGGGCGCGCTCGCGCGGCGGGTGCTCATTCCGCAGGAGGCGTACGTGTTCACCGGCACCCTCGCCGAGAACCTCGCCCTGCTGCGGCCCGACCCGGTCTCCGACGCGGAGTTGCTCGCCGCCGCCGAGGCGGTCGGGCTGGCGCCGCTGCTCGACACGCTGGGCGGGCCGGAGGGCCGGGTGGATCCCGGGGCGCTGTCCGCCGGGGAGCGGCAGTTGATCGCGCTGACCCGGGCTCACCTGTCCTACGCCCCGCTCGCGCTGCTCGACGAGGCGACCTGTCATCTCGATGCGCGGGCCGAGGAACGCGCGGAGCGGGCCTTCGCGGCCCGCCCCGGCGGCACGCTGGTCGTCGTCGCCCACCGGATCAGCTCGGCCCGCCGCGCCGACCGCGTCCTGATGATGGACGGCCGCGACACGGCGTACGGGACACACGACGAGCTCGTACGGCGCTCGGCGCGCTATCGCGAACTCGTCGGCGGCTGGACGCCCGTGTCGCGGCAGCGGTCAGAGCCAGCCCTCGCCCTGGGATATCCGGATCGCGTCGATGCGGTTGCGGGCCCCGGTCTTGCGGGTGATGGCCGCCATGTAGTTGCGCACCGTCCCGTGGGACAGGTGCAGGCTCCCGGCGATCTCCGCGACGGAGGCTCCCTCCGCCGCGAGGGATAACACGCTGAGCTCACGCCGGGTCAGCGGCATCTCGGCGGCCTTGAGGAATGCAAAGCCCAGCGAATCGTCGACGAAACGTTCCCCCTCGGCGACGCGCCGGATTCCGCGCACCAGCCGGTCCGGCGAGCCCTCCTTGTCGACGTACCCGAGCGCCCCCGCCTCCAGGGCCCGCTTCAGCAGCCCCGGCCGGTGAGCGCTCGCCAGCACCAGCAGGTGCGGCGGGGTCCGGCCCACGTCGCGTACGCGCAGCTCGCCGAGCGGCGGTATGCCGTACGAGTCCGTGCACTCCAGGTCCACCGCGCACACGTCCGGCCGGACGGAACGCGCGCGTGCGGGCGCGCTGCGCCAAGGGGCGTCGTACACCTCCAGGCCTGGTTCCCTGCGCAGCCACTCCGCCAGCACCGATCGCACCAGACACGCGTCATGCACCACAAGGACCCGGATCACTGCCGCCCCTCCACCCCGCCGTTCGTCGCTCTCATGGTGTTGAGCGCGTGCCCCATTGTTGGCGTCCGTGACCGTCTGCGGGCGCGAAGATCCGGCCATCAGGGTGCGCGGGGGCGCACGCGAGGCGCCCGTACGCCGGGGTCGCGCATCGACTGTGGGGGCATGGGCCGACGGCCAGGGGGTACGCGGCGCCGCTCGCCGTGCGCGTCGGGCCGTGAGGAGGGAGATTTGAAGCCCTGGGACCCGTCGCGCGGCCCTGCGGAGGAGGTGGTCGGCGTGTCCGACGGGCAGACGTCCGCCCAGGCGCCGGTGGCCGCGCGGACGCGGGTCGGCCGGCCGCTCCTGTCGCTGGCGCTTGCCTCGATGCTGGACGAGGTGCACGCGCACTCCGGTGCGGTGTATCTGCTGGCGGCCGACGAGCCCGTGCTGGAGATGGCGGTGATGGCCGGTCTGCCCCGGGCGTTCGCGGCGCCCTGGGAGCGGGTCGGGCTGAGCGCGCCGATCCCGGTCGCGGAGGCCGTGCGTGAGCGGCGGCTCGTCTGGGTCAAGGGCGAGGAGGACATGGCGGCCCGCTATCCGCGGATCGCCGTCGTGCTGCCGTATCCGTTCGCGCTGGCCGCGCTGCCCGTGGCCACCGAGACCACCGCCTACGGCGCGATCTTCGTGACCTGGCCCGGTGCACACCCCCCGGAGCTGTCGGAGCGGGAGCGCGACCATCTCACCGCCGCCTGCCGACGGCTCGCGGTGCGGCTGGAACGCGCTCTGGAGGAGAGCCTTCCGCCGCTCCCGGAACCCGATCTGCTCGCCGGTCCGGCGTTCAGCGGCGCCGCCGGCACGCTCGGCACGGTGGAGGCGGCACGCATGGTGGCGCGGCTGCCGTACGGGCTGTGCTCGCTCGATCTGCACGGCCGGGTCAGCTTCGCCAACCCCGCGGCGGCCGAGCTGATCGGCGTCCCGGTCAACCGCCTGCTGGGCAACCAGCTGTGGGCGTCCGTGCCCTGGCTGAACGACCCCGTGTACGAGGACCGCTACCGGGCCGCGCTGATGAGCCAGCACACCACGTCCTTCCTGGCGTTGCGCCCGCCCGGCGACTGGCTGTCGTTCCGTATGTATCCGAGCACGACCGGTCTGAGCGTGCGCATCAGCAGGGCCCGCGCGGTGGCGGAGATGGGCCGCAGCGGGCCGCGGCAGGACGACGCGCCGGGCCGGCTGGTGACCATCTCCCAGGTGCTGAGCCTGGCGGGCGCGCTCACCGAGGCGGCGGGTGTGCAGGACGTGGTGCAGCTGGTCGCGGACGAGATCGTCCCGGCCGTCGGCAGCCAGGCGCTGGTCGTCCTGGGGTCGCGGGCGGGCCGGCTGCACGTGCTCGGTCACCGCGGCTATCCGGATCCGCAGATCGTGGAGCGCTTCGACGGTCTGCCGCTGACCGAGCAGACCCCCGGCACGCACGCCCTGACCTCGGGCGTGCCCGCGTTCTTCGACTCCCAGCAGGAGCTGGAGCGCCTGTATCCGACGCGGCACTCGACGCCCGACGGCTTCGCGGCCTGGGCGTATCTGCCGCTGATCGCCTCGGGGCGGCCGGTGGGCACCTGTGTGCTCGCCTACTCGGAGCGGCATCCCTTCCCGGCGGACGAGCGGGCGGTCCTGACCAGCCTGGGCGGGCTCATCGCGCAGGCGCTGGAGCGCGCTCTGCTCTACGACGTCAAGCACCAGCTGGCACACGGACTGCAGGCCGCGCTGCTCCCGCACTCGCTGCCTCCGCTGCCGGGCGTCGAAGCGGCCGCGCGCTATCTGCCCGCCACCCAGGGCATGGAGATCGGCGGGGACTTCTACGACCTGGTGCCGACGGAAGACGGCCTGACCGCGGCGGTGATCGGGGACGTGCAGGGGCACAACGTCACCGCGGCCGGCCTGATGGGCCAGATCCGCACCGCCGTACGGGCGTACACGACCGTCGGTCAGGCCCCGGAGGAGGTCATGCGCAGCACCAACCGGCTGCTGCTCGACCTCGGCTCGGACCTGTTCGCCAGCTGTCTGTATCTGCGCCTCGATCCGGAACACGGGCGGGCGGTGATGGCCCGTGCCGGGCATCCGCCCCCGCTGCTGCGACGGCCGGACGGACGCGTGCGGGTGCTCGACCTCGCGGGGGGCCCGCTGCTGGGCATCGACGGCTCGCCCACGTATCCGACGACGGAGGTCGAGCTCACGCCCGGCTGTGTGCTGGTCCTCTATACGGACGGGCTGATCGAGTCCCCCGGCGTCGACATCGAGGACGCGCTCGCCGAGCTCGGCCAGTTGCTCGCCGAGGCCGGGGAGCTGCCCTTGGACGAACTCGCCGATCTGCTGGTGCAGCACAGCGCGTCCAGGCACGAGCGTGTCGACGACGTGGCGCTGCTGTTGTTGCGGGCGCGCGGCTGACGTCTTTGGACACGACAGCGGTCCGACCCTCCCGCCGGAGGGCCGGACCGCGTTGTCGTCCGGATCACTCGGATCCGTGTGCCGGTGTCAGGGCGTCAGTTCCCGACGCCGTTTCCGACGATCTCGCCGAGGCCGTTGCCCGTGCCGTCGGCGTTGCCGCCGCCGACCTCTTCACCAGCACCGGCTTCCTCGCCCGCACCGGCCTCCTCGCCTGCACCGGCCTCTTCACCAGCACCGGCTTCCTCGCCCGCGCCCGCTTCCTCGCCCGCGCCGGCCTCTTCACCAGCACCGGCCTCTTCACCAGCACCGGCTTCGTCACCGGCACCCGCGCCGCCGCCCGCGGCGTCACCGCCGAGGGTCGCGCCGACCGCCTCCAGGGCGGTGGTCACCGGCTGGAAGAAGGTCTCGCCGCCGACCGTGCAGTCACCGCTGCCGCCGGAGGTCAGGCCGATCGCCAGGCCGTCCTGGGTGAACAGGGAGCCGCCGCTGTCGCCGGGCTCGGCGCAGACGTCGGTCTGGATGAGCCCGGTGACGGTGCCCTCCGGGTAGTTGACGGTCGCGTCGAGTCCGAGGACCTGACCGTCGTTCAGTCCGGTGGTGCTGCCCATCCGGAAGACCTGGAGTCCCACCTCGGCGTCCGCCGCCTGGCTGATCGGGACGGCCTGGTCGCCGACGTTGACCTCGCTGGGCGCCTCGGTCGCCGGGTCGTCGTACTTCACGAGCGCGAAGTCGCCGTCGCCGGGGAAGGTGGACTGATCGACGGTGGCGATCGGCTGGCCGCCCTCGGTGTCCGACCACTCGTTGCCGCCGAGGGAGCAGTGACCGGCGGTCAGGAAGGCGGGGGTGCCGTCGCCCGCGGTGACGTTGAAGCCCGCGGAGCAGCGTGAGCCGCCGGCGAAGATGGCGTCGCCGCCGGAGAGGAACGTCTTGAAGGTGCCGGCCGACTTCTTGATGGTCGCCATGCTGGAGCCGAGGCCGTCGACGGTCGACTCCAGCTGGTCCCAGTTGTCGCCGGTGACGGTGCTGTCGGCGGTGACGAGGATCTTGTTCGTTCTGGGGTCGACCGACCATGCCGTGCCCGGGATGGTCGCCTCGGACTTCAGGGTCTGCGCGCCGGACGCGAGCTCGTTCAGGCTGTTCTCGACCTCGCGGACCTTCGCGCCGGCCTTCTTCGCCTGGACGATCACGTTGTTGTTGTCGCCGGGGACGACATTGACGACGAGCTGCTGGCTCTCGGCGTCGTAGTACGAACCGGCGAAGGCGTCGCCCAGCATTCCCGCGAGCTGCGAGGCGAGATCCGACGCGTCCCCCGCCTTCAGGGTCTTGGGAGCGGCGGCGCTGTCCGTCGCGGCGTCCTGCGACGCGTTGGCGTTGGGCAGCAGGATCGCGGCCGCTCCGAGCGCCACCACGCTGCCCGCTGCTATCGCGGCCTTGCGCTTCGGAATTCGCTTGTGACTCAAACTTCTCGACCTCCTGGGGGACGGGGTCTGTGCCGCCTTGTGCGGCAGCTTTTCGGGGCGCCTGGTTGGCAGTTGGTACGCACGGGCCGCACGGGGCGTTCAATTCCGTTTCAGTGCGTCGCGTTCGCAACACCGAATCGGCCAAGGACCGCACCTCCCGGTCCGGCGGCGGGAACAATCCCCCATATGACGATGACCACCGCTGAAGCCGACAAGATCCTCTCCGCCAACTTCGCCCCCTGGGTCCTCGAACTGGGCCTGTCGGTCGAGGCGGTGGAGGGCCACCGCGCGGTCCTGCGCCTGCCCTGGTCGGACGGGCTGGCCCGGGAGGGCGGCGCCCTGTCGGGCCAGGCGCTGATGGCCGCCGCCGACACCGCCACCGTGATCGCCGTGTCGGCGGCGCGCGGGGCGTACGGGCCGATGACGACGGTGCAGCAGTCGACGTCATTTCAGCGCGCGGTGATCGGTTCGGATGTCCTGATCGAAGCGGTCGTCACCAAACTCGGCCGTCGCATGGCGTTCGCCGACATCGCGATGACCGACGAGGGGTCGGGGGACATCGCGGCCCGGGCGAGCACGGTGTACGCGCTTCTGGGCTGACCCGACCCGACCCCGGGCCGACCCCGAGCCGACACGATCCGCTACCGATCAGTAACGGTCGGTTGAGAAAGTGGAGCGGAATCCATGCTTCAGCGAATCTACACATTCAATACTCAACGAAGTCACCGTGGGCCGAGGTTCTGCACAGGGGCGCTACCGGCGGTCACCCCCTTGAGGCCGGAGTGTCGGATTCGCCGCCACCTTCGCGTCTCCCCTCCGAGGCGATGCAACAGCTCGCCCGAGCCGATGCTGTGACGCATGTGAAGAAGTCGCCGACAAGGCGTGGGCACTTCTGCACGGATCGATGCCGCCGAGATCAAAGTGCCCTGGTGAGGCCGAAGTTTGATTGGAAGCCCGTGGCCACAGCGTGCTTTGATCCATCGCACCGCAGGGGTCGTGAGCGGCTCCCGGAAACGGGCGCCGGACGCCTGCGGTCGCGGCCGTCATCTGTCCCCAGAGGGGGCCGCTCCCCCTTGTGAGATATCCATTAGGAAGGGAAGTTCCATCATGAACTCCACCCCCCAGGTTGCGACCGTCGAGATCTCCGACGCCGAGCTCGACAACGTCTCCGGCGGCCTGCAGGTCAACGCCGTGAACGGTGCCCTCGACGCTGTCAACGGCATCGCCCCGGTTTCCGGCCTGGTCGACACGGCCGTCGGCACCGTGGAGGGTGTCACCGGCCTGAACACCGCCCCGGTCTCGGGTCTGGTTGCCGGTCTCTGATCGCACCTTTCATACCTCTGAGTCCCGGAGCCATTCCCCGGCTCCGGGACTCTTGGGTGCCTGAAAACAGACGGGCACCGTCCGCACCACGACCGGCCCACGCGCGCCGGTCTCCACTCATCCTCAGGTGAGGGAAAGTTCCGTGCAGTTCCGCCAACAGGCCCTCGCCAAGCTCCAGTCACCGGAGGAGCTCGACCTTCCGGTGCGCTTCGCCCGCCCGCAGGGCTGGCTGGTCCTCTCCGTGACCGTGGTCGTCATGGCCGCCGCGTCCGTGTGGGCGGTGACCGGTTCGGTCGCCTCCACCGTCGGCGCGCCCGCCATCCTCACCCACGGACAGGGCAGCTACATCCTGCAGAGCCCGGTCGCCGGCCAGGTCACCGCGGTCCTCGCCAAGCAGGGCCAGCGGCTGCCGGCCAACTCCCCCGTCCTGAAGGTCCGTACGGCCGAGGGCGAGACGGTCGTCCGTACGGTCGCAGCGGGCCGGGTCACCGGGCTCGCCGCCACCATCGGGCAGATCATCCAGACCGGCGCGAACGTGGCCGCCGTGGAGAAGGTCGCCCGCACCAAGGACCCGCTGTACGCGACGGTGTACGTTCCCGCCGAGAACGCGGCGTCCATCCCCGACAAGGCTGCCGTGGACCTCACCGTCCAGTCGGTGCCCACCCAGGAGTACGGCGTCCTGCGCGGCCATGTGAAGTCGGTCGACCGTTCCGTGCAGTCGGCGCAGCAGATCGCCGCGTTCCTCGGGGACAACCAGCTCGGCGAGCAGTTCACCAAGGACGGCAGGCCGGTCGCGGTACTGGTGAAGCTGGACGAGAAGTCGAGCACCGAGAGCGGCTACAAGTGGTCGTCAGCGGACGGCCCGCCCTTCTCCCTCACCTCCATGACCATGGCCGACGCCTCGATCCGGCTGGCCGACGAGCGTCCCGTCGATTGGCTGCTGCCGTGAGCGCCGCACAGGAGACGCGCAGCAGGCGCCGCGCCGCACCGCCGAAGCGCCCCGTGCCCAAGGGAAAGTCGAAGACCGTCCGCACGCCCACCGTGCTCCAGATGGAGGCCGTGGAGTGCGGCGCCGCCTCCCTCGCGATGGTGCTGGGCCACTACGGCCGCCATGTCCCGCTGGAGGAACTGCGCATAGCGTGCGGTGTCTCCCGCGACGGGTCGCGCGCCAGCAACCTCCTGAAGGCGGCCCGCAGCTACGGGCTGACGGCCAAGGGCATGCAGATGGACACGGCCGCCCTCGCCGAGGTGAAGACGCCGGCCATCCTGTTCTGGGAGTTCAACCACTACGTCGTCTACGACGGCATGGGCCGCCGCTTCGGCCGCCGGGGCGTGTACATCAACGACCCCGCCAAGGGCCGCCGCTTCGTGCCCATGGAGGACTTCGACGGCAGCTTCACCGGTGTCGTCCTGGTCATGGAGCCCGGCGAGAGCTTCAGCAAGGGCGGGCGCAAGCCGGGCGTGCTCGGCGCGATGCCGGCCCGGCTGCGCGGCACCGCGGGAACGATGCCCGCCGCGGTGCTGGCGAGCCTCCTCCTGGTCGTGGTCGGCGCGGCGGTGCCCGCGCTGAGCCGCACCTACATCGACATGTTCCTCATCGGCGGCCAGACCTCCCTGCTGGGCGTGCTGTTCGCGTCGATGGGGACCTGTGTCGCGTTCACCGTGGTGCTGACCTGGCTGCAACAGGCGAACCTGCTGCGCGGCCGGATCATCTCCTCCACCCTGTCCAGCGCCCGCTTCCTGCGCCATCTGCTGCGGCTGCCGGTGACCTTCTTCTCCCAGCGCAGCCCGGCCGACCTGGTGCAGCGGCTCCAGTCGAACGACGCGGTGTCCGAGACGCTGGCCCGTGACCTCGCGGCGGCGGGCGTGGACGCGGTGGTCGTCATCCTCTACGCGATCCTCCTCTATACCTACGATCCCCAGCTCACCTTCGTCGGCATCGGCGTCGCCCTCCTGAACGTCGTCGCCATGCGCGTCGTCATCCGCCTGCGCGCGACCCGTACGGCCAAGCTGCGCGCGGACAGCGCCCGGCTCACCAACACCGCGTACACCGGCCTTCAGCTGATCGAGACGATGAAGGCGACCGGCGGCGAGGACGGCTATTTCCGCAAGTGGGCCGGACAGCACGCCACCACGCTGGAGGAGCAGCAGCGCCTCGGCGTGCCGAGCGCCTGGCTGGGCGTGGTGGCCCCCACGCTCGCCACGCTCAACAGCGCGCTCATCCTCTGGATCGGCGGCATGCGGGCGATCGAGGGAGGCATATCCGTCGGTTTGCTGGTCGCCTTCCAGGCCCTGGTCACCCGCTTCACCGCCCCGATCACCCGCCTGAACGGCGTCGCGGGCCGCATCCAGGACTTCGCCGCCGACGTGGCCCGGCTCAAGGACGTGGAGAACTTCGAGGCGGACCCGCTCTACGGCCGCCCCGGCGCGGGCGATTCGACACGCCGGCTGCACGGCCACGTCGAGCTCCAGAACATCACCTTCGGCTACAGCCCGCTCGACAAGCCCCTGCTCACCGGCTTCGACCTGACCGTCGGCCCCGGACGGCAGGTGGCCCTGGTCGGCGGCTCCGGCAGCGGCAAGTCGACGGTGTCCCGCCTCATATCGGGTCTGTACGCCCCGTGGGAGGGCGTCATCCGCATCGACGACCAGCGCATCGAGGACATCCCGCGCGGCGCGCTCGCGGCCTCCGTGTCCTTCGTCGACCAGGAGGTCTTCCTGTTCGAGGGCACGGTCCGCGACAACGTGGCGCTGTGGGACCCGTCGATCCCGGACGAGGCGGTGGTGGACGCGCTGCGCGACGCGGCGCTGTACGACGTGGTCATGCGCCGCCCGGGCGGCATCCAGAGCAGGGTCGAGCAGGACGGCCGCAACTTCTCCGGCGGGCAGCGCCAGCGCCTGGAGATCGCGCGGGCGCTGGTGCGCAGGCCGAGCATCCTGGTGCTGGACGAGGTGACGAGCGCGCTGGACGCCGAGACCGAACAGATCGTGATGGACAACCTGCGCAAGCGCGGCTGTGCCTGTGTGGTGATCGCGCACCGGCTCAGCACCGTGCGCGACAGCGACGAGATCGTCGTACTCCAGCACGGCGCGATCGTGGAACGCGGCCGGCACGAGGACCTGGTGGCACGCGGCGGCGCGTACGCGGCACTGGTCAAGGAGCGGTGAGATGACCTCCGTCCACGAGGGTGACCTCGTTCTCAACGCGCTCGGGCAGATGGGCACGCGCATCGACTGCGCCGGGCACAACCGACTCGACCTCGAAGGCCCGCAGGTGCTGTGGCTGGTCGCGTCCGGCGCCGTCGACCTGTTCGCGGTCGACGCCGGGCAGCAGGGCCACTGGCACCACCTCGGCCGCCTGGAGGCGGGCTCCCTGTTGCTCGGCCCGGTCCCGGGACCGCAGCACACCCTGGTGGCCCGCCCGCTCAGGGACTGCGTCGTGCACCGCATCGGGCTGCGCGAGCTGCACCAGCCCGCGCACACGCAGACCTGGTCCTACGACGAGTACGGCAACCCGCAGTACGTCCCGCCGCAGACGAGCCCGCTGGAGTACGCCCTCGCCCTGGGCGTCGGACGCAGCCTCACCATCCTCTTCCAGGCACCCATGGCCACCGAACGGGCGGCCGAGGTCACCGACGACGACGTCTTCTGGATGCAGGTGCCGCCGGGCAGTGTGCAGTACGGCTCGCTGTACGGCGCCGAGGCCGCCGCCGATCTGCTGATGGACCCGGCGGTCTGGCAGTCCATGGTCGACCAGCAGTACCGCCTGCTGACCACGCTGGACCGCTGGATCGAGCAGGTGGAGCGCACTCACGAGTCGCGCACGGCGGAGGGCATCAAGGCCGGCGAGGCGGTACGCGCCCAGGCCGACCGGACGCTGCTGGCGTCGATCGGCAAGCGCAGCGACAAGCGCACGACGGCCGCCGACGCGGACGCCAGCTACGCGGCCTGCAAGCTGGTCGCGCAGGCGGCCGGGATCACGTTGGCCGAGCCCGCGCAGAGCGGCACCGAGAGCGACCGGCTCGACCCGGTCGAGCGGGTGGCCATCGCGTCGCGCGTGCGCACCCGGGCCGTACGGCTGGACGGGCCCTGGTGGCGGGACAACGTGGGCCCGCTGGTGGGTCACCGGGCACTGTCGGGTGCGCCGGTGGCGCTGCTGTGGCGGCGCGGCGGCTATGTCTCCGTGCATCCGGCGACCGGCCGTGAGACACCGATCGAGAAGGCCAACGCGGAGGAGTTCGAGCCGCGTGCGGTGATGTTCTACCGGCCGCTGCCCGATCGCGCGTTGAGCCCGCTGCGGCTGCTGCGGTTCAGCATGCGTGGCACGGGCGGCGATCTGACGAACCTCCTGATCAGCGGCCTGGTCACGGTCGCGATCGGTGCGCTGGTGCCGGTCGCGACGGGCAAGGTGCTCGGCGAGTTCGTGCCGAAGGCGCAGACCGATCTGATCGTGCAGTTCTGTCTGGCCGTGATGATCAGCAGTGTCGTGGCCGCGGCGTTCATGCTGTTGCAGAACATGACGATCCTGCGCCTGGAGGGCCGTATCGAGGCGACGCTTCAACCGGCCCTGTGGGACCGGCTGCTGCGGCTGCCGACGAAGTTCTTCACCGAGCGCTCGACCGGTGAGCTGGCGAGCCAGGCCATGGGCATCAGCTCGATCCGCCGCCTGATGGCCGGGGTCGGCCCGGTCGTCGCGCAGTCGGTGACGGTCGGCGCGATGAACCTGTCGCTGCTGTTCTGGTACAGCGTGCCGATGGCGCTGGCGGCGATCGGCATGCTCGTCGTCATCGCGGGGGTGTTCCTGGGGCTCGGGCTGTGGCAGGTGCGCTGGCAGCGGCGGCTGGTGGTGCTGAGCAACAAGCTGAACAACCAGGCGTTCCAGACGCTGCGCGGGCTGCCGAAGCTGCGTGTTGCGGCGGCCGAGAACTACGCCTACGGGGCGTGGGCGGACCAGTTCGCGCGCAGCCGGGAGCTCCAGCAGAAGGTGGGGCGGATCAAGAACCTCACCACGGTGCTGGGTGCGGTGTATCTGCCGCTGTGCACGCTGCTGATGTTCATGCTGCTCGCCGGTCCGGCGCGCGGCTCGATGTCGGCGGCGGCGTTCCTCACCTTCAACACCTCGGTGACGATGCTGCTGACCTCGGTCACCCAGCTGACCGGAGCGTTCGTCTCGGCGGTGGCCGCGCTGCCGCTGTTCGAGGAGATCAAGCCGGTGCTCGAGGCTACGCCCGAGGTGCGCACGGCGAGCACCCGGCCGGGCCCGCTGACCGGTGCGATCGAGGCGCGCCGCCTGTCCTTCCGGTACTCGGACGACGGCCCCCTCGTCCTCGACGACGTCTCGTTCGACGTGCGGTCGGGCGAGTTCGTGGCGATCGTCGGCCCCAGCGGTTGCGGCAAGTCGACGCTGCTCAGGCTGCTGATCGGCTTCGACAAGCCGGTCTCGGGCAGTGTGCTGTACGACGGTCAGGACCTGGCGGCGCTCGACCAGTCGGCCGTACGACGGCAGTGCGGGGTCGTGCTCCAGCACGCGCAGCCGTTCACCGGGTCCATCCTGGACGTCATCTGCGGTACGGAGCCGTACACGCCGGAGGAGGCGATGGCGGCGGCCGAGATGGCGGGGCTCGCGGAGGACATCAAGCGGATGCCGATGGGGCTGCACACCATCGTGTCGGGCAGCGGCGCGATCTCCGGCGGGCAGCGGCAGCGTCTGATGATCGCCCAGGCCCTGATCCGCCGCCCACGCATCCTCTTCTTCGACGAGGCGACCAGCGCCCTCGACAACGAGACGCAGCGCACGGTCATCGAGAGCACCAAGGCCCTCAACGCCACCCGCATCGTCATCGCGCACCGTCTGTCCACGGTGCTGGACGCCGACCGTGTGATCGTGATGGAGGACGGCAAGGTCGCCCAGCAGGGCCCGCCCGCGCAACTGCTGGCGGACACGCACGGGCGGCTGCACGAGCTGGTTCGGCGCCAGATGGCGTGATCCGTGGGTCGGGCCGGAGCCGTAGCAAGTCCGGGGCGGTCTCAGGGGTTCGGTCGGCAACCCCTGAGGCATCTCCCCCACACGACCCCGACCACGCCCCGGTGCCTTCCCTGATTCCTGTCCTGAACGGTTGTGACCCCGAGTGGATCACTGCCACGTTCGATCATGCGGGCATTCCCGTGATCCGTTCGCAGGACCCTTGGAAGGACTTCATGCACCCACGAATCAGAGGGCTCACCGGAGTGCTCGCCGCCGGATTACTCGCCGGATCGCTCACCGGAGCGTCGACGCCGAGCGTGGCGGCGGCGCAACCCGAGCCGCCCGGCACGAAGTCGACGAAGCAGCAGGCGATCGGCTGGAAACCGTGTCCCGAGGACGCCACGGCGGAATGCGGAACGCTGCGCCTGCCGGTCGACTGGGCCCGACCGTCGGGCGAGACGTTCGATCTCGCGGTGGCCCGCCGCAAGGCCACCGATCCGGCCCGCCGGGTCGGCGTGCTGCTGGTCAACCCGGGCGGACCGGGCGCTTCGGGTGTGGACTTCGCCGTGGACGAGGCCAAGTCCCACTTCAGTCCGGGCATCCAGGAGAGGTTCGACATCGTCGGGTTCGACCCGCGGGGCGTCGGCCGCAGCCACCCGGTGATGTGCTCCACCGAACTGCTGCGCCGACAACCGTCGGTCTACCCCCGCAACCAGGCGGAGTTCGATCGGCTCGCCGATCACAACCGCGCGTTGCGCGAGGACTGCCGGCGGCACACCGGTCCGCTCTTCGACCACGCAGACACCTTGAGCGTCGTCCGGGACATGGACGCGCTGCGCAGGGCACTAGGCGAGAAGAAGATCAACTACTTCGGCCACTCCTATGGCACCTTGATCGGCGAGCAGTACGCGGAGGAGTACGGCGACCGGATCCGGTCCATGGCGCTCACCGCGAACATCGACCACAGCCTCGGCGCCCGGGAGTTCCTCGTCTCCTCCGCTGCCGCCGCCGAGGACTCGTTCCAGGAGTGGGTGAAGTGGTGCGACCGCACCAGCTCCTGCGCCCTGCACGGCCGTGACGTCACGGGCGTGTGGGACGGCCTGCTCGCCCGGGCGGACCGGGGGGAGATCCGCGATCCGGAGCATCCGGACCGGGTCCTGACCGCGCACGAGATCACGTTCAACGTCTTCAGGATGTTCTACGGCCCGGACCGGGAGGAACTGGCCACCTATGTGGCGGGCCTCGACGCGCAGGAACCGCCCGAGCGGCAGCCATCCGTGCAGCCTCGGCAGGTCCGGCCGTCGACCCCGCCGGGCGCGGACGAGCAGACGCAAGCGGAACCGTTCTACGCGGTCTTCTGCCAGGACTGGCGCTTCCGCGCGAAGGACTACCCGGAGTACGCCAGGCTGACCCGGGCCGAGATGCGGGCCGCACCGCACATGCGCGGCACACCACGCGTGCATCCCGCGGTGGCCGGCTGCATCGGCTGGCCCGGCGAGGTGAACAACCCGCAGCACCGCCTGCGCATCACCGACGCGCCCAGGATCCTCATGCTGCATGCGCGGCACGACCCGGCGAACCACTTCTCGTGGGCGGCCAACGTGCACCGCCAGACCCGCGGGAAGACCGTCCTGCTGCCGTACGAAGGCGCCGGACACAGTGTCTACGGCCGCAGCGACTGCACCCGTGACGCCGTGGACGACTACCTCACGGAGCTGAGAATCCCGAGCGCCGGGAGCAGTTGCGCGCCTGCCACGACGAACACGACGGACTGATCGCGCTCAGGCGTCCAGGCCCGGGACCGGAGCGCCGGAGGGCAGACCTGCGGCCACATAGCCGTCGTAGAACTCCTTCCAGGGCGCACCGGCCCCGGCGTGCGGCCCCTCGAAACGCTCGCCGCGCGCGTGCGCGTCGAGGGCGGCCAGGCAGACCTCCCAGCCGGCGCCGTTGCGGGCGGCGGTGTTCTCGGCGACCAGGACGTTGGTGAGCGTGAAGCGGGTGCGCCCCTCGTCCAGAGCCTCCAGGTCGAAGTGGACCTCGTCGCCGCCCCACTCGAAGGACAGGTGCCGGGGCGCGTCGACGGCGATCACCCGGCCCGTGGAGTCCTCCATGTTCGGGTCGCCTCCGAACTTGATGGTGCCGCCGGGGCGCAGCTCGATCTCGGCGCGCGAGGGGAACCAGTGGGCGAGTTCGTCGGCGGCGGTCACGAACTGCCAGACGCGCTCGACGGGATGGTCGTAGGTTCGGCTGAAGCGGACGGCCGGGCGGCCGTCCTCCAGGGGCAGAAAGGTGCCGGTGAGGTCGGCGGTCATGGTGGATCAGTCCTTCGTGGTGGGTTCCTCGGGGTCGACCGACGTCTCGTCGAGGCGGCGGCCCAGCCTGTCCAGGCTGGTGTTCCACAGCCTTCGATACGGGGCCAGCCAGGCGTCGAGCTCGGCGATGGGCACGGGATCCAGGGCGTAGACGCGGCGCTGCGCGTCCTGCCTGACCTGCACCAGGCCCGCCTCCCTCAGCACCTTCAGGTGCTTGGAGGTGCTCGGCTGGCTCAGCCCGCATGCCTCCACGATCTCGCCGACGGGCCGGGGCCGCTCCAGGAGCAGCGCGACGATGGCCCGTCGGTGCGGATCGGCGAGGGCGGTCCAGAGCGAGGCGTCGGCCATGGCTCCAATATGCCTCGGCGGTTATATTCCAGTCAAGGAATATGCGGGCTCCGGAGTGCGGCGCTTGTGTCATTGGCGACGGCGCGCGGTGGCTGACCCCGTTGGCTGCACGAGGAAACGGGTACTTCCGCATTCATGCGAATCAGCGTGGTGGACGTGGGGTCGAAAACGGTGCGGCTCGTAGTGGCCGATGCGGCGGACGGGGTGCCGCTGCCGGTACACACCGCCAAGTGGCGGCTGAGGCTGTCGGAGCAGGTCAGGCCCGGGGAGGCCATCCCCGAGGAGTGCGTCGGGCAGTTGGCCGACGCCGTCGCGGCGGCGCACCGCACTGCGCACAGATGGGGCGCGAGCGCTCCCTTGGCCTTCGCGACCGCCGTGGTGCGTGCCTCCCCGAACCGACAGGACGTACTGCGTACGGTGCGGACACGGACCGGGGTGAGCCTGTGCACGCTGCCCGGCGAGCTGGAGGCCGAGCTCACGTTTCTCGGCGCGCGACGGTGGATGGGCTGGCGGTCGGGGCCGCTCGCGCTGCTGGACATCGGCGGCGGCTCACTCGAAGTGGCCTTCGGGCGCGGCCGGTTGCCCGACTTCGTGGCGTCACTGCCGCTCGGCGCGGCCCGGCTGACCCATGAGTTCTTCACCGGCGAGGACCCGCCGACGGCGGCACAGGTACGGGAGCTGCGCCGCAAGGTCCGCCATCAACTGCGCGACGTCGCGGCCCGGATCCGCTGGGAGGGACCGCGCACGGCGGCGGTCACCTCGCGCACGTTCCAGCAGCTCGGCCGCCTGTGCGGGGCGGCACCCGGACGCCACGGGCCGTTCGTGGAACGGCGGTTGGAGCGCTCCGCCCTGCGCGAGGCCGTCGGCCGCCTGGCCGCGCTGCCCGTCACCGAACGCGCCCTGCTCCCCGGCATCTCCGCGCCGCGCGCCGAACAGAGCCTGGCCGGCGCGGTCGTGGCGCACACGGCGATGAAGCTGACCGGCCTCAGAACGGTCACGGTCTGCCCGTGGGCGATCCGCGAGGGAATCATGCTGCGGCACATCGAGGATGGCGCGTCCTGGTGGGCGGAGGTGGCCCGCCTCGACGAGGAGGACGCCCGCGCCGACCCGGTGCCCCTACGGATCGCACCCGCGACCAGCTGAACACGACGAGTGAGGCGGAGACACCCGTGCCCGACGGCAGCAAGCAGTCACAGGAGCAGCCGGACACCGGCGCTCGCGGCGGGCCCCGGCCGTGGTCCTCGCCGGCGGCGGCGGCTCGGCCCGCCCGGTCGGACGGATGGTCGTACGGGTGGCCCTGCACCCAACGGGTACTCGGCGACCATGGCACCCGACGTCCGTAGGGCAGGCGGCGGCGAGGGGCCCCGGCTGCCGTCCGCGCGGGGCGGCGTTTCCGCCGCCGTGGAGGAGTATCTGCGGGGTGACGGGCCACCGCCCCGGCGCCTGGACGTCGCGCGCACGGACGTCTACGGCGACGATCTCCAGCTGGCCCTCTACCTCTGCTACGAGCTGCACTACCGCGGTTTCGCCGGCGTGCCCGAGGACCACGAGTGGGACCCCGAGCTGCTGCGTGTCCGTGCGGCACTGGAGCACCGGTTCCTGACGGCCCTGCGCGCGGACACCGCCGCCCACGACAGCGTCGAGGACGCGCTGGCCGACCTCCTCGTCGAACCCGTCGACGGCACCGGTGTCAGCCACTACCTCTGCACCGAGGGCGAGTTGTGGCAGGTGCGCGAATACGTGGCCCAGCGCTCCCTGTACCACCTCAAGGAGGCGGACCCGCACGCCTGGGTGCTGCCCCGGCTGTGGGGCAGGGCGAAGGCCGGCATGGCGGCGGTGGAGTTCGACGAGTACGGCGGCGGCCGCCCCGACCGCGTCCACGCACGCCTCTTCGCCGACCTGATGACGGACCTCGGCCTGGACACGACGTACGGCCGGTATGTCGACGAGGCGACCGCCCAAGCCCTGGCCACGGTCAACCTGATGTCCCTGCTCGGACTGCACCGGGCACTGCGCGGAGCGCTCGTCGGTCATTTCGCGGCCGTCGAGATCACCTCGTCGCCGGCATCCCGGCGGCTGGCGGAGGCGATGCGCCGCACGGGCGCCGGGCCCGCCGCCGAGCACTTCTACGACGAGCATGTCGAGGCTGACGCGGTGCACGAACAGGTCGTGCGCCAGGACGTCATCGCAGGTCTGCTCGCCGAGGAGCCGCACCTCGCGCCCGACGTCGCCTTCGGCATCGACGTCACCGGCTACCTGGAGGACCGCTTCGCCGAGCAGGTGCTCGACGCCTGGCGCGCGGGACGATCGTCGCTCCGCGATCACCACCAACGTTCCGATATACCCCTTAGTTCCTGAATGCCGGGGTACCCGGGCGCCGTGAAGCCACTGGTGCCGCCGGGTGTGTACACCCCTCAGGAAGACACCGACCTGCTCGTCGACGCCCTGCTCGAGGAGCCGCTGCCGGACGGCGCGGACGTCCTCGACGTGGGGACCGGTTCGGGCGCGCTGGCGATCGAGGCGGCGCGGCGCGGCACGCGGGTGACCGCGGTGGACGTGTCGTGGCGGGCGGTCTGCACGGCGCAACTGAACGCCTGGATGGCCCGTCTCCATGTCCGCATCCTGCACGGCAACCTCTTCACGCCGGTGCGCGGGCAGTCCTTCGATCTCATCCTGGCCAATCCGCCGTATGTCCCCGCACCCGACACGGGCCGCGCGCCGCAGGGTGCGGCGCGGGCGTGGGACGCGGGCCGGGACGGGCGGCTCGTCCTCGACCGGATCTGTCTGGAGGCGCCCGCCCTGTTGCGTCCGGGCGGGGTCCTCCTGGTGGTGCAATCGGTGCTCAGCCGCCCCGGGCGGACCGTGTCGCATCTGCGCGACGCAGGCTTGAAGGCTTCCGTGACCCGGCGTCGCGTCGTCCCGTTCGGCCCGGTGCTGCGCACGCGGGAGGACTGGCTGCGGCAGCACGGCCTGCTGTCCGCCCCGGATCAGAGGGAAGAGCTGGTGGTGGTCCGTGCCGAACTCCCGGTCTGACGAGCCGCGCCGGATCAAGGTCCAGCGCCAAGGCCCTCTCCTGGTGGAGGGCCCGGTCGAGGTGGAGCTGGAGGACGGCACGATCGTCTCCTCCGACCGCTTCCGCGTGGCCCTGTGCACCTGCCGGCGCAGCCGCCGCTACCCGTGGTGCGATACCAGCCATCGCGACCGGACCAAGGAGCGCTGAGTCCGCGCACGCGAAGTCAACCGTCTTGGATGAAATTCAGCACGTCGAGTGAACCGCGTCTTGCACGCGGTGCCGCAGGGATGCTCACGCCCGGCCCCGGGTAACTACCCTGATCAATGCGCCCCTTGCCGAGGTGGAGCGGACATGACGCCGGACGCCGACGACCGCGCCTCCCATCCGACCGAGGATCTGGCCGCGGGCTTGTCCCGGTCAGCGCCGCCCACGGCGAACACCCATGCCCGCACCCGCAGACACGGCCCGTTCACCGTGGTCGAGGTGACGGGTGAGATCGATCTGGCGACGGCGGCGCTGGTCAGCGAGCACCTGGACGAGGCGACGGCGCGACCGGAGTCGGATGTGCTGGTCGATCTGCGGCAGGTCGACTTCTTCGACTGCTCGGGACTGCGTGTCCTGTGCCGGGCCGAAACGCGCGCCAGGTACCGCGGCGGACGCCTGCGGGTCGTATCGGACGCACCGCGTATACGGCGGCTGTTGCGCGGTGCCGGCCTGCTGGACCGGTTTGCGCTGTTGCCGGGGATCCCCGACGAAGAGGGGATCCCCGGCAACGAGGGGGTCCCCGGGGAAGACGGGTGATCGTATGCCCCCACGGCGACGATCACCCGTATCCCCCGGGAAGTCGGTCGTTCGGTAAAGATCCGAGGTGCCGACCGGGCGGCCCCACTCCGCCCGGCCGACCCCCGGTGCGAGATCGCCGGGGCCTCTTCGGCAGGCTCACACTCCCCATCCGCGAGCCGCTGCCGAACTGCACGAGGCCGTGCGATCCCGGTCCCCTAGAACGCGAAGAGACTGGTCCCGTAGGAGCTCTTCACGCACTCGTTGGCGAAGGTGCGCTGATAGGAGACGCGCTGGCCCTGCCAGACCCCGTCGACCGTGACGAGCACAGGGTCGTACTGCTTGGTACACAGCACCCCGTCTCTACTCCCGAGGGCGTCGAAGTTCCCGCCCACACTGCGCAGCTCCCCGCACGCCGAGGCGGCGTCGGGATGTGTGCCGGAGGAGGTCGGGGCGCAGCTCAGGGTGACGGCACGCACCGGTGTCGTCATGGTGGCGTCATCACCGTGGGCCAGGGTGAGCACCAGGGCCGACGGGGCGTACAGGGAGGCGGGCGCAGGGTCCGGGGCAGCCAGGGCGGATCCGGTGAGGGGTCCGCAGACGGCGGTGGCCGTGAGAGCGAGGGTCGCTGCCCAGCGCGCGGTGTTCCGCATTGTGTGCATCCTTCCGCTTGAGTTACAGGGTGTGACGACTCCGGCGCGATCGGTGCCGAAGCGACGAGCGGGAGTCTGCCGAGTCCGGCGCCGAAACTCACATCGACACCACGAGTTTCAGTAACCTTGCGTATTGAAGCAGTGGCGTGAAGTAACGGAGTTCGAACGTTCCAACGCCGAAACCTGGCGGTTCTTGATCGTTCCAAGTCGTCGAGTGGCTTGATCTCGCACGCTCATTAATAGGCCTGAAACATTCCGGTTGAGCCCTCGGCTGACACGCCCCGGCGTCCCTTGTGTTCATGGTCGGACCGAGTAATCGTGATTACATGATTACCAACGAGCAACGAGAGAAGCTGCGCGGCTGGTTCGCCGGCCGCCTGCCCGACGACCTCTTCGAGGAGCTGACCGAGGTCACGGTCGACCGCGAGGAGATCACCGTGATCGGCCGCATTCCCGCACCTCAGCCGGCCGGGGGCGGCTCGGCAGCCGAGCGGGAGGCAGCCGTGGAGGGCCGCATCCAGGAGTTCCGGGAGCGCACCCGGGAGACCCGGATCGAGGTGGCCCGCGAGGCGGAGCACCGATTCCGCAGAAAGGTTTCCTGGGGCGTGGAGTGCGACGGTGAGCGCGCCATGTTCACGCACATCGCCGCCCCCGTGATGACCCGGCTCCGTCAGCCCGAGCGACAGGTCCTCGACACCCTGATCGCCGGCGGCGTCGCCCGCAGCCGCAGCGACGCCCTCGCCTGGTGCGTACGCCTCGTCCAGCGGCACACGGACGACTGGCTCACCGAACTGCGCGAGTCACTGGAGAACGTCCAGCGGGTGCGGGCACAAGGGCCGGACACACCGGACACGGACGCGGAGAAGGCACCCGAGGACGGCGACTGATGGAGGTTTCGTCCAGTCACGGCACCGAAGATGGATGAACCGTCCTCTGGTGCGGCTCCCGCGGAGCGCTTTACCGTCTGCAGACCCCCGAGAGGACGGCATCCGCGCTGCCCGCACACCCCAGCGGCAGCGCCCGGCACCGGCCGTCGGCCCCGCCGCGCCACAACGCGCTCCACCGCCCCGCCCACGCTGGAGCCCATCCCTTGCCCCCACAGTTCCCAGCGGCCTCACCGGCCCAACACCCCTCCCCCGCCCCCTCCTTGACCGAGGTCGAGACCCATGGCGTCGACCGCATCCCCGACGCCGAACGCAGCGCCTCCCCGCTGGACCTGTTCCGCCTCGCCTTCGGCGGCGCCAACACCTTCTCCACCTGTGTCCTCGGCGCCTTCCCGATCCTGTTCGGCCTCTCCTTCTGGCAGGGCCTCGCGGCCACACTCCTCGGGGTCGTCGCGGGTGCGCTGATCCTGTGCCCCATGGCTGTGTTCGGACCGGTCAACGGCACCAACAACGCCGTCTCGTCCTCCGCGCACCTCGGTGTGCACGGCCGCGTGGTCGGCTCGTTCCTGTCCCTGCTGACGGCCGTCGCGTTCTTCTCCATCTCGGTGTGGAGCTCGGGTGACGCCCTGGTCGGCGGCGCCCACCGGCTCTTCGGCCTGCCGCGCGGCGACCTGTCGTACGTCGTCGCGTACGCCCTGTTCGCGGGGCTGGTTCTCGCGGTGTGCGTGTACGGGTTCCGCTTCATGCTGTTCGTCAACAAGGTCGCCGTGCCCGCGGCGAGCGTGCTGTTCCTGCTCGGCGTGGTCGCGTTCGCCGGTGACTTCGACCCGTCGTACACGGGCGTCTTCACCGACTCCGCGGACACGGCGACCCAGTCGCTGTTCTGGCCGTCCTTCATCGGCGCGGCTCTGATCGTGCTGTCCAACCCGGTCTCCTTCGGGGCGTTCCTCGGCGACTGGTCGCGCTACATCCCTGCGAGCACCCCGCGCCGCAAGGTGATCGGCGCCGCGTTCCTGTCGCAGATCGCGACGCTGCTGCCGTTCGTGTTCGGCCTGGCGACGGCGAGCATCATCGCCACGAAGGTCCCTGAATACGTCGACCCGGGCGCCCCCGACTTCGTGGGCGGCCTGCTGGCGATCTCGCCCGGCTGGTACTTCCTGCCGGTGTGTCTCCTGGCGCTGATCGGCGGCATGGCGACGGGCACGACCGCGCTGTACGGGACCGGACTCGACTTCTCCTCGGTGTTCCCGCGGCTGTCGCGGGTACAGGCGACGCTGCTGGTCGGCGCGTTGTCGATCGCGTTCATCTTCATCGGACGGTTCGGGCTGAACCTGGTGCAGTCGATCTCGACCTTCGCCACCATGATCATCACCTGCACCACGCCGTGGATGGTCGTGATGATGCTGGGCTACTGGACCCGGCGCGGCTGGTACGACCCCGACGCCCTTCAGGTCTTCAACCGCCGTCAGCGCGGCGGCCGTTACTGGTTCGCGCACGGCTGGAACTGGCGCGGCATGACCGCGTGGTGGGTGGCGGCACTGCTGGGCGTGCTGTTCACCAACATCCCGGGCCAGTTCGTCGGACCGCTGGGCGATCTCGCGAACGGGGTGGACATCAGCCTGCCGTTGTCCCTGGCCGTCGCCGCCGTCCTGTTCCTGACACTGCTGCGGCTGTTCCCCGAGCCGCGGGCGGTCTACGGCCCCGAGGGTGCGCGGCTGTCCCGTACCGTCGAGGTTCCCGTGGCGCCGATCACGGGGCCGGGTGCTTCCGGCGACGACGGGGCATTGTCAGACCCGTCGACTACGTTGCGGGCATGACTCATTTCGTGTTGGTGGCGGGGTCGTGGCTCGGTGCCTGGGCGTGGGACGAGGTGGCGCGCGAGTTGCGCGCGGCCGGGCACGACGCCCATCCGCTGACGCTGTCCGGCCTCGCCGAGAAGGCAGGTGTCACCGCCGGGCAGCAGACGCACGTCCAGGACATCGTGGCGGAGGTCGAGCGCCTCGGTCTGCGGGACGTCGTCCTCGTCGGGCACAGCTATTCCGGGATTCCCGTCGGGCAGGCGGCCGAGCGGATCGGGGACCGGCTGAGGCATGTGGTGCTGGTCGACGCCAATGCCGCGGTCGACGGGGAGTCGTTCCTGTCGGGCTGGCCGAGCGACGACGTGCGGGCGGCGATCGAGGCCGGCGGCGGCGTCTGGCCGCCCCTCGCGGCGGACGACTACGCGGGCCAGGGCCTGACGGACGAGCAGATCGCCCGCATCGTGGGCGCCACCCCGCACCCGGGCGCCACGCTGACCGAACCGGCGGTGATGCCACGCCCGCTCAGTGAGCTGCCGGGCCTCTACATCAAGTGCCTGCTCGACGGCGACGAGCCGATGCCCGCCGCAGCCGAACTCCTCAAGAGCGACCGCTGGGAACTCGTGACCCTGGACACCGGCCACTGGCCGATGTTCTCCCAGCCCCGCGAACTGGCACGCATCCTGCGCGAGTCGGTGGCGAGCCCCTGATCCACTCCCCCGCCTACCGGTCGGTATGGTCGGCGTACAGCGCGTTCTCAGTGACGAGAGGCGGGGCCTACGCATGGGCAAGCACTGGGCGGACTTCCAGTACGAGATCTATCTGAACGGCATGACGGGCGTCGTACCCCGGCTGCCCACCGATCTGACCCGGCTGGAGGAGCTGACCGAGCAGCGCCTCGGTCCCGGTCCCGTCGGCTATGTGGCGGGCAGCGCCGGCGACGGCAGCACCGCCCGCGCCAACCGGGAGGCGCCGCGGCGGCGCCGGATAGTGCCACGCATGCTGCGGGACGTACACGAACGGGACCTGTCCGTGGAGGTGTTGGGCCGCGCCCTGCCCGCTCCGCTGGCGCTGGCGCCGGTCGGCGTGCTGTCGATCATGCACCCGGACGCCGAGTGCGCGGCGGCGCGGGCAGCCGCCGCGCAGGGCGTGCCGTTCACCCTGTCCTCGGCGTCCAGCACCCCCATGGAGCAGGTCGCGGAGGCGATGGGGGACGCCGAACGCTGGTTCCAGCTGTACTGGCCGAAGGACCCGGAGGTGGCGCGGAGTTTCCTGAACCGGGCGAAGGCAGCCGGGTTCACCGCCCTCGTCGTCACCCTGGACACGCCGATGCTGGCCTGGCGACCGCGCGACCTCGACCAGGCGTATCTGCCGTTCCTGCATGGCGTGGGCACCGCCAACTACTTCTCCGACCCGGCCTTCCAGGCGGGCCTGGCCAAGCCCGTGCACGAGGATCCGAACGCGGCCGTCATGCATTTCGTCGGCATGTTCTCGGACCCCGCGAAGACCTGGCCGGACCTGGCGTTCCTGCGGGAGAACTGGGACGGCCCGATCGTCCTGAAGGGCGTGGTGCACCCGGACGACGCCCGCGCGGCGGCCGACGCCGGGATGGACGGCGTCGTCGTCTCCAACCACGGCGGACGCCAGGTCGCCGGCTCCGTCGGAGCGGCCGATGCTCTCCCCCGGGTGGTGGCGGCGGTCGGCGACCGGATGACCGTGCTGTTCGACAGCGGCGTGCGCACCGGCGACGACATCTTCAAGGCCCTCGCGCTCGGCGCGCGGGCGGTGCTCCTCGGACGGCCGTACGTGTACGGGCTCGGCCTCGACGGACAGGCGGGCGTCGAGCACGTCATCCGCTGCCTGCTGGCCGAACTCGACCTCACCCTCGCCCTGTCCGGGCACGCCACCCCCGCCACGATCGGCCCCGCCGACCTCATCGAGGATTCCGTATGACCGTCACGAAGAACGTCCTCGCCGTCATCTCGCCGCACGTGGGCGGGCGGGACATCGGAGCCGGACTGGCCACCCTCTTCCCCGAGGGCGCGAACGTCACCGTCGTCGAGGCGGCCGACGAGGACCCGGCCGCGCTGCGCTCGGCGCACGTCGTCATCACCGCCCTCGCCCCGGTGACCGGCGAACACCTCGCCGCCGCACCGGAGTTGGAGCTCGTGCAGTGCGCGAGCCACGGCTTCGACTACGTCGATGTGGAGGCGGCGCGCGAGCGCGGAGTGCGGGTGTGCAACATCGGCTCCAGCGGCGCCGAGGCGCAGAACGTGGCCGAGCAGACCTTCGCCCTCATGCTCGCGCTGGCCAAGCAGATCGTTCCCGCCCACACCGCGCTCGTCGAGGCCGACTGGGCACTCCCCCGGCTCCAGCACTCGCTGACCGAACTGTCCGGCAAGACGCTCGGGATCGTGGGCCTGGGCCAGATCGGCCGGCAAGTCGCGCGCCGCGCCGCCGCGTTCGACATGAGCGTCGTCTACGCCGGACGGCGCCGGCTGCCGCCGGAGACGGAGGCCGAGTTCGGCGGCGCCCGTCATGTCCCGCTCGCCGACCTGCTGCGGACCTCCGACTACGTCTCCCTGCACACCCCGCTCACCGACGAGACCCCGCTCCTGCTGAACGCCGAGCGGCTGGCGCTCCTCAAGCCGACGGCGTTCGTGATCAACACCGCGCGCGGCGCCCTGATCGACCAGGACGCCCTCGCGGACGCTCTGGAGAAGGGCGCCGTGGCAGGGGCGGGCATCGACGTCTTCGACCCCGAACCCCCCATCCCGGCCCTGCGCCTGCTCCGCGCCCCGAACGTGGTGCTGTCCCCCCACGTCGGCGGCGTCACCCGCGAAACCCTCGTCCGCATCGCCCTGGCCGCCGTCCAGAACGTGACGGACTTCCTCTCGGGCGGGGCGCCTCGGGATGTCGTGAACTAGGGGGTTCACGGGAGCGTGGGAGCCCGGGGATGCGGCTAGGGCCGGCCCTGCTCCTGGCAGCTGGGCCCGGCGCCTCTCCGCTGAGCGCGGAGGCGCGGAGGCGCGGAGGCCGGGACGGTGGGGCGGTGGGGCGGCTCAGGGCAAGTCGCCCCACGCCTCCCACCGTCCCGGCCCCCGGCCCCAGCACGCATCAGCGGTGAGCGCCCCGGCCGCAGGGACCGTCGGAACCGCCGGCCCCGGCCGCCGAGAGCGCTCGGCGCGAGGCGCCCCACCCCGCCCTACGCCCTCTCCTCCCCCAACCGCACCGACCGCGCCCCAGGCGTCTCGGCCTCCGCGCTCGACAGCGACCCGGGGCTCGCCGATGTCGCCGGATCGGTGAGCCAGCGCTGGGCGTCGGAGCCTTCGCGGACCTTGACGACGATCTCGGCGTCGGCGTCCGCCGTCGTGGCCGCCAGGGCGAGCTGCTCGTCCCAGCGGGGCAGCAACTCGCCCCGCACGGTGAGGTCGTAACGCACGTCGTCGGCCCGTTCGGAGTCCTCGTCGGCGCACTTGCCGAGGATCACCACGCCGGCGTCCACGTGCGAGTCCAGGCACAGATCGGGTTCCACCACGCTGCGCAGCCGGCCGTCCTTCTCGTACGACCACTGCTGGGTGTCGTCGGCCGAGCACTCGGCCAGCCTGGTCCCGGCCCCCTCCTTCGGCTCGCCCCGGATGTCGAGGCACAGGTCGGCGTCGGCGTTGCGCAATCTGGTCTGCCGCGGGGCGTTGGGGAGTTGGGCCGTGCCGGGCGGTGCGGAGGACACGGCCGGGGGCAGCTGGGATCCGGTGCCGCCGCCGGTGGCGGATGCGGCCGGGTCGGCCCCGTCGTCGTCGGACAGCAGTCCCGCCGCGAGCATGATCGCGATCAGCCCGGCCGAGGCCAGGCCGACTCCCGTGAGCAGCGTCCGCGAGGAACGCGGTCCGCCGGGCGGCCTGCGAACCTGCGCGGGGATCCGCGACAGCAGACCGCGTCGTCCGGCGCCGTGCCGCGCGGAGCCGCGTGCGCGAGGTCCGTCGGACTTGGTACGCCCCGGTCTGGTGTCAAGATAGCGGCGCGCGCCCCAGCCGAGCACCGCCTCGGCGATGAGTAAGCCCAGCCCGCCCTCGAAATGGCTCAGTTGTTCGGCGGCGTTACGGCAGTAGCGGCACTCCGTCAGATGCTGCTGCACATCCGGCAGCAAGGCACCGCCCCGGCGAATCGGGACGTCAAGGAGGCGGTTGTAGAACCGGCAATCCTTCGTCGGCGCGAGTTCCCGATGAGCATGTACACAACCTTCGCGGAATTTATCACGCGCTTGTTCGAGGGCAACCGAGGCGGTAACGGTATCCATGCCCAACAGGCCGGCGGGCACGCTTACCGGCTCGGCCTCCACCTCGGTATGCCAGAGCAGGCATCGGGCAAGTCCCGGAAGTGCCTGGAATGACCGATCGGCGAGTTTCCGATTTTCGGGCGTCATGGACTTCGCGGTACGCATACCGCGCCCGCCCGCGGGTTTCCCCAGCTCCGGCAGAACGCTCGCTATTCGCTCGTCGGCCGACCACTGCCGCACCGCGTCCCGGACGGCGACGAGGAGCCTGGGGCGAAGGGCGGTGCCCGGCTCGCCCAGCGCCAGCCGGTCGAGGACCTGGTGGAAGGCGGCGGCGGTGACCATGTCGGCGGCGGTCCCGGGGGAGGCGAGGCAGATCACCGCGTACTCGTGGGCCGGTTGCCAGTGCCGCGCCATCAGCAGCGCGACGGAGGGAGCGGCCTCGCCGTCCGGGCGGCCCCGGAGCCGGCCGGCGAGACCTTCGTCGGATTCCTCCGGAACCCCGCCGGGCGGCGGGTAAGGAGGACGAGGGGGGTGGGGGGTGGGCACTGAACGTTTTCCTTCCCACGCTCATGACTCAGAAGTCCTGATCGCCGAAAAGGACCGAGCGACTTGGTGTGTACCTCTTCGGCATGGGCGCGGGGAGCACGAATTCACCTGAGCCCATCCGCTCCGGTTCCCCACGGAACGCAAGAGCTCCGGCCTTTTCCACCCCCCACGGGTGGTTCACCCTTGCACAGCGCACGGATGGCCAACAAGACACTCGGGCAACATCCGCCCCTTTGAAAGAAAGTCAGAAACGGCGACAACTGGCCACCCCTGCGTGACCTTTCGACATTCCATGCGCCCCGTGTGATTCTCCCGCACGCGCCGGAGCACTACGCGCGCTCCCCGGCGCGCATGCCGGCGTAGTCCACTGGGAGCGGCCTCTCGGAAGGCCCCGCGCGGGACGGCGGCGCTCCTGCGCGCAACGGGCCGCCGACCCCGTTCCTCCCGCCCTCGGTCGGCGGCCCCCGGCGGCGGGGAGGACGGGGACCGGTCGGCAGGCCTCAGATCTGCCAGGAGCGCAGCCGGTCGGCGGCGCCGTACACGTCGGTCTTGCCGGAGATCAGGTCACGTGCGAGGTCGACGATGGCGCCGTAGGGCGGGTCGATGCCGACGCCGCTGACGAACATGTACGCCACCGCGGACGCGCAGGCGAAGCGGGCGTTGGCCGCGGGAAGCGGCTTGAGCAGGGCGAGGGTGTGCAGCAGGGCTGCGGCCCGCCAGGCCGGGTCGGAGTCGATGCCCAGGCGGGGCGGATCCACGCGATGGCGGGCGACGGCGGCGACCAGCGCGGAGAAGTCGTTGACCGTGGGCTCGTCGGGCAGGACCTCTTCGTGACGCTGGAGCAGCCAGGGCACGTCGATGTGAATGACGGGTGCCATGGGTCAGGCAGCCCGCCCCTCGCCCTTGGCGGACGGTTCGTCGTCGGGGAAGGCGGCCGCGAATTCGTCGGCGTGCGACGCGAAGAAACGGCGGAACGCCTCGGCGCCCTCCTGCAGCGCCCGGTGCCGCGCTATGTCGGCCGCGGCGGCCTCCCGTACGAGCGCCTTCATCGACGTACCGCGTTCCTTGGCGATCTGCCGCAGGTCCTCTAGCTCGCGGTCGCTGAACTCCACATTGAGAGCTGGCATGCCTTCACGGTACCGCTCGGGTACTTACGCGTAAATACCAGCAGGTCAAGCGTGATCCACGCCGGTACCTGGCGGGTTCGGAACGCCGGGTTCGGCAGGCGCGGACCGCCGCGCGGCCGAGACGTGGGTCACATTCAACGGTGGGATGTCACATTCCGGCACCCGGCGGACCTCGCAGTAGTGAGCGCGCACTGGGAGGCCCACGCATGTCCGACACCCCCATATCCGTCACCGACGACGCGACCGGCGTCTTCGTCGAGCATCGCGAGCTGATGTTCGGCGTCGTCTACAACATCCTCGGCAGCGTCGCCGACACCGAGGACGTACTGCAGGAGACCTGGCTGTCGTGGACGGCGCGGAACGAGGGCGCGCCGCTCGACGGGGTCGGCAATCCGCGGGCGTATCTCGTGCGGATCGCAGTCAACCACGCGCTGACCCGGCGGGCCGCGATCAGCCGTCGCCGGGAGACCTACGTCGGCCCGTGGCTGCCCGAGCCGCTGGTCGCGGGCGGCGAGGACGACGGGGCCGACGATCCTGCCCTGCGCACCGAGTCCGTGTCGCTGGCGATGCTGGTCGTCCTCGAGTCGCTGACGCCGCTGGAACGCGCGGTGTTCGTGCTGCACGAGGTGTTCGGATACCCGCACACGGAGATCGCGCAGATCATCGACCGCAGCCCGGCGGCCGTACGGCAGCTGGCGCATCGCGCACGGGGGCATGTGCATGCGCGGCGGCCGCTGTACGAGGCGCATCCGCGGGTGCGGCGGGAGGCGACGGAGCGGTTCGTGCGGGCCGCGGTGGGCGGGGACATCGCCGCGCTGATGGAGATCCTCGCGCCGGACGTGACGGTGTGGACGGACGGCGGCGGCAAGCGGAAGCCGGCGGGGCTGCGCCCGGTGCACGGCCGGGACAAGGCGGTCCGGCTGTTCGGCTCGTACGCACGCCGGGGTGGCGGTGGGGGCGGCAACCTCGACCTGCGCTACCGGCGCGTCAACGGTGACGACGCGGTGGTGCTGTTCGAGGGCGAGGAGCCGTACGCCGTCCTGGTCCTGGATCTCACGCCGGACGGCGACCGGGTGTCCGGCGTCTACGTGGTGAGCAACCCGGACAAGCTGACGCATGTGCACCGGGAGGACGCGTGAGCGCCCGGGAGCTGCCCGGCAGGGGCGAGCGGGTGGCGGACTGGTTCGACGGGCGGCTCGGCGTCCACTCGCTCGGCCGGAAGTATCTGCGCAAGGTCTTCCCGGACCACTGGTCCTTCCTGCTCGGCGAGATCTGCCTGTACAGCTTCGTCGTCCTGATCCTGACGGGCGTGTACCTCACCCTCTTCTTCCATCCGTCGATGAACGAGGTGACGTACCACGGCAGTTACCTGCCGCTCAACGGCGTCCGCATGTCCGAGGCGTACGCCTCCACGCTGGACATCAGCTTCGACGTGCGGGGCGGGCTGCTGATGCGGCAGCTGCACCACTGGGCGGCGCTGGTCTTCGTCGCCGGGATGCTCACGCACATGATGCGGCACTTCTTCACGGGGTCGTTCCGCAAGCCGCGGGAGATCAACTGGCTGTTCGGCTGGACCCTGCTGTTCCTGGGCCTGTTCGAGGGCCTGTTCGGCTACTCGCTGCCGGACGACCTGCTGTCGGGGACGGGCCTGCGGTTCGTGAACGGGGCACTGTTGTCCGTCCCGATCGTCGGGACGTATCTGTCGATGTTCCTGTTCGGCGGGGAGTTCCCGGGCCATGACGTCGTGGCCCGCTTCTACTCGCTGCACATCCTGGTGATCCCGGGCATCATGGCGGCGCTGGTCGTGGCGCACGTGCTGCTGGTCGTGTACCACAAGCACACGCAGTTCGCGGGTCCCGGACGTACCGAACGCAACGTCGTCGGCGCCCCGTTCATGCCGGTGTACCTGGCGAAGGCGGGGGGTTTCTTCTTCCTGGTCTTCGGCGCCCTCACCCCGATCGCGGCGGTGGCGTCGATCAACCCGGTCTGGTCGTACGGCCCCTACCGCGCGGACCAGGTCTCCACCGGCGCCCAGCCCGACTGGTATCTGGGCTTCGCGGAGGGGCTGGTCCGCATCATGCCGGGCTGGGAGATCAGCCTTTGGGGCCACACGCTCGTCCTCGGAGTGCTGATCCCGGTCGTGGTCTTCCCGCTGCTGCTCGTCTTCATCGGCGTGTATCCCTTCCTGGAGGCCCGGATCACCGGCGACAAGCGTGAGCACCACCTCCTCGACCGCCCCCGCAACCGCCCCGTCCGCACAGGCATCGGCGCCGCTTGGATCAGCCTCTATCTGATCCTCCTGGCCGGCGGCGGCAACGACATCGTGGCGACCCGGCTCCATCTGTCGATCAACGCGGTGACCTGGGCGGTCCGCATCGCGGTGCTGACCGTCCCGGTGCTCGTGTTCGTCGTCACCCGGCGCATCTGCCTGGGGCTCCAACTCCAGGACAGGGAGCGCGTGTTGCACGGCCGGGAGACCGGTGTGATCAAGCGGCTTCCGCACGGCGAGTACGTCGAGGTGCACCAGCCGCTGGACCGGGCCGCCCTGCACACACTGACCGCCCACGAACGGCCGGGCCAACTCGTGGAGCACGAGCCGCGGAGGAACCAGTAGGTGACCTGCCACCGAACACCGGGTGCACGAGCGGTGCATTTCTGAAATGCCGTACAACCACCGGTGACGTCCCGGGTGTCACACCCATGCCGGCACACCCCCGCATGCTCCCGGCACGACATCACGCCTCACCACAACGGAGTTCACGTGCGTATGCGCTTACCGGCCGCCCGACCGATCGCCGTGGCGGCCCTCACCCTGCTCGCGAGCGCGGTGGTCGTCCCGTCCGTCCACTCGGCGGACCGGGACTACACCGTGACCCTCACCACCAGCACCGACACCACCGATTTCGACCACCGCACGGTCGACCTGACCGGGACCCTGACCGGTCCGGACGGGAAGCCGGCCGCGAACCACCCGGTCCAGCTCGAACAGTCCGTCCTGTTCAACACCTGGAACCCGTGGGGCGACCCCATCGACCCGACGGAATGGGAGACCCGCGGCCTGGGCACCGTCCGCACGGACTCCGAGGGACGCTTCAAGCTGGAGGACGTGCCGGCGGACCGCTGGGACACCCGGCCCAGCCACTACCTCGACCCCCGCCACGAGGTGATGTTCCGTGCCATGTACGACACGGACAACCCCACCGACGGCCAGATGGCGTTCGCGGACGCGGAGGTGAGCGTCCAGCCCGTCGCGAGCTCCCTGAGCTACCGGGTCAGCAACATCATCGTGCGCGCCGGTATGCGCCTGACCGTCACCGGCAAGGTCACCTGGCCCGCCGGGCACGGGCCGGTCCAGGGCACCCGGGTGTTCCTGCGGCAGTACTACGAGAACGAGTACCAGGCGCAGGCCACCACGGACGCAGCCGGCAACTTCACGATCAACACCACGGTCCGCGGCTACGACAACGAGTTCGTGCTGTTCTCGGCGCCCAAGGACTACTACATATCGGGGGCGACCAAGGAGCTCCCGATCAAGAACATCACCCGGTAACAGCCTCCGGTCGCTGCCGTGCGCCCGCCGCCGTGTCTCGCGGCGGCGGGCGCACGGCCCGGCTCCGGGCTATCCCTGACCGGCCACGAAGGAGGCCATCCGGGTCAGGGCCGAGTTCCAGTTGATCGTGTGCTCGTTCGTCGACCAGGACTGGATGTCGTCGATGTAGCAGAACTGACCGACACAGCCCTGGAGTTTGCTCTGTGCGTAGGGGTCCTGGATGCTCGAGTTCGGCCCGCCGGCGAGCGTGCCGACCGGCGGATTCGGCTGCCTCGAATCGAGCTGATGGGCGTACCAACGCGCGTGCTGGTTACGGGAGTTGACCTCGCCGTAGCCGGTCACGTACGAGATGTTCAACGCGTTGCGGCCGAACAGATAGTCCATGCTCTGCACGGCGCCGTCGCGGTACTTCGAGGCACCCGTGATGTCGTAGGCGGTCGCGATGACGACGGCGTTGTGCAGGATCTGGTGGTTGGATCCCCAGTCGTAGAGGTTCTCCGGCGGGGCGTAGGGCATGCCGTACGCCTGTGACTTCAGCGTGGCCACATAGCCGTCCGCTCCCTTGATCACGGACTGGCGCACCTTGTCCCGGCCGGGCAGCCTGCTCGGCACGGTCGCGAGGTCCAGCCGGGCCGCTGCCGCCGTCCTGGCCCAGTCGTAGCCGAGAGGGCCGAAGATGTCGGCCGTGTGCACCGGGGAGTTGAGGACGTGGTCCGCGAACTCCCTTTCGCCGGTGCTGAGATACAGCTCGGCCGCGGCCCAGTAGAACTCGTCGGTGACGTTGTCGTCGGCGTAGGTGCCGCCGCCGATGCCGTCGCTCTCGGAGGCGTACCGGTCGGGGTGCGCGAGCGCCGCCGACCACGCCTTCCGTGCGGCCGCGAGGGTCTTCGCCGCGAACTCCTCGTCGTACGGCCGGTACAGGCGCGCCGCCTGCGCGGCCGTCGCCGCCAGGTTCAGGGTCGCCGCGGTGGACGGCGGATGCAGTTCCCGCTTCTGCGGGTCGTCGCTCGGCAGCAGCGGCAGGCCCGTCCACTGCTCGTCGTGGATCTTGTGATGGGCCATGCCGGCCAGCGGCTGCCCCGCGGGCACCTGCATCCTCAGCAGGAACTCCAGCTCCCAGCGGACCTCGTCGAGGATGTCCGGCACCTTGTTGCCGCTCTCCGGGATGGCGAGCGTGCCGTCACGCAGCTTCTTCGGCTCCCCGGTGCGGGCCAGCTGTTCGCGTTCGTACGTGCTCAGCAGCTCCCACACGGAGATGCCGCCGTTGACGACGTACTTGCCGTGGTCGCCGGCGTCGTACCAGCCGCCGGTGACATCGAGCCGGTAGTCGCAGACGCCCGGCTGGCAGGGCACGTTGCCGTCGCCCCGGTTGGGTGCGACGTCGACATGTCCGGCGGGGCGGGCGTAGCCCGGGCGCAGGTCGTCGCGGATCGCGATGCCGCTGCGCTGCGTGTAGTAGTACTTCACGGCGTCCAGGCGCAGCCGCTCGTAGGCGGCCGTCCCGATGCCGAAGGGACGGCTCGTCTCACCGTCGGCGACGAGCGTGAAGTCCTCACCCTGCTTGCGGTAGGCGCCGAAGTCGATGGAGTGGACGTTCTGCGCGGAGGAGGCGTCGGTGCCGCGCGGCACGGTCCAGCCGTGCGCGACGACGGTCCCGGAGGCGTTCTTGAGCTGCCAGGGGAGCTTCCCGGTCGCGTCGGTGACCAGCGTGGCGTTCTTCGGCCCCGCGGGCAGATAGGCGACCTGGTTCACCCGCACCCGGGGCCCGGTGTCCGGCTCGTACACCTCGGGCGGGACACCGCCCAGCAGCGAGGCGTCGTCCATGCAGAAGCGCCACGCGTCGGTGCTGCCGCCGAGCTGGAAGGCGACCTGGCCCTGCGGGGTGTCGACGGGCGAGGTGAAGGTGTACGCGTAGGAGTTCCCGGAGACGCTCAGCTGCGGCGTCACCTCGAAGTAGGTGTCGTACGGCGCCGCCGACAGACCGACGATCGCCCGCACGGCATGTCCCTCGGGCGAGCCGTCGGCGGTGAAGGAGAAGCGGTACGACTCCCCCTTCACCAGGGCGATGTCGTTCTGACCGACGGCCGCGTCCCAGGGGTTGGCGGTCCCGCCGGGCACGTCGGCGCAGAGTTGCCCGTCGGACAGGCCGGCGCTGACGTTGCTGCTCACCCACCATGGGTCGGTGGTGGTGTCGAAGGTGCCGTTCTTGAGCTGCTCGACCTCTTCGGCGCCGGCCGGTGGTGCCGGGAGTGCGGTGAGTCCCGCCGCCAGCAGGGCCGTCAGGGACAACAGGGTGGTTCTGCGTCGTTTCACGTCTGGGCTCCTCGGGGGAGGTACGGGTGACGCTCACGGTGGGAGCGCTCCCAGATGCGGACGCAGCCATGCTTGTCGGCGACATGACACTCCGTCAACGGTTCTGACGGGAACCGGTGGGCCCGGTCCCCGTCCGGACCGCTCACCGCTTCAGCTCGTCGGCACCTCCAGCCTGCTGATGCGCACCGCCCCTCGCGTCTCCCCCGGATGAGCGCTGACCAGGCTGAGCCGCACCCGGGACCCGCGTGCGGCGTCGAAGGTGATGACGGTCGCCGCGTCCGAGGCAGTGGCCCACTCCACGGCCGCCCCCTCCACCGGCACGTACCGCCGGCCGTCCCACACCTCGGCCACCACCGACGCGGGCAGCGTGTGCGTGGCGTCGACAGTGAAGGAGACCTCCACCCGGGCGAAGGTCCGCGTCCGCCCGAAGTCCACCAAGACCCAGCCCTCGGGCCGGGCTCCGTCGAAGGCGGGCAGCAGGGCTGTGGCCGCCTTGGAGAAGCCGTTGGACCAGCCGGTGGCAGGGTCACCGTCGAGCATGGCGGCCGGGAGGGTGTCCGGGCGGCCGGAGTAACTGGCGTCTGCATAGGGGTGGTTCGGGGGCGCCGGATGGTCCGGCTCGAACACCGCGGCCGGGGTGAGCGCGGCCGGCCGTGCCGGAGTCGTCCGCACCGCCACGCTGCCCGTGCGCAGGCCTTCGGCCCGTGCGGTCACCTTCAGGGCGCCCGCCTTCGTACCGGACCTCACGATCGCCAGCGCCTTGCCGTGGAACGCGGTACGCGTACTGGCCTGGTAGCGCTCGGCGCTCTCCTCCCGTCCGTTGTCGAGCCCGGCGAGCGAGCCTCCCGTCACCTCGAAGGCGATCAGGTCCTCGGCGTCGGGCACCACGACGCCACGGGCGTCGACGACCTCGGCGGTCACGAAGACCAGTGAACGGCCGTCGGCGGCAAGGGACTTGCGGTCGGCACGCAACCGTACGGCCTTCGGTGCGCCGGCGGTGCGCAGCACGTCGGTGGCGACGGCCTTGCCGCCCTTGCGGGCCACGGCTTTCAACTCCCCCGCCTTGTACGGCACTTGCCAGGTGAGGTGGAGTTTGCCCGCGCTGCCGTTGGGACTGGTGTAGCTGCCCGGGTAGGGGCCGTCGGTGAAGGTCTTGTCGTCGCCGGTCGCCTCGGTGGTCTCCAGGTAGGTCCGGCCGTCGACGGTCTTCTTGGTGTCGAACGTCCGCGTACCGAGGGACTGCCCGCCCAGGAACAGCTCCACGGTGTCGACATTGGAGTACGCCCACACCTCGACCGTGTCGCCCTCCTCGTGGTTCCAGGTCATCGGCACCAGGTGGACCATCGGCTCGCTGATCCACTGGCTCCGGAAGAGGTGGTACATGTCCTTCGGGAAGCCGGCCGTGTCGACCGCGCCGAAGAAGGAGGCCTTCACCGGGAAGACGTCGTACGGCGTGGGTTCGCCGAGGTAGTCGATGCCCGACCACAGGAACTGCCCGGCGAACCACTTCCGGTCCCGGTCCTTCTTGTGCCCGTACTCGCCGCTCATGGTCCAGGAGGCGAGGTTGTTGTCGTACGAGGAGGTCGCACGCCCGCCCGGCGTGTGGTTCTCGCCGGTGTTGAGGCGGTCGGGCTCCTGGTACGTCCCACGCGTGGACGTCTCGGAGGACGACTCCGACTCGAAGAGGATCAGATGCGGGTAGGCGTCGTGCAGCTGGTCCACCGACTTGGCGGTGTTGTAGTTCAGGCCGAGCCCGTCCAGCTTGGCCAGCATCAGGTCGGCCGCCGAGCCCTTGGCGGGGAGCCGGCGGTACTTGTCGGAGCCGATGACGAGCGGACGGGTGTCGTCGGCGGCCTTGATGGCGTCGATGATCCGGTCTGCCATGGCGAGCCCGGCGGTGGACGTGGAGTCGGGGACCTCATTGCCGATCGACCACATCAGGACGGCGGGCGAGTTGCGGGCCGCCAGCACCATCTCGGTGGCATCGCGCTCGGCCCACTCGTCGAAGAAGCGACCGTAGTCGTAGCGCGTCCTGCCGGTCCTCCAGCAGTCGAACGCCTCCACCAGCATCACGATGCCCAACTCCTCGCAGACCTGGATCATCTCCGGCGAGGGCGGGTTGTGGGAGGTGCGGAAGGCGTTGACGCCCATCGACTTCATGATGGTCAGCTGCCGGCGGATGGCGTCGATACTGACGGCCGCGCCGAGGGCGCCCAGGTCGTGATGGAGATCGACGCCTTTGATCTTGCTGTGGGCGCCGTTGAGGTGGAAGCCCTCATCCGGGTCGAAGCGGAAGGTGCGGAAGCCGAAGGGCGTGCGACAGGTGTCGGTCGTTCCGCCGCCGACGCGCAGGTCGGTCCTCAGGATGTAGCGGTGGTGCGGGGTCGCGAAGTCCCACAACTTCGGCTCGGGGACGGTGAGTTCATGGGTTGCGGTCGCCTTGTCGGTGACGGCGATCGTGGAGGACGTACGCGCGACCGTACGGCCGCCGGGGTCGACGATCCGCGAGACGACCTCGACGTCCGTGCCGCCGCCGGACGCGTTCACCACCGAGGTACGGACGTGGACGACGCCCCGCTTCCCGGTGATCTCCGGCGTGGTGACGTACGTACCCCAGCGCTCCACGTGCACCGGCTCGGTGACGACCAGGCGGGCCTCGCGGTAGATGCCGCTGCCCGAGTACCAGCGGCTGCTGGGCAGCCGGTTCTGCACCTTGACCGCGAGCACGTTCTCGGTGGTGCCGTCGGTGTGCAGCAGGTCCGTGAGGTCGAAGGCGAAGCCGGTGTAGCCGTAGGGGTGGCGGCCGGCCTCCTTGCCGTTGCAGTGGACGTACGAGTCCATGTAGACGCCGTCGAACTCCACCGATATCCGCTTGCCCGCGAGGGAGGGCGGCAGGGTGAAGGCGAGGCGGTACCAGCCGAGGCCGCCGGGGAAGAATCCGGTGCCGCTGGTGGTGCCGTGCTCGGTGGTGGGGGCGAACTCGATGCTCCAGTCGTGCGGCACCGCGACCTCGCGCCAGTCCGAGTCGTCGTAACCGGGCTGGGCGGCGTCGGCGTAGGCACCGGTGGGGTCGGTGATGTCGCCCGGGTTCACGAGGGCGAAGCGCCAGCCGTCGCGCAGGGGGACGGTTCGGCGGCCGGACGCGGCGGCGCCGGCCCCCGTGGCCTCGGCGGCCTGCGCCGGCGGGGTGCTCAGCAACGCTCCGGCCGCCGGAGCGGCCGTGGAGGCGAGCAGTAACGATCTTCGAGTGACTGTCATGGCGACTCTCCCTCATCAGGACCCAGAAGTACTCACAAGCGATCGTGAACAAACAGATTCTGACGGGACCTGATGCCGGGCAGTCAAGGGTGCGCACGATTGTTCCGGTACGGGCGAGTCGCCGACGCACTAGGCTGGAGCCCAGCTGACACGCTTGTTCACCGTGAGTGTGCGCGTTGGAGTGGCGAGCATGAGCCCGGAGTATCCGTTCGACGAGGCCGCGACGGCCCGGGCGGTCATCGACGACGACGGTGTGCTCGTCGAGTGGGGCGCCGGCGCCGAGCGGCTGCTGGGCCACCGGGCCGCCGACGTCGTGGGGCGCCCGGCCGCGGAACTCTTGGCCGACCGGCAGGGAAGCGACCCCCCGCCGGGCGACCGCTGGGACGGCATCCTCACCCTGCGCCGCCGCGACGGCGGCACGCAGTCCGTGTGGGCGCTCGCCCACCGTGTACGGCCGGAGCACGGCGGCCCCTTTCGCTGGCTCGTGGTCACGCCGCTCGAAGGGCAGGGCCCCCGTCCGCCGGACGATCCGCTGGACCACGTCGGGCTCCTCGACTCCCCCTGCGCCATCGCGATCTATGACGAACGGCTCCGGCTGCGCAGGATCAACGACGTCATGGCGGAGGTCCTCCAACTCTCCGAGGAGCATGTGCGGGGGCTGCGGGCGCCCGAGCTGACGGGCAGACGTCAGAGCTACGACATCGAGCGGCACCTCCTTCGCGTGCTCACCACGGGCCAGGGCACCAACGTACGGACGTACATCCCGGTCGGCGGTGACCGGACGCACGCCTGGCTGGCGCGCATGGCCCCGATCACCGACGCCAAGGGGCGGGTGCGCGGCGTGTCCGTCGCCGCGCACGACTTCACCGAGCAGTACATGGCCCAGGAGCGGCTGCAACTGGTGAACGAGGCCAGCGTCCGCATCGGCACCACCCTCGATGTCACACGCACGGCCCAGGAGCTGGCGGACATCTGCGTCCCCGCGCTCGCCGACTTCGTCAGCGTCGATCTGCTGGACCCGCCGGAGCACGGCGGCGAAGCACCCACCGGCCGGCCGACCGCCCCGATCGACCTGCGCCGCGCCGCCCACCGGTCCATCAACACGGGCAACCCCGAAGCCGTTGTCGAGCCGGGTCATGTGGATGTGTATCCCACCCCGTCGCCCCAGGCGGACGCGCTGCTGGCGGGCCACACCATCGTGGCCTCGACCTCGACCGACGACCTCACGCAGTGGCTCTCCTGGGACCCCGAACGCGCCGAGCGCGTCAAGGCCTACGGCATCCACACCACCATGTCCGTACCGATCCAGGCCCGCGGCACCACCCTCGGGGTCGCCGTGCTCAGCCGGTTCAAGAATCCCGAGCCGTTCACGCCCGACGACGTGCTGCTGGCCGAGGAGGTCACGGCACGCGCGGCCGTCTGCATCGACAACGCCCGCCGCTACTCCCGTGAACGCGAGACCGCCCTCGCCCTGCAGCGCAGCCTGCTGCCCCGGTCCCTGCCGCGCACCGCGGCCCTCGAAGCGGCCTCGCGCTACCTCCCGGCGGCGCGCTCCGGCGTGGGCGGTGACTGGTTCGACGTGATCCCGCTGTCCGGGATGCGGGTGGCGATGGTCGTCGGGGACGTGGTCGGCCACGGCGTCCAGGCCTCGGCCACCATGGGCCGGCTGCGCACCGCCGTGCGCACCCTGGCGGACATCGACCTCGCGCCCGACGAGCTGCTGACCCACCTCGACGACCTGGTCGTGCGGCTGTCCGACGAGGCGGGCACCGAGGGCAGCTCCGGCGACGTCGGCGCCACCTGTCTGTACGCGGTGTACGACCCGGTCTCCCGGCGCTGCACGCTGGCCCGGGCCGGACACCCCTCGCCCGTCATGGTCCCGCCCGGCGGCGAGCCGCAGGAGATCGAGCTGCCCGCCGGACCGCCGCTGGGCCTGGGCGGGCTGCCGTTCGAGTCCACGGAGGTCGAGCTGCGCGAGGGCACGGTGCTGTCCTTCTACACCGACGGCCTGATCGAGACCCGGGTGCGTGACGTCGACGCCAGCCACGCGCTCCTGTGCCACGCGCTGGCGGCCTCCTCCGACTCCCTGGAGGAGACCTGCGACCGCGTCCTGAGCGCCCTGCTCCCGACGGGGGGCGTCGCGGACGACGTGGCCCTGCTGCTGGCCCGTACCCAGGGGCTGCCCGCCTCCCGGGTCGCGACCTGGGACATCCCGGCGGACCCGGCGCTGGTCGCACCCATCCGCAAGCAGGTCCTGGAGCAGCTCGACGTCTGGAATCTGAGCGAGGCGTCGTTCACGGCCGAGCTGGTGGTGAGCGAGCTGGTCACGAACGCCATCCGCTACGGCATCCACCCCATCCGGCTCCGGCTGATCCATGACGCGCGGACGCTGATCTGCGAAGTGTCCGACACCAGCCACACGGCACCGCATCTGCGCCGCGCCAAGATCTTCGACGAGGGCGGCCGCGGACTGCTGCTGGTCGCTCAGCTGACCCAGCGCTGGGGCAGCCGGCACACGCCGGACGGCAAGACCATCTGGGCGGAGATCGGGCTCCTCGGCGAGGTGTGACTCCTTGATGTCGGGTGACTACTCGGCCGGAAAACGGGGAGTCGTGACAGACATGGGACGTGCACGGACACTCCACCCCTTGCATCGGGCGACTCCCCTCGTGAGCGCCCTCGCGCTGGTGACCCTGCTGGCCGGCTGCGCCGACGGCGGCGACTCCACGAGCCCGGCACAGACACCGGCCGGCACGAGCAGCCGTACGACCGGCCCGCCCACGGCCGACACCGGGAGCCCCCCGACGGGGCCCGGCACCACCGGGCCTGCCACGACCGGGACGGGCCCCGCCGACACCGGCAGTCCTGTGACCCAGTCGGGCGCCGCCGCCCCGCGCTGCCACACCTCCGAGCTGCGCGCAAAGATCGGCCGCCCCAGTCCGGGCGCCGGACAGCGCAACTTCCCGATCGTGCTGACCAATACGACCGACCGCACCTGCACGGTCCGCGGCTACCCCGGTGCCGCCTTCGTGGACGCGTCCGGGAAGCAACTCGGCCCGGACCCGAAACGCTCCCCCGACACGCCGACGGCCGTCACGCTGGCCCCGGGCCGAAGCGCCTGGGCGGGGCTGTCCTTCGCCAGCCCCGAGATCAGCGGGGCCCGTACGGCCCTGCCGGCGGCGCTGCTCGTGACGCCGCCCGACGAGCGGGAGTCGATCGAGGTGGCGTGGACGGCGGGTGAGGTGCCCGTGGCCGGGAACGAGTCCTCGGTGCGGCTGACGGTGTTCCAGCCCGGCACCGGCGGCTGATCAGTCGGACGTCGGTTCAGCGGCGACCGCCACCGCCGTATCCGTAGCCGCCGTGTCCGCCATAGCCGTCGTAGCCGCCATACCCTCCGTAGCCGCCATATCCGCCGGACCAGCCGTTCTGGCCGTCCGACGAGCAGGAGTACGGGTCGTAGTAGCAGGACGCGTCGGTCGGGGTCGGGCTCGTGGTCGTCGGCTGCGATGCCGTCGGCGTTGCGGAGGGGGCCGGCTCGGGCGTCGGCGTCCTCGACGGCCGGGGGGTCGGGGTCGGGTCGGCCGACTTCGCCCTCTCCGCCTCCGAGTCCCAGTTGACCACCTCCAGTTGGAGCTCCGGCTGCGACGTGTCGACCACCCAGTGCTGGGCGTCACTGTCGTCCTCGCGGGTCTTGAGGACCAGCGCGCCCGAACCGTCGGTGGCGGCGGGGCTCAGGGCGAGGTCCTGGTTGAAGCGCGGGACCAGGGTGCCCTGGAGTGTGAAGTCGTAGCGGACGTTCTTGGTCGCCGAGTCGGTGGCACCCGTGCAGGGGGCCAGCCGGACCGAATAGCCGAGGTGGGAGTCGAGGCACAGATCGGGGTTCGCGCCGCTGCGCACCAGTCCGTCGGTCTCGTACGACCACTGCTGACCGGCCGCCGCCGCGGAGCACTTGGTGAGTTCGGTCTCCGCGTTCTTGACGGCCTTCCCGCCGACGACGCCGACACAGAGCCCGGACCCGATGTTGTACAGCCGGCCTCGCAGCTCGCCCTTCGCGGCCTCGGCGGCGCCCGCCCAGGAGGGGTTGCTGGTGGCGGAGCCGGTGCCGGGGCCGGGAGTCTCGGTGGGGCGGTCGTTCGCGGCGGGAGCGGAACCGTCCCCGGAACCGTTGGTGGACCAGATGACGAGCGGGAGGACCACGAGGGCGCTGACGGTCGCGACGGCCGCGGTGAGGTTGCGGCGCCGGGCGGCACGACGGGCGGCCTTGAGGGCCACACGACCGGTGCAGGTGCGGGTGGCGCCGGAACGCGGGGCGGTGGCGGGGGACGTTCTGCGAGCCGTCCTGCGGGCGGCCCTACCGGTGGTTCGGGGGCCGGCCTCCGCAGGGGAGGACACCATGTCCGGGGCGGCAAAAGGCTCGCCCGCAGGGGCGAAGGGCTCGCCTGCCGCCGTGAACGGCTCACCGGCAGGGGCGGCGGGCCGGCCCGGGAAGGCCGATGACTCGCCGGCGGGGGCCGGCGGCTCACCACCGCCGGCGAAGCTCTCCGCGGCAGCGGCACGCCGGCTTCGGCCCGCAGCGGCACGGGAATTCATCGGGGAGACGGGAGCACTTCCCGGGGCGGCAGCAGAGGCATCGCCCGGTGGCGCGAAAGCGGCGGCGCCGTCCGCGAAGAACGACTCGCCGACGATCGGCGGTGCCGCGGCCGGCTCCGCCTCGGCCGGTTCCTCGGCCTGTCTCGCTCTCGACTCCAGATAGTCCCGCGCACCCCAGCCGAGCACCGCCTCCGCAAGTGCGGGGCCGAGTCCGTCGTTGAAGAAGGTGAGCTGGCCCGCGGCGTCGCTGCAGTGCCCGCAGCGGTCCAGGTGCCCGCGCAGGTCGGGGTCGACGTCGACGCCGCCGCGCCGGTACGTCACGTCCAGCATCCGCAGGTACTGCCGGCACTCGTGCTCGGGGGCGAGTTCACGGTGGACCTGGAGGCACTCCTCGCGCAACCGCTCGTTGGCGCGGCCCAGTTCGAGGCGGGCGGACTCCGCGTCGAGGCCGAGGAGGGCGGCCGGTACGGCGAGCGGTTCGGCCTCGACCTCGGTGTGCCACAGCAGACAGCGGGCCGACTGGGGAAGCCGCTGGAACGCGCCGGACAGCAGCCGGCGGTTCGCGGGCGGCAGCAGCCGGGCGGCCACGCGCTCGGCGCCCTCCGCCTCGGACTGCAGCGAGGGGTGGAGCAACTCGCGCCTGCGATCGGTGTCCCACTCGGCCGCGATACGGCGCACGGTGACGAGAAGTTGGGGGCGCCAAGCGGCCGTCGGGCCGGTCTGTCGCAGCGTTTCACCGAAAAGCCGGGTGAATGCCGCGGTGGTGAGCATTCCCGCGGACCGGGCGTCGGCGGTGCACAGCCGTGCGTAGGCGAATCCCGCTTCCCAGTGCCTGTCGAGGAGTTCACCGACGGGATGCAGCGCCGGCGTCACCCCCGTCCACTTCTTCAGCTCGGCGCTCAGTTGAGCATCCGTCGCATCAAAGAGGCGGGCGTCGCTGGGGGAATTCGACAGGCCTGCGTCACGCACGGCGGCATTCCTCCGGAGGGCATGCGGCATTGAAGGTCCATACCAATGAGTATGCTCCGGACGCGGCTCTTGTGAAGCGCGGGCGCGGGGGGAGCGAGACACACCTTTGCACAGGTCAGGGGCAGAGAACAACCGGTTCCAGTTTTTGCGCATTGCGTGCCCGGCGATCACTATTTGACGAGCGGTCAATAAGTGCCTTGACATTTCGGGCCATCGGCAAGGCAATTGGAAACGGTATTCACTCAACGCCGTTTCGGGCCGCCCCCGGGGAACCATTGAGCAGGTGATCTCCCACTTTTTTGCCTGGTCATACGGATGCACCCGCCTTCACCCCTCCTTCACAAGTCATGCGCCAACCATTGGGCCACTCCCCCGGTAGGCGCCCGGCGGTCTCCCGTACCGGTCACGGAACACGCGGTTGAAGTGAAACGGGCTGGCGAACCCCGAGGCGGCCGCAACGCGTTCCACGGACAGGTCCGTGCTTTCCAGCAGCCGGGCGGCGTGCCGTAGCCGCGCCTCACGCAACACGCGCATCGGGGACTGCCCGAGCTGCTGGGTGAAGAGGTGGGCGAACCGGGAGGGCGAGAGCGCGACGTGCTCGGCGAGCGAGCGGACGGTGTGCGGGGCGGCCGGGTCGGCGGCGATCAGCGCCTGCGCGCGACGCACCCGGGCGTCCACGCCGGGCCGGGGCGGCCGGGTCGGCGCGGTGCCCGCGGTGAGCAGGACCACCTCCTCCAGCGAGCACAGGGCGAGCTCGCGGGCCGCGGTGCCGTGCGCCACGGCGACCGACTCCTCCCCAGGCGTCGTCACCGGCGGGGCCTCCGTGCCGGTCCAGCGGGCGTCGTCGAGCATCCGGCGAAACGCCGCCTCGATACGGCCGTGCACGGCGTCCGGCGTCGGCGCGACGACGTACATCCCCTCACCGGCGTCGTACGGGCGCAGCCAGGAGCGCCAGGAGGGGCGGGCCTGGCAGTGCACCCACCAGAAGGCCCAGTGCGGCGCGCCCATGGGCCACCCCATAGCCGTGCGCGACGCCCGGCGCCAGCACCACCAGGTCCCCCGCCCCGGCCCGCGCCTCGGTGCTCCCGTGCCGCAGGCGGCCCTGTCCGCCGGTCGTCCAGGTGAACAGCCAGCTGTCGGCCCCTCGCGGCCGGCTGATCCCGTACCCCGGCGGCTGGTCGAAGTGGCCGACCACCACCAGGCCCGGCGGCGGTGCGGGATCGCCGGGTGCAGCAGCCTCGGGCAATCCGTCAGCGCTCACAGTCATCCCCCTCGGGCAGACGTCGGCCTAGCGTGGACCGTGTGAGGACACCTGACCGAGGAGTGCACGCATGACAGCCACGGACATGGGCGCCCCCGACGCCCCCATCCTGCCCGAGGCCGGGCTCCGCCGGTTCCGCGAGGACGGCTTCACGGTCGTACGCGGACTGTTCGGCCGCGACGAGATCGACCGGTTGTGCACCCGGTTCGCGGCGCTGCACGCGGCCGGGCCGGTGCCCGGGCACTTCGAGCCGCGTCCGTCCGACAGCGACCCGCTACGGGCGTACCCGAGGGTGATGCACCCGCACGAGATCGACGAGCTGCCCCTGCGGGTGCTGCTCGACGCCCGGCTGCGCGGCGTGCTGGAGGTGCTGCTCGGGGAGGAGGTGCTGGCGGCACAGAGCATGTTCTACTTCAAGCCGCCGGGCGCCCGGGGGCAGGCGCTGCACCAGGACAACTTCTATCTGCGGGTCGAGCCGGGCACCTGTGTGGCGGCGTGGATCGCCTGCGATGTGATCGACCGGGACAACGGCGGGCTCGAAGTCGTCCCCGGCACGCACGAGATGGATGTGTTCTGCCCGGAGACGGCGGACGCCGAGGTGTCCTTCGCCCGGGAGTACGTCCCGCCGCCGCCCGGTCTGGCGGCCGTGCCCGTCGACATGGAACCGGGGGACGTCCTGTTCTTCAACGGCAGCCTCGTGCACGGTTCACAGCCCAACCGCACGCAGGACCGGTTCCGCCGTTCGTTCATCGGCCACTACGTGGGGCGTTCGACCGAGCGCATCGGCGAGCACTACCGGACTCTGTCGATGAGCGGAGCTCGTGTGCCGTTGGCCGAAAGTGAAGGGGCGGGCCCGTGCGGCACCGAGTTCTCGCCGCACGGGCCCCACTAGTCGGTGAACCATTCGCTCACCGAGTGGTCAGTGACCGATGACCGGATGCGGCGCATACGGCTGCTGGAGCTCCTCCAACTCCTTCTCCGTGAGCTCCAGTTCGACCGCGGCCGCCGCGTCCTTCAGGTGCTGCGGCCTGGCGGCGCCGATGATCGGGGCCGTCACCGTGTCCTGGTGCAGCACCCAGGCGAGGGCGACCTGGGCGCGCGGAACGCCGCGTTCGTTCGCCACGCGGGTGACGGCCTCGACGACGACCCGGTCGCTGTCGACGTACAGTCGGCTGCCGAAGTTGTCGCTCGCGCTGCGGTCGGTGACCGTGCCCCAGTCCCGGGTGAGCCGGCCGCGCGCCAACGGGCTCCACGGGAGCACGCCTACGCCCTGGTCGGCACAGAGCGGCAGCATCTCGCGCTCCTCCTCGCGGTAGAGGAGGTTGTAGTAGTTCTGCATGGAGACGAACTTCGTCCAGCCGTGCCGCTCGGCCGTGTACTGCATCTTGGAGAACTGCCAGGCGTACATCGAACTCGCCCCGATGTAACGCACCTTGCCCGCCTTGACCAGGTCGTGCAGCGCCTCCATCGTCTCCTCGACCGGGGTGTGCGGGTCGAAGCGGTGGATCTGGTACAGGTCGACGTAGTCGGTGCCGAGGCGGGCGAGACTGTGGTCGATCTCGGTCATGATGGCCTTGCGGGAGAGGCCGGCGCCGTTGGCACCGGGCCGCATCCGGCCGTTGACCTTCGTGGCCAGCACGATCTCGTCCCGGCGGGCGAAGTCGCGCAGCGCCTTGCCGACGATCTCCTCGCTGGTGCCGTCGGAGTAGACGTTCGCGGTGTCGAAGAAGTTGATACCGGCGTCGAGCGCCTGCCGGATCAGCGGCCGCGACGCCTCCTCGTCGAGGGTCCACTCGTGCGCACCGCGGTCGGGGAGCCCGTAGGTCATGCAGCCCAGACAGATCCGCGACACGTCCAGGCCCGTCGAACCGAGCTTCACGTACTGCATCGTTGCTGCTCCTGCCTTCGGGATGGGGTATCAGGGGGAGCGTACGTGGTTGGGTGCATGCGACGCCGGTTCCGTCCGGGGCGCCCCGCGGGTTCTCGTCACCGGGCCGCGGCTAGCCGCGATCGAGCAGATCGAGCGCCCGCTCCCACCCGAACTCCGGCCGCCCGCCGTCCTCTCCCGCCTCGCCGGAGTACGGTTCCCCGAAGCGCACACCCATCCCTCGCAGCCGTATCAGGCTGTCCCCGTAGGCGGGATGGGTGGTGAGCGCGTCGGCGACGCAGGGGAGCACGGCGACGGGGACGCCGAGGCCGGACGCCTCGCACAGGGTGCCCAGGGCGAGGGTGTCGGCGATGCCGGCGGCCCACTTGTTGATCGTGTTGAAGGTGGCCGGGGCGACGACGACGGCGTCCGGCGGGGGGAAGGGACGCGGGTCGGCGGGCGTGCGCCAGGCCGAGCGGATCGGGCGGCCGGTCCGGGCCTCGACGGCTGCGGTGTCGAAGAAGCCGTTCATGGCGACCGGGGTCGCGATGACGCCGACCTCCCAGTCCCGCTCCTGCGCGGCGGTGATCAGTTTGCTGACGTCCGCGGCGATCCCGGCGGCGCAGACGACGACGTGGAGGAAGGGTTTCTGGGCCTGTTGGGTCACCCGGGAACCCTACTCAACCTCCTCAACGGGCCTACTGCAGCGGGAAGGTGAGCCCGCGCTCGGTCTCGGGCCGGGGGCCGAAAATCCGGCGGTCCTTCTCCTCGATCGACACGTCGTTGATGCTCGCCTCGCGCCGGGTCATCAGCCCGTGCTCGTCGAACTCCCACAACTCGTTGCCGTACGACCGCCACCACCGGCCGTCGGCGTCCTGGCACTCGTACTGGAAGCGGACCGCGATGCGGTCGCCGTCGAAGGCCCACAGGTCCTTGCGCAGCGCGTACTCCTGCTCGCGCGCCCATTTGGCGGTGAGGAGCTCGACGATCCCGGCGCGGCCGGTGACGAAGGTGTCGCGGTTGCGCCAGACCGAGTCCTCCGAGTAGGCGAGCGCCACCTTGTGCGGGTCACGGGTGTTCCAGGCGTCCTCGGCGGCCTGCACCTTCTGTGCGGCGCTCTCGCGGGTGAACGGCGGCAGGGGCGGTCGGTCGGTCATGTCGTCCTCCGGGGTCGAAACGGCGGCAGAGGCAGGGAGAACGTGCGTTCTCCCGCTTGGCTGCTACCGTAGGAGAACGCTCGTTCTCAAGTCAAGGAGAGGCCGTACATGGACAGCACGACCGCCCGGGTGCAGGCACTGGACGCCGCGGAGAAGCTGTTCTACGGCCGCGGCATCCAGTCCGTCGGCATGGACGACATCCGGAGCGCGTCCGGGGTCTCGCTGAAGCGCCTCTACCAGCTCTTTCCGGCGAAGGAGCAGCTGGTCGAGGCGTATCTGGAACGACGCGACGTGCGCTGGCGCGGGCAGCTCGCCGCCCACGTGGAGCGACAGGCGGACCCCGAGCAACGGCTCCTGGCCGTCTTCGCCTGGCTGGAGGAATGGTTCGGTGAGACGGACTTCCGCGGGTGCGCCTGGATCAACTCGTACGGCGAACTGGGCGCCCGGTCGGAGCGGGTGGCGGAGCAGGTCCGGGCACACAAGCAGGCGTTCCGGGACTACCTCGGCTCACTGGTGACGGCAGCGGAACTGCCCGACGCCCTGGCCGGGCAGCTGTACCTGCTGGCCGAGGGCGCCATGGTCACGGCAGGCATCACGGGCAGTACGCGACCGGCGGCCGAGGCCCGGGAAGCGGCGCGGGCACTGCTGGCGGCGCGCTAGGCCGGGTCCGCAGAGTCCCGTGGTCCGCCCGGAGGGCGGGCCCCGCGGCGTCCGGTGCGTGCTCCCGGCGTGCCGGGCGGAGCCCCTTGCAATGGTGGACGTACTCGGGGCTTCGCCCGGTGCGGCGAGTGGGGGTACTACCTCCCATGCCCTTAAGGCGCTGAGGGAGCGTGCCAGACGTCGCGGGGCAGGCGGGGCCTTACGGACACGGCCCAGGGCCGGACTCGGCCGGCACCGCCAGGTCGGTGAGGCGTTCCCGCCGGTACCCGGCGTCCGCCGGGCTCGACCCCCGCAGCCCTGCCGCCGAGTGCGGCGACGGGGCTGCGGGCCGGCCGGGCCGTACTGGATGCGTCAGGCGTCAACTCCCCGTTTCCGACACGGTGATGGCGCTGACCGGGCAGGCCCGGGCGGCCTCCCGCACCATCGGGTCGCCGCCGCCGTCCTCGCGGCCGGCGATCAGGGCGCTGAAGCCGTCGTCGTCCTGGGTGAAGACGGACGGGGCGACCATGGCGCACTGCCCGGCGCCGACGCAGAGGTCGTGGTCGATGTCGATGTGCATTTCGTCTGCTTCACGCGTTTCGCGCGTTTCGTTGTGCATGACCGGAGCCTCTTACCAGGTCACGGGGAGTTCCAGCATCCCCTGGATCGTGTCGCCGGGTTTGAAGGGGATTTCCTCCGCGGGGACCGCAAGCCGCAGGGTCGGCAGGCGGTCGAGGAGCGTGTGCAGGGCGATCTCCATCTCGGCGCGGGCCAGGTTCTGGCCGAGACACTGGTGGATGCCGAAGCCGAAGGCGACGTGGTGGCGGGCCGGGCGGTGCCAGTCCAGGGTGTCGGGGTCGGGGTAGACGGCCTCGTCGCGGTTGATGACCGAGGTCGAGAAGAGCACGCCGTCGCCCGCGCGGATCGTCTCGCCGTCCGTCTCGATGTCCTCGACGGCGACCCGCAGCAGCCCGTCGGCGATCGACAGCATCCGCATGAGCTCCTCGACCGCGGCGGGCAGCAGTCCAGGGTCGGCGCGCAACTCGGCCAGACGGTCGGGGTGCTGGAGGAGGGTGAAAGTGCCCAGGGAGATCATGTTGGCGGTCGTCTCGTGGCCGGCGACCAGCAGGATGATCGCCATGGCGATGAGCTCCTCGCGGTCCAGATCGCCGTTGCTCAGCTGCTGGTGGACGAGTTCGCCCAGGACGCCGTCGGCCGCCTCCCCCTGCTTCTGCTTGCGCTCGATGAGCTCCTCGAAGTAGGCCTCCATGCGACCGCGCGCGTCCATCGAGTCGGCGGCCGTCGGCCCGCGCAGCAGCCTGCGGGACTGGCCCTCGAAGAACTCGTGGTCCGTGTAGGGGACGCCGAGCAGGGCGCAGATCACCATCGACGGCACCGGCAGGGCGAACGCGCTCACCAGCTCGGCGGGCGGCCCCTGGGCGATCATCGCGTCGATCCGCTCGTCCACGATTCTCTGGATCCGCGGACGCAGTTCGGCGGCGCGCTTGAGGGTGAAGCTGGGGATCATCATCCGCCGCTGGACGCGGTGCTCGGGGTCGTCGACGCCCAGCAGCGCGGTCTTCCGGCGGCGGACCTCTGCGAACCGGGCGTTGGTCGCCGGGAATTCGGGCCGGTTGGGATCGGTGGACAGGCGCCGGTCGGCCAGCAGGGTGCGGGCCAGCGTGTGGCCGGTGACCAGCCAGACGAGCCGGCCGTCGTAGAGCTTCACGCGGGCCATCGGGCGCGCGTCGCGCAGGGGGTCGTAGGCGGTGGGCGGGTGATACGGACAGGTGCGGCTCTGGGGGAAGGCGACGGTGTGGGATTCCGTCATGTCCGTCATGGAAGACCTCACAGACGAAGAGTGCGTCGTGCCGATCTTCATTAGATGCCTGGGGCATCCAATGGACGACGTCAAGTTCGGCCAGATCAGCCGCACGGGCAATCTGGCCGGGGATGGTCGCACGGAGCGGGTGAAGATCGCACAGAACTTCGATCGCGGTCCCGCCCGGCCGGAGCTACCGGAGATATTCGCTTGTCGGCGATCGGCCACCACCCGCACAATCCGGCCATGCCCAAGACCATCGCCTTCCTGCCGCTGACCGACACCCTTCGCCCGGTGCCGTTCCAGCAGCAGCCCGGCCGACCGTGGAGGCCGACGCTTCCCACGTCGTGACCGCCGCGCTCGTCGCGGGACTGCTCGCGGGCTATGGCATCGCCATCCCTGTCGGCGCGGTCGCGACCTACCTCGTCTCCCTCACCGCCCGCACATCCCTCAGGACCGGCATCTGTGCCGCGCTCGGCGTCGCGACCGCCGACGGGCTCTACGCCCTCGTCGCCACCCTCGGCGGCTCCGCACTGGCGGCCGCGCTGCGTCCGGTGCTGGTGCCGCTGCGCTGGGCCTGCGCCCTGGTGCTGGCCGCGCTCGCGGTACGGGGCGCGGCCACCGCCGTACGCCGGTACCGCGACCACCGGCTCGCCACCGCCCGCTCCACCCCGCCTCCTCCGAGCCCGGCGCGCGCCTACCTGGCGCTGCTCGGCATCACCCTGCTCAACCCGACCACCGTGATCTACTTCGCGGCCCTCGTCCTCGGCACCCGTGCGACGGGCCCCGTGCATCCCCTGGACCAGGGCGTTTTCGTCCTGGCCGCCTTCGCCGCGTCGGCGAGCTGGCAGCTGCTGCTCGCCGGGGGCGGGGCGCTGCTGGGGCGCGTACTGACGGGGCCGCGCGGGCGGCTGGTGACGGCGCTGGTGTCGAGCGGCGTGATGCTGGCGTTGGGCGTGCGGATGCTGGTGTAGTCGCCGCAGGATGAATCTTGCACGCAACGGTGTTACAGCACGACGTCAGTCAGTACCAGGACACGACGATGGGACCGATGCCATGCCTCTTGACGGCGAGTACGAGCCCAGCCCCACCAAATGGGTCCGCGATCAGGTGGAGTTGTACGAGAACTCCGGCGGCACCGAGGGCACGACCCTGATGAACACGGGGCTGCCCGTCATCCTCCTCACGACCCGGGGCGCCAGGAGCGGAAAGATCCGCAAGACGCCGTTGATGCGCGTGGAGCACGACGGCCGCTATGCCGCGGTGGCCTCGCTCGGCGGGGCGCCCAAGCACCCGGTCTGGTACCACAACGTCAAGGGCGACCCCCACGTGGAGCTCCAGGACGGCGCGGTGAAGCGGGACATGAAGGCCCGCGAGATCACCGGTGCGGAGAAGGACGAGTGGTGGGAGCGGGCCGTGGAGGCGTATCCGCCGTACGCCGAGTACCAGCAGAAGACGGACCGGGTGATCCCGGTGTTCGTCCTGGAGCCGTTCGACCAGGACTGATCAGGCCCCGGGAAGGCCGGACCGGACCTCCCGCAGGGACTGATCGGGGCTCCGGAAACTTTTTCTCCCGGGGAACGCATGAACCCCCGTTCGCCGGGCACACGTGCGTCAGGCCCCGCCGCGTTCCCCCGTCGCGGCGGGGCTTCCTTGTGCCTCGCGCGCGGAGCGTTCGGTCACGTCGAGGAAGATCTGGTCCGCCTCGGCCACGGTCCGGGCGATGGACCGCTTGATGCGGACGGCGACCTCCTCCACCTGCTCGCTGTCGATCCCGGGCACCAGATCGACCCGGGCCGCCACCAGGGCCGTTTCCAGTCCTGTCTTCATCGTGAGCAGGGCTTCCACGCTGTCGATCTCGGGCTGTGCCTCCAGCAGCGCCCGGATCCGGCCGGCGGCCTCCGGGTCGGCGGCCTCCCCGATCAGCTGGTCGCGGGCGTCGCGGCCCAGTCGGTAGGCGACGAAGACGAGCAGTGCGCCGATCGCGAGCGACGCGGACGCCTCCCACACGACCTGCCCGGTGACCATGTGCAACGCCATGCCGGCGAAGGCGAGGGTCACGCCGATCACCGCCGTGCCGTCCTCGGCCACGACCGTGCGCAGGGCGGGGTCACGCAGTCCGTCCGCGGCGCCGCCCTGCCGGCGTACCTGGTACAGCGCCCGCAGCAGCGACAGGCCCTCGGCGACGAAGGCGACACCGAGCACGACCATGCCCGCCACATACCCGGTGAACGTCTCCTCGCCGCCGCCGCGCAGTGCCTCGAAGCCTTGGAAGAAGGAGAAGCACCCACCCATCACGAAGATGCCGACGGCCGCGAGCAGCGACCAGAAGAAGCGCTCCTTGCCGTAGCCGAAGGGATGGCGGGCGTCCGCGGGCCGGCGGCTGCGGCGCAGCGCGGCCAGCAGGAAGACCTCGTTCAGGCTGTCCGCCACGGAGTGCGCCGCTTCCGACAGCAGCGCGGGCGACTGGGCCAGGAGTCCGCCGACCGCCTTGGCGACGGCGATGACGAGATTGGCCGCGAGAGCCACCAGGACGGTGACACGGGTCCTGTGGTCGGTCTTCGGTTCTGTGGAGGTGCTGCTCATTTGTCACCGACTGCCCCGGTCGATGGGGCTCACACCGTGCCGTCGGCGGATTTCGGGGGACTCGGTGAGATCGGGGAACCCGGCATACGGCAGACGCGTACGGCAGAGAGGAGCCAGGTCATGAGCGGCGGGGGCAACACCGCCTACGGGAGGAAGAAATTCCAGCGGTCCAGGGCCCACTTCACGGACCGGATCACCGCGGACGGGCGGGACGGCTGGCCGGTGGAGGCGGGGCGCTACCGTCTGGTGGTCAGCCGTGCCTGCCCGTGGGCGAGCCGGTCACTGGTGTCCCGGCGGCTGCTCGGCCTGGAGGACGCCCTGTCCCTGGCCGTCGCCGACCCCATCCAGGACGACCGCAGCTGGCGCTTCACGCTGGACCCCGACGACCGCGACCCGGTACTCGGCATCCGCTACCTCAGCGAGGCCTACGACAAGCGGGAGACCGACTACCCGGGCGGCGTCAGCGTGCCCGCCATCGTGGACGTGCCCAGCGGCCGGCTCGTCACCAACGACTATCAGCGGATCACCATCGACCTCGCCACCGAGTGGACGGCCCTGCACCGCGAGGGGGCACCCGACCTCTACCCGAAGGCGCTGCGGGACGAGATCGACGCCGTGATGGCGGACGTCTACGACGACGTCAACAACGGGGTGTACCGGGCGGGCTTCGCCACCGGGCAGCAGGAGTACCAGCACGCGTACGCGCGACTGTTCCGGCGGCTTGAGCTGCTGGCGGAGCGACTGGCCGGGCAGCGCTATCTGGTCGGCGACACCATCACCGAGGCGGACATCCGGCTGTTCACCACTCTGGTCCGTTTCGACGCCGCCTATCACGGCCACTTCAAGTGCAACCGCTGGAAGTTGACGGAGAACCAGGTGCTGTGGGCGTACGTCCGCGACCTCTACCAGACGCCGGGGTTCGGTGACACCGTCGACTTCGACCACATCAAACGGCACTACTACGAAGTCCACAGCGGCATCAACCCGACCGGCATCGTGCCGCTGGGGCCGGACCTGTCGGGCTGGCTGACGCCGCATCACCGTCAGGAGCTGGGCGGCAGGCCGTTCGGCGACGGGACACCGCCAGGGCCGGTCCCCGAGGCCGAGCGGGTACCGGCGCACGGGCGGCCCTGACCGACGAAGGAGGCGCAGACGCACATGGCCAAGAAGAACAAGCAGAAGAAGATGAAGCTCCCCCTCGCCTACAAGCCCCTCGGATTCGCCCTCGGCTGGGCGAGCGGGGCGCTGGCCGGGCTCGCCTTCCGCAAGACCTGGATGGCGATCCGGCACGAGGAGGACGCCCCCGACGCCCTGGACCGGGACCGCGGCTGGGGAGAGATCCTGCTCGCGGCAGCGGTCCAGGGCGCCCTGTTCGCGGCGGCGCGCAGCCTGGCGGACCGCACGGGCGCGAAGGCGATCGAGCGCTCGACGGGCGTGTGGCCGGTCAGCGACAAGGGCGGCCGGGACTGACGGCCGGGACCGGCGGTCCCGCCGGCACCGAGGGCGGACTGAGCCCCGCTGCGGTGCCGGCGGCGGGAGTCAGCCCTGCTTCGGTGCCGTCGGGGCCACCGTGCGCAGCATGAAGGAGTGGCCGGCCGGGTCGGCGTAGCCGCGTTCCTCGTGGGGGCCGGCCGCGTCCTTCGCCTCCACGGGACGGCCGCCGAGCCCGACGATCTTGCGCTCCGCCTCGTCCAGGTCCTCCACCACGAAGTCCAGGTGGGCCTGGAGGGAGTTCTCCGGGCGCGGCCAGCTCGGCGGGGTGGCGTTCATGTCGCGGCGGAACGCCAGCCGGGTCCCGTCGGCGCCCCTGATCTCGACGCGGTTGGCGGTCGCGTCCGTCATCTCGCCTTCCAGCAGATCCCGGTAGAACTCGGCGAGCTTCTCGGGCTCGGCGCAGTCGAGCACCACGAAACCCGCTTTGACCAGTGGCATGTCTCCTCCGAAGGGTCCGGGGCACGGGACGTCCTGCCCCGTTGCCTGCACCCCAACGGGTGTCCCGGCCAGGCTGTTTCAGTCCGCCACCAGCCACTCGCCGTCCCGCATCAGTTCCCGCCCGTCCAGTTCGTCGGCCTCACGCCAGGCCTGCACCCGGGTCGGCCGGACGCGGAAGTACAGGTAGGGCGTGCTGAGTCGGCGCGGGTCGAAGCCGGTCCTGGTCGCGAAGAGGTCGCCCTCCTCCTCGGACAGCTCGGCCGGGGCGATCGTCTCGACCGTCCCCTCGACCATGACGACGTCGCGGGTCGGCCCGATGCCGAGGCGTGTTCTGCCGGTCGCCTTCAGGTTCCGGCCGGTCGGGCTCGTGGCCGGCGTGGCGAGCAGCAGGGTCGAGCCGTCCCACAGGAAGGACAGAGGGACGAGGTACGGCAGTCCCCCGGCGGCGTCGGCGGTGGCGACCCACACGTCCTCGTCGTGCTCCAGTCGGTGCAGGGTGTCCTGCTTGCGTTGCTTGGCCGGGCGGGCGGGTGGCGGGGTCATCGGTGAACGGTCTCCTCACGGAACGGCGGTGACGGGCGGGTCCAGTGTGGCCGTCGGGCGTCCCGGCCGGGCGTGGATTTCCGCCCGTCGGGCCGCGGCGGCGGTGAGCAGCAGGTCCAGGGCCGCCGGATAGGAGCTGTTCGGCATGTCGGCCACGAGATGACGGGCGGTGGCGGCGATGTGCGGGTGGGATTCGGCGGGCAGCCGCGCGTACGTCGCCCGCCAGACGGTCAGCTCCGCCTCGCGTGCGGCCTTCGGCATCGCCACGCTTGCCGAGTCCAGGGCGCCGTACGCGAGGGCCTGGTCGACGAAGGCGTGGTAGATCCGCACCGCCTCCGCGTCGGGGAAGCCCGCGTCGCGCAGCACGCCGAGGATCGTCTCGACGGCCTGGATCTCGTACGCCCGCCCGGTCACCCGGTACGAGCTGAGCACCGCCGCCCGGGGGTGGGCGAGGGCGCCCGCGTGCATACGCAGGCCGAGATCCCGCAGGTCGGCGCGCCAGTCGCCGGTCGGGCGCCAGGTGCGCAGGGTACGCCCGATGAGTTCGTCGGCGATGGCGAGCATCAGGTCGTCGGTGTGCCGGAAGTATCGGTACAGCGAGCTGGGGTCGGCGCCGAGCGCACGGCCGAGGCGGCGTACCGAGAGGGCGTCGGTGCCGTGCTCCTCGATCAGCCTGAGGGCCGTCTCCACGATCAGCTCCTCGGACAGGACGACGCCCTGCTTGGTGGGGCGCCTGCGCTGCCGGGCGGTGGGCGGGACGACGCGGTCGGTCATGGGCGCCTCCGTGGGCCGGTGAAACCGAGGTCGATGGGCGAGACCTTACGACAACACCGTTGACCTGTTAACCCCCCGGACAGTTTCATGTCCGCTCATCGGGGCCGCCCAGGCCCCCCGGTGCGAGCGGAGACCGGCCATGTCCGACAACCCCTACAGCGTCGACCCACCCGCGCGGCCCGAGCTGCGCAAGTCCCTCGGCGTCCTGGACGGCGTCGCCATCGCCGCGTCCAGCACGGCCGCGACCACCAGCATCGGCATCGGGCTCGGCGTCACGGCCGGCGTGGTCGGGCTGCATCTGCCGGCGATCATGCTGCTGGCGTTCCTGCCGGTCCTGGGCATCGCGGGCGCCTTCTCCCGGCTCAACAAGGTCGAGCCGAACGCGGGCAACGGCTATGTGTGGGTGGGCCGTTCGCTCACGCCCTGGCTGGGCTTCATGGTCGGCTGGGTGAACCTCGTCGCCGTGCTGGCGTTCCTCGCGTACACCACCGCGGTCACCGGTTCGGCCCTGCTCCAGCTGGCCGGGGACGCCGGGCTGCACCGGGTGGGCGACCTCGCGCTGGACCCGGGTTCGACCGCGCAGACGACGGCGGTCGGCATCGTGGTTCTGGTGGCGGTCACACTGACCGCCGTGACCGGCATCCGCAGCGCCGCGCGCCTCCAGGCCGGGCTGCTGGTCTTCGAGTACGTCGTCCTGCTGGGCTTTTGCGGATACGGCATCGTCACCGGCCCGCACGACTTCAGCCTGAGCTGGTTCGACCCGTTCGCGATCCCCTCGGCGACGGCGCTCGCGCAGGGGCTGCTGCTGTCGGTGTTCTGCTACTGGGGCTTCGAGTCGGCGTTCAGCGTCAACGAGGAGGTCCGCGACCCGCGCGACGCGTCCCGGGCCGGGATCACCACCCTGTTCACCATGCTGGGCCTGTTCCTGCTGGGCTCGATCGCCTTCCAACGCGTCCTGTCCGAGGAGGAGTTGGTGGGCCACGGCGCCGAGGGCCTGGCCTTCTTCGGCGACCGGCTGGCGTCCCAGCCGTGGGCGGCGCTCCCGCTGATCGCCCTGATGTTCTCGGCGGTCGCCTCTCTGCAGGCCGGGGTGATTCCCACGGCCCGGGCGATGTTCGCGATGAGCCGGGACCGTACGGTCGGGCCGGTGTGGTCCAAGGTCAGCCCCCGGTACGGCACTCCGGCCGCCGGGACGGTGCTCATCGGCGCGCTCGCGGCGGTGGTCGCGGGACTGGCGCTGGTCATCCCCCGGCTCGCCGACATGATCATGGCGACGGTGAGCGCCGTGGGCATCGTGGTCGCCCTGTCCTACGCCCTCACGGCCATCGCGGCCGCCGTGCGCTTCCGCTCCCTGCTGCGGGAGGACTGGCGCGAGGGCATACGGGCGGTCGTGCTCCCCTCGCTCAGCGCGGCGGCGCTGCTCGGCCTCGGGGGCTACCTCGGCTGGTCGTTCTACACCTCCGCCGACCACTTCGAAGTCAGCGCGGACAACGGCTGGTTCCTGCTGGCCACTCCCCTGGCGATGATCGCGTCCGGCTTCGTGGCCGCCGCCTGGGCGAAGTGGGTGCGCAAGTCGCCGTACTTCCGCACCGGCAAGGGAACCGACGCCGACGCGCCCCGGCTCATCGCCACCTCCTCCCGATAACCCCCTACCAGGAAGCGGACCATGTACGCAGATCTCCTCTTCACCGGCGGCCCCGTCCTCACGCCCGAGGGCCGCACCGCGACCGCTGTGGCCGTCACCGGCGACCGCATCACTGCCGTAGGGCGGGAGGAGGTGCACGATCTCGCCGGGCCACGGACACAGGTGGTGGACCTCGCCGGGCGGCTGCTGCTGCCCGGGTTCCAGGACGCGCACGTGCATCCGGTGCCGGCGGGGCTGGAGCTGACCCAGTGCGACCTGACCGGGGCGAAGACGGCGGACGAGACCCTCGCCGCGGTGCGCGCGTATGCGGAAGCGCATCCCGAGCGGGAGTGGATCACCGGCGGCGGCTGGTCGATGGAGGCGTTCGAAGGCGGTACGCCGACGAAGGAGCTGCTGGATGCGGTGGCGCCCGACCGGCCGGTCTATCTGCCCAACCGTGACCATCACGGCGCCTGGGTCAACAGCCGCGCCCTCGCGCTCGCGGGCATCACTCGCGACACGCCCGACCCTGCCGACGGACGGATCGACCGGGACGCCTCCGGCGAGCCGAGCGGCACGCTCCAGGAGGGTGCGATGCAGCTGGTGGGGCGGCTCACCCCGCCCGCCACGCCGGCCGACCGGGTGGCGGCGCTGCTGCACGCCCAGCGGCACCTGCACGCGCTCGGCATCACGGCCTGGCAGGACGCACTGGTCGGGGACTTCCTCGGCATGGACGACCCGTCACAGGCGTATCTGACGGCCGCGCGGGACGGCTCGCTCACCGCCCGCGTCGTCGGGGCGCTGTGGTGGGACCGCGAGCGCGGCGCCGAGCAGATCCCCGAACTGGTCGAGAAGCGGGCGACGTTGAGCCATGGTCGCTTCCACGCGGGGAGCATCAAGCTGATGCTGGACGGCGTCGCCGAGACCGGGACGGCGGCGCTCCTTGAGCCCTACCTCGACAAGTGCGGCTGCGCGACTGCCAATCGGGGCACCAGCTTCATCGACGCGGGGCAGCTGCCCAAGTACGTCACCGAGTTGGACGCTCTGGGCTTCCAGTGCCACTTCCACGCCCTGGGCGACCGTGCCGTACGCGACGCGCTGGACGCGATCGAGGCGGCGCGGGCTGCGAACGGGCCGAGCGACACGCGGCCCCACCTGGCTCACCTCCAGGTCGTCCAGCCGACCGACGTGCCGCGCTTCGCCCGGCTCGGGGCCACGGCGAACATCCAGCCGCTGTGGGCCGCGCACGAACCGCAGATGGACGAGCTGACGATTCCGTTCCTGGGGGCCGAACGCGCCGCGTGGCAGTACCCGTTCGGCGCACTGCTGCGCTCCGGCGCCCGGCTCGCGGCAGGCAGCGACTGGCCGGTGAGCAGCCCCGATCCGCTCCAGGGGATCCATGTCGCCGTCAACCGCACGGCGCCGGACGTGACACCGGGCGACGGCGACACGCCGGTGTTCCTGCCCGGCGAGCGCATCGGACTCGCCGAGGCGTTGACCGCCTACACGGCGGGCTCGGCGTATGTGAACCACCTGGACGACACGGGCGAGGTACGCGCCGGTGCGCTCGCGGATCTCGTGGTCCTGGACCGCGATCCGTTCAACGGGGCGGCCGAGGCGATCGCACAGACGCGGGTCGCGATGACGTTTGTGGGGGGCGCGCGAGTATACGCAGCTCATGAGGCGTGAGCAGTAACGGACATCACGGCCGGGTCACGCGTAGATCATTTACGATCTGGGCAGTCTCGTAGCGATTTTCGGTTCAACCTTCGTATGACGAAGCCCAGTTCGAGTGCACGGGCGGTCAAGGTGACCGCCCGTTCGCAGGGGCGGGGGACTCTGCGGTCCGTCTCCCGAAAGGAAGCACATGCCTCAGGACGTCAGGTTCGACCTCCCCTTCGACACCCCGGTCAGTGAGCATCTGGAGTACGCCCGGGCACGGCACCTGCGCTGGATCTGGGACATGGGCCTGGTGCGCAGCCACGCCGGGTTCGAGGAGTACAGGTCGTGGGACCTGCCGCAGGCCGCCGCCCGCACCTACCCGCACGCCTCGGCGGACGACATGGTCGTCCTGATGAACTGGTTCTCCCTCGCCTTCCTCTTCGACGACCAGTTCGACGCGAACCAGCCGGACCGCGCCGAGCGCATAGCCGAGGTCGCGCGTGAGCTGATCGTCACGCCGCTGCGCCCCGCCGGCACCCGACCCCGTGTGGTCTGCCCGATCACCCTGGCCTGGGCCGAGGTCTGGAACCACCTCTCGGATGGCATGCCCCTGACATGGCAGACGCGGTTCGCCGCCTCCTGGGGCCGGTTCCTCGTGGCGCACTGCGAGGAGGTCGACCTGGCGGCCCGCGGCCTGGAGGGGACGCTGGGGCTCGACGAGTACGCGATCTTCCGGCGCCGTACGGTCGGCATCCACCACAGCATCGACGCGGGCGAGCGCAGCCGCGGGTTCATGGTGCCCGCGCAGGCGATGGCACATCCGCTGATGGAACGGATGCGGGACCTCGCCGCGGACACCATCGGCTTCATGAACGACATCCACTCCTTCGAACGCGAGAAGCGCCGAGGTGACGGCCACAACCTGATAGCCGTGCTGCACCGGGAGCGACGGTGCTCGTGGGAGGAGGCGGCCGACGAGGCGTACCGGATGACGGTCGCGTGCCTCGACGAGTACCTCGAACTGGAGGCGAGCGTCCCGCAGATGTGCGACGAACTCGCCCTGGACGCCAAGGCGCGCGACGAGGTGCGGATGGGCGTGGAGGCCATCCAGCACTGGATCAACGGCAACTACGAGTGGGCGCTGGTGTCCGGCCGCTACAGCGCGGCGAAGGACGGGCCCGCGGCGGCCGCCGAGTTGGCGGGGCGGGGGTCCGTGGACGACCTGCTGGCCGTATAGGGAAAGCGACTTGAACGACGAAGCCGTCCGGCCGGGACAAACCGGCCGGACGGCTCGCTTGTGACCGTTATACGGGGAACTCGACCGGCAGGCTGTCGAGCCGCGACTCCCAGGTGGAGGCCGTCGAGGCCAGCTCCTCCGGCGGTACGGCCAGACGCAGTCCCGGCAACCGGTGCAGCAGGACGTCCACGGCACCCTCGATGATGGAGCTGCCGGTGTTCTGTCCGGGGCACTCGTGCGGTCCGGCGCTGAACGCCAGGTGGGACTGGTTGCCCTGGACGGAGACCCCGGCGTCCGGCCGGATCTCGGGGTCGGCGTTGCCGGCCGCCAGGCCCAGGACGAGCAGGTCGCCCTCCTTGATCTGGCAGCCGCCGAGTTCGAGGTCGGCGGTCGCGAAACGTCCCGGCAGCACGACCAGCGGCGGGAAGTTCCACATCACCTCCTCCACGACCGCGGACACACTCAGCTGACCGCTGACCAGTCCGGACAGCCGGGACTCGTCGGTCAGGACCAGCTGCAGGACCCGCGCCAGCAGGTTGCTGGTCATGTTGTGGGCCGTGATGAGCACCAGACGCAGGTGGCTGACGATCTCGTCCTGGTCCAGGCCCGCGTGGTGGTCGATGAGCCCGGTGGTGAAGTCGGAGGCCGGTTCTTCGCGCTTGCGGGCGGCGAGGTCACCGAGGATGGTCATGACGCGCTCGTTGTGTTCGAGCGCCTCCGCACCTCCGTTGAGGACCAGTTTGCAGGACTCCGCGAGATTACGGCTCTCCTTCTCCGCGAGCCCGAAAACCCGGCACAGCACCAGCATCGACAGGTACTCGGCGAAGTCGGCCACCAGGTCGGCACGGCCCTCGTCGGCGAACGCGTCGATCAACTTGTTCGCGTAGTGGGCCACATGGCGGCGGATGCCGCGGCCGGTCATGGCCTGCAGGTTGTCGGTCACCGCCGCCCGTAGTCTGCGGTGCGGCTCGCCGTCCTGGGAGACGGCGTCGGGACGCCAGCCCAGCACCTGGATCAACGGCGAGGTGGCGTCGACCCGGCCCTCGTTCCAGTCCCGCCAGATGCGTGAATCCCGGGCGAACTGGAGGGGGTTGTCCAGCACCCTGCGGTTCTCCCGGTAGCCGAGCACCAGCCAGGCGGGCACGTCGCCGTCGAGCAGGACCGGCGCGACGGCGCCGTACTCCTTGCGCAGCTGCGCGTAGACACCGTGCGGGTCACTCGCCACACCGGGCCCGTAGAGCCGCGTGAAGCCCTCGCCATGCGCGACAGGGCACCCGCCGGGCGCATCGGGATCGTTTAAGGGCTGGGCGTTCATCGGGACTCCAGGGCGACGGCGGAGCGTTCCTTCAAGTGACGTATCAGGGCGACGAGGACGTCACGGCTGGAGGCCCGGTCGCGGGCGTCGCAGGCCACCACCGGGGTGTGCGGGGAGATGTCGAGGGCGTCCCTGATCTCCTCGACCGGATAGTCCTTGGAGTCGGGGAAGACGTTCAGCGCGACGACGAACGGCACGTCCTGCCGCTCCATCTCCTCGATCGCCCGGAAGCTGGAGGCGAGGCGACGGGTGTCGACCAGGACGACCGCGCCGAGCGCGCCCTTGAACAGCCCGTTCCACAGAAACCAGAACCGCTCCTGTCCGGGCGTGCCGAACAGGTACAGCGTCAGGCTCTCGTTGAGGCCGATCTTGCCGAAGTCCAGGCTGACGGTGGTCTGCGTCTTGTCGGCGACACCGATGAGGTGGTCGACGTCGGCACTTGCCTGGGTGAGCGTCTCCTCGGTGGTGAGCGGCTTGATGTCGCTGACCGACCGGACCATGGTGGTCTTCCCGGTGCCGAAGCCGCCGGCGATCATCACCTTCACCGAGCGGGTGCCCCCGGCACCGGGCCCGCCCGGCTGGTCAAAGCCTTTCAAGTCCACTGAGTACCTCCTCAAGGAGCGCGAGGTCGGGCCCGCGGCCGGCGTGGTGTGCCGATATGGGGTCACGGGCTTCGACGTGGCCTGCCTCCAGCAGATCCGTCAGCAGCACCGCGAGAATGTTGAAGGGCAATCCGAGATGGGCGCCGAGTTCGGCCACCGACAGCGGATCGCGGCAGCGCCGAAGGATCTCCTCGTGCTCGTGCTGCAACCCCGGTGCGGGGGCGGTACGGGTGACGATGAGGGTTGCCACGTCGAGACTCGACGCCGAACCGCCCGGTCCGCTACGGCCCCGGGTGAGGACGTAGTAGCGCTCGAGACCGGACGGGTTCGTGGGCCGGCGGGGAGCACTCATCCAGAGTGCTCCTCCTGGCGCGGAGTGGTGCCGAGCAGTTCGCCCATCCTGCGCGCCAGGTCCCTCATCTGATGGCCGAGCAGGCCCTGGTCGAGGCCTTCCCGGGCGAGGACGCCGAGATAGGTCTCCACTCCGGCCCGGACGACGAAGAGGTGGCCGCCGTCGACCTCGATCATCGCCAGCCTGAGCTGTCCCGCGTACTTGGGGAACTGCTCGGCGACCGGCTGGGCCAGTGCCTGCAGCCCGGCCACGACGGCCGCGAAGCGGTCCACGTCGTCGGGGTCCTCGGCGCCGTAGGAGGTGATGGCCTTGCCGTCGCTGGAGGCCACCAGGGCGAAGTTGATCTCCTGGATGCTCTCCACCAGGTCGCGGAGCGCCCAGCTCACGTCGGTTCCCTGTTGCGTCATGGGGACTAGTCGCTTCCTTCAGTGCTGTGCGGCTCGGTGGACTCGCGGCCGACGGCCGGCCCGCCTTCCTCGCCGGGCTCGCGGCCCGCGGTGGCGAAGGCGGCCAAGCCTGCGAAGGACGCGTCGGGCGGCACGGCGACGACGGAGGTCGTGTCGTCGTCCCGCTCCGGACGTCCGGCCGGCTCGTGGCGGGCCTCCTCGTTCCGCTTGCTGCGCCGGCGGGGCAGGCCGCCGGGCGTGGTGTCCACGGCGTCGCCGAAGTCGGCCGGGGCCGCTTCGACGACGGCCGGCTCGCGCGCCGGTGCAAAGGCGCCGGCCGGTGCCGTCGGGGCGGGCGCCGCCGGGGTGGCGGAGGCGGCCGCGGGCAGCGGGCTGAAGTACTTGTGCGGGACCACGACCACCACCGAGGTACCCAGCCACGGCGAGTCCGCGAAGGTGACGCGGATGCCGTACCGGCGGGCGAGGATGCCGACGACGCGCAGACCGATGTTCGCGTCCTCCGAGATGCCGCCGAGGCCCGCGCCCTGCGCGGTGCCCGCGAGAGCGTGCTCGGCCTCGCGCTTCTTCTCCTCACTCAGCCCCTTTCCGGAGTCCTGGATCTCGATGCCGACGCCGTTCGGGACCTCCTTGCCGGAGACGACGACCGGCTCGGTGGGCGGCGAGTAGCGGGCGGCGTTGTCCAGGAGGTGGGCGAAGATCAGCGTGAGGTGGTCCACCATGCCGCCGTCGACGCCGAGTTCGGGCAGGTGGCGTACGTCGATCCGGTGGAAGTCCTTGATCCGGCCGATGCCGCCGCGGACCACGCTGAGCAGGCGCTGCGGCTCCTGCCACTGCCTGCCGGGCCGGTCGGAGCCGCCGAGGACGGTGACGCTGGCGGCGAGACAGTCGGCGGGGCCGATCGCCTGGTCGAGCTCCATCAGGCCCCGGGCGACGGCGGGCAGCCGGCCGTGCTCGCCCTGGAGGTCGTGCAGACGGCCGCGGAGCTTGCTGGTCAGGACGTGGATGCGGCTGCCGATGCCGACCACGGCGTGCTCGGCGGCGGTCGAGCGGTTGAACTCCTCCTCGACGCCGACCAGCGACGTGCGCAGGACCTTGCGCAGGTTTGTCTGCAGCTCGGCGCTGACCTTCGCGCACTGGTTGACGCTCGGCAGGACGTCGTCGATGGACTCGCCCTCGCGCAGCTGGCGCAGCGCCTCGGGCAGCTGCTCGTCCGCGAGCCGGACGACTGCGGCGAGCTGGTGGGCCAGTTGCTCCTGCCAGACCTCGGCCTGGTCGGCGAGCTGGGCCTCGTACGACTTGGCCTGGGCGGCGATCCGCTCCTCGTAGGAGGTGCTCTCCTGGGCCAGGCGCTCCTCGTAGGAGCGGGCCTGCTCGGCCAGTTGCGCCTCATAGGCGCCCGACTGCTCGGCGAGCCGGTTCTCCAGGGCGCCGCGTTCGGCGCTGTACTTCCGCTCCAGGCCCGCGACATGCTGCTGCCACTGCTGTGAGTGCTCGGCCTGCGAGGTGCGGAAGTCGCCCTCGGACCGGCGCAGTTGGGTCCGGGTGCGCAGCAGGAGTCGTACACACACGGCGCTGGCGGTGGTGGCGGCGACACCGGCGATGCCGGCGGTTATTCGCTCCGAGCTCATGAACGTGGCGGCAACGGTCCCACCTCCTAAAGCCAGTGGCATCAGCCACCAGCTGTACCAGGCGACAGGGGGCCGCGCCGCCGGGGGCGGAGTGGCGAGTTCCATCTGCATCCTTCGAGGCGACGATCGAACATTGGGGGTGTGCTGGGCGATCGCACTCATGAGTACGCACCGCAAGTTGACCGATCGCGACCGGGTCAACTCGCAGTGCCGAACGGGAGCTTATCGGGTTTGAACGCGAAAGGATCAACCACGAAGGTTGGCGGACGTGAGTATTCCGTCACTGTCAGCCAAGCGAACGAACATCGACAAATGCCTTTACTGATCGGCACAGTTGACCAAACCGGGCATCGCGCCGGGGCGGAGGGGCTGCGGGGAGGCTAACGGGCGGCGGCCGTTTGGAACGTACGGCGATACGCCTGCGGGGACACCCCGATCGCGGCGTGCAGATGCTGGCGCAGCGAGGCGCCCGTGGCGAAGCCGACCTGGCCGGCGATCCGGTCCACCGAGAGGTCGCTGGACTCCAGCAGATGCCGGGCGCGGACGACGCGCTGCTGGATCAGCCAGCGACCGGGGCTCATGCCGACCTCGTCGTTGAAGCGGCGCGCGAAGGTGCGCAGGCTCATCCGGGCGTGGCCGGCGAGGTCGGCCAGAGTGAGGGGCTCGGCGAGGCGCTCCAGGGCCCAGACGCGGGTGTCTGCGGTGCTCGCCGCTCCGCTCTGCGGAACGGGCTGCTCGATGTACTGGGCCTGGCCACCGTCCCGGAAGGGAGGCACGACACAGCGCCGGGCGACCGCGTTGGCCAGCTCGCTGCCGTGGTCGGTGCGGACGATGTGCAGGCAGACGTCGACACCGGAGGCGGCGCCCGCCGAGGTGAGGATCCGGCCGTCGTGGACGAAGAGGACGTCAGGGTCGAGGTCGACGTGCGGGTAGCGGCGCCGGAACGGCTCGGTCACCTGCCAGTGCGTGGTGGCCCTGCGGCCGTCCAGGAGGCCCGCCGCGGCGAGGACGAAGGCTGCGGTGCAGATGGACACGATGCGTGCGTCCGGGCGGATCCGCGCGAGCGCGCCGGCGACCTCGGCGGGCAGCTCCACGGGGATGTACGGGACGGCCACGGAGGCGACCACCACGGTGTCGGCGGTGGCCAGAATCTCCGGGCCGTGCTGCACTCCGATCGTGAAGTCGGCGTTGCTGTGCACCGGTCCGCCGTCGACGCTGCAGGTCAGCACCTCGTACCGGCCGTCGGCCGCGCCGAAGATCCGGCTGGGGATGCCCAGCTCGAAGGGGTAGACGCCGTCCAGGGCCAGCACCACGACGCGCTCCACCCGACCGTCGCCGCGTCGCTCGCCCTCACACTGCTCACCAAACTGCTCATCACGCATGGCACGATCCTATCGAAGGTTGGCAATCGTGCCATATCCCGGGGCGGCGGATCCCGGCAGGCTGGTTCACCATGAGCAATGTGAGCACGATGCGAGCCATCAGCCAGGACGTTCTCGGCGGTCCCGAGGTCCTCAAGGAAGTGGAAGTTCAGCGCCCGGCCCCCCGCCCCAACGAGGTACTCGTCCGGGTACGCGCGGCCGGCCTCAACCCGACCGACTGGAAGCACCGCGACAACGGCGGATTCCTGGGCGAGCCGCCCTTCGTCCTGGGCTGGGACGTCTCGGGTGTGGTCGAGACGGTCGGCATCGGCGTCGTCCGGTTCCAGCCCGGCGACGAGGTCTTCGGCATGCTGTCCTACCCGTTCGGCCATGGCTCGCACGCCGAGTACGTCACCGCACCGGCACGCGTCTTCGCGCACAAGCCGGCCTCGGTCGACCACATCCAGGCGGGCGCGCTGCCGCTGGTCTCCCTCACCGCCTGGCAGGCCCTGGTCGAGTACGCGGACGTGCAGCCGGGGCAGCGGGTACTGATCCACGCGGCCGCTGGCGGGGTCGGGCACGTGGCCGTGCAGATCGCCAAGGCCCGGGGCGCGCATGTGATCGGCACGGCGAGCGCGGGCAAGCACGAGTTCCTGCGGGGCCTGGGCGCGGACGAGGTGATCGACTACCGGGAGACCGACTTCGCCGAGGCCGTGAAGGACGTGGATGTCGTCCTGGACACCCTGGGCGGTGAGACGTCCGTGCGCTCGCTGGGCGTGCTGCGCCCGGGCGGCGTCGTGGTCTCGATCCTTCCGGTCGGTTCGGACGACTTCTACGAGGAGGCCGAGCGGCTCGGCGTCCGGGCACTGCGGATGCTCGTGGACTCCGACCGCGCCGACCTGCGGGCGATCGCCGACCTGGTCGACAAGGGCCAGTTGCGCGCCGAGATCGCCGGCACGTTCCCGTTGGCCGATGCCGCCGAGGCGCATGCGCTGGGCGACACCGGCCGGACCGCGGGAAAGCTGGTCCTGACGGTCGACTGAGTCGGATCGGCCGATCGGCCGCCCCTCACGACTCGGTCGACTCCCGGTCGACTCGGTCGGCTCGCGGTCTATTCGGTCGGCTCGCGGTCGATTCGGTCGGATGGGTCAGAACGTCAGCACGGGCTTGATCGCCTTGCCCGCGCCCATGTCCCGCACCGCCTGGTCGATGTCCGCGAACGGATAGCTGCTGATCAGGCGGTGCAATGGGAGTCGGCCTTCCTTCACCAGCCGGACCAGGGCGGGGATGAAGGTCTGCGTCTCGGCGTCGCCGAGGGTGAGGCCGACGATCTGCTTGCCGCCCAGCAGTCCGTTGACGTCCAGGGCGACTTCGGTGCCGAAGGGCGGGGCGCCCACGACGACCAGGGTGCCGCGGGCGGCCAGCGCGTCGACGCCCTGGCGCAGGACGCCGACGTTGCCGGTGGTCTCCACGACGCCGTCGGCGCCCTGGCCCCCGGTGATCTCGCCGAGCGCCTCGCCGAGGTCGGCCTCGGCGGCGTTGACGGTGTGGGTGGCGCCCAACTCCTTGGCCAGCGACAGGCGTTCGTCGACCCGGTCGACGGCGACGATGTGGGTGGCGGGGGTCAGAGCGGCGGCCATGACCGCGGAGAGGCCGACGGCTCCCGCGCCGAGGACGACGACGGTGCTGCCGGTGACCGGCCTCAGCACATTCCATACGGCGCCGACTCCGGTCTGCACGCCGCAGCCGAGCGGGGCGATCGAGGCCAGCGGCACCTCCGGGTCGACCTTCACCAGGCTGCGTTCGTCCACCAACGCCCGCTCGGCGAAGGAGGACTGGCCGAAGAAGTGCCCGCCCAGCTCCTCCCCGCCCCGGCTGATGGTGCCGGTTCCGTCGGCCCGTCGGCCGCCGATGAGGTTCAGCGGCAGCCAGGTCGCGCAGTACGCGGGGTGGCCGCCACGGCAGGTGCGGCAGTCACCGCACGAGGTGAAGGACAGCACGACGTGGTCGCCGGGCGCGACGCCGGTCACCGCCGGGCCGACGGCCTCGACGACACCCGCGCCCTCATGTCCGAGGACGCCGGGGAGCGGGAAGGGCAGTCCGCCGCTCGCCACACCGAGGTCCGTGTGACACAGACCGGTCGCCACCATGCGGACAACGGCCTCGTGCGGTCCGGGCTCGTCGAGCTCGACGTCACAGAGGGTGAAGGGCGCTCCGCCGGACTCGACGACGGCGGCACGAGTGGGGATGGACATCGTACGAACTCCTTGGCGGGGGCGCTCAGTCGAGCGAGACGACGACGGACTTGGTCGTGGTGTAGGCGTCGAGCGCCTCGGTCCCGTACTCGCGGCCGAATCCGGAGTCCTTGACCCCGCCGAAGGGGACCGCGGGGTCGAGCATCGCCCAGTCGTTGACCCAGACGATGCCGGCCCGGAGCCGGTCGGCGACTCGGTGGGCACGGGCCAGGTTGCCGGTCTGGACGCCGGAGGCCAGCCCGTACGGCGTGGAGTTGGCCAGCTCGACGGCCTCGTCCTCGGAGTCGAAGGGCTGGACGGTGAGCACCGGGCCGAAGATCTCCTCCTGGATCACGCGGGAGTCGTTCGGCAGGTCGGCGATCACGGTGGGCTTGTAGTAGTAGCCGCCGCCGAGGTCGAGCCGCTCGCCGCCGCAGACGATACGGCCGCCTTCCTTGCGGGCCAGTTCGACGTACTCCTCGACCTTGCGCAGATGCCGCTCCCCCGCCATCGGGCCGATGACGGTCTCGGGCCGCCGGGGATCGCCCAGCGGAACGTCGGGCACGGCGTCGGCGAGGATGCCGAGCAGCGTGCTGTGGACCTGGCGGGCCACCAGCAGCCGGGGTCCGCCCATGCAGAACTGCCCGGTGTTGAAGACGAACCCCTTGATGATCGCCCCGACGGCCTTCTCCAGATCGGCGTCCTCGAACACGAGGTGGGCCGCGTTGCCGCCGAGCTCCATGGTCACGGGCTTGAGCGACTCACCGGCGAGGGCGGCGACCCTGCGGCCGACCGCGGTCGAGCCGGTGAAGGCGACCTTGTCCACTCCGGAGTGCCGCAGCAGCGCCTCGCCCGCGGCGGGGCCACCGGTGACGACGTTGACCACGCCGTCGGGGACACCGGCGCGCTTGAAGAGCTCGGCCATGTACAGGGCGCTCAGCGGGGTCTCCTCGGCAGGCTTGTGCACCACCGTGTTACCGGCCGCGAGCGCCGGGGCCATCTTCGAACCGGCCAGGATCAGGGGGAAGTTGTACGGCGTGATCGCCGCGACCACCCCGATCGGCCGGCGGCGGACGTAGGCGAGGGCGTTCATGGGCGTGTCCCGGACGGAGCCGTCCAGGGACTGGGCGAGGGCGGCGAAGTACTCGTAGTCGTTGGCGGCATTGGTGACGTCGACGGCATGGGCGAGCGTGATCGGTTTGCCGACGTCACGGCTCTCCAGCTCGGCGATGGTGTCGGAGTTCTCCCGGATCAGTTCGGCGACCCGGTACAGCACCCGGCCCCGCTCGCGGCCGCTCAGTCCGGACCAGGCACCGTCGTCGAAGGCCTCCCGCGCGGCGCGCACGGCCGCGTCCACGTCGGCGGCACCGGCGTCCGCGACGGTGGTGACGACGGCACCGCGGGACGGGTCGACCACCTCGGCGCGCGCTCCGTCGGCGGCCTCGCGCCACTGGCCCCCGATGAACAACCGACCGGGTTCGATCTCGAAGGTGGTCATCGCCACTCCTCAGCCTCATCGCCAAGATTTCAACCAACAGGATTCCTGTTTGTCCGCAGTCTCATTACAGACAGGTTTCCTGTCAATGCTCTAGGCTGAAGTCATGCTCGACACCCAGGCAGCCAAAGCCCATCCCTCGCTTCTCTACATGGTGAAGCAGGTGGAGCTGGTCGTGCGCTCCCACCTGGACGAGCTGGTCAAGCCGTCCGGGATCACCGCGCTCCAGTACACGGCACTGACCGTCCTGGAACGCCACGACGGACTCTCGGCCGCACAGCTCGCCCGCGACTCCTTCGTCACCGCGCAGTCGATCGCCGATCTCGTGCGATCCCTGGAGGGCCGCGGGCTGGTGCGCCGGGAGCGCAATCCCGACAATCGCCGGGAGCTGCAGATCCTGCTGACCGACGCCGCGCGTGAGCTGCTGGCGCGGCACGCGGGGCCCGTGCGGGAGCTGGAGGAGCAGATGGTGCGAGACCTCACTGCTCATCAGGCCGAGCAGTTCCGCCAGGCACTCTCCAAGGCCTGGCACGCGCTGTCGTAGTCAACCCCAAACATCACGCGAAGCCTCTGACGCAAATCAAAGACATATGTCAATCGAACATGCTCAGATTCGCTCAATCGAGGGTAACTTGCAGTGCGGGGACAGGATTTGCGCTCACCCGGGCTGCATCCCCGCCGCACCCTGAGCAGGTTGGAGGCGATGTCGTCGTGCAGCAGGAACCTGCGCCGTTCAGCCGGCATCTGCGCGTCCATCGGCACCGGGAACACACGGTGCTGGAGTTCCGCGGCGAGATCGACATCGCCGCCGCGGTGGAGATCGCCCCGTACCTGGACCGGGTCACGGCGCACCCCGACGCGCGGATCGTGATCGACCTCAGGATGGTCGAGTTCTTCGACTGCTCCGGACTGCGCCTGCTGTACCGGGCCCGCGGCCGGACCTTCGACCACGGCGGGCAGTTACACCTGGTCTGCACTCACCCGCTCACCCTGCGCGTCCTGAGGATCACCGGCCTGTCCCGGCTGCTGCCCCCGCATCCCACCCTGGACGCGGCCCTGAACCAGCCGGAGGCCACGTCCGGCACGTTGTGAGGGCCTCGCCCCCTGCTATTCGGTGCCCGGCGCGTCGAACAGGGCGCTGACGGACTCCCCGTTGTGAATGCGGCGCACGGCCTCGGCGAGCGCCGGGGCGATGGACAGGATCCGCAGCTTCTCGGTGCGCTCCTCCGCGGGCACCGGCACCGTGTTGGTGCACACGATCTCCAGTACGTCGGGCTGCTCCCCGATCCGCTTCAGCGCGCCGGACGCGAACAGGCCGTGCGTACAGGCCACGCGGATCGAGCGCGGCCCCAGCTCCCGCAGCCGGTCGAGGAGCTCGAGGACCGTGCTGCCCTTGGCGATCTCGTCGTCCAGGATGATGACGTCCCGACCGGTCACCTCGCCGATCACGGAGTTGATGCTGACCCGGTCGTCCGCGAACCGCTGCTTGGCACCGGCGGCCACCTGGGCACCGATCATCCGCGCGAACGCGGCGGCCTCCTTGGCGTTGCCCAGGTCCGGCGACACGACGGTCGTACGGGAGAGGTCGTACTGCCGGAAGTGCGCGGCGAGTTCGCGCAGCGCGTGCAGGTGGTCGACCGGCACGGTGAAGAAGCCGTGCACCTGGGGCGAGTGCAGCGTCATCGCGAGGACCCGGCCGGCGCCGGCCGACACCATCAGGTCGGCGACGAGCCGGCCGCCGAGGGAGATGCGGGGCGCGTCCTTCTTGTCGGAGCGGGCGTAGGAGTAGTGCGGCATGACGACGGTGATCCGGCCCGCGGAAGCGCCGCGGGCGGCGTCGCACATCAGCAGCAGTTCTACGAGGTGTTCCTGCACAGGCCGGACCAGGGGCTGGATCAGGAAGACGTCCCGTTCCCGGCAGTTGGCCTGGAGCTGCACCTCCAGGCAGTCGTTGGCGAACCGGCTGACCCGGCTGGGGCTGAGCGGCACCCCCAGCTGCGCGCAGACCTCCGCCGCCAGTTCGGGGTGGGCACTACCGCTGAACACGGCGATCTCTCGCACGATCCGCTCCTCGAATGATCATTCCGGGTGGCGGACTCATGCTACTGACCTCGGCAGAAACGTTGCAGCGCGGCCGTGGGCGTGGACGTCCCTGCCCCGCTCGGAGGTGCCGATCGGCCAACGATCCGGTCCTCCAGGGGGTTTGGGGGTATCCGAAGGGCAGGGAAGGAGGAACGTCGACATGACGACTCCCATCAAGCGCATCAACAAGCGCATGCCCGGCTGGGCGAAGGTGGTGAGCGCCCTCGTACTGGTGCTCGTCGTCTTCTTCGCCGGGATCCGGTTCAGCGTGCTCCCCGGCCTCAAGGACCTGTTCGGCACCGAGACCAACGACCGCTCGGGTCCCGCACTGCTCCAGTCCATCCAGGACATGAGCCGCTACGACGCCGCCTCCGGCAACTTCCAGATCGTCGTGGATCTGGAGAAGGACGCCAAGCTCCTGCCCGACGCGATCCGCGGCTCCCGCACGCTGTACGTCGGTGCGGGCACCGTGGACGCCTATGTCGACCTCGGCAAGGTCGGCGAGGACGACGTCACGGTCAACGAGGACCGTACGTCCGCCACGCTCCGCCTGCCGCACGCCGCCCTCGGCAAACCGTCCCTCGACCCCGACCGCTCCTACGCCGTCTCGAAGCAGCGCGGTCTCCTCGACCGCCTCGGTGACCTCTTCTCGGACAACCCGAACAGCGAACAGGCCGTGCAGAAGCTGGCGGTGAAGCACATCGGCGACGCGGCCAAGGACAGCGAACTGACGGCCCGTGCCGAGACCAACACCACCGGCATGCTCGAAGGCCTGCTCCACTCACTGGGGTTCAAGGAGGTGAAGGTGACGTACGGGGCCTGATGCGCATGGCTTTTCCCCGGGTTCACGGGCGCCTGCCCTGAGGGACTCCGGGCGGGCCTCGCGAAGCCATGTCAAGGGGGTGCCGGAGCGCTCGCGCGGCGAGAAGCCACGTGGGCGCTCCGGTGAGGCCGATGCCGACGACGCCCGGCGGGCGGGCATCTCCCGTGGGCCGGCACGACGGGCCCGCCCGGCCGACCGCCGACTGCTGGTGACGCCGCCGGGCGGCCTCGGCGAACCGACGTCAAGCGTTGGGGGGAGCGTGCGATCGCCGACTGCCGGCGCGCGGCGGCGAAGCCGTGCGGGCGCTCCGCCGAGGCCCATGCCGGACGGTGCCCGGCGCAGGGGGCACCTGAGAGAAGCGTCCTACGACAGCTGACTGCCGGCCCCGGATGGAGCCCACCCGACTTGCCTCGGCGACGCCGGATCCGCGCCCCGGCGAGGCGCATACCGGAAGGCGCCCGGCGCTAGGGGGCACTTGAGGGCAAGGCCTACATCAGCTGGCTGCCCGCCCCGCGTGGAGCCGCCGGGCTCGCCTCGGTGAAGCCACATCAAGCCTGGCGGCCCGTGCGGTCGCTCGGCGCCCAGCGCTCGCGCGGCGAAGCCGGATCGCGCTCCGGCGAGGCACATGGCGGACGGCGCCCGGCGCAGGGGGCACTTGAGGGCAAGGCCTACGTCAGCTGGCTGCCCGCCCCGCGTGGAGCCGCCGGGCTCGCCTCGGTGAAGCCACATCAAGCCTGGCGGCCCGTGCGGTCGCTCGGCGCCCAGCGCTCGCGCGGCGAAGCCGGATCGCGCTCCGGCAAGGCACATGGCGGACGGCGCCCGGCGGGCCTTGGGCGGTAGGGGCCTATGTCAGCAGGCCCGGCAGGGCCAGTGCGCCCAGCAGGGTGGCTCCTACCAGTACCCAGGCCACGTAGTCCCCGAGGTGCCCGGACTGCAGGCGACGTAGGGGGCGTGCGTGGGACGGGGCGGCCAGGAGGTCGGGGCGGGTTACGGCCAGGGCTGCCAGGCCGAGGGCCAGTACGGTCGAGGTGAGGTCCAGTAGGACGCCGGCCGGGGTCCAGTGCGGGGCGGGGACCACGGCGCCGCCCGAACCGGCCTCGTTGACGGCGTGGGCGACGACCTCGCCGAAGCCGGGAGCCACACCGACGGCGAGGGAGCCGGCGAGCAGGACGGCGGGTACCGCGGTCATGGTGTCGGGGATCCGGCTGAGCCGGTGCCGGGTCTCGGGCCGTTCGCCGGCGCCGGTCGTCTCGTACTCGGGGTCGTCCGCAGGTGTCGGGCCGAGTCCGAAGAACACCCGGGCGGCGACCCGCAGTACGGCCGCGGCGGTGACCGCGCTCGCGATCACGTACAGCAGGGTCAGCGAGCCGCCCGCGGCCTTCTCCGTGACGGCCTTCCCGAACCCCGTCCCGAAGGGCGGGAGTCCGGCGAGGGCGAGCCCGCCCACCACGTACATCACGGCGACGCCGCGCAGTTCACGGGCACGCCCGTGCAGCGCGTGCTCGTCGACGTTGCCGTACCGGTCGAGGAGGATGCCGGTGCAGGCGAACAGCGCGGCCTTCACGCCGGCGTGTCCGAGGACGTACAGCGCGACCCCGTCGTCGGCCTGAGGTGTGAGGACGCCGATGCCGATCAGGAACAGTCCGGTGTGGGCGACCGTCGAGTACGCCAGCAGCCGTTTGATGTGCCGCTGGTACCAGCACATGACCGCGCCGATCACCGCCGTCACCGCGCCCAGCACGACGAGGACCCGCTCCAGGTCGGCCGCCGGGATCCCGCCGGGTCCGGCGAATACCGTGCCGTACACCCGCCAGACGCCGTACACGCCGAGTTCGACCATGACGCCCGACAGCAGCATGCACACCGGCGTGGGTGCGACGGCGTGCGCGTCCGGGAGCCAGAAGTGGAACGGCACCGCGGCCGACTTGATCAGCAGGCCGGTCAGGACGAGTACGAAGGCGGCCAGGACCAGCGCGTCCGGCGGCCCGTGGGCATCGAGGCCGCGCCCGATCCCGTCCATGGCGAGCTCGCCGGTGCGGGCGTAGAGCAGCGCGATGCCCATCAGCATGGCGTAGGCGCCGAGCGAGGTGACGACGCCGAAGGTCAGCGCGCCCTGCACGGCCTTGGCCTCCTCGACCCGGGTGCCCGTCAGCGCGTAGGCGACGACGCTCATCAGCTCGAACCACACGAACGCGTTGAACAGGTCGCCCGCGATGGCGAATCCGCACATGCCCGCCTGGAGGAGCAGGACCAGCGCGGGGAACGAACCGGCGTGCCGACGCGGGGGTTCTTCGAAGTAGCGCCAGGAGTACGCCAGGGCCGCGAGGGTCAGCAGGGAGGCCAGGGCGGCCATGCCGAGCCCCGCGCCGTCCCCGACCAGGACGATGCCGACGCTGCGGCCCTCCACGGGCGTCCAGCCACCGACCCATTCGACCATCGGCGGCGAGGAGTTCAGCGACAGCACGATCGCGAGCCCGGCCGTGCCCGCCGACACGGCACAGGCCACGGAGTCCGCGACGACGCGGGGCAGGCGACGGCCACCGGCGACCAGGAGGGCGGCACCGAGCAGCGGCACGGCGACGAGCAGCGGCAGCAGGTCGTTCATCAGCCGCGCAGCTCGGAGAGTTCGTCGGGGTCGACGGTGCCGTGCCGCTTGGCGACCTGGATGACGAGCGCGAGCAGAAGTGCGGTGACGGTGGCACCGACGACGACGTCGGTGAGGGCGAGGGCCTGGACGACCGGGTCGACGACGGGGCGTGAGCCGGGCTCCAGGTCGGAGAAGACGGGCGCGGTGGCGTCGTCGCGGTAGCCGACCGCCAGCAGCAGGACGTACGTGGCCGACTGGCAGACGGCCAGACAGCCGACGGCGTGGATCAGATTGCGGCTGGTGGCAAGGCCGTAGCAGCCGACGAGGAAGATCCATACGGCGACGAGGTACGGCAGGACGTCCATCACGGCGCTCTCACTTCCCGCTCTCCTCCTCGATCTCGACGGCCTGGTCCAGGTAGCGGGCGAGCAGCACGACGACCGCGCAGGCGACCTCCATGCCGACGGCCGCGTTCAGCAGCGGCACGGTGCCGCCGGAGGACAGCGTGTTGAACGTGCCGTACGGCAGCAGGGTGTTGGCGAGGAACGCGGTGCCGCCGATGAGGCCCGCGAGGCCGGTGACCAGGTAGGCCGAGGCCGCCACGGCGTCACCGACCTCGTACAGGCCGACCGGGCGGACACGTTCCAGGGCGCGGTAGTCGGCGCCGATGTAGAGCAGGTGCAGGGCGGTCGCGGCGACGACGCCGCCCTGGAAGCCGCCGCCGGGACTGAGTTGCCCGTGCGCGATGACGTACAGGCCGACGACCAGGGCGACCGGCAGGACGATCAGGGCGTAACGGCGCACCGGCGGGGCGACGTCGGCGGGTTCGGGCCGGGCTCGGTGCTCGTCGCTGGTCTGCCGCAGCAGGACGACACAGCCGACGACGGCCGCGAACAGGATGGTCATCTCGCCCATGGTGTCGAAGGCACGCTGGTCGAAGTTGATGGAGGCGATGGTGTTGGCGGTCTGCCGGGCGAGGGAATCGCGCACCGCGCGGTCGCCGTACGGGTGGCTGTCGCCGCCGAAGTCGGGCAGCCGCAGACATGCCGCGACGAGGAGCGCGGCCAGGCCGGTGCCGCCGACGGCGACGAGCCGGAGCCGGGTGCGCGGGTTCATTCGTCACGCTCCTTGCGCCGCTTGACCTTGCGGACCGACAGGAGCAACAGCAGCGGGGTGAGGGCCCCGCCGACCGCCAGTTGCGACAGGGCGACATCCGGCGCCTGCACCGCGGTGAAGAGCACGGCCAGTACGACGCCGAGGACGGCCAGCACGAGGGCCTGGCGCACGGGGTCGCGGACCAGTACGGCCACGGTCGCGCAGCCGGCGACCAGCAGCAGCGCGACGACGATCACCGCGTCAGCCACCGCGCACCCTCGCGATGCCGCCGGACAGCGCGTGGGAGGCGACGAAGTTCCCGCCGATCAGCAGCGCGCCGGTGAGCAGGACCTTCACCATCGCCCGGCTCGGCCCCTCCGCCACGCACAGCGCCAGCACCACGGCCGCGCCGAGGCCGGCGGCCGCCCACGTCAGGCCCCGGGCGCGCGGCGGGTCGTCGGCGAGTTCGCCGGTCAGCAGGCGGGCGAAGACGAGGGTGCCGAGCGGGCCGAGCAGGGCGAGGACCAGGGCGAGATCGACGTAAGCGGGGCGGTCGTATCCCTGGGCGAGCAGGAGCAGTCCGGGGCAGGCCAGGGCGGTGGACAGGTTCTGGGCGACGACCCGGCGCCGCAGCGGTCCGGTGGCGGCGCCCCAGACGGTGGCGCCCACTCCCCCGCCGAGCACGACGGTCGCGGCGAGGAGCCAGCCGTTCATCGACCGGCCACCGCCCGGCGCGCGGCGACGGCCGCGAGCGCTGCCACGCCGGCGACGCCCGCGCCGACCGCGAGTTCCAGGGTGTCCACGGTGGTGACGAGGATCAGCCACAGTGCGGCGAGCGCGGCCCACCAGGCCAGGAACTCGGTCGCGGCGAGGAGCGTCGTACGCCGGTCCATGCGCCACCTCCGCGAGCCGGATGTCCGTTACTTCCGTTCCGCGTCATCCAAACACCACCCCGGATGACGGAGGCGGCGGCACGCGCGGCCTCCGCCCGGAGTGCCCCGACAGCGTGAAGGGAAACCGGGGGCGGCTGTGATACCGGGCTCCGCCTCGCTGGGCATCTCGACACGGGACGGGGGTAAACGGCCTACCACGAAGGACTGTTGAAGACTGGAGGATCGCATGGCCGGTGGGACCTCACGTTCGCGTGCCGCGTTGCACCCCGGCACCCCCAAATCCAGAGGTGCCGCCAAGGCGGCAGGAGGAGCGAAGTCCGCAAGTTCCGGCAAGTCCGCGGGGCGCTCGAAGTCCGCGGGTTCCCTCAAGTCCGCACTGGGCGCGAAGTGGCGAAAGGCGGCTCGGTCGGCAGGCGGCTCGAAGTCGCGGGGCGCGGGCAAGTCCGCGGGCCGCGCAAAATCGGGAGGTACCGCCAAGCCCGGACTCAGGGCCAGGCTCGGACGCACCGCAAAGCCCGGACGCACCGCAAAGAAGTCCGAACGCGCCGCCACCCCCGAGCGCACCGCGCGCCCCATACGAAGCCCCCTGCGGTTTCTCGCCCGTCTCCTCGCCATGCTGTGCGCCTTCGCGTTCATGGTCGCGTTTGCCGTCGTGCTGGCGAAGCTCACCCTGCAGCCCTCCCCCGCGTCCGAGGCCCTGACGCACACCAATCTGCAGCCTGGCAGTTCGCTGCGGGCCTATCTGGACCAGCCCGAACTGCGCGACGCCGTCAAGCAGATCGGGGGCAATGTGCTGCTGGGTGTCCCGTTCGGCATCCTCGTTCCCGTCGTCGCGCCACGAACGCGCGGTGTCCTGCGGGTGCTGCTGCTGACGGCGACCGTCATGCTTCTGGTCGAGTTCGCGCAGGGAGCCCTGGTGACGGGGCGCGCCTTCGACATCGACGACGTCATCCTCAACACCACCGGCGCCCTGCTCGGCTACCTCCTGCTGGGTCGCCGACTCAGCCGCGTGGTGCACGCCCGGGGGTCCCGCCCCGCGAAGGCCTAACGCAGCACCAACTGGACGATGGCCACCGTGCCGACGACCACGATGAACGCGCGCAACACAGCGGGGCGCAGCCGGCGACCCGTCCTGGCTCCCAGGAGGCCGCCGGCTGCGGACCCGATCGCGAGGAGGCCCACGGCCGTCCAGTCGAACTCCGCGTAGACGAGGAAGAACAGCGCGGCAACGGAGTTGACCACCGCGACGAGCACGTTCTTCGCGCCGGTGAGGCGTTGCAGGCTGTCGTCGAGGAGCATGCCCATCAGAGCGACGTAGATGATGCCCTGGGCCGCCGCGAAGTAGCCGCCGTAGACGCTGGCCAGGGTCAGTCCGACAAGCAGCAGGGGGCCGCCGTCGGGGCGCGCCGGCTTTCCCTTCCGTGCCCGGCGGCTGCTCACCTTCCCGCTGATCAGCGGCTGGAGGACGACCAGCACGAGGGCGAGGCCCACGAGGACCGGCACGATCCGTTCGAACGCCGAGGCGGGCAGGGTGAGGAGCAGCGCGGCGCCGCTGAGCCCGCCGAGGACGGCGCCGGCGCCCCACTTCAGCAGGCGCCGGCGCTGACCGCGCAGTTCCTCGCGGTAGCCGATGGCTCCGCTGATCGAGCCGGGGATCAGCCCGAGCGCGTTGGAGACCGTGGCGGTGACGGGTGGCAGGCCGGTCGCCAGCAGGACAGGGAACGAGATCAGCGTCCCCGAGCCGACGACGGCGTTGACGGCACCGGCGGCCAGGCCCGCGCCCAGAATGGCGAGCAGTTCACCGATGTGTGCGGCGTTCATGGCGAGAAGCCTAGGAACCCGACACTTCGGCGGCGGACGAACCATGCCGGGTGGGGGCGATCTCTCCGCGATATCCGGACACTCAAGTTCTGGTCCGTACCAAGGTATTGACGGCCCCTTACCTCACTCCTTAAATCAAGTGGCGACACCTTCACCCCCCACCTCGCTCGGCGCACCCCGTCCGCACGGGCCGCCGTATGGAAGGGAGCACGATGGCCTCCCCACGCCTGCTCCGCACGGCTCTCCTCGCCGCTCTGTCGGCCGTCCTGGTCGCGTCCGCCGCGATCGGCCCCGCGCAGGCCGAACCTCCTGACGTCTCGGCCGCCGCGGTGACGTTCTCCGACAACTTCGACGGGCCCGCGGGCGCCGCGGTCGACTCGTCGAAGTGGCAGATCGAGACCGGCGACAACGTCAACAACCACGAGCGGCAGTACTACACCTCGGGCAACAAGAACGCGGCGCTGGACGGCCAGGGCCACCTGGTGATCACCGCCCGGCGCGAGAACCCCGCCAACTACCAGTGCTGGTACGGCACCTGTCAGTACACCTCGGCCCGGCTGAACACCTCCGGCAAGTTCACGGCCCAGTACGGGCACATCGAGGCGCGTATGAAGGTGCCGCGCGGGCAGGGCATGTGGCCCGCGTTCTGGATGCTCGGCACACCGGTCAACTGGCCGGACTCGGGCGAGATCGACATCATGGAGAACGTCGGCTTCGAGCCCTCGACGGTCCACGGCACCCTCCACGGCCCCGGCTACTCCGGGTCGGGCGGCATAGGCGCCGGCTACTCCCTCCCGAACGGACAGGCCTTCGCGGACGCCTTCCACACCTTCGCCGTCGACTGGGCACCCGACTCGATCACCTGGTCCGTGGACGGCAACGTCTACCAGCGGCGCACACCCGCCGACCTGGGCGGCAGGCAGTGGGTCTTCAACAAGCCGTTCTTCCTGATCCTGAACCTCGCGGTGGGCGGCTACTGGCCCGGCGACCCGGACGGCTCCACGGTGTTCCCGCAGCAACTGGTGGTGGACCACGTCTCGGTGACGACCGGCGCCAGTTCCGCCGGCGGCGCGATCAGGGGGCTGGCCGGGAAGTGCGTGGACGTGGCCGGGGCGAGCTCCGCGAACGGTACGCCCGTACAGCTCTACGACTGCAACGGCAGTGCCGCCCAGCAGTGGTCCCGGGGTTCGGACGGCACGCTCCGCGCGCTCGGCAAGTGTCTGGACGCCACCGGGAACGGCACGGCGGACGGCACGCCGGTCCAGCTGTGGGACTGCACGGGTGGCCCCAACCAGAGATGGGCCGTCAGCGCGGCAGGGGACATCGTCAACCCGCAGGCCGACAAGTGCCTCGACGTGACCGGCAACAACTCGGCCAACGGCACCCGGCTGCAGATCTGGACCTGCGGCGGTGGCGGCAACCAGAAATGGACGGTCGGCTGACCCGGCCGTCCGGCCGCCTAGGGCCTGTTGCGAAAGTGGCCTCGTCGCCCGCAGGGCGGCCGCGCGGCGTCCGGTGCGTGCTCTCGGCGTGCCGCCCGAAAGCCCTCGTACTGGGCGTACTCGGGTTTTCGGGCGGTGCGGCGAGAGCGCGTGCCGGGCGTCGCGCGGCAGAGGCCACTTTCGCAACAGGCCCTAGTAGGACTCCGTTATGTCTGCCTGTCGGTCCTGTTTGGGGGAACGCTGAAGGTGTGGATACACATGAAGTGAACCGGGCTCGGGCGAAGTTGGCGTTATTCGTGGCTGATGTGTTCGCCTCGGTGCCGCGCAAGGACCAGCGGGCCAAGAGCGACTGCTATCTGCGGGGACTGATGGTGGACGGTCGCCGCAAGTCCATCCAGGCCATGGCGCAGCGGCTGCCGGACGGCAACGAGCAGAATCTGCAGCAGTTCGTGAACCAGTCGACGTGGGATCCGCTGCCGGTGCGGCGGCGGATTGCGCAGCGGATGGTGCCGCTGGTCGGTCCGGACGCGTGGGCGGTCGATGACGTGTCGTTTCCCAAGGACGGGAAGATGTCGGTGGCGGTCGCCCACCAGTACTGCGGGGCGCTGGGCAAGCAGGCCAACTGCCAGGTCGCAGTGAGTGTGCACGCGGTCTCCGACACGGCGTCCTGTCCGCTGCAATGGCGCCTGTTCGTGCCTGAGGAGTGGGCGCACGATCCGGTTCGCCGGCGCAAGACCGGGATGCCCGACGAGATCGGGCACCGGGAGAAGTGGCGTCTGGCCCTGGACACCATCGATGAGCTGGCCGGATGGGGTCTGGTGCCTCCGGTTTTGGTGGCCGACGCCGGCTACGGACAGAACGCCGACTTCCGCGACGGCCTGGAACATCGCAGCATCGACTACGTGGTGGCGATCCGCTCGGATGTGACCGTCCACCCGCATGATGCGATGCCCATGGCCCCCACCTGGTCCGGCAACGGCCGCAAGCCGCAGCCCCGCTACCGCGACAGGCCGACTCCGGTGGCCGCGCTGGTGGCCGGCCACGGACGGCAGGCCTTCACCGAGGTGACCTGGCGGGAAGGATCCCGCGGACCGCTGCGCTCACACTTCCTGTCCCTGCAGGTGCGGCCCGCCGGGATCAAATCCAAACGCCTCGCCCAGGCCGCCGCCCTCGCCTCACACGGCCACTGGGACGGCGTCCTGCCTGAGGTCACACTGCTGGCCGAATGGCCCGACGGCGCCGAAGCACCCACCGGCTACTGGCTGTCCAACCTGCCCGCAGACACCCCAATCGCCGAACTGGTCCGCCTGGCGAAGATCCGCTGGCGCATCGAGCACGACTACCGGGAACTCAAGCACGGCCTCGGCCTGGACCACTTCGAGGGACGTTCCTGGAACGGCTGGCATCACCACGTCACCCTGGTCACCGCCGCCCACGCGTTCCTCACCGAACAGCGACTGGCCCCAAAAGCCGATACAGCCAACTCACCCTCTACCAGACCCTCGACGCCATCCAGGACCTGCTGAACTGCTGGACCGGCACCTGCACCACCTGCCACCGCCCCCTGCCCAGAACATCCACCACCAGCCAAAACCCCAGAGCCAGAGCAACCTAACGGAGTCCTACTAGTGGTGGTGCCAGGTGAACTTGTCTCCGCCGACCCAGCGGACCACGTCCGGGTCGTCCAGGTCGTGGACCGTGATGCCGAACGCGGCGGCGTACTCCAGGACGTCGGTGATCGTCCTCGGCTGACCGACGACTTCACCGTCGATCTCCATGATGCGGAACGGAGGCGTGCCCGGCTGAACCCCGAGCACCATGATCCGCGGCTGTGAAATGTGCGGGCTCGCGCTTTCGGTCATGAATAGAGCGTAGAACGCAACCCGCGTCAGCGAATCCTCCAGGCGGACCGCGACACGCAGCCGCCGCTCCGTCCGCCGCCGTGCGGGCGCCGCAGGGCCGGGGAACCCTGGAGGAGGAGGTGGCGATGGATCCCGTCGACGCGCTGAACAGGATCGCCTTTCTGCTGGAGCGGTCACTGGAGCCGACGTATCGCGTACGTGCCTTCCGTACGGCCGCCCGGGTGCTGGCCGGGCTGCCCGCGGACGAGGTGCGGGCGCGGGCACAGGCCGGGACGCTGGAGTCGCTCAAGGGCGTCGGCCCGAAGACGGCCCAGGTGGTGCGCGAGGCGCTGGCCGGGCAGGTGCCCGCCTATCTGACGGACCTGGAGGGCAGGCCGGCGGCCGAGCCGCCCGTGAACGGCCACCGGCTGTGGGAGCTGCTGCGCGGGGACTGCCATCTGCACTCCGACTGGTCGGACGGCGGGAGCCCGATCGAGGAGATGGGCCGGACGGCGGCCGAGCTCGGCCACGAGTGGGCGGTGCTGACCGATCACTCGCCGCGCCTGACCGTGGCCCGCGGGCTGTCGGCGGACCGGCTGCGCGAGCAGCTGGACGTGGTGGCGGAGCTGAACGCGGCCTGGGCGCCCTTCCGGCTGCTCACCGGCATCGAGTGCGACATCCTGGAGGACGGCTCGCTCGACCAGGAACCCGAGCTGCTGGAGCGGCTCGACGTGGTGGTCGTGTCCGTGCACTCCAAGCTGCGGATGGACGCGCGCTCGATGACCCGCCGGATGGTCGCCGCCGTACGCAGTCCGCATGCGGACATCCTCGGCCACTGCACCGGTCGGCTGATCACCGGGCGGGGCCGGCCGGAGTCGGAGTTCGACGCGGACGAGGTGTTCACCGCGTGCGCCGAGTCCGGAACGGCGGTGGAGATCAACAGTCGGCCCGAGCGGCTGGACCCGCCCCGTCGGCTGCTGCGGCAGGCCGTGGCGGCGGGCGTGCTGTTCTCCGTCGACACCGACGCGCACGCGCCCGGGCAGCTCGACTGGCAGCGGTACGGCTGTGCGCGGGCGGAGGAGTGCGAGGTGCCCGCCGAACGGGTGCTCACCACCTGGACGGCGGACGAACTGCTGGCGTGGACGCGTGAGAAGTCGGCGGTGAAGTGAGCGGGGGGCAACGAGCGGGGGTGGGGCGTGATGCACATCACCGGGCTTCGTCGGAAACGCAGGAACACTCACCGGTAGTTGCCCGTTGAACCAGCCGTGGGTGCGGATGGGACAGTGTCCCCGGGCCTCACCTTTTGCCCACAGGGACGATCGTTCGGCTGAAGCCCTGTGGAGCCTTTCGCCGAGAGGCGACCGCCATCCGCGCCCACACCTAAGGACCGCCCCGACCGGAACTCCCCCGTCCGGCCGGGGCTTCTTCCTGTTCGGGCGTGTCCCACAGGTCGGCTTGACTTCGAGAGCGCTCGAATTCGTAGCGTTCCGCACATGAGCACTGCACAGCACAAGATCGGCTCCGGTTTCGGGGCAACCAGCACCGCCGACGACGTCCTGCGGGGCATCGACCTGACCGGGAAGCTCGCGATCGTCACCGGCGGCTACTCCGGCCTCGGCCTGGAGACCACGCGGGCACTCACCAAGGCGGGCGCCCGTGTCGTCGTCCCCGCCCGCCGCCGCGCCGCCGCCGAGGAGGCGCTGTCCGGCCTCACCGGCGTCGAGGTGGACGAGCTGGACCTGGGCGACCTGGAGAGCGTGCGCGGCTTCGCCGAGCGCTTCCTCGCCTCCGGCCGCACGGTCGACATCGTGATCGACAACGCCGGGATCATGGCCTGCCCCGAGACCCGGGTGGGGCCGGGCTGGGAGGCACAGTTCGCGACCAACCACCTCGGTCACTTCGCCCTGGTCAACCGGCTGTGGCCGGCGATCGAACCCGGCGGCGCCCGAGTGGTGTCGGTCTCCTCGCGCGGCCACCACCTGTCCGGGATCCGCTGGGACGACGTCCACTGGCGGCACGGCTACGACAAGTGGGAGGGCGTACGGGCAGGCGAAGACCGCGAACGTCCTGTTCGCCGTCCACCTCGACAAGCTCGGCGCCGGCCACGGGGTACGGGCCTTCTCGCTCCACCCGGGCGGCATCCTCACCCCGCTGCAGCGCCACCTCGCCAAGGAGGAGATGGTGGAGCGCGGCTGGATCGACGAGCAGGGCAACATGCTCCACCCCGAGGCCTTCAAGACCCCTGAGCAGGGCGCGGCCACGCAGGTGTGGGCCGCGACGTCGCCGCAGCTCAACGGCATGGGCGGGGTCTATCTGGAGGACTGTGACATCGCCGGGCCCGCTGCCGGGGACGACGAGGACCGCAGCGGCGTCATGGGCTGGGCCACCGACCCGGAGCAGGCGGCGCGGCTGTGGACGCTGTCGGCGGAGCTGACGGGCGTGAACGCGTTCCCCGCCTAGCCACAGTGGGTACTCGGGGGCTCCCGTCCCCACTCTCCGGGAGGAGCCGCAGGTGAGCAGCGAAGCGGCCCGAAGGATCGTCGTCACCGGTGCCACGGGCAATGTCGGTACGAGTGTGGTGCGACTCCTCTCGGAGGATCCGGACGTCGGCTCCGTACTGGGGCTGGCCCGCCGGATCCCCGACTGGTCGCCGCCGAAGACGCAGTGGGCGGCGGTGGACCTGGCGTCCGAGCGTTCCGATCTGGCGGACGTGTTCGAGGGCGCCGCCGCCGTCATCCATCTGGCCTGGGCGTTCCAGCCGACGCATGATCCGGCCGCGACCTGGCGCACGAACGTGCTGGGCGGCATGCAGGTCTTCGAGGCGGTGGCGGCCGCCAGGGTCCCGGCACTGGTCCATGCGTCGTCGGTGGGCGCGTACTCGCCGGGTCCGAAGGATCACGCCGTGGACGAGTCGTGGCCGACGCACGGCTGGCCCGACGCCGCGTACTGCCGGGAGAAGGCCTACCTGGAACGGGCGCTGGACACCTTCGACCGGGCCCACCCCAGGGTGCGGGTGGTGCGGATGCGGCCGGCGTTCCTGTTCAAGCGGCAGTCGGCGAGTGAGCAGCGCCGTATCTTCGGCGGGCGGTTCCTGCCGGGGCCGCTGGCGCGACCCGAGCTGCTGCGGTTCCTGCCCGACATCCCGGGACTGCGGGTGCAGGCCCTGCACAGCGACGACGCGGCCACGGCGTATCAGCTGGCCGTGAAGTCCGACGCGCGCGGGGCGTTCAACCTGGCGGCCGAGCCGCCGGTCGACGCGAGGGTGCTGGGCGAGATGCTCGGGGCCCGCCCGGTCCGGCTCCCGCGCACGGCGGCCCGCTCGGCGATCGCCGCCGCGTGGGGGCTGCACCTGCTGCCCGCTTCCCCGCACCTCTTCGACGCGGTCCTCGGACTGCCCCTGATGGACTGCACGCGGGCGCGTACGGAACTGGGCTGGCGGCCGGAGCGCACGGCGACCGAGGTGCTGGAGGAGTTCGTTCAGGGCCTCCAGCGCGGTGCGGGCGAACCGACCGAGCCCATGCGGGGCCGCAAGGTGGGCTGAGCCACGTCCTGCGGCGCCCCGCTCGCCCCCGGGCCGGAACTCGTCTCTCAGCCCGGCGACTCCTCGGGCGCCGGGTGTTCGGGGTGGACCGCACCGGACTGCCGCCCGCCTTGCCGGCCCGTGCCCGCCTCATCGGTGTCGGGCACGTCGTCCGCTTCGGTGGTCGTGTCCTCCGCCGGCCCGGCTTGCAGATCCCACGGGTCCTCCCCCGGGGCGGCCTGCTGGTCCGGCAGATCCCTCGGTATCGGCTCGCCGGTCTGTTCCGGCGCCTCGCGACGGTCGTCGGCCATGGTGCACCTCTTTCGCGTCGTTCAAGGTCGTCCGAGGGCCCGCGAGTACCGCCCGGGCCGCGGGCGAAACCTCAGTGCGCCACCCGCTGAGCCAGGTTCGTGTGCCACGCGGGCGCCGGGCCCTCGGCCGCGGGCCCGGCGCGCCGGCCGCCGCGGGCGAAGAAGTCGGCGAGCGGCAGGATCGCCGCACCGACGGTGACGGCTTCGGGGCCGAGCCGGCCCACGTCGATCGTGACTCTCCCGGCCGGATGCCGCAGGGCGTAGGCGGCGGCGTGACGGCGTACGGAGGGCAGGAGACGGGCGCCGAGCCGCAGTCCCGCCCAGCCGCCGATCAAGATGCGCTCGGGCTGGAAGAGGTTGATCAGGTCGGACAGGCCCGCGCCCAGGTACTCGGCGGTCTCCTCCAGTACGGCGAGCGCCACCGGGTCGGCCGCGCCGCCCTCGGGCGGATACGCGCCGGCCAGCAGCGCCGCCAGTGCCGTCTCCTCGTCGGCGCCCTCCGGCAGGGTCCCGCCCTCCTCGCCCCAGCGCGCCAGCAGCGACTCGGCGCCCGCGTACGCCTCCAGGCAGCCGAGCGCACCGCAGCGGCAGCGGCGCCCCCGGACCCGTACCGTCAGGTGCCCCCACTCGACCGCCCGGCCGTGCTCCACCTCGGGGGTGACCAGACAGGCGCCGACGCCGGAGCCGAAGAGGACCACGATCGCGTTGCGGGCGCCGCGTCCGCCGCCGAACCACATCTCGGCCTGGCCGAGGGTCCTGGCGCCGTTGTCGATGAAGTAGGGGACGGAGTCCGGGAGTTGGGAGCCGTCGCGCAGGCGCTGCTCCAGCGGTACCGCGTCCCAGCCGATCGTCTGTCCGTGCACGACGGCACCGAGCCGGGGCATGCGCTCGACGATCCCGGGAACGCCGATGCCGACGCCGAGGAGCCGCTCGGGTCCGACCCCGGCGCCCGCGAGCACCTCGGTGATGCCGTCGCGCACATGGCCGACGATGCCCTCGACCTCGTACCGCTGCTGCGCCAACGGCCGCTCCGCGCGGGCGAGTTCGGTGAGGGTCAGGTCGAACAGCCCGATCCGCACCCGGGTCTCGCCGACGTCGATGCCGATCATGTGACCGCTGCCGGGTGCGACGCGCAGCAGGATGCGGGGCCGGCCGCCGTCGGAGTCGACGCTGCCGGCCTCCTCGACCAGACCGTCGGCGATCAGATCGGCGACGACGTTGCTGACGGAACCGGAGCTGAGCCCGGTCGCGGGGCCCAGTTCGAAGCGGCTGAGAGGGCCGTCGAAGTAGAGGCGCTGCAGCACGGCCGTCCGGTTGCCCCGTCTGAGATCTCGTACCGTGCGCCCGTTCCGCCCCGCCATGCGGCTCCCCTTCGGTCGGCCCTGCTCCGCGCCCTGTTCGAATCGTCCCTCATTGTGGCCTACGGCGTCAGATCCTCGATCTCGGCCGGCGCAGCCACCAGCTCCGGAGCCACCGTGTCCTGGACCCAGCGGTGCTGTGCGGGGTCGACCGCGCGGGGGATCGTCTCCGTCAGCATGATCAGGTAGAGGTAGGAGCGGTAGAGGGCCAGCCGCAGCCGGGCGGGAACGTCGAAGTCGGCCCGGCCCCCGGCCTCCCGATAGCCGGCGAGGAACGCCTCGTCCTTCTTGATGTCGTCCAGGAGCGCCAGGGAGACGAAATCGGCCAGCGGGTCGCCCCAGAACATCCGCTCCCCGTCGATGAGGCCGCCGATCCGGGCCTCCCCCGATGCGCGGTCCACCAGGATGTTGCCCTGCCACAGGTCGAAGTGGACCAGGTACGGGACGGTGACGTCGTCGAGTGCGTCGCAGGCGGCCCGGAGCGTGTGGGCCACGGCGTCGGCGGGGCGGGGCAGCCGGGCCCCGTAGCGGCGGGCGTCGTCGAGGACGGCATCCAGCATCCCGGTGAACGCGGTGCGCCAGTCGGCGGCGAGCGGGCCCAGGGCACCGGACGGATAGCCGAAGCCCGGTCCGGTCACCCGGTGCAGACGGGCCACCTGACTACCCAACTCCCTGCGCAGGGCCGTCCGTTCGGCGTCGGCGAGCTCACCGTTCCAGGGCTCCCCGGGACAGGCCGTCATCAGCAGCCGGTCCCCGCCGGCCACCACACGCGGTGCAGGTACGTCCGCCTCGGCGGCCCCGCGGTGGAACTCGGCCTCGGACACCAGCAGCCGGCGCTCGTGCCGCAGCCCCGGGACGGTCGGTGCGGGCGGCACCTTCAGCACGTACCGGCTGCCGTCGGTGAGGAGCAGTTCCTCGACCGTGTTGTACGTGCCGCCCGTCAGCGGGCGGAGGTGGGCGAGGTGGTCCGGCGGTATGCCCGCCGCGTCCAGGACCTGCCGGGCCCGTTCCCAGGAGTCCACCACCGTGCGCCCACCCCGCCCCTTCGGTCAGCCGGCCGCGTAGACGTCCTCCACGTAGCGGCCGTCCGCGACCAGTGCGTCGAGCCACTCCCCGGCCGCCGCGTCGTCGGCACCCGGCGTGCGCTCCCGGTACAGCGTACGGAACGCCTCCCGCACGCCCGGCGCCATCCGCGAACCGTCACCGCAGACGTACACCCGGGCACCCGAACCGAGCAGCTCCCAGAGCTCGTCGGCCTCGGCGGCGATCCGGTGCTGCACGAAGGCCACACCGTCTTGCGGGGCGGCGCTGAAGGCCGGGCGGAGCGAGACGGCTCCGGCGGCCTCGGCGGCGCGCAGTTCCTCGGCGTGCAGGTAGTCGGCGTCGGGAGCGTCGCAGCCGAAGTAGCAGATGGCGGGGGCGAGTTCGGCGCCGAGCGCGAGGGCCGCCGTACGGTCGGCGATCGCGCCGCGGAACGGGGCGAGGCCGGTGCCCGCGGCGACCATGACGACGGGAGTGTCGGCGTCGATCCGGAAGACCTCCCGGCAGGGCTGGACGCGGGCGTACACCGTGTCGCCGGGCCGGACGGTGGTGAGGTGTCCGGATCCGGTGCCGCGGTAGGTGCCCTTGCCGGAGCGCGCCGGGGCCTGGAGCAGGGAGATCATCAGGTCCGTGTGGCCGGGGTCGACGGCGGGCGAGGACGAGACGGAGTAGTGGCGCGGGCGCAGCGGGGTCAGGATCTCCAGGAGCTGCGGCCAGTCGAGGGCGCCGCGCAGGGCGGGGAAGTCCTCGATCAGCTCGACCAGGGTGCGCGGATCGTCGGTGAGGTTCGCCAGAGCCGTGCGCTCCGGCGGACACGGGTTGGCGGCGGCGAGGGCCGAGAGCCGGTCGGCGCTCGGGAGCTCCTGCAACTCGACGTGGTGCGTGAGGAGTTGACGTACCGTCAAAGGCCGGTCCACCGCGAGGCCGTCGCGGCGCGGGCGGGCCGGCCGGATGTCCAGGACGGAGTCGAGGTCCACACCGAGTGCGGCGGCGGCGCGGTCGACGAGGGCCGGGGCGTTGGCGGGCAGGACGGTGAGGTGGTCGGCGGTGCGGTAGGTGACGCCGTCCGGCAGGGCGACGCGGACGAAGCGCTTGCGGCGCGGGTGGCCGGGGGCGGTGAGGTCGTACGCCTCGGTGACGGTCATGGGGACGAGGCCGTGCCGTTCGGCGAGGGCGTGCAGGGGGCCGCCGGTCAGGGTGCGGATCTCGTACGCGCTCGTCGGCTCGTCGTCGGCCGGGACGGTGGCGTCCGGGTCGCCGTACTGCTCCAGCAGCGCGGTGCGGAGCCTGGCGGTGAAGTCCTGTACCGCGCCGGTCAGGTCGCCGGAGGCGTCGGCGGCGGCGCGGCCGACGAGACGGGTGGCGCCGAGTTCGGCGAGGCGGTCGTCGATGCGGGTCGGGACGTGCTGGTAGGTGGCGGCCCAGTTGCGGTCGCCGACGCCGAGGACGGCGTAGGTGACGTCCGTGGCGTCCGCCGCCTCCTGAAGCCAGGCGGCGAAGGCGGTGGCGTCGTCGGTGGGGCGGCCGTTGTAGGAGGCGGCGGTGATCACGACGGGGCGGTCGGTGGGCAGACCGCCCGCGTACTCGTCCAGCGCCGCGACCTGTGTCTCGCAGCCGATGGCGGCGGCCTCGTCGGCCAGCTGGGCGGCGAAGTCGCGGCAGGTGCCGTAGTTGCTGCCGTGCAGGAACAGGGCGCTGGTGCCGGGGCGGACACGGGCGGGAAGGGCGGTCGTGTCGGACGCGGCCTCCGTGACCGCGGGGGCGGCGCCGGGCAGCGGGGTGTGCACGCGGTCGGCGGGGGTGCGCGGGGTCAGGGTCAGGGTGAAGCCGTCGGGCTTGAGGGTGAGGGTCTCCTTGACCGTGAGGCGGTAGTCGGCGTGGTCGTGCAGCCGGTAGCGGTGGACCAGCATCGCCAGCAGCATGGTCGCCTCGTGCAGGGCGAACTGCCGCCCGATGCAGGCGCGTTCACCGGTGCCGAACGGCTTGAATGCGTGCACCGAACGGGCCGCCTCCGCCTCCGGCGTGAAACGGGAGGGGTCGAACAGCTCGGGGTTGTCGCCCCAGACCGGCTGCCGGTGCAGCATCGGCGCAAGCACGGTGACGGGCTGCCCGGCGCGCAGCGGGATGCGTCCGCCGAGCAGGGTGTCTTCGAGGGCGTGACGGCTGAAGGCGGCGGCGGTGGGCCAGAGCCTGAGCGCCTCGTTGAGGACCTGGCGGGTGTACGTCAGCTTGCCGATCTCGTCGTAGGTCGGCTCGGGGTCGGCCCGGTCGCCCCACAGCTCGTCGACTTCGCGCTGCACGAGCCGGAGCGCGGTCGGGTGCTTGGCGAGGCAGTACAGCGCGAAGGACATCGCGCCGGAGGTCGTCTCGTGACCGGCGATCAGGAAGGTGATGACCTGGTTGCGGATGCTGGCCGCGTCGAGGGTGCTGCCGTCCTTCGGGTGCTCGGCGGTGAGCATCAGCCCGAGGAGGTCCTCGGCGTCGCGCTGGTCGGTGCCGGCGCGGGAGGCGATGACGTCGTCGACGACCTGCGCGAGATGGTCGGCGTCGTCCCGGAAGGCCGCGTCGGCGGCGGAGTGGTCCTGTCCCGGGATGCGGGCGAGCCGGTTCATGCTCCACTCCAGGCAGCGGACCATCGACTCGACGAAGGGGTGCGGCTCGGCCCGCTCGAACGACCCGAAGTCGTACCCGAAACCGGCGAGCCCGATGGTGTCGAGGGTCATGCGGGTCATGTCGTCGGGCACGTTGACCGGCCGGCCGTCACGGGCGTCACGATCCCAGGACGCCAGGACCCGCTGGGCCACCTTCAGCATCACCGGGTGGTAGGTGCGCATCGAGCCGAGCGCGAACGCGGGCATCAGGATGTCGTGCGCCCTGGCCCAGTTCGGTTCGTCGTTGTACGCCGTGAACAGCCCGTCGGCGGCGAACTCCCGCACGTTCTCCAGGGCGGGCCCGACATGCTTGGCGAACCGCTTCTCGTCCGCGAGGTCGGCCACCAGATCCAGGTCGGCGGTGAACAGTGCGTCCCGCCCGTGCAGCCGCCGCACGAGCACCGGCCCGTGCTCCCGCATCAGCTCCATGACCTGCTGGATCGGGGTACAGCCGGGTCCTACGGCGGTGATGTCGACGACGGGGACGCCGGGGAGGGCGTCGAGGGGCTGGGGGTGCAACGCGGTGGGGGGCATGGCGCGACAAGTGCCTTTCGCGGTACGGGAGTACTGCGATCAAGCGTGAGCGACGGGTCCCGGCCCACGACGCCCCCGCACTACATGATTGTGTAGTGCGGAAACGCGCGCGGTACTTGCGCCCGGTGACAGGAGGTGTCCGTGGACTGGGCCCACCCCGCGGCCGTGGTGTGGCGCAATCGTGCCCTGATGGTCTTCGACCGCGTCTCGGTGCCGGTCGCGGTGTGCGATGTGTACGGCGCGGTCCAGGTGGCCAATCCCGCGATGGCGGCCGAGTTCGGTACGACGCCGGGGCGGCTGCGGGGCCGGGACGTGCTGGAGCTGTTCCGGCCGCAGGAGGCGACGCAGGTGGAGCGGATCGCCGAGGCGCTGCGGCTGCGGCACCGGTCGCGGTATCAGGTGTCGGTGCGCTGGCGGGCTCCGGACGGTACGCAGCGGTACGGGGAGCTCACGGCCGACCCGGTGAGCGACACCGTGGAGGACACGCCGGCACTGCTGGTGATGCTCCGCGTCCTCGCCGAGCGCGAGGCACACGAACAGCGCCGCCCCCCACAGGTCGCACCGATCGAGGCCCGCATCCTGGCCCTCCTCGCCTCAGGCACCACCACCGCCCAGGCCGCCCGCGAGACCGACCTCACGGTGGACGGCGTGAACTACCACCTGCGCCGCCTCTCGTCCCGCTGGAACGCGGCCAACCGCACGGAGCTGGTCGCCCGCGCCTACGCACTGGGCGTCCTCGCCCCGGGGATGTGGCCCCCGACACCGGCCTCGTGGGACGGGGCGGAGTAGGCGGTGCCGGTACCGGCAGGGGCGCGCGCCGAAGCAACCGACGGCATGTCCGCCCGGCCAGTCGCAGGTTCTGGAATTCGGTTCGGCAGCGCAGAAGGTCGCCCGGGCGAGCGCCGTGCCGGCCAGGCGGACGTGCGAGGAGCCGAACCGTGGGGCGGCGCCGGCCACTTGGTGCCGGAAGTTCAGCGCGCCGTACACGGGCCTCGCCCTCGCCGAAATTCACTGGCCCCCCTCCTGCACCCTGCCTAACCTAGCCAAGAACCTAGTACCTCTAGGTTTGACTTTGTGACGCTTGAGCCCTCAGGAGGCCCCCCATGAAGCCGCTCACCGAGCAGGACGTCCGCAACTCTTTCATCAACTGCTCGAAAGGGGAGGCGAAGCGCGTCTCCCTCCCCCGCGATCTCGGTGAACGCCCCTGGGACGACCTCGACTTCCTGGGGTGGCGGGACCCGGGGGCGCCCGATCGCAGCTATCTGGTGGTCGAGCGGGAGGGGCGGCCGGTGGGCGTCACCTTCCGGTTCCCGACCTCGCGGCGCGGGTTCCTGCACCGCAGCATGTGCTCGCTCTGTCTGACCACCCATCCGGGCGGCGGCGTCTCGCTGATGACGGCGCGCAAAGCGGGCCCCGCCGGACGCGAGGGCAACTCCGTCGGCGTGTACATGTGCACCGACCTCGCCTGTTCCCTCTACGTCCGGGGCAAGAAGGTCCCGGACTCCGGGGCCCGCTTCGAGGAGAGCCTGACGGTGGAGGAGCAGATCGTCCGGACCACGGGCAATCTGGCCGCCTTCATCGACAAGCTGTATGCCTGACAGGCAGCTACCGGTCCCGCAGCCGCGCCGCCTCCACCTCGCGCAGATGGATCAGGACGTCGTAGCTGCGGGCGAGCGCGATGTCGTGCGGGCCGTCCGGACAGGCGGTGCCGATGCTGCGCGTCGGCCGGGCCCGGCGCAGCCAGTCGTCGGCCGGTGATCCGACGGACCGCAGGTCCAGTACGTAGTCGCCGCCGTGCCGCACCCGGTCGAGGGTCCGCTCGTTGCTGCCCGGGCCCGCCGGGCCGAGCGTCCAGCGGCGGATGGTGTCGTCGTCCCAGCCGGTGGCGTTGAACGAGCCGTGGCCGAAGGTCAGGCCCACGCTCACATAGCCCGCCCCGAGGCGGTCACGCAGGAAGGCACCCTGGACCTCGGGGTTCTCGGCAGGCACTTCCGGGACATGGCCGACGTGGTTGTTGTGGGCCGACAGCAGCACCTTGGTGCCGGTGTGCTCCTGCCACCACACCACGTTGGCCGCCATCACCCCGTCGCGATAGCGCATGGCCTCGGCGATCTGGGCAGGGTCCTCGACGTCGAAGTCGTACTGCCGGGCGGTCTGGTCGATCACCGTCGCCTGCTGGACGGCCCAGTCGTACGCCTCCGTGTCGGCGGCGGCGCCGGCCCCGTCCGCGGACTGCCGCCGCAGCAGCGCGAGCGCCTCGCCCGTGCGCTCCGCCCGCTCCTTGCGTTCGGCGTACGGCAGGCCCAGGTACTGCTCGATGTACGCGCCGGTCGGCACGGTGGGCCGCAGCCCGCGGTAGAGCGCGGCGAGGCGGGCGCTCAGCTCGGGCCGGGCACCGGCCGCGTAGTCCTCGACGGCGTCGTACGACTCGGGTCCGGTCCAGGCGATGTCGTCGCCCATGAAACGGACGGGGTCGCCGGGGTGCCGGACGTTGTATCCGCGCATCCACTCGACGAGCCGCAGATAGTCGGTGTTGTTCCACCACAGGTAGTCCCGCTGGAACTCCGCGCGCATGATGCGCCGGGGATCGCCCTTGCCGTGGAGCACATAGTCGTTGAGACGCACACCGGTGCTCCAGGGGGCCTCCAGGGCGAAGGTGCGGAATCCCTTCTCCTCGACGAGATGCCAGAAGACGCGGGCCTTGAGGGCGAAGAAGTCGTGCGAGCCGTGGGTGGCCTCCCCCAGGCCGACGACCCGCGCGTCGCCGATCATCCGGTCCAGGGGGCGCAGATCGCGGGTGTTGCCGCCCGGTTCCACGGTCCGCAGCGGGTGGGCGGCACGGTTGAGCGCCTCGACGACGGTGGTGGAGGAGGTGGTGGTGGCGGCTGGTGCCGCCGTGGCCGGGATGCCGGTCGTCAGGGCGGCGAGGATGATGAACAGGGTCAGCGTTAATCCGGTCCGATGCCGATGCCATTGCCATTGCCATTGCCATTGCCATTGCCATTGCATGATCCAAGGCTTGCGTTCCGGGCGGGCGGGGACCATCCGACGGTCCTCCGTCCCGGGGTGCGGACAACCTTGGGGTGACGGCGGGGGTTTTCCCCAGTCCCGGACCCGGTCGGCCGCCCGGCCGCGCGCGGGTGTCGACGATCACCGGACCGGCCCCTTGCCGTACGGCGGCCGCTGCGATCAATCTGGGGGTCCTTGCGGACCGTTACGTTCCGCAAGCAGGGTGTGGGAAGCATCTGTGGAAAGGGAACAGCCCAAGGATGCGAGAGGTACGTGAGGAACCGGCGCTCCGGGAACGGCTCGGGAAACTGCGCCGGGACCCCGTGGTGGTCCAGACGCTGCGATCGGCGGCCGCGGCGACGATCGCCTACGTCATCGCGCTGCGCCTGAGTCCGGAGGCCGCCCCGCTGACCGCGCCCCTGACCGCGCTGCTGGTCGTCCAGGTGACCTTCTACGCCACGCTCACCAACGGCATCCGCCGGGTGAACGCGGTGGTGGCCGGCGTCCTGGTGGCCATCGCCTTCAGCCTCCTGGTCGGCCTGACCTGGTGGAGCCTCGCCCTGCTGATCGTGGCCTCCCTCGGGGTCGGGCACCTTGTGCGGGTCAACGAGTACGTGCCCGAAGTGGCGATCAGCGCGATGCTGGTCCTCGGGGTCACGACCGTCGGGGACACGGCATGGGCGCGGGTCCTGGAGACGCTGATCGGCGCGGTGGTCGGGCTCGGCTTCAATCTGCTCCTCGCGCCGCCGGTGTGGGTGGACGAGGCCGGCGAGTCGATGGGAGGACTGGCCCGCCGGCTGCGGCAGTTGATGCTGCGCATCGGCGAGGAGGCGGCCGGCCGCCCCGCGTTCGAGGAGGCCGCGGCCCGGCTGCACGAGGCACGCCGGCTCGACCACGACATCATCGAGGTGGACGCGGCCCTGCGGCAGGCCGAGGACAGCCTGCGGCTCAATCCGCGCGTGCGCGACAGCGTGCTGCACCGCGTGGTGCTGCGCACCGGGCTCGACACGCTGGAGATCTGCACGGTCGTGCTGCGGGTGCTGGCCCGCTCCCTCACGGACCTCGCGAGGGATCGCGAGCCCGAGCCGCTGTTCGCGGAGGAGACGGGCGCCGTCCTGGGGCAGTTGCTGTCCGAGATCGCCGACGCGGTGGTCAGCTTCTCGGTGCTGGTCACCACCAATGTCAGCAGCAACGCCGACGCGGCGGAGTCCCGGCTGGCCGCCGAGTTGCGCACGGCGGCGGGCACCCGCGACAAGCTCGCCCCGCTGCTGCGCGAGGAGGCCGAGCGCGAGACGCGGTACTGGCAGCTGCACGGCGCCGTCCTGACCGAGGTCAACCGCATCCTCGACGAGCTCGACACCGAGCACCGCTCGCGCCGGCTGCTGGAGGAACTGGACCGCGTGTCGCAGGAGTCCCGCGCCCGGATGCCGCGCCTGACCCGGCTGCGCGAGCGGATGGGTGTTCAGGAGCAGCTGTGGCGGAACCGGACGGGGTTCTTCGAACGTTCTCGGTAGGGAGCGCGGGGACGGACGGGGCCGGCGCCGGACGCGAGGGAGCGGGGGCCGATGGCCGACACGACCGTACGGATCGACGGGAACACGCTGCGGCTGCCGGGCGGGGTGGCGGTGCGGTTCATCCGTACGCTGCGGCTGCCCGAGTCGGGCACGCATGCACTGCCGCCGGGGCTCGGGGAGTTCCCGGTCCGGCGGGTTGCGGATTACCCGGACACCGTTCCCGAGGCGTGGCGGGCGCGCGGCGGTGTGATGCTCCCGGTGTATCTGCGCGAGGCGATGTGGCTGAGCTTCGGGGGCACCGCCGAGCCGGCCGCCCTCCAGGTCGGCGTGGGCAAGGTGTGTGCGGTCTCGGGGAAGCCGTGGAGCGACCGGCTGCGCCACAAGCCGCAGAACTACGTCGTGCTGCCCCGCCAGCGCTGGCTGGACGGCATCAACTCCGGGAAGGGCACGGTCCGCCAGTTCGTGGCGGTGCCGCTCGGGCTGGGCGCGACCGTCGAGGGCCAGGTCACGGGCGAGGAGGTCTGGGGCGGCGTACAGCTCCAGTCGTTCCCGCTGAAGGAGCCGCAGCTGGCGCGGTGGCGTCGGGAGGAGACGCTGCGGGCGGAGCGGGCACGGGCGTTCATGCCGTCCGGAGGCTATGGCGCCGCCATGCCGATGGCGGCGGCTCCCGCCCAGGGTGCGGTCTCGGCGCCCGCCGGCGCATCGGCGGGCGGGACGCGCAGGGCCGCCGCGGCGATGGGCCTGGGCGTCGGCGGTTCGATGCGCCAGGAGGTCTACGAGGACGACCGTCCGCTCTCGGACTGGGCCGAGACCCCCGCCGGCCGGGTCTTCGTCCATCTCGTCACGCCCCCGGAGTGGCGCCGCATCACCGGCGAGGCTCCCCCGCCGTCCCCGGTGGACCGGGCGGCGTACACGCGCGCGGGGCTGCCCTGGTTCGACTACTACGACCAGGACGCCGAGGATCTCGCCCCCACGGACACGCTGGGAGCCGTGAAGCCGGTCGGCGACTGGCTCGGCGACGACCACGAGCCCTGGCAGGCACCCTCGACCAGCCAGGTGAAGCCGCTCAAGGACGCGCCGGGGAAGCCGGTGGAGGACGGTGACTGGTAGCCGGGGCACGGCAACTCCCGGCTGACGGACGGCAAGCGGAGCCACACCCCTCTCATTGCACCCTGCGCAACGCACGTTGCCGTTCTTGCGCTGGGCTGCTGATCCACGCCAAGGTTGCTGTCACGACCACGACGACCGACGACCTGAGGTGTGGACATGGGCAGTGGTGGGCTGAGCAGGCGCCGATTCGTCGGAACCCTCGCGGGATCGGCCGCCGGCGTGACACTCCCGGCGGCCACGGCGTGTGACGACGCCCCCGCCCCCGCGGACACGGCCGACACGGCAGCTCCCGAAGCCACCGGCCCCGGTACGCGTCCGAGCTCCCAGACCGAGAGCCGCGAGCCGTCCGGCCCCCGCCCTCTCCACCTCGGCACCTACACCTCCGTCGACGGCGGCGGCGAGGGCATCGGCCTGGCCACGTACGATCCGGAATCGGGCCGCATCACCGGGGCCGGCACAATCGGCGGAGTCGGCGACCCGTCGTATCTGGCGCTGCACCCGAACGGCCGGACGCTGTACGCGGTCAACGAGCGTGAGGACGGTGCCGTGACCGCCGTCCGCCTTGCCGACCGCAAGGTTCTGGGGAGCCGCAGCACCGGCGGCGCGGCGCCCTGCCATCTGTCCGTGCATCCGAGCGGGCGCTGGCTGTTGAGCGCCAACTACGGCACGGGCAGCGTGGCCGTGCACCCGATCGACGCCTCGGGCGCGCTCGGTGAGCGCACCGATCTCGTCACGCACTCCGATCCGGCGCCCGGTCCGGGCCAGGACGGCCCGCATGCGCACCAGTTCGTCACCAGCCCCGACGGCGGCCATGTGCTCGCCGTCGACCTGGGCACGGACACGGTGTACAGCTACCGCCTCGACCAGAAGGCCGGCACGCTCTCCGAGGTCGCGCGGGCGCGGACCGAGCCGGGTGCGGGCCCGCGGCATCTCACCTTTCACCCGGGCGGGCGGTACGCGTATCTGGCCAACGAGGTCGACAACACGGTGGCGGTCTGCGCGTACGACGTCGGCACGGGCCGGCTGAGCATCGGCGCGGCGCAGTCCACGGGCACGGGTTCGGGCACCAGCTATCCGGCGCAGCCCGTGGTGACGCGGAACGGCCGTTACGCCTATCTCGCCAACCGCGGCCACAACAGCCTCACGCGCTATGCGGTGGAGGCGGACGGCGCCCGGCTGCGGCTGCTCGACACGGTGCCGGTGTCCGGGGACTTCCCGCGGCAGATCGCCCTCTCGCCGGACGGCACGCTGCTGTTCACGGCGAATCAGCGGTCGAGCACCGTCAGCGTCTTCCATGTCGACGAGGACAGCGGTGAACTGAAGCTCGCGGGCGAGCCGTTCGCGTCACCCGTCGCCGTCTGTGCGCTGCCGCTGTAGGGCACGCGGGCAGGAGGCGGCGCTGGCCTGGGCGAGCAGGATGTGCATGCGCTCGGTGAGCTGCGCGACGTCGTCGGCGGGCCGGTGGAACGGCAGCCGTACGTCACCGTGCGAGCTGGCACGTTCGATGCGCAGCGTCAGTCCGTGCCGGTCGACGGCGAGCGGCTGGACGCGGACGGCGCCGTGCAGACTGTCGGACTCCACGAGGCGGGTGAGCCGCTCGACGGCGTCCGGGTGGCAGTCGGCGAGGTGCGTGAGCAGCCGGGCCTCGGCGGTGGCCAGCGGGTCGGGCGCGGCGTCCGCGAACTCGTCGAGGTCGACGACCACGGGACCGGACGGCTGCCGCAGCACCACACGGGTGGCCTTGAACGCGAGTTTGCCGTCCTCGGGCGTGAACCAGCCGGACATCCAGAGCCGGGTGCGGATCCGCCTGCGTACGGGCACGGGGGCGACGTCGGCGAACTCCAGGACGGCGGAGGGCTCTCCGCGGGGCGCGCAGATCGCCGCCGTGACGAGCACGCTGTCCTCCGGCACCTCCAGCAGGACGCGCCCCTCCTCGGTCACGGTGTGCGCGCCCACGAGCTCCTCGCGGCAGCTCTCCGCAGTCACCCCGCAGGACCACGCGCCGGCCAGCACCGACCGTGCTCGTTCCGCCGCGGAAGGTGCCGCCGTCCAGGCTTGGCTGTCACCCATCCCATACCTCCTTAGGTAAGCCTCACCTAACCTATCGAAGATCGAGCCGCACGCCAACCGGCCACGGCGTTCCTGTGGGATCTCTTCGACGTGCGCGGGGGCACTCAGCGGGCGATGACACCCAGCAGGGCGCGGGCGCACAGGTCGCGCACCTGCTCCCGCGAGAGGTCGGAACCCCGCAGCCACTCCAGACAGACGGCCGTGGTGAACGCCAGCCAGCCGCGCACCGCGAGCCGGACGTCGGGCCGCTTCTCGAAGGCCGGGCCGAACTCGGGGTCGGCCGACATCGCCGCCAGGATCTGCTTCTCCTGCGCGGCAAGGGCCTGTTGATAGACCTTGCGCACGGCGTGGTCGCCGGCCGCGTCGGCGCGATGGAAGGCGCGGTAGCCGTGCGCGTGCGCCTCGACGTACTCCAGATACCTGTCGAGGCTCGCGGCGAGCTGCTCGCGGACCGGGACTCCGGGCACGGCGGCCGTCATCCGCAGCATGCGCTCGCTCTCCCGCTCGACGACGGCCGCGAAGAAGTCACGCTTCGTCGGGAAGTAGTGGTAGAGCAGCCCGCGGGAGACGCCGGCGATCTCGGCGACCTGCTCGATCCACACCTCGTCGTACGGACTCTCCGAGAACAGCCGCGCCCCTACCGCGAGGAGCTGCTCACGGCGTTCCTCCGTGCTGAGCCGGCGGCGGGTGCGCTCGCCCTGGTTCGCGGCCATGCCCGCACTTTACTTGACGTGGGTTCAATAGCGGGATCACACTGAAACGCGTTATTGAACCCACGTACAACGAGCTCAACGTGCCGCTGGATCAAGGGAGATCGAGGGAGATCGCGTCATGGCGGAGACAACGACCGGGTCCGGACTTCCGAGGGGATTCCGCAGCGCCGAGCAGGGCTGGCCGGAGCTGTCCCGCATCCCGCATCCTCCGCACCGGCTCCCGCTGCTCGGTGATGCGCTGGGCGCCAGTCGGCGTACACCGCTGCAGGACTCCCTGCGGTTCGCCCGGCAGTTGGGGCCGATCTTCCGGCGCAAGGCCTTCAACAAGGAGTTCGTGTTCGTGTGGGGCGCCGGCCTCGCGGCCGACATGGCGGACGAGTCGCGGTTCGCCAAGCATGTGGGGCTCGGCATAGCCAACCTGCGGCCGGTCGTCGGGGACGGCCTGTTCACGGCGTACAACCACGAGCCGAACTGGCAGCTGGCGCACGATGTCCTGGCGCCGGGGTTCAGCCGGGAGGCCATGGCGGGCTACCACCCGATGATGCTGGCCGTCGCCGACCGGCTCATGGACTCCTGGGACCGCGCCGCCGACGCGGGCCGGGCGGTGGACGTCCCCGGGGACATGACCAAGCTGACCCTGGAGACCATCGCCCGCACCGGGTTCGGGCACGACTTCGGCTCCTTCGAACGCGCCCGTCCGCATCCCTTCGTGACGGCGATGGTCGGCACGCTCAGCTACGCGCAGCGGCTGAACACCGCGCCGTCGCCGTTCCTGCTGCGGCGTGCCGCCCAGCGCAACCAGGTCGACATCGGCTACCTCAACCGCACGGTCGACGACCTGGTCCGCGCCCGTACCGCGGGCGGCGGCGGGGACGGGGATCTGCTGGACCGGATGCTGGAGACCACCCATCCGGAGACGGGCGAGCGGCTCTGCGCGCAGAACGTCCGCCGGCAGGTGATCACCTTCCTGGTGGCCGGCCACGAGACCACCTCGGGCGCCCTCTCCTTCGCCCTGCACTATCTGTCCCGGCATCCGGACGTCGCGGCTCGCGCCCGCGCCGAGGTGGAGCGCGTGTGGGGCGGCACGGCGGCGCCCGGCTACGACCAGGTGGCGCGGCTGCGGTATGTGCGCCGGATTCTCGACGAGTCGCTGCGGCTGTGGCCGACGGCGCCGGCCTTCGCCCGGGAGGCGCGCGAGGACACCGTGCTCGGCGGCGACCATCCGATGCGGCGGGGCGCCTGGGCACTGGTGCTGACGGCGATGCTGCACCGTGATCCGCAGGTGTGGGGCCCGGACGCCGAGCGCTTCGATCCGGACCGCTTCGATCCACAGGCCGTTCGGACGCGTGCGTCGCACACCTTCAAGCCGTTCGGGACCGGGGCGCGGGCGTGCATCGGGCGCCAGTTCGCGCTGCACGAGGCCACGCTGGTGCTGGGTCTGCTGCTGCGCCGGTACGAGCTGCCGGCCGACCCGGGATATCGGCTGCGGGTGACGGAGCGGCTGACGCTGATGCCGGACGGGCTGCGGCTGCGCGTGCGGCGACGGATGCCCGGCACCGCGCGCACCGAGCCCGTCCCGTCCGGGACCGTCGAGAGCGCGACGTCAGACGTCCGCTGTCCAGTGCGCAGGTCGGCCGACTGACGCGGGCAGCCGTGTGCCGGCGCTGCCCCGGGCGGCGTTGAGCTGGGGCTGGGTCAGGAAGAAGGCGTCCGTCAGATCGGCGTCCGTGAGGTCGGTGTCGCGCAGGTCGGCCCCGATGAGGTCCGCGCCGCGCAGATCGGCGCCGGTCAGGTCGGCGGCGATGAGGTAGGCGCCACGCAGGTTCGCGCCCCGCAGGTCGGCACCCCCCAGCCGGGCGCCCATCAGGTCCGCGCCCCGGCGGTTCTTCTTGCGCCCGCCGCCGATGCCGGCCCTGGCCAGCTCGCTGGTCCTGAGCAGGAGCACGTTGACGTCCTGCCGGTGCGCGGCCACGTCCAGCGCCGCGAGTTCCTGCGGGGTCCCCCGGGTGAGTTCCTCGGTCCTCTCCAGGATGCGCCGCAGGTCGGCCCGGAGAGGGCGGGCGGCGGGCAGGGTGAGTGCCTCGGTGAGGTACCAGAGCAGTTCGTGGAGCTGACGGACGACGGGGAAGACGTCGAACATCTGCCGGGCGTGCTCACGCGAGCCCGTCCGCCAGTCCTGTCCGTCGAACGTGACCTGCGAGACCTTCTGGCCGGCGCCGAAGCAGTCGTAGACGGTGCAGCCGGTGAAACCGGTCTGCCGGAGCCGGTCGTGGATGCCGCACCGGTGGTCGTCACGGAGGTTGTGACAGGGCTTCCCGGCCGCCTTGTCGACCGCGAAGTCGGCCGACGCGGCGAAGGGAAGGGCCACACAGCACAGCCCGAAGCAGCTTGTGCAGTCACCGTGCAGGTCGGCCCGGTCGAACATCTGATCTTGCATACCGTTCAGCATACGGAACGAGAAACTCGCCGATGGGTTTCCGCTCCCGGGTGACTCAGCCGTCGAGGCCCGGCAGATCGAGGCCGCCGAGCCGGTCGGGGTCCGCCAGGATGTACATGTGCGTGATGCGGCCGTCGGCGATGGTGACGCCCATGACCGACTGCGTCCGCCCCTCGGGTGCGTGGACGACCCCGATCTCGCCGTTGACCAGCACGAACTGCGCGTACCGCGCGAACTGAGCGAACAGCAGCGCCTGTTCGGCCACCGGCTTCGCACCGCGCACCACCTTCGACGCCGCCGCACCGCGGACCAGCGGCCCGGAGTCCGCACGCAGCACCACGTCCGGGTCGAGGACCGCGAGCAGCGCCTCGAAGTCCCCCGCGCGGGAGGCCGCCATGAAGGCGTCGAGGACCTGCCGCTGTCGGCCGAGGTCGGGCTCGGACGATGGCGTCGCGCCCCGCACCCGGCGCCGGGCGCGACTGGCCAGCTGCCGGGTGGCGGCCGAGGAGCGTTCCACGATCGGCGCGATGTCGTCGAAGGGCACCGCGAACATGTCGTGCAGCACGAACGCGATCCGCTCGGCGGGCTCCAGCGCCTCCAGCACCACCAGCAGGGCCAGGCCCACCGAGTCGGCCTGGAGAACCTCCTGCTCGGGATCGATCGTCGACAGCGGTCTGATCACGGGGTCCGGGACGAAGGTGTCGTCCAGGGGCTCCTCGTGGCGCCGTGTGCGCGAGCGCAGCATGTCCAGGCAGACCCGGCCGACGACGGTGGTCAGCCAGGCGCCGATGTTCTCGATGGCGCCCGCGTCGCTGCGGCTCAGCTTCAGCCAGGCCTCCTGGACGGCGTCCTCCGCCTCGGCGAGTGAGCCGAGCATGCGGTAGGCGACCGCCTTGAGACGGCCGCGGTGCTCCTCGAAGCGGTCCGCCAGCGCTTCCGTGTCGTTCACGTGCTGCCCCCGTCTCCCCGTCAATCCGTCGGAACTACCGGCCGAACAGTTCGAACGCCACCGCCGGCTTCCCGCCGAACCGCTCCCCCAGCGCCTCGGCGTTCGCGGTGAGGAAGCCACGGACGTACGTCTCCGGGTCCTTGCTCGTCAGCACCTCGATGTAGGTGCGGTGTTCGAGCAGTGAGCGCACCGCGCGCTCCAGGCCCGCCGTCGCCTCCACCGCGTGCGTGGGGGTGCTGGAGCCGGCGACGGCCACCCAGCGGACGCCGTTCCAGGGCTCCAGGCCCTGCTCGATGAGCTCCGGGAAGATCCAGCGGTTGCCCGCGTCGCCGGCGGCGTCCAGCGTGGCGCGGCCCACCGCCACATGGTCCGGGGTGTTCCAGGCGACGCCGCCCCAGGTGTCCCGGTGGTTGAGCGTGATCACCAGCTCGGGCCGGTGCCTGCGGATCGCGGCGGCGATGTCGCGGCGCAGGTCCATGCCGTACTCGATCACGCCGTCCTTGTGGTCGAGGAACTCCACCGCCGACACGCCCACGACGGCCGCGCTGGCCTGCTGCTCGCGCTCCCGCAGCGGTGCGCACTTCGCGGGTTCCAGGGTGTCGATGCCGGCCTCGCCGCGGGTCGCGAGGACGTAGGTGACCTCACGGCCGGCGTCGGTCCAGGCGGCGATCGCCGCCGAGCAGCCGTACTCGAGGTCGTCCGGGTGCGCGACGACGGCGAGCGCGCGCTGCCAGTCGTCCGGCATGGGCTTCAGCTGAGTGATCGTCGGCTCGGTCATGTCCGCACACTAACGCGTGACACCGACATCACGCTTCGTCACGGGTGAGCGCGAGCAGCCGGTCCAGGACGCGGGGGCCGCCGGCCCGTACACCGTCGTGTTCGAACTCGTCCGTCACCCAGGTCCGCAGGCCGCGGATGGTGCGGGCGGTGGCGAGGGAGTGGGCGGTGTCGACGTACATGTCGTCGTGGTAGACGGCCGCCGCGACCGGCACCTCGTTGGCGGCGAGGCGCGCCGGGTCGTACAGGGGCTTCCAGTCGGTGCGGGCGGCGAGGAGTTCGGCGGTCTCGCGCAGCGGGCGCAGCGCCGGGTCGCAGTCGAACATCCAGGGGTGGATCGTCTCGCCGGTGAACAGCAGCGGTGCGTCGCCCGCGAGGGTCTTGGGGGCGTCGAACTGCGGGAACTCCGCGCGGACGCGCTCGGCGGACCAGTCGGTGGGGCGTGCGTCCTGGCCGTAGATCGCCTCGTGGACGAGGGCGTACAGCGGGTGGCTCGCGTACGACAGCAGGCCCTGGACCTCCTCCTGGAAGGCGTCCGAGAGGGCGGATCCCTGCGGGGTGCGGACGAAGGCGTCCTCCAGCAGGTAGTGCAGGCGGTGGCTGCCCTCGCTGCCGCCGAGGAGGATGCCGAGCGACTGGAAGGCCTCGGCGGTGAGGCGGTAGCCGTTCGGCAGGACCACGTCGTTCGCGAGGAGGTGGTCGGCGATGCGGCGGGCGCGCTCGACGTCCTGCGGGTAGCGGGCGTAGTGCGCGGCGACCTTGCGCTCGATGCGCGGGTAGGCCGCCCGGTACACGTCGTCGGCGTGCGCGTCGAGGGAGGGCAGGCCGCCGGTGACGACCGCGGCGGTCAGGCCCTCGGGGGCGGTGGAGAGGTAGTTGACCGTGCAGAAGCCGCCGAAGCTCTGGCCGAGGACGGTCCAGGGGGCGCCGCCGGTCACCTCGCGGCGGATCGCCTCGCAGTCACGCACGATCGAGTCGGCACGGAAGTGCGTGAGGTAGTCGGCCTGTTCGGCGGCGGTGCCGCGCAGCGGGAGCGTCTGGCGGTTGGCGGGTGCGGAGTGGCCGGTGCCGCGCTGGTCCAGCAGCAGGACGCGGTACTCCTTGAGCGCGCGGCCGAGCCAGGCACCCTTGCCGACGAATCGGTTCGCCCCGAAGCCGGGGCCGCCCTGGAGGTAGACCAGCCACGGCTGGTCCTGGTTCGCCTTGTCGCTGGCGACGACCTCACGGGCGTAGAGCTCGATCGTCTCACCCGTCGGGGCGTCGTGGTCGAGGGGCACGGTGAAGTGACGGTCGGTGAGGACGACGCCGGGCTGGCGGTAACTGACGGTCAACAGGGCTCCCGGGACGGAGGGTTTTCGGGCCGCGTCCCAGTTCAGCACATGTTCGTCCGCCGACCGAGTCCTGGGATCATGAAATCGTACTGAACGACCGATCAGTGACCCCAGGTGCGGACCGCCTGAGGATCAGCGGGCCGACAGGCTGGAGCGCCGCACCACCAGCTCGGGCTGGAGTACGACCCGCCGGTGCTCGTGCCGCTTCGTCCCGGTCTCCTCCTCCGTCTCCTCCAGCAGCATCTCCGCCGCGAGGGTGCCCATGGTGACCGCGGGCTGCCGTACGGAGGTGAGGGGGACGGCCGCGGCGGCGGCGAACTCGATGTCGTCGTAGCCGACGATCGCCAGGTCGTCGGGGACGCCGACACCCGCGGCGTACATGGCCTGCAGGACGCCCAGGGCGAGCAGGTCGTTGGCGCAGAAGACGGCGGTGGGGCGGTCGGCGAGGCCGAGCAGCCGGGCTCCCGCGTCCCGGCCGGCGGCGACGTCGAGGCGCTCGGTCGGCAGCTCGCGCAGGTTCCCGGGTCCGAGGCCGGCCTCCTCCAGCGCGTTCAGGGCGCCGGTACGGCGGTCGCGGACCTGGTTGAGAGCGGGCGGGCCGCTGACGTACGCGATGGAGCGGTGCCCGGCGTCGACGAGGTGACGTACGGCCAGCGCGCCGCCCGCGACGTCGTCGACGGAGACCGAGCACTCGGTGGTGCCCTCGGCGACCCGGTCGACCAGGACGAAGGGGATGTTGTGGCGGCGAAACGTTTCGATGTTGCGTCCGGTGGCGTCGGCCGGGGTCAGCAGTACGCCCCTTACGCGCTGTTCGGCGAAGAGGGACAGGTAGTCGGCCTCCTCACCGGCGCTCTGCGCGCTGTTGCAGACCATCACGCCGAGCCCGGCGTCGCGCGCGGTCCGCTCGGCGCCGCGCGCCACGTCGACGAAGAAGGGGTTGCCCATGTCCAGGACGAGCAGCCCCATGATCCGGCTGCGCCCCGCGCGCAGCTGGCGCGCGGACTCGCTGCGGACATAGCCCAGCCGGTCTATCGCGGACTGCACCCGCGCCCGGGTCTCCGTGGCGACCGCGTCCGGACGGTTGATGACGTTGGACACCGTGCCGACGGAGACTCCGGCGGCGCGTGCGACGTCCTTGATACCCACCGACTGGGCCATCGGGCAGGGACCTCCAGAAAGACTCGTAAGACGCGGGGCGGCGGGAAGGCCTTCACATTACCGTCATGCCGCCCACATCGGCTGCGATCAGGCAGGCAGGCGGAAGTTGAGGTTGCGCAGCGCCGAGGGTGTCGTGCCGCTGGACTTCTCCTGGTACATGATCGACAGGTAGTGGTCCTGACCGACGCGCGTCTCGTCGATCACGACCTCGCCGAAGGCGTTCAGCCCGGCGGTGACACCGTCGTACAGCACCGTCCAGTCCGTGTATCCGGAGGCCTGGGAGGCTCCGGCCATCCGGCAGAACGGGAAGATCGCGTACGCGTTGTCGTACTTGTCCAGGATCAGCTTGGTGCGCTGGCTGGAGTTCAGCGGGACCGGGATCTCGGTCTTCTGCCAGGTGCCCGAGGCGTTCTTGCGCACGTGGAAGGCGCGGCCGTTCGCGGTGCGGTCGGCGACGTAGTCGGTGGTGCACTGGCCGAAGCGGCCGGGGACGTAGCTGATGATCGCGTGCGGCAGGCCCGCGGAGTCGGTGAACTGGCTCTCCTGGTTCATCAGGGAGTGGTCCGGGTTGATCGCGTCGATCACCAGTCCGCTGTCGGTGACGGCGACCTTGTCGGAGCCGCCGGTCGTGCCGACGACGGTGCCGGCGTTGTTGCGCCAGGTCCGGCCGCGGTCGTCGGAGTAGACGTAGCCGGTGTCGTGGTTGGTGATGCCGCCGCCGTTGCACATCACGGCGCCGTTCTGCTCGCGCCAGGTGAAGAAGGAGTGCAGGCGCCCGCCCCGGTCGTAGTCGATGCCGTGCAGGTACATGTTGCGAGCGGTCGAGGAGCCGTGCTCGCTGGTGTACGTGCCGGTGGAGCTGGACCACTCGCCGAGGTCGGTCCAGGTCGAACCGTCGTACTCGGCGAGGGCGTTGCGGCCGTTGCCGGAGACGGCGACCCGGTAGCTGAGCTGGAGTCCGCCGTCGGGGGTGGAGATGAACTGCGGGTAGGTGAACTGCGAGGTGAGTGCGAGGCCGTCCATGGTCGACCGGGGTGCGCCGAAGCGGCTCGCGGTCCAGCTCAGGCCTGCCGGGTTGTCCATCAGCCCGGCGACCGACTTGACGTAGGTGAAGCCGTCGCTGTGCGAGTCCATGTTGAGATGGAGGCGGCCGTCGACCTTCGAGATCCCCATCGAGATGACGTTGTGGGAGTCGTCGTAGCGCAGGGTGTGGCCCACCTTGACCGTGGACCAGGTGGTGGCGCCGAGCGCGCGGCGGCCGACGACGGCGCCTCGGTCGGCGGTGTACCAGACGGCGTACTGGTAGCCCTTGTAGGTCAGCAGGCCGTTCTTCTGGAAGGCGTTGTTGTTGACCAGGCCGTCGTACGACACGAAGAAGATGGCCTGCGTGTCGAGCGTGGTCGTGCCGGTCAGGGTGAGGGACGGACCGGGGTCGGCGGCACGGGCGGTGCCGGACGCGAGGGCGGGGGTCATCACGGCTCCGGCGAGGGCGGCGCCCAGCAGGGTGCGTCTCTTCATCTCGGGGACTCCGTTGTCGGCGAGGGGTGGGGAGGTGTGAGTGGGGTGTGTCAGGCGAGGTGGAACACCTCGGTGAGCGGCTGCATGGCCTCGTCGGGCCGGTCTCCGTCCAATGACTCGAAGAACGGCGCCATATCCGCCTGCCAGCGGGCGTTGACATCGGTGGCTTCCATACCGGCCACGGCGGCGGCGAAGTCCTCGGTCTCCAGGTAGCCGACGAGCAGGCCGTCGTCGCGCAGGAAGAGCGAGTAGTTGTGCCAGCCGGTGGCCGAGAGCGCTTCGAGCATCTCGGGCCACACGGCGGCGTGCCGCTCGCGGTACTCGTCGAGGCGGTCCGCCCTGACCTTCAGCAGGAAGCACACGCGCTGCATCAACAACCCTCCGGATGTCAGAAGTTGAACTTGTCGATGTTCTTGGCGTCGAAGACGGTCGGCTTGCCGAGGCTGATCACGCCGTCCTTGCCGATGGTGTACTCGCCCATGTCGCCGGCCTTGAAGGTCTCGCCCTCCTTGCCGGTGATCTGGCCGGAGACCAGGGCAACGGCGGTACGGGCGGCCAGCTCGCCGAGCTTCGACGGGTCCCACAGCTCGAACGCCTCGACGGTGCCGTTCTTGACGTACTTGCGCATGTCGTTCGGCGTGCCGAGGCCGGTCAGCTTGACCTTGCCCTTGTACTTCGAGCCGGAGAGGTACTGGGCGGCCGCCTTGATGCCGACCGTCGTCGGGGAGATGATCCCCTTCAGGTTCGGGTACTCCTGGAGCAGGCCCTGGGTCTGCTGGAAGGACTGCTGGGCGTCGTCGTTGCCGTAGGCGATCTTGACGAGCTTGATGTCCTTGTACTTGGGGTCCTTGAGCTCGTCCTTCATGAAGTCGATCCAGGTGTTCTGGTTCGTCGCGGTCTGCGCGGCCGACAGGATCGCGATCTCGCCCTTGTAGTCGATCTGTTCGGCGAGCAGCTGCACCTCGGTGCGGCCGAGGTCCTCGGCGGACGCCTGCGAGACGAAGGCGTTGCGGCAGTCGGCGGTGGTGTCGGAGTCGTAGGTGACGACCTTGATGTCGTTCTTCATGGCCTGCTTCAGCGCGGTGCACAGGGCGCCGGGGTCCTGCGCGGAGACGGCCATCGCGTCGACCTGCTGCTGGGTGAGCGTGTTGACGTAACTCACCTGTCCGGCGGTGTCGGTGGCGCTGGACGGCCCGACCTCCTTGTAGCTGGAGCCCAGCTCCTTCAGCGCCGCCTCGCCGCCCTTGTCGGCGGAGGTGAAGTAGGGGTTGTTGACCTGCTTGGGCAGGAAGCCGACGGTCAGGCCCTTCTTCAACTCGGCGTTCGGGTCGGCCTTGCCGGCGGTGGCGGCGGAGGCGCCCTCGTTCTTGACGTCCTCCTTGGTGGTGCCGCCGCACGCGGTGAGGGCGAGAGCGAGGGACGTGGCGGCGGCGAGAGCAGCGGAGGCGCGGCGGAGGGATGACTTGCGCATGGTGGGAGTCCTTTGCGAAGAAGGGCTGAGTTACGAGGTCGGGGTCGAGGCGGCTCTACGGCCCGCCCTTGCCACGGAGATCTGCCGTGCGACCCGCGGGCCGAGCACGGAAAGCACGAGCAGGACGCCGGTGACGACGATCTGCGACTGGGCGGAGACGTCCTGGAGGCTCATGACGTTCTGCAGCGCCCCCAGCAGGAACACCCCGGCGACGGCGCCGCCCAGCGTGCCCTTGCCGCCGTCGAAGTCGATGCCGCCGAGCAACACGGCTGCCACGACGGAGAGTTCGAGTCCGGTGGCGTTGTCGTAGCGGGCGCTCGCGTAGTGCAGCGCCCAGAAGATACCGGTGAGGGAGGCCATCAGGCCGGTCACCGTGAACAGGATCAACTTCTGCCGCTTGACCCGGATACCGGCGAAGCGCGCCGCCTCCTCGCTCGCGCCGGTGGCGAAGACCGACCGCCCGAACGGCGTGGCGTGCAGGGCGACCACGGCGACGGCGAGCAGGACGAGGAAGGGCAGGAAGGCGTACGGAATGAACGTGTCGCCGATCCGTCCCGCCGCGAAGTCCAGGTACTGGGACGGGAAGTCGGTCACCGCGTCCGACCCGAGCACGATCTGCGCGATGCCCCGGTAGGCGGCGAGCGTGCCGATCGTGACGGCGAGGGACGGCAGGCCCAGCCTGGTCACCAGGAGCCCGTTGATCAGACCGCACACCACACCGAGCAACAGACAGATCGGAATGATCGTCTCGATCGTCATGCCCTGGTTCCACAGCGCACCCATCACGGCGCCCGAGAGCCCCGCGGTCGACGCGACCGAAAGATCGATCTCGCCCGAGACGACCAGGAGCGTCATCGGCAGAGCGATCAATGCGATCGGAAGGGTGTTTCCGATCAGGAACGACAGGTTGAGAGCGTTGCCGAAGCCGTCGACCGTGGTGAAGGACAGCAGGAGCACGACGATCAGAAGGGCGCCGACGACCGTGTCCCAGCGAACGGCGCGCGCGAGCGACGAGTCAGCCATGGCGTGCGTTCCTCTTCTTCAGGGCGTTGGCCACGCGCAGCGCGACGATCCGGTCGACCGCGATGGCGAGGATGAGCAGGATGCCGTTGATGGCGAGCACCCAGACGGAGCTGACGCCGAGGGCGGGCAGCACGCTGTTGATGGAGGTCAGCAGCAGCGCGCCGAGGGCGGCGCCGTAGACGCTGCCGGAGCCGCCGGTGAAGACGACGCCGCCGACCACGACCGCGCTGACGACGGTGAGTTCGTAGCCGTTGCCGGTGCCGGAGTCGACGTTGCCGAACCGGGCCAGGTACAGGGCGCCCGCGAGACCGGCGAGGGCACCGCAGAAGGTGTACGCGGCGAGGATCCGCTTGCGGACCGGGATGCCGGCGAGGCGGGCGGCCTCCGGGTTGGAGCCGAGGGCGTACAGCTCGCGGCCGCTGCCGAAGTGCTTGAGGCAGTACGCGGTCGCCACGAGCACGGCGAGGGCGATCAGCGCCAGCCACGGCACCGCCCAGATGCCGCCGGAGCCGAAGTCGACGAAGCCGTCCGGGAGGTCGGCCGCGGTGATCTGGCGGGAGCCGACCCAGATGGAGTCGATGCCGCGGATGATGTAGAGGGTGCCGAGGGTGACGACGAGCGCGGGCACCTGGCCGAGGCTGACGAGCAGTCCGTTCAGCAAGCCGAAGCCGATGCCCATCAGGACCGCCAGGACCACGGCGACGACCGGGTTTCCGCCGCCCTGGAGGTACGTTCCGGCGGCGAAGGCGCTGATGCCGAGCGTGGAGCCGACCGACAGATCGACGTTCCTCGTGATGACGACCAGGGATTGGCCCGTGGCGACCAGGACGAGGATCGTCGCGTTCAGCAGCAGGTCCTTGATGCCCTGTTCGGTGAGGAACTCGCTGTTGCCCAGCTGGGTGACGACGATCATCACCACGAAGACGACCAGGATGGCGAGTTCGCGCATCTTGAAGACGCGGTCGACCAGGCGGGTGCCGCTGGACTTCGGCACGTCGGTGACAGGGGCCTCCTTGGGAGTGATCACCGTCATGCGGCGGCCCTCCCCGTTGCTGCGGCCATCACGGTTTCCTCGGTGGCTTCGGAGCGCGGGATCTCGGCGGTGAGGCGTCCCTCGTGCATCACGAGCACGCGGTCGGCCATGCCGAGGATCTCGGGCAGGTCGGAGGAGATCATCAGGACGGCCACGCCGTCGGCGGCCAACTCGCTGAGCAGCCGGTGCACTTCGGCCTTCGTGCCGACGTCGATGCCCCGGGTGGGCTCGTCGACGATCAGCACCTTGGGGCCGGTGGCGAGCCATTTGGCGAGGACGACCTTCTGCTGGTTGCCGCCGGACAGGGTGTTGACGGTGTCGGCGATCCGCGCGTACTTGACCTGGAGCTTGACGGCCCAGTCGAGGGAGCGGCTGCGTTCGGCGCCGCGGTCCATCAGCCCGGCCCTGACGGTCGTACGAAGCCCGGTGAGGCCGATGTTGCGCTCGATGGACATGTCCATCACCAGGCCTTGAGCACGCCGGTCCTCGGGGACCAGGGCGAGGCCGGAGGCCATGGCGGTGGAGGGGGCTCCGTTGGTGAGGGCCTTGCCGCCGACGGAGACCTCGCCGGCGTCCCAGCGGTCGATGCCGAACACGGCCCGCGCGACTTCCGTACGGCCCGCGCCGACGAGCCCCGCGAGACCGACGATCTCACCGCGCCGTACGTCGAAGGAGACGTCGGTGAAGACGCCCTCGCGGGTCAACCGGCGTACGCTCAAGGCCACTTCGCCCGGCTTCACGTCCTGCTTCGGGTACAGGTCGTCGAGGTCGCGGCCGACCATCCGGCGTACGAGGTCGTCCTCGGTCATGCCGTCCAGCGGCTCGCTGGCGATCCAGGCGCCGTCGCGCAGGGTGGTGACCCGCCGGCAGATCTGGAAGATCTCCTCCAGGCGGTGGGAGATGAAGAGGACGGCGGCGCCCTGTTCGCGCAGGGTGCGTACGACGCCGAAGAGCCGGGAGACCTCGCTGCCGGTGAGGGCGGCGGTCGGCTCGTCCATGATCAGGACGCGGGCGTCGAAGGACAGCGCCTTGGCGATCTCGACGATCTGCTGGTCGGCGATGGACAGGCCGCGCGCGGGGCGGTCGGGGTCGAGTTCGACGCCGAGCCGCTGCATCAGGGCGAGGGTCGCGGTGTGCGTGGCCTTGTGGTCGATCCGGCCGAGGGCGCGCCGTGGCTGACGGCCCATGAAGATGTTCTCGGCGATCGACAGGTCGGGGAAGAGGGTCGGCTCCTGGTAGATCACGGCGATACCGGCGTCGCGGGCGTCGCCGGGGCCGTGGAAGACGACGGGCGCGCCGTCGAGCAGCACCTGGCCGGCGTCCGGCCGGTGCACTCCGGCGAGCGTCTTGATCAGGGTCGACTTGCCCGCGCCGTTCTCCCCGGCGAGGGCGTGCGCCTCCCCGGGAAACAGCTCCAGGGAGACGTCCCGCAGGGCGCGGACCGCGCCGAAGGACTTGGAGATGTCCCTGAGCGCAAGAACCGGGGCCGGACCCGTGGTGGACGGGTGGGTCATGGGGGCTCCTCGACGACGCCGGCGGGACGGCCCTCTCGACGTCGTGAAAGGTTTCAACTTGGTTGCCGGGACGTTAGGCACGGAGCCCATGTCACGTCAATGGGTCCGTGTCGAAAAACTTTCGATGAACGAAGGTCACGGCCGAGTCACAACAGGAAGCCGTGGCCGCGGGGCTTGACACCCCTCCGGGGGCCTCATACGTTCCCGTCTTGAATCGTTTCACGGCGAAGCTTTTCAGATGTCCACCGTCCGACTTCCGTCCCGACGTCACAGGAGCCCTCAGTGACCGAGCTCGCCGCGGTGAAGGCCGCACTCAAGACCCAGGCAGTCGAAACGCCGTCGTGGGCGTACGGGAACTCGGGGACGCGGTTCAAGGTGTTCGCCCAGCAAGGCGTTCCGCGGACACCGCAGGAGAAGCTGGACGACGCCGCTCAGGTGCACGCGTTCACCGGTGTCGCGCCGACCGTCGCCCTGCACATCCCGTGGGACAAGGTCGACGACTATGCGGCGCTGGCCAAGCACGCCGAGGAGCGCGGCGTGCAGCTGGGCGCGATCAACTCCAACACGTTCCAGGACGACGACTACAAGCTGGGCAGCATCTGTCATCCGGATGCGGCGGTGCGGCGGAAGGCCGTCGATCATCTGCTGGGGTGCGTCGACATCATGGACGCGACGGGCTCCGCCGATCTGAAGCTGTGGTTCGCGGACGGCACGAACTATCCCGGGCAGGATGACATCCGCTCGCGGCAGGACCGTCTGGCCGAGGGTCTGGCGGAGGTGTACGAGCGGCTCGGGGACGGGCAGCGGATGCTGCTGGAGTACAAGTTCTTCGAGCCGGCCTTCTACACGACGGACGTGCCGGACTGGGGCACGGCGTACGCGCACTGTCTGAAGCTCGGGCCGAAGGCGCAGGTCGTCGTCGACACCGGGCACCACGCGCCGGGCACCAACATCGAGTTCATCGTCGCGACGCTGCTGCGGGAGGGGAAGCTCGGCGGATTCGACTTCAACTCGCGCTTCTACGCCGACGACGACCTGATGGTGGGGGCCGCGGATCCGTTCCAGCTGTTCCGGATCATGTACGAGGTGGTGCGTGGGGGCGGGTTCACGTCCGACGTGGCGTTCATGCTCGACCAGTGCCACAACATCGAGGCGAAGATCCCGGCGATCATCCGGTCCGTGATGAACGTGCAGGAGGCCACGGCGAAGGCGCTGCTGGTTGACCGGGAGGCGTTGGCTGCGGCGCAGGCTTCCGGTGATGTGCTGGGCGCGAACGCGGTGCTCATGGATGCGTACAACACGGATGTGCGGCCGTTGCTGGCCGAGGTTCGGGAAGAGATGGGGCTCGATGCGGATCCCATGGGTGCGTACCGCCGTTCCGGGTGGGCCGAGAAGGTCGTGGCTGAGCGGGTTGGTGGGCAGCAAGCCGGTTGGGGGGCTTGATCACTGGGTCTCATCTGCCTGGTCCGACCGGTCGCAGACCCAAGGCTGTATGTGGCTGGTCGCGCCCGCGCGGCGGTAGCCGCAAATTCAATACAGCCCCGCGCCCCTGAGGGCGTGTCCGCCCCCTCTCTCAGACAGGACTGAATGATCATGGCTCCCCATCCCGAAGCCGCCGCCCTCCTCGCCCGGTCCCACCGCCTCGGCTCCGACCCCCGCAACACCAACTACGCCGGCGGAAACGCGTCCGCCAAGGGCACCGGCATCGACCCCGTCACCGGCGGTGATGCCGAGCTGATGTGGGTCAAGGGGTCCGGTGGTGACCTCGGCACGCTCACCGAGGCCGGGCTGGCGGTGCTGCGGCTGGACCGTATGCGGGCCCTTGTCGACGTCTACCCGGGCGTCGATCGGGAGGACGAGATGGTCGCCGCCTTCGACTACTGCCTGCACGGCAAGGGCGGGGCGGCTCCGTCGATCGACACCGCCATGCACGGGCTCGTGGCGGCCGCTCATGTCGATCATCTGCACCCCGACTCCGGCATCGCTCTCGCCTGTGCCGCCGACGGGGAGAAGCTCACCGCCGAGTGCTTCGGGGACAGCGTGGTGTGGGTGCCGTGGCGGCGGCCCGGGTTCCAGCTGGGGCTGGACATCGCCGCGGTCAAGGAGGCCAGTCCGCAGGCCATCGGGTGCGTGCTCGGTGGGCACGGCATCACCGCCTGGGGTGACACCTCCGAGGAGTGCGAGCGCAATTCGCTGCACATCATCCGGACCGCCGAGGCGTTTCTCGCCGAGCGCGGGAAGCCGGAGCCCTTCGGGCCGGTGATCGAGGGGTACGCGGCGCTCGGCGCCGGTGAGCGGCGGGAGCGGGCCGCGGCGCTGGCGCCGGTCATCCGCGGCATCGCCTCGCAGGACCGCCCGCAGGTCGGTCACTTCACCGACTCCGAGGTCGTTCTCGACTTCCTCGCGAGCGCCGAGCACCCGCGACTCGCCGCGCTCGGTACGTCCTGCCCCGATCACTTCCTGCGCACCAAGGTGCGGCCGCTCGTCCTCGACCTGCCGCCCACCGCTCCCCTCGACGAGGCGATCGCCCGGCTGGGGGAGCTGCACACCGCGTACCGCGAGGAGTACGCCGCCTACTACCGGCGGCACGCCCTGCCCGACTCCCCCGCCATGCGCGGCGCCGACCCGGCGATCGTGCTGGTCCCGGGCGTCGGCATGTTCAGCTTCGGCAAGGACAAGCAGACCGCCCGCGTCGCCGGTGAGTTCTACGTCAACGCCATCAACGTGATGCGCGGGGCCGAGGCGGTCTCGACGTACGCGCCCATCGAGGAGTCCGAGAAGTTCCGTATCGAGTACTGGGCGCTGGAGGAGGCCAAGCTTCAGCGGATGCCGAAGCCCAAGGCGCTCGCGACGCGGGTCGCGTTCGTGACCGGCGCCGGGAGTGGGATCGGGAAGGCCATCGCGCACCGGCTCGTCGCCGAGGGCGCGTGTGTGGTCGTCGCCGACCTCAACGCCGGCAACGCCCAGGCCGTCGCCGAGGAGCTGGGCGGGCCCGACAAGGCCGTGGCGGTGGCGGTGGACGTCACGTCCGAGGAGCAGATCGCCGACGCGTTCAAGGCCGCCGTGCTGGCCTTCGGAGGCGTCGATCTCGTCGTCAACAACGCCGGGATCTCCATCTCCAAGCCCCTCCTCGAGACCTCGGCCAAGGACTGGGACCTCCAGCACGACATCATGGCGCGTGGCTCCTTCCTCGTGTCGAGGGAGGCGGCGCGCGTGATGATCGCCCAGCGGCTGGGCGGTGACGTCGTCTACATCGCCTCCAAGAACGCGGTCTTCGCCGGGCCCAACAACATCGCCTACTCGGCCACCAAGGCCGACCAGGCTCACCAAGTGCGGCTGCTGGCCGCCGAGTTGGGCGAGCACGGCATCCGCGTCAACGGCGTCAACCCGGACGGCGTGGTCCGTGGGTCCGGGATCTTCGCCGGGGGCTGGGGTGCCCGGCGGGCCGCCGTGTACGGGGTCGAGGAGGACAAGCTGGGCGAGTTCTACGCCCAGCGGACCATCCTCAAGCGGGAGGTTCTGCCGGAGCACGTCGCGAACGCCGTCCTCGCGCTCACCGGCGGGGACCTGACCCACACCACGGGACTGCACATCCCGGTCGACGCCGGCGTCGCGGCCGCCTTCCTGCGGTGAGTGCGCCCGTGAAGTCGTACGCCGCGGTCGACCTCGGCGCGTCCAGCGGGCGTGTCATGGTCGGCCGCGTCGGCCCCGACCGTCTGGAGCTGACCGAGGCACACCGCTTCCCGAACCGGCCCGTGCGGGTGCCCGAGGGACTGCGCTGGGATGTTCTCGCCCTGTACGCGGGCGTGCTCGCGGGGCTGCGGACGGCCGGTCAGGTCGACTCGGTCGGCATCGACAGCTGGGCCGTCGACTACGGCCTGCTGGACGCGGACGGGGCCCTGCTCGGCAATCCGGTGCACTACCGGGACTCCCGGACGGACGGGGTCGCGGAGAAGGTGTGGGCGACCGTCCCGGCGGAGGAGCTGTACGCGGCCACCGGGTTGCAGCACGCGCCCTTCAACACCCTGTATCAGCTGACGGCCGCCCGAGCCTCGGCTCAACTGCACTACGCCGAGCGGCTGTTGCTGATGCCGGACCTGCTGACGTACTGGCTCACCGGCGAGCAGGGCACCGAGCTCACCAACGCCTCCACCACCCAGCTGATCGATCCCCGCACGCGCGACTGGGCCTACGACATCGCCTCCCGGCTGGGCATCGACCTGGGCCTGTTCGCGCCGCTGCGGCAACCCGGCGAGCCCGCGGGGGTGCTGCGCGACGAGGTGCTTCAGGAGACCGGGCTGAGCGGCCCGGTGCCGGTGACGGCGGTGGGGTCGCACGACACCGCGTCCGCCGTGGCCGCCGTTGCGGCCGACGGCGGCGAGCGGTTCGCGTACATCTGCACCGGCACCTGGTCGCTGGCGGGGCTGGAGCTGGACGCCCCCGTGCTGACCGAGGAGAGCCGGGCCGCCAACTTCACCAATGAGCTGGGGCTGGACGGCACGGTCCGGTATCTGCGGAACATCATGGGGCTGTGGTTGCTCCAGGAGTGCGTACGGGCCTGGGGGGACCCCGACCTGGGCGGGCTGCTGCGCGACGCGTCCGAGGTGCCGGCGCTGCGGTCGGTCGTGGACGCGGGGGACGCGGCGTTCCTGGCGCCGGGGCGGATGCCGGAGCGGATCGCCGAGGCGTGCCGGGCCTCGGGGCAGCCGGTGCCCGTCTCGCCCGCCGAGATCACGCGCTGCATCCTCGACTCGCTCGCCCTGGCCCACCGGCGCGCGATCAGGGACGCCGAGCGGCTGGCCGACCGTCCCGTCGACGTCGTGCATGTCGTCGGGGGCGGCACCCGCAACGCCCTGCTGTGCCAGCTGACCTCCGACGCCTGCGGGCTGCCGGTGGTGGCCGGCCCGGGCGAGGCCGCCGCCCTCGGGAACGTCCTGGTCCAGGCACGGTCCCACGGGCTGGTCGGCGACCTCGCCGACGGGCGGCGCCTGCTCACCCGTACGCAGCCGCTGACCCGGTACGAGCCGCGGGGCGACGCGGCGCGCTGGAGCGAGGCGCAGGCGCGGCTCGTCCGGGGGTGACCGCCTTGTCCGACGGTGACCGGGGCACCCGGGGCGAGCGGGGTCTCCCCTGCGCCGCGCTGCCGCATTACCCTGCACTCATCCGATGATCGATCGCAAGGAGCCGCGATGCGTGTCGCCCTGTTCCTGACCTGTGTCAACGACACGCTCTATCCGGACACCGGGCGCGCTGTGGTGAAACTGCTGACCAGACTGGGCGTCGAGGTCGACTTCCCGATGGCCCAGACCTGCTGCGGACAGGCGCACTACAACACCGGATACCGGCATGAGGCCGAGCCGCTCGCCCGGCATTTCTCCGATGTCTTCGGGGAGTACGAGGCGATCGTTACCCCGTCCGGATCGTGCGGGGCGATGGTGCGCGAGCTGTATCCGCGGATGGGTGAGCGGGCCCGGGCCGAGGGGCGCGGGGACACGCTCGCGGCGACCCTGGCGCCGGTCGTGCCGAAGACGTACGAGCTGACGGAGTTCCTGGTGGACGTGCTGGGGGTGACGGACGTGGGCGCCTACTACCCACACAGGGTGACGTACCACCCGACCTGTCACGGGCTGCGCGGGCTGGGGCTGGCCGACCGGCCCCGGCGGCTGCTCCAGGCCGTCAAGGGGCTGGAGTTGGCGGAGTTGCCGGGCGCGGACGAGTGCTGCGGATTCGGCGGGACCTTCGCGCTGAAGAACGCCGATGTCTCGGCGGCGATGGGCACGGACAAGGTGCGCAACGCCGAGTCGACGGGCGCCGAGGTGCTGTGCGCGGCCGACAACTCGTGTCTGATGCACATCGGCGGGACCATGACCCGGCTGCGGACGGGTATGCGGCCGGTGCACATCGCGGAGATCCTGGCGAGCACGGAGGAGGACCCGGCGGCATGAGTGGAACGTTCGTGGGGATGCCGGCGTTTCCGGAGGCCGCGCACGAGGCCGTGCACGACACGACCCTGCGCGGCAACCTGCGTCACGCCACGCACACGATCCGCGCCAAGCGGGCCAAGGCCGTCGCGGAGGTGTCCGACTGGACGGCCCTGCGGGAGGCCGGAAAACGGATCAAGGACCATACGCTGCGTCATCTCGACCGGTATCTCGTGCAGTTGGAGGAGTCGGTCACGGCGGCGGGCGGCACGGTCCACTGGGCCGCCGACGCCGACGAGGCCAACCGGATCGTGGCCGAGCTGGTCAAGGCGACCGGTGAGTCGGAGGTCGTCAAGGTCAAGTCGATGGCCACGCAGGAGATCGGACTGAACGAGGCCCTGGAGGCGGAGGGCATCCGCGCGTACGAGACCGATCTCGCGGAGCTGATCGTGCAGTTGGGCAAGGACCGGCCCTCGCACATCCTCGTCCCGGCCATCCATCGCAACCGGGGCGAGATCCGGGACATCTTCCGGCGTGAGATGGGCCAGTGGGGCCGCCCGGCTCCGGAAGGCCTGACGGACACCCCCGCCGAACTCGCCGAGGCGGCCCGGCTGCACCTCCGCGAGAAGTTCCTGCGCGCCAAGGTCGGTATTTCCGGCGCCAACTTCATGGTCGCCGAGACCGGCACCCTGGTCGTGGTGGAGTCCGAGGGCAACGGACGGATGTGTCTGACCCTGCCCGAGACGCTGATCTCGGTCGTCGGCATCGAGAAGATCGTGCCGACCTGGCGGGACCTGGAGGTGTTCCTGCAGACCCTCCCCCGCTCCTCCACCGCCGAGCGCATGAACCCGTACACGTCCATGTGGACCGGCACGACGGACTCCGCGACGGCAGACGGACCGAGGACCTTCCATCTGGTCCTCCTCGACAACGGGCGGACCGACACGCTCGCCGACGAGGTCGGCCGCCAGGCCCTGCGCTGCATCCGCTGCTCGGCGTGCCTCAACGTCTGCCCCGTCTACGAGCGGGCCGGCGGTCATGCCTACGGCTCGGTCTACCCGGGCCCGATCGGTGCCATCCTCAGCCCCCAACTCCGGGGCGTGACAAGCGAGATCGACGCCTCGCTGCCGTATGCGTCATCGCTGTGCGGTGCCTGCTACGAGGTCTGCCCGGTCGCCATCGACATCCCCGAGGTGCTGGTGCATCTGCGGGAGCGCGTCGTGGAGGGCGGCCAGGTGACCTCGAACGGCAACAAGGTGGTCCTGAAGCCCGCGAAGGGGCATGCCGCCGAGCGGGCCGCGATGCGGGCGGCACGCTGGGCGTTCAGCCACCCGGGCGCACTGCGCACCGGGCAGCGATTCGCGTCACGCACCCGCCGCCTGCATCCGCGTTCGCTGCCCGGCCCTGGCAAGGCCTGGAGCGGTACGAGGGATCTGCCGGCGGTGCCTGCGGAGCCGTTCCGGGACTGGTGGCAGCGGACGCAGGGCGGAAAGGGCGGTGCCAAGTGAGCAGCAGGGAACGGATCCTGGGCCGGGTGCGACGCGCGCTGGCGGACGTACCGGACACGCCCCGGGACGAGCCGCCGTACGAGGAGGCGGTTCCACGGGACTATCTGCGTGAGCACGGGCAGCGCGGTGTCGCGGAGACGGTCGGTCTGCTGGCCGAGAACCTGGCGGACTACCGGGCGATCGTGCACCGGACGACCACGGAGGAACTGCCCTACCTGATCATGCGGTTGCTCGCCGAACGAGGGCCCCAGTACGTGCTCGTCCCTCCGGGTCTCCCGCCGGAGTGGATGTCGGCCGCCGACCCCACCCGCGTCCACGACCGCGCCGTGAGTACGCCTCACGAACTCGACAAGGTCGAGAGCGTGGTCACCGGCTGCGCACTCGCCATCGCCGAGACCGGCACTCTCGTCCTCGACGGCTCCCCCGACCAGGGCCGTCGCCGCATCACGCTCGTGCCCGATCACCACATCTGTGTCGTACGGGTCCCCGAGCAGGTCGTGTCGTCGGTCCCTCAGGCGCTGGAACGCCTCGATCCCACCCGCCCGTTGACGTGGATCTCCGGCCCCTCGGCCACCAGCGACATCGAGCTGGACCGGGTGGAGGGGGTGCACGGCCCGCGCACGCTGGAGGTCGTCCTGGTCGGCCCCGACGGCAGCTGAGGGCACCGCCTCAGAGGTCGCGCCGCTCCAACGGCCGTACGGCGGGCCCCTGGACGACACGGCCGTCCGGATCGAAGCGGGAGCCGTGGCAGGGGCACTCCCAGGTTCGTTCCGCGCGGTTGAACGCGACCAGGCAGCCGAGGTGGGTGCACTTGGCGGAGACGGCGTGCACGTTTCCGTCGTCGTCGCGGTGGACTGCGCAGCGCTTGCCGGACACGCGGACGATGGCGCCTTCTCCGGCGGCGATGTCGTCCACCGATGAGGTCGACGGGCCGGGGAGGTGGTGCAGCCGGTCGCCGACGAAGTGGCGGGCGACGTCAGTCTGGTGCTTGACGAAGTCCTTCCCCTCGCGGACGACGGACTTCAGACGGCGTGGGTCGTAGAGGTCGCTCCACAGGTTCTCCCGACCGGTGATCAGGTCGCAGAGCAGGCGGCCCGCCATGATGCCGCCGCTGAGTCCCCAGCCGCCGAAGCCGGTGGCCACGTGCACATGACGGCCGGCGGGGTGCAGGGGGCCGACGAGCGGGACGGAGTCGGTGGAGTCGTTGTCCTGCGTGGCCCAGCGGTGGGTGAAGGTGAGGTCACCGAAGCGCTCCACCGCCCAGCTGGTCAGCGCGTCGAAGCGCGCCTCGACATCGCCGCCCGCGCCCGGGGTGAAGTGCTCGCCGGTGACGATGAGCAGGCGTTCTCCGTCCCCGTAGGGGGCCGTGCGGAGCGAGCGGGTGTTCTGCTCGGGGGTGATGTACATGCCGGTCGGCGCCTTGGCCGCTTCGATGGGGGCGGTGACGACCAGTTCCCGCCGGGGTGAGAGGCGGGTGAACAGCAGCGCCCGGTCGAAGATCGGGTAGTGGGTGGCGACCACGACGGTGCCGGCCGTCACCTTCACGCCGTCCTCGGTCGTCAGCACGCAGGGCTCGCCCTCGGACAGACCCACCACGCGGGTGTGCTCGTACACCTGCCCGCCGAGGCGTTTGAGGTCGGCGACCAGCGCCAGCAGGTACTTGCGGGGATGGAACTGCGCCTGTCCCTCGACGCGCACCGCCCCCGCCACCGGAAACGGCAGCTCCGTCCCGGTCACGTACTCCGCGCGCAGGCCCGCCTCCCGGGCGGCATCGGCCTCGGCGCGCAGTTCGTCGGTACGGTCCTCGTCCTCGGCGTACGTGTAGGCCGCCGTCTCCTCCCAGTCGCAGTCGATGCCGAGCTCGTCGACGACGTCGGCGGCGTGCCGGATCGCGTCCGTCTGCGAGGTCGCGTACAGGCGGGCGCCGTCCTTCCCGCGGGTGCGGCGGAGCCGGTCGTAGATCAGGGTGTGCTGGGCGGTCAGCTTGGCGGTGGTGTGCCCGGTGACGCCGGCGGCGATCCGGTCCGCCTCCAGCAGGGCGACGCCGTGACCCCGCCGGGCCAGCTCCCAGGCCGTGGCGATCCCGGCGATCCCCGCGCCCACGACGGCGACGTCGACCGTGAGGTCACCGTCCGGCGGGGGCGCGAGGTCGCCGGGCGGTGCCGTCTCGATCCAGTACGACGTGCGGGTGCGGGTCGGCTCGTCCATGCCGGCCGAGTTCCCCCGACCGGCATCGCCACACGGGGGACCGCAGGTCAGCCGAGGGCGGCGGTCACCCGGTAGTGGCCGGAGGGCAGCCGGTAGCTCGCTGTCCCGTCCTCGAAGCCCAGGTGCTCGACGCCCGTCACCCGGGCCAGGGGGGTCCTGCCCTCGCGCACCGAGACCGGGTCGGACGTGGGGATGTGCAGGGTCGCCGTACTGTTCGCGGGGACCACCGCCCGGTACGTCAGCCTCCGGCCCTCCGCCCGCCACTCGCTGACGATCTCCCCGTACGGAGAGTGGTGCGAGCCGGCGACCTGCGTGACCCGCCCGGCCGGGTCGAGGTGCGGGCGCAGGAAGAAGTGGCGGAAACCCGGGTGGGCCGGGTCCTTCGCGATGCCCGCCATGCTCTCGTACATCCACTCCATGATCGCGCCGTAGGAGTAGTGGTTGAACGAGTTCATGTCGACCGGGCCGAAGCCGTCCTCCTTGGAGTACGAGTTCCAGCGCTCCCAGATGGTGGTGGCGCCGTTGCGCACCGAGTACAGCCAGGACGGCATGGCGTCCTGGTGCAGCAGCCGGTACGCGAGGTCGACGCGGCCCTCGTCGGTGAGCACGGGGGCGAGGACGTTCACGCCGAGGAAGCCGACGGACAGGGTGTTCTCGGTGTACTTCACGCGGGTGCTGTCGGGGTGGGCCTCCTTGTAGGCCTCGTCGTTGCCGATGTTCTCGGCGAGCAGCGTGACCAGTTGGCGGCGCTGGGCCTCGGTGTCGTAGAAGCCGAGTTTGAGGACCCACAGCAGGGCGGTCTGGGTGTCGTCCTCGGTCCGGCCGCCCGTGGGAGGCGCGTCTCCGAGACTCGACCGTACGGTCACCCGGCCCGTCGTCGCGTCGGTGGCCAGGTACTTGGTGGTGAACGCGCGCTTGATGCGGGCGAAGAGGTCGTCGTAGGCGCGTGCCTCGGTGGTGCGGCCGGTGCCGCGGGCCATGTCCGCCATGAGGCGCACGCTGTAGCCGTAGTAGACGTCGCTGATCAGCTGGGTGCTGGTGTCCTGGAAGGCGAGCCAGTCGCCGAAGATGGCGCCCTGCCCGGCGTACGCGTCGCCGGTGCGCCCGCGGATCCAGTCGACGTACTTCGTCATCGCCGCCCAGCTGCGGTCGACGATCGTGGGGTCGCCGGTCATCTGCCACACCGTCCACGGCACGACCACACCGCAGTCCGCCCAGCCGCTGGCGGGAGCGGCCGCGTTGTAGCGGTTGCCTGGCGCGACCGCCGTGAACTGGGCGCCGTCCAGGCCGTAGGTGCGCTGCGAGTCGATGAGGTTGTCCTCGAAGTGGCTGAGGAAGTTGACCGCGTCGGTGTTGTAGAGCCCGGTGTTGGAGAAGAGCTGGGTGTCACCCGTCCAGCCGAGGCGTTCGTCGCGTTGCGGACAGTCGGTGGGCACCCAGAGGTAGTTGCCGCGCTGTCCCCAACGCACGTTGCTGATCAGCTGGTTGACGTCGGTGTCGTCGGTCGTGATCGTGCCGATGTCACGGAGGGCGGAGGTCGCGACCCGGCCGGTGAAGCGGGTCAGGGTGACCGTGTCGGTCGCGGTGACGGAGACGTAGCGGAAGCCGTAGAAGGTCAGCGAGTCCTCGTGGGACTCGCCGTCGGGGTCGCCCTTGAGGATGTACGTGCTGGTGGCCTTCGCGGAGCGGAGGTTGGCGCGGTAGACCGAGCCGACGGGGCCGTCGGCGCCCTCGCTGTCGTCGTTGAGCATCTCGCCGGGCTTGAAGGCGACTTGGGTGCCTGCGGGGCCGCGCAGGGTGTAGCGGGGTACGCCGACCAGGTTCTGGCCCAGGTCGATGACGGCCGTGTCGCCGGGGTGCAGGGTCACGGCCGCCTCGGCTGCGGCGTCCGGGTCGGTGACCGTGCGGGCGGGGTCGACGACGATGCGTCCCTTGCCGCCTGGGCTGCCGTCCTGGCCGGTGACGCCCGTGTAGACGGTGACGGACTGCGGCTTGCGGTCCCACCGGGACATCAGGCGGGCGCTCTCGCCCGGGTGGGCGACCAGTCTGACGTCGGGGAACCTGGTGGTGAAGTCGTGCTCGGTCACGCCGGCCCAGGCGGAGGTGTCGAAGTCGCCGGCCGTCCAGCCCGCCAGTTCCTCACGGGCGTCGTAGGTCTGCCCGTCGTAGATGTCGTCGGCGCGGTAGGGGCCGGTGTCGGTGGCCTTCCAGTCGTCGCCTGGTGCGGTGACCACCGTCTGCTCGGATCCGTCGGCGTACCGGATCAGGAGCTTGGCCTTGAGGGCCAGGCGATTGCCGTCGGCGGAGTAGTAGGTGCTGTTCTCGGAGACACGGCTGTTGTACCAGCCGTTGCCGAGTACGGCGGCGAGGGTGACGTGCCCCGTGTTCCCCTGCTGCCCGTCGTGGCGCTCCCCCGTGACCAGGTCCGTGACGTCGTAGGTGAAGTAGTTGACGGTGCTGTCGTAGTTGGTCCAGCCCGGCGTCAGCAGCTCATGGGTGGTTGTGTCGCCCTGCGCCACAGCGACGCGGTGGCCGTTGATGTGGGCCTCGTAGACGCCGAGGGCGGAGATGTAGAGCCGGGCGCCGAGCACTTGACGTCCCGTCAGGTCTGCCTGGCGGCGGAGCAGTGGGGCGCCGGGCGTGTTGGGTTGCTTGCCGGCCATGGTGATCCAACGGGCGCCGTCCCAGCCGGCGATGCCGTCGGTGCCGAGCAGGCCGGTCTCGAAGTGGGCGGTGGGGGCGGCGGGGACGGCGCGGCCGGTCTCGTCCCAGGCCGTCACCGTCCAGTGGTAGCGGGTGGAGGCGCGCAGGGCGGGGCCTTCGTAGCGCACCGCGATCGAGTCGGGTGAGGCGACCCGGCCGCTGTTCCAGACGTCCGCCCGGGAGGGGGTCAGGCGGTCGGGTGCGGTCGCGACGAGGATCCGGTACGCGGACTGGCGGCGGCCGCGCGTCGAGGACGCCATGCGCCAGCCGAACCGCGGGTGGGCGGCGTCCACGCCGAGGGGGTTCGTTCTGTGCTCGACCGTCAGGCCCTCGACGGCCGTGCGGCGCGAGCTGGGTGCGGCCGAAGCGGGGCCGCCCGCGGCGATCCCGCCCGCCAGAACCACCGGTGCTGCGCCGAGTGCGGTGGTGAGCACGGTCCTGCGGCGCACCCCTCTGCCCTTCGTACGGTCGACTCCGTCGTTCATGCCGTTGTCCCTTCGGCTCATCGAAGTTGGAACGATTCAGGTCGAACGACGGTTGAAGCTAGTGGCAGAAGTGACGTGAGTCCATGGTGCGAGCAGCATGAATTCTGTGCAGATTCCAACAGAAGCACTCAGTCGGCGAAGCGTGCGGCAATGATGGAATTGAAACCGTTCAATTGGCTGGTTCCGTGCGGCCCGAGGCTCTGCCCCGCCAGGGGGTGTCGCCAAGTACACCCGGCAATACGGGTTCTGCGCCCCATGTGGTCGGCTCGCCGGCTCCGTAGCTTCGTCGGCGGGGCACAGGGAGTGCCGGACGGAGAGTGATGACGATGTTTCGGGCAAGCTCGCGACGTACGCACGACAAGGGACCCGCCGCCGAGGCACTCCGGCTGGTCAAGGTCACCAAGACCTACGGTGCGCGGGACAGCGCGGTGACCGCGCTGGACGGGGTCACGCTGGGGCTGGGGCGGGGCACTTTCACCGCGGTGATGGGGCCGTCCGGCTCCGGCAAGACCACGCTGCTGCACTGTGCGGCCGGTCTCGACCGGCCCGACAGCGGCATCGTGTGCGTGGACGGCACCGAGCTGTCCGGGGGCGGCGAGGCCGAGTTGACGAAGTTCCGGCGTGGCCGGATCGGGTTCGTGTTCCAGCAGTACAACCTGCTGGACACGCTGACCGTCGCCCAGAACACGGTGCTGCCGCTCAAGCTCGCCGGGCAGCGCGTCGACCGGAGGCGGGCCAAGGAGGTGCTGACGTCCGTCGGTCTCGGCGACCGGCTGGGGCACCGCCCGGACCAGCTGTCCGGCGGTCAGCGCCAGCGAGTCGCCATCGCCCGCGCCCTGGTCGCCGAGCCCCGGGTGATCTTCGCGGACGAGCCGACGGGCGCCCTGGACACGCGCAGCGCACGCGATGTGCTGCGGCTGCTCCAGGAGACGGTGCGGGTGCACGGCCGGACGGTGGTGATGGTGACCCATGATCCGGTCGCCGCCTCCTATGCGGACTCGGTGCTGTTCCTGGCGGACGGACGGCTGGCGGGCAGGCTGGACGCCCCGACGGCGGATGTGGTGGCCGAACGCCTGGCGCACCTGGGCGACAACGTGACGACGGGGGTATGAGCGATGTTCATGCTGGCCATACGGTCGATACGGCACCGCCCCGGGCGGTTCCTCGCCACGCTGCTGTCCGCGTTTCTCGGCGCGGCGATCATCATGACGTTCAACTCGATGCACGACACGGCCGCGCAGGACGGCGTCGACTCGACCAGCGCGGAGACACTGTCCACCGCGGCGGGCGTCGTCGGCGGCTACGGCACCCTGCTGGTCTTCTTCGCCGTCGCCTCCGCCCTGACGGTCAACGTCCGTCAACGTACCGCCGAGTTGGAGCTGCTGCGCTGCTCGGGGGCGACTCCGGCGCAGCTCAAGCGGATGGTCGTCGGCGAGGCGGTGGTCGTGGCGCTGGTGGGCGCGGCGCTGGCGATCGGCCCGGCGATGCTGGGCGGCCGGGCACTGCTGGAGATCTTCCGGAACAGCGGCCAGGTTGCCGAGTCCGTCGACCACTCCTTCGGCCCGATCGCGCTCCTGTCGGGCATCGACATCACACTGCTCGCATCCGCGGGCGCCGCCTTCCTCGCCGTACGGCGGGCGACGCGCGGACACCAACGGCGGGGCGGGGCACGGAAGTTCCTCGCGTACGGCGCGCTGCTCGCCGGGGCCGCCGCGGCCTCCTCCACCTTCGCGTTCTCGGCGACGGACGCGGCGCTGATGGCGGCGCCGGCCTACGGGGCGATCCTGCTGTCGGTCGGCTTCGCGCTGTTGGCGCCGCGGCTCCTGGAGGGCGTGCTGGACCGACTGCCGCTGAGCGGGGCGAGCGGCTGGCTGGCCGTGCGGAATCTGCGGGAGCGGGCCGGTCATCTGGCCGGGATCCTGATGTCGCTGATCCTTTTCACGGCGGTGGCCACGGCCACGCTCACCATGCAGGCGGTGGAGAGCGACGCCGTCGAGTCCTCGGGTCTGACGAAGTCGATCGACGCCAAGAACCTGGAGACGCTCAACTTCACGGTCGTCGGCATCATCGTGGTCTTCGTCTGCGTGATGCTGGTCAACTCGCTGTATGCCGCGACGAGTTACCGCAGCCGGGAGTTCGGGCAGCAGCGACTCGCCGGGGCGACTCCGGGGCAGGTGCTCGGGACGGTCGGCACCGAGACGCTGATCCTGACCGTCTCCGGAGTCCTCCTCGGCATGGTGGCCGCGCTGGCCGGGATCGTCCCGTTCACGATGGTCCGCACCGACGGGGTACTGCCGGGCCAGACCTACGGCACGGCGGTCGCCGTGGTCGCGATCGCGGCGACGGCGACCCTGGGCACCAGCCTGGCCACGGCCCGGCGGATGCTGCGCACTCCGGCGGTGGGGGCGGTCGCGGTGGCGTCGTGACGCCGGGCACGACGAGGACGACAGGTACGTGGACGGCAGGTACGACGAGGACGACAGGTAGGTCGAGGGGCGGTCACCACGGTGGCCGCCCCTTCCTGTGTCACTCCACGCCGGCCGCGTCCAGCAGTGCGGTCACGGTCGCGGTGGCCAGCCCGTCCAGCGTCTCGACCTGGGCGCCCGCCCGGGCGCTGGCCCCGTCGAAGACCAGCATCAGCTGGCGGGCGAGCAGCTCGGGATCCCGCGCCCCGCCCTCCTGTGCACGCGCACGGAGGAAGTCCCGCATCCACTCCTTCGCCCCGCGGGCGACCACACTCGCCGGATGCCCGGGATCCTTCAGCTCGACCAGGGCCGCGAGATAGGGACAGCCATGGTAGGCGGGCTCGGTGGAAGCCTTCTCCAGCCGCTCGAAGACAAGCAGGATCCGCTGCCGGGGCGTGCCGGCGTCCTGCGCGCCGGGCGCCAGCTGGGCCTCGTACGCCGGGAGCTGTCGGGCCAGGCTCGCCGCGAGGACCTCGTCCTTGCTCGCGAAGAGCTGGTACATGGACCGCTTCGAGACCCCGGCGGTCCGGCACAGCGCCTCGACGCCGATGGAGACACCGTCGCGGTAGAAGAGCTCGGCCGCCGCGTCGAGGAGCCGGTCCTTGGTGGACGCCTTGTCTGTCATGGCCATACGGCGAGGCTACCGCGCGCCCGAGCCAGAAGGAAACCGATCGGTCTCCAGCGAGGGAGCCCTCGGAAAAGGCCTCGGATCACAGGTGACAGCGGCGGTGAACAAGCGCTTAGATAGGTGACCGGACCAGATAGGTGACCGGAACAGACATCTCCCACCCAGCCGGAGGCCCCGTTGTTCACTTCCGTCGACGACGTCTCCGCACGTCTGGCCGAGACCGGCTATCTCGCCTCGTCCGCGGTCGCCACGACCGTCTTCCTCGCCGACCGTCTCGGCAAGCCGCTCCTGGTGGAGGGCCCGGCCGGGGTCGGCAAGACGGAGCTGGCCAAGGCCGTGGCCGAGGTCGCCGGGGCGCGGCTCGTGCGCCTGCAGTGCTACGAGGGCGTCGACGAGTCCCGGGCACTGTACGAGTGGAACCACGCCAAGCAGCTGCTGCGCATCAGCGCGGGCCGCGACGAGACGTGGGACGAGGCGCGCACGGACATCTTCAGCGAGGAGTTCCTGCTGACGCGGCCGCTGCTGACGGCCATCCGGGGCGACGAGGCGAAGGTCCTGCTGATCGACGAGACCGACAAGGCGGACGTCGAGGTGGAGGGCCTGTTGCTGGAGGTGCTCAGCGACTTCCAGGTGACCGTCCCCGAACTCGGCACGATCACCGCGACGCGCCGCCCCTTCGTCGTCCTCACATCCAACGCCAGCCGAGAGCTGTCCGAGGCGCTGCGCCGCCGCTGCCTGTTCCTCCACATCGGCTTCCCGGACGAGGAGCTGGAGCGCCGGATCGTACGGCTGAAGGTGCCGGGGCTCGACGAGGCGCTGGTCCGCTCCGTCGTCCGGGTCGTGGGCGCGCTGCGGGCGATGGACCTGCGCAAGGTGCCGTCGGTAGCCGAGACCATCGACTGGGCGCGCACCCTGCTGGCGCTGGGCGCCGGCACGCTGGACGAGACGGTCGTGCAGGCCAGCCTCGGCGTGCTCCTCAAGCACCAGGACGACGTCCTGAAGGCGACCGCCAAGCTCGACCTGGACGCCCTGTGACCACGCCCGCGGGCGTCGCGGAGCGGCTGACGTCCCTCGTCTCGGCGCTGCGCGCGCACGGTGTCCGCATCGGCACCGGCGAGACGGTCGACGCGGGGCGCGCGATGGAGGCCCTCGGTCTCGCTGACCGGGAGCTGCTGCGCGAGGGGCTGGCGGCGACGCTGTTGCACGGAAACGGCCAACGGCCGGTGTTCGACCCGGTCTTCGACCTCTACTTTCCGCGCGGTGTCGGCGCGCCGGAGCAGAAAGCGGCGGGCCGGGACGACCTGCGCGACCGTCTGGCGGCGGCCCTGGCCGCCGACGACCGGGCCCTGATGGGCCGCCTGGCGGCCGAGGCGGTCGACGGTTTCGGCGGTTACGGCTCCTCGCCGGAGTCGGACGGCTGGTCGTCGTACCAGACGCTCGAACGGCTGCGGCCGCAGACCCTGCTGGCCCGTGTCCGCGACACCATCCGTGGGCAGGGCGGGAGTCCGGGGTTCACGGACCGGCTGCTGGAGGACGAGATCCGGCAGCGCATCGAGGCGTTCCGGGCGCTGGTGGCCGCGGAGGCGCGCCGCCGGGTCGCCGAGCGGCGCGGGCGGGACGAGATCGCCCGGCGGGCGGTGGCTCCGACCGCCGACCGGGTCGACTTCCTCTTCGCCGGCAAGGCTCAACTGGCCGAGCTGCGCAGGGCCGTGCAGCCACTCGCCCGCAAACTCGCGACCCGGCTGGCGGCACGCCGCCGCCGCGCTTCGCGGGGCAGCATCGATCTACGGCGGACCCTGCGCGGTTCCCTGTCGACGGGCGGCGTGCCGATGAAGCCGGTACTGCGCCGACGCCGGCCCGTCCGCCCCGAACTGGTGCTGCTGTGCGATGTGTCGGGGTCGGTGTCCGGCTTCTCGGACTTCACGATGCTGCTGGTGCAGGCGCTGCACGACCAGTTCAGCAAGGTGCGTGTGTTCGCCTTCGTCAACCGGATCGACGAGGTGACCGGGCTGCTCCAGCGCGGGACCGCCGACCCGGAGGGGCTCAGCGCCCGCATCGAGGCGGAGGCCACGCTGACGGGCTATCACGGCAGCAGCGACTACGGCATGGCGCTGGGCGAGTTCGCGGAGCGGTACGTCGACACCGTCGGCCCGCGCACGACCGTGTTCGTCCTCGGTGACGCCCGTACCAACCAGAGCGACCCGAACCTGCCGGCCGTACGGCAGATCTCCGAACGGGCCCGTCGGGTCTACTGGCTGAACCCGGAGCAGCACTCCCGCTGGGGCACGGGCGACTCCGCCGCGCCTGCCTACGCCGAGCTGGTCGAGATGCACGAGTGCCGCACCGCCCGGCAGCTCAGCGCGCTGGTGGCGCGCCTGCTGCCGGTGTGATCAGGGCGGAGATCAGGCGGCGAGTTGCGGGTACAGAGTGGCCGGGTCGGCCGCCAGGCCCGCCTTGACCTGCCGCGAGATGTCGTCGGCCAGGACCTCGAAGGCGCCCGACACGATCCCGTCGAGGGCCTGTGCGGCGACACTCTCGGCCGTGGACTTGGGCGCGTCGATGCCGACGGTCAGGTCAGTGTCGACGTATCCGACGTGCAGGCCCGTGACCTCGATGCCCCGCGGCTTCAGGTCCAGGCGCAGTGAGTTGGTCTGCGACCAGAAGGCGGCCTTGGACGCGCTGTAGGAACCGGCGAGACCGATCCACGACAGCACGGAGTGGACGTTCAGGATGTGCCCGCCGCCGTTGCGTTCGAGGACGGGCACGAAGGCCCGCGTGACCAGGAGCGGTCCGTAGAAGTTGGTCTCGAACTCACGGCGGACGTCCTCGACGGGAGAGTCGAGGAAGTTCGCGTTGACCGACGCGCCCGCGTTGTTGATCAGCAGGGTGACGTCCTGCGCCTGCTCGGCCGCCGCCGCGACGGACGCGGGGTCGGTCACCTCCAGGGCGAGCGGCACCGCGTCGGGGTGGGTGACGGTGCGCGGGTCGCGGGCGGTGGCGTACACCTTCTTCGCGCCCCGCTCGTACAGAGCGGCGACCAGGGCACGGCCGATGCCGCGGCTGCCGCCGGTGACCAGGGCGACGGAACCTTCGATGGCGGTCATGGGACTCTCCAGGCTGTCTCGAGACATGGAAACCGATCGGTTTCCGACTGTGGGACCCAGCGTAAACCGATCGGTTTCATCAGGGCAAGGCCGGGGGTGACCCCGAGAAAATCAGGGTTCATCCCCGATATCCGCCTCCGATGGTTTTCCGTAGGCTCGCCAGAGATGGAGGGGGATCCCATGAAGGCAGTGCTGCAGGACCGGTACGGCTCGGCGGACGTGCTGGAGTTCAGGGACATCGACCGGCCGGTGCCGGCCACCGACGAGGTGCTGGTGCGGGTGCATGCGGCCTCGGTGAACGCCTACGACTGGCACTTCATGCGCGGGGACCCCTTGATCGGCCGCGGCATGATGGGGCTGCGGCGGCCCAGGGCGCGCGTGCGGGGCCGGGACTTCGCAGGCACGGTGGAGGCGGTGGGCGCCGGGGTCACGGGGATCGAGCCGGGAGACGAGGTGTACGGGGAGGCCGACGGCGCGTTCGCGGAGTACGTGTGCGCGCGGGACAGCGAGGTCGGCCCGAAGCCGGCCAACCTCACCTTCGAGCAGGCGGCGGCGATACCGCTGGCGGGGAACACCGCCCTGATCGGCCTGCGCGACGTCGCCCGGCTGCAACCGGGCCAGACGGTCCTGGTGAACGGGGCGTCGGGCGGGGTGGGCACGTTCGCCGTGCAACTCGGCAAGGCGTACGGCGCGGAGGTGACGGCCGTGTGCAGCACGAGGAACGTCGACCTTGTCCGCTCACTCGGCGCCGACCGTGTCATCGACTACACGCAGGACGACTTCACCCGGGGCGAGCAGCGGTACGACGTAGTCCTGGACCTCGTCGGCAATCGCTCACTCGGGGAGTTCCGGCGGGTCCTGACGCCCACCGGGAAGCTCATCCTGTCCGGCGGCGGGGTGTACGAGGGCGGCAGCGTCGTCGGCCCCATGGGGCTCTTCCTCAAGCGGCGGCTGGCGGCGCCCTTCGCGCGCCCGCAGCAGCTGCTCGAGATCTCGGCCCGGCAGAGCAGGGCCAACCTGGCGGCGCTGCGCGAACTCGCCGAGTCCGGCAGGATCGCCCCGGTCGTCGAGCGGACGTATCCGCTGAGCGAGGCTGCCGAGGCGCTCCGGTACGTGGAGGTGAAGCACGCGCGCGCGAAGATAGTCGTCACCGTCTGACGCACCGGAGTCGTCACCCTGTGATGTCTGACGTACCGGGCCCGAATCGGTGGGCCGCGCGTTACTTCTGCTTCGCGTACTCCCTCGCCGTCTGTCCCTGGAAGTCGTAGACCACGACCTGCTCGTCGCCCACGACCCAGGCGTCGTGTCCGGGTGAGCAGACGAAGACGTCACCCGGACCGACTTCGCTCTCGCCGCCGTCGTCCATGCGGATATGCATGCGGCCCTGGACCATGTAGCAGTTGTGGTGCATCTGGCAGGTGTCGGTGCCCGCGATGGAGGCCACGGACTCCGTCCAGCGCCAACCGGGCTCGAAGGTCGCCACGGCGAAGTCGAGATCCGTCATGTGGACGGCTTCGAGGTGACCGCGGGGGAAATCACGCCGCTCGTCCGGCTTGTCGATGGGCTTCACTTCCAACATGATGTGCTCCCTTCCGGCCGCGACTCACCGCGACCGCGGCCGGTCTCCCCGGCGAACCCTGCGGACCGCCGTCGACGGCCGGCCCCCTACCACTCCATCGTCCGCCCGGCCATCCGAGGCCGCCATTCGGGGAAACTCCCGCTCAGGGCCGCGTCCCACAGAGCTCGGCAAAGCGCTCGGCGTCGACGTTGCCCCCGGAGATGATCACGCCAACCCGGCGTGGCAGCGTGCCCGCCCGTCCGGTGAGCAGGGCGGCAAGCGGGGTGGCGCCGCTCGGCTCGACGACGATCTTCAGGCGTTCGAAGGCGAACAGCATCGCGTCCCGGATCTCGTCGTCGCTGACCAGCGCGATCGCGTCGACGAGCCGTCGGTTGACGGAGAAGGTGAGTTCGCCGGGGGTGTGCAGGGCCTGGCCGTCGGCGATGGTGTGCGGCACCGGGATGCTGATGCGCCGCCCCGCCTCCAGGGATCGCTTGGTGTCGTCCCCGGCGTCCGGCTCGACGCCGATCATCCGGATGTCCGGATACAGGCCCTTGGCCACCGTGGAGCTGCCGGCGATGAGCCCGCCGCCGCCGACCGGCGTCAGCAGCGCACCCAACTCCCCCACCTCTTCTAGGAGTTCGAGCGCGGCGGTGCCCTGCCCGGCCATGATGTGCGGATGCTCGTACGGCGGGATGACGGTGAGGCCGCGCTCGGCGGCCAGTGTCTCGGCGATCGCGACCCGGTCGCCTGTGTAGCGGTCGTAGGTGACGATCTCGGCGCCGTAACCGACGGTCGCGGCCCGCTTCGACGGCGGGGCGTCCTCGGGCATGACGATCACCGCGGTGGTGCCGAGTTCCCGGGCGGCGAGGGCGACGGCCTGCGCGTGGTTCCCGGAGGAGTACGCGGCGATGCCATGCTCCAGCTGCTCCGGCGTCAGACGGGAGGCCGCGTTGTAGGCGCCGCGGAACTTGAAGGCGCCGGCCCGCTGGAAGTTCTCGCACTTGAGGAAGACCTCCGCGCCGACGAGCTCGTCGAGCGTGCGCGAGCGCAGCACCGGGGTGCGGTGCGCGACGCCCTTGAGCCGGGCGGCGGCGTCGCGGACGTCGTCGAGGGTGACCGGTGGGGTGGTGGTCGTCACGCGTGTCCTCCAGAGGGTGTCGTGTCGGTGGCGGCCTCGTCGATCGACGTCCCGGCCTCGGTGCGCGCCTGCGACAGATAGCTGTAGGCGGACGCTCGGGAGATGCCGAGCCGTGCCGCAACCTGTTCGATCGCGCGCCGCACGGCGAAGACGCCCCGCTCGTCCAGGCCGCGGAACAGTTCCAGGCGCTCGGCGCGTGCGAGACCGGCCCAGCTGCCGTTCTGCCGGAGCTGGTGGGCGTCGAGGATGGCGTCGACCACGGAGTCGATGTCGTTGCCGAAGGTGGTGACCGGGACGTCGGCCGAGGTGGTGCCGGCGCCGGCGAGGGCTCCGAGCAGGGCGTGGGCGTCATTGACGGCGGTCACGTCGAGGTTGACGCAGAGGGCGCCGAACACCGTGCCCGTCGAGTCCCGCAGCACCATGGTGGACGCCTTGACCAGCTTGCCGCTCCGCGTGCGGGTGACGTAGTTCAGCTCGTCGCCCGCACCGTCGCCGCGCGCGACGACCCGCATGCCGATCTCGCTCATGGCCCCGCCCACGGCCCGCCCGGTCACCGAACCGGCCACGGCGACCACGGACTTCTCCGGCCGCCGATAGTCGTGGAGGACCACTTCGCACATCGCCCCGAACGTCGCCACGAGCCCGTCGACGACCGGTCTCAGCGCGGCCACGATCGCATCCCGCTCCGCTTCGAGGGCCCGCTCGGCCGCCATCGCACACTCCTCTGCCGCAAGGGCTCGTCGGCCTGCCCCTCCGAGCCACGATCCAGACTACACGTCCAGACTCTGTACTGACAGTCCAAACAGGGTCCAGGCAAGGGCGTCTGCTGGGCCTGGGCCACGACACCGTGTGGCACATCGCGGGTCCGACCGGCTGGACCTCGGCCGACCAGCGGCTGGGCAGCCGGCAGGCCTGTCTGGAGGCGGCCGGGGCCGAAGTGCCGGCCCCGCTGATCGTGACTGGAGCGCCGACTCCGGCTACGAGCTGAGCTGGGCCGTCGCCTGACCCGGCGCACCGACGTCACGGCCGTGTTCGCCTCCACCGACCGGATGGCCCTCGGCCTGCTGCACGCGCTGCACGAGGCCGGCCGGTCCGTCCCCGGCGACGTCAGCGTCGTGCGCCACCACGACATCCCCGAGGCCGAGCACTTCCGGCCGCCGCTGACCACCGTGCGCACGGACTTCGCCGAGACCGGCACCCGTTCGCTGCGCCTGCTCCTGGACCGGCTCGACGCCCCTGCCGAGCCCCACCCGGTCGACTCACTCATCCCCGTCGACCTGCTGGTCCGCCGCAGCAACAGCCCTGCACCCAAGCCCGGACGCCGACCGGCAGCCCCCCTCCCCGACTACGGCCGGAAGCCACCAGTCGGCACACCCACCCCGAGACCGGCACCCGTTCGCTACGCCTACTGCTGGACCGGCTCGACGCCCCTGCCGAGCCCCACCCGGTCCACTCACTCATCCCCGTCGACCTGCTGGTCCGCCGCAGCAACAGCCCTACGCCCGAGCCCGGACGCTGACCGGCAGCCGCCGCCTGCCCGACTACGGCCGGAAGTCACCTTTGGGCACACCCGCCCCGTTGATCGAACGGAACTTCGCCGCTTCGATGACCCCTGGCCGGGCGGCACTGTGTCACCGGCACCGCGAGCGAGGGGGGTCGGGAGACCGTGCGTATCGTGCGTCACCCCAGAAGAGCCACCGGAAGAGTCGGCGGCCGCCGAGGCGGTCACCGGGCACAACCGATCGGATTACCGGGTGCGGCGGCGCTGTTGAGCGTCGTCGCACTCGTCGTCTCGGCGGCGCCTGCCGACGCCGTGACGGAGGCGACGGCACCGCCGCCTAGCCCGGCGGAAGTGATCCCGGGGCAGGAGACGCAGACCCCGGCGCTGGTACGGGGCATCCGGGAGCAGGCTCCCGCCACCGGCAGTGCCGCAGCCGCGGCCCGCGCCTATCTGGACGGCAGGCAGGGCCGGTACCGGATCCCCGACGCGAACCGCGATCTGGTGCTCGCCGGGACCACCGCCGCCGACGGTCGCGAGACCGTCCGGCTCCAGCAGCGGCACCGGGGGGTGCCCGTCCTGGGCGGCCAGTACGTCGTCCGTATGCAGCGGCAGGACGGCGAGCGGGTCGTCACCGGAACCTCGGGCAAGTACTTCACCGAGCTGAGCACCGGCACGACGCCCGAGGTCGGCGAGGCGCTCGCCGTCGAGCGTGCCGTACACGCCGTCCTCACCGAACTCGGCGACAGGAACTTCGCCGCCGCGCCACCGCGCGAGGGGGCCGAGGAGGAGTCCCCGCTCGAAAGCACCGCGCGCGGCCTCGTCGTACTGCCCGCCGGAGCAGGCGTCCTCACCCGGCACGTCACCGTGCACGGCACGGACCCGGCGACGGGTGCGCCCGTGCGCCGCGAGGTCTACGTGGACGCCCGCGCCGGATACCCGGTCCTTCAGTACAGCGGTATCAAGACGTTCGGCACGCCTCGCACGACAGCCGGGCAGTCCGCGGCCGACACGACCCCGCGGCAGGCGCTCGCCGCCGAGAAGGGCACCGGCGTCAGGCTCGACGGCACCTCCGTCGGCCTCGACATCGACCGCGACGACAACCGTGGCCTGTACGTCCTGCGCGACCGCTCCCGAATACCCGCCGGCGACTCCGACAACGTCCTGTCGACCTGGGACGCGCGCGGCAAGTGGTACACCGACGTCGGCGGGGTGTGGCCCGAGGGCGTCCAGGAGTTCGGCTCGCCGACCCCTGCGTTCGGCGCCGAGGCCACCGACTCGGGGGCCGTGGACGCACACTGGGCCGCCGGGCAGGTCTACGACTACTTCAAGGGCAAGCACGGCCGCGACAGCCTCAACGGCCGCGGCATGACCGTCAACTCCCTGGTGGGCGTGACCGATTACGGGCAGCCGTACGTCAACGCCTTCTGGGACGGCCAGAAGATGGTGTACGGCAACGGTGACGCCGAGTACCGCCCGCTCTCCGCGGCCATGGACGTCGTAGGCCACGAGATGACGCACGGCGTGATCGAGCATTCCGCGAACCTCGTCTACGCCGGCCAGTCCGGCGCCCTGAACGAGGCCATCGCCGACTACTTCGGCAACGCCATCGAGGCGGACGTGTACGGCATCCCGGCGACGGACCCCGACTCGGGCCTGCTGGGCGAGCGGCTCTGCCGGACCAAGTCCCCTCGGGAATGCGCGCTGCGCGACCTGGGCGACGGACGCACCACGGCCAAGTCGTTCCTCGGCGTCGGCTTCGCCACCGACAGCGGCGGTGTCCACCTCAACTCGACCATCATCGGCGGCGCGCTGTGGGACGCCCGTGAGGACCTGGGCGCCGAGACGATGGACAAGATCGTCTACAGAGCACTGACCGAGTACCTCACGCCGCTCGACGGCTTCACCGAGGCACGGGCCGCCGTGCTCGCCGCCGCCCAGGACCTCGCGATCCCGGCGGCGGGCCGGAAGACACTGCAGCGCGCCTTCACCGCCCACGGCATAGCGCCCGGCTGGGAGTCGGCCCTCGGCATGGACGCCGACGTCCTCCTCGACCGGATCAACACCAGCAACACGAACCTGGGCGGGGGCGGCGGCTGGTGGGCGGCGTCCAAGTCCAACGAGGACGGCACGGAGCCGTACTCGGTGTGGGCCGGGCGCGCCGACGGCCAGGGCACGCCCAAGCCGATGAGCCCCAACGACGGCCGCTACCACGTCAATCCGGCCACCGACGGCAAGACCGTGGTGTGGCAGGCGTACGGCTCGGACGGCGTCGACGTCCTGGCCAGGCCGCTCGCGGGCGGTCCCGTGAAGAAGCTCTGGCACGGCCGGACCCCTGGCAGCTCGGTGGACGTCGACGGTGACCTCGTGGCCTTCGACTACGTCACCTACGGCGGGCGCCGGGCCGTGGCGTATCTGAGCATCAAGGACCCGGCGAACGTGGAGACGATCGGCGGTGGCACCTACTACCGGGCGTGGGCGCCGTCGGTGGGCCACGGCAAGGTCGCCTACCAGGAGCGGCGACGGGTGCGCGCCGAGTACGCGGTGAGCACACGGGTCATCGACGTCGCCACCGGCGAGAACACAGCGGTCCAAGCGGCTGCGGATGGCAGCAGTCTCGGCCCGACGGCGATCAACGGCACCCACGTCTTCTGGCTCCTCGACGATGACGCCACCGACGGAACGAGGGCCCTGCGCCGCGCCGCACTCGACGGTTCCGGCGTGGTGGACCTGAGCCCGGAGACCGGGCCGAACGCCCTGAACGCCTACGACCTGACGGTCTCGGAGGACAGGGTGACGGTCGGCAGCTACCTGGCCGGCGCCCCGCTCAGCAACGAATCGGCGCCCAAGCTCTACCAGTTCGACGCGGTCGGCGCGCCCGATGATCCGGCCACCCGCAAGGGCCGGGTCTCCTGCAACCGCGGCGAGCAGTCGTCCGCGGCAGCGGTCGGCGGCAGCCAGGTGGTGTGGCTGGACTCGACGACCGGCACCACCGATGCCGTGACCCGCGCTCGGCCGGCGGGCCGCTGCGACTGACCTGGCGGCGCAGTCCGAACGGAGCAGCGCGACAGGGGCCGTTGGCCCGCCCGGTGTGTGACAGGGCGGGCCAACGGCCCCGCGCAGTGGGCCGCCGGCACGTACGGCCCTCGGGCCACAGCCCCTGCCGGCCGGGCTCTGTCGGCACGGGGCGCTGTCAGCCGCTTCCGTCAGCCGGCCCCGTCTGCCGCCGCCCGCTCCCAAGCCGCGTCCCGCAGCAGCCGCAGTCCGTTCAGGCCGACGAGGACCGTGGAGCCCTCGTGGCCCGCGACGCCGAGCGGCAGCGGGAGCGTGCCGACCAGGTCCCAGGTGACGAGGCCGGTGATGAAAACCCCGGCGATGACGAGGTTCTGCACGACCAGTTTCCGGGCCCGGCGCGAGAGGGCGACGGTGGTGGGGACGGCGGCGAGTTCGTCGCGGACGATCACCGCGTCGGCGGTCTCCAGGGCGAGGTCGGAGCCCGCGCGGCCCATGGCGACGCCGATATGGGCGGCGGCCAGGGCGGGTGCGTCGTTGACACCGTCCCCGACGACCATCACTTTGCGGCCCGCCCCCTCCATCTCCTTGACCGCGGCCATCTTGTCCTGCGGCAGGAGCCCCGCGCGCACGTCCTCGATGCCGGCCTCGGCGGCCAGGTGGGCAGCGGCCCGGGGGTTGTCGCCGCTGAGCATGGTCGGGGCGGCGCCGGTGAGTGCGGTGAGGGAGACGACGGTGGCGGCGGCGTCGGGGCGCAGCCGGTCCGCGATGCCGAGCACCCCGGCGGGGGTGCCGTCGACGACCACGAGGACGGCGGTACGGCCGGAGTGCTGGAGTTCTTCGGCGAGCGCGGCGACCGGGCTCGCGTCATCGGCGTCGGTTGCGTCGTAGGCGTCGTCGAGCAGGCGGGCCGGGGCACCCACCTCGACGGTACGACCGCCCGCGACGGCCTTCACGCCGACCCCGGGCGCGGACATGAAGTCCCGCACGTCGGGCAGGTGGAGGCGCCGTTCGCGTGCGGCGTCCACCACGGCCCGGGCCAGCGGGTGTTCGCTGGGGTGCTCGGCCGCCGCGGCGAGCGTCAGCAGCTCGTCCTCGTCCAGCGCCGTTCCGGGCAGGGGCCGTACGTCGACGACACGCGGGGTGCCCTCGGTGAGCGTGCCGGTCTTGTCCAGGGCGACGGCGTCGACCTGGCCGAGGCGCTCCATCACCACCGCCGACTTCACCAGCACACCGTGCCGGCCGGCGTTGGCGATGGCCGACAGCAGGGGCGGCATGGTGGCCAGGACCACCGCGCAGGGCGAGGCGACGATCATGAAGGTCATGGCGCGCAGCAGCGCCTCGGAGAACTCCTCGCCGAACGCGAGCGGGACTCCGAACACGGCAAGCGTCGCGGCGACCATGCCCAGCGAGTAGCGCTGTTCGACCTTCTCGATGAACAACTGGGTGGGTGCCTTCGTCTCTGACGCCTCTTCCACCATCCGTACGATCCGGGCGATCACGGAATCGGAGGCGTCGCGTTCGACCCGGACGCGCAGCGCCCCGGTGCCGTTGAGGGTGCCCGCGAACACCTCGTCGCCCGGCTGCTTCGGCGCGGGGAGCGGTTCGCCGGTGATGCTCGCCTGGTCCACCTCGCTGACGCCGTCCAGCACCCGGCCGTCGGCTCCGACGCGCTCGCCGGGCCGTACGAGGACGGTGTCGCCGACCGTCAACTCCTCGACGGTGAGGGCCTGTTCGGTACCGTCGGGGGCGATCCGGGTGGCCGTGGCAGGGGCCAGGTCGAGCAGTCCGCGCACGGAGTCGGCGGTGCGGGCGGTGGCGAGTGCCTCCAGTGCGCCCGAGGTCGCGAAGATGACGATCAGCAGGGCGCCGTCCATCACCTGCCCGATCGAGGCGGCGCCGAGCGCGGCGACGACCATCAGCAGATCGACGTCGAGGGTCCTGCCCTTGAGCGCCTTGAGCCCCTCCCAGCCCGGCTCCCAGCCGCCGGTCGCGTACGACAACGCGTAGAGCGGGCCCCACGTCCAGGCCGGCGCTCCGGCGAGTTGTAGGGGCAGAGCGAGCAGGAACAGTGCGGTGGCCGCGCCGGCCCAGCGGACCTCCGGCAGCGCGAGGAGCCGGGTACGCCGCCGTGGCACGGCCCCGGCACACGCCGACACGGCCCGCTCGGCCGACGGCGGGGTGAGCGTCGAAGTCATGCGCTCACGATACAGGAATAGATGAACACCCCTTCATGTCTTCATGTCGCGTGGGCTTCCGGCGGCGGCCCAGAGCTCCCCGCCCGCCGGGGCCGTCCTCCCGGAGACCTTGACGGCGTTGACCACCTCGGCGGACGAACCGCCGCTCTTCAGCATGCGGTCGACGAAGTCGTCGCAGCCGCCGCCGTTCTCGATCACGACCTTCGCCTTGGACAGCGCCAGCTGGTTCTGCGTGTTGGCCTCGTAGGAGTGCGGGTCCTGGTCGGGGTCGCCGATGAACGAGGCGACCCTGCACCTTTCCGCCGCCTATTCGCTCTGCGACATTCCCGTAGACGTTCGTCGATGCCACCACCGGGACGGCGGACGCGGCAGCGGGGCCCTGCGCGGCCTCGGAGTCACGTCCGGAGTCCGGCGTGTTGCCGCAGCCGGCGAGGAGGATCAGGCATGCGCCGGTCGTCAGCGGCACAAGCGGAAGGCGACCGTACGAGGACGCAGGCATGGAACCCTCCGAGGGCAAGGCGAATGGTCCGCCGAGCTGCACCCGTCCCGGCTTCGGCCCCACGCTAGATGAAAACGGATGTCAAAAGCGTCTGACGGCCGTCCGACCGGGCAACCCTTGCCCGGAACTCACCTTCGGGGTCAGGGAGCGGGGACCTCGTCCAGGAGTTGAGGGCCGTTGTTGCGGACGCTGTTGACGGCCGGGGAGACGGGGCGGGCATCCAGGTGGCCGTCTGCCGGCGGGGCGAGCAGGGCGCGGAGGTCGTCGGTGTCCTCGTGGTGCGGGTCGAGCCAGGCGTCGTAGTGCTCGGGGGTGAGGGCGAGGGGCATGCGCGGATGGATTCGGCCGGCGGCGTCGGTGGCCTCGGTGGTGATGATCGTGCAGGTCAGCAGCCAGGCGGCGGGGTCGTCGGAATCCTTGATCTCCGGGTCGCGCCAGAACTCGTACAGCCCGGCGAGGGCCAGGACCTGCCCGTCCTCCGGATGGATGAAGTAGGGCTGCTTGCGGACCTTGCCCGACTTCTTGTCCTCGACCTGGTCCCACTCGTAGAAGCCGTCGGCCGGAAGCAGACAGCGGCGTTTGACGAACGCGCGGCGAAAGGCGGGCTTCTCGTGCACGGTCTCCACCCGCGCGTTGATCAGCCGCGCCCCGATCTTGACGTCCTTCGCCCACGAGGGCACCAGCCCCCACCGCAGCGGCCGCAGCCGGCGCCGTACCGGCTCGTCCTCGTCGGCGCCGCGCGGCGTGCGCTCCAGAACGGCCCACACCTCGTCGGTCGGGGCCACGTTCCAGCTGGGCGCAAGTGTCTCCTCCGGATGCCACTCGGACACCTGGAACAGCTGGGCGAGATCCTCGGGACCGCGGCTGGAGGCATAGCGTCCGCACATACGGCCACTGTGCCACGGTGCGGTCTGCCAGTCCTCACGAGCGGGTCAGCACGTGCGGCGTGAGGTTGCCGGCCGGGCTCTTGGCCGGCCCGTGGCCGGGCTCAGGTAGTGAGGGGCTGCTGGATGCTGTCGCCTCGGTTGTTGATCGCGATGTGGGTGCCGATGCGCCGGAAGTCGTTGATCACGCCGAACATGCTCTTGTCCGACGGCAGGAGGGCCGGGAGCGCGGCGTCCTGTGCCAGCTGGGCTCGGAGCATCTTTTTGTAGGCGTTGTAGACCCGCGCCGTGTAGCCGGGCTCGGTCGCCGCGTTCATCCGGTGGTCGTTGGTGACCGCGATCGAGGCGAGGTCCATGAGGTAGCAGTCGAACAGGTCCGTGACGTCCTTGGACTTCGCGTTGTCGACCCCGGTCGCCGCGTCCCGCGCGAGCACCTGGCCCATCTCCATGACGATCTCGCGGTACATCCGGTGCCTCGTGCTGCTGGGGAAGGCGGCCATGATGTGGTCGGCCTGCCCGGCGCCCTCCGTGCTCATCGTGCGCGGCGTCTTCAGATCGGACAGTCCGGGCACCGCCAGCGGCACTCCCCGGAACATCATCTCTTCGTCGGGGATGCCCGCGTTCTGGGAGGCCAGCGGATGCAGACCGATCTCATGGGCCAGCATGCCCATCACGTAGCCGATGTCGTACTTCTCGAAGTAGTAGCTGGCGAGTTCGATGTCGACGCCGTCCGCGCCCCGGTCCCGCACATTGGCCGGCGTCTCCGTGGTCCGCACCAGCAGGGTGATGCGGCACGGACGACCGTCGATGTAGCTCCGGATGGTCGCGTGCTTGCGCAGCAACTCGATGATGCGGACGGCCTTGTCGCGGTACCTGTCGTCCGTGAGCTTCAGGTTGGTGAACTCGAAGTTCCCCGACTTGAAGGGGACGAGGGTCGGCTCGACCGCAGCGGGCGTCGCGTTCGGGTCCGCGGGCATGTGGGGCGGGACCTCTGTGGCCGTGGGGTCGGTGCGGTCGTCCGGTTGGGGCAGGGAGACCGGGTCGACCCAGACGGACGCACGCGGGACCGGTGTGGCGCCCGTACGGGCGTCGTCCCAGGACTGCTCCGGGTGCTGCTCAGCAGCTGAGGTCACATCCCCGACGAGCGCGTGGAGCAGGTCCAGGTGCCGGCCGCGTAGACCGGAAGCCGCGAGGGAGGGATCCTCGGGGCCGGCGTTGAGGTCGCCGAGGAGGCTACCGGGGATGTGGGGGCGGTGCGGGGAGTCGGCGTCACGGTACTCGTCACGCAGGCCGAGCTGATGGGTCAGCTCATGGACGAGGTGTACGGGGTCGGCGTCCTCCCACCACGTGTTCTGGTCCATGGCCCGGTCCCGGCCCGCCAGGTCCACGGTCAGGTGGGGGGCATCGGCAGGGTCGACGTACTCGACGGTTACGTGCAGCCGGTCGCCGTTGGGCAGGCGGTAGGCCCGGTCGTTCAGGAACTCACCAACCCCAGCGTCGAGTTGGCCGCGCACACGCGCGATCCGCCCGTCCGAACCGCGCATCGCGACACGGACCGTGAGGTCGGTGACAGGCTCGCCCCGGTACGAGAACCGCCGGGCATCGAAGCCCGAACGCACCACGAACCGGGGCCGGTTGTCGCGCCGCGCCTTGGACGGCGGCACGGCCGACGGGCTCTCGGGCGCACTGTCCGAGCCGTGCTGCGGCAGGCGCGGCCTGGCCTCCGCCGTGCTGGTGCTCTGTTCCGGCGCGACGGTCTGGATGCTGTCGCCCTTGTTGGTGAACGTGAAGCTGGCACCGAGGCCCAGGAAGTTGCCCGTGACCTTCCACCAGACCTTGTCCGGCGGCAACAGCGGCCGGACGGGGCTGTCCTCCGAGAGCTGGGCGGCGAACATCTCCTTGTACGCGTTGTAGACCTTCGCCGTGTTCCGGGGTTCCCAGGCGGCGTCCTTGCGTTTGTCGTTGGTGATGGCGATCGTCGCCAGGTCCATCAGGTAGCAGTCGATCAGGTCCGTGACGTCCTTGGCCTTGGCGCCGTCTTCCCCGTCCTGGGCGTCATCCACGAGGACCTGGGCCATCTTCGCGACGATGTCGCGGTACGTCCGGTGCCTTGTGCTGCTGGGGAAGGCAGCCATGATGTGGTCCGCCTGACCCGCGCCCTTGGTGTTCATCGTCCGCGGGCTCTTGAGGTCCGCCAGACCCGGCACGGTGAGGGGGACGTCCTCGAACATCGACTCCTCGTCCGGGATGCTCGTGTCCCGCGAGGCGAGGGGGTGGAGGCCGATCTCGTGGGCCAGCATCCCCATGATGTAGCCCATGTCGTACTTCTCGAAGTAATAGCTGGCCAGGTTGATCTGGACGCCCTCGTCGCCCAGGTCGGTGACGTCGGCCGGGGTTTCGGTCGTGCGCAGGTGGAGCGTGATGCGGCAGGGACGGTTGCCGATGTAGTCCCGGATCGTGTCGTGCTTCCGCAGCAGCTCGATGATCCGGATCGCCTTGTCGCGGTACTTCTCGTTCGTGTGCCTGAGGTTGGTGAACTCGAAGTTCCCCGACTTGAAGGGTGTGAGGGGTACGTCAGCCTGCGGCATGTGGGCCGGGACCTCGGTGGTGTCCGTGCCCTCGGCGGGCTGCGGCAAGGAGACCGGGTCGACCCAGACGGACGCGCGTGGGACCGGTGCCGTAGCCATGCGGGCGTCGTCCCAGGACTGCTCCGGGTGCTGCTCAGCAGCTGGGGTCACATCCCCGATGAGCACCCCCAGCAGGGCGAGGTGACGGCCACGCAGACCGGAAGCGGCGAGGGAGGAGTCCTCAGGGCGGGCGTTCAGGTCGCCCAGCAGGCTGCCCGGGATGTGGGGGCGGTGCGGGGAATCAGCGTCACGGTACTCGTCACGCAGGCCGAGCTGGTGGGTGAGTTCGTGGACCATGTGCACCGGGTCGGCGTCCGCCCACCACGTGTTCTGGTCCATCACCCGGTCCCGGCCCGCCAGGTCCACCGTCAAGTGCGGGTTCTCGGACGGGTCGACGTGCTCCACCGTCACATGCAGACGGTCACCGTTCGGCAGGCGGTACGCCGGATCGTTCAGGAACTGCCGTACACCCGCGTCGAGTTGGTCGCGAACGTGCGCGGCCTGTGCCTCCGTACCGCGCGGCGCGACCCGGACGGTGAGGTCGGTGACCTGCTCTCCCTGGTACGAGAAACGACGGGCGTCGAAGCCCGACCGCACCACGAATCGCGGGCGGCTGTCGCGCGGGGACGGGGAGGGCGGCGAGGCTTGCTGCGCGGGCGTCTCGGGGTGCTGCGGGAGCCGGGGCTGGGCCTCGTCCGTCGTGACGGGCTGCTGGATGCTGTCACCGCGGTTGTTGGTCGCAAGGCTGGTGGCGAGCTGGGCGAAGTCCCGCACGACGCCGAACAGGCCCTTGTCGGCGGGCAGCAGGGGGCGGGCGGGACTGTCTTCGGCCATGTGCTCGGCGAGCAGGGCCTTGTAGGCGTTGTAGACCTTGGCGGTGTTGCCGGGCTCCTTTGCCGCGTTCATCCGGTAGTCGCTGGTGATGGCGATCGAGGCGACGTCCATCAGGTAGCAGTCGATCAGGTCCGTGACGTCCTTGGCCTTGGCTCCCTCCACGCCGTCCCGCGCGGCGTCGGCCAGCATGTCGGCCATCTTCAGGACGATGTCCCGGTAGATCCGGTGCCGGGTGCTGCTGGTGAAGGCGGCCATGATGTGGTCGGCCTGCCCGGCGCCCTCCGTGCTCATCGTGCGCGGCGTCTTCAGTTCCGACAGGCCCGGCACCGGCAGGGGGATACCCCGGAACATCGCCTCCTCGTCCGGGATGCTCGTGTCCCGCGAGGCCAGGGGATGCAGGCCGATCTCATGAGCCAGCATGCCCATGATGTGGCCGATGCCGTACTTCTCGAAGTAGTAGCTCGCCAGGTTGATGTCCACGCCGTCGTCGCCGCGGTCCGTCACATCAGCCGGAGTCTCCGTCGTGCGCAGGTGGAGCGTGATGCGGCAGGGGCGGTTGCCGATGTAGTCCCGGATCGTCGGGTGCTCCCTGAGCAGTTCGATGATCCGGACGGCCTTGTCGCGGTACTTCTCGTCGGTGTGCTTCAGGTTCGTGAACTCGAAGCTGCCCGACTTGAACGGTGTCAGGGTCGCGGCCTGCGGCATGTGGGCCGGGACTTCGGTGGTTGCTGTGCCGTTGGCCGGTCGGGGCAGGGAGACCGGGTCGACCCAGACTGACTCGCGGGTGATCGGTGTGGTGGCGGTGCGAGCCGCTTCCCAGGTCTGCTCGCCGTTCTGCTGAGGCTCTGGGGTCACGTTCCCGATGAGCGCCCCCAGCAGGGCGAGGTGACGGCCACGCAGACCGGAAGCGGCGAGGGAGGAGTCCTCGGGGCGGGCGTTCAGGTCGCCAAGCAGGCTGCCCGGGATGTGGGGGCGGTGGGGGGAATCGGCGTCACGGTACTCGTCGCGTAGGCCGAGCTGATGGGTCAGCTCATGGACCAGGTGTACGGGGTCGGCGTCCGCCCACCACGTGTTCTGATCCATCGCCCGGTCCCGGCCCGCCAGGTCCACCGTCAAGTGCGGGTTGTCGGACGGGTCGACGTGCTCGACGGTCACATGCAGACGGTCACCGTTCGGCAGACGGTACGCCGGATCGTTCAGGAACTGCCGTACGCCCGCGTCGAGTTGGTCGCGAACGTGCGCGGCCTGTGCCTCCGTACCGCGCAGCGCGACCCGGACGGTGAGGTCGGTGACCTGCTCTCCCTGGTACGAGAAACGACGGGCGTCGAAGCCCGACCGGACCACGAAACGCGGACGGCTGTCACGCGGGCCCCTCGGCCTCGGTGTGCTCGACGACGGCTCCGTGTCGGAGCTGGGCTGGGGAAGCCGGGGGCCGACTGTCTGGATGCTGTCGCCCTGGTTGTTGAAGGTGAAGCTGGTGCCGAGGCCGAGGAAGTTGTTGGTGACGCCGAACATGCCCTTGTCCGCGGGCAGCAGCGGCCGTACCGGACTGTCCTCCGCCAACCGAGCGGCGAACATCTCCTTGTACGCGTTATAGACCTTCGCGGTATTACGAGGCTCCCAAGCCGCGCTCTTACGGTTGTCGTTGGTGACGGCGATCGTCGCCAGGTCCATCAAGTAGCAGTCGATCAGATCCGTGACGTCCTTGGGCTTGGCGCCCTCTTCCCCCGACTGAGCCTCTTCCGCCAGAACATGGGCCATCCTCAGGACAATGTCCCGGTAGATCCCGTGACGGGTGCTGCTGGTGAAAGCAGCCATGATGTGGTCCGCCTGTCCCGCGCCCTTGGTACTCATACTGCGCGGCGTCTTCAAGTCCGACAGGCCCGGCACCGGAAGCGGGACATCCTCGAACATGGACTCCTCAACAGGGATGTCCGTCCTTCGCGAGGCGAGAGGGTGGAGGCCGATCTCGTGGGCCAGCATGCCCATGATGTAGCCGATGCCGTACTTCTCGAAGTAGTAGCTCGCCAGGTTGATGTCCACGCCGTCGTCGCCGCGGTCCGTCACATCAGCCGGAGTCTCCGTCGTGCGCAGGTGGAGCATGATGCGGCAGGGGCGGTTGCCGATGTAGTCCCGGATCGTGTCGTGCTTGCGGAGCAGTTCGATGATCCGGATCGCCTTGTCGCGGTACTTCTCGTTCGTGTGCTTCAAATTCGTGAACTCGAAATTCCCCGACCTGAAAGGCGTGACTGTCGCATCCGGGTCCGCCGGCATGTGCGCCGGGACTTCCTCGCTCGTCGTGCCCTCGGCCGGCTGCGGCAAGGAGACCGGGTCCACCCACACCGACTCGCGGAGGACCGGTGTGGTGGCGGTACGCGCCGCGTCCCAGCTCTGCTCCGTGTCCTGGTCAGGCGCCGGAGTCACATCCCCGATCAGGGCGCCGAGCAGCGCCAGATGCCTGCCACGCAGACCGGAAGCTGCGAGAGAGGCGTCCTCGGGGGCAGCGTTCAGGTCGCCCAGCAGGCTGCCCGGGATGTGGGGGCGGTGCGGGGAGTCGGCGTCACGGTACTCGTCGCGTAGGCCGAGCTGGTGGGTGAGTTCGTGGACCATGTGCACCGGGTCGGCGTCCGACCACCACGTGTTCTGGTCCATGGCCCGGTCCCGGCCCGCCAGGTCCACCGTCAAGTGCGGGTTCTCGGACGGGTCGACGTGCTCGACGGTCACATGCAGACGGTCACCGTTCGGCAGGCGGTACTCGGGGGCGTTCAGGAAGTCACGTACACCTGCGTCGAGTTGGTCGCGGACGTGGGCGGTCTGACCCTCCGGACCCCGGATCGCCAGCCGTACCGTGAGGTCGGTGACCGGCTCCCCCTGGTACGAGAACCGACGGGTGTCGAAGCCCGACCGCACCACGAAACGGGGGCGGTTGTCCCGCGAGCCCCGTGGGGTGGGGATGGTCGCCCTCGGTGGTTCGGCGGACGGGTTCTGGGGCAGCCGCGGGCCCACCGCTTCCGGGCTCGGCGCCGCGTTGTCCGGGGCGGCGTCCGTGTCCATCGCGGCGTCCGTGTCCGTTGCCTCGCCGCCGGACTCGTACTCGGAGGAGGACGCGTCGGGGTTCTGCGGGGCCCCCGTGCCTGTCCTGTCGCCGTTGAGTACGCCGTTCTCGTCGAGGGTCGCGCCGATGCTTCCCGCGTTGTCCCGGATGTGGTTCCACAGCTCCGTCCGCTGCTGCATCCACTGCGGCATGCGCCAGCCGGGGAAGAAGGTTCCGTGGGTCCCGGACGCCTGCACCCGGTGGCCGAGGGGGCGCCCGATGTGCTCGTTGACCGCCTGGTAGGCGAGGTCGCAGGAGGCGCAGGCCATCTTGAACCCGCCGAGGTCGAGCATCTGCGGGTTGTTCGGGTCGCCGGGGTTGTTCTGCCAGTGCTCGACCCAGTGCCCGAGCAGGGTCAGCTCGCCGTGTTCGGAGCCGTACGACCCGAAGGCCGGGGTCGCGTCGCGGCCGCTGACGTTGAAGACGGTCGGGTTGGCCAACGCCCGCTTGACGAGGTCGAGTTCGGGTGAACCCGGGTGGTAGAGCCGGTACCAGCCGGTGGCCAGGGCCCGTAGCTTCGTACGGTCGCGCATCTCCCGTGCCATCGCGGGCCGCCTGCGGGCCAGCCAGCGTTCGTCGCGCCGCCACTGCTGCTGGTCCGCCGTCAGGCGCTGGCGGTCCTGCCGGAGGGCCTCCTCCTCGTTCGGGAGGTTGTCCCACTGCTGCTGCCGCTCGTCGTTCCAGGCGCCCGACTCGTACTGTTCGTCCAGCCGGGCCCCCAGGTCCGCCAACTCCTGTGCCCGCTGGTCGAGTTCCTGCTGTCGCCGGTCCAGCCGCGCCTGGCTCTGCCGGTGCTGCTCCTCGTCCCGGTTCCACTGCTCCAGCTTCCGCTGGCGCGGTGTGCCTGCCGCTTCCTGACCGGTGACGAACCAGCGCAGTTCCTGCTCCACCAGGGCGGCCTCGTCGCTGGTCAGCGCCTTCGCGCCGGTGTTGCCCGCGATGCCGAGGGAGCCGTCCGGCAGCAGGGCGACGGCGATGTGCGGGGTGACCTGGGCGTCCGCTTCCCGGTTCTCCTTGCGGAGGGCTTCCTTCACCAGGCGGGCCACCCGGTCCAGCATCCGCAGTGTCACCTCGCGGTCCCGCGCCGAGGTGCCGGTGGGGTGTGTCTGGGTGAACGGGCCGCCGGTACCGAGGCCGAGGGCCTCGCGCAGGTCGTCGTAGTCCTCGGTCGCGAGTCGGCCGCCCTGCTCCGCCTGGTCCAGGGCCTCGGGTACGCCGATGCCCGTGAGCTCGGTGAAGGCGCTGTCGAACGCCACGTCCGGGAAGCCGCCGAGGGCTGTGTTGCGCTGTCGCACCACGTCCAGCAGGGCGTCTACCCGCAGGTCGGGCTCGTTGAGGAGGTCGGCGAACCGAGTCGCGAACTCGGTCTCCGGGCCGGTGAGTACGGCAGCTTCCTCGGGCGCGGAGTCGTCGTCGGATTCGAGGTCCATCTCGACGTCCGAGTCCACGCCCGGCTGCCCCGTGTCGCCCGCGTCCCCCAGGTGCGGGGTGGGGCTGTTTCCGGACAGCGTGCTCAGGTCGAGCGCCTCCTCCTCGGCGGGGAGGCCGGCGAGGCTCGGGAGGTCGTTGCCCGTGGGGGACGGGGGCAGCGGGATGGTGGCCGGGTCCTGCTCGTCGTCCTGCCGCGGCTCGGGTGCCGGGGTGCGCAGGGTCAGGGGGACGAAGTCGCCGCCGCGGCGGCGGAGTCTCAGGTGGGGGCCCGCTTCGCCGGACGGTCCGGCGTAGGTGTGGGCGGTGCCGTCCTCCTCGATCAGGGTGACGGTGGCGCCGGTCGCGGAGGCGGCCCACTCGGCCACTGCGCGGTCGGCCGCCGGGCCCCAGGGGGCGTCTGCGAGGTGGCGGCGCAGGTGGCCGTCGCGGGCGTCCTGGCTCGGTGCGGGCGTACCGGGGAACCGGCGGAGTGGCGGGGGCGTGAAGAGCGAGTCGCGCTCGGTCGGGGCGCCGGGGAGGCCGTTCAGGCGCATCAGGCGCTTGGGCGGGGCTCCGGCGCGGCTGCGCAGTCGGGTTGCCTCGTGGCTGTCCAGGCCCGGCTGGTCGGCGGCGTGGTGCAGGGCCGTGGAGAGCGCGGCGAAGAAGCCGTTGCCGCGGCCGGTGGGGGTGCCCTGGGTGTACGTGGCGCCGTCGGGAGCGGTGAGGATGCCGTCGCGGTCGAGGCGGTAGCGGGGGCCGCTGCTGTCGGCGGGCGGCATCCAGGGCGGGGTGGCATGGCTGCGGTGCGCCGGCGGCTTCGCGGACTGCTGCTGCGAGGTGGGTCCGGTCGTCGTCCCGGCGGTCGTGGTGGCGCCGGCCGGGGCCGGGAGCGGGGTGGCGACGGGGAGTGGGGTGCCGGGCGGAAGCGCGGCGTGGAAGAAGCCGTCGGCGGCGAACAGGACCGGATCGGTGACCGGGTCGACGGCGGCCGGATCGGTGCCGTGCGGGAGGAAGAGCTGGTCGCGGCCCTCGCCGGTCACCACGGTGAGGGGGGTGCCCAGGACCCGGGCGGCGAGGGCGGGCAGCAGGTCTGCGCCGCCGTGGTCGCCTGCGCGGCGCTCGGGCGGGGCCGGTTCGCCGTCGGGTTGCCCGGTGCCGTCGTCCTGACGCGGCTCGCTCGTGAACGGGCGGAGCATGGCCGCGGTGGCCAGCGCCACGCGTTGCGCGGGAGTCGGCCAGACGGTCTGCGGGAGCCGGCCGAGTGCATCGAACTCGGCCTGCTGGGCGGGGCTCAACCGCACGCCCGCGAAGTCGAGTTCGCCCTGGGTGAAGGAGTCCGCGGCGTCCAGGGCGAGGCCGTCGAGCAGGTCCGCGTTGCTGTCCTCGCCCAGGGCCCAGGCGAGGCGGTTGCGGGCGGCGCGGACGGCCCGCTCGGTGACCGCCGGGTCGCCGGGGGCGGCGGTGAACCGGCCGGCGAGGTCGGTGCCGAGCAGGTGGGGCAGCCGCCCGCGGTCGTGGGCGGCGGCGAGCAGTGCGTGGAAGAAGGAGGCGCCGTCGTGCGGCATCTCGTGCACCTCGCGCACGGTGGTGCCGTCCGGCGAGGTGAGAGTGCGCGGGGTGGAGTCGGTGCCGTCGGTGACGGTGTACGGCTCGGGCGCCTCGGAGCGCCAGTCCGGCGCGGTGTACTCCTGCTGCCGGTCCGGCACCGGGACCGAGGCCGAACCCTGGTGGTGGGCGGTGCGGCGGGAGGCTGCGAGGTGCAGCCGGTGGTGGTCCGCGGCGGCGGCGTCGGTGCGCTGTTCCCAGCGGCGGACCTCCTCGCGGGCGGCCTGCCAGGCGGCGACGGCCGGGGACTGGGCCATGGCCTGCGGCAGGACGGTCGGCCGGTCGGGGTGGTCGTCGCCGAGCGCGGCCTGCTCCTGCGGGTTCAGGTCGAGCCATGTCTCGCGGGCCCGGGCGCGGGCGTCGTAGTAGCCCTTCTCGGCCGCGGCGAGGTCGCCTGCCGCGCCCGCCAGGTCGTCCCAGGCGCTGCTGACCTCGTCGGGGAACGTGCTGTCGTCCAGGAGGCCGTAGTCGCGGGCGATGTCCTCGCGCAGCCAGACCAGGGCGGTGGTCTCGGCCTCGGCGGCCCGGGCTCCGCGCTTGGCCTTGCCGAGCGCGTGCAGCGGGCGGCTGTCGGTGATGCGGTGGTCCACCTCGGCCACGGACAGCCAGCTCACCGGCAGCGCGAAGAGCATGGAGCGGTCGGTGACGACCTTGAGGTGGGTGCCGAGGGTGGTGTCGACGGTGCCTTTGAGGGCGGTGCCGTCGTTCGCGCCGCCGATCGGGATCGCGGCGCCCGGGTTGGTGACGCCCGCGTTGCTGTTGCCGGCCAGCGGCGCTGTGCCGACCACGCCCTCGACGTTGTCGGTGATGCCGGCCTCCAGCGCGTCGGAGGTCTTCGCGCGCTGCATGGCCTCCATGCGCGGCTTGTTCTCCACGGTGAGCAGCCGGGCGCCGCGGCGGTGCATCTTCGCGTAGAGGCGGGAGTCGGCGGTGTGGGACTGGCCGAAGAGACGGGCGGAGGCCTGGGTGGGCAGCGACGAGCCGTTCGCGCCGAGCGCCTCCCGGAAGCCGGCGGTCAGGCCGACCTGTGTGGTGGCCTCCTGCTGGGCCTGGGCGGGGGCGGTGCCGAGGCCGGTGAGCGGGGTGAGGCGGGCCATGCGGACGCGTTCGCTGAGCGTCCTGCCGGAGTGCCGTTTGCCGAGGTCGCTGTCGCCGAGGCCGTCGGCGCGGGCGGTGGCCAGGGTCAGGGCGTCCTGCACGTTGGCCGCGCCACGGATGTCCACGGCGAGGATGCCGGAGCCGATCCGGTCGTCGAAGGGCAGTACCTCCGAGTCGTCGGTGTCGCCGCTGCGCCAGGCGGCGATGCCGTCCGGGCGTGCCTGATCGGCCGTCAGCATCCGTACCGCGCGCTCGGGTTCCGGCACGTTCTGCTCGGTGAGTGCGCCGTCGGCGCCGTCGCCGTCCGGGGTGAGCAGGCTCGCCGGGAGGATCTCGTTGAGGCTGCCGACCGGGGCGACGGCACGAGGGGAGAGCGGTTCGCCGGTCGCGTCCGTCATGGCGACCGTCAGGGTGTAGCTGGTGACGATCTCGGCGTGCGCCTGGGTGGTGGCGATGTTCGGCATCGAGGTACTGCCGGCGGTCTCGGTGCGGGTGCTCGACCGCTGCTTGGCCGCGGTGCCCTGGAGCGAGGGGTTGGCGAGGAGGACACCGCTGTCGACGGCGCGCTGGCCGACGCCGAGCGTCACGTCGGCGCCGCGGTCCTGGGAGGAGCCGTCGGCATCGTCGCGGGCGGTGGTGCGGTAGTCCTCCAACTCGAAGCCGGTGCGCAGCCGCTCCACGGTGGTGGTGACCGGCGTCAGCTTGAACCGGACCTGTCCGGGGCTGCCGCCGACCGGCAGCCGCAGCGGGCTGGACCAGGCGCGGTAGCGGACCGGCAGGGTCATCCCGTCGGTCGTCAGCTCGTGCAGGTTGGCGCGCAGGAAGTCCGGGGAGAGCCGCTGGAGGACCTGCTCGCGGTCGTGGGAGGGCACTCCGATCTTCTCCAGCCGCCCCATCAGCTGCTGCGCCGCGTGGCTCGCGTCGAGTTGGCCACTGGGGTGGGTGGGGAAGCGGCGGCCGCGCAGGAAGCCGGGCAGCCGGTAGCCGCCGCCGAGGTTGTGCGGGGTGGTGGTGCCCAGGCCGTCCGGGGCGAGTCCGGCCTCGATGGCGTCCTGCATCGGCAGATGGAACATCACGGCGTCACGGACGCGCTGGAGCGCGGCGGCGGCCCGGCGCGGGGCGAGGCCGCGTCCGAGGCGCTCGGAGAGCCGGCCGGCGGCGGAGCTGATCCGGTCCCCGGCGCGGGTGCCGATCGCGCCCATCGCGGCCGTCCACCGGTCCCGTACGGCGACGGTCTCGGCGGCGTCGGCGACCACCAGGTACATGCGCCCGGCGAAGGTGAGGGTGGTGTTGCGTCCCCGGGTGAGGGTCTGCGAGACGCTGCGGCCCTTGCCCCAGGCGTATTGGAGGGCGGTCGAGTAGGACCCGACCACCGCCGGTTGGCCCGGGGCCTGCTGGAGCGGCATGTCGGCGCCCTGGACGCCGAGGGTGGTGCGTGAGGTGGTGCTTACGCTGCCGGCGACGCGGTGCTCGTTGCCGATGGTGGCTTCGAGGCTGGCGGGCTTCGGGTCGCTCTTGACGCGCAGGTTGTGCAGTTCGCCGCGGACGGCGGCCTTCAGGTAGTGGGTCTGGAACGGTCCGGCACCGTTGAGTCCGGTGATGCGGGAGCCGAACGGGCCCAGGTACTGGCCGAGTTGGCCGGCCACGTTGAGGTTGGCCATGGCCCGGCGCAGGGCGGTGCGCACCGGGGCGCCGGGTGCGCTGACGTGCCAGGAGGTGCCCGAGGCGCGGTCGGCGGTGTCCTGCATGAGCTGCTGGCGCTGCGGGCCGCCCTCGGCGCTGAGCACCACGTGCGGGGCGCTCAGCAGCTTCCGGGTGAGTTGTCGTTCGGCCGATTCCGTCCTCGGCAGCGGGCGGGTGCCGTCGAGGAGCTGGTCGGCCTCGACGGCGGAGAGCCGCTGCGGTGCGGGGGTGGTGGGCGCCGGTGCCGTCACCGGTCCGCCGGGCGGCGGGTCGGCGGGGCCGTGCCGTTCGGAGCCGTGTGCCACGGGCACGGCCAGCTCCACTCGGCCCACGGTCTCGCTGCCCCGGTTGAACAGCGGGCGCTCCTCGACCTTGCTGACGAAGACGCCGGCGCCGAGCAGGCCGACCGAGGCGAGCCGGGCCCAGCCGCGCGGGCGGCGGTGGCCCTCGAAGGAGGCGCCCAGTTCCACCTGGTAGCTGTAGAGGTCGGCGCCGTTCTGGAACGTCAGGTGGTCGTGGGTGACCGCGACCGTGCTCCGGGTGGCCTTCTGGTCGGTCTTGGCGTAGCGGACGCCGACGGACACGTTGCCGGTCTGGCGCGGCACCCCGGCTTCGGGCGCCTTGTCGTGGTCGCGCGGCGAGATGCCCAGCTCCACACCGCTGGAGAGCGTGGTGGACGCCTGCTGCCCCTGGCCGGAGATCTCGGTGCCGATCACGGCGTTGCGCAGTGACCGTTCGCTCATGGTGGTCTCGAACCGCCGGTCGGAGAGCCGGGCCCGCAGGATCAGGGTGTGGTGGCCGCGGCTTACCTTGCCGTCCTCGGTGAGGGTGACCGGCACCCCGGTGGTGGTCAGGTCGTCCAGACTCTGCGCGAGGGTGGGCCGGTTGAGCGCCTCGCGCACCTGGCGGTCGTTGTGCAGCGCGGTCCGCATCCGCCCGTCGCCGTACCAGAACTTGGCCAGCCGCGGGTGCCGCAGCATCAGCGGCGGGACGAACAGCGACGGGTACGAGCGGTGCAGGGTGTCGAGAACGGTGTCCGCGAAGGCCCGCATGGGGTCCTGGGGGGCGGGCTGCCCGTTCTGGTTCTGCTGCTGGTTGGGTTGCTGGCCCGGCTGCTGGTTCTGCTGCCGGTTCTGTTGCTGGTCCGGCTGTCGGCTCTGGGGCTGGTTCTGCCCTTGGTTCGGTACGGCGTTCTGCGGGCGGTCGGGTCGGAAGCCCTCGGCGCGGACCTGGCCGCTGAGGTGGACCGGGTCCTCGCGGGTGAGGTACCACGGCACCGGCGGCTCGGCGTCCGGGTTCGGGCCGGTCTGCCCGGGCGTACGGCTGTCCCAGCCCGCGAGCCGGCGGGCGTCCTGGGTGGAGATCCAGTCCAGACTGACCACCCGGACCGGGCGGGCCGCGGACGGGGGTTCGCCGGCCTTGCGCACCATCAGGGTGCGCTCCACCCGGTAGAGCGCGACCGGGTGGTTGCGGACGCGGCCGGTGGTCTTGCGGGCGGCGTCGGTGCCCAGGTAGTGGCCGCGCCCGGTGCTGAGGTCCGCGCGGACCAGCGGGCCGCCCTGGAGACGTACGTCGGTCTCCGGGCCGATGAGGGTGTAGTTGGGGCCGGCGGTGACCTGGGCGCCGAAGCGGGTGTCGCGGGCGTGGCCGCGCTCGTTCTGATACGTGGTCTGGGTGAGGTCGCGCAGCTCCGCCTTGACCGACTCCGTGACCAGGGTGGCCCGGTGCGGGATCGACCGCTCGACGATCAGGTGCCCCAGCGGGTGCTGGCCGCTCCCCCGGGTCAGCTCGGGTCCGCTGACCGGTCCGGAGAACCGTCCGAACAGCGCGAGCAGCCGCCCCGGACGGACGTACGAGACCAGCGTGCGGTGCGCCGAACTGCCGGGCCGTGCACCGGAGATGGCCAGCGCCAGGTCCTCCGGCGGGTCCGTCAGGTGCAGTCCGGTGGTGTCGGTGATCCGCGGCTCGACCCCGTCCGGGAAGGTGAGCGTCTCCGGCGCCCGCCGGGGCCCCGCGAAAGGCACGGTGAAGTCGTCCGGCAGCCGCCAGCTGAGCCCGTCACGCATGGCGAACTCCGCGGAGTGCACCGGGCTGCGCCGCCAACTGGGGCTCGTGGGCGGCGAGTTGTCCGGGCCGGGGGTCTTCGGTGACGCCTCGGTGACCCGGTCCACGCGTACCCGGTAGTGGACGTCGTCCAGGTGCAGGTGTGAGCCCTCGTGGGCGCGGTGCTCGGTCTGGTGGTACGCCTGGGTGCCCTGCGTGTAGTCGGTCCTGCGGGTCCAGCCCAGCGAGACGCCGATCTTCAGCAGCCAGTTGAGCGGCGGGCCCATGCTCAGCGCGGCGGCGATCCGGCGCCCGTAACCGACGCTGCGCCCGCCGCCGGTACCGGCCTGGCCGCGCCGCATGGTGTCCAGCCGTACGGTGCCGCCGTTCACGTCGGAGAAGCGTTCCCACCGGTGGTACGGGATGGCCTCGACGGTCATCTCGTGGCCGACGCCGGACTTCTCCCGGCCCACGAAGCGTGCCCCGCGCGGGGCGGTGAAGGCGCCGGGCTGCTCGGTGAGCAGGCGCAGCAGTTCCGCCTCGTCGAACTGGTCGCGCAGTTTCTTCGGGAGTTGCCCGAGGATCTCCTGGGCAACCTGCTCGGGTGAACGCAGGGTGAGGACACCGGGGCCGGTGAAGAGCCCGGTCGGGACGCTCTGCGGGGTCGTCGCGTCCGTGGGAGGTTGCGGGCTGCCGCCGTGCGGATCGGCCTCCGGGCTGATCAGTACGGCGGGCAGGCGGCTGCCGTCCTCGAAGGTGACGGTGCGCGGGGCCGGGCCCGGCGGCCGGGCGTCCGGGCCGGTCAGCAGCCGGGCCGGGCGGTGCCGTTCGAGCTGGGTCTCCAGCGGCACCGGGTCGCCCCGGTCGGGGGTCTCGGGGTCGGGGCGGTCGAGGTCGGTGATCCCGCCCATGCCGCGCAGCCACTCGCTGAAGGGGTCGGAGCCGTCCGGCTCCTCGGTGGCCGGGTCCGGGGTGGTGGTGGCCGGGTCCGGTACGGGGGTGAGCGGGGCGTTGGCCGGGACCAGGGCGTCGTAGTGGTCGCTGCCGTTGTAGGCCAGGTGCAGGGTGCCGCCCTGTCCGCCCGGGTGGAGGGTCGTGACGAGGGTGTTCCCCGACGCCTGCGGGTCGCGCCCGACGAGCCGCAGGTCGAGGTCGAGGGTGTGCGCCAGCGCCTGCGGGAGCAGGTCGGCGAAGGGGGAGGACCACAGCTCCCTGAGTTCGGCCGCCTCGGCGATGAGCCCCTCGGTGCCCAGTCGTCGCGCGTCGGCGGGAGTGGGAGCCACGTGGGCGAGGTGCGGGTAGCCGCTGTCGCGCAGGATGCGCCGCCACTGGCGGGCGTCGCCGTCGGTGACGACCGACTGTGCGATCCGGTTCCAGCGCCCGGTGATCCGGCGCCGCGCGTCCGGGTCCCGCACTCCGGCGATGGCGGTCATCCGCAGGTCGTCCACCACGGCGAGCACCGGGTCCGGCATCGCCTCGGCCGCCGCGGTGACCAGTTCGGACCCGGTGATCCGCTCGCGCAGCATGCCGCGCAGCCCGGCGACGTTGCGCGCCGCCCACGCGGGCGGTAGGTCCTGGCTGCGCGCGCTGTCGAGCAGCGCCCGGAAGAGGCAGTCCCCGTCGCCCGGCGTGTCCAGCCGCCTGAACTGCGTGCCGTCCGCATGCACGGTGTCCGCAGGGCCGGTCGTGGTGGCGCCCTTGCTGTACAGGGCCAGGTCTTCGGCGAGGCTCTCCGGGCGGCTCGGCGTGGGCGCCAAGTCGGGTCTGCGACGGGCGAGTTCCGCGGTGTCCTCGGCGCTGAGGGCCAGCTCGGAGAGCGGCAGCGGGGTGTCGGAGAGCGACCAGGTGATCTGCGCGGACGGCGCATAGGCGAGACCACGCACGTCCTCCGGCGAGACCAGGGCGGTCGGCGGGAGCGCGGGCGGCGGCGGGGGCAGCAGCGCGTCGAGGGTGGTGTCGGGTCCGGCGGTGGACCGCAACTCGGCAGCGGCGCTCAGGAATTCGGTGTACTGCTCGACGGTGGGGCCGGCCGCCGGATCGACATCGGTACCGCCCCCGGCGCCGACCCGGTCGGTGACCATGCGGCGCAGCAGATCCGGGGTCATGCGGCCGTCGCCGTAGCGGCTCGCGGTGTCGGGGCTCAGCCAGCGCAGGCCGTCCACGTAGGCGAGACCGGCGAGCAACTCCCGGTTCTCCGGCCGCTGTTCGGCGTCCGTCCCGAGGGCGTCGCGCAACGTGCGGATCTGCTGGAGCGTACGGGCCCGGGCGAAGGCGTCGGCCGGTTCCGGGCCCGTGTGCAGGCCGGCGTCGCGCGCCGGCCCGTCGAGGTCGGCGCCGCCCGGCTCGGGGGTGAACAGCCGCCACCGGCCCGGCCCGTCCGGCCCCTCGGTGAGCACCGGGCGCACGTCGCCGTCCCGGTCCCGGGCCGTGCCCACCTCGGTGGTCGGCGCGTACACCGGCCGCCCGGTGCGGTTCGCCACGTGCTGCGCCACCGGCAGGCCCGCCACCTCAGGCTGTCGCCCCGTCTCGCAGGAGAACAGCACCAGCGGCCGGTCCTGATCGCCGTCCTGCGCCCAGGACTTGAGCACCTCGCCCAGCTGCACACCGCTGACCTTCACGGTGGGTCGCGCCGCGTCGTCGGTGCCGAGGGTGACGGTACGGGGGGTGCCGTGCCCGGCGAAGTAGTCGGCGCCCTGCTCGGTTCCCGAGCCGGGGAGGGCGGTCGGCGGGCCGGTGAACACGGTACGGGGCGGAGGCTGGACGGAGTTGCCCTCCGGGGCCGGCGGACCTGAGGTGGTGCGCACACCGCGGAAGGCGTCCTGGCCGAGCAGAGTCCGGCGTGCCGTCCCGTGCGCAGTTCCGTCCTCGGCGGGGCTCTGCGAGATGGTCAACGTCCGTACGGCACGCCCGGGTTGGGGCTTCACGGACGCGTCCGGCACCCAGCGCCGCAGCTGCTCGACGGGCACCGTGTGGCCGTCCAGGGTGGTGACGAACGGCTCGCCCGTGGGGCGCTTGGGCCCGTTCCCGTCGCCGGTGTCGCCGCTGTCGTCCACCGGTCGTACGACGAGCCGTCCGGGCGGTGGAGGCGCTACGGGGGGTGTCGCCGGGGTGTTGTCCGGCGTGGTGGGCGGGGGTGGGGGCGGCGGAGTGCCGTCGCCGCCCGGACCACGCCCGCCGCCGCCCGGGTCGGTGACTTGTCCGCCGCTTCCGTTGCCGTGGCCCGACTCCAGGTGCAGGTCGGTGGCCGGCTCGGTCCAGGGGCGGGACAGGGTGGCGAGTTTGGCCGCGGGGGGTTCGGTGGTGATGGTGGTGGTGATGGTGGTGACGACCTTGGAATCCGAGCCGACTCCGTTGCCGTGCAGGGGCGTTGTGGTCTCCGTGAGCACCTTCGCGGGCGGCGGTGCCGTGGTGGTGCTCACCGGGTTGCTGTCGGTCGTCGACGTGCTCAGGGTGGCGGGGCGGGATGCGGGTCCGAGGGCGTCGGCGAGGGGCAGCAGTACGTCCGCGCCGGGGAAGGCGGTCTCCGTGGTGACCGTGGCGGCGCCCGTGGCCTCCGTGGTGCCGTCCTCCGGCATGGCGGGCGGGGGGCCGGTGAGCGGGCGGACGCGGACCGGGGCGCCCGGCCCTTCGCGGGTCAGCTCGACGGCGGCGCGAACCGGACGCCCCGCCGCGTCGGGCGTGACCGCCGGCCCGAGCACCACGGCCCGGTCCGTCCCGGCCCCGTCCAGCAACGCGACGGCCTCCGGCGACCCCTCCCCCGACGGCGGCACCTCGGAGGAGACGACGATCGTCAGCGGCGGTGCCGTAGTTGCGCCGCTGATGCCGAGTGCGTCGCCCGTGTCGGCGTACGAGCCGGTGGTGCCCACCTTCGACGGAGCGGCGGTGAGGTCCGCGGGCAGGGTGGAGATGCGGCCTGTGGAGTCTGAAGTGACGGCGATTTCAGGTGAGTTGATGGTGTCCGGAGAGGGAGTGGGCTCCGGCGGCAAGGTGGTGTCCGGAGCAGAGGTGTTCTCCGTGGAGGAATAGGAGTCCGTGGAGGAATTGGAGTCCGTGGAAGAGGTGGACTCCTGGGAGGACGCGGACTCCTGGGAGGACGTGTCCCCCGTAGAAGATGTGTCCCCCGCCGGGGACGTGCTCTCCGGCGGCGGCGAGGTCTGCCGGGAGTCGTCTGTCGTCGTCTGCGAGGCGTCTGCCTGGGCCGCGCCGTCCGGGGTTCGGGGGGCGGCGGGGGCCGGGGCGCCTCCGCTGGTGGGGACGCCACCCGGCCGGCCGCCGGTGGCCGTGCCGGGCGCGTTTGCGTTGGTCGAGCCGTTGGAGGCGACGGAACCGCCGCTCCCCTGACCCGGCGCCGCAGCCGTACGGTCGTCCTGCCCGCCCACCTCGACGGAGGACGTGAGCGGGTCGTCCACCGTGACCGGCGTGCCGAAACCGTCGAGGGCGCGGCGGACCTGGTCGGCGTCGACCTGGGCGGCGGGGCCGTTCCCGGCGGGCACCACCCGGACCTCGGGCAGCTGCGACAGGTTGCTGTGCACGCTGTCGCGGACGCCGATCTCCGTGCTGCCGGGCGGTTCGGCGCCGCGCAGGGCTGCGATGTCGCGCAGTGCCTGCTCGCGGACCTCGGCGGGCCCGTTGTGGACCTGCTGCCACAGCGCGTTCTCGGCGGCGGTCACGGGCAGCGTGCCCGGGGAGTACGGGGGTGGGTCCAGGGTCGTGTACGGCGGCAGGTCCTCCGCGGTGTAGGGCGGAGGCGACTGACTGCCGGAGAAGTCGCCCTGTCCGGTGTTCTGTTGGGTGACGGACTGGGGCGAGGTCGACGAGGAGCCGACGCCGCCCGGGGTGTTCACGGTCGAGGGACCGCCCGTGCTGTCGGGGCCGTCACCGTTCTCGGAGCGGGAGGAGCCGGAGGACTCCCGCGTGTCGGAGTCGCCGGTGTCTGCGGTGTCGCCGGAGACGGTGGGCGGCTGGTTGCGCATCTTGTCGATGACGTGGCGCAGTTCGGCGCCGCTGTTCTGGGCGGTGTCGGTGAGGGTGGCCTCGACCTGGCTGCTGACGCCCGCGCCGACGAAGGTGGACCAGCTGGTGGACCAGTCCCCCTCGAAGGCGCCCTTGATCAGGATCTCCGCGACGGACTCCCCCGCGCCGGCGGCGAGGAAGTCGGCCGTCCCCTTGAGCCCGTAGTGCCCGGCCAGCGCGCCCGGCCGGTCGGCGTTGTTGCGCAGGAGCTGGTTGTTGCGCCACAGGTCGGGGTTGTTCCGGAAGGAGAGCGGGTCGTTGCGGAACGTCACCGGCGTGTTGTTGGTGAGGTTGGGCCCGTTCCCGTTGGGGTTCGGAGTGGGGTCGGGGCGGTTGTTCGGGCCCGGGCCGGGGTCGGGGTTCGGCTTGGGGTTGGGGCTGTTGTTCTTGAAGTCGAGGCCGGGCGTGTTCCGCAGGTTGGGGTTGGGGGTCGGCTTGAAGTCGAGGTCCGGCCCGTTCTTGAGGAAGTTGTTGTCGTAGCTCTTGACGATGTTCTTGGCGAAGTTGTCGAAGATGCTGGTGAAGAAGCCCGCGGCGGCGCCGAACGCGGCGGACTTGAGGATGTCGTTCCAGTCGAAGCCGTCGGGGCGGCGGCCGTCCGGGGCGAAGTTCATCATCGCCAGCCGGACCGCGAAGGTGGTGAACGCCTCGGCGAACGCCTCGGTCAGCGAGGGCGCTATGTGCAGCCGCTGGAGCAGGTGGGTGAGCGTGGTGAGGATCAGGAACCGGCTGCGCAGCTTGGCCATCATGATCTGGCTGGCCGAGGCGCCGCCGGTGAAGAAGGACATCGCCAGATAGATGGCGATCTCGATGAGCAGCCGGATGACCTCGGCGATCACCTGCCACTTGGACTCCATGATGTCCATGGAGGTCTTGCGCCGGCCCTCGGCGATCTTGTCGAGCTGCTCGGCGAAGTCGCGCAGGTAGTTCTTGCCGCCGTCGTCGATGAGCATGCCCATCGCCTTGGCGTACGACTTGGCCAGGTCGTCCGGCATGACCTCGGCGATGTCGTGGATCGACTTGTCGATCAGTGACGACATCCGGTCCAGCTTGCGGCCCAGCCCTGAGTAGGGCCGTCGGCTCTCGTAGGCGAGGTCCTCGTCGGCGTCGATGAGCTTCTCCCCGGTGAGGATGAAGATCATCGCGTTGACCTCGGGCGATGCCTGAATGCTCATCGGGGGCCGTCCTGGACACCGAGCGGGCAGGACGGAGCGGCCGCTCCCGGCGTGGTGCTGGAGCGGCCGGCGGTGCGGAGGTGGTCAGCGGCGGCCATGCCCGCCCGGGCCGCCGTCGCCGTTCAACCCGTTGGTCCTGATGCGGTTGTCGCCCCGCTCGATGTCCTCGAGGTTGCGGTCGCGGGTGTCCTTCATCATCCGGACCTGGCTGACCGTGGCGTCGGTGATGCCGACCAGCGCGTCGCGGATGGACATCATCGTTTCCTTGGTGGTCTGCCGCTCCTTCTGCTCCTGCGGCTTGGCCTTCTCGGCGAACTCGCCTTCCGTGCCCGGCCACCTGACCGTGGGCGCCAGCTCGTCGAGGAACTCCTCGGTGATGCTCGTGGCGAGGGTGCCGATCTCCTCCAGCTGCCTCGCCAGCGCCTCGATGCGGTGCGGGTCGACGTAGTACCGCTGCCCCATGGTCAGTCCTCCCCGTCCTCGCCGAGCGCGTCCCGCCAGGCGGGGGTGGCCGCCTGGCCGTCGCGCACCGTGTCCTCGTCGTCCTCGCGCAGTACCTCGGGACCGAAGATCCGCTCCCAGTCCAGCTCGAAGCCCTTCAGTTCCGGCACCTTGCTGCTGGGCTCGGCGAAGGGCGCCATCGCCTTCATCACATGGCGGTTCATCTTCAGGCGGGCCGCGTTCGCCGCCTCCAGGACGCTGGCGGCCAGCTCCTGGGGGGACATGTCGCGGTACTTGTTCTCCAGGAACTCGATCCCGGCCAGTTCACCCTGCGGGCCCACGGTGGCGCGGACCGCGCGGTCGGAGGAGAGCACCGCGAACGACGCCTGCCGCAGTTCGCGTTCGGTGCGCGCGACCGCTTCCTGGGCCGCCTGGAGTTCGGCCATCGCCTTCTCAAGGCGCTTCTCCAGCGGTTCCGTCACGGCCGCTCCTGCCCTTCTGAGTCGCCCACTTCATCAACTGCCCTGCTGATCTTGCCTGGTGAGGCCCTCGCTGCGGAAGCCGGGGCCGGGTGGGATTCGCCTGCGCGCGGTGGCTGTGCCGGGCGACACGGTGCTCACCGCCCGATGACGGCCGGGGTGCCGCCGTCCTCGGTGCCCCACACGTCCGTGTCCTCCTCCAGGTAGTCGGCGGAGCTGGTGACCCTGCGGCCCTGCTCCGTCTCCTCCTCGGGGCTGTCGCCGCCGGTGGTCGCCACCCGGGAGGCCGGCGCCAGGAAGGTGTCGCTGTCCTCCTGGCGGTTCCACGGGCTGCGTCGGCGGCGGTTGCGGCGCTCGCTCTCCTCCGCCGCGTCGACCAGGACGGCGCGCACCCGCTCGCCGTTGCCCTTGTCGCCGCCGGCGCCCATGCCGCCCATGCCGCCGCCCATCGGCATCCCGGGGCTGCCGGGTGTGCCGGGCGCGCCAGGGGTGCCGGCCGCGGCGGCGGGAGCGAGCGGGGTGCCCTCGCTCGCGGCGGCACCGTCGGAGAGAGGCTCGGCACCGAGTCCGCCGGAGCCGCCCGGGGAGAAGGAGTCCGCCCCGGACAGGCCGCCGCCGGACGCGCCTGCGCCCACGCCGCCGCCGAGTCCCAGATCGGAGAGCGACACGTCCCGGCTGCCGGTTCCGTCACCGCCGCCGGTCCCATTGAGGTCGCCGAGGCTGCCGAGGTCGTCGAGTACGCCCGAATCGCCGCGTCCGCCTTGCGAGTTGAGGTCGTGCAGGTTCACCGTCTCGGTGTTGCCCTTGGCGTCGGTGACGGTGGCGATGCCGGTGTCCGGGTCGATGACCTGGGTGCTGCCGTCCGGGAACGTGGTGGTCAGCTTGCCGTCGTCCAGGACGGTGGTGGAGCCGTCCGGGTTGGTCACCTTCGCGCCGTGGGTGAGGTCGGTGGTCGTCGTGGACCCGTCCGCGTCGGTGGTGGTGAGCGTCCCGGTGTCCGGGTCGAAGACGGCCTTGCTGCCGTCCGCGAAGGTGGTGGCGAAGTCGTCGCCCTGAAGTGCGGTGTGCCCGCCCGTCGGGGTCTCCAGGCCGGCCCGGTCGGTGTTGAGGTTCCCGAGGTCGCCCAGGTCGCCGATGGACTCCGTGGGCAGATCGGGGTTGAGGTCGCCCAGGTCACCGAGCCCGTTCTGGCTGTTGAGGTTGCCCAGGCCGCCGAGGTTCTCGGTGGTGGTTCTGCCGTCCGGACCGGTGGTGGTGGTCTGCCCGGTCGTCGGATCGACGGTCTGCGTGGTGCCGTCGGGGAACGTCGTCGTCAGCTTGCCGTCGTCGCCCAGCGAGGTGACCGAGCCGTCCGGATTGGTCACCTCGGCACCGTTGCCCAGGTCGGTGGTGGTCGTCGAGCCGTCCGGGTTCGTGGTGGTGAGCGTCCCGCTGTCCGGGTCGAAGCTGGTACGGCTGCCGTCGGCGAAGTCGGTCGTCAGGTCGCCGCCGCTGGTCAGCTGGGTACTGCCGCCGGTCGGGGTGTCGAGCACGCCGTCGCCGCCGCCGAGGCCGCTGTTGAGGCCGTCGAGGCTGCCCAGGTCGGTCGTGGTGGTCGTGCCGTCCGGGTCGGTCGTGGTGGTCTGCCCGGTCGTCGGATCGACGGTCTGCGTGGTCCCGTCCGGGAAGGTCGTCGTCAGCTTGCCGTCGTCGCCGAGCGACGTGACCGAGCCGTCCGGGTTGGTCACCCGGGTGCCGTCGCCCAGGTCCTGCGTGGTGACGCTGCCGTCCGGATGGGTCGTGGTGAGCGTCCCGCTGTCCGGGTCGAAGCTGGTGCTGCTGCCGTCCGGGAAGTCGGTGGTGAGCTTGCCGTCGTTGAGCTGGGTGCTGCCGCCGGTCGGGGTCTTGAGGGAGCCGACGCCGGTGTTCAGGCCGCCGAGGCTGCCGAGGTTCTCGGTGATCGCGTCGTTGGCGGCGTTGTTCGTCCCGCCCGGTCCGTTGTTCAGGTTCCCGAGGCTGCCCAGATTCGTGGTGACCGGCGGCGGGGTGCTCGTGAGAGCTTCCTGCTCACCACCCGGGTTGTTCACGTCGCCGAGGCTGCCCAGGCTCTCCGTGACCGTGGTCGGGTTCAGCAGTTCGTCGATGTTGCCGAGGTTCTGCTCGGTGACGGCGCCCGGGTCGTTGATGCCGCCGAGGCTCTCCTGCATGGCCTTGGTCTGCTCCTCGGCCTCGCGCTTGGCCTCCTCCTGCTCACGCCGCTGCTCCTCGCGGAGCTCGTCCTGGTACTTCTTGTCCTCTTCGCGCTGCTGGTTCTGCTCCTCGCGCAACTCGTCCTGGTACTTCTTGTCCTCCTCCCGCTGCTGCCGCTGCTCCTCGCGGAGTTCCTCCTGGTACTTCTTGTCCTCCTCGCGCTGCCGCTCCTGCTCCTCGCGCAGCTCGTCCTGGTACTTGCGGTTCTCCTCGTTCTGCCGGTTGATCTCCTCCTGCTGTTCCTCGGCCTTCCTCTCCTCGTACTCCTCCGCGGCCGTGCTGGTCGACTTCGGCTTGGGCACGTTGTCGGAGAAGTCGTCGCCCAGGTCGAGGAAGTGGTTGTTGAGGTTCGACTGCACCTGGGCGGCGGGCTTGCCGAGGAACTCGTCGACGCCCTGGCTCCAGATCTTCACCGCCTTGTCGCCGACCTTCGCCCAGTTCGCGATGTCGGTGAGGTCGCCGTACTCGGGGTGCACCTGGGAGAAGCCGCCCTGCGGGCTGTGGCTGACGGTCGTGGTGTAGCGGGAGGTGTACGACTTGATGTCGGTCTTGGCGACGTTGTTGGCGTCCACCCACTGGGCGAGTTCGTCCAGGACGTAGCGCAGCACCTGGTGCGGGTCGTAGTACGGGGACTTGGCCCAGGCCAGCCACGCCTCCAGCAGCTTGTTGGCGGAGTCCACCAGGTACTTGCGGCCCAGTGACAGGGCGCGCGAGTACACCGTGTTGCCGGTGCCGGTCTCGTCCCCGGAGCCGGGGCTGGAGTCGAAGGTCTCGACGTAACTGTCGTAGTTCTCGCGGATCTTCTTCAGCAGGCTGCGGAAGACCTCCGCGGCCTCGCCCTTCCAGCTGGCGTCGTCCCGCCCGAAGCGGTCCTCCCAGTCCTTCAGCACCACCGCGTGGTCCCGGAAGAACTTGGCCGCGAAGTCGAAGGACTCCCCTGTGGTGTTGAAGGAGTTCAGGTCCACCACGTCGGCACCGGGTACGCCCAGGTTGCTGAACCGGGCGTCCTGGGTGTTGCCGCCCAGCAGTCCGAGGAGTGCCGCCCGCGGCCCGTTCATGTACCGGGCGAGCGGGATGGTGCTCATCTTGTCCTTGTTGTAGTCCGTGAACTCGTTGCCCTCACGGACCTGCGCGTCATGGACGTTGTCCGAACCCGGACCGGCGAAGATGATCTCCTCGCCGTCCTTCACACGGCCCTCGAAGACGATCCGGGCCTGCATGATGGACCGCTTCTTGCCGCTGTCGAAGAACCAGATGTCGTAGTCCTCGCCCTTGTTCGTCAGGAAACCGGAGTCCTTGACGAGCAGGGAGAGGCTGCGCTCCTTGATGTCCATCCGGAAGAGCTTGCCGCCGTGTTCGGAACGGAGCGAGTCGAAGACGGTGTTACGGTCCGGCACCGGATAGCCGGTGATGTGGGTGACCAGAGTGGCCCAGGTGTCGCTCGACGGGTCGCCGGCATTGTCGAACTTGTCGAGGTTGGCGACGGAGTTGGGATCGTAGCGATCGGCCACCGGGCGCCCTTTCTGGTCGGTTGGTCAGGACTCGTCGTCCGGGTCGCCGGTGGTGCCGGCGGTGAGGGTGTCGACCTCGTCGAAGGTCTGGAGCAAGGTCTGCGCGTCGATCGCGTCGAGGTTCTTGTCCTTGGTCTTGTTGGCCTCGTCAATCGTGTCGGTGAGCGCCTCTTTCAGCTCCTTGAAGAGGTCCATTTGGTCACCGAGCAGCTTGTCGATGGCCTCGGCCGCGGTGCGGATGTCCTCGATCAGCTTCGGTCCCGAGACCAGGGGTTCGGTCACCATCCTGCCGATGCGCAGGAGTTGCTTGTCCTGGGCGAGGTTCTCCGGTGTGGTGTGGCCGTCGATGAGGTGGCCGAGGGGGCGGATGTGGGACCCGTCGCCGTCCTCGCGGTGCTTCTTCGCGGCGGTGTACACCGGCTGCACCTCGTTGTCCCGGAAGTTCTCCATCTGCTTGAGGTCGAAATGCTTGACGTCGGCCTTCTCACCGGCCATGGGACGCTCTCCTGCCGCTTGGTGCCGGACGGGGATACGGGAGCCCGGCAAACGCCCCGCGCACGGGCGACGGCCGGGCCGGTGGGCCCGTGTGCCGGGTGGGCACACCGGGTCGGTCCGGAGTTTCCCGCCCGCTCACCGGCGTCCGGCACGTCCGTTTCCGAAATCCTCGGGCGGCGGTTCCGGCCGCGTCGCCGAACCGTCCGTGCGGGACCGGGATACGGGCGGTTCGGCGTCCGACGGTCACGTGTGCCGGCCGCGGGGCCGCCCTGCGGGCGGACGAGGGGGAACTCCGGCCAGGGCCTGTTGCGAAAGTGGTCTCGTCGCCCGGAAGGCGGCCGCGCGGCGTCCGGTGCGTGCTCGCGGCGTGCCGACCGAAAGCCCTCGTACCGGGCGTACTCGGGTTTTCGGGCGGTGCGGCGGGAGCGCGTGCCGGGCGTCGCGCGGCAGAGGCCACTTTCGCAACAGGCCCTAGGCCTTAACGGGCCCGCACGTTCCCCCAGTTGTCGGCGCTCCTGCGCTCGTCGCGGGAGTGGTTGTCGTGGATGGTCTGGATCAGCTCGCCGTTGTCGCCGAGGAGCATGGCCATGTTCTTGGTGGCCTGGTCCCACTCCGCCTGGACCTGGCGGTACGTCTCCTGGTCCGAACCCTCCCAGGAGGTGACGAGCGGCTTCAGCTCGTCCTCCAGGTTGTTGAGGGTCGTGATGATCTGCTGGGTCTGGGCCATCAGTTCCTCGATGGCATTGCGGACCGCGGGGTACTGCACGTCGATGATGCCGTCGGCCATGACGTCTCCTCTCGGACGGCCGGGCGTCGGCGCCCGGGAAGCTCAGGGGGGTCCGGCCTCGCCTTACGCGGGCCGGTGCTGCGGGGACGGGTCAGCGCAGCGCTTCGAAGACGCCCTGGCTGGTCTTGCTGTTGAGGACCTCGGTCAGGTCCTGGTTCTCCTGCGCCAGGCGGTTGGCGGAGGTCACGTTCTCCTGGAGCGCGTCGACCATCTTGCTGATCTGGATGACGACCTTCTGCGCCTCGGCGTTCCAGCTGCGGAAGAGCTTCAGCAGGGCCTGGCCCTCGTCGCCGCCGACACCCGAACGCGCGGCGATCTCACTGACGTTGTTCTGGATCTTCTCGACCTGGCTCCGTGCCGACTCCAGGGAGGAGACACCCCCCAAGCCCTTGGCATAATCCGCTTTCCTCGCGGCACTGTCCGCCATGTCGCGCTCCCTTCGTTCAGGCTTGTCTCGACGCATCGTTGCCCGCTGAGGCTAAAGAGAACTGAGCGTTCCGCGCAACGCGTGCAGGGAAGATTTGAGCATCGGTCAGCTCACCCCAGAATTCTTGCGTGGCACGGGAGTTGTGCGGAGGTTTCGGCGATATGAACACGCGCACCCGACCAGCGGGGCAGCGGATGTGAACCCGTCCACGGGGCGACGCGACGCGGGCAGAAAGCGGGCACGCGAAGTAGGTGAACGGGCATCGGCGAGGACCGTATCCGGCAATGAAAGCGCTTCCGCGGGATTTCAGGGTCGCGGCGGGTCTAAAACTCTGAGCTTTATTTGAGGTTCTCCGCCGCACCCGATCCCCCGATGACTCCGAGAACTTCACACCCTCGGCGCCGAGTTTGGCTGAATACCTCCGTTACCCCCGCCCTTTTCTTTTTCTTCGGCACGGTATGCCTTCCTTGCTGTGATCAGCGCGCCGTGTCCGCCTTGTCCTTCTCGGCATTCGCCTCGCTGCGCTCCGGCCGTCCGGCGGCACCGCACGCAGGTGCCGTGACCTTGGGCTCCGCGGCGCCCGACGCGGCGGCCGGGTCGAGGTCCGCGCCGGTCGGGAGCGCCGCGAGCAGCGGGGCGGGGACCGAGCCGATGTCACCGGTCCCGTAGCCGAGGGCTGCCAGCGAGTTCTTGGCGGAGACCCGGTACTTCACGCCGTTCTCCGCCACCAGATAGGTGGTCCCGGCGTGCGCGGCGCCACTGGCGTGCAGGGCCCTGACCAGGGCGCCGCGTCCGGGCCGTACCACCGTGGCGTCCACCGGGACACAGGCCTGCTTCAGCGGCTCGGCGGTGCCCTGCGGCACCGCGACCGGGGCGAGCCGGGTCAGGGGGACCAGCACCGACCTGATCCGGGCGCCGCCGTCGTCGCCGTCCACCTGCGCACAGAGCGCGGTGCCGCGTGGCGCGGACTGCGGGAGGGGCGGGGCGTCCGGCAGCTCAGCCGATGCGGAGGGGCCCGGGTCCGTGGCCCGGTGCTCGCGCAGCGCGTCCGCGCCGACCGTGCGCACCTCGGGCGACTGCCCCTGGTAGGCGTCCTTCTGGGTGGCCGGGTCGCCCAGCACCAGGGCGGCGCCGAGCCGGGTCAGCGGCACCAGGCCGTCCTTGCGCAGCAGGTGGTAGGTGCTGCCGCCGCCGGGCACGCTGACCTTGAACAGCTGGCCGATCCGGCTGGCTTCGCCGCCGAGTACGGGCCCCTCCGCACCGCGCCCCGGTACCGCGGGCGGCTTCAGGGCGGGGCCGGGGGCCAGCGCGTCGAGGAAGGCCGCCGAGACCGGCATCGGCCGCTCGGAGCCGTAGCCGAGGGCGTTGCGGGCGTCGGAGGCGCGGTCCAGCGGCAGTCTGCTGCCGCGCCACACCAGGTACTCGGTGTCGTCCGGCCCGCGCACCAGCAGCGCGCGGTCTGCGCCGATGCCGCGGGAGTCCAGCGGCGCCCCGGCGACCACGGTGGTGGCGCCCGGCTCGTCCACGCCGGTGTTCGCCACGACTCCGGAGGTGTCGGGCAGCGCCCCGTCGGGCCCGGTGACGCACATGTGCCAGGCGCCGTCGTCGAGTTGGCCGGGCTCGGGCACGGTGTCGGGGGCGCCGGGGATGCCGGCCGGGGCGCCCACGGGGACGTCCCGCAGCGAGGCGGTGCCGACGTCCACGGTCTGCAGGTCGGACCCGCCGATGAGCCGCGCCGAGGCGTAGTTGCGCACGGGGTGCAGTACGCCGTCGGTGCCGGTCCACAGGTAGCGGGCGCCGGTGTCGCGGTTGACCACCAGGTGGTCCCCGTCGCGCCAGGCGTCGTTCCCGCCGGGGCGCAGCAAGCCGTAGACGGTGGCGCCGGCGCCGATCAGGACGGTGACCAGGACGCCGAAGACCACTCCGCGGGTGGTGCGCCCGAGCGGGCTCTCCGGGGCGTCCGGGTCGGCCATCAGCAGGCCCGAACTGAGCCTGCCCATCATGAAACTGTGGGCGTGTACCTGGTCGCGTTTGGACTGCACGGCCTCTCCTCGACTTCGTTCTCTTGCCGGAGTGCGGGTGTGCTCAGCCGAACAGGCCGCGCAGCCAGCCGAAGAGCCCGGCCACCCACAGGCTGAGCGGCAGCAGCGCCACGGCGAAGCCGGTGTGCGCGATCTCCGCTGCCCGGCCCCAGTACGGCAGCATCCGCCGGCCGGGCACCGTCCAGGCGGCGATGACCAGTGCGGCAGCGGCGCCGAGCAGCACCGCGAAGACCACCAGGCGTCCGTCGCCGTCGCTGTGGGCCGCCCAGGCGCGGGCGAGCAGCAGCAGCCCCCAGACGCCGGGTACGGCCAGGGTCAGCCGCTGGCCGATGTGCACCAGGCCGCGGGAGTGCAGGAGCAGCAGCAGGCTCAGTGTGACCGCGGTCAACACCTCGGGCAGGTCCGGCTGTTGGGCGATGACGACGAGGGCGGCCGCGGCGACGACGCCGGTGGCGGCGAAGAGCGCGGTGACCCAGCGCCCGGCCAGCTCGGTGCGTTCGGCGACCTCGTCGCCCGCGTAGGGCTCGATGCCCTCCTGGAGCTGGCTGGCGGAGGAGGGCAGGGACGGCATCCGCATCCCGGCCAGCTTGAAGGCGAACGGTGCGACCGTCCCGGCCGCCAGAGCGACCACCGCGGCCACCAGCGCCACGGCGGCGGGCACGTCCAGGCCCGAGTACCCGATCAGGGCCCCGGCGATCGCGGTGGCCACCGAGACGACCGCGGTGGCCAGCAGGGCCGGGGCGCCGACCGCGGTGGCGGCCAGCGCGAGGACCGCGCCGCCCGCGCCCGCGGCGCCCGCGGCGAGCAGCCGCGCGCCCACGACCCGCGCCGCGTCCGGGCCGGTCAGCTCGCCGCCGGGCAGCACCCAGCCGGCCAGTGCCAGGCAGGGCGCGACCAGCAGGCCGAGTGCGGTCGCGGAGAGGCGCTCGCCGACGGCGCGGCTGGCGGTGCCCGCGCCCGCGAGCAGCAGCACCCCCGCGACGGCGGCGCAGGCGGCCCTGACCGAGCCGGAGCCGGTCACCCCTGGCCAGAACACCAGCACCAGGGCGGCCACCACGGTCGCCACCGTGGTGCCCACCAGCAGTCCGCGGGCCGCCTCGGGGTGCCAGGTGTGCAGCCTGCGGCCCGCGGTGTCGGCTATGCCGTCCACCAGGTCGTCGAGCCTCGCCTCGGGCAACACCTCGGTGTGCGGGCGCAGATAGAGCACGTCCCCGTCGGCGAGGCCGGCGCGCGCGAGGGTGGTCTCCTCGTCGAGCGGGGCGTCACCGAGCCGCTGCAGCACCCAGCCTGCGTGGTCGAGTCCGGCCTCCTCGGCCTCCTCACCGACGTAACGCAGCAGCGTCGGCAGCAGATCGGCGACCGGCACGTCGGCGGGCACGGCCAGATCGACGGAGACGCTCGGCGCACGTACGGTCAGGCGGCACAGTTCGGCCACCGCACTGTCGGTCATCAGCTGAACTCTCGTCTTCCGTGGGGGGCTTTGACAGAAGGACTTCCTCGGGAGAGGGCCGTGCGCAGAGTACGTAAGGCCCGCGCGGCCGGGAACCGGGCTGCCGGACAAGGGAATTGTGTCCGTGCGCCCGGAAACCACCTCTCCCACGTGGACAGGTCGCGTTACGTGAATGCAGACTACTGCCTGCGCCCGCCGGATCGTGCTGCGGACCGGACTCCCTGTCCGGTATGCAGTTGAGTGCGGGGGGAGTTGACCGTCCCCCGCTTTCAGCTCACAACATTCATCCGGCGTTCACCGCGCCGCCCGGGACCCGCAGAATGGGTGCGGTGCGGTCTTTCCCGCTACCGGGTGTGCCGGTATTCGGCGCGGGCCGGAAAGCCAGTGAAACCGGAGGTTTCGTTCCTTGAGTGTGGTGCTGTTTCGCCGGCCGGCCCGCAGGCGCGGACCCGAGATGCCCGACGGCCAATTGACCCTCCAGGAGCCGCCGGTTCTCGCCGAGACGGTGCCGGACACCTCGGCGATATGGACCTATTTGCCGATGGCGCTGATGTCGGTGTCGATGATGCTGATGTTCCTGCGCCCGGGCGGTGGCAACGGCGTCTTCATGTATCTGGCGATGGGCGTCATGGCGCTTTCCGCCGGTGCGATGCTGCTGGGGCAGCTGATGCGCCGCTCCAGCGAGCGCAAGCAGCGCCTGAAGGGCGAACGCCGCGACTACCTCCGCTATCTGGCGCAGATGCGCAAGCGGGTCCGGGGCACCATCACGGAGCAACAGCGGGCGCTCGCCTGGCGCCACCCGGATCCCGCCTCGCTGCGTTCGCTGGCCCGCACCTCACGGCTGTGGGAACGCCGCCCGGCCGACGAGGACTTCGGCGAGGTCCGGCTCGCGATCGGCGAACAGCAGCTCGCCCTCACCCTCAACCCGGTCTCCACCCGCCCGGTGGAGGACCTCGAACCGCTCTGCGCGCACGCCCTGCGCCGCTTCATCCGCGCCTACTCCACCATCCCCGAGCAGCCCCTCGGGCTCTACCTGCGCTCCTCCGCGCGGGTCATGCTGCGCCCCGAGGAGTCACCCGGCGAGGACGCGACCGAGCCGGGCGCGGCGTCGTACGGGGAGGGCGGCGCGAGCCGGGCCGAGGGCGCCGATCCGGGCGCCGACGCGGTACGTGCCCTGGTGCGTGCCATGCTCGGCCAGCTCGCGGTGTTCCACGCGCCCGAGGAGCTGTGGCTCGCGGTGTGCGTCAGTGACGAGCGGCGGCCCGACTGGGAGTGGGTCAAGTGGCTGCCGCACGCGCTGCACCCGCACGAGGAGGACGGCGCCGGCCAGGTCCGCCGGATCACCGCCGACCTCACCGAGCTGGACGATCTGCTCGGCGCCGAGTTCGCCGAACGTCCCGGCTTCGACCCGGATGCCCGCCCCGGCCGCGACGAGCCCTACACGGTCGTCGTCCTGGACGGCGTCACCGTCCCCGAGGGGCACCGCTGGGAGGGCCACGGCTACCGCAACGCCATGGTCCTGGACGTCTCCGGGGCGCTGCGCTGGCGGCCCGGCCGCAACACGCTGCGGCTGACCGTCGGACCGGACCAGGTGAACCTGGTGCGTACCGACCGCAGCCGCAAGGAGCGTTCCGTCGCGCTCGGCCGCCCGGACCGGCTCGGCCCGCTCGGCGCCGAGTCGCTGGCCCGGCTGCTGACCGCCCGCCGGATGAGCCTGGGCACGGACATCGCGCAGCCGCTGGACGCCGACGTCGAGCTGACGACCCTGCTCGGCATCCCCGATCTGCACCGGCACGACCCGAAGGTCCTCTTCGACCGGCACACCGGCTCCGCCCGGCTGCGGGTGCCGATCGCCGTCGGCGTGGACGGCCGTCCGGTGGACCTCGACATCAAGGAGTCCGCGCAAGGGGGCATGGGCCCGCACGGCATGCTGATCGGTGCCACCGGCTCCGGCAAGAGCGAACTGCTGCGCACCCTCGTCCTCGGTCTCGCGCTGACCAACTCCTCAGAGACCCTCAACTTCGTGCTGGTCGACTTCAAGGGCGGCGCGACCTTCCTCGGCCTGGAGGAACTCCCGCACACCTCCGCCGTCATCACCAACCTCGCCGACGAAGTCGCCCTGGTGGAACGTATGCAGGACGCCCTGCACGGCGAACTCATCCGCCGCCAGGAGCTGTTGCGCGCCGCCGGCAACTACACCTCCGCCCTGGAGTACGAGCGGGCCCGCGCCGCCGGGACGGACCTCACCCCGCTGCCCAGCCTGTTCGTGGTGGTCGACGAGTTCAGTGAACTGCTGTCCGCGCACCGGGAGTTCATGGACCTGTTCGTGATGATCGGCCGCCTCGGCCGCTCCCTCGGGGTGCATCTGCTGCTGGCCTCGCAGCGCCTGGACGAGGGCCGCATGCACCAGCTGGAGAGCCATCTGTCGTACCGCATCGGTCTGCGCACCTTCTCCGCCATGGAGAGCCGCGGCGTGCTCGGCGTGCCGGACGCCTACGAGTTGCCGGCCCAGCCCGGCAGCGGCTATCTGAAGTCCGGCGTGGAGGCCCTGACCCGGTTCCGCGCCGCCTACTCCTCGGGTACGTACCGGCGCCGCACCGGCGCCGTGGTGCAGGCCCGGGTGGCCAGCCAGGTCGTGCCGTGGACCAGCGGCTGGGTGGTGCCGCGCACGCTGGAGCCGACATCCGAGCCGGAGCCGGAGATCGAGGAGACCGGCGACGAGGAGACCCTGCTGGACGTGGCCCTCGACCGGCTGCGCGGCGCGGGACCCGCCGCCCATCAGGTGTGGCTGCCGCCGCTGGACGAGCCCTCCCCGCTGGACGTCCTGCTGCCCGGCATCGCCCCCGACCCCGAGCGCGGCCTCACCGCCACCGGCTGGGCCGGGACCGGCAAGCTGCGGGTGCCGGTGGGCCTGGTGGACAAGCCCTTCGACCAGCGCCGCGATCCGCTGGTCGTGGATCTGGCCGGGGCCGGCGGCCATGTCGCCATCGCGGGCGGCTCCCAGAGCGGCAAGTCGACCCTGGCCCGTACGCTGATCGCGGCCCTCGCCCTCACGCACACCCCCGCCGAGATCCAGTTCTACTGCCTGGACTTCGGCGGTGGCGGTCTCTCCCAGCTCGCCTCGCTCCCGCACGTCGGCGGGGTCGCGGCGCGGCTCAACCCGGAGCGGGTGCACCGGGCCGTCGCCGAGGTGATGACGCTGCTCGCCCGCCGCGAGCAGTTCTTCGTGGACCACACCCTCGACTCCATGCAGTCCTACCGTCGTCGCCGGGCCGCCGGGGAGTTCCCCGACGAGCCGTTCGGCGACGTGTTCATGGTGGTCGACGGCTGGTCGACGGTCCGTCAGGATTACGACGACCTGGTCCCGAAGTTCAACGAACTCGCCGCCCGTGGCCTGAACTACGGCATCCACCTGCTCATCACCACCACCCGCTGGGTCGAGCTGTCCGCCCAGGTCCGCGATCAGTCCGCCACCCGGCTGGAGTTGCGGATGGGTGATCCCATGGACTCCGAGATCGACACCCGCAAGGCCCGCTCGGTGCCGCGCAGCGGCGGTCGCGGCATCACCGCCGACAGCAAGATGCACTTTCTGGCCGGCCTGCCCCGACTGGACGGCAGCGGCTCCCTCGAGGACCTGGGCGAGGGCGTGGCCCACCTGGTGGGCGAGGTCGCCAAGCACTGGTCGGGCCCGGCCGCACCGCCGGTGCGGATGCTGCCGCACCGGTTGCCGCTCGCCGAACTCCCCGCGCCGCAGCCCACCGAGGGCGGCGGCCTGCGCCTCCCGCTCGGCATCGACCAGGACGCCCTGGAGCCGGTGTGGCACGACTTCAGCCGCACCCCGCACCTGATCGTGGTCGGCGACACGGAGAGCGGCAAGACCAACCTGCTGCGCCGTATCACCGAGGGCATCACCGCCCGGTACACCCCGAGCGAGGCGAAGATCATCGCGGTGGACTACCGCCGCACTCTGGTGGACGCCATCCCGCAGGAGTACCGCATCGGGCACGTGATCTCCCTGGACAACCTGAAGGAGACCGTCGACGGCGCGGCCCGCGCGCTGAAGACCCGCGTCCCCGGCGCGGACATCGCCCCTGCCCGGATGCGTCAGTGCGACTGGTGGACCGGGCCGCGGCTGTTCATCCTGGTCGACGACTACGACATGGTCTCCGGCAACTCCTTCCAGAGCCCCTTCGAGCCGCTCTTCGAGCATCTGACCCTCGGCTTCGAGATGGGCCTGCACCTGGTCGTCGCCCGCAGCGCCATGGGCGCCGGCCGCGGCCTCAGCGACGGCCTGATCCGCCGCATGGACGAGGCGAACAACCCCGCCGTCCTCCTCTCCTGCCCGCCCACCGAGGGCCGCCTCTTCGGCAACGCGAAGCCCCTCAACCTCCCGCCGGGCCGAGCCCTGCACATCGCCCGCCGCAAGGCACGGTTGATGCAGACGGCGCTGGTGGAGGAGGGTCGGGGGCAGGAAAGCTGACGGCATGTGAGGCACGCAGTGGGGGCCACCTGAGGTGGCCCCCACTGTCGTTGGGAGCGGTTGCACCAGTCCGGCCCCGGGCCTACCGGCCCCCTCAGCCCACCGTCCCTACGGCACCCCGGCACCCTCCGGCCTCGGCTCGCGCCGCTCGCTCAGGCAGCCCGACAGACGCCGACGTCGAACATGGCCGCGAGGATTAACTGACGCCAACTTCTTCTGAGTTGGCCGCTCGTTCCGGTCGTCCCGCTGGACGCCAGCCGCGGGCGCGGGCCCGGGGGAGGGTGAAAGCGGCCCAGAGGATGGCGAGTACGCCGGCGGAGCCGAGGAGGACGAAGAGGGTGGCTCGGCCGGTGGCGCGGTCGGCGGTGGAGGTGTCGCGGACGGTCACGGGATCCGCGGCGCCCTCGGTGCCGGACGGCGCACCCGAGTCGTCGAGGATCGTGGTCACGGCGGCGTAGGCGTCCAGTTGGGGGATGTCCGCCGGGTAGGCGGTCGCGGTCAGGCGGTGGATGACGGTGTCGGGCGCGTCGTCGGGGTGGGCGGCGCGGACCACCGCGGCGGCCCCGGCGGCGTAGGCGGCGGCCACCGAGGCGCCGGCGCCGAGGTAGTGGCCGTTGCCGCGCGGGCCCCCGGAGACCACCCCGGCGCCGGGAGCGGCCAGGTCGATGCCCGTGGTGGGCAGGGAGCCGTCGGGGCGGACGCCGCCGGGGAGCATGTCGGCGACCGAGAGGACGCCGGGTTCGCCGGCCGGCCAGTAGACGCGGGACGGGATCTCGTCGGTGCCGCCCCGGGAGGGCGGGTCAGGGGTGGCCGCGGCGACCACGACCGCGCCCCCACGGCGGGCCGCGGCGATCGCGTCGGTCAGCGCGGTGTCGCGGCTCGGCAGGGCCACCGTGACCGCGATCACCTCGGCGCCCGATTCGGTGGCCTCGCGTACCGCCGCCGCGACCAGTTCGGGGCTCGCCGCACCTCGCGTGTCGGTGCCGCGCAGCGCCAGGACCTTCGCGCCGGGGGCGGCCCCGGCGAGGCGCGGGCTGTCCCCGCCGGTGCCGGCGATCAGCCCGGCCAGGAAGGTGCCGTGCCCGACGCAGTCCTCGGCGGCCGCGCCCTGGGCGGTGACCCGGCCGTCGAGACCGGCGGCGTCGGGGGCGACGCCGGTGTCGATCAGGGCTACGGTCACGCCCGCACCGGTGCTGTGCCCGCGCAGCCGGTCCAGGTCGAGGCGCTGGCGCGACCAGTCCTGCTTCTTCGCCGTCTCCTTGGAGGCGGGGGTGCAGGCCGTGCCCTCGGCGTCCGGATCGAGCAGGGACGGCATGCCGGGGAGTTCCTGCCCCTTCTTCTCGTCGGCCGTCGGCGGGCGCGAGAGGGGTGCCGTCTGGGCCGGGACGGCCGTGGGCAGCAGCAGCGCGGCGGCGAGGCCGGCGCCGGACAGCAGGAGGGCGGTCCCGCGGGCGCGCGGCGTCATCGGGGAGCCGCCTTCGGGGCCGCGGCCGGGACGTCCTCGGGGATCAGGATGCGCAGGTCGTCCAGGGTGGGCGCGGACAGCGAACCGAGCCGTCCCGCCTGCCGGGTGACCATCGCCTCGACCACCTGGCGGGCCAGGCGGGCGTTACCGAACGAGCGGTCGCGGGGCAGCGACTCGAAGTACTCCCTGAGCAGCGGGCCGGTGCCGGGCCCGCATTCGTAGCCCATGCTCCCGGCCTGGCCGCGCACGATGGTGACGAGCTCCTCGGAGGAGTAGTCGGCGAAGGTGATCCGGCGCGGGAAGCGGGAGGACAGGCCCGGGTTGGAGGCGAGGAAGCGTTCCATCTCATCGGTGTAGCCGGCGACGATGACGACGACCTCGTCGCGGTGGTCCTCCATCAGCTTCAGCAGCGTGTCCACCGCCTCCTGGCCGAAGTCGGCGCCGCCGCCACGCGGGGTGAGGGTGTACGCCTCGTCGATGAACAGCACGCCACCGCGGGCCCGTTCGAAGACCTCGCGGGTGAGCTGGGCGGTGTGGCCGATGTAGCGGCCGACCAGGTCGGCGCGGGCCGCCTCGATCAGCTGGCCCCGTTGCAGGATGCCGAGCTGGGTCAGGATCTCGCCGTAGAGGCGGGCCACGGTGGTCTTGCCGGTGCCGGGAGGGCCGGTGAAGACCAGGTGGTGGCTGAGCGAGGGCACCGGCAGCCCGGCGGCGGCACGGTGGCGTGCGGTGGTGATGAGGTTGACCAGGTCGGCGACGTCGCGCTTCACCTCGGCCAGGCCGATCATGTCGCCGAGGCGCGTCAGCGGGTCGTCGTCCGGCGCGGCGGACTCGGCGGCCGTCGCGGCGGTGGCGGAGACGTCCTCCGGCAGCAGCAGCCGCAGGTCGTGCTCGCCCACCTGCGCCTGGGAGGCGAGCCGGACCGCCTGCCGGTCCACCATCTCCTCGAACACCCCGCGCGCGGCACGGCCGTTGCCGAAGCCCGCGTCCCTCGGCATCGCCTCGAAGTGCGCGGCCAGCGCCGCCGCGGTGCCCTCGCCCAGCTCGTACTGGTGCTGGGCGCACATATTCTCCATGATCGCGACCAGTTCGGGCACCGAGTAGTTCTCGAACTCGACGGTCCGTGAGAAGCGTGACGCCAGACCCGGGTTGGAGCCGAGGAAGGACTCCATCTCGCGGGAGTAGCCGGCCGCGACCACCACGACGTCGTCGCGGTGGTCCTCCATCAGCTTCAGCAGCGTGTCCACCGCTTCGCGGCCGAAGTCGGCGCCGCCGTTGCCGCTGTCCGCGGTGAGTGTGTACGCCTCGTCGACGAACAGCACGCCGCCGAGGGCTCGTTGGAAGGTCTCGGTGGTCTTGATCGCCGTACCGCCGACGACCTGCGCGACCAGGTCGGCGCGGGAGACCTCCACCAGGTGTCCGCTGCGCAGCGAACCCAGTTCGGCGAGGATCGCCCCGTAGAGGCGGGCCACGGTGGTCTTACCCGTGCCGGGCGGGCCGGCGAAGATCAGGTGCCGGCTCATCGGCGGGGCGGACATGCCGAGTTGTTCGCGGCGCTGGGCGAGCTGGGTCAGGTTGACCAGGGTGCCCACCTGCTGCTTGACGTTCTCCAGGCCGATCAGCGCGTTCAGGGCGCCGAGCGGGCCGTCCGCGCGGTCCGGCGGGGGCGCGTCCGCGGCGCCGGAGCCGGCCGGGTCGGTGTTCTCGGCGCTGCCGGTGCCCCAGGCGTCCCGCTTGCCGTTGCCGGTGCTGTTCAGGCCGTCCACGGCGAGCCGTTCGCCGGGCACGGTCTGCACCAGGCCGCCGCCCTCGTTCTCCCGGGCGAGGCAGTTCACGAGCGAGACCGGCGCGGTGGACTCCACCCGGAAGCCGTCCTGGGCGCCGCCGGAGACCTCGCAGCCGCTGAGCGAGGCGAGCGCGCCCTCGCGGAGCAGGAAGCCGTGGCCCTGGGCGGCGTGCACGGTGGTGCGGTTGGCGGTCAACTCGCCTCCCGCGGCGACCAGCACGCCCTCCTCGCCGGATATCTCGACGCGGAAGTCGCGCACGGTGACGTTGCCCCCGTCCTCCACGATCAGGCCGCTGGTGGCGGTGTCGGAGACCCCGCCGCCGGCCAGGTACAGGGTGCTGCCGGAGCCCACGCGCACACCCGCGCCCTTCGGCCGTACGATCTCGCAGTCCTCGGCACGGCCACGGGCGTCCTTGCCGGCCACGATGCCGTCACCGGCGGGCTCCACCAGGCGGGCCCGGCGCAGCAGCGGGTTGGCGCCGCCGCGCACCGAGACCGCGGGCGCGCCGCCGATCACTTCCAGCCGGTCCAGCTCCGGCGCCGAGTCCTCCTCCAGGAGCAGTCCGGTCTGTTCGCAGTCCCGGACGGTCAGGCCGGTCAGCGCCGGGGAGGCGGCCCCGGCGACGCGTACCGCGGCGCCCTGCGCACCGTCCACCCAGCAGTCCTCGAAGGTGCCACGGGCCCGGTCGGTGACCAGCACGCCCTGGCCGCGGGTGCGCGAGACGCGGCAGCGCCGCAGCACCGGGTCGCTGCCGGCGGCCAGCGTGATCCCGTTGCCGGAGGCGCCGGTGACGCGGACGTCCTCCAGCGTCGTGCGGCCCGCGCTGCTCAAGTGCACGCCCGTGCTGGTGTCGTGCACCACGGTGCGGATCACCGTGAGGGAGCAGTTCTGCTCCAGGGCGAGGGAGGGCTTGTCGGTGGAGGAGATGTCGCAGTCCTCGACGGTGCCGCGGGATTCGCCGTTGGCGAGCAGGCCGTTGCCGCGGGCGTCGCGCACCGTGCAGCCGCGGATGCGGGCCTCGCCCTGCTCGGCGAGGACCAGGCCGCTGGTGCCCAGGTGCTCCAGCGTGCAGGACTCCACGGTGGTGGGCGTGGTCGAGGTGACCACGATGCCCGCGCCCTGCGGGTTGCTCACCCGGCACTCCCGCAGCGCGAGCGAACCGGTGCCCCCGGCCAGCATCGCGGTCCAGGCGGCGCCGACGATCTCGCAGCCGTCGAGGGCGGCCTGCCCGCGCCGCACGTCCACGGCGGGCAGCTCGGCGTCGCCGCCGCGCAGGGTCAGTTCGGAGAGCATCACGGCGTCGGCCCGCAGCGAGAGGACGCTGCCAGAACGCGGCCGGATCTCGACGGTGCCCCGCCCTTCGGCGGCGGTGAGGGTGACCCTGGTGTTGATCACCAGGTTCTCGGCGTACGTCCCGGGCCGGACGCTGATGAGCGCACCGGTTCGGGCGGCCGCGAGTGCCTCACCGATCGTCCGGTAGCGGTCCCGGTCCCCCGGACCGACCGTCAGTACCTGGCGCGACACGCACCAACCTCCTTGCTCCGGCGGCGTCTTCTGCGGGCGCCCCTCGTCGGCGGCGCGTGTCGGCGGGCCGACCGTGCCATCATGCCCCGCCTTCGGGGCGTACGGATGCCGAGAGCGGTGTTCTCGGCCTGTGGGCGTCCGGTCAGACGCTCCACTTCTGGTTGTCGGTGCCGGCGCAGGTCCACAGTTGCAGCCAAGCCCCGTTGCCCCGGTTGTTGTCCTTGATGTCGACGCACTTGCCGACGACGGTGTTCACCAGGTCGTGCCGCTCGTTCAGGACGAACTTCTGGGCGGCGTTGCCGCTGCACCAGGCGATCTGGATGGGAGTGCCGTCGTTGTAGTTCGCGTTGGCCACGTCCAGGCACAGGCCGTTGATGCGGACGGTGCCGTCGGAGGCGAACTGCCACCTCTGCGCGGGGCCGTTGTTGCAGTCCCACACCATCAGCCGCTTGCCGTCGCCGAACTCGGCGTTCGGGACGTCGATGCAGCGGCCGGAGAGGTGGCTGCGCAGGGAGACCGGGGCGCTGAACGTCACGCCCGAACCGGCGTTGGCGGGCTTGTCGTCGCCGCCGGACTTGTTCCCGCCGCTGGGCTTCTCCGGCTGGTCCTGCCGGCCCGAGTCCCCCTTGGGACGGTCCTTCCGGCCGGCGTCCTGCTTCGGCGCGTCCTTGCCCGAGTTCTGCGCCGAGGTGCCCGCGGGAGCTTCCTTGGCCGGCTTGTCGGGCTTGGCGGACTCCTTCTTGCCGTCGCCCGAGGCACTGGTGTCGGGCTTGGTCACCACGAAGTCGCCCGGTGCTTCCGGCGAACCGCCGCCGAGTACGGTTCCTCCCGCCGGGGCCGTCTTGTTGTCCTTGTCGTCGCCCCCGGCGAGTACCAGGAACGGCACCGACACGAGCAGTGCCCCGGCGACCGCAGCCCCGGCCAGGGCCGCCCTGCCCGGCCGTCCCACCTGACCGGCCTCCTGCTGCGGCCGGTCGATGGCGGTCACGGTCATGGTGCGCACGAGTGCGGGCAGCCGGCTCTTGGCCGCAGCGGCGGCACCGGGGTCGGTGTCGGCCTCGGCCCCGGACCGGCTGCCGGACTCGGCCCCGCTCTCGGTGCTGGTCCCGGCCTCGGGCTCGGGCTCGGCCTCGGGCTCGGTGGTCTTGGCCTGTACGGCCGTTTCCTCCGACTCACCGGCCCTGGAACCGGCCTCGGCCCCGGTCTTCGCCTCTGCGGGCTCGGGTTCGGGCTCGGTGGCCGAGGCAGCCACGGCGGTGGCGGCGGTCGCGGCCGTCTCCTCGCCGTCGGAGCCGGACTCCGACCGTGCGGAGCCGGGGGTGTGCTGGACCGGACGCGTCACGGGGTCCTCCCTGTGATGTGGGGCCAGGGTTCAGGGGAGTTGTCGGTGCGGGCTGCGGAGGGAACCGCGGTCGCGGGACCGGTACGGTCCGCCGGGCCGGAGCGGGCGCCGACGCCCTCCTCCGCCGCTGCGTCCGCCGCGGACGCCCCCTCGGCACCCGGCCCGCGTCCGGGACCGAGGAGACTGTCCGCCGGGACGAGCAAGGGGGCCGCTGCCCCGGCGTTGACCATCAGCAAGGTGCCCGAACCGGTCAGGGAACGGGCCAACTCCCGGGCGGGGAGCGTGTCATGCCGAAGTGCCGCGGACATGAACTCGTGCGCCGGTGAGGTGAACAACAGCACCACCGGCGCCCCGTCCCGCCCGGCGGCCGTGAGCGGCCCGCCGTCCGGTCCGCGCACCACGGTGATGTCCGCTTCGGCGAGCGCCGTGAGGGCCTCGTCCACCGGTCCGTAGCCGGTGGCGGCCCGCTGTGCCGCCGCGTCCACCGGGTCGGTGGGCTCCGGCCAGCCGAGCACCCGTGCGGAGGGCCGGTACGCCGGGTTGGCGCGGTAGTCCCCCACGCTCCCGCTCTCGTCCGACTGCCACTCCCCCAGCACCGCCCACTCGGGCGGCGTCCGCTCGTCGGTCCACTCGGGGTCCACCATGCCGATCCAGTGCCCCGGCGCCCGGCGGGCGGCGGCCTGCACGGCCTCGGGTATGTCGGGGGTGTCGGTGGCCTCGACCGCGTCGGAGCCGGCCGGCTCCGACGCGACTGCGGGGCCGGAGCCGCCGGGCATCTCGGGCAGGGCGTCGTGCCCGCCCTCCTGCCGTTGTCCGGGCCGCATCTCCACCTGAACTCTTGTGTCCCTACGAATACTTGAGTGTCGAACTGCATGCATGCACGCCGACACTGATCAACTCGGGGCGCCAACAGGATGCCACACGAGCCTCCTCCGTGGCGGTGCGGGCGGAGTCCGTATCGGGTGCCTGCGTGCCCGTTTGCTGCCCGGGTGGGGGACGTTCCGGGAGCAGGGAGGCGTGGACGGACAAAGCGACGGGAGCGTTGGGGCGGGTGGGGCAGCTGATCGCCCCCGGTACAGGCTAAGTTGGGCTACGCCATCGGTCCGGTCGGCATACGGTGCCTTCCGGCCGGACGTCCGGGCCGGGGCCGTACGGGAGGACCGCACAGCTCGTAAAGGGCGTCGGACCAGCCTGCGGCCGCCACCGCGGCGGGTCCTGGGGAACTCGGCGACCGGGACCGGGCCGAACCGGTTCACCCCGGCGCGGCACTCGGCCAACGCCCGCCGGGTTTCCCGGTGTTCGTCCGGCCCGCCATCGCGCGGGCCCTGCACACCACCGACAGCTCCGCCACCGAGGAGGAGTACCGCATGTCCCCCCAGCAGCAGACCCCCGGCGCGAACGCCAAGGCGGCCGCCGCCCGCGAAGGGGAGGCCGGGTTACCGCCCACGCCCTCCGCCCCGGACGAGGCGGCGCCGAGTACGGCCGCAGCCCTCGAGGCGGCGTCCGGCAGCACCCCGGCAGGGGAGACCACCGCCACCGCACCTCCCTCCGAGGAGACCGCCGAAGCCGCGGCCCCGCCCGCGGCGGCAGCCGGGACGGCCGAGGCGCCCGAGGAGCGCGTCGCGGTGGCCGCGGCAGTGGGGACGACGCCTCCGGGCACCAAGACCGACACCGGTGTGGGCAGCGGCCGCCCCCGCAAGCCGGTCCTCGCGGGAGCCGCGATAGCCGGCGCGGTGCTCATCGCCGTACCGCTGCTGCTGGCCGGCAGCGCGAAGGACGACGGGCCCGGCGATTCCAAAGGGCTGACCGCGGGTTCCGACACCGTCCTCAACCCGAACTCCGCCCCCGCCGCCCTCGACGACTACGTGGCCGAGAAGCCCAACCCGTCCCCGACGAAGGCGAAGCCGAAGAAGAGCGAGCTTCCGAAGGTCGCCGCTCCCCCGCCCGCCGCGCCCTCCCCGGAGCCCCGCAAGACCAGCGCTCCCGCGAAACCGAAGCCGAAGCCGAAGCCCAAGGCGAGTCCGAAGCCGAACTGGAGCACCGAGAGCGTCTTCGCGACCAGCGTCCTGGAGGTCAGCCAGGCCTGGACCACCAACCGCATCCGGATGGTCATGCAGACCGACGGCAATCTCGTCGTCTACAACGAGCAGAGCAAGCCCATCTGGGCGTCCATGACCTTCGGCCAGAACCACCGGGCGATCTTCCAGCAGGACGGCAATCTCGTCATCCACAACGCCGAGGACCGCCCCATCTGGGCCTCCCAGACCTGGGGCAACGAGGGAGCCCAGCTGGTCCTGCGGGCCGACGCCAAGGTGGTCATCGTGAACAACGGCAGGGTGGTCTGGTCGACTTGACGCCCCTGGCGCGACGGGCTCCAGTCCGTCCCCGCCCACCCTCAGTGCCCGACCAGCTGGTCGGCCAGGCGGTGGGCCTGGGTGAGGAGGGTGCCGTAGGTCGCCAGGGTGTCGGGGTCGTCGGGGGCCGCGCCGAGCAGCCGTTGCCGTAGATCGTCCAAGGCGCGGTTCAGGTCCTCGACCACCTCGCGGAGCTCCTGGTCGGCCTGCTCGTCCTGCCCGCCGGGGGCGAACCGGCTGCGCGTGTAGAGCCGGATGGCACTGGCGCTGCTGTGCAGGAAGTCCGCGTACGGCTTCGCGGCGTGCGGGCCCGGTCGCCAGCCCTTGCGATCGTCGCCGGAGGACTCCAGGACGGCCCGGGTGACGCCCGCGGTGTGGACGGCGACGTAGTCGAGAACGGTGACCGCGTCGTCGTAGTCCTGGTCCGGCTGCGAGAAGACGCGGCTGCGGCTGCGGGGATTGACGCGCAGGCTCTCCCGGCTCCAGCCGACCGCCGCGTGGGCCTGGTCCACCAGGCGCCAGAGGCGCAGGGCACGCTCGTGCAGGGAACCGGCCGTGTGGGAGTCCCACTCGTCGGCGGCCAGCCGGTCGGCCACCCTGTCCAGGATCTCCTGCGCCTCGCCGGACGCGTCCTCCAGCGCGGCACGGGTGCTGCGCAGATACACCGGAGGCCTGATCAGCGCATTGACGGCGATACCGACGACCGCGCCGAAGACCGCCTCCGCGATCCGTGCCGCCGACGAGGTGATCGTGATCGGCCCGCCCGTCAGGACGAAGAGGGCGCCCGTGGCCGCGTAGACGCCCTGGCTGCCCAGTCGACGCCAGTTCCCCAGCAGCACGACCGCCGGGAGCACCAGCGCCATGGCCGCCATCGGGGAGTCCAGGAGCAGGGCGACGCCGGTGGCCACCACGGTTCCCGTGGCGATGGCCGCCAGCTGCTGCAGCCCGTGCGCGATCGACCGGTACACGGTCGACTCCACCAGCACGATCGCCACCCACGGGGCGATGAACGCCATCGGCGCCTGCAGCCACCAGCCCGCCACCGCCCACGCCACACACGCCGCCAGCGCGGCCTTGCCCGCCTGCATGGCCAGATCCCGCTCACGCCCCGGCTCCGCGATGGCCCGCCGGACGGCCTCTCCGGCGGCCCTGACGCGGGGGCGTACACCCAGCGCCCTTCCTCGCATCCCCTGCATGCGGGCCAAGTGCCCTCACTGACCGGGATGAATGCACCCGGCAGCGGGTGACGTACGCCCCGTCGCGCGGTGCCTCTGTCGCATGGCGCGGCCCCTCGAGTGGTGGGAACCTGGATGTGGTGCTGTGCGCCGCTCCGCGCTCTCGCGAGGAGGGATGGTCGTGGCCAAGCGTCTGGTCGTCTGCTGTGACGGCACATGGAACTTCGCCGACCAACCGAGCAAGACCAACGTCGCCAAGGTCGCCCTGTCCGTGCTCCCGGGGTTCGCCGCCGGTAAGGAGCAGCGCGTCCATTACCACAGCGGCGTGGGCACGCGACGGCGGGAGCGGTTGCGTGGCGGCGCGTTCGGCGCGGGTCTGTCCCGGAACGTCGTGGACGCCTACCGGTTCCTCGTCGAGACGTACGAGCCCGACGACGAACTCTTCCTTTTCGGCTTCAGCCGGGGCGCGTTCACCGCCCGCAGTCTCGCGGGACTGGTGCGTAACGGCGGCATCCTGCGGCGGGAGCACGCCGACCGGATCCCGGAGGCCTGGGCCCTGTACCGGGACCGGATCGAGCAACCGAACGGCGCGGCGGCCACGTTGTTCCGCCGCTCCTATGCGCGCGAGACGGAGATCCGTTTCATCGGGGTGTGGGACACGGTCGGTGCCCTCGGTATCCCCGTGCCCGGCCCCACGTGGCTGCAGCCCGCGGCGCACCGGTTCAACCGCCGCTGGGCGTTCCACAACACCGAGTTGAGCAGTTGGGTCCGGGCGGCGTTCCACGCACTGGCCATCGACGAGCAGCGCTCGGCGTTCCGGCCGGCGCTGTGGCACCAGCAGCCGGGCGCGGCCGAGCAGGGCCAGGAGCTCAAGCAGGTCTGGTTCGCCGGGGTGCACTGCGATGTCGGTGGCGGCTACAAGGAGACGGGACTGTCGGACATCCCCCTGCTGTGGATGGTCGATCAGGCCCGCAGACAGGGGCTGCAGTTCGACACCGACGTACTCAGCGCTGCCGGCCCCAAGGTGATGAAGCCCGAGCAGAGCATCGACTTCCGGGTACGGTCGGACGCCTTGGGCGACCTGCACGACTCTCGGACGGGTATGTACCGGCTGGCCAAGCCCCTGCACCGGCCGATCGGGGAAGCGGTCGACGCCGAGGGCGTGCCCGACGGCAACGAGTTCCTTGCGGTGCCCGCCAAGGAGCGCTACGACCGGGTCACGGGCTACCGGCCCCCGCAGTTGGAGCGCCGCCTGACCGCCCAGGACCGGATCCGGCTGGAGCCCGTCCTCCTGCCGGACCTCGCCACGGGCCTGCCGCCCCTGCCGCCCGCGTCGTCCGGCCCGGGGACGACGGCCGAAGCGCCGGGCGGCCTCGACCGTGCCCCATGACCCGCTGGTGACCCGCTATGACCCGCTCAGAAACGATTCCGGTGCTCAGGTACGCCTTGACGTCCAGGCACATGAAGTTGACCCGTCCCTCGAGGGGGTAGTTGAAGGTGATCCAGTAGTCGCGAACGCTCCGGTGCATGGTTCTGTCTTCCTGCCTCTGTCTTCCTGCCTCTGTCTCCTCGAAGCTCGGGAAGCATCCGAACGAATCCGGCCGAGGGCTCGACGCCGAGTTCGTCGTCCAGCAACCGGCGGAACGCCTCGTAGTGGCTCATCGCCTCGGCGACGTTGCCCTCCGCGAGATGTGCCGAGACCACGGCACGGTGCGCACTCTCCCGCAGCGGTTCCGCGCGTACGCTCGCCCAGGCCACTTCCATCGCCAGAGCGGGTCTGCCCTGCCGTATCAAGTCGTCGGCCACTGCGTCGAGTGCGTGCAGGCGCAGCTGCCGCAGGTGTTCGCGCTCCAGCAGTACCCAGTCCTCGTCCCAGCCCTGCAGCAGGTCCTCCCCCGTCAGCAGGGCGAGTCGGGGCAGGGCACGCAGCCCGGGGCAGTCGCCCTGCACCACACCGAGCGCCGTCTGCGTCAGGTCCTGGACGTCGACGCGCAGGGCGGGGGTGACGAGCAGTGCGTCTCCGCAGCAGCCGATCAGGGGCGGGTCGGCTCGCGGCAGCTTCCACAGCGTGGTGCGCAGGCTGCCCCTGGCGTGCCCCTCGGTGACCTCGGGCCACAGGGTGCCTGCGAGGACCGTTCGGGACACCCGTCCCCGCAGGCCCAGGAACGCCAGCATCCGCTGGCCGTTGCGGCACAACTCGACGTTCCCGGTGGCCAGTTCGAGCCGGAACTGGCCGAGCAGTTGCAGCAGAGGGGGAGCAGACGCCACGTAGATCGCCTCACGGACGGTGTTCCGTGTGGGTACGCCTGTGCAGGCCGTCCGGCCTCGTCGGCTGCGCGGCGTGTGGACCGCGCTCGTGGGTCGTCGGTGCGGCGCCGAGGGCTGATGCATCCTCCCGACGAGGCGTACCGTCACCATTCTCAGCCCCCTCGTTCACCAGCGGCAACTCGGGCGATTGCGCATCACCGATGACGGCCCAATGACGCTGCGCTGACACCGCTTCCGTATGTTCGAACACGGGGATCGGATCGGCGGCGTTCGATCCACGGGCCCCCGAACAGCCCGTCGCACCACGCCGGAGAGGACGGCCATGACTGCCACGGCGACCATCGACGAGGTCGTGAGATCTGGCCCTCCGGTGATCCTCTCTCAGCGGCTGCCCGTGACCGGATCGCGGTGGGAGTCCCGGTCTCCGCGGAGGGTACCCAGGAGATCTTCCTGTGACGACGTGCCGGGCTCCCTGACCGTCAACGAGGACGAGCGCGGCATGGGCCCCCGGTCGAAGCTCGCGCACTCGGAGGACGAGCACTCCTCCTACTACGTCAACCACCACGTCGACTGAGGGTCAGCTCGGGAGGATCCGCTCGGCCAGACGTGCACAGAGACCGGGAGCGAGCGGTCATGGTCGCTCTGTCCAACGTCCGGTTCGGCAAGCGCAACGAGGACGTACGCGCCGTACAGAAAGCCCTCATCAAGCGGGGCCGCAAGATCCCCGACGGAGCCACCGGCCTCTTCGGCGAACAGACCAAGGCCGCCTACCGCGCCGAACAACTCGCCCAGGGCTTCAAGGGCACCGACGCCGACGGCATCCCCGGCTGCGCTTCCTTGACCACCCTCGGCCGGCTCACCGGCTTCAAGGTCGACTGCCGGCACGCGTCGGACGGCGGCCGGGGAGGGATGGCCCTGGCCCAGGTCACCTTCCGCGATCCCGGCGACGAGTCGGGGGAGGCAGCAATGCGGCGCTATGCGCGCACGGCGTGCGAACTGACCGGCATGGAGCCGAAGTTCGGGGTTCCGGCGCTCACCACGATCGCCAAGCGCGAGTCCATCCACAACCATCCGAGGTTCCGGGTGAACACGAAGGACGTCAACGCGCACGGCCGGATCGCTCCGGACGGCCACCCGCTGAACTGCTCGCGGGGGGCCACGCAGTGCATCCCGTCCACGTTCGCCACCCACCACCAGGCGGGCACCGCCACCACGCCCTACAACGTGGTCGCCTGCATGTGCGCGACGGTCAACTACGTACGCCACCGCTATCACGTGAACCAGTCCGGCTCGAACTTCGCCGCCCGCGTCCAGCAGGCCGACCCGAGCCGACCTCCGCACGGGTACTAGGAGTCCCTCATGGTCGCACTGTCCAACGTCCGGTTCGGCAAGCGCAACGAGGACGTACGCACCGTACAAAAGGCCCTCATCAAGCGAGGCCGCAAGATCCCCGACGGAGCCACCGGCCTCTTCGGCGAACAGACCAAGGCCGCCTACCGCGCCGAACAACGCGCCCAGGGCTTCAAGGGCGCCGACGCCGACGGCATCCCCGGCTGCACCTCCCTGACCACCCTCGGCCGGCTCACCGGATTCAAGGTCGACTGCAAGGGTGCCCGCCCGGCTCCGCGGCCCTCCGGCAAGGGAGGACGCGTCGCCTCACCCGTGCCAGGCCACAAGGTCTCCTTCCCGTTCTTCGCACGCGGCGACTACGCCTGGAAGCCCGACGGTGTCGGCCGGCACACCGGGCAGGACTTCGCCGCGAGGTCCGGCGTGCCCGTGATCGCCGTGCGCGGCGGCACCATCGCCTGGTCGAACAACAAGGGCGGAGCGTACGGCCAGTGGGTCGGGCTGGCGGCGGACAACGGTCACGTCTACACCTACTGCCATCTCTCGCAGCGACAGGTCAGGACCGGTCAGCGCGTCGGCGCCGGGCAGCAGCTCGGCAAGGTGGGCAACACCGGCAACTCCAGCGGTCCGCACCTGCACTTCGAGATGTCGAAGGGCCGCAGCTGGTCGTACGGCGAAGTGGCGAGGCCCAGTTGGTGAGCCGACGCGGTGCAGGCCCGCACACCGCTCGCCCGTGGACGGGACGGGGTCAGGGCTCCGCCCCCACGACCGCGCTCACCTCGGCAAGGTGAGGATTTCGGCTCCGTCGCCGGTGATGGCGATCGTGTGCTCACTGTGTGCTGTACGGCAGCCCGTCGCGCTTCGGAGCGTCCACCCGTCGTCATCAGTGACGAGTTGAGCGGTGTCCGCCATGACCCATGGTTCCAGTGCCAGCAGCAGCCCTGGGCGCAGTTTGTATCCACGGCCGGGCCGTCCGGTGTTCGCAACGTGCGGGTCCTGGTGCATCGTCGACCCGATGCCGTGACCTCCGAACTCGGTGTTGATCGGGTACCCCGCCTCGCTGAGGACCGTGCCGATGGCATGCGAGATGTCGCCGATGCGGGCACCGGGCCCGGCAGCGGCGATCCCTGCGGCCAGCGCGCGTTCGGTCGCACTGATCATCGCGACGCTCTCCGGGGGCTTCGCGTCGCCCACGATGAAGCTGATGGCGGCGTCCGCAGCGACGCCGCCTCTGGAGACGGCCAGGTCGAGGGTCAGCAGATCACCGTCGGCCAGCGTGTGGTCGTACGGCCGTCCGTGGAGCACGGCGTCGTTGACGGCCGTGCAGATGTAGTGGCCGAACGGTCCGCGCCCGAAGGACGGCTCGTAGTCGACGTAACAGGACACCGCTCCCGCCTCGGCGATCATCGCCTTGGCCCATCGGTCGATGTCCAGCAGGTTCGTACCGATCGCGCTGCGGCTCCTCAGCGTCTGCAGGATGTCAGCGACCAGGGCGCCGGTGTCCCTTGCCCGGGTCAGCAGGGTGGGGTTCAAGATCTCGATCATGCGGCGCCCTTCTCATGCAACCAATAACTATACCGGTCAAACTATACCGGTATTAAAATTGGGGCTCAGGGGTGACAACAGTGCAACCGCGCGTGGCGGCCGGACAGATCTTGATCCACATCCCAGAGGCGTACGCCGAGGCACTCGCCCCGGTCCTGGCGCCCTCGCTGGATCGCCTCCTGGGCAGCGGACCGTCTCCCGCTCGTTCGCCGGCCGCCCGACTTCAGGCATCGCCTCAGGTCAACGAACCCTCCCCCGCGGCTTCAACGCCACCGCCGGCAGCTCAGGGGCAGGCAGCGGGTCCCCGTCGTACCCCCTCACCTCCCCGAACCGGGTTCCGGTCATCCAGTCGGCGCGGGCCTGTTCGATCTCTTCCTGCGACCGTCCGATCCAGTTCCAGAACATGATCAGCTCCTCCTCGAACGGCTCGCCGCCGAGGAGCATCAGGCCGGCGTCCGACTCGGCGCGCAGCGGGAGTTCGGTGCGGCCGCAGCCGAGGTAGAGCATGGAGCCGGGCAGCACCGGCACGCCGTCCACGTGGGCCTCGCCGGACATGGAAAGGACGGCGTACTCGAAGTCCGGCTCCAGGGGGAGGCGTACGTCCGCGCCGCGCGACAGGGTGAGGTCGGCGCCGACGATCGGGGTGTACGTCGTGCCGGGCGAGGTCGCTCCGTCGAGGCCGCCGAGGATCAGCGTGGCCCGCAGGCCCGGCGCCGTGACGACCGGCAGGTCGGCGTGGTGTTCGAAGTGCGGGTCGGTGTGCCGGTGGCCGTCCGGGAGGGCGACCCAGAGCTGGGCGCCGTGCAGGAGGCGGGCGTGTGACTTCGGGCTCTCCTCGGAGTGGCTGATCGCCCGGCCGGAGGTCATCAGGCCCAGCTCGCGCGGGTGGATCGTCTGGAGGCTGCCCGTCGAGTCCCGGTGCAGCACCTCGCCCTCGTGCAGCCAACTCACCGTCTGCAGACCCATGTGCGGGTGCGGCGGCACCTGCATGCCGGCCTCGTCGGCGATGTCGTCGGGACCGTAGTGATCGACGAAGCACCAGGCGCCGACCATGCGCCGGCCCAGGTTGGGCAGCAGGCGGCGGACTTCGGTGGATTCGCCGAGCTTGACGCGGCGAGGGCTGAGGAGTTCGCGTACGGGCTCTGCCACGACGAAACCGCGGCCGCCGCAGATGGCGGGCACCGCCTCGCGATCAAGATTGCTCATGGCGCCCAAACTAGCCCTGTCCGGGCCATCACGTCAGTCCGTCCCCCTGCGCTGTCCGGATGCCGTTGAGAAAATAGTAGCCATGGACATAGTAGCTATGTACTGTATCGGTCATGAGCAAGGGTTCCGAGAAGGCCACGCCCGGTTTCCTGGTGTGGCGCCTGTCCACGAAGTGGCGGGTCGCGGTCGACCGAGCCGTGGCCCCGCTGGGCCTCACCCACGCGCAGTACGCGCTGGTGGCCTCGCTGTACGGCATGCAGCGCCACGGTGAGCGCCCCAGCCAGCGGCGCCTGGCCGACCACACCGGGCTGGAGCCGCTGTACGTCTCCAAGCTGGCGCGCTCCCTGGAGAGCGCCGGCCTCCTCGAACGCACCCGGGACCCCCGCGACCCGCGCGCGGTGCAGCTGGCACTGACCGAGCAGGGCCGGGAGCGGACCCGGCAGGCGATCGAGGTCGTGCACGGGCTTCTGCAGCAGTTGCTGGCACCTCTCGGCGGCCTGGACAGCGTGCGGGCGCGGGAGTTCACCCGTGACCTCGCGGTCCTGCTCGACGCACCGCTTGACCCGCTTGACCCGCTTGCCCCAGACAGTGAGTCCGACAAGGAGTAGTCATGACCACCACCACTCCCCTGCTCGACCCCCGTGTCATAGCTCTGGCCCACTACGCGAGCCGCGCGCTTCTCGAGCGTGTGCTGGCCCGCCATGGCGCGACCTTCCAGCAGTCCGTCACCCTCCGGCTCGTCAAGGTCTCCGACGGCCCGGTCGAGCGCGACCATCTCGTCGACAGCGTCGTCGGCGCGCTGAAGATCGACGCCTCGGAGGCCCACTCCGTGGTCGACGAGCTGGTCGCCGCAGAGCTGCTGGCCCCGCAGGAGCCGTACCGGGTGCGGATCACGGACGCCGGACGGGAGTTGTACGAGCGGACCTCCGCCGAGACCGCTCCCATCTCCGCCCGGGTCTACGCCGACATCCCCACGGAGGACCTGGCAGCCGCCGGACGGGTCCTGACCCTCATCACCGAGCGGGCCAACGCCGAGCTCGCTGCCATGAACCGGTAGCCCCGAGACCCGGCACGAAGTAGTGGAATATTGAACCACCGTGCTCCGTTGACGGCCTCGAAGGAGGTCACGAGTGGACACGACGTACTACGACCACGGAACACCGGCCGAGCGCTGGGAGCGTGCGCGGATGTTCTTCGACGCCAAGGACTACGCCGCCGCGGCCCGCGTCCTGGGCAAGCTGGTCGAGGAGGTGCCGGAGCAGACCGGGCCCCGGCTGCTGCTGGCGCGCTCCTATTACCACTCGGCCCAACTGCGGCGCGCGGAGAGCGAGTTGCGGGTCGTCATCGAGCGCGACCCGGTCGAGCACTACGCCCGGCTGATGCTGGGCCGCACCCTGCAACGGCAGGGGCGGGACGATGAGGCGGAGCCGCATCTGCGCCTCGCCTCGGCGCTCGCGGGTGACTTCGAGCAGCTCTGAGCGGGGTCGAGCAGCAGCTCTTGGCGGCATCGACACGAGGGGCCCGGTTCCATATCGGAACCGGGCCCTCGTCTCTCGTCCGTCGGCTCTTGCGGCCGGCTTCCCGCCCGCCTAGTTCACTTCCGCGGGCCCCCGCTTCTCCCGCCGATGGGCCACCTCGCCAAGGACGACGTCCACGACGACGAACGCGGCCAGCGAGATGCCGAGCAGCGGCACGAAGTAGCCGACCACGGCGACGACCGCCACCAGCGGGACCAGGATCTGCGGGGGCACCTGCTGCCAGGCGCCGCGCGGGATCGGCCGGCCGAAGGCGGAGCCGCGGCCGCGCTGCCACCACATGCGGTAGCCCCACACGATCAGCAGGATCAGCGACAGCGCGAGCGCCATCAGGCCTATCTGGTTGACCAGACCGAAGAGGACCCCGGTGTGCAGGTCGATGCCCCAGCGGGTCAGCTTGGCGAGCACCGGGTATTCGGCGAACCGCAGCACGTCGACGACCTCGCCGCCGGCCGGGTCGATGGCGACCGAGTCCTGCTTCGTCGGCCAGCCGCGCCCCACCTGCCGTACCACGTACGCGGACGAGTCGTCGGCGGGCGGCACGATCTCCACGGGATCGCCGAGGCCCTCGGCGCGGGCGGACGCCAGGACCTTGTCGAGGCCGACGCCGTGCTCGCCGCTGCCACCCGTGGCGGCGGCGCCGCCGTGGCCCCCGTGTTCGCCGCCGGCCGTCGCCGAGATGGACGGCGTGGCCTGGCCGAGGGAGGTGCGCAGTTCGTCGATGTTGGCGCCGGCGTAGGCCGACCAGGTGAGGCCGGTCGCCGAGAGGAAGATGAACCCGATCGCGGCCCAGACGCCGACGGTGCCGTGCAGGCCGAGCGTGCGGCGGCGCCCGCTGGTGCCCCGCACCTTGCGCAGGGCGCGGCGGCGGGAGAACCACAGCACCAGGCCGCCGGCCGCGATCACCCACAGCCAGCTGGCGGCGAGCTCGCTGTAGTAGCGGCCGGTCTCTCCGAGGTGCAGGTCGCGGTGGAACTCGTCGATCCAGGTGCGCAGGGGCAGCGCGCCGGTCGAGCCGTACTGTTCGAGGGCGCCGCGTACCTCGGCGGTGTACGGGTCGACGAACACGGCCAGCGCGTGCTCGGCGTCGACGCCCTTGACGCCGGACAGCATGACCCTGGTCGACTCGTCGTCGGCCGGGGAGGGCCGTATCGCCGAGACCGTGCCCTCGGGGTGGGCCTTGCGCGCGGCGGCGACCTGCTCGGATATCGGCAGTTTCGCGTCGCCGACCGGGACGTACATCTCGTGGGCGTACACGATCTTCTCGGCCTGGAATGCTCCTGCGTACAGGAAGCCGGTGGCCGCGGCGACGAGCAGGAACGGCGCGACGAGCACTCCGGCGTAGAAGTGCAGGCGCAGGATCAGCGGGCGCAGCGGTGCCCATCTGCGGGGCGGCGACGCCGGTGCGTCGGGCTGCGTCGCCTCGTCCGTGGTGGTGGCGGGAGCGGTGGACATCGGCGGCTTCTCCGGGGGTGGGACGGGGAGTGGGGACGTTTCCTTCGGTGCTGTTGTGGTCCAGTAGTCGGACGAAGGGGCCGTCGAGTTCCGGGCATGTTAAGTGGCGTGCGTCACAAGGGAGTCGGCGAGCGGCGAGGGTGCCGTGGCATGCTGGCGCGATGGCACTTCCGAACGAGCGCGCCCCCTTGGCCGAGCAGGTCGAGCAACTCCTGGCCACCGAGGGACCGTTGCCCATCGTGGCGGCCGGCGACCCGGTGCTGCGGCGTCCCACCGCGCGCTTCGACGGCCAGCTGGACCCGGCGCTGCTGTCCCGCTTCGTCGAGGCGCTCCGGGTCACCATGCGCGCGGCGCCGGGCGTCGGCCTCGCCGCACCGCAGGTCGGTGTGGGGCTGCGGATCGCGGTGATCGAGGACCCGGCGCCGGTGCCGGAGGACGTGCGGCTGGTGCGCGGGCGGGTGCCGCAGCCGTTCCGGGTGCTGGTGAACCCGTCGTACGAACCGGTAGGCGGCGCCCGTGCCGCGTTCTTCGAGGGCTGCCTCAGCGTGCCGGGCTATCAGGCAGTGGTGGCCCGGCCGGGCGAGGTGCGGCTGACCGGCGAGGACGAGCACGGGCACGCGGTCGACGAGGTGTTCACGGGGTGGCCCGCCCGTATCGTGCAGCACGAGACGGACCACCTCGACGGCGTGCTCTACCTGGACCGGGCCGAGTTGCGCTCACTCTCCTCGAACCAGGCGATGGCCGAGCGCTGGGCCCAGCCCGCCCCGGGCGAGGCGGCGCTGGCCCTCGGCTTCGAACTGCCCCACTGAGTACGTCAGTTGTCGCGGTACGACTCCAGCAGCCGCAGCCACACCTCACTGATCGTCGGATACGACGGAACCGCGTGCCACAGCCTGCTGATCGGCACCTGTCCGACGACCGCGATCGTCGCCGAGTGGATGAGTTCGCCGACGCCCGGGCCGACGAACGTGACGCCGAGCAGGATCTCGCGCTCCAGGTCGACGACCATGCGGGCGCGGCCCTTGTAGCCCTCGGCGTACACCGACGCCCCCGCGACCGAGGCGAGGTCGTAGTCGACGGCGCGGACCCGGTGACCGGCCTGTTCCGCTTCGGCCAGGGAGAGGCCCACGGACCCGGCCTCGGGGTCGGTGAAGACGACCTGGGGGACGGCGGCGTGGTCGGCGGTGGCGGAGTGGGCGCCCCACGGGTCCGATTCCAGGAGGGGGACTCCGGAGGCGCGGGCGGCGATGGCCGCGCCCGCGATGCGGGCCTGGTACTTGCCCTGGTGGGTGAGGAGGGCACGGTGATTGATGTCGCCCACCGCGTAGAGCCACTCGCTGCCGGTGACGCGCAGGCTGTCGTCGACCTCCAGCCAGGAACCCGGCGTCAGACCGACGGTGTCCAGGCCGAGGTCGTCGGTGCGCGGGGCGCGTCCGGTCGCGAAGAGGATCTCGTCGGCCTCGATACGGCCGCCGCTGTCGGTGACGACCACGACCGTGCCGTTCTCACGGGTCACCGACTCGACCGACGTACCGGTGCGGACGTCGACGCCGGCCTCGGTGAGCGCCTCGGCGACCATCTCGCCGGCGAAGGGCTCCATGCGGTTGAGCAGGCCCTTGCCGCGGACCAGGAGCGTGACACTGGAGCCGAGCGCCTGGTAGGCGGTGGCCATCTCGGTGGCGACCACTCCCCCGCCGACCACGACCAGCCGGCCGGGCACGGACTGCGCGCTGGTGGCCTCGCGGCTGGTCCACGGCTTGACCTCGGCGAGTCCGGGCAGGTCGGGGAGCATGGCGCGGGTGCCGGTGGACAGGGCGACTGCGTGCCGGGCGGTCAGCACGTGGCGTGCGCCGTCGGGCCCGGTCACCTCCACCGTGCGGGGTCCGGTGAGGCGGCCGTGGCCGCGGTGGAAGTCGGCGCCGATGCCGGACAGCCATTGGACCTGGCCGTCGTCGTTCCAGTTGCCGGTGAACTCGTTGCGCCGGGCCAGGACGGCAGCCGCCTCCAGGGGGCCCTGTACCGAGTGGCTGAGCCCGGGCAGGCGGCGGGCGTCCGCCTGGGCGATGACCGGGCGCAGCAACGCCTTGCTGGGCATGCACGCCCAGTACGAGCACTCCCCGCCGACCAGCTCGCTCTCCACCACCGCGGTGGTCAGACCGGCGGCACGGGTGCGGTCGGCGACGTTCTCCCCCACCGGCCCGGCTCCGACCACCACGACGTCGTACACGTTGGAATCCGTTTCCGTCATGTGGTCAGTCTTACGGGTGGTGTGCGGAGTGGCCACACGGGTACGCGCGCGGAATACGCGGCCGTACGGTCCTGTTGACGCCGACGGCACCGCCCCGACACCAGGAAGAGGGAAAACGCCATGAGCAGCACCGTGGAGCTCACCAAGGAGAACTTCGATGAGACGGTCACGGACAACGAGTTCGTCCTGATCGACTTCTGGGCGTCCTGGTGCGGGCCGTGCCGTCAGTTCGCCCCCGTTTACGAGAAGGCCGCCGAGGAGAACCCGGACCTTGTGTTCGGCAAGGTCGACACCGAGGCGCAGCCGGAGCTTGCCGCCGCCTTCGGTATCCAGTCGATCCCGACGCTGATGATCGTCCGTGACCGTGTCGCCGTGTTCGCGCAGCCGGGTGCCCTGCCCGAGGCCGCCCTGGCGGACGTCATCGGGCAGGCCCGCAAGCTCGACATGGACGAGGTCCACAAGGCCGTCGCCGACCAGCAGGAGCAGGCCGACCAGAACGGCCGGTGACGCCCTGCTCTAGAAGGGGTACGCCGCCACGTCACCACGCACCGTCGTCCAGCGCACGTCGGTGAACGCGTCCAGGTTGGCCTCGCCGCCGAACCGGGCGCCGGTGCCGGAGGCGGCTATTCCGCCGAAGGGGGCGACGGCCTCGTCGTTCACGGTCTGGTCGTTGATGTGCACGATGCCGGTCGGGATGCGCTCGGCGAGGTCGAGGCCCCGGGCGGCGTCCCTGGTGACGATGCCCAGGGAGAGGCCGTAGGAGCTCGCCGCGGCGAGGGCGGCGGCCTCGTCGACGGTGGTGAAGGGGCGTACCGGCGCGACGGGCCCGAAGACCTCCTCGGTGTACGCGGGGGTCCGGTCGTCGACGCCGGCGAGCACCGTCGGCCGGTAGAACAGCTGCTCGTGGCTGCCGCCCGCGGCGAGCTTGGCCCCCCGGGAGGTACTGGCCTCGACCAGACCGTGCACCTTCCCCAGCTGCCCCGAGTCGATGAGCGGCCCGAGGTGGACCTCGGAGCGGTGCGGGTCACCCACGGCGAGGCCGTCGGCCTTGGCCGCGAGCCGCTCGACGTACTCCTCGTACAACGACTGGTGGACCAGGTGGCGGCCGGTCGTCATGCAGATCTGGCCCTGGTGGAAGAAGGACCCCCAGGCGGCGGTGGAGATCACCGCGTCGAGGTCGGCGTCCTCCAGCACGATCAGGGCGGAGTTGCCGCCCAGCTCCAGATGGACGCGCTTGAGGTGGCGCCCGGCGGCCTCGCCGACGGCCCGGCCCGCGGCCGTGGACCCGGTGAAGGAGATGACGGGCACCCGCGGGTCGGCGACCAGCGCCTGGCCCGTCTCCGCGCCGCCCGGCAGGATGTGCAGCAGTCCCTCGGGCAGACCGGCCTCCGCGAAGACCGCGGCCAGCGAGAGCCCGCCGCATACCGCCGTGCGCGGATCCGGCTTCAGCACGACGGCGTTGCCGAGCGCGAGGGCCGGGGCGACGGAGCGGATGGACAGGATCAGGGGGGCGTTGAACGGCGCGATCACGCCGACGACACCCGCGGGAACCCGGCGCGTGTACGACAGGCGGGGCGCCTCGCTGGGCAGGACCTGCCCGGCCGGGCGGGAGGCGAGTGCGGCGGCCTCGTAGCACTCCTGGGAGGCCACGTGCAGCTCGAAGTCGGCCTTGCCGGGTATCGAACCGGACTCGCGGACCAGCCATTCGCGCAGCTCGTCGGCGTGCGCGGCGAACAGGTCACCGGCCTTGCGCAGCACCCCGGCGCGCACGAAGTGCGGGACGCGGGCCCACTCGGCCTGGGCGGCGCGGGCGGCCTCGGCGGCGGTGGCGACGTCCTCGGCGGTGGCCAGGGTGACGGTGCCGAGCGTGTCGCCGGTGGCGGGCTCGGTGACGGTGTACTCGTCTCCCGACAGGGGGCGGGACTGCCAGGCCTTGGGGTCGAGCAACGGCATGTGCGAATCTCCGTTCGATCACCGGCGGGACTCACGTGAGGAGCGGAAGTCCCGAGTAGTTGGCCGCCAGTTCGGCGGCGGCGTGACGGGATGCGGTGATCCGGCGCAGACGTGCGAGCTGCATCCGGTGGTCGAAGGCATCCCCGTCTGGTTGAGCGTGCAACATCCTAGTCATGTCGTCGGAGAAACGGGTCGCCTGCCACACCCGCTGGAGGCACAACTCGGAGTAGTTGTCCAGGAGTTGTGCGTCCCCTGTGCGGTGCAGCTCGATGAGGGCGCGGGCCAGGACCCGTACGTCCGACACGGCGAGGTTGAGTCCCTTGGCGCCCGTCGGCGGGACGATGTGGGCTGCGTCGCCGGCGAGCAGGAGCCGTCCGTGGCGCATCGGTTCGTGGACGTAACTGCGCATCGACGTCACGGACTTGGCGGTGATGGGCCCGCGGTTCAGGGTCCAGTCGGCGTCGATCGCGAAGCGGGCGGCGAGTTCGTCCCAGACGCGGTCGTCGGGCCAGCCGTCGGGATCGGTGCCGACCGGGACCTGGAGGTAGAGCCGGGAGACGGACGAGGAGCGCATGCTGTGCAGCGCGAAGCCGCGTTCACCCCGCGCGTAGATCAACTCGCCGCCGGACGGCGGCACTTCGGCCATGATGCCGAGCCAGGAGTACGGATAGTCGTGCGCGTACGAGCTGCTGATCCCGGCCGGGAAGGTGGCGCGGGAGATGCCGTGGAAGCCGTCGCAGCCGGCGACCCAGTCGCAGGTCAGCGTCTGTTCGCGGCCTTCGTGCCGGAACCGTACGACGGGCGTGGCGCTCTCCGGCTGCTCGACGGCGAGCGCCGCGGCCTCGAACAACAGCGGTGGGCCGTCGGCGAGTTGGAGCGCGACGAGGTCCTTCACGATCTCGGTCTGGGCGTAGATCGTGACCGTGTGGCCGCCGGTGAGAGCCGGGAAGTCGAGGTGGTGGCGTTCCCGGTCGAAGCGCAGCTCGATGCCCTGGTGCACCAGGCCCTCCGCCTCCAGCCGCTCGGCGGCACCGGCCTCGTGCAGCGCGTCGACCGTGCCCTGCTCCAGCATCCCGGCCCGCTGGCGCTGCTCGACGTAACTGCGCGTCCTGCTCTCCAGGACCACGCAGTCGATGCCCGCGCGGTGCAGCAGGCGGGCGAGGAGGAGCCCGGCGGGGCCGCCGCCGATGATGCCGACCGTCGTGCGCATTCCACGCCTCCCTGGCTTCGACGGTACGTCGGCCGGACGCCGGCTGCCTCAGCTGGACTCGCGGTGCACCACCGTCGCTCCCAGCACCTTGTGCGTCTGGGGTGCGGCGCCGGGGTCGCGCACCGCGTGGTCGACCAGCTCCGCGAGGTCGCGGCCGGACGGCAGTTCGATGTGGACCGTGCTCAGCCTAGGCCGCAGCAGCCGTCCGAGCATCAGGTCGTCGGCGCCGATGACGGCCGTGTCGGCGGGGACGCGGACGCCCTCGTCCTGCAGCGCGCGCATCAGCAGCATCGCGTACTCGTCGTTGTAGGCGAACACGGCGTCCAGGCCCCGGTCGCGCCAGCTGCGGGCGAGCCGCACGGCGGACTGCTCGTCGTAGGCGAGGGGCAGCTCGGTCACGGTGGCGTCCGTGCCGTGCAGGGCGCGGCGCACCCCTTCGAGACGCGGCGCGGAGAAGGACTCCAGGCCGTCCTCCTCGGGGACGACGACCCCCACTCGGCGCCTGCCGCGGTCGTGGAGGTGGCGGCCCGCGCGGTACCCCACGGCCTCGTAGTCCATCAGCAGGGCGTGGGCACCCTCGACGGACTCGGGGCCGAGCGAGACCACGGCCCGGGCGCCGGAGCGCTTGAGCACCGTCACGCCCTTCGGGCCGAGGCCGGAGCCGGAGAACAGGACGGCGGCGGGGCGCAGCTCGGCCCAGGCGCGGGCGGCCTCGTCGCCGTGCAGGCCGACGCTGCCGTGCTGCACGACGGTGTAGTCCAGGCGGCCGAGCGCCAGCTGGAGGTCGCTGAGGAACCGGCCGTACAGGGAGCCGACGGGGAAGCTCGGGGCGGGCATCAGGACCATGCGGCTGTGCCCGGCGCGCAGGCTGCGGGCGGCCGCGTGCGGGACGTACCCGAGTTCCTTCGCGGCCTCGTGGACGCGGCGGCGGGTGGGTTCGCTGATCCGGACGGCGCTGGTGTTGTTGAGGACGTAGGAGACGGTCGCGCGCGAGACGCCGGCCAGGCGGGCCACGTCGGCGCTCGTGGGTACCGAGCGCTGTGCGGGCAGTGCGGGCGCGGGCGTTTTCGGTATCTGCACCATGACGTACCGCATCTTTGCAGAACCTGTGCGTAGCGCTCAGGTTAGGGTCCCCGCCCGGTCACACCTCGGTGCGCGTCACTCGGGTGACCAGGTCGGACCAGCCGTTCTCCAGCCGCTCCATGGGCATGCCGCACTGCTTGGTCAGGTGGTGGATCAGGCCGGGGTCGAGATACGCCATGAGCGTCTGGGCGAGGAGATCGCAGTCGGCGTCCGGCACGATCTGCCGCAGCAGCACGGCGACATGGGTGTGCAGCGCGCGGTACGAGGGGTGGGCGAAGCGACGGGTCGGCTCCGGCTGCGCGGCCAGTTGCAGGTCCAGCTGCTCGGCCGCGCGGTACAGCACCGCGACACCGAACGCCCGCAGCCGCTCCTCCGGCGGCGCACCCGGACCCAGCGGCGGCGGCCCGCCGATGAAGTCGGCCTGCAGCTTCCGTGCGGAGTGGTCGAGCAGGGCCGTCAGCAGGCCGGTGCGGTCGCCGAAGCGGCGGAAGACCGTCCCCTTGCCCACGCCGGCCGCCGCGGCCACCGCCTCCATGGTGACTCCGGCTGCCCCGTGCTCCGCGATCAGCTCGGTTGCCGCCTCCAGCAGCCGGGCGCGGTTGCGGGCCGCGTCGGCGCGCAGGCAGGGCTCGTCGGGGGCGGAGCCGACCTCCAGCAGCTGGGGCTTGCCCTCGGGCTCCTGAGACTGCGGGAACGGCGGCAGTACGGCGGACATGAAGCCAGCGTAAAGCATCGGGAATGAAACTGGACCGCGGTCCGGTTAAGGTGCTAGAAACTAAACGGACCCCGGTCCGGATCGTAACGGCAGTGTTTCAGCATCCTTGGAGTTCGCATGTCTGTTCGCATCCTCGCGCTCGTCGGCAGCCTTCGCGCCGGTTCGCACAACCGTCAGCTGGCCGAGGCGGCCGTCAAGCTCGCCCCCGAGGGCGCTGAGGTCGTGCTCTTCGAGGGCCTGGCCGACATCCCCTTCTACAACGAGGACATCGACGTCGAGGGCACCGTCCCCGCCACGGCGGCCAAGCTGCGTGAGGCCGCGCAGGCCGCGGACGCGTTCCTGCTCTTCTCCCCCGAGTACAACGGCACCATCCCGGCCGTCCTGAAGAACGCCATCGACTGGCTGTCCCGCCCGTACGGCTCCGGCGCCTTCGGCGGCAAGCCGGTCGCGGTGGTCGGCACCGCGTTCGGCCAGTACGGCGGCGTGTGGGCGCAGGACGAGACCCGCAAGGCCGTGGGTATCGCAGGCGGCAAGGTGCTGGAGGACGTCAAGCTCTCCATCCCCGGCTCCGTGACCCGCTTCGCCGAGACCCACCCGGTCGACGACGCCGAGGTCGCCGCGCAGCTGACGGAGGTCATCGCGCGCGTCCACGGGCACGCGGGCGAGGTCGTCGCGGCCTGACCCGGACCCGAGGTCCTCGTGGAGGGGCCGGAGCCGAGCGCTCCGGCCCCTTCTCGCATGCCCGGCTCCGCCTCCTGCGTCAGGCCACCGCCGTGGACGCCAGCCCCCGCAGCTCCTCCAGCGCCACCGCCACCGCCGGCCGCTCCCGGCAGCCCCGGCGCGTGCAGGTGAGGACCTTGCGGTGCGGGTCGCCGACGCAGCGGACCCGGGTGATCGGCAGCTGCGGGGCCAACTGGAACAGGCGTGGGATCAGCGCGACGCCGAGCCGGTTGGCGACCAGGTGGGCGGTGACGTTCCAGTCCAGCGCGTGATGGATCACGTCCGGGGTGAACCCGGCCGCCCCGCACGCCGACATCACATGCGGGCGGCAGGGGCTCTGCGGCACCGGCGCGATCCAGTCCTCGTGCGCCGCCTCCGCGAGGTCGACGCGCCCGAGGCCGGCCAGCGGATGGTCGTCGGGGACGACGAGGTCGTACGGGTCGTCCAGCAGCGGCTGCTGGTCGAAGCGCGCGTCACTCAGCGGCGGGTTGCGCGGGGTCACGTCCACCACCGCCAGGTCGGCCTCCCCCTCGAAGAGCAGGTCGAAGCTCTCCGGCACCGCCGTCTCGTGGATCCGTACGGTCAGCTGCGGATGCCGCTCCCGCATGCGTACGGCCATCGGCGCCAGCAGCACCGACACGGCCGTCGTAAAGCCACTGACGCGCAGTTGCCCGGCGGGGGCGCTGTACTCGGCGCGCAGGTCCAGCTCGGCCGCCTCCCAGCGCTCCGCGATCGCATCCGCGTGCGCGAGGAGACTTTCGGCCGCCGCGGTGAGGCGCACCCCGCGGCCCTGGGGTTCGAGGAGGTCGACCCCCAGGTCACGGGCCAGCTGGCGGATCTGCTGGGAGGCTGCGGACGGGGTGAAGTGCAGGGCGCGGGCGGCCGCGGTGACCGTGCCGTAGTGCGCCACGGCCCTCAGTACGTGCAGTCGGCGCAGGTCAATCATGAAGGCCACGCTTCAAGGTGACGTCCGGAAAGTCAACCTGGACGTGCATGAAAGCGCACCGCACCCTTGGTTGTGTCGCGACGGTCAACCAGCCACGAGGTACGAGGAGTCGCCATGACCAGCACGACCGGCACCGTCTGCCCGCACTGCGGATGGCCCGACGGAGCCGAGCCCTACCAGGTGGTGTCCCGGCACACCACGGCGGCGGGCAGCACGGTGTGGACGCGGTGCGCCTGCGGTTCGTTGCAGGTGCGCATGGTGGACGCCCGCGGCATGCGCGTCGTCTCCCGCAGCCGGCCCACGGGGACTCCGGCACACTCGCACGGCCGGTGACCTCGGTTCAGTCGAGCCCGGCCAGCCGCTGTACGGCAGGAGCCGCGAAGTTCTCGATGAAGGCCGCCGGTTCCCCGGTGCGCGGGCTGAGGATCACCGTGTCGATGCCGAGCTCGGTGTAGGCCGCGATGTCCCGGGTGAAGGCGTCGAGGTCGCCGCCGACGGCGGGCTCCACGGCGTAGAGGACGGTCCTGCGGATCTCGTCGTAGTCGCGCCCCTCGGTGTCGCAGTGGCCGCGCAGCACGTCGAGCTTGTGCCGGACCTCCTCCGGCGAGGAGGCGAACAGGTTGCACGCGTCGGCGTAGCGGGCGACCAGCCGGAGCGTCTTCTTCTCGCCGCCCCCGCCGATCATGATCTCGGGGCGCGGGGCGCTGACGGGTGCCGGGACGCAGAGGGTCTCGGCGAGGCGGTAGTGCTTGCCCTCGAACGGGCCGTTGGCCTGCGGATCCCACATCTGCAGGCAGATCCGCAAAGTCTCCTCCAGCCGCTCGAAACGCTCGGCGACCGGCGGGAACGGCACACCGAGCCCCTCGTGCTCGCGGCCGTACCAGGCGGCGCCGATCCCGAGGGTGGCCCGGCCGCCGGACAGCACGTCGAGCGAGGTGGCGATCTTGGCCAGCAGGCCGGGCGGACGGTAGGTCACGCCGGTCACCAGGGCACCGAGGCGGACGGTGGAGGTGTGAGCGGCGAGGTAGCCGAGGGTCGTGTAGGCCTCCAGCATGGGGTCTTCGGCGCGGTCGTTGAACTCCATCTGGAAGTAGTGGTCCATCACCGACAGCCAGCTCAGACCTGCCGCCTCGGCCGCGGCGCCCGCTGCGGCGAGTTCGGCTCCGAGCGCGGGGCCTCCGCCTGGATGATCGAACCGGTTGATGTGCACGCCGACGCGCATGGCCTGTCTCCGTTCACCCGGATTTTCAGCGACCTTGCCGACGCTAGATCTTCGAGCGCTCTCGAAGTCAAGCCCCGCCGCCGAGCGCGGCCGTCGGACCACGCCGTCGGACCACGCCGGCAGGCCACGCCGTCAAGTCGCGCCCGCGAGTTGGTCGCCGAGCGCGGTACGCCGGTACAGCACGCGCCGTCCGTCGCGGGCCCGGGTGACGAGTCCCGTCGCGTGCAGCACCTTCAGGTGCTGGGAGACGGCGCTGGGCGTCACGCCGAGACGGCGGGCGAGTTCGACCGTGGGGAGCGGTTCGGCGAGCAGCCGCAGGACCGTGGTGCGGGGCGCGCCGAGCAGCGCGGTGAGGGCGGAGTCGTCGGGCTCGGGCCGCGGTTCCCACAGGGTCGCGGCGCCCCTGCTGGGATACGCCAGCATCGGCGCTTCGGCGGCGCTGACCGGCGGTGCGGGTTTGTGGGAGAACAGGGACGGGACCAGGCGAAGGCCGCGCCCTGAGCCGTCCACCTCGTGCCGGGCGATCATCTGGTCGACGCGCAGGACGCCGTCGCGCCAGCGGACGTTCCGGTGCAGGTCGGAGAAGAGGAGGTGGGCTCCGCCGGTGGCCAGTTGCCGGGCACGGTGGGTGATGTCGGCCTCCAGTACGAGCCGCATCCGTGGCCAGTCGGGGCGTACGGCCAACGCCCAGTACCGCTGCAGGAGTTCGCACAGCTCCTCCAGCAGCTCCGCCACGGGCCCGTCGCCGGACGCCGTGATCTGCCGCAGAGCGTCCGGGAGGGGGTGCGGGGCATGGGTCGCGAGCAGGTCGCGTCGTACGAGCTCCGGTGGCGTCGTCCCCACGACGGTGAGCTGGTCGGCCGGCGTGGGTGCGAAGGTCGTCGGACGCGGGGTCAGGAAGTCGGGCAGCGTCAGGTTCCGGCCGACCAGGGCCCGCAGCAGCCGGGCGTCGGCGGGGTCGAGGCGTGCGAGGACCGACCGGCGCCATGGGGCGTGCAGGGGGTAGAGGCCCGGGGCGCGCAGAGCCCGCAGGCTGCCCATGACCTCGCGCAACGGCGAGATCGCGAACCGGGTGTCCGCGAGGTCGTCGACGTCGAGCAGGAAGCTGATCATTAAGCCTCCGGCTACATCCTTTGGCAACCGTCCGTCGCTGCCGTGGACTTCGGCGTATGACGGATCACAACTCCCGGCAGGCTACCCCGGCGATCGCGCTGCTCGCCTTCGCCTGCGGGGTCGCGGTGGGCAATGTCTACTTCCCGCAGGCGATCGGCCCGTTGGTGGCCTCGGGCCTCGGCGTCTCCCCCGATTCGGCCGCCACCGTGGTGACCGCGACCCAGTTCGGCTACGCGGCCGGCATCTACCTGCTCGTGCCGCTCGGCGACCGGCTGCGTCCCCGCCCGCTGCTCGTCACCCTGCTCACGCTGACAGGCCTCGGACTGCTCGCCGCGAGTTCGGCGCGGGCCCTGCTGCCCCTGGTCGTCGCGAGCGCGCTCGTCGGGGCGGTGACGGTGATCGCGCCGCTCGCCGGTGTGCTGGCGGCCGGCCTGGTGCCCGCCGAACGGCGCGGAGTCGTCAGCGGCACCCTGCTGAGCGGCTCCCTCGCCGGCATGCTGCTGTCCCGTGCCGTCGGCGGCGCCCTCGGCGACTGGCTGGGCTGGCGGGCGCCGTACGTCCTCGCCGCCGCGCTCTCCTTCACGGTCGCCGTCCTGCTGGCCCGCATGCTCCCGACGCTGCCCCCGTCGGCCCGGGCCCCCTACCCGGCGCTGCTCGCCGCACCCCTGCGGCTGCTGCGCACCGAACCCGAGCTGCGCCGCTCCTGCCTGTACCAGGCGACGGTGTTCGCCGGGTTCTCCGCGGTGTGGACGGGCGTGGCGCTGCTCCTCACGGGGCCGGTGTACGGCATGAGCGCGAAGGCGGCCGGGCTGCTGGCGCTCGTCAACGCGGCGACGATGCTGTGCACGCCGGTCGCCGGGCGGTTGGTGGACCGTCGGGGTCCGGACCGGGTCAACCTCGTGTGCTTCCTCATGGTCGGTGCCTCGGCGGTGGTGCTGGCGTTCGGCGGCCTGGGCGGCGTGCCCGGGCTGACCGCGCTGGTCGTCGGCACGCTGCTGCTCGACGTCGGCATGCAGTCCGGGATGGTCGCCAACACGGTGCGGATCTACGGCCTCGGCGCGGACGTCCGCGGCCGCCTCAACACCGCGTACATGACCTGCGCCTACCTGGGTGGCACGGCCGGCTCGTGGCTGGGTGCCCGGGCCTACGGCCGCTTCGGGTGGACCGGCGTGTGCGCACTGGTCGCGACGCTCACCGCGGTGGCGGTCGCCCGCCATCTGAGCCGTAGGAAAGCCGTCACGGCGCCATGTGCTCCGACTCGGCCTGCTCCTGCTCCTGCTTCTTCGAAGCCCGCAGGCTGGTCACCGTCGTGACGGCCAGGACGAGCACGATGAAGCCGAGCGAGAAGGGGATGCTGATCTCCGGGACGTGCACGCCGGACTCGTGCAGCGCGTGCAGGACGAGCTTGACGCCGATGAAGCCGAGGATGATCGACAGGCCGTAGCTGAGGTGGACCAGTTTCTTCAGCAGGCCTCCGATGAGGAAGTACAGCTGCCTGAGGCCCATCAGGGCGAAGGCGTTGGCCGTGAAGACGATGTACGGGTCCTGGGTCAGCCCGTAGATCGCGGGGATGGAGTCGAGGGCGAACAGGACGTCGGTGGAGCCGATCGCCAGCATCACGACCAGCATCGGGGTCATGACCCGCTTGCCGTTCTCGGTGATGAACAACTTGGTGCCGTGGTACCGGTCGGCCACGCCGAAGCGTTTCTCCACTGCCTTCAGCAGCTTGCTCTCCTCGTACTCCTCCTCGTGCTCCTCCTTGCGGGCGTCCTGGATGAGCTTCCAGGCGGTCCAGATCAGGAAGGCACCGAAGAGGTAGAACACCCAGGAGAACGCGGAGATGATCGCCGCGCCGGCCGCGATGAACCCGGCGCGCAGCACCAGGGCCATGATCACGCCGACCATCAGCACGCGTTGCTGGTACTGCGAGGGCACCGCGAACTTGCCCATGATCAGGACGAAGACGAAGAGGTTGTCGACGCTGAGCGACTTCTCCGTGATGTACCCGGCGAAGAACTCGCCGGTGGGCCCGCCACCGCCGTGGACGAACAGGCCGAGTCCGAACAGACAGGCCAGGACGACCCAGACGATCGTCCACGTCCCCGCTTCACGGATGGAAACGTCGTGGGGTTTGCGACCGATGAGGAAGTCCACGGCGACGAGCGCGCACAGGGCGACGATGGTCAGCAGCCAGACGGAGAGGGAGACGTTCACGGGTTGTACTCCTGGTGCAGGTGGGACCTTGACAGCGTTGTCGCCACCTGGCATCCCTTCCACCTACGACAGGTGAACAACGGGTCATGTCCTGGCAAGCTCCAGGCTCACGCAGGTGCCACCCGCCGGACGGCGGGGAGGTTCCGCCGAACGGCGGCCCTCCGGGCGGGGACCGGTGCGCAGATCATGGCCGCAGAGCCGCAGATCCGTCCGGCACCCGCGTGCTGCCGTGTGAGGAGACCCCATGACCCAGGCCCCGCCCCCGCCGCCGTTCGACCCCGAGCTCGCCGCCGCCCTGGAGCTCATCAAGGACATGATCTCGCCCGCCCTCACGATGGACGAGATAGCGGACGTCCGCCAGGGTCCGGGGATCGAGATGCTGGCCCGACTCGACCTCACCATGGACGGCTTCTTCGAGGTCGAGGACCGCGTGGTGCCGGGTCCCGAGGGCGCACCCGAGGTCTCCCTGCTGATCTGCCGGCCGGCCGCCCCGGCCGACGCGGGTCCGCGGCCCGTGATCTATCACGTCCACGGCGGCGGGCTGATCATCGGCAACAACCGTGTCGGCGTCGACGTTCCCCTGACCTGGGCGAAGGAACTGGACGCGGTCGTGGTGTCCGTGGAGTACCGGCTCGCGCCCGAGCACCCGTATCCGGCGCAGATCGAGGACGTGTACGCCGGGCTGGAGTGGACGGCGAAGCATGTCGCCGAGCTGGGGGGCGACCCGCAGCGGATCGTCGTCGCCGGTGCCAGCGCGGGTGGCGGGCTGTCGGCGGCGCTCGCCCTGCTCACCCGGGATCGCCGGGGGCCCGAGCTGATCGGGCAGATGCTGATGTGCCCGATGCTGGACGACCGCAACGACAGCCCGTCCACCCACCAGATGGCGGGGCGCGGTATCTGGGACCGTACGGCGAACGAGACCGGCTGGACGGCTCTGCTCGGTGAGCGGCGGGGCGGTCCCGAGGTCTCCGCGTACGCCGCGCCGGCCCGTGCCGAGGAGTTGTCCGGGCTGCCGCCGGCCTTTCTGGACGTCGGTTCCGCGGAGACGTTCCGCGACGAGGTCGTCGCCTATGCCTCGCGGATCTGGCAGGCCGGTGGGGTGGCCGAGTTGCATGTGTGGCCGGGCGGTTTCCACGGATTCGATGGCTTCGCGCCGCAGGCGGTGGTTTCGCAGGCGTGTCGGGGGGCGCAGCTGGCTTGGCTGAAGAGGCTGTTGAGCGGGTGAGATGTGGGGGCGGGGGGCTGGGGGTTGCGCCTGCTCGTCCGCCGGGTTGTGGTGTTGTGCGGGTGCGGGTTGTTCGTGGCTTGTCGCGCAGCTCCCCGCGCCCCCGGGTGCGCTGCCGGCCTCTGGGTTTTGAGTCGGGGTGGGTTCGGTCCTTGACCGCGTGCCGCACCATGGGCCCATGAAAGAGCTGGCCGGACGTCTGACCGCGTTGGATCCGGATGCCGGGGCGGCCGTGCGGGTCATCGCCTACTTCGATCGGCTCGCCGAGTCGCGGGCCGGGCTGGAGGCGTTGGTGCGTGGTGCCGCCGTGCTGGCCGGGGTGCCGGCCCGGCTGGTGGACGCGGACCGGCGGGTGCAGGTCAGGGTCGAGGTCGACGGGACGCGGCGGGACAGCGCTGTGCCGCCGGATCCCGCGTGGCCGTCCGCCGCGCTGACGCCGGGCGGCGTTCCGGCGCTGTGGCTGGAGCGGGCCCAGGAGGCGGAGCCGAGTGTCGTGGACGCGGTGATCCTGGAGCGGGCCGCCGGGGCCGTACGGCTCGTGCTCGACCGGACCCGGGGGCGGGCGCCGGCCGACGACCCCGCGCTGGTGGAGACCGTCCTCGATGCCACGGCTCCGGAGGCGGCGCGGCTGCACGCGGCCCGCCGGCTGGGCCTCGACCCCGCCGCGGCGGCGCGCGTCCTGGCCCCGCTCGACGGCCAACCCCGCATCGTCCCGGCGCACTTGGACGCCGAGCCGCCCGTCGGCCGGGTGGGCGTGGGGCCCGCGGTCCCGGTGCTCGACCTGCCGCGCTCCTGGTCGCAGGCCCGCGTCGCGCTGCGGTTCACGGCCGAGGGCACCGCGCAGGACCCCGGCCCCGGCGTCGTCCACGCCGACGAGCTGGGCAGCATCGCCCTTCTCGCCGACCTCGTACTGCCGGGCGCCGAGCCGCCGCCCGACGTACAGGCCCTGGAGGCGGCTGCGGCGGCCGCGCCCTGGCTGCTCGCCACGCTGCACGCGGTCGCCTCGACGGTGAGCCTGCGGGCGGCGGCGTCCGAGATCAACGTCCACCACTCCACGCTCCAGGAGCGACTGGCCCACGCCGAGCACCTGCTGGGCTGGCCCCTGCGTACTCCGCAGGGCAGATTCCGGCTGGGTCTGGCACTGGCCATGCGGCACCTGGTGCGGAATCAGCGGGGCCTTCTGGACCATGCCGGCGAAGGCACCCCCTGACGGCCGTGGCCACCGTCACCGGAACTCGTGAACGACCTCGATCGTGCCGACGATGTGGGCGTTGAACTCGTCCAATTCCTCGGCCGGCACCCACAGTTCGAGGATCGTCTCGCCGCCCGCCTGCTGGACCGGGTAGCGGCTCAGGAACTCCGAATCGACCTCGAACCGGGTCACGAAGCCGGCGCCGTCGTGCTTGACGTTCCAGTCCCGGGCGATCTTCACGGCGTAGTCCTCGTTGAGCACCGGGTAGAAGATCGGCTGCTCGGGCAGTCTCGGTGGCCAGGCTCGCCAGTTCAGCTCGCGAACCAGGTCCAGCTCCTTGGGGCCGGTGGGTCGCCACAGGGTGGTGGTTGAGGTCGGGCTGCGCATGAGCGGTGACGATATCCACGGCCCGGCCTCGGCAGCCACGGAGTTTCAGCCGCCGGCCGCCCCACTGCTTGCATGCGCGCTATACGCGCACTCGCCGGAAATTTCACGGATGGCCTATCCTGGAGGTCATTCATCTCGGGACGGAGGACTCCGGCGCCATGACCGCCACGGACCCCGCGCTCACCGCGCTCGCCCAGGGCTGGTGCGCGCTCTCCCTGCTGCACGGGAGGATCGAGGCGCACATCGAGCGCGCCCTGCAGACCGGGCACGACCTGAGCGTGCGCGAGTACTCCCTGCTCGACGTGCTCAGCCGTCAGCACAGCGGCGAAGGCGGCCATCTGCAGATGAAGCAGGTCGCCGACGCCGTCGTCCTCAGCCAGAGCGCCACCACCCGGCTCGTCACCCGGCTCGAGGACCGCGGCCTGCTCTCCCGCTACCTCTGCCCCACCGACCGCCGCGGCATCTACACCGACGTCACCGAAGCAGGCCTGAGGCTCCTCGACGAGGCACGGCCCACCAACGACAAGGCGCTGCGCCAGGCCCTCGACGAGGCCGCCACGAACCCCGAGCTGGCCCCACTGGTCCGGGCCGTCGAGACGCTCCGCATCCCCGTCTGAGGGCCCCGCTTCGCGCTACCCCTGCTCCCCGACCGCCAGCACCAGCTTTCCGCGCACGCGCCCCGCACTGCTGATCCGCCAGGCCTCGGCGGCCTCGGCGAGTGGGAGCACCCGGTCGACGTGGACGGCGAGGCGGCCCGCGTCGGCCAGTTCGCCGAGGGCCGTCAGATCGGCCGAGTCGGGGCGCACCCACAGGACGTGGCCGCCCTTCGCCAGGACGTCCGGGTCGGCGATGGACACCACCCGGTCACGCTGCTTGAGGACCTGCTGGGACACGTCCACGGCGTCGCCCCCGACGAAGTCGAGCGCCGCGTCGACGCCGTCCGGGGCCAGCTCGCGAAGCCGGTCGGCCAGGCCGTCGCCGTAGGTCACCGGCTCGGCGCCGAGTTCCCGGACGAAGTCGTGGTTGCGCTCGCTCGCGGTGCCGATGACCCGGGCGCCGAGCGCGACGGCGATCTGCACGCCGAAGATGCCGACCCCGCCGGCCGCCGCGTGCACCAGGACCGTCTCGCCCTCACATACGCCCACGCGCTTGATCGACTGATAGGCGGTCAGTCCCGCCAGCGGCACGCCCGCCGCCTGCTCCCAGCTGAGCGAGGCCGGCTTGCGCGCGATCAGCCGCACGTTCGCGGACACCAGCTCGGCATAGGTGCCGAGCTGCACGGAGTCCTTGCGGACATAGCCGTACACCTCGTCACCGGGTGCGAACTCGTCGACGTCCAGGCCGACCCGTTCGACGACTCCGGAGACGTCCCAGCCGGGAATCATGGGGAAGTGGGTCTCCATGAGCGGGTCGAGGTACCCCGCCCCGACCTTCCAGTCCACCGGGTTGACCCCGGCGGCCTTCACGCGGATGAGGACCTCGCCCGGAGCCACCTTGGGGTCGGGGTGCTCCACCAGCTTCAGATCCTCGGGCTGACCGTAGTGCTGCAGTGTGATGGCCTTCATGAAGCCCATGTAACCACACGACTGTTACCGGCATACGCAATATATGCATCCGCATTCACGTGCCCATCCACCGCTCGGCCCCGGCATTGACGCGATCTCCGATGTCGCCGTAGACATGGCCCCATGAGCGCGCCACACCTTCCCCTGTCCGGCATCACCGTGGTCAGCCTGGAGCAGGCCGTGGCCGCCCCGTACGCCACCCGACAGCTCGCCGATCTCGGCGCACGCGTGATCAAGGTCGAGCGGCCCGGGGAGGGGGACTTCGCGCGCCGGTACGACACGACGGTGCACGGTCACTCCAGCTACTTCGTGTGGCTCAACCGGTCCAAGGAGTCCCTGACGCTGGACCTCAAGGATCCGCGTGGCCGCGAGATCCTGCACCGGCTCCTCGACGACGCCGACGTGTTCGTGCAGAACCTGGCGCCGGGCGCCGCCGACCGCCTCGGCCTGGGCGTCGAGGCGCTCGGCGCGCGCCGGCCGCGGCTGATCCCGTGCACGATCTCCGGATACGGCACGTCCGGGCCATGGGCCGACCGCAAGTCGTACGACCTGCTGGTGCAGTGCCAGACCGGGCTCGTGTCGCTGACCGGGACCCCCGACGAGACCGCGCGCGTCGGGATCTCCGTCGCCGACATCGCGGCCGGGATGTACGCCTACAGCGGCATCCTCACCGCCCTCTTCACGCGGGCCACCACCGGCACGGCCCACCCCGTGGAGGTGTCCCTGTTCGAAGCGCTGGCCGAGTGGATGGGCCAGCCCGCCAACTACACCCGGTACGGCGGCATCCAGCCTCCACGGCTTGGCACCCAGCACCCCACCCTCGCTCCCTACGGTGCCTACCCGGCCGCCGACGGCAGGGAGGTGCTGTTCTCCATCCAGAACGAGCGCGAGTGGGCCGTCCTGTGCGATCGGTTCCTGAGCCGGCCCGAGCTGACCGACGACCCGCGCTTCGCCACCAGCTCCGCGCGGGTGGCGCACCGGGATGAGGTCAACGCCGTCGTCGCCGAGCGCTGCGCCCGCTCCGCCGCCGAGGAGATCCTCAAGGAGCTGGAGTCCATCGGCATCGCCTGCGCCGGGGTCAACGACGTCACCGCGTTCCTGGATCACCCGGTCCTCGCCGCCCGCGAGCGCTGGCACGACGTGACCGTACCCGGCGGCGCGACGGTGCAGGCCCTGCTCCCGCCGGCCGACCTCGCGGGACTGCCCGCGCGCATGGACCCGGTCCCGGCGGTGGGCGAGCACACGGAGGCGATCCTCACCGAACTCGGCCGTACCGGCGAGGAGATCGAGGCCCTGCGCGCCGAAGCCGTGATCTGACAACCGGTCCCCCGGTGTGACCGAACGCGGCCCGCCCTCCGTGCGTCACAGTGTCGGGCGGCTGCGGCACCGCCCTTCCCGCGCCTGCCGCTGTCCGTTCAGGGGGATCCATGCGTACGACCGATTCACGCACCGCCTCGCTGCTCACCACCCTCGGCCTGCTCGCCGCCGGATGCGGCACCGTCACGGCAGGCTCCGACGACGCGGACCCGCCCCCGGAGACCAGGGCCCGCGCCCACGAGGTCGCCGAGGCCTGGGACGGTTCACCGGCCGCCGACGCCTGGCTCAAGGGCTACTTCCCGATGGCGGACGCGGTGCAGCCGCCCGAGGACGCCTTCCACGACGAGAACGACAAGAAGGCCTACGAACGCCAGAACTTCGAGCTGCGCGGCGACCTCCCCGGCTCCGAGCAGAGGGAAGGGAAGGTGACGTGGCGGGGCGGCGGTTCGCTCACGCTGCCGCTCATGGGGGCGCGGGAGGCGTACCAGACGGTGGACCGCACGGACGCGCCCGCGCCGCGCCTCGTCGTGACCGGGGCGAAGCTGGGCGAGACGACGCTGGTCACGAGCCGCGGCCCGGCCACCGTCCCCGCCTGGCTGTTCACCGTCGAGGGCTACGACACCCCGCTCAAGCGGGTCGCCGTGAGGCCCTCGAAGCTTCCCAAGCCGCCCATCGGGCCGGTCCGGGACACCCCCACCGAAAATCTGTGGGAGCTCAACCGGCTGGTCGAGGTGGCCGCGGACGGCCGCTCCGTCACCGTGCTGGCCCACCACGGGTCCTGCGACGACGGACCCGCCGTGGACGTGCTGGAAACGGCCGGCAGCGTGGTCCTGTCCGGCTACGTCGTCGGCATGGAGGAAGGCCTGTGCACGTCCGACCTGCGTGCGAAGAAGGTGACCGTCGAGCTGGACCGCCCGCTCGCCGACCGGCTCCTGCTGGACGCGTTCACGGGCCGCCCCGTGCCGCAGGGGAACCCCAACGGGCCCTCCGGCAGCTGGAGCTGACTGACCATCACAGCACTTTTGCGGTCCGTGCGCCGTCAACTGCGCAGGGCTGCCTCGGCCGCCGTCATGGCCTGCCCGGCGTAGCCGCGGCCGAAGAGCACGGTGTGCACCAGCAGCGGGAAGAGCTGGTGGAGGCCGATCCGCTCGGACCAGCCGGCGGCGAGGGGCGCCGCCTCCTGGTAGCCGACCAGGACCCGGTCCAGGTGGGGGCAGCCGAAGAGGTGGAGCATGGCCAGGTCGGTCTCGCGGTGGCCGCCGTGCGCGGCCGGGTCGATCAGCCAGACGTGCCCGTCGGCGCCCCACAGGACGTTGCCGTTCCACAGGTCGCCGTGCAGCCGGGCGGGCGGCTCGGCGGGGCCCGCCAGTTCGGGGAGCCGCTCGCAGACCCGCTCGATCACGGACGCCTCCGGGCCACGGACCGTGCCGTCGTCGACAGCGCGGCGCAGATACGGCAGCACCCGGTGCTCGGCGTACCAGTGCGGCCAGTCCGGGCCGGTGACGTTGCGCATCGGGGCGAGCCCGATGTACGCGTCCTCTGGGCCGCCGGGCGGCGCGGCGCCGAACGCCGGTGCGCCGGTGGCGTGCAGTGCGGCCAGATCGCGTCCGAACCGCTCGGCCGCGTCGGTGGTGGGAGGGCCGGTCGCCACCCGTTCCGTGACCAGCCACTGCCCGTCCTGGCCATGCACGGCGGGGATACGGACCGTGCCGGCGTCGGCCAGCCAGCGCAGCCCGGCCGCCTCGGCCTGTGCGGCGCCGTCGCCTTCGCCGCGTTTGACCATCACGACCTGCCCGTCGGCGAGGGTGACTTCGGCGAGCGTTGCGGAGAGCCGGCGTTCCCCGGTGACCGGAAGTCCGGTGAAGCGCGCGGCCGTGGCGCCGGAGCCGTCGAAGGAGTCGTACACGGCCACAGGGTACGGCGGCCTCCTGCCGTACCGAAGCCACCCATCAGGTCAGCTGTTGGCGGCGGCCTTCTTGATCGCCTCGCGGATCCTGGCGTACGTACCGCAGCGGCAGACGTTCTCGATCCGGTCGATGTCCTCGTCCGTCGGCCGGGGCGTCTTCTTCAGCAGCGCGGCCGTGGCCATGATCTGGCCCGGCTGGCAGAAGCCGCACTGGGCGACGTCGCAGTCGAGCCAGGCCTGTTGGACCGGGTGGAGGCGCTCACCGTCGGCCAGGCCCTCGATGGTGGTGACCGCACGGCCGGCGCAGTCGGCGACCGGAACGACGCAGGGCTGGATCTCGTCGCCGTCGAGATGGCTGGTGCAGGCACGGCAGGCGCCCACGCCACAGCCGTACTTGGGGCCGGTGACGTTCAGCAGGTCACGCAGCACCCACAGCAGGGGCATGTCGGCGGGGGCCTCGACGGTGACCCGCTTGCCGTTGAGGGTGAAGGAGTAGGACGGCATCGGTACCTTCTCGGGTGGCTCAGAAGTTGAGGGGGAAACGGCGCGGCTTGGTGCCGGTCGCCCGTGCGTAGGCGTTGGCGACGGCGCCGGACGCGGCCGGGACGCCGAGTTCACCGGCGCCGCCGGGAGCGCGCCGGGAGGGCATGATGTGCGCCTCGAAGTGCTGCGGGGCGTGCCGCTGACGGGCGTAGTGGAAGTCGGCGAAGCTGCTCTCCCGGACGGCGCCCCGGTCGATGTGCAGGCCGGCGCGGAGGATGGTGGAGATGCCGTCGACGGCCGTGCCCATGAGCTGCGCCTCCAGGCCGCGCGGGTTGACTGCCGTTCCCACGTCGGCCGCCATCACCACCTTGGTGACCCGGGGGTTCTTCGGGTCGACGGCGTCGATCTCGACCAGGCAGGCCACACAGGAGTCGTACTCCTCGTGGACCGCGACACCCTGGGCGTGCCCCCGCGGCATGGTCCGGCCCCACTTCCCGACGGTCGCGACCTTGTCCAGTACGGCCCTGACGGTCTTGCTCCGCAGTGTCGTACGGCGGAGGGCCACGGGGTCCTTGCCGAGGCTGCGGGCGACCTCGTCGACGACGATCTCCTCGGCGGTGCGCACCGTGCCGGAGTCCACCGAGCGCCAGGCGCCGAGGGGGATCGCCAGGTCGACCGAGCCCGAGTTCCCGGAGAGACGGCCGAAGTTGTAGAGGCCACTGTCGCTGGGGAGCGGGGCAGCGGCGGGGGCGCGGACGGCCGAGCGTGCGGCGCCTTGAGCGGGACCGACGCCACCTTGAGGGGAACGCAGGCCTACTTGGGTGGGATTCACGCCTCCCTGTGTGGACAGCCCCCGCTCCTCGAAGAACTCGCTGACCGAGGCCGTCGCGTGGGCGAAGGCGACCACCCTGCCCCGCGCATGGCTGGCCCGGATCCGGTGATGGGAGGCCGGGCGCATCCTGCCGTGCCGGATGTCGTCCTCCCTGCTCCACATGAGCTTGACCGGCCGGCGCGCCTTCTTGGAGATCAGAGCCGCCTCGATCGCGGCGTCATGGTTCAGGCGCCGTCCGAACGAGCCGCCGCCGCGCACCACATGGACCTGCACCTTCGACACCGGCAGGCCGAGCCGCGCCGCGATGTCCTCGCGCGCGGACGTCGGGGTCTGGGAGGAGAACCAGATCTCGGCCCGCCCGGCGCGTACGTCCGCCACGGCGGTGAGGACCTCCATCGGCGCGTGGCTGACGAAGGCGAACTCGAACTCGGCCTCGGTCTGCGCCGACCCGCGCGGCGGGTCCCCCAGCTTCGGGACCGCGGCGCGCAGCCGGGAGCGGATGCCGGAGTCGGAGAGGTTCGCCAGCGGGCCGGGCGCCCACTTGATCCGGAGGGCGTCCCTGGCCTGGAAGGCGTGGTGGAAGGTCTCCGCGACCACGGCCACACCACCGTCGATCTGGACGACCGCGTGGACACCGGGCATGGCCCGGGCTGCCGCAGAGTCGACCGAGAGGACCTTCCCGCCGATCGTCGGCGGCCGGGCCACGACCGTCGGCTCGGCCCCGGCCGCCGTGAGGTCTCCGGTGTACTTCGCCTTGCCGGTGATGAGTTCGCGGGCGTCGATCCGGGTCGTCGGGCGCCCGATCACCCGGTGCTTCGACGCCGGCTTCGGATCGGTCGGCACGGTCGGCCGTGTGATCCGGGCGGCGCTCCTGGTCAGCGAGCCGAAGGTGGCCGAGCGCCCGTCCGGTGCGAAGACTCTCGTGCCCCGGGTGCGCAGGGTCCGCGCGGGGACGTGCCAGCGGCGGGCGGCAGCGGTCACCAGCTTGGCGCGGGCGGTGGCGGCCAGCTTCCGCGCCGGTCCGTACAGCGAACTGACCGAACTGGAGCCGCCGGTGAACTGGTTGCCCTCGTTGCGGGCATCCGCGAGCGGGATGTCCACGTCGGCGAGCCGGGCGTCCAGTTCCTCGGCGATCAGCATCGCGACGGCGGTGGTGACGCCCTGGCCGACCTCGACGCGGGGCAGCCGTACGACGACCTTGTTGGCCGGAGTGACCTCCAGGACCAGCATCTCCGCGTCGGTGCCGGTGACCAGGACGTCGGAGGACCGGCGGTCGCCGTCCACGGTTCGCTCGGAGCCCTCCGCACTCGCGGAGTCACAGCCGAGCGGTGCCGCGACGGTCAGAGTGGTCGCCGCGAGCGAATAGACCACGAACTGTCGACGGGACAACTGACGGGCCAACAGGCGCTCCTCTCCGCGAACCGGACTGGTTCGACCTGTATGAGGGGTCGGTGCACCGCGAGGTTGCGTCGGCTGGTCGTTCCTTCGGGCTACGGCGCGAGTTGTGAGAGGTCGGTGCTCCACTCCAGGTGCCGTATGAGATCGTCGTCGCCCGGCCGGTCCGCACTCGCGCCCCGGGGGCCGGGGCCCGACGGGGTGTGGGCACCGCGGGAGATGTTGCCGCTCACGGTGATGTTGTGTTCCACGCGAGGGCGGCGGAGGGTCTCGTAGAGGGACAGCGCGGAGTCGGTGTCCGGGGCGTCCCGCAGCGACTTGGCGAGGACCACGGCGTCCTCCAGCGCCATCGAGGCGCCCTGCCCGGTGGCGGGGGACGCCGCGTGGGCCGCGTCGCCGATGATCAGGGTCCGGCCCGAGCGCCAGGGTGTTCCGGTGGGGAGTTCGGTGGCGTTGGTGACCATGAGGTGGTCGGGGGTGGCTGCTACCAGGTCGGCGGCGGGGGTCGAGTCCTTGCGCAGCAGCGGCAGGAGCAGGTCGCGCCATTGGGCGGGGGTGCCCTGCGCGATGGCGTCGGCGGCCAAAGGCTCGTCGGTGACACGGGCGAACCAGTACGTCTCCCCGTCCGGCGACACCGCGTACCCGAAGGCGACGGAGCTGCCGCGCACCATCGTGATGGTGTCGGGCCGGCCCGGACCGGATGCGGCGCCGGTGTAGCCGTAGAAGACGTACTGCCCGGCGTGGACCGGCCGGGCGTCGGGGGAGATGAGGCGGCGGACGGTGGAGTTGAGGCCGTCGGCCCCGACGAGCAGATCGCCGGTCGCCGTGCTGCCGTCGGCGAAGTGGGCGGTGACGCCGCCCTGGCCTTCGACGACCGACATCAGGCGCGCGCCGTGCCGGATGTCGATGCCGCGGCGCGTGACCTCGGCCTGCAAGGCGGAGTTGAGGTCGCCGCGCCGCAGACAGCGGTACTGCAGGTGCGGCGTGCCGGCCTCGCCGAGCGGCACCTGGGCCAGCTGGGTGCCCGTGTCGTCCAGGACCCGCATCGAGGTCAGCGGGAAGCCGATCGCGGTCACCGCGGCCGAGGCGTCCAGCTGAGCCAGGGCGCGCATGCCGTTGCTCGCCAGCGTGAGGAACGCGCCGATGTCCTCGGCGGAGTCGGGGTGCGCCTCGTACACGACGACGTCGAATCCGGCCTTGTCCAGCGCCAGAGCCGCCCCCGCGCCCGCGATCCCGCCCCCGATGACCAGCACCTGTGCCACGTCGCTCCCCCACTCGTACACACACGACCCCCGTGAGTCGCCCAGGTACTTCATGGAACGTCCGGGCCCCGGCGTCGGTTCCCGCCGAGATCGTCGACCTGGGGTTGCCCCCACCCCGTTCCGGGGGTCGTCCGGCATGTCCCGGACCCACGACACGTGATCGGCTTGTGCGGACGAACTACGGGGAAAGGCATGCAAGTTGAGGAATCGGAACAGTGACGTCATGAGACCGGGCCCGCCCACACGGAGCGGCTCCTCGGACCGGTCCGGCCCCTCGGACCGGCGCGACTACATCGCTCGGCCCAAATACTTCGCCCGGCTCGGATACTTCGCTTGGGTCGTCGGGGTCGCCCAGTTCTTCGTACTGCACGTGGTCGTGGAGTCCGCGTGGCACAGCCCGGTGTACAGCTGGGCCCGGAACAACATCAGCGACCTGGGCAACGTCCACTGCGCCCTGCAGTCGGATCCCGAACCGAGGTACATCTGCTCGCCCGAGCACGGACTGATGAACGGTTCGTTCATCGCGCTCGGCGCACTGCTCGCGGTCGGCGCCGCGCTCACCGGGCCCCTCTGGCGCAAGGGCGCGGCGGGAGTGTCGGCCAGGCTGCTGCTGGCGGGCGGAGGTGTCGGCTTCGTGCTCGCCGGGCTGGCTCCCTCCGACGTCGACGAGAACCAACACGCGCTGGGCGCCCTGCTGGTCATGGGGGCCGGCAATATCGGCCTGACGCTGGCCGGGGCCGGCCTGGCGGGCAGCGTGCCTCGGGCGCTGAGGCGGCTGACCGGGCTGCTGGGAGTCGTCGCGATCACGGCCCTCGGGCTCTTCCTCTCCGAGCGGTACCTGGGCCTCGGCATGGGCGGAATGGAACGAGTGGCGGCATTCCCCATCCTGGTGTGGGCGCTGGTCATCGGCGCTCTCGCCATCTTCCGGTTGATTCCTGCCATCTCTCGCGAGGAATGCAACCATTGACGCCACCCGGGTGTCTCACCAGATATCAGACACTTAGCCTCCCCGGGGGACGCAATGGTACAAAAGCGAACTGCATGGGCGACAGCCGCGCTCATGGGCATCACCTTGGGAGTGGCGGCGGTCCCTGCCGGCGCAGCCCCCGCCCGCACCAGCCAGGCCGCCACGGCCTGCCCCACCGGCTGGGGCAGCCAGGCCGAGACCCGCTCCGCCGCCACGACGGAGTCGGTGACGAACGTCCGGACCGGCCGGCACGCCTGCTTCGACCGCATGGTCGTCGACGTCCCCGGCGCGGGCAGCGGCGACCTGGGCTATTCCGTCCAGTACGTCAGTCGCGTCTATCAGGACGGTTCGGGCAACCACATCGCCGTCGGCGGCGGAGCCGTCCTCGAGGTGCGAGTCACCGCACCCGCCTACGACCCCGACACCGGGAAGCCCACGTATCCCGTGCGAGCCGGTCAGCGTCTCAAGGGCGTGGACCTCACGGGATACCGCACCTTCAGGGACGGCCGGTTCGTCGGCAGCTTCGAAGGGGACACGCAGATCGGGCTCGGCGTCCGGGCGCGGCTGCCGTTCCGGGTGTCGGTGACCGACGGCCGGATCGTGATCGACGTGGCGCACAACTGGACCGGCGCACGCTGAGGACGGTCGGGGGCGGGGATCGATCAGAGCGCCCCGCCCCGCACGGTCTCGCCCCGGCCCGTCCGGACCTGTCCGGCTCCGGCCCGGGGGCCGAGCACAACTTCCCGCTCCCGATCGCAGCATCCCGCTCCCCGATCACGGCATCCCACCCCGGATCCCGGCATCCCGCCCCTGGTACTCCCGCAGTTTCCGGTAGAGGGTCGCCCGGGCGATGCCCAACGCCGCCGCGGCGCGCGCCTTGTTGCCGCCGTGCCGGCGCAGCGCCTCCAGGATCGCGGCGCGTTCGGCGAGCTCCATCGGGCTGAGGTTCCGTCCCGCGGGCCCTTCCCGGACGGGATCGGGCAGTTCGCTCCGCCGCACCGGTCCGCGGACCCGCCGCTGACGCGCCAACGCCCGCACGAGGTGGGCGAGTTCGGTGACGTTGCCGGGCCAGGGATGCCGCTCCAGCGCCCGCAGCGCGTCCAGCGACCAGGTCAGCGGCGGGCTGCCGGGTGCGGGCGCCGGCACGAGGGCGGGCAGCAGCTCCCTGATGTCCTCGGCGCGTTCCCGCAACGCCGGCAGGGTCACCGAGCGGGCCGCGAGGGTGTCGAGGAGGCGCTGGAGGCAGGGGCCGGGTGAGGTTCCGGGCGTGTAGGTGACCACCAGGCGGGCGTCGGGGCGCTCGTCCAGGAGGGAGTTGAGAGCGGCGACGTCGGGCTGAGCGAGCCGTTCGGCGTGCCGCAGCAGCAGAGGCCGGTCACCGGCCCTCCCCCAGCCTTCGGCCGGGGCGGCCCCCGTCTCGCCACGCGCGTCATCCTTGAGGCCGAGTTCGGGTGCTTCGGCGGCGTCCATGACCAAGGGGGCCGTGCCGTCGAGCAGTTCGAGGGCCAGCGTGGTCTTGCCGGTTCCCCGTTCGCCGACGACGAGCAAGGGCCCCGCAGTCCGGGCCAGGGCCGTGGCCCGCGCGACAGCGTGCCGCCACGGCACCGAGTTCCCGGTCAACTCGCTCCCCGGACGCGGCACGGGCTCCGGCACCGGCTCCGCGGAACGTGGCGCGAGTACGGCGACCAGGCCGACGGCGCACCCCGCATGCCGTACCGGAGTGATCTCGACACTGCACCCCGCGTCCTCGGGAAGCGAGACCTCGTACGACTCGCCGGTCCCCCTCCCCCACGCCCGCGCACCCCGCTCAAGCGCCTCCAGCACCTGCGGCGAGGCCAGGCGTGCCGCCGCCTCGCTGATCAGGCGGTTCCGGCCGTCCAGCGCGACGACCGCTCGTTCGCGTCCCGGCGCGGCCCGCTCGTATGCGTCGAGCAGCGCCCGTTCCGCGGTACGCGCGCGTGCCCGCAGTTCGGCCTCCACCGCCGCGGCGGCCGCCTCGGCGAGGGCGGCGCCGGGGTGTGGTCGGCAGCCCGCGCACAGACCGGAGGCGACCGTCACCGTGCCGAGCACCTGTTCCGAATCCGGGGCCAGCAGCGGCACGCTGACCGCGGAGACGTCCTGCCACACGTCGAGGAAGTGCTCGGGTCCGTGCACCTCGGCCCGGCGCCGGGTGCGCAGGGCGAGCGCGGCGCTGTTGTGGCCGACCTCGCGCTCGGACAGGTCGCTGCAGGTGTCGTCGCCGGGGGCGCTGCCGGTCGACCACAGCACCCTCAGCCGTTCGTCCGTGAGCACGAGCGCCGAGCGTCCGGCGTCCAGGGCCGGGGCGATCCGGGCGAGCACCGGACGCGCGGCCTCCAGCAGGGGCGAGTCGACGGGGTGGGCCGACTCCCGTACCGGGCCGTCGAGATCGGGCCGTACGCCGAAGAACCGGGCACGCCGCCAGGCGGCGACGACGTCGTCCGGCACGCCGGCCGGGAGCGGGCGGCCCGACAGGAACCGTTCGCGGGCATGGCGGAGAGGGGCGAGGGCAGGAGGATGTTCCGCGGTGGTCATGGCGCCCCTCACCGTATCCGGGGCGACGCGCACGCGGCGACGGCGGGATGTGCAGCGGAGGTTGTCTCGTATTGAGACACCCATGACCGACCGCGGCACTCCATGATCTTGAAAGGCATGGGTCCGTCCTCGATTCTCGGCGCCTGCCCGAATCCGGGCCAGTCCCCTGGCTCATCTGCTTGCTCACCCCTGACTCGCCCCCTGGAGCTTTCTGTCGTGCACACCGTTGTCGAGACCGACGTACTGATCGTGGGCAGCGGCCCGGCGGGCGCGTCGGCCGCGCTGGCGCTGAGCACCTACGGCGTGCGCAACATGGTCGTCACCCAGTACGCGAGCCTCGCCGACACGCCACGCGCGCACATCACCAACCAGCGGACCATGGAGGTGCTGCGCGACCTGGGCGTCGAGCAGGAGGTCATCGCCAAGGCGACGCCCCAGCACCTGATGGGCAACACGACGTTCTGCACGAGCCTTGCGGGCGACGAGCTCGGCAGGGTGCGCTCCTGGGGCAACGACCCGCTCGTGCAGGCGGCGCACGAGCTGGCCGGCCCGACGCGGATGTGCGACATGCCGCAGCACCTGATGGAGCCGGTGCTGGTGAACGCGGCGGTCGCGCGCGGCACGGACCTCCGGTTCAGCACGGTCTACAAGTCCTTCGTCCAGGACGAGGGCGGCGTCACGGTCACCGTCGAGGACCGGCTGCGCGGCGACGAGTACGCGATTCGCGCCAAGTACCTGATCGGCGCCGACGGCGGCCGTTCCAAGGTCGCCGAGGACGCCGGGCTGCCGATGGGCGGACAGATGGGCGTCGCGGGCAGCATCAACATCGTCTTCGACGCGGACCTGAGCAAGTACACCGCGCACCGCCCCTCCACCCTGTACTGGGTCCTCGCGCCCGGCGCCACGGTCGGCGGCATCGGCGCGGGCCTGGTGCGCTGCGTACGGCCCTGGAACGAGTGGCTGATCGTGTGGGGCTACGACGTGACGGCCGGCGCCCCGGACCTAACCGAGGAGTACGCCCTGTCCGTCGTACGCCAGTTGGTCGGCGACGACGGGATTCCGGTGACCATCAAGTCGTCCTCGGCGTGGACGGTCAACGAGATGTACGCGGAGACCTATGCCAACGGCCGGGTCCTCTGCGCCGGTGACGCCGTGCACCGCCACCCGCCGTCCAACGGGCTCGGCTCCAACACCTCCATCCAGGACTCCCACAACCTGGCCTGGAAGCTGAAGCTCGTCCTCGACGGCGTCGCCTCGCCGCGACTCCTCGACACCTACGACGCCGAGCGCGCTCCGGTCGGCAGGCAGATCGTCACCCGCGCCAACAAGTCCATAGCCGAGACCGCCCCGATCTTCGAGGCGCTCGACGGGCTGTCGCCGCAGACGCCCGGGCAGTTGTGGGCCAACATCGCCGCCCGCAAGGACACCACCGAGGCGGCGGCCGGGCAGCGGGCCGCGCTGCGCGAGGCGATCGCCTTCAAGGCGTACGAGTTCAACGCGCACGGCGTCGACCTCAACCAGCGCTACACCTCCGAGGCGGTCGTCCCCGACGGCACGCCCGACCCCGGCTTCACCCGCGATCCCGAACTGCACCACCAGCCCTCCTCCCGCCCCGGCGCCAAGCTCCCGCACGCCTGGATCACCTCCGGGACCCGGACCCTGTCCACCCTCGACACGGTCGGCAAGGGCCGCTTCACCCTGCTCACCGGCATCGGCGGCGAGACGTGGCTGCGGGCGGCCGAGGCGCAGCCCCTCGACATCGCCACGGTCGTCATCGGACCGGGCCGGGAGTTCGAGGACCCCTACGGCGACTGGGCCGGCCTGAGCGAGATCTCCGACGCGGGCGCGCTCCTCGTACGCCCCGACGGGTATGTGGCGTTCCGGCACGCCGACGCGGCCGTGGACGCGGAACGGTTGCTCACCGACGCACTGCGGCGGATTCTCGGGCACGGTTGAGATGGACGTCCAGGAAGCCGAAGAAGGACTGGAAGCCGAAGTAGGACATGAAGCCGCGGGACGGGCAGCCGCACGACAAGAAGCCCGGGAAGGAGCCGACATGACCGGTGACGCGCCGGACACGGTCACCGACGAGGTCGTCGCGAGTCTGCGGGGCACGGACGACCCCCGCCTGCGGGAGCTGCTGACCGGCCTGATCCGGCATCTGCACGCCTTCGCCCGGGAGTCGCGGCTGACGCAGGAGGAGTGGGAGCGGGCGGTCGGGTTCCTGACGGCGACCGGGCAGGCGTGCACGCGGACCCGGCAGGAGTTCATCATGCTGTCGGACGTGCTCGGCCTGTCGATGCTCCTCGAGACGATCAACGAGCGGCACGGTCCCGGCGCCACCGAGTCGACGGTCCTCGGTCCGTTCCACATGACCGAGTCGCCGGTGCGCGCGCTCGGCGCGAACATCGACCTGGTCGGCGATGGCGAGCCGTGCGTGGTCAGCGGGCGCGTGCTGTCGCGGGACGGCGGCCCGCTGCCCGGCGCGGTCGTCGACGTGTGGCAGGCCGACGGCAACGGCTTCTACGACGTGCAGCAGCCGGACGTTCAGCCTCCGGGCAACGGCCGCGGCCTGTTCATCGCGGACGGCGAGGGACGGTTCCGGTTCCGTACGTGCGTGCCGAGCCCGTACCCGATCCCGACGGACGGACCGGTCGGCGCGCTGCTGCGGGCCACCGGACGGCACCCCTACCGGCCCGCGCACATCCACTTCATCGTCTCGGCCGACGGACACACCCCGGTGACCACGCACATCTTCGTGGCGGGCAGCGACTACCTGGACTCGGACGCGGTGTTCGCCGTCAAGCCGGGCCTCGTCACCGACTTCGCCCCGGTCGACGACCCGTCTGCGGCACGGGAGTTCGGCGTGCCGAACCCGTTCCGGCACGCCCGCTTCGACCTCGTACTGGAGCGGTCGTGAACGACGCCCTCGACTTCTCCTACGACGCCCTGCCCGTCCGGGTCGTCTTCCGGCCCGGGGCCGCGGTGTCCGCGACGCCGGGCGAGGTCGAGCGGCTGGGGTTGCGGCGGGTGCTGGTGGTCTGCGGGGCGCGGGGCGCGGACATCGCGCGGGCGGTCGCCGACGCGCTCGGCCCGGCCTGCGTCGGTGTGCACGACCGGGCGCGGATGCACGTCCCCGTCGAGGTCGCCGACGTGGCCGTCCAGGCGGCTCGCGCGGCGGGCGCCGACGGGTGCGTCGCGGTGGGCGGCGGCTCGTCGATCGGGCTCGGCAAGGCGATCGCCCTGCGCACCGGACTGCCGCTGATCGCGGTGCCCTCCACGTACTCGGGCTCGGAGATGACCCCCGTCTGGGGCCTGACCGAGCACGGGGCCAAGCGGACCGGCCGCGACCCGAAGGTGCTGCCCCGCAGTGTGGTCTACGACCCCGAGCTCACCCTCTCCCTGCCCGTGCCCCTCTCCGTGACCAGCGGAATCAACGCGCTCGCACACGCCGTCGAGGCCCTGTACGCCCCTGACACCTCGCCCCTCGTCGCGCTGATGGCCGAGGAGGGCGTTCGGGCGATGGCGCGGGCGCTCCCGGCGGTGGCCGAGGAGCCGGCGTCGACGGCCGCACGCGGTCGCGCGCTGTACGGGGCCTGGCTGTGCGGGTCCTGCCTGGGCGCCACCACCATGGGCCTGCACCACAAGCTGTGCCATGTCCTGGGCGGCAGCTTCGGCCTCCCGCACGCCGAGACGCACACGGTGGTCCTGCCGTACGCCCTGGCCCACAACGCGCCCGCCGCCCCGGACGCGGCCGCCACCGTGGCCCGCGCCCTGGACGCGGCCGACGCTCCGACGGCCCTGTGGGAACTGGCGGGACGCCTCGGCGCGCCCCGCTTGCTCGCCGAACTGGGCCTCGCCGAGGCCGACTTGGCGGCGGCTGCCGCGCAGACTGCCGGCCAGGCGTACCCCAACCCCCGCCCGGTCACCGCCGACGGCGTACTCGCGCTGCTGCGGGCGGCGTACGAGGGCGTGGCGCCGGTCTCAGGCGCCCACTGACGTCCCTCGCCGACCTCACCTCAGCGCCCACTGACACACCCCCTGCCCCCCACGCTCGAAGATCCCCCCACGACGGAAGAAAGGTGATCAGCATGCCCCTCGGTCTACTCAGGAGCCGAAACTCCCGAGGGAGTCGACGCTCGCGAGGAGCGCCGGGAATCCCGTTGCCCGTGCCGGCCGGTGCAGGCGTCGTGGGCCGTGAGGTCGTGGACCCGGTCGGGCTGCCGATGCGCGGCGCCGACGTGACCGTGACGGCGATGGATTCGCACGAGGTCGTGGCGTCCGGTACGACGGACCCGTACGGCCTCTTCTTCGCCGCGCTCCCGCCGGGCCGCTACAGCCTCATGATCACGGCCGAGGGGCTGACACCGCACCGGGAGTCGCTGGACGTCGTCGCCGATGCGCCGCAGCCCGCCGCGCGGGTCCAGCTGATGTCGGGCCGGCAGCTGGAACTGCCGACTGCGGGCACCTGGCTGTTCGACCCGCCGCACACGGCGATCCGGTTCATCGCCAAGCACGTCGGCATGGCCCATGTCCACGGCCGCTTCGAGCGGTTCACCGGCGGCATACGGGTGGCGCCCGACATGGCCGATTCCCAGGTGTCGGTGCGCATCGAGGCGGCCGGCATCACCACGGGCAACAACACCCGGGACAACCATCTGCGTTCGGCCGACTTCCTGGACGTCGAGCGCTACCCGTACATCGACTTCACCAGCACCCGTTTCGCCTTCCGCGGCGGCGCCAAGTGGACACTGCAGGGGTCGCTCACCATGCACGGCGTGAGCCGCTCGGTGGAGCTGGACACCACCTACCTGGGGTCGGTCAACGGCGGCTACGGCGAGGAGTTGCGGTGTGCGGCGCTGGCCAGGGCGGAGCTGCACCGCGAGGACTTCACCCTGAACTGGCGCAGCATGCTGGCCCGCGGAATCGCGGTGGTCGGGCCGACGGTCCAGCTGGAGCTGGACGTCCAGGCGATGTACCGCACGCACGACACGCCGACCCCTCCCGACTAGGCCAGGATGGCCGAGAGGTACCTCACGCCCCGGTTACGAATTGCTCAACCTCTGGTTGCGACGCGGTGATCGGGTGACTATGGGGGCATGACACTGGCCCAGCGCGCCATGAAGCAACTGGAAGTCTGGCCCGATCTGAGTTCGGGCCCGGCCAGTTGCGGTGCAGGGCGGGCACTGCGCTCCGTCCAAAGCGAGATCGTGCACTTCCACTCCGACCATGACGTGGACCTGCACCTGACGGTGTCGGCCATCCGACGTTTCCACGCCGACCTCCAGGAGTCCACCGCGATCAGGCTGGTCCCCGGCTCGGGCTGGGTGACGGTGCATCTCGACTGCGACACGGACGTCGATCTGCTGATGAGCCTGGTCAGCGCCGCGCTCAAGGCCCACCAGAGCGTGCCGTCCCCTGCCGGGAAGCGTCCGGCAGGGGACGAGTGCAACTTCCGCCGGGTCACGGTGCTGCCCCGCCGTTAGAGCCTAGGAATCGTCCTCCCCCGCCTCCAGCAGGCCCGCGGCCGCGCCGACGATCCGGGGGTCGGCGGTACCGACGACTTCCTCGTCCTTGTCGTTGTAGTCGAAGCAGGCCAGCACCCTGCGCATCGCCTCGACGCGCGCCCGCTTCTTGTCGTTGCTCTTCACCACGGTCCAGGGCGTGTGCTCGGTGTCCGTCTCGCGGAACATGGCCACCTTGGCGGCGGTGTAGTCGTCCCAGCGGTCCAGCGACGCCAGGTCCATCGGGCTGAGCTTCCACTGCCGTACGGGGTCGACCTGGCGGATGGTGAACCGGGTGCGCTGCTCGCCCTGGGACACCGAGAACCAGAACTTGATCAGGTCGACTCCGTCGTCGACGAGCATGCGCTCGAAGGCAGGCGCCTGCCGCATGAAGCGCCGGTACTCGTCATCCGTACAGAAGCCCATCACCCGTTCCACGCCGGCCCGGTTGTACCAGGACCGGTCGAACAGCACGATCTCGCCCGCGGTGGGCAGATGCTCGACGTACCGCTGGAAGTACCACTGCCCGCGCTCCCGCTCGGTCGGCTTCTCCAGCGCCACTACCCGGGCGCCGCGCGGATTGAGGTGCTCGGTGAACCGCTTGATCGTGCCGCCCTTGCCGGCCGCGTCGCGCCCCTCGAAGACGATGACGAGCCGGCGGCCTGTCTCCTTGATCCAGCTCTGCAGCTTCAGCAGTTCTATCTGCTGCAGGCGCTTGTGCCACTCGTACTCCGGGCGCTCCATGCGCTTGTCGTACGGGTAGTTCTCGCGCCACGTGTCCACCGGACTTCCGTCCGGCCGGATCAGCACGGGGTCGTCCTGGTCGGTGTAGTCGACGCGCAACCCTGACAGCAGTTCGGTGTCCATGCATACCCATGAGAGCGAGCGCTTTCATACGGGCGGCGAACCCCAGGCAAAGATCACGTAACTCCCGGAACGGATCACCGTGATCCGGCCTCGACCAGCCGGGCGAGGTTCGCAAGCGCCATCCGCGTACCGGTCTCGTTGTCCGCGGCCGGCACCACGTCGGGGATTCCCTCGTGCACGACGAGGACGTCCGTGCCGCCCTCGGCGTCGGTGAGGGTGGTGGTCATCGTCATCAGGCCGCGCAGGGCGGGGTCGTCGGTCTCGAACTCGACCTCCTCGACGACCTGCTCGTCCGGCACGAGCCGCACGAAGCGGCCGTGGTAGGTGTCGGTGTGTGCGTCCGACTTCCCGGCGCCGGTCGGCAGGTCATAGGTGAGCGAGACCCGGAACGCCCCGCCTTCGCGCCCGTCGAACTCGTGCACATGCCCGGTCATGCCGTCCGGGACCCGCCACTTCTCGACGGCGTCAGCGTCCAGCAGTGCCCGGTAGACGGCCGCGCGCGAGGCGTTCACATGCCAGGAGACCCGCGTCGAGTGCATGGCCTCACGATAGTGGCGGGTCTGCGGGTCGGGGCGACTCCCAAGAGGCCAGTGCGCGCATCGCCGCCGCCGTCCGCGTGAACCCGTCCTCGCCCAGCAGCGCCCGCGCCTCGGCGTTGAACCGGTCGACCTCCGGCTGCGCGGCGTCGAGTGCGGCGGCCCCGTCGCCGGTCAACTCCAGCACCACGGCGCGGTGTTGCCGCGGATGCGCCCTTCTGGCGACCAGATCCGCCGCGGTGAGGCGGCCGACCAGCCCGGTGACGGCGGACTCGCGCAGCCCGAGGGCGCGGGCCAGCGCCTGCTGGGTGATGCCCGGCTCGTCACGGATCGCGAACAGTGCGCCGAGCTGGGCCGTGGTGATCCCGGCGGTGGCCAGCAGGCGCCGGTCGGTGGCGGTGCGCAGTTGGTGCGCCGCCCGCTGGAGCAGGAAGAACAGTCGCTGATCGGGCTCGGGCATGGACCGATGTTGACAGACGGTACGGCGCGGCACCATTCTCACTTCACTAGTGAAGTGACTTACGATGACGGTGGACGGTGGTCTCGTGGACAACACCCTCGACCTGCCCCTTGCCCGCAAGGTGCTGGCCTCCCAACCCTTCAGCGTGCTGCTGGGTGCCCGGCTGACGGCCTTCGGCGACGGCGAGGCGACCCTCGAACTGGACCTCCGTGAGGATCTGCTGCAGCAGCACGGCTTCGCCCACGGCGGTCTGCTCGGCTACGCGGCGGACAACGCGCTGTCGTTCGCCGCGGGCGCCGCGGTCGGCTCCGGTGTGATGACCGCCGGTTTCACCATCGACTTCCTGCGCCCCGCGAAGGGCGAGACCCTGCGCGCCCATGCCCGGGTGATCCGGGCCGGCCGTACGCGTGCGGTGTGCCGCTGCGATCTGACGACGGTCGCCGCCGACGGCACCACGACCCTGTGCGCCGTGGCCCAGGGCACCATCGCGGTCACCGAACCGGCCCGGGACAGCGAGCGCGACGCGCCCTGACCATGATCTGACGGCACCCGGCGAGGTTCAGCGCACGAGGCAGGGCCGCTTCGCGTCGAAGGTCCAGCCGTCGATCAGGTACCGCATGCCGACGGCGTCGTCCCGGCCCGACAGTGCCTTCTCCTCGTGGAGCTCGTGTGCTGCCAGGAGCCGGTCCATGTCCAGCCGGATGCCGAGTCCGGGCGTGTCCGGTACGGCGACCTCGCCGCCGGCGATCCTCGGCGGCTCCGCGGTGAGCCGCTCCAGCCCCTCCTGCCAGATCCAGTGCGTGTCCAGGGCGTTGTACTCGCCGGGTGCTGCCGCACCGCAGTGGGCCATCATCGCCAGGGAGATGTCGAAGTGGTTGTTCGAGTGGCAGCCCCAGGTCAGCCCCATCGCGTTGCACAGCTGGGCGACGCGCACCGAGCCCTGCATGGTCCAGAAGTGCGGGTCGGCGAGCGGGATGGACACCGACTGCAGGGCCAGGGCGTGGGTCAGCTGACGCCAGTCCGTGGCGATCATGTTGGTCGCCGTGGGCAGCCCGGTCGCCCGGCGGAACTCCGCGAGGATCTCGCGCCCCGAATAGCCGTCCTCGGCCCCGCAGGGGTCCTCGGCATAGGCGAGGGTGCCCAGGAGCGGACGACACAGCTCGACCGCCTCGCGCAGCGACCAGGCGCCGTTCGGGTCGAGGGTGATCCGCGCCTCGGGGAAGCGGTCCTTGAGCGCGGTGACGGCCTTGACCTCCTGCGCGCCGGGCAGGACTCCGCCCTTGAGCTTGAAGTCACGGAAGCCGTAGTGGTCGTAGGTGGCCTCGGCCTGCCGGACGATCGCCTCGGGGGTCAGTGCCTCCTCGTGCCGGATGCGGTACCAGTCGACGTCCGCGTCCGGGGCTCGGACGTGGTCCAGGTCGGTCCGGTCCGGGTCGCCGACGTAGAAGAGGTAGCCGAGTACCCGTACGGAGTCGCGCTGTTGCCCGTCGCCGAGGAGGGCGGCGACCGGGACTTCGAGGTGCTGGCCGAGCAGGTCGAGAAGGGCCGACTCGACGGCGGTGACCGCGTGGACGGTGGTGCGCAGGTCGTAGGTCTGGGCGCCGCGACCGCCCGTGTCGCGGTCGGCGAAGGCGGACTCGATGGCACGCAGGACGCGCTTGTAGTCACCCACGCGCGCGCCGACGACGAGGCGTTCGGCGTCGCGCAGGGTCCGGGTGATCTTCTCGCCGCCGGGCACCTCACCGAGCCCCGTACGCCCTTCGGAGTCCTCGATGACGACGACGTTGCGGGTGAAGTACGGGGCATGCGCGCCGGAGAGGTTGAGGAGCATCGAGTCGTGGCCGGCGACCGGATAGACGGCGAAGCTGGTGACGACGGGCTGGGTCATGGCTGGCGGATGCCGTTCTCGTGAGGAGGAAGGTCGGTCAGATGCTGAGGGCGTCGAGGACCGGTTCCAGGACCAGGACACCACCCAGCCCGAGGAGTGCGAGCACCGTCGTGTACGTGGTGCGCGCCTTGATCGCGTCGAGGACGGACAGGTTGAAGTACTCCTTGAACATCCAGAATCCCGGGTCGTTGACGTGGGAGAAGGCGATCGAGCCGCAGGAGACGGCGAGCACCATCACCTCGGGGTGGACGCCACTGCCGGCGAGCAGGGGCAGCGCCACACCGGAGGCGGTGACGACGGCGACGGTCGCGGAGCCGAGGGCGATGCGGAGGATGGCCGCGATCAGCCAGGCCAGGAGGATCGGGGAGATCGACCAGCCGTCGGTGGCGTCCTTGATGTAGTCGGAGATGCCGCCCTCGACGAGGACGTTCTTGAAGGCGCCGCCCGCGCCGATGACGAGCAGGATCATCGCCATCGCCTGGGCGGCCTCCTTGCACGAGGCGCTGACCTCGGCGAGGCTGCGGCCGATGCGCGGGCCGAACGCCCAGATCGCCACGAGCAGGGTGAGCAGCAGGGCGATCGGCGCGGATCCGATGAACGCGATGAAGTGCAGCAGGCCGTTGTCGCCGGAGGCGGCGAGGTCGGTCACCGCGGCGCCGGCGATGAGGACGACGGGCAGCAGGGCGACGGACAGCGACCAGCCCATGCCGGGCATCTCGTCGTCCTCGAAGACACGGTCGCTGACCAGGCCCTTGGGGATGGACGGGTTCATCGCCCGGACGAACGGGAGGCGCGGCCACAGCAGGGCGATGAACGCGCCGACCGGGACGGCGATGAACAGGCCGTAGAACAAGGTGAGTCCGACGGACGCGTGGAAGGTGGCGGCCACCGCGGTGGGGCCCGGGTGGGGCGGCAGGAAGCTGTGCATGGTGGACAGGGCGATCGACATGGGCAGCCCCACCCACAGCAGGTTGGCCCGGGTGACCCGGACGAGGGTGAAGGCGATCGGCACGATGATGACGAAGGCCACCTCGTAGAACATCGTGACGCCGATGAGCATGGCCGTCAGCACCATGGCCACCTGCACCCAGCGTGGCCCGCACACGTCGAGAAGCCGGCCGGCTATTCGCTGGGCGGCGCCGGAGTCCCCCATCACCCGGCCGACCATGGCACCGAGCCCGATGGTGAGCATGGTGTCGCCGATCTGGTCGCCGATGCCCTCGGCGAGGACGTCCGGGATCTTCTCCAGCCCGATCCCCTGGACCAGGCCGACGCCCACCGCCACCAGGAGCAGGGCGGCGAAGCCGTTCAGCCGGAGTTTGGTCATCAGGACGAGCAGGACCAGGACGCTGATCCCGACCACCACGAGCGGCATATGTCAGTTCTCCTTTGAACGCCGGCCGCCTACGTTCACCCCGCTGAACGGGGTCCTCAAATGAAGACGTCGTCTACATATGAAGACGGAGATTATGTTCATGGATGGTCAAGGTCAATGGGTCTGCACCCGTTGATTCACTCGGTGTGATTCACGCGGCCTGATTCACCCGGTGTGATTCACTCGGCGTCCCGTGCGGCCCGCCAGCCGCTCCAGCGCACGACGGTGATCGCGATCACCGGCCCTGCGGGCGGCCGTCCCTCGTAGTGGCGGGGGTACTTCTGCCGCAGCGACTCGACGGCGGCGGCGTACTCGTCACGCGCTGCCCCGTCGGCCGCGTCCGGCGGCAGAATCCGGGCGTCGCCGTCCGCCCTGACCCACCACAGGCGGTCCCAGTCGTCGTCGTACACGTCCGCCAGCAGGCAGACGGCCGGGTGCCCGGCGATGTTGTGCAGCCGCCTGAGCCGCTGGGAGCGCTTCGGCTTGTGGTCGACGGCGGTGACGATCTCGTCGCCGCGCAGCGCGAACACGACCGGGACCAGATGCGGGCGGCCCTCCGGATCGACCGTCGCCAGCCGAGCCACCGGCGCCCCGGCGAACCGGCTGCGCGCCTCGGCCCGTTCCATGTCCGGCATCTCGGCTCCCTCCGCCCCGGCGGTACGCCGCGCCCTGAGACGGGTACCCCTATCCGTGTGGCCCTGAGCGGCCCGGACGGCATGAGCGGATCAGGTGGTGCCGATGGTCGGCGACACGGACGACGACATCCAGACCCGGCGGAGCGGTGGAAGCGGCCATCGGGCGGTGCCGCACCCGGACGACGTACGGATCGAGGCCTGGGGCGTGAGCCGGGAGCGCTGCCTGGTGGAGGCGGCGCTGGGCATGGTGGAGTGCTTCGCCGACGTGACGGCGGTACGGCCCACCTCCATGGAACGGGTGCGGCTCGCCGCGGAGGACGACGAACGGCTGCTGAGCGCCCTGCTCGACGAGGTCGCCCTCCGGCTGGACGCGGACGGCCGGGTGCCCGTCGACCTGGAGGCCACCACCTCGGACGGCGCCCTCGACGTACGGCTCGCGCTCGCCGACCTGACGGACGTGCGGGCCACCGGCGCCTCCCCGAAGGGCGTCTCCTGGCACGGGCTGCACATCGGGCCGGATCCGTACGGGTGGTCGTGCGCGGTGACCGTGGACGTGTGAGAGCGCCGCCCACAGGAAGGGCAGGCCCCTCGTCGCCCCCGTACCCCCGTACGGTGGAGACATGAGCGGCGGCACGGTGACGCTGTTCGTCTGTGGTGACGTGATGCTCGGACGCGGCGTCGACCAGATCCTGGCCCGGCCCGGCGACCCGACGCTGCGGGAGGGGTACGTCACGGACGCCCGCTCCTACGTGAGCATGGCGGAGGCGGTGAACGGACCGATCCCGGCGCCCGTCGACCCGTCGTGGCCGTGGGGCGAGGCGCTGGGGCTGCTGGAGTCGGGCGGTCCGGACGTGCGGATCGTCAATCTGGAGACGTCGGTGACGCGCAGCGACGCGTTCGAGCCCGGCAAGGCGGTCCACTACCGCATGCATCCGGACAACCTGCCGGCCCTCACCGTCGCCCGGCCCGACGTGTGCGTCCTGTCCAACAACCACGTGCTCGACTTCGGCCGCGCGGGCCTGGAGGAAACCCTCGACGTGCTCCACGGAGCGGGTCTGCGCACGGCTGGCGCGGGGCGGAGCGCCGAGGAGGCGTACGCGCCCGTGGCACTCCCGCTCCCCCACGGCGGCCGCGTGCTCGTCTTCGCCCTCGGCGCCGGCAGCAGCGGCGTCCCCGCGGTCTGGGCGGCGACGGCGGACCGGCCCGGCGTCGCCCACGTTCCCGAGTTGTCGCCGACCGCGGCCGCCGAAGCGGTACGGCACATAGGGCAGGTGAAGCGGGCCGACGACCTCGTGGTCGTGTCCGTGCACTGGGGATCCAACTGGGGCTACCCCGTCCCCCGGGACCAGCGCCGTTTCGCGCACGCCCTGGTGGACGGCGGCGCCGATGTCGTCCACGGTCACTCCTCGCACCATCCCCGCCCCGTCGAGGTGCACCGCGGCCGGCTGATCCTGCACGGCTGCGGCGACTTCATCGACGACTACGAGGGCATCCCGGGATACGAGCAGTACCGCGACGACCTGCACCTCGCCTGCTTCGTGACGGTGGCGGCGGACACGGGCGAACTCATCGGGTTGCGCATGGTGCCGCTGCTCGCCCGCCGCATGCGCCTGGAGCCCGCCCCGCCCGAGGACCGCACGTGGCTGCACGCCACCCTCGACGGCATCAGTCACGGCGTCCACCTCGCACTCGAAGCGGACGGCGCGCTCACCCTGACGAAGCCCGTCGCCCGAGCCGCCCGCTGAACGGCCCGCTCCCGCCGATGCTCACTCGCCCCCCAGTGCTTCCAGCACATCGGCGTCGGTCAGCTGGCCGAAATCCTCGTACCACTCCCCGACCGAGCTGAACAGCCCTGGCTGGTGCAGGCAGACGAAGTCGTCGACCTCCCGGCGCAGTTCCTCGGCCGTCTCGGGTGCGCAGACCGGCACGGCAAGGACCAGACGCTCGGGGTGCCGGGCCCGTAGGGCGCGCAGGGCGACGCGTGCGGTGGAGCCGGTCGCGACTCCGTCGTCGACGACGACGGCCGTACGGCCACGCAGCTCGGGAGCCGGACGGCCCTGCCGATAGCGCTGCTCGCGCCGCCGCAGCTCGTTCCGCTCCCGCTCCACCACCGGCGCCAGGTCGGCCTCGTTCAACCCGAGCCGGAACAGCGTCTGCTCGTCGAAGAGCGGAGGCCCGTCGCCCGCGAGCGCGCCGACCCCGAACTCCTCATGGAACGGGGCGCCGATCTTGCGTACGACGAGCACGTCCAGCGGGGCCCGCAGCGCCCGGGCGATCTCCCGGGCGACCGCGACGCCGCCGCGTGGCAGCGCGAGAACCACGGGGTGCGGAAGGATGCCCTTGTCCTGCCGGACACGCAGCTGCTCGGCCAGCTCACGCCCGGCCTCTGCGCGGTCACGGAACTGCATGGGCTTCCCCTTCCGTCCGTCGCCGCGTACCCCGCCCATCCGTGTCGGACACCCCGTCGGCTTCAGGTGCTACTGGATGCTCCAGCCGACGCTGCCGACGCCGGAGCTGTAGATCGCGCAGACACCCGACGACTCGCCGTACTGGCCCGGCGCCAGCGTCACCCACTGGCCGGAGACGTCCGGGGCCCAGCCGCAGACGACCTCGGCGCGGAAGGTGACGGTGCGGTCGGTGTTGTTCTTGCAGCCCGCGATGCCGTGGTCCGGGTTGTTGTTGTGCACCCAGCCGTCGCAGTCGACGGTGCCCACCATGGCGGCGGCATCGCCGGCCGCCGCGGCCTGGGCCGGGGCTGCCGGTCCGCCGACGGTGAGGGCCAGGGCGGAAACGGTGGTGGCGAGGCCGGCCGCGAAGATGCTCGTCCTGCGGTTCATGTGTATCCCCCGTGAGGTGGTGGTCCCGTTCGGACCTGCTGCCTCCAGTCAAGGTCAGCGGCGCTCCGACGGGAACCTCAGACCTCCGAGGGTGGGGCCGGTCCCGCGTTCACCCGTTTGCCGTGTCGGACGTGTCGGACGTGTCGGTGCCGTTCCAGTCGTACGGCCCACCGCCGCGCCACTCGATCAGGTCGGGGTCGTCGACGGCCCGGTCCTCGCCGGGGAGGCCGGCGCGGTGCACCAGGTCCATGACGTCGAACAGGCTGTATGCGGTGCCCGTCGGCTCGCCGCGGATCGTCACCTGACGCCCGCCGTCCGACGCCGGCGGCTGCACCACCACGGGGGGACGCGTGCTCATGCCACCACCATGCGCTCTGCGCGCCGGAAACGCAGCCCGGCCGTCACCGTTTGTAGAGCCCGATGAGTGTTCCGCTGGCCAGCTGCTGCTCGTCGAACACCCGGTGGGCCTCCACGGCCGAGGCCGCCTCCGGGACGGAAACGGGGCCCGGGAGGGCGTACAGGCGGAAGAAGTACCGGTGCGCGTCATCGCCCACCGGGGGCAGGGGGCCGCCCCACCCCGATTCGCCGTAGCCGTTCGTGTGCGGGTGACTGCCGGGGGTCGTTCCGCCGGCCGGCAGCCCGTCCGCGTGCGGATCGATGCCGGTGACCAGCCAGTGCACGAAGGTCCCCGACGGGGCGTCCGGGTCCTCGCACAGCAGGGCCAGCTCCACCGCCTCGTCGGGCACTCCGGACCAGGCCAGCGGCGGGGAGAGGTTCTCCCCTTCCAGGGCGTACCGCCGCGGGATCATCGCGTGGTCGTCGAACGCGGAGCTCTTGAGTTCGATGTCGGTCATGTGCGCCGCAGTACCCGTCGTCACACGGACCACACGCGGACCACACGCGGCACCCGTTCGGGTGTGCCGGGCGCAGGCCTGCCGGGTACCGCGCCGGTCAGTTCGTCGGGACGGCGGGCTCGGAACTCCCCGTCACCTCTCGCCAGGGACGGGCCGCGCGATGGCGCCACAGTCCGCCGAGGCGGTGGCAGACCGCGGCGGGCGGGATGAGGACGCTGGTCACGAGCATCGTGTCGACCTCGTACCGGGTGCGGGGTCCGGGAGCGATGCGTTTCCAGGCGAGACGGGCGGTGCCGAGGGTCCAGGCGCCTGCCGCGAGGCCCGCGGCCGCGGGCCTTCGGGCCGCGAGGAGGGCGCAGGCGGCGACGCCCGCCGAGGTCACCGCCGCATGGGCGCGGATACGGCCGCGCGGCGACGCCGTCTTGTACCACCAGTCGGGGCCGTGCAGCCGGACCATGAGCGCGTCGTCGGCGTTGCCGCGCTCGTCGTGCAGGGAGTCCCACCGGTCGGCGGGACGGACGGGGTGGCGGGTGGTGCGCCGGCCGCGCCGGATGCCCCAGCCGGCGTCCAGGACGCGCAGGGCGAGGTCGGTGTCCTCGTGCTGCGCGTGCCGGAAGCGTTCGTCGAAGCCGCCGACCTCCCGCAGGACGTCGGTGCGGTAGGCCATGTCGGAGGTGATCCACCGGGCCGTGGCGAGGCCCACGGTGCGGCGCTCGCAGTCGGTGGGGCGGCGCCCGCCGGGCAGCGGCACCGTGATCACGCCCTGGACGCCCGCCGTGGTCGACGGCGCCTCGGCCAGGTCCCGCACCACCTGCTCGCACCAGTGCGGTCCCACCTGCACGTCGTCGTCGAGGAAGACGACCCAGTCGGCGGTACGCACGCCCTGCAGACCGGCGTTGCGCGCGACCGCCGGGCCATGGCCGCCGCTGCGCACGACCGTGGTGCGGGCCCGCAGGTCGCCGAGCACGTCGAGCGGATGGCCCAGGTTGCCGCGGTCCGGCACGGGACGGTCGTCGACGAGGACGATCTCGTCCGGCGGCGGTCCGGTCGCGGCGGCGAGCGCGCCCAGGCAGTCCGCCAGGGTGTCCCGCAACAGGGTCGGCACGACCACGGCGTAGGAGAGCGGTGGCGCTGTGGTGTCCGTGCCGTCCACCACCCGGCTCGGCCTCGTCATACGGCGGTCCTCCTCTGTCGGCATCGGCAACGTCCCGCGGCTACGGCAGTGGCGTTCCGCCCGTGGCGTTGAGGATCTCGGGGCGGATGCCCCGGCCGACGACCATCTGGGCCGGCCCCTGGGTGAAGGTCACGATCGCGCCCTCGGTGCAGGCCGACTGCTCGGTGGTGATCGCCTCGATGCCGTCCGGGACGTCTCGCGTGCCTCGTCGGCCTCCTCCTGGAGGTGGGTGAACAGCACGTCGGCGCCCTCCCGGGGCGAAGGCGAGCGCCACCACCCGCTCGATGCCGGAGTCGACGGTCTTGCGCCCGTCCGGCCGACCGCTGCCGCGGTAGCTCTGTGCGGGGAATTCGGGCTGTGGGTGCTGGGTGGCCGGGTTCTGCCGGGAGTGCTGCGGATCGGTCACTGCGGCCTCCTGACCGCCGGCGGGCACGGACGACTGGCCGGGTTCCCGCCTCGCAGCTACCGAAAAGCGAGGTCAGCCGGTCAGCCTTCCTCCCGGTCCAGCAGCGCCTTGACGCCATGGGCCGTCAGCGCGAGCTGCTCGGGGGTGCCCGCGTCGATGACGAGGGACAGGTTGTCGGAGGGCCAGCCGTGGGCGAGGGCACCGAGTTGCACGCTGCGGTGCCGGTGCATCCGAGGCAGGGCCTGCTCCATGCGTTCCTGGGTGGTGAAGACCGGCACCAGTTCGGTCCCGTCCTCCTGCTCGAACACCGGAAGCGTCAGTGCCTTGGGAGCCGGCCCCTCCGCGTCCGCAGCCGCCGGTACCAGCACCTCGCTGTGGGCCAGCGTGCTCAGCGCCGCCTCGTCCGCGCCGTTCTCGACGACCGTGCGCAGAGCCTGCTGTGCCGCGAAGGCACCGCTCTCGAAGTGGGGGTCAGTCATGGTCCATCCCCTTGCCGTGTCGTGCCCGTCCGTCCGGTACGCGCCGCATGATCCGCGTACCCGATCCACCGTCCCTCATGTGTTCGCCCGCCTCATGTGCGCATCGTCGTCCCGGCCCTCCTCCGGACGCTCCGCACTCCTCCCGGGCGCTCATTCGCGGACCGTGCGTCGTTTCACGGACCGCCGCGCCGGGCACCCGACGAGCGCGCCGAGCGCGAGGGAGGTGCGCCGTGCCATTCCGCGACCGTAGCCACGCCGGACGGGAACTGGCCCTGCGGCTGGTCGAGTGGACCGACTCCGGTGATCTGATCAACCCGCTCGTGCTGGCCCTGCCGGGCGGTGGCGTGCCGGTCGCGGTCGAGGTGGCCCGTGCTCTGCAAGCCCCGCTGGACGTGCTGGTGGCCCGCGAGATCAGCACGCCGATCCGGCCGGAGACGCCGATCGGGGCGGTCGTCGCCGACGATCCACCGCTGTACGACCGGCAGAGCCTCGCCATGATGCACCTGTCCGAGGACCGGCTCGGCGATGTCGTCGCCCGCGAACGCAACGAGCTGCACCGCCTCGAGTACGTCTACCGCGGCCGCCACCCGCTCCCGTCCGTCGACGGCCGCACGATCGTCCTCGTCGACGACGGCCTGGCCACCGGACTCACCGCCACGGCGGCACTGCGCTTCCTGCACCGCCACGGCCCGGCGCGCCTGATCCTGGCGGTCCCCGTCGGCAGCCCACGCACCCTCACCGCACTCCGGACCGACTGCGACGACCTCGTGTGCCTGGACCAGCCGGCGTCCCTCCACTCGGTCGGCGAGTGGTACGAGGACTTCGGCCGGCTCTCGGAGACAGAGGTCGCGGACATGCTGCACAGGTTCCGCACCACGGCGTGACGCGCCACGGGGCGCGACGTCATTCCGGGTCGATCAGCATTCCGGGTCGATCAGCGCAAGCCCCAGTTCAGGCCGGTGGATCTTCGCGAGGGCAGCCGGGCTGTCGCGGACGATCACCTCCAGGGTCGGCCACACCCGGCCCTCCAGCAGATGGCCGCCGCGCGTCGTACCGTCGGACAGGCCCAGTACGGCGTGCAGGTGCGCGGTGGGTCCGTCCTCGCCGACGGCGATGTCCCCCAGGAGGGACAGGACCTCGCACTGCTCGTCGACCGCGATGCGGCGATAGTCCTTCGCCGCGCGGTCGAACCACCCCACGACGGCCCGTGAGAAGGCCCCCACGGCCGTCACCTGCGACGCCCCGAGCCCGTGCTCCCGGGCGAAGCCGGTGATCTCGGCGAGGGCGTCCTCGCCGGGAGCCGGCACCAGGACGTACACCGACGCCGGAGAAGCCTCCACCTGTTGCCACTTCATGCGCCTCGGGTACCCGCATTGCGCTGTGCCACCACGCGGCGCACGCGAGCGCTCCGTGGAAAGGTGGTGCCATGACCATGGAAGTTCGCCCTGCTTCGGACTTCGAGGCCGTCCGCGCGGTGCTGGGTCCGAAGTCGCCCGGGGCAAACGTCTGTTGGTGCCTGAGCTACCGGATCCCGTCCAAGCTCAACAACGAGCTCCGAGGGCCGGCCCGCGGTGAGTACGTCGCCGAGTTGTGCCGCGCCGATCCTCCTCCGGGGGTGATCGCCTACGACGGTGACGAGCCGGTCGGCTGGGCCGCGGTGGCACCGCGCTCGGCCACGTCCTTCGCGCGCAACCGCAAGATCCCGCACGTCGACGACCTGCCGGTCTGGTCGCTGTGGTGCATCCGTGTCCGCCCCGGCCACCGCAAGCAGGGGATCACGCACACCTTGATCGCCGGCGCGGTCGAGTTCGCCCGCGACCGGGGCGCCCCGGTGATCGAGGCGTACCCCCTCGACAACGGTGACGCGAGGGTCGACCTGACGATGGCGTACGCCGGCATCCGGAAGAACTTCGAACGCGCCGGGTTCGTCCACGCCGCCGACACGACCTCCGTCCTGGCCGGTCACCCCCGCATCCTGATGCGGCTCGACCTGCGCTGACGCGACGGCCCCCGCGGGGCTCAGTGCACGGAGAACCCGCCGTCGACGAAGATCGCCTGCCCGGTGACGTAGGCGGAGGCGCTGCTCGCGAGGAACACCGCCGCGCCGGCGAAGTCCTCGGCCAGGCCGTTGCGTCCGACCATCGTGCGTGCCGCGAGCGCCGCCACCTTCTCGGCGTCGGACGACAGACGAGTGTTGAGCGGCGTCATCACGAACCCCGGCACGAGCGTGTTGCAGGTGACGCCGTAGGGCGACCAGGCCTCGGCCTGGGATCGGGCCAGCGACTCCAGCGCCCCCTTGGACACGCCGTAGGCGCCGCTCTGGACGAACGCCCGGTGGGCCTGCTGGGAGGTGATGTGGATGATCCGCCCGAAGCCCCGCTCGGCCATGCCGGGCCCGAAGCGCTGCCCCAGCAGGTGGGGCGCCTTCAGGTTCACGGCCATCGTGGTGTCCCACACGTCCTCGCCCAGCTCGCCCATCGGCGGCCGCAGATTGATCCCGGCGCAGTTGACGAGGATGTCGGGCTCACCGAATGCCCCGACCGCCTCCTCGGCAGCCGCCCGCACGCCGTCGCGCGTGCCGAGATCGGCGCTCACCCAGGCCGCCCGGCAGCCTTGTGCCTCCAACTCGCCGACCGTCGCGGCCAGTTCGGCCTCCCTGCGCGCCACGACCACGACACTCGCGCCCGCGCGGGCGAGGGCCTCGGCAATGGCCCGGCCGATGCCGGAACTGCCACCGGTCACCACGGCGACCCGGCCTTCCAGGGAGAACAGTTCGGAGAGGTATGCCTGCGACGTCATGCCCGCACCCTAGGTGGCTTGTTCTTGGGGACGGCGCTCGGGGGCGTCGTCGTCACGGCGTCTGCGGGATGCCGTGGCAGCGGCCGTCCTTTCCGTTCCGCCGCCCTTCGTGTGAGCCCGCCGGGTGCGGGCACTCGGAGTCCGCGGCGCGTCCGACCGGACCGCCGCCCGATTCTGGAGGTGGAGAGCAATGGGTCATGGTGGGAACGTCATCGACGAGCTGGTGACCGATCACCGCGAGGTCGAGGAGTTCTTCGGCCGGATCGAGGCGCTTCCGTCCGGTGACAAGGACCGCAAGGTGTACGCCGACCAGGCCACGATCGAGCTGGTGCGGCATTCGGTGGCCGAGGAGATCTATCTGTACCCGGCCGTGCGTGAGCATGTGGCGGGCGGGGATGTCATCGCCGACCGGGAGATCGACGACCACTCCCGGGCCGAGCGGCTCATGAAGGACCTGGAGGGGTGCGACGCCGATGACCCCGACTTCGACCGGCTCATCGGGATGCTGATGACCGAGGTCCGCTCGCATCTGGCCGACGAGGAGCAGAACCTCTTCCCGAGGCTGCGCGCGGCGTGTCCCCCGGAGACGCTGGACGAGCTGGGCGACAAGGTGCGTCAGGCGAAGAAGGTGGCGCCGACCCGCCCGCACCCGTCCGCCCCGGACACACCGCCGGCGAACAAGCTGCTGGCTCCGGGAGCCGGCCTGGTCGACCGGCTGCGCGACGCACTGTCGGGACGCGGCAAGAAGGGCTGACCTGGACCTGGCGCACTTCCCATGGGCGGCAACCCGGCTGGGCTCGACGGCCGCTCGGGCGAGAACAGCCATGCAGGTCCGCACTCCGGCGAGCCCGGCTCAGGCACGGGCGCACGCTCGGGCGAGAACACTCAGGCACGGGCGCCCTCCGGCAAGAGCACTCAAGCGGGGACGCGCTCCGGCAAGAGCACTCAAGCGGGGACGCGCTCCGGCAAGAGCACTCGGGCGGGGACGCGCTCCGGCAAAAGCACTCAGGCGGGGGCGTTCAGCCGAACGCTCGGGCGATGAGCGCCCGGCCCGGGTCGAGGCGCTCGTGGAGGGCCGGGCGGTGCAGTGCGGCCACCGGGTCGAGGAGATCCGGGTGGCGCAGCAGTGCCGCTGCCTGGCGGTCCTGGGTGTCCGGGGCCACCAGGCGGCGGAACTCGACCGGCACGCCGGTCGCGTGGCTGCCCTCGGCGATCTCGGTGACCGCCAGCCGGGCCAGGTCGGTGTCGGTGAGCAGGCAGGCCGCCCAGCTCGCCACCACCTCGTCCACCCAGGTGCGCCAGGCGAAGTCGTCCGCGTAGTCCGGCGTGGCGGTGTCGGCGCCGGTGATCCAGTCCAGGCCGGCCGACCCGCCGGGCCCGGCCATCGCGACGAGGGCGGCGTCCGTCGGCGTGGGGTAGCGCAGCCATGCCGCCACGGTGACGGCCTGGCGGGCCTGCACCTCGCCGAGGGCGGCGGCGAGCGCGCCACCGCAGGCGGGGTAGGAACACGTCAGCCATTGGGTGGTCGCCGCGATGAGCGGGGAGAGATCTGCGAGCACTGCAGGGCCGTCCGAGGTACTGGCGGGAACGGGGATCCCTCACACGGTAGCCCGGTGGTCCGGGCGTCCGACATGTCCTTCGCCTCGTGAACGACGTGGCCTCGCCCACACCGGGGCGGGGCGCCGGGGCGCCGAAACGGCGGGCTCAGCCCGCCCTGCCGCCCGACGCGCCGGCCGTCGCCCGGTCGGGCCGCGCGAGGTGGTAGACGTGAAACGCCCGGCCGATGACCGGCTGGGCGACGTTGCGCACCTTCACACCTCCGCTGGTCATGCCGTGCTCGGTGCCGAGGTGGGCGTGCCCGTGCACGGCGAGGTCGGCGCCCGCCGTGTCGATGGCCTCCGCCAGCAGATAGCTGCCGAGGAACGGATAGATCTCGGGAGGCTCCCCGGCCAGCGTGTCCGGCACCGGCGAGAAGTGGGTCAGGGCGATGCGTACGTCGCAGTCCTGCCCCTGAAGCTCCTCCAGGGAGGCCCGCAGGCTGTCTGCGCTGCGCCGCGAGTAGCGGACGAACTCCTTCATGATCGGCTCGCCGAACTCGCCCGCGCAGCGGCCCACGAACCCGCCGCCGAACCCCTTCGTACCGGCCACGCCGATCCGCGCGGAGCCGTTCTCCACCACGGTGGCCCGGCCCTCCAGGACCCGCGCGCCCGCGTCCTGGAGCACGGCGGTGACCTCCTGCGGGCAGTCGGCGTGGTGATCGTGGTTGCCCAGGACCGCGACCACGGGAACGGACAGGTCCTTGATCTCCCGGGCGACGACCCGGGCCTCCTCGGGGGTGCCGTGCCTGGTGAGGTCCCCGGCGAGCAGCAGGACGTCGGCGCTCTCGTGCAGGGTCTCGAACGAGGGCCGCAGCACGCCCTGGCTTTCGGGGCCCATGTGGATGTCCCCGACGGCCGCGATCCGGATCATTGGACCTCCTCGGCGTGGTCGGGCGCGGTGCTGTCCGCGACCACGATGTCGCAGCGCACCGGGTGTCCCGCCAGTTCCGCGCGGGCGGTGCGCAGGACGTCGTCGCGGTACCGGGCGGACGGCACGGTGCCGGTCAGCAGGATCGCCTCGCCGCGGATCTCGATGCGCACCCCCAGCTCACCGAGGGGCCCGGCGGCCAGGTGGTCCGTCAGATGGGCCACTAGGTAGTCCAGGTTCTGCGCGCCGCCCGGACCCTGGTCCGGCTCGACGCCGGGGCGGCTCATCGGGGCTGCTCCCTGGGGGCGATCACGTTGAGGCGCTCCAGGAGGAAGAAGAACGCGGCCGGCATCGGCTCGTCCCCGCAGGAGCCTCGTACGTCCTCCCAGTCGACCTTCTCGCGCAGGGCGCGGGCGGCGGCGAGCACCGGACCGAAGTCGCAGTAGTGCTCCGAGAAGGCCTCGATCAGCCCGCGCATCAGGTCGGTCGGCGCAAGGACGGGCATGTGCACCGAGTCGACCGGGACGTCCTGCGCGCGGGCCAGCACGTCCGTGGTGACCGGGCGGTGTGCCATCTCGAAGAGGAAGTCGATCTCCTGTCCGAGGCATGTCGTCTTCATCAGCCAGTCCTCGGGCGGCGTACGGACCGTGAGGCTCGCCTCGGCGAGGGTGTCCGCGACCGCGTCGGCGTCCGCGCGCAGCACGCAGAAGTCGGCGTCGTGCTGCAGATGACCGCTCCCGCCGTGGGCGTACACCGCTACGCTGCCGGCCAGGGCGAATCTGTGCCCCTTGCGCTTGAGCAGCGCACCCACCTGTTTGGCCGCCTCCAGGATCGCCTGGCTGCGGTCATGGGGCAGCTCCTGGCTGTTCAGCGAACGCGATCCGCCCGGCGTCGGATCACCCGGGCTGTTCCCGACCGGGCGCAGCCCGGGAATCCCGGGTCGCCGGGCCGGTGTCGCGCTCTGCTGGTTCTGCGTCATGACCACTCCGTTCGCCGCACGGAGGTCCGTTACGAGCCCGGGACGGGCTCGGTAAGGGAGCCGAGTACCCGGCGCCGGGGTTTCGATACGGCAGGGTCACGCCGCGGTGTAGCCGAGCTGTCGCCTCATGTAGGGCGTCATGAGGGTCTTGGCCTTGGCCAGCGTGGTGGTGCGGCCGCCGAGGACCGCCGTCTCCCCGCCCGGTACGGGCAGCATCGTCACTCCGTCGGCCGGGCCGAACGGGACGATGAGCGGGGTGCGGTGGACCGGCCGGTAGAAGCGGGGCTCCCTGCGGTGCTTGCCGGCGCTGTTCAGATAGGCGCGGATGTTGTGTGCGGCCAGGTCGGCCTGGGCGAGCGCGGCCGGGGTGATCTTGACCTCGGTGGCGTCGTTCACGTCGCCGACCGCGAACACGTCCAGCCACCCCTGCACCCGGAGCGCCTGGTCGACCTTCACATGGCCCGTTCCGGTCAGCCAGCTCCCGAGCCCGGCCAGCCGCAGCCAGAGCGTGTTGGGCGTGGTGCCGGTCGCCCAGAAGGAGCGGTCGGCCTCAAGGATGTTGCCGCGGGCGTCGCGGTAGGTGTCGAAGTCGGTGCCGGGGGACATGAAGGAGTCCAGCCACACGTCCACGCCGTGGGACTCCAGCCAGGCCCGCGCCTTGCGTCCGGCCCGCGCACTGCCCGTCGCGTGCAGCAGCTCCGGCCCGGAGTGGGCGAGCGTGACGCGGGCGTCCGGCCGGGCGAGGCGGATCTCGGCGCTGAGCTCGACCCCGGAGGGCCCGCCGCCGACGACCAGGACGTGCTCGGCCGCGGCGATGTGCTGCTGATGGGCGACGAGGGACTTCACCGCTTCCTCGGTGGTGGTGCCGGTGAAGCGGGCCGGTTCGGGGTAGTCGGCGCCGGTGGCGATCACCAGCACGTCGTACGGGAGCCGCTCCCCCGTCGCGAGCGTGACATGCCGCTCGGCGGTGTCGATGCGGACCGCCTTGCCCACGGCGACCCGGCCGTTGCGCAGCAGCCGGTCGTACGGGATGAAGGGGCTGTGCGACCAGTCCGGACGCGCTCCGGCCCGCAGGGCTGCGATGCGGTGGAAGAAGACCTCCTTGCGGTCCACGAGCGTGACCCGCGCCGTCGCGTCCAGTCGCTTCGCCAGCCGGACGCCGGCATAGCCGCCGCCGATCACCACTACGTCGCCATCAAGCACGCCGTGTCTCCTTCCTCTGCGGCGAGCCTAGCGATTGAAACTTAAATAATTGATGGGAGACGGGTGCGCGTTCTGTGAAAGGTGCGGCTGGTGTTGCAGCAGTACAAAACACGGCGTCCAGGCCGACCCCTGCGGGCCGGCCTGGACGCCGTGTTTCGGTATGGATCAGACGAGGTCGAACCGGTCCAGGTCCATGACCTTGGCCCACGCCGCGACGAAGTCGTTCACGAACTTCGCCTTCGCGTCGTCGCTCGCGTAGACCTCCGCGAGCGCGCGCAGCTCGGAGTTCGAACCGAACACGAGGTCGGCACGGGTGCCGGTCCACTTGACGGCGCCCGAGGCGTCACGGCCCTCGAAGGTCGTCTGGTCGCCGGAGGTCGACTTCCACGTCGTGCCCAGGTCGAGCAGGTTGACGAAGAAGTCGTTGGTCAGCACGCCCGGGGTGTCCGTGAACACGCCGTGCGAGGACTGCCCCTGGTTGGCGCCCAGGACACGCAGACCACCGACGAGGGCGGTCATCTGCGGCGCGCTCAGGGTGAGCAGGTTGGCCCGGTCGAGCAGCAGGTACTCGGCCGGCAGGCGGTTGCCCTTGCCGACGTAGTTGCGGAACCCGTCGGAGGACGGCTCAAGCGCGGCGAACGACTCGGCGTCCGTGTGCTCCTGGGTCGCGTCCACACGGCCCGGCGTGAAGGGGACCTCCACGTCGAAGCCGGCGTCCTTGGCGGCCTTCTCGACCGCGGCGGCACCGCCGAGGACGATCAGGTCGGCCAGGGAGACCTTCTTGGCACCGGAGTTGAACTCCGACTGGACGCCCTCCAGGACGCGCAGGACCTGCGCGAGCTGGTCGGGGTCGTTGACCTCCCAGCCGTTCTGCGGCTGCAGACGGATACGGGCGCCGTTGGCACCGCCGCGCTTGTCGCTGCCGCGGAACGTCGAAGCCGACGCCCACGCGGTGGAGACCAGCTGCGGGACGGTCAGGCCCGACTCCAGGAGCTTGGCCTTGAGCGCCGCGGCGTCCGCGGCGTCGATGGCCTCGCCCTCGGCCTGCTGCGGCAGCGGGTCCTGCCACAGCATCGTCTCCGCCGGGACCTCCGGGCCGAGGTACAGGGACTTCGGGCCCAGGTCACGGTGGGTCAGCTTGTACCAGGCACGGGCGAAGGCGTCCGCGAACTCGGCCGGGTTCTCGTGGAAGCGCTTCGAGATCGGGCCGTAGATCGGGTCGAAGCGCAGCGAGAGGTCGGTGGTGAGCATCGTGGGCAGACGCTTCGTCGACGCGTCGTGCGCGTCGGGGATGATCGCCTCGGCGTCCTTGGCCACCCACTGGTTGGCGCCGGCCGGGGACTGGGTCAGCTCCCACTCGTAGCCGAAGAGGATGTCGAAGAAGTCGTTGGACCACTGGGTGGGCTTGGTGGTCCAGGTGACCTCCAGACCGGAGGTGATGGCGTCGCCGCCCTTGCCGGTGCCGTAGGTGGACTTCCAGCCCAGGCCCTGCTCCTCCATGGAGGCGGCCTCGGGGTCGTTGCCGACGCTCTCCGCCGGGCCCGCGCCGTGGGTCTTGCCGAAGGTGTGACCACCGGCGATGAGGGCGACGGTCTCCTCGTCGTTCATCGCCATGCGGCGGAACGTCTCGCGGATGTCGCGGGCCGCGGCGATCGGGTCCGGGTTGCCGTTGGGGCCCTCCGGGTTGACGTAGATGAGGCCCATCTGGACGGCGCCGAGCGGGTTCTCCAGCTCACGGTCGCCGGTGTAGCGCTGGTCGTCGAGCCAGGTGGTCTCGGGACCCCAGTACACGTCCTCGTCGGCCTCCCAGACGTCGGCGCGACCGCCGGCGAAGCCGAACGTCTCGAAGCCCATCGTCTCCAGGGCGACATTGCCCGTGAGGATCATGAGGTCGGCCCAGGAGATGGACTGGCCGTACTTCTTCTTGACCGGCCACAGCAGGCGGCGGGCCTTGTCCAGGTTGCCGTTGTCCGGCCAGCTGTTCAGCGGGGCGAAGCGCTGCTGACCGCGGCCGCCACCGCCACGGCCGTCGCTGATGCGGTAGGTGCCGGCGCTGTGCCAGGCCATACGGATCATCAGCGGGCCGTAGTTGCCGAAGTCGGCGGGCCACCAGTCCTGCGAGGTGGTGAGCACCTCGGCGATGTCACGTTTCACGGCCGCCAGGTCCAGGGCCTGGAACGCCTCGGCGTAGTCGAACTCCGCACCGAGCGGGTTGGCGACGACCGGGTCCTTGGCAAGGATCTTCAGGTTGAGCCGCTCCGGCCACCACTGGCGGTTTCCACCGCCCTGGGTGGGGTGCGCGGCGCGATCATGCGCGACGGGGCAGCCGCCTCCGGTGCCCTCCGTCTTCGCGTCGGTGACGATCGCATCGGGGTTCTCAGCCATGGGAAACCTTCCGAACTAGGTGGATCACAGTGCTCGGGGTGCACTGCGGGCGGTGGAGCAGTCGGGGCACAGGCCCCAGTAGATGACCTCGGCCTCGTCGATCGTGAAGCCGTGGTCGTCCGACGCGGTCAGACAGGGCGCCTCGCCGACCTCGCAGTCGACATCGGCGACGACACCGCATGATCGGCACACGATGTGGTGGTGGTTGTCGCCGACACGCCCCTCGAACCGGGCCGGGCTGCCGGCCGGCTCGATACGACGGATGAGTCCCGCCGCCGTGAGGGCGTGGAGGCCCTCGTACACGGCTTGCAGGGAGACATGACCTACGCGATCACGAACCCCGGAGGCGATGGCCTCGACACCGAGGTGGTCACCGGCCCGGACGGCCGCCAGCAGCGCGACACGCGCCGCCGTCACCCGCAGGCCGGCACCGCGGAGCTCCTCGGCAGGGGTCGGAGTCTGGGATGCGGTCATGACGCCAAGCTATCGCGCTAAACACGAATCATTCAAGAAAACGAATGATGAAACTTTGGCGCGCCGCCCCGGGTCACCCGCACACACGACCCCGCGCACCGCCCAAAGCGCGAAAAATCATCTTTTCTGACATTGAGTCATGCCTTTTTGTCAAGGCCTTCATTGGTCGTAACCCCACCTGTACTCGATGGAGGTACAACGCATGCTCGGCAGACATACCGCGGCGGGTCGCCGCGTCGCCCTCACCGCTCTCGGCGCCCTCGCCCTCACCGGAGCCACCTCGGCCGCGGCGGCCGAGCCGCCGCCCGCGGTGCCCGCGTCCACCGCCGCGCAGACGCTCGGTGCCGACCGGCCGCCGGCCGCGCTGCTGCGGGCCCTGGAGCGTGACCTGAAGCTGAAGCCGGGGCAGGCGGCCAAGCGGCTGGTCAACGAGGCCGAGGCGGGCGTCCGCGCAGGCCGCCTCCGCAATTCCCTGGGCGATCGCTTCGCGGGGGCCTGGCTGCGGGGGGCGACCGCGGCCGAGCTCACCGTCGCCACCACCCACGCGGGCGACGTGTCCGCCATTCAGGCGCAGGGCGCGAAGGCCGCGGTCGTCAAGCGGCCGCTGAGCGAGCTGCGAGCCGTCAAGCAGAAGCTGGACGCCGCCTCCGCCCGGGTCAAGACGCGCGACACGCCGGTCTGGTACGTCGACGTGCCGACGAACCGGGTCGTCGTGCAGGCGACCAAGCGATCGGCCGCCACCGCCTTCATCAAGGCCGCCGGCGTCCGGGGCAAGGGCGTCGGCGTACGCGTGTCGGAGCACCGGCCGCGGCTCTTCGCGGACGTCGTCGGCGGCGAGGCCTACTACATCAACGGCTCCGCCCGCTGCTCCGTCGGGTTCTCCGTCACCAAGGGCACCCAGCAGGGCTTCGCCTCGGCGGGCCACTGCGGCAGCGCGAAGGACGAGACCACCGGCTCCAACATGGCCGAACAGGGCACGTTCCAGGCCTCCACGTTCCCCGGCAAGGACATGTCATGGGTCGCCGTGAACAGCGACTGGACGGCCACGGCCGACGTGAAGGGCGAGGGCGGCCAGCGCACCCAGGTCACCGGCTCGGTCCAGGCGCTCGTCGGGGCGTCGATCTGCCGCTCCGGCTCCACCACCGGATGGCACTGCGGCACCATCGAGCAGCACGACACGAGTGTCAGCTACTCCGAGGGCACCGTCGACGACGTGACCGAGACGACCGTGTGCGCCGAGCCGGGCGACTCCGGCGGCCCGTACCTCTCCGGCTCCCAGGCACAGGGAGTGACCTCGGGCGGCTCGGGTGACTGCACGTCCGGCGGGACCACCTTCTACCAGCCGATCAACCCGATCCTCAACGACTTCGGCCTCGTCCTGAAGACCGCGTCCGCCCAGAAGGGCGTTCCCGCTCCGCAGGACAACGGGGCGGCCACCTGGGCCGCGGGACGCGTCTACGAGGCCGGCACCACGGTGACCGTCGCGGGTGTGCGCTACCAGTGCCTGCAGACCCACCAGGCCCAGGGCAGGTGGTCGCCGGTGGCCACTCCGGCCCTGTGGCAGAAGATGTAGGCGGTCCAAGGAGTCGTACGGCTTCCGGTGCGGGGCACTGTCCCCGCACCGTCCGCTCCCGGCCCCGGCCCGTCGCTACTCCCCCGCCGGCAGTCCTCAGCAGTCCTCGGCCAGGAACCCGTACGCGGTGGTGACGAAGGGGTCGTGGGCGCGGAAGCGGCGGGTGCACACCGCGGCCAGGGCCGTTCCCGTGTCGGGCCTGAAGCCCAGGAAGGCCTGCTGGCCGAGGGTGGCTCCGCTGTGGAAGTACATCGGTCCGCCGTCCGTGGGGTGCCGGAACCAGGCCACCGTGTGCACGTGCCGGTGCCCCCGGCCGCGCCGGAGCACGGGCGTGCGCACCGCTCGCAGCGCGTCGGCCGGCGGGAAACCGTCCGGGTCGAGGTGCGCCTCCAGGAACGTGAGCAGGTCGTGCGGCGTCGCGCGGACGGCGCCGGCGGCCTCGAAGCCGCCCGCGTCGAAGGCGAGGGTCGGGGTGCGCCCGTCCTTGCCGTGCCCGACGGCGTCGGCCTTCGGGTCCTCCGCCCGCAGGGCCGTGCCGCTCAGGCCGAGAGGACGCATTACGTGCGTGGCGAGCAGGTCCTCCCACGCCGTACCGGACACCGCCGCGAGGGCGTGGCCGAGGACGGCGACGCCGAAGTTGGAGTAGTGCCACCGGGTGCCGGGCCGGTGCCGCGGGCGGTACCGCAGGAAGGCCTCCGTGACCCGCTCGGCCGGATAGCGGCCGTAGGGGTTGGTACGCCAGGCGGGCAGCGCCCGGCGGTAGAAGTCGGCCGGCAGGGCGGGCAGCCCGGCGGTGTGCGTGATGAGGTGGGCCAGCGTCACCGGGTCGGCGCCGGTCCGCCGGCCGGGGTCCAGGCAGGCGGCGGCCGGTTCGCCCCCGGTCAGCAGGCCGCGCCGGACGAGCTGGGCCAGCAGCAGGCCGGTGAACGTCTTCGAGGCCGAACCGATCTCGTAGCGCAGGTCCTGCCGGGGGACCGGCGGGGGCGGCGCCGTCCCGGCGCAGTGCAGCGTGCGGCGGCCGTGCCGGGACACCGCGAAGACGACGTCGGGTGCGTCGACGGCATCGGCGGCGCTCTCCAGGCGCTCGCGCAGGGTGTCGTCGTCGCCGCGACCGCCGTCCGCTCGGGGCTGGTCCACGTCGTCGGCGATGCCCGGCCAGGGCGTGGACCGGCCGGTCATGGCGTGGCGTGCGTCAGCTCGGACAGGGCGCGGGAGGTGGCCAGCACGGAGGCGAAGGCGGCGACCAGCGTCGGGTGGTAGATCATGTCGAACAGATCGTCCGGCTCGCCCTCCGGCATGTCCCGTACGGCGGGCATGGCGCCGTCGGCCTGCTGCGCGGCGGCGAAGCCCTCCCAGCCCCGTTCGTCCAGGGTGGGGCGGGGCAGGCAGGCGTCGACGACGAGGAGTTCGCCGAGCAGGTCCCAGCGCTTGAGGTCCAGCCAGTCGTCGATCCAGACCGGCAGCCACATGGCGAGGTAGTCGGCGATGTCCGGCGGCAGGCCGTCGGGGTGCTCTCCCCAGTCGGTGAGGTGGAACACCGTGTGGGTGAGGTCGTAGGCGATGTGTCCGCTGACCGTCCAGGGTTCGGGCCTGTTGCCCAGCCAGGTGGAGCCGACGATGTCTGCCTCGGGCATGCGGGGCGTGAGGCCGAAGCGGCGCTGGAACGCGGACAGTCCGAGGCGTCGGGTCGGGTCCAGTTCGAGGGCCGACCAGCTGTTGAGCCGCTGGTAGAGGACGGTCGCACGCTCCACCTCGGGTTCGCTGTACCCGAGTTCCTTGTACGGCAGGTACACCTCGAACGGGATCGGCGAGAGCGGCTCGATGTGCTGGCCGCGTGCCAGCATGCGACCGCCGTCCAGGGTGTGCCGCCAGGTGTGGTCGAGGAGCTTGCGCGCCAGTTCGGCCTGGCGTGAGCCGGCCACCCCTTCGCGGAACAGCACCCGGCAGATCAGGGCCAGTTCGCCGACCGGTTTGAAGCGCTCCAGGAAGCCCACTTCGGGATCGACGTCCGGCTCCAGGCGGAAGCCGTCGCGATGGGCCCACAGCCACTCCATGGCGCGTACGCCGACGGTGTGCATCAGACGGGTGTCGGTCATCCGGGCACTCCTTGTCCCCCGTACCGGTTCCGCACGCTTTCCGCGTGCGGTGCGCGGCCGTCGTCATCGGCCTCGCCGCTCAGGCACTTGACGGTCTGTGCAGCCGCGAAAGCGGCCATCAGCGTGGAGTGGTAGCAGTGCAGGAAGTCCGGCTCCGGTTCCGCTCCCCCTTCACCTTCAGGGGCCTGTTGCGGCAGTGCGCCCGAGTCGTACTGCGCCCGCGCGATCCGGGTCCAGGCGTGTTCGAGCGTCGCCGGGTCGGGCGGGCACGGGAGGCTCGCGGCGACGACCAGCAACTCGCAGCTCAGGTCCCACATCCCGGCGTCCAGGCAGGTGTCGAGCCAGGGCGGCAGCCAGTGGGCCAGGTAGCCGGCCACGTCGGCGGGGACGCCCGCGGGGAGGCGGCCCCAGTCGGTGAGATGGAAGACGACGTGGGTGAGCGCGTACCCGGAGGAGCGCTCGAACGTCCATGGCTCCGCGAGCCCGCCCAGCCAGGTGCTCCGCAGCACCGGCTCGGCCTGCTCCGGCCGGTGGATACCGCTGCGCCGTTCGGCCTTCAGGACGCCGAGCCGGCGGGTCGGCTCCTGCTCGGTGAGCCGCCAGCCACGGGTGCGGGCCGTCGTCGCGGCGGCCGCCTCGTACCCGGCATGCCGCAGTCCGGCCGCGGCGAAGACGGAGTAGACCTCCAGCGGGTAGGTCGCGAAGGGCTCCCACCGCTGGAGGCGCAGAAACAGTTCCCCCTGCCCGGTCTGCTGCCAGGCGAACCTCAACAGGTCCGCGGCGTACGCGTGCAGCGGGTCCCACGCCGGGGTGTGCGCGCGCACGCTGGAACAGGTCTGGGCGAGTTCCCCGAGCGGCTTCCAGGTGGCGTCGACATGGCCGTCGGCGCTGAGCGCGTCCTCGCCCAGCGCGAAGTCCTCGCGGTGGGCGGACAGCCACGCGAAGGCGGCGGCTCCGACGTCCCGGATCGCATCGACGCCCATGGCCGTCACGGTCGTCGTATCGGTCATACGAGTGCTCCGGCCGCCCGCATGACCCGAGCCGCCTGGACCTGGAGGGCCACCCGGGGGTCCTTGCCGCCCATCAGTTCCACGAAGTCCAGGCCCGCTTCGAGGCCGAGCGTGTCCGGTACCCCCTCGATCAGGGTCAGCCAGCGTCCCGCTCCGGCGGCCTGCTGCCAGTCCCTGCGGCGCACCGCACGTACGAAGCCGCGGGCCAGGTCGACCGGGCGCCCCCGGGCCGCGCGGACCGCGGCACAGTCCTCGCCGGGCACCGCGAGAGGGGCCAGGACCGCGAGTTGGTGCGTCAGCACCTGCCAGGTCGCCGCGTCGAGCCATGCGGCGTCGGGTTCGGTGTCCCCGTCCCCGGCGGATGCGCCTGTTGCGTCGATGCGCAGCAGGGTGCGGCGCATCGCCCAGTGACTCCACTGGACGGTGGGTGCCGCGCCGGCGCGCGGCGGGAAGGCCTCCACCGTCTGCCGGAACACGGTGAGTACGTCCGAGGCGGGCGGAGTCGGGAAGAGTACGTGCGGCAGCAGCAGGTCTGCTCCCACCACGCGTACGGCCGCGAGGGCGAACTGTCCCTCGGGGTCGTCGACCGCCCTTGTGCCGGACATGCGCACGTGGTCTCCGCCCCGGAGGGCGGAGACCACGTCGGACGCAATGTCCTGCACAGCGCCCTGCAAGAGGGCCGAAGTGCCTGACTGGTCCATTCAGCTACTCCCGTTCGTCCGCTCAGCCCTTCTTGGGGCGAGGGGTCGGCGGGGACAGCAGCAGCTTGGTGTCTGCGGAGAGCAGCGCCAGGGCGGCGCACTCACGGCTGTCGCGGAAGACGCCGTCGGCCTCGGCAGGGTCAAGTGCCGCTTCCAGGTCGGTCCGGACACCCGTGATCTCTTCGATCGCCTTGTCAACGGAAGGCATATCACCATCTCCTCTGGGGTCAGCCATAGCCTCCATGACCCAGAGCACCACACAGTCACATAGCGCGCATCTTTTCCCACAAGGCAACATAAGTACCTTCTTCAACATTTCCACCATGCGCACCGACCGCACCTCGAACTCCCTTGCAGCGAAGTGCAGTTGAGCCTCGCGGAAGGTGAGACGCAGCTCACATAGCTCGTCCTGTCACATGTTCCGCGTTACTCCGGTCAGTAGGGCGTACCCCGCCACAAGACAAGGAGATCCCGTGGAATCGCGTCTCGACTACTTCGGCAACGCCCTGGCAGGCAAGGTCCTGAAGCACATCAACTCGGCCGGCAAGGCGGTGTCGGACTCGACCCTCCCGGCGACGGTCCAGGAGCTGGTGAAGATCCGCGCAAGCCAGATCAACGGCTGCGGCTTCTGCACGGACATGCATATCAAGGATGCAGCTCACGCCGGCGAGAGCGCGCAGCGCCTCCACCTGGTCGCGGTCTGGCGGGAGGCGACGGTCTTCACGGAGGCCGAACGCGCCGCCCTGGAAGTGGCGGAGCAGGGCACCCGGATCGCCGATGCGGCGGGCGGTGTCTCCGACGAGGCATGGGCCGACGCCGCCAAGCACTTCGACGAGGACCAGCTCGTGGCTCTGATCTCCCTCCTCGGGGTCATCAACGCCTACAACCGCATCAACGTCATCAACCAGCAGCCCGCCGGGGACTACCAGCCCGGCCAGTTCGGCTGACCGGTCATGACGCGGGCCGGGCTGCCGTCGCGGATCGAGAAGTCGCCGGTCCCGTGCACGACGGTGGCCGCCCGCCCGGGCGGGGCATCGACTTCTTCCCTGGTGGAGGCCAGGCTGTGAGCACCATCGCGTTCCTCAACATCGGCATGCACGGGCACGTCAACCCGACGCTGCCGGTCGTGGCCGAGCTGGTCCGGCGCGGCCACACCGTCACGTACCACACCTCGCCCGCGTTCCGAGCGGAGATCGAGGCCACCGGCGCGACCGTGCACCTCTACCCCGGAGGCGAACTGCCGCTACCCGATCCGCCGACGCCGGTCACGCTGCTGGAGTCCCTCGCGGGCACCACCGTCCGGCTGCTGCCCGCCGTGCTCGACGACCTGCGCCGCGACCGGCCCGACCTGATCGTCCACGACAGTTCCTGTCTGTGGGGCGCGGTGGCCGCGCGTGAACTCGACGTACCGGCGGCGTCGTCGTTCACCACGTTCGCCTTCAACCGGCAGGTCCCGAGCCCCACCCGCGGGTCGTGGCAGCTGTTGGCGGCGGCGCGGAGGCAACCCGGCAGCGTGCAGGGCTACCTGCGCTCCCGCCTGGAGTTGCATCGCCGCTTCGACGCGCGCGGGCTACCGCCGCTCGACCTGCTGAACATCCGTCAGCCGCTCAACCTGGTCTACACGTCACGGGCGTTCCAGCCTGCCGTCGAGCACTTCGACCAGTCGTACCGTTTCGTCGGCCCGAGCATCGGCGCCCGCCCGGTCGACCCGTCGTTCGAGGCCGACCGGCTCCGGGACCCGGTGCTGTACGCCTCCCTCGGCACGGTGTTCAACACCGACCCGAAGCTGCTGCGCACCTTCGCCACCGCACTCGCCCCGCTGGGCGGCAGCGTGATCGTCTCCACCGGACAGACCGATCCCGGCGCACTGGGCCCGTTGCCGGCCAATGTGCTCCCCCGGCGTTTCGTCCCTCAGCCGGAAGTGCTGGCCCGGGCGGCGCTGTTCGTCACCCATGGCGGCATGAACAGCGTCAACGAGGCCATGTACGCCGGGGTCCCGATGCTGGTGGTCCCGCAGGGCGCCGACCAGCCGATGATCGCCCGCCGCGTCGCAGGGCTCGGCGCGGGCCTGTCGCTGCGCACCCAGGACGTCGCCAAGGGCTCGGTGCGTGCTCTCGCCCGACGCCTGCTGCACGAGCCCGCGTTCCGGGCAGCCGCGACGACCCTCAAGACCGCCCAGCACGACGCCGGCGGATATCGGCGGGCCGCCGACGAACTGGTGCGGTACGCGCATACGGCCGGCTCGGTCCACCGGCCGGTCCCCACCGATCCGTCGCAGCGAGGTTGAGCGATGTCCGCTGTCGTCGTCCTGCTGCTGTTCGCCGGGCTGTCCGAGGCCACCGGGCGCATCCTGCCGCTGCTGGCCGGTCGGCCGGGCATGCCTCGGCTGCTCGTGGCCGGGCTGCTGCCGGCTGCCGGCCTTGTCGAGGCCGCCGTGTTCGCGCTGTGGCCGCTGACCGCGTGGACCCTCGCCGAGCTGGTGGTGTCCTCGCCACCGCCGGGCGACGGGCTGGGCTGGACACCGGGCCTGGTCGCGCCGCTGCTGCTCTCGGCCGTGCTCGCGTTTCCCCTGCTCGGGCCGCTGCTGCACCTGCTGCTCTTCGTGGGGGTCGGCGCCGGGCTTGCCGACCCGCTGGCGGCGGCGACCGGGCTCGGCTGGTGGGGCGCCGCCGGCTGCGTGGCCGTCGCCGGGGCCGGACTCGGTGTCGCCGTCGAGACCGTTCGGCGTCTGGTCGTACGGATCAGTGCGTCCCGTACACCGGAGCCGGTCGCATGAACGACTTCCTGATCTGGGCCTGCGTACTCGGGCCCGTCCTGCTCGCCGAAGGCCTGCTGGCCCGCTACGAGGTGCTGGTCTACAGCGCCGGCTTCCGGGCCCCCACCAGCGAGCTCCCCGAGGGGGTGCCCTACGCCCGGGGTGCGGACGCCGACCGGCCGCCGGAGGCCTACCTGGTCTACCTGGACGGCATCGGCAAGCGCCGCGTCCGTGACACCCGGGACGGCGGCCAGCTGGTCAAGGCCGTGCTCGCCGCAGCGCCTGAGCTGCGCGTGCTGGGGCAGGTGCAGCCCTACTCGCCGTTGGCCGACCCGCTCGCCGACCGGCCGGTGTGGGCGTGGCTGCGCCGCCGGGTCGGGCTGCTGCTGTTCCTGCACAACGTCATGCAGATCTTCGTCGCTGCCGACCACCGGTACCGGCCCCTCTACAACCGGGCCGTCGGCTCCCAGATCGCCACGCAGCTGCGGCTCGCCGGCTACGAGCCCGACAGCGGCATCCCCGTGGTGCTGCTCAGCTACAGCGGCGGCGCCCAGGTCGCCACCGGCGCGGTCGACGAACTGCACACCCGGCTGCGCTGCTCGCTCCTGCTGATCACGCTCGGCGGGTTCCACAACGGCGCCAACGACCTCACCAAGGCCGAACACCTGCATCAACTCACCAGCGCCTACGACCGGATCGAGCGGGTCGGCACCTGGATCTTCCCGCAGCGCCGGCGGCTGCTGCGCGGCAGCGGATGGAACCGCGCCCGTCGCGCGGGGAAGATCACCGTGCACCGGCTCGATCCGGCCACCCACCTCGGTCCGCGCAGCTACATCAGCCCCGTGGCTCAGCTGCCCGGGGGCCGCAGCCACCTCGACCGTACGACCGACACCGTGATCGCCCTCATCCGCGCCCGGCACTGGGCGAAGGCGGCGACGGACCGCCCGATGTCATGAGGCCCCGCGCCGCCCGATCAGCTGTCAGTCCCCGTCCCCGTCCGGCGGGCCGCGGCACCGTCGGCGTCGAGCCCGGAGACCAGGCCCCGCAGCAGCGGGCCGTACTCCGGGTGGGCGAGGGCGAAGGCCATCTGGGCGACCAGGTAGTCGGCCGGGTTGCCGGTGTCGTACCAGCGGCCCTTGATGACCTGGCCGTACACCGCGCGGGTGGCTGCGTAGGCGTTGATGGCGTCGGTCAGATAGACCTCACCGGTCCGGTGCTCGTACCAGCGGCGGGTCTGCTCGCGCAGTTCGTCGATGATGCCCGGGGTGATGACGTAGCCGCCGATCGCCGCGTACGACGAGGGAGCGGCGGCGGGCTCCGGCTTCTCGACCAGACCGGTGATGCGCAGCTGGCCGTCCCCGAGGTCCTCCTTGACGACGGGCACGCCGTAGCGCTGGGACTCGGTGGGGTCCATCGGCAGCAGGGCCAGCACGGGGCAGCCGGTCTGCTCGTAGGCCCGGATCAGCTGCTGGGCGCGGGGGACCTCGGCCACGAAGACGTCGTCGGGCCACAGCACCAGTACGGGCTCGTCGCCGAAGGAGCGGGCGGCGTTCAGCACCGGAGTGCCGTTGCCGTACGGGCCGTACTGGTCGAGGTAGGTGATGTGGCCCTGGCGGGCCAGCTCGGCGACCTCCTCCACCGCGTCGGCGTACGCCGTCTTGCCGTCCCTGCGGAGCTGCTCGACGAGGGCGGGGTTGGGGCGGAAGTGATCCTGGATGAGGCTCTTGCCGCCGGAGACCACGATGGTGATGTCGGTGATGCCGGAATCCACCAGCTCACGCACCGTGTGCTCGATGACCGGCTTGTCGCCGACCGGGAGCATCTCCTTCGGTGTCGCCTTCGTCAGAGGCAGCAGTCGGGAGCCGAGTCCGGCGGCGGGAATCACAGCCCTGCGGATCGTCGGGGACATCACATCTCTCTCGGTCGATCGACGCGCCGCACCGGCGGACACGGCACGCTTTCGACGCTACCAACGCCTGCCACGACCGCGCGGGACCGGGCAGCTCCGACGAACGTCCCGGGAAGGCGGCTCCCGGCGGCGCGCACCCTGTCATGCCCGCTTGTAGCCTGGTCGTCCAGGACTGGAGGACTCCATGCCCGCCGAGGATGACGCAGCCCCCCTCGACCAGGCCGCACAGCAGTTCATGGCAGCGCGCCCCCAGCTCTTCGGCATCGCCTACCGCGTGCTCGGCAGCGCCGTGGAGGCCGAGGACATCGTCCAGGAGACGTGGCTGCGGTGGCAGAAGACCGACCGCACCGACATCCAGGAACCGACCGCGTTCCTGACGACCGTCACGACCCGGCTGGCGATCAACCTCGCCCAGTCCGCGAGGATGCGGCGTGAGTCGTACGTCGGTCCCTGGCTCCCGGAGCCGGTCGACACCCGGGCGGATCCGCAGGTGGGCGCGGAGCGGGCCGAGGCCCTCGACATGGCGGTGCTCCTGCTCCTCGAAAAGCTCAACCCCGTCGAACGGGCCGCCTACGTGCTGCGGGAGGCCTTCGCCTACCCCTACAAGCGGATCGCGGACATCCTGGAGTCCAGCGAGGCCAACACCCGCCAGCTGGTGAGCCGCGCGAGGAAGCACCTGGCGGCGGAGCGCAGGGAGCCGGTCAGCTCCACCGCTCACCGGCGCCTGCTGGAGGCATTCCTCTCGGCGGCCCGGACCGGCAGTCTGTCGGTGCTGGAGGAGGTCCTCACACAGGACGTGGTCAGTTACGCCGACGGTGGCGGGATGCGCGGGGCGTCCAGGATCCCGGTCGTCGGACTCGAACACGTCTCCAAGTACCTCGCCGCCTTCGCCCCACGGTTCTGGCCCTCGACGGACGTGCGCTGGGTCGAGGCCAACGGCAGGCCGGCCGTCCTCGTCGTCTCGGCCGACGGCAACGCGAAGGCGCTGCTCTGCATCGACGTCTCGGCGCGCGGCATCGAACGCATCATGTGGGTCCTGAATCCGGCCAAGCTGGCCCCTTACGTGGCTTCGCTGACCGGCTGAGGCGGCCCTGACAGGCCGACCCGCCGCTGTCCCGGCGCGAGGACGACGTGGCACGGAACGCCGGTGCCCCGCACACTGGAGCTCTGCTCCGCGCGTGCGTCTCCTCCCGAGTGCTGTCACAGATCCGACCACTGGTCGGTCGTAATGAGTGACGCCCCCTGATCGGAGAAGACCGTGGCAGTCACCGAACAACGTCTTTCCACCATGGTGCTGGTGATCGGCACCGGAGGTGCGGGCCTGCGGGCGGCGATCGAGCTGGGCGAGGCCGGCGTCGACGTCCTCGCCGTGGGCAAACGCCCCAAGGCGGACGCCCATACGGCACTCGCCGCCGGCGGCATCAACGCGGCGCTGGCCACCATGGATCCCGAGGACAGCTGGCAACAGCACGCGGCGGACACCATCAAGGAGAGCTATCTGCTCGCCGACCCCCGCACGGTGGAGATCGTCACGCAGGGAGCCGCCCGGGGCATCGACGACCTGGAACGCTTCGGCATGGCCTTCGCCCGGGAGGAGGACGGCCGTATCTCGCAGCGGTTCTTCGGCGCGCACAAGTTCCGGCGCACCGCCTTCGCCGGCGACTACACCGGACTGGAGATCCAGCGCACCCTGGTCCGCCGCGCCGAGCAACTCGGGATCCCCGTGCTCGACGGCGTCTACATCACCCGGCTGCTGGTGCATGAGGGTGCCGTCTTCGGTGCGTACGGCTTCGACCTCGCGACCGGACGGCGTTGCGTGATCCACGCCGACGCCGTCATCCTCGCCGCCGGCGGCCACACCCGGATCTGGCGGCGCACGTCCTCACGGCGCGACGAGAACACGGGGGACTCGTTCCGTCTGGCCGTGGAGGCCGGAGCCCGCCTGCGCGACCCGGAGCTGGTCCAGTTCCATCCCTCCGGGATCATCGAACCGGAGAACGCGGCCGGCACCCTGGTCAGCGAGGCCGCCCGGGGCGAAGGCGGGGTCCTGCGCAACGCCCTCGGGGAGCGGTTCATGGCCCGCTACGACCCCGACCGGATGGAGCTCTCCACCCGCGACCGCGTCGCCCTGGCCTCCTACACGGAGATCAAGGAAGGGCGGGGCACCCCCAAGGGCGGTGTGTGGCTCGACGTGTCCCACTTGCCCCGGCAGACGATCATGACGCGGCTCCCCCGCGTCTACCAGACGATGCTCGACCTGCAGATGCTGGACATCACCCGCGAGCCGATCGAGATCGCGCCCACCGCGCACTACTCGATGGGCGGCGTGTGGGTGCGTCCCGAGGACCACAGCACCGATGTGCGGGGCCTGTACGCCATCGGGGAGGCGTCGAGCGGGCTGCACGGCGCCAACCGCCTCGGCGGCAACAGTCTCATCGAACTGCTGGTCTTCGGCCGTATCACGGGGCAGGCCGCCGCCGCGTACTCGCAGTCCCTGACCGCACAGCGCCGGTCGGCGTCGGCCGTCGCCGAGGCCCGCACGGAGGTCGACAGCCTGCTCGCGGCGGACGGGCCCGAGAACGTACGTGCCCTGCAACGCGCCATCCGTAACACCATGACCGAGCACGCCGGGGTCGTACGCGATGAGGAGGGCCTGCGTGCGGGGCTGGCGGAACTCGCCCTGATCGAGAAGCGGATGGAGGACGTCGGCGTACACCCCGACATCGCCGGCTATCAGGACCTCGCGCACGCCTTCGATCTCAAGTCCGCCGCCCTGGCGGCCCGGGCCACCCTCGAAGCGGCGCTGGAGCGTCGCGAGACCCGCGGCTGCCACAACCGCAGCGACCACCCCGGCCTCGACCCCGCTCTGCAGGTCAATCTCGTGTGGTCCCCGACGACCGGTGTCACCCGCGAGAGCATCCCGAGCGGTTCCGACGAGATCTCGTCGCTGATGGAGGAGGTCTCGACCGACGGCAAGCTCGCCGAATGAGCTGCTGTGTGAGCGCTGCTGTCACAAGTAGGACCCCTGCTCTGTCACTTCCAGTGCAGACCAATCCAGTGCAGACCAAGAATCTCTCCGAGAGGAAAGCACCATGAAGGTCGTAGTGATCGGTGGAACCGGGCTCATCGGGTCGAAGCTCGTCGGCAAGCTCGAGGAGCACGGGCACGAGGCGGTCGCAGCCGCGCCGAACACCGGCGTCAACACGCTGACGGGCGAGGGCCTCGCCGAGGTCCTGAAGGACGCGTCGGTCGTGGTCGACGTGTCCAACTCCCCTTCGTGGGAGGACGACGCCGTCATGAAGTTCTTCCGCACCTCCACGGAAAACCTGCTCAACGCGGAGGCCGAGGCCGGCGTGACCCACCACGTCGCCCTGTCCGTGGTCGGCACCGACCGCCTCCAGGAGAGCGGGTACTTCCGGGCCAAGCAGGCCCAGGAAGAGCTGATCAAGGCGTCCGGCATGCCCTACTCCCTCGTCCACGCCACCCAGTTCTTCGAGTTCATCAAGGGGATTGCGGACATCTCGACCGAGGGCGACACGGTGCGGCTGGCCCCCGCCAAGTTCCAGCCGATCTACTCCGACGACGTGGCGGCGGCCGTCGGCCGTACCGCGGTCGGCGATCCCGTCAACGGCACGGTGGAGGTCGCGGGCCCCGACGTGTTCCAGCTCGACGAGCTCATCCGCGAGACGCTCGCCGCCCAGAACGACCCCCGCACGGTCGTCACCGACCCGCACGCCCCGTACGCCGGCGCCGAGTTGGAGGAAACCACGCTCCTGCCGGGTCCGGACGCACACCTCGCCGGGACCAGGCTGCCCGACTGGCTCGCGAAGCAGCAGTAGGTCCTGCTCCTGCTACGTGGCCCCTGCCCGGGAGATGCCGTATGGCGGGTACGGATGACGCGGTCCCGATCGCGGAGTTGCTCGACGAACGGCGGCATCTGCTGCATGTCGCGTACTGGATGCTCGGCAGCAGCCGTGCGGCGGAGAACGTCATCGACGAGACCTACCGACGGTGGTTCGAACTGCCGGAGCAGGTCCGGGCACGGATCACGGCGCCGCGGTCGTGGCTGGCGGGCGTCGCCGGGAGTATCTGCCTGACGTGGCCGGCCCTGCCCGAACTGGACAGGGCCGGTGCGGTCGCCGATCTCGTGCGCCGGACCGACTCGCGTGGTGCCGGATCGCGTGGTGCCGAACCGCAGGGTGCCGAACCGGCCGCCCTGGCCAGGCACAGTCTGCGGGCCCGGCACGCGCGTCCCACGTCGGCCCGGCAGCACGACACGGTTGCACGTGCGGTGCATCTGGCCTGCGTGACGCACGACGAGGGGCTCCTGACGTCCCTCCTCGCGGCCGATGCCACGGCCTTCTTCGACGGTGGCGGCAAGGTGCGGACCCTGATCGATCCGGTACACGGCAATACCCACGTGGCCCGCACCCTGCTGACCCTGCTGGCCCGACATCCACGAACCACCTTGCACCCCCGCCCCGTCAACGGACGGACCGGTCTGGTGGTGCGCTACGGCCCTCACGTGGCCGCCGTCATCAGCCTCGACGTCGCCGGCCCTCACGTCGTCCAGGTGTGGGGCACCCTCAACCCCGACAAGCTCCGCACCTGGAACCGCCCCTCACCCGGCACCTGACGGGCCGTCAACATCACCGGCACTGGCGGGCGGTGTTGATGCACCGGACCATCTGGTTCATCAGCCGCTCGTCGAAGACGTTGACGAAGTCGCCGTGGTCCGTGACCGGCTTGTGCATCTGCTCGGGGAAACCGTCCACCGCGTAGAACGGGCTGGAGCTGCCGTCGTCGTTCAGGCTGGGCGCGTTCACGTCGTAGACCAGGCGCTGCACGAGCTGCGGAATGGCCCGGAAGCCGCTCGGGCAAACGCCCGTGCGCGGATCGGCGTAGGCGACGTGGGTGCGGTGGTTGGCGCTGTCCACGTTCCGGCCGTCCCAGCAGCTCTGGAACTTCGACGTCCGGACCAGGCGGCTGCCCTCGGGACAGATCGGGTACTGGTCCGTCAGCTGACGGTTCTCGAAGCCTGTGCAGCTCCACGCCGCGTTGGCGTTCGCGGTGCCGTTGGTGAACGCCTTGGCGTCACCGGTGATGATCCGCAGGAACTTGGGCATGGCCACGACCTTGCCCCGCGCGTTCCCCACGTAGTCCAGGGTCACCTGCGACGCGGTGAGGATCCTGCCGGTGTTGCCCTCGGCGCCGCCGCCCTGTTGCCCGGCGTCGAACTCCTCGGTGCCGTCCTGCAGCCGGAGGACCGGCCAGTAGTACGACGACTTGTCGCCCTGGTTCCGGCAGGTCGTCTCGCCGTTCGCGAAGTCCTGGTTGTCGGCGAACGCGTCGTTGGCCTGGTTGCCGACGTAGTCGTGGGTGTGATGAGCACCGTTGTCCACACCGGGCGCGACGATGACGTTGTCGGAGTTGTAGAGCTTGTTCTCGTTCACACCGCACCGGGTGGTGAAGGTTCCCCTGGACGCGTTGCGCGACTTGCGGGGCACTGTCACGTTGGGCCGGACCTTGGTGATGTCGACGAAGTCGGCGGCGACGGGACCATTGCCTTCCTGACCACCGGCGCCGGACTCCCCCTGGCCCTGCTCCTGGCCGCTGCCGGAATCGCGCAACGTACAGGCGGCCATTGACTCAAGACCCTGCGGCCTCTCCCCCACCCTGTCCATGGCGGCGGCGATCCGCTCGATCGTCGCGGCCCGCTTGTCCTTGAGGGGGCCGAGGACGGCGTTGTTCGCGAAGCCGCTGTCCTGCGCCATCGCCCGGCCCGAACTCCGCAGCTTCTGGTACGCCTCGGAGATCTGGCTGTCCAGCAGGGCGAGTTCCTTGTCGACCTGTGCCCTGGCCCCGGCCGGGGTCTGCTCCAGCCGGCTGCCGACGTCGGGGCAGTCGATGGTCGAGGCCTGCGGGGCCACGGCTTGGCCCGCTCCGCCCTGAGAAGACCGTTTGACGGTGTTGCCGCCGGACGTCTCATGGGCGGAGGCGTACACGTTCACGACCACCAGCCCGCCCCCTCCGAGCGTGAGGGCCGCCAGGGCGGCAATGACCTTGCCGCTCGTGCTCTTCGTTCGTTTTCGTGCGTTGCGCCGCATGGACTTCCTCCGAACTCTCGTGGTGGGACCGCCACCAGAGTTGTCCATGGGGCTGATGTGAAGGGGGAGTTCGGTTGTCGCGTCAGTTTCTCGTAAGAACTCGCGATCCAGTCCGGGGTGGGTGATCCGTAGGTCAACCGGATGAGGAGCATGCCGACAACGGTGGTGGCCGCCGGTCTGGTCGACCCCGTCCAGGTCACAGTCTTCCCTGTCCGACTTCGACCTCAGCTCCACGCACTCACCGGCACCTGGTCGGTGCCTGGCATGATCGGCATGTGACCAGTGAATCTGCCCCGTCCAGCCGTTCGCGGTACGTCCTGTTCGATGTGGACGGCACGTTGATGGACGCGGTGAGCAACCAGCGTCAGGTGTGGCGGGTGTGGGCGAAGCGGTACGGGCTGGATGCGGACGAGGTGTACCAAGTGGCCCTGCGGACGCGGCCGGTGGAGACGTTCGCGCGGGTCTGTCCTGACCGAGATCCGCACGAGTGTCTGGCAGCGCTGCACGAGCTGGAGGACGACGACGTCCGGTCCGGCGTCTACGCGGCCTTCGACGGTGCGTCGGAGCTCCTGCACGGCCTGCCGTCGGCGTCCTGGGCACTGGTGACCTCGAACTACGAGCACCGGGTACGCGGCCGTTTCCAGCGGACGGGCTTGCCGATGCCGGGCGTGATCGTGGACGCGGCCGCTGTTGAGGAGGGCAAACCCTCTCCCGATCCGTATCTGCGGGCCGCTGCGCGGCTGGGTGCCGAGCCGGGAGACTGCCTGGTCATCGAGGACGCCCCGTCCGGAGTGCAGTCCGGTCTACGGGCCGGCATGACCGTGTGGGGAGTGAACGCCGCTGTCGCGGTGGAGGGCGTGCACCGTCACTTCGAAAGCCTCCGTGCGGCGGTCCCGCACATCCTGGCCTTCGCGTCCGGGCTGCAGGCGCATCGCCGATGACGCCGCGCACGGCCGAACCCGCCGGTGTTTGCTGCCCGTTGCCTTCACCTGCCTTTCAAGTGTGGTGTGTTGGTCCGGCCGCACGACCTGTGCCACGTTCGGCCGGCACACCGGCCGGCAACGATCTCCCGGCGAGCGACTCCGCAAGCTCGGCATTCGCCTCGCGGAAACCCGCTCAACCGCGCTGTTACGCAGCCGACATCAGCCGATGGTTGTCACGTCAGAACTGAAGACAAGAGAGGACGCCTCATGGGCGTTTACGTGTCGATCAGAGGATGGCTGGAGTGCGACGAGACACAACTCGCCGCCGTCCGCAAGGTCATCTCGTCTCATGAAGACAACCACTACTCCAACGGGTGGGGCTCACCGCGCCAGCACACCAACTGGACCCACTACATCTTCTACGGGGCTGACATCCGTGCGTCGGCCCTGGACTGGTTCATTGATCAGATCAAGGAGATTGCTCGGATCCCCGCTTCCGACGACGACGGAGACCTCGTCCAAGGTCTATTCCTCGTCAGCCACGAAGTCGACGGAACGAGCGAATGGCAGGTCCGCGACGGCCGGCTCTTCACCTCGCCGGCCGACACCAGACACCAATTCCTCGACGGGTAGCTCACCCATGTGGTGGGCCGAGCAGGCGACCGCGCCCCGTGCGCGAGCACGACCGCCGATGACCGCACCGACCCACACCCGACCGTCGACCTGTCATGAGCGCATCGCGCGAAGCGGGGTTCGGAGCCAAGCCCCGGGGTGTCCTGCGGCCCGCGGGCCTGGAGAACGCACGCGTTGTGTCACGCACACCAACATCAAACTGTCCGCCGTCGCAGAACACATCCTCAAGCACACCCAAGGCGCCCCACTTCACAAGGCCCTGCTGATGGAACTGCTCAAAGCCCTGGCCCAGCACACCACGTCATCTCCGCCCTGCCAGGGAACCCGCACAGACGGCCCCTACGACCTACTCGGGCCGGCCCCCGGGGGCGTCATCGTCGAGCAGGGCGATGCTGGCCGTGATGCGTTTACCGACCGGCTCTCGCTGGGCCTCGAAGCCCTGGGCGACGGCCAGAACGATCTCCAAACCGTGCTGTCCGACCCTGCCGACATCGGCGGCCCGGGCCACCGGCAGGACCGGGTCGGAGTCCCACACCTCTACTTCGACCACGTCGCCGTCAATCCGCAAGTGCATCAGCACGGGGCCCGGAGCGTACTTGCGGGCGTTGGTGACCAGCTCACTGACGACCAGCTGCGTGAGGTCCATACCGCGCTGCGAGACCGCAACCCCGTGTCTGCTCTGAGTGCGCCTCAGGAAGTCGGCAGCAAGATGACGGGCTTGAGCAATCGTTGTGCCGTCTCCCTCCAGGGCCACCGTGGTCTGCAAGCGTGAACACCCGGCCCCGGCCCTGCCGTCCTCGCCCAGCGGCCCCGCTTCCCTCATCACTGCCATCGCTCCCCGTTCACACGCCGCGCCTACCCACCCCCGCACGATTGACTCCCCCGCATACGGTGACGCCGAAAGCGCCTTGCCGGCTCCACTGCCCATCGGGTTGATCCCTATGATGCGGGCAGCACTTGGGGCGAGGACCTGGGCATGCCAGGATCACCGACATGGCTGATGACGAATGGACGGGTACCGGACGGGCTGGGCAACTGGGCCAACTGTCGGTCGTTGCCGCGGTCGACGGCGGCATACGCGTGGTGACCGTCGCAGGGGAGGTCGATCAGCACACCGGTGAACCGCTGCAGCAGGCCCTGGAGGTGACCACTCCTCCCGGCCCGCGTGTCGTAGTCGACATGAGCGAAGTCAGCTTCATGGACTCCACCGGCATCAACATCTTCATCACCGCCCACAAGGCTCTCGCCGAGGCCGGCGGCTGGCTGCGCCTGGCCGCCCTCGCCGAACCCGTGCAGCGCACGATCCGACTCGTCGGCCTCCACACCTTCATCGACTCCCACGAAACCCTCGACCAAGCCCTCAACCGCTGACAACCGCCCACCCTGTCCGGCCTCGCGCCCGATGCCGGGGTAGGCATGGCCGCAGACAAAGCGCGGCGCTCGGAAGACGTGCGCTCCCTCCCAGTGGCGCTCACTCCCGGCAGGGACAGTGCGCTTTCCCGGGCCTCGGAGATCGCGGATCTGGTCGTGTTCCTGGCGGGCGACCGCGCTGCGAACATCACGAGAGTGGGCCGCACTCCCCGGCCGAGTGCACAACCGGTGCACACTCGGCCGGGAACGGGAACTCCTGCGGAACCCCTGGAACTGGAGGGAAGTACTCCGCAACCGCCAGCACGATTGCCCAGGTCAGCAGGTGTGCAGGTCAAGCCCAGGCAGTCACCGGCACGAACGAGCTGTCCTGCCGGAACAGCTCCGTCCCGTCCGCCCGTTCCACCCGCAGCTGATAGCTGTAGTGGCGCAGGTAGTACCCGGGGTAGTTGTACGACTCGAAGCGCAGCGAGCCGCTCGATGTGCCCGTGCGGGCGACGAACGTGGCGTCTCTCGCGAACGTCGATGTGCCGTCGTTGGTGTCGAAGCGGGCTCGGAAGTCCCAGTGGCGGAGGTACTTGCCGGACGAGTCACGGAAGGAGTAGCCGTTCGCGTCGGCGAGGCCGGGCACCACCGTGAAGGTCGATGACTGCTTCTCGGCGGCCGTGCTGGAGCCGCTGACCACCGGGATGTTGAGCAGGGAGGACTGTGCCTGCCAGTAGCGGGTGGTGTAGTTGGCCGACTGGAAGGAACGGGTGACGTTCTTCGCCAGGGCCGGGCCGCCCGAGACGGTCTCCTTGATGACCGTGAAGTGGCGGGCCGTTCCGGAGACGGCGGGCAGGGCGGCCGGGGCCGACCAGGTCGCGAAGGTGTCGTAGCTGTCGCTGTAGTAGTACGTGCCGTCGCCGTAGCCGTCGAAGAAGAGCCGCCAGCCGCCGTTGTCGAGCTGGACGAGTGCGGGGCCCTCGCGGTAGCTGCCCCAGCCGGCCCAGTCGCCGGTGCGGGAGATCGTGTACGGGCCGGTGAGGCTCGACGCCGTGGCGTACTCGATGTACTTCGTCGTCTCGTTCTTGGTGAAGGCGTGGTAGGTCGAGCCGAGCTTCACGATGAACGTGTCGATGTGGTTCGCGCCGATACCGGACAGCGCCACCGGTGAACTCCACGCCGTGAGACCGGAGTTCGTGGCCCTCAGCAGATACGGCGTGAAGATCCACTCGTCGTTGGCGGTCGAGCAGGACACGATGACGTTCACGCTGCCGTCGCTGTCGACGAACCACTCCGGCGCCCACGCGCGGGAGAGGCCCGCGATCGGGATCGTGTAGTCGTACAGGAACGTCCAGTTGACCCGGTCGGCGCTGCGGGCGAAGCCGATGGTGGTGCTGGTGTCCTGCCAGGTGTGAGTCGTGTAGGTGACGTAGTAGTAGCCGTTGGTGTGCTTGAAGATGCTCGCGTCGCGGATGCGGTTGCTCGGCGGCGTGTAGGCGGAGGCCTTCGCCAGGCGGAAGTCGGTGGCGTCGTCCGACTGGTAGACGTTCACGGTCCCGTCGTCGCTGTTCAGGAACGGCACGATCGTGTACCGGGTGGCCGATCCGCTCGGCGGTGCGGCGGCCAGGGCGGTACCGAGCAGTCCGGGCGCTTCACCCAGCACGAGGGCCGAGGCGGGCAGGACGGCCATCGCGCGCAGCAGGGTGCGGCGGGACGGTCTGGGGGGCGGTGGGGTCACGGCGGCTCTCCATGACGTTCAGGGGTTCACGGGTTCACGGGTTCAGGGGCTCACACGACCCCATGCGTTCGGCATCTCGAACGCAGTTCGGTGAGGCGATCAGACGGTAGAGGTGGGACCAGGCCTCGTCAATGCTTGGCGCACGAAGCGGGAGATGCCTGTGGGAAGCCTGTGCTCCGGCGGCGCTCCCCCAATCGGACTCCCCCCGTTTCCGAAGTCGTTCCACCCGCGGGCCGCGGAGGTTACTGTTCGGTAGACAACGTCGTCCCGGAGGTGCCCGTATGACACCCGACCGTGCCGTAGGCCTCGCAGAGTCCGCCCGTGCGCTGGCCGACGGGGAGGTGACGTCGCAGGCGCTCGTCGCGGAGGCGCTCGCGCGGATCGAGGCGACCCAGGGGTCCCTGAACGCCTTCCGGGTGGTCCGGGCCGAGGCCGCCCTCGCCGAGGCGCAGGCCGCCGACGCGGAACTCGCCGCCGGCGGACGTCGCCCGCTGCTGGGCGTACCGGTCGCGGTGAAGGACGACATGGACGTGGCGGGCGAACCGACCGCGTTCGGCTGTTGCGGCGAGTTCCCTCCGGTCGCCGAGGACGGTGAGGCGGTACGGCGGCTGCGCGCGGCCGGGGCGGTGATCGTGGGCAAGACGAACACCTGCGAGCTGGGGCAGTGGCCGTTCACCGAGGGGCCGGCCTTCGGCGCGACCCGCAACCCGTGGCACTCGGACCACACGCCGGGGGGCTCGTCCGGTGGTTCGGCGGCCGCCGTGGCCGCCGGTCTGGTGCCCGCCGCGCTCGGCTCGGACGGCGCCGGCTCGGTGCGGATCCCGGCATCGTGGACGCATCTGATCGGCATCAAGCCGCAGCGCGGACGTGTCTCCACCTGGCCGCGCGGCGAGTCCTTCCAGGGCATCACCGTCAACGGCACCCTCGCCCGTACGGTGGCCGACGCGGCCCTCCTGCTGGACGCCGCGGCCGGCAACCACGACCTCGACCCGCACCGCCCGCCCGCGGTGGACGCCTCGGAGGCGGTCGGCCGCGAACCCGGACGGCTGCGCATCGCGCTCTCCCTGAAGCCGCCGTTCACCGCTCTGCCCGCCCGGCTGCAGCCGGAGGTACGGGCCAGGGTCGTCCGACTCGCCGAGAAACTGGGCGCGTTGGGGCACTTCGTCGAGGAGGCCGATCCGCCGTACGGCCAGATCGGGCTGACCTTCATCCCGCGGGCGACGGTAGGTATCGCCGAGTGGGCGAGCGCGGCGCCCTTCCCCGCGCTGCTCGACCGGCGCACCCGGGACGCCGCCCGGCTGGGCCGGCTCCTCGGCGGGGTCCCGCTGCGGGCGGCCCGGCGCGCGGAGGCGGTGCTGCACCGTCGTATCGGCGCGTTCTACGAGTCGTACGACGTGGTCCTCGCGCCCACAACGGCCGCTCCCCCGCCCCGCATCGGTGCGATGCTCGAACTCGGCGGTTTCGCCACCGACCGGGCGATGATCGCCGCCTGTCCCTATGCCTGGCCGTGGAACGTGCTGGGCTGGCCCGGCGTGAACGTCCCGGCCGGGTTCGTGGACGGTCTGCCCGTCGGCGCCCAGTTGCTCGGGCCGGCGAACAGCGAGCCCCTGCTGATCTCGCTGGCCGCGCAGTTGGAGGCGGAGCTGCGCTGGCACGAGCTGTGGCCGCCGCAGCAGGGCGAGACCGTTCCCGCCCCGGTCGTCTGAGGGGACGCAGGCCCTACCCTGTGACGATGGGCGATGCGTCGATGGTCGGGCTCATGGGGCGGGTCACCGGCACGGTGGGACCCGGGCTCGTCGGCGAGGTGATCGTGCGGGTGCGCGGCGGCGCCGAGCACTTCCTCGCCCATCCGGCCACCGGCAGCGACCGTATCGAACGCGGCACGGTGGTGATGGTGGTGGAGTACCAGCCGCCGCGGACCGTCTACGTCCAGGCTGCATACGACAGTTGAGCCCGCTCCTTCGCAGGTGAGAGCCGTCTGCGTCAAGGTTGCGGCAAGGATGCGTATGCCGATGGCTGTCGGCGTCGTTGCGGAGGTGGCGGTAGCTGCCGTCCTCGTTCTGATCGGTCTGTTCAAGATGATGTGGCGGGTCGCCGAACCCAACGAGGCACTGGTCATCTCCGGTTCCAAGCACCGCACCGAGGGCCTTGCGAACGAGACCGAGTTGCAGGTGGACTGTGTGACGCACCAGGGCATTCCGCTGAAGGTGCGGGGCGTGGTCATCTTCAAGGTGGGCGACGACTTCGTGTCGATCGCCAACGCGGCCCGTCGTTTCCTGGACCAGCAGAAGCTGATGTCGGAGCGGGTGCACAACGTCTTCGCCGGTCATCTGCGGTCCATCGTGGGCGGGTTGACCGTGGAGGACATGATCCGCGACCGGGAGAAGCTCACCGGGCAGACGCGGGCTGCGTGCGGTACCGAGATGGAGAAGCTCGGGCTCATCGTCGACTCGCTGCAGATCCACGAGATCGAGGACCCCACCGGGTACATCCAGAACCTGGCCATGCCGCACGCGGCGGCCGTGCAGCGGGACGCGCGGATCGCGCAGGCCGAGGCGAACCGGCTCGCCACCGAGGCGGAGCAGCAGAGTTACGCGCGGATGGCCGAGGCGACCCGGGACAGCGAGATCCTCCAGGCCGGCTACCAGGCCGAGCGCGACAAGGCGGGCGCCAAGGCCCGGCAGGCCGGTCCGCTCGCCGACGCGGCGGCCCAGCAGGAGGTCGTGGTCCAGGAGACCCGGGTCGCCGAACTGGAGGCGCACCGCCGGGAGCAGCAGCTCCAGGCCGATGTCCGCAAACCCGCCGACGCGCAGGCCTACGAGAAGCGCACCCTGGCCGAGGCCGAGCGCGACGCGCGGATCTCGGCGGCGCAGGCCAAGGCGAAGGAGACGGAGCTGGCAGCCGCCGCCGAGGCGACCCGGGTCAAGACGGCTGCCGGCGCCGAGGCCGAGGCGACCGAGGCGCGCGGCACGGCGACAGCCGCGGCGACTCGCGCCACCGGCGAGGCGGAGGCCGCCGCCGCACAGGCCAAGGGCCTCGCGCAGGCCGAAGCGGCCAAGGCCAAGGGGCTCGCGGAGGCGGAGGCCATCAAGGCCCGGGCCGCCGCCCTCGCCGAGAACCAGGAGGCCGTGGTCGCGCAGCAACTCGCCGAGAACTGGCCGGAGATCGTCCGGGCCGGCGCGTCCGCCTTCGGCAGCGTCGACAACATGGTGCTGCTCAACGGCGCCGACGGCATGGCGGACATGTTCGCCAAGGCGCTCACCATGGGCGGTACGGGACTGGGGCTGGCCCGCCGGCTGCTCGCGTCGATGAACCAGAACGGGCAGGTGCCGAAGGAGGGTTCTTCGCTCAACGGGCTCGCCCAGAAGGTGCCGATGGACGAGAAGTGACCCGGTGCGAGAGGTGACCGGGCGCGAGAAGTGACCCGGCGGACGTGCTCGCGGGGGCAGCCTCTAGGGTGCCCCCGTGAGCATCTCCACCGATGAGAACGTCCCGGGCCGGTTCGGCCCCTCCGCCACGACCGAGGCCGATCCCCGCACGGTCGGCAAGGTGCGCACCGAGTACTCCCCCGCGCACGACGGCGACCCCGACCCCGGGGAGATCGTCTGGACCTGGGTGCCCTTCGAGGAGAACGACGGGCGGGGCAAGGACCGGCCGGTGCTCGTGGTGGCCCGGGAGCCCGGCGGGACGTTCCTCGCGGTGCAGTTGTCCAGCAAGCGGCACGACGGGGACCGTGAGTGGGTCGCCATCGGCAGCGGGCCGTGGGACCGGACGGGGCGCGACTCCTGGGTCGACGTGGACCGCATCCTCCGCCTGCATGAACAGGGCATGCGCCGGGAGGCGTGCGCCCTGGACCGCGGGCGGTTCAACCTGGTCAGGCACCGGCTGCACGAGCGCTACGGCTGGACCTGAGCGCTACCGCCGGAGCTGCCCCTCGAGGAACGCCCGGACGAACGCGGCTCGCACCGGGCTGTCCGGCGTGCGGTCCAGGATGCCGAACACCACGTGCTCGAAGGCCCCGGCGAACCGCCCGCCGGGCGTGAGCACCCCCCGGAAAGCGCCTGCCACCTGCACCGGGTCGTTCTGGAACACCCCGCAGCCCCAGGCGCCGAGCACCAGGCGCCGGTACCCGTGCACCAGGGCCGTCTCCAGCACCCGCTCGGCCCGGGTCGCAAGGGCGCCCGGCAACTCGGCCGTGCGCTGCGGGGCCGTACGCCGGATGACGCCCGCGTTCGGTGCGGCGGCCGTCAGGAAGCACGCCCGGTACGGGGCGTCCAGCAGGCTGCCGCGGTCGTCGCGGAAGACGGGCACGCCGGGTGAGTGGATGACACGGTCGGTGTAGAACGGGTCGCGGTGGGCCCGATGGTGGTCGTAGAACGCGCGGGCGCCGAGCAGGCTGGTGTACAGCGCCGAGGCGCGGCACAGGGCTTCCTCCTGGGCCTGGGCGCCGTTCAGATAGCCGCCGCCGGGGTTGCGGGCCGAGGCGAAGTTCAGTACGGCCGTCCCGGTCCCGAGGCGACGGGCCGCCTCCAGGCTGCTCTCGCCCGTGACCTCGAAGAACGTCTCCCATTCAGGGCCCTGCCGCACCGGCACCAGCACCGGGTCCGGCCCGTACATCCGGGTGCCGTCCCGCGCCGCCTCGATCGCCGGCGCGAGGGACACCTCGCTGCCGTCCGGCGCGCGGTACCTCCCCGCCGCCACGATCTCTTGCGTCTGCTGCGCGATGCCGCGCAGGCGCGCGCTCATGGCGCCACCCCCGTGCGCGCCATGACCGTGCGACCGCGTCGGCTGCACGCGATCTCCCCCGTCGTGCTCATGCAGGCATCCTGAGCGATGCTGGTCATGCGGTGCAACAGAATTTCCCGGGCCGACAGCTGACCGAGAACGCTGGGGAAAGCCCCCGCCAACGCCCGGAGAGCAAAGATTACGCACCCGGAACGTGCCGGTTCGCGCCCTTGTGCGAAGCGACGCGAGGGTCTTGGGTGGGACGAGTGTGCCGGCCCGCCCACAAGATCCGGGCCGGGTGGCATCTGGACTCTCAGGAGGATCCACGACATGTCAGATTCGGTGAGCGACTGTACGGAGCAGCCGCGCTCCGCAGTCACCGAAGCCGAGGTGGAGGCCCTGGTCCGGGGCATCTGCTTCAAGACGGGCCCGCCCCGCGCCCTCGGGGTCGAAGTGGAATGGCTCGTCCATGAGCTGCACAGCCCGCAGCTCCCCGTGACACCCGAACGACTCGAAGCGGCCTACGCCGCACTACGGACCGTGCCCCTGAGGTCGGCGCTCACCGTCGAACCCGGCGGTCAGCTGGAGCTGAGCTCCCCGCCCGCCGCCTCGCTGATGGAGTGCATCGGTACCGTCTCCGCCGACCTCGACGCCGCCCGCGCGGTGCTGCGCGAGCACAGCCTCGGTCTGGTCGGCATGGGCAATGATCCCTGGCACTCACCCCGCCGTTTCCTGCGCCAGCCGCGCTATGACGCCATGGAGGCGTACCTGGACCGGGCGGGCCCGGCAGGCCGCGCCATGATGTGCACCTCGGCTTCCGTGCAGGTGTGCCTGGACTCCGGATACGAGGAGCCCGGCCCGCTCGGGCACGGAAGGCGCTGGTGGCTGGCACACCAGCTGGGCGCGGTTCTGGTCGCCGCGTTCGCCAACTCCCCACTGGCCGGGAACGAGCCCACGGGCTGGCTCTCCACCCGGCAGTTGCTGTGGATGGAGATAGGCCCGGGCCGCGCGGGCGCACCTCCGCTGAACGGCGACCCGCGGGTCGCCTGGGCGCGGCACGTCCTGGACGCGCCGGTGATGTGCGTACGGCGGGACGGCGGCCCGTGGGACGTCCCGGACGGGCTGACGTTCCGGGAGTGGACCAGGTCGGGAGCGCCGAGGCCACCGACGCAGGAGGACCTCGACTATCACCTGACGACACTGTTCCCGCCGGTCAGACCGCGGGGCCATCTGGAACTGCGCATGATCGACGCACAGCCGGGCGAGGACGGGTGGATCGTGCCGCTCGCCGTGGCCACGGCGCTCTTCGACGACCCCGAGGCCGCCGAGACCGCCTACCGCGCGGTGAAGCCGCTGGCCGAGCGCGGCATGTCGCTGCCCGCCCCGCACAATCCGCTGTGGCTCGACGCGGCCCGCTCGGGCCTCGCCGACCCGGAGTTGCAGGAGGTGGCGGACACCTGCTTCGCGGCGGCGCTGGAGGCCCTGCCCCGTTTGGGGGCCACGACCGAGGTCACGGACACCGTCGCGGCGTACCGGGACCGCTATGTCAGCAAGGGCCGCTGCCCCGCCGACGACCTGCTGGACGAGCTCTACGGCACGGACCGCACCCTGCACGGGAAGGACAACCGGACATGACCGACCCCGCCCACGACGCCGACACGCTCCGCGAGCGGGCACTGACCACCCTCACCACCGCCCGTGCCCGGACGACCCTGTTGACCTCCTGCGTCGAGGACCCCGACCTCACCGCCCAGCATTCGCCGCTGATGTCCCCCCTGGTGTGGGACCTCGCGCACATCGGCAACCAGGAGGAGCAGTGGCTGCTCCGGACGGTCGCCGGGCGGGAGGCGATGCGGCCCGAGATCGACGGCATCTACGACGCCTTCGAGCACCCTCGCGCCGCCCGCCCCACCCTGCCGCTGCTGCCGCCGACCGAGGCCCGTCACTACGCCTCCGAGGTGCGCGGACGGGTCCTGGACCTGCTGGAGAGCACCGCGTTCCACGGGACGCGGCTGACCGAGGCGGCATTCGCCTTCGGAATGATCGCGCAGCACGAGCAGCAGCACGACGAGACGATGCTGATCACCCATCAGCTCCGCAGGGGCCCGCAGGCCCTGACGGCCCCCGACCCGGAACCGGCGCCCCTGCTGACGGGACCGTCGGAAGTCCTGGTCCCCGGCGGCCCGTTCACGATGGGCACCTCGACCGAGCCGTGGGCGCTGGACAACGAACGCCCGGCGCACCGGCGCGAGGTGCCGCCGTTCTACATCGACACCACACCGGTGACGAACGCCGCGTACAAGGCGTTCATCGAGGACGGCGGCTACGACGACGACCGCTGGTGGACGCCGGAGGGCTGGGCGCACATCCGCGGGAACTCGATCCACGCGCCGCTGTTCTGGCGCCGGGACGGCAAGCAGTGGCTCCGCCGCCGCTTCGGCGTCACCGAGGTGGTACCGCCCGACGAGCCCGTCCTGCACGTGTGCTGGTACGAGGCGGACGCCTACGCCCGCTGGGCCGGGCGCCGGCTGCCCACCGAGGCCGAGTGGGAGAAGGCCGCCCGCCACGACCCGGCCGGGAACCGCTCGATGCGCTACCCGTGGGGCGACGACGATCCCGGACCGGAGCACGCCAACCTCGGTCAGCGGCATCTGCGCCCCGCGCCGGCCGGCAGCTATCCGGAGGGCGAATCTCCCCTCGGCGTACGGCAGTTGATCGGTGATGTGTGGGAGTGGACGGCGAGCGACTTCCTGCCGTACCCGGGCTTCCAGGCGTTCCCGTACAAGGAGTACTCGGAGGTGTTCTTCGGGCCGGAGTACAAGGTGCTGCGCGGCGGTGCGTTCGCCGTGGACGCGGTCGCCTGCCGGGGCACCTTCCGCAACTGGGACTATCCGATCCGTCGGCAGATCTTCTCCGGGTTCCGCACGGCCCGGTCCGCGGGGGACACCTGATGTGCCGTCACCTGGCCTATCTGGGCCCCGAGGAGCCGCTCGGCACACTCCTGGTGGAACCCCCACACGGCCTGTACCGCCAGTCGTGGGCGCCTCGGCGGCAGCGGTACGGGACCGTCAACGCCGATGGTTTCGGGGTCGGTTGGTACGCGGCGGGCGACCCGGTGCCGGCGCGGTACCGCCGGGCCGGGCCCATCTGGGCGGATCCGTCCTTCGCCGATCTGGCCCGGGTCGTACGCAGCGGCGCGCTGCTGGCCGCCGTGCGGGACGCGACGCTGCCGGGCGCCGATCAGGAGGCCGCGGCGGCGCCGTTCGCCGCGGGTCCCTGGCTGTTCAGCCACAACGGCGCGGTGAAGGGCTGGCCGGGCTCGCTCGCGTCGCTCGTCCCGACCCTGCCCGCGGTGGACGTGCTGTCCATGGAGGCCCGCAACGACTCGGCGCTCGTATGGGCGCTGGTCCTGGCGCGGTTGCGCGGCGGCGACGACGAGGGGCAGGCGCTGGCCGACACGGTCCTGGAGGTCGCCGAGGCGGCCCCCGGTTCCCGGCTCAACCTGCTGCTCGGCAACGGCGAGACCATCGCCGCGACCGCCTGGGGCGACACCCTCTTCCATCTGACCCGGCCCGGCGGCGGCACCGTCGTGGCCTCCGAGCCGTACGACGACGATCCGCACTGGCAGGAGGTCCCCGACCGGACCCTCCTCGTGGCGAGCGGCACCGACGTGCTGCTCACCCCGCTCAAGGATCCGAGCGGCCCCCTGCACCCCTCCGCACCACCGAAGGAGCCCCGCACGTGAGTCCGTTCCTTCTCACCCGCACCCTGCCCGAGGACGCCACCGACGCCGCCCTGCGAGCCGACGTCCTCAAGGGCCTGACGAGCACGCCCAAGACGCTGCCGCCGAAGTGGTTCTACGACGCGCAGGGCAGCGAACTGTTCGAGAAGATCACCGAGTTGCCCGAGTACTACCCGACGCGCGCCGAGCGAGAGATCCTCGTCGACCGGGCCGGCGAGATCGCCGCGGCCACCGGCGCCCGCACGCTGGTCGAACTGGGTTCCGGCTCCTCGGAGAAGACGCGGTACCTGATCGACGCGCTGACGGGACTGCACACCTACGTGCCCGTCGACGTCAGCGAGAGCGCGCTCACCCTGGCCGGGCATGCCCTCATCGAGGAACGCCCGGAGCTGGACGTGCACGCGCTGATCGCCGACTTCACCGGCGGGCTGGCGCTGCCGGACACGCCGGGGCCCCGGCTGGTGGCGTTCCTCGGCGGCACGATCGGCAATCTGCTGCCGGCCGAGCGTGCCGCGTTCCTGGCGTCGGCGCGGTCCCTGCTCTCCCCCGGTGACGCGCTGCTGCTCGGCACGGATCTGGTCAAGGACGAGAGGGTCCTGGTCGAGGCGTACGACGACGCGGCCGGGGTGACGGCCGCGTTCAACAAGAACGTCCTGGCGGTGATCGACCGCGAGTTGGGCGCCGACTTCGATCCGGCCGCCTTCGACCACGTCGCCGTGTGGGACGCGGACCACGAGTGGATCGAGATGCGGCTGCGTTCCCGTGCGGCGCAGACGGTGAAGGTGCCCGCGCTGGACCTCGCCGTCCACTTCGCGGCGGGCGAGGACATGCGCACCGAGGTGTCGGCGAAGTTCCGGAAGGAGGGTGTCCGCGCGGAACTCTCGGCCGCCGGGCTGGAGCTGGCGCACTGGTGGACGGACGGCGAGGGTCGCTTCGCGCTGTCACTCAGCGTGGCGCGGTGACGGACGGCTCGCGCGATGCCCCTCCTTGGGGCACCGTGGAGTGACGCGTGTGAGAGGAGCACCCACATGTCGAACCACACCTACCGGGTCACGGATATCGTCGGCACCTCGCCGGAGGGCGTGGACCAGGCCATCCGCAACGGCATCGAGCGTGCCTCGCAGACCCTGCGCAACCTGGACTGGTTCGAGGTGACCGAGGTGCGCGGCCAGCTCGACGACGGGCAGATCGCGCACTGGCAGGTGACCATGAAGGTCGGCTTCCGTCTGGACGAGGCCGGGTAGCGGGCCCGGCGCCTCTCCTCAGGTCCGCCCCTCCCGCTCCTGCGCCACCTTCAGCGCCGCGGAGGGGGCGGACCAGCGTGCCCGTACGACGGTGAATCCGGCCCGTTCGGCGTCCTCGCAGACCAGCTCGTCGTCGTCCACCAGGACCCGGATCTCGTGGGTCCGGGCGAGGCGGCGCAGGATCTCCAGCTTGGTGCGCCGGGCGGGCCGCCGGTCGTCGTTGCGCCGCATGTACACGCGCCCCTCGGGCAGCCCGTGCGCGGCGAGCCAGTCGAGTGTGTCCCGCCGGCAGCGCTCGGGCCGCCCGGTCAGATAGCGGACCTCGCACTCCTGCGCGCTCTCCCGAGCCAGCGCGACACCTTCCGCGAGGGGCGGGTCGTGCGGGGCGGCGGCGAAGAAGCCGTCCCAGTCACGCGGCTTGCGCTCCAGGAAGTGCTGGCGGTGTGCCGTGTCGGCGAGGGTGTTGTCCAGGTCGAACACGGCGAGGGGGCGGTCGTTGCTGTCGGTCACGTCCGTCACTCTAATCCGGGGCCCTGATGTGAAACAGTCCGACCCGAAGGCATGGTCCGGACTAATTCACCGAAAGCCGTTATCCGCGCGCTTCACATGATCGCCGGAAAAACAAGAGGGGCGAATGCGCCACAGCGGGGCGGCAATTCACATCGCCGGTTGATTGCTCAAAGAGAGCGCTGTCATACTCCGGCTTCCGGCTTTCGCCAACCGCCACCCGTCCCCATCAGGCCCGCACGCCCCCAGTGTGTTCGGCATGCCGCAGCGAAGAAGGTGCGCCTGTGCCCGAGTTTTCACCATGGCACGACAATTCCCTCACATCCAATTCTCCGGTTAATGGTCCCCTACCGTACAAACGCATATCCGAAGACGCCGAATTCCACTCCCTCCGCCGCGCCCAGCGCAGGTTCGGCGTGCGCGCGACGATCCTGTCGGTCGGCGGATTCCTGCTGTACGTACTGCTGTCGGACGCCGCTCCCGGCCTGATGAACCAGCGTCTGACCGGCCACCTCACCCTCGGCCTCGCGCTGGGTCTCGGCCAGTTCGTCGTGATGGGCGTGACGGCCTGGTGCTATGTACGGCACATGCGCACCCGGGTCGACCCGCTGGCCCGTGGCCTGGCCTCGCGACTGCGGCAGCAGGAGCTCGGATCACCCCGCGCCGCAGCGCCCCACGGCGAGGCCGGGGGGCACCGCACGTGGTGACCGTGTCCGCAGGCATCGTCGACAGGTTCAGCCTCAACCTGACGTTCGTGCTCTTCCTGACGGTGGTCGTGGTCACGCTGTTCATGGCGCTGCTGACAGCCCCTCAGCGCGACGAGATCAGCGAGTTCTACCTCGGCAACCGCACCATGTCCCCGCTGCGCAACGGCCTCGCGATGTGCGGCGACTACGTGTCGGCCGCGACCCTGCTCGGCAGCACCGGACTGGTCGCGCTCAACGGCTACGACGGCCTGCTGTACCTCGGCGGCACCGTCGTCGCCTGGATGATGGTGCTGCTCCTCATCGCCGAACCCCTGCGTCGCGCGGGCAAGTTCACCCTGGGTGACACGCTGGCCCTGCGGCTGCCCCGGATGCAACGCCCGGTCAGGATCGCCGTCGCGATGTGCACCCTCGCCATCGCGACGCTCTACCTGGTTGCCCAACTCGTGGGCAGCATCGCCCTGTTGACCCAGTTCACGGGCGAACCCGGCGCCGCGACACGGACCCTGTGCGTGATCGTGATCGGCACGGTCGTCATCGTGTACGCCGCGATCGGCGGCGCGCCCGGCGCCACCGTCATCCAGATCATCAAGGCGGTGATGCTGGTGGCGGGCGTGACGGTCACCGCCGTCATGGTGCTCAACCACTACGACTGGAACCCGGGCGCCCTGCTGTCCGCCGCCGCGAGCCACAGCGGCACCGGCACCCAGTTCCTCGAACCCGGACTGCGCTACGGCGTCAGCACCACCAGCAAGCTCGACTTCTTCAGCCTGGAACTGGCGATCGTCCTGGGCCTCGCCGCGCTCCCTCACGTGCTGATGCGCCTGCTCGCGCCGCGCAGGATCGACGTACTGCGTTCCTCCGTCGTATGGGCGGTGGGCCTGGTCGGCCTGGTCTGCCTCGCGGCCGGCATCCTCGGCCTCGGCGCCACCGCCATCGTCGGCCGGGAGACCATCGCGGAGACGGACCACAAGGGCGACTCCGCCGTCCTTCTCCTCGCCAACGCCCTGGGCGGCGGCATCCTCACCGCGCTGCTGTCCTGCCTCGCGTTCGTCACGCTGCTCGCGGTCGCGGCCGGCCTCACCCTCGCCGCCGCCTCGTCCCTCGCCCACGACCTGTACGGCGAGGTGATCCGCAAGGGGCGCGCGAGCGAGACCGAGGAGCTGATGGTCGCCCGGTTGTCCGCGGCCGTCATCGGCGTCCTCGCCATGATGCTCGCCCTCGTCTCCTGGGGCGCCAACACAGCGACGCTCGCCTTCCTCGCCTTCGCGATGGCGGCGTCCGCGATCCTGCCGACGATCGTGTACACCCTCTTCTGGCGCCGCTTCACGGGCCAGGGGGCGCTGCTCAGCCTCTGGGGCGGCCTGGTGTGCTCGGTCCTGCTGGTGCTGTTCTCCCCGGTGGTCTCCGCCAGGCCCGGCTCCTTCTACCCGGACTCGGACTTCGCCTGGTTCCCGCTCCAGAACCCCGGCATCGTCTCCATCCCGGCGGGCTTCTTCCTCGGCTGGCTCGGCACGGTGCTGAGCGACCGCCGACAGCCCCGGGACGACGCCGCCTACGAGGAGTTCGAGGTGCGGATGCTGGTGGGCGCCAAGGAGTGACTCCGAGCAGCAGCGCCCCTGCGCGGGCATGACCGACAGACGCAATTGTTAATGGGATTCATTTTCATATAGCCTCCTCAGTGTTCACCCACCGAGGAGGTCCGTCATGGCTGTCCCCAAGCGGAAGATGTCCCGCAGCAACACCCGCCACCGCCGCGCCCGGTGGAAGGCGAACACGCCGCAGCTCGTGCCCGTCACCATCGCGGGCGTCAGCCACCTCGTGCCCCAGCACCTGGTGAAGGCCTACGAGCGCGGGCTGCTGCGCCCCGAGGGCTGACCCGGGGTGGCCGTAGGCCGACTCCCCCGCCGCCGTCCTGCCTATTCTGGTGGAGGGCCGGTCCTGCTCGCAGAGCGCGAGAAGGGAGCCGCGGGTGACCGAGCGGACGATGGACAGGGCGGCCGCGGACACGTTGCGGCGGGCCAGGGATGCCGCCGCGCGTGAGGCGTGGGCCGAGGCGCACCGGTTGCTGAGCAGCTTGGACGCCGGCCGGCTCACCCCCGACGACTGCGCCGCGTTCGCCGACGCCGCCTGGTGGACGGGCCGTGTCGACGAGTCGATCGCCGGGCGGACGCGGGCCTACTCCGGATATGTCACGGCGGGGGCCGCCCGGCAGGCGGGCCACTCGGCGTGGCTGCTGTTCTACGAGCACCAACTGGCGGGACGTACGGCCGTGGCCGCCGGCTGGCTGGGCCGGGCCCGGCGGCACCTGGGCGGTGAGCCGGAGTGTGTCGAGCAGTGCTACCTCGCCTGGGTCGACGCGGAGGATGCTCAGCGGCGCGGTGCGTTCGACGAGGCGATGGCTGCCGCCCGGCGCATGGCAGGGATCGCGCGGCGCCGCGGCAGTCCGGATCTGCTCGCCATGGGCGTCCAGGCGCAGGCGGGTGTGCTGGTGGCCCAGGGGCGCGTCCGCGAGGGGCTCGATCTGCTGGACGAGGCGATGTGCTCGGCCATGGCGGGTGAGCTCAGCTCCTTCTTCACCGGCTGGGTCTACTGCCTGGGCCTGCAGCAGTCCATGGCCTGCGTCGACCTGGGCCGCGCCGCCGAATGGACCGACGCGGCCATGCGGTGGTGCGCGGCGATGCCGGCCGAGAACAACTTCCGGGGACTGTGCCGGGTGCACCGGGTCGAGGTGCTGGAGCTGCGGGGCAGCTGGGACGAAGCGCTGGCCGAGGCCGAGCGGACCTGCGAGGAACTGCTGCCGTACGAGGGGCGGATGGCCGCCGAGGCGGTCTACCTGACCGGCCAGATCCACCGCAGGCGCGGCGAGCTCGCGGCGGCCGAGCGGTCGTACGGCCGCGCCCATGAGCTCGGCCGCGACCCGCAGCCCGGCCTCGCCCTGCTGCGGCAGGCCCAGGGCAAGGCCGACGCCGCAGCTGCCGCCCTGCGGCTTGCGGGCACAGTCGAGGCGGGCGGTCTCACACGGAGCAGACTGCTGGCCGCCCAGGTGGAGGTGTGCCTGGCCCTGGGCCGCACGGCCGAGGCACGCACGGCAGCCGAGGAGCTGGGCTCCCTGGCCCGCGACTGGCAGCGGCGGTGCGGTTCGCAGACGACTCTCCTGCACGCGAGCGCCGCCACGGCGTCCGGCGCGGTGGCCTTCGTGGCCCGAGACCTCGACCGGGCGCTGCCCCGGCTGCGCCGGGCGCTGACGCTCTGGCTGGAGCTGCGGGTGCCGTACGAGGCCGCCCAGGTGCGGATGACCCTGGCCGCCGCCGACCGGGCCGCCGGGGACGGTGAGGGGGCCCGGATGGAACTGCGGGCGGCCGAGCAGGTGTTCCGGCAGCTCGGCGCCGTACCGGACGCGCTCCGGGCGGCCGCTCTGCTCGCCGATGTGCGCCCGGGGCGGCCCGGTGGGCTCACCGAGCGGGAGATCCAGGTGCTGCGGCTGGTCGCGGCGGGCCGCACGAACCGGGCCGTCGCGGCGGAACTGGTGATCAGCGAGCACACCGTCGCCCGGCATCTGAACAACATCTTCGCCAAGCTCGACGTGTCCTCGCGGGCGGCGGCGACGGGGTACGCGTACCGGCACGGCATCGCGTGACCGTATGGGCCGTTCCGCCCATGCCCCGCGCCCCCTGGATGGGCGATTCCGGCGATGAGCACGGCCCCTGCGCGCGCGTACACCGGTGGTGTATCCCCTCCCGGCACAGGAACGGAGAGCGGCCGCCATGACCACCTCCACAGCGACCCTCGGCCACCGGCTGACGGACCGGCTGCGCGGCGACGTCGTCGTGCCCGGTGACCCGGCCTACGACGAGGCCCGCAAGGTCTACAACGCCATGCACGACAAGCGGCCGGCCGTCATCGTGCGGGCCGTCGACGCGGGCGACGTCGTCGCCACGGTGGACTTCGCCCGTGAGCAGGGCCTGCCGCTCGCCGTGCGCGGCGGCAGTCACAGCGTCCCCGGCCACGGTACGTGCGACGACGGGGTCGTCCTCGACCTGGGCCGGATGTGCGGGGTCCGCGTCGACCCCGCCGCCCGCACGGCGTGGGTGGAGGGCGGCTGCACCTGGGCGGACGTCGATCACGCCACGCACGCGTTCGGGCTGGCCACCACCGGCGGGGTCGTCTCCACGACCGGCGTGGGCGGTCTGACGACCGGCGGCGGCATGGGCCACCTGGCCCGGCGCTGCGGTCTGGCCTGCGACAACCTCGTCTCGGTGGATCTGGTGACGGCCGACGGATCCTTCCTGACCTGCACGGACGACCAGCACAGCGATCTGATGTGGGCGGTGCGCGGAGGCGGCGGGAACTTCGGGGTCGTCACGTCCTTCACGTTCCGGCTGCACCCCATCGCCGACATCCTCGGCGGGCCCACGTTCTTCCCGCTCGACGCCGCCGTGATCCGCCGGTACCGGGAGCTGGTCGCCGAGGCGGACGAACGTCTCGGGGCCGTCCTCGTCGTGGGGCTCGGACCGCCGGTGCCGTTCCTGCCCGAGCACCGGCACGGGCGCCCGATGTGCGGCGTGGTCACGTGCTGGAGCGGGCCGCCGGACGAGGACGACCGGATCCGGGACCGGGTCGCCGCACTCGGGCCGGTGCTGGGCCGGCACCTGGAGCGCATGCCCTACCCGGTGATCAACACCCTCTTCGACGAGCTGGTGCCCGCCGGGCTGTACCACTACTGGAAGGGCAGCTTCACCAAGGGCCTGCCGGACGGAGCCGTCGACGCCCTCGTCGAGTACGGCGCCACCACGCCCTCGATCCAGAGCGTCACGGTCGTCTTCCCCGTCGACGGAGCCTGCCACCGCGTGGGACCGGAGGAGACCGCCTTCTCCTACCGGGACGCCGACTACTCGGTCGCGCTCAGCCCGACGCTCACCACCCGTCAGGAGTGCGAGGACCGCAAGGACTGGGTGCGTGCCTTCCACCGGGCGCTCGAACCGCACTCCATGGGCGGTGGCTACGTGAACTTCATGGACGGCGACGACCAGGACCGCGTACGGGCCAACTACCGCGCGAACTACGACCGTCTCAGGGATCTGAAACGGCGCCACGACCCGGGCAACCTGTTCCGCCTGAACCACAACATCGCACCGTGAGGAATCCTGCGCGCTCCCAGGTGTTGAACCTTCCATGAGCTCCGTGATCGCCTCGACCCGCTTCTCCGTCCTCGACCGCTCCCGCACCCGCGAGGGCCGCCCGACCGGAGAAGCGCTGCGTGACACCGTACGGCGGGCGCGGGAGCTGGAGGAGCTGGGCTACCACCGCGTCTGGGTCTCGGAGCACCACGGCGTACCGGGAGTGGCGGGGTCCGCGCCGACCGTCCTGGCCGCCGCTGTCGCGTCCGCCACCCGCACCATCAGGGTCGGCACCGGCGGGGTCATGCTGCCCAACCACCAACCCCTGGTCGTGGCCGAGCAGTTCGGGGTGCTGGAGTCCCTCTTTCCCGGCCGTATCGACATGGGGCTCGGGCGATCGGTCGGCTTCACGGACGGTGTCCGCAAGGCGCTCGGGCGGGACAAGGGGGACGCCGAGGACTTCGCGGCGCAGATCGGGGAGCTGCTCGACTGGTTCCGCGGCACCTCGCCGACCGGCGTGCACGCGCGCCCCGCCGAGGGACTGACCGTGCCGGCGTTCGTGCTGGCGATGGGCGAGGGCGCGGACATCGCGGCCCGCACCGGGCTGCCGATGGTCATCGGTGATCTGCGGAACCGGGAGAAGATGCAGCGCGGGATCGATCACTACCGCGACCGTTTCCAGCCCTCCGCCTGGGCACGTGAGCCGTACGTCGTCATCTCCGGCTCGATCGCGGTGGCCGCCACGCCCGAGGACGCCCGGCGGCTGCTCGTGCCGGAGGCCTGGGCCATGGCGTACTCGCGCACGCACGGCACGTTCCCGCCGCTGGCTCCCGCCGAGCGCGTGGAGGCGCCGGCCATGACCGACAAGGAGCGCGGCTTCTACGAGGGCGGCCTCGCCGGGCACATCGCGGGCACCGAGGAGCAGGTCGCGCACGAGCTGGAGACGGTGCTGAAGGAGACTCAGGCACAGGAGGTGCTGGTCACGACGAGCACGTACGACCGTGAGGCGCTGGTGGACTCCTACCGGCGGCTCGCGCGGATCACCTCTGCGTGATCCGCGCGAGCCGTCGGCCGGGACGTCAGTCCGTGTCGCGCGGGTCGAACGACTTGGTGTCGATCGTCAGCGGCTTCGGGAACGCGGTCGCCACCGAGTCCCACCGCGTGAACTTGAAGTTGGTCCCCTCCCGGTCCCCGTCGGCGGGCGTGGCCTCGCCGTCGTGGGTGACGAGCAGGCCCTTGGGGAACGAGCGGCCGAGCGGCACGTTGACCACGGCGGCGCCGTCGGAATGCTGCACCCCGTCGGTGGCGGCGCTGTCCGTGACGGTGAAGGAGCCGAGGTAGGCGTTGCGGCCCTGGCGCTCGTACACGGCGAAGGTGTTGTCGCCCTGGCTGGAGGCGAGCAGGTATCCCTTGCCGTCGGCGGCGTGGTAGATCGTGGCGCCCTCGGCGTCGGCGCTCAGGTGCTCACCGCCGAAGCCGGGGTCGCCCGCGGTGTCGATGACGCACTCCTCTTCCCCGGCGTCATACGTCCACGGAGTGCCGTACTCCCGCACCCGGTCGATCAGCTCGGGGCGGCCGAACTCCTCGTCGTCGAGGTCGACCCGCCACAGCCCGACGTCCTCCTGGGCGGCGTACAGGACGTGCTCCTCCTGGTCGACGACCATGCCCTCGACCTGCGCGTGGTCGCCGGGGTCGGCGCACGGCGTCCAGCTCTTGCCGTTCGGCAGCGTGAAGGAGCCGGGCAGGTCGAGGGTGTCCTCGGCCTCGTAGCCGACGCGGCCGTTCCGGTCCTCCAGCTGCAGCAGCCGTACGCGGGTCTCCGAGCGGCGCGACACGGCCACGTAGGCGTTGTCGTCGTCGCTGAAGGCGGCCAGCCCGTAGGCGGTGCGCTGGTCGTCGACCTCGGCCTCGCCCGCGGAGAAGACCGGCGCGACGCCGGCCGCGGTCACGTCCCTCAGCGGGGGCCTGCCCGCCGCCACCGCGGCCGGGTCGATCGCGTAGGCCCGGACACGGTCCCGGCCGCGGTCGCTGACCAGGGCGAGGTCGGTCTTCTTGCCGCCCAGTTCGAAGCCGTGGACGACGTCGACGTTGTTGAAGCGGCCGGGGGCGGCGTCCTCGCCGGGTGCCGCGGGCGCGGCGATGTGCTGGAGCCGCTTGCCGTCGAGGCCGTAGACGTCGAGGCCGGCCTCCTTGAGGGTGCTGATCACCAGGCTGCGGCCCGCGTGGTGGGGGTCGACCCAGACGGCCGGGTCGTCGGCGTCGGCGTTGCCGCCCGCCTCGTCGTCGTACACGGCGGGGGTCTCCACGCGTGCGGAGACGGAGACCGGCTGCGGGGCGGACGCGCCCGTGATCATCAGCAGCGCGGCGGTGAGAGTGCTCAGAGCTGAGGCGCTCACGATACTCCTCGGTAGGAAGAGAGACTGGCGAGACGGTATGGGGGGCCGGTGTGGGTGAGCCGACGGCATCGTGAACAGCAGGTGGCTCATACGGCCCGCGCGCCCCGTTCGTTTAGAATTGCGGAGTTTGCCCACGACACCGACGCGCACCTTCCGGAGCCCTCACCCATGCACTCCCCGCACGACCCCTACGTACGCGTCCGCGGCGCCCGCGAGCACAACCTCAAGGGCGTGGACGTCGACATCCCACGGGACGTGCTGGCCGTGTTCACCGGTGTGTCCGGGTCGGGGAAGTCGTCGCTCGCCTTCGGCACGATCTACGCGGAGGCCCAGCGGCGCTACTTCGAGTCGGTCGCGCCGTACGCGCGCCGGCTGATCCACCAGGTCGGCGCCCCCAAGGTCGGCCAGATCACCGGGCTGCCGCCCGCCGTGTCCCTCCAGCAGCGCCGCTCGGCGCCGACGTCCCGCTCCTCCGTCGGCACGGTCACCAACCTCTCCAACTCCCTGCGGATGCTGTACTCCCGGGCGGGCGACTACCCGCCGGGTGCCGAGCGGCTCGACTCGGACTCCTTCTCACCGAATACGGCCGTCGGGGCGTGCCCGGAGTGCCACGGGCTCGGGCAGGTGCACCGTACGACCGAGGAGTTGCTGGTTCCCGATCCGGGGCTGTCGATCCGGGAGGGCGCGATCGCGGCGTGGCCGGGTGCCTGGCAGGGCAAGAACCTGCGCGACATCCTCGACGCGCTCGGCCACGACGTCGACCTGCCCTGGCGCGAGCTGCCCGCCGAGCAGCGGGAGTGGATCCTGTTCACCGACGAGCAGCCGGTCGTCACCGTGCACCCGGTGCGCGACGCCGACCGCATCCAACGGCCGTACCAGGGCACGTACATGAGCGCCCGCCGGTACGTCATGAAGACCTTCGCCGACTCCAAGAGCCCGACCCTCAGGGCGAAGGCGGAGCGGTTCCTCGCCGCAGCGCCCTGCGCGGCGTGCGGTGGCAGCAGGCTGCGGCCCGAGGCGCTGGCGGTGACCTTCGGCGGCCGGACGATCGCCGATGTGGCCGCGCTGCCGCTGACGGAGCTGGCCGGTCTGCTGGAGGGCGGCTCCTCGGAGGCGGCCCGTGTCCTCACCGAGGACCTCAAGTCCCGTATCGGGCCCGTCGTCGAGCTCGGCCTCGGTTATCTGAGCCTCGACCGCGCCACGCCGACGCTCTCGGCGGGCGAACTGCAGCGCCTGCGGCTCGCGACGCAGCTGCGGTCCGGGCTGTTCGGTGTCGTGTACGTCCTCGACGAGCCGTCCGCGGGGCTGCACCCCGCGGACACCGAGGCGCTGCTGACGGTGCTGGCGCGGCTGAAGGCGGCCGGGAACACGGTGTTCGTGGTCGAGCATCATCTCGACGTCATGCGCGGCGCGGACTGGCTGGTCGACGTGGGACCGCGGGCGGGTGAGCACGGCGGGAAGGTGCTGCACAGCGGGCCGGTGGCGGAGCTGGCGGGGGTCACGGAGTCGGCCACCGCGCGGTTCCTGTGCGACGGCTCGCCTGCCGCCGCACGCCAAGTGCGTGCCCCGCGGGGCCAGTTGAAGGTCGGGCCGGTCAGCCGGCACAACCTGCGCGGGGTGACCGCCGAGTTCCCGCTCGGTGTGTTCACGGCCGTCACCGGCGTCTCGGGTTCGGGCAAGTCCACGCTGATCGGCGAGATCACCGAGGAACTGGCGGGTGTGGGCCGCCTGGTCTCGGTCGACCAGAAGCCGATCGGCCGCACCCCGCGCTCCAACCTCGCCACCTACACCGGCCTCTTCGACGTCGTACGCAAGGTGTTCGCGGCCACCGACGAGGCGCGGGTCCGTCGTTACGGCGTCGGGCGGTTCTCCTTCAATGTCGCGGGAGGACGGTGCGAGACGTGTCAGGGCGAGGGGTTCGTCAGCGTGGAGCTGCTGTTCCTGCCGAGCACGTACGCGCCGTGCCCCGACTGCGGCGGGGCTCGGTACAACCCCGAGACGCTCCAAGTTGCGTACCGGGGGCGGAACATCGCGCAGGTGCTGGACCTCACGGTCGAGGGGGCGGCGGAGTTCTTCGCGGACACCCCGGCCGTGGCCCGCAGTCTCGGTGCCCTGCTCGACGTGGGCCTCGGCTATCTGCGTCTCGGGCAGCCCGCCACCGAGCTGTCCGGCGGTGAGGCCCAGCGCATCAAGCTGGCGAGCGAGTTGCAGCGCGGCCGGCGCGGCCACACGCTCTACCTCCTCGACGAGCCGACGACCGGACTCCACCCGGCCGACGTCGAGGTGCTGATGCGCCAGCTGCACGGGCTCGTCGACGCCGGGCACACCGTGGTCGTGGTCGAGCACGACATGGCCGTGGTCGCGGGCGCGGACTGGGTGATCGACCTGGGGCCGGGCGGTGGCGACGCGGGCGGACGGATCGTGGCGGCGGGGCCGCCCGCCCAGGTGGCGCGGGCGAGCGGCAGTGCCACGGCGCCGTATCTCGCGCGCGTGGGCCTCAACCGCGCTTGATCCGTCCGCGCATGGCGAGCACCGCGAGACCGAGGAGCACGGGTTCGATGAAGCGGCTCACCATCTCGATATAGGTGCCCCACATGGTCAGCTCCTGTCCGCTGGACCGGAAGATGACCGAGTTCAGGACGATGCGCAGGGTCTTCTCGAAACGCTCGGAACTGAACCGGTCGGCAAGGGGCAGAGTGAGCGCTGGGCTCGGCTTGTCGATCTCCAGGGTGACGTGGCCGCCGCCACGTGGCAGATTGCCCGAGACGGTCTGGTCGGGGCTCTGGTCCGGCAGGCCCAGCCCGAGCATCAGGACCATCGTGGCGCACATGGCCAGCAGCAGCCAGGCAAGGGCGCGCGAGGCGCGCAGACCGTAGCCCGACAACAGCCAGTAGGCGTGCAGAAGCCACCGCTCGGCTCGCGTCGTCTCGGTACGGTCGAGGCGACGCATCTCCATTTCGCCGTAGTAGAAGTCGGCGGCGCCGGGCTCGTCCTTGTTGTCCTCCAGCGCCTTGCGCAGCTGACGGTAGAGCTGGGCCACGTGGGCGGGTTCCATGACCGTCCCGGGCAGGTCGTCGGTGACCTCGACCCAGGCCTCGCGGTTGCGGGCGCGGTACTCGACCGTCCGTCTGAGCAGGTGCTCGTCCGCGATCGCCCGGCGCTTCGCCCAGCGCAACGGGATGCCTCCGTGCACGCCCCAACTGCGCCTAGGGGAAGCGAAGTAGCACTCGCCGCTGATACGTATCTGGTCGAGGTGGTGGGCGCCGAAGAACACACACCGCCGTAACGACATGTCGACGAGGGTGAGATACGAAAGGTCCGCGCCCCGGACCGAGACCAGCTCGGACATTCGGAAACCGGACAGGCGACGCCGGAGCCACACTTCGTCCATATGGCTGCCGTCGGGCAGCCGGAACAGCCCGTAGTGCTGGAAGAGCGACAGTCGGGCGGCGAGGTTCGCGTCGGTGAGGTCGACCTCGGCCCGCTGCACCAGCAGCTCGGACGACGCCAGGAACGTCACCTCACGGCAGTGCAGCCGCGGCACTGCCAATTGAAGCCGTACCGGCTGCTCCAGCTGCGCACCCCTGAGGCGGACCTCTTCGGTGCAGAAGACCATGCCCTCCACGGGCCCCGAGCAGCGGGCCCGGGACAGGTCCAGTGACCCGGTGACATAGGCGCCGTTCATGGCGAGGGCTCCGCGGAACTGCGCCCGCGAGAAGTCGACGGCCGCCTCGAAGCTGACGCCGTCAAAACCGGCGTCCTCTTCGAACACGGCCCTGCCGAACTCCGCACCACCACGAAAGCAGGCCCCCTCGAAGTTCGCCGCGCCCTGGAAGGAGGCATCACGAAAGTCGGCGCGCCCGGAGAAGACGAACCCGCGGAAGTTGGCGTCGCCCGAGAAGACGGCCTGGTCGAAGCGGGCGTCGTAGAGCACGCCGTGCGTCCAGCGGCGCAGCTCGACGATGAGTTCCGAGGTGAGGGGCACGCCACGGAAGTCGGCACGGCTGCCGGCGGTGACCGACAGCAGGGCGATCTGGCGGTCGGCGGCGCTGACATGGGCGAGGCATCGCCCCCGCTCCCGCACCAGGACTCCGCGGCAGTCGGACTGCCCGCACGTGGGCCAAGTCGGCGTAGGCGCAACGGTCATGGCGGAATGATCGCCGAACCAGTGGGTCCACGCACTCGCTTGGAGTGAATCAGGCTCGGCCGCCGCCGGTGCGAACAGGCAGCCGACGGCGAACGACACCTCCAAGACCGGTGCTGAGCTGAGCCGCCTCCGCCAGGGACCGGCGGTCGGGACAGCTGCCCGGTGCTATCGGCTCCCGCACCTCCGCCTCCGCGACCAGCTCGCGTGCCCGCACGACCCGCCACACCGAGGTGAGGAGCGAGTCCGCGCCGACGAACGCGGCCGCCGTGTCGGGCGTGCCCTGGGCCGCCCGGTAACGCAGGCGGACCGGCTGGACCGGGACGCCCGCGTCGAGGGCTGCCTGGAACGCGGCCCGGCGGAAGTGGCCCTGCGCGCGGCCGCACCACGTGCTGCCCTCGGGGAAGACGGCGACCGCGTCGCCGGCCCGCAACGCCTCGGCGATCCGGGCCACCGTGCCGGGCAGGGCACGGATCCGGTCCCGGTCGATGAACAGGGCACCGCTGCGGGCGGTCATCCACCCCGCCACCGGCCAGTCCCTGATCTCCGACTTGGCGAGCATCCGGGCCGGACGGACGGCGGCGAGCAGCGGGATGTCCAGCCAGGAGACGTGGTTGGCGACGAGCAGCAGCCCGCCTTCGGGCGCGGCGCCGCCGTCGATCCGTACCCGGACGCCGGCGGCCCGTACGACCCAGCGGGACCAGCGCCGGACCAGTGCGCCGGGTATCCGCCCGCCGAGCGGGGTGAGCAGGAATCCGACGATCAGCAGGAGCAGGACCGCCGCGATCCGCAGGGCGGCCAGGGGCAGGGCTCTCGCCGGTCCCGTCGCGTCCACGCACCCCTGGGGGGTGCAGGGGGCGCTGGGCCGCCAGAGGGTCGCCACCTCGACGGGATGGGCCAGCGGCGCCGGTACGCCGGTCGCCTGGGCCTTGCCAGCGGTCGCCGTGGGGACACCGACGGCACCGAGGGAGGGGGTGCTCATGGCCGCCACGTCCGTCACGCCGGGACGAGGGAGAGGAAGTGGCGTAGGTAGCGCGAGTTGACCCGGCGCATCGACAGCAGCACGTACATGTCGGCGACCCCGAACTCCGGGTCGTGCGCGGGCTCGCCGCAGACCCAGGCGCCGAGGCGGATGTAGCCGCGCAGGAGGGCCGGGAGTTCCATGCGGGCGGCGGGGGCGGGCTCGGTGGGCTGCCAGGGCCGCAGCGGTCGTACCCGGTACTCCTCCGGGGCGAGGTGCTTGGCCTGCACCCGGTCCCAGGTGGCCGCCGCGAGCTTGCCGCCGTCGGCCAGCGGGATCGAGCAGCAGCCGGCCAGCCACTCGTGGCCGCGGTCGACCATGTAGCGGGCGATGCCGGCCCAGATGAGGCTGATGACGGCGCCGTCGCGGTGGTCGGGGTGCACGCAGGAGCGGCCGACCTCGACCAGGTTCGGGCGCAGTCCGTCGATGCGGCTCAGGTCGAACTCGCCCTCGGAGTACAGCCGGCCCGCGACCGCGGCCCGCTCCGGCGGGAGCAGTCGGTAGGTGCCGACGACCTGGCCGGACACCTCCTCACGGACGAGCAGGTGGTCGCAGTACGCGTCGAAGGCGTCGATGTCGTGGCCCGGCTGCGGGGTGGTCAGCTGGGCTCCCATCTCACCGGCGAAGACGTCGTGCCGCAGCCGCTGGGCGGCGCGCACGTCCTCCTCGTTGCGGGCGAGGCCGACGGTGTAGCGGGTGGGTGCCGTGGGCTGCGGGGGACGGTCGACGGTCAGTACGCCGGTCATGGCTTACTCCTGGTCACGGGCCGGGGACGGCGAGCGGAGCTCGGTTGGAGCGGTGCGATGTGCCGCCCCTGTTCTTCCTATGCCGGTTGGCGTATGCGTGACCTGTGCCAGGAGAGTGGATGTGCGAATGTTGAACGGCGTGAGCCGGTACCGGCCGTCCATGTTCCGGTGTCCGGCCGGTCAGCCGGGCGATCCAGTGCTGTTCACCTGAGGGGCGCGGAAACGCGAGACGGGGCCGGAGAGCACCACTCCCGACCCCGCCCGTCCGCACCTTTCGGCGAACGTCTGTTGGGCGCCGCGCCCTACCGCTTCACCTTCCGCGTGGCCCGCAGCCACTCCTTGTTCATGCTCGTGATGGACATCAGGGGGATGCCCTTGGGACAGGCGGTGGCACACTCTCCGGTGAGAGTGCACCCGCCGAAGCCCTCCTCGTCCATCTGCGCCACCATGTCCAGGACACGGGTCTCGCGCTCGGGCGCCCCCTGCGGCAGCACGTTCAGGTGGTTGACCTTGGCGGAAGTGAACAGCATCGCCGCCCCGTTGGGACACGCGGCCACACACGCCCCGCACCCGATGCACTCGGCGTGCTCGAAGGCGAAGTCGGCGTCCGGTTTGGGCACGGGTGCGGCGTGGGCTTCCGGCGCGGCACCCGTCGGGGCGGTGACGTACCCGCCCGACTGGATGATCCGGTCGAACGCGGACCGGTCGACGACCAGGTCCTTGATGACCGGGAACGCCGACGCCCGCCACGGCTCGATGTCGATCGTGTCGCCGTCCTTGAAGGACCGCATGTGCAGCTGGCAGGAGGTGGTCCGTTCGGGCCCGTGCGCGTCACCGTTGATGACGAGCGAGCAGGCGCCGCAGATGCCCTCACGGCAGTCGTGGTCGAAGGCGACCGGGTCCTCACCGCGGAGGATGAGTTCCTCGTTGAGGGTGTCGAGCATCTCCAGGAAGGACATGTCGGAGGAGATGCCGTCCACCTCGTACGTGGACATGGCGCCTTCGGCGGCGGCGTTGCGCTGCCGCCAGACGCGCAGGGTGAGCTTCATGCGTAGCTCCGCTGAGTGGGGTGGACGTACTCGAAGACCAGGTCTTCCTTGTGCAGTACGGGAGCGGTGCCCGTGTCGGTGAACTCCCAGGCCGCCGCGTAGGCGAACTCGTCGTCCTTGCGGGCCGCCTCGCCGTCCGGCGTCTGCGACTCCTCGCGGAAGTGGCCGCCGCAGGACTCGCTGCGGTCCAGCGCGTCGAGGCACATGAGCTCGGCGAGCTCCAGGTAGTCGACGACGCGGTTGGCCTTCTCCAGCGACTGGTTGAACTCCTCGCCGGTGCCCGGCACCTTGATCCGCCGCCAGAACTCCTCGCGGATCTGAGGGATGCGTTCGAGGGCCTTGCGCAGGCCGGATTCGGTGCGGGCCATCCCGCAGAACTCCCACATCAGCTCGCCGAGTTCACGGTGGAAGGAGTCCGGCGTACGGTCGCCGTCCACGGCCAGCAGCAGGTTGAGCCGGTCCTGGGTGTCCGCCAGCACCTCCTGCACGACGGGGTGTTCGTCGGTGACCGCCTCGTGGTGCGGGTTGCGGGCGAGGTAGTCGTTGATGGTGGCCGGCAGCACGAAGTAGCCGTCGGCCAGGCCCTGCATCAGGGCCGAGGCACCGAGCCGGTTCGCCCCGTGGTCGGAGAAGTTGGCCTCGCCGATGGCGAACAGGCCGGGGACGGTGGTCTGCAGGTCGTAGTCGACCCACAGGCCGCCCATCGTGTAGTGCACGGCAGGGTAGATCCGCATCGGCACCTCGTACGGATCCTCGTCGGTGATCCGCTGGTACATGTCGAAGAGGTTGCCGTACCTGGCCTCGACGGCCTTGCGGCCCATCCGCTCGATGGCGTCGGCGAAGTCCAGGTAGACACCCTGGCCGCCGGGCCCGACGCCCCTGCCCTCGTCGCACACGTTCTTCGCGGCGCGGGAGGCGATGTCGCGGGGCACGAGATTGCCGAAGGACGGGTAGATGCGCTCCAGGTAGTAGTCGCGCTCGTCCTCGGGGATCTTGTCGGCGGGGCGGTCGTCGCCCTTGGCCTTCGGCACCCAGATCCGGCCGTCGTTGCGCAGCGACTCGCTCATCAGCGTCAGCTTCGACTGGTGGTCGCCGGTGCGCGGGATGCACGTCGGGTGGATCTGCGTGAAACAGGGGTTGGCGAAGTAGGCGCCGCGCCGGTGGGCCCGCCAGATCGCGGTGGCGTTGGAGTTCATGGCGTTCGTCGACAGGTAGAAGACGTTGCCGTAGCCGCCGCTCGCGAGTACGACGGCGTCCGCGAAGTAGGTGTCGATGCGGCCGGTGATGAGATCCCGGGCGACGATCCCGCGCGCCTTGCCGTCGACGACGATCAGGTCGAGCATCTCGGTACGCGGGTGCATCTCGACGTTCCCCGCGGCGATCTGCCTGCTCAGCGCCTGATAGGCGCCGAGCAGCAGCTGCTGGCCCGTCTGGCCGCGGGCGTAGAACGTCCGCGACACCTGGACGCCGCCGAAGGAGCGGGTGTCGAGCAGGCCGCCGTACTCGCGGGCGAACGGCACGCCCTGAGCCACGCACTGGTCGATGATCTCGACGGAGATCTGGGCGAGCCGGTGGACGTTGGACTCCCGGGCGCGGAAGTCGCCGCCCTTCACCGTGTCGTAGAAGAGGCGGTGCACGGAGTCGCCGTCGTTGCGGTAGTTCTTCGCGGCGTTGATGCCGCCCTGCGCGGCGATGGAGTGGGCGCGGCGCGGGGAGTCCTGGTAGCAGAACTGGACGACGTGGTAGCCCTGTTCGGCGAGGGTAGCGCCCGCGGAGCCGCCGGCCAGGCCCGTCCCCACCACGATCACGGTGTGCTTGCGCCGGTTGGCGGGGTTGACCAGCTTGGCCTCGAAGCGGCGCTTGTCCCAGCGCTCGCTGACGGGCCCGGCGGGGGATTTGGCGTCGACGACCGGTTCGCCGGTCGTGTACTCGGCGTAGGAAGACATGTCAGCTCACCAATCCGGTCATGACGCCCACGGGTACGGCGATGAAACCGACCGTGAGCAGCAGCGCGAGGATGTCGGCCGTGGCCTTCAGGGCGCGGTCTCGGGTGCGGCTGCCGGCGCCGAGGGTCTGGGCGGCGCTCCAGAAGCCGTGCCGGATGTGCAGGCCGAGGGCGAGCATCGCGACGATGTAGATGACGTTGCCGTACCAGGTGGAGAAGGTGTCCACGACGTTCTGGTACGGGTGGCCCTGCTGGAAGCCGCCGGAGTGCACGGTGCCGGTCGTCAGGTCGAGGATGTGCCAGACGATGAACAGGCCGAGGATGATGCCGCCCCAGCGCATGGTGCGGGTGGCGTAGGAGGCGCGCGGCTTCTTGTGCACGTACTTGCTGGGGCGCGCCTTGATGTCGCGGCGGCTGAGCTGGTACGCGGACGTGGCGTGGGCGACGACGGCGACGACCAGCACGATGCGGACGAGCCAGAGCGTCCACTCGTAGTGCATGAACGGCTCGCCGACGGTGCGCAGCCAGTGCGCGTAGTGGTTGAACTCGCCCGCCCCGAAGAAGATCTTCAGGTTTCCGATCATGTGGACCACCAGGTACGCCAGCATGATCAGTCCGCTGACCGCCATCACGGTCTTCTTGCCGACGGTGGAGTCCCACACTGTGCGTGCCATGGACGGCCGTCGGTCCGTCCGCGTTGCCAGAGCCATGGAACAGGACGCTACGGCCGGGCCACCCCATCGGTCCAAGACATGGTCCGGCTCGTTTCGATAGGCGGGCCCTATGCTGGCTGGATGCAGTTCCAGCAGCTCCAGTACTTCGTGGCGGTCGCCGAGACCCGGCACTTCACCCGGGCCGCCGACCTGGTGCATGTCGCCCAGCCCTCGCTGTCGCAGCAGATCAAGTCGCTGGAGCGGGAGTTGGGGGCGGACCTGTTCCTGCGGGCGCGCGGCAACATCACGCTGACGGACGCCGGGGAGGCCCTGCTGCCGCTCGCCCGGCGCATCCTGGCCGACGCGGACACCGCACGGTACGAGGTGCAGGAACTGGTGCAGCTGCGCCGGGGGCGGGTCCGGCTGGGCGCGACGCCGAGCCTGTGCACGGGCCTGCTCCCGGACGTGCTGCGCGCGTTCCACGACCGCTACCCCGGCATCCAGCTGCTGATCGAGGAGGGCGGCTCGCACGACCTGATCCGGGAGCTGGCCCGCGGTGCCCTCGACCTGGCCCTGGTGGTCCTGCCCCTGCCGCCGGCCTCCCCCGCGCTGACCACCGTGGAGCTGCTGCGCGAGGACCTGGTGGTCGTCTCCTCGCCGGAGGCGCCCCGGCCGGGCGGCGGGCGGCGCACCGTGCGCGTCGCCGACCTGGAGGGCGAGCGCCTGGTGATGTTCCGGCACGGCTACGACCTGCGTGAGCTGACGGTGGCCGCCTGCCGTGCCGAGGGCTTCGAGCCGGACTTCGCGGTCGAGGGCGGGGAGATGGACGCGGTGCTGGGGTTCGTGCGGGCGGGGCTGGGAGTGGCCGTCGTGCCGCGCATGGTGGCGGCCCGGTCGGGCCGGGGGCTACGGGTCACCCCGCTGGCCCGGCCCGGACTTAACCGCACGATCGCCCTGGCCCATCGCAGCGACGTGGCTCCGCCGCGGGCCGCGCGGGAGTTGCAGCGGATGCTGCTGGAACGGTGAGGGTCAGCCGGCCGTGCGGGGCGTGAGCAGGTCCGTCATGCCGATGCGCTCGTAGAAGTCGGCACGGACACCGTCGGCGACATCGCTGACCCGCTCCGAACCGTCGTCGGCCGGGTCGATGGTGACGCGGAAGGGCCGCTCGCCCTTCGGTGTGCCGACGATGCGGACGATGGCTCGGGCCACCTCCATGACATCGGCGTCGGCGGGTGCCAGGGCGGCCAGTGCCTTGCCGACGTCGTCCATCAGCCCCGCGTAGAGGGTGTCGTACGCCTGCGCGGTCTCGGTGTCCTCGGGGTGCATGGCGTGGGCGAAGTGGTTGGTGCCCGAGGTGAAGGAACCCGGGACCACGATGGAGGTGTCGATGCCGAAGCGGCTCAGCTCGACCGCGTAGCTCTTGGCCAGATGGTCCATCGCGGCCTTCGCGCCGAAGTAGGGGCCGAGGTAGGGCGGGGTACCGCCGTAGGTGCTGGACGACCCCACCCACAGCAGCAGTCCGTCGCGCCGGTCCCGCATCTGCGGCAGCACGGCCCGGTTGACGCGCTGCGTGGACAGCACGTTGGTGTCGTAGATCTCGGCGATCTGCTCGGGCGTGAACGCCTCCGTCGGGCCGAGGACCATGTGCCCGGCGTTGTGGACGACGACGTCGATCCGTCCGGCCTCGGCGGTGACCTGCGCGACGGCGGCGTCCACGGACTCCTGGGCGGAGACGTCGAGTTCGACGGCACGCAGCGCCACGCCGTGCCGGTCGGCGTAGGTCTGCGCGTCCGCGACGGCGGGGGCGTTGCGGCCGGTGGTCTGCCGCATCCCGGCGTAGACGGTGTGTCCGGCATCGGCGAGGGCGCGGGCGGTCAGGGCGCCGAAGCCGCTGGAGGCACCCGTGACAAGGACGACGTAGGGCATGGCGAACTCCTTGGTGGCGTGCGAAAACGTAGGGGGTGGTTCTGATCGCGGCCGGGGCCTGGTCCAGCGCGGGGTGGGTCCGGCCGGTCAGGCGAAGGTGATGACGCTGCGGCCGTGGGCAGAGCCCTCCGCCATGGCGTCGAGGGCTGCCGGGGCCTGGTCCAGGGTGATCGGGGTGACCTCGGGAAGGATGCCGTGGGCCAGCGAGAAGGCGAGGGTGTCGCGCAGGTCGTGGGGCGAGCCGGAGGGGGACGCGGCCACGTGCAGGCGGTTGAGGACCATGGGCGGGGTGGGCAGCGTGAGCGGCTCGGAGCCGTAGCCGAGGAGCAGCAGGGTGCCGTCGGGGGCGAGGCCGCCCAGGGTGGCTCCGGCCGCGGCGGTGGACGGGGCGGCGTTGAGCACCAGGTCGGCACCGCCGTCCCACGCCTTGAGCGCCTCGGCCGGGTCGGACTCGTCGGTGGCGACGAACAGTTCGGCGCCCAGGGTCTTGGCCTGGTCCTCGCCGCGCCGGGAGCGGCCCACCACGGCGACCCGCGCGCCCATGGCGACGGCGTAGCGCACGGCCAGGGTGCCCACTCCGCCCAGACCGACGACGGCGACCCGGGAACCGGCGTGCGCGCCGCCCTGCCGGAGGCCGTTGAAGGCGGTGAGGCCGGCGCACATCAGCGGCGCGGCGGCAACGGGATCGAGGCCCTCCGGCAGCGGGGTGACGAAGTTGGCCTTGAGCAGGGCGTACTCGGCGTAGCCGCCGTCGGCCACGACGCCGGTGATCCGCTTGCGGGGACACAGGATCTGGTCGCCGCGCACGCAGTAGTCGCAGTGCTCGCAGGAGTCGTACAGGAACTGGGCGCCGACCGTGGTGCCGACCGCGGGGAAGGTCACGCCCTCGCCGACGGCAGTCACGACTCCGGTGATCTCATGGCCGGGGATGACGGGGAACCGGGCGAAGGGGTATTCGCCGCGCAGCAGGTTCAGGTCGGAGAAGCAGACGCCGCAGGCGGTGACCTTGACCAGGACCTCGCCGGGGGCGGGCTGGGGGACGTCGAGGGTGTCGAGGGCGAGCGGAAGGTTCGCGCCGGTGGCGACGGCAGCACGCATCGCGGGCTCCAAGGGGGTCGGGGGAAGTACTCCAGTCGATTTCCTGGTAGTTCCGAGTCTCCGAGCCCGCTGTGATCCCGTCCAATGCTTGTTACGGGTCGATTGATGCCGAGGAGGCATCGACGCAGGTCTACGTCGTGGATCGAGCCCGCGCGGCGGCGTGGACGGTGTCGACGAAGCTCGTCACGAGGTGCGAGGGGCGTGAGCCGTTCCAGGCGAGGGACACCTGGCCCGGTGGTGCGTCGGCGACGGGGACGTACGCGATGTCGGACCGGGGGAACGCGGCCGCGACGGAACTCGGCACGAAGGCGATTCCGCGTCCGCCGCGGACGTAGCCCAGCAACTCCTCCATGTCGTGGAAGGCGGGGCCATGGCCGGGCCGGGTGCCGTCGGGGCGTGGGTCGGCGTTCCATACGGCCGACCAGGCCTCGGCCGCCTCGGCGTACTCCAGGACGGGGTCGTCGGTCAGGGCTGCGAGGTCGACCTTGGCGTCCCGGGCCCGCGGATGATCGATCGGCAGCACGGCGGCGAGATGCTCGGCGTACAGGGCCAGGAGATCCACGCCGTCGGCCTCCAGGGGCGGCCGGACGAACCCGACGTCGACACTGCCGTCCAGGAGGGCCCGCGCCTGGCTCCACCAGCGCAGCCGGACCAGCTCGATGGAGACGCGGGGGAAGCGCGCGGAGAACGCGTTCAGGGCCAGGCTCACATCCGTGCCCAGCATGAACCCGACGACCAGCGCGTCGTCACCGGCGCCGATGCGGCGGGCCCGCTCCTGGGCGGCCTCCGCGGCGGCGAGCAGTGCCTTGGCGTCCCGCAGGAACTGCTCGCCGGCCGGGGTGAGCGAGACCTCGCGCGTGCTGCGGGTGAACAGCTCGACGCGCAGCTCGTGCTCCAGCTGGCGTACCTGACGGGACAGCGCGGGCTGGGTGACGTGCAGGGCGACGGCCGCCTGTCCGAAGTGCCGGCGCTCGGCCACGGCCACGAAGTAGCGCAGCTTGCGCAGATCCAGATCGATCGGCCTGTCGGGCATGGCCTGTCCTGCCTCTCCCCGCCGACGTACGCGGCGCGCGGTGCCGCAGTCGGCGCCCTTCACGCTATCCGACCGAACGGGACGCTCCGCACGGATCGCCCGCTCGCCGTGCCCGACGTGGGTCGCGGCCCGGACACGTCGACATCTGCGGCCGCACGGACCGGGGAGCACCGGGCTCCGGGACGCGCCCCGCCTGCACCGGCCCTTCTCCGGTCCCGGAAGGGGTTCAGCCTCCGGTCCCGGAAGGGGTTCAGCGCGCTTCTCGCCGGTCTGGGACACGGCTCGCAGTCCGTCCCGCTCGCCGGTCCGGGCCACAGGCTCGCAGTCCGTCCCGCTCGCCGGTCCGGGCCACGGCTCGCAGTCCGCCCATCCCACCGGTCCGAAACAGATCCAACCCGCCCTGCTCCGGTCGCGGAACAGGCTTCAGCCCGCCCCACCCGGCCCGGGAAAGGACCCACGGCCCGCCCATCCCACCGGGCCGGAACAGGCCCAGCCCGCCCCTCCCGGCCCGGGAAAGGACCCACGGCCCGCTCCTCCCGCCGAGCCGGAACAGGCCCAGCCCGCCCCACACCACTCACGGAACGGCCTTCAGCCCACCCTCCCGGCCCGGGAAAGGGCCACATGCCCGCCCCTCCCGCCGATCCAGAACAGGCCCAACCCAGCCCACACCACGCGCCGAACAGGCTTCAGCCCGTCCTCCCCGGCCCGGGGGAGGCCCCGCAGTCCGCCCATCCCGTCCGGCCCGGCCCGGCCGGCTCAGCCCGAGGCGTCCACCAGTGCCAGTTCGTGGAGTCGGTCCGGTGGGCCCGGGCGGGCGTAGTACCAGCCCTGGGCCGTGTCGCAGCCGAGTATGCGCAGTTGTTCGGCCTGGGCGCCGGTTTCCACGCCCTCCACGGTCACGGCCAGGCTCAGGCTGTGGGCCAGGGAGACGATTCCCTCGACGATCTTGAGGTCGACGGGGTCGGCCGGGAACTGCTGCATGCTCTGCGTGAAGGAGCGGTCCAGCTTGAGGATGCTCACCGGCAGCCGGCGCAGGTTGGCGAGGTTGGAGTAGCCGGTGCCGAAGTCGTCCAGGGCGATGTCGACGCCCATCTCGGCCAGCCGGCGCAGGGGCTTGAGCAGGTCGTCGTCGGCGCCGATGAGGGCCGACTCGGTGACTTCCAGGCACAGGGCGTCAGGGGCCACGCCCGCCCGCTCCAGGATGTCCACCGTGTCCTGCACCAGCCCGGGGTGGGTGAGCTGGCAGGGCGAGAGATTGACGTTGATGCGGAGCGGCCCCGCGTCGACGTGGCGTTCCCGCCACTCGCGTGCCTGGCGCACCGACTGTTCCAGGACCCAGCGGCCGAGCGGAACGATGAGCCCGGTGTGCTCGGCGAGCGGGATGAAACGGTCCGGGCCGAGGACGCCGTGCTGCGGATGCAGCCAGCGCACCAGGGCCTCGGCGCCGCGCACACTGCCGTCGCCGAGGTGGACCAGCGGCTGGTACTCGATGAAGAACTCGCCCCGGTCCAGGGCCGTCGGCAGCGCCGTGGTCAGCCCGTGCCGGGTGATGGCGCGGGCGTCGGCCTCCGGGTCGGCGAGCTCGAAGCGGTTGCCGCCCGCCGACTTGGCCCGGTACATCGTGATGTCGGCGCTGCGCAGCACCTCCGCCGGGCCGCGCTCCCCGGCCGGGCCCTCGACGATGCCGATGCTGCCGCGCACGGTCAGCTCCCGGCCGTCGACGCTGATCGGTGCGATCAGCGCGTTCATGATCCGGGCGGCGAGCTCGTCGACCTCGCGCTCGGTGTCGGGGCCGGTGGTCAGCGCCACGAACTCGTCGCCGCCGAGCCGCGCGACCATCTCGCCGGGCGCGGTGGCGCAGGACTGCAGCCGGTCGGCGACCTCGACGAGCAGCCGGTCGCCGGCGGCGTGGCCGAGGCTGTCGTTGACGGTCTTGAAGCCGTCCAGGTCGAGGTAGCACAGGCCGAACCGCTGGCCTTCCCCGGCGCTCAGTGCCTTCTCCAGGCGCTCGAAGAAGAAGGTGCGGTTGGGCAGACCGGTGAGCGCGTCGTGGGTGGCCTCGTAGCGCAGCCGCAGATTGAGCAGGCGACGCTCGGTGGTGTCCTCCATCAGGGCCAGCTGGTACTGCGGTTCGCCGTCGGGGTCACGCAGCAGGGAGACCGTGAGGTTGGTCCACAGGACCGTTCCGTCGGGGCGGTAGAACGCCTTCTCGACGTGGTAGTGCTCGCGCTCGCCGCGGACGAGCTCTTCGTAGAGCTTCCAGGTCTGCGGCGCGTCCTCGGGGTGGGTCCACTCCATGACCCTGCGGCCCTGCATGGACTGCTCGGAGAGGCCGAACATCCGCAGCAGCGCGCCGTTGACCTGCAGGACGTTGCCGTCCAGGTCGGCGATGCCGATTCCTATGGCGGCACCCTCGAAGACCGCGCGGAAGCGGGCCTCGGTGGCGTGCAGGGCCTGCGCGACCACGCCCTGCGCCTTGAGGGCGGCCGCGGAGATCGCCTCCTGCTCGGCCAGCGTCCGCTCGCGCAGCGCCTGGGCGAACCCGGCGGCCATGGCGTGCTGGAGCCGCGCCGAGCGGGCCCGCTGGTCCTCCTGGTCGCCGTCGGTGCCGCAGTACAGCACGAGGTAGGCGTCGACGCAGTCCAGCGAGCGGCTGAGCGCCTCGGGGTCGGTGCAGTGCGCGGAGACGAGCGCGGCGCCGACCGCCTTGCCCTCGTCGGCCTCGAAGGTCCTGGCCCTGAGCGCCTCACTCAACCGCCGGGCCAACGGGCGCAGTTGCTCCTCGAACTCCGGCCGGGTCGACGACGTCGAGGTCACCGGGAAGACCGCCCGGCTCCAGATCGTCGCGAACCGGCGCAGTCTGTCCTCCGGCCCGTCCGGCCCCGCGCTCACGCCGTACGTCCCACGCCGGCGAAGCCGGAGAAGGCATACGGATCCTCGTCGTCCGGTGCGGTGTCCGGCCGCCAGAGCGGCATCGGCACCAGTCCGGGTTCCACCATGTCGTACCCCTCGAAGAACCGCGCGATGGCCTCGCGCGAGCGCATGATCAGCGGGTTGCGAATGTCCTTGTACACGTCCACCGTGCCCTTGGCCCGCTCCTCGGACAGCGGGATTCCCTCGTACGAGGCATGCGTGAGCACCAGCATGCTGCCGGGCGCGAGCGCGTCGCGCAGCTCGGCCACCACGGCGTACGGGTCGTCCTCGTCCTCCACGAAGTGCAGTATGGCAACGAGCAGCAGCGCCACTGGCCGGTTCAGGTCGATGAGGCGCTCGACCTCGGAACTGCCCAGGATCTCCTGCGGCTTGAGCAGGTCCGCGGCGACGACGTCCGCGGTGTCGTTGCCGTCGAGGACCGCCTGGCTGTGCGCGACGGCGACCGGGTCGTGGTCGACGTACACCACGCGGGCACCGGGGACGGCGGCCTGGGCCACCTCGTGGACGTTGCCGAACGTCGGGATGCCGGAGCCGATGTCCAGGAACTGGGTGATGCCCTGGTCGACCGCGAAGCGCACCGCGCGGCGCATGAACGCCCGGTTGGCCTGCATGATCTTGGGGAGCCCCGGCATGAACTCCATGGCCTTGCGGGCGGCGTCCCGGTCGACCTCGAAGTTGTGCGAACCGCCCAGGTAGTAGTCGTAGATCCGCGAGACACTGGGCACCGAGATGTCGATGCTCCGAGGGGCCCAGGCGGGACGCTCCATCTATCTCTCCAAGGCGTAGGCGATCCGGTGTTCGAGCTGAGGCTACTGATCGCCCGCCAAAGGAGCGAGCGGAAACGGAAATTGACCATCCGTTCCCGGTCACTGCCTGTGGCACGTGCCGTATTGATGCCCCACGCACCCGCTACGAAAGCATCCGAAGCATTCCACAGAGTTCCGAACCATGGCGAAAGAGGCCGAAGAATCATGGTGAATGACGGCAAACCGGTCCGCCCCCTGCGCATGGCATCAGGGGGCGGACCGGTGGGTCGCGCGCGCCGTCCGTTCGTCCGGCACTCTCGCTGTCTCTCCCTCCCTTCCGTGGTCGGAACTCGACTGGGTGAGGCGATCAACCCTGGGGAGGTGTGATCTTTTTACTGCTCGGACGCGCCGACCGGCTTGCCGTCGGGGCGGATGGCGAACCAAGTGCCGCCGACGCCCTGACCGTTGGTGTCGCCGGGCTTCTTGTCACCGGCGAAGGTGTAGATCGGTACGCAGTCGATGGTCTGCTGCTTGATCCCGTCGGGCCGGTCGAAGACCACGTAACCCTGCCCCCTGGGACCGGACCCCTTCAGATCGATGCCCTCGGTGTCCTCGGCGCCGACCGGCGCGATGACCGGCCACTTCTCCAGGCACTCGCCGGTGCACGCCGTCTTCATCGGCCAGGGCGAGTCCTTCATGAAGCGGTAGACCGTGTGGCCGTTCTTGTCGATGACGATCTCGCCGAGCTTCGAGTCCTCGCGGGTGGACAGACCGGGCAGATCGCCCGCCTCGGCACCCGCACCGCCCTGCGCCTTCTTGCCGTCGGGCGCGAGCGCGTACCAAGTGCCGCCGACACCCTGACCGTTGACGTCACCGGCGTTGGTGTCCTTCGCAAAGCGGTACGCCGGCCAGCCGTCGACCGTCAGCTGCTTCGTGCCGTCGGCCCGGGTGACCGAGCCGAGCAGCGCCTTGTCGATGCCGGCGCCGGCCGTGGCGTCGTCCGCGGGGACCGGCGGCCACTTCTTGGCGCAGTCGCCGTCGCAGCTCGACTTGGGCGGCTCGGCGGTGTCCTTGTCGAAGCGGTACAGCGTCAGACCGGAGCTGTCGGTCAGCACCTTGCCGAGTTCCTGGTTGGTGGAAACGGCCAGCTCACCGGCGGAGGAGGGCTTGGTGGCGGCGCTCTCCTGGCCCGCCGCGCCCGAGTCGTAACCGGTGCCGTTCCCAAGGCCCGTACCAGCGGTTCCGTAATCACCGGCCGCGGCCGTGGCACCGACGTTCTGGCTCGCCGGCGGGGCCGTTTCCTGCCCACAGGCCGTCGTCAGCGCCAGCACTGCAACGGCGCTCACCACGAGCGAGGCGCTCCGCCACGAGGTCTTCATCGTCAACTCCCCATAATCACAAGGGTGTTGCAGCGCCCTGCTGCGCCGCCGCACGACAAGAGGTACGCACGAAAGCCACTCTCGTGTTCAACCGGCGCACAAATTTCTTTCCGGAAGCTGTGAAAACCGCCTCGCGTCGCACGCGCGTGCGCCTCAGCGGTTACGCCCTCGTCCGCTGATCAAACCTTTCGTGGGGCATCCATCGCCCGTTCGGGGCATTCCTCTCACTCTTGGGCCTGTCGCCACGCGCGCGGGGCTCAGGATCTTCGTCGTGCATGGACTCGAACCGATCCAATCCACGCTCACCACAAGGGCGTTGACGGTGCTGACGCTGACCTGGCTGCTGGTGTCGGCGCCGGCCGGTGTGGCGGGGGCAACCGCCTGCGCGTATGCCGACACCGGCCCGGACGGTGCGAGGGCGGTGGCGGTCGCGGGGAGCCTCACCTGGCCCACTCCCCCGCAGTGCCCGTCGCCGACGCCGACACCGACTCCCACCCCGACGCCCACGCCGTCGCCCTCTCCGGACCCCACTCCCACGCCAGAGCCGAAACCCACGCCCACTCCGAGACCCGAGCCGCCGCCTCCGCCGCCCCCGCCTCCCCCGGCGCCCCCGGCTCCTCGGCCCGCGCCGCCCCGCCCGCGGTCGACCCCCACGCCGCCGCCCCCACCGGCCCCGACTCCCACGCCGAAGTCGTCGGCCAAGCCCACCCCGAGTCCGTCCGTCGCGCCGGTGCACTACCCGCCCTATCGGGCCACCCAACACCGGCGGCCGGCGCACAGCGCCCCGTCGCCGCTCATTTTCGTCCTGCTCATCGCGGTACCGGCGATCGTCGCCGTCGCCGCACTGCGTCCGCGCTGACCCTGGAGGCATCCCTTGCCGGAATGGCTTGTTCTCACCCTCGCGATGCTGGCCGCCTGCGCCGTGGTGGTCATCATCACCGTCGTCCGGCACCGCACCGCGCCGGACGACGAGGATCCCTCCGAGACCCCGGACGTCATCGAGTACATGACGATGTGGATCGGCGTGGTGTACGCCATCGTCCTGGGCCTTGCCATCGCGGGAGTGTGGGAGGGCCGTAGCGCCGCCCAGGACCACGTCCAGGCGGAGGCCGTGGCGCTGCACGAGATCTCGGAACGGGTGCGGATTTATCCGGCCGACATCCGCGACCGCATTCGGGAGGATGTCAACTCCTATGTCGGACACGTCGTCACCACCGAGTGGAAGACGATGGCCGACGACGGGCGGATGACCGAGCGCGGCACCGAGCTCCTGCAGCGCGTCCGCGAGGACGTCACCGACTACGAGCCGAGGACGGACTTCGAGGCGCAGGCCTACCAGCCGCTCCTCGACCAGGTGACCGCCGCCGACCAGGCGCGCAACGCCCGCGCGAACTCGACCGGGGAGACGATGCCGGGCGTGGTGTGGTTCGGGCTGATCGCCGGCGGCGTCGTCACCATTGGGATGATCTTCGCGCTGCAGATCCGGCGCACCCCCCGCGAACTGGTCCTCGCCGGGCTGTTCTCCGCCCTGATCGCCTTCCTGCTCTTCCTCATCTGGGACTTCGACGCGCCGTACAGCCGTGGGGTCACGGCGTCGGCGGAACCGTTCCTCGAACTCTTCCCCCAGGCCAAGGACTGACAGGTCCTCACCTGACGGAGCGCCGGGGGACGGCGGCGGAGCAGCGGCGCCGAGCCGGGCAGGGCCGCCACGCCGGGCACGTCCCCCGGTCGCGGGAGCGAACGTCCCCCGGGCGGCTCACAGGGTTGCCCCATTCGCACGACAGCGATCGCGCAGGTGCGCGCTCCCTTCCTAGCGTTTCGCTCATCGAGGTGCATTTCCGGCGCGAGCGGAAGAAGGTCCGCAGCTGCTCCTCGGGGAACCCGGAGGACCCACCATGCGCGCGATACGTGTCGCTTCGGCCGCCCTGCTGGGCCTCGGCGCCCTCACCATGACCGCCCCCGCCGCCCACGCGAGCGGCGACAACTCCGGTTTCTGGGCCAGGGTCGTACCCACCACCGTCGCGCCGGGCGGAGAGGTCAGGCTGCGCGCGACCGGCTGCGAGCAGGGCGTGACCGTGGCGTCCGCGGTCTTCGACACGATCACCATCCCCCGGGGGCGGACGACGGCCAGGGCCACGGTCGACCGGGACGCCAGGCCCGGTGCCGTGTACGAGGTGTCCTTCTACTGCGGCACGTTCTGGCAGACGGTCGACCTCACCATCGCGGGCGGCCGGCCGGAACCGCTGCGGCCGGATCACCCGCAGAAGGGCGCCCACGCGGGCGGGGGCGGCACTCTCGCCGGGCTGGACCTCAAGGAGGTCGCCCTGGGCGCCGCCCTCATCACGGCCGCGCTCGGCACGGCGTACCACCTCTCCCGACGCCGCACGGACGAGGACGGCGCCTGACGTCACCGTCAGCTGTCGGGCCTGTGACACCAACAGGTCGGCCTGTGTGGGTCGCCGGGCTGTGCGGGTTGCGGGGTACCCCCTCACCCGCACAGGCCTTCGCCCCGGATCCCGCAAGGGGGCCGGGGTGAAGGCCTGTGGGCGTGCGATCCCGCTCCGACGGGCCCGCGGGTCAGATCCGCTTCTCCGCGCGGCGCCGCATCCAGAACACGCCGCCACCGACGAGGGCCACGGCGATGAGCCCGCCGCCGATGGCCATGTCGGTCGGGGTCGCGCCGGTGGAGCTGCTGCCGCCGAGACCGCCCTGGACGCCCCCGATGACGGTGAAGGCAGTCGGGTTGGTCAGCGTCCTGGAGTCGCAGGTGACCGTGACGCTGTGGGAACCCGGCCGCGCGTTCCTGTTGACCGTGGCCGTGCCCCTGGCGGTGTTGCTCCCGCGCACCGTGCTCAGGTGGGTGGGCCGGAAGGCGTCCGAGGTCGCGGTGCCGCCTCTCGGGCAGTTGTCGACCGTGATGGTGATCTGCCCGCCACGGGCGATGACGTTGGGCAGGACGACGATATTGCTCGGTCCGGACGGCATGCCGTCCCGCGCGACGGCCGCGGGGGCGGCAAGGCTGAGAGCGGCTACCGCGGTGGCAGCGGCCGCCATGGCACGAGTGGTACGCATGTGATCCTCCGCGGAAGACGCCCCGGGAACCGTCCCCGGTCGATCGGCGAGAAAGCGCCTCCCAGAAAGACCCTCAGATGCCGTGCCCCGGGCCGCATTTCGGCGATGGTCCGTCCTGGTGAGACGACACGCCGACGGATAACCTCACAAGCTGAATTGCCGCAGGTCACGCACCGTCAGAATTTTCCTGTGGGCGGAAACTCGGATGGCGCACCGCAAGGAGCGGGCCACCCGTTCGTATCTGCCCCGTCGCCGCTTTCGCACGCGGGACTTAGCGTTCAGATATGCGCGAATGACGGGGCGACGGCCGCGTCGAGAGGGGTAGTCGAATGTCTGCGTCCGAGCTGGCCGAACTGGCCGAACTCGCCGAAGAGGAGGAGCGGCGGAAGAAGCGTGCTCCTTGGGGAGTGATAGCGCTGGTTCTGCTGACCGGCCTCGCGCTCGTTCGCAACGGCTCGGGCGAGTTCGACGAGGGGCCGCCGCAGCCCGCCTCGGCGGCCGCCGCTGACACCCGGGTGCCCGGGGGCCTCTTCGCCGGGGCCGCGCAGCCGCTGCCGTACGCCCTGCCGGACCGCGTCAGGATTCCCGGCATCCAGGTGGACGCGCCGATGATCCCGGTCGGTCTGGACGTGGACGGCTGGGTCGGCGCGCCACCGCCGGAGGACCCCAACCTGGCGGGCTGGTTCAGCGGTTCGGTGTCTCCGGGCGAGAAGGGCACCGCGGTGGTCGTCGGCCATGTCGACAACAGCCAGGGCCCCGCCGTGTTCTACGGACTCGGGGGCCTGCAGAAGGGAAATCGCGTCGAGATCGTCCGCAAGGACGGAAAGACGGCTGTTTTCGAGATCTACGGCATCGAGGTGTTCGAGAAGAACAACTTTCCCGGCGACCGGGTCTACGCCTCGAAGGGGAGTGCCGAATTGCGGGTCATCACCTGCGGCGGCGGTTTCTCCCAGCAGAACGGTTACGACGGGAACGTCGTTGCTTTCGCCAGCCTGGTCGAGGTGCGCTGAGCATCCTCGCCGGGCGGGCGAAAGCCGTCACGCATAGTGCCGTTCCGGGACGGTGACGAAATACCCGGAGTCCAGGAGCTGCGGCAGATAGGCGCGCAGTGCCCGGACGCTCTGGGAGCGGTCGCCCCCGGCGTCGTGCGAGAGCACCACGACGCCGGGGGCGGCGCCGTTCCCGACGCGGTCGACGATCGTGCGGGTGCCGGGGGCGGTCCAGTCGAGGGTGTCGACGGTCCAGGCCAGCGGGTCCATGCCCAGCTCGGCGCCGAGCCGGAAGGCGGTGCGGTTCCAGGCGCCGTAGGGGGCGCGGAACCAGACGGGGCGTTCGCCGTAGGTGTCCTCGATGACGTCGCTGGTGCGTTCCATCTCCTCGCGGATCCGGCGGGTGCTGAGACGGGTGAGCAGCGGGTGGGACCAGGTGTGGTTGCCGACGACGTGGCCCTCGTCGGCCATCCGCGCGAGGAGGTCCCCGTTCGCGGCGGCCATCTCGCCGCACACGAAGAACATCGCGCGGACGTCGTACTCGCGCAGGGTGTCCAGGATGTGCGGCGTGTAGCGGGGGTCGGGACCGTCGTCGAAGGTCAGCACCATGGTGCGGCCGCGTCCGGACACGCTGAGCAGGGGTTCGCGCCGGATGAGGGTCCGGCGGGGCGCCACCCGGGGAGGGCCGTATCCCGTCAGGGGCTGGAGGCGGTAGCTGGAGGGCTTGAGCGCGGGCCGCGCCTGTGCGCCCGCGGCCGGGGCGGCGGTGCGGACCGGCTTGTCGGTGTCGCCCGCGACCTTCGCGAACACTCCGGCCGTGCCGGCGGCTGTGACGGCGGCGGCACCGGCGAGCAGCGCGCGGCGACGCGTGAGCAGACGTGGGGGCACCTGATCCTTCGTCATGACTCATCAGTCGCCCGATGAGGGACCGACGCACCAGTGCGACACCGGTACGGCGGTACGAAAACACCCGCCCGGCGCAGCCCTCAGGTCTGCGGGGCGCCGTCAGCGGCGGCGGACCAGGGGGAACGGCAGGGTCTCACGGATCGTCAGGCCGGTGAGGAACATGACCAGGCGGTCCACGCCGATGCCGAGGCCTCCGGTGGGCGGCATGGCGTACTCGAGGGCGTCCAGGAAGTCCTCGTCGAGTTCCATCGCCTCGGGGTCTCCCCCGGCGGCGAGCAGGGACTGGGCGGTGAGGCGGCGGCGCTGCTCGACGGGGTCGGTGAGTTCGGAGTAGGCGGTGCCGAGTTCGGTGCCGAAGGCGACGAGGTCCCAGCGCTCGGCGAGACGCGGGTCGGTGCGGTGCTGGCGGGTCAGCGGGGAGACATCGGTCGGGAAGTCCTTGTAGAAGGTCGGCAGCTGGGTCTTCTCCTCGACGAGCCGCTCGTACATCTCCAGAACGACGTCGCCATGGCCGTCGTCGGCCGTGTACGGCACGCCCACGCGATCGCAGTACCGGTGCAGCCGGAGCAGTTCCGTGTCGGGGTCGATCTCCTCCCCCAGCGCCTCGGAGATCGCGCCGTACACCGTCTTGACCGGCCACTGCCCCGAGATGTCGTGCTCCGTGCCGTCCTTGCGGGCGACCGGCGAGCCGAAGGCCGCGGTGGCGGCGCCCTGGATCAGTTCGCGGACGAGGTCGAGCATCACGTCGTAGTCGGCGTACGCCTGGTAGGCCTCCAGGATCGTGAACTCGGGGTTGTGCTTGTAGTCGACGCCCTCGTTGCGGAAGGTGCGGCCCATCTCGAAGACCTTCTCCACGCCGCCGACGCACAGCCGCTTGAGATACAGCTCGGGGGCGATGCGCAGATAGAGGTCGAGGTCGTAGGCATTGATGTGGGTGGTGAACGGGCGGGCGTTGGCGCCGCCGTGGATCTGCTGCAGCACCGGCGTCTCGACCTCCAGGAAGCCGCGTTGCAGCAGGCCCTGGCGCACCGCCTGGATGGCGGTGGAGCGGGCCCGGACCACGTCGCGGGCGGCGGGGCTGGAGACCAGGTCGAGGTAGCGCATGCGGACCTTGGCCTCGGGGTCGGCAAGGCCGCGGCGTTTGTCGGGCAGCGGGCGCAGGCACTTGCCGATGAGCTGCCAGGAGGTGACGAAGACGGTCGGTTCGCCCTTGTCGCTGACGCCGGCCAGGCCGGTGGCGCTGATGAGGTCGCCGATGTCGGTGTCGGCGGTGAAGCGGTCGAGGGCGGCGCCGGAGTCCTTGCGGGTGAGGGCGAGCTGGTGGTCGCCGGACCAGTCGCGCAGCACGGCGAAGACGATGCCGCCGAAGTCGCGTACGAGCATGATCCGGCCGGCGACGGTGACCTGTTCGCCCTTGTGGACGTGGGCCAGTGCGTGGGTGCGGACCGGGATGCCGACCGGGTAGGGGTCGACGCCGTCGGCGCGCAGCCGGTCGAGGGTGTGGTGCCGGATGCGGACCTGCTCGGGCAGGCCCGCATCCGGCCCGGCCGCCCCGGCCTCGTCCCCTCCGTCGAGGCCGAGCGCCGCCAGCGAGGGCAGTCCTTCGGTGGTCGCGGGCCGCGGTCCGCCTCGCGGGTGCCCCTTTCTGCGGAGTTGGTGCAGCGACGGTACGGAGACGAAGCCCTCGGCGATGGCGGACGCCGTGCCGATGCGGGCGAGGGAGGCGGCTTCGCCGTAGCAGATGAACCGTGGGAACCACTGCGGCTGGTATTTGGCGTTGGAGCGGTACAGGGCCTCCAGCTGCCACCACTTGGAGAAGAACAGCAGCAGGCGGCGCCATAGCCGCAGCACGGGTCCGGCGCCGATGCGGGCGCCCTCTTCGAAGACGGAGCGGAACACGGCGAAGTTCAGCGAGATCCTGCGGATGCCCATCTTCGGTGCCGCCTCGCACAGGTCGGCGACCATGAACTCCATGACGCCGTTGGGGGCGCCACGGTCCCGGCGCATCAGGTCCAGGGAGATGCCGTCCCTGCCCCAGGGCACGTAGGAGAGCAGCGCGAGCAGCTCGCCGTCCTCGCCGAGGGCCTCCACGAAGAGACAGTCGCCGTCGGCCGGGTCGCCGAGGCGGTCCAGGGCCATGGAGAAGCCGCGTTCGGTCTCGGTGTCGCGCCAGGCGTCGGCCTTGGCGATCAGCTCCTCCATCTCCCCCTCGGTGAGGGTGGAGTGGCGGCGGATGCGGCAGTGGGCGCCGGTGCGGCGGACCCGGTGCACGGCCTGCCGGGTGACCCGCATGTCGCGGCCGTCGAGGTCGAAGTCCGACACCTGAAGGATCGCCTCGTCACCGAGTTGGAGGGCGCCGAGCCCGGCGCGCGCGTAGGCCTTGGCGCCGTCCTCGGAGGCGCCCATCGCGGCGGGCGCCCAGGCGTGCCGGCGGGCCACGTCCAGCCATACGGCGATGGCGCGCGGCCAGGCCTCCCGGTCGCCGACCGGGTCTCCGCTGGCGAGGCACACGCCGGCCTCGACGCGATAGGTGACGGCGGCCTTGCCGCTGGGCGAGAAGACGACCGCCTTGTCGCGCCGGGTGGCGAAGTAGCCGAGGGAGTCCTGGCCGCCGTAGGCCTTGAGGAGGGCGCGGATGCGGGCCTCCTCGTCGTCGTGCAGGGCGGCCTCCATGCGCTGCGAGCGGAACAGCGTCGCGGCGGCGTTCAGCAGGGCGATCGCGCCGAACAGTCCGAGCACGAAGAACAGCGGGCGGGGCGGGCGTCCGTCGTAGGAGGCGCCGGAGACGAGGCCGCCGCAGACCCGGTCGGCGGCCCACGCCAGCCGCTGACTCTGCGGCAGCGTGCCGGGGAACAGTTCGACCAGCCCCCAGCCGATGAGGATTCCGACGGCCAGCCCGGCGACCAGGACGCCGAGGGCCCGGCGTACGGCGGCGCGGCGGGAGGCGGCGTAGAACTCCTTGCGGGCGACGATCAGCAGGCCCAGGGCGAGGGCGCAGACGATCAGGGAGGGGACGGAGTCGGCGTAGTCGCCGAAGATCGTGCCGATCAGGTCGCTCAGGACCAGCAGCCCGAGGTAGACGACCACCAGCCACCAGGCGATCTTCTTGCGGGCCGCTGTCGCGGCGGCGAGCAGGAAGAGGAAGACGGCGTAGGCGAGGTTGGCGCTGACGGGGACGATGATCTGGTCGAGGCCGCGCACGACCGGGCGGAGCGCGGTGCGCAGCGGCGGGATGACGGCCAGTAGGGCGCAGAGCAGTCCCAGGGCGCCGAAAAAGGTCGCGAATCCTTCCGGCACCCTGTGCAGGAAGCCGTTCCGGGGCGACCGTATCGGGCCCGTGGCACCCTTCTCGCGGGTGACCTCCACGGTGGCACTCATGCTCCGACTCTAGGAAGCCCGCGGCCTCCTCGCCCGTCGAGCGGCCTGCCCGACGGCGGGACCAGCGGCTTCCGATAGCCTCCGTGCCGTGACGGAACAGCACTCGCACCAGTTCGAGCGGGGCACTGACGGGCCCAAGGTCATCGTGGTCGGGGTGGACGGCTCCGACTCCTCGCTCCGCGCCGCGGCCTACGCCGGTGGCCTCGCCCGACGGCAGCACGCGCTGCTCGCCGTCGTGTACGTGCAGCCGGTGATGTCGGCGGGCGCGGCCCTCGGGGCGCCGGTCGCGGAGACCACCGACGAGATCGCCGAGGACCTGATCGCCCAGATCAGGGACGCGACCGAGCGGGTGAAGGGGATATTCGACGTCCGCTGGGAGTTCCACACCTTCCCCGGCGACCCCTACAACGGCCTGGTGAAGGCGGCGGACGACCTGAGGGCGGACGCCGTGGTGGTGGGCGCCTCGGAGCAGGCCGGGCACCGGATCGTCGGTTCCGTCGCGGTGCGGTTGGTCAAGGCGGGGCGGTGGCCGGTGACGGTGGTGCCGTAGTGACGGTGGTGCCGTAGTAACGGTGGTGCCGTAGTAACGGAGGGGCGGCGGGACGAGCGCTTCGTCGGCTGTCTGTACGGCGATCCGGCGCGGCGGGGGGGGCGGGGCCGGGTGGCTGCGGATCGCGCCGGAGTCGCCGACGGCGAACGGTCTCGGTTGCTCCGCCGCCGGATGAGGGCGCGTCAGAGCGTGTGCAGGAACTCGGACAGGATCCGGTTGAAGGTCTCCGGCTTCTCCAGGTTCGGGTAGTGGCCGACGCCTTCGATGACCTCGGCGCGGCCGTCCCGGACGGTGGCGGCGAGTCGCTCGGCCGCGGCGAGCATGTCGGCGGGTTCCAGGCCGCCGTTGAGGGTGAGCAGCGGGACGGCGATCTCCGATGCCCGGGCGAAGGTGTCGGTCACGGGCACGAACCAGTCCTTCTCACCGGGCGTGTGCTTCGAGAGGGTGTTGCCGGCCATGTCCCGCATCAGGCGCAGGATGTCCTGGTCGACGTCGGACAGGCTCCGGTGCTCGCCGGGTACGACCTTCATGAAGGCGTCGAGCCAGCCTTCGGCATCCCCCGCGGCCAGCTTGCCCGCCATCTCGGCCTGGAGCGCGCGGGTCCAGGCGTCCGTGTACTGGAACTCCCCGGTCGCGGCGCCGCAGGTGACCACCGCACGGATGAGTTCCGGGTGCTCCAGCACCGTGTTGGTGGCGGCCAGCCCGCCCATCGAGACGCCGACGAGGATCGCGGGCCCGGCATCGAGGTGGCGCAGCAGGGCAGCCACGTCGTCGGCCCAGCGGAAGGGCATGGACGCGTTGGCGGAGGCCCCGTGGCCGCGTAGGTCCAGGGCGACCACCCGGTACTCGGCGGCGAGGGCCGGGATCTGGGGGTGGAAGACCCGGTGGTCGACGTACCCGGAGTGGAGGAGGACCACGAGGTCCCCTGAACCACTGTCGAGGTAGGCGAGGTCGCCGTCGGCGGACGCGAAAGTGCTCAGTTCCGAAGCAACTGTCATGACAACCAAGGTGTCATCTTTTCAGGGTTTTGACAACTGAGGTGTCATGATGGACGCGTGACTCACGCCGACGCACCCCTCCCTCTCCCTCCCGACGAACTCGGCCGCCGCCTCACCGAGGTCTTCGACCTGGTGGGCCCCCTCTACCGGTTCGCCGCACGCAAGGTCGAACAGGGCGAACCGGTGGAGGGGGTGTCCGCCGGGGTACGGGCGGTCCTCAATCTGCTCCGGCAGCACGGGCCCATGACGGTGCCGCAGATGGGCCGGGCCCAGGCACTGAGCCGACAGTTCGTGCAGCGCATGGTCAACGACGCGGCGGCCCGCGGCTGGGTGGAGCTCATCCCGAACCCCGCGCACCAGCGCTCGTCGCTGATCCGGCTGACCGAGCAGGGCAGGGACGTCATCGCGGCCGTCCTCGCCCGGGAGCACACCCTCAACCGGCAGGTGGGCGGGAGTCTGACCGACGCCGAGGTGCGGGCGTGCGTGCGCGTGCTGACGGAGATGGTGCGGACCTTCGACCACGTCGACATCGACTGACCCCACCCGCCTACTCCGCCATCACCAGCCCGTCCTTGCCCGCCCCCCGGCTCAGCACGACGTCCCGGATCCGGTCCCGCACGCCGCGCACGTCGGCGCCCTTGGCGAGCGCCCGGTTGAGGTCGATCACACGGCCGGCGTCGATGTCGAACAGCTGGGGCACGAACTCGGCCTTGGCCACCTGCCAGCGAGCGCCCTTGCGGGCCGGCGGCTTGAAGGTGAAGCGGGCGAGGGTGGACTGATTGCCGCGCGGGTCCTGCACGCCCCGGTCGTTGTACATCGCGCCGGCGATCTGGTTGCCCATGCCGTAGACCACCCAGGTGCCGTTGACCTTCTCGTACGCCTGCGGCACATAGGCGTGGGTGCCGAGGATCAGGTCGATGTCGGGGCGGCCTGCGGTGCGGGCGGCCGTGAGCTCGCGGGACAGGGCCAACTGCTGGCCGTCGGGCGCGTCCTGCCACTCGGTGCCCCAGTGCAGCGATACGACGACCACGTCGGCGCCCGCCTTCCGGGCGGCCCGGGCATCCGCGAGGATCTTGGTCTGGTCGGTCATGTTGACCGCCCAGGGCTGCCCCGACGGAAGCGGGAAGCCGTTGACGCCGTAGGTGTACGCGAGGTGGGCGACCTTGGCCGCCCCCGCGCGCAGCACGGTCACGGTGCGCGCCTCGGCCTCGGTGCGCGCCGTTCCCGCGTGCCGCACCTTCGCCCGGTCGAGGGCGTTCAGGGTGCGCAGGATGCCGGCGGCGCCGTCGTCGAGGCTGTGGTCGGAGGCGGTGGAGCAGCCGTCGTAACCGGTGGCCGCGAGACCCCGCGCGACCTCCGGCGGGGACTTGAACCGGGGGTAGCCGGTGTACTCGCCGTTCTCGCCGTAGACGGTCTCCATGTGACACAGCGCCAGATCGGCGCCCGAGACCACGGGTTCGACGCCGGCGAGCATCGGGCGGAAGTCGTATCCGGAGCCGCCCGAGTCGAAGCGGGCGCGTTCGATGATCGCGCTGTGCGGGAGGACGTCCCCGGAGGCCACGAGCGTGAAGCCACGGGGCTCCTTGACGGCGGGGCCCGGGTTCCCCGGAGCGTCCCGGCTGTGGGCCTGGCAGGCGGCGCCTGCGGCGAGAACGGCGGTCGCAGCGAGGGCCACAACTCGACTGCGTGCGATCATCGGCTCACCCCTCGTGGTCGTATATACGCATCAATAGGTACGAAGCCCTACCCGTCCGCAAACAATCCGGCCACTTTCATTAGGCCGTCCGGCGCGCGTCCCATAGGCGGAAGGAACCGTTCACCGAACCGTTCGCCGACGCGATCGACCGTCCGCCGCAGATCCGTGTGCGTGCCCTGTCCCGGAACAGGTACCTGCGATGCCATACGGCCATGACGGCCGGAATCACCCTCACGAACGGGACGACCGCCGAGCACGAGCTCGCAGCGCTGCAGCGCGAGCACGGCCGGCCCCTCTTCGCGCTCCTGCTCCGGCTCTGCGACGGCGACCGGCAGCGTGCCGAGGACCTCGTCCAGGAGACGCTGGTGCGCGCCTGGCAGCATCCCGAGGCCCTGCGCGCCGACGAATTCGACTCCGTGCGGCCGTGGCTGATGACCGTCGGGCGGCGGCTCGCGATCGACGCGCGGCGGGCCCGGCAGGCCCGGCCGCCGGAGGTCGGCGACGCGATTCTGGAGAACGCACGGGTGATCTCCGATCACGCCGAGCGGGCCGCGGAGATGCTCGATGTGCGCGATGCTGTGAAGACACTCACTCCGGAGCACCGTGAAGTTCTGGTGCTGGTGTACTTCCAAGGGGCGAGTGTTGCGGAAGCCGCTCAGACCCTCGGAATCCCGCCCGGTACGGTGAAGTCCCGCGCGTACTACGCGCTGCGCGCCCTGCGCCGGGTGCTTCCTGGATATGCGGCCGACCTGCGGTGAAACCAATGGCTTAGTCAAACCTCCGTAAAGCGCCTTGCTGAACACCCCGGTTGAGTAATCGGCTGTCCTCATCCGTGTTCCGGATTGGGCAAGAGCCCAGGGCCCCGGGGTAGGGCGACGCACTCACCGGAGGAAGGCAGGAAGGGATGCTGCACAGAGGTCAAGAGAGCACGGACGGCACCGGTGGCGGTGAACTGACCGTCCCCATGGCGTGGTTGTACGCCGAGTACATTGCCGACGAGCTGCTGCGGACCGGCGATCTCATGCCGCCGACGTCCTTCGAGTTCCGTGCCGGGCGCGATGCCCTGGCGCTCACGATCTATCTGTCCGACACCGACGGCGAGCTCTCCGGCATCCGGGTCGTCACCCAGCTGGAGACCTGGCTGTCGCTCACGGCCTACGACCAGCCGTGGCAGGACTGGGTGCGCGAGCGCATGGCGGGCCTGGCGGCCGAGGCCGTCGAGTCGGGCGGGCCCGCGCCCGACCTGGAGCTCGCTGAGGCGGCCTGGCGCTGGCTGCAGGAGACCGAGCTGCTCGCGCCCGATCTGAACGCGGTGCCGGGCGGCGGAGCGCTGGTCGGTGAGGACGACGGGCCGAAGGTGTGGACGCCGGCGTGGCAGCTCGGGCTGCCGCTCGGGCACCTCGCCATCCATCTTTTTTAAGTTGTTTTCTTCTCGGACCAATCCTCGGCCCCGGCCGCTACGAATCCTTTGGTTGCGATTCGGTAGCGGCCTTGAGTGATTCGACTGCCTGGTGCGTACCAGTGGGCGCAAGGAGTAACACACCCCACACCCAACGGCACGAGGATTCGGCATGAGGTCCCTGGAGAGGCATCGCGACGTCGCCGCGTACGCGCTCGGCGTGCTGAACGAGGCGGAGGCTTTCCGCTTCGAGGACCACCTCATGGAGTGCCCCCGCTGTGCGGCACACGTGACCGAGTTCGGGCCCATCACCCGCCAGTTGATGCTGTACCGGCGGTCCACGCCCCAGTTCGTGCACCCCATGGCCAAGCCGGGCCCGCAGATGCTGAACCGGCTGCTCGAAACGGTGGCGGTCCGCCACCGCGCCCGGCGCCGGCGCACGCTGTACGCCGTGGCGGCATCGGTGGTGATCGCCCTGGCCGGACCCGGAGTCGCGGTGATGGCGAGCGGCGACGACAGTGCCGCACAGGTGGTCGAGGCGACCGACGCCCGTTCGGGTGTGTGGGCGCAGGTCACCACCGAGAACGAGGGCTACGGCAGCCAGGTGGAGCTGAAGGTGAAGGACGGCGCGGGGTCGCGCCCCTGTCATCTGATCGCCGTCGGCCGGGACGGCACCGAGGAGACCGTCACCAGCTGGCAGGCCGGCGACCACGACACCGCGGAGAACACCATGACGGGTGCCTCGGCGATGCACATGGACGAGGTCGCCCGCTACGAGGTGAGAACGGCGGACGGAGAACACCTGGTGACGCTCAAGCCCCGGTGAGCCGTGGTTCCGCCGGCTGACTTCAGGCCCGCTGCGGCCTGTTCCGTTCCGGCTACTTCAGCAGGCGCGACAGTCTGCGGTCCGCCAGCGGTTTCCCGCCCGTCTGGCAGGTCGGGCAGTACTGGAGCGAGGAGTCGCTGAAGGAGACCTCGCGGATGGTGTCGCCGCACACCGGGCAGGGCTCTCCGGTGCGGCCGTGGACACGCAGGCCGCTCTTCTTCTCGGCCTTCAGCCGGCCGGCCGCCACCCCGCGCGAGCGCTCGACCGCCTCGGTGAGGGTCGTCCGCAGGGCCTCGTACAGCGTGCCCGTCTCCTCGGGTGTCAGGGAGGCCGCCAGCTTGAACGGGGACATCTTCGCCACGTGCAGGATCTCGTCGCTGTAGGCGTTGCCGACCCCGGCGATCAGGCTCTGGTCGCGCAGGGCGCCCTTGAGTTGGCGGCGCTCGTCCTTGAGCAGGGCCGCGAGGCGCGTCTCGTCGAATTCGTCGGCGAGCGGGTCCGGGCCGAGGCGCGCGATGCCCGGGACCTCCTGGGGGTCGCCCACGACATACACAGCGAGGCGCTTTTGGGTTCCGGCCTCCGTGAGGTCGAAGCCCGCGCCGGTCTCCAGGGCCACGCGCAGCGCGAGCGGACCCTTGCCGGGGCGGGGCATCCCGCTGGGGAGCTCGTCCTTCCAGTGGAGCCAGCCCGCGCGGGCGAGGTGGGTCACCAGGTGGGGGCCGCCGGCTGTGACCAGGTCGAGGAACTTGCCGTAGCGGTGCACCGCGGTGACCTCGTGCCCCTCGACGGCGGTGACCGGCGGGTGGTACGTCTTCAGGACGCTGATCGCGACGGGCAGCACCCTCACAACCTCGTGGCCGACCAGGTTCTCGGTCAGGAAGTCCTTGAGCGCTTCGACCTCGGGGAGTTCCGGCATACGTCCAGAGTGCCACCCGGCACCGACAGCCTCAGCTCCGCTCCGGCACCACGAACTCGCACCACACCGCTTTGCCGCCGCCGCGCGCCTCCACGCCCCACACGTCCGTGAGCAGGTCGACGAGGAGCAGACCCCGGCCGGAGACGCCCGACTCCCCCGCCTCGCGGCGGCGCGGCAGGGCACTGGAGGAGTCCTCGACCTCGACCCGCAGCCGGCGGTCGGAGCCGGTGAGGACCCGCAGGGTCACGACGGCCGCGCCCTCGGTGTGCATCAGGGCGTTGGTGATCAGCTCGTCGGCGACCAGCTCGATCTCGTCGGCCCGGTCCTCGGCGCCCCAGGCGCGCACGGCGGCGCGGATCATGTGCCGGGCGCCGGTGAGGGCCTCGGGGTCACCGGGGGCGACATGCTGCTGGAGGCGGCCGCCGGCCTGCGGGGCGTCCAGGACTCGGCGGCGCAGCAGGAGCAGGGCCACGTCGTCGTCACCGCCGCGTTCCTCGGCGACGTCGATGAGGAGGTCCGCGAGATCCCGTACGTCGTTCGGGCCGGTCGCGATGAGCGCGGTCAGGGTCTGCATGCCGTCGTCGAGGTCGGCGCCGGGCTGTTCGACCAGGCCGTCGGTGCACAGCAGGAGGGTGTGGTCGGAGTCCAGTTCGATGGTGCTCACCGGGTATTCGAGCCGCCCGAACTCCGCCGACAGGCCGAGCGGCAGCCCGCCCTCCACCGCGACGCGTCGGCAGGCGCCGCCCGGTTCCCGGAGCAGGGGGTCGATATGCCCGGCCCGGACCACCTGCACGACTCCGGTGGACAGGTCGGCCTCCGCGTACAGGCAGGTCGCGAAGCGGTCGGTGTCCAGTTCGTGCAGGAACACGGAGGCGCGGGCCATCACCGTGGCCGGGGTGTGTCCCTCGGCGGCGTAGGCGCGCAGGACGATGCGCAACTGGCCCATGACGGCGGCGGCGTGGGTGTCGTGGCCCTGGACGTCGCCGATGACGGCGCCGACCCGGCCGCCCGGCAGCGGGATCAGGTCGTACCAGTCGCCGCCGATGTCCCGGCCGAGCGAGGCGGAACGGTAGCGGACGGCGACGTCGGCGCCGGGCACGCTGGGGATGGTGCGGGGCAGCATGGCCTGCTGGAGGCCGGTGGCGAGGTCCTTCTCCTGCTCGTAGAACATGGCCCGCTGAAGGCTCTGCGCGATGCTGCTGCCGAGGGCGACGAGCACGTTGCGCTCCTCGGTGGTGAAGCCGCTCCGGTCGCTGTAGAGCAGTCCGATGGCTCCGATCGGCCGGGCCTGTGCGATCAGCGGCATGTAGGCGGCGGCCGTGATGTTCAGGTCCGTGATGTTCGGCCAGAGGATCGGATAGCGCTCCGCGAACTCCTCCGGCGACTCGATGAAACGTGGGCTGAGGGTTCGTACGACCTCGCTCATCGGGTACTGCTCGTCGATCCGGGTGACCATGGTGCCGGGCACGAAGCTGCCCGCGGGTCCCTCGGCGACCAGCCGGATACGTCCGGCCTCGACCAGGCCCATGACCAGGCTGGTGGCGCCCAGGTGGGTGATGCCGTGGGTGTCCTTGAGGACGTCGATGACGTCCTGGACGGTGCGGGCGTGGGCGAGGGCGGCCGTGGTGACCTGGACGACGCTGGTCTGCTGACGACGCGCCTCGTGCTCGGCCGCCTGCTCGCGCCGCTCCTCGCTCTCGGCGAGTTCGTCGGTGGCGTCCCGGACGATGCCGATGATGCGGCGGGGGCGGCCCGTCTCGTCGCGGCGGATGTAGCCCTGGGTGTGGGTCCAGCGCAGGGTGCCGTCGCGGCAGCGGATGCGGAAGTAGGCGCCGTAGTTCTCGCTGCCGTCCTTCAGGGCCTTGGAGACCATGCCGTCCAGTCGGTAGGCCTCGGGGCGCGGCACCCGGATCGCCAGGCTCTCGGGCTTTCCGTCGTATTCGTCGGGGCGCACGTCGAAGACCTCGTGGGCCTGGGCGTCCATGTGGAACACCCCGGAGTCCAGGTCCCAGTCGAAGCTGCCCATGCGATTGAGCGCCAGGATCGGATCCGGGTGGGCGGGCCAGTCGTCCGGGAGTGACAGGGCGCTCGCTCCCCGATCAACCATGGGGCCACCTTGCCAGGATTTGCCGGATTCTTCGACCGGGGCGACGGAACTGCCCTTGCCCGATTCCATGACCATGTTCCGGCCTCTGTCAGCCGTTGAAGACGTCGGTCGGGCTGCCGAAGATGCTGCCGCTGGTCCGGTCGGAGGCGCCGGGGATGACGGGCGCGTCGGTGCTGTCGGGGCCGTCGGGAATCAGCCCGGCGCCGTCGGGTGCGTCGGGGGCGTCCGGGACGGCCTGGGGTCCGACTTCCTCCGGGGAGCCGGTGGAGGTCCCCGGCTGCGTGCGGGAGCCGGAGGGGCTGGGCCCGTCGGACGGCTCGGCCGGGCCGGGCGGCTCCGGCGGTGCGGGCGTGCGGCCGGGCTCGGTCGTCGGGGGCGACGCCGTGGCAGTGGCGGTCGGACAGTCGGCGGGGAGGGTGCTGGGCGTGTCCGACGGGGCCCTGGCCGGCCGGCCGTCACTGGTCCGGGGCGCGGCGGTGGCGGTCGGAGTCACGCAGTCGGCCGGCGACTCGGGCGGGGAGGTGCGCCCACCGGACGGAGGCGCACTCCCGTCCTCGGGGAACGCGCTGACGTCACCGCGCGGGCCGCTGTCGTGCGGAGTCGGAACCACCGGCTTCGGCGGCCGCACGGCGTGGTCGCGGTGATGGCCTTGATGACCGATCGGCCGTTCGATCCAGGTGTTGTCGACGACGTTGATGATCGTGATGTTGGTGATCATCCGGATCGTCGGGGCCACCACGACCACCTGGCTCGGCCGGTACCCGGACCAGGCCCGGCCGCTGGTGCCCGGGGTGCCGTGCGGGTCGACGGGCGGGGCGAGCGGGTTGCCGCAGGCACAGCGGACGCGGGGCACACCGTGGTGGTCGACGAGGACGGCGGTGCCCGCCTGGAGGACGGACTGGTAGCCGGTTCCCATGCCGTCGCGGAACCCGTGGTTGGTGACCCGGGTGTCGGCACGCAGGACGACCGAGGTCAGCCCGCGCAGATGGGCGGGGATCGACGCCTGGGGGATGCCCGCCGCCTGGGCGAAGACGCGGGCCTTGGCACGGTCGGAGGTGAGCTGGTCGATCTGCCGCCGGACGTCACAGCTTCCGGCGCCCTGGGTGCCGCCGTACAGGCCGGGTGTCTCGCCGGACAGGGGCTGGAGCCCGGTCCGCCCCGAGTGCGCCGGCCTCGGCGTCCGGGTGATGGGCGACGGGGTGGCGGTCGACGTGGCCGTGGAGTCGGTGAACGGGTCCGGCCCCTGGTCGGCGACGGGCTGGAGGAAGAGCTTGCCGCCCGTGTCCGCGTCCTCGTCGCCGGCGACACCGCAGCCGGTGGCGACGAGCGCCGCCGAGAGCGCGCAGGCCGTGACGAGGGTTCGGGTGGGTGTCCGCACCACGTCCTCCCCCGGTCATCGGAGATCATCAGAAATTTCGTCCCTAATTGTCTGCTTCACTCACTCGGGTTACGCAAGCGGAGAGGTGGTATACGGAGAGTCACAAGGGTCGCCGGGCGCGACAATGGAGAGAGGAGGGGCACGGCCGTGGACTGGTTCACCGCACCGGACTACTGGACGAGCCGGCTGGTCTTCCAGCGGGCTCTGGCCGGTGTGTATCTCGTCGCCTTCCTGACGGCGGCGCTGCAGTTCCGCGCGCTCATGGGCGAGCGCGGCATGCTGCCCGTGCCCCGCTTCGTCGAGCGGGTGCCCTTCAAAACCGCCCCGAGCCTGTTCCAACTCCACTACTCGGACCGGTTCTTCGCGGCCTGTGCCTGGTCGGGCTGTGCGGTGTCGGTGGCGCTGCTCGCCGGGCTGGACTCCGTGGTGCCGCTGTGGGGCGCCATGCTGCTGTGGCTGGTCCCTTGGGCGCTGTATCTGTCGATCGTGAACGTCGGCCAGACCTGGTACTCGTTCGGCTGGGAGTCGTTGCTGCTGGAGGTCGGCTTCCTGGCCGTCTTCCTGGGCAACGACGAGGTGGCGCCGCCGGTCGTGGTGCTGTTCCTGCTGCGCTGGATCCTGTTCCGCGTCGAGTTCGGCGCGGGCCTGATCAAGATGCGCGGCGACGCCTGCTGGCGGAAGCTGACGTGCCTGGACCACCACCACGAGACCCAGCCGATGCCGGGCCCGCTGAGCTGGTTCTTCCACCATCTGCCGAGGCCTGTGCACCGGGTCGAGGTGGCTGCCAACCACGTCACCCAACTCGTGGTGCCGGTCCTCCTCTTCACCCCCCAGCCGATCGCCACGGCCGCCGCCGCGCTGATGGTCCTCACCCAGCTGTGGCTGGTCCTGTCAGGCAACTTCTCCTGGCTGAACTGGATCACCATCGTGCTGGCCCTGTCGGCGATCCGGTTCCCGAGCGATCCGCCGTCCGTGCCCGAGGCGCCGCTGTGGTACGTGATCGTGGTCCTCGCGGTCGCCGTGCTCCTCGTCGGCCTGAGCTACCACCCGGTCGCGAACATGATCTCCCGCCGCCAGATCATGAACCGCTCCTTCGACCCGCTCCACCTGGTCAACACCTACGGCGCGTTCGGCAGTGTCAGCAGGGTCCGGTACGAGGTGGTGATCGAGGGCACCGCCGACGACGTTCCGCGAGAGGACTCGGACTGGCGGGAGTACGAGTTCAAGGGCAAACCCGGTGATCCGCGGCGCTGGCCTCGGCAGTTCGCGCCATACCACCTACGGCTGGACTGGCTGATGTGGTTCGCCGCGCTGTCACCCGCATACGCCGGTTCGTGGTTCGGCGCACTGGTGGAGCGGCTGCTGGAGAACGACCGCGACACGCTGAAGCTGCTGCGCCGCTCGCCGTTCCCGCCGGACGCGCCGCCCCGCCATGTCCGCGCCCGCCTCTTCCGCTACCGCTACACGACCTGGCGCGAGCTGCGGGAGACGGGCGCGTGCTGGGAGCGGACCTTTGTACGGGAGTATCTGCCGCCGACGCGCCTGGCGGGCGTGGCTCAGAGGTCGTAGACGCGGGTGGCGGTCGTTTCGAAGATGTGCGTGCGATCGTCCGAGCCGGTCAACTCCTGTGCTGTGGCGAGTACTTGACCGTACGGCGCCGCCAGTGTGCACACCGGCCAGTCCGAGCCGAACATCAGCCGCCGCGGGCCGAAGGCCTCCAGCACCACATCGGCGTACGGGCGCAGGTCGTCGACGGTCCAGGAGACCAGGTCGGCTTCGGTGACCATGCCGGAGAGCTTGCAGACGGTGTTGGGGAGTGCGGCGAGGGCACGGACGTCGGACGTCCAGGGCTCGCGGGCGCCGGACGCGATGGGGGGCTTGCCCATGTGATCCAGGACGAAGGTGAGTTCGGGCAGGGAGGCGGCCGCCTTGGTGCAGGCGGGCAGCTGGTGGGGCAGAACCACGAGGTCGTAGACCAGCCCCGCCTCCGCCACGGCGGCCAGTCCGCGCCGTACGTCCGCACGCAGCAGCCACTCCGCATCGGGCTCGCCCTGCACCTGATGGCGGATGCCCTTCAGGTACCGGCCGCCGGGCAGCTCCCGCAGCCGGGCCAGTTCCTCGGCGGCGTCCGGGCGGGTGAGGTCGGTCCAGCCGACGACGCCCGCGATCAGCTCGTGCTCGGCGGCGAGGGCGAGGAACTCCGGGGTCTCCTCGGCGACCGTGACCGTCTGGACGAGAACGGTACGGTCGACTCCCGCGGCCCGGGCCTCGGAGGCGAGGTCGTCGACCGTGAAGTTCCTTCTCAGCGGCTGGAGTTCGGGTCCCGTGATCCAGTCCTGGTCGCGCACCGACAGGTCCCAGACGTGGTGGTGGGCGTCGACGATCGTCACGGCAGCTCCCACACGACGGGCAGCCCGGCGTCCGCGCCCTCGTCGGAGTAGTCGTGCACCACGTCGAGCAGCTGGGCCATGCGGGCCTGCCAGGCCACGTTGACCGGCAGTTTCTCCAGCTCGGCGAGGAGGCGGCCGTAGTCCTCGCACTCCAGGACGTGGAAGAGGTCGGTGCCGCTGCGCCAGATCGTCCAGGAGGTGGCGCCGGCGGCACGGATCGCGTCCGTGAGCTCGGCCGGCACCTCCCGGTGAGCGGCCTCGTACTCGGCGACGCGGTCCGCGCGGACCTTGGTGTGCAGGGCGACTCTCATGACGGCTCCTCGGTGACCAGGAGTCCGGTGTCCCGTAGCTCCTGCCAAAAGGCCGCGGGGACCGGTGTGGCGAACTGATCGACGCAGTCGTGGACTTCGTCGGCCGAGCGGGCGCCCACCAGAACGCTCGCCACCGCCGGATGGGCCATGCAGAAGGCCAGCGCGGCGGCGCGCAGGGTGATGCCGTGGCGCCGCGCGACCTCCTTCATGCGTACGGCCCGGTCCAGCAGGTCGGTCGGTGCCTCGGCGTAGTTGTACGTCGCCCCCGGCTTGGGATCCGCGAGCAGGCCCGAGTTGAAGGCACCGCCGATCACCACGGACACGCCTCGCTCCACGGCTGCGGGCAGCAGGTCCGTGAGCGCGCTCTGGTCGAGCAGCGTGTAGCGGCCCGCGCACAGCACCACGTCGACATCCGTGTCGCGGACGAAGCGGGTGAGCATCTCCGCCTGGTTCATGCCCGCGCCGATCGCGCCGACCACACCCTCCGAGCGGAGCTTCTCCAGGGCCGGGTAGCCCTCCCGGAAGGCCTGCTCGGCGTGGTCGTCGGGGTCGTGGAGGTAGACGATGTCGACACGGTCGAGACCGAGCCGTTCCAGGCCGGCGTCCAGGGTGCGTCGTACGCCGTCCGCGCTGAAGTCCCAGACGCGGCGGTACGTGGCGGGAACGGCGAAGCCGTTCGCCAGGTCGTCGCCGGCATCGGCCTGTGGTTCCAGGCGGCGGCCCACCTTGGTGGAGACCGTGTACTCCGCGCGCGGGTGCTCGCGCAGGGCCGCGCCGAGGCGGCGCTCGGACAGCCCGAGGCCGTAGTGGGGTGCGGTGTCGTAGTAGCGGATGCCGCGCTGCCAGGCGGCGGACACCGCCTCGTGCGCCTGCTCGTCGGTGACCTGGGTGTAGAGGTTGCCGATGACGGCGGCTCCGAAGCCGAGTCCCCGGGGGATGGTCACTGGCTCACCGGCCGCAGGCGCAGGCCCTGCATGCCGCCGTCGACGGCGAGGGCGGTACCGGTGGTGGCGCCGGAGAGCGGGCTCGCCAGGTAGGCGACGGCGCCCGCGACCTCGGCGGCCGAGACGAGGCGGCCGGTGGGCTGACGGGCCTCCAGCGCGGTGCGTTCGGCGGCGGGGTCGGAGGCCGCGTCGAGCAGGCGGCCGACCCAGGGGGTGTCGACCGTGCCGGGGTTGACGCAGTTGACGCGGATGCCCTCGCGGACGTGGTCGGCGGCCATGGCGAGGGTGAGTGAGTACACGGCGCCCTTGGTCGCGCTGTACAGCGCACGCTGCGGCAGCCCGGCCGTGGCGGCGATGGAGCAGGTGTTGACGATCGCCGCGTGCGAGGACTCCCGCAGCTGAGGCAGAGCGGCGCGGGCCACCCGGACCATGCCGACGACGTTGACGTCGAGGACCCGGTGCCACTCGGCGTCGTCGTTGTCCTCGACGGTGCCCTGCGCGCCGATGCCGGCGTTGTTGACCACCACGTCCAGTCCGCCGAGGTCCGCCACGGCGGCCGCCACGGCCTCGCGCACGGACGCGTCGTCGGTGACGTCGGCGCGGAAGGCGAGCAGTGGCTTCTCGACGGAGGACGGGTCCAGGTCCAGTACGGCGACCTGGGCGCCACGCGCGGCGAGGAGTTCGGCCGTGGCCCGGCCGATACCGGAGGCGCCTCCCGTCACCAGCGCCTTGAGACCGTCGAAGTCGCTCATGCCGCGTGCCCCTTCTTCTGCGTCTGGAGGTCGGCGGCCCAGAAGGCGCCGTCCGGGAACGTGTAGCGCTCGATCGACTCGGGCCGCATGGCGGCGGAGAAGCCCGGCGCGGTGGGTGCCGTGTAGTGACCTTCCCTGATGACCACCGGGTCGAGGAAGTGGTCGTGCAGATGGTCGACGTACTCGATGACGCGGTCCTCGGTGGTGCCGGTGACGGCCACGTAGTCGTACATCGACAGGTGCTGGACGAGTTCGCACAGGCCGACGCCGCCCGCGTGCGGGCAGACCGGGACGCCGAACTTGGCGGCGAGCAGCAGGATGGCGAGGTTCTCGTTGACGCCGCCGACGCGGGCCGCGTCGATCTGGACGACATCCAGGGCGCCGGCCTGGAGGAGCTGCTTGAAGACGACCCTGTTCTGCACGTGCTCGCCGGTGGCCACCTTCACCGGGGCGACGGCCTCGCGGACGGCCGCGTGGCCGAGGACGTCGTCGGGGCTGGTGGGCTCCTCGATCCAGTACGGGTCGAACTCGGCGAGGGCCTTGGTCCAGCGAATCGCCTCGGCCACGTCCCAGCGCTGGTTGGCGTCGATCGCCATGCGGACGTCCGGCCCGACGGCCGAGCGGGCGACACGGCAGCGCCGTACGTCGTCCTCCAGGTCGGCGCCGACCTTCAGCTTGATCTGCCGGAAGCCGTCGGCGACGGCCTCGGCGGCGAGGCGGCTGAGCTTGTCGTCGTCGTACCCGAGCCAGCCGGCGGAGGTGGTGTAGGCGGGGTAGCCGCGCTCCAGCAGCCGGGCCGTGTGCTCCTCGGCTCCCTCCCGGCCCCGGCGCAGGATGGCCAGCGCCTCCTCGGGGGTGAGCGCGTCGGTGAGGTACCGGAAGTCGATCTGGCGGACGATCCACTCCGGGTCGGCGTCGGCGAGCAGGCGCCACAGGGGCTTGTCGGCGCGCTTGGCGGCCAGGTCCCACACGGCGTTCATGACGGCGCCGATCGCCATGTGCATCACGCCCTTCTCGGGGCCGAGCCAGCGCAGCTGGCTGTCGCCGATCAGGTCGCGGTTCAGGGTCCCCGGGTCGGCGCACAGCTCCTCGACGGGCCGGCCCACGACGTGTCCGCGCAGCGCCTCGATCGCGGCGACCTGGACCTCGTTGCCCCGCCCGATGGTGAAGGTGAATCCGTGCCCCGCGTGCCCGTCCGTCCCGTCGGTGCGCAGCACGACGTAGGCGGCCGAGTAGTCCGGGTCCGGGTTCATCGCGTCGGAGCCGTCGAGCTCGCGCGAGGTGGGGAAGCGGATGTCATAGGTGTCGAGCGCGGTCACGCGGACGGGGGGACCGGGGGTCGGGGACACAGAGGGCCTTTCGGTCGATGGTGGGGACGGCGCCGGGTCAGTCCTGCGCACGGCCCGTCGTCACGCGGGCGATCATGAGGGCGACCAGGATGATTCCGCCGTAGATGGCCTGGATCCAGAACGACGGGACCTGGGCGAGGGTGAGCAGGTTCTGGACGACACCCAGGAGGAGTACGCCGGTCAGGGCGCCGAACATGGTGCCCCGCCCGCCGTCGAGGCTGATGCCGCCGATCACCGCGGCCGCGAACACCGTGAAGATCATGTTGTTGCCCTGGTTGGCGCTGATCGCCCCGACGTAGCCGGTCTGGATGATCCCGCCGACGGCCGCGAGCGTGCCCGCCACGACGAACACGCCGAGCATCACGCGCTCGACCCGGATGCCGGCCGCGCGGGCGGCGTCCGCGTTGCCGCCGATGGCGTACAGGGCGCGCCCGATGCGGTGGTACTTCAGCACGAACCCGGTGATCGCGAAGGCTGCCGCCGCGAGCCACACCGACATCGGGATGCCGATGAAGGTCGTGGTGGCGAGGGAGTAGAAGCTGTCGGGCATGCCGAACAGCGTCTTGCCCTTGGTCGCGCCGACCAGCAGCCCGCGCAGGACGATCAGCATCGCGAGCGTCACGATGAACGCGTTGAGCTTGAACTTGACGACCAGGACGCCGTTGAAGGCCCCGACGGCCGCGCCGACCACGAGGACCGCCAACAGCGAGAGGACGGCGGGGAGTTCGGTGCCCCAGCCGGACTGGGCGGCGGGCAGCACGAGGAGCGCTCCGACGGCGGGTGCGATGCCGACCACCGACTCCAGCGACAGGTCGAACTTGCCGGTGATGAGGACCAGCGACTCGGCCAGCACGACCATCGCAAGGGCGGCGGAGGCGCCGAGGATCGAGATCAGGTTGCGTTCGGTGAGAAACGAGTCATTGACGACCGCGCCGAGCACCAGAAGGAGCAACAGGGCCGGGACCAGGGCGAGTTCGCGGGCACGGCGGAGCAGGACCGTCCTGGCGGCACGGGCGTCCGGCACCTTGACGGGCAGGGCCGGTGGAGCCTTGGTGTCAGCCATTGTTGTCCACTCCTTCGATGGAGGCGATCAGCTCGTGGTCGCGCCAGCCCGCCGGGTGCTCGGCGACGACACGGCCGTGGAACAGGACGAGGACGCGGTCGCAACGGCGCAGGTCGTCGAGTTCGTCGGAGACGACGAGTACGGAGGTGCCGTCCTCGCGGGCGCTGTCCATGCGGGCGAGCAGGGACTCCTTGGACTTCACGTCGACGCCGGCGGTGGGGTTGATCAGCACGAGCAGACGGGGGTCGGAGGCGAGGGCGCGGGCCATGACGACCTTCTGCGCGTTGCCGCCGGACAGGTCGGAGACGGGCTGTTCGGGACCCTCGGTGTGGATGTCGAGACGGTCGATGAGGGCGTTGGCAAAGCCGCGCTTGCGTTCGGTCCCGACGAAGCCGAAGCGGCCGAGCCGGTCGAGGACGCTCATGGTGGCGTTGTCGCCGATGGTCATGCCGGCGACCAGGCCCTGGTCGTGCCGGTCGCGCGGCACACAGGCGACGCCCGCCTTGAGGGCGGCCTGCACGTCGCCGAACGGGAGCCGCTCACCGTCCAGTTGGGCACTCCCCCCGGTCGGGGTGTGCAGTCCCGCGAAGGACTCGGCGAGCTGGATCTTGCCACTGCCGCTGATCCCGGCGAGTCCGACGACCTCGCCGCGGCGGACGGTGAGGTCGATGTTCCGGAACGCCGGTGAGGTGAGCCCGCGGGCTTCGAGCAGGACGGGGGCGTCGTGGTCGATGTCCCTCGGGTCCACGGCCTGTTCGGCGATGGTCTCCAGCGACTCCCCCGCCATGGCCTCCACCAGCGCCCGGCGCGGGAGTTCGGCGACCGGTGCGGTGGTGATCCAGCGGGCGTCCCGCAGGACCGTGACGGTCTGGCAGACCTCGTACACCTCCTGGAGGTGGTGCGAGATGAACAGGAAGGTGACCCCGGAGTCCTGGAGCGCCCGCATCCGTGTGAACAGCCGCTCGATCTCGCGGTTGTCGAGCTGGGCGGTGGGCTCGTCGAGGATGATGAAGCGGGCGCCGAAGCTCAACGCCCGGGCGATCTCGACCATTTGGCGGTCCTCGACCTTGAGGTCGGCGGTGCGGGCCTCGGGGTCGACGTGGACGTCCCAGGTGGCGAGGAGTTGGGCGGCCTCGGCGCGCAGCTTGCGCCAGCTGATGAAGCCGCGCTGAAGGGGCTGGCGGTTGATGAACAGGTTCTCGGCGACCGTCAGCTCGGGGACGACGGTGGGCTTCTGGTAGACGCAGGCCACCTTGCGTCGCCAGGCGTCCCGGTCGGCCGGCGCGGGCGCGGGTTCGCCGTCGAAGCGGACCTCGCCCTCGTCGGCCGCCTGGAGGCCGGTGAGGATGTTGACCAGGGTCGACTTGCCGGCACCGTTGCGGCCGACGAGGGCGTGGGACTCACCGGGCACGACGGTGAGCCGGCCGTCGGAGAGGGCGGTGGTGGGCCCGTAGCGCTTGACGATGTCGCGCGCCTCGACGAGGGGTGTGATCACGGCCGTACTCATTTGACCGTGTTGCCCCAGAGCTTGGGGTCTTCGACGTTGTCCTTGGTGACCAGCGGGGCGGGCAGCTGGTCCTCCAGGATGCCGCTGGGGAGTTTGACGATGGTCGAGTCGTGGTCCGTCGGACCGGGCTTGAAGGTCTTCCCCTCCATCGCCGCCTTGATGTAGTACATGCCGTACTTCGCGTACAGGTCGGCGGGCTGGGAGACGGTCGCGTCGATCTCGCCCTTGCGGATGGCGTCGAACTCCTGCGGGATGCCGTCGTTGGAGACGATGGTGATGTGGCCCGACTGGCCGGCCTTCTTCAGCATCCCCTTGGACTTGAGGGTCTGGATGGTCGGCGCGAGGTAGACGCCGCCGGCCTGCATGTAGATGCCCTTGAGGTCAGGGTTGGCGTTCAGGAGGGTGTCCAGCTTGGAGGCCGCGGTGTCGGACTCCCACTTGGCCGGTATCTCCAGGACCTTCAGCTTGGGGAAGTTCTTCTTCACGCAGGCTCGGAACGCCTCCGAGCGGTCGCGGCCGTTGACCGAGGCGAGGTCGCCCATGATCTGTACGACCTTGCCGGAGGGGATCTGCTCGCCGAGGTACTGGCAGGCCTTCTCGCCGTAGGCCACGTTGTCGGCGCGCACCACCATCGCGACCTTGCCCTTGTCGGGCGCCACGTCGACGGCGACCACCGGCACGCCCTTGCGCTCCGCCTGGTCGAGGCCCGCTTCGATGGCCGCGCTGTCCAGCGGGGCGACGACGAGGCCCTTCACGCCCTGGTTGAGCTGGTTGTTGATGTCGGTGATCTGCTGGGAGGGGTCACTGTTGGAGTTGACCGTCTTGAGCGCCTCGACGCCTTCGGAGTCGGCCATCTTCGGCACATAGTCGTTGTACGACTGCCAGAACGGCGAGGTCAGCAGGGGCAGGATCACCCCGACCTTGCCGCTGCCGCCGCCTTCGGCGCTCGCGGCGCCGGTGTCCTTGGTGCTGCCGCACGCGGCGAGCACGAGACAGGCGCCGACCGCTGCGGCCACCGCTTTGCCCCTCCGCGAACTGTTCTGCTTCCGCGCTGTCGTGCCGTGCATCTGGCCGTGCATCTGGCGGCTCCTCGTTGAGCGTGTTCGAGCAGATGCCCGCATATTTATCAGACCACTTCGCCGACGCAACACCCTTCGGAGGCAGTTTTTCGGCGTTTCCAGCCGTAGTGGTCGGACCAACCTGGTGATTACACTGCGGCTCACCGGGCCCGCTCAGGCGCCTCGGGCGACGGGAGGAACGGCGTGGAAGACGAGACAGCCCCGCAGAAGGGCACCGTGACGCAGCGCGCCCTGGAGCAGATCAAGGCGATGATCGCCGAGGGGCGGCTGGAGCCCGGCCAGCGCCTGCCGACCGAACGCGATCTGGCGGTCCAGCTCGGCATCTCCCGCAGCTCGATGCGCGAGGCGATCCGCGCACTGACCGTGCTGGGGGTGCTGGAGGCCCGGCACGGTTCGGGCATCTACGTCACCCAGTTGGAGGCCGGCGACCTGCTGGAGACGTTCGGCGTGGTCGCCGACCTCTCCCGGGGTCCGCGTCTCGTGGAGCTGCTGGAGGTGCGCCGCATCCTGGAGTCGACGGCGACGGCGCTGGCCGCGGCGCGCATCACGCCGGACCAGCTCGCCGAGGTCGAGAAGCATCTGACGGCGATGAACGCCACGGAGGACCCCGAGGAGATCCTCGCCCACGACCTGGCCTTCCACCGCGTGATCGCGGCCGCCGCCGGCAACGACACCATGGCCGCGATCCTGGAGGGACTGTCCTCCCGTACCTTCCGGGCCCGTGTCTGGCGCGGCTACCAGGAGGAGGGCGCCTTCACCCGCACCCGCCGCGAACACGCCGCGATCCACCGCGCCCTGGTGGCCCACGATCCGGAGGCGGCCAGGGCCGCGGCGGCCGCACACGTGGGCGAGGTGGAGCAGTGGCTGCGGACGCAGCTGGGCGGCTGATCGCCGCCCGGACGCGCCCGCGCCGTTCGCTACGGCTTCACGTCGAAACCGTGCTCCCGTCCGAGCGTCTCCAGTGACGCCCGGCCGGGGATGCCGTCGGCGTCATCGCCGGTGAGGCCGCAGCGGCGCTGCCAGGCTGCGTAGGCCGCCACGGTCGTCGTGCCGAAGTGGCCGTCCGCGAGGTTCGGTGCGAGGAGGCCCTCCGCGACGAGCGCCTGCTCCACGATCTTCACGCCCGGGTAGGACACCGGCGTGCCCGACGCGGTCGGGTCGTGCAGGGCCGCGGCGACCGCTTTCGACACGTCGATCACCGGCCGCGGTGCGGGATCGGGCGGCGAACCACCTGGCCGCGGCGCGCCCTGCTGCACCCACGCGTACAGGTGGGCGCCGGGGCACGCCGTGGCGAGGCCGTCGCGGTGTCCCTTGATCTCGCTGCCGGCACCGTGCTGCCGCAGCAGCTCGATGCCGTCGCGGATCGCGCCGAGCATCGCGTCCGTCGGCTCGGTGAGCCCCTCGTCGCCGACCAGGCCCATGATCGCGTAGTGGCCGCGGTTCAGGTCCTGGTTCCCGTTCGCCCCGGTGCGCTTGCCGAGGCCGCGGCCCTCCAGGAGACGGCCGTGCGGGCAGGCACCGTAGTTGTAGGCGATGTCCGAGTAGTTCTCCTTCTTGTTCGCCAGGTGGTCGACTCGGATCTTCTTCCACTGGGCGATGCAGAGATCGTGGTCTTCGAGGAGCTGCAGGCTGACCGGCGCGCCTTCGTAATGGACTTTCACGCCCTTGGTCGATGTCTGCGTGGGTGCGGCGGATGCGGGCCAGCCCAGCTGGGCTCGCGTGACGAGCTTCAAGAGTGCCTCCAAGGCGCACATGGGACGCCGAATCGCCTTGATTCTGAGGCCGGTTGCCGCCCGCCACGCGATGCCGCGCCGCCGTTCACCCGTCAGTGGACCGCAGTCCGCCCCAGCCGCAACGTCACCAGTTCGAAGGGGCGAAGGCGCAGGGTGACACGACGGCCGTCGTACGACGGTGTCTGAGGCAGCGGGCGTTCCAGCAGGTCCGTCGCCGCGACGTCCGCGACGTCGAAGTCCGCCGCCAGCGTGGCCCGCACCCGGCCGCCGTGGGCCTCGTGGAGCCGCACCACCACATCTCCGCTGCCGTCGTCGGCCAGCTTGACGGCCGTGACCACGACTGCGTCCCGGTCCACCGTCACCAGCGGCGCCACCTCCCGCGCGCCGGTGACCGAACGCTCCGGGAGGTTGATCCGCCAGCCCTCGCGCACCGCGTCCCCGATGCCCGCGCCCGGCACCAGGGCGTGCCGGAAGCGGTGGACGCCCTGGTCGGTCTCGGGGTCCGGGAAGCGGGGGGCGCGCAGGAGGGACACCCGGACCGTGGTGGTCGTGCCGCGGTCGCCGTCGGTGCGGACGGTGCGGGTCACGTCGTGGCCGTACGTCGAGTCGTTGACGACGGCGACGCCCCAGCCCGGCTCCTCCAGGTGCACGAACCGGTGGTTGCAGGCCTCGAACTTGGCCGCCTCCCAGGACGTGTTGGTGTGCGTGGGCCGGTGGAAGTGCCCGAACTGGGTCTCGGACGCGTACCTTTCGGCGTGCACGTCGAGCGGGAAGGCGAGCTTCAGGAACTTCTCCGTCTCGTGCCAGTCCACCTCGGTGTCCACCACCAGCCGCCGCTCCCCGGGCGCGAGGGACAGCAGTTGGGTGACGCGGGAGTCGCCGAAGGACCGCACGATGCGCACGCCCTCCCCCGCGGGGGCGATCTCGTCGAGGTCGGTCAGGTCGGTGACGGTGTTGCGGTAGAACTCGTCGACGTCCCAGGCGTCCCACATGTTCGGGAAGTCAGGGTGCAGCTGGAGGAGGCCCGCGGCCCCGCCGGGCGCGATCGTCTCGCGGTCGGCGTCGAGGTCGTACGCCGACACGACCAGGCCCCGTGCGTCGATCTCGACGCGCAGCAGGCCGTTGTCGAGGACGAAACCGCCGTCCGGGCGGGGCGCGAGCGCCGTGCGGCCCTCGGTCGCCGGGGGTCGTGCGCCGCCCGCCGGTACGCCCTCGCGCGGGTGCGGGGCGGAGTTGAAGACGAGCTCGGTCTCGCCCTCGCCCGCCAGTGCGCGCTGGGCCGACTCGATGATCGCGGTCAGCTCGCCCGCGAGGCGCTCGTACGTGGCGCGTGCCTCGCGGTGCACCCACGCGATGGACGAGCCGGGCAGGATGTCGTGGAACTGGTGCAGCAGAACCGTCTTCCAGATGCGGTCCAACTCCTCGTACGGGTAGGGGACTCCGGTGCGTACGGCGGCAGTCGCGGCCCACAGTTCCGCCTCGCGCAGAAGGTGTTCGCTGCGGCGGTTGCCCTGCTTCGTCCTGGCCTGGCTGGTGAGGGTGGCGCGGTGGAGTTCGAGGTAGAGCTCGCCGACCCAGACCGGTGGGTTCGCGTACTCGGCCTCGGCCTTCTCGAAGAACTCCGCCGGGGTCTCCCAGACCACGGTCGCCGAGCCTTCGAGGTCCCGCAGCCGCGCGGCCTTCGCGACCATCTCGCGGGTGGTGCCGCCGCCTCCGTCGCCCCAGCCCGTCGGGGCGAGGGAGTGCCGGGCGACGCCCTTGTCCTTGAAGTTGCGGGCCGCGTGGGCGATCTCGCTGCCCTTCATGGAGCAGTTGTAGGTGTCGACGGGCGGGAAATGGGTGAAGATCCGGGTGCCGTCGATGCCCTCCCACTGGAAGGTGTGATGCGGGAACTTGTTCGTCTGTGACCAGGAAATCTTCTGCGTCAGCAGCCACTTGGAGCCCGCGGCCCTGATGATCTGCGGCAGCCCGGCGGCGAAACCGAACGTGTCCGGCAGCCACGCCTCGTCGTTCTCGACGCCGAACTCGTCGAGGAAGAACCGCTTGCCGTGCACGAACTGCCGGGCCATCGCCTCCGAGCCCGGCATGTTGGTGTCCGACTCGACCCACATCCCGCCGGCCGGCACGAACCGCCCGTCCGCCACCGCCTTCTTCACCCGCGCCCACACCTCGGGCCGGTGCTCCTTCACCCACGCCCACTGCTGGGCCTGCGACATGGCGAAGACGAAGTCGGGCTCGTCCTCGATCAGCGCGGTCATGTTGGAGGTCGTACGGGCCACCTTGCGCACGGTCTCGCGCAGCGGCCACAGCCACGCCGAGTCGATGTGCGCGTGCCCGACGGCGCTGATGCGGTGGGCGGACGGCACGGCGGGCGTGGCCAGGACACCGGCCAGCCGTTCCCGCGCCCGCGCCGCCGTGCCGCCCACGTCCTGGAGGTCGATCGTGTCGAGGGCCTGGTCCACCGCCCGCAGGATGTCCCAGCGCCGCGCGGACTCCACCGGCAGCTCGGCCATCAGCTCACCGAGCACCTCCAGGTCGATGACCAGCTGCCAGACGTTCTCGTCGAGGACGGCGAGGTCCATGCGGGTCAGCGTGTACTGGGGTTCGCTGCCGGCGGTGTCCTTGTCGCCCAACTGCGTGGGCACGAAGGGGTGGTAGTCCAGGATGACCGGGTTGGAGGCCGCCTCGATGTGCAGCCGCACCTGCTCCCCGCCCTCGACGGGGGCACCGACGCGCACCCACTGGTTGCGCGGGTTGAGGCCCTTCACCGGGGTGCCGTCGGGCCGGTGGACGAGGCCCTCGCACTGGAAGCCGGGCATGTTCTCGTCGAACCCGAGGTCGAGCAGTGCCTCGACGGTCTTCCCGGCCCACGCCTCGGGCACGGTCCCGGTGACCCGGAACCAGCTGGTGCCCCAGGGAGCACCCCACCGCGCCCCGACCTCGATCGGCTCGGGTTCGGCCGCGAGTCCCTCGGCGACCGGCACCGGTTCGCCGGGCGCATGCCACACCGCGACGTCCAGCGGCACGGACTCGGGGTACACGGCGGGGCGGATGCGCTCGTCGAGGACGCGCTTGAGGCGGGCTTCGACCAGGCTGCGGTCGTCATGCATGCGGGGTGCTCCAAGGGTGAGGGCGGTTACCAGGTGTGTGTCACGGTCACGGGAGCCGACGAGGTGTAGAGCTCCCCTACGGCACGCAGTTCCAACCGTGTGGCCTGCTCCCCCTGTTCGGGTTGCAGGCCGGCGACGAAGTAGGCCGGCTGACAGGTGCCGCCGAGGAAGCGCCGGGTGCCGTCGGGGAGGAGGCGGTGCAGGGTGTGGTGGCGTACGTCGCCGGAGCCGGGGTTCCACGCGAGGCGCAGGTCTCCGCCGGACGCCGCGGTGATCCGGAATCCGGTCGGCGCCGCCGGCGTGACGACGGCCCCCCGGACGGCGATACCGCCCAGCCGCCACTTCACGGGCCCGCCCGTCGCGGTGAGCCGGACGCCGATCGCGTGCGCGGTGCCGGTCAGACCTGCGAGCCGTACGGTCGAGGTCCGCCATGTGCTGCCCGAGTCCACGGGGAAGTACGTGTACGGCGGTGTCGCGCCCGGACTGCTCGGCTCGGCCGTGGCCACCGCCAGCTCGACCTTGACGCTGCCCGTGTCGGTCCGGTGCGTCAGCTCGACCACCGTGTCGGCGGTGATCGGCAGGCGTGTCGCGTAAGCGTCCACGACCGCCGGCTCGTCCAGTTCACCGTCGACGAGCACGCTGCTCCCGCCGCGCCACGCGTCGGCGAAGTCGAGCGTCACGGCGGGGCGCTGTCCGTCGGTGTGCACGACCCAGCGCCGGGACGGCAGCCGGTCCTGGAGGCCCAGATGGTTCCACGGCTTGTCCGACGTCACCTTCCCGTCCTCGTACCACCGCAGCCCGTGCCCGGTGTTGAACACGCTCGCGAACGGGAGCGCCGTGACCGTCGAGCGGTCGGCGACCGACACGGCCGGTGCGCGCCAGACGTCGGTGCCGTCCGGCCGGGACGGGTCCAGTGAGCGCCCCGTCCAGAAGCGGTCGTCGGCGGCGTGGAACGCCTCCGGCCCGCGGCCGTCCGCGGGCAGGTGGTTGCGTGTCCACTCGGGCCGGTAGAAGCCGACCGACACGACGTGCGCCTTGTCGCGGGGCACGATCGCGTCCCAGTTCACGGACGAGTTCCAGCCGTTCGACTCGACGTCGACACCCGCCCACAACTCGTAGCGGCTGCGGCCCAGTTGCCCGGCCCGCTGACCGGACGAGGTCAGCTTCGCGGCCGTCCACCGGAAGTCGACGAACATGTCGTCGGCCGCCTGGAAGAACGCCTCGTTCTGGGAGTTGAGCGCGCCCTGCCAGCTCACGGACCCGTTCACGGTCATCGAGTCGTACCAGGTCACGCGCTGGCCCTTGGCCTTGGCGAGGGTCTTCAGCTCGCGCATGAAGCCCAGCATCGCCGAACCCAGCGCGCTGTCCCCGCCGCTGGTCTCTGCGTTCACGAACCACCCGTCGAACCCGTACGCGTCCGCGACCGCGACCAGCCGTTCGGCGAGCGGATACCGCCCGGCCGCGTCCTTCTGCACCAGGTCTCGGGTCCACTGCAGCTGCCCGCCGTAGGCGACGGGCGGCAGGAAGATGTTGCCGAGGACGGGCACCCCGTGCCGGTGAGCGGCGTCGACGACCGGCGCGTTCGGCGCGAGGATCAGCCCCTCCCCCGACGAGCCGCCCCAGAAGACCAGCTCGTCGATGTACGCCCAGTGGGTGAGGGCGTAGTAGTCGGCGGTGGTCGCGCCCTGCGAGGGGTTGCCGGCGGTGGGGCCGAAGGACACCAGGGACTGGATACGGGCCTGGCCCGCGCGGGCGGTCGAGTTCACCGGCGTCGGCGTGAAGCGCGGGGCGAGCGGCACGGTCGAAGCGTTGAAGGCGAGGTCCGTGTCGTCGGCCGGACGCCAGGACTTCAGGCTGCGCCAGGCGATGCCGGTGCCCGGGGTGCCGGAGGGCAGCGAGTCCGGGTACCAGTACGAGGCGTACGGCTGGAGCGCGGCGGCCTTGGGCGCGCGGGAACTCGGGGCGGCGGCCGCCGGTAGCGAGGGCAGCAGTGCGGCCGTGGCGCCGGCGAGCAGGACGGTGCGTCTGGTGGGGTTCACGAGCGGGTTCCTCCTTGGAGACCTTGTGGGGCGGGGAGTACCTGATCGGGAGTGACGACTTCGGTGATGCCGCGGGCGGCCAGCTGGTCCCGGTCGCCTGCACGGGTGTCGAGGACCGTGGTGGGGCGGGCGCCGTCGGCGGTGAGCCGGAAGAAGGCGTTGAAGACGGGGCCGCCGGGGGCGCAGGCCGAGCGGACGGCTGGGTCGGCCGGGACGACGAGGGCGGTGGTGCGAGGCGCGGGCGCGGGCACCGGTGCACTCGCGGCGCGGGCCAGCACGTGCGCCGCGTCCTTCGGTTTCCGGTCGTTGGTCAGCAGGCCGAGCCCGTATTCGAGCCCGGGGAAGTCGGCCAGCTCACGGGACACGTCGTGCGAGCACCACCAGGTGATGCCCCACAGGTCGGGGCAGTCCAGGGCGTTCGCGACGGTCGCCTCGGTGAAGGCGGCGGCGTGCTCGGGCGGGACGAGGGGCGCGGGCGCGCCGACCTCCTGGAGCCAGACGGGACGGCGCGGGTCGCCGGCCCAGGCCTTGCTCAGCTCGACGAGGTACGCGGCGTGGTGCTCGGTCGGGACGGAGATACGGCCGTGGCGTTGGGCGGTGCCGTTGAAGACCCAGGAGTGCACGGCCGTGACGGCGCCGTGCCGGGCGGCCTGCGCGGGCGTGAACGGCTGGTCGTCCTGGTACCAGGTGGCGTCGTACTCGGCGTGCAGGTGCAGCCGCCCGGGGGCGCCCTCCTCGCAGGCGGCGAGCATGCGCGTCAGCCAGCGGTCGATCTCCTCCTCGGTCGCCCGGTCGGGGTCGGGATGCGGGCCCGCCGAGAACTGGTTGACCTCGTTGCCGAGGGTCATGCCGAGAAAGTTGGGGCGGTCGGTGAGGGCGGCGGCGAGGGTGCGCAGGTAGGCGGCCTGGCCGTCGAGGACGTCCGGGTCGGTGAAGAGGTTGCGGCGGTGCCAGGTCCGGGTCCAGGCAGGCAGGAAGTCGAAGCTGCTCAAGTGACCTTGCAGACCGTCCACGTTGACGTCGAGGCCGCGTTCCGCGGCGGCGTCGACGAGCTGGACCAGCTGCTCGACGGCGCGGCCACGGATCAGGGTGCGGTTCGGCTGGAAGTACGGCCACAACGGGAACACCCGCACGTGGTCGAGGCCCAGCGCCGCGATGGAGTCGAGGTCGGCGCGTACGGAGTCGAGGTCGAAGTCGAGCCAGTGGTGGAACCACCCGACGCTTGGGGTGTAGTTGACGCCGAAGCGCACGGCAGAAGGCATGCGTGTCCTTGTGACGGAGGTGCGACGGAGGGGCGACGGAGGTACGGACGGCCGGCTCAGCGGGTCAGCCCTTGACGGCGCCCTCCCCGACACCCCGGAAGAAGTACCGCTGGAGACAGGCGAAGAGGGCGATCAGCGGCGCCACGGCGATGATCGTGCCCGCGGCGACGAGGCGTTCGTCGTTGGCGAAGGTGCCGTGCAGATAGTTGAGCCCGATGGTCAGCGTGAACTTGGACGGGTCGCTCAGCACGATGAGCGGCCACAGGAAGTCGTCCCAGGCACCCATGAAGGCGAAGATCGCGACGACGGCAAGAGTCCCCTTCACCGACGGCACCGCGATGCGCAGGAACCGCTGCCAGACGTTGGCGCCGTCGACGTAGGCCGCCTCCTCGATCTCGTACGGCAGGTTGAGGAAGGCGTTGCGCATCAGCAGGACGTTCAGGGCGCTGATGCAGCCGGGCAGCACGACGCCGATGAGGGTGTTGTTGAGGCCGAGTTCCCGCATCGTCGTGAACTGGGCGATGATGATGCCCTCCACGGGCACGAGCATCGCGAGGATGAACGCGAGCGTGGCCGCGCGGCGGCCCCGGTAGCGCAGCCGGGCGAGGGCGTAGCCGGCGAGTGCCGCGCCGACGCAGTTGGTCACGACGTTGGCGGTGGCGACCTTCAGCGAGTTGAGGGCGTAGTCCCAGACGGGGATGGTCTCGGCGACCCGCTCGTAGTTGTGCAGGGTGGGATCGCCGGGCAGGAACTTCGGCGGGGAGCTGAAGATGTCCTCGGTGGGGCCCTTGAGCGAGGTCGACAGCTGCCAGAGGAACGGGCCGACGGTGAGGGCGAGCACGCCGAGCAGCAGCAGGTAGCGCAGGGCGAGTTCCCATACGCGGACGCGGCGGCCGTGCTCGTCGGTGACGCGGGGTTCGCGAGCGCCGGCCGACGGCTTGACCTTCGCCTTCGCGGCGGGCCGTACCTTCTCCAGGACGGTCATGATTCGTCCTTCCGGTCCGCGCGCAGCACGAGCAGCATCAGGGCGACGGTGACGACGAACACGACGACCGAGATGGCGGAGGCGTAGCCGACGCGGCCGGTCAGGCCGGTGCCGGTGCGCTGGACGAGCATCACGAGGGTGGTGTCCTCGCCCGCCGGGCCGCCGCTCGGGCCGGCCATCAGGTACACCTCGGAGAACACCTTGAACGCGGCGACCGACGACAGCGCCCCGACCAGCACCATGGTGGAGCGGACGGCGGGCACGGTGACCGTGAGGAACCGGCGGATCGCGCCCGCTCCGTCCACGGCGGCGGCCTCGTGCAGTTCACGGGGCACGTTGGCGAGCGCGGCCAGATAAATGATCATGTAGTAGCCGAGGCCCTTCCAGACCGTCACGGCCATGGCGCTCAGCAGGAGCAGCCACTGGTCGCTGAGGAAGCCGACCCGGCCGACACCGATCGTCTCCAGGAGCGAGTTCACCAGACCCCGCTCGTCCAGCAGCCACACCCAGATCAGTCCGACCACGACGATCGAGGCGACGACCGGGGTGTAGAAGGCGGACCGGAAGAAGGTGATGCCGGGGATGTTCTTCTGCACCAGCAGCGCGAGCAGCAGGGGCAGGACGACGAGGGCGGGGACGACTCCGACGACGTAGAGCGTGCTGTTGCGCAGGCCGATCCAGAACATGTCGTCGCCGAGCAGCTCGCGGAAGTTGGCGAGGCCCACGTACTCGCCCGGGATCAGCGTGCGGCGGTCGGTGAAGGCGTTGACCAGCGTGGAGACGAACGGGTACAGGATGAAGGCGCCGATGATCAGCAGGCCCGGGGCGGCGAACAGCCAAGGACTGGTGGGCAGTTGGCGCCGCACCCGGAAGACACGAGGGACAGCCGAGCTCGCCATGACGGCTCAGCCCTGCTGCTGAAGGAGCCGGTTACAGGCCTCGACAGCGTTGTCAAGAGCTTCCTTCGGGCTCTCCTTGCCCTGCAGCGCCTTGGCCACCTCGTTGCGCAGTTCGGTCTTCATCTGCTCGCTGAACAGCACGGGCGTGTAATTGACGGCGTTCTTCAGCGACTTGGCGGCGGCGATCCGCACGCGCGTCTCGTCGGTGCCGTCCTCCTTGGTGAAGTACGGGTCGTCGAGGGAGCCTGCGGTGCTGGGGAAGATCGCGACCTGCTTGGCGAACGACATCTGGTGCGCGGCGTCGGTGACGTAGTGGGCGAAGGCGACCGCGGCGGGCGCACGCTTCGTCCGTGCGTTGACCATCACGCCCATCACGTACATGTTGACGTGGCCGGTGCTGGTGATCTGGTCCGTGATCCCGATGTTCTTGTACAGGTTCGGCGCCTGCTTCTTGAAGTTGCCGAGGTCCAGTGCGCTGCCGGGGTTCATGGCGACCGCCCCGGTCAGGAACTTCTTGCCGGACGACTCGGGGGTGGCGGTCAGCGCCTGCGGGTCGAGGGCCTTGGCGTCGTACAACTCCTTGTACTTGGAGAGGAGTTGTACACCCTTCGCGTCGTTGAAGGTGAAGGCGGTGCCTTCCTTGTTCATGAGCTCGACGCCGTAGCGGCCGAAGTCCTCGATGGTGGGCACGTTGGCGAGGGTGGCGACCTTGCCGTCGGTCTTGTCCGCCATCCTCAGGGCGGCGTCGAAGACCTCGTCGTACGTCTTCGGCGGCTGCTCGGCGTCGAGTCCGGCCTCCTTGAAGAGGGACTTGTTGTAGAAGAGCGGGCCGGTGTTGAGGTACCAGGGGAAGGCGTACGTGCCGGTCATGCCCGGTATCTGATGGCTGGCCCAGGCCCCCTCCAGATACTCCTTCTTGTACTGGGAGGCCGCCTTGTCCAGGTCGAGGGCGAGGCCCGCCTTGGCGAGCGGGGCGACCAGGTCCGGCGAGACGTTGACGACGTCCGGGAGCGTGCCGCCGGCGGCGTCCGCGCTGATCTTGTCGGCGTAGCCCTCGGCCGGCTGGTCGATCCACTTCACGTCGGTGCCGGGGTACTTCTTCTCGAAGTCGGCGATCAGGCCCTCGAAGTAGGGCTTGAAGTTGGCGCGGAGGTTCCAGGTCTGGAAGGTGATGTCGCCCTCCACCTTGCCGGAGGCGTCGGCTGTGCCGCTGTCGCCCCCTGACGAGCCGCAGGCACTGAGCGGCAGGACGACACAGGCGGCGAAAACGGCGGCGAGGGCTCTGCGGGTACTACGGGAAACGGGCACCGTGAACCGTCCTCCTTTGCGGGCGGGTTGGTCGACGAGGCAGACCCTGCACGCCGCTCCACGGGCCCGTCAATGGCTCTTGCGGAGCTAATTTCATTAGTGACTAATGCGCATTAGGATCACCGAGCTGAACCGTATTAGGTTCACGGACCTGAACCGCATTAGTGCATACTGCTCCGGGAATGAGCCGTGGGAATGTGTCGGCGGAATGGGGAATCGCCATGTCAGGCAAGCGGTCACCGGCCCGTCGGCCGACGATGAAGGACATAGCGCGGCACGCGGGGGTCTCGCAGAGCGCGGTCTCCTTCGCGCTGAACGGCCGGCCCGGCGTGTCGGAGGAGACCCGCGACCGGGTACGGCGGGTCGCCGAGGAGCTGGGCTGGCGGCCCAGTACGGCAGCGAGGGCGCTGTCCGGGGAGGGCGCGGCGACGGTCGGTTTCGTGCTGGCGCGTCCGGCCGACACGTTGGGGGTGGACTCGTTCTTCCTCCAACTGGTCTCGGGCATCCAGGAGGTGCTGGCGGAGCGGCATCTCGGGCTGCTGTTCCAGGTGGTGGAGGACGTCGCCGACGAGTGCGCGGTGTACCGCCGCTGGTGGGCCGAGCACCGCGTGGACGGCGTCCTCGTCGTCGATCCGCGCACCGACGACCCCCGCCCCGGCCTCCTCGACGAACTCGGCCTGCCCGCCGTGGTGATCGGCGGCGCCCCCGACGACCGCCACCCCGGGCTCTCCACGGTCTGGGCGGACGACGCGGGCGCGATGGCTTCGGTCGTGGACGGCCTGTACGCCCTCGGCCATCGGCGGATCGTGCACATCGCCGGCCTGCCGGGCCTCGCCCACACCGAACGCCGCATCCGTACCCTGCGCGCCGAGGCCGGGCGGCGCGGCCTGACCGAGGTGAAGTCGGTGACCACCGACTACTCCGACGCCGAGGGTGCGGCGGTCACCCGCAGGGTCCTGGAGGACCCGGCTCCCCCGACCGCGCTGATCTACGACAACGACGTGATGGCCGTCGCCGGCGCCGCCGCCGCGACCGAACTGGGCTTCTCCGTACCGGCCGACGTCTCGGTGGTGTCCTGGGAGGATTCCGCCCTGTGCCGCATGGTCAAGCCCTGGCTGTCGGCCCTGTCCCGGGACAGCGTGGAGTTCGGCCGCACGGCGGCCCGTGAGTTGACCGCTCTGCTGGACGGGGGGTCGGCGCGGGCGGTGCGGGTGCCGGTGCCGCGGCTGATCGAGCGGGGGAGCACGGGGGTGGCGCGGGGCGCGTGACCCCACGCCCTAGGCCAATGGCAGGCCGCGGTGCCCAGTTCGCGAACAGCCCCTCGGATCCTCCAGGTACGAGAGCCGGCCGTCGTCGGACGCCGCCGCACGGACACGGCCGGCGAGGCGCTCTGTCTCCCGGAGACAGTCCTGGTCGCTGGGCTCGCCGGACGTCATCAGCGCAGGCCCTGAAGCCCCTCATATACGGCCGCCACGATCTCCAGCCCCCGGGTGTCCTTTGCAGGCTCGCGCATCTGCTGCGTCACGTACGCCACCACCATCCGGCTGTCGGGCTCGATCATCACGAGGGAACCGCCCCAGCCGCCCCAGCCGTACGTGGTGCCGAACAGGCCGTACCCGAGGCCCCACCGCACGGGCATGCCGAGGACGCGGTCGTCGCCGGCGAACTGCTCCTCCCAAGCGCGGTCGCAACCGGCGCGGGACAGCAGCCGGGCCCCGTTCACCTCTCCCCCGCAGGCCGGCAGGGACTGTACGAGGGCTACGGAACGTGCGTTGCCGAAGCCGCTCGCCGCGGGGATCTGGGCGCGGCGCCAGGCCAGGCTGTTGCCGTCGCGGACGCTGACGCCGTTGCCCGCCTCGGAAGCCGAGGGGCCCGCGGGGGCGCTCGCCGTGTAGTCCTCGCCCTGTCCGGTGGGCGGAATCGAGGGCGCAACCCGATGGTCGTGCTCGGCGGCCAGCCCGATGTGGAAGTCCGCGCCCAGCGGCCCGGTCACCTCCTCGGCGAGGAACTCGCCCACGGTGCGGCCGGTGATCCGCCGTACGACCTCGCCCACCAGGAATCCCTGCGTGAGCGAGTGGTAGCCGGCCGCGCTGCCCGGCTCCCACCGAGTGGCCCGCGCGGCGAGCCGTGCTGTGGCGGCGGGCCAGTCGTACAGCTCCTCGACCGGCCCGTCCCAGTCGGGCAGACCGGCGGTGTGCGAGAGCAGGTGCCGTACGAGCACCTTCTCCTTGCCGGCGGCCGCGAACTCCGGCCAGTAGCGGGAGACCGGTGCGTCCGGGTCGAGCTCGCCGCGGTCGGCCAGGACGAGGGCGCACAGGGCCGTCATCGTCTTGGTCACCGACCAGACGTTGACGATCGTGTCGCGCTCCCACGGGACGGTGCGGTCGGCGTCCGCGAATCCGCCCCAGACGTCCACGACCGGGTCGCCGTCCACGAAGACCGCGACGGAGCCGCCCGCGTCCCCCGCGTCCAGCGTCGCGGCCAGCGCGTTCGGCACTGCGGTGAACAGGTCGTCGTACGTGCCCTGAAGGTCGGCCATGCACCCCATCCAGCCCGCACGGCCCCGCCCCGGTCAACCGAATTTCAGACCCGTGACCGGTACAGCCCGAACTCCGCGATCCGCACCGCGGCCCGCGAGCCGGTCACCCGTACCCGCCACCGCCGGGCCCGCACCGGAGCCGCCAGCAGCAGGATCCGGCTCGCGCCGATCGCCCCGGCCCGGGTCACCTCCGTCCAGGCACCGTCCCGCTGCACCTCGACGACGAAGCTCTCCACCTGCTGCCCGTGCCGGATGTCCTCCGCCAGCCGGATCCGGTCCGCCTCCCGCTCGCGGCCGAGGTCGACGGTGACCCGGCCAGGCGACGCGGTCGTACGGCCGTCGCGCGCCAGGTCCCGAGGCAGCTCGCGGTCCACGCGCTCGCGGAACTCCCGCAGCCGTGCCACGTCGGCGGCGGGCAGCAGGCCGTCCGTGTCCGGCGGGATGTTGAGCAGGAGCACCGAGTTGCGGCCCACGGACCGGAAGTAGATGTCCGTCAACTGCTCGACGCTCTTCGGCTGTTGGTCGGCATGGTAGAACCAGCCGTCCCGGATGGAGACGTCGCACTCGGCCGGCCACCACTGGAGGTGGTCGGCGACGGGCCGGGCCTGCACCAGTGCCGCACGGCTGCCCACGTCGGGGGCGTCGTAGGCGAGGGCGTAGTCCGTCCGGCCGTAGTCCTTGTCCTGTACCGGTACGACGCTCCACTCGTCCTCCCGGGCCAGCCCGCCCTCGTTGCCGACCCACCGCACGTCCGGGCCGGAGACGGCGATCGCGGCGTCGGGCGCGAGCGAGCGGACGAGGGTGTACCAGCTGTCCCAGTCGTACTTCTCCACCTTGTCCGGCGGGATGCGGCCCTGCGCGCCGTCGAACCAGACCTCGTCGATCGGGCCGTATTCCGTGAGCACCTCGTAGAGCTGGTTGAGCATGTGGGCGCCGTAGTCGGTGGCGGGGAGGGTGTACGTGCGTGACGCCGCCGGGGTGCGGTCGTCGGCCTCGACGGGGGTGGGGATGGTGTGGTCGGTACGCGCGCTGCCGTTGGCGTACACGCCGTGGAGGTACTGGTTCTCGTCGGCCGGTGAGATGTAGACGCCGACCTTGATGCCGTACCGGCGCATGGAGTCGGCGAAGGGACGCAGCACGTCACCCCGGCCTTCGCGCCAACTGCTCGATGCCACCGAGTGGTCGGTGTAGCCGGACGGGTAGAGCACGAATCCGTCGTGGTGCTTGACGGTGAGGATGGCGAGCCGGAAGCCGCCGTCACGCAGGGCGCGGGCCCACTGGTCGGTGTCGAGGCCGGTCGGCTGGAACACGTCCGGGTCCTCGTCGCCGGTGCCCCACTCCAGACCGGTGAAGGTGTTCACGCCGAAGTGCAGGAACGCGGTGCGCTCCAGCCGCTGCCAGGCGATCTGCCGTGCGGTGGGGCGGACTTGGGAGGCCTTGCGGACCAGGTCGGCCTCGGTGTCGTCGGGGCTGACGGGGATGCGGTAGCGGGCGTCGCTCGAAGCGGCGGCGGGTGCCGCGAGGGCGGGTCTTGCCGCGCCGGTCGCGGCGAGGACAGCGGCTGTCGCGACGAAGACGCGTCGGGATACGGCCATGGGACGGCTCCTCGGGTCAGGGTCAGGTCCTCAGGTCAGGTGCCAAACGGCGGGCGTGCGCCGGTCCGGCGGGTACTGCACGAGCCGGCCGTCCTCCGTCACGCTCAGCGCCATGCGCGTGATGGCGTTGACGAGCCGGTAGCCACCTGCCACGGCTTCCAACTGCCAGCGCTGCAGGGTGCTTTGCGCATCGCACGCTTGAGGCGTCGCCTCCACTCCGGGCTCCAGCGGCACGTTGAGCGTGAGCTTTCCGCCGCGCACCTCGAGGCAGCCCTGCGCGGTCCGCACGGTCACGTAGCCGTCGGCGGTGCGCTTCACCTCGGCGGCGAACGACCGGCCGGGCGACCGGAAGGTGTACGACCCGTCCGCGACCGGCACCCGCGTCAGGTCCCGCCACTCCGGCGCGTGCCCGACGGCCGTGCCGCGTGCCGTGAACTCGGCGTAGCCGGCGTCGGGATGCGGGTCGCCCCACGTTGCCTGGGCGATGTGCCGAAGCGCGGGCCACAGGGCGACGGCGACCTCGTTCTCGGTCTCGCCGCGTCCGTTGTCGGGCCACAGGCTGATCTTCGCGCCGGTGATCCCGTCACGGGAGGCCAGCTTCTCCCCCTCGAAGCTGCGCGGGTCCCAGCTCTGGTCGTACAGCCCCTTGGTGTCGCTGTGGAAGCCGCCGCGGACCAGGTAGAGGGCGTAGGCCGCGTTCATCAACGGATAGCCCCGGTCGAGGAGTTGACTCGGCTTCACCGCCACGTTCAGCCAGTGCTCGACCGTCGTTCCGGCGGTCACCGGGACGGTGTTGGCACCGGTGAGCCCGTCGTTCCAGATGCGCAGCTTCTTGCCCTTGTCCCCCGCGTAGGCATGCACGCGGTTCACGAAGTCGATGAAGGCGTCCTGCGGCGTGGCGTCCGGGCCGTACTTGTCCTGCGCGTACTTGAGGATCTGCGGGTACTTGGCGAAGTCGGAGCCGAGCATGTACTCGTCGGCTCCCATGTGCCAGGAAGTGGCGGGGAAGACCTCGGCGTACTCGTCGATCAGGCTCGTGTAGTAGGCGAAGGACTCCGGCCGGGTGATGTCGAGGCGCGAGGGCTGCTTGTTGCCGTCGGAGTCGGTGAGCTGGAGATCCGGGCGGTTCTCGATCCACGGGTCCATGTGCCCCGGGGAGTTGATCTCGGGGATGATCTCGACGTGGTACCGCTTGCCGAGGGCGACCAGGCGGCGGATCTCGTCCTTGGTGTAGTAGCCCCAGGTGTTGGCCTCGGGGTGGGCCTCGCTCTTCACCTTCAGTTCGAGGAGCAGCTGGTTGAGCTTGTGGTACGCCATCTCGCGGACCAGGTTCTCCAGCCAGGGCATGGAGATGTTGATGTAGCAGGCGCACACGCCGACGCCCCGCTCCTTGTAGCGCGGTACGTCGACCGTGTGGCCGGCCGGGATCCGGTCCCCCTGGGCGAGGAGCTGGAGGAGGGTGCGGGTGCCGTAGAAGGCGCCGGTCTCGGTCGCCGCGGTGACCGAGAGCCGCTCGTCCGCGCGGAGTTGGTAGCCCTCCGCGCCGAGGGAGGTCCGGGAGGGCTGGACGTCGATAACGATGTCACCGGTCCGGGCGCCGCCACGCACCACGGGAACCCTGCCGTGTCCGGCGTCGTTCAGGTCGTCGGCCAGGGTGCCGGCGACCCGCCGTTCGCCCGCACTGCCGGCCACCAGGCGGGCGGAGCGCCCGTATGTGTAACTGCCGGATGACGGCGTCCAGTCGGCCAGGGCCGGCACCGTGACCGGCGTCCCCCGGTCGCCCTCCGCGAGCGCCGGCACCGGCGCCGCGAACAACAGCATCAGCGCCGCGAGGACACCGAACGATCGCCAGCGTCTCCTCATGAGGCACCCCCATTCATCGGATGTCTGATGATTGGGCGGGCCCCAGGGGCTGTCAATGGGATGCGACTGGCGCCGAGTTGGCTGATTGATCGGATGACGCGCAGGTCAGCGGGGTGGCACCGAGGAGAGCCGCTGTGAAAAGTCCAAGAAGAGCGTCCCGAATATCCAAGCCCGGCGACCTCTCGACGCCGGGTCCGCCGCCGGGCAGAGTTCTCCTACATACTCGCGAGTAAGCCCCGAGGAGCGCCCGTGACCAACTGGGTCGGCCGGACCGCCGCCGAGATCGCCGCCGCCGTACGCGAGAAGCAGGCCACGCCCCGTGAGGTGGTGGCCGAGCACCTGGCCCGTATCGAGCGGCTGGACGGCCGCGTCGGCGCCTTCCGGGTGGTCCGGGCCGAGGCGGCGCTCGCCGAGGCCGACGAGGTGGGCTCGCGCGCCGACCTCGCCGAACTGCCCCTGGCGGGCGTGCCGGTGGCCGTCAAGGACAACCTCGCGGTGCGCGGCGAGTCCAAGCGCGTCGGCTCCGCGGCCACGCCGGACACCCCGGCCGACGACGACCACGTCACCGTGGCCCGGCTGCGGGCCGCCGGCGCGGTGGTCGTGGGGCTGACGAACGTGCCGGAGCTGTGTGTCTTCGGCACCACGGAGGGCGTGCACGGCACCGCCCGCAACCCGTGGGACACCTCGCGCACGGCAGGCGGGTCGTCCGGCGGCAGCGCTGCCGCGGTCGCCGCGGGCATGGTGCCGATCGCCCTCGGCAACGACGGCATGGGCTCCCTGCGCATACCGGCGGCCAACTGCGGCCTGGTCACCATCAAGCCCGGCACCGGAGTGGTCCCGGCCGGCGTCAGTGACGGCGACTGGTTCGGCATGTCGGAGAACGGCCCGCTGGCCACGACGGTCGAGGACGCGCGCCTGATGCTGTCGGTCCTCGCGGACACCGAGATCGTGGGCCCTCGGGCGCCCGGCACGCGCAGGATCGCCGTGTCCCTGCGCAGCCCGCTCGCCGGGGTCACCATCAGCAAGCCGTACGCGACCGCCGCACGCGACGCCGCCGGGCTGCTGATCAAGGCGGGTCACCAGGTACGGCGCGCCGACCCGCCGTATCCCATGTCGCTGGGGGTCACTTCCCTGACTCACTGGACTGCGGGCACGGCGGTGGACGCGCAGGGCCTCGACCCGCGGCGGCTCACCCGCCGGACCCGGGTTCACGCCGCTGTCGGCAAGCGCTTCGTCAACCGGGTGCGGGTCGGCGAGAGCCGACAGCAGCTGCGCCGGCGGCTGGAGCCGTTCTTCGCCGAGTACGACGTCCTGCTCACCCCGGCCCTGGCCCGCCGCTCCCCCAAGTCCGAGCCCTGGCACGAGCGGGGCTGGCTGCGCAACATCATGGCCAACACCAACTACTCGCCGCTGACCCCGCCGTGGAACCTCACCGGCTGGCCCGCGATGTCGATCCCCTTCGGGACGCTGCCCTCCGGCGCCCCCTGCGCCATACAGCTGGTGGGGCGTCCCGGGGCGGAGGCGGAGCTGCTGGCGCTGGCCGAGCGGATCCAGGAGCTGCGTCCGTGGCGGCGGACGGCGCCGCTCGACTAGGTCTCGGATCGCTGGACGGCCGGGCAGCTATTCGGCGCCACTCGGTGAGGCCGCCGCCGCGAAGGGCCCGTCGCCGGTGAATGCCCGCTGCGCGAAGCGTTCGCCGATGCGGCGGTGGGTGGTGGCGTCGGGGTGGAGGTCGTCGGGCAGGGGCAGCTCGGCGGAGTCGGCCTCGCCGTAGAGGTCGCGGCCGTCGAGGTAGTGCAGGTTCGGATCGTCGGCCGCCCGCTGCTTCACGATGCGGGACAGCTCGTCCCGGATCACGGCCAGCGTCAGCTTGCCGCTCGCGCGTTCCGCCGGGTCTCCCATGGCGACGAACTTCAGTCGGCCTCGGCTGAGGCCGCTGAAGTCGGGGGCGCAGGGGCCCGGTGTGTCCTCGTGGATCGGGCACAGGATCGGCGAAACGACCAGCAGCGGTGTCGTCGGGTGCCCTTCACGGATGGTGTCGAGGAAGCCGTGGACCGCCGGGCCGAAGGCACGCAGCCGCATCAGGTCCATGTTGACCAGGTTGATACCGATCTTGACGCTGATGACGTCGGCCGTGGTGTCCCGCATGGTGCGGGCGGTGAACGGGTCGAGCAGAGCGCTGCCGGCCAGCCCCAGGTTGATCAGCTCCACGCCTCCGAGGGTGGCTGCGAGCGCGGGCCAGATGCCGGTGGGGCTCGCGGCGTCGGAGCCGTGACTGATCGAACTGCCGTGGTGCAGCCAGACCTTGCGGCCCGGATCGCGCGCGGGCTCGACGGGGACGTCCGTGCGCAGGGCGATCAGTTCGGTGGTCTCGTTGTGCGGCAGCCAGATCTCGACGTCCTTGTCGCCGTCGGGCAGACCGGTGAAGCCGACGGTACCGGCCGGACCGCGCCGGTCCTCGGCGGTCCCGGCCATCATGTCGACGGTCACGACGTTGCCGCCGGTCACGCTGCCCTGTCCGGCGCGGCGGCCGTCGACGATCAGGTCGTACACGCCGTCCGGGCGGGGCGGGGCACCCACGTAGCAGCGCTTGGTGCGCAGTGCGTCCAGTTCGACGGCGGTGGCACGGGTGCGGAATGCGAGCCGTACGCCGGAGGGCTGTGACTCGGCCATGGCCAGCTGCTCGTCGGTGTTCTGGGTGCGCGCCCACGCGGGCAGCCGGTGCGGCAGCACGCCGTGCTCGGTGTGTTCGACGTCGAGGGCGCCACGCAGAAGTTCGGCGGTGACGGGCGTGGTGATCCAGTCGTGCGGGGTGTCCATGTCCTCAGCGTCCTTGTTCCGGGCCGGTGTCCTCGGCCTTTCGATCAGGGGTGGGCGCGGTCGGCCAGTTGCGCAGCAGGGCGTCGAGGGCGTCGAGGATCCGGGTCCAGGTCTCCTCGGAGCCGGGGGCGCTGTGACTGAAGCCGCCTGCCGACTCCAGGCTGGAGTAGCCGTGGAAGACGCTGCCCAGCAGCCGTACGGCGTGTGTCGCGTCCGGCTCCGTCAGGTCGTAGCCGCGCAGGATCGCCCGTGTCATCTGCGCGTGCCGGACGCCCGCACTGGCGGCGGCCGTCTCGGGGTCGAGCCGCATCCGCGCGGCGGCGGAGCGGCCGGGGTGCTCGCGCTCGTAGTCGCGGTAGACGTTCGCGAAGGCGACCAGGGCGTCCTTGCCGGCCCGCCCCGCGATGGCGTCGGCGGCCCGGTCGGCCAGCTCCTCCAGCGCGAACAGGGCGATCCGTGTCTTGAGGTCGCTCGAGTTCCTCACGTGCGAGTACAGGCTCGCGACCTTGACGTCGAACCGCCGGGCCAGCTCGGACACGGTCACCTGCTCGAAGCCGACCTCGTCGGCGAGCTCCACACCGGCCCGGACCAGACGTTCCGTGGTCAGCCCTACGCGTGCCATAACAACCCCCTCGCTTGCCATAAACGAGTATGCACTTGCCTAAAACATTTAGGCAAATAGAGAGGGAGCTCGGTTCGCTCGCCAAAGCGCCGTGCCGAGAATCGTGAAGCCGAGCGAGGTCCACAGACGCACGGCCGGGTTGGCCTCGACAACGGCGTTGAAGACCATGCCCCGATGGCCGTCGGCCTGTGTACGTCTCACCGGCGACCACGATCCGGTGCCAGAAAGACAAAATCCGCGGCCGGTCATCGGCCGCGGCTTCTCTGCTCGGCATGGGCGTGGGTCTCGCACGCCCATGCGGTCGGCGATCGCGAAGGGTTCTGCCCCTTCAGTCGGCGTCGGACGTCAGTCGACGCTGGGCAGGATGTGGGGCTCGGCGAGGTCGTCCTCGTAGCCCGCCAGGCGGATGGGGGCGGACCTGGCCCACACATCGAGACTGCCGATCTCGTTCGACCGGCGGCCCGCGCGCTCCGTGCGTTCCTTGGGGCGCTGTTCGCGATTCGTCTTCTCAGGTGTCACCGCGCACTCCTTATGTGTCGGATCACCCTCGGGGCGGGCCGGCCCAGTCTGCGGTCCGGATACCTGACGCCCGCTCGGGTCATACTCAAAGTCGGCTCGGACGCGGTGGCGCCGGTAACTGGTGCTGAGAGCAGGCCGTTGTGCACCGGCTTGTCCCGGGACGGACCATGGGTGTGGGTTGGGACCCTGTAGTGCTGTCCGTCCGCTACAGACTAACCAAATGAGCGGGTACCCGCTCGATGGGGCTGCAAACAAGCTGTAACTATCCGGAGTCGACCGGTTTTCGCCTGCCGACTTCATCCCCACTTGTCACGAAATATGAAATTTACAAGTCACTCGTTCGGCTCAACACCCGCCCGCTGCCCGGCTCCACTCCCGGCACGCCACGCAGTTCAAGTCCCGTTGGCCGAATCGCAAGGCGGCCATGATCTGCTGACGTACGGCAACGGCTTGTCCGGCGGGAGGACTGACGCATGGAGCTGCGCAGTGTCGAAGAGCTGATGGATCTGCTGTACGCCTGCCGGGGCACCCGGGACACCCCGGGCCTCGGGAGCATCCGAGTCGATCTCCACCAACACGCGCTGCAGACAGCCGCACTGCTGCGCCGCGCACGCCCCGCCGACAAGGAACTCCAGGTCGCGGGGCTCGTTCATGCCATCGGCCCGCTGCTGGGCCCGGCCGACGTGACCCGCCACTCCGACTGTGCCGCCGACGCGGTGCGGCCCCTCCTCGGCGAACGGGTCTCCCGCCTCGTACGCGACCAGTGCCGGGCCTTCAACTCCGCCGACGACGACCTGGTGCGCCTGCGCCAGGCCGACGAGGAGGGCCGCAGCGCCGAGTTCGACGCGGGGGTCCTGGAGGACTGGCGCACGGTGCTGGAACTGGTGGCGGCGCGGCACTCGCCGCTCGGGGCTGTTGACTGACGACCCGTCATGAGACCGTACGGCGATGACGTCGTCGCACGGTCTCGAGGGCAGGGCCGCCATGGTCACCGGCGGCACGCGTGGCATCGGACTCGCCGTCGCCCGGCAACTGGCGGCGGCCGGGGCGCGGGTCTGCGTGACCGCGCGGGACGCGGACGAGGTGCGCAGGACGGCTGCCGAGCTGGGCGGCATCGGGCTGGCCGGGAGCGTGGCGGACCCCGCGCACCTGCGGGAGGTCACGCGGGCCACCCTGAGCGCGTTCGGCCGGCTGGACATCCTCGTCAACAACGCGGCGACCAACGAGCCGTTCGGGCCGCTCATGGATGCCGACCCGGACGCCTGGTGCGAGGCCTTCACCGTGAACGTCGAGGCCGCGCTGCGGTTGGTGCAGTGCGCGTGGCGGGCCTGGATGCGGGAGCACGGCGGGTCGGTGATCAACATCTGCACGGAGGGCGCCGGGCACGTGGGCCCCGGCGTCGGGGCCTACGGCACCAGCAAGGCGGCGCTCCTGCACCTCACCCAGCAGCTCGCGGGCGAGCTGGGCCCAGGAGTACGGGTGAACTCCGTCTCCCCGGGCCTCGTACGGACCGAGATGGCGCGGTTCGTGTGGGAGCCGGGCGAGCAGGAGGTCGCGAGCGGGCTGCCACTGGGCCGCATCGGGGAGCCTGACGACGTCGCACAGGCGGTGCTGTGGCTGGCGTCGGACGCGGCACAGTGGATAACGGGAGCCGACCTACTGGTGGACGGCGGCACGCGGGTACGAGCAGCACACCGGCCGACCCCGGTAGCCGCTCACCACTTGCCGGGCACGTAGTCCTTCAGGAAGACCCCGTACACGTCCTCGCCCGCCTCACCCCGCACGACCGGGTCGTAGACCCGAGCCGCGCCGTCGACCAGGTCCAGCGGCGCGTGGAAGCCCTCCTCGGCGAGGCGCAGCTTGTCGAAGTGCGGGCGCTCGTCGGTGATCCAGCCCGTGTCGACCGAGGTCATGAGGATGCCGTCGCTCTGGAACATCTCCTGCGCACTGGTCCGCGTGACCATGTTCATGGCTGCCTTGGCGGCGTTCGTGTTCGGGTGCCCCGCGCCCTTGTAGCCGCGCCCGAAGACGCCTTCCATCGCGGAGACGTTCACGATGTACGCGCGTCCGCTCGTCGCCTTCCGCGCCGCGTCCGCCATGGCCGGCCGCAGCTTGCTGATCAGGATGAACGGCGCCGTGTAGTTGCACAGCTGGGTTTCGAGGAGCTCCACCGGGGAGATCTGCTCGATGGTCTGCACCCAGGTGTTGCTGTCCACGACGTCGGGAACCAGGCCGCCGGCGTCGATGGCGGTGCCGTCGAGATGCCGGGCGACGCTGGCGTTGCCCGCGACCAGGGCGAGGTCGGCGACCTGCTGCGCGTCGATGCCGGAGATTCCGGCGGGCAGGGAGGCCAGTCCGTCGACCGCACCGGAGCCGAAGGCCCCGATGACGTGGTGGGCGGGCAGTTCACCGGCGGGCAGCGGGGCGCTCTCACCGTCGACCAGGGCGGCGTAGGCGGAGGGCAGTCGGCGTACGGTCTGCGTCGCGTTGTTGACGAGGATGTCGAGGGCGCCCGCCTCGGCGACCTGGTCGGCGAGGGCGACGGCCTGGGCGGGGTCGCGCAGGTCGATGCCGACGACCTCCAGGCGGTGCATCCAGTCCGCGGAGTCGTCCATGGCCTTGAAACGGCGGATGGCGTCCTTCGGGAAGCGCGTGGTGATCGTCGTGTGCGCGCCGTCCCGCAGCAGCCGCAGCGCGATGTACATGCCGATCTTGGCGCGGCCGCCGGTGAGCAGGGCTCGCTTGCCGGTGAGGTCGGCGCGGACGTCGCGCTTGGCCCGGTTCAGGGCGGCGCAGTCGGGACAGAGCTGGTGGTAGAAGTAGTCGACTTCCACGTACCGGGTCTTGCAGGTGTAGCAGGAGCGCGGGCGCTGGAGTATCCCGGCGATCCTGCCCTCCTCGGTCGCCGACGACGGCAGGATGCCCTCGGTCTCGTCGTCGATGCGCTGGGCGGAGCCGGTCGCTGTGGCCTCCGTGACCGCCTTGTCGTGGGCGGTCTTGGCGGCCCGGCGCTCCTGGCGGCGGCGCTGCTTGACGGTGCGGTAGACGCCGGCGGTGGCCCGGCGCACGGCGATCGCGTCGGGGTGGTCGACCTCCAGCTTGTCGAGCTCGTCCAGCACGCTCAGGCACACGGCGAGCCGCTCCGGGTCGATGCCGGGGCCGTGCACGACCTGGTCACCGGGCTCGTACACGACCTCGTCCGTGGTCGCCGGGCCTTCCTCTGTCACCGTCATCGCGCTGCCGTTTCCCTGATCACCGGAGCGGCGCGCCGACCGCGCCCGCTTTCGAACGGGGAATTCTACGGAGCGCCGGGCCAGTCCTCCAAAATCCGGCGAAGCGGGCCCGCGGAGGCGGGGCTCAGGGGCCGCAGGCGGTGATCAGCGACTGCACCTCCTCGGACACGGCCTTGGCGAGCACGTCGAGGTCCGGCACGGCCTTGGCGTCGGCGACGAGGCCGTAGTGGACCCGTCCGCGGTACGTCGAGATCGCGATCGCCAGGGACTGGCCGCGGGCCAGCGGGGCGAAGGGGTAGACCTCGGTGACGGGGTGGCCGCCGAGCCTCAGGGGGATGCCCGGCAGCGGCACGCTGGTGACGAGGATGTCGAACCAGAGCCGGGCGGCCTGGCCGGCCAGCGGTCCGCCGATCCGGTGGCCGAGCGCCGGTACGTGGTCGGCGAGCAGGGCGACGGCGCCCGCGCCCCGGTTGGGGCCGAGGTCCTTGTTGCGGTCCATGGCGGCACGGACCGTTTCGAGGCGGCGCAGCGGGTCGGGGTCGTCGACGGGGAGCCGTATCAAGTAGCCGGAGAGCCGGTTGCCCTGGGGGTGCGCGGTGCGCGGGCGGCGTTTGGAGACGGGGATCAGGGCGCGGGGCGCGACGCCCTCGCTGCCGTCGCCGCGCTCGTCGAGCCAGCGGCGCAGGGCGCCCGCGACGACCGCGATCAGGACGTCGTTGACGGTGCCTCCGACGGCCTTGCGGACCACGTGCACGTCGTCGATGTCGACGACGACCCCGGCGGTGCGGCGGGTGCCGCTCGGCTCGGCGGTCAGGGCGTCCGACGAGCGCATCGCCAGCGTCGACACGGCGACCGAGGTACCGATGTCGAGGGCGCGCCCCACGTCGGACAGGGCGCCGCGCACCAGCCCCGGCAGCCTGCGCACATCGGGAAGGCGGCCGCTGCGGGGCGCCTCGGGACGAGGCTTGCGTGCGGGCATGTCCATGGGGTCCAGAATGGCGGCGGCGAGGGTCAGCGCCCGCAGTCCGTCGGCGAGGGCGTGGTGGAACTTGAACAGCACCGCGAACGACACGCCGTCCTCGCCCGGCAGCACATGCGCCTCCCACGGAGGCCGGTCGCGCTCCAGCGGGCGCTCCATCAGCCGGCCCGCGACCTCCTGGAAGTCGGCGGTCGGGGCGTGCAGCCGGACGTGGTCGAGCGGGTCGAAGTCGGGCGCGGGCTCGCGGGTGGCGCCTCCGAAGGAGAACGGCCGCAGCAGGCCCTGCGGCTGCCATGCGTCGCGGATCCGCATCCGCAGTCCGGGCACGGCGGCGGCGCGGGCGGCGAGCAGGTCGGCCGCGTGGGCGCCGGCGGTGGGCGAGTGCGCCGTGAAGACACCGAGAGCGCCCAGGTGCATGGGGTGTTCGGCGGACTCGATGTTCCAGAACGCCAGGTCGAGAGGTGCGAGCAGGTCAGACGTCAATGGCTTGCCTCGCGTCGACGAAGGGTGGACCAGCAGTCAATCGCCCTCTGGCGATTACAGTCAAGTACGATCAAGCTACGCTCAGTTAACGGCAGATTAAGTCCCGCCCCTGTGAAAGGGGCGGGACTCATGGTGCATATGAGGTCACTTCAGCACAGGTAGCGGCACCGGGCATCCTGTGGTTGTCACCCGGGAGGCGTCATGGAGCCCTTCGCCCCTAGGTCACCGCACAACGGACGCGTACACCGCCGCCCGGCCGGGCGCGTCCGGCTTCGCCCAGACGGCGGTGAAGCCGCGCCCGGTCGCGGCCAGCCCCATCTGCTCACCGAGGAAGTAGCCACGGGGACTGGCTTCGTCGGGGATGCGCGGGGCCTTGCGCATGTCGTACGACGTCGGGGTCAGCCGGGTCTCCCGCCAAGTCGCCGCGCCGGATCCGCAGTCGACCGGCTTCGGGCGGCAGCGGGCCAGCCAGCGGTCGGTGAGCAGGGGTGTGCCCTCGTCGTTGTGTCGGAAGTCGGAATGGGCGACGGCGACCGTGCCGTCACGGCCGACGGCCAGCGTCACCGTGAAGGCCTGCTGGTTCGGCACGGGGACGGATGTGGGCGTGCGGTTCACCTTCACCGGCTCGGACCAGGTACGGCCGCCGTCGTCCGACGCCGCCAGGGCCACCGCGTCGGCGCCGCCGCCGCTGAACCGCGAGTCCTGCCACGCTACGTAGATCCGGCCGGTGCGCCGGTCGACGGCGGTGTCCGAAAGCAGGCTGGTGGTGTGGGAGACCTGCGCACCGGACTCGGGGTCCTGGAACAGCCACTTGGTGCGCTGGTCGGCCACCTTCACCGGCGCGGACCAGGTACGGCCGCCGTCGGTGGAGCGTACGGCCCGCAGGGTGAGCCGGCTGGTGATCGGGCCCTCGCCGAACCTGACCCTGCTGTATACGTCGACCAGTGTGCCGTCGTCGAGCACGCTCAGCCGGTGCCCCGAGATCAGATGGCCCTCCCCCGCGTCCGCCACCAGCACGGGTGCCGCCCAGCTGCGTCCGCCGTCGGTGCTGCGGCTGATCCAGGCGTCGTTGCGGGTGCGGCTCTGGGCGGGGAAGCGCGGGGTGACGACGTACAGCACCTCCGGGTCGCGCGGGTCGGTCACGGCGGTACCGCCCCCGTGTCCGCCCTGGTCCGGGTCCGTCTCCTCGACGACGACCGCGGGACGGGTCCAGGTCCGGCCGTCGTCGTCCGAGCGCACGGACAGGGCCGCGCTCGCCGAGCCGTCGGCCATGAAGAGACCGCCGGTCACCAGCAGCGCCCCGTCCCCGGTGAAGGTCACGGCAGGGCCGTCCACGTAGTCGTACGTGCCGCCCGAACACCGGGTCAGGCCGGGTACGACGGTCCGGGTCCAGGAGCGGCCGCGGTCGTCGCTGACGGCGAGGACCACACCCCGTTGCCGGTCCTGCGGCCACGCGGCGGCGAGGCGGCGGGGGTCGTGCGGGTCGACGGCAAGCTGTGGCTCAATGGCGCCGTCGGCCGTGCCGGGGTCCAGCGCGCCGGGCGCGCAGTCGGCGAACGGGCTGTCGGCGGAGAGGCGTTGGGCTCCGGTCGCCGCGTGCGCCGGGGTGACGGACAGGACGGGTAAGGCGACCAGGGCAGCGGTGAGAACGGGCAGGATGCGGTGCATGGCGTCGGCTCCTTCCGGACGGTTGTCACCATCCTCGGGAGCCTGTCCCGTGGTGTCGTCGTACGCCGGGCGACGCCGCTGCTGCGTCCCGCGCAGTAGCTAGGGGACCTGCTGCCCCTTCCCCAGCGCGATCACACCACCCTTGGAGACGGTGTACAGGTCGGAGTCCCGCTCCGGATTGACGCCGATCGTCGCGCCCGGCGGCACCTCGACGTTCTTGTCGAGTACGGCCCCCCGCACCACCGCGCCCCGGCCGATGCGCACGTTGTCGTGCAGCACCGCCCCCTGCACCACCGCCCCCGGGTCGACCACCACGCCCGGCGACAGCACGGACCGCGTGACCTGGCCGCGGATCAGGCAGCCGGCGCTGATGATGGACTCGCTGGCCATGCCGCCCGCGTTGAAGCGGGCCGGGGAGAGCTGGTTGGAGTGGGTGTAGATCGGCCAGCTGCGGTTGTAGAGGTTGAACGCGGGGCGCTCGGCGATGAGGTCCATGTGGGCGTCGTAGTAGGCGTCCAGGGTGCCGACGTCCCGCCAGTAGCCCCGGTCCCGGTTGGTCTCGCCGGGGACATGGTTGGCGCTGAAGTCGTAGAGCTGGGCCTCGCCCCGGTCGGTGAGCTGGGGCAGGATCGAACCGCCCATGTCGTGCACGGAGTTCCCGTCCTCGGCGTCCCGCTGGAGCGCCTCGATGAGGGCCTTGGTGGTGAAGATGTAGTTGCCCATCGAGGCGAATACGCACTCCGGGTCGTCCGGGAGGCCGGGCGGGTCGGCGGGCTTCTCCAGGAAGCGCTCCACGCTCAGGCCGTCCGAGCCGGGGCTGATCACGCCGAAGGACGACGACTCGCCCCGCGGCACGCGTATGCCGGCCACCGTCACGCCGGCGCCGGACTCGATGTGCTGGGCGAGCATCTGGCGCGGGTCCATGCGGTACACGTGGTCGGCGCCGAACACCGCGACGTACTCGGGGCGTTCGTCGTAGACCAGGTTCAGGGACTGCAGGATCGCGTCCGCGCTGCCGAGGTACCAGCGCGGGCCGAGCCGCTGCTGGGCCGGGACCGGGGTGACGTAGTTGCCGAGCAGGCTGGACATCCGCCAGGTGGTGGTGACGTGGCGGTCCAGGGAGTGCGACTTGTACTGGGTGAGGACGCAGATGCGCAGGATGTCGGCGTTCACGAGGTTGGAGAGGACGAAGTCGACGAGACGGTACGTGCCACCGAAGGTGACCGCTGGTTTCGCGCGGTCCGCGGTCAGGGGCATCAGGCGCTTGCCCTCTCCGCCCGCCAGCACGATTCCGAGCACCGAAGGTCCGCCACGACGCATGGCCGCTCCCCTCACCCTGGTTGGTCCCAGCCTGCCCCTGAGCACCGCGCGCTAAGCCTGTTTGAGGATCTCCCCGTAGAGCCGGGCCGTCCGGCGTGCCACCGCGTCCCAGCCGAACTCCCCCACCGCGCGCTGCCGTCCGGCCTCGCCCATCCGCCCGGCGGTCTCCGGGTCGCCGATGAGCGAGTCCAGCGCCCGCGCGAGGCCCGCCTCGAAGTCGTCGTCGAGCGGGACGAGCAGGCCCGTCTTGCCGTCGTCGACGACTTCGGGGATGCCGCCGACCTGCGAGGCCACCACGGGAGTCCCGCAGGCCATCGCCTCCAGGTTGACGATGCCGAGGGGTTCGTACACCGAGGGGCAGACGAACACGGCGGCGTGTGTGAGGAGTTGGATCACTTCCGGGCGGGGCAGCATCTGCGGGATCCAGTGCACGCCCTCGCGGACCCGGCTCAGCTCCTGGTAGAGATCGCGGAACTCCCGGTCGATCTCGGGGGTGTCCGGTGCCCCGGCGCACAGCACGACCTGCGCGGCCGGGTCGATGTCCCGTACGGCGCGCAGCAGATGGGGCACGCCCTTCTGGCGGGTGATGCGGCCGACGAACAGTACGTAGGGACGGTCGGGGTCGAGGCCGAACCGGTTGAGGACGTCGGTGCCGTGGTCGGGCCGGTACAGGCCGGTGTCGATGCCGTTGTGCACGATGTGGACCCGCGCCGGGTCGAGCGCCGGGTAGCAGCTGAGGATGTCCTCGCGCATGGCTCCGGAGACGGCGATCACTGCGTCGGCGGCCTCGATCGCGGTGCGCTCGGCCCAACTCGACAGGGCGTATCCGCCGCCGAGCTGTTCGGCCTTCCAGGGGCGCAGCGGCTCCAGCGAGTGGGCGGTCATCACGTGCGGGATGCCGTACAGGAGCTTGGCGAGGTGGCCGCCGAGGTTGGCGTACCAGGTGTGGGAGTGGACGAGGTCGCGGCCTTCGAGGCCGGCGGCCATGGCGAGGTCCACGGAGAAGGTGCGCAGCGCGTCGTTCGAGGTGTCGAGCGCCGACCAGGGGCGGTGGCGCAGCACGCCCACCGCGCGGCCCTCGCCCCAGCAGTGCACTTCCAGGTCGACGAGGTCCCGCAACTCCCGGGCGAGGAACTCGACATGGACACCCGCGCCGCCGTACACGTCCGGCGGGTACTCCCGGGTCAGCAGTCCCACACGCACCCGGAACCCCCTGTTCTCAGCGGCTTGTTGCCCTTTCATGGTCACCCAGATGGGGCGCGTGGGGAAGAGCGCGGGGCTCGTGTGAAGCAACAGTCACCGCACACTCCGCCGCCCGGCACCCGGTAGTAGAGGCAGCAGCTGCGGCGCCGGAACGCGGTCCCGGTGAGGGTGCCGGTGTCGGCCAGGAGGGGGTGGCCGAAAAGTTCCGCGGTCAGGGCGCGGGCCCGGGCTGCGGTGTCCGTACGGCCGCCTGCGTGCGCCCACTGGTCCAGTTGCCGGGCGGCGCCCGCGAGGGCGGATCCCGCGTTGCCCCACAGCAGCCCGGCGGCCACGCGGTAGCGGGCGTGCACGGCGTCGGTGAGCGGCTGGAGGTGGCGGTGCAGGACGACGTCCGCGACGGTCGCCGGGTCCGCGGGGAGCGGGCGCACCTCGGTGAGCCACAGGTCGTCCGGGGCGCTGCCGTCGGGGTCCCAGTGCAGCAGGCCCGGGTCGAGGTCGGGGATGCGGCCGTACAGGGCGGCGCAGCCGAGGGCCACCGACCAGAGCCGGGCCGCGAGCCCCTGCTGGGCCACGGAGGCGGCGATGCGCAACTCGGGGGCGTGCAGGGCGTTCGCGACCTTCCGAACGCGGAAATCCAGGGGGTCCCCCTCAGTCCTCGATGAGGTTTCCCGGTAGGTCTCCGCCAGGGTCGGGAGCGGCCGGGCCGTTTCCCCGCGGGTGCGTAGTACGAAGAAGGCGCCGAGCGGCCGGAGCGCCGCGAGATGGGGGTCGAGATCCACGAAGGGCAGTAGTACCAGGGCCCGTCGGGGTTATCACCTGGGGGTCTCCACCCGGGGTCACCCGTCTTGGGGATGACTCCGCAGGCGTCGTACTCCATCGGTAGTACGACACAGTGCGTGCTCTGGTACGACGACGGGAAGAGGTTTTCGAGGCATCGTGTTGATTATGAAAGCCGACCGTTCGCCGCGCCGGGGTCAGCGGCCCCGCCTCACGCAGAGGACCAGCTCATGAGCGCCCTCGCGTTGTCCGTGCTTCTGTCGCTCGTCTCTGCCGTCGCGTACGCGGGCGGGGCGATCGTACAGGAGCGTGTCGCGGTGTCCTCTCCGGGACAGCAGTTCGCGCCGATGCGTCGGCCGGGCTGGTGGGCGGCGGTCGCGCTGAACGGCCTCGGTGGTCTGCTGCACGTGGTGGCGCTTGCTTTCGGTCCGCTGAGTCTGGTGCAGCCGCTGGGTGCCCTGACGATCGTGTTCGCGCTGCCGATGGCGGCGCTGTTCGTGGGCCGCAAGGCCGGGTCGACGGCCTGGCGGGGCGCCATCATGGCGACCGTGGGTCTCGCCGGGCTGCTGTCCCTGGTCGGCGCCTCGGAGTCGCAGTCGCTGGCCACGGCCGAGCGGGTGGCCGTCGCTCTCGTGACCGGCACCGTCGTCGTGACGCTGATGATCGCGGGGCGGGCGGCCCACCGGCATCCGGCGGTGCGCAGCATGCTGCTCGCGGTCGCGTCCGGCATAGCGTTCGGCATGTCCTCGGTGTTCACGAAGATCGTCGCGGTCGACTGGAACGGCGGGGTGTCGGCGGCCGACGTGCCCGCCCTGGCGACGATAGGCGTCTTCGCCACGGCCGGTCTGCTGTTGTCCCAGGCCGCCTACCGTGGCGCGGGCCTCGCGGCGCCGCTGGCCACGCTGACGGTCGTGAACCCGGTGGTGGCGGCCGCGGTCGGCATCACGATGTTCGGCGAGACCTTCCGGTACGGCACCACGGGCACCGTGCTCGCCCTGGGCTGCGGCGTGGTCGCGGCGGGTGGCCTGATCCTGCTGACCACCGAGCGGATCGCGCGTACGGAGACCGCTGACTCGGCGGCGCTGCCCGAGGCGCAGGTCTCGCCGGCCCGCTCCGCCGCCCTGCCCGAGCCGGACGCGGCTCCGGTGCCCGCCGGGGCGCTGCTCGCCGGCGTTCCGGAGCAGGCCGCGGCGCTGCCCCACGAGGGTGTCCTCGTACCGGAGAGGGAGCTCCTCGAAGCGGACGGATCCGAGATCCGCGTACCGGACGGGATCGAGGACATCCTCGTACCGGCCCAGGTCGCGGAGGGCGCGTACGAGGACGAGCCGCCGCAGGCCGAGAGCGGGCCCCAGTACCTCTACGGTCCGTTCTACGGGGGCCCGTACGTCCCGACGCCGGTCCTCGACCGGCACCGCATCCGCGTCAAATCCTGACGCCTCCGGCCCGGAGATAGGCCACCGGGTCGATGTCCGCGCCGAAGCCGGGCCCCGTCCGCACCTCGAAGTGCAGATGCGGGCCTGTGCTGTTGCCCGTGGACCCGGAGCGGCCGATGCGCTGCCCGGCGCCCACCGACTGTCCGTCCTTGACGGAGATGGCCGAGAGGTGGGCGTACTGGGTGTAGCGGCCGTCGGTGTGCCGGATGACGACCTGGTAGCCGAAGGAGCCTTCCCACCCGGCGCTCACGACCTGCCCGGCGCCGACGGACTTCACCGACGTCCCGGTCGGCACGGGGAAGTCGAGGCCGGTGTGATAGCCCTTCGACCAGGCCGAACCCGCCTTGCGGTACGGGGTGCCCGACGGGGCGCTCACCGGGGAGACCATGGAGCGACTGGTCGTCGTCGCCTGCTCTTCCCGTTTCGGGGTGGTCTTCTCCGAAGAGGTCTTCTCGGGCGAGGGCTTCGGGGTGGCCGTCGGCCGCTCCGTCTTCGGGGGCGTCGTCGTGGCGGCCTTGCCGCGCAGCGCCAGCCGCTGGCCCGGCAGGATCAGGTCGGGGTCCGCGCCGACGGCCTTCCGGTTCGCGGCGTACAGGCCCCGCCAGCCGCCCTTGACCTGCTCCGACTCGGCGATCCCCGAGAGGGTGTCGCCGTGCACGACGGTGTACATCTCGGCGGTGCCCGCCCGTGACTGCGGCGGTGTCTGCGGCTGGACGTCCGGCACCGAGGTCTTCCTGCCGGTGCCGGCGGGGTGGATGTCGGGCGTGTCGCCGCCGCGCGTCAGCCCGGCCCGTACCGAGCACTCCGGCCAGGCGCCGGGCCCCTGCCCGTCCAGCACCTTTTCCGCGACGGCGATCTGCTGGTCCTTGGTGGCCAGATCCGCACGCGCCGCGTACCGGGGGCCGCCGTACGCCTCCCACGTCGACTGGGCGAACTGGAGCCCGCCGTAGTAGCCGTTGCCGGTGTTGACGTCCCACCTGCTGGTCGACTCGCACGCGGCGACCTTGTTCCAGGTGCTCACGTCGGCCGCCTGCGCGGCACCGGTCCCGATCAGCGGGAGCGCGATACCGGCACCGCCCGCGGTGACGGTGAGTGAGGCGCGGTTGATCCTGTTCGGCTGGTACCGGCGGTGCCGGCCGCGTACGGCCATGACGGAGCCCCCCATTGACATGCGTCAGGAGGGGCAAAAGTAAGCGCTGCGAACGAGCCATGACAAGACAGCAAATCAGCCGCCTCTTCACGCCAAGTGCCGTGCGACCGGCGCACGTTGCCCGGCGCCCCGGGACGACTGAGTGCGCCGGGGCCTTCCGTCCGTATCTGCCTGCGCGACATCGCGCCACCCGGATGTGCGGTCGGAGTACCGGCACGTCAGGATGGACGAAGGGGCAATACTGGCGGGCATGAGCGGTACCCGTACCGCTGCTGTATCGAGATCACTAGGAGCCAACGCATGAGCACTTCGGCGCAGATCGGCGTCACGGGTCTCGCGGTCATGGGCCGCAACCTCGCCCGTAATTTCGCCCGCAACGGCTATACGGTCGCGGTTCACAACCGGACGTCGGCGCGCACGCACGCGCTGGTGGAGGAATTCGGGAGCGAGGGCGATTTCATCGCGGCCGAGACCGCGAAGGATTTCGTGGCGGCGCTGGAGCGGCCGCGGCGGCTGGTGATCATGGTGAAGGCCGGTGAGCCGACCGACGCGGTGATCCAGGAGTTCGCGCCGCTGCTGGAGCCCGGCGACATGATCATCGACGGGGGCAACGCGCACTTCGCCGACACCCGGCGCCGCGAGCGCGACCTGCGTGAGCAGGGCATTCACTTCGTCGGCATGGGTGTCTCCGGTGGCGAGGAGGGCGCGCTGCACGGCCCGAGCATCATGCCGGGCGGCCCGAAGGAGTCGTACGACTCGCTGGGCCCGATGCTGGAGAAGATCTCCGCGAAGGCGAAGGACGGCGCGCCCTGCGTGACACACGTCGGCCCCGACGGCGCCGGGCACTTCGTGAAGATGGTGCACAACGGCATCGAGTACGCCGACATGCAGCTCATCGGCGAGGCGTACCAGCTGCTGCGGGATGTCGCCGGGTACGAGCCCGCGCAGATCGCGGACATCTTCCGCACCTGGAACGAGGGCCGGCTGGACTCCTACCTGATCGAGATCACGGCCGAGGTGCTGTCGCACGTGGACGCGGCGACGGGCAAGCCGTTCGTGGACGTGGTCGTCGACCAGGCCGAGCAGAAGGGCACCGGCCGCTGGACGGTCCAGATCGCCCTGGACCTGGGCGTACCGGTCTCCGGTATCGCGGAGGCGGTCTTCGCCCGCTCCCTGTCCGGGCACGCGGCGCTGCGGGACGCTTCGCGGGAGCTGGCGGGCCCGAAGGCGTCGCCGCTCAGCGAGGCGGAGGCGGGGGCGTTCGCCGACCGGGTGGAGCAGGCGCTGTACGCGTCGAAGATCGTGTCGTACACGCAGGGCTTCCACGAGATCGACGCGGCTCGCGCCGAGTACGACTGGGACATCGATCTGGGCGCCGTCTCCGCGATCTGGCGCGGTGGCTGCATCATCCGCGCGGCGTTCCTGGACCGGATCCGCTCGGCGTACGACACCCGGGCGGACCTGCCGAGCCTGCTGTCCGACGACACGTTCGCGCAGGAGATCGCCGCGGCGCAGGACGACTGGCGTGAGGTGATCATCGCGGCGACGCGGCAGGGTGTGCCCACGCCGGGGTTCGCTGCGGCGCTGGCGTACTACGACGCGCTGCGTGCCGAGCGGTTGCCTGCGGCGCTTACGCAGGGGCAGCGGGACTTCTTCGGGGCGCACACGTATCGGCGGACCGACCGGGACGGGTCGTTCCACACGCTGTGGGGTGGCGACCGGTCGGAGGTTTCCGCCTAGTAGTTCGGGAGGGGCGCTCGTAGCGCGAGTTGCGCGTGCGGGTGCGTGGGGGCTGGTCGCGCCCACGCGGCGGAGCCGCAGATCGATAGGGCCCCGCGCCCCTCAGGAGGTTGCGGTGGGCGGCATTTGCAAGCGCCCACCGCTTTCCCCTGCCCGGCTCAGCTGAGTGGCGGGCCCGGTTCCGGGCTCGGTACCGGCTCCGGGCCCGGGGGGATCGGAGACGGGGACGGGTCCGGGGGTGCAGGCGGGGTCGGCGGTGAGGGTGGGGTCGGGCCCGGGGCCGGAGGCGGCTCGGGAGCCGGCGAGGGCTCCGGGGGCGGTACCGGGTGGGGGTCGGGAGGCTGTGGCTCCGGACCCGGGGTCGGTCCCGGGGTCGGTCCCGGCGGGACGGGGTCCGGATACGGGTTCGTCATGGCGTCCTCCGGCCAATCGGTGCGCGTCGGCTCTGGACTACTCCCCCGCGTACCCGAGGGCCGCGCCGTCAGTCACTCGCCCGCCCCGATCGGGGCCGCCCAGGTGGGCGTCAGAAGCGCTCGGGGTGCTCCCGCAGCCAGTCCGTCGCCGCCTCCAGCAGCCCCGGGTCGGCCACGGGGGCCTCGTCGGGGTGACGCTCGGCCCACTTCACGACGTACGGGCACAGCGGCGCGACGACAGCTCCCTCGCGCGCCGCCATGCCGTACAGCTCGCGTGCCAGGGAGCCCGCGATGCCCTTCCCCTCGTGAGCCTGCTCCACAACGGTGTGGACGGGGACGAAAGCGCGCGCCGGGGATTCGAGGACGAAGTACTCGATGCGGCCGGTGACTTCGTCGCCCAGGAGGGCCTCCAGACGGCCCGCCGCCCGGTCGTCACGGATCTCGATGTCGCTCATGGCACGCTCCTGGTCCGTCGTCAGGCTGAGGATGAGTGCGGTCAGGCCACCGGCACGGCCTGCGGGCTGCGCTCCTGCTCCGAGCCCGGCACCGGCTCGGACGGGTCCGCGCCCAGGGCCACGATCCGGTTGGCGCCGTCCACGTGCACGACCCGCGGCTCGAACTCCCGTGCCTCGGCGTCGGTCATCTGAGCGTAGCTGATGATGATCACCAGGTCGCCGGGGTGGACGAGATGGGCGGCGGCGCCGTTGATCCCGATGACCCCGGACCCGCGCTCGCCCTCGATGACGTAGGTCTCCAGGCGGGCGCCGTTGGTGATGTCGACGATGTGGACGAGCTCACCGGGCAGCAGGTCGGCGGCGTCGAGCAGGTCCGCGTCGATGGTCACCGATCCCACGTAGTGCAGGTCGGCCTGGGTGACGGTGGCGCGGTGGATCTTGGATTTGAACATGGTTCGCAGCATGGAGGTACTCCCGGACCTAGGCTCCCTGCCTGCGTTGTTGCAGGTCAAGGGCTGTTTGACACGCTACGGCGACTCTTCTGACGCCCTCGCCGACGGTCGGGATCAGCGTACTCAACGGCCCTCGCAGAGCTTCGTGATGATGGCCACATCGAGGCCCACGCCCGCACCGTTCCGGACGTCGGCGGCTGCATAGCCGTGCCCGGCGAGAGAGCCGGAGCGCTCTCCCGCCGGGCCGTCGTCGTCAGCCGTCCCTGCCGTGGGGCCCGATCGGGCCTGTCAGGCCTTGTTCTGCATGGAGCTCCGTGCCGGGTTGCCCTGTTCGGCGGCCTTGGGATCCTTCTCGTCGGCCTTGGCCCGTACGCCGTCGGCGATGCGCTTGCCGATGGTCTCGTCGATTTTCGACCAGTACGCGAAGGCTCGCTCGAGGACGGGTTCGCTCACTCCGTTGAGGAGGTGTCCGACGACGTTGTCGACCAGGCGGTCGCGGGCGGCGTCGTCCAGGACCTCGCGCACCATGGTGCCGGGCTGGCCCCAGTCGTCGTCCTCGGGGTGGGAGACGTAGGCGGCGCGGGTGATCTCACCGTCGGCCGTCCAGCTGGGCGGGGATCCGTAGTGCTCGGTGTCCGCCGCGGGGCCGCCCTTGGAGTTCGGGGCGTACACCGGGTCGGTGGTGTTCCGGTAGGCCATCGCCCCGTCCTTCGAGTAGGTGTGGACGTCGACGACGGGGGCGTTCACCGGAAGCTGCTGGTAGTTGCCGCCGATCCGATGGCGGTGGGCGTCCGCGTAGGAGAACAGACGGGCCAGCAGCATGCGGTCCGGGCTCGGACCGATGCCGGGGACGAAGTTGTTGGGCTGGAACGCCGCCTGTTCGATCTGAGCGTGGTTGTCGGTGGGGTTGCGGTCGAGCGTCATGCGACCGACCGGGATGAGCGGGTAGTCGCCATGCGGCCACACCTTGGTGAGGTCGAACGGATTGAAGCGGTAGCCCGCGGCGTCCTCGTACGGCATCACCTGCACGTACAGGGTCCAGCTGGGGTGGTCACCGTCCCGGATGTGCTCGAAGAGATCCCGGGTGTGGTAGTCCGTGTCGGCCGCGGCCATCTGGTCGGCCTCGTGCTGGGTGAAGAACTCGATGCCCTGGTCGGTCTTGAAGGTGTACTTCACCCAGAACCGCTCGCCGGCGGCGTTGATCCACATGTACGTGTGGGAGGTGTAGCCGTTCATGTGGCGCCAGGTCCGCGGGATGCCGCGGTCGCCCATCAGCCACGTGACCTGGTGGGCGGACTCCGGGGAGAGGGTCCAGAAGTCCCACTGCATGTCGTGGTCGCGCAGGTTGTTGTCCGCGCGGCGCTTCTGGGACCGGATGAAGTGCTGGAACTTCATCGGGTCCTTCACGAAGAAGACCGGCGTGTTGTTGCCGACCATGTCGTAGTTGCCCTCGCTGGTGTAGAACTTCACCGCGAAACCGCGCGGGTCGCGCCAGGTGTCCGGGCTGCCGCGCTCGCCGGCGACGGTGGAGAAGCGGATGACCAGGTCGGTGCGCGTACCGGGCTGGAAGAGGGCGGCCTTCGTGTACGCACTGACATCGTGTGTCACCTCGAAGTGACCGAAGGCGCCGCTTCCCTTGGCATGCGGCTGCCGTTCGGGTATCCGCTCCCGGTTGAACTGCGCCATCTGCTCGATCAGATAGGCGTCCTGCAGCAGGATCGGCCCCCCGGGGCCCACGGTGAGCGAGTGTTCGTCGCTCTCCACAGGTGCGCCGGAATCGGAGGTGGTGGCGGGTCGGATCTCCGTCATGAGTCGTCCCTTTCCTGGTGTACCGGCGGCCAGGTCGCGACTCCCGTACGGACGCGGCACAGACGATCCCAGCCGACACTTTTCCCATATGCGCGTGACCCGGAGGAGGCGGGATAAACGCCCTCGCCTCGACCCACCGGCATCGGGAGCGCAGGTAAGGAGCACGTGGGAGAATGTGCCCGCCGCGTCTCGGCCGACCTCATGCCCACCCGTGAAGGTCCTGCGCTCAGCACGCAATACTCGGGTCCCGATCCATCCCCACCTGGCATTATGGGAGCGGACGGAGATCCACCCGTTCTGTGTCGCAGTGGGGGCTAGAGGCAGTGCCACAACGGAATTCAGCTGACGATCACTTGCGCGCCCTTCACCAGCAGGGATGGGAGGCCGCGTGTTCTCTCCACCGACACCTGCGCGGCGGAGGGGAGTTGGCCCCGATCGCCACTCCAGGTGTGCTGCTCGAACAGGGTGAGATCGCATACGGCGACGTAGCGGCGGACTACTCGCGCTTTTACGGCACGAACGTGACCTACAACCAGCGCTCGGGCTTCTACTTCGGGTCACCGATGTTCGTCGCCGCCGGGCTGGTCGGAGACGCGCTCTCCAACAACAGCGCCCGCAACCGGGCACAGGCGATGGCTCAGGCGCAGTGGCGCGACTTCTCCTCCTGCCGTGCGATACTCACCGACCGTCGCATGCTGCTGCATGTCGCGGCGGAGAACCGTTGGGTGACGGTTCGGCACCACGAGATCATCAGTTTTCTTCCCGTGCTCGAACAGTGGGCGCTGTTCACCGACTACCAGCAGTGGGAGCCGATGCGGCTGGCCGGGCCGACCGTGCCGTGGCTGACCGCGGCGACGATCTCCGTGCTCAACCGGGGCCGGTCCGAGTACCAGCAGCTTCCGCCACTGCCCCTCCCGGACTGACCCCCTGATCTGTGTCGGTCACTTGCTGCGCTGCAGCGTTCCGGTGTCCTCCACGCTCGTCACCTCGTAGCGCAGAGCGCCGTCGCCCGAGGGGGTCAGGATGAGATCGACCTCGTCGACGCAGTTCATCGGGCTGCTCTCCTTGGTGATCTCCTCTCGGACCTGTACCGAATGCCCGGTGTCCATGGTGAGGATCCATCGGCCGCTGCACGCCAGTGACGGGTACTCGACGGTGGCCACCTGGTCGCCGATCTTCCCGCCCGTGTAGTTCACCTGGATCGAGTAGAGGCTGCCGTCCGACTCGCGCACGTTCCCGGTCCACTTGCCCTTGTAGTCGGCCGGGGACGCCTTCGGGGACTTCGTGGAGGAACCCGCCCCGGACGCCCCGGAGTTGGCTCCGTCCCCTTTTTCTCCGAGGCCGGGAAGCGCCACGGAGAGAATGATGGCGAGCACGACGACGGCGGCAAAAGCGAGCAGCACGGGGCCGACCCGGCTCGCTCGGCTGCCGCCCGGCGGGTAGCCGCCCGGTACCGGCGGCATCGGCGGTGTGGTCACCGTTGTCCGTGGCGTCGGCGTCGGCATCGGCGGCATGGGGGTCGGCGTCGGCGTGGGTACGGGGGGCATCGGTACCGGCGTCGGAGTGCCCGGCGGCGGAGCAGGGACGTGCCCGCCGTGCATGGTCGGCAGGGCGTGCACGTCGTCCCCGACACGACCCGGGGCCGGGTTGTCGACCCGGGTCGGCGGCGGCGCCTCCTCGAGGTCGAGGAGGGCGGCGGCGCGCCGGCCGAGCTCCGCCATCAGGGCGCCCGGAAGCCACGCGTCCGAGGTGCCATCCGCGGTGGCCGCCTCTGCCGTCGCCACGATCTCCGCCGGCGGAATCCGGTGCTCGGGCTGCTTGGCGAGGCACCGCCCCACGAACTCGGCCAGCGGCTCGGGCATCCCCTCCAGGTCCGGTTCGTCCTCGGTCACGCGCAGCATGATCGCGTGGGCGCCGCTGTCCGAGCCGCCGAATGGCTGTCGGCCCGTGGCGGCGAACGCCAGCACCAGTCCGAGACTGAACACGTCGCTCAGCCCGGTGATCTCGGTGCCCAGGATCTGCTCGGGCGACATGTACCCCGGAGAGCCGACCATCGCACCGGTGCGGGTCAGCACACTGGCCTCAGCCGCGCGGGCGACACCGAAGTCGATCACCCGGGGACCGTTGACCGTCAGCATCACGTTCGACGGCTTGAGGTCCCGGTGCACCAGCCCGCAGCCGTGGATGCTCTGCAGCGCACGGGCCAGACCGGAGGCCAGGTGCCACACCGACTGCTCCGGCAGCGGCCCGCCCATCTCGGTCACCGCCTCGTGCAGGGTGGGACCGGCGACATACCCGGTGGCGACCCAGGGCGTCTCCGCCTCGGTGTCGGCATCCAGTACCGGGGCCGTCCACTCCCCGCCCACCTGCCGTGCCGCGGCCACCTCCGCGCGGAACCGGCGTCGGAACTCGGCGTCGTACGCCAACTGCGCATGGACCAGCTTCACGGCGACCGTGCGCCCCCGCTGCGACCGGCCGAGGAACACCCGCCCCATGCCCCCGGCCCCGAGCCGTCGGAGCAACCGGTAGTCCCCGACCTGTGTCGGATCGCCGGGCCGCAAGTTCTCCATGACGGTTTCGTCCCCCTGTTTCCCTAGCCCGAGTGCCCTCGGCTCAGCATCGCACTACAGCCCGACGCTCAATACAACATCACCGGTTGCGCCTGCGGGTGTTACAGGTGGATCACACTGCGATCGAGGGGGCCGGGGTCGCGTCGGGTCACTCCACCGCGGTGGGCCTGCGGGACGCCGTCATCGCCTCGTTGACGTCCCTCAGCGGGCGCAGCCGGTAGGTGTAGGAGTAGTCGCGGCTCGGGAACAGCTTGTACCGGTCGTGGGTGTGCGCGCCCCAGCTGTTGTCGCCGCCCAGGCCCATCTGACGGTGGTTCACGCGCAGGACGACCTCGTCGCGCGGGGTGAGCTGGTAGTCGTGGCGCACCCCGGACGACAGGTCCTCCGGGGTGAAGTGCGAGGCGTTGACCTCCAGCAGGGGTTCGCCGGAGACGAGGAGGCCGGTGCCCCTGGCGTCGGTCAGGGCGATCCAGCGGACGTCGGTCTTGTTGCCGTTCTCCTGCGGGCGGATGTACGGGGTCCACTGCTCGGAGACGGTTCCGGAGTACACGCCCACGTCGGTGGCGTCTCGGCGGTCGACGTAGTTCTCCTCCGGCCCGCGGCCGTAGTAGCGCAGGCGCTCGAAACGTCCGGGGAGGCACAGCAGCGTGCCGACCTCCGGGATGTACGGCAGGGACGCGGCGCCCGGGTGCAGGGTGTTGTCGACCCTGATCTCGCCGTTGCCGAACACCGTGTAGGTGGTGGTGTACGTCGACTCGACGGAAGTCGGCAGCGTGCCGCTGACCTTGATCTCCACCGCCTTGTCGCGGAGGGCGCGCACCGCCACGTCCGTCACCTTGCGGTTCGCGCCCGCGTCGCGCCAGGTCTGGTTGCGGGTGTGCTGGCCGTTGCCGCGGTCGTTCTCGGTGGGCGCCCGCCAGAAGTTCGGCACCGGGCCGGAGGTGAGGAGCCGGGTGCCGCGGGACTCGTACGACGTGATGACGCCACTGGTCCTGTCGACGGTGACCGAGAAGCCCTCTCCCCTGACGGTGAGGACCTTGTCCCCCTCCTCGTGGCGGAGGGCCGGCACGTTCGCCAGGGGCACGGGCGTCACGGGCGGGGTGTCGGCGTCGATGGCGAGTTGTTGCTTGGCCACCTCGAAGCCCGCCTTCGCCCACGCGGTGGATTCCTTGGTGGTGAAGGAGAGCTGGAGGAAGTACTCGGTGCCGGGGGCCGGGTCGTCCGGCAGCTTCACCGGCACCGTGATGTCCTTGCTGCCGAGCGGCGGGACGTCCAGCTGGTCGCGGCTCAGCCTGCCGCTCCGCACCACCTCGCCGTCGGCGACGAGCTCCCAACGGCCGTCGAACTCACGGAGGTTGGTGAAGAGGTACTCGTTGGTGAGGGTGATGGCGGCGCCGGCTGTCAGTGAGTCACCGGACGCCGGGGCCGCGTTGACCGCCTGGTAGATCTGCTTGATCTCGGCCGCCTTGCCGGTGTGGCGGCGGTCGGCGGTGACGATGCCGTCGGCGTTGGAGGTGCCGTCGTTGGGGTTGTCGCCCCAGTCGCCGCCGTACGGGAAGAAGGTCTTCGCGCGGGGCCGCTTCTCGGTGAGGTCGACGGTGGCCGCGTCGAACCAGAAACGTACGCCGTCGTCACCGGGACCTCGGCTGTCGCGGCCGAGTTCGGCGGCGCTGAGCGCACGGGCGTACACGCGTGCCCGCCGGATCGTGCCGCTGAACTCCCGGGTGGGGTTGTCCACGTCGGTGGCGAGGGCGAGGGGCGCGGTGGTGGTGGCGGGCCTGCGCGTGGTGGTGCGGGTGGACTTCACCTCGCCGTCGACGTGGAGGGTCAGCGTGCCCGTGTCCGCGTCGAAGACTCCGGCGATGTGGTGCTCGCGGCCGGTCCAGTCGGCCGGGAGGGTCCAGTTGGCAGTGATCCACTGGCCGTCGCCGTGGATGAAGAACTCCAGGGTGTTGTCCGACTGCTTGAGGGCGTACTGAGTGTCGCCCTTGGCGATGATCGGCTGGTGGTAGCCGGTGTGGTGCGGGGTGACCCAGGCTTCCAGGGTGAGCGAGCCGGTGAGGTCGAGGCGCTCGTCACGGGGGAAGACGGTGGCCCCGGAGACGCCCTTGGCGCGGTCGAAGGTGCCGCTCGCGGTGAGGATCTCGCCGCGCAGGGCGCCCGGCCCGGCCTCGGTGAGGAACTTGCGCGTCGGCACGGGCCAGTTCAGCGACTGGTCGACGAAGTCCCAGATCCAGCCGCCCTGGAGGACGTCGTGGCGGCGGACGATGTCCCAGTACTCCTTGAAGTTGCCGTTCGAGTTCCCCATCGCGTGCGCGTACTCGATCATGACGTACGGCCGAGTGTCGGCGGTGTCGTTCGCGCGCTGCTCGACGCGGGACGGACTGTCGTACATCTCGGAGCGGATGTCGCTGACCGCCGGCCGGTCGTCGCCCTCGTACTGGATCACGCGCGTGGTGTCGTAGGACTTGATCCAGTCGTGCATGGCGACGAAGGTGCTGCCGCCGCCGGCCTCGTTGCCGAGCGACCAGATGACGACCGAGGGGTGGTTCTTGTCGCGGTGGACCATGCTCTGGGCGCGGGCCACGCATGCCTTGGTCCAGTCGGCGTGGTTGCCGGGGTACTCGCCGCGGATGCCGTGGGTTTCGAGGTTGGTCTCGTCGACGAGATAGAGGCCGTACTCGTCCGCGAGTTCGTACCAGAGCGGGTTGTTGGGGTAGTGCGAGGTGCGGACGGAGTTCATGTTCATCCGCTTGATGATCTCGATGTCCCTGACCATGTGCGCGCGGGTGAGTGCCATGCCGCTGTCGGGGTGCATCTCGTGCCGGTTCGCGCCGCGGAAGGACACCGGCTTGCCGTTGATCCGCATCAGGCCGTCCTTGAGCGCGAACTCGCGCAGGCCGACGCGGTGCGAGAGGGTCTCGATCACCTTCCCGGCCGGGTCGCGCAGCCGCAGTAGGGCGGTGTAGAGGTTCGGGTGCTCGGCGGACCACAGCTTCGGCTCGGGCACGGCTCTGCTCGCCCGGACGGTCACGTCCTCACCGGCGGGGGCGGACGCGAGGTCGACGGCCTGCTGGAGCGGCCTGGACCACACGGCGTGGCCGCGGGAGTCGTACAGCTGCGTCTCGACGGAGTAGCCGCCCTCGGCCGTCCCGCCGTACGAGCGCACGGTGGCGGTGACGGACAGCTCGGCGGCGCTGTGGTCGTCGCTGAGCGGGGTGTCCAACTTGAAGTCGCGCAGGCGGACTTCGGGCGTGGAGTAGAGGTAGACCGAGCGGAAGATGCCGCTCAGCCGGATCATGTCCTGGTCCTCCAGCCAGTCGCCGTCGGAGAAGCGGTAGACCTCGACGGCGATCTGGTTGGTGCCGGGCTTGAGGTGCGGGGTGACGTCGTACTCGGCGGGGGTGAACGAGTCCTCGGCGTACCCCACCAACTCCCCGTTGATCCACACGTAGTGCGCGGACTTCACGCCCTCGAAGTGCAGGAAGGTGCGCCGTCCCGACCAGCCGCGCGGCACGGTGAAGGTACGGCGGTACTGCCCCACCGGGTTGAAGCGGGTCGGTACGGCCGGGGGCTGGGCCTCCTCGCCCAGGCCGTTCGGGCCCCACCAGGGGTAGGTGATGTTGACGAAGATCGGGCGGTCGTAGCCGTGCATCTGCCAGACGGAGGGGACGGGGATGCTGTCCCAGTCGCTGTCGTCGACGTCGGTGCGGTGGAAGTCGGGGTCCCGGTCGTCGGGGCGGTCGGCGTAGGCGAACTTCCACTTGCCGTCGAGGCCGATCCGGTAGGGCGAGCGGGTGCGGTCGGCGTCCAGCGCCTGCCGTACGTCCGCGTACGGCATGAGGGTGGTGTGCGGCGGCTGGGTGCCGATCCGGAAGACGTCGATGTGGCCGTTCCACTCAGGGGTGTCGGCCGCCGCTCCGGCCCCGTCGGCCGCGTGCACCGTGGCGGACGATCCGGCGACGGCGAGCACCCCGAGCAGGGCGGCTCCCCCCTCCAGGAGACGGCGGCGGCTGACCGGTACGCCCGGCGTGCGGAACGGGCCGGTGGGGGGCACGGGGGTGAGCGGCATCGACGTGTGGCCTTCCTCGGGACGACAGTGCGGCGCTGCACGGCTTGAGGGAGCGTCAGATCATGTGCGGTGCTGTTGGGAAACCCAACGCACACTAGGTTGTGAACACAGTGGAAGCAATGACGCTGTCGAGGTTTGTGTGTTCCTGATGGGTACGGCCGTCGACCTTGGCCGAATCCAGCTGCTCGAACTGTGTCCGGTACAGCTCGGCGTAGCGTCCGCCCGCCGCCAGCAACTCGTCGTGCGTGCCGCGTTCGACGATCCGGCCGGCCTCGACGACCAGGATCAGGTCCGCCGCCCGCACGGTGGACAGCCGGTGGGCGATCACGACCGCGGTCCTGCCCTCCAGCGCCTCGGCGAGCGCCTCCTGGACGGCGGCCTCGGAGGTGTTGTCGAGGTGGGCGGTGGCCTCGTCGAGGATGACGACGCGCTGGCGGGCCAGCAGCAGCCGGGCGATGGTCATCCGCTGGCGTTCGCCGCCGGAGAGCCGGTAGCCGCGCTCGCCGACCACCGTGTCGAGGCCGTCGGGCAGGGACCGTACGAGATCGTCGAGGCGGGAGCGGCGCAGGGCGTCCCACAGTTCGGCGTCGGTGGCGGTGGGGCGGGCCAGCAGCAGGTTGGCGCGGACGGTGTCGTGGAAGAGGTGGCCGTCCTGGGTGACCATTCCGAGGGTGCCGCGCAGGGACTCGGCGCTGAGGTCGCGGACGTCGGTGCCGGCCACGCGCACGGCGCCCTCGTCGACGTCGTACAGCCGCGGGAGGAGTTGGGCGACGGTCGACTTGCCGGCGCCGGACGAGCCGACGAGGGCGACCGTCCGGCCGGGTTCGGCGCGGAAGGAGATGCCGTGCAGCACCTCGGCCCCGCCGCGCGTGTCGAGGGTCGCGACCTCCTCCAGGGAGGCGAGGGAGACCTTGTCGGCGGAGGGGTAGCCGAAGCGGACGTTCTCGAACTCCACCGACACCGGGCCCTCGGGGACCTTCTTCGCGTCCGGCTTCTCCTCGATCAGCGGCTTCAGGTCGAGCACCTCGAAGACGCGCTCGAAGCTGACCAGGGCGCTCATGACCTCGACGCGGGCGCCGGCGAGCGCGGTGAGCGGCGCGTACATACGGGTCAGCAGCAGCGCCAGTGAGACGACGGCGCCCGGCTCCAGGGTGCCGCGCAGGGCGAACCAGCCGCCGAGGCCGTAGACCAGGGCGAGGGCCAGGGCCGACACCAGGGTGAGCGCGGTGATGAACACCGACTGGGCGACGGCCGTCCGTACGCCGATGTCGGCCACCCTGCGGGCCCTGGCCGTGAACTCCTCCGACTCCTCCCCCGGGCGCCCGAAGAGCTTGATCAGTGTGGCGCCGGGCGCCGAGAAGCGCTCGGTCATGCGGGTGCCCATCGCGGCGTTGAGTGCGGCGGCCTCCCGCTGCATGCGGGCCATGCGGTGGCCCATGCGGCGGGCCGGGATCACGAACACCGGGAGCAGGACGAGGGCGAGCAGGGTGATCTGCCAGGACAGGGTGAGCATGACGGCGACGGTGAGCAGCAGGGTGACGAGGTTGCTGACCACGCCGGACAGCGTGTTGCTGAAGGCGCGCTGGGCTCCGATGACGTCGTTGTTGAGACGGGAGACCAGCGCTCCCGTACGAGTACGTGTGAAGAACGCGACCGGCATGCGCTGCACATGATCGAACACAGCCGTCCGCAGATCGAGGATGAGGCCCTCGCCGAGCGTCGCCGACAGGCGCCTGGCGATGATCCCGAGCACCGCCTCCGCCACCGCGATCAGGGCGATCAAGAGGGCCAGGCGGACGACGGTGCCCTCGTCGCCGCCCGTCACGATCGCGTCGACGACGCGTCCGGCGAGTACGGGGGTCGCGACGGCGAGCAGCGCGGTCATCACCCCGAGCACGACGAAGAGCGCGATCCGGCGGCGGTGCGGGCGGGCGAAGGCGGCGATGCGGCGCAGCGTGGCGCGGGCGAAGGGGCGGCGCTCCTGCTCGGCGTTCATGACGCTGTGCAGCTGGGTCCAGGCTGTGGTCTCCATGCTCATGCGAGAGAACGTAGAACCTCAAGCAATGTTGAGGTCAACACCGAAGTCCGTCCGCAGCCGGTCCGTAAGGTGCCGTCCCCGCTGTCGCTACCCGCAGTTGTCACAGCGTGGAGAACCTCTCCGAATGTGACAGCCGTACGACTTCCCGCGGGACGCCTGCTCAGACGTCTCCCGGTCCGCCGGATCCTGGTCCTGCTTCCGCTCGTCCTCGTCATCGTGGTCGCGGTGCAGCACCGCTCCGTGCTCGCCGAGGGCATCGGTCATCTGGCGACGGCCAAGTGGCCGTGGCTGCTCGCCGCGGCCTGCGCCACCTGCCTCACCTGGGTCGCGGCGGCCGTCACCCGGCAGGGCGCCGTCATCGACCGGCTGCCCAAACTGCGGCTGCTCGTCACGCAGTTCGCGGCGGGCTCCGCCAACCACCTGCTGCCCACCGGGCTGGGCGCGAGCGCGGTCAACCTGCGCTTCATGACGGTGTGCGGGCTGCCGCTCGCCCGTTCCTCGGCCGCGCTGGCCCTGTATCTCCTCGCGGAGAGCGTGGCCCGCGTAGGCCTGCTGGCCGCCCTGCTGATCGCCTTCCCGCACGCGCTGCAACTCGGGCCGCTCCTGCCGGAGGGGGCGTGGGGCCCGCTGCTGCTGGTCATCGGCGCGGCGGCGATCGTGATCGTGGCCGTCTTCGCACTCGTACGCCGACTGCGCACCGCCGTGTTCTCCTTCCTGCGCACCGCGGTGGACGAAGCGCGCTCGGTGCACACCCGCCCGTCCCGGGCACTGGCACTGTGGGGCGGTTCGCTGGCCTTCCCCGCGCTGCAGGCGGCCGGCCTGGTCCTGGTCGGGCTCGCCCTGGGGCTCGACGTGCCGCCGGCCCACATGGCGCTCGCCTATCTGGCGGCGACCGTCGCCGTCGCCCTGGTGCCGACACCGGGCGGGCTCGGCTCGGTCGAGGCGGCGCTGATAGTGGCGCTGGTGGCGGCGGGCGGCCCGGTTGCGGTGGCGACGGCGGTCGTGCTGGCGTACCGGATCATCACGGTGTGGCTGCCGCTGCTGCCGGGGGCACTGACGCTGGGGGCGCTCGTGCGCTTCAAGGTCATCTGATCAAGGCCGTCCAATCCGGGCAGTCCGATCCAGGCGGTCCGATCCAGGCGGTCCGACCGATCGGTTCCGGTGGAAGGTCATGTGACCAGTCAGTAACGTACGGGGTCCGACCCACGGAAGGGACCCCGCCATGCCGGTCCGCGTCGAGCGCCAGGGGCACGTCACCACCGTCGTTCTCTCCCGTCCGGAGGTCCGCAACGCGGTCGACGGGCCCACGGCCGCCGATCTCGCCGACGCCTTCCGGGAGTTCGACGCCGACGACGAGGCGCGGGTGGCGGTGCTGTGGGGCGAGGGTGGCACGTTCTGCGCGGGCGCCGACCTGAAGGCGCTCGGCAGCGGACGGGGCAACGAGGTCGCGCAGGACGGTGACGGCCCGATGGGGCCGACCCGGCTGCGGCTGTCCAAGCCGGTGATCGCCGCTGTCGCGGGACACGCCGTGGCCGGAGGTCTCGAACTGGCGTTGTGGTGTGATCTGCGGGTCGCCGAGGAGGACGCGGTCTTCGGGGTGTTCTGCCGCCGCTGGGGCGTACCGCTGATCGACGGCGGCACGGTACGGCTGCCCCGGCTGATCGGCACGAGCCGCGCCATGGACATGATCCTGACCGGACGTCCGGTGCCGGCCGGCGAGGCGTACGGGATGGGGCTCGCCAACCGTGTGGTGCCGAGCGGACGCTCCCGCGCCGAGGCCGAGGAACTGGCCGCCACGATCGCGCGGTTCCCGCAGGCCTGCCTGCGCGCCGACCGCGCCTCCGTGCTCGACCAGGAGGGGCTGGCCGAGCCGGCCGCGATGCGCGCCGAACTCCGGCACGGCATGGGTGTGTTGGCTCAGAGCCTGGAGGGCGCGTCCCGTTTCGCCTCCGGTGCGGGGCGGCACGGGTCGTTCTCGGACATGTGACGCGGCTCACCGCTGAGGCATCCGTACCGCATCCCCTACCCCATCCCGTGCCCCGTCGCTGCGGGAGCGTGCGCGGCGTGGAGCGCCCCCTGAGCGGCGCTCGCGCATCAAGCGCGCCTCCGGAGGCGGTCGTTCCGCCCTCGGGGTGCCGGAAGTTCGAGGGAGAATGCCCGAAAGCGGCTGATGAGGCCGTCCGGCCGACGCTCCTGGTGCGAACGCGTGTACCCGATACGGCAGGATGAGCCCTCGTGCCGGTCTCGGGGGATGGGGTGGCCGGCGCGACGGCACATCGCGGAATCGAGCAGGTGACAACGTGACGAGACTTCACATCCGGCCGTCGGCGAAGGGGTTCGCCGCAGCATTTCTCCTCGGGGGTGACCGGTGAAGCGCGCGCTCACTGTGGACGACCTGGTCATCGCGGGGATAGCGCTGGCGGCGGGGCTGCTGGCGGCCGTCCTGCTGCGGATGCTGCTGCGCTGGCTGGGCAAGCACGCCGACCGCACCCGCTGGAGCGGCGACGACCTCATCGTGGACACCCTGCGCACCGTGGTGCCGTGGGCGGCGTTCCTCGGCGGCGCGGCCTCCGCGGGCGCCGCGCTGCCGCTGACGAAGACGGTCCAGCACAACGTCAATCAGATCCTGACCGTGCTGCTCATCTTCGTCGTGACGCTGTCGGTGGCCCGCGGGATCGCCGGGCTGATGCGGACGGTCACCCAGTCCCGCCCCGGTGTCGCGGGCTCGGCCACGATCTTCGTCAACATCACCCGGGTTCTGATCCTGGCCATCGGCTTCCTGGTGGTGCTCCAGACGCTGGGCATCTCCATAGCGCCCCTGCTCACCGCCCTGGGCGTGGGCGGTCTGGCGGTCGCGCTGGCCTTGCAGGACACGCTCGCCAACCTCTTCGCGGGCATCCACATCCTCGCCTCCAAGACCGTCCAGCCCGGCGACTACATCCGGCTGAGCAGCGGCGAGGAGGGCTACGTCGAGGACATCAACTGGCGCCAGACGACCGTGCGCGCGCTCTCCAACAACCTGATCGTCATCCCCAACGGGGAGCTCGCCAAGACGAACATGACCAACTTCATGCGGCCCGAGCAGGAGTTGACGATCCTGCTCCAGGTCGGCGTCGCCTACGACAGCGACCTGGACCACGTCGAGCGGGTGACCAACGAGGTCATCGCCGAGGTGATGGCCGAGGTCGAGGGCGCCCTCCCGGACCACGAGCCGATCATCCGCTTCCACACCTTCGGCGACTCCCGGATCGGCTTCACGGTCATCCTGGGTGTCGGCGAGTTCAGCGACCAGTACCGGATCAAGCACGAGTTCATCAAGCGCCTGCACAAGCGCTACCGCGCGGAGGGCATCCGCATTCCGGCGCCCACGCGGACGGTGGCGATCCAGCAGGGGACGGTGTCGATTCCGCAGCAGTCGATACCGCATCCGCGGCTCCCCGGAGAGGCGGACGAGGTGACCCCCGTCCGCCTCGACTGACCTGCTCGGACGTGCCTAGAGGGTGGCCGAGTTGTCGTGGGACCGGCTGCCCTTGCGGCTGTGCGGCGCGGCGAGGGCCGGGGGCACCGGGGTGACCGTCCAGTCCGGGTGCCCCGGCATCCGCGGCGTCTTCGTGCCGTACAGCCAGCCCCGCAGGAATCCGGTCAGATCCTGGCCAAAGACCTCGCAGGCCACGGCGATGTAGTCCTCCGTGGACGCCGAGGCGTTGCGGTACCGGTCGAGGAAGGCCCGCTCAAGGGCGCTGAAGGCCTGCTCGCCGACGAGGTTGCGCAGCGCGTACAGGACCAGGACGCCGCCCAGGTAGCGCTGGCTGTCGAAGAGGTTCACCGCGTTCGGCGCCGCGACCGGCCCCGAGTCGTGGCGCCACTGGTCGCCCTGCGCGTAGGTGTGCTTCATCCGGGCTTCCAGGGTGGTCATGCCCAGGGAGTCGGCCCAGCCGCGCTCGTAGCGGTAGAGCAGCCCGTAGAAGTCGGCGTGGCCCTCGTTGATCCACAGGTCGGCCCAGGTGGCGGGGCTGACGCTGTTGCCGAAGTAGGAGTGGACCAGCTCGTGCATCATGTGCGAGCCGATCTTCGACTCCTCCTGGAGCAGATAGTTCGGCCGGTAGATGGTGAGGGTCTGGGTCTCCAGGCCGGTGAAGTCGAAGGGCTCCGGGACGTCGGAGTTGCAGGGCAGCAGTCCGTACGTCTCGAACGGGTACGCCCCGAGCCGCGCCTCCACCCACTCGACCAGCTTCGGCGTCAGCGCGAGCGCCGGTTCCAGCGCCTCGGCCCGCGCGACCGGCACGACGTCCCGCAACGGGAGGCCGTGCGGGCCCTTACGGTCCTTGATCACGTAGTCGCCGACCGTTATCTGCACCAACTCGGTGGCCATGGGCTCGCGGGAGCGGTACGTGTACGCGGTACGGCCGCCTGACAGGCGCTCGGTGCGTATGTGCAGTCCGGTCGCCACGCCGCGCAGGCCGCTGGGGACGGTGAGGCGGAACGAGAAGTCGGCCTTGTCGGAGGGGTGGTCGTTGCACGGGAAGACGGTGTGCGCCGAGTCCGCCTGGCAGGCCACGGCGAAGCCGTCCAGCGTGTCGACCCAGCCGGTGTGCGGCAGGGTGCGGCGCGGGTCCGCCGAGTACTCGACGCAGACGGTGACCCGGCAGTTGGCCGGCAGGGTCCGGGCGGGCGTGATGCGCAGCTTCTCGTCGACCTGCTCGAAGGCCGCCCCCCGGCCGTCGACGCGGACGGAGCGGATGTCGAGGCCGAGGGAGTCGAGGGAGAAGCGGCTCAGGGCCTGGGTGGTGCGGATCTTCAGGGTCGCGGTGGCGTCGACCAGGCGGGTCGTGGCGTCGTAGGAGAAGTCGAGGTGGTAGGCGGCGACGCGGTAGCCGTCGTTGCCGAGGGCCGGGTAGACCGGGTCACCGAGGGTCTCGGGGCCCGGGGTGCCGGAGGTCTTGGCGGCCGATGCCCCCGTCAGCGTCGGCGTCGCGTGGGCGGAGGGGGCGGCGGCCAGGGCCGCTGCCGTGCCGATCAGGGCGGCCGCGGGGGCCGTCACTCTGCTGCGATATCTCATGGTCCGCTTTCGCTCGGGCGGCCGGATGGTCAGGGCCGGCCGCCGGATCGGTGGTGATCGCCTTACATGACTCCGGGACCGGGCGATCCGGTTGCACGGAGGCGGTAGGTCCGTTTGCGCGGATCCGAGATCGCGGCAGACATCCCGCACCTCAGTGCGGACCCCTGTCGAGTACGGGTCGGTCACGAGATATCTTGATGTCGAGCAATGTTGCAGACGTGGAGCGGAGCACCCGGTGACTGACTCGACCATCATCTATACGCACACTGACGAGGCCCCCGCCCTGGCGACGTATTCGTTCCTGCCGGTGGTCCAGGCCTACGCCTCGCAGGCGGGTGTCGCCGTGGAGACGCGGGACATCTCGCTGGCCGGCCGCATCATCGCGCTGTTCCCGGAGCACCTGACCGAGGACCAGCGCATCCCGGACGCCCTGGCCGAGCTCGGTGAGCTCGCCAAGACGCCCGCGGCCAACATCATCAAGCTGCCGAACATCTCGGCGTCGATCCCGCAGCTCAAGGCCGCGATCGCCGAGCTCCAGGGCCAGGGCTACGCGCTGCCGAACTACCCGGACGACCCGAAGACCGACGAGGAGCGGGAGATCCAGGCCCGCTACGACAAGGTCAAGGGCTCCGCCGTGAACCCGGTCCTGCGTGAGGGCAACTCCGACCGGCGCGCCCCCGCCTCGGTCAAGAACTACGCCAAGACCCACCCGCACCGCATGGGCGCCTGGTCCGCCGAGTCCAAGACGAACGTGGCGACCATGGGCCGCAACGACTTCCGCTCCACCGAGAAGTCCGTCGTGATCTCCGAGGCCGGCGCGCTCAGGATCGAGCACGTCGCCGAGGACGGCACGACCACCGTCCTGCGCGAGTCCGTACCGGTCCTCGCCGGTGAGGTCGTCGACGCCTCGGTGATGCACGTGGCCGAGCTGCGTGAGTTCCTCACCGCGCAGATCGCCGAGGCCAAGGCCCAGGGCGTGCTGTTCTCCGTGCACCTCAAGGCCACGATGATGAAGGTCTCCGACCCGATCGTCTTCGGCCACGTGGTGCGCGCCTTCTTCCCGAAGACCTTCGAGCAGTACGGCGCGGCCCTCGCCGCCGCCGGTCTGTCCCCGAACGACGGTCTGGGCGGCATCCTCAAGGGCCTGGACGCGCTGCCGAACGGCGCCGAGATCAAGGCGTCCTTCGAGGCGGAGATCGCCGAGGGCCCGGAGCTGGCCATGGTCGACTCCGACAAGGGCATCACCAACCTGCACGTGCCTTCCGACGTGATCGTCGACGCCTCGATGCCGGCCATGATCCGCACCTCCGGCCACATGTGGGGCCCGGACGGTCAGGAGGCCGACACGCTGGCCGTGCTGCCGGACTCCTCCTACGCCGGCGTCTACCAGGCCGTGATCGACGACTGCCGTGCGAACGGCGCCTACGACCCGTCGACCATGGGCTCGGTCCCGAACGTCGGCCTGATGGCGCAGAAGGCCGAGGAGTACGGCTCCCACGACAAGACCTTCGAGGTCAAGGCCGCCGGTACGATCCGCCTGGTCGACCAGGCCGGCGACGTGGTGATCGAGCAGGCGGTCTCCGCCGGTGACATCTTCCGCGCCTGCCAGACCAAGGACGCCCCGATCAAGGACTGGGTGAAGCTGGCCGTCACCCGCGCCCGCGCCAGCGGCGACCCGGCCGTCTTCTGGCTGGACGAGACCCGCGCGCACGACGCCAACCTGATCGCCAAGGTCAACGCGTACCTGCCGGAGCACGACACCGAGGGCCTGGACATCCGCATCCTCGCCCCGGTCGACGCCACCAAGCTGTCGGTGGAGCGCATCCGCCGTGGCGAGAACACCATCTCGGTGACCGGCAACGTCCTGCGCGACTACCTCACGGACCTCTTCCCGATCCTGGAGCTGGGCACCAGCGCCAAGATGCTGTCGGTCGTCCCGCTGATGGCGGGCGGCGGCCTGTTCGAGACGGGCGCCGGCGGCTCCGCGCCGAAGCACGTCCAGCAGCTGGTCAAGGAGAACTACCTGCGCTGGGACTCCCTCGGTGAGTTCTTCGCGCTGGTGCCGTCCCTGGAGCAGTACGCGACGGCCACGGGCAACACCCGCGCGCAGGTCCTCGCCGACACCCTCGACCGCGCCACGGCGACCTTCCTCAACGAGGACAAGTCCCCGACCCGTCGCGTCGGCGGCATCGACAACCGCGGCAGCCACTTCTTCCTGTCCCTGTACTGGGCGCAGGAGCTGGCCAAGCAGACCGACGACGCGGACCTGGCGAAGGCCTTCGCCCCGCTCGCCGAGACGCTCACCGCCAACGAGCAGAAGATCGTCGACGAGCTGAACGCCGTCCAGGGCAAGCCGGCCGAGATCGGCGGCTACTACCAGCCCGACCCGGCCAAGGCCGCCGCGATCATGCGCCCGTCGGCCACCTGGAACGAGACGCTCGCCTCCCTGAGCTGACCCATCGGGCCTGCGGGCCTTGCCGTCTCCGCCCCGACCGGTGCACCGCCCGGCCGGGGCGGAGTCATGTCCGGGGCGGAGTCATGTCCGCGGTCGGTGACCAGGCCCTTTTGAGGTGAGGCAATTTCTCTCACGCAATTGCGTGAGCCATATGCATGATCTCAACTATCCTCAGGTACAAGGAGATTGACGGCCGGACGCACTTGCCCGGCGCAACAGACGCGAGGGGTGAGGCAATGGCCACGGCCGGCGGACCCACGCTGCGGCGGCGCCAGCTCGGCGCCGAACTCCGCCGCCTGCGCGAACACGCGGGCAAGCGGATCGAGGACGTCGCGGCGCACCTGGAGTGCTCGATGTCCAAGATCAGCAGGGTGGAGACCGGACAGGCCCCCATCAAGGCCAGGGACGTCCGCGATCTGCTCCAGTGGTACGGCGTGACCGAGCCGGAGCTCACCGAGGCCGTCATGCTGATCCACAAGGGCGCCCAGCAGCAGGGCTGGTGGGCGCACTACAACGAGGTGCTGCCCTCCGGCATGGCCACCTATGCGGGCCTGGAGGCCGACGCCAGTGTTCTGCGCAGCTATGAACCCACGTTCGTGCACGGCCTGTTGCAGACCGCGGACTACGCCCGTGCCGTGATCGCCGCCGTCCGGCCCAACGAGCCGTACGAGGTGGACCAGTTGGTGCGCTTCCGCAAGGAACGGCAGGCGCTGCTGACCAGGACTCCCGAGCCGCTGGAGCTGTGGGTGGTGGTGGAGGAGAGCGCGCTGCGCCGGCCGGTCGGCGGCACCGAGGTCATGGTGGACCAGCTGGAGCACCTGGCCAGGGCGACCGAGCTGCCGAACGTCACCATCCAGATCATGCCGACCGCGAAGGGCGCCCACGCGGCCCTCGCCGGGACCTTCTCGCTGCTGGAGTTCGGGCCGCGCGAGCCCACCGTCGTCTACGTCAACTCCATTGCCGGAAACGTGTACTTGGAGAAGGAACGCGATGTCCGCACCTTCATCCAGACCTTCGACCTCGTGCGGGCCGCCGCTCCCGACCCGCAGGAGACACCCACCACGCTGGAGCGGATCGCAAGGGAGATGCAGGGGTCATGAGCGCGCACGACGGACGAAGGCTGTCGCGGGTCGACCTGGACGGGGCCGACTGGCGCAGGAGCAGCCGCAGTTCGGGCAACGGAGCGTGTGTCGAGGTCGCGGCAGTCGCCGGTCTCGTCGCGGTCCGGGACTCCAAGAACGCTCAGGGACCGGCACTCGTGTTCACACCGCACGAGTGGCGGGCCTTCCTCGGCGGAGGAGTCAGCCGCCTCTGAGTCGTGCAAGGAACCGTCGGCGGGCCGGGACGGAGAGCCACCGGAACAGTTGCCGCACGTACGAACGGAGTACGACGCGCGACCGGCCCCTTGGCGCGTCGGGCTGCCCGTGAACGAGGTCACCTCTCTCCTGCCCGTCGCGTCCGGTGCCTTCTACACCGGGGAGACCTTCTGGACGGCGGCCGGCGTCGCCGGGACCGTGCTCGTCGGGTTCCTCGCGATGTGGACGGCGTTCCGCTCGACCCATCCCAAGCGGCGGCTCAACTACACCGTGAGCCACCAGCCGTTGGTGCAGCAGGTCATGTACGGGAGCCTGGAGATCCGGTGGAACGGTGCCTTACTCACCGATCCACACGTGGTTCGGCTGGTGCTGACCAACCCCGGGCGGTGGGACATCCCCAGCGAAGCGTTCGACCGGGGGGACCCGTTCCAGGTCGACCTGGGCGTGCCCTGTCTGGAAGTGCTGCGCACCGAGGCCGGCCCCGGCGCGGCCCGTGCCCCGCAGACGGAGATGTGCGGTTCGCTCCTGCGCATCGGACCCGGCCTCATCGGCCGCGGCACGACGATCACCTACCTCCTGCTCGTGGACACGGCACCGGCGTACGACTGCCGGCACTCCCTCGTCGACGTGAAGGTGCAGCAGGTCTCCATGCCCGCGCCCCGCCGGATCACCCGGCCACCCCTGACCAGAACACCTTGAGAGGCCCCATGTCTGCTTCCTTCGAGCTGCTGCCCGGCGCCGCCGACTCCCCCGTGATCCTGCACGTACCGCACTCCGCCCGGCAGATCCCGGCCGACGCGCGGACCTCGATCGTGCTGGACGACCGGGCGCTGGAGCACGAACTCGACCACATCACCGACGCGCACACCGCGGAGCTCGCCGAGGCGGCGGCCGAAAGGGCGTCGCTCACGCCCTGGCGGTTCGTCAACCGGCTGTCCCGGCTGGTCGTCGATCCGGAGCGGTTCCCGGACGAGCGGGAGGAGATGCTGGCCGTGGGCATGGGTGCCGTCTACACCCGGACCACGCATCGCGCGGAGCTGCGGCCCGCCGGCACAGACCCGGAACCGCTGGTCGAGCGGTACTTCCGGCCGTACGCGAAGGCCATGACGGCAGCCGTGGCCGACCGGCTCGCCGCCACCGGCCGGGCCGTGATCATCGACGTGCACTCCTATCCGGCAGCCCCGCTCCCCTACGAACTGCACGGCGAGGGCGCTCGACCGCCCGTCTGCCTGGGCACCGACGCGTTCCACACGCCGCCCGAACTGCTCGCCGCCGCCCGGGAGGCGTTCGCGCCGGGCGGGGAGACGGGGCTGGACAGTCCGTTCAGCGGAACGTACGTACCGCTGGACTTCTACGGCAGCGAGCCCCGGGTCGGCGCCCTGATGATCGAGATTCGCCGGGACACGTACATGACCGAGCCGGGCGGCCCCGCAGGTGCGGGACTCACCCGGCTCTCGGCGGCACTGGCGGCGCTGGTGGACGCCGCCGCACGCTGACCCGGTGGGTCAGGCCCGCAGCCACTCCGTGACCACGACCTCCGCGCCCGTCCGCAGCCGCAGCGCGAAGGGGCCGTTCGGCGGTGCGTCGCTGGTGAAACGGCCCATGTCGTCGGCCTCCACCGGGATGGCCGTCTGCGGGCCGCCCAGCACCTCGATCCGTGCCTGCTGGGGCGGCAGCACCTGCCCCATCAGCCCCTGCGCGGTCACCTCCACGTCGACGGTCACCTCGCCCGCGCGGAACGTCAGCATCCGCGGCACGTCCGTGGCCCCCCTGACCGGAATGGCGTCCACCACCGAGTCGAAGGTCAACTCGGCGATCCGGGCGTCGAGGTCGTGCAGTGCGAAGGCCTCGACGGCGAGCTGCCGCAGCTGGGCCGGCACGGGGTCCAGGATGGCGGCGGCCTGGCGGAGTTCCTCCTCCAGCAGTTCGATGTCGAACCCGTCGTCGCCGGACCCGTTGTGGTCGACGGGCTCCTCGCCGGTCGCTTCGTCGTGCATCTCGTCGTTCACAACGCTCCCCGTGCGTCGAGTCGGGCCCTCAGTCGGCGCAGACAGCGCTGGCGCAGCGGCCCGATGCTGCCCACGGCGATGCCCAGTGCGGCGGACACCTCCTGGTAGCTGGGCGGCGGCGAGGCCATCAGCACGCGCAGCAACTGGCGGCAACGGTCGCCGAGTTCCTCGAACTCCTGCCACATCCAGCGGATGCGCTCGGACTCGGCGGCGGCCTCCTCGGAGTCCAGGAGCGACTGTTCGGGCGTACGTTCCTCGCTGACCCGGTCCAGCAGCTGCGGATCGCTCGTCACGGTCAGCCGCCTTAAGCTCTTGAGCACCTTCAGGCATTCGTGCCGTGCGGTGCTCGCGAGCCAGGACCCGGCCTTCTCGGGTTCACGGATGCGCCCGAGGTGCTGGGCGAAACGGAACCACACGGTCTGGTACACCTCGTGGGCGTCGGCGTCATTGAGCCGGTGCGCGCGCACGACGGACCACACCAGTGGGCTCATTCCTTCCACGAGCGCCTTCCAGGCCGCCGCGTCGCCGTCGACGGCGGACTGGACCAACGCACCGACATCTGCACGGTCCACAGCCCCACCCCTCGTGTACGGCAAGTCATCGTACGCCGCGGAGGGGGCGGTTCCGACCCTCATGAGCGAGGAGCCGGCGGTGCGACGGGGACAGGGCGCCAGGTCGGGGGGCGAAGCGCGGGTACATGCGCCCCCCGCACCTCCGCGAACCCGGTGTTCGCCGCGAGCATCTTGTACCGGGCCACCCGCGGGTCGTTCTCCTGCTGCGAGCTCATGTGGGTGGCGATCATCGCGGCGACGACCGGAGTGGCGAACGAGGTGCCGCTCCAGTGCGCGAACCCCTCGAACATCACCTGGTCGGGCTTGGTGCCGCTGCTCCCGCCCGGCTCGCTCAACAGGCCGCTGTGGCGCGGGGAGACGCAGGAGCAGGAGTAGCCGAATCCGTACCGGCAGGCATCGTAGGTGGAGTGCTGGTACACGTACGGCACCGGCGTGTCGAAGCCGGTGAGGACGCTGGTGAGGCGCTCGCCGGGGGCGTACACCTTGACCCAGGAGCCGTGGTTGCTGAAGCAGGCGCCGAACTCGCCGTCGCCGCGCAGCGCGCCGACCGACAGCACGGTGTCCTGGTAGTCGGGCAGGTCGGCGTAGGCGGCGGGCCAGAAGGGCGTGGCGCTGCCGTTGTTGCCGGCCGCGGCGACGAGCAGGGTGCGCTGGCCGCGCAGTTCCTGCATGAAGGCCTCGACGCCGAGCAGGCCGTCGGTGCGGCCGTTGGAGGTGCCGGCGGAGAGGCTGAGGATGTCGGGCCAGCCGCCCGCGTCGACGGCCTCGAAGAGCTTCTCGCCGAACTCGGACTCCAGGATGGCGCCCGCGTCGTTGAGGGAGTTGCGCACCGTGACGTTCGTGTTGGGTGCGACGGCGGCGACGAGGCCCGCGATGAACGTGCCGTGGCCGACGTACTGCTGGAGGACGCCGTCGTCGTCGCACTCCTTGAGCTGCGCGTCGCCGTCGGTGTGGGCGAGCAGCGGGGCGGACCGGAAGTCGTTCATGAGGCCGGTGTCGATGACGAGGACGCCGACGGCGGTGTCCGGGTCGTGGGCGCCCTCGGCCACGGCGGGGTTGAGCTGCTCGGTGGCCGGGACGGGCACGGGCTCGTCGCCGGGGCAGGAGTTGACGGCGATCGACACCAGGTGGTTGCGGCTGACCAGGCGGCGTCCGGCCCGGCCCTCCGTCTCGCGCAGGGCGCGCAGGGCGTGCGCGACGGGGCGGTCACCGGCGCGGTCGCCCTCGCCGGGGTCGCCGACCTGGATGCGGGTGATGCCCGAGCGGTTGGTCTGCGGGCTCACGCGCCGCACGTTGTCCTGCACGAGGTCGGGCTCGGCGGTGAAGTGCGTGCGTACGGTGTCCTCGACGAGGCGGGCGTCCTCGCCGTCGCGGACCAGGACGTAACCCTTCTCGTAGATGAACTCGGCGGAGTCGTCCGGTCCCATCGCGAGGGGGACGTCGGGCATGGTGCGTTGGATCTGCTCGAACTGTTCGTGGAATCGCTGTGGTGCCATGGCGTGTCCTCCCACTGAGGCGACGGTCGTCAATCAGAGCCGTGCGGTCACTGATTGATACAGCGCCAAACCTGTGTGGCACGGTCCTGGGGCAACTACCATCCGTGGAGTGACAGCGGGAAGCGAATCGGTTCTCGAACTGCTGCCGATGGTGTTCGCCGCCCCCAACGACGCCCTGGCGAGGGCGGAAGGGGTGCTCGACGCCGATCCGACGCCGTTGCACGCCTCCGTCGCCCACCAGGTGATCGGCATCTGGCAGCGGGACTGGGGCGACATGCGCATCGCCCTGTATCACCTGCGGCGTGCCCGGGACCTCGCGGCACGCGCGGAGTCGGCCGACCGGGAGGCGGACGTCCTGGCGGCGCTCGGGGTCGCGCTGGTGCACGCGGGGCGCACTCAGCAGGGGCTGGCCGCGCTGGAGCGCGGCGTGGAGCGCGGCAGCGGGCACACACGCGCGCGTGTGCTGTTCCGCCGGGCCTACGCCCGCTGGGTGCTGGGCCATCACCGGGAGGCGCTGGAGGACGTACGCAAGGCGATACCCGTGCTGCGGCAGATGGAAGACGTCATCTGGACGGCGCGGGCGCTGACCCTGCGGGCGACCGTGCATCTGGCGGTCGGCGCGGTGGACCGGGCGGATGCCGACTTCACCGCGGCCGAGGCGCTGTGGGACACCACGGGCCAGGAGCACGACAAGGCCGACGCGGTGGAGAGCCGGGGTCTGGCAGCGTTCCGGTCGGGCGACATCCCCGCCGCGCTGCGGCTGCTCGACGAGGCCGAGGAGCGGTACGCCAAGCTCGGCACGCCGACCTTCATGCTCAACATCCGCCGCTGCGAGGTGCTGATGGCCGCCGGGCTGGCCCGGGAGGCGCTGACCGAGGCCGACGCGGCGATCGCCGTGCTCGACGGCATCGGCGGTCAGTCCACCCGCAAGGCCGAGCTGCTGCTGGCCGCCGCGCGTGCCGCCCGGCTGGCGGGCGAGGCGCACACCGCGATCGCGCGCGCCGACATGGCCGTACGGCTGTTCGCGGGTCAGCGCCGCGGCTGGTGGGAGACGCATGCCCGGCTGGTGCTGATCGAGGCGCGGGTGGCCGCCGGGCGCAGTTCGGGGCGGCTGGTGGCCGACACGGCGGCGGTCGCCGAACGGCTGGCCTCGTTCGGCGCGCCGGCCGCGCCGGAGGCCTCGCTGCTCGCCGGCCGGATCGCGCTCGGCCTGGGCTGGCGGGCCGACGCGGAGCAGCATCTGGCGGTGGCCGCCCGCAGCAGGCGCAGCGGGCCGCCGCTGGCGCGGATGACGGGCTGGGCGGCGCAGGCGCTGCGGGCCCAGGCGGCCGGTTCGGGACGCGGCGTCCTGGAGGCCTGCCGGCGTGGCCTGGACGTGCTCGATGCGCACCGGATGACGCTGGGCGCGTCGGAGTTGCGTGCCCGCGCCACCGAGCAGGGCGCGGAGCTGGCCGCGCTGGCCCAGCAGGCCAGCCTCGACTCGGGCAGTCCACGCCGGCTGCTGGTGTGGAGCGAGCGCTGGCGGGCCACCGCGCTGTCCACCCCACCGACCCGGCCGCCCGCGGACCCGGAGCTGCAGAGCAACCTCACTGCGTTCCGGGAGATCGCGGCCCGCGCGGAGGCCGCCCGCATGGAGGCGCGTCCCGTTCCGGCACTGGAGCGCGAACAGCGGCGTCTGGAGCGGGAGATACGCTCCCGGACCCTGCACATGCGCGGCGACACACCCGGCGACGGCCACCGCTTCGACCCGGGCCGGCTGCTGGAACGGCTGGGCGACGACGTACGACTGGCCGAACTCGCCGTACTGGACGGGCGGGTTCAGGTGCTGCTGTGCGGACAGGGGCGGGTGCGTCGGTACGAGGCCGGGCTCTTGGCCGACGCGGAGAGGGAGGCCGAGCACGTCCAGGCCGGGCTGCGGCGGTTGGCCCACCCGGGTGCGGAGGGTCGGCTTCCGGTGGTGGAGGCGGCGGGGCGGCGCCTGGAGGAGCTGCTGCTCGGTCCGGCCGCGGCCCATCTGGGCGACGGCCCCGTGGTGGTCGTACCGCCGGGCCGGCTTCACCGCGTGCCGTGGGCGCTGCTGCCGTCGCTGCGGGAGCGGGTGCTCAGCGTGTCGCCGTCGGCGAGCAGTTGGCTGCGCGCCCGGGAGACCGAACCGCCGCCCGGTGGCAGGCATGTGCTGGTACGCGGCCCGGGACTGGCGACCGGCGGCGCGGAAGTGCCGCACCTGGCCGGCCGGTACGGCGGATCGGTCGTCCTGGAGTACGCGGACGCGCGCGTGCCGCGTGTCCTGGAGGAGCTCGACGGGGCCGAGCTGGCGCACATCGCGGCGCACGGCACGTTCCGTGCGGACAGCCCGCTCTTCTCGGACCTGCGGATGGCCGACGGGCCGCTCATCGTCCATGACTTCGAGCGCCTGGACCGCAGCCCGTACCGGATCATCCTGTCCTGCTGCGACACCGCCCGCTTCGCCTCCGTCGGCGCCGACGAACTGCTCGGCCTGGTCACCGCCCTGCTGCCGCTGGGCACGGCGGGCGTGGTGGCGAGCAGCGCGCCGGTCAACGACGCGGCGGTGGTGCCGCTGATGCTCGCCCTGCACAAGGGGCTGAGCCAGGGGCTCTCCCTGGCGGAGGCGCTGCGCGACGCGCGGGCGGCCCTGCCGGGGGACGCGCTCCATCAGGCGACGGGGTGGGCGTTCTCGGCCTTCGGAGCGGCCTGATCCGGGTATGACCTGATCCCGGTACGGCGTGATCCCGGTACGGCCTGAACAACTCCCTCACGCCGGCTGCGCGTCCGGTAGTTCCACCAGCCATGGCAGGGCGCCTCGGTCGCTGGCGCCGAGGCGGGCGTAGGCGCCGTAGAGGTGGTTGCCGACCGTGCGGACGGAGAGCGTCAGCTTCTCGGCGATCTGGCGGTTGCTCAGGCCGGTTGCCGCGAGGGTGACGATCTGGCGCTGCCGGGTGGTCAGTTCGCCGAGGACCAGGCCGGACAGGGCCGGGGTGCGGGCGCCCTGGCAGCGCCGGGCCAGGGCGACGGCACGCGTGCGTGCGGTGCGGGCGGCACGCGGGTCGCGGTGGGCCCGTACGGCATGGGCGTGCGCCTCGGCCGCGAACAGCAGGAAGCCGCGCTGCTCCAGCTCCTGGGCCACCCGGTCAAGGGCGGGGCCGTCGCCACGGTCGAGCGCGGCGGCGTGCTCGGCGAAGACGCCGGTCAGGCGGCCCGCGGCGCGCTCCGGGTCGCCGAGGCGGACGGCGTCGTACGCATCGCCGGAGAGTGCCTGGACACTCCCGTCGAGGTCGCCGCCCCTCGCCTCGACGGTCCCGTCGGCGGGGCCGCGGGCCGCTGTCGGCCGGGTGACCGCCCCACCCCCGTGGGGGCGGCCACCCAGGATCTTGTGCGCGGCCGTCGGATCGCCCGACTGGGCTGCGGCGAGGGCGAGTTCGAGGTGGCAGGAGGGATCGGCAGCGCCGTCGCGCAGGCCCTCCCGCGCCCATGCCGCCGCCTCACGCAACTCGCCGCGCAACCGCGCGAATCCGGCGCGCACGGCCGCGTACCCGGACGGCACCGGTACGCCCTCCGCGACCAGCCACTCCCCCACCGGTGTCGGCAGCGCCCGTACGTCCGCTCGTTCGATGGCGTCGGACAGTGCGGCCTGCTCGGCGTCGAGGGCGGGCCCGCACCGATCCGGCGTACTGGACAGCCGCCTCGCCCGCAGCCGGCCGGCCGCGGCCCGCAGCACCGGGCCGTGCAGGGGGTGGGCGAGGCGGACCGCGCCCCGGTCGTCGACGTGGACCAGGGAGTCGGCCTCCAGGCGTTCGAGGGCGCGAAGATCGAGTCGGTACGGCTCCAAGCCCTGTTCCGGCCCCTGTTCCGAAGCCGTTTCCGGAGCCGGTTCCAGATCCAGGGGCAACGGCTCGGCGAAGGCCAGGCGTTCGAGGATCTCGCGCTCTTCGGAGCAGGCACGGTCGAGGACCTGTCCGGTGTGCTCGCGCACCTTGGCCGTGACCGGCACCGGGCCGCGCCATGCCCACTCGGCGGACTCCGAGCCGGCGACCCGGCTGAGCAGCCCGCGCTCGCGCACGGCGCCCACCAGGTCGCGCAGCAGCCGCAGGTCCCCCCGGCACAGGCGGTGCAGCCGGTTCACGGTGAGAGGTTCGAGGCCACCGCCGCCGACTGCGGTTCCGGCCGCCAGCAGGTGGGCGGTCTCCTCGCGGGGCAGCGGCTCCAGGGTGAGGCGGGGCAGGAGTTCACCGGTCCACAGCCGGGAGATCGCGCCCGGGACCGGGGCGCCGTCGGTGGTGACGACCAGGAGACGGGTGCGTCCGTGCACCGCCAGCTGGTGGACGAGCGCGGCGGAGGCGTCGTCGAGCAGGTGCGCGTCGTCGACCAGGAGCAGCCGTACGCCGGACAGGTGCTGGAAGGCGCCGTGCAGGGAGGCCGACTCCGGTACGAGGTGTGCGAACGCGGCGAAGCGGATCCGGCGGGTCTCGGGGGTGCCGGCCACCCGGGCGCAGTCGGTGCCGCGGACGGCCTCGGTGACCAGGCGGGTCTTGCCGCAGCCCGCCGGACCGGTGATCACGAGGCCCTGACGTCCGGCGGTCAAGGAGCCCCGCACCAGCTCGGTTTCGTCCGCCCGGCCGGTGAACGGCCAGGGCAACTCCAGGGTCTTCGCGTCACGTTCGAAGTTCGTCACGACAATAGGAGCGCGGTGACTCACCCTTGATACACGGGTACTTGAGTAGCCCTCGACTCAGGCGCCCGTGGCGGGCCGACGGCAGGCTGTCCGCATGACCGCTCGCTACTGCTCCCTCGCGCAGCAGTCGGCCCCCGCTTTCGCCCCGGGGCTGGCCGCCGAGCGGCTCAGTGCGCTCATCGGCGGACGCCGGATGTGGGTCAACGGCACCGTGCTGCACTACTGCTTCTTCGACCGGGACTCGGACGGATCCGTGATCCCCGATCCGGAGACCGGCGAGACCCGGCGCGTGTCGTGGGTCGGCAGCAAGGAGCAGCAGGACGTCGTGCGCGAGTGCTTCGAGGAGTGGCAGGGCCTCGGCATCGGGCTGTCGTTCGTGGAGGTGGGCGACCGGTCGGAGGCCGAACTGCGCATCGGGTTCCAGCTCGGCGACGGCTCCTGGTCGACCGTGGGCAAGGACGCGCTCCGGGTCGGCCTCAACGAACGCACCATGAACTTCGGCTGGGACCTGACCGTGCCCGGGGAACGCGGAACGGCCCTGCACGAGATCGGGCACGCGCTCGGCATGCTGCACGAGCACCAGAGCCCGTTCGCCGGTATCCACTGGGACGACGAGGCCGTGTACGCCGATCTGGCGGGCCCGCCGAACTTCTGGAGCCGGGACCGGACGTTCTTCAACATCCTGCGCAAGCTCGATCCGAACGAGGTCAACGGCTCCGCCTGGGACCCGCACTCGATCATGGAGTATCCCTTCTCGACCGGGCTGATCCTGGAGCCGGAGCAGTTCCGCGCGGGCCTGAACCCGCCGGGTGTGCTGTCCAGGGCCGACAAGGAGTTCGTCCAGCGCTGGTACCCGCCGGCCGAGCCGCCGGGGCCGCGGGAGCTGGTGCCGTTCCGTTCGGTGCCGCTGCGGCTGGGGCCGGCGGAGCAGGCCGACTTCGTCGTCGAGCCGCCGGAGACCCGCGAGTACACGGTGGGCACCTTCGGCGACAGCGACACCGTCGTCGTGGTCTTCGAGGGACGGGACGGCGAACCCCGGTACCTCACCGCCCAGGACGACGGCGGTACCCCGGACAACGCCACCGTCAGGGCCCGCCTCGTCAAGGGCCGCCGCTATCACGTCAGAGTGCGCCTCTACTCCAGCTGGGGGTCGGGGGAGACAGCGGTCATGTGCTGGTGACGGCACGGATCCGCTGACGCGCACGGACGGGAGAGCCCACAGTCCGGCGCCGGGGACAGTGGCCGGGAACGCCACCTTCGGGGGAGGGTGACGTTCCCGGCCACGCCGACGCCGCGGCACCGGCTGACACAGGATGTCCTGCCGGAGTTCCAGAGAGTGGACGCCTCTTGGTGACGGGCTGCGGCTGAGGTAGAAATGGGCTTCATGAACCCCGAGCCCTTGGTGCGACGCCTGGTCATCGACCTGTGCCGACGCCCGGGCTCGGGTTGTTGTTGCTGACGTAGCCCTGTCTCACGCGCCGTGCCGCCCGGTGGTCCCACCCGGCGAGGGCGTGCCCGCACCTGTCGCAGGGTGCTCTCTCCGCTTCGTTCAGCTTCACTCCCGCTCGGGGCCCGCCGCCCATGTCGGTCGACGGCAGCAGCTCATGTCCCGGCGCCGCATGGAGGACGCCCCGTGTCCACAACTCCCCCTCTGTCCAAGCCTGATCGCACCCCCACGCCTGCCGATGTGCCGCCCCGGCCCGGCTCGCCCGCGCGGGGCGTGGGGGCACGCGTGCGCCCTGCCGCACTGCCGGTCGGCTCGCTCCTGCTCTTCCTCGTCCTGTGGCAACTGCTGGCGGCGAGCGGGACGTGGAGCGCCACGCTGGTTCCGCCGCCGGCCAAGGTGTGGGACGCGTTCATCGACGTCTCCACCACGCACGACGGCGTCCGGGGCTACAACGGCACCACTCTCGTCGAGCACCTCGGCATCAGCCTGCAACGCATCGCGCTCGGGGCCGGCATCGGCATCGCCGCCGGGGTGGTCTTCGGGCTGCTCATGGGCACCGTCGGCTGGGTGCGCTCGCTGTTCGAGCCCTGGATCACCTTCCTGCGGACGCTGCCGCCGCTGGCGTACTTCTCCCTGCTGATCATCTGGCTGGGCATCAACGAGGAGCCGAAGGTGACCCTGCTGGCGGTGGCCGCCTTCCCGCCGGTGGCGGTGTCGACCACGACAGCCGTGGCGGCCGTACCGAAGAGCCTCATCGAGGCGGCCCGTGCCCTCGGCGCGTCGCGGCTGGACGTCGTCCGGGACGTCGTCGTCCCGTCCGCCCTCCCGGAGACGCTCACCGGAGTGCGGCTCGCCGTGGGGGTGGCCTACTCCTCCCTCGTCGCCGCCGAGTTGGTCAACGGACTGCCCGGCATCGGCGGCATGGTCAAGGATGCCGCCAACTACAACAACACCCCGGTGGTACTCGTCGGCATCATCGCCATCGGCGTCTCCGGGCTCGTCATCGACGGGTTGCTGCTACGGCTGGAACGCGCTGTCGTCCCGTGGCGCGGCCGCGCATAGGACCGCGTAGAAGACACCCCCCCTCCCCCCCCGCGGAGAAGACACCCCTCTGCTCCGCGCAGAAGAACCCCTCTGCACAGAAACGGCCCTGTCATGTCCCGTGTCTCCCCCGGCCCGTCCCGCCGGCTCCTGCTCGCCGGCGCCCTGGCCACGGTCTCCGCCGCCGTCACCGGCTGCTCCTCGGACAGCTCGGCGGCTTCGTCGGGCGGCTCCCGGCAACTGCGGATCGGCTACTTCGCCTTCCCCAGCGGGGACTTGATCGTGAAGCGGCGCAAGCTGCTGGAGCAGGCGCTGCCGGGCTACAAGATCTCCTGGATCAAGTTCGACTCCGGCGCCGGCGTCAACCAGGCCTTCATCGGCAAGTCCCTCGACATCGCCGCGCTCGGGTCGAGTCCGTTCGCCCGCGGAGTGTCGGGCAGTTCACCGGTCCCGTACAAGGTCGCCTTCATCCTCGACGTGGCGGGCGAGAACGAGGCCCTGGTGGCCCGGAAGCAGACCGGCATCACCGACGTCGCCGGCCTCAAAGGCAGGACCATCGCCACCCCGTTCGCCTCCACCTCGCACTACAGCCTGCTGGCGGCGCTGGAGCAGGCCGGGCTGAAGGCGTCCGACGTCAAGCTGATCGACCTGCAGCCGCAGCCGATCCTCGCCGCCTGGCAGCGCGGTGACATCGATGCCGCCTATGTCTGGCTGCCCACCCTCGACGAACTCCGCCAAACCGGCACTCAGTTGACGAGCAGCAAGGAGATCGGCGCTGCGGGCAAGCCGACACTCGACCTGGCCGTCGTGTCGGACGAGCTGATCGCCCGCGCTCCCAAGGTGATCGACACCTGGCGGTCGGTGCAGGCTCAGGCGCTGCGGCTGCTGAAGTCCGACCCGGACGGAGCGGTCAAGGACGTCTCCGCCGAGCTCGGCATCAGCACCGCCGACGCCAAGGCACAGCTCGCGCAGGGAGTGTTCCTCACCCCGGAGCAGGTCACCTCGGCCGACTGGCTGGGCACCGACGGCAGCCCGGGCAAGTTGCTGACCTACGTCACCGACACCGCCCAGTTCCTCGCCGGCCAGAACCAGATCGACGCGGCGCCCTCCGAGGCCGTCGTCCGCAAGGCGTTCTACCTGAAGGGACTCCCCGATGTCCTCAAGTGACACTGTCGAGGCTGCGGTTGAGCCCGCACTCGACGGTTCCGTCCGGATCGAGCACGTCACTCATCGGTACGGTCCCGTCACGGCCGTCGGTCCGGTCGATCTGACCGTCCCCGCGGGCGAGTTCCTCGTCCTGGTGGGCGCCTCCGGCTGTGGCAAGAGCACCCTGCTGCGGCTGATCGCCGGGTTCGAGCGGGCCACGCAGGGTTCGGTGCGGGTGTCCGGCAAGGCGCCACGGCCCGGCGAGGCGGCCGGGGTGGTGTTCCAGTCGCCGCGGCTGTTCCCGTGGCGGACCGTGCAGGGCAACGTCGACCTGGCGTTGCGGTACGCCGGCGTGGAACGCGCCCAATGGCCCGAGCGGCGCGCCGAGTTGCTGGCCCGGGTCGGGCTGGAGGGCACCGAGAAGCGGCGCGTCTGGGAGATCTCGGGCGGGCAGCAGCAGCGCGTCGCCATCGCCCGTGCCCTGGCCGCCGAGAACCCCCTCTTCCTGTTGGACGAGCCGTTCGCGGCGCTGGACGCGCTGACCCGGGAACGGCTCCAGGAGGACGTACGCCAGGTCACCGGCCGGACCACGGTGTTCGTGACCCACTCCGCCGAGGAGGCGGTGTTTCTCGGTTCCCGCATCGTCGTGCTGACGAAGGCCCCCGGGACCGTCGCCCTGGACCTGCCGGTCGACCTCCCGCGCGGCGGGGTCGACGCCGACGAGCTGCGCGAGTCACGGGAGTTCGCCGAGCTGCGCGCCCAGGTGTCCCACGCCGTCAAGACAGCCGCCGCTGCCTGAACCTCGTATCAAGGAAGGGATGTTCGGATGACCGTCATCGCCCCGCCACAGCTCCCCCTCACCCCCCTCGGCCCGAACTTCGGCGCCGAGCTGCACGGTATCGACCTCGCTCGCCTCGGCGACGAGCAGATCCAGGCGATCCGGGAAGCGCTCGTGGCGTACAAGGTGCTCTTCGTGCGTGGCCAGGACGGCCTGGACGAAACCGCGCAGATCGAGTTCGGCCGGCGCCTCGGCGAGGTCACCGCCGGGCACCCGATCCACGACTCGGGTGACGTGGCGGCCGAGGTGTACGCGCTGGACAGCCAGGACAACGGGTTCTCCGACGTGTGGCACACGGATGTGACCTTCGTACGCCGGCCCCCGGCCATCTCCGTCCTGCGCGCCGTCGTCCTGCCGCCCAACGGCGGCGACACGAACTGGGCCGACAGCCAGCTCGCCTACGAGTCGCTGTCGCCGGGCCTGCGGGCGTACGCCGACACGCTCACCGCCGTGCACGACGGCAACCGCGCCTTCGGCTACTACCTCGCGCAGCGCCGGCAGGGGAGCGGCAACGTCTGGGAGGGCGAGGTGTTCACCGAACTGGCGCCGGTGGAGCATCCGGTGGTGCGGGTGCACCCGGAGAGCGGGCGGAAGGGCCTGTTCGTGAACCCCGGCTTCACCTCGCACATCACCGGGGTCTCCGAATACGAGAGCCGGGGCATCCTCGACATCCTGTACGCCCACCTCACCAAGCCCGAGCACGTCGTACGGCATCGCTGGCAACCGGGTGACGTCGCCCTGTGGGACAACCGAAGCACGGCCCACTACGCCAACCGTGACTACGGCGACCGGCATCGCGTCATGCACCGCATCACGTTGCGCGGGGACACCCCGGTCGGCCCCACCGCTCAGCGCTGACCTGGTGCGCGCCTACAGGCCCGGCGTGCGGGGGACCGCCGCCGGGCCTGCCGTTTCACCTGCGACTCCACTCCCGCGCCAGCAGTTCGTACGACCGCACCCGGTCGGCGTGGTCGTGCGTGATCGTCGTGATCAGCAACTCGTCGGCCCCGGTGGCCTCCTGAAGCTGCTCCAGCTGATCGGCCACCCGGCCCGCCGACCCCACGAACTGTGTGTCGACGCGGTCCTGGACCAGCGCCCGGTCCTCGTCGCTCCAGGCGCGGGCGCGGGCCTCCTCGGGGGGTCGGGTACTCGATGGCGCCCTCGGCGGTGCGGATGCTGCGGACCCATGGGCCGTAGCCCGCGGCGAGTTCGCGGGCCGTCGCGTCGTCCTCGGCGACCACGACGTCGGCCGAGACGCTGACGTAGGGCTTGTCGAGGAACTCGGAGGGGTGGAAGCCGGAGCGGTAGCCGTCCACCGCCTCCAGGACGGAGGCCGGGCTGACGTGGTAGTTCGCGGCGAAGCGCAGGCCGCGGGCGCCTGCGGCCTCGGCGCTCCGGCCGCCGCTGCTGCCCAGGATCCACACCTCGACGTCGGCGCCCTCGCCCGGCACCGCGTGTGCCTCGATGCCCTCCGGGGAGCGGTAGGTGCCGGCCAGCAGCGCGAGGATGTCGTCGATCTGCTCGGCGTAGTCCTGCGACTCGGCGCCCGGCAGCAGGAGCAGTTTGCGCTGCAGGGCGATGCGGGGTGAGCCGAGGAGGTGCTCGAAGGAGAAGCGGGGCGGGATGAGCAGGCCGTTGGGGGCGCGGCCGTCGACGACCGGGGTCGCCGTCGCGGTCGTCGCCTTCTCCCCCGGTGGGCGGCCGCCCGAGCGGCCGAGGCCCAGGTCGAGACGGCCGGGGTGCAGGGCGTCGATCAGGCCGAACTCCTCGACCGTGGACAGCGCGGTCCGGTGACCGAGCTGTACGGCCCCGGAGCCGAGGCGGATGGTGGAGGTGGCCGCGGCGGTCAGGGCCAGGGCGACCGCGGGGGACGTACCCGCCACGCCGGGGTTGAGATGGTGTTCGGCGAACCAGTAGCGGGCGTAGCCGAGGCGTTCGGTCTGCCGGGCGAGGTCGATGGAGTTGCGCAGGGCGTCCGCTGCGGTCGAGCCGGAGGAGATCGGGATCAGGTCCAGGACGCCGAGGGGGATGTCAGACATGGACTCGCTCCTGCGATGTCGGTGCTGCCGGAAGCACCGGGGCCCATGCGAAGGGCGGGTCCGGGATGTCCTTGCGCAGCACGGGTGTCACCGCCGACTGGAACAGTTCCAGCGAGTCGCGGTGCCGGGTCTCGGTGAGGCCGCTCGCGTCCGCCTGGACGTGGACCGCCGTGTGGCCGAACTGCTCGTGGTAGCGGTGCACCTTGTCGATGACCTGCTGCGGGCTGCCGATCAGGGCGGAGCTGCGCTCGACGAAGTCCTCCAGCGTCTCGAACACGACAGGCAGCCCCGCCTGCCGGTAGAAGGCCAGGTTGGCCTCGAAGACCGGTCGGTAGGCGGCCAGTGCCTGCTGGGAGGTCGGGGCCACGTGGATGCCCGCCGTGCCGGCCCCGATCGCGAGGTCGGCCGGGTCGTGGCCGTAGTGCTCCCACCGCTCGCGGTAGTGGCGGACCAACTCGGCATACGGCTCTATGGGGTTGGTGACGTTCGCGGAGAAGAGCGGGTCGCCGTAGCGGGCGGCCAGGTCGACCGACTCCTTGCTGGTGGCGCTGCCGTGCCAGACCCGGACGGGCTGCTGGTAGGGCCGCGGCCACACCTCGGCGTCCGTCAGGGGCGGGCGGAAACGGGTTGCCGCGGTCACCTTGTCCTGGCGCCAGATCCGCCGGAAGACCTCGTAGCTCTCGGCGTTGCGGTCCCACTGGTCGTCGGGTGTGACGTGGAACAGGTCGCGCTGGGCTGCGCCGTTGCCCTTGCCGATGATCAGGTCGAGGCGGCCCTCGGAGAGGTGGTCGAGGGTGGCGTAGTCCTCGTAGGCGCGCACCGGGTCGAGCAGGCTGAGCGTCGTCACGGCCGTGAAGAGCCGTATCCGCTTCGTCAGGGCTGCGACGTGGCTGAGGACGACCGTGGGGGACGAGGAGATGAACGGCCGCTCGTGCCGCTCCCCCACGCCGAAGCCGTCGAAGCCCAGCTCCTCGGCGAGCAGGGCGTTGTCGAGGACCTCGCGGAAGCGCTCGTGTGTCGGCTTCTTCACGCCGGTGACCGGATCCGGGCGGTGCACGATCAGGGTGATCGCGATGAACTTCACGACGCGAGCCGCTCGTCGCGGGGTGCGTCGCGGTGCCCGTCGGGGTGCGTCAGGCCGAGGTGGTCGCGCAGGGTCGTGCCTGCGTACTCGGTGCGGAACACGCCCTGTTCCTGAAGCAGCGGGACGACCTTGTCGGCGAACTCGTCGAGGCCGTTCGGGGTGATGTGCGGGACGAGGATGAAGCCGTCGCTCGCGTCGGCCTGGACGAAGTCGTTGATGGTCCTGGCGATGGTGGCCGGGGAGCCGACGAAGTTCTGCCGGTTGCCGGTGTTGATGACCAGGTCGCGGATGGACCACTTGTTGGCCTCGGCCAGCTCGCGCCACTCACGGGCGGTGGCCAGCGGGTCGCGGTACATGCGGACCTGGGCGCGGCCCTTGGAGATGTGGTCGTCGCCGACGTCCGGGTCGATGTCGGGGAGGGGCCCTTCCGGGTCGTACGAGGACAGGTCCCGGTTCCAGACGAACTCCAGGTGCTTGAGGGCGGTGGCCCCGCTGACCTGTCGGCGGCGCACCTCGCGGGCGAGCTCCTCCGCCTCGGCGTCCGTGTCGGCGAGGGCGAAGGTCGCGGCGGGCAGGATGAGCAGCTGGTCCGGGCTGCGGCCGTACTTGGGCAGGCGGGACTTCACGTCCCTGTAGAAGGCCCGGCCGCCCTCCAGGGTGCCGTGCCGGCTGAAGATGGCGTCCGCTTCCGCGGCGGCGAACTCGCGGCCCTCCTCGGAGTCGCCGGCCTGGAAGACGACCGGGCGGCCCTGTGGCGACCGCGGGACGTTGAACTGTCCGTGGATGTCGAAGTGCTGTCCACTGTGGACGAAGGCGCCGGCCTTGGCGTCCCGCAGGAACGTGCCGGTCTCCTTGTCGGCGACGATCTCGTCGCTGTGCCAGGAGTCGAAGAGCTCGTTCGCCGTGGCGAGGAACTCCTTGGCGCGGGAGTAGCGCTCGTCCTGCGGCAGGAAGCCGCCGCGGCGGAAGTTCTCGCCGGTGAAGGCGTCCCAGGAGGTGACGACGTTCCAGGCGGAGCGGCCGCCGGAGAGGTGGTCGAGGCCGGCGAACTGCCGGGCGACCTCGTAGGGCTCGTTGAAGGTGGAGTTGATGGTGCCGGTCAGGCCGATGTGCTCGGTGACGGCGGCGAGCGCGGCGAGGATCGTGAAGGTGTCGGGGCGGCCGACGACGTCCAGGTCGTAGATCTTCCCGCCCTGTTCACGGAGCCTGAGTCCTTCGGCGAGGAACAGGAAGTCGAACTTGGCGCGTTCGGCGGTCCGGGCGAAGTGGGCGAAGGAGCTGAACTCGATGTGGCTGCCGGCCTGCGGGTCGCTCCACACGGTGGTGTTGTTGACGCCGGGGAAGTGGGCGGCCAGGTGGATCTGCTTCAGCGGCTTGGTCATGGCTGCGGGTCCTTCCGGCTCAGGTGGCGGCGTAGCGGTTGGCGGGGCGGGCCAGGCCCAGCAGGCCGCGCAGGGTGGCGGCCTCGTAGGCGTGGCGGAAGGCGCCCCGGCGCTGGAGTTCGGGGACGAGTCCCTGGGTGATCACCGGAAGGTCATGGCCCGCGACGGCGGGCCGAAGCCGGAATCCGGAGAGTCCTGCCCCGCTCAAGTCCTGCAGCAGGTCGGCGAGTTGGGCGGGGGTGCCGGTGAAGATCAGGGCGTCACTCGTGTACGGCTGTCCCGCGAGCGCGTCCAGCCGTTCCCGGCGTGCCCTTGCGGCGGCCGGGTCGTCGTCGAGGAGGACCACGATGTCTCCGAAGATGTGCAGCGGCTCGGCGGCCCGGCCGGCCACGTCCTGCTCGGCGCGGATCCGGGCGACGATCGCGCGGGCCTCGTCGGCGTCGTGCGGGGTGACGTATCCGACGTCGGTGGCGCGGGCCACGATCCGGTAGGGGACGGTGGCGTGGGCGAGGGCGCTGACGATCGGCTGGCCCTGCGGCGGACGGGGTGTGATGGAGGGGCCCCTGACGCTGAAGCGCCGGCCCTCGAAGTCGATGTAGTGGAGTTTGTCGCGGTCGATGAAGCGCCCGGTGGCGGCGTCCCGGATCTCGGCGTCGTCCTCCCAGCTGTCCCAGAGGCGGCGCACCACCTCCACGTGGTCGGCGGCTTCGTCGAACAGGTCGGTCACGACCTCCTGCGCGGCCGGACTGTCGTAGGCCTCGATGCGCGGGACGGTGCGGCGGCCGAAGTGCGCGGCCTCGTTCGGGCGGGCGGTGATCTGCACGCGCAGACCGGCGCGCCCGGCGCTGACGTAGTCGAGGGTGGCGATCGCCTTGGAGATGTGGAACGGCTCCGTGTGGGTGGCGACGACCGTCGGCACCAGACCGATGCGGCTGGTCAGCGGGGCCACGCGGGAGGCGATGAGGACGGCGTCGAGGCGGCCGCGAACCTGGTCGGTGCGCTCGTCCGGGTCCAGGAAATGGGAGGACTGGAGACCGAGGCCGTCCTCGATGGTCACGAAGTCGAGCAGTCCGCGCTCGGCCTCGGTGACCAGGTCGGTCCAGTACCCGGCGGTGAGCAGGTCCCGGGGGCGGGCCACCGGCTCGCGCCAGGAGGCGGGATGCCAGCCGGTCCCGTCGAGGGCGACGGCGAGATGCAGGGAGGGAGAGGGTGTTGAGGACACGAGTCAGTGCCTTCCTGGAAGTCCGTGACAAGAACGCCGAAGGCCTCACGCAGGGGTGGGCTCGGCGGTGGAGAAACGGGTCAGGAGCAACAGAGCGCGCCGGCCACGCGCTGGAGGTCGATGTGGGGCCGGGAGTGGAGGTGGACGGCGTGGAATATGTGCGTCACGTCCGCCACCTCCGTCCTCCGGGTCGCGCGCTTTCGCGCCTCGCACATCTCGTCATGAGTCACAACGCGCCGACCTCGGCAGGTTGTTCCCGTCAGGAGTTGTCCAACGGCAGGCCGGGCGGGTTGACCTCCGACTTGGCCACGGCCTCGCCCGAGAGGTTCCAGGCGGCGAGCCACTTGGCGTACTGGCCGTTGTCGATCAGGTGGTTGATCGCGTCGGCGAGGGGCTGGGCGAGGCCGCTGTCCTTCTTGGCGGTCGCGGCGATCAGGCCCTGGAGGGTCGCCCCGGCGCCGGAGAACTGGCCGGCGATCCTCGTCGGGGTGGGCGTGCTCTTGGTCTGGGTGACGTGGTAGGAGAGGTTGGGGCTGGGGCCGAAGTAGGCGTCGATCTTGCCGCTGTTGAGGGCCAGGTAGGTGCTGTTGTTGTCCTGGAAGTACTTGACGGTCAGCTTCTTGCCCTCCTTCTCCAGCTTGCCCTTCCACTCCAGCAGGATGCGCTCCTGGTTGGTGCCGGCGCCGACGGAGACGGTCTTGCCGGCGAGGGCCTGGTAGTCGTCGTCGAAGCTGAACTTCGAGTCCTTGGGCGCCTCGAAGGCGAGGTCGTCCTTGCGGTAGGAGGCGAACTCGTACTTCTGCTTGCGCTCCTCGGTGTCGGTGATGTTCGAGAAGCCGACGTTCACCTTGCCGCTGTCGATGCCGACGAAGAGGTTCTCCCAGGTGAACCGCTTGACCTCGGGCTCAAGGCCGAGGACGGCCGCGACCAGCCGGGCGAGGTCGATCTCGGAGCCGGTGAGGGTCTTCTGGTCGCTGCCCACGAAACCCAGCGGCGGGGCGCCGGAGGGCAGAGTGCCGGAGCCGATGACCAGCTTGCCGCTCTTCTTGAGGGCGTCGGGCAGCTTCGCGCTGATGGACTTCATCTCGGACACCTTGAGGGTGGTCTCCTTGGCGGCGCCGTTGGAGAGCTGCCCGACGGTGACGGTGCCTGCGCTGTCGTTCGTTCTGGTGGCGGCGTCGCTGTCCCCACCGCAGGCGGTCAGCCCGGTGGCGAGGGTGGCGACGGCGGTCGCCGCGGTGATGCCGCGTATCAGGCTGCGTCGGGAGATGTGGGTGGGCATGGCCGTCCTTGGTGTTCGAGAGGGTGGTGAGGGTGGGGCGGGTGACGCGTGGGGGGTTCGTGGGGAGCGGTGGGCTCAGAGGACCTTGCTGAGGAAGTCCCTGGTCCGCTCGTGGCGCGGCTTGTCGAGCACCTCGGAGGGCGGGCCCTGCTCGACGATCCTGCCGCCGTCGATGAAGACGACCCGGTCGGCGATCTCGCGGGCGAAGCCGATCTCGTGGGTGACGATGACGAGGGTGGTGCCGCTGGTCGCCAAGTCCTTGATGACGGACAGGACTTCACCGACGAGCTCCGGGTCGAGCGCGGAGGTCGGCTCGTCGAAGAGGATGACGCCGGGGCGCAGGGCGAGGGCGCGGGCGATGGCCACCCGCTGCTGCTGTCCGCCCGACAACTGCCGTGGATAGGCGGTGGCCTTGTCGGCCAGGCCGACACGGCCGAGGAGGTCGCGGGCGAGTTCCAGGGCCTCGGGCTTGCTGAGTTTCCCGGTCGCCACCGGTGCGGCAGCGACGTTGTCGAGGACCGTGAGATGCGGGAAGAGGTTGAAGTTCTGGAAGACGAAGCCGATCCTGCTGCGCTGCGTCAGGATGGCCCGCTCGCTCAGCTCCTTCAACCTCTCACCGTGCCGACGTACGCCGATCAGCTCGCCGTTGAGGCTGACGTGGCCGATCTCCGGCTTCTCCAGGTGGTTGATGACCCTGAGCAGGGTGGACTTGCCGGAACCGGAGGGGCCGATGATCACGGTGACCTCGCCGGGGCGCACGGTCAGGTCGACCCCGTTCAGCACCCGGTGGGCGCCGTACCACTTGTGCACGTCGTGCACCTCCACGGTGGCGGGCGCGTTGTCGAGGGTGGTCTCGGCGGTCATACGGCGGCCTCCCTGCGGATGCGGGCCCTCAGGTCGGTGAACCCGGTCCGCAGCTTGTGCAACGGGGTCGGCGGCAGGGAGCGCGTGGCGCCCCGGGCGTAATACCGCTCGACATAGAACTGGACGACGGAGACGACGCTGGTGAGGACCAGGTACCAGACGGTGGCGACCATCAGCAGCGGCACGATGTCGCCGGGGTAGGTGGAGCCCATGGACTGCGCCGAGCCGAACAGGTCGAGCAGGGAGACGTAGAAGACCAGCGAGGTGCCCTTGATCAGGCCGATGAGCTGGTTGACGTAGTTCGGGACGATGGAGCGCAGCGCCTGCGGGAACACGATCCTGCGGAACTGGTAGCCCTTCGGCAGGCCGAGTGCGGCGGACGCCTCGTGCTGGCCCTGGTCCACGGAGAGGATGCCACCGCGGACGACCTCGGCGGCGTACGCGGACTCGTGCAGGCTGATGCCGACGACCGCGATGACCATGTCGGTGGCGAGCTTCGACTCGTCGAAGGAGATGAAGGCGGGACCGAAGGGGATGCCCACGCTCAGGGTCTTGTACAGGGCGCTGAAGTTGTAGAGGAACAGCAGCACCACGATCAGCGGGACGGAGCGGAACGCCCAGACGTAGACCCAGCTGACCGCGCGCAGCACCGGGCTCCTCGACAGCCGGGCCAGTGCCAGCAGGATGCCGCCGAGGAGCCCCAACACCGCACTGTAGGCGGTGACTTCGAGGGTGATGAGGAGCCCGTCGAGGATGGTGGGCCGCAGGAACCAGTAGCCGAAGCGGTCCCACTGGTAGAAGGGGTTGGTCACCAGACCGTGGACGAACTGGGCCGCCAGGACCAGGACCACCGCGGTGGCGATCCAGCGGCCGGGCCGCCGCAGCGGCAGCACGCGCTGGGCGGCGAGCTGTTTCGGCGGGGCGTCGGCGGGCGGCGGTGCCTCGGCGAGGGAGACGACGGCGCCAGGGGGTTCACTCATGGAGGGCTCCGGCAGGAGTCGGATGCCCCCGGAACGTGACGCACGGCGCGGCGACGACAGACGCACTACGGCTCGTCAGGACGCGGGAGGACGCACGGGCACCGGGGGGTGGGCGGACGACGGCACATCGCCGAGGCGATGCATGTCAGGGAGTGCGGGGCAGCGGACGGGGGAAGTCAGCCGCGGCTGCGGGCACAGCCCGGTGCGGTACACAGTGCGCTGTTGACGCGGAGCAGATCGACGGCCCGGTCGGCGACGAACAGGGTCGCGTACGCCAGGGCGCGGCTCTGGGGGCGGCGTACGGCCGTCCTGGGAGCTGCGTCCATGGCGTCACTCACTCTTCCGGCCCCGTGGGGCCTTCGCGCTTACCGAAGTCATCCGGTCCGGTCGTCACCTGGGGCACCCCACCGCGATGCGAGGGTTGCCGGTCAGCTAGCCAGGGCTTGTCGCTGACGCTCATGACCGTTCTGGGGCGTAAGTAAGACAGTTGCCCGAACGGATGTCAACGCCGGTCCACTGTGCGGACCGGCTCACGGCCGCTCGACCTGCGCTCGTGTCCCGGTTCCGGCTGCCGCGTGGGCCGCCCAGTCCAGGATCTGGACGGCCGCTCCGGCGTCCTCCAGGCCCCAGCAACGGGCGTGGTGGCGGCGGGAGATGGCGTCGAGGTCGAGGTGCGCGCCGAAGGCCGGGTGCGCGGCGAGCCGGCGGGCGTAGGCCCACAGGGTGGCGTGCGCGGCGACGCGCTGCACCGCTGCGGCGTCCAGGTGGTGCCGGTGCACGGTGTCGAGTTGGACGAGGGTGACCCACAACTCGACGTCGGCGGCCGTGATCTGATCGCGGATCAGGTACTCACGCCCGTCCAGCCACCGGTCCAGCGCGCCCAGCGCACGCAGCAGTGTCCCGAGCGCCTCGTCCCGCTCCGCCCGCTCGACGCCGGCCGCGCCCGCGGCCTGTGCGGCCTCCTCGATGTCCTGCGCACACATCCGCTCGACTGCTTCGATCTCCGACTCCGCGCCGCACGGGTACAGCTCCAGGCGACAGCCGCCGAAGCGCCGGGCGAGGTCGCGGGTGATGTCGGGGGCGTGCGTGCTCACGATGCGCCCGGACCAGTCGTCACTGAGGACCGGCGCGAGGGCCGGTCCGGCGTACCGGTGGACGCTGGCGTCGTACAGCGGACGCAGCGCTGCGTGCCCGCCGTCGGCGCAGTCGGGGATCGCGGGCAGGAAGGTCGCCGGACACACGTCGTCGAGGCCCAGCAGGCTGTGGGCGACGGCGATGCGCAGGCCGTCCGCACAGGCGGTCGTCAGGTGGAGGCGGTAGCGGCGCGGCACGGCGTAGTGGCCGCTGCGCTCGTCGCGGCCGATCCGGCCCCGGAAGGCCGGGGCAGGCTGCTGCGTGTTGGAGTGGGCGGCCAGCGGTGTGACGGACATGACTCTCCCCGGGGCAGGCTGAAGGACGTACGCGTGGCTGAAGCTCTTGCGGACGCGGGCTCGGCTCGGGGGTCAGATCGCGCTGCAGACGCGGAGCAGATCGATGTGACGGCGGGACGTGAGAAGGGGCGTACGGCTCACTCGGTCGGTGACCGACTCAGGACGCCCCATGCTTCCCTACCAATTCACTAGGAAACTTCATTGGAGTGTCGGCCCGTCCGCGGCCGACGTCAAGAGGGCGTCCGAGGATCGAGCAGTCACGTTCACGCCGCGCGTACCGAAAGGGCGTGGTGGAAGACGTTACGGGGGTCCCACTTCGCCTTGACGCGCTGCAGGCGGCGGTGGTTGTCGCCGAAGTACAGGGTCTGCCAGGGAGCGCCGGTGTTCCGGGCGGGGTCGGCGAGGTCGGTGTCCGGGTAGTTGATGAACGCGCCGTCGGCCGCCGCGGGGGCGCCGCCGGTGTCGGCGTACAGGTCCTCGTAGAGCTCGCGCAGCCAGCCGATGTGCCGGGCGTCGTCCCTGGCGTCCTCCCATCCGTTGACGTAGAACATCTTGATGATCGCGTCGCGGTGCGGGGTCGCGGTCGTGTCCGGCGCCACGGCGTTGACCTTGCCGCCGTGGGTGTACAGGCTCACGCTGCCCGCCGGGTGATCGTAGTCCGGCCGGGTGAGGTGGTGGTGCAGGGCGTCGATCTGCCGGTCGGTGAAACGGCGGCGCAGATAGCCGGACTTGACCTTCAGCCGGTAGAGGGGCCCGGGGTCACCCGGTGAGCCGGCCAGGGCGGCTGCCAACCAGGCCTGGTTCCGGACGGTGCGCACGGGCTGGACCGGCACGCCCCGGTTGATCGCGGCGAGGTGCTCGTCCAGCATCCGCTCGGCGCCGGAGTCCGCGGCGACCTGACCGATCATGAGGACCGTTCCCGACAGGCGGCGGGTGAGGGCGAGTTCGCTGTAGAGCGCGAGGTACGGCGAGTCCGGGGCGCTGTGCTTCTCGGCCCACTCCCCGTGGTTGCGGACCAGCCGGGCGAAGGACGTCCTGTCCAGCTTCTGCCAGTCCCAGGAGACGGAGAAGCTCAGCACGCTCGACGGCGGCGCGGGCAGCAGGCCGGACGGGTCGTCGCCGGCGGCGCCGGGGGTGCGGAACCAGTAGCGGGTGACGACGCCGAAGGTGCCGGGTCCGCCGCCGGTGTGGGCCCACCACAAGTCCCGGTGGGGATCGGAGAGTTCGCGTGTGGCCACCACACTGCGTGCCCTGCCCGCCCGGTCCACGACGACCACCTCGACCGCGTAGAGGTGATCGACGGACAGCCCCATCAGCCGCGACAGCGGACCGTAGCCGCCGCCCAGGACATGGCCGCCGACGCCCACGTCGGCGCACCAGCCGGCCGGAACCGTCACTCCCCAGCCCAGATACAGCCTCCGGTACACCTCACCCAGCAGGGCGCCGGCCTCGACGGCGAAGGCTCGGCGGCCGGGGTCGTAGGAGACGGCTGTCATGGCGGACATGTCGACGACGACCTCCACGGCCGGGTCGGCGACGAAGTTCTCGAACCCGTGGCCGCCGCTGCGGACCGTGATCCGGCGGCCGCTGTCGACCGCCTGCTGCACGGCCCGGACGACGTGCGCGGTCGTACCGACCACCCAGACGTGCTCCGGCTCGCCCACGAACCGTCGGTTGTACCCCCGGGACGCCAGGGACCGGTACCGCGGATCGCCTTGCCCGACCATGGCCGGTCCTGGCGGCGGCGGGCAGGACGCCTCGTCCGCAGCCGCGACCGCCTCCGCGACCGTCCCGGGCGCCACGACCCCCGCCGTCGTGGCGACCAGGCCACCGCGCAGCACGTTCCTCCTGCTCACTGCCCCCATGACCGCTCCTCCTGCTCCTTCGGAATGCCTGGCTTGCTCCTGCCACGAAGCTAGGCGGAGAAGGTGCCGAGGGCAGTCGTCCCAGCCCCCGGTTCACGGTGGTGCCAGCCCCCCGGCCGAGCGACGGCCGACGGCAAATTCACGTGCCTCGCGACGGCGGTCGGCAGTACGGTCCCGGTGTGATCGATGAAGACGGCTACTTCGGAGAGAACATCGCGGCCACCTACGACACGTCAGCGGCGGACATGTTCCGCGCCGACGTGGTGGGCCCCGCGGTCGACCTGCTGGCCGGACTCGCCGGCGACGGCCCGGCGCTCGAACTCGGCGTCGGCACCGGCCGGATCGCGCTGCCACTGGCCGGCCGCGGTGTCCCCGTGCACGGCATCGACCTGTCCCGCGCCATGGTGGACCGGCTGCGTGCGAAGCCCGGCGGTGACGCCGTCGAGGTGACGATCGGGGACTTCGCGACGACGCGGGTGCCGGGCGAGTTCGCGCTCGCCTACCTCGTGTTCAACACCATCGGCAATCTGACGACCCAGGACGCCCAGGTCGACTGCTTCCGCAACGCCGCCGCCCATCTGCGGCCCGGTGGCTGCTTCGTGATCGAGGTGGGCGTGCCCGATCTGCGCCGGCTGCCGCCCGGGCAGAGCGCCGTACCGTTCCACATCAGCGACACCCAGTGGGCGTTCGACACCTATGACGTCGCCACCCAGGCGATGAGCTCCAACTACGTCACCATCGTGGACGGCCGTGCCGAGCACTGGTCCATCCCGTTCCGGTACGTCTGGCCGGCCGAGCTGGACCTGATGGCCCGGCTCGCCGGTCTGCGGCTGCGCGACCGGTGGGAGAGCTGGACGCGCGAGCCCTTCACGGGCGAGAGCGGCAAGCACGTGTCGGTATGGGAGAAGCCGGCTGACTGATGCGGGCCCGCGCGACTGGAGCGCCTGGATCTGTGGATGAGGGGTAGAGAGGGTCGACGAGCTGGGCGACGCCGGTCAGGGGTTCGTCCACGCCTCGGGGTCGTCCGCGAGGCTCAGGACGTCGTCGGGCAGCTTGGCCGCGGCGACGTGGGCCAGAGTGACCTCGCCGAGGATCTTGCGGACGTTGGCGCGTACGGCGATCCACAGCGGCAGCAGGGACTCGGCGGGGCCGATGTAGGAGAGGTCGGGCGGGCGTACGCCGCGCACCGAGACCAGGGGGCCGTCGGCCACGCGGATCACGTCCGCGATGGGGATCGAGTCGGCCGGGCGGGCGAGCCGGTAGCCGCCTTTGCCGCCGCGCTGACTGACCACGAGTCCGCCGCGGCGCAGGTCCCCGAGGATGCCCTCCAGGAACTTGTGCGGGATGCCCTGGGCCTCGGCGATCGCTTCGGCCTTGAGTGAGGTGTCGTCACCGGCCGCGGCCAGCTCCAGCGCCGCCCGCACCGCATAGTCCGCTCTCGCCGAGATCCGCATGCTGAGATTATCCATCACTGCCGCGCCCGTCCCCACCGGCCGACCCGTCGGATCAGGCGGGAAGGCTGAACGGCGGGTGCGCGCCGTTGAGGAAGTAGTCCCCGACCTCGCGCAGTCTGTGGGCGATCGGCTCACGCAGGGTGTGCGTGCGGGTGTCGCGCCAGAAGCGGTCCAGGCCGTGCCGGGCGAAGGCGGCGGGCGCGCCGACGGCGTCCAGGGCCCGGGCGGTGATCTCCTGCGCGGCCCGGGAGGCGGCGGCCTCGGCCGCGCTCGCGAGGACGGCGATCTCCGCGCACTCCTCGTCGTCGAGGTCCTCGCCCCGCGCCAGGCCGCGGTTCAGGGCGTCCACCGCCTGGTCGGCGAGGGCCGAGGCGGCGCGTGCGCCGACGGCGAGCTCACCGAACGCGGTCAGCACGTAGGGGTCCTGCGGCGGGTGGCCCGGCCAGGGGTGCGGGGAGAACGGCTGCCAGGGGGACCGCACGGCCCGTCCGTGCTCGCGGACTTCACCGAGCAGCCCCTCGGCGACGCCGAGGCAGAAGTGGGCGGAGACCAGCCGTGCGGTCGGTGCGGCGAGGCCGGCGAAGGGTGACAGGGCGCCCTCGTCGGAGGAGAGGGAGCCGAGCACGTCGTCGGCCGCGACCGGCACGGCGTCGAACCCGACATCGCCGGCGGCCGCCAGCCGCTGGCCGAAGGTGTCGCCGCCGCTGCCGCTCACGAGGCCGGGGTGGGCGGGGTCGACCAGGACGGCGAGGGGCTCGCCGATGCCGGGCACGGCGGCGCGGACCACCAGCCGGTCGGCGACGCCGACTCCGGAGCCGTACCGCTGATGGCCGTCCAGCAGATAGCCGTTGGCCGTGGGGGTCAGCATGAGCGGCGGTTCCTGCGAGGCGATACCGCCGCCCCAGTACCACTCCCCCGCCGTGAAGGCCCGCTCGATCCGTGCGGCGCGGTCGGGGCCGGCGAAGAACCGGGCGCAGAAGGACAGGAAGTAGTGGCTGCCCAGCAGGTGTCCGATGGCCCCGTCGGCAGCGGCGATGGTCCGGACGACGGTGTAGGCGGTGCGCCAGTCCGCGCCGCCTCCGCCGCGTTCGGCCGGTACGAGCAGCGTGAGCAGGCCCGATTCGCGCAGCCGGGCGACCTCGTCGAGGGGTGGTTTGCCGGCCTGCTCGCGTTCGACCGCGTCCGTGGCGAGGTCGTCCGCCAGCTCACGGGCCGTGTGCAGCCAGTCGACACACCTCGTTCCTGTTTCGGTTGTCATGGCGGACTTCCTTCATGGCCGAAGAGAACGCGGTGCCTGGCTGCCCGGCCGACCGGGTCAGCGTCATCCTCACTCGCTCCACCGACCAGGGTCAACACTTCCCTAGTAATTCGATAGGAAATCTAGGGAATATGTGTCCCCCGTGGCCGATTACCGCTCAGCGAAGGGGATCTGGGCCTCGGGGCGAGGTGCCGTCGCGCTGCGGAACGGGTGGCTCCACAGCCCCTGCGCCTCCAGTCGCGGCAGCACGCCCTCGCCGAACGAGTACGCCTCCTCCAGGTGCGGATAGCCGGAGAGCACGAACTCGTCGATGCCCAGCCGGTGGTACTCGGCGATCCGCTCGGCGACCTCGTCGTGACTGCCGACGAGCGCGGTGCCCGCCCCGCCACGCACCAGCCCGATGCCGGCCCACAGGTTCGGGTAGATCTCCAGGCCGTCGCTGCTGCCGCCATGCAGGGCGAGCATGCGCCGCTGCCCCTCGGACTCGCTGCGGGCGAGGCCGGCCTGTACGGCCCGCACGGTCTCCGTGTCGAAGCCGGCCAGCAGCCGCCCGGCCTCCGCCCACGCCTGCTCGGCGGTGTCCCGGGTGATGACGTGCAGGCGGATGCCGAAGCGGACGCTGCGGCCCTCCTTCTCGGCCAGCGCCCGGACCCAGGCGATCTTCTCGGCGACGGCGGCCGGCGGCTCTCCCCAGGTGAGGTAGACGTCGACATGCCGGGCGGCGATCTCCCCGGCGATCGGTGAGGAGCCGCCGAAGTACACCTCCGGGACCGGGTCGGGCACCCGGGCCAGCCTCGCGTCCTCGACCTGGAGGTGCTCGCCGACCAGGTCGACGGTCTTGCCCTCCCACAACTCCCGCACGATCTGCAGGAATTCACCGGTACGTCGGTACCGGTCGTCCTTGTCGAGGAAGTCGCCGTAGGCGCGCTGCTCGTGGTTCTCGCCGCCCGTGACGACGTTCAGCAGGAGCCGTCCGCCGGACTGCCGCTGGAAGGTGGCCGCCATCTGCGCCGCGAGGGTCGGCGAGACGAAGCCGGGCCGGAAGGCGACCAGGAACTTCAGGCGCTCGGTGTGCTGGCTGACCATGGCGGTGGTCAGCCACGCGTCCTCGCACCAGGCGCCGGTGGGGGTGAGCGCGCCGACGAAGCCCAGGTCCTCCGCCGCGCGCGCGATCTGGCTGAGGTAGGCGACCGTCGGCGGCCGGTCCCGGCCGGATGCCGACGCGGGGGTGCCGTGCCCGCCGCCGACGACGTGGCGGCTGTCGCCGTTGGTGGGCAGGAACCAGTGGAAGGTGAGGGACACGCGGGGCTCCGATCGGGAAGGTGGGTGGGGGGGAACGGTCGTCAGAGCAGGCCGTGCCGGGGCGGCCTGGTGCCGTTCAGCACGTAGCGGCCGATGTGCTGGACCTTCCAGCGGGCCGGGTCGTGCAGGGTGTGGGTGCGGGCGTCGCGCCAGTGGCGGTGCAGGCCGAGCGAGTCGAGGGCGGAGCGGGTGCCGGCCACCTCGAAGAGGGCACTGCCGGCCTCCAGGGCCGCCTCCGCCGCCGTCACCTTGGCGGCTGCCACGGCGATCGAGGCCTCGGCTGCCGAGTCGTCGGTCAGGGCGGCGTGGGCGGCGTCCACGGAGCGTGCCGCGGTGACGAGCAGCGCGTCGGCGGCCCGCACTCGGATCGCCAGTTCGCCGAAGCGCTGGATCAGCAGCGGGTCGTCGGCTGCGGTGGCGTGGCCTTCGTCGACGCTCTCGAACCAGGGGCGGCTCTTCGTGCGGACGAACTCCACGGCCTCGGCCAGCGCTCCGGAGGCGATCCCCGCATCGATGGCGGCGTGCAGCAACTGGGCCACGGCGCCGTGGAGTTGGGGTCCGCGGAAGGTGAGGTGGTGCGGCACCACGCGGTCGGCGGGCACGGGCACCGACTCCAGGCGGACGGTGCCGCTGGCGGTGGTGCGCTGGCCCATGCCGTCCCAGTCGTCCACGACCGTGAGGCCGGGTGCGTTCCGCGGCACGTACGCCACGTGCAGGTTGTCGTCGTCGGCGCGGGCGAGGACGGGGATCCAGTCGGCGAACAGGGCGCCGGTCGAGTAGTGCTTGACGCCGTCGAGGACGTACGAACCGTCCGGGCGACGCCTGAGCCGGGTACGGATGTCCTGGACGTGGCTGGTGCCCGCCTCGGACTGGGCGTTGCCGAACCGCTTTCCCGCCAGTACCTCGCCGAAGAGGAACTCCTGCTGCTCCCGCGTCCCCTGCCGGCGCAGCACGCCCACGTACACGAAGTGGCTCTGCGGGATCTGGGCGAGGCTGGCGTCGGCCGAGGCCAGCAGCCGGAAGATCTCGGCGAGGGTCTCCGTACGGACGTCCGCGCCGCCGAACTCCGCGGGCACCGTCACACCCAGCAGCCCGGACGCGGACAGCCGCTCCAGTTCCGGGTGCGGAAGCCGGCGCCGCGCGTCCCGCTCGGCGGCGTCCTTACGGAAGTCCGCGGCCAGGTCGGCGGCGACGCCGAGGGCCTCGGCGTCGCCGGCGAGCACGGTCGCCGCGGTCATCCGGTGGCCGCCAGCACCGTCGGACGGCCGCCGAGGGCGAGCGAGAACTGGTCGGTGACCTGGGCCAGGGCCTCGGCGGCGCCGGGCGCGACGGTCAGGGTGCCGTCGTCGGCAACGGTGATTTCCTTGTCGAGCGTGAACCAGCCCGGCGTGATGTGGGCGGGGCCCATGGAGTTCAGGACCGGGCGCAGGGCGTAGTCGATGGCCAGGACGTGGGCGGTGGTGCCGCCGGTGGCCAGCGGCAGGACCGTCTTGCCCGCCAGCGCGTACTGCGGGAGCAGGTCGAGCAGCGACTTCAGCAGGCCGGAGTAGGCGGCCTTGTAGACCGGCGTGCCGATCACGATGCCGTCCGCCCGCTCGAAGAGGGCGGTCGCCTCGACGATGGCCGGGTGCCGGAACTGGGCGTGCAGCAGGGCCTCCGGCGGGAGCGCGCGAACGTCGAGCGGGATCACGTCGTGTCCCTGGGCGATCATCCGGTCGTCCAGGTGACGCAGCAGGCGCGCGGTGCGGGAGGTGGCGGAGGGGCTGCCGGAGACGGAGAGGATGGTGGCCATGGGAGGACCTTTCAGGAGTACCAGGTGGGCTGCGGCAGTTCGCCGGTGAGGACGTGGCGGCCGATCTCGCGGCGCTTGTAGGCGACGGGGTCGTGGAGGGTGTGGGTGCGGACGTTGCGCCAGAAGCGGTCCAGGCCCTCGGCGGAGGCGGTGGCGCGGGCGCCGGTCACCTCGAAGATGCGGTTGGTGACCTCCAGGGCCACATCGGTGGCACGGGCCTTCACGGCGGCCACCCGTACCTCGAACTCGCCGCGGGCCCGTTCGGTGACCGCGTCCGGGTCGTCGTGCAGCTTCTGGCCCTCGGCGGCCACGGCGTCGGCCAGCGCTTCGGCGGCCCACAGCTTGGCGGTGAGGTCGCCATAGGTGTCGATGACGTACGGCTCGTCGACGGCGTGCTCATGGCCACCGTGCAGCCAGGCGCGGGACTTGGTCCGGGTGTAGCCGGCGGCGGTCTCCAGGGCGCCTGCGGCGATGCCGAGGTAGAAGCTGACGAAGACGAGCTGGATGGTCGGCACGTTCAGGGTGTTGTAGACGCGCGGCCGGAACCTCTTGTCCACGTAGCCCGCGGCGGCCGACCAGGGGACGCGTACGGCGTCGAGGGTGACGCCGCCGCTCTCGGTGAGGCGCTGGCCGATGTTGTCCCAGTCGTCGTGGAAGGCCAGGCCCTCGCTGTCGGACGGGACGATGGCGAAGACGTGGTCGTCGGTGCCCTCCAGGACGCCTTCGAGTACGGTGACGTCGGAGACCTTGCTGCCGGTGGAGAAGGACTTGCGGCCGGTGAAGGTGAGGGTGTCGCCCTCGTCCTTCACCACCACGTCCTCGTCGCGCGGGTTGACCGCGCCTCCGAAGAACCACTGGTTGCGGGCGGCCTCGGCCTCCACGTGCTCCCACTGTTCGCGGGTGGCGACCAGCCGGGCGGCCCAGTTCCACAGGTAGTGGTAGCCGAGCAGTTGGCCGATGGAGCCGTCCGCCTTGGCGACCTCGCGGACGACGCGGTAGGCGGTGGGCCAGTCCTGGCCCGCGCCGCCGTGCTCGACGGGGCCGAGCAGGGTGACCAGGCCGGCGTCCTTCAGCAGCTGGACCTCGGCGTACGGGGTGGCGGCGGCCTTGTCTCGGGCGGCGGCGTCGGTGGCGAGGACTGCGGCGACCTCGGCGGCCCGGGCGAGCCAGCCCTCGGTGTCCTTCGGGGCGGGGGCGGTCTTCCAGTCGGCCGGTGCGGCGGTGCTCATGGGAACCCCTTTTCGTTTCGGGTGGGGGCGCGGATGTGGGTGGCGGTCAGACGTGGGCGGCGGCGACGGGCTCCGACTCGGCCTCCTGGGCCTCCAGTTCGCGGACAAGGGGCAACACCCGCTTGCCGAAGTACTCGACCTCTTCCAGGTAGTGCAGGAAGCCGAGGAGGAAGAGGTCGACGCCGAGCCGCTTGTAGGCGACGATCCGCTCGGCGATCTGCTCGGGCGTGCCGATCAGGCCCGTGCGGAAGCCGTCGTTGTACTGGACCAGGTCCTCGAAGCTGGAGTCCTGCCACATGCCCTTGCCGTCGGCGGTGGACGGACCGGCCTGCTGGACGGCGTCGCGGAAACCGTGGACGGCCTCGGTGTTGGCCTTGGCGACGATCTCGCGGAGCGTCTCGCGGGCCTCGGCCTCGGTGTCGCGGGCGATGAGGAAGCCGTTGAGCCCGAACCTCGGTGCGCTGCGGCCCGCTCGGGCGGCGGAGGCGCGGACGTCGTTGATCTGCTCGGTGACGCCGTCGAAGTCCTTGCCGTTGCTGAAGTACCAGTCGGAGACACGGCCGGCCATGGCGCGGGCGGCGGTGGAATTGCCGCCCTGGAAGATCTCCGGGTGCGGCCGCTCGGGGGTGTTGAGCGGCTTGGGCTTGAGGGTGAAGTCGCGTACCCGGTAGAAGTCCCCGGCGAGTTCGGCGTGGTCCTCGGTCCAGATGCTGCGCAGCGCGCTGATGAACTCCTCGGCGCGCCGGTAGCGCTCGTCGTGCTCCAGCCAGGGTTCGCCGAGGGCGGTGAACTCGCCCTTGAACCAGCCGCTGACGACGTTGACGGCGAAGCGGCCGTTCGACAGGTGGTCGGCGGTGGCACCGAGCTTGGCGAGGACGCCGGGGTGCCACAGACCGGGGTGTACGGCGGCGATGACCTTCAGGCGCTGGGTGGCGAGGAGCAGGGCGAGGCTGAAGCTGGTCGACTCGTGCTGGAACTCGGCGCCGTAGCTGGCCATGTAGCGGACCTGGCTGAGGGCGTAGTCGAAGCCGTTGTTCTCGGCGAGGACGGCGAGCTCGCGGTTGTAGTCGTAGCCCCAGTCGGTGCGCTGCTCGATGGTGCTGGTGACCAGGCCGCCGCTGACGTTCGGCACCCAGTAGGCGAAGCGCAGGGGGTCGGATCCGGGCGGTACGGGCATGGGGAACTCCTGGCATGACTGCGCACGCGAAAAGGGCGCGTGCGTGGCAGGGAAACGTGTTCAGTGATCGGGATTCAGGCGTGCGGAATCGCCGTCCCGGGGAAAGCCGAAATCACCACGGAAATCGGCCGGGAGTGAAATGTACGAAGAGAGCGGCGCGAGTGCGAGGGTTTCCCTCGGTGCGCTCAGACCCGACAGCGACAGCAGGAGCTGGAGACACGCGCGAGGTCGACATGGCGTCGCCGCGTGAGGTCCTGTCGCTTCATGCCATCGATCAAAGCAGCGGTTACTCCGGGAGGTCAAGAATGCCCGGTTGGGATTCCACATACTGAGAGTCGGTATTCACGAGGTTGTGACAGGGTTTCCCTTGAACGCGGCGCGCGGCCCGGGTCACGCTCCTGGCGTGCGTCTCGAACAGCTCGAATACATCGCCGCCGTCACGCGACTCGGTTCGCTGCGGCGCGCCGCCGAGGAACTCCATCTGTCCCAGCCGGCGCTCAGCGAGACCGTGCGCAATCTGGAGCGTGAGCTCGGCGTGGACCTGCTGGAGCGCAAGCGGTCCGGTGCGAAGGTCAGCGACGAGGGACGGGAGCTGCTGCCGCACATCATGAGCGTGCTGGACGCGGTGGACCGGCTGCGCGGCGCGGCCGGCGACCAGCACCGCATCAGCCGGATGGTCCGGCTCGGCACCGTCAACACGGCCACCGTCTCGCTGGTCATTCCGACGGTGCGGGAGTTCCGGGCCTCGCACCAGGCCACCCAGGTCGAACTGGTCGGCGCACGGCAGTCCGAGATCCAGCGCGGGCTGCTGGAGGGTGCGTTCGATCTGGGGCTGGTGAACTACCTCGGGGGCGACGACATGCCGCCGGGCTTCGAGACCACCGAACTGCTGCGCGGCCGGCCGGTGGTGTGCGTGCGTCCGGACAGTCCGCTGGCCGCCCTGGAGGCGGTGGACGCGGACAGCATGCTCGCCGAACCGCTGGTGGTGATGCGGTCCGGCTATGTCATGCACCGCTTCGTGCACCGGCTGCTCGGCGGTCGTACGCCGTCCTTCTCGTACTCCACCGACGGCGCCGAGATGGGCAAGCTGATGGTCGCCGAGGGACTGGGGGCGACCGTGCTGCCCGACTTCAGTGTCATCGGGGACCCTCCCCCAGCCTTCGGCCGGGGGGACCCCCATTCGCTGCGCTCGCGGCGGGGCGCGATCACCGTACGGCCGCTCGCCGGCGACGCGACCGACGTGCTTCTGGTTCTGCAGAGCCGTCCGGCCGGCCCGGTTCCCCGGGCCGTCCGCGATCTGCACGGGCTGTTCGTGCGCAACGCGCGGGCGCACGGCGCCCCTTCGTGAACCGGCCCTTCGTGAAGCGCCCCGCCGTGCAGCTGTCCGATCAGATCACGGTCACCGGATGCCGGACCACCGCGTCGAACAGATAGCCCTGAGTGTTGGGCACGGCGACGTCCGGCTGGCGGCGACCGGCCGTGTCGGTGGCACGGGCCAGGAGGTGGGTGGCACCGGTCGCGTCGGGCTTCCAGGTGACGGACCAGCGGGTCCAGGTGTCGGCTCGGGGCCGGTCGTGCAGCCGGGCCGTGCGCCAGCTCGCACCGCCGTCGGTGCTGACATCGACCCGCGCGACGGCGCCCGCGCCCGACCAGGAGCGACCGTGCAGCACCTGCCCCCGTCCCACCGGGAAGGTCGCGCCGCTCGCCAGCTCGAAGACGCTCTTGAGGGTCTGCCGGGTCACCGGCGCGCTGCCCTCCGCCGGGTGGGCGGAGCCGAACAGCCGGTAGAAGGTGGTGTTCCACGGCGAGAACAGCGGCTGTGCGGACACCTCGATGTCGCCGACCCACTTGATCGACGCGATCCCCACCCACGAGGGCACCAGCACCCGCACCGGATACCCGTGGTCGTACGGGAGCGGCTCGCCGTTCATCTCGTAGGCGAGCAGGACGTCGTCCAGCGCCTTGGCCAACGGCAGCGGCCGGCGCACCCGGCCGAGGCTCTCGCCACCGCTGACGTACTCGGCGTCCAGCCCGCGCGGCTGCAGATCCACGGCATACGGGGACAGCCCGGCCTTGCGCAGTACGTCGGCGAGGCGCACGCCGCGCCAACGCGCCACGCCGACCGCGCCCAGCGTCCACGAGGTTCCGGTGACCGCTTCCTGCTGCTGGGTGGTGTAGTAGGTGCGGCCGTTTCCGGCGCACTCGACGAACGCGGTCCGGGAGACGGCGGGCAGGGCGCGCAGATCGTCGTACCCGAACTCGACCGGGCGGCCCTCGGAGGGCTTGCCGCGCAGCCCGTCACCCCAGAGTCTCAGCCGCCAGTCGGCGGCATCCAGCACGGGTGTCGCCGTGTGGTTGCGTACGAAGAACAGTTCGTTGGGGGTGTGATGGCCCGTTCCGCGCAGCGCCTCCCAGCGGGTCTCCGCGTTGGTGCCGCGCTGGATGAACCACTCGGGCGGCAGCGGTTTGACGATCGGGGTGTCGGCCGCGTGCGCCGGACGCGGCGCGGGCAGCGCGGTCGCGGCCGCTGTGGCGGCGAGCAGAGTGAGCAGCCGGCGGCGGCTGACCCCGTCCGCCCGGGCATCGCCGGCGAGCCACTGGCGCAGTCTGCGGCGGTCGTAGGCGGTCTCGTCGACGCGGGACGCGGGACGGGGTGATGAGGGTGCAGGGGATGCGGGCATGACGGGTCCTCGTCATCGATGGTCAGGCCGGAGGGTGAGACCGGGCGTGAGGGCGTAGCGGCGCGGCGCGGGTCGGGCTGCCAGCCAACGACACCAGCGGGTACGACTGTGGGAGGCGTGGCCGGGAGAGGGTGTGTCACCCGGGGAACCGACACAGCGCGGCGGCCACGCGTACGAGGTCCACGGCACGGCGGCGCGTCAGAGACTCCAGCGGCGGCATGGCGCGATGCAAACACGCCCAGTGTTGCGGTGTCAACGGAGCGTATTCGGCGCGGAGTTGAGGTACGCGCGCCTTCAGAGGACCTTGGCGAGGAAGGTGCGGGTGCGCTCCTGACGCGGGTTGTCCAGGACCTCCGCGGGCGGTCCCTGCTCCACGACGACTCCGCCGTCCATGAACAGCACGGTGTCGGCGACCTCGCGGGCGAAGCCGATCTCGTGGGTCACGACGATCATGGTGGTGCCGCTGCCCGCCAGGTCCTTGATGACGTCGAGGACTTCGCCGACCAGCTCCGGGTCCAGGGCGGAGGTGGGCTCGTCGAAGAGCAGCACCTTCGGTTCCAGGGCGAGCGCACGGGCGATGGCCACGCGCTGCTGCTGGCCGCCGGAGAGCCGGCGTGGGTAGGTGTCGGCCCTGTCCGCGAGTCCGACCCGGTCGAGGAGCCGGAGGGCGGTCGCTTCCGCCTCCTTGCGCGGGCGGCGCAGTGCGGAGACAGGAGCCTCGACGATGTTCTCCAGGACGGTCAGATGCGGGAAGAGGTTGAAGTTCTGGAAGACGAACCCGATGTTGGTGCGCTGCTTCAGGACCTCCTTCTCCTTCAGCTCATGCAGCTTGTTCCCGGAGCGGCGGTAGCCGATGAGCTCCCCGTCGATGCTGACCCAGCCACGGTTGACCTTCTCCAGGTGGTTGATGGCGCGCAGCAGCGTGGACTTCCCGGAGCCGGACGGGCCGAGGATCACGGTGACCTGGCCGGCGCGGACCTGCAGGTCGACGCCGCGCAGCACCTCCAGCGGGCCGAAGCTCTTGTGGACGCCGTGGACGTCGACCATGACGTCGCTCATGTCTTCTCCATAGGTCTTGTCACACGTGCTCGGGCGGGTTGATCCGCGACGTGTCGATCGCGGAGGCGGAGGTGCCCCACTTCTTGAGGATCCGGGCGTAGGTGCCGTTCTCGATCAGCTCGTTGACGGCTGCCCGGAAGGCCTCGGTGAGCGGGGAGCCCTTCTTGAACGCGAAGCCGACGTCGAGGCGGTGGAACTCCCCGAGGAAGGCCGTCTGCGACGCGGGCTGTGCCGCCTGGTAGCGCAGGCCGTTGATGGTCGACATGATCACGTCGATACGGCCCTGCTGGAGCGCGGTGAGCGTGGCCGCGTTCTCCGAGTAGACCTTGACGTCGTAGGGCTTCTTGCCGGCCTTCGCGCACACCCCCTTCTGCGCGGTGAGGGTCGCCTCGAAGGTGGTGCCGGCGCCCGTGCCGATGGTCAGCCCGCACAGCTGGGTGAGGTCGGTGACCTTCGCCTTGAGGGCGGTGTTGCCCTTCTTCACCGCGAAACCCTGGCCGTCGTTGATGTAGGTGACGAAGTCGATGGTCTTCAGGCGCTCGCCGGTGACGCCGAAGTTGCCCGTGCCGAAGTCGTACTTGCCGCTGCCGAGGGCGGGCAGGATCGTCTCGAAGGAGGCGTCCTGACGCTCCAGCCCGACGCCGAGCACCTTGGCCACCGCGTCGGCGAGGTCGATGTCCTGGCCGGCGGGCGCCTTGTCCGTGCCGTTCGGGTAGTAGGCCCCGGGCGGGAATCCGACCGAGCTGCCGACGCGCAGCTTGCCCGCCTTGCGTACGTCTGCGGGGAGCAGGGCGGCGGCGGAGTCCACCTTGGGGACGGTGGCCACCGGGTCGTCGGTCGGTGCGGGAGAGGCCTCCGCACCGGCTGCCGCCGTGCCGCTGGTGTCGCCGGAGCCGCAGGCCGTCAGCGCGAGCAGGGGCAGCAGAGCGAGGGCGGCGGTGCCGCGCAGCCGGGTTCCGAGCGTGCGGATGTTCACTGGGCGGGGGCCTTTCCCGTGCGTTCCTGCACTGCGAGGTGCTTCTCGAAGGGCAGCGGGCCGATGGTCTCCGGGTCGGCCTCCGTGTCGAACAGCGGTGTGTAGCCGGTGGCCAGGTACAGGCCGCGGGCCTCGGGCTGGCGTGGTCCGGTGGTCAGGTACACGCGGCGATATCCCCGGTCGCTCGCCTCGCGTTCCAGTTCGGCCACGACGCGGCGGGCGAGGCCACGTCGGCGGTGGGCGGAGTGCGTCCAGATCCGCTTCAGTTCCGCGGTGGTCGGGTCGTACCGGCGGAAGGCGCCGCCCGCGACCGGCTCTCCGGCCTCGACGAGGAGCAGCAGGACGCCGCCGTGCGGCGCCGTGAACTCCTCGTCGGGGTAGCGTGCGAGCTCGGCGTGGGCGTCCCGGCCGTAGCGTCTGGAGTATTCGTCGCCGAGTTCGCGCAGCAGCGGCTCGACCCTGGTGTCGGAGACGGGCACTTCAATGACCGTCAACTCCGGTGCGGAGGTCATGCGTTCACCGCCACCGGGGTCCGCGTCCCGCGCGCCGCCCGCTCGGCGTCGCGCTTGGCGACCTCCTCGCGGACGATCGGGATCACGTGCCGGCCGAAGTCGATGGCGTCGCCCAGCAGGTCGTAGCCGCGGGCGGAGAGGATGTCGACGCCGAGGTCGTAGTAGTCGAGGAGCGCCTGGGCGACCGTCTCCGGGGTGCCGACCAAGGCGTTGGAGTTGCCCGCGCCGCCGGTCGCGGCGGCGGTCGGGGTCCACAGGGCGCGGTCGTACCGCTCCCCGGCCTCGGCGATGGCGATCAGGCGCTGCGAGCCCGTGTTCTGCGGCTGCACGTGTCCGTTGTGGCGCTTGGTGATCGCCTCGCCCCGCTCCCTGCGGGCCTTGATCGCACCGACCGTGCGGTGCGCCTTCTCCCAGGCCAGTTCCTCGGTCGGGGCGATGATCGGGCGGAAGGCGACCTGGATGCGGGGCACGTCGGTACGGCCCGCGGCCTTCGCGGCGGCCTGCACGTTCTCGATCTGCTCGGCGGTCTTCGCCAGGGGTTCGCCCCAGAGGCAGTAGATGTCGGCCTCGGCGCCTCCGGCGGCCAGCGCGGCGGGCGACGAACCGCCGAACGACACGTTGGGGCGGGGCTGCTGGACCGGGAAGACGTCGCTGACGAAGTCGCGGAAGCGGTAGTGCTCGCCCTCGTGGTCGAACGGCTCGTGGGTGGTCCAGATCTTCTTGACGATACGGATGTACTCGCTGGTGCGGGAGTAGCGCTCGTCCTTGGTGAGCGTGTCGCCCTCGCGGCCCTGCTCGTGGTCGCTGCCGCCGGTGATGAAGTGCACGGTCAGCCGGCCGTCGCTGATCTGGTCGAGGGTGGCGAACGTCTTCGCGGCGAAGGTGGGGTACGAGACGTTGGGCCGGTGGGCGAGCAGGATCTGGAGGCGGTCCAGCCGGCTGGCGATGTATGCGGCGGCCGGTGCGGGGTCCGGCGATCCCGAGCCGTAGGCGAACAGCACCCGGTCCCAGTCGTGGTCCTCGTGCGCCCGTGCGAGGCGGAGCGTGTAGTCCTTGTCGAAGGCGGCGCCGGAGCGCGGCGTGGTTTCGGAGCCGTTGTTCGTGGCGGCTATACCGAGGAACTCCACGGGCATGGGAATGACCTCTCGGGTAATGCGCGGGCGGGCAGGCATGACTGAACTGCCTGGTACGCAAAGGTGAATGGGGCGAGTGAATTCAATGCGAACGTGACGACGCAAAGCGTCGGAAAGTGGTGCTGCGGCAGCGCGCGCAGAAAGGAGAACTCGGCCCGCGACGGGGTCACCGAGGGAGGGAAGGGCCGGTCAGAGGGCCCGCTGCCGAGTCAGGCGCAACACGCCGCGGACCACACTCGACCGAAGTCGATGTAATCGCGCGAGACCAAGCGCTGCTGGGCAGTCATGCGACCAATTGAGCAGTACATCGTGCTCCCCGTCAAGCAGCTCCCGGATACCGGAACGCCTGGACATCCGCGTCCCGGCCCGCTGTTGACACATCGATGGCATGGGCACATACGATCGACGGCGGATCGGCTCCGCGTTGCGCGGCAGCCTATCCGGCCGCGTTGAGGGACGTGGCGAGCGTGATGACGCCGGCCCCCGGCCGCACCCAGTGCCCCTGGGGTCACCCACGCCTGCGTTCCCTCTCCCGGAGAGCCTCCTCATGGTCACGTCGCCCGATCTCACGTCCAGTCCCGCCACGAAGAGTCCCCCGCCGGTCGACGTCGACCCGCCTCGGATCGTCCCGCGCCGGCACGCGGGCCGGTGGCTGGCCGCCGCCGTCGCGCTGCTGTTCTTCGCGATGGTGCTCAACTCCGTGATCCGCAACGACGCCTTCCAGTGGGATGTGGTGGGCCGGTACTTCACCACCGCCGCCGTGCTCGACGGACTGCTGCTCTCACTGTGGCTGACCGCTGTGGTGATGGTGCTCGGCTTTCTGCTGGGCACCCTGCTCGCGGTGATGCGGCTCTCCGCCAACCCGGTGCTGCGCACCCTGAGTTGGGGCTATGTGTGGATCTTCCGGTCCACGCCCCTGCTGGTGCAGCTGCTGTTCTGGTTCAACATCGGGGCCCTGTATCCGACGCTCGGCCTCGGCATCCCGTTCGGCCCGGAATTCATCACCTTCAAGACGGTCAATCTGCTCGGGCCCACCCTCACCGCCGTCATCGGCCTGACCCTGCACGAGACCGCCTACGCCGCCGAGGTGGTGCGCGGCGGCATCCTCTCCGTGGACGCCGGGCAGACCGAGGCCGCCCAGGCACTCGGGCTGAGCAGACGCCGCACCCTGCGCCGGATCGTCGTGCCGCAGGCGATGCGCTCGATCGTGCCGACGGCCGGGAACATGCTGATCGGCACCCTCAAGGGCACCAGCATCGTCAGCGTGCTGGCCGTGCACGACCTGCTGTACTCGGTGCAGTTGATCTACAACCAGACGTACCAGATCATCCCGCTGCTGATGGTCGCCACCCTGTGGTACATCGCGGTCACCACGGTGCTGAGCGCGGGCCAGTTCTACGTCGAGCGGTACTACGCGCGCGGCAACTCCCGCACCCTGCCGCCCACTCCGCTCCAGCGACTGCGCGGCCACCTGACCGCTGTGCGCCTTCGGCTGCGGGCGGCGACGGCGGCGGACGCCCGCCCGGCGATCGGCGGTGACCGGTGAGCGGCAGCCCTGCCACCGCGGTCCTGGCCGTCGTGGGCGCGGGCCCGCGTGCCACGGGCCTGCTGGAGCGCATCGGCGCCAACGCCCCCGAACTGTGGGACGGGAAAGGGGAGTTGCGCATCCATCTGATCGACCCGCATCCGCCCGGGCCGGGTCGGGTATGGCGGGACGAACAGTCCGCGTTGCTGCGGATGAACTCGATGGCGGAGGACGTCACGATGTTCACCGACGAGTCGTCCACCATCGACGGTCCGGTACGGCCCGGACCGTCGCTCGCCGAGTGGGCCGCCCAGTTCTCCGGCCGGGGTCCGCGCCACGCGCCGTACGCCGAGCCCGCCGACCCGGAGGTGCTCGCCGAACTGCGCTCGCTCGGCGGGACGGACTTCCCCACCCGCCGGGCCCAGAGCGCCTATCTGGACTGGGTGTTCCGCAGGGCGCTGGCCCAGCTGCCGCCCACCGTCACGGTCGAGTGGCACCGCACGACCGCGACCGCGGTCACCGGTTCCCCGGACGGCCCGCAGTACGTGCACCTGGCCGGCCGCGCCACACCCCTCACCGCCGACCTCGTGGTCCTGGCCCAGGGACACATCGGCTCCACCCCGGCCGCGGAACACCGCGCCCACGCCGCCTTCGCCCGCCGCCACCACCGCTTCCACCTGCCGCCCGAGTTCTCCGCCGACGCCGACCTGTCCGCACTGCGGCCCGGCGAACACGTCGTCCTGCGCGGCTTCGGGCTCGCCTTCATCGACCTGATGGCCCTGCTCACCGAGGGCCGCGGCGGCACCTACCGCACCGAGGCCGACGGCAGCCTCACCTACCTGCCGTCGGGTCGTGAGCCCGTACTCCACGTCGGATCGCGGCGGGGAGTGCCGTACCACTCCAAGACCCGCTACCAGCTCCAGGGCCCCAGGCCACCGCTGCCCCGGCACTTCGGTCCCGAAGCGGTCGATGCGCTGCTCGCCGAGGGGCGCCCGCTGGATCTGCGGCGCGATGTGTGGCCGCTGATGGCCAAGGAGATCGGCTTCGGCCACTACCACGAGCTCTTCCACGCCCACCCCGAGCGCACCACCGTCCCCTGGCCGGACTTCGTCGCCGCCTACGACCGTCTGGACTGGTACGCCGACGACATGGCCGGCCTCGTCGCCGCGGCCGTACCCGACCCGGCGGACCGGCTGGACTTCGAGACACTTGACCACCCCCTGGACGGTCTCGCCTTCCCCGCGCCGGACGCCTTCCAGGCGCACTTGCGGGAGCGGATCGCCCGGGACGTCGCCCGCCGCGAGGACCCGGAGTTCAGTGCCGACCTCGGGGCGTTCCTCGCGCTGCTCTCCGTCTACGGGCAGCTGCCCCGCCTGGTGGCCGGCGGACGGCTGACCGCCCGGTCCGTCGCCGAGCAGCTCGACGGCTGGTGGCACGGGTTCTTCAGCTTCCTGGCCTCCGGGCCGCCCGGCTTCCGGCTGCGCCAGCTGCTCGCCCTGTCCCGGGCCGGGGTCGTCCGCTTCCTGGGCGCCGGCATCCGGATCGGTACCGACGAGGCGACCGGCACCTTCACCGCGGCCGGCTCCACCGTCCCCGGGCACACGCTCCACGCCACCGCCCTGATCGAGGCGTATCTGCCCCGCCCCTCCCTCGACCGCACCGAGGACCCCCTCCTGCGTGACCTGCACCGGGCCGGCGCCCTCACCGAGGAGGTCATCGCCGACCCCACCCACACCCACCGCTCCGGCCTGCTGGCCGTCTCCGCCGCGGACGGCCGCGTCCTCGACCCGTCCCTCGGCGGCACGCACCCACGCCGCATCGCCCTCGGCGCCCCCACCAACAGCCGGGCCGTCGCCGCGTTCGCCCGCCCGCGCACGAACGCCCCCGCCTTCCGCCAGAACGACGCGGTGGCGCGTGCACTGCTGTGTGCCCTGAGCTCGCAGTTCCCAAAGGGAGAGATGGCAACGTCCACTATGTGAAATCCCTCTTGGGGTGAGCGCCGCCTTCTGCCACGATCCCCATCAATCAGGTAGGAAAACTAGGAATCGGTGGGGTGGGGGTGGCCATGACTGTGCGCGATCACGCAGGCCTCGTCCGGCCCCTTCTGACCTCGCGTCGCCACATCGATTTCGCGCGTACGTCCAGCGCCATCTGTCGGCTCGTCTGAAGCCGTTCGCGGAGCCTGCCCGTGCTCCGCGCAAGCGCCGCCGTTCTCCGACGTACTCCCGCACCCCCCTGTCACTCACCTGCCACTCACCTCCGAGAGGACACCTCCGTGTCTGCCGCAAGACCGCTCACCACCCTGCGCACCCTCGCCGCCATAGCGGCGCTCCCCCTGCTGCTGACCGCCTGCGGCTACGGCGCCGACTCCACCGACGACGGCAAGCAGGCCGAGGTCGCGGCGGACGCCAAGAAGCTCTCCGTCGACGAGGTGAAGATCGGCTACTTCCCCAACCTCACGCATGCCACCGCGCTGGTGGGCGTCCAGGAGGGCCTGTTCCAGAAGGAGCTCGGCGGCACCACGATCAAGCCCTCGACGTTCAACGCCGGGCCGTCGGAGATCGAGGCGCTGAACTCCGGCTCCATCGACATCGGCTGGATCGGCCCGTCGCCCGCGATCAACGGCTACACCAAGGCGGCCGGGAAGAACCTGCGGATCATCTCGGGGTCGGCCTCGGGCGGGGTGAAGCTCGTCGTCAACCCGGAGAAGATCAAGTCCCTCAAGGACGTCAAGGGCAAGAAGATCGCCACGCCACAGCACGGCAACACGCAGGACGTGGCGCTGCTCAACTGGATCTCCGAGCAGGGCTGGAAGGTCGACGCGGAGAGCGGCAAGGGTGACGTCTCGGTCGTCCGCACCGACAACAAGATCACGCCGGACGCCTACAAGTCCGGCTCCATCGACGGTGCCTGGGTGCCGGAGCCGACCGCGTCCAAGCTGGTCGCCGAGGGCGGCAAGGTGCTCCTGGACGAGGCCGACCTGTGGCCGGACAAGAAGTTCGTGATCACGAACATCATCGTGCGGCAGGACTTCCTCAAGGAGCACCCGGACGTCGTCGAGGCCGTGCTGCGCGGTTCGGTGAAGACCAACGAGTGGATCAACGCCAACCCGGACAAGGCCAAGGCCTCCGCGAACAAGGCCCTGGAAGAGCTCTCCGGAAAGGCCCTGCCCGCCGAGGTCATCGACCCGGCGTGGAAGTCGATCACCTTCCTCGACGACCCGCTGGCCGCGACCCTCGACAGCGAGGCGGAGCACGCGGTGAAGGCCGGCCTGCTGGAGGAGCCCGACCTCAAGGGCATCTACGACCTCACCTCACTCAACAAGGTCCTCAAGGCCGACGGCAAGGACGAGGTCGACGACGCCGGTCTCGGCGTCAAGTAACCACCGCATCCGCCCAGTTCCCAGGAGGTGACGACCATGGCCACCCCGACGGCCACGACCGCGAAGGTCGCCGAGGACGCCGCGACGGTGACGTATGCCGCGCGTGTCGCGCATGTCTCGAAGTCCTTCGCCGGCCCCGCCGGGCAGCAACTCGTCCTCGACGACATCACCCTCGATGTCGCACCCGGCGAGTTCGTCACCCTCCTGGGGGCCTCCGGCTGCGGCAAGTCGACGCTGCTGAACCTGGTCGCGGGGCTGGATCTGCCGTCCGCCGGTTCGATCGGCACCGACGGCAGGCCCGCCCTGATGTTCCAGGAACACGCGTTGTTCCCCTGGCTGACCGCCGGAAAGAACATCGAGCTCGCGCTCAAGCTGCGCGGGGTCGCCAAGACGGAACGCCGCCCCGAGGCGGAGCGGCTGCTCGAACTCGTCCGGCTGCAGGGGGCGTACGGCAAGCGGGTGCACGAGCTGTCGGGCGGTATGCGGCAGCGGGTTGCCCTGGCGCGGGCGCTGGCCCAGGACAGCCGGCTGCTGCTGATGGACGAGCCGTTCGCGGCGCTGGATGCGATCACGCGGGACGTGCTGCACGACGAACTGACCCGTATCTGGCGGGAGACGGGGGTGTCCGTGCTGTTCGTGACGCACAACGTCCGCGAGGCGGTCCGCCTGGCCCAGCGCGTGGTGCTGCTGTCCTCCCGCCCCGGCCGCATCGCCCGGGAGTGGACGGTCGACATCCCGCATCCGCGTCGTATCGAGGACACCGAAGTCGCCGAGCTGTCCGTCGAGATCACCGAAGAACTGCGTGGGGAGATCCGCCGCCATGGCCGGCACTGACAACCGCGTCGACATCAAGGTCGACGTCACCAAGGACGGCTCCGAGACGGCCGGGGCGCCGCAGGATCCCAACGATCTGGCGGGACTTGAAGCCGGGCTCGACGCGCTGGATGCGGTGCAGGTGGGCCGTACGCCGTTGCGCGAGACCCTGGTCCGCAAAGTGCTGCCGCCCGTCACCGCTGTCGCTTTGGTGCTGGTGGTCTGGCAGTTGCTGGTGTGGGCCGAGGTCGCCCCCGACTACAAGCTGGCCTCGCCGTCCGACGTGTGGGGCGAGGTCCGCGAGGCCTGGCTCCAGGGCACGTTGCTCGACTACATCTGGACATCCGTCTCTCGCGGCCTCCTCGGATTCCTCCTGGCCCTCGCCATCGGTACGCCGCTCGGTCTGCTGGTCGCCCGGGTGAGGTTCGTCCGGGCGGCCATCGGTCCCATCCTGTCGGGCCTTCAGTCGCTGCCGTCGGTGGCCTGGGTGCCGCCGGCCGTGCTCTGGCTGGGCCTCAACAACTCGATGATGTACGCCGTGATCCTGCTCGGCGCGGTCCCGTCCATCGCCAACGGCCTCGTCGCGGGCATCGACCAGATCCCCCCGCTGTTCCTGCGCGCCGGGCGGACCCTGGGCGCGACCGGGCTGCGCGAGGCCTGGCACATCGTGATGCCGGGGGCGCTCCCGGGCTATCTCGCCGGCCTGAAGCAGGGCTGGGCGTTCTCCTGGCGGTCACTGATGGCCGCCGAGATCATCGCCTCCTCCCCCGATCTCGGCGTCGGCCTCGGCCAGTTGCTGGAGAACGGCCGCAACAACAGCAGCATGCCTCAGGTGTTCCTGGCCATCTTCCTGATCCTCCTTGTCGGAATCGCCATCGACCTGCTGATCTTCAGCCCGCTGGAGCGGCGGGTGCTGCGGGGGCGGGGGTTGTTGGCTGCTCGCTGAGGGGGGGCGGGATGGGGCCGGTCCCGGGACCGGGGCGGCGGCCGCTCGGGGGGTGCCGCAGTGCGGCGGGCCCTGGGCGGGCCGGGATGAGCCGAGCCAAGCTGAGCCGCCGTCACCGAGTTCGCACGGACGGGCTACCACGGCATCTCGACCGACTCGATCGCGAAACCCTGACCAGAACACTGCAGCTCAGCGGCGCGCAAGCACACGCTGCGCAACGCCACACAGTGGGACGCCACACCTTGGGACGACGTCGTCGCCAAGCTCGGCCACGAACACCTGCGCCGCCACGACCTCCTGCACACCGGACTCACCTGGTTGGCCGACGCCGGAGTCCAACTCCACGTCCTGCGCAGGATTGTGCTGCGCGCACCGCGCTCGCGAAATGATCAAGGGCCGGTTTCGGATACCTCCGAAACCGGCCCTGACCTGTGACTGTCTCCAGTCGGGACGACAGGATTTGAACCTGCGACCCCTTGACCCCCAGTCAAGTGCGCTACCAAGCTGCGCCACGTCCCGATGCCTGCCGCGCGGTGAACCGCGTGATCATGCAGGTCAACCCTACCTCATGGGCGCCCCGCCCCAGCCGGTCCGACCTCTTGACCCATTATTGCTGCTACCTATAATTGCTTAACTCAAGGAGGGCCGGTCCGCTGCGGGGCAGGCCCCCGGGCCGCGACCGAACGGAAGCCATATGTCCCTCCTGACCCGGCCTGCGGTGGCCGGCCTCGTCGCCAAGGTCATGCAGCGGGTGACCGTCATGGCGGACCGGCGTTCCGGCGGCCGGGGCTCCGCCGCCGCCTCGCACGCCCGCTTCCCCGAATGTCCGCGCAGGATACGCGAGTTGACGATCCCAACGTCGATCGCTCCCGCCCGGGCCACGGTGTATCTGCCCGCCCATGACGAGCCGGCCCCGCCCGTGCACGTCAACTTCCACGGTGGCGGCTACGTGATGACGCTGACCGAGCTGGACGATCCGCTGTGCCGGTTCCTAGCCGCCGAGGCGGGGGCCGTCGTGATCAACGTGGACTATGTCGTCGCGCCGCAGCATCCGTTCCCGGCGCCGCCCCGGCAGGCGTACGAGATCGTTCGGTGGGTCGCGGCGCACGGGGCCGAGGAGGGGTGGGACGGCGGGCGGCTCACCGTGGGCGGGCAGAGCGCCGGCGGCGGGCTCGCGGCGGCCGTGGCGCGGCAGGCCTTCGAGGAGGGCGGGCCGTCGATCGCGCTCCAGGTGCTGCACTATCCGCCGCTCGACCTGGCGACGGGCGTCCGGAACAAGCGCGCCGCCATAGCCAAGCCGCTGCTGCGGCCCTGGATGGGCGACGTCTTCGACACGTCGTACGTCCCGGATGTCCGGCGGCGCCTCGATCCGCTCGTGTCCCCGGCGCACCCTTCGGACACCGCCGCTCTGAAAGGCATCGCGCCCGCCCTGGTGATCACCGCCGAGTACGACCTGCTCCGGGCCGAGGGCGAGCGTTACGCGGAGCGGCTCCGGGGCGTCGGTGCGCTGGTCGACCACCATGAGGTGCGCGGCGCCGATCACGGGTACGACGGGATCGACGACGAGAAGGCGCGGGACGTTTACACGATCATCGCGCGGCGGATCCGGGAGGCCGTCGAGGCCTGACGGGACGGCGAGGCGGCGGGGCGGCGGGGCAGTGCGGGACCTAAGAGCCCAGCCCGCTCTGCCCGTTGGCGACCACTGGTTGCCTCTCCTCGGCCACGCGGGTCCCGGCCCTCGCCACTGGCATGCCGTACTCGTCCGGGGACGGGACGCGCACGTTCACCGGGACCACCGGGACCACCGGCACAACAACCGAACTCCGGTCGGCCGAGGGCCAGATGGGCTGAGCCGCCGGGCCGGACGTCGGGGTGGTCCGGGAGCCTCGCCCCGGGCCCCCGGACCTCCCTACGCCGAACCCCGACATCAGCAGGGCCACGGCCACGACCACCCACCACGGCAGGCCCGCCTTGGCCATGAACGCGACGACGGCTGCCAGCGCGAGAAGTGCCGTCACGTCCCTGCTCCCCCTTTACCGAACAACTCAACAGCCCCGGGCGCACCGAGAGGTGCCCTCCATCACTACGGGCATATGACGCAACAATACGCGAGACCGTCGTATAACCCAGTTCGGCTCATCTGTACATATGGTTCGTCAGTACATATGACGGGCGGTCAGTGTGCTCCTACGAGTTTCTGCTCGCTGTCACTCCCAGCGGTCCGTTGCGAGCCGCGCAGTGCGGCGATCCCGATGAAGACCATCGACGACAGGCCGGCCAGGGCGAACGCGGTGAAGCCCCAGTCGCCCTTGTTCGCGGCGAGCAACTGGCCGCCCAGCCACGGCCCGAAGACGGCACCGAAGCGGCCCATGCCGGAGGTCCAGCCGACGGCGGTGGCGCGGTTGTCGGGGCGAGAGCGGATCGAGACGGTCGCGTAGATCATGGTCTGCGCGCTGTTCAGGAACACCCCGGTGAGGAACACCACCGCGAAGGTGAGCGCCAGCGGCATGTGCACGCTGAGCAGGAAGACGCCGGCGGCGGTCAGCGCGAACCAGATCGCCGAGATCCGCGGGGCGCCGAACCGGTCGGCGGCGCGGCCGGCGACGAGCATGCCGACGATGCCGCCGAGGTTGAACAGGACCACGAAGGTCAGTGCGGAGCCGAGGTTGTAGCCCTCACCTCGCATCAGGGTGGGCAGCCAGGTGGCGACGCCGTAGACGAGGAGGAGCCCGCCGAAGGAGGCCAGCCAGTACAGCAGGGTCTGGCTCCACTCACCGCCGCGGAACAGGCCGGCCAGGGAGTTCCAGCGGCCGGCGGCGACCTGACTGTCGGCGGAGGCGGAGGCGGAGGCGGCGGCGGAGGCGGCGGGGGCGGGGGCGGTCGGCAACGCGACCTCGTAGCGCCGCGCCAGCTCGCCGGCCTCCTCGCCGCGACCCTTGGCGACCAGGAAGCTCAGCGACTCCGGCAGGAACCCGACCAGGACCGGCACGAACAGCAGTGGGAGCACGCAGAACCAGAACGCGGCCCGCCAGCCCAGGGGTTCGACGACCCAGAGGGCGACATATGCGGAGAGGATTCCGCCGGCGTGGTGTCCGGTCATCAGCATGCCGATGGTGAGAGCGCCGCGGCCGCGCGGGGCGTAGTCGGAGACCATGCTGATCGCGGTCGGCAGCAGACCGCCCAGGCCGATGCCGGCGAGCGTGCGGCCGAGGCCGAACACCCCGACGCTGCCCGCCGTCGCGCACAGAGCAGAGGCGAGCGAGAACAGCGCGACGCAGGCGACCATCAGCTTCTTGCGGCCGATCCGGTCGGCGACCGTGCCCGCGGTCAGGGCACCGACCAGCATGCCGAACGTGGCGTAACTGCCCAGGTCGCCGGCCTGGTCCGGGGTGAGGCCGAGGGCCTTCTGCTCCAGCATGTGGGGCAGCACCGAGCCGTAGATGAACATGTCCAGGCCGTCGAAGAGGACGGCCAGCCAGCACAGGCCGACGGCGAGGACGGCCAGTCTGCCGACGCGAGCGGTTGGGGAGGGGGAGGAGGACATCCTTGTTTTCCTCTCGTGCGTTGTGCGCCAGACGCTAAGGAGCGGGGAGCGAGAGAGTCAACATTTTTGTCAACAATCTCAGCGACAATTCAGGGCTGCTCAAGTAAGCGTCCGGCGCGGAGCGCCTTCTCAGGCGACCGGCGGCGTCCCGTGCGTGTGGAAGGACTCGATCGTCTTCAGGCCCCACGCCTGCCCCTTGGCCCGCTCGGCCTCGGTCCAGGTGATCAGCGGCCAGTCCGGGGCCAGCACCAGCCGCGTGAGCGGGTTGCACAGCTCGATGCGGTTGCCGCCGGGCTCGTAGACGTACAGGAAGAACGTCTGCTGGATGGCGTGCTTGTGCGGGCCCGTCTCGATGAACACGCCGGTGTCGACGGCGAGGTCGGCGGCGCGCAGGATGTCCTCGCGGGTGTCGGCCGCGAAGGCGATGTGGTGCAGCCGGCCGGTGGAGCCGGTCCAGTCCGAGGTGTAGACGACGTCGTACGACTTGTCGGTGAAGGTCAGCCAACGGGCCGCGATGGTCCCGGAGTCGAGCCGGATCTGCTCGGTGGGCCGGGCGCCCAGCACCTGTTCCTGGAACTCGGCGTTGGCGAGCACGTCGGCGGCCAGGAAGTTGACGTGGTCCAGCCGCCGTACGCCCACGCCCCGGTTGGGCTTGGCCTGCGGCTGGTTCTTCAGCGCGGGCTTCAGCTCCGCCGGTGCCCGGTAGTGCTCGCTCTCCCAATAGAGGGCGTGTTCGTGCCCGTCGGGGTCGGTGGTCAGGTACAGCCTGCCGATGCCGGGCTCGTCCTCGACCCACTTGCCGGAGCCGCCCGCGGCCTCGATCGCCTTGATACGGCGGTGCAGAGCCTCCTCGCTGGAGGTGCGCAGGGCGAGCCGGCCGAGGCCCGGCTGGTCGCGGGCGGTGAGGACCAGGCTGTGGTGCTCGTAGTCGTCGTAGGTCCGCAGGTAGGCGCTGTCGCCGTGCTGCCCGTTGACGGTGAGGCCCAGGTAGTCGGTGAAGAAGGCGACGCTGGCGTCCAGGTCCGGGGTGAACAGCTGGGCGTGGCCGATGTGGGCGATGTCGCCGAGCGGCGGGGTCATCGGGGGCCTCCGGGGGTGGGTTCGGGGAGTGGGGCCGTCCCGGCGGACCGGGGGAAGACGGTGCCGTCGAGGATCTTGCGGGCGGTGCGGACAACGGCCGTACGGCGGGCTGTGGGCAGGCCCGCCGAGTCGGTGCCGAGGCTGCTCTCGATGTCCAGGTAGCCCGTGGGGTGTTCGATGCGGACCCAATCGCCCTCGGGAGACAGTTCCGCGAGCTCCGCGCCGACGCCTCCTTCGAGGCGCAGTCCGGCGGCGACACCGGCCGCGCCGAGCACGCCGATCGACGTGTGGCAGCGGACCGGGATGAAGGTGCGGGTGGTGACCGCGCCGCCGTTGCGGGGCGAGGCGAGGAGCGTGACCTTGGGGACGGTGGCGTCCGAGACGTCACCGAGGCCCATCAACTTGCCTGCGGCCAGCCGGAGTTTCCTCAGCCGGGCGGCGAGAGCCAGGTCCTCCTCCAGCTCCTTGGGCGTCTCGTAGCCAGTGACCTTGAGCGCGGTGGCCCGGACGAGGACGGTCGGCATGCCGTTGTCCACACAGGTCACGGGGATGCCGTCGATCTCGTCACGGGCGTTCTCGGTGGGGAGCAACTGCCTTGTGCCGGGCGGGAATTCGATCAACACGGGGGCTGCCGTGCCGGGCACGCCCGAGATCTCGGCATCCCCCGTGTAGTCCACGCGGCCACCCGGGGTCGGGAAGGTCACGGTGGCGAAGTCGCCGGTGTTGACCATGCGGATGCGTACGGAGGTCCGCTCCTCCCCCGCTGCGACGAGACCGCGTTCGACGGCGAACGGCCCGATGCCCGCGAGGATGTTCCCGCAGTTCTGACGAGCACTCACCTCCGGCTTGGTGACGGTCACTTGGAGGAAGAGGTAGTCGACATCGGCTCCCGGGTCCGACGAAGGCGACACCACGGCGACCTTGCTCGTGAGCGGGTGCGCACCGCCCAGGCCGTCGATCTGCCGCTCGTCGGGGCTGCCCATGATGCGCAGCAGCAGCTCGTCGCGGGCGCCGGGGTCGGCGGGCAGGTCCGTGGCAAGGAAGTAGGCACCCTTGGAGGTGCCGCCGCGCATCAGCATGCAGCGGACCGCCGCCGGCCCGGTCACGGCTGTGCCTCCCCACGGACGTACTCGTCATAGGACTTGTACGTCACGCCGAGCCGTACGAGCGTCTCCCGCAACCCGTAGCGGTCCAGGCCCAGTTGGCCGCTCAGGAAGGCGGCGCGGGTCGCGGCCTCCTTGGCCTCGCGTGCCTCGGCCCTCGCGGCCGTCTCCCGAGCGCTCTCGCGGGGTACGACCACGACGCCGTCGTCGTCGGCGAGGATCACGTCGCCGGGGCGGACGGCCTGGCCGTCGATGGCGATCGGCACGTTCACGGAGCCGCCGGTGGCCTTGACCGTGCCCTGCGAGGACACCGCCCGGGACCAGGCGGCGAAGCCCATGTCCCGCAGCTCCTGGGTGTCGCGGATGCCTGTGCTGAGCACGACACCACGCGCGCCGCGCTGCTGGAGGGCGGTCGCGAACAGCTCTCCGAACAGACCGTCCGTGCAGGGCGAGGTCGTCGTGACGACCAGGATGTCGCCCTCGCCGCACTGCTCCACGGCGGCGTGGATCATGAGGTTGTCGCCGGGCCAGCTCAGCACCGTGACGGCCGTGCCGGCGACCCGTACGCCCTGCTGGACGGGGCGGATCCCCGGTCCCAGCAAGCCGGTTCGGCCCATCGCCTCGCTCACCGTCGCCACGCCGAAGCCGGCCAGCGCGTCGACGTCCCTACGCTCAGCCCTGGGCGGGTTGGTGACGATCACGCCGCTCATGCCAGCTCCTTCGCGATCTGCGGGAAGGGGCGCATGTAGGCCTCGGCCATGGTCCCGTGGGCCAGTCCCAGGTTGGGTCCCGCGTTGCGCCTGAGCTGGACGCCGCGGCGGACGGCGAGGTCGGTGTAGTAGTCCCAGAGGTGCTGCTGGGCGCCGAGGCACTCCATGGCCGCCCGCTTGGTCTCCCACACCTCGGTGATGTCGAGCAGGACCTCGGGGCGGAAGCCGCTCATCTCGGGCTGGTGCGGCTCGAAGTAGAAGACCGGCGGGGCGCCGATGATGCCGCCGTCCCCCGGGTAGCCGATGGCCTGCGCGAGGATCCGGGCTTCGAGGGCCATGCGGTTGGCGGCCGGGTGGTCGCCGTTGTAGGGGTCCTCGGCCGGGTGGGTGAGCACCACGTCGGGCTGCGTCTCGCGATGGACGGCGACGAGCCGGTCGGTCAGCTCGGCGGTGGCGAGCAGCGGATAGTCGCCGGCGTCGAAGAAGCGGACCTCGGCGCCGAGGGTGGCGGCGGCACGTTCGGCCTCGCCCTGGCGTATCGCCTTGATCTCCTCCAGTTTCCTGCCCTCGCGCCATGCCTTGGCGGACTCGCCGCGCTCACCGAAGGTCAGACAGGCGATGGTGACCTTCTCGCCGCGGGAGGCGGCCAGGGCGATGGCTCCGCCCGCCCGCCACACGAAGTCGCCGGCGTGAGCGGTGATGACGAGGGTCGAGCGTGATGGGGTCGGGGGCGCATCGGCGTGCGTCATTGCGGGTCTTCTCCTTGGGTGACAGGTGTGCGCCCGCCCCCTGACGCGCCGTCGTGCTGCGACGTGTACGACTCAGTCGCGCAGCGCCTCGATCACGCTGGCGAGGTGGGCGCGGACGGCCGCCTCGGCCGCCTGCGGGTCCCTGGCCCGGATCGCCTCGATCATGGCCAGGTGCTCGTTCAGGGAGTGCTGCGGACGCCCCGGCCTGAGCGCCAACTGGAAGCGGTGGCGCACCAGTTGTGCGTTGAGCCGCTCCAGCAGTTCCACGGCCGTGCGCTGGCCGGAGAACTCCCGGATTCTGGCGTGCAGTTCCTGGTTCAGCTCCGAGTACGTCATCGGCTCGCCGTCGGCCACGGCCTTGGTCATCGCCGCGCCGAGGTCCGCCAGTTGGGTCAGCTGCTCGTCGCCGGCCGCGACGGCCGCCTTGGCCGCGCACAGCCCTTCCAGGACCATGCGGCACTCGGTGATGGCGACCGCTTCCTCCACGGTCACCACCCGCACCCGCGAGCCGCGGTTGCGGATGCGCTCGACCAGTCCCTGTGCCTCCAGATCGATGAGTGCCGCGCGGATGCTGGCCCGTGTCACACCGAACTGCTCGGCGAGTTCGTTCTCCACCAGCCGCTGCGCCGGTGCCATCTCGCCGTGCAGGATCGCCTGCCGCAGCTGCGCGAGCGCATGCTGCTTGGCCTGCTCTCCGGTGCTCGGACGGGCTTCCTTCGGCATGTGCCCTCCCTGAGTGAGTGCCTGTCGAACGTAAATCTAGCCAAACAGAATTGTCAACAATTTTGTCCGCCGTATTGGGCGCAAGGCCGTCCCGAGCGCAGTCGGGAGGTCCGCGGTGACGACGGAGTGTCTGCCCGGGGCCGCCGACACCCCACACCCTGTCCACGCCTCCGTCCCGCTCACCCCGGCTAGGGTCGCCGCATGACGCACAGCTTCGTACTGCACATCCCCGACGCCGAGCTCGAACCCGAGCCCCTCGACCCCGAGCAGATCGTCGCCGGCACGCCCGAGGTGACCGGCAAGGTGGTCTGGGAGTCGGAGGACGGGCGTCAGATCCGGGGCATCTGGCAGATCACGCCCGGCGTGGTCACCGACACGGAGGCCGACGAGCTGTTCGTCGTCATCAGCGGGTCGGCAACCATCGAGGTCGAGGGCGGGGCGACGCTGACGGTGGGGCCCGGCGACATGGCCGTACTGCGCGAGGGCGACCGTACGACGTGGACGGTGCACGAGACACTGCGCAAGGCCTACGCGATCAACCAGTGAGCGGGGGCGCCGTCGAGCCCCGGATCTCCAACGTCGGTGCCGCGAGCCGGACTTCGCCCGCTCCGCCGGCGCCCTCGAACCGTTCGAGCAGACAGCGGGCCGCACGCCGGCCGACCTCGTGGCTGGCGTTGTCGACGCTGGTGAGCCAGACGTGGCGCAGGCGGGCGATGCTCGTGTTGTCGTAGCCGACGACGGACAGGTCGCGCGGCACCCGCAGGCCCGACTCGTCGGCCGCCGACAGGGCGCCGATGGCGGCGATGTCGTTGACGGCGAAGACGGCCGTCGGCCGGTCCGCCCGGCTCAGCAGACGGATCGTGGTGCGGTAGCCGCCCTCCTCGGTCATGTCGCTCGCCTCGACGACCGCCTCGGCCGCGAGGCCGTGCTCCCGCATGGTCGCCTCGAAGCTGCGCCGGCGCAGTTCACCGACCGCGCCGTACCCCGCGATGTGCGCGACGCGCCGGTGTCCGAGGCCGATGAGGTGCTCGGTGACCAGGCGGGCGCCCCGTTCGTCGTCGTTGGAGACGACGTCCACGCCGGGCAGCCGCGGCTCCCGCGCGCCCGCCACCACCACCGGGAGGCGCTCGGCGACAGTTCCGAGCGCGGCCGGGTCCGGCAGTGTGCCGACGACGATCAGGCCGTCGACCCCGAGGTCCAGGAAGGGACCGGTCGGGTCCTGTCCGGTACGGCGGTTGAGCCGGGCGTCGGCCAGCAGCATGTGCAGGCCGTTGTCGTGCAGGAGCGAGTTCAGACCGTCGAGCATGTCGACGAACCAGGGGTTGCGCAGGTCGTTCAGGAGGACGCCGACCGTGCGGGTGCGCTGCTCACTGAGGCTGCGCGCGGCGGCGTTCGGGCGGTAGCCGAGCTCGCGCACCGCCCGCAGGACGGCCTCCCGCTTCTCCGGGCGCACCTGGTCCGAACCGCGCAGCACCAGCGAGACCAGCGACTTGGAGACGCCGGCCCGGTCGGCCACATCACGGATCGTCGGCGCTCTCATGAACATGGACCGTTCCATGCGGTGCTCACCTTGTCAAAGGGACCGGGAAAGGGTTGACACCGGCGCCGAGCCGCACCCAAGGTGATTTGGACAGTAGATGGACCGGTCCAAAGGAAGCCAGAGAAGGGCTGCAATGGTGGATACGCTCGGTGTCGCCGTCGTCGGATTCGGCTGGATGGGGCGGGTGCACACGCAGGCGTACGCCCGTGTCCCGCACCACTACCCGCAGCTGGCCCTGCGTCCGCAGCTCGTGACCGTCGCCGAGGAGGTGCCGGGCCGGGCCGAGGAGGCCGCCGCACAGTTCGGGTTCGCGTCGACGACCCGTGACTGGCGCGAGGTGGCCGCCGACCCGCGTGTGCGGGCCGTCAGCATCACCGCGCCGAACTTCCTGCACCGCGAGATCGGCGTCGCGATGGCGGCGGCCGGCAAGCACATCTGGATCGAGAAGCCGGTGGGCCTGACCGTCGCGGACGCCCAGGCGGTCGCCGACGCCGTCGCCAAGGCCGGCGTCCAGGGCGCGGTCGGCTTCAACTACCGCAACGCACCCGCCGTGGAGGCGGCCCGCGACCTCATCGCGGCCGGCGAGATCGGCACCGTCACCCACGTCCGCGTCCGCCTCTTCAGCGACTACGCCGCCCACCCCGACGGCGCCCTGACCTGGCGGTACGAGAAGGAGCGCGGCGGCAGCGGGGTGCTGGGCGACCTCGCTTCGCACGGCGCGGACCTGGCCCGCCATCTGCTCGGCGACATCGCCTCCCTGACCGCCGACACGGCGATCTTCCTGCCGGAGCGGGCCCGCCCCACCGGCGCCACGGCCGGCCACAGCCGCGCCACCGGGGGCGAGCTCGGCCCGGTCGAGAACGAGGACTACGTCAACTGCCTGCTGCGCTTCGCCTCCGGCGCCCGCGGCGTGCTGGAGGCATGCCGGGTCTCGGTCGGCGAGCAGAACAACTACGGCTTCGAGGTGCACGGCACCGAGGGCGCGGTCTTCTGGGACTTCCGCCGGATGAACGAACTCGGCATCAGCCGCGGTACGACCTACCAGGACCAGCCGGTCAGCACGGTGTACGTCGGCCCGGGCGACGGCGAGTTCGGCGCCTTCCAGCCGGGCGCTGCGAACGCCATGGGCTACGACGACCTGAAGGTCATCGAGGCGTACCGCTTCCTGCGCTCGGTCGCCGAGGGCGTCCCGCACGGGGCCACCCTTCAGGACGCGGTGCGCAGCGCCGCCGTACTGGACGCGATGGCGCGGTCGGCCGAGAGCCGCGCGTGGGTGTCCGTGGACGCGTAGCCGGGGCGGTCAGGGGTCGGCGCGCCGGCGGGCGCGCCGACCGACGAAGAACTTGAGCGGGATCAGGACGAGCCACCACCACGCGGCGGCGGCCCCGGCGACCAGCGTGAGCGGGATGGTGAGGAGGAACACCGTCACGGTCACGGCGAGATCGAGGGCGTAGAGCCCGAAGCCGCCCACCGGGGTGACGTCGCCGCGCAGCCACGGGCGCCGGGCCAGTACGGCGACCATGGCGAGGTGGGCGGCTCCGAGCGCCGCGACCGACGCGGCATAGATGGCGACCGAGACGGGGTCCCGGCCGTACTCGGAGATCAGCCTGGTGGGGAACGGCAGCAGCGCCGCGATGCCCAGGCCGAAGACGGACAGGGTGATGAGCTGTCCGTCGACCTCGCGCACGGTGCGGAAGATGCTGCGGTGGTCGCGCCAGAAGCTGCCCAGCACCACCACGCTGAGGGCGTAGGCGCCGAAGTCCGGGAGCACGTCGCGCAACGCGTCGTGGTACTCCCGCTCGGTCAGCTCCCGCGGCACGGTGAGGTCAAGGACGAGCAGGGTGATGGCGATGGCGAACACGCCGTCGGCGAGCGCCAGCAGCCGTTCGGGCCCACCGTCCGGGTTCGATTTCCACATGCGCATGACGGTAGGGAGCCAGGGCGCGTCGAGCGGGCGTACACGCCAGGGGCGCGGCCGCGATCGTCATCCGATGGGCGTGGGCATGTTGTACGGGGTCACCACCTGGATCGCCGACGGCAGCGTGGGCCCCGCGGGCGGCAGCGCGCCGTGGGCCCGCATGACGATGTGGCAGGCCTCGCGCATGTCCTGGCGCAGGTCGTGATGGAGGACGGCGGACAGGCGGTGCTCGCGCAGCAGGCGGGTGTTGTCGTGGTCGAGGTCGTGCGCGACGAACACCGCGCACCGTCGGCCGAGGTCCTCGAAGGCCCGCAGCGTGGCGATGTTGCCGCCGCCGATCGAGTAGACCGCGCGGATCTCCGGGTCGCGCTCCAAGGCGGCCCTCACCAGGTCGTACTGGGTGGCGTCCAGGCCCTGTCCCTCGGCGAGTTCGACCAGCGTGCGCTGGGGGTGCCGGGCGCGCATGGCGCTGCGGAAGCCCATCTCGCGCTCCTCCTCGTTGCGGAAGAAGCCGCTGCTGAGGCTCGTGAGGACATGGCCGGGACGGTCGCCGATCCACTGGTCCATGAGGTACGCGGCGGTCGCCCCGGCGGCCCGGTTGTCTATGCCGACGTACGCGAGGCGGGGAGTGGACGGCAGGTCCGTCACGAGGGTCACCACGGGGATGCCGGACTCCGCGAGCCGCGCGACGGCGGCGGTGATCCCGGGGACGTCCGGGGCCTTCAGGATCACGCCCTGCGAACCGCGCCGGCCGATCCGGTCCAGAGTCCTCGTCAGCTCCTCCACCGGGCCCGTCTCGCGGAAGTGGAAACGCGAACGCACGACGGCCGGATGCAGGGCCGGCAGTTCGGCCTCCAGGGCGGCCCGTACGGCCGTGGAGAACCGCTCCGGCGTCTGCATCACTATGTCGATCATGAAGGTACGGCCCACCAGCCGGACCTGTGTGCGCTGCCGGTCCAGGTCGGCTATCGCCTGGCTGACCTCGCGCGCGGTGCTCTCCCGCACCCCTCCCCGCCCGTTCAGAACCCGGTCGACCGTGGCCTCGCTCAGGCCCGCCTGACGGGCGATCTCACGGATCGGGAACGGGTGGCCCATGCGACGGCTCCTTGAGGGGTTTTTGATGGTCGCCTGCTGGTTGTTCGAGGGGATTGTCATGACAAGAATGGCATCGCTGAGTCGCCCCTGTCACCGAGAGGACACCGATGTCCTTCACCCCCGTACACCACCGGGCCTGGCTGTCCGAGCACGACTGCGACCTCGCCGACTTCCGTGAGGTGGTCGAGCGGACCACGGACCTCGCCGACCACCCGTACGCCTCCTCTGTGGAGCGCAACGTCCTGATCTACGACAGCGACCGCCTCCGCGAGGCCGAGGACAGCAGGGCGGTGCGGGCCGAGCTGGTGCGCGCCCTCACCGACGGGCCGGGCATCGTGGTCTTCCGGGGCGCCTTCCCGAACCCCGAGATCGCCGACCGGCTGAGCGCCGTGTTCGACGCCCTGATCGCCGAGCAGCGCGCCTCGGGTGCGAGCGCCGGGGACCACTTCGCCAAGCCGGGCGCCAACGACCGGGTCTGGAACGCGCTGGAGAAGGCGGCCCTCTACGACCCCGAGGCGTTCGCCGACTACTACGCCAACGACATCCTCGCGCTGGTCTCCCGCGCCTGGCTCGGCCCCGGCTACCAGGTGACCTCGCAGGTGAACGTCGTCAACCCGGGCGGCGCGGCGCAGACCGTGCACCGCGACTACCACCTGGGCTTCCTCCCCAACGAGGTCGCGGCCGCCTTCCCGGCCCATGTCCACGTCCTCTCCCCCGTGCTCACCCTCCAGGGCGCCGTCGCGCACTGCGACATGCCGGTGGAGTCCGGGCCGACGATGTACCTGCCGTACTCGCAGAGGTACGAGCCGGGCTACCTGGCCTGGCGACTGCCCGAGTTCCAGGAGTACTTCGAGGCGCACCACGTCCAGCTCCCGCTCGCCCAGGGCGACGCGGCCTTCTTCAACCCGGCGCTGTTCCACGCGGCCGGCACCAACCGGTCGGCGGACATCCGGCGGATGGCGAACCTCCTCCAGGTGTCCTCCGCGTTCGGACGGGCGATGGAGACGGTGGACCGCGAGGCCGTCACGAACGCCGTCTACCCCGTGCTGCTGGCGCGCGCGGGCGTGGACGAGGCGTGGGCGGCGAACGTCATCGCCGCGAGCGCCGAGGGCTACCCCTTCCCCACGAACCTCGACAGCGACCCGCCGGTCGACGGCCTGGCCCCGCCCTCCCAGGCGGACGCCGTACGGCGCGCGCTGCGCGAGGCATGGACTCCCGAAGCTCTGCGGGACGAGCTACGGGCCGGCGCCGAGCGGCGCCAGAGCTGAAAGGACCCGGAAAGACATGGGACTTCTCGACGACAAGGTCGTCCTCGTCAACGGCGGAAGCCAGGGCGTGGGTGCCGCCATCGCGCGGGCTGCCGTGCGCGAGGGGGCGGTCGTGGCCGTCACCGGGCGGCGCACCGAACCCGGTGAAGCCCTGGTGGCCGAGCTGGCCGCCGCCGGGGGCAAGGCGCTGTTCGTGCGGGCCGACCTGTCGGACGCCGAGCAGGCGAAGGCCTCCGTCGCCGAGGTCGTCGACGCGTACGGCCGGATCGACTGCCTGGTCAACTCGGCGGGGCTGACGTCCCGCGGCACCCTGCTCGACACCACGCCCGAGCTGTTCGACCAGCACATCGCGATCAACCTCAAGGCGCCGTTCTTCGCCATGCAGGCCGCCGTCCAGGACATGGTCGCCCGCAAGGCGCCCGGCACGATCGTCAACATCATCACGTCCTCGGCACACGGCGGGCAGCCGTTCCTCGCCCCGTACGTCTCCGCCAAGGCCGGCCTCATCGGCCTGACCCGCAACGCCGCGCACGCCCACCGCTGGGACCGGGTCCGCATCAACGGCCTGAACATCGGCTGGACGGCCACCGAGGGCGAGGACGCCACACAGAAGGCCTTCCACGCTGCCGACGACGGCTGGCGCGAGTCGGCTGCCGCCGGGCTGCCGATGGGAAAGCTCGGACAACCGGACGAGATCGCCGACTTCGTGGTGTTCCTGCTGTCGGAGCGGTCCGGGGTGGTCACGGGATCGGTGATCGACTGGGACCAGAACGTCCTGGGCGGCCTCGACTAGATCTTCGTCAGCGCTCCGACCTCTCCCCCGCAAGCCCCGTACCCAAGGAAGCAGAACCATGCGTATCGGAATCCTCGGCCTCGGCCGCATCGGCGCCTTCCACGCCGAGACCCTCTCCGGACTCGACGCGGTCGACTCCCTCGTCGTCACCGACCCGTTCGCGGACGCCGCCAAGGCCGCCGCGGAGCGGTTCGGCGCCGAGGTCGTGGACTCGCCCGAGGCCCTGCTGGCCGCCGGCGTGGACGGCATCGTCGTCGCAGCGGCGACCGACGCCCACCCCGCGCTGATCCTGGCCGGCGTCGAGGCCGGCATCCCCGTCTTCTGCGAGAAGCCGGTCGCCAGGACCATGGCCGAGGGCGTCGAGGTCCTCAAGGCCGTCCAGGGCAAGGACGTGCCGATCCAGATCGGCTACAACCGCCGCTTCGACGCCGGGTTCGTCAACGCCCGCGCCGCCGTGCAGAACGGCGAGCTCGGCAAGCTGCACACGGTCCGCTCGACCACGCTGGACCCGGCGCCGCCGCCCGCCGCGTACATCGCCGCCTCCGGTGGCATCTTCCGGGACTGCTCGGTGCACGACTTCGACATCATCCGCTGGGTGACCGGCCGCGAGGTGAGGGAGGTGTACGCCGTCGGCGGCAACAGGGGCGCCGACTACATCAAGGAGGCGGGTGACGCCGACACCACCGGCGCGATCCTCACCCTGGACGACGGCACGATCGCGGTCGTCTCCAACTCCCGCCACAACGCCCGGGGTCACGACGTCCGCATGGAGATCCACGGCTTCACGGACTCCATCGCGGTCGGCCTGGAGGACAAGCTGCCGCTGCGCTCGGTCGAGCCGGGCGTGACCTTCCCGGCGGGCACCCCGCACGACTTCTTCATGGACCGCTTCAGCGCCGCCTACCGCGCCGAACTCACCGCGTTCACCGAGGTCGTGGCGGGTACCCGGCCCTCGCCGTGCACGATCGAGGACGCCCTGGAGGCGGGCTGGATCGCCGACGCCTGCACACTGTCGCTGCACGAGCACCGTCCGGTGACGATCGAGGAGGTACGGCAGGGATGAACGATTCGGGCCGGGAACCGCTGCGCATCGGGGTGCTGGGCGCGGCACGCATCACCGAGCTCTCCCTCGTCGGTCCGGCCCGGACGACCGGCCACCGCCTCGTGGCGGTGGCCGCGCGCGACCGGGCCCGCGCCGCGGCGTTCGCCGACGAGCACGACGTGGAGCGGGTGGTGGACTCCTACGCCGACCTGCTCGCCGACCCCGAGGTCGAGGTCGTCTACAACCCGCTCGCCAACGGCCTGCACGGGCCCTGGAATCTCGCCGCGCTCGCGGCCGGCAAGCACGTCCTGACGGAGAAGCCGTCGGCGAGCAACGCCGAGGAGGCGGCCGAGGTACGGGAGGCGGTCGCCAAGTCCGGGAGCGTCTTCATGGAGGCGTTCCACTACCTCTTCCACCCGGTCACCCGGCGCCTGCACGAGATCGTGGCCGGCGGTGAACTGGGCGAGTTGCAGCGGGTGGAGACGCTCGTCGCGATCCCGGCACCGGGCGATCCGGACCCGCGCTGGTCGCTGCCCCTCGCGGGCGGCGCCGTGATGGACCTCGGCTGCTACAGCCTGCACGCGGTGCGGATGCTCGCGCCCTGGGCCGGCGGTGCGCCGCGCCTCGTCTCCGCGCGCGGCGGGGAGCGGGCCGGGGCTCCGGGCGTCGACGAGTGGCTGGACGCCGAGCTGGAGTTCCCCGGCGGGGCGACCGCGTCAGCGCGGTGTCATATGGCGTTCGGCGAGCTGGAGATGAGCTGCCGGATCGTCGGCTCGCACGGCGAGGCGTTCGCGCCGAACTTCGTGCTGCCGCACCGCGACGACCGGGTCGTGGTGCGTACGGCGCAGGGCGAGCGGACGGAGCGGCTGGGCACGCGCTCGTCGTACACCTACCAACTGGAGGCGCTCGCCGCGCACATCCGCCGGGACGCCCCGCTCGCGCTGGACGCGGACGACGCGCTGGCGACGATGTCGCTGATCGACGAGGCCTACCGGGCTGCCGGGTTCGAGCCGCGGCCGCGTAGCGCGCTCGCGCGCTGAGTACGCAGACCGAACTGAAGGGCCGGGGAGGTTCCCCGGCCCTTCAGTTCGTTGTCAGCGGTACAGCGGGGGCCGCTCGACCAGTTCCACCGGAACCCGGCCGCCCTCCTCCAGCGCCCGTACGGCCGCCTCGCACACCGCGGCCACGGCGTACCCGTCCCACGTGCTGGGCCCGGTGACCTCACCGCGCCGGGTGGCGTCGACCCAGGCCTGCACCTCGCGGTCGTAGGCGTCCGCGAACCGCTCGATGTAGTCCTGGGCGATGATGCCGCCCCAGCGGCCGGCGGCGTTGGTGACCATGGCGTGGCCGTCACCGACGCGGGCGGTGCCGCGTTCGCAGACGACCTCGGCCTGAACCTGGTAGCCGAAGCCGCAGTTGACGAAGATCTCGACGTCGACGATGGCCCCGCCGGCGGTCTCGAAGACGACGAACTGCGGGTCGCTGATGCCGTCCGGCGCGTTCGCGGACGGGGTCGGGGCCAGCACGGTGACGGCCGTGATCTCGTGGCCGAGCAGCCAGCGGGTCACGTCCATCTCGTGCGTCACCGAGTCGTTGATCAGCATCTCGGACGTCCAGCCGGGCGGGCTGGCGACATTGCGGTGCCGGTTGTGGAGCATCAGGGGACGGCCCAACTGGCCTGTCTCCAGCAGGGCCTTGAGCTTCGTGTACTCGGCGTCGTAGCGCCGCATGAAGCCGACCTGGACCCGGCGCCGGCCCAGCTTCTGCTCGGCCTTCAGGACGCGCAGCGCGGACGCGGCGTCCGGGGTGAGGGGTTTCTCGCACAGCACCGGCAGATCGTGCTCGAAGGCCGTGAGGAGTGCCGCCTCGTGGGCGGGCCCCGGCGAGGCGATGAGCACCGCGTCGACGTCGGCCGACGCCATCGCGGCGGCCGGGTCGGTGTGGGCGGTGCAGCCGTCGACGCGGGCGGCGACCGATTTGGCGCGTTCCGCGTCGACGTCCACGACGGCGGTCACCCGTGCCCCGCTGATGACCTCCTGGACACGGCGGACGTGGTCCGCGCCCATCTTTCCGGTACCGATGACTGCGACTCCGAGCGTGTGCGGACGCTGAGTCATGGTGATCGGCCGTCCTTTCGGGTCGTCAGGCGCCGCAGGACCTCAGGAACTTGCGGGTACGGACCGCGATGGGCAGGGGCTTGTCCGGCTCGCACGGGTACATGTCCTGCTCGACGATCGCGAACAGGTCCACGTTCAGCTTCTGCGCGGCCGTCAGGACCGGGCCCAATTCCGGTACGCCCGCCGGGGGTTCGCACATCACGCCGCGCTGGACGGCGGGTCCGAACGGGATCTCGTTCTTCACCACGTCCGCGAGGATCTCCGGGTCGACCTGCTTGAGGTGCAGATAGCCGATGCGCTCGCCGTAGGTCTCTATCAGCTTGACGCTGTCGCCACCGCAGTAGGCGTAGTGGCCGGTGTCCAGGCAGAGGTTGACCAGGTCGGAGTCGGTCGAGTCGAGGAAGCGCTCGACGTGGGCCTCGGTGTCGATGTGGGTGTCGGCGTGCGGGTGCACGACGATGTCGAGCCCGAACTGCTCCTTCACCTCGTGACCGAGCCGCTCCATACCCTTGGTCAGGTGGGCCCACTGCTCGCCGGTGAGCTCCGGCGGCTCCAGGATCTCGGCGGTCTTGTCGTCCCGCCAGAAGGACGGGATGACGACCAGGTGCTTGGCGCCCATGGCCTGGGTGAGACCGGCGACCTGGCTGACGTGCTCCCAGGTGGACTCCCAGACGGCGGGGCCGCGGTGCAGACCGGTGAAGATCGTGCCAGCGGACACCTTGAGGTTGCGCCTGTTCACCTCGTCGGTGAGGCGGGCCGGGTCGGTCGGCAGATAGCCGTACGGGCCCAGCTCGATCCACGCGTAGCCGGCCTCGGTGACCTCGTCGAGGAAGCGTTCCCAGGGCACCTGGACGGGGTCGTCGGGGAACCAGACGCCCCAGGAGTCGGGGGCCGATCCGACCCGGATGCGGTCCAGCACAGGGGGCATGTCAGGACTTCCCTTCGGAGGATGCCACGGGTGCGGTGAGGTCTGCGGCTTCGGGGAGTTCCTCGACGTCGACGCCGCGGACCTGGGCGAGTTCGTGCTTGAGGGCGGCGAGTTCGGTGCCGCCGGCCATGTGGTTGGTGAGTTCTTCGAGGCTGACGTCGTCGCGGGAGGCGTTGAGCTCCATCGTTCCGAGGCGCAGGACGCTGAAGTGGTCGCCGACCATGTAGGCGTGGTGGGGGTTGTGGGTGATGAAGATGACGCCGAGTCCGCGGTCGCGGGCGGCGGCGATGTACTTCAGCACGACGCCGGACTGCTTGACGCCGAGGGCGGCGGTGGGCTCGTCCAGGATGAGGACGCGGGCGCCGAAGTAGACGGCGCGGGCGATGGCCACGCACTGGCGCTGGCCGCCGGAGAGGGTGCCGATGGGCTGTTCCAGGTCGTCGAGGACGATGCCCATGTTGCGCAGTTCCTCGTCGGCGGTCTTCTTCATCTTGTCGATGTCGAGACGGCGTACGGGCCAGGGGCCCTTGGTGATCTCGGAGCCGAGGAAGAAGTTCCGCCACACCGGCATCAGCGGGACGACGGCGAGGTCCTGGTAGACGGTGGCGATGCCCTTGTCCAACGCCTCGCGGGGGGTGGAGAAGCGCACGGGTTCGCCGTCGACGAGGAACTCGCCCTCGGTGTGCTGGTGCAACCCCGAGATGATCTTGATGAGGGTCGACTTGCCCGCACCATTGTCGCCGAGGACACAGGTGACCTGGCTCGGGAACACCTTCAGGTCGACGCCGTGCAGGGCGCGGATGTTGCCGTAGGACTTGCCCGCGTTACGCAGTTCGACGACCGGGGCGTCCTGCTGCGGGGTCTTGTCCTGCAGGACGGCACCGTGGGTGCCGGTTTCGTTGCTTGTCATTCGGGTCACCTCCGGGTCGCCGTGCGCTGGACCCACAGATTGATGAGGACGGCGCCGAGGAGCATCACGCCGAGGAAGGCCTTGAACCAGTCGGGGTTCCAGCCGGCGTAGACGATGCCCTGCTGCACCAGGCCGAACATGAACGCGCCGAAGACCGGCCCGATCGCGGAGCCCGCGCCACCGGTCAGCAGACAGCCACCGATCACCGCGGCAGCGATGTAGATCAGCTCCTGGCCGACGCCCTCACCGGACTGGACGGTGTTGAACGAGAACAGCTGGTGCATGCCGACGAACCAGGCGCCGAAGCCGACCAGCATGAACAGCGAGATCTTCGTGAACGTCACGGGCACACCGACGGCCCGCGAGGATTCCTTGTTGCCGCCGACCGCGAAGATCCAGTTGCCGTACTTGGTACGCAGCAGAACCCACGTGGCGAGCGCCGCGAAGACCAGCCACCACACGACGGTGATCTTCACCTGGACACCGCCGACGTCGAACGACGAGGCGAACAGCGCCTTGGCCTGTTCGAAGCCGTCCATGTCGCTGATGTCGTCGGTGGCGACGTTGCTGGTGATCAGCTTGGTGACCGCGAGGTTCACGCCCTGGAGGATCAGGAACGTGCCGAGGGTGACCAGGAAGCTCGGCAGCCCGGTCTTGACCAGCAGCCAGCCGTTGAACAGACCGACTCCGAGGGACACGATCAGGGCGACGATCACACCGACCCAGACGTTCATCGTCAGCTGATAGCTGACCATGCTCGCGGTCAGGGCCGAGGTGATCACGGCGACACCGGCGGAGAGGTCGAACTCGCCGCCGATCATCAGCAGCGCGACCGGCAGGGCCATGATCCCGATCGTCGACGACTGGTACAGGATGTTCGCCATCGAGCTGCCGTCACGCACGGCCGGGGCCGTGATGAGGAAGAAGATCAGCACCGCGACGGCGCCGAGGAAGACACCGACCTCGGGACGGGCGAGGAGGCGCAGCGCCAGGGGGCGCTCCTTGGTCCGCCCGTCGGATTCCTTGCCGGGGCCGGAGGCCGGCGGTGTGGTCACCGCCGGCTCAGCCTGTCGGGTCATGCTCATCACCGGGTGCCCTTCGCGGCGAACTTGTCGATCGTCTCGACATTCGTCTTGTCGACGAAGGCAGGTCCGGTCAGCACCGGTGCCTCGCCGCCGCCCATGTAGTTGCCGTTGTTCTTGTAGAGCCACAGGGAGTCGATGGCCAGGTAGCCCTGGAGGTAGGGCTGCTGGTCGACGGCGAACTCGATGTCGCCCTTGCTGATCGCTCCGGTCAGCTGCTTGTTGAGATCGAAGGTGGCGACCTTCGCCTTGCTGCCCGTCTCGTCCACCGACTGCGCGGCCGTCAGCGCGAACGGGGCGCCGAGGGCGACGACGTAGTCGATGTCGCTGTCCGTCTTGAGCTTGGCGGTGATCGTGGACTTCACGGACGGCATGTCCGTGCCGTTGACGTTCAGGGTCTCGATCGTGCCCTCGAAGGTCTTCTTCACTCCGTCACAGCGCTGGGTGAGGCCGATGTTGCCCTGTTCCTGGATGACACAGACGGCCTTCTTGGCGCCCTCCTCGTTCAGGCGCTTGCCGAGCGCCTCGCCGGCCACCGTCTCGTCCTGGCCGAAGAACTCCATCAGGCCGAGCTTCTGCCAGTCGCTCACACCGGAGTTGAGACCGACGACAGGAATGTTCGCGGCCTTCGCCTTGCTGACGACGTCCTTCATGGCGTCCGGCTTGGCGAGGGTGATCGCGATGCCGTCGACCTTCTGGTCGATCGCGTTCTGCACCAGGTTGGCCTGGTTGCCCGCGTTCGGGTCGGCGGAGTAGACCAGCTTGATGTTGTCCTTCGCGGCGGCCGCTTCGGCGCCCTTGCGGACGATGTCCCAGAAGGTGTCACCGGGCGCCTGGTGCGTCACCAGGGCGACGGTCATACGGGGAGTGGTGGCCTTGCCCGCAGAAGCGTTTTCCCCACCCTCCTCGGCCTGCTTGCCACCGGAGCTGCTGGAGCAGCCTGCGAGGGTCAGCGCAGCCGCGGCAGCCAGAGCCACCATAGGGGCCAGCTTGCGGGAGCGGGGGTAGTAGCGGTCCATCTTTCCAGCACCTCACTGTGCGACGGGTGTGCGACGGGGGGAAAGGGATGATCACTGGATCCGAGACCCGGACCCTTGGGAAGTCCGGGTCGTATGTCGTGGAACACGGCGGGTTCGCTGACACGGGATCCAATCCCTGGATGCGCCCGCTGTCAATACTTTGTTAAGACATCATTTCACGCTCAGGTCCGAATGTAAGTACAAACTATTGACAGCGTCGGCCTCCACGACCTACACCTGGGAGGCGGCAGGCCCGATGGGACCCGCACCCCCAGTCCAGCTGTAGGAGCGTCGCGCATGGCCGAGTCAGCCAAGTCCTTCGACTTGATCACGATGGGAAGGATAGGAGTCGATCTCTACCCCCTGCAGTCTGGCCTACCTCTGACGCAGGTGGAGACGTTCGGCAAATTCCTCGGAGGCTCCGCCGCGAACGTCGCGGTGGCCGCCGCTCGGCTCGGTCGGGACACCGCCGTGATCACGCGCACCGGCGACGACCCGTTCGGCGCCTACCTGCACGAAGCCCTGAAGGACTTCGGCGTCGACGACCGTTGGGTGACGCCCGTCGCGGCGTATCCGACGCCGGTGACGTTCTGCGAGATCTTCCCGCCGGACGACTTCCCGCTGTATTTCTACCGGCAGCCTAAGGCCCCTGACCTGGAGATACACTCCGACGAACTCGACTACTGGGCCATCCGCTCGGCCCGGGTGTTCTGGATCACCGGCACCGGTCTGAGCGAGGAGCCGAGCCGCTCGGCCACCCTCGCCGCCCTCAAGGCGCGCGACAAGGCGGGCACGACGGTCTTCGACCTCGACTGGCGGCCGATGTTCTGGCGCGACCCGGACGAGGCCCGCCCGTACTACGCCGAGGCCCTTCGGCACGCGACGGTCGCCGTCGGCAACCTCGACGAGTGCGAGATCGCCACCGGCGTCCGCGAGCCGCGCGCCTGCGCCGAGGCGCTGCTGGCGGCCGGCGTGGAGCTGGCGGTGGTCAAGCAGGGCCCCAAGGGCGTGCTGGCGGTCCACCGCGACGGCACTCAGGCCGAGGTGCCGCCGGTGCCGGTCGAGGTGGCCAACGGCCTCGGCGCGGGCGACGCCTTCGGCGGCTCACTGGTCCACGGGCTGCTGTCCGGGTGGGACCTGACCGAAACCATGCGGTTCGCCAACGCCGCCGGCGCCCTCGTCGCCTCCCGCCTCGCCTGCTCCTCCGCGATGCCCACCGAGTCCGAGGTCGAGAGCCTCCTCGCCCAGGCGTCATGACGGCCGACCGAGCCATCCCTGAACGGAGCATTCCTTGAGCATCACCATCCCCGACCTCACCGCGGTCAGAGCCCGGCACCCCGAGGCGATCGCGGAGGCGGCGGCAAGCCGGGTGCGCCGCCCGCTGATCGGCGACAGCGGCCGCCTGCTGATCGTGGCCGCCGACCATCCGGCACGCGGCGCGCTGGGCGTCGGCGACCATCGGCTCGCCATGGCCGACCGGGCCGATCTGCTGGAACGTCTCTGCACCGCGCTGTCCCGGCCCGGCGTGGACGGGGTGCTGGCCACCGCCGACATCCTGGAGGACCTGCTGCTGCTCGGCGTCCTCGACGACAAGGTTGTCATGGGCTCCATGAACCGCGGCGGCCTGGCCGGAGCGTCCTTCGAGATGGACGACCGCTTCACCGGCCACCGCGCCGAGGACATCGCCCGGCTGCGCTTCGACGCGGGCAAGCTGCTGGTCCGTATCGACTACGACGACCCGGGCTCGCTCACCACCCTGGAGGCCACGGCCCGCGCCATCGACGCCATGGCCGCGCTCCAACTGCCGCTGTTCGTCGAGCCGTTCATATCCCGGCGGATCGACGGCAAGGTACGCAACGACCTGTCCGCCGAAGCCGTCACCAAGTCGATCGCCATCGCGTCGGGACTGGGCGGCACCTCGGCGTACACATGGCTGAAACTGCCCGTCACCCATGACCCCGACGACATGGCCGAAGTTCTTCAGACGTCCACACTGCCCGTCGTCCTGCTCGGCGGCGAGGTCGGGGACGACCAGGAGGGTGCCTACGAGCGCTGGCGCAAGGCGCTCCGGCTCCCGACCGTCCAGGGCATGGTCGTCGGCCGCTCGCTGCTCTACCCGGCCGAGGGCAGCGTGGAGACGGCGGTGGACACGGCCGTCGGCCTGTTGTGACCCGGAGGAACACGATGACGTATCACCTTCCCGCGGGAAAGGCGCTCGGCGGCCCGTACGTCGTGGACGTCACGCCCGAGAAGGCCGGCTGGGGCTACTCCAGCCTGCGGATCCTGGAGCTGCCGCCCGGCGGCTCGCACAGCTTCGACACCGGTGACAGCGAGTGGATCGTGCTGCCGCTGAACGGCGGCTGCACGGTCGAGGCCACCGACGACTTCGGCCATGACACGTTTCAACTCACCGGCCGTGACAGCGTGTTCAGCGCCGTCAGCGACTTCGCCTATATGCCGCGCGACGCCCGTACGACCGTCTCGTCGCCCGACGGCGGACGGTTCGCGCTGACCGGCGCACGGTGCTCCCGGCGGCTGCCCGCCCGCTACGGTCCGGCGTCGTCGGTGCCGGTGGAGCTGCGCGGCACGGGCAACAGCAGCCGCCAGGTGAACAACTTCGGTGCGGCCGGGGTCTTCGAGTGCGACAAGCTCATCGCGGTCGAGGTCATCACGCCGGGCGGCAACTGGTCGTCCTTCCCGCCGCACAAGCACGACGAGCACCGGCCCGGCGAGGAGTCGGTCCTCGAAGAGATCTACTACTTCGAGTTCGCCGACCACGAGGGCACCCCCGGCCTCGGCTACCAGCGTGTCTCCCCCTCCGGACACGGCCGGAACACCGACGTCCTGGCGGAGGTGCGCGGCGGCGACGTCGTGCTGATCCCCGACGGCTGGCACGGGCCGTCCATGGCCGTGCCCGGCCACCACATGTACTACCTCAACGTCATGGCGGGTCCCGAGGCCGAGCGCGCCTGGCTGATCTGCGACCACCCCGACCACGCCTGGATCCGCGGCACATGGCCGGACCAGCCCGTCGACCCCCGTCTGCCCCTCTACACCGCTGAGTCCCAGTGAGGTCCCCCGAGATGAGCCAGCCCACGATCCGCCTGACCGTCGCCCAGGCGCTGGTGCGGTTCCTGTCCGTGCAGTACACCGAGCGCGACGGCGTACGGCACCGGCTGATCGCCGGCACCTGGGGCATCTTCGGCCACGGCAACGTGGCCGGCATCGGCCAGGCCCTGCTCCAGGCGGGCGAGGACGTCATGCCGTACCACCAGGGCCGCAACGAGCAGTCCATGGTGCACGCGGCCGTCGGCCACGCCCGGCAGCTCAACCGGCTCTCCGCGCAGGCGGTGACGACGTCGATCGGACCGGGCGCGACGAACCTGGTGACGGGTGCGGCCCTGGCGACGATCAACCGACTCCCCGTCCTCCTGCTCCCCGGCGACTACTTCGCCTCGCACGCCCCCGACCCGCTGCTCCAGCAGTTGGAGCACCCGACCGAGGCGGACGTGTCGGTCAACGACACCCTGCGCCCGGTCTCCCGCTACTTCGACCGGGTCACCCGCCCCGAGGCCCTGATCCCGTCCGCGCTGAACGCCATGCGCGTCCTCGCCGACCCCGCCGAGACCGGCGCGGTCACGCTGGCCCTCCCCCAGGACGTCCAGGCGGAGGCGTTCGACTGGCCGGTGGAGTTCTTCGCCGAGCGCGTCTGGTACGTACGGCGTCCCGCGCCCGACCCGGTCGAGCTGACGGCTGCCGTGGCGGCGATCCGGGCCGCCGAGCGCCCGCTGATCGTCGCGGGCGGCGGCGTCCACCACAGCGAGGCCGAGGCGGCCCTGAAGGCCTTCGTCGAGGCCACCGGCATCCCGGTCGCCTCCACCCAGGCGGGCAAGGGCTCGCTGCGGTACGACCACCCCGCCGACCTCGGGGGCATCGGCCACACCGGCACTTCGATCAGCGACGACATCGCCCGCGGCGCCGATCTGGTGATCGGCGTGGGCACGAGATACACCGACTTCACCACCGCCTCCGGCACGCTCTTCCAGAACCCGGACGTGCGGTTTCTGAACCTCAACATCACCGGCTTCGACGCGCACAAGCTGGCCGCACGGACGCTGGTGTGCGACGCGCGGGCCGGCCTCACGGCCCTGACGGAGGCGCTTTCCGGTCACCACGTGGACAGCACGTACGAGGCCGAGTACGGCGCCGGCAAGGAGCGTTGGGACGCCGTCGTCGAGGCCGCCTACCGCGCCGACGACGAGAGCGCCGTACCTACGCAGACCCAGGTGCTGGGCGCGCTGGACGGGGTCGTCGGGGACGACGACGTCGTCATCAACGCGGCCGGTTCACTTCCGGGCGACCTGCACAAGCTGTGGCGGTCCCGCTCGCCGCGCCAGTACCACCTGGAGTACGGCTACTCCTGCATGGGTTACGAGATCCCGGCCGGGATCGGCATCCAGCAGGCCGCCCCGGACACGGCCGTGTGGTCGCTGGTCGGCGACGGCACCTATCTGATGATGCCGACGGAGATCGTGACCGCGGTCCAGGAGGGCCTGCCGGTCAACATCGTCCTGATCCAGAACCACGGCTACGCCTCCATCGGCGGGCTCTCCGCCGAGACCGGCGGCGAACGCTTCGGCACCGACTACCGCTACCGGGCCGCCGACGGCACCTTCACCGGCGCCCCGCTGCCGGTCGACCTCGCCGCGAACGCGGCCAGCCTCGGCATGGACGTGCTGCGCGCCAAGACGGTGGGCGAGCTGCGCGAGGCGCTGGCCACCGCCCGCGCCTCCGACCGGCCGACCTGCGTCTACGTCGAGACCGACATCACGAACCCGAACGCGCCGGGCGCCGCGGCCTGGTGGGACGTGCCCGTGGCCGAGGTCGCCTCCCGCGAGGCCGCCGTCGAAGCCCGCGAACGGTACGACCAGCACGTCACCGACCGCCGCCGCCACCTCTGAACTCCCCGCACCTGTCCCGCACTTGAAAGGCCCTTGCGCACCATGAAGACCATCACCCACTGGATCGACGGCAAGCCCGTGGAGGGCGGCTCCGGCCGCTTCGCCCCCGTCTACGACCCGGCCACCGGCGCCCAGGAGAAGCAGGTCGCCTTCGCGACCGTCGACGAGGTGGACGCCGCCGTCGCCTCCGCCAAGGCCGCGTTCGAGAGCTGGGGTCAGTCCTCCCTGGCCAAGCGCACCGCGATCCTGTTCAAGTACCGCGAACTGCTGGACGCCCACCGCGACGAGATCGCCGAGCTGATCACCGCCGAGCACGGCAAGGTGCACTCCGACGCCCTCGGTGAGGTCGCGCGCGGTCTGGAGATCGTGGAGCTGGCCTGCGGGATCAGCGTGCAGCTGAAGGGCGAGCTGTCGACGCAGGTGTCGAACCGGGTGGACGTGGCCTCGATCCGGCAGCCGCTGGGCGTGGTCGCCGGCATCACGCCGTTCAACTTCCCGGCCATGGTGCCGATGTGGATGTTCCCGCTGGCCATCGCGTGCGGCAACACCTTCGTGCTGAAGCCGAGCGAGAAGGACCCCTCGGCGTCCTTCCGGCTCGCCGAGCTGGCCACCGAGGCCGGGCTGCCGGAGGGTGTGCTGAACGTCGTACAGGGCGACAAGGTCGCCGTGGACCGGCTGTTGGAGCACCCGGACATCGAGGCGGTGTCCTTCGTCGGCTCGACGCCGATCGCGAAGTACATCCAGCTCAAGGCGGTTGAGCACGGCAAGCGCGTGCAGGCCCTCGGTGGCGCCAAGAACCACATGCTCGTCCTGCCCGACGCCGACCTCGACTTCGCCGCCGACCAGGCGATCAACGCCGCCTACGGCTCCGCGGGCGAGCGCTGCATGGCCGTGTCGGTCGTGGTCGCGGTCGGCGACACGGGCGACGAGCTGGTCGGGAAGATCGCCGAGCGCGCGAAGAACCTGACCATCGGCCCCGGCAACGACCCCGCCTCCGAGATGGGCCCGCTGATCACGCGTGAGCACCGCGACAAGGTGGCGTCCTATGTCGCTTCGGCCGCGGAGCAGGGCGCCGAGGTCGTCGTCGACGGCACCGGCCACTCGGTCGAGGGCCACGAGGACGGCTTCTTCCTCGGTGTCTCGCTGCTGGACCGGGTGCCGCTGACGGCGGACGCGTACCGGGACGAGATCTTCGGACCCGTGCTGGCGGTGGTGCGTGCGGAGACGTACGAACAGGCCATCAAGCTGATCAACGACTCCCGTTGGGGCAACGGCACCGCGATCTTCACCCGGGACGGCGGCGCCGCCCGCCGCTTCCAGCTGGAGGTGAAGGCGGGCATGGTCGGCGTGAACGTGCCGATCCCGGTGCCGGTCGGCTACCACTCCTTCGGTGGCTGGAAGGACTCGCTCTTCGGCGATCTGCACGTCTACGGCAACGACGGCATCGCCTTCTACACCCAGGGGAAGGTCATCACCACGCGCTGGCCGGACCCGTCCGACGGCGGCATCAACCTCGGTTTCCCCAGCAACTCCTGACAACCTGACAGGGAGGGCGTCCCATGGCGAAGACCCGCGGCTCGGCACGTGCCGGGTCCGGCTCCGCGCTGGCCTCGGTGGACTTCGCCCTGGACCGGGGCAGTCCCGTGCCGCTGTACTACCAGCTCGCCCAGCAGCTGGAAGCGGCGATCGAGCACGGAGCCCTCGCCCCGGGCAACCTCCTGGGCAACGAGGTCGATCTGTCGGTGCGGCTGGGCCTGTCCCGGCCCACCGTCCGGCAGGCCATCCAGTCGCTCGTCGACAAGGGGCTGCTGGTCCGGCGGCGCGGGGTGGGCACCCAGGTGGTGCACAGCCAGGTGAAGCGCCCGCTGGAGCTCAGCAGCCTCTACGACGACCTGGAGGCGGCCGGGCAGGGTCCGACCACGCAGGTCGTCCGCAACGAGCGCGTCCCGGCGGCTGCCGACGTCGCCGCCGCACTCGGCCTCGCGGAGGGCGCCGAGGTCACGGTCCTGGAACGGCTGCGCTGCACACACGGCCAGCCGGTGGCGATCCTCTGCAACTACCTGCCCGCGAGCCTGCTCGACCTCGACACGGCCCGGCTGGAGTCGACCGGCCTGTACCGGATGATGCGGGCCGTCGGCATCACCCTGCACAGCGCCCGCCAGACCATCGGCGCCCGCTGCGCCACCGCCGAGGAGGCCGGGCGGCTCGACGAGAAGGAGGGTGCCGCGCTGCTGACCATGCAGCGCACGGCGTACGACGACACGGGCCGGCCGGTCGAGTACGGGACGCACATCTACCGTGCGTCCCGGTACGCGTTCGACTTCCGGCTGCTGGTCAGGCCTTGAGGCTCGCGGTGAACGGCGTGACCGGCCGTTCCAGCCGTTCGCCGTCCACGGTGATCTCCACCGCCTCGTTGTAGAACGCCAGGAGCCCCTTGACGGGAGCCACCGCGGCCAGCGGCTCGGCGTAACTCCAGAGGATGTTCCGCGGGACCTCGCCTTCGCCGCGCCAGTTCCAGTACTGGGCCGTGCCCTTGTAAGGGCACCCTGTGCTGTGGTCGGTGGGCTCGAACAGGTCGAGCCGGACGTCCTCGCGGGGCACGTAGTACCGCGTCGGCAGGCTGGTCTCGAACAGCAGCACCGGGCGGTGTGTGTCCGCGACGACCGTGCCGCCGATCTCGACCTGGACATGGCGGCCGCTGGGCATGGCGTCCACCCGTTTGTGCGGGTCACGGGGGTGGATGAAGATCTCTTCCTCCTCCTCGTACCAGTGGTCGAGGCCGGTACCCCAGCGCCAGAACCACTCGAAGGCGATGTGTCCGGCGAGGTCGGCGGCGGGGAAGGTCCACGCCGCGTTCTCCACCAGCTCGCCGTCGACCTCGAGGTCGTAGAAGATCTGCGAGCCGGTGTGCTTGCCCGGCTGCGGGTTCTTGGCGGGGCGGAGGAGGTCCGTGCGGACCTCCTCGCGTGGGAACGCGTAGCACGGCACGGGCAGATCGGGCTCCCAGACCAGGACGGGATGCCGGCTGTCGACGACGGTGACATCGCCCTTGAGGCCTCGCACCCAGCGCTCGCTCGGCTCCCACAGGAGGCCTTCGGGGGTCGTACGGACGTTCCGCTCGGTGGGGAACAGAGGCATGGCCACTCTCCTTCGGCTCCTCTTCGGAGCGTACTCCCGGAGGGGTCAGTGGGCCCCGTCGAGCCGGGCCCGCTGGTCGGCGGTCAGCTCCAGGTCCACGGCGGCCAGACTCTCCTCCAGCTGGGCCACGGAGGACGCTCCGACCAGCGGGACGATCGGCAGCTCGGCGCCGATCTGCCAGGCCAGGACGACCTGGTTGACGGTGGCGCCGGTCTCCTGCGCGACCTCGCGGAGCACCTTCAGGCGGGCCTGGGTGCCCGGGTGGTCGAAGTCGCCGGGCAGCGCGACGTCCGGGCGGGTGTAGGCGCCCTTCAGCAGCGGCGAGTAGGCGACCAGCGTGAGGCCCGGCTCGGCACGCAGGTAGCCGAGCAGGTCGGGGCCGGCGTGGCCGAGGCTGCCGTCGGGGAACAGGCCCTCGGGGACGTCGAGGCGAGGCCGCAGGTGGCTGTGGGCGTACTGGAGCACCTCGTAGCCGGGGAGGCCTGCCGCGGCGGCGAGGGTGCGGGCCCGCTCGACCCGCCAGGTGGCGTGGTTGCTGACGCCGAGCAGACCGACCGTGCCCTCGGCGACCAGTTCGGCGAACCCTTCGACGGTCTCCTGGAGGGGGACCTTCCGGTCCTCGATGTGGGCGTACAGCAGGTCCAGCCTGGCCACGCCGAGCCGGTCGCGGCTGCGCTCGGCGGACTCGCGGATCACCTTCGCCGACAGGCCTTCCGCGTTGTCGACGTAGCCGGTGCCCGGGGCCAGCGGCCGCGCCCCGAGCTTGGTCGCGATGACGATCTCGTCGCCGACGCCTCGGCTGCGGCGCCACCGGCCGAGCAGTTCCTCGCTCTGTCCGCCCTGGCCGCCGTCCTCCCAGAAGGCGTAGTTGTCGGAGGTGTCGATGAAGGTACCGCCGGCCTCGACATAGCGGTCGAGGACGGCGAAGGAGGTCTCCTCGTCGGTGCGGGAGCCGAACAGCATCGCACCGAGTGCGAGGACGCTCACCTCGCGGCGGGTGTTCGGGGCGGTGCCTATGGTGCGGTACTTCATGGGTGACTTCCCTCCCGTTCGTGCGCCCGGAATTCGGGGCACGAACGGGAGTGTTCATCTTGAAGCGCACTTCAAGTCAAGGGCGTGGACGCGCACTTGGTGTTCCTGGGCGTCACTTGGCGAACGGACCGTCCAGCGCCGCCCATTGCAGCAGCATGATCGTCTTGGCGTCGGCGATCTCCCCGCTGCGGATCATCTCCAGGGCCCGGCGGAACGGCAGCTCGACGATCTCGATGTCCTCGCCCTCCTCGTCCAGGCCACCGCCCTCGTGGGTGCGGGTCGAGGGGCCGTAGGCGGCGGCGTAGAAACTGACGCGCTCGGTGACCGAGCCGGGGCTCATGTAGACGTCGAAGACGTGCCGGACCTCGCCGATGGTGTGCCCGGTCTCCTCCACGACCTCGCGCCGTACCGCGATCTCCGGGTGTTCGTCATCGTCGTCGAGCAGCCCGCCCGGCGTCTCGACGAGCATGCCGTCGGGGTGGCCGTTGACGTACACCGGGAAGCGGAACTGGCGGGTGAGCAGGACGGTTTCGCGTTCGGCGTCGTAGAGCAGCATGGTCGCGCCGTTGCCGCGGTCGTGCGTCTCGCGCTGCTGGGTGCTCCAGGTGCCGTCGGCGTGCTGGAAGTCGAAGGTCGTCGCGCGCTCGACGTACCAGTGGCTGGACAGGAGTCGCACGTCCCGCACCTTGATGCGGGGATTGCCGGTCAGGTCCCGGCCCGCCTGGTCGAGTCCGGTGCGGCCACGGCGGTCGGGGGTGTCGATGCCGGCGGTCATCGGGCACCGGCCGGGTGGATGAGCAAGTTGGTCATGGCCCGCTTCTACCACCCCGGCATGGCGTACGTCGCGCGCGAAGGTGAGGGGGACGGGGCATCCGGGCGTCAGCCCGCGACGTCCTCCTTGTCCAGGACCTGCGCCGACGCGGGAGGCCGGACGTCCACCGGCTCGTCGAAGGCGCTGAACGACGTGGTGGTGACGTTCCCGCCGCCCTTGTAGACGGTCTTCAGCAGGTGCGGCTTGCCCTCGGTGGCCACGTAGAAGGTGTACATCCCTTCCGTGTCCGCCTTGTCGGTCTTGTCGGTCTTGTCCGTGACGTGCAGTGCGATCGCTTCCCGGTCGCCGACGCGGGTGGCCCCGCCCTTCTTCACCTTGCCGAACGACTCGAAGGGCCAGGTGCACGCGGCCAGGCCGTCGCCCGGCTGCGCCTCGTCGGCGGGTACCTTCGCCCACTGTTTCGGACGGACGTCGGCGACCGGCCCGCCGCCCCAGTTCTCGAGGTACGTCTCGTCCGGGCGGACGTAGTCCGTCTCACCGATCCTGATCTGTTCGAGGCTGCCCTTGCCGCCCCAGGTGGTCTTCGCCGTGCACCGGTCCTTCAGATCGGTCCGCAGGCGCATCGTCACCTTGCCGCCGGCCGCGGTGTTGGTCATCTCGACGGCCACGTAACGCAGGTCGCGCATCGTGTCGTTGGCCTCGTCGAGAAGCTCGGCCGCCGACTTCTCCGTGCCGCCGTCACCGGCCCCGCACCCGGTGAGCGCGGCTCCGGTGAACAGACACGCCAGCGCCGCTGTCATGGGAATCATCCGCATCGAGCCCCCCGCTCCGTTCCCGGTTCCCGGTTCTCGTTTCCCGTTTCCCCGGTCACCGAAATGACCATGTTCATGATCGGCAGCGGGAGCCTACCAGCCCCGAGCAGTCCGTCCGGGGCCCTGGTCGGCCGCCGTCAGGCCTGTTCAGGCCCCCGGCGGCACGGCGTGCTCGAAGCCGAGTTCGCTCAGGGCGGTGCGGAGTTTGTCGGCCGCCTCGTCCAGTGCCGACATGTCCTCCTCCGGCTTGGCGTGGGCGAAGTCCAGGTCGCCCAGGCCCCACATGGGCGCCACATGAATGTGCAGGTGGGGCACCTCGAATCCGGCGATGAGCAGCCCGGCCCGCGGAGCGTCCCAGGCCCGCTGCACGCCCTGGCCGACGGCCTGGGCCACCTGCATGCAGTGGGACAGCAGTTCACCGTCGACCTGCGTCCACTGGTCGACCTCACGCCGGGGCACGACGAGGGTGTGGCCGGGCGTCAGCGGCGCGATGGACAGGAACGCCGTCGCATGCGGGTCCTGCCAGACGAACCGGGCGGGAAGCTCTCCGCCGATGATGCGGGAGAAGACGGTGGTCATGCCGGGCCCCTTCGCTGCGGAAGACCTCTCGGAGCGAGCCTACGTTCCGAACAGCGCGTGCACCGGGTCCCGTTGGCCTTCGACCGGCCATATGAGAAAGGGCCCCCGCAGGCTCTCGCCCGCGAAGACCCTTCGCACCGTCGGGACGACAGGATTTGAACCTGCGACCCCTTGACCCCCAGTCAAGTGCGCTACCAAGCTGCGCCACGTCCCGGTGCCTCTCACGCGGTGAACCGCGTGATCGCGCGGACAGCACTTTACCGTACGGGGACGAGTGCGCCGAAGGGGGGCATCCGGCGAGAGGCCGGGCGATGGACAATCGGTGTATGGGCAGCACATCGTCAGGACGCCAGGCCGAAGCGCGGGACCGGGACAGCGAGGGGCGGGCACGTAACGCACGGCCCCGGGACGGTCTCGGGCGCCCCCTGCCATACGACGCGGACGGCGTCGACCGCCAGCCCGAGGGCGTCGTACGCACGCCGGAGCAGACCGTCGCCGAGGCGCAGGAGCTGCTGGACGCGGGGAAGCCGTTCCATGCGCATGAGGTGTTCGAGGACGCGTGGAAGGCGGGGCCGAAGGGAGAGCGGGCGCTGTGGCGGGGGCTGGCGCAGCTCGCGGTGGGGCTCACGCACTCGGCGCGGGGGAACGTGACGGGCGGGCCGCGGCTGCTGCGGCGGGGCGCCGGGGCCGTGGAGGACTGGGCGTCCGGTGCCGGGGAGCGGACGCCGTACGGGATGGATCTCGCGGGGCTGAGCGCGTGGGCGCGGGAGCTGGCGGGCGTCGTGGAGGAGAGCGGGGAGGCCGTGGACGCGAGGGGGCGGGCGCCGAGGCTGCGGGGCGGGGCGTAGGGGCGGGCGGGTGTCTGCGGGCCTCACCCCTGCCCGCCGGACGCGGTGTCGGTGGTGTCAGTGGCGTGGGGCAGACTCGGGGTGTGCGAAAGATTCATGTCATCGGTATCGGCGCGGGCGACCCTGAGCAGCTGACGTTGCAGGCGGTCAGGGCGCTGCGGAGTACGGACGTGTTCTTCATCCTCGACAAGGGCGAGGTGAAGTCGGACCTCACGCAGGTGCGCCGGGACATGCTGGACGCGCACATACCGGAGGGGACGTACCGGGTGGTCGAGGCCCGGGACCCCGAGCGGGACCGGTCCGCCGGCGGTACCGCCTACTCCCCCGCCGTCGGTGACTGGCGCAGTGCGCGCGCCGGGATCTACGAGCAGCTGATCGCCGAGGAGCTGGGCGAGGACGAGACCGGGGCGTTCCTGGTGTGGGGCGACCCCGCGCTGTACGACAGCACGCTCGGGATCCTGGAGGAGGTACTGGCCAAGGGCGCCGTGGCCTTCGAGTACGACGTCGTCCCCGGCATCAGCAGCGTCTCCGCGCTGGTCGCCCGCCACCGGACGGGACTCAACCGGGTCGCCCGCCCCGTACAGATCACCACCGGCCGCCGCCTTGCCGAAGGCTTCCCCGACGGCGTGGACGACGTCGTCGTGATGCTGGACGCCCAGCAGACCTTCCGGCAGTACGCCGACCAGGACATCGACATCTACTGGGGCGCCTACATCGGCACCCCCGACGAGATCCTCGCCTCGGGCCCGATCGCGGAGACCGCACCTCGCATCGAGAGCCTGCGCGCGGAGGCGCGGGAGCGCAAGGGTTGGATCATGGACACGTATTTGCTGCGCCGGAATCCGAAGGGGCAGTAGGCGCTACGCCCCCCGTGCCACTGGGACCACAGCCGACCACCGGCTTCAGCCCGCCGCGCCGAAAAGCGGGAGGTGTGCCCGGCCGGATCTGTGGTTGCAGACCAGGACCAGGCACGGAGTGGTGTGGGCCTACAACCTGGAACATCTGGATCTGCTGAGGCGGTTCGTGGCGGCTTGGCTGCGGGAACGGCCGCCCTGGTACGAGCACGGGCGGAAGATGACCTACATCGGGCGCCTGCCCGCCTGGATCAAGCGCGCGAAGAACCGCGACGAGGTCCTGCGCGCCATCGACGGTCTCCGCGCCTCCGTCGTCACAGGCTGAGGCCGAGCCGCTCCAGCGCCCCCGCCACATCCGGCACCGTCTCCACACCCTCCGGGAGCGGCGGGCGGCGTACGAGCACGACGGGCAGGGCGAGTTGGCGGGCGGCTGTGAGCTTGGCCGCGGTTGCCGTGCCGCCGCTGTCCTTTGTCACGAGGGTGTCGATGCGGTGGTCGCGCAGGAGGGCCGACTCTTCGGGGAGCGCGAACGGGCCGCGGGACAGGAGTACTTCGGTGTGCGGGGGCATCGGTGGCTCGGGCGGGTCGACGGAGCGTACGACGAAATGCAGGTCCGTCAGGTGGGCGAAGGCCGCGAGGCCCAGGCGGCCGGTGGTCAGGAAGACGCGGTGAGCGAGGCCGGGCAGGAGGGCCGCGGCCCCGTCCAGCGACGCGACCTCGTGCCAGCGGTCCCCGGGGCCGGGGCGCCAGCCGGGCCGGCGCAGGACCACCGCCGGTACGCCGGTCGCCGTGGCGGCGCGGACCGCGTTCGCGGTGATCGACTCGGCGAAGGGATGAGTGGCGTCGACGACGGTGTCCACGTGCTCGGCGCGCAGCCAGTCGGCCAGCCCCTCCGCGCCGCCGAAGCCCCCGATGCGTACGTCGCCGGCGACCGCGCCCGGCCGTGCCACGCGCCCCGCGAGCGAGGTGGTGACGCGGACGCCGGGGTGCGCCGCCAGCGCGGCGGCGAGCTCGCGGGCCTCGGTGGTGCCGCCGAGGATCAGGACGTGGCGGGGGGACATGGGGCGAGCGTACGTCGTGCCTGCCGCCGCGATGCCGGCGCCCTGAGCGCCACGAACGGCGCGTGCACCGCGAACACTATGAACACAACGATCAGACCCGTGGTTCCTCGCCCCGCCGCTCCCTAGCATCGCGGCGCACGGCTCGACGACGCGCCGACGAGGAACGAGGAGCAGCGTCTTGGACTGGACGAGAACCAACGCAGTGATCCGCGGATCTGTCCCACCGACCCCCCACCGGCGTACGACGCTGAGCGCCCTGCTGGCAGGCGCCCTCGCCGCCGGCTTCCTCGTCGGCGCGTCGAACGCTCGGGGAGAGACAGGCGGGACGGCGGGCCCGGCTCGCGCCGAATGCCCCGCAGCCGTCGCCGACAAGGCCACCTGCTACACCGGCCGGGACCCCAACGGCGCCTACTACGCGATAGCCGTGCCCAACGACTGGAACGGCTCCCTCGTCGTGCACGCCCACGGCGGCCCCGACCTCGGTGTGGAGTCCGATCCCGTCCGCAGTCTCGACGATCTGGGCCGCTGGTCGGTGATGGTGAAGGAGGGCTACGCCTGGGCGGGTTCGTCGTACCGACGGGGCGGCTACGGGACGCGGATGGCCGCCGCGGACACGGAGAGCGTGCGCCGACTGTTCGTCGGTGAGTTCGGCAAGCCCCGGCGGACGTTTGTGCACGGCCAGTCGTGGGGCGGAAACGTCGCCGCGAAGGTCGTGGAGACGTACGGCAACCGGCGCGGGGCGTACGACGGGGCGCTGCTCACCAACGGCGTCCTCGGCGGGGGCTCGCGCGGCTACGACTACCGCGTCGACCTGCGCGTCGTCTACCAGTACTACTGCGGCAACCACCCGCGCCCGACCGAGCCGCAGTACCCGCTGTGGCAGGGCCTGCGCGCCGGCTCGACCATGACCAGCGCCGGGCTGCGCGCCCGGCTGCAGGAGTGCACGGGCTACGCGTCGGCGCCCGAGGAGCGCACCGCGCTCCAGCAGCGCAACCTCGACGACATCCTCGCCGTGACGCGGATCCCGGAGCGCACGCTGGAGTCGCATCTGCGGTTCGCGACCTTCACGTTCCGGGACATCGTGCACGACCGCCTCGGGGACCGGAACCCGTTCGGCAACCAGGGCGTCCGGTACTCCGGTTCGCATGACGACAAGGCACTCAACGCCGGTGTCGAGCGTTTCGCCCCCGACCCCACGGCCGTACGCGATCTGTCCTACGACAGCGATCTCACGGGCAAGGTCTCGATCCCGGTGCTGACGATGCACGCGATCGACGACCCGACGGCGTTCATCGAGCACGAGGCCGCCTACCGGGCCACCCTGCACGGGGCCCGGCGGGACGGGCACCTGGTGCAGACGTTCACGCGGGAGGCCGAGCACAGTGAGCTGAGCGACGCCGAGTACGCCAACTCCATTGCCGCCCTGGACAAGTGGGTACGCAGCGGTCGGAAGCCGACGGCCGGGTCGGTGGCGGCGTCGTGCGCGGCGTTCGACCGCACGTACGGCACCGGCTGCTTCTACGACCCGGCGTCCCGCCCCGCCCCGTACGCCACGCGCGTCGAGCCGCGTCCGGGCGGCCTGCGGTGGCCCGCCATGACGTCGGCGCAGGAGCGGGCGTGGAGCAGGATCGAGGGTGTCGGGATCGCGCCCTGACCTGTGCCGGGAGGATCGATGGCTATGGTCCTGGCATGGAATCCGTACGTGGCGTGGAGTCCCTGCGTGCCGTCCTGATCGACATCGACGGGGTCCTCACCGTCTCGTGGCAGCCGCTGCCGGGTGCCGTCGAGGCGCTGCGGGAGATCCGCGAGGCCGGGCTCGGTGTCGCGCTGGTCACGAACACGACCTCGCGGACCCGGGCGTCGATCGCGCGGACGCTGGCGGACGCCGGGTTCCCGGTGTCCGCCGAGGACATCCTGACCGCACCCGCCGTCACCGCCGCGTATCTGGCGGAGCACTGTCCGGGGGCGCGGTGTGTGCTGCTGAACAGCGGGGACATCGGGGAGGACCTGGAAGGAGTCGCTCTCGTCGGAGATGACGAGGACGGGAACGAAGGCGCGGGCCCGGGCGGCCAGTCCGTTCCGGACGTCGTGGTCGTCGGGGGCGCCGGGCCCGAGTTCGGCTATGCGGCGCTGAACCGGGCCTTCGGGCATCTGCAGCGCGGGGCGCGGCTGGTGGCCATGCACCGGAATCTGTACTGGCGTACCGACGACGGGTTGCAGCTGGACACCGGCGCGTTCCTGGCCGGCCTGGAGAAGGCGGCGCGGGTCGAGGCGGAGATCACGGGGAAGCCGTCGGCCGCGTTCTTCGAGGCGGCCCTTGCACATGTGGGAGCCGGCGCGGGCGAGGCGGTGATGGTCGGGGACGACGTCGAGTCCGATGTGCTGGCGGCGCAGCGGGCCGGGGTGCGGGGCGTGCTGGTCAGGACCGGGAAGTATCTGCCTGAGACGCACCGGGCCGCGAGCGGCACGCCCGACCATGTGATCGACTCCTTCGCCGATCTGCCCGCCCTGCTGAGGGAACTGCGGGGTCAGCGCAGCAGTAGCTGGAGCCCGCCGACGACCGTCGCCGCGATCACCAGTTGCTCGAACAGCCGCTGGTTGATCCGGTTCACCGCCCATTTGCCGAGGAACGCACCCGGCACGACGAAGAGCACCAGCGCCGCGTCGAGCAGGAGCGAGGAGCCGTCGATCAGGCCGAGCCCGGCGCTGAAGGGCACCTTGGAGACGTTGACGATCAGGAAGAAGAAGGCGGACGTCCCGAGGAAGCCGAGCTTGCGGAAGCCGGCCGACAGCAGGTACATCGACATCACCGGGCCGCCCGCGTTGGCGACCATCGTGGTGAAGCCGCCGAGGACGCCGTACGAGCGGGCCTTGACCCGGCCGGCCCGGCTGGTGACCGAGTCCGGCTCCGCCTCCTGCTCGGCCGTACGGCGGCGCCACACCGTCACGCCGGCCATCATCAGCAGGATCGCGCCGATCGACGTACGGACGATGCCGTCGTCGGCCCAGACGAGGAACAGCGTGCCGAGGACGACGCCGGCCGCGACTGCGGGGAACAGCCGCCACAGCGTGGGCCAGTGGGCGTGCCGTCGGTAGGTGAGGACGGCGAGGACGTCCCCGGCGATCAGGATCGGCAGCAGCACGCCGGTGGAGGCGCGGGCGGGGAGTACGGCGGCGAAGATCGCGAGGCTGACCGTGTTGGCCCCGCTCACTGCCGTCTTCGAGAAGCCGACGAGCAGGGCCGCGAAGGCGAGCGCGGCGAACTCCCAGCCTGTTATGTGCCAAAGCGTCATCGTGTCCATGCGGAGACCGATGGTATGTGCATTCAACAGGTACTGGTAAGGACCGTCTCGCCAGTTGGGAGATTGCTAATGCCTCTCCACCAGCACCGCACTTCCCTGCCCGACACCGACACACATGGTCGCCAGTCCCCGCTCGGCCCCCGTCCGCCGCATCCGGTGCAGCAGCGTCGTGAGGATCCGTGCACCCGAGCAGCCCAGCGGATGCCCCAGCGCGATCGCGCCGCCGCTCGCGTTGACCAGCTCGGGTTCGATGCCGAGCTCGTCGACGCACGCGAGGGCCTGCGCCGCGAACGCCTCGTTGAACTCGGCCTCCTGGATGTCGCCGATCGTCCAGTCGGCGCGGGCCAGGACCTTGCGGGTGGCGGGGACCGGGCCGATGCCCATCACGTCGGGGTGGACGCCCGCCGAGCCGCCGGCGACGTAGTGGCCCAGGGACTCCAGGCCGAGTTCGTTGAGGGCTTCCTCGCTGACGAGGAGCAGTCCGGCGGCGCCGTCGTTCATCGGTGAGGCGTTGCCCGCGGTGACCGTGCCGCCCTGCCGGAAGGCCGGCTTCAACCGTGCCAGCTTCTCGTACGACGTGTCCTCGCGGATGCACTCGTCGCTGTCGACCAGCACGCCGTCCGGGCGCTCGACCGGCAGGAGTTCGTCGTCGAAGTGGCCGTTCTTGCGGGCCTCGGCGGCCCGTTGGTGGCTGCGCAGCGCGAAGTCGTCCTGCCGTTCGCGCGGGATGCCGTATCGCTCGGCGACCTCCTCGGCCGTCTCGCCCATGGCCAGCAGGCCGTGCAGCTCCTTCATCGCCGGGTTGACCAGGCGCCAGCCCAGCCGGGTGTCGACGGTCTCGATGCGGTGGGGCAGCGCCTCGTCGGGGCGGGGCAGGACGAAGGGGGCGCGGCTCATCGACTCGGAGCCGCCGGCGAGCACGATGTCGGCCTCGCCCGCCGCGATGGTCCGGGCGGCCGACGTCACCGCCTCCAGGCCGGACGCGCACAGGCGGTTGACCGTGGCGCCCGGGACCGACTCGGGCAGCCCGGCGAGGAGCGCGGCCATACGGGCCACGTTGCGGTTGTCCTCGCCTGCCTGGTTGGCGGCGCCCCAGTAGACGTCGTCGATGCGCGCCGGGTCGAGTGCGGGCACCTCGGCGACGAGGCCCCGGATCACGGTCGCGGCGAGGTCGTCGGGCCGTACCGACGACAGTGCTCCGCGCAGTTTGCCGATGGGGGTGCGGCGGGCGGCCGCGAAGTGGACGGGACGCACGACAGGACTCCTGACCGGGCCGGATGGATCGGCACCCTGTTAATTAGCACCGCTAGTTTTGGACTATAGACCGGGTTGCCGCCCGCTGGGAAGATCCCCTGGAAACCCGCCACCGATGCAGCCGGAGGAGCCATGGCCGACGCCCGCGAGCACGTACTCGACGGCAGCCGGGGATCGATCGTCGTACGCGAGTGGCCGGGCCGCGACCGGCCCCGCTGCCTCGCCCTCGTGATCCACGGCTACGGCGAGCACGCCGGCCGGTACGCCGAGCTGGCGGACGTCCTGGTCGAACACGGTGCGGCCGTGTTCGGACCCGATCACGTCGGGCACGGCAGGTCGGCGGGTGAGCGTGTCGTGATCGAGGACTTCGAGGACGTGGTCGCCGATGTGCACGCGGTCGCCGCACTGGCCCGGGCCGCGCATCCGGATGTGCCGGTCGTCATGGTCGGGCACTCCATGGGCGGCCTGATCGCGGCCCGCTACGCCCAGCTCCACGGCGACGGGCTCGCCGCCCTGGTGCTGTCCGGGCCAGTGATCGGCGACTGGGAGCTGCCCCGCCGGCTGCTCGCCCTCGACGAGATCCCCGACACGCCCATCAGCCCGGGCGCGCTCTCCCGCGATCCCGGGGTGGGCGCGGCGTACGTGGCGGATCCGCTGGTCTGGCACGGCCCGATGAAGCGGCCGACGGTGGAGGCGTTCGCGCGGATGCTGGACACCGTGTCCAAGGGCGGCGACATCGGAGGCCTGCCCCTGCTGTGGCTGCACGGTGCCGACGACCGGCTGGTCCCGCTCGCCGGCAGCCGCGTCGGCATCGAGGAGCTGCGCGGGGGCGAGGCGCCCCATGCCGAGCACATCTATCCGGAAGCCCGGCACGAGGTGTTCAACGAGACGAACAAGGCGGACGTCTTCGCGGACCTGGTCCACTTCCTGGACGGTGTGTTCGCGCGCTGAGACGCGACGCGTTTTGCACCGGTTCGCCCTGGGCACCCGCGCCCGCATGGGGCGGTACCAGCGTCGCGCCTGCGTCGCATCGCTCCGTACTGGCCAAGACCACGCCAGAAAATGGAGGAGCTCGGTATGACTGTCGTCAAGAGCACGCTTCCCGAACCGGCTCGCCGGATCGCCGGCGAGGCCCTGCAGAGCACTCTCGTCGATCTTCTGGGACTCTCACTGATCGGTAAGCAGGCGCACTGGAACATCGTGGGCCCGCGGTTCCGCTCGATCCATCTGCAGCTCGACGAGGTCGTCTCGGTGGCCCGCTCGTTCTCCGACACGGTCGCCGAACGCTCCGCGGCACTCGGCCTGCCGCCCGACGGCCGGCCGGAGACCATCGCCGCGGCCTACACGCTGCCCGGCCCCAAGGAGGGCTGGGTGCGCGACAACGAGGTCGTCCAGCTCGTCGTGGACTCCCTGGCGACGGCCATAGAGCGGCTGCGCGCCCGAATCGACGCGACCGCCGAGCCGGACCCGGTGACGCAGGACCTGCTGATCGGCATCACGAGCGAGCTGGAGAAGCAGCGCTGGATGTTCGACGCCGAGAACTGGCCGCGCGACGAGTGACCTCGCGATCCGCCCATCGCACAGAGACGCATCGCACAGAGACGTACCCGGAAGGAAGGGGCACACCGTGACCGACGCCCTCGAACTCGACGTGCTGTGGCAGGAGTTCCACCGCGTCGTGAACATGACCTCGCAGGAACTGGCCACCTGGCTGCGGGTCAGTGACGCGGACGAGGAGACCGAGCCGCTGCCGGACCAGGCGGGCACGCCGACCGGTCAGCACGTCCTCGCGATCCTCCAGAAGCGTCGCACGGACCTCACGGACGACGATGTCCGGATCATGTACGACGTCGTGGACACCGTCACCGAAGAGGCGGACATCGAGAATGAGCCCGAGCCCGAACAGACCCGCCGTCGCCATCAGCTGATGACCATCGGCCACGACCCGCTGAGGCCGTGAGCAACGACAAGCGGGTCGTACGGGAACTCCTCCGCGCACACGGGCAGACGTTCGCCGAGGAGGCCGGCATCCCGCTGCGGAACACCCCGCAGCCGCTGTACCGGCTGCTGGTACTCGCGCACCTGCTCAGTGCCCGCATCCGCGGCTCGATCGCCGTCGACACCGCCCGCGCCCTGTATGACGCGGGGCTGCGCGATCCGCGCCGGATGGCCGGCGCCGACTGGCAGGAGCGGGTCGATGCGCTGGGCCGGGGCGGCTACCGGCGCTACGACGAGCGCACGGCCACCCAACTCGGCGAAGGCGCCGAGCTGTTGAACGACCGGTGGGGCGGCGACCTGCGGCGGCTGCGCAAGGAGGCGGACGGCGACGTCGCCGAACTGCGCAGCCTGCTGCGGGAGTTCCCCGGCATGGGCCCGGCCGGCGCCGACATCTTTCTGCGCGAGGCCCAGCGGGTCTGGCCCGAAGTGGCGCCCTACCTGGACGCCAAGGCGCTCTCGGGTGCCGAGCGGCTCGGTCTGCCCAAGGACCCGGAACGGGTGGCCGGCCTGGCCGGGAACGCCGAACCAGCCGTACTCGCCGCCGCGTTGGTGCGGGCCTCGCTCGACAAGGAGGTGGCCGAAGACAGTCTCCGCCGGGCCGCATGATCGTGGAAGACTGCTCGCAACACACCCGTTGTCGAGTACAGGAGGCCTGCGTGACGGGGACCGAATCGGGAACCCAGTCGGCCATATCCCGTATCGACACGAGCAGACCGCATCCGGCCCGGGTGTACGACTGGTTCCTCGGCGGCAAGGACAACTACCCGGTCGACGAGGAGCTCGGGCGCCGGATCACCGCGATGCAGGGCGACGCTCCGCGGCATGCGCGGGCCAACCGCCGGTTCATGCAGCGGGCCACCCGGGCGGTCGTCGAGGAGACGGGAATCCGGCAGTTCCTCGACATCGGCTCCGGCATCCCGACCGAGCCCAACCTGCACCAGATCGCCCAGTCCGTCGTCCCGGACGCACGGGTCGTGTACGTCGACAACGACCCGATCGTGCTCGCTCACGCGCAGGCCCTGCTGCGCGGCACTCCCGAGGGTGTGACCGATTATGTGCAGGCCGACGCGCGCGAGCCGGAGCGGATTCTCGAACAGGCCGCCTCCGTCCTCGACCTCGACCGGCCCGTCGCCCTGTCCCTGATCGCGCTGCTGCACTTCATCGCGGACGACGACGGCGCCCACCGGCTCCTGGACACTCTGGTCGGCGCGCTGGCGCCGGGCAGCTGTCTGGTGCTGTCGGCGATGACGGCGGACTTCGAACCGCAGAACGTCCGCCGCGGCATCGAGGCGTACAACGCGAGCGGGGTGACGCTCGTGGCGCGTTCCCACGCCGAAATGGGCCGCCTCTTCAAGGGACTTGAGCTGCTGGAGCCGGGGATCGTCTCCCTGTCGGACTGGCGGCCGGGCGCGGGCGAGCTCGGGGCGAACGAAATCCCCGTGTCGCTGTACGGCGCGGTCGGCCTGAAGCCCTGAAGACAAGAAGCCCTGCCCCAGCCCCCGGCTCGAATCCGCTCACCCGAGCAACCACCCGCCGTCCACCGCGAGTTCGACCGCGTTGACCGACCGGTTGCGCAGCAGGAAGTCCACCGCGTCCACGACGTCCGCCATCGTGGCGAGCCGCGCCGTAGGCGTTCTGGCGCGCAGCCCCGCCAGCACCTCCCCGGGCTTGGCCAGCCAGTACGGGCTGTCCCCCACGACCCCGGGATGCACGGCGTTGACCCGTACGGGCGCCAGCTCGACGGCGAGGGTGTTCACCAGGCCGCCCACGCCCGCGTTGACGGTCGCCACCGTCGTCGCGCCGACGTACGGGCGCTCCTTGGCCTGTCCGCCGAACAGCACGATCGCGCTGTCGTCGTGCAGCCGTGGACGCAGGGCGTGCACGACCTCGGTGTAGCCGACGAGCTTGAGCGTGACGAGACGCACGGCGGCGTCGATGTCGTAGTCGGTGACCCGGTTGTCGTCCCGGGAGACGCCCGCGATCACCAGGTGGTCCAGACGCCCGACGCCGGCCAGCGCCGCGGCGATCTCCCGGGGCTGCGACAGATCCAGGGCGAGGCCCTGAGCAGCGCCGATCTCCTTGGCCACCGTGTCGGCGCGATGGGCGTCGCGGCCGGTGAGGACCACCTCGTCACCCCGCTGTGCGCGGGAGCGGGCGAACTCGCGGCCGATCCCGGAGGTGCCGCCCACGACGAGCACACTGCTCATGACCCCAGCGCCTCCCTCAGATACTCCCAGTCCCGCGTGAACCGGTAGGAGTGCCGCGGCGGCGGCTGCGGCGCCTGTGTCTCCAGCCAACGCAGCGGCCCCTCCCCCGCGTTGGCGAACCCGTGCACACAACCGGCGCCCGCCCACGCGAGGTCGCCGGGCCCGAGCCGGTACCGCTCGCCGTCGAAGGTGGCGTGCGCGACCCCCTCCAGGAACAGGTACGTCTCCTCGAAGGGATGGTCGTGCGTGCCGGCCACCCCGTCCGGGGCGTACTGCACCATGAACATGGTCGAGGCGACCGCGCCGAGATCGCTGTCGACCATCATCTTCACGGTGATCCCGCTGTACACGAGCAAGGCGGTGCGCATGCTCGCCGACACCGCGAGCAGGTCCTGCGCCTGCTTGCCGGGGTCCATCTGCGCGGGCTCGAAGTGGCCGAAGGACCGGGTGCGCGGGTCGCGGACGTCGATGCGGACGGGGTCGCGGTCCGGCAGCGCGGGCACCGCCTGGGTGTCGTGGCCGTAGCGGGCCCGCGGCACCGGCGCGAGCATGTCGGCCCAGCGTCCGGCGATGTCCCCGGCGCCGCGCCAGGCGTGCGGGACGCCGGTCGGGAGGAGGCCGTAGTCGCCCTCTTCGAGGAGGTACGACCCGTCGGGCGTATCGAGGATCACTGCCCCGTCGAGCACATGGAAGCTCTCCTCGTACGAGTGCACATGCGCGCCGACCCGGCCGTCGGGCCGTATCTCGCACAGGCCGAAGCCGGTGTGCACGCTGCCGTCGCCCTCGCCGACCAACTCCCGTCGCCAGTGGCCGAGTTCGTCGTAGGGCGGCACCGGGACGTCGGCGGCCCGGCGCACCAGGTGTCGGGTCATGCGGCGCTCTTCGCCTCCTTCGCGGCCAGGAGCCGGTCGCGGGACTCCTGGACCAGTCGCCGGGCCCGGTCGACGTCGGCCACGAGCCGGCCGGCGCGCTTGTGGATCACGCCGTCGACGATGACCGTGTCGACGTTGGAGACGTCCGCCGACAGCGTCACCGCGGCAGCCGCGTCGTGCACCGGGGCGACGTTCAGCGCGGTGGCGTCGATCGCGACGACGTCGGCGCGCTTGCCGGGGGTCAGGGAGCCGGTGCGGTCCTCGACGCCCGCGACGTGGGCGCCGTTGCGTGTCGCGATCTCCAGCATCTGACGTGCCGTCAACATCGTTTCGGGGACGGGCAGGTTGGCCTTCCAGCAGTCGGCGTTGACGCGGGCGCGCTCGGCGCCGAAGGCCGCGCGGATCTGGGTGAACATGTCGCCGGGCACGGTGGTGACGACGTCGATGCTGAGAGAGGGCCGCAGTCCGTACTCGATGGCCTTCATCACGGGCGGCCAGCCGTGCCCCATCTGCTCCTCGACCTGCGGCGCGATCGACACCGTGCCGCCGCTGTCGGCGACCAGCTGCCACTCCTCCTCGCTGAAGTAGCAGCAGTGCACATAGGTGGTGTCGGGGCCGAGCAGCCCCAGGCCCTGCAGCTGCTTGACCATGCCGAAACGGCCCGCCAGGCGGCCCATCGCCACGTGCACGGTGATCGGGATGCCCAGCTCGCGGGCGAGGGCCCACTCGGCGGTGACGACGTCGTTGGTGCAGAATCCGGGGCCGCGGGTGGCCAGTCCCATGGTCAGCAGGCCGTCGTCGGAGGAGAAGTAGGCGCTGCGGATGCGTCGTACGTCGTCGCCCGGGACCGCGATCTTGCTGTCGAACCAGTAGTCGGCGAGTGAGGTGTTGGCGCTGCCGTACGCGTACTGCGCGCGGATGCCGGTCTCCGTGAGCGCCTGGATCGCGGCGTCGGGATGCGCGGGTGTGTTGTTGATGTGGGACCAGTCGACGAGGGTCGTGATGCCGGCGCTCAGGCACTCCAGCGATCCCGCGAGGTTGGCCGCGTACACGTCCTCGGGGGTGTAGAGCGGTGCGAAGGAGTCGAGGATGTCGACGAAGTAGTCGTCCAGGGTGGCGTCGGGGGCGACGTTGCGGATCGACGCCTCCCAGGTGTGGCGGTGGGTGTCGACGAAGCCGGGGATGACGATACGGCCGGTCATGTCGAGCACTTCCGCGTCGGCGCCGATGTCCGGCTCCACCGCCGTGATCTTCCCGTCCTCGATGAGGACGTCCCCCTGTGGGAGGTCCCCGACAGCGGGGTCCATCGACAGCACGTGACCGGCTCGCAGGAGTATCCGATCGGGCATCGCTCTTCCTCCCATGCGGTGTTTCGGACGGGACGTTCAATAGGCGGTGAGGGTCCTCACGGCCGTGACGACCTTGTCGACGGTGGGGATCACCTGCTCCTCCAGCGCGTCGGCGAACGGCAGCGGGACGCACTCCCCCGCCACCCGCCTCACCGGCGCGTCCAGCAGGCCGAACCCCTCGTCCGCGACGACGGAGACGACCGTCGCGCCCCAGCCCCCCTGATACGGGTTCTCCTCGACGGTGACGAGCCGCGAGGTCCGCACGAGCGACGCGAGCACGGTGCTCATGTCCAGCGGCACCAGACAGCGCAGGTCGATGACCTCCGACTCGATGCCCTCGCCGGACAGCAGGTCGGCGGCCTGCAGCGCGAGCGGCACCATGGAGGCGAGGGCGACGAGGGTCACGTCGGCGCCCTCGCGGACGACTGCGGCGCGGCCCAGCTCGACGACGTGGTCCGGCGGTGCGGGCGCGCCCTTGGCGGCGAGCAGCGCCTTGTGCTCGAAGAAGACGACCGGGTCGTCGCTGCGGATCGCGGCCGCCATCATGCCGATCACGTCGGCGGGGGTCGCCGGTGCGGCGATCTTCAGACCCGGCACGGTGAGCGCCCAGCTCTCGGTGGCCTGGGAGTGCTGCGCGCCGAAGCCGAGCCCGCCGCCGTTGGCGGTGCGCACCACGAGCGGGACGGTGACCTGGCCGCCCGTCATGTACCGCACCTTGGGGATCTCGTTGGCGAGGTAGTCCCAGCAACAGGCCAGGAAGTCGGAGAACATGATCTCGGCGACCGGCCGCATCCCGGTCATCGCGGCGCCCATGGCGACCCCCACGATGGCCTGTTCGGAGATCGGCGTGTCCCACACCCGCTCGGGTCCGAACTCCTTGAACAGCCCGACGGTCGTCTTGAACACCCCGCCCGCCGCGCCGATGTCCTCGCCCAGACACACGACGGACGGATCGCGCCGCATCTCCCGCGCGATGCCCTCGGCGACCGCCTCCCGGTAGCTGATCAGGTCCGCCACGCCGCACCCCCGTCCGCCCATACGTCGGTGAGCGCCTCGTCCGGATCGGGCGCGGGCGCCGCCTTCGCGGCCTCGACGGCCTTCTGGACGAGGGAGGTCGCCCGGCCGTCCGCCTCGCCGATCACCGCCTCCGACACCCCCATCTCGACGAGCCGTCCCCGCGCCAGGTCCAACGGGTCGTGCTTCAGCCAGCGTTCGACCTCCTCGGCCGGGCGGTAGGTGGCCGGATCGGAGCGGCTGTGCCCGAAGTGGCGGTAGGTCAGCGCCTCCAGCAGCGCGGGCCCGTCTCCTGCCCGGGCCCGAGCCGCGAGCCGGGCCACCGACTCCTCGACCGCGAGGACGTCGTTGCCGTCCACCACCTCGCCCGGGATGCCGTAGGCGGGCGCCCGGTCGGCGGCGGGCCGGGGCACCGCCGTGACGTCGGCGATCGGCGTGTACTCCATGTAGAGGTTGTTCTCGCAGACGAACAGCACCGGCAGCTTCCATACGGCGGCCAGGTTGAGTGCCTCGTGGAAGGCGCCGATGTTGGTGGCGCCGTCGCCGAAGAAGGCGACCGCGATCTGATCGGTGCCGCGCAGCCGGGCCGACCAGGCGGCGCCGGCCGCCATCGGGAGGTGGGAGCCGACGATGGCGTACGAGCCGAGCATGCCCGTGGACGCCTTGGTGATGTGCATGGAACCGCCCTTGGCCCCGCACAACCCCGTGGCCCGGCTCATGAGTTCGGCGAGGCACTCCTCGGGTGTGGCGCCGCGTGCCATCGCGTGATGGTGTCCGCGGTAGGTGGCGAAGACATAGTCGTCGGGGCGCAGGGCGGCGCTCGCGCCCACGGCGATGGCCTCGTGCCCGGCGGCGAGGTGGGTGGTGCCCTTGACCAGGCCCTGCAGGAACAGGTCGTGGGCGGCCTTCTCCGTGCGGCGGATGACGGCCATCCGCTCGTAGGCGGCGAGGAGTTCGGCCGGTTCCATCAGCCCGCCCCGTCGTCACGGGATGTGCCGCGGGAGGAGTCGCGGGACGTGTTGAGGTGGGACTGCGACTCGCGCCGGGTGTTCAGCTCGCCGCCGACCGTCCAGTACTTGCGACCCGCCACCAGCAGTTCCTCCGCCGGGAACTTGGTGATGACCTCGCAGCCGTCGGCGGTGACGACCACTTCCTCCTCGATGCGGGCGGCGGACCAGCCGTCGGCGGCGGGCCAGTAGGTCTCCAGCGCGAACACCATGCCCTCCTCGAGGACCTCGGGATGGTCCAGGGACACCAGCCGGCTGAAGATCGGCTTCTCCCAGATCGACAGTCCGACGCCGTGGCCGTACTGGAGGGCGAACGCGGCGGTCTCGTCGGCGAAGCCGAACTCCTCCGCGCGCGGCCAGACCTGCACGATGTCGGCGGTGGTGGCGCCCGGGCGGACGAGGTCGATGGCCTGGTCCATGTACTCACGGCAGCGCACATAGGCGTCGCGCTGGGCGCGGGAGGCGCTGCCGACGGCGAAGGTGCGGTAGTAGCAGGTTCGGTATCCGAGGTGGCTGTGCAGGATGTCGAAGAAGGCGGGGTCTCCGGGACGGATCAGGCGGTCGCTGTAGACGTGCGGGTGGGGTGAGCAGCGCTCGCCGGAGATCGCGTTGACGCCCTCGACGTACTCGCTGCCGAGGTCGTACAGCACCTTGCTCACCACCCCGACGCACTCGTTCTCGCGCACGCCGGGACGCAAGTAGCCGTACAGCTCCTCGTACGCGGCGTCGACCATCGCGCAGGCCTGGGTGAGCAGGGAGATCTCGTCCGGTGTCTTGATGCGGCGGGCCTCCAGGAAGACCTGCTGTCCGTCGACGACCTCGATGCCCTCGGCGCGCAGGGCGGTGAGAACCGGCATCTCGACGACGTCGATGCCGAGCGGTTCGTCGGCCAGACCGTGTGCGCGCAGCTCGCCGGCGATCTTCGCGGCGACGTCCGCGTCGATCCCGGCCTGCGGGTGGAAGGCACCGCGCAGCGTGGAGATGCCGGCGCGGGCGCCGGTGGGCGGGCTGCCTTCCTTCCCGTCGCTGTAGTCGAGCCACGGGTTGTAGAGCTGGTGGTGCCGGGCTGCGGAGCCGAAGTCCCAGACGATCGGCTCGCCGCCGCGCACCAGCAGGGCGAAGCGGATCAGCTTGTCCATCGCCCAGGTGCCGATGTGCGTGGCCGTCATGTAGCGGATGTTGGCGAAGTCGAAGCTGAGCACCGCGCCGAGATCGGAGCGGTTCAGGGTCTCGCCCAGGCGGGCCAGCCGCTGTTTGCGCAGCCGGTCCAGGTCGACGCGTTCTTCCCAGTCGACGGCATTGGGTCCGAAAGTGCGGATCGCCATGGCGACCACCCCCGCTTGGGAGTCAACGACTGTACGCCGCGGGTGTCAAGTGTCACTGAACAACGCTGGACACGAACCAGATGCCCGTAGCCGGTACGTCCCCATCATTGCGGTAGCGGTGCGGGGTCGTCGACTCGAAGCAGACGGCGTCGCCGGGACGCAGCGTGTACTCGTCGAAACCGAGGGTGAGGATCAGCTCGCCCGAGGTCAGGCAGCCGTACTCGGTGCCGGTGTGGCGCATGAGGCCACCGGAGCTGGAGGAGGCCCCGCCGGGCCGGTACGTCACGAGCAGGAAGTCGACGTCGCTGCCGGGAACATGGCCGAGACGCTCCCACACGACGCCCGAGTCCAGTTCCAGCGCCTCCCGCTCGTCCGGCGTGACCAGCGGGCCGATCCGGCGGCCGGGGTCGGCGGCGAAGGCGGCGAGGGCGTGCAGGACGGTGCCGGGGGCTGCCGCCGCCGGGGAGGCCGTTGTCACCTCGCCCGCCTCGAAGAGGGCTTCGATGGAGATGCCGAGGGCTGTCGTGATGGCGTAGAGGGTGCTGACCGACGGCTGGCTCTTGCCGTTCTCGATCTGCGAGACGAGGCTCGCCGATACGCCGACCTCCCGGGCGAGCGCCCGCAGGCTCGTCCCGCGCGCCAGGCGGGCCTGCCGGATGCGGGTGCCTACCGGCGGGACGTCGGCGGGGGGCATGAGGGTTCCTCTCACAGGGCAGGGCTGTTCGCTCTCATTGAACAGCGAGCGGAGCACCTGCGGTACTGCAAGGGCTCAAGAGGCGGGGGAGAAGTGCGCGCCCAACCACGAACAACCAGCGGCTGAGGCGTCGGTGCGCTCCCGGGGGCGGTCACTCGAACGGGCCGGTGCCGGTGGTGTGCCGAGGGTTCCGGTGGTGCGCTGAGCACACTCGTCACGTTCTCAGGAGGCACCCCGATGACCCGTCGTACGTCCCGACTCGTCCGCGTCCTCTCCTCGGCCCTGGCGGCAGGAACGCTGTTGGCCACCGCCGCCTGCTCGGACGACGGCGACAAGGACGGCTCGCGGGCCTCCGGTGTCACGGCGTCCCCCGCCGCCAGGAAGCAGCCGACCGGCTCCCCCACCGCGCCCGGCTCGCCCACCACGACCGGTTCGCCCACCGGGGGCGCCGCCCTCACCGAGTCCGGCGCACAGACCGCGCTGATCACCGAGGCGGACATCGAGGACGACTGGACCCAGGTCAAGGACACCGAGGCCGAGAACTGGCACGACAGCCTGCTCATCGGCACGGTGGACGTCTCGGACTTCCTCACCGCCAAGGCCGACGCCGCCGACTGCCAGCGGCTCATGGACTCGCTCTACGACGACGACCTGCTGGGCAAGCCGTCGGGAGCGAACGCGCTGCGCGGCTTCACGCAGGACGACTCGCGGCTGCTGTACCAGGTCGCGTCCTACGACCGCAGCGACCCGCAGGACTCCCTGAACTGGATGGCGAAGCTGCCGGACGAGTGCGACCAGTTCACGATGACCGAGAACGGCGAGGAGCGCACCGTCCAGGTCATCGAGACCTCGCTGCCCAATGTGGGTGACGCTCGTGCGGGCCTGCGCGTGACGGTGCAGGGCACGACCGGCGGCGAGCAGGCCACGCTGACCCTGGACGTCGCCGCCGTACGTGTCGGCAACGACGCGATCACCGTCACGGCGGGCGGCCTCGACGGGAACGAGCACGACTCCGTGGAGCAGGCGGTCAAGCTCGGCACCCAGCGCCTGAAGGACGTCCTGGCCGGGAAGTCACCGGCCGCGAGCCCCAGCGAGATCGAGTAGCTCAGCCGGCGCCGCCCTCTCCCCCCCCCGGCCGCACTGGCACCGCCCGCCCCAACCGCCCTCCCGGCTCTGCCGATTCACGGGACAGCGTGATCAACGGAGCGGCACAATGGCGGCGATGGCCGGTTTCGGTCGTGCGTGCGAGGAGAGGACGAGTCGTGAGTGATGGCCACACCCCGTCGGGCGGGTCGGCGAGGCTGAACACCGGTGTGGCGCACAACGCGCGCGTGTGGAACTACTGGATCGGCGGCAAGGACAACTACGAGGTCGACCAGCAGGTCGGCGAGCATGTCGCGGGGATGTTCCCGATCATCCGGGACATCGCCCGCGCGGACCGCGACTTCCTCGGCCGGGCGGTGCGTTGCCTGGCCGAGGAGCAGGGCGTGCGGCAGTTCCTGGACATCGGAACCGGACTGCCGACGGCGGACAACACCCACGAGATCGCCCAGCGCGTCGCCCCCGACTCACGGATCGTGTACGTCGACAACGACCCGATCGTGCTCGTGCACGCCCGCACGCTGCTGACCGGCACCCACGAGGGCGTCACCGCCTACATCGACGCCGATGTGCACGACCCCGACGCCATCGTCGAACGCGCCTCGCAGACCCTGGACTTCACCGAACCGGTCGCGGTGATGATGCTGGGCATCCTCAACTTCGTCCTGGACTACGACAAGGCCCGCGAGATCGTACGGCGCGTCCTGGCCGCGGTTCCCTCCGGCAGCCACCTGGTCCTGACGCACCCGACGTTCGACTCCGAGCTCGGCGGCGAGGGCCAGATCCCGGCGATGAAGTTCTGGAACGAGAACGCCACGCCGCCGATCACGGCCCGCAGCGGCTCGGACATCGCCGCCTTCTTCGAAGGGCTGGAGCTGCTGGAGCCGGGCATGGTGTCCTGCTCGCAGTGGCGCGCCCCCGACGCTCCCGCCGCGGTGCCGCAGTACGGCGGGGTCGCCGTGAAACCCTGACGCCCAGCAGGGACCACACGTGCCGACCCGGACCGGAACGGATCGGCACGGACCGGCCGAGCTCGTCGAGGAGACCGTATGACCACCCTTGCCGATCCCGTCCCGGGCGGGCGTCCGGGTGACGTCGAGCGGGCGGGCGCGCTGAGCGACGAGCTGTCCGGGCGGGGCGTGCACGGGATCGTCCTGTCCTACGTCGACACGGCGGGCATCGCCCGGGTGAAGACGATCCCGACGGCGAAGCTCGCCTCCGCGGCGGCCTGGGGCGTCGGGATGTCGCCGGTGTTCGACACCTTCCTGGCGGGCGACTCCATCGTCACCACGGACGTCCTCGGCTCCCCGGACGGCGACCTGCGCCTCTACCCCGACCTCGACCTGCTGGTGGAGTTGTCCGCGCAGCCCGGCTGGGCGTGGGCGCCGGTCGACCGAATCACGCAGGAGGGCGAGCGGCATCCCGCGTGCAGCCGTACGTTCCTGCGAAGAACGGTCCTGGAGGCCGCCGAGCAGCACGACGTCACCTTCAAGGCGAGCATCGAGATCGAGTGGGCGGTCGCCCAACCCCCGGGTCCCGAGGGTGAGTTCGTGCCGGCGGCCTCAGGGCCGGCATACAGCGCCGCCCGCCAGGTCGAGTTGAGCGACTGCGCCGCCGAACTGCTGGCGGCGCTCGCGCGGCAGGGCGTGGAGGTCGACCAGTTCCATCCGGAGTACGCGGCCGGGCAGTTCGAGCTGTCGGTGGCCGCGCTCGATCCGGTGGCGGCGGCCGACCGCAGTGTGCTGGTGCGGCAGACCATCCGGGCGGTGACGCGGCGCCACGGCCTCGCGGTGTCCTTCGCCCCGGCGGTCCTCGGGCAGGGCGTCGGCAACGGCGGCCACGTCCACCTCTCCGCCTGGCGCGAGGGGGTCAATCTGCACGCGGGCGGTGACCGCCGCCACGGCATGCGGCCCGAGGCCGAGTCCTTCGCGGCCGGCATCCTCGCCCACCTCCCCGCCCTCACGGCCGTGACCGCGCCGAGCCCGGCGAGCCATCTGCGGCTCAGGCCCTCGCAGTGGGCCGGCGTGTTCACCGCGTGGGGCCGGGAGACACGGGAGGCCGGGCTGCGCGTCGTCACCGGCACGGCAGGCCATCGCGCCGAGGCCGCCAACCTGGAGGTCAAGCCGGTGGACCTGGCCGCCAACCCGTACCTCGCCCTGGGCTGCCTGATCGCCGCCGGGCTGGACGGACTGACGTCCGGCGCGCGGCTGCCGCAGGAGATCACCGGCGATCCGGCACATCTGGGCGCTCGGGACGCGGCCGCCCGAGGTGTCCGCAGGCTGCCGACCTCGCTCGCGGAGGCCGTGGAGGAGTTCCGTACGAACGAGCCGCTGCGGGCCGCGCTGGGCCCGGTCCTCGCCGACGCCGTGATCGCCGTACGGCGAGGCGAGGTCGATGCCGTCGCCGGGCTGGACGACGACCAGGTCGCGGCCGCGTACCGCTGGAAGTACTGACGTGGGCGCCACAGGGCCGGTCCACGAGGCGCTCGCGGCGCTGCCGCTGGTGGACCACCACTGCCACGGGATCGTCACCGCCGACCTGGACCGGGACGGCTTCGAGTCCCTGCTCACCGAGGCCGAGCCCTGGCCCGGCATCTCCTCCTTCGACACCCCGGCCGGCGTGGCCGTACGCCGCCACTGCGCGCCCCTGCTGGATCTGCCGCGGCACGCCCCCGCCGACGCGTATCTGGCCCGGCGTGCGGAGCTGGGCCGGCGCGAGGTGGACCGACGGCTGCTGGCCGCCGCCGGAACGGAGATGTTCTGCGTCGACACGGGCTACACCCCGCAGCCACTCACCACGCCCCGGGAGCTGGCGGAGACCGCCGACGCGACCGCGTACGAGGTCGTACGGCTGGAGGCGGTCGCCGAGGCGGTGGCGGCACAGGGAGTGGAACCGGACGCCTACGCCACCGCCTTTTGTACGGCCGCCGAGGAGGCCGTACGGCGTCCGGGCGTGGTGGCAGTGAAGTCGGTGGCCGCCTACCGGACCGGCTTCGACCTGAACCCGGCGCGCCCCTCGGACACGCTGGTCAACGCGGCGGCCCGGCAGTGGCTGGAGAACGGCGGCCGGCTGGCCGACCCGGTCCTGGTACGCCATCTGCTGTGGACGGCGGTCGACCTGGGGCGCCCCCTCCAGCTCCACACCGGGTTCGGCGACACCGACATCCGGCTGCACCGCGTGGACCCGACGCACCTGACGGACTGGCTGCACCTGATCAAGGGCACCATTCCCGTGCTGCTCCTGCACTGCTGGCCCTACCAGCGCCAGGCCGCCTTTCTGGCGGCTGTCTTCGAGGAGGTGTATCTCGACGTGGGCCTCACCCTGCACCACGTCGGCCCCGCGCGGTCCCGGGCGATCCTGGCGGAGGCGCTGGAGATCACCCCGTTCCGCAAGCTGCTGTACAGCTCCGACGCGTATGGTCTGGCGGAGTTCTACCAGCTCGGCGCGCTGGCGTTCCGTCGCGGCCTGGGCGAACTGCTCCAGGACCGGGTGGACGCCGACGAACTGAGCCTGCCGGACGCGCTGCGGATCGCGGCGTGGGCAGCCGGCGACAACGCCCGCCGCCTCTACGGACTTCCCGCCCCCGACCCCGACCCCGCCCACGAGCCCCGCCCGCATCGCGACTGAGCGTTCGCAATTCCCGGAAAGTATGATCAAGCAATGTCTGACATGACCGAGACCACGCCCGGCTGGCTGTCCTCCGACGAGCTGGAGATGGCACGCGCGCGCATGCCGATCCTGTACGTCGAGGCCGTGCCGGTGCGGGTCGACGACAGCGGTGAGGTCACCAGCATCGGCCTGCTGCTGCGCATCGGACCGGACGGAACGGTCAGCCGGACCCTCGTCTCCGGCCGCGTGCTGCACCACGAGCGCGTCCGCGACGCCCTCCTGCGGCACCTGGAGAAGGACCTCGGCCCGGTGGCCCTCCCCCGGGTCCCGACGTCCCTCCAGCCCTTCACCGTCGCGGAGTACTTCCCGACGCACGGCGTCACGCCGTACCACGACCCGCGCCAGCACGCGGTCTCGCTCGCCTACCTCGTCCCGGTCACCGGCGACTGCCGCCCCCGCCAGGACGCGCTCGACCTGGTCTGGTTCAGCCCGCAGGAGGCACTGTCCCCGGCGGTGCAGAGCGAGATGCCGGGCGGACACGGGGTGCTGCTGAAGCAGGCGCTGGCGCATGTGGGCTGCGTGATCTGACCCCGGCGTGCGCCCACCGCAGAACCTCCGGCCGAAGCCAGTACCTGCGGAAATGAGTGTTGTGATGATCGACGTGATCATTGTGGGCGGCGGACCGACCGGCATGATGCTGGCCGGCGAGCTGCGGCTGCACGGCGTGCACGTGCTCGTGCTGGAGAAGGAGGCGGAGCCGACCAGGGTGGTCCGCTCGCTCGGGCTGCACATGCGCAGCATCGAGGTGATGGACCAGCGCGGTCTGCTGGAGCGGTTCCTCGCGCACGGGCGGCAGTACCAGGTCGGCGGTTTCTTCGCCGGCATCGACAAGCCCTGGCCCGACGGGCTGGACACCGCGCATCCGTACACCCTCGGGATCCCGCAGACCATCACCGACCGTCTGCTGGCCGAGCACGCGACCGCGGCCGGCGCCGAGGTCCGCCGCGGCTGGGAGCTGGTCGGGCTGAGCCAGGACGACGACGGTGTGACCGTCGAGTCGGCCGACGGCACCCGGCTGTGCTCGCGCTACCTCGTCGGCTGTGACGGCGGCCGCAGCTCGGTGCGCAAGCTGCTCGGCATCGGCTTCCCGGGCGAGCCCGCCACGGTGGAGACGCTGCTGGGCGAGATGGAGGTGGCCGTACCCCAGGAGACGCTGGTCTCCGTGATGACCGAAGTCCGCAAGACCCAGAAGCGGTTCGGCTTCATGCCTCTCGGGGACGGTGTGTACCGCGTCGTCGTGCCCGCCGAGGGGCTGGCCGAGGACCGGTCGGTCCCGCCGGCCTTCGAGGAGGTCCGGCAACAGCTGAGGGCGGTCGCCGGCACCGACTTCGGCGTGCACTCACCGCGCTGGCTGTCCCGCTTCGGCGACGCCACCCGGCAGGCCGAGCGCTACCGGTCCGGCCGTGTGCTGCTGGCCGGCGACGCGGCGCACATCCACCCGCCGACCGGCGGTCAGGGCCTCAACCTGGGCATCCAGGACGCGTTCAACCTCGGCTGGAAGCTGGCCGCCGAGCTGGGCGGCCGGGCACCGGACGGGCTGCTGGACAGCTACCACAGCGAACGGCACCCGGTGGCGGCCGACGTGCTGGACAACACCCGCGCGCAGATGCACCTGATGTCCACCGAACCGGGTCCGCAGTCGGTGCGCCGGCTGGTGTCGCAGCTGATGGACTTCGAGGACGTGAACCGCTACCTGATCGAGAAGATCACCGCGATCGGCGTCCACTACGACTTCGGCGAGGGCCACGAACTGCTCGGCCGACGGCTGCGGGACGTGAAGCTGGAGCAGGGCCGCCTCTACGAGCTGATGCGCGGCGGCCGCGGACTCCTGCTCGACCGGACGGGCCGGCTCTCACTGGCGGGCTGGTCGGATCGCGTCGACCACGTCGTCGACGCCTGCGAGGAACTGGACGTGCCCGCGGTGCTGCTGCGGCCGGACGGCCATGTGGCCTGGGCCGGCGAAGATCAGCAGGAGCTGCTCGGCCATCTGCCGAGGTGGTTCGGCGCCGCCGCCGGCTGAGTGCCCGGCCGGGCCACCGGGAAACCCAGCGAAAAAGGGCCCCCGCAGGCTCTCGCCTGCGAAGACCCTTCGCACCGTCGGGACGACAGGATTTGAACCTGCGACCCCTTGACCCCCAGTCAAGTGCGCTACCAAGCTGCGCCACGTCCCGGTGCCGTCTGACCTGGGGTTTCCCCCGGCCGAACGTGCATGGAAACAATACCGCACTCGGGTCGGTGGTCGCGCACTCGTTTCCGCGCGTCCGGCCGCTTCAGATCCGCTCGGGGCACACGCCCTCGCCCGTCGCGGCCGGGGCTGGAGACGGGGCCGGCCCCATCGTCGTCGGGGTGTCGGCCCTCACCAGGTCACGGATCGGACGCACGGTGAGCAGGGCGGCCACGACGACGAGGCTCATGCCTCCGGCGACCAGGAGCACGTGGTCCGTGCCGATGGTCGCCGCGGCCGGGCCCGCGAGGGCCTGGCCGACCGGCATCATCGCCAGGGAGCCCGCCACGTCGTACGCGTGGATGCGGTTGAGGACGTCGGCCGGGACCTGGGTCTGGACGCTGGTCGCCCACATCACGCTCCAGAAGGCCATGCCCGCCCCGGCGACAGCGGCTCCGGCCGCCATGGCCGCAACGCCGAGGCCGGCGCCGACCGTCATGGGGAAGCCGGCGAAGGCGAAGAGCGCGATCGCGCCGGCGCGGAGCATGCGGCGCGGGCGCAGCCGCAGCGCGAGCAGGCCGCCCACGACGGTCCCCGCACCGAGGGCCGAGTTGATCAGGCCGTAGGCGCGCGGTCCGTGCTGCTGGACGACCTCCGTCGCCACGAGCGGGACGGTCGGGCCCCATACGGCGATCATGTAGACGCACCAGATGACGATGACGCCCCAGAGCCAGGTGCGGGATCTGAACTCCCGCCAGCCTTCCGCCAGATCCGCCCGGAAGGCTCCGGGTCCGCGGCCTGCGCGATGGCCGGGCGGGCGGACCAGTGGGGGCAGGCGGAGCAGCAGGAGGCACAGGGCGCTCACCGCGTACGTGGTCGCGTGGGCCGCGAACACGCCGCCGGGTGACGCAAAACCGACGAGCACACCCGCGAGGGCCGGTCCGGCGAGTTGGGCCACGGCCTCGGCGACGCGTATGGCGCCGTTCGCGCCCTGGACGTCGGCGGCGAGCCGGGGCACTGTGCCGGCGACGCCGGGCTGGAACACGGCGCCCGCCGCGCCGTTGACGAAGCCGATCGCGCAGATCTGCCACAGCACGACGTGCCCGGTGAAGAACAGCACGGCGGCCAGGGACTGGGTGCCGAGGCGGACCAGGTCGGCGCCGATCATCAGCTTGCGGGTGCTGAAACGGTCGGCGATGACCCCGCCGAAGACGATGAGCCCTGCGAAGGCGGCGGACGTCGCGGCCAGGGCGAGGCCGACGGCTCCGGCGCCGTACCCGTGCTGCAGCAGGCCCGCGGCGAGGGCCACCGGCAGCATGGTGTCGCCGAGTTGGGCGACGGCCCGGGCGACGAAGAACAGGCCGAAGTCCCGCGACCACACCGGATGTGATCCGGCCCGCCCTTTCATCCGCTTGCGCCTTCCGGTCATGACATGGGGCACGGACAATGCCTCACTGGTCTCACTCTCCTGTCGGCGGCCCCAACTCGGGGTGCGCCTCCAGCAGGCTCGACGGTGCCGCCTGGCGCCAGGAGTCGGCGAGGATGTCGCGCAGTTCGCCCTCGTCGTCCAGGGCGGACAGCCAAGCCCTCACCCAGGCGAACTGCGCCTCGTGGTCGGCGATCCAGAACTTGTCCGGCTCGGCCAGCACCAGTTCGTCGCGCTCCTCCTTGGGACAGCGCACGGCGATGGAGGTCTCGTCCTCGGGCAGCGTGGCGAACATCTTGCCCGCGACCCGGAACGTGGGCATGCTCCAGGCGATCTTCTCCGTCGTATCCGGCAGGGACAGGGCGATACGGCGTACGTCTTCGGCATCCGGCATGACAGGCACGGTAGCGGCTGCCACTGACAACCACCTGGTGAGCGGGGTCGGTCCGACCGTCAGGAGGCCCTAGAAGCTGAAGGTCATGAACGCTCCGAGGCCGCGGTCGGCCGCCGCTCCGAAGAACGCGACAAGCTCCTCGTAGGCCCCCTCCAGCCACTCCAGCTGCCCCTCGGGGTCGAACTTCCACATGTTGGGGTACGCATTCTCCTGCGCCATCCGCTCCGGGTCGTAGTGGGCCGCCAGCCGTTCCCACGGGGTGGCCCGCAGCTCCCGTGCCACGCTGTCGATCTGCTCCGCGTCCCACCCGAACAGGCTGCCGTCGTCCCGGATCTGGAACCCGTCCATCACGAACTCCAGTCCCACCTCGGCCTCGTCGAACAGGAACTGGAGCCCGCCGAACGCCTTGTCCGGGCCTCCGTAGGGACGGTCCGGCATCGGGAAGTTCTCGCCGTACAGCTCGGACAGGCATTGATCTGCCCAATCCGGGTCCTTCGCCGCCCGGTCCAGCTCCTCGGTCGTTGCGCTGATGAATGAAATGCTGACGCCCATGACAGGCAATCCCCCTTGGTGCACTGCTTGTTCGGCCGCTTTCGAAACCATTGATCGCCCCGTGGTCGATCAACGAGGGGGAGTGTTCCACGCGGCACTGACAACGGGGCGATCGGTCAGAGGTGCTTGAAGTAGATCGTCGTCGGCCGCAGCGCTCCGTCCGGGTTCGCCGCGTAGTCCGGGATCACCCCGGCCCGGGTCCAGCCGGCCGCGCCGTACAACCGCTCGGCGAGGCTGTCGGTCTCCGTGTCCAGGTGGAGGAGGGTGATCCCGGCCCGGATCGCCGCCTCCTCCGCGGTCGTCAGGAGTCTGCGGCCGAGCCCCTGGCCCCGTGCGTCCCGGTGCACCATCAGCTTGACGAGCTCGGCCCGGTGGCGGCTGTTGGGCTTGTCGGGGAAGGCCAGGCTGACCGTGCCGACGGTTCGCTCGCCCTCGCGTGCCACCCACGCCGCCCACTGCCCGGCGGCCACGGCGGCCGCGCGCTCCTTCCACCAGCCCATGGCGGCCGTACGGCCAAGAGGGGCCAGGAACCCGACGGATGCCCCGTCCTCCACGGTGTCCACCAGCAGGTCGGCCAAGTCCCCTACCTGGCCCAGCAGTTGGCCTTCGTCCAGGCGTGTCACGATCACGGCAGCACCACCGCCAGCACGTACCGCACCGCTCCGGGCCCCGCGCACCGGAACCGCGTGGGCCCCCACACCCGCATCCGCAGACAGTCCCCGGCGTCGAGATGGTGCTCGGCCTCCTGAACCGTCACATCGAGGGCCCCCTCCAGCACCCAGATGTGCTGCTCCAGTCCCGGTACGGGCGGCCGGTCGTACGCGATGTCGGCACCCTCGGTGAGCCGGCCCTCGACGAGTTCGGCGCGCAGCCCGGCGTGCGGCGGCGACACGGACCGTCGTACGAACCCGGAGGAACGGTCCTCCCACACCGGCTGCTCGGCCGCCCGCATCAGCAGCGCGGGCTCGGACTCGACCTCGCTGAGCAGCTGGGACATGGTCCGGCCGTAGACGTGGCACAGGCGGTTCAGCAGCGAGGCGGTGGGGCTGATCTCCGCCCGCTCGGCGCGGGACAGGGTAGAGCGGCTGATGCCGCTGCGCTCCGCCAACTCACCGAGGGACCAGTTGCGTTCGGCCCGCAGCTCGGCCAGACGGGCACCGAGGCGGGCGTCGACCGCGTCCAAGGCGGTGTCCTGGGCTTCGACCGTGCCCGGGGCTTCAGCCGTGCCCTGGGCTGCACCACCGCCGGAACTCTTCCGTTTCATATCCGGGACGCTATCCCAGATATGAAACAGCGGTGTTGCGGGAGCCTCACTCCCCCGCGACCTCCCCGAGCGCGTCCAGCACCGGCTTGATCAACGGGTGCTCCTCCGCGCCCCGGCGCACTGCCGCGAACACCCGGCGCGTGGGCGCCACTCCGTCCACGGGCCGCACGACGACCCCCGTGAGGTCCATGCCGCGCAGCGCCGAGCGCGGTACGAGCGCGACGCCCGCGTCGGCCGAGGCGAGGGCGACGACCGCGCGGAAGTCGTCCGAGGAGTGTTCGAGACGGGGCTGGAAACCGGCGTTCTCGCAGGCCAGGACGACCACGTCGTGGCAGGGATTGCCGGGGTACTGGCCGATCCACGAGTCCTTCGCCAGCTCCGCGAGCGGGACCTCGGCCGCGCCGGCCAACCGGTGGCTCACCGGGACGACCGCGTCGAAGGGCTCGGCGTACAGCGGTACGTGCGCGAGGCGGGGGTCGTCGGCGGGCGGCGCCCCCCGGTACTCGACGGCCACCGCGATGTCGACCTGCCGGTCCAGCACCATCGGCAGGCTGGCGTCGCCCTCGGCGTCCTGGACGCGGATGCGGATGCCGGGGGCCGTCCCGGCGAGGCGGGCCACCGCGGGCGCGACGACCAGGGCGATGCCGGTCGCGAAGGAGGCGACGGTGACCGTGCCGGCCGCGCCCGAGCTGTATGCCGCGAGCTCGGCCTCCGCGCGCTCCAGCTGGGCCAGGACGGCGTTGGTGTGGCTGAGCAGGATCTCACCGGCCGGCGTCAGCCGTACGCCCTTCGCGCCGCGCTCCACCAGCCGGTGGCCCGTCTCCTGCTCCAGGGCCGCGAGCTGCTGGGAGACCGCGGAGGGCGTGAGATACAGCGCGGCGGCAGCCGCCGTCACGGTGCGGTGGTCGGCCACCGCACGGAGGATGTGGAGCCGCCGCGCTTCGATCATGGGATCGATTATCGCAAGGTCCGGAGTGGACCGGAGGTCAGCCTTCCAGTTCCGCCCGGGCCGCTACGAAGGCGTCCACGGCACGGTTGACGTCGTCCGTCGAGTGCGCGGCGGACAGCTGGACGCGGATGCGGGCCTGACCCTGGGGCACGACCGGGTACGAGAAGCCGATCACGTACACGCCACGTTCCAGCAGCAGCTCCGCCAGCCGGCCGGCCTTGGACGCGTCGCCGATCATCACGGGCGCGATGGCGTGGTCGCCGGGGAGGATATCGAAGCCCTCCTCCGTCATCCGGCGCCGGAACAGCGCCGTGTTCTCGGTGAGCCGGACGCGCAGGTCGTCCGCGGACTCCAGCAGGTCGAGGACCTTGAGGGAGGCCGCCGCGATCACGGGGGCCAGGGTGTTGGAGAAGAGGTACGGGCGTGAGCGCTGACGCAGCAGGGCGACGATCTCGGCGCGGGCCGCGACGTAGCCGCCGGACGCGCCGCCGAGGGCCTTGCCGAGGGTGCCGGTGATGATGTCGACGCGGTCCATGACGCCGTGCAGCTCGGGCGTGCCGCGGCCACCGGGGCCGACGAAGCCGACCGCGTGCGAGTCGTCGACCATGACCATGGCGTCGTAGCGGTCGGCGAGGTCGCAGATCTCGCGCAGCGGTGCCACATAGCCGTCCATGGAGAAGACGCCGTCGGTGACGATCAGCCGGCGCCGGGCGTCCGACGCGTCCTTCAACTGCCGCTCGAGGTCCGCCAGATCGCGGTTGGCGTACCGGAAGCGGCGGGCCTTGGACAGCCGGATGCCGTCGATGATCGACGCGTGGTTGAGGGCGTCGGAGATCACCGCGTCCTCCGGGCCGAGGACCGTCTCGAACACGCCGCCGTTGGCATCGAAGCAGGAGGAGTACAGGATCGTGTCCTCCTGGCCGAGGAACGCGGAGAGCCGCGCCTCCAGCTCCTTGTGCACCTCCTGCGTGCCGCAGATGAAGCGCACCGACGCCATGCCGTAGCCCCAGCGGTCGAGGGCCTCGTGCGCGGCGGCGATCACCTCGGGGTGGTCGGCGAGGCCGAGGTAGTTGTTGGCGCAGAAGTTGAGGACCTCGCCGGGACGGCCGCCCGCGGCGACGTTCACGGTCGCGGACTGCGGGGTGTCGATGACGCGCTCGGGCTTGTGCAGGCCGGCGGCGCGGATCTCGTCGAGGGTGGCGCGCAGGTCGTCGCGCACGGAGTCGAACATGAGGGAAGCTCTCCTAAAATGCCTTCGCCGAAAGGGAGTTACGAGGTCCAGTCGAGGATGACCTTGCCGCCGCGGCCGCTCGCCGCGTCGGCGAACGCCGCCTCGAAGTCGCGGTAGCCGTACCGGCCGGTGATCACGGGGGCCAGGTCGAGGCCGCCCTCCAGCAGAACGGACATGGCGTACCAGGTCTCGAACATCTCACGGCCGTAGATGCCCTTGATGGTGATCATCGAGGTGACGATGCGGGCCCAGTCGACCGGGAACTCCTGCGCCGGCAGGCCGAGCATGGCGATACGGCCGCCGTGCGTCATGTTGGCGATCATGTCGCGCATGGCCTCGGGCCGGCCGGACATCTCCAGGCCGATGTCGAAGCCCTCGCGCAGCCCGAGTTCGCGCTGTCCGTCGGCGATGGTCTCCTCCGCCACGTTCAGCGCGAGGCTCACGCCCACCTTGCGGGCCAGCTCCAGCCGTTCCTCGCTCACGTCGGTGATCACGACATTGCGCGCACCCGCGTGCCGGGCCACGGCCGCCGCCATCAGGCCGATGGGGCCCGCACCGGTGATCAGGACGTCCTCACCGACCAGCGGGAACGACAGCGCGGTGTGCACGGCGTTGCCGAACGGGTCGAAGATCGCGGCCACGTCGAGGTCGACGGGTGCGCGGTGCACCCACACGTTGGTGGCGGGCAGGGCGACGTACTCGGCGAAAGCGCCGTCGCGTCCGACGCCGAGGCCGACCGTGGCACGACACAGATGGCGGCGGCCGGCCAGGCAGTTGCGGCACTTGCCGCACACCAGATGGCCCTCACCGCTGACCCGGTCGCCGATGGCGATGTCCGTGACGTCGCGGCCGGTCTCCACGACCTCGCCGACGAACTCGTGCCCGAGCACGAGCGGGGTGCGGATCGCCTGCTGCGCCCAGCCGTCCCAGGACCGGATGTGCAGATCGGTGCCGCAGATGCCGGTGCGCAGCACCTTGATCAGTACGTCGCCCGGTCCGACGGCCGGCTCCGGGACGTCCGCGAGCCACAGCCCGGGCTCCGCCTTCTCCTTGACCAGCGCCTTCACGCAACGGCTCCTGACGGTGAGTCCCGGCCGCGGACATGCCGAAGGCACCCGCGGGCGGGGAGGGGGGTGGAATCGCCTAGCAATCTGCCGTACGGCGGCGCCTCGGTCCATCGAGGATTTCTTAAGCAGCGTCACAGCTTTCCTTCACACCCGCCACTCGCGGCCCCTGACACCCTCCGGGCGGTGACAATCGAGGTAGTGCCCCGGGCCGCCGTCGCGGCCGGTCCCGGTGCTCACGCCCGTACTCGGCCGACTGACCTGGAGTCGCTCATGAACACCGCACGTGACCTCGCGATCGTCGCGCTGGACATGGCACCCGACCACCCCGTGGAGCAGGGCGAACTGTCGCTCGCGCTCGCGGCGGCCGAAGTGTTCGACCTCCTCGATGCCGGGGCTCTCGTCCTCGACGGCGACGAACGCATCGCGCCGAGCGCGCAGGCCCCGACGGGCGACCGGCTGCTGGACGAGGCCGCCTCGTCACTCGTACGGCAGGAGCCGTACGAGTCGGTCGAGGACTGGCTGTGGCGCCGGGGGCGCGGGCTTTCCTCGGCCTATGGCGCGGAACTGGAGAGCTTGGGGCTCACGGCCCGGCCGCGGGGCCACCGGATCTCGCTGCGGGCCGGGCGATCGGTGCCGGTCGACTCGGCGGCCCGGCAGCAGGCCGAGGAGCGCTGGGCGTCGGGCGATCCCGTCCTCGCGGCCCTGGCTGCCGCCGCCGGGGTGCACGAGATGCCGGCCGACGCCGCTGACGACCTCACCGACGAGACGGTCACGACCGTGCTGGCCGCCGTCGGCAACGCGGTCGTGGAGCTGGAGGCCGTACGGCAGCGGCGGGGGATCGAGGATGCCGCGTTCGACAACGTGTGGCGGGGTTTCTAGCCGCCCCTCCCGGACCGGGAGCAGTCACAGCAGCGGGAGCCCGTCGGCCTCCCGCCGCTCCAGCCGGGTGACCAGGTCCGCCGCCGACGCCTTGATGCTCTCCAGTCCGGCTCTCCCCCACGGCCGCGGCTCCACGTCGACGACGCACACCGTGCCGATCACCATCCCCGTGCTGTCGATGAGCGGGGCGCCCAGATAGGAGCGGATGCCGAACTCGTCCACGATCGGGTTCCCGGCGAATCGCGGGTAGTCGCGGACGTCCTCCAGGACCAGCGCCTTGCGTCGGACGACCACATGGGGGCAGAACCCATGGTCGCGCTCCATATGGCGGCCCAGCTGGGGCTTGTTCTCGTCGGCGCGGGCAAGGTTCACGGCATGCCGCACATGCAGGCCGGCGAAGAACTGACGGTTCTCGCCGATGAAGTTGACCATGGCGTACGGCGCCCCGGTGTGCTCGGCCAGATGGTCCGCGAAGACGTCAAGGGCCGGATCGGGGTGTTCCCCCAGGCCCATGCGAAGCAACCGCTGCGCGCGGGCGGGGGCCTCCTTGTCCTCGGGGGTGAGCAGCAGGCGAGCGACCGGATGGGGTGGGCCGTAGCTCATGGGCGGATTCCGTCGCTGTGGGCGTACGTCATATGCGGCTCCGTGCTGGTGTGTTGCGGCTGTCACATGTGGGCGCCGTGGCTCGGCGCGGGTGCCGGCGTGTGAGCGATGAGGTGCCGGACCAGGGTCAGCAGGGTCTGGACACCGGAGCTGGAGATCCGGGCGTCACAACGGACGACGGGGACCTGCGGGTCGAGGTCGATCGCGGCTCGGACCTCCTCCGGGTCGTACCGGTAGCCGCCGTCGAACTCGTTGATCGCGACGATGAATCCGAGGCCCCGCTGTTCGAAGAAGTCGACGGCGGCAAAACATTCCTCCAGTCGCCTGGTGTCGGCGAGGATGACCGCGCCGAGCGCACCCTCGGAGAGTTCGTCCCACATGAACCAGAACCGCTCCTGTCCGGGCGTGCCGAAGAGATACAGGACGTGTTCCGGATCGAGCGTGATGCGGCCGAAGTCCATGGCCACCGTCGTCTCGACCTTGTTCTCGATCCCTTCAAGGCTGTCGGTCGCGGCGCTGACCGTGGTGAGCAGCTCCTCCGTACTGAGCGGCGCGATCTCGCTCACCGCGCCGACGAAGGTCGTCTTCCCTACCCCGAACCCTCCCGCCACCAAGATCTTCAGCGCGGTGGGGAAGGGGTCAGAGCTGTCGTCGTAGTCCATCGAGCACTGCCTCCAGAAGGGCCCGGTCAGTCGGGTTGTGGTGGAACTCGGGGGGCTTGGTGGTGACCGCCCCGCAGTCGACGAGGTCCGACAGCAGCACCTTGGTGACCACCGCCGGCAGCTTCAGATGGGCGGCGACCTCGGCGACCGACACCGGGCCGCGGCACAGGTCGAGCGCCTGCTCGTGCTCGGGGCCGAGGTAGCCGAGGGGGGTCGCCCCGGTGGCCATGACCTGCGACATGAGGTCGAGCGCGATGGTGGGTCGGGTACGGCCGTTGCTGACCGTGAAAGGGCGCACCAGCCGTCCGGCCGCGTCGTCGAGCCAGGGCCCGTCACCGGCCGCCGTCACGTTCAAGGCCTCAACGCCGAGGGTTCGACGGAGTGCTGCCGGGGAGCGGTGACCAGGTAGGGGCGGACGCTCTTGACGAGCATCGCCATCTCGTAGCCCAGCACGGCCGCGTCGGCCTCGCGGCCGGCCAGCACGGCGAGACAGGTGCCGGAGCCGGCCGTGGTCACGAAGAGCAGGGTCGAGTCGAGCTCGACGACGACCTGGCGCACCTCTCCGCCGTCGCCGAAGCGGACGCCGGCGCTACGGCCGAGGGAGTACAGGCCGGACGCGAGGGCGGCCATGTGGTCCGCGCTGTCCGGGTCGAGGCCGTGAACCGACTTCACGAGCCCGTCGCAGGAGAGGAGGACCGCACTGGTGGTGTGCGGTACGCGCTGCACGAGGCCGCTCATCAGCCAGTCGAGATCGGACACATGGGCGGTCTGCGCTTCGCTCGCCATGATGGATCGACTCCTTGAGGTACGAAGGTCAGCGGGAGCGCTGGGGGTGGGGGTGGACTTCCAGGCGGACGTCGAACTGGTCATGAACGTGGTCATCCGGCTGGTGCGCTCCCGTCGTGCCAGGGGGTGTGGTCGGCGCCGGGCGCGGACCCGGGCTGCCTCTCGGTGGTGTGGGCCGGGTCCATGGGCGATACGTCCATGGAGGGACGGGGGGTCATGGGTGTCACGTCTTCGTGCAGTCCATCCAGGCCCGGCGGGCGCAGGTGTGTGGACTGCGGCCGCCCCGCGTCGAGGCTCGTCGGCTCCAGGTGGATCGGCACCGGGCGCACGGACTCCAGGCGGGTGTGCTCGGGGGACGTGTGAGCCCCGGTTGTGGGGTCCGGGTCGGACGACGTCGTGTCGGAGGCGTGGTGCGGAGAGGGGGTGTAGGCGGACGTGGTGCCCTGTGTGACGGCGGTGTGGGCCGACTCCATGTGCGGCGCCTCCACGTGTGCCGACTCCATGTGTGCCGACTCCATGTGCTGCTGTGTCTCCGCGAGCCCGACACCCCGTTGGAAGGCCGCCATCAGCCCCGGGTCGTGTCCGGCGAGCTGGTCGGACTCCTGGCGCGGTGTGGGGCCGTCACGCAGTTGCGGGGCGATGTGTTCCTGGGCGCGGCGTCGGGGCAGTTGGGGCTTGCCCATGGTGCCGCGGACGGGTCCGGTGCGCGGAGCCAGAGGCGCGGCCGAGTTCTCCTCGACGCGGCCACGCTCGTCGGGCCTGATGCCGGGCAGGGCCTCCGCGGGGTTGGCCCGCTCCGCATGGGCGCCGCGGACGGGCAGCGGTGCCGGCCCGGTGCCGTTCGTTCCGGAGGCCGCGCCCACCCCGCCGGCGTGCGGCTGCCGCCGACGCGGAGCGCCCGTTGACGCCTCGGCCGCACCTCGCTGCCCGCCCTCCGACGCGGCCGACGCATGCTGCCCGTACTGCTGCGGTGGCACCGGCGTCTGTGGCGGACGCGGCTGCTGCGGGCGTGCCGGCGACGGGGCATGCGGCGGTACGGCTGTGCCCGGCACCGCCACCGCCTGCGGCTCCGGCGCCCGCTCCGCGACTCCGCGAGCCCCCGGTTCCGCCCCCAACAACCCCTGCGGCACGACGATTACGGCCTGGACACCGCCGTAGATGTTGGTCTGCAGGCGCACATGGATGCCGTGCCGCTTGGCGAGCTGCGAGACGACGAACAGCCCGATGCGCCCGTCCGCCAGCAAGCTGGCGACGTTGACCTGGTCGGGGTCGGCGAGCAGGGCGTTCATCCGGTTCTGCTCGCCGACCGGCATGCCGAGCCCGCGGTCCTCGACCTCGACGGCCAGCCCCGAGGTCACGAGGTTGGCGCGGAGCAGCACTTGGGTGTGCGGGGCGGAGAACACCGTGGCGTTCTCGACCAGTTCGGCCAGCAGGTGGATGACGTCGGCCACGGCGTGCCCGCGCAGGGTGCCGTCGATCGGCGGCACGAGCTTGACCCGCGAGTACTGCTCCACCTCGGCGATGGCGGAGCGCAGCACCTCGGTCATGGAGACCGGGTTGCTCCACTGCCGACGGGAGACGGCTCCGCCGAGCACGGCGAGGTTCTCGGCGTGGCGGCGGATGCGCGTGGCGAGGTGGTCCACGTGGAAGAGGCCCTTGAGGAGATCGGGGTCCTCGATCTCGTTCTCCAGCTCGTCGAGGATGGAGATCTCGCGGTGCACGAGGGACTGAAGACGCCGGGCGAGGTTGACGAAGACCTCGAGCTTCTGTTCGCTGCCCGCCTGGCTGGAGAGCTGGGAGGCCTGGACGACGGCGGTGACGGCCCCGTCCTGGGCGCGGGCCAGATCGGCGGCGAGCAGTTCGAAGTCGTCGGCGCCGTCGGGCGGTCCGCTGCGCTGCCTGCGCTTCGGCGGCGCCTCGCCACGCCGCAGGGTCTCGACGAGGGCCCGCAGATCGGCCTCGCCGCGCGCGCTCCTGCGGCGCAGTGCACCGATGCGGTCGTTCACGGACCTGGCGGTGCGGTTGGCGGCCACCGCGGCGATCAGGATGCCCGCCAGGGTCACCGAGACCGCTCCGGCGAGCACGCACCACAGGGTGAGGCTCGGCCTCACTCCGGTGGACCGCACGACGAACAGCACGGCCGCGAGGGCGCTGAGGGTCACCGCGACCGGCGGAAGCACGGCCAGACGCAGCAGTTGGGGCCGTATGTGGGTCTCGGGCAGCGCGGTTGCGGTGCGGGCGGCCGGGCGCCCGTGCCGCCCGCCCTCACGGCGGTCAGCGCGTGCGGCCGGGGCGCGGAGATGAGACATCGGGGTCCTCGTACTGGTCCGTCGGTCGGGGCCTGGGATGCGCGCGGTCTGCGCGGCCCGGGGCGTGCGCCATCGCGATGTCGGTCGACAGAACCGACGAATTCGGCTCCGCGTCGCCCGACGGACACTGACAGTAGTCGCCTCCGCATCAAGTGCGGTGGGCAGTTGACAAAGTCCCGCAGGCAGCGTCCCGCTCTGGTATGAGGTCTCGTACGACAGACCGATAACCGGCCCCACCGTTCGCCCACAAGCGGAAATCGAACGATCGGACCTGGTCAGAAGTGGTCACGATAAAAAGCCGGACTGCGGGGCACTGCGTACGCCGGACGCCGCGCCGACACCCGATTCCCACGCCCTTGCCCGCCCCGGCCCCCCTGGCCGGGACGATTCGGCACCCCGCGCGCCCGCACGTCCACCCCCCAAAGCGTCACGGGCAGTAGCGGCGCACAAAGCTCCGCGGGCGCCCCACCGCACTCACGCACGCCCCGCGCGAACCGTCCCGCAAGAGCGCACGGAGCCATTGACCGCCCGCACCGTCTCGCCGGACGCCGCAGCGGCGCCCGGCACTGCGGCGCCCGGCACTGCGGCGCCCGGCACTGCGGCGGGCGCTGCGACAGGGCGGCCGGCCCTGGACAGAAGCCGCGCTAGACGACCGCCGCCCCGTCCGGCCCCGAAGCGACCGGCGGCCACGTCGGCCATCCCTCGGCGGGCGTCTCGGCCACCTCGCGCCACCACGGAGTCAGGGGCGGCATCGAGGCCGGTTCGAACGGCTCGCCGCAGCGCGGTGCCGCCATCGTGACCCCGGCCTTGTGCGTGGCCCGCATCGTCCACTCCCCCGGCTCCGCCCATGCGTGCGGCGCCAGGTTGAAGGTGCCCCAGTGGATCGGCAGCATGACGCCCACGGTCGGGTCCCCGCCCTGAAGGTCGAGGTGGGCGCGGACGCCCTCGTCCGGCGTCATGTGGATGTCGGGCCAGAAGTCCGAGTAGGCGCCGATCTGGATCATCGTCGCGTCGAACGGGCCGTACTCGGTGCCGATGTCCGTGAAGCCGTCGAAGTAGCCGGTGTCCCCACTGTGGTAGATCCGGTGCTCGTCCGAGGCGATGACCCAGGACGCCCAGAGCGTGTGCTGCGTGTTGCGCAGCCCCCGGCCGCAGAAGTGGCGTGCGGGGGTGGCCGTCAGGCTGAGTCCGCCGACCTTCGTCGTCTCGTGCCAGTCCAGCTCACGCACGCGGTCGGCCGAGACGCCCCAGTGTTCGAGGTGGGCGCCGACGCCGAGCGGTACGGCGAAGAGTGTGTCCGTGCCGACCAGTGCCTTGATCGTGGGCAGGTCGAGGTGGTCGTAGTGGTCGTGGGAGATGACGACGACGTCGACAGGGCCGAGCTGGGCGAGCGGCAGCGGCACGGGGTGCAGCCGCTTGGGCCCGGCGAAGGGGAACGGTGAGCAGCGCTCGCCCCACACGGGGTCGATGAGCACGCGGTGGCCGTCGATCTCCGCGAGGACGCTGGAGTGCCCCATCCAGGTCAGGCGCAGCCCGTCGACGGGCGGTTTCGCCAGGTCGGCGTAGGTGGTGGGGTGCACCGGCACCGTGCCCTTGGGGACGCGGTGGGGCCGGGTGTCCCGGTCGAAGAAGACCTTGGCGAACTCCAGCATCGAACCGGACGGTCTGGTCCGGGCGGCGCCACCGGGGTTCTGGAAGACCCCGTCCCGGAAGTTCGGTGATCTGCGGATGCGCGCCATGCGCTCACCGCTCGGGTCCACCCCGAAGGCCTCGGGCCGCAGGGCACGCAGCCCGGAGCTCGGGAAACGGAAACCGGCCACGGTACCTCCAGGTGGAGTCGGTGAGAAATTCCATTATGGTCGGCCCCTCCGACAACCCAGGACGCCCCCGGTCCTAATCCCGGGCACCCCACATTGACATGTCCTCACCCACTCTCGGATACTGACCCCTCGTTCAGTAGCCGCGCGCGGCACGCGGCCCTGGCTCGCCCTCCCTCCCCCACCTCGGAGACCTCATGACCACGCCCTTGCTGTCGCTCACCTGGACCGACCACGTCACCGGCCGTCAGGGCTTCCTGGTCATCGACCGGCTGGTGCGTGGCGTGTCCAGCGGCGGGCTGCGCATGCGGCCGGGCTGCACGCTCGACGAGGTCACCGGGCTCGCCCGCGGCATGAGCATGAAGGAAGCCCTGCACTACGACCCCGAGGCCCGGTACATCCCCCTGGGCGGCGCCAAGGGCGGCATCGACTGCGATCCGCGCGATCCGGAGGCGTACGGGGTTCTGGTGCGCTATCTGCGGACCATGCGGCCCTACATCGAGAACCTCTGGACCACGGGCGAGGACCTCGGGCTCTCCCAGGACGTGGTGGACCGGGCGGCCGCCGAGGCGGGGCTCGTGTCGTCCGTCCAGGCCGTGTATCCGCTGCTCGGCGACGAGGCCGGCGCCCGTACGCGGCTCGCGGACGCGTTCGCGGTCGAGGTGGACGGCATCGGGCTCGACGAGCTGGTCGGCGGCTGCGGAGTCGCCGAGGCGGTGCTCACCGCCCTGGACCGGGCCGGTGTGCCGTACTGGAGGACGCGCGCCGCCGTGCAGGGGCTCGGGACCATGGGCGGGGCCACTGCGCGCTTCCTCACGCGCGCGGGGCTCACCGTCGTGGCCGTCGCCGACATCAAGGGCACGATCGCCAACCCGGCGGGCCTCGACATCGAGGCGCTGCTGGCGGCACGGGACGCGTACGGCACGGTCGACCGCGCGGCGCTGCGGCCCGGCGACCGCGAACTGCCGGGCGACGCCTGGCTGTCGGCCGAGACGGAGGTGCTGGTCCCGGCAGCCGTCTCCTATGTGATCGACGCCGCCAACCAGGGGCGGATCACCGCTCGCTGGATCGCCGAGGCGGCCAACATGCCCGTACGGCCGGAGGCGGAGGAGCTGCTGGCCGTGCGGGGCGTCACCGTGCTGCCGGACGTCGTGGTCAACTCGGCCACGAACGCCTGGTGGTGGTGGACGCTGTTCGGCGACGTCGGCCCGGACGCGGACGAGGCGTTCGCCCACACGCGGCGCTCGATGCGCGCCCTGACCGACCTCACCCTGGCCCGCGCGGAGACCGACGGGACGACACCTCGGGCCGCCGCGCACGCCATCGCTGAGGACCGGTTGCCGGTGATCGCCGAGCGGTTCGGCCAACTCCGGTGACGGCAAGGGCCCCGGGACCCGACTCGACCGCGGCCCGGGAGCTGCCGGCGGCAAGGCTTTAGGGTGGCCGGGTGGCAAGAGTGCGGTTGAGCGTGGCGGAGCGGCGTGAGGAGTTGCTGCGTGCCGCCGTGGAGCAGATAGAGGCGCGGGGCGTCGCGGCGGTCAGGATCGCCGACGTGGCCGCGGCGCTCGGGGTGAGCAACGCGCTGGTGCTCTATCACTTCGCCACGAAGGAGAAGCTGGTCGCCGCCGCGTTCACGCACGCGGCGCAGGACGACCTGGCCCGTCTGCGACGGGTCCTCGGACGTCGTACGACAGCGCTGCGCCGGCTGCGGGCGGCCGTGCGCTGGTACGCGCCGACCGGCCAGGCCAAGGGCTGGCGGCTGTGGATCGAGGGCTGGGCGGCGGCGCTGCGCGAGCCCGCGCTGCAGCAGGTCACGCGGGACCTCGACCGGCAGTGGAAGGCGGCCCTCGCCGAGGTCATCGCGGAGGGTGTGGCCGCGGACGAGTTCCGCTGCCCGGACCCCATGGGCGCGGCCCTGCGCCTGACGGCTCTCCTCGACGGGCTCGCCGTGCAGATGACGTCGTACCGCGGCGCGGTCTCACGCGCGCGTGCCCAGGAGTGGGTGGACGAGGCGCTCGCCCGGGAACTGGGGCTGGAGCGGGAGGCGTTGACGGCGTCGTCACGCTGACGCCGGCGTAGGTGTGGGCCGTACCGATCACACGTCGGTACGGCCCACACCGGCACGTCACCCGCGAACCCGCTGACAGGTCGCTTGCGAACCGCTCTCAAGCCACTGATTCGATCCGCATCTTGATGTCGTCCGGGGACAGCGCGCCCTTGGCCGTGACGTGGTCCCCCGACGACTCGCCCCGCAGGCGCCGCCCGATCCAGGGCACCAGGTACTCGCGGGCCCATTGGACGTCGTCGCGGCGGATGTCGAGCGTGCCGCGGGGCGGGAGCGGCGGCCAGGGCTGGTCCGGGTCCGCCGGGACCTCCAGGCCGAGTACCTGGCCGGCGCGGAGCGCCACACGCGTGTGCCCCTCGGGAGACAGGTGGAGCCGGTCGTGGTCCCAGGCCCGGCGGTCCTGAACGGTCTTCAGGGACCACAGGTCGAGCACCGGACAGCCGTACCGGTCGGCAATGGCCCGCACATGACCGTTGTACGTGGCGATCTTGCCGCGCAGATGCTTCAGCACGGGCACGCCACGGGTGTCGAACCCGGTCGTCACCATGACGGTGCCGACCTCGGAGGTGAGCCGGGCGATCGCCCGCTCGAAGCGCTCGGCGACCTCGTCGGGGTCGGTGCCGGGCCGGATGATGTCGTTGCCGCCCGCGCAGAACGAGACCAGGTCCGGGGCCAGTTCGACGGCCTTCGGAAGCTGGTCCTCGACTACCTGGTCGAGCAGTTTGCCGCGCACGGCGAGGTTCGTGTAGTTGAAGTCGCCCTCGGGTCGTCGGTCCGCGAGCAGGACCGCGAACCGGTCGGCCCAACCGACGAACGCCCCGTCGGGGCCGGGGTCGCCGACGCCCTCGGTGAAGCTGTCCCCCACCGCAACGTACGACCCGATCACTGATCTGCTGTCACTCTTCGAATCGTCTGCCACATCGGCCCATGATTCACCTTCGAATGTGACCTACGCGACCGTAGGACGGGGTTGACGAGCGGTGAGATAAGCCACTCCTAAAGTGTTCACCAAAGGTGGAATAACCCTCCGATCAGGGCTGTTGTGGGCGCAACCGCCATACAGCCGTGTGCGCGCAGACCGAAGGCCGGACCCGGGGATCTGGGTCCGGCCTTCGGCAGCGTGTCAGGCAGGGGGTTCCGCGGCGGGCGTCAGCCGATGGAGACGCCCTTCGAGCGCAGGTAGGCGACCGGGTCCAGGTCCGAGCCGTAGTCCGGGGTGGTGCGGATCTCGAAGTGGAGGTGCGGGCCGGTGACGTTGCCGGTCGCGCCGGAGAGCCCGATCTGCTGGCCCGCCGTCACGGACTGGCCGCTGGAGACGGACAGCGAGGACAGGTGGGCATACTGGGCGTAGTGGCCGTCGGCGAGCTGGATGACGACCTGGTTGCCGTACGCGCCGCCCCAGCCGGCCGAGACGACGGTGCCCGCGCCGACCGCCTTCAGGGGGGTGCCGGTGGGGGCGGAGAAGTCGACGCCGGTGTGGTAGCCGCTGGACCACATGCTGCCCGCCACCTTGTAGGCGGTGCCGAGGGTGGCGCCGTCGAGGGGGGCGGAGAAGCCGCTGGAGGCGCTGGTGTTCTCGGCGCTCTGCGCGGTCGTGGTGGTCTTCGACGCGGCGGACTTGGACGCCGAGGACTTCGAGGCGGTCGTGTCCGAGGACGACTTCGAAGGCGCGGAGGAGGACGGCGCGGACGACGGCTTGGGGGCGCTCGTCTCGGCCTTCTTGCCGCCGATGGTGAGCTTGAGACCCGGGTGGATCAGCGCCGGGTCCGCGCCGACGGCCTCACGGTTGTCGGCGTAGAGCTTCTTCCAGCCACCGCTGACGTTCTGGTCGTCGGCGATCTTCGCAAGGTAGTCGCCGACCTTCACCGAATAGGTCCGCGCGTCCGCCTTCTTGTCGGTGGACTTCTTCTCGGCCTTCTTCTCGGCGACCGGAGCGGACTGAACGGCCTTTTCCGAAACGGGCTGAGAGGGAGCGGCGTGGGCGCCGGCGGCCCCGATGAACGGGAGAGCGAGAGCGGCGCCACCGGTTCCGGCGACGGCGATGGAGCGGGTGAAGCGCAGGGACTTCGGGCGGCGATGCTTACCCTTCGCGGGCATGGCGAATTCCTCTCCGGCGCCTGCGAGGTGAGCTGTCGGGTGCGGGCTGGAGATGCCCGGTCGCGTCGGGACGCGACTTGACCCCAAGCCGTTCCGGAGACCGGAACAGGCGGTTGTACCTGTGGGTCCCCCGCTCCTGCCGGGTACGGGTGAGTTAGCGCGGGATCCGGTCGGCGGCAGGATTAGGCGTCCGTCCGGATTGGTGTGGAACGTAAGCGAGGAAGACGCACGGGAACAAGTGAGGGGTTCCGCCCGAATGCGTTCCTGTTGATCCCTTCTGGGAATTACCGGTCACACTCCGTAAATTATGGGGACGTCTCCGGACTCAAAACCCCTCGAAAAGCATGTGAATTACGTGAACATGACGAGCGACGCACGGTCACGAATATGACGCTCCTCACGTGACACTTCTCCAGCTCCCTTTACTCCAGAGCGAGTTGGAATGAAGGCGCCAATTCGGACAGAACCCCTAGATGCGACGCAGTCGGATAACCGTCGCATCAAGGTCGCCCCGCAGGCCGGTATGAAGTCCGTGATGCACCAATACCGCCCCTCGGTGAACTTCGCCCGTTTCAAGGCATTCGTACGATGCTGCCGAGTCGAGGGCGCGCAGCCGCAGGGCCGGGGCGGGTTCGCCGTAGCTCTGGGCCTGGAGCCGGGCCAGGACGACCGTCTCGTCACCGAGCACGTACTGCACCGCACTCAGTCCGCCCTTCGGAGGCCGCAGCCGATACAGGTCGCCGCGCTGCACCAGGGGCCGGATCTCCTTGTAGAGCGTCACCCACTCCCGCGCCTCGGCGAGCTCCTCCTCGGTCCACCGGGTGAGGTCGCCGCCGACGCCGAGCACGCAAGCCATGGCGCTCACGAACCGGAAGCGCAGGGAGGCGGCCCGGTGGTTGAGCATGGCGTTCGGGCTGTCGGTGACCCACGCGGCCATGACCCTCGCCGGGTGGATCTGGCTGAAGCCGTGCTGGATCGCGAGCCTGTCGAGGGGGTCGGTGTTGTCCGAGGTCCACACCTGGTCGGTACGGCTGAGTACGCCGAGGTCGATCCGTCCTCCACCGCCCGAGCAGGACTCGAAGGCGACGCCGGGGTGAGCGGCGCGCAGCCGGTCCAGCAGACCGTACAAGGCCCGCACATGGTCGACCCACAGGTGCTGCGGGTATGCCTCACCGGGCCAGCCGGCGTCGGCGAAGCAGCGGTTGAAGTCCCACTTCACATAGTCGATCGGGGCGCTGGAGAGGAGCCCGTCGAGCTGCTCCCAGAGGTACTCCTGGACGTCGTCGCGCGCGAGGTTCAGTACGAGTTGATTGCGAAGTTCCGTCCGCTTTCGTCCCGTTTAGTACTGAACCCATTCGGGATGGGCTCGATACAACTCACTGTCCGGATTGACCATTTCTGGTTCGACCCAGATGCCGAACTGCATGCCGAGTGCGTGCACGTACTCGGCGAGCGGCTTGAGCCCGGACGGGAAGCGGTCGGGGTTGGGGGTCCAGTCGCCGAGCCCGGCGCGGTCGCTGGTGCGCTTCCCGAACCAGCCGTCGTCGACGACGAACAGCTCGACGCCGACGGCCGCGGCCCGCCGCGCGAGCAGACTCTGCTGCTCCTCGGAGATGTCGAACTCCGTCGCCTCCCAGGAGTTGAACAGCACCGGCCGGTCCTGGTCCGCGTCCGGGACCACGTACGCGCGCTGGTACGCGTGCCAGGCGCGGCTGGCCCCGCCGAAGCCGCCGTCGCTCCACACGCCGGCGAAGACGGGCGTCGTGAAGGACTCCCCCGCCGCGAGGCGCAGCAAGCCGGAGTCGTCGTATCCGACGCCGCCGGTGATCTGCACGCGCGCGTCGGGGAGTTGCGCCACGGCGATGCGCCAGGATCCCGACCAGCCGAGAGCGCAGCCGTAGACCTCGCCGCGCTCCTCGGTGGCGTCCGTGTCGAGCGCGACCCAGGGCAGATGCTGATGCCCGGTGTGTCCGCGGCGGCTGCCGATGACCTTCTCGCCGCAGGTGAGGGGACCCTGCGCAAGCCGGGACTCGGCACCCCAGCGGCCGTGCAGCTGGGACAACCGCCCGCTCTCCCGTCGGGCAGCGTCCAGGCGGCCGAGTCGGCGCGCAGCAGCTCCAGGGCGGGCCCCTGGTTGTCCAGGGTGACCCAGCGCTCCACGACGTCTGCGCGCATCCGGTAGTGCAGGGTGACGTCCAGCCCGCCGTCACGAAAGCGCAACCGCAGCTCGTCGCCCTCGGTCTCGTACCGCTCGAAACCCCACTCGGTGCCACGCCGCCCGTCGGTACGCATGGACAGGGCGGGCCGTACGAAGCGGGGCCGCCCTCGACCGGATACTCCTCGCGACCGTCGGAGATCTCCAGCATCAAGCCCTCACAGATCTAAAACAGATACGAACAGGTGCCACCAAGTACCAACATCATCAAGGTTCGAGCGGCCCCGGGGCAACGCCTGTGGACAACTCATTGGCCCAGGAAGGCATGTCGTATCGTCGAGTGCGCACCCCGTCGGCCGCATCGCCGAGCCGCGTCGACGGGGCCGACTGGGAGGAGCCCCCGTGACGCAGCAGATCCCGTCGACCGAGCCCGAGCTGGCCGGAGTTCGCAACTTTCGTGATGTGGGCGGACTGCCGACGGTGGACGGACGGCGGGTGCGGCACGGGGTTCTGTTCCGCAGCGGCCACCTCGCGCACGCGACCGAGGACGACGCGGCCTTCCTCGACACCCTGGGGCTGCACACGATCTTCGACTTCCGCAACGCGGCCGACCAGAAGCTGGAAGGCGCCGATGTGGAGCTGCGGGGCGTGCGCAATGTGAACCTGCCGCTGTCGGACCCCGCGGACGGCGCCGAGTTCTGGAAGATGGTCCGGGACGGCAACCTGGACCAGCTCCGCGAGATCCTGGCCGACGGCAAGGGCGCCGACCGGATGATCGCCTCCTACCGCATGATCATCAAGGAGCGCACCGCCGAGCACTCCCAGGTGCTGCACTCACTCGCGCAGGACAGCGTCCCCGCCCTGATGCACTGCGCGGCCGGCAAGGACCGCGCCGGCCTGTCCATCGCCGTGACGCTGCTCGCCCTCGGCGTCGAGCGCGAGGCGGTCGTCGCCGACTATCTGGAGTCCAACGCCAAGCACCGCCGCTACAAGGTGCGCCGCAGCGGCAGCGACGCCTCGGCGTACTCGCCGGAGGTCATGGAGCTGCTCAGCCCACTGTTCGACGCGCGGGCCGAGTATCTGACGGCGGCCTTCGACACGATCGACGAGGCGTGGGGCGGCGTCGACACCTACCTGGAGCAGGGCCTCGGGCTCACCCCGGAGACCCGGGAGCGGCTGCGGGAACGTCTGCTCGACTGACGCCGGGCGGCCGGCGGCGCACGCGCTGTGTGAACACGCCGCGCGGCCTCCGCCCCGGCTGCTTCCGCCCGGTTACTGCTGCGCGCCCATCTCGAAGAGCAGGTAGATGAACGCCGCGAAGACGTGCCCCACCGCGATGTAGATGATGAGCCGCACCCACAGGGCTCGCGGGAACTTCTCCTCCATGTCGCTCATGGCGTCTCTCCAGGGGTGGGGCCCAGACACAGCGTGGCCGTGGGGCTCTGCAGCAGGGTGTGGACGAACAGGAGCTCGACCCCGTCCTGGTCGAGGGCGGCGATCCGGTGCGGGGTGAGCGAGTCGAAGTGCGCGCTGTCGCCGGGCGCGAGCCGGTGCGTGGCGTCCCCGAGGCGCAGCCGCAACCGCCCCTTGAGGACGTGCAGCCACTCCTCGCCGGGATGCACGCGCACGATGTCGCCCTGCGAGCCGTACGGCACGTGGACGCGCAGAGCCTGCATCCCACGCCCTGACGCGCCCGCCTGCCAGTACGTCCAGCCGCCGGCCGCGGTCGGCTCCATGTCGGCGGCACGCACCACGGCGTCCCGGTCGGCGACCGTCTCGCCGAGCAGCTCGGAGACGGTCGTACCGTAGATGCGTGCGAGCGCGAGCAGCATCGGCAGCGAGGGCTGACGCTGCCCGGTCTCCAGGCGGGAGAGGTGCGCGGGCGACAGGCCGGCCGAGCGGGCCGCGGCCTCCAGCGTGAGGGAGGCACGGCGGCGCAGCGCGCGCAGCTGGGGCGCGACGGCGGGCAGGGCATCGACCAGCCCGGTCGCATCAGCCTTGGCCGCGACCCCACTGTCGGGCTCTGGCTCGGTCTCGGGAGAGCTCATGCTCTCCATTCAGCCGGAGTATTGCCTCTATGGCAAACTTCTTGTCTCAGAGGCAAAAATGCCCGTGGCCCCGGGTGTCAGCGGTTGGCGACCGCCTGCTTGATCAGGGTCTTGCCGAAGTCCCACATCAGCCCGCCCCCACTGTGGGCATCATCCATCACGTCCGTGAAGGCGTCGACGAACCGGTCCACCTCGCGCTCGCCGATGATGAGCGGCGGGATCAGCTTGATCACCTCCAGGTGGTCCCCGGAGACCTGGGTGAGGATCCGGTGCCGCCGCAGCAGCGGTACGACGACCATCTGCGCGAACAGGCCCTTGCGCGCGGCCTGCAGCATGGTCCAGCGGCTCCGCAGCTTCAGCGAGTCGGGCCTGCCGAACTCGATGCCGATCATCAGGCCCCGGCCGCGGACGTCGGCGAGCAGCTCGTACTTGTCGGTCAGTGCCGCGAGCCGGGACCTCAGCTGCTCCCCGGTCGCCCGCGCGTTCGCGACGATCTGCTCGTCCTCGATGACGGACAGCACGGCGAGCCCGGCGGCCATGGCCTGTGCGTTGGACCCGAAGCTCGCCGAGTGGACCAGCACGCGGTCCATGGACGAGTAGACCTTCTTGAAGATCCAGTCCTTGCCGAGGGTGGCGCCCACCGGTACATATCCGCCGGAGAGCGCCTTGGCCACGCACACCAGGTCCGGCTCGACACCGTCCTCGTGCTGATAGGCGTAGAAGTCGCCGGTCCGGCCGAGCCCCGTCTGCACCTCGTCGGCGATGAGCAGCGCCTTGTGCTGGTGCAGCAGCTCCTGGGCGGCCCGCAGATAGCCGGGCGGGGCCTCGTGCACGCCCTTGCCCTGGATCGGCTCGACGATCAGGGCGGCCACGTCGCCCTTCTTCAACTCCCTTGCCAGGGCGTCGAGATCGCCGAGCGGTACGGCCGTGTCGGGCAGCAGCGGGGCGAAGCCGTCCCGGAAGCCGGACTCGCCGTTGACCGACAGCGAGCCGGTGGTCAGCCCGTGGAAGGCGTGGTCGCAGTACAGGATGCGCGGCTTGCCGGTGACGAACCGCGCGAACTTCAGCGCGGTCTCCACCGCCTCCGTACCGCTGTTGCCGAAGAACACCCGGTCCAGATGCGGGCTGTGTGCGAGCAGCTTCTCGGCCAGCAGCCCGGGCAGCGGCTGGCAGTCGAACCGGGTGAGGTCGGCGAGCTGGGCGTCGAGGACGTCGTGCAGCGCCTTGCGGACGACGGGGTGGTGGCGCCCCAGGCCCATCACCCCGAACCCGGCGAGCATGTCCAGGTGGTCGTCGCCGTCCGCGTCCCAGAAGTACGCGCCTTCGGCCCGCTCGTAGACCTTGTCGAAGCCGATGGTGTGCAGCATGCGCGGGAGCTGGTGGTTGAGGTACTTGGAGTGCAGCTCGTAGCGCTCGGCTCCGCGCTCGGCGAGGAGGCGGCCGAGGTCGAACTCCGTGGTCATTCGGCTTTCTCCTTGACTGCTTTCCCCTTGGCTGCCTTCTTCTTGGCCGGTACGACGGCACGACCGTCATGACCGCCGGCACGACCCCGGTCGCTGCCGGTACGACCGCCGTGGCCGCCCTCGGCCTCCTTGAGCGCGAGGCTCGCGCTGATCCGTCCGGCGACCTCCACGGGCGTGAGCCCGATGTCGGCGAGCACCTCGCCCCGCTTGGCGTGCGCGAGGAACTGCTCCGGGATGCCGAACCGCCTTACGGGCACGTCGACTTCGGCGTCGCCCAGCGCGAGCGCCACGGCGGAGCCGACTCCGGACGAGCGGCTGTTGTCCTCGACCACGGCCACCAACCGGTGCTCGGCGGCGAGCGGCGCGAGAGCGGGGTCGACCGGCTTGACCCAACGCGGGTCGACGACGGTGCAGTTGATGCCGCGTGCCTGGAGCAGTTCGGCGGCCTGGAGGCACACCGGCGCCATCACGCCGACGGCAACCAGGAGGACCTCCGGCTCGCCCTCGTCCCGGTGCAGCACGTCCAGGCCGCCCACCCGGTCGACCGCCGGGATCGACGGTCCGACCGACTCCTTGGGGAACCGCACCAGCGTGGGCGCGTCGTCGACGGCCACCGCCTCCCGCAGCTGCGCCCGCAGCTGGTCGGCGTCGCGCGGCGCGGCGATCCGCAGCCCCGGCACGACCTGGAGGATCGACATGTCCCACATGCCGTTGTGGGACGGCCCGTCGGCGCCCGTGACGCCGGCCCGGTCCAGTACGAAGGTCACCCCGCACCCGTGCAGCGCGACGTCCATCAGCAGCTGGTCGAAGGCGCGGTTCAGGAAGGTCGCGTAGACGGCGACGACCGGGTGCAGCCCGCCCGTCGCGAGCCCCGCCGCCGACACGGCCGCGTGCTGCTCGGCGATCCCGACGTCCCAGACCCGGTCCGGGAACCGCTCCGCGAACTTGCCGAGCCCGACGGGATGCAGCATGGCCGCCGTGATCGCCACGACGTCCTCGCGCTCCTCGCCGATCCGCACGATCTCGTCGCCGAACACCGACGTCCAGGACGGTCCGTTGGACGCCGCGAGCGGCTCGCACGTCAGCGGGTCCATCACCCCGACGGTGTGGAAGTGGTCCTCCTCGTGGGCGAGGGCGGGTTCGTAGCCGCGCCCCTTCTCCGTGAGGCAGTGGATCAGCACGGGCCCGTGGAAGCGCTTGGCCCGCCGCAGCGCGGACTCGACGGCGCCGATGTCGTGCCCGTCGATCGGGCCGACGTACTTCAGACCCAGGTCCTCGAACATGCCCTGCGGTGCGAAGGCGTCCTTGAAGCCCTTCTTCGCGCCGTGCAGCGACTCGTAGATCGTGTTGCCCACCAGCGGTGTCCGTAGCAGTACGTCCTTGCCCCAGGCCAGGACCTTCTCGTAGCTGTCGGTCGTGCGCAGGGTGGCCAGGTGGTTGGCGAGGCCCCCGATGGTGGGCGCGTACGAGCGCTCGTTGTCGTTGACGACGATGATCAGCGGCCGGTCCTTGGCGGCCGCGATGTTGTTGAGCGCCTCCCAGGCCATGCCGCCGGTCAGCGCCCCGTCGCCGATCACCGCGACGACGTGCCCCTTCTCGCCCTGCACATGGCGTGCCTTGGCGAGGCCGTCGGCCCAGCCGAGCGCGGTGGAGGCGTGGCTGTTCTCGACGATGTCGTGCTCGGACTCCTCGCGTGACGGGTAGCCGGACAGGCCGCCCTTGCCGCGCAGCTTGGAGAAGTCCTGACGCCCCGTCAAAAGCTTGTGTACGTAGCTCTGGTGACCGGTGTCCCAGACGATGCGGTCGACCGGTGACTCGAAGACCCGGTGGAGCGCGATGGTTAGTTCCACCACCCCCAGATTGGGCCCGAGATGTCCACCGGTCCTGGCGACCGCGTGCACCAGGAACTCCCTGATCTCGTCGGACAGGTCACCGAGTTCCGCCTCGGACAGCGCCTTCAGGTCGCGTGGTCCCCGGATGCTCTCCAGAATCGTCACGCTCGGGCCCCCTCTCGGTCCGTGCCTAGCTTCAACTCACCGTCACTGCCGGTTTCCCCGTGACGGTGGGGGCGCCCGATGCGGCCCCGTCCTGCTCCTGCTCCATCTGCTCGGCGATCTTCATCGCCTCTTCGATCAGCGTCTCGACGATCCTGGACTCGGGGACGGTCTTGATGACCTCGCCCTTGACGAAGATCTGGCCCTTGCCGTTGCCGGAGGCGACCCCCAGGTCCGCCTCCCGCGCCTCACCGGGGCCGTTCACCACACACCCCATGACGGCGACCCGCAACGGCACTTCCATGCCCTCCAGGCCCGCCGTGACCTCGTCGGCCAGCTTGTAGACGTCGACCTGCGCACGCCCGCACGACGGGCAGGACACGATCTCCAGCCGCCGCTGCCTGAGATTCAGGGACTCCAGGATCTGGATGCCCACCTTGACCTCCTCGGCCGGCGGGGCCGAGAGGGACACGCGGATGGTGTCGCCGATGCCCTGGGACAGCAGCGCCCCGAAGGCCACGGCCGACTTGATCGTGCCCTGGAACGCCGGGCCCGCCTCCGTCACGCCGAGGTGCAGCGGATAGTCGGACTGCGCGGCGAGCTGCCGGTACGCCTCGACCATCACGACCGGGTCGTTGTGCTTCACCGAGATCTTGATGTCCCGGAAATCGTGCTCCTCGAAGAGCGACGCCTCCCACAGCGCCGACTCGACCAGGGCCTCCGGCGTCGCCTTGCCGTACTTCTGGAGCAGACGGCGGTCCAGCGAGCCGGCGTTCACGCCGATGCGGATCGGCGTGCCGTGGACTTTGGCCGCCCGCGCGATCTCCTTGACCTTGTCGTCGAACTGCTTGATGTTGCCGGGGTTCACGCGGACCGCCGCACAGCCGGCCTCGATCGCCGCGAACACGTACTTCGGCTGGAAGTGGATGTCCGCGATCACCGGGATCTGGGACTTGCGGGCGATCGTGGCGAGCGCGTCCGCGTCGTCCTGCGTCGGACACGCCACGCGCACGATCTGGCAACCGGAAGCCGTGAGCTCCGCGATCTGCTGGAGAGTGGCGCCGATGTCCGACGTACGCGTCGTCGTCATCGACTGCACCGACACAGGGGCACCGCCCCCGACCGCCACCGGGCCGACCTGGATCTGCCGCGACACACGCCGCTCGGCGATCGGCCGGACGGGTACCTCGGGAACGCCCAAGGAGATGGCGGTCATGGCGTCACTCCCGGTTTCCGGAGACCGTCTCGCGCATGGCGCGCAGCGACTCCTTGAGCGAGCCCATGGTGGCGAGGACGGCGGTGGGCTCGTAGCCGCAGTGCGCCATGCAGTTGGCGCAGCGCGGGTCCTTGCCGCGGCCGTACTTGTCCCAGTCGGTGTCCTCGATCAGCTCGCGGTACGTCGGGACGTACCCGTCGCTCATCAGGTAGCAGGGGCGCTGCCAGCCGAACAGCGAGTAGTTCGGGATCGCCCACGCGGTGCACGGGAAGTCGACCTTGCCCTCGAGGAAGTCGAGGAACAGCGGCGAGTGGTTGAGCCGCCACTTCCTGCGGTTGCCGCCCGCGAAGGCCTTCTTGAACAGCTCGCGGGTCTGCTCGACGCCGAGGAAGTGCTCCTGGTCGGGGGCCTTCTCGTAGGCGTAGGCGGGCGAGATCATCATCTCGTCGACCTTGAGGTCGTCGTTGAGGAAGTTGAGCACCTCGATGATGGTCTGCGGGGTGTCGGTGTTGAAGAAGGTCGAGTTGGTGGTGACCCGGAAGCCGCGCCGCTTGGCCTCCTTGATCGCCTCCACGGCCTCGTCGAAGACGCCTTCCTTGGCCACGGACTCGTCGTGGCGCTCGCGCAGGCCGTCGATGTGCACGGCGAAGGCGAAATAGGGCGAGGGCTTGAACTTGTCCATCTTCTTGCGCATCAGCAGGGCGTTGGTGCACAGGAAGACGTACTTCCGCTTGGCCACCAGCTGCCGCACGATCTCGTCGATCTGCGGATGCATCAGCGGCTCACCGCCGGCGATGGACACCATCGGCGCACCGGATTCGAGCACGGCCCCTACGGCCTGGGCCACCGGCATGCGCTGCTTGAGTACTCCGGCCGGGTGCTGGATCTTGCCGCAGCCCTCGCACTTGAGGTTGCAGGCGAAGAGCGGTTCCAGTTCGACGATCAGCGGGAACTTGTCCCGCCGGCGGAGCTTTTGTTCGGCCAAATAAGTAGCGACCTTGATGGACTGACGCAGCGGCATGGCCATCTGGCTCACCTCCTGGGGAGCAGCAAAGAACGGTGCCATTCAAAGAATGCGGGTAGAACGGAACGAAGGACGCGGAAAGCCGATATTCCACCGCGCAACGTGCCGATCCGGACGAGTTCATGTTCTGGAGCGTCCACGACCACCCGGACGGCCGCAACCGGGCGCTCGCCCGCGCGCACGGCGCTCAGGAGCGTGGCCGCCGATTCCATGTCGACCGCGATTGCGCCGGTCGAGAGCAGATCGGACCGTTCCTGACCACGGATGATGTGATCGGAGCCGGTGAGGGGTCCGGTGTGGACGGTGCGGCCCGGAATGGTCCGCGCGAGCTCTTTGACGAGTAGGTCGGTCCCGACGCACGGAATGGTTCCACCCGGATCCCGGGTCTCCTCGGCGACGACCAGATCGCCGGGGTGCATACCGGGGGCGAGCCCCGCGCAGAACCCCGTGGCGAGCACGGCGGCATCGCTGAGGGCCGGGTCGGCCAGGATCCTGGTGACGGAGCGTTCGGCCGCCCGGGGGCCCATGCCGGTCCGCAGCACGGTGACGGGCCCGCCGGCACCGCCGCGGTCGCTCGTGCGCAGGGCGAACTGCTCGATGCCGAGCGCGCAGGCGATCAGCAGCGGGGCCGGGGCGGGCTGTGGGGTCATCAGCTCACCTTGACCTCGGCGAGAGATGCCTTGGGCTTCTCGGCGAAGGGCTCCCCGTGGACGTACCGGCCGAGTGCGGTGAGCGGGAAGACCTGCCGGTAGAGGTGATAGTTGATCGAGAAGTCCCAGGGGAAGCCGGTGCCGGTGAAGTACGGCTCGTCCCAGGAACCGTCCTCCCGCTGGGTGGCGGCGAGCCACTCGATGCCGCGCTCGACGGCCTTGGAGTCCTTCTCCCCCGCCGCCAGCAGCGCCATCAGCGCCCACGCGGTCTGCGAGGCCGTGGAGGCGCCCTTGCCGCTCCACTCCTTGACGTACTTGTAGGAGCGCAGGTCCTCGCCCCAGCCGCCGTCGTCGTTCTGGACGGACTCCAGCCAGCTCACCGCGCGGCGGATCGCCGGGTGCGAGCCCGGGAAGCCGGCCGCCACCAGGGCGGGTACGACGGATCCGGTGCCGTAGACGTAGTTGACGCCCCAGCGCCCGAACCACGAGCCGTCCGGTTCCTGCTCGGCGAGCAGCCACTCGATGCCGCGCCGGGTGCGCGGGTCGTGGGCGAGGCCCTCGACGGCCAGCATCTCCACCACGTGGGCCGTGACGTCCGCCGACGGCGGGTCGATGACCTCCCCGAAGTCGCAGAACGGCAGCCGGTTGGGGAACGGGCTGGTGTTGTCGACGTCGAACGCGCCCCACGCTCCGTTCCTCGACTGCATCCCGAGGTTCCAGCGCACCCCGCGCCCGATCGCCCGCTCCATCCGCTCCGGGTCGTGGTGCTTGACCCGGCGCAGCGCCAGGACCACCTCGGCGGTGTCGTCGATGTCGGGGTAGTTGTCGTTGTGGAACTCGAACGCCCAGCCGCCCGGGGGAAGTTGGGGACGCTTGACCGCCCAGTCGCCGGGCCGGACGATCTCCTCGCCCAGCATCCAGTCGGCGGCCTTGACGAGCTGCGGATGGTCGGCGGGCACACCCGCGTCGGCCAGCGCGATGGTCGCGAGGCAGGTGTCCCAGACCGGGGACTGGCACGCCTCGATCATCCGGGCCCCGTCCTCGCGCCAGACGGCGAAACGGTCCAGCGATGCCAACCCCTCGCGCATCACGGGGTGTTGAAGGTCGTAGCCGAGCAGGTGCAGGGCGATGACCGAGTACACCGCCGGCGGCTGGATGCCTCCCCAGCAGCCGTCGTTCTCCTGCCGCTCGATGATCCAGCGGGCGGCGCTGTTCATGGCCGCTCTGCGCAGCTTGCGCGGGGCGACCTTGCGCAGCTGGTGCAGTGCCTTGTCGAGCCGCTGGAAGGCCCCGTCCCAACTGGCCGCCGGGGCCAGGGGCTTGGGCGGGTTGGGGTTCGCCGGGTCGGTGTGCAGTTCGTCGAGCGGGAAGGGCGCGGGCCGTACCGGACGCTTCGCGGAGACGATCGTCAGCGGGACGATGGTCTGCCGGGCCCAGCAGCCGAAGTCGTAGATGTTGAGCGGCACCCACTTGGGGAAGTAGATGAGCTCCGGCGGGAGTTCGGGCAGGTCCTCCCACTTCCACCAGCCGAACAGGGCCAGCCAGATCCGGGTGAACACGCGGGCGGCAGCGATGCCGCCCTGCTCGCGGATCCAGGCGGAGGCCTTCGCCAGGTGCGGGGCGTCGGGCGCGTCACCGGCCAGGCGGAGGGCGACGTACGCCTCGATGGTGGCGGAGAGTTCGCCGGGCGCGCCGTAGAAGGTGCCCCAGGTGCCGTCCTCGCGCTGTTCGCCCCGGATGAAGAGCGCGGCGGCCTGTGTGGTCTTCTCGTCGCGGATGCCCAGGAACTGACGGAGCAGCAGGTCCTCGGCGTCCATGGTGACGTTCGTCTCGAGGTCGCCCTTCCACCAGCCCTGGGCGTCCTGCTTCGCCAGCAGGAAGTCGGTGGCGCGCCGGGCGGCGCGTACGGCGGCTTCGTGGACCCCGGCCGCCACGGGGGTTTCGCTGTCGGTGTCGCTGGCCGCGGCTGCCCGGGGTGGCAGTGCCCCGGTGCTTCCGTCGGTCGTCGCTGTCATGGCTTCCCCTTCGTGCAGTGCTCCTGGGTAGTGCGTCTGCTGTGGGTCCGCCGTCGGCCGGTGCGCTCGTTCACGCTGCACCGGCCGGCGACTAAGCGAGGGTTATTCGACCGATACTGATCATCTCTTTTCGCCCGGTGGTGCTCATCTCTTTCGTACGACGACGAAGTCGGCGAGTGCCGTGAACTGGTCCCGCACCCGGTCGGGCATGTCGACGGCGTCGAGGGCCTCGACGGCGACGGCGTGCTGACGGCGTGCCTCGTCGGCGGTCCACTCACGGCCGCCCGCCTCCTCGATGAGGGCGGCGCGGGCGGCGAACTCCACTTCGGAGAAGTTCTCGAAGTCGCTGCTCTTGGCGTCGGCGGCGAGGATCTCGCCGAGCCGCTCGGAGGCGGACCCGCCCGCCGCGAGCGCGGCCACGACCGGCAGGGACTTCTTGCGCTGGCGCAGGTCGCTCCAGGTCTGCTTGCCGGTGGAGACGGGGTCGCCCCAGATGCCGAGGAGGTCGTCGACGGCCTGGAAGGCGAGGCCCAGGTGGTAGCCGTACTTCTCCAGGGTGTCGGCGGTGCGGTCGTCCGCGCCGCCGAGCACGGCGCCGATCGAGCTGGCGCAGGCGAGCAGGGCGCCGGTCTTGTTGCCCTCCATCTCCAGGCACTCCTCGACGCTGACACGGTCGCGGTGCTCGTAGGAGATGTCCTGCGCCTGGCCGTCGATGAGCGCGCGGGTCGCGGTGGTCAGGCGGCGGGTGGCGCGGCCGGCCTCGACGGTGCCGAGCTCCAGCAGGACCTCGTTGGCGAGGGCGAACAGGGCGTCGCCGACGAGGATGGCCTGCGCGGGGCCGTGCACCTTCCAGACGGTGTCGCGGTGGCGGCGCTGTTCGTCGCCGTCCATCAGGTCGTCGTGCAGCAACGAGAAGTTGTGGACCAGTTCGACGGCGACGGCACCGGGGATGCCGACCTCGGGCGCGGCGCCCGTGACCTCGGCGGAGAGCACCGCGAGGGCGGGACGTACGGCCTTGCCGCCGTCGCCGGCCGTGGGCTTGCCGTCGGCGTCGATCCAGCCGAAGTGGTAGGCGGAAACGGTGTCCATGGGAGGGGCCAGGCGGTCGATCGCCGCCCGCAGTACCGGCGTGGCCAGGGTCCTACCGCGCTCCAGGAGCGCGGTCACGTCGACCGCGGTCTCTCGAGCGGCCTTCGAGGCCGGGGGCACAGTGGGCACGTTCTCTCCTCTTGTTGCGGTACCGGGGGTGCGGGGGCCTGCCGCCGTGTGCTGGTTCAGCATCACGCCGCCTCCTCTACGTCGAAGAGGTGGCTGGGGCGGGGCCGGCCCAGGGCGCTCAGCGCGGCGCCGGCCGCACTCACGCCACTGCGGACCGCACTCTCCATGGTCGCGGGCCACCCTGTGGCGGTCCACGCTCCGGCCAGATACAGACCGGGTGCCTTGGTACGAGCGCCGGGCCGCAGCCGCCCGACGCCGGGAGTGGGAGCGAACGTCGCCGTGCGCTCCCTGGTCACGAAGAAATCCTTCACCTGCGCGCCCCGTGTCCTGGGCAACAGCCGCTCCAGCTCCGGCAGATACCGCTCGCGCAGTGCGGCGACGGGGGCGTCGATCTCGTCCTGCGCGGCCGACTGGGACAGGGCGAGGTACTGGCCGTCCCGCAGCCCGGAGGCCGCGGTGCGGTCGAACACCCATTGCACCGGGGTGCCGAGCGCCGCGAAGAACGGCCGGGTGAGCACCTGGCGGTCGTAGACGACATGCACGTTCAGGATCGGCGCGGTGCCGATCTCCAGCAGCCGTTCGGGAGCGTCGAGGGCGCCCGCGGGCAGCAGGTCGTGGGCCTCACGCTGGGCCACGGCGAGCACGACGGTGTCCGCCCGCAGCGTCTCGCCGGGAACCTGTACGCTCCAACGTCCGTTCTCGTCAGGGGAGATGGAGGTGACTCGTGTACGGACCTCGGTACGAACGCCCGCGGAGTCGAGCGCCTTGCGGGCCAGCCGGTCATGCAGGTCGCCCAGCGGGACGTGCGCCCATCCGATGTCGGCCGCGCCCGGGTCGGACAGCAGACCGGTCTTGAACACCATCGCGGCGAGCCCCAGCGAGGCGCCGCCCGCGACCGCGTTCAGGGTGGCGACCCCGACCAGGTCCCACAGGGCCTCGACGGCACGCGCCGACTGGCCGTGCGCGGTCAGCCAGCTGCCGAAGTCCTGGGTGTCCAGGGCCGGATCGGCGAGGTCGAGCCCCTTGAGCGCGAGCGCGGCACGCCCGACCTTGGCGCGATCGGCGAGCGACAGATGCGGATACGTCGCCAGGCTCCGGCCCAGGTGCAGGGGTACGGGCAGCGCGTCGCGCCGCAGCCTGCCCAGGCGCCGCCCCTCGGGCCGTTCGACGTCGATCACGGGCACGTCGAGCCGGTCCTGCAGCGGTGCCAGCGCCGTGCCCTCGATCCGGTCGAGGAACCAGCGGTAGGCGGTGCAGCAGCGCAGATAGACGTGCTGGCCGTTGTCGACGACCAGGTCGCCGCGCTGGAAGGAGAAGGCCAGGCCACCGAGCCTCGGCCTGCCCTCGATCAGGGTGACGCGCACTCCGGCGTCGGCGAGGGCGAGCGCGGCGGTGATGCCGGCGAGCCCGCCGCCGACCACGACGGCGTCCTTCCCGGAGCCTGACGGGATGTCGGCGAGCGACCCTTGTGGCGGCGTGCCGTCGGTCATCGTGCACCCTCCCCTGCCCGACCGCCGTGCAGGTGCTTGAACGCTGCACGGCCGGTCGTCTCAGTCAGGGACGCGGCCCGGCAGCGGAGGGTTGCCCGCCACTTTTCACCGGCGGCATCACCTTGGACCGGAATGTCCATCAGGCACGCCTCCTGATGGCCCGCCGGGTCACATGCCGGGCGTCCAGACCGGACAGGCCACGCACCGCGACGTAGGCCTTCTCGCGCCCGGGCAGGGAGACCCGGCCGCGCAGCACGGCCTCCGGTTCGCGCTCGATGCGGTCGAGGAGGCGGAGGTAGATGCCGGCCATCGCCGCGACGCAGGCGCCGCTGCGCCGGTCCAGCATGGGGAGCAGCCGGTAGCCCTCGGCGAAAAGGGCGCGGGCCCGACGCACTTCGAAGTGCACGAGGCCCGCGAAGTCGGAGCCCTCCGGTGGGGTCGGCCCGCTGAAGCCGGCCGAGCAGCCGAATTTCGCGAGGTCGTCGGAGGGCAGATAGGTGCGTCCGCCCTCGGCGTCCTCGCGGACGTCCCGCAGGATGTTGGTGAGCTGGAGGGCCAGCCCGAGCGTGTCGGCGTACTCGGACGCGCGCTCGGCGCCGCGCGCGCCGGGTCCGGCGCCGAACACGCCGAGCGAGAGCCGTCCGATGGCGCCGGCCACGCAGCGGCAGTAGACCTTGAGGTCGTCCCAGGTCTCGTAGGTCTCGCCGCGTACGTCCATCAGGACGCCGTCGATGAGCTCGTCCAGGCCGCCGAGCGGGATCGGGAAGGCGCCGGCGGCGTGGGCGAGGGCGACGGCCACGGGGTCCGTGTCGTCCTCGGCGACCGCTCCGTCGCGAATCCGGGTCAGCAGCTTCCGGGTGTCCTCGAGCCTGGCGATCTTGACGTCGCCGCTCAGGGCGCCGTCGCCGATGTCGTCGACGCGGCGCGAGAACGCGTACAGCGCCGACATCGCGCGGCGCTTGGGCGTGGGCAGCAGCCTGATGCCGTAGGCGAAGTTCCGGGCCTGTCGACCCGTGACGGCCTCGCAGTAGCTGTAGGCGGCGAGTACCGGTGCGGACGCGTGTGGTGCAGACTCCACGGTCCGGATCACCCCTCTCCTCGCAGAGTCACGCCCGCCTCGCGCAGCAGCTGGAGCTTGCTGGCCTTGGGCGGGCCGGGAAGTACGTCGTATTCGGCGGCGGCGATCGCCCGGATCGCCGCCCTTCCCCCGGCCACGAAACCCGCCAGCAGCAGCTTGAGTCTGCCGTGGACGCTACCCACCAGGGGGGTGCCTTCATTCAGGAGGTTCAGAGCACGTTCGGCTTCGTATGCAACCAGTGCGCGCACCGATGCGCCTGCTGTTTTTGCCGCCAGGTCGGTTTCCTGGACGTGGAAACGCTTCATGTCCTGCGCGGGCAGATAGATCCGGTCACGGCCGAGGTCCTCGGTGACGTCCTGGAGGTGCTCGACGATCTGCAGTGCGGTGCACACCGCGTCGGAACGGCGGATCCGCTCGGGCGTCCCGGTGCCGGTGACGGCGAGGACTAGCCGGCCGACGGGGTTGGCGGACAGTTCGCAGTAGGCAAGGAGATCGTCGTAGGTCTCGTACCGCCCGACGAGCTGGTCCTGGCGGTTGGCGGCGATCAGGCCGAGGAAGGGCTCGGGGGTGAGTGAGCGGCGGCGGACGGTGTGCTGCAGACGGCGCAGCAGGGGGTGGCCGGGGGTGCCGTCGAAGACCCGGCGCAGGTCGGCCTCGAAGGCGTCGAGGAGTGCGAGGCGGTCCTCGGCCTCCTCGGGCGACACGCCGAGCAGACGGGCGTCGGCACCGCCGGGAGCGAGGTCGCCGTCGCCGATGTCGTCCACGAGGCGGGCGAAGCCGTAGACGGCCATGAGGTCGGTCCGCCAGGCCCTGGGCAGGAAGAACGGCGCCACGGGGAAGTTCTCCGCGGCGGCCTTGTCGAGTGTGTCGCGCTCCGGGTCACCTGGGCGCGCGGATTTTCCCGTCACCGTGGACTGCCCTGCGCGGGGACGGCACATGCTGCGTGGAGCTGGGGAGTTTCCGTAGCCATTGCCGTCACATCTCCCGTTCTACACCGCAGACCCAATGCGCACTATTTCGGACACGCCGCCCGGACGTCCGCGCGGCAGCCCGGGGAGAGGGGTGTCGTGCCTTATCGCCCTACTTGCCGCGTTTCGGTACCGGTACAGCTTACGTTGTACAACGATGCGGGGCCCGTGGGGGTGTCCTGCACATCACAACAACACACCGATTGGCGTCAAGCTTCCCAGGGCCAGGCGAAGTTGACGTTTCCTTTGCAGACGCGGGGCCCCGCCGGGGCAGTTCCGGCGGGGCCCGGTCAAGCCTGCTGGGCCGCTCGGCCCATGTCGGGGTGGACTACTTGCCCGTGAACTTCTCGTACTCCTTGAGGACCTCGTCCGTCGGTCCGTCCATCCGCAGCTCGCCACGTTCCAGCCACAGGACGCGGTTGCAGGTGTCGCGGATCGACTTGTTGTTGTGACTGACGAGAAACACGGTGCCGGCTTCCTTGCGCAGCTCACGGATGCGTTCCTCGGAGCGCTTCTGGAACTTGCGGTCGCCGGTGGCCAGCGCCTCGTCGATCATGAGGACGTCGTGGTCCTTGGCGGCGGCGATGGAGAAGCGCAGCCGGGCCGCCATGCCGGAGGAATAGGTGCGCATCGGCAGGGTGATGAAGTCGCCCTTCTCGTTGATGCCCGAGAAGTCGACGATCTCCTGGTAGCGCTCCTTGATCTGCTCGCGGGACATGCCCATGGCGAGCCCGCCCAATATGACGTTGCGCTCGCCCGTGAGGTCGTTCATCAGCGCCGCGTTCACGCCCAGCAGCGAGGGCTGGCCGTCGGTGTAGACCTTGCCCGTCTCGGGCGGGAGCAGGCCGGCGATGGCGCGCAGCAGGGTGGACTTGCCGGAGCCGTTGGAGCCGATCAGGCCGATGGCCTCGCCGCGGTAGGCGACGAAGGAGACGCCGCGGACCGCGTGCACCTTGCGCACGCCCCGCTCCTCGCCACGCTTGAGGATGCGGCTGAGCGCGGCGGTGGCACTGCCCTTGCCGGTCTTGGCGCCGTTGACGCGGTAGACGATGTGCAGCTCGTCCGCGATCACGGTGGGGATGTGGGAATCCGTCCTCTGCTCAGCCACGGCCGTACCTCTCCTCCGCCTTCCAGAAGTACACGAAGCCGCCGACGGCCACCAGCACGGACCAGCCGAGTGCGACCGCCCAGACGTGGTCGGGCAGGTTGGAGGAGCCGTAGCCGTCGATGAGCGCGAAACGCATCAGGTCCATGTAGACGGCGGCCGGGTTCCACTGCAGGACGGTCGCGATCCACTCCGGCTTGCCCTCGAGCATGATCGGGATGGAGAACATCACGCCGGACGCGTACATCCACGTACGCATCACGAACGGCATGAGCTGCGCCAGGTCCGGCGTCTTGGAGCCGGCCCGGGCCATGATCATCGCGAGGCCGGTGTTGAAGAGGAACTGCAGGACGAGCACCGGAACGATCAGCAGCCAGGACATCGCCGGGTAGCTGCCGAAGGCCAGGGCCACGGCGAACAGCACGATCATCGAGAACAGCAGCTGCTGGAGCTGCTGGAGCGCGAACGAGATCGGCAGTGAGGCGCGCGGGAAGTGCAGGGCACGGACCAGACCGAGGTTGCCGGAGATCGCGCGTACGCCCGCCATCACCGAGCTCTGGGTGAAGGTGAAGACGAAGACGCCCGTGACCAGGAACGGGATGTACACCTCGCGGGACATGCCGCGGTCGGCCTGGAGGATCAGGCCGAAGATGAAGAAGTACACGGCCGCGTTCAGCAGCGGGGTGGCCACCTGCCAGAGCTGGCCGAGCTTCGCCTGGCTGTACTGGGCGGTCAGCTTCGCCCGCGAGAACGCGAGGATGAAGTGACGCCGGTCCCGGAGCTGGCGGACGTACTCGATCAGCGAGGGGCGGGCGCCGCTCACGGACAGCCCGTACTTGGCGGCCAGCTCGGCCGCCGTGAGTCCCTCGTCGGGCGACGGAGGCGCGCTCACCGCGACTGAGCCGTCGTGCGTTGTCTCACTCACCAGTTGAAACTTTCGTCTTCGAGATGCGCAGCCTGTGCGGGCCTGGCATGAACCTGGGGCCGGGGTACGGTCCGGTGGCTGCTCTCAGGGTCGAGCTTGTCAGATGACGGGAGGTCGGCCCAGTCGAGTCAGCCGCCACACCGTACGCCACTTCATGGGCCTGCGGGGACCGCATGAAGTGGTCCAGCCTTCCCGGAATCCGCCGAACCATGCCCGCAGGGCGGGACGGGAGGGGCGGCGGGCGAGGGTCAGCAGCATCCAGACGCCCAGATAGACCGGGACAAGGGGGGCGGGGAGGTTGCGGCGGGCGAGCCAGACGCGGTTGCGGGCGACCATGCGGTGGTACACCGCGTGCCGCGAGGGCGCGGTCGTCGGGTGGTACAGCACCATGTCGGACCGGTAGTCGATCATCCAGCCCGCGTCGAGGGCCCGCCATGCCAGGTCGGTTTCCTCGTGGGCGTAGAAAAATTCGTCCGGCAGCCCGCCGACTTCGGCGAAGACCTGGGTGCGGACGGCGTTGGCGCCGCCGAGGAACGTGGTGACCCGGGAGGAGCGCATCGGGTCGGAGGCGCGCAGCCGGGGGACGTGGCGGCGCTGGGTGACGCCGTTGTCCGGGTCGGCGATGCGGAAGCTGATGATGCCGAGCCGCGGGTCGGCGGCGAAGGCCTCGCGGCAGAGCTCGGCGGTGTCGTGGTGGGCGAGAAGGCCGTCGTCGTCGAGGAACAGCAATATGTCGACATCACGACCGCCGGGGCCGAAGGCCTCGATGCCGACGTTGCGGCCGCCGGGGATGCCGAGGTTCTCGGGCAGCTCGATCGTCCGGACGCCCTCGGGGACGTCCGGGACCGGGGAGCCGTTGCCGACGACGACGACCTCGACCCGGTCGCCGTCCTGCTTGGCGACCGAGTCGAGCAGGGCGCGCAGTTCGTCGGGGCGGTTGCCCATCGTGATGATCACCGCGCCGACCTTCATCGGCGCGCTCACTTCAGCCTGCTCGACGCGAGGATGGACACGAGGTGCAGCACGGTCTGCAGCAGCGCGATGCCGGCCAGCACCGCGACGCCGAGCCGGGAGAAGAACAGGTCGCCGCGGATCTGGTCGACGATCGCCAGGACCAGGATCAGCAGGGACGCCTCGATGCCGAGGACCAGGCGGTGGAACTTGAGGGCGCCGGCGGCCTTGCGGGCCAGCGCCATGCCGGAGGAGCGCATCTCGGACGCGGCCTCCTGGACCGGCGGCTTGCCGGTCTGGTGCCGGGCGACACCGACGAGGTCGGTCTCGGCCTTGATCAGGATGGCGCCGAGGGCGGCCAGGGTGCCGAGGAAGGCCCACAGCCAGTCGATACGGCCGCTGCCCCACAGGTCGGCCGCGCGCAGGCCGAAGCCGACGAGCACCGCCGCGTCGGTGAGGTAGGCGCCGACGCGGTCGAGGTAGACGCCGCCCAGGGAGTACTGCTTCTTCCAGCGCGCGATCTCGCCGTCGACGCAGTCCAGCAGCAGGTAGAGCTGGACCATGACCACGCCGAGCACGGCCCCCGGGATCCCCGGCACGAGAAGTGCCGGGGCCGCGAGGACGCCGCATACGGTCATCAGGTATGTGAGCTGGTTGGGCGTGACCCTGGTGTTCACCAGGTAGCGGTCGACCCGCAGGGACACCTCGCGCATGTAGAGGCGTCCCATCCAGTGCTCACCGCTGCGCCTGTCCTTCACCCCCGCGGGGTGAACGACGGGGCGGAGTTCAGCTACCGATGGCCTTGACATAGTCGGCGTAGATGTCCTTGATCTGGTCGGTTGTCAGGTCGAGGTGTTCGAGGATCGTGTAGCGGCCGGGCCTGGTCTGCGGAGCGAACTCCACGGCGCGGACGAACTCGTCGTCCGTGAAGCCGATCTCCTCCGGCAGTACCGGCAGCCCGTGCCGACGCAGCACCTCGGCCATGTAGGCCGACTCCTCGTGGGCTCCGCGCAGGTACATCGCGAAGGCCGCGCCCAGTCCGCACTGCTCGCCGTGCGCGGCGGCACGCTTCGGGTACAACAGGTCGAAGGCGTGGTTGATCTCGTGGCACGCGCCGGAGGACGGGCGGGAGTCGCCCGACACCGACATGGCGATACCGCTGAGCACCAGCGCCTCCGCCAGCACCTGGAGGAAGTCGGTGTCCCCGATGCCGCCCGGGTGCCGCAGCACCGCCTCGCCGGCCTGCCGGGCGATCGCCGCCGCGAGGCCGTCGATCTTCTCGCCCTTGACGCGGTTCGCCAGCTCCCAGTCCGCGATCGCGGAGATGTTGGAGATGGCGTCACCGATACCGGCCCGCACGAAGCGCACCGGGGCATCGCGGATGACGTCCAGGTCGATGACGACCGCGATCGGGTTCGGCACACCGTAGGAGCCGCGCCCGGCGTCGTTGTCGAGGGTGGCGACCGGCGAGCACAGACCGTCGTGCGCCAGGTTCGTCGGTACGGCGACCAGGGGCAGGCCGACGCGCGCCGCGGCGAACTTGGCGCAGTCGATGATCTTGCCGCCGCCGAGCCCGACGACCGCGTCGTAGTGGCCGGCCCTTATGGCACCGGCCAGCTGGACCGCGTCGTCGAGGGTGCCGCCGCCGACCTCGTACCAGGTGGCGCCGGGCAGGGCGGGAGCGAGCCGCTCCTTGAGCCGGGCGCCGGAGCCGTTGCTGACCGCGATGGCCAGCTTGCCGGAGTGCGAGATGCGCTCGTCGGCGAGCACACAGGCCAGGTCGTCGAGGGCACCCGGGCGGATGTCCACGACCACCGGCGAGGGAATCAGCCGGGTCAGTACTGGCACGCGATCTCCCGTCCGCGGGCGAGATCGTCGTGGTTGTCGATCTCCACCCACTTGACGTCGCCGATCGGCGCCACGTCGATGCGGAAGCCGCGGTTCACGAGCTCCTGGTAGCCGTGCTCGTAGAACTGCTGCGGGTCCGTCTCCCACACCGCCTTGAGGGCGTCGGCCAGCTCGGGGGCGGCGTCGCCCTCGATGAGGGTCACGCCGATGTACTCACCGGTCGCCTCGGCGGGGTCCATCAGCTTGGTGATCTTCGTCATGCCCTTCTCGGGGCCGACGACGACCTTCATCTCCTCGTCGGCCAGGCTCTTCACCGTGTCCAGCGCGAGGATGATCTTCTTGCCGTCGCCACGCGCGGCGAGCAGCGTCTTCTCGACGGAGACCGGGTGCACGGTGTCGCCGTTGGCGAGGATCACGCCGTCCTTGAGGGCGTCACGACCGCACCACAGGGAGTAGGCGTTGTTCCACTCCTCGGCCTTGTCGTTGTCGATGAGGGTGAGCTTCAGGCCGTACTTCTGCTCAAGGGCTTCCTTGCGCGCGTACACGGCCTCCTTGCGGTAGCCGACGATGACCGCGACCTCGGTCAGACCGATCTCGGCGAAGTTGCCGAGAGTCAGGTCGAGAACCGTGGGTTCGCCCTCTATGCCCGCGGGCCCCACCGGCACCAGAGCCTTGGGAAGGCTGTCGGTGTAGGGGCGCAGACGCCGTCCGGCGCCGGCCGCCAGCACGAGGCCGATCATGCGGGTTCTCCTTCATCGTGTACGGCGGGTGCCCCGGAGGACACCCAGAAGCGGATGCTCTCGACGAGCACCACCGAGGCCACGGCCACGGCGAGCACCGTGAGCGCGACACTGAACTGCGAGGCGGAGAGCACCGCGGCGAGGACGGTGACGAGCAACGTCCGTCCTTCGTGCCCCCCGATGGCGCGCACCAGCCAGGCCGGGGGCGCCCCGGCGTTGCCGCGGATGCGGTACACCGTGTCGTAGTGATGGTAGGCGACAGCGGCCACCAGGCCGAAAGCCGCAGGAAGGGCTCCGTTTACCTCAGCTTTGGCTGCGAGCAGCAGAACGACGCCGTACTCGGCGGCCCGGAAGAAGGGCGGGACCAGCCAGTCGAGGGCGCCCTTCAGGGGGCGGGCGACGGCCAGGGCCGAGGTGACGGCGTAGACGACGGCGCCGACGACCGCCCAGGGACCGCCGAAGCCGGGCTGCGCGGCCAGGCCGAGGAGGACGAGGCCGCCGAGGAGGGCCACGGCGGGGGCGGCGATGCCGGGCAGCCGGCCCGCGGCGTTCTTGAAGACCCCGGCGAGGCCCTGCGCGAGCGGCCCCGAGTCCGCGAGGTCGGCCAGCGCCTGCGCGGCCCGGTCGGTACGACGCGCCTTCCGCGTCAGCGACCGCAGCACCCGCCCCGCCGTGGTGTACGTCGCCGCGAAGGCGCAGCCGACGAGCAGGACGTAGAAGGTGATCCGGGGCGTCGTGACGGCCGTGAGCACGGCGATCATCGCCCAGCGCTCGCCGATCGGCAGGACGATCATCCGGCGCACCCACACCGTCCAGCCGACGCTGTCGAGCTTGTCGGAGAGAGCGGCGGTGGGGCTGGTGTTGGCGCTGGCGTCGTGGTTGGCCTCGTTGAAGGAGAAGTCGACGACGTGCCGGCAGGTCTGCAGGATCATCGCGCCGAGGGCGAGGGCCCATACGTCGTCACCGCCGCGGGCGGCTCCCAGCGCGAGGCCCGCGTAGTAGGCGTACTCCTTGGCCCGGTCGAAGGTGGCGTCGAGCCAGGCGCCGAGCGTGGAGTACTGCAGGGAGTAGCGGGCGAGCTGGCCGTCGGTGCAGTCCAGGACGAAGGACGCGATCAGCAGGACGCCGGCCGCGACGAACCCGCCCCGGGTGCCGGTGGCCGCGCAGCCCGCCGCGATGAGCGCGGTGATCAGGGAGGCGGTGGTGACCTGGTTCGGGGTCAGGCCCCGGCGGGCGCACCAGCGGGCGATGTAGCGGGAGTACGGGCTGATGCAGAAGGTGGTGAAGAAGCCGTCGCGGGACTTCACGGCCGACTTCAGGCGTACGGCCTCGTCGTCGACGGCGGAGACGGCCTGCCGTGCCTCGTTGCGGGCCTGCGGGTCGGCCGGGACGGCGGCGACCAGGCTGCCGAGCTCAGGGCGGTGCACGTCGGTGCCGTCGTGGTCGAGGGCGGTGACGATGCGGTCGGCGAGGCTGTCGACGGCGACTGCCGTACCGCCGCCCGCGGAGTTCTCGCGGGCCATGGCCCGGGTCAGCGCCTGGCGCCCGGCCGACTGGGCCGTCACGGCGCCCGGGATCGCGGCGAGCGGGAAGCGGGGGTCGGTCAGGCCGAGGCGCAGCGCGTGCAGGTGGCCGACGAAGCCGGCGTCGACCACGGCGACCCGCTGGTCGCCGGGCACCTGGGCGAGCAGGGTCTCGGCGTCCGCGGTGTCGGCGGCGACCCGCACGTCATAGCCGAGGGAGCGCAGATCGCCCTCGATCGACGATCCGGGCACCGGCTGACCGGTGAGGATGGCGGTCGACAACCGAACTCACTCCCTGGATACCGGCATGCGCGCCGGTCATGTACATGGTGGCGGCGCCCCCGCAGGCGACGGCCGGGCGGCGTGTCGGCAGAGGCTATCGGATTAATGGAAGCCAACGTTCACCGGCCGTTTGGCGGAGCGATCAACGTGGTTTGCCCTGAGCTTTGCCGCGATCATCATCGGGGATCGCGGGGTCCGCCCACAAACTCGCGCCCGCAGACCGGGGCATCGGGGACATTGCATGCCCCGCCGGGGGCCCGTCATAGGGTGGGCGACCATGACATGGCTGATCACAGGCGGAGCCGGCTACATCGGAGCACATGTGGCGCGGGCCATGACCGACGCCGGGGAGCAGGTCCTCGTACTGGACGACCTCTCGGCCGGGTATCCCGCACGCCTCCCCGCGGACCTCCCGCTCGTCGAGGGCTCGTCGCTGGACGGTGACCTGCTGAAGCGGGTGTGCGCGGAGCACGCGGTGACGGGTGTGGTGCATCTCGCGGCGCGCAAGCAGGTCGGTGAGTCCGTGGCGCAGCCGACCCGCTACTACAGGGAGAACGTGGGCGGCCTCGCGACGCTCGTGGAAGCGGTCGCCGAGGCGGGGATCAAGCGATTCCTGTTCTCGTCGTCCGCCGCCGTCTACGGAAACCCGGATGTGGATCTCATCACGGAGGACACTCCGTGCGCGCCGGTGAACCCGTACGGCGAGACCAAGCTCACCGGGGAGTGGCTGGTGCGGGCGGCGGGCCGGGCGCACGGCATCTCGACCGTGTGCCTGCGCTACTTCAACGTCGCGGGCGCCGCGTCGCCCGAGCTGGCCGACACGGGCGTCTTCAACATCGTCCCCATGGTCTTCGACCGGCTCACCCGCGACGAGGCCCCGCGGATCTTCGGCGACGACTATCCGACGCCGGACGGCACCTGCGTCCGCGACTACATCCATGTCGCCGACCTCGCCGAGGCGCACCTGGCGGCGGCCCGGCGGCTCACCGAAGCGGACACGGGCGGCGATCTGACGGTCAATATCGGTCGCGGCGAGGGCGTCTCCGTGCGCGAGCTGATCACTGTGATCGGAGAAGTCACCGGCGACGCACGCCCGGCCGTCGTCGAGGCCCGGCGCCCCGGGGACGCCCCGCGCGCGGTCGCGTCGGCCGCGCTGGCCGCCGAGGAGCTCGGCTGGACGGCTCGGCGCGGGGTACCCGAGATGGTCGAGTCGGCGTGGCAGGGGTGGTTGCTGCACCACGGCGGCCGAACAGCCGAATGATCATGCAGCGCTCTGACCTGCGGATCGTTTCCGCAGGTCAGGGCACATGACAACGGTGTTCAGTGCCGCGTTGCCGGATACCCCCCACCCGTAGTTCACTGTGATCCCGGACGGAATTCCGAGCGGACATTCCGATCGTCGACGGACCGCAGAAGGGCGGCTTTCTCATGGGGGCTGGGCACGATCACGGGCACGCGCATACGCACGCGCCGACGACCGGCACGGCGGCGGCCGCGTACCGCGGAAGACTGCGCGTTGCGCTGTCGATCACCCTCGGCGTCATGGTGGTCCAGATCGTCGGCGGTGTGGCCGCCGACTCGCTCGCCCTGATCGCGGACGCGGCCCACATGGCGACGGACGCGGTGGGTCTGGCCATGGCCCTGCTCGCCATCCACTTCGCGAACCGTCCGCCGAGCGAGAAGCGCACCTTCGGTCTCGCCCGCGCGGAGATCCTCGCAGCCCTCGCCAACTGTCTGCTTCTGCTGGGCGTCGGCGGCTATGTCCTGTACGAGGCGATCGAACGGTTCCTCACGCCGGCGGACACCAACGGCGGCCTGATGATCGTGTTCGGCGCGATCGGCCTGGTCGCGAACATGATCTCCCTCACGCTGCTGATGAAGGGCCAGAAGGAGAGCCTGAACGTGCGTGGCGCGTTCCTCGAGGTGGCCGCGGACGCGCTGGGCTCACTCGCGGTGCTGATCTCCGCGGCCGTGATCCTCAGCACCGGCTGGCAGGCCGCCGACCCGATCGCCTCGCTGGTCATCGGCCTGATGATCGTGCCGCGCACCTTGAAGCTGCTGCGCGAGACCCTCGACGTCCTGCTGGAGTCGGCTCCCAAGGACGTCGACATGGCGGAGGTGCGGGCCCACATACTCGCCCTGGACGGCGTCGAGGACATCCACGACCTGCACGCCTGGACGATCACGTCCGGCATGCCGGTGCTGTCGGCGCATGTGGTGGTGCGCTCCGACGTACTGAACGCGATCGGCCACGAGAAGATGCTGCACGAGCTCCAGGGCTGCCTCGGCGACCACTTCGACGTGGAGCACTGCACCTTCCAGCTGGAGCCCATCGGGCACGCGGAGCACGAGGCCCGGCTCTGTCACTGAAACAACCGTACGGTCCGATAAGACGTCAGTACGGACGGAATGCAGCGATCCGGTGGTAGGCCGCGTCCTCATGCTCACAGCGCCCCCGGCGGCGGTTCCGTGCCCGCCGCGCCGGGCACGATCAACTGCCGGGAGTGCCGGATTCGTACGGCACACTTGGGGCGCAAGACCGAAGTGAAGGATGGGTATGCCGATCACACCTGCCACCGCGACGCACAGTCCGTCGAACGGCGCCGCAGACGCGATTTTGCTGGAACTGGTCGACGAGAACGGTGTGACGATCGGCACCGCCGAGAAGCTCGCCGCCCATCAGCCTCCCGGGCAGTTGCACCGCGCCTTCTCCGTCTTCCTCTTCGACGAGCAGGGCCGGCTGCTGCTCCAGCAGCGGGCACTCGGCAAGTACCACTCCCCCGGTGTCTGGTCCAACACCTGCTGCGGCCACCCCTACCCCGGCGAGGCGCCCTTCGCCGCCGCGGCGCGGCGCACCCACGAGGAACTCGGCGTCTCCCCGTCGCTGCTCGCCGAGGCGGGCACGGTCCGCTACAACCACCCGGACCCGGACTCGGGCCTGGTGGAGCAGGAGTACAACCACCTCTTCGTCGGACTCGTGCAGTCCCCGCTGCGGCCGGACCCGGAGGAGGTCGGCGAGACGGCCTTCGTGACGCCGGCCGAGCTGGCCGAGCGCCACGTGAAGGACACCTTCTCGTCCTGGTTCATGACCGTGCTCGACGCGGCCCGCCCCGCGGTCAAGGAGCTGACGGGCCCGTCGGCCGGTTGGTGACGAGGGTTGGCGCGGGTCCGACGGGGCCTAGGGCACGGGCGCGGGTTTGAGCGGCACGGCGGCCCAGATCACCTTGCCGCCGCTCGCCGTGTGCTCGACGTCGCACACACCGCCCGCCTCCCGGGTCACCTCGCGCACCAGGAGCAGGCCTCGGCCGCCGGTCTGGCCGTGGTCGGCCTCCAGGGCGGTCGGGCGGTAGGGGTGGTTGTCCTCCACGGACACCCGCAGCCACTCGGCGCCGACGGCGACCTCCACGGCAAGCGTCGGCGACAGCAGCGCCGCGTGCCGGACAGCGTTCGTGACCAGCTCCGACACGATCAGCAACACCCCCTGGACCAGATCGTCGGGGACCGGCACGCCCTGGCGGTACAGCAGGTCCCGTACGGCGTGCCGGGCCTGCGGGACCGAGGCGTCGACGGCGGGGGCGGTGAACCGCCAGACGCCCTCGTACGGCAGTGGATTCGGCGGCCGCTGGACGAGGGGCTCGTCCGCGCCGCCTGCTGGGCGTGGGCCGGACCCGCGCCCGTGGTTCTCCATCGTCCGGTCGCCACCCTCGCGCTCGATTGTCACCACACGTCGAGTGTTGGTAACGCACAGGTCCGGGCCGTAGTGCTGAACAGAAGTCAGCAGGTATCGAGCGTTTCTGATCGTTGGCGTATGACACGGTCAGTTGTGGGACCACTCCGGCGCCGCTTGTGCCGACTTCGCGAACTATTCGGGTTGTACGGGTTTGGCGCCCCCGCCGTCCGGCTCGTTCCGCTTGTCCCCGGGCCGTGACCCGGCCGAGCGACCCTTCCCGATCGACGTTCGGCGGGGGCGGATAGCATCCGCCGCATGGAGCCCCAGCTGCTGCACAGCGTCACCGACTCGGTGGCCACCGTCGTCATCCACCATCCGGCCAAGCGCAACGCCATGACGGCCGCGATGTGGCGGGCGCTGCCGCCGCTGCTCGGCACCCTGGCCGCCGATCCGGGCGTACGGGCGCTGGTGCTCACCGGTGAGGGCGGGACGTTCTGCGCGGGCGCCGACATCTCCACGCTCCAGGGCTCGCCGCAGGAGGCTCAGGGGCTGGCGGTGGCCGCCGAGGAGGCGCTTGCGGCCTTTCCGAAGCCGACGCTGGCGGCGGTCCGGGGGCACTGCGTGGGCGGCGGGTCGCAGCTGGCGGCGGCGTGCGATCTGCGGTTCGCCGAGGAGGGGTCGCTGTTCGGGGTGACACCGGCGAAGCTCGGGATCGTGTATCCGGCGTCCTCCACGCGCCGGTTGGCAGCGCTGGTGGGCCCGGCGGCCACCAAGTACCTGCTGTTCTCGGGCGAGTTGATCGACACGGAGCGGGCCCTGCGTACGGGCCTGGTGGACGAGGTGCTGCCCGAGGGCGAACTCGGCAAGCGGGTGGCGGAGTTCACCCGGATCCTCGCCTCTCGCTCGCAGCTGACGCAGGCCGCGGCGAAGGAGTTCGCGGACGGGCGCACCGACCGCGACGATCACTGGGCGGAGCAGGCGCGCGGAAGCGGCGACACCGCGGAGGGCGTCGCCGCGTTCCTGGAGCGCAGGCAGCCGCGCTTCACCTGGAACGTGCCTACGTCAGGCTGAAGCGGCTGTTCGTACGGAACTCCTCGACGAGGTGCGCGGGCGCCTTCTGCGGCGAGCCGGCGTCGTAGGGCGGCTGTGGGTCGTACTCGGTGAGCAGTTGGACGGCCTGGGCGTGTTCGTCGCCGGCGATCTTCCCGACCAGGGTCAGGCCCATGTCGATGCCGGAGGAGACACCGGCCGCGGTGATGTACTTGCCGTCCGGTACCACGCGCTCGCCCGTGGGTTCGGCGCCGTACTGCGGCAGGAAGTCCAGGGTGAGCCAGTGCGAGGTGGCGCGGCGGCCCTCCAGGAGGCCTGCGGCGCCTAGGAGCAGCGAGCCGCTGCAGACGGAGGTCGTCCAGGTGCTCGTGGCGTCGGCGGTCCTGAGCCACTCCAGGAGGGCCTCGTTCTCGACCTCGGCAAACGTCCCGGGTCCGCCCGGTACGACGACGACATCGGGGTGCGGTACCTCGGCCAGGGCCTTGTCGGCGGTGAGGGCGAGGAACCCCGTGTCGGCACGCACCGGTCCCGCGGACTCGGCGACGAAGTCGACCCGGACGTCCGGGAGGCGGCTCAACGCCTCGTACGGTCCGACGATGTCGAGAGCGGTGAAGCGGTCGTACAGGACCATCGCGATCTGCATGGTTCGTCCTTTCGGAAGGAAACTTCGGAAGGAAACTCAGGAGAGTCAGCCGACGGGCGCCGGGCGGAACCGGCGGCGGTACTCGATCGGGGCCGCTCCGAGTGTCTTGACGAAGGCGCGCCGCATGGCCTCGGGAGTGCCGTAGCCACTGGCCCGGGAGATCTCCTCGATGCCGTCGCTCGTGTCCTCCAGGAGGCGCCGGGCGTGTTCGAGCCGGACCCGGTCCACATAGCGGCCGGGGGTCATGCCGGTCTCGGTCTGGAAGGCGCGGGCGAAATGGCGCGCTGAGAGGCTGGCGCGGACGGCGAGCGTCTCGACGGTCAGGTCGGCGCCGGGGTGCTCGGTGATCCAGCGCTGGACCTCCCGGAGGGGCTCGCGCTGGGCGGTCTGGGCGGCGAGCTGGGCGCTGAACTGGGCCTGGTTTCCGGGCCGTCGCAGGAAGACCACCAGGTGGCGGGCGATGCCGAGGGCCACGTCCCGGCCCAGGTCCTCCTCGACCAGGGCGAGCGCGAGATCGATGCCGGAGGTGACACCGGCGGAGGTGGCGACGCGCCCGTCCCGTACGTAGATGGGGTCCGGGTCGACCTCCACGGCCGGGTGGTCACGGGCGAGCTTGTCGCAGTACGCCCAGTGGGTCGTGGCGCGGCGGCCGTCCAGCAGGCCGGCCGCGGCGAGCAGGATCGCGCCGGTGCAGACGGACACCAGGCGCTCGGCGCGGGGTCCGTGCTCGCGCAGCCAGTCCGTCAGCCCGGGCTGTGGACCGCGCGTGCCTTCACCGCCCGGGACGAGGAGTGTGTGCGGCTCGGAGACGTCGGTGAGGGACTCGTCCGGTACGACGGTCAGGTGGCTGGACGTGCGGACGGGGGCGCCGTCCAGGGAGGCCGTGCGGATGCGATAGGTGCCCGCGCGGTGCTTCTCGGCTCCCGCGAAGACCTCCAGCGGGCCGGTCACGTCGAGACTCTGTACGCCGTCGAAGAGGACGAAGAGAACGGTTCGCTGCGCCATGCCATCGATTCTTCGAGAACGACCGCATGACCGCAATGACGAGGACCCCACCTTTCCTGCCACGATCCGTATCCCCCCGAACCACGTACCAAGCGGTTGGTAACGTGCCGGCCATGACTACTTCCGCCCTGGAACCGCGTGCCGCCCGCCGCTGCCACACCATGCTCAACTCCCTGCACTCCACGTCCTACTTCGCCCCCGAGACGGGGACCGAGCTGGGCGCCCTCGGGATCACGCACCCCAGGGCCGTCAACTTCGCGGTCAGGGCGGCCGCGCTGGGCCCGGTCGGGGCGGGTGCAGTGACGGCGACGTTCTACAACTACAAGTACGACCTGGTGGCCCGGCACGTACCGGCGGTCTGGGCGATCGCGTCCCCGCAGGACGTACTGGCGGCACGCGCGCGTGCGGTAGACGCGGCGCTGCGTCGGCTGCTGGGCGAGGAGGCGGTGACGTCCCCGGAGATGGCGGAGGCCGCGCACCTGGCGCTCCAGGCCACCGAGGCCTGTTCCCGCAGCGCCCGGCCTCTGTACTCGGCGCACGCGGACCTGCCGGTCCCCGAGGAGACCCACCTGGCCTACTTCCACGCCACGACGCTGCTGCGCGAGCACCGGGGTGACGGACACCTCGCCGTACTGATGTCCGAGGGGCTCGACGGCCTCGAGGCCGTGGTGACCCACACGGCGACCGGCAAGGGCATGACGCCGAAGTGGGTGTGCAGCACGCGTGGCTGGACCCGGGAGGACTGGGACGCGGCGTCCGACCGCCTGCGCGGGCGCGGCCTCCTGGATGACACGGGTGACCTCACCCCGGCGGGCGTCGCCCTGCGCGAACGCATCGAGTCCGAGACGGACCGCCTCGACCGGGCTCCGTACGAACATCTCGGCGCGGAGCGGGTCGCACGCCTCACGGAACTCGCCACGGGGTTCAGCCGCGCGGCGGTGGCGGCGGGGGCGTTCCCCCAGGACCTCCTCGGCAAGTCCTGATCGCCTGCCCCCCGGCCGGGCCGGGACAACCGGCTGCACCAGGCATTCGGATCACACTGCATAGCAGGGCCGAGCTGCGGTACTCGGGGTCTCCAACCACAAGGAAGGGTGATCACGTGTTCCGTGCAATCGCAGACGTACTGCGCCAGATCGGTGGCGCCATCGCGACCGTCGTCACGCTGCCGTTCCGCGCTCTCGCTCGGCTCTTCGGCGGAGCCTCCAGCAGCACGCGCAGCCGCAGGGTCTGATTTCGTCCCGCCGCCCGGCCCGCGACCCGCCACGACCCGGCCGGGTCGCCGCCCTGATCCCCGGTTGTCGGTGCTACCTGCCACAATTGCCGCGCAACCTCAGTGAGAAGGCGGGACGGGATCGTGACGACACCCCTCGTAGGGTCCATCGAAGACAGGATCGCCGCGGAGCTCGGCGTACGAGAGCGGCAGGTGAAGGCCGCCGTGGAGCTGCTCGACGGCGGTTCGACGGTGCCCTTCATCGCCCGCTATCGCAAAGAAGCGACCGAGATGCTCGACGATGCGCAGCTGCGCACGCTCGAGGAGCGGCTGCGCTATCTGCGGGAGCTGGAGGAGCGGCGCACGGCGATCCTCGAGTCGGTGCGTGAGCAGGGCAAGCTGACCGAGGAGTTGGAGGCCCGGATCCGCGGCGCCGAGACGAAGGCGCGGCTCGAGGACATCTATCTGCCGTACAAGCCGAAGCGCAGGACCAAGGCGCAGATCGCCCGCGAGGCCGGCCTCGAGCCCCTCGCCGAGGGTCTGCTCGGCGACGCGACGGTCGACCCCCTCGCCGCCGCGGCGGCGTTCGTGGACGCCGACAAGGGCGTGGCCGATCCGCAGGCCGCCCTGGACGGCGCCCGGGCGATCCTCACGGAGCGGTTCTCGGAGGACGCCGACCTGATCGGCGAGCTGCGCGAGCGCATGTGGGGCCGCGGCCGCCTGGCCGCCAAGGTGCGGGAGGGCAAGGAGGAGGCCGGCGCGAAGTTCGCGGACTACTTCGACTTCGCCGAGCCGTTCACCGCGCTGCCCTCGCACCGCATCCTGGCGATGCTGCGCGGCGAGAAGGAGGAGGTCCTCGACCTCGTCCTGGAGCCGGAGGAGCCCACCGAGGGGCCCTCGTCGTACGAGGGCATCGTCGCCCACAAGTTCGCGATCGCCGACCGCGGCCGCCCCGGCGACAAGTGGCTGACGGACACGGTCCGCTGGGCCTGGCGGACCCGCATCCTCGTCCACCTCGGCATCGACCTGCGACTGCGCCTGCGCACCGCCGCCGAGGACGAGGCCGTGGGCGTGTTCGCGGCCAACCTCCGCGACCTGCTGCTCGCCGCCCCGGCGGGCACGCGCGCGACGCTGGGCCTGGACCCCGGCTTCCGTACGGGTGTGAAGGTCGCCGTCGTCGACGCCACCGGCAAGGTGGTGGCCACCGACGTGATCTATCCGCACGTCCCGGCGAACAAGTGGGACGAGGCGATCGCCAAGCTCGCGCGGCTGGCGAAGGAGCACGCGGTCGAACTGGTCGCGATCGGCAATGGCACGGCGTCTCGCGAGACGGACAAGCTCGCCGGTGAACTGATCACCAAGCACCCGGAGTTGCAGCTCACCAAGGTGATGGTGTCCGAGGCCGGCGCCTCGGTGTACTCGGCCTCCGCCTTCGCGTCCCAGGAACTGCCCGACATGGACGTGTCGCTGCGCGGCGCGGTCTCCATCGCGCGCCGGCTCCAGGACCCGCTCGCCGAGCTGGTGAAGATCGACCCGAAGTCGATCGGCGTCGGCCAGTACCAGCACGACCTGTCCGAGGTGAAGCTGTCGCGCTCGCTGGACGCGGTGGTGGAGGACTGTGTGAACGGCGTGGGCGTGGACGTCAACACCGCCTCCGCACCGCTGCTCTCGCGCGTCTCCGGCATCACCTCCGGACTCGCCGAGAACATCGTGTCCCACCGCGACGCGAACGGCCCGTTCAATTCCCGCTCGCAGCTGAAGAACGTGGCACGGCTCGGCCCGAAGGCGTACGAGCAGTGCGCGGGCTTCCTGCGCATCCGCGGTGGCGACGACCCGCTGGACGCGTCCAGCGTGCACCCCGAGGCGTACCCGGTGGTCCGGCGGATGGTGAAGACGTCGGGCCAGGAGGTCGCCGCACTCGTCGGCAACACGAGCGTGCTGCGGTCGCTGAAGCCGAACGACTACGTGGACGAGACGTTCGGTCTGCCGACCGTCACGGACATCCTGAAGGAGCTGGAGAAGCCCGGGCGCGACCCGCGTCCCGCCTTCAAGACGGCCACCTTCAAGGAGGGCGTCGAGAAGATCGCCGACCTGGCATCCGGGATGGTCCTGGAGGGCGTCGTGACGAACGTGGCGGCCTTCGGGGCGTTCGTGGACGTCGGTGTCCACCAGGACGGGCTGGTGCACGTCTCCGCGATGTCGAAGACCTTCGTCAAGGACCCGAGGGACGTGGTCAAGCCCGGTGACATCGTCAAGGTGAAGGTCCTCGACGTCGACATCCCGCGCAAGCGGATCTCCCTGACCCTGCGCCTCGACGACGAGGCCGCTCCCCAGGCCCAGCAGGGCGGGGGCGGCGGCGAGCGCCGGCAGCGGGGCGGGCGGCCGCCCCAGCAGCGCCAGGGCCGCGGCGGCGGTGGCGGAGGCGGCTCGCGCCAGGCACCGCCTCCGGCGAACAGCGCCATGGCCGACGCCCTGCGCCGCGCGGGTCTGGTCGACCCGAAGGGCAAGCGCTGACACGACACGCAGGGCCCGGACTCTCCGCACGACACGGAAGGTCCGGGCCCGTTCGCCCTTAGGGTGACGGCATGCCGAAGTCGCGTGTCATCACCTGGGCGGTGTCGGGGAGCAAGGGCATCGAGACCGCGTGGGCCGAGCTCGGCGACGGTGCCCTGCGAGCCCGCGGCCGTGCCGTCGGGACGACGCCGGAGCCGTACTGGATCTCGTACGAGCTCGACACGGCGGACGGCTTCGTGACGCGTCGGCTGCGCGTCACCGCCGAGTCCGCGGACGGCACCCGCACGCTCGACCTGCGGCACGACGGAGCGGGCCGGTGGACCGCCGACGGTGAGCATCTGCCCGACGTCGGCGGCGCCCTCGACTGCGACCTGGGCCTGTGCCCGCTGACCAACACGATGCCGGTGCTGCGGCACGGGCTCCGTCTGGCGCCCGTGGAACGGGAGTTCCTGATGGCGTGGGTGTCGGTGCCCGACCTGGCGGTCCTGCCGTCACGGCAGACCTACACGCACCTGGGGCGCAACCGGGTTCGCTTCGCCTCCGGGGACTTCCGCAGCGACATCGAGTTCGACGACGACGGCTTGGTCGTCGACTACCCGGAGCTGGCCGGCCGACTCGATCGAGCCGGCGGCAAAACCCGTCGCTAGCGCTCGGTCACCTTGCCGTCGGCGACCTCCAGGCGGCGCGTGACATGGACCGCGTCGAGCATGCGGCGGTCGTGGGTGACCAGGAGCAGCGTGCCCTCGTAGGCGTCCAGGGCCGATTCCAGTTGCTCGATGGCCGGCAGGTCGAGGTGGTTGGTCGGCTCGTCGAGGACCAGGAGGTTGACGCCCCGGCCCTGCAGCAGCGCCAGCGCGGCCCGGGTGCGTTCGCCCGGGGAGAGGGTGGCCGCGGAGCGCAGGACGTGGTCCGCCTTCAGACCGAACTTGGCCAGGAGGGTGCGGACTTCCGCCGGTTCGGTGTCCGGGACCGCGGCGCAGAAGGCGTCCAGCAGGGACTCCTCGCCGTGGAAGAGTTTGCGGGCCTGGTCGACCTCGCCGATCAGGACGCCGGAGCCGAGCGCCGACTGTCCGGCGGTGAGGGCGATACGGCCCAGCAGGGCGCCCAGCAGCGTCGACTTGCCCGCGCCGTTGGCGCCGGTGACGGCCACCCGGTCCGCCCAGTCGATCTGCAGGGACACCGGTCCGAGGCTGAAGGCGCCGCGTCGCACCTCGGCGTCGCGCAGGGTCGCGACGACCGCGCCCGAACGCGGTGCCGAGGCGATCTCCATGCGCAGTTCCCACTCCTTGCGCGGTTCGTCGACGACGTCCAGGCGCTCGATCATGCGCTGGGTCTGGCGGGCCTTCGCGGCCTGCTTCTCGCTGGCCTCGCTGCGGAACTTGCGGCCGATCTTGTCGTTGTCGTTGCTCGCCTTGCGCCGCGCGTTCTTCACGCCCTTGTCCATCCAGGCGCGCTGGGTCTGTGCCCGGTCCTGGAGGGCGGCCTTCTTGTCGGCGTACTCCTCGTAGTCGTCGCGGGCGTGGCGTCTGGCCACGTCGCGCTCCTCCAGGTACGCCTCGTAGCCGCCGCCGTAGAGGTTGATCTGCTGCTGGGCGAGGTCGAGTTCGAGGACCTTGGTGACCGTGCGGGTGAGGAACTCGCGGTCGTGGCTGACGACCACGGTGCCGGCGCGCAGGCCGCCGACGAACCGCTCCAGGCGCTCCAGACCGTCGAGGTCCAGGTCGTTCGTCGGCTCGTCGAGCAGGAAGACGTCGTAGCGGGACAGGAGCAGCGAGGCGAGGCCGGCTCGGGCCGCCTGGCCGCCGGACAGGGAGGTCATCGGCTGGTCCAGGTCCACGGCCAGGCCCAGTGAGTCGGCGGTCTCCTCGGCCCGCTCGTCGAGGTCGGCGCCGCCGAGGTCGAGCCAGCGTTCCAGGCTCGTCGCGTAGGCGTCGTCGGCGCCCGGTGCGCCGTCGACGAGGGCCTGGGTCGCCTCGTCCATGGCGCGCTGGGCCTCGGCGACTCCGGTGCGGCGGGCCAGGAACTCCCGTACGGTCTCGCCGGGGCGGCGCTCCGGTTCCTGCGGGAGGTGACCGACGGTCGCGGTCGGCGGGGACAGCCGCAGCTCGCCCTCCTCCGGTGCGGTCAGCCCGGCGAGGAGGCGCAGCAGCGTGGACTTGCCCGCGCCGTTGGCCCCGACGAGGCCGATCACATCTCCGGGCGCAACGACGAGGTCGAGCCCGCTGAACAGGGAACGGTCGCCGTGACCGGCGGCGAGGTTCTTGGCGACGAGGGTGGCACTCACAGAGCGCGATCCTAGTCGCCGCGCAGGGCCGCGAGCACCTTCGTTTCAGCGCGCCATCGCCTCCAAGGGCCCCTGCGCCCTCACCGCGCCATCGCCTCCACCAGCACACCCCCCGAGGTCCGCGCCACCACGAACGACTCCCCCTTCACTGCTTTCGCGTCCAGCGCGATGCGGTGGCGGCCCGGTTCCAGGACGCCGTCGAAGACCTCGTGGGCGTGGGTGCGGTAGAGGCGGTCGACTCGGTACGCGGTGAGCTGGACGTGGCAGGGCGAGGTGACCTCGACGCCCGCCGCGCCGTCGGCGGCCACCAGACGGGTCAGGCGCCGCTGTTCGACCGGGCTGCGGTCCAGGGCGTGTTCGATCTGGGCGACCAGCAACGGCACGATCGGCGCGAGACCGTCGACATACGTCACGTCGACTCCGGCCTCGGTGAAGGCACGGCGTGCGGCGGCACGCTGCTCCTCGCCGATGCCACGGCCGAAGGCGACGGCGCCGTAGGTGCGCAGTTCGTCGACGGCGACGCCGCTCACGTCGTCGGTGATCTCGGCGCCGATGCCGATGGTGCGCAGGGCGGCGGCGAGCTTGGCCAGGAGGGCGACGCGGGCGCCGATGAGCAGGACCCGGCGGCGCGGCGCCTCGGAGTCGCCGTCGAGCAGGGAGCCCAGCGCCGAGCGGTACTCGGCGCAGTGGAAGCGGAAGGGCCCGATGCCGTGGTAGCCGTTGAGCTCCAGGTCGGCGTGTTCGTCGGTCTGCCAGGCGAAGTCCCGCCAGATGTAGTCGTCGCCCTCCTTGTCGATGAGCGCGGTGACCGCTCCGCAGGCGAGGTCCTCGCATTCGGGGCAGCCGTAGATGACATACCGGCCGCCCGGAAGCGGGGCCTCCGCCTCCAGCAGCAGGCTGCGGACCTGCGCGGTGAAGATGGCGGGCGGGACGTCGGAGGCGAGCGGGGAGACGGCGTCGAGGTCGGACAGCTGGAACAGCAGCGGGCGTCCGTCGACGATGAAGTCCACGAAGTCCCGGTGCACCTGGTAGTCACCGTTGGCGAGGACGCCACCGGCACGCATCGCCGGTGCCAGGCCGAAGGTCGCGTACTCGGCAGACATGCTGTGAGTATCCCCAGGGCGGGACCGATATGAGCGCGGCATGACATATTCCGCTTACGTCCCCGGATGACTGCGCACAGGCGACCGACCGAACGCGTGGCCCGCCTGGGGCGAGGCACGCGAGAGGAGGCGGCCGTCCGGCTCGCCCCCTCTCGCGTGCGTGCGTACCGCTCAGCCGTGGTCGTGGCCCAGCGGGTCGCCCTCCGTCTCGGTGCCGGCGCCCGGGCCGACCCTGATCTCGAAGTCGCCGTCATACTTCTTGTGGCCCTCGATCACGGCGAGTTCGACGGCCTCCGAGCCCATCTCGGTGCGCACGATGATCGGGTCCTGGCGCAGGTCGCGCACGAGGGCGATGCACATACCGATCATCACGAGGACGAACGGCGCGGCGGCCAGGATCGTGAGGTTCTGCAGGCCGGTGAGCGCGTCGCCCTGACCGCTGCCGACGAGCAGCATGATGGCGGCGACGGCTCCGGTCACCACACCCCAGAACACGACGACGAACCGGCCGGGTTCCAGTGCGCCCTTCTGGGACAGGGTGCCCATCACGATGGACGCGGCGTCGGCTCCGGAAACGAAGAAGATGCCGACCAGGATCATCACCAGCAGGCTGGTGACGGTCGCGATCGGGAACTCCTGCAGGACGGCGAAGAGTTGGCCCTCCGGGGTCTCCTCACCGCCGAGGGCGCCGCCCTCCTTCAGCTTCATCGCCGTACCGCCGAAGATCGCGAACCAGATCAGGCTGACGGTGCTGGGCACGAGGATGACGCCGCCGACGAACTGCCGGATGGTGCGCCCGCGGCTGATGCGTGCGATGAACATGCCCACGAAGGGCGTCCAGGAGATCCACCAGGCCCAGTAGAAGACGGTCCAGCTGCCGAGCCAGTCCGCGACTCCCTCGCCGCCGCTGGCCTCGGTGCGGCCGGCGAGCTGGGGCAGGTCGCCCAGGTAGGCGAAGATCGAGGTGGGCAGCAGGTCGAGCACGATGATCGTGGGGCCCGCGATGAACACGAAGACCGCGAGGATCAGGGCGAGCACCATGTTGGTGTTGGACAGCCACTGGATGCCCCGCTCGATGCCGGAGACGGCCGAGAGAACGAAGGCCAGCGTCAGTACGGCGATGATGGCGACGAGCAGCCCCTCGCTCACGTCGTCCATCCAGTCCAGCTCCTGGAAGCCGGAGCCGATCTGGAGCGCGCCGAGGCCGAGGGACGCCGCGGAGCCGAAGACGGTGGCGATGATCGCGAGGATGTCGATCACCCGGCCCGCGCTGCCGTTGGCGTGCTTCTCCCCGATCAGCGGGGTGAACACCGCGCTGATGGTCTGGCGCCGGCGCTTGCGGAAGGTGCTGTAGGCGATGGCGAGGCCGACCACCGCGTAGATCGCCCAGGGGTGCAGCGTCCAGTGGAAGAGGGTGGTGGCCATCGCCGTCTCCATGCGCTCGGCGGAGTCGGCGGGGGTGGTGCCGGGCGGTGGGGCGTTGTAGTGCGAGAGCGGCTCGCTCACGCCGTAGAACATCAGTCCGATGCCCATGCCCGCGCTGAACATCATCGCGACCCAGGACACGGTCTTGAACTCGGGTTCCTCGCCCTCGGCGCCGAGGTGAATGCGACCGTAGCGGCTGATCGCCAGCCACAGGGCGAAGACCACGAAGCAGGAGGCGGCGAGCATGAAGGCCCAGCCGCCGTTGTGGATCAGGCCGTCGAGCATCTTCGTGGACACGCTCTCCAGCGAGTCCGTGGCGGCCCAGCCCCAGATCACGAAGGCCAGGGTGATGACGGCGGTGACGCCGAACACCACTCGGTCGGTGCTGCGGTGGCCGGGGTCGTCCGGAGGGCCTTCCCCGCCACCTCTCTTCTTAAGATCGTCAGTCATCAGCGGCACCTTCCCCGGGAAACCGTGGATACGCCCTCTCCACGTCGTCTCCCAGGACCTACCACAGATTCCGCCGATCGCAGCCGTTTCAGCAGTCGGTGTCCGGCTCAGCGGCGGTCAGGTGATACGGAGCGCGCTCGTCCAGAAGTAGCGGGACAAGGGCACGCAAGGACTGGCGAAGCGGAACAAATGCCCCCGTGGCGGTCGATTTCGCCTTCACTCCGTGCAGCGCGAGCTCATCCTTGACCTGCCCGTACTGGTCGGTGGTGAGCCGGTATCCGCAGGGCGGGTCGGCGATCACCTCGGCGGGTTCGGCAGGGTCGTTGTCGGCGCCGCCGATGTAGACGGGTCCGGTGTCGGCGAGCCCCGCGAGCCTGGCCAGGCCGGTCGCCGCCTCGACCTGTCCTCGACGGGCCTCGGTGAAGTCGAACAGGCCGTCCAGCGCGGCGACTTGGGAGTACACCCGGCGCCGGTTGTTGAGCGACGCGTCGGCCTTCTCCTCCTCGGTCAGCGGATCGACGCGGCTCTCGATCAGCAGCCCCAGCGAGTGCTTCACGCCGGACATGTTCCGCAGGATGCGTTCCTGCCCGTCACCGGCGACCTGTTTGATCGGCTCGCCCGTCACGGGGTCGGTCCAGATCCCGTACGTGCCGGTCGAGTAACCGGCGCCGGACGCGGCGGGGCGCACGTACGACTCGGAGAGGGCCTGCGCCTCGTCGTGGACGTGGGCGTCCGTGTTGAGGTTGCGCGGCCACAGGTCGAACAGGTCCTTGTCGTAGTACGGGGGTGTGGCGCCGTACTCGTGCAGGTCGTAGATCACGTCGGGGCGCTGGTCGCGGATCACCGCGGCCATGGCGCGGCCCTCGGCGGTCTGGAGTGCGAGGTGGTCTCGGTTGACGTCCACGCCGTCGCTGTTGCCGCGGGTGTCGGCGGCCCGGCCGTCGGGGTTGGCCGTGGGCACCACCAGCAGGGTGGTGCGCTCCAGGAAGCGCCGGGTCTGCCGGTCCTTCGCGTAGGCCAGGTCGCGGACGGTGGACAGGCAGGCCTCGCGGCCGGAGGGTTCGTCGCCGTGCTGGCTGCAGATCAGCAGCACCTTGTTCGGGGTGGGGCGGGTGCCGATCCGGACGAGCTGGAGCGGGCGGTCCTGCTTCGTCGTACCGATACGGGTGACGGAGACCCGCTTGCTCGCCCTGTCGACGGCCGCGAGGAAGTCCTGCTCCTCGGGCTGGCTGGTCCAGCGGGCGCCGTTCGACTTCTCGAAGCCGGTGCGGGGCGCGGAGTCGGCGGCGTGGGCCGGTATGGCGACGATGGATGCGGCGAGGGCCGCGGCGACCAGGGTGACTGCTCGGGTGCGGATCACTGGCCTCCTTCCGGGATGCGGTGAGTGGGTGGTGCGGGGTGCGCTCAGGCCGTCGAGGGGCGCGGCCTCAGGAGCTGCGGAGACGGAACTCGCCGTGGCGTGCGAAGGCGTGGGCGCCGCCGACCAGCGGGACGCGGGCCTTCGTACGGGAGAGATCGGGGGTGAGCGTCGGCTTCGTCGACGGAGGGTCGTTCAGGTCCTTGTCCGTGCCCGCGACGATCAGGGCGAGGCGGTGGCCTGCCGGGACGACGTGGTCGGTGGCCGCCAGGTCGACGGTGACGGTGACGGTGTACGCCTTGCCCGGGGTGAGCGGTGCGCCCTTCAGGTCGGAGGCGTGGCTGCCCAGGTCGGCCCAGCCGCGGTTGACGACGATGTGGCCGACGGCCGCGGTCTTGGCCCGCGTCTCCTTGAAGCAGGCACTGTCGCCGGTGGTGCTCGCGCCCCAGCAGGTGCGGTCGGTGAGGGTGGTGATGCCTTCGGAGCGGTGGGCCGTCGAGGTGGTCGGGGTCGCGGTGACGGTGACCTCGGAGGAGCCGGACAGGCGCAGGCCGACGGTGCCGACGCCCGCCTCGGTGCCCTTGGCGGGGCAATGTGGTCGCATCGGTGCCGCGCGGCGGCCGGGCCTTCGAGGTGGCCCACCGGTCGGGGGGCGCTCGATGTCGGCCATCGGCTCACGGTCGATGCCGTTGTCGTGGCCGAGGAGCTCGTGGTCGAACCAGCGGTGCCGGCGCTCGACGCCGTTCTTCGCCGGCGCGTCCCACCACTGGCCGACGTGCTTCATACGGACGTTGAGGTCCCGCATGCCGTGGATCAGGAAGACGCTCGCCCTGACCTTTCCGTCGCAGTCGTCGTCGAGTCCGGTGTCCACCCGTACGGCCTCGCGGATGGCGTTCTCGTACGAGTACACGGGCTTGCTCTCCCGCGGGTGAGAGGAACGTGGCCGTCAGCGCGGCTGCGGCCACCGTCGCGAGCGGTCTCCAGATCGTGAAGCGCATGCGTTTCGGCATGCGCGGACGGTACATCGGTCAACTCTCGTGCAGAAGGGGGCGGCTGATGGCGTGTGAGGCCCTTTATGGCCGATAAACGTCTGCCGGACGAGTGGACTCATGTCGGCCGAATGGCGATCGTGTGACAGCGGTGGTCATGGACACACCCGTGACACAGGGGGTGAATAGGCTCCGGACAGACTTCGGGCCCCTACGACTTGGAGCTTTCGTGCACCGCAGATTCATGGCGCCGGGCGCACTCGCGGCCGCCTCGCTGATGCTGGCGATCCCGGCCTCGGCCGCGAGCCACTCCCCCGGCGCTCCGGGCATCGGCGATCACTACTACCCGGCCTACGGCAACGGCGGATACGACGTCTCCCACTACGACCTCCGGCTGAAGTACCAGCCGGCCACGGACGAGCTGGAGGGGACGGCGACCCTGCTGGCGAAGACCACGCAGGATCTGTCCCGGTTCAATCTGGATTTCCTGCTGGACGTCAGCGAGGTCCGGGTCAACGGCGCGAAGGCGTCGTTCGCGACCTCGGGCGAGCACGAGCTGGAGATCACGCCGCAGAAGCCGCTGGCCAAGGGCACGGACGTCACGGTCGTCGTGCGCTACCGCGGCGTGCCGTCGTCGAAGAAGGCGTACGGCTTCACCAGCTGGCACCGCACTGCGGACGGCGGAGTCGGGGCGAACGAGCCCGAGGCCGCCTGGTGGTGGTTCCCCAGCAACGACCACCCGCTCGACAAGGCGACGTACGACGTCTCGGTGCAGGTCCCGGACGGCACGCAGGCCATCTCCAACGGCACGCTGCAGTCGACGAGTTCACGTCTGGGCTGGACCCGCTACAACTGGCGCTCCGACAAACCGCAGGCGACATATCTCGCCACGCTCGCGGTCGGCAAGTTCGACGTGACGACGGGGACGAGCGAGAGCGGCATTCCGGTCATCAACGCCTACAGCAAGGACCTGGGTCCCCACTACGGCGCGGCGCGGGCGAGCATCGAGCGGACCGGGGAGATCGCCGACTGGCTCAGCGGGTACTTCGGACCGTACCCCTACAACGCGCTCGGCGGGTATGTGCCCAACACCGACACCGGGTACGCGCTGGAGACGCAGACCCGGCCGTTCTACAGCCCGGCGAACTTCGCGAACGGGGTGAACACCAACGTCGTCGTCCATGAGCTCGCCCACCAGTGGTACGGCGACCTGGTGTCCGTGAAGGACTGGAAGGACATCTGGATCAACGAGGGGTTCGCCCGCTACGCACAGTGGCTGTGGTCGGAGCACGAGGGTGAGGGCACGGCGCAGGAGATCGCCGACTACGTGTACGCCTCGCGCGCGGCCGACGACGCGTTCTGGTCGGTCAAGCCCGGGGATCCGGGGCCGGAGAAGCAGTTCCACATCGCCGTCTACGACCGGGGTGCGCTGACCTTGCAGGCGCTGCGCAACGAGATCGGGGACGAGGCGTTCTTCGCCATCCTCAAGGGCTGGACGCAGAAGTACGCCTACGGCAACGCGTCGGTGGCCGACTTCCAGCGGTACGCCGAGGAGGTGTCCGGGCAGCCGCTGGCAGCGCTCTTCGACACATGGCTGTTCGAGCCGTCGAAGCCGGCCGCGCCGACCGCACGCGCGGCGTCCATCGCCAGGTCGGGCGCGGATCCGGTACAGCCGAAGTCCTGGAAGAAGATCGCGGCGACGAATGGTGTGCACGAGCACTGACGTCGTCGGGCGTCCTATGAACCCTCGAACGCGGCTGCGCGCTCGATGAGTTCGTCCCTGCTCATCGGTGCCGTCCGCGTCGACGGCACCGTGCAGGCATGGGCGCCGGCCACCGCGCCGTACAGAGCACAGCGGTGCGGTGGCTCGCCGGTGAGCCTGCCGTAGAGGAAGGCGGCGGCGAAGGCGTCGCCGGCGCCGTTGGAGTCGACCACCGGGGCCGGGGGCCGGACCGGCGGGACGTGACTCAGCTCGCCGTCGGTCAGCAGGTGGGCACCCTCGGCTCCGGCCGTGGCCACGACCACCTCGGCCCTCCCCTGCTCGGCAATTCGGCGCATGGTCCGCTCGGGGTCGTCCAGGGCGGCCGTCGAGAGGAACACGACGTCCGCCGCGTGGGCGAACGACTCGTGGTACGGGTTCTCGCCGTCCCAGTTGTGGAGGTCGGTGGAGAGCGTGACACCGGCCTCGCGGAGGATGGGCAGGGCGTGGGCGCATGGCTGGGTGATGGAGACATGGGCATGGCGGCTCGCGCCGGCGAGAGCCCGGACCGTCTCTTCCGGCAGGCGGTCCTCGGCGTGTCCGCGGCTCGTGTCGTAGAGGGACAGCCGTCTGCCGTCCGGGCCGACCAGGTTGACCGCGCGCTTGGTGCCGGCGGGCTGCGGGACAGCGGTGAGGGCGATGCCGTGTTCGCGGTGCAGGGCGCGGACGAGGTCGCCCTCGGGGTCCTCGCCGAGGAAGTCGACGTGGTGGGTACGCAGGCCGAGGCTGCTCAGACCGACGGCCACGAAGTCCCCGGTCTGCCCGGCGCGGGTGCGGATCCCTGAGTCGATCATGTAGCTGTCGGCGTACGGGAGCGGCAGCTCGGGGACGTACACGATGGTGTCCACGCCGGCGCCGCCCAGCACGAGGACGTCGGTGTCTCGGCTCAAGCCCAACGCAACGGTGGCGTCACCCCGCACAAACGTGATCTCCGGCATGACGCCACCGTAGAGGCCGCCTCTGACAACGGCCTTCGGATTACTTCGTGAGCTCGGTCAGCTCCTGGTCCTCCGCGCGGGTCGCCCTGCGGCGGATCGCGTACCAGCCTGCGACCAGCATCGCGGCGATCACCGGGATGAGGAGGAGGGTCTTGCGGCCGACCTCGGGGTCGTTCCACATCATGCCGAGGCAGGCGAGCAGGAAGACGATCGTGGCGATCTCCGTGACCGGGCTGCCGGGGAGGCGGAAGTGCGGTCGGTCCACCAGGCCCGCCTTGGCGCGGCGGACGAAGACCAGGTGGCAGATCATGATGATCACCCAGGTCGAGATGATGCCGAGGGAGGCGACGTTCAGCACGATCTCGAAGGCCTGGCTGGGCATGAGGTAGTTCAGGCCGACGCCGAGGACGCACACCGCGCAGGTGAGCAGGATGCCGCCGTAGGGCACCTGGCTGCGGTTCATGCGGGCCGTGAACTTCGGGGCCGAACCCGCCATCGCCATGGAACGCAGGATGCGGCCCGTGGAGTAGAGGCCGGAGTTCAGGGAGGACATCGCCGCCGTCAGGACCACCAGGTTCATCACGTCGCCCGCGGCCGGGACGCCGATCTTCGACAGCACGGTGACGAACGGGCTCTGGTCGGCCGAGTACACCGAGCCGGGCAGGAGGAGGGCCAGCAGGACGACCGAGCCGACGTAGAAGACGCCGACGCGCCACATGATCGAGTTCACCGCGCGCGGGACGACCTTCTCCGGCTCGGCGGTCTCGCCCGCCGCGACACCGACCAGCTCCAGGGCGGCGTACGCGAAGATCACGCCCTGCATGACCAGGACGACGGGCATCAAGCCGTGCGGGAAGACGCCGCCGTTGTCGGTGATCACGCTCAGGCCGGGCGTCGTACCGCCCACCTCCTGCTGAGTGGCCAGCAGGAAGATACCGACGAACATGAAGGCCACCAGCGTGGCGACCTTGATGATCGCGAACCAGAACTCCATCTCGCCGAAGATCTTCACCGAGATCAGGTTCACCGCCAGGACCACCGCCAGGGCGATCAGGGCCAGCACCCACTGCGGGATGTCGGTGAACAGACTCCAGTAGTGCGTGTAGAGCGCGATCGCGGTGATGTCGGCGATGCCGGTCGTCGACCAGTTCAGGAAGTACATCCAGCCGGCGACGTAGGCGCCCTTCTCACCGAGGAACTCGCGCGCGTACGACACGAAGGAGCCGGACGAGGGGCGGTAGAGCACGAGCTCGCCGAGGGCCCTCACCACGAAGAAGGCGAAGATGCCGCAGACCAGGTAGGCGATCGCCAGCGCCGGGCCCGCGTTGTGGAGACGGCCGCCGGCGCCGAGGAAGAGGCCGGTGCCGATGGCCCCGCCGATGGCGATCATGTTGACGTGGCGGGCCTTGAGGTCCTTGCTGTAACCGGCGTCGCCCGCATCCGCGGGCACCTGGGCCGCGTCGGTGCGGGGTGCGGCCACTGCCGTATTCACGGCGTCCTTGCTCACGGGTGGTACCAATCTCTGGTGCGCCCGAGCGGATTGCGCTCGGGCGGCCGGACGTACGTATGGCCTGTGCCCTCGATAAGTGCACAGACCAAGGGCTCACCTTCCCCCAGAAAACCCGGCTCACGCGGTGGCGCACGTCACACAGCGTTACTTCTCACACGGCAGTGTCGCCCCGACCCATGCGTCGCCGGAGGTGTCACAGCACCGGTGAGACAGCGATACTGCTGCACATGACGACCGGCACCGAGGAGACGACCCTCACGATCGACGAGCTGGCCGCGCGGGCGGGCATGACGGTCCGCACGGTGCGGTTCTACGGAACCAAAGGGCTGCTGCCGCCTCCGGTGCTGGGTCCGCGCAGGGTGGGCCACTACGGGCGCGAGCACCTGGCCCGGCTGGCGCTCATCGAGGAGTTGCAGCAGCAGGGCATGACGCTCGCGGCGATCGAGCGGTATGTGCAGCAGCTGCCGCCGGATCTGGACGCCCATGACCTCGCCATTCACCGGGCCGTGGTGGCCTCGTGGGCGCCGGAGGCGGTGGAGACGGTCTCGCGGGCGGAGCTGGAGCGGCGGGCGGGGCGGGCGCTCGGCGACGACGACGTGGAGCGGCTGGCCGCGATGGGTGTGGTGAAGCCGGACGACGGCGGCGCGGGCGGTGTCGGCTATCGCGTCGACCTCGGGCTGCTGCGGCTGGGGGTCGGGCTGCTGGACGTACCGCTGTCGCAAGAGGCGATCCTCGCGGCGCGCAAGGTTCTCATCGAGCATTCGCGTGCCGCCGCGCACGAGTTGGCGCAGCTCTTCCGCGGGGAGGTGTCGGAACGCGCGGCACAGGACGTGAAGTCGCTGTCCGCGCACATGCAACCTCTGGTGATGCAGGCCCTGTTGACGACCTTTCAGCGGTCTCTGCGCGAGGAGCTGCGCGACTGGCTCGGCGGCGTCTCAGATGAAGGCCGATCCGCCTGACACGTCGAGAGTCTGCCCGGTCAGGAAGCCGCTGCCCTCGTCGACGACGTACAGCAGCGTCGAGACCAGGTCGGACGGCGTCTGCGCCCTCGGCACCGCCTGCCGGTCGCGGACCATGCCGGGCGCGATCGCGTTGACGGTGATGTCGTACGGCGCGAGGGCGGCGGCGAGCGAGCGTGTGAAGCCGATCAGGCCCATCTTCGAGGCGACGTACGGGACCATGGTGGGCGGGGCGGTGAGCACGGCCGCCGAGGCGATGTTGACGACGCGGCCCCGGCCGGCCGCCTTCAGATACGGCAGCGCGGCGCGGGTCACCAGGAACGGTGCCTCCAGGTTGACGCGCATGATCCGGCGCCACTCCTCGACCGACGTCTCCTCGAAGGGCTTCGCGGGCTGGACGTCGGCACTGTTGACGACGACGTGCAGCGTGCCGAACCGGTCGATGAGGCGCTCCAGCCCCCGGCACACCTGAGCCTCGTCGGTGACGTCGGCCGTCAACTCCACGTAGTCCAGGACCTTTCCGGCGGTCTCCGGTTGCGGGACGAGGTCCAGACCGGCGACCCGGTAGCCGCGCCCGGCGAGCGCGACGGCGAACTCCTGCCCGAGGCCCTGCGCCGCTCCGGTCACCAGGGCGGTACGCGTCTCCATGAGGCGAGTGTGATGAGCCGTCAGGAGCTGGGCAAGGGGGCCTGTGCTCCCCAACGGGCCTTGGGGCGGCGGGGCGAGGCACTCCCCGCCGCCCCCGGCGTCACGCGTCCCCGAAGCGCTCGCCCTTCTCCGCCTTCTCCACCAGCAGCGCCGGCGGCGTGAACCGGTCGCCGTACTGCTGCGCCAGCTCACGCGCGCGGGACGTGAAACCGGCGACGCCGCCCTCGTAGCCGTTGATGTACTGCAGGACGCCGCCGGTCCAGCCGGGGAAGCCGATGCCGAAGATGGAGCCGATGTTGGCGTCGGCGACCGACGTCAGGACGCCTTCCTCCAGGAGCCGGACCGTGTCCAGGGCCTCGGAGAACAGCATGCGTTCCTGCATGTCCCGGAACGGGATCTGCGCGCCCTCGCGGGTGAAGTGCTCGCGCAGGCCCGGCCACAGGCCCGCCCGCTTGCCGTCCGCGTCGTAGTCGTAGAAGCCCGCTCCCCCGCTGCGGCCCTCGCGGCCGAACTCGTCGACCATGCGGTCGATGACGGCTTCCGCGGGGTGGGACGCCCACACGCCGCCCGCCTCCTCCACGGCCCGCTTCGACTCGTTGCGGATCTTCCGCGGGAGGGTGAGCGTCAGCTCGTCCATCAGGGACAGGACCTTGGCCGGGTAGCCCGCCTGGGCCGCCGCCTGCTCCACCGACGCGGGCTCGATGCCCTCGCCGACCATCGCCACGCCCTCGTTGATGAAGTGACCGATGACGCGGGAGGTGAAGAAGCCGCGGGAGTCGTTGACGACGATCGGCGTCTTGTTGATCTGCCGGACCAGGTCGAAGGCGCGGGCCAGCGCCTCGTCCCCCGTCCGCTCGCCCTTGATGATCTCGACGAGCGGCATCTTGTCGACGGGCGAGAAGAAGTGCAGTCCGACGAAGTCGGCCTGACGGTCCACTCCCTCGGCCAGCACGGTGATCGGCAGGGTCGAGGTGTTGGAGCACAGCAGCGCGTCCGGCTCGACGATGCCCTGGATCTCCTGGAAGACCTTGTGCTTGAGCTCGGGGTTCTCGAAGACGGCCTCGATGACCGCGTCGCAGCCGGCCACGTCCTGCGGGTCGGCCGTCGGCGTGATGCGGGCCAGCAGCGCGTCGGCCTTCTCCTGCGTCGTACGGCCCCGGGAGACCGCCTTGGCGCACAGCTTCTCGGAGTAGCCCTTGCCCTTGACGGCGGCTTCCAGCGCCACGTCCTTCAGGACCACCTCGATGCCGGCGCGGGCGCACGAGTAGGCGATGCCCGCGCCCATCATCCCGGCGCCCAGCACGGCGACCTTGCGGACCTTGCGGGGCTCGATGCCCGCCGGCCTGTTGGCGCCGGAGTTGACGGCCTGGAGGTCGAAGAAGAACGCCTGGATCATGTTCTTCGACGTCTGGCCCGCCGCCAGCTCCACGAAGTAGCGCGCCTCGATGACCTGCGCGGTCTCGAAGTCGACCTGGGAGCCCTCGACAGCCGCCGCGAGGATGTTGCGCGGGGCCGGGTACGGGGCGCCGTTGGTCTGCTTGCGCAGGCCGGCCGGGAAGGCGGGCAGGTTCGCCGCGAACTTGGGGTTGGCGGGCGTGCCGCCGGGGATCTTGTAGCCCGGCCGGTCCCAGGGCTGCTGCGACTCGGGGTGGGCCTCGATGAAGGCACGGGCCTTGGCGAGCAGTTCCTCCTGGGTGGCGGCCACGTCGTCGATCAGGCCGTTCTGCAGGGCGCGCTGCGGGTTGTACTGGGTGCCCTGGAGGAGGACCTTCAACAGGGCGTCGGCGATGCCGAGGAGGCGGACGGTACGGACGACGCCGCCTCCGCCCGGGAGCAGGCCGAGGGTGACCTCGGGACAGCCGATCTTGGAGCCGGGCGCGTCGAGGGCGATGCGGTGGTGGCAGGCGAGCGCGATCTCGTAACCGCCGCCCAGGGCGGCGCCGTTCATCGCGGCGACGACCGGCTTGCCCAGGGTCTCGATGCGGCGCAGCTGGCGCTTGATCGCCATACCGCCCTCGAAGAGGTCCTGCGCGGTGTCCGGGGTGACCCGGATCAGGTCGCGCAGGTCGCCGCCGGCGAAGAAGGTCTTCTTGGCGGAGGTGATGATGACGCCGCGGATGGTGTCCTTCTCGGCCTCCAGCCGGTCGGTGATCACGGCCAGGGAGTCGCGGAACGCCTGGTTCATGGTGTTCGCGGACTGGTTGGGGTCGTCGAGGACGAGCGTGACGACGCCGGCGCGGTCCTGTTCCCAGCGGATGGTGGTGGACTCAGTGCTCATGTGGAGGTGCTCCGTGTGATCCGTCGGGAGGGGGTCAGATGCGCTCGACGATCGTGGCGATGCCCATACCGCCGCCCACGCACAGCGTGGCGAGGCCGTACCGCTTGTCCTGGCGCTCCAGTTCGTCGACGAGCGAGCCGAGGATGATCGCGCCGGTCGCGCCGAGCGGGTGGCCGAGCGCGATCGCGCCGCCGTTGACGTTGACCTTGTCCAGGGACAGGCCCATGTCCTTCACGAAGCGCAGGACGACGGCCGCGAAGGCCTCGTTGATCTCGACGAGGTCGATGTCGTCGATGGTCAGCCCGGCCTTGGCGAGCGCCTTGCGGGTCGCGGGCGCGGGGCCGGTGAGCATGATGGTGGGCTCGGAGCCGGAGACGGCGGCGGAGACGATGCGGGCGCGCGGGGTGAGACCGTATCGCTCGCCGACCTCCTTGTTGCCGATCGCGACGAGCGCGGCGCCGTCGACGATGCCGGAGGAGTTGCCCGCGTGGTGGACGTGGTCGATCTTCTCGACCCAGTGGTACTTCTGCAGGGCGACGGCGTCGAAGCCGCCCAGGTCGCCGATGTCCGCGAAGGACGCCTTCAGCTTGGCGAGGGAGTCGGCGGTGGTACCGGGGCGCATGTGCTCGTCGTGGTCGAGGACGACGAGGCCGCTGCGGTCCTTCACCGGGACGACGGAGCGGTCGAAGCGGCCCTCCTTCCAGGCCGTCGCCGCCCGCTCCTGGGAGAGCGCCGCGTACTCGTCGACGTCGCGGCGCGAGAAGCCCTCGATGGTGGCGATCAGGTCGGCGCCGATGCCCTGCGGCACGAAGTTGACGGCGAGGTTGGTCATCGGGTCGTTGAACCAGGCGCCCCCGTCCGAGGCCATCGGCACCCGGGACATGGACTCGACGCCGCCCGCGAGGACGAGGTCCTCGAAGCCCGAGCGGACCTTGGCGGCAGCCATGTTCACCGCTTCCAGGCCCGACGCACAGAAGCGGTTCTCCTGCACGCCCGCGACCGAGTCCGGCAGCCCGGCGGCGATCGCGGCGATGCGGGCGATGTCGGAGCCCTGGTCGCCGACCGGGCCGACGACGCCGAGCACGATGTCGTCGATCGCGGCCGGGTCCAGGGTCGGGAAGCGGTCGCGGAGCTCGTGGATGAGGCCGACGACCAGGTCGATCGGCTTGGTGCCGTGCAGGGCGCCGTTCGCCTTGCCGCGGCCGCGCGGGGTGCGGATCGCGTCGTACACGTACGCTTCGGTGCTCACTGGGAAGCCTTTCGGGGATGAGGGTCAGCCGAGCAGGAAAGAGCCTTAGCCCAGCAGGGAACGGCCGATGATCTCCTTCATGATCTCGGTCGTCCCGCCGTAGATGGTCTGGATACGGCCGTCGGTGAAGGCCCGGGCGACCGGGAATTCGCTCATGTAGCCGTAGCCGCCGTGCAGTTGCAGGCAGCGGTCGGCGACCCGCTTCTGCAGCTCGGTCGCCCACCACTTGGCCATGGAGGCGTGCACGGCGTCGAGCTCGCCGTTGTCGTGGTCCGCTATGCAGCGGTCGAGGAAGGTGCGGGTGACGGCACACTCGGTGGCCATCTCGGCGATCTCGAACCGGACGTGCTGCTTGGTGGCCAGCGGCCGGCCGAAGGCCTCGCGTTCCTTGACGTAATCGGTGGTGATCTCCAGCAGGTGCTCGGCGGCGGCGATCGCGGACACCGCGATGCTCAGCCGCTCCTGCGCGAGGTTCGTCATCAGATGGACGAAGGCGCCGTCGAGGGCGCCGAGAAGGTTCTCCTTGGGCACGCGGACGTCGTGGAAGAACAGCTCGGCCGTGTCCTGCGCCTTCTGGCCGATCTTGTCGAGATTGCGGCCGCGCTCGAAGCCCTCCATGCCGCGCTCGACGACGAGCAGCGACAGCCCGTGCGCGCCGCCCTCGGGGGTCGTCTTCGCGACGACGATCACCAGGTCGGCGAGGATGCCGTTGGAGATGAACGTCTTGGAGCCGTTGAGGACCCAGTGGTCGCCGCGGTCCTCGGCGTGGGTGCGGATGCCCTGGAGGTCGGAGCCGGCGCCGGGTTCGGTCATGGCGACGGCCGTGATCAGTGTGCCGTCGCAGAAGCCGGGCAGCCAGCGCCGCTTCTGCTCGTCGGTGGCGAGCGAGGTGAGGTACGGGCCGATGATGTCGTTGTGCAGGCCGAGCGCGAGGCCCGGGGCGCCCGCGCGTGTGAACTCCTCGGCGAGGACGGCGCTGTAGCGGAAGTCGGGGGTGCCGCCGCCTCCGTACTCCTCGGGCACGGCGAAGCCGAGCAGGCCCTGTTTTCCGGCCGCGCGCCAGGCGTCCCGGGAGACGATGCCGTCCTTCTCCCACTGCTCGTAGTACGGCAGCACCTCCCTGGCCAGGAAGCTGCGCACGGTCGCGCGGAACGCGTCGTGCTCGGGGGCGAAGATCTGCCGCTTCATTCGTGGCCCTTCATACCGGCGTCCTCCACATCGAGGCCCTTCGTCAGGTCGGGTACGTCCCAGTCGCGTGCCACGTCCGCGGTGTCGGCGCCGGGCTGGGCGGGTCCGGTGCGTACGGCGGTGGGCGTCGCGGAGAAGCGGGGCGCGGGGGCGGGCTGGGTGATGCCGCCGTGGTCGGTGAAGGTGCCGCGGGCCGCCAGGTGCGGGTGGTGCGGGGCCTCGTGCAGGGACAGTACGGGCGCCACGCAGGCGTCGGTCCCTTCGAACACGGCCGTCCACTCGTCCCGCGTTCGGGCCTTGAAGCGCGCCGCGACCGCCTCGCGCAGCTCGCCCCAGCGGGCCCAGTCCTTGCGCGCGCCGGCGTGTTCGGGGATCTCCAGAAGCGTCACGAACTCGTCGTAGAACTGCGGCTCCAGCGCGCCGACGGCCATGTACCGCCCGTCGGCGGTCTCGTAGGTGCCGTAGTACGGGCAGCCGCCGTCCAGGAGGTTCGCGCCGCGCCGGTCCTGCCAGCCGCCGGCGGCGAGCATGCCGTGGATCATCGCGGCGAGGTGGGAGGTGCCGTCGACGATGGCGGCGTCGACGACCTGGCCGGTGCCGGTCGCGCGCGCGTGGTGGAGGGCGGCGAGGACGCCGACGACGAGGTAGAGAGAGCCGCCGGCGTAGTCGCCGACCAGGTTGGCGGGGACCGCCGGGGGTTCGTCGGGGCTGCCGATCATGCCGAGGGTGCCGGTGAGCGCGATGTACGCGATGTCGTGGCCGGCGCGCTGGGCGAGCGGCCCCTCCTGCCCCCAGCCGGTCATGCGGCCGTAGACGAGGCGGGGGTTGCGGGCGTGGCAGGCGTCGGGGCCGACGCCGAGGCGCTCGGCGACGCCGGGGCGGTTGCCCTCGATCAGGATGTCGGCGCGGGCGGCCAGGTCGAGGACGCGCGCCGCACCGTCTGCGGACTTCAGGTCGACGATCACGGAGCGCTTGTTGCGGTTGGTGATGTCGTACTCGGTGTTGATCGCGAGTCCCGTGCCGCCGGGCCGGTCCACGCGGACGACGTCGGCGCCCAGGTCGGCCAGGAGCATGGCGGCAAAGGGGCCGGGCCCGATGCCGGCCAGCTCGACCACGCGTACGCCGGTGAGCGGGCCGTGCCCGGGCGTCGGTGCCGTTGTCATCCTGCCCCCATTGGCGTGACACAACTGATGTAACACCAGTGATGCTAAGAACGTGTTCCAGCGGACACAAGACCTGACGAGCAAGCGCTTAGCCAATTTACCGGCCGGTCACCCTGCCGGTCACCGTCCTATCGCGTCAGTCGCGCCCGTCCAGCTCCGCTATCAGCCGTTTCGGCGCGATCACCCGGTAGCTCTCCTCCACCCAGTCGCACAGCAGCTCCGCCGCCGGGGCACCCTTCTGCTCCAGCGGGATGCTCACCCAGCCCGACTTGCCCAGGCCGTAGCCGGTGGGCTCGGCACCCGGGCAGGTCAGGGCGTGGGCGTGGGCCGACTCGTCCTTGAGCTTCACGGTGACGCCCATCGGATAGCTGCCGTCGGCGACGCCGAGGAAGACGAACACCTTCTTGTTGACCTTCGCGACCGTTTCGCCCCACGGGAACTCCTCGACGGCGCCCGGCATCCCGAGGGCGAACTCGCGTACTTTTTCCCACTTCTTCAGGGCAGTCCTGGGAACGGCCACCGCTAACCTCCGGGCTCGTCGTCGGGCTCCGCACCCCTCACGCTAGCCTCGGCCACCGACAACGGCGCGTGCTGCGAGACCGAGGGGTGTCATGACCAGGCTGGACAGGACGGATCGCCCGTACGACATCGTGCTCTTCGGAGCGACGGGATTCGTCGGGATTCTCACCGCGGAGTACCTGGCCGCGCATGCGCCCGAGGGGCTGCGCTGGGCGATCGCCGGTCGCAGCAAGGAGAAGCTGGAGCGGCTGCGCGACCGGCTGCCGGACGGCGGCAAGGGGGTCGGGCTGCTGGAGGCGGACGTCTCCGATCCGGCCTCGATGCGCAGTCTTGCCGAAAGGGCGCGCGTGGTGGCCACGACGGTGGGCCCCTATGTGACGTACGGCGAGGACCTCGTGGCGGCCTGCGCGGACACCGGCGCCGACTATCTCGATCTGTCCGGTGAGCCGGAGTTCGTGGACCGGACGTACGTCCGGCACGACGCACGCGCGCGTGAGACGGGTGCGCGGCTGGTGCACGCCTGCGGTTTCGACTCCGTCCCGCACGACCTGGGCGCGTACTTCACCGTCCAGCAACTGCCGGAGGGCGTGCCGCTGGCGGTGGACGGGTTCGTGACCGTCGATGCGACCTTCTCGGGCGGCACGTTCGCCTCCGCGCTCAACCAGTTCGCGCGCGGGCGTCAGATGCTGGCCGCCGCGCGTGATCGTGCCCGGCACGAGCCGCGGCTGATGGGGCGTCGGGCCCAGGCTCCGACGGGCGCGCCCCGGTTCGCCAAGGAGGTCGGCGCGTGGGCGGTGCCGCTGCCGACGATCGACCCGCAGGTCGTCAAGCGGTCCGCGCGGGCCCTCGATCGCTACGGCCCCGACTTCCGCTACCGCCACTACGCCGCCGTACGGCATCTGCCGATCGCGCTCGGCGGTGTCGCGGCGATGGGCGGGCTCTTCACTGCCGCCCAACTGCCGCCCGCCCGGCGCTGGTTGTCCGACCGGCTCAAGCCGGGCGAGGGGCCCGGCCCGGAGAAGCGGGCGAAGAGCTGGTTCTCCGTTCGCTTCGTGGGAGAGGGCGGCGGCCGGCGGGTCTTCACCGAGGTGTCGGGCGGGGACCCGGGGTACGGGGAGACGGCGAAGATGTTCGCGGAGGGGGCCCTGTCCCTCGCGTTCGACGATCTGCCGCCGACGGCCGGGCAGGTCACGACAGCCGTGGCGATGGGAGACGCCCTGATCGAGCGGCTGCGGTCGGCGGGGATCACCTTCCGGGTGGCCGCCACCCGCTGAACCGATCCTGCAACCGTCCCCCCCCACCCCTAGAGCGGCCACCCCGCGATCGTGTAGATCATCCCGATGATCCAGCCGAGCCCGGCCAACGTGGCGAGTACCAGCGCGGCCGTCACGGCCCGCTCGACGGGGCGGTCGGGGTCGGCGAGGGGCTTGGGGGAGCGGTGTGTTGCCATGCGGCTCAGCCTGCCGACCACCCCAAGGGGCTGACATCCGTACGGGTACTCAGACGAGGTACTCAGCCCACCTGCCCGGTCGTCGTCAGGTACGGGCCGGAGGTTTTTTTCGCCCCCGCCGCCCCTACCCGCCCCGTACCTGGGGGCTGCCGCCCCCACACCCCCGCTTCGGCCTGAACGGCCTCGTCCTCAAACGCCGGACGGGCTGAAATGCGCGCCGCTGCCGCGAGCACCTTGGCCTAAGCCCTCGTACCGCTCACCTCCTTCAACACCCGTCGACACAACGCATCCGCCCTGCGCGTCGTCTCCGGCAAGCGGTACTCCGGGGTCAGTGCGAGGGTGTGGGCGCAGGCGTTGGGGAGGGTGACGCGGTGGCCGACCGAGACGAAGACCGGCTTGACGGTGTCCCGGGTGCGGAGGGCTCGGCCGACCTCCTCGTCGCCGGCAAGGAGGGGCGCGGACGATCCGCGTGTGGGGGCGGGGTCGTCGTAGGTGAAGGTGAACGGGTTCTTCGCGACGCCGATCGTGGGCAGGCCGGTGAGGACGCCGAGGTGGCAGGCGAGGCCGAAGCGGCGGGGGTGGGCTAGGCCGTAGCCGTCGCAGACGACGAGGCCGGGCGGGCAGGGCAGGGCGTCGAGGGCGGCCAGCACCGTGGGGATCTCGCGGAAGGCGAGCAGGCCGGGGACGTACGGGAAGGAGATCCTGCCGATGGCCGTGGACTCGGCGACGACGTCCAGGGTTGCCGCGTCCAGCACGACCGCCGCTGCCGCCACCACGTCCCGCTCGTCGTCGTAGGCCACGTCGACGCCGGTCACATGCCCGGAGCCGGGCGGTGGCCCCGGCTCGTCGAGCACCACCCTTTCGCGCAGCTCGTCCTGGACGGCGCGGGCCTCTGCCTCGGTCGCGGGCCAGCCCGCGGGAATGCGTACGGTCGTCATGGTGGGCACGAGCGTACGGCGAGGGGGCCGGCCGCCGTGGGCCCAGGGGTAGGCTCACGATCATGTTCGTGCTGGAGCTGACGTACACCGCACCGATCGAGGCCGTCGACGCCGTGCTGGAGGCCCATGTGGCGTGGCTCGACGAGCAGTACGCGAGGGGCCACTTCCTGGCGTCCGGGCGCAAGAACCCCCGCGACGGCGGGGTGATCCTCGCCGTCGCGGGGGACCGGGCCCGAATCGAGGAGATCGCCTCGACCGACCCGTTCGTCGCGGCCGGAGTCTGCGCCTACCGCATCACCGAGTTCTACGCGACCAAGACGGCGCCGGAACTCGAGCGGTACCGCGAGACGCCGGACTGAGCCTCACTTGTTGCCCAGCGCCTGCTTGAGCTGGGTCTTGTTCATGTCCGAACGGCCCCGGATGTTGCGCTGCTTGGCCTCCTCGTAGAGCTGGTCGTAGGTGGGCCCCTGGGAGCCCTTGCCCGACCGCTGCCCACCCCGCCTGCCGGAGGACATGTCCTGGGTCGACGTGCGGCTGGCGGTCTTCGACTCGCCGGACCGGGCGCGCTCCTTGTTCACCGTCCGCGCCGCGATCTCCTCGGCTCGCCCGGCGCTCTCGCCCCGGTCCTGGGCGCTCTGCTTGATGTGCTCGTACTGACGTTCCCGCTTGGGGCTCGAACCGCGTGGCATGGGGGCACTCCTCTCGCACTTCGCGCCCGAGTACCCACATTCCGCCGTCAGCTCTCCAGCCGCGCGACCCGGCCCTTCTCCCCCGCCGCCCAGCACCCCAGGTCCGGCGTGCAGTCCACGGTGTCGTACGACCCGGTGTCGACGGTCCGCCAGGTGCGCCCGCCGTCGGTCGTCAGGTCGGTGCCGGTGGGGCCGACCGCGAGGGCGGCGCTGCGGCTGTGCGGGAGCCAGGCCACGCCGGAGCGGTAGGCCTGCACCGGCAACGCGGCGGGCTGCCAGCCGGCGCCCCCGTCGCCGGTGCGGGCGGCGGCCTGCGGAGACGCCTGCTCGGGGCGGTAGTCGCCGCCGACCGCGAGGCCGTGCGCGCGGTCGCGGAAGGCGAGGGCGAAGACGCCGCGCGCCGGATCGCCCGCCGGGATCGGCGAGTCGGCGGCCGTCCAGGTCAGCCCCCGGTCGCGGGAGTGCAGCACACGCGCGTGTGCGGCCCCGCCGGTGGCCAGCCAGACGTCCTTCGGCCCGGAACTCACCAGGCACTGCCCGCTCGCCGCGAAGCCGGCCTCGCCCTCCTGGGCCGCGGGCATACCGGCACTGGGCAGCACCTTCCATGAGCGGCCGCCGTCGCTGGTCGACAGGATGCGGAACCTGCCGTCCACCGGGTCGCTCATCGCCAGGCCGTGGCGGCGGTCGAAGAAGGTCATGCAGTCGTAGAAGGCCCGCGCGTCGGTGTTGCGGAAGGACTCGGTCCAGGTCGCGCCACCGTCGTCCGTGCGGTACACGCGGGACGCCTCGCCCTCCCCGATGGCCAGCACCACCGCGCGGCGCGCGTCGAACGCCTCGATGTCCCGGAACTGCAACTCGGCGGCGCCGGGCGGCGAGACGTTCCGCCAGCTCGCGCCGCCGTCGCCGGTGCGCAGAACGGTGCCCCCGGTTCCGGCCAGCCACGCGGTGTTCCGGCTGACGGCGGACAGCCCCCGGAAACGCACCTCGGGCGTACCGCTGTCCTTGGCCTCCCAGTGCGGCGCCCGGCTCTGCGGCCCGTGCGCCTGTGCCGGTACGGCCGTCAGCGCTGCCAGCGCGGCCCCGCAGGCCACCCCCGCGGCCACTGTCCGAAACGTACGCCCAACCCGTCGCGTGCTCCCCGAACGCCTCATGGCGGGCGAAGCTAGCCGACCGCCACGGCGCCGTCCAGATGGCCACGCCCACCACATGGACCACGGACACGAGCAGACGACGACACACGACCACAGGTGACTTTCCCGGCACTGCAGGGCGAACGCACCACTCCCGCGCATGAAGGCGGTGACAGAGGTCACTCGACATTCGTGTGCACGGATTGGCTGATTCTGTCGTCTCTACCAGTGCCCGTCGCGTCCGCCCGGATGTTCGTCCAGCCGTCACAAGGGAGCAAGGCGTTGTCCACCGTAATCGAGCAGCCCGTCGAGGCCCGTCTCGTCGCCGCCGCGCCGCGGATGCCGAGCATTCCGGCCACCCTTCACTACGACCGCAGCGACCCGTTCGCCGTGCGCATGACCTTCCCGGCCCCGGCCACGCTGGAGGGCGTGGAGGTCTGCTGGACCTTCAGCCGCGAGCTGCTCGTGGCCGGCCTGGAGGCACCCGAGGGCCACGGCGACGTCCGCGTGCGGCCGTACGGCTACGACCGTACGGTCCTGGAGTTCCACGCCCCCGAGGGCACCGCCGTCGTGCACATCCGCTCCGGCGAGATACGCCGCTTCCTGCAGTCCACGAGCGAACTGGTGCCGCTCGGTCTGGAGCACCTCCAGCTGGACCTGGACCACGACCTGGCGGAGCTGATGCGGGACGCCTGCTGAGGCGCACCCCCCGGGCGTACCACTCCGAACGCGCCGCCTGGCCTGCGGCGCGTTAATTGCGTTGACACCCTCCCTGTCCCCTCCTACGGTTTACAACGGTCCTGTTGCCGTCGATTGGAGAAGGACGTTGCTCGTCTGAGGTCCTGAGACACCGCGTCACACACCTGAAGTGTGTGTGCGCAGCGTGCGACCTCGGCATTCGAGCCGTCCTCCGGAACAGGGCTTTTCTCATACCCTCCCGAGGCCTCCCCGTCGGTCGCCGGTGTCTCGAAACGCGTTTGCCCTTGATCGCTTCGAGCATCCGCGGAGGCCCGTATGTCTACTTCCATCACCTGTACGTCCCTTGCCTTCACCTGGCCCGACGGCAGCCCCGTCTTCGAGGGCCTCGACGTCGCGTTCGGCCCCGGCCGGACCGGGCTCGTCGGCATCAACGGATCAGGGAAATCAACCCTGTTGAAGCTGATCGCCGGCGAGCTCATCCCGGCCGACGGCGCTGTACGCGTTGCCGGCGAGGTCGGCTATCTCCCGCAGAACGTCACCCTCGACACCGGCCTGAAGGTCGACGAGGCCCTCGGCATCGCGGACCGGCGGGCCGCACTGCACGCCATCGAGGCGGGCGACGTGGCCGAGCAGCACTTCGAGACCGTCGGCGACGACTGGGACGTCGAGGAGCGCGCCCTCGCCACCCTCGGCGAACTCGGGCTCGGACACATCGAGTTGGACCGCACGATCGGCGAGGTGTCGGGCGGCGAGTCGGTGCTGCTGCGGCTGGCCGCACTGCTGCTGCGCCGCCCGGACGTCCTGCTGCTGGACGAGCCCACCAACAACCTCGACCTGTACGCGCGCAGGCGGCTGTACGCGGCCGTCGCGTCCTGGCCGGGAGTGATGGTGGTCGTCAGCCACGACCGCGAACTCCTGGAACTCGTCGACCAGATCGCCGATCTGCGCTCCGGCGAGGTCACCTGGTTCGGCGGCAACTACTCGGCGTACGAGGAGGCGCTCGCCACCGAACAGGAGGCGGCCGAGCGCATGGTGCGCGTCGCCGAGGCCGACCTGAAGAAGCAGAAGCGCGAACTCGTGGACGCTCAGGTCAAGCTGGCTCGGCGCAGGCGGTACGGACAGAAGATGTGGGACCAGAAGCGCGAGCCGAAGATCGTCATGGGGGCACGCAAGCGGGCGGCGCAGGAGTCCGCCGGCAAGCACCGCATCATGCACGAGGAGAAGCTCGCCGAGGCGAAGGAGCGGCTCGACGACGCGGTGGACGCCGTACGGGACGACGACGAGATCCGCGTCGACCTGCCGTACACGGCCGTACCGCCGGGCCGCACCGTGCTCACGCTGATGGACCTGGAGCTCGTGTACGGCGCGCGCGTGGCCGGTGGCTTCGATCTGCGCGGACCGGAGCGGATCGCGCTGATCGGGCGCAACGGCTCGGGCAAGACGACGCTGCTGCGGACGATCGCCGGGGAGCTGGAGCCCGTCTCCGGCGAGGTGCAGGCCCATGTGCCCCTGCGGTTCCTGCCGCAGCGGCTCGACGTGCTGGACGGCCGGCTGAGCGTCGCCGAGAACGTGGCCCGGTTCGCGCCGGCGGCCACCAACAACCGGGTCCGGGCGCGGCTGGCCCGCTTCCTGTTCCGGGGCGCCCGGGCCGACCAGAAGGCGGCGACGCTGTCCGGCGGCGAACGCTTCCGGGCGACCCTGGCCGCTCTGATGCTCGCGGAGCCCGCGCCGCAGCTGCTGATGCTGGACGAGCCGACGAACAACCTGGACATGGCGAGCGTTCGACAGCTCACCTCGGCCCTGGAGTCGTACGAGGGGGCGCTGATCGTGGCCAGTCACGACCTGCCGTTCCTGGAGTCGATCGGCATCACGCGCTGGCTGATGGTGGAGGACGGAGAACTGAAGGAAATCACGCCAGAAGCTGTCGGGTATCCCGCCTAGCTTCGACTGCATGGCCGACTTCATGCCCGATTTCATCACCATCACCGGAGCAAGGGAGAACAACCTCAAGGACGTCGCTCTCCGCATCCCGAAAGGCCGGCTGACCGTGTTCACCGGCGTTTCGGGATCGGGGAAGTCGTCGATCGTCTTCGACACGATCGCGGTCGAGTCGCAGCGCCAGCTGAACGAGACCTTCACCTGGTTCGTGCGCAACCGGCTGCCCAAGTACGAGCGGCCGCACGCGGAGGCACTGGAGGACCTCTCGCCCGCGATCGTCGTCGACCAGCGGCCGATCGGGGGCCACTCCCGGTCCACGGTCGGCACGATGACGGACATCTACTCGGTGATCCGGGTGCTGTTCTCCCGGCACGGCACGCCGAGCGCCGGTCCGGCGACCGCGTACTCGTTCAACGACCCCTCGGGCATGTGCCCCGAGTGCGACGGCCTGGGCCGGACCGTACGGCCGGACTGGGACCGCATCCTCGATCCGGACCGCTCGCTGGCCGACGGAGCGGTCCGCTTCCCGCCGTTCGCGGCGGGCACCTGGCAGGGGCAGGCGTACACCAACAGCGCCGAACTCGACCCGCACAAGCCCGTCAGCCGCTTCACCGTCGCCGAGCGGGAGTTCCTGATGCACGGCCGCCCGGGCAGCAAGGTCACCGTCAACGGCACGGGCGGCACCTGGACCACCGACTACGAGGGGCTGGCCACCCGCTTCGAGCGGCTGTATCTGAAGCGGGACCTGTCGGCGATGAGCCAGAAGACCCGCGACCTGGTGCGCGAGTTCCTGGCGGAGGGCACCTGCCCGGTATGCGACGGGGCCCGCCTGAACACGGCGGCGCTCGCGACCCGGATCAACGGCATGAACATCGCCGAGTGCGCGCGCATGCAGGTCAGCGACCTGATCCCGGCGCTGAAGGACATCGACGACCCGGTCGCCGGACCGATCGCCCGGGCCGCCGTCACCGCCCTCGAACGCATCGACGCCATCGGCCTCGGCTACCTCAGCCTCGACCGCGAGACGTCCACGCTCTCCGGCGGCGAGGGACAGCGCCTGAAGACCGTACGGCACCTGGGCTCCAGCCTCACCGGCATGACGTACATCTTCGACGAGCCCAGCGTCGGACTGCACCCGCGTGACGTCGGCCGCCTCGGTGATCTGCTGCTGCGGCTGCGCGACAAGGGCAACACCGTGCTGGTCGTCGAGCACGACCGGGACGTCATCGCGCTCGCCGACCACGTCGTCGACATGGGGCCGGCGGCCGGCGCGGGCGGCGGAGAGGTCGTGTTCGAGGGGACACCGGGCGAACTGGCCGGGGCGGGCACGGTGACAGGGCGGTGCCTGGGCCGCCGTACCGCGATCAAGGAGGACGTACGTACGGCGGACGGCGGGCTCTGGGTGAAGGGCGCCGGCCGGCACAATCTGCGAGACGTGACGGTGGGGTTCCCGACCGGGGTGCTCACCGTGGTGACCGGGGTCGCCGGGTCGGGAAAGAGCACGCTGGCCGCGGAGTTCACCGACGCGCACGCCGACGCCGTAGTCGTGGACCAGTCGTCGATCGGGATCTCCGCGCGGTCGACGCCGGCGACGTATCTGGGAATCATGGACACCGTACGGAAGATCTTCGCGCGCGAGACGGGCGCCGAGCCGGGGTTCTTCAGCTTCAACTCGACCGGCGCGTGCGGCACCTGTGAAGGCCGCGGGATCATCTACACCGACCTCGCCTTCATGGACCCGGTGACGACGACGTGCCACGACTGCGACGGGCGGCGCTTCAAGGACGAGGTGCTGCGGCTGACCGTCGACGGCAACTCGATCGCTGATGTGCTGGGGATGACGGCCGACCAGGCACTGGAGTTCTTCCAGGACTCGGGCGTACGGCGCCGGCTGCGGGCGTTGCGGGACGTGGGGCTGACGTACCTCACGCTCGGCCAGCCGCTGTCCACGCTGTCCGGCGGCGAGCGGCAGCGCATCAAGCTGGCGACACGGTTGCACCGCACCGGGGCGGTGTACGTCCTCGACGAGCCGACGACCGGACTGCACATGTCGGATGTCGACGGGCTGCTCGGCCTGCTGGACCGGCTGGTCGACACGGGCAACACGGTGGTGGTCGTCGAGCACAACCTGGATGTCGTGGCGCACGCCGACTGGATCATCGACCTGGGTCCGGACGGCGGCCGGGACGGTGGACGGGTGATCTTCGAGGGAACCCCGCAGCAGCTCCGCAAAACGCACGGGTCCTTCACTGCGGAGCATCTCAGGAGGGCCACAGCCTGACCGCAGGGGTTTTGTGCGGGCCCGGGCGCCCTGCATCATGGCGGATCGGTGCCCCATGCATCATGGGCGCCGACCCCTGCCATCGATCCGGAGATCCCGTCGTGCCCAGCAAGAAGGCCCTCGTCCGCCGCCCCGGCCCCCGCCTCGCCGAAGGGCTGGTCACGCACGTCGAGCGCGAGAAGGTCGACGTCGATCTCGCGGTCGAGCAGTGGGAGGCGTACGTAGAGGCCCTGCGCACGCACGGCTGGGAGACGGTCGAGGTGGACCCGGCCGACGACTGCCCCGACTCGGTGTTCGTCGAGGACACCGTCGTCATGTACAAGAACGTCGCGCTGATCACCCGGCCCGGCGCCGAGTCCCGGCGCGACGAGACCCTCGGCGTCGAGGAGGCCGTGGCCTCGCTCGGCTGCTCCGTGAACTGGATCTGGGAGCCGGGCACGCTGGACGGCGGCGACGTGCTGAAGGTCGGCGACACGATCTACGTCGGCCGGGGCGGCCGTACCAACGCGGCGGGCGTCCAGCAGCTGCGGGCCGCGTTCGAACCGCTGGGAGCGCGCGTCGTCGCCGTGCCGGTGAGCAAAGTGCTGCACCTGAAGTCGGCGATCACGGCGCTGCCCGACGGAACGATTCTGGGCCGCATACCACAGCTGGACGCGCCGTCCCTCTTCCCTCGCTTCCTGCCGGTGCCCGAGGAGTCCGGGGCGCACGTGGTGCTGCTCGGCGGCGAGAAGCTGCTGATGGCCGCCAGTGCGCCGAAGACGGCGGAACTGCTCGCCGACCTCGGCCACGAGCCCGTTCTGGTCGATATCGGCGAGTTCGAGAAGCTCGAAGGATGTGTGACATGTCTCTCGGTACGGATGCGGGATCTGTACGCCTGACCGACTGAGTGCTGCACTCGTTCAGCCCCGGGACCTGCGGGCCCCGGGGCTGTTCGCACACCCGTGAACTCTCAACGGAACGGGCTGATCAGCGGTCTTTACGCCGCCCTTAACCTACGGCTACGTAACCTACGGTTTCGTAGCCTACGATTCCGTAGGTTCCCGGCAACCGCTCGCCGGCCACCTTTCCTGTGTTGTGCGTCCCCTGGAGTTCCCGTGACGATTACTTCCCCTCACCTTGGCAGCCCCGCCGTCTGGACCGACGCCCGCCTGCTGTACGCGTTGGAGGAAGTTGTCGAGAATGAACTCAACCGGCATCTGCAGGTCGCCAAGGACTGGATGCCGCACGAGTACGTGCCGTGGACCGACGGGCGCAACTTCCCCGGCTTCTTCGAGGACGGCGATGCCTGGGACAAGGAGCAGTCCAAGGTCACCGAGATCGGCCGCATCGCCCTGGTCGTGAACCTCCTCACCGAGGACAACCTCCCCAGCTACCACCACGAGATCGCCTCGCTCTTCGGCCGCGACGGCGCCTGGGGGACCTGGGTGCACCGCTGGACCGCCGAGGAGGGGCGGCACGGCATCGTGATGCGCGACTACCTGCTCACCTCGCGCGCGGTGGACCCGGACCAGCTGGAGCAGTTCCGGATGTCGCACATGAGCGAGGGCTTCGAGTCGGACAACCGGCACTCGATGCTGCACTCGGTCGCCTACGTCGCCTTCCAGGAGCTCGCGACCCGCATCTCGCACCGCAACACCGGCCACCAGTCGGGTGACCCGGTCTGCGACCGCATGCTGGCGCGCATCGCGACCGACGAGAACCTGCACATGATCTTCTACCGGAACCTGCTGAAGGCCGCGTTCGAACTCGCCCCCGACCTCACGATGCAGGCCGTGCGGGACGTGGTGGTCAACTTCCGCATGCCCGGCCACGGCATGCCCGGCTTCGAGCGCGCCGCCGCGCAGATGGCCATCGGCGAGGTCTACAACATGCGCATCCACCACGACGACGTCCTCCAGCCCGTCCTCCGCTTCCTGAAGATCATGGAGATCGACGGCCTCGGCCCCGAGGGCCAGAAGGCCCAGGAGGAGCTGGGCCTCTACATGGGCGGCCTGGACGCGGAGGCCCTCAAGTTCGACGAGAAGCTGGCGGCCCGCAAGGCCCGCATGGCGGCTCGCGCCGGGGCCTGACGGAACCTGACTGAGGCCACCTGGCTGAGGCGGCGGGCCGGGTGCGGTGCCGCACTGTGCCCGCTGCCCAGCTGCCAGGTCGGCGACACCCTCGCTTGGGCGGGATGTGCGCGCTCAGCGCCTCCAGGCCGCGCTTGATGCCGGCGGCAATGCCCTGGCCGACAGGTCGACACGCGTCGTCCGTCGCGCCGAGCACCGCCGCCGCACCGGCCGACGGCCCGTTGGGAACACCGCCCTCAGCGTGACGCACGCCTGAGTTCCAGTCGTTCCTTCTCCGACAGGCCGCCCCAGACGCCGAAGCGTTCGTCGTTGTCGAGGGCCCACTCCAGGCAGGCGGAGCGGATCGGGCACATGCCGCAGATCCGCTTCGCCTCGCGTACGGAGCTGCCCGGCTCGGGGAAGAAGAAGTCCGCCCCGGTCTGCGCGCACAACGCCTCCTGCTGCCAGTCCAGGTCGGGCGAGGTGATCGTTGTGATGGTGTCGATGAGCATGCGCAGGATCGTGCCGGTCGGCGAAAAACGTTCGATCAACGCCCGATCAACGCCGCGCCGCAGGCCCCCGGCCGACTCGATGGTCTCCCTCCGTGCGCGGCGATGCACGGCGGCGCGCGCGGAAACGGGTGAAAACCAAGAGACCCCTCCTGGTCACCCGCGGTAGCCGCAGCCGTCACTCGAACCGACGGCAGCGCTCCGGCAGCGATTGTCAGTGGGCGGTGCAAGACTCGGCAGAGCAGACAACGGGACCCTTCCGAGGAGGGCCATGATGCTCACCACCCGTTATGTCACCGGCGCGCCGAACTGGATCGACGTCGGCACCCCCGACATCGAGGGCGCCGGTTCCTTCTACGGCGGCCTGTTCGGCTGGCGGTTCCAGCCGGGCGGGCCCGAGACCGGCGGCTACGGCCTCTTCCAGCTCGACGGCAGGACCACGGCCGGCGGCATGCAGACCACCGAGGAGCAGGGCCCGCCGTCCTGGACGGTGTACTTCCAGACCCCGGACGCGGACGCCACGGCCAAGTCGGCCGAGCAGGCGCACGGAGCGGTGCTGGTGCAGCCCATGGACGTGCTGGACATGGGCCGCATGGCCATCCTCGCCGACAAGGCAGGCGTGGGCTTCGGCCTCTGGCAGCCCGGCACCAACAAGGGCCTCGACGTCATGAACGAGCCCGGGACACTGTGCTGGCTGGAGCTGTACACCACGGACGTACCGGCCGCGGCGGGCTTCTACAACACCACGCTCGGCATGGAGACCTTCGCCCTCGACTACTACGGCGGCACCTACACGACGTTCAGCCCCGCGGGCCAAGGGGAGGACGCCATGTTCGGCGGGGTCGTCGACAAGGCCGACGACCCGGCGGAGGCGGACGGCCCGGCGTACTGGCTGCCGTACTTCGAGGTCACCGACACGGACGCCACGGTCGCCAGGGCGCAGGAACTGGGCGGCACCGTCCGCATGCCGGCTACCGACCTGCCGGACATCGGCCGTATCGCCAAGCTCACCGACCCGTACGGCGCCCGCTTCGCGGTGATCAAGAGCGCAGCGCCGAGCTGAGTCCGCCCGGCCGCCCAGGGCCTGTTGCGAAAGTGGCCTCGTCGCCCGCAGGGCGGCCGCGCGGCGTCCGGTGCATGCTCTCGGCGTGCCGCCCGAAAGCCCTCGTACTGGGCGTACTCGGGTTTTCGGGCGGTGCGGCGAGAGCGCGTGCCGGGCGTCGCGCGGCAGAGGCCACTTTCGCAACAGGCCCTAGGCGGATGCGCGCCGGATCAGCGTCGTCGGCAGGACGACGTTGGACGGCGCGCCTCCCACCTGCTCACCGGTGCGGCGGTCGAGGCCGCGCAGCAGCATCCGGGCCATCAGCCGACCCATCTCCTCTATGTCCTGACGGACCGTCGTGAGCGGCGGTTCGGTCTGGTCCGCCACCGGCAGCATGTCGTCGAACCCGACCACGGCGACATCGTCCGGCACCCGCCGCCCCGACTCGCGCAGCACCCGCAACGCACCCGCCGCGGTGAGGTCGTTCGCGGCGAACACGGCGTCCAGGTCGGGGCAGCGTTCGAGCAGTTCACGCATCGCCCGTTCGCCGCCGGCCGGTGTGAAGTCGCCCTCGACGATCAGCCGTGGATCGGCGTCGACCATGACGTCCCGGTATCCGTCGAGCCGGTCCACCGCCGACGTCTGGTCGAGTGCGCCGGTGATGTGCGCGATGCGGGTGCGGCCGAGGCCGACGAGGTGCCGCACGGCGTCACGGGCGCCGCCGCGGTTGTCGGTGTCGACGTACACCACGCCACGCTGGTCGCCGCTCCACCCGGGCCGTCCGCCGAACACGGTGGGGATCCCGGCGTGCTGAATCAGTGCGGGCAGCGGGTCGTCGAGGTGCAGCGAGAAGACGAGCGCCCCGTCGACATGGCCGCCGGCCAGGTAGCGGCCGACGCGGGCGTGGTCGTCGCGGCCCTCCGTGAGGAGCAGCACCAGCTGGTTGTCGTGGGCCGTCAGCTCCTTGCTGATGCCCCGCAGTTGCAGCGCGAAGAAGGGGTCGGCGAAGACGCGGGTCTCGGGTTCGGCGACGACGACGGCGATGGCGTCATGGCGCCGGGTCACGAGGCTGCGGGCGGCCTGATTGGGTACGTACCCGAGTTCCTCCACCGCCGCGCGGACCCGCTCCACGAGCGGCTCCCGGACCCCGTCCCCGCCGTTGACGACGCGGGACACGGTGGCCCGCGAGACCCCGGCCCGGGCGGCCACGGCCTCCAGGGTGGGACGTGGGGCGGTTTCGGTCACTGCAGGGCTCCTCGTCGGCGGTTGCGGATCAGGATAGCCGTGGTTGCGGCGGAGGTGAGAGCGCTCTCGGACGACCGGGGCCGATCGTGGAACTCCTCGCACTCACGAGGCACTCACGCCAGCAGATCCACCCGCCGTCCGATGCCCTCCCGCTGCGCCGCCTCATACGCCACCCAGCTCAACGCCAGGTCCTGCCAGGGCAGCCCGACCGGAGCGTAGACGGTACGGCTCCCGGCGCTCGCGCGTCCCGGATGCTCGCTTCGCAGTACGTCCCCCAGCGTGGCATCGGCGGCCGTCGCCGGAAGCCCGGCCGCCGCCAGGGCCCCCATGCTCGCGGCGAGTTCGCGGTGGTCCACGACCAGCAGCGCCGCGCGCAGCAGATCCGCGGCCAGCTCCTCCTTGCCGGGTTCGTCGGCCCCGAGGCTCGTGAAGTGCTGCCCCTCCCGTGTGTCCGCCAGCCGCAGCAGCGGTGACCGGGCCCAGGTGGCCATCAGTACGGTGTCGGCTGCCGTCGCGACGTCCTTCGCCGAGCCCGCCACCCGGCCACCGTGCCGTGCGGCGAACTCGGCTGCCCGTTCGGCGTCCGTGTCATGGACGACGAGTTCGCCGTGCGGCCGCAGCACCGTCAGGCCCCGCACCATCAAATCGGCCTGGGCCCCGGCGCCGATCACGCCCAGGACCTCTCCCGAGGCGGAGCCAGAGCCGGAGCCGGCCAGCACATGGGTGCCCAACGCCGCCGCCAGCCCCGTACGCCAAGCCGTCACCGTGGCCGAGTCCAGCAGCGCGAGCAACGCGCCGTCCTGCCCGCTGTGCAGGCAGATCACTCCGCGCAACGCCGGTTGCGCGCCCGGGAACTTGGCGTTGACCTTCACCGTGTACGCCTCGATGCCCGGCAGCAGGCCGGGGATCAGCGCGGTGGCCGTGCCGGGGAACGGCAGGCCGGTCCGCACCCGTTGCCCGGCGACGGGCACGGCGTCCGCGGTCCGGAACCCCTCCCGCAGGACGGCCAGACAGGCCTCCGGCTCCAGTACGGACTCCAGGTCACCACGCGTCAGGACAAGTGTCACCCGTCCATGATGCGTCAGTGCTCGTGCGCGGACCCGGCGGACCCGGCGGCCGGCTCATGACCGTGGTCATGCGGGTCGTACCCCGGGATCGTCCCGTCCGTCTTCTTCACCAGGAACAGTCCCACCATCCCCATGTCCGAGTGGCTCTGCACATGGCAGTGGTACATCCACGCGCCCGCGCCGACCCCCTCCCCCGCGATCACCTGGAAGCCGAAGGAGTCGGCGGGGCCCACGATCTTGTTGTCGATGACCTGGCTGGGGTCGTCCGGGCCGGTGAGCATGCCCGTGCGGTTGTCCGCCCAGCGGTGACCGTGCATGTGGAAGGTGTGGTAGTACTCGCCGTGCGTGATCATCACGAACTCGACGCGATCGCCCACCGTGGCCTCGAAGTTGGGGCCGCTGTGCGCGGGCTTGTTGTTGATCAGCATGTCGTTGAAGACGATCGTGTGGGTCGCGTCGGGGAGGATGTCCCCCTTGCGCCGGACGATCACCGGCCCGTACAGGCCCTTGCGGATGCCGCCGGTGCCGTGCTCCGTGCCGACGACGTGGTCGTGGTAGTGCCAGTAACCTGCGCTGCCCGCCCGCCAGGTGCCGTCCTTGCGGCGGCCGGGGGCATGGGTGCGCCAGGTGTAGGTGCGGGTGCCGCCGGGCTCGACGTCGCTCTTGTTGAGCTTCGTGCCGTCGCTGGTGATCTCGTAGTCGAGGCCGTGGACGTGCAGGCTCACCGGTACGTCCATCGTGTTCTCGAACTCGATGTGCGCGGTGTCGCCCTCGTTGAGCTCGATCAGCGGGCCGGGGATGGACGCCTTGCCCTTCTCGAAGCCGTAGCCCATCTGCCCGTCGGCGAGTTTCTCGGCGTACAGCTTGAGGTGCCTGACCTCGCCCCCGGCCGGGGCGGTCTTCGCCGGCGCGTCGGCGCTCGCGGCCTCGGGCACCTGCCCGAGAGACAACGATGTCGCGACGGTCGCGCCGCCGAGCAGGACACGTCTGTTGAAGGTGCGCCTGTCGAAGCCGCGTCTGGTGAAGCTGCCTTCGCTCATGCCGAACTCCCCACGGCGTTACGGAATTTACGGGGATGAACCGCTGAGACGGTACCGGTCGATCCCTCGTTTATCCACACTCAGGACAAAGTTGGCCCCAGTACGGCCGTAGGTATTGGCGAGTCGTTCAAAGGGGTCTAGCTTCCTTGTCGCTGTTGCTGTGACCGTGGAGGTCCCCATGCACTTGCGAGGGTTGAGCACGACAAGACATACCTGGGTGGCCACTGTGACCGCCGGGATCGTCGCCGCCGGACTGATGTCCGCTCCGGCAGCCGACGCACGCCCGGCCCCGGAGCCGCCCCTGACAACGATGTCCATCAAGTCGCCACCAGGCGGCGCGAATGTACGAGTGCTCATCTTCTATGGGTCCGCGGCCGGCGGCGAAGAGTCGCCCGTGGTGAACGCCGGTATCGGGGCGATCGAGAAGATCGGCCTGTCGGGCCCGGCCGGCCGGCGTTTCAAGACCGAGGCCACGAACGACGCCTCGGTCTTCACCAATGAGACGAAGTTGGGCCGCTTCAACACGATCGTGTTCCTCACCGGAGGCGGCGACGTCCTGGACCCGGAGCAGGAGGCGGGTCTGGAGGCCTACATGGAGGCGGGCGGCGGTTTCGTCGGCGTCCATGACGCGGCCCGCGCCGAGCCGTACTCGGACTGGTTCACCGGCCTCGTCGGCGCCCGCCCGGCTGCCGGCGGCCCGACGAACGTGCAGCGGGCCGTCGTTGAGGTCGGTGACCGGCAGCACCCGGCCACCAAGGAACTGCCGGTGCAGTGGAAGCGGCCGGACAAGTGGCTGAACTGGGCGAAGAACCCGTCGGGCGAGGTGCACACGGTCGCCCGGGTCCGGGAGTCGACGTACCAGCCGGGCACCGGCGCCAACGGCTGGGACCACCCGGTGAGTTGGTGTCGCGACTACGACGGCGGCCGCTCCTTCTACACGGGTATGGGCGGCACGGCGTCGTCGTACGACGAGACCGACTTCCGTACCCATCTGCGCGGCGCCCTGCTGTGGACCACCCGGCTCACGCAGGCCGACTGCAAGGCCACGATCACGGGCAACTACAAGGCCGAGCGGCTCACCCAGCCCAACCAGCCCGGCCAGAACGACCAGATCGGCGAGCCGCACGGCCTGGTCACCGCGCCCGACGGCCGCGTGCTCTACATCGGCCGGGGCGGCGCCGACTCCTCCCAGCCGGTCGTCACCGACTGGAACAACCCGGAGATCGGCAAGGGCAAGGGCGAGATCCACGTCTACGACCCGAAGACCAAGAAGGTCACCCTGGCCGGGGCGCTCACGGTGTTCGGCAACAAGGGCGGCGGCGATGAGCTGATCAAGGTCGAGGAAGGGCTTCTCGGCATCGAGCTCGATCCCCGCTTCGAGGACAACGGCTGGGTGTATCTGCACTACACCCCGCACTCCCGGCTGAACCGCGACACGAGGATGGCCGAGCGGCGCGTCTCCCGCTTCACGCTCGACCCGGCCGGCAACAAGCTGGACCTGGGCAGTGAGAAGGTCCTGCTCAAGTGGCCGGTACAGGTGCACAGTTGCTGCCACTCGGGCGGCGGGATGGCCTGGGACTCCAAGGGCAACCTGTACATCGCGACCGGCGACAACAACTCCAGTGGCTTCAGCGGCGGTTACTCGGGCAACAACCCCGAGCCCAACTACAAGGGCGTGTCCTTCGCCGACGCGCGCCGCACCGCCGGCAACACCAACAACCTCAACGGCAAGATCCTGCGCATCCACCCGGAGCCGGACGGCACGTACACGCTGCCGGAGGGCAACCTGTTCACGGGCCGGGAGAGCGACGAGGGCGGCGGCAAGACGCGCGGCGAGATCTACGTGATGGGTGTCAGGAACCCCGCTCGCATCTCCGTCGACAAGCAGACGGACGTCCTGTACGCGGGCTGGGTCGGCCCCGACGCGGGTGCGCCCTCGACGACCTGGGGTCCGGCGAAGTACGACACCTTCGCGGTCATCACCAAGGCGAGCAACCGCGGCTGGCCGTACTGCATGGGCAACAAGCAGCCCTACCGTGACCGCAATCTGCCCGACCCGACGAAGCCGCTGGGCTGGTACGACTGCGACCACCCGAAGAACGAGTCGCCGAACAACGACGGCCTCGTCAACCTCCCGCCGGTCACCGGCAACAACATCTGGTACTCGCCCCAGGGCGGCGCGCCGGACTTCCCGCGTGACGCGAACGGCGTCCCGTCGTACAAGCAGGAGGAGGCCACCTACTCGCTGCCGTGGCTCAAGGGCGGCGGGCAGGCCGCGATGAACGGGCCGGTCTACCGGTACGACGCGGCGGGTGCGGGTGCCACCAAGTGGCCGGCCTACTGGGACGGCAAGTGGTTCGTCGGCGACTTCTACGACGCCGACCAGCCGCGCAACGCGGTGATCACCGACCCGAAGACACACGGTGACGGCGGTCTGCCGATTCACTCGGAGTCGCTGAAGAAGATCGTGCCGATCGGCAACGACGGCATCAAGAACCTCATGGACTGGAAGTTCGGCCCGGACGGCGTGCTGTACGTGCTCGACTACGGCCGCGGCTTCTTCACCTCGGACGCCAAGTCGGCGCTGTGGAGGGTCACTTACACGGGCGGCGCTGCGACTCCGGCCGCCGACCAGCTGGCGAGGGGAGCCCAGTGATGATGCGAAGCAGTCCACCCCGGCGAAGAGTCCGGGCGGCCCTGTTGGCCGTGCTGCTGGTGATGCTGGGGCTGCAGTCCGTCCCGGCCGTCGGGCGGTCCGAGTCCCCGTCCGCGAACGCTGCCGCGGCCCAGACGCTCACCTGGACGGCCGGCGACGACATCACGAAGTACGCGTCGGCGCCCGCGACGGCGGTCGCCGGCACGACGACGATCGTCTTCGAGAACAGCACGGCGACCGGCAACACCACCGGGATGCCGCACACGTTGACGTTCGACACGTCCGACCCCGAGTTCAACAACGACGTCCAGCTCAACATCCTCGCCAACCCGAACGACGACCAGGGCGGCAAGCACACCGCCGAGGTCACGCTCACCCCCGGCCGCTACCGCTACTACTGCACGATCCCCGGCCACGGGCAGATGCAGGGCATCCTCGTGGTGACCGAGGGCAGCGGCGAGGACACGACCGCACCGCAGGCGTCGGCGCACGTCAGCGGGACGCAGAACGCGCAGGGGCAGTACGTCGGTTCGGCGAGCGTGGCCGTCCACGCCACCGACGAGGAGGGCGGCTCCGGGCTCGACCGCACCGAGTACGCGGTCGGCGACGCGGGCGCCTGGCAGCCGTACACCGCCCCGGTCGTCGTCGACCAGGTCGGCGACCACAAGATCCGCTACCGGGCCTTCGACAAGGCGGGGAACGTCTCGGCGGAGAAGAGCGCCGCGTTCACGGTCGTCCCGCCGCCGACCGACGACACGACGGCACCGGAGACGTCGGCGACCGTCAGCGGTGAGCAGAACCCCGACGGCACGTACATCGACATGGCGACCGTCACCGTCACGGCCTCCGACACCGGTTCCGGCGTCAACACCATCGAGTACGCGATCGGCGACGGCGCGTGGCAGCCGTACGCCGCGCCCGTGATGGTGCACGAGGTCGGCGCTCATACCGTGCGCTACCGGGCCACCGACAAGGCGGGGAACGTCGCCGCGGAGAAGAGTGTGCAGTTCACGGTCGTGGCGGCGCCCCAGCCGGACACGACCGCGCCGGTGACGGGTGTGACCGTCGAGGGGACGAAGAACTCCGACGGGGCGTACATCGGCAACGCCAAGGTGACCGTCACGGCGACCGACGAGCACCACGGGTCGGGTGTCGACCGGATCGAGTACTCGATCGACGGCGGGCCGTACCTCGCGTACGGGGCGCCGGTGGTCGTCGACCGCGCGGGCACGCACACGCTCGGCTACCGGGCGACGGACAAGGCGGGTAACACCTCCACCGCCCGCACGGTGACCTTCACCGTGGTGGCCGGCCAGGTCCCCGCCCCCAACTGCCCGGAGTTCGACGAGCGGTTGACGGTGATCGTCGGCACGGTCGACTCGGGTGTGCCGAACCGGCTCACCAACAGCCGGTGCCGGATCAACGAGTTGATCGAGGACGAGAAGGAGTGGTCGTCCCACGCGCTGTTCCTCAAGCACGTGACGACGGTCCTGGACAAGCTCCTCAAGGAGGGGGTCGTCGACCAGCGCGAGTACAACGCCGTCCGCAAGGCGGCCCGCCAGTCCGGGATCGGCAAGCCCGGCCAGACCGAGGGCTACCGCACGATCCTCGACGGCAGCGCGGGGTCATTCGCCAAGTGGCAGCAGGTGGGCGGCGGTTCGTTCGCGCAGAACGCCGACGGTTCGATCACGAGCGGCACCAGCAAGGACGGCCTGGGCATGCTGTGGTTCCCCGAGCGGAAGTACGGCGACTTCTCGCTCAAGCTCCAGTGGCGCGACGACGCTCCGGGCACCGGCAACGCCAACTCCGGTGTGTTCGTCCGCTTCCCGTGGGTCCACGACCACTCCGAGGAGCCGCGGCCGGAGTGGGTCGCCATCAAGTACGGGCACGAGGTGCAGGTGCTCGACCGGCCCGACGGCGACATGTACAAGACCGGTTCGATCTACGGCTTCGACCGGGTGGGGCTCGCCGGTGCCGGCGTCACCCAGAAGGGCACGTGGAACGACTACGAGATCCGCGTGGTCGACCAGCACTACTCGGTCTACCGCAACGGCGTGCTGATCAACGAGTTCGACAACACCGGCGGCCAGGACTTCGTCCCGCCGCGCTCGGACGACCCGGGCACGGACGGACGCAGGTTCGCCTCCGGTTACATCGGGCTCCAGGTGCACGGCACCACGGATGTGGTCTCGTACCGGGACATCCGGATCAAGGAGCTGTAGATCAAGGAGCCGTGGGCTCCGAGGGAGGCGCCTCCGACGGGGGCGCCTCTTTCTTCGCCCGGCTCGGCTGCACCCGCTTCGGTTCCCCCGGCATCTTCGGATACTCGGGCGGGTACGGCAGATCGCCGAGTCCGTGGTCGTGTTCGTCCTTGTTGGCCAGCTCCAGCAGCGCGTCCAGCGAGAAGCGGTGGTCGTCCATGTCCGCGTGCACGTCGCCGAGTTCGGCGAAGCGCGCGGGCATGGTCACGAGGTCGAAGTCCTGGGGGTGCACCTCGCCGACCTCCTCCCAGTGCAGGGGCGCCGAGACCGGGGCGTGCGGGCGGGGCCGTACGGAATAGGCGGAGGCGATCGTGCGGTCGCGGGCGGTCTGGTTGTAGTCGATGAAGATGCGCTCGCCCCGCTCCTCCTTCCACCACTTGATCGTCACGTGCTCCGGCATCCGGCGCTCCATCTCCCGCCCGACCGCGATGGCGGCCCGCCGGACCTGGGTGAAGGTCCAGCGCGGCTCGATGGGCACGAAGACGTGCAGGCCGCGCCCGCCGGAGGTCTTGGGCCAGCCGCGCAGGCCGCCGAACTCGTCGAGTACGGCGCGTAGTTCATGGGCGGCGCGGGCGGCGTCGTCGAAGTCGGTGCCGGGCTGCGGGTCGAGGTCGATGCGCAGTTCGTCGGGGCTGTCGACGTCGTCTCTGCGGACCGGCCAGGGGTGGAAGGTGAGCGTGCCGTACTGGGCGGCCCACAGGACCGCGGCCTCCTCGGTGGGGCACATCTCGTCGGCGCTGCGGCCGCTGGGGAAGGAGATGTGGGCGGTGGGGATCCAGTCGGGCATGCTTTTGGGCGCCCGCTTCTGGTAGAACCACTCGCCGGTCACCCCGTCCGGGTAGCGCTCCAGGGTGGTGGGCCGGTTGCGCAGGGCGCGCAGGATGCCGGGGCCGACCGCGATGTAGTAGCGGGCGAGGTCCAGCTTGGTGAAGCCGCGCTCCGGGAAGAAGATCTTGCCCGGGTTGGACAGGCGCACGGTCCGGCCGCCCGCTTCCAGTTCCACCGCTTCGCCCATGCGAGACACGGTAGGCGCACCGCGCATGCCGCGCACACCGGGCGGCGGCAGCCGGATGCGAGCAGAATCGTCCCCATGGACCTGCCGGTGATGCCGCCCGTGAAGCCGATGCTCGCCAAGTCGGTGGCGAAGATCCCGCCGGGCATGCAGTACGAGGCGAAGTGGGACGGTTTCCGGGCGATCGTGTTCCGCGACCGGGACGAGGTGGAGCTCGGCAGCCGCACCGGCAAGCCGCTGACCAGGTACTTTCCCGAGCTGGTGGCGGCGCTGAAGGAGCGGCTGCCTCAGCGGTGCGTGCTGGACGGGGAGATCGTCATCGCGCGGGAGGGGCGGCTGGACTTCGACGCGCTCACCGAGCGCATCCACCCGGCCGACTCCCGGGTGCGGACGTTGGCCGAGCGGACACCGGCGTCGTTCGTCGCCTTCGACCTGCTGGCGCTGGCGGACCAGTCGCTGCTCGAGGTGCCGCTCGCGGACCGGCGGGCGATGCTCACGATGGCGTTGTCCGGGGTGACGGCGCCGGTGCATGTGGCGCCGGCGACGACCGACGTCGACACGGCCCAGGGGTGGTTCGAGCAGTACGAGGGGGCCGGCCTGGACGGGGTCATCGCGAAGCCCCTCACGCTGCGCTATCTCCAGAACGAACGGGCCATGTTCAAGATCAAGCACGAGCGGACGGCGGACGTCGTCGTCGCGGGCTACCGCCTCCACAAGAGCGGCCCGGTCGTGGGCTCCCTCCTGCTCGGCCTCCACAACGACCAGGGCGCCCTCCAGCACGTGGGCGTGTCGGCCGCGTTCTCCATGAAGCGGCGCGCCGAGCTGGTCGAGGAGCTGGAGCCGCTGCGCATGGCGGATGCCACGGGGCATCCCTGGGCGGCCTGGGCCGACGAGGCGGCCCACGAGTCGGCGCGGCTGCCGGGCGCGCCGAGCCGCTGGTCGGGCAAGAAGGATCTGTCCTGGGTGCCGCTCCGGCCCGATTGGGTGGCCGAGGTGGCGTACGACCACATGGAGAACGGGGTCCGCTTCCGGCACACGGCCCGCTTCCGCCGCTGGCGCCCGGACCGCACGCCCGAGAGCTGTACGTACGCGCAGCTGGAGGAGCCGGTGAGCTACGACCTGGCGGAGATCTTCACGCCGCAGGCCTGACGAGCGGCGCGAGCCGGAATCACGGCTGCATCAGCACCTTCACCGTGCCGTCCTGCTTGCGCTGGAACATCTCGTACGCGTGCGGGGCCTCGCTCAGTGGCACGCGGTGGGTGGCGAAGTCGTCGACGCCGAGCGGGTCCTCGTCCGTCAGGTACGGCAGGATGTCGTCGCTCCAGCGGCGCACGTTGGCCTGGCCCATCCGGATCTGGACCTGCTTGTCGAACAGGGTGAGCAGCGGTATCGGGTCCGCGGTGCCGCCGTACACGCCGGACAGGGAGATGGTGCCGCCGCGCCGCACCAGGTCGATGGCCGTGTAGAGGGCGGCGAGCCGGTCGACGCTGAAGCGTTCGGCGAGCGGGCCGCTCAGCTTGCGGGGCAGCATCGCGGAGGCCTGCTGGGCCAGCCGGGCGGCGGCGCTGCCGTGGGCCTCGGTGCCGACCGCGTCGATGACGGCGTCGGGGCCACGGCCGTCGGTCTCGTCGCGGATGGCGGCGACGAGCTCCTTCTCGTCGTGGAAGCTCCTGAGGTCGAAGGTCTCGACTCCGCGCTCGCGTGCCCTGCGCAGCCGCTCGGGCACCAGGTCCACGCCGAACACCCGCTCGGCGCCCTGGACCTGGGCGACCCGGCACGCCATGTCGCCGATGGGGCCGAGGCCGAGCACGGCGACGGTGCCGCCCTTCGGGACCTCGGCGTAGCGGACCGCCTGCCAGGCGGTGGGCAGTACGTCGGAGAGGTAGACGAACCGGTCGTCCGGCGGCCCCTCCGGGACCTTGATCGGACCGAACTGCGCCTGCGGGACGCGCAGATACTCGGCCTGGGCGCCCGGCACAGCGCCGTACAGACGGGTGTAGCCGAACAGGGCGGCGCCCATGCCTTCCGCGGTGACCTGGGTGGTCTCGCACTGGGTCGGCAGGCCGGTCAGGCACATCCAGCAGTTGCCGCAGGCGATCTGGAACGGCACCACGACCCGGTCCCCCGCCTGTAGGTCCGGCACCCCGGCGCCGACCTCCTCGACGATGCCCATCGGTTCGTGGCCGAGGATGTCGCCCGGCGTCATGAACGGCGTGAGCACCTCGTACAGGTGCAGGTCGGAGCCGCACAGCCCGGTGGACGTGATGCGGATGACCGCGTCCGTCGGCTCCTGGATGGTCGGATCGGGCACGTTCTCCACGCGCACGTCCCGCTTGCCCTGCCAGGTCACTGCCCTCATCGCCCGCGCTCCCTCCGTCACATGTGCGCGTTCGCTCGTACGGTGTCGGCCGGGTACCCCTGCGCTCCCCCGCCGAACCGTTCGGGCGGGCCGGTGCCCCGTCCGCGAGCCGGCTGTGCGCGGTGTACGCCGACCGGCTGGCCGCGCCAGGGCCGATCGGCGGATTGGTGCGGGCAGTCCCAGCTGATCGGGTATGTCACCTATGAACAGATAAGCGCACTATTGATGACACACAGGCTGGGCGGGTGGGTGCGGGTGGCAACGGTGGGCAGACAACGAGGGGCGCGCTCCAGACGCGCCACGACGATGGCGGGGCTGCTGGCCGCCGCGATGGCAGCTTCGCTGGCGTCGGCGTGCACGACGTCCGGCGGACCGGGCGACGACGGCCGCGGACGGCCGCATGCGTCGACGCCGAGCGAGGGCGAGAGCCGGGCGAAGAGCCCCTCGGTACTCGCCGTGAAGATCGACAACGCCCGCGCCGCCCGGCCCCATACGGGCCTGAACGCCGCGGACATCGTGTACGTCGAGCCGGTCGAGGGCGGGCTGAGCCGCCTGATGGGTGTGTACGCGACGAAGCTGCCGAAGGCCGTAGGGCCGGTGCGCAGCGCACGCGAGTCCGACCTGGAGCTGCTGGCCCAGTTCAACAAGCCGACGCTCGCCTTCTCCGGGGCGCAGGGCAAGCTCATGCCGCTGATCGACAAGGCCCCCGTGCATGCGGCGCCGCCCGAGAAGGCGGACGGCGCGTACTTCCGCGGCAAGGGCCGGCCCGCGCCGCACAACCTCTTCCTGCAGCCCCAGCGGCTGATGCCCGCCGCGCCGGGCAAGGACGCCCTGACGACCGGCTTCCGCTTCGGCGCCGCCCCGGCGGGCGGCAAGGCCACGGCCTCGCAGACGGTGCGCTACACGCTGGCCACGTACACGTTCACCTGGTCCGGGAGCCAGAACCGCTGGCTGGTCGCCATGGACGGCAAGGCCGCCACGACGTCGGACGGCAAGCGGGTGGCGGCGGCCACGGTCGTCGTGCAGTACGTGAAGGTGCGCAAGTCCGACTTCCACGACACGCTCGGCCACTACACGCCGTACACCGAGACGGTCGGCTCGGGCAAGGCGCGGGTGCTGCGCGACGGGCGCGCCTACGACGTCAACTGGAAGCGTCCCAAGGCCACGGACGGCACGACGTTCACGACCGGCGCCGGCAAGCCGATGACCTTCCGGGACGGCCAGGTGTGGGTGGTGTTCGCGAAGGCGCCCTGAGCGTCCGAGGGTGCGCAGGTGCGGGATCAGGGGTGTGCGACGAGGGGTTCCGCCGGATTGCGGAGCCCCTCGGCCGCGTCCGCGACGCGCCGGATCAGGTCGAAGAAGAGTGCCTGCTCGTCGGCGGAGAGCGGGGCCAGGAAGACCTGGTTCATCCGGGCCGTGCGCACGGTCAGCTTCTTGTGCGTGCGCACCCCCTCGTCGGTGAGGCGCAGCAGGAAGCGCCGGCCGTCCTTGGGGTCGCGGACCTTGTCGAGCAGCCCGCGGCGGCCGAGCCGGCTGATCACCTCGGCGATCGTGGACCGGTCGAGCCCGACCCGCTCCCCCACCGTCCGCTGGTCCAGGCCCGGCTCGGCGACGAGCGTGTTGAGGACGGCGAACTGGGGCGAGGTGATCTCCTCGGAGACCATGGTGTTCCAGAGCAGGTAGTGCGCCTGCTGGAGCCGCCGGGCCAGATGCCCGGGGTGGGTGGTGAGGTCCACGGCGGCCATGCGCGCTCCCCTGGTCGTAATCGTCGGTGCACTGAACAATACCGGACCTTCACTCGACTGTCCTCGGGCCGCCAACCCCATGACGTTCGCATTTGCCGAGCTCTTGACGACTCCCCACTCCGGTGGCAGCGTGAGAAGCAACCTCGCAGAAATACTCAGTGCGCTGACTAAATAGGGTGCTGAGCGCTCGGAAGAGATGGGGCTTCTCGGATGGACAAGGTGGTCGCCACGGCCCTGGGGGCGGTGGCCGATGTGGGTGACGGCGCGTCGCTCGCGGTGGGTGGCTTCGGACTGAGCGGTGTGCCGAACGTGCTGATCCAGGCGCTGTACGAGCGCGGGGTGGGCGGCCTGTCGGTGGTCTCCAACAACTGCGGGGCGATGGAGTCGGGTCTTGCCGTGCTGCTGTCGGCGGGCCGGATCGCCCGGGTGACCGGCTCGTACATCGGCGCGAACAAGGAGTTCGCCCGCCAGTACCTGGGCGGCGAGCTGGAGGTCGAGATGATCCCGCAGGGCACGCTGGCCGAGCGGCTGCGGGCCGGCGGGGCCGGGATCCCCGCGTTCTACACACCCGCCGGGGTGGGCACGCAGGTCGCCGACGGCGGGCTGCCCTGGCGCTACGACGGCTCCGGCGGGGTCACGCTCGCCTCGCCGCCGAAGGAGGTGCGGGAGTTCGACGGCACCGAGTACGTCCTGGAGCGCGGAATCCGCACCGACTTCGCGCTGGTGCGGGCGTGGAAGGGCGACCGGCACGGGAACCTGGTGTTCAACAAGTCCTCCCGGAACTTCAACCCGCTGGCCGCGATGGCCGGGCGGGTGACGATCGCCGAGGTGGAGGAAATCGTGGAGCCGGGCGAGATCGATCCGGACGCGGTGCATCTGCCGGGCATCTTCGTCCAGCGGGTCGTGGCGCTCACCCCTGAGCAGGCGGCCGACAAGCAGATCGAACGGCGCACGGTTTCCGCGCCCCCGACAGACGGGACGGTGAGCTAGCCATGGCGTGGACGCGGGAAGAGATGGCCGCTCGGGCCGCTCGCGAGCTTCAGGACGGCCAGTACGTCAACCTCGGCATCGGACTGCCGACCCTGATCCCGAACTATCTGCCACCCGGCGTCGAGGTGATCCTCGAGTCCGAGAACGGCATCCTGGGCACCGGCCCCTACCCGAGGGAGGACCAGGTCGACCCGGACCTGATCAACGCGGGCAAGGAGACCGTCACGGTCCTGCCGGGCGCCTCCTTCTTCGACTCGGCACTGTCGTTCTCGATGATCCGCGGCGGGCACATAGATGTCGCCGTGCTCGGCGCCATGCAGGTCTCCGCCACCGGTGACCTGGCGAACTGGGCGATCCCCGGCAAGATGATCACCGGGATCGGCGGTGCGATGGACCTCGTGCACGGGGCCCGCACCGTCATCGTGGTGATGACCCACACCGCCAAGGACGGCAGCCCCAAGATCCTCGCCGAGTGCGCCCTGCCGCTCACGGGCAAGGGCTGCGTGAACCGGATCATCACCGACCTCGGCGTGCTCGACGTGACACCGGACGGTCTCCTGCTCGTCGAGACCGCGCCGGGTGTCACCGTCGACGAGATCATCGCCGGCACCGACGCAAAACTCACCGTCGCGGAGAGTCTGCTGTGAACACCGTCTACCTCGTCGACGCGGTCCGCACTCCGATCGGCCGCTACAACGGCGCCCTCGCATCCGTCCGCCCGGACGACCTGGCCGCCCACGCCATCCGTGAACTCATGGGCCGTACACCCGACTTGGACCCGTCCCGGATCGAGGACGTGTACTTCGGCAACGCCAACGGCGCCGGAGAGGAGAACCGCAACGTCGGCCGCATGGCCGCACTCCTGGCCGGCCTGCCCACCTCCGTGCCCGGCGTGACGGTCAACCGGCTGTGCGCGTCGGGCCTCGAAGCGGTCGTCCAGGCGGCCCGCGCCATCGCGGTCGGGGACGCCTCGATCGTGGTGGCCGGCGGTGTGGAGTCGATGACCCGGGCGCCGTACGTGCTGCCCAAGTCCGACAAGCCCTTCCCGGCCGCCCACACCGAGCTGTTCTCGACCACCCTGGGCTGGCGCATGGTCAACCCGGGGATGGCGCCGCAGTGGACGATCCCGCTGGGCGAGTCGGCCGAGCTGATCGCCGAGAAGCACAAGATCAGCCGGGAGCAGCAGGACGAGTTCGCCCTGCACAGCCATCACAAGGCTGCCCGGGCGCAGTCCGAGGGCCTCTTCGACGCCGAGCTCGCGCCGGTGAGCATCCCGCAGCGCAAGGGCGACCCGGTCGTCTTCGGCGCCGACGAATGCGTACGGCCGGATGCGTCCCTGGCGGCGATGGCCAAGCTCAAGCCGTCCTTCCGCACCTCCGACGGGACCGTCACCGCGGGCAACGCCTCCCCGCTGAACGACGGCGCCGCCGCGCTGCTCCTCGTCGACGAGGACGGCCTGAGGGCCACCGGCCGTGAGCCGCTCGCGCGGATCTCCGCGACCGGCGTCAACGCCCTGGACCCGGACTACTTCGGGCTCGCCCCCGTCGAGGCCGTCAACCGCGCGCTCGCCAAGGCGGGCAGGGGATTCGGCGACCTGTCCGTGCTGGAGCTGAACGAGGCCTTCGCCGCCCAGGTGCTGGGCTGTGTCGCCGAGTGGCCCGACTTCGACCCGGCGATCCTCAACCCGCAGGGCGGCGCCATCGCCCTCGGCCATCCGCTCGGCGCGTCCGGCGCCCGCCTCGCCGGCACCATCGCCCACCAGCTCGCCCGCAAGGGCAGTGGAGTCGGCGTCGCCACCCTCTGCATCGGCGTCGGCCAAGGCCTCGCCCTAGTCCTCGAACGTTGACGAAACGCAGGATCCCCATGACTCTCACCCAGCACGACATCGACCGGGAGATCGCGGCCGAGCATGCCGCGTACGAGAAGCGGATCGCCGACGGAGCCCCCGTCGAGCACCACCCGCGCCGCGACTACACCCCCTACCGCTCCTCCGTCCTGCGCCACCCGAAGCAGCCGCCGGTCACGATCGACGTCAGCCAGGACCCGGAGCTGGTGGAGCTGCACTCCCCCGCCTTCGGCGAGCGGGACATCACCGAGATCGACAACGACCTGACCCGGCAGCACACGGGTGCGCCGATCGGCGAGCGCATCACCGTCGAGGGCCGGCTCCTCGACCGCGACGGCCGTCCGATCCGCGGCCAGCTCATCGAGATCTGGCAGGCCAACTCGGCCGGCCGCTACGCCCACCAGCGCGAGCAGCACGACGCCCCGCTGGACCCGAACTTCACGGGCGTCGGCCGCACCCTGACCGACGACAGCGGCTTCTACCGCTTCACCACCGTCCAGCCGGGCCCGTACCCGTGGCGCCAGCACGTCAACGCCTGGCGGCCGGCCCACATCCACTTCTCGCTGTTCGGCACGGCGTTCACGCAGCGGCTGGTGACGCAGATGTACTTCCCGAGCGACCCGCTGTTCCCGTACGACCCGATCATCCAGTCGGTGACGGACGACGCGGCCCGGCAACGGCTGGTCGCCACGTACGACCACGGCCTGTCGGTGCCGGAGTTCTCGATGGGCTACCACTGGGACATCGTCCTCGACGGACCGAACGCCACCTGGATCGAAGAGGGACGCTGACCTGCCATGACGAAGATCGACACGAGCCGTCCCGAGACCGTGCTCCCGACCCCGTCGCACACCGTCGGCCCCTTCTACGGCCACGCCCTGCCCTTCCCCGGCGGCGGCGACATCGCCCCGATCGGCCACCCGGACACGATCGTCCTCCAGGGCCACATCACCGACGGCGAGGGCAATCCGCTGCCGGACGCCTTCGTGGAGCTGTGGGGCGCCGACCCGGACGGGAACATCCCGCAGGTCGACGGCTCGATCCGGCGCGACCCGGCGAGCGGCGGGTATCTGGGCCGCAACGGCGTGGAGTTCACCGGCTGGGGACGCATCCAGACCGACGCAGGCGGCCACTGGACCGCGCGGACCTTGAGGCCGGGCACGCGCGGGCGGAGCGCCCCGTACCTCAGCGTGTGCGTCTTCGCGCGCGGCCTGCTGGTGCACCTGTACACCCGGATCTATCTGCCGGGCGACGCTGCGGCTCTCGCCACCGACCCGTTGCTCTCCCGGGTACCGGAGGAGCGGCGCGACACGCTGATCGCACGGGAGCAGCGTGATGGGACATACCGTTTCGACATCCGCCTTCAGGGCGAAGGCGAGACGGTCTTCCTGGAGTACCAGTGACTTCTCCCGATCCCGACACCGGCCTGCTCGCGCCCGGGTGGACAGGCTCCCCCGCGGCCTCCGCGACCGGTGACAGCGCCTATCTCCAGGCGCTGTTGGACGCCGAGGCCGCGCTGACGCGGGCTCAGGCCGCGCTGGGGACGGCCCCGGCCGAGGCGGCGCGAGCGGTCACGGAGGCGGCCGAGGCGGCCCGCTTCGACGTACGGTCCCTCGCCGAGCGTGCCCGCAGGGGCGGCAACCCGGTCATCCCGCTGGTCGCCGACCTGACCGAGGCGGTCGGCGAGGAGTACGGCCCGTACGTCCACCGGGGTGCCACCAGCCAGGACATCCTGGACACGGCGACGATGCTGGTCGCGGCACGCACCCTGGACCTGGTGCCGGCCGACCTCGACCGCACCCAGCAGGCCCTGGCCCGGCTGGCCGCCGAGCACCGCGACACCGCGATGCCCGGGCGGACCCTCACCCAGCACGCCGTACCGACGACGTTCGGGCTCAAGGCGGCCGGATGGCGGTCGCTGGTGCTGGACGCACGGGACCGGGTGACTGCCGTACGGAACTCGCTGCCGGCGCAACTCGGCGGCGCCGCCGGGACGTTGGCGGCCTTCGGGGCGTACGGCGCGAGCGATCCGACGGCGCTGCCGGCGGCGTACGCCCGCGAGCTCGGCCTGCGGGCACCCGACCTGCCCTGGCACACCCTGCGCACGCCCGTCGCCGATCTCGCCGGGTGCCTCGCCTTCACGGCGGGGGCGCTCGGCAAGCTCGCCGCGGACGTCCTCACCCTCTCCCGCACCGAGATCGCCGAGGTGGCGGAGGGCAGTGGCGGGGGCTCGTCCGCCATGCCGCACAAGTCGAATCCCGTACGGTCCACCCTCATCGCCTCCGCAGCACGGCGGGCGCCTCAGCTCGCGGCCACGCTGTACGGCTCGCTGGCGGCGGAGGACGAGCGGCCGGCCGGGGCCTGGCACGCCGAGTGGGAACCGCTCAGGGACCTGCTGCGGCTGGTCGGCGGGGCCGCCCGGGATGCCGTCGAGCTGACCGAGGGACTGCGGGTCGAAGCCGATGTCATGCGCGAACACCTGGATCTCACCCACGGGTTGATCATCTCGGAGCGGCTGTCCGCCGAGCTCGCCCCCGTGCTGGGGCGGGCCCGCGCCAAGGAACTCCTCACCCGGCTGGCGTCCGAGGGCCGCCCGCTCGACCAGGCGCCGGAGCTGACGGACGTCGACCTCGATCCCACCCACTACACCGGCTCCGCCGGAGCCCTCACCGACCGTGCTCTGGAGCGACGTTGACCGAGAAACTCCTCAATCACCGTGCCGAAGGGCCCGCTTCCGCTCCCCCGCTGCTGCTGGGACCCTCGCTCGGCACCTCGTACGCCCTGTGGGACAAGGTCGCGCCCGAGCTGTCGATCGGTCATCGGGTGGTCCGCTGGGATCTGCCGGGGCACGGGGGTTCGGCGGCCGACCTCATCGGCGCGGGCGCGACGGTCGGTGACCTCGCCGGCCTGGTGCTCGCGCTCGCCGACTCGCTCGGTGTCGAACGGTTCGCGTACGCGGGGGTGTCGCTCGGGGGTGCGGTCGGGCTGCACCTGGCCGTGCACCATCCCGAACGGGTCTCCTCGCTGGCCGTGATCTGTTCGTCGGCCCACTTCAACGGCTCCAGGCCGTGGGAGGAGCGGGCCGCGCTGGTGCGGCGCGAGGGGCTGGCGGGGCTCGCCGAGGGCGCGAACGACCGCTGGTTCACACCCGGGTTCACCGTGCCGGAGCTGGTGCAGGACCACCGGGACGCCGACCCGGGTGCGTACGCCGCCTGCTGTGATGCGCTCGCCGCGTTCGACCTGCGCGACCGGCTGCCCGAGATCTCCTCCCCCACGCTGCTGATCGCCGGCCGCGCGGACCCCGCGACTCCGCCCGCGCATCTGAGGGAGATCGCGGACGCCGTGCCCGGTGCCACGCTCGTGGAGCTCCCGGGGGCCTCGCATCTGGCACCCGCGCAATGCCCCGAGGCAGTGCTGACAGCGCTGCGGGCGCACTTCGGGGGCGGTGCCGGGCGAGGCATGGAGGTACGGCGCGAGGTGCTCGGGGACGCGCACGTCGACCGTGCGCAGGCCCGGCAGACGCCGTTCACCGCCCGCTTCCAGGACTTCATCTCGCGCTACGCCTGGGGCGAGATCTGGACCGACCCGACGCTCAGCCGCCGCGAGCGCAGCATGATCACCCTCACGGCACTGGTCGCGCACGGCCACTACGACGAGCTGGCCATGCATGTCCGGGCGGCCCGGCGCAACGGGCTGACGCCGGAGGAGATCGGGGCCGTACTGCTGCAGACGGCCGTGTACTGCGGTGTTCCGGCGGCGAACTCGGCGTTCGCGGCGGCCCAGCGGGTGCTGGCCGAGGAGGCGGAGCCGGACGCCTGACCTCTGAGCCGCCTCACACCACTCCCGCGGCCAGCGCCGCCTCCGCCTGGAGCACCAGTCCGTCCGCGCCGCACGACCGTGCCAGCGTCAGCCCGCGCCGAAGCTCCGCCGACGAGCGCGCGGCGATGCCGTACTCGACCCGGGCGGCGGCGTGTTCGTACTGGCAGGGCGAGGCCTCCAGATAGGTGACGGCCTGTTCGGCCAGGCGTACCGCGCGCTGGCCGGTCTCCAGGGCGGCGGCGCAACGCAGGGCCTCGCCGATGGCGGTGTCGGTGCCGAGGCGCTCGGCGTGCCGGCGGACGTCGGTGGCCAGCCGGGCGGCGCGCTCCGGGTCCTCGTTGGCGAGGGCACGGGCCAGGTCGACGGCCCAGGGCACCAGGACCGGGTTGTTGTGGCTGCGCACGGCAGCCGCCTTCTCCGCGGCCTCCAGTTCGTTGATGCCGTCCTTGGTACGGCCGACGGCCAGGAGCAGACGGCCGCGGACCGAGCGCGGGTCCGGCAGCACGATGGTGGTCGGGTAGGGCGGGGCGAAGCCGTGATCCTCGGCGAGCTCCCAGGCCTCCTGGACATGGCCGCGGGCGAGCAGCGTGTCGACGAGGTTGCAGGTCGCCGACCAGTACAGGGGCAGGCGACGGCCGACGCGCTCGGCGAGTGCCAGCGACTTGCGCAGTGACGCCTCTGCCTCGCGGAGCCGGCCGCGCCTGCGGTGCCCGACGCCGACGTAGGCGTGGGCCAGGGCGAGGTGGCCGCCGCTCCAGCCGGCGGACTCGTACGCGCGCAGGGCCTCGTTGTAGAGGGACTCCGCACGGTCGAGGCGGTCGGTGAAGGCGTAGGAGTTGGCCAGCATCATCAGCAGCTCGATGCCCCACTCCGGGTCGGTCCAGCCGAGTCCGGGGGCGAGGCGGCCGTTGACGAGGGCGCGGTCGCACAGTTCGGCGACCTCCTCGGCGTTCTCACCGCGGACCATGGCGTCGAAGCCCCGCAGGATGAGCAGGGCACGCTCGGAGTTGTCGCGACCGGTGCAGGTGGCGGCGAGTTCGGCGAGACGCGTCGAGCGCCCCGGGTAGGCCTCCTCGCCGGCGTGGATGCCCTCCCACATGAACTGCACCGCCTGCAGCCGCAGTCGGGCGGGGCCGGCCCGGTGCCGGGCGGCTTCCGCCTCGACGGTGCGGACGGCCTCCTCCAGCTGGTCGTTGTGGAGCAGGGCCTGGGAGAGGCGGTAGACGGCGTCGACGCGTTCGTCGCCGTCGAGACCGGGCATGGCCAAGGCGGTCTGGAGGTGGTCGATGGTGGTGGCGGGCGCGGTGAGGAGGGTGGCGCCGCCCAGTTCGTGGAGCACGCGCGCGTGGACCTCGGGCAGGGGCGGTTCCAGCAGGGCCCGCTCCAGACAGCGGCGGGCCGCGTCGGGGGCGCCGACGGCGAGGTGTTCGCGGGCGGCCTCGCGCAGCTGCTCGACGAGTTCCTCGTCGCTGTCCGGGTGGACCTCGAGGAGGTGGCGGGCGGCGACCGCGGCGCCGCGGCCGTTGTCGGTGACGACGCGGGCGGCGATGCCGTGCATCGCGGTGCGCAGGGCGTCGGGTATGGAGTTGTAGACGGCGGAGGCGATGAGGGGGTGGACGAACTCCAGCTCCCCGTCGCCCGGTTGGGCACCCGCCGGGTCGGGCTCGGTGAGGATGCGGGCGGTGCGCAGGAGGGCGGCGCAGCGCACGGCGTCGTCGAGGCTCATGGTGGCGAGCTCGGCCACCAGGTCGACGGAGATGCCGGTGCCGAGGATGGCGGCCGCCCAGGCGAAGCGGGTGGCTTCGATGCCGAGTGTCTCCAGGCGTGCGACGAGGCCGCCGCCGCGTGCCGCGCGGTTCAGGGCGCGCAGCTCGGCGGCCGCGGCCTCGGTCGGCTCGAACTCGCTGTCCTGCACCTTGGCGAGGAGTTCGACGGTCTCGTACGGGTTGCCGCCGGTGACCGCCCAGACCTCGCGGCAGAACGGGGCGTCGGCGTGCGGGCCGAGGGTGGCGCGGGTGAGGCCGGCGGTCGCGTCCGGGGTCAGGGCGCTCAGAGTGGCGACGGAGCTGCCCGCGGCGGCGACCGCGTCGAGGTGGCGGGCGCTGTCGCCGCTGACCTCGCCGGGGCGGCGGGCCACCACGACCAGGACGTTCTGTTCGCCGAGGCGTTCGGCGAAGGCGGCGAGCCAGCGCAGGGTCTCCTGGTCGGCCCAGTGGGCGTCGTCGATCAGCAGCACCAGCGGCCAGTCGCGCCGGGCCAGCCGGCGTACGGCGGCCACCAGGCCGTCGCACACGCCCTGCGGGTCTGCCTGCCGCTCGCCGGGGTCCGTGATGCCGAGGGCGGGTCCGGCGATGTCGTACCAGTCGCCGAGGTACTCGCGCGCCTCCTCCGGCATCAGCGACAGCAGGGCGGGCTGCATCAGCTGCCGTACGACGTTGAAGGGGACGGAGCGCAGGGTCTCGCTGCCGCGGGCGGACCACACCGTGCAGCCGCGGGCCTCGGCGATACGGCGTGTTTCGGCCAGCAGCGCGGTTTTGCCGAGTCCCGCCTCGCCCCGGAGCACCAGGAGGCTGCCCGACGAGGACTTCTCTGCGCACAGGGTGTCGAGCGCCCCCTCGAAGGCGGCGAGTTCCTCGTCGCGCTCCCACAGGGAGGCCGAGGCGGCCTGTGTGGGCCGTACCTCCGTCATCCCGCTCCCTCCCCAAGTCGCCCGAACGACGTACCGACCTCGAGCGTAGCCGTCCGATTGCCTAAGTGGAGGCGGGTCCGGGCACCTGTTGCCGTGAAGGGTGACAGGTGGTGCGGACGGGCGACGCGAGGGGCCCGCGACCTGCGCCATGAAAACTGACTGTCAGTCAAAAATAGGCCTCTCCAACGACGTTCGAAGGCGCGGACATGACGCTGACTTCTTCCGACCGAGGCACGGTCCGGTCCCGCAAGGCGCTTGTCGCGGGTTCGGTGGGCAACTTCATCGAGTGGTACGAGTTCGGGGTCTACGGGTACTTCGCGACGATCATCGCGGCGCGCTTCTTCACGCCGGAGGGCGGCAGCGAGGTCGAGGCTCTGGTGCGGACGTATGCGTCGTTCGCGCTGGCGTTCTTCTTCCGGCCGGTCGGAGCGGCCCTGTTCGGGCGGCTCGGCGACCGGATCGGGCGGCGTCCGGTGCTGATCCTGGTGATCACACTGATGACCGGGGCGACGACGCTGATCGGCGCGCTTCCGACGTACGACACCGTCGGCGCCCTCGCCCCGTGGCTGCTGACGTTTCTGAGGGTGCTGCAAGGGCTGTCCGCGGGCGGGGAGTTCGGGGGCGCGGTCTCGGTGATGACCGAATTCGCGCCACCCGGGCGGCGCGGTCTGTACGGGTCGTGGCAGTCGTTCACGGTGGCGCTGGGGCTGTTGGGCGGCGCGGGGGTGGCGGCGCTGCTGGCCACTGTGCTGACCGAGGGCCAACTGGGCGACTGGGGCTGGCGGTTGCCGTTCCTGCTGACGTTGCCGCTGGGGCTGGGTGCGCTGTGGCTGCGGCTGCGGCTGGACGAGACGCCGGCGTTCCGGGAGGAGCGGGAGGCCGAGCGGCCGCCGGGGCGTGAGGTCGCGGGGGCGATCGCGCTGGGCGCCGGGCGGATCATGGGGTGGGCCGCGGCCGGGTACACGTTCCTGGTCGTACTGCCGTCGTACCTGCAGTCCACGCTGGACGCGACCTTCCAGCAGGCACTGATCGCCACGGTGCTGGCCAACCTCGGTTTCGCGGCGACGATCGTGCCGGCGGGGTGGCTCAGCGACCGGTACGGGCGGCGGCCGGTGATGCTGACGGGGGCAGTGCTGGTGGTGGTCCTCGCGGTGCCGCTGCTCAACCTTCTGCAGGACCCCGGCGTTTCCCTCACCGTGAAGGGCGCGGCGGTGTGCGGCGCAGGTGCCGTGGTGGGGCTGATGGCGGGCCCCGGCCCGGCCATGCTCGCGGAGCTGTTCCCGACCAACGTGCGCTACACGGGGCTGGGACTCGCCTACGCCCTGTCCAATGCGGTGTTCTCGGGCTGCGCCGGGCTCATCATCACGGAGACGATCGAACGCACCGGCAACGTGGACATCCCGGCGTACTACGCTGCCGCGACCTGCGCGGTGAGTGTCCTCGCGCTGACCGCGGGGCCGAAGGCGCGGACCCAAGAGCCGGAGGCCCCGGTCAAGGAACCGAACAGGAAGGCGAGCTGATCGAATGCGGGTGATCGGCCTCATGTCGGGCACCTCCCACGACGCCATCGACGCCGCAGCCGCCGACCTGAACCTCGTCGGCGACAGCCTGGTGCTCAAGGCGCGAGGGCTGATGAACGTGGCTCATGCCGAAGCGTCGCGCCACGCACCCGCGGCGGCAGCTGTCCGGGCAGACCGCGAGCTGTGCGACGGCCCGCCCGGCGGACACCACACGCCGGCCAAGACGCCGAAGCCGAAACGGAAGGCGAGCTGATCGAATGCGGGTGATCGGCCTCATGTCGGGCACCTCCCACGACGCCATCGACGCCGCAGCCGCCGACCTGAACCTCGTCGGCGACAGCCTGGTGCTCAAGGCGCGGGGGCTGGTGAGCGAGGGCTATGACGAGGCGTTGCGGGAGGCTCTTGCGGAGGTGCTGCCTCCGGGGGTGGCCTCGATGGCGGACGTGTGTCGGCTGGATACGCGGATCGGGCAGGCCTTCGCCGCGGCGGCGGTGCGGGCGGATCGTGAACTGTGCGGCGGGCGGGCCGAGTTGGTCGCCTCGCACGGGCAGACCGTGTACCACTGGGCCGAGGACGGACAGGTGCACGGCACGCTGCAGCTCGGGCAGCCCGCGTGGATCGCCGAGGCGACCGGGCTGCCCGTGGTCGCCGACTTCCGGCCCCGCGACATCGCGGCGGGAGGACAGGGCGCACCGCTGGTCAGCCTGGTCGACCTGCTGTGGCTGCGCGGCCGGCCCGGCACGCCAGTCGCCCTCAACGTCGGCGGGATCGCCAACCTCACCGCGCCCGACGGCACCGCCTTCGACACCGGGCCTGGCTGCGCGCTGATCGACGCCGCGGCACGGGGGTTCAGCGGCGGACGGCTGTCGTACGACGTGGACGGGGCGCTGGCCGGTCGCGGCAGCGTCCATGAGCCGCTGCTGCTGCGGTTGCTGGAGGAGCCGTACTACGCGCTGCCCGCACCCAAGACGACCGGCAAGGAGCTGTTCCACCTCGGCCACCTGCGCGACGCACTGGCCGGGTTCGGGACCCTGCCCGCCGAGGACGTCGTCGCCACGCTGACCATGCTCACGGCACGGACGGTCGCCGACGCCGTGCGTGCGATGGGCGCGACGGAGGTGATCGCCTCGGGCGGCGGGACGCGCAACCCCGTACTGATGAGGATGCTCGGGCAGCGGCTCCCCGAGGTGTCGCTGCGCACGTCGGACGAGTTGGGGCTGCCGTCGGCCGCGAAGGAGGCGTACGCCTTCGCCGTGCTGGGATTCCTGACCGCGCACGGACTGCCCGGCACCGTGCCGTCCGCCACCGGCGCCCGGCACGCGCGCGTGCTCGGCTCGATCACCCCGGGCCGGGACGGACTGCGGCTTCCGCCACCCGCGAAGGAGCAGCCGATTCGGCTGGTCCTGGAGTGATTCGGGCCGAAATCCGAGCACGCCGGGGCCGGATCCTCTCATCCGGCTTTCACCGACACCTCATACGGTGGGCTCATGACGCAGGTGACTCCTCCCGGCTGGTACCCCGACCCCGGCCGGCAAAGTGACGGTCCGCCCACCGAGCGCTGGTGGGACGGCAAGGCATGGACGGACCAGGTCCGGCACTCGGGGTCGGCCGACGTATGGGGTCCTCCGGAGCAGTTGCCGGCCGAGGGCGCTTATCCGGCGTATCCGGCACATCCGGGCTATCCCGGCGAGTTGGAGTCGGGCGGGCGGCGTCGGCTGCGTACCGGGATAGCCGTGGGAGTGGCCGCCGTGGTCCTCGCGAGCATCGGTGTCGGCGTGTACGCGCTGACCGCCGACGACGGCTCGGGCGGCAGCAGCGCCAACTCCCCACAGCAGGGCTCCGGCGGACAGGGCGGGCCCGGCGGCGGTCAGGGCGGCCCCTTCGGCGACTCCGGCGGCGGCGACGGCGGTTCGGGCGGCGGCGACGGCGGTTCCGGCGGCGAGTCGCCCGCACCCGACGAGTCCGAGGCACCGAAGGTGGACAGCGGTTCGGTGACCGACGCCATAAACGGGATCAGCATCCCCATCCCGGACGGCTGGTACGGACAGGAGAGCGGCTGGGGCGCGAACGTCGCCTCGGACGACACGTACAAGTGCCCCGCCGACACCTCCCAGAGCTGCCAGAAGGGAGGCGCGTACTCCGCTCCCGCCCTCGCGCACGGCACCAAGGGCGACACGGCCGAGGAGGTCGCTAAGGCGGACATCGAGGCGAACGCCACGGAGTCCTACGGCAAGGGCTACGGCAAGATCACCTCGCACGAGGTGCTGGCCTCCAAGGCGGTGACCGTGGCCGGGCAGAAGGGCTACCTGGTCCGCTGGAAGGCGATCACGAGCAAGGGCACCGACGGCTACGTCGAGTCGCTCGCCTTCCCCTCCCCCGTGAGGGCGGAGCAGATGGTCGTGGTCCGCTTCGGCGTCGACGTCGGTGAGAAGCAGTCGCTGATCGACGAGATCACCAAGGGCATCAAGGTGTCCACCGGCGGCGGCAACGGCCAGGACGTCTGAGCCGTCCCGACCGCGCCCCGCACACAAGGCGGCCGGGTGGGGCGGCCCCTCCGCTCAAGGGGAACCCCACCCGGCCGGGGGGTGCGCGCCGCCCCCGTCCCCACGGTGCGGCGCGAACAGGTCACCGTCCAGTCATCCCGTGGACGGCGGCCTGAGTCTCAGGTGAGACCGAGTGCCGGTAGCACGGCGGCCTCCACGAAACGGACGAGGTAGTCGGGGTCGGCGTCCTCGCCCTCCAGCACGGGACGCGCCCGCAGCACGCCGAAGATCTGCGCGGGGACGTACTCCAGCGCCGGATGGCCGGCGGCGACCTCCCCGCGCTGGACCCCACGCCTCAGGATCTGCCGCAACGCCTCGATCTCGGGGTCGATGAGCGCCTCCCGCAGGGCGCACTTGAGTTCCGGGTCCTCCATCACCGCGTGCCCGAGCGCCTGGAACAGTCGCGTGTCCTTGGCCGACCACGCCCCCGCGGCCCGCGCGGCCTCGCGCAGGTCGTCGGCGAGCGTGCCGGTGTCGATGCCGTCGAAGCGCGTGAGCCGGCTGGACCGCAGGGCCGCCGCCACGAACTGGGGCTTGGTCCCCCACTGCCGGTAGAGCGTGGACTTGCTGCACCGCGTGCTGGCGGCGACGCCCTCCATGGTGACGGCGTCGTAGCCGCAGGCGCGGATCTGTTCGAGCACGGCGTCGAAGAACTCCCGCTCACGCTCTGGCGTGATCTTGGAGCGGCGCGAGGCGGCGACCGTCTCCGGTCCGTTCGCGGCCTGCGACGTCATGGCTCTTCTCCTCGCTCCGGTGGGGCGGCCCCGTGGGGTGACGGAGGCCGCGCTTCCAGTGTGTCGCACGTCTATCGATACGCCACTGTACCGGAACGTGCCCGTATCGGTACAGTGGCGTATCGGTACAGCTGCGTTTCGGTACATTGGCGTATCGGTACGTCGCCGTACCGATGAGTTCGCCGAGCCCGAGGAGTCATGAGCTCGACAGCTCGGCCCAGCACCACCCAGCGACACCCAGCACCACCCAGCACCACCCACCGTCAGCGAAAGGGCCGGGGGAATGAATGCCCGCACCGAGCCTGCCCGGGCGGAGACCGACGCGATAGCGCGGCCTCCGCTCGTCCGGGAGCTCCTGCTCGTCGCAGGGCTCTTCCTCGTCTACAAGTTGGGCCGGCAGCTCGCCACGGGCCACACCGGCGAGGCCTTCCACAACGCGGACCGCGTGTGGGACCTGGAACGAACCGTCCACCTGCCCGGCGAGGGCTCGGTGCAGAACCTGCTGCTGCACGGCGACACGCTCATACACATCGCGAACACCTACTACGCGACCGTCCACTTCCCGGCCACCGCGGCCTTCCTGATCTGGCTCTACCTGCGGCGCCCCGCGCACTACGTCCGGTCCCGCCGCGTCCTCGCCGTCGTCACCGCCGCCGCCCTGGTGGTGCACCTGACGTTCCCGCTCGCCCCGCCGCGCATGCTCGCCGCGGCCGGCCTGCTCGACACCGGGCAGGTGTACGGCCCCTCCGTGTACGGCTCGCCCGAGACCGACCACCTCTCGAACCAGTTCGCGGCGATGCCGTCGCTGCACTTCGGCTGGGCGCTGATGGTGGCGATCGGCCTGATCGTGGCGACCCGGTCGCGCCGGCGGTGGCTGTGGCTGCTGCACCCGCTGGTGACCCTGCTGGCGATCGTGGGCACGGCGAACCACTACTGGCTCGACGCGATCGTGGCCACCGCCATGGTCGGCACAGCCCTCGCCGTTGTTCAGCTGCCGCAGCGCACGGCGACGACGGCCGGACACGGCGCCGGCAGGCTCGTACCGGCCCCCCGCAGTGAGGAATCCGCGGACGAGGAAGCCGTACTCGTGGGGGCGGGCCGATGAACGCCACCGTCCTCGCCGTCGTCCTGTCGCTGTTCTCCGCCGTCGCCTACGCCGCCGCGGCCGTCGCCCAGGAGCGGCTGGCTGCCCGCGCCGCGGGTTCGGGCCTGCTGCGGCTGCTGGGCTCCGGCGCCTGGTGGGGGTCGGTCCTGCTCAACGGCTCCGGCGCGCTGCTGCACGTCGTGGCCCTCAAGTACGGTCCGCTGACCCTGGTGCAGCCGCTGGGCGCGCTCACCCTCGTGGCGGCGGTGCCGCTGGGTGCGCGCCTCGCCGGGCGACGGGTCAGCGCGGTCGAGTGGCGCGGTACGGCGCTGACGCTCGCCGGGCTGGGGGCGATCCTCGTCACGGCGTCCGGGCCCGCACCCGACGACGTGCTGAGCACGTCCGAGGCGGTGGCGGTCGCGGCGGTGACGGTGGCGCTGATCGGCATGCTGTCGCGGCCGGGCGCCCGGCCGGGGCTGCGGCACGCGACCGCGTCCGGATTCGCCTCCGGAGTGGCCTCGGCGCTCACGCAGACGGTGACGGTGGCCGCGACGGACCACTCGGCCCCGCTGCTCAGCCTTCAGGTGGTCGGGGTGGCGTTGCCGGTCGCGGCCCTTGCGGCGAGCGGGCTGCTGCTGTCGCAGACCGCCTACCGGGGCGGCCTCGGCGCCCCGCTCGCGGTGGTGACGCTGGCCAACCCGATGGCGGCCGCGGTCATCGGGCTGGTCCTGCTCGGCGAACGCCAGCAGGGCGGCGCGGCGGGCATCCTGCTCGCGCTGGCCGGGGCGGGCCTGGCGTCCTGGGGCGTGGTGCTGCTCAGCCGGGCGACGCCCGACCCCGCCTCCCCCCTGGCACCCGCCACGCCCGCTCCCGCCGCGGACGACGACCACCCCGTCGCCGCCGTACTGGCCCTGGAGGCCGAGGCGGCGGCACAGGGACGGGCGCTGACGCCCGAGTCGTCCGCGCAGGAGGCGGCGTTGGTGCCCCGGCAAGCGGAGCCGGGGCACCTCACAGCACATTGAGCAGAGCTGCGATCCGGACTAATCCGTGATGATCGCCGGGTCACTCACGCCCGGCCGCCCGTTCTCGACGTGCCCGGCGAAGCGCCGCAGGAACTTCGGGTCGGCGTCGGTGGTGACGGTCAGGTCGTACCAGCGCCGGCTCCCCTGCAGATCGACCGTGTGGCGCACGCTGTCGCCGGGCCGTACCGTCGCCGTCGCGGGGCGACCGCCGTACCCGTTGGCGATCTTCAGACGGACGCTCGCCGTTCCCTTGTTGGTGAAGGTCAGCTCGATGTCGTCGCCCTTGTGCCGGGCGGTGACCTCGGGACCGGCCGTCTTGTTCGAGCCCTTGAAGTAGCGCACGAAACCGTTGGGGCCGTGGACGGTCAGGTCGTACGAGCCGTTCGAGTACGCCGAGTTCCAGGTGTCCGCGATGCTCTTGCCGGCCTCGGTGGTGTACATCCAGGGGCCGTCGGTGCGGTTGCCGGAGGTGATGTGGAAGGCGGCACCGGCCTTGGCCCCGGAGGCGAAGGACAGCGTGAACTTGCCGGCCGCCGCGTCGACGGAACCGTCGACGTGCGGGGCGTACTTGAGCGGGCGGGCCCGACGCAGACCGCGCTCCTGCTTCGGCATGGCCGGGTCGGCCGGCGGCGTCGGCTTGTAGTCGGGGTGACGCTCGCGGTCCGGCGGCTCGTACTCGTCCGTCTCGGGCAGCGCGGCCGGGCGGCTGTCCTTGCAGGAGAAGTCGAAGGCCGAGGTCAGGTCGCCGCAGATGGCCCGGCGCCAGGGGGAGATGTTGGTCTCCTTGACGCCGAAGCGGCGCTCCATGAACTGCAGGATCGAGGTGTGGTCGAGGGTCTCGGAGCAGACGTAACCGCCCTTGCTCCACGGCGAGACGACCAGCATCGGCACCCGCGGGCCGAGGCCGTAGGGGCCGGCCGGACGGTTGCTGTCGCCCTTGTAGAGGTCGGGCGAGACGTCGACGGTGGACTTGCCCTTGGAGGCGTCCTTCGGTGGGAGCGGCGGCACCACGTGGTCGAAGAAGCCGTCGTTCTCGTCGAAGGTGATGAACAGGGCCGTCTTCGACCAGACCTCCGGGTTGGAGGTGAGGGCGTCCAGCACCTGGGCGATGTACCAGGCGCCGTAGTTCGAGGGCCAGTTGGAGTGCTCGGTGAAGGCCTCGGGGGCGGCGATCCAGGAGATCTGCGGCAGCTTGCCGGCCTTGACGTCGGCCTTCAGCTGGTCGAAGTAGCCGTCGCCGTTCTTGACGTCGGTGCCGGTGCGGGCCTTGTCGAACCAGGGGTCGCCGGGCTTGGCATTGCGGTACTTGTTGAAGTACAGCAGCGAGTTGTCGCCGTAGTTGCCCCGGTAGGCGTCCTCGATCCAGCCCCAGGAGCCGGCCGCGTCCAGGCCGTCGCCGATGTCCTGGTAGATCTTCCAGGAGACGCCCGCCTGCTCCAGGCGCTCGGGGTAGGTGGTCCAGCCGTAGCCGAGTTCGTCGTTGCCGAGGACCGGTCCGCCGCCGGTGCCGTCGTTGCCCGTGTAGCCCGACCACATGTAGTAGCGGTTCGGGTCGGTGGAACCGATGAACGAGCAGTGGTAGGCGTCGCAGACGGTGAAGGCGTCGGCGAGGGCGTAGTGGAAGGGGATGTCCTCGCGGTTCAGGTACGCCATGGTCGTGGTGCCCTTGGCGGGGACCCACTTGTCGTACTTGCCGCTGTTGTACGCCTGCTGACCGTCGTTCCAGCCGTGCGGCAGGCCCTCCAGGAACTGCATGCCGAGGTCGTCGGCGTCCGGGTGGAACGGCAGGATGTCCTTGGTGCCGTTCGACTGGTGCCAGATCGACTTGCCGCCGTCCTGCGCCACCGGGCGCGGGTCGCCGAAGCCGCGGACGCCGCGCAGCTTGCCGAAGTAGTGGTCGAAGGAACGGTTCTCCTGCATCAGGACGACGATGTGCTCGACGTCCTCCATCGACCCCGTTCGGTGGTTCGCCGGGAGGGCGGCGGCCCGCTGGATGCTGCTCGACAGAGCAGTGAACGCCGTGGTCGCGCCCGCGACTTGAAGGAACCTGCGGCGATTGACTTCGGGCATGAGTGAGGGACCTCTTCCCATAGGGGGTGATGTGACCGGACGGCATGTGACGGAATGCGCGCGGAAGGAGTGTTCCAGGAGCACCAAACGTCAGGGAAGGGTCTGGTGGCGCTCGTGTGAAAGTCGTCGGTACGTGAGGTGTGCCGGGACCGGGACACGGGGATGGTCGCGATCATGACAGAGACGACGCGCACGGTTTCCCCGCCGACGAAACGGCCCGTACGCCAGCTCCTCGCCGCCTCCGTCGGCAACGCCGTGGAGTGGTACGACTGGTACGCCTACACGTTCCTCGCCACCTACATCGCGGCCGAGGTCTTCCCCAAGGGCGCCGACAACTCCCTGGTGCCGCTGCTCTCGACGTTCGCGGTCTTCGCCGTGGGCTTCTTCATGCGGCCGGTGGGCGGACTGGTGATGGGCGCGATCGCCGACCGCCGCGGCCGGCGCGCCGCGCTGGCGGTCACCATCCTTCTGATGGGCGGCAGCAGCCTGCTGGTCGGCCTGACCCCGACCTACGAGACGGCAGGCGTCCTCGCTCCGGTGATCCTGGTCCTCGCCCGCCTCCTCCAGGGCCTGTCCGTGGGCGGTGAGTTCGCGGCGTCGACGACCTTCCTGGTGGAGTCGGCGGGACCGGGCCGCCGCGGGCTGTTCTCCAGCTTCCAGTACGTGTCGACGACGGCCGGGCAACTCGTGGCCTCCGGCATCGCGACCCTGCTGGTGGACACCCTGAGTGACGGGCAGATGAACGGCTGGGGCTGGCGGGTGCCGTTCGTCCTCGGTGCCGTACTCAGCCTGGTCGGCTTCTGGATCCGGCAGGGCGCCCAGGAGACGCGGAGCGCCGAGCAGCAACAGGCCCCGCGGCCGGCCCTGTTCGAGGCGCTGCGCCGCCACCCCCGCCAGTCCCTGCTGATCTGCGGGATCACCGCGGGCGGCACGATCGCGTACTACACATGGACCTCGTACCTGCCGACGTACGCCGAACTCAACGCGGGCATCGAGAAGTCCGACGCGCTGCTGGCGGGCACGATCTCGCTCGCCTTCTTCGCCCTCCTCCAGCCCCTCGGCGGCCTCCTCTCCGACCGCTTCGGCCGCCGCCCCCTCCTCCTCTTCTTCGGCCTGGGCTTCGCCCTCCTCACCGTCCCGCTGCTGCACGCCCTGCACGACTCGTTCGCGGTGCTGCTGCTCGTGCAGTGCGCGGGCATGGTCCTGCTGACCGGGTTCACGTCGATCAGCGCGGCCGTGAACGCCGAGGTGTTTCCGCCCCGGGTGCGGGCCGCGGGTATCGGGTTCCCGTACTCACTGACGGTCGCGATGTTCGGCGGGACGGCGCCGTACGTCGGCACGCTGTTCAAGGAGCTGGGTCACGCGGATCTGTTCCCCTGGTACGTCGCCGTACTCTGCCTCGGCTCGTCGCTGGTGTATCTGCGGCTCCCCGAGACCGCTCACAAGCCGCTGGAGCGGTGAGTGCTCGACATGATCCCGGTCCGCGGGTGTGATGAGGTGGGGATCATGACGACGAGTGACGCGATCGTGGTGCCCGGGCTGTACGTCGGCTACCCCGAGGTGGCCTTCGGCGGCTACGTCGCCGGTGTGCTGGCGGAGCAGTCCGGGGCACGGACGGTTCGCGTGGACTTCCGTGGGCCGGTGCCGGTCGAGGTGCCCGTGCGGATCGCCGAGACGGCGGACGGCGGCGTGGAGTTGGGCGAGGCCGACCGGCCCCTCGCCACGGCACGCCCCGACGAACTGCCGGTCGACGTGCCGGCTGCGCCCACCTGGGACGAGGCGGCCGCCGCGGCCGACAGGTTCCGGGCGGCGCCGCCGTCGGGTGTGGTCGACTGCTTCGGCTGCGGCCTGCGTACCGCCGACCGCGGTCTGCGTGTGCACGGCACGCCGGTGCCGGACCTCGGCCTGGTGGCCTCCGCCTGGACCCCGTCCCCCGCCTTCGCCGACCCGGACGGCCGGCTCCCGGCCCCGCTGGTCTGGGGCGCCCTGGACTGCCCGGGACACTGGGCGGGCCGCTTCCTCGGCACCCTGCGCCCGGGAGCGGTCACCGCAGCGCTCACGGGCACGATTCTGCGGCCGGTCGCCGTCGGCGAGCCGTACATCTCGTACGCGTGGCTGCGGTCGGAGTCCGGACGCAAGCACACCATGGGCGTGGCACTCGCGACGGCCGCGGGCGAACTGTGCGCCGTCTCCGAAGCGTTGTGGATCGACCCGAAGCCCGCCCCCTGAAACCGCCGCTTCCCGAGCTCGTCGTCCCGTGGCGTGCGAGGCGGAGGTGGCGCATGGTGGAGGTAGGGAGCGGGTCCCCCCTGCGTTCCGCAGGCTGCGGGGCGGTCCGGCGTGCCCGGCTCCCGAACAGGCGGGAGGAGGACTGCCATGGTGTGTGTCACAGGCCCACTGCTCTACGGGGCCGCCGCCGGCGCCGCGGGTACGACGACGCTCAACGTGGTCACGTACGGCGACATGGTCCTGCGGGGCCGGCCGGCCAGTTCCACACCCGAGACGACCGTGCGCAGGCTGGCGGAGAAACTTCACCTGCGTATCCCCGGCGAGGGTGCGGTCCAGGAGAACCGCATTGCGGCTCTCGGCGCGCTGACCGGCCTGGCTGCCGGGACCGGTATGGGCGTGGTGCTGGGGCTGGCGCATGCAGCCGGTTGGCGTCCGGCTCCGAGCGCCCAGTACGCGGTGGCCGTGGTGGGGGCGTTGGCGGCCACCAACGGGCCCATGACCGTGCTGGGGGTGACCGATCCCCGGACCTGGGCCGCAGCCGACTGGGCTGCCGACATCGTTCCCCACCTCGCCTACGCGGTGGTGACGGTGAGTGTGTTCAACCGGCTCCTCGGACCACCGCCCACCGCAGCCCGGGGCAGGAGGGCGTCACATCGTGGCCGACACTGTTGCTGACCTCATCGTCTCCATGCTCAAGGCGTCCGGCGTGCGCCGCGTGTACGGTCTGCCCGGCGACTCCCTCAACGGCTTCACCGACGCGCTGCGCCGTGACGGCACCATCGCGTGGGGGCATGTCCGGCACGAAGAGGCCGCCGCCTTCGCCGCCGCTGCCGAGGCAGGCGTGACCGGACGCCTCGCGGTCGCGGCCGGCAGTTGCGGGCCGGGCAACCTGCACCTGATCAACGGGCTGTTCGACGCGCAGCGCAGCCGGGTGCCGGTGCTCGCGGTGGCCGCGCAGATTCCCCAGGAGCAGATCGGCAGCGAGTACTTCCAGGAGACGCATCCGCAGCTGCTGTTCCGCGAATGCAGCGTGTACTGCGAACTGGCGAGCATGCCGGAGCAGGTGCCCTGGCTCCTGGCGACGGCTGTCCGCACCGCCCTCGAACGCAGCGGAGTGGCGGTGCTGGTCGTCCCCGGCGAACTGTTCCTGGCGCCGGCGCCCGACAGGCCCGCTCAGCACCCGGTGCTCAAGACGTCGTCCCACATCCGGCCGGACGACGCCTCGCTGGCCCGTGCGGCGCAGGTCCTCAACGCGGCCGACCGCGTGACGATCCTGGCCGGGGCCGGCTGCGAAGGGGCGCACGACGAGACCGTGGCACTGGCCGAGGCGCTGAAGGCACCCATGGTGCACTCGCTGCGGGGCAAGGAGTTCCTGGAGTACGACAACCCTTACGACGTCGGACTGACCGGGTTGATCGGCTACAGCTCGGGTTACCGGGCGATGGAGCACTGCGACGCGCTGCTGATGCTGGGCACCGACTTCCCCTACCGCTCGTTCTACCCGCGGAAGGCGTCCGTCGTGCAGGTCGACGTGCGCGGCGAGCACATCGGCCGCCGTACGCCGGTGGAGGTACCCCTGGTCGGGACCGTCAAGGACACCGCCCAGGCGCTGCTTCCCCTCCTCGAACGCCGGGGCGACGACGGCTTCTTGAACACGATGACCCGCCGCTATCAGCGGGTGCGCTCCCGCCTGGACCGGCTGGGCGAGGCCAAGCCCACCGACTCCCCGCTGCACCCGCAGTACGTAGCCGCCACCGTCGACCGACTGGCAGCCGGGGACGCGGCCTTCACCGCCGACGTCGGCACACCCACCGTATGGGCGGCGCGCTACTTGCGCATGAACGGGGCACGACGGCTCATCGGCTCCTTCAACCACGGCTCGATGGCCAACGCTCTGCCCCACGCGATCGGGATCCAGGCCAGCCACCCGGGCCGCCAGGTGATCGCGCTCTCGGGCGACGGTGGCCTCGCGATGCTGCTCGGCGAGCTGAGCACACTGCGGCAGCTGGACCTCCCGGTGAAGGTCGTCGTCTTCAACAACTCGGCGCTGGGTTTCGTCGAGTTGGAGATGAAGGCCGCGGGCGTCGTCACCTACGGCACCGGTCTGGAGAATCCTGACTTCGGCGCCCTGGCCCGCGCGGCCGGACTGCACGCGTCCCGCGTCCGGCGCGCGGACGAGTTGGAGGGGGCATTGCAGGAGGCGTTCGCACACGACGGGCCCGCACTGGTCGACGTGCACACCGAGCGCCAGGAGCTCTCGCTGCCTCCCAAGCTCACCCTTGAGCAGATCAAGGGCTTCACGCTGTTCGCCACCCGCACCGTCCTGTCCGGACGCGGTGACGAGATCCTTGAGCTCACCAGGACCAATCTGCGTCAGCTCAGCCTTGAGTAGGGGTTGCGGGGACGGTCGGTCCCCGCGCATCGTCCCCGCGCATCGTCCCTGCCCTCCGTCCCTGCCCTCCGTCCCTGCACTTCCGTCTGGCAGAAGTCGTCTTGCGCGGCGGTCGCAGCCGTCACGAACCTGATGCCAACCACGGCACGCGGGGCGACGAAGCCCCGCCGACAGGGACGGGAACCCCATGCCTCACACCACCGCCTTCGCCAGGAACCAGTGGTACGTCGCCGCCTACAGCCACGAGGTCGGGCGCGAGCTGCTCGGTCGGACCGTCCTCGGAGAAACCCTCGTGCTCTACCGCACGGAGGAGGACGGGACGCCGGTCGTCCTGCACGACCGCTGCGTGCACCGCCGCTACCCGCTGTCCGAGGCGCCGACCCGACTCGACGGTGACCGGATCGTGTGCGGGTACCACGGGTTCACGTACGACACCACCGGTACGTGTGTGTATGTGCCCGGACAGAAACGCGTTCCGCGCACCGCGCGTGTCGCGTCGTACCCGGTCGTGGAGCAGGACTCCCTGATCTGGGTGTGGGTCGGCGACCCGGCGCTCGCCGACCCGCAGAGCATCCCGCGGGCCGGGCACCTCGACTCCCCCGGCTGGGTCACCGTGCGCGGCATGGAGCCGATCGACTGTGACTACGGCCTGCTGGTCGACAACCTTCTCGACCTCTCCCACGAGACCTATCTCCACGGCGGCTACATCGGCACCCCCGAAGTCGCCGAGACCCCGATCACCACCGAGGTCGACGAGGGCGCCGGCATCGTCCGGGTCAGCCGGCACATGGACGACGCCGAGTGCCCGCCGTTCTACGCCAGGTCGACCGGCATAGCGGGCAGGATCACGCGCTGGCAGGACATCGAGTACCACGCCCCGTGCCTGTATCTGCTGCACAGCCGTATCGCCCCGGTCGGCGTGCTGCCCGAGGCGGACGGCAGCGACCCGAACGGCTTCCACACCGAGATCACGTACGCCATCACACCGTCCGGCGACGGCAAGGTGTACGACTTCTGGGCGGTCTCGCGGGACTGGGCGACGGACGACGCCGAGGTCACCGAGTTCCTGCGCGGCAACAACCACACGGTCGTCATGCAGGACGTCACCGCCCTCAACCTGCTCCAGCAGACCCTCGGCACCGAGCGCCACGGCTACCAGGAGCTGAGCATCAACATCGACACCGGCGGCCTGGCCGCCCGCCGTATCCTCGCCCGGCTGGTCGAGGAGGGCGCGAAGCCGATGGAGACGGAGAAGGTCCAGTGAGCGGTCCCACCGGCGAGATCTACCGCATCGACTGGCTGCCGGGCACCGACGTCCTGCACGGCACCTGTCACTGCGGCCGCGAGCACACCGCGCAGGACCCGGTGGAGATGTGGGAGTGGATGCTCGCCCACCCCCGGGGACACCGGCTCCAGGGACCCGAGGGACACGAGCCGCGAGGAACCAGTTCATGAACGACGCGTACGAAGCCGAACTCGTCGTCGCCCGACGGGAGTTCGCAGCCGACGGCGTCCTCGCCCTCACCCTGCGCCACCCGCTGGGCGAGCAGCTCCCCGCCTGGGAACCCGGCGCGCACATCGACGTCGTGCTCGGGCCGGGGCTGGAGCGCCAGTACTCGCTGTGCGGCGACCCCGCCGATCGCTCTGCCTGGCGGATCGCCGTGCTGCGGGAGCCGGACGGGCGCGGCGGATCCGCCCATGTGCACGAGCAGGTGAGTCAGGGCCACAAGGTACGGGTGCGCGGCCCGCGCAATCACTTCCGGCTGGAGTCCGCTTCCCGCTACGTCTTCATCGCCGGCGGCATCGGTATCACCCCGATCCTGCCGATACTGGCCGCGGCCGAGGCGGCGGGTGCCGCGTGGACGTTGCTGTACGGCGGGCGCACCCGTCAATCCATGGCGTTCGCCGAGGAGTTGGGGCCGTACGGCGAACGGGTGACCGTCGCTCCGCAGGACGAGTCCGGGCTGCTGGACCTGGCCTCGGTGCTCGACGACCTCCCGGCCGGCACCCTCGTCTACTGCTGCGGCCCCGGCCCCCTGCTGGACGCCGTCGAGGCGCGGTGCCCGTCGGAGGTGCTGCGCGTCGAAAGGTTCCGGGCGAAGGAGCAACCGGTCGGCGAGAACGGGGAGTTCGACGTCGAGCTGGCGCGGAGCGGCCTGACGCTCACCGTCGCGCCGGGCGTGTCCGTCCTCGACACCGTGCGCGCCGCCGGCATCGAGGTGCTCTTCTCCTGCACCGAGGGCACCTGCGGCACCTGTGAGACCGACGTCCTCGACGGCTCCCCCGACCACCGGGACTCCGTGCTCACGCGGGAGGAGCAGGAGAGCGGCGAGACGATGATGATCTGCGTGTCGCGGTGCCGGGGAAAGCGGCTGGTCCTGGATCTGTGACCCGTCTGGATCTGTGACCGGCCTGGAACTGTGACCGGCCTCGCTATGTGCCCCGCCCGGGCTTCGCGATCCGCAGGTCGCCCTCGATCCCGGCGACGGTCGCCAGCAAGTGCGGCAGCAGGTCGCTGCACACGGAGTCGGCCGAGTTGCGCCCGGCGTGCACGGCGATGTTGACGGCCGCGACCACCTCGCCGTCCCGGTCCCGCACCGGGGCGGCGACCGACCTGAGGCCCTCCTCCAGCTCCTGGTCGACGACGGCGTAGCCCTGCCGGCGAACGCGGCCGAGTTCCGCGCGCAGGGCGTCCGGCGAGGTGATCGTGCGCGCGGTGAGGGGCTTCAACTCGGCCTGCTCCAGCCTGCGTTCCACCTCCTCGTCCGGCAGATGAGCGAGGATCACCCGGCCCACGGACGTCACGTACGCCGGGAAGCGCGTGCCGACCGTGATCGACGCGGTCATGATGCGACGGGTCGGCACCCGCGCCACGTACACGATGTCCTCGCCGTCGAGGACGCACAGCGACGACGACTCCCGTACCTGCGCGACGAGTTGCTCGAGATGCGGCTCGGCGATCTGGGGCAGGGTGTAGCTGGAGAGGTAGGAGTAGCCGAGTTCCAGCACGCGCGGGGTGAGGCGGAAGAGCCGGCCGTCCTGGTGGACGTAGCCGAGGTCGGCGAGGGTCAGCAGCAGCCGGCGGGCGGCGGCACGGGTCAGGTCGCAGGTGTGGGCGACCTCGCTGAGCGTGCGGGCGGGATGGTCGGCGTCGAAGCAGCGGATGACGGCGAGGCCGCGCTCGAAGGACTTCACGAAGTGTGGTGCGCGGTCTGCCGGAAGCATCGCCACCTCCAATAGTGTCAACAATGTTGTCGGCGACGCGCCCGGCGCCGACCCGACCCATCCCGCTCCGTCCCGCTCCGCCCTGCCAATTGCCCTGTCTCCGTTGAGACTTCTACCTTCCCGCAGGGCATTCCCGCGCACTACTGTGCGCCTTGCGCACAACCTGTCGGAACACCGCTGCACCGTTGTCTGTACAGGAGGAGCCATGCGTCGTCTGTCGGCCGGTCTCACCGCCGGCGCCCTGCTGCTCGTCGCGACGGCCTGTGGCTCGTCCGACGACGGCTCGCCGGACGCGGGCGCGTCGTCCGGCGGAGTCACCACCGTCAAGCTCGGAGTCATCCCGATCGTCGATGTCGCGCCGCTGTATCTCGGGCAGCAGAAGGGGCTGTTCGAAAAGCACGGCCTCAAGCTGGAGTTCACGACCGCTCAGGGCGGCGCGGCGATCGTGCCCGGCGTGGTCAGCGGGCAGTTCCAGTTCGGGTTCAGCAACGTGACGTCCCTGATGGTCGCCCAGACCAACGGCGTCCCCGTGAAGGCCGTCGCCAACGGCATCGCGTCGACCGGCGTGCGGGGCAAGGACTTCAACGGCCTCATGGTCAAGAAGGACAGCCCCGTCAAGTCGGCGAAGGAGCTGGAGGGCAAGAAGGTCGCCATCAACACCCTGAAGAACATCAACGAGACCGCGGTGCGGCAGGCGGTGCGCGAGGCGGGCGGCGACCCCGACAAGGTGAAGCTCGTCGAGATGGCTTTCGACCAGATGCCCGCTGCCCTCGACCAGGGCCAGATCGACGCCGCGTGCGTGGTCGAGCCGGCGACCGCCACCATCAGGAGCCAGGGCGGCCGCGAGATCGCCTCGCCGTTGATCGACGTCGCGCCGGAACTCACCGTCGCGATGTACTTCACCTCCACGCAGTACGCGCAGCAGAACCCGGACGTGGTCAAGAAGTTCCAGGAGGCCACCGCCGAGTCCCTCGCCTACGCCGAGGCCCACCCGGACGAGGCCCGGCAGATCGTCACGACGTACACCAAGATCCCGGCGGCGGTGCTGGAGCAGGTCGTCCTCCCGAAGTGGCCGGCCGAGCCGAACCGTTCCTCCATCGAGGCCCTCATGAAGCTCGGCGAGGAGGACGGCCTCTTCAAGAAGACGCCCGACCTGGACGCCCTGCTGCCGTGAAGGGCGTGAACGTCGCACTCGGTGCGGCCGGCCTCGCGGCCTTCCTCGCCCTGGGCGAGGCGATGCCTCGGCTCGGTCTGGTCAAGGAGGCCTACTTCCCGCCGACCAGCCGTATCGCGGGGGCGCTCGCGGACGAGGTCACCGACCCGGCCTTCTGGAGCGCCCTCGGCGACACGCTCACCGGCTGGGCGCTGGGCCTGGCGATCGCGTCCTGCGCGGGCATCGTGGTCGGCGTGGTCGTCTCGGTCGTGCCGTATCTGCGTGAGGTGACGGCCTCCACGATCGAGTTCCTGCGCCCGATCCCGTCGGTCGCCCTGATCCCGCTCGCGGTGCTGCTGTACGGCACCGAACTGCGCTCGGTGCTCCTGCTCGTCGTCTACGCCTCGTTCTGGCAGGTGCTGATCCAGGTGCTGTACGGCGTCCAGGACGTCGACCCCGTCGCCGACGAGACGGCGCGGTCGTACGGCCTCGGCACCTGGGCGCGGATCCGGCATGTGCTGTGGCCGACCGCGCTGCCGTACGTGATGACCGGCGTGCGGCTGGCGGCGGCGGTCGCGCTGATCCTCGCCATCACCGCCGAACTCATCATCGGAGCGCCGGGGTTGGGCAAGCTCATCGGGGTGGCGCAGGCCTCGCAGGCCGTGCCCGAGATGTATGCGCTGATCGTGGTGACCGGGCTGCTGGGGCTGCTGATCAATGTGGGCGCGCGGACGGTGGAGCGGCGTGCGCTGGCGTGGCATCAGTCGGTGCGCGGGGAGGTGGCGGTGTGACGCGCGTGCTGCTGCGGCTGGTGTTCGCGTGCGCGCTGCCGGCGGTGCTGGTCACGGTCTGGTGGGTGGCCTCGGCCGGCAGCACGGACGTGTACTGGCCGCCCCTGCGGACGATCCTGGAGGCCTTCCCGGACGTATGGACGGCGGAGCGGCTGCGTGCGGACGTCCTGCCCAGCGTGCTGCGGCTGACGGGCGGCTACGCGTTGGCGGCCGTCGTGGGCGTGGCTCTCGGTACCGTCATCGGCTCCTACCGGCGGGTGCGTGCGGTGTGCGAGCCGGTCCTGGAGTTCCTGCGGGCGGTGCCGCCGCCGGTGCTGGTGCCGGTCATCATGCTGTTCGCGGGCATCGGCGACACCATGAAGGTCACGGTGATCGCGAGCGGCTGCGTCTGGCCGGTCCTGCTCAACACGGTCGAGGGCGTGCGGGCGGTGGACCCGGTGCTGGCGGAGACGGCACGGTCGTACGGCATCACGGGCGTGGCGCGGCTGCGGAAAGTGGTTCTGCGCTCGGCCGGTCCGCAGATCTTCGCGGGCCTGCGCCAGGCCCTGTCGATCGGCATCATCCTCATGGTGATCAGTGAGATGTTCGCCGCCAGCAACGGGCTCGGCTTCACCATCGTCCAGTTCCAGCGCGGTTTCGCGATCCCGGACATGTGGACCGGCATTCTCGTGCTCGGCCTGCTCGGCTTTGTGCTGTCGGTCGTCTTCCAGTTGGTCGAGCGGCGGGTGCTCGGCTGGTACCACGGTCTGCGCGCCTCGGCCCGGCGGTCGCCGTGAACCTCGTGAAAGGGCGGTCCATGCACGCGCTTCTTGCCGTATCCGGCCTGCGCAAGGTCTACGAGGGGTCGGGGCGGCGGGTGGAGGCGGTCCGCGACCTCACCTTCACCGTCGACGCCGGCGAACTGGTGTGTCTGGTCGGCCCGTCGGGCTGCGGCAAGACGACGCTGCTGAAGTGCATCGGCGGACTGCTCACGCCGACGGCCGGTGAGGTGCACCTGGAGCAGCGCAGGGTGACCGGGCCGCCGCCCGGGATGGCGTTCGTGTTCCAGGAGTACGGGCGCAGCCTCTTCCCTTGGATGCGGGTCGGCGAGAACGTCGAACTACCCTTGAAACAGAAAGACTTGAGCGCGTCGCGGCGGCGGGAGCTGGTGCGGGACGCGCTGGAGTCGGTCGGGCTGGCGGATGCCGTCCGGGCGTATCCGTGGCAGCTGTCCGGCGGTATGCAGCAACGGGTCGCCATCGCCCGGGCGCTGGCCTACGAGCCCCGTGTACTGCTGATGGACGAGCCGTTCGCGGCGGTGGACGCGCAGACGCGGGCCGAACTGGAGGATCTGGTCCGGGGGCTGTGGCGGGAGCGCGGCATCACGATCCTGTTCGTCACCCATGACATCGACGAGGCCGTGTACCTGGGCGAGCGGGTGCTCGTCCTGTCATCCTCCCCGACCGTCGTCCAGGAGCAGCTCAAGGTCGATCTGCCCGCCGAACGCGACCAGTTGCACACGCGGGTGGATCCGCGCTTCGCCGAGCTGCGTACCCATGTGTACGAGCAGATCCAGGCGGCGAAGCGCGGGACACCTCAGGACGTGGTGCAGGACGCGGTCAGGACAGATATGCCTCCACCTCGCTGAACTGGGCAGCGGGCCATCCCGTGTTGGCGGTGACGTGCAGCCTCAGGTGGCGCAGGCTCGTGCCGCTCGGCAGGGAGACCGTGACCGTGTTGCCGGTCGCCGGGTCGAAGCGGTAGTCCTTCGCCGCGACCACGGTCGAGTACGTCGACCCGTCCGCGCTGCCCTGGACGGACAGCGTCTGGGCGCGGGCCTGCCAGGCCGGCTGCGGCGGCAGCTTCAGCACCAGCCGGCGGACCGCCTCGTTGGCGCCGAGGTCGACCGTCCAGGACTGCGGGAAGGCGTTGTTGGCGGACTCCCAGTAGCTGTTCGCGTCCCCGTCGGCCGCCTTGCCGGGTGCGTAGACGTCCTGCGAGCCGGTGGCCGAGGCCGGGCGGCCCTGGGCGAGATTGCGGGCCGGGTCGGGGTCGGGGTCGGGGTTGCCCTGGCCGGGCTGCGGCCAGGTCGAGCAGTCGGACCAGGTGCTGCTCCAGCCGGAGTTGCCGCCGCCGTCGGTGAGGGTGAAAGTGCCCGAGCCGGACGGGTAGGGGCAGTTGTAGATGCCCGCGGCGCCCACGGCAGTGGCCGTGACGTTGCGGAAGGTGGCGGCGCCCGGGGCCTCGGCCTGGACGACGACCGTGCCCGTGTTGCGCACGGTCGCGCCCTCGACGGTGATGTTCTTGGCCGCGAAGCCACGCCCGCTGCCCGAGACGAACTCGAAGGCGCTGTACGGGCTGTCGGTGATGGTCGTGTTGGTGATCCGGACGTTCGCCTCGATGGCGCTGTCGTAGGAGTCGACGCGCAGGGCGCCCATGGGGTGGTTCCAGTTGGGGTTCATCGCGCCCGTGCGGACCAGCGTGTTGCCGTCGACGGTGATCGTGCCGGCCAGCGGGTGGAAGGGGTCCAGGAACTTCTGGTTGGAGATCGCGATGCCGCTGCCCAGCGCGTTGGTGTCGGAGATCAGGTTGTCCTTGACCGTGATGTCGGTGCCGCCGTAGATCGCGATGCCGTTGGCGAGGTTCGGCTGCGTGATCGTGTTGTTCTCGAAGCTGCTGTCGGTGTCCGGCGCGTGCAGCGACCACATGGCGAGCGCGTCGTCGCCCTGGTTGCGCAGGAAGTTGTGCCGGACGCGGACGCCGCGGGCATTGCCGTTGAGGTTGAGTCCGTCGGCGGTCATGTCGAGGAACCGGTTGTTCTCGACGACGAGGTTGTCGTTGTTGCCCAGCAGCCAGAGGCCGACCTTGAGGTGCTGGAGCCACATGCCGGAGACGGAACTCCCCGGCCCCAGTGAGCCGTTGACGAAGTTGTCCGGGTTGGAGTCGACCCGCTCGGTGACCTCACCGATCACCGCGAAGTCCTTGATGTGGACCTTCCCGGAGGAGCTGGACTGGTCGATGAAGCGGGAGCTGCGCACGATCGAGTGCCAGTGCCCGGCACCCTGGAGGGTCACGTTCTGCACGCCGTTCAGGGACGAGGTCAGCCGGTACTCGCCCGGCGGGATCCACACCACCCCGCCCTGCGCGGCGGCGATGGCCTCGCGGAAGGCCTGGGTCGAGTCCCCCTGGCCACTGGGGTCGGCACCCTTGGAGGTGACGGACACCGATCCGGCGGGCTGCCCCGTCGGCGCCGCGGCCTGCTCGAAGTCGGCGACATCGACGGTCACTTGGGTGCCCGTCGCCTGGAAGGCCACCTTGTCGCCCGCCTGCACGTTCTGGCCGAGCAGCAGGCGGGCGTTGTCGTAGAAGTGGTGCGTCTTGGCACCCGGGATCCAGCCGGTGTCTACGTAGGAGTACTTCGAGGTGACCGCGAGGGTCTTCGCGATCTTCTGGCCGTTGACGTACACGTCCAAGGTGCCGGACTGGCCGTCGGGGACGCTGTGGGCGACGTTCACGGCGTTGGCGGCGCGCGGGACCGTGAACTCGACCCGCTGGCCTGCGGTGAGGCGTACGGCCTGGCGTCCGGAGGCCTCGGAGGCGAGGGTGCCCTGGGTGTGGTCGGGGCCGATCTTCGCGCCGGTCGTGGTGGCGGACTCGGCTTCGACGGAGGTGAAGGGGAGGGTCGCGCCGGACGCGGCCTGGGCGGCGGGGGCCATCGCGGTGAGCAGACCGCCGGCGAGGGCGACGACCATGGCGGCCGATGCCGCTACTGTCATGGGCCTGACAGCTCCATGTGTGTGCTGCTGCATGTGCTGATCCCTTCGTGGTGGGGGTACGGGGATGAGCGGGCCGCGGTGTCAGGCGCGCAGCCAGACCGCGGTGTCCTTCGGCAGCCGCCCCTCGGTGTCCAACGGGCCGCTGCCGAGCAGGAGTCCGGTGTGGGCGGGCAGGTCGGCCGGGGCGTCCGCGAGATTCACCACGCAGGTGGCGCCCCGCCCTCGGGTGAAGGCGAGCACGCCGTCGGGTGCGGGCAGCCAGACCAGCGGGCCGTCGCCGAACGCCGCCCGGAGCTCGATCGCCCGGCGGTACAGGGCGAGCATCGAACCGGGGTCCGCCGCCTGACGGTCGGCGGCGTACGACGCCCAGTCGGCGGGCTGCGGCAGCCACGGCTCCTCGCGTGAGCCGAAGCCCGCGTACGGCGCCTCGGCGGCCCACGGCAACGGGACCCGGCAGCCGTCCCGGCCCGGGTCGATGCCACCGGAGCGGGTGTGCATGGGGTCCTCGATGCGGTCGAGGGGGATGTCGGCCTCGGGCAGGCCGAGCTCCTCGCCCTGGTAGACGTAGACGGCTCCCGGCAGGGCCAGCGAGAGCAGCGCGGCCGCCCGGGCGCGGCGGGTGCCGAGCGCGAGGTCGGTCGGGGTGCCGAAGGCCTTGGTGGCGAAGTCGAAGCCGGTGTCGGCGCGGCCGTACCGGGTGACCGTGCGGGTCACGTCGTGGTTGCACAGCACCCACGTCGCGGGGGCGCCCACGGGCGCGTGCTCGGCGATCGTCTCGTCGATGGCCCCGCGCAGCCGCCCGGCGTCCCAGGGGCAGGTCATGAACGAGAAGTTGAAGGCGGTGTGGAGTTCGTCGGGGCGCAGATAGCGGGCGAAGCGTTCGGTGTCGGGGAGCCAGACCTCGCCGACGAAGATGCCGCCGTACTCGTCGGCGATCGCGCGCCAGGAGCGGTAGACGTCGTGGAGTTCGTCGCGGTCGACGTACGGGTGCGGGGCCTCGCCCTCGGTGAAGTCCGGCAGGTCGGGGTCCTTGACGAGGAGGGCGGCCGAGTCGATGCGGACGCCGGCGACGCCGCGCTCGAACCAGAAGCGCAGGATGTCCTCGTGTTCCTGGCGCACGGCCGGGTGGGACCAGTCGAGGTCGGGCTGCTCGGGGGCGAAGAGGTGGAGATACCAGTCGCCGTCGGGGAGCCGGCTCCAGGCGGGGCCGCCGAACTCGGACCGCCAGCCGTTGGGCGGGAGTTCGCCGTGCGGGCCGCGTCCCGGGCGGAAGTGGAACAGGGCGCGCTCCGGGCCGTCGGCGAGGGCCGAGCGGAACCACGGGTGCTGGTCGGAGACGTGGTTGGGCACGATGTCGACGATGGTGCGGATGCCCAGCTCCCGGGCCTCGGCGATGAGCTTCTCCGCCTCGGCGAGGGTGCCGAACGCCGGGTCGATGGCGCGGTAGTCGGCGACGTCGTAGCCGCCGTCCTTCATCGGGGAGACGTACCAGGGCGTGAACCACAGGGCGTCCACGCCGAGTCCGGCGAGGTACGGCAGCCGGGCGCGGACGCCCGCGAGGTCGCCGGTGCCGTCGCCGTCGCCGTCCGCGAAGCTGCGGACGTAGACCTGGTAGATGACGGCGGAACGCCACCACTGTGCAGAGGCGTGACGGGGCTGTGGCACGGTGCGGCCCTTTCTGTCGGAAGGAGGAGGACGTCCTGGGGACATCAGCCCTTGCTGCTGCCCGCGCCGATCCCGGCGATGATGTGCCGCTGGAAGACCAGGAACATGGCGACCATGGGGATGCTGGCGATCACCATGGAGGCGATGAGCACGGTCAGCGGGATGTTCTGCGACAGCTGGACGAGCGCGACGCTGATCGGCTGCTTGTCGGTGTCGGAGAAGACCATCAGCGGCCAGAGGAAGTCCTGCCACACGGCCACGAGGGCGAAGATCGAGACGACCCCCAGGACCGGCCGGGACATCGGCAGCACGATGGACCACAGGGTGCGCAGCTTCCCCGCGCCGTCGATCTCGGCGGCCTCCAGGACATCGCGCGGGAGCTGGTCGAAGAACCGCTTCAGCAGATAGAGGTTGAAGGCGTTGGCGACGGCCGGCAGCCAGATGGCCAGGGGGTCGTTGAGCAGTCCGAGGTCCGACACGGTCAGGTACTTCGGCACGACCAGGGCCTGGGCGGGGACCATCAGCGTGGCGAGGATGCCGCCGAGGACCACCTTGCCGAAGACCGGCCGCAGCCTGGACAGCGCATAGGCGGCGGCCGTGCAGAACACCAGCTGGAACACCCAGGCACCGGCGGCCTGGACCACCGTGTTCCACAGATGGGCCGGCAGCTGCATCAGGTCCCACGCGTCCGTGTATCCGCTGAGGTGCCACTGCTCGGGGACGACGGTGGGCGGCGTGCGCGCCACCTCGTCCGGTGACTTCATCGCGCCCGTCGCCATCCAGTAGACGGGGAAGAGGAAGGCCAGCGTGAAGAGCAGGACGGTGCCGGTGAAGACGGACCAGTAGACGGCCCTGCCGCGCGGGCGGGCCAGGGTGGCCGGGGAGACGAGGGTCCGGGTGGTCATGTGCCCTCCCCTTCGGTGCGCGTCAGACGCAGGTATACGGCGGAGAAGGCGCCGAGGAGCGCGAGCAGCAGGACGCTCAGGGCGCAGGCGCCGCCGAAGTCGTTGTAGAGGAAGGCGTACTTGTAGATCAGGTAGAGGACAGTCACCGTGGCGTTCTCGGGGCCGCCGCCGGTGATCACGAACGGTTCGGTGAAGACCTGCATCGTGGCGATGATCTGAAGGAGCATCAGCATCAGGATGACGAAGCGGGTCTGCGGGATCGTGACGTGGCGGATGCGTTGCAGCAGGCTCGCACCGTCGAGTTCGGCCGCCTCGTACAGCTCCCCCGGGATGGACTGGAGCGCCGCGAGGTAGATCAGTACGGTGCCGCCCATGTTGGCCCAAGTGGCCACGATCACCAGGGAGATGAGCGCGGTGTCGGCGCCGTTGGACCAGTTCGAGGTCGGCAGGTGAAGGAAGCGCAGCGTCTCGTTGGCGAGGCCGGTGCCGGGGTCGTAGAACCACTTCCACAGCAGCGCGCTGACCACCGGCGGGATCATCACCGGCAGATAGACCACGACCCGGAAGAACGCCTTGGCGTGCCGCAACTCGTTGAGGACCAGGGCGAGTACGAAAGGGATCGCGAAGCCGATCAGCAGGGCGAGCAGTGTGAAGGTGAGGGTGTTGCGCCAGGCCGCCGCGAACTCCGGGTCGGCGAAGACGCGGGTGAAGTTGGCGGTGCCGACCCACTCGGGCTCGCTGCCGGGCGTGTACTTCTGGAAGGCGATCACGACGGCCCGGATCGCCGGGTACCAGGAGAAGAGGGCGAAGCAGACCAGACCGCCGAGGAGGAAGCCGTAGGCACGCACCTGGTCGGTGAGGCGGCGCCGCCTCCGGTCCCCTGCCGGGGGCGGCGCCTGCATCGGGCGGACCGCGACCTTCTCGACGGTCCGGCGCTGAGCCGTCCTGGTCATGGCCCGTCAGCCTCGCGCCAGAATGCCGTCGATCTTGCCTGAGGCGTCCTTCAGGAGCTGGTCGAGGTCGGCGTCCTTCTTGGTGAGGACGGCGGAGACGACACCGTCGAGGACGGAGTAGATCTGCTGGGCGCTCGGCGGCTCGATCTTCATGTCGAGGCTCTGGTTGCCGTCGAGGAAGGCCTGGTAGTTGTCCACCGGGACGTTCGCGTTGGCCTCCTTGACCTGCTGGTCCTTGGCGTCGGCGGCGCCGGAGAACAGACGGGGTTCGGGCAGTCCGACGGGGGCGTCGTTCTTCTTGGCGCGGGCGTAGTCGCCGAGGAAGCCGTCTCCGGGGGTGAGGAACATGTGGTCCAGCCACTTCAGTCCGGCGCGGATCTGCTCGGGGTCGGCCTTCTTGTTGAACAGGTAGCCGTCGCCGCCGATGAGCGTGCCCTTGCCGCCGGGCATGGGAGCGAGGGCGAGGTCCTTGTAGTTGCCGCCCTTCTCCTTGACCAGGATCGGGATGTTGTCGGGGGCGGAGAGGTACATGCCGAGCTTGCCGGAGCCCATCATCTGCTGGACGTCGTTGATGACGAGGAGCTGCTTGCTGCCCATCGAGTTGTCGGTCCAGCGCATGTCGTGCAGGTTCTGCAGCACGGCGCGGCCCTCGGGGGTGTCGATCGTGGCCTGCTTGCCGTCGGCGCTCACCACGTCCCCGCCCTGGGAGTAGAGCTCGGCGGTGAAGTGCCAGCCCCCTTGGTTCTGGGCGCTGTAGTCGGCGTATCCGACGGTGCCGTTGCCGAGGCCGGCTATCTTCTCGGCCGCGGCGCGCAGCTCCGCCCAGGTCGCCGGGGGCTTCTCGGGGTCGAGACCGGCCTCGGTGAAGAGCTTCTTGTTGTAGATCAGGCCCATCGAGTAGCCGGTGCGCGGGATGCCGTAGACCTTGCCGTCGACGGTGTAGATGTCGCGCAGCTGCTGCTGGATGGTCTCGTAGCTCTTCAACTCCTTGAGGTACGGCGTGAGATCGGCCGCCTGGTTGATGTCGACGACGTGCCGGGCGTCCGTGAAGTACGTGTAGAAGACGTCCTCCATCTGCCCGCCGGCGAGCTTGGCGTCGAACGTCTTCGGGTCCTGGCAGGGGAACGCGTCATGGGCCACGACGTCGATGTCCGGGTTCTGCTTCTCGAAGGACGCGATGTCCTGCTCGAAGAACTGCCGGTCGACCTTGGCGCTCTTGGGCGGCATGCAGTTGACCGTGATGCGCGTCTTTCCGCTCGCCGAGTCGTCGCTCGACCCGCAGGCGGAGACGGCCAGAGCGAGGGAGCAGACGCTCAGCGCGGCAAAGGTACGGCGGAACCCGGTGCTTCTCATCGGTGGACCCCTCTGGGCAGGAGCGGTGGGCGCCGCACACTCAAGCACCGGCGACATCGGTCCGCAAGATGTCGCGCGAGATTTGAAATTTTTTAACAGTTGGATGGATGCCCGGAACTTCCAAGCGGACGTCAGGTGCGAGGAGCCTGCGCCGTCGACCCCCGCACCACCAGTTCCGGCTCGAAGAGCAGCTCCTCGGCCGCTACGGCGGTGCCCGCGATCTGCGCGTTCAGCAGCTCCACCGCCGCCCTCCCCATGGCCTCGATGGGCTGGCGGACGGTGGTCAGGGGAGGCTCCGTGCAGTTCATGAACGCCGAGTCGTCGTACCCGACCACGGAAATCTGTGACGGTACGTCAAGTCCCTTGCGGCGGGCGGCCCTGACCGCTCCGAGCGCGAGCGGGTCGCTGGCACAGATGATGCCGGTGACGCCCCGGTCGATCAGCCGGGAGGCCGCCGCATGACCGCCCTCGATCGAGAAGATGGCCCGCGCCACGTGCTCCTCGGGCAGCTCCCCGGCGACGCCCCGCGCGGCGGCCAGTTTGCGCGCCGACGGCACATGGTCGCCCGGCCCGAGCACCAGCCCTATGCGCTCGTGGCCCAGCGAGACCAGATGCCGCCAGGCCTGCTCGACGGCCACGGCGTCGTCGCAGGACACGGCCGGGAAGCCCAGGTGCTCGATGGCCGCGTTGACCAGCACGACCGGGATGTTGCGGTCGGCGAGCTCCTTGTAGTGGTCGTGCGGTGCGTCCGCCTGGGCGTACAGCCCGCCGGCGAAAACGACCCCGGAGACCTGCTGTTGCAGCAGCAGCGCGACATAGTCGGCCTCGGACACCCCGCCCTTGGTCTGCGTGCACAGCACCGGCGTCAGCCCGAGCTGGGCGAGCGCCCCGCCGATCACTTCGGCGAACGCGGGGAAGATCGGGTTCTGCAGCTCGGGGAGGACCAGGCCGACGAGCCGGGCGCGTTCCCCGCGCAGTTGCGTGGGCCGCTCGTAGCCGAGGACATCCAGAGCCGAGAGCACTGCCTGCCGGGTGGCCTCGGAGACGCCGGGCTTGTCGTTGAGCACCCGGCTGACCGTGGCCTCGCTGACCCCGACCTTCTTCGCCACTTCCGCAAGTCGTCGCGTCATGCACGCAAGAATAGCGCAAATAATGCAAGTGGCTTGCGTCAATGCACTCAGTCGGCGGCGTCTATTTCTTCGCTGCCCAGAGTCCGCGAACGTGTCCCAGGTGGCGGGTCATGACCTCGCGCACGGCCTTCTCGTCGCGGGCGATCAACGCGTCGAGCAGTTCGAGGTGCTCCTCGGCGGAGGCCAGCAGACGGCCCGCCTGGACGAGCGCGGTGAGGCCGTAGAGACGGGAACGCTTGCGGAGGTCGCCGACGACCTCGACGAGGTGCGCGTTGCCGGCCAGGGCGAGCAGGCCGAGGTGGAAGCGGGTGTCGGCCTCGACGTAGGCGATGAGGTCACCGGAGACCGCGGCCTGCACGATCTCCCGGGCGGCGGGGCGCAGCGCCTCCAGGGACACCTTGTCGGCGGTCCTGGCCAGCTCCACCACCGTGGGGATCTCGATGAGCGCGCGGATGTGGGTGTACTCGTCGAGCTGTTTCTCGGAGACCGCGGTGACCCGGAATCCCTTGTTGGGGACGGTGTCGACCAGGCCCTCCTTGGCCAGGTCCAGCATGGCCTCGCGCACCGGGGTCGCCGAGACGCCGAAGCGGGCGGCGAGCGTGGGCGCCGAGTAGACCTCGCCCGGGCGCAGCTCTCCGGCGATCAGCGCGGCCCGCAGGGCGTCGGCGACCCGCTCCCGGTAGCTGCTCTTCTTGCCGCCCAGGGAGGGCAGCGCCGGGCCGGCTGCGGCGGGCGGGGCGCTGGTGCGCTGGGCGGCCATGACTCTCCTAGCTGTGCAATGTCACGCGGTACGCGGCACATTATCGTCGACGCTCAGAGCACGAACCCGGCCGGGAACGGGTCGGAAGGATCGAGCAGATACTGCGCCGTGCCCGTGATCCAGGCCCGGCCGGTGAAGCTCGACAGGACGGCCGGCCGGCCCGCGACCTCGGTGGTGCCGAGGAGGCGGCCGGTGAAGTGGGTGCCGATGAATGACTCGTTCACGAACTCGGTGTGCAGCGGGAGTTCACCGCGCGCGTGCAACTGCGCCATGCGTGCGCTGGTGCCCGTGCCGCAGGGTGAGCGGTCGAACCAGCCGGGGTGGATCGCCATGGCGTGCCGGGAGCGGCGGGCGTTGGCGCCGGGGGCGATCAGGTGGACGTGGTGGCAGCCGCGGATGGAGGGGTTCTCCGGGTGCACGGGCTCCTCCTCGGCGTTGATCGCCGCCATGAGGGAGAGGCCGGCTTGCAGGATGTCGTCCTTGCGGGACCGGTCGAAGGGCAGCCCGAACTGTTCCAGCGGCAGGATGGCGTAGAAGTTGCCGCCGTATGCCATGTCGTATGTCACCGTGCGCCCGTCGGCCAGGGTGATCTTGCGGTCGAGGGCGACGGAGAAGGACGGCACGTTCTGGAGGGTGACCGCCTTCGCGGCGCCGTCCTCCACCGCGACCTCGGCGACGACCAGGCCCGCCGGGGTGTCGAGCCGGATCGTGGTGACCGGCTCGACGACCTCGACCATGCCGGTCTCGACGAGCACGGTCGCCACTCCGATCGTGCCGTGCCCGCACATCGGCAGATAGCCGGAGACCTCGATGTAGAGCACGCCCCAGTCGCAGTCGGGACGGGTGGGCGGCTGGAGGATCGCGCCGCTCATCGCCGAGTGGCCGCGCGGCTCGTTCATCAGGAGCTGCTTGATGTCGTCGCGGTGCTCTCGGAAGTACAGACGCCGCTCGTTCATGGTCGCGCCCGGGATCGTGCCGATGCCGCCGGTGATCACCCGGGTGGGCATGCCCTCGGTGTGCGAGTCGACGGCGTGCAGGACGAGTTTGCTACGCATGATCGGGTCTCCTCGGGTGGGTTACGCGAGCCCTGCTGCGACGGCCTTCTCGGTGGCGGCGCGGATCGTCGCCTCCTGCTCCGGCAGCAGCGGCACCCGCGGTGGCCGGCAGCGTCCCCCGTGGCGGCCGACGACGTCCATGGACAGCTTGATGGCCTGCACGAACTCGACCTTGGAGTCCCAGCGCAGCAGCGGGTGCAGCTGCGCGTAGAGCTGCTTGGCGGTGGCGAGGTCGCCGCCGACGGCCGCGCGGTACAGCTCCGCCGTGGACCTCGGCAACGCGTTCGGGTAACCGGCGACCCAGCCCTTGGCACCGGCAAGGGCAAGCTCCAGCAGGACGTCGTCGGCGCCGATCAACAGGTCGAGTTCCGGGGCGAGTTCGGCGAGCTGGTAGGCGCGGCGGACGTCGCCGGAGAACTCCTTGACCGCCTGGATGCACCCCTCGCCGTGCAGCTTCGCGAGCAGTTCCGGTACGAGGTCGACCTTGGTGTCGATGGGGTTGTTGTAGGCCACGACCGGGATGCCTGCCTTGGCGACCTCCGCGTAGTGCGACAGCACCGACCGCTCGTCGGCACGGTAGGCGTTGGGCGGCAGCAGCATCACGGACTCGCAGCCCGCGTCACGAGCCTGTTCGGCCCAGCGGCGGGACTCGGCCGAGCCGTAGGCGGCCACACCCGGCATCACCCGCGAGCCGCCGATCGCGGCGACGGCCGTCTGAACGACCTTCGTCCGCTCTTCGGGTGTGAGGACCTGGTACTCCCCGAGGGAGCCGTTCGGTACGACGCCGTCACAGCCGTTCTCGACCAGCCAGGCACAGTGCTCGGCGTACTTGCCGTGGTCGACGCGGAGGTCGTCGTCGAGCGGGAGCGCGGTGGCGACGAGAACTCCGCGCCAGGGACGGTGGTCGGTCATGAGGGTCCTCTCCGAGTGGCGTTGTCGTGCTGTCCGGCGAGTACGCCGAGCGGTACGGGACGTGCGAACGGCCGCCGGGACGGGGTGAGTTCGCATCCGGCGAGCCCGGCGACCGCCGGCCCGCACACGCGTCCCTGGCACCAGCCCATTCCGGCGCGGGTCAGCAGTTTCACGGTGCGGACGTCGCCCGCCCCGAGTTCGTCCACGGCCTCGCGGACGGCACCGGCGGTGACCTCCTCGCAGCGGCAGACGAGGGTGTCGTCGGTGACCTGCTCGCTCCAGTGCGCGGGCGGCGGGTACGCGGCGTCGAGGGCGGCGGCGATCCTGCGGAGTCCGGTACGGGACTTGGCGGCCCCTGCCCACCGCGCCGGGTCGGGTTCCGTGCCCTTCAGTCGTGCGGCGGCGGAGAGTCCGGCGATGTGGCCCTCGGCGAGGGCGAGTGCGGAGCCGCCGATGCCGGTGGACTCCCCCGCCGCCCACACGCCGGGCACATCCGTGCGCTGCTCGTCGTCTACGGCGACCGTCAGCCCGTCCAGGCGGCAGCCGAGGGTCTCGGCGAGGTCGGTGTGCGGGAGCATGCCGTGCCCGACAGCGAGGGTGTCGCAGGACAGGTGCCGCTCGGTGCCGGGCCGGACGCGCCCGTCGGCGTCGAGGGCGGCGACGGTGACCCCGGTGAGCCGGTCGTCGCCGTGGGCGCGGACGACCGTGTGCCGGGCGAGGAGTCGGACGCGGTGGCGCAGGAGGCGGGCCGCATATCCGGCGCCCTCGGGCAGCTTGGCGGCCAGCGCCCGACCGTGCCGTACGAGGGACTTGGGGCCCGCCGCCTCGACGAGCGCCGCGATCTCGACGCCCGCAGCGGCCAGTCCGGTCGCCACGGGCAGCAGCAGCGGCCCGGTCCCGGCGACGACCGCCGTGCGCCCCGGTACCACGAGCCCGCCCTTGAGCATCGCCTGCGCACCACCGGCGGTGACGACACCGGGCAGGGTCCAGCCGGGGAAGGGCAGCACCCGCTCGTAACCGCCGGTGGCGAGGAGTACGGCGCGCGCGTGCACCGTGGCCGGCTCCCGCTGCTCGGGGCCGAGCAGCGCGTGCACGGTGAAGCCGTCGGAGTCCCGTTCCACACCCCAGACGTGATGATCCGTCAGGAAGCGGATGTCGCTGCGGGCCAGCCCGTCCCGCAGCCGCTCCCAGGTGCGCCACTGGTGGTGCAGGGACTGCGGGCGCCTGGCGCGAAGTGCGGGGGCGGGCTGACGGTAGAACTGCCCGCCCGCTTCCGCCGCCGAGTCGACGAGCGCGACCCGTACGCCCTGCGCTGTGGCCGCCAGGGCCGCGGCGAGGCCTGCCGGACCCGCGCCGATCACCGCGAGATCAGTCATCGTGGCCCGTCCCCTCCTGCGTCCGGATGGCGTCGCCCGGGTGCAGCGGCAGCAGACAGGCCCGCTGGTTCGGGCGGTCGTTGACGGTGACGAGGCAGTCGAAGCAGACGCCGATGCCACAGAAGACGCCACGGGGGCGGCCCTCGCCCCGGGTGCTCCGCCAGGAGGTGATCCCGGCCGCCCAGAGCGCGGCGGCGACCGTCTGCCCGGGCAGTGCCTCGATCTCGCGGCCGTCCAGGGTGACCGTGAAGGCCGGTCCCGGCTGGGCGTCGGCAAGCTCCAGTGGGGTTCTCACGCGGCCTCCTCGGCGAAGCGGTCGGGGCGGAACGGCGTCAGGTCGAGGTCGGGGGTCTTCTCGGTCAGGGCCTGTGCGATCAAGTGGCCGGTGCCGGTGGCCAGTCCGATGCCGGCGCCCTCGTGGCCGCAGGCGTGGTGCAGGCCGGGCACCCGGGGGTCGGGGCCGACGGCGGGCAGGTGATCGGGCAGGTAGGGGCGGAAGCCCAGGTAGGCGCGCATGGCGTGAACATCGGCGAGGAACGGGAACAGCCGCGTCGCGCCCGCCGCCAGCGCCCGTACGACGGGCAGGGAGAACGTCCGGTCGAAGCCGACGCGCTCCCGGCTCGCGCCGATCAGGATCGGGCCCGCCGCCGTGCCCTCGACGACGGGAGAGGTCTGCAGCGCGGCCGAGTCGCTGGCGACGTCGGCCACATAGTCGGCGGCGTACACCTTGTGGCGGACCAGGCGCGGCAGCGGTTCGGTGACGAGGACGAAGCCGCGTCTCGGGAGGACGGGAAGGTGGGCGCCCGCGCGTGCGGCGAGTTCGCCGCCCCAGGTGCCGGCCGCGTTCACGACGGCCGGGGCGTGGATGTCGCCCTTGTCGGTGCGGACCCCGCGTACGGCACCGTCCCGCGTGCGCAGGACGTCCGTCACCGTCCGGCCGGTGAGGAGGCGGGCGCCCGAGGTGCGGACGAGGTGGGCGGCGGCCAGGGCGGGCATGACCTGGCAGTCCTGGGCGTAGTGGACGGCGCCCGGGAGGCCGGGGGCCAGGTGGGGTTCGAGGTCGTACAGGCGGTCGCCCATGACCGGCTCGGCGGCGACCCCGGCGGCCCGCTGCCCGTCGGCGAACCGCTCCAGCACCGCGAGCCCGTCCGGGGACGAGGCCACGACGACGCCGCCCTTCGCCTCGTACTCGACGGCCGGCCCGAACTCCTGCGCCAGCTCACCCCAGAGACGGCCGGACAGCAGCGCGAGGTCGAGCTCGGGGCCCGGCTCCTTGTCGGAGACAAGGAGGTTGCCCTCGCCGGCGCCGGTGGTGCCGCCGGCCACCGGGCCACGGTCGACGAGGATCACGGCGAGGCCCGCCCGAGCCGCGTACAGGGCGCAGGCCGCGCCCACCATCCCGGCTCCGACGACCACGACGTCGCAGGTCAGTCGCTCGCTCACGCCAGTACTATGTCACACACCACCCTGTGACGGAACAGAGCGACGACGTCTGCGTACCGGAAATCGTGCTGACGGGGCGCCGCCGGCGACCTGAACGCCGACGGTGCCCCGTTCAGTCCTCGGGGGCGGGCACCACGCGCAGGTGGCCCGCGGCGGATCGGGCCCCGCGCACCCTGGGCCGGTCACGGCGCACCTCGCGCAGGACCAGCGTCAGCCGGGTGTAGCCCAGCTCCTGAAGGGTCCCGGGTGTCTCGTCGACGACCCGGCAGTCGGTGGCACCCCAGCGCGGATCGGGGTGCAGCAGCGGCCGTACGGCGCCGTCCAGTTCGGCCGCCCGCTCGCCGACCGCGCGGATCCAGTGCGGCAGGCCCTGCCGGTAGGCGGCCTCCATGATCGGGTCCTGGGCGATCTCCCGGCGGATGGCCTGCACACCGTGATCGTGACCGTGCCGCTCCACCGCGGCCGCGAAGCGGGCCAGCATCGGCAGGCACCAGCCGGACTCGTGGTCGCCGAGGACGGTGCTCGCGTCCGGGTGGAAGAGCACGAACTTGAGGAAGTTGTCGTCGGGCATGGCCGTCGGATGCGGGCCCACGCCACGGAAAAGTGACGCGAAAGCAGTGTTCGCCAGAACGACGTCCCAGCGGTGGTCGACGATGACGGACGGGAAGGGCACGGCTTCGACGAGGGTGGCGTAGTCCCGCAGATACGCCTCGGCCTCGGGCCTCTCGGGGACGGGCCGCGGTACGGACCGCTGCCCACCTGCCTGATATGCCATCGGGAGGTCACCCCTCTTGCCTATGCGGCCTTCACGCGGCGCCTTGATCCTGCTGCCCGGGCCGGAGCGGTGTCAACTATCGTGGCATTCCATGCCTGTTGACGGCTGAAATTGGCCACAGTTGTGGCGAGACCTGGATGTGAGTTCGAACTACCCGGTAATCTCCGTCCAGTTCACCGCGACCGCTTGTGAGAAGCCTGTGAGAGCTTTAGGAGATCTGTCGGTGACGGATGGCATCGAGGGTCCGGGCGTCATACCGACGGCTGAGCTGCCGGCCGTCGTCGCTCGCGTCGCCGCGCTCGCCGACCGGCTCGGCGTACCGCACGCGGAGGTCTTCGGCACCGGCCGGCTGTCCGTGGCGTCCGGCGTCCCGGAGCCCGTGGTCAAGGCGCTGCTCAGCGGCCGCCCCGCGGGAGAGCCCGACGTACAGGCCCGGTTCCTGCAACGACTCGACCTCCTGCGCCGCACCCGCGTCAAGCCGAACGGCCGCAGGTACACCCAGCAGGAGATCGCCGACGGCGCGGGCATGTCACGGCAGCAGGCGGGAGCCCTCATCAACGGCGACCGGCGCCCCACCATGGAGCACTGCGATGCCATCCAGCGCTTCTTCCGCGTCCACGCCGGATTCCTCACGGCCGAGGACCCCGAGGCGCTCGCGGGCGCACTCCAGCGCACCGAGCAGGACCTGCTGCAGAAGCTCGCGGAGCGCGAGGCGGCCCAGGCGGCCGAGGACCCGCTGGAGAGACTGCTGCAGGACCACGGGGTGCGCGGCATCGCCTGGCGGGCCGCCCAACTGCCCACCGACCAGCATCGCGACAAGGTCGCGGAGTGGCTGGACATGCTCTTGGAAAGCGTCAAGCGGCCCGAGTCGTGATCCGGGGGGAAAGCCGGGGGGAGAACGGGAGAACTGTGGGCATCGGTAGGGAAATGCGCCGCCTGTGCGGCGAGTTGGTCGCGGAGCTGACGCTCCCCGCACCCTCGCCGCCCACGAAGCTGTACGGCGCCCTGTGCGGCGCGATGAGCAGACGCCGCGGCCGGCCCGTCCACTTCCGTACGGCCGCCTTCCCGCCCGGCACCGCCAGCGGACTGTGGCTGGACATGGCCGACCAGGACCTCGTCGTGATCGAGGAACGCACCGCGCCCGACCACCAGCTGGTCATCCTCGGCCACGAGCTGTGGCACATGAAGGCCGGGCACTGCAGCCACAGCGTCGAGGGCGCCAGCGTGGCGGCCCGTCTCCTCGACGACGACGCCGATCTGCACTCGACGATCCTGAAGGTCGCCGCCCGCAGCCACTTCGACCAGGCCGAGGAGCAGGAGGCCGAGAGCTTCGGGCTGCTGCTGGCCAGCAAGTGCCGTACGTGGCTGGCGGTTTCCTCGGTGCGCGGGCAGCGGGACCATCTGGCGGGGCGGATCGAGGCGTCACTCGGTTATCTCGGGCCGCAGGGCTGACCCAGGGCACGTCAGCACCTCGGCGCCTCCTCGGGTCGAGCTAGGTCGCGCTGCGTTCGCTCGCCTCCCGCAGATCCCGTTCCACCGCGCGCGTCCTGGCCGTGTCCGGCTGACCGGCCGCCGTACCGGGCCGACCTGCCCGCAGCAGCTCACGCCAGTTCTCGCGGCTCCAGTCGGCGGGGTCCGTGGTGCTGGTGAACTCCTCGACCAGGGCGACGAAGCGAGCGGCGTCGGCGTGGAACGGGAAGTGGCCCGCCCCTTCGAAGATCTCCAGTCGGCTGCCGGGCATGGTCTCGTGCGCGCCGTACGCGTGCCGCACCGGCACCACGCTGTCCCGGTCGCCCCACAGCAGCATGGTCGGCATGCCCTCGGTCAGATAGCAGCGGTCCAGCATGGTGACCACCTGCCCGCGCCAGTCGACGACCGCCCGCAAGGTACGGATGAAGGCGTTGCGCGAGGTCGCATCGGGGAGGGCGTCAACGAGGGTGAGCAGTTCCCGCGCGTCCTGGCCGAGATCGGTGCCCAGGAGCCTCATCAGGCCCACTGCCAGCTCGACTTGAAGCCGCATACCCGGCAGCCGCAGCGTCGACAGCATCAGATGGGCGCCCGGCAGCGAGACCAGCCGCAGTACGGGATTGACCTCGCGGCCCACCCCACCGGCGCTGACCAGGATCAGCCGTTCCGTGCGCTCAGGGAACTGGTAGGCGAACTGCATCGCCACTCCCCCGCCCAGCGAGTGCCCGAGCAGCGTCGCCGACTCGATGCCCAGTGTGGTGAGCAGATCGCGCACGCCGTTCGCGTACGCGGCCACCGAGTAGTCCGCGCGCGGCTTGTCCGAGGCGCCGTGGCCGAGCAGGTCGGGGGCGATCACGGTGTGCGTGCGAGCGAGGTCGGGGATGAGTTCGGCCCAAGTCTCGGAGGTGTCCCCTATGCCGTGGATCAGCACCAGCGCCGGCCCCTCGCCCGCCATCCGGAAGGCGCGCCGATAGCCGTGCACGACGCGGTACTGCAGCCCAAGCTCCCCATCGCCCACCGGGCGCAGCCGTACGGCGCGCGCAGGGCGCCGTCCCGGGACGTCGACCACGCACTCGCCTCCGTTCCTGTACGCGTTCGCCGGTCGAGCGAGAGCGCGGCCGGCAGCCTTGCTTCCAGCGTAGGACGGCTTTCCCACAAGGGATTTCGGGGAGGTTTCGCCTCCGCTAAGCGGACGAACGGGTGCGTAGCGGAAGCCCATTGTCAGTGGTGGACGGCAAGCTGGTGGTGCGCCCTCATCTGCGGGCGTGACGCGATGACGCCGAACCGGGGAGAGCCGACCGATGCCCACCGCCGTACTGACCGACCGCGAGCGCACCGCCGTACAGGCCTACCTGCGGCTGTTGCACACCGTACGAGCCGCGTTCGACGGTCCTCCCGGCTCCCGCCGACCACCCGTCGTCCCGCCCGCCGTCCTCGCCGAGGCGGAACAGGCGCTGGCGGACGCCGGCCTGACGGGCAACGAGGAGGAGTTCTTCCGGCTGCTGCAGAGCTGGTGCCCGGCGGAGCCGTAGCTGATCCCGCAGCGGGGCCGCGGGGGCTCAGTTGTGCGGCACGCTCACCGCTGTCGCCACCAGCCCCCGCCGGACCGTCCAACGGCCCTCGAACCGGTCGACACGCCGGTCGCCCACCAGCGGACCCGGCACGAGGAGCCGGGCGCGGAAGCCTCCGCTGTGCTGCTCACCGGGGTCGGCGAAGACGTCGATGTCGGCCTCGGTGAAGTCCAGCCACTTCGCGGTGAGGGGGAACCACGCCTTGTAGACGGACTCCTTGGCGCTGAAGAGCAGCCGGTCCCAGTGGATGCCGGGATGGTCGCCGGCCAGCCGGCCCAGCCGGTCCACCTCTGCGGGCAGGGCGACGGCGGGCAGGACGCCCTCCGGGAGCGTCTGATGGGGTTCGGCGTCGATGCCGAGGGAGGCCAGGTCGGCCACGCGGGCCAGCGCGGCGGCGCCGTAGCCGTCGCAGTGGGTCATGCTGCCGACCAGGCCGGCCGGCCAGCCCGGGGCGCCGCGCTCGCCGGGCAGGATCGGCTGGGCGGGCACGCCGAGCTTCTCCATGGCGCTGCGCGCGCAGGAGCGTACGACGGCGAACTCCCGGCGGCGCTTGAAGACCGCCTTCGCCACGACCGCCTCCTCCTCGGGGTACAGGGCCGGGTGCGCGGGCTCCTCGTCGCCGTACGCCTCGACGGTGGCCACCGAGGGCGGCAGCAGTTCTTCGATCAACGGGCCCGGTCCTCCCTGGGCAGAATCGTGCGCAGCCGTCCCGGCGGGTCCGGTCGCTTGCGCCACTCGCGGGGGTATCCCACAGAGACCTCCTCGAAGCGGACGCCCTCGTGCCAGGTGGTCCGCGGGATGTGGAGGTGGCCGTAGACCATCGTCTCGACCCGGAACCTGCGGTGCCAGTCCGCGGTCCGCCGGGTGCCGCACCACATGGCGAACTCGGGGTACCACAGCACGTCCGTGGGATGCCGGTCCAGCGGGTAGTGGTTGACGAGGACGGTGGGCAGGTCCTCGGGCAGTGCGGCGAGTCTGCGCTCGGTCTCGGCGACCCTGGCCTCGCACCAGGCCTCGCGCGACGGGTAGGGGTCGGGGTGCAGCAGGTACTCGTCGTTGCACACGATCCCGGTGCCGTGCGCGTACGCCAGCCCCTCCTCCTTCGTCGTGCAGCCGGAGGGCAGGAAGGAGTAGTCGTACAGCAGGAACAGCGGCGCCACCGCCACCGGGCCGCCGGGGCCGTCCCAGACGGGATACGGGTCCTCGGGGGTCGTCACGCCGATCTCACGGCACAGGTCGACCAAATGCTCGTAGCGGGCGACGCCGCGCAGGGTGACGGAGTCCTTCGGGTGGGTCCACAGCTCGTGGTTGCCGGGGGCCCAGACGACCTTGCGGAAGCGGCCGGCGAGGGTCTTGAGCGCCCAGCCGATGTCGGCCACGGTCTCCGCCACGTCACCGGCGACGAGCAGCCAGTCGTCGTCGGAATCCGGGCGCATCCGCTCGACGAGCGCTCGGTTCTCCTCGTATCCGATGTGCAGGTCACTGATGGCCAGCAACTGTCCGGCACCGCCGGCCGTCGACGTCACCCCTCGCCCCTTTCGATCACACGAATGACCTTACGAGAACACAAGCCGCGTTCGGGGCACAAGGCCGGGTCACGTCGTCGCGTTCCGAGGGCCCTGTCCGCCGGCCGGGGGCGGGTGACCGGGACGGTCAGCAACCATCCTCAATTCCGTAACACGTACGTTGCACGGGGCACCCCTTGAAAGCCGTATGATCGCCGCAACACCACCGCCATGAACGTCCCTTCGCACGGGGCGGTTTGGTGTACCTCCAACCACCCTGCCCGGGCACGGGCCTGCTTCGCCCTGCCCGCGAACCCGAAAGGACGGCCCTGCATGGTCTCTCGCGTACGCGTCTGGCTCAACCGCACGTACGCGGAGAACGTGTTCTTCATGGATCAGCTGCGACGAAATCCCAGCGATCGGGCCGTCGAGATCCATGCGACGCACGGGGACGCCGACTCCCCCGTGCTGGCCGCCGCCGACACCGCCGAACTGGAGCCCGAGGGCCTGTCCCCGGCCGGGTACGTCGAGTACGCCCTCGCCCAGTGCCGGCGCCGCGGCATCGACGTGTTCGTGCCCCGGCTGCACCAGTCGGCGATCGTGGCCCACCGGGCGGACTTCGAGGCGGTCGGTACGGCGCTGCTCGCGCCGCCGCCGGAGGCCGTCGCGGTCTTCCACGACAAGGTGATCGCGTACGAGGCCGTGCAGGCGGTCGGGGTGCCGGTGCCGCCGTGGTGGCGGGTGCGCAACGCCGACGAACTGCTCGCCGCCGTCGAGGAGTTGGAGGAGGCCGGTCACAAGGCCTGCTTCAAGCCGGCGTCCGGTGCGGGCGGAGTGGGCTTCCGCGTCATCACACGCGCCCCCTTCTCGCTCATGCACCTCGACGGGTTCCCGACGCCGTATGTGCAACTGGATCTGGTGCTTGACGCGTTGCAGCGGACCGAAGAGCCGGTGGACTGGCTGGTGATGCCGCGCCTGGAGCAGCCGGAGGTGTCGGTGGACTGCCTGACCGGTCCGGACAACCGGGTGCGGCTGGCGATCGGCCGGATCAAGAACGGCCGCCGACGTGGGTTCACCGTCCAGGAGCCGTGGCTGGAGCCGGCGCGGCTGATCGCGGAGGGGTTCGGGCTGCACTATCTGTCCAACATCCAGTTCCGGATGTTCGGGGACACGCCGGTGCTGATGGACGTCAACACGCGGCCGGCCGGCGGACTGCACCAGCTGTCGCTCTGCGGGGTCAACGTGCCGTGGCTGGCCGTTCAGCTGGCGCTCGGCGAGGATCCCGGCAAGGTGGTTCCGCCGTTCCTCGGACAGGACTACACGGTGGTGTCCGGGCCGCGGCCACTGCGGCCGGTGTCCATTCCGCACCAGCGGTCGGACGTCGAGGAGCCGCTGCTGCCGGCGGTGCCCGCCCCGGCGCGGGTCGACTCCGTCGGGAGTGGGGCGGCGGCTCAGGTTCTGCCGCTCTAGCTGCCCACCGGGCGCGCACGAGAGCAGAGTTCGAAAGTTTTTCCCGGCAGGGGTGTATCACGGCGCCGGCCGCGCGCTCATAAGAGTGAAAGGCAACGGGGGAACCGGGTAACACGGGGGATCCACGGGGGAAGCACCACCACGGGGGAAGTACGGGGGCTTCGGGCCGGCCGGCGCTGTCACGGGGGCAGCGCCGGCCGGCCCGAAGGCGTTTCCCGGGTCAGAAGCGGCCCGAGCCCCGGTACAGCTCCAACTCCCCGTCCAGCTCCACGGCGAGCACCGTGGCATGCGGGTCGAGGTCGGCCGCCGCGGGCGGTTGGATCCACAGCACACCCGGCGTCTCGTGGAGACCGCCGGTGATGCGGTGGGCCAGTTCCGTGCCGGTACCGACGACCGTGACCCGGCGTACCGAACCGAGCAGCCCGCGTACGTTGATCTCGGCGCGCGGGGCGTCGAAGAGGATCAGGTACAGGGTGCGGCGGTCCTTGGACAAGGTACTCGGGCCGTAGTGGTGGCCGGCCGGGAGGCCGCGGCCGGTGCCGTACACCGCCTCGGCATGCCGCGCGATCCAGTCGCCGAGACCCTCCAGCCGCTCGGCCTGCTCCGCCGGGATCGTGCCGTCCTCGCGGGGTCCGACGCTCAGGAGCAGATTGCCGCCTCCGCCGATCGTCTCGGCGAAGTAGCGGATCAGCTGGTCGACCGACTTGTGGTTGTGGTCGTGGTGCTGGTGGCCCCAGGAGTCGTTGATCGTCAGGCACAGCTCCCACGGGCCCTGAGGCGGTATCACCGGGGCGCCCTGTTCCGGGGTCGCGTAGTCGCCCTCGCTGAGCATGCGGGCGTTGAAGACGACGTCCGGCACCTCGGAGCGGATCAGCGCGGCGAGCTCGGGGATGCGCCACTGCTCCTCGCTGCGGTCCCACTCGCCGTCGAACCACATCAGGTCCGGCCTGTAGCGGGAGGACAGTTCGCGGATCTGGCCGTCCCGGTAGGCGAGGAAGCGTTCCCAGGCGTCCAGGTCCTCGAATTCCGCGGCGACTTCGGAGTACCGGTTGTCCTCCAGCTCCGGCGGGCGGCCGGGCTTGCGCGTGGAGGCGTAGTCGGGGTGGCTCCAGTCCGAGTGCGAGTAGTAGAGCCCGACCTTCAGGCCCTGCTCGCGCAGGGCGTCCGCGTAGCCGCCGATCAGGTCGCGGCCCACGTTCAGGTCGCCGTGGGCCGTGTCCCAGAGGGCCACGCCGTCGTGGTGGCGGCTGGTCAGGACGGCGTACTTGGCGCCGGCCCGCGCGAAGAGCTTCGCCCAGTCGCGCGGTTCGTAGCGGGAGGCGGTGAAGCGGTCGAACTGGGACATGTACCGGTCGTAGGGGACGATGTCGTCGTAGAACGACCAGGACTCCTGGACGCCGTCGACGGCGTAGATGCCCCAGTGGATGAAGATCCCCAACTTGGCGTCGGTGAACCAGGGTTGCATGGGCACCCCGTTCAGCTCCCTTCCGCGCGCCGCAGGCGGAGCGTGAGGACCTGGAAGGGGCGCAGGGCGACTGCGACCCCGCCGTCGCCGGTGACGTCCGCGTCCTGAAGCGGGCGCTCCAGCAGGTCGGTCACCCGGGCGCCCGCGAGCGGGAAGCCGGTGCGCAGGACGCCGCTCGCGCGGCCGCCGCGGGACTCGTAGAGGCGTACGACGACATCGCCGGACCGGTCGTCGGCCAGCTTGACCGCCTCCACCGTCACGCCGTCGCCGGCCACGGAGACGACAGGCTCGGGCGCGCCTGCCGCGTCCGCCACGCGCAGGGGGAGGTTGAGGGCGTAGCCCGCGGCGACGGCGTCCTCGATGGTCGCGCCGGGGAGCAGGGAGTAGGTGAAGCGGTGCTTGCCCTGGTCGGCCTCGGGGTCCGGCACGCGCGGGGCGCGGACCAGGCTGAGGCTGACCCTGGTCGTCGTACCGCCGTCCTCGCGGACCGTGCGGGAGACGTCGTGGCCGTACGTCGAGTCGTTGATGACCGCGACGCCGTAGCCGGGCTCGGCGATGTGCACCCAGCGGTGGCCGGAGACCTCGAAGCGGGCCGCCTCCCAGCTGGTGTTGGTGTGGGTGGGCCGCTGGATGTGGCCGAACTGGATCTCGGCGGAGGAGTGCGGGGCGCGGATGTCCACCGGGAAGCCCGCCTTGAGGATCTTCTCGGCCTCGTGCCAGTCGATCTCGGTCTCGAAGTCGATGCGGGGGCTGCCGGCGCGCAGGGTGATCGTCTGGGTGACCTTCGATCCCTTGCCGAACGACCGCGTGACCCGGATCGCCCCGAGGAGGGCGTCTTCCTCGACGACGGTGACCGCGTCCGCGTCCAGCAGATCCGTGTAGCGGTTCCTGTAGTGCTTGTCGATGTCCCAGGCGTCCCAGTAGTTCGGGAGGTCGGTGTGCAGACGCAGCAGGTTGCCCTGGTCGGCGAGGACTTCGCGGCCGGCCCGCAGATCCCGTACGGAGGCGAGCGTGCCGTCCTGCGCCACCTCGACACGGACCAGGCCGTTGTCGAGGACCAGGCCCTCGACCTTCACCGGCTGTGCGGGCTCGGCGTCGGTCAGCGGCGCGCTGCCGCTCGCGGGCACCTCGACGTATGCCGGTGCGCCCTCGGGTGTGCGGACGACCTCGGCCCGGTCGAAGGGGCTGGTGTTGAACACCCGCGTGCCGTCGGCGCCCAGCGCGGCCACCGCCTCGGCGGTCAGCGCCTCCAACTCCTCGGCCACACGGGCGTATTCGGCCTCCGCCTCGCGGTGCACCCACGCGATCGACGACCCCGGCAGGATGTCGTGGAACTGGTGCAGCAGCACCGTCTTCCACAGCCGGTCCAGCTTCTCGTACGGGTAGGAGTATCCCGGCGCGTGCAGCGCGGCCGTCGTCGCCCACAACTCGGCCTCACGGAGCCGGTGTTCACTGCGACGGTTGCCCTGCTTGGTGCGGGCCTGGGAGGTGTACGTCGCCCGGTGCAGTTCCAGGTAGAGCTCGCCGACCCACACCGGGGCGTCCGGGTACTCCTCGCGGGCCTTGGCGAAGAACTCGTCGGGGTGCTCCACGACGACCTTCGGGGAGCCCTCCAGGTCCGCCAGCCGGCGCGCCCGCTCCATGATCTCGCGGGTGGGGCCGCCACCGCCGTCGCCCCATCCGAAGGGCGCGAGGGAGCGCGAACCGCCGCCCTTCTCCGAGTAGTTGCGGACCGCGCGGTCCATCTCCTCACCGCTGAAACGGGCGTTGTAGGTGTCGACCGGCGGGAAGTGGGTGAAGATGCGGGTGCCGTCGATGCCCTCCCACCAGAAGGTGTGGTGGGGGAACTTGTTGGTCTGGTTCCAGGAGATCTTCTGGGTCAGGAACCAGTCGTTTCCGGCGAGCTTGGCCAGCTGCGGGTAGGCGGCGGTGTACCCGAAGGAGTCCGGCAGCCAGACGCCCTTGGTCTCGACGCCGAAGTGCTCGATGAAGAACCGCTTGCCGTGGATCAGCTGGCGGGCGATGGCCTCGCCGCCGGGCAGGTTGCCGTCGGCCTCGACCCACATGCCGCCGACCGGCGCCCACTGGCCCTTCTTCACGGACTCCTGGATGCGGGCCCACACGTGCGGGTAGTTGTCGCGCACCCACTCGTACTGCTGGGCCTGCGAGCAGGCGAAGATGAAGTCGTCGTACTCGTCCGCGAGGGACGTGACGTTGGAGAAGGTGCGGGACGTCTTGCGCTTGGTCTCGCGGATGGGCCACAGCCACGCGGAGTCGATGTGCGCGTGGCCGACGCCGGAGACGGTGTGTGCGCTGGCGTGGGCGGGGCGGGCCAGGACGGGCGCGAGCGACTCGCGGACCGCCGCCGCGCTCCCGGAGATGTCGTCCAGGTCCAGGACGTCCATCGCCCGGTCGAGGGCGTGCATGATCTCGTGGCGACGCGGCTCGTGCTCACCGAGGTGCACCATGAGTTCGCGCAGCACCTGGAGGTCGAGATCGAGGTGCCAGACCTCCTCGTCCAGGACGGCGATGTCGGCGCGCTGGAAGGTGTAGAGCGGCTTGTCGCCCGCCGTGAGGACGTCACCGAGCGGGGTGGGCGCGGCGAAGTCGTTGGCGAGGATGTCCGGGTTGGAGGCGGCCTCGACCAGGTAGTCGATCTCCTCGCCGCCCGAAACCGGGTTGCCGATCGGCACGTACTGGTTGAGCGGGTTGACCGCCTTCAGGGGCCTGCCGTCGGGCAGGTGGACCAGGGCCTCGGCCTGGTTGCCGGGCCAGTCGCCCACGAAGCCGAGGTCGATGACCGCCTCGACGCGCCGTCCGGCCCACTCGGCGGGTACCCGGCCGCGCATCCGGAACCAGGTCGTGCCCCAGGGCGGGCCCCACGGGGTGTCCATCGCGAAGGGCGTGTACCGGGCGGCCGCGGCCTCCTCGAAGGAGACCGGCTCCCCCGGCGCATGCCAGGCCTCGACCTCGAAGGGGACGGTGGCCGAGTAGATCGCGGGCTTGATGCGCTGGTTGTGGACGCGCTCGACGCGTTCCTCGATCCGGCGGCGTTCGTCGTGCATCAGGGTCTCCAGGGAGGGAGAGAACGGAGGTGGGAAGCGAGGGGGCCGGGTGGAGGCCAGTAGGGCGAGGGGAGGAAGCGCTTTCTGGGGTGGGCGCTACTTAAGGTACGCGAGGCCGGGATGCACCCCGGCGTAGCCCTCGACCAGTCTGCGGGCGACGCCCACCGAGTCGACCAGCGGGTGCAGCGCGAAGGCCTTCACCGCCGTCGTCCGGGAGCCGGACTCGGCGGCGGCGAGCACCTCCCGCTCGACCGCCTTGACCGAGCAGACGAGGCCGGTGGCGTGGTCGGGCAGCGGGGCGACGGCGACCGGGTGGGCGCCGTTGGCGTCGACGAGGCAGGGCACCTCGATGACGGCGTCGGAGTCGAGCACCGAGAGGGTGTTCTGGTTGCGGACGTTGAGGATCAGGGTCGTGCGTTCGTCGCGGGCGATGGCCCGCATCAGCGCGAGCGCCACCTTCTCGTACCCGCCGGAGAGGTCGTCGGCGTCGCGCTCACCGGCGCCGGCCGTCTCCCGGTTCTCGGACATGTAGGTGGCCTCGCGCTCGGCGCGGGTGCGGTCCCAGGCCTGAAGCGCGGAGACGTCCGGGTTGCGCATCTGCTCGTAGAAGCCGGCCTGCTGGTCGCGCAGGAAGGCGCCGCGGGTCTTGTCGGCCTGCTGGTAGGCGCGGACGGCCTCGCGGTTGAAGTAGTAGTAGTGCAGGTATTCGTTCGGGATGGCGCCGAGCGAGCGGAGCCAGTCGACGCCGAAGAGCTTGCCCTCCTCGAAGGAGCCGAGCAGGTCGGGGTCGGCGAGCAGGCGCGGCAGTTCGTCGCGGCCGGCGACGCGCAGGCCGCGCACCCAGCCGAGGTGGTTGAGACCGACGTAGTCGATCCATGCCTCGCCGGGGTTCTTGACGCCGAGCACGCGGGCGATACGGCGGCCGAGGCCGACCGGCGAGTCGCAGATGCCGATGACGCGGTCGCCGAGGTGGCGGGACATGGCCTCGGTGACCAGTCCTGCGGGGTTGGTGAAGTTGATGACCCAGGCGTCCGGCGCCAGGCGGGCCACCCGCTGGGCGATGTCCACGGCGACCGGGACGGTCCGCAGGCCGTAGGCGATGCCGCCCGCACCGACCGTCTCCTGGCCGAGGACGCCCTCGGCGAGGGCGACCCGCTCGTCGTCCGCCCGGCCTTCGAGGCCGCCGACGCGGATCGCCGAGAAGACGAAGTCGGCGCCGCGCAGGGCCTCGTCGAGGTCGGTGGTGGCGGTCACCTCGGGCGCGTCGGGCACCGCGGCGGCCTGCTCGGCGAGCACACGGGTCACGGCGTTCAGGCGGCCGGCGTCCAGGTCGTGCAGCACGACCCGGGTGACCCGGCCCTCCGCGCGGTCCGTCAGGAGCGCCCCGTACACGAGCGGTACGCGAAATCCGCCGCCGCCCAGAATCGTCAGCTTCACGCCTGCACCTTTCCTGCCACGAGCACGTTGACGCCGGCCTCCTCCAGGGCGGACCGGGTCGCCGTGTTCACGGGAGCGTTCGTCACCACCATGTCCAGGTCCTCGGGACCGCATACCTTCGCCATGCCCGTTCCCGGGAACTTCGCCGCGTCGGCGAGCAGGACGACCTTGTCGCCGGCCTTGATCATGGCCCGCTTGACCGGCACCTCGACGACGGTGGTGTCCATGACCTGTCCGCCGGGCCGCACCCCGCTGGTGCCGAGGAACAGCCAGTCGGCGTGCAGCTGGCGCAGGTTGTCCTCGGTGAGGAATCCGACCAGGGAGCGGTACTCGCGGCGGACCATGCCGCCGAGCAGCACCAGCTCGATGCCCTCGTCGTCGGCGAGCTCCTCGTAGACCACCAGGTTGCTGGTGATCACGGTGAGGCGGCGGCCGTGCAGCTGGCGGGCCAGCCGGAAGGCGGTGGTGCCGATGTCGAGCAGCACCGACTGACCATCTTCGATCATCGCGGCGGCATGCGCGGCTATGGCGTCCTTCTCGGGCACGCGCATCTCGGCGACCTCGGCGAAGGGCTGGTCGCCCTCCTCCACGACCGCGCCGCCGTGCACCCGTGTGAGCAGGCCGTCCTCCTCGAGTTTGACCAGGTCACGCCGGATCGTGGCGGGGCTCACACCCAGCCGCTCGGAGAGATCGGTCACGGCCGCGGGGCCACCGGAGCGCAGGGCCCGCAGGATGAGTTGGTGTCGTCGTTCTGCCAGCACGGTGTGAACACTACTCGTCATCTTCAATCATCGCCATGCTCATTTCTGCTCGGGTATTGACCAATCCCGCGGAGCGGCGCACGATTCCGGTCACCGAAATGAAGAGTTTTGACGAGCTCTCCCCAACGGGGGTCCCCGGACGAGAGCCCGAGCGAGAGGACCCTTCCGTGGACGACGACCGGCCCGATGTGCTGCTGACCGGGCTGCTCTTCTACGACCTCGTCCTCACGGGGCTCGGGAAGCCGCCGACGCCGGGCGAGGAGATCTGGACGGGCGGCATGGGCTGCGGCCCCGGCGGCATCGCCAACCTGGCGGTGGCCGCCGCCCGCTTCGGCCTGCGCACCTCCCTGGCCACGGTGTTCGGCGACGACCTCTACGGCGAGTACTGCCGGGACGTCCTGTGCGACCAGGAGGACATCGACCTCTCGCTCTCCCGCACGGCGGACGGCTGGCCCACCCCCGTCACCGTCTCCCTCGCCTACGGCCACGACCGGGCCCTGGTCACCCACGGCCAGGAACCGCCGTACTCGCAGGACGCGCTGATGGGCGACCCGCCCGAGGCGCGCACCGCCCTCGTGCACATCGAGGCCGAGCCCCGCGAGTGGCTGGCCAAGGCCGCCGCGAACGGCACCCACATCTATGCCGACGTCGGCTGGGACCCCACCCAGCAGTGGTCCACCGCCCTCCTCGACCAGCTCTCCCTGTGCCACGCCTTCCTCCCCAACGAGACCGAGGCGATGGCCTACACCCGCACCGACACCGCGGTCGCGGCCCTCGGCACCCTCAGCGAGCTGGTGCCGGTGGCTGTGGTGACGCGCGGCGGGGACGGCGCCGTCGCCGTCGACCAGACGACCGGCGAGTACGCGGACGTGCCCGCCCTGGACATCGACGTCCTCGACGCGACGGGCGCGGGCGACGTGTTCGGGGCGAGCTTCGTCGCGGCCTCGCTGGGCGGCTGGCCGTTGGCGGAACGGCTGAGGTTCGCCGTCCTCGCCGCCGGTCTCTCGGTCCGGCGGCCCGGCGGGGCCCTGGCCGCGCCCGGCTGGTACGGCGTCGACCGCTGGTGGCGCTCCCTGACCGATCCCGAACTGAAGCGGGCGTACGGCTTCCTGGCGGACCGGCTCCCGGACGATCCGGGACCGCCCGTCGCGTACGCCCCCGTGACCCCTCCCGCACGGCAGAACTGACTTCACCGAGCGAGCTCCCCCCACGTGCTCTCTCCCCCACGTGCCCCTCTCATGCGAAGTCCCGAAAACATCCGAAAGGCGGTGGGAGCTGTGCGGCTCTCACGAAGAGGCCTGCTCCGCGCGGGCCTGGCCGGCACGGCCGCCACGGCGCTGGGCGGCCTGGCGTCCGGCTGTGCCGTTCCGACCGGCTCGACCGGCCGGAACATGGTCCTGTGGTACTGGGACGGCGGCCTCGGTGACACCGCCGTCGACAAGGCCAAGGCCCGCTACGCGAGCAGCGTGGACCTCCAGGCCATCAAGATCGGCGGCTACTACCGGTCCAAGCTGATCACCACCATGGCCGGCAACGCCCACGTCCCCGACATCGCCGGCCTCAAGGGCGAGGACATGGCGTCCTACCTGCCCAACGCGGACCAGTTCGTGGACCTCAGGACACTGGGCGCGGACAAGTACAAGAGCCAGTACCTGGACTGGAAGTGGGACCAGGGCATCGCCGACGACGGCACGATGATCGGCTTCCCGATCGACTGCGGGCCGGTCGCGCACTTCTACCAGTACGAGGTGTTCCGCAAGGCGGGACTGGCGTACGAGCCCGCCGACGTCTCCAAGGAACTGAACACCTGGGAGAAGTTCTTCGCGGCCGGTGAGCGGCTCAAGCAGCGGATCCCGGGGACCTCGCTGCTCACGGACGTCAACAGCGTCTTCGAGAACGTCGTGCAGCAGGGCAGCAAGCGGTACGTCGACAAGGACCGGCACTTCATCGGCGACCAGGAGCATGTGCGCAACGCCTGGGCGCTCGCGGTGGAGGCCAAGCGGCGCGGGATCGTCTCGAACCTCGTCACCGGCACCCCGGACCAGATCTCCGCGGTCGACTCCGGCAAGCTCCCGAGCCAGCTCGGCGCCTCCTGGGCGACGTACGACATCAAGAACGGCAACCCGAAGACCAAGGGCAGGTGGCGGATCGCCGACATGCCGGTGCGGCCGTCCAACAACGGCGGTTCGTTCCTGTCGATCACCAAGGCGTGCCGGGAGCCCGAGCGGGCCTTCGAGATCATCGCCTGGATGCTCAACGCGTCCAACCAGGCCTCCGGTTACGTCGACGCGGGCCTGTTCCCCTCGACGCCCGCCGCGTACGACCTGAAGCGGCTTCGCGACCCCGACCCCTTCTTCGGGGGCCAGGTGACGACGGACGTCTTCGGGCCCGCCGCGCAGAAGATCGTGGTCGCCTACAACAGCCCGTTCGACGTGGCGCTCGGGCAGCCGATCAAGGACGAGATCAAGAACGTCGGCGTCCTCGGCAAGGACCCGAAGAAGGCCTGGAGTGACGCCATGGGCAAGTGCCGGCGGATCGCGAAGCACCTGGGGGTGAGCTACTGATGGCCACCGCGCTGGACAAGCCGCCCGTCATGGCGGAGCAGACGCCGACTGCCGGACCCCGCTCGGGTTTCCGTAAGTACTGGCACCTGTACGCCGCGATCTCCCCCTTCTACCTCCTCTTCCTCGCCTTCGGCCTGATCCCCGTCGGCTTCTCGCTCTACCTCTCCTTCCACCGCTGGGACGGCCTCGGCTCGATGGAGTGGGCAGGGCTCTCGCAGTACCAGTACCTGCTGAGCGACAGCGACTTCTGGAGCTCGATCGGGACCACGCTGATCATCTGGGCGCTGGCCACCTTCCCCATGATCTTCCTGGCGATGATCACGGCCGTGATGCTCAACTCCGCGGTGCGCTTCAAGAACGTCTACCGCTTCGCGTACTTCCTGCCGAACGTCACCTCGGTCGTCGCCATCGCCATCGTCTTCGGCTCGGTCTTCTCCACCAACTTCGGCCTGATGAACGCCCTGTTGCAGGCCGTGGGGCTGGACCAGGTGGCGTGGCTGAACACCCCGTGGGGCATCAAGGTCGCCATCGCGACGCTGATGACCTGGCAGTGGACCGGCTACAACGCGATCATCTTCCTCGCGGGCCTGCAAACCGTCCCGAGCGAGCTGTACGAAGCGGCGCGGGTGGACGGCGCCGGTCCCGTGCAGACCTTCTTCCGGATCACACTGCCGATGCTGCGGCCGACGCTGCTCTTCGTGCTGGTGGTCTCGACGGTCACCGGACTGCAGAGCTTCACCGAGGCGCAGGTGCTGCTGCAGAACACCTCGAACGACTCGACGTTCTCCGGCGGCCCGGACCACGCGGGCCGGACGATGGTCCTGTACTTCTTCCAGCAGACCTTCGACAACAACGACTTCGGCTACGGCGCCGCCGTGGCGTGGGGGATCTTCCTCGTCGTCGTCATCTTCTCGATCATCAACTGGCGGCTGGTGCAGCGCCGGGGCGAAGACTAGGGAGGCCTGACCACCATGGCATCCATTCAAGGAACACGGCGGCCGAAGGCCATTCGGGGAACCCGCAGCCGGGGCATCGCGCTGCACGCCGTACTCGTCATCGGCCTGCTGCTGTCGGCCTTCCCGTTCTACTGGGCCGTCATCATGTCGACCCACACGTCGACCGAGATCTTCTCCTACCCGCCGAAGCTGCTGCCCGGCTCGCACTTCCTTGAGAACGCCCGCAGCCTCTTCGACAACATCGACTTCTTCGGCTCGATGCTCAACTCGCTGCTGGTGGCAGTGGCGGTGACCTTCCTCGTCCTGCTCTTCGACTCGCTGGCCGCGTTCGTCTTCGCCAAGTTCGACTTCCCCGGCCGCAGGCTGCTCTTCACGCTGCTGATGATCATCTTCATGGTGCCGACGCAGCTGGCGATCATCCCGCAGTTCGTGATGATGGCGAACATCGGCTGGATCGGCTCGATGACGGCGCTCATCGTGCCGGCGGCGGCCAACGCCTTCGGCATCTTCTGGATGCGCCAGTACATGAAGAGCGCGATCCACGACGAGCTGCTGGACGCCTCGAAGATCGACGGAGCGCACTTCCTGCGCCAGTACTGGCACGTGGCCCTCCCGGTCGTCCGGCCGGGCCTGGCCTTCCTCGGCATCTTCACGTTCATGGCCCAGTGGAACGACTACGCCTGGCCCCTGATCGCCCTCACCAACCCGGACAACGTCACCCTCCAGGTCGCGCTGTCCCAGCTCAACGGCGTCCACGGCACCACGGACTACGGCATGGTGATGACCGGCGCGCTGCTCGCCCTCATCCCCCTGCTCATCGTCTTCGCGATCGGCGCCAAGCAGATCATCGGCGACCTCGGCAAGGGGGCCATCCGCTGATGGACCCGCTGCTGGGGCTCCGCCCCTGGGAGGCACCCGAGGTGACCTCCTGGGGGCGACTGCCCATGAACGCCGTCGACCGGCGCTCCGGAGGACTCCCCTTGGACGGCGACTGGCGCTTCGCGTTGCTGCCGACTCCGGACGCGCAGGTCGGCGGTCCCTGGTCCACGGCGTACGTCCCCGGTGCCTGGACCGTGCAGGGCACCGACGACCTGCCGCAGTACACCAACGTCCGGATGCCGTTTGCCGAGTTCCCGCCCCACTCCCCGGCCGCCAACCCGACGGGTGTGTACGAGCGTGACGTGGACGTCCCCGCCGAGTGGGCCGGACGCCGGATCGTGCTCCGGGTCGGGGCCGCCGAGAGCGTGCTGCTGGTGCATGTGGACGGGCGGCCCGTCGGCATCTCCAAGGACTCGCACCTGGCGGCCGAGTTCGATCTGACGGGAGTGGTGCGCGCCGGGGAGCGGGCGACCGTACGCCTGACGGTCGTGAAGTGGTCGGACGCCTCGCACATCGAGGACCAGGACCAGTGGTGGCACGGCGGGATCACCCGCTCGGTGCTGCTGTACGCGACGGACCCGCTGTATCTCGCGGACGTGACCGTGCGGGCTGCCTTCAGCGGGGAGCTGCGTGTGGACTGCCGAGTGCGGGACGCTCGCGGTGCGCTCCCCTCCGGGTGGTACGTCAGCGGGGAACTGGACGGTCAACTCCTCGTGCAGGACCGGGAGTTCGACCGTTTCAATGCCGAGGACGAGCGCGTCTCCGACTTCTTCGGCGAGGCCCGGATGCGGACGACCGTCGAGGACGTGCGCACCTGGAACGCGGAGACGCCCGAGCTGTACGGCCTGACCGTCCGGCTGCACCGCGCCGACGCCACGGTCGCCGACACCTCCCACCACCGCGTCGGCTTCCGCGACGTCGAGATCGTCGGCCGGGACCTGCTGGTCAACGGCGAGCGGGTCTTCATCCGGGGCGTGAACCGGCACGACTTCCATCCGCTGACGGGGCGGACGGTGTCGTACGACGACATGCGCGCCGACCTCGTCCTGCTGAAGCGGTTCGGGTTCAACGCGATCCGCACCGCCCACTACCCGAACGACCCGGCGCTGTACGACCTCGCGGACGAGCTCGGCTTCTACGTCGTCGACGAGGCGGACATCGAGTCCCACGACCACGCCCACGAGATCGCCGACGACCCGCGCTATCTGAACGCCTTCGTGGACCGGGTCTCGCGCATGGTGCTGCGCGACAAGAACCATCCGTCGATCATCATCTGGTCGCTGGGCAACGAGTCCGACTACGGCGCGAACCACGACGCGGCGGCCGGCTGGGTGCGCCGCCACGACCCGTCGCGGCCGGTCCAGTACGAGGGCGCGGCCAAGCTCGACTGGGCGGCGACGGACGACGCCTCCGACATCGCCTGCCCCATGTACGCGCCGGTCGAGGACTGTGTCGCCCACGCCCTGTCGGGCCGCCAGACCAGGCCGCTCATCCAGTGCGAGTACTCGCACGCGATGGGCAACAGCAACGGCACGCTGGCCGACCACTGGGCTGCCATCGAGGCCACCCCAGGTCTTCAGGGCGGGTTCATCTGGGAGTTCTGGGACCACGGAATTCTGCAACGCGTGAGCGATGGCAGACCTGCCGGGCGCGCGGGCGCCGGGCTCTACGACAACGGTGTCACCGCGCCCGGGTACCGCTGGGCGTACGGCGGTGACTTCGGCGAGTCCCTCCACGACGGCGCGTTCATCGCGGACGGCATGGTGTTTCCCGACCGCACGCCCAAGCCGGCGATGTACGAGCACCGGGAGATCGCGGCGCCGGTGCGCATCGAGTGCTACAAGCACGAGGGCATCGTGCTCGGCAATCACCAGCACTTCCGGGACCTGGACTGGCTGGCCGGCGAGTGGCGGCTGGACCTCGCCGACGGCACGACGCTCACCGGACCGGCCGAGCTGCCGAACCTGTGCCCCGGCGAGACGGCCGCCGTGCCGCTGCCCTTCGAGGTGCCGCAGGACGGCGGCGAGGCCTGGCTGACGCTGCGTGTGACGGTGGCCGAGGGCCGGCCGTGGGCGCCGCGCGGCACCGAGGTGTGCGTGCCGCAGATCCGGCTGCGCGGGCCCGCCGTGGCCTCGGACGTTCCGGTGGACGGGCAGGTCGAGGTCGACGGCGAGGGACTCCTCGTCCATCCGCTGCTGACGGCGGCCCCCACGCTCTCGCTGTGGCGGGCGCCCACCGACAACGATGAGCTGGGCGGCATGGCCGGGCGCTGGCGCAACTGGGGGCTCGACGCGCTGGTGCGCAAGGTCGTGTCCGTCCGGCAGGACGCCGGCCGTGTGACGGTGGAGGCCGAGTACGCGGGCACCACGGGTGTCGTGCGGCACCGGCAGGTGCTCACGCCCGTCGAGGGCGGCGTCCGCGTCGACGAGGAGGCCGAGCTGCCGGAGACGTTCGACGACGTGGCACGGGTCGGCACGGTCTTTGAAACGGGCGCGGGGCTCGATCTGCTGGAGTGGTTCGGGCAGGGCCCGTGGGAGTCGTATCCCGACCGCGGTACGGGCGCGCCCGTGGGCCATCACTCGGTGCCCGTCGACGAGTTGTTCACCCCGTATCTGCGTCCGCAGGAGAGCGGAGGCCGACACGGTGTACGGCGGTTCACGCTGTCGGCGCCGGACGCCACCGGACTCTTGGTCGGCCTTGACGAACCCCGCCAGGTCTCCGTGACCCGCTACCGCGCCGAGGACCTCACCTCCGCACGCCACCACGACGAGCTGGTCCCGCGGCCCGGCTGCGTGGTGCACATCGACGCCGCGCACCGGGGCCTGGGCACAGCCTCCTGCGGGCCCGACACCTCACCGTCGTACCTCGTCGCGCCGGGCATCCATCGCTGGAGCTGGACCCTGCGCGTTCTCTGAACTCCCCCCACGCCCTTCGCTGTCACCTCCCACGGATCTCACCGATCTCACGGATCTTCTTACGGAGCACACGTGTGTACTTCGCATGACCATGCCCAGGGCGAGGCCGAGCAGGCCGGTGCCGGAAGACGCGGTTTCCTGCGCGCGACCGCGCTGCTCGGCGCCGCCGCCACTGCGGGGGTCTCACTGCCGGCCGTGGCCGAGGCGTCCCCGGCCTCGGCCGGCCGGCGTCCGGACGCCGACAGCCGCCGCTTCACGCTGGCCGTGATGCCCGACACCCAGTACCTCTTCGACGGACCGAGCATCAACGCGGCGCCCGTCGAGGCGTCCCTGCGCCACCTCCTGGAGCACGGGCGGGAGGAGAACATCGTCTTCCTGTCCCACCTCGGCGACCTCACCGAGAACGGCGCGAAGGAGGAATGCGCCGCGATCGGCAAGGCGTTCGAGCTTCTCGACCGCGGGGGCGTCGGCTACAGCGTCCTCGCCGGCAACCACGACGTGAAGTCCTCCACGGACGACCAGCGCGGCTCGACGCCGTACCTGGACACGTTCGGTCCGCGGCGCTTCGAGGGCAAGCGCACCTTCAGGGGCGCGTCTTCGGACGGCTACAACACCTACCACCTGTTCCGCGCGGCCGGCCGCGAGTGGATGGTGCTCGCCCTGGACTGGCGGCTGTCGGAGAAGGGCTACGCCTGGGCGAAGGACGTGCTGGCCCGGCACCCGAAGACACCCGTCATCCTCACCACCCACGAACTCGTCCTCCAGGACGACGCGTTGTCGTCGTACGGTCAGCAGCTGTGGGACCGGCTGGTCAAGGACCACGACCAGATCTTCCTGACCCTCAACGGGCACTACTGGCCCGCGGGCCGTGTCACGCGCCGGAACGCGGCGGGCAACGACGTCCACCTGCACCTGACGAACTACCAGAACCGCTACTTCGGCGGCGCGGCGATGATCCGCCTCTACCGCTTCGACCTCGACCGGAACGTCATCGACGTCGAGACGGTCTCCCCGTGGATCCTGGGCCGGGCCGCGAAGGGACTCAACGAGCTGGAGCGGCAGGAGATCGAACTCAGCGGCGACGCCGACCGTTTCTCCGTCGGCATCGACTTCGAGGACCGCTTCTCCGGCTTCGCCCCGGTACCCGCCCGCCCGGCGCGTCCCGCGTCGAAGATGCTGATCCGGGACACGGCCGCGTACTGGCGCTTCGAGTCGCCCGTCGCCGGCACCGTCCGTGACCTGTCCGGCCGCGGCAACGACCTCACCGTGGTCTCGGTGGGCGGCGGCAAGCTCGGCTGGTCGGCCGACCACCACCCGGACCAGCCCGGCCACGGCAGCCTGGAGTTCCAGGGCTTCAAGTCCCCGCTGAAGGGGGCGTATCTGCGCACGGTAGAGGGCGCCCCGATCAACTCGGCCACGTATCGCAACGGTTACACCGTCGAGGCCTTCTACCGGCTCCCCGCCGACTGGGACGCCTCGCACAACGCCTGGGCGGGCCTGGTCAGCCGTACCGGCACGGGCGGTGCGGCAGGCAAGACGGAGGGCGACCCCGACGAGCCGCTGGCCACGCTGTCCCTCTCCGACGGGCCCGGCCCGCAGTGGGCGGTCCGCCCGCTCAACCAGCAGGACATCGCCACCAATTGGGGCGACGAGACCGCACGCGAGACCTGGTGGCACGTCGCCGTCGTCAACGACGGCGGACACACCACGCTGTACGTCCAGGGCTGCCCGGTGGCCCGCAACCCGCACGCCACCGCGATCGGCCTCACCTCGGTGGGGCTGCCGTGGCTGCTGGGCGGCTACGAGTACGGCGGCAAGATCGACCAGATCCTGTACGGCCGCCTCGGCGACGTCCGTATCGTCGCGCGGGCGCTGCCCGTCACGTCCTTCATGAACCACTGACGCACCGCCGAGGATGAAGATGACTGAGCAACAGCTGCCCGTCTGGGCCGACCCGTCCGTCGCCCCCGCCGACCTCGACCCGCAGGGCGTCTCCCGACGGGGACTCCTGCGCCGCGCGGGCCTGTTCGGCGCCGCGTTCGCGCTCGGATCCGCGGCCGTGCCCGCTGCGGCGTCCCCGCGGGGGTGGGGCGGCGACGACCCGCGCCTCGCGTACCTCGTCGGCGACCACCACATCCACACGGTCTACAGCCACGACGCCAAGTACACGTTCTCCCAACTGGCCGCCGCGGGCGCCAAGTACGGGCTGGACTGGATGGTGTTCACCGAGCACTCCAACTTCGGGCACGCCAAGTACGGTGCCGCGCTGGAGCACGAGGAGATCCTCAAGGCGCGCGCCGAGAACCCGCGCCAGCTCATCTTCCAGGGCCTGGAGTGGTACATCCCGGCCGCCGAGCACTGCACGGTCTTCGCGGCGCCCGGCCGGCACGAGGTCGACCTGCTCACACAGTTCGAGAGCGCCTACGACGGCAAGCTGCTCGGCTACGACAAGGGCGGCCCCGCCGACGCGGACACCGCCCGCAACGAGGCCCACGCCGTCAAGGCCATCAAGTGGCTGGCGGAGCAGCGCCGCAAGGGTTACGTCGACGACGTCCTCGTCCTCGCCAACCACCCGCTGCGCCTGGGCATCGACTCCCCGCACGAGATGCGGGGCTGGCGGGACGCGGCCCCCGAGATCATGATCGGCATGGAGGGTGCGCCGGGCGCGCAGGGCGCGGCCATCCCCGGCCGGCGCGGAAGCACGTCCATGCGCGGCGAGTACGAGAACAAGCCCTCGGCACAGTCCTGGCCGGGCTACCCGGCGGAGGCGTATCTGACCTACGGCGGCTTCGACTGGGCGACCGCGACGGTCGGCGGGCTGTGGGACTCGATGCTGGCGGAGGGCCGGCTGTTCTCGATCACCACGAACTCCGACGCCCACCGCATCGTCTTCGACACCTGGCGCAACGGCGACTGGCCGGCGGGCCGGAACTTCGACAACACCGGCAAGCTCCCGGACCCGGTGAACACCGACACCCCGCAGCCGGGCAGCGACTTCTGGCCGGGCCAGTTCAGCCGCACCCACGTCGGTGTGACCCGCTACGGCTACCGCGCGGTGATGGCGGGCCTGCGCGCGGGCCGTGTCTGGCTCGACCACGGGCATCTGCTCGACGGCCTCGATGTCCGCCTCAAGCGGGACTGCGACCACGGCCGCGGCGTCACCCTGGGCGGCCGGCTACGCGTGCGCGAGGGCGAGAAGCTCACGCTGAACATCACGGTCACGACGGCCTCCCGGCCCAACCCGCAGGGCATCCTGCCGGAGTTGGCGCACGTCGACGTCGTCCGGGGTGCGGTGCGCGGCCCGGTGGCCGACCGGGACGCCTGGAAGGCACCGGACACCAAGGTCGTGGCGACGAAGGACGTGAGCGGTCGCAAGGGGACGTACACCCTGCGCATCCCGCTGACCGCGGGCAGGGAGTCCTTCTACGTCCGTCTGCGCGGCAGCGACGGCAACCGCAACGGCACGGGCTGCCTCGGCGCGTCGGTCGACCCGCACGGCCCGATCCCGCACGCGCCCGGAGACGGTGACCCGTGGGCGGATACGTGGTTCTATTCGAATCCCGTATTCGTCGACGTGGCAGGAGCCTGAGGATCTGATGAAGCGTCAACTTCTCGCCCCCGTCTGCTTATTGGCCGCTCTCGGGCTCGGCGCGGGTACCGCCTCCGCGGCCGGTGACCCGCAGTGGGCCGAGTCAGGCACGGCGTACACCGACACGCTGGGCGGCGGGCAGGGTCTCGCCGCCCGGGCGGACGGCTCGCTCCTCTACCGGGGCATGACCGACATCCCGCTGGACCTGAGGATCAAGGGCTGGAACCACGTGGGCGACCCGGACATCGCCCAGGGCCACGTCTTCGACGCCTACCAGGGCCCGGACACGGCCACGTCCAAGATGTTCGCGGTGACGACCCCGGCCGGGAAGCGCTACGAGTACGTCCACCAGCTCAACCCGGGCGAGAAGCTGAACAACTCCTTCGCCGCCGTCTCCCCCGACGGGCAGTGGCTGGTGTCGGGCGAGTGGGGCGACCAGCGAAGACTCCAGGTCTTCCCCGCTCCCCTGCTCAACCCCGCCACACCACCGACCGGCGGAGACCTGAAGGAGGCCTGGCAGATCGGCCTGGACAAGCCCGTACGCGACATCCAGGGCTGCGACTTCGTCACCGACACCCGCCTCATCTGCGCCTCGAACGACGCCTCGGGCACCCTCTTCCCGGAGATCCGCCCCCTCCTCCAGGTCGACCTGCCGCGCAAGGTGGACGGCCAGCCGATGACGGGCGCGGTGAAGAGCCTGTTCGCACTGCCGCAGCGCAGTGTGTGCACGGGCACGTTCGAGACGGAGGGCGTCGACTACGACGTGAACAGCGGCACGTTGCGGGCTCAGATGATTCCGCCGGGGGTGTGTGCGGTGGCCACGGCCGTGTACGCGTACAAGCAGGGGACCTGAACGCCAAGTCCTGGACACCTCTCGGCCATTGACCTGCCGGCAGCCGGAAACACCCGCACACCGGGATGATCTGGGGCACGATGGGGAATGGCCGTTGCACGGCCACACAGCATGCCGCAGCGGGCGGGGGCTTCGAGAGGGGGCCGCGCATGCTCAAAGACGTGTTCACGGGGGACGGACGCCGATTAGCCGTCGAGATCAGCGGAGATCCCGGCGGCTCTCCGGTGTTCCTGCTGCACGGCACGCCCGGCAGCCGGCTCGGCCCCGCGCCCCGGCCGATGCTGATCTACCACCAGCGAGTCCGGCTCATCACGTACGACCGCCCCGGCTACGGTCCCTCCGACCGGCTCTCCGGGCGCCGGGTCGCCCATGTCTCCGCCGACGTCGCCGCCATCGCGGACGCCCTCGGCATCGAGCGCTTCGCCGTCGTCGGCCGCTCCGGCGGCGGCCCGCACGCCCTCGCCTGCGCCGCACTGCTGCCGGACCGGGTGACCCGGGCCGCCGTGCTGGTCAGTCTCGCCCCGCGGGACGCCGACGGGCTGGACTGGTTCGCGGGCATGACGGCATCCAACGTCAACGAGTACACCAAGGCGCTGGACGGGCCCGACCAGCTGGAGGACAGCCTGCGAAAGCGGTCCGTCGACATCCGGTCGGACCCTCGCAAGCTGCTGGCGCAACTGCGCTGGGAGCTGACCGAGTCCGATCTGCGGGTCGTCTCGGACGCGGGGATCCGCGCGATGCTGCTGCGCAACTACCGGGAGGCGCTCAGCGTGTCCGCCGACGGCTGGGTGGACGACGCCCTGTCGTTCTGCAGCCCGTGGGGCTTCTCCCTCGCGGACATCTCCGTACCCGTCCTGCTGTGGCACGGCGAACGGGACGGGTTCTCGCCGGCCAGCCACACCCGCTGGCTGGCCGCGCGCATTCCGGGCGGCCGGGCCGTCCTGCAGCCCGACGAGGCGCACTTCGCGTCGCTGCGGGTGCTGCCCGACGTCTTCACCTGGCTGCTGGGCGGACGCTCGCGGCTGACGGCCGAGCCCGCCTGAGTCCCGTACCGATCACACGGCCGGCGGCTCCAGGTCCCGGTGGATGCGCTTGCCCTCGCGGACGCTCACCGTGTGCGGATGGTTCTCGCCGAGCAGCCGTACGAACTCGGCGTGGGTGCTCTCCTGGAGCTGGTCGGACTCGGGGATGCGGCCCAGCGCGCGCAGGGTCACGCCCAGGTTGGCGCGCGAGACGATGGTGTCCGGGTGCTCGTGGCCGAGGGTGGGCTGGAAACCGGCGACCGCCGTCCGCTCCAGGTCCTCCGCCTGGCGCAGCTCGTTCAGTTCCGCCAGCACATTGGCGAGGTTGACGGCACAGGCGAGCGTGTAGGGGTGACGGTCGCCGAGCGCCTCCTTCAGGGTGTCGAGGTTCTTCTCCAGCAGCGTCCGCGCCCTGTTCGCCTCGCCGGAACCGCGCAGGAAGATCCCGAGGTTGTTGACGGCGGCGAGCGTCGCCGGATGCCGCTCGCCGGGCGCCGTGCGGTACTGCCGCACGATGTCCTGCGCCAGTGCCAGGGCCTCCTCGCGCGCCCCGGTGGCGTACAGGTCGGTCGCGTAGTTCAGGGTGCAGTCCAGCACATCGGGGGTGGACGCGGGTGTGTCCCGCAGCCGGTAATGCTCGCGGGTCTGCTGGGTGAGCACCCGCGCCTCGTCCACCCGGCCGGCCTTGCGCAGCGACACCGCGAGGCTCTTCGCATTGCGCAGAGTCTCCGGGTAGGTCTCGCCGAACAGCCGCTTGTACGACTCGTAGCTGCTGCTCAGCAGGGAGATGGACGGCTCGTACTCGCCGGTCTCGCGCAGGTCGCGGCCCAGGTTGGTGATGCTGATCAGGGTGTGCGGATGCGCGGCACCGAGGTCGTTGCGGCGCAGGTCGTAGATCTCCTGGTCGACGTCGCGGGCCTTGGTGTAGTGGCCGAGCAGTCTCAGGCACACGGCACGGTTGTTGTTGGCGCTGAGGGTACGCGGGTGATCCTCGCCGAAGTTCTCCTTGAAGCCGTTGTAGGCCTCCTTCGCCAGCTCCAGGGCGTCCTCGAACCGGCCGATGCTGCCCAGGTCGGTGGCGAGGCCGCTGGCCGTCATCAGGATGTGCGGATGGCCGGGCGTCAGCAGGGCGCGCTGCTGGGTGAGGGTGTCGGAGCCCAGCTCCTCCGCCTCCACGTACTTGCCGAGCGAGCGCAGCACGTTGGCGATGTGGAACCGCAGGTGCAGCAGCTGGGTCCGGAGTTCCGTCGCGTAACGCCGCTCCTCGGCGAGGGTGCGCGGGGCCCGCGGGTCCCGCGGGTCCCGTAAGCCGGCCGGCTGCGGCGCCGGTGCCTGCCCGGCCGGCTCCCGCTTCTCGAGGTCGGCGATCCTGCCGCGGCTGACCGTCAACTGGCTTTCCCACAGCTGCCGCAGGCCGTGGGCGAAGGACAGCGCGGCGTTCAGGTCGCCGCGCTTCCACAGGTAGCGGACGCGGTCGATGAGCAGTTGCCGGGTCTTCGGCTCGTCGCAGATGCTGGCCTCGGAGGCCTCCAGGTGCGGCCAGATCGCGGCGAAGATGGGCTGGTTCTTCGGGTCGTCGATCGGCTCCTCGCCCGACGGGCGGGCACCGGCCAGGATGCGGTGCACGACGTGCTGGGCGTCCTCCTGCTCCCGGGGCGTGAGCTGGGAGCGGATCACCGCCTGCACCAGCCGGTGCACCTGGATCGACTCGGTGGCCCGGTCCACCTTGGCGAGGGCGAACCGGCCTATCTCCCGGATCACCCGGCCGAGGACCATCCTCTCCTGGAGCGACGGGTCCAGCTCGGCCAGGACGCTCGTCATCTCGTCGCCGTAGAGCAGCTCCATCGAGATGGGTTCGGCGGCGAAGAAGGCGCACAGCTGGAGCAGGCGCACCGCCGCCGGGGAACGTTCCTTCAGGCGGTCGATGGAGACGTTCCAGGTGGCGCCGACCGGTTCGGGGTAGTTCGCGGGCTGGCTGAGCGACAGCACCCGCTCCGCCTGGTGCTCCAGTTCGGTGAGGTAGGTGTCGACGGGCGTGCCGGTCTCGGCCAGCCAGGCGCCGGCCTGGTCGAGGGCGAGGGGCAGGTCGCCCACGGCGGCGGCGACCCGGTCGGCGTCCTCCGTGCTGAGGTCGGCGGCTCGGCGCAGCAGATGCTCGATGCTCTCCTCGCGCAGGAACGGGTCGATCTCCAGGGCCTCGCCGAACTGCAGCCAGGTCTGGTTGCGGGAGGTGACCAGCACATGGCCGGCACCGCCGGGGAAGTGTTTGCTCACCTCCTGCGGCTCGTCGGCGTTGTCGAACACCAGCAGCCAGCGCAGCGTCGCGGACGACTGGCGCAGATGGTCACAGACCTCCTGGGCGGCCTGCGCGGCGTCGTCGCCGATCCGCAGCCCCAGCCGGCGCGCGAGCTCGGTGAGGGAGGACACCACGAGCTCGTTCTGCTCGGAGGGGATCCACCACACCAGGTCGTAGTCGGCGGCGAAGCGGTGCACGTACTCCAGCGCGATCTGCGTCTTGCCGACGCCGCCCAGCCCGTAGAGGGCGTACGGCGCCGGGGAGGCGCCCGAATTGCTGCTGCCGAGCCCGTCGCGGAGCCTCTCCAGCAGTGCGCTGCGGCCGGTGAAGGAGGAGTTGCGCGGCGAGACGTTCCAGAACTTGGGCACCGTGTCCGGGAATCGGGCGTCCCGGAACGCCGACTCGTCGGTCAGCTCGGCGGGCAGCGGCGGCTTGCCGAGGGCCCGCAGCAGCCCGGAGGCCGCGTTCCGCTCGCTGGTGCGCACCAGGTCGACCGAGGGCCGTTCGCTGAACGTGGGCGCAGGGCGCAGGTCGCCGACCCGGACGGCGACCACCTGCCGGCGACCCGAGAGATCACCTCCGGCGGCCGCGTCCCACACCTGACGGGCCCGCGCGGAGCGCTGGAACGCCGGGGACAGGACGAAGACGGTGCGGTCGGCGGGCTTCTCCGCGCCGTCCCCCTCGCAGCCGACATATCTGCGCGACACCTTGAACCCGGCCCTGGACAGCTGGGAGGCGATCCAGTCGGCCCACATGCGGTCCTCGGACACATAGCTGAGGTGCAGGTCGGCCGGGAGCGCGAGCCGGGGGCGGGTGAACTTCGACGCGACGGCCTCGCGCACCTCCTCAGCCATCCGCGGCAGAGCCATGACGGCCTGATCGCTGATCACGCCGGTGAGCCGCTCGAAGGCGGCCAGCAGGGACGTGGCGTTGCCGGCCTCGTCGCCGAACGTGGCCAGCGTCTCCTCGTAGGCGTAGTAGGGGCGGTAGGGAACCTCCACCGACCCCCAGTAGCCGGTGAGTTCCTCCTCGGCCATGCCGGTGGGGAACCCGTCGAACTTGGCGCGGGCAAAGGCGCGCCCGGCGTCCGCTTTCTCCTTCTCGCCCTCGTCTATGCGCATGGGCACGGGCAGGATGCGGATACGGCGACGGCGGTACCGGTCGCGGATGTCGTGGGCGACCGCCGCGGCGCCGTCGATGCTCTGGTCGCTGAGGGTGAAACAGTCGACCAGGGTGTCGGGCAGGTGGGCGGTGCAGACGTCGGCGATGTCGGACAGTCCGGTGCGGCTGTCGACGAGGACGTAGTCGTAGTTGTGGCGCATGTCCTCGCGCAGCGCGTCGAAGAAGAGTCCGCCGCCGAGGTCGTCGTAGAAGTGGTCCCAGTCGAAGGTGCTCACGAGCGCCGAGTAGTCGCGGTCCTGCCGCCCCGCGGACACCAGGTCCAGGGTGCCGGGCTCGGGGAAGGGCCAGTCCAGGGAGACGGCGTGGCGCTGGATGCGGGCGTAGTCCAGATGCCAGTCCGGCGGCCGCTCGTCGGTGCCGTCGTCGCCGTCGCCGGTGGCCGCCCAGGCGTACTCCTTGAGCATGTCGATGACGCCGGTGGTGGCGCCGACGGTGGCCGGGTCGAGGAACGGGTGGAAGAAGCGGTGCAGGCCAGGTGCCTCCAGGTCCCAGTCGACGGCGAGGACGCGTTTGCCGTTGGCGGCCAGGATCCATGCCGTGTTGGCGAGGGCCATGGTCCGGCCGGTGCCGCCCTTGTACGAATAGAACGTGACGATGCGGCCGGCCCGGCCGTCCTGTTCGTCAAGGCTGCTCATCGCGGTCTTCCTCCTCGGCGTTCCGGCGGTGTCCCTGGGGTCGGCTGTCCTGGCTGTCCTTCCCGCACAGCCGGAATCGCTCGGTGCCCTGTCCGGCCGGTGGCCGGGGCTGGGCCCGCTTGCGGTACTCGCCCTCCGCCCACTGCACGACGTCGGGGAGGACCTGGTCGAAGGTCTTGTGGTCCGGCACGCCCCGGACCGCGGGTCTGCACGCCTGCCGGCCCAGCCGGATGCGGCGCGGCAGGGTGGCCTCGGCCTGGGCGGCGAGTTCGTACTCGGCCTCGTCGCTGTCGGGGTCGTTCTCGTTCCACGGCACCACCAGGCCGGTCGGCGGCAGATCACTGCTGTCGAACTCGCCCAGGGCGGAGCGGTGTTCGGGATCGCGCAGCACCCAGCGGTCGAGGAGCACGACCTCGGGCCCTTCGGCGGGACCCGCGGTGTGGTCGAACTCGCGGACGTCGGGGCGGAATTCGAGGCTCTCGGCGATGTCGGCGGCGATCCGGGCGAGGGGCCGGCCGGACGCCGGGTGGTAGGGGTTCCAGTCGACGGCCGAGGGGCCGTAGTAGTCGGGCGTGCGGCCCTCGGGGAGCCGGTTCAAGGAGGCCGCCGCCACGCTGATACGCAGGGTGCGCCCGGTGGTCGAGGTCGTCGTGGGGGTGGCCGCGAAGACGTCGGGTGCCGTGCTCAGCCCGGCGCGGTCGCCGTGCTCGACGACGACGCTGTCGCCCACGTCGACGATGCGCCGGGCCAGATGCAGGACCGCCTTCTCGTAGTCGCTGCGGAAGGCTCTCAGTTTGGCGAGCCCGTACAGCCCCAACGTGCGGTAACGCTGGCCGAGTTCGGGGTGGATGTACTGCACTTCCCTGACGGATTCGGGGAGCCGGCGGTCGGGCACGGGCGACCACAGAGCGGGCACCACCCCGCTGGGATCACCGGGTTGCTCGGCGTCGACGTGGCGCGCCGGGCGGCTGCTGAAGGCCCCCCACTCCCTGCCGCACCACGAACTGATGAAGTAGCGCGGCGAGTAGAGCGGTACGAACACCCGGCAGCGGGCCAGCGAGTCGCCGAGTTGACTGCTCCAGATCTGCCCGGTCCGAATCGACCCGTCCATGAATCCCGGCGCGCCCGGATGTGCCGTCATGTGCTTGATGTGCTCGCACAGTTCCTGGAAGAGACGGTGGACCCACAGATCCGGGTTGACCGAACCGGAGCCGTCCTGTGGCATGCGGGCGTAACTGAGAAAGAAATAGGGGGCGGTGGCATCCCCCAGTGGTTCCGTCGGCTCCACGCGATCCCCCGATCCCGTCCCCCGTTCCCCCCGCCCGGCGGGGGTGGACACTCAGTGTAGGAACCTCGCAGCGATTTGTGACGGGTCTGTGAAAACGTGGCGGGATCGTTTTCCGGCCAGCCAGGCCGTGGCGAAGTCCACCGCCGCGCCGAGCGGGAACAGCCGGGCCTGGGTGGCCCCGACGCGACCGCCGCGCACGACCGGGTCGGGCCGTGCCGCGTCCGCCTTCTCGAAGTCGGCACCCAGCGCACCGAAGTCGCTGTCGTCCAGGTCGATGTCCTCGTACTCGGTCCATCGGTGTCCTCCGTCGCGCCGGACCACGCAGCGGTAGGTCCGCCGGGGCGGCTCGGGGACCCGGTACTCGCCGAGGTGGAAGGCGCTGCACACCTCGAACCCGACGCCCAGCAGCAGCACTTGGGCACCGGCGGCGTACAGCCGGCCCAGCGGCGAGCGTTCGCCCAGGTGGCAGTTCTCGTCGTGCACGGCCAGCAGTTCCCCGGCCCGGGCGCCCACGGCGGCGAAGGAGGTCTGCGGATGCGCGCTGCGCACCCGTCCCTCGGCGCACCGCACGGCCTCGGCCAGCCGCCCCATGCCCTCGGAGGGCGTACCTTCGGGATCGAAGGGTGGCATCTTCCTTCTCAGTGCCCGGATTTGATCGGTCGTCATGTTCCGGGTGCGGTCGCGGTACGCCGGTGAGGTGTCGGAGTTGCCTGCGGTGAAGGTCGGCACGACGAGCGTGCCCTCGGGGCCGAGGACGGTACGCAGTGCGGCCAGGACGGCACCGGGTCCGGCCTCGACCCGGCGCAGGGAGGCGTGGACCAGCAGGGCGGCCCCGGGCTCCACGCCCAGTACCGCGAGGTCCTCAGCGATCTGCCCGCCGGCGCCGGCGTTCACAGGCACCGCCCGATGCCGTCGACGAACCGCCGGCCGAGCCCGGTCAGCGACGGGGCGGCCGTGAGCTCCGCCCACTGGGCGTGCGTACGGCGGGCCTCCTCGGCGTCCTGGCGCAGGGCGTCGGTCGCGGCGCGCGCGTAGGTGTCGGCGAGCAGCACGCCGGTGCGGGCGTCGGACTCGTCGTACAGGTCGCACGCGTCGAGCAGCGCGTCGAGCAGACCGAGCCGGAATCCACGTACCAGGTCCACGGCGACACGCTCCGGGTCCGGGTCGAGATGGACGGCCAGCGCGCTGAACCCTCCGCCGGGCACGAAGTGTTCGGGATCCGGCGGGGCGGCGAGCGGAGTGATCACGCGGAGGCCCTCGGCCATGCCGGCGGCGACGGCCGGCACGGCTTTGCGGATCAACGCCCAGGCCTGCGGCAGCACATGACGCCAGAGCTCGGTCTCCGCGTCCGTCAGCCGTCCACCGACCAGAGTGGCGTAGCAATCGCGATGGGGATCGACGTCGTCCAGGGCTACGTCGAGCCCGTCGGCCCGGACCCGGGGCAGCGGCTCCCAGTCCGGACCGGCGAGGCGCTGCCTCGTCAACTCGATCCGCTGTGCGCCGAGTCGGGTGCGCACGCTGCCCAGCCCGGGAAGATGGGCGAAGCCGTCATGCACCGGCACCTTCACCTGCTCGACGGCCCGGGCGGGCAGCGCCACGGCGGCCACGAGCGAGGCCAGCTCGTCGGGCGAGGCGGCATCGTCGAGGCAGCGTACGGCCCAGGTGCGGGTGTACGGGTGGGACAGGAGCGGCTCGAGCAGAGCGCCGTCGCGCCGCCCCAGATCGAGGGCGAGCTGCCAGGACCGGGCCCACAGCTCGCCCGCCCGCGGCCCGACCTCCTCATGCACGGCGGTCAGCAGCCCCCGGGTGACGTCCTGCCGTACCCGAGCCAACTCCCGTACGCCGGCGCCCTCGTCGCTGCCGTCGGCCAAGGCGTCGAGGCTTTCGATCGGGCGGGTCGCGCTCGCGCCGGTCCGGGCGTCGATGGAGAGGATCAGCTCTTTCAGGTCCGCGCAGAAGACGGACGGGTTGCCGAATCCGGTGCCGTCGGACCGGTAGCGATGGGCGAACAGCCCGCCGCCGCAGGAGCGCACCACGGGGCAGGCGCGGCACTGGTCGCTCAGGTCGTCGAGGCCGTGCTGCCGGGCAGCGATGCCGGGATGGCCGGCCACCTCGTCGAGGGTGTGCCGGTGGACGTCCTTGCCGGTCACCGGTGCCCCGTCGTACGCGGTCTTCAGCGAGTCCGCCTGCTCGTAGGTGCCGTCGGTCTCGACCACGACGACGTCGGCGGCCTCCAGGCCCATCGCCTCGGTCAGGCCGGGGCCGCCGCCGAGGGTGCTGACGACCGAGTCGAACAGCCGCACCGGCATCGGACGTCCCTGCTCGCTCCAGCGGTCGTGGATGGTGAGGAGCCAGTCGGCGTACGGGGTGTCGGCGCCGGCGGGTCGCAGGGGAGGTTCGTCCCAGGTGGCGTGCGGCAGGAGGAAGTCGATGCGCGGGGGACGCAGTGCGGCCAGGGCGTCGTAGACGGCGACGGGGTCGTTGCGCACGTCGATGGTGCACAGGATGCCCGCGTAGAGGTGGCGATAGCGGTCCTGGTCGAGCAGGGCGAGTGCGCGGAGGACCTTGTCGTGGCTGCTGCGGCCGTTGGCGAAGAGCCGGTGGCGGTCGTTTGCGGCTCGGTCGCCGTCGAGGGAGACACCGACCCGGACGCCGTACTCGGCGAAGAGGTCGAGGTGGCGCTTGCCCAGCTGAACGGCGTTGGTGTGGATGCGCAGATCGAGGGCGCAGATGCCGTGCAGTGCGGTGGTCAGCGCCTCACAGACGGCGCGTAAGCGTGCAGGCCCTGCAAGCAGCGGCTCGCCTCCGTGCAGGATGACCTGTACGGAGGCGAGCCGGTGCTTCTTGGCATGCTCCGCCAGCCGAAGGGCGGTCCAGGAGATCGTTTCCTGTGAGATCACCCTGGGTCGCGAACTCCAGCTCTGGTCGGCGTGCTCGTAGATGTAGCAGTGCCGGCAGGCGAGGTCGCATCTGCTGTGCACTTTCAGCACGAGCTGCCGCAGCGGGACGGTCGGACCGGTCATGACGGAGTATGCGGTGTCCTCAGATGGACGACTGGAAGGTAACCGTTCCCCCCCTGCGCGTCTGCTCCGACGAGCGAGCGCGACGTACGCCTCGGACGCTCTTCGGGTCGTGCGGAGCGTCGAGACCCGGCGCGGTGGTGTGAGCTTGGGCAGCCGACGGACGAGCCTTGGTGCCGACAGTGGCTCTGGTTGGAACGGTCACGGTATTCCCTGATCAGGAGGGGAAGGTGGGTGAGTGAGTGGACACTCTGGCAGCACGTTACAGCCGCGGGGTCGCCAGTACCCCGCTGATGACCAAACTATGCACCCGACTGGGGGATATCGGTACCGCTTCGGGGTAACGAAACACCTCAGCTGTAGAACCGGGACAGACTCGTCAGTACCGCCGCCGGCTTGGTCCCGCCCTCGATCTCTATCGTGCCGTCCACGGCGATCTGTACACCGCCCGGTACCTCCTGCACCTCCGCCAGTTTACCGACGAGTCGGATCCGCGACCCGGCTTTCACCGGAGACGGGAAACGCACCTTGTCCAGCCCGTAGTTGACCTTCGTCGTCACCCCCTGGACGTCCAACAGCCCGGTGAACAAGGGGATGAAGAGGGACAGCGTCAGATAGCCGTGCGCGATGGGCGCGCCGAAGGGCCCCTCCGCCGCCCTCTCCGGGTCGACGTGAATCCACTGGTGGTCGCCCGTGGCGTCGGCGAAGGTGTTGATGCGGTCCTGGGTGATCTCGATCCACTCGCTGGTGCCGAGGTCGCTGCCGGCCAGCTTCTTCAGTTCGTCGAGGCCGTTCACGGTGAGGGTCATGCGGTTCCTTCACTCTTGCCGTACCTGGTACGGACGCGGGACTTGAGGAGCTTTCCGGAGGCGGTGCGCGGGAGTTCGGCCGCGAGGACCACCGACTTCGGGATCTTGTACTTGGCGAGCCGGCCGGACAGGGAGGCCAGTACCGCGTCGGGGTCGACGGTGGCGCCCTCGCGGGGCACGACGACCGCGCGCGGTACCTCGCCCCACTTGTCGTCCGGCACCCCGATCACCGCGCACTCGACGATGTCGGGGTGGGCGAGGAGCAGGTCCTCGATCTCGGCGGGGTAGATGTTCTCACCGCCGGAGATGATCATGTCCTTGATGCGGTCGACGATGAAGACGTAGCCGTCCTCGTCGATGCGGGCCGCGTCCCCGCTGCGGAACCAGCCGTCCGCGAAGGAGGCGGCCGTCTCCTCGGGCAACCCCCAGTAGCCGGGCATGACATGGGGCCCGCGGACCACGACCTCGCCGGTCTCGCCCACGTCGACGGGGGCGAGGTCCGGCCCTACGACGCGTACGTCGCTGAAGAAGTGCGGCACGCCCGCCGAACCGGCCTTCGTGACGGCGTGTTCGGCGTCCAGGAACAGGGTTCCGGGCGCGGCCTCCGTCATGCCGTAGCCCTGGAGGAAGGTCAGGCCGCGTTCCTGGTACGCGGCGATGAGCGGGGTCGGCACGGGGGAGCCGCCGCAGGTCAGGATGCGCAGGGACGACAGGTCCGCGTCGGGCCAGCGCGGGTGCCTGGCCACCTGGTCGAACATGGTCGGCACGCCGAACATGAAGGTGATCCGGTGCCGTTCGATCAGGTCGAAGGTGACGTCCGGGTCGAAGGCCTCGACCAGGACGCAGGCGCCGCCCTTGAGGAGCACGGGCAGGGTCAGCATGTTCAGACCCGCCGTGTGGAACAACGGGGCACAGACCAGGGCGCGTTCGTCGGCGATCAGATCGGTGTCGACGAGGACGTTGAGCGCGTTCCAGGTGATGTTGCCGTGGGTGAGCATCGCGCCCTTGGGGCGGCCGGTGGTCCCCGAGGTGTACATGATGATGCAGGTGTCGTCGGAGGTGACGGGGGCGTCGATCGGTTCCTCGGACGCCGACGCGAGTGCCTCCTCGTATTCGGGGCCCAGTTCGACGTAGGTGCGGACGTCGGTGCTGCCCGGGAGTCCTGCGACCAGACCGGTGTGTGACGGGCCGTGGACAAGGGCCTTGGCGCCGGAATCGGCGAGCTGGTAGGCGATCTCGGGGCCTGCCAGGCGGGTGTTGAGGGGGACGAAGACCGCGCCCAGCGTGCCCGCCGCGAACAGGGTCTCCAGATAGGAGGGGTGGTTCGGGCCGAGGTAGGCGATGCGGTCGCCGCGGCGGATGCCACGGTCGCGCAGCGCGTGGGCGAGGCGGGTCGTGCGCGTGTGCAGGGTGCGGTAGTCCATGGACGTCCCGCCGTGGATCAGGGCGGTGCGGTGCGGGGTCTTGCGGGCCCGGCGTGCGGGCCATGACCCCAGTCCCTCGTTGCGCATGTCACGCCCCTTACGGTTTCGTCAGCCCGAGCAGCCGGGCGGCGTTCTCCTTGAGGATCCTCGGCTTGACCTCGTCCTTGATCGACAGCTTCTCGAAGTCGGCGAGCCAGCGGTCGGGGGTGAGGACGGGGAAGTCGGAGCCGAAGAGGACCTTGTCCTTCAGCAGCGTGTTGGCGTACTGCACCAGCTGCGGCGGGAAGTACTTCGGCGACCAGCCGGACAGGTCGATGTGCACGCCCGGCTTGTGGGTGGCCACCGCGAGGGCCTCGTCCTGCCAGGGGAAGGACGGGTGGGCGAGGATGATCTTCAGGTGGGGGAAGTCGGCCGCCACGTCGTCCACGTGGAGGGGGTTGGAGTACTTGAGGCGGATGCCGCCCCCGCCGGGGACTCCGGCGCCGATGCCCGTCTGGCCGGTGTGGAAGAGGGCGATCGTGCCGGTCTCCTCGATCACCTCGTAGAGGTCGTACGCCACCGAGCGGTCGTTGGGGAAGAAGCCCTGGATGCTCGGGTGGAACTTGAAGCCCTTCACCCCGTACTCCTCGACCAGGCGGCGGGCCTGCTTGACGCCCGCCTTGCCACGGAAGGGGTCGATGGACGCGAAGGGGATGAGGACGTCGGCGTTGGCGGCGGCCGCCTCGGCGACCTCCTCGTTCGGGACGGGCGGCGTGCCCGTCGCGGACTCGGCGTCGACCGTGAAGATCACGGCGGCCATCTTCCGCTCGCGGTAGTAGGCGGCCGTCTCCTCCAGGGTCGGCTTCCGCTTGCCCTCGACCTTGAAGTAGGCCGAGGAGGCGTCGTGCAGGTCGTCGTCCAGGGAGGAGTGGCCCTTGGAGGAGACCTCCGCGTGGGTGTGGACGTCGATCGCGACCAGCTCGTCGGGATTCATGGAGGGGGCCATCACGCCTCCGGGAACTTGGGCGCCGGAATACCGACCGACTGGAGTTCGGCGCCGACCGAGCCGGGCCAGGCGTCGGCCAGGGTGTCGGGGGTCCAGCCGCCGTCCGCGTACGCCGCGGCGATCTCCTGCGGATGCGACCAGAGTGCCACCTTGTCACCGCCGATGCCGATGGCCTGGCCCGTGATGCCGCGAGCGGCCTCGGAGGCGAGGAACGGGACGAGGGCGGCGCAGTCCTCGGGGGTGCCGAAACCCTCGCCCTTGCGCAGGAAGTCGGGGAACGGCTCGCCGTTCCTCATCGCCTCGATGTACGGGGTGAAGGCGGGGATGGTCTCGGTCATGGCGGTCGCGGCGACCGGCACGATCGCGTTGACGGTGATGTTCGCGCGGCCCAGCTCCATCGACCAGGTGCGGGCCATGGCGGCGATGCCGGCCTTGGCGGCGGCGTAGTTCGTCTGCCCGAAGTTGCCGCGCTGCCCGGCCGGTGAGCCGACCAGGATCAGGGTGCCGCCCTCGCCCTGCTCGCGCATGCGGACGGCGGCTGCGCGGGCGCAGGTGAAGGTGCCCTTGAGGTGGGTGGTGACCACCGCGTCGAAGTCGTCGTCGGTCATCTTCCACAGGACCTTGTCGCGCAGGATGCCCGCGTTGGTCACCAGGACGTCGAGCCGCCCGAACTCCTCGACGGCACGGTTCACCAGCCGCTGGGCTGCCTCGGTCGTGCCGACCGGGACGACCTCGGCGACGGCGGTGCCGCCGGCCTCGGTGATGGACTTCACGGCCGCCTCGGCCACGTCCTCGTCGACGTCGTTGACGACCACGGAGGCGCCGTGGGCGGCCAGGGCGTGGGCGTAGGCGAGGCCGAGGCCCCGGCCGCTGCCGGTGACGACGGCGGCCTTGCCGGTGAGATCGATGCTGGGCACGGGCGGGTCCCTTCGGGGGGTTCGAGTGGGGTGCGGACTTCGATGTCGAAGGCATGTCGAAGGCGGTGCGAGATCGAAGGTAAGAACAATAGTTGTCGACGTCAATAGTTGTTGGCGACCCGTCCTTGCGTCATGCTGGTGGCAGTACGTACGCCCGCCCCTCACCCGGGGCCTCGACCAGGGAGCCCGCCATCGCCAGCCGGCCGACCACGAACCCCGCACCGATCGACGCCGACGAGCCGTGGATGCGCGGACTGCACGCCGACACGGGCTATCTGCTGTACCGCCTCGGCCTGCGCTCCGGTCAGCTCTTCAACTCCTTCCTCCAGGAGTCGGGCCTGCGCCTGCGCCACTACGCGGTCCTGCGGTTCCTCGCCACCACGCCGGGGGCGCTCCAGCGCGAGCTGAGCGCGTCGCTCGGCTACGACCCGAGCGCGATCGTCGGCCTGGTCGACGACCTGGAGAAGCTGGGCTTCGCCGAGCGGCGCCCTTCCCCCGCCGACCGCCGCAGCCGGATCATCGTGCTGAGCGAAGGCGGCCGGGCGTTCCTGCGCGACACCGACGAGGCCGGGCAGCGCGTCACCAACGAGCTGCTCCAGCCCCTCGACCCAGCCGAGCGTGAGCAGCTGCACGCATTGCTGCAGAGGGTCACCGAGTCCGGCCTGGGGTGACCGGTTCGACGAGGTGATGAGGTGATGGGGTGAGGGGGTGCCGATGACCGCCGACGCCGAGCCGTCCGTACCGGTCGGGCCGTCCGTACCGGCCGAGCCGACCGCGCCGACCGCGCCGGCCAGAGGGACGCGTTCCGCGCCCGACCGCCTGCTGTCCGTGCTCGGGGCCTTCGACCTCGAACATCCGGCGCTGTGTCTGACGGACATCAGCCGACGGGCCGGGCTGAGCCTGACCACCGCGCACCGGCTCGTGACCGCGCTCAGCGAGTGGGGCGCCCTGGAGCGGGACGAGTCCGGCCTCTACCACGTCGGCCTGCGGCTGTGGGAGCTCGCGGCACTCGCGCCGCGCGGCCCGGCGCTGCGGCAGATCGCGCTGCCGTACCTGGAGGACCTGTACGAAGCCACGCACGAGAACGTGCAGTTGGCGGTCCAGGACGGGCCCGAGGTCGTCTACATCGAGTGGCTGTCGGGACGCTCCGCGGTCGGCGTCCACATTCGCGTCGGGGCCCGCTGGCCGCTGCACGCAACGGGGGTCGGCCTCGCGCTGCTCGCGCACAGCGACCCGGAGTTCCAGGACCAGTACCTGGCCGGGCCGCTGACCTCCTTCACGCCGTACACCATCACCGACCCCGCCCGTCTGCGCCGCATGCTGGCCGACGTGCGCCGCACCGGGGTGGCCGTGAGCAGCCGCCAGGTCACCGACGACGCCCTGTCGGTCGCCGCACCGATCCGCAGCCCGGGCGGCCCGATCGCCGCAGCCGTGTCCGTGGTCGTACCCCAGGCCGACGCACAGGTTCCGGTACTGGTGCCGGCGGTACGGCTGGCGGCGCGGGGGATCTCGCGGGCGTTGGGGTGGCGGCCCGAGACGGGGGCGTAGGGTCGCGGGGCGAGGCGAGGCGGGGCGTAGGGGTCGCGGGGCGACGCGGCGGACATCCCTCTCGCCGGTGAGGACGAGGCGTGAGGTCGCTCGCGAAACTGGAAGGGCCCTCGCCCCGAAGAGCCGCCCGTGTCCGCTTGTTCCTGGATCTCTCGTGATCCGGCGCGCGCGGAGGCCGCGTTCGACGCCGTCGCAGGCGCCGGACGGGACGCGATGGCACAGCTGCACAGAATCCTCGGCGTGCTCAACGACCCGCAGGGCAACGGCGGTCCCGGGCGGCTGCCGCAGCCGGGCGTGGCCGACCTGCCGGGCCCGGTCGGCAAGGTCGGCGAGTTCACCAGGGTGGACTCGCCATGGACTACGGGCTGTTCATCCTGGCCCGGATGCGTGAGGCGCGGCAGCTGACCGGCGACGACCAGGAAGCCGTGGGCACCGGACTGCGCCGCTCCGGCCGCGTGGTCACCTGCGCGGCCCTGCTCCTCGCGGTGGTCTTCGGCGCCTTCATGACGGGCGGCTTCGCGCCGATCCTGCAGATCGGACTCGGGCTCACCCTCGCGGTACTGATCGACGCGACCGTCGTACGGATGCTGCTGGTCCCGGCCACCATGGCGCTGCTGGGCCGCCGGGCGTGGTGGGCGCCGAAGCCGCTGCGACGGGCGCACGAACGGCTCGGCCCGCAGGAGCAGCCGCCGGCACCCAAGCCGTCCGTGCCGACGAACGCCTGAGTCCCGGGGCGGCACCGGACCTACAGGCGGACGGTCATCTCCACGCTCACCTCGTCACCGGCCCCGATCCCCTGCGGCTTGCGTACCGCGTTCTTGAGCGGCAGCAGATAGCCGCCGTCCTTGGGGAAGAGGGACGTCCCGAAGGCGACCTCGCCGATCCGCGCCTCGACCGGGATGACGCCCCAGCCGTACGTGGCCATCGCGGCCACCTCGCGGATGTCGGCGGATTCCTCGTCCGGCACCCTCAGGAAGTAGTACGGCGCCGGGCCGCGCCATTCGATCACCCGGCCGGTGAAGACGAGTTCCACGGAGTCAGTCCCTCTCCTCTTGCGCGGCCGAGGACGGCCATTCCCGTATTCAAAGGGTGAACTCGGCTGTGAGGGAAGGGTTTTCTCCACTTCACGCGACGGGCCGACATGGGGCCGTCACCACTCCCCACCCAGGGGCGCGGGAAACCGCGCGACCAGCCACAACGCACCCGCGGACGCCCACCAACCCAGCGCGGCACTCCCCCCGGCAGAAACCCGGCGGAGCGTCACAGCTCTGCCCGAAACGCCGCCGGCGTCATCTCCGTGTGCTGATGGAAGAACTTGGAGAAGTTCGCGGCGTCCGGAAAACCGACGGCCGCCCCGATCCGCCCGATCGGCATGTCCGTGTGGGCCAGGAGCCGCTTCGCCTCCAGGACCACGCGCTTGTCGATGAAGCCCTTGGGCGTCTCCCCGGTGGCGGCGCGGACCGCGCGGACGAGGGTGCGGCGGGAGTAACCGAGCTGGTCGGCGTAGGCGCTGACGCTGTGGTTGGTGGCGAAGCCCCGCTCCACCGCGTCCCGGAAGAGCGTGAACGTCGTGTCGGCCTGTCGGCGCGCGGCCTCCGCCGAGCTCGCGGCGAGGTGTGCCAGGCGCAGGAGGAACGCCGTGAGGGAGTGCCGCAGGACCGACGTGTGCAGGCTCAGGGGGAGGGTCGTCGTGTCCTCGTACTCGCGCTGGAGTTGGGCGAGGGCCGAGCGGAGGCCGGTGAGCTGGGCCTCGTCGGGGTGGAGCAGGGGCGGGAGGTCGTAGCGGTACAGGCCGGTGGCCTCGACCGTGGCGCGGGGCAGGAAGCCCGGCTGCATGGTCAGGACGGTGCCGCGGTAGCCGCCGGCCGTCGAGAAGCGGTGGACCTGGCCGGGGCGGATCCACAGCAGATCGCCGGCCTGCGCCTCGTACTCGGCGAAGTCGATCATGTGACGTACGGGGCCCTCGTCGAACAGCATCACGACGTGGAAGTCGATGCGGTGCACCCGCTCCAGCGGTGCGTCGGCGGCATGCCAGGTGCGGCCGGTGCCCATCGGGCCGACCTGCATGCCGACGCCCAGGACGCTCAGATCGACGGGGAACGGAAACGTCCGTATCGCGTCGCCGCCTTGAACCCCTGTGTCCACCATGCCCGCCATGTCCGTCTCGTGCTGTCTCAGCCGTGCGGGCCCCTCGCTCAGCCGTGCGCGGCGCCCGTCGCGGTGTCCCACTTTCACCACAGCCTGACACACCCCGACCTTCCCTCGTAAAAGTCAGACTTTTAGTTTTGAACGCGTTGGACCAGCCACTTCGCTCCGATCGAGGACTTTTTGAAGATGAGCACGCAGACACCGGACAGCTTCGAATGGACCGAACTCGACCGGCGTGCCGTCGACACCGCGCGTCTTTTGGCGGCGGATGCCGTGCAGCGAGTCGGTAACGGCCACCCGGGCACGGCCATGAGTCTCGCCCCGGCCGCGTACACGATCTTTCAGAAGGTGATGCGTCACGACCCCGCCGACCCCGAGTGGACCGGCCGGGACCGTTTCGTCCTCTCCCCCGGCCACACCTCGCTGACCCTCTACACCCAGCTCTTCCTCGCCGGGTACGAGCTGGAGCTCGACGACCTCAAGGCCTTCCGGACCCAGGGTTCGAAGACGCCGGGTCACCCCGAGTACGGGCACACGGCCGGCGTCGAGACGACGACCGGCCCGCTGGGTCAGGGTGTCGCCAACGCGGTCGGCATGGCGATGGCCGCCCGCTACGAGCGCGGCCTGTTCGACCCGGAGGCGCCACAGGGCGAGTCCCCTTTCGACCACACCATCTGGGCGATCGTCTCCGACGGTGACCTGGAGGAGGGCGTCTCCGCCGAGGCCTCCTCCCTCGCCGGCCACCAGAAGCTCGGCAACCTGGTCTTCCTCTACGACGACAACCACATCTCCATCGAGGGCGACACGGCGACCGCCTTCTCCGAGGACGTGCTGAAGCGGTACGAGGCGTACGGCTGGCACGTGCAGCGGATCGAGCCGGAGCTGGGCGGCGACATCGACGTCCACGCGCTGTACGCGGCGCTCAGGGCGGCGCAGTCCGAGACCGAGCGTCCCTCGATCATCGCGATGCGCACGGTCATCGCCTGGCCCGCCCCGAACGCGCAGAACACCGAGGCCTCCCACGGCTCGGCGCTGGGCGCGGACGAGATCGCCGCCACCAAGCACATCCTCGGCTTCGACCCCGAGCAGTCCTTCGAGGTCGCGGCCGAAGTCCTCGCCCACGCCCGGCGCGCCCTCGACCGGGGCGCCGAGGCGCACGCGGCCTGGGACAAGCAGCTCGGCACGTGGCGCTCCGCCAACCCCGAGCGCGCCCAGCTGTTCGACCGGATCGTCGCCGGTCAGCTGCCCGAGGGCTGGGAGTCCTCGATCCCGGTCTTCGAGGAGGGCAAGCCGGTCGCCACCCGCGCCGCCTCCGGCAAGGTGCTCCAGGCCCTCGGCGCCGTCGTCCCCGAGCTGTGGGGCGGCTCGGCCGACCTGGCCGGCTCCAACAACACGACCATCGACAGGACGAGTTCGTTCCTGCCGAAGGGCAACCCCCTGCCCGAGGCCGACCCCTACGGCCGTACGGTCCACTTCGGCATCCGCGAGTTCTCGATGGCCGCGGAGATGAACGGCATCGCGCTGCACGGCAACACCCGTATCTACGGCGGCACCTTCCTGGTGTTCTCCGACTACATGCGCAACGCCGTCCGCATGTCGGCCCTGATGCAGCTGCCGGTGACGTACGTCTGGACGCACGACTCCATCGGCCTCGGCGAGGACGGCCCCACGCACCAGCCGGTCGAGCACCTGGCGTCGCTGCGCGCCATCCCGGGACTGAACATCGTCCGCCCCGCCGACGCCAACGAGACCGCCATCGCCTGGGCCGAGATCCTCAGGCGGCACTCCACCGCCCCGGCCCCGCACGGGCTGGCGCTCACCCGCCAGGGTGTGCCGACGTACGCACCCAACTCCGATGCGGCGAAGGGCGGTTACGTCCTTCAGGAGTCCTCCGCCGAGACGCCCGAGGTGATCCTCGTCGCCACCGGTTCCGAGGTCCAGCTCGCCGTCGCCGCGCGGGAGCGGTTGGAGGCCGACGGGATCGGTACCCGTGTCGTCTCGATGCCGTCCGTCGAGTGGTTCGAGGAGCAGCCCCGTGAGTACCGCGAGAGTGTCCTGCCGCCGGCCGTGAAGGCGCGGGTCGCCGTCGAGGCCGGGATCGGGCTCACCTGGTACCGGTTCGTCGGCGACGCGGGACGCATCGTCTCCCTGGAGCACTTCGGTGCCTCCGCCGACGCGAAGACCCTGTTCGCCGAGTACGGCTTCACCCCCGAGAACGTCGCCGCCGCAGCCAGGGAATCGCTGGCCGCCGCGCGTGGTTGATCCGACCGCCAGAAAGAAGATGAACACTGTGAGCACCGAAGCCACCGCTACCGCGGGAGCCCTCAAGCGCCTCTCCGACGAAGGCGTCTCGATCTGGCTGGACGACCTGTCGCGCAAGCGGATCGAGTCGGGCAACCTCGCCGAGCTGATCGCGAACAAGAACGTCGTGGGCGTCACCACCAACCCGTCCATCTTCCAGGCCGCCATCGGCTCCGGTGAGGGCTACGAGGAGCAGCTCGCCGACCTCGCGGTGCGGGGTGTCACGGTCGACGAGGCCGTGCGCATGATGACGACCGCCGACGTCCGTGCCGCCGCAGACATCCTGCGTCCCGTGTACGACGCGACGGAGGGCCGGGACGGCCGGGTCTCCATCGAGGTCGACCCGCGTCTCGCCCACGACACGACGGCCACCATCGCCGAGGCACGGCAGCTCGCCTGGCTGGTCGACCGCCCCAACGTGATGATCAAGATCCCGGCGACCGAGGCCGGGCTGCCCGCCATCACCGAGGTCATCGCCCAGGGCATCAGCGTCAACGTCACGCTGATCTTCTCCCTGGAGCGCTACCGGGAGGTCATGGACGCCTACATCGCCGGTCTGGAGAAGGCCGCCGCGAAGGGCCTCGACCTTTCCGCCATCCACTCCGTGGCGTCCTTCTTCGTCTCCCGCGTCGACTCCGAGATCGACAAGCGGCTGGCGGCGATCGGCACGGACCCGGCCCTCGCGCTCAAGGGCCGGGCGGCGCTCGCCAACGCACGGCTCGCCTACGAGGCCTACGAGCACGTCTTCTCCGGTGACCGCTGGACCGCCCTCGGCGGTGCCCGGGCCAACAAGCAGCGTCCCCTGTGGGCCTCGACCGGCGTGAAGGACCCGGCGTACAAGGACACCCTGTACGTGGACGAACTGGTCGCGCCCGGCACCGTCAACACCATGCCCGAGGCCACCCTGAACGCCACCGCCGACCACGGCGGGATCACCGGCGACACGGTGAGCGGCGGCTACGCACAGGCCCGTGCCGACCTGGCCGCCGTGGAGGCGCTCGGCATCTCCTACGACGAGGTGGTCGCCCGGTTGGAGGACGAGGGCGTCGCCAAGTTCGAGGTGGCGTGGCAGGACCTGTTGGACGCCGTGCAGAAGTCGCTCGGCAGCAAGGGAGCTGACGCAGCATGACCACCGACCGGGACCGGGACTGGGACAACCCCCTGCGCGACCCGCGCGACCGCCGTCTGCCCCGGATCGCGGGCCCGTCCGGGCTCGTCATCTTCGGTGTGACCGGCGATCTGTCCCGCAAGAAGCTGATGCCGGCCGTGTACGACCTCGCCAACCGCGGCATGCTGCCGCCGGGCTTCTCACTCGTCGGGTTCGCCCGCCGGGACTGGGAGGACCAGGACTTCGCGCAGGTCGTGCACGACTCGGTGCGCGAGCACGCCCGTACGGAGTTCCGCGAGGAGGTCTGGCAGCAGCTCGCCGAGGGCATGCGGTTCATCCCGGGTGACTTCGACGACGACGAGGCCTTCAAGCAGCTGCGTCAGACCGTCGACGAGCTGGACACGGCCCGCGGTACGAGCGGCAACTACGCCTTCTACCTCTCCGTACCGCCGAAGTTCTTCCCGAAGGTCGTGCAGCAGCTGAAGAAGCACGGCCTGGCAAACGCCCCGGAGGGGTCCTGGCGGCGGGCGGTCATCGAGAAGCCGTTCGGCCACGACCTCGCGAGCGCCCGCGAGCTGAACGCGATCGTGCACGACGTGTTCGACCCGGAGCAGGTCTTCCGGATCGACCACTACCTGGGCAAGGAGACCGTCCAGAACATCCTGGCGCTGCGGTTCGCCAACCAGATGTTCGAGCCGATCTGGAACCGGTCGTATGTCGACCATGTGCAGATCACGATGGCCGAGGACATCGGCATCGGCGGCCGGGCGGGCTACTACGACGGCATCGGCTCGGCGCGTGACGTCATCCAGAACCACCTGCTCCAGCTGATGGCGCTGACCGCGATGGAGGAGCCGGCCGCCTTCGACGCCGGGTCGCTGCTCACCGAGAAGCTGAAGGTGCTCAAGGCCGTCAAACTGCCGGCGGACCTGGGCAGGCACACCGTGCGCGGGCAGTACGCGGCGAGCTGGCAGGGCGGCCAGCAGGTCGCCGGGTACCTCCAGGAGGACGGCATCGACGCGCGGTCGAAGACCGACACGTACGCCGCCGTCAGGCTGAACGTCGACAACCGGCGCTGGGCGGGTGTGCCGTTCTACCTGCGCACCGGCAAGCGGCTCGGGCGGCGGGTCACCGAGATCGCGGTCGTCTTCCAGCGGGCGCCGCACTCGCCGTTCGACTCGACCGCCACCGAGGAACTCGGCCAGAACGCGATCGTGATCCGCGTCCAGCCGGACGAGGGCGTGACGGTGCGGTTCGGCTCCAAGGTGCCGGGCACGTCGATGGAGATCCGGGACGTGACGATGGACTTCGCGTACGGCGAGTCGTTCACGGAGTCCAGCCCGGAGGCCTACGAGCGGCTCATCCTGGATGTCCTCCTTGGTGACGCCAATTTGTTCCCCCGTCACCAGGAAGTGGAAGAGTCCTGGAAGATCCTCGACCCGATCGAGGAGTACTGGGACACACACGGCAAGCCGGCGCAGTACGCGTCCGGGAGCTGGGGACCCGAGGAAGCCGACGAGATGCTCGCACGAGACGGACGGAGCTGGCGCAGGCCATGAAGATCGACCTGAGCGACACCACGGCAAGCAAGATCAACAAGGCGCTGGTGAAGGGGCGCCGCGCGATCGGCACGCCGGCCGTGGGCATGGTCCTGACGATGGTCATCGTCACGGATGAGGAGAACGCCTACGACTCGATCAAGGCGGCCGAGGAGGCGTCCCACGAGCACCCGGCACGCACCCTGGTGGTCATCAAGCGGCACGCCCGCACCCCGCGCGACCGCACCCGCTCGCACCTGGATGCCGAGGTCCGGGTGGGCGCCGACGCCGGCACCGGTGAGACGGTCGTGCTGCGCACGTACGGCGAGGTGTCCGACCACGCCGACTCGGTGGTGCTGCCGCTGCTGCTGCCGGACGCGCCGGTCGTGGTGTGGTGGCCGGTGGAGGCGCCGGAGAACCCCTCGAAGGACCCGCTGGGGGCGCTGGCGCAGCGCCGGATCACCGACCTTTACACATCCGAGACCCCGCTGTCGGACCTGGAGGTCCGCGCTCGCTCCTACGCGCCCGGCGACACCGACCTCGCCTGGACCCGGCTCACCCCGTGGCGCTCCATGCTCGCCGCGGCCCTGGACCAGGCCCGGGTACCGATCATCTCGGCAGCCGTGGAGGCAGAGGCCGACAACCCGGCCGCCGAACTGCTGGCCCGCTGGCTGGAGGCCCGCCTCCACGTCACCGCGGAGCGGGTCGTCACCGCCGGTCCGGTCGTCACCGGCGTGCGCCTCGGCACCGAGAGCGGCGAGATCGTCATCGACCGCCCCGAGGGCCCGCTGGCCACGCTGACCCTGCCGGACCAGCCGCCGCGCACCCTCGCGCTGAAGGTCCGCACCACCTCCGAACTCATCGCCGAGGAGCTCAGGCGCCTCGACGCGGACGAGATGTACGCCGTCGCCCTGCGGGGCGAGGCCACCAAGGAGACCCCTGACCATGTCTGACCCGCTGTCCGACACACCCCGTCTCACCCAGCGCCCCGAATGGGCGGCCCTGGAGGACCACCGCGAGGACGCGCTGCAGCGCCCGCGGCTGCGTGAGCTGTTCGCGGCCGATCCCTCCCGCGCCGAGCGGTACGTCGTACGCGTCGGTGATCTGCGCATCGACTACTCCAAGCACCTGATCAACGACGAGACGCTCGCCCTGCTCCAGGAACTGGCCGCCGCCACCGACGTGTTCGGGCTGCGCGACGCGATGTTCCGCGGCGAGAGGATCAACGTCACCGAGGACCGGGCGGTGCTGCACACCGCGCTGCGGGCGCCGCGGGACGCGGTGATCGAGGTGGACGGCGAGAACGTCGTGCCCAAGGTGCACGCGGTGCTCGACAGGATGGGCGACTTCGCCGAGCGCGTCCGCTCCGGCGCGTGGACCGGCCACACCGGCCGCCGGATCCGCAACGTCGTCAACATCGGCATCGGCGGCTCCGACCTCGGTCCGGCGATGGCGTACGACGCTCTTCGCCCGTTCACCGCACGGGAGTTGACGTTCCGGTTCGTGTCGAACATCGACGGCGCCGACCTCCATGAGGCGGTGCGGGACCTGGACCCGGCGGAGACGCTGTTCATCGTCGCGTCCAAGACGTTCACCACGATCGAGACGATCACCAACGCCACGTCGGCCCGTTCCTGGCTGCTGGCCGGGCTCGACGGCGAGGACAAGGCGGTCGCCAAGCACTTCGTCGCGCTGTCGACCAACGCCGAGAAGGTCACGGACTTCGGCATCGACCCGGACAACATGTTCGAGTTCTGGGACTGGGTCGGCGGCCGCTACTCCTACGACTCGGCGATCGGCCTGTCCCTGATGATCGCCATCGGCCCGGACCGCTTCCGGGAGATGCTCGACGGCTTCCACACCGTCGACGAGCACTTCAAGAGCGCGCCCGCCGAGGCCAACGCCCCACTGATCATGGGCCTGTTGGGCATCTGGTACGGCAACTTCTTCGGCGCCGAGTCCCATGCGGTGCTGCCGTACTCGCACTACCTGTCGAAGTTCACGGCGTATCTCCAGCAGCTCGACATGGAGTCCAACGGCAAGTCGGTGGACCGCGACGGCCACACCGTGGGCTGGGCGACCGGTCCGGTGGTGTGGGGCACGCCCGGCACCAACGGACAGCACGCCTACTACCAGCTGATCCACCAGGGCACCCGGCTGATCCCGGCCGACCTGATCGGGTTCGCCCGGCCGGTCGCCGAGCTGAGCGACGAGCTCAAGGCGCAGCACGACCTGTTGATGGCGAACCTGTTCGCCCAGGGCCAGGCGCTCGCCTTCGGCAAGACCGCGGACGAGGTGCGCGCCGAGGGTGTGCCCGAGGAGCAGGTCCCGCACCGCACCTTCCTCGGCAACCACCCCACCACCACGATCCTCGCCCCCGAGCTGACCCCGTCGGTCCTCGGCCAGCTGGTCGCCCTCTACGAGCACAAGGTGTTCGTCCAGGGCGCCGTCTGGAACATCGACTCCTTCGACCAGTGGGGTGTCGAGCTGGGCAAGGTCCTCGCCAAGCGTGTCGAGCCCGCCCTCACCGAAGGGGCCGAGGTCCCCGGTCTCGATCCGTCCACGGCCGCCCTCGTGGCCGCGTACCGCTCGCTCAAGAACGCATCGGACGCGCAGGGCGTCCAGGAGGAAGTGAACTGACATGCAGATCGGTCTTGTTGGTCTCGGCAAGATGGGCGGCAACATGCGCGAGCGTCTGCGCAACGCCGGCCACACCGTCGTCGGCTACGACACCAACCCCGAACTGTCCGACGTCGCGAGCCTGGCCGACCTCGTCGACCAGCTCGACGCGCCGCGCACGGTCTGGGTCATGGTCCCGGCGGGCCGCCCCACCCAGCTCGTGATCGACCAGCTGGGGAGCCTCCTCAAGCCGTACGACACGGTGGTCGACGGGGGCAACTCCCGCTGGACGGACGACGAGAAGCACGCCAAGGAGCTGGCCGCGCACGGCATCGGTTTCGTCGACGCCGGCGTGTCCGGCGGCGTGTGGGGTCTGAAGAACGGCTACGCGCTGATGGTCGGCGGCGAGAAGGAGTACGTCGACCGGCTCAAGCCGATCTTCGAGGCGCTCAAGCCGGAGGGGCCGTACGGCTACGTCCACGCGGGCAAGGTGGGCGCCGGGCACTTCGCGAAGATGGTTCACAACGGCATCGAGTACGCCATGATGCAGTCCTACGCCGAGGGCTGGGAGCTGCTGGAGAAGGTCGAGTCGGTGGACAACGTCCGGGAGGTCTTCCGCTCCTGGCAGGACGGCACGGTCATCCGCTCGTGGCTGCTGGACCTCGCGGTGAACGCCCTCGACGAGGACGAGCACCTGGAGAAGCTGAAGGGCTTCGCGCAGGACTCCGGCGAGGGCCGCTGGACCGTCGAGGCGGCCATCGACCACGCGGTGCCGCTGCCGGCGATCACCACCTCGCTGTTCGCGCGGTTCGCGTCCCGCCAGGACGACTCCCCGCAGATGAAGATGATCGCGGCGCTGCGCAACCAGTTCGGCGGGCACGCCGTCGAGTCGAAGGAGTAGCCCGCCGTGGGGGATCTCTTTCTGGTCCGCCACGGTGAGACGCGGTGGAGCAGGTCGGGACAGCACACCAGCTGGACCGATCTGCCCCTCACCCAGGACGGCGAGGAACAGGCCAAGTCCCTGGCGCCGCTGCTGTCCGGCCGGACCTTCTCACTGGCGCTGACCAGCCCGCTGCGCCGCGCCGTGCGCACGGCCGAACTGGCGGGCGTGTCGGGGGCCGTACCGGACCCTGATCTGCACGAGTGGGACTACGGCGGCTACGAGGGCGTCACCACGGTCGACATCCACCGCTCCCGCCCCGACTGGTCCCTGTGGACGGACGGCGTCCCGCCCGGACCGGACGACCACGCCGGTGAGTCACCGGCCGAGGTGGGGGCACGGGCCGACCGGGTGCTGGCCCGGGTGGACGTGGCGCTGCTGGACGGCGATGTCATCCTCGTGGCGCACGGCCACTTCCTGCGTGTCGTCACGGCCAGGCGGCTGGGCCTCGCACCGGCGGACGGGCGGCTGTTCCAGCTGGCGACGGGCACGGTGAGCCGCCTGTCGACGGAGCACGGGCGGCCCGTGATCGCGGGCTGGAACACCAGGCCTTAGGCCGAGCATGGCCGGGCCGCATCCGCAGCGGGCGTCAACCTCGCGTTCACTGCGGATGCGGCCCGGTGGGCTTCCTGGGATCCTGGGGTCCCCGTACGCAGTCGTACGAAGGAAGACCTCCGATGGCCGAGTCCGGGCAGCACGAGCAGCGCTACGAACGGTACGAGGGCGGCAGTCCCGAGGCGGAACGCCAGGTGTTCGAGCGGCTGGCGCGTGAGCTGATGGACGTGCAGGTCAGGAACCGCCGGGCCGGGGGCGGGGAGGTCACCCGCACCTTCCACGCCAAGGCGCCGCTGGCCGTGGAGAACGCGCGGCTGCGCTTCCACGACGACCTCCCGGCAGCCCTGCGGGTGGGGTTCGCCCAGCCGGGCGCCGAGTACCCGGCGACCGTACGGCTGTCCAACGCGAGCGGCATCCGGCAGGGCGACGGCACGCCGGATCTGCGCGGGGCGGCCGTGCGCGTGCGGGTGTCGCAGGAGGAGAGCCACGATCTGCTGGCGACCAGCCATCCGGTCTCGCACGCCCGCAACGCCCGGGAGTTCGTGGCCTTCGCCAAGGCGATGGCGGGCGCCCGCAGTCCGGTGCGGAAGGCGTTCGGACTGTTCGTGAAGCTGCCGCTCGCCGTGGGGCTCGGCACCGCCAACCGGATGCGGCGCAATGTGCAGGCCGCTGCCCGGCACACCGTCGACTCGCTGGCCCACGAGACGTACTGGAGCCGGGGGGCGATGCTGTGGGGCGACGCGGGGCCGGTGCGGTTCCTGTTCCGTCCCGCGCCGGGCACGCCGCCGGGGCCCGCGCCGGACCGTCAGGACCCGGACTTCCTGCACCGTGAGTTCGCCCGCCGGCTGGCGCGGGGCGACGTCGAGTACGGCCTGTGCGTGCAGCGGTTCGTGGACGAGCGGCACACCCCGGTCGAGGACGCCTCGGTGGAATGGCAGGACGGGGTGGCGCCCGCGCTTCCGGTCGCCCGGCTCACCATCCCCGGCCAGGACCTGGACACCGCCGAGGCGCGTGCGATCGCCCGCCGCATCGAGGACCTGAGCTTCAACCCCTGGTACACGACCGAGGAGTTCAGGCCGCTCGGCAACATCAACCGGGCCCGCAAGGCGGCGTACCAGGCATCCAGCGCGCACCGGCTCGGCCTGCGGTTCGTCACCGGGGAGCCGGTCCGCAACAAGGTCCTCGGCCGTCCCGTCGAAGGGGCTTTCGCGCTGCTCAACCAGTACGTGCCCTGGCACCGGCTGCCGACGCAACTGAGCCTGCTGAACCTCGTGTTCCTGCGCAAGGTGCTGCGCCGGCTGAACCTGATCGACACCGAGCCGCGCGAGGCGCCGCCCCGCGCACAGCCGGTGCCCGAGCCGGTCCCGGAACGGCTGCGCGACGAGCGGTCGTACGACGGGACGTACAACGATCTGTCGGACCCGGGCATGGGCGCCGTCGGCGCGGCCTTCGGCCGCAATCTGGAGCCGGTCTTCCGTCCCGACCTCTTCGACACCCCGAACCCGGTCACGGTCAGCAGCCAACTCCTGTACCGCGAGAGCTTCCTGCCCGCCACCTCGCTGAACGTGCTTGCCGCGGCCTGGATCCAGTTCCAGGTGCACGACTGGGTCAACCACCGTCGCCACCGGCCGGGTGAGCGCAGTGTCGAGGTGCCGTTGCCGCCCGGCAGCGGACCGTGGCACAACACGCCCGGCGGGCCCGGCGAGGACGTGATGCGGTTCGCGGAGAACCAGGGCATCGAGGCGCCGGGCGGCCCGCCGGTCCTGTTCGCCAACACCGCCTCGCACTGGTGGGACGGCTCCGAGGTGTACGGCGCCGACGAGCAGACCGCGCGCTTCCTGCGCGAGGCCGAGGGTCGCGCCGAACTCCGCCTGGAGGACGGCCACTTGCCGAACGGTGGCAACGGCGGGATTCCGCTGACGGGCTTCAACGACAGCTGGTGGATGGGACTCAGCGCCATGCACACGCTGTTCGCGCGGGAGCACAACGCGGTGTGCGCCGCGCTGCGCGCCGAGTATCCGAGGATGAGCGAGGAGCGGATCTACCAAAGGGCCCGCCTGGTGGTCTCGGCGCTGATCGCGAAGATCCACACCGTGGAGTGGACACCGGCGATCCTCGCCACCGAGGCGATCGACATCGCCCTGCACACCAACTGGCATGGCCCGCCCGGGAATTGGCTGAACCAGCTCGGACTGTGGCTGTTCGAGTCGCACTCGCTGACCGGCATCCCGAAGACCCTGCCGGACCACCACACCGCGCCGTACTCCCTCACCGAGGACTTCGTCACCGTCTACCGCATGCACCCACTGATCCCGGACGACTTCGAGCTGCGCGAGCACCAACTCGGGCAGCGTCTGGAGACGGTGGGCTTCCTGGACATCCAGGGCGGCGCGGCCGAGGCGCGGATCCGCAAGACGGGGCTCGCGAACACCTTGTACTCGTTCGGTGTCGCCCATCCCGGCGCGATCACGCTGCACAACTTCCCGCGCTCCTTGCAGCAGTTCGAGCGTGAGGGCGAGATCATCGACCTGTCGGTGGTGGACCTGGTCCGGACCCGGCGGCGCGGGGTCCCGCGCTACAACGACTTCCGGGAAGGGCTGCACAAGCCGCGCCTGCGGTCCTTCGAGGAGCTGACGGAGAACGCCGAGACGCTGGCGCGGCTGAAGGACGTGTACCGCTCGGTCGACGAGATCGACACCGTCGTAGGGCTGTTCGGGGAGAACCCGCCGACGGGGTTCGGCTTCAGCGACACCGCGTTCCGGGTGTTCATCCTGATGGCGAGCCGGCGTCTGCAGTCCGACCGCTTCCTCACCGTCGACTACCGGCCCGAGGTCTACACGCCGCTGGGCATCGACTGGGTCGAGCGGGGCGGCCTGAACTCCGTGATCCTGCGGCACTGCCCGGAGCTTGCGGCGCTGCTGCCGCGCGGGGCGAGCGCGTTCGCGCCCTGGCGGGCGGTACGGCCGACGAGTGGCTCTTGAACGAGGCAGTGGCTCATGCTGAACGAGCCAGGCTGAAACGGCGGTGAGTTGACAGGTTCGGCGGCCGGCGTCAGAGTCCCGGCTGATGGAGCTCAACGATCTGACGCCGGCCGAGCGCGCGGTATGGGAGGCCTTTCCCAAAGGCGCTGCGGTGGACTTCCGTGGTGCGCAGGGCGAGAGCGCTGCCGAGGGCGCCGACTGGGGACCCCAACGGACCGTGCGCGCCACGGTGTTGCGGGCTCTGCTGCTCGACGGCCCGACGGAGAGCGGTGAGGTGGCCGCCCTCAAGGTGGCGGGCGCGCGGATCACCGGTGTGCTGGATCTGCGGTACGCGACGGTGGACAGCATTGTGCGTCTCAGTCACTGCCACTTCGAGGACGTGCCCGATCTGTCCGGCGCCGAGCTGAAGTACCTCAATCTGACCGGGTCCCAGCTGCCCGGTCTGGCGTCCGCGCGGGTTCGGGTCGACGGTGGGCTGCGGCTGATGGGCTGCCGGTTCGGGGGGCCGGTACGGCTCGGCGGTGCCCAGGTCGCCGGGGCGCTGTATCTGGAGGGGACCGAGGTCACCGCGCCGGAGGGGACCGAGGATCCGGTGCTCCAGCTCCACCAGGTGACCGTCGGGGAGGACCTGTGCGCGACACGGCTGCGCACGCGCGGTGAGATCCGGCTGAACGGCGCCAGGATCAGCGGCTCGCTCCGGCTGGAGAACGCCGAGCTCCGTCACCCCGAGGGCTTCGTCCTGAGCGCCGAGGCCCTCGAAGTGGGCGCCAACGTCCTGGGCAGGCGCCTGAGCACGCGAGGCCGCATAGACCTGCGGGGCGCCCGCATTCCCGGTCGACTCGACCTGCTGTACAGCAGGCTGTCCAATCCCGGCGGCACCGCGATGCGGGCGAGCAGCTGTGTCATCGGCGAGGTGTGGCTGCGCGGGGGCACTCCGATGGAAGGCAGGCTCAACCTGCGCCGCTCGCAGGTGGAGCACCTCAACCTGGATCCGGAGATGCTCCCGGACCAGGTCCGCCTCCTCGACCTCACCTACACGTCCCTGACACCGCACGTGTCGCCCGAGCTTCGGCTGCCCATGCTGGAGCGGGACGAGGACACGTTCGACCCGCACGGATACGAGCAGTTGACCGCCGCGTACCGCCGTACCGGCGACGACGACGGCGCCCGCCTCGTCCAGCTGGCCAAACAGCGCCGCCACCGCACCACGCTCCCCTGGTACGGCCGCCTGTGGGGCCATGTCCAGGACGCCACCGTCGGCTACGGCTTCCGGCCGATGCGCGCGCTGGGCTGGCTGCTGTCCCTGCTCGCGGTCGGCTCCGTCGCGTTCGCGCTGCACACGCCGCCGCCCCTGAAGGCGGACGAGGCACCGCAGTTCAACCCGGTCTTCTACACGCTCGACCTGCTGCTGCCGGTGATCTCCTTCGGGCAGGAACCCGCCTTCGCGCCGGAGGGCGGGCAGCAGGCCCTGGCGTACGTCCTCGTCCTCACCGGCTGGATCCTCGCCACGACGGTCATCACCGGCGTGACACGGACCGTCAGTCGCCAGTAGGCCACCACGGCCACGCCGTCACTGCGGGTCACTGCGGTCACTGCGCGATGTGCTGCGCGGCCAGCCGCACAGGCGCGTTCCGGGCGCCATAACCCCGGTAGCCGTCCCGCTGCACCAACTCGAAGAAGACGCGGCCGACCGTCACGGTGTAGCAGTGCCGGAACTCCCCCTGCGCGTCGCGGTCGTAGAGGATGCCCAGCTCGCGATACGTCTCCAGCTCGCCGTCCGCGAACTCGTACCGTGCGGCCAGGTCGTCGTAGTAGTTGGCGGGGATCGGCAGCAGTCGGCCGCCGGACTCCCGGAAACGGCGGGCCGCGGCGACCACGTCGTCCGTGGCGAGCGCGATGTGCTGGGCGTGGACGGTGTCGTCCGTGGGAGCCGCGCCGACGCTCAGGGCGATACGGACGCTGCCGTCGGCGTTCGTGACGGCGCGGCTGCGCATCAGTCCGTAGGGGTCGGCGACGTCGACGCTCTCCTGGGGGTGCAGGCCGAGGACGCTGTGGTGGAAGAGGGTCGCCTCGTCGAAGTGGTGCCAGGGCTGGACGAGGGCGAGGTGGTCGATGCGGGTCACTCCCCGGGCCCGCGTGCCCTGCTCGGCGACTGCCGTGCCCTGCTCGGCGTGCCCCGTGCCCTGCTCGGCCTTCCTCGTGTCGGTGAAGTCGGCGCGCCAGTTGGGCAGTTCGGGCCGGTCCGTCGCGCAGAAGAAGAGTTCCGTGCCGTCGGGGGCCGCGACCGCGTCCAGCGTGGCGTCTTCCGGAGCGCGGCGGCGGGGCAGGACCGGGGCCAGGAGGGCCTCGGCGCGGTGGGCGGCGCCGGTCGGATCCGGGGACTCCAGGCCGATCGCGGCGAGGCCGGTGCCGTCCCGGCGTGCCGAGCCCTGGGTGTTGACCAGGATCCGGGCCTCGCCCTGCTGCCAGAGGTCGACCGGTTTGCTGCGGTGCCGTGCGGTGCGGGTGAAGCCGAGGGCGCCCAGGACGGCCGAGACCGGTCCGGCGTCCGGCGTGACGAGTTCGGCGAAGGCGACGCCGGTGGGGACGACGGGCGCGGGCGGCGTGGTCCGGCCGACCTCCTCCTGGAGGACCAGCAGGGAACGCAGGGCGTCCACGGCGGTCGGGCCGGCCTCGGCCTGGCGGAAGACGTCGTTGAAGACCTCCAGGGACAGCGGGCCGTCGTATCCCGTGTGCAGGACATGGCGTACCAGCCCGGCGACGTCGAAGCCGCCCTGGCCGGGGAAGCAGCGGTAGTGGCGGCTCCACTGCAGGACGTCCATGGCGAGCAGCGGGGCGTCGGCGAGCTGGAGGAAGAAGATCTTCTCGCCGGGGATGTCCGCGATCCCTTCGAGGTCCTTGGGGTCGGCGGTGCGCGAGAGGATGTGGAAGCTGTCCAGGCAGGTGCCGAGCGCGGGGTGGTCGGCGGCCTCGACGATGCGCCAGGCGTGGTCGTACGTGTTGACGTGCCGTCCCCAGGCGAGCGCCTCGTAGGCGACACGGATGCCGAAGTCCTGGGCGAGGGCCGCGAGTTGGCCCAACTGTTCGGAGGCGAGCGCGTCGTCGTCCACCGCGCGCGGGTGCACGCTGGAGCAGACGAGGACGGTGTCGGCGCCCAGCCGCCGCATCAGCTCGAACTTGTGCCGGGCGCGACGCAGGTTGCGGGCGAACTCGTCGACGGGCACGGCCTCGATGTCCCGCATCGGCTGGTAGAGGTCGATGGTCAGACCGAGGTCGGCGCAGCGGGCGCGGATCTCCTCGGGGGTGAGGGGGCTGGCCAGCAGGTCGTTCTCGAAGATCTCCACACCGTCGAAGCCGGCCCGGGAGGCGGCCGTGAGTTTCTCGGTGAGGGATCCGCTGAGGGAGACGGTGGCGATGGACGTCCGCATGCCGGTACCTCTTCTCCTGGCTCTTCCTGTTCTCCTGGCTCTTACTGGCTCGGGGTTCCCACGGCGTCCGCCAGCTCGGCGATGTCCGCGAGCATGCGCGCGCTGTCGGGCTCGCGTCCGGTGAACAGGCGGAAGGCGTCGGCGGCCTGGAAGACGGCCATGCCGCCGCCGTCGAGGGTGGCGCACCCGAGCGAGCGTGCCGTGCGCAGCAGTTCCGTCTCCAGCGGGCGGTAGACGACCTCGGCGACCCACAGCTCCGGGTGCAGCAGCTCCGCCGGCAGGGGCAGCCCGGGGTGGGCGGCCATGCCGGTGGGGGTGGCGTGCACCAGGCCGCCGGCATGGGCCAGCAGCGCGGGCAGCGCGTCGAGGGCGGCGCCGGCCGCGCGGTCCGCGCCGAAGTGCCGGTTCAGGGCGGCGGCGAGATCGGCGGCACGGTCGGCCAGCGCGTCGACCACGGTGACGCGCTCGGCGCCGAGGGTCAGCATGGCGTGCGCGACGGCCGCTCCCGCGCCCCCGGCGCCGAGCTGCACGACCCGCTCCAGGGGCACGTCGGGCAGGCCCCGCGCGAAGGAGGCGGCGAAGCCGGTGACGTCCGTGTTGTGGCCGACGGACCGGCCGTCCTCGAAGACGACGGTGTTGACCGCGCCGAGAGCCTCGGCCTGCGGGGCGAGCGCGTCCAGGTGCTCGATGACGAGCTGCTTGCACGGGTGCGTGATGTTGAGCCCGTCGAAGCCCAGGTCGCGTACCGCCCGCAGCAGGTCGCCCACCGCCTCCGGCGGGACGCCGAGCCCTTCGATGTCGATGAGCCGGTACAGATAGCGCAGGCCCAGCCGGTCGGCCTCCCTCTCGTGCAGCGCAGGGCTGAGCGACGGACCGATGCCGGAGCCGATCAGCCCGACGAGATACGAGTCCTTGGCGTCCTTGGCCACCGGTAGACCTCCTGAGCGGCTCACTAATGTACGAACTGGTGAGTTAGTAATAGCAGGCGAACCGGAGCTTGGAAAGGCCTGGCCCGGCACGCGCAGCGATCGGGCTTCTACAATCACCGGCACGCGGGTGGGCCACCGGGGCGCCCTCACCCCTCGCCGAAGGAAGCCGATGACCAGCGTCGAAGAGCCGGCACGCAGCAACGGGCGGATCCGTGACGCCGCCCGCACCCAGGCCGAGATCCTCGACGTCGCGACGCAGGAGTTCGCCCGCGCCGGTTACGACGGCGCCCGCGTGGACGAGATCGCCGCCCGCACCCGGACCACGAAGCGGATGATCTACTACTACTTCGGCGGCAAGGAACAGCTGTTCACGGCCGTGCTGGAGCGGGCGTACGGCGTGATCCGGGAGGCCGAGCAGGAGCTCGACGTCGAGCATCTGGACCCGGTCGCGGCCATCCGCCGACTCGCCGAGGTGACCTTCGACCACCACGAGCAGCACCCGGACTTCATCCGCCTGGTCAGCATCGAGAACATCCACGGGGCCGAGCACATCGCCGCCTCCGAGAAGCTCGGCAAGATCGGTTCACCGGCCCTGGACGTGATCCGCCGGATCCTGGAGTCGGGACAGCAGTCCGGCCTGTTCACGGCCGATGTCGACGCCGTCGACCTGCACGCGATGATCAGCTCCTTCTGCTTCTTCCGGGTCTCCAACCGGCACACCTTCGGCGCCCTGTTCGGCCGTGACCTGGTGGACCCGGCCCAGCGCGAGCACTACCGGGCGATGCTCGGCGACATGGTGATCGCGTATCTGACGGCGGAGCGCGCGGCCGACTGAGGCGACGGGGCGAAGCAGCGGACCGAAGTCGTACGGCAGCACCTCTTGACACCCGGGAAACGTCGGCGCAACATCCGTAGCCACCGCTACTAACTACCCAGTGGGTTAATTAGCCGGGATCCGGCACATCTCCCCTTCCCTGGTAGTCCCTCGTTTCCGCTCACTCCGCTTACGTTGGAGCCCCCTCGAAGGAGCACGCCGTGTCCGTCCCCGTCCCCCAGGCCCCGCCCGGGCAACCGAAGAAAGCCGCGACCGCCGCCTGGATCGGCAGCGCCCTCGAGTACTACGACTTCTTCATCTACGGCAGCGCCGCCGCGCTGATCTTCCCCGAGGTCTTCTTCGACGAGTCCGACCCGGCGACCGCCACCCTGCTGTCGCTGGCCACGTTCGGTGTGGCGTACGCGGCCCGGCCGGTCGGCGCGCTGTTCCTCGGTCACTTCGGGGACCGGCTGGGGCGCAAGAAGATCATGGTCTTCACGCTGATCCTGATGGGCGTGTCGACGTTCCTCATCGGCTGTCTGCCCACCCGCGACCAGGTCGGCACCCTCGCGCCCGTGCTGCTGGTGCTGTGCCGGGTGCTTCAGGGCATCTCGGCGGCGGGCGAGCAGGCCAGCGCCAACTCGATGACCCTGGAACACGCGCCACCGCACCGGCGTGGCTTCTTCACCAGTTTCACGCTGAGCGGCACCCAGGGCGGGCAGCTGCTGGCCACCCTGGTCTTCATCCCGGTCGCCGCGCTGCCGGAGGAGCAGTTGCTGTCGTGGGGCTGGCGGCTGCCGTTCTGGATGAGCATCGCCGTCGCCGTCGTCGGCTATGTCATCCGCCGCAAGCTGGAGGAGACGCCCGCCTTCGAGCAGCAGGCCGCCGCCGAGGGCGTCGTCAAGCTGCCGCTCGCGGTGCTGATGCGGGACCACTGGGCGGATGTGCTGCGGGTGATCGCCGGCGCGCTGGTCGCCTCGGTCAGCACGATCTTCACGGTGTGGGCACTGTCGTACGCCACCAGCGACTCGGTCGGCATGAGCAGGTCCGGCATGCTGTGGGTGGGCGCCCTCGCCAACCTGGTCGCGCTCGCCGCGATCCCGCTGTGGGCCACGCTGTCGGACCGCATCGGCCGCCGCCCGGTGTATCTGATCGGCGCGGCCGGCAGTGCGGTGACGATGTTCCTCTACCTGTGGGCGATCTCGACCGGCTCCTACCCGCTGACCCTGCTGCTCGGCGTCGTCGCCTTCGGAGTGGTCTACAGCGCCGCGAACGGTGTCTGGCCCTCCTTCTACGGCGAGATGTTCTCCACCCGGGTCCGTCTGTCCGGCATGGCGATCGGCACCCAGATCGGCTTCGCGGTCGCCGGTTTCGCGGTCACGTTCGCCGCGCAGATCGCCGGTCCGGACGGTGACAACTGGTCCGCGGTGGCGCTCTTCACGGCGGCCCTGTGCGTACCGCCGGTCGTGGCCGCGCTCTCGGCCCGCGAGACGGCGAAGGTTCCGACGGAGCTGCTGGGCGAGCGCGAGCCGCGGAAGGCGACCCAGCCGGAGAAGGTCACCGCCTGAGCCTGCGCCGATCCCGCGCCGACCCTGCGCGCACTCCCTGGTCCCCGGACGCCGTGACGGCTCCGGGGACCAGGGCTGTCCGCTGGACCAGCGGTGTCACCCCGACACCAGCAGATCCGTCCAGCTCTCGGCCACCCGCTCCAGGGAGAAGCCCTCCCGCACCTGCGTGCGGGCCAGCTCGCCCGCGGAGCGCCAGCCCTCCTCCCCGAGCGCGGCGATCGCCTCCGCCATCGCCTCCGGGTTGTCGTGGATCCACCGCCGGTCGTAGATCTCGTCCGCGCCGGGCCACGGCAGCAGCGACGGTACGGCGCCGGAGGCCATCCCCTCGGCGGGCGCCAGGTGGAAGCTCTCGTCGTCGCTGGTGGACAGCACATGTCCGACCCGCCGCAGCCAGCCCGCCACATCCGGGCCGAACGCGTCGAAGACGACGGCACCCTCCAGCAGCGGCGAGGTCTGCATGCGGCGCAGCACGGCGTCGTAGTGCAAACGCTCCTCGGGCTTGTTCCAGATCCACCAGTACTCCCAGGGCGGCTTGGACTTGACCGACAGATGCCAGCGCCGGTCGCGGGCGCGCAGTGCCTCCAGCACGTCGAGGCCGAGGTCGAGACGTTTGCGGCCGGGCGCGATACCGATCATGCCGAGGCGGTGGTGGGCGCCCGGTGCCTTGGGGCGGTCCAGCTGGTCGGTGTCCACCCAGTTGGGGACGACGACGACCTTGGACGCGGGCCAGCCGGTGTGCTCGCGGGTGCGGCGGGCGTAGTACGGGCTGACGCACACCACCCGGTCGACGGCGTCGATGTCGACCTGCCGGGGCCACCCGGCGTCCAGCTCGAAGCGGTGCAGCCGTACGACGAGCCGGCTGCCGCGCCGCTTGTGGCGGCTGTACCAGACGGCGGCCGGACCGCACCACTCGACGATCACCACGTCCGCCCAGTCGGCGAGTTCACGGCTGGCGTCCGGGTCGTGGCGGGACAGCGCCGGCCAGGCGTCGACCCGTACGTCCAGGCCGGGCAGCGAGCGGAAGTGGTCGAGGAGCCGGGTGAGGAACTTCAGGTCGTGCCCGGCGACTCCCACCCGCAGGGGCCGTCGGCGGGCCGTCACCGCGGTGGGCGGGGCGGGGAAGGCGCGGTCCAGGTGGGCCCGCCAGCGGTCGGCCGCGCCGTCCAGGGTGTGGTGGCGGGCGGCCTCGCGGCAGCGGTCGGCCGCAAGGCGCCGGGCTTCCGGCTCGCGCGCGATCCTCGCCACGGCTTCCGCGGCGTCGTCGAGTCCGGCGCGTCCGGGCACGAACAGCGGATAGTCGGTGCCGAGCAGCGCCTCGTGGGCGGGGGTGCGGTTGAGGACCACGGGCAGCCCCAGGGCGCCGAACTCCAGCACTTTGGTGGACAGTTCGAGGCTGGAGTCGAGCACCGGGTCCCGCCATCCGAGGCCCACGTCGCAGTCCGCGGCGATGCGCATGGCCTCCTCACGGGGCTGTCCGCCGTGGTGGAGGACACCGGGGGTGCCGGCCAGCGCACGCGCCATCTCCGCCTGGAAGTCCGGGTGGCCCGGATCGTCGTGGATCTTGTCGCCGACGGTGTGCAGTTCGGCGGGGACGCCTCGCCGGGCGAGCAGCTCCGGCAGCCGGGTCATGGGCAGGGTGTTCCAGCGCGGTGCGAACTTGCCGGTGTAGACGAGCCGCAGGGGGTCGTGCGGGGCGTCCCTCTCGGGCATCGGGAAGCCCGGCTCGGGCACGGCGGGCGGGCTCAGCACACACTTGCCGTATGCCTCGGGCACCCAGGTCTCCAGGAAGCAGCGCAACTCCTCGGTCTGGCACAGGAGTCGCTGCGAGGCCTCGGCGATACGGCCGAGTTCCGCGCGGGCCGTCTCGGTCATCTCGGCGGCGGACTGCGGGATGTCGGTGAGATAGGCCCAGATCCGCCCGTCGAACATGCCGTCGGCCACGACCCGCGTGACCAGCCGCCGGCCGCGCAGTACCAGCAGGTCGCAGGGGTCCTCGTCGTCGAGCCGGGTGAGCACCTGCGAGGCCTGCACCGGCGACATGGGCCGGTCGGCCGGTCCCGGCAGCAGCCGCTCCTCGTGCGGGCGCACCAGGGTGACCCGGGGCAGCTCGGCCAGCGGATCGGTCAACCGGGCGGTGCGGATCGGGGACTTGAGGAGCAGCCGGGCGGTGCAGCCCGCCCGGGACAGCGCCTGCACCGTCGACTGGGCCCACACGGCGGAGCCGTCGATGAGGTTGAGGTCGACGTCGCCGTAGACGAGCGCCCGCAGCGTACGGGTCATGACGGCTCCTTCCCGCGCACGGCGAACAGTCGGTGTCCTTGCCCCGCCCAACTGCCGGGATCGCTATCGGACATGTGCAGCGACCGGCGTACCAGCAGTGGACGCAGGGACGGTACGAAGACGTAGTCGTCGGCGGTCGGCGTATGGCCCACCGCGTCGGCGCCGGACCACTCCTGGGCGCACATCAGGTCCAGCAGCAGGGTGTCCGGCCGCTCCTCGGTGAGGTCCGTCCAGTCGGCGACCCAGGACGCCCGGGGCTGCCCCCGGCGTACGGTCACTCCGGCGGCGGTGAGTTCGTCCAGCCCCGCCGGATCGGGTACGACGACCTCGACCGGGCGGTGCAGCTGGCCGAGGACCTGCCCGACGAGCCGGGCGACATCGGTACGGTCCCGGGGCGCGGCCAGCACGGCGACGCGCCGCTCGTCCAGCGGATCGGGGGCTCCGGCGAGTTGCGCCAGCCGCGCCAGCCGTACCCGTGTGCTGTCCTCCCGGAACACCTCGCGCAGCCGTTCCCTGCCCTGAGCGGCCGGGTCCAGCCGGGCGAGGCGTACGCCGGTGTCGGTGTCGATGACGGCGTCCCAGGCCAGCCGGGCCAGGCCCGGCGCGGCGGAGGCGGGACCGTCCCGCCACAGCACGGCCGAACGGCCCAGCACCCGTTGCTCGGCGAGGAGTTCGGCGAGGGTGCGGTCCAGGTCGGGAGCGAGACCGGTGCCGGTGAGCCACCAGGGTCCGTCGCCCGTGCAGGCGCTCAGCTGCACGACGAGCACGTCGGGATCGGTGCGCTGTACGAGCAGCCGCCCGTCATGGGGCAGCAGCCGGTTGACGACCGCGTCCGCCGCGAAGTCCTCGGCGGTGGCGGCCGTGAGGATCCCGGCGACGACGAGGCGGTCACGGGGCGCCGAGGTCAGGGCACGGTAGGCGAGGTGGAACCGGTCGTCGACAGGCGCGTCCGGCTCGGTCCGGGCCTGCGGCGCGTCTGCGGGCGCCTGCCCTGCGGTGCGGCGCCGCCCGCGCCACAGTCCGTACAGCTCGCCCGGCAGTCGGGCCGCGCCCCGCTTCGGCGAGCGCGCCGCCGACACCAGCGCCTTTCCGACCCGCAGCGAGGTCGAGCCCTCCAGCATGGCCACCCGCGCCTGCAGCACGTCGACCCGGTCACGGGCGGCACGCAGCCCGGCGGCCAGCTGCTCCTTCTCCCGTACGGCGGCGGCGAGCCGCTCGGCGAGCCCGTCCTGCCCGGCGGCGGCCCGCGTGTGCTCCGCCACCTCGACGGTCCGCTCCAGGTCCAGCACCCGGGCGCGCAGGGACCGGGAGGCGAGGTCCGCGAAGACGTACTCGTCGGCGATCCGCAGGGCCGTGGCGTAGCCGTCGGACGGCACGGGCCGGCCGAAGAAGTCGTGCGGCGGCAGGAGCTCGTCGGTGCGGGCGATGACCGCGCCGGCGTGCAGATGAACGTAGTCGAGCGGTGCCGCGCGCAGGACCTGGCAGCGGTGGGCCACCAGGTGGTCGAGGAGCCGGTGGTAGGGGAGTTCGGAGCCACCGTGGCCGAACACGATCAGTCCGCGCGCACCGGGCCGCATCCGCGCCAGCACCGCATGAACGGCGTCCTCGCCGCCGTGCAGCTCGGCGCGGGGACCGTACGACAGGAGGGCCAGCTCCCCCTCGGTGACGGGTCGTTCCTCGTCGCCGCGCAGGGCGACACCGGGGGGCAGGTGCAGGTACGGCTCCAGACTCAGCGCGCCTCGGGTCGCGTCCACCACGGTCGTGACGCCGTCGAGGTGCGGATGGAGCAGGTCGGTCAGGCGCATCAGCGGGTCCTCGTGAAGACGTGGAAGCCGACCCGGTTCTCCCGGAAGCCGTACGGCCTGAAGAGGGTGTGCCGCAGGCCGAGCGGCTCTAGTTCGGCGCGGTAGGCGGCGATCGGGCGGTGCACGATGTAGTCGCCGCGGGTCGTGCGATCGGCGGTGTCTTCGTCGGTGACGATCAGGCGGCCGGCAACGCGGATGAGGGAGGCCATGTTGCGCAGACCGGCCGCCCACGCCTGGTCGTCCAGTACATGGAACAGGACGTCCACGCAGACAACGATGTCGTACGGCCACGGACTGCGCCACTCGTCGAGCCCGGCGACGGCGTAACGCGGACCGCCGCCCTCGGCTCGGGCGTGCTCCACGGCGGTCGGACTGGCGTCGAAGGCGTCCACCCGATGGCCGCAGCGGGCCAGGGCACGGGCGAAGTACCCCTTGCCGCAACCGGCGTCGAGCACGAACAGCGGGGCGGCGGGGCTGGACAGGTCGCCGACGAGGGTGAGCAGGGTGCCGAGCCGCTGGGCGTAGAAGATCTCGTTGCCCGAACGGTCCAGTCCGATGTGCCCGCCGGAGGCGAGCTCGTCGTGGTCGGCGTGCCGGGCGTCCCAGTACGTCCGCAGGTCGTCGTGCGGGCGTGCTCCGTCGTGCGGGCGCTTGTCGTCGTGTGTGCGCATGTCGTCGTGTGTGCGTGTGTCGTCAGCCATGGCGCTCCAGCCACGTCGTGAGCACTCGGGCGATGCGGGTGCCCGCCCGGCCGTCCCAGAGCGGCGGCCCCTCACTCGCCGCCGCCCCCCCGCCGTCCAGCACCTTGCGCAGCGCGGGCACCAACTCCCCGTGCGTGACAAGGCGGTTGGTGCCGTGGGTGACGGTGACCGGGCGCTCGGTCGTCGTGCGCAGGGTCAGGCACGGGACACCGAGGACGGTCGTCTCCTCCTGCACGCCGCCCGAGTCGGTGATCACCGCGGCTGCTCCCCGCACGAGGCTCATGAACTCGACGTAGCCGAGCGGGTCGAGGAGATGGATGCCGGGTGCGTCCGCGAGTCCGGCCGCACTCAGCGCCGCCCGGCCGCGCGGGTGCAGCGGTACGGCCAGGTCGAGATGGCGGGCGGCCTCCGTCAGGACGCGGGCGGCGGCCGCGGCGGCCTCCGGGTCGTCGACGTTGGCGGGCCGGTGCAGGGTGACGACGCCGTAGCGCTCGGGCAGTCGATGGGCCGTTCGGGCGGTCGCCGGGTCGAAATGGTCCAGATGGGTGAGCAGGGTGTCGATCATCGGGTTCCCGACGAAGTGCACCCGCTCCGCGGCGATGCCCTCGCGGGCGAGGTGGCCGACGGCCTCGGGGCTCGTGACGAACAGCAGCTCCGCCAGCTGGTCGACCAGCCGACGGTTGGTCTCCTCCGGCATCGCCATGTCGAAGCTGCGCAGTCCGGCCTCGACGTGCGCCACAGGGACGCCCAGCCGGGAGGCGACGAGCGCGGCGGCCAGCGTCGAGTTCACGTCGCCGTACACCGTGACCAGCGCGGGTGAGCGGGCGGTCAGTTCGGCCTCCAGGGCCACCAGCAGGTCGGCGATCTGGCGGGCGTGGCTGCCGGAGCCGACGCCGAGGTCGGTGTCGGGTTCGGGCAGACCGAGTTGCCGGAAGAAGATGTCCGACATCCGCTCGTCGTAGTGCTGCCCGGTGTGCACGAGCACCTGGTCGCACCCCGCCGCGCCGAGCGCGGCGACGACCGGCGCGGCCTTGACGAAGTTCGGCCGGGTGCCGACCACGTGGAGTACGCAGCCGTTCAATGGTTGCCTCCGTGTTGATGGCTCGGTCGCCTACGGGGCGCCTCAGCCCCTTCGGCTCCCTCACGGCCGGTGTCGTCGGACCAGTTGAGGTTGGTGGGCCGTGGCCGGCGTTGCGGCCTACCTTGACGATATGTCTGGTTATGTTCGTTATGTTCCTCGGGCCCTCAGTCTGGCCGCCTCCGTGGCGCTTGGCGAGCTGCGTCAGGATCCGGTGCGGGCGGCGCTGCTTGGCGTGCGGCTGGTGCCGGGGCGGGCTCGGCGTGGGTTGCGGCCGCTCGAATGGCGGCTGGCCGGGCGTGCCCTGGCCGTGGGGCCGGCCGGGGCGCCTGCTCCCGGGCGGGTGCCCGCGCCCGCTGGGCGGTCGTTCTCTCCCGTGCCGGGGCGGGTGCTCCATCTGGTCACCAACGGGCTGCCGTTCCGGCACGCCGGTTACACCGTGCGCACGCAGAAGCTCGCCGAGGCCCAGCTGGCGGCCGGCCTCGACCCGCATGTCGTGACCCGGATCGGCTTTCCCGTGACCCAGGGGATGCTGGACGCCCGCCCGTCACAGCGCGTGAACGGCATCCCGCAGCACCGGCTGCTGCCGCTGCGGCTGCCGTACGGGCAGGCCGCGTTGCTGGCGCGCAACGCCGAGCTGGCCGCCCGGCTGGTGGAGCGACTGCGGCCCGCGGTGCTGCATGCCGCGTCCGACCACGGCAACGGGCGCGTGGCGCTCGCCCTGCGGGAGACGTACGGGCTGCCGGTGGTCTACGAAGTGCGGGGCTTCCTGGAGGAGACGTGGCTGACGCAGGCGCCGGGCCGCAGCCGGGACGACGAGACGTACCGGACCCGACGCGCCCTGGAGACGACCTGCATGCGTGAGGCCGACCTGGTGCTGACGCTGGGTGAGGCGATGAAGGCCGAGATCGTGGACCGCGGCGTGCCCGAGGAGCGGGTCCTGATCGCACCCAACGCCGTCGACGACGACTTCCTGGCCCCACTGCCGGACGGGGCACCCGTGCGCGCCCGGCTCGGCATCGCGCCGGACGAGTTCGTCGTGGGCACGGTCAGCAGCCTCACCCCGCTCGAGGGCATCGGCACATTGCTCCATGCGGGTGAAGAGCTGATCCGGCGTGGTGTCCCGCTGCGGCTGTTGATCGTCGGCGACGGGCCGGAGCGCCCCGCGCTGGAGCGACTGGCCGCCCGGCTGGGCCTCGCCGACGGGGTCGTCCTGTTCACCGGCCGGGTTCCGCACGACCAAGTGCGGCAATTCCACGCCGTGTTGGATGTGTTCGCGGTGCCGCGCACCGACGAGCGCGTCTGCCATCTGGTGACCCCCCTCAAGCCGGTCGAGGCGATGGCGAGCGGTGTTCCGGTGGCCGCGAGTGATGTCACCGCGCTGAGAGAACTGGTCGAACCGGAGGTTAACGGGAGGCTAATCAAGCCTGAATCACCATATTCCTGGGCTGATGAGATTGAAATACTCCTTTACAGTCGAAAACGGCGCACTGAGTGGGGAGCAGCCGCCCGCGCGACGGTCGCGCGTGACCGCACCTGGAAGCGCGTCGCCGCCACAACCCGTGAGGCGTACCGCGCTCTGGGCAGCCTTGATGCGAAGCCTTGATGCGGGGTGAGTCCCATGCAGGTCGAACAGACCGGACCGCTCGGGGAAGAGAGCGAACCGCTCGGGGAAGCAGAACGGCCCGATCACGTGGATCTGGCGGTGATCGGGCTCGGCTACGTAGGACTGCCGCTCGCGCGTGAGGCGGCGTCGGTGGGCCTGAGAGTCGTCGGACTGGACCGCGACCCCCGGGTCGTGGAGGCGCTCAACACCGGGCACTCCCATGTCGACGACGTCTCCGACGAGGACGTCCGCCGGATGCGGGCGGCCGGATTCGGCGCGTTCACGGACGAGGCATGTCTGGCCCGTGCGCAGAACGTGGTGATCTGTGTGCCGACGCCGCTCGGCAAGGACGGCGGGCCCGACCTGGCCGCGGTCACCTCCGCCGTGCGGACGGTGGCGGGCCGGCTGCGCCCCGGACAACTGGTCGTGCTGGAGTCGACCACCTATCCGGGAACCACCGAGGAGGTCGTACGGCCGCTCCTGGAGGAGTCGGGGCTGCGCGTCGGCGTGGACGTCGCGCTGGCGTTCTCACCCGAGCGCATCGACCCCGGCAACACCGCGCACGGGCTGCGCACCACGCCGAAGGTGGTCGGCGGCTGCACACCGTCCTGTGCGGCGCGCGCGGTCGCCTTCTACGGCAAGCTCGTCGACACCGTCGTCCAGGCGAAGGGCACCCGCGAGGCCGAGATGGCCAAGCTGCTGGAGAACACCTACCGGCATGTGAACATCGCCCTGGTCAACGAACTCGCCGTGATCAGCCACGAGTTGCACGTCGACCTGTGGGACGCGATCCGCTGCGCCGGCACGAAGCCGTTCGGCTTCCAGGCGTTCCGCCCCAGTCCGGGGGTCGGCGGACACTGCATTCCCATCGACCCCAACTACCTGTCGTACAAGGTGCGTTCCTCGCTCGGCTACGAGTTCCGTTTCGTGGAGCTCGCCCAGGAGATCAACCGGCGGATGCCGGAGTACGTGGTGCGCCGCGCCCAGGACCTCCTCAACACCGCCGGCCGTCCGCTGCACGGCTCCCGGGTGCTGCTGCTCGGGGTCACCTACAAGCCGGACGTGGCCGACCAGCGGGAGTCGCCGGCGCTGCCGGTGGCGCGGCTGCTGCGGGAGCGGCAGGCCGACGTCTCGTTCCACGACCCGCATGTGCGGGTGTGGTCCGTGGACGGGGCGAGCGTCCCGCGCGTGGACGACGTCATGGCGGCGGCGCGCGAGCACGACCTGACGATCCTGCTCCAGGACCACTCCGCCTACGACCTGCCGGCCCTGGGCGACACGGCCCGGATGCTGTTCGACACACGGGGGCGGATCTTCCGGCCCGGCGTCGAGGTGCTGTGACCGTCGCCTGATGCCCGGGCTGTCGTTCACAGGTGGCTGTCACCGTCCACGACTGTCGTTCGGTGACGGTGATGGCCGGTGACCGCCGTTCTCGGGACCGTCGAAAAAGGGTGCTCTGATGCGGATACTCGTCGTCACCGTCGTCCACCATCCCGAGGACGCGCGGATTCTGCACCGGGAGATCGCCGCCCTGCGGGAGCGCGGCCACCGGGTCGTGTACGCGGCGCCATTCGCCGCCCGGCAGATGACGCCGCGACCGAACGTCGAAGGCGTGGACCTGCCCCGGGCCGCCGGCCGGGACCGCCGTGCAGCCCTGCGCGCGGCCCGCACCCTGCTCGCCGAGAGGGGACCCAAGGCGGACGTCGTTCTGCTGCACGACCCGGAGTTGCTGCTCGCGCTGCCCGGCACCCTGCGCCGTTGGCGACGCGGGGGACGCGCGCCCGTCACCGTGTGGGACGTGCACGAGGACACGGCGGCGGCGGTGGTGATGAAACGCTGGGTGCCACGACCCCTGCGGCCGCCACTGCGGTTGGCCGTACGGGCGGTGGAACGCCTGGCCGAACGGCATCTGCGGCTGCTGCTCGCCGAGGACGCCTACCAGCAGCGCTTCCGCCACCCGCACCCCGTGGTTCGGAACCTCGCGACCGTGCCGCCCGAGCCCCCCGAACCGCCGGGCGACGACCGGGTCGTCTACCTCGGGCACCTGTCGCGGGAACGCGGCGCTCTGGAACTCATCGAAACGGCACGGCTGCTGGGTCCGGACGTCCACGTCGACGTCATCGGCGCGGCGGACCCCGAGGTGCGCGGCGCGCTCACCGAGGCCGACCGGGACGGCGTACTGCGCTGGCACGGCTACCTGCCCAACGACCGCGCCCTCGGCCTGCTCTCCGGCGCGCTGGCCGGCCTCTCCCTCCTGCACGACCAGCCCAACTACCGTCACTCACGGCCCACCAAGGTCGTGGAGTACATGGCCCACGGCGTCCCCGTCATCACCACACCCACGCCCCTCGCGACCGACCTCGTGGAAACCTACGACTGCGGCCTCGTCGTCCCCTACGGGGATCCCGCTTCGGCGGCAGCGGCCGTACGGCGTCTGCGCGCCGACCCGGAGCTGCGGCTGGGCACGGCCGCCCGGGGGTGGGAGGCGGCGCTGTCGGACCTCAACTGGGCCGATCACGCCACCGAGTTCGTGATGTGCCTGGAGTCCTGGGTGAAGGAGGCGTCCGTGCCTCCGACGCCCGCTATGAGTTCGACCAACCCCTCCGGCACAGCACCAGCCGGTACCCGTCCGGATCCTCGACCGTGATGCCCCACTCGTTCCAGTAGGGATTGGGCGACAGGACCCGCTTGCCGCCGTGCTGCTCCAGCCGGGCCACCACGTCGTCCGGCACGGGGCCGTCCACATAAATGACGAGGAGATCCTCCTCGGTCGGCCGGGGTTCGACGAGGCCGGCCGGCTCGTGGACGAGTTCCAGGTGCCAGTCGGCGTCCGGCCACCCCACCATCAACAGCTCGTGCCCACCGGGCTCCCCGCCGCCGCCCGTCCGCCATACGACACCGAGCCCCAGCCCTTCGACCCAGAAACGCTCGGCCGCCGCGAGGTCCCTGGACGGGCGGGCGATGCGGATGTGGCTGCGGGTGTCGAGCGGCATGGCGATCTCTCCTTGTCACGTCCGGGACTTGATGACGGCCAGGGCCTCGCCGCGTCCGGGGCTTCGATGAACCGCTCAGCAGCCTAGGCGGCCCCTCGCACCCGGAGCATCGGCCATCGGACCTCCGCCCCGGGCCCTGGGCCACTGACTGACAGCAGATACAGGAGGTGACGGGCAGTCAGCCCCGGTTGACCCCCTCGGGGATGCCGTACACCCGCTCCACCCGCAACCGCAGCACGAGCCTCCGGTCCCGGACCATCGCCGCCCGGAAGTCGTCCCAGTCGGGGTGCTCGCCCAGGACGTCCCGGTAGAGGCGGACGAGCTCCTCGACCGTGGCGTCGTACGGCTCCTTCGCGACCGGCGCCAGGTCGGCCGTGCCCTCGGCGACGACGTAGGCCCGCCGGTCGGGGCTCGTGACGTGGTACGACGCCCGGGGGTCCCGGCGCAGATTGCGGGTCTTGGCGCGGTCGTCGGTGATCGAGACGCGGATGAGGCGCTCGTCGGGGTAGTAGGCGTGGCTGACGTTCGACAGCTGCGGCCGGCCGTCGCGCTTGAGGGTGACCAGCACCCCGCCATGGCCCTCGGAGAGCAGCGTGAGCAGTGCGTTGTGCGTGGCGTCCTGGGTGGCGTCCTGAGTCATGACTCCCTCAACCCTGTCGGGCGGCTCGGGCATTCCGGCATCCTCGGCCATCCTCCGTAGACACCGTCTACTGGATCATGGTAGACAGTGTCTATGTCTACGCCTGAGCAGGAATCCGATACAGGGCTGCGGGCCCGACTGGTCGACGTCGGTGTGGAGCTCGTGGCGCGGGAGGGCGCGCAGGCGCTCACCCTGCGGGAGATCGCCCGCCGGGCGGGCGTCTCGCACGGCGCGCCGCGCCGCTACTTCCCGACCCATCTGGAGCTGCTCTCGGCGATCGCCCGCCGCGGCTTCGGGGAGTTGGCGGAGCGGGCGACTGCTGCCACGGCGGCGAACAGCGACGGTCCGACGACTCCGCGGGAGCAGCTGACGGCACTGGGGCACGTCTACTTGGAGTTCGCGCTCGGCAACCCCGGCATGTACGAGCTGATGTTCCGTCATGACTTGTTGCAGAGCGGCCACTTGGGGCTGCGGGACACCAGCCTCCCCCTCTTCGGCCGACTCGTGGATCTCGTCGGCCGGGTGCGCCCCGACGCCGACTCCCGTCTCGTCGCGGGGGCGTTGTGGGCCAACCTGCACGGCATCGCCCAGCTGTGGGGCTGGGGAAGCCTCCAACTCGCCACGGATGCCGACGACTTCGCCCCGCTGCTGCGGTCGGCGCTGGACGCCCACCTCGGGGCGGAGAGCGAGTGAACCCGCGTCTCACCCTCGCGAGCAGCATCGTCGGAGCCGTGATCGTCGCGCTCGACGGCACCGTCCTGACCGTCGCCCAGCCCATGCTGCAACGCGACCTGGGCGCCTCCTTCGCGCAGGTGCAGTGGACCAGCACCGGCTATCTCATCGCGGTGGCAAGCCTGTTGGTGTTCGCCGGGCGGCTAGGTGACCGGTACGGGCACCACCGGCTCTTCGGTGTCGGGATGCTCGGCTTCGGTGCCGCGTCGGCCGGTATCGCGCTCGCGCCCGGCGTCGGATGGGTGATCGGGCTGCGGGTCGTGCAGGGCGTGTTCGGGGCGCTGCTCCAGCCGGCCACGCTGGGGATGCTGCGGGCCGCGTTCCCGCCCGACCGGCTGCGGACGCCGATCGCCGTGCGGACCGCCGCGATCGGGGTGGCGGCCGCTGCCGGGCCGGTGGTGGGCGGCGCGCTGGTGGCGGGGCCGGGCTGGCGGGCCGTGTTCCTGCTGAATGTCGCGCCCGCCGTCGTCTTCGGCATCCTCGCCCTCACCGTCCGGCGGCCCTCGCGCACCGCCTCCCCCGCCCGGCTCGACCTGCCCGGCGCCCTCCTGCTCGCGGTGACCCTGGCCTGCCTGGTGCACGCCCTCGTCGGGCTGCCGGGATGGGCCTGGACCGCCGCGACCGCAGCCGTCACGGGTGCCCTCTTCGTCCGGCACGAGCGCCGCACCGTGAGCCCGCTGCTGCCGCCGGCCGTCATCGGCTCGCCGGCCGTCGGCTCGGCGCTCGGCATGCTGGTGGCCGCGTCGGCGGCGCTGTCCGGCGCGCTGTTCGTCGGCACGTTCCTGTTGCAGGACACGCTCGGCATGGACGCGTTCCACAGCGCCCTGGTCAGCCTGCCGCTGGCCCTGCTGATGGTCCTCGCCGCGGCCGCCTGCGCGGTGCTGCTGCGCCGGGCCGGGGCCCGCCGTACGACCACGGCCGCGATGGCACTCCTCGCACTCGGGATCCTCACCCTCTCCCGCACGGCCGCCACTCCCGCTCTGTGCGCCGGGTTCGCCCTGGTGGGGGCAGGGTTCGGCACGGTGATGGTCGCGGCGACCCATGTCGTCGTACGGGAGGCGGCCGTCGAGTCGGCCGGTGTGGCGGGCGGGCTGCAGCAGACCGCGATGAACGTCGGCCCGGTACTGGGCGTGGCCGCCGCGACCGCCCTCACGGGGTCCGGCGACGGCCCCGCACTGCCGCTGAGCGTCCTCGCCGCCCTCGCCCTGGCCGGTGCGGCGCTGGGCCGGGGGTTGCCGGGGCGGGAGGGCGCGACGATCGACGATCATGGCCAATCGCGGGACCGTACACGCGTTCCTGCGCGACGATGAGTCTGAGGCCGTTCCGGCGGGGTATGCCGGACCGCACCTCGTCGTTCGTATTCGGAGGAGAGCGATGGCACTGCTGACACAAGAGGTCGACCCGGGTGAGGTCGGGCTGGACGCGAAGGCGCTGGACCGCCTCGACCAGCACTTCGCCCACTACGTCGACGAGGGCCGGATACCCGGCTACCTGGTGGCCGTCGCCCGCGGTGGACGCGTCGCCCACCTCGCCACGCACGGCCACCGGGACGTCGCCGCGGGGCTCCCCGTCGAGGCGGACACGCTGTGGCGGATCTACTCCATGACCAAGCCGGTCACCTCGGTCGCCGCGCTGCTGCTGGTGGAGGAGGGCAAGCTGTCGCTCGACGACCCGGTCGGCCGCCATCTGCCCGCCTTCGCCGAGCCCCGGGTGTACGTCGGCGGATCCGGGGCCGACACGGTGACCCGCCCGGCCGACGGGCCGCTGACCGTCCGGCATCTGATGACGCACACCGCCGGGCTGACCTTCGCCTTCTACCACTCGCATCCCGTCGACGCCCTCTACCGCGACGCCAACCTGGAGTCGGCGGTGCTGCCCGGCTCCGACCTGGCCAGGACGGTCGACGTGTACGCGAGCCTGCCGCTGCAGTTCGAGCCGGGGACGCAGTGGAACTACTCGGTCGCCTCCAACGTGCTCGGCCGGGTCATCGAGGTCGTGTCCGGGCAGCCGCTCGACGAGTTCTTCGCGGAACGGATCTTCCGGCCGCTCGGGATGACCGACGCCGGGTTCTGCGTGAGCGGCGAACAGGCGGACCGGCTCTCCGAGTTGTACGGCGAGAGAGAGGACGGCGGCATCGAGCCCATCCCCGGCCTCCCGCTGCACGGCCGGCCCCGCTTCCTGTCCGGCAGCGGCGGTATGGCGGCCTCCGCGCACGACGTCCACCGCTTCATGGAGCTGCTGCGCCGCCGGGGCGAACTGGACGGCACCCGTCTGCTGACCCCCGAGACCGTGGACCTGATGACGTCCAACCACCTCCCGGGCGGCTCCGACCTGCGGTCCTTCGGCAGCCGCCCCGCCCATGACGAGCCCGGCAACGACGGCCTCGGCTTCGGCCTCGGCGTCTCGGTGGTGATCGACCCGACTCGTACGAGGGCTCCGGCGGGCCTCGGCACGTACGGCTGGAGCGGAGTGGCGACCACCACGTTCTGGGTCGACCCGGGCCGCGATCTGACGGTGCAGTTCATGACCCAGGTGCGGCCGAAGACCTCGCACACGATGTTCCAGGACCTCAAGCGGCTCGTGCACGAGGCCGTCACGGAAGGCTGAGCCGCCGCCGGTCACCGGTCCACGCGCAGCGTGAACTCCACTCCTTCCAGGGCGAGTTCGCGCAGCCACTCCTCCGAGCGGGCCGCCGTCTCGGCGGCGCGGTTCAGGCCCGCCGGCAGGGAGCCGTCCAGGATGTGCCGGACGCCGAGAGCGAGGGGGCGGGAGACACAGCGGGCCATGGCGCTCTCCTCCTCGTCGCCCACCAGGTCCAGCAGGTAACTGCCGGACCAGCTCTGCCCTCCCCCGCCGCGCACATCGAGCGACACGGCGAGGACGACCCGGTCCCGGTCGGCGTCCGTGGTGGGGTAGGCCGCCGCCAACTCCCCTGCCAGGGCGGCGATTCGGGCGTCGTCGCCGGTCTTCAGCTCCTCGAAGACGGCGTCCCAGGCCTGCAGCCAGCCCTCCAGGCGCAGGGTGCCCCGCACGAAGGTCTGCGGCTTCCACGCGGGCGGCAGCCCGTACTGCTCGACGAACGGGACGCTGTCGCGGTTGGGGTAGACCTCGAACGCCTCCGCGTCGACGACATGCCGACGTGTCACCTCCCACGGCCGCTCGGCGACCGTTTCGGCACCGTCCTTGAGGTAACGGGCCGGTGCGCGCAGGGCGTTGAGAACACCGGCGGGCGCCCAGCTGAAGCGGTACCTGAAGTCGTTCGGGACGGCGGGGACACCGCCGCAGTACGAGGTGAGGCTGTACGAGGCGGCCGTGTCGTCACCGACGGCCGTCCGGGCGCGGCCGACCAGACAGTGCGCGAAGAGGTGGTCGATGCCCGGGTCGAGGCCGGCCTCGGTGAGGACCACGAGCCCGGCCGCCCCGGCCGCGGGCACCTGTTCGAGGACGGCGTCCGACACATAGCTGGAGCAGGCGAAGTGAACCTGTTCCCGGATGCAGGCCGCGAGGAGCCCGGCGTGCTCCGGGGCGGGCAGCATCGATACGACCACGTCACCGGGCGCCAGTTCGGCCGTGAGTGAGGGGAGGGTGTAAGCGCGGGGCTCGGCGCGTCCGGTGAGGCCCAGCCTGGTCAGAGCGTCGGCGGCGCGGTCCGCGGTGCGGTGCCACAGCCGTACGCGGTCGGCCGTGTCGCACAGCCGGGCCAGACCGCTGCCGGTGGACAGTCCGGCGCCGACCCAGTGGACGGTGCCGCTCGCGGGCACCCGTGCGGAGCTGTCAGCCATGGCGGTACTCCCCTTCTGCTTCTGCGATGCCGAGTTCGCGGGCGGCCTGGTGGTACCGGTCCTGACAGCGCCCCCAGGGCCCGCCCGTCCCGAAGTCCAGCAGCTGGGGCAGCAGCGCCGCCGAGAAGTCGGTGCTGGACTCGCGGGGCAGCAGGGAGGGCAGGTTGTCGATGGCGATCAGGTCGAGCGGGGGTTCCTTCCGCAGCCGGCGCACCGGGTCGGTCCAGTCGGTGGTGCGGTCGTAGACCGGCAGGACGTTCAGGGGGGAGCCGACGTCGACGGTGACGTCGCAGAGGGTGCGCAGCCGTCGGGCGGGGTCGTCGAGGTCCTGCTCGCGCAGGAAGGGCGGGATCGGGGCGGTGGCGAGGACGGCGTTGACCAGGACGTCGTGCGCGAGGAGGGCCGGGCGGTCCAGGTCGCGGGTCTCGGCGAGGTCCCAGGGCGTGGCCTCCTCGACCCCGGCGGTCATGAAGGCGAGGCGCGCACCCCGGCCGCTGCGGCCCAGGGCACCGATCACGAGCGCGGTGAACTCCTCGTCGTCGGGAGCGGGTTGGAGGGTGGCGTCCAGTTCCTCCTTCGACGTCGGCGTGAGCGGCGCGACGAGTTTCCCGCGATGCTGGAGGACGGCGAGGGCGGCACCGAGATAGCCGGCCCAGAAGCCGAACGCGGCGAGGCGGCGGCCGTCGTCGTCCACCAGGTACTCCAGGTCGAGCAGGACGCCGCCGCCCTGGGCGAACCGGCGGAGCAGGTCCTCGGCGCCGGGCTGCTGCTTGTAGGCGTGGCCGAAGTAGATGTGCCGGTGGGTGAGCTCACCTGGCCGGTCCGGGAGTTCCTTCAGCCCGATGACCACGGCCTGTTCGGGGGCCGACACCCAGGAGCCCGCGGGCGCGACGCGGCAGCCGGCAGCGTCGTACTCCTCGATGGGGAAGATCCGCTGCGGGGACTCCTCGACGGTCAGTGTCACCCCGCTCTCGACGAGGCGCCGGGCGTCGGCCGGCACGATCGGAGTGCGTCGTTCGGTGGAACGGACCTCGTGGCGCAGCCACAGATGGAGATCGGTCATACGCGGTTGGCCTCCGGGCGCGGGGCGTCGGCCATGAACCGGCCGGCGCTCAAGGGGCTGACGTCCACGAAGGGTACGCGGCCGAGGTACAGGTCACGGATGACCTCGCCGACGGCCGGTCCCTGCAGAAAGCCATGGCCGGAGAACCCGGTCGCGTACAGAAATCGGGACACGGAAGTCGCCTCGCCGATCAGCGCGTTGTGGTCCGGTGTGACCTCGTACAGACCCGCCCAGCCTCCCGTGCGGCGCAGGTCGAGCAGGGCGGGGGCGCGGTGCTCCATGGCCTCGGTCAGGCGGGGGATCCAGCGGTCGTGGGTGTCGGTGGCGAACCCGGGGCGCTCGTCGGGGTCGGACATGCCGAGGAGGAGGCCTGGGCCCTCGGTGTGGAAGTAGAGGCTGGTGGTGAAGTCGATCGTCATGGGCAGCTGCGGCGGCAGTCCGGCGACCGCTTCGGTGACCGCGATCTGGCGGCGCAGCGGCACCACGGGCAGGTCCACGCCGACCATCGCCCCGATCGTGCGCGACCAGGGACCGGCCGCGCAGATCACCGTGTCGGTGGCGATGCGCCCGATGGTGGTGGTCACGGCGGTGATCCGGTCGCCGTGCAGTTCGATGCCGGTGACGTCGTTGTGGCGTAAGAGCCGCGCCCCGTACTCGCGGGCCGCGGCCGCGTAGCCGTGGACGACGGACTCGGGGGTGCAGTGGCCGTCGTCCGGCGAGAACGCGGCCGCCAGCAGTCCGTCGGTGGTGATCAGCGGGGAGAGCCGCTGCGCCTCGGCGGGGTCGATCATGCGGCTCGGCACGCCGAGTGCGTTCTGCAGCCGGACGCCCGCCTCGAAACCGGCGACCTCCTCCGGCGTGGAGAGCAGGAACAGATAGCCGACCCGGTGCAGCCCGATGTCGTACCCGGTCTCGTCCCGGAACCGGCCGAACGCCTCCAGGCTGCGTGCCCCGAGCTGGATGTTGAGCTCGTCGGAGAACTGCGCCCGCACGCCCCCGGCCGCCTTGGACGTGGACCCGGACGCCAGTTCGTCCCGCTCGACGAGGACGACGTCCCGTACCCCGGCACGGGCGAGGTGATAGGCGATGCTGGTCCCCATCACACCGCCGCCGATGACGACGACACTCGCATGCATGTTCACGGGCCCACCCTCCTGGAAGTCGTCGGTCGTTCCCTCTTCCTGTCCGGATGGGCCCCGCGGCAATCAGGACAGGTGCGCGACCGCGTCCAGATGGGGCAGGTGGTGGTCGAGGCGCTCCCGCTTGGTGCGCAGGTAGGTGATGTTGTTCTCGCACGGCGGGATCAGCAGCGGGACCTGCTCGGCGATCTGGATGCCGTGCCGCAGCAACGCGTCGCGCTTGCGCGGATTGTTCGACATGAGGCGGACGCTGTTCACGCCCAGGTCGTGCAGGATCCCGGCGGCGACGCCGTAGTCGCGGGCGTCCACGGGCAGGCCGAGCGCGAGGTTGGCCTCGACGGTGTCCAGGCCCTCCGCCTGCAGGGCCATCGCGCGCAGCTTGCCGAGCAGACCGATGCCGCGGCCCTCGTGGCCCCGCAGGTAGACGACGATGCCACTGCCCTCGGCGACCACCGCGCGCAGTGCGGAGGCCAGCTGGTCGCCGCACTCGCAGTGCTGGGAGCCGAAGGCGTCGCCCGTCAGGCACTCGGAGTGCAGTCGGGTGAGGACGTTCTCCGCGCCTATCTCCCCGTACACCAGGGCCACTTGCTCGTCACCGCGGTCGTGGTCCATGTAGCCGATCGCGCGGAATTCCCCGTACACGGTGGGCAAGGGGGCATTCACCACGCGTTCCACGCCGGAACGCTGCGTGCGCTGAGCGGACTTCTTGCCGAGGACGCCAATTTTATCTGTCATGATTCTTCAGTTCCTAAGCAGAGACGAAAGGCCGGAAAAGATGAGTGATTCGCAGACGCAGCCGGCGGCACACTCGCTGGTGCCGGCGGACACCACCGACGACGTACGGACGCGGGGCGCGGGTGTCTCACGACAGGTCGCGGTCCTGCCCGTCGGAAGCTTCGAGCAGCACGGCCCGTACCTTCCACTGGCGACCGACACGCTCGTGGCCTGCGCCATCGCGCGTGAGATAGCCGCCGCACACCCGGTGCACCTCCTTCCGCCGGTGACGATCTCCTGCTCGCACGAACACGCGGCCTGGCCGGGGACCGTCAGCATCTCCTCCGTGACCCTTCATGCGGTGATACGGGACATAGCGGCTTCGCTCCGCCGGTCCGGCGTCGACGCTCTGGTGCTGGTCAACGGGCACGGCGGAAATTACGTACTGGGCAATGTCGTTCAGGAGTCCTCCGCGCAGGGCGAGCGAATGGCACTGTTCCCGGCCCCGGAGGACTGGGAGGCGGCGCGGGAGCGGGCGGGGGTGGAGACCTCGCTGCTCACCGACATGCACGCGGGGGAAATTGAGACCTCCATCCTTCTGCACACTCATCCCGAATTGATCCGACCCGGTTATGAGACTTCCGATTTCGTTGCGGACGACCGCCGTCAGCTACTCACCCTCGGTATGTCCGCCTATACCGATTCGGGTGTCATAGGCCGCCCTTCGCTGGGTTCCGCGGAAAAGGGGAAGCGCCTGCTGGCGAGCCTCGCGGATTCCTTCGGCGCGTATGTGTCACTGCTGACCTCCGCGGACGATTCCGTACGGGACACGGGAGACGCACGAAAATAGCGGCTGGGCTCCGGGTCCGCTACGGCTACGGCTACGGCGGACCCGGAGCGCGTGCGCAGGCCGGTGTACCAGCGGGCGACGAGGACGAGGACGCCGGGCAGGGCGGCCACGAAACTGAGGACGCCGTACACGACGGCGACGGCCAGTCCGGTGTCGGCGCCGAGCCCGGCGGCGCCGAACGCCCAGGCGGTGGCGCCCTCGCGGGGACCGAACCCTCCGACGTTCAGGGGCACGCCCATGGCAAGCAGGGCCAGGACGGCGAGCGGCAGCAGGGCGGCCACGGAGGCCGTGGAGCCGGCGATCCGCGCGGCGAGCACGAACATCGCGATGTGACCGGCGAGGACGACGCCGGAGGACACGGCGACGCCGGGACCGTTGCGGCGGGACAGCAGGGCCTCGCGGGCCTCGCCGAGGGTGGTGCGCACGGCCGTCGGCTTGGTCCCCTCACGGCGGGACGGCGCACGGTTCATGCGCAGGGCGGCCACGACGGCGAGTGCGCCCACGGCGGCCAACAGGATGAGCGGCGTGAGGTCGCGGGCCTCGTTCAGCACCGGGGACGGCATGGTCAGCAGCACGACGGCACCGACGGCGGCGAGGGCGACCTGGCCGGCCGCGCGTTCGAGCACGACCGCACGGACGCCACGGCCCATGTCACCGGCGCTCTGCCCGTGCCGCACGGCCCGGTGCACATCGCCGAGGACGCCGCCCGGGAGGGCGGCGTTGAGGAACAGGGCGCGGTAGTAGTCGGCGACGGCCGGCCCGAGCGGCAGCCGGATCCGCAGCCCGCGTGCCACCAACTGCCAGCGCCACGCGCTGAACACGGTGGTGACGAGCCCGATCCCGAGTGCCGCGACCAGTGCCGTCGCGTCGATCCGCCGCAGCCCGTCGAGGAAGACGCCGGTACCGAGGCGCCAGAACAGCGCGACGAGGATGGCGACGCCGAAGACCGTGCCCAGGTGGGTGCGGACGGCGGGGGTGTTGAGACGGGCCAGGCGGGTGCGCAGGCGGGGGCGGCCCGGGCGGGCCGTGGGCTTGGTGTCGGCTCGGGTGGCAGGGCCCGCCGCCGGGACCACGACGGCCCCGCTCACGGCACAGGCCTTCACTCGCCGTTCCCGAGCCTTGGCGCCCCGTCGCGTGACGCGCGCCCCCGCCACCGTCCCCACGCTCATGACGCTCCGCCCGTCGGTCGCACCAGCGCCAGCAGGTCGCTGTGGTGGACCACGACACTCAACTCGCCCGCCTGGCAGGCGGCGAGGCGGTCCTGCAGATAGCGGTCGGCGCGCTCGCGCAGGTCGGGGCGCTGCTCGACCGCCGCGCCGACCCAGCCGCGCAGCCACTGCGCGGTGAGCGCGGACTCGTCGGGGCCGAGCCGCCAGGGGCTCGGGTGCACCTGGACGGTCGCGCCGTGCTCGGAGAAGGCCTCCGCCGCCGCGGTGATCGCGTCCGGCCCCAGCATCCCCGAGCGCCGCTGGTGGGCGTTGAACGCCTCGGCGATCTCCTGGTCCAGCGGGTCGGACGGGGTGAGTTCGACGCGGCCCGCGACGGACAGCGTCAGCAGCGCCGGGCAGCCCGCGCCCGCGCAGGCGGCGGCGAGGGCGTCGACCTCCTCGCGGGTGAGGACGTCGAGCAGCGCGGAGGCGGTCACCAGCGAGGCGCCGGCGAGGCCGTCCGGGGTGAGGCGGCCGACGTCGCCGCGGCGCGTCTCGACCGTGACGCGGCTGCCGTCCGCGGAGGAGCGCGGGGAGGCCACGGCGGCGAAGTGCAGGAGATAGGGGTCGCGGTCGTGCAGGACCCAGTGCTGGGCGCCGTCCAGGTGGGGCGCCAGCCAGCGGCCCATGGAGCCGGTGCCGCAGCCCACGTCGTGGATCACGACTCCGGACCGTCCGGGCCGGTTGGCGAGCCGGATCCGCAGCGGGTCGAGCAAGTCGTGCGCCCGCGCGGCGGCGTCGGCGCCTTCCCGCAGCTCCAGCCACTCCGGGGCATAGCGGGGCGGGTCGTCCGGCCCGGCATCCCTGAGCCGTACGGTCGCGCGCTCGCCGGGACCGAGGCTGGGCCCCGCCCCGAGGATCACGGCGTCCGGGTCGGCCGCCGCCGGTGCGGATACGCCGCCCGGGGCGCCCTCCGCCGAAACGATCCCGCTCTGCGGTGCAGGATCGCGCGGTCCCGGCTGGGCCGGAATCGCCCCTCCGCTCTGCGCCGTTGCCGTGTCCCTCATGCGACCCTCCGGGGTTCGTTCGGCAGTCGGCCCAGTACCGAGGCCAGGCTGCGGGCCGTGCCGGCCCAGCCGTTCAGGGCGGCCCGGCGTCCCCGGGCAGCCGCCTTCAGTCGGCGTCGTACGTCCGCCTCGCCGAACCAGCCGCGCAGCTCGGCGGCGATCGCGGCGGGGTTCTCCGGCGGGACGAGGATGCCGGGGACACCGCCGTCGGGGGCCCGGCCGACCGCCTCCGGCAGTCCGCCGACGTCCGTCGCGAGCACCGGGATGCCGCGCCCGAGGGCTTCCGTCACCGCCATGCCGTACGTCTCGGCGTAGGAGGTGAGCACCATGAGGTCGGCGGCGTTGTAGCTGGCGTCGAGTTCGGCGCCGGCCTGCGGGCCCGCAAGGACCAGCCGGTCCTCGAACCCGTGCTCGACTATCAGGGACCGCAGTTCGGCCACGTACTCGGGGTCCTGGTTCAGCGGGCCCACGCAGACGCAGCTCCACGGCAGGTCGGTCACCGACGCCAGCGCCTCGACCAGCCGGTGCTGTCCCTTGCGGGGTGTCACGGCGGCCACGCACAGCAGGCGGGACACGCCGTCCGTGCCGGAGGCCAGCGGCGCGATGTCGGCGCCGGGGGCGGCGACATGGACGCGGTCGGGCGCGAGGCCGTGGTGGGAGACGAGGCGGCGGACGGCCCAGTCGCTGGTGGCGATCACCGCGGGAACGGCCCGCAGCACCGTGCGTTCCCGGGCGTCCAGCTCCGCGGCGACGGCGGGGTCCAGGCCCGTCTCGTCGCCGAGCGGCAGATGGACGAGGACCGCGAGGTTCAGCCGTTCCGCTTCCGGGACGATGATCTCGGGCACCCCGCAGGCGACCAGTCCGTCCAGCAGGACGACGGTCCCGTCGTGGAACTCCCCCAGCGTGCGGGCGAGTTCGGCGCGCGCCGCCGCCCCCGGGCTGGGCCAGCTGCCGTCCACCGCGTGCTTGTGCACCTGCCAGCCGAAGCCGGGCAGATCCAGACTCACCCGCCGGTCATAGGCGTTGCCGCCGCTCGGCGCGGACGCGTCGTCGACGCCGCCCGGCATCACGAAGTGGACGGAGCGCAGGGACATGGGGATGATCTCGGCGTTCTTCAGGGCGGAGTGCTGCACGGGCAGATAGCCGAGCGCCACCTTCTCCGACTTCTCCGGAGCCTTTTCCACGGCGACGGCCTGCTCCAGGGTCACGTCGGTCACAGCGCACGCTCGTAACTCGCCCATGCGACATGCGACTCGTGCAGCGTCACGGTGAGACCTGCGAGGCCCTTGGCGCCCTCGCCCAGCGCACCCTTCTCGATCCGCTCGGCGAGCCGGTCGGCGATGACCTTGGCCAGGAACTCGGTGGAGGTGTTGATCCCGGCGAAGTCGGGTTCGTTGTCGAGGTTTCTGTAGTTCAGCTCACCCACGACGGCACCCAGTTCCCGAGTGGCCAGTCCGATGTCGACGACGATGTTGTCGTCGTCCAGCTGCTCGCGCCGGAATGTGGCGTCCACCAGGAACGTCGCTCCATGCAGACGCTGCGCGGGTCCGAAGACGTCGCCGCGGAAGCTGTGGGCGATCATGATGTGATCGCGGACGGTGATGCTGAACAACGGACGACCCTCCAGGTGCGGTGCGCTCCTCATCCCCGCCGATCGGCTGCCGGGGATGCCGTGTAGTACGGCTCTTCGCTTCCCGTTGTTCAGCCGTCTCTCACTCTTTTCTCAGGTCAGGCGCTCTTGTCGTCCCCGATTGAACGAGTCCGTCAGCACGTGTCCGGTCCTGTCAGGTCGTGTCCGCGTACCTGACCCGATGACAGAGCGCCGAAATCTCCCCGGAAGCGAGCTTCGGCATCACCTCGGGCAGCTCCGCGAAAGCGCTCTCCCCCGTGACGAGAGCGTCGAGGGCGGGGTCGGCGAGCAGGTCGAGGGCGAGGGCGAGCCGGTCGGCGTACGTGCGGCTGGCACTGCGGGCCGGGGAGACGGTGCCGACCTGGCTGCTGCGGATGACGAGCCGCCGGGAGTGGAAGGCCTCGCCCAGCGGCAGAGCCACCTTCCGGTCGCCGTACCAGCTGAGTTCGACGACCGTGCCCTCGGGGCGGAGCAGTTCGAGCGACCGGGCGAGGCCCTGCTCGGTGGCGCTGGCGTGGACCACCAGGTCGCGGTCGCCGAGCGCCTCGTCGGGCGTGGCGAAGGCGACACCGAGGGCCTCGGCGACCTCGGCCCGGCGCGGATCGGCGTCGACCAGCTGGAGCCGTACACCCGGGAAGCGGGCCAGCAGGGCGGCCACCGAGCAGCCGACCATGCCGCCGCCGACCACGGCGATCCGGTCACCGACCATGGGTGCGGCGTCCCAGAGCGCGTTGACGGCGGTCTCGACGGTGCCGGCGAGGACGGCCCGTTCGGCGGGCACGGTGTCGGGTACGACGGTGACGGCGCTCGCGGGGACGACGTACCGCGTCTGATGCGGGTACAGGCAGAAGACCGTACGGCCGACCAGTGCTGTCGGCCCCTCCTCGACCATCCCGACGCTGAGATAGCCGTACTTCACCGGGGCGGGGAAATCGCCCTCCTGGAACGGCGCCCGCATGGCCGCGTGCTGGCTCTGCGGGACCCCGCCCCGGAACACGAGTGTCTCCGTGCCACGGCTGACCCCGGAGTACAGCGACCGCACCAGCACATCGCCCTCGCCCGGCTCCGGAAGGGTGACCTCCCGGATCTCTCCCTCACCCGGAGAGGTGAGCCAGAACGCACGTGCGGCGTGGTTCATCGGAATCCTCCTGAACGATCTGCGGGCTGTTCACGTACCGAGGTATGCACAGGTCGCGCACAGTACGCGGCCTTGATCGACTCTGTCATCCGGCCGGAGGAACGTGCGGTGGCCCTGAACAACACTTACGACGCGAGGCTGGTCCAGCAGGAGACCGCTGTGGGAGCGGGCGTGCAGATCCTTTTGCTGGCCCTGCTCGGCTCGGCGATCGGCATGGGGCCGGCGGGCTGGCTGACCGGCCTGGTCTTCGCCATCGCCACCTGGGCGCTGCTCTCGCTGGCTTTGCACCGATCCCGGCTCCGCTCCTTCGGGCCGGCGAACCGAGTCACCCTCGGCCGCGCGACGCTGGTCGGCGGCGTCACGGCGCTGGTCGCGGACTCCTTCCAGAGTTCTCCGCCGGTGACGTTGTTCGTCGGCCTGACCGCGGTCGCCCTGATCCTCGACGGCGTGGACGGCAAGGTGGCCCGCCGTACGGGCACGTCGACCGCCCTGGGCGCGCGTTTCGACATGGAGGTGGACGCGTTCCTGATCCTGGTGTTGAGCGTGTACGTCTCGATGTCGCTGGGTCCGTGGGTGCTCCTCATCGGCGCCATGCGCTACGGCTTCGTCGCCGCCGCCCGCGTCTGGCCCTGGCTGAACGCCGCGCTCCCGCCGAGCACGGCCCGCAAGACGGTCGCCGCGATGCAGGGTGTGTTCCTGCTCATGGCCGCGTCCGGCCTCTTCCCGTACCTGGCGACGTTCGCGGTCACCGCGACGGCGCTGGCGGCGCTGGTCTGGTCGTTCGGCCGGGACATCCTGTGGCTGTACCGCAACCGGCCGGCGCGCGTGCGGCGGGCACCGGTGGCGGAGGTGCGGGAGCTGGTGGCGTCCTGAGGGGTCGGTCGCCGGACGGCACCAGGGGTGCCGTGGACGGCAGTCAGCCGTCGATTCCCTTGCTGAGAAGCTCAGTCATTCGTAGGGCTTGTTCGCCGAGGCCCGGTCCGGCCGCGAGGTCAGATCGACGGTCCGAGCCCCGGACTCCCCGGCGAGCCGGACCGCCTCACGCATCAGCAGCCCCGGGGACGCCATGAGCGGCAGTCAGCCGTCGAGCTGCATCCGGTACACGGTCGAGTCCCTTGCCGCGAACCCCAGTCGTTCGTACAACCTGTTCGCCGAGGCCCGGTCCGGCCGCGAGGTCAGATCGACGGTCCGCGCCCCGGACTCCCGGGCGAGCCGGACCGCCTCACGCATCAGCAGCCCCGCGACTCCGTGACCGCGCGCGGCTCCGTCGATGACCACGTCCTCGATCCGGGCACGCAGTCCGGAAGGCACGGGAATCTGTACGAGGGTCAGCGTGCCGACGATCTCGCCGTCCGCCCGAGCCACGAGAACGGTGTTCGTGTCGCACCTCACGATGCGGTCGACCGCCGCGAGGTCGAGGGGCTTGGCCCTGCGGGACAGCTGCGGCAGCAGCCGGTCGAAGGCGGCCACGAGTTCCGCGCCCGCCTCCCGGGCGATCTCCACCTGAACATCCATGCGGGGACCCTACCGACGCGGCAGCACCCCGACAGCCGCCACCGGTACGACCGCCAGCACCAGCCACGGCACGGCGGCGGGCAGGCCGGTGTCGAGGAGGCTTCCCGTGGCCGAGCTGCCGAGCAGGACGATCAGGCCGGAGACCGAGGACAACGCGCCGGTGTAGAGGCCGAGTCGGCCCTCCTCCGCGAGGTCGGGCACCCAGGCGCGGGCGACCGGGGCGACGAGCATCTGGCCGAGGGTGAGCAGGACGACGAAGCCGGCCGCGGGCAACAGCCCCGCCGTACCGGTCCAGTCGGCGGGCCGGGCCGCGGCCACCACCGCGAACCCCGCCGCGATCAGCAGCAGCCCGGCGACCATGGACCGGCGCAGGGTGAGCCGCTCCCCCACCCACCGGGTGACGGGCAGCTGGGCGACCACCACCAGCAGCGAGGACAGGGCGAACAGCCAGGCCAGCGCGGCCTGGGAGCCCGTGGCGCGCTCCACCTCGTCGGGGAGGGCGAGATAGAGCTGGTTGTAGGCGAGCAGGTAGGCGCCGTAGGCACAGCACAGCGCGAGGAAGCGGCGGTTGCGCAGCAGCTTCCCCATGCCGCCGCGCAGCCGTACACCCCCTCGCCCGGGTATGTGCTGCGGCAGCAGCCACGCGTGCCCGGCGAGGACGAGGACGAAGATGCCGGCGCCGGCGAGGCAGACCGTACGGAAGTCCACCGCCAGCAGCAGCGCGCCGAGCAGCGGCCCGACGAACGCGCCTGCCTGTCCGGCCACCGTCAGCAGCGCGAGGACGCGGGTCCGGGAGCCGCCGCCGGACTCCTCCCACACCACGGCCTGCCGGGCGACCTCGGACTCGACGGCGGGTGAGAACAGCGCGGCGGCGAACCCGATCAGCAGCACGGCGCCGATGACCGCCCACGTCTGTCGCGCGTACCCGAGCCAGGCGAACCCGGCGATCCGCAGCGCACAGCCGGTGAGCACGACGGGCCGGATGCCGTACCGGTCGGCCAGCGCCCCGCCCACCACGAACAGCCCCTGCTGGCTGAACGTCCGCAGCCCCAGCACGAACCCGACCATCCAGCCCGCCATCCCGACGGCCTGCCCCAGGTGCTCGGCGAGGAAGGGCAGGACGGCGAAGAAGCCGATGTTGAAGGCGAGTTGGGTGAGGATGAGGAGGCGCAGGAGAGGGGAGAGCCGGGGTCGGTCCGGCGGCTTGCGGAGACTACGCGACAGCAGCGAGGTCATCCCGCCCCCACCAACTCCTTGGCGGGTGACTGCTGTTCGGGCACGGGCACGGCAGGCTCACCCCGGTCCCTTCGCCGCCGCCCGCCCCGCAGGCCTCCGGCCGCCGTCACCGCCAGCGCACCCAGCAGGGCGAGTACGGCGGCGGGGGCGAGGACCGCCCAGGGGGCGCGCTCGGCGTAGGGCTGGTTCTCGGCGAGGAGCAGGCCCCACTCCGGGGAGGGCGGCTGGGCGCCCAGGCCGAGGAAGGCCAACGAGGCGAGGGCGAGGGCGACGCCGGGCAGGCGGAGCAGGGCGTGGCGGGTGACGGGCGGCACGACGGCGGGCAGCAGTTCGTGGCGCAGCAGGTACCAGGGGCCGGCGCCCAGGGCGCGGGTGGCGGTGAGGTGGAGGGCGGCGCGTTCCTGCCGTAGCAGCGCCGAGGTGTGGGCGGCCAGTGGGGCCCACGCCACGGCGGCAACGGCGAGCGCGGGCGTGGCGGTTCCGCTGCCGACGACCGCGGTGACGAGCAGGGCGACCAGGACCGGCGGCAGCGCGGTGACTGTGTCGACGAGCGGGCCGGACAGCCGGGGCAGCAGGCCGAGCGCCACTCCGGTGAGCAGGGTGACCGCGGTGATCGCGCCGGCGAGCAGCAGCGTGTCGAGGGCGCCGTGGGAGACGCGGGCGAGGATGTCCCTGCCGAGGGCGTCGGTGCCGAACGGGTGCCCCGGCGAAGGGGCCGCGAGTCGCTCGGCGGTGTCGAGGGCCAGCGGGTCACGGGACAGGCCGAGGGCGACGACGCCGACGAGCAGGCCGCCGTATGCGAGCGGCAGGAACCTGCGTGCGGGCGGCGGCGGCCGGTGCAGGGACGGCAGCGCGCCGTCGCGCAGGGCCGGGCCGATCAGCAGGCGGGCGAGGAGGTGGGCCAGTCCGGCGGCGGCCGCGGCGAGCAGGACGAGGGCGAGGGTGCCGGCCTGGAGGACGGGCAGGTCCTGGGCGAGGGCGGCCTGGAGGGTGGTGCGGCCGAGGCCGGGGATGTCGAAGATCTGCTCGACGGTGACCGATCCGCCGGTCAGACCCACGACGAACAGGACGGTGTTGGGGAGCAGCCCGGGCAGGCAGCGGCGCAGGGCCTGGCGGGCGACGCTGCGGCCGGGGAGTCCGCGTGCGGTGGCGGCCAGCGCCCAGGGCTCGGCGAAGGCGCCGGGCAGCAGGTCGTCGAGGAGCCGGCCGAGCACGGCACCGGCGGGCAGGCCGAGGGCGAGGGCCGGGAGGATCGTCCACTGGGGGCCGTACCAGCCGAGGGCGGGCAGCCAGCCCAACTGCACGCCGACGACGGTCGCGAGGACGGACGCGGTGAGGAACTCGGGGAGCGCGGCGAGGACGGCGGAACCGCTGCCTCCGGCACGCCGCCCGTCGAGCCGCCGGTGGGCGCCGAGCCACAGGGTGCGGGCGCAGATCAGCGCGGCGGTGACGGCGGCGAGCAGGAGGGCCACCGCCATCAGCAGAAGGGACGCGCCGAGGGCCTGGAGCACGGCGGGTGTGACCTCGCTGCCGGAGATCCACGACCGGCCGGCGTCCCCGCGCCCCAGCCCGCTCAGCCAGTCACCGAGGAGACGGAACGGGCCCGCGTCCAGGCCGAGCTGGGCGCGGATGTCCGCCAGCACCTCGGGGGTGGGGTCGCGGTCCGCCGACCGGGCCTTGAGCACGGTGAGCGCCGGGTCGGTGCGCGACAGCCAGGGCAGTACGCCGATGGCGCACACCAGGGCGGCCGCGATCCCCGCACGCCACAGGAGCGTGACTGTCTGGCGCCGCACGGGTCAGCGCCGGGTGCCGATGCCGACGAGGGTGCGCTCGTACGGGTCGAGGAGCTCGCCTCGGACATCGGTGCCGACGCCGGTGATGATGCGCTGGTGGACCAGCGGTACGACGGCGTCGGTGCCGAGGATCTCGGCCTCGGCCGTCATGGCCGCGTCCTGCCGCTCGGCCGTGCCGGCGATCTCCGCGGCCTCGGCCACGGCCCGGTCGACGTCCTTGTCGCAGAGCAGGGCCAGGTTGTAACTGCCGTCGCACGTGTAGTCGCCGGCGAGGACACCGACGGGGTCGCCGGTGTCGACCAGGCTGTTGCGGGCGCCGACGAACGCGTCGAACTTGCCGTCCAGCGCGTCGCTCTCCAGCCGCGAGTACTCGCGCACCTCCAGCGTGACCTCGAACCCTGCCTTCTCCAGCTGCTGCTTCAGCACCTGGGCGACTTCCGGGAGTTCCGGCCGGTTGTCGTAGGTGGCGAGGTTGATCCGGGTCTTGTCGGGCTTGCCCGCCTTCGCCCGCCCGACCGGCTCGGTCCGCTTGCCGGCGGCCCAGGTGACGGCGGGCCCGTAGATGCCTGCGCCGGCGTCGGCGTATCCCTCGTAGACGCCCTTGGCGAACGCGGAGGTGTCGACGGCCTGCCGGGCGGCGGCCCGCAGAGCGGCGTCCTTGAAGGGGCCCTTCCTCGTGTTGAGGAGCAGGCTCGTGGTGCGGGTGGTGGCGGTGGCCTCGCGGGTGGCCTTGTCGAGGGTGGCGGCCTGGGCGACGGGGATCGCCTCGGCGAGGTCGACCTGGTCGGTGCGCAGGGCGCTCGCGCGGGCGGTGCCGTCGGCGACGAACTTGACGTCGATGCCGGCGGCCTGGGCACGGCCGCCCCAGTAGTCGTCGTAGCGGTCGAGGGTGGCGGCCGTGGAGCCGAGCACCTTGGTGAGCTCGAAGGGCCCGGTGGCATGGCCGACCGGGTCGGCCTTGGTCTGCTTGTCCTTGTTGCCGTAGGCCTTGCCGGAGAGGATGGCGAGGGAAGGGCTGGACAGACGAAGCGGCAGGACGGCGTCGGGGGCCCCGGTGGTGATCCGTACGCCCTTGCCGCCCTCGGCCTTCGCGGTGAGGGTGACGCCGGAGAGGGCGGCGGGGACGGGCTTGGCCTGCGTGGCGTGGGTGAGGGCGGCGGCGACCGCGGCGGGGGTGACCGCGGAGCCGTCCTGGAAGGTGGCCTCGCGCAGGGTGAACAGCCAGGTGCGGTCGTTCTCCTGGCGCCAGGAGGCGGCGAGGGCCGGGGCTGCGGCGCCGTTGGCGTCCAGCGCGGTCAGGCCTTCGGTGACGCCGAGACGGCTGAGGATGGTGGCGTCGGCGCCGTACGGCGAGAGGTTCTCGGCGGGCGGGAAGGCGAGGGCGACTCGCAGGCGGGAGCCGTCCCGGGCGTCGCCCGCGGCGTCGGAACCGCCGCTGGAGGCGAAGCAGCCGGCGAGGACGGGGGCCAGGACGAGGGCGAGGAGCGGGCGGATTCGGCGTGGCACGGTCTATCGCTCCATCGGTATCTCGAAGTGGACGACGCCGTTCCCGCCGTCCCTGTCCTCGCGCTCGTCGTGCACGACCTTGCCGAGCGAACGCCAGAACGCCTCGGCGCCCGGCACTTTGGGGTCGGTGTGCAGATAGACGGCGCGGTAGCCGCCGTCCGCCGCCGCGAAGGCGAGCAGTTCGCCGACGAGTTGCCGGGCCAGGCCGCGCCTGCGGTGCTCGGCCCGGACGTAGACGCGACGCAGCTGCGCGGTCTCGCCGGACGGGTAGCGCTCGGCGAGCTCGCGCGGGTTCGGCGGGTGGGCCGGGCCGCGTGAGTCGAGGGCGGCGGTGGCGACCACACTCCCGTCGCGCGGGTCGAGCGCGACGAGGAGGGTGTGGCGGGGCGAGGCGAGATAGGCGGCGGCCGGGTCGACGATGTCCGCGTGCCAGCGGGGCACGTAGCCGGTACCGAAATCGCGGTGGACGGTGTCGAGCATCAGGGCTCGCGCACCGTCGAGGTCGTGCGGGCTCGCCGCCCTGATGCTGTAGTCGTGCACTTGCACATCATATGCATCAAGCTCGCAAGCCCTTTCCGTTACCCCGCCTGTCACACAACCCCCCTTACGGGGCAGGCGATTCAACAGCGGCCGAAGATCACCTCCAACTTATCACATGATATCCATTTTCAAAAAGGCTCGGCGGCGCCTACCGCTTCTGCTCCACCCGCACCCAGTCCACCTCGGCCTGCACTCCCCCACCCGCGATCCGGTCCACGCTCGACTGCGGCAAACCCCAGTAGGGAGTGGTCACCTGGTTCCAGCCGGCCGGATAGGCCCCGCCCAGAGCGAGGTTCAGGATCACGTACTGGTTGTGGTCGTAGACCCACTGCCCCCGCGTCGCCTCCAGCTTGTTGCGGGTCGTCTCCTGGACCAGGCGGTCGTCGACGTAGAAGCGCATGCCCGTCGGGGTCCACTCGACGGCGTAGGTGTGCCACTGGTCGACCGTGCCGCCGTTCGGGAAGACCTGGCGGGCGCCGATGTTGCCGTCGGCCGAGTAGCCGGGGCCGTGCAGGGCGGTGCTGGTCCAGTCCCGGTAGCCGACGTTCTCCATGATGTCGGTCTCACCGGACGCGGGCCATGAGACAGAGGGGTCGTCGACGTTGCTGCCGAGCAGCCAGAAGGCGGGCCAGAAGCCGTCGCCGACGGGGAGCTTCATGCGGGCGCTGACCCGGCCGTACGTGAAGTCGAACTTCGTGTTGGTGTCGATGCGGCCGGACGTGAAGTCGTACGTGCCGCCGCCGGCCTGTGTGCAGCCCTTGCAGTACTTGGCACGCAGGATCAGATTCCCGCTCTCGGTGCGGATGTTGTCCGCCGAGTCCACGTACGCCTGCGACTCACCGTTGACCGAACCCATCTCGGTGCCGGTGCGCACGACACGCCACTTGGAGCGGCCGAGGGCGGCGCCGGTGAAGTCGTCGAAGAAGGCCGTCCGGTACGTCCCCGGCTGCTCGGCCGGGAGCGCCGGGTAGGCGGCGTCGGCGCTGCCACCCGTGCCCCAGACCTGGAACTCGTACAGGGAGTAGCCGAACTGGGCCGTCGCGGGGGCCGGGTTGTGGAAGCTGCGGCGTTCCTTGCCGAGCACGCGGACGTAGCGGCCGGTCGCCGGGGAGGAGAGGGTGATCGTGTCGTGCAGGCCCACCGCCTCCGCCGGGGACTTCACGTTCGCGCGGCGGACGGCGACTTCGGCTGCGGAGGGCTGGTGGACGGTACGCCAGGTGCGGTTGTCGTCGGAGACCTGGAGCTGGTAGTCGACGGCGTAGGCAGCCTCCCAGTAGAGGTCCACGGAGGAGATCGTCGACGCGGCGCCCAGGTCGACGGAGATCCAGCGGTCCGCGTTCCAGTCACTGGACCAGCGGGTGGCGTCGGCCTTGAGATCCCCCGGCCACCCTCCGTCCGTCACGAAGGCCGGTGAATTGCCCGCGTGCTGGTAGTAGTTGGTGTACGCGGGGTGGTTCAGGGCCAGGTTGGTGCGGGTGGTGGACGCGGGGGCCGGTTCACCGCCGTAGACCTTGAAGGAGTACAGCGAGTAGCCGTAGGGGGTGGCGCGTTCGAGGCCGCGCATGCGGACATGGCGGCCGGTCACCTCCTGTGGGTAGGTGTGCGCGGTGACCGTGCCGCCGGTGCCGGCGGTCTCCGTGTAGAAGGGGGTCCAGTCCGTGCCGTTCTTCGAGACCTCCAGGACGTATCTCCTGCCGTAAGCCGCCTCCCAGTCGAGGACCACCCGGTCGACGCGGATCGTCGCGCCGAGGTCCACGCGGATCCAGGCGTCCTCGGCGAAGTTGCTGGACCACCGGGTCGCTCCGTCGCCGTCGAAGGCGAGGCCGGGTGCGGTGCCGGCGTTCTCACCGCCGGACGCGGTGACGGCGTTCGGGTTGGCGGTGTGGACCTCGGCCGCACGGTCGGTGTCCCACGCGGCCGCCGCGGCGGTGGGCTCTGCGGGCGGCGCGGCGAACGCCGAGCCGGTGCCGAGCACGGCGAGGGCGGCGAGCGCGGTCAGAAGGGTCCGTGGAGTGCGGATACGCGTACGGGTACGGGATGGCATGCGGCTCTCCTTGGGGATGTGAGGGGGTCCTCGCAGGGTGCGCATTCCGTGCTGTGATGCCTTCGTGCCGTCGCGGTCGGGCGACCCGTCACACCTGTCCCGGTGGCTACGGGTCACCGCATCACGTCTTAGTTTAGAGCGTGAGTTAAGCCTCGGAAGGCAGACGCGTCAAGGGCTTTGACGCACTCTCAGAACTTCCGCCGCAGCTCTTGACTCACACGTTCCACAGTTGAACCATTCAGCGGCAAGAGAGCGCTCCCCGCACCTCATGACGTTCACTTCCTGAACCAGGAGAGCCGCCTGATGCTTCCTCCCTCCCCGTCCTCCGGGCCGTCCTCGATGGGTCGCCGGGCCCTGATCGGCGCCGCGATCGCCTCGGCACCGGCCGTGCTCGGCCTGTCGACCGAGGCCTCCGCACAGACCTCCACGCAAGCCTCCGCCCAGGCTGCCGCGCCGACTTCGGCGTCCCCGTCGGCGCGGAAGAAGCCACGCGCCCTGCCGGGCGGCGGCGACCTCGGCCCGAACGTCCTCGTCTTCGACCCGTCGACCCCGGGCATCCAGGCCCGACTGGACGAGGTGTTCCGGCAGCAGGAGTCGGCACAGTTCGGCACCGGCCGCTACGCCCTGCTCTTCAAGCCCGGCACCTACCACGGCCTCAACGCCCAGCTCGGCTTCTACACCTCGATCGCGGGCCTGGGTCTGTCCCCCGACGACACGACCATCAACGGGGACGTCACCGTCGACGCCGGCTGGTTCAACGGCAACGCCACGCAGAACTTCTGGCGTTCGGCGGAGAACCTGGCCCTGGTTCCGGTCAACGGCACCAACCGGTGGGCGGTCGCCCAGGCGGCCCCGTTCCGCCGCATGCACATCCGCGGCGGCCTCAACCTCTCCCCCACCGGCTACGGCTGGGCGAGCGGCGGCTACATCGCGGACAGCCGGATCGACGGCCAGGTCGGTCCGTACTCGCAGCAGCAGTGGTACACCCGCGACAGCGCGATCGGCAGCTGGCTGAACGGCGTGTGGAACATGGTGTTCTCCGGCGTCGAGGGCGCCCCCGCGCAGAGCTTCCCCAACCCGCCCTACACCACGCTCGACACGACTCCCGTCTCCCGCGAGAAGCCGTTCCTGTACGTCCAGGGGAACGACTTCCGGGTCTTCCTGCCCGAGAAGCGCACGAATGCCCGCGGCGTCACCTGGGGCAACGGCACACCGAGAGGCACCTCGCTGCCGCTGACGCAGTTCTACGTCGCGCGGCCCGGTGTCACGGCGGCCACCCTCAACGAGGCCCTCACCCAGGGACTGCACCTCCTGCTCACCCCGGGGATCTACCACCTCGACCGGCCGATCCGGGTCAACCGGCCGAACACCGTCGTCCTGGGCCTCGGTTACGCGACCCTGATCCCCGACAACGGTGCCACGGCCGTGCAGGTCGCCGACGTCGACGGAGTCCGGCTGGCCGGCTTCCTGGTCGACGCCGGACCCGTCAACTCCGCGACCCTGGTGGAGATCGGGCCGCGGGGCGCGTCCAGCGACCACTCCGCCAACCCGATCACGGTCCAGGACGTGTTCGTCCGCATCGGCGGGGCCGGCGCCGGCAAGGCCACCACCAGCATGGTGATCAACAGCCGGCACACGATCGTCGACCACACGTGGGTGTGGCGGGCCGACCACGGCGAGGGAGTCGGCTGGGAGACCAACCGCGCCGACTACGGCGTCGTGGTCAACGGCGACGACGTCCTGGCGACCGGCCTGTTCGTCGAGCACTTCAACAAGTACGACGTGCAGTGGTTCGGCCAGCGCGGCCGCACGATCTTCTTCCAGAACGAGAAGGCGTACGACGCCCCGAACCAGGCCGCCATCCAGAACGGCTCGATCAAGGGCTACGCCGCCTACCGCGTTGGTGACGCCGTGACGTCGCACGAGGGCTGGGGGCTGGGCAGCTACTGCTACTACAACGTCAACCCCTCGATCGTGCAGCACCACGGCTTCGCCGCCCCGGTGCGGTCCGGCGTGCGCTTCCACAACCTGCTCGTGGTCTCGCTCGGCGGTAATGGGCAGTACGAGTGCGTCATCAACGACACGGGGGCGCCGACGTCGGGGACGTCGACGGTGCCTTCGACCGTGGTGTCGTATCCCTGAGGTGAGGCAGGCCGGACGAGGGCCCCGTCCGTCGAGGACGGGGCCCTGTCGCCCTACCGCGACACCGCGGCGACCGGCGCCGGCGCATACCCGGTGGGCCGGGCCGTGAACGTGCCGCGTCCCTGGGTCCGGCTGCGCAACCGCGTCGCGTAGCCGAACAGTTCGGCCAGCGGCACAGTCGCGGTGACGACCGCCGCGCCCGCCCGGGTGACGGAGCCCGAGACCCGGCCGCGCCGGGCCGCCAGGTCACCGAGCACCGAGCCGACCGCGTCCTCCGGCACGGTGACCGTGACCTCGACGACCGGCTCCAGGAGGACCATCGCGCAAGCGCGCAGGGCATCGCGGAGGCCGAGTCGGCCGGCCGTACGGAAGGCCGTGTCGGAGGAGTCCTTCACATGGGTCGACCCGTCGGTGAGGGTGACGCGCAGGCCGGTCACCGGGTGGCCGCCGAGTGGGCCCTCGGCGAGGGCGTCGCGGCAGCCGGCCTCCACGGCGCGGACGTACTCCTGCGGCACCCGGCCGCCGACGACGGTCGAGCGGAACTCGAAGCCGTTGACGCCCTGTTCGGCCGCCGTGGCCGGCGCCGTCAGGAGCTCGACATCGAGAACAACATGCGCGAACTGCCCCGCTCCACCGTCCTGTTTGACGTGCCGGAACACGAAACCGGACACCCCTCGGCCGACCGTCTCGCGATACGACACCCGCGGGCGGCCGACGTTGACGTCCAGCCCGAGGTCACGCCGGATCTTCTCCACCGCGACCTCCAGATGCAGTTCGCCCATGCCGGACAGCACCGTCTGGCCGGTCTCGGCGTCGGTCCGCACGACCAGCGACGGGTCCTCCTCCGCCAGCCGTGCCAGCGCCGAGGCCAGCCGATCGGTGTCGGTGGACCTGCGGGCCTCGACCGCGACGGACACCACCGGGTCGGCCACGCTCGGCGGTTCCAGGACGAGCGGGGCGTCCGGGGCGCAGAGGGTGGAGCCCGGGCGAGCCGACTTCAGGCCGACGACCGCCACGATGTCCCCGGCGACCGCACGGTCGACGTGGGCATGACGGTCGGCCTGGACCCGCAGGATCCGCCCGATCCGCTCGGTGCGCCGCGCAACCGCGTCGAACACCACGCCTCCCTTCTCGATGGTTCCCGAGTAAACCCGCAGGTAGGTCAGCCGCCCGGTCGGGGTCGCGCTCACCTTGAACGCCAGCGCCGCGAACGGTGCCGACGGGTCGGCCGGCCGCTCCTCGTCGACGCCGTCGCGCAGGCCGCGTACGGCCGGCACGTCGAGCGGTGACGGCAGATACGCCACGACCGCGTCGAGCAGCGGCTCCACACCGCGGTTGCGGTAGGCCGAGCCGCACAGCACGACCACGCCCTCACCGCTGCGGGTCAGCTCGCGCAGGGCGGCGACCAGCGTCTCCGCGGAGACCTCCGACCGCGCGCAGAACTCCTCCAGTGCGCCGGCGTGCAGTTCGGCCACCGCCTCCTCCAGCAGCCGCCGACGCCGGTGCGCCTCGTCCAGGAGTTCCTCCGGCACCGGCCCTTCCGCTGCCGTCTCGGCACCGTCGGCCCACACCAGCGCCCGCATGCGTACGAGGTCCACGACGCCGCGGAATCCGTCCTCCGCGCCGATGGGCAACTGCACGACCAGCGGCGCCGGATGCAGCCGTTCCCTGATCGACGCGACGGCCGTGTCGAGGTCCGCCCCGGCTCGGTCGAGCTTGTTGACGAACGCGATCCTCGGGACGCCGTGCCGGTCGGCCTGCCGCCACACCGACTCGCTCTGCGGCTCGACCCCCGCCACGGCGTCGAACACCGCGACCGCGCCGTCCAGGACACGCAGCGAACGCTCCACCTCGTCGGCGAAGTCGACGTGCCCGGGGGTGTCGATCAGGTTGATCCGGTGACCGTCCCAGGCACAACTCACCGCAGCCGCGAAGATGGTGATGCCGCGGTCCCGCTCCTGCGAGTCGAAGTCCGTGACGGTCGTGCCGTCGTGGACCTCGCCCCGCTTGTGGGTGGTTCCGGTGGCGTACAGGATCCGCTCGGTGACGGTGGTCTTGCCCGCGTCGACATGCGCGAGGATGCCGAGGTTGCGGACGGCGGCGAGGGTGTTGACGTTGGTGAGGTTGGTGATGTTCGTGCGCACGGCCTTTGGCCTTTCGGGTGATCCGTAAGCGGAACGGAAAGGGGCAGCGCGATTCCCGGACGATACGTGCACGCACATGGCGCGGTGGCGCGGGCGCACGTCGGCGCGACCTGTCGCTCCATCAATTAGGGCGCATGACAGGAGCGTTGACGTACTGGGGCGCTCTCAGGTGTTCGTCACGGACATCCAGTGCCGGCCGCGCAGCGGGCACCGGACGGACAGGGACACCAGGATCACGTCGTACCGGTTGAACCGGTGGCATCGGTTGTACCGGTCGTCCCGGGAAGGGGAGACGACGACAGCGGTGCGGTCACGCACGGCCCGGCTCCCCTCAACTCGTCACGACGACGCGCCGCCGAGTGGTGGGCGGCGCGTGCTTGTGTGGTGAGTGTAGGGAGCCGGGCGAGGTCGAGGCAGCTGATTTTTCTCCTACTGGTCGTCGTCGATCGTGATGGCCGACGCCGGGCACACCGCTGCTGCCTCACGGACGGCGGCCTGCTGTCCGGCGCCGCAACAGCGTCCCTGGTCCACGTTCACTTTCACGGCCGTTGCCTTCCTTCCCCGTGCGGGAGCCGTCACCATCGCACGGGCACCGTGCGCAGTCCGCCGACGAGGAGACCCTCGACGCGCTTCAACTCATCGATGGATGCGTCGAGTTGGAGGGTCGGCAGCTTGCGCAGGAGTACTTCGAGCGTGACCTGGAGCTCGGTGCGTGCCAGGCTCTGGCCCAGGCAGGCGTGCGGTCCGGCGCCGAAGGTGAGGTGGGGGGTTCGGGGACCGGGACAGCACCATGTCGTCGGCGTCGGCGAAGACCCGTTCGTCACGGTTGGCGGCCGGCATGCTGCACACGACGGTCGTGCCGCTCGGCAGCAGCTCTCCGTCGACCTCGACGTCCTCGGTGAGGTAACGCCGGATGCCGAAGCCGAGGTTGGCGTCGAAGCGCAGCGCCTCGTCGACCGCGGTGCGCACCAGGGCGGGGTCGGCCGGCAGCCGCTCCCAACGGGTGCGGTCGGCGAGCAGCATGGCGACCATCTTGCCGATCATGTTGGCGGTGGTCTCGTGTCCTGCGACCAGGAGCCCCATGGCGGTGCCGAACAACTCGTCGCCGGTCAGCCCCTGCCCCTCCCCTCGCCCTCCCTGATCACCATGCCGATCAGGTCGTCGCCGGGTTCGGCGCGTGTCGCCGCGATGTGCGCGGACATGTACTCGGCGAACTCGGCGTACGCCGCGCCGGTCTGAACGCCGGTGTAGCGGCTGACGTTGAGGAAGGCGTCGGACCAGTGCGAGAAGCGGTCCCGGTCCACGCCGGGGACGCCGAGGATGTCGCAGATGACGTGGACGGGCAGGGGGAAGCCGAGGCCGGCCTTGAGGTCCGCGGGCCGTCCACTGCGGCCCATGTCGTCGACGAGGTCTTCGGCGATGCGCGCCATGCCGGGGCGCAGCGCCGTCATGCGCTTGGCGGTGAAGTACTTGCCCACCTGCCGTCGCCACCTGCGGCTCCCCGCGGTCGGGCAGGACGAGCGTGGTGGTTCCGTCAGCGGCGGGACCACCGGCGCCTTCGGGGGCGATCCGGGCAGCACCGTCCTCGGCCGTCGGGCGGGTGGAACGGGGGTCGGCCAGCAGGGCTTTGATGTGGTCGTAGCGGGTCAGGGAGGTCGCCTTGTCCCCGCTGGGGAGTTCAACGGTGGCCACCGGGCACCGGCCGCGCAGTTGCTCCCATTCGGCCGGGGGCTCCAGGAGGTTGTCGAACGCTTCCGCGTCGCTCACCCACCTCCCCGGGGCCCACGCGGCGGGGACCCGCTGGACCAGTGCGCCTACGTCATCCTCACCAGGCTCGAGACCCAGGGAGCGATGTCCATCCCGGACTTCGTCGAGGCCTTCGGGCTCGCGGCGTCGACGTTCACCCGGCAGACCTCGGCCCTGCTGCGCAACGGGCTGGTGGAGCGGGCCCTCGATCCGTCCGGCGGGGTGGCCCGCAAGTTCCGGATCACCCAGGAGGGCCTCAGGCTGCTCGCGCAGCAGCGCGAGGGAATCGCCACCAGCCTGTCGACGGTGGTGGCGGAGTGGCCCTCCGAGCGCCTGGACCGGTTCATCGCCGATCTACAGCAGTTCAACACCGACATCGAACGCATCACCGGCCGCCCTTGGCCGAGGAGCGCGGGCGCCTGACGACGGCCCTCGGCGGCCTGGCCGGCGCAGTCAGCAGATCGAGCCCCGGCCGGCCGCGGTGGCCCGCAGCAGATCCCGTACGAGGTCGAAATCGATCTTCTCCGGCTTGCGGAAGCGCAGGCAGCCCTTGCCCATGTCCTGTCCGGCCAGCCGTTCCTGGAAGGCGTCACGGACATCACTGCGCATCAGATAGAAGGAGACGTACTGCCGCTGACTCGCGAACGCGATCTCGGCCGCACCGTCGCGCTGGTACGTCGGCATGCCATAGGCCATGACCTCGCTGAAGCCCTGCAGTTCCGCGCGGCACACCTGCCGTAGCCGCGTCAGGGCCTCTCGCCGCTCCATCGGCACCTCGGCCAGATAGCCGTCGACATCCTCCGCCGCGCTCTGCACCATGCGGCGAGGCTAAGCCTGGAGGCGGTACCGATCAACCGTCCGACAAAACAACCCGTGCGGGTCGAGGTGGCCCTCGACCCGCACGGGTTGCAGATGTTCTGTGTCCGAGGGGGGACTTGAACCCCCACGCCCGATAAAGGGCACTAGCACCTCAAGCTAGCGCGTCTGCCATTCCGCCACCCGGACTAGTAGGACTCCGTTATGTCTGCCTGTCGGTCCTGTTTGGGGGAACGCTGAAGGTGTGGATACACATGAAGTGAACCGGGCTCGGGCGAAGTTGGCGTTATTCGTGGCTGATGTGTTCGCCTCGGTGCCGCGCAAGGACCAGCGGGCCAAGAGCGACTGCTATCTGCGGGGACTGATGGTGGACGGTCGCCGCAAGTCCATCCAGGCCATGGCGCAGCGGCTGCCGGACGGCAACGAGCAGAATCTGCAGCAGTTCGTGAACCAGTCGACGTGGGATCCGCTGCCGGTGCGGCGGCGGATTGCGCAGCGGATGGTGCCGCTGGTCGGTCCGGACGCGTGGGCGGTCGATGACGTGTCGTTTCCCAAGGACGGGAAGATGTCGGTGGCGGTCGCCCACCAGTACTGCGGGGCGCTGGGCAAGCAGGCCAACTGCCAGGTCGCAGTGAGTGTGCACGCGGTCTCCGACACGGCGTCCTGTCCGCTGCAATGGCGCCTGTTCGTGCCTGAGGAGTGGGCGCACGATCCGGTTCGCCGGCGCAAGACCGGGATGCCCGACGAGATCGGGCACCGGGAGAAGTGGCGTCTGGCCCTGGACACCATCGATGAGCTGGCCGGATGGGGTCTGGTGCCTCCGGTTTTGGTGGCCGACGCCGGCTACGGACAGAACGCCGACTTCCGCGACGGCCTGGAACATCGCAGCATCGACTACGTGGTGGCGATCCGCTCGGATGTGACCGTCCACCCGCATGATGCGATGCCCATGGCCCCCACCTGGTCCGGCAACGGCCGCAAGCCGCAGCCCCGCTACCGCGACAGGCCGACTCCGGTGGCCGCGCTGGTGGCCGGCCACGGACGGCAGGCCTTCACCGAGGTGACCTGGCGGGAAGGATCCCGCGGACCGCTGCGCTCACACTTCCTGTCCCTGCAGGTGCGGCCCGCCGGGATCAAATCCAAACGCCTCGCCCAGGCCGCCGCCCTCGCCTCACACGGCCACTGGGACGGCGTCCTGCCTGAGGTCACACTGCTGGCCGAATGGCCCGACGGCGCCGAAGCACCCACCGGCTACTGGCTGTCCAACCTGCCCGCAGACACCCCAATCGCCGAACTGGTCCGCCTGGCGAAGATCCGCTGGCGCATCGAGCACGACTACCGGGAACTCAAGCACGGCCTCGGCCTGGACCACTTCGAGGGACGTTCCTGGAACGGCTGGCATCACCACGTCACCCTGGTCACCGCCGCCCACGCGTTCCTCACCGAACAGCGACTGGCCCCAAAAGCCGATACAGCCAACTCACCCTCTACCAGACCCTCGACGCCATCCAGGACCTGCTGAACTGCTGGACCGGCACCTGCACCACCTGCCACCGCCCCCTGCCCAGAACATCCACCACCAGCCAAAACCCCAGAGCCAGAGCAACCTAACGGAGTCCTACTAGGTGTCTGCCGCCTTGCCGGGGGCCTTCCCGGCGGCGACGTGGACAACAATACCAAGGTTTCGGAGTGCCTTTCACCTGCGTTTCCGTCCATCGGGCGGGGGTCCGGGACCGCACGGCCCGATGCCCTTAGGGTCGCATCATGAGTGACTGGACGGTTACGCAGAGTCCTTCCGCAGGACGTCGCCCGCGTGCGCTGTCGCCCCTCAGGGAGCATCTGCGGGACACGTTCTGGTTCGCCCCCATGGCTGCGATGGTGGCCGTCTTCGTGGTCTGGCTGGCGGCTCAGGCGCTCGACGCAGCCATCGTCGATGCGCTCCAGAAGGACGGCGACTACGAGACGCTCGACGAACTGCTGCGGTTCGCGGACGACGCGAAGGCCGTGGTGAACGCCGTCGCCTCGGCGATGATGACCTTCATCGGTGTGGTCTTCAGCATCTCGCTGGTGGCCGTGCAGATGGCGAGCGGGCAGTTCACCCCGCGCGTGGTCCGGCTCTTCGTGCGCAGCCGGATCACCAAGGCGACCTTCGCCGTCTTCCTCGCGACCTTCGTGCTGAGCCTTCTCGTGCTGACCTCCTTCGACACCGCCGAGGATGCCCGTGCCGTCACGACGGTGCCTCTGGTGCAGTCGGTGCTCACGCTCTGCATGGTCGCGTTCAGCCTGTTGCTCTTCGTGCTGTACGTGAACAGCACTCTGCGGTTGATGCGGATCAGTTACGTGATCGCACGGATCGCCGCGGAGTCCTTCCGGGTGACCGCGTCGATGCCCGTGTCGACGGACGGACCGGACACGCCCGACCTCGGCACCGCCACCGCTTGGGTGCCGCACGAGGGCCGGGCGGGGGTGCTGCGGGACGTGCACATCACGCGGCTGGTCCGGACTGCTCGCAAGCACGGGGTGACGCTGCGGCTGATCCCTCGGATCGGGGACTTCGTGGTGCCTGGTACGCCCTTGCTGGCGGTGCACGGCGGTGCGGCCCCGCCGCGGCGGGCGCTGCGGTACACGATCTCGGTGGGTGTGGAGCGGACCTACCACCAGGATCTCGGCTTCGGGCTGCGGCAGTTGTCCGACATCGCGCTGCGTGCACTGTCGCCCGCGATCAACGACCCGACAACCGCCGTCCAGGCGCTGGACCGTGTCGTCCAGTTCCTGGCCGCGCTGAGCCGTCGGCCGCTGGACGCCGCCCTGCACCGGGACCGGCGCGGGGTGGTGCGGCTGGTGCAGCCCGTGCCGGGGTGGACCGAGCTGGTGGATCTCGGGTTCACCGAGGTGCGGGGCTGCGCCGTCGGCAGCCCGCAGGTCTCACGGCGCATGCAGGCCGGCCTGGACGACCTCCTCCTGCTCGCACCGCCGGAGCGCAGCGGACCGATCTTGCGCCACCGCGAACTCCTCCACCAGGCGGTGGACCGCGCCGAGCAGTTCCCCTCGGACCGCGCGTTCGCCCTGCATCCGGATCGCCAGGGCATCGGCTGACCGGTTGCGGATCAACCAGGGGAGACAGGACGACCTGTGCCATCGCGTCGGCGACCGACGCCGGGCACCGGTGCGGCGGACCGCGTGGCGAACCCGGCGTCGGACGCGACGCCCTCTCCTCACGGGCCGAGCTGATACTCCGGGAAGTTCCCGGGCAACCGCTCCCCCGCCGGCCCCTGTGTCACCGCGCGCACCAGCAGCTCGCCGCCGACGAACGCCCCGCGCCAGGACGCGCCGAAGCCACCGAACAGCTCGTCACGGTCGCCGCGGGAACGCGGCTTGCCGTGGCCGACCTTGAACGCGCGGATCTGCGGGGCCAGGCGGTCGTACGTCGCGCGGTCGTCCGTGGACAGCGTGGCGACCAGTGCGCCGTTGGACGCGTTCATCGCCGCCAGCAGCTCCGCCTCGGTGTCGACCAGGACGATGGTGTCGACCGGGCCGAAGGGCTCCGCGTGGTGGAGCGGGGAGGACGGGGGCGGATTGAGCAGCGTGACCGGCTGGACGTATGCCGAGGTGTCCTGGCCGGGCAGGAAGCGGGCGTCCGCCGGCCTGCCCCGGTGCAGCGGGACGGCGCCGCGGTCGATCGCCTCGGCCACCTGGTCCTGGAGCTCCTTGGCCTTGGCCGCGTTGATGACCGGCCCGAAGTCCAGCTGCGGGAAGGGGTCGTGGTCCCGTTTCTCCACCGCCAGCGGGTGGCCGACCGTGAGCGTGCGCACCGCCGGGAGGTACGCCGCGAGGAACTCGTCGAACAGCTCGCGCTGGACGACGAAGCGCGGGTACGCCGTGCAGCGCTGTTTGCCGTAGTCGAAGAGCTTGGGCACGACCGCCGTGAGCGCGTCCCAGTCCGTGTAGTTCCAGATGCCCCAGGTGTTGAGTCCTTCCTGTTCGAGTACGTGTCGTTTGCCGAGGTCGGCGACGGCCGTGGCCACCGCGGCTCCGGTGTCGCGGCCGCCGACGAAGGAGACGCAGCCGATCTCGGGCGCCCGCACCAGCGCCTCCGACAGCTCGCTCCCGCTGCCGCTGACGAGGGTGACGGGGATTCCCTCGCGGGCGGCCAACGCGCAGGCCAGGGTGAGACAGGCGACACCGCCGTCGGTCGGGGTCTTGGCGATGACCGCGTTGCCTGCCAATGCCTGTACCAACACTGCGTGAACGAGCACGCTCATCGGGTAGTTCCAGCTCGCGATGTTGGATACCGGACCGTCCAGCGGTGCCCGGCCGGCGACCATCGGCTCGATGCCGTCGACGTACCAGCGCACGCCGTCGATGGCCCGGTCGACGTCGGCGCGGGCCAGCCGCCAGGGCTTGCCGATCTCCCAGACGAGCAGCAGGGCGAGCAGGTCCCGGTGTTGGGTCAGGGCGTCGAGCGTGGCCGCGACGCGGGCTCGGCGCTCTTCCAGCGGGATGTGCCGCCAGGCGCGGTGCTGGTCCAGCGACGCGCGCACGGCCTGGTGGGCGGTGGCCCGGTCCAGGCGCGGCGGGCCGGCGATCGGACTGCCGTCGACGGGACTGGTGGCGGGCAGGGCCCGGCCGTCCGCCTGCCAGGTGGAGTTCCAGAGGTTGAGGACACGGTCGTCCCGGAACGCCTCGGGGGCGACCGCGAGGCAGCGTTGCCAGGCGTCGGCCCAGGAGGTGCCGGATTTGAGGGTGAGGGTGGTTGCCATGGGGGCTCCGCTCTCGGTGCACAGTCGGGGGCGGTCGTTGATGGCTATGGCGGAAGTTAGCGGCGTGCGGCAACTCCTGAAAGTGACCTCGCGCCGACTATGAGTGACGTCACGCCTCGACGCCCAGGCGGTCCAGCACCAGGCGCGCGGTCTCGGTGGGTGTGTTGCCGACTCCAACGCCGACCGCTTCCAGCGCTTCCTGCTTCGCCGCCGCCGTGCCGGACGAGCCGGACACGATCGCGCCGGCGTGCCCCATCGTCTTGCCCTCGGGGGCGGTGAATCCGGCGATGTAGCCGACGACCGGCTTGGTGACGTGGTCGCGGATGTAGGCGGCCGCGCGCTCCTCCGCGTCGCCGCCGATCTCCCCGATGAGGACGATGAGTTCGGTGTCGGGGTCGTCCTGGAAGGCTGCCAGGCAGTCGATGTGGGTGGTGCCGACGACCGGGTCGCCGCCGATGCCGACGCACGTCGAGAAGCCGATGTCCCGCAGCTCGTACATCAGTTGGTAGGTGAGCGTGCCGGATTTGGAGACCAGGCCGATGCGGCCGGGCTTGGTGATGTCGGCCGGGATGATCCCCGCGTTGGACTGGCCGGGGGTGATCAGGCCGGGGCAGTTGGGGCCGATGATGCGGGTGCCTTTGGTCTTCGCGTACGAGGTGAAGACGACGGAGTCGTGGACCGGGATGCCCTCCGTGATCACGACGGCGAGTCCGATCCCGGCGTCGGCGGCCTCGACGACGGCCGCCTTGGTGAAGGCGGGCGGCACGAAGACGACGGTCACGTCGGCGCCGGTCTCGCGCATTCCGTCGGCGACCGACCCGAACACGGGGACGGCGCGGTCGTCGAAGTCGACGCTGCGGCCGGCCTTGCGCGGGTTGACGCCGCCGACGACGTTCGTGCCGGCGGCGAGCATGCGCCGGGTGTGCTTCATGCCTTCGCCGCCGGTCATGCCCTGGACGAGGACCTTGCTCTCCTTGGTGAGGTAGATGGCCATGTCGTCACGTCTCCTCAGGCTGTGGTGGCGAGTTGCGCGGCCCGCAGCGCGGCGCCGTCCATGGTGGTGGCCTGCTGGACCAGGGGGTGGGCGCGGTCGTCGAGGATGGCCCGCCCGCGGGCGGCGTTGTTCCCGTCGAGGCGGACGACGAGCGGCTTGGTCAGCTGGACGGTGTCCAGGGCCTGCACGATGCCGTCGGCGACGGCGTCGCACGCGGTGATCCCGCCGAAGACGTTGACGAAGACCGACTTCACGGCCGGGTCCGACAGGATGACCGACAGTCCGTCGGCCATGATCTGTGCCGATGCGCCGCCGCCGATGTCGAGGAAGTTGGCTGGGCGGGCGCCGCAGCCGGCGACGACGTCGAGGGTCGACATGACGAGGCCGGCGCCGTTGCCGATGATGCCGACCTCGCCGTCGAGCTTGACGTAGTTGAGGCCCTTGGCGGCCGCCGTGGCCTCCAGCGCGTCGTCGTGCTCCACGTCGTCGGCACCCCAACGTGCCTGCCGGAAGCGGGCGTTGTCGTCGAGGGTGACCTTGCCGTCGAGGGCGAGGATCTGGCCCTGCCCGGTACGGACCAGCGGGTTCACCTCGACCAGGACGGCGTCCTCGCGGACCAGTACCTCCCAGAGTCGGATGAGGACGTCGACGGTCTGCGGTGGCAGTCCGGCTGCTTCCGTGATGTCGGCGGCCTTCGCGGAGGTGACGCCCTCGGCGGGGTCGACGGGGATGCGGGCCACGGCTTCCGGACGACTGGCGGCCACCTCCTCGATGTCCATGCCGCCTTCGGCCGAGGCGATCGCGAGGAAGCGGCCGGCCGCCCGGTCGAGGACGTAGGACACGTAGAACTCGGCCTCGATGTCCACGGGTTGGGCGAGCATCACCTTGCCGACCGTGTGGCCCTTGATGTCCATGCCGAGGATCTGGCGTGTCGTGAGCTCGGCAGCGGCGGGATCCGCGGCGAGCTTCACACCGCCCGCCTTGCCCCGGCCACCGGTCTTCACCTGCGCCTTGACCACGACTCGGCCACCGAGCCGACGTGCGATCTCGCGGGCTTCCTTGGGTGAGTCGGTCACCTCTGCCCGCGGCACCAAGATGCCGTGTTCCTCGAAGAGTTCCCTTGCCTGGTGTTCGTACAGGTCCATTCCGGCTCCTGACTCAAAAGTGCCGCACGCCCCCTGGACACCACCCACTGGATGCGGGATAACAAGGTTCATACAGTATTCGTCGACTGTATGCAATGTACCGCGAGAGCCGTTCCACCCCCTACGAAGGGACAGGACTTCGCCATGCCCGACGACACCCAGGACGTCATTTCCGGTGGTCATCTCGTTGCCAAGGCTCTGAAGGCCGAGGGGGTCGACCGCATCTACACCTTGTGCGGCGGCCACATCATCGACATCTACGACGGCTGCGTCGACGAGGGCATCGAGGTCGTCGACGTCCGTCACGAGCAGGTCGCCGCCCATGCCGCCGACGGCTACGCCCGCATCACCGGCAAGCCCGGCTGCGCGGTCGTCACCGCGGGTCCCGGCACCACCGACGCCGTCACCGGCGTCGCCAACGCCTTCCGCGCCGAGTCCCCGATGCTGCTCATCGGCGGCCAGGGCGCCCTCACCCAGCACAAGATGGGGTCCCTCCAGGACCTGCCGCACGTCGACATGATGACGCCGATCACCAAGTTCGCGGCGGCCGTGCCCGACACCGCGCGCGCGGCGGACATGGTGTCGATGGCGTTCCGCGAGTGCTACCACGGTGCGCCCGGGCCCTCCTTCCTGGAGATCCCCCGTGACGTCCTCGACGCCAAGGTGCCGGTGAGCAAGGCGCGCGTGCCCAAGGAGGGCGCCTACCGTGCCTCCACCCGCTCGGCCGGCGACCCCGAGGCCATCGAGAAGCTCGCCGACCTGCTGGTCCACGCCGAGAAGCCGGCCATCCTGCTGGGCAGCCAGGTGTGGACGACCCGCGGCACCGAGGCGGCCATCGAGCTCGTCCGCACCCTCAACATCCCGGCGTACATGAACGGCGCCGGCCGCGGCACCCTCCCGCCCGGCGATCCGCACCACTTCCAGCTGTCGCGGCGGTACGCCTTCTCAGGCGCCGATGTCATCGTCATCGTCGGCACGCCCTTCGACTTCCGCATGGGCTACGGCAAGCGGCTGTCGCCGGACGCGACCGTCGTGCAGATCGACCTCGACTACCGCACCGTCGGCAAGAACCGCGACATCGACCTCGGGATCGTGGGCGACGCCGGGCTGGTGCTGAAGTCGGTCACCGAGGCCGCGTCCGGACGCGTCAACGGGGGCGCGTCGAAGCGCAAGGAGTGGCTCGACGAGCTGCGCGCGGCCGAGCAGACCGCCCTGGAGAAGCGGCTGCCGAGCCTGAAGTCGGACGCCTCACCGATCCACCCGTACCGGCTGGTCAGCGAGATCAACGACTTCCTCACCGAGGACTCGATCTACATCGGCGACGGCGGCGACATCGTCACCTTCTCCGGGCAGGTCGTGCAGCCCAAGTCACCCGGTCACTGGATGGACCCGGGACCGCTGGGCACGCTCGGCGTCGGGGTGCCGTTCGTACTCGCGGCCAAGCAGGCCCGGCCCGACAAGGAGGTCGTCGCGCTCTTCGGCGACGGCGCGTTCTCCCTCACCGGCTGGGACTTCGAGACTCTCGTGCGCTACAACCTCCCCTTCGTCGGCATCGTCGGCAACAACTCCTCCATGAACCAGATCCGCTACGGCCAGGCCCAGAAGTACGGCCTGGAGCGCGAGCGGGTCGGCAACACACTCGGCGACGTCCGCTACGACAAGTTCGCGCAGATGCTGGGCGGTTACGGCGAGGAGGTCCGCGACCCCGCCGACATCGGCCCCGCGCTGCAGCGCGCCCGCGAGTCCGGGAAGCCCTCGCTGATCAACGTCTGGGTCGACCCCGACGCGTACGCCCCCGGAACCATGAACCAGACCATGTACAAGTGAGGTGGCCTCCATGACTGGAACGCCGACCAAGGCTCTCGAAGGCATCCGCGTCCTGGACATGACCCACGTCCAGTCCGGGCCCTCCGCTACCCAGCTGCTCGCCTGGCTCGGCGCGGACGTCGTCAAGCTGGAGGCGCCGACCGGTGACATCACCCGCAAACAACTGCGCGATCTCCCGGACGTCGACTCCCTCTACTTCACGATGCTCAACTGCAACAAGCGGAGCATCACCCTCAACACCAAGACCGAGCGCGGCAAGGAGATACTCACCGAGCTGATCCGGCGCTCCGACGTCATGGTCGAGAACTTCGGACCGGGCGCGGTCGACCGCATGGGCTTCACCTGGGACCGCATCCAGGAGATCAATCCGCGTATCGTCTATGCCTCCATCAAGGGGTTCGGCGACGGCCCGTACACCAACTTCAAGGCGTACGAGGTCGTTGCGCAGGCCATGGGCGGGTCGATGTCGACCACCGGTTTCGAGGACGGGCCGCCGCTGGCGACCGGAGCCCAGATCGGGGACTCGGGGACGGGTGTGCACGCCGTCGCGGGGATTCTCGCGGCACTGTTCCAGCGCGAGAACACCGGGCGTGGACAGCGGGTCAACGTGGCCATGCAGCACGCTGTACTCAACCTGTGCCGGGTGAAGCTGAGGGACCAGCAGCGCCTGACACATGGGCCGCTTGCTGAATATCCGAACGAGGACTTCGGCCGGGAAGTTCCCCGCTCGGGAAACGCGTCCGGCGGCGGTCAGCCCGGCTGGGCGGTCAAGTGCGCACCCGGCGGCCCGAACGACTACGTGTACGTCATCGTGCAGCCGGTCGGCTGGCGGCCGCTCAGCGAGCTCATCGGCCGGCCCGAACTCGCCGACGACCCCGAGTGGGGGACGCCGGAGGCACGGCTGCCCAAGCTCAGCAAGATGTTCCAGCTGATCGAGGAGTGGTCCTCGACCCTGCCCAAGTGGGAGGTGCTGGAGCGGCTCAACGCGCACAACATCCCGTGCGGGCCGATCCTTTCCACCAAGGAGATCATCGAGGACTCCTCGCTGGTCGCCAACGAGATGGTCGTCACCGTGCCGCACCCCGAGCGGGGCGACTTCGTGACAGTCGGCAGCCCTCTGAAGCTCTCCGACTCACCTGTCGAGGTGAGCAGTTCGCCCCTGCTCGGCCAGCACAACGAAGAGGTCTACATCGGCGAGCTCGGCCTCGGCGACGAGGAGCTGCGCCTGCTCAAGTCGAACGGAGTGATCTGACGTGATGGCCGAAGACCGCGTCCTGAGGGTGCGGACGCTCCTCGACTCCGTACGGGGCGAGGGACGTACCGCACTGACCGCACCCGAGGGCAAGGTGATCGCCGACGCGTACGGGATCGCCGTACCGGGCGAGGAACTCGCGACGGACGTCGACGAGGCGGTGGCGTACGCGGCGCGCTTCGGCGGGCCGGTGGTGATGAAGATCGTCTCGCCGGACATCCTGCACAAGACCGACGCCGGCGGCGTGATCGTCGGGGTCGAGGGTGCGACGGACGTACGGGCCGCCTTCCACAAGATCATCGACAACGCCCGCGCGTACGACGCGGATGCCCGCATCGAGGGCGTGCAGGTCCAGGAACTGCTGCCGCAGGGGCAGGAGGTCATCGTGGGCGCGGTCACCGACCCGACGTTCGGGAAGGTCGTCGCCTTCGGGCTCGGCGGAGTGCTGGTGGAGGTCCTCAAGGACGTGACCTTCCGCCTCGCGCCCGTGGACGCCGACGAGGCGCTGTCCATGCTGGACTCGATCCGGGCGGCGGAGATCCTGCGCGGGGTGCGCGGCCAGGCGGCCGTGGACCGGTGGGCGGTCGCCGAGCAGATCCGCCGTGTCTCGCAGCTCGTGGCGGACTTCCCGGAGATCGCCGAGGTGGACCTCAACCCGGTGATCGCGACCGCGGAGGGGGCGGTCGCGGCCGACATCCGCGTGATCCTCTCCGAAGCTCCCGCGAAACCGCGTCGCCGCTACTCGCGCGAGGAGATCCTCACCTCGATGCGCCGGCTGATGCAGCCGTCGTCGGTCGCCGTCATCGGCGCCTCCAACGAACAGGGCAAGATCGGCAATTCGGTCATGCGCAACCTCATCGACGGTGGTTTCGCCGGGGACATCCATCCGGTGAACCCCAAGGCCGATGACATTCTGGGCCGCAAGGCGTACAAGAGTGTGACGGACGTTCCCGGTGAGGTGGATGTGGCGGTCTTCGCTATCCCCGCCAAGTTCGTGGCCTCGGCCCTGGAGGAGGTGGGACGCAAGGGGATCCCGAACGCCGTGCTGATTCCCTCCGGGTTCGCGGAGACCGGTGAGCACGAACTCCAGGAGGAGATCGTGGCCATCGCCGAGCGGCACGGCGTCCGGTTGCTCGGGCCGAACATCTATGGCTACTACTCGACGTGGCAGGACCTGTGCGCCACGTTCTGCACGCCGTACGACGTCAAGGGCGGGGTGGCGCTGACCTCGCAGTCCGGCGGCATCGGCATGGCCATCCTGGGCTTCGCGCGGACCACGAAGACGGGCGTGTCGGCGATCGTCGGCCTCGGCAACAAGTCGGACCTGGACGAGGACGACCTGCTGACCTGGTTCGGCGAGGACCCGCACACCGAGTGCATCGCGATGCACCTGGAGGACCTCAAGGACGGGCGCGCGTTCGTCGAGGCCGCGCGGGCGACCGTACCGAAGAAGCCGGTCGTCGTCCTCAAGGCCGGTCGTACGGCGGCGGGCGCGAAGGCCGCGGGCTCGCACACCGGAGCCCTCGCCGGCGACGACGCCGTGTACGAGGACATCCTCAAGCAGGCCGGTGTCATCCGGGCGCCCGGGCTCAACGACATGCTGGAGTACGCGCGCGGGTTGCCGGTCCTGCCCGCCCCCAAGGGCGACAACATCGTGATCATCACAGGGGCCGGCGGCAGCGGCGTACTGCTGTCGGACGCGGTGACCGACAACGGGCTGTCCCTGATGGAGATCCCGCCGGACCTGGACGAGGCCTTCCGGAAGTTCATCCCGCCCTTCGGGGCGGCGGGCAACCCGGTGGACATCACCGGGGGCGAGCCGCCGTCGACGTACGAGGCGACGATCCGGCTCGGTCTGGAGGATCCGCGCATCCACGCGCTCGTACTCGGCTACTGGCACACCATCGTCACTCCCCCGATGGTCTTCGCGGAGCTCACCGCGCGCGTGGTGGCCGAATTCCGGGAGCGCGGCATAGAGAAGCCTGTCGTCGCCTCCCTCGCGGGTGACGTGGAGGTCGAGGAGGCCTGCCAGTACCTGTACGAGCGCGGGGTCGTGGCGTACCCGTACACGACCGAGAAGCCGGTGGCGGTGCTCGGCGCCAAGTACCGGTGGGCGCGGGCGGCCGGACTGTTGGGGGGCGGTTCATGAGGTGAGGCAGCGGGGGGCCGGCCGACGGTGCGCGTCGGCCGGCCCCGGGACCCGCGCGCGCACGAAAGGCATTGGACAGGGGGCGCTGGCCAGAACTTTCGACGCAAGGGGTGCAACTAACGTGACAACCACCGACGTTCCAAGGGTCGCCGCCTATCGGGAGGTGACCGACAAGAACGGACGCGTCTACCGCTTGGGCGAGTCCGACATCGACATCATGGGTCGCAAGCGCAAGTGGATGGTGATCCTTCCCTGGATCGGCATGATGGGCATCTCCTCCGCCGAGTACGCGTTCGCATCGGCCGAGGACACCCTGCACACCGCGCACAGCTGGAACAGCATGCACATCTTCTGGATGATGACCGTCTGGGTCTTCTTCCAGGCCGCGGTGGCCTTTCCCGCGGGCAAGCTGCGTGAGAGCGGAAAACTACCGGCCCGCTGGGCGATGATGTGCGGCGCGACAGGCACGTTGCTGGGCTACCTGTCGTTGGCATTCGCACCGCATGTCGTCTTCGCCTATATCGGCTTCAGCATGTTCAGCGGCATGGGCGCAGGCATGGTGTACGCCACCTGCGTCAACATGGTGGGCAAGTGGTATCCGGAGCGCAAGGGCGGCAAGACCGGGTTCGTCAACGGCGGTTTCGCCTACGGCTCGGTGCCCTTCGTCTTCATCTTCAACGGTTATATGGACCTCACCAACTTCCGCTGGGTACTGGTCTCGGTGGGTGTGTTCCTGGCCGGAATCGTCGCGTTCTCCGGCTACTTCTTCAGGGACCCGCCGAAGAACTGGTGGCCCGCCGACATCGACCCGCTCAACCCGCCGAAGGACCCGCGCGCGGCGCGCTCGCTGCGGATGAACCCGCCGGCGGTCCACCAGTACTCCCCCAAGGAGGCGTGGAAGACCGGCCGGGTGGGCCTGATGTGGTTCTGTCTGGCGTGCACGTCCGGCGTGAACATCTTCGGTATCGCGTTCCAGGTGGACATCGGCGAGGAAGCCGGATTCGCGGGCGGGATCGTGGCCACAGCCATGTCCCTCAAGGCGATCGTCAACGGTACCGGCCGTGGCGTGATCGGCTGGCTCTCGGACCTCTACGGCCGCAAGCGGTGCCTGCTCGCCGTGTGCGTCATCCTGGGCCTCGCCCAGTTCGGCATCCTCTGGTCGGCGGACAGCAAGAACCTGACCCTGTTCCTGGTCTTCTCCGCGATCTCCGGCTTCGGCGGCGGCGCCATCTTCCCGATGTTCGCGGCGCTCACCGCCGACTACTTCGGCGAGAACAACAACGCGTCCAACTACGGCATGGTCTACAGCGCCAAGCTCGTCTCAGGCCTGGGCGCGGGCATGGGTGCCGTGGTCGTCAGCGCCTGGGGGCACTCCGGTGCCTTCATCCTGGCCGGCTCCATCTCCCTCTTCGCCGGCTGTGTGGCCTTGTTCCTCAGCCCACCGGGACGCGACAAGGACGAGACCCGCATCGTTGCCAACCCACGACCGCTCGGCGAGGACATGGCCTGACATGACGGCAGATCCGTACGCAGGAAGCAGTTCATCAGCACACTCCGACGCCGCACACCGTCCCTACCGCGAGGTGACCGACGCGCGAGGCCGCGTCTACCGCATCGGCGAGACCGACCGCGACATCCTCGGTCACTCCCGCAAGTTCATGGTGTATCTCCCGTGGATCGCCATGATGGCCATCAGCGTCTTCGAATACGCGTACGGCTCCGCGGAGGACACCCTGTCCCACGCGCACGGCTGGACGCAGAGCAACACCTTCTGGATCCTCAGCGTCTGGGTGTTCTTCCAGGCCGGCATCGCCTTCCCGGCGGGCTGGCTGCGGGAGAAGGGCATCCTGACGGCCCGCACCGCCATGTACATCGGCTCCGGCATGTGCCTGCTGGGGTTCCTCGCCCTGTCGCACCTGGGAAATGTCTGGCTCGCGATCCTCGGATTCGGCGTCATCGGCGGCATCGGCGCCGGCCTGATCTACGCGACCTGCATCAACATGGTCGGCAAGTGGTTCCCCGAGCGGCGCGGCGCCCGGACCGGGTTCGTCAATGGCGGGTTCGCGTACGGATCTCTGCCGTTCATCTTCATCTTCAACTACGGGTTCGACACCGCGAATTATCACCGCGTCCTGGACCTGATCGGCTGCTACATCATGATCGTCGTTCTCGGATCCGCGTTCTTCTTCAAGGACCCCCCGAAGAACTGGTGGCCCGCCGACATCGATCCACTGAGGCAGACGGGCGACCGGAAGAACGCGGTGAGCCTGGCCAAGAACCCTCCGGCGGTGAAGCAGTACACGCCCCGGGAGGCCATCAGGACAGGCATGCTCCCACTGATGTGGCTGTCCATCGTCCTGACTGCCGGCGTTTCGATCTTCGGCATCTCCTTCCAGGTCGACTACGCCAAGGAGGTGGGCTTCGGCCCACTCGTCGCGGCCTCGTCGATGGGCGTGATGGCCGTCATCAACGGCATCGGCCGCGGTGTCGTGGGCTGGCTGTCCGACCGCTGGGGACGCAAATCGACCCTGGTGTTCGTGATCGTCGTCCTGGGCCTCGCCCAGTTCGGCGTGATCTGGGCGGGCGACGTTCGAAGCGAGTGGCTGTTCCTGTTCTTCGCCTTCCTCTCCGGGTTCGGCGGCGGCGCGTTCTACCCGCTCTTCGCGGCGCTCACCCCGGACTACTTCGGAGAGAACTACAACGCAACCAACTACGGCCTCGTCTACAGCGGCAAGCTCATCAGCGGCCTGTTCGGCGGCGGTCTCGGCTCCATGGTGGTCGCGGCGTGGGGCTACGACGGCGCGTACGCCCTCGCCGGCGGCGTGTCGATGGTGGCGGCGGGGATCGCGTTGCTGTTGCGGCAGCCGGGCCGCAACCCGGCGCCGGGCCGCACCGCGATGCCGCAGCCTGCACGCTGACAGACCGCGAACGACAGGCGGCCCTCCCCGTCCCGGGGAGGGCCTCTTCATGTCGTCATGACGGTCAGCACTTCTCCCGCAGCGAATGGAGATGCTTGCTCGAACGGCGTGCGAACGTGAGGGACTCGCTCGGGTTGTCGTGTTCCGCCTGCCAGTGATGGGCGAATCGCTGACCGCGCAGCTTCGTCACGGCGGAGATGAACCGCTGGTAGTCGATGTCGCCGTCGCCGACGTCGACCATGTCGTAGCCGTACTGGTTGGACGGGTCGCTCACGCCGTCCTTGACGTGGAAGAGCGGGTAGCGGTGCGGCTGCTTCAGCACGTAGTCGAGCGGCTCGAAGGGCGCGGCCGAACCGTCGGGCCGCTTCGAGAAGCGGAACTGGCCCGAGTACGCCCAGAAGATGTCCATCTCCAGGAACACGAGGTCGGGGTCGGTCTCGGCGAGCAGCACGTCGTAGAGACGGACCTTGGGGTTGTCGGTGGCGAAGGAGAACTCCTCGGAGTGGTTGTGCTGGTAGAACTTCATACCGCGCGCCCTCGCCGCCGCACCGTAGGTGTTGAACTCCTCGGCGGCACGCTTCCAGGCGTCGACGGTGGAGCCGTAGCGGAACGGCCCGGAGGCGGTACCTATGTGCTTCAGGCCGAGGGCCTGGGCGTCGTCGAGGACCTTGGTGAGGTTCTGGGCGAAGGTGTAGGCGCCCGGGTCGTCGGAGTAGTAGCCGACGTGGCTGCCGATCGGATTCAGGCCGTGGTTCCGCGCCAGCCGCTTGAGCTGCGCGAGGGTGATCGGGCCGGCCGAGCCCTGGGTGTAGCCGGCGAACTCGACCTCGTCGTAGCCGTACTTCTCCAGTTCCGCGAAGACGGGGGCGAAGCCGAGCGTGGAGACCTTGTCGCGCAGGCTGTAGAGCTGGATGCCGAGGCGGCCGGGCGGGAGAACGGGACGGCCGCGGCCATGCCCATGCCCATGGTCGCGGCCTGCGGAAGCCGTTGCGGCTTCGGATGCGGTGTCCGGTGCGGCGGTCGCGGGCGCTGCGGCGGCGCCCAGCAGCGCGGCGGCCGTGGTGCCCGCCGCGACGCCGAGCATGCCTCGTCTGGTGAGGCGGTGGGTGAGTTCGGGGTCCGTCTGGGAAAAGCGGCTCATGCCTGGAACTCCCTGTGATCGAAGGCCGTTGTCAGTGGTGAGTGCTTCACTCGTGACCAGTCGGAAGAGACGGGCCGATGGGACCGGCGAGTTGGTGTGTGCCGACCCTTGTCCGTCAGCCGAGACCGGCGAGTTGGAGCAGGAGTGACTTCACATCGGTGGCCGCGATGCGGTCGCCGACAGCGCGGGGGGTGGAGCAGATGAGGAGCGGACCGTCGTCGTCGCTCGCAGGAAGGCGGCCGTGGCTGCCGCGAATAGGTGACGGATCCAGAGGCACGACCGCCATGCGGTAACGCATGCCGAGCTTCTTACGGGCCAGCGCGGTCGCCGCCTTGACCTTGACGTAGGGGTCGAGAGGATCCATGAAGAGTTCGACCGGGTCGTAGCCGGGTTTGCGGTGGATCTCGACGAGTCGCGCGAAGTCGGGCGCGCGGGCGTCGTCCAGCCAGTAGTAGTACGTGAACCAGGCGTCCGGCTCCGCGACGGCGACGAGCTCGCCGGAGCGCGGATGGTCGAGATGGTGGGCCTTCTTGCCCTCGTCGTCGAGGAGTTGCTCGATGCCGGGCAGTCCGTCCAGTGCCGCTCGGGTCTCGTCGAGGTCTTCCGGCCGGCGTACGTAGACGTGCGCGATCTGGTGGTCGGCGACGGCGAAGGCACGTGACGCCATCGGGTCGAGGTACTCCATGCCGTCCTGGGTGTGCACCTCCAGCAGGCCTGCCCGCCGCAGGGCCCGGTTGATGTCCACGGGTCGGTCCGCGCGGGTGATGCCGTATTCGGAGAGCGCGACCACGGTACGGCCCTCCGCTCGGGCCTCGTCCAGGAGCGGGGCCATGGCCGTGTCCAGGTCGGCGGCCGCCTTCAGCGAGCGCGGGTCGTCGGGGCCGAAGCGCTGCAGGTCGTAGTCGAGGTGAGGGAGGTAGCAGAGGGCCAGGTCGGGGTGCCGGGTGCGGAGGATGTGACGGGTCGCGTCGATGATCCAGCGGCTGGAGACGAGGTCGGCGCCGGGGCCCCAGAAGTGGAAGAGCGGGAAGGTACCCAGCTTGTCGGTGAGTTCGTCGTGCAGGGCGGGCGGCCTGGTGTAGCAGTCGGGTTCCTTGCGGCCGTCGGAGTAATAGATCGGACGGGGGGTGACGGTGATTTCGGTGTCGGCGCCCATCGCGTACCACCAGCAGATGTTGGCGACGGTGTAGCCGGGGTGGGCGCGGCGGGCTGCGTCCCAGAGTTTGTCACCGGCGACCAGTCCGTTGTGCTGGCGCCACAGAAGTACGTCGCCGAGGTCGCGGAAGTACCAGCCGTTGCCGACGATGCCGTGCTCCGACGGGTGGGTGCCGGTCAGGAACGTGGACTGGGCGGCGCAGGTGACAGCGGGCAGGACGGTGCCCAGCGGCGCGTGGGAGCCGGACTGGGCGAGGGTCTTGAGGTGGGGCATTTGGTCGAGGAGGCGGGGGGTGAGGCCGACGACGTCGAGGACGAGGAGAGGGGTGGGCTGGTGCGCGACGATGACGTCCTGCGGCAGGGGTGCTTGACCGGTGGTCGGGACTGCCGGGTCCGGTCGCTCGGACCTTGCGGCTTCCGGTCGCTCGGTCCGCGCAGCCTCCGGTTGCTCGGTCATGGCAGCTCCTTCAGGCCGAGGTCCGTCAACAGGTCGCGGGCCAGGGTGAGTTCGGCGGCGATGCCGTCGGCGAGCTGACTGCGGGCGCGGGGTCGCAGCTCGGCCGGTAGTGCCTGCCAGGTGTAGGTCTCGACCTCGAGATGGCGGGTGAGCGGGTGCGGTCCGCCGACCAGGCGGGTCAGCGCGGCCTTGAGTACGGGGAGTGTGGAGGTGAGGGGCGCGGCGGGGGCTGCGTGGAGCGGGACATGGAAGTGGGCGCGCCACGGTGAGGCGTCGGGCAGGGCGTCACTCTTGAGCGCCTCGCCCAGGTCGTCGGTGCCGCGCAGGCCGGCGGCGGTGGCGGTACGGGTCTGGTGCAGGAAGCGGGGCTCGTCGAAGGCGGCGAGTGCCTCGCGGACCTCGGGGAGATGGGGGTGTTCGGCGTGCAGGGCGGCCGAGAGCTGGGACTTGACGACGGGGACGCCGGCTTCGGCGAGCGTGTCCAGCGCGGTGTGCGGGTCTTCGAAGGAGGTGGCGAGGTGACAGGTGTCGACGCAGATGCCGATGCGGTCGTGGCCGATCGCGGTGAGTGGGGCGATGGCATCGCCGGTGGTCTCGACGGTGCAGCCGGGCTCGGGTTCGAGGCCGACGCGGATGTCACGGCCGGTCAACTCCCGCAAGACGTCAAGACGTTGAGCGAGCGTGAGCAGGGCGGTGCGGGCGGCCTCGGCACCGCGCCCGTCATAGGCGGTGCGCCAGGCGAGGGGCAGTGTGGAGATGCTGCCTTCAGTGACGTCGTCGGGGAGCAGACCGGCGAGGACCCGGGCCAGGGCCGTGGTGTGGTCGAGGCGCTCGGGGTCGGTCCAGTCCGGCTTGTAGACGCGGTACTTGACCTCTTCGGCACCGAAGCCTTCATACGGGAAGCCGTTGAGGGTGACGACCTCGAGACCGCGCCTGTCGAGTTCCGTCCGCAGACCGCGCAGGGCGGACGGGTCGGTGACGAGGGCGTGTGCGGCGTCCTTGGCGAGCCACAGGCCGATGCCGAGGCGGTCGCGGCCGAGCCGTCGGCGGACGGGTTCGCAGTGGTCGCGGAGTTGTGCGAGGACGCCGTCGAGGGTCTCGGCCGGGTGGACGTTGGTGCAGTAGGCGAGGTGGACGGTGGAGCCGTCGGGGTGGCGGAAGCGCATGCGTCACGCCCCCGGGGTCGGGGCAGCGGCCGATTCCTGGGAGTCCTTCGGGGCGCCGCGGAGGATGGAGTTGCCCTCGTGGGTCGCCTCCGGGGTCGCGACGTCCAGGGTGAGACGGCCGCTGAGCCCGTAGAAGGCAACGGGGTTGCGCCACAGCACCAGGTCGACGTCATCCTCGCCGAAGCCTTCGGCGAGCATCAGATCGGCGACCTTGCGGGTCTTCAGGGGGTCGCTTCTGCCCCAGTCGGCGGCGGAGTTCACCAGCACCTGCTCGGGTCCGTACTCGCGGAGGATCGCGACCATCCGCTCCTCGTCCATCTTGGTGTCGGGATAGACGGAGAAGCCGAGCCAGCAGCCGCTGTCCTTGGCCTCCTTGACCGTGGTCTCGTTGAGGTGGTCGACCAGGACGCGGTCCGGGGGCAGTGCGGACTCCCGGACCACGTCGAGGGTGCGACGCAGGCCCGCCAGCTTGTCGCGGTGCGGGGTGTGGACGAGTGCGGGCAGTTCGTGCGCGGCGGCGAGCTGGAGCTGGGCGGCGAGGGCGGTGTCCTCGGCAGGGGTCATCGAGTCGTAGCCGATCTCCCCGACGGCGACGACCTGGTCCTTGACGAGATAGCGGGGCAGTTCGTCGAGGACGGGGACACAGCGCGGGTCGTTCGCCTCCTTGGGGTTGAGGGCGAGCGTGCAGTGGTGGGCGATGCCGTACTGGGCGGCGCGGAAGGGCTCCCAGCCGAGGAGGGAGTCGAAGTAGTCGAGGAAGGAGGCCGGAGAGGTGCGGGGTTGGCCGAGCCAGAAGGAGGGCTCGACGACGGCGCGGACGCCGGCGGCGTGCATGGCCTCGTAGTCGTCGGTGGTGCGCGACGTCATGTGGATGTGGGGGTCGAAGAGGCGCATCAGGACTCCTTGCCGTCGGTGCCGTCGGTGCCGCGGGGGCCGTGGGGGGCCGGCGTTGTGGCCGTGGGGTCGGTCAGGGTCAGGACGCGGTCCAGGTCCCCGGGGACCGGACGGCCTGCGGCGGTGCGTTCGGCCGCGTAGTCGCCGAGCATGCGGGCGAGTTCCGCGTCGTCGCGGGCACGGCGGTCCAGCTCGGCGACCGTGTCGACCGGCACACCGGTGAACAGGCACTTCAGGACGGCGTGGCGCCACTGGTGAGCGTCGAGGTGCCGGGCGGCGTAGGGGCCGACGGCGGCGGCGAGGAGGCTCGTGTCGTTGGTGCGCAGGGCGTCCTCGACGAGTGGGAGGGCCTCGGGGCCGGGCACGAGGTGGGGCAGCGCGTGCAGGACGGCGCGGCGTTCGGCGGCGGTGCCCTGGAAGTAGACCCGCGTGAGGGCGTCGGCGTCGGCGCCGGCCGCGTGCAGGATGAGGACGCGGGCGGCATCGGCGTACTCGGAACCGCAGCGGCGGCCGGCCTCGGCGATGCGCAACTCCCAGGCGGAGATGGGCCCGTGGGTGCCCGGGTGGGCAGCGGCCTCGTCGAGAGCGCGGTGCAGCCAGCCACGGCCGGTGGCGTCGAGGTGGTCGGTGACCTGGCCGCGCAACTCGGCGGGTGGGGTCAGGGCGAGGGCCGTGGTCACGGGACGGGACGGCCGCACGGTGTCCCGCCGGGGTTCCGAGTCGGCCCCTGCGTTCGTGGGCGGGTGGCTCTCCGTGTCCGCGCCCGGGGTGGCCGGGCTGATGCGGGGCTGGGTCATGAGGTGCTCCCTTCAGGGGTGGCGGAGGGATCGCCGTGCGAGGGGACAGGGAGGGGAGATCTGAGTGCCGTGGTCTCGGCGCCGCGGAGGAACGGGAGGGAGAGTTCGGCGAAGTGGGGGCCCGCGTGGGAGTGGCGGGGCAGTTCGACGACGGTCAGGCCTTGGTATCCGGTGGCGGCGAGGGCCGCGAGGACGGGTGGGAAGTCGATCTCGCCGTCGCCGAAGGGGAGGTGTTCATGGATGCCACGGCGCATGTCCTCGATCTGGACGTGCCGGAGCCAGGGGCCGACGGCGCGTATGCAGTCGGCGGGAGAGAGGGGTTCGAGGCACTGGCAGTGGCCGATGTCGAGAGTGAGGCCGAGGTGGTCCGGGTCGCCGAGAGTGCGGCGGAGTCGGTGGAAGTCGGCGAGGGTGGCGAGGAGGTGGCCGGGTTCGGGTTCGACGGCGAGGGGGACGCCGGCCGTGGTGGCGGCGTCCAGGACCGGGGTGAGTGCCTCGGCGAGACGGTCCCAGGCCGTGTCGGGATCGGTGCCCGCGGGTGTGATGCCGCTGAAGCAGTGGACGGCGTGGGCACCGAGGTCGGCGGCGACCCGGACGGCGCGGATCAGGAGGTCGACGCGGCGGGCGCGGTCGTCCGGGTCGGGGTCCAGCAGGGAGGGTCCGTGCTTGCGGCGCGGGTCGAGTACATAGCGGGCGCCGGTCTCCACGGTGACGTCCAGACCGAGCGCGTCCAGGCGTTGTGCAAGGCGGCGGGTGCGGGCGGCGAGGTCCGGGGCGAGGGGGTCGAGGTGCATGTGGTCGAGCGTCAGGCCGACGCCGTCATAGCCGAGGTCGGCGAGGAGGGCGAGAGCGTCGTCGAGACGGAGGTCGGCGAGGCCGTTGGTGCCGTAGCCGAAGCGGAGGGGGACGCGGGGGGAGGGCGGTTCGCCGTTGTCCCGCCACGGGTGCGGCCGAGGGCTCATGTGACGCTCACCTTCTTCGCGTACTTCCGTCCGAGCGGAGCGAGCGCGGCGATGGCCACGGCGGTGAGCGCGGATCCGGCGCGGGCCGCGAGCGCCGCCTGGAGCGGGATGGTGGCGCGGACACCGCCGCCGACTGCTCGCTGGGTCAGGGGCGGTGAGGGGTTGAGCACGGCGTGGGTGTAGCGGCGGCCGGCGGCGGCGTAGGCGATGGCCAGGGCTGTGCGCAGGGCCATGTCGAGCGTGAGGCCGGGCCTGCCGGGCGCGAGCGTCCGACGTCCGGCGGCGATTGCCGTGCCGGCACGGATGGCGGTGCCCATGCCGGTGCCAGTGGCGGTGCCCATGCCGGTACCAGTCCTTTTGCCGGCGCCCGTCGACCCGGCTCGCTTCGTTCCGCGCGCGCCGCGTGCCACGAGCCCGGCGAGGGTGGCCGTCGCGGCAAGGGCGGCCAGAGGTGGCAGGGACGTGCCGCCCTGGGTCTCCCGGCGGGAGACGGTCGTCACGGCGAGGGTGTGGGTGCCGAGGAGGGCGGCGGAGGGCAGTGCCTCCTGGGGTCGGCCGGTGGTGGCGGCGCCGAGGAGATGGTCGAGGCCGCGAGCGGCGGCCATGGCCACGGGGCCCGCAGGCGTGTGCTTCAGGGCGAGGTCGTAGGCCCAGACGGTGGCGGCCAGGGGGGCGGCAACCGCCAGGGCGGGGCGACCGGCCCTGGCGGCCAGGCCGAGCCCGGCGGCGGTCAGGACGCAGGCCGCGGTGAAGGCGGAGGACGGTCGGATGCGGCCGGAGGGCAGGGGGCGGTGAGGGCGTTCGACGGCGTCCTCCGCGCGGTCCGCCCAATCGTTGAGGGCCATGCCGGCCTCGTAAAGGCAGAGGGAGGATCCGATGGCGAGCAGGGTGCGGGGGTTGGGCCGACCCCCGGCGGCGACGGCGCCGCTGAGCGCGTCGCCGGGGACGGTGAACAGGGCGGGGAGCCGCAGCAGTTCGGCCCAGGCGCGTCTACCGCTCACGGCCGCTCCCCGGAGCGGGCTCGCGCGCGTCGACGGCCCGTTCGGCGGCCTCCGCGGCGGACTCACGCGGATCGCCGCCCTGTGCCGCAGCCTCCTCAGCAGACCCCTGCACATCAGCGCCCCGCACCACGGCCTCCTCATCGGACCGACGCAGATCAGCGCCCCGCACCGCAGCCTCCTCGGCCGACTCGCGCGGATCGCCGCCCTGTGCGGCAGCCACCTCCGCCGAACCCTGGTGCCCGGCGCCCCCTACCGCAGCGTCCTCAACGGACCCGCGCAGACCAGCGCCCCGAGCCGCAGCCCCCTCAACCGACCTACGCAGACCAGCGCCCCGAGCCGCAGCCCCCTCAACCGCCCCGTCGTGCCCGGCCTCCGGGGTGGTCTCGCCGGCATCCGCCCGGCGCAGCCGCTCCCCCAGGCCCACCAGTGCTGCGTACTGCTCTCCCAAGCTCGCCGGTCCGTCCCCCATCGGGTCCTTGAAGTAGAAGCCGAGGTCGCCGAGCGGACCGGTCAGGCCGGCTTCGTGGGCGCGGGTCGTGAGGCGGGCGAGGTCCAGGACCAGGGGGGCTGCGAGGGCCGAGTCACAGCCCTGCCAGATGGTCTGGAGGATCATGCGCGTGCCCAGGAAGCCGTCGAAGGCGATGTGGTCCCAGGCGGTCTTCCAGTCGCCGAGGGCCGGGACGTCGTCGATGTGCACCTCGCCCTCGGGGACGGTGCCGAGGGTGTCGGCGAGGACGCGTTCCTTGCCGGCGTTCTTCGCCGCGGCGGCGGCCGGGTCGGCGAGGGCGGCGCCGTCGCCGCCGCCCAGCAGGTTGGTGCCGGACCAGGCGCGGACGGCGAGCGCCCGCTGCGCGAACATCGGGCCCAGCACGGCCCGCAGCAGGGTCTGTCCGGTCTTGCCGTCCCGGCCGGCGTACGGCAGGCCGCTCCGCTCGGCCTCGCGGGCGGCGACGGGGTGGTGAATGCCCTCGGAGGGGGTGAAGTTGACGTAGGGGCAGCCCGCGCGCAGGGCTGCCAGGGCGTACAAGGTGCTGGCCGGCAGCGGGGCGTCGGGCCCCTGGGACGCGGGTTCGGTGGAGGCGACGTTGACCACCACGGCCCGCTCCAGTTCGTGGCGGTGCATGAAGTCGCGTATGTCGTCGGTGAAGGCCGTGATCAGTTCGGCCTCGCTCCTGGTGTCGCCCGGGGCGGGGCCTCCGGGCCTGATCTCCCGGTCGGCGGCGGCGAGTTCGGCGGCGACGGCGGTGGCGACTCCGGGCGGGAGGACGCCGCCGGCGGTCAGGGTCTCGGCGCGTTTGGGCAGGGGGCAGTCGAGCGTGTCGTGGCCCCCGAAGACGAGGTCGGACAGGGCGGGCAGGCCGCTGTCGGTGAACGCCGGGGTCTCGCTCACCATGCCGGTGGGCGGGTGCAGTCCCGCGGTGACGGCGGCGCACCCCGTGACGACGGTGGTGGCGACGGAGCCTCGGGCTCCGATCAGCCACACTCCCACACGCGGTATGGAGAGGGACGCGGACATGGGCAGCCTCCTTGTCGTGCGCAAACCCCGGGGGGAGGGACAAAGACGGCGGGCGGGGGTCCGGCGTCCCCCGCCCGCCGCCGCTCAGCCGCCCGTGGTGGGCAGTTCCTTCAACTGGATGTTGCGGAAGGAGACCTGGTCGTCGGCACCGTGGTTCTGGAGGCCGATGTGACCGTCGGTCAGGCTCCGCTCGGGGTCCTTGTTGGTGAAGTCGTTGATCTTGACTCCGTTGAGGAACACCTGGAGGCGTTCGCCCTGGACCTTGATCTCGTAGGAGTTCCACTGGCCGGGCGGACGCAGGACCTGGTCACGGGCCTTGATGTTCGCCGACTGGAACGAGTAGACGGAGCCCGTCGTGCGCTCGGGCGCGTCCGTGGCGTCGATCTGGATCTCGTAGCCCTTGTTCACCGCGGACCAGGGGTCGTCGGAGGCCGGGAAGCCCACGAAGATCCCGGAGTTGTCGTCGCCCTGCATCTTCCAGTCGAGCTTCAAGGAGTACGACTTCAGGTCCTTGGCCTGGTACCAGAGCAGACCCATGCCGCCCTCGGACTCCAGGGTGCCGTCCTTGACGTTGAACTTGCCGGGGCCGGCCTGCTTCCAGCCTTCCAGGGTCTGGCCGTTGAAGATCTTCCGGTAGTCCTTGCTCGGCTTGCAGTCCGCCTTGACCTGGCCGGTGGCGTACTGCAGACCGCCGAGCAGGTGGGCCCGGAAGGCCTCCTCGGCGTAGGACTCCTTGGTGTGGCCGCCGCCGGTGTAGAAGGACCGGCCGCCGCCGTAGCTCTGGCACCAGGCGATCGGGTGGTCGCCCTTCATGTTCCCGCCCTGGTAGGTGGTCTCGTCCAGGGTGGCGAGGACCTTGGCCTGCTCGCGCGGGTTGGTGCGGTAGTTGTACCACTCGTCGGTGCGCTCCCAGGCGTCGCCGAGGTGCGCGGTCGACGGGTGGTCGTGGTCCTCGACGCGAACGGTGGCCTTCTGGATGGCCGGGTGCGAGTCGAAGTAGGCGCCGACGAGGCCGCCGTAGAACTCCCACTCGTACTCGGTGTCGGCGGCGGCGTGGATGCCCATGTAGCCGCCGCCGTTCTTGACGTAGTTCTCGAACGCCTGCTGCTGCTCGGCGCCCAGCACGTCACCGGTGGTGGACAGGAACGCCACCGCGTCGTACTTGGCGAGGTTGGTCGTGGTGAACTGCCGGGCCTCCTCGGTCGCGTCGACCGTGATGCCGGCCGGGGCGCCGAGCTCCTTCAGGGCGGCGATGCCGGCCGGGATGGAGTCGTGCCGGAAGCCGGCGGTCTTGGAGAAGACCAGGACCTTCTTGCCGCCCTTGAACGGCTGCTTGGAGAACTCGAAGTCGTCCACGTCGTAGAGCGCGCCCTCGCCGCCCTTGAAGACCAGGTAGATCTCCGTGGTGCCCTTGGGCAGCGACCGCAGCGGCACGTCGACGTTCTGGAAGGTCTCCCAGCCGCCGGTCGGCGGGATGTAGGCCGAGCCGTGCAGCGGGCCGTCGGGCGAGCCGGTGCGCAGTTCGATGAAGCCGCCCGCGCCGCCGGAGGAGGCCCGCACGGTCATCTTCTTCTGTCCGTCGAACCGGTAGGGGCTGAAGGAGATCCAGTCGCCGTCGTTGATGTTGCCGACGGTCTTGCCGCCGTTGGCGCCGGTCTTGTCGATGACCGACACGCCCGACTGGGTGCCGAAGTGCTCACCCTGGCGGTGCAGCGGCTGGAGGACGGTGCGGGCGGTGCCGGTCAGGGCCTCCTGGCCGTTGGCCCCGCCGTCGGTGTAGCTGGCGCCGACGACGCCGTAGATGTTGGCGTTGGGGTCGTGGCCGCCGTCACCGGCGGGCGGTGTCAGGGTGCCCTCGCAGCCCATCTCGCTGGTCAGCTCGTGGGCGTGGGAGTCGTGGCCGAGGCTGTAGGCCACCTTGACCTTGGAGCAGTCGACGGTCTCCTCGGGGTCGGTGACGGTCACCTTGAACGGCACGGGCTTGCCGAACTCGGCCAGAGCACCGTTGCCCGGGATGTCGATCTTCACCTTGGGCTCGGTGTTGCCGACCACGATCCGGGCGCTGGCGTTGCCGGTGTTGCCCTCGGGGTCCTTGGCGGTGAAGGTGGCGGTGTAGGTGCCGACCTTCTTGTACCGGTGGGTGGGCTCGAGGCCCTCGCCCTTGGTGCCGTCGCCGAAGTCCCAGCTGTAGGTGAGGTCCGGGGAGTCGGCGTCCTTGGCGGTGGCCGTGAAGGCGACCTTCAGTCCGGCCGCGCCGGACGTCTTGTCGGCGCTCACCTCGGCGATCGGCGAGAAGCCGTCCTCGGCGTTCTCGATCCGGTACAGCGCGGAGTGCTCGTCGCCCTGGAACCAGGAGATGCCGTAGTCGAGGACGTAGAGGGCGCCGTCGGGGCCGAACTCCATGTCCATGATCTGGGTGCCGGTCCACGGGAAATCGTTGATCTTCGCGACGGAGCCGTCCTCGTTCTGCTCGATCCGCTTGATCCAGCGGCGGCCGAACTCACCCGCGAAGAAGTCGCCGTCGTAGGCCTCGGGGAACTTCACCTTGGAGTCGAGGTCGGGGTCGTAGCGGTACACCGGGCCCGCCATCGGGGACTCGGAGCCGCTGCCGAACTCGGGCACGGAGCCGCCGTCGTACGGGATCCACGCGGCCTGCGCGGGTGGCAGGTCGGTGAGGCCGGTGTTGTAGGGCGAGGTGTTCTTCGGGGCGGCGCAGTCGAACTTCTCGCCGGAGGTGCCGGTGGCGAAGTCGTAGTCGAGGTAGGCGTCGTTGTTCCCCGTGCAGAACGGCCAGCCGAAGTTGGCCGCCTTGGTGACCTTGGCGAACTCGACCTGTCCCGCCGGGCCCCGGTTCGGGTCGGCGGCGCCCGCGTCGGGGCCGTAGTCGCCGACGTACACGATGCCGGTCTTGTCGTCGACGCTCATCCGGAACGGGTTGCGGAAGCCCATCGCATAGATCTCGGGACGGGTCTTCTCGGTGCCCGGGGCGAAGAGGTTGCCCTCCGGGACGGTGTACGAGCCGTCCTCGGCGACCTTGATGCGCAGGAGCTTGCCGCGCAGGTCGTTGGTGTTGCCGGCGCTGCGGCGGGCGTCGAAGGCGGGGTTGCGGCCCTCGCGGTCGTCGATCGGCGTGTAGCCGTCGGAGGCGAAGGGGTTGGTGTCGTCGCCGGTGGACAGGTAGAGGTTGCCCGCCGCGTCGAAGTCGATGTCGCCGCCGACATGGCAGCACGTGCCGCGGGAGGCCGCGACGTCCAGAACCTTCTTCTCGCTGGCCATGTCGAGCGTGCCGTTGGCGTTCAGCACGAACCGGGAGAGGCGGTTGACGCCGTCGAACTTCTTGAACTCCTCGGCGGTGCCGGTCTCCGGGGCGTCGCCCGCGGGGGTGTCGAGTGGCGGGGCGTAGTAGAGGTAGATCGCCCGGTTGTTCTTGAAGTCCGGGTCGATGCCGACGCCCTGCAAGCCCTCCTCGTCGTGGCTGTAGACGGGGATCTTGCCGGCGACCTTGGTGACGCCGCCCTGGTCGGTGAGGCGCAGTGTGCCGTCGCGCGAGGTGTGCAGCACGCTGCGGTCCGGGAGCACGGCGAGCGACATCGGCTCGCCCATCTCGGGTTCGCCCTTGGCGAGCGGCACCTGTTGGAACTGGCCCTCGGCCGCCGGTTCGTCGTGTTCCGGGTGGCCGGGGTGGGCGCCGGCGACGGTCGCCGGGGCGCCGACGGCCAGGAGCAGGCCGGTGAACAGGGCGACGGCGGTGCGAAGTCTGGTGCGCGGGGTGCGGGTGCTGCGGAGTCTGGTTCTGTGCACGAAGTCCCTCCGGGAACGGGTGGGCCGTACGGGGTGGGTGCGAAGACGTGCGGTGCGGGCGCCGGGGTGCGCCGTCACCCCGGAGGTGGCTGTGCCATGAACACTTCTGTGTGCCGTGAACACTTCTGTGTGCCCTGAACGCTTCCGTGTGTGTCCTGAACACTTCAGGGACGGTAACCGCGTCCGGCCGGGGCGAACACCCCTTGCGTCGGACTCGGTTGAACTTTCTCCCGTCAAAGGACAAAGCAGGATCTGCGCAGGTCGGAGGGGGGACCGGCGGTGCTGCCGGTCCCCGTCCCCGACCAGCGCCGGGTGCGTGGTTCAGTTGTTGAACGCGGCGTCGAAGGACGCGCTGGGCGGCTCGAAGTCGTACGCCTTGAGACGGGTCAGCGCCTCGGGGGCGCCCTGGAGCCGGTCCATGCCGGCGTCCTCCCACTCGACGGAGATCGGGCCTTTGTAGTCGATGGAGCGCAGCATCCGGAAGACGTCCTCCCAGGGGACGTCGCCGTGCCCGGCCGACACGAAGTCCCAGCCGCGGCGCGGGTCGCCCCACGGCAGGTGGGAGCCGAGCCGGCCGTTGCGGCCGTCGAGGCGCTTACGGGCCTCCTTGCAGTCGACGTGGTAGATGCGGTCGCGGAAGTCCCAGAGGAAGCCGACGGGGTCGAGGTCCTGCCACACGAAGTGCGACGGGTCGAAGTTCAGGCCGAAGGCGGGGCGGCCGCCGACAGCCTCCAGGGCTCGCCAGGTCGTCCAGTAGTCGTAGGCGATCTCGCTGGGGTGGACCTCGTGCGCGAACCGGACGCCCTCCTCGTCGAAGACGTCCAGGATGGGGTTCCAGCGGGTCGCGAAGTCCTCGTAGCCGCGTTCGATCATCGACTCGGGCGCGGGCGGGAACATGGCGACCAGGTGCCAGATCGCGGAGCCGGTGAAGCCGATCACCGTATCGACGCCGAAGGCCGCCGCGGCACGCGCGGTGTCCTTCATGCGGGCGGCTGCGCGCTGCCGGACCCCCTCCGGGTCCCCGTCGCCCCACACCTCGCCCGGCAGGATGGCCTGGTGGCGTTCGTCGATGATGGCGTCGCAGACCGCTTGCCCGACCAGGTGGTTGGAGATCGCCCAGCACTTGAGGCCGTACTTGTCGAGCAGTGTCTTCCTGGAGTCGATGTACGACGGGTCCGCGAGGGCCTTGTCGACCTCGAAGTGGTCGCCCCAGCAGGCGAGTTCGAGCCCGTCGTAGCCGAAGTCGCGAGCGAGCCGGCAGACCTCCTCCAGCGGCAGGTCGGCCCACTGGCCGGTGAACAGCGTGAACGTACGCGGCATGCGCGTCAGCCTCCTCGGGCCGCTCGGGGTGTGTCAGACCGCGATCGGGGTGTAGACGGCGTTCTTCTCGGCGCTCTCCTCCACCGCCGCCAGCACGCGCTGCACCTGCAGCCCGTCGGCGAAGGAGGGTTCGGGCCGGCGGCCCTCGGCGACGGCGTGGACCAGGTCGCGGGCCTGGTGGACGAAGGTGTGCTCGTATCCGAGGCCGTGGCCCGGGGGCCACCAGGCGTCCAGATACGGGTGGTCGGGTTCGGTGACGAGGATGCGGCGGAAGCCGGCGTGCGCGCCCGGTTCCCTGCCGTCGTGGTACGAGAGCTCGTTGAGCCGCTCCAGGTCGAAGGCGATCGAGCCGAGCTCGCCGTTGAGTTCGATGCGCAGGGAGTTCTTGCGGCCGGTGGCGTAGCGGGTGGCCTCGAAGGAGGCGAGTGCACCCGACGGGAGACGGCCGGTGAACAGGGCGGCGTCGTCGACGGTGACCTGGCCGGACCCGTTGGCGGAGACGGCGGACAGGCCGCTCGTGGCTCCGCCGGGCAGCGGACGCTCCCGTACGAAGGTCTCCGTCAGGGCCGACACCCCGGTCAGCCGCTCCCCCGCCAGGTACTGCGCGAGGTCGATGATGTGGGCGCCCAGGTCGCCGAGCGCGCCCGAGCCGGCGAGTTCCTTGCGCAGCCGCCAGGTCAGCGGGAACTCGGGGTCGACGAGCCAGTCCTGGAGGTACGTCACGCGCACGTGCCGCAGCGCGCCGAGGCGGCCCTCGGCGACCATGCTGCGGGCCAGGGCGGTGGCCGGCACCCGCCGGTAGTTGAAGCCGACCATCGCCACCTGGCCGCGCTCGAAGGCCTCTTCGGCCGCCCGCGCCATCGACGTGGCTTCCTCGACCGTGTTGGCGAGAGGCTTCTCGCACAGGACGTGCTTGCCGGCGGCCAGAGCCGCGAGGGCGATCTCGGCGTGGCTGTCGCCGGGGGTGCAGATGTCGACGAGGTCGACGTCGTCCCGTTCGACGAGGGCACGCCAGTCGGTCTCGACGGACGCCCAGCCGTGCCGGTCGGCCGCCGCCCGCGCTGCGGCGGCGTCCCGGCCGCAGATCACGGCCTGCACCGGGTTCAGCGGCAGGTCGAAGACACGGCCCGCGGTGCGCCAGCCCTGGGAATGCGCGGCGCCCATGAAGGCGTAGCCGACCATTCCGACGCGCAAGGGCGGCTTACCTGCCTCGGTCCCTTCTGACTGCTGCTGCGGCTGTCCCATGTGGGTGTCCTCCTCGTCCTGGTCGGGGTGGCGCACGTGGGGGGTGCGGGCGGAACGGATCACTTGAAGCCGGTGGGCATGTACTGGTCGACGTTGGCCTTGTCGACGACCGCCGAGTAGAGCGTGATCGAGGCCGGGATCTCGAACTCGGCCATGCCGCTCACGCCGTTGCCCTGGCCGAGCGCACGGGCCAGATCGATGGCGGACGCCGCCATGGTCGGCGGGTACAGGACGGTGGCCTTGAGGACGCCGTCGTCCTGCTTGATCGCCTGGAAGGCGGACAGGGCGCCCGCGCCGCCGACCATCAGGAAGTCGTCGCGTCCGGCCTGCTCGATGGCCCGCAGCGCGCCCACGCCCTGGTCGTCGTCGTGGTTCCAGAGCGCGTCGAACTTCGACTGGGCCTGCAGGAGCTGGGCCATCTTGGCCTGTCCGGACTCGACCGTGAACTCGGCGGCCTGGCGGGCCACCTTCTGGATGTTCGGGTAGTTCTTGAGAGCGTCGTCGAAGCCCTGGGTGCGCTGCTTGGTGAGTTCCAGGTTGTCGAGGCCGGCGAGTTCGATGACCTTGGCGCCGGACTTCCCCTTGAGCTTCTCGCCGATGTAGTGGCCGGCGTTGAGGCCCATGCCGTAGTTGTCGCCGCCGATCCAGCAGCGGTACGCCTGCGGGGTGTTGAAGATCCGGTCGAGGTTGATGACCGGGATCCCGGCCCGCATCGCCTTCAGGCCGACCTGGGTGAGCGCCTTGCCGTCGGCGGGCAGCACCACCAGCACGTCGACCTTCTTGTTGATCAGCGTCTCGATCTGGCCGATCTGTGCGGCGGTGTCGTTGGAGCCCTCGGTGATCTCCAGGGTGACGTCGGAGTACTTCTTCGCCCGGCTCTTGGCGTTGTCGTTGATGGCGTTGAGCCAGCCGTGGTCGGCTTGCGGTCCGGCGAAGCCGATGGTGACCTGCTTGCCGGGCTTGTCGTCGGCGGCCGGCTGGTCGTTCGCGGCCGGCTCGTCCTTGGACTCGTTGCTCGTGCAACCCGTGAGGAGGGCACCGGCTCCTATGGCGGCGGATCCGAACAACAGCCCTCTGCGACTGGTGAGCTCTGGCATGGCGGTGAACCCTTTCCTCAGGTCGTGCGAAGCGGAAGCGGTACGACCCTCAGGTCGTGCTTGCGGTACGGCGCTGGACCAGCACGGCGGCGACGATGATCGCGCCCTTGGCGATCTGCTGGACGTCGCTCTGCAGGTTGTTCAGGGCGAAGATGTTGGTGATCGTGGTGAAGATCAGGACGCCGAGCACGGAGCCGACGATGGTGCCGCGGCCCCCGGTGAGCAGGGTGCCGCCGATGATCGCGGCGGCGATGGCGTCGAGTTCGTAGAGGTTGCCGTTGGTGTTCTGGCCGGAGCCGGACAGGATGATCAGCAGGAACGCGGCGATGCCGCAGCACAGTCCGGACAGCAGGTAGAGGTAGAGCCGCTGGCGACGGACGTCGATGCCGGCGAGCCGGGCCGCCTCCGCGTTGCCGCCGACGGCGACCGTGCGCCGCCCGAACGTCGTGCGGTTCAGGACCAGCCAGCCGATGATCGTCACGACCGCGAACACCATGACCAGAGGCGGGATGCCGAGGACGTAGGCGTCGCGCTCGCCGAGGTCGAGTACCGAGGGGATGGTGACGATCTGCGTCTTGCCGTCGGTGATCTGCAACGCCAGCCCACGCGCCGAGGCCAGCATGGCGAGGGTGGCGATGAACGGGACCATCGCGCCGTACGCGATCAGCATCCCGTTGACGAGCCCGCACCCCACGCCGACGATCACCGCCGTGAACAGGATGCCGGCGAAGCCGTACTCCTGGGTCGCGACCGTCGTCGCCCACACCGAGGCGAGCGCGACGATCGCGCCGACGGACAGGTCGATGCCGCCGGAGATGATGACGAAGGTCATGCCGACGGTGACGACGCCGATCACGGACGCCTGGGTGAGGACGAGCTGGAGGTTGCGGGTGTCCAGGAACTCGTCCGGCTTGGTGATGCCGCCGATGATGATGAGCACGGCGAGGACGCCGAGCAGGGACAGGGTCCGCACGTCGGCGCGGGCCATCAGGCCCCGCCAGGCGGGCGGTGCTCCGGCCGACTGCACCTTGCCGGTGCTGTCCCGGGGCGGTGAGGCGTGCTGCGTCATGACGCCGGGCTTCCTTCCATGACGAGGTCGAGTACGCGGTGTTCGTCGAGTTCGCGCGCGGGAGCGGTGTGTACGACACGGCCCTCGCGCAGCACCAGGATGCGATCGGCGAGGCCCAGCACTTCGGGCACTTCACTGGAGACCAGGAGCACGGCGAGGCCTTCGTCGGCCAGTCGCCGGATCACGGCGTACAGCTCGGCGCGGGCGCCGACGTCGACGCCGCGGGTGGGTTCGTCGAGCAGCAGGACACGGCAGCCGCGGAGCAGCCAGCGGGCCAGGACGGCCTTCTGCTGGTTGCCGCCGGAGAGCGTGCGCACGGGCACGGACGGGTTGTCGGGCCGCAGCGACAGTTCGCGGGTCGCGGCCCTCGCCGCCCCGAGTTCGGCCGTCCGGTCGATCCAGCCGCCGCGTGAGAAGCGGGACATGGACGACACCGACACGTTGCGGGTGACGGACTCCAGCATCAGCAGCGCCTGCGCCTTGCGTTCCTCGGGGGCGAGCCCGAGCCCGGCGCGCACCGCGGCTCGCACGCTTCCGGGTCGCAACGCCCGCCCGTCCACGATGACTTGACCGGCGGTGGGCCTCCTGGCCCCGTAGATCGTCTCCAGGATCTCCGAGCGCCCCGAGCCCACCAGCCCGGCGAGCCCGACGATCTCCCCGGGCCGCACCGTCAGGTCGAGCGGCTCGAACTCGCCGTCCCTGGCGAGTCCCCGCACCTCCAGCAGCGGCTTCCCGGCCGCGGCCACGTCCTTCGCCGGCCGCTCGGGGAAGACGTACTCGACGTTGCGCCCCGTCATCATGGCCACGACGTCGCGCGTCGGCGTGGTCTTCGCGGGGAGCCCGCCCGCGACGGCCCGACCGTCCTTCAGCACCGTCACCCGGTCGCCGATCCGGCGGATCTCCTCCAGCCGGTGCGAGATGTAGACGACGGCGACTCCGGCGGCGGTGAGGTCGCCGACGATGCGGAAGAGGTTGTCGACCTCGTCCGGGTCCAGGGCGGCGGACGGCTCGTCCATCACGATCAGCCGTACGTCGTGGGAGAGCGCCCGCGCCATGGAGACGATCTGCTGCTGCGCCGCCGACAACTCCCCGACCAGGCGGGCCGGGTCGATCTCGGGATGCCCGAGTCGCTTGAGCAGCTGGGCTGTCGAGGCCCGTGCCGCCTTTCCGCGTACGACGAATCCGGCGGCCGTCGGTTCGTGGCCCAGGTGGACGTTCTCGGCCACCGACAGGTGCTCCACCAGGTCGAGTTCCTGGTAGATGGTGGCGATGCCGAGGCGCATCGCGGCGATCGGCGAGCGGAGGGTGACCTCCTCGCCGCACCAGCGGATGGTGCCGGTGTCGGGCTGGTGGGCGCCGGCCAGGACCTTGATGAGCGTGGACTTGCCGGCGCCGTTCTGGCCGAGCAGACAGTGCACTTCACCGGCCTGGACGTCGAGGTCGACGCCGTCGAGGGCACGGACTCCGGGGAACGACTTGGTGATGCCGGACATGCTGAGCAGGGGTGGTTCTGATGCCATGAGGTCCCCTTGGCGGGCGTGCGGGCCGGTTCAGGGCAGGGCGGAGCTGGGCGCGGTGCTGTGCGGGGCAGAGCAGGGCGGTGCGGGGTACTGTGCGGGGCAGAGCAGGGGGTGCCGGGTGCTGTGCGGGTGAGCCGAACGAAGTAGGTGGCTTACGCGGGTGAGAACAGGTGGTCGCTGATGAGCCGGGCCGCGCCGATGACTCCGGCGGTGGGACCCAACTCGCCCAGGACGATGGGGAGGTTGCCGGTCGCGAGGGGCAGCGACTGGCGGTAGACCTGGGTGCGGATCGCGGCGAGCAGGTTGTGGCCGAGGCCGGTCACCCCGCCGCCGATCACCACCAGGCCGGGGTTGAAGAAGCTGACGAGTCCGGCGATGACCTGGCCGACGCGGTTGCCGCCCTCGCGGATCAGGTCGAGGGCGGTGGAGTCGCCCGCGGCGGCCGCGGCGGCGACGTCGACGGCGGTCAGGGTGCCGTTCGCCGCCAGCCGCGAGGCGAGTTCCTCCGACCGGCCCTGCTGGGCCGCTTCGACGGCGTCCCTGGCGAGGGCCGACCCGCTGAAGTGGGCCTCCAGACAGCCCCGGTTGCCGCAGGCGCAGGGGCGGCCGTCGGGCACGGCCTGGATGTGCCCGATGTCGCCCGCGCTGCCCGTGACGCCCCGGTGGACCTCGCCCCCCGCGACGATGCCGCAGCCGATGCCGGTGCCGATCTTGACGCAGAGGAAGTCGCCCACGGAGCGTGCGACGCCCGCGTGCTGCTCCCCCATCGCCATGAGGTTCACGTCGTTGTCGACCATGACCGGGCAGCCGAGTTCCTGGCTGAGCGCCTCCCGGACGGGGAAGCCGTCCCAGCCCGGCATGATCGGCGGTGCCACCGGCACGCCCTCGGGGAAGCGGACCGGTCCGGGGACGCCGATGCCGGCGCCGTCGTACCCTTCCGCGAGCCCGGAGGCCCTCAACTTCGCCGCCATGGACAGGACTTGCTCGAAGACCGTGACCGGGCCCTCGCGGACGTCCATGGGCTGGTTGACATGGCCGAGGATTTCCAGCTCGGCGTTGGTGACGGCGACGTCGACCGAGGTCGCGCCGATGTCGACGCCGAGGAAACGCAGCCCGGGGTTGAGCCGGACGTTGTGGGAACGGCGGCCACCGCGCGAGGCGGCGAGTCCGTCGGCCACGACGAGGCCCGTCTCCAGCAGACGGTCCACCTCCACGGCCAGCTTGGACCGTGACAGGTCGATCTGATCACCCAGCTGGGCCCGGGAGTTGGGCCCGCCGTCGCGCAGCAGCCTGAGCAGCTTGGCCTGATGGGCGTTCGCGGGTCGTGCCGTCATGCGTCTCACGAGCCCCTCCCCGCCTCAATCGGCCTGTGCGCGCCGGGTTTCGGCCACGTCCGCGGCCTGCTTTCGAGGGGAACGTAGCAGTGGGCGCCGGGGCTGGGAAGAAGTTGCGCAGAGATTGCCATCAACTTTCTCCACTCACAGGACAAAGACGAGATCGGTACGCCCCCTGCCGCCGATCGTCTCGGTGTGCCGAGGATGCGCAAGTGCCGTGCAAAGGGGTCCGGTTGGCTACCCTGTCCCTCCAGCAGCGGTGCTTTGGGGGGAGCGCGAATGGCTCAGGGAACCTCGTCCGACGAACCGGTATCGACGCGGGCCGCGGACAGCGCCGGCGTCACGCCGCCACCACCTGTTCCCGCCACGGCGCCCATACCCGCCCCCGCCGCTCCCCCGAGGTCCGGACGTTCGTCGCCCGGCACCGGGCCCGGCTATGCGATGCGCGTGGCGAACGGGTCGTACGACTGGTACCACAACGCCGCCATCAGGGCGCGCCGCAACTTCCGGCTGACCGAGACCCTGCTCCTGCTCGTCTCGGCCTCGATCCCGGTCTCGGCTGTCATCTCGCCCGGGACCGCCGTAGTGCCCGCGATCCTGGGCGGCGTCGTCGTGGTGATCACCGGCCTGCGGTCCGTCTTCCACTGGCAGGACGACTACCTGCGCTTCAGCGAAGCCCGCGAGGCGGTCGAGGCGGAACGCCGCCTCTACTACACCGGCGCCGAGCCGTACGCCGCCCCGGACACCCGGGACCAAATGCTCGCCACCAACGTCACCCGCATCGAGCAGCGGGAGATGGGCACGTGGATACAGCTCGCGAGTCCGCGGACGGATGCCACGGGGAGCAACGCGCAGTACTGAACTCCATGGCAGCGCTCAGGACTTGACCCTGTCGTGATACGACCGCCGCGTGTGCTCGGTGTGCTCCCGCATCAGCTGCGTGGCGCCCTGTTCGTCCCGGCCGGTGATCGCGGCGATCATGCCGCGGTGCTCGATCCAGGACTGCTGCCCGCGCTGGCGGGCGACCGGCGTGTAGTACCAGCGCACGCGCCGGTCGACCTGGGCCGCCAGCTCGGCGAGGACCGCGTTGCCCGCGAGCTCCATGATCTTCGCGTGGAAGCGGGCGTTGAGGGCGACGGCGGCATCCACGTCGTCGGCGGCGACCGCCTTCTCGCCCTCCGCGCACAGCTGCTCCAGAGCCGCGATGCCGGCGCTGTCGGCGTGGGCGGCGGCGAGGCGGGCCGCCTCGGCCTCCAGGAGGGTGCGGACGGTGAGGAGCTGGTCGGCCTCCTCCTCCGTCGGCTCGTGCACGAACGCGCCCTGTGCGGGTCGTAGATCGACCCAGCCCTCGGTGTTCAGCCGCTGCAGCGCCTCGCGCACCGGCTGCCGGGACACACCGAGGTGACCTGCCAGTTCGCTCTCGACCAGATGCTGGCCGGGCTGGAGGGCGCGGGTCGTGATGAGTTCGAGCAGCGCCTCGTAGACGCGGTCGCGCAGCGGGCCGGGCCGTTCGAGCTTGGGCACCGCACCCTGCGGCAGTCCTGTCGACAACATCGGTCCCCTCCTGGGCGAACACCGGGCGACTGCGTCGCGTAGCCGACCGTCACGGAAAGCCAGTATCAATTGTCTTTCGTCTACAGTCTACGGCGCACAAAGGCCAGGGAACCGGGGAGTTGGCCACATCACACCGGCGTCAGGGGCAGCGCACGACCTGCCCGGCGTACGACAGGTTGCCGCCGAACCCGAAGAGCAGCACCGGATCCCCGGTCGAGATCCGCCCCTGTTCCACGAGCTTGGACAGTGCCAGCGGAATGCTCGCCGCCGAGGTGTTGCCGGACTCCGACACATCCCGCGCGACCACGGCGTTGACCGCGCCGAGCTTCTCGGCGAGGGGCTCGATGATGCGCAGGTTGGCCTGGTGCAGGACGACCCCGGCGAGGTCCTCGGGCGCCAGGCCCGCCCGCTCGCAGGCCCGGCGGGCGATGGCCGGCAGCTGCGTCGTCGCCCAGCGGTAGACGCTCTGGCCCTCCTGCGCGAACCGCGCGGGCTGCCCCTCGATGCGCACCGCGTGCCCCATTTCGGGCACCGACCCCCACAGCACCGGCCCGATGTGGGCCTCTCCGGACGCCTCCACGACGGCCGCGCCGGCCCCGTCGCCGACCAGCACACAGGTCGTGCGGTCGCTCCAGTCGGTCACGTCGGACATCTTGTCGGCGCCGATCACCAGGGCGCGGGTCGCGGCTCCCGCCCGTACGGCGTGGTCGGCGGTGGCCAGGGCGTGGGTGAACCCGGCGCAGACGACGTTGATGTCCATCGCGGCGGGCGACGGGATGCCGATGCGGGCCGCGACGCGGGCGGCCATGTTCGGGGAGCGGTCGATGGCGGTGGAGGTGGCGACCAGGACCAGATCGATGTCGCCGGGCGCGAGGCCCGCCGCCGCGAGCGCCTTGGCGGCGGCGTGCGCGGCCAGCTCGTCGACCGGCTCGTCGGGCCCGGCGATGTGGCGCGTACGGATGCCCACCCGGGATGTGATCCACTCGTCACTGGTGTCGACCATGCCCGCCAGTTCCTCGTTGGTGAGCACCCTGGCGGGCTGATAGTGGCCGACTGCGGCGATGCGCGAGCCGTTCATCGATGGTGGTCCCCTCGAACATCGGGTAGCGGGATTCACCAGTCTGATCAGTGACTCGCGGGTACGACGGCAGGTGATGCCACAGGAATCGGGCGCCCCTGTTGTCGGCTTCTATCAGACCATCGGACGCCCGAACATCTCTCGAACGCCTACCCGGTGAACAGCTGCGTCGCCTTTTGTACGAGTTCGTAGAGCCCGTACGCGAGCGGTACCCCCACCCACACCCAGGCGAAGGCGATCAGGCCCCGCCGGCTAGGCGGACTGCTGTCGCTGGACATCTGCGGCCTCCTTCGACGCCGGGGCGGAGGTGGGGGACGGGACGTGATGGCGGGGATGGACGGGGCGGACGAGCTCATTGGCGACAAAGCCGACCGCGAGCAGCCCGATCATGATGAACAGGGACATCGTGTACAGGGCCGAGCCGTCCTTGCCCGCCTCCTCCTGCCGGTCGGCGATCCAGTTGACGATCAGCGGTCCGAGGACGCCGGCCGTGGACCAGGCGGTGAGCAGCCGGCCGTGGATGGCGCCCACCTGGTAGGTGCCGAAGAGGTCCTTCAGATAGGCGGGGATCGTCGCGAAGCCGCCGCCGTAGAAGGAGAGGATCACCAGCGCGCACAGGATGAACAGCGGCTTCGACGAGTCGCCGGCCAGCGCGATCAGCCCGTACATCAGCGCGCCCGCGCCCAGGTAGAGGCGGTAGATGTTCTTGCGTCCGATCAGGTCGGAGGTCGACGACCAGCCGATGCGGCCCGCCATGTTGGCGGCGGACAGCAGGGCGACGAAGCCGGCGGCGGCCGACACCGACACCGGTGTGGAGGTGTTGGCGAAGAAGTCCGTGATCATCGGGGCGGCCTTCTCCAGGATGCCGATGCCCGCCGTCACGTTCATGCAGAGCACGACCCACAGACACCAGAACTGCGGGGTGCGCACGGCGTTGCGGGCGGACACCTGCGGTCCGTCGAACACGCCGGGCCCGTCGCCGACCGGCTTCTCGGTGCGCGGCACCCTGACCAGCAGCACGCCCAGCAGCATGAACACGGAGTACGACAGCCCGTGCACCAGGAACGCCATCGCGATCCCGGAGCTGTCGCTGCCGAACGACTCCAGCATCTGCGCCGACCAGGGCGAGGCGATGAGCGCGCCGCCGCCGAAGCCCATGATGGCGATGCCGGTGGCCATGCCGGGCCGGTCCGGGAACCACTTGATCAGCGTCGAGACCGGGGAGATGTAGCCGATGCCGAGGCCGATCCCGCCGACGAAGCCGTAGCCGAAAACGATCAGCCAGTACTGCTCGGTGGCCGCGCCCAGCGCGGAGAGCAGGAAGCCGGAAGAGAAGCAGATCAGGGCGACCGTCATCGCCCAGCGCGGTCCGTTGCGCTCCACCAGCGTGCCGCCGAACGCGGCCGACAGACCGAGCATGACGATGCCGAGCTGGAACGGCAGCGCGCTCTGCGTGCCGCTGAGGCCGAGGGCGGATTCGAGCGGCGGCTTGAACACGCTCCAGGCGTAGGCCTGGCCGATGGACAGATGGACCGACAGAGCAGCGGGCGGAACCAGCCAGCGGCTCCATCCCGGGGGTGCGACCGGTGGACTCATGATCCCGAACGGTAGGGAGCAAGAGGGGACTTGAGAAGGCGGCACGTCGACCGTATGCGGTGAGCGGTATGCAGCAAGCGACGAACGGTCGAACACCGTCCGGAGAGGCACGGGAGCGTGCGGGAACGTGCGCGAACCCTTGCTGACCCCTTATCCATACTGTAGACAATATTCCGTCGACAGGATTTGACAGTTCCACTGCTGTCGGACCTTTCTCAGCCACCTCCGCGGTACTCCCTCGACCGAACGGAGCGTTCCGAAGTGAAAGTTGCAGTCCTCGGCGCCGGTGCCATCGGCGCCTATGTCGGAGCCGCGCTCCATCGCGCGGGCGCCGACGTGCACCTCATCGCCCGTGGACCGCATTTGGCGGCCATGAGGCAGCACGGAGTGCGGGTGCTCAGTCCGCGCGGCGACTTCACCGCCCGCGCCCACGCGACCGACGATCCGGCCGAAGTCGGCCCGGTCGACTACGTCTTCCTGGGCCTGAAGGCCAACTCGTACGCGGCGTGCGGGCCGCTCATCGAGCCCCTTCTGCACGCCACCACAGCGGTCGTGGCCGCCCAGAACGGCATCCCCTGGTGGTACTTCCACCGCCACGGCGGCCCCTACGACGGCCACCGCATCGAAAGTGTGGACCCGGACGGCGCGGTCAGTGCGGTGCTCGCGCCCGAACGGGCCGTCGGCTGTGTCGTGTACGCCGCGACCGAGCTCGAAGGCCCCGGTGTCGTACGGCACTTGGAAGGCACCCGGTTCTCCGTCGGCGAGCCCGACCGCAGCGTGTCCAAGCGCTGTCAGGACCTCGGCGAGGCCATGATCGCCGGCGGCCTGAAGTGCCCGGTCGAGCCGGACCTGCGCAACGACATCTGGCTCAAACTGCTCGGCAACATCTCCTTCAACCCGATCAGCGCGCTGGCCCGCGCCACCATGCGGCAGATGTGCCTGCACGGCGGCACCCGCAAGGTCATCGAGATCATGATGACCGAGACGCTCTCGGTCGCCGAGGCCCTCGGCTGCGAGGTCGGCATCTCCATCGAGCGCCGCCTCGCGGGTGCGGAACGGGTCGGCGACCACCGCACCTCCACGCTCCAGGACCTGGAGCGCGGCAAGCCGCTGGAACTCGACGTACTCCTCGCGGCGGTCGTCGAGTTGGCGGAGATCACCGGCGTGGAGGTGCCCACCCTGCGCACCGTGCACGCCATCTCGGACCTGCTCGCGCTGAGGAGCGCCGCATGAGGAGCGCCGTATGAGGAAACGCGACCGTACTCCGAAGACGTACACCCGGCTGACGCACCCGCTCGTCCGGGACTCCCGCGACGAGCCGTTCCGGCAGGCGAGCTGGGAGGAGGCACTGGACCGGGCGGCCCGCGGCCTTGCGGCGGCGCGCGGCGCGTTCGGCATGTTCTCCTGCGCCCGAGCCACCAACGAGATGAACTACGTCGCCCAGAAGTTCGCCCGGGTCGTGATGGGCACCAACAATGTCGACTCCTGCAACCGCACCTGCCACGCGCCCAGCGTGGCAGGACTGTCGGCGGCCTTCGGCTCGGGCGGGGGCACCTCCTCGTACGAGGAGATCGAGCACACCGACGTCATCGTGATGTGGGGCTCCAACGCCCGCTTCGCGCACCCGATCTTCTTCCAGCACGCGCTCAAGGGCATCAGGAACGGCGCCCGCATGTACGCCGTCGACCCGCGCCGCACCTCCACCGCCGAGTGGGCGGAGAGCTGGCTCGGCCTGAACGTCGGCACCGACATCGCGATGGCGCACGCGATCGGCCGCGAGATCATCCACGCGGGACTGGCCAACGAGGCGTTCATCGAGCGGGCGACCAGCGGCTTCGAGGAGTACAAGGCGCTCGTCGAGCCGTGGACGCTGTCCCTCGCCGAGAAGGTCACGGGCGTACCGGCCGCCGCCATCCGGGAGCTGGCCCACGCCTACGCCCGCGCCGAGCGCGCCCAGCTGTGCTGGACCCTCGGCATCACCGAGCACCACAACGGCACCGACAACGTCCGCGCGCTGATCAACCTGTCGCTGCTGACCGGGCACGTCGGCCGCTACGGCAGCGGGCTCCAGCCCCTGCGCGGGCAGAACAACGTGCAGGGCGGCGGCGACATGGGCGCCATTCCCAACCGCCTCCCCGGCTTCCAGGACATCCTCGACCCGGACACCCGTCTGAAGTTCGAGTCGGCCTGGGACACGGTGATCCAGCCCCACTACGGCCTGAACCTCACCGAGATGTTCGAGGCGATGGAGGAGGGCACGCTCAAGGCCGTCTACTGCATCGGCGAGAACCCGGCGCAGTCGGAGGCGGACAGCGAGCAGGCCGTACGGCGGATGCGGCAGCTGGACTTCCTCGTCGTCCAGGACATCTTCCTGACGAAGACGGCCGAGCTGGCGGACGTCATCCTCCCGGCCACCGCCGGGTGGGCCGAGACCGAGGGCACAACCACCAACAGCGAACGGCGAGTTCAGCGGGTGCGGCGAGCGGTCACCCCGCCCGGCGAGGCACGCGAGGACATCGACATCATCTGCGAGCTGGCGGCGCGGCTCGGCCACGAGTGGAAGTACGCCGATTCCGAGGCCGTCTGGAACGAGCTCAGGTCGGTGTCGCCGGACCACTACGGGATGACGTACGAACGCCTGGAGGAGCACCAGGGCATCCAGTGGCCGTGCCCGAGCACGGAGCAGCTCGAACCGACCTATCTGCACGGTCGGTTGTGGGAACCGGAGCCGGCCCGGCGCGGGATGCCGGCGCCGTTCGGGATCGTCCAGCACGATCCGCCGGTCGACCTCACCGACGAGGAGTTCCCGATCCGGCTCACCACCGGGCGGCGGCTCGACTCGTACAACACCGGTGTCCAGAGCGGGAGTTTCGCCTCCCCACTGCGGCGCGGCGAGTACGTGGAGCTGTGCCCGGAGGACGCCGAGCGGTACGGGGTGGTGGTCGGCGAGGAGGTCCGGGTGAGCTCGCGGCGGGGTTCGGTCGTCGCGCCGGTGTGGATCGACACCGCGCTGCGGCCGGGGCTCGCCTTCATGACCATGCACTTTCCCGACGAGGTGGACACCAACCAGCTGACGATCGAGGCGAACTGCCCGATCGCGGGGACGGCGGAGTTCAAGGCGTCGGCGATCCGGATCGAGAAGCTCCCCGTCGCGACCATCGTGAGGTGACATAAGTGGACCTGCACTTCGGCGACAGCAAACCGACGGACGACGAACGGGCCGCCGTCGACGCCCTGCTCGGCCCTCCGGAGTCCTCCTGGGAGGGCGCCGACCGCTCCGACGCGGACCTGAGGTGGGCCAAGGGCGGCCGCGAGGCCCGGGACCGCCGCGACCTGCTGTTGCCGGGGCTGCACGCCATCAACGACCGGATCGGCTGGATCAGCGACGGCGCCCTCGACTACCTGTGCCGGCGGCTGACCGTTCCGCCTGCGGAGGCGTACGGCGTCGCCACCTTCTACGCCATGTTCTCGGTCAAGCCGCGCCCCGCCACCGTGCTCCACGTCTGCACGGACCTCGCGTGCGCGGCCTCCGGGGCGAGCGAGCTGTGCGCCGGGATCGAGGCGCGTCTCGGCCTCGGCAGCGGGGTGAGCGTGGAGCGCAGCCCGTGTCTGGGCCTGTGCGAACGGGCTCCGGCGGCGCTCGCGATCAAGGCCGGGGACCCGGTGCGTACGGCGGTCTCGGCGCCGGCGACCGTGCACGACGCGGTCCTCGCGGCGAGCGCTCCGGACTCGGCACCCGAGGAGCCGCCGGCGGCGCTGGCGGTTCCCCAGGCGGGCGGCGAGGAGCTGATCCTGCTGCGCCGCGTCGGAGTCGTGGACCCCTCGTCGCTGGACGACTACCGCGCCCACGGTGGCTACACCGCCCTGCGCCGGGCCTTCGAGCTGGGCCCCGCCGGAGTCATCCGCGAGGTCACCGACTCCGGCCTGGTCGGGCGTGGCGGCGCCGCCTTCCCCACCGGCCGCAAATGGCAGGCCACGGCGTCGCAGCCCGACCATCCCCACTACGTCGTCTGCAACGCGGACGAATCCGAACCGGGCACCTTCAAGGACCGCGTGCTGATGGAGGGCGACCCGTACGCGCTGGTCGAGGCCATGACGATCGCCGCGTACGCCACCGGCGCGCACCAGGGATACCTGTACCTGCGCGGCGAGTACCCACGCGCCCTGCACCGCCTGGAACACGCCCTCGCGCAGGCACGCGCGCGGGGACTGCTCGGGGACGACATCCTCGGCCAGGGGTACGCCTTCGACATCGAGATCCGCCGGGGGGCCGGGGCGTACATCTGCGGCGAGGAGACCGCCCTGTTCAACTCGATCGAGGGCTACCGCGGCGAGCCGCGCTCGAAACCGCCGTTCCCGGTGGAGAAGGGCCTGTTCGGCAAGCCGACCGTCGAGAACAACGTGGAGACGCTGGTCAACGTCCTGCCGATCCTGACCATGGGCGCACCTGCGTACGCGGCGATCGGGACGGGGAAGTCCACCGGCCCGAAGCTGTTCTGCGTGTCGGGGAGTGTCGCGCGGCCGGGCATCTACGAGCTCCCCTTCGGCGCGACGCTCGGTGACCTGCTGGAGCTGGCCGGGGCGCGGGACGGGCTGCGGGCGGTGCTGCTGGGCGGGGCGGCGGGCGGCTTCGTACGGGCCGACGAGCTGGACATCCCGCTGACCTTCGAGGGCACGCGGGAGGCGGGCACCACGCTCGGTTCGGGTGTGGTCATGGCTTTCGACGACACGGTCCCGCTGCCCAGGCTGCTGCTGCGGATCGCCGAGTTCTTCCGCGACGAGTCGTGCGGGCAGTGCGTGCCGTGCCGGGTCGGGACCGTACGGCAGGAGGAGGCGCTGCACCGGATCGTGGAGCGCACGGGTGCGGCGGCCGCCGATGACATCGCCCTGCTCAGGGAGGTCGGCCGCGCGATGCGGGACGCCTCGATCTGCGGTCTGGGGCAGACCGCGTGGAACGCCGTGGAATCCGCCATCGACCGTCTGGGGGCGTACGAATGACCGCGATACCGCTGGGGATCCCGCGCCGGCTGCTGGAATTCACGATCGACGGGGAGGCGGTGCGCGCTCCCGAGGGTTCGACGATCCTCGACGCCTGCCGGGCCGCCGGAAAGGACGTGCCGACCCTCTGCCAGGGCGACACGCTCACGCCCAAGAACGCCTGCCGGGTGTGCGTCGTCGAGGTGGAGGGCTCCCGCACCCTGGTCCCGGCCTGCTCCCGCAGGGCCGAGCCCGGCATGGAGGTCCGTACCGGCACGGAACGGGCCCGCCACAGCCGTAAGGTCGTCCTCGAACTCCTCGCATCCTCGGTCGACTTGTCGACGACTCCACAAGTCGCTGAATGGATCAAGGAGTACGAGGCGAAGCCGGACCGATTCGGCCCGGACGCGGCCCGCCTGGGCGAGGAACCCAAGGTCGACAACGATCTGTACGTGCGTGACTACGACAAGTGCATCCTCTGCTACAAGTGCGTGGACGCGTGCGGCGACCAGTGGCAGAACACCTTCGCGATCTCCGTCGCCGGCCGCGGCTTCGACGCCCGGATCGCGGTCGAGCACGACGCCCCGCTGACCGACTCGGCGTGCGTGTACTGCGGGAACTGCATCGAGGTGTGCCCGACGGGGGCCCTGTCCTTCAAGTCGGAGTTCGACATGCGGGCGGCCGGTACGTGGGACGAGTCGGCGCAGACGGAGACGACCACCGTGTGCGCATACTGCGGAGTGGGCTGCAACCTCACTCTCCACGTGCAGGACAATGAAATCGTGAAGGTCACCTCACCGCATGACAACCCGGTGACCCACGGCAACCTCTGCATCAAGGGCCGCTTCGGCTACCAGCACGTACAGAACCGAGGCTGAGACACGACATGGGACGAGTCACGGAACGACGCAAGGTGATCCGCATCCGGGACGGGGCCGTCTCCACGCGCCCGGACACCCTCGTCGCCGAGGAACCGCTGGAGATCAGACTGAACGGCAAGCCGCTCGCGATCACCATGCGCACCCCGGGCGACGACTTCGCGCTGGCGGCAGGTTTCCTGGTCAGCGAGGGGGTCCTCGCCGAGCAGGGCGATCTGCAGAACATCGTGTACTGCGCCGGCGCCACGGTGGACGGCTCCAACACGTACAACGTGGTGGACGTGAGGACCGCGCCGGGCGTGAAGATCCCGGACATCACGCTGGAGCGGAACGTCTACACGACCTCGTCCTGCGGCCTGTGCGGCAAGGCGAGCCTCGACGCGGTCCGCACGACGGCCCGCTGGCCGATAGCCGACACTCCCCCGGTCCGGGTCGAACCCGAACTGCTCGTGAGCCTCCCCGACCGGCTCCGCGCGGCCCAGCGGGTCTTCGACCGGACCGGGGGCCTGCACGCGGCGGCCCTGTTCACGGAGGACGGCGAGCTGCTGGACATCCGCGAGGACGTGGGCCGGCACAACGCGGTCGACAAGCTGGTCGGGCGCGCCCTGCAGAACGGGGACCTGCCGCTGTCCCGGACGATCCTGCTGGTCTCCGGGCGGGCCAGTTTCGAGCTGGCGCAGAAGGCGGTGATGGCGGGGATCCCGGTGCTCGCGGCGGTCTCGGCGCCCTCGTCGCTCGCAGTCGACCTGGCCGCGGAGACGGGCCTGACGCTGGTGGGCTTCCTGCGGGGCAGCTCCATGAACGTGTACGCGGGCGAACACCGGCTGGCCCTGCGGACCGCGGCCGCCCAGGCCTGACAGGTTCCCCGCGACACGGCGGCGGGGCCCCGACCGGCGGGGAGCGCCCCCTGCGCCGTGCAGGGGCCCCGTCTCAGCCCGAGGCTCGCGCACGACAGGCTCGCGCACGACGGTCGCTCAGCTCCGCGTGCCGGAGATCCGGACCAACAGGTCCATGAACCGGTCGCGTTCGGCACGTGACAGCGGGGCGAGGAGCGCGTCATTGGCCTCGCGGGCCGCTTTCTCACAACGCTCCAGCAGGCGCGCACCCGTGTCGGTGAGGGAGACCGCGTTCTTGCGGCGGTCGTTCGGGTCCGGCTCGCGCAGGACGAGACCGGCGGATTGCAGGTCGTTGAGGATCCCGACCAGGTCCTTGGGGTCGAGCTGGACGCCGCGGCCGAGATCCGCCTGCGCCACGGGGGCCAGGTCGCGGACGGCCGAGAGCACCACGTGGTGCCACATCTTCATCCCCTCGGCCGCGAGCGCCTCGGCCACCAGGGAACGCCCCCGGGCCGCCGCTCGGCCGAGCAGCCAGCTGGGGAGGGAGCGGATCGCGGGAAGGGGTGCTTCGAGCATGCCGGCACCCTATCGGGAATTCATTGGACCTCCCCATGACCGACGGCTAGCGTCAGCACCGCCCAAACCGTTGGTGGTCCCAATGACTTCTGGAGATGCGATGCGCCGCGTCCGCTACGAATCGACCGGCGGCCCCCTGTTCCTGGAGGAGACCCCGGTCCCGGAACCGGGCCCCGGCGAGCTGCTCGTCCGCTGCGAGGCCGTCGGCGTCACGCTCCCGGTGGTCCGCAAGGTCACCGAGACGGCCGAGCCCGTCCCGCTCGGCGGCGAGGTCGCGGGTGAGGTCGTGGCCGTGGGCGCCGGAGCCGGCCGCTTCCGCACCGGCGACCGCGTGACCGGCCTGTGCTTCGGACACGGTTACGCCGACTACGCGGTCCTGCGCGAGGACATGGCCTCCGCCATTCCCGACACCGCCACCGCCGTCGACGCGGTCGCCCTCGTCCGCGGCGGCCTGGTGGCGCTCGGCGCACTGGAGGCCGCCCGGCCGCGGCACGGGGAGGCGGCACTGATCACCGCGGCGGCGAGCGGGGTCGGACACCTGGCCGTGCAGCTGGCGCGGGTTCGGGGCGCGGGACGGGTCGTGGGCGCCGTCTCCGATCCGGCGAAGGCGGACTTCGTGCGCTCCCTCGGCGCCGACGAGGTGGTCACGTACCGGGACGAGGACTGGGGGGACCCCGTCGACTACGTCCTCGATGCCGTCGGCGGCGACCTGCTGAGCCCCGCCCTCGCGGCGCTCACGCCGGGCGGGCGACTCGTGGCCTACAGTTCGGGCGGCGGGACAATTCAGGCATACGACCTTCTTGTAGGCGCCAAGTCCGTCGTCGGATTCCAGATGGCCCGGATCGCTCGGGGCGAGCCGGAGTTGTACGAGCGGTGGCGACGGGAGCTGTGGGAGCTGTTCGAGGAAGGCGCCGTCAAGCCTGCCGTGCACGGGGAGTTCACTCTGGAGGAGGCCCTCGAGGCCCATGTGGCGGTCGAGACGCGGGCCAACCGAGGGAAAGTAGTACTCCATACGGGAGTGACACGTGCACGGTTCTTGTGATGTGTGCGATAGCCCAACTAACGTCTGTGATGCGCACTTTGGACGTGGGATGTCCGAATGTTCGGATGCCTGGACGCATGACCAGACGATGAAGGGGCGGGCCGCACCATGCCTTCAAGAGTTCGCGCACGTCTCAGAGCTGCCCTGGTCACGGCCGTCGCCACCCTCGCGACGGCCGCGACCTTAAGTCCGGCCGAGTCCCAACCGGCCACCAAGACACCGTCGTTCGAGCAGCAGGTCCTCTTCAAGGCGTCCCAGGATCCCGGGTACGCCTGTTTCCGCATTCCGGCGATCGTGAAGTCCAAGGACGGCACCCTGCTGGCGTTCGCCGAGGGGCGGGTGCTCAACTGCGGCGACGCCGCCGACATCGACATCGTGCTCAAGCGGTCGACGGACGGCGGCCGCACCTGGGGGCCGCTCCAGGTCGTCAGCAAGGGCGCCGGCGACACGCACGGCAACCCGGCACCGATCGTGGACCGGGAGACCGGCCGCATCCTGCTGGCGGAAACGTACAACACGGGCCGCACGGACAGCGGCAGTTGCACCGTGCCGTGTGATCGCACCCCTCATCTGCAGTACAGCGACGACGACGGCGCGACCTGGTCCGCGCCGCGCGATCTGAGCGACCAGATACTGCCGAAGGAGTGGAACTCCTGGTACGCCACGGGCCCCGTGCACGGCATCCAGCTCACCAAGGGCCCGCACACCGGCCGTCTCGTCTTCGGCGTCAACACCGAGACCTGGGACGGCAGTCGGGTCAGCACCAACCACGCCGCGCTCATCGTCAGCGATGACGGCGGCGACACCTGGAAGGTCGGCGCCACCGACTCCTGGCCCATCTCCGCGGCCGACAGCACCTTCCGGCAGAAGCCGTCCGAGGTGACCCTCACCGAGCGCACGGACGGCACGATCCTGATCAGCGGCAGGGAGCAGGACGGCACCGATCTCGGCCATCGCAGCCAGACGTACAGCAAGGACGGCGGCTCCACCTTCACCGGCCCGTTCCGCGACCTTCCGGACCTGTACACGCCTCAGGTCCAGGGCGCCACGCTCCGCCTGGGCAACCGGATGCTGCTGTCCGCCCCCGGCGACCCCGACCGCCGGCGGACCATGATGGTCAGGTCCTCCTACGACGGCGGCGCCACCTGGGACAGCGCGGACCGCGGCAAGGTCGTCACCACGGACTGGTCGGGCTACTCCGACATGGTGGACGTGGACGCGTCCACAGTGGGCCTGATGTACGAGGGCGGCGCCGTGGACGCGCGCGACGAGATCCGCTTCGCCCGCTTCAACGAGGACTGGCTGGGACCGCGGCGCGGCGCCGATCCGACCACCTCGGACCTCGCCCCGAGCGCACCCCGCGCGACGGTCCTCGGCGGACCCAGGGTGACGGACGGCGTGCTGGGCAACGCCTTCGAGTTCGACGGCGACAACGACGCCGTACGGCTGCCGTACCGGTCCAGACTCCCGCTCGGCACCGGCGAGTTCACGGTCTCGCTGTTCTTCCGCTATTCCGCGGCCTCCGGCGAGCAGCCGTTCCTGTGGATGGGCGGGATCGGCAGCACCCAGCCACAGATCTGGCTGCGCGGCGAGCCGGACAGCGACCGGGTGCGGGGCCTGATCACCACCCGGGAGGGCTTCGGGACGGTGCGCACGGCGTCCGTGTGGGCCGGGGACGCCCACAACGACGGCGAGTGGCACCATCTCGCGCTGCGGCGCGGCGGCGGCCGGCTGACGCTGTTCGTCGACGGCAGGGCGATCAGCACCACGGACGTGGCCGGTTCGGTCAGCCGTAACTCGCCGTTCGGCGTGCATGTCGGGCAGCGCATGGACAGCAGGGCGTTCCTGACCGGTGCGATCGACGACGTCCACGTGTGGAACCGGGCGCTCGGTGACTCGGAGCTCACGGCCGCGGCACGTGCCCGCACGAGCGGTAAGTCTTCGGCCACCTCCGACACCGTCCTGTGGCTGCCCATGGACCAAGTGCGCTGAGGCCACTAACGTCCCGGGCGTGCCCGACGACGCACGAGCACGGCAGCGCATGGGAACCGGCCTGGGAGTACTCCTGGCCCTGGTTCTCGCGGCCGTGCTGCTCACCGCCCTCCCGGACGACGGCGAACGGGAGGGCGGTGGCGCGTGTGCACCGCACTCGGTCGCGGCCTGGTCGGCCGACGACAGACTCACCGGCGAGTTCTCCCGGTACGGCGACAACCCGTCCCGCACCGACGACTGGACCGGCGGCGACGGTACGCACTCGGTGCGGCTGCCGGACGGTCGCGTGCTGTGGCTGTTCTCGGACACCTACCTGGGCCAGGTGTACTCGCCGCCCAACCCGTTCGGCGAGTCCCACACCTGGCGGGAGGCCACCGCTCCCCTGGTGCGGAACTCGGCGGTCGTCATGCGCGACGGACGCCTGGAGAGCACGCTGGCCACGCCGCTGTTTCCCGACCCCGCCCCGAACCAGTGGCGCTGGCCGGTCGCGGCCCGCGTCGAGCCCCGCTCCCCCGGCTCGTCGGAGCAGGTGCTGCGGGTGCTGCTCTGGGTGCGCACGGCCGGGCAGCCGCCCTGGATCTTCGGTGTGCCCACCGCCACCGAGGTCGCCACGCTCACGCTGCCCGACCTGCGGGTCGAGTCGGTGGTGAAGGTTCTCGACCAGCAGCTGGTGCCGGATCCGTCCCGGCGTGTGCTGTTCGGGACGACGCTGGTCGAGGAGGACGGCTGGACGTACGTCTTCGGCGGCGACGACGGTCAGGCCGCGTCCCGGCCGGCCTCGCAGGCGTACGTGGCGCGGGTGCCCGAGGGCAGGCTCGGCGAACCGGGTGCCTGGCAGTACTGGAACGGCTCCGAGTGGGCCGGGGCGGGTGCCCGGCCGCGTGCGGTGCTCGGGGACGGCCGGCGCACGGGGGTGGGGAGCGCCTTCTCGGTGGTGCGGGTGCGGGGGACGTACGTCCTGTTCACGATGGCCGCGGGCACGAAGGGGCTGACGACCGTCACGTCGTACTGGGCGTGCTCCCCCGCCGGCCCTTGGCACGGGCCGACGAAGGACTTCAGCCCGGCGCTGCCGCAGGGCGGCCAGGTCGCCGCCTACAACCCGCAGACGCACCCCGAGTTGAGCGACGACGGACGCCTCGTCCTGAGTTACGACGTCAACTGGCTGGAGCCGGGCAGTGCCGCGGGGCAGCTCAACCGGAACGTGTCCCTGTACCGACCGCGGTTCGTGACTCTGCGGCTGGCACAGACGCGGTGACCGGGCCGGGTGCGGCGCCCTCGGTCTCGCGGGCCTCGGCGTCGTGGGCGCGGCGCTTGGCGATGACCGCGCACACCATCAGCTGCATCTGGTGGAACAGCATCAGCGGCAGCACCGCCAGCGATGCGTGCGCGCCGAACAGGACGCTCGCCATGGGCAGCCCGGCGGCGAGGGACTTCTTGGAGCCGGCGAACTGGATCGCGATGCGGTCCTCGCGGTCGAAGCGCAGCGCCTTGGCGCCGTACCAGGTCAGCAGCAGCATCACGGCCAGCAGCACCGCCTCGACGGCGAGCAGCCCGCCCAGCTGGACCGCGCTCACCTGGTGCCAGATGCCCTGGACCATGCCCGCGCTGAACGCGGTGTAGACGACCAGCAGGATCGAGCCACGGTCGACGAGCCCGAGGACCTTCTTGTGCCGGGTGACGAAGCCGCCGATCCAGCGGCGCAGCAACTGCCCGGCGACGAACGGCACCAGCAGCTGCAGCACGATCTTGACCGCCGAGTCGGCGGAGAAGCCGCCCCCGCTGCCGCCGAGCACGGCCGCCGCGAGCAGGGGGGTGATGACGATGCCCACCAGCGAGGAGAAGGAGCCCGCGCAGATCGCGGCGGGCACGTTGCCACGGGCCATCGAGGTGAAGGCGATCGACGACTGGATGGTCGACGGGACGAGGGTGAGGAAGAGCAGCCCCTGGTAGAGGGGGTGCGTCAGCAGCACCGGGACGAGCCCGCGCGCCGCCAGCCCCAACAGTGGGAAGACGACGAAGGTGCAGGCCAGGACGGTGACATGGAGTCGCCAGTGCTTCAGGCCGTCCATCGCCTCACGGGTGGACAGCCGGGCGCCGTAGAGGAAGAAGAGGAAGGCGATCGCGGCCGTGGAGGCACCGGACGCCACATCGGAGGCCGTCCCGCGCGCCGGGAGGAGGGCCGCGAGGCCCACGGTCCCGAGCAGCAGCAGGATGTACGGGTCGATCGGCATCCAACGCGGCCATTGCAGGCGTTTCACTGTGCTCCACTACTTCGCTGTCGTACTGGCTGTCGCTTCGCTGAACTTCGGGTTCCCGGCACGGACGTGCCCTCCCCATCGTCCTCCGACGATCAGCGATCGGGAATCCGGCATACCACTCTGACTGTCATCACGTTCTGCGATAACCCGCGCTAGGCTCGGGGCATGTACGATCCGTCCCATCTGCGCACGTTCCTCGCGGTGGCGCAGACCCTGAGCTTCACTCAGGCAGCCCGCCGCCTCGGCCTGCGCCAGTCGACCGTCAGCCAGCACGTACGCCGCCTGGAGGACGTCACGGGGCGGCCGCTGTTCACCCGGGACACGCACTCCGTGGAGCTCACCGAGGACGGCGAGGCGATGCTCGGCTTCGCCCGCCGGATCCTGGAGGTGCACGAGCAGGCGACGGCCTTCTTCACCGGTACCCGGCTGCGCGGCCGGCTCCGCTTCGGCGCGTCCGAGGACTTCGTGCTGACCCGCCTGCCGGAGATCCTGGAGAGCTTCCGCTACGACCACCCCGAGGTCGACCTGGAACTGACGGTCGAACTCTCAGGCACCCTGCACGAGCAACTGGAGGCCGGGAAGCTGGACCTGGTGCTCGCCAAGCGGCGCCCCGAGGACCGACGGGGCGACCTGGTCTGGCACGACCGGCTGGTGTGGATCGGCGCGGAGCGGCTGCGCCTGGAGCCGGACCGTCCGGTGCCGCTGATCGTCTATCCGCCGCCGGGCATCACCAGGGCGCTCGCGCTGGAGGCGCTGGAGCGGCAGGGGCGTGACTGGTGGATCGTGTGCACGAGCGGCAGCCTCAACGGACTGATCGCGGCGGCACGGGCCGGGCTCGGCGTGATGGCGCACTCCCGGGGCCTGATTCCGCCGGGCCTGGTGCGGGTGCCCGAACGATCGGGGCTGCCGGAGCTGGGGCGGGTCGACTTCGTGCTGGTGCACGGCCGGCGCCGAACGGCGGCTCAGGGGGCCGCGGATGCGTTGGCGGGGGCGATTCTGGCGGGCGGGGACCGGTTGCACCGGCGTTAGGGCGGGGGCGCTTCAGCGCGGCGGGCGCTGATGCGTCAGCTGCTTCACGCGTCGCAGAAACACCGACGACTCCACGTGCTGTACGCCTTCCAGCCGCCCGAGTGGCCCGCTCAGGTACGCGTACAGGTCGGCCGTGTTCCGCACCACCGCCGTCGCCACGATGCTGCACGGCCCCGCCGTCGCCGCGGCGTGGGCGATCTCGTCGTGGGTGGCGAGGGCCTCACCCACCGCGGTCAGGGCGGCCGGGGTGGTGGTGATCCACAGGACGGCGCCGACCGGAAAGCCGATGGTCTCGGAGTTGTACGCCACGTCGACGTACACCGCCCCGGGCCGGGCCGGCGGTGGATCTTCTACGTCAATCTGCCGGTGAGCGTGGCCGCGGTGTGGCTGACGCTGCGGGTGGTGCCGGAGTCGCGGGGTGCGCGCGGTCGTCGTATCGACTGGGCGGGCACGGTGACGTTCGTGGCCTTCGCGGGGGCCCTGACGTACGGGGCCGTGCGGGCCGGAAGCCATGGGTGGGGCGCAACGTGGACGCTGGTGTGGTTCGCCGGGGCGGCGTTGGCGCTGGCCTGCTTCCTCGTGGTGGAGCGGCGGGTTCAACGCGGCGGCGTTCGGTGCCATGGCGTACACCTCGATCTGGTTGCAGACCCTGCTCGGGATGAGCGCGGTGCGCGGCGGGGTCGTCTCCTGTGGCCGTCGCTGGCGTCGTTCGTGGTCGCGGCGGCCGGCGGGCGGCGGCTGCACGGGGTGTCGGTGCGGCTCACCATCGGCGGCGGGCTGCTGCTGATCGGGGCGGGCCAGTACTGCATGGCGGTCCTGGACGCCGGGTCGACGGCGAAGCCCTGATACCACACGGGGCTGGTGTCGCCCGGTATCGCGGGTGCCGCGCCGGCCGCCGTATCGCCGGAGCGGGCCGGAATGGCGGGCGGTGCGGTGAACACCTTCCGGCAGCTCGGGTACGCCCTGGGCATCGCCCTGTTCGGCACGGTGCTGACCTCGCGGATGCAGGACACGCTGCCCGCGGATGCGGCCCACACCCTTGCGGGCGGCGGCGCCGGTGCGCCGCGGGACGTGTTCGGGGAGGGCGTCCTGCGCGCCGCATTCGCCGACGGGCACGCTGGTCCTCGCGCTGGTCAGGAGGCCGACCGTGACCAAGGCCAGGGTGACACCTCCGGCCACTCGCACGCTGACAGAGGAGGAGACGGCGGCTCGCAGGGGATGACATGATCAACAGGGCCCGTACCGGGTAATCGGGTCGTACAGATTCGGTGGAGATTACGGGCCCGAAACTTACTCAACCGTCAGTTTTCTGTCCGACCCTTCCCTATGTGAGCGCATTTTCCGGCCCTGACCAGTGCATACCTGAGCGCCCGTCGATTTCCGGCCCCCTCCCGTCCGAAACGCGGGTGGGGTAGCTTTCACGGCGCTGCGCGGAGCGTCAGCCGAGGCCATTCGGAGCGGGGAGCGGGGTTTGCGCGAGTTCACCAACCCTCCGTTGGCGTTGGCACCGCCGGTGGGCGGCCTGGCCGACGTCGTCTTCCAGCATGCCCAGGAAGACCCGCTCCATGTCGCCCTCGGCCGCAAGGACGACCACGGGAACTGGCGTGACGTCACCGCCGCCGAGTTCCGGGACGAGGTGCTCGCCCTCGCCAAGGGCCTTCTCGCCCGCGGCATCCGGTTCGGCGACCGGGTCGCGATCATGTCCCCTACCCGGTACGAGTGGACGCTCTTCGACTTCGCCCTGTGGACGATCGGCGCCCAGGTGGTGCCGATCTACCCGACCTCCTCGGCCGAGCAGTGCTTCTGGACGCTGTACGACGCCGAGGTGTCGGCGGCGATCGTGGAGCACGAGGACCACGCGATGACGATCGCCACGGTCATCGACCGGCTGCCGCGGCTGCACCAGCTGTGGCAGCTGGACTCGGGCGCCGTGCAGGAGCTGTACGACGACGGCGCCCACCTCGACGACGAGGTGGTCCACCGCCACCGGCAGGCGGTCACGCCGGAATCGATCGCCACGATCATCTACACCTCGGGCACGACCGGCCGCCCCAAGGGCTGTGTCATCTCGCACGGCAACTTCATGCACGAGACGGACACGGTCATCGAGCGCTGGGAGCCGGTGTTCCACTCCAAGAAGGGCGACGAGGCGGCGACCTTGCTGTTCCTGCCGCTCGCGCACGTCTTCGGGCGGATGGTGCAGGTCGCCGCGATCCGCGGCAAGGTCCGCTTCGGCCACCAGCCGCAGATGAACGCGGCCGCGCTGCTGCCGGACCTCGCCGCGTTCAAGCCGACCTTCTTCCTCGCCGTGCCGTACATCTTCGAGAAGGTCTTCAACGCCTCCCGCCGCAAGGCCGAGAAGGAAGGCAAGTCCGGCCCCTTCGAGAAGGCCGTCGAGGTCGCCGTGAAGTACGCGGACGCCGTGGAGGCCAAGGCGTGGGGCATCGGCCCCGGCCCCTCGGCCGGTCTGCGCATGCAGCACCAGCTCTTCGACAAGCTCGTCTACTCCAAGATGCGGGCCGCGATGGGCGGCCGGATCAAGCAGGCGATGACCGGCGGCTCGGCGATGGACCGACGGCTCGGCCTGTTCTTCGCGGGCGCCGGCGTCCACGTCTACGAGGGGTACGGCCTCACCGAGTCCACGGCGGCCGCGACCGCCAACCCGCCCTATCGCACCCGCTACGGCACCGTCGGGCAGCCCATCCCGGGCACGACCGTGCACATCGCGGACGACGGCGAGGTCTGGCTGCACGGCGGCAACGTCTTCCAGGGCTACCTCAACAACCAGAAGGCCACCGACGAGGCCCTGCACGACGGCTGGCTGGCCACCGGTGACCTGGGGTCCCTCGACGAGGACGGCTACCTCACCATCACCGGCCGCAAGAAGGAGATCCTGGTCACGTCCGGCGGCAAGAGCGTCTCGCCGGGCGTGCTGGAGGAGCGCGTCCGCGACCATCCGCTGGTCTCCCAGTGCATCGTCGTCGGCAACGACCGCCCGTACATCGCGGCCCTGGTCACCCTCGACCAGGAGGCCGTCGAGCACTGGCTGATGATGCGCGACAAACCCCAGATGACCCCGGCCCAGCTGGTCCGCGACGCCGACCTGGAGACCGAGGTGCGGCGCGCGGTCGTCGCCGCCAACACCCTTGTCTCGCAGGCCGAGTCGATCCGCACGTTCCGTATCCTCGCGCAGCCGTTCACCGAGGAGCACGGACTGCTCACGCCGTCGCTGAAGTTGAAGCGCAAGGCGATCGAGAACGCTTACGCGGGCGAGGTCGACGCGCTGTACCAGGCGTGAGTCCTGCCTTTTTCTCCGGTCCGGAATGCATGGGCGCCCGTGATCGTTGACGATGGTGAGTACCACCTGACGACAACCGTAAGGATCAAGAGCTCGTGAGCAGCAAGGTCCCCCCGATCATCCTCAACAACGGCGTCGAGATGCCCCAGCTGGGCTTCGGCGTCTGGCAGGTGCCGGACGACGAGGCCGAGCAGGCGGTCGCGACGGCCCTGGAGGCCGGGTACCGCAGCATCGACACAGCGGCGATCTACGGCAACGAAGAGGGCACCGGCAAGGCCATCGCCGGCTCCGGTGTCCCCCGCGAGGACATCTTCGTCACCACCAAGCTCTGGAACGGCGACCAGGGTTACGACGCCACGCTGCGCGCCTTCGACGTGTCGCTGGAGAAGCTCGGCCTGGACTACGTCGACCTGTACCTCATCCACTGGCCGCTCCCGGCCCGGGGCACCTACGTCGACACCTACAAGGCGTTCGAGAAGCTCCACGCCGACGGGCGCGTCCGCGCGATCGGTGTCTCCAACTTCCTTCCGGAGCACCTTCGGCACCTGATCGACGAGACGTCGGTCATCCCCGCGGTCAACCAGATCGAGCTGCACCCGTATCTGCAGCAGCACGCCTCCCGCGAGTTCCACGCCGAGCAGGGCATCGCCACCGAGGCCTGGTCGCCGCTCGGCCAGGGCAAGGGTCTGCTGGAGGTTCCGGCGATCGTCGCCATCGCGCAGAAGCACGGCCGCACCCCGGCGCAGGTCGTGCTGCGCTGGCACCTGCAGCTGGGCAACGTCGTGATCCCGAAGTCCGTGACGCCGTCGCGGATCAAGGAGAACATCGGAGTCTTCGACTTCAGCCTGGACGACGAGGACCTCGCGGCGATCAGCGCGCTGAACGAGGACCGGCGAATCGGTCCCGACCCGGCGACGTTCGACGCCTGACGTCCGTTTTTCGTACGGCACTCCGCCCGCCGCTCAGCTGTATGAGCGGCGGGCGGACGCGTACGCATCACCCCGGTCACCGGCCTCAGTCACCGCGCACATCGGTGTGGACGACCTCGAACTCCTCCAGCCCGATCACGGACACGTGCGCCTTGGCAGCGCCCTCGTGCCGCGCCCCCGCCTGACCCGCGCGGGAGGCCGCCAGGGACGTCTGGTCGACGAAGACCGCTGCGGCCATCCCGCGGCCGCGCTCCCGGTCGACCATGAGGGACGCCCTGGCCAGCCCGGGGAGGGTCTCCAGCCTGGGCACCACCGTCGCGCGGAAGGTGTCGGCGAGCAGGTCCGTGTCCATCGGGTCGAACTCCAGCCTGGTGAGCCGCAGTCCGCCGCCCGCCCGCGGCTGCCGGACCTGGTGGAAGACCAGCGCCTCGTAGTTGTCGACCGCCACGGTCCCCGCGAACGGCTCCAGCATCGCCGACCGGCGCTCGCGCAACACCTCGTCGCTGTTGCGCCGGGCCCGCTCCGACTCCCACCAGCTCGCTGCCAGCAGCTTCCCGAGGACCCGGTCCACGAAGACACTCGCTCCCCGGTATCCCGGACGGTCCTCCAGCAGGTCGCGGCCCTGGGTGTTCATCGCCCTGATGGCCATGTCGATCTTCGCGGGATCACCGGTCGTGTAGACGGCGCGTACGAACATGACACCTCCCGGAAATCCGGGCATATGCGAACTTTTCTATACATCCAGTCTTCTACTGGGGGCATGGCGTCGCAATCAGCCATCAGTAAGGAAACTTTCCCGATGGAAGGGCCACCCCCACAGTGCGCACCCGAAGACTGATCCTCGCGGCGGCCGCCGGAGCCGCGCTGCTCGCCACCGCGGCGCTCCCCGCCGGCGCCCGGCCGGCGGAACCCGAAGAAGCCGGCGTGAGCGCGGCCGACCTGCTCGCGAAGGTGACGTCCTGCTCACAGATCTCGAAGAGCAGGTACCGCACCGACCAGGCGGCCTCGGCCACCGTCCCCGTCTGCGGCACGAAGCGTGCCGTGTTCTGGACGGCCGACATGGACATCGACTGCGACGGCCGGCGCACCGACAACTGCAACGAGACCACCGACCCCTGGTTCCTTCCGGACACGGCGTTCCACCAGTCCGACGGCAAGCCCCTGCGGTCCGACACCCTGCCCTACGTCGTCGTGCCCAGCCCCAGCGGCACCTGGGACTACCGCGCCGCCGGCATCAAGGGCGGCGGCGTGGCAGCGGTCATCCACGACGACCAGGTGCTGTACGCCGTGGTCGGCGACACCGGCCCGCAGCAGATCATCGGCGAGGCCTCCTACGCCGCCGCCGAGGCCCTCGGCATCGACCCCGACCCGGCCGCCGGCGGGGCCGCCTCCGGCGTGACGTACATCCTCTTCAAGAACTCCCAGGTCTCGCCCATCGAGAGCCGCAGTGCGGCGGCCTCGCTGGGCGAGAAGCTGGCGAAGGAGTTCGCCGGGGGCAGCTGATGCCCGGTGACCGAGCCGGGAGTCAGGTCAGTTGGGCTGTCCGAGCGGCCGTACGACGACGGTGTTGACGTCCACGCCGTCGGGCTGCCGGACGGCCCACACCACCGAGTCGGCGATCTGGTCGGCGGTCAGCAGATGCCCGGGCGGCAGACTGCCGTGGGCGTCCCAGAAAGGCGTCTCCACCCGGCCCGGCGCGATGTGGGTCACGCCGATGCCCCAGTCGGTGACCTGTCGCCGGGTGTTCTCGGCGAGCCCGGTCACCGCCCACTTCGTCGCCCCGTAGATGTTCCCCGGCCCGGGCACGAACCCGGCGACGCTGCCGATGAGGACGATCCGGCCGCGGGTCTCCTTGAGGGCGTCGACGGAGGCGCGGATCAGCAGGGCCGGGCCGAGGACGTTGGTCAGCACCATCTCGGTCCATCCGGCCGGGTCACCCTCGGCGACCGAGTCGTGGGTCGCGAAACCGGCGTTGGCGACGACGGTGTCCAGTCGGCCGAACGCCTTGAGCGTGGCCTCGACGGCCGTCCGGACGTCACCGTGGTCGGCCGCGTTCCCGACGACCGTCAGCAGGCCCTCCGGATTCCCGAGCCCCTCCGCGAAGTCACGAAGCCGCGCCTCGCCCCGGCCGGTGACGGTGACCCGGTGTCCGGCCTCCAGCAGCTGCCGTGCGACCGCGGCGCCGATGCCGCTGCCACCGCCTGTGATGAGCGCGACGGGTGAGTCGGTCATGGTGATCCCCCTGTGTGTCGTTCTCCGTGTCGTTCTGTGCGACGTTCTGTGTGCAGTTCGGACGCAGGGGAGTCCATCACTTGGAGAGCTCTCGAAGTCAAGGCACCGAGGAGGGGGACGAGTGGCGGGCGCTGACCGTCGTCACTTCGTCCGTACGGCCGTGTACACGGTCTGTGCCGCCAGCAGGAACAGATCCGGCCGGTGATACACGCTCGCCTTGTCGTCCGGGTCGAGGAGCCGGTCGAGGGTCGCGCGGTCGTCGGCTTCGAGGTGGTCGCCGATGCCGTCGCGGGTGCGGGTCAGGGTGGCGGCGACGTAGGCGCGGGCGCGGTCCGTGGTCGGGGCGGGCAGGTCGAGGAGGAACGTGCGGGTGCCGCTGGGCCTGAGGCCGGCCGCGGCGAGCAGGGCGGGCCAGTCCTCGGTCTCCACGACGGTGCCGGGCAGGTCCGCGCGCATCGCGGCGAACCACTCCTCCTCCAGCGCGTCGAGGCGCGCCTGCAGCCCGGGCCGCCCGAAGCCGACGTCGCGCGGCAGGTACCGGGCCGACAGACCACCCTCCTGCAGCGCCAGCGTGCCGCCTACGGCGAGGCGGGCGGCGAACGCGGCGAGGGCGGCCCGCTGGTCGCCGAGGTGATGCAGGGTGCGGCCGACCCACAGCAGATCGGCGGGATAGTCCAAGTCGTCCAGTACGTCCGGGAGTTCACCGGTGAGGGTGCCGAAGCGGTCGGCGACACCGAGCCGCCCGGCCCGCGCGCCGGCCCGCGCCAGGAGCGGCTCGGAAGCGTCCACGGCGACCACACGGGCGCCGGGGAAGGTGTCGGCGAGCAGGCACGCGATGACGCCGGGGCCGCTGCCCGCGTCGACGATCAGCCCCGGTTCGGTCTGCCGCTTGGCCAGCCAGGCCATGGTGTGCTCGTAGAGGGGCGTGAAGAGCTCCGCCTGCGCCTCCAGCTCCGGGCCCATCTCGGCCCAGTCGACGTCGGTGTGGTCGTGGTGGTGGTGACCGGCATGCCGGTCTGAGTGGTGGTTGTGCGCCATGCTCGTCAGCCTCTCCTTCGGATGAGGCCAGCGTGCGCCGACGCACCGCCGCGGGGCCACCGTCGTTGCCGGAACGGCAACAAACGGGAGCAAAAATCGGCGATCCGCCGGGGCCTGGACCAGGAGAACGGTCCACGCCCCGGCGGACTACGACGCCCTACAGGGGCGCGGGGCTGTACCTATGTGCGGCTCCGCCGCGCGGGCGCGACCGGCCACGGACAACCCGCAGCCGACGTCACCACCGAACCGTCACAACGCCGGATGGGCGTTCTGCATCAGCTGCTGGAACTGCGCCGAGAACCAGTGCCCCGACAGCGGAGCGTCGGGCAGGGCGCCGGACAGGTTGTTGCCGTTGCGCGGGTTGCCCGTGTAGGTCGGGTCGCACATCCGGTCGAACCCCTTGCCCTCGTCGTTCGGGATCTCCCGGCTGGCGCCGTCGGACTCCCCCGGCGGCTTGATCCAGACGTACGCGTCGATCCCGGCCGCCGGATTGGCCTGCGGGCGCTCGCCGAGGCCGGCGCCGGACTGGTTGCACCAGTTGCCGACATGGATCCGGCGGTCGTAGCGGCCGCCGTTGACGTAGGTGTCGACGTCGGTCGTCGCGCCCGGACCGGCAGGCCGTGCGCTGCCGCCCCAGCCGTTCCTCGACGTGTCGATCAGCATGCCGATGCCCGAGTTGAACCCGGTCGTGACCAGCTGGTTGCGGAAGCCCTGCGCGAAGGACAGCTCGTCGGTGTACCGGTTCCAGTCGACCCACTTGGACTCGCGGACGGACTTGCCGCCGACGGAGTCGTTGATGGTGAAGTTGTTCTCCTTCAGGGCGCTGTAGTTGGCCGTGTTGGCGATGAAGCCGTGCACGTCGTTGACGGTGGCGCCCTCCGAGGTGGCTGCCTCCTTCATCACGGCGGCGCTGGCGGCGAAGTTGTCGTCCCAGCCGATCCAGCCGTGGTGCCCGGCGTCGATGTAGTTGTAGACGTTGGGCGCGTCACCGAGCTTGCCCAGGGCGTAACCGACGCCCTTCTGGTAGTTCCCGTTGGCCTTCATCACGTCGCACTGCGGGGTGGCCGTGGGCCGGCTGCCGGTGTTGGTGACCAGGTTGGGCAGCGAGTCGATCTCGATGGTCGTCACGATCCGCAGCGAGGCGTACTCCGGGTCGGCGAGGATCGCGGCGATCGGGTCGATGTACTCGGTCTTGTACCGGCCGAGCTCCGTCGGGCCGAGCTCACCGTTGGAGGCGAGGGCCGCGCAGTCACGTCCGGGCAGGTTGTAGATCACCAGCTGGACGACGAGTTCGCCGGAGCCCTTCTGGGTCAGGGCCTCGTCGAGGTGGTCGCGCAGACCCATGCCGCCGTTGACGCCGTTGATGGCCGCGATGCGGTCGAGCCAGACGCCGGTCGGCTGGTTCGCGATCCGGCTGCCGCCCGGCTCGGCGGCGGCCTTCGCGGACCACTCCGGGTTCACGTACACCTTGGCGCCGGAGTACGGGTTGTCGACCTTCGGGCCGGTCGGGCCGGGATCGGTCGGGTCGGTGGGATCCGTGGGGCCCGAGCCGTCGTCGACGTTGCAGGTCACGCCGTCGAGGGTGAAGGTGGCCGGGACGGCGTTGGTGCCGCTGTAGGAGCCCTGGAAGCCGAAGCTGACCGAACCGCCCGTCGACAGGGTTCCGTTGTAGGTCTCGTTGGCGGCGGTCACCGCGGCGCCGCTCTGGCTGATCCTGGCGTTCCAGCCGCTGGTGACCTTCTGGTTTCCGGCGTACGACCACTTCACCGACCAGTTGGACTTGGCGGCACCCTGGTTGGTGACCGTCACGGCGGCGGTGAAGCCGGTGTCCCACTGGTTCTGCACCTTGTAGTCGACGGTGCAGGGGACGGCGGCCGTGCCGATTCCGCCGGGGTCCGCGGCGAGCGCGGTCCCCGAGGCCCCGGCGACCAGTGCCAGGGCGGCGAGCATCGCAGTTCTGGTACGAGTCATGAGTGCGGGTTCCTTCTTGGTTGCGGGTGCTGACGGTCCGTCCGTGCAGGGCGCGCAAGAGGCAAGGAGGAGGTGCCGATGACGGCTAAAAGTACTGAACGCGGGGGGTGTCGCATGAGCGACTCCTCACAGCTCCGGCGCGTCGTGACGGACGCGTCGACTGATGGAAGCGCTCCCACTGGTGTCCATGAAGCTAGCGCCAAGTGTCGGTGAAGGACAGGGGAGTTGCTGACTTTTACTCAACGGAACGCATCGAATCTTTTCGACTCTTCAAGCATCTTGACCCCTCGCACCCCCATCTCCACTATGGGAGCGCTCCCACTGGTTCAAGCCTTGACTTCTCCGAGCCGCAAGGAGGAACCAGCACGTGCATCCCCCACGCAGACGCAGAGGCGTACGACGGTTCTGGACGGCCGTCGTTGCGGCCCTGGCGCTTCCCCTGACCATGCTGAGCACGGGGTCGACTCCCGCTCAGGCGGCGGCACTTCAGTGCAGTGTCGACTACCGGACCAACGACTGGGGCTCCGGCTTCACCGCGGACCTGACGATCACCAACCGCGGCACGGACGTCATCGACGGCTGGACCCTGACGTACGGCTACGCGGGCAACCAGAAGCTCGGCAACGGCTGGAACGGCACCTGGTCGCAGTCCGGCCAGTCGGTCACCGTGAAGAACGCCGGCCACAACGGGCGCATCGCCGCCGGAGCCGCTGTCACCACCGGCGCGCAGTTCGCCTACAGCGGCACCAACACCGCCCCCACGAACTTCGCGATCAACGGCACGAGCTGCACCGGCGCCCACCAGCCCCCCATCACCGTGCTGACCAGCCCGGCGGCGGGCGCCGTCTACGCACAGGGCGACGCCGTCCCGCTCGCGGCCACCGCCGCTGCCGCGGACGGTGCGACGATCAGCAGGGTCGAGTTCTACGACAACACGACACTGCTGGGCACGGACACGACGGCGCCGTACTCGCTCTCGGTCTCCAGCTTGACCGTGGGCAGTCATTCGCTCCTCGCGAAGGGGTACGACAGCCTGGGCGCGTCCGCGGACTCCACGCCGGTCGGCATCACGGTCGCCTCGGGCCCCGCCGTGGTGGCCTCACAGACTCAACTCCCCGTCCAGCAGGGCAGGACGGCCTCGTACGACATCAAGCTGTCGACCCGACCGTCGGCCGACGTCACGGTCACCACAGCCCGCACCGGCGGCAATTCGGGTCTGTCGGTCACCGGTGGCGCCTCGCTCACCTTCACGCCCTCGAACTGGAACACCGCACAGCAGGTGACCATCACCGCCGACAACTCCGGTACCGGCGCGGCGACTTTCGAGTCGACGGCCAACGGCCATGCGAAGGCGTCGGTCAACGTGACCCAGATCGCGGCGACGAAGGCGTACGACGCCCGCTTCCTGGAGCTGTACGGCAAGATCACCAACCCGGCGAACGGCTACTTCTCCCCCGAGGGCATCCCCTACCACTCGGTCGAGACGCTGATCGTCGAGGCGCCGGACCACGGCCACGAGACCACGTCCGAGGCCTACAGCTACCTTCTCTGGCTGCAGGCGATGTACGGCAAGGTCACGGGCGACTGGTCCAAGTTCAACGGCGCCTGGGAAATCATGGAGAAGTACATGATCCCGACCCACGCCGACCAGCCGACCAACTCCTTCTACAACGCCTCGAAGCCGGCGACCTACGCGCCCGAGCTCGACACCCCGAACGAGTACCCGGCGAAGCTCGACGCGTCGGTCTCGGCCGGTTCGGACCCGATCGCCGGGGAGCTGAAGAGCGCGTACGGCACGGACGACGTGTACGGCATGCACTGGCTGCAGGACGTCGACAACACCTACGGCTACGGCAACTCGCCGGGCAAGTGCGAGGCGGGGCCGTCGGACACGGGGCCGTCGTACATCAACACCTTCCAGCGCGGTGTGCAGGAGTCGGTGTGGGAGACGGTGCCTCAGCCGACCTGTGATCAGTTCAAGTACGGCGGAAAGAACGGGTACTTGGACCTCTTCACCAGTGACGCGTCGTATGCCAAGCAGTGGAAGTTCACCAACGCCCCGGACGCCGACGCCCGTGCGGTGCAGGCCGCGTACTGGGCCGACAAGTGGGCCGACGAGCAGGGCAAGGGCGGTGACATCTCCGCGACCGTGACGAAGGCCGCGAAGATGGGCGACTACCTGCGCTACGCGATGTACGACAAGTACTTCAAGAAGGTGGGCAACTGCGTGGGACCCGCCGCCTGTCCCGCCGGCACCGGCAAGGACTCCTCGCACTACCTGCTCTCCTGGTACTACGCCTGGGGCGGCGCCACCGACACCTCGGCGGGCTGGGCCTGGCGCATCGGCTCCAGCCATGCGCACGGCGGCTACCAGAACCCGATGGCCGCGTATGCGCTCAGCGCGTATGCCGATCTGAAGCCGAAGTCGGCGACGGGGCAGGCGGACTGGGCCAAGTCCCTTGAGCGGCAGGTCGAGTTCTATCGCTGGCTGCAGGCCGGCGAGGGCGCGATCGCGGGCGGGGCGACCAACAGCTGGGCGGGCCGGTACGCGACCCCGCCGGCCGGGAAGTCGACCTTCTACGGCATGTACTACGACCAGCAGCCCGTCTACCATGACCCGCCCTCCAACCAGTGGTTCGGCTTCCAGGCGTGGTCGATGGAGCGGGTGGCCGAGTACTACCAGCAGACGGGGAACGCGGCTGCCAAGGCGGTCCTCGACAAGTGGGTCGACTGGGCGCTGTCCCACACCACCGTCAACCCGGACGGCACCTTCAGGTTCCCGTCCACGCTCCAGTGGTCGGGGCAGCCCGACACCTGGAACGCGTCAAGTCCGGGCGCCAACACCGGACTTCACGTCACCGTCGCCGACTACACCAACGACGTCGGCGTGGCGGCCTCGTACGCCAAGACCCTGACGTACTACGCCGACCGCTCCGGTGACACGCAGGCCGCGGCCACGGCCAAGGCACTGCTCGACGGCATGTGGGACAACCACCAGGACGACCTCGGCATCGCCGTCCCGGAGACCCGCGCCGACTACAACCGCTTCGACGACGCGATCTACGTCCCGAGCGGGTGGAGCGGCACGATGCCGAACGGTGACGCGATCAACTCGTCGTCGACCTTCGATTCGATCCGGTCGTTCTACGAGGACGATCCGGCCTGGTCGAAGATCGAGGCGTATCTCGCGGGCGGGGCGGCGCCGTCGTTCACGTATCACCGGTTCTGGGCTCAGGCGGACATTGCGTTGGCCATGGGCTCGTATGCGGAGCTGCTCGAGTAGCGGTTCGCAGAGCGACTGGGGGCGCGGGAGTACGGCGACTGCCGGCTGGTTGTGGCTGGTCGCGCAGTTCCCCGCGCCCTTGGGACGCCCACGCCACCCTCTTCGAAGAAGGGACCCCCGTGCAGGCGTCGAGCGGTATCCCGGCCGGGGCGATCGTCGAGTCCGACCGGGTCGACCCCCAGACCTTCCACGGGTTCAAGTCCGGGAAGTTCTACGCCAGTACGGACGGCGGCGCGACCTTCACCGCGTCCTCGGCTACCGGGTTGCCGAGCGGTGACGGCGTCCGCTTCAAGGCGTTGCCCGGCGTGAAGGGTGACGAAGCTCCCCGGCGTCGAGCAGGCCGACACCATCGGCTTCGGCTAGGCGGCCACGGGCGCGTCGTACCAGACCCTCTACACCAGCGCGAAGATCGGCGGCGTCCGCGGCATCTTCCGGTCGACGGACGGGGGCGCGACCTGGACGCGCATCAACGACGACGCCCACCGGTGGGGTTGGACGGGTGCGGCGATCACGGGTGATCCGCGGGTGTACGGGCGGGTGCACGTGGCGACGAACGGGCGCGGGGTCGTCTACGGCGATACGTCGGACCTGAATTGAACTCCGGCGGCTTCAGCTGGGCCTCACGTCGCCCCGAACCGGTGGGTGCGCGCCTCCCGTGGGGTGCGCACCCACCATCGTTCACGGGGTGTGGACGGTCGGGCGCGGCGCAGTCGGCATGCCGTTGCCGATGAAGAAGCTCGGGTGCGGCGGCTGGTTGTAAGCGGTGTTCTGCCAGGCCAGACCCGTGCGGTACATCGTGTCGTGGAGCAGGGTCGTGATCTTCGTGGTCGTCTCGTGCGGCGTCGAGTAGATCCTCAGGGCCGTGTTGCCGCTCGTGCGCCAGATGACCTCCTCGCGCCAGTCGCCGAGGATGTCGCCGGACAGGACGGGCGTGGCCTTCGTGCCGTTGTTGGAGGAGACTCCGGAGCCGGTGAGCAGGCGGGTGTCGGACGAGGTGCCGTACTTGTCGATGCGGGTGCCGTCGAGGAGTTCGCGGACGGTGTCGCCGTCCCACCAGGACAGGAAGTTGACCGAGGACGGCTCGCGGCCCTTGGCGGCGCCGGCCTCGTCCCGGACGGAGGTGTCGGAGGCGGACCACATCTCGGCGCCGTCGTTGCCCGCCCAGATGTCCCCGGCGACGCCCCGGCCGTTGTCGCAGCAGGCGGCGAGCTTCCAGTTCACGGTGCCGCCCGCGGGGTCGATGTACAGCTCGGCCGGCTGCCCGGCCGACTCCGAGACCTTGAAGTACTCCAGGCCCGCGTGCGCGGGGTCGAGGTCGGCCAGGTGCTGCGCGTCTCCGTGGCCCGTCCGCGTGGTCCACAGGCCGTTGCCGTTGTCGTCGACGGCCATCGAGCCGTAGACGATCTCGTCCTTGCCGTCGCCGTCGACGTCCCCGACGGACAGGCTGTGTGAGCCCTGGCCGTCGAATCCCTTGCCGCTGTTGGTGGAGGAGTTGGTGTCGAAGGTCCAGCGCCGCGTGAAGCTTCCGCCTCGCCAGTCCCAGGCGGCGACGACCGTACGGGTGTAGTAGCCGCGGGCCATCACGAGGGAGGGACGGGAGCCGTCCAAGTACGCGGTGCCGGCGAGGAATCGGTCGACCCGGTTGCCATAGGAGTCGCCCCAGGACGAGACCGTGCCGCGAGCCGGGACGTAGTCGACCGTGCCCATCGCCTTGCCGGTCCGGCCGTTGAACATGGTCAGGTACTCGGGACCGGAAAGGATGTAGCCGGACGCGTTCCGGTGGTCGGCCGACGAGCTGCCGATCACCGTGCCCGTGCCGTCGCGCGTGCCGTCGGCCGTCTTCATGGCGACCTCGGCCTTGCCGTCGCCGTCGTAGTCGTACACCTGGAACTGCGTGTAGTGCGCGCCCGAGCGGATGTTGCGGCCCAGGTCGACGCGCCACAGCCGGGTGCCGTCGAGCTTGATGCCGTCGACGACGGTGTTGCCGGTGTAGCCGGACTGGGAGTTGTCCTTGGCGTTGGTGGGCTGCCACTTGAGGACGATGTCGAGGGCGCCGTCGCCGTCGAGGTCGCCGACGGAGGCGTCGTTGGCCTCGTAGGTGTACGCCACTCCGTCGGGGGTCGTTCCGCCGGCGGGCGGGCTGATCGGGACGTCCTTGTAGCCCGGGCGGAACTGGACGGCGTGCACGGAGTCGCCCTGCTCGACGCCGTTCACGATGGCGCGGACGGTGTAGTCGGCCTGTTCGGGGGCGCCGGAGTGGAAGTAGTTCGTGGAGCCGGTGATCGGCGTCGCGTTGACCTTCGTACCGGCCCGGTAGACGTTGAAGGAGACGTCGTTCGGGTCGGTGCCGAGCCAGCGCCAGCCGACCAGGTTGCCGTCGGCGGTGTGGACGCTGACCACGCCCCGGTCGAGCTTCTCGACCTGGCGGGCGGTGGCGGCCTCGGCCGTTCCGGCGCCGTTCAGGGTGGTGAGCCCGGCGGCGGCCAGGGCTGCGGTGGCGAGGGTCGCGGCGAACGCGGCCCGGCGTCTGCGGTGCTTGCGCGGGTGCTGCACGTGACGTACCTCCTCGGGAGGACGGACGGGTTCCGCTCCCTCAGTCGCCGCCGTGCGTGCCGAAGTTGCCGTATCTCTCGGCCAGTTCGGCCACCGTCCGGGCGATCCTCTCGCGCAGTTCGGGCGGCTGGAGCACCTCGATGCCGATGCCGAGGCGCAGGAACTCGGCGTGTGCGTGGTCGACGGACTCGATGGGGACGGTGACCCTGGTCCAGCCGTCCTTCTCCTTACGGTGGCCGGCCGCGCGGTCGAGGGTCACTCCGGGAGCCAGCCGCACCACCGCCTCCCGGCGGTACAGCCGGTCGTGGAAGTCGCGCTGGTACGCCCTCCAGTACGCGGCCAGGTCGAAGTCGGCGGGGCGCGTGAACTCCGCCTGAGAGGAGGTGAGTTGAAGGATCTGATCGACGCGGAAGGTGCGGGGTCCGGGTCCCGCGACGACGTACCAGCGGCCCGCCTTCAGGACGAGTCCGTACGGCTCCAGGCGGCGCTCCACGTCGGTGGGCTCACGCCAGCGGCGGTACAGGACGTGCAGGACGCGGCAGTTCCAGACCGCGTCGGCCACCGCCGGGAGGTGTGGCGTCTCGTCGGCGTCGGCGTACCAGCCGGGTGCGTCGAGGTGGAAGCGGCCGCTGATCCGGTCGGCGTGGGTGCGCAGTTCCGCGGGCAGGGCGGCACGGACCTTGAGCTGGGCCGCGGCCAGCACGGAGCCGAGGCCCAGTTGGGCCGCGGGGCCGGGGGCGCCGGCGAGGAAGAGGGCCTCGGCCTCGTCGCTGGTCAGGCCGGTGAGGCGGGTGCGGTAGCCGTCGAGCAGGCGGTAGCCACCGGAGTGGCCCGCGTCGCCGTACAGCGGCACGCCGGCCGCGCTCAACGCCTCGACGTCCCGGTAGACCGTGCGCACCGACACCTCCAGCTCCTCGGCGAGTTGGGCGGCGGTCATCCGGCCGCGGGTCTGGAGCAGCAGGAGGATCGAGACGAGTCGGCTGGACTTCACTGCCACAGGATGTCAGTGAAGCGGTCATAACGTCCTGCCATGGCCCTTACGGAGACCCCCGCCTTCGCCGAGAAACTGCTGACCGTGCCGCCGCCTATCGAGGTGGCCGGGCGGCACATCAAGCGCTACCACGTCACCGCCGACCCCGCGGGCATCGCGCCCGAGGTGGAGCGGGCGGCGTACGCGATCCTGCCGGAGCTGCTCCCGGAGCCGGACGGCACACCCCCGGCGACGTTCGTCGTACTGCACCGGGGCGGCGACGACGGCGCCTATCTGAACGTCTACAGCTGGGTGTGGGACAACGTCCTGCACTTCAAGGGCGCGTCGGCGGGACAGCCGGTGCTGGGCTGCCCGGACCGCGACCCCACGCATTTCGTCGTCCCCGACCTGCCCTGGATCGGCTGCGTCTGGGAGCTCCCGCCGATCCTGCACGAACGGGACGCCTGGGTGCGGCACATGCTCGCGCCCGAAGTCCCGGATCTGGCGGCCTACTTGGCCGATTCCCGGCCCGACGGAACCACTGGAGACCGCACATGAGCAGCCCGCACGACTTCGACTTCTTCCACGGCGAGTGGGAGGTCCGCCACCGCCGCCGCACCGACTTCCTCGACCCCGGCAGCGACTGGGAGGAGTTCCCGGCCACCAGCCGCTGCCAACCGCTGTTCGACGGGGCCGCGAACCTCGACGAGATCGACATGCCGCACCTGGGCTCGAAGGGGCTGACGCTGCGGCTCTTCGACCGGGAGACCGAGCAGTGGTCGCTGACCTGGTCCTCCAGCCGCACCGGCACACTGTTCCCGCCGGTGTTCGGGCGTTTCGAGGGCGAACGCGGCGCCTTCTACGGCGACGACGTCCACGACGGCAAGGACGTACGGGTGCGGTTTGTCTGGTCCGGCATCTCGGCCACCACGGCACGCTGGGAGCAGGCGTTCTCCACGGACGGCGGTGAGTCCTGGCTGACCAACTGGACCATGGACTTCACTCGGTCTTGCGGAACGCGCGGAGCGTGAACACCGGGTCCGGCCGGGGCCGGTCCTGGTCCGGGAGCTTCGCCAGGCGGGCGGCGAAACCGTCGGCGAGCGCGCCGCCGGGCGGCACGGTGACGAACCAGCCCCGGCGCAGGTCGGCCATCGTGCGGCGAGGGCTGCGGCCCTGGCCGTGACCCGTGAAGCCGGCCCCGCCGGCCGGGGCCAGGCCGTGGCCGAGTGCGTACGACTCGACGAGGTCCGCCGCGTCCCGGGCCGGGCGGGGCGGGCGGGATGCCATGACGGCGTCGATGTCACTGCCCACGTTGTGCGCGGCGCCCTTGTCGACGGTGGTGACGTAGACCCCGCCGGGCCGCAGCACACGGGCGCACTCGCCGACGAGGGTGCGTACGTCCTGCGCGGACTGCGCGAGGTGCAGCAACCACACGCTGGTGACGGCGTCGAAGCCGTTGCCCGGGAACGGCAGCCGGCGGCCGTCGGCGAGCACGACGGCGCCGGGCAGGCGGGTGGCGGCCTGCCGGGCCATGGCGGGCGCGAGGTCGACGCCGGTCACACAGAGGCCGTCCCGCCCGGCGGCGAGCCGCCGCGTCACGATGCCGGTGCCGCAGGCGACGTCGAGCAGCCGCCGGGTCCCGTCCGGCAGCAGGTCCAGCACGGCCTGGGCCGCGGCGGCAGCCCGGGGCTCGCCGCCGCGCGAGGCGTCGTACCGCTCGGCTTCCTTGTCGTAGTCGAGCACGCGCGTCACTGTGCCCCGTGGCCGGGGGCGAGCTCCTCGATCCTGCGGGCGAGTGCGAAGTCCAGCTCGGTCACGCCGCCCACGGTGTGCGTGTTCACGGTGAGGGACACCGTGTTGTAGCCGAGGGTGAGGTCGGAGTGGTGGTCGAGCTCCTCCTGGACCTGGGCGATGTGCACGACCATCGCCGTGGCCGCGAAGTGCGAGGCGAGCCGGTAGGAGCGGGCGATGCGGTCGCCGTCCGACGTCCAGCCCGGCAGCTCCGCGAGCCGGTCCTCGATCTCCTTCTGCGACAGCGGTTCGAGGGGCATGGCCTCGCTCCTTCCTGCAGGGGATGGTTCGCGTTCAGCCTGCCACAGCCTGCGCGCGGCGGCCCTGGTCAGACGGTTCCCCCAGGATCAGCGCCGCACGCCTTCGGCCGCGAGGTCGTCGGCGAGCGCGGCGATCTGCGCCCTGCCCTCGACCCGCTCCAGCCATGCGTGCGGGAGGCCGTGGTCGCCGTGCCGGGCGCCCAGCAGGTTGCCGCAGACGGAGCCGGTGGAGTCGCTGTCGCCCGAGTGGTTGACGGACAGCAGCAGGGCGTCCGGCACGGAGGGCGCGACGAGGGCGCAGTACACGCCGATCGCGAGCGCCTCCTCGGCGACCCAGCCGGCGCCCAGTGACTCGATCTTCTCCGCCGTCGGTGAGCCCTCCTGGGCCAGGTCGAGGGCCTTTGTGAGCGCGGCCGAGGTCTCCTCGTGGCCGGGGTGGCGCGCCAGCAGCCGCAGCGTGCGCAGGACCGCTCCCTCCAGGGAGTCGCCCGCCACGAGATGCGCGACGATCGCGGCCAGGGCGCCCGCCGCGTAGTAGCCGGTGGGGTGACCGTGGGTGATCTGGGCGGCCCGGGCGGCCATGGCGAAGGCGCCGTCGGCGGAATTCAGCAGGCCGAAGGGGGCCGAGCGCATGACCGTGCCGCAGCCCTTGGAGTCGGGGTTGACCTGTCCGGGCGTGCCGTCGAGGGCGAGCCCGGGGTCGGGGGCGTACTCCCCCAGAGGGGGCGCCCCCTGGGCGATCCCCGACACGCACGCGTTGCCGGGAGCCCGGCGGGCGTACAGCCACGCCTGGGTGATCAGGCCGCCCTCGGGGGCGCCGCTCTGCGGCGGTGCGGCCTGCTCCGGGCCGGGGTGCCGCTGGGTCTCCAGCCAGCGCTCGTACGCCCAGCGCACGAGGAGGGCCCATCCGCCGCCGATGCCCTTGAGCCGCTCGCGCTGATGGGCCTGGATCAGCGCCTCGACGGTGAAGAGGGTCATCTGCGTGTCGTCACTGACCAGGGCCACGCGGCTGTCACCGGCGAAGAGGAGTCCGGTCACTCCGCGCTCGCCGTGCGCCGACCGGATCCGTTCCAGCGAGCTGAATTCGATCGGGTAGCCGAGGGCGTCACCGAGGGCTCCGCCGAGGAGGCAGCCACGCACTCGGGATCGGTACACGGCCTCGCCCACCAGGGTCGACGTCCACGGCTCGGTCATTTCACACGCTCCTCGACTACGGTCGTACACATGACCATGGTCCCGCCCGGAGATGCCGCGCCCAGCACCGCCCCCGCCGATCGGGGCGTAGGGCCTCTGCTGCGGGCCTGGCGAAAGCAACGGCGGGTCAGCCAGCTGGAGTTGGCGCTACGGGCGGACTCCTCGGCGCGGCACATCAGCTTCATCGAGACGGGCCGTTCGCGGCCGAGCGAGGAGATGGTGCTGCGGCTGGCCGAGCACCTGGACGTGCCGGTGCGCGAACGCAACGCGCTGCTGCTGGCCGCCGGGTACGCCCCGCGCTATCCGGAGACCCCGCTGGACGACCCGGCGCTGGACTCCCTGCGCGCCGGCATGGAGCGGCTGATCCAGGGGTACGAGCCCTACCCGGCGGTCGTGGTCGACGCGATGTACAACGTCCACGCGGCCAACCGGGGCATCCTGATGCTGCTCGACGGCATCCCCGAGCGCCTGCTCGCGCCCCCGCTGAACGCGATGCGTCTGACGCTGCACCCGGAGGGCCTCGCGCCGCGTATCCGCAACCTCCACGAGTGGCGCGGCCACCTGCTCTCCCAGATGGAGCGCCAGATCGCCCTGCACCGCTCCGAACCACTGCGCCGGCTGTACGAGGAGGTCGCGGCGTACCCGGCGCCGGAGGAGAGGCCCGGCTCACGGGAGGCGAACCCCGAACCGCTCGAATCCGCCCCGTACTTCGCCCTGCCGATGCAGATCGAGCACGAGGGCCGCGTCCTGTCCTTCATCTCCTCCATCTCCACGTTCAACACCCCCATGGACGTGACCGTCGCCGAGCTGGCCATCGAGACGTTCCTCCCGGCCGACCCGGCGACGGTCAAGTACCTTCAGTCCCTGATGTCCTGACGGGCCTTCAGGGCCAGGTGCTGAAGCGCCGCGAAACCGGCGACGGTGAGAGCCTGAAGGACCGTCCACACGGCCCCCGCGGTGGCGGGAGACAGCCACAGCACGAGGGCGACCGGACTCAGCACGCTCCAGGCGAGGTTGGCCTCGATCACGGCACGGACCGGGAGCGCGGCGGGGCGGGCCCGGGAGGCGAGCAGGCCCACGGCGGCGGCGTACACGGTGAGGAAGGCGCCGAGGGCGAGCAGCAGGGTGCTGTCGACCCCGAGCAGCCGTCCCAGCGGACCGGAGAAGGCGAGGTAGGCGAGCCCGTTCGCCCCGGTCACCACCGCGTCCAGGGCCAGAAGTCGGCGCAGCACGGTCTGCGGGTCGGAGGTCCGGGCGAGCGCGGCGAGCGAGGTGGCGGACATGACGAATCACCCTCCGTCGAGGTCGGATTGAGATGCAGGTCGAGTGGAGATGCGCGGGCCCGCATCCCGGGCCGGAGTGCGCCGGCCCGGGATCCGGTGACTCCACCGTCTCGTGTCCGGATCGGGCGGTCGATTACTTGTGGGGTAATGGCAACGCCCCGGGGGCGCCGGGAACATGACACACTGCTCGACGTACTTTCGGCGCGTAGGGGAGGCGTGGCGTGAGTGAGCGGCGGCCCGCGCCGACCGTGGGTCAGGTGGTGCTCGGCAGGCGCCTGCAGGAGCTGCGGGAGGCGGCCGGGCTGGGACGTGACGAGGCTGCCCGCGTGCTGCGTGTGGCCGCGGCGACCGTACGGCGGATGGAGACGGCCGAGGTCGCGCTGAAGATCCCGTACGTACAGGTGCTGCTGGAGACGTACGGCGTCCCGGAGGACGAGGCGGCAGCGTTCGTGTCGCTGGCCGAGGAGGCCAACCAGCCGGGCTGGTGGCAGCGGTTCCACGACGTGCTGCCGGACTGGTTCAGCCTGTACGTGAGCCTGGAGGGCGCCGCCCGCATCGTCCGCTCCTACGAGCCGCACTTCGTCCCCGGCCTGCTGCAGACCGAGGAGTACGCGCGCGCCGTACTGGAGGCGGGGACGATAGGGCAGACGGGGCCCGAGACCATCGAGCGGCATGTGTCACTGCGTATGGAACGGCAGCGGCTGCTGGAGCGCCCGGAGCCGCCCCACATGTGGGTGATCATGGACGAGACGGTGCTGCTGCGTCCGGTGAGCATCCGCGGCGAGGTGATGCGCGACCAGCTTGACAAGCTCCTGGAGTTCGCCGAGCGGGACCGCGTCACGCTGCAGATCGCCGAGTTCGCCTCCGGCCCGCACCCGGGGACGTATGCGCCGTTCACCCTGTTCCGTTTCGCCGAGCCCGAGCTGCCCGACATGGTCTACACGGAGTACCTGACCGGCGCCCTGTACCTGGACTCCCGCAAGGAGGTCGCCGCGCATCTGGAGGTCCTGGACCACATGTCGACGGCCGCCGCGTCGGCCGAGCGCACGAGGAAGATCCTGCGGGAGCACCGCGAGGACTGTTGAGGCAGCCGGCCAGGAAGGCCGTCGATCCCCGAGGAGAACACACCGCATGACCGGTTCCGAGGCCGTGCCCGCCCGCGTCGACACCAGCCGGCCGCACCCGGCCCGCGTCTACGACTGGTGGCTCGGCGGCAAGGACAACTACCCGGTGGACGAGGAACTGGCCCAAAAGATCCTCGCCGTGGACGACACGGTTCTGCGCGGTGCGCGCGCCAACCGCCGGTTCATGCACCGTGCCGTGCGCACCGTCGCCGAGGCCGGGATACGCCAGTTCCTGGACATCGGCACGGGCATCCCCACCGAGCCCAATCTGCACCAGGTGGCGCAAGGCGTCGCCGCGGAGTCCAAGGTCGTGTACGCCGACAACGACCCGATCGTGCTGCGGCACGCGGAGGCGCTGCTGCACGGGACGGCCGAGGGCAGCACCGACTATGTGCACGCCGACGTCCGTGACGTCGACATGCTGCTGGGCCGGGCCGGCGAGTCCCTGGACTTCGGCCGGCCGGTCGCGCTGTCGCTGGTCGCGCTGACCCACTACCTGGGCGCCGACGCCGACGGTGACGACGTGTACGGCCTGCTGGAGAAGTACGTCGCCGCGCTCGCCCCGGGCAGCCATCTGATCCTCTCCCAGGTCACCCCGGACCTCAGCCCGGCGGCCATCGAGAAGGCGGCGAACCACTTCCGGCACAGCGGCACCCCGTTCTTTCCCCGGTCGCTGCCCGAGTTCTCCCGCTTCTTCGACGGTCTGGACCTGCTCGGCCCCGGCATCATCCCGGTCTACGGCTGGCGGCCGGAGGCGGTGGACGTGGCGGCCCAGGCGGAGGGCATCGTGCCGGTGTACGCGGGGGTCGCCCGCAAGCCCTAGTCGTCCGGATGCCGTGCGGAGGTGACCCGTACGGCTGCTGTGAAGGGGTGCGCTCCCGCGCCCCGCCCTAGGTTCGGGACCAGAGCCCCGGCCCCCGGGCAAGCAAGGGAGCGCCTGTGACCGACACGCGGATACCGCCCGTCCCGCCCGCCGAACCGGGCACGGCGCTGCTCAAGGCGGGCAGGTGGTTCCGGCCGGGCACGCCCGCGCCCGATCTGCACAGCGTCGCGCTGACGGGCGGGCGTGAGGCGGACGCCTTCTACCGGGACCGGTGGAGCCACGACAAGGTCGTGAACTCCACGCACGGCGTGAACTGCACGGGCTCGTGCCGCTGGCAGGTGTACGTCAAGGACGGGATCATCACCTGGGAGACCCAGCAGACCGACTATCCGAGCGTCGGCCCCGACCGCCCCGAGTACGAGCCCCGCGGCTGCCCCCGGGGCGCCGCCTTCTCCTGGTACACCTACTCCCCCACCCGGGTCCGCCACCCGTACATCAGGGGCGTCCTCCTGGAGATGTACCGGGAGGCGAAGCAACGCCTGCGCGATCCGGTCCTGGCCTGGGCGGACGTCGTGAACGACCCCGGGCGCCGCCGCCGTTACCAGCAGGCGCGCGGCAAGGGCGGCCTGCTGCGGGCGAGTTGGGACGAGGCGGTCGAGATCGTCGCCGCCGCGCACGTCCACACGATCAAGGCGTACGGCCCGGACCGCATCGCCGGCTTCTCCCCCATCCCCGCGATGTCGATGGTGTCGCACGCGGCGGGCGCCCGCTTCCACTCCCTCATCGGCGCGCCGATGCTCTCCTTCTACGACTGGTACGCCGATCTGCCCGTCGCCTCCCCGCAGGTCTTCGGCGACCAGACCGACGTGCCGGAGTCGGGCGACTGGTGGGACGCCGCGTATCTGATGATGTGGGGCTCGAACGTCCCGGTGACCCGGACGCCGGACGCGCACTGGATGGCGGAGGCCCGCTACCGGGGACAGAAGGTCGTGGTGGTCGCCCCCGACTACGCCGACAACGCCAAGTTCGCCGACGAGTGGCTCCACCCGCACCCCGGCACGGACGGCGCGCTGGCCCTCGCCATGGGGCACGTCGTCCTCAAGGAGTTCTTCGTCGACCGCGAGACACCGTTCTTCGAGGACTATGTACGGCAGTTCACCGACCTGCCCTTCCTGGTCACGCTGGAGGAGCGAGGCGGTGCCTACGTCCCGGCGAAGTTCCTGCGCGCCTCGGACCTGGGCCAGAAGGGCGCGAGCGCGGAGTGGAAGACGGTCGTGCTGGACGCCGCCACAGGCCGCGCGGTCGCCCCGAACGGCTCTCTCGGCTTCCGCTGGTCCGAGTCGGGCATGGGCAAGTGGAACCTCGAACTCGGCGATATACGCCCACAGTTGAGCCTGTACGGCAGTGAGGTCGCCGCGGGCGTCGAGGTGCTGCTGCCGCGCTTCGACACCGAGGGTGGGGCACATGGGCAGGGGCGCGGGGACGTCGTGAGGCGTGGGGTCCCGGCGACGAAGCTCGGCGGGGCGCGAGGGCCGCTGGTGACGACGGTCTTCGATCTGCTGCTCGCGCAGTACGGCGTGGCGCGGGAGGGGCTGCCCGGCCGTTGGCCCGTGTCGTACGACGACCGTGACGCGCCCGGCACCCCGGCCTGGCAGGAGGCGCACACGTCCGTCCCGGCCGCCAAGTGCATACGCATTGCACGGGAGTTCGCGCGCACCGCCGAGCGGTCGAAGGGCCGCTGCATGATCCTGATGGGCGCCGGCACCAACCACTGGTTCCACTCCGAGACGATCTACCGCGCCTTCCTCGCCCTGCTCCAGCTCACCGGCTGCCAGGGCCGCAACGGCGGCGGCTGGGCACACTACGTGGGCCAGGAGAAGTGCCGTCCGGTGACCGGCTGGGCGACGCTCGCCTCGGCGTCGGACTGGTCGCGGCCGCCGCGCCAGATGATCGGCACGGCGTACTGGTTCCTCAACACCGACCAGTGGCGCTACGACCGGTTCACCGCCGACGTGCTCGCCTCGCCGCTCGGCACGGGCCGGTTCCGTGGGATGACGGGCGCGGACTGTCTCGCGCTGTCGGCGCGGACGGGGTGGATGCCGTCGTATCCGACGTTCGACCGCAATCCGCTGGAGCTGGGCGAGGTGTTCGGTGATCCGGTGTCACGGGTGGTCGCCGAACTGCGCGCGGGGACCCTGAAGTTCGCCTGCGAGGACCCGGACGCGCCTCAGAACTGGCCGCGGGTGCTGACGCTGTGGCGGGCCAACCTGCTGGGCTCGTCGGCGAAGGGCGCCGAGTACTTCACACGGCACCTGCTGGGCACGCACTCGTCCCTGCAGGCGGAGGAGGCGCCCGAGGACGTGCGGCCGCGGGATGTGACCTGGCACGACGAGGCGCCCGAGGGAAAGCTCGACCTGCTGCTGTCGCTGGACTTCCGGCAGACGTCGTCCACCCTGCTGTCGGACGTCGTCCTGCCCGCCGCGACCTGGTACGAGAAGCACGACCTGTCCAGCACGGACATGCACCCCTTTGTGCACTCCTTCACCCCGGCCGTGGACCCGCCGTGGCAGGCCCGCACCGACTTCGACGCGTTCAAGGCGCTGGCGGAGCGGCTGAGTGAGCTGGCCGTCGGTCATCTGGGGGTGCGCAAGGACCTGATGGCGACCCCGCTCCAGCACGACACCCCGGGCGAGACGGCCCAGCCGGGCGGGGTCGTCCTGGACTGGCGGCGCGGGGAGTGCGATCCCGTGCCGGGCAGGACCATGCCGAACCTCACCGTCGTGGAGCGCGACTACACGGCGATCGGCGCCAGGTTCGCCGCGCTCGGGCCGCTGGTGGAGGAGCTCGGCCTGCCCGCCAAGGGCATCACGCTGAAGCCGGACGAGGAGGTCGAGGACCTCCGGCATCTGAACGGCGTGACATCCGACGGCCGGCCCTTGCTCGATACGGCCGTGAAGGCGGCGAACACCATCCTCGCCCTGTCCGGCACCACCAACGGCCGCCTCGCCACTCAGGGCTTCCGCACCCTTGAGGCCCGCACCGGGCAGGAGATGGCGCACCTGGCGGCGGAGCACGAGGCCGAGCGGGTCACGTACGCGGACACCCAGGCCGCGCCCGTGCCGGTGATCACCTCGCCGGAGTGGTCGGGCAGCGAGTCGGGCGGGCGGCGCTACACCGCCTTCACCCTCAACACCGAGCACCTCAAGCCCTGGCACACCCTCACCGGCCGCCAGCACTTCTTCCTCGACCACGACTGGATCCACGAGCTGGGCGAGGCGCTTCCCGTCTACCGGCCGCCGCTGGACATGAACAAGCTGTTCGGTGAACCGCGCCTGGGTCCGGACGGGCAGAAGGAGGTGACGGTCCGCTACCTCACCCCGCACAACAAGTGGTCGATCCACTCCGAGTACCAGGACAACCTGTTCATGCTGGCGCTGTCCCGGGGCGGCCAGAACATCTGGATGTCCCCGCAGGACGCGGACGCGATCGGTGTCGTCGACAACGACTGGGTGGAGGCGGCCAACCGCAACGGCGTGGTCGTCGCCCGGGCCGTCGTCTCGCACCGGATGCCGGCCGGCACCGTCTACCTGCACCATGCGCAGGAACGCACCATCGCCGTCCCGAGGACGGAGGCCACCGGCAGGCGCGGCGGCATCCACAACTCACTCACCCGGCTGATCCTCAAGCCGTCCCATCTCGTCGGCGGGTACGCCCAGCTCTCCTGGGCGTTCAACTACCTGGGCCCGACGGGCAGTCAGCGCGACGAGGTGACGGTGATCCGCCGCCGCAGCCAGGAGGTCGAGTACTGATGCGTCCGATGGCCCAGATCGCGATGGTGATGAACCTCGACAAGTGCATCGGCTGCCACACCTGCTCGGTCACCTGCAAGCAGGCGTGGACCAACCGGCGGGGCATGGAGTACGTCTGGTTCAACAACGTCGAGACCCGCCCCGGCCAGGGCTATCCCCGCCGCTACGAGGACCAGGAGCGGTGGCGCGGCGGCTGGGAGCTGAACCGGCGCGGCGCGCTGAAGCTGAAGGCGGGCGGCCGTTTCCGCAAGCTCGCCGGGATCTTCTCCAACCCCGAACTCCCGGAGATCAAGGACTACTACGAGCCCTGGACGTACGACTACAAGAACCTCACCGACGCCCCGCTCGGCGACGACTACCCGGTCGCCCGGCCGATCTCGCAGATCGACGGCAAACCGATGAAGATCGAGTGGTCGGCGAACTGGGACGACAACCTCGCCGGCGCCCCGGCCCACGGCGACCTCGACCCGATGGTCGAGCGGGCGCGCACGCAGGCCTCGGACAAGGTGAGGTTCGAGTTCGAGCAGACCTTCATGTTCTATCTGCCGCGTATCTGCGAGCACTGCCTCAACCCGTCCTGTGTGGCGTCGTGTCCGTCGGGGGCGATGTACAAGCGGGCGGAGGACGGCATCGTCCTCGTCGACCAGGACCGGTGCCGGGGCTGGCGGATGTGCGTGACGGGATGCCCGTACAAGAAGGTGTACTTCAACCACGCCACCGGCAAGGCCGAGAAGTGCACGATGTGCTATCCGCGGATCGAGGTCGGTCTGCCGACGGTCTGCTCGGAGACGTGCGTGGGCCGGCTGCGCTATCTCGGGGTGGTGCTGTACGACGCCGACAAGGTGACCGCCGCGGCGTCGGTGCGCAGCGAACGGGATCTGTACGAGGCGCAGTTGGGTGTCTTCCTCGACCCCGAGGACGCCGGGGTGCGGCACGCGTGCGACGCGGCGGGGATCCCGTACGACTGGGTGGAGGCGGCGCGCCGCTCCCCCGTGCACGCGCTGATCAGCAAGTACCGGGTGGCGCTGCCGCTGCACCCGGAGTACCGGACGATGCCGATGGTCTGGTACATCCCGCCGCTCTCCCCGGTGGTGGACGTGCTGACGGAGACCGGGCACGACGGTGAGGACGCGGGGAACCTGTTCGGCGCGATCGACAGCCTGCGCATTCCGCTGGAGTACCTGGCGGAGATGTTCACGGCCGGCGCCATCGGCCCCGTCCGGTCCTCGCTGGAGAAGCTCGCCGCGATGCGCTCCCACATGCGGGCGATCAACCTCGGTGAGGAGCCGGATCCCTCGGTGTCGGCCGCCGTCGGGATGGGGGCGCACGAGATCGAGGAGATGTACCGGCTGCTGGCGATCGCCAAGTACGAGGACCGGTACGTGATTCCGACGGCCGCGGTCGCGGACGCCCGGCACCTGGAGGAGTCGGCGCTTCCGCAGGGGTGCAGCCTCGACTACGACGGCGGGCCCGGGATGGGCGGGGACGGCCCCGTCGGCCAGGACTCGGGCCGCAAGCTGCTGCCGCTGGTGTCGGTGGAGAACTTCCACGCCCTGCGCAGACGGCAGACGGCGGACGACGCGGCCGGCCTGCCCCCCACAGCCCCCATGGCCCAAACAGCCGACACAGCCAAGACCGAGGAGGCCTGATGCCGTCCTTCGAGGTGCTGTACCAGGCGGCCGCACTCTGCCTGACCTACCCCGACGACGACTTCCGTGCCCGCCTGCCGCTCCTGCGCGAGGCGGCCCCGCAGCTACGGGAGTTCACCGACCACGCGGCCCTCACGCCCCCGCAGGAGCTGGCCGCGCACTACGTCGAGGTCTTCGACCTCAAGAACCGCCACAGCCTGTACCTGAGCTGGTGGCGGGACGGGGACACCCGGCGGCGCGGCATGTCGCTGCTGCGCTTCAAGGACGTCTACCGCGCCCACGGCCTGGAGCTCACCGGCGAGGAACTGCCGGACTTCCTGCCCGCGGTACTGGAGTTCGCGGCCCGCACCGGCGACACCGACCTCCTGCTGGAACACCGGGACTGTCTGGAGGAGCTCCGCGCCCGGCTCACCGACTTCGGCACACCGTACGCGTCCGTCCTGGACGCCGTGTGCGCCACCCTGCCGACCGCACAACCGGGGGCACGCCCATGACCACACTCCTGTGGGGCGTCCTCCCCTACGTCGTGCTCGCCATGCTCGTCGCCGGCCTGATCTGGCGCCACCGCTACGACCGCTTCGGCTGGACCACGCGCTCGTCCCAGGTCTACGAGTCGAGGCTCCTGAACATCGCCTCGCCCGCCTTCCACTACGGCATCCTGTTCGTGCTGGTCGGCCATCTGGTGGGCCTGTTCGTCCCGGAGTCCTGGACGGACGCACTCGGGGTCAGCGAGCGGACGTACCACCTGTTCTCCCTCTACGGCGGCACGGCGGCCGGGGTGCTGACGGTCGCCGGGATCGCCCTGCTGATCTACCGCCGCCGCACGAAGGCACCCGTGTTCCGGGCGACCACGGTCAACGACAAGCTCATGTACGTCGTGCTGGCGGCGGCGATCGTGATGGGCATGGTCGCCAAGCTGTCCCACTCCTCCGGCGACGGCTACAACTACCGCCAGTCCATCGCCCCGTGGGCCCGCAGCCTCTTCACCCTTCAACCGGACCTGGACCGGATGGCGGGCGTGCCGGTGCTGTACGAGGTGCATGCGGTGATCGGCATGGTGCTCATCGCGCTGGTGCCGTACACCCGGCTGGTCCACATGTTCAGCGCGCCGGTGCAGTACCTGTTCCGGCCGTACCTGGTGTACCGCAGCCGGGACCCCGAGCAGCTGGGGCCCCGGCCGGAGCGGCGGGGCTGGGAGAAGACCGGGTCCTGAGCGGCCCCTAGGCGGCGCCGCCCTTCTGGTCCTTCTCGTCATCCACGATCTCCGCGTCCACCACACCGTCGTCGTCCTGCGGTGAGGCCTCTTCGGTGCCCGGGCCGGTGGAGCTCTCACTCGGTGCCTGCTGGGACTGGGCGTACATCGCCTGGCCCATCTGCTGGCTGACCGAGGCGAGTTTCTCGATGCCGGTGCGCAGGGCGTTCGTCTCGGCGTTCTGCTCCAGCTGCTGCTTCAGGTCGGTGATCGCCGCCTCGACCTCGGACCTCGTGTCCGCCGGGACCTTGTCCTCGTTGTCGCGGATGAACTTCTCGGTCTGGTAGACGAGTTGTTCGGCCTGGTTGCGGGTCTCGGCGTCGTCGCGGCGCTTGCGGTCCTCCTCGGCGTACTGCTCGGCCTCCCGCATCATGCGGTCGATGTCGTCCTTCGGGAGGGCCGAGCCGCCCGTCACCGTCATCTTCTGCTCACGTCCGGTCGCCAGGTCCTTGGCGGAGACATGCATGATGCCGTTGGCGTCGATGTCGAAGGCGACCTCGATCTGCGGGACGCCGCGCGGGGCCGGCGGCAGGCCGGTGAGGTCGAAGACGCCGAGCTTCTTGTTGTACGCCGCGATCTCGCGTTCGCCCTGGTAGACCTGGATGCCGACCGAGGGCTGGTTGTCGGTGGCCGTGGTGAAGATCTCCGAACGCCGGGTGGGGATGGTCGTGTTGCGTTCGATGAGCTTCGTCATGATGCCGCCCTTGGTCTCGATGCCGAGGGACAGCGGGGTGACGTCGAGCAGCAGGACGTCCTTGACGTCGCCGCGGATGACACCCGCCTGGAGGGCCGCGCCGACGGCGACGACCTCGTCGGGGTTGACGCCCTTGTGCGGGTCCTTGCCGGTGAGTTCCTTCACCAGGTCGGTGACGGCGGGCATCCGGGTGGAGCCGCCGACGAGGATGACGTGGTCGACCGCCGAGAGCTTGATGCCGGCGTCCTTGACCGCCTGGTGGAAGGGGGTCTTGCAGCGGTCGAGGAGATCCTCGGTGAGCTCCTGGAACTGGGCGCGGGTCAGCTTCTCGTCGAGGTGGAGGGGCCCTTCGGCGGAGGCCGTGATGTAGGGCAGGTTGATCGTCGTCTCGGTGGAGCTGGACAGCTCGATCTTGGCCTTCTCGGCGCCCTCGCGCAGCCGCTGCACGGCCATCTTGTCGTTGCCGAGGTCGATGCCGTACTGCCCCTTGAACTTCTTCACCAGGTACTCGACGACCCGCTGGTCCCAGTCGTCGCCGCCCAGGTGGGTGTCGCCGTTGGTGGCCTTGACCTCGATGACGCCGTCGCCGATCTCCAGCAGCGAGACGTCGAAGGTGCCGCCGCCGAGGTCGAAGACCAGCACGGTCTGTTCCTCGCCCCGGTCGAGTCCGTAGGCGAGGGCGGCGGCCGTGGGCTCGTTGATGATCCTGAGCACCTTCAGGCCGGCGATCTCCCCGGCCTCCTTCGTGGCCTGCCGCTGGGCGTCGTCGAAATACGCCGGGACGGTGATCACCGCGTCGGTGACGTCCTCGCCGAGGTACGACTCGGCGTCCCGCTTCAGTTTCTGCAGCACCCGGGCCGACAGCTCCTGGGCCCGGTAGCGGGAGCCGTCGATGTCGCCCTGATCCGGGAAGCGCCAGTTCGCGTCGCCCATGTACCGCTTCATGGAGCGGGCGGTGCGCTCGACGTTCGTCACCGCCTGCCGTTTGGCCACCTCACCGACGAGTACCTCGCCGTTCTTGGCGAAGGCCACGACCGACGGTGTGGTCCTGGCCCCCTCCGCATTGGCGACGACCGTGGGTTCGCCACCCTCCAGGACGGCGACCACCGAGTTCGTGGTCCCGAGATCGATCCCGACCGCGCGTGCCATCGCTGTCCCCTTCCGCCAGGGCACCCCTTGAACTCCAGCACAAAACTTGAGCGGGTTCTTGTCAATGGGACGAGTGACCGAGCGGACGGCCACCAAACGGTAGCTGAGCGCTCGCTCAGGGGGCCGGGTGGGCTGGCCCGAAGGGCCGCCCCCCGGAGGGGCGCGGGGAACTGCGCGACCAGCCACCGCGGCGCCGCAGCCGCCGGACGACCGAACCGTGGCACCCCCGTAGGCGACCCGCTACGCCAGCTTCGCCGACAGAGTGATCGTCGTGCCCGTCAGCGCCTGACTGACCGGACAGTTCTTCTTCGCGTCCTCCGCCGCCGCAGCGAAGCCCTCCGCGTCGAGGCCGGGCACGGTGCCCTCGACGGTGAGGTGGATGCCGGTGATGCCCTCACCCGGCTGGAAACTCACGTCGGCCGAGGTGACGAGCTTGGTGGGCGGGGTGCCGGCACCATCCAGGGCGTGCGACAGCGCCATGGAGAAGCAGCTGGAGTGCGCGGCGGCGATCAGCTCCTCGGGGCTGGTCCTGCCGTTCGCGTCCTGGGAGCGCGAGGCCCACGTGACCGGCTGTGCGGCGATGGCGCCGGAAGAGTCGAAGTTGACGACACCGTTGCCCTGGAGCAGGTTGCCTTCCCAGACGGTGTGTGCGGAGCGCGTGGTAGCCACGATTCTTCCTTTCGCGTGGGGGCCCGTTTTCCTGGGTCCGTGCCCCCATCCGATCACACTCCGGCTCACTGCACCCGGAAGACCGGCCCACGCGGGGTGAACGGCAGACGACGGCCCTGCGGGAGCAGGTACGCGTGCTCGCGCCGCACCCGCAGCACGTCGCACCAGCCGTCCGTGATGACCAGGACGGGCGCGCCGGGCGGGAAGTCGTCCGCGCGTTGGAGGAGGTCGATCCCGGGCTGCAGGACCGTACCGCCACGGCCGTGCACCCGCACCCGCCCCGCGATCTCCGTCACCGGCACATAGCCGGCGTCGTGCGGCGCCACGTCGCAGAACACCACCCGCGCGGCCGGTACGTCCCGGGCGGCGGCGTAGGAGGCGATGGCGCCCAGCGCCTTGCCGAGGAGCACGCTGCCCATCGAGCCGGACGTGTCCAGGACGACGCCGAAGGTGCAGCGGGCGATCTCCTCGGGCGGGAAGTAGCGCCCCGCGCGCGGGATGTCGGGCGTCGACGACTGACGGCGCGAGGGACGGGCGTAGGTCCGCACCGGCTCCGGACGCGGCACGAACTCGTCGAACCAGCGGGCCAGCCGGGCGTCCCAGGGCAGCGGTGGATGGCTGAGCGCGCGGATCTCCTGGACCAGGCCGCCGGGCAGGAAGCCGCGTTCCTGCTGCTGGTGCAGGTCGAGGCCGTGGGAGAGGCCGCGGCGGTAGAACTCGTCGAGGTCGCAATAGTCGCCGGGGGCGCCGAGCGGGGCGCCCAGCACATCGCCGACGCCCTTGCCGCGCAGGGTGGCCAGGCGGCGCATCCGGCGCAGGTCGCCGACGATGCGGTCGTACACCTCCTCGGCGGACAGGCCGCTGAACTGCGCGTCGTACAGCAGGCCTTGGGGCATCTCGCCGACCTGCATCTCGCGCAGCCAGCCGTTGATGACGTAGTCGCAGGCGACGTTGAACAGGTACGGGTCGCGGGCGCCGCAGCGGTCGCCGTGGCGCAGGGCGGCGTGCAGCATCTCGTGGGCGAGGATGAACCGCCATTCCTCGTCCTCGAACGTCCGCAGCGGGTTGATGTAGATCTCGCCGGCCTCGGCATTGACGGCGGCGACGGCGATGCCGTGCGCGCGGGCGAGTTCGGCGTCGGCGACCAGCTTGATGCCGGCCGCGAGGCCGCCGAGCAGCGGGTAGGAGGTGATGAACCACTCCAGCGCCCACTGCCACGGCCGCTTCTTGACCGGCTCGCCGTCCATGGACTCGCGGCGGCCGCCCGCCAGGTCCATCGCGGTGGAGACGGTGCGGGTCAGCGCGGTCGCGAAGGCCAGCTGGTGGTCCGGGGGCGACCCGAACCAGCCCATCCACTCCACGAGCAGTTGGTCGGCCTCGGAGCCCGCCGTGCCGCAGCGCTCGTACGCGGCCGGGATGCCGTCGCGCCGCCAGCGCGCGGCGAGCTGTTCCTCGTCGCCGTCCGGGTAGCTCAGGGGCAGGTGGTCCGGGGCCGTGCCGATCGGGAAGCTGAGCAGGAAGCGGTTGACGACGACGCAGCGGGCGGCGAGGTCGGCACGGTCGGGCTGCACGGGTGTGCCCTTCTTGGAAGGGACGTGGCCGAAGCCGAGGTGCAGGACGGCGTGCGCGATCGCCCAGGCCCAGGTCGCCGGTTCGGCGATGCGATCGGGGTGAATGTGCAGGTCGCCCTGGGAGTCGACGAGGACGAGCCCGTCGTGGGGCGCCTGCTCGCACTTCTCCTGGCGGCAGACGGCGAACTCGACGGTGGCGAGCGCGGGATTGGCACGCACCAGTCGCAGGCCCTCGGCGAACGCCTCCGCCGCGAGGTCCCGCTTCTTCTTCCCCTTCCCCTTGTCGGGGGTACGGCTCATCGGCGCGCCTCGACCAGCCGGGGCATGTCCCGCGCGGCCTCCACCAGGAACCAGGACGGCAGGACCGGGTTGCCGTCGGCGTCGGAGGCGATGACGCTCTGGGCGACCTCGACGGAGATCTCCGCGAGCTGCACCAGCAGCGACTTCGCGCGGTACGCGGTCTGGCGGCCGGTCGCCGACATGTGGTCCTTGCTGACCGGCAGCTCCTTGATGAGGCGCCCGCGGAAGGACTCGGCGAGGTAGTAGAGCAGGTCGCGGTCCTGCATGCGGTGCGGCCAGCGGGCGTCGCCCTTGATGATGGCCTCGATGCCGTACTGGCTGCGCACGATCTTGACGTAGCCGCAGAACGCGGTGGCGTGCACGGGCGTCAGCGTGCCGTGCGCGAGGACCTTCAGCGTCTCCTCGTCGAGGTCACGGCCGAAGGAGTGCAGCGCGTCGGAGAGCATGTGCCAGGAGCGGGGCGTGGAGAACGGCTCCTCGGTCTTCGGCGGCTTGGACCACAGGTGGTCGGGGCGGTCGGTGAGGTGGTCCAGGATCCACGGGTGGATGCCGTTGTTCGCGGCCCAGACCAGCCAGTCCGTGGCGGACGCCTCCAGGTGGACGTGAGTGAGGCGGTTGACGAGCGCGGAGGCGATGGGGCGGGCGAGCGCGTTGTCGGTGGCCCGGTTTCCGGCGCCTATGACGATGGAGCCCTTGGGCAGCTCGTAGTTACCGATACGGCGGTCCAGGATCAGCGAGTAGAACGCCTTCTGCACATCCGGGGTGGCCGCGTTCAGCTCGTCAAGGAACAGGCAGTACGGCTCGTCGCGGGCGATGGCCTCCGGCGGGCAGAACACCGACCGTCCGTCGCGGATCTGCGGCACGCCGATCAGGTCCTCCGGCGCCAGCTGGGTGCCGAGCAGGCTCACGCACTCAAGCCCCAGCGACTCGGCGAAGTTCCTGACGAGGGAGGACTTTCCGATGCCGGGGGCACCCCAGATGAAGACCGGCCGCACGGTGGCGAGGCCGAGAAGGAGGTCGGGGATTCGGGCGGGCGTGACGGTTACGGCTGCCTGCAAAGCAGGGGCTCCCCTCTTTGCGCCTGAACCGGCGCCGCGCGGATGTGGTTGCTCGCCGTCGAGGTTCTCAATTGATGGTTGCGGTCGTCATCCGATTTTCAGGCCGCCCGCTCCTCCGGCTTCGCCTCCACGGGCACCTGCGGGCCGCTCACCTCCCGCAGCCACCGGCGCAGCACACGGTGGACGTGCTCGGCGCCCACGAGGTCCTCCCCGTCGCCGACGGGCGCCGAGAAGGCGAGCGGTGACAGCAGGAACGGTTTGCCCTGCGCCCCGCCGAGTCCGCCGTGCGAACCGATCTGCTCCTCGAACGCGAGGACCTCGTCGTCGGCCTCGTCGTAGGCGGAGTTGACCATGATGTCGGCGGCGTTGGGAAAGGAGTGCGTACGGCGCACGGTGTCGGCGGCGCCCGGCCCGAACGCCTCCAACGGGCCCGGCTTGTCGTCGAGTTGGTCCAGCGGGATCTCGGCGCCGTACGCGCCGAGCACGACTCCTCCGTGTTTCTCGCTGCGGACGAGCAGGAAGCCGATGCCGGGGTGGTTGGCGAGGGTGGTGAGCAGGGCCGGGTGACGGGCGTCGACCTCCTCCTTGGTCATCCGGTGCGGCACGTCCGGGAAGGAGACCAGGCCCAGGTTGCCGGAGGCCAGCACGATCGGCTCCGAACGGCGGGACGGGCGGTGCTGCTCGCCGCCGTCCTCGACGGGCCGGCGCAGCGCCGCGCGCACGGCCGCTCGCGCCTCGGCGCCGCTGTGGGTGCGCCGCGCCCGGCGCGGCACGGGCAGCCCGCAGCCGGCCCGCACCAGGTCGCCGAGGCCGAGGCCGTAGCGGGCGCGGAAGGTCTCGCCGGGGCTCTGGCCGTGGTCGGACAGCACGACGATCCGGTACGGCCGCGGCGCGTGCTCGGCGACGTTCTCGATCAACGCCAGCGCCCGGTCGAGGCGTTCGAGAACCTTCTCGGTGTCACGGCCGCGCGGCCCGGAGTGGTGCGCCACCTCGTCGTACGCCACGAGGTCGGCGTAGACGGCGGTGCGGCCGGCGAGCATGTCGCCCATCACCGCGGCGACGACGACATCCCGTTCGACGACGGTCGCGAAGGCACGGACCAGGGGGTAGAGACCGCCACGGGAGACCCTCGGTCTGACCTTGCGGGCGCGGGCCCGGGTGGACTGGCCGATCTCCCGGCCGACCTCGGCGGTGAAGGACAGGGCGGTGCGCACGGCGTTGGCCGGATCGGAGAAGTAGGCGAAGTAGCCCGAGCGGGAGCGGTTCTCGCGGCTGCGGCGCTTGGTGGCGATGGACAGCACGAGGGCCTGTTCGTCGGCGCCGCCGCTGAACAGGTTGCCGCGGCTGGCGCCGTCGGCGGTCAGCAGTCCGCCGTCGCCGGTGCGGTCGATGGCGCGGCGCTGGAGCTCGGCGGCGTTGGCGGGGCGGTTGCAGACCATGACCTCGCGGGCGGCCTTCTCGTACCAGCGGAAGGCGGGGACGTCGTGGTTGCTGCCGTGCAGGATGCCGAGCTGACTGGCGCCGGTCTGGCTGGACCAGTCGGTGCGCCAGGGGGTGAGCCGGTGGGTGGCGCGGGCGCCGTCCGCGCGACCGGTGCCGCCGCCGTTGCCGCCGTGGCCGAGCCAGCGGGCGACGGTGGGCATCAGGTCCTTGCCGACGGCGTCGAGGAGGACGTCGTGGCCGACGCCGTCGAGCTGGATGAAGACGGTGCCGGGGCTGGACGGGCCGGGCGGCAGGGCCCTGCGGCGGCGGTCGGCCAGACGGTACAGGCGGCGCCGGTACGCGTCGTCGTCCCGGACGGCGAGGGCGGCGCCGGTGGCGGACGCCACGGCGGACATCACGGCGGCGACGATGACGGCGGTCTCGGGGGCGGCCTCGCTGTCGCCGGAGGGGACGAGACGCAGGGCCACGATCAGCAGTGAGCCGTTCAGGAAGAACACCAGCAGGCCCAGCACCAGGGCGGGCACCAGCAGCAGGAGCCGTACGAGAAGAGGCCAGGCGAGCGCGGAGAGCAGACCGAAGGCACCGGCACCGAGGGCGGCGGTCATCGCGATGTGGGTGGCGCTGTCACCGTCGGCCGACTGCAGCTGGAAATCCGGGAGGATCCCGGCGAGCACGAGCATGGTGACGGTGGAGACGGCCCACACGGCCACGCTCCGCCCGACCTGACTGGCAACCCGCCGCCAACGCCCACCACGCACGCCCAGCCCACCTCACGTCCCGGCCCAGCACCCCGAAACGGGCCTTTCACGCCCCCAGCCTGGCACACCCCTGTGACACCCGACCGGGCACGCCGTCCCGCCCGCCTGCTTCGTCACGCGCCGAGGGCCGTGATCGTCAACGCCCGTCGTAGCCGGCCGTCGGCATCGACAGCCTCCGGTGCACCCGCGCCTTCATCTGCGCGTCGTACAACGGCTCCGCGCGCCCCACGATCTCCACGCGCACGCCCCGCCGGGCGCACTCCGCGGAGAAGTCGTCGACGGACGACAGCGCGCTCTCCAGCACTCTCCGGCTGGGCGCCACGAACAGGTCGAGGCCGGGGCGGACGCCCTCCCACAGCACGCTGTGGTCCGCCCGCAACCGGCGTACGAGGAGCTCGCGCGCGACGACGTACCCGTGCTCGGCGGCCCAGCGCGCGCACATCGCGTGCTGGCTGCGGGAGTCCACCAGGAAGGGGTCGGCGTCCAGCTCTTCGAGCGGCGTCAGACTGGCGATCGCCGTCACACGCACTACGGATGACCCCATGGCGTCCCCCTCACCTCCGGGTTTCGCCGCCGACCCTACTCCAGCCCGTACGCTTCGGGGAGTCGCACGAACGAGGCAAAGAGGTGCCGGTGGAGATCACCTGGTGGGGTCACGCCACCTGCACGGTCGAGGATTCGAACGTGCGCCTCCTCACCGACCCTCTGTTCGCACGCCGGCTCGCACACCTGCGCCGCCGCCGGGGCGCACCGCCCACGCCCGGCGCCTGGCGCGCGGACGTCGCCCTGGTCTCCCACCTCCACGCCGACCATCTGCACGTTCCGTCTCTCGCCAGGCTGCCGCAGGACACCCGTCTGCTCGTGCCCCGGGGCGCGCGCCGGGCGGTGCCGGGCCTGCGCCGGCTCACGCATCTGCGGGTGACCGAGATGGCGCCGGGGGACGTGACGACGGTCGGCGACGTGGCCGTACGAGCCGTGCCCGCGCGGCACGACGGACGCCGGCTGCCCGTCGGCCCGCACCGCTCCCCCGCCCTGGGCTACGTCATCGAGGGCGAGGCACGCACCTACTTCGCCGGGGACACGGGGCTGTTCGACGCGATGGCGAAGGAGGTCGGACCGGTCGACGTGGCGTTGCTGCCGGTCGGCGGCTGGGGACCGTACCTCGGGGAGGGGCATCTGGACGCGGGGCGGGCGGCCGAGGCGCTGACCCGGCTCGCACCGCGCAGCGCGGTGCCGGTGCACTACGGCACGTACTGGCCGATCGGCATGGACGCCGTGCGCCCCCATGAATTCCATGCGCCCGGCGACGAGTTCGCACGGCTCGCGGCGGAGCGCGCGCCCGGCGTGGCCGTGCACCGGCTCACGCACGGGGAGCGCGTGCGCCCGGAGGTGGCCCGGTGACCGTTCTGGCCACCGCCGCGACGACGGTGCCGTACGAGTCGACCCAGCAGGCGATCGGCTATCCGACGTTGTTCCTGCTGGTGCTGATCGGGGCGCTGGTGCCGGTGATCCCGACGGGTGCGCTGGTGAGTTCGGCGGCGGTGGTGGCGTTTCACCAGACGGCACCCTTCTCGCTGGCGCTGGTGTTCGTGACGGCGTCGACGGCGGCGTTCCTGGGCGACGCGACGCTGTACTGGCTCGGGCGGCGCGGCATGCGCTCGAAGAACGGTTCGCGCTGGCTGGAGGCGATCCGCTCGCGCGCGCCGGAGGAGCGGCTCACTCAGGCGCAGGAGAAGCTCGCCGAGCACGGTGTGGCCGTCCTGGTGCTGTCCCGGTTGGTTCCTGCGGGGCGGTTGCCGGTGATGCTGGCGTGTCTGCTGGCCAAGTGGCCGATGCGGCGGTTCGCCCGCGGGAACCTTCCGGCGTGTCTGGCGTGGGCGGTGACGTATCAGTTGATCGGGATTCTGGGTGGGTCGCTGTTCGACGAGCCGTGGGAGGGCGTCGTCGCGGCCGTTGCGCTGACGCTGGTCATCAGCGGGGTGCCGATTCTGTGGAGGCGAATCCGGTCCGCCCGGTGACGTCTCGGCCCCTGGCCGTCGGCTGGTTCAGTACCCGCGATCCCCCTACCGGCAGATCCACCAGGTCCTCGCGGTCCAGCCCCGCCTTCTCCCACGCCGCCCGCACCCGCGTGAGTGGCTCCAGGACCGGCTCCGCCGACAGCACGAACGTCGCCCAGTGCATCGGCGCCATCCTGCGGGCCCCCAGATCCCGGGCCGCCCGCACCGCCTCCTCCGGGTCGCAGTGGACGTCGCTGAGCCACCAGCGGGGGTCGTAGGCGCCGATGGGGAGGAGGGCGAGGTCGATGCCGGGGTAGCGCTCGCCGATGCGGGCGAACCAGTGGCCGTAGCCCGTGTCGCCCGCGAAGTACACGCGCTGTCCGTCGGGCGCGGTGAGCACCCAGCCGCCCCACAGGCTGTGGCAGGTGTCGACGAGGGTGCGCTTGGACCAGTGGTGGGCCGGTACGAAGTCGAAGCGGACACCGGACAGTTCGGCCGCCTCCCACCAGTCCAGCTCGGTGACCTGCGTGAACTTGCGGCGACGGAACCAGGCGGCGAGGCCGGCCGGCACGAACACGGGGGTGTCGCGCGGGAGTCGGCGCAGTGTGGGGGCGTCCAGATGGTCGTAGTGGTTGTGGCTGATGACGACCGCGTCGACGCGCGGCAGGGCGCTCCAGGCGACGCCGACGGGCGTGATGCGGGCCGGGGTGCCGAGGATGCGGCGCGACCAGACGGGGTCGGTGAGGACCGTCAGTCCGCCGATCCGGACCACCCAACTGGCGTGTCCCGCCCAGGAGACGGCGACCGTGCGCGCGTCCACGCGGGGCACCGGGCCCGGCTCGAAGGGCAGCTTCGGGATGTCGGCGAGGCCCTCCCGCCCAGGGCGTACGGCGCCCTCGCGGGCGAAGCGGGCGAGGGTCTTGAAGCCGGGCAGCGGGGCGGTGAGCCGGTCGTGGAAGGTCCGCGGCCACACCCGGCGTTCGCCCAGCGGGCGGGGTGCGGCGAGCGGCGGGAACGGGGGCGCGAAGGGGGACGGGTCCGCCGGGGCGTCGGCTTTCCGGGTGGTCGTACGCCGTGTTGTCGACATGGATGACTCGGACTGCTGCGTCATCGAGGAGGCTCCCATCGCTGAGCTTCGTCACGAAGATCGTCGAAGACCGACTTCAAGTGGATCAACGCACGTTGCACGTGTGGCAGTTCCAACGGCGAGGGTGACGTGATGCATTCCGCGCGTTCCTCGTCGGTACCGGCCAGCAGGGGGCCGGTGGACAGCCGTACGCGCAGCGCGCCGAGGTCGTCGCCGAAGCGGTGCCCGCCCGGTGCGGGCATGCCGAGCCGTTCGGCGAGGAAGTCCTCCAGGTCCTGCGCGTCCCCCACGTCGTGCGCGGACAGCGCCGCGCGCAGCGGGCCGAGATCGACGTAGACGTGCCGCCCGGCCTGCGGGGGCCGCGCCAAGGCGCCCGCTCCTACGGCAGCGGCGTGCACGGCGGCTGCCACGCGTGCGTGCAGGCGTACGGTCGCGGTGACCCGCTCGGTGACCGGTTCGGGCTCCTCCAGCGCGTACGCGGCAGCGAGAGCGACGGGGCCGGCGATCCGGGCGCCGAGCGCGGTCAGCACGTCGAGCACGCGCGCGTGGAGGTCGTCGCCGGCGGAGTCGGCGGGAAAGCGGGCGACCGCGGCCGGCCAGCCCGGCGGGAGGTGGGCGCCGGACAGGTCGGTGACGACGGTGACCTGTCCGGGCAGCATCTCGGCGGGGCTGAGCAGCACGGTGTCGTGGCGGGCGTGCACGGTGTCGCGCCAGGTCTCGTCACTGACGAGGTGCAGCCCCTCTCCGGTGGCCGCCTCCAGGGTCTCGTGCAGCACCTCGGGCGGGGCCACGGTGGCCGTGGGGTCGTCGGCGACGGACAGCACGAGCAGCCGCGGGTCACCGCCCTCGGCCCGGACCCGGCGTACGGTCTCCAGCAGGGCGTACGGATCCGGCACACCGCCGCACTCCGCCGGTGTCGCCACGTGGAAGACGGGTCTGCCCAACAGGCGTGCGTACGGCGCCCACCAGGCGGCGCAGGGCCGCGGCACCAGGACGTCGCCGCCGATCGCGGCGGTCAGGGCGAGCAGCAGGGCGGGCGCCCCGGGAGCGGCCACCGCGTGCTCGGGCCCGGTCGGCAGCCCGCGCCGGCCCCAGTATCCGCACGCGGCCGCCAGGAGGCCGTCGCCGCCGCCGATCAGCTCGCTCTCGGCCCGGCCGGCGGCAGCCGCGAGGACGGCGGCCAGTTCGGGCAGCACGGGCAGTCCGTCGCCGGGGAGCGGGGGCCCGTAACGGACGGGGCCGTGGCCTTCGGGGTCCGTCGGGCGCATCCTTGCCTCCGCGCTGTGCCAGGTGCCTCAGTGGTGCTCCGAGTACCCATCGTGCCGCCACACCATGGGCGCCCGCCGGGAGTCAGTCCTGCACGGTGGGCGTCTTGCGACGCAGCCGGTACACCGCACCGCCCGCCGCGCCCGCGATCAGCACGCCACCGGCGACGAGGGCGGGGACGGAGTCGGTGAAGGTGCCGCCGTCACCGGCCTGCACGCCGTGGTCGACGGCCGCACCGTCGCAGTCCTGCGCTTGTGACCCGCTGTGCTCGCCCTTGCCGGAGGGCGCGCCTTCCTCCCACCCGGTTCCGGCCTTGCCGGGTTCGGTGTTGCCCAAGTGGGGCTCGGTGCAGGGATCGCCGCCCCCGTCGGCGCCGCTCCAGCCGCCCTCGGTGCCGCCCTTGCCGCCCTCACCACCGCTCTGCGTGCCGCCCGTGGCGCCCTCGCCGCCGGTCTCTGTGCCGCCGCCCGCGCTGCCGCCCTCCGTGCTGGCCTCCCCGCCGCCCTTGCCACCTTCCTTGCCGCCGCCGCTGTCGAGGGCAACGGTGAGCGACGCGCTCCACTCCTTGCCCTCCCCGCCGGACGCCGCCGGGCAGGTGCCGTCCACCGTCCACGCGGAATCCGGTCCGGCCGCGTCCGGATCGTCCTCGAAGTTCTCGGCCGGGGGGATGCGAGCGGTGCCGCTGTAGGCGGGCCCGGCGACCTTCTCGTCGTTGCCGGATACCCGCTTCAGCTGGACTGTGCCCTCTTCGAAGGCCTGCGAGGTGGCGTCGATGGTGGCCGGAGCGGTTGTGCCGAGGGCGTCGCAGGACACCGACACCGTGACGCTGCCGCCCGGGGAGACGGAACCGGGGCTGACCTCCGCGGTCGGCTCCGCGAAGGCGGCCGAGGCGACGAAGCCCAGGACGACACCGGCCAGAGCGGCGACGGACAGGGCGCGGGCGGTGCGGCGCATGGGGTGAGCTCCTTCGGCCGACGGCTGCGGGGGTACGGCGGTCGTGCCCCCGCAGCCATGACAGCCCGCCCGGCGTCCGGGCGCGCGCGGCCGGGCACCATTCGCGCGACGGGCACGGCCGAGTGGGTGACGCCGTACGGGTCGACCGCCGGGTTCAGTTCAGCAGCGCGGCCAGGTCCCGCTCCAGCCCGCGCCCCCGCCTGTCGACCACTCCGGCGGCGACGTCCGACAGCTTGCGGTTGGTGCCCTGGGAGATGCGGCGCAGTACGCCGAAGGCGGTGTCGGCGTCGCAGCCGAGGACGTGCATGACGATGCCGCACGCCTGGTCGACGACCGGTCGGGAGCGCAGGGCGGTGCCGAGATGGTCCAGTTCGCTGAGCGCGGCGCGGTAGGAGCGGTCGCGGACCAGGCAGCTGGCGGCGAGTTCGCCGAGGGCGTGCACGGGCCCGTGCACGACGTCCTCCAGGGCGCCGGGCCGGAAGCTGTAGAGACTGAGCGTCACCGTGAGCCCGGAGCGACGGAACGGGAGCGTGACGCTGGAGCGCACCCCCGAGTCGAGCGCCATGGCGCGGTACTCCGGCCAGCGCTCGTCGCGCAGCAGGTCGGCCGAGTCGACGGGCTCGCCTCGTTCCAGGGCCGCCGGGATGGGTCCGTCCCCGGAGCGGAGCTGTACGGCGACGAGTCCGGCGAGGTCGGGGTGGGTGACGGCGGCGGGCCGCTCGGCACCTGCCTCGGCCACCATGCTGCTCGCGCCGCAGCAGTCGGCGGTGCAGCGCACGGCCTGTTCGACCAGTTCGGACAGCCTGCGCCCCGGAAGGGCGGCTTCGGCGGACTGGTCTCCCCAGCGACCGACACGATCGTGAGCGGGCATCCTCAACTCCTCCTCATTTTGGGCGCTTTCCCGGTACTGCGCGGGGAAAACAGTGGGAGAACAAGGGGGACCAGTTGGATCCCCGCCGCCCCGGACCACATCGCCGCGAGCTAGGTTCATCCCCATGGAGAGGACCGACGAATTCGGTGAAGAACTTGCGGATTTCGTGCGCCGCGTCGCGGAGCTCAAGGCGGCACGGTCCGTTTCGGGAGGGGATCTGCCGACCGTCCTGGACGCGGCGATCTTCGAACTGGACCATGTGGCCGGCCAGTTGTGGCCGTCGTACGAGCGGCTGACCTCGGGCGGTCTGCCCCGTACGACGTCCGCCGACCGTCAGGAACAGCACCTGCTGCGGGCGGTGTTCCAGCGGTTTCCGCTGCCCGTCGCGCTGGTGGACCGGGAAGCGGTGGTGCGCCGGCTGAACTTCGCGGCGACGTCCTTCACCGGTGTCCGGGCGGGGTATGCGACGGGCCGGCCGCTGACCGGGTTCCTCGCCCACGCCGACCGGGCGGCCTTCCGTTCGCAGGCCGCTGCGGTGGCGCGCGGCGAGGGCGACCGCAGCCTGACCGTGCACCTCCAGCAGCGCCCGTCCGTCCCGGTCCACGCGACCCTGACGGCCGTACGCCCCAGCGGGGAGCCCCACACCACCGTGCTGGTGGTGCTGCAGCCCGGCGACCTGCGCGCGACCGGGGCCCCGGCTCCGGGCGACAGCCCGACGACCCAGGTCCCCGACCTCACCGAGACCACCCGGCACGCGGCCCTGACGGACGTCCTGGACGAGATGACCACGGCCCTGCTGACGGCGCCGCGCGGCGACCGCGAGGCGGTGGTCCGGCGGGCGGCCCAGGTCCTGCACGGCCGCTTCGCCGACTGGGTCGTCGCCGACACGGGCGCGTCCGCCGCGACCGGACTGTCCCGTACGACCGTGCTGGCCCCCTCGGAGCAGGAGGCGAAGACGCTGGCGGCCCAGTCGCCGGCCAGGTGCCCCCTCGTCGTGGAGACGGCACGCACCGCCTCCCCGACCCTTCAGGTCCGCCCGCCGAACCCGGACGCCTTCGGCCATGATGCCGAAGGCGCCCCGGTCCTCGTGCAGGCGAACGTCACGTCACTGCTGTGTGTGCCCCTCGCTGCCGAGGGCACCGTGGCAGGCGTCCTGACCCTGTTCAGATGCGGCGCCCGCCTGGCGTTCTCGATGGCGGAGGCGCGGGCGATGGACACCATGTCCCGCCACATCGCGCTGGCGGTGACAGGAACGCCCTGAGCGGCGCGTGGCTGTGTCAGCCCACGTCGTCGAGCACTTGCTCCCGCACCCGGCTGCAGCACCGGCTGATCAGCCGGGACACGTGCATCTGCGAGATACCGAGCTGTTCGGCGATCCGGCTCTGCGTCATGTCCCCGAAGAAGCGCATGTACAAAATGGCGCGCTCACGCTCGGGCAGGGCCGCCAGCCGCGGCGCCACGGCCTCGCGGTCCACGACCGTGTCCAGCGCGGGATCGGCGGCTCCCAGCGCGTCGCTGAGGGAGTAGCCGTCCTCGCTGCCGGGCAGCTCCGCGTCGAGTGACAGGGCGGTGAAGCTCTCCAGGGCCTCCAGACCGACCTTGACGTCGGCCTCGCTCATGTCGGCGTGCGCGGCGATCTCGGCAGTGGTCGGCCTGCGGCCCGAGACGGTCTGCAGGTCCTGGACGGCGAACCGCACGCGGTTGCGCAGGTCCTGGACCCGGCGCGGTACGTGCAGCGTCCACATGTGGTCGCGGAAGTGGCGCTTGATCTCGCCGGTGATGGTGGGCACGGCGTAGCTCTCGAAGGCGTTGCCGCGCTCGGGGTCGTAGCGGTCGACGGCCTTGACCAGCCCGAGGGCGGCCACCTGGCGCAGGTCGTCGAAGCTCTCGCCGCGGCTGCGGAAACGTCCCGCGAGCCGGTCGGCCATGGGCAGCCACGCCTCGACGATCCTCTCGCGGACGGTGTCGCGCTGCTGCCCCTCGGGCAGGGCGGCGAGCTTGCGGAAGTCTTCCGCGGTGTCGGGGGCGTCGTCGTGCGGGTGGTGCTTCGCGCTCACTGAGGTGGGCATTGTGCGTCGCAACTCCCTTGGTTGTGCTCTGGCTTGGACGGTCACCGAGGGAGTGCGGGCGTGCGCCGGGGACCGGACACACCCGTGGCGGGAATTGCCGCTCCCACGGACGTGCCTCCTGTCCGAAGCACTGATTGTTCGCCTGCCCTCACTCCCGGTCCGCAAACACCCACGCAGGTTTTCCGCCCGCGCGTTTTCCGCCCGTACGCGGGGTCACTCGTAGCGGCGCCGCGCAGTCCCACGGAGTCCGGGAGGTCCCGCATGAGCACCAAGGTCGCCGATCACGTCCTGCAGCGCCTGCGCGAGTGGGGTGTGGAGCACGTCTTCGGCTATCCCGGCGACGGCATCAACGGCCTGCTCGCCGCGTGGGGACGCGCCGACAACCAGCCCCTGTTCATCCAGTCCCGGCACGAGGAGATGTCCGCGTTCCAGGCGGTCGGCTACGCCAAGTTCAGCGGGCGTCTCGGGGTGTGCGCGGCGACCTCCGGACCCGGCGCGATCCATCTGCTCAACGGCCTGTACGACGCCAAACTCGACCATGTCCCCGTCCTGGCGATCGTAGGCCAGACGCATCGCACCGCGATGGGCGGCTCGTACCAGCAGGAGGTGGACCTGCACTCGCTCTACAAGGACGTCGCCTCGGACTTCGTGGAGACGGTCACGGTCCCCGAGCAGCTGCCGAACGTCCTGGACCGGGCGATCCGCACCGCGTACGCGCGCCGCGCCCCCACGGCGATCATCATCCCCGGCGACGTCCAGGAGCTCGAATACTCCGCCCCCACGCACGAGTTCAAGATGGTGCCCTCCAGCCTGGACAGCAGCAGCTGGACGGCGACCCCCGCGGACGACTCGGTGCGCCGGGCCGCCGAGATCCTCAACTCCGGGGACAAGGTGGCCATCCTGGTCGGGCAGGGCGCGTCCGGTGCACGGACCGAGGTGGCGCGGATCGCCGAGCTGCTCGGCGCCGGCGTGGCCAAGGCGCTGCTCGGCAAGGACGCCCTGAGCGACGAGCTGCCGTACGTCACCGGCGCGATCGGCCTGCTGGGCACCCGCCCGTCGTACGAGCTCATGCGGGACTGCGACACCCTGCTGACGATCGGGTCGTCCTTCCCGTACACGCAGTTCCTGCCGGACTTCGGCAAGGCCCGTGGGGTGCAGATCGACATCGATCCGCACATGGTCGGGATGCGCTATCCGTACGAGGTGAATCTCGTCGGGGACGCGAAGGCGACGCTGGAGCGGCTGATCCCGCTGATCCGCTCCGAGGAGCGCGGCCGCGAGTGGTACGACACGGTGTGCGACAACGTGGCGCGCTGGCACGAGGTCATGGACCGGCGGGCGAATCTGTCGGCCGACCCCATCAACCCGGAGTACGTCACCCGCGCCCTGGACCCGCTGCTCCCCGACAACGCGATCGTCTCCTCCGACTCGGGTTCGGCGGCGAACTGGTACGCCCGCCACCTGACGATGCGCCCCGGCATGCGCGGGTCGCTGTCCGGGACGCTCGCGACGATGGGCTGCGGGGTGCCGTACGCGATCGGCGCCAAGTTCGCCCACCCGGACCGTCCGGCGATCGCTCTGGTCGGGGACGGGGCGATGCAGATGAACGGCCTTGCGGAGCTGATCACCGCGGCGAAGTACAAGGACCTGTGGGCGGACCCGCGCCTGGTCGTGGGCATCTTCAACAACCACGACCTCAACCAGGTCACCTGGGAGATGCGCGCCATGGAGGGCGCCCCGTCCTTCCTGCCGTCCCAGGAGCTCCCCGACGTCCAGTACGCCGCCTTCGCCCGCTCCCTCGGCCTGACCGGCATCCGCGTGGAGAAGCCGCAGGACGTGGCGGCCGCCTGGCGCGCCGGGCTGGAGGCGGACGGGCCCGCGGTGATCGAGTTCCTCACCGACCCGGCCGTACCCCCGATCCCGCCGCACGCCACCTGGGACCAGATGGAGGCGACGGCCGCGTCGATCCTGAAGGGGGACGCCGATCGCGGGTCGATGATCCGGCAGGGGTTCAAGGCGAAGATGCAGGACTTCCTGCAAGGAGGCCGAGGCCATGAGGAGCAGCTGTAGCTCGCCGGCGCACGGCGACACCTACGGCACCCATCGGGGCTCCGCCTCCTTCTCCTTGGCAGCCGTGCAGCAGGCGCAACCCGGAGCGCAGCCGCACGCGTCGCTCTGGCCCTCCGCTTCAGTGATCCCACCGATGGGGACGGCACAGCAGCTGTCCCCCCGCCACGCCTCGCGGCCCTCCCTGACCGCGACGGCGGCGATGACCAAGGCGGCGATCGGGTCCGCCCAACTCCAGCCGAACAGGGAGTTGGCGAGCAGGCCGGCCAGGAGGACGGCCGACAGGTAGGTGCACAGGAGTGTCTGCTTGGAGTCGGCCACCGCGGACGCGGAGCCGAGTTCGCGGCCGGCGCGGCGCTGGGCCGCGGACAGGAACGGCATGACGGCCAGGGAGAGCGCGGCCAGGACGATGCCGGGCGTGGAGTGCTGGGCTTCGCCGGTGCCGGCGAGAGCGCGGACGGATTCGACGGTGACGTAGGCGGCCAGGGCGAAGAACGACAGCGCGATGATGCGCAGGGCGGTCTTCTCGCGGGCTTCGCGGACGGCGTGGTCGGCCGCGGAGAACTGCCAGGCCACGGCTGCCGCGGAGGAGACCTCGATGACCGAGTCCAGGCCGAAGCCGATCAGGGCGGTGGAGGAGGCGAGGGTGCCGGCGGTGACGGCGACCACCGCTTCGATGACGTTGTAGGTGATGGTGGCGGCGACGAGCAGGCGTATGCGGCGGGCCAGCTGGGTGCGGCGGTCCGGGGTGGGGCCGAGGGAGATGGCCGTCATCAGCAGCAGCCCTTCTCTTCGGCCTCCACGCAGGTGCGGTCGGCTTCGACTGCGAGGACCGCGCCGCGCAGGTCGTCCAGGGCGCGGCCGAGGCGGGCGTCGGCCAACTCGTAGCGGGTGCGGCGGCCTTCGGGGACGGTGACGACGATGCCGCAGTCACGCAGGCAGGCGAGGTGGTTGGACAGCCGGGTGCGGGAGATCTCGAGCTGCTCGGCCAGGTCGGCCGGGTACGCGGGCGCCTTGCGCAGGGCGAGGAGGATCCGGCAGCGGATCGGGTCGGCGAGAGCACGGCCGAAGCGGGCCAGGGCGTCGATCTCGGAGGCGATGGTCAGCACAGCAATGACAGTACAGGGTTTCCTGAATTCAGGAAACCCTGTACTGACAGATGCTCAGCGGCTCAGTGGTCGTGTGGTTCGTCCCGATGAACCGGGCCGTGTGCACCCTCGCAGTGCAGGCCTGCACTGGATGTCAGCAGGTCGCGGTTGCCGTGCAGAGCGAGCTCCAGCACCGGGTACGGTGCGTGGTCGACCTGGAGGGTGGTGTGGGTGATGCCGTAGGCGTCGCGCAGGAGTTGTTCGAGGTCTCGGCGCACGGCGTGGCAGTCCCCACCGGTCTCGACCAGGATGTGGGCAGAGAGGGCGGCCTGACCGGAGGTGATCTGCCAGACGTGCAGGTCGTGGACCTCCACGACGGCGGGCTGGGCCACGAGCTCGTCGCCGAGCGCGTCGGGATCGATGTTGGCCGGGGCCGCTTCCAGGAAGATCCGACCGGAATCGCGCAGCAGTCCGTAGCCGGCCTTGAACATGAGGGCGACGACCACCAGGGTGGCGATCGCGTCCGCGCGGGCGAAGCCGGTGAGGACGACGATCAGGCCGGCGACCGCGGTGCCGATGAAGGCGAACAGGTCGTTGAGGACATGCTGGTAGGCGCCCTCGACGTTGAGGGACGTGCGGTTGGCCTTGGAGATGCACCAGGTCGCGGCCACGTTCACGACGATGCCCGCGAGGGCGGTGGCGAGCATGAGCCCGCCCTCGACCTCGGGCGGGTCGATCAGGCGGAGCACGGCTTCGTACGCCAGCCACGCGCCGAGCAGGAGCAGGCTCAGTCCGTTGGCCTGGGCGGAGAGAATCTCCGCGCGCTTGAGGCCGTAGGTGTAGCCGCCCTTGGCGGGGCGGGCCGCCAGCCTCATCGCGATCAGGGCCAGGACAATGGACGCGGCGTCGGTGAGCATGTGCGCCGCGTCCGAGATCAGGGCCAGGGACCGGGCGATGACACCGATCACGACCTCGATCGCCATGAACGCGGTGATGAGCGTCAGAGCGATGGCCAGCCAGCGGCGGTCGGCGTCCGCCGAGACGCCGTGGGAGTGTCCGGCGTGGCCGCCCGGACCGTGATCGTGGCCCGGGCCGTACTCATGGTCGTGATCACTCATGCTGACGTTCCCCCTCGAGACGACGGATGTCCTGCCCGCAGTGAAACGCACACCTGAGCGAATCACCAAAGGCTGCATCGGTGACCGTTGTCATGTCGAATAACACGCCTCTGACCTGCGAGAACGCGTCGCTCATGGAGGATCGTCCAGTCCCGCCGTCAGCGAGTGCCACCCTGTCGTGAACCCACGGGCGAGCCGGTCGGTACGCTTCCTGGGCGGGACCGGAAGCCGGTCCGCTCCACCTCTGTCCACTGCCCCGTCCGATCCCGGGCGGGCTTCCGAAGGCCCGAACCTGATGAGCACACCGTCCGCGGGGAGCCGTCTCTCCGGCGTCCGGCGTGCTGCGAGGGCTACGGGCGGGCGTGCTGGCAGTGCTGTGCGTGCTGCTGCCGCTGGCCGGTCATGTGCTCGCGCAGTGCCACGCCCCCCGGTGGATCATCACGGGCGCCATCGCCGCTGTCGCGGTTCCGAGTGCGGTCGTGCTGACCCGGCGGCGACTGACGGACCATCAGGTGCTGGCCGTACTGGCGCTCGCACAGCTGGCGTACCACGCCGCCTACTCGCTGCCCGGGGCGTGCGCGGCGGTGACCGAGCAGGGCGCTTCCACAGGTGGGCTGTCCCGGCTGGTCGAGCACGACGCGGTCGCCGGGCCATCCGCGGGTGTGCTGCCGGCCGGGCATCTGGTCATGCTGCTGCTGGCGGCACGTCTGTTGGGCCTGACCGAACGGCTGCTGTGGCAGAGCAGGTCTGTGCTGACGGTCGTACGACGATGGCTGCTCTCCCTGTGGCCGCTGCTCCGCGGAGGGCACGCCACAGGACCACGAACGGCGATGCCCCAGAGCACGGCCCCGCTCGTGTCGGCGCTACTGGTGCGGCTGAACGAGGGCAGGGCACCCCCGCGTGCCGGGCAGAACCCCGTTGCCCTTCTCCGGCCGACGCTGATCGGCGGTCTCTGCCTGCCCTGACGAGGCGGGCGCAAAGGTGACCGTCGCGCGGGCCGGTCCCTTTCGTCCCGGCGCAGCTCCTCGCCGGGGGACACAGAGAGTCCCGCATCATGAACGCCTTTCCTCGGCGTGCCGCCCGCGTGGCGGCACGCGGCATCGCCGTACCGACCGCCGTGCTGGCGATCCTGGCTGTCGCCGCTCCGCAGGCCGTCGCCCACACCGAACTCGACGTCAGCAGTCCGGGCGCCGAGGCGACGCTCGCCGGGCTGCCTCCGCGGGTCAGGCTGACCTTCAGCGACGAGATGACGCAGAAGTACGCCAAGGTCGCCATCACCGGCCCCGACGGCAAGTCGGCCGGCACCGGCGAGCCGGATGTCCAGGGCAAGACCGTCACCCTGCCGCTCGAAACCGGGTCGCCGGCCGGTCGCTACACCGTGGGCTACCGGGTGGTCTCCGCCGATGGCCACCCGGTCTCCGGTTCGTACACCTTCACCGTCAAGGCAGCCGACCGTCCGAGCCCCTCGCCGCGAACGGAACAGCCTGCCGACGCACCGCCCTCGCCCGCCGCCCGCGCGGGCCAAGCCGACGCAGCCGACGAGGAGTCGGCCGGCACGACCACCTTCGCCCTCGTGGGCGGCGGTGCGCTGGCCCTGATCGTGGCGGCCGTGGGCGCGTACCTGGCGCGGCGGAGGCGAGCCGGTCATGGCGACTGAGACCACGACCGAACGCCGGCGGCTTCCGCGGCTGCCTCTCGTCCTGGCCGCCTCACTCGGCGTCGCGGTCGCGGTGACGGCGGTCGCCGTGTGGGCCGGTGGCGGCACGGCGGTCCGCGTCCCCGGCATCCCGGACGCCGGGGCATTCACCGCCTGGGGGCTGCCGGTGGCCCGTACGGTCGTGGACGCGTCGGCCGTGGCCACCGTCGGCGCGCTATTGCTCGTCGCCGTGCTGCTGCCGGGTGGCAGGAAGCTCGGCCCGGCGCAGCTGCGCTATCTCACCTGGGCCGCGGTCGGGGCAGGTCTGTGGGCCGCCGCGTCGGTGGCGACCCTGCTCTTCACGTTGTCGGACCTGTTCGCCCAGCCGGTGGGCGAGGTGGCGTCCGCTGCCATGGTGGCCGACTTCGTCACCACCGATGCCCAGGGCCGCTCGTACGCCCTGATGGCGGCGGCCGCAGGAGTCGTCGCGACCCTGTGTGCGGGTATCGGGACGGCGTGGTGGGCGCGTCTGGCTTTGCTGGTCGCGCTCGCGGGGATGCTGCCTCCGGCGTTCAGCGGGCACTCCTCGGCCGCGGGCAACCATGACGCGGCCGTCATCAGCCTCGCCCTGCACCTGATGGGTGTGGCCGTGTGGGTCGGCGGGCTGGTCTTCGTCCTCGTGGCCGTCGCACGCCGCGAGTCGGATGCGGCGACTGCTGCCCGGCGGTTCAGCCCACTCGCCGGCTGGGCACTGATCGCGGTCGCGGCCAGCGGCATCGTCAACGCCGCGGTCCGGCTGCCGTCCGTGAGCGATGTGTTCAGTAGCCGGTACGGGCTGATGGTGCTCGCCAAGACGGCGGCGCTCGCCGTACTCGGCGGCATCGGCTGGTGGCACCGGCGGCGCACCCTGCCCGCCCTGAACGACGGAAGGCGGCGCGCGTTCGTCCGGCCGGCAGCCGGCGAACTCCTGCTCATGGCCGCCGCGATGGGTCTTGCCGTCGCCCTCGCCCGCACCCCGGCACCCGGCGCCGGTGACGCCGAGCTCTCGCCCGCCGAGGAGCTGCTCGGCTTCGCCATGCCTCCCCCGCTCGGCGACTTCCCGTGGACGCCGCTGTTCACCCAGTGGCACTTCGACCCGCTGTTCGCCTTCGGTACGGGCGCCGCGGCGCTGCTGTACCTGGCGGGCGTACGGAAGTTGCACACGCGGGGCGACAAGTGGCCGGTCGGGCGGACGATCTCGTGGCTCGCGGGTCTCGCGGTGACCGTCCTGGCCACCATGAGCGGCCTGAACGTGTACGGCAAGGTGCTGTTCAGCGTGCACATGGGCCAGCACATGATCCTCGCGATGACGGTGCCGATCCTGCTGGTGCTCGGCGCCCCCGCCACCCTCGCGTTGCGAGCGCTGCCCGCCGCGCCGAAGGGCGGGCCGGACGGTCCGCGCGAGTTGCTGATGAAGCTGCTGCACAGCCGCTACGTCAAGGTCATCTCCCACCCGGTGGTGGCGAGCGTGCTGTTCATCGGCAGCGCCTTCGCCGTCTACCACACCTCGCTGTTCGAGACGCTGATGCGCAGCCACCTCGGGCACATGTTCATGCTGGTGCACTTCCTCGCGGTGGGCTTGCTGTTCTTCTGGGTGGTCATCGGGATCGATCCGGGCCCGCGCCGTCCGCCGCACCTGGCCCGGCTGTTCGCACTGATTCTGACGATGCCCTTTCACTCCTGGTTCAGCATCTCGCTGATGAGTTCCACCGCGCTGATCGGTGAGGGCTGGTGGTCGCTGCTGGACCGGCCGTGGGTCGAGCGGGCGATGGACGACCAGTACGACGCCGGCGCGATCGCCTGGGCCACCGGTGACATCCCCGTCCTGATCACCACGATCATCCTGGCCATCCAGTGGGTCCGCGCCGACCAGCGCGAGGCCCGCCGTATCGACCGGCAGATCGACCGCGGCGACCACAACGACCCGCTCGCCGCCTACAACGCCTACCTGGCCGGCCTCCATGCCCGCGACCGGCTCCCCGCCAACTCCCGTACCCCCGAGGAATCATGAGCAAGCTGAAGAAGAACCTGATCGTCGCCGCCGTGCTGGTGGCCGGCTTCGCCGCCGCATTCGGCTCCTACCTGCTGTTCTCCCCGGAGGATCGGCGCAGTGCCGGGATGGATGTCCAGCCGGCGGCCAAGCCGCTGCCCGTGCGCGAGTCCAGCCACCGCCTGACCGAGCCCAAGAAGAGTGAGCTCACTCTGGTCGAGTTCCTCGACTTCGAATGCGAGGCGTGCGGGGCGTACTTCCCGGCCGTGGAGCAGCTGCGCGAGGAGTACGGCGACCGGGTCACCTTCGTCGCCCGCTATTTCCCCATGCCCGGCCACCGCAACGGCGATCTCGCCGCCCGCACCGCCGAAGCCGCCGCCCGCCAGGGCAAGTTCGAGGAGATGTACAACAAGCTCTTCACCACCCAGAAGGAATGGGGCGAATCCCAGGAGTCGAAGAAGTCCGTCTTCCGCGGCTACGCCAAAGCCCTCGGCCTCGACATGAACCGGTTCGACGCCGACCTCACCGATCCGAAGGTGGCCGCACGCATCCAGGAGGACCAGCGCGACGGCCTCGGCCTGGGCGTCCAGGGCACCCCGACCTTCTTCCTCGACGGTGAGCGGATCGACAACCCCGCCACATACAAGGCGTTCAAGGCGCTCCTCGACAACAAACTCGCCGACTGACGGAGTGGGGACGCCACACCATGCAGTCCCTGATCGACCAGGCCCGCGTCTTCCGCGCCAGCACCTTCCTGCCCTGTGAACAACGCCACCGCGTCTGCACACCCTCTTCGAGTTCTCCCTGGACATCCTCGTCGAGGGCGTTGCGGCCCGCGCCCGTTCCTGAGCCGGCTCACCAGGAATCGACGGCCCACGACACCTGGGGCAGCACGGCGTTCAGCCGTCTCCACCGACGGGCGCGTCAGAGACGCCCCCCATCCGCAGATTCCATCGGCCGTTCCGGCCGGTGAGCTGCACGGTGGACAACGGCGGCACGTCGACGTTCCAGAACGACCGCTGCGGGGCGTCCAGCACGTGGACCACGGCTGCGCGCGCGACCGCCTGCTCGACCACGGCCAGAATCCGCCCCGCATCGGCCGGCAGCGCGTCCAGCCAGGCGGCGACCCGGAGGCACGCCTCGGCCACGGACTCCCCGAGGTGCGGCGCTGCTCCGGGGTCCACCATCCAGGTGGCGAGACCAGCACCATCACTGGCCGCGACCTCGCTGAGAGTGCGGCCGCGCCAGGAGCCCATGTCGATGTCCCGGAGCGCAGGTTCCGCAGTGACCACGTCCCAGCCCAGGGCCTGGGCCGTCTGCGTGCACCGCTGCGACGGCGCCGTGAGCAGAGTGCCGACCGAGGGGAGGGCCCCGGCGGCCGCCTTGGCCTGCCGGAGCGCCCGTTCGTCGAGGGGCACGTCGCCGAAGCGAACGTCGCGCTCGACGGGAGCGGCGGCGCACAGCAGGGTGAGCCGGACGGTCATGCAGGCCCTTTCGTCGGGTCGCCGGGGGCGGTTCATCGTAGGTGGCTTACGCCATATTGGCCGAAGTTCATATTGCCCCTACCATCTGGGGCGACAAGGACGACGGCGCTACGGAAGCCGGTGCAAGCCCGGCACGGTCGCGCCACTGTGTGCCACCCAGCCAACCAGGCGAGGGTGGTGAGTCAGACCCAACGCTGTCGTCGAGTGCTCCACACGATGCGGGACGCGATGTTCCCGAGGAGGTCTCGCCATGACGCAGTCCACCGCTGCCCCCACTCCCACCACCCAGACCCTCACGCCGCTGCCGCTGCGGGCAATCGCCCCGTGGGCCGTCTTCTTCGGCGTTCTGATGCTGGTCCTGCTGTACTTCGTCGGCGCCGAACAGGGCGCCACGGCCGTGGTCTCCGGTGAGGGCGTGCACGAGTGGGTGCACGACGCCCGCCATCTCCTCGGCTTCCCCTGCCACTGACGGAGCGCCCTTCCATGAACTCCGTCACCGTACGCACCCTGCTGGTACGCGGCATGCTCGCCGGCGTCGCCGCGGGCGTGCTCGCTTTCGTCTTCGCCTACCTGGTCGGGGAAGGTCCCGTCGACGCGGCCATCGCGTTCGAGAGTGCCAACTCCCATGAGCACGGCGGCGAGGAACTCGTCAGCCGTTCCGTGCAGTCAACTGCCGGGCTCGCCACGGGGGTGCTGGTCTTCGGTGTCGCCATCGGCGGCATCGCGGCCCTGGCGTTCTGCTTCGCGCTGGGCCGGATAGGTGGGTTCGGCGCACGGGCGACGGCGGGCCTGACTGCTCTGTCCGGGTTCCTGCTCGTCTACCTCGTGCCGATCCTGAAGTACCCGGCCAACCCACCCGCCGTCGGCAACCCCGACACCCTCGACAAGCGCACCATCCTGTTCGTCCTGATGATCGCCCTCACCGTGCTGCTGGGCATCGCCGCCCTCCTGCTGGGTCGAAGGCTCGCACCTGCGTGGGGGAACTGGAACGCCTCCATCGCCGCCGGCCTCGCTTTCGTCGCGGTAGTGGCGATGGCGATGGTCGTCCTGCCGTCCGGCGAGAACACTCCCAAGGGCTTCCCGGCCACCGACCTGTGGGAGTTCCGTCTGGCCTCCATCGGCGTGCAGGCCGTGCTGTGGTCGACGTTCGGGCTCCTGTTCGGCTTCCTGGCCGAACGCGTCCTCGAACCGAAGCCTGCTCGCGGCCAGGTATCCACGCTGGCCGTCTGAACAGGCACACGCGAAAGGGCGGGATCAGCCGGGGGCGCGCCCGGTGGATCCCGCCCTTTGGTGTGTCGGGAGACGGCGCCAGGGGCCTCCGCCGCCGCGGCGTGGTGTGCACCGGTCGGTTGCGAGGAGCGTGCCGGACGCCTCGGCCAGGCCGGTGACGGCCTGATGGTCACGTCCTTGGTCACTGTGCCCCGGTCGACGTCGGTGAGGCGCACCGTGACGCGCAATGTCCAGGTACCGGGCAGCAAAAGCCGCAGGCGGTCGGTGGTCCAGTAGCCGCCCCGGCCGGCGAGTTTCGCATCCAACGGGCCCACGCCTTGGGCACGCTGCGCGAGGCTGACACGGAGTTCGGGGCGAGCCGGCGTGGCCCGCAGCCGGCAGCGTCGTAGGACTGGGAGGAGTCACCGCTGTGGTGTTCCGCACCCACTCCGGTGGCGAGCAAGTTCGCCACCGGCTGCCAGCGATGCGGATTCGAGGCGGCGGCTCGCAGTCGGCAGCCGTCCAGGTCCAGCCCGGAAATGTGGGAGAGGGCGGGCTGAACATCGCGTGCAGGAGGGCCAGGGGCGCGAAGAGCACGACAGCAGTCAGATGACGCCGATCGGGGGCCGGATTCACCCGATCCGGTGATCAGCGGCAACGAGAGCTGTCCGTACCGGCATCCGTCCAGAGAGCGTACGGGTCCAGGCATTGCGGGGAGTCTCGGCCTCGCGCCGCGGCTTGACCGTGCACGCAGACGCTTCCTTTGACAAGAACCTTATGTACTCGATTGATTACCCTTTGTGTTCATGTGGGCTGGCTCGATCCCTCGAAGCAGCCGCTCCGTGTCACGGACCGGAGCGGTGCTCGTGGTGTTGCTGGCCGCGCTTGTGCACTTCCTGGCCTGTGCACACGGTCCTGCAACCACCCCGGCAGGGCAGGCCGACACTCTGCGGCTCGCCCCCTCCGTGAGCTGTGGGCCGACTTCGGAGCAGTCACAGCAAGCGACGTTCCAGCAGACGCCTCCAGCGAACAACGGCGGTGTTCACTGCTGGGGCCTGGACGAGCCGACTGTTCAACCCCCGCGCGATGTCACTCTGGCCGTTCCCGCGGTCGTTGACGCCCCGCCCGCCGAACAACTCGGCGCACATACGCAGTCTCTGTCTCCGGCCCTGCAGCCCTCACCCCCGGCGCCCGGCGTGCCATCCGCCGGGCAGACGCGGGCCCGCATCGGCGTGTGGCGGACCTGATCGACCCCGCTGCCGCGCCCTCACGTACGACTCCGGCGCGGTAACCCGATCACCTCCGCATCTTTCCCCCGGCACACGACCGGCTCCCGTTCGCGGCGCCGGCCGCAGGAGAAGCACGCCATGAACCACCTCACCCCCATTGCCGTCCCCGACTCACCCGCCCGGCTGCCGGCCGACACCAAACGCCCGATGCACACACCCGCCGGCCTGGTCGGCGACACGCCCACGCTGTGGATCGGCGAACCCTTCACCGCCGCCGGTCGCGGCTTCTGGGCCAAGCTCGAAGGCCACAACCCTGGTGGCATCAAGGACCGCACCGCCCTCTACATGGTCCGGGCCGCCCGTGCACGCGGACAGCTGCTGCCCGGCGCCCGCATCATCGAGTCCACCTCCGGCACTCTCGGTCTCGGTCTCGCGCTCGCCGGCGCCACCTACGGCCACCCGATCACCGTCGTCACCGACCCCGGAATGGAACCCCTCTTGACCGGGCTGCTCACCGCATACGGCGCCGACGTCGACCTCGTCGACACCCCGCACTCCACCGGGGGCTGGCAGGAGGCCCGCCGTCGGCGCGTTGCCGAACTCCTGGCCGAGCACCCGGAGGCCTGGTGTCCGGACCAGTACAACAACCCCGACAACGTGGCCGCATACACCCCGCTCGCCCACGAACTCGTCGCCCAGCTCGGCCGGATCGACACCCTCGTCGTCTCCGTGGGCACCGGGGGTCACTCCGCGGGGATCGCCTCCGTCCTGCGCGGGTTCTTCCCTCAGCTGCGCGTGGCCGGTGTGGACACCACCGGCTCGACCATCTTCGGCCAGCCCGCGGCGCACCGTCTGATGCGCGGGCTGGGCAGCAGCATCTACCCCCGCAATGTCGCCTACGACCTGTTCGACGAGGTCCACTGGGTCGCGGCCCCCGAAGCGGTGTGGGCCGCCCGCCGCCTGGCCCGCCACCACTACGCCACCGGCGGCTGGAGCGTCGGCGCGGTCGCCCTGGTCGCCCGCTGGCTGGCCCGCACTCTGCCCGCCGAGGAACGGATCGTCGCCGTCTTCCCCGACGGCCCACAACGCTATGTCGGCACGGTCTTCGACGACGCCTTCTGCGGCGAACACCGCCTCCTCGGCCACGTGCCTGCCGACGACCCCGACGAGATCGCCCGCGCCACCGACCGGGTCGTCACCCGCTGGACCCGCTGCACCCACATCGCCGATCCCGTCGCCGCGACCAGCGAGCGGAGCACCGCCGAGCAGGCACTCGCGGGAGCCGCCCGGTGAAGACCCTGTGGCGCCAGACCCGCCTCTTCCCGCCCGCCGTGCGGCTGTTGATGGCCAACCAGTTCGCCATCAACCTCGCCTTCTACATGCTCATGCCCTACCTGGCCGCCCACCTCTCCGGCAGTCTCGGACTTGCGGCCTGGGCGGTCGGACTCGTCCTGGGCGTGCGCAACTTCTCCCAGCAGGGCATGTTCCTCATCGGCGGCACGATCGCCGACCGATTCGGCTACAAGGCCCCGATCATGGCCGGCTGCCTGCTGCGCACGCTCGGCTTCGGCATGCTCGGCTGGGTCGACAACCTCCCCGCCCTGATCGCGGCTTCGGCGGCCACGGGCTTCGCCGGCGCTCTGTTCAACCCGGCGGTCCGCGCCTACCTCGCCGCCGAAGCCGGCGACCGGCGTGTGGATGCTTTCGCCACCTTCAACGTCTACTACCAGGCCGGCATGCTTCTCGGTCCCCTGGTCGGACTCGCGCTGCTTGCGACCGACTTCCGCCTCGTGTGCGTCGTGGCAGCCGCGATCTTCGCCGTCCTGACGCTGCTGCAGTGGCGTGCCCTGCCCGCCCGCCGCGGCGAGACGGCAGGCGCGGCAGGCGAGCCGGACAGTGTGCTGGCACAGTGGCGCACGGTTGTGGCCAACCGGCCCTTCCTGCTCTTCGCCACCGCGATGATCGGCTCATACGTGCTGACCTTCCAGGTCTATCTGGCGCTCCCCTTGGCTGCTGCCGGCGCCCTGGGCGTCAAGGGGACTTGGGCAACAAGCGGGCTGTTCGTCGTCTCGGCCGCGGTCGCCGTCCTCGGGCAGCTGCGGTTGACGGGCTGGGCGAAGCAACGCTGGGGCCCCGCCCAGGCACTGGTGCGAGGGCTGGCCGTGATGGGGCTGGCCTTCCTGCCTCTCGTCCTCACCCCACCCGGCGCCACACTCGCCATCCTTGCCGCACTCGTCGCGGCAGTGACGCTGCTCGCGGTCGGCAGCGCGGTGGCCTATCCCTTCGAGATGGACACGGTCGTCAGGCTCTCCGGCAACCAGCTCGTGGCCACCCACTACGGCCTGTACAACACCGTCTCCGGTCTGGGCATCACCCTCGGCAACCTCGCCGTCGGCGCTCTCTGGGGCTTCGCGCAACAGCACGACGCTCTCTGGCTGGCCTGGTGCGTCCTCACCGCCGTCGGACTCGGTTGCGCGGCCTCGGTCGCCGGGCTCGCGCGCAGCGGGCGCCTGGCGGTACGTGCGGAACCGCAGCTCACTTCTGTCTGACACTGTGGCGGGGACAGGTGTGGCCGCCCGGCCTCCCCGGCCGGCCACGCCATCCCCACTGTTTGCGGCCCAGGCATCACGGTGACGTCAGCCGCCCATGCAATCCGGGCAGGGCAGACGTCTACTATGGCCCCTGCGCATTCGGTGGTGGAAGGAAGTCGGGGCCATGCGGCGGCTGGGGGATCTCGAGGCGGAGATCATGGATCGTCTCTGGACGTGGAACCGTCCGGCGACGGTGCGCGAGGTCGTCGACGACCTCAACAAGACCCGTCCCATCGCCTACACCACGGTGATGACCGTCGCCAACATCCTCTACACCAAGGGCTGGCTGCTGCGCACAAAGCAGGAGCGGGGGCGAGCCTGGTTGTATTCACCGGTCCGCAGCCGCGAGGCGTATGCCGCCGCGTTGATGGAGGACGGCCTGGACGAGAGCAAGGACCGCTCGGCCGCACTCGTCCACTTCGTCGAGAACATGTCCGAGGACGAGGTGGCCGCCCTACGCAAGGCTCTGCAGAACGTGGGCCGACAGGCGAAGCAGTGAACGCGGCCCCCTTCCTGGTCGGGTACACGGCCGCCGTGGGCTTCGTCGCCCCGCGCCTGCTCCTGCGTGCGGTCTGGCCGCACCGGGCACCCGCCCTGGCGGCGGCGGTGTGGCACGCGCTGATGGTCGCGTTCGCGATCGGGGCCGCGCTCGCGGCATACAACCTGGCCATGCCGACCGAGCACCTGCACGCGGGCCTGGTGGGCCTGCTCCACTCCTGTGGACTGCACGTGGGCCCCGACGAGCCCGACCCCGCGACGGCGGACCGACTCGCCGTCGCCCTGCCGGCCGCCATCGGTATCGCCCTGATCGCGAGCTTCGCCTCCCATGCAGTACGAGCGCGCCGCGAGCGGACACGGCACCGCGAAGCGGTCGACCTGGTGGGCCACCACTCAGCCAGATTGCGGGCCACCGTCCTGCCGTACGATCTCCCCGCCGCGTACTGCCTTCCCGGCCGCCACCCGCGCGTGGTGATCAGCGACGCTGCCGTGCGTGGACTCACGCCGGAGCAGCTCGCCGCCGTGCTGGAGCACGAGCGGGGCCACATCGTGGGGCGTCATCATCTGGCCCTGGCCGCCGCTCAGGCGTTCCACTCGGTGTTCCGCCGACTGCCGCTTGCCCGCCACGGCCGGGAACAGACCGCGCTTCTCCTGGAGATGGTCGCCGATGACTGTGCCTTGCGCCGCCACTCCGGTGAGGCCCTGGCCACGGCGATGTACGAGATGGCCGCGGCTCGCACACCGAAGGGCGCGTTCGCTGCCGGCGGGCAGACGGTACTGATCCGCCTTCAGCGAGTGCTCGCTCCTCGCCAGTCCCCTCACCCTGTGTTCTGGGGGACCGTGGCCACCGCGGCCGCGTTGGTTCCGCTGCTGCCACTGCTCGTCGCGTGCCCCCCTCTGCTCGGCTGATCGGCTCCGCCTGAAACCACCGTCACCTGGGGTCACTTGCGGCACTTACTACTAAGGCACTAAGTTCTAACGTGCTTACCAGGCCGATGTCGAAGGCTCCGATCCGACGACCGCAGGCCCTCCCCCGGTCCCCGGACGCCCAGAGGAGTCACCCCGAGCATGGGAACCCACCGTCGGCCGAAGCCGCCCAGCCGTGCCCGGATAGCCACCCTCGGTAGCATCGTCGGCGCGGTCAGCCTCCTGCCGACACAGAGTCAGGCGGCTCCGAAGCCCACGGTGGACGAGGTCCGCAAGCAGGTGGAGAAGCTCTACGAGGAAGCCACGGGCCCCACCGAGGAGTACAACGGCGTCCTCGCCGAGCAGAAGAAGCTTCAGCGGGAGGTCGACGGCGCCCAGGACCGGCTGGCTCGCAAGCAGCAGGAGTTCAACGAACTACGCGACAAGCTGGGCCCATTGGCGGCGGAGCAGTACCGCAGCGGCAGCATCGACCCGAGCGTGCAGCTCTTCCTCGCCGGCGATCCGGACGACTTCCTGGAGAAGGCCGAGGTTGTCAGCCGCACGAGCGACCGTCAGGCCGACGCCCTGCGCGCCCTTCAGAGCAAGCAGCGGGAACTCGCCCAGGAACGCGCGGGCGCCGCGCAGCGGCTGGAGGCCCTCCAGGAGGCGCGCACCAAGGCCAAGGAGAAGAAGGACGAGGTCCAAGCCAAACTCACCAAGGCCCGCAAGCTCCTCAACAGCCTGACCGCCGCACAGCGCGCCCGTATGGAGGCCGCCCAGGAGCGCGACGACGCCGCCGCGGGCGTCAGTGACTCGGCCGCCGACTACAACGGTCCCGCCAGTGGTCGCGCCAAGTCCGCACTCGACTTCGCCTACGCCCAGCTCGGCAAGCCGTACGAGTGGGGCTCGACCGGCCCCAACTCCTATGACTGCTCAGGACTCGTGGGCGCCTCCTGGCGCACGGCGGGCGTGTCCCTGCCCCGCACCGTCAAGGAGATGTACGACGCCGGCCGGAAGGTGTCCAGGTCGGACATGCAGCCCGGCGACATCATCTATTGGTACAACGACACCCAGCACAACGGGATGTACGTCGGTGACGGCAAGGCCATCCACGCTCCGCGCACCGGCAAGAACATCGAGATCGTCCCGGTGGACTCGATGCCGTTCTTCGCCGCGTCCCGACCTTGAGCAGTTCAGCAGGCCTCGGCCTCGTTCCTGATCAACGGGTGATGCTTCGCTCCGGGCGAAGGATGCGTCGCTGCGCACCTGCGTCTGCGCCGAGGCACGTGAAGGCGACCTGGAGCACTGCCCAGTTGTGCCCGACCGTCACATCACCCACAGGAACCGCTCAACATCTCCCGTGATGAGCCGGGCGCAGTTGGCGCAGCCCCGAACCCGCGGTCCGTGGTGGACCACGCATACCGCGGCCCTCTGCCCTGCCCTGGCCGTCCTGCTCGGAGCACTGGTTTTGTGTCTGGGGTACGCGACTCATGGCAGCAACGGTGACCGGGCCGCCGCCATGACCGGCATTTCCGGCGTGCAGGTGCCGACCGGCGACATGACCGACCACCATGCCGTGCCGGCTGCTCACTCGGGCGACCGTCCCGCCGGTGGCACGTGCTGCGCACCCGCCGTGCACGACGTGCGAGTGATCCTCGCCGCGCCCTCCCATCATCCGGCGGTGTTCCTGCCCCGCCTGCCGGACCTCCCGAGGCCTGTTGGCACACCCGCGTTCCTCGCCCACGCCCCGCCGACGGGGGCAGGCCCCGACCTCCACGTCCTCCAGGTGCAGCGGACCTGGACGGATGCCTCGACGCCGTGCGCTCACGCGAGCGGACGCGCCGAAGAACACGTCAACTCCCCGCATCCACCGCCGTACGGCGGGAGGAAGGACGCCCACGCCATGAGCAAGACCAGCAAGAAGGCCGCAGCCCTGTCGCGCAAGGCCCGCATCGAGGAGATGCGCCGCGCCGAAAGAGCGCGCGAGCGCCGCAACCGCGTCATCACCATCACGCTCAGCACTGTCATCGTCGCCGGACTGGTCGGCTGGGGCGCCTACGCCCTCAACAGCGCCAACGAGAAGAAGGAGCAGCAGGCGGCCGCGGCGAAGGCGCCCGTCAGCGGCGAGAAGACCTGGGACAAGAAGAAGCTCACCCAGAACCACGTCCAGGGCGCGGTGAAGTACCCCATGAACCCGCCCGTCGGCGGCGACCACCACCAGGCGTGGATGACCTGCGACGGGACCGTCTACACCAAGGCAATCGCGAACGAGAACGCCGTCCACTCCCTCGAACACGGGGCGGTCTGGATCACGTACAACGACAAGGCCACCGAGGCCGACATCAAAAAGCTCGGCGACAAGGTCTCCAGAACCCCGTACACCCTGATGAGCCCGGCCGAGGACCAGTCCGGGACCATCATGCTGTCGGCCTGGGGCCGCCAGCTCACCGTGGACAACGCCTCCGAGCCACGGGTCGAGCAGTTTCTGACCAAGTACGTCCAGGGCGCCCAGACTCCGGAGCCCGGAGCCGCCTGCACGGGCGGCCTGACCGCGGCATGAGCCACATGGAAACACCTATCGAAGAGCCCATGACGATGGGCAGCGACGCCGAACGGGCCCCGTCCGAAGGCGCGACCACTGCTCATCGTCGCGGCGGTGGTCGCCGTGCTTGCCCTGGCGGTGTGGACATTGACCGCCTACAGAGCCGGCGACGATTCCGGCGCATCGATGCCGGCCACAGACTCGGCCGACGCGGGCTTCGCCCGTGATGTGGACGTCCGCCGGCTCGCGTACGACGGTGCCCAGACCCAGGCGAACCAGCGCGGCATGCTGCTCGGCCGGCTGGACCTGTGGGGACTGCCCAAGAGTTCGCCCGATGGCTACATGACCTAGCCGGACACCCTGCCCTATCCGTTCTTGCTCCTACGGGTTGTCCCGTAAATGATCTTCGTTGACCGGGGCCCGAATGCCGTTGGGCGGTGGTTCGCTCAGCCCATCAGGGCGAGGTTGTGCAGGTGCGCGACGCCGAGCATCGCGTGGTGCACACCGTCGCCCTTGAGACGGCAGTCGCCGCGACCAGCACGCGCAAGCCCCGCCGCGAACGCCGGCGCTGCGCACTGCCATGAGGGAGCGGACGGTGGTCCGCGTCAGCCCCGGCCGAGGACGCAGAACTCGTTGCCCTCCGGGTCGGCCAGGACGACCCAGGGGACGTCACCCTGACCCACGTCGGCCCGTGTCGCACCAAGCCCTTCGAGCCGGGTGACCTCCTTCGTCTGGTCCTCGACCGGGTTGGACATCACATCGAGATGGATGCGGTTCCATACGACCTTGTCGTCCGGCGTGCGGCGGAACTCCAGGTACGGCCCAACGTTCTTGACGGAGCGCAGCAGGGCGCGGTCGTCGGTCAGTTCGTGGACGGTCCAGTCGATCGCCTCGCCCCAGAACCGGACCATGGCCCGTGGGTCGGCGCATTCGACGACCACGGCGGCTATCGGCCCGGTGTCCCGGTAGAGCTCTCGGGGCTCCAGGACGCTGAACACGTTGCCTTCCGGGTCGGCCATCACCGTCCACGGCACGGCGCCCTGGCCCACATCAGCGGTCGTCGCCCCGAGCTCCTTCAGACGGGCGACCAGCTCCGTCCGATGGGCGTCGGAGGTGGTGGCGAGCTCGATGTGCACGCGGTACTTCACCGTCTCCGGGTCCGGGACGCGGACGAGATCGACGCAGACGGCGGACGGGTCCGGCCAGTCGAAGCCCACGGGTTCCAGGTTGGTGACTCCGGGCCCCTCGCTGGAAACACCCCAGCCGAGCACCTCTGCCCAGAACTGGCCGAGCGCCGAGTCGTCCCGGGCCTTGAAGTTGACCTGAACAAGTTGCAGTGTCATGCCGCACACCCTAGGGGTTGCCTGGTCACAGCTGAGATGATCTTGACGTGGCTGGTGTGATCACGGCGTCGGAGCCGTCCTGGACAGCCCCGTTCGCCGGGCTGAGTCCGCGCTGCTTCGGCAAGTCGGTGACCGTGGTGCGCCGCGAGACCGCGGAGGAGGCACGGCGCGGACGTCCGTGGAGCCTGCCTTTGGAGGACCGGGTTCTGCTCGTCGTGGACGGCACCCCAGGGCGGTGGCGCCTCAGTGACCGAGCGCCGCCCCTTCCGGGCGGTCCTCGTCCTGTTCCCTCGGCAGCAGCAGTTCCTCGTAGCGGCCCAGTGCCAGCACCACGCCGAGCATCAGAAGCGGGAGGAGCACAGCGAGCAGTGCCATGACCTGGTCCTTCCCCAGAACCGAACGTGTGTGGGGGATGAGATCCGGGTCACCCTCCCTGGCATCGGCAAACCCTGTGTCGGCCACCGATGTGCGGGTACGCGGTGCGGACGCGAAGATCTGGAGGGAGTCATGCAGCGAGGCAGTGCTCGGCTGAGCGTCCATCGTGACGACGAGATGAAGCACGAACTGCAAGGGCTGCTGCGATCCGGGCATCCCACCCGGACGGAGGAGTGGCACGATCCGGAACCGACCGCCGACGACGACCTGGAGGTCGCGGGCGGCCCGGTGGCGCCGGGGACGTCCACGGCCTCCTTGGCGGTGGTCCGGCTGGAGCTGGCCCGGTTCCTGGGCCGCAGCGCGTTCCCGGCGACCCCACGGGAGCTGATCAGTGTGCTGCGCCGCGGGTACGCCCCCGACGCCCTGGTCGAGCCGATGGAGCGCCTGCCGCGCTCGACGCGCTACGCCAACGTCCAGGAGCTGGCCGAGGCCCTGACCGGGGGCGGGCGGGCCACGCGCCGGGCGAAGGCATAGCGGCCCGGTCGGTGGGTACTGCGGGCGGGGTCACGCCGCCACGGCCGCGGCACCCGTCACCGGCCGGGAACGCAGGAGGGCCAGCGATGGCTGAATTCGTGAAGGACGTCATGACGCCGGGCGTGGTCGCCGTCCGCCCGGACGCCTCGCTCGTCGAGGCGGCACAGCTGATGCGGGCACAGGACATCGGTGATGTCGTGGTGGCCGACGGCCAGGACGTCGTGGGCGTCCTCACCGACCGTGACATCACGGTGCGGGCGGTCGCGGACGGCGCCGATCCGCTGACGGTGAGCGCCCGGTCGGTGTGCACCCGCAATCCGGTGGTGATCGGGCCGGGCGAGCGGGTGTCCGCCGCGGTCGCGCTGATGCGGAAGCACTCCGTACGGCGGCTGCCGGTCGTCGAGGACGGGCTGCCGGTCGGCGTCGTCAGCCTCGGCGATCTCGCGGAGACCGAGGACCCCGACTCGGCGCTGGCGGACATCAGCCGCGCCGCTCCGGGCGAGTGACCGGATGAGCCGAGGTCGACCCGCTGCCGCTGAGCGTGCAGCTGGGCGCGACCGCGGCGCACGGGGCGACCGCGCTGTGGGACGTGCGTACGCCTGTCGACAGTGACCGCGAGGTCAAGCCGGTCGAGCAGCACGTCCACACGTGGGACATGAAGCGCTTCACGAGTGACGAGGCCCATTTCAGGGCCCGAAAGAGAGTTGAGGCATCATGCGTATCGCATTTCTGACCGCACCCGAGGGCGTCGAGCAGGTCGAGCTCACCGATCCGTGGCGGGCGGCGGTGAACGCGGGCCATGAGCCGGTGCTCGTGTCGACGAAGCCGGGCACGATCCAGGCGTTCCATCATCTCGACAAGGCTGACAAGTTCCCCGTGCAGGAGGTCGTGGGCGAGACGTCGGCGGACTCCTTCGGCGGGCTGGTCCTGCCGGGCGGGGTCGCCAACCCGGACTATCTGCGGACGAACAGCAAGGCCGTCGCGTTCGTGCGGGACTTCTTCGAGCAGGGCCGGCCGGTCGCCGCGATCTGCCATGCCGCGTGGACGCTGGTGGAGGCGGACGTCGTACGCGGGCGGGTGCTGACCTCCTGGCCGAGCCTGCGGACGGACATCCGCAACGCGGGCGGCACCTGGGTCGACGAGCAGGTGCGGATCTGCGACCACGGCACCAACAAGCTGGTCACCAGTCGCAAGCCGGACGATCTGAAGGCGTTCTGCCAGACGTTCCTGGAGGTGTTCGCCAGGGAGTCCAAGAGGGAGGCCGTCTGACGCGGCCCACCTCCCATCTCCTCCCGCCGCCTCCTCTCACCCCGCGCCGCGGTCGCGGGCGCCCTCGCGGGTGCGGCCGGCGGCCACGGTGCGGCGGGGGTTGCGGCGCAGGTATTCGCCCTCCAGCTGCGCCATGCGGTCGTTGTGGGCCCGCAGCGCGTCGTTCGAGCCGTACAGCAGTGTGTCGTGGCGCGTCCGGTGGATGGTCTCCAGCTCCTTCATGAGCTGCTGGTCGTCCAGCCGGCCGGGGTCGACTCCGGTCATGGTGGTACCCCGCTCGTCGTGTTCAATCATGCGGTCCGGGTACCCGCCCGCTGAGCACACAGCACCCGAGCGGAGTACGGGAGACAGCCATGGATCTCGCCTTCCTGCATCCACTGTACGAACACCCGGGGCCCTGGGCCTCCGTGTACGTGGGCACGTCCCGGCATACGGAGGACACCCCTCATGAGCGGCACCTGACGGCCAGGGCCCTGTCCCGCGAGCTGGCCGGGCAGGGCGCCGACGACGCGACCTGCCGGGCCGTACAGGAAGCACTGGAAGGGCTGGAGCACTCGTCGGAACCGTACGGTCGCGCGATCTTCGCCCGGGCGGGTGAGGTGGCCCTGGATCCGCCGCTGGCCCGCGCCCCGCAGCGCGACAGCTCCCGCTGGGCCCCGCTGCCGCACACCGCGCCCCTGCTGGAGCTGGCGGGCGAGGACCCGGTGTGCGTGGTGGCGTACGTCGACCGCAGGGGCGCCGCCTTCGAGCTGCGCACCGCGCTGGGCCGGCAGGACGTCGGCGCGGTCACCGGGCGGCAGCATCCGGTGCACCGTACGAGCACGGCCGACTGGTCGGAGCGGCACTTCCAGCTCAAGGTGGAGAACACCTGGGAGCACAACGCGGCCGAGATCGCCGACGCGCTCACCGTCTGCCAGGAGGAGACCCGCGCCGACCTGCTGATCCTCGTGGGGGACGACCGCGAGCGGCGGACCGTGCACGAACGGCTGCCGCAGCGGCTGCACGACCTCGTGGTCGAGGCCCCGCACGGCACCGGCAGCCGGCTGCTCGACGAGGATGTCGAACAGGCCCGCGCCGAGCACGTACGGCAGCGGGCGGCCCGAGAACTGGAACGGTTCCTGGCGGCCCGCGATCCCGGGCCCAAGGGCCGCGCCGGGGCCGTGGAGGGCGTACCCGCCCTGGTCGAGGCCGCGCGCGAGCACCGTATCGACGAACTCCTGATCCGCCGGGACAGCCCCGACGCCCACCGTGCGGTCTGGGTCGGCGAGGACGCGGACCAGCTGGCGGTACGCCGCACCGACCTGAAGATCCTCGGCGAACAGAACTCCTGGTCGGCCCGGGCGGACGACGCCCTGCTCCGCTGCGCGGTCGCGACGGGCGCCGGCGCCTTGTCGGTGACCCCGACCGGGCCGGAGAAGGACCCGGCGGGCGGGCTGGGTGCCTTGCTGCGCTGGTCGTGAGCAACCAGCCCACGGACGGGTAGGGGCGGCGGGGGCGAGGAAAACTACCGCGCCCGCTCCACCCTCCGCTCGTCCCACACCGGCTCCGGAGTCTCACGGACACGCCCGTCGCTGCCGAACACCAGATATCGATCGAACGACCGAGCGAACCACCGGTCGTGCGTGACGGCCAGCACCGTCCCCTCGAAGGCCTCCAGCCCCTCCTGGAGAGCCTCGGCGGACTCCAGGTCGAGGTTGTCCGTCGGCTCGTCGAGGAGCAGGGCAGTCACACCCTCCAGCTCCAGCAGAAGGATCTGGAACCGGGCCTGCTGCCCCCCGGAGAGCCGGTCGAAGGCCTGCTCGGCCTGCTGGGTCAGCTCATAGCGGCGCAGCCGGGACATCGCGGCCCCACGGTCCTGCGCATGCTCCTTCCACAGAATGTCGAGCAGCGTCCGCCCCATCAGCTCCGGGTGCGCATGCGTCTGCGCGAAGTGCCCCGGCACGACACGCGCCCCGAGCTTCCACTCCCCCGTGTGCGCCACGCCCTCCCCGGCCAGCAGCCGCAGGAAGTGCGACTTGCCGGACCCGTTGGAGCCGAGAACGGCGACTCGTTCGCCGTAGAAGACCTCCAGGGAGAACGGCTTCATCAGACCCGTGAGCTCAAGCGCCTCACAGGTGACGGCCCGCACCCCCGTGCGCCCGCCCTTCAGCCGCATCCTGATGTCCTGCTCGCGCGGCGGTTCCGGCGGCGGCCCCGCCTCCTCGAACTTGCGCAGCCTGGTCTGGGCGGCGCGGTAGCGAGAGGCCATGTCGGGGCTGTTCTCGGCGGCTTGACGCAGGGCCAGCACCAGCTTCTTCAGCTGGGCGTGCTTCTCGTCCCAGCGTTTGCGCAGCTCCTCGAAGCGGGCGAAGCGGGCGCGCCGGGCCTCGTGATAGGTGGCGAAGCCGCCACCGTGCACCCACGCGTCCGCACCTGCCGGTGAGGGCTCGACAGAGACGATCTTCTCGGCGGCGCGGGCGAGGAGTTCACGGTCGTGGGAGACGAAGAGGACCGTCTTGCGGGTCTCCTTCAGCCGCTCCTCCAGCCATCGCTTGCCGGGTACGTCGAGGTAGTTGTCGGGCTCGTCGAGCAGCAGCACCTCGTCCGTGCCCCGCAGGAGCGCCTCCAGCACGAGCCGCTTCTGCTCACCGCCGGACAGCGTGCTCACCTGCCGCCACTGCGCCTTCTCGTACGGCACGCCGAGCGCGGCCGTGGTGCACATGTCCCACAGCGTCTCGGCCTCGTAGCCGCGCGCCTCGGCCCAGTCGGCGAGGGCCTGCGCGTACTTCAGCTGGGCGGCCTCGTCGTCGACGGTCATGATCCCGTGCTCGGCGGTGTCGACCGCCTTCGCGGCCTCGCGGATCCGGGGCGGCGCGACCGACACGAGCAGGTCGCGTACGGTCGTCTCGTCCCGTACGGACCCCACGAACTGCCGCATCACGCCGAGCCCGCCGCTGACGGTGACGGTGCCGCCGTGCGGCTTCAGCTCTCCGGAGATCAGCCGCAGCAGGGTCGTCTTGCCGGCACCGTTGGGGCCGACCAGCGCCACGACGGCCCCTTCCCCCACCCGGAAGGACACGTCGCCGAGCAACGCCCTCCCGTCGGGGAGGTAGTACTCGAGGTGCGCGGCTTCCAGATGTCCCATGGGGTCGAATTGTGGGGGCCGCCGAGGAGCCCGGGCAAACGCATATTCCGAAGGCCGGGCGGTTTCGGGCCGCAGCCCTACGGCGCGTCCTCGTCGACGGCCTGTCCTGCCGGCCCGCTGTCGCTCGCGGGAGTGACGACGGCTCCCGCCCACGAGAGCGCCTTCCAGCCGCTTTCGGGTGCCCCTTCCAGGACCACGACCCCGGTGTTGTCGAGCGGGTGCGCCGCGGCGAAGGGGACGTCGACGTTGGTGGCCCGGGCCGCCGTCCACATCCGGATCACGGCGCCGTGGCTGACCATGGCGACGGCCCCGGCTCCGCTGTCGGCGGCCTCGGCGATCACGGAGTCGAAGCGCGCCAGCACCTCCGTGCCGCTCTCGCCGCCCGGCACGCGCAGGTCGGTGTCGCCGGCCACCCAGGCGAACACGGTCCTCATGTAGGTGTGCCCGGCCTCCGTGTCGCCGCGCAGCATCTCCAGATCGCCGGCGAACACCTCACGGATCCCGTCCCGGACGAGCACCTCCAGGCCGCGTGCGGCGGCCAGCGGGGCGGCGGTGCGCTGGGTGCGGACCAGGGTGGATGCGTAGATCGCGTCGATGTCCTCGTCCGCCAGCGCCTCGGGCAGGGCGGCGGCCTGCTGCTCGCCGAGCGCGGTCAGGCCGGCGCCCGGGACGGCCGTGTCCAGCAGGTAGTCCAGGTTGGCGGTGGTCTGACCGTGGCGGACGAGGAGCAGGCGCATGTACGGGTTCCTCCGTGTGTCGGTCACCACTGGCCGGACAGCAATCGGCCACTTCAGGGTACCCACCCCTGTATGAGCCCAGACGTCGACCTCACCCTGTCCAAGCGCGGCCGCCATGCCCTGCGCAACCGGCTCCTCGCTCTCGACTCCCGGCTGTTCGAGTTCGCCGCCGAGCGGAACTGGCCATATGCCGAGCGGGCCCTGCCGAGGCTGAGCCGGAGCGCCAACCACGGGGTGCTGTGGTTCGCGACGGCCGCCGCCATGGCCGCAAGCCGGACACCCCGGGGCCGCCGGGCCGCGGTCCGCGGCATCGCCTCCTTGAGCCTGGCCTCGCTGACCATCAACACCCTCGGCAAGCGGTCGGTGCGCCGCCCCCGCCCCGTACTGGACCCCGTACCGGCGATCCGGCAGCTGAAGCGGCAGCCGATCACCACGTCGTTCCCGTCCGGTCACGCCGCGTCGGCGGCCGCGTTCGCGACGGGTGTCGCGCTGGAGTCGCCCGCGTGGGGCCTGGCGGTGGCCCCGATCGCCTGGTCGGTCGCGCTGTCACGGGTGTACACCGGCGTCCACTTCCCGAGCGACGTGCTGGCGGGCGCGGCCCTGGGCGCGGGTGCCGCGTTCGCCGTACGGGGGATGGTGCCGACGCGTGACCGTGCGGTCCCGCCGGCCCGGCCCCGTACGGACGTCCCGGCGCTGACGGAGGGGGACGGCCTGGTCGTCGTCGCGAACAAGGGGTCGGGCAGCTCCGACCGGGTGCACGCGCTGCTGGACCTGCTGCCGCGCGCCGAGCTCGTCGAGTGCGAACCGGACGACACCCGGGCCGAGTTGCACAAGGCCGCAGAACGGGCCCGGGTACTCGGCGTGTGCGGCGGCGACGGCACGGTGAACGCGGCCGCGGAGGTCGCGCTGCTGCACGGCCTGCCGCTCGCGGTGCTGCCCGGCGGCACGTTGAACCACTTCGCCCTCGACCTGGGTGTGGAGGACGAACGCGATCTGAGCCGGGCCGTCCAGCGCGGCGAGGCCGTGCGCGTGGACGTGGGCCGGTTCACCTGCGACGGACAGCAGGGTCTGTTCCTCAACACGTGCAGCCTCGGCGTGTATCCGGAGCTGGTGCGCGAGAGGGACCGCTTCGAGCACCGGGTCGGCGCCTGGCCCGCCGGAGTGCTCGCGGCGCTGCGTGTCCTGCGCAGCGACAGCCATCCGCTGCACGCCGAAGTCGCGGGCCGCGCCCACCCGTTGTGGATGCTGTTCGCCGGCAACGGCACGTACCACCGGATGGGCCTCGCCCCCGCCCGGCGGCTGAATCTCGCGGACGGTGTGCTCGACGTACGGGTCGTGCACGGCGGCCGCCGGCCCGCACTGCGCCTGCTCGCGGCCGCCGTGGCGGGCCCGCTGACCCGCTCCCCCGCCCACGCCGCGGTCCAGGTCGGCCGGCTGCACCTGTCCGGCGTCACACCGGGCGCGCTGCTCGCCTACGACGGCGAAGTCACCGAGGTGGGCGGCGACGTGACGCTGGAGAAGCTGCCGGAGGCGCTGACGGTCTACCGGCCGCTGCGCGGCGCCTGATCAGTCGAGAGAGCCTTCCGGGCTTGTCCAGATAGTAAAACACAGGTCTCAGCATGCGACATGCGCGCGTACGGTGTCGGGTACCGCCCCGGGGCCGTACGCCCCCTGAGCCGTTACGACGAGACGAGGGGAACCGGCATGTCGAAGCCACATGCGAAGCCGCAGGAGACCGCCGTCTACACGCACGGGCACCACGAGTCCGTGCTGCGTTCGCACACCTGGCGCACCGCCGCCAACTCGGCCGCCTACCTGCTCGGTTCACTGAAGCCGCACATGTCGGTCCTGGACGTCGGCTGCGGCCCGGGCACGATCACCGCCGACCTCGCGGCCCTGGTCCCCGACGGTCACGTCACCGGCGTCGACCGGTCACCGCAGATCCTGGAGCAGGCCCGGGCCACGGCCGCCGGACGCGGTCTTGCGAACGTCGGCTTCACGGTCGCCGACGTGCACGCCCTGGATTTCCCGGACGACACGTTCTGCGTGGTCCACGCCCACCAGGTGCTCCAGCACGTCGGCGATCCGGTCGGGGCGCTGCGCGAGATGAAGCGGGTGACCAGGCCGGGCGGCTTCATCGCGGTCCGGGACTCGGACTACGCGGCCATGGCCTGGCATCCGGCGTCCCGGGGGATGGACGCCTGGCTGGACCTGTACCGCCGGGTCGCCCGCGCCAACGGCGGCGAACCGGACGCCGGACGCCGGCTGCGGTCCTGGGCGCTGCGGGCGGGGCTCACGGACATCACGGCCACGTCGAGCACCTGGACCTTCGCGACGCCGGACGAGCGGGCCTGGTGGAGCGGGCTGTGGGCGGATCGCACGCTGGCCTCGGCGTATGCCGAGCGGGCCACCGAGGGCGGGCACGCGAGTGCCGAGCAGTTGCGGGCCGTTTCGGAGGCCTGGCGGGAGTGGGGGCGCCACGACGACGGCTGGTTCAGCGTGCTGCACGGGGAAATTCTGTGCCGAAAGGGCGCCTGAATCGCGCCTTTCTGGAAACTCGGCGAGCAGGAGGTCAAACTATGGTTCCTATTCTGCTCGTACTGCTACTGGCTCTGATTCTCTTCGGTGCCGGATTTGCACTGAAGGCACTGTGGTGGATCGCGATCGTGGTCCTCGTTCTGTGGCTCCTGGGATTCGTGATGCGCGGTACGACCGCGGCAGGAGGCAGGGGCCGCTGGTATCGGTGGTGAGAAAAAGGATATGCCGGGAGTGAACTGAATTCGCTGAAATGAATTCACTCCCGGGGAAGCAGCGGTCCCAGCGGCCCGAGGTCCAGATTGAGGTCCTCGGGCCGCAGTCCGTAGCGCTCGCGCAGCTCGGTCATGCGATCGTCGAGCAGCATCAGCGTGAGCCCGATGCGCTCCTCCTGCTCCTCGCTCAGTTCGCCCGTGTCGAAGCGGCGCACCGCCTGGCGCTCCATGAGCTGACGCAGCAACTCCACCACCGTCAGGACGAGTTTCACGAGATCGCGTTCCACGGTGTCGGGTTCGAGATCCAGGCGGTTGCGTTGTGATGTCACGTCAGCTCCCCCCAGGGCGACGGGACCTGCTCGTTGACGGAGCTGATCAGTGCGTTCAGGTCGATACGGACGAGGTCGACGTCCGCGATGCGCAGGGTGATGTCCCCCGTGACGACGACGCCCCCGGCGAGCAGCCGGTCGAGCAGGTCCACGAGGGCGACCTCACGGCGTTCCACGACGGTCACTGCCGCTCCTCCGGTTCCTCCGCGAACTCCTCGGTGAAGGAATAGGCCGCCCAGGGCCCGGTGAGTTCGACCCGGATTCCGGGAGCGTCGTCCTTCTCCCGGTCCACCAGTTCCACGAATTCCTCGGAAACCGCGCGCGGTACCAGATAGGCGGCGTTGAGCACATTCTGCCCGGATGCCCCGGAGAGCGTGGCGCTCTGCGGGGCGTGCAGCCGGGCATCCTCGGCGAACAGGGAAAGTTTTTCGTGCAGCCGTCCGGAGAATTCGGCGGCCCTTTGCCATACGTCCTCGCGGGCCCGCGTCTGCATGCGACGCCGGCGCAGATAGTCACGGCCCGACGTGCCCGCGGGCTCGGCGGGCGGCGTGGGCTGCACGCCCTCCGTGGGCTCCGTTTCGGCGTACACCTTCACGCCCCACTCGACCCGCCCTTCGAGCCGGTCGAGGATGCGCCGGAAGTCCTCCTCGCGGGCTTCCATCATCGTGCGTACGCCGCTGTCGTCCCGGAAGACGGTGGCGAGCCGCAGTGGCAGCGGGGTGGTGACGACGGTGAGCGCGTCGATGACCTGCTGGTGGGCGCGGGCCGTCGCCGTGAGCCAGTCCATGTCCTCCAGATGGGCCCGGAGCGGCTCCTCGGCGAAGTCCGCCTCGGGCACCGTACTGACGAGGGCGATCAGGCCGTGGTGGGTCAGCTGCTTCGGGGGCGCCCCGGCCACCCCCGTCAGCTGGACCTGGAGGGCCGAGCGAAAGGGGCGGCAGACGGCGTAGACATAGCGCAGTGCGGTCATGGGGCCTCCTTCTGTGCCCGGGCGGGCTCCAGCTGGGCCAGGCGTTCACGCAACTCGGCGTTCTCCCGGGTGAGTTCGTCACGACGGGCCCGAGTGGACAGTGCCGGGTCGTCCTCCCACCAGTCGATGCCCATCTCCTTCGCCTTGTCCACCGAGGCGACGATGAGCCTCAGCTTGATGGTGAGGAGTTCGATGTCCAGCAGGTTGATCCGGATGTCGCCGGCGATGACGACGCCCTTGTCGAGCACGCGCTCAAGGATGTCGGCCAGGTTGGCGCCGCTGTCGTGGCCGTAGGGCTGAGGCAGCCGCCCGGGAGTCGTCATCGGCGGCTCCCGCCACCGGCGTGCGCGTCCTCGGGCTCTTCCTCGTACTCGGCCTCGGGCTCTTCCTCGGCCTCGTACTCGGCCTCGGGCTCCTCCTCGGCCTCGTCCTCGTCCGCGTACTCTGCCTCGTCCTCGCTGTCGGACTCGTACTCGCCCTCCGGTTCCTCCGCGTCCTCGTCCGCGTACTCCCCGCTCTCGGCGTCCTCGTCCTCCTCCTCGGCGCGAGGTGCTTCCTCGTTCTCCTCCTCTTCTCCTTCGTACGCCTCCTCGTCCTCCTCCGCGACCGCGTCCTCATGGCTGCGGACGACCTCGCCGTCGCGGATCTCCCCGCGCCAGCCGTCCTCCGCCTCTCCCCTGAGGGTGATGAAGCGGACGTAGTTCTTGAGGTCGAGGCGGGCGCGGCGGCCCTGGGCGCGCCAGATGTTGCCGGTCTTCTCGAACAGGCCCTTGGGGTAGTACTCGATGACCAGCAGGACACGGGTGAGGTTCTCGGCGAGCCGGTGGAAGGAGACGACGCCCTTCGTGGTGCCCTTGGCGCCCTCCGACGTCCACGCGATGCGGTCGTCGGGCACCTGCTCGGTGGTGTGCGCCTTCCAGCTGCGGTTGGACCAGAAGACCTTCAGCTGCCAGTCGGAACTCGTGTCGTCGGCACGGTTCGCGTTCTTCACGCCCTTCGCGAAGGTGCTGAAGTCCTGGTACTGGGTCCACTGGTCGTACGCGGTGCGCAGCGGGACGCCCACATCGACGTACTCAAGGATGACGGTGGGCTTCTTGCCCGCCCCGCCCTTGCCTTTGCCCTTGCCGCCGACGAGGTTCTTCAGCGCCCCGGTCACGCTGTCCTTGGCCCGGGAGGCGCCCAGCTCCAGCGCGGAGCGCAGGGGGCCCTTGCCCTCGGCGATCTTGCGGCCGCCGTCCAGGGCGAGCTTGGCGAAGCCCGGGCTCTTGCCGTCGGCCATGTCGTTCAGCTTGAGCGTGGTCTCGCCGAGCTTGCGGCCGGCGCCGGTCAGCAGTCGCGTGGCCTGTGCGGCCACGTAGTCCCGCAGTTCGGCCTTGAGCCGGTCGGCTGCCTCGCTCCGGGCGACGCCGCTGAGCGATTCCTTCGCCCCGCGGGCGGTCGAACTCGCAGATCCGAGCGTCTCGGTCATCGCTCGCCACCACCCTTCGGCACCCGGGCCCGCGCGCTCCGGGCGGCCCCGCGTGCGGCGGTCGTCTTCTTCGCGGCCGTCTTCTTCGCTGTCGTCTTCTTGGCCGCGGTCTTCTTGGCGGGCGCCTTCTTGGCCGCCGACTTGGCGGTCTTCTTCGCCGGAGCCGCCGGAGCCTTCTTGGCCGTCTTCCGACGCGGCCTCTCTTCCGACTCCACGGCCTCGGACTCCTCGGCCTCGGACTCGTCGGACTCCTCGTCCCGCAGTCCGAGATCCGGCGTCTCGGGAACCACGCCCTCCAGTTGGTCACGCACCTGTGCGGTACGCCCGTGCAGCCGGTCGGCGAAGGCGTCGAGCTGCCGCTCGACGAGGGCGCCCGACGCGGCCTGGCCGACGCCGCGCAGGTCCTCGCGCAGCTGGTCCCCGATCTCCTTGAACTGCGGGTTGTTCTGCAGTTGCTGGGACACCAGGTCCGCGAGCGCCCGCGGGCTCAGATGCATCCGCTTACCGGCCACCATGGTGCCGATGGCGAATGCCAGTTTCATCTTCTTCGTACGTCCGAGGACGTACCCGGCCCCTACCGCGAGGCCGAGTGTCAATCGGTTCATCCTGCCGTCCCATCAGTTTTCCGGTGCCGGTCGCGCGAGCCCGATCTCCAGCCGGTCGAGGAGTTCGTCCTCCCGGCGGTCGAACTCCTCCTCGTCGATCGCGCCCGAGGTCAACTCCTCTTCCAGCGCTGCGAGTTCGGCGCGTACCGTCGCCGGGTCGTAGTAGAGGCGCTCCGCCTCGTTCAAGACCTGTCCGATTACCCATGCGCTGCCGCGCACCGGGGCGAACGGCAGCAGCAGTACCTCTCCGACCAGTCCCACGGCCTCACTCCTCCGCGCCCTCCGCGCCGATCGTGGTCCCCGCGGGCTCGGCGGGGCCGGGCTCGACGAAGCTGTACGGCGGCAACGGGCCGTTGAGACGCAGTTCGAGGTGCGGATGGCCCTTGCGAAGCTGCTCCACGGCCGTCAGGAACGTCTCGACCTCGCCGCGGTCCAGCAGGAACGACACGTTGGCGAGCCAGCCGGAGGATTCGGGGCCCACGCTGACCGCGTCCGCGGCCGGTTCCAGGGTGTGCTGCACGTCGGTCGCGTCCTCGGCCTCCTGGGCCTTGATGGCGGCGACCACCATCTCGCCGAGCCGCAGCCGCTCCTCGTAGGTGCCGCCGCCCGCCTGACGGTTGGCCTCCGTCATGGACCGGATCTCCGGGTTCTCGGAGAGCACCCGGTGCAGTACTGCCTCTTCGGCATGGCTGGCCTTGATGTTGTACTCGACCTTGCCGTCCAGGGCGGTGAGCCGCTCCTTGTAGTGCTCGGCGCGTTCGGCGAGGACGCCGGCAACCGTGTCGTCGTCGGGGGCGACGCTGCCGAACCGCAGGGGCAGCACGCAGCCGACCGCGCCCGCCTCGGCGAGCACGTTCGAGTGGGCCAGCAGCTCCTTGCGCTTGGGGCGCAGCCCTTCCGGGGCGTCGCTGACGAGGGCGGCCAGGTCGCCCTGCTTGAGCATGCGCAGCTGGCGGGGCGGGTCGCCGACGCCGCCCACGGCGCTCGAGAGTGTGGGGTGGGAGCTCGCGGTGATGGCGTACACGTACGTGCTCACTCCTGCTCCTCCTTCCTGCGGGACGCGGTGGACTTGCGGGCGCGCGGCCTGGACTCGCGCTCGCCGTCGTCCCGTTCGTCCCGCGCCTGCTTGAAGGCGTCGGAGATGGTCTCGGCGGCGCCGGACAGCGCCCCCTTGGACTTGCCGCGTGCGCCGGACTCGGTGATCTCTCCGACCAGGTCGGGCAGTCCCGGGCTCTTGCGCGGACCGGCCTCCAGGTCGAGCCGGTTGCACGCCTCGGCGAAGCGGAGATAGGTGTCGACGCTGGCGACGACGACCCGGACGTCGATCTTCAGGATCTCGATGCCGACGAGGGAGACCCGTATGAATGCGTCAATGACGAGCCCCCTGTCGAGGATGAGCTCAAGGACGTCGTAGAGGCCGCTGCTGCCGCCTCCGCCTCCGGACTGCTGTGCCGGGACAACGGTCATGCCGCCGTTCCTCCTTGTCTGGGAATGATGTGACGGGCGTGAGTGGCCTAGCGGCCGCCGGGCCTGCGTGCGTCGGACCGTCCGCGTTCGTAGCGGCGGACACGGCGATAGCCGGTGAGCTGTCCCTGGTGGTCGAGTTCCACCTGGTAGCTCGCCATCAGGCTCATCGTGTCGGGGACGCGGGACAGCTCCAGGACCTCGATCTCCAGTGCCCAGCCGTCCTCGGTCTGTTCGAACGAGGACACCGTCTCGGCGTCCTTGCCGGTGAGTTCGGCGAGCTGGGCTCGTGCCTGGCGCAGCACCTCCATCGGCGACGGCTTGTCGTCCGCCCCGCCCTGTCGTTCCTGTCGTTGTCTGGATGATTTGGGTGAGTTCTGTGAATCAGTCATGGGCGCCTCCAACCGCGAGTGGCCCGAAAGGCGTTGGCCAAACCCCTCAGTCCCCTTGTGTCAGCCACGGAGTGCGTCGAGCCTGCGCCGCGCGGGTCCCAGGGCGCGGGGTCGGCTCATCACCCCCTCCCATGGGTTGGTGCGGGCCTGTTCCACGGCGTCCGCGATGGTCCAGCGGCGGGCGTCGAGGTCCGGGTCGTCCAGGTGGGACCAGGTCAGGGGTGTGGCCACGGGTGCGCCGGGACGGGGGCGCACGGTGTAGGGCGCGACTGCTGTCTGGGCGTAGGCGTTGCGCTGTATGTCGAGGTAGAGACGGTCGCCGCGGTCCTTCTTGCGGGCGGCGGTGGTGAGCCGGTCCGGGTGGGCGTCGGCAAGGGTGTCGGCGACGTCCCGGGCGAACTCGCGCACCTGGTCGAAGTCCTCCTCCCCCTTCAGCGGCACCACGATGTGCAGGCCGCGCGAACCGGTGGTCATCGGCGCCGACGGCAGCTTCAGCTCGTCGAGCAGTTCGCCCAGCAGTCCGGCCGCCTCCCGCACCTGCCCGAAGTCGTCCCCGGCCGGGTCGAGGTCGAAGACCATGCGGTCGGGCCGGCCGATGTGGTCGGTGCGCGACAGCCAGCGGTGCAGGGTGAGGCAGGCCTGGTCGGCGAGGAAGACGAGGGTCGCGACGTCGTCGCAGACCGTGTGGCGGACGGTGCCGTCCTCCTTGGTGACCTCGACGCGGGTGATCCAGTCCGGGTAGTGCTCGGGGGTGTTCTTCTGCATGAACTGCGGGCCGTCCACGCCGTCGGGGTGCCGCTCCAGCATCAGCGGGCGGCCGCGCAGGTGCGGCAGCATGAACGCGGCGACGGCCCGGTAGTAGTCCACGAGGTCGCCCTTGGTGTACTCCTTCGCACTCCCGTCGCCGGGGAAGAGCACCTTGTCGACGCGTTTGACCTCGACGGTACGGCGGCCCGCCCGCACCTTCGTCGTACCGTCGTCGGTCACCGTACGACCGCCTCCTCCACCAGCAGCTTGCCCGCGGCGGCGATGGACGCGGCGTCGATGCCCGCGGCGTGCAGCTGCTCGTCCGGCGAGGCCGAGCCCGGCATCATGCGGACGGCGAGGCGCACCAGGCGGGGCACGGGGCGCCCGTCGAGGAACGCGTCGAGCACGGCGTCGCCGATGCCGCCCTCCTCGTGGTGGTCCTCCACGGTGAGCAGGCAGCCGGTCTCCTCGGCGGCCCGGCGCAGGGTGTCCCGGTCGACGGGCTTGACGGAGTAGAGGTCGACGACCCTGACCTGGATGCCCTCGCGGTCCAGCGCGTCGGCGGCGGCGAGCGCCTCGTGCACGGTGACGCCGGCCGCGACGACGGTCAGCCGGTCGCGGTCGCTGGAGCGCAGCACCTTGCTGCCGCCGACCGGGAACTCCTCGTCCGGGCCGTAGATGACCGGGCCGGCGCCGCGCGAGGTGCGCAGATAGCGGACGCCCTCCAGGCCGGCCATGGCGGCGACGAGCCGGGCGGTCTGGTTGGCGTCGCACGGGTACAGCACGGTCGAGCCGTGCACGGCCCGCATCATCGCCAGGTCCTCCAGGCCCATCTGGCTCGGCCCGTCCTGCCCGATCGCGACGCCCGCGTGCGAGCCGACGAGGTTGATGCCGGCGCCGCTGACGGACGCCATGCGCACGAAGTCGTAGGCGCGGGTGAGGAAGGCGGCGAAGGTGGAGGCGTACGGCACATAGCCGCGGGTCGCGAGCCCCACCGCCGCGGCGACCAGCTGCTGCTCGGCGATGTAGCACTCGAAGAACCGGTCGGGGTGTGCCTTGGCGAAGAACTCGGCGCGGGTGGAGTCGCTCACCTCGCCGTCGAGGGCGACGACGTCGCCGCGACCGGTGCCGAGCGCGGCGAGCGCCTCGCCGTAGGCGTTGCGGGTGGCGACCTCCTCCCCCTTGTCCCAGCGGGGCAGGTCGAGGCGTCCGCCGGGTACGGCGTGCAGCATGCGGGTGGCGGACGGCTCGTGGACGTGGATGCGCAGGTCGCGCCGTCCGCCGAGTTCGGCGATGGCCTCGTCGGCATCCGGCAGCGGCTTGCCGTGCAGTCCCTCGCGGTCCTCGACGGCCGCGACGCCCTTGCCCTTGAGGGTGCGGGCGAGGATCACTGTGGGCTGTCCGACGGTGGACTCGGCCTCGCTGTACGCACGGTCGATGGCGTCCACGTCGTGCCCGTCGACCTCGATGGTGTGCCAGCCGAAGGCCTGGAAGCGGCGGGCGTAGGCGTCGAGGTCATGACCGTGCCGGGTCGGGCCGCGCTGGCCGAGCCGGTTCACGTCGACGATGGCGGTGAGGTTGTCCAGATGCTCGTACGCCGCGTGCTCGGCGGCCTCCCACACGGACCCCTCGGCGAGCTCGCTGTCCCCGCACAGCACCCACACCCGGTACCCGCTCCGGTCCAGCCGCAGCCCGGCCAGCGCGATGCCGACGCCGACCGGCAGTCCCTGCCCGAGCGACCCGGTCGCGGTCTCCACCCACGGCAGCCGTCGCGGCGTCGGGTGCCCTTCGAGCCGGCTGCCGAGCTTGCGGAAGGTGACCAGTTCGCCGTCCTCGATGGCGCCGGCGGCCTTGTACGCGGCGTACAGCAGCGGCGATGCGTGTCCCTTGGAGAGGACGAAGCGGTCGTTGCCGGGGTGGGCGGGCCGGTCGATGTCGTAGCGGAGGTGCTCCGCGAGGAGTACGGCCATCAGGTCCGCGGCGGACATCGACGAGGTCGGATGCCCCGATCCCGCGGCGTCGGAGGCACGCACACTGTCCACACGCAGCTGCTGGGCCAGTTCGACGAGTTCAGCGGTGTTCATGAGTCTCCTTTCGGAGGGTGCTGGGAGCGGGGTTCGGGGGCGATGGGCGCGTCCGGGTGCGGTTTGTGGACGGCCGGTGTCCCGGGGGGTGGCCGGCCACCCGCGTCGGCCCCGGTGCCGGCACCGGGGCTCGGCTCGCTGCCGCCCGCTCGGGAGTCGGTCCGCTTCACGGGACCGGGGGGTTCGGGGTGCTTGCCGGCGTCGGGGTCCTGGACGGGGTCGGGCGGTTCGGTTGCCTCGGCACCGCCGAACCGGTTCTCGGCGGGCTCGCCGCCCGGCTGGTTCCCCTGAGGCTCGCCGCGCCTCTCCCCCTTGCCCTGCGCTCCGGTATCCGACCGCCCCGGCACCCGGGCCAGCTCCGGCGACGCCGTGTCCAGCGGTACCGACCACGACCGCACCAGACCCAACTGCACCGCCTGGCGCGGCAGTACGGCATCCAGGAGCCAGTCGGCGGCGACGCGGACGCGGTTGCCGGGCATCGCCGCGAGGTGGTAGCCGCGGGTCACCGCGCCCGCCGCCACGCCGGACAGCGGGACGCCGAGCGGGTTGGCGGCGGCCTTGACGCCGCCGAGGTCGACCACGAAGCCGAGGTCGCGGTGGCGGTAGGCGCGCCGCTCGCCGATGCCGAGGGACGCGGCCACGTTCCGGCCCACCGTCCTGCCCTGCCGCCAGGCGTGCTGGGCGGTCATCGGCGTGTACTCGCCGGGCTTCTCCAGATCGGGCACGGCGGCCGCGTCCCCGGCGGCGAACAGCTCGGGCCGGCCCGGCACCTGGAGGTGCGGGTCGACGAGCAGGCGGCCCTTCTCCATGGGCAGTTCGAGGGACTCGGCGAGCGGATCGGGCCGTACGCCCACGCACCACACGAGCGTGCGGGTGTCGACGAACGAACCGTCGCTCAGCACCACCCCGTTGTGCGTGGCCTCCTTCACGGAGGTGCCCATCCGCACGTCCACGCCCCGCCGGCGCAGCACCCGGTCGGCGGTCCGCGACAGCCTCTCGTCCAGCTCGGGCAGCACGCGATCGGCGATGTCGAGCAGCAGCCAGCGTGGCCGCATGCCCGTACGCAACGGGTGCTTGCGCACCTGGGAATCGGTGAACAGCTGGCCCTGCGCGGCGACTTCGGTGCCGGTGTACCCGGCGCCCACCACCACGAAGGTGCATCGGGCGGCGCGGCTCTTGGGGTCGTCGGCGGTGGCCGCCAGCTCCACCTGCCGGGTCACGTGGTCGCGCAGATACAGCGCCTCGGGAAGGCCGCGGAAGCCGTGCGCGTGCTCAGCGACGCCGGGGATGGGCAGCAGCTTGTTCACACTGCCCGCGGCGAGGATCAGCCGGTCGAAGGGCAGGGTTCCGACGTCGCCCTCGGGACCCGTGTAGTGGACGGTGTTCCCGTCGGGGTCGATGCCGTCGGCCTCGCCCAGCACCAGCCGCACATGGCGCAGGGTGCCGGAGAGCGAGACGGTCACCCGGCGCGGTTCCAGGATGCCGGCGGCGACCTGGGGCAGCAGGGGCAGATACAGGAAGTAGTCGGTCGGGTTCAGCAGGGTGATGTCGGCTTGACCTCGGGTGATCCGGGACAGGGTGCGTGCTGCCCGGTACCCGGCGAATCCGGCGCCGACGATCACGATGCGGGGTCGACTCACGGTTGGCCTCCGGGCCTGTCGCGTACCTCGGGAGCCTTCCGCGTCCCCCTGGTCAGGACCGCCAAACGTCCGCCCCGGGGCCGGCCCAGGTTTCCGGCCGGGCCTCCGGGTACCCGGGACGGCGACCGTCCCCGCCGCCGACGCGGCACTCCCGGAGGTGTCCCTCATGCCCGAGTACGGCTACTTCCTGGCGACGGAGGAGTTCCGCCCCGCCGATCTCGTCGAGCAGGCGCGGATGGCCGAGCAGGCCGGATTCCAGTCGTTGTGGATCTCGGACCACTACCACCCGTGGAACGACGCGCAGGGCCAGAGCCCCTTCGTGTGGTCGGTGATCGGCGCACTCTCGGAGGCGGTGTCGCTGCCCGTCGAGACGGCCGTGACCTGCCCGACCGTGCGGATCCACCCGGCGGTGGTGGCCCAGGCGGCCGCGACCTGCGCGGTGATGACGAACGGCCGCTTCCGGCTCGGCGTCGGTACCGGCGAGGCCCTGAACGAGCACATCCTCGGCCATGTGTGGCCGCCCGCGAGCGTGCGCATGGACATGCTGGAGGAGGCCGTCCTGATCATGCGCAGGCTGTTCTCCGGCGAGGAGATCAGCCACTACGGCAACCATTACCGGGTGGAGAACGCCCGCCTCTACACCGTCCCCGACGAGCCCGTCGAGATCGACATCTCCGGCTTCGGCCCGGCGGCGACGTCCCTCGCGGCGCGGGTCGGCGACGGGTTCATCACGATGATGCCGGACGAGGAACTGGTCACGCAGTTCCGCAAAGGCGGCGGGAACGCCAAGCCGGTCATGGGCGGCACGAAGGTCTGCTACGGCACCGACCGCGACGAGGCCGTACGCACCGTACGCCGGCTGTGGTCCAACCAGCTGCTGCCCGGCGAGATGGGCCAGATCCTGCCCTCGCCGAGCCACTTCGAGCAGCTGGAGCCGCTGATCACCGAGCAGATGGTGCGCGACAACACGGTGTGCGGGGACGACGCCGACGAGCATGTGTCCGCGCTGAACGCCTTCGCCGAGGCGGGCTTCGACCGGATCTACGTCAACCAGATCGGACCCGGCCAACGCGGTTTCTTCGACTTCTACCGGACGAAGGTGCTGCCGCAGCTCCAGCGGTGAGAGGGACGGCACAGGACCTCATGAAACTCCATTTCCCCGTCGTCTCCGTCTACACGGTCCCCACCGACGCCCCCGAGGCGGACGGCACGCTGGCCTGGGACTCCACGACCGTGGTGATCGCCGAGGTGGCGGCGGGCGACGCGACCGGCACCGGCTGGACCTACGGCCCGGCGGCGATCGGCGACTTCCTGCGCGACCACCTCGCACCCCTCGTCCAAGGACGCAACGCCCTGGACATCCCGGCCGCGCACGAGGCGATGTCCCGCGCGATCCGCGACGCGGGCCGCCCCGGCGTCGCCGCGTGCGCGATCTCGGCGCTGGACATCGCCCTGTGGGACCTCAAGGCCCGCCTCCTCGAACTGCCCCTGACCCGGCTGCTCGGCATGTGCCGCGAACGCGTCCCCGTCTACGGCAGTGGCGGCTTCACGACGTACCACGACAAGCATCTGGCCGCGCAGTTGAACGGCTGGGTGCACGGCCAGCACATCCCGCGCGTGAAGATCAAGATCGGTGAGGACTGGGGCCGGGCGGTGCTGCGCGACGTGGCCCGGGTCGAGGCCGCGCGTCAAGTGATTGGTCCCGAGGCGGAGTTGTACGTGGACGCAGCCGGCGCCTACACCCGCAAGCAGGCGGTCCGCGTCGGCCATGCCCTCGCCGAGCACGGCGTCGGCTGGTTCGAGGAGCCGGTGTCCTCGGACGACCTGACGGGGCTGCGTCTGCTGCGCGACACCCTGCCGTGCGACGTCACGGCCGGCGAATACGGCTACGACCTCCCGTACTTCGCCCGCATGATCACCGCGGGCGCGGTCGACTGCCTCCAGATCGACGCCACCCGCTGCGGCGGTCTCACGGAGTTCCTGCGCGCCGCCGCCCTGGCCCAGGCCCATGGCCTGGACGTCTCGGCCCACTGCGCCCCGCACGCCCACGCCGCCGCGGCGGCCGCCGTCCCCAACCTCCGCCACATCGAGTGGTTCCACGACCACGTCCGCGTGGAGGACATGCTCTTCACGGGCGCCCTGGACCCGACAGGCGGCGCGGTGGCCCCGGCCCGGGGCATCGGCCATGGGCTGACGTTGCGGGCGGAGGAGGTGCAGGAGTACCGGGTCGCCTAGGCAAGGCCTGCGTGACCGAGTACTCCCGGCGCCGCCCGTGCCCGGCCGCGTGCAGGATCGCCCGCGCGGCCACCTCCGGCCGGTACACCGGTGCCACCGGCCGCGCCCGGTCCGGGAGCCGGTTCACCACCCGGTCGAACTGCGGGGTGTTGGAGCAGGCAGCTGCACCATCGCCGTACGCACCTGGGCGAGCGCGGAGCCGACGATCGTGCCCCGGTCACGACGAGGGCCCTGCCGCGATTCGGCAGGGCCCTCTCCCACGGCATGCGCACGGGCGTCACGCCCGGTGGTGCGGCTGCTCGGGGTCGATGTCGTCAGGGTGCGGCTTGCGCGCGCCGGCTGCGTCCGGCGTACCCCCGCCGGGCACTGCGGTCTTGGGCGGGGCGGGCGGCATCGGCGGATGCGGCAGGCCGAGCCCGTTCGGCGGGATGACCGGTGCGATGCCGCCGTCGGTGTGTCCGTGAGCGGCGGCCAGTTCCGCCTCGTCCGCTGTCGGCCGGGACGCGTTCGGACGTGCCGCGCCGCGCAGTGCGTACGCCGCCGCGCCGAGGATCACCGCGGTGATCAGTGCGGCGGCCCAGTCCGGCAGCCCGGCGGCGAGGCCGAGTCCCAGCGCGAGCGCGAGAGCCGCGCCCGCGTACAGGGCGACGGCGCCGGACGCGGCGTACAGCGTGGCCCGGCGGCGCTGCCTGCGCGTCTGCTCGCGCAGCTCGTCGCGGACGGTCTCACGCGCCACCTGTGCCAGCTCGTCGACCAGTTGCCTGTCCAGGTGCTCAAGGTGATCCAAGCGGTCCATGGGCGCCGAGTACCCGTACCGGAGTGCGCGTAACGCGCTCCGTCCCGAGCCGCGTGAGGGGATCGCGTGAAACGATCACACTCCCCCGGCGCCCCCAACTAGGCTCGTCCGTATGGACATCCTGGGAACCACGCTGCGTGTCTGCGTCGACGACCTGGAGACCGCGGTCCCCTTCTACGAACGGCTCGCGGGCGCCACCGCCCTCCGCTTCGAACGCGGCGGCGTCGAGGTGGCCGCGATCGGCTGCTTCTTGCTGATGAGCGGTCCGGAGGCCGAGCTGGAGGTGCTGCGCAAGGTCGCGGCGACGATCGCCGTCAAGGACGTCGACGAGGCGCACCAAGTGCTCAGCGAGCTGGGCGCGCACATCATCGCGGGCCCGGTGCCGACGCCCGTGGGGCGCAACCTGCTGGCGCTGCACCCGGACGGGACGATCTACGAGTACGCGGACCGTCAGTCCTGATCGAAGGCCGCCACGACGGTGTCGGTGAGCAGCGCCCCGGCCGTGCCCTCCGGGTCCAGATCGGGGTCGTAGATGGTGACGTTGAGGCCGACGCAGTGCGCGGAGGCGAGCAACGGCCGGAGCAGCGCGACGAGTTCGTCGGGCGTGAGCCCCTCCGGGTCGGGACTGTCGACGGCGGGCATGACCGACGGGTCGAGGGCGTCGGCGTCGAGGTGCACCCAGAAGCCGTCCAGCTGCGGGATCTCGAAGGCCTGGCGGGTGACGGAACCCAGCGCCTCCGCGCCCCACTCGCGCAGGTCGCCGACGGTCACCACGGGAATCTTCAGGTCGGCGAGCTCGGCGCGCTCCTCCTCGAAGTAGTCGCGGATGCCCAAGTACCGCACGTCCTCGTCCCGGAGATAGGGACTGAGCCCTTCGAGGTTCGTCAGGTCCTCCTGCCCGCGCCCGGTGGCCAGGGCGACCTCCTCGCCACCCGCTGCGCCGACCCGGTCGGAGTTGCCCGGGTGCCGGAAGTCGGGCGAGGCGTCCACGACGGCCAGGCCGTAGCGCCCGATCCGGCGCAGCGCGAGGGCGGCACCCAGGTTGATGGAACAGTCGCCGCCCAGGACGACCGGGAAGTCCCCGGCGCGCACATGGTGCTCGATCCGGTCGGCGAGCCTGCGGGTGTACCCGGCGATGGCGGCAGCGTTGAACACGCCGTCCCCCTCCTGCCAGTCCCCCCGGTCGTACCTGGGCGGCACGACCACCCCGCCCTCAAGGCCCCGCAGCCGCTGCACGATCCGCTGCTCACGCAACGCCCCGGCGAGCTTGTGGCAGCCGGGCACGGTGCCGGGGGCGGGCGGGCGCAGGCCCAGGTTGGAGGGGGCGTCGAGCACGACGATATTCCGCATGCGGTTCATCCTCGCCGACGTACAGTCGACGCTCAATGCCATCGACACGGGAGCAGGCAGAGGGAGCATGAGCGAGCAGCACACGTACCGGGTGATCGTCCGCGGCACTTGGGACGCCCTCACCGACACGGCCCGCGCGCGGTTGCTCGCCGAGGCCACGGAGCACGGTCTGACCAGCATGCGGTTCAGCGAGGAGGGGTCGCTCTCCTACGAGCCGTCGCCGCTCAAGCACTTCTCGATGCGGTACGTGGTGGTCTCCGACGCGGCGGACGGCGAGGAGATGGCCGGCGCGATCGCCGAGGACCGGGCCGAGAGGGCGCTGCGGGAACTGGGCCACGGCTTCCGCGATCTGAGGTCGACCGTCACGGACCTGGACACGATGAAGATCAACTTCAAGCCCGCATCTCGGCGGTGATCGCCCACCGCTGATGATCCCGCCAGGCTCCGTCGACGAAGAGCATGCTCGGCGAGAAGCCCTCCAGGCGGAAGCCGCAGGCACGGGCGAGGGCTACGGAGGCGGCGTTGGCCGGCTGGACGTTGATCTCCAGCCGGTGCAGGCGCATCGGGCCGAAGGCGTGCCCGACCACGAGGTCGAGGCCTTCCCGCATCAGGCCGCGCCCGGCCGCGTGCGCGAAGGCGCCGTAGCCGAGGGCGCCGCTCTGGAAGGCGCCCTCGACGATGTTGTTGATGTTGATGAACCCCGCGATGCCCCCGCCGTCGTCCTTCGCGCAGACCAGGAACCCGGCCTTGGTCGGATCCTCGATCAGCCGCCCGGCGTAGGCGGCGTACGCGGCGCCGCCGTCCGGCGGGAAGAGCCACGGCTGGTGCAGTTCCTTGCTCTCGCGGGCGCGCGCGGTGAACTCGCCACCGTCCTCGTAGGTGAAGTGGCGTATGCCCACGCGGGGGCTTTCGGCTAGGTAGCGGGACGCAGGGTGCGGCATTCCGACAGCGTACGACCGGTCAGCGGCGCCGTCGCATGAAGAACGCCCCGAACAGCGCGCCGATGATGCCCACGGCGAGCAGCGCCGCCCACAGCGGGATCGTCACCAGGGGGATCAGCAGCCGGATCTCGGTCTCACCGGTGTTCTCGAAGATGAAGATCAGGGCGAGGACGACGAGCACCAGCACGGTGACCCGGGCCGGAGTCATCGCCCCGCGTACGCCACCCCGGCGCCCGTCGACCTTCCTGCCGCTCTCCGACGTCTTCGCGGTCATGGGTCCAGGATGCTCCCGAATCAGCGATCACGCACGGTGAGCGGCCTTCACATGCGCTCAGCCGAGCACCGGCAGCTGGAGCACCCCCGTGTCCTGGGGCGCACTGACCACGGTCACCGGCTTGATCCCCCGGTTCCCGAAGTACGCACCGTCACTCGCCGCGATCACGAACCGCAGCCGGTGCCCCTTCTCGTACCGGTGCACGATCCCCGGCAGGGTCACCGTGAAGCTCTTCGTCACGTCGGGCACCCGCACCGGTGCCACCAGCCGGTGCACCAGCGTCCGGGTGCCGTCGGGCGCCACGTCGTACAGCTTGGCGAACAGCACGAGCTTGTCGGCGGCGTCCGCCGAGGCCTGCGTCCGCTCGGCCTTCGGGGAGACGACCTTGAGCGTGGCCCGGGGCGCACCCACCACGTCGGTGGTGCGCGCGAGCGGCTCGCTGGTCCAGCCCAGGTAGGTGCCCGGGGTGTCGTACGGCGCCGGGTCCGCGATGCCGAGGAGTGCGGCGAGTGAGCTCTCCGAGTGGCTGGTGGGGGTCAGCCAGTTGGTGTACGTACGGCTGCCGCGTGCCACCTTGCGGCGGTTGTCGACGAGTTTGCCGTCGCCGGAGAGGTAGAGCGTCCGGCTGAGCGCGGGGACGCGGTCGGCGGTGGCGTACGTGTTGTCGGGGTCGTCGATCCAGTCGCGGTAGTAGGCGAAGGCCGGCCCGGTGTCGACGTTCTTCTTCCCCAGGTAGCGGTCGAACCAGGCGAGGATGCGCCGGCCGACGTAGCTGGTCTCCAGATTGCCCTGGCCGAGGTTGAGTTCACCGGCGGCCGGGTCGGTGAGGCCGCCGCTGTGGCCCCAGGACTGCCAGATCATCTTCGTCGGGGTCCCCTGGCGCTTGAGGGTGTTGTACGTCGCCGTCGCCTCGTTGAGGTTGAAGAGGCTGTCGGCCTGACCCTGGACGAGGAGGGTGGGTGCCTTGACGCGGTTCAGATACGAGACCGGGGAGACACCGCGCGCATAGGCGAGCAGCTCGGCGGTCTGTTTCGCCGGGTAGCGGCCGGAGTTGAGCGTGCGGATCGTGTCGCAGGCCTTGGTGACGAAATGCAGGCAGGCCAGGGAGTTGATGCGGGAGGGGTCGACGCCGGCTTCCAGCAGCGGCTGCCCCTCACCCATGACGTAGAAGCCGTTGGCCCACTGCCATTTGAAGACGCCGGGCACGCTGCCGCTGCCGACGGCGTTGTTGGGGTCGAGGGAGTACGCGAGGTCGTTCCAGGTGATCATCGGCGCCAGCGCGTCGAGGCGGTGGTCGACGGCCGCCGTGGCCGTCTGGACGGCCCCGCCGTAGGAGCCGCCGGCCATGCCGACGCGCGGGTCGCCGGGGGCGTCGAGGGTGACGAAGTCCGCCTTGGTGCCGTCGTCGGCGGCGCGCCTGCCGCCCAGGAAGTCGATCAGCCGCGAGGCGGCTGCGCCGTCGATGGTGGGGTCGTCGAGCGAGATCAGGCAGCCGGACCTGCCGAAGCCCAGGCCGGAATAGATCAGGGAGACGTAACCGCGCTGGGCGAAGGCCTTTCCTATGGCGTCGGTCGAGCCGTCGGACTTGCTGCCGCCGAAGCCGTTGGTGGCGAGGACGGCGGGCGCGGGGTGGGCGCGGTCCACGCCCGTGGGCCGGTACAGATCGGCGTCGACGGTGCAGGTGCGGCCGCCCGCCTGGACGGTGAACTTCAGGGCCGTGACGGTGAACTGGCCGCTCGCGGCGGCCGGAGCGGTGAGCGCGAGGGGAGCGGTGAGCGTGGCGCCGAGGACGAGGGCAAGTGGGGATCGAAATCTGGGCACGCGACGGGACACGGAGACCTCCACACTGAGGCACGCTGAGGACAGCCCGGCTTACCGACCAGTAAGTACTGGCCAGTTGTCATGGTGTGACACGTGTCAAGCGAGGTCAATCGCCGTGACGGGGGTTTCTTGACGGAGATTCAGTGAACTGCCCGCTCAGCGCAGAGCGGGTTCGTCGAGGGTCAACGTCCCCGCGTCGGCGTCGAGTTCGGCGCTCACGCCGAGGGGAATCGTCAGCGCTCCTGCACCGTGCCCGAACCCGAACTCCTCCACGACGGGCACGCCGAGGCCACCCAGCCGGTCCAGGAGCAGCGCACGCACCTGCTCGTACGGCTCGCACTCCTGCCACGACCCGAGCAGCACGCCGCGCACGCCCTCGAACAGGCCGGCACGCAGGAGTTGGGTGAGGTAACGGTCGAGCCGGTAGGTCTCCTCCCCCACGTCCTCCAGGCACAGCAGACCGCCGCGTGCGCAGGTCCGGGCGTACGGGGTCCCGATCTCGGCGGCGAGCAGGCAGAGACAGCCGCCGAGCGTGACTCCCCGCGCCCGGCCGGGGATCAGCGCGGAGCCGGTGGAGGCGATCGTGCGCACCGACTCCGGCTCGAACAGCGTGGCCCTCAGATGCTCCTGCGCCCGCGCATGCTTGATGAAGTCGACGCCCGCAGCCATCGGACCGTGCAGGGTGACCAGGCCGAGCCGGTTGGCGAACGCCTCGTGCAGCGCGGTGACGTCGCTGAAGCCGACGAACACCTTGGGTCCGGCCGCCCGCATCGCCTCCCAGTCGAGGAGGTCGACCAGGCGCTGCGCCCCGTAGCCGCCCCTGGCACACAGCACGGCGTCGACGGCCGGATCGCACCAGGCGGTCCGCAGATCGGCGGCCCGGTCGGCGTCCGTGCCCGCCAGGTACGCCAACTCGTCGTGCCGGCCGAGCACATGGGGTGCCACCACCGGGTCGAGGTCCCAGCCGCGCAGCACGTCGAGGCCGGCCTGCAGCCGTTCCTCGGGCACGGGTCCGCTGGGCGCGACCACGGCCACGCGGGCGCCGGGGGCGAGCCTGGGAGGGCGGACGAGTGGGTTCACTTGGCGAGTTCCAGTCTGGGGATGCCGGGCGGGTTGAGCCCGAACACCTGGGCGTACAGGGAGAGTTCGGACTCCAGGACGCGGATCATCGTCTCCGCCCGCCGGAATCCGTGGCCCTCCCCCTCGAAGGCGATGTAGGCGTGCGGCACCCGGCGCCCCTCCATGCGGGCGAGGAACCGCTCGCACTGGGTCGGCGGGCAGATCACGTCGTCGAGGCCCTGCAACAGCAGGAAGGGCACGGTAAGACGGTCGGCGTGCGCCGCGGGTGAGCGTTCCGCGTACCGTCCCGGCACCTCGGCGAGCGGTCCGATCAGGGATTCCAGGTACTGCGACTCCAGGTCGTGGGTCTCCCCGGCGCCCCAGCCGGCCAGGTCGAGGATGGGGTAGAGGATCGTGCCGCAGGCGTAGACGTCGGTGCTGGTGAGGGACGCGGCGGTGGTCCAGCCGCCGGCGCTGCCGCCGCGGATGGCGAGCCGGTCGCGGTCGGCGGTGCCCTCGTCGGCGAGGGCGAGCGCCACGGCCGCGCAGTCCTCGACGTCGACCACGCCCCACTGCTCGCGCAGCCGGTTGCGGTACGCCCGGCCGTACCCGGTGGAGCCGCCGTAGTTGACCTCGACGACCCCGATGCCGCGCGAGGTGAAGTAGGCGATCGACAGGTCGAGGACGAGGGGCGCACGGCCGGTGGGGCCGCCGTGCGCCCAGACGACGTACGGCGGCGGTGTGTCGCCGGGGGCCACGCAGCCGGGGTTGTGCGGCGGGTAGATGTGCGCGTGAATGTCGTCGCCGGCGGGGCCGGTGAAGGTGCGGATCTGCGGCTCGGGGTAGTGGGCGGGGTCGACGGCGTCGTCGTGCTCGGCTCCGATGACCCGGGCCCGGCCCGTGCAGGTGTCGAGTTCGACCACCTCGTAGGCGCTGCGGGGGCTGGCTCCGACGGCGACGACCCGCTCGCCGTACACCGCGAGGGTGGGCGCGAACTCGGTCCAGGGTCCGGCCGCGTCGACGACCTCGCCGGTCTCGGGGTCCAGTACGCCGAGGGCGGTCGAGCCGCGCCCGTGCACGACGGCGACGGGTCCGCTCGCCAGCGGGGCGAACCAGCGCAGGCCCGGTTTCCACAGCGGTCCGCCGAACTCCTCCTCGCGCGGACAGAGCGGTTCGCCGTCGCGGTAGAGGTTCCACCAGCCGCTGCGGTCGCTCGCGTACAGCAGCCGGCCGTCGGCCGACCAGTCGACCTGGGCGATCGCCTCGTCCGGGCCACCGGCGACGGTCCGCGGGCCGGCGAGCGTGCCGTCGGCGCCGATGTCGGCGACCAGCAGCTCCGTGCCGTCCCACGGCATCCGCGGATGGTCCCAGGCGAGCCACGCCGCGCGCCGCCCGTCGGGCGAGATCCGCGCTCCGGTGATGAACCGGTGCCGGCCGTCGGTGAGTTCGCGTACGGCGTCCCGGTCCCCGGCCGCCGAGCCGTCCAGCGGGACCGCGGCCAGGACGCGCCGCACGTCGGTGGGCCCCTCGCCGGTGAACTCCTCCAGCACGCACCACACTTCACCGAGGTCGAGCCGCAGCTGCGGCTCCGCCCAGCGCAGTCCGCCGCCCACCGAGGACACGGGAGTGATCGGACGTGGCTCGGCGCCCTCCTCGTACCGGTAGAGGCGCTGGTCGGCGAAGTCGACGAAGACGACGAGCGGCCGGCCGTCGACGACCTCTCCGGCCCAGGGCTGTCCGCCGTACTCCACGACCCGGCTGCGCACGTTCCACGGTGCGGGCAGCACGGACTCCTCCGTGCCGTCGGCCCGCCGCCGCACCAGTGTGCGCCGCCCGCCCTCGACGGGCCGCGGCTCGGTCCACCACGCCTCGTCGCCGACGAAGCCCACGTACTCGGGGTGCCCGTCGTGACTGGCGGCCAGGGCCGCGTCGATGGGCGAGGGCCAGGAACCGTACGCCAGCGTCTGCACTGTCTCCCCTTTTCTCGCCTAGGCCGACCGCAGGAAGCGGTCGAGAACGCGGACGCCGAAGTGCAGCGCCCCGACCGGAACGCGCTCGTCGACGCCGTGGAACATGGCCCCGTAGTCGTACCCGTCCGGCAGCTTCAGCGGTGAGAAGCCGTAGCCGGTGATGCCGAGCCGTGAGAACTGCTTGGCGTCGGTGCCGCCGGGCATGCAGTACGGCACCGTGTGGCCCTCGGGCGCGAACTCCTCGACGGCGGCGCGCATTTGGGCGTACGTCGGCGAGTCCACCGGTGACTGGAGGGCCACCTCGCGATGGTGGAACTCCCATTCCACGTCGGGCCCGGTGAGCTCGTCGATGGTCGCGCGGAACTCGTCCTCGAAGCCGGGGAGACAGCGCCCGTCGACGTAGGCCACGGCCTCTCCCGGAATCACGTTGACCTTGTAACCCGCCTCCAGCATGGTCGGGTTGGCGCTGTTGCGGACGGTCGCCTCGACGAGCCGGGCCGCCGGGCCGAGCTTCTCCAGCAGGCCGTCCACGTCGTCCAGGTCGGCGTCGAGGCCGTACAGCGCGGCGAGTTCGGTGAGGGCGGCGCGCACGGTCGGGGTCAGCCGCAGCGGCCACTCGTGGGCGCCGATCCGGGTGACGGCGGCGGCGAGGCGGCTCACCGCGTTCTCCCGGTTGGGCCGGGAGCCGTGCGCGGCCCGCCCGCGTGCCGTCAGCTTGATCCAGCCGGTGCCGCGCTCCCCGGCCGCGAGCGGATAGATCTGCCGGCCGCTGCCGTCGTGGAAGGTGAACGCGCCGGACTCGCCGATGCCCTCGGTGCAGCCCTCGAACAGCTCCGCATGCCGGTCCGCGAGAAATCCGGAGCCGTCCTCGGCGCTCGCCTCCTCGTCGGCGGTGAACGCGATCACGACGTCCCGCCGGGGGCGTACGCCCTCGCGGGCCCAGGCCCGGACGACGGCCAGGATCATCGCGTCCATGTTCTTCATGTCGACCGCGCCCCGGCCCCACACGACACCGTCGCGGATCTCCCCGGAGAAGGGGTGCACGCTCCACTCGTCGGCCCGCGCGGGCACCACGTCCAGATGACCGTGGACGAGCAGCGCGTCCGCCGACGGGTCGGTGCCCTCGAACCGGGCGACGACGTTCGTGCGTCCGCTGGTGCGCTCCAGCAAGGTGGGGGCGAGGCCCGCCTCGGCCAGCCGCGCGGCGGCGTACTCGGCGGCGGGGCGCTCCTGGCAGTCGCCGCCGCCGCGGTTGGTCGTGTCGATGCGGATGAGGTCGGACGTGAACGTCACGACCTCGTCCAGTGCCTGCCCGTCAGCCATACTGCTCCTCCACCGCGGCCGAGACGATCGTGGTGACCGCCTTGAAGGTACGGATCCCCTCGTACATGCGTTCGCTGGTGTACGCCACCTTGCGCTCACCGATCCGTTCGACACCGGGGACGACGGTGGCGGCCATCGCGAGGTGCTCGGCGTCGAACTCGACCGCGATGGTGAACGGGCCCTCGCTCACCGGCTCCTGACGGACCGCCAGCCCGGCCGCCTCCTTGGCCGCGGCGCGGATGTCGGCCGCGGTCCTGGCCGGCGTACGGCACACGGCGGCGTACCGCGACACATGGTCCTTGACGGCGACCTTCAGTGCCTCGGGCGCGTATCCGAGCGCGTCCTCGCAGGCCACGTCGTCGCCGGTGACGAGCACGACGGGCACGCCGTACTCGGCGACGACGTGCGCGTTCAGCAGCCCCTCGCTCGCCCGTACGTCGTTCAGCCACACCCCGGTGATGGAGTTCGCCAGATAGGTGTGCGCGAGGACGCCCTCCGTGCCGGCGCCCGCGTGGTAGCCGACGAAGGCGATGCCGTCCACGTCGCCGTGCTGCACGCCCTCGACCATGGACAGCGTCTTGTGCCGCCCGGTCAGCATCTCCGCGCGCTCGTCGAGCCGTTCGAGCAGCAGATTGCGCATGGTCCAGTGGGCCTCGTTGATGAGCACCGCGTCGGCGCCGCCGTCGAAGAATCCCAGCACGGCGGCGTTGACGTCCGAGGTGAACATCCCCCGGCACCGCTCCCACTGAGGTGTCCCCGGCAGCACGTCGGCCGGCCAGGTCACGCCGGTGGCACCCTCCATGTCGGCGCTGATGAGGATTCTCATGCTGCTTCACGTTACGCGTCGGCGAGGCAACTTCCTACGAGACAGGAGGAGGCCGGCCCACCCGATCAGGAAGTGGGCAAGGGCCAGGTGGCGACCGGATCGCTGGTGGGGTGGGAGGAGCCTGCGCTCGGCTCGACGGTGACAGCGAGTGCGGCGGCGGCACCGGGCGGGGGAAGGGACGCGGACTGGAGGCCGGCCTTGGCGGCGAGGAGCCCGGCGGAGCGGACGGCGTCGCCGGGGTCGACGTACCACATCTGGTAGGTCTTGTCCGCGGGCAGCGGGGCCAGGTCCTGGCAGAAGTAGACGGCCTCGTTCAGGTCACGTGAAATCGCCACGGTGCCGGATCCGCCGTAGTCCAGGTCCTTCTTGACGAAGGTGGTGTCGGGAGCCGCGAAGAGCCGGCCGAGGTCGGCGGCCTGGCTCCGGGCCTCCTGGCGTGCCTCCTGCGCCTCCTGGTGCTGCCAGGCCGCCAGACCGCCGAGCGCGGCGGCCGCGGCCAGGCTGGCGGCCAGTGCGAGATGCAGCAGCGGCGGTGTGGATCGTCGGATGCGGCGGCCGCCCGGACCGGGGGGCTTCGGAGGGAGCTGGGGGGTCCGGGCCACCTCCGCGAGGACGCGTTCCTTCAGACGCGGCGGCGGGGTACGGGCAGCCGCGAGCGCCAGCCAGCCCGCGGCCTCCTGCTGACGGAGCGTCTCGTGGGCGCAGTCGGCACAGTCGGCGAGATGGCGGCGGAAGGCCTCCCGTTCCTCCCGGGTGAGGGCGTCCACCGCAAAGGCACCCGCGAGGTCGTGTGCATCGTGCGAGTCGGCTGTCATCACGGCGGAGCTCCCAGGCAGTTCCGCAGACGGGTCAGAGCCCTGCGCAGACGGCTCTTGACGGTGCCGAGCGGCAGGGACAGCCTCGAAGCGATCTCGGTATGGGTCAGGCCCTCGTAGTAAGCGAGCACCACCGGCTGCCGCAGCTCGGGCTTGAGGTCCTTCAGGCACGAGCGGACCTGTTCGCATTCCCCGAGCGCCTCCACCGCGTCCACGACGTCGTCGAAGGCCGTCGTCGACTCGTGCTGGGAGACGGCGCGCTCGCGCTCGGCGGACCTTTGCAGCGTGCGGACGCTGTCCACCGCTCGGTGGTGAGCGATTGTCAGCATCCAGGTCATGGCGTGCCCGCTCTCGGGCCGGTAGCGGGGGGCGCTCTGCCAGACCTCCAGCATGACCTCCTGGGTGACCTCCTCGGCGTGCGCGGGGTCCTGCAGGACCCGGCACGCGATTCCGTAGATCGGTCCGGCGGCCGCGTCGTACAACCGGGAGAAGGCGTCCTGACTGCCCGCGGCGACGGATACCAACAGGCGATCGGTCTCGGACGTACCGATGCGCCGGGCCCCGGAAGCCTCCCGCTTCGCCACACCCTCTCCCACCTGTGTAAATGCCCAGATCCAGCATGTTCGGTTCACCTACGCTCTCTTTAAGTGTCCGAGTCCCGGCCGTCGTCCGCATCCCGCAGTGGAGCGGGGCGGGCGACCCGCGAACCGGCGGCGACCTGGCCACCGGGACGGAGCACGTCATCGCCGTAGAGGGCCTGGACCCAGTTGGTCTGGTAGACGGTCTCCAGGTAGCGCTCGCCCAGGTCCGGGGCGATGGCCACCGCGGTCAGACCGGCCGGGTCGTGCGCTGCCAGCCAGCGTGTCGCGCCGCTGACGACGGTGCCGGTGGAGCCGCCGAAGAGGAATCCGCGTCTGGCCAGGCGGTGGCAGGCGCGGATGGTGTCCGCCTCCTCGACGTGCACCGCCTCGTCGACGTAGGACTCGTCGAGCAGGGGCGGGCTCACGCTCATGCCCAGGCCGGGAAGCATGCGGCGGCCCGGGGTCCCGCCGAAGGTCACCGAGCCGGCGCTGTCCACCGCGACGATGCGGACGGGCCGGTGCCAGTGCCGGAAGAAGCGGGCGCAGCCCATCAGTGTCCCGGTGGTGCCGGCCCCTACGAACAGGACGTCCAGTCCCGGGAACGAGCGGGCGATGGCCGGTGCGGTCCTGCGGTAGTGCGCTCGCCAGTTGCCCGGGTTGGTGTACTGGCTGAGCCATACGTACCGGTCGTCGAGGGCGGACAGTGCGCGCACGTAGTCGAGGCGCGCCCGGAGGAAGCCTCCGTCGGCGCTCGGCTCCGTGACCACGTGCACCTGGGCGCCCAGGGCCTCCATCACCAGCCTGGTCGACAGGTTGCAGCGGGAGTCCGTCACGCACAGGAACCGGTAGCCCTTGCTGGCGGCGATCATGCTGAGTGCCACGCCCATGTTGCCCGACGAGGACTCCAGCAGGACCGACCGCGAGGTCAGGCCCCCCGCCCGTTCGGCAGCCTCCACCATCTCGGTGGCGGGCTTCAGCTTGATCGAGCCGGCGAAGTTGAAGCCTTCGCACTTCAGGAAGAGCCTGTGCCCCAGTATCGGCTGGAGGTCGACGTAGAGATCCTCCTCGTTGAAGGTGTAGGGGGCGGATATGACTGACACGATGGCCTCCGCGGATTGAAGAGCAACCGGGCTCGGACGGTGTTCATCCGTACCGGCTCAGCTCATGGAAGAAGCCGTCGACGACGTGCAGCTCGCCGGAGCCGGCCACCTCGTCGTAGACGTACTTGCCGACTGCCAGGTCGAGCACGCCGAGGCCGAAGGGCGAGAACGCCACCGTCCGGTCCGCCGACGGCGACACGCGTCCGGACATCACGTCCGCCAGCGTCCCCGTCACGAAGTCGCGGTTGCCGGTGAGCTGTTCGGCCAGGTGAACGGAGGTGTCCGCCCTCAGACAGTGCTCGACGTCGTCGACGATGTTGTCCGAGGCGAGCACGACCTCGGGGGCCAGATCGCGCAGCGACACGTGCAGCACGAGCGGACGGTGTGCGAACCACGACGGGTCGTGGATGTGCGGCCGGGCGGCGACGGTGGCGAACACGACCAGGTCGCTCTGGCGTATCAGCTGCTCGGCGCTGTCGTGCAGGACGATCCAGCCGGTGGCGCCGGACTGCTCCAGGTAGCAGCGGAACCCGGCGGCGCTGTCGGCGGACACGTCGTGCACGCCGATGGTGTCGAACGACCAGCCGGTCCCGGTCAGGAAGGTGTGGATGTAGCGGGCGATCAGGCCCGTCCCGATGAAGCCGACGCGGGTCGGGCGCTCTCGGCCACGGCTGAGTCGGTCCGCCGCCAGTGCCGCCGACGCGGCCGTCCTCGTGGCGCTGATGATCGAGGCTTCCATGCAGGCGAACGGGTAGCCGGTGTGGCGGTCGTTGAGGACGAGCACCGCCGAGGCCCTCGGGATGCCGGCCGCCACGTTCTGCGGAAAGCTGGAGATCCACTTCAGGCCGTCCACCCCTGCCTCCCCGCCGATCGAGGCGGGCAGGGCGATGATCCGGGACGACGGGCGGTCGGGGAAGCGCAGGAAGTGGGACGGCGGGTTCACCGAATCGCCGTCGTCGTGCAGCCGGTAGGTTTCCTCGACCACCTCCACGATCTGCTTCTCGCGCCCTTGCAGCGCCTGCTGGACCTGGCCGCCCGGCACGATCGCGAACGGCGGCACGGCGGCCGGCCCGGACGGTGCGGACTCCCAGGTGCCGGAGCGGGTGGTGGTCATCGGGTGATCACCTCCACGGTCGGCGAGCAGTCGGCCAGGCGGACCGCGTCCGCCATCGCCACGAGCACCTCGCGCGGCCCTTCGTACGGCTCCCTGCTGTGGGCGGTGCGGACGTTGTCGACGAGCATCAGGTCGCCGGCCTGCCACGGCTCGCGCACGGTGTGGGACTGGTAGACCTCGTTCAGCAGCTGCACGGTGTCCTCGCCGATCGGTGCGCCGTTCCCGTAGCGGGTGTTGAACGGCAGCCCGTCGGCCCCGTAGATGTCGACGAGGTACTCACGTATCTCGGGGGCCAGGGTCCACTCGTTGAGGAACGCGATCTGGTTGAACCAGCAGCGCCGGCCGGTGACCGGGTGCCGCACCACGGCGCTGCGGCGCTGCCAGGTCCGCAGTCCGCCGTCGGGTTGCCACTCGAACTCGATCGCGGCCGCCCGGCAGTAGCTCTCGACCGCACCGCGGTCCTCGCTGCCGAAGGCGTCGGTCAGGGATGCCCCGATCTCCTCGTTGTAGTTGCGGGTGAGCAGCCAGCCCTCCCTCAGGAACCGCTCGACGAGATCGGTGGGCAGCGCGCCCAGCACGGTCGGTGCGTCGGCCAGCGCGGTCGCGCCGCCGACGTCGGGGGCACTGAGGCAGGCGAACAGCATCAGACCGGGGAACTCCAGGGTGTAACTGAGCTCATGGTGCATGCACATCGGCTGGTGCGGCGGCCACTTCGACGAGGAGTACACGCCGTCGGCGTAGGTCCGCCGGGATGCGAAAGCCTCCTTCTCGGTCATCAGACCGGCGGCCAGCCGCCGGAAGACGGCGGCGGTCCCGGCCTGGTCGGCCGGCCCGAGGCCACGGACCAGGACCGACCCGTGCTCGGCGACGACGGCGCGCACCGCGTCCCGGTGCTCGGCGGCCCAACTCACCGCGTCGCCGGTGGAGTCGGCGCGCAGGATGGGGGGTTTGCCGGGCTGAAGGTCGACGTCGAGCATCGGCACAGGGGGCGAGGTCGGCATCTCGGTCTCCTTTCGGTCGCGGGTTCAGGAGGAAGCCGGTGGTGCGGGGCCGACGCCGGCCGCGGAGGCCGGTGGCGCGGCGGCTGGGGACCTGCCGTTGACGACGCGGGCCAGGTCGGCCAGCACCGGGTGGCGCGTGAGGTCCTTGATGTCCACGGCACGGTCCAGGGCGATCGCGAGCCGCACCGCCGCGAGGGAGGTGCCGCCACGGTCGAAGAAGTGGTCGTGCCGGCGGATCGTGTGCTCCGGTATGCCGAGGACCTGAGCCCACAGGGCGGCCAGCCGCCGTTCGGTCGGCGTGCGGGGCGTGTCGCGGCCCTCCTCGGCCATGTCGAGTCCGGTGCCGGCGGATCCGGCATCCGGCACCACGGCGCTGACCTGCGCGGCGAGCGCGGTGAGCGCTTTCTTGTCGACCTTGCCGTTGGCGGTCACCGGCAGGTTCTCCTGCCAGTGGAACTCCGAGGGGACCATGTACTCGGGCAGCGACCGGCCCAGCCGGTCCCTGAGGTCGGCGTCGTCCAGCGAGCCGTCACCGGAGTAGAAGGCCACCAGGCGTCCGCCCTGGCCGGCCCCCTCGACGGCCACCACCGCGCCGTCGCGGACCCCGGGTGCCCGCAGCATGGCGCTCTCGACCTCGCCGATCTCGATCCGGAAGCCGCGGATCTTGACCTGGGTGTCCTGGCGGCCGAGGAACTCCAGCTTGCCCCCGGGCACCCAGCGGCCGTAGTCGCCGCCCCGGTAGAGCCGTCGGCCCGCGTGGTGCGGATCCGGTACGAAGGCCTTCCGGGTGCGCTCCGGGTCGTTGACGTAGCCGCGGCCGACGCACACCCCGGAGAAGACGATCGCACCGGGGGCGCCGAGCGGCACCGGTGACAGGTGCTCGTCCACGACGTGGACGTGCACGTTGCTGATCGGCGAGCCGAGCGAGATCCGTCCGTTGTCCGGCGCCCGGTCCATCACCTCGTGGTTGGTGTCGTCCGACGTCTCGGTCAGCCCGTACGCGTTGACCAGCCCGATGCCGGGCTCGGCCGCGAACCAGCGCTGTACGAGCTCCCATTTCAGTGCCTCGCCGGTGACCGACACGCATCGCAGGTCCGGCAGCGCGCGCGGGTGCCGCTCCAGGTAGGCCACGACCGCGTCGAGGTAGGACGGCACGACCTGGAGGACGCCGACCCCGCCGCGGTCGATCGTGTCGACGAACCGCGGGACGTCCAGGATCGCGTCCTGTTCCACGAGCAGGGTCCGCCCGCCGGCCAGCAGCGCGGAGACCAGTTGCCACAGCGAGATGTCGAAGCACTGGGGCGCGGTCTGGGCGACCACCTGACCCTCGCCGATCCCCAGGTCGTCGATCTTGGCGTAGAGGTGGTTGAGCATGCCCGCGTGCTCGCACATGGCTCCCTTGGGCTCGCCGGTGGAGCCGGACGTGAAGTAAATGTAGGCGAGTTGGTCCGGTGCGACGCCGACGCCGAGGTCGGAGTCCGCGTGGCCCTCCGCGTAGGCGGCGTCGACGGACAGCGCCCGGACCGCGGGCAGCGCGTCGAGGGCCCCGTCGAGCATGGCGGTGCTGCCCGGCTCCGTCAGCACGAGTCGGCACCCGGCCCGCGTGAGCATGGTCGCGATGCGGTCGGCCGGGAAGTGCGGCTCGACGGGCAGGTACACCCCGCCGGCCTTGAGGACCGCCAGGACGGCGGCCGTCCAGTCCAGGTTCCGCTCGGTCACCACCGCGACGACCCCTTCACGGCCCAGCCCCCGCGCCAGGAGGGCACGCCCCAGCCGGTTCGCCCGCGCGTTGAGTTCCCGGTAGGTCCACCGCTGGTCGCCGTGTACGGCCGCGATGGCGTCGGGGTGCGTCCTGACGCGTTGTTCGAACAGCTCGTGGAAGCGGTGGTCGGGCAGTTCACGGCGGGGGCCGGCGAGTCCTTCGAGCTGGAAGCGGTGCTCCTCGGCCGAGAGCAGGCTCTGCCGGTCGTGCGCGGCGTCCGGATCGGCCGCGATGAGCGTGAGCGCGGTGAGGTGGTAGCCGACGATCCTCGCGGCGCAGTCCGCGTCGAGCGCGTCGGTCCGGTACCGCAGCCGCAGCGTGGGCGACTCGCCCGGCCGCGGTGTGGCCAGCCGCAGCACGGCGTTCCCGGCGAGTTCGCCGCCGTCGCCGATCGGATCGAACTCGGCCTCGCCGGCCGGTCCGGGAAGGCCCGCCGCACGCCGAAGTCCGTCGACGGGGAAGTCCTTGTGCCGCAGCAGTTCCGACTCGGCCCGGTGGGTGTGGAGCACCAGCGTCCGCCACGAGCCGGGTTCGACGGTCAGCCGGCAGGGCAGCGGCGGCGCGGCCGGTACGGCGACGTAACCGGTCGTGACCTCGTGTTCGCCGGACAGGGCGGCGAGAACCTTGGCGTGCGCGGCGAGCAGCGCCGTGCGCAGGGGTACCGCCAGATCGTCCGTCAGGCGGCTCAGCGCGTCCGTCAGATCCTGGGGAAGCGGCGCCTCGTGCTCGGCGACACCGGTCACCGGGTCGAGGGTCCACCGTGGGAGGGTGGTGACCCCGCCGGCGGCGAGCACACCCCGCCAGTACGCCCGGCCGGCCTCCGCAGTCGCTGTCGTCGATGCCGTCGATGCCGTGGATGTCATGGGCCCGACCTCACCTCGTCCTCGCCGTACGGGCGGATCGGCCGTGCCGGATTCCCGCCCCACGAGGCCTCCTGCGGGACCGCCTCCCCCTTCATCAGGAAGGAGTCCGGGGCGAGCACCGCACCGTCGCCCACCGTGACGCCGTAGTGGACGAAAGCGCCGACCCCGAGGGTGCACCCGGAGCCGATCGTGCTCCGGTCGGACTTGAAGGCGCCGTCCTCCTGCGAATGGCACTGGACCACGCTTCCCAGGTTGAGCGTGCAGCCGTCCCCGATGGCAGCCATGGCCCGTTCCGTCAGATGGCAGCCGTCGTCGAAGACCATGCGGCCGAGCCTCACCCCCAGCAACCGCCAGGCGACGTTCTTGAACGGGGTGCCGTTGAGCATCCGTAGGTACGTCTCCGACGGCACCTTCCAGTAGCGCTCGTGCTGCCAGAAGTCCGGCGTGTAGATCGAGCAGAACAGGGGTTTCAGGGGACGGACCGCTGTGACGACGCGTTCGACCAGCACGAAGTACGCGATGGTGAACAGCACGACCAGGACGTCGGCCAGCATGATCCCGGACACGCCGAGCGGCCCGTACAACTCCGCGGCCGCTGTGACGAGAAGGATGAGAACGAAGGTAAAGATCCAACGCGACAGCAGGTACCAGGCCATGGTGGCGACGTTGTGCCTGTTCTTGGCGGCAAGGCCGTGCCGCAGCTCCTCATGGCCCTTGAGCCGGTCGAAGGTGCTGTCCCGCAGGACCGAACGCGGAATCTCGAAGCTCGGCGAGCCCAGCAGGCCGACGCCTTCGCGGACCTCCCCGTCGACCGGCACCATCACCTTCGTCGCGAGGAGGCAGTTGTCGCCGGTCCTGCCCCGCGTGGGATACGCGATCCGGTTCCCGAGGAAGTTGCGCGGCCCGATCGACACCCGGGACACCCGGAACGCGGTACTGGAGAAGTCGGCGTTCATGATCGACAGGCCGTCGGCGACCATCGTGCCGCGCCCGACGAAGCTCAGGTACGGCGTCTCGTGCTTCATCTCCGTGCCGAAGTTCGACCCGGTCTGCTCGACGCGGGAGAGGTCGTATCCGAGGCCCCGCAGGTAGTGGACGATGGCGGAGCTGTCACCGAACAGACGCTTCAGGAACCGCCAGTTGGTCAGGAGCGTGATCGTCCGGTGCGCCTCGAAGTGGAAGCCGTACAGACGGTAGGTCCTGCCCGGCGTGATGGTCAGGCTGAGCAGGCGCGGAAGGGCGGTCAGGACGAGGAGACCGGCGGGTACGGCGCCGAAGACGAGCACGAAGGACATCGCCAGGGCCTCGATGTAGAACGACCCGTCGGCGAAGACCGCGGGTCCCGGATCCAGAGCCGTGCTGAGCTGCGGGACCTCCACGAGCAGCGCGGCCACACCGCCGACCGCCAGGGGTACGTACACGACCAGCGCGACCAGCAGTTGCAGAACGCTGTGGGTCGCTCTGCGCACCGCGCCGCAGCGGGCCTGGCCCACCACCTGGTAGTCCACGTCGGTCCGCTGCGCCGGGGACCCGTGCCAGTGCTCGCCGTCGGGCACCGCCTGCCCGCGGTGCAGTGAGGAGGCGTGCCCGAGCTGGGCCCCGTCGCCGAGCGATGTGTCGATGTCGAGGACGGTGGCCTCGCTGACCAGCACGTTCCTGCCGATGGTGACGGGGCCCGTCTGGATCTGTCCGGCGTGCGCCCGGTAGCAGGGGAAGAACGAGTCCTTGCGGACGACTGTGCCGTCACCGATGGTGAACAGGTCGGTGCACACGGGCACGTTCCGGGAGAGGACCACGGCGCCCCGCCCGACCTTCGCGCCCAGTGCCCTGAGGTAGAGCAGGTAGAGCGGGGAGCCGCTGAACAGCACCATGGGATCCGCCCGCACCAGCGTCTTGACGATCCAGAAGCGGACGTACGCCACGCTCCAGACGGGTATGCGCTGAGGCTTCCACCGGCCTACGAGGGTCCACTTCACGAGGACGGGGAGGACGCACAGAGCCAGGAAGGCCGCACCTCCGAACAGGACCGAGCGCAGGTACACATCGAGTGCGCCCGATCCGGCGGAGATCCACCCGTAGCCCAGGGCGGTGCCGAAGGCGAGGAGGTAGAGGTACGCCATGAAGGCCAGGAACTGCAGGGCCCCGCACAGGACGTACTGCCGCTTGCCCGCCGCGGTCGGGGCCGGGGCCGGGGCCTCCGGTGCCGTGACCGCGGCCGCCGGTTCGGACCGGGGCATGGGCTCGGCATCCGCGAGCGCCGTCGCCAGGCTCCTGATCGTCGGGTGCCGATAGACGTCCCTCATCGACACCGACGGCAGATCCGCGCGCTTCCTGACTCGTGCGCAGAAGTGCGCCATCACAAGCGAGTCGGCGCCCAGGTCGTCGAAGAAGTGACCGTCGACCGGCACCTGCTCGCTCCGCACGACTTCGGCCAGCACCGCGGCGAGGGTTCTCTCGATGCCGGCCGGTTCACCGCATCCGTCCAGCAGGGCCGTGGATTCCTCCATGCACTTGATTCGGCACCGAAACGCGGACAGATCACCGCATTCACAAACTTCTGGTAAGTGATCCGCATTCGGTTACCCAGGGTTTACACACGGTTGCGGAGTCGTCGGGCCGCGCGCCCGGGCCATGGAGCGGGCGAACGCCCCTTTCACGCCCCCGAGGCGCGCTTGTCAGCCACGCTGTACGGGCACTACTGTCACCACGCCTTGGTGAACGGGAAATCCGGTGTGATGCCGGTGCGGCCCTCGCCACTGTGAATCGGGAAGTCCGGCTCTGGCCCTCACGGGCAGCCACTGGGTCCTTCGGGACCCGGGAAGGCGGAGCACGGGCGGTGGTACCCGTCAGCCAGGAGACCGGCCAAGGCGCGTCAACCATCCACGAGGTGCTGGAGAGGGTCTGCTGAGCCATGCACATAGCCGAGGGTTTCCTCCCGCCGGCGCACGCGGTCGCCTGGGGCGTCGCGTCCGCGCCGTTCGTAGTCCACGGAGTCCGTTCGCTCACCCGTGAGGTCAGGGAGCACCCCGAGAGCACGCTGCTCCTCGGCGCCTCCGGAGCCTTCACGTTCGTCCTGTCCGCGCTGAAGCTGCCCTCGGTGACCGGCAGCTGCTCGCATCCGACCGGCACCGGGCTGGGCGCCATCCTTTTCCGGCCACCGATCATGGCGGTACTGGGCACCATCACCCTGCTCTTCCAGGCGCTGCTGCTCGCGCACGGTGGCCTGACCACGCTCGGCGCCAACGTCTTCTCGATGGCGATCGTCGGCCCCTGGGCCGGATACGCGATCTACAAACTGCTGCGCCGCTACGACGTGCCGCTGATGGTGGCGGTGTTCTTCGGGGCGTTCGTCGCCGACCTGTCCACCTACTGCGTCACCAGCGTCCAGCTGGCGCTCGCGTTCCCCGACCCGAGCAGCGGATTCCTGGGCGCGCTCGGCAAGTTCGGCTCCATCTTCGCCGTCACCCAGATCCCCCTCGCGGTGAGCGAGGGACTGCTCACGGTGCTCGTGATGCGGCTGCTGGTGCAGTCCAGCAAGGGCGAGCTGACCCGGCTCGGCGTGCTCCTCGCCAAGAAGCAGTCCCGGACCGAGACCGAGGCGGTGGCCCGATGAGCAAGAGCCCGATGAGCAGGAACACGAAGATCAACGTCCTGCTGCTGATCGTCGTGGCCGCGCTCGCGGTCCTGCCGCTGGCCCTGGGTCTCGGCGACCACAAGGAGGAGCCGTTCACGGGCGCCGACGGTGAGGCGGAATCGGCGATCACCGAGATCGAGCCGGACTACGAGCCGTGGTTCTCGCCGCTGTACGAGCCGCCGTCCGGTGAGATCGAATCGGCGCTGTTCTCCCTCCAGGCGGCGCTCGGTGCCGGTGTCCTCGCCTACTACTTCGGCGTGCACCGGGGCCGGCGGCAGGGCGAGCAGCGGGCGCTGGAGCGGGCGCGGGACGCCGAGAGCGCGGCCGGTGGCGCCGCGACCGCCGAGGAGTCCACGGCCGAAAGGGCCTGATCCCTCGTGCTGCCGATCGACGCGGCGGCGCACAGCAGTCGCTGGCGCCGCCGTCACCCCGTGGACAAGGCCGTGCTCGGGCTCGGTCTCACCCTGCTCGCGATCTCACTGCCGCCCTGGCCGGGCGCGGCCCTGGTGCTCCTGACGTCCCTCGTGGTGCTGCTGGGCCCGGCGGGCGTGCCGGGCCGGCGGCTGTGGCGTGCCTACCGCGTGCCGCTGGGCTTCTGCGTGACCGGCGCGGTCACCCTGCTCGTCCAGGTGGGCGGGCCGGAAGGCTTCGTGTCCCTCGCGGACGACGGCCCGCTGCGGGCCGGGGAACTGCTGCTGCGCACCTCGGCGGCCTCGCTCGGGGTGCTGCTGTTCGCCTTCACCACCCCCATGTCCGACCTGCTGCCCCGTCTCGTGAAGGCGGGAGTGCCCGCGCCCGTCGTGGACGTCGCCCTGGTGACGTACCGCATGAGCTTCCTGCTCCTGGACTCCGTGCGCCGCATCCGGGACGCCCAGGCCGCCCGGCTGGGGCACACGAGCCGGGCCGCGGAGTGGCGTTCCCTGGCCGGGCTCGGCGCGACCGCCTTCGTACGGGCCTTCGACCGGGCCATCCGTCTCCAGGCCGGGCTCGCCGGGCGCGGCTACGACGGCACCCTGCGTGTCCTGGTGCCCGAGGCCCGCGTCTCCGTCCGCTTCACGGCCGCGAGTTGCGCCCTCCTCGCAGCGCTGGCCGCCCTCACCCTCGTACTGGAGAAGGCCCTGCCATGAGCGAGCCCACCGCACTGGTCGCCCTGCGGGGCACGTCCTACGCCTACGAGGACGGCCCCGTCGTGCTCAGCGGCCTCGACTTCGACGTGCGCGAGGGGCGCGCGCTGGCGCTGCTCGGTCGCAACGGCAGCGGCAAGACCACGCTGATGCGGCTGCTCAGCGGCGGACTCAGGCCGCACGACGGCCGGTTGACGGTGCAGGGCACGCCGGTCACGTACGACCGCAAGGGGCTGACCCGGCTGCGGACGACCGTCCAGCTGGTGGTGCAGGACCCGGACGACCAGCTCTTCGCCGCGTCCGTCGCCCAGGACGTGTCCTTCGGCCCGCTGAACCTCGGCCTGTCCGACCCCGAGGTGCGGGTGCGGGTCGACGAGGCGCTCGCCGCACTGGACATCAGTGCGCTGGCCGACCGGCCCACGCATCTGCTGTCGTACGGGCAGCGCAAGCGCACGGCCATCGCCGGCGCGGTGGCGATGCGGCCCCGGGTGCTGATCCTGGACGAGCCGACCGCCGGGCTCGACCCGGACGGGCAGGAACGCCTGCTCGCCACGCTCGACGGACTGCGTTCGAGCGGGACCACGGTGGTCATGGCCACCCATGACGTCGATCTGGCCCTGCGCTGGGCCGACGACGCGGCGCTCCTCACCCCGTCCGGCGCACGCATCGGGCCGGCACCGGAGATGCTGGCCCGCACCGACCTCCTCCAGCAGGCCGGCCTGCGGCTCCCGTGGGGTGTCGCGGCGGCCCAACTCCTGCGGGCACAGGGGTTGTTGGGCGACGCGTCGGCGGGCCCCCGCACCCCGGACGACCTGGCGGCGCTCGTCCCGGCACCGGAGTAGCGGCCGTCCCGGCACGACATATATGCCCGCCAAGGGCATCAATGTCTTGAATGTTTCGCAGCTCCCTGTTGTATGGATTCACGTCCAACGGGAGTGAGGGAACATGGCCGAAGACATCGCGGACGCGGGCCCGCCGCAGTCCGCGAGCTTGAAGCCCGATGCGATCGGGTTCGTCGACGCGCTCGTCATCGGGCTCAACGCCACCTCGCCCGCGTACTCGCTGGCCGCGGCCATCGGCCCGGTCGTGGCGCTGGTGGGTGTCTACGCCCCCGGCGTCATGCTCGCGTCGTTCGTCCCGATGCTGCTGATCGCCTCGGCGTTCTACTACCTCAACAAGGTCGACCAGGACTGCGGGACGACCTTCTCGTGGGTCACCCGGGCGATGGGCCCGTGGGCCGGCTGGCTCGGCGGCTGGGCCATCACGATGACCGGCGTCCTGGTGATCGGCTCGCTGGCGGACGTGGCGGTGACGTTCGCCCTGCTGGCCTTCGGTCTCGACAGCTGGGCCGAGAACGAGTTCGTGCGCCAGTTGCTCACGGTGCTGCTCATCATCGTGATGACGGCCGTGTGCGTCATCGGCACCGAGGTGTCGGCGCGGGTACAGAACGTCCTCATCCTCGCGCAGGTCGCCTGCCTCATCGCGTTCGCCGTGGTGGCGCTCTACAAGGTCTACGCCGACACCGGCACCCTCGACGCCGTCGACCCGGCGTTCAGCTGGCTGGACCCCTTCGGGGCGGGCGGCGCCGGGCTGACGGCCGGCCTGCTGCTGGGCGTGTTCATCTACTGGGGCTGGGAGTCGGCGGTCAATCTCACCGAAGAGGTCGAGAACTCCGCCACCGCTCCGGGCAAGGCGGCCGTCTGGTCGACGGTCATCCTGCTGGTGACGTATGTGGCAGTCGCCTACGCGGTCGTCGCCTACGCCGGGCCGGCGTTCCTGTCCGAGAACGCCGCGGAGGAGGAGTTCATCTTCGCCATCCTCGCCGACGAGGCGATGGGCGGCTGGGACTGGGTGGTGCTGCTGGCGGTCTCCACCTCCGGGCTGGCCTCCACGCAGACGACGATCATCCCCGCCTCGCGCACGGCGCTGTCCATGGCCCGCCGGCACGCGCTGCCGTCCCACTACGGACACATCAGCCCGCGTTTCCGCACCCCCGACGTGAGCACGTGGTGGGTGGCCGGCATCGCCATCGCCTGGTATCTGGTCGTCCGTCAGATCAGCGAGAACGCCCTGTTCGACTCGCTCACCGCGCTGTCCCTGCTGATCGCGTTCTACTACGCGCTCACGGGCATCGCCTGCGCCGTCTACTACCGCCGCCATCTCACCGAGAGCCTGCACAACTTCCTGCTCATCGGCCTCGGCCCGCTGATCGGTGCCGGACTGCTGGTCTGGCTGCTCGTCGAGTCGATCGGCGACATGGCCGACCCCGAGAACTCCTACAGCGGTGTCTCATGGTTCGGGGTCGGCCCGCCGCTGGTCATCGGCATCGGCATCACTCTCGCGGGGGTGATCCTCATGGTCGTGTGGCGCCTGATGGCCCCCACCTTCTGGGAGGAACGCCCCGAGGTGGCCGACCCCGATCTCGTGCACGGCGACAAGGAGCAGTGAAGATGTCGATCGTCCTCGGATACGACGAGTCCCCGGGCGCGGTCCGCGCACTGCACGTCGCCATCGAGGTGTCGGCGGCGTTCGGCGAGCCGCTCGTGATGGTCTACGGTGCGGCGGCGCCCGGCGCCCTCGGCGAGGAGTACACCGCGCACCGCGATGCCGTCCAGGAGGTCGGCCGCACCGCACTCGGTCACGCCGTCGCGGTGGCCGACGAGGCCGGTGTGCGGACCACCGTCGAGGTCATCGACCAGAAGCCGGCGGAGGCGCTGATCGAGGCCGCGACGCGCCATGCGGCGAGGTTCATCGTGGTCGGCAGCTGGGGTGAGAGCCCGTTGCGCGGGGCCCTGCTGGGCTCCACACCGCACAAACTGCTGCATCTGTCCCGTACGCCCGTCCTGTGTGTGCCCACCGAGCCGTGACCCGCTGGGTTCAGGTCGCGGTGGCCTGTGCCGCGGCCTTGCCTGCCACGCGGCCCGAGAACAGGCAGCCGCCGAGGAAGGTGCCCTCCAGGGAGCGGTAGCCGTGGACGCCGCCTCCGCCGAAGCCGGCGACCTCGCCGGCCGCGTACAGACCGGAGATCGGGGTGCCGGAGGCGTCCAGGACACGGCCCGAGAGGTCGGTCTGGAGGCCGCCGAGGGTCTTGCGGGTGAGGATGTTGAGGCGCACGGCGATGAGGGGGCCGGCACTCGTGTCCAGGATCTTGTGGGCGGACGCGGTCCGGCTGAGCGTGTCCCCCGGGTAGGCGAGCGCATTGCGGATGCCCATGACCTGGACGTCCTTGGTGTACGGGTTGTCGATCTCGCGGTCACGGGCCTCGATCTGCCGCTTGAGGTCCGCGAGTTCGATGAGGTTGTCGCCGGTCAGCTTGTTCATACCCGTGACGAGTTCGGGCAGGGTCTTGGCGACGACGAAGTCCTCGCCCTTCTCCTTGAACCGCTCGATCGGCTCCGGTGTCTGCCAGATGCGGGACAGCAGCATCCAGATGTTCTTCTCCGTGAGGTCCGGGTTCTGCTCGGAGCCGGAGAGTGCGAACTCCTTCGCGATGATCTTCTGGGTCGTGACGAACCAGGAGTAGTCGTAGCCGCTGTCGCTGATCGACTTGAGGGTGTGCAAGGTGTCGTAGCCCGGGATGTCGGGGCTGGAGAAGCGCTTGCCCTCGGCGTCGAACCACATGGAGGACGGGCCGGGCAGGATGCGGATGCCGTGGCCGGGCCAGATCGGGTCGTAGTTCTTGAGGCCCTCGGTGTAGTGCCACATCCGGTCGGGGTTGACGATCCGTCCGCCCGCCTTCTCGGTGATCGCCAGCATCCGGCCGTCCACGTGCGCGGGCACGCCGGTGATCATGGACTTGGGCGGGGTGCCGAGCCGGGCGGGCCAGTTCTTGCGCACCAGCTCGTGGTTGGCGCCGATGCCGCCCGAGGTGACGATCACGACCGGGGCGTTCAGCTCGAAGTCGCCGACGACGGTACGGGAACTGGGCTTGCCGCGCCCGACGCTGCTCGGCTCCAGGACGGCGCCGCGTACGCCGGTGACGGCACCGCCCGTGACGATCAACTCGTCGACTCTGTGGCGGAACTTGAAGGTCACGAGGCCCCTCTCCACGGCCGCGCGGACCTTCTTCTCGAACGGCTCGACCACGGCCGGTCCGGTGCCCCACGTGACATGGAAGCGCGGCACCGAGTTGCCGTGCCCGTCCGCGAGACCGCCGCCGCGCTCGGCCCAGCCGACGATCGGGAACCACTGCATCCCGAGCCCGGCCAGCCAGGACCGCTTCTCCTCGGAGGCGAAGTCCACATACGCCTCGGCCCACTTGTGGGCCCAGTGGTCCTGGCCCGACGGGTCGGAGATCCCGCGGTCGAAGCCGGCCGTGCCCAGCCAGTCCTGCCAGGCCAGCTCGTGGGAGTCCTTGATGCCCATCAGCCGCTGCTCGGCGGAGTCGACGAGGAACAGTCCGCCGAAGGACCAGAACGCCTGCCCGCCGAGACTGGCCTCCGGCTCCTGGTCCAGGAGCAGCACCTTGCGTCCCGCCGCGGCCAGTTCGGCCGTCGCGACCAGCCCGGCGAGGCCGTGGCCGACCACGATGGCGTCCGCGTCCGACGAGCCGGCCGAGGCCGCGAAGGCCGGGAACGTGGCCTGCGCGAGGGCGGCACCGGCGAGCACCCCGCCGGCGACGGTCAGGGCACGACGGCGCGTGATCGCGGCAGGGGTTGACGAGTTCTCCATGGGCTGCCTTCCGGGGAGATGCGCAAGGGGCGGGAGACACACGAGAGGCCGCTGCGAGAGCGGGTGTTACCGACGGTAGCCCAGGGGGTGTCGCGGTCGCCAGATGCTGCAGTCGTGAACTTTTCTCATGTTTTCCCGCCCCCGAGTCCGCAGCGCCGCCATGGAGCTCAGCGCACAGGTGGCCGCATACACCCCCTCAAGTCCCCTGCCGAATACCGTGGTTAGGGCACCCGACCCCCGTTGACAAACAAGCCGGACTCGTACTTACCCCAGGAAGGGCATCTACGTCGCCCTCTGCGTCGACAACGGCGACGGCGAACCGCCCACGCCTGCATCGGCGGCGTCGACATGGCCGGCGGCTCGCACTCCTCCGCGTGGATCTCCTCCGACCCGCCGGACCACGGCGAGGACCTGGCGATCCCGTACGGCGCGGGCGGCACGTTCGAGGTCGAGCTGACCGTCGACGCCAAGGACGAGAACACCGACTGCGTCAAGGCCGGCTGCGTGCTGGCCACCCGCAACGACCACACCCTCTCCGGCGACCGCTCCCAGGACGTCAGGGTCCCCCGGTCGGCTTTGCCGGGCAGGACCCGGTGGACACCGACGACGGCACCGGCGGCACGGGCGGGAACGGCGGCTCCGGCGGGAGCACCGGCGGTACGGGGACGACGTCCACCACGGGCGGCTCCGGCGGTGGCGGCACCTCGACCGCGGGCGGCAGCCTCGCCTCCACCGGCGTGACTGTGCTCTCCGTCGCCGTGCTCGCGGCCGTGCTGCTCGCCGCCGGCTGGGCGGCGTACCGCAAGGGCCGCAACGCCTGCTGCCGGTGCGGCGGGCGGGGTCACCGTGCCCCGCCCGCCGCCACAGCCGTCACACCGTCCGGCCGGCCACCACCCACTTCGAGGGCAGCTCGATCCGGGCGCCGTCGGGCCCGTACTCCGTGGTGATCAGCGCCAGTTCACCGCTCGCCAGGACGCCGAGCCCGGCCGCGCGCAGATACTCGGGCACGGAGGCGTCGGCGACCTCGCCGGGGGCGATGCCGTGCCGGAAGATCGGCGCGAGCTTGGGCGGCGGACCCGACGGGCTCTGCGCGAGGCCCATGAGGATCGGCTTCGCGGACTCGGAGAGTTCGACGAGGAAGGCCCGGCCGCGCTCGCCGACCAGCGTGGCGATCCCGTTCACCATCAGCTGCCGGTCGTCGGGCTCGGCCTGGTGCAGCACGCCCCGCATGTAGATGTTGGTGTCGCCGAGTTCGGCGTGCAGCGTCTCGGTCTCGGCCTTCTCCACCGCGTCGAACAGCCGGTACGTGGCCTGCCCGGCGGGGTCCGCCTGCCGGGCGTGGTCGAGGGCCGCGGCGGACAGCTCGACGCCGACGACGTGCGGGAAGCGCTCAGCGAGGAAACGCGTCTGAGTGCCGTTCCCACAGCCCAGGTCAACCATCGGCAGGCCCGGATCGGTCAGGTGCGCCTCGAAGAGGGCCAGGTGGCGGCCGGCGGTCAGGGCAGGCTCGGCATCCCAGAACACCGCGCCCTGTTCACCGCTCGCTTCACGCCAGAAGCCCTCCCAGGCCTGACGGTACCGACTCGTCACGCTCATGTGCCCAACTCCCCAGGTTGCGACGCCGACCCGTCGTCAAGTGACGGGCGAGTCCGGTCTATCGCGGCCCGGTGACGGCTACAAGCGCGTGGCGCATTCCTTCACTCCGCATTCGAGACTCGTGCGCCGTCGTACGCCGTTCGGGACACAAGCCGTCCGCCCCTGGGGGCGAGGCGTCAGCGTCGCGGGAGGGTGAGTTCGAACCAGACGGCCTTTCCGGCGCTCGTACGGCTGGTGCCCCACGCGCGGGCGAGCACGCTCACCACACGCAGCCCGCGTCCGGTCTCGTCGTCCGGCCCCGCGTGGAGCAGGGTCGGAAGCTCATGGTCGTCGTCGTCCACCTCGCACAGCAGCGTCTCACCACGGACGAGGCGCAGCTCTACGGGACGGCTGTGGGAGTGGCGTACGGCGTTGGTGACGAGCTCGCTGACCAGCAGCTCGGCGCTGTCGGTGAGCCGCGACAGGCCCCAGCCGTGCAGCTGTTCACGGACGAGGGCGCGGGCCCGGCCGACCTCCGCCGGGTCGAGGCCGAGCCGCCATTCGGCGACGTCCTCCGGCTCGATGCCGTTGAGGCGGGCCATCAGCAGGGCCACGTCGTCCTTGCGGCCGCCGCAGCCCGCTTCCGAGAATGTCACAGCGAGCGCGCGGATGATCGTGTCGCAGGCGTCGTCCATGGACGCGGCCGGATGGGCGGCGGACTCGCACAGCGTCGCGAGCCCGACACCGATGTCTTCGCCGCGCACCTCGACCAGTCCGTCGGTGCACATCACGATCCGGTCGCCGGGCTGCACGCGCACGCGTACCGCCTCGAAGGGCACCCCGCCGACGCCGATCGGCGCGCCCGTGGGCAGGTCGAGCAGCTCGCTGCGCCCGTTGACGGCGCGGACCAGGACGGGCGGGATGTGGCCGGCGTTGGCGATGTCGAGTTCGCCGGCGATCGGGTCGTAGACGGCGTACAGGCAGGTCGCGAGGTAGGTGTCGCCGAGGCGCTGGGCGAGGTCGTCGAGGTTGCGCAGCAGCTGGGCGGGCGGCAGGTCGAGGGCGGCCATGGTCTGCACGGCCGTTCGCAACTGGCCCATCATGGCGGCCGAGTTGAGGCCGTGCCCCATGACGTCACCGACGACCAGGGCGGTGCGGGCGCCGGGCAGTTTGACGGAGTCGAACCAGTCGCCGCCGACCCGGCCGAGCAGGGTGCCCGGCAGATAGCGGGTGGCGATGTCGCAGCCCGCCATGCGCGGCGGGATGTGCGGCAGCATGCTGTCCTGGAGGGTCTCGGCGACGCTCTCCTGGTACGTGTACATGCGCGCGTTGTCGAGCACGAGGCCGGCGCGGGCGGCGAGTTCGGCGCCGGTGACCCGGTCCATGTCGTTGAACTCGACGCGCTCGGGGTGGCGCAGCAGGATCATGAAGCCGAGCACCACGTCGCGGGCCTTGAGCGGCACGACCAGCATGGAGCGGCCCGTGATGAGCGGCCGGATGTCCCGCTTCTCGAACTGCGAGGCGATGGCGTGCCCCATCTGCTCGCTGATGCGCGGCACGAGCACGGGGTCGCCGGTGGTCATGCACTGGAAGAAGGGCGTGTGCGCCGGGAAGGGCATGGCCTCGCCGACCGGCACGACGTCCTCCCAGCGGCCGGGTTCGTCGGTGTGTTCGAGGGCGACCCGATGCCACATGGTGGTCGTGTCCGGCACGCCCTCGGGGAATCCCTCGCCGGCGACGACCTGTTCGCGCAGATAGGTGCCGGCGACGTCGGTGAAGCGGGGCACGACGGCCTTGCTGACCTCGACGATGGTCCGGGACAGATCGAGGGAGGTGCCGATGCGGCCGCTGACCTCGTTCAGGAACTCCAGGCGTTCGCGTACGGCGACGTACTCGAGGTCCTCGGCCTCGTCGGTGTACTCCCGCGGTAACGGCAGGCCCTGAGCGGCTGACCGGGCGGCCCGCTCGCGGCGCGCCCTGCGCTCGACACGCCGGGGCACGCCCCAGTCGGGCGTGACGGGCACTCGGTCGTTCTGGCTGAACTCCAGTACCGGATAGCCCAGTTCGAGGATCTGGCCGACGATGCGGGCGCTCTCCTCGACGCTCATGCTGGGCAGGATCTCGGGGAGCCTCCCGGCGAGTTCCTCGGCGCCGGGGAAGTCGGTGTGCAGGGCGAATGCGGGGGCGACGCGCTCGTAGCCGGTGTCCTCTTCCTGGGCCTCCTGCTGGAGCCGGCCCACGTCGGCGCCCAGCACCAGCAGCCGCTCCGGGCCGGGGCCCACGAGCGGGTAGGCCCACCACAGGACGTCGACCCGGTCGCTCCCCGTCTCGCTTCGCTCGGGCACGGTGAGGCGGGCGCGGCCCGCGGCCGGGTAGTACAGCCGTCCGTCGAGGGACGTCTCGAGATCGTGGCCGAGACCGTCGTACGCCGAGTAGGCGCCGTACAGCGAGACGTCGTCGTCCTCGGGCAGCGCGCCGGAGACGGGCAGCAGATCGACGGCCGCGCGTCCGATCGCCTGCTCCTTGGCGGGGCCGAACAGACGGCGTGCGCCGGAGCTCCAGTGTGAGACGAGGCCCTCGCGGTCCACCACGACCACGGCCAGTGGGATCCGTCCGGACGCGGCGTGTTCCGTCACCGCGCCGTCCCTCTCGGTGCCACGGTCCATGGCCCAGGCCCTCTCTCCCCACGGCTCCACAAGATCTGTGCGCCCACACCACCGTACGGCTCCGGGCCGACGTGATGTGCGGCAATACGGGAATTGATATGACGAGATCAAGACGGCCCGCGCAGGGGCCGAAAGACCCGCCCGCGCCGCGTCCCCGCAGGACAATCCAGGTGCGGGTGCGCCGGCTCAGTCCTCGTGTCCGAGCTGAAGATCGCGTTCCGTACGGCCTCCGCCGGCGACCTGGAGCACGGTGGCGACCGGCGGGTAACCGGTGGCGATGACGGTGTACTCGCCGGTGGACAGGTCGACGAACCGGAAGGTCCCGTCGGGCCCGGTCGTGAGCGTGTCCATGACGTTGCCGGCCGCGTCGAGCAGCGTCACGCGCGCGTCCTCGACGGGCCGCCCCCCACCCGCGCGCACCGTGCCCCGCAGCAGGGCGCCGCCGGCGAGTTCGATGTCCTGACGGGTCTCGCGGGCCGCCTTGACGGTGACGGGGACGGCGGCCGGGCGGAAGGCGGAGGCGCTCGCGGCGAGGGTGTACTCGCCGGCGACGAGTTCGGTGATGACGTAGCCGCCCTCGCGCCCGCTGCGGGTGGTGGCGACGACCTCGCCCTGCACGTTGGTGAGCGTGACCGTGGCGTCCACGGGCGTGCCGTCGGGGGTGAGCACCCGCCCGGCGAGGCGTCCGGCGCCGCCGAGGACGATGTCCAGATCGACGGGGCGTTCACCGACGGTAACGGTGACGGCCTGCGGCTGGTGGCCGCCCGCCGCGGCGATCATGACGTACGATCCCGGGCCCGGCGTCGCCAGCGCGTACCGGCCGTCGTCACCGCTCGCGCCGCGCCCGACCTGCTGCCCGCCGATGTCGATAAGCGTGAGTGCCGCGCGCGGGACGACGGTTCCGTCGGGATGCTGCACCAGGCCGCCGACGGGGACTCCGGTGGCGTACTGCGAACGGGCGGGCGGGATCGGGGCGTTCACCCGCGCCGATTCCGCCTGAGGGGCCTGGGCGTTGTGGGACACCAGCGGTTTCTCCTTGAGGAAGAAGGCGATGAGCAGGCCCAGCACGAGCACCGGCACGAGGTACAGGAAGATCCTCGGCATGGCGTCGGCGTAGGCCTGGATGTAGTCGTCGCGCAGGGCCGGGGGCAGGGTGTGGACGAGCTGCGGGGTGATCGACTCGGGGTCGGGCAGCTCGGCTCCCGCGCGCGTGGGGAGCCGTTCGGCCAGGGCGTCGGCGAGGCGGTCGGCGAAGAGGGTGCCGAAGATGGCGGCACCGACGCTGCCGCCGATCTGCCGGAAGTAGTTGTTGGCGCTGGTGGCGGTGCCGAGGTCGGCGGGGCGTACGGAGTTCTGCACGGCGAGGATCAGGACCGGCATCACCATGCCGATGCCGGCGCCGAGCACGGCCATCCAGAGGCTGTAGTGCAGCCGGGGCGTGTCGGCTTCGAGGCGGGACAGCAGCCACATGCCGACGGCCGAGAGCGCGCCGCCGAGCACGGTGTAGATCTTGTAGCGGCCGGTGAGGCTGATGAGTTGGCCGCAGACGATCGAGGCGCCGACGATGCCGCCCATCATCGGCAGCATCAGCAGGCCCGACTCGGTGGCCGTGGCCCCGTCGACCATCTGCAGATAGGTCGGCAGATAGCTGGCGGCGCCGAACAGCGCGACGCCGATCACCAGGCCGACCAGGCCGGTGACGTTGAAGACGGAGTCCCTGAACAGCCGCAGCGGGATGAGCGGTTCGGCGGCGAAGTGCTCGGCGACGACGAAGAGCACCGAGGCGACGGCCGCTCCCCCGGCGAGGCCGAGGATGACACGGGAGTCCCAGGCGTACTCGATGCCGCCCCAACTGGTCAGCAGGACCAGGCAGGTGGAGGCGGCGGCCAGCAGCAGGGAGCCGAGGACGTCGAGCCGGGCCCTGGTCCTCGGCTTCGGCAGTTTCAGTACGACGGCCACGACGGCCAGGGTGACGAGGCCGAAGGGGACGTTGATGTAGAAGCACCAGCGCCAGGAGACGTGGTCCGTGAAGTAGCCGCCCAGCAGCGGGCCGGCGACCGAGGCGAGGCCGAACGCGGCGCCGATCAGGCCCATGAACCGGCCGCGCTCCCTGGCCGGCACGATGTCCGCGATGATCGCCTGGACGCCGATCATGAGCCCGCCGGCGCCGACGCCCTGCACCGCGCGGTAGGCGATGAGCTGGTCCATGGTCTCGGCCCGCCCGGCGAGCGCGGAGCCGATGACGAAGACGACGATCGCGAACTGGAAGACGCCCTTGCGGCCGAGGAGGTCGCCGAGCTTGCCGTAGATCGGCAGTCCGACGGTGGCGGTGAGCAGGTAGGCGGTGATCGCCCAGGACATCTTGTCCAGGCCGTGCAGCTCGCCGACGATCTTCGGCAGGGCGGTGGCGACGATCATCTGCTCCAGCGCGGCCAGCAGCAGCGCGAGCATCAGCGCGAAGAAGACCAACCGCACCCGGCGCGGGCTCAGTTGGGAATCTGCGTCTTGGGGCGGGGCCTGTTGAGGTGGTGCGGTGACGGTTTCGTCCTGCACCAGAGTCGTGCCGCCCACGTACCGCTCCCCTCGCCGTACCTGCTCACATTTCCCGCATTAGGCGACAACTACGAGCAAGCACGGCGAGTTACGGCACAGTCCCGGACACGGCGGAGATCCACTCGATCCAGTGAGGGGACCAAGGACCCCCGGGCACCTGGGACTTACTTCTCGACCTCGGTGGCGAGCTTGACGAGCAGCTCGTCGTAGATCCGGCCGAGACCCTTGGGCGCGAAGGTCTTCTCGAAGAAGCCTCCGATACCGCCGGCGCCCTGCCAGGTGGTGGTGACGACGACGAGGGACTTGCCCTCACCGGCCGGGGTGACCCGCCAGGTGGTGACCATGGAGGAGTTGCGGTCCTTCTCGACGAGCTCGCCGTCGGTGGGCTCGCTGACCTCCAGGAGGCAGTCGCGTACGCGCTTGCTGGTGGCCTGGAGCCTCCAGTGGACGAGGGTGCCCTCGCCGTCGCCGCCCTCACGCACCTCGTATTCGCTGAAGTGCCCGGGCAGCAGCTTCTGCCGCGTGCCGCTGTAGTCGGCGAGGGCGTCGAACACCTTCTCCGCGTCCGCCGCGACGACCCGCTCCGTAGTGGCCTCGACCTGCGCCATTGACTTCCTCCAGGACCTGAATGCTCGGGGGTTGGAGCAAGCCAACCACCCCGCTGCCGGACCGCCCAAATCGGGGTCCCGATCAGCTCTCCGAAGCGATCGCACAGTGATCGAAATCGAAGCCCGGAGATAGGTCGCACGATCAAGGGAACATGTGTTCTATTCTGGGGGCAGTGCTACCGAGGAGGCCTCATGCGCTGGGAGAACCTCACCCTGGAGTCCGACCACAGCCGTGCCGACTCCGCGCTGTTCGGCGCGGACGCGGTGGTCACCCGCACCTTCGACACGCCCGAGTTCGCCGGGATCACGTTCCACGAGATCCGGGCCCGCTCGATCCTCAACCGGGTGCCGGGCGCCTCGCGCATGCCCTTCGAGTGGACGGTGAACCCCTATCGGGGCTGCTCGCACGCGTGCGTGTACTGCTTCGCCCGCAAGACCCACAGCTATCTGGACCTGGACACGGGCCTCGGCTTCGACTCCCAGATCGTGGTCAAGGTGAACGCGCCGGAGCTGCTGCGCCGCCAGCTCGGCTCGCGCCGCTGGCAGGGCGATCACATAGCGATGGGCACGAACGTCGACTGCTACCAGCGGGCGGAGGGCCGCTACCGCCTGATGCCGGGGATCCTCGCCGCCCTGCGCGACCACGCCAACCCGTACTCGATCCTGACCAAGGGCACGCTGATCCTGCGCGACCTGGAGCTGCTGAAGCAGTCCGCGGAGGTGACGGACGTCGGCGTCTCCGTCTCGGTCGGCTTCACCGACCCCGAGCTGTGGCGCACCGTGGAGCCGGGCACCCCCGCCCCCGAACGCCGCCTGGACGTCGTACGGACGCTGACCGAGCACGGGCTCGGATGCGGTGTGCTGATGGCGCCGGTGATCCCGTTCCTGAGCGACAGCCCCGCCCAACTGCGGGCCACCGTGCGGGCGATCGCCGCCTCCGGGGCCACCTCGGTCACGCCGCTGGTGCTGCATCTGCGGCCCGGGGCACGCGAGTGGTTCATGGCTTGGCTCGGCCGGGAGCACCCGTATCTGGTGCGCCGGTACGAGCGGCTGTACGCGGACGGCGCCTACGCGCCAAAGTGGTACCAGCGCCGGGTCACCCGTCAGGTGCACGACCTGGCGGAGGAGTACGGCATAGGCCCCACGCGCGCGGGGATGCCCCGGCGGATCCGCGAGCCGGAGCCGGCCCCCGCGGAGCACGCGCCGTCCGAACCGACCCAGCTCTCGCTGATCTGAGAGCGCTGGCGGGCATTGGAGCGCATCTCTCGGCCCAATAGGGTCAAGTCTTGCCCGAAGCAGTTCTTCCAGGCGCCCGTTCCGGGATGAATGCGGCCGGGATCGTGGCCTTCGCGGTCCCGCACCCTCCGTCCTGGGAGGACCCCATGGGAAGACGCTCAGCCGTGCTGTGCGGCGCCGCCGTCGTCATGGCCGCAACCGTGACGGCCGTCCCCGCCGGAGCGAGCGCCACGAACACCGCGGACACCTTCAAGACCGCACCTCTGGCCTGGAAGAAGTGCGGCACGACGAAATACCCGACGCTGCAGTGCGCGTCCCTCGACGTGCCGCTCGACCACACCGAACCGCGCGGACGGCAGATCACCCTCGCGCTGTCCCGCGTCCCGCACACCGCGAATAAGTACCAGGGCCCGCTGCTGGTCAACCCGGGCGGCCCCGGCGGCAGCGGTCTCATGCTCTCCGGATTCGTCGCCTCCGCACTGCCCAAGGCGGTGGCGGCACAGTACGACGTCATCGGCTTCGACCCGCGCGGCGTCGGCAGGAGCAAGCCTGCCGTCAACTGCAAGCCCGGCCACTTCGCCCCGGTGCGCCCGGACTCCCTGCCGAGCACACCGTGGATCGAGCGGGCCAATTTGCTGCGCGCCAAGTCCTTCGCGCGGGCCTGCGGCAAGAAGTACGCGGACGTGCTGCCGCACCTCAACACCGTCAGCGCCGTGCGCGACATGGACCGCATCCGCGCGGCACTCGGGGCGCGGCAGATCAACTACTTCGGTTACTCGTACGGCACCTACCTCGGCGCGGTCTACGCCAAGCTCTTCCCGCAGCGGGTGCGGCGCGCGGCCCTCGACTCGGTCGTCGATCCCACCGGCGTCTGGTACGAGGCCAACCTCGCGCAGGACGTCGCCTTCAACGACCGGCACCGCGCGTTCCTGGCATGGGTCGCCAAGTACGACCGGACGTACGGGCTCGGCACCGATCCGTCGAGGGTCGAGGCCGCGTGGTACCGGATGCGGGCGGCCCTGGCCAGGACGCCGGCCGGCGACAAGGTCGGCGCCTCCGAGCTGGAGGACACCTTCCTGCCCGGCGGTTACTACAACGGCTACTGGCCCTACCTCGCCGAGGCGTTCGCCTCGTATGTGAACGACGGGAACGCCGACCCGTTGGTCGAGGCGTACGAGAGGTTCGGCGCCACCGACGCGTCCGACGAGAACAGCTACAGCATCTACGCCTCCGTGCAGTGCCGGGACGCCGCCTGGTCCCGCGACTGGCAGCAGTGGCGGACGGACAACTGGTCCGTGCACGCGAAGGCACCGTTCATGACCTGGAACAACGCCTGGTACAACGCGCCGTGCGCGTTCTGGCCGCAGGACCCGCTCCCGTCGGTGAGCATCACCAACGGCAAGGTGCCACCGGTGCTGCTGTTCCAGTCGACCGACGACGCGGCCACCCCGTACCAGGGCGCCGTCACGGTGCACCGGCAACTGGCCCGCTCCAGCCTGGTGGTCGAGCGGGGCGGTGGGAACCACGCCGTCACGCTGGGCGGGAACTCCTGCCTGGACAAGCACCTCGCGGCCTACCTCGCCGACGGCACGGTGCCGCGCGGCGCAGGTGAGGTCGACGCGGTGTGCGAGGCGCGGCCCGACCCGAAGCCGCTGAGCTCCAAGGTGGTGTCGGCGGCGGCGCGCGGCGCGGAGCTGCACCGGCTGGTCGGCTTCCGCCACTGAGCGCTTGATCGCCGATCGCCGGTCACCGATCGCCTGACGGTCCGTCGGGGGCGTTGTCAGACCCATGGTCCACCATGGACCCATGAGTGAGCTGACCAGGATTCCCGCCCCCGACGGGGTCGCCCCCGCCGCCCAGTACACACATGTCGTGCTCGGCACCGGCCGCTTCGTCGCCGTCTCCGGACAGCTCGCCCTGGACGAGGACGGCAAGCCGGTCGGCGAGGGCGACCCCGAGGCCCAGGCCCGCCAGGTCTTCGAGAACCTGAGACGGTGCCTGACCGCGGCCGGCGCGACCTTCGACGACGTCATCAAGCTCACCTACTTCGTCACCGACATGGCACACATGCCCGCCCTCCGCACGGCCCGCGCCGAGCACATACCCGACGACCGACTGCCGGCCGCGTCGGCGGTCCAGGTCGCCGGGCTGGTGCGCCCGGAGTTCCTGATGGAGATCGAGGCGTTCGCGGTGCTGCCGGGTTAATCGAGGGCAGGCCGGGTCGGGGAGTGACTACGGTGCCGTCATGGATGACGACGGGATCCGGATCCGCCCCATGACCCTGGCCGACTGCGACCGCGTCGCCGAGATCCGCATCGGCGGCTGGCAGACCGCCTACAAGGGCCTGATCCCGCAGTCGTACCTGGACGCCCTGGACGTGGCCCGGGACGCCGAACGCCGCCGCGGCTACTTCTCGCAGTCCGACGGCAGTGTGGTCGACCTGGTCGCCGAGCACGACGGCCGGATCGTCGGCTGGGCCTGCCACGGCCCGTACCGCGACGGCGAAGTGCGGACCGGGGACGCCGAGTTGTACGCCATCTACGTGGACCCGGTGCGATACGGGGCCGGCATCGGGCAGGCCCTCCTCCAGCAGGCGGTACGCCGGTGCACGGCCGCCGGACACGCCCGCATGCTCCTGTGGGTCCTCAAGGACAACGACCGCGCCCGGCGCTTCTACGAACGTGCGGGCTTCCGGCCGGACGGGGCCGAGGAGCCCTTCGAGGTGGACGGCGTCGAGGTGCCCGAGGTGCGGTACGCGCGTGCGCTGAGGGCCGACTGACAGGGGCGTCGCTTGACAGGGGCGTCGCTCTTACGCGTTGCCGTCGTCCGTTCTTGCGCGTTGCCGCCCGCCGGCCGGGGCCTCACCGCTGGTGCGGGATGCGTGCCAGCGCTCGCACCGCGGCCTCCGCGAGGGTCGGGTGGGCCAGGGCCTCGTTCAGGATGCGTCTGGCCCGGGTGTCGCCGAGGGTGCCGAGGCCGTCCACGCAGGCGAGGGCCACGCGGCGGTAGGGGTCGTGCGGGCGCAGACGTCGCTCCAGGGTGGTGATCAGAGCGGGCACGGCCTCGGGGGCACGCAGTTCGACCAGGAGCCGGACCGGGTGCAGGGCGTAGGCGACGCGGAGTTCGTTGGTGGCGAGGGCGGCGGCCGCGCGGGCGGTGCGCGGGTCGCCGAGGCGGGCGAGGGCGTGGGCGGCGGAGGCGCAGCGTTGCGGGTCGCGATGGTTGAGGAGCAGGACGAGGGACTCGAAGGCCCGCCGGTCCCCGGCGAGGCCCAGCCGGAACGCGGCCAGCTCCCTGGCCCACAGCGGCTGCCCCGGCGCGGTGAGCACGTCGGCCAGTTCGCCCAGGTCCCCGGTCGTCACGAGGCGGTCGTACGCGGCGGACGCCCCGGACTCCTGCCGTAAGCGCTCCGTGAGTGATCGCAACTCTTCGTCCATGAAGGCGAGCGTATGCAAGCGGCCCGCTTCTCGGGACCTACATCACAAAGACGGGGGCTGGCGTGCTCGTTACCCACCGGTTAAGCTCATACGAGCGAGTCACCCACTCGCAGATTTGCTTGCAGCGGCCTGGTGACGCAGCCGCCGCGAGTGTTGGTCGGTTCGGTACATCGCGTACCTCAGTACGACTCGGCTCCGGGACAGGGCCGGTCGGATCCTCCGTTCCCCGGGGCGTGTGCACGCCCCTCGGCGACGGCACCGGGCGTGTGCGCCAGTAGCCCGGCAACACCCGCACTCACTCCTCTCGCACCCGGTGCGCTCACAGTTCGGCCTCGATTGGGCCGGCCTCGGCGCACCCGGGCGCGCTCCCAGTCGTCACCCTCATTCCTGGAGTCCCGCGATGGCCACTCCCCTGTCCGACACCCCTCTGTCCCCGCTGCAGACCGTTGCCGTCGTCGGCCTCGGCACCATGGGCACCGGCATCGCCGAGGTCCTCGCCAAGGCCGGCCGCGACGTCATCGGCATCGACATCAGCGAGGCCGCGACCGCCAAGGCCGTCGCCGCCCTGGAGGCCTCGACCGCCCGCGCCGTGGAGCGCGGCAGGCTCACCGAGGACGAGCGCGCCGACGCCCTCGCCCGCGTCCGCACCTCCACCGACCTGCGGGCCGCGGCCGACGCCGACCTGGTCATCGAGGTGGCGCCGGAGTCGTACGAGATCAAGCAGCAGATCTTCCGCGAGCTCGACGGAATCGTGCGCCCCGAGACGATCCTGGCGACCGGCACCAACGCCCTCTCGGTCACGCGGCTGGCCGCTGACTCGTCCCGCCCGGAGCGGGTGCTCGGTCTGCACTTCTTCAACCCGGCGCCGGCGATGCGGCTGGTCGAGGTCGTCTCCTCCGTGCTGACCGCGCCGACCGCCGTCTCCGCGGTCACCAACCTCGCCCTGGACCTCGGCAAGGAGCCCGTCGCGGTGGGCGACCGGCCCGGATTCGTCGCCGACGGGCTGCTGTTCGGCTACCTCAACCAGGCGGCCGCGATGTACGAGGCGAAGTACGCCTCCCGCGAGGACATCGACGCCGCGATGCGGCTGGGCTGCGGACTGCCGATGGGCCCGCTGGCGCTGCTCGACCTGATCGGCATCGACACCGCGCGCAAGGTCCTGGAGGCCATGTACGCCGAGTCCCGCGACCGCCTGCACGCCCCCGCGCCGATCCTCAAGCAGCTCAGCGAGGCGGGCCTGACGGGCCGTAAGTCGGGCCGCGGCTTCTACACGTACGAGGCGCCGGGCAGCGCCGCCGTCGTGCGGGACGCGCTGACGCCGCTGGACGGCGCCGCCCTCACGCCGGGCCGTGAGGTCCGCTCGGTCGGTGTCGCGGGCTCCGGCACCATGGCGTCCGGGATCGCGGAGGTCTTCGCCAAGGCCGGGTACGAGGTCGTGCTCGCCGCCCGCAGCGAGGAGAAGGCGCAGACCGCGAAGGCCCGTATCGGCAAGTCCCTTTCCCGCTCTGTCGACAAGGGCCGGATGACCGCCGAGGTCGCCGCGCAGACCCTGGACCGGATCACCGCGGCGGGTTCGTACGACGCGTTCGCCGACGTCGATCTGGCCGTCGAGGCCGTCGCCGAGGACCTGGAGATCAAGCGGCAGCTGTTCGCGACGCTGGACAAGGTCTGCAAGCCGGGTGCGGTGCTGGCCACCACCACCTCGTCGCTGCCCGTCGTCGCCTGCGCCCGCGCCACCTCGCGTCCGCAGGACGTGATCGGCATGCACTTCTTCAACCCCGCGCCGGCGATGAAGCTGGTCGAGGTCGTCCGCACCGTGCTGACGGCCGACGACGTCCACGCGACGGTCCGCGAGGTCTGCGGCAGGATCAGGAAGCACGCCGTGGACTGCGGCGACCGGGCCGGATTCATCGTCAACGCGCTGCTGTTCCCGTACCTGAACAACGCGATCAAGATGGTGCAGGAGCACTACGCGACGCTCGACGACATCGACGCGGCGATGAAGCTGGGCGGCGGCTACCCGATGGGCCCGTTCGAGCTGCTGGACGTCGTCGGGCTCGATGTGTCCCTCGCGATCGAGAAGGTCCTGCACCGCGAGTTCCGCGACCCGGGCCTGGCTCCGGCGCCGCTGCTGGAGCACCTGGTGGCCGCGGGCTGCCTCGGCCGAAAGACGGGCCGTGGCTTCCGCGAATATGCCCGGCGCTGAGCGGCCCGGGGACTGGTTCGGAGCGGGTCAGGAGTGGGGCGGGCTGCTGGATCCCGGCAGCTCTCCCCCGGTCACCCGGCGCGGCTCGGCCCCGCCCGCCGAACCCGGCGCTCCCCCGCCCGCCGAGGGCGGGGGAAACCCCGTACATGCGCATCAAGCTGCGCACATGCAGTACGTTCGGGTCATGCCCCAGCCCGCCAAGTCCTCACGTACACCAGCCACGCCCGACGCGCCGGAAAGTGCCGCAGGCAGTCGCGCGGCCGCCCAGCGGCTCAAGATGCGCCGCGAACTGGCGGCCGCGGCCATGGAGCTGTTCGCGACCAAGGGGTACGAGGCAACCACCGTCGACGAGATCGCGGCGCAGGCCGGGGTCGCCCGCCGCACGTTCTTCCGCCACTTCCGCTCCAAGGAAGAGGCGATCTTCCCCGACCATGACGACACGCTGATCCGCGCGGAGGCGGTGCTCAACGCGGCGCCCGCGCACGAGCACCCGCTCGACACCGTGTGCCGGGGCATCAAGGAAGTCATGAAGATGTACGCGGCCCGGCCGGAGATCTCGGTGGCCCGCTACAAGCTCACACGCGAGGTGCCCACCCTGCGGGAGGCGGAGATCGCGTCGGTGGCCCGCTATGAGCGCCTGTTCACCCGCTATCTCCTCGGCCACTTCGACGAGCACGCCCACGACGACGACGCCAACGACGACCCGCTGCTGGCGGAGGTCGCCGCGTCGGCCGTGGTCACCGCGCACAACCACGTCCTGCGGCGCTGGCTGCGGGCCGGTGGACAGGGCGATGTGGAGGCGCAGCTCGACCACGCCTTCGCGATCGTGCGGCGGACGTTCGGGACGGGGATCGGTGCGGGGCGGGAGACCGCGCCGCGTACGGTGCCGGCCTCCGTGGCCGGCCAGGGCGAGGTGCTCGTGACCGTGGCGCGGACCGACGCCCCGCTCGACGAGGTGATGCGGACCATCGAGCAGGCGCTGAAGGAGCGGGCGTAGAGCGTCACCGGGCTGTGGGAGGCCTCCTGCGGCTGCGGGGCCTCCTGGCGGCGGGGCCCTCCGCGGGAACCAATTGCCCGACCCGTCCGTCCTCCATGTCGAAGGATGATCTTCGTGGTGTGCGACGGAAGTGGGTTGCCATGCAGACGAACGACCCGACCAAGCTCCGGGCCACGCTGGCCGACGGGCGGCGCATGACCCTGTCCCTCCCCGCGACGGACGCGAAGTGGGCCGCCGACGGCATCGGGGGCCTGCGCGCCGTCGCGCCCACGCACACGGGCCGCGGCGAGGAGCCGCCCGCCCTCCCCGAGGAGCCGGCGCTCCCCCTGCAGGTGGCCCTGCTCGGGCTGGGGGCCTAGGACCGGCCCGGCTGACCGGGGCGGACCGGGGCCACCCTGAGCGACGACCGCTCGGGGCGGGCGTCCCAGACCTCGCGGCGGCATGATCAGCCGGACAGGCCCCGTCCCCGGCGCAGCCGGACCGATCGGGACGGGGCGAACCTCGCCGCCAGTCCCGGGTCCGCCTCCCCCGTGACCAGCCGTCCCGTCGCCGGGGCCAGCGTCAGGCCCAGCATGTTGTGGCCGGTGGCGAGCAGGATCCGGGGGCGGCCCGGTACCGGGCCGGTCAGGGGCAGGCCGTCCGGGGTCATCGGGCGCGGCCCCATCCACTCCTGCTCCCGCCGCTCCCAGTCGGCGCCCGGCAGATACGGCCGGCCAGCCGCCACCAGCGCCTGCACGCGGCCCTGTCGGAACCGGTCCAAGTCCCGGTCGAACTCCATGGTCCCGGCGACCCGCACCCCCTTGCCCAGCGGCGCCAGCACCGCCTTCGCCGAGCCCAGGTGGACCAGGCGTTTCGGCACCGACTCGGCCGGCACCGAGAAGCTGTAGCCCTTCCCGGCGGCCATCTCGATCCGTACGCCGAGCGAGGCGCACACCTCCCGGGACAAGACGCCCGCGGCGATCACGACGGCGTCCGCCCGGTAGGTCCCCGCGGTCGTACGGGCCTCGACGCGATCCGCGTCCTCCCGGACCGCCGTCACCCGAGCGCCCTCGACCAGCTCGGCCCCGTCGCGCCGCAGCCGCTCGGCGAGCGTGTCCACGAACTGCCCGGGATCCACGGCCCATTGACGCTCCACCAGGAACCCGGCCCGGGCAGCGGGCCCGAGGGCGGGCTCCGTCTCGGCCGGCGCCGCACTCCGGAGCACCCCCTCCGGCGCGACCGGTGCGCCGAGCGTGCGGAAGCCCGCCAGCCCGTGCGCCGCGTCCTCGTACGACGGGTACGCGAACAGGAAGCCGTCCTTCCCGGCCCCGCCGTCCACCCCGAGCGCCACCAGCTCCTCGAAGAGCCCGAAGGTGTCCCCGGCGAGGGCGGCCAGGGCGTTGGCGCCGGACCTGTGGTGCCGGGCCGTGCTGCGCAGCCCGAGGCCGGCGAGGAAACGCAGCAGCGCAACGCTGGGCACCGGGTTGATCCACAGCGGGCTGTCCGGCCGGAACACACCGGTCAGGGCCTTGGCCGCGACGCCCCGCTGCCGAGCCCGTCCCGTTCCAGGACGGTGACCGTGAGGCCGGCCGGCCGGGGCAGTGCGCGCAGGCCAGGCCGACGACGCCACCGCCGACGACGAGGACCGAGGAGGGCGACGGGCTCACGAAAGCTCCTTCACAGAGGGCAGGTCGGCCGGCGGAACACTCCCGTCACCGCTCGCCTCGGCAAGGCTCTTCCCGCTGGTCTCCGGGGCCAGCCGGTACGACACCAGCCGGCCGAGCCCGCAGATCAGCGCGCCGAGGAACATGGCGAGGCGGGTGCCGTGGCCGAGGACCACGGGGGTGCCCCGGGTGCCGACGGCGGCGCCGATGCGGCTGGCGCCGGTGGCGAAGCCGTTGGCGGTGGCGCGCACACCCGTCGGGAACAGTTCGGACGGGTGGATCGCCTGGAGGCACTGGCTGGAGAAGGACGCGAGCCCGAACACCGCGAACAGCGTGATGACGGCCGCCGGCCCCGGGTCGGCGAGCACCGACAGCACCAGCAGCGGTGCGGCCGACAGCGCGAAGCTCCACAACAGCAGAGGCCTGCGGCCCTTGTTGATGAAGAGGATCCCGGAGAGGGAGCCCAGGATGTAGAAGATCTGCAGCGCCACCGACCCGAGATAGGCGCTGTCGCCGTGTTCGAGTCCGAGCGAGGTGAGGATCGTCGGCTCGTACGTCGTGGTGCGGCACGCGCGCCCGGTACGCGGCCGCGCTCCTTGCGGGCCTGCGTGAGCGGGAGGATTGGCCGGTGCTGCGGGAGACGCTGATCGCCTGGGCGGAGTGCGGCTTCCAGCTCGTGCGGACCGCGGAGCGCCTCGCCGTCCACCGCGACACCCTGCTCCACCGGCTGACGAAGATCGACGTGCTGAGCGGGCGCGGGGTGCGCGAGGCACGCACCGCGATGGCCATGTACCTGGCATGTCTGGCCGATGCCCCGCAGGCGACCGGCTGACGGCGATTGGTGACCGATAGCGCCCGATTACCGCCTACTCGTCGGTAGCTTTGATCGATCATCGCTCATTTGTTACGTAAAGATTTCATCTGAGAGCAAGTTCTGGCACCCAGTGCCTTGCCGGATGGCACGGCGTGTCATACGTTGAAAGTGTCCGGGCGGCCGGCGTGCAGAGACCTTTCGTACGTCGGCTGTCCCCGCAAACCCCTCCAGGGGCCTGCGCGCCCGGACGCCTGCGTCACAGGCAACCTCCCGCGCCACAAAGCGCTGCCGAACAGCACAACAGCCGAACCGACGGCAACCACCAAAACCCTCAGCAGCACCGACGTAACCCTCAGCACCCCTCCCTCAGGGTGCGTATCGCCGGAGGCAACACCGTGACCGTGAAGGACATCCTCGACGCGATCCAGTCGCCGGACTCCACGCCCGCCGACTTCGCCGCCATGCCGCTCCCCGAGTCGTACCGCGCGATCACCGTGCACAAGGACGAGACGGAGATGTTCGCGGGCCTGGAGACCCGCGACAAGGACCCGCGCAAGTCGATCCACCTCGACGACGTGGCGCTGCCCGAGCTCGGCCCGGGCGAGGCCCTGGTGGCCGTCATGGCCTCCTCGGTCAACTACAACTCGGTGTGGACGTCGATCTTCGAGCCGATGTCGACCTTCGGGTTCCTGGAGCGCTACGGCCGGCTCTCCGAGCTGACCAAGCGCCACGACCTGCCGTACCACATCATCGGCTCCGACCTCGCGGGTGTCGTCCTGCGGACCGGCCCGGGCGTCAACTCCTGGAAGCCCGGTGACGAGGTCGTCGCGCACTGTCTGTCCGTCGAGCTGGAGTCCAGCGACGGCCACAACGACACGATGCTCGACCCCGAGCAGCGCATCTGGGGCTTCGAGACGAACTTCGGCGGCCTCGCCGAGATCGCGCTCGTCAAGTCCAACCAGCTCATGCCCAAGCCGGGCCACCTGAGCTGGGAGGAGGCCGCCGCTCCGGGCCTGGTCAACTCCACCGCGTACCGGCAGCTGGTGTCCCGCAACGGCGCCGGCATGAAGCAGGGCGACAACGTCCTGATCTGGGGCGCGAGCGGCGGACTCGGGTCGTACGCCACGCAGTTCGCGCTGGCCGGTGGCGCCAACCCGATCTGTGTCGTCTCCAGCGACCAGAAGGCGGACATCTGCCGGGCGATGGGCGCCGAGGCGATCATCGACCGCAACGCCGAGGGCTACAAGTTCTGGAAGGACGAGAACAACCAGGACCCGAAGGAGTGGAAGCGCTTCGGCAAGCGCATCCGCGAGCTCACCGGCGGCGAGGACGTCGACATCGTCTTCGAGCACCCGGGCCGCGAGACCTTCGGCGCCTCGGTCTACGTCACGCGCAAGGGCGGCACCATCGTCACCTGCGCCTCGACCTCGGGCTACAACCACGAGTACGACAACCGCTACCTGTGGATGTCGCTGAAGCGGATCATCGGCTCGCACTTCGCCAACTACCGCGAGGCCTGGGAGGCCAACCGGCTCATCGCGAAGGGCAAGATCCACCCGACGCTGTCGAAGGTCTACTCCCTGGAGGAGACCGGCCAGGCGGCCTACGACGTGCACCGCAACCTCCACCAGGGCAAGGTCGGCGTCCTGTGCCTCGCCCCCGAGGAGGGCCTCGGCGTGCGCGACGAGGAGATGCGCGCCAAGCACATCGACGCCATCAACCGCTTCCGCAACATCTGAGACACCCGAGGTCATAGATGACTGAGCGTCAGCCCGCCGAAGGCAAGCGGGAGAAGGACCGGCCGTGGCTCATGCGCACGTACGCCGGTCACTCCACGGCCGAGGCGTCCAACGAGTTGTACCGGCGCAACCTCGCCAAGGGCCAGACCGGTCTGTCGGTCGCGTTCGACCTGCCGACACAGACCGGCTACGACTCCGACCACATCCTCGCCCGCGGCGAGGTCGGCCGGGTCGGCGTACCGGTGGCCCATCTCGGTGACATGCGCCGGCTGTTCCAGGACATCCCCCTGGAGCAGATGAACACCTCGATGACGATCAACGCCACCGCCATGTGGCTGCTGGCGCTCTACCAGGTCGTCGCCGAGGAGCAGGGCGCGGACATCACCAAGCTCCAGGGCACGACCCAGAACGACATCGTCAAGGAGTACCTGTCGCGGGGGACCCATGTCTTCCCGCCGGGGCCCTCACTCCGGCTGACGACGGACATGATCACGTACACGGTCTCCCACATCCCGAAGTGGAACCCGATCAACATCTGCAGCTACCACCTGCAGGAAGCGGGCGCCACGCCGGTCCAGGAGATCGCGTACGCGATGTCCACCGCGATCGCGGTTCTCGATGCCGTACGCGACTCAGGGCAGGTCCCCGTCGAGAAGTTCGGGGACGTCGTGGCCCGTATCTCCTTCTTTGTGAACGCGGGCGTCCGCTTCATCGAGGAGATGTGCAAGATGCGGGCGTTCGGGCGGATCTGGGACCAGGTCACGCGCGAGCGCTACGGCATCGAGAACCCCAAGCAGCGCCGCTTCCGCTACGGCGTCCAGGTCAACTCCCTCGGTCTGACCGAGGCGCAGCCGGAGAACAACGTCCAGCGGATCGTCCTCGAGATGCTGGCCGTGACCCTCTCGAAGGACGCACGCGCGCGTGCCGTGCAGCTGCCCGCCTGGAACGAGGCGCTGGGACTGCCCCGGCCCTGGGACCAGCAGTGGTCGCTGCGCATCCAGCAGGTGCTGGCGCACGAGAGCGATCTGCTGGAGTACGAGGACATCTTCGAGGGCTCGCACGTCATCGAGGCGAAGGTCGCGAAGCTCGTCGAGGAGTCTCTCGCCGAGATCGACCGGATCCAGGAGATGGGCGGTGCGATGGCCGCCGTCGAGTCGGGCTACCTCAAGTCGCAGCTCGTCTCCTCGCACGCGGAGCGCCGCGGTCGTATCGAGTCCGGTCAAGAGAAGATCATCGGCGTCAACATCTTCGAGACGACCGAGCCGAACCCCCTCACCGCCGACCTCGACACGGCCATCCAGACGGTCGACCCGGCCGTCGAGGCCCGGGTCATCGGCTCCCTCGAGCACTGGCGCGACACCCGCTACCAGCCGCCCTTCAACCACCCGCGCCCGTGCAAGGCGCTGGACCGGCTGAAGGAGGCCGCCAAGGGCACCGCCAACCTCATGGAGGCCACCCTGGAGTGCGCCCGCGCCGGTGTCACGACCGGCGAGTGGGCCGGGGCGCTGCGCGAGGTGTTCGGGGAGTTCCGGGCGCCGACGGGCGTGTCGTCGGCGCCGGTTGCCGTCCCCGCGGAGGAGGGCTCGGCCATGGCCGACGTGCGCCGCAGGGTCGACCTGACGGCGAAGGACATGGGCGTCGGCAAGCTGCGGTTCCTGGTCGGCAAGCCGGGCCTGGACGGACACTCCAACGGCGCCGAGCAGATCGCCGTGCGGGCGCGTGACGCCGGCTTCGAGGTGGTCTACCAGGGCATCCGCCTGACGCCCGAGCAGATCGTGGACGCGGCCCTCGCGGAGGACGTGCACGCGGTCGGCCTGTCCATCCTGTCCGGCTCGCACGCCCAGCTCGTGCCGGACGTGCTGGATCGCCTTCGTGTGGCCGGTGCCACAGAGATACCCGTCATCGCCGGTGGGATCATCCCCAATGGCGACGCCGCGCAGCTCAGGGCCGCGGGTGTGGCCGCCGTCTTCACCCCGAAGGACTTCGACATCACCGGAATCATCGGCCGCATCGTCGACGAGATCCGGAAAGCGAACAAGCTCGACCCCCTGGAGGTCCCCGCATGACCGTCAACCGTCTGCGTCCCCGCCGCTCGTGTCTCGCGGTCCCGGGAAGCAACCCCCGCTTCCTCGAGAAGGCGCAGGGCCTGCCGGCGGACCAGGTCTTCCTCGACCTGGAGGACGCGTGCGCCCCGCTCGCCAAGCCCGAGGCGCGGCACACCATCGTCAAGTTCCTCAACGAGGGCGACTGGACGGGCAAGACACGGGTCGTGCGCGTCAACGACTGGACGACCGAGTGGACGTACCGTGACGTCGTGACCGTCGTCGAGGGTGCCGGCCAGAACCTCGACTGCATCATGCTGCCGAAGGTGCAGACCGCCCAGCAGGTCGTCGCCCTCGACCTCCTGCTGACCCAGATCGAGAAGACGATGGGCTTCGAGGTCGGCAAGATCGGCATCGAGGCGCAGATCGAGAACGCGCAGGGCCTGAACAACGTCAACGAGATCGCGACGGCGTCCCAGCGCGTCGAGACGATCATCTTCGGCCCGGCCGACTTCATGGCGTCCATCAACATGAAGTCGCTGGTCGTGGGCGAGCAGCCGCCCGGCTACCCGGCGGACGCCTACCACTACATCCTGATGAAGATCCTGATGGCCGCCCGCGCCAACAACCTCCAGGCGATCGACGGCCCGTACCTCCAGATCCGCAACATCGACGGCTACCGCGCGGTCGCCCAGCGCGCCGCGGCCCTCGGCTTCGACGGCAAGTGGGTGCTGCACCCGGGCCAGGTCGAGGCGTCCAACGAGATCTTCTCGCCCTCGCAGGAGGACTACGACCACGCCGAGCTGATCCTGGACGCGTACGACTACTACACGTCCGAGGCGGGCGGCAAGAAGGGCTCGGCGATGCTCGGCGACGAGATGATCGACGAGGCCAGCCGCAAGATGGCGCTGGTCATCTCCGGCAAGGGCCGCGCGGCCGGCATGCAGCGCACGTCGAAGTTCGAGATCCCGGAGGCCTGAGCGCGATGCAGTTCGGACGCACCTACGAGGAGTTCGAGGTCGGGGCGACGTACAAGCACTGGCCGGGAAAGACGGTCACGGAGTACGACGACCACCTGTTCTGTCTCCTCACCATGAACCACCACCCGCTCCACATGGACACCAACTATGCGGAGAAGACGACGGACTTCGGCAAGAACGTCGTCGTGGGCAACTACATCTACTCCCTCCTGCTCGGCATGTCGGTCCCGGACATCTCCGGCAAGGCCATCGCCAACCTGGAGATCGAGTCGCTCAAGCACGTGGCGCCGACCTTCCACGGCGACACGATCTACGGCCAGACGACCGTGCTCGACAAGTGGCCGTCGAAGTCGAAGAACGACCGCGGCATCGTCTACGTCGAGACCAAGGGCTACAAGCAGGACGGCACGCTCGTGTGCGTGTTCCGCCGCAAGGTGATGGTGCCGACCGAGACGTACATCAAGGAGCGCGGCGGCGAGCAGCCGGGCCGCCCCGAGCTCAAGGAGCAGGAGAAGTAGCCATGGCGCGACTCGCCCAGACCGCCGGTCTGACCGACATCCAGCAGGAGATCCTCTCCACCGTCCGCGACTTCGTGGACAAGGAGATCATCCCGGTCGCCACCGAGCTGGAACACCGCGACGAATACCCGCAGCAGATCGTCGACGGTCTGAAGGAGTTGGGCCTGTTCGGCCTGATGATTCCCGAGGAGTACGGCGGTCTGGGCGAGTCGCTCCTGACGTACGCGCTGTGCGTCGAGGAGATCGCCCGCGGCTGGATGTCGGTGTCCGGCATCATCAACACCCACTTCATCGTGGCGTACATGCTCAAGCAGCACGGCACGCAGGAGCAGAAGGACCACTTCCTGCCGCGCATGGCGGCCGGCGACATCCGCGGTGCCTTCTCGATGTCGGAGCCGGGTCTGGGGTCCGACGTGTCGGCCATCACGTCGAAGGCGGTGAAGGACGGCGAGGAGTACGTCCTCAACGGCCAGAAGATGTGGCTGACGAACGGCGGCACGTCCTCTCTGGTCGCCGTTCTCGTCCGAAGTGACGAAGGACACCCCGAGGGCACCGCGCCCCACAAGTCGATGACGACCTTCCTCGTCGAGAAGGAGCCCGGCTTCGGAGAGGCCCGCCCCGGCCTCACCATCCCCGGCAAGATCGACAAGATGGGCTACAAGGGCGTCGACACGACCGAGCTCATCATGGACGGCCTGCGCATTCCGGCCAATCGGGTGCTCGGCGGCGTCACCGGCCGAGGTTTTTACCAAATGATGGACGGCGTCGAGGTCGGCCGCGTCAATGTGGCGGCGCGTGGCTGCGGCGTCGCTCAGCGTGCTTTCGAACTCGGTGTCCGGTACGCCCAGCAGCGTCACACCTTCGGCAAGCCGATCGCCCAGCACCAGGCCATCCAGTTCAAGCTGGCCGAGATGGCTACCAAGGTCGAGGCGGCGCATGCCATGATGGTGAACGCGGCTCGCAAAAAGGACTCCGGGGAGCGAAACGACCTCGAGGCTGGGATGGCGAAGTACCTCGCCTCCGAGTACTGCAAGGAGGTCGTCGAAGATGCCTTCCGGATCCACGGCGGCTACGGCTTCTCCAAGGAGTACGAGATCGAGCGCCTCTACCGAGAGGCTCCGATGCTGCTTATCGGTGAAGGTACCGCCGAGATCCAGAAAATGATCATCGGTCGCAGGTTGCTCGAAGAGTATCGGTTCCAGGGATAGATGTACGGGTTCGGGGTGTTTTCTTCGAGAAGAAGATCACACCCCGTCAATACTCTTCAGCCGCCGACTCGGCTTCCTGGCTTGCCCAGTTGTGGCCCGCGCCCGGTACGATCCCCGGAAAGCCGCCGTCCCCCGTCGAAGCGCGGCATCATCCGCTACGAAGGTCATCCATGCCCCACAGCCAAACCTCTGCACCTCGCGACAGCCGGGCCGGCGTACGCCTCGCGCGCGGAGCATCGCCGTGGCTTCTCCCGACCGTCGCCACCGCAGCCCTCAGCCTGGCCCGCGCACGCCGCTCCGGCGTCGCCAAGGCCGTGGCCGTGCCCGCCACCGCGCTCGCGGCGGGCATGCTGTGGTTCTTCCGCGACCCCGAGCGCGAGATCGCCCAGGGCCGGGTCATCTCTCCCGCCGACGGTGTGGTGCAGAGCATCATGCCGTGGAAGGACGGCCGCACCCGCGTCGCGATCTTCATGAGCCCGCTCAACGTCCACGTCAACCGTGCGCCGCTCTCCGGCACGGTCACGTCCGTGGAGCACATCCCTGGCGGGTTCGTTCCGGCGTTCAACAAGGAGAGCGAGAACAACGAGCGCGTAGTCTGGCACTTCGACACCGAACTCGGCGACATCGAGATGATCCAGATCGCCGGCGCGGTGGCCCGTCGCATCGTTCCTTACATCCCGCAGGGCACGAAGGTCGAGCAGGGCGACCGTATCGGTCTGATCCGCTTCGGCTCGCGCGTCGACATCTACCTGCCCGAGGGCGTGGAGGTCGCGGTCGAGGTCGGGCAGAAGACCGTGGCTGGGGTGACTCGCATTGACCGTGATTGATCCTGAGACACAGCCGGGCTGGGTGCCCGAGGCCGACGAGGTCGACGAAGAGGAGGAGATGCCTCTTTCTCTCCGCCTGTCGATAGCGGACACCCTCACCCTCGGCAACGCCACGTGCGGCTTCATGGCGGTGTACTTCACCACCACCGGCATCCTGATCCCGCACCTCACGGGTGACAATTCGGGCATGGCCCGCAACAGCGCGGCCACGGCAGTGATACTGATGCTGTGCGCGGCTGTCTTCGACCTGTTCGACGGCCTCGTCGCCCGCAAGCTCCGGTCGTCGCCGATGGGTGCCGAGCTGGACAATCTCTCCGATCTGATCAGCTTCGGGCTGGCGCCCGCGTACTTCGTGCTCGTGTACGGCATGGTCGCGAGGGACGCGCATGAGCGGGTCGCCGCGGTGGGCGCGATCGTTGTGCTGTTGGCGGTGGTGCTGCGGCTTGCCCGCTTCTCATGCGTCACCGTGAAGGACGGCACGTTCCAGGGCATGCCCTCGCCATTCGGTGCACTCACGGTCGTCTCGATCGTGCTGCTCGAGCTGCCGTTCGAGGCGACGCTGCTGGCGGTCGTCGGCACCGCGTGGCTGATGGTGAGCCGGGTCGAGTACCCGAAGCCACGGGGCGTCCTCGCAGTGGCGGTGCTCGGCTGGATCGTGACGGCCATGGGCATGCTGGCGGCGTGGGCGTTCGACGCGCCGGGCGGCCAGGTGTTGCTGCAGATGGGCTGCGCGCTGCAGATCGTGATGGCGGCGACGATTCCGCTGTTCGCCACGGCTCGCCGGGTGAATACCTTCCGTGACAACCGGCGTGAGAGCCGCGAGGCGCGGGCGGCACAGGTCCCGTAGGCCGGCTTGTACGTAACCCGAGGGGCCCGGACCGAATCGTGATTCGGTCCGGGCCCCTCGGGTTTCCCGCCGCAGCCAGATGTCGGCGACGGACCGCCGGGCCATCTGCCAGGTCGCGGCCTCGTCCCGCCACACGCTGTACTGCCGGGACAGCCCCCACAGGCCCAGGGCGAGGTCCACGGCAGTGGTATCAGCCAGACCCGGCGGGCAGCGCCGCAGGATGGTGATGGGGCAGCTCATGGAGTCGTTCAGGTCCTTGGGATGGCGGAACCGGCCGAAGTCGGCCTCGGGCGTCTGATGCGACGCCTGAGACGCCGGAGGCGGGCCGAGCCGGAAGTGGCAACCAAGCTCGCCGGTTGCGTGCCTGCTGCCAGGCGATCCGAGCAGCCCACGGCCCCATCACGACGGACACGGCAAGCACCACGGCGATGGACCAGCCAGACAATGTCCCCAACCGCGTCGGGCCTCGCCTGAGCGGCCCGGAGCATGTGGCCCGGCCGGTTCCGTGGCCGCGTTGTACGCAGGCGGCGCCGGTCCCGGTCATGGCCGGGTGCGGGACGGCAGCCTCCGGGGTTGCCGTCCCGGCGACGGTCAGGTCAGGAAGTCCCGCGCGATCGACTCCGCCACGCGTTCCAGGAGAGGACCCGCCTGGGCCATGGACTTCGCCGGGTCCGGTTCGAGCGCCGACAAGGCGTACGCGCGGCGGATGCCCGCGTGGCCCAGGGCATCCGGGGGGAGGGCCAAACGGCCGCACACCGCGACGACCTCCTTGCCGGCCGCGCGGGCTGCGGCGGCGACGCCCGCCGGGGCCTTGCCGTGCAGGGTCTGCTCGTCCAGGGAGCCCTCGCCGGTGATGACGAGATCGGCCCGCTCCAGCGCGGGCGCGAAGCCCAGGACGTCGAGCATGACCTCGATGCCGGCGCGGAAGCGGGCGCCGATGAGGAGGGCGCCGTAGCCGATGCCACCGGCCGCGCCGGCACCCGGTGCGGCGGCGTGCTCGGCGGCCTTGGCGCCGACCGACTCCTCCAGCACCTTCGCGAAGTGCGCGAGCGCCGCGTCCAGCGTCGCCACGTCGTCCGGCGAGGCGCCCTTCTGCGGGCCGTACACCGCCGGTGCGCCCTTCGGGCCGGTCAGCGGATTGTCGACGTCGCTGGCGAGCACCAGTTCGACCGAGGCCAGCCTCGGGTCCAGGCCGGAGAGGTCCGCGGTGGCCAGGTCGCCCAGGCCTCCCCCGCCCGGCGTCACCGGCTCCCCGTCCGCGTCCAGGAACCGCGCGCCCAGCGCGCTCAGCATTCCGGCGCCGCCGTCGGTGGTGGCGCTGCCGCCGACGCCGAACACGATCGTGCGGGCGCCCGCGTCCAGCGCGGCCCGCAGCAGCTCGCCCGAACCGTGGGTGGACGCCGTGAGCGGCGCGAAGACTCCGGCGGGCAGCCGCTGCAGGCCGCTCGCCTCGGCCATCTCCACGACCGCCGTGTCGCCGCGCAGCGCGAACGCCGCCGTCACCTCGTGCCCGAGGGGCCCGGCGACCCTTACCTCCCGGCGCTCGAAACCGGCCGCGACCGCCGCGTCCACGGTCCCGTCGCCGCCGTCGGCCACGGGCATGGCCTCGACCCGGACGCCCGGCACGGCCCGGCGCAGACCGGCCGTCACCCGCTCGGCGACCTGCACGGCCGTCAGCGACCCCTTGAACTTGTCCGCGGCGATGAGCACGCGCTGTGTCACCTGTTTTCCCCTTGCTCTCCGGGCCTCGCGCATGTCAAGGCCAGTCGCGCCGCTGCGACCTTAACCGGAGGAGGCCCGTGACGTCATGCCCTGCCCGGAGCCTGAGAACGCCCTGCGGGCCCGCTGTGCGTACCGGCCGAACCCGGAGCGGACGCCCCCGGAATTGGGTAAACCGGTCCTATGACCCCTGTGGGCACTGAGCCGGAGCTCGCCGACCGCGTACTCGGAGGCTGGCTCGGCCGGATCGCGGGCAACATGCTCGGCAAGCCGGTCGAGCAGGGCGACCTGTGGACGCGGGACCGTATCGACCGCTATCTGCGGCAGGCCGCAGCCCTGCCCCTCACCGACTATCTCCCCGAGCCGGTCAGCGAGGACGACGGCTTCGAGCTGCGCCCCGAGTGGCGGCAGTGCGTGCGCGGCCGTATCCACGGCAGCTGCCGCGACGACGACGTCGACTACGCCATCCTCGGCCTCGACCTGCTGGAGACCCACGGCTTCGGCTTCAGCACCGAGCAGGTCGGCGACCTGTGGCTGCTGCGGCTGCCGTATCTGCAGACCTTCACGGCGGAGCGGGCCGCGTACCGCAACCTCGCGAACGGTCTGAAACCGCCGCTCACCGCCACGTACGACAACCCCTACCAGGAGTGGATCGGCGCCCTCATCCGCGCCGACATCTACGGCTGGACGTGCCCCGGCGACCCGCGTCGCGCCGCCGCCCTCGCCCGCCGGGACGCGGTGCTGTCGCACACCGGCAACGGGGTGTACGGCGCGATGTGGGCGGCGGCGCTGGTCGCGGCGGCGTTCACGGCGTCCACGGTCCGCCAGGCGGTCGACCAGGCGCTCGCCGTCATCCCGGCGAGCAGCCGCCTCGCCCGCACCGTACGCCGCGTCGTCTCGCTCCACGACACCCGGATGACCTGGGAGGACACGCTCACCACGGTCGCCGAGGAGACCGCCGGGCTCGGCTGGATCCACACCATCCCGAACGCGGCCGTGCTCACCGCCGGGCTGCTGTACGGCGACGGCGACTTCACCCGCAGCATCACCCTCACCGTGCGCGGCGGCCTGGACACCGACTCCAACGGGGCGACGGCCGGCTCGGTGGCGGGTGTGCTGACCGGGGCGCAGGCGATCCCGGACCAGTGGACCGGGCCGCTGGAGGACACCGTCCGCAGTGCGGTGTTCGGGTTCGACGGGATGCGGATCAGCGAGCTGGCGGAGCGGACGGTGCGGCTGGCGGAGGCGGAGGCCGAGGCGGCGGTACAGGGGGTGTTGCCCTAGCCTGTCGTCCGGGCGACGGGCGGGGCCGGGTGTCCGGGCTGGTTACGCTTCCCCAATGACCACCACGCCTGACTTCGCCGCGTACATCGCAACGCTCCCCCGCATCCTCGCCGGTGCCGCCGCCCTGTTCCGGGACGCCGAGGGCCGGGTGCTGCTCGTGGAGCCGAACTACCGCGAGGGCTGGGCGCTTCCGGGCGGCACGATCGAGTCCGACGACGGCGAGACGCCCCGCCAGGGAGCGCGCCGTGAGACGGCCGAGGAGATCGGCCTGGACCGTGACCTGGGCCGGCTGCTCGCGGTGGACTGGTCGCACGGCACGGGGCGGCCGCCGCTGATGGCGTACCTGTACGACGGCGGGGTCCTCGGCGAGGACGACTTGAAGGCGATCCGGTTGCAGGAGGAGGAGCTGCTGTCCTGGCGGCTCGTTGCGCGCGAGGAGATCACGGCTCATCTGCCGGGCTCTCTGGGCCGCCGCGTCCTGGCCGCACTGGACGTGCTCGCGGACGGCGGGGGAACGGTGGAGCTGGAGAACGGTCACCGGGTGGGCTGACCGGCGGCGGGAGCACCGGACCGGCCGACGGCGGCGGGCTCGGGGCACCTCGAATATCCATTCGCGGCCCGTACGACGCCCGTCCTACCCTCGGCAGCATGACCAAGCCCCTCGTCGCCCTCCTCAGCGGCGCCGGTATCTCGACCGACTCCGGCATCCCCGACTACCGCGGGCCGAACGGGCTGTGGCGGCGGGACCCCGAGGCCGAGAAGCTCGTGACGTACGAGTACTACATGGGCGACCCGGAGATCCGGCGGCGCTCGTGGCAGATGCGACGCAAGAACCGCACCCTCAAGGCCGAACCCAACGCGGCGCACCGGGCGGTGGCCGAGCTGGAGCGGTCCGGGGTGCCGGTGCGGGTGATCACGCAGAACGTGGACGGGCTGCACCAGCTCGCCGGGATGCCCACCCGCAAGGTGCTCGAACTGCACGGCAGCGCGCGGAGTGTGGTCTGCACGAAGTGCCACGCCCGCGGGCCGATGGAGGACGCGATCGCGCGGGTCGAGGCGGGGGAGGACGACCCGCCGTGCCTGGAGTGCGGCGGTGTCCTCAAGTCGGCGACCGTCATGTTCGGCGAGCGGCTCGATCCGGTGGTCCTCGGTGAGGCGGTCGCGATCACCAAGGCGTGCCAGGTGTTCATCGCCGTCGGCACCACCCTCCAGGTGCAGCCCGCCGCAGGCCTCGCGGGCGTCGCCGCCGACCACGGCGCCCGGCTCGTCATCGTCAACGCCGAGCCGACGCCGTACGACGACCGCGCCGACGAGGTGATCCGCGAGCCGATCGGCACCGCGCTGCCGAAGCTGCTGCGCGGGCTGGGCGAGTAGCCCAGAATGCGATCATGACCTCTCGGATACGCCATGTGACGATCGACTCCGCCGACGCCTACGCCCTCGCCGGCTTCTGGTCCCAGGTGCTCGGCCTGCCCGTGCACGAGGACGACGAGCCCGGGGACGAGGAGGTGTTGATCGAGGGCGCGGGCCTGCTGTTCGTCACCGTCCCGGAGCGCAAGACCCTCAAGAACCGGATCCATGTGGACCTTCAGCCGCAGGACCGCACCCGTGACGAGGAGGTCGAGCGGCTCCTGACCCTGGGCGCCGCCCTGGTCGACGACCGCCGCACCCCGGACGGCCGGGGCTGGGCGGTCCTGGCCGACCCGGAGGGCAACGAGTTCTGCGTGGAGCGCGGGGCTGCGGAGCGGGTCGGCTAGCCGGGGCTCAGAACAGCGCGCTTCCGTTCTCGAAGTCCAGCAGGCGCTGCTTGCGGTCCAGGCCGCCGCCGTAGCCCGTGAGGCTGCCGTTCGCGCCGACGACGCGGTGGCAGGGGACGATGATGCCGATCGGGTTCTTGCCGTTGGCGAGGCCGACCGCGCGGGAGGCGCCGGAGTTGCCGAGGGTGTCGGCGAGTTCGCCGTAGGAGCGGGTCTCGCCGTACGGGATCTTCCGTAGGTGCTCCCAGACGCTGCGCTGGAACGGTGTTCCGCTCAGACGGAGTTCGAGGGTGAACTCCTTCAACTCACCCTCGAAATAGGCCTCCAGCTGGTCCTCGGCCTCCCGGAAGAGTGACTCGTCGCGGGTGCCGAAGGTCTCCTCCGGTGGTCGGTGCCGTTGGTCGGTCATGTAGAGGCCGCACAGGACGCCGTCCTCGGCGACCAGCGTGAGGGGGCCGTACGGGCTGTCGATGAGGGTGTGCTGCTTCATCAGGAGGTCCTTGACGTGCTCAGACGGGGAGGAAGTTGATCGGGTGGCTGTCCGTCGCCCACAGGTACTGGACGGCGTACGCCCGCCACGGGCGCCACGCGGCCGCCCGGGCCGTGAGGGCCGCGGGAGTGGACGGCAGGCCCAACTCCTGGGCGGCGCGGCGGATTCCGAGGTCGGTGGGGAGGAAGGCGTCGGGGTCGCCGAGGGCGCGCATCGCGATGACGTCGACCGTCCAGGGGCCGAAGCCGGGCAGGGCCAGGAGCCGGGCCCGGGTCTGTGGCCAGTCGCTGTCCGGGCCCAGGCGGACTTCGCCGTCGGCGAGTTGGCGGACCAGGGTGGTGAAGGTCGTACGGCGGGAGCGGGGCATCGCCAGTGTCTCCGGGTCCAGCGAGGCCAGAGCCTCGGGGGCCGGGAAGAGGTGGGTGAGGCCGCCCTCGGGGTCGTCGACCTGCTCGCCGTGGGCGGTGACCAGACGGGCCGCGTGGGTGCGGGCTGCCGCCGTGGAGACCTGTTGGCCGAGCACGGCCCGTACGGCGAACTCCGCTTCGTCGACCGTGCGCGGCACCCTCCGGCCGGGCGCCTTGTCGACCAGGGGCGCCAGCAGCGGATCCGTGCGCAACTGGTCGTCGATCGCCACCGGATCGGCGTCCAGGTCCAGCATCCGCCGGCACCGGCTGATCGCGACGGTCAGATCGCGCAGGTCGCTGAGGGTGAGGCGGCAGGCGATGTGGTCGGGCTGGGGGGTCAGCGACACGATGCCGTGGCCGTACGGCAGCCTGAGCGTGCGCCGGTACGCGCCGTCCCGCCACTCCTCCACGCCGGGGACCGCGGTCGCCGCGAGGTGGCCGAAGAGGTTGTCGGGGTTGAGGGGGGCGCGGAACGGCAGGCGCAGCGTCAGGGCGCCGGCGGTGTTCGCCGAGACCCCGGGAATCCCCGGAGATCCCGAAGTCACCGGGCTGCTGCGCGGTGCCGCGCGGGTGCGCAGCTCGGTCGGGGCGAGGGCGTAGACCTCGCGCACGGTGTCGTTGAAGGTGCGGATGGACGCGAACCCGGCCGCGAAGGCGATGTCCGCCATGGGCAGGGGCGTCGTCTCGATGAGGAGGCGGGCCGCCTGGGCGCGCTGGGCGCGGGCCAGGGCGAGGGGGCCGGCGCCCAGTTCGGCGAGAAGCTGGCGTTCGATCTGCCGGGTGCTGTAGCCGAGGCGGGCGGCGAGGCCGGGGACGCCCTCGCGGTCCACGACTCCGTCGGCGATGAGCCTCATCGCGCGGGCGACGAGATCGGCGCGCTGGTTCCACTCCGGGGAGCCGGGGCTGGTGTCCGGCCGGCAGCGCTTGCACGCCCGGAATCCGGCCTGCTGGCAGGCGGCGGCGCTCGGGTGGAACCGCATGTTCTCCGGCTTGGGCGGGACCACCGGGCAACTGGGCCGGCAGTAGATCCCGGTCGTGACGACCGCGGTGAAGAACCAGCCGTCGAAGCGGGCGTCCTTGGACTGGACGGCGCGCACGCAGCGCTCGGTGTCGGTGTGCATCCCCTTCTGCATGGGTCCAGCATCGTCCACGCGGGGCGAGGCGGGCTGGCGAGAATCCGACATCAACCTCGGCTGGGCTGGGAGCCGCCGGATCACCCGAGCCCCGCCCGAGCCCGATCCGAGACACATGAAGAAGCATTCATGTGTTCATGTACGATGAGTAAGATACCCGGCATGGGTCATGGAGCCGTCACCGCCGCGCAGGACGCAGCCGAGCGCGTACGCCTGGACGCGGCCAACGTCGCCAAGGTGGCCACCACCCTCCAGGCCCTCTCCACCCCCTCCCGCCTGCTGATCCTGGCGCGACTGCGCGAGGGGCCGCTGCCCGCCACGGAGCTGGCGGCGGAGGTGGGCATGGAGCAGTCCGCCTGCTCGCACCAGCTGCGGCTGCTGCGCAACCTGGGACTGGTGGTGGGTGAGCGGCGCGGTCGTTCGGTCGTCTACGCGCTGCACGACCACCATGTCGCCGAGCTGCTCGACCAGGCCGTGTACCACGTGGAGCATCTGCGCCTGGGCATCAGCGACACGACTGAGTGAGCCGCGCCGGACGACCCGGGGCCGCCTCCGCCGACGGCGGCGCTACGACGCGCTCGGCGCGGGCTTCGGGCCCACACCCCGCAACTGCTGGATTTTTCCGCCCAGTTGGGGCCGGAGCCGGTCCAGCACCTCCGGCTTCGCGCTGACCACCCAGCGGGTGCCCACGAGGTACTTGCCGCCGTAGACGGCAGCCGCGTCCAGCCAGGTGAGCTTGAACTTCTCCTGCGGGAACGTGGTGATGAGGTAGTCGCCCTTCTTCGTGTGGCAGACGCCCTCGCGCAGTTCGTCGGCCTCGGTCCGGATCTTGACCTTGCAGCCCGTCAGGCCGGCGATCACCTCGACCTTCGCCGGGGCCACGACGCCGGCGACGGTGGCGGAGACATTCGCCGGGGTGCTCTTCGCGGCGGCTCCGTCGTCCTCACCTCCGCCGCACGCGGTGGTCAGGAGCAGGAGGGCCAGACTGCCGACCGTCGCGATACGGCCGATGCTTCCTCGGTGTGACTGCACGATTCTTCCCCGGTGCTTCCTCGGTGTGACGGCGCGCAGAGTGGTACGGATCAGCGCCGCGAACCGTTCACCCGTGGTGTCACGCGGTGGCGATCGGCAGCCAGCGGGCGGCGTAGGCGCGCAGCCCCTCCAGGCCGGCACCGCGCGCGACGTAGCCGACGTGGCCGTCGGGGCGTACGAGCGCCTGGGCGACGCCCGGCCAGGGGCTCCGGTCGGCGAGGCGGTGCACGGTGATCAGATCGGTCCGGCCGGCCAGGAGCGGGGCGAGCCGCTGGTCCGGCCAGAGGCGCGGGGGTCCGGTCAGGAGCAGATGCCAGCCGGGTGCGGCGACGCGGGCCTGGAGCCCGTGCGGCCGGTCGGGCAGGCGGTCCCCGGCGCGTGGTCCGCGGCGGAGCGATCGGGTGCCCGTCGTCGAGGCGGGGCTGCGGCGGTAGTGGATGCCGAGTTCGGAGACGGTACGGAAGACCCGGCGGCGGGGCATCGTCGCGCGCACCGCCAACGGGGCCAGGCGCGGGACGAGTTGCTCGCGGGCAAAGCGCAGGACGGGGTGGGGGCTGGTGCCGATGACGAACGCGCGGTCGGTGAACCGCCGTACCTCGCGGCCGACCGGGGCACGCTCGCTCGCGTACGTCTCCAGCAGCTCCTGCGGTGCGGCGCCCCGGCACCCGAGGGCGAGTTTCCAGCCCAGGTTGAGGGCGTCCTGTATGCCGGTGTTCATGCCCTGCGCCCCGGCCGGACTGTGGATGTGGGCGGCGTCGCCCGCCAGGAAAACGGGTCCGGAACGGTAGTGGGCGGCCCCGCGGTTGTGGAGCCGGAAGTCGGTCATCCAGACGGGATCCCGCAGGACCAGTCCCTGCGCGCCGTACCGCTCGGCGATCCGTTGCAGCAGCGGCACCGTCACCTCGCCGTCCGGTGCGTCGGCCGGCCGCACGGCGAGCATGCGCCAGGATGCCGGCGTGACCAGCGGGAAGAAGAACACCATCCCGCCCCCGGTCATGTAGGAGTGCACGGAGCCCGGCTCCAGCCCGTCCACCTCCAGGTCGGCGAGCAGATAGGTGTGCGGATAGGAGTAGCCCTCGAAGCCGATGCCGGCCTCGGCGCGCACCGTGCTGTGTGCGCCGTCGCAGCCCACGACGTAGCGCGCCGTCACGGCTTCCTCCGTACCGTCCCGGCCGCGCAGTCGGCAGACGACGTGGGAGCCCTGCCGCTCCAGCCCGACCAGCTCGGTGCCGCGCTCGACGGGCACCTCCCCCGCCGCCAGATGCTCGGCGAGCACGCTCTCCGTCTCGGCCTGCGAGAGGAACAGCAGGAAGGGGTACGGCGTGTCGGTCACCCCGATGTCGAAGAGCGGCACCGACACCGTGCGCCGGGTCAGGTGCAGGCTCAGCCGCACCGCGGGATTGCCCCGGGCCACGAGCCGGTCGGTGACACCGAACCCCGCCAGCGCTTCCAGGGTGCGGGGCTGGATGCCGAGCGCCCTGGACTCGCGCACCCGGTCGAGGGAGCGGTCGACGATGCGGAACTCGGTTCCGTAGGAGCGCAGTTGCGCGGCGAGCGCGAGCCCTGTGGGCCCGGCGCCGACCACCAGCACGTCCAGGGATGCCGTCATGGGTCCACGGTAGACAGGCACGCGGTCGGTTTCATTGACGGGGTCAGCGCTCACCCCTATGTTCTGGTCGCAGTTACGCATGACGTTCGACATACCGAACCTATGGGAGTCCTGCATGCCCCCCGACACCGCACACCGTCGCGCCGCCGTGGCCGGTCTGGGTGCCCGTGCCCGGCTGTTCACCGAGGCCCTGGCCGGTCCCCATGCGGAACGGTTCGAGCCGGCCGGATTCTGCGATGTCAACTCCCACCGCATGGCCGTCCACAACGCCTGGCTCGCGGATGCCCACCCGGGCCGGGCGCCCGTACCGTCGTACGGAGCCGGGGACTTCGACGAGATGCTGCGGCGCGAGCGGATCGACCTGGTCGTGGTGTGCACGGTGGACCACACCCACGACGACTACATCGTGCGGGCTCTGGAGGCCGGCTGCGATGTCGTCACCGAGAAGCCCATGACCACGGACGCCGACAAGGCCCGCCGCATCCTCGACGCACAGCAGCGCACCGGCCGCGAGGTGCGGGTCGCCTTCAACTACCGTTACAACCCGGTGCATTCGGCGGTACGGGAGATCGTCGCGTCCGGGGAGATCGGCGAGGTCGGCTCGGTGCACTTCGAGTGGCTGCTCGATCTGCGGCACGGCGCCGACTACTTCCGCCGCTGGCACCGCGACAAGGCCAACTCCGGCGGCCTGATGGTGCACAAGTCCACACACCACTTCGACCTGGTCAACTGGTGGCTGGGCAGCCGTCCCGAGACCGTCTACGCGCAGGGCGGCCTGTTCTTCTACGGCGACGAGGCCGGCCGGCGCCGCGGCCTCGCCCGTGACTACGACCGCGCCCACGGCTCCCCCGCCGCCGGGACCGACCCCTTCGCCGTACACCTGGCCGACTCGCCCCTGCTCAGTGCCCTGTACCTGGACGCGGAGGCGGAGGACGGCTACCACCGCGACCGGAACGTGTTCGCGCCCGGCGTGAGCATCGAGGACGACATGGCGGTCCTGGTCCGCTACGCCACCGGCGCCACCCTCACCTACCACCTGACGGCGTACTCCCCCTGGGAGGGCTACCGGATCGCCTTCAACGGCAGCGAAGGGCGCCTGGAGCTGCTGGTGGAGGAGTCGACGTGGACCCGCCCCCGGCCGCGCACGGACACCTCCGACCCCGTCCTGCACGGCGCCGAGGTGGAGGAGACCGCCGGACGCACCGAGCTGCTGCTGCGCCGCTTCTGGGAGAAGCCGCGCGAGATCAAGGTGGCGACCGGCGAGGGCGGGCACGGCGGCGGTGACGTACGCATGCTGGTGGACCTCTTCGGCACCCGGGCGCCGGACCCCCTGCACCGCGCGGCGGACGCGGCCGACGGCGCCCGCTCCCTGGTCACCGGCCTCGCCGCGAACCGCTCCTTCGAGACGGGCCTGCCGGTACGGACGCGGGATCTGCTGGACCTCTGACGGCGGACCGCGCTCACCCGGCCTGCCGGGCGAACTCCTCGTACGCCGCCTTGTCGAAGAGGACGAATCTGACCTCCTCGACCGACGTCTTCGCCGCCCGCACGGTCGCGACCGCGATCCGGGCGCCGTCGTCCATCGGCCAGCCGTAGACGCCGGTGGAGACGGCGGGGAAGGCGACCGTCCTGGCACCCAGCTCGTCGGCCACCCGAAGCGACTCCCGGTAGCAGGAGGCCAGCTGCTCGGAGCGGTCCTCGGTGGCCGCCCAGACCGGGCCCACCGTATGGATCACCCAGCGTGCGTCCAGCTCCCCCGCCGTCGTGGCGACCGCCTGCCCGGTCGGCAGACCCTTGCCGTACCGGGAGGCGCGCAGCTCGCGGCACTCCGCCAGGATCGCCGGGCCGCCCCGGCGGTGGATCGCACCGTCGACTCCTCCCCCGCCGAGGAGGGAGGAGTTCGCGGCGTTGACGATCGCGTCGACGGACTCTCGCGTGATGTCGCCCTGGACGAGCCTGATGGTGGTCATGACTGCCTCTATAGCAGCCATGGGCACCGTCGGCCGGTCATGACCAGGCGACCGGCAGCGAGCGCACCCCGTGGACCGTGCTCGCCGACAGGGCGAGCGACTCGGGCGGGGCCGTCATGCGCAGGTTCGGGAGCCTGCGGAACAGGGTGGACAGGCCGAGGCGGAGTTCGGCGCGGGCCAGCGACTGGCCGAGGCACTGGTGCAGGCCGTGCCCGAAGGCGACGTGGCCGCTCGCGTCCCGGCGGACGTCGAGGGCGTCGGGGTCGGCGTACACGGACGGGTCGCGGTTGGCGGACTGCAACGCCACCACCACGCCTTCTCCCGCGCGGATACGGACGCCGGACAGGTCGACGTCCTCGGTGGCGACCCGCCGTATCCCGGAGTGGATGACGGTCAGATGGCGCAGGAGTTCCTCCACCGCGCCCGGCCACAGCGTGTCGTCGGCGCGCAGGGCGTCCAGCCCGGCGGGGTTGTGCAGCAGGGCGATCACGGCCAGCGGGAACATGTTCGCCGTCGTCTCGTGGCCGGCCAGGAGGAGCAGGGAGACCATGCCGGTCGCCTCGTCGAGCGTGGCCTCGCCGGTCGCGACGCGTTCCGTGGCCAGACGGGAGATCAGGTCGTCGGCGGGGTCGTGCGTGCGCCGCTCGATGAGGCCGCGCAGATAGCCGTAGAGCGCCATGCGGGCGGCCATCGCCTCGGCCGGGTCGCCGGCGACGCTGGTGAGGGCGTTGGACTTCTCCCGGAAGAAGCCGTGGTCCTCGTAGGGGACGCCGAGCAGTTCGCAGATGGCGAGGGTGGGCAGGGGCAGCGCGTACGAGGCGACCAGGTCGGCCTCCGTCGCGTCGCCGCCGGTCATCGCGTCCAGGAGGTCGTCGCAGATCCGCTGGATGGCGCCGTCCAGCTGCTCGATGCGCCGGAAGGTGAAGTCGGGGATCAGCATGCGGCGCAGCCGGGTGTGGTCCGGCGGGTCCATCTGGTGGAAGAGGCCGGGGGCCTGCGGCGGGGCGCCCGGTCGGGTGTGGGGGAAGTCGGGGTGGTTGGCGTCGGCGCTGAAACGCTCGTCGGCCAGGACCGTACGGGCGTCCTCGTACCGGGTGATCAGCCAGGGGCTGTTGTCGCCCCGGATCGTGACCCGGCGGATCGGCTCCTCGGACTGCCACTTGGCGTATTCGGGGGCCGGGTCGAGCAGGGGCCGGATGGTGGGGAGCGGCGGGTGGATCGTCATTTCTCCGTTCCTTCCGTGGGCAGGCCCGCGAGATCCAGCAGCAGCGACTTGACCTCCGTCGCCGCGTACGCCTCCCTCGCTCCGTCCGGCTCCGAGCACAGCAGTACGGGGCCGTGGTCGGGGTCGGCGGGCAGCCGGCCGTGACTGCCGCGGACGCCGGACGGGTTCAGCGGGACGGTCTTGAGGCGGTAGCGGAAGCCGAGCTTCTTGCGGGCGACCTGGCCGACGGCGCGCAGCTTCACCGCGGGGACGGTCTCGTCGTAGAGCAGCTCGGCGGGGTCGTAGCCGGGCTTGCGGTGGATCTCGACCTGGCGGGCGAAGTCGGGGGCCCGATCGTCGTCCAGCCAGTAGTAGTACGTGAACCAGGCGTCGGGGTCGGCGAGTGCGACGAGCTCGCCCGAGCGCTCGTGGTCCAGGCCGTGGGCCGCCTTGCCGTCGGCGTCCAGCACCTGGTCCACGCCGTCGAGTTCACCGACCAGTTTCGCGACCGCGTCGATGTCGGCCGGGTCGCGGACGTAGACGTGGGCGACCTGGTGGTCGGCGACCGCGAAGGCGCGCGAGGTCCAGGGGTCGAGGTACTCCATGCCGTCCTGCGTGTACACCTCCAGCAGGCCTGCCCGGCGCAGGGCGCGGTTGATGTCGACCGGGCGGGAGACGGGCGTGATGCCGTACTCGCTGAGCGCGACGACGGTGGCGCCCGCGCTCAGGAAGTGGTCGATCAACGGGCTTAGGGCGTCGTCGAGTCGGCGGGCCGCGGCGATGGTGGCGGGTGAGCCGGGGCCGGAGCGCTGGGGCTCGTAGTCCATCTGCGGGATGTAGACGAGTGTGAGGTCGGGGCGGTGTTCGTCGAAGACCTGGCGGGCGGCGGCCAGGATCCACTGGGTGGAGGGCATGCCCGCGTTCGGGCCCCAGTAGGTGAAGAGGGGGAACGGGCCGAGCCGGTCGGTGAGTTCGTCGTGCAGGGACGGCGGCCAGGTGTAGCAGTCGGGTTCCTTGCGGCCGTCGGAGTAGTAGACGGGGCGCGGGGTGACGGTCCAGTCGACGTCGGCTCCCATCGCGTACCACCAGCAGATGTTGGCGACCTTGTAGTCGGGGTTCGCCTTGCGGGCCGTCTCCCAGATCTTCTCGCCGCCGACGAGCGCGTTGTGCTGGCGCCACAGCATGACTTCGCCGAGGTCGCGGAAGTACCAGCCGTTGGCCACGGCGCCGTGCGTGGCCGGGGGTTCGCCGGTGAGCAGGGTGGACTGGACGGTGCAGGTCACGGCGGGGAGCACGGTGTCGAGGCGGGACTGGAAGCCGCGCTCGCCGAGGGCTGCCACGGCGGGCATGTGCCGGAGGAGATTCGGGGTCAGACCGACGATGTCGAGTACGACCACGCGGTTCGCCGATGCGGTCATGAGGGGTCCTCCTTGAGGCCGAGGCCGGTCAACCGGTCCCGGGCCCAGGCGAGTTCGGCGGCGATGCCGCCGGGCAGGTCGGTGGGCGGTTCGGGGAGGACGGACCAGGTGTAGGTCTCGACCTCGATGTGGTCGCAGCCGGCCGAGGCTGCGCCCAGCAGGCCGGCGAGGACCTGGTCGAGCTGGCCGGCGGTGGTGCGCAGCGGGGGTTCGGGCTCGGTGTGCAGCGGGGCGTGGAAGTGGACCCGCCAGGGGCCGCCGTCGGCGGGCAGGTCACCGTCGAGGGCGTCCGGGAGGTCGTCGGCGGCGAGGACGTCACCGTCGGCCGGCGTGCGGGTCTGGTGCAGGAACCGGGGTTCGGCGAGCCGGTGCAGGGCCGCGCGGGCGGCCGGGTCGGCCGGGTGCTCGGCCTCCACCGCGCAGGACGCCTGGAGTTTGACCACGGGCAGCCCGGCCTCCGCGAGCCGCCGCAGCGCCTCGGCCGGCTCCTCGAACTGCACGGCGAGATGGCAGGCGTCGAGGCAGACGCCGAGCCGGTCGGGGTCCAGTCCGCGCAGTTCCCGTACCGCCTGGGTGGTGGTCTCGACGACGCACCCGGGTTCCGGTTCGAAGCCGACGCGGATACGGCGGCCCGTCCACGCTTCCAGCGCGGCGAGCCCGGTGGTCAGCCGGTCCAGGGCGTGCCTGGCCTCGTCGGCACAGGCGCGCGTCCACGGGGTGCGCCACGCGAGCGGCAGTGTGGAGACGCTGCCGTGGCCGACGTCGTCCGGGAGGAGGGCGGCCAGGACGCGGGCGCAGTCCAGGGTGTACTTCAGCCGGGCCTCGTCGGCCCAGTCGGGCAGATAGACGTCCTTCTTGACGACCTCGCGGTGGAATCCGGCGTACGGAAAGGCGTTGAGGGTGACGGTCTCCAGGCCGCGTGCCCGCAGCTCCGTCCTCAGTCGCTCCAACGCCGCTTCGTCGTCGGCGAGTTCGGTGACCACCGGGCGCGCCAGCCACAGGCCGATCCCGAGCCGGTCGGCGCCGAGGCGCTCACGCACGGGCTCGGCGTACTGCGCGAGCTGGGCGATCACGCCCTTGAGGTCCTCCGCCTGGTGGACGTTGCTGCAGTAGCCGAGGTGGACGGTCGTACCGTCGGGATGCAGGAAGCGCATCTGATGCTCACGCTCCCCCGCGGCGTATGGAGTTGCCCTGGAAGGTGGCCGCCTCGTCCGGCTCGGGCTCCTCCAGCTCCAGCCGTCCGCTCCGGCCGTAGAAGGCGACGGGGTTGCGCCACAGCACCTCGTCCACGGCGTCGTCGTCGAACCCGGCGGCGAGCATGGCGTCGGCGGTCCTCCGCGTCTTCAGCGGGTCCGAACGCCCCCAGTCGGCAGCCGAGTTGACCAGCATCCGCGCTGTCCCGTGCTCTTTGAGGATCTCGACCATCCGGTCCTCGCTCATCTTGGTCTTCGGGTAGATCGAGAACCCGGCCCAGCAGCCGCTGTCGAGGACCATGCCGACGGTGAGCTCGTTGAGGTGGTCGAGGACGACGAGTTCGGGGGCGATGCCCGACTCCCGTACGACGTCCAGGGTGCGCCGGGTACCGGCGGCCTTGTCGCGGTGCGGGGTGTGCACGAGGGCCGGCAGCTCGTGCTCGATGGCGAGCTGGAGCTGACGGGCGAGCGCCTCGTCCTCCTCCGGGGTCATCGAGTCGTAGCCGATCTCGCCGACGGCGACGACCCGGTCCTTGGCGAGGTAGCGGTCCAGTTCGTCGAGGACCGGGAGGCAGCGGGGGTCGTTCGCCTCCTTCGGGTTGAGCGCGATGGTGCAGAAGTGCTGGATGCCGAACTGGGCGGCGCGGTGCGGCTCCCAGCCCAGCAGCCCGTCGAAGTAGTCGTAGAAGCTCTCGGGCGAGGTGCGGGGCTGCCCCAGCCAGAAGGCGGGCTCGACGACCGCGCGCACCCCGGCGGCGTACATCGCCTCGTAGTCGTCGGTCGTCCGGGAGGTCATGTGGATATGGGGGTCGAAGATCCGCACGGTCAGCCCTCTTCCTTGAGTGCCTGGTCGAGTTCTGCGCCGATGACGTCCGGGAAGGCACGGACGACGGGCAGGATGTCCTCGGGTACGTCCCGCCCCGCGACGATCCGCTCCTGGGCGAAGTCGGCGAGCATCCGGGCCAGTTCGCGGTCCGCGCGGGCGCCGACGCCACTGACGCGGTCGAGCGGGATCTCACAGAAGACGCACTTCAGTACGGCCTGGCGGTACTCGGCGTCCGGAAGGTGCGCGGCGGCGTAGGGGCCGAGGGCGGCCTCGATCAGGGTGGTGTCGTTGCCGCGCAGGGTTTCCCGTACGAGGGGCAGCGCGAGGTCGCCCAGGTCGAGCAGCGGCAGGGTGCGCAGGACGGCGCGCTGCTCCGCCGGGTCGCCGTGCCGGTGGAGGCGGGTGACCTCGTCGGCGAGCGCCTGGCCGCGCAGGGGCAGGGCCGTGAGCAGGACGGCCCGGGCGGCCTCGTCGACGGTCCAGTACGCGGTGAGGCGCCCGTGTCCGCAGCGCCTTCGGGCGGCGGGGAAGAGACGCCGTACGGCGCCGGGTTCGGCGGCAACCCTGGCGGCGCTGTCGTCCAGCCAGGTGCGGGCGGTGGGGTCCAGTACGTCGGTCAGGGCGGGGCGGGGGTGGTCCGGCGGAGCCGTGGGGGAGCCGGTTGTGACAACCATGGGGGGACAACTTCCGGGAGGGTGGGGCGAGTCGAGGCGAATGGAAGAGGTGGGGAGGGGGCTAGACGCGGGCGCCGGCACGTTCGGCCGCGCGCAGGAACTCGATCGAGCGGCGGGCGACGTCGGGCGCGTCGAGCGAGCCGCCCTGGATCTCCACGGAGACCGGACCACGGTGGTTCAGATCGCGCAGGGCATCCAGCACAGGCGGGAAGTCGATCTCGCCGGCGCCGAATTCGAGGTGCTGGTGGATGCCGCGCCGCATGTCCTCGATCTGCACGTTGCGCAGGATCGGTGCCGCCTGGTGCACGCAGTCGAGCACGGAACGCTCCTCCACACAGTGTGCGTGGCCGACGTCCAGGGTGATACCGAACAGCTCGTGCCCGCCGACCAGCCGAGCGAGTTGCAGACAGCGTTCGACGGTGTCGACGAACATGTACGGCTCCGGCTCGAAGGCCAGCGCCACCCCGTACTTCTCCGCCGACTCCAGCACGGTCTCGACACCGGCCGCGAGCCGCTTCCACGCGTCCCGCTCGGGCAGCCCGACGGGCGCCGGGCCGCTGCACAGATGGACGGTGGGCGAGCCGAGGTCGGCGGCGATCCGCAGGGCGCGGCGCAGCAGGTCGATCCTCGGCTCGGAGCCGTCCGACATCAGCGTGGGCAGGTGCTTGCCCCAGGGATCGAGGAAGTACGGCGCTCCGGTCTCCACCGTCACGTCCAGGCCGTGCCGCGCGAGCTGCCGCGCGAGGGCGGTGACCCGCCGGGGCAGATCGTCGGCGTACGGGTCGAGGTGACCGTGGTCGAGGGTGAGCGCGACGCCGTCGTAGCCGAGGTCGGCGAGGACGACGAGGACGTCGGTCAGCCGGTGGTGGGTGAAGCCGTTGGTGCCGTAGCCGAACTTGAGTGGGGTGGGGGGAGGTCTCATGGTGCGCGTTCCTCACACGGAGGTGGTGGGTCTCAGGTGGGGGATATGCGTCGGGCGAGCCGTCGCGCGAGGGGATGGACGACGCCGAGCGCGGCGGCCACGGCAGGCGCCCCGCCACGTGCGGTCAGCGCCGCCTGAAGGGGCATCAGCCCCATGATCCCGGCCCCGACGGCACGCCGTACGTTCTCGGCCGAGGGCTTTTGCACGGCACGGGCCTGGGCGGTGCCGTAGGTGCCGAGGTAGGCAAGAGCACCGGCGGCGGTGACGGCGATCCGGAACTTTCCGGAGGCGGCGGCGGTGAGGGCGGTGCGGACCATCTTGGAACGAGCGGCAACGGCAACGCCCTTCAGGGGCGCGGGGAACTGCGCGACCAGCCCCGACGGCGCGGCAGACGACACACAACTTTTCGCGGCACTCCCGGCTTCGCCTCGGACCACTGGAACGGCCGTGGCAATCGCAGTCACTGCCGACACAGCAAGAGTCCCGACAGGAACCCGCACCGGCGCCCCACCGACCTCGTGCCGACTGAGCGCCATCAACGTGCCGGTATGGACGCCGACCAGCCCGGCAGGCACGGCGGCACGACGAAGCGCGACGCCGACCGACTCCGCACCCGGCCCAGGCACAACCGCTCCCGCCAACACGTCCAGAACCCGAGCCCCCGCCATGGCGAAGCCCCCCGCCGGGGTCGACTTGAGCCTCAGGTCATACGCCCACACCAGCCCGGCCAAGGGCAGCGCGGCGCCCACACTGCGACGACCCCCCGCGGCGGCCGCAAGCCCCAGCCCCGCCGCGGTGAGCCCGCCGGCCACCGCGAGAGCCGTACGCCGAGGAACGCGACCCGACGGCACCGGCCGCTCGGGCCTCTCGACGGAGTCGACCGTGGCGTCGGCGTAGTCGTTGAGGGCCATGCCGGCCCAGTAGAGGCAGACGGAGGAACCGATCACGCCGAACGTACGGGCGCCCAGCGGGCGTCCGGCGGCGGTTGCACCCGCGATCACGTCACCGGGGACACTCAGCGCGGCCGGCGCCCTGACAAGCTGCGCGAGGTCGGCGAGGCGCACGGCAGACCGGGATCCGAAGCGGACAACCGCTTTCCGATCTTTCATGGCCGCACCCTACTCGGGGGCTGTTGGCCCTTCAGGTACCTACCGCCCGGTAAGAGAAGTGACAAAGAGAACACGGATTTCTCTTACGCGGGTCCCGAACTACCGGTAAAGGTAGGTCGTTTGAGTCGGCTCGGTCTCAGGGCTCCTGCCGCAGCCGCCGCCAGACCGCCTTGGCCGCGTTGTGCCCGGACATGCCGTGCACGCCGGGACCGGGCGGAGTGGCCGACGAGCAGATGAAGACCGCCGGGTGCGGGGTGCGGTAGGGGAAGAGCGACAGCTTGGGCCTGAGCAGGAGTTGGAGTCCGGAGGCCGCGCCGGAGCCGATGTCGCCGCCGATGTAGTTGGCGTTGCGGGCGACGAGTTCGGCCGGGCCCGCCGTCGCGCGGGCGAGGACGCGGTCGCGGAACCCCGGGGCGAAGCGCTCCAGTTGACGTTCGAGGGCGTCCGTGAGGTCTCCGGTCCAGCCGTTCGGCACGTGCCCGTACGCCCAGAAGACCTGCTTGCCCGCGGGGGCCCGGGTGGGGTCGACGACGCCGGGCTGCACCGTGATCATGAACGGCTTGCCGGGTGCCCGGCCCTCCCGGGACGCGGCGCGCAGCGCGGTGGCGATCTCCGCGCTGTTCGCGCCGATCTGCACCGTGCCCGCGCGGCGGGCGTCCGACGACGTCCACGGCACCGGGCCGTCCAGCGCGTAGTCGATCTTGAACACGCCGGGGCCGTAGCGGAAGCCCTCGTAGTAGCGGCCGAAGCCGGCGATGCGGGCCAGCGCGGTGGGCGAGGTGTCGAAGACGTACGCCCGCGCGGGCGGCAGATCGTCGAGCCGCTTGACCTCGTAGTCGGTGTGGACGGTGCCGCCGAGGTCCTTGAGATAGGCGGTGAGGGCGTCGGAGATGGACTGGGAGCCGCCGCGGGCCACGGGCCAGCCGCGGGCGTGCGCGGCGAGGGCGAAGACCAGGCCGATGGCGCCGGTGGCGAAGCCGCCCAGGGGCGCCATGACGTGCGCGACGAGGCCGGCGAACAGGGTCCTGGCCCGCTCGTCGCGGAAGCGCCGCATCAGCCACGTCGACGGCGGCAGCCCGACCAGGCCGAACCTGGCGAGCGTGACCGGGTCCCGGGGGAGCGCGGTGAGGGGCAGGGACATGAAGTCGCGGGCCAGGGTGTCCCACTTGCTCAGGAACGGATGCACCAGCCTGCGGTACGTGCCCGCGTCGCGCGGCCCGAAGGAGGCGGCGGTCTCGGCGACCGACCGGGCCAGCACGGCCGCGGTGCCGTCGGTGAAGGGGTGGGCCATGGGCAGCTCGGGGTGCAGCCACTCAAGGCCGTAGCGGTCGAGCGGCATGGTCCGGAACACGGGCGAGTTGACACCGAGGGGGTGCGCGGCGGAGCACGGGTCGTGCCGGAAGCCGGGGAGGGTCAGCTCCTCGGTGCGGGCTCCTCCGCCGACCGTGTCACGCGCCTCGAACACGGCCACGGAAAAGCCGCGACGGGCCAGCTCCACGGCAGCGGTCAGTCCGTTCGGCCCCGCACCCACCACGACCGCATCGAGCATCGACGGCACCTTCGGACTCCTTCGTCAGCCGATGGCCATTGAGGGTCAGGATATGCCGGGCCGCTGACAGCCTCAGGGCACGGGTAAAGTCCGCCGGGTGACGCGCCGCTTTCTCATCCACGTGCCCGAGGACGATGTCCGGCACTGGTTCGAGGTAGGGGCGACGGGCCGGGTGGTGCGGCAGATCTCGTTCCGGGGGCACGCCTCGCTGCCGGTGGTCGCCGTCGAGGCCGCCGAGCTCGCCATGGCCCGGCAGACGTGCGGGGACTGGGGCGTTCGGCTGTACGAGGTCGTGTACGGGGTGCCGGCGCGAGAACCGGTCGTGGAGCCGCCGGACGCACGGCCGGTGGACCGTCGGGAGTTCGATCTCGCGTGGGGCCGCGCCCGGTCCCACCGCCAGTGCGAGGTACGGCACGACAGCGGTCCCCTGCCCGTCGGCACGCGTCTGACCGGCACCTTCACCAGGTCACCCTGGGGGCCCGGGGTGACGGGCGTGTTCGTCGACGTGGGTCTGCCGGCCCTGGGCTTCGTGGACGCCGCGGTGCTCCTGGAAGCGGGGTGCCGGTGGCCCGAGGACGGCACACGCGCGCAGTTCGAGGTGGTCGACCTGCGTGTCGGCGGCCGCTCCCACCCGCAGGTCAGGCTCCGTCCGACAGCAATTCCACCACCCGCCGAGCCGTGGCCGCGTCCCGGGCCGTCGTGAACGGCAGCTCGTTGCCGCCCGTGATGCGGAACGGTTCGCCCGTGCGGGTCAGGTGGGCGCCGCCCGCCTCCTCGACGAGGAGGATGCCCGCCGCATGGTCCCAGGCGGCCTCCCAGCTGAACGCGGTCGCGTCCAACTCGCCCCGGGCGACGGCGAGATACTCCAGCCCCGCCGAACCGCAGGCGCGGGGCCGTACGCCCTCGGTCCACAGGCCGAGCAGCGCCTGCTTCTGCTCGTCGGTCGTGTAGTCCGGGTGGGACGTGGCCACCCGCAGGTCACGGCCGGGATCCGGCGCGCCGGACCGCAGTCGCTCGCCGTCCAGGAAGGCGCCCCTGCCCCTTGTCGCCGTGGCCAGTTGGTCGCGGGCCGGGGCGTAGGTCCAGGAGGCGAGCAGGACGCCGTGCCGGGCGAGCGCGACCAGGGTGCAGAAGCCGTCGTCCCCGTGCACGAACTGGCGGGTGCCGTCGACGGGGTCGACGATCCAGACCGGGGCGTCGCCGCATATCGCGTCGTACGACGCGGGGTTCGCGTGCACCGCCTCCTCGCCGACCACGACCGAGCCGGGCAGGAGTGCTCCGAGCGCCTCGGTGAGGTACTGCTCGGCGAGCCGGTCGGCGTCGGTCACCAGGTCGTGCGGTCCGTTCTTCTGGTCGACCTCGTGTGCGGCGAGCTGCCGGAAGCGGGGCATGATCTCGGCCGCGGCCGCCTTGCGGACCGCTTCTTCCACGTCTGCCGCGTGCTGTGCGAGAAACTCGTCGATGGTTTCGTTGTTTTCGATCACCCCTCCATGAGAGCACGTCCCACTGACAACCCCCGCCCGCCGGATGGACACCGGATGGCATCGCCGTGAACTCGTGGTGCCGATATCTGCAGGTCAGCGGCCGACCGCGTACCCCTGCATGCCCCGCGGATTCGCCGCCGCCGACAGGACGCCGGTCTCCGGGTCCCTCGCTACGGCGCACAGCCGGCCCTCCGACCAGTCGTCACCGATGGTCACCGCATGACCACGCCGCCGTAGCTCCTCCACCACCCCGGCGTCCATCCGGGACTCCACCGTGACGCTCCCCGGTCGCATGCCGCGCGGGTGGAAGGAGCCGGGGAAGCTGTCGTTGTGCCAGTTCGGGGCGTCGATCGCGCCTTGGAGGTCGAGGCCGCCGCGGACCGGGGCGCGCAGGGCGACCGCGAGGAGGAAGTGCAGCTGCCACTGGTCCTGCTGGTCCCCGCCGGGCGTGCCGAAGGCCATGACGGGCACGCCGTCGCGCAGGGCGATGGAGGGCGTGAGGGTGGTGCGGGGCCGCCGGCCCGGGGTCAGCGAGTTCGGCAGGCCCTCCTCCAGCCAGGTCATCTGCAGCCGGGTGCCGAGCGGGAAGCCCAGTTCGGGCACGACGGGGTTGGACTGGAGCCAGCCGCCGCTGGGCGTGGCCGCGATCATGTTGCCCCACCGGTCGACGATGTCGAGGTGGCAGGTGTCGCCGCGGGTGCCCCCGTCGGCGGAGGTCTCGGGCTCTCCCGGCACGGGCGAGGTCGGCCGCTTGGCGACGGTCGGTTCCCCGCCGCCCAGCGCGTCGAGGCCGGGCCCTTCGGCGGCCGCCACGCGCGCGTGCGCGCACAGCCGTGGGGCGAGGCCGCCCGGGCTGCCGGGCCGCAGCTCGTGGGAGGCCTTCTCGCCGACCAGTTCCCGCCGGTCCGCGTTGTACCGGTCGGACAGCAGCGCGGCGAGCGGTACGTCGGCCGCGTCGCCGTACCAGGCCTCCCGGTCGGCCATGGCCAGCTTGCAGCCCTCGATCAGCAGATGGACGTACTCGGCGGACCCGTACCGGGGCAGTTCGGGCGGGAGCAGCGCGAGCTGCTGGAGGAGGACCGGGCCCTGGCTCCAGGGGCCGGCCTTGCACACGGTCCAGCCGTTCCAGTCGTACGTCGCCGGTGCCTCGTAGGTCGCGGACCAGCCGGCGAGGTCGGCGGCCGTGAGCGTGCCGGAGTGCCGCTCGCCGCTGGTGTCCATCGTGGGGCGCCGGGCCTGCCGTACGAGGGCCTCGGCGATGAAACCGGAGCGCCACACCTCCCGCGCGGCCTCGATCTGCGCGACCCGGTCCCCGGCCCCGGCGATCTCGTCGAGCAGCCGCTTCCAGGTGGCGGCGAGGGCGGGATTGCGGAACAGCTCCCCGGGCCGGGGCGCCTTGCCGTCCCGCAGGTACACGGCGGCCGACGACGGCCACTGCGTCTCGAACAGTTCCCGCACGGTCTCTACGGTCTCGCCGACCCGCTCCACGGGCGCGTGCCCGTGTTCGGCGTACCCGATGGCGTACTTGAGCACGTCGGCGAGCGTCCTGGTGCCGTGGTCCCGCAGCAGAAGCATCCAGGCGTCGAACGCGCCGGGCACGGCGGCGGCGAGCGGTCCGGTCCCGGGTACGAGGTCCAGTCCGAGCCCCCGGTAGTGCGCGACGGTCGCCCCGGCGGGCGCCACGCCCTGCCCGCACACCACCCGCACCTCGCCGTCCGCCGGGGCGATCAGGATCGGCACCTCGCCGGCCGGGCCGTTGAGATGCGGCTCGACGACGTGCAGCACGAACGCACCCGCCACGGCGGCGTCATACGCGTTGCCGCCGCCCTCCAGCACGGCCATCGCCGACTGGGAGGCGAGCCAGTGGGTGGAGGACACCATGCCGAACGTGCCTTGGAGCGTGGGGCGGGTGGTGAACATCGGGTCTGACACCTCGCTGTCGCGCGGATCGGTCCATCCGATCTTCAGGGACTACCCGTTCGGGGTTCAACCTTCCGGCAGGGGCCGGTTCGGTGTGAGTGGTGAGTGGCCCGTGAGTGCTCGTCCGATTCATCGTGCGCGCCTGGGCGGAGTGAAGGTGTAGAGGTCGAGCACGTCGGGGCAGGGTGCGACGCCGGGGCCGCCTGCCCTGACCCAGGTGATGATGTCCTCGGTGGCGTCGGGATCGTTGACGAGGCCGAGCCAGACGGGGCGGGCTCCCGCGGCGCGGCCTGCGGCGGAGGGCTGGACGACGATCACATTGGCGTGTTCGCACACGCCGAGGCACTCGGAGATGCGTACGGGCGCGTTCTCGGCAAGTCGCGCGGTCTGCTGCGCGTGATCGACTCCGGGCACCTTCGGGGTCCCGCAGCAGCAGTCCCGGCACACCACGATCCGGCTGGGCACCGGCTGTTCTGAGGGTGTCCGCACGTCAGCACCGCCCCACGGGGCCGGCCGGGCGCAGGAAGCGGATCACCGGGTGGCCGGGGTCGTCGGTGACCTCGGCATGGACGCCGTAGACCTGCTCGATGAGCGCCGGTTTCAGGACTTCGGCCGGGGTGCCCTCGGCGACCGCGCGGCCTGCGCGCAGCACGAGCAGGCGGTCGCAGTACATCGCGGCGAGGTTGAGGTCGTGCAGGGCGATCACGGTGGTGACCGGGAGGCTCGCGACGAGGGCCAGCAGGTCGAGTTGGTGCTGGATGTCGAGGTGGTTGGTGGGTTCGTCGAGCAGGAGCTCGCGGGGTTCCTGGGCGAGGGCGCGGGCGATCTGGGTGCGTTGGCGTTCGCCGCCGGAGAGGGTGTGCCAGGACTGGGCGGCCCGGTCGGTGAGGCCGGTGCGGGCGAGGGCCGCGGTGACGGCCTCGGCGTCGGCGGCCGTCGGTGGCGTCCAGGCACGGCGGTGCGGGATGCGGCCGAGGGCGACGACGTCGCGGACGGTCAGTTCGGTCTGGGTGTGGGCGTGCTGTTCGACGGTGGCGACACGCCGGGCGGTGGCGCGGCGGCCGACCTCGGGCAGCGGGCGTCCGTCCAGGGTGACGACCCCGGCGGTGGGGGCGAGGACCCCGGCGAGGAGTCTCAACAGGGTCGACTTGCCGGAGCCGTTGGGGCCGAGCAGGCCGACGGTCTCGCCGGGAGTCAGGGTGAGCGTGACGCCGTCGACGACGACCTTGTCGGCGAGGCGCCGTACGACACGGTCCGTGCGCAGGCTGGTCATGCCGCCGTCCTCCGTCCTCGGTAGAGCACGGCGATGAAGGCCGGTACGCCGATGAGGGACGTGACGACGCCCACGGGGACCTCCTGGGGGTCGAGGACGGTGCGGGCGGCGGTGTCCACCCACACGAGGAAGACGGCTCCGGTCAGTGCCGTGACCGGCAGCAGACGGGCGTGGCCGGAGCCGGTGAGGGCCCGGGTGGCGTGCGGCAGGACCAGGCCGACGAAGCCGATCGCGCCGGCGCAGCTGACCAGGGCGGCGGTGAGCAGCGCGGTCGCGCAGAGCAGGACCAGCCGGGTGCGCGCGACGCGGACGCCGAGTCCGGCGGCGGCGTCGTCCCCGAAGGCGAAGGCGTCCAGGGTGCGGGCGTGCCCGAGGCAGAGGGCGAGGACCACGGCCAGTACGGCGGTGCACAGCAGGACCTGTCCCCAGTCGGCGCCGGTGAGCGAGCCCAGCAGCCAGAACAGCACGCCCCGGGTGGTCTCGGCGTCGGCGGAGGTCAGCACGATGAACGAGGTCAGCGCGGAGAACAGCTGCATGGCCGCGACCCCGGACAGCACGACCCGGTCCGTGCTGCCGCCGAGGACGTGGCTGAGCAGCAGCACCATGGCGAAGGAGAGCAGCGCGCCGAGGAAGGCGCCCGCCGACAGCGAGAGCACTCCCCCGCCGACCCCCAGCACGACCACGGCGACCGCTCCCGTGGACGCACCGGAGGACACGCCGAGGACGAACGGATCGGCCAGCGGATTGCGCAGCAGCGACTGCATGACCGCCCCGCACACGGCGAGCCCGGCCCCGCACACCGCGGCGAGCAGCGTGCGCGGCATGCGCAGGTTCCACACGATGCCGTCCCGCAGCGGCGCCAACGTGCCCTCGCCGAGGCCGAGATGGGCGGCCACGGACGCCCACACGTCCGCCGTGGAGATGTCGGCCGGCCCGATCGTCACGGCGACGGCGACCGACGCGAGCAGCGCCGCCGCCAGGCCGCCGAGGGCCGGCAGCGGCGTACGGACGCTCACCTGGCGGATCCTGCGGGCCCGGCGAGCCCGAAGTCGCGCAGGCCCGCGGCGACCTTCTCGATCCCTTCGACCGTGCGGACGGACGGGTTCATCGCCTGCCCGCTGAGCAGGACGTACCGCTTCTTCCTCACGGCGGTCAGATTGCGGGTGGCGGGGTTGGTCTCCAGGAAGCGGATCTTGGCCTCGGCGGTCTCCGCGGTCTGCTGCTTGCGCGTGAGGTCGCCGATCACGAGGACGTCGGGGTCGCGGTCGGCGACGGTCTCCCAGCCGATCTGGGGCCACTCGTCGTGGGTGTCGGAGAAGGCGTTCCGCGCGCCGACGGCGCGGGTGATGGCACCCGGCGCGCCGCAGCAGCCGGCGAGGTAGGGCGACTGGGAGTTGGCGAACCAGTACATGAGGGTGACATCGGAGACGTCCAGCTGGGCGGTGGACTTGCGCACCCGCTCCTTCAGCTCGGCGACGAGCTTCTCGCCGCGGTCGGCGACGCCGAACGCGCGGGCCAGGTCGCGTATCTCGCCGTACACGGTGTCGAGGGTGAGCGGGGTGGAGCGCGAGCCGTCGCCGCCGCTGTCGTTGTCCTTGCCCGCCGAGCAGTCGGAGGGCGAGACGTAGGTGGGCACGCCCAGCTTCTCGAACTGCTCGCGGGTGGCGACGCCGCCCTTGCCGAGGGTGGAGACGAAGGAGGCGGTGACGAAGTCGGGTTCGGCGTCCAGGACCTTCTCGAAGGAGGGCGCGTTGTCCGCGAGCCGCGGCACGGAGGCGTTCGCCTTGTCCAGGCCCTTCATCACCGGGTCGGTCCAGGTCGCCGTGCCGGCCACCCGGTCGGCGAGGCCGAGGGCGAGCAGGATCTCCGTGGTGCCCTGGTTGAGGGACACGGCCCGCTTCGGGGGCGACTTCAGGGTGACTTTGTGGCCGCAGTTGTCGAGGGTGAGGGGGTAGCCCGCGGCGGCGGACTTCCCGGTGTCCTCGGCGCTGCCGCTTCCCGAGCCGCCGCACGCGGTGAGCAGGAGGGCGGGCGCGAGCAGCAGGGCAGCGGGACGGAGGGCAGATCGGTACACAGGCGTGCCTCGGTTGTCGGGGCTCGTACGCGGAGCCTGGCCTACGGACGTCCTCCGCGCGCGGGCGTGGAGGTGCCAGCAGGTCTTCGGACTCGGGTTCGTCCCGACGGGGCGCCTTCCCGGTCTCCCAGTGGCGTGCGTCTGTGCCCCGCCGGTCCCCCTCACCGCTGCGCGTCAGTTCCGGATTCGCACCGGATTCCCTGGCCTCGGGTGTGGCTCGACTGGCTCTCGGAGGCTATCAAGCCCAGCTTGCGGCCGGGTCGTTCGTTCGGGTGTCCGGCGGCCCGACAGGGTGCGGAGACCCAGGTCACAACCTGGAAGAGGGCAAGGTCACAGCCGTGCCCTCTGCTGCTCCTTTGATGATCTGACCTAGCATCCGAGCATGACGGTCCTGCCTGACGACGGGCTCTCGCTGGCCGCCGAGTTCCCTGACGCAACCCATGAGCAATGGCAACGCCTGGTGGAAGGCGTGCTGCGCAAGTCGGGCAAGGACGTCTCGGGCCCGGCTGCGGAAGACGCCCTGTCCACTGCGTTGGAGGACGGGCTGCGCACCCGCCCCCTCTACACCTCGCGCGAAGCCGCGCCCGATCCCGGCCTGCCCGGATTCGCCCCGTTCGTCCGCGGCGGTCGCGCCGAGGGCAGCACGGCCGGCGGCTGGGACCTGCGGCAGCGGCACACGGCGCTCACGGACGGCCTGGTGCTCGCGGACCTGGAGAACGGCGTCACCTCGCTCTGGCTGGTCCTCGGCGAGGGCGGCATCCCGGTGTCGTCGCTCGGCCGGGCCCTGGAGGGCGTCTACCTCGACCTGGCCCCCGTCGTCCTCGACGCCGGAGCCGACGTGGAGCCCGCCGCGCGGGAGCTGCTGCGGCAGTACGAGGAGCGGGGCGTCGCCAAGGAGGCGGCGCGCGGCAACCTCGGCGCCGACCCCCTCGGCCATGAGGCCCGTACGGGCACGTCCTCGCAGTTCGCGCCGGTCGCCTCGCTGGCTCGGCAGTGCGCCGAGGAGTACCCGGGGCTGCGGGCGCTGACCGTGGACGCGCTGCCGTACCACGAGGCCGGCGGCTCGGCCGCCCAGGAGCTGGGCTCGTCGCTGGCGACCGGTGTCGCGTATCTGCGCGAGCTCACCGAGGCGGGGCTGACGGCCGAACAGGCGTGCGCCCAGCTGGAGTTCCGTTACGCGGCCACCGCCGACCAGTTCCTGACGATCGCCAAGCTGCGGGCCGCGCGCCGGCTGTGGGCGCGGGTGACCGAGGTCTGCGGGGCGCCCAGCGCTCAGGTGCAGCATGCCGTCACCTCGCCGGTGATGATGACGCGCCGGGACCCCTGGGTGAACATGCTGCGCACGACGGTCGCCACGCTGGCCGCCGGGGTGGGCGGCGCCGACTCCGTGACCGTGCTGCCCTTCGACCACGCGCTCGGCCTGCCGGACGCGTTCGCGCGGCGCATCGCCCGGAACACCTCGACCATCCTCATCGAGGAGTCGCACCTCGCCCGGGTGATCGACCCGGCGGGCGGCTCCTGGTACGTGGAGTCCCTCACCGACGAACTGGCCCGGGCGGGCTGGGCGTTCTTCCAGCGGATCGAGCAGGCCGGCGGCCAGACGGCCGCGTTGCGCTCCGGGCAGCTGGGCCAGGACCTGGCCGAGACGTGGCAGGCGCGCACCGGCAAGCTCGCCAAGCGGCGCGAACCGATCACCGGCGTCAGCGAGTTCCCGAACCTCACCGAGCCGCCCGTGGAGCGTGCGCCCGCGCCGCAGCCCCGGTCCGGCGGCCTCCCGCGGGTCCGCCGCGACGAGGCGTACGAGGCCCTGCGCGCCCGCTCCGACGCCCACCTGGCCGCCACGGGCTCCCGGCCGCGGATCTTCCTGGCCGCGCTCGGCCCGGCCGCCGCGCACACCGCACGCCTCACCTTCGCCTCGAACCTCTTCCAGGCGGGCGGCGTCGAGCCGGTCACCGAGGGCACCTTCGAGGAGAGCGGCGCCACGGAGGTGTGCCTGTGCTCCAGTGACGCCCTCTACGAGGAGCAGGCCGAGGCCGTGGCCGCCGAGTTCAGGTCGGCGGGCGCCACGCACGTGTTCCTCGCGGGCCGCCCCGGGCAGTACACCGATGTCGACAGTTACGTCTTCGCGGGCTGCGACGCGGTCACCGTGCTGTCCGCCGCCCTCGACCGCATGGGAGTGTCCTGATGGGAATCCCCGACTTCTCCGGGATCGAGCTGGGGACCCCGGCCGCCGCGGGCGGCGCCGACGAGTGGCGTACGGCCGTCAAGCAGGCCACGGGCGGGGACGAGCCCCTGTGGGAGACCCCGGAAGGCATCGCGGTCAAGCCGCTGTACACCGGCCGTGACCTGGAGGGCCTGGACTTCCTGGGCACCTTCCCGGGCATGGCGCCGTATCTGCGCGGCCCGTACCCGACGATGTACGTCAACCAGCCCTGGACGATCCGCCAGTACGCGGGCTTCTCCACCGCCGAGGAGTCCAACGCGTTCTACCGGCGCAACCTGGCCGCCGGCCAGAAGGGCCTGTCGGTCGCCTTCGACCTGCCCACGCACCGGGGCTACGACAGCGACCACCCGCGTGTGACGGGCGACGTCGGCATGGCCGGTGTCGCCATCGACTCGATCTACGACATGCGACAGCTGTTCGACGGGATTCCCCTCGACAGGATGACCGTGTCGATGACGATGAACGGCGCCGTGCTGCCGGTGCTTGCGCTGTACATCGTGGCGGCGGAGGAACAGGGCGTACCGCCCGAGAAGCTGGCCGGGACCATTCAGAACGACATCCTCAAGGAGTTCATGGTCCGCAACACCTACATCTATCCGCCGAAGCCGTCGATGCGGATCATCTCCGACATCTTCGCCTTCACCTCGCAGCGGATGCCGCGCTACAACTCCATCTCCATCTCCGGGTACCACATCCAGGAGGCCGGTGCCACGGCCGACCTGGAGCTGGCGTACACGCTCGCGGACGGGGTGGAGTACATCCGCGCGGGCCGTGAGGCCGGCCTGGACGTGGACGCGTTCGCGCCCCGGCTGTCGTTCTTCTGGGCGATCGGCATGAACTTCTTCATGGAGGTCGCCAAGCTGCGCGCGGCGCGGCTGCTGTGGGCGAAGCTGGTGAAGCAGTTCGAGCCGCAGAACTCCAAGTCGCTGTCCCTGCGCACCCATTCGCAGACCTCGGGCTGGTCGCTGACCGCGCAGGACGTGTTCAACAACGTCACGCGCACGTGTGTCGAGGCGATGGCCGCGACGCAGGGGCACACGCAGTCGCTGCACACCAACGCCCTCGACGAGGCGCTCGCGCTGCCGACCGACTTCTCGGCCCGCATCGCGCGCAACACCCAGCTGATGATCCAGCAGGAGTCGGGCACGACCCGGGTCATCGACCCCTGGGGCGGCAGCGCCTATGTGGAGAAGCTGACGTACGACCTCGCCCGCCGTGCCTGGCAGCACATCCAGGAGGTCGAGCAGGCGGGCGGCATGGCCAAGGCGATCGACGCCGGCATCCCCAAGCTGCGCATCGAGGAGGCCGCGGCCCGCACCCAGGCCCGGATCGACTCCGGACGGCAGCCGGTCATCGGCGTCAACAAGTACCGCGTCGACAGCGACGAGCAGATCGACGTGCTCAAGGTCGACAACTCCTCCGTGCGCGCCCAGCAGATCGAGAAGCTGCGGCGGCTGCGGGCGGAGCGGGACGAGACGGCCTGCCAGGACGCGCTGGACGCGCTCACCCGGGCCGCCGGCGGCGAGGGCAACCTGCTGGAGCTCGCGGTGAACGCGGCCCGCGCGAAGGCCACCGTCGGGGAGATCTCGGACGCCCTGGAGAAGGTGTACGGCCGGCACGCGAGCCAGATCCGTACCATCACCGGCGTGTACCGCAACGAAGCCGGGGAGTCGCCGTCCGTGGACCGCACCCGCACCCTCGTGTCCGACTTCGAGGAGTCCGAGGGCCGCCGCCCGCGCATCCTGGTCGCCAAGATGGGCCAGGACGGCCACGACCGGGGCCAGAAGGTGATCGCCACCGCCTTCGCCGACCTCGGCTTCGACGTCGACGTCGGCCCGCTGTTCCAGACCCCGGCCGAGGTGGCCCGCCAGGCCGTCGAGGCCGACGTGCACATCGTCGGGGTGTCGTCGCTGGCCGCCGGTCACCTCACCCTCGTCCCGGCGCTCAAGGAGGCGCTGGCCGATGAGGGCCGCGAGGACATCATGATCGTGGTCGGCGGGGTGATCCCGCCGCAGGACGTCGCGACGCTGCTGGAGATGGGCGCGGCTGCGGTGTTTCCGCCCGGGACGGTGATCCCGGACGCGGCCTACGACCTGGTGCAGCGGCTGGGTGCCGACCTCGGGCACGAGCTGTGATCGATCTCGACGCGTATGTGAAGGGTGTTCTCGACGGGAAGCGGGCGATCGTCGCACGCGCCATCACGCTCGTCGAGTCCACCCGCCCCCAGCACCGGGTGCTGGCCCAGCAGTTGCTGACCGAGCTGCTGCCGCACAGCGGGCGGGCTCGGCGGATCGGCGTCAGCGGGGTGCCGGGGGTCGGGAAGTCGACGTTCATCGACGCGTTCGGCACGATGCTCACCGCGCTCGGCCACCGGGTCGCGGTGCTGGCGGTGGACCCGTCGTCCAGTCGTACGGGCGGTTCGATCCTGGGCGACAAGACGAGGATGGAGCGGCTGTCGGTCGACCCGGCCGCGTTCATCCGCCCCTCCCCCACCGCCGGCACGCTGGGCGGGGTCACCAAGGCCACCCGCGAGTCGATCGTGGTGATGGAGGCCGCGGGCTACGACGTGGTGCTGGTGGAGACGGTCGGGGTGGGCCAGTCCGAGACCGCGGTCGCGAACATGGTCGACTCCTTCCTGCTGCTCACCCTTGCCCGCACCGGCGACCAGCTCCAAGGCATCAAGAAGGGTGTCCTGGAGCTGGCCGACGTGCTCGCCGTGAACAAGGCGGACGGCCCCCATGAGCGCGACGCGCGGGCCGCCGCGCGCGAACTGGCGGGCGCGCTCAGGCTGATGCACGGCAAGGACGCCGCCTGGACGCCGCCCGTCCTGCATTGCAGCGGACGCGAGTCGGTCGGCCTGGACGGCGTGTGGGACCGGCTCGAACAGCACCGGACCCTGCTCGACTCCACCGGCCGGCTCGCCGCCAAGCGCCGTGACCAGCAGGTCGACTGGACGTGGACCATGGTCCGCGACGAACTCCTCGGCCGCCTGCACGCCGACCCGGCGGTCCGTGCGCTCGCGCCGACACTGGAAGAGCAGGTCAGGAACGGCGAGTTGACGGCGACGCTGGCCGCCGAGCGGATCCTCGCGGCGTTCGAGGTGGCACCCTCGGGGCGACCGTCGGGCCCGGCGGCTCAGCACGCCGACGCGTCGGAACCCCGCGGAGCCACCAGCCCCGACTCGTAGGCGAACACGACGAGTTGGGCCCGGTCGCGGGCGCCGAGCTTCGTCATCGCCCTGCTGATGTGGGTCTTCGCCGTGAACGGGCTGATCACCATGTGCGCGGCGATCTCCTCGTTGGTGAGCCCGCGCGCCGCCAGTGCCGTCACCTCACGCTCGCGGCGGGTCAGGCACTCCAGGCCGGGCGCCGTGGCCCGGTCGGGTGGCCGCGAGACGAACTCACCGATCAGGGTGCGTGTCACCGACGGCGACAGCAACGCCTCCCCGCCCGCCACCACCTCGATCGCCTGGAGCAGGTCGGCCGGTTCGGTGTCCTTCAGCAGGAACCCGCTCGCACCGGCCCGCAGCGCCTCGAAGACGTACTCGTCGTGGCCGTAGTTGGTGAGGATCACGACTCGGACTCCGGACAGGGCCGGGTCGGCGGCGATGTGGCGGGTCGCCTCGATGCCCGTCATCACCGGCATCTGTACGTCGATCAGCGCGATGTCGGGCACCTGCGCGCGGATCAGCGCCAGGCCCCGCTCACCGTCCGCCGCCTCGCCGACCACCTCGATGCCGTCCTCGGCGTCCAGCAGGGCCCGGAAGCCGGCCCGCATCAGCGCCTGGCCGTCGACGAGCACCACCCTGATCACGCCGTCCGTCATCCCGCCTCCCCCACGGGCAGCCGTGCCCGCACCGCGAACCCGCCCTCCTCGCGCGGGGCGGCGTCCAGAGTGCCGCCGAGGGCCGTGACGCGTTCGCGCATGCCGGTCAGGCCGATGCCGGGGGTGGGCGGACGGGACGGATCGGCGGCGCCGTCGTCCTCGACGCCTATCGTCAAGTCACCGTCATCGTAAGTGAGTTGAACGCTGACCTTCGCCGGACCCGCGTGCCGGGCCGCGTTCGTCAGTGCCTCCTGGACGATGCGGTACATGGCCCGGTCGACCGTCGCCGGCAGTGGCCGCTCCTCCCCCGTCACCGTCAGCTCGACCGCGAGCCCCGCCGCCCGCGCCCGCTCCACGAGCAGCGCCGGTGTGCCCGTCGACTCGTCGGTGCGCAGCACCTCCAGCGTGGCGCGCAGCTCGCGCATGGCCTCGCCGCTCGCCTCCTGGATGGCGAGGAGGGCGGGCGGCACCTCCTCGCGGCGCTTGCGGGCGAGGTGCACGGCGACGCCCGCCTGGAGCTTGACGATCGAGATGCTGTGCGTGAGGGAGTCGTGCAACTCCCTCGCTATCCGCAGGCGTTCCTCGCCCGCCCTGCGCAACGCCGCCTCCTCCCGGGTGCGTTCGGCCTCCAGGGCGCGCTGTTCCGTCTGGCGCAGATACGCCTGCCAGTTGCGGTCGGCGAGGCCCGTCACCACCGCGCACAGGAACCAGCCCGCCAGCAGCAGCGTTTCCTGAGCGATGGCCGAGGTCGCCGAACCCGCCGCCACATAGCCGCCGAGGAACAGTGCGGCGGTCGCCGCCGCGGTGCCCCGGTGTCCGGTCCGCGACGCCGTGTGCACGGCGCCCACGACGGGGATGGCCAGGGTGGCGGCAGGCCCGGCATGGAGCACTTCGGCGAGCAGAGCGCCGGTGGTGACGGCGAGGACCACGCGCGGGGCCGTGCGATGCGCGGCCAGGGCCAGCGAACCGAGCGCGATCAGCGCGCAGTCGAGGAGCCCGGCACGGTCGTCCGCCACGGCGGCGAGCAGCACGATCACGCCGACCACGACCCCGACGGCCGCGTCGGCGAGCCGCTCGCGTGTGACCCGGTGCTCGCTCATGCCCGCACACTAGACGGCGCCACCGACAGCGACGTCACCCCTGTGGACGGCTCTGCGACTACTCCCCACGCAGTAGTGCCCGGCACCGGCCCGGCCCGCCGTCGCAGCGCCGACTGCCATCGCCGGTACGACGACCGGGCCCACCCCGGCGGCGCAGGCTACTGCCCATGTCCACACCCTTCCGTCACACCGAGCCCCTCCCGCCCAAGTCGGCCACCGGCACCGTCGCCGAGGTGTACGCGCAGATCGCCCTCGACTTCGGCATCGCCGAACCCGTCACCTTCGTGGTGCTGTCCTCCGCGCCCGGACTGCTCGCCCCCGCCTGGGCGTTGCTGCGCGAGTCGCTGATCGCGGGGGCCGGCAGCCGGACCGGCAAGGAACTGGCGGCCCTCGGGGTGTCGCTCGCCAACAAGTGCCCGTTCTGCGTGGACGCGCACACCGTGCTCCTGCACGCCACCGGAGACCACGCGCTCGCCGAGCGGCTGGCCCGCGGGGAGCAACCGGAGAACGAGGAGCACGCACGCGTGCTGGACTGGGGGCGGCACACGCGCGTGCCCGGCGCCGACCTCACGCCGTATCCGTTCCCGCGCGAGCACGCCCCCGCCTATCTCGGCACCGCGCTCACCTTCCACTTCATCAACCGCATCGCGTCGGCCCTGCTGACCGAGAACCTGCTCCCGGCCGGCGTCCAGCGGTTCCGGGCGGTGCGCAGCCTCGCGGGCCGTACTCTCGCCCGGTCCGTACGCCGCCCCGCCCGGCCCGGCGTGTCCCTGCCCCTGCTCGACCCGATCGACCCCGGCGAGGCCCCCGCGTGGGCGGCCGGGACGCCCGTCGGCCTCGCGTACGCGGCGCTGCTCAGGGCGGCCATGTCGGGCGCGGGCCTCCTCGACGCCGACGACCACGACCTCGTGGAGGCGACCTTGCAGGACTGGGACGGCACCCATCCGCCGCTCACTCTCGACGGGTTCCCGGACCGCAGGGAGCGTCCGGGGGCGCGGCTGGCGCTGCTGGCCGCCCTCGCGCCGTACCGCATCACGGACGAGGACGTGCGGGCGTGGCGCCGGCCGGAGCACACCGACCACTGTCTGGTGCACCTCGTCGCGTACGGCGCCTTCACGGCCGTGGACCGCATCGAAAGCTCGCTTTCCTCGCAAATCGTCCGGGATGCCGAGCAAGTGGCCCAGGGCACCACGTAATTGCGGCCGACCGGCGACCCGGCGGTAACCGCGTCAGCACGGAGCGAGTTGGCACTTCCGCCCCACAGGGAGTCATGTGACACTGGCGTCCCGTCCGCAGTGCGGACTCCCTCCGCACCGTCCCCCACGAAATGTGCGCCGTGCGTTCTCTTCCCTTGCCGCTCGCCCTCACCGCGCGCCTGTCGCCCGTCGTCGTGCTCGCCGCGGCGGGCTGGGCACTGTCGTCCGGACCCGCGACACCGGCCGCCGAGGACACGGCGACGCAGAAGAGCGGGGACGAGTCGCCCTCGGCCCCCGCGACGGCCGCCGTGTCGAAGACGTACGCCGCCGCGCCCGCACCCTGCGACAGCCTGAGCTCGAAGTCGGTGAAGGAGCTCGTCCCGGGCGCCAAGACGGCCGGCAAGGAGATCCCGTCCACGGACGCGAAGGTGCGCCGCACCTGCTCGTGGAACGCGCTCCAGGGCTTCGACTACCGGTGGCTGGACGTGTCCTACGAGGTCACGGAGTCCGACGAGGCGGCGGAGAAGTCCTACAAGGAGCGCGTCGCGGACAAGAGCGGCGGCGGCGAGGTCCCCGGTGTCGGCGACGCGGGGTACTCCGTCGTGAACCTCACCACCGAGGACGAGCAGCAGACCCGCGAGGGCGTGGTGCTGGTCCGCGCGGCCAACGCGCTTGTCTCCATCACCTACAGCGGCAGTGACTTCGAGTCGAACAAGGCGCCTGCCACGGCCGAGATCAACAAGGGCGCGATCAAGGCGGCCAGGGAGGCGGTGGCCGCCTTGGAGGACGGTCAGAAGGGCTGACCGTCCTCCGGGGCTCAGGCCTCGACGCGTTCCTTGTGGCCGGCCATCAGCAGCACGTACAGCACCAGCGAGGTGCCCAGGCCCACCGCCCAGCCGTAGTCGGCCAGCGGCTTGAGGAACGGGATCAGTCCGTCGGCCGGGAACGGTCCGGTCTTCGAGCCGTCGGCGCCGACGCCCGAGTACGAACCGCCGACCGCCAGGACGCCGCCGACCAGGAACGCCAGGATCGCGCGCCAGTTCCAGCCGGACGTGTACCAGTAGCGCCCGCCGGGCGTGTACAGGTCCGCGAGGTGCAGAACCGTACGGCGGACGATCCAGTAGTCGGCGATCAGGATGCCCGCGACCGTGCCGAGCAGGCCGCCGACCACGCCGAGCCAGGTGAAGATGTAGAACTCCGGGGTGGAGATCAGCTTCCACGGGAAGATCAGGATGCCGACGACACCGGTGATCAGCGCGCCGGTACGGAAGTTGATGAGCTTCGGCGCCAGGTTCGCCAGGTCGTACGCCGGGGAGACGACGTTCGCCGCGATGTTCACGGAGACGGTGGCGACGAGGACGACGATCAGGGCGAAGAGCAGACCGAAGGTGCTGTCGGTCTTCGCGGCGAGGGTGACCGGGTCCCAGATCGCCTCGCCGTAGACGACCTCGGACCCTGAGGTGACGAGGACGGCGAGGATGGCGAACAGGGTCATGGTGGTGGGCAGGCCCAGCGTCTGCCCCCAGGTCTGCGCCTTCTGACTCGCGCCGAAGCGGGTGAAGTCGGGGATGTTGAGGGACAAGGTCGCCCAGAAACCGATCATCCCCATCAGGGACGGGAAGAAGACCGGCCAGAAGTCGGGGCCCCAGCCCAGCTTCGACGGCTGGTCGAGCAGCGCGCCGAACCCGTCCGCCTTGACCGCGATCCAGACCAGCAGCACGAGCGCGCCGACGATCACGAAGGGCGCGGCCCAGTTCTCGAAGTGCCGCAGGAAGTCCATGCCGCGGTAGATGATCGCGATCTGCAGCGCCCAGAAGAGGAGGAAGCACAGCCACAGGGGCCATGGATTGCCCGCGATCTTCCCGGCGTTCTCCCATCCGCCGCCGGTGAGCTTGGACCCCAGCGCGAAGATGCCGCTGCCGCCGATCCAGGTCTGGATGCCGAACCAGCCGCAGGCCACGGCCGCCCGGATCAGCGCCGGGATGTTGGCGCCCCGCAGCCCGAAGGAGGCCCGCGCCAGCACCGGGAACGGGATGCCGTACTTGGGCCCGGCGTGCCCGGTGGCCAGCATCGGCAGCAGCACGATGACGTTGGCCAGGGCGATGGTGAAGACGGCCTGCTTCCAGTCCATGCCGAGGGCGACCAGGCCGGAGGCGAGTGTCCAGCTGGGGATGCAGTGGGCCATGGAGATCCACAGGGCCGCGAAGTTGTACGTCGTCCACTTGCGCTCGGCGACCGGGACGGGACGCAGGTCCTCGTTGGCGAAGGGGCTGTTGGCGGGGAATGCCTCGGGGGCGAGCTCGATCCGTCCGCCGGCGTCGGCGGACTGGGATATCGGCGACCCCGTGGGGACTGTTTCGGTCATGGGCAGGCCAATCGATCAGAACGGGACGGGAAAGGCCGCGCGGGGGCCTTGGGCCCTCCCCGAGGACGGCGGCGGGGAGGCCCGGACCGCGGGGAGGGAGACAAGGGGGTGGGGGGGTCGGGTGGCGCCAGGGTGCGGGCGGGGATCAGGAGTTGACGGCCGGGATGACCGACGCGCCATATGCGTCGATCACGGCTTCCTGCGCGTCGTGCATGTCGTAGACGGCGAACTGGTCGACGCCCAGCTCACGCAGGGCGTTCAGCTTCTCGATGTGCTTCTCGACCGGGCCGATCAGGCAGAACCGGTCGACGATCTCGTCGGGCACGAACGCGGTGTCGGGGTTGTCGGCGCGTCCGTGGTGGGAGTAGTCGTACCCCTCGCGGGCCTTGATGTACTCGGTGAGTTCGTCGGGCACGGCGGCGGAGTGCTCACCGTACTTCGACACCAGGTCGGCCACGTGGTTGCCGACCATTCCGCCGAACCAGCGGCACTGCTCGCGGGCGTGGGCGAGCTGCGCGGGCGAGTCGTCCTCGGTGACGTACGCCGGCGCGGCGACGCAGATCTTCACCTCGGACGGGTCACGACCCGCCTCGACGGCGGCCTGCTTCACCGCCTTGACCATGTACTCGGTCAGATAGAGGTCGGAGAGCTGCAGGATGAACCCGTCGGCCTCCTCGCCGGTCATCCTCAGGGCTTTCGGGCCGTACGCCGCCATCCAGACGGGGAGTTGGGCGCCCGGCTTGATCCACGGGAACCTGACGACCGTGCCGCCGCCGAGGTCGGCCTCCTGGCCGCTGCCGAGCGCGCGGATGACCTTCATGGCCTCGCTGATGCGGGCCAGGGTGTTGGGCTTGCGGCCGGCGACGCGCATGGCCGAGTCGCCGCGGCCGATGCCGCAGACCGTGCGGTTGCCGAACATGTCGTTGAGGGTGGCGAACGTGGAGGCGGTGACCTCCCAGGTACGGGTGCCCGGGTTGGTCACCATCGGGCCGACCGTCAGCTTCTGGGTGTTGGCGAGGATCTGGCTGTAGATGACGAACGGTTCCTGCCACAGCACGGCCGAGTCGAAGGTCCAGCCGTGGCTGAAGCCGCTGCGCTCGGCGCGTTTCATGAGGCTGACGACCCGCGAGGCCGGCGGGTCGGTCTGCAGGACGAGTCCGAAGTCCATGTGCTCCGCTCCTAGTTGAGGTACTGACAGGTGGAGCGGGGCGTGTAGACGCCGTGCCCGGCGCGCCCGGTGTACTCCCGCTCGGTGATGACGAGTTCGCCGCGCGAGAGGACCGTCTCCACCCGGCCGGTGGTCTGCTTGCCCTCGTACGCCGAGTAGTCGACGTTCATGTGGTGAGTGACGGCGGACATGACCTGCTCGGCCTGCGGGTCGTAGATCACGACGTCGGCGTCCGCACCCGGCGCGATGGTGCCCTTCTTCGGGTACATGCCGAACATCCGGGCCGGGGTCGCGCAGGCGATCTCGATCCAGCGGCGGCGCGAGATGTGACCGTCGACGACGGCCTGGTGCAGCAGGTCCATCCGGTTCTCGACGCCCGGCAGACCGTTGGGGATCTTCGAGAAGTCGCCCCGGCCCAGCTCCTTCTGGCCGACGAAGCAGAAGGGGCAGTGGTCGGTGGAGACGACCTGGAGGTCGTTCGTCCTGAGCCCCTTCCACAGCTGGGCCTGGTGCTCCTTGGGCCGAAGGGGCGTCGAGCACACGTACTTCGAGCCCTCGAAGTTGGGCTCGGCGAGGTTGTCCGTGGACAGGAACAGGTACTGCGGGCAGGTCTCCCCGAAGACGTTCAGCCCCTCGTCGCGCGCCCGCGTCAGCTCGGCCACCGCCTCCGTGGCCGAGACGTGCACGACGTACAGGGGAGCGCCGGCGACCTGGGCGAGCCTGATGGCCCGGTGGGTGGCCTCGGCTTCGAGGAGCGCCTTGCGGACCTCGCCGTGGTAGCGGGGATCGGTCTCGCCCCGCGCCAGCGCCTGCTCGACCAGCACGTCGATCGCGATGCCGTTCTCGGCGTGCATCATGATCAGGCCGCCGTTCTCGGCGGAGCGCTGCATGGCGCGCAGGATCTGGCCGTCGTCGGAGTAGAAGACGCCGGGGTAGGCCATGAACTGCTTGAAGGAGGTCACCCCCTCCTCCACCAGCAGGTCCATCTCCTTCAGCGTCTCCTGGTTCACATCGGAGACGATCATGTGGAAGCCGTAGTCGATCGCGCAGTTGCCCTCCGCCTTGGCGTGCCAGGCGTCGAGGCCCTCGCGCAGCGAGTGGCCCTGGCTCTGCACGGCGAAGTCGACGATCGTGGTCGTACCGCCCCAGGCGGCGGCCCGGGTGCCGGTCTCGAAGGTGTCGGAGGCGAAGGTGCCGCCGAACGGCAGCTCCATATGGGTGTGGACGTCGACGCCGCCCGGGATGACGTACTTCCCGGTGGCGTCGATGGTCCGCTCGGCCGTCCAGGCCTCGGCGACCTGGGTGCCGCTCGCGGCGAGGGCGGCGATACGGCCGTCCTCGATCAGGACGTCGGCGTGCATCTCGTCGGACGCGGTGATGACGAGACCGCCGCGGATGACGGTACGGCTGGTCATGGTCCCTCTCCTCGCAGTGTGACTCGCGATGTGAACGGTGCGGTCGGTGCGGTCAGGGGGCGGTCAGCGGCGTGTAGGCCCCCGGCGCCCGGTCGCGGTAGAACTGCCAGCGGTCGCGGACCTCGCGGAGTTTGGCCAGGTCCAGGTCGCGCACGACGAGTTCGGTCTCCTTGTCGGAGGCCACCTCCCCGACGAACTGGGCCTCCGGGTCCACGAAGTAGGTGGTGCCGTAGAAGTCGTTGTCGCCGAGGTCCTCCACGCCGACCCTGTTGATCGCGCCCACGAAGTACTCGTTGGCGACGGCCGCCGCGGGCTGCTCCAGCTGCCACAGGTAGCGGGAGAGCCCACGGGAGGTGGCCGAGGGGTTGAACACGATCTCGGCGCCGGCCAGGCCCAACGCCCGCCAGCCTTCCGGGAAGTGGCGGTCGTAGCAGATGTACACGCCGATCTTCCCGACGGCCGTCTCGAAGACCGGCCAGCCGCTGTTCCCCGGGCGGAAGTAGAACTTCTCCCAGAATCCCTGGACCTGGGGGATGTGGGTCTTGCGGTACTTGCCGAGGTAGGAGCCGTCCGCGTCGATCACTGCGGCGGTGTTGTAGAGGACCCCGGGCTGCTCCTCCTCGTACATCGGCAGCACGAGGACGATGCCCAGCTCCTTGGCCAGCGCCTGGAAGCGGCGGACGGTCGGGCCCTCGGGGATCTGCTCGGCGTACTCGTAGAACGCCTTGTCCTGGACCTGGCAGAAGTAGGGCCCGTAGAACAGCTCCTGGAAGCACAGCACTTGAGCACCTTGCGCGGCCGCGTCGCGGGCCGCCTGCTCGTGCACCTGGATCATCGATTCCTTGTCGCCCGTCCACGCGGTCTGGAAGAGGGCGGCACGGATCACTCGGCTCATGGGGACCTCCGGTCGCTCGGTGTGCGAGAAGGCTAGGAAGTCCGGTACGCCGGTTTGAGTTGCACGGTGTCACGTCTACGGGCATGCGGCGTGCCACGGTGTCACCCTGTCGTGATCCCATGTTTCACCGCCGTTTTCCCAGGTCGTGGCAGGTTTCAGGCTTGTTGCGCGTCGTGCGCGAGGAGTGCGATGTGCACGGATGCGGCCTGCTCGAAGTCGTCGAGGTCGACGCTGAGCCGCGTCTGTATCGCCTCCAGGCGGCGATAGAGCGCGGGCCGCGAGACATGGTGGAGCTGGGCGGTGCGGGACTTGTTGCGGCCGGTCGCGAGATACGTCCGCAGTACGGCCAGCATGTCCTCGTCGGCCGCGCACAGCAGCCCGTCCAACTCCCGCTCCGCGAACGACTGGACCTGCGGATCGTCCCGCAACAGCCGGATCAGGCCGCGCAGATGGACGTCCTTGAGGCGGACGACGGCCGGGAGGTCGAGGGCGGTGGAGGAGTCGGCGACGGCTTCGGCGACATGCTGGGCCTCGCGCAGTCCGGCGGGCACGTCGTCCCAACCGCAGCGAGCGTCGGCGGCGGCCACGACGGTCTGTTCGGCCCCGGATTCGGAGCGCACCCGGGCGGCGAAGTTCGCGGCGAGCACGGCGGCGTCCTGGTCCCGGGCGAGGCTGAGCAGCACGGCGGTCGCCCCTTCGGCGAGTTCGGCGGCGATCCCGGACAGGCCCAGCATCCGCAGCACGCGCTCCAGTTGGGCCGGCTCGCAGTCCCGCACGACCAGCGGTACGAAGGTGCGCCGGTTGACCGGCAGACCGGCGGCTCGCGCACGTGGCAGCAGCTGCCTCGCCGGTACGACCCCGCTGACGAGGTCGGTCAGCAGGCTCTGCGCGGACTGCTCCTCCCAGCTGTGCGCGGAGTTGCCGCCGAGCATCCGGTGCAGGACGAGGGCCTCGGCGGCGCGCTCGGCGAGCAGCCGGCCGGTGGCGGTGTCACCGCGATGGCCGCACAGCATGATCTGGCCCCACCGCTCACCGCGCCCGGCGAGCTCGGCCCGGATCCAGCCGTCGCCCTCGCTGCCGCCGGCCTGACGGGCGATCCGCTCCCAGTCGCGCAGCACGTCGTCCACGGCCGACCGCTCCCCCGCCGTGGCGAGGACGCGGTGCGCGAGGTTGGTGACGACGACGGGGCAGGCGCTGTGCGAGGCGACCTCGTCGAGGAGCCGTTGCAGCGGGGCGCCCGCGGTGATGAGTCCGGTGAGTGCGGTCCGTACGGCCTCCGAGAGGCTGACCGCGGCGAACTTCCGCCGCACGAGCCGCGACTGGACCTCCTCGGTGAGCTCGGCGAAGGGGAACGGCCGGTGCAGGACGACCATGGGCAGCCCGCACCGCTCGGCCGCCCGCCGCATCACGTCCGGCGGTGCGGGGAACGCCCGGCCCAGGCCCAGCACGACGGCCGCCGCCTCGGCCCGGTGCAGGGAGCGGATGTACTCGGCCTGCTTGTCCTCGTCCCCGGCGAGCAGCACCCCGGTGGTGAGCACCATCTCGCCGCCGCTGAGCATCACCCCGACGTCCGGCGCCTCGGCGACATGCACCCAGCGCACCGGCCGGTCGAGCTGACCGGCGCCGGCCACCACCTCGGGCTCCCCGGCGAGCACCCGCTCCAGGGTGAGGACCTGCCGGACCGACAGAGCGGGTTCCAGGGGTTCCGAAGGCTCCAAGGGCTCCCAAGGCTCCGAGGCGATGGTCATGGCGGCGTTCCCTTGCTCAGGTACTCACAGGTACTCAGGTGACTCCTGCTAGATGCTCCTCAGAGCGTTCTCGAGGATCGCGGCGCCTTCCTCGGCCTCCGCGACGGTGAGGGACAGGGGCGGGGCGATGCGCAGGGCCGTGGTGTTGTGACCGCCGCCCTTGCCGATGAGGAGGCCGCCCTCGCGGGCCGCTTCCAGCACCGCCGCCGCGGCGACCGGGTCGGCTTCGTCGGTGCCGGGCCGGGTGAGTTCGATGCCCAGCATCAGGCCCCGGCCGCGCACCTCCCGCACGTGCGGCACCTGCGCCGCGACGGCCCGCAGCCGTTCGAGGAGCAGCCCGCCGACGCGCCGGGCGTTGCCCTGGAGGTCGTGTTCCAGCAGGTACGACAGGTTGGCGAGGCCGGCCGCCATGGTGATCTGGGTGCCGCCGAAGGTCGAGATGCTGTTGGCGTCCAGGCAGTTCATGATCTCGCCGCGGGCGACGACACCGCCGATGGACATGCCGTTGCCGATGCCCTTGGCGAAGGTCAGGATGTCCGGCGGACCGGACCGGCCGTGCGCCTGCCAACCCCAGAAGTGGTCGCCGGTGCGGCCCCAGCCGGTCTGCACCTCGTCGGCGATCCACAGGATGCCGCGCTCGGCGAGCACCTCGCGGAAGGCGGCGTACAGCCCGTCGGGCCCGGAGGTGAAGCCGCCGATGCCCTGGACGGGCTCGGCGATCAGGGCGGCGGGCGGGCGGGTGTGGCCGAGGACGTCCTTCAGGTCGTCGACGCAGGCGGCGATGAAGTCCTCGTCGCCGAGTGCGGCGTAGGGACCGCGGGTGCGCACCCCACCGTGGACGTACAGCGTCTGGAGCGGGGACAGCGAGGTCGGGGACCAGCCGCGGTTGCCGGTGATGCCGACGGCGCTGAAGGAGCGGCCGTGGTAGCTGTTGCGCATCGCGAGGATCGTGTTGCTGCGCCGGTAGGCCGTCGCGAGCAGCAGGGCGGTGTCGTTGGCCTCGGTGCCGGAGGTGGTGAAGAAGACGCGGGCGTCCGGGATGCCGCTCAACTGAGTGATGCGCTCGGCGAGTTCGACCATCGGCCGGTTGAGGTACAGGGTCGAGGTGTGGATGATCCGCCCGGCCTGTTCGCTGACCGCCTTCGTCACCTCGGGCAGCGCGTGCGCGGTCATCGTCGTCAGGATGCCGCCGAAGAAGTCGAGGTACCGGTTGCCCGCGGCGTCCCACACGTGGCGGCCCTCGCCGTGGGTGATCTCCAGCGGCTCCTCGTAGTACAGGGCGAGCCAGTCCGGCATGACGGCGCGGTGGCGTCCCAGCAGGTCCTTGGTCACGGCTGCACCAGCCCTTCGTAGGCGTCGGGGCGGCGGTCGCGGTAGAAGGCCCACTGCTGCCGCACTTCGTCGATCACGTCGAAGTCGAGGTCACGGACGACGAGTTCCTCGTTCTTGTCGCTCGCGGTCTCCCCGACGAACTGGCCGCGCGGGTCCACGAAGTACGACGTCCCGTAGAAGTCGTTGTCGCCGTACTCCTCGACACCGACCCGGTTGATCGCGGCGATGAAGTACTCGTTGGCGACGGCCGCGGCGGGCTGTTCGAGGCGCCAGAGGTAGGAGGAGAGCCCGCGGTGGGTGGCCGACGGGTTGTAGACCAACTGGGCGCCGTTGAGGCCGAGTTGCCGCCAGCCCTCCGGGAAGTGGCGGTCGTAGCAGATGTAGACACCCACCTTGCCGACCGCCGTGTCGAAGACGGGCCAGCCGATGTTGCCGGGCTTGAAGTAGTACTTCTCCCAGAAGCCCTTGACCTGCGGGATGTGGTGCTTGCGGTACTTGCCGAGGAAGGATCCGTCGGCGTCGATCACTGCGGCGGTGTTGTAGTAGAAGCCGGACTGCTCGACCTCGAAGACGGGGACGACGACCACCATGCCCGTCTCGCGGGCGAGCTCCTGCATACGCCGCACGGTCGGCCCGTCGGGGACCGGCTCGGCCCAGGAGTAGTGCTCCGGGTCCTGGACCTGACAGAAGTAGGGAGCGTTGAAGACTTCCTGGAAGCCGATGATCTTGGCGCCCTGCCGGGCCGCCTCGCGGGCGTGCTCCTCGTGTTTCGCCACCATGGACTCGGTGTCCCCGGTCCAGGTGGCCTGGACCAGAGCGGCGCGTACGACGTTGGCCATGAGCTGCTCCTTCGACGGGACGTCAGAGCCTCTACGCCCGTAGAGGGGGGCCGTAGAGGCTCGAAAGTAAGCCCCTGGAACAGCCTTGCCAAGACCATCGTCGTTAACCCGCTGAGTCGATCACGTTTCACACTCCTGCGGGTGATGGATGGGGCCGGTGGGGTGGGTGTGACGGTAGTGGCGCCAGGGTGGACGTCACTCAGGGGCGCCTGTCGCCGGGGACCGAGGGCGTCACGCCGTGAAGCCGGCCACCCGCAGGGCGTGGACGAGGTCCCACTGGCACTCGTCCGAGACACCCTGCGCGGCTGCGAGGAGCAGCGGTACGAGCGTCTTCGGGTCGGGTGCGGCGCTGCGGGCGGCCTCCTCCGGTGTGCGGACGCGGACGTATGCGTCGAGCAGGGCGCGGACCTCGCGGTGCCGTCCCGCACCGGCCAGCCCCACGACGGCCTGTCCGATCTCGTTCGCGGGCCGCACCACGCCCTGGCGCAGGATCTGCTCCCCGTCGTCGGCACGCCCCGCCGCGGTCAGTGCGTCGGCCGCGGCGACGAGCCGCTCGGCGGGCAGCGAGGCGGCCTCCCACAGCAGGGTCGCCCAGTCGGCTCCGAGACCGGCACGCTGCATCTGGGCGGCGAGCAGCGGGATGCGGCGGGCGGGCCAGTACGCGGCCTCGACGAGCAGCGCGTGCGCCTCACCACTACGCCCCGCGGCGCGCAGGCGCAGCAGCGTCTCCACGACGCCGGCGACCTCCCGCCGGTCCTCGGCATCGGCGGGCCCGGCCTGCGGCTGGAGGTCCGGGGAAGCGGGCGCTTCCTCGGCGGCGCCGGCGAATCGGGCTCCGCGTGGGGTGCGGCGGGTGGCGACGGGCTGAGCGGGGAGGCTGGGCAGGGCGGTCGGCGGTACGGCTACGGGAGCGGCCTCCTCCTCGTCGATCCCGGCGAAGCGGGCGCTGCCTCGACGGCGTTTGCGCGGCGCCGGTCGCTCGTCGGGCCGGCCGGCTTCGCGGACGGAGGCGTCTGCCTGCTCCTCGACCGGGCGCGCCGCGTCAGCCATCGGCTCGGCCGCCGACGGGGCAGAGGCATCTCCACGCCCTCCGCGCCAGGTTTCCGGCGCCGCCCCGGACGCCCTCCCATGCTCCGCCGCCCCCGGCTGCGCGGCGCGCTGACGCGGCATGGTGTGACTGCCACCGCCGGCGGAATAGGCCTCGCTCGGCTGCGTACGGTCGACGGCCGCGGGCCCTTCGCCGCCGAAGCCCTCGCTGACCGTGCCCGCAGTGGCGGACCGGTCGCTTTGGGGGCCGCCGTCCCCGGACGGGCCGCGCCCGAAGCCGTCACGCCCGAACCTGTTGTCTCCGGGCCCGCCATCCCTGAACCCGTCGCCTCCGGGCGCGGTCGGTCCGGAGAGGCCGGCTCCCTCATACCGATCGCGTCCATACCGATCGCGTCCGGGACCGCCTTCCTGGAGGCCTCCCCCGAGGCCCTCACGTCCGAATGCGCCGCTGCCGGGTCCACCTCCGCCGAACCCGTCACCTCCGGACCGGCCCCCCTCGACGCCGGCGCCCCCGGACCCCTCGCCCTCGAAGCCGCCACCCTGGGAGCCCTCACCCTCGAACCCGACGTCGGCCCGGAAGAAGCCCTCCTCCCCCGACCGGCCCCGCAGTATCGCCTGCCCCCGTGCCCGCGCCGCCCTGCGGTCCGAGTCGGCCATCCGTGCGCGGAGTTCGGCGCATCGAGCGGTGGCACGTACGTGGTCGTCGCGGGCCCAGGCGAGGTCCAGGCGGATGGTGTCGACATCCCGGGGGTCGGGAGCCGAGGCGAGCAACCGGCCCAGTTCCGCCTGCCGTTCGGTGGCGTAGCGCTGTTCGCGGAGCATGACGTCGAGGCGGTCCCCGAGGGCGTCACGGCCGCCGGGTCGGGCGTCGTACGTGGCGAGGGCACCGGTGTGCAGGGCGCGGGCGCGTTCCGTCTCGGGGCCGGCGCCGCCGGGGCCGTACTGGCCGGCGAGGTCGTGCAGGAGTGACTCCACCACGTCCCAGGGCGGCACTTCGCGTCCGTCGAGGCAGGCCTGCATGCCCTCCGGGTCGCGCTGCCAGAACACCCCGCACCAGCCGCCGCCCTGGTCCAGGCGCGCCACAAGGCCGTCCAGGTAGTCCACGAACTCCCGCATCCGAGCCGGGAGTTGATCCACTGACATCGCCCAACTCCCGCCAGACCGGAGCACTCCGGTCCGTTAGGCAACACCAGTGATGTTACGAACGTGCTACGAGGAGTTTTCCGGCTGGACGCAGAGTACGCCGAGGCTGCCGGAGCGTGACGTGCACACCCTCTCGGGCCGCATGTCAGCAGCCTCAGGCGGCCGCTTCGGCGACCGGCGCGCAGCGCCCGACCAGTTCGTCCATCGACAGGCCGAGGGCATGCGCCACCGCCGCCACCGTGAAGAAGGCCGGCGTCGGCGCCCGGCCGGTCTCGATCTTGCGGAGCGTCTCCGCGGAGATGCCGGCGCTCGCCGCGACGTCCGTCATGCTGCGGCCGCCGCGAGCTTCACGCAGCAGCCGGCCGAGCCGCTCGCCGCGTTCACGCTCTTCGGGGGTGAGAGGGGTGCGCACCATGCGACCATTCTAATACCGGTATAGTAATTGGCATGGTGGAGCTGAAGACGAACCGGTCGATCGATGCGATGTACGAGGCGGGGCAGGTCGTGGGCCAGGCCCTCACCGCCGTACGCAAGGCCGCCGACGTGGGGGTTTCCCTGCTGGAGCTGGACGAGGTGGCGCGCGAGGTGCTGCGCGACGCGGGGGCGACGTCGCCCTTCCTCGGCTACCGCCCCTCCTTCGCCCCGGTCCCCTTCCCCGCGGTCATCTGCGCCTCGGTGAACGACGCGATCGTGCACGGCATCCCGACCGGCTACCGCCTGCGCGACGGCGACCTGGTCTCCATCGACTGCGGCGCCGAACTGGGCGGCTGGACCGGCGACTCGGCGATCAGCTTCACGGTCGGCAGCGCGCGCCCGGCCGACATACGCCTGATCGAGACCGCGGAACGGGCGTTGACGGCGGGCATCGAGGCGGCCGTCGTCGGCAACCGTCTCGGCGACATCGCCCACGCGATCGGCTCGGTGTGCCGGACGGCCGGATACGGCATCCCGGACGGCTTCGGCGGGCACGGCATCGGCCGCAAGATGCACGAGGACCCGTCGGTGCCGAACGAAGGCCCTCCAGGCCGGGGCATGCCGCTGCGGGCCGGCCTGGTCATCGCCATCGAGCCGATGCTCATCGCCGGCGGCGAGGACGGCTACCACGCGGCACCGGACGGCTGGACCCTGTGCACGAACGACGGCTCCCGCGCCGCCCACGCGGAGCACACGGTGGCGGTCACGGAGTCGGGGCCCCGGATCCTCACGGCACGCTGAGGCGGCGCCCCCGCCGGTGAGGCTCGGCGGGCGCCCTCGGGCGCCGTTTCCCTGAAGGTGCCCCCGGCCACCGATCGTGCGAAGGTGTTCTACGAACGCGGCCAGGTGTAACCGGCTTGCGCCCGGGTTACCCGACTCCGGCACGTCGATGAGCGAGGGCGACCCTGCCCGCGCAGGGACGCCGGATGGGAACGCCATGACCAGCGGCTTCACTGGTGGTCCGGAAGACTACGACCCCTTCGGGGAATTCCTCGCCCGCTTCTTCGGCGGACCGCGCCCCGGCCCCCGCCAGATCGACATCGGCCGCCTGCTCAGTCAGCCGGCCCGCGAGCTGGTGCAGGGCGCCGCCCAGTACGCCGCCGAGCACGGCAGCCGCGACCTGGACACCCAGCACCTGCTGCGTGCCGCGCTGTCCGCCGAGCCGACCCGGAGTCTGCTCACCCGGGCGGGCGCGGACCCCGACTCGCTCGCGACGGAGATCGACGAGCGGTCGGGCCCGGTCCAGCACCCGCCGGGCGAGGTCCCGCCGCCGACGTCGCTGTCCCTCACCCCGGCCGCCAAGCGGGCCCTGCTCGACGCGCACGACCTGGCCCGGGCGCGGGGCACCGGCTACATCGGCCCGGAGCATGTGCTCAGCGCCCTCGCCGCGAACCCCGACTCCGCCGCCGGTCACATCCTGAACGCGGCCCGCTTCGCCCCCTCCGGCCCCGGCATGCCGCCCGAGGCCTCGGACAGCTCCCAGTCCCGGCCCCGAGTCGACCAGCGACCGCGCGTCGAGACCGGTACGCCCACCCTCGACAAGTACGGCCGCGACCTCACCGACCTCGCCCGCCGGGGCCGTATCGACCCGGTGATCGGCCGGGACGAGGAGATCGAGCAGACCGTCGAGGTGCTCTCCCGGCGCGGCAAGAACAACCCGGTGCTGATCGGCGACGCGGGCGTGGGCAAGACCGCGATCGTGGAGGGCCTGGCCCAGCGGATCGCGGACGGCGACGTGCCCGACATCCTCGGCGGCCGCCGGGTGGTCGCACTCGACCTGACGGGCGTGGTCGCGGGCACCCGCTACCGGGGCGACTTCGAGGAGCGGCTCAACAACATCGTGGGCGAGATCCGCTCGCACTCCGACCAACTGATCGTCTTCATCGACGAGTTGCACACCGTCGTGGGCGCCGGAGGCGGCGGCGAGGGCGGCTCCATGGACGCCGGGAACATCCTCAAGCCGGCGTTGGCACGCGGCGAGTTGCACGTCGTGGGCGCGACCACGCTGGTGGAGTACCGCAGGATCGAGAAGGACGCGGCCCTCTCCCGCCGCTTCCAGCCGATCCTCGTCCCCGAGCCGACCACCGCCGACGCGATCGAGATCCTGCGCGGCCTGCGCGACCGCTACGAGGCCCACCACCAGGTCCGTTACAGCGACGAGGCGCTCGTCGCCGCCGTGGAACTCTCCGACCGCTATCTCACCGACCGCCGTCTGCCGGACAAGGCGATCGACCTGATCGACCAGGCGGGCGCCCGGGTCCGGCTGGGTGCGCGGACCAAGGGGACGGACGTACGGACCCTGGAGCGCGAGGTCGAGCAGCTGTACCGGGACAAGGACCAGGCGGTCACCGACGAGCGGTACGAGCAGGCCACGCAACTGCGCGACCGCATCGTCGAGTTGAAGCAGCGCATCGCGGAGGCCTCCGACAACGAGGAGGCCGACGAGGGGCAGCATCTGGAGGTCACCGCCGAGGCCATCGCCGAGGTCGTGTCCCGGCAGACCGGCATCCCGGTGAGCAGCCTCACCGAGGAGGAGAAGGACCGGCTGCTCGGCCTGGAGGAGCACCTGCACGAACGGGTCATCGGCCAGAACGACGCGGTGCGCGTGGTCTCCGACGCGGTGCTGCGCTCCCGGGCCGGACTCGCGAGCCCCGACCGGCCGATCGGCAGCTTCCTCTTCCTCGGCCCGACCGGCGTCGGCAAGACCGAGCTGGCCCGCGCCCTCGCCGAGGCGCTGTTCGGCAGCGAGGAGCGGATGGTCCGCCTGGACATGAGCGAGTACCAGGAACGGCACACCGTCAGCCGCCTGGTCGGCGCCCCGCCCGGGTACGTCGGCCACGAGGAGGCCGGGCAGCTCACCGAGGTGGTGCGCCGGCACCCGTACTCGCTGCTCCTGCTCGACGAGGTCGAGAAGGCCCACCCGGACGTCTTCAACATCCTGCTGCAGGTCCTGGACGACGGCCGGCTGACCGACTCCCAGGGCCGCACGGTCGACTTCACCAACACCGTCATCGTGATGACCAGCAACCTGGGTTCGGAGGCCATCGGCCGCGGCGGCACCGGGATCGGGTTCGGCGCGGGTGACGAGGAGGCCGACGAGCAGGCGCGCAGCGAGCGGGTCCTGCGGCCGCTGCGCGAGCACTTCCGGCCCGAGTTCCTCAACCGCATCGACGAGGTCGTCGTCTTCCGCCGGCTGACCCCGGAGCAGTTGGAGCGGATCACCAACCTGCTGCTGGACAAGACCCGTCGCCTGATGCGCGCCCAGGGCGTCTCGGTCGACTTCACCGGCGCGGCCGTCGACTGGCTCTCCGAGCGCGGCTACCAGCCCGAGTACGGCGCCCGGCCGCTGCGCCGCACGATCCAGCGGGAGGTCGACAACCAGCTCTCCCGGCTGCTCCTGGACGGCCGGATCGGCGAGGGCGGCCGGGTGACGGTGGACGTGGCGGACGGAAAGCTCACCTTCCGTGCGGAAGAGCTGCCGCCCGCCCCCGAGCTGTGACGCCCCACGCGGGCGCTACGACGCCGGCCGCACCACCATCGCCGAGCCACCTCCCCGCCGTACCGTCTCGGCGGCGGCCAGCCACTTCCCGTCCGGCAGCCGCTGCACAGCGGTGGCGGCGCCGATCTCGGGGTTGGGCTTGAAGGAGTGGCCGATGGCCTCCAGCCGGGCCTTCGACTCGCTGTCGAGCCCGGGTTCCAGCTCGGTCTGGGCCGCGTTGCGCTGGCTGGCGCGCGGCGCGGCGATCGCGTCGACCAGCGGCAGTCCGCGGTCGAGGAAGCCGGTCAGGGTCTGCAGCACGGTCGTGATGATGGTCGCGCCACCGGGCGAACCGAGCGCCACGACGGGCTTGTCATGCCGGTCGAGGACGATGGTCGGGGACATCGACGAGCGCGGGCGCTTGCCCGGACCCGGCAGGTTCGGGTCGTGCACGGCCGGGTTGGCGGGCGTGAAGGAGAAGTCCGTCAGCTCGTTGTTGAGGATGAAGCCACGGCCCGGGACGGTGATGCCGCTGCCGCCGGTCTGCTCGATGGTGAGCGTGTAGGAGACGACGTTGCCCCACTTGTCGGCCACCGTGAGATGGGTGGTGCTGTCGCCCTCGTACGTGGTCGGGGCGGCCGTGCCGCCGGCGCCGCAGGCCGCCGGGTTGCGCGGGTCGCCCGGCGCGACCGGGCTGGTCAGCACCGCGTCGTCCTTGATCAGGCACTCCCGCGAGTCGGCGTACCGCTGCGACAGCAGGTCCTTCGTCGGTACGTCCTCGAAGGCGGGGTCGCCGACCCAGCGCCCGCGATCGGCGAAGGCGATGCGGCTGGCCTCGATGTAGCGGTGCAGGTACTGGACCTCGTCCGCCTTCGACAGGTCCGTGTTCTCCAGGATGTTCAGCGCCTCGCCGACGGTCGTGCCGCCGGAGGAGGAGGGCGCCATGGAGTACACGCCGAGTCCGCGGTACGAGGTCCTGGTGGGCGCCTGCGACTTGGTGCGGTAGGCGGCCAGGTCCTTGGCGGTGAGGTCGCCGGGGCGGGCCTTCCAGCCGGAGCCCGGGTCCACGGGCGGGTGGTTGACCGTGTCGACGATGTCCTCGGCGATGTCGCCCCGGTAGAGCGCGCCGACGCCCCGCTTCGCCAACTCCGCGTAGGTGCGGGCGAGATCGGGGTTCTTGAAGGTGGAGCCGACGACCGGGAGGGCGCCGTTCGGCAGGAACAGCTCGGCGGTGTCTGGGAAGTATCGGAACCGGGTCTCGTTCGCGGCGGTCTGCGAGCGGAAGGTGTCGTCGACGGTGAAGCCGTCCCGGGCCAGCCGCTCGGCGGGTTTCAGCACGGTGCCGAGCCGTTTGCTGCCCCACTTGTCGAGCGCCTTCTGCCAGGTGGCGGGCGTGCCCGGGGTCCCGACGCTCAGGCCGCTGGTGACGGCCTCGGCGAAGGGGATCGCCTTGCCGTTCTCCACGAACAGGTCGGAGTCCGCGCTCAGTGGCGCGGTCTCGCGGCCGTCGATGGTCCGCACCGTACGGGACTTGGCGTCGTAGTAGACGAAGTAGCCGCCCCCGCCGACGCCGGCGGAGTAGGGCTCGGTGACGCCGAGCGCGGCGGCGGTGGCCACGGCGGCGTCGACGGCGTTGCCGCCCTTGCGCAGCACCTCGATGCCGGCCGCGGAGGCGTCCGCGTCGACGCTCGACACGGCGCCGCCGTAGCCGACCGCCACGGGGACCTTCTCGGGGCTGCTGTGCGCGGCAGGGGGCGCTGCGGCACCCACTGACACCACGGCGGCCGAGACCGCCAGAGCCGACAGTTTCCGCGCGACAGGGCGACGCATCCGCACCTCCAGGCAAGGGCTGTTGGCGCAGCCTAATCGATCGCCATGCCCCCGTCAGGAGCGCGTGACCCCGTGTGTCGAACAACGGTTTGCGTTGGCCCGCTACCATGCGCGCCCATGAATGACGACGTGCGCAACATCGTCCTGGGCGTGGTCGCGGCGGCCATCAGTGCCGCCCTCGGCTGGCTTGCCCGTACGTACCTGTGGAAGCGGAAACTACGCCGCAAGCAGGCATTTTTCGGGCTGCCCGACAATGCCGAGTCCCTGCTGGTGGTGAACCGCGGCGCCGGCGGACCCGAGCTCACGGTGATGCGATACGACGTGTTCGCGCTGCTCGAACTCGCGGCGCTGATCAAGGACTGCAACGCCCACGCCCAGATCATCCCGCACGACGCGGCACGCCAGGGCTTCGGGGAGCGCACCGAGTTCTGCGTCGGCGGCCCGGCGTCGAACCGCCGCATGACGGCACACCTGGCCTCCCTGCTGCCCGGGGTGCGGGTGAACGTCGACGCCGAACCCGGCCCGGACCGGGGCGCCGTCCAGATCGGCTCCGAGCGCTACCGGGTGGAGGTCGGCAAGGAGGAGTACGCGCTCCTCGCCCGGCTCACCGTCGGCGAGAGCCAGGGCCCCCGTCCCGTCTTCCTGTTCTGCGGGCAGACCGCGATCACCAACCAGGCCGCCACCCGCTACCTCGCCCGCAACCACGAGCGGCTGACCCGCAAACACGGCACCGGCTCCTTCGTCCTGCTGCTGAAGGTGGTCAACTCGCAGGCGTACGGCCCGGATGTCGTGGAGCTGGTCGCGGACGTCACACGGGCGGCGCAGGCACCGTTGCCGACACCCGCGCCCGCGCGAAATAGCCATCGCTCCTCCTGAGGTCCAACACATTCCAGTAATCGTTACTGGCACGTAACTTACCGACGGGTTACTTGCGGTAAGGGGCCGCGGTTACCGTCGGGTCACTTTGCACTGACACGAGTGAGGAGTGACCCGTGGGACACCAAAGCAAGGCCCTGCGCACGACCGCCGTGGGCGTCGTCTCCGCGACCCTGGTCGCCGGTAGCGCCCTCGGGCTCGCCCCCGCCGCCCAAGCCGCCCCGAACGGCGTCCGCTTCGTCGACATCACCGGCGACGGCGGCACCACCCTCAAGGCGAACGTCGTCACGCCGGACGGCGCCGACGGCTCGCGCCGCTACCCGCTGCTCGTCATGCCCACGAGCTGGGGCCTGCCCCAGGTCGAGTACTTCGCACAGGCCCAGAAGCTCGCGAACTCGGGCTACATCGTGGTCAGTTACAACGTGCGCGGCTTCTGGCAGTCGGGCGGCGAGATAGAAGTGGCGGGCCCGCCCGACATAGCCGACGCGTCCAAGGTGATCGACTGGGCGCTCGCCAACACCCCCTCCGACGCACAGCACATCGGCATGGCGGGCGTCTCGTACGGCGCCGGCATCAGCCTCCTTGCCGCCGCGCACGACAAGCGGGTCAGGGCGGTCGCCGCCCTCAGCGGCTGGGCCGACCTCATCGGCTCGATCTACGCCGGCCGCACCCAGCACCTCCAGGCCGCCGGACTGCTGGACGGCGCGAGCCTGGTCACCGGCCGTCAGAGCGCCGAACTCCGCCAGATCTTCGACGACTTCTACGCCTCCGACCTGTCCAGGGAACAGGACATCATCAACTGGGGGAAGAAACGTTCGGCCGCAACATACGTGGATCAACTCAACAAGAGCGGCGCAGCGGTGATGATGGCCAACGCCTGGGGCGACACGGTCTTCCCGCCCAACCAGTACGCGGACTTCTACGAGAAGCTGACCGGCCCCAAGCGCCTGGAGTTCCGCCCGGGCGACCACGCCACCCCCGAGCTGACCGGCCTGTTCGGACTGCCCAACGACGTATGGACGGACACCGAGCGCTGGTTCGACCACTACCTCAAGGGCGAGGACAACGGCATCAACCGCGAGCTGCCGGTCCAGCTCAAGTCCCGTTCCGCGGGGGACTACGAGGGCTACCCGGACTGGAAGTCGGTCGGCGCGACGAACAAGAAGATCGCCCTCGGCGGCAGCACCACGATCCGCACGAACGTCAACTCGGGTGCGGACGGCGGAGTCGTCTTCCTGTCCAGCATCCTCGACCAGGTGGCCCAGCTGCCCCCGATGGCCTCGATCCCGCTGCTCCCCCGGCTCTGGGCGGGCGTGTGGCAGTCCGAGAAGTACGCCACGGCCCAGCACGTGCGCGGCACGGCGAAGTTGCACACCACCGTCACTCCGACCAAGGAGAGCGGCACCCTCGTCGCCTACCTGTACGACGTGGGCCCGCTCGGCCTCGGCAAGCTGGTCAGCAACGCGCCGTACACCTTCCACGGACGTACTCCCGGGAAGCCGTTCGGCGTCGACCTGGAGCTGTACTCCACGGCCTACGACGTCCCGGCAGGGCACCGGCTGGCCCTGGTCGTCGACACGGTCGACCCGCTCTACATCGAGCACAACCCGTCCGGCGCGCGGCTGACCTTCTCCTCGCCGGCGAACGACCCGTCGTACGTGTCGATTCCACTGCGCGAGCAGTGATCTCCGGCCGGCGCCGGGCGGGTATGGCTCTGTAACTGCTGCCCCCTGCTGCCCCTGTTGCTAGGGGCCGTGGGGGGATCCCCACCCGGCAGCAGCGTCCCTGGTCGCGGCCGAGGTCACCACCACGGCTTTGGGGACGGACGGAACATCGTAGTCGAGGTCGGACGCGGAGGGGATTGCGGTGTCCACAAACGCCGTTCTTCTCGGCATGGGTCGTACTCCCCGCTCAGTGATGGAGGATCTTCGAGAGGAAGTCCCGGGCGCGCTCGCTGCTGGGGTGGGTGAAGAACTCCTCGGGGCTGCGGTCCTCGACGATGCGGCCGTCGGCCATGAACACGACGCGGTTGGCGGCCGAGCGGGCGAAGCCCATCTCATGGGTGACGACGATCATCGTCATGCCGTCCTGGGCGAGTTGGCGCATGACCTCGAGGACCTCGTTGATCATTTCGGGGTCGAGTGCGGAGGTCGGCTCGTCGAACAGCATCGCCTTGGGCTCCATCGCGAGGGCTCGGGCGATGGCCACGCGCTGCTGCTGGCCGCCGGAGAGCTGCGCGGGGTACTTGTCCGCCTGGTCGGCCACGCCGACGCGCTCCAGGAGTTCGTGGGCGCGCTTGTCGGCCTCGTCCCTCTTGCGGCCGCGGACCTTGACCTGGCCCAGCGAGACGTTCTGCAGGACCGTCTTGTGGGCGAAGAGGTTGAAGGACTGGAAGACCATGCCGACTTCGGCGCGCAGCCGGGCGAGACCCTTCCCCTCGGCGGGCAGCGGCTGTCCGTCGAGCTTGATCGTGCCCGACTGGACCGTCTCCAGTCGGTTGATGGCCCGGCACAGCGTCGACTTCCCCGATCCCGAGGGGCCGATGACCACGACCACCTCCCCCTTGCCGACGGTGAGGCTGATGTCCTGCAGGACATGCAGGTCCCCGAAGTACTTGTTGACGTCACGCAGCTCGATCAGTGGATCGCCAGCCATGCCCAGCCCCAGTCACTCTCAGCTGTGTAGCGGTTTCCGCAAACTATCCGGGCAAGAGTGTACTTAATACACGACACGCACTTTTCGGGCATAAGCCGTATTTACACCGAACTTATGTCGAACTGCAGGCCAGAGCCTTACGCTTCCGCGACTTCCGCATACAGCTGCGACAGCTCGGGCACCCCGCTCGCGGCCCACTCCCGCCCCGAGGCTACGACGTCGAACTCACGGCCGGACGCGAGACGTACGACCGGCTGACCGTCCGGCCGGATCTTCCACGCGGCTCCGGGCACGGTGCGCACGATGACGGTGCCGAGATACAGACCGGCGTCGTTGCCCAGCCAGGGCAGGATCTCCTCGTCCTCCCGCCAGCGCGGTACCAACTGGTCGACCGCCTCCAACGAGGCAGTGGTGTCGTCGAGTTCGACGCCCGCCCGGGACGCGTGGGAGCGCAGGAGTTCACATTCGGCAAGGAGTTCGGCGATGCCCTCGGGATCGGGGGCCCCGCGCTTCTCGCGCCGGTGGCCCAGAAAAGGGATCTTCATACGCCCAGCGTGTCATTCGTCCTGCCGAACGCACCACAGGCGCGCTGGCCGCCGATTCCGGTCGAGTTCACGCCGAGTTCGGGCATGGCGCGTTGACGGGTCACGGGCGCCTCTCTAACTTCTCGATGCGTCTTGCGTCTCGTCCGAACGTCTCAGGCGAACCTGTCGTCCGAGTGTCGCGCCTGAACGTCTCGCTTGAAGTTGTCATGCGCAGTCATACGCAGTCCTGAGCGGTCGTGAACGGGAGGAGTCGGAGTTGCGCCGACGTGTATGGAGTTCCGCGGTCGTCCTCGCTGTCTTCGCGGTCCTGGTGCCGGGGGTCTCCGCACAGGCGGCCGCCGAACGCAGAGCCGGGCCGCTCCCGCTGGAGCGGCTCTTCGACAACACGGCCGTCAGCGACGACGCCCGGCCCGCGGAGGCGGACTTCGACGGGGCGGGCGGCTCGCTGTCCGCGCAGGCCCTGGCGGCAGCCGGCTGGACGCCCGGCCGGGCGCTGACCGTGCAGGGAGCCCGGCTGACCTGGCCGAAGCGGCAGCCGGGCAAGGCCGACAACGTCCTGGCCGCGGGACAGGACGTGAAGGTGCAGGGGCGGGGTGACGCCCTCGCGTTCCTCGTGGCGGGCACGGACGGTTTCGACGTAGGCGGCGCGGGGGCGGTGTCGTACACCGGCGGCGCCCGCTCGACCTACAGCCTGACCGCCCCCGACTGGCGCACCGGCCCGCTCGCCACCAAGGCGGTGGCCCTGTCGCACATCAACACCCCGAACGGCCAACTCGCCGAGCGGGCGCGGCTGTACGTCGTCACCGTGCCGATCCTGGCGGGGCGCGAGGTCGCGTCCGTACGGCTGCCGCGGGCGACCGGGCTGCATGTGTTCGCGCTGGCGGTACGGGCCCCGGCCACCGGCTGGACGGGGAGTTGGGCGGCCGCGACGGGCGGCTATCCGACCGTGGGGCCGTGGAGCGACCGGACGCTGCGCCTGGTGGTGCACACCTCGGCGGGCGGGCCGCGGGTGCGGCTGCGGTTCGACAACACCTTCGCGGCGGCGCCCGTGCGGATCGGCAGGGCCACGGTGGCGGTGCAGGCGGCGGGCGCGGCGGCGAAGGCGACGCCCGTCCGGGTGCTCTTCCGGGGTGCCGCGGGCGTCGAGATCCCGGCCGGGGCACAGGCGTACAGCGATCCGCTCGGGTTCCAGGTGCCCGCGGACAGCAATCTCCTCGTGAGCTTCCATCTGCCCGGGACCGTGCCGGCCGCGCCGGTGCACCGGCTCGCGCAGCAGCGGTCGTACGTGAGCGCACCGGGCGACCACACGGCGGACGTCTCCGCATCGGCCTACCCCACCGTCCTGACCAGCTGGCCGCTGCTGACCGGTGTCGACGTGAGCGGTGGGCCGGGGTCCGTGGTGCTGCTGGGGGACTCGATCACCGACGGCGAGAAGTCCACGACGGACGCCAACCGGCGGTGGCCCAATGTGCTGGCCACACGGCTGTTGAACCAGAATGTGGTCCCCCGCTATGGGGTGCTCAACCAGGGGATCTCCGGCAACCGTGTGGTCTCCGACCGGTATCCCGGTGACGGGGTGTCCACGGACACGGCCGGGGTGAGCGCCCTGTACCGGTTCGACCGGGATGTCCTGGCCCAGACGTCGGCGCGTACGGCGGTGGTGTTCGAGGGCATCAACGATGTGCGCTGGGGCACGACCGCGGAGCAGGTCATCGCCGGGCTGCGCGCGATCGCGGACCGGGGGCATGCGCGAGGGCTGCGGATGCTGGCGGCGACGATCCTGCCGTGCGAGGGAGAGGCGCGGTGCACGGCCGCCGTCGACGCCGAACGGGTCGCGGTGAACCAGTGGATCCGCTCCGGCACCGCGTTCGACGGCGTGCTCGACTTCGACGCGGTGGCACGGGACCCCGCGCGGCCGTCCCGGCTGCTGCCCGCGTACGACAGCGGGGACTATCTGCATCCCGGGGACACGGGGCTCGCTGCGCTGGCTCGGTCGGTGGATCTGCGGGCGCTGGTGCGGTGACGCCGTGCGGCGTCACGGTGGCCGTCCGGGGGCTCTGCCCGCGAACCCCCGTATCGGCCTGAACGACCTCGTCCTCAAACGCCGGACTGGCTGGAGGGCGTCGCCCTACACGTCGAGATCCACGACCACCGGCGCGTGGTCAGAGGCGCCCTTGCCCTTGCGCTCCTCGCGGTCCACGTACGAGTCGGTGACCGCCTTGGCGAACGGCTCGTTGCCGTACACCAGGTCGATGCGCATGCCGCGGTTCTTGGGGAAGCAGAGCTGGCGGTAGTCCCAGTACGTGTACGGGTGGTCGTACTTGAGGGGGCGCGGGACCACGTCGGACAGGCCGGACTCGCGCAGGGAGGCGAGGGCGGCGCGCTCGGCGGGCGTGACATGGGTGAGGCCCTCGAAGGCGGCCACGTCGTAGACGTCGTCGTCCGTCGGCGCCACGTTGTAGTCGCCCATCACCGCGAACGGGCGGCTGCCGCCCGCGTCGCCGGCCACGGCCGCCTTGAGGGCCTCGAACCACTGGAGCTTGTACGCGTAGTGGGGGTGGTCCACCTCACGGCCGTTCGGCACATACACCGACCAGACGCGGATCGGGCCGCAGGTCGCGGAGATGGCTCGGGGCTCGACGACATCGTCGAAGCCGGGGTCGCCCGGCAGGCCCTTGACGACGTCCTTGAGGCCGACGCGGGAGAGCACCGCCACGCCGTTCCACCGGCCGGTCGCGTTGACCGCCGCCTCGTAGCCGAGGTCGCGCAGCGGGTCGAACGGGAACTGGTCCTCGGCAACCTTGGCCTCCTGGAGGCACAGCACGTCGGTGCCGCTGCTCTCCAGCCAGGCCAGGAGCCTCGGCAGGCGGGCGGTGATCGAGTTCACGTTCCAGGTCGCGATGCGCATGCCTGACAACCTACCGGGCGGGACTGACAACCCGGTCCCGCCCGGGGTGGGACCGCTCACACCTCCGCCGAGTCCCCCGGCGTCAGGCGCAGGTGCTCGGCGCCGCCGAGGCCGCCGATCTGGCGGTCGTAGATCGGCCGGGCCAGGTCGGTGAGCAGGGCGTCGTGGATGTCGTAGGTGCGCTGCGGCTTGACCTCACGGACGTAGTCGATGACCTCAGCGATCTTGTTCCAGGGGGCCATGACCGGCAGCATCAGCGTCTCCACCGGGCGGTCGGGAACGGTGAGGGCGTCGCCGGGATGGAAGACCTTGCCGCCGTCGACGAGGTAGCCGACGTTGGTGATGCGCGGGATGTCCGGGTGGATGACGGCGTGCAGTTCGCCGTGGACCTGGACGTCGAAGCCGGCGGCGGTGAAGGTGTCGCCGTGGCCGACGGTGTGCACACGGCCCGGGAACGCTGCCGCGATCTGCTCCGCGACGGAGCCGAGCGTCCAGATCTCGGCGGCCGGATCGGCCTCCATGGCCGCCCGCAGCCGTCCCTCGTCGAAGTGGTCGGGGTGCTCGTGCGTGACGAGGATCGCATCCGCGCCGAGCGCGGCGTCCTCCTCGCTGAATCCGCCGGGGTCGAGAACCAGCGTCTGCCCGTTCTTCTCGAGCCGGACGCAGGCGTGCGACTTCTTCGTGAGCTTCATGGCTCCATCCTGACGCGCGCCGGTTGCGGATGCCCGCTCCTGCGGATCCGACCGCTGCGGGTCCTCACTCCTGCGGAGTGGTCTCCTCCCTTATGACCTGCTGGGCGACCTTGAAGGCGCTGTTCGCCGCCGGCACGCCGCAGTAGACGGCCGCCTGCAGCAGCACTTCCTTGATCTCGTTCGGCGTGAGGCCGTTGCGCAGGGCGGCGCGGGTGTGGAAGGCGAGTTCGTCCATGTGACCGCCGGCGACCAGGGCGGTGAGGGTGACACAGCTGCGGGAGCGCCGGTCGAGCCCGGGTCTGTCCCAGATCTCACCCCAGGCATACCGCGTGATGAACTCCTGGAAGTCCCCCGAGAACTCGTCCGCCTGCGCCAGCGCCCGGTCGACGTGCGCGTCCCCGAGCACCTCGCGCCGGACCTTGATCCCCGCGTCGTACGGGTCCGGGCGTCCCGTCGTCTGCGGTGCCACGACGGCCGGGGCGATCTCGGCGACGGGCGCGGGCTGGGCGGGCGGGGCGACCAGGACCGGCTTGACGGGGGCGGCGACGATGGCCATCTGGCCGGTCGTGGAGTCGTACGCGGGCTGCCAGGCGGTGGAGAAGTGCCGGACCAGCAGATCGGTGACGGCGGCGGGCTGCTCGACCGGTACGAGGTGGGAGGCGCCGGGTACGACGGCGAGACGGGCGTCCGGTATCCCGGCGACCAGCGTGCGGGCCTCGGCGGGGCCGGTGACCTGGTCGTCCGAGCCGACGAGGACGAGCGTGGGCACCGTGACGCCGCCGAGCTGCGGCCGTACGTCGAAGGAGGCGAGCGCCTCGCAGGCGGCGATGTAGCAGCCGGGGTCGGTGGTGCGCACCATCTGCACGGCCCACTCGGTGATGGCGGGCTGGGCCGCGGCGAAGCCGGAGGTGAACCAGCGGTCGGGCGAGGTGCGGGCGATGGGGTCGAGGCCGTTCGTGCGTACGATCACGCCCCGCTGGCGGAACTCGTCCGCCGTGCCGAACCGGGGCGAGGCTGCGATGAGCGCGAGCGAGGCGACGCGCTCCGGGTGGCGCAGGGCGAGTTCGATGCCGAGTGCGCCGCCGAGCGCGCAGCCCGCATAGCCGAAGCGCTGCACGCCGAGGCCGTCGAGGGTGGCGAGCAGCCGGTCGGTGAGCTCGGCCACGGAGCCCGCCGGGTACGCGGGCGCGCCACCGTGCCCCGGCAGGTCGAACCGGAACACCCGCCACTGCTGGGTCAGCTCGGGGACCTGCCGGTCCCACATGTGCCAGGTGGTGCCGAGCGAGGGGCCGAGGATGAGGACCGGGGCGTCTTCCGGGCCGTCGAAGCGGTACTGGAGGGCTGGGGTCTTCGTCTCACTCACTGCTCCACGCTAACCGCCCTTTCCGAGCACCGGACCCCTGGGCCCCAGGTCCTCACACCTGGCTCCCTCACATCAGCGAGGAACTCTCACACGGCCTTCACGGGAAACCGGTTCAAGTCGGTCAGCCTTCCGGCGAGGCACCGAGACCTGTCAGGGCGCCGACCGGGTCGAGGTCGGGGGTGCCACGGGGCCACCAGTCGTCGTGGCCCGGCTCCGATTCGTACGGGTACCACAGGCCGTCCCGGCCGAGGCGGAGCTGGACATGGCCGCGGGGGTGGGTGAGGTGGTTGCGCCACGGGCGGAAGGCGGGGAGGTCCGCGGCGAGCAGAAGCGGGCGGGCGCGGTCGAAACGGCCGGCCGGCGGATCCCAGGGCTCCTCGAGCACGGCGAGCCCTTCGAGACCGCCCTGCCGCCAGGCGGCGACCGCACGGGCCAGGTCGGCCGGGGTGCGGTCGGCTGCGGCGGACAGGGATGAGTACAGGGCACGAGTGCCTGCGGTGAGGCCGGAACCGGGACGGGCGGCGGCGAGCCGGACCGCGTCCTGCCACAGCGTCAGGTCGGCCACCGTGTCGCGGCCGGTACTGAGGAGGGCGTGCGCCCGGGCTGCCGCGTCGGTCGCCAGCTGGTCCAGCGCGAAGGGGTCCGGGCCGCCCGGGGCCGCCGGGTAGGCGGGCGGCTGCTCGGGGTGCGCAGGCACGGGCGACGGGGCGGGAAGCGGGGGGAGTCGGCGGTCGGGGGCCAGGGCATCGGTGGCCCGTACGCCCACCGGTGAAGCCGGTTCCTTTTCCTGTGCGGCGCGTGCCGCGCGGGCGGCGTTGCGGCGGGACAGGGCGTCGAGCAGCGCGCGTTCGCCCCGGCCGCGCAGCAGGAGCAGTACGAAGGGGTCGGCGTCCAGCAGGCGTGCGGTCTGGTAGCAGAGGGCGGCGGCGTGTTTGCAGGGGTGGCCGCGGTCGGGGCAACTGCAATGGGGGTCGAGGTCACCGGGCCCCGGCAGCAGCGACACCCCGCAGTCGGCCAGGGACTGGGGCATCTCCTTGTCCAGCAACGCCGCGATGTGCCCCGGCCGTTCGGCCACGGCGTCCAGCAACCGTGCCCAGTCGGCGTCCTCCAGCGTCCGCAGCCGCACCTGCACGCGGTACGGCCGCGGACGGCTGCCCCGCACATACGCCAGCACGAGCCCCGGCGTCACGGTGATGGCATCGACGTGCCCCTCCTGCGCGTAACCGCGTCCGCGGACCAGCCGCTTGGGGTCGAGCGCGCCTTCTTCCAGTGCCGTCACCCAGGCGTTGCCCCACCAGGTCTCGGCAAAGCGGCCGTCGTCCGCCGGGCGGGGCGCGAAGGCGGGGAACGTACGCCGGAGTTCGCCGTCCCGGCCGGGGGCGGCCATGGAACGGGGGACTTGAGGGGTGGCGGGGGCAACGGGGGTTGCGGCGGTGGCGGGTCCGGGCGCGGTGCCGGCGGCGGGGTCAGGGTCGGGGTCGGGGTCGGGGTCGGCCGGAGGCTGTGCGGGATCGCCGCCGGAGCGGACTGAGGGCGGTGCGGGTGAGTCCTCCACCGGGTGCGCGGGGCTTGACGGGGCTGAGGGCGAGGCCGAGGTGGTGGGGCTCGCCGGCGTGTTCCGCCGCTGTGCAGTCGGATCCGGCATCGCGCCGGCCCCCGAGTCGTCCTCGTCGGGCGAGTCCGAGGGCGGCATCTGGAAGGCACCCGCGAGCCAGCGGCGCACCTCAAGGGCACGCCGGTTCTCGGTGCCGCCGGCCGGGGTCCGTCGGCCTTCGGCGCCGGTGGGCGCGGTGCGTCGCGGTCGCGGCGTGCCGTGGGCTGCCCGGTCGGCTTCCTCCGCCTGGGCCCGCCGCCTCTCCCCGCGCGCGGCGCGCAGCGCTTCCCGGGCGGCGTCCGCGGGACGCGACCCCCGTGGGCCGGTCTCGATGCCGAGCACGCGCGGTGCGGGTTCCGATGCGGGGCGGGACCGGTCCCCGTTCTCGTCGGGGGCGAGGTGCGCGGCAGGTCGCGCCTCGGGCCCGTCACCGTCCGACGCGTCGGGACCTTCCCCGTGGGTGTCCGGCGCGTCCGGGCCGTCGTAAGAGGCCCCAACCTGGCCCGTGTTCCCCTCGGACACCCTCTCCCGCTGTTCCCGCGCAGCCCGCAACGCCCGGCGTGCAAGGTCGGCCGGCCGGGGCACGGGCTCCTCGTCGCGACGCACCCCACCCGGTCGACTCGGCTCGTCCTGCCGGCTCAGCCCGCCCCGACCAGGCTCGTCCTGCCGACTCGGATGACCGTCCGGACTCGGCTCAGCCTGCCGACCAGGCGCCCCCTGCTGACCTTGCTCGCCGTGCTGACCCTGCTCGCCATGCTGACCCAACTCGCCGTGCTGGCCCAGCTCGTCCCGCCAGCCAGGCGCACCCTGCCCACCCCACCGACCAGGCTCGTGCTGCCGACCAGGCTCGTGCTGCCGGCTCGCTTCCCCCTCCCGACTGGACTCGTCCCTCCGGCCAAGCGCCCCCTGCTGACCTTGCTCGCCGTGCTGGCCCAACTCGCCATGCTGACCCAGCTCGTCCCGCCAACCAGGCGCACCCTGCCCACCCGGCTCACCCCACCGACCAGGCTCGTGCTGCCGACCAGGCTCGTGCTGCCGGCTCGGCTCGCTGTGCCGGCTCGCTTCCCCCTCCCGACTGGACTCGTCCCTCCGGCCAAGCGCCCCCTGCTGACCTTGCTCGCCGTGCTGACCCTGCTCGCCATGCTGGCCCAACTCGCCGTGCTGGCCCAGCTCGTCCCGCCAGCCAGGCGCACCCTGCCCACCCGGCTCACCCCACCGACCCGGCTCGTGCTGCCGGCTCGGCTCACCGTCCCCGCTCGCTTCCCCCTCCCGACTCGACTCGTCCCTCCGGAAAGGCTCCCCGCGCTGACCCTGCCCGTCCCTCCCGCCAGGCTCCCCCTCCCGGCCCAACTCCCCCGCCCGCGACGTCTCCTCCTCCACACCCGGAGCGCCCCCCGCTCGCCCCTCATCACCGCTCATGGCCGCCTCCTCACCCCCCGCCTGCCTCGACCCCACCCCCGTCATGACTCCCTCCGCAAGGACACGAGGTCGGACAGCTCGCGGGCCGTCAGTTCCGTGAGGGCCGATTCGCCGGTGCCGAGGATTGCGTCGGCCAGGGCGCGCTTGGACTCGAGCATCTCGGCGATGCGGTCCTCGACCGTGCCCTCGGTGATGAGGCGGTGGACCTGGACGGGCTGGGTCTGGCCGATGCGGTAGGCGCGGTCGGTGGCCTGTTCCTCGACGGCCGGGTTCCACCAGCGGTCGAAGTGGACGACGTGGCCCGCGCGGGTCAGGTTCAGGCCGGTGCCCGCCGCCTTCAGGGAGAGGACCAGAACCGGCGTCTCGCCGCTCTGGAAGCGGTCCACCATGCGCTCGCGGTCCAGGACCGGGGTGCCGCCGTGGAGCAGTTCCACCGGGACGGCCCGGGCTGCGAGATGGGCGGCGATCAGGCGGGCCATCCCGACGTACTGCGTGAACACCAACGCCGAGCCGTCCTCGGCCAGCACGGTGTCCAGCAGTTCGTCCAGCAGGGTCAGCTTGCCCGAGCGGGCGGCCAGACGGTCCGACGCCGCCGCCTCGGCCTCCTTGAGGTAGAGGGCCGGGTGGTCGCAGATCTGCTTCAGGGATGTCAGCAGCTTCAGGACCAGGCCCTTGCGCGCCATGCCCGCCGCCGTCTCGATGACGTACATCGACTCACGCACCACCGCCTCGTAGAGCGCCGCCTGTTCACGGGTGAGCGGGACCGGGTGGTCCGTCTCCGTCTTGGGCGGCAGCTCCGGGACGATCCCGGGGTCGGACTTCTTGCGGCGCAGCAGGAAGGGCCGGACCAGGCGGGCCAGCCGGTCCACCGCCTCCTCGTCCTCGCCGTTCTCCACCGCGCGTGCGTGCCGGGCGCGGAAGGACTTCAGGGGACCGAGCAGGCCGGGGGTCGTCCAGTCGAGCAGGGCCCAGAGCTCGGAGAGGTTGTTCTCGACCGGCGTGCCGGTCAACGCCACGCGCGCGGGTGTCGGGATGGTGCGCAGCGCCTTCGCCGTGGCCGAGTAGGGGTTCTTCACATGCTGCGCCTCGTCGGCGACGACCATGCCCCAGGTGTGCTGGGCCAGCGTCGGCGCCGTCGAGCGCATCGTGCCGTACGTAGTGAGGACGAAGCCGCCGTCCACGTCCTCCAGGGTGCGGTCCGGGCCGTGGAAGCGGCGAACGGGGACGCCGGGCGCGAAACGGGTGATCTCCCGTTGCCAGTTGCCCAGCAGCGAGGCCGGGCAGACGACCAGGGTCGGGGCCGTCCGCGCGCGCTTCAGGTGCAGGGCGATGACCGTGATCGTCTTGCCGAGTCCCATGTCGTCGGCCAGGCAGCCGCCGAGCCCGAGGGACGTCATGAGGTCCAGCCATGCCAGGCCCCGGAGTTGGTAGTCCCGCAGCGTCGCCCGGAGTCCCGGCGGCGGTTCGGCCGGGCGCACCCCCGACGTCAGCCGGTCGCGCAGGGCGGCCAGGGCGCCGACCGGTACCGCCTCGACCGTCTCGCCGTCGACCTCCGCGCTGCCGCTGAGGGCTACGGACAGCGCGTCGACCGGGTCGAGCAGGCCCAGTTCGCGCTTGCGGGCCTTGCGCACCAGGGCCGGGTCGACCAGCACCCAGCTGTCCCGCAGCCTGACGACCGGGCGGTGCGCCTCGGCGAGCGCGTCCATCTCGGCCTCGCTGAGCGGATCGCCGCCGATCGCCAACTGCCAGCGGAACTGGAGGAGTTCCTCGCTCTCGAAGAAGCCGGTGCCGTCGGTCGCCGAGCCCGGCGCGGGCCGTACGACCGCGGCGGCGCTCAGGTCCTGGGCCAGGTCCCGGGGCCAGTGCACCGCCACTCCGGCCGCCGCGAGGCGGGTCGCCGCCACGCCGAGCAGGTCGCCCAACTCGTCGTCGGACAGGGCCAGCACGTCGGGCACGTCCTGCTCGGACAGCCGGTCGAGCGGGGCCCACACCCGGGCCGCCCGCCGCACCGCCAGCGCCGCGTCCACACGCGCGCGTGGCCCGAAGGCGGCGTCCGCCTCCCCCGACCACAGGGCGGCCGCGTCGGCGACCAGCGTGGGGTCGGCGAGGCTGTGCACCTGGACGATCGCCGCGCCCGCGCTGCGTACGCCGTCGTCCCGGTCGTCGAAGAGGTCGTACGCCGAGAGGTCCAGCCGCAGCGAGACCCGCACGCCCGCGTCCATGCCGGCGGCGACCTCGGCCGCCCAGTCGTGGGCGTCGGGCAGGCGCTGGGCCCGGCGCGCGGCGAAGGGCTTGCCGGAGGCGTGCGGCGCGGCGGGAGTGCGCGGCAGGGTGTCCGCGACGGCGTCCAGGAAGGAGCGCATCAGCGCCTCGGGGTCGGGCAGCAGCAGCGGCCCCGGGCCGGGCAGCGGGACCGCATGGCCTTCGTACGGCAGGGCTGCGGCGACCGCTCGCAGGTGTGCGATGTCGTCCGGGTCGAGGGGCCCGGCCCGCCAGGCGTCGTGGCCGGTGGGCGTCAGGCCGGGCAGCAACCGGCCGCGCGCGGTGAGCCGCAGCGCATGCAGCGCTGCCGCGCCCCAGCAGGCCGTGGCGGGGTGGGCGGCCGGGTCGCGCCGGGCCCGCACGAGCAGTGGCAGCGCCTCGCCGAGCGGCAAGGACAGGGCCGGGGTGGTCCGGCGGCGGACTCCGGCGCCATGGCGTCGTACGACGGTGAGCTCGGTGTCCTCGGCGGGCAGCGGGCCACCCTCCGGGTCCCAGAAGGCGATCCGCCCCTCGCGCGGCAGGGAGGCGGGCAGGAAGACGGCCGCGAGGCGGACGGGGACGGCGGCGCCGGACCGCTCGGCCACCGCGGTGCCGCCGCCGTGCGAGGTCCTGTCGCTCATACGTCCTGTCACCTCCCGTCCATGAGTCGGATCAACCGTCTTCGACTCTACGGGCGGGGTCTGACAATCGGCCCCGGCGACCGGCCCTGGCGACGGGTCCTGGCGATCCGTCCGGGCAACCGGTCCGGGCCGGGACTTCACTGAGTCGTCGACGGGATCATCAAGGGATGGTGCGCGAGACGACGTACACGAACGGATTGTCCGGGTCGGACATGTTCACGACGACGTCCTGAGTCGGGGCCGGGTCCTTCTGCTTGTGGACGAAGCCGTACCACGGGCCGGGGCGCTTGAAGTCCCAGCCGGTGACCTTCTGGTCGCGGGCGCTGATGGTGATGGCGTCCGGTTTCAGCTCGGCCCGGCTGACGCCCATGGTCTTCAGGAACCAGTCGAAGTTCCAGTCGGGCGTCTGGAACTGGACGTAGAGACGGCTGGTCCGCCAGTTGTTCGTCTCGTAGTAGGCGACCTTGCCCGACGGGTCCGGGACCGGGATCTGGTACAGCCGGCGCTGAACCTTCGACGGCCAGCCCTCGGTGAGGCCGGTCGCCGAGTACTTCTCCTCCTTGTCCTTGCCGCTGTCGCGGCTCTGGTTGGCGGAGATCACGAGGTAACCGGCCGGCACGCCGATGAGCAGCACGATGATGAGCAGGGTGAGCGCCCTGCGCCGGATCTTGTGGCGACGGTCCTCCGGCGGCTGCTGCTCGTCGGGGGAGTCGGCCTGGCGGGGTACGGACATGGTCACGCCGACCCCTGCGATGCTCGGCGGGCCTCGGCGAACCGCGCGTAGCGCTCGTACCGCTCCACCCGGCGCCGGTTGGCGCGCCGGAAGCGGCGGGCGACCAGGCGGGCCAGGTCGGCGGCGCCGACCATGCCGGCCTCGGGGCCGAGCTGGGCGCGGGTGATCCGGGCCTCGGGGCGGTAGCCGCGGCCGGTGAGGTGGCGCTTGAAGGCGTCCCGCGCGGGGCCGATCAGCAGGTCGTCCGCGGCCGACACACCGCCGCCGATCACGAAGCAGGAGGGGTCCAGGGCGGCCGCGAGGTTGGCGATGCCGACGCCGAGCCACTGGCCGATGTCCTGCAGCAGCTCGGTGCACATGGCGTCGCCCTCGCGGGCCAGCTCGGTGATCATCGGGCCGGTGATGTCGCCGATGTTGCCCTTGACGTGCTCGATGATCCCGTACGCGACCGGCGAGTCGGCGGCGGCCAGCTCGCGCGCCTCCCTGACCAGCGCGTTGCCGGAGCTGTACTGCTCCCAGCAGCCGCGGTTGCCGCACGGGCAGCGGTGGCCGCCGGGCACGACCTGCATATGGCCGAACTCGCCGGCGACGCCGTACTTGCCGCGCTTGACCTGACCGTCCTCCAGGATCGCGCCGCCGATGCCGGTGCCGAGCGTGATCATGACGAGGTGGTCCTCACCCCGGCCGGCGCCGAAGCGCCACTCGGCCCAGGCGGCGGCGTTGGCGTCGTTGTCGACCAGCACGGGCACGGCGAGCCGCCCGGCGAGGCGGTCTCTGAGGGGCTCGTTGCGCCAGGACAGGTGGGGCGCGAACAGGACGCGGTTGCGCTCGGCGTCGACCCAGCCGGCCGCGCCGATGCCGACGGCGTGCACGTCGTGCCGGTCGGACAGGTCCAGGACCAGTTCGACGATGGTGTCCTCGACGACCTTCGGGCTCTTGGACTTGTCCGGGGTCTCCGCGCGGAGCTTCTCCAGGATGTTCCCGTCGGCGTCCACGACGCCCGCCATCACCTTGGTGCCGCCGATGTCGATCCCGACAGTGGGCACGCGGGGTGCGGTCAGGTGCGAACGGCGCTCCCGCGGGCCGACCGTGCGCAGCACGGGGGCTCGCCGGGAGCCGATGGGGGCGGTGAAGTCGCGGTAGGTGCTCATCAGGCCCGATTCTGCCGCACGCTCACGCTGGGTGCCGAACGGGGCGACAAAGGGGGGCACGCGTCACAGTAAATTGTCCGGACATTGCGACCAGGCCGGTCCCGCCGCCGCCCCTCGCTCAGGACCGTACGGCTGCGGAGCTCACGGCCGGACGAGCAGCTGGAACTCGAAGGAGTACCGGCTCGGGCGATAGGTGTGGGTGCCGTACTCGACCGCTCGGCCCGTGTCGTCGAACGTCACGCGCTGCATGGTGAGCAGCGGGGCACCCTCCTCCTCGGCGAGCCGTTCGGCTTCGGCGCCGGTGGCGGCGCGCGCACCGATGGTCTGGCGGGCGCTGTGCAGGGTGATGCCGGCGGCCCTCATCAGCCGGTACAGGCCGGTGGACTCCAGCTGTGCGGTGTCCAGGTCGATCAGAGCGGGCGGCAGGAAGTTGCACAGGTACGCCATCGGCTCGCCGTGCGCCAGCCGCAGCCGCTCGATCCGGTGCACGTCACTGTCCTCGGCCACCCCGAGCGCGGCGGCGACCTCGGCGGACGCCGGGACGACGGTGTTGACGATCACCTTGGTCGCCGGGCGCTGGCCGGCCGACTCCAGGTCGTCGTAGAGGCTGCTGAGCTCCAGCGGGCGCTTGACCTGGCTGTGCACGACCTGTGTGCCGACGCCTCGGCGGCGTACCAGCAGACCCTTGTCGACCAGCGACTGGATGGCCTGGCGGACGGTCGGCCGGGACAGGCCGAGGCGTGCGGCGAGTTCGATCTCGTTGCCCAGCAGACTGCCGGGCGTGAGCGCTCCGTGCTCGATCGCGGCCTCGAGCTGCTGGGACAGCTGGAAGTACAAAGGCACCGGACTGCTCCGGTCCACACTGAGCTCGAGTTCCACGGTCGGGTCCACTTCTGGTTTCGGCACGGGCCGAGCGTAGCTCTACGCGTTGTTGACGGGAAGTCGTGTAGTTCGATTGTCCGGACATACGCATTGACAGCCTACGCACCGAACCCGCACTTTGTTTCCATGCGCATCGGGGTCATCGGTACAGGCCGCATCGGCACCATTCACGCCAACACGCTCAGTCGTCACCGCGACGTCGGCTCCCTGATCCTCACGGACGCGGACGGCACGCGGGCGCTGGATCTGGCGCGCCGGCTCGGCGAGACAGCGGCGCCGGGCGTGGACGAGATCTTCAGGTGGGGCGTGGACGCGGTGGTGATCACGACAGCGACCTCGGCCCACGCCGAACTGATCGGTCGGGCAGCACGGGCTGGGCTTCCGGTCTTCTGCGAGAAGCCCATCGCGCTGGATCTGCCGGGCACCTTGACCGCGATCGAGGAGGTGGAGACGGCCGGGACGGTTCTGCACATGGGCTTCCAGCGCCGCTTCGACGCGGGGTACGCGGGCGCTCGTGAGGCGGTGCGGTCCGGGCGGCTCGGGCGCCTGCACACCGTGCGGGCCCTGACCAGCGACCAGGGGCCGCCGCCGGTCACGTGGCTGCCGCTGTCCGGCGGGCTGTACCGGGACACGCTGATCCACGACTTCGACGTACTGCGCTGGGTGACCGGGCGCGAGATCGTCGACGTGTACGCGGCCGGCTCGGACGCCGGGCCGGTGATGTTCCGTGAGGCCGGCGACGTCGACACGGCCGCGGTGGTGCTCACGCTCGACGACGGCACGCTCGCCACGGCGACGGCGACGCGACTGAACGGCGCCGGGTACGACGTGCGCATGGAACTGGCCGGGGAGCTGGACCAGGTCGTGGTCGGGCTGGACGACCGTACGCCGATCGCGTCGACCGAGCCGACCGGGCCGCCCGCCGCGGACAAGCCGTGGTCCGGGTTCCTGGAGCGGTTCGGACCCGCGTACGAGGCGGAGCTGAACGCGTTCGTGGACGTGGTGCGCGGGGAGCGGGCCAACCCCTGCGACGGGCGGGAGGCCTTGCAGGCGCTGCGGATCGCCGAGGCGTGCGAGTTGTCGAGACGCGAGCGAAGACCGGTCGCGCTCGGGGAGATTCCGGGCGGGACCCCGGCGACGGCCATGTGAGGGGCCAAGGCTCGGGGCCCCCTCGCCCGCCGTCCCACTACCAGCGCACCGGCAGACTGCGCATCCCGCGCATCAGCATCCCCGGCAGCCACTCACCGGGCGGGCCGTCGAGTGCCAGGCCGGGGGCTCGCTCCAGCAGCGACCGGATCGCCGTGCGGGCCTCAAGGCGGGCCAGGGGGGCGCCCAGGCAGTAGTGGATGCCGTGGCCGAAGGCGACGTGGCCGCGGGCGTCGCGGCGGATGTCGAAGGTGTCGGGGGCGGCATAGCGGCCCGCGTCCCGGTTGGCCGCGGTCAGGCCGACCATCACCATCTCGCCCTTCTCGATGTGGCTGCCGGCGATCTCCAGCGGCTCCGCGGCATACCGGAACGTCGCCGTCTCCACCGGGCCCTCGTGGCGCAGCATCTCCTCGACCGCACCGTCGAGGAGGGTCATGTCGGCGCGCAGGGCGGCCAGTTGATCGGGATGGGTGAGCAGCGCGTGCACGCCGCTGGTGATGAGGTTGACCGTCGTCTCGTGGCCGGCGATCAGCAGGATGAAGGCCATCCCCCGCAGTTCGTCCGGGGAGAGCCGGTCGCCGTCCTCGGCCGTGGTGCGGATCAGGTCGCTCAGCAGGTCACCGCTGGGGCCGGCGCACCTCTTGTCCTCGATCAGGTCGGTGAAGTACTCGCCCAGGCGGCCGAAGGCCTCGACCTCCTTGCCCGGGCTGGTGGGCGCGACCGCCTCCGTCGACATCTCGCGGAACGCCACGCGGTCCATCTCGGGCACGCCGAGCAGTTCGCAGATGACGGTGAGCGGCAGCGGGTAGGCGAGGGATTCCACGAGGTCGGCGCGGCCCCGCACCGGCATGGCGTCGAGGAGGTCGTCGGTTATCTGCTGGATCCTCGGCCGCAGCTCCTCCACGCGGCGCATGGTGAAGGCTCGCGAGATGAGGCTGCGCAGCCTGGTGTGCTGAGGCGGATCGGCGTCCAGCAGGTTCTTCCCGATCATCTCCTCGTCGAGCGACTTCATGCCCACCTTGGCGCCGTCCTTGGACAGTCGCTCGTCGGCCAGCGCCGCGCGCGCCTCCTTGTGCCCGACGACGAGCCACACCTCGGACTGCCACTCGGGCAGCCGGACCCGGTGGACGGGACCCCGCTCGCGCAGACGGGCGTACACCGGATGCGGATTGTCGCGGAACCCCGGTCCGAACTCCCCCAGCTCGATCACTTCCGTCATGACACTCCCCCCTTCGACACTTCGCCAACGCGTGGGGGCCCGCTCTAGTGCCCGTCGTCCTCGACTTCCTCCAGAAGCCCCGCGTCGTACGCCAACAGGGCGATCTGTACACGGTTGTTGAGGTCCAGCTTGGCCAGGACGCGCGAGACATGGGTCTTGACGGTGGCGACGCTCATGAAGAGCTCCGCGGCGATCTCGGCGTTGGACAGCCCCCGGCCCACCGCGACGGCGACCTCGCGCTCGCGGTCGTTGAGGCCGGTGAGCCGCTCACGCGCGCGTGCCCGGCGGGTGTCGGCGGCGGTGCCGGCCGCGTGGGCCATCAACTGGCGTGTCACGGTGGGCGACAGCACCGGATCGCCGGCCGCGACCCGGCGCACCGCGTCGACGATCTCGGCGGGCGGCGTGTCCTTGAGGACGAAACCGGCGGCGCCCGCGCGCAGAGCGCGCAGCACCTGATCGTCGGCGTGGAACGTGGTCAGCAGCACGACCTGCGGCGCGTCCTTCCTGCCGCGCAGCCGCTCCGTGGCGGTGAGTCCGTCGACCGACGGCATCCGGATGTCCATGAGGACCACGTCCGGCCGGGAGCGGTCGACCAGCGCCTCGACCTCGGAGCCGTCGGCCGCCTCACCGACGATCTCGATGTCGTCGGCGCCGCCCAGCATGATGGACAGCCCGGCCCTGACCAACGGGTCGTCGTCGACGAGGAGGAGTCTGATCGCAGTCATGTGCCTTACGTAATCACGGTTGTACGGCGTGGAGGGGACGGACGGCGTACACCGGGGCGGCCGTTGAGCTGCCCCGCTCCGGTACCGGCGGTGCTCACCCCCACGGCAGCCAGGCCCGCACCTCGAACCCGCCGTCCCCGGTGGGCCCGTGCTCCAGTCGGCCACCCGTCAGCGTGGCCCGTTCCGTCAGTCCGATCAGGCCCTGTCCGGAGCCGGGTACGTGCGGCACCTCGCCCTCGGGCGCCGGGTTGCGCACCGATACGCACAGGCCGTCGCCCGGTGCGCCGGTCACCATGACCGTGACCTCCGTGCCGGGCGCGTGCTTGCGGGCGTTGGTCAGGCCCTCCTGGGCGATGCGGTAGGCGGTGCGGCCGACGGAGGCGGGGACGGCGGCCGGGTCGGTGACGCGCTGGTCGAGGGTGACCTTCATGCCGGCCTCGCGGGACTCGGTGGCCAGCGCCTCCAGCGCCGCGAGGGTCGGCTGCGGACGGCCGGAGTCGTCGGGCTCGGCGGCCCGCAGTACGCCGATGATCTCCCGTAGGTCCTGGAGGGCCTCGTGGGCGCTCTCCCGGATGACGCCGGCCGCCCGCGCGATCTCCTCGCGGGGTGCGTCGGGCCGGAACTCCAGGGCGCCCGCGTGCACGCTGAGCAGCGTCAGCCGGTGCGCGAGGACGTCGTGCATCTCCCGGGCGATGGCCTCACGGGCGAGCCGCTGCGCCTGCTCGGCCCGCAGCCGCGCCTCGTTCTCGGCACGCCGGGCCCGGTCGCGCAGGCTCAGCAGGAGCTGACGCTTGGACCGCGCGAGCATGCCCCAGCCGACCACCGCGACGGTCAGCAGTGACGCCAGAAAGACCGACCAGCCGTACGGCATGTCGGGCTCGGGACGCACCAGGAAGTACAGCGGGTTCAACACCGCATACGTCCCGGCGACCCAGGCCACGTACCGGAAGGGCCGGTGCACGGCGAGGGTGAACAGGGCGACCAGGCTCGCGCCGCCCGCGGTGCTGGACAGGAGGGCGACCGGGACCATCACGGCGGCGAGCGCGACCGGCCAGCGGCGGCGCAGCCACACCGCGGCGCAGGAGAGCGCGCCGACCAGCTGGTCGAAGACGGCGTATCCGGCGGGCAGGTCCTCGTCCCGCATCGTGTCGGCGGCCAGCAGACCGATGATGACGGCCAGCAGGAAGCAGGAGAAGTCGACCACCCAGTCCCGCGCGGTGCGCCGGGGCCGCCCGGGGCGCTCGGGGTCGGGGTCGAACTCCTGGATCAGGGCCGAGGGCAGCAGCCAGCGCCGCCCCGCGAACGCCTGGGGTGCGGGCACCTGCTTGTCACCACTCACGGTCGACAAATCTACGCAGTGCCGGGTCCCGGCGCGTCCCTGCGGGCGGGAGCGACGACCAAAGTCGCGGCATCGGCGACCTTGGTCGCGGCGGACCACCCGGAACGAGGACTTCCGTCGGCCATGGCTCGCCCCGCGGCCGATTGGAGTGGGGGGTCCGCGGGGCGAGAGTCATGGCATGAAGCAGTTGCTGGAGTTCCTGGGAGTCATCGCCCTGGCGCAGGGCGTCATGGGCCTGCTGAACGAGTTCACCGACTGGGACTGGGGTCTCGTACAGGGGCTCGACTTCCTCGACGGCTTCGAGCTCTACGCGAGCGTCGCCCTGCTGGTGCTGGCGGTCGCGCTGTTCGCAGCCGCCGGGAGCCGGAAGTCCGGATGAACCCGGACCGGACCTCCGGCAGGTGACACCGTTCCTCGGCGCCGGCTGTGACCGTGGGGGGTCAGCAGCCGTAGTTGACCAGGTCGAACGACTCGTAGTGGTCGGCCGTGTAGTAGTCCTCCTGGTTCTCCTCCCCGGTGACGATCCGGCGAGCTCCACGGTTGGAGGAACCGGGCGTGATGACCGTGTACTCGTGGTAGTACCCGGACGACTGGCTCGGCAGGATGCCTTCCCGGTTCTGGAAGACGGTGCCGTCCTGGTCGTAGGGGAAGGGGCCACCCTGCTCGATCAGTTCGAGCGTGTCGTACGCCTGCGACGGCAGGTCGCTGTAGCAGATGCTGCCGACCGCGGCGGCCGCCGGCGTGGCAGTGACGGTGCCGCCGACGAGAAGGGCGGACAGGACAGCGGCTGCGGCGCCGATGCGAGTGATTCGTGGGGGGAATCTCATGGCTTCATGATGACGCGCGTAGACAGTGGCATGTCAATGTCAAGGGCGGAGATTTTCCCGGCAAGTCCGATGAGTTTTCGGGAAGTTAACGTGCGCCCCGGCGTCCTCACCCGATCTCCATGAGAGGTCGTGCGAGAACGCCGCAGACGGCTGATCAGGCCTCCTCGGGGAGTCCGAACGCGCCGTACTCGGGGCGACCCGCCAGGTCGTAGGAGCTGATGACGACACCGGTACTCGTGACGCTGCCGCCACTGTGCTTGAACGCGGTGGGCACGGCGCCCTCCGTGAACAGGCGGTGGCCCGTGCCGAGCACCACCGGGAAGGTCAGCAGGTGGAGGGTGTCGACGAGGCCGAGGGCCAGCAGGGACCTGACGAGGGCGCCGCTGCCGTGGACCTGGAGCTCGCCGTCGACGCGCTCCTTGACGGCGGTGACCTCCTTGGCGAGGTCGCCGCTCAGCACGGTGGTGCCGGACCAGGCGGGGTCGGTCAGCGTGGCGGACGGGACGTACTTCGGCAGGGCGTTCAGCTTGGAGGAGACCGGGTCGGCCGGGTCGGTCACCTTCGGCCAGAACGCGGCGAAGATGTCGTACGTACGGCGTCCGAGGAGGAAGGCGGCCGGGCGGGCGAAGACCCCGTTCATGAACTGGCCGAAGTCGTCGTCGGCGTACGGAAAGCTCCAGCCGCCGTGCTCGAAGCCGCCGCGGGTGTCCTCCTCCGGGCCACCGGGCGCCTGGTAGACGCCGTCGAGCGTGACGAAGAGGGTGGAAACGAGCTTGCCCATGAGGAGTGCCTCTTTCCGGTTTTCCGGGGTGGGATCTGCTGTCATCACCTCAGACCCCGTCGGCACCCGCAACTCATCGCTGGACCGGCTCCCCAGGTCTGGACCCCGGCACCTCGGTGTCCGTTCGCCGCCAGCACTTCGGCCCGTGCGGCGCTGGGATGGACCCATGACAACCACGCATGCATCCCTGACAACCACTGACGCGACCCTGCACGGCAAGGTCGCCCTGGTCACCGGCGCCAGCCGTGGCATCGGCGCCGCCACGGCCCTGCGGCTCGCCCGGGAGGGCGCGGACGTCGCCGTGACCTACGTGAACGGCAAGGAGGCCGCCGAGGAGGTCGTACGGGCCGTCGAGGCGCTGGGGCGGCGGGCCGTGGCCCTGCGGGCGGACTCCGCGGACGCGGACGAGGCGGCGGGCGCCGTGGAGCGCACGGCGCAGGAGCTCGGCGGCCTTGACGTGCTGGTGAACAACGCCGGCGTCGGCGTCCTGGGCCCGCTGGAGGGCCTGTCGCTCGCGGACGTGGACCGGGTCCTCGCGGTGAACGTCCGGGGCGTCTTCCTGGCCTCGCAGGCGGCGGCCGCGCGGATGAGTGCCGGGGGCAGGATCATCACGATCGGCTCCTGCATGGTCCAGCGGGTGCCGGGTCCCGGCGGAACGCTCTACGCCACCAGCAAGTCGGCCCTGATCGGCCTGACGAAGGCTCTGGCGCGTGAGCTGGGGCCGCGCGGCATCACGGCGAACGTCATCCACCCGGGGCCCATCGACACCGACATGAACCCGGCCGACGGTCCCTACGCGCCCGACCAGGCTGCAATGACCGCCCTCGGCCGCTTCGGCACGGCCGACGAGGTGGCGTCGATGGTCGCGTACCTGGCGGGGGCGGACTACGTGACGGGCACGGAGTTCGCGGTGGACGGCGGCCACGCGGCCTAGCGCCTGTGGGGGGAGGACGACGTCGCCTAGGGTGCCGTCCCCTCCCCTGCGGTCCGCTCCGCCTGGAGACGCCCCTGGTCCGCGTCGTCCGCCGCCGTCGCCGTCCGGTGTGCGTCGGCGAATCTGCCGAGTAGGGCCAGCAGTTCGTCTCGGGCGGCCAACCCCTCGGCGCCCGGGCGGGACAGGGCCTCGCGCAGGGCGTCCTGCACCGTCTCCCGAACGTGGGGCCAGGGGCCGTGGGCGGGCTGCGCCCTGGCCAGGTGACGGGCGAGGTCGCCCGCCGCGCGCACGGTGTCGCCGTCGAGCCCCTCGGTCCAGGGGCCGACCGCCGACAGGGCGTAGTGGAGGTCCCTCGCGGTGGCGGCGGGGAGCGTCACCGTCACCGTGCCGACGGCGTCCAGGCCCGCGAGCAGCGCGAAGACCCGTTCTGTCCGGTCGGGCCGCGAGAAGTGGGCTCGCAGCGTGTCCAGGGCCCGGCGGATCTCCCCCACCTCGGCCGCGGGCAGCGCCACGGTGACGTCCCGGGCCGGTCCGGCCCACGCGCGCTCCTCGTCCCGGGGGAGCCGGCCTCCGGGAACGTACGAGCTCCAGCCCGCGACCTCGAACTGGTCACCGGCTCGGGGAGCCCGACGAGGCGCCGCCTGTGTGCGGGCATAGCCGCTCTCAGCGAGGAACCGGTCGATCTCGTCCCACGTCGGTGTGGCGGCCCCGGACGAAAGGCGCAGTGCATGCCATCCGTTGGCGTAGGTGATCTCGACCCTCCAAGGGCGCCCTTCCTCAAGCCGCGCACTGCCCGGGCGTTTCGTCGCCAGCGCCACCGTCCGTCCTCCCTCAGACCAGCCCGCTCCGCACCCGGTACAGATAGCTGAAGTCGTGGTCGTCCCGGGCCCTGGCCAGCGGGCGGATCTCCCGGGTGGCCACGTTCAGGGCGTAGCCGCCGATCGTGCCGAGCAACCAGCCGAGGTCCGGCAGCAGCAGAGCGCCGCCGGCCGCTGCGGCCAGCGCGACCGACACCGTGACCGAACGGTGCACCCAGGCCATACGGCTGCCGCGGCGCGCCGCCCGGTAGTCCTCGACCGCCTCGGAGAGTTCCGAGCGCAACTGGGCGAAGACGTCCGCCGGGTGCTCGTAGTCGCGGCGCAGATCGCCCAGCATGCCGTGCAGGGCGCGCATCAGGCGGCGGCGTTCGTCGGCGTACTTCTCGCGGAAGGCGAGGACGTCCTCGGTGGGGGTGTCCGGCGCCGGGACGGGCAGCAGCCGGCCCAGCTCCACCTCCCAGGCCAGACTGCGGGTCGGGGACACCGGGCGCAGGCTGTTGCGGTACGCGTCCTCGCTGTCCGTGTACGGGAACAGGGCGATGTCCGTCGCGGCGGCGAGCTCACGGGCCAGCACGCCGACGACCAGGGCCTGGACCTCCTTGGAGACGGAGAGCTGCGCGCTGAGTTCCCAGGGCACGAGGTTGGTGGCAAGCCCCAGCTCCAACAGTTGCTGCTTGAGCCGGTGGCTGATCTTCGACGTGTAGAGGACTGCTTCGGGCGGCGAGGTGGGCCCGGGCGGATCCGGGCGGGCCGCGATCCGCTGGAGCTCACGGGTCAGGACGGACCAGTTCTGCCCCGAGTGGGGCGAGGGCCCGTGGCCGTCCAGGACATCGAGCGTCTCGGGCGTGAAGGCGAGCGGCCGGTACAGCTCACGCTCCTCCAGCCGCCGCAGTTCGGCGCCGACGAGCGCCTCGTACACGCGGGGGTCGCGGGGCACGACCGAGGCGATGCCGTCCCAGTAGAGCAGGGCCTGGTGGACGACTTCGGTGGGCGGATTCACCGTCGGGTAGTACAGCAACACGCCCATCACGTCCCCCTGGCCCTTCTACGGCAACCAGGTCAACGATAGCGAGGCGCACCGGAGTTGGAGATCCGGTGCGCCACACCTGCGTCAGCCGCCCAGCTCCTGGTGCCGCGCCGCCAGTCCGGCCGTGCCCTGCTCGGTCAGCGAACCGTGCAGCCGCAGTCGGGAGATGCCGCCGTCGGGGAAGATGTCCACGCGCGCGTGCGTGCCCACGGCCGGGTTCGGCAGGACGAAGCGGTGGTTCGTGTCGGGCTGGAGGCGGGTGCGCGGCAGGATCTCCGTCCATTCGCCGTCCTCGCCGTCCTTCACCGAGACCGACGCCCAGCCCGCGCTGTTGCCCTTCAGGTACGCGGTGTCGATCTCGATCGCCCGGATCTGGGACTGGGCGACGAGGCGGTAGCGGATCCAGTCGTTGCCCTGGTCGCGGCGTCGGCGCGTCTCCCAGCCGTCGTCCATCTTGCGGGAGCGGCCCGGCTGGATGGTGTTCGTGGCGGGCGAGTAGAAGAGGTTGGAGGCGTCCTCCACTTGGCCGCCGTTCTCCAGGGCGACGACGTCGAGGGTGCCGAGCACCTCCAGCCACTGCGGATCCGGGGCCACCTCGCCGTACACGCGCAGGCGGGCGATGCCGCCGTCGGGGTGCTGGTTGACGCGCAGGTGGGTGAAGCGCTGCTCCACGGCGATGGCGAAACCATTCTCCGCATGCCCGCCCACCGGCGTGCGCGGCACCAGCGTCGTCCACTTCACGTCGTCCGCCAGCAACTCCTGCGGCGACGGCGAACCCGGTACCGACGTGGCCTCGATGGACACCGCCTGCGGGTAGTTGCCGCGGAAGTGGGCCGTGTCGACGACGATCCCGCGGATCACGCCGGGCGCGCCGAGGCGGACCAGCGCCCAGTCGTGGTCCTCGGCCGTCGGCCACGGGTGCTCGGCGGAGGCGCCGCGCCGCCGCCGGGTCTCCCAGCCGTCCATGATCTTGCCCTTGTGCCCGAAGTGCTCGGGGTCGAACTCGGCCCGCTCGGGCAGCAGAAGGTTCTCGCGCTGGGCGAAGAACTCGTCGTTGGCGGCGATGACACCGGCGCCCAGCCCGCGGTCGGCGAGGTTGGCGTACTGGGTGAACGGGAAGTCGGCGGTGCGGTGGTCGGCGTAGGGGTCGCCGCCGCCGTAGGGGTTCGCGTCGCCGGTGAAGCTGGGTATCGCCGTCACGGTGATCAGGTCTGCCTTTCGAATTCGATGGGTGGGATTCAGTTGGTCCGGGTGAGCAGTCGCCCCTTCGGGTCGGTGAACTCGCCGTCCGTGACGATGCGTTCGCCGCGCAGCCAGGTGGACTTCACGACGCCGTACAGGGTCTTGCCCGCGTACGCCGTCACGCGGTTGCGGTGCTGGAGGGCGGCCGGGTCGACGGTGAACGTCTCGTCGGGCGCGAGGACGGCGAAGTCGGCGTCACGGCCCGCCTCGATGGCGCCCTTGCGGTCGTCGAGTCCGACGAGCTCCGCCGTCCGCGCGGACATCCAGCGGACCACGTCCTCCAGGCCGTGCCCGCGCTTACGGGCCTCGGTCCATACGGCCGCCAGGCTCAGCTGGAGTCCGGAGATGCCGCCCCAGGCCGTCGCGAAGTCGTCTGTCTTCAGGTCGGCCGTGGACGGGGAGTGGTCGGTCACCACGCAGTCGATCGTGCCGTCGGCCAGCGCCTGCCAGAGCAGGTCCTGGTTGGCGGACTCGCGGATCGGCGGGCAGCACTTGAACTCGCTGGCGCCGTCCGGGACTTCCTCGGCGGTGAGGGTCAGGTAGTGCGGGCAGGTCTCGACGGTGACCCGGACGCCGTCCGCCCTCGCCTCGGCGATCAGCGGCAGGGCGTCGCTGGAGGACAGGTGCAGCACGTGCACGCGTGCGCGCAGGGCCTTCGCCTCGCGGATGAGCTGGGCGATGGCCGTGTCCTCGGCGTCCCGGGGGCGGGAGGCCAGGAAGTCGGTGTACTTGGGTCCCGGCTGCTGCGGGGCGGAGGCGAGCAGGTGCGGGTCCTCGGCGTGCACGATGAGCAGGCCGTCGAACGCGGCGATCTCGGCCATGGTGCGGGCCAGCGGGTCCCGTTCGAGGTGCGGGAACTCGTCCACGCCGGACGGCGACAGGAAGGCCTTGAAGCCGAAGACGCCGGCCTCGTGGAGCGGGCGCAGGTCCTTGACGTTGTCGGGCAGGGCGCCGCCCCAGAAGCCGACGTCGATGTGCGCCTTGTCGGCGGCGACCTGCTGCTTGACGCGGAGGTTGTCGACCGTCGTGGTCGGCGGGAGGGAGTTGAGCGGCATGTCGACGAGGGTGGTGATGCCGCCGGCCGCCGCGGCACGCGTGGCGGTCCAGAAGCCCTCCCACTCGGTGCGGCCCGGGTCGTTGACGTGCACGTGCGTGTCGACCAGGCCGGGCAGCAGGACGTCGTCGCCGAGGTCCTCCAGGCGGGCACCGGACGGGACTTCGGCGTCGTACCCGAGTACGGCCGTGATCTTGCCGGCGGAGACCAGGACCGAGGCGGCCCGTGTCCCCTCCGGGGTGATGACGCGCGTCGAGCGCAGCACCAGTTCAGCGTCGGACACCCGAACCCCTCTCTGCCGCCGTTTACTTCCGCGTAACGGAATTCAACTTTCTGTTGAAGGAGTCTCCGCTCCCGCTCCCGCGCCGTCAAGGGCACACTTCTCCACAGTGCACCCGTCCGCCGCACTCTGGACGTTTCCACAAAGCGGAATTACAATTCCGGCAAGCAGAACGTAGCTACGTACAAGCAGGGAGTCAACCGACCGACGGGTAGGCTTCTGAGCTCCTACCGGTCCCGAAAGGAACGCCGTGCCGACGTCCAGCGCCAGCACCACCGACTCCGCCAGGTCCAGCTCCAATGGTGGCGTCCAGTCCCTCGAGCGCGCCTTCGACCTGCTGGAACGGATGGCGGACGCGGGCGGCGAAGTCGGTCTGAGCGAGCTGTCCGCGAGCAGCGGACTGCCGCTGCCCACCATCCACCGCCTGATGCGGACGCTCGTGGCGTGCGGTTACGTACGCCAGCAGCCCAACCGCCGCTACGCCCTCGGCCCGCGCCTGATCCGCCTCGGCGAGTCCGCGTCCCGGCTGCTGGGCACCTGGGCCCGCCCGTACCTCGCCCGGCTGGTCGAGGAGACCGGCGAGACGGCGAACATGGCCCTGCTCGACGGCGACGAGATCGTGTACGTCGCCCAGGTGCCGTCCAAGCACTCGATGCGCATGTTCACCGAGGTCGGCCGGCGCGTGCTGCCGCACTCCACCGGTGTCGGCAAGGCGCTGCTCGCCTCCTTCCCGCCGGAGGAGGTGCGGGCACTGCTGTCCCGCACCGGCATGCCGGCCGCGACGGAGAAGACGATCACCACGCCGGACGGCTTCCTCGCGGCCCTGGAGGAGGTACGCCTGAACGGCTACGCGATCGACGACAACGAGCAGGAGGTCGGCGTCCGCTGCCTGGCCGTCCCCGTCCCCGACTCCCCCACCGCGGCGGCCATCTCGATCTCCGGCCCGGCAGGACGGGTGACCGAGGCGGCGACGGACAAGATCGTACCGATGCTCCAGCAGGTCGCCGTCGAACTGTCGGAGGCCCTGGCCACCTCGACGCCGACCGCTTAGCTCCCGCTGGGGTCCGCGGGATTCCACTGAATCCCGCGGCGGAGAGCGGCGCACTCGTCCGACGCCTGGCCCTGGCCGCGTCGACAAGGTCTGCGACCGGTGGCGGGCCGGGGCGGGGGCGCTTCAGCATCGTCCACACCCCGCGCCTCGCGCGAGGACACGCAGACAGGCGGCTACGAACTGGTCGTCGAGATCTGAGGCCTCAACGACGCGGCGGGTCCCCGAACAGCTCCACCGCGTCGCGTACGGCCGACAGGCCCCGGGACAGTGCGCTCACCGAGCCGATCGCGCCCGCGATCAGCAGTAACGACCGGCGCAGGCGCGGGATTTCGGGGGCGCCCTCGATCGTCATCGCGGCCAGCGCGGCAAGTTCGTCCTCGGCGATGCCCCGGTCGGGGAACTCACCGGGATGCGCGGCGAGTTGGCGGCGCAGACGGGACACGGCGGTCCGCAGTCCCGCCACCCTCAGGTCCTCGTCGCTGCCCGTCACCGACCTCTGCCCCAAGCTCCGCAACAAAGCTCCCCCTCGCACGCCGTTGTGCGCCAGTAGTCACACATCCCCCGTCGAGCCCCCCTGACGGTGGTCGGGCGCCGGGGACGCGGGTCAGTAAACGCCACCGCTGCCGGGCGCGCCACCATACGGACCGAAATTCAGCCCAACGACACCGGCTGCGGCGGCGGACGTCAGGTATGCAGGACGCATGACTGAGAAAGAAGCCCCCCTGGTCGCGGGTCTGCTGCTCGCCGCCGGGGGTGGACGGCGGCTCGGCGGACGCCCCAAGGCCCTGCTCCGGCACCGTGGCCGACCGCTCGTCGAGCACGCGGTCGGGGTACTGATCGCGGCCGGCTGCGCCCGCGTGCACGTGGTGCTGGGCGCACAGGCCGCCGCCGTACGGGAGCAGGCGGAACTCGGTGACTGCGTCCTGGTGGACAACCCCGACTGGGCCGACGGGATGGGCTCCTCCCTGCGCGCCGGGCTCGACTCGCTCGCGGGCACGGGCGCGCGGGCGGCGCTGGTGTCGCTCGTCGACCAGCCCGGCATCGGACCGGAAGCGGTCGCGCGCGTGCTCGCCGCCTACGGGGACGAGGCGTCGCTCGTCTCGGCCGCCTACGACGGCGTACGCGGCCATCCCGTGCTCTTCGGCGCCGCCCACTGGGCGGGCATCGCGGCGACTGCGACCGGCGATCGAGGGGCACGCGCCTATCTGAAGGCGCACGAGGACGCGATCGGGCTCGTCGAGTGCGGGGACGTGGCCCGGCCGTACGACATCGACACGGAGGCCGATCTCACCCACCTTGAGTGAAGACGGTGGCACCCAGAGCCACCTTGCCTCGACTCAGAGAATCTCGACATCAACAAACCATTGAACTTCCACCATGAGGAAACTAGTATCCACTGTTCAGAAGCGCCCGACTGCTCCACGGGCGCTCCCAGCCGTATCCGGGAAGACTGGCACCCGGTGCCAAAGCTCGACCGCTCGTCTCCGTAGTTCGCTGAAGGAAGTGACAGCTCATGTCCGCACCAGCGCCGTCCCCGCTGGCCATCGTCGACGCCGAGCCCCTGCCCCGGCAGGAGGAGGTCCTCACGGAAGCGGCCCTCGCCTTCGTGGCCGAGCTGCACCGCCGGTTCACGCCCCGGCGTGACGAACTCCTCGCCCGCCGTGCGAAGCGCCGCGCCGAGATCGCCCGCACCTCCACACTCGACTTCCTCCCGGAGACCGCCGCCATCCGCGCGGACGACTCCTGGACGGTGGGCCCGTGTCCGCCCGCGCTGCAGGACCGCCGGGTCGAGATCACCGGCCCCACCGACCGCAAGATGACCATCAACGCCCTCAACTCGGGCGCGAAGGTCTGGCTGGCCGACTTCGAGGACGCCTCGGCGCCGACCTGGGAGAACGTCGTCCTCGGCCAGATCAACCTGATCGACGCGTACACCCGGAACATCGACTTCACCGACCCGAAGTCCGGCAAGTCGTACGCCCTGCGCGCGAACGACGAGCTCGCGACCGTCGTCATGCGCCCGCGCGGCTGGCACCTGAACGAGCGTCACCTCCAGTTCGACGGTGAGCAGGTCCCCGGCGCCCTCGTCGACTTCGGCCTGTACTTCTTCCACAACGCCCAGCGGCTGCTCGACCTCGGCAAGGGCCCGTACTTCTACCTCCCGAAGACGGAGTCGCACCTGGAGGCCCGCCTCTGGAACGAGGTCTTCGTCTTCGCGCAGGACTACGTCGGCATCCCGCAGGGCACCGTCCGCGCGACCGTCCTGATCGAGACGATCACGGCGGCGTACGAGATGGAGGAGATCCTCTACGAACTCCGCGACCACGCCGCCGGGTTGAACGCCGGCCGCTGGGACTACCTGTTCTCCATCGTCAAGAACTTCCGTGACGGCGGCACCAAGTTCGTCCTCCCGGACCGCAACGCGGTCACCATGACGGCCCCGTTCATGCGCGCGTACACCGAACTCCTCGTCCGCACCTGCCACAAGCGCGGCGCGCACGCGATCGGCGGCATGGCGGCCTTCATCCCGTCCCGCCGGGACGCCGAGGTCAACAAGGTGGCCTTCGAGAAGGTCCGCGCCGACAAGGACCGCGAGGCCGGCGACGGCTTCGACGGCTCCTGGGTCGCCCACCCCGACCTGGTCCCGATCGCCATGGAGTCCTTCGACAAGGTCCTCGGCGACAGGCCCAACCAGAAGGACCGCCTGCGCGAGGACGTCTCCGTGCAGGCGGCCGACCTGATCGCCATCGACTCCCTGGAGGCCAAGCCGACGTACCCGGGCCTGGTCAACGCGGTGCAGGTCGGCATCCGCTACATCGAGGCCTGGCTGCGCGGCCTCGGCGCGGTCGCCATCTTCAACCTCATGGAGGACGCGGCCACCGCCGAGATCTCCCGTTCCCAGATCTGGCAGTGGATCAACGCGGGCGTCGAGTTCGAGAACGGCGAGCACGCCACCCCGGAGCTGGCCCGCAAGGTCGCCGCCGAGGAACTGGCGAACATCCGCGCCGAGATCGGCGAGGAGGCCTTCGCGGCCGGCCACTGGCAGCAGGCCCACGACCTGCTCCTGGAGGTCTCCCTCGACGAGAACTACGCGGACTTCCTGACGCTGCCGGCGTACGAGCAGCTGAAGGGCTGAGCCCTCAGGAAGCCGGTTTGTCCGAGTGGCCCAGGGACTTTCCCGGGGCCACTCGGTCGCGTACGGCCTGCTTGACCGCCGTCGGCTCGGGGAAGCCCTGCTCGCGGCGGTCCCAGACCACTTCGCCGTCGACGCGGACGACGAAGATCCCGCCCTTGCCCGGCTTCAGCGCCAGTTCGTCCAGCTCCGCCTCGAAGGTGGTGAGCAGTTCCTGCGCCAGCCAGGCCGCCCGGGGCAGCCACCTGCACTGGGTGCAGTACTCGATCTCGACACGGCCACTCATCCGAGGTGCACCGACCAATCCTGTTCCGCGGCCGGCTTGCCGTGCAGGTCGGGCACCTGCTTCAGCCACTTCGGCCGGCCTTCCTGTGACTTCGCCGCCCGTAGGGCTTGCTCGGCGGCGAGTTCCTCCCGGGTGGGGAAGTCGGTGGGGAGCCAGGCGGAGGACGCCTGCACGCGTGCGTGGAGGTGGCCGACGTAGGCCTCGCGGAGCGCGTCGGGCGTCTCGAAGCCGGGCTCGTCCGCCAGCCAGGGGTCCGGCACCTCGGCCACGATCCCGCGCAGCAGTTCCTCGCTCACCCTGGGCGCCAGCTCCGCGTTCGCGGCGCGCACGTCGGGGGCGTAGTGGCCGAGGGCGTGGTGGCGGAAGTCGTAGGACTTCGCCGGGTCCGAGCCGTCCCAGCGGTGGTGGAAGACGAGGGCCGCTCCGTGGTCGATCAGCCACAGGCGCGGCGGGACCGTGCCGAGGGTGGGCCAGATCATCAGGTTCGAGCTGTGCACCGTGCGGTCGACGTTCGTGGTCAGGGCGTCCAGCCAGACGATCCGGCCCGCCTCCAGCGGGTCGACGGGGAAGGTCTTCGCGACCTCCGGGGTGAAGTCCCGAGCGCCCGGCAGAAAGTCCATGCCGAGGTTGACCCCCGCGCTGGCGGCGTGCAGGTCCCGCACCTCCTGGTGCGGCTCGCCGTCCGCGACGGCGGGGTCGAAATGGACCAGGACCAGCTCGGGGAAGCGCAGCCCCAGGGCACGGGCCAGCTCGCCGACGATCACCTCGGCGACCAGCGCCTTGCGCCCCTGCGCGGAACCGGTGAACTTCACGACGTACGTGCCGAGGTCGTCGGCCTCGACGACTCCGGGCACGGAGCCGCCGGACCGCAGCGGGGTCACGTATCGAACAGCAGTCACATCGCGCAGCACACCCGCCAGGGTAAGTCAGCGCTCACCCGGCCAGCGGGTTCGGGAGGGGCAGGTACCGGGCGTCGGCGCCGTCCGCGCCCGTCCAGCGCAGCAGCAGGTTGGTCTTGCCGGGGAGGGTGGGGGACGACAGCAGGGCCGGGATCTCGGGGAGGTCGTGGCGGGCCAGTTCGCGGTGGACGGCGGGCCAGGGGTCGAAGCCCGGGTGACGCTCCGCGAGGGCCGCGGCAATCTCGCAGAGGTGGTTCACGACGAGCGTGTACACCAGCCGCTCCCAGCCGGCCTCACGGGACACGTCCGGCAGCAGCTTCACGCCCTCGGCGTCCCGGAAGAGGGCCTGCACCGGGATGCCGTCGGTGTCGACGGCGACCAGCGTGTTCTGCAGGTGGGCCTCCAGGACGACGCCGTGATCGGCGAAGGCCGCGAGGGCGGGCGGGACGACGGCGCGCAGGTACGCCTCCCACCAGGCCGCGTCGCCGAGCGGGCTGCCTTCGAAGTCCTCCACCAGGCCCGCGGCGAGAATCGGAGTGGCACCGGGCAGCAGGTGGCCGTGGAAGCCGTCGCGCACCAGGACCGCCAGTTCCTCGAAGGCGAAGTCGGCGGTGCGGTAGCCGCGGTCGGAGAGCCAGGCCGCGGGGCTCGTCGCGAACGCGCGGGACGCCGCCGCATCGGTCCGGGGGAGTTTCAGCAGGTCGTGGCGCCACAGCCGACGGATGTCGTTGGTGATGCGGACGTCGAGGCTGAACTTGAGGAAGAGGTCGCCCGCGGAGGCGGACTCGGGGGCGCACTCGGGGACGTACAGCGTGCGGATCGCGGCCGTCGGCCACGCGTCGAAGCCGGTCGTGCCGAGCCGGATCAGCCGGCCGTCGGCGAAGGCCTCCGCGACCTCCCGGCCGACCAGGTCCAGCTGCCACGGGTGCGCGGGCAGCAGCCGGTAACCGGGCGGCGCCTCGCCGAAGGCGTCCAGGGCGGAGGTGTCGCCGTCCTCGACGACCGCGTCCTCGCGCAGGCCGAGCAGCGTCAGCGGGAAGCGGGCGTGCGCCTCGGGGGCGTACGGCAGCCAGGCCGCGGCCGGGCCGCCACCGCGCGCCTTGGGGGCGGGGTGATAGGGGTGGCCGGTGAGGAGGCACTGCTCGGAGCGGAGGTAGGGGTCCTCCGGCGGCGTCGCACGCGCGCGTGCGGTGAGCAGCGCGGCCACCGTGTCCCGGCTGTCGATCATCTCGGCGGGCAGTTCGTGGTTGGACAGACCGGTGTGGCGGCGCAGCTCCTCGGCGACCAACTTGACGAGTTCGGTGTGACCGACGCGCTGCCACGTCCCGTCCGCTCGCACCTCGGGCTCGGCGGGCCGGCGTTCGCCGAGCACCCGCAGCAGGCGGCCCGTGCCGTGCAGCCGGTACACACGCCGCTCGCCCGGGCCCGGAACGGGCTCTGCCACCTCCCGGAGGAAGCAGTTCAGCAAGGGCGCGACCGCGTGGGCGTCGGCAGCGGCTGACAAGGAGTTGAGGTGCACTCGCTCCACTCGTTCTCTACGGTCCGTTCCGGAGGGAAGACGATCAGTATGTCTCTGTCGTCGGCACCTGGCCCGACGTCCTACTCGTACCCGAGGAGCCCGCCCGTGCACCGTCTCCCCAGCGCCGAGGCCGAGGTCGGCGCCGATCTGGCCGACGTACGCCCCGAACTCGCGTCGCGGTACGCCGCCGAGCTGCCCGGGGCCCGGGCGGCCGTGCTGACCCGGCTGTGGCGTGCCCTCGCGCACGAGCCCCTGCCCTGGGTCGCCCGCCGTGAGCCGGGCAGGGAGGGCCTCACCCTGTGCCTTTCGGACGGGCGCCGGCTGCACGGCCCGCGTGCGGACCCGTACGCCACCGCCGCGTACGTCACGGCCGTACGGCTCGACGACACGTCGTACGACGATCCGGCCCGGCTGCTGTCCGACCTCGCCGTGCCGCACGGCACGTCCTTCGCCGCCGAACTCGGCCACAGTGTCGCCTCGTTGGCGCTGTCGCGGGCCGGGCAGCACGGCCACCCGAAGGAGTGGCCGGTGTCCGACTGGGCGTGGGAGCAGCGGGTGGTCGACGGGCATCCGTTCCATCCCAACTGCCGTTCCCGGCCCGGCTTCTCGGTCGCGGAGCAGTTGGCGTACGGGCCCGAGCACCGGCCGGTGGTGACGCTGGGGCCGGTGCCGGTGCGGGCGGCGGAGTGCCTGGTGACGGGCCGGTGGCCCACGGAGTTGCGGGACGGGGAACGCCTGCTGATCCCGGTGCATCCGTGGCAGGCCGAGCATGTGCTCAAGCGCCCCTGTGGCCCCTGCGGCGACGGGATCGCCGCGCACCCGCTGATGTCCCTGCGCACTCTCGCCCTGCCCGACGGACCGCATGTGAAGACCGCGTTGAGCGCGCGGCTCACGTCCTCGGTGCGGGACATCTCGGTGTACTCCATCGGCCTGTCGGCCACCCTGTCGGACTTCGCGGCGGAGCTGGCGGCACGTATGGACGGGCTGCTTCACGTCACCCGCACGCTGGGTGCCGCGACGGCCGACTCCCCCGATCTGGCGGCGGTGCTGCGCGAGTCGCCGCAGGTGTACGCGGGGCCCGGCGAGCGGGTCGTACCGGTGGCGGCGCTGGCCACCACCGAGCTGGCCGAATCGCCCGCGTGGCTGGCCGAGTTCACGCGTCTCGCCGTCACCGTGGGGCTGCGGCTGCTGGAGCTGGGTGTGGCGCTGGAGGCCCACGGCCAGAACCTGCTCGTGGTGCTGTCGGCGGACGGCTCCCCGGTCGGGCTGGTCTACCGCGACCTCGCCGACATCCGCGTCAGCCCGGCCCGGCTGGCCCGGCACGGCATCCCGCTGCCGGAGCTGGCCGGCCGGATCGTCACGGACGACGTGCCGACCCTGCGACGCAAGCTGTTCGGCTCGCTGGTGGCCGGGGCGCTGGCGGGTACGGCGGGCTCGGGCGCGGCGTTGCACGGGGCGCTGAAGGCGGTCGTACGGGAGCTGCCGGACACCGGGGATCTCGCCGCACTGCGCGAGGAGCCGCTGCCGACGAAGGCGCTGACGCTGATGCGGCTGTCGCCCGGGTCGCCCGGGGACCAGTGGGCGGAGCTGCCCAATCCGCTGGTCACCGAGGTGTTCTGACCTCGTTTTGAAGCGGGACACCTCTGATCAATAAGATCCGCCGATGATCACAAGAACACGGCTGGCGACCGGGGCCTGCGCCCTGCTCGCCGCGCTCGCGGCCGGGATGGCGTTCCCGGCCGGGGCGGTTGCCGATGAGACCAGCGCGTTGGCGCCCAAGGTCGATCTCGTCCTCGACGTGAGCGGCTCGATGCGGGCCAAGGACATCGACGGCAAGTCCCGGATGGCTGCGGCGAAGCAGGCCTTCAACGAGGTGCTGGACGCGACGCCCGAAGAGGTTCAGCTCGGCATCCGCACCCTGGGCGCCAACTACCCGGGCGACGACCGCAGGACGGGCTGCAAGGACACCGCGCAGCTCTACCCGGTCGGCCCCCTGGACCGCACCGAGGCCAAGACGGCGGTGGCGACCCTCACGCCGACCGGCTGGACGCCGATCGGTCCCGCGCTGCTGAAGGCCGCCGGCGACCTCGACGGCGGCGAGGGATCCAAGCGGATCGTGCTGATCAGCGACGGCGAGGACACCTGCGCCCCGCTCGACCCGTGCGAGGTGGCCCGGGAGATCGCCGCCAAGGGCATCGGTCTGACCATCGACACGCTCGGCCTCGTCCCGAACACCAAGATGCGGCAGCAGCTCAGCTGTATCGCGGAGGCGACCGGCGGGACGTTCACCTCGGTCGAGCACACCGAGGAACTCACCGACAAGGTCAACCAGTTGGTGGACCGGGCGGCCGATCCGGTGGTGACGCCGGTCGCGACGACGGGCGCGGACCGGTGCACCAAGGCGCCGACGCTGAAGTCCGGCCTGTACACCGACCGCGAGGAGTTCGGGCAGCAGCGCTGGTACCGGGTGGACGTCGAGCCCGGCCAGGAGCTGCGCGCCTCGGTGAGCGTGGCGGCCGACCGGGCCGTGAACCCCTCGTACGGCGTCCTGCTGCGGGCGGTGACCGCGCCCGGCCGGGAGATCGTGCGCGGCGAGGCGGCGGGCAACGGCCGTACGGATGTCGTGTCCACCGGTCTGCGCTACCCGAAGGCGGAGGCCGACGACGAGGACGCGACCGCCGCGGCCACCGAGACCGTGTGTCTCCAGGTCACCCACTCCTTCTCGGCCGGCTCCGGAGTGCAGAGCACGCCCGGGCTGCCGCTGGAGCTGACCGTCGACGTCGTGGACGGGCCGTCGCAGTCGAGCGACGTGGCCTCCTTCGGCCTCGGGCGCGGCTGGTGGCTGCTCGGGGCGCTGATCCTCACCGGCTTCCTCGCCGGTCTCGTCTGGGGCTGGCTGTCGCGCTGGCGCGTCGCGGTCTGGAGGACCAACTGATGCGGATCACACGTGTGTTGAGCACGGCCCTGCTGATGCTCGGGCCGGCGGTCGCCCCTGCGGTCGCCGACACCTCTCCTTCCCCCAGCGCTTCGGAGGACGGCGGCGCGCCGACCCAGGCGGGCACCTCCTTCCGGACCGCGACCGAGATCGGGCAGGGGCAGACGGCCACCGCGAGCGCCTCCACGGGCGACTACCTGTACTGGTCGTTCCCCGCGGACGCCGGCCGGCGCCCCACCGTCAAGGCGACCGTGAAGCTGCCCGACACGCATGCCGCCGAGACCTGGCAGATCGACGTGTACGACGGCCTGCGCCGCCGTCAGGCCTGCCAGTACGCGGCGCAGACGCGCACCGCGGCGGCGAACGCGAGCACGGTCGAGCTGGCCTGCGTCCTGCGTACCGTCCGCGGCTGGTCGGAGCCCTGGGCCAACGACCCGCTGCCGGGCACGTACTACATCCGCCTGTCGGTCGTGGACGTGCCCACCTCCGACCTCGGTCTGCCGGTCGGCGCCGAGGTCCGGGTCGACTCCAAGGACATCGGCGGTTCGGCCGCGGTGGACGGGGCGCTGGCTGAGCCGCTCGTACCAGGGGTCGCCGTCAAGTCGCAGGACGACGAAGAGGATTCGTCCGCCTCGGCCGTGCTGTCCGGCATCGAGCCCGAGGACGGCTGGGCGTCCGGCTGGTGGTCCGACCGCTGGGTGTGGACGGCGATCGGCGGCGCGCTGGCCGCGCTCGCGGGTGTCGGCGGGTACACGCTGACGCGCGGGCCGGGGCGGCCGTCGCGGGTGCCGCCGGGCGCCTGACGGATCGTCACACCGATCGACGAGGCCCGCCGTACATGACCGTACGGCGGGCCTCGTCGGTGGTCAGACGTCCAGCAGGGCCTTGGCCAGGGTCCCGTCCCCGCTCACCGCGACACGGCCGTCCCGTACGGCGTCCGCCACACTCAACTCCCCCCGCGCGACCGCCTCGCACGTCGCGGAGTCCAGGACCAGCCGCGCGTCGGGCTCACCGGGGGCGGGCCCGTCGCCGTAGACCGGGCCGTCCTCGGCGCCGACGTACAGGTGGAAGTCGCCTTCCTCCAGGCGGACTTCGACCAAGCCCACTCCCTCCAGCGACCTCAGCAGAGGCAGCGCGAACCAGTGCGCACGCACGGCGTCGGTGGCCCGCCGCTCGCCGAGCTCGGGCTGCCCCCACTCCCCCAGCGCCTGGAGCACGGGCAGCAACTCACGTCCACGCGAGGTGAGTTCGTAGACGTACGCCGCACCGGGCGGCGGCAGCCGGCGCCGCGTGGTGATCCCGTCCCGTTCCATGTCCTTCAGCCGCGAGGCGAGTACGTCCGTGCTGACGCCGGGCAGGTCGGCGTGCAGGTCGGTGTAGCGCCGCGGGCCGGCCAGCAGCTCCCGGACGATCAGCAGGGTCCAGCGGTCGCCGACGACGTCGAGCGCACGGGCGGCGGAACAGTACTGGTCGTAGCTTCGGCGAGGTGACATGCGACGCAGTCTAGACATGTTGTTGGACTTTCCAAGCGTGAACTTGGTAAAACCAAGCAACACACGAAACCGGAGGGGCGAGCGCGCATGGAGTTCCGGCAGTCGAGCAAGCTGAGCGAGGTCTGTTACGAGATCCGCGGTCCGGTGATCGAGCACGCGAACGCACTGGAGGAGGCGGGTCACAGCGTGCTGCGCCTGAACACCGGCAACCCCGCGCTCTTCGGCTTCGAGGCGCCGGAGGAGATCCTCCAGGACATGATCCGGATGCTCCCCCAGGCGCACGGCTACACCGACTCGCGCGGCGTCCTCTCCGCCCGCCGGGCCGTGGCCCAGCGCTACCAGACGCTCGGCCTGGAGGTCGGTGTCGACGACGTCTTCCTCGGCAACGGCGTGTCCGAGCTGGTCTCCATGTCCGTACAGGCACTCCTCGAGGACGGCGACGAGATCCTCATCCCCGCCCCGGACTTCCCCCTCTGGACGGCGGTGACGACCCTCGCCGGCGGCAAGGCCGTGCACTACCTGTGCGACGAGCAGGCCGACTGGTACCCCGACCTGGACGACATGGCTTCGAAGATCACGGACCGCACGCGGGCCGTGGTCATCATCAACCCGAACAACCCGACCGGCGCGGTGTACCCCAAGGAGATCCTGGAGGGCATCCTCGACCTTGCCCGCCGCCACGGCCTGATGGTCTTCGCCGACGAGATCTACGACCAGATCCTCTACGACGACGCCGTGCACCACTCGGTCGCGACCCTCGCCCCCGACCTGGTGGTCCTCACCTTCTGCGGCCTGTCGAAGACGTACCGGGTGGCGGGCTTCCGCTCCGGCTGGCTCGTCGTCACCGGCCCGAGGCAGCACGCGAAGGACTATCTGGAGGGCCTGACGATGCTGGCCTCCATGCGGCTGTGCGCCAACGCGCCCGCCCAGTACGCCATCCAGGCCGCCCTCGGGGGCCGCCAGTCCATCCGGGAGCTCACCACCCCCGGCGGCCGCCTGCACGAACAGCGCGACGTGGCCTGGGAGAAGCTCAACGAGATCCCCGGCGTGTCCTGCGTGAAGCCGAAGGGCGCGCTCTACGCCTTCCCGCGCATCGACCCCAAGGTGCACAAGATCCACGACGACGAGAGGTTCGTCCTGGACCTGCTGCTGCGGGAGAAGATCCAGGTCGTGCAGGGCACGGGCTTCAACTGGCCGACCCCGGATCACTTCCGGATTCTGACCCTGCCGTACGCGGACGACCTGGAGGCGGCGATCGGGCGGATCGGACGGTTCCTCAGCGGCTATCGGCAGACCTGAGTGTCCAGGGTGGGTAGAACCCGTGTATGAGTACCCGCCCTCTGCTGCTCCTCGACGTGGACGGTCCTCTCAACCCGTTCCGCGCCCCGTACCTCCGCCATCGCGGCTATGTGACGTGCCGGCTGCACCCCGCCAACTGGTCCGCCCGGCAGACTCCGGGGTCCCGGCGGTTGCGTCGGGGCCTGAAGGTGCGCCTGCATCCGGGGCACGGGGAGCGGCTGCTGGCGCTGCCGTACGAGCTGGCCTGGGCCACCACCTGGCAGCACCAGGCCAACGAGATGATCGGGCCGGTGATCGGGCTGCCGGGTGATCTGCCGGTCATCGAGTGGCCCGAGCTGTTCGGGACGGACCCCGACGGGCTGTACTGGAAGACCCGGCACGTGGTCGCGTGGGCGGCGGGACGGCCCTTCGTCTGGGTCGACGACATGATCACCGACCTCGACGTACGACATGTCGCGGCCCACCATGACGCGGCCGCGCTGCTCGTACCGGTCGACGCGCGCAAGGGGCTGCGCGAGCGTGACTTCACGGAGTTGGAGCGCTGGGCTCTTAGCCTGGACACATGAGTGATCTCTTTCTCGTCCGGCACGGCGAGACCGCCTGGTCACGGTCCGGGCGGCACACGGGCTGGACGGACGTACCGCTCACCGAGCACGGGCGGGAGGAGGCGCGGCGGCTGGTGCCGATGATCCGCTCGCATCGGATCGGGGCGGCGTTCGTCAGCCCGTCGCAACGGGCGCGGGAGACCGCGGAGCTGATCGGACTGCACGACATGCGGGTCGACGCCGATCTGCGGGAGTGGGACTACGGCGGGTACGAGGGCATCACGACCGTCGAGATCCAGCGCGAGCGGCCGGGGTGGTTCCTGTTCACGGACGGGGTCGCGCCGGGGCCGCCCGACCATCCCGGGGAGAGTCCCGAACAGGTCGGGGAGCGCGCCGACCGGATGCTGGCCAAGGTGGATGCCGCCTTCGCCAACACCGAGGGGTGCGTGGTGCTCGTGGCGCACGGCCACTTCCTGCGGGTGCTCACGGCCCGGCGGCTCGGGCTGCCGGCGGCGGACGGGGCGCTGTTCCAGCTGGCGACGGGGACGCTGTGCCGACTGGGTACCGAGCACGGTCGGCCCGTGATCGCCGGGTGGAATGTCAGACCCGGGTCGTAGCCTTCCCAGCAGATGGGCCGGTCCTCGCCCGGAGGGGGCCGCCGACGCCGTGCCTGGAGTCGGGCCGATGCCCAGCGCCCGGGAAGGAGCAGGCCGTGACCCGACCGCCGACCACCGCCCAGCGGCGTGTCATCGATGCCGCCGATCCCATCACCGGGCGGCTGAGGGGTACGGACGCGCAGCTCGCTGCGCTGGTGAAGCGGGGGCTCGCCTTTCGGCACCCGCGGCCGCCGCACGATCACTTTCTGACGCCGGCGGGGCATCGGATCCGGGAGGCGGAGCCCACCGAGCCGGCAGCACCTGCGGAGCCCGCGGCTGCCGCGGCCGGCGGGGTGTTCGCCGCGCGGATCGGCGGTGAGGAGGACGCCCCGAAGACGGGGCCGGCGCGGTTGCGTGAGGTGCGGGGCGCCTGGCAGGGCCTCCTGGAGCTGCGCCGGATGACCAGTCCGGACGGGGCCGTGGACCGGCCGTGCGCGTGGGAGCGTACGCATCTGGTGCAGGCCGCCGCGCTTGCGCTGGAGGCGGCCGGCCACCCTCCGGCCGGGCCGGACTCCGCGGACGGGTACCGGGTGCGGGCAACCCCGCAGCCGGAGGCTGCAGCCGTGCACGAGAGCGACGGCGCGCGGCTGCGGGCCTGCGCGGCCACACTGGAAGAGGCGGGCTGGCAGGTCGGCGAGCACACCGAGCCGCGCACCAGAGCACGCTATCTGCTTGCGTCCCCACGACGGGCATGACGTGCGTGCCAAGATCGGTGCGCTGGGCACAGAAGGCGAGAAGGGGAAGCAGTGAGCGAGCAGTTTTCCGTCCGGGTCACCGTCCGCGGCTACGAGACCGACACCCAGGGGCACGTCAACCAGAGCGTGTACATCAACTACGCCGAGCACGCGCGCTGGTCGCTGCTCCGGGCCGCGGGCATCACCCAGACGGGGCTGATAGGCAAGGGCGTGGGTCCCGTCGCATTGGAGACGACCATCCGCTACAAGCGTGAGCTCCTCGCCGGTGACGAGGTGGACATCACGTGCGCCTTCGAGTGGTCGGGCGGCCGGACGTTCAGTGTCCTGCAGACCATCAGCAAGGCCGACGGCACGGTGGCGGCCGAACTCAAGGGTGTCGGCGGGCTGCTGGACCTGAAGGAACGCAAGCTGGTGGCGAACCCGCAGGACTACTTCAAGGAACTGTCCACGGAGCCGAGCCTGTTCGGGCTGTAGTCAGGCCTGCTCCTTGTCGTGCTCGGCGTCGTAGGTGGCACGCGACTCGGCGATGTAGACCCTGTTCCGCTCGGCCCAGTCGGTCAGGCGCTGCAGGGTCTCGTGCAACTCCCGCGCCACCGGCGTCAGTTCGTATTCCACCTTCGGCGGCACCGTCGGATGGACGGTGCGGGTGACGAGGCCGTCGCGCTCCAGATTGCGCAGGGTGAGGGTCAGCATCCGGCGGCTGATGCCCTCGATGCTGCGCTCCAGCTCGGTGAAGCGGATGGGTCCGTGCGCGGCGGCGACGAGGATCTGGACGCTCCACTTCCCGGAGACCCTGTCAAGAACTTCGCGGACCGGGCACGCGTGCGCGTTCACTGCCTGGACGGTTACACCGGTGTTCCTCTGGGACATCCAACTGCCTCCTTATGCCGCTCTCCCATGGTCACTCACGATGTACCCCGTTACAAGTCGTGCACCATTGGAGAAGCCGGAGGCAGGACCGCCATGACGGCCATCGTCGAGTCCCCGACGCCGACATCACACCGAACGTACTCCCGCTGGGCATCCCTCGTCGTCCTGTGCGCGGGGACGCTGATGACGATCCTGGACGGCAACATCGTCACGGTCGCCATGCCCGCCATCCAGACCGACCTCGGCTTCACGGCCCCGGGCCTCGCCTGGGTCGTCAACGCCTACCTGATCCCGTTCGGCGGGTTGCTGCTGCTGGCGGGCCGGCTCGGCGACCTGGTCGGCCGTAAGCGGATGTTCACGGCGGGGCTCGCCGTGTTCACCGCGGCTTCCGTGCTGTGCGGGGTGGCGACCGAGCAGGGCGTGCTGATCGCGGCGCGCGCCCTGCAGGGCGTGGGCGGGGCGATGACCTCGGCCGTGGTGCTGGGCATGCTGGTGGCGCTGTTCCCCGAGCCGCGCGAACAGGCCCGTGCCATCGCGGTGTTCAGCGCGGTCGGCGCGGCGGGCGGCGCACTCGGCACCTTCCTCGGCGGGGCGCTGACCGAGGCCCTGAACTGGCACTGGATCTTTCTGATCAACCTGCCGATCGGGATCGTGGCGTTGCTCGCGGCGCTACGGGTGCTGGAGCCGGACCGCGGCGCCGGGCTCGGCAGGGGCGCCGACTACCCGGGCGCGGCGCTGGTCACCGGCGCCCTCATGCTCACGGTGTACGTCATCGTCGGCGCCGGCGACCGTGACCTGACCGCCACCTGGCTGCTGGCCGCCCTGGCCCTCGCCCTGTTCGTGGCGTTCACGCTCCGCCAGGCACGGGCGGCTCGTCCGCTGCTGCGGCTGCGCCTGTTCGGCTCCCGGCTGCTGAGCGGCGCGAACGCCGTGCAGATCCTGATGATCGCGACGATGTACGGCTTCCAGTTCATCGGCGCGCTGTACCTCCAACGCGTCCTGGGTTACGGCGAGTTGCTGACCGGCACGGCGTTCCTGCCGGCGCCGATCGCCATCGGCGTACTGATGCTGGGCCTGTCGGCGCGGACCGTCGACCGCTACGGGGCGTACCGGGTCCTGCTGGCGGGGCTGGCCCTCATCGTCGCGGGCATGGCACTGCTGAGCCGCGCCCCGGTGGACGGCTCGTACCTCACCGACGTACTCCCGCCGCTGCTTCTGCTCGCTGCCGGATTCGCCGCGGCGATGCCCGCGCTGACCGGGCTCGCGATGTCGGGCGCCCGCGAGGAGGACGCGGGGCTGGCGTCCGGGCTCTTCAACACCACGCAGGTGGTGGGCGGTTCGCTGGGTCTGGCGGTGCTCTCGGTCCTGGCCGCGAGCCGCACCGACGGCCTGCGCGAGCGTGGTACGGAGCTGGTGGCCGCCACGGCGGCGGGTTATCAACTCGCCTTCCAGGTAGGGACGTTGATCGCGATCGGCGCGCTGATGCTGGCGGCGGTCGTGCTGCGATCGCGGCAGAACTGAGCACAACCATTCGGATACCCCGTGGGTCACATCATGCAGGAGCAACCAACTCCAATGGTTACCAGGGGGAAATATGCGATACACCCGTTCTGTTCTGTCCGGCGCCGCAGTGGCGGCCCTGATGGTGGGGAGCACGGCCGCCCTGGCCTCGCCCGCCTCCGCGGCGCCCAACACCACCCCGCAGAAGGTCTGCGGCAGCAGCTACAAGACCGTGAACTCGGCGCCCGTCGGCTCGCTGGGCACCGTCTACCTGACGTACAACGCCTCCAACGGCGAGAACTGTGTCGTGACCATCCGCAAGAACCCGGGCACCGCCCAGGACATGTCCGCGTGGATCTACGTCCCCGACACCGAGGAGTTCCACGAGGACAACGGCAGCTTCACGTCGTACGCCGGACCGACCTACGTCACCGGCAAGGGCCACTGCGTCGACTGGGGCGGGCACATCAAGAACGTGTACGTGCAGGTGACCGGCTCCAACTGCGGTTCCCTGAAGGAGAACCGGGTGACCTTCACCCGCTGATCCGGCCCCACAGGGACACCGCTCGCCCCGGCAGGACTCCCGGAGTTCTGCCGGGGCGGGCGCATGTCGCCACGGGGCGATCAGGCCGCGTTCTTCCAGACCGTCATGTCCAGGCTCACCGAGGCGAGCTCCGGCAGCGCCGTCGACTTCGTCTGGACCACCAGCAGCGCGATGTCCCCGGAGGAGTGCTTGACGCAGATCTCGCTGCCGGCCGCCACCGAGGCCAGGGTCCAGCGGTGGCGGTCGGCGCCGCCGAGCATGAGGCGGCATTCGTCGAGGGTGGTCCCCGAACTGCCGAACATCTGGAGGAACACGCTGCTGTTGCTCTCGATCGCGCAGCCGGCGTCCTCGCAGTCGAGGCGGATGTCGCCCTTGCGGTCCTCGCGCCAGAGCGGTTCCTTGAAGCTCAGTGACGTCTGCGCGGTCAGCAGCACGGGGGCTTGAGTGAGGACTTGCGGCGACGCGGACCTGGTCGGGGAGGGCTTCGACGCCCCCGGTGTCCGGTCACCGGTTCCGGCCGCCCCGGCACCGTCCCGCGACGTCGGCGCGGATGCCGATGACGACGCCCCCGGCTCCTTCCCCGACGACCGTGCGGAGTCCTTCGGGCCGGACGTCGACGACGCGCCCACGACCCAGTCGCGGAACCTGACCCCCGCGTCCGCGAACAGCCACGCGGAACCCGTCAGCACCAGGGCCCCGGCCGTCACCGCCGCGGTCGTGATCAGCGCGGTACGCCGTCCGCCCGCCCGCCGCTCGTCGGGCTCCGCCGGCTGCGGCTGTGGCTGCGTGACGACCAACGGCCGGGTATGCAGCAGCCGGGTGGGGTCGGGCACCGGGGACGGAACCGTCACCTCCAGCCCCATGACGTCCCGCCAGACGGCCGGCCCCGCGCCCGCGTCGGCGTCGGACCCGAGTCGCCGCCGGCACCACTCGATGATCTCCGCCGAGGTCGCGCGCTCCTCCGGGGCCGCGGCCAGGCACCGGGCGAACAGGGGACGGAGTTGCTCGGGCAGCGCGGACAGGTCGGGTTCGTCGTGCACGATCCGGTACAGCACACCGGGCGCGGAACCCTCCCCGTAGAGCGGCCGGCCCAGCGCCGCGAACGCCGCCGTCTGGCCCAGCGCGAAGACATCCGTCGCCGCCGTGACCTCGCCCCCGGACGCCTGCTCGGGAGCCATGAAGTGGGGCGTGCCGACGGTGGCGCCCGCGGCCGTGTGGGAGCTCAGGTCGGCGGCCAGCGAGATGCCGAAGTCGATCACGCGGGGCCCGTCGGCGGCCAGCAGCACGTTCGACGGCTTCAGGTCCCGGTGCACGATTCCCGCACCGTGGATGGCCTGCAGCGCCTCGGCCACCCCCGCCATCAGCCACAGCACCGCGGGCACCGGCAGCGGGCCACGCCGGGCGACGGCCTCCGTCAGGGAGGGCCCGGGAACATACAGCGTGGCGAGCCAGGGCGGTACGCCGTCCACGTCGGCGTCGATCAACTCGGCGGTGTACGCGCCACGGACCCGCCGGGCCGCCTCCACCTCCCGGCGGAATCGCCGTCGGAAGCCCGGGTCGTCAGCCAGCTCCGGGCGTACCACCTTGATCGCCACCGGTCGGCCGCCCTGCGTGTGTGACAGGAAGACCCGGCCCATGCCACCGGCGCCGAGCCGGGCGGCGAGGCGGTATCCGGCCACGACGGGCGGATCGTCCGCCTGGAGTGGCTGGAACACCTCAGTCGCGTTGCTCATCGGCCCGCTTCCCCCTCATCCCCTGAACCCCAGAACCCCAGAACCCCTGGTCAATCATGAGTTGACCGAGGCAGAAGCCTAAGCGGAATTCGGATGCGGAAGGCCACGGCCACCTGGGAAACTCCCACTCCATGGCCGCACGACGTATCAGACCCAGCCTCTACATCTCCGTCGACATCGAGGCCGACGGCCCCATCCCGGGTCCGTACTCCATGCTGAGCCTCGGCGCCGCCGTCGCCGGGATGCAGGATGCCGAAGGGTTCACGGCGGCCGACCCGGAGAAGGACACCTTCTACCGTGAACTACGGCCGATCAGCGACGAGTTCGTGCCGGAGGCGCTGGCCGTGAGCGGGCTCGATCGGGAGCGCCTGCGCGAGGAGGGTGTCGACCCCGCCCTCGCGCTCGCGCAGTTCACGCGCTGGGTGCGTGAGGTCGGCGGCGACGCCCAGCCGGTGATGTGCGGCTACCCGGCGTCGTACGACTGGACGTTCCTGTACTGGTACTTGATCCGCTTCACCGGAGCGAGCCCCTTCGGGCACTCGGGCTGCATGGACATGAAGACGCTGTACGCGACCAAGGCCGGGCTGCCGCTGCGGGCGGTGGCCAAGGGCACGATGCCGCGTGAGCTGCTGTCGAGGCGCCGTCACACGCACCATGCGCTGGACGACGCCGTCGAGCAGGCCGAGTTGTTCGCCAACCTCATGGCGTGGCCGGGGCCCGGGTCGCCCCGGTGATCTCCTCCCCTGCCTCCATGGGGTGGGTGACGTCCTGTGCGTCGCGGCCCCTGCCCAGGTGGTTGAAGACGAGGTTGAGCGCCACCGCCGCCACACAGCCCGTCGAGATGCCGGAGTCGAGGACGATCCGCGCCGTCTCCGGGAAGGCGTGGTAGAACTCCGGCGCCGTGATCGGGACGATGCCGACGGCCAGTGAGACGGCGACGATCAGGACGTTGTTGTCCCGGTCCAGGCCGGCCCGAACCAGGGTCTGGATGCCGCTGGCCGCCACCGAGCCGAACAGGACCACGCCCGCACCGCCGAGCACCGGGCGCGGTACGACCGCGATGAGCGACGCGGCCATCGGGCACAGGCCCATCAGGACCAGGAAGCCGCCGCCCGCGGCGACGACGTACCGGCTGCGGATCCTGGTCATGGCGACCAGGCCGATGTTCTGCGCGAAGGCACTGCACATGAAGCCGTTGAAGAAGGGGCTGATCGCCGAGCCGAGAGTGTCGGCGCGCAGGCCCGCCGCGATGGTCTTCTCGTCGGCCGGGCGGTCGACGATCTCACCCAACGCCAGCATGTCGGCGGTCGATTCGGTCATCGACACCACCATCACCACGCACAGCGAGATGATCGCGGCGAGCTGGAACTGCGGGGCACCGAAGTGGAACGGGGTCGGGAAGCCGATGACGGCCGCGTCCGCGACGGGCCCGAAGTCCGTGACACCGAACGGGATCGCGATCAGCGTGCCCGCCACCAGGCCGAGCAGTACGGCGATCTGCTTGACGAAGCCCGTGGTGAACCGGCGCAGGAGCAGGACGATCAGCAGTGTCCCGCCCGCCAGGCCCAGGTTCGTCGCCGAACCGAAGTCGTCCGCGGCCGGGTTGGGGCCCTGCGCCCAGCCGAAGGCGACGGGGAGCAGCGAGATGCCGATCAGGGTGATGACCGTACCCGTCACGACCGGTGGGAAGAAGCGCACCGCCTTGCTGAAGAAGGGGGCGGCGAGGAAGCCGAGGAGGCCGGCGACGATCACCGCGCCGAAGATGATCGGCAGGGCGTCGGACTTGTCCTCGGTGGAGGCGACGATCGCGGTCATGGGGGCGACGCCGGCGAAGGTGACGCCGTTGACGAACGGCAGTCGGGCGCCGATCTTCCATATCCCGAGGGTCTGCAGGAAGGTGGCGAGGCCCGCGGTGAACAGGCAGGCGCCGGTGAGGAAGGTCAGATCGGTCGCGGAGAGGCCTATGGCCGCGCCGACGATCAGGGGTGGGGCGACCACTCCCGCGTACATGGCGGCCACATGCTGAAGGCCGGTGGTCGCCATTTTCAGGGCGGGGAGTTTCTCGTCGACTGGATGAACGGACTGGGCGGACACTGCGGCTCTCCTCCGGTCGGTTACACGGCGGCTCTGACGTGGGTTTCAGGGAGGTGGTGCGCGGTCGTGCGGGACCGGGGACGGGCCCGTTCCGGGGGGAAACGGTGACCGTTCCGGAGCGCACGCATGGGCGCGCGCCCCGGAGACGGCCGCCATGGACCCCGCTCGGGTCCACGGCTACCGGTCGAGGGCCGTCCCCCTCGACCGGAGATCTTCAACTGGTCAGCCCTGCGCGGCGATCTCCGCGAGCCGCCGGGCCTGGTCCCGCGTGCTGCGGGCGATCGCGTCCTCGTCGGCCGTGCGCAGACGTCCGTCCTCCACGATCTGCTGGCCGTTCACGAAGGACGCCGTGACCGGGGCCGCCGCGCCGAAGACCAGCGCGGTGACCGGGTCGGCGATGGAGGAGTGGGCGAGCGTGTCCAGCTTCCACAGCACCAGGTCGGCCAGCTTGCCGGGCTCCAGCGAGCCGATCTCGGCGGCGCGGCCGAGGACCTGGGCACCGCCGTACGTCCCGAGCCGCAGGGCCTGCCGGGCGTTCAGGGCGGCCTCGCGGTGGGCGCCGAGGCGGTTGATGAGCAGGGCGTTGCGCAGTTCGGTGTGCAGCTCGCCGGACTCGTTGGACGCGGTGCCGTCGACGCCGAGGCCGACCGGGACGCCTGCCGCCAGCATGTCGGGGACGCGGGCGATACCGGCGGCGAGGCGGGCGTTGGAGGACGGGCAGTGGGCGACACCGGTCTTCGTCCGGGCGAAGGCGGCGATGTCGGAGTCGTTCATGTGGACGCAGTGCGCCATCCACACGTCCTCGCCGAGCCAGCCGGTGGACTCGAAGTAGTCGGTCGGGCCCATGCCGAACAGCTCGTGGCAGAACTTCTCCTCCTCCACGGTCTCCGAGCCGTGGGTGTGCATGCGCACGCCGAGCCGGCGGGCCAGCTCGCCGCCCTGCTTGAGCAGTTCGGTGGAGATGGAGAACGGGGAGCAGGGGGCGACGGCGACCTGGGTCATCGCGTCGAAGGAGGAGTCGTGGTGCTGCTTGACGGTCTCCTCGGTCGCGGCCAGCGCGCCTTCGAGGGTCTCGACGGCGAAGTCCGGGGGCAGCCCGCCGTCCTTCTCACTGCGGTCCATGGAGCCGCGGGCGAGGGTGAAGCGGACACCCATGTCGCGGGCGGCACCGATGATGGCGCCGGAGAGGTCGCCGGAGCCCTGCGGGTAGACGTAGTGGTGGTCCATGGCGGTGGTCACGCCACCGCGGGCCATCATCGCCAGGGAGCCCTGCGCGGCCGAGCGCACCATCTGCTCGTCGATGCGCGCCCACGTCGGGTAGAGGGCGACGAGCCAGTTGAAGAGGTTGTGGTCCGTGGCCAGGCCCCGCGTGATCCACTGGTAGAAGTGGTGGTGGGTGTTGACCAGGCCGGGAGTGACCAGGTGCCCGGTGGCGTCGATGCGGGTACCGACGTTCTCCAGGCCCTCGGGTGCCTTGCCCGCGCCGAGCGACTCGATGCGGTTGTCCGCGATGACGAGGTGGCCCGTGGCGTACTCGGTGTCGTTCGCGTCCACCGTCGCGATCGAACAGTTCTCGATGACGATGCGCTGGGCTGCTGCCATGATTCGTCCCTTTTCGACGAGGTGTGCTGAAGCGGCGGGCACGGCAGGACCCTGGGGGATTTGAGTACCGCGGCCGGGGAGCCTCACAGGCTCGCTCCTCCGGCCGCGGGTGCCGAAATGGGGTTGCTGGCTTACAGGTTGGTGAGGTCCACGGGGATCTTCGGCTCGCAGCCGTCCCGCAGGATGGTGGCCTCGATCAGGCCGTAGGGGCGGTCGGCGGCGAAGTACACCTCGTTGTCGTTCTTCAGCCCGAACGGCTCCAGGTCCACCAGGAAGTGGTGCTTGTTCGGGAGGGAGAAGCGGACCTCGTCGATCTCGCTGCGGTTGTTGATGATGCGCGAACCCATTTGGTACAGGGTCTGCTGCAGCGAGAGCGAGTAGGTCTCGGCGAAGGCCTGGAGCATGTGCTTCTTGGTCTGCTCGTAGGACTTCTCCCAGTTGGGCATCCGCTGCTCGTCGTCGGTCCAGTTGAACCGCCAGCGACCGGAGACCTGGGTGGCCAGGATGCGGTCGTACGCCTCCTGGAGCGTCGTGTACTTGTCCTTGACGTAGCCCCAGAACTCGGAGTTGGTCGAGTTCATCACGACGAGGTCCTTGAGGCCGGATACGACCTCCCACTTCTCACCGTCGTAGGTGATCTGCGTGACCCGCGTCTCCTGGCCCTTGCGGACGAAGGAGTGCTTGACCTCGTCGGAGCCGATGAACTGCGAGTTGGCGTCGGAGGCCTCGATCCGCTCCCACGCGTACTCCTCGATACGGATCCGGGCCTGCTGGATCGGCTCCTGCGAGGTGACGAAGTGGCGGGCGAGGTGGATGCCGAACTGCTCGGCCGACTCGATGCCGTACTCCTTGGCGAACGCGTACACCGTGTTCTTGGTGGTGTCGGTCGGCAGGACGTTGGCGTTGGAGCCGGAGTAGTGGACCTCTTCCATGTCGCCGGAGAGCGCGACGGAGACGTTCAGGTCCTTGATGTGATGGGTGGCGCCGTCCCGCGTGATCTTTACGACTCGGTTCTCGGCCTTGCCGTACTGGTTCTGTCCCAGGATCGTGGGCATGTCTGCTAGCTCCCTCGGTAAACGGAGTAGCCGAACGGGTTGAGCAGCAGCGGCACGTGGTAATGCTCCCCGGGGTTCACGGCGAAGGTGATCGCCACCTCGGGAAAGAACACGGCACCGCTGTCCCGATTCGCGGGGGCGTCCTGCTGCGCATCGGCTTGCTTCTTCTCGAAATACGGCTCCACGGCGAAGTCGAGCCGTACGTGTGTGGTGCCCTCCGGCAGCGCCGGCAGGTCCTTGCACCGCCCGTCCGCGTCGGTCGCGGAGCCGCCGAGCGTCTGCCAGTCCGCGCCGCGGCCGGTGCGGGCTGCGAGCTGGACGGCGACGGCCTCGGCGGGGCGGCCGACGCTGGTGTCCAGGATGTGGGTGGACACGGAGGCGGTGGTGCTGGTGCTCATGGTCAGGCGTCCTCTTCGGTCTTCCTCGAAGATCGGTCTTCGTCGACGAGCCGGGCGAGCCGGATACGGTTGATCTTGCCCAGCTCGGTGCGGACGATCTCCCGCTCCTGCTCCGGCGCGTTGCCGATCCGTTCCTTGACCGCGTCGCGCATCTGCTCACCGGTCCGGCCGGTGGCGCAGATCAGGAAGACGTGGCCGAACTTCTCCTGGTAGGCGAGGTTCAGTTCCAGCATCTGTGCCTTGAGCTCCTCGGAGGCGCCGGCCATGCCGCGCTGTTCCCGGGACGAGGTCGGGTCGCCGGGCTTGGGGCGGCCGATGGGCGGGTGCCCGGCCATGGCTTCTTCGAGGTCCGTGACCGTGAGCTCCGCCATGGCGGCGTCGCTCGCGGTATACAGGTCCTCGGGGGCGCCGTAGGGGCGGGCTGCGAGCAGTCGCTTCGCCCATGCCGTGGAGGCGCACGCCTCGTGGAGTGCGGTGAAGGCCGCATGCTCCTCGAGGGCGTTGAACCGGGCCAGGCCCGGCGGCGTGGAAGTGGAAGTCACGGGAGCCTCCGTGGCCGGTTTCGGCCTTTGTGCTGAACGGGCGTGCCGACAGCTAACGCCCTCCCGCAACAGCACGTCAACAGTTTGTTGAAAATTCGTGAAGGTGAAACCGGGTGAGCAGCCGGTCCGGCTCCCGCCCCGCCAGGCCCTGCCCCTGCCCCACCAGGCCCCTGCTCGTGCCCCGCGCGATCAGGCGTCCTTCTCGCGGTTCAGGTAGTTGTAGACGGTGAAGCGGCTCACCCCGAGCGCGCCGGCCACGGTCTCCACTCCGTGGCGTACGGAGAAGGCGCCGCGCGCCTCGAGTATCCGTACGACCTCCTGCTTGGCCTTGCGGTCCAGGTCGGCCAGCGGCTTGCCCTTCCTGCGCTCCATGGCGGCCAGGATGTGATCCAGCGAGTCGGCCAGCTGGGGCAGGCGTACGGCGACGACGTCGGCACCCTCCCAGGAGAGCACGACATCCTCGGGGCCCGCCTCGTCCGGCGGGAGAATTTCGCCGCCCATGGCGTCGACCAGCGGCTTCACGGCCGCGATGAAGGGCTCGTCCCCGGTGCCGGTCACGCGTCACCCTCCCCGACCACATTGACCTGGAGCGAGATCCGGGTGGCGCCGGCCTCCAGGCTCTTGCGCAGCAGGGCGTCCACGGCGGTGAGCACCGTGTCGGCACCGCCCTCGGCCGTGTTCCCGAACGGGCCGACGTCCACCTCGTCGAGCTCGGCCGCCTCGATGACCTCGCGGGCCGCCAGCGCATGCGCGGGTGCCTGGTCGAGGTCGAAAGGCTCGGTCGTGAACTCCACTTTCAGTCGCATACTGCCCCCAGAACCTTCGTGACCTGTGCCGTCTCCCGGTTCACCCATTACGGGCCGGGGCCGGGCGGCACACCGCGGACGCGCCGCGTCCGCCGCCAGGCGACCCTAGCCGACGCGGGGACGGAGCGGGCCGCCCGCGCGATCACCGCATCGCTCCGGGCACGGATACGCCTTTCCCGGTGCACAGTCACGCTTTCCGCACATTTCCATGTGCACTCCTTGCTCTCCATCGTCCTCCACCGGAGGTGATCGTGGGCGGGAAAACGGTTCCCGCGGTACACGCGACCAGGCCGGGACCCAGGGCTTCCGTGCCTTGCACGGAAGGCGTTCTCCCGTCGGCGAGAAGGGCGCGGCGCCCGGGAGATACGCATTCGCACTGGCCGGAATTCGACGGCGACAACCGGACATCCCCCGCCCGCGCACCCCCGGGTGCCACCTCCCGGTCCCCTTGACAAGCCGCAGTCGTCGACGGCAGTCTTCCGTTAAGTAGAAAGTAACTTCCACAATGCGAAACTGAGCGGAAGGGAGCGCCGGCGATATGCCAGGTTTCGAATCGGACACAGCCGCGGAGCAGCGCTTCAACGTCAACCTGTCGATCCTCTTCACGGAACTCCCGCTCCTGGAGCGCCCCGCGGCCGCCGCCGCGGCCGGCTTCACCGCGGTCGAGCTGTGGTGGCCCTGGATCGACTCCCCCACCCCGGAGCAGTCCGAGCTCGACGCCCTGAAGAAGGCGATCGAGGACGCGGGCGTCCAGCTCACCGGCCTGAACTTCTACGCCGGTCAGCTGCCCGGCCCCGACCGTGGCGCCCTGTCGGTCCCGGGTGAGGAGTCGGAGAGGTTCCGCGCGAACATCGACGTCGCGGCGGACTTCGCGGCCTCCCTCGGCTGCCGGGCGCTCAACGCCCTGTACGGCAACCGTGTCGAGGGCATGGACCCGGCCGAGCAGGACGCGCTCGCGCTGGAGAACCTGGTTCTCGCGGCGCGGGCGGCCGACCGGATCGGCGCGATTCTCCTCGTCGAGGCGCTGAACCAGCCGGAGTCGCCGCTGTACCCGCTGGTCAGCGCGCCGGCCGCGGTCGACATCGTGGACCGGGTCAACGAGGCGACGGGGCTGGGGAACGCGAAGTTCCTCATGGACCTCTACCACCTGTCCATGAACGGCGAGGACCTGCCGCAGGTGATCGCTCAGTACGCCGACAGGACCGGCCACGTGCAGATCGCCGACAACCCGGGCCGCGGCGCCCCGGGCACGGGCACGCTCCCGCTGAAGGAACTGCTCGACCAGCTGACCAAGGCCGGTTACACGGGCTGGGTCGGCCTGGAGTACAAGCCGGGCGACCGCCCCAGCGCGGAGGCCTTCGGCTGGCTGCCCCGCGAAGCGCGCGCCGCCCGCTGAACACACCCCCGTATTTTTGAGAGGCACCCCATCATGAGCAACCTTCCCAAGATCGCCTGGATCGGCCTCGGCATCATGGGCTCCCCCATGTCCGAGAACCTGATCAAGGCGGGTTACGACGTCACCGGCTTCACCCTGGAGCAGGACAAGCTGGACCGCCTGGCCGCCGCCGGCGGCACGGTCGCCGGTTCGATCGCCGAGGCCGTGCGGGACGCCGATGTCGTCCTCACGATGGTGCCGGCCTCCCCGCAGGTCGAGGCCATCTCCTACGGCCCCGACGGGATCCTGGAGAACGCGAAGTCCGGCGCGCTGCTGATCGACATGTCCTCGATCACCCCGCAGACCTCGGTCGACCTGGCGAAGGCGGCCAAGGACAAGGGCATCCGCGTCCTGGACGCCCCCGTGTCCGGCGGCGAGGCCGGCGCCATCGAGGCCGTACTGTCGATCATGGTCGGCGGCGAGCGGGCCGACTTCGACCAGGCGAAGCCGATCTTCGACGCCCTCGGCAAGACCATCGTGCTGTGCGGTCCGCACGGCTCGGGTCAGACCGTGAAGGCGGCCAACCAGCTGATCGTCGCCGTGAACATCCAGGCGTGCGCCGAGGCCGTGGTCTTCCTGGAGAAGTCCGGCGTGGACCTCCAGGCGGCGCTGGACGTCCTCAACGGCGGCCTCGCGGGCTCGACCGTGCTGACGCGGAAGAAGGACAACTTCCTGAACCGGGACTTCAAGCCCGGCTTCCGTATCGACCTGCACCACAAGGACATGGGCATCGTGACGGACGCCGCCCGCAACGTCGGCGCGGCCCTTCCGGTCGGTGCCGTGGTGGCCCAGCTGGTCGCGTCGCTGCGTGCGCAGGGCGACGGCGGGCTGGACCACTCGGCCCTGCTGCGGGCCGTGGAGCGTCTGTCCGGCGCCCAGGTCTGATCCGGGCCTGCCCCCACACTTCCGGGCCGCGGCGGCGCTGACACCTGTCCTGTCGCGCCCAGGCGTCGCCGCGGCCCGGAATCTCCTTCAACAAAGCGTTGATTCAATTCAACAAACTGTTGACGCCCACTCGCCCCACTTCTAGGCTCCACAAAGCGGAAACAGTTTTCCGCTGACACCCGCACGGAAGGTCCACGATGTCGAAGCGCGTGCTCACCACCGAGTCCGGCGCCCCGGTCGCCGACAACCAGAACTCAGCCTCCGCCGGCGTCGGCGGCCCGCTCCTGCTCCAGGACCAGCACCTGCTGGAGAAGCTGGCGCGCTTCAACCGCGAGCGCATTCCGGAGCGCGTGGTGCACGCCCGTGGCTCCGGCGCGTACGGCCACTTCGAGGTGACCGACGACGTCACCGGCTTCACCCACGCCGACTTCCTGAGCGCGGTGGGCAAGCGGACCGAGGTGTTCCTGCGTTTCTCGACCGTGGCCGACAGCCTCGGCGGTGCGGACGCGGTGCGCGACCCGCGCGGTTTCGCGGTCAAGTTCTATACGGCCGAGGGCAATTACGACCTCGTCGGGAACAACACCCCGGTGTTCTTCATCAAGGACCCGATCAAGTTCCCCGACTTCATCCACTCGCAGAAGCGCGACCCGTTCACCGGCAAGCAGGAGCCGGACAACGTCTGGGACTTCTGGGCGCACGCCCCCGAGGCCACGCACCAGGTGACCTGGCTGATGGGCGACCGCGGCATCCCGGCGTCGTACCGCCACATGAACGGCTACGGCTCGCACACCTACCAGTGGACGAACGCCGAGGGCGAGGCCTTCTTCGTCAAGTACCACTTCAAGACGAACCAGGGCATCCGCTGCCTGTCCTCCGAGCAGGGTGCCGAGCTCGCGGGCAAGGACGCCAACTCCCACCAGACGGACCTGCTCCAGGCGATCGAGCGGGGCGTGCACCCGTCGTGGACGCTCTACGTCCAGCTCATGCCGGCGGCCGAGGCGGCCGACTACCGCTTCAACCCGTTCGACCTCACCAAGGTGTGGCCGCACAAGGACTACCCGTTGCAGCGCGTGGGCCGGCTGGTCCTGGACCGCAACCCGGACAACGTCTTCGCCGAGGTCGAGCAGGCCGCGTTCTCCCCGAACAACTTCGTGCCGGGCATCGGCCCCTCCCCCGACAAGATGCTCCAGGGCCGGCTGTTCGCCTACGCGGACGCCCACCGCTACCGGCTGGGCGTCAACCACACCCTGCTGGCCGTGAACGCCCCCAAGGCCACGACGGCGCAGAACTACGGCCGCGACGGCTTCATGGCGGCCAACTCCCAGGGCCGCGGGGCGAAGAACTACGAGCCGAACTCCTACGACGGCCCGGTCGAGACCGGCAGCCCGCTGTCGGCCCCGCTCGCGGTGACCGGCCACACGGGCACCCACGAGGCCCCGCTCCACACCAAGGACGACCACTTCTTCCAGGCCGGCGAGCTGTACCGCCTGATGTCCGCCGAGGAGAAGTCCCGTCTGATCGCGAACATCGCCGGTGGCCTGTCCCAGGTCTCCCGCGACGACGTGATCGAGAAGAACCTGGCCCACTTCCACGCCGCCGACCCGGAGTACGGCAAGCGCGTGGAGGAGGCGGTCCGCGCCCTGCGCGAGGACTGAACCCCGAGGCTGCGTCCGTCTCCTGACGGGAGGTCATGAGCCGGACGCATCGCCCGCACACCGACGCCGATCGACCCGGATGAGGGGTGGTCGATCGGCCCGGGCGCGGGCAACACGAGGACCGCGGCGGCGTGCGAGCCAGTGCGGTGGTGAAGGTCCCGGTCTCCTTCTTCGACCTGAGGGAAGGAGCATCCGGTTCCATCGCAACCGCCGCGGTCCCGAACCCCCTTCCAGACCCCGTCCGGCGGCGCGAACGTCCTGTCGCGCCCAGCCTCGCACCGTCGGACGGCCACAACCGGATATCTCACCGGCTGAAGAGCGCCGGGCACGGACGGTCCTGTGCCCGGCGCTCTTCGGCGTCGACGGGTTCGGCCGGGTCGACGAGAGCGCGGTGGGCGCTGTCGAGGAGTTCCTGGTACGTCAGGACCTCGACCCGGCCGAGGTGGGTGTTGAAAGTGCGCAGCGCCTCGGTGATCTCGGCTTCCGGAACGTCCGGTTGCCCTGCCGGATGGCCGATGAGCACCAGGGCGCCGGCGCGTCGGGTTTCGATCCCGAACTCCGCGCGGACGCGGGCCCGGGTGCGCCGCCGGCACCCACGCATTGCGGTGCCGCTCGACCAGCGGGCCCGCCAGACTCATCGACCGCTTCAGCTCCACGATGTGCGGGGAGCCGTCGCCGCGGATCAGCGGGATGTCCACCTCGTCCCCGGGGACGGGCCTGCGATGGGCCGCCTCCCCCACGAAGCGCCCGCCGAAGATCCAGTGCTGTCCTTCGTGGGCCCGTTGCAGATCGCCCGGTCGTCGGGGGCCTCCAGGAACATCGCGTCCTCCCCCTGCACCCGGAAGTGCTCCAGGACGTCGGCAGCGCTCGCGTCGGGCCGGCTCCTCAGCAGCTCCTGGCCCTTGCCCACCATCCACTGGTGCGTCGCCCACATCGTGCGCGCCAGGAAGTCCCGGTTCGTCTCATTGCGCGCGCCGTCCTGGAATGGCCGGTGACGCTCCTCGAAGTCGTAGCGCAGGTTCCGGCCTCCGCGTAGTCCAGGGAGTCCTGGAGGAGCCGTACGACCTGCCACTCCCCCGCGTCCGCCGCCGCGCCGCGCGCCGCCTCCAGCAGCTCCGTGAGCCGCCTGCCGCCCCGGCGGTTGCGGCTGCGCCCTCCGTGCATGTGCGGGAAGACGGCCGTGAGCGCGTCACGCACGGCCGTGTCGGTCGCCTCCTTCTTTCTCCACCACGCGGAGCTGCGATTCGCGTGTCATGTCGCTTCGGGTCGCCATGGAGGGATTGTGCGGGCCCGCACTGACAGCGCCGTCGGCGTGCGGAACTGCACGGGCCGCAGGAGGCTGAGGGCATGGCACATCCAACGGAGCATCCGCACGTCGTGGTGCATCCGCCGGCGCTCGACGGGTCCCGGCGGGTCACGGAGGGCGACGAGACGCTGGGGATCGCCACGCACGTGGATGACGTGAGCGAGATCCTGCGGCTCGCCGATCTGTATGTCACGGACATCTCGGAGAGCGACTTCATCGACTGGCAGGGCGGTGGTCCCGACGACTGGCCAGGGCTGTCGGAGCACCACGAGCAGTAGGCGGCCGCGTACAACACCGGACGTACGCCGGCTACGGATTCCTCAGATCAACCTCTGAACAGGCGCCGTGAGGCTTCAACCGCCCCCTGCACCGGGCACATTCCCAGTCACGAGGTGCCCGCCGGCACGGGGGCGGCGGGCACCGCACGGGGGCACGCGAAAAGGGGCGGCCCGACCTTTCGGTGGGACCGCCCCTCGCCGCCGAGCGGACTCGGTGGACGCGTCAGACCTTCAGCGTCCTGATCGACGTCGGCGAGTGACCCGGCTCCGTCGCGATCTCCTCGAACTCGACGACGTTGCTGATGTCGTTCGTGGTCGACATGGAGATGTTGGTGACACGCTCCAGGATCGCCTCGACGACCACCGGGACCCGGTACTCCTGAGCGAGCTTCTTGGCCTGCTCCAAGGCGGCGCCCAGTTCGCTCGGGTCGGTCACCCGGATCGCCTTGCAGCCGAGGCCCTCGGCGACCTTGACGTGGTCGACGCCGTAGATGCCCAGCTCGGGCGAGTTGACGTTCTCGAACTCCAGGTTGACCTGGAAGTCGATCTCGAACGCCCGCTGCGCCTGGCGGATCAGGCCCAGGTAGGAGTTGTTCACCAGGACATGGACGTACGGGATCCTGTGCTGCGCCCCGACCGCCAGCTCCTCGATCATGAACTGGAAGTCGTAGTCGCCGGACAGCGCGACGACCTGCGCCTCGGGGTCGGCCTTCGCCACGCCCAGCGCGGCCGGGATCGTCCAGCCCAGCGGGCCCGCCTGGCCGCAGTTGATCCAGTGCCGCGGCTTGAAGACGTGCAGCATCTGGGCGCCGGCGATCTGCGAGAGGCCGATGGTGGAGACGTACCGGGTCTCCGGGCCGAAGGCCTTGTTCATCTCCTCGTAGACGCGCTGCGGCTTGATCGGGATGTCGTCGAAGTGCGTACGGCGCTGGAGGGTCGCCTTCCTCTCCTGCGCGGACGCCGCCCAGCCGGAGCGGTCCGGCAGCTTGCCGGCGGCCTTCAGCTCCTTGGCCACCTCGACGAACAGCTCCAGCGCGGCCTTCGCGTCCGACGCGATGCCGTAGTCCGGCGCGAAGATCTTGCCGATCTGGGTGGGCTCGACGTCGACGTGGACGAACTTGCGCCCGGCCGTGTAGACGTCCAGCTTGCCGGTGTGGCGGTTGGCCCAGCGGTTGCCGATACCGAGGACGAAGTCGGACTCCAGGAAGGTCGCGTTGCCGTAGCGGTGCGAGGTCTGCAGGCCCACCATGCCGGCGTTCAGCTCGTGGTCGTCGGGCAGCAGGCCCCAGCCCATCAGGGTCGGGACGACCGGCGTGCCCGTCAGCTCGGCGAACTCGACGAGGAGTTCGGCGGCGTCGGCGTTGATGACACCGCCGCCCGCGACGATCAGCGGCCGCTCGGACGCGTTCAGCAGTCCGATCGCCTTCTCGATCTGGGCGCGGGTCGCGGCCGGCTTGTAGACCTGGAGGGGCTCGTACGTCTCCGGGTCGAACTCGATCTCCGTCAGCTGGACGTCGATCGGCAGGTCGATGAGGACCGGGCCGGGACGGCCGGAGCGCATCAGGTGGAACGCCTGCTGGAAGACGCCGGGCACCTGGGCGGCCTCCAGGACGGTCACCGCCATTTTCGTGACCGGCTTGGCGATCGAGGCGATGTCGACGGCCTGGAAGTCCTCTTTGTGGATCACGGCGGTCGGCGCCTGGCCCGTGATGCACAGGATCGGGATGGAGTCGCCGATCGCGGAGTACAGGCCGGTGATCATGTCGGTGCCGGCGGGACCGGACGTGCCGATGCAGACGCCGATGTTGCCGGCGTGCGTGCGGGTGTAGCCCTCCGCCATGTGCGAGGCGCCCTCCACATGGCGGGCAAGGGTGTGGTTGATCCCGCCGGAGGCCTTGAGCGCAGCGTAGAAGGGGTTGATCGCCGCTCCCGGCACGCCGAACGCGTTGCTGACGCCCTCGCGCTTGAGGATCTCGACTGCCGCTCGGGCAGCGGTCATACGAGCCATTGAGTACTCCTGCTTCGGCTGTCGGATTCGCACTCCCGTCGCGCCCCGCGGTGAGCTCTTCCGTGACGATGTCGATTCCGCCTGCGTTTTCCACATTGCGGAAACTGTTTTCTACTATCTGGAAGCAATGTAAGTGGGGCGGCTGAGGAGCGTCAAGAGGCGAAGACCGGCAACGGGCGGACAACCGGGCACCTGGTGGAGGACGATGGGAGCGCTGTCCCGATGCGAGGTCGTCCTGGAGTGGGCCATGTCCGAGAGCGTGTCGGTGCGCTGCCCGGCCTGCCGGCGCGAGCATCTCTACGAGGCACCCGCCTATCCGTGCGCGTGCGGGGCGCCCGTCGCACCGGAACTCGATCCGCACGGCACCGCGACGGCAGTCGCGCATCGGGCCTGGGACGACGAATGGATCGGCGTGCGCTGTCGGGCGTGCGGCCGGGAGAGCCATTGGCCCCGTCCGGAGGTGGGATGCCCCTGCGGGACGACGGTGCGGGTGCCGGTGGCGGAGGCGGGAGCCGGCACGGGGGCGGAGCGGCCGGAGGCGCCGCCCGCGGCGCGCCGCGCCTTTCAGCCCGTCACGATCCGCACTGCCCGTGACGCGGTCACCGCCACCGCCGTCTATCTGCGGTGGCTCGGCTACCGGGACATCCGCCGTGCCGACCAGCGGCCCACGTCGGGGGTCGGCATCGCCGCCCACGGGCTGCTCGCGCAGGTCGACCCGACGGTCAGCCCGGCTTCCCTGCGGGACGTGGAGTGCCTGTGGCTGACCGCCATGTCCGAGTCCGCGGCCTGCGTCTACTTCTCTCTCGCCGGGTACGCCCCCGACGCCCGCGTCCGGGCCGACGGGCTGGGCGTCCCCCTCTTCATCCTCGACCTCACGGGGACGCCCCAGCCGGTCAACAGCCTCGCCGACGAGCTCGACGCGACAGGCGCCCGGTAATCCGCTCGCGCCCGACACCGCCGCCGACGGACACTCGGCCCATGCGCATCCGCCCCGCGACTTCCGGCGACCTCCCTGTCCTCCAGGGCATCGAACGCGCCGCCGGAGCGGTCTTCCGCGACCTCGCCATGGCGACGATCGCCGAAGACGCACCGCCCGCCCTGGACGTCCTGGAGCAGTACCGCAGCGCGGGCCGCGCCTGGGTCGCCTGCGACGCGGGTGACCGCCCGGTCGGCTATCTGATCTGCGAGCCCGTCGACGGCGCCCTGCACATCGAGCAGGTCTCGGTCCACCCGGTGGTCGCCCGCCGGGGCGTGGGCCGCACCCTCCTCACGTACGCCGCCGACCGCGCGCACGAGCAGGACCTCACCGCCCTCACCCTCACCACGTTCACCGAGGTCCCGTGGAACGCGCCGTACTACGCCCGCCTGGGCTTTCGCGTACTGGACGAGGCCGAGCTCACCCCGGGGCTGCGGAAGATCCGCGCCCATGAGGCGGAGCTCGGCCTCGACCGGTGGCCCCGGGTCTGCATGCGCCGCGCCCTGGACAACCGGTGAGCGATCAGCCCCTGCTGTCCGCGTACTTCTCCCGCAGCTCCACCTTCCGCACCTTCCCGGACACCGTCATCGGGAAGGACTCAAGGACCTGCAACCGGCTCGGGATCTTGTAGTGGGCCAGTTGCCCGTCGCAGAAGGCCCGCAGCTCCTCCAGCGTCGGCGGGGCGGCCGCGTCGCGCGCGATGACGCAGGCCAGTACCTCCTCGCCGTACCGTTCGTGGGGCACCCCGACGACCTGGACGTCGGCGATCTTGGGGTGGGCGTAGAGGAACTCCTCGATCTCGCGGGGGTAGATGTTCTCGCCGCCCCGGATGATCATGTCCTTGATGCGGCCGACGATCTCGACGTAGCCGTTCTCGCGCATCGTCGCGAGGTCGCCGGTGTGCATCCAGCGGCCGGCGTCGACGGTCTCGGCGGTCTTCTCGGGCTCGTTCCAGTAGCCGAGCATCACGCTGTAGCCGCGGGTGCACAGCTCGCCCGCCGTGCCGCGCGGCTGGGTCACACCGGTCGCCGGGTCGACGATCTTCACCTCGATGTGCGGCAGGACGCGGCCGACCGTGGACGTGCGATGTTCCAGGTCGTCGTCCCGCCGCGTCTGCAGGGACACCGGGGACGTCTCGGTCATGCCGTAGCAGATGGAGACCTCCTCCATGTGCATCTCGGCGACGACCCGCTTCATCACCTCCACCGGGCAGGGCGAGCCCGCCATGATGCCGGTGCGCAGGGAGGAGAGGTCGTGCGACGCGAAGTCGGGGAGGTTCAGCTCCGCGATGAACATCGTCGGGACGCCGTACAGGGACGTACAGCGCTCCTGCTGGACTGCCTCCAGCGTGGCCTTCGGGTCGAAGGACGGGGCCGGGATCACCATGCAGGCGCCGTGCGAGGTGGCGGCCAGATTGCCCATCACCATGCCGAAGCAGTGGTAGAAGGGCACCGGGATGCAGACCCGGTCCTGCTCGGTGTACGCGATCAACTCCCCTACGAAATAGCCGTTGTTGAGGATGTTGTGGTGGGAGAGGGTGGCCCCCTTGGGGAAGCCCGTCGTGCCCGACGTGTACTGGATGTTGACCGGGTCGTCGCAGGACAGCTCCTCGAACGGGGCAGGTGTGGCCCGCGCGATCAGCGCCTCCCAGCTCGGGTCCCCGATGTACACGGTCTCCCGCAGCTGCGGGCACTTTCCGCGCACCTGCTCGACCATCGCCCGGTAGTCGCTCGTCCTGTGGCTCAGGGAGGCGAAGAGGAGCGAGATTCCCGCCTGGTTGAGGACGTACTCGACCTCGTGGGTGCGGTAGGCGGGGTTGATGTTCACCATGATCGCGCCGACGCGGGCCGTGGCGTACTGGACCAGCACCCATTCGGGACAGTTGATCGCCCAGATGCCCACCCGGTCACCCTTGGCGACGCCGCTCGCGAGCAGCGCGTACGCCAACTCGTCGACATCGGCGGCGAACCGGGCGTACGTCCAGCGCCGTCCGGACGGCACGTCCACCAGCGCCTCCCGGTCGGGCCATGCGGCGACGGCCCGGTCCAGGTTGGCGCCGATCGTGTCGCCGAGCAGGGCGGTGTCGCTCGTCCCGTGCGTGTACGACAGCTCTGAGCTCACCGGAAGTCCTCCTCGCGGTACTCGGCGTCCGAACCGGCTGCCGTCGCTTCGCGCAGCTCGATGCGGCGGATCTTGCCGGAGACGGTCTTGGGCAGTGGCGCGAACTCCATGCGGCGGATGCGCTTGTACGGCGCCAGGACCTCCCGTGAGTGCTCGAAGAGCACCTTGGCCGTGTCGGGGCCGGGCTCCCAGCCCTGCGCGAGGACGACGTACGCCTTCGGCACCGCGAGCCGCAGCGCGTCCGGCGCGGGCACGACGGCCGCCTCGGCCACCGCCTCGTGCTCCAGCAGGGCGCTCTCCAGCTCGAACGGGGAGATCTTGTAGTCGGACGCCTTGAAGACGTCGTCCGCGCGGCCGACGTAGGTGATGTAGCCGTCGGCGTCCCGGGAGCCGATGTCGCCGGTGCGGTAGTAGCCGCCGGCCATCGCCTCCGACGTACGGTCGGCGTCGCCGTGGTAGCCGGTCATCACACCGACGGGGCGGGCGGACAGGTCGAGGGCGATCTCGCCCTCGTCGGCGCCGGGTGCGCCGGAGACCGGGTCGAGGAGTTCCACGCGGAAGCCGGGGCTGGGGCGGCCCATGGAACCGGTCTTCAGGGGCTGGCCGGGGCTGTTGGAGACCTGGACCGCGGTCTCGGTCTGCCCGAACCCGTCCCGGATGGTCACGCCCCACGCCTCGCGCACCCGCTCGATGACCTCGGGATTGAGCGGCTCACCGGCGGCGACGACCTCGCGCGGGCGGGTGCGCAGGGCGCTCAGATCGGCCTGGATGAGCATGCGCCAGACGGTCGGCGGGGCGCAGAACGTGGTGACGCCGGCGCGGTCCATCTCGGCCATCAGGCGAGCCGGGTCGAAGCGCGTGTAGTTGTGGATGAACACGGTCGCCTCCGCGTTCCACGGCGCGAAGAGGTTGGACCAGGCGTGCTTGGCCCAGCCGGGCGAGGAGATGTTCAGGTGCACGTCGCCGGGCTTGAGGCCGATCCAGTACATGGTGGCCAGGTGCCCGATCGGATACGAGGTGTGGGTGTGCTCGACCAGCTTGGGGCGGGCGGTGGTGCCGGACGTGAAGTAGAGCATCAGCGGGTCGTCGGCCGCGGTCGGCCCGTCGGGGGTGAAGCCGGCCGGGGCGGCGTACGCGTCCTCGTACGTCTGCCAGCCCTCGCGTGCGCCGCCGACGCTGATGCGCGTGTAGCGGCCGGGCACCTCGTCGAACTTGCCGGTGTCCTCGGCCCGCACGAGCACATGCCGCACCCGTCCGCGCTCCACCCGGTCGCGCAGGTCGGCGGGGCCGAGCAGCGGGGTGGCCGGGATGACGACGGCACGCAGCTTCATGGCGGCGAGGGCGATCTCCCACAGTTCGGCCTGGTTGCCGAGCATGACGAGGACGCGGTCCTCGGTGCGGACGCCACGCGCCCGCAGCCAGCCCGCGACGCGGTCGGAGCGCTCCGACATCTCGGCGAAGGACAGGCGGACCTCGCTGCCGTCCTCCTCGACGATGTGCAGCGCGGTGCGGTCGTTTCCGTCCGCGATGACGTCGAACCAGTCGAGCGCCCAGTTGAACCGCTCCGGCCGGGGCCAGGTGAAGCCCTCGTAGGCGGTCGTGTAGTCCTCGCGGTGCTCGAGCAGGAAGTCCCGCGCACTGCGGAACTCCTCCGTCCCCGTCGTCATCTTTCCTCCTGGTTACCGGAACCTTGCCGGGCGGCCCTCTGCCATCGTGTAATCCGTGACGTGGGTCTCACTACCCCCGAACGGGGGTGTGCGCTCGGGAAAGCCGCAGGAAAGGGCGAGCAGGTGGCAGTGGACGCGGCCGCATCGGTGGAGATAAGGGGCGCGCTGCTGCGCCTGCGCCGCTCGACCGGGCTGCCGGTCGCCTTCGGCGGCCTGGTGGAACCCGGGCGTCCGCGCGTGCGCATCAGCGAACTGAACGGCACGGCCACCGAGTCCCTGAGCAGGCTCGCGGTGACCGCCGGCAACGGCCTGGGCGGCAAGGCGGTGGCCCTCGCCCGCCCGTGCGCGGTCACGGACTACTCCGCCTCACGGCAGATCACCCACGAGTACGACGCCGCCGTCGCCGTGGAGGGACTGCGTTCGGTGCTGGCGGTCCCGGTCGTCGTACGACGCCGGGTGCGCGGAGTCCTGTACGGCGCCCTGCGCACGGCCCAGCCGCTGGGCGACCGCACGCTGACGGCGGCCGTGGAGGCGGCACGGGACGTCGAACAGGCGCTGGTGGTGCGGGACGAGGTGCGGGGGCTGCTGGAGGCGGCGCGGGCGGAGACGGCGTCGGTCAAGACGCCGCCGTTCGACCGGGGCGCCGACTGGGAGCAGGTCCGCGAGGCCCATGCGGCGCTGCGGGCCCTGGCCCCGCGCATCGGCGACCCGGCCCTGCGCGCGGAACTGCTGGACGCCTGCGGCCTGCTGGCCGAGGGCCCGGCGCGTGCACCGAGCGGCGTACGGCTGGCCCCGCGCGAGCTGGACGTGCTGGCGTGCGTGGCCGCCGGCTCGACGAACGCGGTCGCCGGCGAGCGGCTGGGGCTGCGGGTGGAGACGGTCAGGAGCTATCTGCGGTCGGCCATGCGGAAGCTGGGCACCCACACGCGCGGGGAGGCGGTGGTCGCGGCACGCCGGGCGGGGTTGCTGCCGTAGGCCGGCCCACCCGTCGACCCTCCATTCATTCATCCGTGCTTTGAATTTCCCTATGCCCGTCGCTGTTATTTGCCTCACCATGTCGTCGGTCCGAAATTCAAAGACCTGTTGCCTAATATTGGCCCGAACACGACACACGGAGGGGAGCGGTGACCGTGCGACGGGACTTCAAGGAGCCTGCCGGCTGCCGCCCCGACCAGGTCATCGGCAGGGAGGAGCTGTTCACGGCGGCGCGTGAGCAGCTCGGGCGGGGCGGCAGCGTGCTGCTTCACGGCCCTGCCGGAATTGGGAAGTCGACGGTCCTGCGGGCTTTGGCCGGGGAATACGGCGGCGCGGCACGCACCGTGTTGCGCTGCTCGCCCACGGAGTCGGAATCCCACCTTCCCTTCCTCGCCCTGGCCGACCTCCTCGGCCTGGTCCTGGACGAGGTGTCCGGGCGGCTGCCCGCCGCGCAGCGCACCGCCCTGGAGTCGGCCCTCACCGGCCGCGGCGAGTCCACCCTCCAGCGCGACGGCCTCGCCCTGCGTCTGGCCGTGCTGTCCGCCCTGCGCGCCCTCGCCGACACCGGGCCCGTCCTCGTCGTCGCCGACGACCTTCAATGGCTCGACCCGGCCAGCGCCGAACTCCTCGGATTCGCCGCCCGGCGCCTCGGCGACACCCCGGTGCGGATGCTGTGCGCGGTGCGGACCGAGGGCGAGGAGTACGACCGCCAGCTGCGCGCGTCTCCGCCGGACACCCTCGCCGTCCGGCTGGGCCCGCTCTCCCGCGCCCAGCTGTCCGCCCTGCTGGACCACCGCGGTTACACCGGCCTGCCCCGTTCCACGGTCCGCGACATCCACCGCACCAGCGGCGGCAACGCCCTGTTCGCCCTCGAACTGGGCCGCGCCCTCGCAGAGAACCCCACACCGCCCCGCCCCGGCGAGCCCCTGCCGGTGCCCACCTCGCTGCGCGCCCTGGTGCTCAACCGCCTGGAGATGCTGTCGGCGGAAGCCCGCCGCACCCTCCTCGTGGCGAGCGCGGGCGCCCGCCCCACGCTGGCCCTGCTGCACGAGGCCGGCCGCGCCAACGCCGAGGCCGAGACCGCCCAGGCCGCCGAACTCGGGCTGCTCGCCACCGAACCCGAGGGTCCCACCGTACGGTTCGCACACCCGATGATCTCCGCCGCGCTGTACGCGGAGGCGCCCGCGCAGGACCGCCGGGCCGCGCACGCCGCCCTGTCCACCGCCGCGTCCGACCCCATCGAGCGCGCCCGGCACCTGGCCCTGGCGACCCATGGCACCGACCCGGAGGTCGCCGCCCGGCTCGCCGAGGCCGCCGCCCTGGCCCGGGACCGGGGAGCGCCGTCGGTGGCCGCGCAGTTGGGGCTGCTGGCCGCCCGGCACACCCCGGCGGACGGCCCCCCGAGCCCGGAACTGATGCGCCTGGCCGCCGCCGAGGACGCGATCACCGCCGGGGAACTGGACCTCGCCCGGGACATCGCCCGTGAAGTGCTGAGCCGCACGACCGTGCCCGAGGACCGGGTGCGGGCCTGGATCATCGTGATCGACACGGCGGGCCACGCCATGACGGAGGTCGACGCGATCTTCCCGCAGGCCCTGGCCGACGCCGGCGACGACCCCCGGCTGCTCGCCCTGGTCCACTACCAACTCACCTGGCGCGCCCTGCTCGTCGAGGGCGACTTCGACGGGGCCCGCGGCGAGGCGGCGTACGCGGCGGAGCTGGCCGCGCGGGCCGGCGACCGGTACACCGAGCTGATGGCCCTCGCCTTCCAGGCCCAGATCGAGACCCTCATGGGCCACGCGGACGCCCCCGCGACCATCAGGCGGGCACTCGAAGAGCCCCAGGACCCGAGGGTGGCGTGCCATCACAACGGCGCCGGCTACTCCCGGTTCCGCTGGCTGATCATGAGCGACCAGCTGGCCGAGGCGCGCGCCACGGTCACCGCCCTGCTGCGGGAGGTGCGGCGGCGCGGGTCGGTCGAGAGCGAGGTGCACTTCCTGCGCGGGGTGGCCGAGACCGAACTGCACTCCGGGCACTGCTCACGCGCCCTCGACCTCGCCCGCGAGAGCCTGCGGCTGGCCCGGGACACCGGGATCGGCGAGGTGGCCTCGGCTGTGCTGACCTCGCTCGCGGAGGCCGCGGGCGGGGACGTGGACCGGGCGCTGGAGCTGGCGCGGGAAGCGGTGGCGCACGCCGAGGAGGACGGCGACCAGATGTACGTGTCGCGTGCCCTGGCCGCCCTGGGGCACGCCCAGTTGGTGGCCGGCGATGTGGCGGCGGCGGTCCGTTCGCTGCGCCGGGTGCGGGAGGTGGAGCAGGGCCTCGGCATCACCGACCCGGCGCGCGGACGGTGGCACGGCGACCTGGCCGAGGCCCTGGTGCGCAGCGGTGAGATCGCGGAGGCGCAGGACGTCATCGACGGCACGCGTGAGCTGGCGCTGCGGCTGGACCGCGAGAGCGTACTGGCCGTACTGGACCGGGCCGAGGCGCTGATCCGTGCGGCGCGGGGCGAACACGACGCCGCCGTGGTGCAGTTGACGTCGGCTCAGGACCGGCTCGGCAAGCTGGGCTACAGCCTCGAAGAGGCGCGGGCCGCCTTCGCCCTGGCCCAGCTGCGCTCCGATACCGCGGGCCCGACGTCGTACGACGAGGCGGCCCGGCTGTTCCGCCGCTGCCGGGCACTGCCCTGGCTGCGGCAGGTCGAGGTCGCCGCCGCCGCGCGGCCCGCGGAGGCGGCCCCCGCCCCCGCCTCCGCCCCGGACGGGCTCGACGGCCTCGACGGGCTCGCCTCGATGGAACGTCAGGTCGCCGCGCTCGTCATGGAGGGCGCGACCAACCGGGAGATCGCCGCACGTCTGTTCATCAGCGTCAAGACGGTCGAGGCGACGCTCACCCGCGTCTACCGCAAGCTGGGGATCCGATCGCGGGTCGACATCGTCAGACTGGCGGCGGGGCGCCGCACGACCTGAGGCCGGGGCGCCGTACGACGCGGGATCTCTGCGCCGTTGCGAGGCGGGATCCGGGCGCCGTACGAGGTGAGTTCACCCGTCTTTGTCGGTCCGTGTGGGTTTATCCGGGCGGACCGAGGGTTTTCCCTGCCCAACTCCCTTAGGGGGTTCCCTCATTGGGAAGGGAAACCTCCGGGACCTACCTTGAGTTCGTGCCGCTCGCTCGGGCACACGGGGGCCGGTCCGCGACCCTCGTGCACCCCCCACACCCGCGCGACCCCCCACCGGCAACCCCCCAATGAGGAGTCTCATGTTCGGGCTCACCCGTGCCAGAAAGACCGCCGCCGTCGCGGCGACCGCTGCCGCCGCCGCGGCCGCACTGCTCAGCGCCCCCACCGCTGAGGCGGCGTCCTCCCGCATCGTGGGCGGTACGACGACCACGACGACCTCGTATCCCTTCATGATGCAGATCACGGACGCCTCACAGAACCAGTTCTGCGGCGGCACGCTGGTCTCCGCGACCAAGGTGGTCACCGCGGCCCACTGCATGGTCGGCGAGAGCAACAGCAGCGTCCGGGTCGTCGGCGGGCGCACCTACCTCAACGGCACGAACGGCACCGTCAGCCAGGTCAGCGACATATGGATCCACCCGGACTACTCGGACGTCACCGAGGGCAACGACGTTGCCGTGCTGACCCTGTCCACGTCGATGCCGTACACGCCGGCCTCGTACGTCGACTCCTCGGACACCGGCGTGTACGCGACCGGCGCCACCGCCCGCATCATCGGATGGGGCACCACCTCCTCGGGCGGCAGCTCCTCCAACCAGCTGCGCACGGCGACCGTGCCGGTCGTGTCCAACTCCAGCTGCGCGAGCTCCTACGGTTCGGACTTCATCTCGTCCGACATGGTCTGCGCCGGATACACCTCCGGCGGCGTCGACACCTGCCAGGGCGACAGCGGCGGTCCCCTGCTCATCGGGGGCGTCCTGGCAGGCATCACTTCCTGGGGCGAGGGCTGCGCCCAAGCCGGGTACCCGGGCATCTACACCCGGCTGACCACGTTCTCGGACGAGGTCAGCGAACAGGTCTCCTGAGCACACCCCAGGTGAAAGACCAGGGGGCGTTGCGGGCCTCCACGAGCGGCCCGCAACGCCCCCTATCCATGTGCGCATCCATGTCGGCACCCAACGCCACATTCATGGCCATGCCCCGTGGCCATGCCCCGTGGCCATGCCCGACAGCCATGCCCGACAGCCATATCCACGGCCCTGTCCCGTTGTCAGTGGTGCCTGTTTGAATGGGCTCCGGATGGGGGTGATGGGCATGGTGTCCACAGATCGTGTGCTGGCGTTCGCGGCGATGTCGCTGCTGGTGATCGTGATTCCGGGGCCGAGTGTCCTGTTCGTCATCGGCCGCGCCCTGGCGCACGGCCGCCGCACCGCAGTGGCGACCGCGCTGGGCAATGTCTTCGGCTCGTATCTCCTGGTGGTCGCCGTCGCGGTGGGCATCGGCTCGTTGGTCGAGCGGTCCGTGACGGTCTATCTGACCGTGAAGCTGGTCGGCGCGGCCTATCTGGTCTACCTGGGGGTGCAGGCGTTCCGGCACCGCAAGGAGCTGAAGGCCTCGGCGACAGGGACGCAGCAGCCGACGGAACCGACGCGAGGTGACCTCCGTACGGTCCTCGACGGCGCCCTCGTCGGCGTCACCAACCCCAAGGGCGTGGTGTTCTTCGCCGCCGTGCTCCCCCAGTTCGTGGACCACTCGGCGGGCCACATCCCGCTGCAGATGCTGCTGTTGGGCCTGGTCCCGATCACCATCGGCCTGGTCACGGACACCCTGTGGGGCCTGACCGCGTCGGCGGCCCGCAGCTGGTTCGCCCGCTCCGACCGCCGGCTGTCCCTGATAGGCGGGGCCGGCGGGTGCACGATGATCGGGCTCGGGGTGACGGTCGCGGTGACGGGACGGGCGGACTGACACCTGCACGGTGCCGGCGTGGTGCCGACTTGGGGATCGCCGACCAGGGGATTGCCGACTAAGGGATCACGGTCCCGAAGCGGATGTCGTACGACGCGTCCGGGTGCATCACCTTCAGCATGCGCTCCCCTTCCTCCGTCACCTCCCCGCGCTGAGCCTTGGTGAGCTGGGTGAACTCCTCGATGACGAGCTCGTCGCCGACGATCCGCCACACGCCCACGAGGAAGCCGTCGACGAGGAGGGGGCAGTAGACGGTGTTCACCTGCCAGGTACGGCCACGGTTCGCGGGCGGGATCACGCGGGTGCGGTCGGCGTGGGAGAGGAGGAGGTTGTCGAACTCGGGCAGGAAGCGGGGCGGGGCCGGGGTGTCCGGATCGGGGCGCGGGGCGTCGGGGAGGTCGAAGAGCTCGACGCCGTTCTCGTCGCGGAAGGTGAGCAGGTCGGGGCGGAGCCGTTCGAAGGCGTCGCGCATCCGGGTCAGGCCGCACCAGGTCTGCATGTCCTTCACGGAGGCGGGCCCGAAGGCGGCCAGGTAGCGCAGCACCGTGGCATCGGGTGAGGCGGCCGGCTCGGCGGGACGGTCCAGCCAGTTCTCCGCGGTGGTGAGAGTGACCTGTCCACTGCGGCCCCACAGTCCGCGCGGGGTGACCTGGACGAGGGGGAGCTTGCAGCGGGCGGCGACGGCCAGGGACTGCGGGTCGGCGTCCGGCCACTCGACGATCAGGGCTTCGCGCAGCTGCTTCATGGTGCGGGGCTCGATTTCGACGAGGTCGCGGGCGAGCACGGCGAGCCGGTCCAGGTCGACGCCGACGAGGCCCTTGCGGAAGTAGTTGATCTCGCGGTCCCTGGCGGGCTGGACCAGCGGACGCAGGGTGAGGCTGTCGTCGGCGGTGTGCAGGTGGATCGTCGAGCGCATGGTGACCATCCGCACGGCGGCGCGGTCGGCCAGCAGCCCGGACAGTTCACCGGGCGTGAAGCCGTCGAGGCGGGCGGCGAGCGCGTAGTAGGGCGGCTTGACCTCCTGGGCCTGGAGGCCGACCAGATGCTCCACGGCCGCCAGGGCCGACAGCGGCGAGCGACGCAGCAGCAGCTGCCGGTCGAGGGTGGCACGGTTGAGGGCGCGGGTGCCGAGCACGGGGCCGGCCGCGACCGCCGTCTTCTTTGTGCTGCGCTTCGTCATGCTCCGCACGCTAGCGAGGCTTGCGGACACCTTCGGTCCGCAACTCCACGGAATCCCGGATCACCTCAGCCCTCCCATGCCATTCGCCCCGTATATCCTGCATCGGAGATCACCCAGTCGTCGTCCAGACCGGGAGGCAGCCGCGATGTCCGAGCGACGCGCACGCCCCGCCTCGAAGAACCCCGTGAAGTCCGCCTGGCGCCGAGCCGTCACTCCCCCGCCGCAACCGGAGCCACCGGAGCAGGCGCCCGCGGCGAGCACCACGGCCTCCGGCTCCTCCGAGGTGGCGAGCGTCGTGCAGGCGGCGCTGTACCGGGACGGCGTGCGGGTGTCCGCCCCCGCCACGCTCGCCGAGACCTACCGCGAGCTGCGCGACCAGTCCTCGGGCATGGCCTGGATCGGCCTGGCCCGCCCCACGGAGGCCGAACTGCTGTCCCTGGCCGCCGAGTTCGACCTGCACCCGCTCGCGGTCGAGGACGCGATGGAGGCCCACCAGCGGCCCAAGCTGGAGCGCTACGGCGAGACGCTCTTCGTGGTCCTGCGTGCGGCCCGCTACCTGGACGCACCCGAGGAGGTCGACTTCGGCGAACTGCATGTCTTCGTCGGCCCCGACTTCGTGATCACGGTCCGCCATGGCGCGGCCCCCGACCTGTCGGCGGTACGCCAACGCATGGAGGAGACTTCGGAGCTGCTCAAACTCGGTCCGGAGGCGGTGCTCTACGCGATACTGGACGCCGTGGTCGACGGCTACGAGCCGGTGGTGGTGGGCGTTCAGAACGACATCGACGAGATCGAGACCGAGGTCTTCCGGGGCGACCCCGAGGTCTCCCGCCGTATCTACGAACTCTCCCGGGAAATGGTCGAGTTCCAGCGCGCCACCCGCCCGCTCGTCGGCATGCTGCACGCCCTGATGGCCGGCTTCTCCAAGTACGGCACGGACGAGGAACTCCAGCGCTATTTGCGCGACGTGGCCGACCACGTGACCCACACCAGCGAGCGCGTCGACGGCTTCCGCCAGGCCCTCACCGAGATCCTCACGGTGAACACGACGCTGGTCACGCAGCAGCAGAACGCGGAGATGCGGGCGCTGGCGGAGGCGGGGTTCGAGCAGAACGAGGAGATCAAGAAGATCTCGTCGTGGGCGGCGATTCTGTTCGCGCCGACGCTGGTGGGGACGATCTACGGCATGAACTTCGACCACATGCCGGAGTTGCACTGGGTGTTCGGATATCCCTTCGCGATCGCCCTGATGGGGATCGTTTGTACAAGTTTGTACGTCATCTTCAAGCGGCGGGATTGGCTCTGAGTGATCACCCTGGAGGGCGCACTCCTGCGCGACACGCTTGCGCGGAACACGGGGAGTGGCCCTCCAGGGCCTGTCCGGCGGATCTTGCCGGACAGGCCCTGGCCCGTGGGGCTCAGCGCTTGAGCGTGAAGGTGAAGTCGCCGGAGAGCTTGCTGCTCAGCCGGACTGCCGAAACGAGCTTCCCCTCCGCGATCAGTCTCTCGACGTCGGCCCGTGAAAGACCGCAGCCTTCAGCGATCAGTCGTACCGGCCGGACGGGGATCCGCGCCGCGAAGCGGACCGACACGTCGATCACCTCACGGTCCAGGTGATCCGATCCGCCGGTGTCGAGGCGCCAGGCGTTGTCCCAGTCGAGGGCGATGCGATTACGGCGCCGCACGGCCGGATCCTGGAGCAACTCGGCCGCCAGACCGGGGTCGTTGTCGTGCATCCGGTCCAGCAGTTCAGGGCGTACGGAACGCACGTTCATCCGCTCCAGGACCGTCAGCTTCGCGGTCTCCCCGCAAGCGGTACAGAGCACGAGGAGCCAGGCGTCGAGAAGCTTGTGGTTCGCGTTGACACGGAATTTGCCGTTGGCGCGGAAGCGCTCGGACGCGCATGTGTGGCAACGGCGGAGAACGAGCGGCAGGCAGGTGGGCATGACCACCCAGCGATTGAGCACAGCAGTACACCGGTTTCAGTGAGAAGTCCGCAGCAAAAGGAGCGCGGCGCACATGCGCGACGCGCGACAGATCAGCTCTCGGGGGGTCTCACACGGTGTACAACGGCACGTCCTTGCCTGGATGACTTGGATCAGCAGCACGGTAAAGGCGCACAACAGCGCGGTGCCACTGGTTTTCGAAGCGCCTCAACAGCAGGTTCAACACGCACACGGCCACGGCCGTGCCGGTGATGACGCTGCGTCACATCCAGCTGCTGTCACGTCTGGGTGCCGCCGCGTGGTCCTCACTGCTGAAGCGAGTGAAGGGAAGGGATCGTGAGCATGAGGACTGTCATCGTGTGCGCCTCCGTGTCGCACGGCAATACGCGGCGTGTCGCCGACAGCATGGCCGAGGTACTCGGCGCGGAGGTCGTCGCGCCCGAGCAGGCCGACCTGGCGGAGCCGGCCCGGGCCGACCTCGTGGGATTCGGCTCGGGCGTCTTCTACGGCAGGCTCCACCCCCGGCTGGCCGAGTTCGTCAGGGCACTTCCCGCCGGGCGGGGCCGGGCGTTCGTGTTCGCCACCAGCGGGCTGCCCGAGATCGCGCCGGCGCCATTCACCCGCCCTCTCGTCCGGCTCCTCCAAGGCAAGGGCTTCGAGGTGGACGGGAGCTTCTCGTGCCGGGCGTTCGACACCTGGACGCCCTTCAAGCTCGTCGGCGGCATCAACAAGCAGCGGCCGAACGCCGGGGACCTGGCCGCCGCGCGGACGTTCGCCGAGGGGTTGCGGGACGGACGAGGGCCGGTGTCCTGACGCTCGCCCTGGCCGGCGTCCCTTCGTTGGCCAGGGCCCTGCTGCGCCTCGCCGGGCTCCGGGCCAACTGGCCCCCGGGGGCTACACCATCCGGTGGCTTATGACCGCCACGGCGTTATTCATATCACCGTACTTCCTATTCATCTCACTGTCCGGCTCTTGGTGCTGACCAACCGTCACGAGGCCCTGAACCAAGTCGAGGAGAGTGGAAGATGACGACATCGCCGAAATGGCGATCTGTTCTGGCACCCGCCGCCATGGCTGCCGCGCTCGCCGCAGCCGCGCTGGCGAGCGCGGGCACTGCCCACGCCCAGGACGACACCACCCCGCACCCGCCGTACCCGGCCCAGCCCGCACACCCGGCACACGGCGCCAAGCCGGCGTATCCGGTGCACCCGGAAAAGCCCGCCTACCCGGTGCACCCGGTCAAGCCCGAATACCCCGTCCACCCGGTCAAGCCTGAGTACCCGGTCAAGCCGGTCAAGCCGGAGTACCCGGTCAAGCCCGTAAAGCCCGAGTACCCGGTCAAGCCCGTAAAGCCCGAGTACCCGGTCAAGCCGGAGTACCCGGCGAAGCCGGTCCACCCGGTCAAGCCGGAATACCCCACGAAGCCGGTCAAGCCGGAGTACCCGGCGCACCCCGTCAAGCCCGCTTACCCGGTCAAGCCGGTGAAGCCCGAGTACCCGGCCAAGCCCGCGTACCCCGCCAAGCCGGTGAAGCCCGAGTACCCGGCCAAGCCCGCCTATCCGGCCAAGCCCGCGTACCCCGCCAAGCCGGTCAAGCCTGAATACCCGGCCAAGCCTGCGTACCCCGCCAAGCCCGTCAAACCTGAATACCCGGCCAAGCCTGCGTACCCCGCCAAGCCGGTGAAGCCCGAGTACCCGGCCAAGCCCGCCTATCCGGCCAAGCCCGCGTACCCCGCCAAGCCGGTCAAGCCTGAATACCCGGCCAAGCCTGCGTACCCCGCCAAGCCCGTCAAACCCGAATACCCGGCCAAGCCCGCCTACCCCGCCAAGCCGGTGAAGCCCGAGTACCCGGCCAAGCCCGCCTATCCGGCCAAGCCCGCGTACCCCGCCAAGCCGGTCAAGCCTGAATACCCGGCCAAGCCTGCGTACCCCGCCAAGCCCGTCAAACCCGAATACCCGGCCAAGCCCGCCTACCCCGCCAAGCCGGTGAAGCCCGAGTACCCGGCCAAGCCCGCCTATCCGGCCAAGCCCGCGTACCCCGCCAAGCCGGTCAAGCCTGAATACCCGGCCAAGCCTGCGTACCCCGCCAAGCCCGTCAAACCCGAATACCCGGCCAAGCCCGCCTACCCCGCCAAGCCGGTGAAGCCGGAGTATCCGGCCAAGCCTGCGTACCCGGTCAAGCCCGCCAAGCCCGCTTACCCGGCGAAGCCCGCTCACCCGGTCAAGCCGATGAAGCCCGCGTACCCGGCGAAGCCCGCCCACCCGGTCAAGCCGATGAAGCCCGCATACCCGGCCAAGCCCGCCCACCCGGTCAAGCCGATGAAGCCCGCATACCCGGCCAAGCCCGCCCACCCGGTCAAGCCCGTCAAGCCCGACTACCCCTCCAAGCCCGCCCACCCCGTGAAGCCGGTCAAGCCGGACCACCCCAAGCACCCCAGCAAGCCCAAGCACTCCGGTCACGAGAAGGAGCAGCACGGGTGGTGATGGCGGTGACGAGGACGTGAATCCTGGTCCCTCAGGGGATGGGGATGCGCACGTCGGTTGAAGTGCCGGGCCCGTTTACTCGGGCCCGGCACACCGCTGTCCGGGAGGAGGCGGTGGTCAGGGGATCTCCTGTTCGGCCCAGATGATCTTTCCGGCGGCCGTGTAGCGGGCGCCCCAGCGATGGGCGAGCTGGGCCACCAGGAACAGGCCGCGGCCGCCCTCGTCCATGCTGCGGGCGTGCCGCAGGCGTGGGGCGGTACTGCTGCCGTCGGCGACCTCGCAGGTCAGACGGGTGTCGCGGAGGAGGCGTAGGCGGATGGGGGGTTCGGCGTAGCGGATGGCGTTGGTGACCAGCTCGCTCACGATCAGCTCGGTCGTCATGGCCAGTTCCGCGAAGCCCCAGTCCGTGACCTGGCGGGTCGCCCGGGCCCGGATGTCGGCGACGGCGGCCGGGTCCACGGGCACGTCCCACGAGACGACTTGCTCGGCGCCCAGGGCGTGAGTGCGCGCAAGGAGGAGGGCGATGTCGTCGGGCTGCGGCGCGGGCACGAGTTCCCGCACCGCGGACGAGCACAGCGTGTCGAGGTCGAGGTCCCGCCGGGACAGCAGCTCGCCGAGCCGGGACATGCCGCGTTCCATGTCGCGGTCGGCGTCCGCGACGAGGCCGTCGGTGTAGAGGCCGAGCAGGCTGTTCTCGGCGAGTTCGATCTCGCCGGCCTCGAAGGCCATCCCGCCCAGCCCGAGCGGGGGCCCGGCAGGAGGTTCCGGGTAGGAGACCTGCCCGTCGGGCGCGATGACGATCGGCGGCGGGTGTCCGGCGCGGGCCATCGTGCAGCGTCGGGTGACGGGGTCGTACACGGCGTACAGGCAGGTCGCGCCGAGGAAGCCGGTCGTCCCCTGGTGGGCCGCCCCGGCCGTTTCGCCCTCGGGCCGCTCCTCGCTGAGGCGCAGCACGAGGTCGTCGAGGTGGGCCAGCAGTTCGTCGGGCGGCATCTCCATGTCGGCGAGGGTCTGTACGGCGGTGCGCAGCCGGCCCATGGTGGCCGCCGCGGTGATGCCGTGGCCGACGACGTCGCCGACGACGAGGCCCACTCGGGCCCCGGACAGCGGGATCACGTCGAACCAGTCCCCGCCGACCCCGCCGCTCGGGTCCGCCGGCAGATAGGAGGAGGCCACCTCCAGTGCCGTACCGCCCGTCAGGGCCTGGGGCAGCAGGCTGCGTTGCAGGGTGACCGCGGCCGTGTGTTCCCGGGTGTAGCGGCGGGCGTTGTCGACGCACAGGGCCGCGCGGGCCACCAGTTCCTGGGCGACGAGGACGTCGTCGGGCTGGAACGAGACGGGATTGCGCGACCGTATGAAGGTGGTGAGGCCCAGGGTGGTGTTCCGGGCCCGCATCGGCGCCGAGATGAGGGAGTGCAGGCCGAACTCGCGGATGCTGGCCGCTCGCGCGGGTTGCTCGGAGGTCCACAGTTCGTCGGAGGGGTCGAGGTCCGGGATGAGGATCGGCCCTCCGTCGATGAGCAGATGCGCGTCGTGCGGCGGCGGGACGAAGTCCACCCGCTCCCCCACCCGCGCCACGGCCTCCGGGCAGCCCTCGCGCACCGAGCTCATGCCGGCCCGGCGCATCACCGGCTTGGCGGGGGCCGGGCCGGCGTCGGTCAGCCACGTGCCGTGCCCCTCGGTGCTGAGCACCGGCTCCAGGAGGTCCACGACGACGAAGTCCGCGAATCGCGGTACGGCGAAGTCGGCCAGTTCCTGTGCCGTCCACAGCACGTCCAGCGTCGTGCCGATGCGCGTCCCGGCCTCGTTGACCAGCGACAACAGCTGGCGTGCGTTCCACCGCTCGGTGATGTCCAGGACCATGTAGCAGACGCCGGTGATCGAGTTGTCGGGGTCCACGAGAGGGAAGAAGGAGGTGGAGTAGGCGTGCTGACGGTGCGGGTCGGCCCAGCTCCATCCCACGTACTCGTAGTCGGTGACGGGCAGGCCGGTTTCCAGGACCTTGCGCATCCGGCCCTCGATGGTCTCCGCCTGGAGCCCCGGCAGCAGTTCGCGCAGCCGACGGCCGAGGCGCTGCTCGCGAGGGACACCGCCGAAGCGTTCCAGGGTGTCGTTGAGCCAGACGTAGCGCAGGTCGGTGTCCATCACGGCCATGCCGACCGGTGAGCGGGTCAGGAATCCGTCGAGGATGGACTGGCCCACCGCCCACTGCTGCCGCAGCTCCCGTGCCGAGATCAGAAAGCACTCGTCCGCTCCGATGCGGAAGGACGCGGAGACCCGCAGGTCCACATCGACGCGGCGGCCGTCACGGTGCCGTAGCGGAATGAGACCGCTCCACCCCATGCCGGCCCGGCAGCGCTCGGCGACGCCGGCCGCCCGGACCGGATCACTCGGTACCGCCAGCAGCCGCGCGGCGGGGGAACCGACGATGTCCGAGGCGGGGTGGCCGAGGAGGTCCTCCGCGGCCCGGGTCCAGCCGGTCACGGCACCGTGCCCGGACACCACCGCCGCCGCGTCGGTGGACGCGTCGAAGAGAGCGCTCGGTCCTTCGGACGTGGGCGCCTCCGGTTCCTCTCGCGCAGCATCCATGGGTCCTCACGCAGCGTCCATGGGTCCCGTCCTCTACACGACCATGTTCCTGCTTGTCCGCCCGATGTGCACGGGCCGACGGCCCCGGTCCCGTTCCGCGGACGTGCGGGCGGACGCGGGCGACTCGTCGGCGGCCGCTCACCGGGCAGGGCCGAGGGGCCGGAGAGAGCATGGAGGTGCCGGTCGCGCCAATCGTGGTACCCGACCGTGGCCGAGGTCGGCAGGCCGTGCCGGCCGGTGAAGGAGGAGCTGGGATGACAGCTGGATCCTTCGAGTCCGCGGGAGGCGGGTACGCGCCGGAGCCGCCCCGGCCGACCGGGCTGCTCGATGTGCTGAGCGTGGCCGCGGTGGTCGTCGACGCCGACGGGCGCGTGGTGTTCTGGACCCCGCAGGCCGAGGAGCTCTTCGGCTACACCGCCGACGAGGCCCTCGGCACGCATGCGACGCGCCTGTTCATCCACCCCGAGCAGCTGCCGGCCGTGACGCAGCTGTTCACGGAGGTGCTGGAGACGGGCCGGAGCTGGGCCGGCACCTTCCCCGTACGGCACAAGGACGGCAGCACCCGGCTGACGGAGTTCCGCAACATGCGGCTGCTGGACGACCTCGGTGACGTCTACGCCCTGGGCATCGCGGCCGACCACTCCCTGCTCCAGCGTGTCGAGACCGATCTGGCGCTGTGCGAGCGGCTGATCAACCAGTCCCCGATCGGGATCGCGCTCCTGGACCCGGACCTGCGCTATCTGCTGGTCAACCCGGCCCTGGAGCGTATCGACGCCACCCCGGCCGAGGACCACGTCGGCCGCCGGCTGCGGGAGACCCTGCCGCTGCCCGACATCGACACGATCGAGTCCTCTCTGCGCCAGGTGCTCACCACCGGCACCCCGCTGCTCGACCAGTACCACGTGGGCCGTCCGCCGGCGGACCCCGAGAACGAGCACGCCTGGTCGCTGTCGTTCTATCGGCTGGAGGACCCGGGCGGGCGGGTCCTGGGCGCGGCCATCTCGTTCGTCGACGTCACCGAGCGGCACCGCGCGGCAGCGGAGGCCGACCGGGCCCGGCGGCGGCTGGCACTGATCGCCGACGCCTCCACCCGGGTCGGCACCTCGCTGGAGGTGGACCGGACCGCCCACGAGCTGGCGGAGGTCGCCACTCCCGAGCTGGCCGACGTGGTCGCCGTGGACATCCTGGACTCCGCGCTGGCCTGCCGGCGCAACCGCAAGCCGGACAACGGCCCGGAGCTGTTCCGCGCCCTCGCGCTGAAGGCGGCCTACCCGAGCGTGGCGCTGCGCGCCGCCGACCCTCCCGGTGACCTCGCCGCGTACGACGGCGACCGGCTGGTCACCCTGTGCGTGCACACCGGCCGGCCGATTCTGGTACGCCATGTCGGCGAGCAGGACCTGCCGCGTATCGCCCGGGACGACGAGGCCACCGCCCTGCTGGCGCGGGCGGGCGTCCACTCCTATCTGGCCGTGCCGTTGATCGCGCACGGCGAGGTGCTCGGCGCCCTCGACCTCAAGCGCACCCGCAATCCGGTGCCGTTCGACCAGGACGACGTCGTCCTGGCCAGTGAGCTGGCCAGCAGGGCCGCCGTGGCCATCGACAACGCCCGCTGGTTCCAGAGCGTGCGCAACACCGCCCTCACCCTGCAGCGCAGCCTGCTCCCCGACCATCCGCCGCACCACACGGGACTGGAGCTCGCGTCCCGCTACCAGCCCGCCCAGGCCACCAGCGAGGTCGGCGGCGACTGGTACGACGTCATCCCGCTGGAGGACGACAAGACCGCGCTGGTCGTCGGCGACGTCATGGGCAACGGCATCGACGCCGCCGCGACCATGGGCCGGCTGCGCACCGCCACCTGTGCCTACGCCGACCTCGACCTGGAGCCCGGCTCCGTGCTCCAGCACCTGGACAAGATCACCTGCGATCTGGAGCACTACATCGTCACCTGCCTGTACGCGGTGTACGACCCCCGCACCGGGCAGTGCCACATCGCCAACGCCGGTCACATGCCGCCCGCGCTGGCCCGCCCCGGCCGCGCCCCGGAGCTGCTGGAACTGCCGGCCGGCGCCCCGCTCGGGGTCGGCGGCATCCCGTTCGAGACCACCACGGTCGAGCTGAGCCCCGGCGATCTGCTGGTCCTCTACACCGACGGCCTCGTCGAGACCCGGCTCCACCCCATCGACGACCGCCTGAACGTCCTCCTCGGCTTCCTGGACGAACCCCGCAGGCCGCTGGAGGAGACCTGCGACCTCCTGCTGTACGGCCTGCGCCACCCCGACGACCACGACGACGTGGCTCTTCTCGTGGCGCGGGTGCTGTAGGCCGAGCCGGTCCGGGCCCGCCGGCCGAGCCCGTCCGGCCTTGCAGGGGCGGGCCCCCCTTGCCCACGCCCGGCGCCCGGCGCACGCTGTTCCTATGGGTGCCCAGGACGGCCCTACGCTCATCGGCTCCGTACAGCGCGCCTTCCGCCTGCTGGAGGCGATGAGCGCGCATGAGAACGGCGCGCCGGCGAAGCAACTGGCACGGGAGACGGGCCTGCCCCTGGCCACGGCGTATCACCTGCTGCGGACGCTGGTCCACGACGGATACGTGCGCAAGCTCGACGACGGCGGGTTCATCCTGGGCGACAAGATCGGCACCCTGCACACATCGGGCCGGGCGCAGGCGCTGCTCAGCCGGGTGCGCCCCACGCTCGCCGCGCTGCGGGACGAGCTGTCGACCGCCGCGTACCTCACCTTCTACGAGGACGGCGAGATCCGGGTCGCCGAGATCGTGGACGGCCCCCGCGCTCCCCGGGTCGATCTCTGGGTGGGATTCGAGGACGCGGGGCACGCCACGGCGCTGGGCAAGTCCGTGCTGCGCGAGCTGGACGAGGAGTCGCGCAAGGACTACCTGTCCCGTCATCGGCTCTCGGACCTCACGCCCAGCACCATCACCGACCCACCGGAGCTCATCCGGCGGCTCGACTCCGAGCCCCTGGCCCCGGCGGTCACGGACCTGGAGGAGTACGCCCTCGGCACGGTCTGCGTCGCGGTGCCCGTCTACAGCGGGGGCACCCTCGGCTCGCTCGGGGTGTCGCTGCGGGCCGACCGGCGCATCCGGCTGGAGGAGACGCGGGCCCGTCTGGAGGAGGTCCGAGCGCGTCTGCTCCCGACCGCGAGCCGCGTGACCCGAGGCCTCTCGCTCACTATCTGAAATCCGTGTCCTTGTCCCATCCGGGGTCGAACCGCTTTCCTGAATAAATCGGACATAAGCTCCGTAAGCGCCCCCCACTCACAGGTGAGGACATCCCACAAGACATGAGCCAGGCCCCGCACCACGGTCGCTACCACTGGCCGAGGCGACTGGTCGCCGCTACGCCCGTACTGCCCATACTGATCGTCTCCGCGATCGTGCTCGTCGATCTCGTCTGCGGATCGGGGATGACCTGGCTGCCGCTGCTCGCGGTGGGTCCCGCGCTCGCGGCCACCACCAACGGGCCGCGCGGAGTCCTGTGGGTGGGGCTTCTCGCCGCCGCCCTGGGCGCGATCCTCGGCATCCGTGACGACGCCGGAGCCCGCGAGCTGGCCGTCGTGCTGGCCGCCCTGATGGCCGTCACCCTGGCCGGGAGCCTCGCCAGCGCGCTGCGCGGGCGACGCGAGCGGGTGCTCGCCGCCGTGCGTTCCGTCGCCGAGGCCGCCCAGCACGCGCTCCTGCAGCCCGTACCGGCGACGGTCGGGCCGTTCCAGGTCGCCGTCCGCTACAGCGCCGCCGCGGCGGAGGCCCGGATCGGCGGCGACCTCTACGCGCTCGTGTCCACGCCGTACGGGGTCCGGATGATCGTCGGCGATGTGCGCGGCAAGGGGCTGCCCGCGGTGGGGACCGCGGCTCTGGTGCTCGGCGTGTTCCGCGAGGCCGCCTACGACGAGCCGGATCTCCTCGCCGTCGTCGCACGCATCGAGCGGAGTCTGGCGCGCAACCTGGGCAGCGACGACTTCGTCACCGCCGTGGTCGCCGGGTACCCCCGGGAGGGGCAGCTGGAGGTGGTCAACTGCGGTCACGCGCCGCCGCTGCTGGTGCGCGACTCCGTCGTCGTGCCGGTCGACCCGGACCGTCCGGCCCCGCCCCTCGGGCTGCGCACCCTCTCGGGTGAGACGCCGGCGCTGCAGGTCCTGCCCTTCGCCGACGGGGACCAGCTGCTGCTCTACACCGACGGCGTCACCGAGGCCCGCGACCACGAGCGGGAGTTCTACCCGCTCGCCGACGGGCTGGCACGGCACACGTGCGACGAGCCGGCACACACCGTCACCGCCCTCCACGACGAGCTGCTCGACCATGTCGGCGGCCGGCTCCACGACGACGCGGCACTGCTGCTGCTCCGCATGCCGGCCCCGGCCGTCACCCCCGCCCACCATGACGTGCCCAACACCGGACGCGTCGGTTCCTGCTCGCCGTAGCCCGCAGGGCGCGGGGATCTGCGCGACCGACCACAACGGCGCCGCACCCGAACGACGGCACAACCCGGCACCCCGTCCCGGGCCTCCTCGCGACCGAACCCGTGCCCGCCCCGTCCATCGGTGTTAGAAATGAGGCATGGCCGCAGTCCTCGGCCGCCTGCGGTCGCTGGTGAGCGCGGCTACCGTCGCCCGGCAGGTCTTCGTACTGCAGGCGGCGATCGTCGTTCTCCTCGTCGCCGCCGCCGTCGTGGCACTGGTGCTGCAGGTCCGCACCGACACCAGACGCGAGGCCGGCAACCGGTCCCTCGCCGTGGCCGAGTCCTTCGCGAACGCGCCGGGTGTCGTGGACGCCCTGGCGGATCCGGATCCGAGCGCCGCGCTCCAGCCACAGGCCGAGGCGGCGCGCGAGGCGACCGGCGTGGACTTCATCGTCGTGATGAGCACCGACGGGATCCGCTACACCCACCCCAACCCCGACCGGATCGGCAAGCACTTCGTCGGCACCATCGCACCGGCCGCGGCGGGCGGGGTCGTACGCGAGACGTACACCGGGACTCTGGGGCCGTCCGTGCGGGCGGTGGTCCCCGTGACCGACGGCGACGACAAGGTCGTCGGGCTGGTGTCGGCCGGGGTGACGCTGGCCAGCGTGGGCGGGGTCGTCGACAACCAGCTGCCGGTGCTGCTCGGCTCGGCGGCGGGTGCGCTCGTCCTCGCGACCGGCGGCACCGCGCTGGTCAGCCGGCGGCTGCTGCGCCAGACGCACGGGCTGGGGCCCGCCGAGATGACGCGGATGTACGAGCATCACGACGCCGTCCTGCACTCCGTACGGGAGGGTGTCCTGATCATGGACGGCCGCCGTCGGCTGGCGCTCGCGAACGACGAGGCGCGCAGGCTGCTCGGGCTGCCCGCGGACGCGGAGGGGCGGCCCTGCCCCGACCTCGGCATCGCCCGCGACCTCGCCGGGCTGTTCGCCTCCGGGCGGGACGCCACCGACGAGGTGCACCTGGCCCGGGGCCGGCTGCTGGCCATCAGCCAGCGGTCGACCGACCAGGACGGCGGTCCGCCGGGCAGCGTGGCCACCCTGCGGGACACCACCGAGCTGCGGACGCTGACCGGCAAGGCGGACGTGGCGCAGGAGCGGCTGAAGCTGCTGTACGACGCGGGCCTGGAGATCGGCACCTCCCTGGATGTCACGCGTACCTCGCAGGAACTGGCCGACTTCGCGGTGCCGCGGTTCGCGGACTTCGTCAGCGTCGACCTGGCGGATCCCGTGCTGCGGGGCGAGGAGCCGAAGGAGGGCCGCGCGGACATGCGCCGGGTCGCCTTCCGGGGCGCACGGGAAGGCAGCCCGCTCTACCCGATCGGCAAGCTGATCCACTTCCGCGAGGGCACGCCGCAGGCCTTCGGATTCGGTACCGGCGATTCCGTGCTGGAGGCGGACATGCCCGCCTTCTCCGGCTGGCAGGTGCAGGATCCCGAGAACGCCCGCCGCATCGTGGGCTTCGGCATCCACACGATGCTCACGGTCCCGCTGCGCGCCCGCGGCGTGATCATGGGCATGGCCACCTTCTGGCGCGCCGACCGGCCCGAGCCGTTCGAGCAGGAGGACGTGTCCCTCGCGGAGGAGCTGGTGGCACGCGCCGCCGTCAGCATCGACAACGCCCGCCGCTACACCCGCGAGCACACCCTGTCGGTCACGCTCCAGCGCAGCCTGCTGCCCCGGGCGCTGCCCGACCAGAGCGCCCTGGACGTCGCCTACCGCTATCTGCCCGCGCACGCGGCGCAGGGCGGCGTCGGCGGGGACTGGTTCGACGTGATCCCGCTGCCGGGGGCGAGGGTGGCGCTGGTCGTGGGGGACGTCGTGGGACACGGACTGCACGCGGCGGCGACGATGGGACGGCTCCGTACGGCGGTCCACAACTTCTCCACCCTGGACCTCCCGCCCGACGAACTCCTCGGCCATCTGGACGAGTTGGTCGCCCGCATCGACCAGGACGAGGACGACGGCGGCAACGAGGGCGCGCCGGTCACCGGAGCGACGTGTCTGTACGCCGTGTACGACCCGTCCTCCGGGCTGTGCACCCTCGCCCGCGCCGGCCATCTCGAACCCGCGCTCGTCCACCCCGACGGCGACGTCGAGTTCCCTGCCGTCGCCGGCGGGCCGCCGCTGGGTCTGAGCGGCAGCCTGCCCTTCGAGGCGACCGAGCTGCGGCTGCCCGAGGGCAGCGGGCTGGTCCTGTACACGGACGGGCTGGTCGAGCGCCAGGGGCAGGACATCGACGAGGGCCTGGAGCGGCTGCGCGGGGCACTCGCGGCGACGCCGCCGACGGGCGGCCGGACGCCGGAGGAGACGTGCAAGGCCGTACTGGAGGCCCTGCTGCCGGAGCGTCCGCGCGACGACATCGCCCTCGTCGTCGCCCGGACGCGGGTTCTCAGCCCCGATCGCACGGCGACCTGGGACGTTCCGGACGACCGCTCCGCCGTGGCGCGGGTCCGGGCGGCGGCCACCCGGACGCTGGACGACTGGGGCCTGTCGGAGGAGGCGTTCACGACCGAGCTGATCCTCAGCGAGCTGGTCACGAACTCGCTGCGCCACGCCACCGGCCCCATCCGCGTCCGCCTGATCCGGGACCGCGCCCTGATCTGCGAGGTCTCCGACGGCAGCAGCACAGCCCCCCACCTGCGCAGCGCTGCCGCTACGGACGAGGGCGGCCGGGGTCTGTTCCTGGTGGCGCAGTTCGCCGAGCGCTGGGGCACCCGGTACTCGGCGGCGGGCAAGGTGATCTGGACGGAACAGCCCCTGACGGATCCGGGGGCCACACCGGCCGAGTGAGGCCGTCGTAAGGACCGCTACGGCCGTTACGGCCGTAACACCGGATACGGCGCAGTCGTCTCAGGTCTTGCGCGGGCGCGGCTCCTTCTGCGCCAGCAACTGCTCCCGCAGTGCCGTCAGCTGGTGGGAGTGCTCGACCGCTCGGGTCTCGTCCAGGGTGGTCAGGGCGAGGACGAGGGCGTCGGCGACGACGAGGCCGGTCAGGGCCTCGTTGGTGTTGCCGGTCGGGGTGTGGGGGGCGGTGAGGACGGCGTCGACGCGGTCCTCGAAGACCTCTCCGAGTTCGTCGGTGACGAAGACGACCCTGGCGCCGACCGCGCGGGCCCGCTCGACGACGACGTTCAGTTCCGCGAGGCGGCGCCCCGGCTGGAAGACGACGACGGCATCGCCCTGCCCGAGGGTGAGCAGCGGGTCGGCGAGGGCGAAGCCGGTCTCGCCGACGAAACGGGCCCGGCGGCCGATCCGGCCGAGGGACAACGCCAGGTGCCGGGCGGCGAGTTCGCACGCGGCGACGCCGTAGCAGAACACCTCACGCGCCTCCGCGAGCACCTCGACCGCCCGCTTCAGCGCGTCGGCGCTGGTGAGCCGCCGGCACTGGTCGATGCGTTCCTGCGTCTCGTCGAAGACGTCGTTCCAGATGCCCTCCAGGTCCTGCCCCACGTGCGCGATGCGCTGCTGGAGCCGCACCTCGGGCGCGAGCGCGGAGGTGAAGTCGGCGGCGAGTTCCCGCTTGAGCGCGGGCAGGCCGGCGTATCCGAGGCGCTGCAGGGCGCGTACGACGGTGGCGTTGCTGGTGCCGCTGGCCGCGCCCAGTTCCTGCGCGCTCGCGAACATCAGCTGCTCGGCGGGGGCGCTGGCGAGGTACTGGGCGACGGTCCGTTCCGACGCGGACAGTTCGTCCCATGTGTCGCGGACGGCGGCCCGCAGCCGGGTGAGACCCCCGGGTCCCGCACTACCGGATTCTGGATTCTTCATTACAGGTATTGACTCTCACGTTTCGGCCATTACGCTCTGAACATCTCGTTCCAAGGTGAAGAATTTTCGGAACAGACGTTACAGCACTGACGTGTCCCCGAGGAGTCCCGCGTGAAACAGAGCTTGCCGGTGATCGAGATCTCCGGGACCCCCCTCGAACGGGGACGACAGTACGGCGAGGCCGTGGCCCCCCAACTCGGGATCGCGCTCGGCTACTACGCGGAGGCGTTCGGGGTGTCCTCCGGCCTGACCTGGCGACAGGTGACCGGCCGGGCCGCGCGCTGGCTGAAACCGGTCGGCGAGCACGCCCCGCATCTACTGGAGGAGATGCAGGGCATCGCGGACGGCGCCGGCCTGGACCTGCTCGACGTCCTGGCCCTGAACGCCCGCGGCGAGGTCATCTACGACGAGTCCTTCTCCCAGATGCGCGAGGAGGAGGAGCCCGCCGAGGGCTGCACCTCCTTCGCCGTGTACGGCCCGGCCGGCGGCGACGGACATGTGTGGGCCGGGCAGAACTGGGACTGGCGGGCCGGCGTCGCCGACACCGTCGTCATGCTGCGGATCGTCCAGCCACCCAAACCCACCCTGATCATGCAGGTGGAGGCCGGCCAGATCGGCCGCCAGGGCGCCAGCTCGGCCGGGATCGCGCTCAACGCCAACGGCCTCGGCGGACGGTTCGGCGAGGCGGTCGGTCTGCCGCAGACCGTGGTCCGCCGCAGCGTGCTCGACCAGGCGAACATCAGCGACGCACTCGACGTGCTGTGCCGCACCCGCGCGCACATCGCCAGCAATGCCCTCCTCACCTGCCGCGAGGGTTTCGCCATCGACCTGGAGACCACCCCGGCCGGCCACGGCTGGCTGTACCCCGACGACGGGCTCCTGGTGCACGGCAACCACTACCAGGCGGGCATCCCCGCCGCCCTCGCCGACGGCTACCGCCCACTCGCCGCCGACTCCCTGGTGCGCGTACCCCGCGCCGAGCAGGGCCTGCGACGACTGCGCGACTCCGGCGGCGCCGACGAGTCGCGCAAGCTGATCAAGGACGCGATGTCGGACCACCTCGGTTTCCCGGAGTCGCTGTGCACCCACGCCGACCCGCGCAAGCCCGCCGTCAGGCACTGGACGACCCTCGTCTCCTCGTGCGTCGACCTCACCGCCGGCGACTACCACGTCACCGCCGGCACCCCGTGCGACCGCGAGTACCAACACCTGCCCTGGAACCTCTACGACGGCCCCCACGCCCCGAACTGACGATCCGTCACCAAGCCTTGCCCATCCCCCCGCTCCCGTTCACCTTCCCCGCTCAGGAGCCCCCGCAATGAAGCTCAGAACCGCCACGACCGCCGCCGGTGTCGCCGGGGTGATGGCCCTGCTCGCCGCATGCAGCGGTGCCACCACCGGCACCTCCGCGAGCGGCGGCAAGGCCGCCGACGCCGCCGACCTCGCACTCACGCCCACCACCCCGCAGGCCGCCGAGCCCGTCGCCGCCGTGAACTGGCTGCTGGAGGACGAGCCGGACTCCCTGGACCTCGACACCCAGGGCGGCAGCGCGGGCCGCACCGTGCTCACCAACGTCTGCGAGCGCCTCTACCAGCTCCAGCCCGACATGTCCGTACGCCCCTTCCTCGCCCGGCAGACCGCCCGGCCCGACGCGACCCACCTGGTCCTCACCCTGCGCGACGACGTCACTTTCCACGACGGCTCGAAGATGACGGCGGACGACGTCCTGTTCAGCCTGAAGCGGCACGCGGCACCGGAGATGGAGCAGTCGGACGAGTTCGCGAACGTCTCCGCGATGCGCAAGACCGGCGAGGACGAGATCACGATCACCTTCAAGGAGCCCGACGCCCTGTTCACCAAGGCGCTGGCCGGCGACGCCGGGCTCGTCCACAACCGGGAGCAGGTGGAGAAGGCCGGCAAGGACTTCGGCACGCCCGGTCAGGGCGACGCCTGTTCCGGGCCGTACGAGCTGTCCGGCTGGAAGTCCGGCGACTCGATCACGCTGACCCGCGCCGACTCCTACTGGGGCGAGAAGCCGCTCACCGGCAAGGTCGTCTTCCGCTGGGCCGACGACAGCGCCATGGTCAACGCACTCGCCACCGGAGCGGCCGACGGCACCTACGCCGACAACATCGGCACCGCGGCCGCCCTGCGCGGCAAGAAGGGTCTCGACGAGTACTTCGGCCCGAGCACCTCCACCCTCGCGCTCATCCCGACCGAGCGCGGCGGCCTCGCCGACCCCGACGTCCGCAGGGCCCTCTCCCTCGCCCTGGACCGCTCGGGCATCGCCGAGTCCGGCTACGGCGGGCTGGTCGAACCCTGGGCCACTCCGGTCGGGTCGGGCGCCTGGGGTTATGAGCAGGAGACCTTCGCCGCCGCCCAGAAGCAGCTCACCGACGCCCCCGCACGCCCGGACGGGCAGGACCTCGCCAAGGCGAAGGAGCTGGTGAGGAACGCCAAGAAGGCGCCCGACGAGCCGATCGTCATCGGCACCGACAGCAGCCAGGGCCGCATGGTCATCGCCAACGCCGTGCGCGCCGCGCTCACGCAGATCGGGCTCAAGGCCCGGATCAAGACCGTCCCGGCCGCCCAGTACGGCGAGTTCTACGGCGACAAGGAAGCCCGCGCCGACATCGACGTCCTGGTGGCCGACTGGTACATCTCCAAGAGCGACCCGCTCGGCTTCTACGACAACGGCCTGTCGGACAGTTCCAACAACTGGGTCGGGTTCAGGAGTTCGGCGTACGACGCCAAGCTCAAGGAGGGCCTGCGCACGCTGGACGACGCCAAGCGGGCCGCTCTCGCGATCGACGTACAGCGGCAGTTCGCCGACGCGGCCGTGTGGATTCCCGTCGCGCAGGTGCCGACGGCGCTCGTCATCGACGACAAGCTGACCGGTCCGCCCGCCTCGATGGCGTACCTCTACCACCCCTGGGCCGCGAAGCTCGGCGCGAAGAAGGGCTGAGCACCGATGTTCGCCTCGATCGGGCGGCGGCTCGCGGGACTGCTGGCCACGCTGCTGGCCTCGTCCTTCGTCATCTTCGCCGCCGTGTACGCAGCTCCCGGCGACCCCGCCGTGTTCCTGGCGGGGGGCCGCGACAAGCTCACCCCGGAGCGGCTGGCCGCCGTGCGGGAGCAGTACCACCTCGACGAGCCGCTGGTCGTCCAGTACGGCCGCTGGCTGTGGGACTGCCTCCACCTCGACCTCGGCCGCTCCTTCCAGTACGGCGACCAGGTCTCCGACCTGCTGACGTCCCGCTTCCCGACGACGCTCGCGCTGGTCGGCTACGCCACGGTCCTGTTCGTCGTCCTGGGGGTCGGCGCCGGGGTGCTGGCCGCGGTCCGGCGCGGCAGTTGGGTGGACTCCGCCGTCGTCGGCACCACCACGCTCACCGCTTCCGTGCCCTCGTTCGTGGGCGGTATCGCACTGGTCGCCTTCTTCGGGGTGCGGCTGGGCTGGTTCCCGGTGACGGGCAGCGGCGAGGGCTTCGGCGGGACGCTCCACCATCTGACACTGCCCGCCCTCGCCATGGCGCTCGGCGCGGTGGCGGTCATCTCCCGGGTCACCCGGCAGGCGATGGTCGAGGCGGGTTCGGCCGACCATGTGGAGGTGGCCCGCGCGGCCGGGCTGCCGGAGCGTCAGATCATCCGCCGGCACGTTCTGCGCAACGCGCTGGGCCCGGTCGTCACCATGTGCGGCCTGGTCACCGCGGGGATGCTGGCGGGCACCGTGGCGATCGAGACCGTCTTCGGCCTCAGCGGCATCGGCTCGCTGCTGGTCGGCGCGGTGAACAGCCATGACTTCCCGGTCGCCCAGGCGGTGCTGCTGCTGATGGTCGCCTGCTACATCGCCGTCACCACCCTCGTGGACCTCGTGCACCCGCTGCTCGACCCACGCCTGAAGGCCATGAGGAGCCCCGCATGACCGCCGTATCCGCCGATGTGCTGCTCCCGGCCCGCCGCAGGCGCGCCCGCCGCCGGCCCGTCCTCGTGATCGCCGGGGCCGTCTTCCTGGCCCTCGTCGTCCTGGCCGCCGCCTTCGCCCCGCTGCTCGCGCCGTACGCGCCCGACGCCGTGGACCTGTCGTCGTCCCTGGTCGGCACGACCGGCGACCACCTGCTCGGCACCGACGCCTCCGGGCAGGACCTGCTCTCGCGGGTCCTGTACGGCGCCCGTACCAGCCTGCTCGCCCCGCTCGCGCTGCTGGCCATCGCCGCGCTGCTCGGCGTCACCCTGGGCACGGTCGCCGCCTGGCGCGGCGGCTGGGTGGACACGCTGGTGTCACGGGTGACGGACGTGATGTACGCGTTCCCCGGCCTGCTGTTCGTCGTGCTGATCATCGCCGTGTTCGGCGCGGGCATCACGACGTCGGTGCTGGGCCTGGGTCTCGCGTTCGCGCCGACGATCGCCAAGTACACCCGCAGTGTGGCGCTGGCCGAGCGGTCCAAGCCGTACGTCGACGCCTATCGGGTACTGGGCATGGGCGGTCTGCGCATCTGCGTACGGCATCTGGTGCCGGGCCTCGCCCGGTCGATCGTCGGGTACCTCGTCGTGCTGTTCGGCGAGGCCCTGATGAGCCTGGCCACCCTCAGCTATCTCGGGTTCGGCTCCCAACCGCCCAGCTCCGACTGGGGGTTGATGGTCCAGGAGGGCCAGGCCGCCATCGTCCAGGGCGCCCTGCTGCCCGCGCTGGTGCCGGGCACCGCCATCGCCGCCGTCGTGGTGGCCTTCAACGTGGTCGGGGTCTGGGCCGCCGACCGGCTCGGCGCCAGGAGGTAGCCTGCGATGCTGCTCGACATCCAGAACCTGACCCTGGGCCTGCCAGGTGCGGCCCGGCCGCTGCTCGCCGACGTGAGTCTGCGCGTCGGCTCCGGGGAGACCGTCGGCCTCGTCGGCGAGTCCGGCTCGGGCAAGTCCACCACCGCCAAGACCGTGCTGCGGCTGACGCCCGAGGAGGCGACGGTCACCGGCCGCGTGCTGGTCGACGGCACGGACGTGCTCGGCCTGAGCGGGGCCGGGCTGCGCGCGCACCGGGCCGGCACGGTCGCGATGGTCCACCAGGACCCGCGCTCCGCCCTCAACCCGGTGCGCCGGATCGGCGACTTCCTCGTCGAACGGCTTCTGCGCACCGGCCGTGCGGGCGACCGACGTGCGGCGCGCGAGAGGGCCGTCGAACTCCTCGGGGCCGTGGGCCTGTCCGACCCCGAACGACGGTTCGGGCAACGGCCGCACGAAATGTCCGGCGGCATGCTGCAACGCGTGGTCATCGCCGGCGCCCTCGCCGCCGAGCCTCGGCTGCTGCTGGCCGACGAGTCCACCAGCGCGCTCGACGTCACGACGCAGGCGGAGATCCTCGCCCTGCTGCGCACCCTGCGCGAGGAGCGGGACCTGGGGATGCTGTTCATCACCCACGACCTGCATCTGGCCGCCGCGTTCTGCGACCGCGTGTACGTCATGTACGCGGGCCGCGTGGTCGAACAGCAGGACGCGGAGCGCCTCTTCACCCACGCCCGGCATCCGTACACCCGCGGCCTGCTCGCCTGCTCCCCCGAACTGGGCGACAGCGAAAGGGCGTTGCAGCCGATTCCCGGCCGGCCGCCGTCCCTCTCCGACGCGTTCACGGGCTGCCCGTTCGCGGCGCGCTGCGAGCATGCCGAGCCGGAGTGCACCACCTGGCTTCCGGAGCCGGCCGCGGTCCCGGGTGGTGGGACCGCCGCATGCCGGAGGCTCACCGACCTGTCCGAGGAGCCCGCCGAACCGGGACTCGCCACCGTCCCGTCGTCCCTGGCCAAGTCGTCCCTGGCCAAGAGGAGCACAGCATGACCGCGACCGAGACCCGGCCCGAGACGTCCCTGCTCGTGGCCGAGGGCCTGACCAAGACCTACCGGCTGCCGGGCGGTGACCGCCTCACCGCCGCCGACCAGGTCTCCTTCACCGTCCCGCGCGGCGGCTCGCTCGGGGTGGTCGGTGAGTCCGGGTCGGGCAAGAGCACCGTGGCCCGCATGCTGGTCGGCCTGGTGCGGCCGGACGCCGGCAGCGTCACGGTGGACGGCCGGGACCGTGCCGCGCGCCCGCCGTCCCCGAGCAGGAGCCGGGCGGCGCACCGGCTCGCCCGCGCCCGCGAGATCCAGATGGTCTTCCAGGATCCGTACGTCTCCCTCGACCCTCGTCTCACCGCCCGCCAGTGCCTGCGCACCGCCCTGCGGCTGCACGGCCGCGATGCCGACGACCGGTGGATCGCCGCCCTCCTCGACCAGGTGGGCCTCGGCGCCCGGGAGGCCGGGGCGCGCCCGCACGAGTTGTCCGGTGGTCAGTGCCAGCGCCTGGCCATCGCGCGGGCCCTCGCCGTCGATCCGCGCGTCCTCGTCCTGGACGAGGCGGTCGCCGCGCTGGACGTGTCGATCCAGGCGCAGATCCTCCAGCTGCTCGGCGAGATCCGGCGGGACACGGGGGTGGCCCTGGTGTTCGTCAGCCATGACCTGGCCGTCGTCCGGCACATCACCGACGAGACGGTGGTGATGCGGCGCGGCAGGGTGGTCGAGCAGGGCCCGACGGACCGGGTCCTCGGTGCGCCCGAGGACCCGTACACCCGCCTCCTGCTGGCCTCCGTACCGCGCCGGGGATGGGATCCGGCCGACGCGGTACGGGCCAGGGTTCAGGCGGATGCCGCGTGACCCCACGGGGTCCGCGCGGCCCGGCGGGGTGTCAGTCCGCGTGCGCCTCCAACGCGGCCCGCACCCCGGATTCGAGGGCGCCCTCGATCCACGACGGCTTCACCGAGGTGTGGTCCCCGGCGAAGTACAGCGGCCCCTCGGCGGTGCGGATGGCCTCCAGCAACTCGGTGTGCTGGCCGGGCAGGAGGACGGACGCCTCGCCGTACGCGTACGGGTCGCGCAGCCAGCTCTGGGTGCGCCCGGCGCCGGTGTAGAAGACCTCGACGCGCTGGCCGTAGACCTGTTGCAGCCCTCGCAGCGCGTGCGGGTAGCGGGCGTCCTCGTCGAGGGAGTCCCAGCGCGAGGCGTCGTCGGCCCAGCTGTAGGAGGCGAGGACGACACCGCCCTTGCTGCTCTCGATCGGGTGCGACGGGTTGATCATGAAGCGGTTGGAGTTGTCGGAGACCGAGCCGCCGCCGATGATGTGCGCGGCCTCGGGCTGGTCGCGGGTGGCCCATCGGTTGGCGGCGTAGTGGGCGCGCTGGGCGTCGTTGATGTGGCCGTCCGGGACGGAGGGGTGGGCGCCGAGGAGGCTGCCGTCGGCGGGGGCCTTGCCCTTGCGGTAGTCGTCGTAGAGCCCGGGCCGTACGGCGTCGAGCTCCCGCTTCCAGTCGGCCTCGGTGAACTCCCACCAGCGCAGGCCGAATTCGAGGAGCACCTTGGTCGCGCTGTCGTAGTGCAGCTCGGCGACCGCACGCCGCTTCTTGTACGACATCAGCGGGCTGACCTGCACCTGCCTGAGCCCCGAGAACGGCACGGTGACGATCGCGAGGTCGCCGGTGAACTCCTCGCGCACCACCTTGCCGTCGCGTCCCTCGGAGACGGTGTCGATCCAGACGTGCGGGCCCTTGGCGTGGACGTGGGAGGTGTCGTCGGCGCCGGGCCGGCCGGGGGCCCAGTACTCGATGTGGGTCGCGCGCCGGTCCAGGCGCAGGACGTCGGCGACCTCCTTCAGCAGCGCGTCCGGAAGGGTCGCGGTGCCGCCGATCAGCTCCCAGAACTCGGTGTCGGGGCTGATCAGGGACTGGCTGATGAAGCTGTGGATGAAGGAGAGCGGCAGCCGTGAGGTGAGGTTCTCCAGCGTCCCGACCAGGTCGAGGGTCCGCTCGTCGAAGCCGGCCTCCTCGGTCAGGAACCGGTACATCGACCAGTCGCCGTACTTCTGCACGACCCGCGCCCAGCCCTTGACCCGCTCGGGCATCGGCTTGTCGACGCGCTTGCCGTCCGGGCCGACGGTGCTGAACTCGTCGCGTACGGGGTCCAGGGCGCGGCGCAGGATGGTGCCGGAGGGCGTGTCCCAGTACGCGCGCGGGACGCCGAAGGAACGGTTGATCCTGCGGGGTGACTTCGCGTACTCGGAGCGGCGCATGCGGACGCCGTTGACGTGCAGCCAGGCGTTGTTGACGGGCTTGCCCTCGCCGTCGACGTCGACGAGGTGGAACCGGCGGCGCTTGACGCCGAGTTGGTCGATCAGGGTCATCACCAGCGGATGGCTGCCGGGGATGCGCATGGCGCCGGCCTCGGCGTACTGGGCCGGGTCGGCGAACGCCTGCGCCGCCTGCTCGTGGCCGCCGGTGCGGAACGTCTTGATGCGGCCGCCGACGCGGTTGCCGTTGGCCTCGACGAGCGTGACCTGGTGCCCGGCCCGCTTGAGCAGCCAGGCGGCGACCAGGCCGGCCGGTCCGGCACCGATGACGAGGATTCTCTTGCCCGTCTTCGTCTGCGCGCGCGGCAGCCCGGAGTCGAGGATCTTCCGGTACCCCGGGACGAGCGGTTTGTCGTGTTCGTCGACGACCAGCAGGGCGCGTGCGACGGCCAGGCAGGTGTCCCAGTCGGCGGTGGATCGCGGCCGCCCGGGGGCCTGTTGGGGCACGGCGGGTGCGGCGGCGGCCGCGGTCGGGGCTAACGCGGCCAGGGCGGCCGTCGTGGTCGTTGCGGCCGTGAACTGCCTTCGGGAGAAGGAAGTTGAGCCGACAGGCGCGCGGTGATTGTCCATGTGCACTGGATACGGGGGCAATTGGCCGGCCGGTGGCGCATCGGTCGGTTCATCACCTGAACGGGCAAGCGCATCGTCGGCCGGCCGCGCCGGGTGTGCGTCCGCACGCGGGTTTGTGAAGCGTGGACGACGAAACCGTTGACGGGGACATGGCCCACTTCTATCTTCTGACCCAATCGCGATCGGAATCACGAACTTCGTTCGAAATTACGGACAGGGACGGTCTCGTATGCCTCGAATGTCACGCACGCCTGTCAGGAAACGCCGCAGATCACTCATCCTGTGCGTGCTCGCCGCACTGCTGGCCCTGGTGGCGACCACGCAACCGGCGTCCGCGGCGGACGGCCGCCCGTACACGAACCCGCTGAAGTCGTTCAAGGGCGCCGACCCCTGGCTCCAGTACCACGACGGCAACTACTACCTGATCACCACGACGTTCACCGGCATCCTCGGCATCCGCAAGTCGCCGACGCTCGCGGGTCTGGCCGGCGCGCCCAACGTGCAGGTGTGGTCGGACACCACGTCGACCCGCAACACCAACATCTGGGCTCCGGAGATGCATCTCTTCAACGGCCACTGGTACGTGTACTACTCGGCCGGACAGGGCGGTGCGGCGTGCTGCGACTCGCAGCGCACGCATGTGCTGGAGAGCGCCGGCACCGACCCGATGGGCCCGTACACCTACAAGGGCTCGCTCACCGGCTCCAACCTCACGCCGGGCGGCTGGCTGATCGACGCGAGTGTGCTCCAGGCCGGCAACAAGCTGTACCTGGTCGGCAGCGGGTTCATCAACGGCGGTACGCAGAGCCTGGTCATCGCGCCGCTGAGCAACCCGTACACGCCGGCCAGTAGCACCTTCACCGTCATCTCCAGCCCGACCCTGGACTGGGAGCGGTCCGGCGCGCCCGTCAACGAGGCCCCGGAACCGCTCTACCACAACGGCCGTACCTTCCTCACGTACTCGGCCAGCTACTGCAACACCGCCGACTACAAGCTCGGCCAACTGGAGCTGACCGGCTCGGATCCGCTGAACCCCGCTTCCTGGACCAAGAAGCAGACCCCGGTCTTCCAGCGCAATGACGCCGGCGGCGCCTACGGCCCCGGCCACAACGGCTTCTTCACCTCACCCGACGGCACCGAGAACTGGATCGTCTACCACGCCAACTCCACGTCCGGCGGCGGCTGCGGCAACGGCCGCACCACCCGCGCCCAGGAGTTCACCTGGAACGCCGACGGCACCCCGGACTTCGGCACCCCCGTCGCCCTCGGCACCACGCTCCCCGGCCCGTCCGGCGAGACGGCCGCGACGCCGACGTCGTACACCCTGGTCAACCGCAACAGCGGAAAGTGCCTGGACGTGAACGGCGGCAACACCGCCGACGGCACCGACATCCTCCAGTGGACGTGCACCGGCGGGACCAACCAGAAGTGGAAGGTGGAGGACCTCGGCGACGACACCAACCGGCTGGTCAACGTCGCCACCGGCAAGGTGATGGACGTCGCCGACTGCTCCGCCTCCGACGGCGCGGACATCCGGCAGTGGTCCTGGCTGAACAACAAGTGCCAGCGCTACCGGCTCGTGTTCACGGCGAGCGGTGACTACGTCCGGATCGTCAACGAGTCCACCGGCAAGGTCGCCGACGTGGCGGACTGCTCTGCCGCGGACGGCGCGGACGTACGGCAGTGGACCTGGCTGAACAACACCTGCCAGCAGTGGCGCCTCGTCCCCACCACCTGATCACCCGTACCTCTGGAGAACTCCCTTGAGACGCATAGCCGTACGGCTGCTCATGGCCGTCCTCGTCGCCCTGGCGGCCTGCCTCACCGGACCCGCTCCGGCCGCCCGGGCGGCCGTACCCGACTCCCCCCCGTGACCTACACCAACCCGATCGTGGAGAAGCGGGCCGACCCGCACATCTTCAAACACACCGACGGCTACTACTACTTCACCGCGACCGTCCCCGAGTACGACCGCATCGTGCTGCGTCGGGCCACGACCATCCAGGGCCTGTCGACGGCCCAGGAGGTCACCATCTGGACCAAGCACAGCAGCGGTGTGATGGGCGCGCACATCTGGGCGCCGGAGATCCACTTCATCGACGGCAAGTGGTACGTCTACTTCGCCGCCGGCGCCACCAACGACGTGTGGGCGATCCGCATGTACGTGCTCGAGGGCACCGGAACCAATCCGCTGACGGCCGCCTGGACGGAGAAGGGGCAGATCAAGACCCAGTGGGAGAGCTTCTCCCTGGACGCCACGACCTTTGTCGTGGGCGGCGTGCGCTATCTGGCCTGGGCACAGCGCGACCCGTCCGTGAACAACAACACGGACCTCTATCTCGCGAGGATGGCCAACCCCTGGACCGTCACCGGCACTCCGGTGATGCTGTCGCGGCCCACCTACTCCTGGGAGACCGTCGGCTACAAGGTCAACGAAGGCCCGGCGGTGATCCAGCACGGCGGCAAGGTCTTCATGTCGTACTCGGCGAGCGCCACCGACAGCAACTACTGCCTGGGGCTGCTGTCCGCGTCCGCGGGTGCCGACCTGCTCAACGCGGCGAACTGGAGCAAGAGTTCCACGCCGGTGTTCACCAGCAACGCCGCCACCAGCCAGTACGGCCCGGGCCACAACTCCTTCACCGTCTCCGAGGACGGCAGGAGCGACATCCTCGTCCACCACGACCGCAGCTACAAGGACATCACCGGCGACCCGCTGGGCGACCCCAACCGCCGCACCCGCGTGCAGAAGCTGTACTGGAAGGCCGACGGCACCCCGGACTTCGGCATCCCGGTGGCCGACGGTGTCACGCCGCAGCGCTTCTCGTCGTACAACTTCGCGGACCGGTTCGTCCGGCACTGGGAGTACCGCGCCCGCATCGAGGCCGGCGTCTCCCCGCTCGCGGACTCGCAGTTCCGCGCGGTCCCCGGACTGACCGGCAGCGGCACGGTGTCGCTGGAGTCGGCCAACTTCCCCGGGTACTACCTCCGGCACAAGAACTTCGAGGTGTGGCTGGAGAAGAACGACGGCACGGCGACGTTCGCGTCCGACGCCACCTTCCACAAGCGGGCCGGGCTGTCCGACGCGGCAGGTGTCTCGTACGAGTCCTACAACTACGCCGGGCGCTACGTGCGGCACTACGACCACCTGCTGGTGGTCCAGGCGCTTGGCACGGCGACGGATCGGGCGGACGCCACGTTCTACGCCCAGTAAAACCGCGGGAACGCGCAGTTCAGAGCCTACAAACGCCCTCTATACATCGCGTGTATACTCGCCATGTATAGTCGCGGCATGCCTTTTCCGATCATTCCGTTCAAGAAGATGAAAAAGTCGTGGGCTTGGTTGTGTGCCGCCGCCGTTCTGGTGGCGGCCGCTTCCTTGGTGGCGTTCACGCAGTACGTGCGCCTGGACACCACGTCTCCCGGCGCCGCCCGGGCCCAGGCCACGTCCACCGCCCAGGCCCGCTTCGGCAGCGTCGACTGCCGCGAGGCCAAGTGCGTCGCGCTGACCTTCGACGCTGGGCCGAGCGAGCACTCCGCGCGACTGCTCGACATCCTCAAGGAGGAGAAGGTCCCGGCGACCTTCTTCCTGCTCGGCAAGCGGCACATCGACAAGTACCCGGAACTGGTCGAGCGGATGGCCGACGAGGGCCATGAGGTGGCCAACCACACCTGGGACCACGAGAGACTCACGGAGCTCGACGCCGACGGGATACGGGAGGAGATAGAGCGCCCCAACAAGGAGATAGAGCGCATCACCGGGCGGCGCCCCACCCTGATGCGTCCGCCGCAGGGCCGTACGAACGACACGGTGCACGACATCTGCCGCGAGCTGGGGATGTCGGAGGTCCTGTGGAGCGTGACGGCCAAGGACTACACGACCAATGACTCCAAGCTCATAGAGCAGCGCGTCCTGGATCAGACCGACCGGGACGGGATCATCCTGCTGCACGACATCTACGACGGCACCGTGCCGGCGGTGCCCGGGATCATCGACGCGCTGAAGAAGCGGGGGTTCGTGTTCGTGACCGTGCCGCAGTTGCTCGCGCCGGGCAAGGCCGAGCCGGGGAAGGTGTACCGGTGAGCCGTCCCACCAGGTGAGGTGAAGGCGGTGCGGGGTGTCGAGGAGGCTGATCTCGCCGCCATGGTTGCCGAGTTGGGCGCCGCCGCTCAGGGGGACGGTGAGGCAGGCGCCGTCCGCGAGCGGTCCCGGCGGCACGGCGGAAAGCCGGCCCAGCCGGTCCTGGAGGTGCCGGCCGGTCAGGTCGACCGGGGCGGGCGAGGCGTTGAGGAGGGTCACCGTCTCGGCCTCGGGGGCGGGGCCGCGCGGGTTGACGAGGGCGGCGACGATACGGACGGGACGGGTGCCGGACACGAAGCCGAAGACCAGCGCGGCGGACGGAGTGGTCGAGGAGGTCGGCGAGATCGTTGTCGGGGCCTTCGATGTGCGGGGGCAGTTTCCGCATCAGGGGCGGGTCGAAGAGGTTGCCGCGCACGACGTCGAGGTTCGGACCGCCGGGCCCGGGCGGCAAGGTGGTCCAGCCGCTCTCCAGCCCCTCCAGGCGGGTAGAGCAGCTCGGAGGGCTGCTGCTGGGACAGGACGTTGACGGCGGCGCGGGGGAAGAGCGGGGCACGGGCCGCGGGGCCGGGGCGAGTTCACCTCGCGTACGCGCGGCCGCCGACGTCCGGCTGGACCGACCGCACGACCCGTGTACGACTGCGCGGATGACCAGCCCTGATTCCCTAAGATCGTTCCGTGGCGAACTTTCTCCTCGAACGCACGGTTCCACTCCCCCTCGACGAGGCGTGGCGACGCCTGACGGAGTGGCCCCGCCATGCCGCGGCCGTCCCCCTGACCCGCATCCGGGTCACCCCACCCGAACCGACCCGTGCGGGCACACTCGTCATCGCCCGCTCCGGCGTCGGCCCGCTCTCCTTCGACGACCCGATGGAGGTCACGGTGTGGCAGCCCCCGGGGGACGACGCGCCGGGCCTCTGCCGCCTGGAGAAGCGGGGCAGGGTGATCACGGGCTGGGCCGAGATCGAGGTGCGGCCCGGGCCGGGAGGGCGGACGCGGGTGGTGTGGCGGGAGGAGGCGCGGGTGCGGTTCCTGCCGGGGGTCGCCGACGGTGTGCTGGAGCGGGCGGCTCGGTATGTGTTCGGGCGGGCTGTGAACCGGCTCCTGAGGCAGACGTGACCCCCGTCGAACGGGCGCGCTGGGAGGACCACTTCGCGCGGGGCCGCGGCTTCCGGGGCGTCACGGAGCGGGAACTGCAGCTGCTCGGCGAGGCGATACGGCCGCGCGTCGGCGCCCGGGCCCTGGACATCGGCTGCGGGCTCGGCACCTACGCCGCCGCGCTCGCCGGCCTCGGTCACGACACGCTCGCCGTCGACTGGGCGGATGCGGCGGTGGCGGCGACCCGTGACCGATACGCGGACCTGGAGCCCCGACTGCGCGTGCTCCGCCTGGACTTCGAGGACGGGGCCGACGTCGGGGCGAAGCTGCCCCGGACCCGGTTCGACCTTGTGACGATGCGGCTGGTCCTGGCCTTCATGTCGGACAAGAGGGTGGTCGCGGACCGCGTGCGGCGGCTGCTGGCGCCGGGCGGGGTGTGGGTGGTGACGACGCCGCTGGCGGAGCGGTTGCCGCAGGAGCGGCGACACATCGGAGTGACGGCGCAGGACGTGGCGACCGTGACGGAGGGATGGGACCGAGGTGAGTGGTACGACCTCGACGCGGGAGGGATGCGATGTTTCGTGCTGCATGCCTGAGTCCCACGAAGCGGACATGCCCGAATGGGCGCCGGCAAGGAGAGGGAGGCAACGCACATGACGCCGGACGAGGTCGAGGCCCTGGCCGTGGACGGCCTGCGGTGGCTGCTGTCAGCCGGGCGTGACAACGGGGACGGCGGCCTCATATGGCCGACCCGGCCCTCCGACGACGAGCTCAACCCCATGCTCTACAGCGGCACGGCCGGGGTCGTCCCGGTGCTCCTGGAAGCGTGGCGGCACCTCGCCGACGACTCCTACGCCGACGCCGCCGTGCGCGCGGCCCGCGGGCTGGCGGACTCCGTCGAGAGCTGGGAGGACGACTCCCTGTACTTCGGCCGCACCGGAATGGCCCTCGCGCTGCGTGCCGTCCACGACGACCTGGGCGACACAGCCGCCGGCACCGCCGCGGACCGGGCTCTGGACCTGGTGCGCTCCCGCTTCGACGGGACCCGCTGGGGCGAGCTGTTCGAACTGATGGGCGGCAACGCCGGGATCGGCCTGGGCGCGCTCCTGGCCGGGCAGGAGGATCTCGCCGTCCGGGCGGTGGAACCGTACGTCCGCACGGCCGAGCAGACTCCCGCCGGGGTCAACTGGCAGCACCGGCCCGGCGCACCCGGCCGTATGCACCACATCTCGCACGGCACGCTCGGCATCGTGTACGGCCTGGCCGCGGTCGGCCACGCGACCGGCCGCAAGGACCTGGCCGAGCTCGCGCTGGCCGGTGCCGCGGACGTCGTCTCCCGCGACGAGGGCGGCCCCGAAGGCTTCCTCGTCCCCCACTCCGACCCGCACCACCGCCCCGACGTGGTCGAGCGGTACAACTACGGCTGGTGCCACGGCCCGGCCGGCGACGCCCAGGTCTTCCGCCTGCTCCGGGACCTGTCCCCCGACCCTGTCTGGCCGGCCCTCGCCGACCGCTGCTGGCACACCGTCACGCACTCCGGCCTGCCGAACCGGCTGCGCCCCGGCTTCTGGGACAACAACGGCCGCTGCTGCGGCACGGCGAGCGTCCTCGCCCTCGCGGCCGACCGGATCGCCGAGCAGGACGACTCCCCCGAGTTCGCCCTGCTCCTCGTCACCGACCTCGCCGCCCACGCCACCCGCGACGCCGACGGCGCCCGCTGGTCCAACGTCGAGCACCGGGCCACCCCGAGCGAGCTCGAACCGCAGCCGGGGTGGGCGATGGGCAACGCGGGCATCGTGCGCGAACTGCTCCGCTTCGTACGGGTCGTGCGGGGCGGCGAACCGGACTACGCGTTCAGGTGGCCGGACCAGCCGGGGGTGCGTCGCTCGCGTCAGGCGCCGACTTGGCCTAGGGCCTCCCGTCAGTAGACGGACAGCCCGTGAGCGCTGAGCACTTCCTGGATCGGCTGGTAGTAGGAGGTCCCGCCCGTGGCGCAGTTTCCGGAGCCGCCGGAGAGGATGCCGATGACCTTGTCGCCGGCGTAGAGGGGACCTCCGCTGTCGCCGGGTTCGGCGCAGATGTTGGTCTGGATCAGCCCGTGGACGATGTCACCGCCGCCGTAGTTCACGGACGCGTTGAGGCCGGTGACCACGCCGCACCGGACTCCGGTCGTCGCGCCCCGGGTGCAGACCCGTTGACCGACGTGGGCGGACGCGGTCCCGGTCACGTCGACCGTTCCGATGGTGCCGGGGTGCGGCACGGCCGGGTTGGCGTAGCGGACGACCCCGAAGTCGTTGCCGGGGAAGCTGCTGCCGGTGGTGGGCCCGACGGCCGTGTCCAGAGCAGCGTTGGTGTACCAGGTGGGCAGGTCCGCGGTGCAGTGTCCGGCGGTGACGAGGTAGTACGTGGACCCGCTCCGCACATTGACGCCCGCCGTGCAGCGCCGGCCGGCGGCGTGGATGCCGTCGCCGCCGGACAGGAGCGTGCGCAGCCGGCCGTCGAGCCGTTCGAGGGTGACAGCACCGGCGAACCGGCCGACGGCGTCGCGGAGACGGGCGAGCTCGGCGTCCGTGACCGTGGAGTCGGCGAGGACCCGCAGCTTCCCGCTCCGCTCGTCCACGGCCCACGCCGTCCCGTCGATCCCCAGCGATGTGACGGCCGAGGCCGGGCCGGACACCGAGGACGGTGTGGGCGGCCGTGCAGCGGACGCTGCCGTCGCGCTGGTGCCGGACACCGTGAGGGCGGCCACTGCGAGCAAACTCAGCGCGCAGGCGATCAGTTGTGCGCGTCTGTTGGTTGTACGGCGTGCTGTCATCCCGAATCTCCCCGAGGACGGTCGGTCAGTTTCGGGCACGCCCGACGGATGACCGGGCGTGCCGGGCGTGCATGCCGTGGTGCTGGTGTCGTGCGGGCGTCGAAGGCGGGCACGAGCGCCGTCATGTTCTCGCCGGCGACGCGGGGCTGAGGCGAGGCAGCGCTCATTGTGCCCGGACGCGGGTGGCGGGGGTAGGGCGTGTTCAGCGGTGGGGGCCCGCGAGACTCGGCCGACGCACGCATACCCCCGGCTTCGGACCGCGGCCAGTGCACCCTGGTCCACCGCGCCATGCCGGACCGATACCCGATCAAGCGAGTCGGTGCCGTCCTCCGCGAGCTCCGCTCAGCCGGCCGTGGTCGCCGTTCGCCGTCGTGGCCGAGGATTCTGACGGCTGCACGCCGGCCTCGTCGGGCGTCGCCCCGCCCTCGCGGTCAGGATGACTTCTGCGGAGCGCCCGAAGGCAGCACCCCACCGAAACCCTCCGTGCTTTCGCGCAACACCAGACGATGCGCCACCACGAGGTCCTGAGGCGACCGCACCTCCGCTGAGTTGGCGTCCGCCGAGGCGGACCCCGTGGCCTCGTCCATCCGGTGTTGCAGGAGTTCGACGGCGACCTGGGCCACCGCGGCCTTGTCGGGTGCCACGGTGCTCAGGGTGGGGACGCTGAAGCGTCCGGCCTCGACGTCGTCGAAGCCGATGACGGCGACCTCCTCGGGAACCCGGATGCCGTGCTCGTGCAGTGCGCGCAGCGCGCCCAGCGCCAGTTGGTCGTTGAGGCACAGCAGTGCGTCGGCTCGGGCGCCCTCGCTCAGCGCCCGGGCCACGGCCTCGGCGCCGTCCGGCATCCGGAAGGACTCGACGGGCAGGAGGGCGGCCGGGTCGTGGGCGATGCCCGCTTCCGCCAGCGCGGCGCGGTAGCCGCGGGTGCGGGCCTCGGCCGTGCCCAGGCCTGCGCCGCTGCGTCCGCCGATGACCAGGATGGCGCGGCGGCCGAGCGCGAGCAGGTGCTTGGTCGCTTCCCGCGCGGCCTGTTCGTTGTCGATGGCGACGTGGTCGGCGCCTTCCTCCAGAAGTTCGCCGATCAGCACGGTGGGCGGGGCGCCCGCGCGATCGCGCAGGTCGTCGGGGGTGAGGGCGAGCGGGCTGAGGATGACTCCGTCGACGAAGCTGGAGCCGAATCCGGTCAGTGCCGCCAGCTCGTGCTCGCGGTCCGCCCCCGTCTGGTGGATCAGCACGGTCAGGGAGCGTCGCCCGGCCTCGCGGATGACGTGCCGGGCGAGCTCGGCGAAGTACGGGACGTCGAGTTCGGGAACGACGAGAGCGATGATGCCGGTGCGGCCCTGGCGCAGGTGGCGACCGGCGAGGTTCACCTTGTAGCCGAGTTCCTCGATGGCATCGCGGACGACGCGCCTGGTCCGGTCGGAGACGTGGGTGTAGTCGTTGATGACGTTGGACACCGTCTTCTCCGACACCCCTGCGAGCCGCGCGACGTCCTTGATCCTGGGTCGTGCCACCGGAACCTCCCTGCCCCTCGGCGCTGCTGAGTTTATGTCCCGGCAGGTCGCGGATCGGCAGCGCATCTTCCCGGCCCGTTCGGCCCTCGATTTCCGGCCGTGCCTCCTGGCTCTTTACAGCCAATGTACATCGATGTAAAAACTAGCCATCGCATCGGCTCGACCGGTGCGCCCCCGCCTGACCCGCGCGGTGGATCACCACTCCCATCGGTGGTCCGTCGTCGGTCCGGCATGCGTGTCCGGCTGTCGGAAGGTACGCGATGTTCACCCGCTTCTCTGTCTCACCACCAGCCCCCGCACCCGGTGCGGCACCTGGTCTCACCCGCCGTCGGCTGCTGCGTCACGGCACGGCCGCCGCGGGTGCGCTGCTCGCCGCCGGCCCGGTGTCCGGCTGCGCCTCACCGGCCGCCGCCGACGCCTCCGCGCTGAGCGTCTGGGACCTGTTCCAGGGCGGCGACGGCATGCTGATGGACGACATGATCAAGGCGGTCTCCGAAGGGCCGCAGGGCTTCGAGGTGGAGCGGACGATTCTCGACTGGGGGCCGTCGTACTACACCAAACTGGCCATGTCGGCCGCCGGCGGCCGGGCCTCGGACGTGGCGATCATGCACCTCTCCAGGCTTGCCGGCTATGCGCCCGGCGGCCTCCTCGACCCCTTCGATCTGGACCTGCTCGCCGAATTCGGCGTCAGCCGGAAGGACTTCGCACCGGCGGTCTGGTCGCGGACGCAGCACGACGGGACCGTCTACGCCATCCCGCTCGACGTCCACCCCTTCATCGTGTTCTACGACAAGGAGGCCGCCGACAAGGCGGGTCTCCTCGACTCCTCGGGCGAACTGGCCCCGCTGGGCTCCCCGGAGGCCCTGCTCGACGCCGGCAAGGCACTCGCCGAGGCGACCGGGCAGAAGGGCATCCTGTTCGGCCACGTCACCGACACCGCCCAGAGCTGGCGGCAGTTCGCCGCCCTCTACGCCCAGACCGGCGCCGCCTTCACGCTGCCGGACGGCGGGCCCGCGCAGATCGACGTCGACGCCGCCGTACGCGTCGTCGACTTCATGCAGCGGCTGTTCGACGGCCGTACCAACCCCAACAACCTGGACTACAACGGCGCGATGGCCGGCTTCATCGGCGGTCGCGGCGGCATGGTCATGCTCGGCGAGTGGGAACTGCCCACGCTGAAGAAGTCCGGCATCCCGCTCGGCGCCGCCCCCTTCCCGCAGGTCTTCGACAAGCCGGCCGTCTACACGGACAGTCACAGCTTCGTCCTCCCGCACCAGGAGAACCCCGACCCGGCACACCGCCGCCGGGCCCACCGGTACGTCGCGGAGATGGTCAAGCAGAGCCTCACCTGGGCGAGCGCCGGTCACATCCCCGCCTACCAGCCCGTGATCGCGGAACCCGAGTACGCCGCCCTCGACCCGCAGTCCTCCTACGCGGACGCCGGAGAGGTGGCGGTGCTCGATCCGCCGAACTGGTTCACCGGGGCCGCTTCGAACTTCCAGAACCGGATGTGCCAGCCGCTCCAGTCGGCGCTGCTGGGCAACACCTCCGCCGAGAAGGCGGTGCGTCAGATGGTCCGCGAGGCGGACGCGCTGCTCCGGCAGCCCAACCCGGTGGCCTGACGAGCAGAAGGAGTGACCCACGTGACCACCACCGCACCCCCCGGCACCGACGCCGTGACCGGCCCGGCCGCCGGCCGACCTGGCGGCCTGAGCCGTATCGGCCTGAAGGGCAGCCGTACCGCCCAGGGCCCCGGCCTCCTCTTCGTCCTGCCGTTTCTGCTCGTCTTCGTCCTGTTCCTGGTGTGGCCCATCGTGCATGGGCTCTGGATGAGCTTCACCGACAGCTCGCTCGCGCTGCGCGACACGGCGTTCGTCGGCTTCGACAACTACGCCGAGGCGTTCGGCGATCCGGACGTCTGGAGCAGCCTCGGCAACACGGTGGTCTTCACCGCCATCTCCAGTGTTCCGCTGGTGCTGATCGCGCTGGCCATGGCCCTGCTGGTGCACAGCGGCCTCGCCGGGCAATGGGTGTGGCGACTGGCCTTCTTCGCCCCCTATCTGCTGCCCGTGACCGTGGTGACGCTCATCTGGACCTGGCTCTACCAGCCGGAGCTCGGCCTGGCGAACCAGTTCCTGGACACGCTCGGCATGGAGCCCGTCGGCTGGCTCTCCGACGAATCCGTCGCGATGTGGTCGATCGCCGCCCTCACCGTCTGGTGGACGGTCGGCTTCAACTTCCTGCTCTACCTCGCCGCGCTCCAGTCCCTGCCCTCGACGTACTACGAGGCCGCCGCGCTGGACGGCGCCGGAGCCTGGCGGCGCCTGTGGTCCATCACCCTGCCGCAACTGCGCAGAACCACTGCGCTGGTGGCGATGCTCCAGGTCCTCGCCTCGCTCAAGGTGTTCGACCAGATCTACATCCTCACCAAGGGCGGTCCCAACGGCTCGACCCGCCCGGTCCTGGAATACGTCTACGACGTCGGGTTCACGGGCTACCGGCTCGGTTACGCCTCCGCCGTCTCCTACCTCTTCTTCGCCCTCGTCATCGTCGTCTCGCTCGTGCAACTGCGTCTCTTCCGCCAGGAGGACTGACCGTGTCCGCCACCGCAACACCCCTTCGCCCGCGGCGCCGTCCCCCCTTGGCAGCTGCCGAATCCTCCCTGCTCCTCGGCCACGGCCGGCTGCCGCGCGCCCTGGCCGGCACTGCGCTGGCCGTCCTGGCCGCCGTCTGGCTGGTGCCGTTCGTCTGGGCGGTCGCCACCTCGGTGCAGAGCGAGCAGGACGCGGCGTCGCCCGGCCTGTCCCCGATCAAGGGCGCCTTCACGACCGAGGCCTATCAGCAGATCCTGGAACGCGGGAACGTCACCGTCTGGGCCTTCAACAGCTTCCTGATCGCCGGGCTGGTCACGCTGATCACGGTCGTCGTCTCCACCCTCGCCGCGTACGGGTTCTCGCGCGGCACCTTCCGCGGCCGCCGGGCCCTGCTCGCCGTCACCGTCGCCGCGATCCTGGTGCCGCCGCAGCTGCTCGTCGTACCGCTCTTCGAGCAGATGCTGCTCTTCAACCTGGTGGACACCTACGCGGCCGTCATCCTGCCGCAGGTCGTCGCGCCCATGATGGTCTTCATCCTCAAGCGCTTCTTCGACGGCATCCCCCGGGAGCTGGAGGACGCGGCCCGGATGGACGGGGCCTCCGAGTTCCGGGTGTTCCTGTCGATCGTGCTGCCGCTGTCGCGGCCGATCGTCGCCGCCGTCGCGATCTTCGTCTTCATCGGGGCGTGGAACAACTTCATGTGGCCGTTCATCGTCACCAACGACCCCGACCTGATGACCCTCCCGGTCGGCCTGGCCACGGTGAAGGACGCCTTCGGCATCCAGTACGCCCAGTCCATGGCCTCCGCGCTGCTGGCGGCGCTGCCGCTGATCGTGGTGTTCCTCTTCTTCCAGCGCCGCATCGTCGACTCCGTGGCCACCACCGGCCTCGGCGGCTCCTGACCTCACCCCTCGCTGTACTCACAGGCCGGCGGCGTCCTGCCGGCCCCCGATCGACTGGAGCATGTGTGCCCACTCACTCCGTACCGCGCCCGGAGTACCCGCGACCGCAGTTCGTGCGGCGCGACTGGCTCAACCTGAACGGCGCCTGGCAGTTCGAGACCGACCGAGGGGACAGCGGGCTCGAACGCGGCCTGCTCGGTCGCGAGCTGCGCGACGAGATCCTTGTGCCCTTCCCGCCCGAGTCCGAGCTCTCCGGCATCGGCGACACCGACTTCCTGGAGGCCGTCTGGTACCGACGCGCCCTCACCCTGCCCGCCGCATGGGCCGGACGCCGCGTGCTGCTGCACTTCGGAGCCGTCGACCACGACACCACCGTGTGGGCCGACGGCAAGGAAGTCGCCCGGCACCGCGGCGGCTTCACCCCCTTCACCGCCGACCTCGGCGACATCGCGGGCAGCGGTGAGGAGGTCGTCATCACCGTCCGGGCCCGCGACCCCAAGTCCGGACCGCAGGCGCGCGGCAAGCAGGCGGTCCAGTACGCCAACCACGACTGCAACTACACCCGCGTGACCGGCATCTGGCAGACCGTCTGGCTGGAGCCCGTCCCCGATCTGCACCTGCGGCGCCCCCGCATCACGCCCGACCTCGCCGGCTCCGCCTTCCACCTCGAACTCCCGCTGTCCGGCAACCGCCCCGGCCACCGGGTACGGGCCGTCCTCAGCGACGCCCAGGGCGAGGTGAGCCGGGCCGAGGCCCGCGCCGACCTGGACCTGGCCCCGCGCCTGCACCTGCCCGTGCCCGGCCACCGGCGCCGTGAGTGGGGCCCGGCCGACCCGCATCTGTACGACCTGCGGCTCGAACTGCTCGACGCCACGGGCGAGGTGGTCGACACCGCCGAGAGCTACGCCGGACTTCGAGCCGTCGGACTCAGCGGCAAGGCCGTCCTGCTCAACGGCCGTCCGGTCTTCCAGCGCCTCGTCCTCGACCAGGGCTGGTACCCGGACGGGCTGATGACCGCTCCGACCGACGAGGCGCTGGTCCGGGACATCGAGCTGGCCATGGCGGCCGGGTTCAACGGGGCCCGGCTGCACCAGAAGGTGTTCGAGGAGCGCTTCCTCCACCACGCCGACCGCCTCGGCTACCTGGTCTGGGGCGAGTTCGGCGACTGGGGCTGCGAGGTCGGCGGCTCCTCGGGCGACAACCAGCGGCCCGACGCCTCGTACGTCGCCCAGTGGCTGGAGGCCCTGGAACGCGACTACTCCCACCCCTCGATCATCGGCTGGTGCCCGCTCAACGAGACGTACCAGAAGCTCCACGACCGCATCACCCCGCTCGACGACGTCACCCGCGCGATGTTCCTGGCCACGAAGGCGATGGACGCCACCCGCCCGGTGGTCGACGCTTCCGGCTACGCCCACCGTGTCGCCGAGACCGACATCTACGACTCGCACCACTACGAGCAGGACCCGGAGGCCTTCCGGCAGCTGATGTCGGGGCTCGCCAAGGACGACCCCTTCGTCAACTCCCATGAGAGCGGCGCACCTTACTCCCTTCCCTACGGAGGTCAGCCCTACTTCGTCAGCGAGTTCGGCGGCATCTGGTGGGACCCCGAAGCAGCCGCCGCCCAGTCCGGCGAGGACCGCAGCGAGTCCTGGGGCTACGGCGAACGCGTCCGCGACGAGGAGGAGTTCCACGCCCGCTTCAGCGGCCTGACCGGGGTACTGCTGAACGACCGTGACATGTTCGGCTACTGCTACACCCAGCTGACCGACGTCTTCCAGGAACAGAACGGCGTCTACCGCTTCGACCGCAGTCTCAAGCTGGACGTCGACCGCATCCGTGCCGCGCAGCTGCGCCCGGCCGCCATCGAGCAGCAGGGCGACGATCAGGCCTGATCGCGAGAGCAGGAGAGGAGAGTGGCGGCTCCCCGCCGTACCACGGGGAGCCGCCACGTCCGCAACTTCGGTGCACGCACCCTCAGGTGATGTCCCCGCTCGCGAAATACGCTCGGCAGACCGTGCCTTCGAAGTCGGTCGCGATCTGCAGCACCCGGCTGCCGTCGGCCGAGGGCAGCAGCGGGGAACTGTAGTTCTGGCAGTAGTTCACTTCGGGATTCGGCACGGTCACGGCAGAGGGCATCGTGGCCCACGCTCCGCTGCCGTTCCGCGTGTTGGTGAGGATCGTGCGCCCGCTGCCTGCGGCAGGGGTGCCGTCCCGGTTGAGCAGGCGCTGCCCGATCAGCAGGATGCGCCCGTTGGAACCGCCGCCCGGCGTGGGTGCCCAGGCGATGGTCGGCGCGGCGCGGAAGTACCTGCCGTCGGCTGTCTCGGGGCGGATGCCGAGGTGGGCCGGGTCTCCCCAGTTCCAGCCGTCGGCGGACGTCCGGTAGTGCACGACGCACTGGTACTGACCGCCCGGGTTGCAGATCTCGTAGCTCATGAAGTACGTGCCGTTGGGCAGCTTCCGCACCACCGGCATGCCCGGCCGGTCAGGTGACCAGCTGCTCGCCACGGTGTTGTGGCGGCCTTGCCAGTTCACCCCGTCGTAGCTGCGTACGGCGCCGAGCTTCTGGCTGTGCGCCGCGTCCGTCTCGTCCGCGTAGTGGCAGACCAGTGCGCCGTCGGCCGCCACAGAGAACTCGGGTTCCCACAGGCCGCCCGTTCCCTCGGCGACGGCGCAGGACGACAGGTAGGACCAGGTACGCCCGATGTCGTTGCTGCGCCAGATCCGCAATGCCATACGGCGGTTCGACTCGTCCTGGCCCGCGGAGGCGGCCCAGAGCAGCGTGCCGGCCGGCATCGCGCCGACCTGCCGGGGCAGCTCGAACAGGGTGGAACAGCACAGGCCTTGGCCCGCCGCGGACTCCGGGTCGGCAACTGCGCCGACCTGACGGAAGGTCGCCCCGGAGTCCGTGCTCTCGTGGATGGCGCCGATGCCGTTGTTGCCGTCGAAGGTCACGACACCGGCGAGGACGCGACCGTTGGCCGCACCGCTGTTGGCCAGCCGGATGGCGCGCGGGTACAGGCCGGTTCCGTCCCTCAACGGAGTGCCCGTCGCCAAGGGGGAGATGTCCGTCGCCGCGTGCGAGGCGGGCGGCGGGGAAGCGGTGGCGGCGGTGGGCGCGGCCAGTGCCAGGCCGAGCGCGCCGGTCAGGACGACCAGGAGCGCTCGGGCCGGGCGGCGTACGGAGGGGCCACGACGGCGTCTGAGGGCATGCGGGATGCGCGGAAGCAGCACCGTTCTTCCTTCCTGGAAGGGCCTAGAAGGTGAAATTCCGCGTCAGGTTAGAGCCACATGTACATCGATGTAAATGGGCCGGAGAGGTTCCGCTCAGCGGCGGCGGCCCCGCGCCGCCCAGCCGCTGCCGATCCCCGCGACATGCAGGGCGAGACACGTGAGCCCGAGCAGCATCACGTTGGTCGACGTGAAGACGTCGTTGGTGGATATGTCCGCCGCGTTGATGAGAAAGGCGATGAAGAACAGGACCGCCGCGATGATGCCCAGCACGATGTGCCTCCTTGGCGAAGGGGAATCGACCGATGGTGCCGTTTCTCGCGTATGCCCCCGGCCGACCGCATCACGCACTGCGGCCTCCGGCGCCGCCCTGCCGAACGCATCGCGCGCATCGTGCAGAGACGGCGAAAGGGGGTACGCGGCCAAAAGGAACGACGAGCGGAGGATCGCGATGTTCGAGCCCGGTGACATCCGAGAGTGGCGCGGTCACGATGTGGTCGACGACGGCGCACGCAAGATCGGCAAACTGGAGTCGATCTATGTGGACACCGCTACCGACGCGCCGTCCTTCGCGACCGTCACGGTCGGCATGCCGACTCGGCACCGCCTGGTGTTCGTTCCTCTCGGCGGAGCGACGGTCGGCCCCGGATACCTGAAGGTCGCGTACGCAAAAAACCAGGTCAAGGATGCGCCGTCCATCGACATCGACGGGGTCCTGCCGGCCGGGGACGAAGAAGCGGTCTTTGCGCACTACGAGCTGGAGTACCGGCCGGGCGCGGACGGCGAGCGCCGGCTGGCGCGCCGCTGACGGGCCACGACGATCCGGGGAGGCGGCCATGGCTCTGTTCTTGTTCCTGCTTCTTGTGGCGGTGGTACTCGGCTTCATCGGAGTACTCGCCGAAGGTTTGCTCTACCTGCTGATCATCGGGGTGCTCGTGGCGGTCTTCGCCATCCTCTACGTGGGGATGAAGATCCGGCGAAGCGGCAGGCGCCCGGCTCGATAGGCCACGCGGTCCGCGGGTGGCCGAGTGACGCGGTGGCTCGCAGGCCGGGCACCGGTGGCCGTCACGCCACCGAACCGATCCGCCCCGTCGGCGACGATGTCGCGTCGTGATGGATCGGCGTGTGTGCGCCCGTCAGCGAGACCCCGCTGCCGCCCCGCCGGTTGGCGACGATCTCCGAGGCGATCGACAGGGCCGTCTCCTCCGGCGTACGGGCGCCGAGGTCCAGTCCGATGGGGGACCTGAGCCGCGCCAGCTCCAGTTCGGTCACGCCGACCTCCCTGAGCCGCTCGTTGCGGTCCAGGTGGGTGCGGCGGGAGCCCATGGCGCCGACGTACGCGACCGGCAGGCGCAGGGCGAGCCGGAGCAGGGGTACGTCGAACTTGGCGTCGTGGGTGAGGACGCACAGGACCGTCCGGGCGTCGACCGACGTCCGCTCCAGGTACTTGTGCGGCCACTCGACGACGATCTCGTCGGCATCCGGGAAACGGGCCTTCGTCGCGAAGACCGGGCGGGCGTCGCACACGGTCACGTGGTAGTTCAGGAACTTTCCGATGCGCACGAGCGCCGACGCGAAGTCGATGGCACCGAAGACGATCATCCGGGGCGCCGGGACCGAGGATTCGACCAGCACGGTGAGCGGGGCGCCGCAGCGCGAGCCCTGCTCGCCGATCTCCAGGGTGCCGGTGCGGCCCGCGTCGAGGAAGGCGCCCGCCTCCGCTGCGACCGTACGGTCCAGCTCGGGGTGGGCGCCGAAGCCGCCGTCGTACGAGCCGTCGGGGCCGACGAGAAGCGCGCGGCCCCTCAGGTCGTCCGGCCCCGACACGATCCGTGCCACCGCCGCCGCCTGACCGCTCGCGGCCGCCCGCAGCGCGGACGCGAGCACGGGGCGGGCCGGGTCCCCGGCGCGTACCGGCGTGACCAGGATGTCGATGATGCCGCCGCAGGTCAGGCCGACCGCGAAGGCATCCTCGTCGCTGTAGCCGAAGCGCTCCAGAACCGTCTCGCCGTCCTCGAGTGCCTGCCGGCACAGCTCGTACACCGCGCCCTCCACACAACCGCCGGAGACCGAGCCGATCGCCGTGCCGTCGGCGTCCACGGCGAGCGCGGCGCCGGGCTGGCGGGGCGCGCTGCCGCCGACCGCCACCACGGTGGCCACGGCGAAGTCGCGTCCCTGCTCGACCCACCGGTGCAGCTCTTCGGCGATGTCCAGCATCTGTCGGTCTCCTTAACAGCGGTTGTGCGGAGGGCGGTTCACACTGACCGGCGCACCGGCTAGTGCACGCCCATCCAGCTCTCAATGGGATTGAGGGCGAAATAGACGATGAAGATCCCTGTCAGGGCCCACATGAACGCCCCGATCTCCCGCGCCTTGCCCTGAGCGATCTTGATGGCGACGTACGAGATGACACCGGCCGCGACACCGGCCGTGATCGAGTACGTGAACGGCATGATCACGACGGTGAGGAACACCGGGATCGCGGTGGCCCGGTCGGCCCAGTCCACGTGCCGTGCGTTCATCATCATCATGGCGCCGATGACCACCAGGGCCGCCGCCGCGACCTCGCCCGGCACGATCGCCGTGAGCGGGGTGAAGAACAGGCAGGCCGCGAAGAACAGGCCGGTGACGACCGAGGAGAGACCCGTACGGGCTCCCTCGCCGACGCCGGTCGCCGACTCGACGAACACCGTCTGGCCGGACGCGCCGGACACACCGCCGATCGCGCCGCCGGCACCGTCGATGAACAGCGCCTTCGACAGGCCCGGCATCCGGCCCTTGTCGTCGGCGAGCTTGGCCTCGGTGCCGACGCCGATGATCGTCGCCATCGCGTCGAAGAACCCGGCGAGCACGAGAGTGAACACGATCATGCCGACCGTCATCGCGCCGACCTCGCCCCAGCCGCCGAACTCGACGTTGCCGAAGATCGAGAAGTCCGGCATGGACACCGCGCTGCCGTGCAGTTCGGGAGCGCCGCTGGTCCACTGCTTGGGGTCGATGGCGCCGACCGCGTTGAGGACGACGGCGACCACGGTGCCGCCGACGATGCCGATCAGGATCGCGCCGGGGATGCCGCGCGCCTGGAGCATGAAGATCGCGAGCAGGGTGACCGCGAAGAGCAGGACCGGCCAGCCGGCCAGTTCGCCGGTCGGGCCGAGGCTGAGCGGTGTCGCCTTGCCCTGGTGCACGAAGCCGGCCTTCACCAGGCCGATCAGGGCGACGAACAGTCCGATGCCCATGGTGATGGCGTGCTTGAGCGCGAGCGGGATGGCGTTCATGATCATCTCGCGCAGGCCGGTGACGACCAGCAGCATGATGACCACGCCGTACATCACGCACATGCCCATGGCCTGCGGCCAGGACATCTGCGGGGCGACCTGCGAGGCGAGGACACCGGAGACGGACAGGCCGGCGGCGAGGGCGAGCGGCACCTTACCGAAGAAGCCCATCAGCAGCGTGGTGAAGGCCGCCGCGAACGCGGTCGCGGTGATCAGCGCCTTCTGGGCGAGCATGTCTCCCGCCGCGTCCTTGCCGGACAGGATCAGCGGGTTGAGCAGGAGGATGTACGCCATCGCCATGAAGGTCGTGACGCCGCCGCGCACCTCGCGCGCGACCGTGGATCCTCTGTGGGATATGTGGAAGTACCGGTCGAGCCAGGACCGTCCGGCCGGGACGCGGGTGCCTTCTCCCGCGTCGTCGGCTGTGGTCGCCGGCTCCAGTGACTGCTGGGTCATGTGGGCCTACTCCCAAGGTTCAAAGGGGCACCCGCCTCGACCGCCCTGACGGTCGACCAACCACGCATGTGGCTGCGGGATTTGGGAAGGTGCTTCGGCCGCACGACCCGGGGGACGGCCCGAGACGAACGAACTGGATCTAGCTGTGGTGCTGGTACCTGCTGTGGTGCTGGTACTGCTGGTGTGTCAAGTTCCGCGAGCGGTGCGGTACTTGGTTCCTCCGGGCGACGCGGCGAAGTGTGACGTTCCCGGCGCCGCCCGGAGAGCCTTGCTGGACTCCTTGCGGATTCCTCGCTGATGTCCTTACGCCGGGCCCGTACCGGTGAGGTGTTCCGGCCGTACCGGCGTGCGGTTCAGCTCCAGCCCGGTCGCGTTCCGGATCGCCGCGAGGACGGCCGGGGTGGACGACAGGGTGGGGGCCTCGCCGATGCCCCGCAGCCCGTACGGGGCGTGGTCGTCGGCGAGTTCGAGCACGTCGACCGGGATGGTCGGCGTGTCGAGGATCGTGGGGATCAGGTAGTCCGTGAAGGAGGGGTTCCTGACCTTCGCCGTCTTGGGGTCGACGATGATCTCCTCCATGACCGCCACGCCGAGACCCTGGGTCGTACCGCCCTGGATCTGGCCGATGACGGACAGCGGGTTGAGCGCCTTGCCGACGTCCTGGGCACAGGCCAGCTCGATGACCTTCACCAGGCCGAGCTCGGTGTCCACCTCGACGACCGCGCGGTGCGCGGCGAAGGAGTACTGGACGTGGCCGTTGCCCTGGCCGGTGCGCAGGTCGAAGGCCTCGGTCGGACGGTGCCGCCACTCGGCCTCGACCTCGACGGCCTCGCCCTCCAGGACGTCCACCAGATCGCCGAGGACCTCGCCGCCGTCGGTGACGACCTTGCCGCCCTCGAGCAGCAGCTCGGCGGTGGCCCAGGCGGGGTGGTAGGAGCCGAACTTGCGGCGCCCGATCTCCAGGACCTTCTCCCGGACCAGCTCGCAGGAGTTCTTGACGGCGCCGCCGGTGACGTACGTCTGCCGGGAGGCCGAGGTCGAACCCGCCGAGCCCACCTGCGTGTCCGCCGGGCGGATCGTCACCTGGGTGACGCCCAGCTCGGTGCGGGCGATCTGCGCGTGGACGGTGACACCGCCCTGACCGACCTCCGCCATGGCCGTGTGCACGGTGGCCACCGGCTCGCCGCCGACGACCTCCATGCGCACCTTGGCGGTGGAGTAGTCGTCGAAGCCCTCGGAGAAGCCGACGTTCTTGATGCCGACCGCGTAGCCGACACCGCGTACGACGCCTTCACCGTGCGTGGTGTTGGACAGACCGCCGGGCAGCTGCCGTACGTCCGCGCCCTCGCTGGATTCCCACTGGCGCTCCGGCGGCATGGGCATCGCCTTGACGCGGCGCAGGAGTTCGGCGACCGGTGCCGGGGAGTCGACCGGCTGCCCGGTCGGCATGATGGTCCCCTGCTCCATGGCGTTGAGCTGCCGGAACTTGATCGGGTCCATGCCCAGCTGCTTGGCCACCTTGTCCATCTGCGCCTCGTAAGCGAAGCACGCCTGGACCGCGCCGAAGCCGCGCATGGCGCCGCAGGGCGGGTTGTTGGTGTAGAGGGCGATGGCCTCGATGTCGACGTCCTCGACCACGTACGGGCCGATCGCCAGCGACGAGGCGTTGCCGACGACCGCCGGCGAGGCGGAGGCGTACGCGCCGCCGTCCAGCACGATCCGGCACTTGACGTGGGTGAGCTTGCCGTCCTTGGTGGCGCCGTGCTCGTAGTAGAGCTTGGCGGGGTGGCGGTGGACGTGCCCGAAGAAGGACTCGAAGCGGTTGTAGACGATCTTGACCGGCTTGCCGGTGCGCATGGCCAGCAGGCACGCGTGGATCTGCATCGACAGGTCCTCGCGGCCACCGAAGGCGCCGCCGACGCCGGACAGCGTCATCCGGACCTTGCGCTCGGGCAGGCCGAGGACCGGGGCGATCTGCTTCAGGTCGCTGTGCAGCCACTGGGTGGCGATGTAGAGGTGGACGCCACCGTCCTCGTCCGGCACGGCGAGGCCGGACTCCGGGCCGAGGAAGGCCTGGTCCTGCATGCCGAAGGTGTACTCGCCCTGGACGACGACGTCCGCCTGCTCGGCGGCCGCCGCCGCGTCACCGCGGAAGATCGGCTGGCGGTGCACGATGTTCGGGTGCGGGACGTGACCGATGTGGTGGTCGTCGCGGCCCTCGTGGATGAGGATCGCGTCCGGGGCGGTCGCGGAGGCCTCGTCGGTGATGACGGGCAGCTCGCGGTAGTCGACCTTGATCTTGGCGGCGGCGCGGCGGGCCGTCTCCGGGTGGTCGGCGGCGACGATCGCGACCGGCTCGCCGTGGTGGCGTACCTTGCCGTGCGCGAGGACCGGGGTGTCCTGGATCTCCAGGCCGTAGTTCTTCACCTCGGTCGGCAGGTCGTCGTAGGTCATGACGGCGTAGACGCCCGCCATGGCCAGCGCCTCGCTGGTGTCGATGGACACGATCTCGGCGTGCGCGACGGTCGAGCGGAGGATCTGCCCCCAGAGCATGTCCTCGTGCCACATGTCGGACGAGTACGCGAACTCGCCCGTGACCTTGAGGGTGCCGTCGGGGCGCAGCGTCGACTCACCGATGCCGCCCTTGGTCTGCGAACCCTGGGTGATCTTGGTGGGAGCGCCGTTTGTGGGCATGTGCTCAGACCGCCTCTCCCTGCCGGGCGGCCGCGAGGCGGACCGCGTCCATGATCTTCTCGTAGCCCGTGCACCGGCACAGGTTGCCCGACAGCGCCTCGCGGATGTCCGCGTCGCTGGGGTTCGGGTTGCTCTCCAGCATCTCGTCGGCGGCGACCAGCAGGCCCGGCGTGCAGAAGCCGCACTGGACGGCGCCGGCGTCGATGAACGCCTGCTGGATCGGGGAGAGCTCGGTGCCCTCACCGGTCTGCGAGTCCTGCCCCTTGGCCGCCCACTGCTGGGCGTCCTGGAGCGACGTACCGCAGGCACCGGTCGCGCAACCACCGTGCTCGGCACGCTGCTTGGCGTAGTCCGCGAGACCCTCGACGGTCACGACCTCACGGCCCTCGACCTGACCGGCGGCGACCAGACACGAACACACCGGCACACCGTCCAGCCGGACGGTGCAGGATCCGCACTCGCCCTGCTCACAGGCGTTCTTGGAACCCGGCAGACCGAGCCGCTCGCGCAGCACGTACAGCAGGGACTCGCCCTCCCACACGTCGTCGGCTTCCTGCGGACGTCCATTGACAGTGAAGTTGACGCGCATCAGGCGACTCCCTCCGTGCGGGCGGCGGTGCCGCGGTACGACTCCCAGGTCCAGGTCAGCGTGCGACGGGCCATGACTCCGACCGCGTGGCGGCGGTAGCTCGCGGTGCCTCGGACGTCGTCGATCGGATTGCAGGCACCGGAGCACAGCTCCGCGAACTGCTTGGCGACCGACGGGGTGATGATCTTGCCGTTGTCCCAGAAGCCGCCCTCTTCGAGTGCCGCGTTCAGGAACTCCTCGGCGGCCTTGGCCCGTACGGGTGTCGGGGCGGCCGAGCCGATCCCGGTACGCACGGTCCGTGTCTCGGGGTGCAGCGCGATCCCGAAGGCGCACACGGCGATGACCATGGCGTTACGGGTACCCACCTTGGAGTACTGCTGGGGCCCGTCGGCCTTCTTGATGTGCACGGCCCGAATCAGCTCGTCGGCGGCCAGCGCGTTGCGCTTCACGCCCGTGTAGAACTCGTCGATCGGGATCAGGCGGGTGCCGCGCTCGGCCGACTCGACCTCGACCTCGGCGCCTGCCGCGAGGAGGGCGGGGTGGGCGTCGCCGGCCGGGGAGGCGGTACCGAGGTTGCCGCCGACGCCGCCGCGGTTGCGGATCTGCGGGGAGGCGACCGTGTGCGAGGCGAGGGCGAGGCCGGGCAGCTCGGCGCGCAGGCTCTCCATGATGCCGGAGTACGGGACGGAGGCGCCGAGCCGCACGCTGTCCTCGCCGACCTCCCACTCGGTGAGGTCGCCGATGCGGTTCAGGTCGAGGAGGTACTCGGGCCGGCGGTGGTCGAAGTTGATCTCGACCATCACATCGGTGCCACCCGCAATCGGCACAGCGGTGGGGTGCTCGGCCTTCGCGGCGAGCGCCTCCTCCCAGCTGGCGGGGCGAAGGAAGTCCATGACCGGCTCTCTTCATCGTCTCGTGGGTCGTACGGTTTGAGCCAGATCAGGTGCGGCGGGCCCGGCTCGTTCATGTGCTGTTAACGCGCATTGACGTCAGTACACAGCGCTGTGCTCGGCCTGGGTCAGTCACGGAAACCATGAAGGAGTTGGCTGGCCAGGGCGGGCATCTTGTAGATTCGTATGAACGGGGGTCACCAGTAACCTCCACGTTTTCCTCTGGAAACATCCGAAGCAGCCCTCTGGAAACACCGGACACAGCCCTGTGACCTGGGACACCGTCCGAAAGACGACGAGCACCGCCCCCGGCGCCGCTCATCGGCCCGCCGACCGGGCCTCCTCACAGACTGATCAAGATCCATCATAGATTTCGAGACAAAGAACGGCGGCGACGAGAATGCGGCTGCGCGCACTGCTGGACACCGACGCGCTGGGCCTCAAGCTGCTCGGCGGCGAGGACGAGCTGGACCGCACCGTGCGCGGTGTGATGACCACCGACCTCAGGGACCCCAGCCGCTATCTCTCCGGCGGTGAGCTGGTGCTCACAGGGCTGGCGTGGCGCCGCAACGCCGGGGACTCCGAGCCTTTCGTCCGCCTCCTGGCCCAGGCCGGCGTGGCGGCGCTGGGGGCCGGTGAGGCCGAGCTCGGCGACATCCCCGACGATCTGGTGCTGGCCTGCGCCCGCCACCGCCTGCCGCTCTTCGCGGTGCACGAGTCGGTGGCGTTCGCGACGATCACCGAGCATGTCGTACGGCAGGTCAGCGGCGAGCGGGCCGGGGACCTCGCGGCCGTGGTCGACCGGCACCGCCGGATGATGACCTCGGGCCCGGCGGGCGGCGGCCCGGACGTGGTCCTCGACCTCCTCGGCTCGGACCTGGACCTGCGGGCCTGGGTGCTGTCACCGGCGGGCCGGCTCATCGCGGGCTCGAAGGCCGCGGGTCCGGCGCTCCCCGCCGACGTGTGCGCGAAGCTGGCGGCGGAGCAACTCTCGGCCGCCCGCACGGGCCGCCGCGGCCCCCACCGGCTGACCCTCGGCACCACGCTGTACTCCCTCTTCCCGATCCGCAGCAGCGGCCGCTCCGCGACGCAGGCCGCGCGGGACGTGCGCGAGACGGTGCTGTCGGACTGGCTGCTGGCCGTGGAGGCGGACGCGAGCGACTGGCCCGAGGAGCGGCTCGACCTGCTCCAGGGCGTCACCCAGCTGATCGCCGTGGAACGGGACCGCAGGGACGCGGCACGCACCGTCCGCCGCCGCCTCGCGCAGGAGGTCCTCGAACTGGTCCAGACGGGCGCGGCGCCCGCCGAGATCGCCGCGCGCCTGCGGGTCGCGGCACCGGTGCTGCTGCCGGGCCTCGGGGCGGCCCCGCACTGGCAGGTCGTGGTGGCCCGCGTCGAATGGGAGGGCAGCGACATCGAGGCCGGCCCGACCGCCCAGTCCCTCCTGGAGGAGATCCTGGTCGACCCGCTGGCCACCGGCCCCGAGCCGTCCGACCGCATCGCCGTGGCCCATACGGGCGACGAGGCCATCGCCCTGGTCCCGCTCCCGGCGGTCTCCGCGGAGCACGACGGCTCGGAGGCGGGCATCCTCGCCGACGCACTCCTGGACTCGGTCCGCGACCCGCTCTCCGCCGGCCTGGACGACGACGGCCGGGTCACCCTCGGCGTCAGCGCGGCGGTGCACTCGGCGGAGGGCCTGCGCGGCGCCCTGGAGGAGGCCCGCCACGCCCGCAGGGTGGCGGCGGCGCGCCCCGGGAGGGTCTGCGCGGCCGGCCACCAGGAGCTGGCGTCCCACGTCCTCCTGCTCCCGTTCGTCCCGGACGACGTACGCCGGGCCTTCACCGCCCGCCTCCTCGACCCCCTCCGCGACTACGACCGCCGCCACCGCGCGGAACTGATCCCCACCCTCGAAGCCTTCCTCGACTGCGACGGCTCCTGGACCCGCTGCGCGACCCGTCTCCACCTGCACGTCAACACACTGCGCTACCGAGTGGGCAGGATCGAGCAGTTGACGAGTCGGGACCTCTCCCGCCTGGAGGACAAGCTGGATTTCTTCTTGGCATTGCGGATGAGTTGAGCCCATTCCGGCCCTCCGCCGGATGACACCAAGTGCCGCCGCTGTCCCACGACTTTGTGAAATCCTTCACCCACCCTCTTGGCCGGGCGCGCGGATTCGTGCTGAGATGCCGCCACCACTCAACAGCTCAATGGTGTGCTCGGGGAGGGCGAGGTGGCGTATACCGCCATGTCTGGTAACGGAACGACCGCCGGTGACGATCCACTCCAGACCGCGGTATGGCGGCTGCGCTCACGCGCCTGCTGGGCGGATGCGGCGGCGCTGCTACAGCCGGTGACCGCGCAGGCCTCGCTCCAGCGGGCGGCGCTGCTGGTGGAGCGATGTCTCTACACCGAGCAGGGCTGGGAGGAGGCCGAGGACGCACTCCGTACGGCCGAGGCGCTCGCTCACAGTGACGACGAGCGGGGCGCTGCCGCTTGTGAACGCGGGCAACTTGCCTACGCGGCGACGCTGCACTCAGTGCGCGACCGGGCCGACGAGGCGCGGGCCGCGTTGGGGCGGGCGGCGGCGCTGATCCCTCCGGGGGTGGCGGGGAGGGCGTTGCTGGACTTCCGCCGCGGCCTCCTGGCGGAGAACCTCGCACGCTCGCCGCAGGCGGCACGGGCCGCCTACCGTCGGGCGCATGCGGGCGCGACGGCCCACGCCGACCCGCTCCTCCTCTCCTTCACCTGGCGCCACCTCGCCGGACTCGCGCTGCGCGAGGGGGAGTTGGCGGAGGCACGGCACGGGTTCGCCGAATCCCTACGTATCCGCGAGGAGCTGGGCTATCTGGTGGGTACGGCTCCCGCGCTGGCGTCCCTGGCCGACACGGAGACCGAGCCGGAGGCCACGCGGCTGCGCGAGGAGGCGCGACGTCTCTTCCGGCTCCTGGGCGGCGTGCCCACCTGGCTGGCCGGCCACCTGTCCCCGACACCCCCGGCGACGGGCGCCGCCACGGCGTGACCCACCCCCGTTTCCGGGAACCGGCCCACGGCAGGACTGCGTCCGTTGATGCACAAGATCGCCGGCGGACAGGGAATGTGAGATGACTGCCACGGCCACCCGGTACCTTTACCTCGTCCGGCACGGCGAAGCATCGCCTGACGAGAGCGGACTGACGGAGGCCGGTCGGCAGCAAGCCACACGGCTCGGCCAACGCCTCCGTGACGTCCCCTTTTCCGGTGTTCACCACGGCCCACTGCCGAGGGCGGAGCAGACCGCACGTCTGATCGGCGACCACCTGAGGAACGTCCCTCTGCATGTCTCGGACGTCGCCGGTGACTACGTGCCTTACATGCCGAAGAAGGACGAGCTTCCGGCCGAATCAGCGGACTTCTACCTCCGCTTCCTCGCCGATGCCACCGATGAGGAGCGGGAAAACGGACCTGCGCTGGCCCGCCAGGCGCTGGATACGTACACCGGGCCGGTGCATGGCGACAAGGACCGGCACGAACTGGTCGTCACCCACAACTTCCTCGTCGCCTGGCTCGTCCGCGACGCCATGCATGCACCGAAGTGGCGCTGGCTCGGCCTCAACCACTCCAACGCGGCCCTCACAGTCATCCGCTACGCACCGGGTCGACCCGCCTCAGTCCTCACCCTCAACGACATGCGGCACCTACCTGCCGAGCTGCGCTGGACGGGCTTCCCTCCCGAGCTTCACATTTGAGGGCCCGTCGGGCCGTGCCGACAGTGCAGTGATCACTGATGCGCACCCCCGCGGCGGGATTGGGCAGGAAGGCCCCGCGGCGCCGCAGTCGCCCACGGCGACCCACACCACACCCGCAGGCGCTACGCGCACCCCCACCGAACAGCAACGGGCCGCCGCAGGCACCCCTCAGCTCGCCCCGGCGAAGTGCTCCCCCACCAACGCCCGCACCACATCCACATCCCTGGCGATCAACGCATCCAGCAGAGCCGTGTGTTCCGCCGCGTCGGCGACGAGGTCGGCGTGGCCGCGGCCGGACGGGCGAGCGGGGCTCACCAGGGGCCACTGCGCGCGGCGGTGGAGGTCGTCGGCGATCTGGACCAGTTGTTCGTTGCCGCAGAGGGACAGCACAGCGCGATGGAAGGTCCGGTCCGTCTCCGCGTAGGTCGCCCGGCACCCGGTCGACGCCGCACGAACGGTCGCCTCCGCCAACGGCCGCAGTTCCGCCCAGCGTTCAGCGGCGACGGTCCGAGCGAGCCGGAGCATCACCGGGACCTCGATCAGCGCACGCACCTCGACCAGCTCCGCCAGCTCCCGGGCCCCACGCTCCACCACCCGGAACCCCCGGTTCGGGACGACCTCGACGGCCCCCTCCAGCGCGAGTTGCTGCATGGCCTCACGGACCGGCGTCGCGGAGACGCCGAAGCGTTCGCCGAGCGCCGGGGCCGAGTAGACCGCCCCGGGCGTCAGCTCACCGGTGACGAGCGCGGTGCGCAGGGCGTCGAGGATCTGCCCCCGCACCGAGGCCCGCTGGACAACCGCCCGCGGCCGCGGAATCGGCGTCTCACTGTGGGTGTGCTCGCCCCGAGCCGTCGGCGCCGGCGCCGAGACACCCCGCCCCGCATCCACACCCGAGGCGACACCCGGGGCTCGCCCCTGCGACGGCACCCGCGCCGCCCCCGTACTCTCCGCACCCGCCCGGGCCTCCAAGCCCTGCGACACCGGCGGAATCCCCGTCCCCGCGGAGCCCTGCGCGCCCTGCCTCACGGGTCCTCCTCGGGGACGTATCGGTACTTGGGGTCATTACGGCGGCTTGTTACTCACCCGTCAAGCACCTTAGGCGCAGAACGCGACAGTTCAAACCGCAGCGATCTTGGGTAAGGTAAGCCTTACCTTCACCACCTCATGGATCGGCGGCCCGGAATGCCTGTGCCCCCCTCAGCCCTCGCGGACGCCTACACCCGTCTCACCGAGGTCTTCCCGGGGCTGGCCATCACCCAGCCGGCCACCGACGCACAGCTCCCCCGACACGGCGGCTGGGTCACCGCGGCCGCGCTCGCGGAGGGCGGCACCGACCTGGACACCTTCCTGGCCTGGGACGACGCGCAGGTACAGCGCGACTACGGACAGTCCGCACGCACAGACGTCGTCGCCAGCTTCGGCCTGCACCGCTACGCCTGGCCCGTCTGCCTGCTGATCACCGTCCCCTGGTTCCTGCTCCGCCGCGTCCCCCGCTTCCCCGTGACGCATGTCTCGTACGACCGCACGGTCCCCGACCTCCCGATAGGCGCCCTCGCCGCCCGCCCCGCCACCTTCGCCTGCCTCCCCGGCGACCCGGCCGCCGGCCTGCCCGGCGCGAGGGTCGTGCCCGACGAGGAGGCGCTGCGCGCCGAGGTGCGCACGGCGATAGCCGAGCACCTCGAACCCGTCCTCACCGGCTTCGGCCCCCGCATGCGGCGCCGCGGACGCGCACTGTGGGGCATGGCGACGGACGAGGTCGTCGAGAGCCTCTGGTACGTCGCCCATCTGCTCGGCGACGGCGAGCAGGACCGGGCGCGCCACGAGCTGGAGCTGCTGCTGCCGGGCGCGACGAAGCCGTACGTCGGCTCGGCGGCCTTCCGTGAACTGACCGGCCCGAACGGCGAGTCGCTGCCCACGCGGGACCGGGCGAGCTGCTGCATGTTCTACACACTGCGCCCCGCGGACACCTGCGCCACCTGCCCCCGCACCTGCGACGCGGATCGGGTCACCAGGCTTCTGGCCGCGGCCAGTTGACGCACCCTCAGGCACCCGCGTCAGCCTTCGTGCCGTAAGATCACCCGCGAGCAGGACACCCGTTACGGTTACAGGCGTTTCACGAATTCCTCACTTCGCGCAGGAACTTTCCGTGGAACCACCCGCACGGGTAGTGTTGTTCGAACTCAACTCCTGCCCCTCAAGCGGCAGTTCGAGCGGAACGCCGCCCTGGGCATCCCCTTGCACTTCCTTGGCGGCCTCTTGCCCCGAAACCCCCTGAGGGCCAGTGGGATTGGGCCACTATGGCGGGCGTTACGCCCTATCCCAATGCAAGGGACCCCCAGATGAGATTGACCGACATATCGCTGAACTGGTTGCTTCCGGGCGCCGTCCTGCTCCTGGGCCTGCTGGCGGCGATAGCGGTGCTTCGGCGCGGGAAGACCACGGGGAAGGACACGAGCGCCGACGACTCGTGGGAGCGCAGCGAGGAGCGCCGCAGGCGCAAGGAAGCCATATACGGCACCGCCTCGTATGTGCTGCTGTTCTGCTGTGCGGCCGTGGCCGCCGCGCTCTCCTTCCACGGCCTGGTCGGCTTCGGCGAGCAGAACCTCGGCCTGCACAACGGCTGGCAGTACCTGGTGCCGTTCGGTCTGGACGGCGCCGCGATGTTCTGCTCCGTGCTCGCGGTGCGCGAGGCCAGCCACGGTGACGCGGCCCTCGGCTCCCGGATACTCGTGTGGACGTTCGCGGCCGCCGCGGCCTGGTTCAACTGGGTGCACGCCCCCAGGGGCATCGGCCACGACGGCGCCCCGCACTTCTTCGCCGGCATGTCCCTCTCCGCGGCCGTGCTGTTCGACCGGGCGCTCAAGCAGACCCGCCGGGCCGCCCTGCGCGAGCAGGGTCTGGTGCCCAGGCCGCTCCCGCAGATCCGGATCGTCCGCTGGATGCGGGCGCCCCGCGAGACCTACAGGGCCTGGTCGCTGATGCTCCTGGAGGGCGTGCGCAGCCTCGACGAGGCGGTCGACGAGGTCCGCGAGGACAAGCGGCAGAAGGACGCGGCCCGGCTGCGCCGGCGCGAGCAGGAGCGCATGGAGCGGGCCCAGCTCAAGGCCATCAGCCGGGGCCACCGCGGCTTCGTCGGCCGCGGCGGCCGGCAGGTCGAGACGCAGGCTCTGGAGCGTGCCTCCGCCCAAGTCTCCGCGGAGCCTGCCATATCCGCGCCGGAGCAACTGCCCGTACGCTCACGTCCGTCACTTCAGCCCGTACGCACCGGTTCTGACCCGGTGACCGTCGACCTCACTTCGGAGGACGACACCATGGCCTTGCCACGGCTCGACTCCCTGGAGCGCAAGCTCAAGGACCTCGAGCAGCAGTTCGGCTGAGCACTCCGCTCGTCAACGGCATCGACGGCCTTTGACAGCACGGCATCGACGGGAAGGGGCGCGACCCGGGACTCGGGTCGCGCCCCTTCCCGTCGTCGTACGACCTGCGACACCGGCAGCGCGCATCACGCGGCATCCGCGTCGAGTTCGAACCACACCGCCTTCCCCACCCCGTGCGTCCGCACGCCCCAGTCGTCCGCGAGGGACTGGACCAGCACCAGGCCTCTGCCGTTCGTACAGCTGTCGGCGTTCGGTACGCGCAGTCTGGGCCGGCGGGCCACGAAGTCCCTCACCTCCACCCTGAGTCCGTGCGGTCCGACGATCGCCGTCAGGACGGCGTCATGGTCGGTGTGGACGATTGCGTTGGTGACGATCTCGCTGGTGAGCAGTTCGGCTATGTCCGATCGTCCGGGCCTCCCCCAGTGCCGTAACAGCTCGCGCAGAGCCCTGCGTGCCTCCGGTACGGCCCGCAGGTCCGCCCGTCCGAGTCTGCGCCTGAGCTGAGGCGACTGCGCGTGTTCCCCGGCGCTCGCGGCCTTGTCCTCCACTGTCCGTGCCGAAGAGGCCCCGATGGTGATGGGACCGCCCCCTCGTGCCTGCCTTTTCATGACCCCCGCCCGCGTGCCGATGTCGGTTCCCCTCCTGCTCGAACACGTTCACGGGAACCTTTCCCAGTCGGACCGGCGGCAGTCATGTCGAATCGTCAACGACCAGGTGTTCGGCCACGGTTACGGCAGGCCGTGCCGGTGGATGAAACCCGGAACGTCACCCACCGGCCGCCCGCAGGCCGTCCCGGGAGACGACCGAATCGAGTCGGCCACCGGCCATGGCCTCGGCCTGCGGGCCGCGGGTGTGATTCCGGCGAGGGGAGGCAAGGCGGTTCAATCCGCCCGCGCGGAGGCGGCCGACCAGGGCAGTCCTGCACGGCATCGGGCCGATGTTCCCCGGGGCCCGCGGACCGCGGTGGATCGGCCCGTTCGACGATCCCGCTCTGCGGATCCGGCCGTACGCGACCCGGACGCCCGGCGGGTGCGGGGCGGCATCGAGGCGCCTCCGGGGCCGGTGCCCGCAGTCCGTGAATCTGGCCGGAATTCGCTACTGCAGCGGCCCCGGTGGTGCCGTGTGGTGGCGGGGCCGCCCGCCCGACCCCCGTCCGGGAGGGCGGCCCCGCTGGTGAGGTGGTCCTTGCGTGCGACGGTCAGTAGAGCTTGTTGACCGCGGTGGTGGTCGTCTTCTTGAAGGCCTTCACCGGCGCGTCCGTGAAGTCGCCCATCTGCCCCCACTGCACGACGGTGACGGTGCCGCCGTCCCGGCCGACGGAGACGAGGTGGATGTCCATGGCGCCCCACGAGGCCCGGGTCGCGAAGCCGTGGACGCGGGCGCCCTCCTCGACCGGCAGGCTGCCGTAGCTCTTGTAGTCGGCCTCGATCTCCGGGTCGGCGTCCATGCGCGTGACGCAGCGCTTGACCTCCTTGTCGAGGCGGGTGGCCAGGGCCTTGGCCTTGGCGTTGTCACCGACGACGACGTTGAGCTGCTGGGCACCGGTGTCGAGCTCGGTGCGGAAGGTGCGGTAGCGGGAGTCGTAGGCGAGCAGCGCGTCGCCGAAGCAGTACTGCATCTCCTCCGGCACCCCGTCGGCGACCGGGGCGGCGGTCCAGGCGGAGGAGGGGTGCGGCGGGAGTTCGGTCGCCGACAGGAACTTCGGCGCGGGCGCCTTCGGCGCGGCGCCTGCGGGTGCGGCGGTGAGTGCGGCGCCCGCGGCGAGGCCCGCGACGACGAGTGCGGCGAGCGTGCCGGTGCGAGTGCGCTTGGACATGGGTGTCCCCCCGTGAATGACATGAAAGCGTGAACGATCGGAAGTGAGCCGGCACCGACGGCGGATGGTCCGTCCGGCTCTGGTCGGTGCGACACCAAGAGCATCAGCCGTCACGGCGGGCGACCGCAAGCGCCGACACCCGATCCGCGACGGTGGAACCATCCCAGCCCTTCTGACGTGCAGGTATATGGAGTGCCTGGGATGCCGTCCCGGGACGGTGAGGACACGGGGGAACGGTGTCGGCAGCACAGGACGACGTCCAGGAGTTCGCGGCGTTGCTCAGCCGCCTGAAGGACCGCACCGACCGCAGCTACGGTCAGCTGGCCCGCCGCCTGAACATGAACACCTCCACGCTGCACCGCTACTGCGCCGGAGACGCGGTCCCGCTCGACTTCGCCCCCGTGGAGCGCTTCGCCGCGTTGTGCGAGGCGACGCCTCAGGAGCGGCTGGAGCTGCACCGGCTGTGGATCCTGGCGGTGGCGGCGCGGCAGCGGTCTCGTTCCGCGGCTTCCGCCGCGGCCGACAGCACCCCCTCCGCAGCGGACGACTCCCCCACGGACACGGCCGAGGAGACGATGGGGCTTCACAGCGGGGGCCCGGCATCGACCGACACCTCTCCCCGCCACCCCTGGTACCGCCGCCGGCGCCTGCTGGTCTCGGCAGCCGTGGCGACGGCTCTGCTCGCCACGCTCGGCAGCCTCTCCGCCCTGCCCGACGACGGCGGTCCCCGCGCGAGCGACTCCGTCCAGGGCTCCGATCCGGCCCGTACGACACCGACGGGCGCTCCCCGCCCGAAGTCGACGGCCTCGCCGAGCCCCTCGCCCACCACACCGTCACCGTCGGCCGACGACTCGAAGAAGTCCTCGCCGAAGCCGGCTCCGTCCGAGGACGCACCCTCGAAGAAGGCCGGCCGGCAGCAGCCCCCGGCCGGAGTGCCGCTCACCTGGAGCACCAACTCCCATGTCTGGCAGGCCGGCTGCGGCCACGACTACGTCGTCGCCAGGCCGCCCAGCCAGGTACCGCCGCCTCCCGCGCCGCAGGATGCCGAGGTGTGGGCGGGCTCGCAGAGCGCGGTGCACGGGGAGCAGACGATGATCGAGATCTCCGTGCAGGGCAAGACGTCCACGGCCGTCGTCCTGAAGGCCCTGAGGGTGCGCGTCGTCGGCCGCTCGGCGCCTTCCGGGGGCACCGTCTACACCATGGACCAGGGCTGCGGCGGAGCGCTGACGCCTCGCTACTTCGGCGTCGACCTGGACAAGGACCGCCCCATCGCCCGCCCGGTGGACGGCAACGACACGGGCGTCACGATCCCGGCCATGCGCCTGCCGTACCGCGTCTCCGCCGAGGACCCGGAGGTGCTGCTGGTCGACGCGCGGACGGAGAACTGCGACTGCAGCTGGTACCTGGAGCTGGACTGGTCGTCCCAGGGCCGCACCGGCACGGTCCGCATCGACGACCACGGCCGCCCCTTCCGCACTACGGGCATCAAGGGGCTGCCCAGGTACGTGTACGACACCTCGGCCCGCTCGTGGGTGACGTACCGGCCGTAGCCGAAGCCGCCGTCAGGCCTCCCAGACGGCGGCCGCCGTACGGTCGTCGGCGTACCCCTTGACCCGGACCTGGGTGTCGGCGAGGAACTCGGCGAGGCCGGGCGGTTCGGGAGCGGACCACCGTCCGGTGAGGTGGGCGGCGAGTTCGGGTTCGCCGCGCAGGGGGTCGGCGAGGCCGCCGGTGCACATGAGGAGGGTGTCGCCCGGGCGGGCCACCGAGGCCCGGAAGCGGAAGGGTTCGCGGGGCGGTTCGGGGGCGGGGTCGTAGGGGCTCGGGGGTGTGGGGATGCCGAGGTCCATGGTGAGGCGGTCGCCTTCGGGGGTCTCGGCGGGGAGCGAGCCGAAGCCGACGACGGGGTCGCCGGTGAGATCCGTGACGCGGGGCTCGATGTCCTGCCATTCGCCGCCCCGCAGACGGAAGAGTCCGCCCGCGCCGACTCCGAAGAAGACCCGGGTCCGGCACTCGGGGTCGGCGGGGAGGAGGAGGCAGCGCAGGGTCGCCGCGTACTCCTCGGGTTCGATGCCCTGTTCGGCGGCGCTGGCGCGGAGTTTGCCGAGGCTGCGGTCGGTGAGGCGGTGCAGGCCCGACTTCAGGTCGCCGCGCCTCGCGGCCCTTATGTCGTCCGCGAGCCGCCCGTGACTGCGGCCGACGGCCCGGCCGATCCAGTGGCAGGCCTCGGCGGCGGCGCGGTGTGCGCCCGGGGTGGCTCGGGCGCCGGTGGCCATCGCCACCAGGATCAGGGCGTGTTCGCCGGTGCCGAAGCGGGCGGTGAGGAGGGAGTCGCGGCGGGGTTCGCCCCGGTAGCGGGCGGAGTCGCCGCGCAGGGACACGGCCCGCAGGGTGGAGGCGCCGTAGCGGGCGCCGTCGAGGACGGTGTCGGCGACCAGGTCGTCGAGGTCGTCAGGGTCGGCCGGTGGCAGGGCGGTGGGTTCGGGGGCGTAGGTGGGAGGGCCGTCGCCCACGTAGTCGAGGGGGATCGGGGGGTGGGTGGGGATGTCCACCTCGGTCGCGGTGCGGGGCTCGTCGTCGGTCGGAGGTGCCGCCCGTCCCCGGGGTTCCTCCACGGTGAATCCCGGCGGTTTCGGCAGGCCCGCGGGAAAGGTCGACGGGACCACCACGGCATCCGTGCCGGCGCGCGGAGCCGGAACCGGGGCGCCGGTTCCTGACACTCCCGCCGCCGAGGCGAAGCGGTCGTCCAGTGTGTCGGGCGCCTTGGTCGGGCCCGTGTCATCGGTGAAGTCACCGTACAGCTGCCCCCACCAGTCGTCCTCGTGACCGGTGGCCTTTCCCCCCTGCTGGCTCATGCCCCCAATTGTCCACCGCACGGCCCGGATGAAAACGGGGCATCCGGAAAATCCGACCCGGTGAACCGCCTTGAAAGGGCGTGGTCGAGTGAGGTGTTGAACAGTCGTGCGAGGCAAGTGACGGAACAGGACGTGAAACAGGTCGCCGGGCGGCCCCACCCCCCACGGGAGGACCGCCCGGCGACTGTCGGGTGACCCGGGCCCGGATCCCCTTCGCGCGCCTCAGCGCACGTCGTAGGCCCGGGTCACGATCTGGGTGACCGAGGTGCCGTTCGTGTCGGTCAGGACGGTTTTGAGCGTGACCTGCTTTCCTGTCGCTCCGCTGTGATCCACCTTCGCGGTCCAGGTGCCGTCGTCCTGCCGTGCAGTCAGTGTCTCGGTCCAGGTACCGCCTTCGTCGTAGGAGTAGGCGAGCCGGGCCCGTGTCACCTCCCCCGGCCGGTAGCCCGCGTGGCCGGTCGCCGTGAGTGTGATCTCCTGTCCGTCCTCGGCGGGGAGCGTCTTCAGGCCGTCCTCCGGCAGCGTGTACCGCGGGAAGAGCATCGGTATGCCTTGCGAGTAGGCGTCCTCGTCCAGTGCCGAGCGGAAGGTCCAGGTCGTCGTCGTGTTCGTCGAGCGCTTCCACGCCCCGGCCGGAGGACCGATCTTCGCCGTGTCCAGGGTGAGTTCGTAACTCGACCGGTCGGCCGGGACGGTGAACACCCCGAACGGGTAAGGACTTTCCCCGACCGTCTCGCCGCCCCGCTTGAGTGTCATGCTGCCGATGTCGCCGAAGCTCCCCTGTATGCCCTGGTGTTGGCCGTCGCCCCAGAAGGCGGGTGCCACGCCGATCAGGTTGCCCTGCCGTTCGGCGGCGAGGGCGGGCCGGCCGTCGGCGTCGAGCGGGGTGGCGGGGGCGAGGACACCGCCGTACCACTCCTCGGTCCGCCGCTCCCCCTTCCCGTACGTCCGCACGGGGTCGATCATGAACTCGCCCCACGGGAAGCTGCTGGACTTCTCGTGCTCCCAGCCGGTCGTGCCCGGCGAGTGGTACTCGGTGCGGGTGAAGGGCGCAGGGACCGTCTCCAACCCGGCGAAGTAGCCGCTCAGTCCGTTCGGGCGGGTCATGGCGGTCAGGTCGATGTGATCGGTGGCGGCGGACGCCATCGAGTGGTACGTCGCCATCGTCGCCGCCAGGTCCCGGTCCCGGACGCGGTAGGTGCGGTCGCCGCCGATCGGGCCCTTCTCCGGGAACGCGAGGTTGTAGACGTACGGGCTCTTGGCGGTGGCCTTCCAGCGCAGGGTCACGTCCCCGGCGGCGAGCAACGCCTTCGCCTCGTCGGCGGGGATGGCGAGGACGGGCAGTGCGCCGCCGGTGAAGCCGGCCGACGGATACCAGCGGCCGGGTGCGTCACGGTGGACGAGGACCGCCACCGCACCGGCCTCCTTCGCGCGCCCCGCGACCTCGTGGGCGCTCCCGCCGTCCGGGATTCCGACGAGTGCGATCTTTCCTGCCGCCCCCGAAAGCTCCTCCTCGGCACCGGACTTGGCATCGAACAGCGGCGCCCGGCCCGTGCCGTCGAGGTTGGCCGAGTTGAAGGATGCGGTCGTCGGGTGCAGCGACCGGCCGCCCACCACGGCGAGTTCGGTGATCTGCGGAGCCGCCGCGCGCCAGAAGCTGTCGAACTCGAAGTCCCCGTCGGCCGCCCTGCCCGTGACGGAGGCGTAGTAGCCGCGCACTTCGCGCCCACCGGCCGCCGTGCCCGCGTGCAGCCAGGTGTCGTCCCAGCTGCGGGCGAACCCGAGTGTGGCGCTGCGGAGTTCGGTCGGTTCGTCCGTTCGGATGTTCAGTCGGTGGGCCTTGCGGGCGTCGAGGACGACGGTCGTGTCGTCGCGGATCTCCAGCTGCGGACGGCCGAGGTAGGTGAGGGAGTCGAGGAGCGTGCCCTCGGTCTCGGGGGTCGTGATGAAGCTGGAGAGGAAGTAGGCGCCCGGACGGATCTCGTACGTCTGGTCCGCGGCACCCTCGTTGAAGCGGCGCTCGCCGGCCGCGTCGTCGGTGCCGATCAGGTCGACGGAGGAGGCGCCGTCGGCGGGCTTGCCGAGGCGGTCGACCAGTTTCACGCGCAGGGTGACGGTCTCCGGCTGGACGTGGAGCGCGAAGGGGGTCGAGACCGTGCTGCTGCCGTCTTTGGCCGTGGCGAGGACGCGGCCCGTGATGTCGCCGTACTGGGCCCGCGCGAGCGTCGCCGTCGGGTCGATCCGCAGCGGGACCTCGACCGTCCTGCCCGCCGCAACGGTGACCGAGCGGGCACCGAGCCGGGCGATCGACGAGCGGACGGTGGAGCCGTCGTTGCCGGTTACGGCGGGCACCGACAGCTTCAACTCCACCGCCCTGTCCGTGGTGTTGGTGTAGGGAACGGCGACCGTCGTACGGTCGCTCGCGTCCTGCGGCCAGTTGAAGGTGCCCGTTTGGAGCGCCGGTGCGCCCAGCACCTGCTGCCCGATCGCGGCGCGGACGTCGAGGCGTCCGCCACCTGTGGCGCGGGCGTCGCCGGGGATGTCCGTGTCGGCGGAGGAGACGAGCGCCGCCTTGATCTGCCGCGCGCTCCAGTCGGGGTGGCGTTGCCTGACGATGGCCGCCGCGCCCGCGACGTGCGGGGTCGCCATCGACGTACCGCTCATGGACCGGTAGGCGTACACGCCACGCCCGCCCGCCTGCGCGGCGGAGATGCCGACGCCCGGTGCGGCGATCTCCGGCTTGAGGGTGTGCGAGCCGTACACCGGGCCGCGGCTGGAGAAGGAGGCCGTGGAGTCGTCACGGTCGACGGCGCCGACGGTGAGGACGCTCGGGGCGCAACCGGGGGACGAGACCGTGTTGTTGCCGGGGCCGGTGTTGCCCGCCGCGATGACGAACAGGGTGTTCTGGCTCGACCGGGCGAGTTCCTCCGTCGCCTGGGCCATCGGGTCGGTGCAGTCGGTGCGGGCCGGGTTGCCGAGGCTCATCGAGACGACGTCGGCGCCCTGGTCGACGGCCCACTGCATGCCGGCGATGATCCACGAGGTCTCGCCCTGGCCGTAGTCGTTGAGGACCTTGCCGTGGAGGAGGTCGGCACCGGGCGCGACGCCCTTCTTCCTGCCGTCGCTCGCGGCGCCGGTGCCGCCGACAGTTGAGGTGGTGTGGGTGCCGTGGCCGTCGTGGTCGTCGGCGTCCGGGGAGTCGGTGAAGTTCTTCGAGGCGGTGATACGGCCCTTGAGGTCGGGATGTTCCGCGTCGGCACCGGTGTCCAGGACGGCGACCTTGGTGCCCTTGCCGTCGTAGCCGGCGGCCCAGGCCTCGGGGGCGTGCACCTGACGGGTCGAGCGGTCGAGGGTGGCCCGGACCTTGGCGTCGAGCCACAGCTTCTTCAGATCGCCGGCCGCGCGGGAGCGGGGGCTCGTGACGTCGGCCCAGAAGTCGGCGGCCTTCTTCTTGTCGGCCTCCAGGGCCACACCGTCGATCGGGTCGAGGACGAGACCGCGTTCGGCGCCGCGCGGGGCGGGCGGGACGGCTCGGGCGACGGAGCGGTCGTACGTGGCGATCAGCGGGAGCGTCCTGCGGTGGGCGTCGTCGTAGCCCTGACGGATCAGGCCGGTGACGTTGAAGAGTTCCTCGTCGACGCGGCCGGCGGCGATCGCCTCGACCGCGCCCGCGGGGTAGACGTACAGGTCGTCGCCGGACCGGCGGGTCTGCGTGAAGGGCGTCGTGCCGTCCTCGCCCGGCAGGGCTACGGCCCCGGCGCGGGTGACCAGGACGCGGTCGCCGGTGACGAGGGTGACGACGGAGCCTGAGCCGGCGCCGGGGGTGGCCCGGTCGCCGGTCAGCGGCCTCGGGCCGTCGGTCGCCGGGTGAGCGGGCACGGCGGTGGCCGCATGCGTGGGTACCGCTGTCGTCACGGCCAGGATCGCGGCGGTCGCCGCACCCATGGCCGTACGCGATATCGCTCTCCCCAAGATCGGCCTCTTCCCTTGCTGCCGCCTGCCGACGGGCGCGAAAGCGCAGGCCGGGAAGGCCCAAGTCGGGCAAAGCGGGCGGTGGTTGATGCTGCGGTGGCGTCACCTTGGCAGAGTGGCGGGTGGTACGGCGATGATGTGCGAAGGCGGTTTTGCGCCGTGGCCGTTTTCCGCCACGGCCCGGACGCCGGTGTTCTTTTTGCGGATGTGCGGATGTTCTTCGGGGAGGGGCGCGGCCCGATGCTGGGAGCGATAGGTCTCGACGAGACACACGAGTCGGCGTACCGCGTCCTGGTGTCCGTGGGCGCCGCCGACGTACCGGATCTCGCGCGACGGCTGACGCTCGGCGAGCACGACACCGAGCGCGCCCTGCGCCGCCTGGAGCGGCACGGGCTCGCGGCGCAGTCCTCGGCCCGGCCCGGCCGCTGGGTCGCCGCACCTCCCGGGGTGGCGCTGGGCGCGCTGCTCACCCAGCAACGGCACGAGCTGGAGAAGGCGGAGCTGGCGGCCGCGTTGCTCGCCGAGGAGTACCGGGCGGGCGTCGCCGAACCGGCAGTGCACGACCTGGTCGAGGTGGTGATCGGCGCGGCCGCGGTGTCGCAGCGCTTCCTGCAGCTCCAGCTCGGGGCGAGCGAGGAGGTGTGTGCGCTGGTCACCGGCAACCCGGTCGCCGTCACCGGAATCGAGAACGAGGCGGAGGAGCAGGCCGCCCACCGCGGCGTCCGCTACCGGGTGGTCCTGGAGCGCTCGGTCCTCGACCAGCCGCACGGCATCACCGAGCTGTCCGCCGCCCTCGGCCGCGAGGAGCAGGTGCGGGTCGTCGACCAGGTGCCGACCAAGCTGGTGATCGCCGACCGCACGCTCGCGCTGGTGCCGCTGACCTCGCACACCGCGGAGCCGGCCGCGCTGGTCGTCCACGCGAGCGGGCTGCTGGAGCTGCTCTCCGGGCTGTTCGAGACGGTGTGGCGGGAGGCGCTGCCGGTCCGCCTCGGCACGTCCGGCGTCACCGAACAGCAGCCGGACGGCCCCGACGACACCGACCTGGAGGTGCTGTCCCTGCTGCTGGCCGGCCTGACCGACGCGAGCGTGGCCAAACAGCTGGACCTGGGGCTGCGGACCGTACAGCGCCGGGTGAAGCGGCTGATGGAGCTGACCGGGGTGACGACGCGACTGCAGCTGGGGTGGCACGCGTACGAGCGGGGGTGGGTGGCGCGGGAGCGGCAGGGGTGACGGGCGCCCGGTACGGGGAGGGGGACGGGGGCCGGGTACGGGCAGGGGTGCCGGTGGCGCACCCACGCCGGCCAGGCTGATCTGCGCTTTCTCCCGCGCTCCGGCAGTCTGGTCAGATGGGAGTGTGGGACCTTGTGCTGGTCGGCCTGGTCCTCCTGCTCGGCCTCTGCGGAGTGCTGGTTCCCGGCGTGCCGGGGTCGTGGCTGGTGTGGGCCGGGGTCTTGTGGTGGGCGCTGAAGGACCCCCAGCCGGTCGCGTGGTGGGTGCTCGTCGGGGCCACCGTCGCACTGTTCCTCTCCCAGGTGGTGCGCTGGGCGCTCCCGCCCCGCCGACTGCGCCCGAACTGGGCCGGCCGTCGCATCGTGGTCTATGCCGGAGCGGGGTCGTTCCTGGGCTTCTTCCTGATCCCGGTGCTCGGCTCGATCCCCGGCTTCATGGCCGGCATCTACCTCGGCGAACGGCTCCGGCTGGGCCGCCACGGCGAGGCGAGGGCGGCGCTGCGGACGGCGATGCGGGCGGGCGGTTCGAGCGTGCTGGCGGAGCTGTTCACGTGCCAGCTGATCGCGGGGGCGTGGCTGGGCGCCGTGATCTGGGGCTGATGCATCGAGTGCATCATCGATGCCGATACATCGGGTCTCTCTCGTCGTATTGACGACTCCTCACCCCTTCTCTACGTTGCGTCGCGGGATAGCTCCGATGAATTGGAGCTCCGATGAATCGCCGTGCAGAGGGAGGCGTCATGCCCAGCCCGTCCAGACGTACCGTGCTCGCCACCGGATCCGCCCTCGGCGGGACCCTCCTCGCAGGCGGCTTGCCCGCACAGGCGAGCGCAGCCGACGGTGCGGCCCCCTCCGACCCCTGGCGCACCGTCCTCGAAGACGCCGACCTCGTCTGGCAGCGGATGCCGACGACCTGGTACGAGGGCCCCTTCCTCGGCAACGGCTTCCTCGGTTCCGGCATCTACGCCGAGCCGGGCGCCGGGGCGAACGGCGGGACCCGCGCCGTGCGCTTCAACGTCCAGCACTCCGAGGTGCAGGACCACCGCCCCGAGTTCGGCTCGCTGTTCGGGCTGGCCCGCCTCCCGATCGGCCACTTCACGCTGGAGCCGGTGGGCACGATCACCGGCCTGGACTGGCGGCTCGGCCTGCGCGACGCCGAGCTGACCGGGACGCTCAGCACGGACAAGGGCACGCTCACCCTGCGGGCCCTGGTGCACAACGACCGCTCGGTCCTGGCCGTCGAGGTCACCCCGAGCGCGGGTGAGCGCGACTTCCGGTGGGTGTTCCACCCGGCGGACGCGATCAGCCCCCGGGCGGCCTTCAAGCCGCTCCCCGACGGCTACCGGGGCAATCCCCCGGCCGAGGTCGCACAGCACGACGGCGTGTGGGCGGCCGTACAGCCCCTGCTGGCGGGCGGGCAGCATGTGACGGCATGGCGGGAGCGGAGCACGGGCAGGGCACGGACGCTGTACGTCCATGTCGCGCACTCCCACCCGGGCACAACGGCGCTCGGGCGGGCGCTCAAGGCCGTACGCGGCGCGAGCCCGCTCCCCTACTCGGCGCTGGCGCTGACGCACCGGGCCTGGTGGCACGCCTACTACCGCAAGAGCTTCCTCTCCCTCCCCGACGCGCGGATGCAGCGCTTCTACTGGATCCAGCTCTACAAGACCGCCTCCGCCGCCCGCCGCGACGCCCCCGTGATGGCGACGAGCGGCCCCTGGCTGGAGCCCACCCCCTGGCCCAACACCTGGTGGAACCTCAACGCCCAGCTGGAGTACTGGCTGATCCACGGCTCCAACCACCTCGAACTCGACGCGATCACCCGGTCGCTGAGCGAGTTCCGGGACAACCTGGCCAGGGAGACGGCGCCCCCGTACCGCGCCGACTCCCTCGGCATCCCGCGCACCACGGACCCCCACCTGGTCAACGGCGCCGACGGCCCCCCTCACCGGCTACGGCGTCGGCATCCCCGGCCAGGAGCCGCCGACCCCCGAGGTCGGCAACCTCACCTGGGCCCTGCACAACGTGTGGCTCAGCTACCGCCACACCATGGACGAGTCGATCCTCAGGGACGTCCTGTACCCCCTGCTGCGCAAGGCGATCAACTACTACCTGCACTTCCTGGAGCCGGGCCCGGACGGCAAACTGCACCTGCCGGCCACGTTCTCCCCGGAGTACGGCGGCAACTCACGGGACTGCAACTACGACTTGATGCTGCTGACCTGGGGCTGCCGCACCTTGCTCGACGCGGCCGAACTCCTCGGTATCGACGACGAGTTGGCACCGCGCTGGCGTGACGTGCCGGCCCGGCGGGCGCCGTACCCGACCGATGCGAACGGCCTCATGATCGGCGCGGACATCCCCTTCGCGAAATCCCACCGCCACTACTCGCATCTGCTCGCGGTGTACCCGCTGTACGAGCTGACCGGGAGCACGCCGGACGAACGGGCCCTGATCGAGAGGTCGTTGGCACACTGGGTGGGCTTCGAGGGCGCCCTGCAGGGCTACACCTTCACCGGCGCCGCTTCGATGTCCGCGCTGCTCGGCAAGGGCGAGGACGCGCTGACGTACCTGGGCGAGCTGATGTCCCGCTTCGTCCAGCCCAACACCATGTACAAGGAGTCGGGCCCGGTCATCGAGACACCGCTGTCGGCGGCGCAGTCCCTGCACGACATGATCTGCCAGTCCTGGGGCGGCATGATCCGGGTCTTCCCCGCGCTGCCGGCCGCCTGGGCCGACCTGACCGTGCACAAGTTCCGCACGCAGGGTGCGTTCCTGCTGTCGGCGGTCCGCAAAAGCGGGGTCACCCGCTGGGTGCGGCTGGTCAGCGAGGCGGGCGCTCCCTGCGTCGTACGGCACGGCATCACCGGGCCGGTGGAGGTACGGGACGGACGGGGCCGCCCACTGCGCTGGTCCGCCGCGGGCGAGGGCACGGTCCGCATCGCCCTCCGGAAGGGCGACTCGGCACTGATCACGGCGCGCGGCGACCGTCCGGACCTGACGATCGCGCCGGTGCAGCCGAACGAGGAGGCCCCACGCTGGGGACTCCCCGCGGAGCGGCCGGTGCGGCCGGAGTAGGCCCGTGGCCCTAGGGCGAGCAGCCGATGCGCCGGGGCGGTGGGAGTGTTTCGCTGGGTCCTGTGACCGAATTCAGCGAGGCAGAACGCGCATATCTGGGATCGCAGCGGCTGGGGCGGCTGGCCACCGTCGACCCGGAGGGCCAGCCGCAGGCCAATCCGGTCGGCTTCTTCCCGCAGGACGACGGGACGGTCCTGATCGGCGGCCTCGCCATGGGCACCACGAAGAAGTGGCGCAATCTGCGGAACAACCCGAAGCTCGCCCTGGTCGTCGACGATCTCGTCAGCGTACGGCCGTGGCGGGTGCGCGGGATCGAGATCCGCGGGGACGCGGAGCTCCTCACGGGCCCGCACGAGCTGGGCCCGCACTTCAGCGAGGAGGTCATCCGCATCCGTCCGCGGTGGGTCCGCAGCTGGGGGCTGGAGGGGGACTAGAGCCTGCCCTCCAGCGTGAGCAGCCGCATCTTGCGCTCGATCCCGCCCGCGTACCCGGTCAGTGACCCGTCGGCCCCGATCACCCGGTGGCAAGGACGGACGATCAGCAGCGGGTTGGCACCGATCGCCCCGCCGACGGCCCGTACGGCGGCACGGGAGGCACCGATCCGCGCGGCGATCTCGCCGTACGTCGTGGTGGCGCCGTAGGGAACGGAGTCGAGGGCGGCCCAGACCTTCTCCCGGAACTCACTGCCGGCTGTCCTCAACTCCAGCCGGAACTCCTTGAGTTCACCGGCGAAGTAGGCGGCGAGCTGTTCCTCGGCCGCACGGAAGAGCGCGGGGTCGCGCCGCCAGCCGTCCTGCACGGTACGGCCGCCCTTCTGGCCCGGCACGGAGAGGGAGGTCAGGGCGCCGGTGGCCGGGTCGGCGGTGAGGAGGAGGGGGCCGACGGTGCTGTCGACCTCGGTCCAGTGGGTCGGGGCGGGGGTAGCGGTCAGGGTGGGCTTCGGGGTGGTCATGATTACTCCAACTCCCCTGCTGCACGCAGGTGTTGCAAGGCATAGGAGCGCCAGGGGCGCCAGCTGTCGGGGGTGTCGGTGCCGGGCGGGGCGACGTCCGGGTCGCCGAGGGCACGGGTACGGATGACGGCGACGGCACGGGCATCCAGTCCGGGCAGGCCGAGCAGCGCACGGTGGGCCTCGTCGCGGTCGGCGCCCGGGTCCAGCCGTAGGGCACCGTCGGCGAGGGCGGCGGTGAGCGCGCCCAGCGGCCCGTCGGGCTCGGCCTCGGCGAGGACGGCCGCCTCGGGGAACAGATGGGTGAGGCTGCCGCAGGGCGCGTCGAGGGCCTTGCCGTACCGCCGCACCAGCCGCTCGGCCTCCGCCGGCCCGACCAGTGCCCGCACGGCCAGCTCCTCCGCGTCGGCGGCCCCGGGCGACCGCAGGCCCGGCCGCGCGGCGACCAGGGGCGCGAGCCGGGAATCGGCGCCGAGCCTCTCGTCGACGGCGTACGGATCGGCATCGAGGTCGAACAGCCGCCGGAGCCGCTGCACGGCGGTGGTCAGATCGCGCGGGTCGGTGAGGTGGAGACGGGCGTCGAGCCAGCCGCCGGGGTGGGTCGCCGAGGCAGGTGTGGCGCACAGGTGGGCAGCGGGGGCACCCAGAGGTCCCGGCGCGCCCGGGCCGGGGGCGACGTGGCCATCCGCGGTCGCCCGCCTCCGCACACCGCCCGTCCGCTCCTGCACCGCCACGATGCCGGTGCCGTGCGGCAGCCGCAGGGTGCGGCGGTACGTCCGGCGCCCGGCCGGCCCGCTGACGTCCTCGACGCCGGGCACGGCCTCGCGCTCCAGCAGGTCGAGGACGAGGCCCGCCCGGTACGGGCCCCGGTACGCGAGCCGCAGCGGGATCCCGGCCGAGGGAGTGCCCGCCCGCCGGTCGCCACGGCCGTTCTTCGGTGCGGCGGCCCGCAGCTCGCTCGGGGTCGACGCGTACACCTCCCGGATCGTGTCGTTGAACTGCCGCACGCTGGCGAACCCGGCGGCGAAGGCGATCTCCGTGATCGCCAGCCCGGTGGTCTGCAGGAGCACACGCGCGGTGTGCGCCCGCTGCGCCCGGGCCAGCGCGACCGGTCCGGCGCCCAGCTCGGTGGTGAGCTGGCGCTGCACCTGCCGCGCGCTGTAGCCGAGCCGCGCGGCGAGCCCGGCGACGCCCTCCCGGTCGACGATCCCGTCGCCGATCAGCCGCATCGCCCGCCCGACGGCATCGGCCCGCACATTCCACTCGGCGGACCCCGGCACGGCATCCGGCCGGCACCGCCGGCAGGCCCGGAAACCCGAGCCCTGCGCGGCGGCGGCCGTCGCGAAGAACCGCACGTTACGCCGCTTCGGCGTGACCGCGGGGCAACTGGGGCGGCAGTAGATGCCCGTCGTCTCCACGGCGAAGAAGAACTCGCCGTCGAACCGGGCATCCCGGCTGCGCACCGCCTCGTACCTGGTGTCTTCGTCCATCACGGTGTCCAGTCTCCGCCGTGACAGTGGTGCGGGCTAGCGGGAATCGGACATCAAGCCAGTCCAGCCCGTCCGGCGTCTGAGGACGAGGCCGTTCAGGCCGGCAGCGGGGGTCCGGGGGCCGTTGCCCCCAGCCACGGCCACGAGCACACCGGCACCGTCACCGCCGACGCCCACCCCGCTTCGCCTCCATCGCCGCGCGCCCCTCCGCCCCCTTCCGCTTCCAGTCCTTCTTGATCTCGGCCCTGAGGCGCGCATCGGTCTTGGCCACGATCCACCGGTTCTCCCGCATCAGCTTCCGGTAGCTCTCCAACCGCCGCTCGGACAGCTCACCTGCCTCCACGGCGGAGCGCACCGCGCACCCCGGCTCGCTCTCGTGGGCACAGTCCTGGAAGCGGCACTGTCCGCCCAGTTCCTCGATCTCCGAGAAGACCTGGCCGACCCCGGCCTCGGCGTCCCACAGGCCGACGCCCCGGAGGCCGGGGGTGTCGATGAGGACCCCGCCGCCCGGCAGGGCGAGCAGGTTGCGGGTGGTGGTCGTGTGGCGGCCCTTGCCGTCGACGTCGCGTGCGGCCTGGACCTCCATCACGTCCTCGCCGAGCAGCGCGTTCGCGAGCGTCGACTTGCCCGCGCCGGACTGCCCCAGCAGCACGGACGTACCGCCGCTGACGACCGCGACGAGGACCTCGAGTCCGTCCCCGTCCACCGCGCTGACCGGCAGCACCGGCACACCCGGCGCGGTCGTCTCCACGTCCTGGACGAGATGCGAGAGCGTCACCGCGTCCGGCACGAGGTCGGCCTTGGTGAGCACCACGACGGGCTGTGCGCCCGACTCCCACGCCAGCGCGAGGAACCGCTCGATCCGGCCGAGGTCGAGCTCGACGGCCAGCGACACGGCGACGATGGCGTGGTCGACGTTGGCGGCGAGGATCTGCCCCTCGGACCGCTTGGAGGAGGTGGAGCGTACGAAGGCGGTACGGCGTGGCAGATACGTCCGTACGTAACGCGGGGTGCCCGCGGGTTCGACGGCGACCCAGTCGCCCGTGCACACGACGCGCATCGGGTCGTGCGGGGTGACGAACGCCGTGTCTGCCCGTACGACACCGTCGGCGGTGACGACGTCGCACTGCCCGCGGTCGACCCGCAGGACGCGCCCGGGCAGCAGCCCTTCCGCGTCGTGCGGGGTGAACGCGTCGGCCCAGGACGAGTCCCAACCGTAGGGAGCCAACGCGGAGAAAACAGAGGTGGAAGTCAACGGGTGACCCTTCACAAGGGTGGCCCCGGCAGCCGCGCACTTCGGACGCGGAGAGTGAGTGAGATCAGCCGGCGGCCACGGAGGTGGACTTGATGAACTGGATGCGGGCAGCGCACGTCGCAAAGACAGCCATCGGTCGACACCTCCTCACTCATGTCCGCTCGACGGCGGCGGCCACCGGCCACCGCCCTGATCTTCCGTCACTCTAGCCCGGCCCCACGAAGGCCCGTCAACCGGTTTTACGCGCAGTCGCGTCCGTTCAGCGTGAAGTCGTGCGCCGGGGAGTTCTCGCCCTCCCAGGAGGCGAGGAAGCCGAAGGCGAGCTTGCCGCCCTCGGGGACGGTCCTGTTGTAGTCCGCGGCGGTGGCGGTGACGCGGGAGCCGTCCTGGCCGAAGCTCGCGTCCCACATCTGGCCGACCTCCTGGCCGTCCCGGAAGGACCAGGCGACGCGCCAGTCGTCCAGGGCGCGTTCGGTGGTGACGGTGACGGTGGCCTGGAAGCCGTCGGGCCACTCATTGACCAGGTGGTAGTCGACGCTGCAGGTCACCGGCTCGCTCGTGGACGGGTCGGGGTCGTCCTCGCCGGCCGTGGCCGATGTCGTGCCCTGCGGGCCGGGACGGGGGTTCCGCTCGGACGGCTCGGACGGCTCGGACGAGTCGCCGCCGCCGGTGGCGCTTTCCGACGGGTCCGGGGAGTCCGAGGAGGGCTGCGTGGCCGCCGTGACCGGCAGGGTGAAGCCGGGGTCGGCGACGGGCTGGCGGTCGGACGGGTCGCCGCCCGCCGTGGCACCGTCGCCGGTGGAGCCGCCCGGCATCATCGACACCGCGAGGGCGAGCGCGGAGACGAGGACGGCGGCGACGAGCAGGCCGCTGCGCACGACGCGCGCCTTGTGCGTCCCGGCGTTGGGCGGACCCCCGTCCGCGTCGGTGGGGGCGGGGCGCCCGCTGAGGCGTACCTCGGCGGCCCTGCGGCGGCGCTCCAGGTAGGCGAGACCGCCCCAGCCGATCACCCCGCCCGCGAGGGCGCCGGGCAGTCCGCCGCCGTGCAGCCGCAGACAGGCGGCGGCCTCGGCGCACTCCACGCAGGTGGCGAGGTGGCGGGAGAGGTCGCCCGGGGTGTCCGCGCCGGTCGAGCGGGTGACGGCGTCGAGGAGGCGGGCGTAGCTGCGGCATTGCGCGGCCATCGGCGTGTCGAGGTGGTTGCGCTGGCAGCGGTCCCTGAACAGGCCCCGGACCTGGGCGAGTTCGTCGGACACGGTCGCCGGGTCGAGGCCGAGGCGGCGGGCCACCACGTGCAGGGGCAGCGCTTCCACCTCGGCCAGCCACAGCAGGACCGCGTCGGGTTCCTGCATGTCGCGCAGTCCGCGCAGCGCGAGCGGGCGTTGCAGCGGAGGGCCGGTGTAGCGGGCGGCCTTCTCGGAGTTGAGCCACAGACGCAGGTCGGGGTCGAGTCTGTGGCCGTGCCCACGCTCCTCCCAGGCGGCCGCCGTGGTGCGTACGGCGGTCAGCAGCAGGGGGATGCGGGGCAGTCGGGCCGGGCGGCGGGCCGCGCTCCTGAGGTTCCCGGACTCGGTGTCGCGGACCTCGCGCGTACCGGTCGAAAACGCCTCGGTGGCCAGTTGGCCGGCCGCGTCGGAGCCGGCCGTGCACAGGTCGGCGTACGACAGCACGGCGTCCCAGCACTCGGAGAACAGCGCGGCCTCGGTGGCGTCCTGGGGAGTCGGCAGGTCGGGCATGGGTCTCCTGCATCCACATGCGAGGTCAACTCGCCATATTGGCAGTGGAGTTGGGGGGAACCTCGCGGCAGAGCCCGAGCCTTTCACGTATTCAACACAACTGACAAGCGCCGTGTTCACATGTCATGACAGACGGTCGCGCCCCCACAACTGCACCCACTTGTACGGGCGCGGGCCCCGTCCGTCTCACTTACACCGCAGCGGATTTCTCCTCGGGCAGGCTGTCCATGAAGGAGCTCACGGAGAACACCGCGTTGCCGGGGCCGGGCGGGCCGTAGCCGGGAGGCGAGGAGAGGCCGAAGTCGTCCATCGTCGCGCGGTACGCCTCCAGCAGGCGGATGTGGTACTCCAGCGGCGCGCCCTGTGGGTTGGCCTTGCCGAGCGGGGTCGTCGGCTCGGGGCACCAGGTGGTGAACCGGGGCGTGATGCCGTGGGACATGAAGAAGCGCAGGCCCTCGGTGGTGGAGGCGATCGCCTCGTCGACCGTCTTGAACCCGAAGGGCTCGGCCATCTCCACGCCCGCCACGAAGTTGGGGATCACGTTGCGTGCGCCGAACACGTCCGCCGAGTCGAGGATCCGCTTGTGCCACTCGTCCCGGCCGACGTACCGCTCCTTGCCCGGGCAGTACATCTTGAACAGGTACTCGTCCCACACCTCGTAGTTGGGGTGGTAGATCTGCACGCCGTAGTCCTTGAACCGCTGCACGTCGTCGCGCGGCAGCGCCTGGGCCACCACCTTGCCGATCCAGCGGCCCGGGAAGCGCTCCTCGATGGCCTTGGCGTAGTGGCCGTAGAAGTCGGCCTCGTCACGGCCGGAGACGGTCTTGGTGATCGCGCCGCCGGTGAGCGTGTAGGCGGTGGAGGCCTTCGCCGTGTCGTACCGGTCGATGATCTCCAGGGCCTCCAGCACCTCCTCGACGTCCTTGACGCCGGTGTACGGCCGCCCGGCCGCCTTGTGCTGGCGCCAGTTGTGGTTGATGTCGCAGTACTGGCACTCCTCCTTGGCGCCGAAGTACTGGCAGACCCGGAAGACGGTGAGGTAGATCAGGTAGCCCCACTGGATGGTCGGGGCGACCTCCATCACCGACTTCCCGCTGGCGAGGGTGTGCCGGTAGTACTCCGGCATGGGCGGCACGCCGACGTCCGAGATCCGCTTCCCGTCGAGGTAGAGGCCGAGCACCCCGTCCCCGTCGGCGGCCACGCGATACGGCGACGCCGGGTTCACGCGTACCGAGACGACCGTGCGGCGCAGGCCGTACGGGCCGCCGGTGAGGATGATCTCCTCCGGCGGGCGGCGCAGCGCGGCCTCACCCAGCTCGGGCAGGGTGCCGTGGTCGAAGGAGAAGATGAAGTACGACTTCGGCTTGACCTCGCCGTCCTCGTTGTCGCTGAGGGCAGAGGGGTCGAAGGCCACCCCGCCGCGGAGCAGATCCTCCTTGAAGACGGCTTCCCGCGGAACGTGCGGGAATCGCTCCATCAGATCCTCGACCAGTGCGGTGCGGCTGCCCATCCGTGTCTCCTCCCGGCTCAGGCGTACGACTCCTCACGTTATGCCCCTGCCCGGTCCCGGGTGGGGGCGGGGGGCCTCATGTTGCCCGCCGGGGTAGTTTCCACCTGGGAATTTCTGGTTGACGTTGTCCTCGGGAGGGGCGATCACATGGCCGAAACCGTGACCAACTGGGCGGGCAACATCACCTACGCCGCCAAGGAGCTGCACCGGCCGTGCTCCCCCGACGCCGTCGGCGCCCTGGTGGCGGGGAGCGCGAAGGTGCGGGTGCTGGGCAGCGGGCACTCCTTCAACGAGATCGCCGAGCCGGGCTCCGGGGGCGTCCTGCTGTCGATCGCCGAGCTGCCGCCGGTGGTCGACGTGGACCGCGCGGCCCGCACCGTCCGGGTCTCCGGCGGCGTGCGGTACGCCGAGCTCGCCCGGGCGGTGTACGGGCACGGGCTCGCGCTGCCGAACATGGCGTCCCTGCCGCACATCTCGGTGGCCGGCTCGGTCGCCACCGGCACGCACGGGTCGGGGATCGGCAACGGCTCGCTGGCCACGTCCGTGCGGGAGGTCGAACTGGTCACGGCGGACGGGTCGGTGCTGACCCTGGGGCGGGGCGACGAACGGTTCGGCGGCGCCGTCACCTCGCTGGGCGCCCTCGGTGTCGTCACGGCGCTCACCCTCGACCTGGAGCCGCGCTTCGACGTCGAGCAGCACGTCTTCACCGAACTGCCGCTGGACGGGCTGGACCTGGGGACCTTCGAGACGGTGATGGCGTCGGCGTACAGCGTGAGCCTGTTCACCGACTGGCGCGAGCCCGGCTTCCGGCAGGTGTGGCTCAAGCGGCGCACCGACCAGCCGCTGCCCGACTTCCCGTGGGCCGCGCCCGCCGTCGAGAAGATGCACCCGGTGCCGGGGATGCCCGCGGTCAATTGCACCGAGCAGTTCGGGGTGCCGGGGCCGTGGCACGAGCGGCTGCCGCACTTCCGGGCGGAGTTCACGCCGAGCAGCGGGGCCGAGCTGCAGTCGGAGTATCTGCTGCCGCGCCGGTACGCCGTGGACGCGCTGCACGCGATCGACGCGATCCGGGCAACGGTCGCCCCGGTACTGCAGACCTGCGAGGTCCGTACGGTCGCCGCCGACGACCAGTGGCTGAGCCCCTCCTACGGGCGGGACACGGTGGCGCTGCACTTCACGTGGATCGAGGACACCGCGGCCGTGCTGCCCGTGGTGCGGCGGCTGGAGGAGGCACTGGAGGCCTTCGAGCCGCGGCCGCACTGGGGGAAGGTGTTCACGACGCCGGCTCAGGTGCTGCGCGTGCGCTATCCACGGCTGGCCGACTTCCGGGCGCTGGCGCGGGAGCTGGACCCGGGCCGGAAGTTCACCAACGCCTTCGTGCAGGACATACTGGGTGACTGAACTCCTGGGAGACTTCGTAAAGCCCCTTTCCTAACCCCTTGTCGAATATTCCCGCACGCCATAGCCTTGCGCCGCGCCGGTGCCGACCGCGAACCGGCATGACGTGAAGGGACGGGGGCACACCGAATGAAGCGCACATCACGTGACATCCGCACCGCGAACCGCTACGAGGTGCTGCGCCAGATCATCGCCGCGTCGCCCACCTCGCGGCAGGAGCTGGCGGCCGCCACCGGGCTCAGTCTCGCCACGGTCGCCACGCTCGTGGGCGAGCTGCTCGACCTCGGCATGATCACGGAGGTCGGGTTCGAGGACTCGGCCGGCGGCCGGCCCCGGGGGCTCGTCGCCGTCAACGCGTCCGGCGGGGCCCTGATCGGCGTCGACATCGCGGAGACGTACGTCCATGTCGAGCTGTTCGACCTCGCGCTGAACGTGCTGGCCCGCGCCGAGGAGGACGTCCGCCCCGGCGAGAGCCTCCCCGAGCAGGTGGTCGGCCATGTCGCCGCCGCCGTCGGCTCGGTGGTCACGCAGGCCGGCGTGGAGGGCGCGCGCGTGCTCGGCGTCGGGGTGAGCGTGCCGGGGCAGGTGGACCGCGCGACCGGCTTCTCGGAGTACGCGCCCAACTGGGACTGGCACGACGTGCCGCTCCTGGACCTGCTCACGGAGCACATCGCCTACCCGCTGTACCTGGACAACCCGCTGCGCGCCTCCGCGGTGGCCGAGCTGTGGTTCGGGGCGGCGCGGGGGCGCGGGGACGCCGTGGTGGTCAACCTCGGCACCGGCGTCGGCGCCGGGCTGGTCCTGGGCGGCGGGCTGCACCGGGGCGTCAGCAACAGCGCCGGCGAGTGGGGTCACACCACGATCGTGCTGGACGGCAGGCTGTGCCGGTGCGGCAAGCACGGCTGTGTGGAGGCCTATGTCGGCGCGTCCGGAATCATGCTGACCCTGCGGGAGTTGGGCGGCGACAGCCCGCTGCTGCACGCGGAGGACCAGACGGCCACCATCGACGCGCTCGCCCGGGGGCTGCGGGGCGGCGACCCGGTGGCGGTCAAGGTGGTTCGCGACACCGTCCGTTACCTGGGCGCCGGGATCGCCGACCTGGTGAACCTGTTCAACCCCGAGGTGGTCGTGCTCAGCAGCTGGGTCGCGGCCGCGCTCGGCGAGCCCCTGGCGGACGAGGTCCGCGAGGCCGTCGCCCGGCACGCGCTGCCGCGCCCGATGGCCGCCACCGAGATCGTCCTCTCCCCCATCCCCACCGATCCGGTGTGCCTGGGCGCGGCGACGTTCGCGCTCGAAGGGGCCCTGCAGACGGTGGGCCAGAGGACGACCGCGAAGCGCCCCACGCCCGCGAGGAGCCGTACCGCACCGTCTGCGTGACCGCTCGGGCCGTGGCGAGGGACGCCCCCGCGGCCCGTCACGTCCGGTATCCCGAACGCTGCGCAACGCTTCGCACAGACTTCGTTCAACCCCTTGCCGAAGCCTTAGCCGAAGGTTAACGTCCCGCACCGCAACCCCGTTTGAGCCAACTGGCGCTGAGCCGCTCCAGCCAGGCACAGGGCAGAGCCGTACTCGAGACAAGGACGTCAGCATGTCGGCATCGAGCAACAGCAACTGGGACCGCCGAACCGTTCTGCGGGCCGCGATGGGTCTGGCCGCCGCGGGCGGGCTCGCCGCGTGCGGCAGCAACACCGGGCGTTCCGGCGGTTCCGGTTCGGGCGTCAACCTGAACCAGTACTTCCACGCCTACGGCGAGGCCGGCACCGAGCAGGCCGTCAAGAAGTACGCGAAGGCGTACGAGGACGCGAACGTGGCCACGCAGTGGATCACCGCGGCGGACTTCGAGAACAAGCTGTTCGCGACGCTGCTCACCAAGAACGCGCCCGACCTGTTCGAGTTCCACCCGCAGATCCAGATGGTGAAGAGCGGGCAGGTGGCCGATCTGACCGACATCGTCGAGCCGGTCAAGGACGACTTCAATCCGGCCGACATCGCCTCGCACACGGTGGACGGGAAGATATACGGCGTCCGCATGATCGACGACCCGCAGTTCTTCTTCTACCGGCCGTCGCTCTTCGAGAAGGCCGGCGTCGAGGTCCCGCAGACCCTCGACGAGTTGATCGAGGCGGCCGCCAAGCTCACCACCGGCAACGTCAAGGGCCTGTACCTCGGCAACGACCTGCACGCCGTCGTCAACCCGATGATCTGGTCCGCCGGCGCCGACACCCTCGACGACAAGAACCAGATCGCCTACCACACGGACGGCGTCGTCGAGGGCCTGAAGAAGATGCGCAAGCTGTTCACCAGCGGCGACCTCCTGCTCGGCGCCCCGACGGACTACTGGGACCCCTCCGCGCTCAACCAGGGCCTGTGCGCCATGCAGTTCTGCGGCATGTGGGCGATGCCGCAGTTCCAGCAGACCCTCGGGGACGACATCGGCGTCTTCCCCTTCCCGAAGGTCACGGACAACGGCAAGCAGTCGGTCTACAACGGCGGCTGGTCGATGTTCGTCAACGCCAAGGGCAAGAACGTCGACGCGGCCAAGGAGTACGTGAAGTGGCTGTGGATCGACCAGAAGGAGTACCAGGAGGACTGGGCCACCTCCTACGGCTTCCACATCCCGCCCCGCACCTCGATCGCCGAGAGCGCCGACAAGCTCAAGTCGGGCCTGCCGGCCGAGGGCGTCAAGCTCTTCAACGAGTTCGGCCACTTCGACAACATCGGCTGGACCCAGGCCATGATCACCGCGCTGGAGGACGTCTTCGCCAACTCCGTCCGCAAGGGCGGTGACCCGGAGGCGGCGCTCGACAAGGCGGACGCGGCGGTGAACCGCGAGCTCGAGAAGCTCTTCGGATAGGCCGGCGGACGGACCACGACATGTCGACGACCACCAAGCCCGACCTCGCGAGCCCCGCCCCGGCGAAGGCCTCCCCGGCCGCGTCGCGGCGGGGTCTGCGGGGCAACAGCACCTTCAACTTCTGGCTCTTCACCGGCCCGTTCCTCGTCGGGCTGGCGATCTTCATCTACGTCCCGATCGGCTGGAGCGTCTACCTCAGCTTCTTCGAGGCCCGGTTCACGGTCACGCCGGAGAAGTTCATCGGCCTGGACAACTACCGGCACATGCTGACGAACGACGACTTCGTCGGCTCGCTCGGCACCTTCACCGTCTTCGCCGCGTTCATCGTGCCCACCACCTGGGCCCTGTCGCTGGGCCTCGCCCTGCTGGTGAACCGGCTGCGCTTCATGCGGGCGTTCTTCCGGTCGGTGTTCTTCCTGCCGACCGCGGTGAGCTATGTCGCCGCCGCCCTGATCTGGAAGATGTCCATCTTCAGCGGCGTCCGCTTCGGCCTGATGAACACCCTCCTCGGCTGGTTCGGGATCGAGAACATCGCCTGGCTCGCCGACCCCAACCCGCCCTGGTACTGGCTGGTCATCGTCACGGCCCGCCTGTGGCTGCAGTCCGGCTTCTACATGATCCTGTTCATCGCGGCCCTCCAGAACATCCCGGCCGAGCTGTACGAGGCCGCCGCCATCGACGGCGCCAAGTCGGGCTGGCAGACCTTCCGGTACATCACGCTGCCCCAGCTGCGGGCCACCTCGACCGCGGTCGTCCTGCTGCTGCTCATCGCCGCCTACCAGGCCTTCGACGAGTTCTACAACCTGCTGGACAAGACGACCTGGGGCCGCCCGCCGCTCATGGAGCTGTATTTCAAGGCCCTGGGCGAGAACCAGGACTACGGCGCCGGCAGCGCGGGTGCCGTCATCCTCACCGTGCTGATCCTTGTCGTGACCCTGTTCCAGGGCAAGCTCATGGGCTTCGGAAGGGGGGAGGAGTCCAAGTGACCACCACCACGCCCGACATCCGCAAGACCGCTCCCGCAGGAAGGCCCCGCCGCGCCCGGCGCGGGGGCGGCGTGATGGGCAGCACCGGCCTCTACGTCGCCACCGGTATCGCCGCCCTGCTGTTCCTGGTCCCCTTCTACATCCTGGTCCGCAACGCGCTCTCCACCGACGCCCAGATCACCGGAGAGAACTGGACGTTCTTCCCCACCGACATCCAGTGGGGCAACATCACCTCCCCGTTCGACTCCTCGCAGGTGCCCTTCGCCCGGTCGATGTGGAACTCCACGGTCGTCGCCGTCCTGCACACCGTCGGCGTCCTGCTGGTGTGCTCCCTCGCGGGCTACGGCCTGGCGCGCATCCCGTACAAGCACGCCAACAAGATCTTCTACGTCGTCCTGGGCACCCTGATGGTCCCGACCGCCGTGACCTTCGTGCCCAGCTTCGTGCTGGTGTCGTCGCTCGGCTGGGTCGACAGTTACCGGGGTCTCATCGTCCCGGGCCTCTTCAGTGGTTTCACCTGCTTCCTGTTCCGGCAGTACTTCCTGGGGTTCCCGAAGGAGCTGGAGGAGGCGGCGCGCGTGGACGGGCTCGGGTACTGGGGCGCCTACTGGCGTGTCGTCGTACCGAACTCGCTGAACTTCTTCGCGGCCATCGCCACCATCACCTTCATCAACGGCTGGAACTCCTTCCTGTGGCCGCTGGTCATCGGCCAGGACCCCAGCGCGTGGACCGTCCAGGTCGCGCTCTCCTCGTACACGACCGGCCAGACCGTCGTGTTCCACCAGATCTTCATGGCGACCGCGATTTCTATCCTGCCCTTGCTGCTGGTGTTCCTCTTCCTTCAGCGCTGGCTGGTACAGGGGATCGCACAGACAGGTATCAAGGGCTGATCAAGGAGACCGATGTCTTTCCGCACGACCGCATCCGTCGACTACGTCGAGGACGTCTCCCCGGGCCGCGGGGCCCTCCCGCCCCGCGCCCGGTACGCCTCCTCGGACGCCAAGTCCCTGTCCCTCAACGGTAGTTGGCGCTTCCGTCTGTCGGCGACCGCCGACGCCGAGGACGACTCGTTCGCCGGGGAGGGATACGACGCCGGGGGCTGGGCCGAGGTCACGGTCCCCGGCCACTGGGTTCTGCAGGGCGACGGCGCCTTCGGTTCGCCGATCTACACGAACCACCTCTACCCGTTCCCGGTGGACCCGCCGCACGTGCCGACGGAGAACCCGACCGGCGACCACCTGCGCGTCTTCGACCTGCCGGACGACTGGCCCGCCCAGGACGACGGCGGCGCCGTGCTGCGCTTCGACGGCGTCGAGTCCTGCGCGCGCGTCTGGCTGAACGGCACGGAGCTCGGTGAGTTCAAGGGCTCCCGCCTGCCGCACGAGTTCGCGGTCGGGCAGCTGCTGAAGCCGGCCGGCAACGTGCTCGCCGTCCGGGTGCACCAGTGGTCGGCCGGCTCGTACCTGGAGGACCAGGACCAGTGGTGGCTGCCCGGCATCTTCCGTGACGTCACCCTGCTGCACCGCCCGGCGGGCAGCGCGGGCGACTTCTTCGTGCACGCCTCCTACGACCACACCACGGGCGAGGGCACCCTGCGCGTCGACTCCGACGTCGACGGGCGGGTGTCCGTGCCCGGCCTCGACATCGATGTCGCGACCGGCGAGCAGGTGACCGTCGCGGTCGACCCGTGGTCGGCGGAGACGCCGAAGCTGTACGACGGCGAGCTGGTCACGGCAGGCGAGCGCGTGCCGCTGCGCATCGGCTTCCGTACGGTCGCCCTGGAGGACGGCCTGATCAAGGTCAACGGGAAGGCGATCCTCTTCAAGGGCGTCAACCGGCACGAGTGGCACCCCGAACAGGGCCGCGCCCTCGACGTGGAGACCATGCGCGAGGACGTGCTGCTGATGAAGCGGCACAACCTCAACGCGGTGCGCACCTCGCACTACCCGCCGCACCCGGCCTTCCTCGACCTGTGCGACGAGTACGGCCTGTGGGTCATCGACGAGTGCGACCTGGAGACCCACGGCTTCACCGAGCAGGGCTGGCGCGACAACCCCGTCGACGACGACCGCTGGACCCCGGCCCTGCTGGACCGGGCGGCCCGCATGGTCGAGCGCGACAAGAACCACCCGTCCGTCGTCCTCTGGTCCCTCGGCAACGAGGCCGGCACCGGGCGCGGCCTCACCGCGATGGCCGAGTGGATCCACGGCCGGGACTCCTCGCGGCTCGTGCACTACGAGGGCGACTGGAACTGCCGGGACACCGACGTGTACTCCCGGATGTACGCCTCCCACGAGGAGGTCGAGCGAATCGGGCGGGGCCTGGACGGGGGTGCGGGGAAGAGGCGTGAACTCCCCTTCATCCAGTGCGAGTACGGGCACGCGATGGGCAACGGCCCGGGCGGGATCGCCGACTACCAGCGGATCTTCGAGGCGCACGACCGGCTCCAGGGCGGCTTCATCTGGGAGTGGATCGACCACGGCATCAAGCACCCGGAGCTGGGCTACGCCTACGGCGGCGACTTCGGCGAGGAGCTGCACGACGGCAACTTCGTCTGCGACGGCCTGATCTTCCCGGACCGGACCCCGTCCCCCGGGCTCGTCGAGTACAAGAAGGTCATCGAACCGGTCCGCATCGAGGGCGACGGCGCGGACGGCACCGTACGGGTGACGAACGCGTACGACTTCGGCGATCTGTCGCATCTGGAGTTCGAGTTCTCCTACCAGGTGGACGGACTCCCCACGGGCGCGCACACGCTCGCCGTGCCGCCGCTCGCGCCGGGTGAGTCGGCGGAGGTCAAGCTGCCGGCAGCCGCACCCGACGGCAACGGCGACGACGTCCAGTGGACGGTCCGCGCGCTGCTCGCCGAGGACACGGCCTGGGGGCCCAAGGGCCACGAGGTGGCGTGGGGCCAGGAGACCGTCAGCCCGCGCACAGCCGTCACCGTCGCCGCCTCTCAGCGCCCCGTGCCCGGCGAGCGGCTGATCACCCTCGGCCCGGCGACCTTCGACGCCCGCTCGGGCCGGCCGACGACGATCTGCGGCCTCGACGTGACCGGGCTGCGCCTGGACGTGTGGCGGGCGACGACGGACAACGACGACGGCGCGTCCTGGCAGGACGACACGCGCTACGGCGTGCTGTGGCGCAAGCTCGGCCTGCACCGCATGCAACACCGGCTGGACGCCGTGGAGTTGGCCGACGACGCGTTGACCGTCCGCGCCCGGGTGGCGCCCGCCGCCGCCGAGGTGGGCCTGCGCACGGTGTACCGCTGGACGTCCGACGGCACCCGGCTGAAGCTGACGGTGTCCGTGACTCCCGAGGGCCACTGGACGGTTCCGCTGCCCCGCCTCGGCGTCCGCTTCGGCCTGCCGACCGACGCCGCGCAGGAGGTCCTGTACTTCGGTGGCGGCGCCGAGGCGTACCCCGACACCCGCGCCGCCTCGATGCTCGGTCAGTGGCTGCCGGGCATCGACGCCCTGCACACCCCATACGTGCGGCCCCAGGAGAACGGCGCCCGCGCCGACGTCCGCTGGGCCGAACTGGGCGGGCTGCGGATCGAGGGCGACCCGGAGTTCTGGTTCAGCGCCCGCCGCTGGACCAACGAGCAGCTGGACGCGGCCCGGCACCTGACCGACCTCACGCCGGGCGACACGCTCTGGATCAACCTCGACCACGGCCAGCACGGCATCGGCTCGCAGTCCTGCGGCCCGGGTCCGCTGCCGCAGTACTTCCTGACGGCGGAGCCGACGGAGTTCTCGTTCGTGTTCTCGACCACTGAGTGACATACGTCCGCATGCGGCCGGTCGGCACGGGTGCCGACCGGCCGTGACCTTCTTCCCACTTGCTTTTCAGTCAAGGGATCAGTCAAGGGAGTTGATGTCCATTGAGTGCCGGCATCGAGGTTCGCGGTCTCTCCCGGACCTTCCACACCACCGTCCGACGCCCCGGTTTCGGGGGCGCGCTCCGGTCCCTGGTCGACCCGCAGAAGGTCGCCAAGCACGCCGTCTGTGACGTGACCTTCTCCGTCGCCCCCGGCGAACTCCTCGCCCTGCTCGGACCGAACGGCGCCGGGAAGTCCACCACCATCAAGATGCTCACCGGCATCCTCACCCCGACCGCCGGCGAGGCCCGCGTCGCGGGCGTGGTGCCGTACGAGGAGCGGGAGCGCAACGCCCGTAACATCGGCACGGTGTTCGGGCAGCGCACCCAGCTGTGGTGGGACCTCCCGGTGCGCGAGTCGTTCGCGATCCTGCGGGACATCTACGAGGTGCCGAAGGCCGAACACGCCGCCAGACTGGCCGAGTTCGACGACCTCCTCGACCTCTCCTCCTTCTGGGACACCAGGGTCCGTCACCTCTCCCTCGGCCAGCGGGTCCGCTCCGACCTGGCCGCCGCGCTGCTGCACGACCCGCCGGTCGTCTTCCTCGACGAGCCGACGATCGGCATGGACGTGGTGGTGAAGGAGCAGGTGCGGGAGTTCCTGCGGCACCAGGTGGCGGAGCGCGGCCGTACGGTCCTGCTCACCACCCATGACATGACCGAGGTGGAGCGGCTCGCCGAGCGGGTCGTCCTGATCAACCACGGGCGGCTCGTCCTGGACGGCACCCTCGACGAGATCCGCCGCACGTTCGGCTCGACCTGGCAGGTCCGGGTGACGCTCGCCGACCCGCACGCCGAGGTCGGGTCCCTGCCGGGCATCGCACTGCTGCGCCGCGAGGGCCCGCAGGCGGTCTTCGGCCCCGACGGTCCCGACGCGCCGACCGTGCACCAGGCGCTGAAACAGGTCATCGAGCGGTACGAGGTGACGGACCTCGCCCTCGACGAGGCGGACCTGGAGGACGTGATGCGGGCGGCGTACGTGCATGCCGGGCCCGCGGCGGGAGGAGCCTGAGATGGCCTCCGTACTGCACGGCTGGCGCGCGGCCCGCGTCACGCCGCTCGGTGAGCTGCACACACCGCCGAGGATGACCGCCGTCCTGCTCCGGCTGACCGTCCAGGTGGTCCTGGTGGCGTCGCTGTGGCGCGGCCTGTACGCACACACGGGAACGACCGCCGGACTGACCCGGGAGCAGGCCGTCACGTATGCCGTCCTGGCGGTACTCGCCTCCCGGCTGCGGGAGTTGGACCAGTACGCGGGCCGTGACACCGTCCTGCAGCACATGCACTTCGGCACGATCGTGTACTGGTACCTGCGCCCGCTGCCGCCCCAGCGGTACTACGCCCTGCGGGCCCTCGGCGAGCAGCTGTACGGGCTGGCGTGGGCACTGGGCGGATACGCGCTGTGCCTGGTTGCGGGGGTCGTGGAACCGCCGGAGTCGGCAACGACGGCGGGGGCGTTCGTGTTGAGCATGCTGCTGGGCCAGTGGGTCCTGTACTACGTCATGCTCCTCCTCGACCAGCTCTGCTTCTTCACCATCCGCAACAACTCCGCGATGCTGATCCTGATCTTCGCGCAGAACCTGCTGTCCGGGGTGTACGCGCCCCTGTGGTTCTTCCCGGACTGGTTCATCACGCTGAGCGGCTTCCTTCCCTTCCAGGCGACGCTGAGCGTGCCACTGTCGATCTACGTCGGCCGGATCGGACTTTCGGACGTGGGGGTCCAGTTGGCGATTCAGGCCGCCTGGGTCGTGGCACTGGCGCTGGTCACCCGGTGGGTGTGGCGGCGGGCCGCCCGGCGCGTGATCTCGCAGGGAGGCTGAGATGACGTCGAAGGCCGTGAAGTCCGTGCGCCTCGTGTGGCGCATCTCGCTGCTCAACATCCGGGCCGCGATGGAGTACCGCACCGAGTTCCTGCTGAACATCGCGATCGGCGCGATCTGGCAGATGTCGGTGATCGTGTTCGCGACGGTGCTGCTGGCCCGGTTCACGGGGATGGGCGGCTGGGACAGCTCCGACGTCCTGCTGATCCCGGCGATCCGGATGCTCGCGCACGGTCTGTTCGTCCTGCTCCTGGGCCGTGTGCACTTCATCGGCCGGCAGGTCCAGGAGGGACGGATCGACATCTACCTGCTGCGCCCGATGCCGGTGCACCGCCAGGTCCAGCTCGACTACTTCCCGACCAACGCGATCGGCGACCTGACGGTCGCGGCGGGCCTGATGGTGGGCGCGCTCGGCCGCAGCGACCTGGACTGGACGGCGGGCCGTGTCTCCTACCTGATCGCCGCGGTCATCGGCGGCATGCTCCTGGAGGCGGCCCTGTTCACGGTCGTGGCCTCCGCGTGCCTGCGCTTTCCCGCCGCCGACCACTGGGGCCGCTGGCTGGAGGAACTCCTCGGCACCTTCGGCAGTTACCCCCTGAACGTCCTCCCCAAGGTAGTCGGCGGCTTCCTCACCTTCGCCCTCCCGCTCGCCTTCGTCGCCTACTTCCCGGCGGCAGTCCTCACCGGCCACAGCACCGCCGTCCCCTACTGGCTGGCGGCGTCCTCACCCCTGCTGGGGCTGCTGGCCTATCTGGGGGCGCGGATGCTGTGGGGGTGGGGGCTGCGGCACTACACGGGGGTGAACGGGTGAGGGCGACGGCGACGACGGTCGGTCGTCACCCTCGCCATCCCCGGCGTACGGCCCGCCCCCTCAGTGATCCGCACAGCACGGCGTGGGGTCCGCCACCTCGAAGGGCACGAGCGTGCCGCCCGCCGCCGGCATGGTCGTCAGGACGAGTTCCTCGTTCTGCCATTGCGGGCGTACGTGGTCGCCGGTGATCAGGCGGGTCTCCGGCGACGGGCGGCCCGGTGCGCCCAGGACCGTCACTCGGTCGATCGCCGAGCGGGACAGCAGTTCGGCGATCGTCAGGGTGCCGGTGAGTGCGGGGGCGCCCGGGTAGAGGACCGCCCGGCCCACCGTGTCGGGTGGGCCGGGTGACACCTCGTATCCGCCGGTCGTGAGCCGCTCCTGGGCGGTACGCAGGAGCGGCTCCGACGGCAGGGTGAGGGAGACGACGACCCTCGGGCGGTCTCCCCGTACCAGGTGGGTACAGCCGAACGTGCCTTCGGGGAGAGCGAGTTCGGCCACGAGGCGGTGGAGCAGGTGGTCGGCCGTGCGGAGGTCCCGGACGTCCGCGTCCACCGTTACGGCGTACGGTGTCACGAGGGCAGGACCCACACCGGGTTGGTGTAGAACCACAGGTCGCGCCACGGGTCGGCGTCGCCGACGACGTCGATGGCCGGGCCGGCCGGGTCGACGGCCGCGCCCATCGCGCCGACGGCTGTGCGATTGCCGTCCGTGCCGCGCAGACGGACGTAGACGGGGCGGTCGACCTTGCCGAGGTCGTACGTGAGGCTGACGACGCCGGACGACTTGTTCACCTCGTACGACTTGACCACCTTCGCCGTCGGCGCCGTGAAGGTGTCCTTGTCCGCGACCGGGCCGGTCACATCGCCCTGGATGACGTCCACACGGGCCAGCTCGGGGACGAAGCCCGCCCAGTTGGGGCCGCCCGCCATCGCCACGTCGACCGTCAGGGTGACGCTCGTGCCCTTCCTGACGTGCAGGGCGCCGCCCAGCGTGGCCCAGCGGCGGCCGCCCATCACGCGGACGTCGAGGCCGCTGAGCAGCTGGCCGTGGTCGACCCAGATGCGGCCCGCGCGGATGCCGTCCATGACGGCGGCGTAGGAGAAACCGTCGGCGCCGACGTGCGTACGGCTGTACTGGCCGGGCCAGTAGTCGCCCTGGGTGATGTCGATCCGGCCGGCGTAGACCGGGTCGTCGTAGCGCCCGTTGGCTTCGAAGTTGCCGCCCCCGCGTGCGGCCGTGTCGCCGTACACCTGGTGGGAGTCGGAGTTGGCGGTGATCCACCACGGCTTGCCCTCGGCGAGGAGGCTGTCCCACAGGCCGCCGACGGTCGCGGTCATCCAGTCGAAGCCGCCCCAGGTGCGGTAGCTCTCCAGGGGGTAGCCGGCGAAGGAGTTGGCGCTGGGGTTGTTGTCGTAGATGCCGCGGGCGCGGGCCATGCCGAGGGGCGCGGGCAGGCCGGCCGCCTGGTGGCCCGGGGCGCCCTCGAAGCCGATGGCGATCTGCCGGGTCCGGCCCGCGTCACGCCAGCCGCGGATCTCGTGCGGGGAGTCGACACCGCGGCGCGCCGGGTGGTTGGCGAGCATCAGCGCGTCCTTGACCTTGCGCCGTTCCACCTGCTCGGCAAGGAAGTTGAGCCCGGCGACGGCGAGCGCCTCATTGGTCGGCGTCGAGTCGCCGGCGTTCTTCACACTGCCGTCGTAGTCGTTCTCGAACTGCTTGAGGACGGACACCTCGTTCTTGCCGGGGTGCACGAAGACGGTGCCGTGCTCGGCGGCCGGGATGTTCCACTCCAGGCCCTGGAAGACGAGCGTGTCCTCGTACGCGGCCCGGGCCGCCCGGATGTCCGGGTTGACCTTCTCGACGCCGATCCTGGCGTGGGTCGTGCTGCCGTGGTCGGTGATGACCAGCCAGTCCATGCCGTGCTTGGCGCCCTGGCGGACCTGGTCGACGACGCGGTACTTGCCGTCGCTGCTGTACTGGGTGTGGATGTGGTGGTCACCGGCCAGCCACAGGAAGCCGTTGGTTCTACGGCCCCCCGAGGCCGAGGCGGCGGACGCGGAGGCGGCGGGTGTGGCGGCGGCCGTGGCCGGGGCGACGACGCTGCCTGCGGCCAGCCCGGCGCCCAGCAGACCCGCCCGGCGCAGCAGTGTGCGGCGCGACTGCTGCTCGGGGGTCAGGGCCTCGTCGGGCACGGCGGTGTCGAAGGCGGCGGGCAGGGCGGATGCCGCCGCGCCGTGCGAGTGGTCGTGGTCATGGTCGTGTCCGTGATGGTGATGACCGTGCGCGTGTCCGTGTCCCATGAAAGGCCTCCTGGATGCCGCCGCCTTCTACGGCGCTGCTGCGCCGTGTGTGGAGGATCAAGGCGAAACATGAACGTTGAACGAGCGGCGGGTGGCGGCCGGGTGCCCCGGACGCGGCGGAACGCCACGCCCTTCACTGTTTCCCCAACGGCCCTTGTGCGTCACCCTGGTTGACACGGAACCTGAGCAGCGCTCATCTTCTTGGCCCCCGTCACCCCGGGAGACTCCCCCACCATGAGAAGACTCATCGGCACGCTCGCGGCCGCCGCGCTGGCCCTCACCGGCCTCGCCGCCACCGCGGCCACGCCCGCGACGGCCGCCGACTCCGGCACCTTCAACGTCCTGACGTACAACGTCGCGGGCCTCCCGCTCGGCCTCGGCGACAGCGACCCCGAGACGAACACCCCGCTCATCGGGCAGCGTCTTGCCCCGTACGACATCGTCAACGTCCAGGAGGACTTCAACTACCACGCCTCGCTGTACGCCAACGACACCCACCCGTACCGCACGGCGACCAGCGGCGGCGCGGGCATCGGTGACGGCCTCAACACCCTCTCGGACCAGTCCTTCGAGGACTTCGAGCGGGTGAAGTGGAACGACTGCACCGGCACGAACTGCCTGACCCCGAAGGGCTTCACGCTCGCCCGGGTGCGCCTCGCCGAGGGCGTGTTCGTGGACCTCTACAACGTGCACACCAACGCCGACTCGGACGACGCCGCCCTCGCCGCCCGCCGCGCCAACGTCGAGCAGCTTTCGGACTTCATCCAGGCGAACTCGTCCGGCAACGCCGTCATCGTCATGGGCGACACCAACACCCGCTACACGCGCACCGGCGACAACATCCGCACGCTGGTCGCCGAGAACGGCCTGACCGACGCCTGGGTGCGACTGGTCAAGGGCGGCACACCTCCGGCGGCGGGCAGCGACGCCCTGCTGTGCGACGCGGCGGCACCGACCGACGACTGCGAGGTCGTCGACAAGGTCCTCTACCGCGGCAGCAAGCTGCTGAGCCTTAACGCCACCCGCTACACCAACGACTGGGCGAAGTTCCTCCGCTCGGACGGCAAGCACCTCTCCGACCACTTCCCGCACACGGTCGACTTCTCCTACACCCTCAACTCGTCCCTGAGGGCGGGCGACTTCTTCGGCGGCCCGCACGGCACCGCCTTCAACGACGCGGACAACCTGCCGGCGTCCGTGTCCCCGCGCACGCTCACCCTGCGCGGCGGCACCCGCCTGGACGCGGTGTCCCTCACGCACGACGGCGGCACGGCCCTCACCCACGGCGGTTCGGGCGGCACGGCGACGTCCCTGACTCTGGCAAGTGGCGAGCACCTCACCGCCGTAAAGCTGACGCAGGGCCAGAAGGACGGCCGGACCCGGATCTTCTCGGCCGCCTTCACCACCGACAAGGGCCGCACCCTCGCCGCCGGTACGGCCACCTCGGACGCCAAGACCTTCACGGCGCCGTCCGGTTGGCAGATCGTCGGGTTCACGGGGCGCTCGGGGGACGAGATCGACAAGCTCGGGGTGCTCTACGCGCCGATCGGCTGATCCCGGCCCGCGTGGATGCCCTCGCCCGGACGGTCTTGTGCACCCCGTCCGGGCGGGAGGTCCAGGTCCGCCGTACGGTCGTGCCATGGAGACGACTGGGGACGATGCGACGGTGCTCGGCGTGGCGGGGACCGTCCTCTACCGGCCGGCGCGGCCCGAGGACGGGACGGCCCTTGCGGAACTCGACGGTTCCTTCACCACGGACTCCGTGTTCGAGGTGGCCGCGACCGGCGACGGCTTCGGCATCCGCCAGGTTCCCGTGCAGCCTCCCCTCCACAAGGTCTTCCCCGCCGAGGACGGCAGCGAGGACGACGACGGCACTTCCGCGCCGGCCCGGACGGTGGTCGCCGTCGACGGGGACCGGCTGTGCGGCGTGGTGGAGACCTCTTTCACTCCATGGAACGCCCGCCTGACCGTCCGCGACATCGAGGTCGCCCCGGCGTGGCGGGGCAAGGGGATCGGGCGCACCCTGATGAACCACGCCTTCGGCTTCGCGCGGGAGTGCGGGGCCGGCCATGTCTGGCTCGAGGTCAGCAACATCAACGCTCCCGCGATTCGCGCCTACCTCCGCATGGGCTTCAGCTTCTGCGGGCTGGACACCTCGCTCTACGACGGCACGGAGTCGGCCGGTGAGCAGGCACTCTTCATGTCCCGCCGAGTGCCTGACGAGTCAGACGAGTCATGAGAGCGCCTGCGCGGTGGCAAGGGGGTCCGAGCAGACCGCCCGGCTCACCTCACTCGCTCCGCAGCACCTCCGCGATCGTCAGCCGCCCCGCCCTCCGCGCCGGGACGAACGCCCCCAGCACCGCGATCACCACACCCGCGAGGGCCAGTCCGGCCAGGGCCGGCGCCCGCCAGACGTCCGTCATGTACGCGGGCAGGGTGATGTCGACGGCGTCCACCATCCGGGGGATCACCAGCTGGTAGCCCGCCACGCCCAACGGGATGCCGAGCAGGGAGCCGAGTGCGCCGAGGACCGCCATCGACGTCACCGTCATCACCGTGACCTGTCGCGGGGTCATGCCGATCGACTTCAGCATGCCCAAGTCCCGCCTGCGGTCACGGGTGTTGAGGACGACGGTGTTGAAGACGCCGAGGGACGCGACGACGGTGAGCATCACGGTGAGGGCGGTGGCCGAGCCGATGATGGTCTGCGTGACGGCGTTGGCGTCCCTCACATCGGGTGTGATCCCGGAGTCGGCGGCACGGGCCGCGCGGGCGTAGGCGTTCGGGTCGGTGCCGTCGCTGAGGGCGACGTGGTAGGCGATGGGCCGCTCGTCCGGGGCGAGTGCCGTCAGCGCCGTCCAGCCGCCGACCACGACCCGGGCGTTGCTCTCCATGAACTCCCCGACGACCAGCACCTTCTCGGCCCGGCCGCCCTTCTCCAGGCTGACCCGGTCGCCGACCCGTACGCCGTTCTGGCGCAGGAAGGCCGAGCCGGCCACGACCTCGCCGGCACCCCGTGGCCATCGGCCCGCCGTGAGCACGCTGTCCAGCTGAGTCCGGTCGCCACGACGCCCTTCGAGGATCACCGGATGCGCGGACCCCACGAGGCGTACGTCGACGGACGCACGGGCGGTGACCTCGGTGGCCCCCGGCAACTCCGCGAGGAGTGAGTGGAGTTCGCGGTCGGCGTGCTCCGGCTGGAGCTCCTTGCCGTTGTTGAAGTTGGACGCGTACACGGTGACCTGGAACGCGTCGCGTCCGGCCTCGCCGAACCGGGTCATCGTCGTCGCCAGGCCGGTCGCGAAGGTCACGGTGGTCACGCCGAGGACCACGGCGGCGAGCGTCAGGGCGCTGCGGCCGGGCCGGGCGAACGGCAGGCCCATCCCCAGGCTCACCGAGCGCGGCAGCCTGCTGCCGGCCAGCCGGCGCTGGATCCCCAGCGCACGGCCGGCACGTGGGGCGCTGCCCGCGCTGATGGCCCGCGCCGCCGACATCCGGTGGGCGCGCAGCGCGGGGCCGAGCGCGGCGAGGAGGCAGACGGCGGGCATGCCGAGCAGGGTGAGGGCGTTGATCCAGGGCGCGACCGTGACGGTGTCGTGGAACACCCCCGCGTCCGGCCCCGTGAACACGAATCCGAAGAAGGGGCGTGCCAGCAGGTTGCCCACCGCGGTGCCGACCGCGCAGCCGAGCACCGCGGGTACGGAGATCATCGTGAGGTAGACGGCGACGACCTGACCCGGGGTGAACCCCAGGGCCTTGAGCACGCCGATGTGCCGGAAGCCGGAGATCACGGCACCGCTGACGACGTTGGCGACGATGAGGACCGCGACCGCGATGCCCAGGATGCCGAAGGCCATCAGATAGGGCGTGAATGCCCGGGCCGAGCTGCTCACCTGGTGCTTGAGGCTGAGATACGACCGGGAGGCGGCGAGCGCGTCCGCCGGGAGCTCTTCGGTCACCGTGGCGAGCTGTGCGCGCAGCCGGTCGTCCGTGGAGGCGTCGGGGAAGCGGAACAGCATCTGGGTGACCGTCGGGTGCAGGGCGTCGATCTGCTCGGGTGCGACCCAGGCGTCCGCGGTGCGGCTCAGGTCGAAGGCGAACCCGACGACGGTGAGGTCAGGGCCGCCCGAGGGCATCGGGAGCCGCTTGCCGAGGTCGTCCGCGGTCCAGTCGGACTGCCGGTTCAGGACGACCTCGCCGGGCCGGGTGGCCCAGCGGCCGGCCCACAGGTCCAGCCGGTCCACGGGGCCGTCGGGGTCGGCGCGGCCGACGATCGTGATCTCGTTGCCGAGCCCGAAGTTCATGCTGCCGTCGGGGAGTTCGACCGTGGCCTGGGCGTAGGGGCCCGCGGCGGCCTCGACACCGGGCTGCCGAGCGGTCCGCGCCAGCTGTGCGTCGGAGACCTCGGCGGGGTCGAAGGCGGCGACGACGTGCGGGCCGCGCTGTTCGGCGAAGGCCTTGTCGAAGGGGGCGGAGGCCGCGTCGACCAGGCCGAGGGCCACCACCATGGCCGCCGTCGAGGTCAGCGTCACCAGCGCGATGACGAGCGTCTGAAGTCTGCGCCGCCGTACCGCCGCGCGGGCGGCGCGCCACACGGCCCTCATGCGGACGGCTCCAGGGTGTGCTCGCCGGTCACCCGGCCGTCGGCGAACTCGATCAGACGGCTGGCGCAGCGCCGGGCGAGATGCTCGTCATGGGTCACCAGGATCAGTGTCTGGCCGATCTGGTTGAGGTCGAGCAGCAGGTCCATCACCTGCTCGCCGGAGCGGCTGTCCAGGGCCCCGGTCGGCTCGTCGGCCAGCAGCAGGGCGGGGCGGTTCACCAACGCCCGTGCGACGGCGACGCGTTGGCGCTCTCCGCCGCTGAGTACGGCCGGATAGGCGTTGCGCCGGTCGGCGATGCCGAGTTCGTCGAACAGCTCCAGGGCGCGACGGCGGGCCTGCCGGGCCGGAGTGCCCGTCAGCTGGGCCGCCAGCGCCACGTTGTCGAGGGCCGACAGGTCGTCGATCAGGTTGAAGAACTGGAAGATCATGCCGATGCGGCGCCGCCGGTACAGCGCAAGCCCCTTCTCGCTCAGCTCCCCCACGTTCTCCCCGTGGCCGACGACCGTGCCGCCCGTCGGCCGGTCCAGTCCGGCGATCATGTTGAGGAACGTGGACTTCCCGCACCCCGAGGGCCCCATCACGGCGACCGCCTCTCCCGCACGGATCTCCAGCGACACCCCGGCCAGCGCCGTCGTCTCGCCGTACTCCTTGCGCACCCCGTCGAGCCGGACAACGGCCTCTCCCTTGCTGCCTTCACTGCTCATGGACAGGACGCTACGAGGCGGACCCGCGCCCGGACATCCCTCCCCGGATGGCACATCACCGGGCACCTCATCCTCCGGATGCAGGGCCTGCATCTCCGGGCCGATGCGTTCGCGGTGATCGTCTGTCAGGGTGAGCCCCATGGGGGACTGGGAACCAGGCTGGGTCACGGCGGCGGTGGCGGGTGCGGCCGTACTCGTGCTGACCGTCGCGCTGCTGCGGACACGGCGGCGCCGGCTGCAGGCCGTCGGAGAGCGCGGCTGGCTGCTGGAGCGGGAGCGGGAGAGCGCGGCCCGCGCGGCGGTCATGGCTGAACGCGACCGTATCGCCCGCGAGTTGCACGACATCGTCAGCCACACCGTCAGCCTCATGGTCGTCCAGGCCGGCGCCGCCCGCGAGGTCCTGGGCACCATGCCGGACGAGGCCGCGGCGGCGCTGCGCGCGGTGGAGGACGCGGGGCGGGGTGCGATGACGGATCTACGGCATCTGCTGGGGCTGCTGGCCCCGTCGCCGAGCGGCGAGGACGACGACACGGACGTCGCGCACGACGGGACCGCCGCCGACCTCACCCCTCAGCCCGGCCTGGACCGGCTCGGCCAACTCGTCGACCGCGTCTCCTTCGCGGGGCTGCCCGTCGAGGTCCGGATCTCCGGCGAACCCCGCCCCCTCCCGCAGGGGATCGACGTGACGGCGTACCGCATCGTCCAGGAAGCGCTCACGAACGCACTCAGGCACGGCGACGGAGGAAAGGCGGAGGTCACGGTGCGGTACGCGGACCACGCGCTGCGGGTGGAGGTGCTGAACACCGGGCCGAGCGTGCTGACCGGCGGGGCCTCGCCGAAGCAGAGCCGTCTGCAGGGAGGAACGGGGCGCGGCCTGCTGGGCCTGCGGGAGCGGGTCGCGGTGTACGGCGGCGATCTGGACGCCCGTCGGCGACTCGGCGGCGGCTACCGCGTCCGGGCCCGCATCCCGCTGGACCGTCCCCTGGACCGCTCCCCGGACCTGTCATGACGACACCGGTGACCGAGCCGACGCCCCGCGTTCTCGTCGTCGACGACCAGACGCTGATCCGGACCGGCTTCCGGCTGATCCTGACCGTGCGCGGCATCGAGGTGGTCGGCGAGGCGGCGGACGGCCTGGAGGCGGTGTCGCTGGCACGCGAACTCCGCCCGGACGTCGTGCTGATGGACATCCGCATGCCCACCATGGACGGCCTGGACGCCACCCGCCGGATCCTCGAAGAGGCACCGGGCTGCCGGGTGCTGATGCTGACGACGTTCGACCTGGACCGCTACGTCTACACGGCCCTGTCGATCGGCGCGAGCGGCTTCCTCCTCAAGGACGTCACGCCCGAGCACCTCGCGGCCGCCGTACGACTGGTCGGCACGGGTGACGCCCTGCTGGCGCCCACCATCACCCGTCGGCTGGTCGAGCGCTTCGCCTCCACCCCCGCCGCTCACGCCCCCGCCGTCCACGCCGACCTGGCCTCCCTGACGCCCCGCGAGCTGGAGGTCCTGACGCTCCTGGGCCGAGGCCTGTCCAACACGGAGCTCGCCGCCTACCTCACGCTGAGCGAGGCCACGGTGAAGTCCCATGTGGCCCGCATCTTCGCCAAGCTGTACCTGCGGGACCGCGCCCAGGCCGTCGTCCTGGCGTACGAGACGGGGCTGGTCCGGCCCGGCACTCACTAGGATGCCCCCTAGGGGCCCTAGGCCAGTCTCATGTATCCGGAGGTCACCCACCCCATGGCCCGCGCTGGACTCACCGCCGACCGCCTCGCCGCGGCCGCCGCCGAACTCGCCGACGAGGTCGGGTTCGAGAAGGTCAGCCTGTCCGCGCTGGCCCGGCACTTCGGGGTGAAGGACGCGAGTCTGTACTCGCACGTCAGGAATCTGCAGGACCTGCGGACCCGGGTCGCCCTGCTGGCGGGCGGCGAGATGATCGACCGGATCGCCGCCGCCGTCGCCGGACGCGCCGGCAAGGACGCGCTGGCCGCGTTCGCGGACGCGTACCGGGATTACGCCCTTCAGCACCCGGGCCGCTATGCGGCGACGCAGATCCGCTTGGACCAGACGCTCGTCGCCGACTCCCCCGCCATGCGCCGCACCGCCGAGATCACCTACGGGATGCTCCGCGCGTACGGCCTGGAGGAACCCGACCTCACCGACGCCGTCCGCCTGCTGCGCAGTACCTTCCACGGCTACTGCGCCCTGGAGTCCACCGGCGCCTTCGGTGCTCCCCGCGACGTACGGGAGTCCTGGGAGCGTGCCGTCGACGCCCTGCACGTGGCGCTCGCGAACTGGCCGGGCAGCGAGCACGGCGGGCGCAGCCACCCCAGGCGCCACGCCGACCACTGAGACTGGAGGCTTCGCGGAGGTCATAGGCCGCCACCACGGGAGAGGATGCGTCCTGTCCCAACATCAGCTCGGACGTGGCCCCTTGAGGTTCCGTCAGCCCCGCCCCGACCCTCCCGTGCCCGACGACGCCCCCTCGGCCACCTCGCCCCGGCGGGCGAGGGCGTCCACGGCACCGTACGACGGGGCGGTCCCGCCCGGCGCCCGGCCCTCCCTGATCGCCTCGACCGCTTCCAACGCCGCTCCCAGCGCCCGCCGGTAGAGCAGCGAGCCGAGGCTGACGCGGCGAACGCCGAGGTCGGCCAGGTGCGGGAGAGTGGGGCCGGTCGGTGCGTAGAGGATGTTGAGGGGAACGTCGACGTGCCTCAGCAGGGCGGCGATTCCCGTGGGCTCGCTGAGCCCCGGCACGAACACGCAGTCGGCGCCGGCTTGTTGGTAGGCGTCGAGCCGGTCGATCGTCCCCTCGCCGTCTGCCAGCCAGTACGTGTCGGTGCGGGCGTTGACGAAGAGACCCGGTGCCGCCGACTTGACCGCGGCGATCTTCGCGGCGTGCAGCGCGGTGGAGCCGAGACGGTCCTCCAGGTTGATCCCGACGGCTCCAACAGCCGTGAGGTGCCTCGCGAACTCCCCCACCTCGTCGGGATCCTCGCTGTAACCGTCCTCCGCGTCGACGGAGAGAAGGTACGGATCCGAGCCGAGGGCCAGGGCGAGCCGCAGTGTCTCGTCACGGGTCTCCGACGCCCCGTCGGGCAGACCGGCGGCCGCTGCGACACCGAGGCTCGTCGTGCCGATCGCGCGGAACCCCTGGTCTGCGAGGGCCCGCGCCGAGGCGTGGTCCCAGGCGTTGGGGAGCAGCAGGGGCTGGTCGCCGTGGTGGAGTCCGGCGAACGTGGTCATGAGGGGTCCTCCGGTGCTCGGGCGGTCAGGACAGGTCTCCGACGGCGTCCGCGTAGTACGTCGATCCCTCCAGGTGGCGGGCGAGTTCGCGGAAGCTCCAGCCTTCGCCGGGCGAGTCGTCGAGCTGGTCGTCGCTCAGGGCGTCCAGTCGGTCGGCCCAGATCCGGGCGAGGCGGGTCAGCCTGCTGCGGGCCTCGTCGAGGTCCTGCGGGGTGAAGGGAGCGAGGTCCGCCTCGGTGGTGATGCCGGAGGCGTGCCAGTGGTCGGGCTGGGGCTCCTCACCCGCCAGCCGGGCCTCCAGCTCGGCCAGGTGGTCGATCAGGTGGTCGGCGACGCGGCGGATCGCCTTGTGCGGGGTGTGGACGCGGTCGTCGACACGGGCGGGCGTGCCGTCCCAGTTCGGCCAGGTCGCGGCCAGGGTGAGGACGTGGTCGACCATGCCGGTGACGGCGTCGGCCGGGGTGAGCCGGGCTGTTTCGGTCATGCCCCGAACGCTAGGCGCCGGTCGTTTCGGTACCGGCCGAAGTGTCCCGGCCCTGTCGTCCCATGAGTGAGAGGCACGCGGACGGAGGGCCGGCCCGTCGTCGTACTGTTGCGGCGATCACCATCGCGACGAGAACACACGGGGGCGCACATGACCGTTCACCGACCGGGACTTCCGGAGGACCTTCCGCCCGGCGAGGTGCTGTGGGCACGGTGGGCGCTGCTCGCCGCCGTCAAGGCGACCACCGAGCAGGAAGGGTGCCCGAGCGTGCACCGGGTCGGGCACTGGATCGACGAGGCGGGCCTGCACTGGGACGACTGCGGCTGCACCTGGTGGATCATGTCCAGGATGGGCGAGGGCCGGTTCGTGCTCTACGGCGAGGACGAGTCGAGCGGCGTCAAGTGGCACAAGCCGCCCATCGACATGCTGGCGGGCGGCCCCGACTGGCTTCCCTACGAGGAGCTGCGCGACCGGCTGGAAGGGTACGAACTCGGCTGCGTCTACTGGTACGAGAACGGCACCTGGAGCCGGGCGCCCTACCCCGACAGCCTCGAGGACGACGGCCTGGACTGCGGCATGAGCGACTTCGTCGACCGCGGCAGCCTGCTGAGGGAGCTGAGGCTCCACTTCGACGACACGACCGCCGGTCCGAGCGCGGACAGCCTCCTGGCCGACGCCGAGGCATACGGGCTGGACGCACGGTTGCTGCTGGAGCACGTGCGCGCCCATCCCGACGGTGACCCGGTGGACCCGCCCGCCGTCGCCAGAGCACTCGACCGGGCGGGCATCACGGCCCAGGCGGTCAGTCGCTGACCCGCACGTGGACACCTTCGCCGTCCGCCAACCGCACGCGGACCGCACGGCCTTCGTTCCAGCGGACATGGATCCCGCCGTCGTCGTCCACGCGCACGGTCACCAGCTCGTCCAGCGGGGCGGGCTCCGGTTCGGCCGTGAGCCGGGCGAGGGCGACGAAGAGGGTCGGTGCGGCGTCGGTGACGCCGGTGAGGTCGTCGTCGAGCCGGGCGGCAGGGCGGAGTTCGGTGCGGATCCCGTCCCGCGCCGCCCAGCCCGTGATCCGAACCGGCGTCCCTGGCGCCGCACCTGCCACGAGGTGGGCCCGCACCTCCACGGCCCCCTGCGCGAGCACCACGCTCGTCACCCGAGTTCCGTCACCGCCCGAGTGCCGTGAGGCCGCCCAGCCCTCCCCCGCACCGAGCGGCACGATGTCCGTACGGCTCGGATCGCCGCCGACGATCACGCTGTTGTCGTACGACGGTGCGGGCGTCGTCGCCGTCGAGTAGGCGAGCCGCGTGTAGTAGGGGTCGTAGCGGACGTCCTCGCTGCCGTGGTTGTGGACGCGGACGACTCCGTCCGAACTCGTCGACTGCACCAGCCAGTTGGGGGCGGCGATCGCGGTGACCGCGTCCTCGCGCTCGGCGGGGGCGGGTTCCTCCTGCGCCGTCCACACGTCGTGGTCCGCCGGCAGGAGCAGGCCGAGGAAGCCCTTGCTCGCCCAGTACGGGGACGCCGGGCCCGAATAGCCTTGGAGGAGCGCCTCGTCGGGGCCGTGCCACCCGAGGGTGAGCAGTCCGTTCGCGTCCACGGCGCCCCGCTCCAGGAAGTACTTGAGCGCGCCGGAGGAGATCCTCCGGGTCTCCCCTGCCGCGAGCGGTGTGCGGCCCGTGAGGGCACCCAGCCACAGCGGGGCGGTCGCGGCGAAACGGTAGGTCAGGGAGCGGCCCTGGTGCAGGGGGCCGCCGTCGCCGCCGAACAGGCGGGCGTAGTCCTCCAGATGCCGGGAGAGCCGGCCGCCGTACAGGTCGAGGAGCCGTTCGTCCTGCGCGAGCCAGGCGTGCAGCACGGGGTACAGGTGCATGGCCCAGCCGTTGTAGTAGTCGAACTTGCGGCCGTCGCCGTCCGTGTACCAGCCGCCGCCGACGTACCACTTCTCGATGCGCTCCAGCCCCCGGTCGATCGCCTTGCGCGACTCCTCGGCCTCATGGCCGATCTCCTGGAGAAAGCCGCCCACGGTCACCGGGAACAGCTCCCAGTTGCAGGGCCAGGCCTCGGCGGTGAGCGCGTCGCCGAGCCAGGCCGCCGCCCGCTGCCGCACCGGGTCGTCCAGCCGGTCCCACAGCAACGGCCGCGTCAGCCGCAGCGCGAGCGCGATCGAGGCCGCCTCGACCAAGGGCTGGCTGCGGTCCTCGACGCGGGGCCAGACGCCGCGGACGCCGGCCGCGAGGCCGTCGGCGTAGCGCTCCAACACCGTCTCGTCCCGGCGGAACGCCGCCAGGAGCAGCGTACGGGCGTAGCCCTCCAGGCCGTCGGAGAGACGGCCCGACCAGCTCTCGTGGTCGCCGGGGAGATGGTAGAGGGCACGGTCCTCGGTGGCGTACGGCTCGACCGCGGCGAGCAGGGCGTCGGCGGCCGCCTCCCAGTGGGCGCGGGTGTAGCCGGTGCGCGGGCTGCGGGTGCGGTCTTCGGGAGGCAGGTGCATCGGGTCTCTTTCTCGCCGGCTCGGTTCCGGACCTGGGACGCCCCGGTTCCGGTCGGAGCGCCCCAGGAGTTCATCCCACCCGCAACAGGCGCTCCGGCACCAGATGCCGGGCGACGAGTTCGTCGCGGACCAGGCTTGCGTAGGTCGTGGCGCCGGGTACGGAGGTGTGGGTGTTGTCCCGCTTCTCGTTGTAGAGGTAGAGCGCCTTGGACGCCTCGACGCCGAGGGACTCCACCAGCGCCTTCGTCCTCGCCGTCAGGTCGATGAGGGGGACGTCGTGGGCGGCGGCGACGGAGCGGATGACGGCGGGGTGGTCCACGCCCAGGCCGTTCACGAGCAGGGCCGTGTCGTTGTTCAGGGTGCCGTCGGCGTTGAACCAGCGGCGCACGATCGGCGTGACCAGGACCGGCTTCCCGCCCTTCGCCCGCACGCCCGCCACCAGGGTTTCCAGATTCGCGCGGTACGTCGCCCCGTCGGTCGTCTTGTCGTTGTGGGCGAGCTGGATCAGGACCAGGTCGCCGCGCCGGATCTGTGGCTGGACGGTGGCCCACAGGCGGGAGTCGGCGAGGTAGCTGACCGTACTCTCGCCGGAGTCGGCGTAGTTGGCGACGGACAGGCCCTTGCGCAGGTACTGCGGCAGCTGCTGGCCCCAGCCGGAGTACGGGTCGCCGGGCTGGTCGCAGACCGTGGAGTCGCCGACGAGGAGGATCTGGCGGGCATGCCGGGCCGGGGTGACCACGATGTCGGCCAGGGCGGGTGCCGAGCCGCCGAGGTGCAGGTCCAGGCCGGGCGTTCCGTCGGCTCCCGTGGGCTCGCCCTCGGGGGTGCGGACGTTCACGGTGAAGCTGCGGGCGACGCGCTCGCCGGCCTCGACCGCCGTCTCGGGGAGCAGGGCGCGGCGGGTCTCCGCGGTGACGCTCGTGCTCGACGCGGTCTCGCCGCCGAGGAGGACCTTAACGTCGTACGTTCCGGGCGGAACGTCGAAGTGGCAGGCGGTGGCGGTGCAGTGGGCGTGGGCGGCCCGGGCCGGTACCGCCGTGAGCACGGGCAGGGCACCCAAGGTGGCGGCCAGCAGTACGACGGCGCTGAAACGTCTCATGCGCGACTCCTCGCTCGGATGGGCCCGGCGTGCGCCTGGACCGTACCCGTTTCGACAAGCGCTTTCTAGATGTCGATGAGAACTCAAAGGACCTGGCAGTTCCAAGCTCACGCAAGCCCTTTCGCGAAGTCGATTCGACTGTCACCCTGCACAACACCCGCAACCCCACACTCCGAAGGAGGCACCCCCCATGTCCGGATCCCCTGACAGATCCGTTCGCCGCCGCACCTTCGTCCTCGGCGCCACGGCCGCCGCAGGCACCGCGGCCCTCGCCGGGACAGCGCGCGCCGCGGCCTTCGGCTGGAGCGACGACGGCTCCCACTACGTCGTCGACACCGGCGCCAACCTCGTCTTCAAGGTCAGCAAGAGCAACGGCGACCTGACCTCGCTGGTCTACCGCGGCACCGAGTACCAGGGCTACGGCGGCATGAACTCGCACATCGAGTCCGGTCTCGGCACGTCCACCGTGACCATCGGACAGTCGGGTGCGACGATCCTGATCTCGGTCACGTACGGCACGCTGCGGCACTACTACGCCGCCCGCAGCGGCGAGAACAACATCTACCTGTGGACCAACAAGGCCGACACGTCGGTCTCCGTGACCCGCTACATCCTGCGCGTGAAGAAGGGCCTGTTCCTCAACGACGAGCCCGACTCCTACACCTACGCGCCCACCACCATCGAGGCCTCGGACGTCTTCGAGAAGTCCGACGGCCAGACCCGCTCGAAGCACTACGCGAAGCGTCGGGTGATGGACTACGACTACGTCGGCTGGTCGGCCGGCGGCGTCGGCCTGTGGATCGTGCGGAGCAACCACGAGAAGGCGTCCGGCGGCCCGTTCTACCGCTCACTGCTGCGCCACCAGAGCGCGGACGGCGGTGGCCTGTACGAGATTCTGTACTACGGCCAGAACCAGACCGAGGCCCAGCGCTTCGGCCTCCAGGGCCCGTACGTCATCGCCCTCACGGACGGCGGGGCGCCCTCCTCTTCGCTGTTCCCGGGCACGCTCACCACGTCGTGGGCGGACTCGCTCGGCATGTCCGGGTACGTCGGCGCGAGCGGGCGCGGCACGGTGGCCGGGGTCGGGATCACGGGCCGGAACACGGCGTACCCGTACACGGTCGGGCTCGCCAACTCGGCGGCGCAGTACTGGGGTTCGGCGCGGGCGTCGGACGGCTGGTTCTCGATCGGGGGTGTGCTGCCGGGGACGTACAGGCTGAACGTCTTCAAGGGCGAACTCGCCGTGTACACGGGGTCGGTGACCGTCGCGGCCGGCGCCACGACCACCCTCAACACGATCGCCGTACCGTCCTCCAACGACCCGGGCAACGCGAGCGCGATCTGGCGTATCGGTGACTGGAACGGCACGCCGGGCGGGTTCAAGAACGCCGACCTGATGACGTACGCGCATCCCTCCGACGTCCGGGCCGCCGCCTGGACCGGCAACGTGGTGATCGGCGACAACGAGACGGCGTCCTTCCCCTGCTACCTCTGGAAGGACGTCAACAGCGGCCTGCTCGTGTACTTCAGGCTGACCGCCGCCCAGGCAGCCGCCGCGCACACCCTGCGCATCGGCGTGACGACGGCCTACGCCAACGGCAGGCCGCAGATCGGCGTCAACGACTGGACCTCGGCGATCCCCTCCCCGCCCACGCAGCCGGGCACCCGGTCCCTGACCAACGGGTCCTACCGGGGCAACAACCACACGTTCACCTACAGCGTCCCGGCGAGTGCCTGGCTCACGGACACCGGCCGGTACAACGTGCTGAGGATCGACGTGGTGAGCGGTTCGGGGTCGACCGGCTATCTCAGCGCGGGCACGTCGATCGACGCGATCGACCTGCTCGCCTGACATCACCTCAGGTACCGCGCGTCCACTGCTGGTTCGTCGCCCCGTTGCACGTGTACGTGATCACCGCGGCGGAGTTGGCGGTGGACGCGCCGTTCACGTCCAGGCACTCCCCGGTCGCGCGGGACTTGATGTTCACATAGGAGCCGGTGGTGGTGACCGACCACTGCTGGCCGGTCGAGGAGGCGTTGCAGTTCTCCTGGGTGACCGTGTTCGCGTTCTCCTGGACGCACAGGGAGCTGTTCCTGACCATCAGCTGGTAGTAGCCGCTGCCCGCCGACTTGAACCAGTACCTCTGGTTGCCGCCGCCGTTGCAGTCGTACTGCTTGATCTGGGCGCCCTGCCACAGCGACTGACTGGTGACGTCGGCGCACTTGGAGGAGTGCCGGGCGGTCAGCGTGTTGTACGTGGCGCTCGTCCCGCTGATCGATCCGGTGGCCGCGTCGACGGTGACCTCCGGGGACCAGGACATGGACATCGACGTCGAGGAGGGGAAGGTCAGCGGCAGCCAGACGTAGCGGGAGTCGTTGACGGTGCCGCCGAAGGAGTTGCCCCAGCGGTCGCCGAGGTAGAGGTACGAGGTGGTCGAACTGCCCTGTACGGGGAGGACGTACGCGGTCTGTGAGCCGTACGTCGTGGAGTCGCCGACGTTCGTCATCGCCGTCCAGGGACCGGCGATGCTGGTGGCCGTGGCGTACTGCTGCTGGTTCGGGCTCCAGCCGGTCGCGCCCGAGGTCAGCATGAAGTAGACGCCGTTGCGCTTGAACAGGGCGGGGGCCTCGCGGTGGCCGCCGTGCCAGGGGTCGGCGACGAGGCTCGCGATGCCGGTGTAGTCGGCGGTCAGGCGGTAGATCTGCAGGTCGTAGTTCTCGCGGGCGGCGGAGATCATGTATCCGGCGCCGTCGGTGTCCACGAACACCGTGATGTCGCGGGACATGTGCTGGCCGAGCGGGCGGAAGCTGCCCTGCCAGCTGTAGTTGCCGTCGACCGTGTCGGACACGGCGACGGCGGCTCGGGCCTCGCTGTAGTCGACGCCGTTCTCCTTGTGCACCCACATGACGAACTTGCCGGTGGCGGCGTTGTACATGACCTTCGGGCGCTCGATGTTGGCGGTGCCGAGCTCCGGATCACTGGACTCGGTCAGGACGTGGTTCCTGAACTCCCAGTTCTTCAGGTCGGTGGAGCGGTAGGCGTCCACGTAGCGGAAGGTGTTGTCGGCGTTGCGGTTCTCGCCGAACCAGTAGTAGTAAGCGCCGACCTTGATGACACCGCCGCCATGTGCGTGCACCGGGTTGCCCGAAGGGTCGGTGAACTGGGTGCCGTTGGTGATGGTCTGGGGTGCGGCCTGGGCGGGACCTGCGGTGGTCAGGGCGCCGGCGAGGGCCAGGCAGAGGGCCAGCAGAGCGGCGTAGGCACGTCTCATCTCACTTACTCTCCTTGACGGTTGCGGCGGTCGCGGCGGCCGTGTCCGCCACGGGTATGCCGAAGTTCGGGGTGCCGTCCGGGTTCCAGCGGAGCCTCTGGATGCGGGTGTGGCGGTTGGGATCGTTCAGCGGGTCGCCGACGATGTCCTTGTACTGGCGGGCGTGGTAGACGAGGACGTCGCTGCGGCCGTCCTCGGCGACGGTGAAGCAGTTGTGGCCGGGGCCGTACTGCTTGGTGCTGTCGTTGCTGGTGAAGACGGGGGTCGGGGACTTCGACCAGTTCGCCGGGTCCATCAGGTCGGCATCGGCGTCGACGGTCAGCATGCCGACGCAGTAGTGGTGGTCGGTCGCGGAGGCCGAGTAGGTCAGGAAGATCCGGCCGTTGCGCTTCAGGGCGTACGGGCCCTCGTTGACCTTGAAGCCGATGCACTCCCAGTCCAACTCGGGTGTGGACAGTCGCACTTGAGGACCGGTGAGAGTCCACGGGTTCGCCATCTCGGACAGGAAGAGACCGGTGTTGTTGTCCAGCCCCGGTTCGTGCTGCGCCCAGCAGAGGTAGCGGGAGCCGTGGTGGGTGAAGGTGGTGGCGTCGAGGGAGAAGGTCTCCCAGGCGGTCTTGACCTGGCCCTTCTCCACCCAGGTGCCCTTGGAGGGGTTGGGGTGGGAGTTCTCCAGGACCCAGATGCGGATCTGCCACACGTCCTCGGCGGGCGCGGCGGCGAAGTAGATGTACCACTTGCCGCCGATGCGGTGCAGCTCCGGCGCCCAGATGTGCGCGCCCATGTCGCCGGTGGGATGGGCCCGCCACAGCACCGACTCGGCGGCCGTGGACAGGCCGTTCAGGGTGCGGGAGCGGCGCAGGACGATGCGGTCGTACTCGGGGGCGGTGGCCGTGAAGTAGTAGTGGCCGTCGGTGTGCCGGTGGATGTGGGGGTCGGCGCGCTGCTGGACGAGGGGGTTCACGTAGGGGGTCGCCTTCGGGGGTGCGGCGTGGGCGATGCCGGGGAGGGCGGAGGCGGCGGTCAGGGCACCGGCGGCTGCGGCGCCTTTCAACAGCAGCCTGCGGCTGGGGGCTTGGGGGGCAGCGGGCCCTTGGGGCAGATCGTGATCGCGGCTCATGCGGGGGGGTGCCTCTCAGGGAATGTTCGGAGCGCAGGGGCGTTCGAGCTGTTCGAGCTGTTCGAGGTAGCGAACGGGATCTGTCATTACGAACGACTGAAAGGTAAGGGTGTGTTACCAGGAGGTCAACGAGTCCGGCGAGACAAAGAGAAACGCCGGATTTCTGTTATCGGCGCCCCGCTCCGCCCGTCCCCATCACGTGCGCAGCCATATCCACAAGACAGCAGCGGCCGTCGGTGCCCTGGCAGCCGTCGCCGCCCTGACCGTTGCCGCTCCCCCTGCGGCCGCCGCCGGCCGGGACGTCACCGCCGACGTCCTCGCCGACCGGGACGTGACACTCAGCGGCGACACGGTCGTCACCGTGCCGCCGGGGACGACGACGTACGACGGCGTCTTCCGCGGCCGGGGCACGCTCACCGTGCGCGGCACCGGCACGCTGGTCCTCACCAGGGACAGCGACTTCACCCTGCCGAAGCCCCGGCAGCGGCAGCAGGTGAACGTCCTCGGCGGCAACCACCCGTACGTCACCACGACCGACGCCGACCCGCCCGCCGTCACGGTCGCGCGCGGGGCGACCCTGCAGTACGGCAACGGCGGTAACGCCGGGCTGATCGGCCACTTCCCGTACAACACCCCGGCGTTCCGGCTGAACCAGGACAACATCCGGGTCGACGGCACCCTGCGGCTGTCGCTGAGGAGCGCCTACAACCTCGGCACGATCAGCGGCTCCGGGCTCATCACCCAGCCGGGGTTCCTGTGGGGCACCTGGGACCTGTCGGGCACCCACTCCTTCTCCGGGGTGATCGACAACGGCACGCAGGTCAACGCCGGTCGGCCGGAGTTCGCGACATCGCTGCCCGCCGTGCGCAAGGTCCTCAACCAGGGGACGTGGACCGTGGACACCCCGCTCGGCCGTACGGTCACCATGGGCATGGACTTCTACCAGCGCGAGTACGGCAGCGACATCAACGTCCAGTCCCGGCCGGGCGGCAAGGTCGTCCTCACCGGCCGGTACAGCTGGTCGGACCGGGGCGGCGACACCGACCCCGCACTCAGCGACCCCGCCCTGAACCGGACTCCCGCGCGCAAGAACGTCAACAAGCGAGGCACCAACATCAAGGGCGCGAACGTCCAGTGGGGCGACGGGACGACGAACGAGATCTTCATGCCCGGCACCGCCGAGACCGTCTACATCAATCTGCTGGCGGCCCGTTCCCGCTCCCTGCTCACCTTCGACTACAACGGGCCGGTGACCCTGGGCGCCCCCATCGGCGGCGGCAGGTTCCACGACACACTCGCCGCGCCCGGTGCCGGGGACATCGTCATCAAGGGGACGAGGGGCAACGACGTCACCTTCGCCGCCGTCCAGTACTACGACGGCTCGACGACCGTCGACAAGCGTGCGGTGCTGCGGCTGGGCAACGGCAGGGCGGGCGGCGACGGCGGGCTCTACACACGGGGCGACCACTACAAAATCATCAACAACGGCTCGCTGGTGCTGAACAACACGAGCAGGGCCCTGTCCCTGTCCCGGATCGGCGGCAGCGGGTCGCTCACGCAGTCGGGGGCCGCGACGACGGCCCTGACGGGGAGCGCGGTGACGTACACCGGCACGACGACGGTCCAGAAGGGCACGCTGGCGCTGCGCGGCGGAGCGACGCTGGCCCGCAGCAGGGCGATCCGGCTCACCTCGCCCAAGTCCCGTCTGGACGCGGGAACTTCGGGGCTGCGGGTGGGGGCGGGGAGGACGCTGACCGGCAAGGGCACCGTGAAGGGAGCAGTGACGAACGACGGCGTGGTCGCCGGCGGGCTGACTGTCTCCGGCGACTACACGCAATCCGGAGCCGGCGAACTGGTGCTGCGCGACGGCCCGTTGAAGGTGACGGGCACGGTCCGGCTGGCGGGGGACCTGGACCTCGCGGCCGTCGCAGCGACAGCCGGTGCCGACCGGGCGCGGAGGATCACCGTCGTCGACCACCGCGGGCGGTCGAAGACGACCGGCTCGTTCACGGGCCTCAAGGAGGGCGCGAAGCTCCAGCTGAACGACACCACGTATCGCATCGGCTACCGGGGTGGCGACGGCAACGACGTGGTCCTGACCGCCGTCTCCGCGAGCCCCTCCCGCTCGTCTTCCGCTGCCGACGCCGCCCGTACGGCCGCCGGCCCGCCCGCCTCCCCCGGCACCCGCACCGCGAACGCCGCGGCCGGCGGCATCGGCTGGTGGCCGTACGTCCTGGCGGCGGGGCTGCTCGTGGGGCTGGCGGTGCCGGCTACGAGGTTCGGGCGGGGAAGGGGACGGGGAGGGCGGCACGCGGCGCAGGGCCGGTGATCGGAGGGCGATCGGCGGACGGCGGGCGCTCGCGGATGACCCGTGGCTGTCCGCATGCCGGTCACCCACCCGCCTCGACTACCGTCGTCTTCATGACCAGCACCATCACCCTCGCCGAAGCCCTCGCCGCCGGGACCGTCGTGCTCGACGGCGGGATGTCCAACCAGCTCGAGGCCGCCGGGCACGACCTGAGCGACGAGCTGTGGTCGGCACGGCTGCTCGCGGAGCGGCCCGAGGCGATCACCGAGGCGCATCTCGCCTACTTCGAGGCGGGGGCGGACGTGGCGATCACGTCGAGCTACCAGGCCACCTTCGAGGGGTTCGCGAGGCGCGGGATCGAGCGGGGCCGGGCGGCCGAACTGCTCGCCCTGAGCGTGGAGTTGGCGCGCGAGGCGGTTCGGCAGGCGCGGGGCAGGGGCGTCGCGCGGCCGCTGTGGGTGGCGGCGTCCGTCGGACCGTACGGGGCGATGCTGGCGGACGGCTCCGAGTACCGGGGGAGGTACGGGCTGAGCGTCGACGAGTTGGAGCGCTTCCATCGGCCCCGCCTCGAGGTGCTGGCCGGGGCACAGCCCGACGTACTGGCGCTGGAGACGGTCCCGGACTCCGACGAGGCCGAGGCGCTGCTGCGGGCGGTGCGCGGACTCGGTGTGCCGGCCTGGCTGTCGTACTCCGTCGCCGGTGACCGCACCCGCGCCGGGCAGCCGCTGGAGGAGGCATTCGCCCTGGCCGCCGACGCCGACGCCGTGATCGCGGTCGGCGTGAACTGCTGCGCGCCGGAGGACGTGGAGAGCGCCGTCGAGACCGCGGCCCGCGTCACGGGCAAGCCGGTCGTGGTCTACCCGAACAGCGGCGAGGCCTGGGACGCGCAGGCCCGGGCCTGGTCCGGCGAGGCCGGCTTCGACGCCGAGCAGGTCGAGGCCTGGCGGGCATCGGGCGCACGGCTGATCGGCGGGTGCTGCCGGGTGGGCCCGGAGGCGATCGGCTCGATCGCACGAACCTTGTCGGCCGCGCGGTAACGGACCGTGGCGGCAGCGGTGGGGCCGGCCGAGGGGCGCAGTTCGCCTACGTGACACGGCCCGCGAACTGGGGCTCGCGTGGCCCGGCCCACGGCCCCGACACGTCGAGCTCCCGCCCTTGGTGCCGGGAGAAGGGGCGGTGGCGGGCCCCGGCACGCACCACGACCGCGGCCCCCACCGCGTCCGGCGGCGGTCATCTCCCGCGCAGGACCTCGTCCCGCCTCTCTCCCCTTGCCGGCCTCCGGCCGGGAACCGGTTGCCATCGCGTTGCCGTGTGGTGCGGGACTCGGTCTCCGCGGTGGAGGAGTGGCGGGCGGGAAGAAGGCGGGTCCGGGCGGCGGTGCCGTCGTGTCAGTGGCGGCGGACCGCGCCGGGCAGCCGAAGCCGCCGTACGACCGATCGCATCTCCGTGCCGCGCGCGGGCGGACCGTCGGCGAGGGCCGATGCGGGTGTGATCTCGGGCGGGGCGGCCGTGGCCCACAGGGCGAGCTCGGGGTCGCGGGGGCCGAGCGCGGTGCGGGTCTCGCCGTCGCCGAAGATCCGCACCGGGTGCGAGTCGTCCCAGGTCTGCCACCCCGGGTCGCCGTCCACCGCGAACCGCACCCACGCTTGGTGCATCTCGTGGGCCAGCTCCTGCGGGGCTCCTTCGCCGGCCAGCTTGCGGGACTCGGGGACGTCCCCGGTGTCGAAGACGAAGCCGAGCTCCAGCGCGTGGCAGGCGCCGAGGTCGGGGAGGGTGGAGGGCCAGGCGAACTCGTACACGTACGACGATCCGGGGCGGGCGTCGGCCAGGCGGTGCAGGGGCCCGCGCAGCAGGTGGTCGGTGACCATCTGGCCGACGATCTCGCCGGTGCCGGCCTCGGGGTGCAGGGCGCGGTAGCCGCGGGGCACGTCGGCGCCGACGTGGCAGCGGGCCATGGCGCCGGCCAGGGCGACCGCGCCGAGCCGGTCGACCCGCTCCAGGAGCCCGCCGGGCACCAGCCACAGCCGGTACTCGTCGCGGGTCCAGCCCATCATCAGGTCGACGCCTGAGGCGGCGTCACCCTCCGTGAGCGCTTCCAGGGGGTCCTGGGGGACGACGTCACCGTCGACGACGATCCCGAAGGCGGGCCCGCCCACCACGGGGCTGCTGAGCCGGCCCACGTCGGCCTGGGTGCGCAGGAGCAGCTCGCGGTCGACGTCGGCGAAGGCCGCGGCGGTGGCGGGGATCTTCAGCCGGTTGGCCATCCGGCGCACCATCCGCCGGACCTTGTCCCGCTCGGCGGCCTCGGGCGGCCCGCTCTGCAGGATCGCCCGCCGGACCAGGCCCTGCGCCTGCGGGGCGGCGAGCAGCGCGCCGATGCTGATCGCGCCCGCGGACTGGCCGAACAGGGTGATGCGGCCGGGGTCGCCGCCGAACGCCCCGATCGAGGCGTGCACCCACTCCAGGGCCGCCAGCTGGTCGCGCAGGCCGGGGTTGGCGGGGGCGTCCGGGAAGTAGCCGTAGCCCTCGACGCCCAGTCGGTAGTTGACGGACACGAGGACGACGCCGTCGCGGGCGAAGGGCCGGCCGTCGTACACGGGCACGCCCGAGGAACCGCGGGTCAGGGCGCCGCCGTGCAGCCACACCATGACCGGGAGCCGGGCGGCCGGGCCGGGCTCGGGGGTCCAGACGTTGAGGTTGAGACAGTCGTCGCCGGGCACGACGGGGTCGGAAAGGTACTGCGCAAAGGCCTCGGAGTACGGCGGCTTGGGCGGCGTCGGACCGAAGTCCGCGGCCTCGCGCACACCGTCCCAGGGTTCCGGCGGCACGGGCGGCCGAAACCGGTGCGGGCCGAACGGCGGCGCCGCGTAGGGAATGCCCCGGAACACCGCGACGCCGTCTTCGTACCGGCCCCGTACGGCACCGTAGGGCGTGCTCACCACGGGGTCTGCCTGGACTGCCGTCATACGTCCACCAGCCTCCTCACCGCGCTCGTGCACCGTGAAGATCAGAGCAACTCATTGTGGCCCGATATTCCGGCGCACGACGGGTTGTGAGGGCTATTCGGTGGACACGGCTCCTTGGCGTACATCAGGGTGCCGAAGCCGAGCTGGTCGAAGCCGCCGCTGTCGGAGCCGTAGTCACCGCAGCCGTCCTCGGGGGGCGACCGAGAAGCAGATCGCGCATCTCCAATCCGTGGGGGATCAGCTGTGGGTGATGCTCGCCTCGTCGAACTCGGCCCTGCGGCGGCCCAGTTGGTTGCGCGAGCAGACCATGGGGCCCACGTGGTGGCGGGCGTCGCCGAACCTTGAACCGGCCGCCCTGGAACCGGTTGCCGGTCCAGGGCTGAGGGCTGCGCTCCTCACCTCACCGATTGACCGGTCCAACGACCGGATTTACGGTAGAAGGCGCTTTCTGAAGCGATGTCCTTCAAGCGTCACCCAGTGTCTCAACTCAGTGCTCAACTCGGCGCCTCAGGAGAGTCATGCCCAGCCCGCACCCCTTGAGGGCCGTGTTCGCGATGGATCCGGCGCACCTCCCCCTGCTGTTCCCGCCACCGCTCATGGCCCGGCTGCGGCAGGCCGCCGAGATCGACCCCACACTCGTCGTACGGGACTTCACCGACCCGGCAGCGGCCGGGGTCCTCGCCCGGACCGAGGTGCTCATCACCGGCTGGGGCTGCCCCCACCTCGACACCGACGCCCTCACCGCCGCTCCCGGACTGCGCGCGGTACTGCACGCCGCCGGCTCGGTCCGCTCGCTGGTCGGCGACGCGCTGTGGAAGGCCGGTGTCACCGTCTCCAGCGCGGTGACCGGCAACGCGCTGCCGGTCGCGGAGTACACGCTGGCGATGATCCTGCTCGCCGGGAAGGACACCTTCGGCCATCGGGAACGTTTTCGCAGCACCCATGCCTACCCGACGCATCGCGAGACCGCCGCGACCGGCAACGTCGGCCGCCGGGTCGGTGTCATCGGGGCGTCGCGGGTCGGCAGACGCCTGCTGGAGTTGCTGCAGCCGTTCGACTTCACGGTGCTGCTGCACGATCCGTACGTCGGCGCCGCCGAGGCCGCCGGACTGGGCGCCGAACTGCTGTCGCTGGACGACCTCCTGCGGCGCAGCGACATCGTCAGCCTGCATGCGCCGGACATCCCCGAGACGTACCGGATGCTCGACGGGAAGCGGCTGGGGCTGATCCGGGACGGGGGCGTACTGATCAACACCTCGCGGGGGGCGTTGGTCGATCCCGCGGCGCTCACGGACGAGCTTGTCTCCGGGCGGCTGCACGCGGTGCTCGACGTCACCGAGCCGGAGCCGTTGCCTGCGCGGTCGCCGCTCTATCACCTGCCCAACGTCTTCCTGACCCCTCACATCGCCGGGTCGCTCGGGAACGAGCTGGAGCGGCTCGGGCGGATCGTGGTGGAGGAGTTGGAGCGGGTGGTGAGGGGTGAGGGGTTCGTGCATGAAGTTCGGGAGGGTGATTTGGGGCGGGTGGCTTGAGGGCGGTGGCGGAGGGCGCCCACCGACCTGAGGCATGCCCGGCGTTGGGCCCGCATGCGGTGGATCCCGTCGACTCCGCGTTCACGGCCGACTTCACGGGATTCCTTCTCACCTGCTGGTGACGCCGGGCGCGTTCGAAGTTTCGAAAGCCGTCGTCCGTGAAGTCCTTCGAACTCCGGCCTCTTCCGGACTCATCGCGGCGAACCTAGGGTAGGAAGCGCTTACTATTTCCGCGCTGGTCGAAACTTTTCAGGGCCCTCGGGCGGGCCGGAGAGGTGGTTCCCGATGGTCCGTACGGGCGGTGCGAGCGTGGCGGCCGGTCCTACCCTGGCGGTCGTGGCCCGTGAGGCCGGGGTGTCCGTGCCCACCGCGTCCAAGGTGGTCAACGGCCGGGAGGACGTGGCCCCCGAGACCCGTCGCCGAGTCACCGAGGCACTGGACCGGCTCGGCTATGTCCGCAGACCGCGCTTCGACGCGGCGAAGACGCCGGGCCTGGTCGACCTCGTCGTGCACTCGCTGGACAGCTCCTGGTCGGGCGCGGTGCTGCACGGAGTGGAGGCGGCGGCCCACGACGCGGGCCTGGAGGTGGTGGTCTCGGCCGGGCTGACCCGGACGCGGGGCGGCCGTCCGGAGCGCGGCTGGCTGGACAAGCTCATCGCGCGGGGCTCGTCTGGGGTGCTGTTCAACCTGGCCGAGCTGACGGCGTCGCAGTACGCGTGGCTGGAGCAGCACCGCGTCCCGTTCGTGATGATCGACCCGGTGCTGGATCCGCCGCCGGGCGTGGTGTCGGTGGGCGCGGCGAACTGGCACGGCGGCGTCCTCGCCACCGAGCATCTGCTGGCGCTGGGACATGAGCGGATCGGCGTGATCGCCGGTCATCAGCGCAAGATGTGCAGCACCGCCCGGGTGGCCGGCTACCGCTCGGCGCTCGCCTCGGCCGGGGTGCGGCATCGTCCCGAGTACGTCCGGCACGCGGGCTTCGACGAGGGTCTCGCCCGCCGCCGGATGCTGGAGCTCCTCGACCTGCCGGAGCCGCCGACGGCGGTCTTCGTCTGCTCCGACCGGATGAGCCTCGGTGTCTACGAGGCGCTGGCGGAGCGCGGGTTGAGCGTGCCCGACGGCATGAGCGTCGTCGGCTTCGACGATCTGGCGGAGGCCCGCTGGATCGCCCCGGCCCTCACCACGATCCGCCAGCCGCTGTCGGAGATGGCGGCGACGGCGTTGCACCTGCTGGTGCGCATGATGGACGGGGAACGGCCGGAGAGCACACGGACGGAGTTGTCGACGCGTCTGGTGGAGCGGGCGAGCACGGCGGGGCCGTGCGGGCCGTCCCGCTGAGTCCTTCACCTGGTTGGCCGGGCGGGCCCCCACTACGGGTGCTGGGGGTGTCCGGGGCCGCTAGCGTCGAAGGCCAGGTCGAGCAGCTCAGGATCTTCCAGAAGGAGCGTGGTCGGTGTGGCCCGGAACCGCCGTCTGATCCTGAGCTCGCCGTCCAAGGTCTGGAGCCTGCTGTCCGACGGCCATCGCTACGGGGAGTGGGTGTCGGGCACCCGGCAGATCCTCGCCGCGGACCCGCACTGGCCCGCCGTGGGCGCCCGTCTGCAGGTCCGGGTCGGCGTCGGCCCCGCGGTCCTGGACGACACGTGCGTCGTGCGGATCTGTGAACCGGAGCGCCGTCTGGAGCTGGAGGCGAAGGCGGATCCGTTCGGCGCGGCCCGCATCGCCATGCGGCTGATCCCCTGGGGCGAGAACACCCTCTTCATCCTCGACTGGCATGCCCTGCGGGGTCCCGGCGTCCGCATGCACGGGCTCCCCGTCGACTATCTCGTCCGGATCCGCAGCGGCATGATGCTGACGAAACTCGCCCGGATCGCGGTACGCGAGGCCGGCGACAGGACCGTCGACGCCCACCCGCACTGAGCGGTTCTCCGGCGCCGTGCCGACCCTGATCGCGTTGGACCGACAGGGTGGTTGATGCGCCGCCCGGCCCGTCCGCCCTGGTGGCGACGTTGATCGTTGCTAGCTTCGCGAGCTGTCCGAGGGTCCCGTCCCCCAGGGCATCGAGCCGAGGCGGGGCCATGGCGATGAGCTGAGGCGAGAGTCGAGAGTGACGGGTATGAGCGAAGAGCCGGACAGGCAGACGGTTGCCCCGTTCAGGCGCAGGAGTTTCCTGGCATCGGCCGCGTTGGCGAGCGGCACCCCGGCCGCGGTCGCGGTCGCCGGTCCCGCGCAGGCCGCCGCACCCGCGGCAGGCGGTGCGCTTGCGGCGCCCGCCCTCGGGTCCGTGGCGCGGCTGCTGGCCGTCCCCCAGGAAGGCCGCGGAGTCGACTGGATCAGGTCGGCCCTTCAGGTCGCCGTCGGACTGGAACTCGCCACCATCCCGCCCTACTTCTGCGGCTTGTGGTCCGTCAAGGACCGCCGCAGTGAGGTCGCGCGGCTGATCCAGCGCATCGTCGGCGACGAGATGTACCACCTCGGCATCACCTGCAACCTGCTCGTGGCCGTGGGCGGAAGACCGCAGATCAAGGCCGCCGCACCCATCTACCCGGGGCCGCTGCCCGGCGGTGTCCGTGCCGGAGTGCACGTCTACCTGTCGGGCCTCACCAAGGCCTTCGTGCGCGATGTGATGATGGCGATCGAGGCCCCCGAGGAATCGCTCGTCCGGAGCGTGCAGGCCTCCCCCACCGTCGGCGAGTTCTACGAGGGGCTGCTGAACGCGTTCCGGACGGTGCGGCCGGAACTGTCGGTTCGGGGGCAGCTGTGCCAGTACGTCTTCTCCGACGATCTGTCTCCGATCGAGAACCTCGACCACGTCGAGCAGGCCATCCGGATCATCATGGAGCAGGGCGAGGGCACCACCAGCTCCCCGTCCGCTTCCTTCGAGGACGACCACCCCGCGCACTACTACGCCTTCGGGGAGATCTACCACGGCCGGGAGCTGCGCCGGACGGACGACGGCTGGCAGTACGTCGGCGCGCCCGTGCCCTTCCCCGACGTACGCCCCATGGCCCCGATCCCGGTCGGCGGCTGGCCCAACCCGCCGGCCCGGGTCCGCCAACTCCTGCACCAGTTCGACGCCACCTACAGCACCGTGCTGGACGGCCTCGACGCGGCCTGGGCCGGCGGCGGCCACCGCACCCTGGGCACGGCCATCCACGCCATGCACGGCCTGGAGCGGCCCGCCGTGGAACTGATGGAGACCCGCAACCCCTACGTCCCCGGCACCTACGGCCCTCAGTTCCGCGCCCTTCCCAGGCGGCGCAGCGCGTCCTGACGCCGTAGCGGCAGCATCACGAGTCGAACCCCGGCGCGCAACGAACGCGCCGGGGTTCGACGCCGTGGACGACCCCGGACTTTGCGTGCTCTAGTCCAGTCCCGCCGCCCAGTTGATCCCGCCGAGGAGGTGGGCGCGGAAGTCGGGGTCCTCGTAGGCCTCGGGCGCGTGGCCGAGTGCCGTGTAGAAGGCGCGGCCGGATCCCTGGTCGCGGCACCACACCAGCGGGTGGTCCCCGCCCATGCCGCCTCCGTCGTACGACGACTCGTCGGCGCACGCCAACACCCGTACCGTGGCACGGGGGTTGGTGCGGAAGTCGTACCACTCGTCGACGAAGTCCCATACGGCGGGCAGGTGCCGGGTGGCCGGGTGCTCGCGGTCCTCGACGACCGCCTTGCCCGGCTGGTGGTCGGGGTGCCGGTCGAACCGGGCGCCCAACAGCTCGCCGTAGTACGGCCAGTCGTACTCGGTGCAGGCCGCCGCGTGCACCCCGACGAAGCCTCCGCCCGCGTCGACGTACGCGGCGAGCCGTTCTCGCCCGGCGGGGGTGAGCACCTCGCCGCTGGTGGAGAGGAATACGACGGCCGCGTATCCGTCGAGGGGTTGCTCGAAGGCCGTGGGGTCCTCCGTGTGGTCGACTTCGAAGTCACCGATGGTGCGTACGGCTTCGACGCCGGCCGGGATGGACGCGTGCCGGTAGGCGGTGGTGCGGGTGCAGACGAGCAGTCGCACGGACATACGGGCGAGCCTAGCGGCCCAACAACCCGGGCTGTTGGGCCTCTTCACCCCCGCACACAGCCCCGATCCGGCGACAATGCGTGCATGGCCCATGACTGGCAGCAACAGATCCACGCGCTCCACGAGGAGTTGGTCCGCCGCGACGATCCCGCCGCCTGGGTGCGGGAGGCCTACGCGGTGGACGCCTCGTTGCGCTATCCGGGGTTCGCCCTGCGTGGGCCGGTGTTCGGGGTCGCCGTGCAGGATCCGTCGGCAGGGCCCGAGTGGCGGGTGCTGAAGCCGGTGGTGAACGGGATGCCGCAGATCTGCCGGGACACGCTGAACACCCATCTGTGGTTCCGGGCGAAGGACGATACGGACGATCCCGCCGTCCGACGTGAACTCCTCGCGGCTGTGGACGTGTTGAGCCGGAGGCCGGTGAACGAGGTCGAGGCGTGCGGAGTCCGCTACCGGATCGTGCGCGGGGACGAGTTCACGCGCTGCGACGACAGCAACCGGCTGGAGCCGCCCCGGCCCACCGACCCGGAGCCCGCCGAACGGACCTGGGACCCGCGCGCCGACCACACCCCCTCCCCCGACCTGGACCTCGTCCTCGACCCGGACCAGGTGGACGACGGCCCGATGGCGGGCGCCATGCGGGCGGGGCTGCGGGACTTCGCGTACCGGGGCGTACGCTTCCCCGCCGACGTCCGCCGGGACTCGGAGCGGGCCGTGCTCACACATCCGCGGATCGTGCTGCTGCCCGCCTGCTTCGGCGTCGTCGAGCGCGAACGGACCGGCTGGGAGCCGGCTCTCGCGCTCCAGCCCACCGCGCATGAAGCCCGCCGGGTGCTGTACGACGCGATGGCCGAGATGTGGCCCATGCTGTACCGGTTCGACGACGCGACGAAGGCCCTCTACGCCAAGGCCGCCGAGGAGTTCCGGGCGCTGGAGCGCGCCGACGAGGCGCGGGTGGCGGGCCGGGAGTTCCGGATCTGCCGCGCCGAGCGCCTGGTCCGGACGGGCCCCGACGGGCCGGAGCCGCCGCGCCCGTCCGACGTGGACGAGTACGGGCCCATGAAGATCCATCCGACTCTGCTGGAGGACGGCCAGATCATCCACGACGAGTGAGCCCCGCCTTCCGCCTGGCGCACAGGTGTTCCATATCGTGCGCAGCTCTGCGTAGCCTCGGCTGCGATGAACGCCATTCCCGCGCTCCTTGACCATCTCGTCCTCGTGACGCCCGACCTGTCCGCCACGGTCGCCGACTTCGCCCGGCGCACCGGCGTGACCCCAGCCCCGGGCGGCGTGCACGTCGGGCTCGGCACCCGCAACTACCTGGTGTCGCTGGGCGATATGAGCTACCTGGAGATCATCGGCCCGGACCCCGAGCAGTCCGCGCCCGGCGCGCCCCGCCCCTTCACGGTCGACGCGCTCGCCGTCCCGCGCACGGTCACCTGGGCGATCAGCCCGCCAGACCTGGACGCCGCCATCGCCGGCGCCCGGGCCCAGGGCTACGATCCCGGCCCGGCGCAGTCGATGAGCCGCCTCAGACCCGACGGCACCCTCCTGGAATGGCGGCTCACCGACGGCGACGACGCCCACCCCTCCGGCCTCGTCCCCTTCCTCATCGACTGGAGCGCCACGGTCCACCCCACCGCCTCGGACCTGCCCAGCACCCCGCTGCTGTCCCTGTCCGCGACCGCCCCCGAGCCGGACGAGATCCGGCCCCTGCTGTCGGCCCTCGGCACGGACCTCGACCTCACGACGGGCCCGGTGGGGATCACTTTCACGGTGGACACGCTTCTGGGGCCGGTGACCTTCGACTGAGGTGTCCGATTCCTTCAAGACCCGCCGGCGCCGGCGTGCCTACGGTGGCCGCATGACTGCACGATTCGATGCCATCGGCCTGGTCGTCTCCGACATGGCCGCCTCAGTCACCTTCTACCGCCGCCTCGGGTTCGCGTTCCCCACGGGCGCCGAGACCGAGCCGCACGCCGAGGCCGATCTGCCGGGCGGGCTGCGGCTGCTGCTCGACACCGAGGAGACGGTGCGGTCCTTCCTCCCGGAGTGGCAGCCGCCCACGGGCAGCGGCCGTCACTCGCTCGCCCTGCGGTGCGAGGGTCCTGCGGAGGTCGACGCGGTGTACGAGGACATGGTCGGCGCCGGTTATCACGGCGAGCTCAAGCCGTGGGACGCCTTCTGGGGCCAGCGGTACGCCTCCGTCCAGGACCCGGACGGCAACGGCGTCGACCTCTTCGCGCCGCTAGCCGCCGCTCCGGCCGAGTAGCTCGCCGAGCGGTACGCCCGCCAACTCCTTGACGTCCCGGGCCAGATGAGCCTGATCGGCATACCCCGCCCGGACGGCCGTATCGGCGAACGCGACACCGTCCCGCCCCAGCGCGAGCGCGCGTTGCAGCCGCAGGATCCGGCCCAGCGTCTTGGGGCCGTACCCGAAGGCGGCCAGGCAACGACGGTGCAACTGGCGTGCGCCCAGGCCGAGTTGGTCGGCGGTGGCGGAGACGGGGTGGCCCGCGTCCAGCGCCTTGACGATCCGCCCCAGGACAGGGTCCGGCGGCTCCGCGACGGCCGCGCACTCCAGCGCAACCTCCTCCAGCGCGGTCACGGGGTCGGCCGCCGCCTCGATACGTCCGCGCAGGAGCCGTACCTCCGCAGCCGGCCACAGGTCGGCGAGCTCCACGCGCCGGTCACGCAGCTCGTGCGCGGGCACGCCGAGGAGGGCGGGCGCAGCGCCGGGACAGAAGCGGACGCCGGCCCAGGTACTGGGCTCCCTTTCCATGACGTAGGCGCGTGTGTCGGGCCCCGCGACGAGCAGCCGTCCCTCGTGCCACAACAGGTCCATGCACCCGTCGGGCAGGACACGCCCCGCGCCGGTGTCGGACGAGGCGTTCGTCCAGACGACGGCACCGGGCAGCCGGGACGCCCTCTCCTCATACACATACGCCAGCGTAAGCGCCCCTCCGGGGGCGCGGCCCGCTCAACCCCGATGCTCCTGCGGACTCACCCCGTAGACCCTCTTGAACGCACTGGACAACGCAAACGCGCTCCCGTACCCAACGCGCCGCGCAATCGCTTCGAGCGTGTCGTCGGTGTCACGCAGCGCATCCGCCGCGAGCGCGAGCCGCCAGCCCGTCAGGTACGTCATCGGTGGCTCGCCCACCAGTTCGGTGAAGCGCCGGGCGAGCGCGGCCCGGGACACCCCCGCCTTCGTGGCCAGGATGGCGACCGTCCAGGGGTGCGCGGGGTCGTCCTGGACGAGCCGCAGCACGCGGCCGACCACGGGGTCGGCGAGCGCCGCGTACCAGGCCGGGGTCGCCGCCTCCGGGCGGGAGAACCAGGCCCTGAGCGCGGCGATGACCAGCAGGTCGAGCAGCCGGTCCAGGACGACTTCCTGGCCGGGCTCGTCGCGGACGATCTCCTCCAGGAGATAGGGAGTGAGGGGGCAGTCCCACACGTCCGCGGTGAGGGCCAGCAGCGGCGGCAGCGCGTTCAGCAGCCGCCCGCTGACCTCGCCCTGCCACAGATACGTGCCGATCAGCATCACGGCCGAACCGTCGAGCCGGTCGCCCCAGGTGCGCACGTCGAGGTCCATCGAGCCGTTGAGGGAGCGTCCGTCGGGGTAGCGGCATTCGGCGCCCGGCAGGATCAGGGCCTGGGGTGCGGTGCCGGGGTCGTCGGCGCAGACGTAGGGGTCCGGGCCGCGGGCGATGGCGAGGTCGCCGGGGCGCAGCCGGAGCCTCCCCCAGCCTTCGGCCGGGGGGACCCCCATCTCGCTTCGCTCGCCCTGGTCCGGGATCACCCAGGCGTCGCCGCGGACCATGACCATGACGGTGAGCGGGGCGCGGTCCTCGACGCGGATGGCCCACGGCGGCTCGAAACACGCGCGGATCATGAAGGCGCCACGCGCGCGTGGGCCCTCCAGAAGGCCGGCCAGAGCGTCCATGAGCTCAGCGTAGACGCCCGCGCATGGGAATGAGCCGTTCAGCGATGGGCTGTTGAGGCGCGCACCCGTTGACTTGAAGCATGACGGAAAACGCAGCCGACAAGGCGAACACGCAGCGGATGACGGTAGTGGTGACCGGTGCCTCGGGTCGTACCGGGAGCCGGGTGGCGGAAGCGGCGCGCGGGGCCGGGCTGACGGTACGGGCCGCCTCCCGGGCGCAGGGCTTCGACTGGGAGAACCCGACGACGTGGGCGGAGACCCTGCGCGACGCGGACGCGGCGTATCTGATGTACCCGTCCGACGTCGGCTCCCCGGCGGCGGCCGAGGGTGTCGGCGCGCTCGCGCGGGAGGCGGTGGGGCTCGGCGTACGGCGGCTGGTTCTGCTGTCGGCGCGCGGTGAGGACCAGGCGCTGCCGACCGAGGAGGCGCTCACATCGTCCGGCGCGGACTGGACGATCGTACGGGCCACGTGGTTCGCACAGAACTTCAGCGAGGGACCGCTGGTGGAGGGCATGGTCCACGGGGAGCTGGTCTTCCCGGCGGGCGAGGTGAAGGAGCCGTTCATCGACGTGCGCGACATCGCGGACGTGGTGACGGCCGTGCTGACCTCGGGCGACGGCCACGTGGGCCGGACGCTGGAGCTGACCGGGCCGCGGCTGTTGTCGTGGCGGGAGGCGGTCGCGGAGATTTCCGAGGCGACGGGCAGCACGATCACGTACACGCCGGTGCCGACAGCGGCCTATGGCGAGGCCCTGACGGGTTTCGGTGTGCCGGCCGAGGAGGCGGAGCTCCTGGTCGAGGTCTTCGAGACCCTCATGGACGGCCGCAACGCCCATCTGACGGACGACGTCCGCGAGGTGCTCGGCCGTGCGCCGCGCGACTTCTCCGACTTCGTGCGGGAGGCCGCGGCGGCGGGGGCGTGGAAGGCCTGAAGCCCTGCCCTTCGCGCCTGCCTTTCGGTCCGGTCAGTCCTCCGGCTTGTGCGGCGGATGCGTGTGAGTGCTCTTCACATGCGTCCGCAGCCGCGACGACAGGTCCTCCGGCGGCAGGAAGCGGGACCAGCGTTCGGGGAACTCCGACGGCATGTCCGGGTCGTCGGGGTCCTGCTCCCGGTTCGCGGCGTGCCGGGCCACGTACTCGGCGACCTGGGCCTCGCGCATCCGCTCGTTCGCGGCGCGGGCCGCGGCCGTCGCGGCGGCCGGCCAGACCCGGTCGATGGCCGCGTTGACCGCGGCCCCGACGAGCACGGCGAACGCGGACACACCGATCCACAGCATGACGGCGACGGCGGCGGCCAGCGAGCCGTAGATCGACGCCCCCTCGATGGTGCTCGTCAGGTAGATGCGCAGCAGGAAGCTGCCCAGCACCCACATGCCGAGGGCGACCAGCGCGCCGGGCACGTCCTCGATCCAGGGTGAGCGGACCGGCACGGACACGTGGTACAGCGTCGTCAGGAACGCGATCGACAGGACGATCACTACCGGCCAGTACAGGACCTGCACCAAGGTCTCCGACCACGGCACGATCCGCACCACCGCGTCCGGCCCCGCCACCATCAGCGGCAGCGCCACCGAGCCGATCAGCAGCGCCGCGAGGAACAGCAGGAACGCCACCAGCCGGGTCTTGACGATGCCGCGGACGCCGTCGAGCCCGTACATCACGGTGATCGTGTCTATGAAGACGTTCACCGCGCGCGACCCCGACCACAGGGCGAACAGGAAGCCGACGGAGATCACGTCGGGTCGGCCGCCGTTCATCACGTCGTCCAGGATCGGCTGGGCGATCTGGCGCACGCCCTTGTCGGACAGGACGGTGCGGGAGGCCTCCAGGAGGTTGGTCTCCAGGCTGGTGATGGTGTCGGTGCCGGTCCAGTCGTCGACGTAACCGAGGAGGCCGATGAGGCTGAGGAGGAGCGGCGGCACGGACAGCAGCGTGAAGAACGCCGCCTCGGCCGCGAGCCCCAGGATGCGGTACTCGATGCAGGAATTGACGGTGTCCTTGAGCAACAGCCAGGCGGTCCTGCGCTTCGACACGTTCCGATAGAGGGCACGCGCCCGATGGAGACGGCCGGAGGGCCGCTGGGGGGATTCACTTGCTGGCTGCACGACCTAAAGGTATCCGCCGTACGGGGGCGCACTCATCGCGGCGCCGGGTGCACGCCCTCGCCACCTGCCCGATCGTGCGCGCCGGTGCCGTGTCAGGGTGGATATCACCGTTCTACGGAGGGGTAGGTTCACACCCATGGCAGGCAGCACGCACACCGTGACCAACCAGCCCCCGCCCCTGGTCGGCTACGACGCCTACACCGCCGATCAGGCCCTGAGCTCGGCCGTCGAACGTCATCTCGCCCCCGAGCTGCTGGACGAGGTCCGGGGCGAGCTGTCGGGGCTCGGCAAGTCCTGTGGATCGGCGCAGGTGCAGGAGTGGGGTGCGCTGGCCAACGAGCACCCGCCGACGCTGCGCACCCACGACCGCTTCGGCCACCGCATCGACGAGGTCGACTTCCATCCGTCCTGGCACCGGCTGCTCGGCAAGGGCGTCGCGGCGGGCCTGACCGCGGCCTGGGTGCGGCCGGGCGGGCATGTGCGGCGGGCGGCCGCGTTCCTGCTGTGGACGCAGATCGAGGCCGGCAACTGCTGCCCGCTGTCCATGACCCACGCGGCGGTCCCGGCCCTGCGCACCGACCCCGACCTCGCCGCCGTGTGGGAACCGCGGCTGACGTCCATGATCTACGACCGTGAGCTGCGGCCGGCCCGGCTCAAGGCCGGGGCCCTGTTCGGGATGGGCATGACGGAGAAGCAGGGCGGCAGCGACGTACGCGCCAACACGACGGCCGCGCGTCCCCTCCCCGACGGCGAGTCGTACGAGCTGACCGGGCACAAGTGGTTCTGCTCGGCACCCATGTCGGACGGGTTCCTCGTGCTGGCGCAGGCGCCGGGCGGTCTCACCTGTCTCCTGGTCCCGCGCGTCCTGGAGGACGGCACGCGCAACGTATTCCGCATCCAGCGGCTCAAGGACAAGCTGGGGAACCGCTCGAACGCCTCCAGCGAGGTCGAGTTCGACGGGACGTGGGCGCGCCGGGTCGGTGAGGAGGGGCGCGGGGTGCGCACCATCATCGAGATGGTGGCCGCGACCCGGCTCGACTGTGTACTGGGCTCGGCGGGGCTGATGCGGCAGGCGGTCGCGCAGGCGGTCCACCACTGCACGCACCGCGAGGCGTTCGGCGGGAAGCTCGTCGACAAGCCGCTCATGCGCAACGTCCTGGCCGACCTGGCCGTCGAGTCCGAGGCGGCGACCACCCTCGCACTGCGCCTCGCGGCCGCTTACGACGACGGCGGAGAGCAGGAGCGGGCGCTGCTGCGGATCGCGGTGCCGACCGCCAAGTACTGGGTGACCAAGCGGTGTACGCCACTGACGGTCGAGGCGTCCGAGTGCCTGGGCGGCAACGGGTACGTCGAGGAGTCGGGGATGCCCCGGCTGGTGCGCGAGTCGCCGCTGAACTCGATCTGGGAGGGGGCGGGCAACGTCCAGGCGCTGGACGTGCTACGGGCGTTGCAGCGGGAGCCGGCGGCGTTCAACGCCTATCTCCAGGAGGTCGGCAAGGCACGCGGCGCCGATCACCGGCTGGACGCGGCGATCAAGGGCCTGCTGACCGAACTGGCCGATCTGGACGGCATCGAGGCCCGCGCCCGCCGCCTGACGGAGCGACTCGCACTGGTCCTGCAGGGCTCGCTGCTGGTCCGCTACGCACCACCTGAGGTCGCCGACGCCTTCTGCGCCTCACGGTTGGGCGGCGACGGCGGCGCGGCCTTCGGCACGCTGCCACACACCCTGGACCTGGCGTCGATCGTGGATCGGTCCAGGCCGCAGGCCTGATCGAGGGGCGCGGGGCCGTATCGACATGCGGCTCCGCCGCGTGGGCGCGACCAGCCACAACGAACCCGCAGCCGCCGACGCACAGAAGGCCGCACCCCCTGTCGCGAACACGGCCCAACCGTCGGAGACAGGGGTGGTGCTGCGCCGACACGGCACCACCCCTGCGCTCGGCCCGTTCGAGGCCACGAACGCCGCTCGGGACGGCGTTGCTCAAGTCTCAATCAGGCCAGAGCGGTCCACCAGGGTTGCAAGGGGTTGCAACTTGTTGGCGACTGTGTGCGGAGTGTGTGCCTCCGCGAGCGTCGGGCGGCACTATGAGACACACAGTCAAAACGTGGACGAGTCGAACCGGGAGGGACCCTTGGCGCTCTCGCCGACGGACGTGACACAGCTGGCCGTCGTGGACTCCGGGCGGGCCGCGCGGGTCCTCAGCGAGGTCCGCGCCGCCACGCTCGCCGGACAGCGCGCTCCCGTCGCGCCGCGCCCGGTGATCGAGCAGTCCTGGGACCGCATGCTGCGCAGCGGTGTCGACCCGGACCACGACGCCCGGTCCGGTCTGCTGTCCCGCGAGGAGGTGCAGCGGCGCCGGGAGACCACCGCGCTCAAGCATGTCCTGCCGGTGCTGCGCGAGGGTCTGCTGGCGGTCGCGGACATCGCCCACCACATCATGGTCGTCGCCGACGACGAGGGCCGGGTGCTGTGGCGGGAGGGCAACTCCTCCGTGCTGCGCAAGGCCGACAGCCTCGGGTTCGAACTCGGCGCCGACTGGCGGGAGAGCGTCGTCGGCACGAACGGGGTGGGCACTCCCGCGGTGGTGCGCCGGCCCGTGCAGGTCTTCGCCTCCGAGCACTTCCAGCGCTCCCAGACCTCGTGGACCTGCACCGGCGCCCCCCTCACGGATCCGCGGGACGGCCGGCTGATCGGCGTGGTGGACGTCAGCGGGCCGCTGGAGACCATGCATCCGGCCACGCTCGCGTGGGTCGACTCGGTGGCCAAGCTCGCCGAGGCCCGGCTGCGGGAGCTGCATCTGACCTCGCTGGAGCGGTTGCGCGCGGTGGCGGCCCCGGTGCTGGCGCGGCTGCCCGGGCGGGCCCTGGTGGTGGACCGGGACGGCTGGACCGCCGCGGTGAGCCGGATGCCGTACGCGAACCGGATCACGCTGCCCAAGTCCCTGTCGCCGGGCCGACGGTGGCTGCCGCCGCTCGGCCTGTGCTCGGTGGAGCCGCTGGCGGGCGGCTGGCTGCTGCGGGACTCCGACGAGCCGGTGCCGCCCGGGGCGACGCGGATCGCGCTGGACCTGACACAGCCGCGCCGCTGGTCGGTGACGGTGTCCGGCAGCGCGGGCTCCTGGAGCCATGAACTGAGTCCCCGGCACGCCGAGTTGCTCTATCTGCTGGCCGTGCACCGGGCCGGCCGCAGCGCGGCGGGGCTGGCGGAGGACGTGTTCGGCGACCAGGGCCGTACGGTGACGGTGCGTGCCGAGATGTCGCGGGTACGGCGCTATCTCGGGGGCTTTCTGGAGCACCGGCCGTACCGCTTCCGCGAGGACGCCGAGGTCGAGGTGCTGCTGCCGGACGAGCCGCGCGATCTGCTGCCGTATTCGACGGCTCCGGCGGTGGTGCGTGGGCGGATCTCGGCCGATCTGCCCTGACTGGCGTGTGTCTTCCGCATATTTACGGCGTCTTAGTCCGCAAGCGTGCCCAACTGCCGTAGCATCCCTGTACGGGCCGCCCCACCTGCTCCTTTGGTCAACACACGGACCAATGGCCGCAGTTGGCCCGCCTCGGGAGGTTTGATGAAGCACCGCGGCAGACACCGTCGACGCAAGCAGGGCCGTGCCGTGCGCGCGTTCCTCGCCGGAACCGCCCTCGCGCTCACCGCAGCCGCCACGATGATCAGCGCCTCGCAGGCCACGGTCGGTGACAACCCCGGGGCGCTGGAGCCTCTCACCAGGGCCGCCGACACCCGCGCGCTCCGCCTCCAGGAGCAGCCGGTGCCGCAGTCCACCCTCGACGAACTCGCCGCCGGGATGGGCAAGCCGGTCGGTGTCCGTGCCGTCCTGGAAACCGCCGACCACAGCCTGCGCCGCGCCGACGGCTGTACGGCCGCCCAGCGCACCGCGCTGCCGGTCGCGCCGACGGCCACGCGCACGTACTGCTGGGACGCCGCCGACACCCGGGCCTGGCGGGCGGGGGCGGTCACCACCTCCGGGGACGCCGACGACGACGGCTGGTGGAACGACAACAGGGTGCTGCTCTCCGGCTGGAGCCAGGGCAGCGCCGACCGGGGCCTCGCCCGGGTCTCCTTCGTCGACGCGAACGACCTGGCCCGCCTGAGGTACGCGTCGGCCCTCCTCGTCGTCCCGGTGGACGGTGGCCGCGACTACCGCGCCCTGAGCTCCCGCCTCTCCGGGATGGTCTGGTACCAGGACAAGCTGCTGGTCACGGCCTCCGACGGGCTGTACGTGTACGACATGAACCGCGTCCAGCGCACCACGGTCGACAGCGCCGCGGTGGGCCGCGTGGACGAGGGCTGGTCGGCCCACGGCTACCGCTTCGTCCTGCCGGCCGTCGGCTCGTACCGTCTGACCGGCGGGAGCGCCGCCCCGCGCCTCGGCGGCATCTCCCTGGACCGCAGCACGGCACCCGACAGCCTGGTCGCGAGCGAGTGGACCGCCGCCGACAGCGACCGGCCCGCCCGCCTGTGGCGCTACGACTTCAGCAAGGACCCGGCCCGCCCCGGCCTGCCGGCCGTCGACGCCACCGGAGCCGTGCGCACGGTCGAGGCGTACGAGACGGAGGCCTCCGGCATCGAGGGGGTCCTCTCGCACCGGGCGACCGGCGCGGACCGCTCCGACTGGTATCTGGGCCGCGCCCCGGCCCCCACGGACCGCCACGGCAGTCTCTGGCGCCAGGACACCGAGGGAGCGGAGGCAACGCGCTGCGGCTCGGAGAGCGCCCCCCGCTGCTGGGGCGCCGAGGCCGGTCCCCTGTCCTACTGGGAGGCAACCGGCGAGGTCTGGTCCCAGTCGGGCCGGACGCTGTTCGCGGTGCCGCTGGAGTCGATCGACGAGGCACTGGGTTAGCCGTCCGGCACCGGCGGCCCGGGCGGACGCCGATCGACAGACCCGCCACCCGGATGATTCCCTGGCCGTCATGACCAACATCCCCGTGACCACCTGGTCCCTGGAGCAGAACTCCCCCGCAGACCTCCTCCCGGCCGCCGCCCCGGACGGAGATGTGCGGATCGTGCGGGCCGAAGTTCCCTCTCCCGAGTTCAGCCGGTTTCTGTACGCGTCCGTGGGCGGGGACATCCGGTGGATCGACCGGCTCGGCTGGACGTACGCGCAGTGGCAGGAGCATCTGGAGCGTCCGGGTGTCGAGACATGGGTCGCCTACGACCGTGGGACGCCGGCGGGGTACGTGGAGCTGGAGGCACAGGACGACGGGGTCGTGGAGATCGTCTACTTCGGCCTGATTCCGGCCTTCCGCGGGCGGCGCATCGGTGGGCATCTGCTGGCGTACGGCGCGGCCCGCGCCTGGGACCTGGCGGAACGCCGGCCGGAGCTGGACCGGACGAAGCGGGTGTGGCTGCACACCTGCAGCAAGGACGGGGAGCACGCCATGGACAACTACCTGCGCCGCGGCTTCACGCTCTTCGACACCAAGGTCGAGGAGGAGACCGAGGCGGCCACGCCCGGACCGTGGCCCGGGGCGTACCCTGGCTGAGCTGGGCAGAAACGGCCGATACGGGCCATGTGACCGACGACACCCTTGTCTCACTCTACGGGACAAGGGTGTCCGCATGTCGGACGAAGCTGGACTGTGTCCAGATCGCCATGCCACGCTTCCGTCATGTCTGGAACTGGAATTGCCTTGGTGAGTCGGCGGCACGTCGACCTCGGCCGCATGTCCAGCGCCATCTGTCCGGTGCGCTGACCGCCTCGCAGCGCCCGACATCTCCCTCTTTCAGCTTCATTCCCGCGCAACGCCGCGCACGTATGCCCATGCGCCCGTACGCGCAGGTCAGAGCCGCATTCCCGCCTGTCCCGAAGGACGTAACCACCATGGCCGCCACCCCGCAGAAGCCTGCCGCCGCGACTCCCCGCCGCAAGGTGAGCCGTCACCGCGGTGAGGGCCAGTGGGCCGCGGGACACTTCACCCCGCTCAACGGCAACGAACAGTTCAAGAAGGACGACGACGGTCTCAATGTGCGGACACGCATTGAGACGATCTACTCGAAGCGCGGCTTCGACTCGATCGACCCCAACGACCTCCGCGGACGTATGCGCTGGTGGGGTCTGTACACCCAGCGCAAGCCCGGGATCGACGGCGGCAAGACCGCGATCCTGGAGCCGGAGGAGCTGGACGACAAGTACTTCATGCTGCGCGTCCGGATCGACGGCGGCCGTCTCACCACGCAGCAGCTGCGAGTGATCGGCGAGATCTCGGAGGAGTTCGCGCGCGGCAGCGCGGACATCACCGACCGGCAGAACATCCAGCTGCACTGGATCCGCATCGAGGACGTGCCGGAGATCTGGGACCGGCTGGAGGCCGTCGGACTGTCCACCACCGAGGCCTGCGGCGACTGCCCGCGCGTCGTCATCGGCTCGCCGGTCGCCGGTATCGCCGAGGACGAGATCATCGACGGCAGCTGGGCGATCGACGAGATCCACGACCGCTACATCGGCAGCAAGGAATTCTCCAACCTGCCCCGCAAGTTCAAGACGGCGATCTCCGGGTCCCCGCTCCTCGACGTCGTCCACGAGATCAACGACGTGGCGTTCGTCGGTGTCGAGCACCCCGAGCACGGCCCCGGCTTCGACCTGTGGGTCGGCGGCGGCCTGTCCACCAACCCGAAGATCGGCGTCCGGCTCGGCGCCTGGGTGCCGCTGGAGGAGGTGCCGGAGGCCTGGGCGGGCGTGATCGGCATCTTCCGGGACTACGGCTACCGGCGCCTGCGTACGCGCGCCCGTCTGAAGTTCCTCGTCGCCGACTGGGGCCCGGAGAAGTTCCGCCAGATCCTGGAGGACGAGTACCTCGAGCGCAAGCTCGTCGACGGCCCCGCGCCGGCCGAGCCGACGGAGCGCTGGCGTGACCACGTCGGGGTGCACCGGCAGAAGGACGGCCGTTTCTACGTCGGTTTCGCGCCGCGCGTCGGCCGCGTCGACGGTGCCACGCTGACGAAGATCGCCGAAGTGGCGGAGGCGCACGGCTCCGGCCGGGTGCGGACCACCGTCGAGCAGAAGATGATCGTCCTCGACGTCGAGGAGGCGCAGGTCGAGCCGCTGGTCGAGGCCCTGGAGGCGCTGGACCTGACGGCCCGGCCGTCCTCCTTCCGGCGCGGCACCATGGCCTGCACCGGCATCGAGTACTGCAAGCTCGCCATCGTCGAGACCAAGGCGCGCGGTGCCGCGCTGATCGACGAGCTGGAGCGCCGGATCCCGGACTTCGACGAGCCGATCACCATCAACCTCAACGGCTGCCCGAACGCCTGCGCCCGTATCCAGGTCGCGGACATCGGTCTCAAGGGGCAGCTGGTCCTGAACGACGAGGGCGAGCAGGTCGAGGGCTACCAGGTGCACCTGGGCGGCGCGCTCGGTCTGCAGGCCGGGTTCGGGCGCAAGGTGCGTGGCCTGAAGGTCACGTCCGACGAACTGCCCGACTACGTCGAGCGGGTCCTCAAGCGCTTCCAGGACGAGCGCGAGGACGGCGAGCGCTTCGCCGCCTGGGTCACCCGCGCCTCCGAGGAGGCCCTGTCATGAGCGAGCGGGCCGCCCCCTTCTACTGCCCCTACTGCGGCGACGAGGACCTGCGGCCGAGCGAGCAGGGCCACGGCGCATGGGAATGCGCGGCGTGCAACCGCGCATTCCAGCTGAAGTTCCTCGGGCTGCTCTCCCGGGGCCTTCAGCACAACGACGCAGGGGGAGAGGAGATATGACCGCGATTCAGGAAGAGCGCACGACAGAGGATCTCAAGGCGCTCGCCGAGCAGGCAGGCCATGACCTGGAGGACGCCTCCGCGCTGGAGATCCTCCAGTGGGCGGCCGACACCTTCGGCAAGCGCTTCTGCGTGACGTCGTCGATGGAGGACGCGGTGGTCGCCCACCTCGCCTCACGCGCGATGCCCGGCGTCGACGTCGTGTTCCTGGACACCGGCTATCACTTCGAGGAGACCATCGGCACCCGCGACGCGGTCGAGGCCGTGATGGACGTCAACGTCATCACGCTCACCCCGCGTCAGACGGTCGCCGAGCAGGACGCGCAGTACGGGCCCAAGCTGCACGACCGCGATCCCGACCTGTGCTGCAAGCTGCGCAAGATCGAGCCGCTGGAGCGGGGCCTGAAGGACTATGTGGCCTGGGCGACCGGGCTGCGCCGCGACGAGTCGCCGACCCGGGCGAACACCCCGGTCGTCGGCTGGGACGAGAAGCGCCGGAAGGTGAAGATCTCCCCGATCGCCCGCTGGACCCAGGACGACGTGGACGCGTATGTCGCCGAACACGGTGTCCTGACCAACCCGCTGCTGATGGACGGTTACGCCTCTGTCGGATGCGCCCCCTGCACCCGCCGGGTCCTTGAGGGCGAGGACGCGCGCGCCGGCCGCTGGGCGGGCCGTTCCAAGACCGAGTGCGGGCTGCACGGCTGACCCATGACTGAGCTTTCTACGTTTCCTGCGAGTGGGGAGAACCACGTGACGAGCGGAGCCACCGTCTGGCTCACGGGTCTGCCGAGCGCCGGCAAGACCACCATCGCCTACGAACTGGCCGACCGGCTCCGCACGGAGGGCCACCGCGTCGAGGTGCTCGACGGCGACGAGATCCGCGAGTTCATCTCGGCGGGCCTCGGCTTCAGCCGCGAGGACCGGCACACCAACGTGCAGCGCATCGGCTTCCTGGCCGAACTGCTCGCCCGTAACGGCGTGAAGGCGCTCGTCCCCGTGATCGCGCCCTACGCCGACAGCCGCGAGGCCGTACGCAAGCGTCACCAGGAGGGCGGGACGGCGTACCTCGAGGTGCACGTGGCCACGCCGGTCGACGTGTGCTCCGTACGCGATGTGAAGGGCCTGTACGCCAAGCAGGCCGCGGGCGAGCTGACGGGCCTGACCGGGGTCGACGACCCGTACGAGGCACCCGAGTCGCCCGATCTGCGCATCGAGTCCCAGAACCAGACCGTCCAGGAATCCGCGGGCGCGGTCCACGCGCTGCTCACCGAGAGGGGACTGGCATGACGACGACCGTTGCCACGGTCAAGGGAGGCGAGGACGGTACGGACTCCCCGTACGCCCTCTCCCACCTGGACGCGCTGGAGTCCGAGGCCGTCCACATCTTCCGTGAGGTGGCGGGTGAGTTCGAGCGGCCGGTGATCCTGTTCTCCGGCGGCAAGGACTCCATCGTCATGCTGCACCTGGCGCTGAAGGCGTTCGCTCCCGCGGCGGTCCCGTTCACGCTGCTGCATGTCGACACCGGACACAACTTCCCCGAGGTCATCGAGTACCGCGACCGCACGGTCGAGAAGCACAACCTGCGGCTGCACGTCGCGTCGGTGCAGGACTACATCGACCGGGGTGTGCTGCGCGAACGTCCCGACGGGACACGGAATCCGCTGCAGACGGTGCCGCTGACGGAGAAGATCCAGAGCGAGAGGTTCGACGCGGTCTTCGGCGGCGGGCGCCGGGACGAGGAGAAGGCACGGGCCAAGGAGCGCGTCTTCTCGCTGCGGGACGAGTTCTCCCAGTGGGACCCGCGCCGCCAGCGGCCCGAGCTGTGGAACCTGTACAACGGCCGACACGCGCCCGGCGAACACGTCCGCGTGTTCCCGCTGTCGAACTGGACCGAGCTGGACGTGTGGCAGTACATCGCCCGCGAGGGCATCGAGCTGCCGGACATCTACTTCGCGCACGAGCGCGACGTGTTCGCCCGCAACGGCATGTGGCTGACCGCCGGCGAGTGGGGCGGGCCGAAGGACGGCGAGACCGTCGAGAAGCGGCTCATCCGCTACCGCACCGTCGGCGACATGTCCTGCACCGGCGCCGTGGATTCGGACGCGGTGACCCTGGAGCAGGTGATCACCGAGATCGCCGCGTCACGGCTGACGGAGCGTGGCGCGACGCGTGCCGACGACAAGATGTCCGAGGCCGCGATGGAAGACCGTAAGCGCGAGGGGTACTTCTAAGCATGAGTACGATCACGACCGAGGAGCTCTCGGCCACCACCCTGCTGCGGTTCGCGACGGCCGGTTCCGTCGACGACGGCAAGTCGACTCTCGTCGGACGCCTGCTGCACGACTCCAAGTCGGTGCTGACCGACCAGCTGGAGGCCGTGGAGCACGCCTCCCGCAACCGCGGCCAGGACGCCCCCGACCTCGCGCTCCTCACCGACGGCCTGCGCGCCGAGCGGGAGCAGGGCATCACCATCGACGTGGCCTACCGCTACTTCGCCACCCCCCGGCGCCGGTTCATCCTCGCCGACACCCCCGGCCACGTGCAGTACACCCGCAACATGGTCACCGGCGCCTCCACCGCCGAGCTGACGGTGATCCTCGTCGACGCCCGAAACGGGGTGGTCGAGCAGACCCGCCGGCACGCCGCGATCGCCGCGCTGCTGCGGGTTCCCCACGTGGTCCTCGCCGTCAACAAGATGGACCTGGTCGACTACCAGGAGTCGGTGTTCGCCGCGATCGCCGAGGAGTTCACGGCGTATGCGCTGGAGCTGGGTGTTCCGGAGATCACCGCGATCCCGATCTCGGCGCTGGCCGGTGACAACGTGGTGGACCCGTCGGCGAACATGGACTGGTACGGCGGCCCGACGTTCCTGGAGCACCTGGAGACCGTGCCGGTCAGCCACGACCTGAGCCACTGCCACGCACGGCTGCCCGTGCAGTACGTGATCCGGCCGCAGAGCGCCGAGCACCCCGACTACCGCGGCTACGCCGGACAGATCGCCGCCGGTTCGTTCCGGGTCGGCGAGTCGGTGACGGTGCTGCCGTCGGGCCGTACCTCGAAGATCTCCGGCATCGACCTGCTGGGCGAGCCGGTCGACATCGCCTGGACCACCCAGTCGGTGACCCTCCTGCTGGAGGACGACATCGACATCTCACGCGGTGACCTGATCGTCCCGGCCAAGGACGCGCCCGCGACGACACAGGACATCGAGGCCACCGTCTGCCACGTCGCCGACGCCGCGCTGACCGTCGGCCACCGGGTGCTGCTCAAGCACGGCACCCGCACGGTCAAGGCGATCGTGAAGGACATCCCGTCCCGGCTCACCCTCGACGACCTGTCCCTGCACCCGCACCCCGGACAGCTCGTCGCCAACGACATCGGCCGCGTGAAGATCCGTACCGCCGAGCCGCTGCCCGTCGACTCCTACGCCGACTCCCGCCGCACCGGTTCCTTCATCCTGATCGACCCCAGCGACGGCACCACGTTGACCGCGGGCATGGTCGGCGAATCCTTCGCCTCACCGGAGCCGGTCAAGGACGAGGCCGACGACGACGGGTGGGACTTCTGACATGAAGCCCCTCGACTACTTCTCCACGTTCGCGAAGGAGGGCGGCCGCGTCGGCAGCGGCGCCCTCGGAAGCGGGCAGGGCGGAGTGGCGCGATGTGTGCGCTGACCCGCGCGCACCGTATGCGCGCCGCTCCGGACGAACCTGCCGACCCCCCGGCCACGACCTGATACGGGCGTGAGCGCCGGGCCACCGAGAGGAACACCTCCCGTGCCTGCCACCCCCGCCCTGCGACGGACCCTCGCCGTCCTGGCCACGCTGCCGCTGCTGGCGCTCGCGGCCTGCGGCTACGGCTCGCAGGCCAAGGAGAACACCGAGCAGGCGATTGCGGGGGCGCCGAAGGTCGACGGCCTGGACTCGGTGAAGATCGGCTACTTCGGGAACCTCACCCACGCCACCGCGCTGGTCGGCCGGCACCAGGACATGTTCCAGAAGGAGCTCGGCGGTACGACGGCGGAGTACGCCACGTTCAACGCCGGGCCGTCGGAGATCGAGGCGCTGAACTCCGGCTCCATCGACATCGGCTGGATCGGCCCGTCGCCTGCGATCAACGGCTACATCAAGTCGGGCGGGAAGAACCTGCGGGTCATCTCCGGCTCGGCCTCCGGCGGGGTGAAGCTCGTGGTCAACCCGGAGAAGGTCAAGTCCCTGAAGGACGTCAAGGGCAAGAAGATCGCGACGCCGCAGCTCGGCAACACGCAGGACGTCGCGTTCCTCAACTGGATCTCCGAGCAGGGCTGGAACGTCGACGCGGAGAGCGGCCAGGGTGACGTCTCGGTCGTCCGCACCGACAACAAGATCACCCCGGATGCCTACAAGTCCGGCTCGATCGACGGTGCGTGGGTGCCGGAGCCGACCGCGTCCAAGCTGGTCGCCGAGGGCGGCAAGGTGCTCCTGGACGAGGCCGACCTGTGGCCGGACAAGAAGTTCGTGATCACGAACGTGATCGTGTCGCAGAGCTTCCTGAAGGAACACCCCAAGGCCGTGGAGGCCGTGCTGCGTGCCTCGGTGAAGACGAACAAGTGGATCGACGCCAACCCGGAGCGGGCGAAGGCCGCGGCGAACGCGCAGCTGAAGGCCGACACCGGCAAGCCGCTGCCCGCCGACGTGCTCGACCCGGCATGGCAGTCCATCCAGGTCACCGACGACCCGCTCGCCGCCACCCTCAACACCGAGGCCGAGCACGCAGTCAAGGCGGGCCTGCTGCAGAAGCCGGACCTGACCGGCATCTACGACCTGGCCCCACTGAACAAGGTCCTCAAGGCCGAGGGCGAGCCCGAAGTCGACGACGCCGGCCTCGGCGCCAAGTAACCACCGCACCCGATGAGTTCACAGGAGGTGACGACCATGGCAACCGCCCTCGCCAAGGCCGCCGACACGGTTACGACCGTGGAGCACGCCGCGCGTATCGAGCATGTCTCGAAGTCCTTCGCCGGTCCCGCCGGGCAGCAGCTCGTCCTCGACGACATCACCCTCGATGTCGCCCCCGGCGAGTTCGTCACCCTCCTCGGCGCATCCGGCTGCGGCAAGTCGACACTGCTCAACCTCGTCGCCGGACTCGACAAGCCCAGCGCCGGCGGCATCACCACCGACGGCCGCCCGGCACTGATGTTCCAGGAACACGCCCTGTTCCCGTGGCTGACCGCGGGCAAGAACATCGAACTCGCCCTCAAGCTCAGGGGCGTCGCCAAGAACGAGCGGCGCGAGCGCGCCGAGGAACTCCTCGAACTCGTCCGGTTGAAGGGCGCGTACGGCAAGCGGGTGCACGAGCTGTCCGGCGGCATGCGCCAGCGGGTCGCCCTGGCCCGCGCGCTCGCCCAGGACAGCAAGCTGCTGCTGATGGACGAGCCGTTCGCCGCACTCGACGCCATCACCCGGGACGTCCTGCACGACGAACTGACCCGCATCTGGCGCGAGACGGGCGTGTCCGTCCTGTTCGTCACGCACAACGTGCGTGAGGCGGTCCGTCTCGCCCAGCGTGTGGTGCTGCTGTCCTCACGCCCCGGACGGGTCGCCCGGGAATGGACCGTGGACATCCCGCACCCGCGCCGTATCGAGGACACCGCGGTCGCCGAGCTGTCCGTCGAGATCACCGAAGAACTGCGTGGGGAGATCCGCCGTCATGGCCAGCACTGAGACGACCGTCAAGGACGGCAACGATCTCGCCGGACTCGAAGCCGGCCTGGACGCCCTGGAGACGGTCCAGACGGGCCGGACGCCGTTCCGGAAGACCCTGACGCAGAAGATCCTGCCGCCCATCGCGGCCATCGCCCTGGTGCTGGTGGTCTGGCAGCTTCTGATCTCCACCGGCATCGCGGACGACCCGACGAAGCTGCCCTCACCGTCCGAGGTGTGGGGCGAGCTGCGCGAGGCATGGCTTGAGGGCACCCTCCACGCATACATCTGGACATCCGTCTCACGCGGCCTGCTCGGCTTCCTCCTCGCCCTCGCGATCGGCACCCCGCTCGGTCTGCTGGTGGCGCGGGTGCGGTTCGTGCGGGCGGCGATCGGACCGATCCTGTCCGGCCTGCAGTCCCTGCCCTCCGTCGCCTGGGTGCCGCCCGCGGTGATCTGGCTCGGGCTGAACGACAAGATGATGTTCGCGGTGATCCTGCTCGGCGCGGTCCCCTCCATCGCCAACGGCCTCGTGTCGGGGGTCGACCAGGTGCCACCGCTGTTCCTGCGGGCGGGCCGCACGATGGGCGCGACCGGGCTCAAGGGCACCTGGCACATCGTGATGCCGGCCGCGCTGCCCGGCTACCTGGCAGGACTGAAGCAGGGCTGGGCCTTCTCCTGGCGCTCACTCATGGCCGCCGAGATCATCGCCTCCTCCCCCGACCTCGGAGTGGGCCTGGGCCAGCTGCTGGAGAACGGCCGCAACACCAGCTCCATGTCCATGGTCTTCTTCGCCATCCTCCTCATCCTGATCGTCGGCATCGCCATCGACCTCCTCATCTTCAGCCCACTGGAGCGGTCGGTGCTGCGCAGCCGCGGTCTGCTGCCAAGGAGCTGACGCCTGTGTTCACGAAGCCGGTTCTTCTCGTCATCGCCCACGGCAGCCGCGACCCGCGGCACGCCGCGACGGTGCATGCCCTGGTGCGGCGCGTGCGCTCGCTGCGCCCGGACGTACGGGTGGAGACCGGCTTCCTGGACTTCAACATCCCGTCCGTGCAGGGGGTGCTGGAGTCGTTGGCGGCGGAGGGCGTCCGGGACGTCGTGGCCCTGCCCCTGCTGCTGACGCGTGCGTTCCACGCGAAGGCCGACATCCCCGCGGTGCTGCGGGACGCGCCGCCCCGGCTGCGGATCCGCCAGGCGGAGGTGCTGGGCCCGTCGCCGCTGCTCATGGCCGCGTTGGAACGGCGTCTGTACGAGGCGGGTCTGACGCCCGCCGACAAGTCCTCGACCGGGGTCGTACTGGCCTCGGCGGGGTCCACCGACCCGGAGGCGATCGCAGTGATCGCAGAAATCGCGCGGGAGTGGCGGCACACCGGTTGGTGCGCCGTGCGGCCTGCGTTCGCCTCCGCATCTCTTCCCCGCACCGAGGACGCGGTGCGCGAGCTGCGGGAACTCGGCTGCGAGCGGGTGGCCGTGGCGCCGTACGTCCTGGCGCCCGGCTTCCTCCCCGACCGCATCGCGCGGGGCGCGGCCGACGCGGACGTCCTGGCGGACGTGCTCGGCGCAGCACCCGAGGTGGCGCGGGTGCTGCTGGAGCGGTACGACGCGGCGCGGGTGCCGGTGCTCGCGGCCGTGGGCGCCTGAGCCGGCCCTCAGCCGAAGAGCCCGACGGCCTCGTCCTCGCCCGATACCTGGACCGCTGCCTCCTCGGCCAGCCGCACCAACTCCCCCACCGGCATCGACCCCGGCGCCCGTCGCTCGCGCGCGAACGTGTTGGCGAGGCGTTGGAGGAGGTCGTTCAGTGGGGTCGGTACGCCGTGCAGACGGCCCAGCAGGGCGATCTCGCCGTTGAGGTAGTCGGCCTCGATGGTGCCGGTACCCCGGGTCAGGGACTGCCAGGACGAGCCGCCGCCGCGCGGGGCACCGTCGAGGGGGACGAGGGTGACCTTGTCGCCCCGTGCGGCGCGCTGCTCCTCGGCGCTCACGCACGGGATCCCCGCGGCGTCGAGCACGGCCGCGCCCTCGGCCCGCACCCGCCGGAACAGCGCCGCGGCCTCCTCGCTGTCGACGGGGCCGGTCACCGCCTCCAGGGCGTTGCCGAGGTTGGACAGCAACTTGGCGTACTGCCAGCGCGCCACGTCCGCGACGACCGGTGCCTCGAAGTGCGACTTCTCCAGGTCGGCGGCGATGAGGCGGGCGGTGTCATCAGTGCCATGGGGGTGGCGGCCGAGGTGGAGGATGCCGGTGAGGGGGCTGCCGGCCGCTGAGACGACGCCGGGTTCGACGTATGTCGAGGGCAGCCATACGCAGACGCCGTAAACCCGCCGGAACACCCGCAGGGCGAGGCGCTGGCTCTCGACGCCGTTCTGCGCGCAGATCAGGGGCAGCCGCTCGGCGGCCGTTCTGCCGCCCGCGACCGGTGCGGGTCCCCACGTCTGCAGCGCGGCCGCGCTGTCCTGCGTCTTCACGGCGAGGACGAGGACGTCGTCGGGGCGGAGTTCCCCGAGCGCGGACGGTCCGTCGACGACCGGCAGCCGATGGGTCAGCTCGCCCTCGGGCACCCTGAGGCGCAGGCCGCGGTCCCGTAGGGCCTCGAAGTGGGCGCCCCGGGCGACCAGCACGACCTCGTGCCCTGCGCCTGCGAGCCGTCCGCCTATGACGCCGCCGACGGCTCCTGCCCCGATGATGACGTAGCGCATGGTCACTCCCCCTCGGGGCTGAACGGCGTTCCCTGGTGGAAGTACATCTGCCAGCCGTCGTCGGTCCGCCGCCAGAGTGAACTGCGGTGCGCCCGGCTTCCGTTGTTCTCCGTGTCGAAGGTCAGGTGGACCACGTCGGGAGCCAGCTGGACGCCCTCCATCCGGGAGACGACGGCAGGTCGGGGTCCGGGCTCCTCGCCCGCGATCAGGGCCTCGATGATCGACATCCGGTCCCAGTCCCGCCCCGAGGCCCCGAACTCCCGGAACTGCGGGTGCAGCAGCTCGGCGAGCAGTTCCGGGGAGGAGCGGACCTCCGGTTGAAGAAGGCGCAGTTCGCGTTCGATGGCGGATTCCACGGCGGTGGCCCGGACGTCAGTCACTGGTCATCTCCACAAGTTTCGCGACCGTGTTCCAGTTGCGGCTCGTGGCGATCAAACCCTTGTTGAGCCGGGGCCGCGACAGAATTTCGGCGAGCTTGGAGCGGCCCAGGCCGTTCGGGGCGTACAGGTACACCGCGCGGTCGCCGAGGCGGAACTCCTCCGGGAGGTAGGCGGCCTGGTCGATCTCCGCGAACCGCTCGGCGGCGACCGGGGCGGAGCAGTAGGTGACGTGAAGCTGCTTGGCTTCCAACTCGGCTGCGGGGAACGGGCAGTTGTCGGCGATCGCCCGGAGGTAGGCGTGGTCGCGCACGATCACGTCCACGGGGAAGCCGAACTGCTTCTCGATCGCCGACGCGAGCTCCACGGCCAGGGACTCCTCGTCGCCGTGGCCGGTGGCGAAGACCGCCTGACCGCTCTGGAGGTAGGTGCGTACGCCGTCGTAACCGAGGCCGGTCATCAGGGTGCGCAGGTCGGCCATCGGGACTTTTCTGCTGCCGCCCACGTTGATTCCGCGCAGCAGCGCCGCATACGTCGTCATCCGGCCACCTTAGGACGACCGGGTGTGCCGAGGCCGCCTTCGTGCCCCGTGGGGGTGGGCACGACGGCGGCCCGGACCCGTAAGTTACTTACCGGTCAGCATCGAGCACAAGCTTTTCGGCCCTGATCGTCATCCCCGACACCGCCGGATAGATGTAAGGGGCGCCCATCCTCCCCAGTGGGGAGGACCCACGGGCCAAGGGGATGAGTTCTGGCCTCTGCCTTTCACCGAGCAGCACGACGAGATGGCTTTATCCGGCCCATACCTTCGAAACGAAAGGAGGCGGCAGGGGGCCGCCACCGCAATCAAGGGGGCAAGCCCGTCATGGGGAACGGAGACATACGTGTGCGGGGCCTCGCCGCCCGCGCCGGCGGCTGGAGCGCCCGCCATCGATGGGCTGCCGTCGGCATCTGGGTGCTGTTCGTCGTGCTGGCAATGGGCCTCGGTTCGGCGGCCGGCCGGGTCGATGTCAAGGACAGCGACCAGCTGAAGGGCGAGACGCACACCGCCGCCAAGATCATCGAGGACGCCGGGATCGAGGAGCCGGCCAGTGAGACCGTCCTGATCCAGGCGAAGGACGGTTCGCTCCAGGCGACCGACAGCGAGTTCCGGACCGCCGTCACCGCGGTCGTCAAGGCGGTCGAGGGCACCGGCAAGGTCACGGACGTGACATCGCCGTACGACACGCAGACGATCTCGAAGGACGGGCGCAGCGCGCTGGTGCAGTTCGACATCCGCGGCGACTCGGACACCGCGGGTGAGCGTGTGGAGCCGGTGCTGAAGGCTGTCGAGGACGTCCAGAAGGACCATGAGTCGCTGCGGATCGAGGAGATCGGCGGCGCCAGCATGATGAAGACGTTCGACGACGCGTTCGGGGACGACTTCCAGAAGGCCGAGTACTCCGCGGTGCCGGTGGCCCTCGGCATTCTGCTCATCGCCTTCGGTGCGCTGGTGGCGGCCCTGCTGCCGGTGCTGCTGGCGGTCACCGCGATCATGGCGACGATGGGCCTGATGGGCATCGTCAGCCATGTGATGCCGATGAGCGACACCGCGAACTCGGTGATGCTGCTGGTCGGTCTGGCCGTCGGCGTCGACTACTGCCTGTTCTACCTGCGCCGTGAGCGCGAGGAGCGCGAGGCCGGCCGGGACGCGCAGACCGCCCTTCGGGTCGCCGCCGCCACCAGCGGCCGCGCGATCATCGTCTCGGGCGTCACGGTGTGCGTGGCGATGGCGGGCATGCTGTTCACCGGCCTCGCCGAGTTCGAGGCGATGGGCCTGGCCTCGCTGATGGTCGTCGCGGTCGCCATGGTCGGCTCGGTGACGGTGCTTCCGGCGCTGCTGTCGCTGCTGGGTGAGCGGGTCGAGAAGGGCAAGATCCCCTTCCTGCACCCGCAGAGCAAGCTCCGCCGCAACCGTGGGCAGGGCAACCGCGAGAGCCGGTTCTGGACGGCCGTGCTCAAGGGCGTTCTTGCCCGGCCGGTGATCTCGGTCGTCGTCGCGGCCGGCGCGCTGCTCGCCATCGCGGCACCGGCGGTCGGCATGAAGACGCAGAACCTCACGCTGGACCAGGAGTTCGGCGACTCGCTGCCGATCGTGCAGACGTACAACCGGGTCAACGACGCCTTCCCGGGCGGTTCCGAGCCGGCCGAGGTGGTCGTCAAGGCGGACGACATCAACGCACCCGAGGTGAAGTCCGCACTGGCCGACTTCCGTGAGCGGGCGATCAGTTCGGGTGCCTCGCGCGGCCCGGTCGAGATCAAGCTGCACGACGAGCAGAACGTCGCCTTCGTGTACGTTCCGCTGGTCGGCGGCTCCGACCTCGACAAGGCGGGCGCCAGCCTGGACAAGCTGCGCGACGACGTGCGGCCTGCCACGCTCGGCGGGGTCGACGGCGTCGAGGCGCCGATCACCGGGCAGGTCGCCGGTTCGAAGGACTTCAACGACCAGCTGGCCGGAGCGGTCATCCCCGTCTTCGCGTTCGTCGTGGTCTTCGCCTTCGGGCTGATGCTGCTGTCCTTCCGCTCGCTGACGATCGCGATCACCTCGATCGTGCTGAACCTGCTGTCGGTGGGCGCGGCGTACGGCATCCTCGTCGCCGTCTTCCAGCACGGCTGGGGCGCGTCGCTGGTGGGTGCGGAGGGCGTCGGCGCCATCATCACCTGGCTGCCGCTGTTCCTCTTCGTGATCCTGTTCGGCCTGTCGATGGACTACCACGTGTTCGTGGTCTCGCGGATCCGTGAGGCACGCCTGCGGGGCCGTACGACGAGGGACGCGATCCAGCACGGCGTGGTCACCACGGCCGGCGTCGTCACCAGCGCCGCGGTCATCATGGTCGCCGTGTTCGCGATCTTCGGCACGCTGTCGATGCAGTCCATGAAGCAGATGGGCGTCGGCCTCGCGGCGGCGGTCCTCATCGACGCGACGATCATCCGGGGCGTCCTGCTCCCGGCGGTCATGGCACTTCTCGGCGAGCGCAACTGGTACTTCCCGAAGTGGCTGAACCGCCTGCCGGACCTCACGCACGACGAGGCGCCGGAGGCCGTGACGCGAAGTGCGGCTCGGGACGACGAGGGCGAGCGGGTGCCTGTCCGATCCGCCTGACGTACGAGTGGGGCCCGTCGACTCCGGGGGAGTCGACGGGCCCTGCGTTTGTCAGCCGTCCTTGCGGGTCTCCCGTACGGCGGCCAGCTCCGCCTCGATCAGGTCCGCAGCCTGCTTGGTGCCGCCCTCCCCCGCCATCTGCGCCTGGACGTCCTTCAGACGCCGGGCGACCTCGGGGTCGCCGACGAGGGCCAGGGCGGTCTCGCGCAGGACCTCGGCCGTGGCATCCTCCGTCGCGATGTGCCGGGCGACGCCCAGCTCCTGGAGCATGTCCGCGTTGCCGAACTGGTCCACGGCCTGCGGTACGGCGATCATCGGGGTGGCCGTGGCCAGGCCCTCCTGGCTGCCGCCGGCGCCGGCGTGGGTGACGAACAGGTCGGCCTGCTTCAGGATCGCCAACTGCGGGACCCAGGAGCGCACTTCGACGTTCGGCGGCAGGTCTCCCAGCTCGGCCGGGTCGACGTGCCTGCCGACCTGGAGCACCAGGTGCCAGCCCGGCAGTTCACCGAAGGCGCGCACGCACTCCCGGTAGAAGGCGGGCTGCTTGGTGAAGGACGACCCGAGGGAGACGAGTACGACCTTCTCGGCGCCGTCGGGCCGCTGCCAGTCGCCCTCGGCCGCCCGGTCGCCCTGGCAGGCGCCGACGAAGGTGTATGCCGTCTCGTCGACGCGGTCGGCGTTGGGCTGCAAGGCCCGCGGGATGAGGACGAGCGAGCGGTCGGGCCGGCCGGCGAACGGATCCGGGTGCTGGGTGATGCCGTTCTCCTCCAGCCATGTGCGGAAGCGGCGGTAGTAGGCCTGCCCGCGCTCGGTCTGCTTCGGCTCCGCCCACATCGGCTCGGCGACCTCTTCCTCGTAGCCTTCCCAGGCGACGAGGTTCGGCGAGAGCGAGATCGCGGGCACGCCCCATCGGTGGGCGAGGACGCGTGCCGGGTACGAGGTGATGTCGTGCAGGACGAGGTCCGGCTCGTCTCCCCGATATGCCTCGATCAGCTGCGGAAGGGCCTGGATCGCGTCGGCGAGGAACGGCTCGACGTTGTCCAGCAGGGTGCTCCCCCAGGCCTCCGGGTCTGCGTCCGGCCCGGGCAGCGTGGAGTTCCAGAGCTTGGGCTCGGCGCCCGTCCCGGCCACCTTCTCGGCGAAGGCCGGCGGAATCGCGTACGTGACCCGGTGCCCGCGTGCCACCAGCTCGCGGATCACTTCGAGGCTGGGGTTCACATGCCCGTGGGCGGCGATGGAGAACATGGCGATGTGAGCGGGACTGGTCATGACACCGACGATATGCGAGACGATACGTCTCGTGCAACTCTGTTTCACGGGGCCGGCACCTCGTGCAGCCTCAGCCACTCCCCCGGCGGCACCCCGCCGACGAGCACGGTCGTGTCGAGGCCCGCCCTGCGCAACGCCGCGTCGACCCGCCGCCTCGGGTGCGCCCGGCGCAGCGAGGCGTGCAGCGAGCCGCCGACCCCGGAGAAGCCCAGCTCCACCAGTCGCCGCCGGCGCTGGTACGCCCCGGCGTCGAGCAGCGGCGTGCGGCGCCGCTCGATGCGGACGATCCCGGCGTCCACGCCGGGCACGGGACGGAAGCTGCGCCGCCCGACCCGCCCAGCAGACGCCACTCGTGGCGGGGCCAGGTCAGGACCGTCAGCAGGGTCCAGCTGCCGTAGTCACCCGTGCGTTTGCGGGCGTACTCGAGCTGGGTGAGGAGCGTGGCGTCGGTGAGGGCGGGTGCCCGCAGGCACCAGTCGACGATGGCGGCGGTGCGGGAGAAGGGCACGTTTCCGGCGACGGAGAACGGTGCGTGCGGGGCTCGTGCGGTGAGGAAGTCCTCTCCGACGACGCGGACTTGGGGTGTGTCCGAGAAGCGCGAGCGCAGTGCGGGGACGAGTCGTGGGTCGATCTCGCCTGCTGCTCGAAGTCGGTGCAGGAAAGGGCGCGTTGACCGAGCAGCTCGCCCCGCGCTGCCGGCGCCTCCTCGCGTAGGGCCGGGAGACGCGGACAACCGAATTACGTCGGCAACAACCCGGCGCCGACACGGCTTACGTCAGCGCTGGTAGCGCGCCAGCACCAGGTTCCCGTCCTCCTCCAGGCGGTCGCGCAGTTCGGCGACGCCGATGGCTCCGCTGTAGTACTCCTGGAAGGCGGGCGTGGCGACCTTGTCCTTCCACTCCGGGTAGCCGCGCACGGACTGCGCCGGTGCCGAGCGCAGATGGGCGGCGAGGGCGGTGCCGGTGGCCCAGTCGTTCTCGCTTGTGTGCAGGGCGGGGTCCTTCAGCGCCGCGGTACCGGTCGGCAGCATCCAGTCGCCCAGCGCCAGCCGGACCATGTTCTCGGGCCGCAGCAGGAAGTCGATGAACGCGGCCGCCTCCTGCTTGTGCGGGCTGTCCTCGGCGACGGACAGGGTCTGCGGGCTGACGCCCTGGGTGAGTCCGTCGGCGCCCGCCGGGGCGGGCAGCACCTGCCAGTCGAAGCCCTTGGGCGCCTGCTGCTCGATCTGCTGACGGTAGGAGAAGCCGAGCGGGACCATCGCGTACCGGCCGCCGAAGAAGCCGGGCAGGGTGTCCGAGCCGCCGCTGCCCAGGGTGGTCGGCGAGGCGCTGCGATCGGTGTTGACCTGGTCGTGGACGGTACCGGGCATCACCTCGTCGGCCGCCTCGAAGCGGACGGTCACCTTGCCGTCGGCGCCTCGGTGAAACAGCTGTCCGCCCGCCGAGAGGGAAAGGTTGAGGCTGGCGGAGACGGGCTCCTTCAGCGGCCAGGCGACCCCGTACTTGCCGTCGCCGCTGAGCTGTGCGGTGATCCGCCGGAACTCCGGCCAGGTCCAAGGGTGTTGGGGAGTGGGGATCCGTACGCCGGACTCCTTCAGCCATTTCGCGTTGGCGATGAGGACACGCGGCTCCTGGAGGAAGGGCACACCGTAGATCCCGTCCCCGAAGGTCGCCGTGTCCCAACTGCGTTGCGGAATGTCGGACTTGAGCCGCTGCGGCAGCAGGTCGGTCAGGTCGGCGAGGTAGCCGCCGTAGGCGAAGTCGGCGAGGTCGTCCGAGGCGTCGTGGATGATGTCCGGGGCCTCACCGCCCTCGAAGGAGGTGAGCAGCTGGTCGTGGACGCTGTCCCAACTGCCCTGGACATACTCGACCTTGACGTCGGGGTGGGTGTCGTTCCACTCCTTCACCAGCTCCTTGTTGACCTCGACGGACTCCTCCTGCCAGGCCAGGGACTGGAAGCGCAGGGTGACACGTCCGTCGTCGGCGCCGTCGCGGTCGTCGCCGCCGCATCCTGCGAGCAGCAGGGCCAGGACGGCGACCAGAGCCGGCAGCAGTCTCGTACGCATCAGTTCTTCACCGCCCCGGCGAGCATGCCGCCCGTGATCCGCCGCTGGATGAGCGCGAACACGACCAGCGAGGGCAGCGTCGCGAGGAACGCGGCGGCGGCCAGCGGGCCGAGGTCCGCGACTCCCTCCGCGCCGATGAAGTGGGTGAGGACGACCGGCAGGGTCTGCTTCTCCGGGGTCTTCAGCAGAACGAGCGCGAAGAAGAACTCGTTCCACGCCGTGACGAACGCGAACATCGCCGTCGCCACGATCCCGGGTGCCAGCAGCGGCGCGGTCACCGAGACCAGGGTCCTGAGGCGCCCGGCCCCGTCGACCGACGCCGCCTCCTCCAGCTCGGGCGGCACCGCACGGACGTATCCGACGAGCATCCACAGCGCGAACGGCAGCGCCCACACCACGTACACCATGATCAGACCCGGCACCGAGTTGATCAGCCGCAGGTTCTTCAGCACCAGGAACAGCGGGATGATCACCAGCACGAGCGGGAACGCCTGGCTGACGACCACCCAGCCGGTCGCGGCACGCGCGAGCGGCGTGCGCCTGCGGGCCATGACGTAGGCCATCGGGGTCGCGAGCAGTACGGCGATCAGGGCGGCGCCGAGCGCGGCGATCAGGGAGTTGAGGGCGGCGTCCAGGAGGGGCTGTTCGTCGAAGGCCTGGCGGAAGTTGGCGAGGGTGGGGTCCTTCGGGATCCAGGTGGGGTGCAGACTGCCCAGCTCGCGTGGGGGTTTGAAGGCGGTGGAGATCAGCCAGAGGAAGGGGAAGGCGAGGAAGAGGAGGTACGCGAGCAGGGCGACATACTGTCCGGCGCGGCCGGTTCGGCTGGTCCTCATGCCTCGTCACCTCCCCTGATCCGGCCGACGAGGATGACGGCGAGGACGATCGAGATCACCGCGACCATCACGCATCCCATCGCCGCCGCGTAGCCGAACTGTCCGTAGCGGAAGGCCTCTTCGTAGGCGAAGAGCATGGGCAGGCGGGTGCGGCCGCCGGGGCCGCCGCTGGTGAGCACGTAGACCAGGGCGAAGGAGTTGAAGTTCCAGATGAGGTTGAGCGCCGTGATGGAGAGGGCGACGGGCCGCAGGGCCGGCCAGGTGACCGTGCGGAAGCGACGCCAGGCGCCTGCGCCGTCCACGGCCGCCGCCTCGTGCAGTTCGCGCGGGGTGTTCTGCAGGCCGGCGAGCAGAGCGACCGTCGTGGTCGGCATCCCGGCCCAGATGCCCACGACGATCACGGCGGGCAGGGCGGTGCCGAGCCCGCTGAGCCAGTCCCGGCCGTCGCCGAGGCCCAGGTTGCGCAGGGTCTCGTTGAGGATGCCCGCGTCGGGGTTGTAGACCAGCCGCCACATCACACCGACGACGACCTCGGGCATGGCCCACGGGATGATCGCCAGGGCGCGGGCCAGCCAGCGCAGCCGCAGGTCCTCGTTGAGGAGGAGGGCGAGGCCCAGCGCCAGCAGGAACTGCGGCACGGTGACGCCGACGGCCCAGACCAGGCCGATCCGGAACGACTCCCAGAACAGCGTGTCGTCCAGCAGGTCCCGGAAGTTGAGGCCGCCGATCCACTGGGTGGGCTGGGTCCGTCCGGACTGGGCGTCGGTGAAGGACAGCAGGATGCCGTAGAGGAGCGGTCCGACGCTCAGGACGAGGATGGGGATCAGCGCGGGGAGTACGAGGAACCAGGCGCCGTGATCCGTGACGCGCCGTTGCCGCGGCTTGCCGCCCGGCGCGCGTCTCACCGGCCTGTCCGCCTCGGTCACCGATGTCACGGAATCAGCCTCACATCAGCCCCTTTGCGCTGCTCGGAACGGGCCCCGTCATGGTCGTGAACGCGCTCTGCCCCGTCAAGACAGCGCGCACGCGGTCCGACCTGTGGAAATGCGAGACTGAGCCGTGGATGGCGGGAATCCGACGCCGTTCATGGCGAGGCGGGACCACATGGAGGCGGACGATGGACGAGGCACGGGCGCGGGACGTACTGGGTACGGCGGGGGTACTGCCCGGTCCGGCCCGGGACGCGCGACTGCTCGCCCTGGGTGAGAACGCGGTGTTCGCCGCCGGTGACCTGGTCGTCAAGGTGGGCCGCGACGCCGAACTCCTCGGCCGGGCGCGGCGCGAACTGGACATCGCCGTGTGGCTGGAAGAGGCGGACGTGCCGGCGGTGCGGGCGGCCGAGCCCAAGGCGCTGCTGGTGGAGGGGCACCCGGTGACCGTGTGGCACCGCCTCCCCGACCCCGTACGGCCCGCCGAGCCAAGGGATTTGGCCGAACTGCTACGGGTCGTGCACGCCCTGCCCACGCCCTCCTTCGAGTTGCCGCCCCGTGAGCTGCTGGGCGGCGTGGAGCGGTGGCTGCGGCTGGCCGGCGACGCGATCGATCCGGCGGACGCGGCGTACTTGCGGGAGCGGCGGGACGGATTCGCGGCGGCCGCGGCCGGGCTGACGCCCCGTCTGACCCCCGGGCCGATCCATGGGGACGCACTGCCGCGCAATGTCCATGTGGGCCCGGACGGGCCGGTCCTGGTCGACCTGGAGACCTTCTCCGCCGATCTGCGCGAGCACGACCTGGTGGTCATGGCTCTCTCGCGCGATCGGTACGGGTTGCCTGCGGCGGCCTACGACTCCTTCGTCGAGACCTACGGCTGGGATGTGCGGGACTGGGAGGGCTGCTCGGTGCTGCGCGGAGCCCGGGAGACGGCGAGTTGCGCATGGGTTTCACAGCATGCGCCGAGCAATCCGAAGGCGCTGGCCGAGTTCGAACGGCGGGTGGCTTCGTTGCGGGAGGGGGATGAGGCTGTGCGGTGGTATCCGTTCTGAGCGTCAGTGGCTCTGTTGGTGAGCGTCGGTCGCTGTGATCGACAGCCCTGTGGGTTCCGCCGGCACCGGCACCGGCCCGTCCGGCCCATCCGGCCCATCCGGCCCGACCCGCACAACAGGCGTCACCGAGCCGGAGCTTCCCTGCTCCGGATCTGGCGCGCGGCACTGCCCAGGTCGGCCAGTACGGTACGGACCGCCGATCTGGCCGTGCGCTCCGGGCGGTACAAGGCGTCGATGTGGCGTCGGGACTGGACGCCGCTGAGCGGTCTGAGGGCCAGTGCGGGGTGGGGGCGCGTCGTCCAGCGTGGCATCAGGGCGATGCCACCGCCCGCCGCCACCACCTCGGCCACCACCGTGAACTCGTTGATGCGGTGCGCCAGATGGAGGCGCCGGCCGACCGAGGCGGCGATGGCTTCGATGACCGCCAGTACCGGGAAGCCGTCGTGCACCGTGATCCATGGCTCGTCCGCCACATCGCGCGGAGTGACACGGCGCTTGGCGGCCAGGGGATGGTCGGCGGGCATGGCCACGTCCAGCGGCTCGCGCAGCAGCGTCGTCGCGATCACCGTGTCCGGCCAGGGCGGGGCGTGATCCAGACGGTGGGCGAGGACGATGTCGTACTCCCGGGTGAGCCGGGGAAAGTCCTCCTGCGGCACGTCCTCGTCGGCGAGCCTCGGCACCGGCTTGCCCGGAGCGACGAGCGCCCCGAGCAGCAGCGGGAAGAACGCGGCACCCGCGCTGTGGAACGCCGCCACCGACACCTCCCCGTCCGGCCGCCCGACGAAGTCGTCGACGGTGCGCCTGGCGCGCGCCAGCGCCGTCTCCACCTCGACGGCCGCGCCCGCCAGCGCCTGCCCGGCATCGGTGAGCACCAGGCGCCGCCCCTGCCGCTCGGTGAGCGGCACCGGGATCGCCCGCTGGAGCAGCCGTAGCTGCTGGGAGATCGCCGACGGCGTCACCAACAAGGCCTCGGCGACCGCCGTGACACTGCCCAGTTCGCCGAGCTCCCGCAGGATCCGCAGCTGCCGTTCGTCCATTGCCTCAGTGTAGGGACGTCGATGTAGAGCTGCTAAATGATCGTTTTAGAAGGTGGTACTGGGCTTCACGGACGTTTCCGTGCACCGTGGGCCCGTGTCCGATGTCCGACGTACCGATGCGGTACTCCTCCTGGTCGCGCTCGTCTGGGGCTCCAGCTATCTGTCCGCCCAGACGGCGACGGCTGCGCTCCCCGTGCTGCTGGTGCTCTTCGCCCGCTACGGCCTGTCCGCCGTCGCCTGTCTCGGCCTGGTCGCGTCCGGGCGGCGCGGCCCGCGCCGATGGACGCGTGCCGAGCTGCGCGCCGGTCTGCCCCTCGGGGTGACGCAGGCCGCGGTCCTGCTCGTGGAGACGTACGGCGTCGCCCACACCAGCGCCGCCAACGCCGGCCTCATCATCAGCCTGACCATCGTCCTCACCCCGCTCCTCGACCGCGGCGGACGCCACGGCTCACTGCCCCTCTCCTTCTTCGCCGCGACCGGGGTGTGCATCCTGGCCGTCGGGCTCCTGATGTCCGGCAACGGCTTCCACGCGCCCCGCCTCGGCGACCTGCTGATGCTGGGCGCCGCCGTCATCCGGGCCGGGCATGTCGCGCTCGTCGGCCGCTTCACCACCGGGCGCGCGATCCGACCGCTACAGCTGACGACCGTGCAGACTCTCGTCGGCACGGCCCTGTTCCTGCCGGCCGCCGCTCTCGACCTGCCGGCACTGGTCCACACCGACCCGGCGACCTGGGCCCAGCTGGTCTATCTCGCGCTGTTCTGCAGTGTGTTCGCCTTCCTGGCGCAGACGTGGGCCGTGCAGCGCACCTCCGCCAGCCGGGCCAGCCTGCTGCTGGGCACCGAGCCGGTCTGGGCGGTCACGGTGGGCGTAGCCCTCGGCGGCGACCACCTCACCCCGCTCACCGGCCTCGGAGCGGTCCTCATGGTGGCCGGCACCTACTGGGGTCAGGCTGTGGAACGTGCGCACCGCAGCACACCGGACCCCTCGCTCACCGCATCCCAAGCCCACACCAACGCCGACGCCCACGCCCTCAGCAAGGACCCCGAATGCCCGAGCACGCCAACGACACTTACGACCACCTGATCTCTCTGCTCGACTCCTCCTCCATCGACTACCGCCTCATCGACCATGAGCCGGAAGGCGCCACCGAGGCCGTCTGCGCCCTGCGCGGTCACCCGGCCTCCGAGGCCGCGAAGTGCATCGTGCTGCGGGTCAAGGTGGACCGGCGCACGACGCGGCACGTCCTCGCCGTCGTCCCGGGCGACCGACGGGTGGACCTGGACGCCGTCCGGGCGCTGTTCGCCGCGCGTTACGTCGGCTTCAGCGACCCCCAGACCGCGGAGCGGCTGGCCCATGCCGTGCCGGGCACCGTCCTGCCGTTCAGCTTCGACCCCGAACTCGAACTCGTCGCCGACCCGGACGTCGTGGCCCAGCCGAAGCTGTACTTCAACGCCGCCCGGCTGGACCGCTCACTCGTCATCTCCGGCGCGGACTACGAACGGCTGGCCAAGCCGCGCGTCGAGCGGATCTCCGCGTCGGCGTCCGCGGCTGAGTGACACAAGCCGTCGCACAGGCGCCGCCGGTTCCTGCGGGGTCACGTGCCGCACCGGCGTGCGGGACGCCGAAGGAATGCAGGACCGGCCTGCGCCGGGCCTGACGCCCCTCGCCCCCGCAGCCCGCGCTCAGCGCACCTCAGACCGTCTCGCCCGCCACCCGCTCCCCCGTCGGCTCCCGCAGGGGCCACGTCCCGTCGACGACCGCGGTCGCGTCGCCCTTGCGGCGCAGGAAGTTCTGGAAGTCCGCCGCCCACTCGGCGTACCACTCGATCTGACGGAGGTGCAGCTCCGCCGGGCCGAGGGACGCGATCTTGGGGTGGCGGACGGCTATCGCGCCGGCCAGACGGGCCGCGGCGAGGGCGTCGGCGGAGGCGTCGTGCGCGGAGTCGAGTGCGATGCCGTACTCCCGGCAGACCGCTTCGAGGTTGCGCTTGCCGCGGCGGTAGCGGTCGGCCCAGCGGTCGATGGTGTACGGGTCGATGACCGGGGCGGGAGCCGGGCCGCCCAGGCGGTCGCTCAGGGACGGCAGGCCGTACCGCCGCAGTTCCGCTGAGAGCAGGCTCAGGTCGAAGGCCGCGTTGTACGCGACGACCGGCACGCCCGTCTTCCAGTACGTCGCGAGGACGTCCGCGATGGCGTCCGCCACCTGGTCGGCCGGGCGGCCCTCGGCGGCCGCGCGCTCATTGCTGATGCCGTGGACCGCGACCGCGTCCGCCGGGATCTCGACGCCCGGATCGGCCAGCCACTCCTTGTGCCCTATGGGCTGCCCGTCCCTGACCTCGATCACGGCCGCGGTGACGATGCGCGCCTCGCGCGGATCCGTCCCGGTCGTCTCCAGGTCGAAGCCGATCAGCAGCTCACGGTGCCAGCCCATGGGCGGTCCCCCTTCTTGGTGGTGCTTTCCCCCAGTGGTCTCCACCCTCCCATGGGCCACTGACAATCAGAGGACCGCATTCCGCTTCCGCGGCGGGACCGCATTCCGTGACCGGCCCGCACTGGGACAGTTCAGGACACTGGCCGCGAATCCGCCCACATAAGCTCGAACTCCTCGCGGTACGTGGGGAAAAGCCCGCCTTCGTCGATCTCGTCCGACTTGACCATCCTGCTGCCGTTGCGCAGCACCAGGACCGGCGCCTCCAGACCGCGCATCCGCCGCAGATAGGTCTGCACGACCGCGATGCCGTCGGAGCCGTCGCCGTCCACGAGGTAGGCCGTGAAGCGGGGCGTCTCGTCGAAGACCTGGATCTCGAAGGCGCCCGGGTCACGGAGGCGGGAGCGCACCCGGCGCATGTGCAGGATGTTCATCTCGACCGCCCGGCTCAGCTCGCCGCGCTTGATGCCCAGTTCGCGTTCGCGCCGCTTGACCGCGCTGGAGGCCGGGTTGAGGAAGAGCAGCCGCACCCGGCAGCCGGACTCGGCGAGCCGCACCAGGCGGCGTCCGGAGAAGTTCTGCACGAGAAGGTTGAGGCCGATACCGATGGCGTCGAGCCTGCGCGCACCGCCGAAGATGTCCTCGGCGGGGAACTGGCGCAGCAGCCGCACCCGGTCGGAGTGCACGGCGACCACGTCGGCGTACCGGTCGCCGACCAGGTCCTCGACCGCGTCGATGGGCAGCCGGCGCGCGGACGGGACGTCGCCGCTCGAACCGAGAGTCTCCAGCAGCCGCGCGGAGGCCCGTTCGGCCTGGTTGAGGACCGCCTCGGACAGGGCCCGGTTGCGGGAGACGACGTTCCGGGTCACTTCGAGCTCGTCCAGGGCGAGTTCGACGTCGCGGCGGTCGTCGACGTAGGGCTCGAAGCACGGCCAGTGCTGCACCATCAGCTCGCGCAGCTGCGGCAGGGTGAGGAAGCTGAGGACGTTGTCGTCGGCCGGGTCCAGCAAGTAGCCCTTGCGGCGGCTGACTTCGCGTACAGCGACGGCGCGCTGCACCCATTCCTGGCCGGCCGGTCCGGCCGCCGCAACCACCCAGTCGTCGTGTCCGTGCACGGGTTCGTAGATGGGGCGCAGCACAGCGGCCACGACCGCCCGCAGCCGCTGTTCGACGAGGTTCAGCCAGATGTAGGCCCGGCCGGCCCGCTGGGCGCGCGTACGTACCTCGAGCCAGGCCTCGGTGTCCCAGTCCAGCTCCGGGCCGATGGAGTTGGTCTCCATCGGCCGGGCCAGGGACACCGTGCCGGGCGGGACGTCTGTGGAGTTCCCCTCGTGACCCTCGTCACCAGGGGGCAACTCCAGCCCTCCCGAGCCCACCCGCGCACCGCCTTCCGCTCCCCCGAGCACTCCCCGTCCCAACGATCAAGGAAGGGTACTCCGGGAGCGGTCGGCGGTGCAGCCGGATGGACAGGGTCGTTTCTCAACTACGAGGCTGCCAGTGGCCGTTCTGCCAGGCGAGCTCGCTCGGAGTGAGCGGATTCATAGCCGTCACGTCCCGGGGGACGATGGAGAATCCCTGCCAGTGGACCGGCATGGGCTGCTGGTCCTCGTCACGGGCGATGTGGTGGAAGCCCACATTCATCCAGGCGATGGGGTGGGTGAGGTTCTGGCCGCTGACCCACTTGTCGACGGACTTGGGGTGGGTGTTGCCGCAACCGGGGTTGTTCGTGGCGAACTTCTCGCACTTGTTGTACTCGGTGAAGTACATGTCGTGCTTGGTGAAGTTGCGGCCCGGGTACTTGGTGGTGGCGCCGGGGACGATCTCGTAGGACCGCGGGTGGCCGTCCTTGTTCTTGCCGGTCGCGCTGACCATGCGCCACCAGCGGTAGTTCTTGGCGTCGCCCGCGAGTTCCTTGGCGACCTTGGTGCGGGTGGTCTTGGTCTTCGGGGCGCGGTCACCGGCGGCGGGGGCGGTCACGGCCGAGTCGTACTGCTCGATCTTGCCCTTGGAGGAGCCGTCCAGGCCGAAGTCGAGCCGCCAGAAGACGTTGTGGCTGTGGCTGGTGGCCTTGGCCCTGTCACCCTTGCCGATCGGCCAGCCGCGGCCGTCGCCGGCGTCGTAGTCGTCGTACGACAGGCTTCCGGTGGCACCGACGTTCATGGTGACCGTGCCGTCGTCCTGGAAGCGCCACTCGGTCATGTACTCGTACCAGCCGACCTGGTTGACCGTGTAGACGAGCAGGTCCTTGCTCTGCGCCTGGTAGACCTTGTTGGCGGTGTCGCCCTGCATGCGGTAGGCGTGGCCACGCGCGCGGGTCGTGGTGCACAGGCCGTTGACGTTCGGGTGCTCCGGGTCCCAGGTCTCCGGGACCTTGACGGACTTGATGGTGCCGCCCGGGCACTCGCTCGGCGCGAGGTTCATCAGGCCCTGGGCGAAGCCGAAGCCCGTCAGGTCGTCGTACTCGACGCTGCCGTCGTCGTACGGGACGTGGATCTGGCCGAGCCTGGCGTTGTTGAGGACCTTGATCGGCTTGGTCTCGCCCTTGGGCTGGTAGGAGATGTTCTCCAGGACGAGCCCGGCCTTGCCGTCGTAGCGCCAGCACATCCGCCAGGTCGTGCCGCCGGTGAGCTTCTGCTCGATGCGGTAGGCGGCGCTGCAGTCGGCGGCCGGCGCCGGGGCGTTCTTCGGCTGGGCGGAGGCGGGTCCGGCGCCGGTCGTCGCGCCGGCGGCCAGTGCGGCCACGGACAGGCCCAGGGCCGCGCCCTTGCGGGCACGGCTCATTCTGTTCACACGCATGAAGAAGTGACTCCCTTACAGGAGGTGCAAGTACGTGAGATGCACGCACGTGGCGCGCGAGTTGGACAGCTGAACGGAGGGTGGTTCAGCCGATGTCGAGCTTGGCGACCTTGCGGGCGCTCAGGTCGATCACGAAGGACCGGGCGTCGATCCAGGGCCCGTTCTTCACCTTCGGGAACAGCCGCACGCACCGGTGTTCGCCGCACTGGTCGAGTACGGCGGGCTGGGCGCCCGGAGTTGCCCGGTACACGGCGCCGTTGAGCAGCAGCTGGTCCGGGGAGCTGAGGTCCTTGCCGGTGGCGTCCTTGTAGTCCGCCTTCATGCCCGCGCCCAGCGGGTCGGCGATCAGGATCTCGGCCGCCTCGGAGTACTCGGTGCGGCTGAGCGGCGGCTGGACACCGTGCTCGGTGGAGGTCTGCTCGACCTTGCCGGTGTCGAGGTTGACGGTCTTGGTGACGAGCGCGTCGGCCTTGTAGTCGTAGAACGAGACCTCGGCCCGGCGCGGCGCGTTCGCGTCGTCCAGCTCGTCGGCGTCCGGCTCGGCGAGGTCGACGCCGAGGCGCTGCGGACCGCGGTCGCCCTCGACGTTCTCGCCGGCGCTGCGCAGCTGCGGGTTGACCGCGAGCTTCGCGGCCCGGTCCATCTCGTCGTCGGTCAGCGGGTCGTTGCCCGTGCCCTTGTCACCCTCGCTCGGGGCCCCCTCGACGACGCCCGGCGGCACCGCGCCGCCGCCCTGGTCCTGCGCCTGGGCCGCCTGTTGGGCGGACTGACCGCTGTTGCTTCCTTCCGCGTCGTCGGCCCCCGCCGTCCCCGGCAGGGTGATTCCGACCATCACGGCCGTTCCCGCGACCGCGATGGCCGCACCTGCCACCACCTTGCCCAGATGGCGGTGCACTATCTTGCGCACATCTTCCCCCTACTCCCCGTATGTCCCCGGGAGTACGTGTTGGCCCCACTGGTTCGGCATATCTCGTATGCCTGGTCGACCGATAAGAGGGACGTAAGTCATAGGTGGTTCCATCACTTTTGGGGAGACTCGACGTCAAGGCACGCACGACGGCGTGCCCGAGCTGAAAGAGTCGTGTCCATGCAGGTCTGGCCTGGAGAGGCATATCCACTCGGTGCCACCTACGACGGCGCCGGCACCAACTTCGCGGTCTTCACGGAGGCCGCGGACCGAGTAGAGCTGTGTCTGCTGCACGACGACGGCTCGGAGACGGCGGTGGAACTGCGGGAGAGCGACGCCTTCGTACGGCACGCGTACGTGCCGGGCGTCATGCCGGGGCAGCGGTACGGCTTCCGGGTGCACGGACCCTACGCGCCGGAGCGCGGTCTGCGCTGCAACTCCGCGAAACTGCTGCTCGACCCGTACGCCAAGGCGGTCAGCGGCTCGATCAGCTGGGGCGAGGAGGTGTACGGCTACCACTTCGACAAACCCGACAGGCGCAACGACCTGGACTCGGCGCCGCACACGATGTCGTCGGTCGTGGTGAACCCGTACTTCGACTGGGGAGACGACCGGCGGCCGCGCACCGAGTACCACCATACGGTGATCTACGAGGCCCATGTGAAGGGCCTGACCATGCGCCACCCCGGGCTGCCCGAGGAACTGCGCGGCACCTACGCCGCCCTCGCGCATCCGGCGGTCATCGAGCACCTCACCGAGCTGGGCGTGACGGCGCTGGAGCTGATGCCGGTCCACCAGTTCGTGAACGACCACCGACTGGTCGACATGGGCCTGAACAACTACTGGGGCTACAACACGATCGGCTTCTTCGCCCCGCACAACGCGTACGCCTCCTGGGGCGACCGCGGCCAGCAGGTCCTGGAGTTCAAGTCGGCGGTGCGGGCGCTGCACGAGGCCGGCATAGAGGTCATCCTCGACGTGGTCTACAACCACACCGCCGAGGGCAACCACCTGGGCCCCACGCTGTCCTTCCGGGGCCTGGACAACCCGCAGTACTACCGCCTGACGGACGACCCGCGCTACTACATGGACACCACCGGGACCGGCAACTCACTGCTCATGCGGTCCCCGCACGTCCTGCAGCTGATCATGGACTCGCTGCGGTACTGGGTCACCGAGATGCACGTCGACGGCTTCCGCTTCGACCTCGCGGCCACCCTGGCCCGGCAGTTCCACGAGGTGGACCGGCTGTCGTCGTTCTTCGACCTGGTCCAGCAGGACCCGGTGGTGTCCCAGGTGAAACTGATCGCCGAGCCCTGGGACGTGGGCGAGGGCGGTTACCAGGTGGGCAACTTCCCGCCGCTGTGGACCGAGTGGAACGGCAAGTACCGCGACACCGTACGGGACCTGTGGCGCGGCGAGCCGCGCGCGCTGGCGGAGTTCGCGTCCCGGCTGACGGGCTCGTCCGACCTGTACCAGGACGACGGGCGGCGCCCGCTGGCCTCCATCAACTTCGTGACCTGCCACGACGGATTCACGCTGCACGACCTCGTCTCATACAACGACAAGCACAACCACGCCAACGGCGAGGACAACCGGGACGGCGAGAGTCACAACCGGTCCTGGAACTGCGGGGCTGAGGGCGAGACCGACGACCCGGCCGTCCTGGAGCTGCGTGCCCGGCAGATGCGCAACTTCATCGCCACGCTGATGCTGTCCCAGGGCGTGCCGATGATCAGCCACGGCGACGAGTTCGCGCGCACGCAGCGGGGCAACAACAACGCGTACTGCCAGGACAGCGAGCTGGCGTGGGTGGACTGGCCGACGGACGAGGACGCCGCTGAGGCCGGCTCGGAGGGAGAGGCCCGTTCGGACGGGAGGGGCGGCCCCGACGACGAGGCTCCGGCCGGTCTGCCCCGCGAGTTGCTCGCCTTCACGCGCGCGATGGTGTGGCTGCGGCGCGACCATCCGGTCTTCCGCCGGCGCCGCTTCTTCCACGGGCGGCCCGTGGAGGGCACCCACGACGACCTGTCGGACATCGCCTGGTTCACTCCGCAGGGCAAGGAGATGGCCCAGCGGGACTGGGACCGCGCGCAGGCGTCGGCGCTGACGGTGTTCCTCAACGGCAACGCGATCTCGGAGCCGGGCGCGCGCGGGGAGCGCATCGGCGACGACTCGTTCCTCCTGATGTTCAACGCCTCCCCGAAGACCCTCGACTTCGTCGTGCCGGTCAACCACGGGCGCGAGTGGCAGGTCGTCGTCGACACCGCGCGCGCGGACGGGGTCCCGCCGGAGACGGCAGCGAAGGTGCAGGCCGGGGAGCGTTTGACGTTGGTCGACCGCAGCATGACGGTGCTGCAGCGGCCGGTCTAGGGCGACGTGGCGGTGCGTCCGGGGTACGACGCCGGGCGCGCCGTCAGCGCGATCGCGCAGGCGAGTGCCGCGGCGAGGCTCGCGGCGCCGAAGGCCGTCGCGGGGCCGTACGACTCGGCCAGCCGGCCGGTGACGGCGAGTGCGAGAGCCTGCCCGCCGACCAGCGCGCTCGTCGCGAACGCCATGGCCTCGGAGAGCCGCGCGGGCGGCACCACGCGCTCGGTGAGCCCGAACACCGTGATGAGGTGCGGGGCGTAGGCGACGCCGAGGACGGTGACGGTGACGTAGAGGGCCGGGAGGCCCTCCGTCCACAGCAGGGGGAGCGACAGCAGGAGCGCGGCCGCGGTGGCCGCCCGCCAGCGGACGGCGAGTCCGAGACGGGCGGGCACCGCGGCCATGGAGAGCCCGGCGACGGCGCTCATCACGCCCATGGCCGCGTAGACGAGCCCCGCCTGGTCCGGCTGTCCGAGTCGCTCCGTGAGGGCGGTGATGCCGGCTTGGCAGGCGCCGAACATGGCGCCCTGGAGAGCGAGGGCGGCTCGGAGGGCGTGGATGGAGCGGGGGATGGGGTGCGGCGGGACAGGACCGTCTGCTCCCGCATCGTTCCGCCGCCCCGCACGCGTCCGGACGGATTCCGGCCGTCGTTCCGCCGACGCACCGACGGGCCCGGGCCGTGTCGCCACCGCCGTCCGATGCAGTGCGAAGCCGCTGCCGCAGACCGCCACCAACACCGCGGCACCACCCAGCGCGAACCCCGGATGCGCGGTCACCGCCGCCAGGCCGACCAGGGCGGGCCCCAGCACGAAGGAGACCTCATCCAGGGTGCTCTCGAAGGACAGCGCGGCACCCACCGTGGAATCGCGGGCCCCCGCACGGCGTGCGAGTGCGACGAGACGGGCGCGAGCCATCGGCCCGATCTGCGGCACCGTCGCCCCGGCCGCCGCCCCCACAACGGCCACCAACGCCGTCGGCAGCCCCGCGAGCGCACCGGCGACCAGCCCGGCGATCGCGACGGCGTTGGCGAGCGAGAAGACGAGCACGACCGTTCGCTGACCGTGCCGGTCGGCGAGCCGGCCGACCAGCGGACCGCAGGCCACCTGCCCGACGGCGAGCGCACCCCCGGTCAGCCCGGCGGCGGCCAGGGAGCCGCTCGTGCGCGCGACCAGCAGCACGCTGCCGAACTGGATCGTGGCGGTCGGCAGTCGTGCCAGGAAGGACATGACCGGCAGCAGCGGCCCGGTCAGGCCGATCACCTCGCGGTAGGCCGCGGATGTGCCGCGGCGTCCTGTCGTCACCGTCTGTCCCATCGCTCGAAGCTACGCACGCGCGTGGGCCCACGTGGAGGGGACGATGACACGAAGGGCGGCAGGGCGGGTACGTAGCTTTCCATGACACCTGAGCGACCTGAACCGACGGTGCCGACCTTGCCGACCGCCACGTACCGGCTGCAGCTGCAGTCCTCGTTCCCGTTCGAGGCCGCGGCGGCGGCCGTGCCGTACCTGGCCTCGCTCGGCGTCTCGCATCTGCACCTGTCCCCCGTCCTGGAGGCGGTCCCGGGGTCGGGGCACGGCTATGACGTCGTGGACCACGCGCGCGTGCGCGAGGAACTGGGCGGCGAGCAGGGGCTGCGCGCACTGGCGCGCACCGCGCGCGAACACGGTCTGGGCCTGGTCGTGGACATCGTGCCGAACCACATGGCCATGGCCCCGCGCCACAACCGCGCCCTGTGGGAGGTGTTGCGCGAGGGCCCGAAGTCGCCGTACGCGCGATGGTTCGACATCGACTGGGACGCGCAGGACGGCCAGGTGCTGCTGCCGGTGCTCGGAGGTCCGCTGGGCGAGGAGCTCGGCCGTCTGGAGGTGGACGGCGACGTCCTGCGCTACTACGACCATGTGTTCCCGCTGCGCGAGGGCACCGGGCAACTGCCGCTGCCGCAGCTCCTGGACGCGCAGTGGTACCGGCCGGCGTGGTGGCGGCTGGCCCGTACGGAGCTCAACTACCGGCGGTTCTTCAGCATCTCGGAGCTGATCGGGGTGCGGGTCGAGGAACCGGAGGTGTTCGAGGCCACGCACGCCAAGATCCTCCAGCTCCTGAACGAGGGCGTGATCGACGGGCTGCGCATCGACCACCCCGACGGCCTCGCCGACCCCGACGCGTATCTGCAACGCCTCCACGAGGCGACCGGCGGGCGCTGGACGGTCGTGGAGAAGATCCTGTCGGACGGCGAGCACCTGCCGGCCTCGTGGCCCGTGGCCGGCACCACCGGCTACGACGCCCTGCGGCACATCGACGGCCTCTTCACCGATCCGGCGGGGTTCGGGGAACTCCTCGGGCAGTACCGGCGGTTCGCGGCCCCGCAGACGGACCGGGGCGGCGACTGGGAGGCGACGGTGCGGCGGGCCGCGTACAAGGTGCTCACGCACGAGCTGGCCACGGAGATCGACCGGCTGACGCGGGTCGCGAGCCGCGTGTGCGCCACGTCGCCGGAAGCGGCGCTGCGCGACCGGGCGCCTTGGGCGCTGCGCACCGCGCTGCAGGAGCTCCTCGTCCGGCTGGACGTCTACCGGCCGTACTCCTCCGGTGACGCGGCCCGTGTGGTCACCGAGGAGGCCGCGGCCGAGGCCCGGCTCGCCTTCGTCGTGCCCGAGGAGGCGGGCGCGGTCGACGTCGTACGCGAGCTGGTGCTCGGGCGGGCCGGTGACGGGCCGGACCATGTGGAGTTCCGGACGCGGTTCGCTCAGACGGCGTCGGCGCTACGGGCCAAGTCCGTGGAGGACACGGCGTTCTACCGCTATGTGCCGCTGCTGTCGGCGACCGAGGTGGGCGGGAACCCGGGGAGCCCCGCCATGTCGGCCGACGAGTTCCATGCCTACTGCGCGCGTGTGCAGCGCGACTGGCCCGTGACGGGGACGGTCGCGTCGACGCACGACACCAAGCGCAGTGCCGACGTACGGGCCGCGCTGGCCGTGCTCACCGAGTGCCCGGAGCACTGGGCGGACGTCCTGGCCGAGGTGACCCGCGACGGCGAGGGCGTACCGGACGCGCAGCTGGCGTGGGCCGCCTGGCAGACGGTGTACGGGCTGGGCGAGCCGGACGTGGACCGGGTGCAGGGGGCGCTGCTGAAGCACGTGCGCGAGGCCGGGCTGTTCACCAGCTGGACGGAGCAGGAACCGCCGTACGAGGAGGCGGTGGCGGCGTTCGTCGCCGCGGGGCCCTGCGGGGTGCCCGGCGAGCGCGTGGCCGCGTTCCGGAGCCGTCTGGAGCCGCACATCCGGGCGAACATGCTGGGCATGGCCCTGGCCCAGTTGACGATGCCGGGCGTGCCGGACGTCTATCAGGGCACGGAGGACGAGTACCGGGCGCTGGTGGACCCGGACAACCGCCGGAGCGTGCGGTTCCCGCACCAGGACCCCGGTGAGAAGGGTGCGCTGACGGCGGCCGCGCTGCGGCTGCGCAGGAGGCGTCCGGAGGTCTTCGGTGACGCGGCGTCGTACGTGCCCCTGACCGCCGAGGGCCCGGCCGCCGCGCACTGTGTGGCCTTCGGGCGTTCCGGCGAGGTGGTCACCGCCGTGACGCGGCTGTCGCTGCGGCTGGCGCAGTCGGGTGGCTGGCGCGACACCGTGCTTGCGCTGCCGCCGGGGCGGTGGGCCGATGTGCTGGCTCCGGAGCGGGAGTTCGCCGGGCACGCGCGCGTGGAGGAGCTCTTCGAGCGCGTCCCGGTCGCGTTGCTGGAGCGGGTCGGTGAAGGGGCGGCCGGACAGGAGGGGCGGCCGTAGAGCGACCGTGGAGCCGTCGGTGGGGTCTCCGCCCGGAGCACGACCGTCCAGCGCGTACGGGGCATCCTGCGCCTTGTCATCGCTCCGGCGCCCGGCTCGGGCCCGCGCGCGCTCCCGGGGCTCGTGCACCCGGGCGGCGCGTGGTGACGAGCGCCGACGCCCTCTCCGCTCCCGCGCTCCCGGCGTCCATTCATGCCGGTCGGCGGCGGGCGAGGGGTGTGAGGTACCGCGACCGGGTGGGCCTCGCACCTCCCCCGGCTCCCGCTGCCCGCGCCTGCCGGGGGTGAATGCACCTGGGCGCCCCCGGGAGCCTCCCCCGTGAAGTCCTTGACACGTAAACCAGACCGTGCGGTACTGCGGATTGCGAAGGCTGGGCGGACATGACGGGGGTGAGTCTCCTGCCGGAGCTGCGCTACCCCACGCTGACCGAGCTGGTCCTGTCCGCCCGCGCACTGGCCGCTCACCGACCGGGCCTGTGCACACTGAGACAGGTGGGGGCCTCCCGAGCGGGCAGACCCCTCCACCTGCTGTCCATCGGTCACGCCCGGTCCGCCGTCCTCGTGGTCGCCGGAGCGCACTCCAACGAACCGACCGGCGGCCCCACACTCATCGCGGTCGCCGAACGCGTCCTTTTCGAGCGGGAGTTACGGCGGGACGTCTCCTGGCACTTCCTGCTGTGCGCGGATCCCGACGGGGCGAGCCTGCACGTCACCCCGGCACCCCGCAGCCTGCTCGACTACCACCGCGGCTTCTTCCGGCCCGCGGCCGAGGAACAGCCGGAGTGGGCACCGGCCACGCTGCCGGCCGACCGGCTGCCGCCCGAGACGCGCGCGCTGACCCGCGTCATCGACGAACTGCGCCCCTACCTCCAGGTGACCCTGCACGGCACCGATCTGGGCGGCAGCTGGGTGCAGTTGACGAAGGACGTCCCCGGCCTCGCCGAGCCGTTCGCGAAGTCCGCGGCCCAGCTGCACATCCCGGTGGAGACGGGCGCCTCGGACGCGGCGGGCTGGCCCGCGTCCGGCCCCGGGGTGCATGTGATGCCGGCGCCGGGCGCGGGCGCGGCGTATCCGAGCATGCCGGACGACGCGCGCAGCAGCACCTGGTACCACGTGCACCGCTACGGCGGGCTGACCGCGGTCGTCGAGGTGCCGATGTGGGCGAGCGACCTGGTGGACGACCCGGCACCGCATCCGGACCCGGCCGGGGCGATGCGGCGGCTGGCGGCCCGGCTGCTGCGGGACACACTGGAGGTGGAGCGGGTGCTGGCCGAGGCGCTCCCCCGCCTGGACGGCGTCGACGGGCCTCTGCTGCGTGCCTCCAAGTGGGCGCTGGAGCTCGTGCCGGGGCTGGCCGCCGACTGGATGGGCACGCCGCCCGCCGACAACACCATGGCGTACGTCGGGAGCGTGGACGCCTTCGGGCGCCGGCTGCCGCTGCGGGCCGCGGCCATGCTGCTGCGCGTCCTGCGGGAGACGGACGACCGCGGGGCGCAGCGCCTCGAACACCTCGTGGCGACCTGGAGCAACGCGTTCGCCGAGCGCTTCCGCGCCCGCTGGGTGCCCCTGGAGCACCAGGTCGAGCACCAGTCCCGCACGGTCGTCGCGGCAGCGATGCACGCGCGCGACCGGCCGATGTGAGCCGTGCGACCTGTGCCGTGCCGACGCGTGCGGTACGGCCGATGCGGCACGGCGTCAGGCGTCCAGTGCGAACACGGCTCCCGTACGAGCACCCATCGCGCACCCGTTGGCGAAGGTCTCCCGGTACTCGACCGGACGTCCCTGCCACTCCCCGCGCGCGTGCACGGTCACCGGGGCGTAGATCATCGGGCAGAAGGCGTCCGCGGTGCGGAGCCGACTGATGTCACCGCCCACCTTCTCCAGCTCCGCGCAGGCCTCCGCCGCCTTCCCGTGACCCTGCGGCGGGTCGCACAGCAGCAGCGTGCCGCGCGGGTCACCGTGGCGGGCGTCGCCCCGGGTGACCGTCAGGAAGAGCCAGTTCCCCGAGTCCGACTCCTGGACCGCGGCCTGCGCCGGGGGCGCGCCGAGGAGGAGCATGGCGGCCGCCGCCAGCAGGCCGCCCCGTACCGCTTTCGCCGTGATTGATTGCGTCATTCCCGATGCATCGGCACGGCGGCCCCGGCATTCCACCCCGACTCACCCGAACGGGAGCACGCGGGCGCGTACCGTCCGGCGAGTTCGAACGCGGCGAGCACCACCCGCGCCTGGTACTCCACCTGGCGCGCGACCGGTATCCAGCGGGCCCCGCAGCCGTCGCGGTAGTCGTCGCACCACTCGTCGAGGAGCCGGTCCAGTTCCGGCAGCACTCCGGCAGGGTCGTGCCCGGCGCCCGTCACTAGCTGGTGCAGCAGCCCGGCGGTGCGCAGGGCCAGACGCCGCCCGGCGATGCGCAGGGCGGCCAGATGGGCGGTGCTGAGCGGGGGAAGGGGGTGTACGCCGACCGGGTCCCCGATGTCGGGGTCCCAGGTGTTCGCGAGCCCGGGACAGACCAGTAAATAGTCGTCCACCGGGGCGAGCAGCCGGGCCGATTCCGGTCCGGCGGGAAGGTGGGGCCGCAGGCGTTCCAGCAGCCGCTGCAGCAGGAGGGTGTCGTGACGGAGGGTGTGGCTCACCCTGCGCAGGACCGTTTCCTCATCAGCGGGCGGAGCACCGTCCTGCACGGCCGCCACGCCCCACATGGGGGCCTCCACGACCGCCGTGACCGTGCCGTGCCGGTACGGATGGAACCACGTCGAGTCCACGGCCGCCTCGGTGATGGCGGCGGCCAGGTCGCCCCGGCGGGGCCTGGGGATCCGGTAGACGGCGGGTCCCAGTTCCGGCCAGTACAGGGTGTCGTAGGGGCCGAGCTCGCGCGGGATGCCGAGGCGGGCCGCCGTGTGCGCGATGCGCTGGGCGAGGCCGGGCAGGTCGTGGGTCAGCTCGACGAAGCCGCCGCCGACGTCGACGCCGTGCAGGGAGCACTGCAGGAAGGGCCGCAGTTCGTCCTGGAGTTCGAGCAGGGCGCGGGTCTCGGGCAGCGTGGCGGCGTCCGCGCCGTCCGGCAGCCACTCGGGCTGTTCCAGGAAGCCGGGCCGGAAGAAGTGCCGGAAGTAGTCGGCGAGGGCGTACGGGCCGTGCAGCCACCCCTCGTTACGGCGCAGGCCGTCGGGGTCGAGGCACAGCAGCAGGTTCCAGGTGGCGTCGGCGCCCTCGTGCAGACGGGGGTCGGCGAGCACCCGTTCGGCCAGCCGCAGGACGGTGGCGCCGCCCACCGGCTCGTTGGCGTGCGGGCCGGCCACGACGAGGGCCTGGCGGCTGCCGTGGCCGACGGACAGCAGCCACAGGGGCGTGCCCGCGCGGGACGTGCCGACACGGCGCAGTCGTGCGTCACGGGGGCGGCGGGCGACGAGCGCGGCCGCCCGGGCGCTCAGCTCGTCGACGGTCGGGTAGCGGAGGAGTGGCGGCAGGGCACACCTCCACAATGCGGTGCCGTCGGTTCACCTGGTGTACACGGTGTACGCACAGTCAGTCACGACTTGGCCAGTACGTCAACACCACCGAGGGCAAGGGGACTTGAGTCAACGTTTCAAGTAGAGGGAGGCCCCGAGCCGCTGGCCGGCTCAGTTCGCGGCGAGCCGGAACGACATCCGGCCGAAGCCGACCTGGTCGCCCTCGCGGACCACGACGGCACCGATGACGCGCCGGCCGTTGACCGTGGTGCCGTTGGTGGAGCCGAGGTCACGCAGGACCCACAGGCCGGCCTGGTGGCTCAGTTCGGCGTGCACCCGGGACACCGTCTCGTGCGTCAGCCTCAGCCCGTTGGCGGGGTCGCGCCCTATGCGCAGCGGATGACCGGACCCGGGGTGGGGCAGCAGCAGCTTGGGCAGCCGCTCGGCCTGCCAAGCCCTGCGCAGCCGTACCGTGAAGCCGGAGACGGCCTCGACGGTGCCGAACACCAGACGGGACAGACGGCTCTCGGAGGGCAGGTCGGCGGTGAGCGCCGCGAGCTCGTCCGCGCGGCGGGCGGAGAGGGCGAGTTCCATCCGGCGCACGAACGTGTCGTGCGACAGCCGTCCCATGGCGACGCCGTCACGCAGCACCTTCAGCGCCTTGTCGCGCTCCACGTCGGAGAGCCGCGCGGGGTACGTGTTGAACTCGAAAGACGACGTCACGCTGCTGATTGTCGGTCAGTGGCCCCCCGGTGTCCAGAAGACGGGGAAACGGCCACCACACGCGCGTGATCGCCGAGACCGGTCACGACACCTGCCGCAAAAGGGAAGATTCAAAAGCGGATTGATCTCGTTTGAAGCACCATGGACGGGCTACATCACGGTGAGCAGACGAAGGGGAACCGTCCGTGCAGTTCGAGGTGTGGGCACCGCAGGCCGGCCGTGTGACGCTCCATTGCGAGGACGCCACGCGCGCGTTGGAGCGCGATCCGGAGCGAGCGGGATGGTGGTGGGGGGACGCGGAGGCGCGGGACGGAACGCGGTACGGCTTCGCGCTGGACGACGGGCCGGTGCTGCCCGATCCGCGTTCGCGCCGGCAGCCGGACGGCCCGGACGGGCTCAGTGCGGTCGTCGACCACAGTCGCTACGAGTGGCGTACCGAATGGGCCGGGCGGCCACTGCCCGGTGCGGTGCTGTACGAGATGCACGTGGGCACGTACACGCGTGAGGGCACGCTGGACGCCGCCGCCGAGCGGCTCGGCCATCTCGCCGAACTGGGCATCACCCACGTCGAGTTGATGCCCTTGTGCCCCTTCCCGGGGCGGCACGGCTGGGGCTACGAGGGCGTCTCGCTGTGGGCCGTGCACGAACCGTACGGCGACCCCGAGGCACTTAAACGCTTCGTCGACCGGGCACATGAACTGGGGCTGGGCGTGGTCCTCGACGTCGTGCACAACCACTTCGGCCCGTCCGGGAACTATCTGCCCGTCTTCGGCCCCTACCTCACGGACACGCATCAGACGCCGTGGGGCTCCGCGGTCAACCTGGACGCGCCCGGCTCGGACGAGGTGCGCACGTTTCTCGTGGAGGGCTCACTGGCCTGGCTGCGGGACTACCGGATCGACGGGCTGCGCCTGGATGCGGTGCACGCGCTGGTGGACACGCGCGCGTGCCACTTCCTGGAGGAGCTGTCGACGGCCGTCGACGCCCTCTCCGCCGATCTGGGCCGGCCGCTGTCCCTGATCGCGGAGACCGACCTGAACGACCCTCGGCTCATCACCGCACGCGCGGAGGGCGGCCTCGGTCTGCACGCCCAGTGGAACGACGACTTCCACCACACCCTGCACACCGCGCTGACCGGCGAGTCCCAGGGCTACTACGCCGATTTCGCGCGTGCCCCCATGGCCGGCCTCGCCAAGACCCTCACGGGCGGCTACTTCCACGACGGCACGTACTCGAGCTTCCGGGGCCGCCGCCACGGGCGCCCCCTGGACCGTGCGCGCGTGGGGGCGCACCGCCTCCTCGGCTACAGCCAGACCCACGACCAGGTCGGCAACCGGGCCCAGGGCGACCGGCTCGCGGCCGTCCTCTCCCCCGGGCTGCTGGCCTGCGCGGCCACGCTGACACTGACGGCGCCGTTCACACCGATGGTGTTCATGGGCGAGGAGTGGGCCGCGGGCACACCCTGGCAGTTCTTCACCGACCACACCGATCCGGAGCTCGCCGAAGCGGTACGGCGCGGCAGGCGGCGGGAGTTCGCGGCGCACGGGTGGGCCGAGGAGGATGTGCCCGACCCGCAGGACCCTGCGACCCGGGACCGCTCCTGCCTCGACTGGTCCGAGCTCGACAGCGAGCCTCACGCGCGCGTGCTGGCCTGGTACCGGCGCCTCATCGCCCTGCGCCACGAGCAGCCCGACCTCACCGATCCCGATCTCGCCGACACCAAGGTGGCCTACGACGAGCAGGGGCGCTGGCTCGCCTTCCGGCGCGGTGACGTACGCGTGGCCGTCAACCTCGCCAAGGAACCGGCGGCGATCCCCCTGGGGCCCCGGCAGGCGGCCGTACTGGCGGCGTGGGAGCCCGTCGAGGCGCCGGGCGCGGACGGGGTGCTGCATGTGCCCGGGGAGTCGGGTGTGGTGATGTTGCAGGGGTGAGCGGGGCCCGGTCCGGGCGGGCGTGAGATTTCGCGCGTGCGCCCTACGACAGGCCGGACGCGCCTGCGCCCCTACAACTCCTCCTCCCCGTCGTCGTCCTCCCTGAACTCCGTCACCCGCTCCAGCAAAATCGGCTCCCAGGCGTGCCGGAGCTGCGCTCTCAGCAGCGGTGGCGGTGACTCGCCCTTGCCGGCGAGGCGGTCCGCGAGGCGGACCACCGCGTCGCAGCGGGCGAGCCAGAGGCCTCGTAGGCAGGGGCGGGCGCCGTAGCCGGCGAGGGTGGCGGCGCGGACGGCGGCCGGGGAGCCGACGGCGAGGGCGAGGCCGGCGATGTCCTCGGCGGGATCGCCCAGGACGGTGTCGGCCCAGCCGAGGACGCCGCGCACCCTGCCGTCGGCGCTGACCACGAGGTGGTCGCCGGTGAGGGCGTGGTGCACGAGGACGGCCGTCGCGGACTGGGCGGCCAGCTGTACAGCGGCCTGCTGGGTGAGCTGGCGCACGCGGGCGGCGTCGAACTCGTCGGCGGCGTCGAGGCGTGCCGCGGCACGTTCGGCGGCCCGGCGCAGGCCCTCCAGGGAGCGCGGCGCGGCGCGCGGCACGCCGAGCGTCTCCGCTTGCCGTACCGGGACCTCGCGCAGTCCCGTGAGCAGTCCGGCCAGGTCGGCCTCGCCGACGGCGGACACATCGTGCTGCCCGCCCGCCCCGCCGGGCACCTTGGTGTCCAGGGTGCAGGTCAGTCCGGGTGCCCACTCGCCGTACGCGACGCTCGTCGGCACCGTGACCGGGACGTGCGGGCGGACGAGGTCGCGCAGGCGCAGTTCGCGGCGCTGGCGGGCGGCGGCCTCACGGTCGCTCGCGAGGCGCAGCACATGGCGGGTGCCGACCCACCAGGTGGCGGGCTCGGCGCCCATGGCGGCAGGGCGGACCTCGGGTCCGGCCGAGTCGTCCGCGCCGTTCTTGAGCAGGGAACGGACCAGTCGGCGGACGGTGTCCGCGGTGGGTGTCGGTGCCTGGGTCATGGTCGCGCCGTCGTCGCTCGGGGGTCTACGGGGGCCGGGCTCCTTGCTCCCGGATCGGTGGCCGGGTCAGTCCACTATGACCATCTCGCGGGTCGTGTCGTTGAGGCGCCGGCCGCCGTCCTCGGTGACCGTCACGATGTCCTCGATACGCACTCCGAAGCGGCCGGGCAGATAGATCCCGGGCTCCACGGAGAAACACATGCCGGGCACGAGGGGCTGCTCCTCGCCCTCGATCATGTACGGCGGCTCGTGGGTGGTGACGCCGATGCCGTGCCCGGTGCGGTGGATGAAGTACTCGCCGTATCCGGCGTCCGCGATGACCGCGCGGGCCGCCCGGTCGACCTCCTGGCAGGCGGCTCCGGGCCGTACGGCACGGAAGCCGGCCTCCTGGGCCGCGCGCACCAGGTCGTGGACCCGGCGCTCCTCGTCGGTGGGTTCGCCGACGTGGACCGTGCGGGAGGTGTCGGAGCCGTAGCCGTCCTTCAGGCCGCCGAAGTCGAGGACCACCATGTCGCCGCGTTCGATCACACGGTCGCCCACCTCGTGGTGCGGATTGGCGCCGTTCGGGCCGGAGGCGACGATCGTGAAGTCGACCTGGGAGTGGCCGAAGCGGCGCAGCAGGTGGGCGAGGTCGGCAGCGACCTCGGACTCGCGGCGACCGCTGAAGGGAACCTTCCGGATCTCTTCGAACGTTGCGTCCGCGGCCGCACCCGCGGCCGCCAACAGCTCCAGCTCGGCGGCGTCCTTCACGGCACGCAGCATCGGCAGTGCGTCGGTGAGGGAGGCGTAGGAGGTGCCGGGCAGCGCCTTCTGCAGGGCCAGCAGGTGCAGGGCCCAGGCGTTGTCGCTGATGCCGAACCGGCCTCTCGCGTCAAGGAGGGCGGCGGTGGCGGCGTAGGGGTCCTTGCCGTCGGTCCAGTCGCGCAGGGTCAGGCCGGGCGCACCGGTGGCCTGCGCGGCGTCCGGGGCCTCCAGAGCGGGGACGACGAGGACGGGGTCCCGGCCGGGGACGAGGACCAGCAGGGTGAGCCGCTCGGTCTCCGCGGTGGGCGCGTAGCCGGTCAGCCACACCAGGTCCGGGCCGGGGGCCACCAGGAGCCCGGCCAGGCCGGCGTCCGCGGCCGCCCGCGCGGCACGTTCCATGCGGGCCTTGTAGTCGTCGGCGGTGAAGGGCGCGGGTGCGGTGCCGGTCATCCGGGCCTCCCTGGGCGCGTGAAAGGACTACGGGCAGCATCCTGCCCGCCCGGAGGGGGCGGCGCGAGCCGATCGGCGGGTCTTTCGAGCGGCTCGTCGGCCGGCCGGCCGGGCATGGCGTCAGCTGTCCAGTGCCATACGGACGCCGAGAAGGAGCAGCACGCCTCCGGAGACCTGTTCCAGGCGTCGGCGCACGCCCGCGCGGGACAGCACGTTCTTCATCCGGCCGACGAACCACACGTAGAGGCCGTAATAGCCGACTTCGTAGACCGCCCAGAGTGCGGCGAGGCCGATCATGGTCGGCAGGTGCGGGGCACCTTCCGGGACGAACTGCGGGAGGAAGGACAGGGCGAAGACGGCCGCCTTGGGGTTGGCGAGGTTGAGCAGCAGCCCGCCGCGGTAGGAGGCCCAGCCGCTCTTCCGCGTGCCCTCCCACCCGGTCTCCTGCTCCGCCTTCGCGCGGCGGGCCTGCCGCAGCGCCTGGATGCCGAACCAGACGAGCACGACCGCGCCGACGATCCGCATCACGTCGTACGCCACCTCGGAAGCCGTCAGCAGCGCGGTCAGGCCGAACGCGGCGACGACGCCCCAGACGAAGACCCCGGTCTCGTTGCCGAGCACCGTCAGGAATCCGGAGCGTCTGCTGTGCAGCGACTGCTTGATGATCAGCACCGTGCTGGGCCCCGGCGAGGCGGCGACGAGGGTGCAGGCTCCCAGGAAGGCGACGAGGTTGGTCAGCATGAGGTCATGGTGGCCCGGCCGACGGAACGGGACCAGTGGATTTCGCAGGCTCCTCCTCAAGCCCGCGCGTAGGCTGCGAGGCGGTCAGGTGACGACGCCCGGGATCACCGTCAGCTGCTGGTAGCCGCCGCTGCGGTGGCGCACCGTGAGGGTGACCTCGCTGCCGGGGCGGGCCCGGGCGACGGCTCGGGCGAGGTCGGCGGCGGAGTCGATGCGGGCCCTGCCGAACGCGAGGAGTACGTCGCCGCGGACCAGGCCTGCCGTGTACCCCGGTCCCGGAACGTGGACGCCGACGAGCAGGGCGCCCGGCTTCTTGGCGTCCACAGCCTCCACGCCGAGGGTGGCGACGGCGGCCGGACGCGGCGAGGAGGTCGGCGTCGCAGATGCGGAGGCCGAGGAACCGGGGTGCGCCGACTCGGACCGGCTGCCGGGTGCGCCCAGGCCTGCCTGTCGCTTCAGCTCGGCGAGCTTGCTCATGCCGACCACTGTGGCCCCCAGGGTGCCGAGTCCGACCCCGGACAGGATCAGGACCATTCCCACCAGCAGGGCGCAGAGCAGGGTGGTGAGCCGTCGGCCGCGCTTGTGGGGCGCGGCGTGCGGACGCCGTGCGCCGGCGGCGGGCTTGGCCTCGCCGCCGGGTCGCTGACCTGGCATGGGCTTGGGTCTCAAAGCAGTCTGTTCCATCGGATCGCCTCCGGCTGGTGACTACCCTGCGCACCGGCGCACGACGAGCCACGATCGAGTGAGACTGACCAGTGGTCAGGAACGGGAAGCCATACGCGTCACGGCAGGAACGGGACGTCAGGGAGGGGTTCCGGAGGGGCCGGCCCAGCCTCACGCCGGTTCGAGCAACGCCTCCGCGACCGCCGCCGACGCTCCTCGCAGCGTCCCCGCGAACACCAGTTCCGTCCGGTGCACGACACGTGGTTCCGTGAGCGGTACGGCGACGCCGCCGGGCACCCCGGTGGCCGCCGAGCGCGGCAGCAGGGTCAGTCCGTGGCCCGTCGCGGCCAGGGCGGTGAGGGCGTGGACGTCGGTGCCCTCGTAGCGCAGGGCGGGGCGGAAGCCGTGGCCGCCGTTCGCGGCGCGGAGGTGGGCGAGCGGAAGGCCCGCGTCGGGGGCGTCCAGCCAGCGCGCGTCGGCCAGGTCGCCAAGGCGCAGGCCGGTGTGCCGGGCGAGCGGGTGGGTGTCGGGCAGGAGGACGCAGACGGGCTCCTCCCCCACGCCGTACGTGGTCAGCGGTGCCACGTCCGGCACTCGCAGCGGGTCACTGGGGGCGGCGAGCCCGTCGACGAGGCCGAGGTCCGCCGTGCCGGTGGCGACGGCCGCGGGGACCTCGGCGCGGGGCAGCACGCGCAAGGTCACGCCGGCGGCCGGGAGCGCGCCGAGGACACGGGGGCCGAGTGCGGTCGACGCGGTCGCGAGCGTGAGTCCGTGGTCGGGCGCGGCCGCCATCCTCACGACGTCCGCGCGGGCCGCCTCCAGGCGCAGCAGCAGCGGGCCCGCATGTTCGAGGAGCCGCTCGCCGGCCGCCGTGGGCGCCACGGGGCGACGGGTGAGCAGCGGCGCGCCCAGGTCTTGTTCGAGCGCGGCGATGTGCTGGGACACCGCCGACTGGGTGTAGCCGAGCTCGCGGGCGGCCTCGGAGAAAGAGGCGAGACGGGCGACGAAGACATAGGTGCGCAGCAGGTGCGGGTCCATACCGCACAGCTTCCCGCATGCCATCAGCGCTGCTTATCGGAGGTCCAGTAATCATCGTTGGACGTGAAGTATGGGCCGCGCCCAGGATGACGGTCATGACGAACACCGCTGCTCGGGCAGCAACGACCGCAAGACTCGCGCTGGTCGGGGACCGCTCCCCCAACGTCGCCTCGCACACGCGCGTGCCGCTGCTGCTGAACGCCCTCGCCGAGCGCGAACGGCTCGTCCTCGACGCCTACTGGATCCCGTCGCAGGACGCGGTGGCCGACGACGCGGTGCGCGGCTTCGACGCCGTGTGGGTGCTGCCGGGCAGCCCGTACCGCAGCGAGGCGGGCGTGCTGTCCGCGATCCGCACCGCGCGCGAGGAGGGGATTCCGTTCCTCGGCACGTGCGGCGGCTTCCAGCACGCGCTTCTCGAATACGCCCGCGAGGTGTGCGGGCTGACCCGGGTCGCCCACGCCGAGAACGACCCCGACGCGGACGACTTCATCATCGAACCCCTGGCCTGCTCACTGGTCGGCCACGAAGCCGTGGTCCGGGTCGAGCCGGGTTCGCTCGCCCAGTCGGTGATCGGCTCGGAAAGGACCGTCGAACGGTACTTCTGCGCCTACGGCCCCTCCCGTCACCTCGACACCCTGCGCGTGCAGGGCCTGCGATTCTCGGGGCACGACGAGGACGGTCACGTCCGGATCGCCGAACTGCCCGGCCATCCCTTCTTCCTGGCCACGCTCTTCCAGCCGGAACTGTCCGGCGACGGCTCCCGCCCGCACCCGCTCGTCCGGGCACTGGCGCGAGCCGCGGTGGAGCACGCGGCGCGGAGGGTCTCCTCGCTGGCGTGACGTCAGCCCGTGTGCCCCTCCCCGTGGCCACCGTGCGCGCCGCCGTGGTCGAACTTCAACGCCTCCGCGGGCATGACGACGAAGGGCCGCATCATCCCCATGTCCTCGTGCTCGAGGAGATGGCAGTGGTACATGAACCGGCCGTACGCCCCGTCGAACCTGCCCATGACGCGCAGCATCTGGTTCCCCGGCACCCGGAAGACGTCCTTGTATCCGCGCTCGTTGGGCGCGAGCGGGATCGCCGTGCCGGCGTCGTACCGGATCGGACTGCGGGTACCACCCACTGCCGGGTCGAAGCCCGAGACGTCGTAGGCGTCCCTGCCCAGCAGCTGGAAGTCGGCCAGGTGGATGTGCATGGGGTGGACGATCGGCGCGAGGTTGAGGAAGCTCCACTGCTCGTGGCTGCCCTCGGCGATGGTGAAGCCGAGTCCGTCGTTGAACGTCCGGGCCGTGCGTCGGTAGGTCTTCGTCTTCCCGTCCGTTCCGGTGACCTGGATGACCCCGTCGGTGGGGACCTGGATGTCGCCCGGGTCCTCGACCTCCGCCATCTCCCACATCTCCGGGTGCCCGCCGGCGCCCTTGGTGGCGGGCGGGGTGAGCACGATCAGGCGGTGGCCGTGCTCGATGTCGTGCGTGAGCCGACGGAAGGAACCGGAGAGCACCTCGGGCAGTTCGAAGGTGTCCGTCCCGCCGCCCTCCCGGACCCGGAACTCCATGACCGCCGGATAGCGGACGTCGCCCGCCGCGTCCGGCACGCCCGGCGGCTGGTTGCGGCCCTTGTTGACCAGGCGGAGCTTCCGGCCCGCGAGACCGCGGAAGTCGACGAGCAGATCGAACCGCTCGGCCGGCGCTGCGGTCAGCGTGGGCAGCGCCCCGTCGAAGTCGATCGGTACGGGGCGCGGCAGCAGTCCGCCGTCGCTGCCGATCTGGTGGACGATGCCCGGCACCGGGTTGTTGTCCTCGTCGACCAGGACGAGGTCGTAGATGCGCGCGTTGGACGTGTTGACCAGCCGGAAGCGGTACCAGGCGTCGTCCACCTCGGCGTACGGCCAGATGCGGCCGTTGACCGTGGTGTACGGGCCGGTGAACGGGATGGAGACCGGCTTGCCCGTCTCCGGGTTCTTCTCCTGGACGATCACCGTCTTGTGCAGCAGCCGCCCGTTGAGCCGGCCGTCCTCGTCGGTGTCGAGGTTGCGGTCGGCCAGCAGCAGCGGCATCTCCCGCTCTCCGCACGGGAGATGGAGGGCGTCCTCCTCGTCGTCACGGACGAGATAAGTGCCGTACAGGCCCGCCATCACGTTCCACCGCGTGATGTTCATCGCGTGGTCGTGGTACCACCACTGCACCGCCTGGTGGTCGTTCGGGTACTCGGACAGCTGGGCGTCGCCGAAGCCGACGGCGTTGTCCGCCCAGCCGTCGTTGCCGCCGCCCGTCTGCGCGCCGTGCAGATGGGTCACCGACCAGGCGGGCAGGGCTGCGACGTCCTTGTTGGGCTCGACTCCGTCGCGGCCGGGTTCGGTGGCCGACTGCGGGCGGCCGTCCGTACGGAGCGGCACCTCCACCGAAGTGACCGGGTACTCGCCGTCCTTGGGGATGCGGTTGGTCCAGGCGATGCGGACGCGCTGTCCGCGCTGCACCTCGATGGTCGGGCCCGGCACCTGGCCGTCGTACCCCCACATCAGAGTCGGCGGCAGTTGCGGGTGCAGGCGCACCCAGGTCGGGCGCAGGGCGATCTCTGTCTCGTGTAAGACGTCCTCGGACGCGGGTCGCAGGACGGATGGGACGGGCAGCCGGGCCGCGTACGGCGTGAGCTCGCCGGTGTCGAGCGACTGCTTCCCCGCTTCGGCCTCCGCGACGGTCCCCGTGTCGCTGTCCGTGAACCTCACGATGATGTCGGTCAAGGCGAACACCCCCGTGTGTTCTTGTGGTCGTTTCCTCTCACCCCAGAAGACTCGCCGCGCCGCATCGAAGTTCCCTGAATATCCCGTTCCGCACGAAAAGTTTCGGCGACGGCATCCGGGGGTGGGAAGTCCGTTGTCAGTGGCGGCTGTTACGTTCAGTGACATGACCGATCATGCGCTGCGGGCGCTCCGGGAGAACCCCCGCCTGGCCGAACTTGCGGCCTACCCCTTCAACTTCGACATCGGCCGTGCGGCTCACGGCCACGTCGAAGAGGTCCGCCTTGCCTCGGGCGGCCCGCTCGACATCGTGGCGGGGGACGACACCGGCGGTACGTACTTCGTCTGCGCGGACGGGTCGATGCTGTACGCCGACTCGGAAGGCTCGGCCGGGATCATCGGCTCCAGTGTCGACGAGGCGCTGGAGATCATGATCGGCCTGGAGGAGGCCGAAGAGGACGAGGAGGAGGACGAGGAGGACGAGGAGGAGTTCGACGAGCAGTACGACGACGGAGACGGAGCGGAGCAAAGCCACCTCCGTCGCCTTGAAGAGGCGCGAACCGAGCTGCGAGCCGCGCTGGGCTTTCCGGAGCGCTCCCCCGCAGAGCTCGAAGCCATGCTCCGGGCGGCGCTCCTGCGCACCGAGCCCGACTTCTTGCTGCTGAACGGTACGGAGCACAACGCCTATCAGCTGCTCGACTCGTATGCGCGCCCGCCCTTGTGGGAGCCGGTGCTCGCGAGCGGCCGCGCCGATCTGACGCTGCTGCGTGCGGGCGACGGTGCGGCGTGGGAGGCGGTGGCCGAGGACCCCTTGCGGCGCCGGCTCGCCTTGCGGGCCGCGCAGTTCGACCGGGCCGAGGGCGACCTGGAACTCCTGCGGCATCTGCTGCGGCAGGAGACTCGGTCCTCGATGACGGACGAACTGCGCCTCGCGGCCGTGCTGGTGGGGCTGCGCGGAGACGTCGGGGATCTGCCGCTGCTGCACGAGGTGCGTGAGACGGACTACGACACAGCCTGCGGTCTCGGCGGGATACCCGAGCCCGGCGCGACCTCGGAGGAGTTGCGGGACTGGGCGCAGGGGCTCGACGACTCGCTGTTCGGCACGGATCCCGCTGACGAGCCGGTGTCCACCTGGACCGACCTCGCCCGGGAGCAGGGCATGACCGAGCTCGCCCGGGTGACGCTGATCCGCGGACTCGACGCGATCGTCATGGACCAGAGCAGACTCCGCCGGCCCGACACGCCGCGGGCGTTGACCACGGCCCCGCTGCGCACGCTCGCCCGCGACTTCGAGGAACTCGGCGACCGCACGCAGGCCCTGCGCGCCCAGCAGCTCCACACCGCATTGCAGGAGAAGGCCTGGGACCGGGTCTCGGCCCGCCTCAACCAGGCCCGTCTGGAGCGCGAGGACGGTCAACTGGCCCAAGCCGTGCAGACCTTGGCCACGCTGCGGGAGATCCTGGCGGCTCCCGGGGACGACTCCCTGCGTCAGTGGGAAGGCGTGAACCTCGGCCGCTTCATAGCCGAGGAGCACTACCGACTCACCCGCGTCCTGGCCGACGCGCACCTCACCGACGAGGCCCGCTCGCTCCTCCCGGCCGCCGACGCAATACTCGGCGAGCTCTCGGAGAATGGCACCAAGGGCGTACGAGAGCTCGCCGAGGAGACGGCCGCGCGGGTGCGCGAGCTCAGTTGAGGACGGGGACGGCCGGCGGGCGGTCCGGCACGAATCCGTGTGCCCGGCGAGACAGGTACTCGGCCTTGTAGCGGTCGACCTCCCGGTGCCAGTTCAGGATGCCCGCCATCCAGTTCTGGAGGTCGACCACGTAGTTCGCCATGATCTCCCGAGCTTCCTCCGAGAGCCCGAAGTCGTCGTACATGATGGGCAGTTCGTGCGCGGCCACGTGCTCGAACTGCTGCATGCGCTGGGTCATCAGGTCGTGGACGACATCGAGGGCGGTCGGGTAGTCGATGCCGAAGAAGTTCTGTACGACGAGGATCGCGTTGTGGATCTCACCTTCGTACTCGATCTCCTTCTGGTACGAGAAGACGTCGTTGAGGAGGCAGGCGTAGTCGACGGCGGCGTTCTCCAGGGAGCGGACCGGGCCGCTGCGGTAGACCTCGGGTGGGACGGCGGGGCCGTGGCCCATCCGGCAGAGGCTGAGGGTGAGGTCGGAGCCGAAGGTGGCGCGACGCATCTCCAGGTAGTCGACCGGGTCGGGGATGCGGTTCTGCATCTGGTTGGACAGCTCCCACACCCAGCTCTCGGTCATGACGTTGACCGCGTCCTTCAGGAAACGCCGGTGCTCGGGGGTCATGTCCGCGGTCGTACGCGCCCACAGATCGGCGAGACCGCGCTCCATGGCGTTGAGGGGCACGGTGGCCTCCTCGCCTTCGAGGGGCATGCAGGCCGACAGGCGCTGTGTGGTCAGCCGGGCGGCGGCGAGGTCGCGGCGTTGGCCGAAGACGAGGGGGTAGTAGTCGTCACCGTAGGTGCCCCAGGCGAGCCAGTCGGAGCTGAGGTCGAGAGCCTCGGGTGTGGCGTCCGGATCGAGGCCCGCCGCGCACAGCGGGAGGTCGTAGGCGGCGAGTTTGTCCTCGTCCCAGACACCTTCCTGGAGGATGCCCATGCGATGCGTCCACTCGGTCAGGCGGTGCCGGGCGCCCTCGAGATGCGGGCTGAGCTCCAGTTGGAAGGGCATGTAGAACTCGGGGAGCCGGGACGGGCCGACCTTCTGGAACGGCACGTGCGTGTAGGCACGCAGGCGTTCGGCGCCGGCCGCCGCGAGCAGCGCGCCGACGTCGGCGGCGGAGGTCCCGGGGCCGGTCAGGGCCTTCCAGGGGGCCGTCGGTTCGGCGCGCGCGTTCATGTACCGGCTGGAGCGCATGTGCCATTCGTGGCCGCCGGACTGCCAGTCCTGCAGCCCCCGGGTGTACGCGGCGACGGCGGCGACCTCGCCGGGGTTGAGCCCCTTCTCCAGCGCCACGGCGGGGACTTCGGTGAGGGCGGTGTGCTCGAACTGGTGGAGGCGGGAGGTCAGGACGTCGTTGACGGTGTCGGCGGCCTCCTGGGTGGTGCAGCCGAAGAAGGTCTCCAGCACCAGGACGCCGTTGCTGAGCTCGCCCTCGTCCTCGACCTCGCGCTGGTAGGAGAACAGGTCGTTGCGCAGGTGCACCGCGTCCGAGAACGTCTCCATCAGGACCCGCAGCGGCCTCGACTCGGCGACGGACGCGGGGACTTCGGACGTCGCGTACTCCACGAGGCCGGACGACCAGGGGGCGCCGCCCACCTTGCGGCGCATCTCGATGTACTCGACCGGGTTGGAGACCCGGCCCTCGTTGATGTTGGACAGCTCCCACAGCGACTCGTTGAGCAGGTGCTCGGTGGCGACGGCGAAGCGGCGGCGCCAGTCGGTCGACATCGAGGGCACCGTGCGCGTCCACAGGTCGGCGAGGCCCGCCTCGACCGGGTTCTGCGGCTCCGGCATCGGGGTCGACAGGTCCATCGGCATGAAAAGGGGCAGCCGGTCGAGGTAGGCCTTGCCGCCGGCGCGGTCCTGAGTGCGCTTGAAGATCTCCAGGAAGTGGTCGTCGAAGAAGAAGACCCACACGTACCAGTCGGTGATCAGGGAGAGCGCGGGCCCGTCGCATTCGGGGTGGGTGTAGGCGCAGAGCAGGCCGTAGTCGTGCGCGTCCAGGTCGTCCTGCTCCCAGATCCCGGACCCCTCCAGCATGCCCATCTCGCGTGCCCACTCGGTCGAATGGGCGCGGGCCTCGTCGACGTGTGGGTTGAGCCGTGCGGGATACGGCATGTAGAAGTGCGGGAGTTCGAAGGGCTGCTGCGTCATGGCCGGGCCCTACCCCTGGGCCCCAACGGGCATCCGCGGCGCGGGACATGATCACACCATCGCGTGAATCACGGGTGAATCCGGGAGTTCTCGACGGACCTTGCGGCGTTCATCTCTACGCGCGCAGACTTTTCGAGCTTCATGCCCCCCGAATCCCCCGAATCCCCCGAATCCCCCGAATCCCTAGTGCCCCCTCCCCTCCCTCCCGGAGTCGCGATGAACCACACCGGATCACTCTCCCGCCGCACGGCACTCGCCTCCCTCGCCGGGGCGGCACTGGCCACGACCGCGGCATTCCCCGCCGAGGCGGCCGAGCGGCACGGCCGCCGGTCCGTTCGGTTCGCCACCTTCAACGCCTCCCTGAACCGCGGCACCGAGGGCGCGCTGATCACCGACCTGTCCACGCCGGACAACGCCCAGGCACGCAATGCCGCCGAGACGATCCAGCGGGTCGACCCGGACATCCTGCTGATCAACGAGTTCGACTACGACGAGCGGGGCAGGGCGGTCCGCCTGTTCCTGCGCAACTACCTGTCCGTCGGCCACAACGGCGCCAGGCCGGTCCGCTTCCCCTACCACTTCACCGGCCCGGTGAACACGGGCGTCGCCTCCGGTGTGAACCTCGACGGGAAGAACGGCGCGGTCACGACGCCCGGTTCGGACGCGTACGGGCAGGACGCCTACGGCTACGGCTGGTTCCCGGGGCAGTACGGCATGGTCGTCCTGTCGAAGTACCCGATCGACACGCGCGCGGTGCGCACCTTCCAGCGCTTCCTGTGGCGGGACATGCCGGGCCACGTGATGCCTCCGGGCTACTACAGCGACGAGGCCCGCGCGATCCTCCGCCTGTCGTCGAAGAGCCACTGGGACGTGCCGGTGTGCATCGGCCACTCCACCGTGCACTTCCTGGTGTCGCACCCGACGCCGCCCACCTTCGACGGCACCGAGGACCGCAACGGCCGCCGCAACCACGACGAGATCCGGCTGTGGGCCGACTACATCGGCGGGCGCCGGCGCAGCTCCTACCTCTACGACGACAAGGGCGTGCGCGGCGGACTGCGCTCCGGGGCCCGGTTCGTGATCGCGGGCGACAACAACGCCGACCCGTACGACGGCGACAGCTACGCCCACGCCATCCGGCAGCTGCTCGACCACCCGGCGGTGAACCTCCCGGCCACTCCGCCGGCCGGCGCGGGCGGCGTCGAGGCGGCGAAGCTCCAGGGCGGCGCCAACACCTCGCACCTCGGCAACCCGGCGTACGACACGTCCGACTTCGGCGACACCGCTCCCGGGAACCTGCGCGTCGACTACGTCATCCCGTCCCGGGGCCTGATACCGGGCGCGAACGGCGTCTTCTGGCCGACCTCCGACGACCCGCTGTACCGGCTGGTGGGAGACGGGAAGACGGTGCCGACGTCCGACCACCGGATGGTGTGGCAGGACGTGCGCGTGGGCTGAGCGGCGCGGGCAGGGGGCACGGGGCAGCGGCAGGTGACGGCGGCTCTCGGCCGCTCTACCCGTTGCGCCGCTCTACCTGTTGCGCACCGCCCGCCCCACCTCCGACCTCAGTGCGACGAACTCCGCGAGGCCCCGGGTCGTGATCTGGTCCCGGGTGCCGGGAAGTTCGACCGGCAGGTCCAGGACGACCTTGGCGCCGGGCCCCGGGGACAGGACGACGACGCGGTCCCCCAGGTAGACGCTCTCGTCGATGTCATGGGTGACGAAGACGATCGTCGTGCCGTCGGCGCGGTGGACCTCCAGCAGGAGGTCCTCCAGGTCCTCGCGGGTCTGGGCGTCCAAAGAGCCGAAGGGTTCGTCCATGAGAAGCAGGGAGGGGCGGCAGACCAGGGCGCGGGCGATCGCCACGCGTTGCTGCATGCCGCCCGACAGCTGCCAGGGGTGGCGGCGGGCCGTGTCGGTGAGGCCGACCCGGGCCAGGATGCGATCGGCCTCGGCCCTGCGCTCCGCTCTCGGCAGGCCCCTGCGGCGCAGCGGAAGGGCTACGTTCTCGCGCACCGTGAGCCAGGGGTAGAGGGAGCGGGCGTAGTCCTGGAAGACGACGGCGAGGTTGTCGGGGACGCCACGCACGGGTGTGCCGTCCAGGGTGATCGTGCCCTCGTAGCCCGGCAGCAGCCCGGCGATGGTCCGCAGGAGGGTGGACTTGCCGCAGCCGGACGGGCCCACGACACACAGGAGTTGGCCGTCCGGCACGGTGAGGGTGATGTCGTGCAGGACCTGGTGGTCGCCGTAGTGCCGGCCGACCTCGTCTAGGCGGAGCATGGATGTCCCTGCGCAGAGGTTGAAGGGGGCGTACGGGTCATACGGTCGTCGTCCTCCCCTTGCCGACGAGCCGCTTCTCGACCGCCAGCAGGCCGGTGTTGAGGAGGTGGCCGAGGGCGCCGAGCAGGACGAGCGCCGCCCAGACCGTGAGCAGGTCGGAGCGGGACTGGGCGTCGGTGAGGGTGAAGCCGATGCCGTTCGCGGTGCCGGGTAGCAGCTCCGAGAACACCATGAGGATGAGGGAGAGCGACAGGCTCAGTCGCAGCCCGGCGAAGATGCGGGGCAGTGCGGAGGGGAGGATCAGGAAGCGGAGCCGTTCGGCCGGGGTGAGGTGCAGGACCGCGGCGACTTCGAGGCGCAGCGGGTCGGTGTTGCCGGCCCCGTCCGCCGTGTTGATCAGCACGGGCCAGACGGCGCTGAAGGCGATCGACGCGATCTGCATCGGCGAACCGAAGTCGAGGAGCACGACGAAGACGGGGACCAGGGCGGGCGGTGGGACGGCGCGGGCGAACTGCAGGACGGGATCGCAGAGGGCGTATGCGCGTCGCGAGCGGCCGATGGCGACACCGAGTGCGATCCCGGCGACGGCGGCGATCCCGAACCCGGCGGCCATCCGGCCGAGGCTGGGCAGGATGTCGGCGACGGCCGCCTCGGTGAGGAAGAAGTGCCGGGCGGGGCCCGAGAACCAGAGCTCGTGGGCACGCCCCGCGATGTCGGCGGGCGGCGGGAAGTAGACGCTGCCGTGGGCTCGGGCGACCAGTTGCCAGACGGCCACGGCGAGAGCGAGGACGGACCAGCGGAGCAGGGCGTGTCGCACGGGGGCGGGCGAGAGGGCGCGGCGGACGAGGGACAGGACCAGGGCGGGAGGCGGAGGGGGCGGGGGCGGGAGGCGGCCGGGGGGTGCGGCGGGTTCGGATGCGGTGGTATGGGGCCGGTTCATGCGGGGGTCCTCGCGGGGCGATGCGGGGAGTGCTCGGTGTATGCGCCGCTGTCTTCGGCCTCGCGAGTCGGCCGACCTGGACGGGGAGCGAGTGAGCACTGTGGCCCGGAAGCCGGTGCGCACCGTGCCCCGGGAACCGGTGAACACCGTGCCCCGGAAGCCGGCAAACACCGTGCCCCCGAAGCCGGTAAACACCTTGCCCCCGAAGCCGGTGAACGCCGTGCCCCGGGAACCGGTGCACACCCCGGGTCGGGAGCCAGTGGGCACCCTGGCCCGGGAGCCGGTGCGAGACCCGCACGGGAGACCGTCTCGCAGGCGCCGAAGGCCAACAGCACGCCCAAGGTCCCCAGCACGACCTGCTCCTGACGGCCTTTCAGTGTCACGTCACTTGACCATCAGCGTCGCCGGGTCGATGGGCTTCTTCAGCATCCCCTGCTTCTCCATGAGATCCGTCAGCCGGGTGAGCTGCGCGGCGTCCATGGTGGGCGGGAAGAGGGGAAGATCGATCGCCTCGGCCTGCTTCCCGGTCACCTTGGTGTACGTCGGCAGGGTGTCGCGCACCACAGACGGGTCTTCCTCGGCGATCTGCACGGCCGCCTTGACGGCCCTCTGGAAGGCGGCAATCGTCTTGCCGTTCCCGTCGGCGAACTTGCCCGTACTGATGTAGCCGCTGAGGGGGATCGACTCCACGGGCGCGGACGAGCCGTCGATGAGGACCCTGGCCTTCAACTCGTCCTGAATGGCGCTGTCGTACGGCTCGACCGCGTGCACGGCGTCGACCTGCCCCTTGTCCAGGGCGGCGCCCATCTGCGGGAAGGGAATGGCCCGGTAGTCGGGGCGGCCCACGCCGTGTTTCTCCAGGATCTCGTCGAAGGTGAGCGACTGGACGTTGTTGAGGACGTTGACCGCGAGTTTCTTGCCTTTGAGGTCGGCGACGGTCTTGATGTCCGAGTCCTCGGGCACCAGCACGTCCATCATGCGCGGCGCGGCCCTGATGGCCTCGGCGACGATCCGGATGTCGAGGGTGCCCTTCTCGTGGGCCTGGAGATAGGTGACGTAGTTCGCGCTCGCGACCATGTCGATCTGGCCCTTGGCCAGGGCCGGCAGTGCCTGGAGACTCTGCTGGATCTGCTGGATGCGGACGTCGAGGCCCTCCTTCTCGAACAGGCCCCGGTCCCGCGCGATGTAGAGGGCGGCGCAGTCGATCAGCGGCAGGGCGGCCACCGTGACGGTCTTTCGTCCGCCTGCGCCGGACGAGGAGTCCCCGTCGTCCCCGCAGGCCGTGACCGCCATCAGCATGAGGGTGGCCGCGGCGGCAGCGGCTGCCCTCGTTCCCGAGCGCAATTGACGTAACGCCATGACGACATGACTAGCAAGGTTTTGTCATGATCACCACATACAGCACGGGAACCCGGACGCGTCAATCTGTCGGTCTTCACCGATATCCGCCACCTTGGTCGCATGACCTCGTTCACGCTCCCGCACGAGTTGCACGGCGAAGGCGCCCACAAGGTGTGCGCCGTGCACGGCTGGTTCGCCGATCGGTCCGCCTACGCGGGTGTCCTGCCTGACCTCGACCGTACGGAGTTCACCTACTGCCTCGCCGATCTGCGCTGCTATGGCGACGCGAAGAGCGCCGTGGGTGCGTATACGACCGCCGGGGCGGCCCTCGACCTGGTGGAACTGGCCGGCCGGCTCTCCGCCGACCTCCTCCCCCGGACGTGGATGACCTGGTATCCCCGCGCCGAGCTGCACGAACTCACCGCCGCCCGTCTCCCCCACTCTCGGCTTCGCTCGACGAGCGGGGGCACCCCCATCCGCATGGGCGAGCCCCCGCTGGAGCTGATCCGGGTGGCCGAGGACTTCCTGCGCGCGGACGGCCCGCACGAAGGCGAGCAGGCGTGACGGCCCGCCACGCGCCCCCCGTCCCCGACGCCCCTGATGTCTTCGACCCCCGGCAATACGCCACCGGCGTGCCCTACGACGCCTATCGCATCCTGCGCGACCACCACCCCGTGTCCCGGCAGGACGAGCCCGAGGTGCTGGGCTGGCCGGCCGGACCCGGGTTCTGGGCGGTGACCCGGCACGCCGACGTCGTGCGCGTACTCAAGGACTCGGCGACGTACTCCTCGTACATCGGTGCCACCCAGATCCGGGACCCCGACCCGGACGACCTGCCGTTCATCCGCCGCATGATGCTGAATCAGGACCCGCCGGGCCACGGTCGCTTGAGGCGGCTGGTGAGCCGGGCCTTCACGCCCGGCCGCGTGGACCGTTTCGCGAGGATCGCTCAGGCGCGGGCTCGGACACTCCTCGCGCACGCCCTGGAGACGGCCCGAGCGGCGGACGGCACCGTCGATCTGGTCAGCGCCGTGACCGACGACTACGCCCTGCTCAACCTCGCCGACCTGCTGGGCGTGCCGGAGGGTGACCGCAAGCTGCTGCTGCACTGGACGCAGCGGGTCATCGGCTACCAGGATCCCGACGAGGCGGGCACCCCGGTGCTGGACGCGCAGGGCAGGCCGGTCAATCCGCGGTCGCCCGCGATGCTGCGGGACATGTTCGGGTACGCCCGGCAACTGGCCGCGCACAAGCGGCGCTACCCCGACGACGACGTCATGACCACCCTCGCCCACGATGCCGAACTCGCCGGACCCGAGCTGGAGATGTTCTTCTTCCTGCTCACGGTCGCGGGCAACGACACCGTCCGCAGCGCGGCGCCGGGCGGGCTGCTGGCGCTGGCGGAGCACCCGGAGTCGTACGACCCACTGCGCGCGGGCCACGTCGAACTACCCTCCGCCGTCGACGAGTTGCTGCGCTGGCACCCTCCGGTCCTCACCTTCCGCCGCACCGCGGCGCAGGACACCGAGCTGGCCGGCCGGCACATCCGGGCGGGCGACAAAGTGGTCGTCTTCCACGCCTCCGCCAACCGTGACGAACGGTCCTTCGCCGACCCCGACCGGCTGGATCTGTCCCGCACGCCCAACCCGCACGTGTCCTTCGGCGACGGCCCGCACGTCTGCCTGGGCGCCCACTTCGCGCGGCTCCAGCTGCGGGTGCTCTACCGGGAAGCCCTGCGCGTACTGCCCGTCCTCAGGACCGCCGGAGAGCCCAAGCGGCTGGTGTCGAACTTCATCAACGGGCTCAAGTCACTGCCGGTGCAGATCAGTTGAGCCGGACCGACGGGACGGCGAGCGGTCGTCACGTCCGGACCTGGATCAGCGCATGCGTCCCGCCGGTCCGCCACTTCTGCCCCTCAGCCGCGACCAGCGCCGCTTCGGTACGGGCGTCCAGGCCGGTGATCACGTCGGACTTCAGCGTGCGCAGGGCGGCCACCGGACCGGGGAAGTACGCGGTGACGTCGGCGAACGGCGTGGTCGGCGGCCAGCGGCGGTCGCCCACCAGACGCCGGTAGTTGAGGTCACCCTTGACGATGGTGAGCGTGGCCGCGGCGAGCTCGTCGCGGAGGTCGCCGGGCATCGCCGCGTACGGCAGCGGGGCGCACGAGAAGGGGTGGGCGCGGACGGTGAGGCGGCCGTCCGTCATCGCCGACCAGAGGACCTGGCCGTACGTAGCCGCCGCTCCCTGCGCGGCCGTCAGCCGGCGCAGGGCGTCGAGCACGTCGGCGTGCGTGGCGTCGGAGACGTAGTACGGGTACGCCTTGATGTGCAGGACGGCCCGGCCGATCCGCCCCTGGGTGAGGAGGTGGGCGATGAGGAGCAGGTCGGGGACGAGTTCGCGGCCCGCGTTGTCGGCGATCAGACTCAGGGTGGCGGAGCCGGAGGGCGGGAGCAGGGACCAGAGGACCTCGCTGTCGTCGGCCACGAGGGGCGGGGTGTCCGACGAGGTCTCGTCGTGTGCGGCCGACAGGCGGAAGCCGAGGTCGGCCCGGTTGCCCCACAGGGAGCCGTGCAGCAGGGCCCCGTCCTGCTCGTCGGCGGGCCGGTCCGCGAGGTCGTCGAGGGCGGCGAGCTCCTCGTCCGTCTCCGGGGCGTCGAGTTCGGCCGTCTTGGAGGGGCGGAAGGGGTCGATGCCCTGCCAGGGGCCGGGGGTGAAGTACCCCACTGTTTCGAGGAGTTGGCGGTAGAAGTAGCTCTCCGACCACAGCCACGGTACGTCGAACCAGGACCGGCCGGTGTGCGCGTCGGCGTCCCAGGCCGTCCAGCGGTCCCGGTCGTGCGCGTCGGCGGGCAGCGGTTCGATCACGCCCTTCGTGCAGCTTGCGAGGAGCGCGTCGAGCGCGCGGTGCTGCTCGGGGCCGAACGGGAAGGACTCCCGTACCTGCCGGATGATCGCAGGGTGCCGCTCGGCGAGGACGCTGTGCGGGAACGAGCCGGGTTCGTTCCCGAGGAGCACGGACGCGGGCGGGGTGTCGGACCTCTCGGGCATACGCCTCACCGTATCGCGCGGGTCAGGGGTGTCCTACGGCTCTGCTCTCCCGTTCCAGCTGTGTCGCGAGCGTGAGATAGCGGGCCCGGCGGGGCACCGGGACCAGACCGCGGATCATGATGTGCCACATCTCTGCCACCCTGCGGGGCTGACGGGCGACGGGTTCGAGGGAGCGGCCGACGACCCGGGTGCCGACGAAGAAGCACACGAGCGAGTTGGCCGCGGCCTCGGCGTCGATGTCCGGGTGCAGGTCGGACTCCTTGGCGGCGCCGACGAGTTTGCGGGTGGTGATGTCCAGCAGCTCGGTGAAGGGGTGCCGCAGAGGCGGCCGTATCACCACTCCCCCGGTGGCGAGGCGCAGGCCGGCCCTGGGGATGGGGCCCTCGACGGACAGCCGCGCGATGCCGAACGTCGTGCGGACCAGGGCCTCCAGCGAGGTGTAGCCCCTGCCGTCCATCTCCGCGGCGACCTGGCGCGAGGCGCGGGACTGGAGCTCCATGATGGCCTGGGCCAGGTCTTCCTTCGCCGCGAAGTGGAAGTACAGGGCGCCCTTGGTGACTTGGGCGTGCTCGACGATGTCGCTGAGACTGGTCGATTCATAGCCGTGACGGTCGAACAGTTCGGCGGCGGCCGTGAGGATCGTGGTGCGGGTCTGCTCCGCTCGTAACTGCCTCGCCATCAGCTGAACTCTCCTGGGCCGGAAAAGAACGGGTCGCGCCGTTTGTTTCTTACTCCCCGTACACGATAGCTCAGCCCTCCTCGGTGCCCACCCCGCACTCGAAAACCGTCGACTTTCCCTGCCGTCCCACGACTTGCACATCGGTGCCGTGCGCGCCCGGACTGTCCCCGGCCTCGATCCAAAGAGGCAGGTCGAGTTCGGCGTACTGGTGGAAGACGGCATGGAAGGAAGCGGGCCTGCGGGGAGAGTTCCGGGTCCGGGCACATATGGCCTGGCGGACGGCCTCCAGCAGCAGCATGCCGGGCACATGATCGAGTGGGTGATCAAAGAAAACAGCATGGCCGGTATCGACTCGCAGCTGCCAGCGGTCGGGGACCTCGGCCGGCGCGAGGACGACGTCCGCGGGCAGGGCGCGGTCCACGGCGGCGGGTGGCAGACCCGGCGGGACGGGCAGCACGGAGACGGTGGCCGCGGTACGCCCGCCGCGAAGTCGGCGGTAGACGGCGGCGCTGGTCCAGGTGGCGGCCACGTGTGCGGTTCCGACGCGCTGGTCGCCGAGCCGTATCTCCGCGTCGTAGCGGAATCCGGCCGGGCGGCCGCCGCGGCGGGTGACGTCGAAGACCGTGATGTGGAGGACGGGTGCGGCGGGTGCGGTGCCGATGGCCAGGTACTCGGGGCGCGTGGTGATCCGCAGTTCCGTGAGCACGAACTGGTGGCCCAGCGGGACCTCGTAGGCGGTGTGCGCGAGGAGTGTCCCGGCCTGGCGGACGGTTTCCGCGACGAGCAGCGGCTCGTAGGCCGACCGGTCCTGCGACACGTGTAACTGGTGAGCGCGAGGCCACTCGGCGAAGACGGTGAACCGGTCCGCTTCGGTGCTGGTCGCGCCGGTGAGAAACGTTTCCGCGACCGAGGCACGGTGGACGAGCTGGCGAGGTACGGTGGCGGTCAGGCCTTCCGGTGCCACCGGGGTCTCGGTGAGCGGAGCCGTGGCGAGTTGCCGCGGATGAGACATGTCCCCTCCTTGGGTCCCCCGTGTGTGCGCTGACAACGGCGAGGCGCCCGTGCCGCGAGCGTTAGAGTACGAGGCGACCGGTTTGTTTTCAATGCGGCCCTGGGTCGCCCGGCCGTGCCCGAACCGCTCCGGCGCACGCCCGGCGCACAGGTCGACTCGGCGCAGCGGAGGGGCTGTTATGGCGAGGCAGGAGCGCGCCATCAGAACGCGGAGGGTGATTCTGGAGGCCGCGGGCGCGGTCTTCGACGAGCACGGGTACGCGGCGACGACCATCTCGATGGTCCTGGAGCGGGCCGAGGTCACGAAGGGCGCCCTGTATTTTCACTTCCCCTCCAAGGAATCCCTCGCCCAGGCCGTGCTGGACGAGCAGATGCCGTTCGGGGTGGTGCCGCCACAGCCGTGCAAGCTGCAGGAACTCGTCGACATGACCTTCGTGTTCGGACAGCGGCTGATCGGCAACTCCCTGCTCAAGGGCAGCGTGCGGCTGGCCGTGGACCAGAGCGCTCCCCCCGGTGTCGACGATGCCGGGCCGTTCCGGCAGTGGGCGGACCATCTGGTCGGGCTGCTCGAACAGGCCCGCGACCAGGGCGAGTTGCTGCCCACCGTGGTACCGAGGCAGACGGTGGAGCTGCTGGTCGGGGCGTTCGCGGGGCTCCAGTTGATGTCCCTGGCGCTGACCGACCGGGAGGACCTGGCGGAGCGGATCTCGGTCCTGTGGGGACACATCCTGCCGAGCATCGCGGTGCCCGGGCTGCTGACCGGTATCGACCGCGAGCCCGACCGCGGGGTCCGGGTGCTGGCCGCCCTCGACGAAGCCGGTGTCGAGCAGGACGAGATGGACCTGTCCGTACGCTGAGTACACAGGCACCGACCGGAGTGACGGTTTCCGTCACTCCGGTCGGTGCCCTGACGAACGGCGGGCCGGCCGATGCCCCATCCGCGCCGGCCGGCCCGCCCGCTTGTGGTGCGCGTTCGCTCAGAAGGTCAGCTTCCAGCTGTTGAGCCGGCCCGTGTCCTGGGCCGCCGTGTCCTGCACGCGCAGCTTCCAGGTGCCGTTGGCGGTCTCGCTGGAGGCGTTCACCGTGTAGGTGGCGCTGACGTTGTCCGCGGAGTCCGAGGAGCTGGACTTCAAGCGGTACGTCGAACCGTCCGGGGCGACCAGGTCGATGACCAGGTCACCGCGGTAGGTGTGGGTGATGTCCACGCCGACCTGGAGGGCCGACGGGGCGTTGCCGCTGCGGCCGCTGACGGTGATGGCGGACTCGATGGCGGAGCTGTTGTCCGGGATGGAGACGGCGGACGTGCTGGTGAAGGTGGTGCCCCCCGTGGAGCCGCCGGAGCTGCCGCTCACCGCCTGCACCGTCTTGGTCGCGTCCGCGAGGCCCGCGCCGCAGCCGCCCGAGCAAGTGCCCGGCAGAGTACGCGAGTTGGTCTTGATCGCGGACTCGATCTGCGCCGGGGTCAGCGACGCGTTGGCGGACTTCATCAGCGCTGCCAGGCCCGCGATGTGCGGGGCGGCCATGCTGGTGCCCTGGTAGTACTCGTAGCTCTCGGAGGACGGGCCCTGGGCGCCGGAGTTCAGCGTGGACAGGATGCCGTTGGCCGTGACGGAGTTGGTCTCGCCGCCCGGAGCGGCGATGTCGACGACCGAGCCGTAGTTGGAGTAGTAGGAGCGGTTCCCCTGGCGGTCGGCGGCCGCCACGCTGATGACGTTGCTGCAGCTGGCCGGCGAGTAGTTGGCGGCGTTGGCGTTGCTGTTGCCGGCCGCGACGACCACCGTGGTGCCGCGGTTCACAGCGGCGTTGATGGCGCTCTGGGTCGCGGTGGTGCAGGCGCCGCCCCCGCCGAGGCTCATGTTGATGACCTTGGCGACGTTGGCGTTGGCCGGGACGCCGGAGACCGTACCGCCGGACGCCCAGGTGATGGCGTCGATGATGTCGGAGTCGTAGCCGCCGCACTGGCCGAGGACCCGCAGCGGGGAGACCTTCGCACCGTGGGCGATGCCCGCGACGCCCTTGCCGTTGTTGGTGACCGCGGCGATGGTGCCCGCGACGTGAGTGCCGTGCCACGAGGAGGTCGAGGCCTCCCAGTCGGCGGCGCACTGGCCGTCGGTGGTCCAGTCGCCCGTGTCGGCCGGGTTGCTGTCACGGCCGTTGCCGTCGTTGGAGACCGCGGTGTCGGAGATGAAGTCGTAGCCGCCGACGATGTTGGCGCCGAGGTCGGAGTGCGTGACGTAACCGGTGTCGATGACGGCGACGGTCACGCCGCTGCCGGTGGCGACGTCCCAGGCGCCCGGCACGTTCATGCCCGCGGTGGACTCGAACAGGTCCCACTGCTTGGTGTACTCGGTGTCGTTGGGGGTGGCCAGCGGCTTGTTCAGCCGGTCCGGTACGACGTAGGCGACCTGCGGGTCGGCCCGGTACTCGGCGACGACGTCGGCGACGTCCGTCCTGGTCAGGTTCTCGCCGAGGTCGACGAGGGCGGCGCCGGAGCCGAGGCGGCGCTGGAAGTCGAGGTCCTCGCCGGCCTCCTTGCCCTTGGCGGCGGCGTCGGACTCGGCGGCCTTGTTCGACTTGGCCTCGGCCGCGCCGGACTTGTAGCCGACGATGAGGCGCTCGGCCGTGGTGCCGGGGGCGGCCTCGGTCTGGGCCGCGGGGATGGGGGCGGCGGCTTCCTCGGTGGGGGAATCCTGGGCCACGGCGACCGTGGTGGTGGCGGCCGTGAAGAGCGCGGCGGAGACCGCGGCGACGGATATCAGCTTCCGTCTGAGGGGTGTGGAGGTGCGCAAGGGCTTGCCTTTCGTGGCCGGCCGTACTCCGGGCAGCGCGGAGCGGCGGTCGATTCGCTTCGTCCTCGAAGCGGCGGGGGGTCCACCGGGTGGGCAGGTGGGGGCAATACGGCAAGGCGGGGCAGTGCAACGAACGCAGGTGGGGCAGTGCGTGGTGCGGGGCGCGGCGGCCGGCCTGGCGCGAGCTACGCCCCGTTCGGGGTTACCTGTGGGGCGGCTGTGGTCGAACGATAGGCAAAGAGCTGGTCATCCGGATACAGGGGAAACCCTCGATCCGGCCGGAAACCCACCCTCTACGTCGCATGGTTGACCGGTATTGGCGGACTTTGCCCGACTCGTCACGCAGTGAACGCGCCGGGCCGGTTTCCCGTACTGCACGAGGACCCTTCCGCACCGGCCGAGGAGACGTTCCGGATGCCCCGGATGCCCTGGATGAGATCGCACCGCACCGCCCTGACGGCTGCCGCCGTGACGCCGCTGCTGCTCACGGTGTGGGCTGCGGGCCCGGTCCATGCGCACGGTGCGCCGACGGATCCGAGCAGCCGCGTGTACGCGTGCTCCCCCGACGGCGGCAGCGCGTCCACGCCGGCCTGCCGGGCGGCGATCGCCTCGAACGGCGCGCCCTTCACGGCCTGGGACAATCTGCGGATCGCGAACGTGAACGGCCGGGACCGGCAGGTCGTCCCCGACGGACAACTGTGCAGCGGCGGACTGCCCGCCTACCGGGGCCTCGACCTCGCCCGCGCCGACTGGCCGTCGACGCGGCTCACACCGGGGTCCACCCTGACGATGCGGTACGTGTCCACGATCCCGCACACGGGCACCTTCAAGCTCTACCTCACCAAACCCGGCTACGACCCCGCGAAGCCGCTCGCCTGGTCCGACCTCGCGGAGCAGCCGTTCGCGGTGGTGAAGGACCCGGCGCTGACGAACGGCGCGTACCGGATCCGGGCGACCCTGCCGTCCGACCGGACCGGGCGCCATGTGCTGTACACGATCTGGCAGAACAGCAGCACGCCGGACACCTATTACTCGTGCTCCGACGTGGTGTTCCCGCAGGCACAGAAGCAGGGCGGCGAGAGCTCGGCGACGACGTCGCCGGGCAAGGCCGAGCGCTCCGCGACAGCGTCCCCGAGCGGCGGCGAGAAGCGCGCGGACAGCAGCCCTTCGCCGGTGTCCGAGCAGCGCACCTCCCAGCCGCCGTCCCAGGACCCGGCGTCCGCGCAGCCCCAGAGCGACAGCACTCCGGTGGCTTCCGGCACGGCCACCGGCTCGGGGCCGTCCACCCCCGTGCTGGCGGGCGGCGCCGCGGCGGTGCTGGTACTCACGGGCGGCGCCGCCCTGGTCATGCGTCTGCGTCGGCGGTGAACCTCCGCCGTACGACGGTCAGTTGACGTTGACGGCGAGGCCCGAGCTCGTCACCGGGGCGTACTTGGCGGTGAAGTAGGCGTTGCTGAAGCACAGCGACGAACCGGACGTCTTGGTGAACAGCTGGTTGGTGAAGGCGATGCTGTTGTCGGCGTTGCTCGCCGTACCGGAGAGACCGGGCGCCTGGTAGACGCATGTGATGGTGCCCAGCAGGGTGCGCAGCTTGACCGTGGACTGGACGGCGGAGCCCGCGGCCGGGGTCACGGTGACGGTGCCGTCGGAGGACACGCTGGTGGTGTACGGCAGGTTGTCCACGGTGATGCCGCTGACGCCGAGCACACCGGTGACGTTGGCGGTGCAGCCGCTGGTGTCGAAGGTGTGGGAGGTCAGCGACTCGGTGGCGGTGCCGGGGGCGGCGGGGTTGTCGGTGACGGTGGCGGAGAACGCCGACTTGGTGCAGGAGATGCCACTGGTGCCGGTCGCGCTGGAGTAGAACGTGGCGGCGGTGCCGCTCGCCAGGTTGGCGTCGAGGACGGCGCCGACCGCGACCGCCGCTCCGTCGGTGGTGGTCAGTACCGGGGTGTCGGCGGCCGAGGCGGGGACGGCCAGCCCGAGGGCTGCGACGGTGCCTGCCAGGGTGAGGAGGGTGCGTGCGCGCATGCGGGTGTACCTCGACTTTCGTTGCGGGGGTGTGCCCTGAGGGCAGCTGCGCGGCTCAGGGGTTCGGTGCGGGGGGTCGGTGTGGGGGGGGCGGTGTGGGGGCTCGTTCGCGAGTCGGTGTGTGCCGTTGCCGGTCCGTGACGCCTTCTCCGTACGACAAGGACCGGCAACGGCAGCCGACCGGTGGCCGGCCGGAGACCGTGGTGAGGGCTCCGGCCGGACCGGGCGGGGGAGGGCGTCCGGCACGGACCGAGGGGGGAAGCGACCGTGACGGCGCCGTGGAGTGATCTCGCGGAGATGTGAAGGACATCAAGTCCGGGAACGCGGGCCACAGGCCAACGCGACGGCGGATCCGGCGCCACGGATCCAGGGGGAGCCAGGGAGAGTTGTAGACCTGCGTGTCGGTCAACGTCAAGGAGTTGCAAGGGAGTTGATGCATCTCGTTGGCACCCTTGCGTGACATCCGGAGGCCTGGCGGGGAAGCGAACTCACAGGTGACGCACAATCAACACTCTTTTCCCACAACTACCTTGACCCTCCGGTGTAACCACCGGTAACTTCCGGGCTGGCTACTGCGGAGTACGAGAAAGCCCTTGCATCCGCCGGGAGTTGCGAGGGGCGTGCGCCGTGGGCGCTGTCCGCGCCAGGACAACGTGCCGCTGATGCCCTACCCGCACTTTTGCATCTGGGAGCAGTTATGGCCTCGTCCTCGGACGTCACCTCGTCCGCCGACCACACCCCCGAGAACCCGGAAAGCGGTTCCGTGCCAGCAGTGTCCGAACCCACCGGCGGCCCCGCCAGACGCGGGCGGGTCCGGGCGCGCCGGGCCGCCGTGATGGCCGTGCCGGCCACCCTGGTCGCCGGTGCCCTCGCGGTGCTCACCGCCGAGGGCGCGCTGGGCGTGCAGTTCGCGATCTCCGGCATGCCCTTCACGGTCACCGCGACCGAGCTCAACGGCACCGGGTTCGAGCAGTTCGGCGGACTCGACACCATGGCCCCGGGCAGCCCCAACGAGGGGGACACCGGCGGCCAGGTACTGATCATCACATCCGCGATCAAGAACGCGACGCTCACGAAGCTGTGCCAGAGCGTCGACCTCGGCGGCACGAACCTGCTGATCACCGCGGGCAGCGGGGCACAGAAGGTGACCGCGAGCGATCTGACCACCGACTCGACCGAGCTGTCGGGCGACGCGTCGTTCAACAACATCGAGATCGGCAACGACGCGAGCACGTTGACCAAGGCCGGGGTGAAGGGGCCGATCGGCGTCTTCAGCCAGCAGGCGGACACCGTGCGCATCGCGAACCTGCGGCAGACCAACTACGCGACCACAGCCGGTGTGTTCAAGCTGCCCGGACTGAAACTCGGCTTCAGCAGCAAGGGTTGCTGATGGGCGGGCGTGCGGGTGTCCGGTCGGCCTTCCGTCGTTGGCGGGCCGACCGGCCGTTCTGGGGCGGGGTGCTGCTCGCTCTGGGCGGGGCGGAGATTCTGCTCACGATGAAGGCGTCCATGAAGGTCGTGCTTCATGTCGGGATGCAGGGGCTGGCGGGGTATCTGCTGCCGGCGCTGATGCTGCTGCTGGGGCTGCTGGTCCTGTTCAATCCGGCTCAGCGGCTCTTCTACTCGGTCACCGGGGTGCTGGTTTCCCTGGGGTCGTGGCCCACCTCCAACCTCGGGGGCTTCTTCGTGGGGCTTGTGCTGGGGGTCGCGGGGAGTTCTCTTGCCTTTGGGTGGCTTCCGGATCAGGAGCCGAGGCGCCGGCGGCAGCGGCGGCGCCTGCGGCAGGGGGAGGGCGCTGCGGTCACGGGCGTTCAGTAGGCCGGGGAGCCCGCCTGAACCGGGTTCTCCGGCCTGCGGCCGGGGTTGCGACGCCGGAGCGCCCTAGGGATCGGTGGAGTTCGGCGGGTTCGGGTTCGCGGGGCTGGTCGGGCAGTTCCCCGCACCCCTAGGTTGGTGCACTGACCGCCAACTCCCCGACTTCCCCGGGTAGTTGCGAGGTGAACAAGCTCGAAGCCCATGTTGCCCGGAGGCCCCGTGTCCGCCGACCGTATCGATACCGAGACCGCACACTCCGCCCGGATCTACGACTACATCATCGGCGGCAAGGACCACTACCCCGCCGACCGGGAGGCGGGCGATGCCATGGTGCGGGAGTGGCCCGCGCTGCCCGTTCACATGCGGGCCAACCGGGACTTCATGAACCGGGCCGTGCGGTATCTCGCCGCGGAGGCGGGGATACGGCAGTTCCTCGACATCGGGACCGGGATTCCGACGTCGCCCAACATCCACGAGATCGCCCAGTCGGTGGCCCCCGAGGCCCGGGTCGTGTACGTCGACAACGATCCGCTCGTGCTCGCGCTGTCGAAGGGGCTGATGTCCGGCACGGCCGAGGGCAGGACGGCGTACGTCGAGGCGGACATGCGCGACCCCGCGGCCATTCTCGACGCCCCGGCCTTCCGCGAGACCCTTGAACTCGGGGAGCCGGTCGCGCTCACCGTGATCGCGATCGTGCACTTCATGCTGGACGAGCACGACGCCGTGGGGATCGTGCGGCGGCTGCTGGAGCCGCTGCCCGCCGGGAGCTACCTCGCGATGTCCATCGGCACCGCCGAGTTCGCGCCGGACGAGGTCGGCCGGGTCGCCCGGGAGTACGCGGCCCGGGGCATGCCGATGCGGCTGCGCACCCTCGCCGAGGCCGGCGAGTTCTTCACCGGTCTGGACCACGTGGCGCCGGGCATCGTCCAGGTCCACAAGTGGCGTCCGGACGGCACGGACACCGAGGTGATCCGTGACGAGGACATCGCGATGTACGGGGCGCTCGCCCGCAAGGCGGGTTGACCCGGTTTGCGAGCGCAAGCAGTCCGGGCGGGCCGATCGGCCGCCCACCCTCCGGCCAGCGGTTCATCACGATGTGGCAGCAACAACTCACGCGTTGTTGTTGCACACTTGACTACCGGTGGTCGCACGCGATTGGCTCCGCCCCAGCGAGAGTTTCACCCGGTCGGCGAACCCCCGGTCGACACCGGCCGTCCTCTCGTTCGTTCCTACGGCTCGGCCGCACAGCGAGGTGCCGCACCCTCATGAAGACCCCACCCCCCTCCCCCTCTTTCACTCGCGTCGCGGCCCTCACGGCCGCCGCATGTCTGCTGCTGGCCGGCTGCTCCGCCGTCGGCGGCACCGACGAGGCGTCGGACGCGGACGCGGCCGGCTCCTCAGGACTGAAGGTCGCCCTCATCACCCACGGCGGCGAGGGCGACGCCTTCTGGGAGCTGGTGCACAAGGGCGCCCAGGCAGCGGCCGCGAAGGACGGCATCGACCTGACCTTCGCCAGCGACTCCGACCCGGCGGGCCAGGCCGGGTTGATGCGCGACGCGATCAGCCGGAAGGTCGACGGCATCGCGGTGACCCTGGCCAAGCCGACGGCGATGACGGGGCCCGTCGCCCAGGCGCGGGCGGCCGGCATACCGGTGGTCGGCCTCAACTCCGGTATAGACGACTGGCAGTCCGCGGGTCTGGTCGGGTACTTCGGCCAGGACGAGAGCGTCGCGGGCCGGGCCGTCGGCGACAAGCTGGACGACCTCAGGGCCAAGCACGCCCTGTGCGTCATCCACGAGCGCGGCAACGTCGCCCTGGAGGCGCGCTGTGCGGGCGTGAAGAAGACGTTCGGCGGCGACACCGAGAACCTCTACGTGGACGGCACCGACATGGACGCGGTGACCGCCTCCGTCGCGACGCGGCTCAGACAGGACCCGAGCATCGACGAAGTCGTCATGAACGGCGCCCAGTTCGCGCTGGCCGCGGTGAAGTCGGCCGAGGAGGCCAGCTCCAAGGCCCATGTCGCGACCTTCGACCTCAACAAGGACCTGGTCAAGGCGGTCCAGGCCGGGGACGTGCAGTTCGCGGTCGACCAGCAGCCGTATCTGCAGGGCTACCTCGCGGTGGACTCGCTGTGGCTGTACCGGACCAACGGCAACACCCTCGGCGGTGGCGAGGCGCCCGTCCTCACCGGGCCGGCGTTCGTCACCAGGGCGAACATCGCCTCGGTCGCGAGGTTCGCCGCCAACGGAACCCGGTGACCGGACAGTTCCCCCGACGGTGTCGCCAAAGATTCGGTCACGCGTGACACGTACGCTCACATGTACGGATAGCATCCAGCGCATCCCCTGTGACGTACCGGACACGCCCCCACCCCCTGGCGTTCGTCCCCCTTCCGCTTCCGCGCTGCCCCCTCCCTCTCCCGCTCCCGCCCTCCGCTGATCGCCCTAGGACGACAATGTCTCCACGGACAGGTCCCCGGCGCCGCCTCGGCTCCATCCGTCTCTCCCTGATCCTGCTGGCCCTGGTGCCCAGCGTCACGCTCGCCGCCGTCTGGAGCGTGACGACGATCCAGATGTTCTCGGAGGGCCTGGGGCTGCGATCGCAGACCGGGCTGAGCAAGTCGACCGGGGCCATGGGCACGGAGGCGACGCTCGCGCTGCAGCGGGAGCGCAGCTACTCGGCCGTGTGGCTGGCGTCCCGGCAGGGGGAGGCCCGTAGCGCGCTGGACGAGCAGCGCCGCAGGACCGACAAGGCGGTGGCCAAACTCCTCTCCCAGTCGGACGCGATCCAGCAGGCACCCTCCCGGATCAAGGACCGGCTGTACTCGGTCGTCGCGTCGGTGAGCAGCCTGGAGTACTACCGGGGGCAGGTGGACAACCCCACCGACATCACCGCCGTACAGGCGCTCGGCCAGTACACGTCGATCATCGACGACCAGATCCACGCCTTCCAGGAGCTGTCCCAGGTCGACGACGGTGATCTCACCTCGCAGGCCGGTCCGCTCGTCGCGCTGGAGCACGCGGCGGAGCTGGTGTCCCGGGAGGACGCGCTGCTGACGCTGGCCTCGCCGTCGCGGACGATGAACGAGAAGTCGTGGACCGAGTTCGCGGAGCTGGTGAACACCCGCCGCTGGCTGGTCGAGGACCAGATCCTCCCCTCGCTCACGGGAAGCGCGAAGGCGGAGACCGAGCGGATCCTGGGGAGCCCCCAGTGGGGGACCCTGGAGACCGTCGAGGACCGGGTGCTCGCGGCGCGGACGTCGGCGCGCGGGGACGGGGACATCGCCGTCCCGGACGCGCAGAAGGAGTGGCGGGCCGCGCTGGTCAAGGTCTCCGACGAGTACGAGCTCCTGATCCGGCAGCAGACGACCGCGCTGCTGCAACGCAGCGGCGACAACGCGCGCGGCCTGCTGATCAAGGCCGCCTCCCTGAGCGCGGGCGGTCTGGTCGCCCTGCTGGTGTGCGTGTGGATGTCGTGGCGGATCACGCGCTCGCTGTCCCGGCGTCTGCACGGCCTGCGCGAGGCCACCCTCGGCCTCGCGCAGGAGCGGCTGCCGGACGTGGTGGCGCGGCTGGAGCGCGGCGAGAAGATCGACGTGGAGCTGGCGACCCCGCCGCTGGACTACGGCCACGACGAACTCGGCCAGGTGGCGAAGGCGTTCAACACCGCCCAGCGCACCGCCGTGCATACCGCCGTCGAGCTGGCCGACACCCGGCGCGGCTTCCAGAAGATCATCCTGGGCATCGCCCGGCAGAGCCAGAACCTGGTCAACCTCCAGCTCACCAAGCTCGACGCGCTGGAGCGCGCGCACCAGGACCCCGAGATCCTCAAGGGTCTGTACGAACTGGACTCCACGGCCAGCCAGTTGCGCCGCTACGAGGAGAACCTCGTCATCATCAGCGGCGAGCGGCCCGGCCGCAGCTGGAGCGAACCGGTCGCGCTGATCGACATCCTGCGCAGCGCCGTCGGCGAGGTCGCCGAGTACCAGCGGGTCGAGGTGCAGACGGAGGAGGAGGTGCACCTCGCGCCGCCCGCGGTGGCGGACGTCATCCATCTGCTGGCCGAGCTGATCGAGAACGCCACGCTGTACTCCCCCGCGCCCGCGCCGGTCGGGGTGCGGGCCGCGATGGTGGCCAAGGGGCTCGCCGTGGAGGTCGAGGACCGTGGGCTCGGCATGTCCGAGGAGGACTACGACTCCTTCAACGCCCAGCTGGCCGAGCCCCCGCAGTTCGACGTGGTGGCCCTGGCCGACGACCTGCGCCTCGGCCTGTTCGTGATCGCCCGGCTCGCCCAGCGGCACGGCATCGCGGTCACCCTGCGCTCCTCGCCGTTCGGCGGCACGACGGCGATCGTGCTGATCCCGCACGACGTGGTGGTGCGGGACCTGCCGGCCCCGGAACCGGACGAGGTGGAGCACTCCGGTGCCGCCGAACCGGAGGAGCCCGTACGGGAGTCCCGCCCGGTCGTCACGGCCCGCACCGCGACCGCCCAGGCCCCCTCCCCGGACCCCGCCTCCGCCTCCGCCACGCGCCGCGAGGGCGGTCTCACCGCGCTGCCCCGCCGGGTGCCGCAGACCAGCCTGGCGGCCGAACTGCGCGAGGAGACGCGGCCCGCCGAGGCCGAGGAGAACGGCTACGACGACTTCACCGCGGAGCGAGCCGCCTCCTCCCTCGCCTGCTTCCAGCGGGGCACGCTCCAGGCCCGCGACGAAGACGGCGACGAGACTGCGGACCCGCCCGAGGCGGCCGCGGACCAGCGGATCCCGGCCGCCCGCCGGACGCTCGACGACGTCGCCCCCGAGGAGCCGCCCGCGGCGGACGACGCCGCCGCGGCCTCCTCCCCCACGTCCTCCCCTTCGCCCGCCGACCGCTCATGAAGGACACCGCCATGACACGCCCCACCCCCGCCACGGACACCCAGCTCGACCAGTTGCTCACCGGACTCGTGGAGCGGGTCGCCGACGTCAACCACGCCGTCGTGCTCTCCGAGGACGGTCTGGTGGTGAGCAAGTCCACCGGGTTCCTGCGCGACGACGCCGAGCGGCTGGCGGCGACCGCGTCCGGCCTGATGAGCCTCAGCAAGGGTGTCAGCATGGACTTCAGAGGCGGGCCGGTGCGCCAGGCGCTGATCGAGATGGCCAACAGCTATCTGATCCTCACGTCCGCCGGGCCCGGCGCCCACCTCGTGGTCCTCACCAACCAGGGCGCGGACGTCGGCGTGGTGGCGTACCAGATGAACATGCTGGTGAAGAAGATCGGCGAGCACCTGTCGGCGGCACCGCGGGCCCATGTCGGCCCTGGCGCGTGAGGTGGCCGGAGACGATACGGCGGGCAGGCTGGTACGTCCCTTCACGCTGACCGGCGGCCGGACCAGGCCCAGCCGCACCGACTTCACCCTCATCACGACGGTGACGGCGGTGGATCCGCCACCGGAGCGGGCGCCCCGTCCGCAGCCCGAGCAGACACGGATCCTGCGGCGCTGCGCCGAGCCGATCGCCGTCGCGGAGCTGGCGGCCCATCTGGACCTGCCGGTGAGCGTGGTCGCCATCATGCTCTGCGATCTCCTGGAGGCGGGCCTGATCACCGTGCACCCGCCGCACCCCGTCACCCCCCGCACCCCGGACCTGGACCTGCTGCAGAAAGTGAGGGACGGCCTTGGCCGGCTCTGACACCACCGTGGAATCGGTCGCACCGCCCGACACGGTCAAGATCCTCATCGCCGGCGGCTTCGGCGTCGGCAAGACGACGCTGGTCGGGTCGGTCAGCGAGATCGCCCCGCTGCGCACCGAGGAACCCCTGACCGCCGCGGGCGTGGGCATCGACGACCTCAACGGCATCGAGGAGAAGCGGGCCACCACCGTGGCCCTGGACTTCGGCCGGATCACCATCAGCCAGGAACTGGTGCTGTACCTGTTCGGTACGCCCGGGCAGCAGCGGTTCTGGTTCATGTGGAACGACCTGGCGATCGGCGCGCTGGGAGCGGTCGTCCTGATCGACGTCCGCCGGCCGGAGTCCAGCTTCGCGGCGATCGACTTCTTCGAGCGCCGGGAGATCCCCTTCGTCGTCGGCGTGAACGGCTTCCACGGCGAACACCCCTATCCCGCCGAGGAGATCAGGGACGCCCTCGCGCTCCCGGAGCATGTGCGGGTGCTGCTGTGTGACGCGCGGGAGCGCGAGTCGTGCCGGGACGTGCTGATCGCCCTGATCGACCAGTTGATAGCCGACGCCCGGCAGGCGGGCTGAGCGTCACTCCTCGGGGCCGGTGAGCGGCCGGTTCGCGGGTGCGACGATCCTGGCCGTGAGGTCGGGGGCGGCCATCGCGGGGTCGAAGGGGAACATCGGCCGCCGAATCCGGTGGTGGCCGAGCCGCACCAGGTCCTGGTCGACGCCGCCCGGGGTGAGCGCCATCTTCCAGTCGGCGGCCATGGCGAACAGCTCGGGCTCCAGGTAGCCGATCTTGACGATCACGAGGTCGGCCGTGCGCGGGTCCAACTCCAGGCCGGTGAAGTCGCTTTCGAGGTGATACGGCTTGCGCAGCCGGGTCAGGATCACGTGCACGCTGCCCACCCGCAGGACGGCCTCCGTCCCGGCGTCCCGGTCGCCGTGCCGTACGGAGTGCACCACGCCGGTCATCGTGAGCGGCCCGGCGTGCCGGTCGTCGACCTCCGCGCCCGCGGTGACGGTGACCGTGGCGCCGACGCCGGCCTTCACCGCCGTGTCGACCGCGGACGGGCCGGGCAGGGAGGCGTACAGGACGACCGGGCCGGACGGGTCCTTGAACTCCGGGCGGGTCAGGACGTGTTGGAGTCCCCAGGTGACGTCTCCGGCGCCGCCCGCCGTCGGATTGTCGCCGGTGTCGCTGATGAAGTAGGGGCGGGAGTCGGCGGCGAGGGCCTCGTCGAGGCAGTCACCGAGGGTGCCGGTCGGGGCGACGAAGGCGAAGTCGTCGCGGGCGTCCCAGAATCCGCGGGCGAGCCGCTCGGCGCCGGCGGTGACGGCGGCCTGGTCGGGGCCGGTGACCACGACGGCGGCACGGTTGCGCGGCTCGTCCGCCCAGGCGTACCCGACCCAGATCGCCGCGTCGGTCACCCCGTCGGCCGCTTCCACGTCCTCGACGGCCGCGTACACGCTCTTCGCGGGTTCGATACGGGTGGAGGTCTGCTCCCCGGCCAGCAGCACCGGCACCGGCACCCAGGCCTTGAGGGGGCGGGGCGCGCCGCTCGCCAGGAGGTCGACGAGGTTGCGGGCGGCCCGCTCCTTGGTCTCCATGGCGTCCTCGTGCGGGGCCATGCGGTAGCAGGTGATCAGGTCGCTGAGGTGGACGAGTGGGCGCGAGACGTTGCCGTGCAGGTCCATGGAGGTCGACACGAGGACGTCCGGGCCGATCGCCTCGCGGATTCGGGCCAGCAGGTCCACTTCCGCGTCGTCGAGCCCCTCGACGGTCATCGCACCGTGGATGTCGAACCAGAGGCCGTCGAGCGGCCCCAACTCCCGGAGCCGGTCGATGAGTTCGCCGGAAAGCTCGGCGTACGCGGCCGCCGTCACCGTTCCGCCGGGCAGCGCCTTGCCGACCAGGGCGCCACGCCAGTCGGCGGCGTCCCGCAGGGGCTGTCCCGGCGTTAGGAACGGGTAGCGGTCGAGGACCTCCGGTCCGCGCCGCGGGTGGAAGGCGGGGGCCTCGGTGCGGGCCGGGGAAAAGGTCGACGACTCGATGCCGAGGCCGGCGATCGCGATGACGGGACGGAGGCGGGGCCGGAGCTGAGGCTGGGACTGGGGCATGGCTCCTCCTGAGGGTCAGGGGTGGGTGCCGGCGACCGACTGCAGTGCGTGGGCCAGCGCCCGCTGGAGGGCGAACTGGCCCGCGCCGACCAGGCCCGCGTCGGCGCCGAGGCCGGCCCGCTCGATGACCAGGTGCTCGGTGACCAGCGGATGGCAGCCCTCGTACAACTGGCTGCGCACGGCGGCGACGAAGGGCTCCAGCGTGGAGAGGATGCCGCCGAGGTACACGGCGTCGGGGTTGAAGAAGTTGACGTTGGCGGCCAGCACCATGCCGAGGTAGCGGCCGGCCTGCCGGACCGCGCGCGTGGCCTCGGGGTCGGCATCGCCGGCGAGGCGTACGACGTCCTCGGTGGACGTCACCTCCAGGCCCCGTTCGCGCAGGATGCGGACCAGCGCCGCCCCCGAGGCGACCGTCTCCAGGCATCCGGTGTTGCCGCAGGAGCAGGGGATGTCGTGAGCGGCCTCGACGCGGACGTGGGTGATCTCGCCGGCCGCGCCCGAACCGCCCCGGTAGAGGCGGCCGTCGGCGATGACGCCCGCGCCGATGCCGGTGCCCGCCTTCACCATGATGGCCTGGCGTTGCCCGGCGGGCCGGACGCTGTGCTCGCCGACGGCCATGCAGTTGGCGTCGTTCTCGATGGCCACCGGGACCCCGAACCGTTCCTGGAGCCAGTCCCGTACCGGGAACCGGTTCCAGCCGGGCATGCGCGCGGGCAGCGTCACCAGGCCCGGCTCGACATCGACCGGTCCCGGCAGACAGAGGCCGACACCTCTGAGGGACTCCCGTCCGTTCCGCTCGGCGAGGCCCTCCAGGGTCTCGACCAGGCCGGGCAGCGAGGCCTGCGGTCCGTCGGCCGTCGCGAACGGCACCGTGGAGACGTCGGTGAGTCCGCCACCGGGGTGGACGACGCCGACGTGGGCGTGCCTGCCGCCTAGTTCGGCCGCCACGGCGTAGCCGTCGCCGCCGCCGAGCCGGAGCACCTTGCGCGGCCGGCCGCCGGTGGACGACATGGTGCCCTCCTCGGTGACCAGGCCGTAGTCCAGCAGTTTGGTCACCGCGAACGAGACCGTCGACGGCGCGGCGCCGAGCAGCTCGGAGAGCTCCGTGCGCGTGGACGCCTGCCCGGAGGCGAGGAGTTCGAGGATGCGCCGGGTCAACGACCCACTTTTTTCAGTCATGGACGAAGTTACTTCCGTCATCTGCGGTCGGGACAGCGAGAGTAGGCCGCAGGAGTGCCCTCCGGGCTAATTCCAGAACAGCAGAAACATACTTTTTACAGCGGCACTCCTGTTTCTTCGAACAGACGGGGCTTTCACTGACTGCACCTCGCTTCTGTCCCCTGAGGAGAACCATGTCCCCTGCTCGCACGAGACTTCTCGCCGCTGCCGCCGCCCTGTCCGCCGGCACGCTGCTGCTCGCGGGCTGCTCCGGGAGCAGCGGTACGTCGTCCGGATCCCGCGACTCCATCAACTACGCGCTGCCTGCGAACTTCACGCCGAACTGGATCCTGCCGATCGGCACCGCGGCGCATCTCAACACCAACAACATCTCCATCGCGAACACACTGTGGGAGCCGCTCATCGCCTACGACGGCTCCACCGGTGAGATCGCCTGGAACAAAGCCGGTTCGGTCGCCACCGACGCCGACTTCGCGCCCGACAACAAGAGCGTGCGGATCACTCTGGGCGACCGGCACTGGAGCGACGGCAAGCCCATCACCTCCCGTGACGTCCGGTTCTGGTTCGACCTCATCAAGGCGAACAAGGCGGAGTGGGCGGGGTACAACCCGGGCCAGGCGCCGGACAACTGGACGTCCTTCAAGGCCGAGGACGACCGCCACTTCACTCTCACCTTCGACAAGGCCTACAACCCGCAGTGGATGCTGGCCAACGAGTTGAGCTCCATCACACCGCTGCCGCAACACACCTGGGACAAGGGCGGCGACGCCAAGCAGGTGTGGACGTACCTCAACAACGCCGCGAAGAACATCGGCGACTACGAGAAGAACGCCCTCTGGAAGACCATCAGCGGCCCGTACGCGGTCAAGTCCTACTCGACGGCCGGCAAGGTGGTCCTCACCGCCAACAAGAAGTACGACGGCGGCGAGAAGCCGGCCATCCCCACGGTGAACCTGCTCCCCTTCACCACGGCCGACGCCGAGAAGAACGCCCTGCGCTCCGGCAGCGTCGACTACGGCTACATCGAGGCGACCGACCTCGACCAGAAGGAGAGCTTCACCGCGCAGGGGTACGAGGTGAAGCCGTGGTCCGGCTGGGCGATCACCTACATGCCGTACAACTTCAACAACCCGGCGATGGGCGCGGTGTTCAAGCAGCTGTACGCCCGCCAGGCCGTCCAGCGCTCCATCGACCAGGCGAGTCTGGCGAAAGTCGTCTTCAACGGGACGGCGGTCGCCGGCTACGGCCCGGTCCCGCAGGGGCAGGCGTCCGACTTCGTCTCAGGAGCGCAGAAGGACAACCCGTACCCGTTCTCGACGACGGCCGCCCGGAAGCTGCTGACCGGTCACGGCTGGACCGAGCAGGGCGGGGTCATGACCTGCACGAGTCCCGGGACCGGGGCCTCCCGGTGCGGTGAGGGCGTCGCCGAGGGCACCAGGTTCGAGATGCAGGTGCTGTCGCAGTCCGGCTCGACGGTCACCGCCAACATGATGAGCGCGATCCAGTCCTCGCTGGCCAGGACCGGCATCAAGTTCTCGATCAAGACCGCGCCCGTCAACTCGGTGCTGGCGCAGACCCCGCAGTGCAAGGCGAGCCAGTCGATCTGCAAGTGGCAGCTGTCCTTCTTCGGCACGGCCGGCAGCTGGTACTTCCCGGCCTTCCCGACCGGTGACTCGCTGTTCCAGACGGGCGGCGGCTCGAACTTCGGCAACTACTCCAACCCGGACGTCGACAAGCTCATCTCCGCCTCCACGACGTCGAGTTCGACCAAGGCGGTCCAGGACTACAGCGCCGCCCTCGCCGAGGACCTGCCGGTGATCTGGCTGCCGGAACCCGTCTACCAGGTCTCGGTCATCAGGAACGGCCTCGGCGGCTTCTCCCAGGACTCGCTCGCCAACTTCCACCCCGCGCAGTGGAAGTGGACCGGCTGAGGCATGGACACGCTCCTGTATCTCGGCCGCCGCCTCCTCCAGGCCCTCGCGGTGATCCTGATCGTCACGATCGTGGTCTTCTGCCTGCTGCACACCCTGCCCGGAGGCCCCGCACGCGGAATCCTCGGCCCGCAGGCGACGGCCCAGCAGATCGCCGCGTTCAACCACGAACAGGGGCTCGACCGGTCGCTGCCCGTGCAGTACGTCTACTACTTGCGCGAGTTGGCGCAGGGTGACCTCGGGACGTCGTACACCCTCAATGAGGCGGTGTCGCGGCTGATCGAGCAGCGGCTGCCGAAGACGCTGGTGCTGACCGTGCTGTCCGCGCTGGTCGGGCTGCTGCTGGCCGTTCCGCTCGGCATGTGGCAGGCGGTGCGGCGCAACAAGCCGGCCGACTACGTCATCACCACGCTGAGCTTCGTCGCGTACTCGACGCCGGTGTACTTCCTGGGGCTCGTCCTGGTGCTGGTCTTCACCCAGACCCTGCGGTGGTTTCCGTCGCAGGCGCCCCAAGGGGACACGTTGGCCCAGGTGTTCGCTGATCCGGCGGCACTGGTGCTGCCGGTCGTGACGGGGGCGGCTTCGATGGTGGCCGTGTTCAGTCGGTACATGCGGGCGGCGACGCTGGAGAACCTGTCCGAGGACTATGTGCGGACGGCTCGCGCCGGGGGTGCCGGGCAGTACGCGGTTCTGTTCCGGCATGTGTTCCGGAACTCCCTGACGCCGGTGATCGCGATGCTCGGGTACTACGTGCCGGTGCTGTTCGGTGGGGCGTTGGTGGTCGAGCAGCTCTTCAACTATCCGGGGATGGGGCTGTTGTTCTGGTCCGCCGCTCAGTCGTCCGACTATCCGGTGCTGCTGGGGTGCGTCCTCGTGATCTCCGTCGCGACGGTTGTGGGGACCTTGCTTGCGGATGTGGTGCAGCGCGTTGTCGATCCTCGGGTCAAGGAGGGGCGGGCGTGAGTGGTCGTGTTGAGGCTGCGGGCCGGTGGGGGCTGGGTGGGCCCCGCGGCGGAGCCGCAAATCGACGCAGGCCCGCGCCCCTGAGAGCGCGCTTCGCGCGCAACAGGCTCGCCATGGCCGGGGTCCTGATCGTTCTGCTCTTCCTTCTCTTCTGCTTCGTCGGTCCTCTCCTCCACTCCACCGACCAGACCCACACGGACCTCACCCAGGTCAACCTCCCGCCCAGCTCGGCGCACTGGCTCGGCACCGATGCCGTCGGGCACGACCAGCTCGGGCGGCTCATGTACGGCGGGCAGGTCTCGTTGCTCGTCGGGCTGGCGGCGGGGGTGCTGGCGACCGTCATCGGGACGTTGTGGGGTGCGGTTGCCGGGTATGCGGGCGGCTGGGTGGACGCGGTGATGATGCGGGTGGTGGACGCCGGGATCGCGATTCCCGCGCTGTTCATCCTGCTGGTCGTCTCCGCGATCACCACGCCGGGCACGGCCGGCCTGATCGTGATCCTCGGGTTGGTGTCGTGGCTGGTGCCGTCCCGGCTGGTACGGGCCGAGACCCTGACTCTGAAGAACCGCGACTACGTGCTGACGCTGCGCGCGACCGGCGGCACGCACGGCCGGGCGATCCGGCGGCACATCCTGCCGAACTCGGTGTCGACGATCGTGGTCGCGGCGACGTTCCAGATCGCCGACGCGATCCTGCTCGTCGCGTATGTGTCGTATCTCGGGCTGGGCGTCCAGCCGCCGAAGACCGACTGGGGCGGCATGCTGTCGGCCGGGCTGACGGCGGCGTACTCCGGGCGCTGGTGGCTGATCGTTCCGCCGGGCCTCGCGATCATCCTCGTCGTGTGCGCGTTCAATGCGATCGGCGACGGGCTGCGTGACGCCTTCGACGTGAAGGGACGCGGATGAACATCCTTGAGATCGCCGACCTGGGCGTGACCTTCTCCACCGACACCGGTGACGTGGCCGCCGTGCGCGGAGTGTCGCTGCACGTACGGCCCGGCGAGACGCTGGCCCTTGTCGGTGAGTCCGGGTCCGGCAAGTCGACGGTGGCGCTCGCCGCGATGGGGCTGCTGCCGGGCAGCGCGAGGGCCTCGGGCCGGGTGACCGTCGACGGCACAGACGTGGTGGGCGCGCCGGAGGCCGAGCTGGCACGGCTGCGGGGCCGTACCGCCTCCATGGTCTTCCAGGAACCGGCGACCGCCCTGGATCCGCTGACCCGGGTCGGCTCCCAGATAGCGGAGGTCATACGGAACCACCGGCAGGTCTCCCGGTCGGAGGCCGCCCGTGCGGCGGTCGAACTCCTGCGCCGGGTCGGCATTCCCGAACCGGAGAGGCGGGCGTCGGCCTTCCCCTTCCAGCTGTCGGGCGGGCAGCGCCAGCGCGTCGTCATAGCCATGGCGATCGCCAACTCGCCGGGGCTGCTCATCGCCGACGAACCGACCACCGCGCTCGACGTGACCGTGCAGGCCGAGATCCTCGATCTGCTACGGCGGTTGGCGGCCGACTCGGACACGGGCGTGCTGCTGGTCACGCACAACATGGGCGTGGTCGCCGACTTCGCGGACCGGGTCGCCGTGATGCTGCGGGGCGAGATCGTGGAGACCGGGACGGTGGAGGACGTGCTGTTGCGGCCACAGCACGAGTACACGCGGGGCTTGCTGGCGGCCGTGCCCCGGCTCCGGCTCAGCGGTGAGGACCCGCCCCCGGCGCGTAAGGCTCCCGTGGTGCAACTGCGGGACGTGTCCGTGCGGTTCGGGCGGGTCCGGGCGCTGGAGGGCGTCTCCCTGGACGTCCGCCCCGGCGAAACCGTCGGCCTCGTGGGCGAGTCCGGGTCGGGCAAGTCGACGGCGGCCAGGGTCGCGCTCGGCCTCATCGCGCCCGCCGCCGGCTCGGTGTCGCTGTTCGGCACCGACCTGGGCCGCACCCGGGGGCGGAAGCGGCGGGCTCTGCTGTCCGGCGTCGGCGTGGTGCTCCAGGACCCGGTGGCGTCGCTGGACGCGCGGATGAGCGTGGCGGAGTGCGTCGCCGAGCCGCTCCGGGTGCACCGGCGGCGCATGGCGGCGGCCGAGCGGCGGGCCAGGGTCGCCGAGGTGCTGGAACTGGTGCGGTTGCCAAGGGAGTTGGCGGACCGTGGGCCGCGTGAGCTGTCCGGCGGTCAGCGGCAGCGGGTGAGTCTCGCGCGGGCGCTGGTGCTGGACCCCCGGCTGCTGGTCGCGGACGAGCCGACGAGCGCGCTGGACGTGAGTGTGCAGCGCACGGTGCTGGAGGTCATCGCCGAGTTGCAGCGCGAGCTGGGGTTCGCCTGTCTGTTCGTCTCCCACGACCTGGCCGTCGTCCAGGAGTTCGCACAGCGCGTCGTCGTCATGCGGGAGGGCCGCATCGAGGAGCAGGGGCCGACCATGACGACCCTGCTGCGTCCGGAGACGGAGTACACGCGCCGGCTCATCGCGGCCGTGCCCGTGCCGGATCCGGTGCTGCAACGGCGGCGCAGGGAGCGCCGGGCGGCTCTGGGGACGGGGGCGGGCGCATGACGCGGGGAGTGCTTGCCGGTGTCGACATCGGCGGTACGACGACCCAGGTGGTGCTGTGCGACCCGGACCTCGGCGTCCTGGACCGCGTCGGCGTGCCCACCCCTGCCTCGGACGGCGGAGCGGCGATGGTCGGCGCCGCGCTGGATGCCGTACGGCTGCTGCTGGGCCGTACTCCCGCGCGGCTGCTCGGCGTCGGGGTGGGCGCGGCCGGCGTGGTGGACGCGCGGGAGGGGCGGGTGCTGGTGGCCAGCGACTCGTTCCGCGGCTGGGCCGGGTTCGCGGTGACGGCGGCGTTCGAGGAGGCGCTGGGCGTGCCGGCGTTCCTGGACAACGACGTCAACGCCTTCCTGCGCGGGGAGGCGACGGCCGGTTCGGTGGCGGGCGAGCCGGACGTGCTCGGGATGACGCTGGGCACGGGGGTCGGCGGGGCACTGTGGCTGGGCGGCGTGCTCTACGCCGGCCCGCACGGCGCGGCGGGCGAGATCGGGCACATCCCCGGTTTCGGCGACCTGCCCTGCACCTGCGGCGGTCGCGGGCATCTGGAGACCCTGGCCTCCGGCCGCGCGATCGCCGACCGGTACGCCGAGCGCACGGGCCGTTCGCGCACGTCCGGGGAGGTCGCCGAGGCCGCGCGGTCGGGAGACGGGGCCGCGCTCGCCGTGTACGACGCGGCGGGGGCCGCCGTCGCCCGTGCTCTGCTAGTCACGGCGGGCCTGCTGGACGTCACCACGGTGGTCGTCGGCGGTGGCGTGAGCCGCTCCTGGGCGTTGCTGGAGCGCTCGATCCGGGCTGCCCTGGCCGCCGAGCCGCCCGTCAGCGGCCATCCCGTCCGCGTCCTGCCGGCCGGGCTCGGTGCCGACGCGGTGGCGATCGGGGCGGCGGCTCGCGCGCGGGCGGAACTGGGGCCCCTGGTCGGCCGGGTGGCGGAAATCCGCCAAGGATGACCGTGTGATTGACGCGGACCCGGCGCTCTCCTACCTTCTGGTCGATTCACCGAACTCCGTTCGATATATCGACAGTTCGGCATGCGACGCCGGCCTGCTCGTCCGCCCCCGACCACAAGGCCCGCACCGACCACGCACCCCCTGGAGCGCACATGGCCCACCCCTCCCGCAGACATGTCCTCGGCATGGCAGCGACCGTTCCGCTCGCGGCGACCGGCGCCCTGACTCTCGGAGCCGGGACGGCCCACGCCGCCGACTCGGCGTACGTCATGGCCTACTTCACCGAGTCCACCACCATGCTCGAGGCCGACTACGGTCTCCACCTGGCCGTCAGCACGGACGGTCTGCGCTGGATGCCGCTGAACCAGAACAACCCGGTTCTCACCCCGACCCTGGGCGCGGGAGGCCTGCGCGACCCGTTCGTCCTGCGCAAGCAGGACGGCACCTTCGTGGTGCTGGCGACCGACCTCAAGGGCACCGACTGGAGCCGCAACAGCGTCAACATCCACGTCTGGGACTCGACCGACCTGCGGTCCTTCACGGGCTACCGGCTACTCAAGCTGCACGACATGACCGGCACCCACAGCTGGGCGCCCGAGGCCTACTGGGACGCCGGACGCGGGCAGTACGGCATCCTCTACTCGTCGGTGAACAGCAGCGGCCACAACGTGATCATGGTCAGCTACACGACCGACTTCCGCACCACCCAGAATCCGCAGGTCTTCTTCGACCCCGGCTACGACGTCATCGACGGCAATCTGACCATGGGCGTGAACGGCGTCAACTACCTCTACTTCAAGCGCGACCAGACGCTGGTCGGTGCCCGGTCCACCTCACTCGACCCCGGCAGCTTCACCGTCTTCAGCACCCCGGCCGCACACGGCGGCACCGAGGCGCCGACGGTGGTGAAGTCGCTGACGTCCGGCACCTGGTACCTGTGGGGAGACACGTACACACCCAACGGCGTCTTCTACGCCTGGCAGTCGACCGACCTCGCCGCCGGCACCTGGACGCCGCTCGACCAGCGCCTCTACACCCAGCCGCTCAACTCCAAGCACTGCGGCATCCAGCCGATCACCCAGGCCCAGTACACCAACCTGGTCTCGCACTGGGGCGCTCCGGCCTGGAACCGGCTCAAGTCGTACAACTACCCGGCGCGTTACGTCCGGCACAGCGGCTTCGCCGGCCGGATCGACGCGTACCCCTTCGACCCGTTCCCCGACTCGCAGTGGAAGCTGGTGCCGGGCCTCGCCGACGCCTCCGGGGTGTCCTTCCAGTCGGTCAGCCACCCGACCCGCTACCTGCGGCACTACAGCTACGCCCTGCGCCTCGACGAGAGCGACGGCACGTCGGCGTTCGCGGCGGACGCGACCTTCTACCGGACGGCCGGGCTCGCCGACGCCTCCTGGGCGTCGTTCCGCTCGTACAACAACCCGACCCGCTACCTCAGGCACGCGGACTACGCCCTGCGCATCGACCCGGTCTCCACGGCCACCGAGCGTCAGGACGCCACGTTCCAGGTCGGTTACTGAGCGGCCTGGGTGACGGGGTGGGGCTGTGGCGGCACCGGCCGGCCACGGCCCCACCCCCCCGGCTACGTCAGTTGAGGCCGGCCGTCTTCAGCCAGGCCTTCGCCACGTCCAGCGGGTCCTTGCTCTCCAGCTGCACCTGGGAGTCCAGGTCGAGGAGCGTCTTGGTGTCCAGCTTGGCCGAGACCGCGTTGAGCGCGTCGACGCCCTCCTGGGAGAGGCCGCTCTTGTATGCGAGCGGGGTCACGTTGGCGAAGCCGAAGAGGCTCTTCGGGTCCTTCAGGACGACGAAGCCCTCCTTGATGATCGTCGGGTCGGTGGTGAAGATGTCCGCGGCCTGCACGGTGTTCTTCGTCAGCGCCGCCTGGGTGAGCGGGCCGCCCGCGTCCAGCGCCTTGAAGGACTTGAACTTCAGGCCGTACTCGGACTCCAGGCCCTTCAGGCCCTGGTGCCGGGTCTGGAACTCGGGCGAGCCGCCGATCACCAGGTCCGGGGCGATGTCCTTGAGGTCCTCGAGGCTGGAGTCGGCCGTCAGCTTGTACTTCTTCGCCGTCTCGGCGTTGATGCTGACCGAGTCCTTGTCCTCGGCCGGCGAGGACTCCAGCAGCGTCAGCTTCGCGTCCAGCTTGCTCTTGACCGCGGCGTTCACGGTGTCGGCCGACTTCTGCTCCGCCTTGTCGTCGAGGTAGGCGAGCAACGAGCCGTTGTACTCCGGCAGGACCGTGATGGAGCCGTTCTTCAGCAGACCGTAGGTCGTCTCGCGGCTGCCGATGTTGGGCTTGTAGGTGACCTTGATGCCCTTGGCCTTGAGGGCCTCGCCGTAGATGTCGGCGAGCAGGATGCTCTCGGCGAAGTTGTTCGAGCCGACGACCACGGTGTCGCCGCTCGGCTTGTCCCCGGCCAGGGGGTCGGACTTGTCGTCGGAGGAGGAACATCCCGCCAGCAGCGCCGCCGTGGCGGCGAGCGCGACGGCGGCCGCGCCGGGATGGTTCCTGAAGGACCTGCTGCTTACGGCGGTGGAAGTCACGATTCCCGTTCCGGTTTGAGGGGGTTGGAGAGGCCGACCCCAAGGTCTGGGCAGAACTCTCCACTGATCCAATCCAGCCGGTTCTGTCCCAGTCAAGAGCAATCCGGTCACCGATTGGCCTCGAACAATGGTCGCTTGTGCCCCGATGTGAAGGGGGACGGTTGGGGCGGAGGGTGTTGTAACGGATTCTTGACGTACAGTTCCGGTCACGAAAAGCAAGAGGCGGTAGTGTCCCCGACGTTGACGGGGGGCGATACCGGTCAACAACGGTCACGTGAGACCTCGCGCGCCGTGTGACGCCCACGAAGGAGGCAACTCGGTGTCCACGAACGAGGTGGGCGCTCAGCGCCCACGTCGTCTACGCGGTTTCGCCGACCGCTGGCCCTTCAGGCGGAAGCTCAACCTTCTCGTCGGTGTGCCGCTGACCGTGGTCGCGGTCCTCCTCGCCTATCTCATAGCCGACCAGACCGCGCAGTCACGTGACGCGGCCGACGCCGCCCGGCTGGTCCGGGAGAGCACCGAGGTCGCCACACTCGCCGACCGGCTGGCGTCCGAGCACCAGCAGGCCGTTCTGCTGTCCGTACGGCACGAGGCCTCCGAGGGCGACGCGCCCTCGTCCGCCGCCTACCGCACGGCGCAGTCCCTCGTGAACTCCCAGGTCGACCGGGTGCGCGACACCTTCGGGGAACGGCTGCCGGAGACCGAGGCACAGGCGCTGCGGGGAATCGAGGGCCTGAGCAGTCTGCGTGACACCATCGAGCGGGAGTATCTGCCCGCCGAGAACATCGACCCCGCGTACACCCACGCCGCGCAGAACCTGATCGACGGCCTGGGCCTGGACCGCAACCCCGATCTGGCGACCGCCTTCACCGGCAACCTGCTGGACTCGCTGCTGCGCGCGGGCGCCGCCCACAGTGCCTTCGAGACCGGCGTCTTCTCCGCGTCGACCGGTGACTCCAACGCCCTCATCGAGTTCATCGGCGCGGTCGGCTCCTACGACGAGTACACGCATCAGGCCGAACGTTTCTCCCGGTTCGCCACCGACGCCCAGGCCGCGCAGCTCGCCGGGATCAAGTACACCGCCGCGCAGAGCGTCATCAGCCGGCACTTCGCCGAGCTGCAGATCGACCCCGGCGCCGCCCAGGGCGGCTCGCCCGCGGAGATCCGCACGTCCCTCGATGCGGCGCTCGACTCCTACCCCGCCTATCGTGACCAGGCCAAGACCCGGCTGGCGATCACCACCTCGCTCATCGGCCAGATCGCCGACCAGGCCGAGAGCGCCTCCGACAAGGCTGCGTGGCGTGCGGTGCTGCTGCTGGGGCTCGCCCTGCTCGGCCTCGCCGTCTGGCTGGTCCTGGCGATGCTGGTGCGCCGCTCGGTGGTCCGCCCGGTGCTGGCCCTCACGGGTGCCGCGCGGCAGGTCGCCGAGGTCGCCGAGCGCGAGCTGGCCCGGGTGGCCGACGACGACGCGGAGGACGACGGTCCGCCGCGGCTGCGCGCGATGCCGGTCACCGCGCGCGACGAGATCGGCGAACTCGCCGAGACGTTCAACCAGGTGCAGACCATGGCGGCCGCGCTGCTGGAGCGGCAGGTGCTCAGCCGGCGCAACGTCGCCGAGATGTTCGGCAACGTGGGACGCCGGGTCAGCAACCTCACCACACGCCAGCTCGCCCTGATCGACGCGGTGGAGCGGGGCGAGACCGATCCCGCTCTCCTCGAGCGGCTGTACTCCATCGACCACATCGCGGTCCGTCTGCGCCGCAACGCCGACAGCCTGATGCTGCTCGCCGGCATCCACGAGGCGGTCCTGGACTCCGGTCCCACCGCGCTCACCAACGTCGTACGCGCCGGGCTCGGCCAGATCGAGGGCTACCAGCGCGTGGAGCTGCGCGCGCGGACCGAGGCCGTGGTGGAGCCGGAGGTCATCGGCGACCTGACGCTGATGATCTCCGAACTCCTGGAGAACGCGGTGTCGTTCTCGCCCGAGGGCAGCCCGGTCGAGGTGACGGTGGCGGCCTCCGGCGACGACGCGGTGATCGTCGTCTCCGACCACGGCCTGGGCATGAGCCCCGAGCGCCTCGACGAGGAGAACGCCCGCCTGATCCGCCGCGAACGGCTCGATCTCGTACCCACGAAGGTCCTGGGCCTGTTCGTGGTCGGCACGCTCGCGCGCCGCTGGGAGATCGCGGTCATGCTCTCCCGCACACCGGGCGGCGGTGTGACGGCCGAGGTGACGGTGCCGTCGTCGCTGCTGGTGACGGGGAGCACTACGGGATCGACGGCCACGGCGGCGTTGGCTGCGGTTGCCCGCGGTGGCTCGGGGACGCAGGCCGAGCACGGGAGCCGTGCGGGTGCGGATGCGGCGACCGGCCCCCGGCCGTCTGCGGCCGTGCCGGGGGATGCCGTACGGCAGGACGACGCTGCGGACGCCGACGGGCTGCGCCCGCTGCCCCGCCGTATCGCGCAGAGCGGGCCCGCCGCGGACCCGTCCGGGAGCGGCGACGGCGCGGCGGCATCCGCCGATCACGCGCGGGCCGACCGGCCGGACCCGTCCGTGCCCGCGGCCCGGCCCGGCACGACGCCCACGACCACGCCCACGGGCGCCGCCCCCGCCGCCCGCCCCCTGCGTCGCCGCGTCCGTGGTGCGACCCTGCGTACGACCGTCGAGGCCTGCGAGCGGCAGACGGCGCTGCGGCAGGACGCGCGGACGCTCGACGCGGAGGCCGTGCGGGCGGCGCTCGACGAGTTCGAGGCCGCCGTGGAGCGCGCGCATCGCGACAGCCGGAACGGCGGTGACGGCGGCACCGGCGCGCAGTCCGCCCCAGCAACGACCCCAGCCCCCCATATGCACGACCAGAACGACCCCCCGGAAGGAGCGGAGCAGTGAGCACGTCGACAGGTGGCACCCCGGCGGGAGGCCCCACGCCGGCCGAACTGCAGGCCGCCGCAGCCGACTTCACCTGGCTGCTGAATCGCTTCGCGAAGGAGACGGCCGGTGTCGTGGACGCCATCGCCGTCTCGTCCGACGGCCTCCTCATCGCCGTGTCCGAGCTGCGTGAGCACGCCGACTCGGAGCGGCTCGCCGCGATCGTCTCCGGCATCACCAGCCTGGCCGCCGGCGCCTCCGGCAACTACGGCCTCGGCGGCCTCAACAAGGTCATCATCGACCTGGAGGGCGGCCACGTCCTGGTCTCCACGATCGGCAGCGGCGCCGTGCTCGGCGTCGTCACCGACAAGGAGGCCAAGCTGGGCAACATCGCCTACGAGATGACCGTGTTCGCCAACCGCGCCGGTTCCGCCCTCAGCCCGCAGCTCGTGCTGGAGCTGAAGAACAGCGTCGGCGCCACGCCGCCCCGCTGACCGGGCCGGGAAGAAACCCGGGAGCCCCGGCGAGGGGCAGGCACCCGGCCGAGGAGGACGGACAACGCCATGGCGGACGGCACCCCAGCGCCGGACCTCGACGGCCCGCAGCACGATGGGCCGCACCCCGATGTACCGGACCCAGGCGTGTCCGAGTCGGTCGGTCCCGCCTCCGCCGTGCGGCCCTTCCTGGTGACCGCCGGGCGGGTCGTGGGGGACGCCGACGGGCGGTCGATGCCCGTGGAGACGCAGGTGGTGGCCACCACCGAGGGGCTCGACGCGCTCGACCGGCTTGCCTTCGAGGAGCACGACATCGTCGCCGTCTGCCGGCTGCCGCAGTCCATCGCGGAGATCGCGGCCCTGCTGCGGCTGCACCTCAACGTGGTGCGCGTCCTCGCCGAGGACCTGCGCGCCGCCGGGCAGTTGACGGTGCACGTGCCCGACTCCGGCGTCATCCACGACGCATCCGTCCTGCGCAGGGTCATCGACGGCCTGCGCGCCATACCCGACTCACGAGGGGTCACTCCGTGACGACGACTGAACCGGCCACCGGCGCAACCGCCGCGCCGGCGGCCATCGTACGACCGCCGCTGCCGGTCAAGATGGTGATCGCCGGCGGCTTCGGCGTGGGCAAGACCACCACCGTGGGCGCCATTTCCGAGATCGAGCCGCTGACCACCGAGGCCGCGATCACGGAGGTCGCAGCCGGCGTGGACGACCTCACGCACACACCGCGCAAGACGACGACCACCGTGGCGATGGACTTCGGCTGCCTCACCATCGACCCCACCCTGAAGCTGTATCTGTTCGGCACGCCCGGGCAGGAGCGGTTCGGATTCATGTGGGACGACATCGTGGAGGGCGCCGTCGGCGGGCTCGTGATCGTGGACACCCGCCGGCTCGACGACTGCTACGCCGCCGTCGACTACTTCGAGCACAAAGGCATCCCCTTCGCGGTGGCCGCCAACGCATTCGACGGCAAGGTCGAGCACACGCTGGACGAGATCCGCTGGGCCCTCGACGTCACCGACGGCGTCCCGGTCGTCGTCTTCGACGCCCGTGAACGCGGCTCGGTCCGCGACGCCCTGCTCGTCGTGCTGGAACTGGCGCTGGCGCGCACGGAGAACTGACGGCGGGACCAGGCGGCGGGCGGCGGGCGCGGAATGCCCGCGCCCGCAAGCGCGTTGGGACGAGGCATGAGCCTCGACGAGCGCACGATCACCAATCCGCCCGCCCTGCACGACCCGACCCGTTGAGCTACAGCCACGCCGTCTCGGCGCCCGGCGAACTCGTCTTCATCGCAGGCCAGTACGCCTCCGACGGCAACGGCGCACCCGTGCCCGGCGACTTCCCGGCCCAGGTGGAGCTGGCCCTCGACCGGCTGCGCTCGGCGCTGGAGGGCGTCGGCCTCGGCTACGAGCACGTCGTCCGCCTGGGCACCTTCATCGTCGACCACGACGCGGCCAAGCTGGAGGCCACCGGCAAGGCGCTGCACGCCCGGTTCGGCGACCGCCTACCCGCCCAGACCCTGAGCGGCGTCGCCTCGCTCGCGCTGCCGGGCATGCTGTTCGAGATCGACGCGGTCGCCGTACGGCCGTTCCCGCGCGGCTAGGGCCTGTTGTGCCTGCGGGCCACGGGGGTGCGTGACTAGCCGCGCCTGCGCACCCCCGGTGACACCGCGAACCGCGCCGCTGCCCAGAAGAGCGCCAGCGTCGTGAGCGCCATCGCGGCGACCAGGGTGGCGCCGCCCACGACCTTCTCGTAGTTGCGCTGGTAGAGGCCGTCGATGATGTAGCGGCCGAGGCCGCCGAAGCTGACGTACGCGGCGATGGTGGCCGTCGAGACGATCTGGATGGCTGCCGAGCGCAGGCCGCTGAGGATCAGCGGGAGGGCCACGGGCAGTTCGACCCTGAACAGGATTCCGGTCTCGGCCATGCCCATGCCGCGAGCGGCGTCCACCGGCGCGGGGTCGACGGAGCGCATGGCCTCGTAGGTGGTGACGAGGATGGGCGGGATGGCGAGCACGACCAGCGGGATCATGACGGGGGCCATGCCCAGACCCAGCAGGATGAACATCAGCACCATCAGTCCGAAGCTGGGCAGCGCACGGGCCGAGGTGGCGATCAGGGCGAGCGCGTTGCCGCCGCGCCCGGTGTGGCCCGTGAGCAGGCCGACCGGCAGTCCGACCGCGGCGGCGATTCCGAGTGCCAGCAGCGTGTACTGGACGTGCTCGGCGAGCCGCGCGGGGATGCCGTCGTAGCCCTGCCAGTGCGCGCTGTCGCTGAAGAAGGAGTTGATGAAGTTCAGGACGTTCACCGGGCGGCCTCCTTCACGGCGAGCGGGCGCGCGTTCTTACGGGTGCCACGCGGCATCCAGGGCGTCAGGAGCAGTCGCAGGCCGATCAGGACGGCGTCCACGAGGATGGCGAGGACGGCCGTGCCCACCACGGAGAGCCACACCAGGCGGGGCTGGTTGTAGATCAGGCCGCTGTTGAGCAGGTTGCCGAGGGCGCCCGCGTTGCCGATGAGCATGCCGACGCTGACGAGGGAGACGCTCGACACGGACGCCACCCGCAGTCCGGCGATGATCGCGGGCGCCGCGATCGGCAACTGGACCTGGAGATAGCGTCGTACGGGCCCGAAGCCCATGGCGGTGGCGGCGGCCAGAGTCTCCTGCGGCACCGACCGCACACCGTCCACGATGGCCGGGACCAGCACCACCAGGCTGTACACGGCCAGCGGGATCATCACCGTGATCTCGCTCAGGCCGGTGTAGTCGATGAGGATGACGAAGAAGGCGAGCGAGGGAACCGCGTACAGCACGGTCGTCACCCACAGCACGGGCGGGTACAGCCAGCGCACCCGCACGCACAGCTGGGCGACGGGCAGGGCCACGAGCAGCCCGGCGAGCACGGGGATCAGTGCCTCGCGCAGATGCAGGCCGACCAGTCCGAAGTAGCTGTTCTGCAGGTCGCTCGGCATGTCGAAGAGCTCGGTCATGGCGCGACCTTCTCGGTCGTCCCGGCCGTCCCGGCCGTCCCGGGCTCCCCGGCCTCCGCGACCTTGCCGTCGTGCGCGCGCCGCTCCGCGTGCGCACCGCGGATGGCCTCGCCGATGGTCTGCTGCGAGACGACCCCGGTGGCCCGGCCCTCGGTGTCCACGGCGACGGCCCACCCGGTGGGCGAGAGCACGGCACAGTCGAGAGCGGCCCGCAGCGAGTCGGTCGCGGTCACGAACGGGCGCCCGTACGGCAGGAGTCGGTCGGTCTCGATCTCCCCGGCGGTGAGATCCTGCGGCTCGCCCCAGCCGAGGGGCTTGCCGTCCGGGTCGGTGACCAGGAGATACGGCACGTCGGCCGTGGCGGCGGCAGTGATCTGCTCGGCGGTGGCGTCGACGGCCACGAGGGGCTCGGTCAGCAGTTCCAGGCCCGCCGAGGGGAAGAACGACAGCCGCCGGATGCCCCGGTCCGCGCCGAGGAAGTCCTCCACGAACTCGTCCGCGGGGTGGGTCAGCAGTTCGGCCGGCGGGGCGAACTGGGCGAGCTTGCCGCCCGTGCGCATCACGGCGACCATCGTGCCGAGCTTGACGGCCTCGTCGATGTCGTGGGTGACGAAGACGATGGTCTTGCCCAACTCCTCCTGAATACGCAGGAGTTCGTCCTGGAGGCCCTTGCGGACCACGGGGTCGACGGCCGAGAACGGCTCGTCCATCAGCAGCACCGGCGGGTCCGCGGCGAGGGCGCGGGCCACGCCGACGCGCTGCTGCTGGCCGCCGGAGAGCTGGTACGGGTACCGCTTGGCGAGTGCCCCGTCGAGGCCGACCCGCTCCATCAGCTCGCGCGCCCGCGCCCGGGACTTCTCCTTGCCCCAGCCGAGCATGCGGGGCACCGTGGCGATGTTGTCGAGGATCGTTCGGTGCTGAAAGAGGCCGGCGTTCTGGATGACGTACCCCATGGACCGGCGCAGGGTGTTGACCGGCTGCTGCTGGATGTCCACGTCGTCGAGGAGGATGGTGCCCTCGCTGGGCTCGACCATCCGGTTGATCATCCGCAGGGTGGTCGTCTTTCCGCAGCCCGACGGTCCGACGAGGACGGTGATCGAACGGTCGGGTATCTCCAGCGAGAGCTGGTCGACCGCCACCGTGCCGTCCGGATACCGCTTGGTGACTGAATCTATCCGTATCAAAACGCCGAATACCCTTCGGGTCTGGCAGATTTCGCCCGCTTTTGACCACGGGTCCGGGCCGTTGAGGGGAGAGTCTAGACGTCCAGTGTTGCGGGACTGTGGACTGGACCGGCTCCGTGCGGGGCGGGATCGTTGCACTACAGCGCTACAGCACCACAGCACTGAAGCGCACTACACCGTCATCGCCGACGGGGGACTCCGCCGCCGCCGCTGCCGCCGCCGCTGCCGCTGCCGCGCAGGGCGACGAAGGAACGGCCGCCCGTCATCCACTGACCGACGGCACTCCAGTCGGCGCGCTCCGCATGCCGCAGCAGGGCGGGGGTGCCCAGGCGTGCCCACGGGAAGGGAGTGCCGGTGGCACCGCCGGCGTCGGTGACGTGGACGTGGACGCGTTCGTCGAGGTCCAGGTCGGGCACGGTCTCGGCGATCAACAGGCCGCCGGGTGCGAGGAGTTGGGCCATCCGGTCGAGCAGCGCCGCGGGGTCGCCGCCGATGCCTATGTTGCCGTCGATGAGCAGGGCGGTGCCCCAGCGGCCCTCGCCGGGCAGCGAGTCGAAGACGGAGCGGCGCAACGCCGGTCCCCCGAGCCGCAGCGTGCACGCGACGGCGACCTCGCTGACGTCGATGCCGAGCACCCGGCGCCCCTGCCGGCCCAACGCCGCCACCAGCCGTCCGGGCCCGCACCCGACATCCAGCACCGCCCCTTCACAGCGCCGCAGCACCTCCATGTCCACCGCATCGGCCTCCGCACACCACCGCTCCACATCGAGCGGCAACAGCCAGCCGTCGGTACGGCGCAGAAAGAGGGGCCCCTGACCGGCGCGGAGGGCACGGGCGTAGGGGTCGGCGGACCAGGAAACGGTGTCGCCGGGGGCGGCCCGAAGACGGCCGCCGCCGACGCCGGTTGCGGTGGCGGCCCTTGGAGCGTCGGGGCGGGTCATCGGTGTCCGGTGGCCGGTCGCCGGGGGGCGCGTCGAGCCGCGGTGCGGGTGCGGGCCACCGGCCCCGACCGGGAGGCGTGACGGGCGGCCGTCGGTGCCGACGTCGACGCTCGCGCCCACGCCGGGCTCGGGCACCGTCCCGCATGGACGGCTGTCCGCGACAGCACCCTCGCGGCGGATCACGCCCACGGCCAACTGCCCGATACCCGCGCCGGACGGCAGGTGCGACGGCGGACCGTCCGTGCCGACATCGAGACTTGCGCCCACGCCGGGCTCGGGCACCGTCCCGCATGGACGGCTGTCCGCGACAGCACCCTCGCGGCGGATCACGCCCACGGCCAACTGCCCGATACCCGCGCCGGACGGCAGGTGCGACGGCGGACCGTCCGTGCCGACGTCCAGGCTTGCGCCCACGCCGGGCTCGGGAACCGTCCCGCGTGGACGGCTGTCGGTGGTGGAGTCCGCGTGGTGGATCGTGACTGGGCCCGTCTGGCGGGCGATCCTTGCCGTCGTCGTCTCCTGCCGGGCGCTCATCGGTCCACCGTCGGGGTGAGGTGGGCCAGCGCTGTTGCGAAGCGTCCGCCCGGCGCCGACTTGGCGACCAGGTCGGCGTCGGATGCCGTGTCGACGTCGCGCAGACAGGGCAGGTCGCGCACGCGCAGACCGGCGAGCCGGGCCCGCTGTGCTTCGCCGGTCTGCGGCGTCGACATCGGGACGCCGCGCAGTCGTGCCGGGTCCGGTTCGGCCATGCCGAGCGCCCAGAAGCCGCCGTCCTCGGCGGGGCCGAAGTACGCGTCGCAGCCGGACCAGTCCACGGTCAACAACTCCGGTGTCACCTGCGGGGTGTCCATGCCGATGAGCAACGCCGGCCCGTCACACCCCGCGAACGCCTGCGCCAGCCGTTCGTCGAGGCCGCCCGCGCACTGCCGTACGACGTCGAAACCGGGCGGCACCCAGGGGCCCGGCGTCCCGTCCAGGACCAACACCCGGCGCCGTGCCGGTGTCCGCGCCACGGCGTCCAACGTGTCCGCGAGGGCCGCCTCCGCAAGCACGGCCGCCTCCTCGGGCGTGAAGGGTGGCGTCAGCCTGGTCTTCACCCGCCCCGGTCGGGGCTCCTTGGCAATGACGAGGAGCGTGGTCACGAGCGGGTTCCTTTCGACGGGGCGGCGCCGGGGTGGGTTGGGGGGCGGTGGGCGGACTTGGCTTCGGCACGGGCGGGGGACTCGGCAACGGTGCGGGTCTGCGGGTCGGGCTCACCGAAGTCCCTGCCGCGCCGGTCGGACTCGGCACCGTCCCGATCGGGATCGGCCCCGGATCCGCCCGTCCCGCCGGGATCCGCATCAGCCGAGCCGCGTCCACCGGCCCCCACCCCGAACCCGCCGCGCCCATCAGGTCCGACGCCGGACCCACTCCGCCCGCCGGACTCGGCACCGGACCCGCCCCGCCCATCGGCCGCGGCACCCGCCCCGCCCCACGCGCCGGGATCGACTTCAGGCGTGCCGCGTCCACCGGACCCACCGCGCCCGCCGCCCCCCTCCCCCAGCACCCGGCTCATGTCCCGCACCGCCTGCCAGGTCCCCCGCCAAGTGCCCGTCACCTTCGACGCACCCGTGCGGGGCAGGTACGGCACGTCGTACTCGGCGATGCGCCAGTTCGCGTCGGCGGCGCGGACGACCATCTGGAGGGGGTAGCCGCTGCGGCGGTCGGTGAGGTCGAGGGTGTGGAGGCGGTCGCGGCGAGCGGCGCGCAGGGGGCCCAGGTCGTGCAGGCGAAGGCCGGTGCGGCGGTGGAGGAGGTGGGTGAGGGCGAGGTTGCCGGCGCGGGCGTGCAGCGGCCAGGTGCCGCGGGACGCGGGGCGGCGCCGGCCCAGGATCAGGTCGGCCTCGCCGGCCGCGATCCGGCGTACGAAGGGCACCAGGTCGCCGGGGTCGAGCGAGGCGTCGCAGTCGCAGAAGCAGACGATGTCGGCCGTGGCGGCGGTCAGGCCCGCGTGGCATGCGGCGCCGAACCCGCGTCGTTCCTCGTGCACGACCGTCGCGCCGAGCTCGCGGGCGACGGCGGCCGAGCCGTCGGTGGAGCCGTTGTCCACGACGAGCGCCCGCCAGCCGGGCGGGATCCGCTCCAGGACCCAGGGCAGGGCCTCGGCCTCGTCGAGACAGGGAAGCACGACGTCGACGGACGCCGTGCGGGGTTCACCGGCTGCTGCGGATGGGGTCGTCACGGCTTTCACCCTACGAGCCAGAAACCGACATATCGGGCTGCGGCTCCTTACGAAACAAGGACGTCAGGCCCCGACTGCGGCACATGCGCGCCCGGGGTGCGAGGCTGGCGGCATGGAGCAGCAACAGCCGTACCCGCAGGCCGGGGCCGGGCAAGGGGCCAGGGTTCTCGTCGTCGACGACGACCCCACCGTCGCCGAGGTCGTCTCGGGCTACCTCGACCGCGCCGGATACGTCGTGGACCGCGCCGGAGACGGCCCCGATGCCCTCGCCCGGGCCGCCGCGCACTGGCCGGACCTGGTCGTGCTGGACCTGATGCTGCCCGGCATGGACGGCCTGGAGGTGTGCCGCCGGATGCGCGGCCAGGGGCCCGTGCCGGTCATCATGCTCACCGCCCGCGGCGACGAGGACGACCGCATCCTCGGCCTGGAGGTCGGCGCCGACGACTACGTCACCAAGCCCTTCAGCCCCCGCGAACTCGTCCTGCGCGTCGAGTCGGTGCTCCGCCGCACCCGCCCCGGCCCCGCCCAGCCGCAGGGCACCCTGCGCGCGGCCGGCCTCTCGGTCGACCGGGCGGCCCGCCGCGCCACCAAGAACAATGCCGAACTCGCCCTCACCATCCGCGAGTTCGACCTCCTCGCGTTCTTGCTGCGGCACCCCGGCCGGGTCTTCAGCCGCGAGGACCTGATGCGCGAGGTGTGGGGCTGGGACTTCGGCGATCTGTCGACCGTCACCGTCCATGTCCGCCGGTTGCGCGGCAAGGTGGAGGACGATCCGGCCAGGCCCCAGCTCATCCAGACGGTGTGGGGCGTCGGCTACCGCTTCGACGCGACCGGCACCGCCGCCCCGGGACCCGCCCCCGCTCCCGCTCCCGCCGGGGAGGCGTGATCATGCGCGACACCCTCCTCATCGCCCTCTTCGCCTTCCTCGGCGCCGCCGCGGCCGGAGTGCTCGGCGCGTGCGTGCTCATGCTGATCCGGCGCCGCTCGCTCATCGTGCACCTCACCGTGGTCGCCGGCGTCGGTATCACCGCGATGCTCGCGGGCACGCTCGCCGTCGCCCAGGCGATGTTCCTGAACGGGCACGACCTGAGCGTCGTCACGACCGTCGTCGCGATGGCCGCCGTGGTCTCCCTGGCCACCGCCCTGCTGCTCGGCCGCTGGGTCGCCGCCCGCAGCCACGCCCTCGCGCTCGCCGCCCGGTCCTTCGGCGACGGCGGCGACTTCACCTCGCCCGACGGCGTCGCCACCGCCGAACTCGCCGAGCTGAGCCGCGAGTTGGAGGCCACCAGCGCCAAGCTCGCCGAGTCCCGCGAGCGGGAGCGGGCGCTGGAGTCCTCCCGGCGTGAGCTCGTCGCCTGGATCTCCCACGATCTGCGCACCCCGCTGGCCGGCCTGCGTGCGATGGCGGAGGCGCTGGAGGACGGGGTCGCCGTCGATCCCGACCGCTATCTCAAGCAGATCCGGATGGAGGTCGAGCGGCTCAACGGCATGGTGGGCGACCTCTTCGAGCTGTCCCGCATCCACGCGGGGACGCTGGCGCTGAGCACGAGCCGGATCTCCCTGTACGACCTGGTCGGCGACGCGCTCGCGGGCGCCGACCCGCTGGCCCGCGAGTGCGGCGTGCGGCTGGTGGGCCAGCGGATCGAACCGGTGCCGGTCGAGGTGGACGGCAAGGAGATGAGCCGGGTGCTGGGCAATCTGCTGGTGAACGCGATCCGCCGGACGCCCGCCGACGGAACCGTAGCCCTCGCCGCCGAACGCTCGGCCGACGGCGTGGTCCTGTCCGTCACCGACGGCTGCGGCGGGATCCCCGACGAGGACCTGCCGCGGGTCTTCGACACCGGCTGGCGCGGCACTCATGCGCGTACCCCTCCGGCGGGGGCGGGCCTCGGCCTCGCCATCGTGCGGGGCATCGTGGAGGCGCACGCCGGACGGGCCTCGGTACGGAACGTCCCCGGGGGGTGCCGCTTCGAGGTGGTGCTGCCCGCTGCCGCTTCCTGAGAGGCGGGCAGCACCACCAGTCCGAGGCAGCCTACGCCCCTCGCATTCCGGCCATCGCGAACTCCCGCATCCCGTCGGCGAACCCCACCTCGGCCTTCCAGCCCAACTCCGTGCGCAGCCGCGCCGAGTCGGCCGTGATGTGCCGTACGTCGCCCAGCCGGTACTCCCCGGTCACGACGGGCTCGGGACCGCCGTACGCCGCCGCGAGCGCGTGGGCCATCTCGCCGACGGTGTGCGGGTCGCCGCTGCCGGTGTTGTACGCCATGAGCGCACCCCCCGGGAGGACTTCCGCACTCGCCTCCAGCGCCGCCACGTTGGCGGCGGCCACGTCCCGGACGTGGACGAAGTCCCGCCGCTGGCGGCCGTCCTCGAAGACGCGGGGCGCCTCCTCGCGTGCGAGCGCCGAGCGGAAGAAGGAGGCGACGCCTGCATAGGGGGTGTCGCGGGGCATGCCCGGTCCGTAGACGTTGTGGTAGCGCAGGGACACCGCGGTGCCGTCCGTCGCGCGTGCCCATGCCGCGGCGAGGTGTTCCTGGGCGAGCTTCGTCGTCGCGTACACGTTGCGCGGGTCGACCGGGGCGTCCTCCGCGACCAGGCCGGGGGCGAGGTCGGCGCCGCACTGCGGGCAGGACGGCTCGAACCGGCCCGCGTCCAGATCGGCCACGGCGCGCGGACCGGGCCGTACGACGCCGTGCGCCTCGCACGCGTAGCGCCCCTCGCCGTACACCACCATCGAGCCGGCCAGCACCAGTCGGCGTACGCCCGCGTCGGCCATGGCGGTCAGGAGGACGGCCGTGCCCAGGTCGTTGCGGGAGACGTACTCCGTGGCGTCGGCGAAGCCGGCGCCGAGGCCGACCATCGCGGCCTGGTGGCACACGGCGTCGACGCCGGTCAGGGCCTGACGGACGGCATAGGGGTTGCGTACGTCCGACTCGGGGTCGGGACGGACGTCGTACACGACGGGTTCGTGCCCGTGCGCCTTGAGCGCCTCGACGATGTGGGACCCGATGAAACCGGCACCGCCGGTGACCAGTACGCGCATACGATCACGCTAGGGCGGCGAGGGACGTTTCGGCCGCCCCGCGCCGGTCATGTCACGGGTCCGTAAGACCTGCCTCCGGCCTCCCGTCCACCACCAGCGGAACCGTCACCGTGAACACCGTCTCCCCCGGCCGGCCGCTCAGCTCGATGCGCCCGCCGTGGGCCTGGACCAGGGACTGCGCGACCGCGAGTCCGAGTCCGCTGCCGCCCCGGTCGCGGCTGCGGGCCTTGTCGACGCGGTAGAAGCGGTCGAAGACGCGTATCCGGTCGGCGGGCGGGATGCCGGGGCCGGCGTCGGTGATCCGGACGACGGCGGCGCCCGCCGCCACCGTGACCGCGACGGACACCGGCGTCCCGGTCGGCGTGTGGATCGCCGCGTTGGTGAGGAGGTTGTCCAGCACTTGGCGGATGCGCTGGGGGTCGAGGCGCAGTTTCAGGGAGCCGGGGCCGGGGGCGACCGTGAGGGGGTGGTCGGCGTGGGTGACGCGGAAGGCGTCCGCCGCCTGTTCGACCAGGTCCACCAGGTCCGCGCCCTGCATCCGCAGCGGCGTCTCCACCTCGGCGGCGTCCAGGCGGGCGAGCAGCAGCAGGTCGTCGAGGAGGAAGCCCATGCGGGCGGCCTCGGCACGCAGCCGGGCCAGGTGCCGCTCCCGCTCCTCGGGGGCGTTGGCCGCGGCGTACTGGAAGAGGTCGGCGTAGCCCCGTACCGACATCAACGGCGTACGGAGTTCGTGCGAGGCGTCCGCCACGAAGCGGCGCAGGCGCTGCTCCGCCTCCGCGCGCACCGCGAGGGAGTCGTCGATGTGCTCCAGCATGGTGTTGAACGCGGTGCGCAGCTCCTCCACCTCGGGGCCGCCGCCCCGACGTGCGTGCCGTACGGACAGCTGGGCCGAGTCGGTGAGGTCGTGCGAGGTGATGTCGCGGGCGGTGTGCGCCATGTCGCTCAGTGGCTTCAGGCCCCGCCGCAGCATCCCCCGTCCGAACACCACGAGGGCCAGCAGCGCGAGCCCGAAGGTGACCGCCTGGATGGTGACCAGCTGGCCCACGGTGTCCTCGATGTCCTCCATGGGCGCGGCGCTGACCAGCACCACGCCGGGCTCGACCTCGCAGGCCCGCAGCCGGTACTCGCCCTTGCCCTTCAGGTGCTCGGTGCGCAGGATCTCCGTGCGCGCGCCGGTCTGTGCCCGGGCCAGCGTGGTGAAGTCGTCGACGTCCTGCGGCAGGTCGGCGGGGTCCTCGGGCCGGCGCAGCACGGGCTTGCCATCCGACACGTCGTACACGGCGTAGAACCAGCTGTAGTACTTCTTGCCGGAGAGCGTGCCGTAGTCCGCGATGCTCTTGGACTGGGCGATCTGGCCCTGTGCGAGCTGGGTGTCGAGCTGGGCCGACAGGTAGTCCTTCATGTACGTGGTCAGGGCCGTGCCGACGACGCCGAACACGAACAGCGCCAGCACCCCGAGGCCCAGCGCCAGGCGGGTGCCGAGCCGCATCCCGCGGTACGCGCGCCGCAGCCGCCCGATCACTCCGCCGCCTGCCGGATCACGTATCCGAAGCCGCGCACGGTGTGGATCAGCGGCCCGCGGCCGTCGTCGGGCTCGTCGAGCTTGCGGCGCAGCCGGCTGACGACCAGTTCGACGACGTTCGAGCGGCCGCCGAAGCCGTACTCCCACACGTGGTCGAGGATCTGCGCCTTGGTGAGCACGGTCGGCGACTTGCGCATCAGATAGCGCAGGACCTCGTACTCGGTGGGCGTGAGCGTGAGCTGTTTGTCGCCGCGGCGGACCTCGCGGGTGTCCTCGTCCATCGTCAGGTCGGCCACCCGAAGGACGGAACGCTGGAAGCCGGGTCCGGCGCTGCGCCGCAGGACGGTGCGCAGCCGGGCCATCAGCTCCTCCACGGCGAACGGTTTGACCAGGTAGTCGTCGCCGCCGCGGGTCAGGCCGGCCACCCGGTCGGCGACCCCGTCGCGGGCCGTCAGGAACACCACGGGCACCATTTTCCCGGCGCCGCGCAGCCGGTCCAGGACGCCGAAGCCGTCCACGTCGGGCAGCATCAGGTCCAGGACCACGATGTCCGGGTGGAACTCGGCGGCCAGCCGCAGCGCCTCCTCGCCGGAGTTCGCGGTGACCGCGTCCCAGCCCTCGTAGCGGGCGACCGTCGCGACGAGGTCGGCGATGGGCGGGTCGTCGTCCACGACCAGCAGGCGTACTTTCTCCACCCGTTCATACTGCGGCACCCGGCGCCGTTCCCATGAGCCGGGTGTGGGCCCGGGACGACATCGATAACGAGTTGAAAGAAGTACGACAGCTTTTCGACAGCACCCGCCGGACAAGCTCGGTATCCACAGACGAGATCAAGGAGCTGTCGCACGTGACGACCGTCCAATCGCCCCCTGCGCCCCCCACGGCGATACGCCCCAGGGTCGTCGCCCGCACGGGTCTGTACGCCGTGCTGGCCGCGAACGTGGCCGTGGTGCTCTACTTCTTCTCCGCCGCCGGTTTCGCCTCCAACGCGCTCATCGTGATCGGCCGCCTCACCGGCCTGTGCGGTGCGCTGCTCATGGCCTTCCAGCTGCTGCTGGTGGCCCGGCTGCCATGGCTCGACCGCCGCATCGGCATGGACCGGCTGACCTCCTGGCACCGCTGGACCGGCTTCAGCGTCCTGTGGGCCCTCCTCGCGCACGCCGTGTTCATCACCTTCGGCTACGCCGAGTCGTCTTCCATGGACCCGGTGAACCAGCTGATCGACCTGGCCGAGACGGTCGAGGGCGTGCTGCGCGCCGTCGTCGCGCTGGGGATCATCATCGTGATCGGTGTCGTATCGGCCCTGTTCGCGCGGCGCCGGCTGGCGTACGAGACGTGGCACTTCATCCACCTGTACACCTACCTCGCGGTGGTCCTGGCCTTCACGCACCAGGTCGCGGTCGGTACGTCCTTCACCTCCTCGTCCGCCGCCACGGCGTACTGGTACGCGGTGTGGGGCGCGGCGCTCGGCGCGGTGTTCGTCGGGCGGCTGGTCCTGCCGCTGTGGCGGAACTGGCGCCACCAGTTCCGGGTGTCGGCCGTGGTCCCCGAGTCCGACAACGTCGTCTCCGTCTACATCACCGGCCGTGACCTGGACCGGCTGCCCGCGCGGGCCGGCCAGTTCTTCCTGTGGCGGTTCCTGACGAAGGACCGCTGGTGGCAGGCCAACCCCTTCTCCCTGTCGGCCGCGCCCGACGGCAACCGGCTGCGGCTGACCGCCAAGGCGGCCGGCGACGGCTCGGCGTCCCTGAGGCACCTCAAGGTCGGCACGCGTGTGTTCGCGGAGGGCCCGTACGGCGCGTTCACCGCGATGCACCGCACCCGGCCGGAGGCGGTGCTGATCGCGGGCGGCGTCGGTGTCACCCCGATCCGGGCGCTGCTGGAGGAGCTGCACGGCCACGCGGTCGTGCTCTACCGGGTCGCCTCGGACCGGGACGCGGTCCTGTACGGCGAGCTGGCGGAACTCGCCCACGCCAAGGGCGCCGAGCTGCACCTGGTCACCGGCCCGGCCACGCCGGACAGGCTGGCCCCGGCGGAGCTGGAGCGGCTGGTCCCCGACATCACCGACCGGGACGTCTTCCTGTGCGGCCCGCCGCCCATGATGAACGCGGTGATCGGCAGCCTGCGCGAGCTGGGCGTGCCCAAGGAGCAGGTCCACTTCGAGCGATTCAGCCTGGCCGGCTGAGCGGGACGGGGAAGACATCGTGAAGCGAGCAATACCTGTCCTGGTCCTGAGCATCGCCGGCCTGATCCCGGTCTGGCGCTACGAGCCGTCGCTCGGCGCCGCCGCCACGCCGGCCCCGACGCCCTCGGCGTCGTCCTCCGCCGCGTCCGGCTCGGATGCGGGTTCGGGCAGCACGGTCGTCAAGGGCTCGACCGTGCGGACCGAGAAGGGTCCCGTGCAGGTCCAGGTGACCTTCCAGGGCGCCAGGATCACGGCCGTGAAGATGCTCCAGCAGCCCGATCACCCGCAGACCACGGCCGCGGTCCCGAAGCTCATCGCCGAGACCCTGGAAGCCCGGAGCACGGACATCGACACCGTCTCCGGCGCCACCATCACCAGCGACGGCTACAAGGAATCCCTCCAGGCCGCCATCGACGCGAACGCGAAGTCGGCGGCCTCGTCCTCCCCGTCGGCGTCCGCGTCCGCCGCCGCGCAGTCGCGGACGGTCGACGGCTCGACGGTGAACACCGACAAGGGTCCCGTCCAGGTCCAGGTGACCTTCGACGGCGACAGGATCGCCTCGGTGAGGATGCTCCAGCAGCCGAACCACCCGCAGACCACGGCCGCGGTCCCGAAGCTCATCGCCGAGACCCTGGAAGCCCAGAGCACGGACATCGACACCGTCTCCGGCGCCACCATCACCAGCGACGGCTACAAGGAGTCCCTCCAGGCCGCCATCGACGCGAAGGGCTGATCGTGCACCGGGTCGAACACGTCATGGGGTTCCCGGTCTCGCTGCGGGTCGACGACGAGCACGTCGGCGAGGAGGCGGCCGATGCCGTGTTCGCGTGGCTGCGTGAGGTCGACGCCCGGTTCAGCCCGTTCAAGGCCGACAGCGAGGTCTGCCGGCTGGACCGGGGGGAGGTCGCCCGGGGTGAGGTCAGCGCGGACCTCGACGAGGTGCTGGGGCTGTGCGAGGAGTACCGGGTCGCCACCGGCGGCGCCTTCGACGTACGGCTGCCCGGGCGCGGGCTCGATCCGTGCGCGGTGGTGAAGGGCTGGTCCGTGCAGCGGGCCGCCGAGCTGCTGAAGGCGGCGGGAGCGCGGCGCTTCGTACTGAACGCCGGTGGTGACGTGGTCGCCGCGGGCGGGCCCTGGCGGGTGGGGATACGGCACCCCGAGCAGGCCGACAAGGTGTGCACGGTCGCCGGGCTCACGGACGGCGCCGTCGCGACGTCCGCTCGCTACGAGCGCGGCGACCACATCATCGACGGGCGCACCGGGCGGGCGGCGACGGGTCTGCTGTCCCTCTCCGTCGTGGCGTCCTCCCTGACCGTGGCGGACACCGTGGCGACCGCCGCGTTCGCGATGGGCACGGAGGGCGTGGAGTGGGCCGCCGCACGGCCGGGCTGCGAGGTGTTCGCGGTGGACGCCGGGCGGCGGGTCTTCCGTACGGGGGGCTTTCCGGTGGCGGCGGCGCAGGCGGCCTAACCCCTGCGCCGCCGCAGCACGAGCAGCACCGCCGAGCCGCCGAAGAGCCCGGCGGTGATCAGCAGCCAGCGGGCCGGGAAGCCGTCCGTGGACAGGCCGGTGGTGACGGCGTAGCGGTCCGCCACACGGCCGGTGATCAGCGGGAACCAGACCAGCAGGAGCAGCAGGGACAGTCCGGCCGGGACACGGACGTACGGCATCCAGCGCCGGCGGTCGACACGCTCCAGCCCTCGCAGCACTGCCTGGTCCGCCGCCCCGTACAGCGGCGCCAGCACCAGGTCGTGCAGGATCGCCGCGCCCACGAACCACAGCACGATCCCGAACCAGTCCCCGTCCAGCAGCCGCACCCCCGCGTATCCGGCGAGCGCGAACGAGCCGGCGAGGAGGAGGATCTTCAGGGGGCTGCCCAGGGCGAGCCTCGGTCGGCGCATCCCTCGGCTCGTCCGTCGGCCCGTCGGCCGCCGCGTCAGTCGGTCCATCACAGGTCTCCGAACGTCAGCCGCGCCACCCACTTGGTGTTCAGCACACCGGGCGCGGCGGGCACGATGATCCGTGCCGGGTAGCCGTGGTCGGGGGTCAGGTCCTCGCCGTTGACGAACAGGGCGAGCAGGGAACGGGAGTCGGCGACCTGGTTGGCCCGCAGGGCGGCCCGCCGGAAGGCGCCGCGCTGCTGGAGCGACTCCACCAGGACGTCGGGCGGGTCCTGGTCGTGGCCGACCAGCGCCGCGAGGTCCCGCAGCCGTACGCCCCGCCACCACTGGTCGGACGTCGACCAGCCCTCCACGCAGGCGATGGGCAACGCCGCGCTGTACAGCGGCATGTCGAGCAGCTCGGCACGGCTGAGGCGGACCGTCCGGCCGTCCCGGCCCCCGACGACCAGCCGCCACGCCTCGTCGCTCGTGTCGGCGTGGCGGATTCCCGCGTACGCGGCCGTCTTGTTGATCTGGAAGCCGCCCGGCCCGCTCCCCGGCTCGGCACCGCCGTGCGGGGCGAGGAGGGCGGTCCGGCGCAGGAAGCCGTCGAAGTTCTGTCCGACGGTCGTGGCGAACAGCAGCAGCGAGCCGCCGCCGACGAACCACAGGGCGCCGCGCCTGGAGACGGTCGGTGCGGCGGGACTCGGCGCGATCAGCTCCCTGTCCTCCTCCCCCGTGCCCTCCCCGGTCCCCATTTCCTTCCCCTCCCGCATGCGGCGCAGGTTCCGCAGCGCCGTGGGGGTCTTCAGCACGGCGTGCACGACGAACGCGCCGATGAACACCCACGCCCCGTAGAAGTGCAGGGTGTAGAAGGAGCCGGGGAAGAGGTAGTCGAGCTGGACGTTCAGCACGCCCGTCACGAACTCGAACAGCGCGCCCCCGACCAGGAGCAGCAGCGAGATCCGCTCCAGCGCGTGCGCGAGCGAGCGTGCCGGCGGCAGCGTGAAGAGCTTCGGCAGGACCGACCACAGCTTGGCCAGGAGCACGGGGATCAGGGTGATGCCGAGCGTGACGTGGACGCCCTGGTTGAGGCGGTACAGCCAGTGCGGGCTGGTTGGCCAGGAGAACAGGTAGAAGCCGAGGATCCCCTTGTCCGGCGTCTTGTCGTTCACCGGCGCCAGGTTCGGGTTGTAGGCGGCGTAGGACACCAGCCCCGTCACGAACAGCACCGTGATCCCGCCGAGCAGCACGATGCCGAGGACCGAGGTCAGCCACGGGCCGCGCAGCGGGCTGCGCCAGAAGGCGGGAGAGAAGGGAGACAGGGGAGAGTTCGGAGACCGTGCCATGTCCTGACCGTAGGCCTGACCAGGGCCGCAAGGGCGGTCGCGAACCATGACGAAACTCTGACGTCCGCGCCTGTCACGCGTCCGGTTGCCCCGGTGCGTCCTAGCGTGCAGAGGTGACCAGCGATCTCCTGCCCGACGCCCGCCCCGACGCGCTCCCCGACGCCGGCAGGGACCTGCGCCGCGATCTGTACGCGGCCGCGGCCGCCGCGCTCCTGTTCGCTCTCGCCGCCCTGGTCGGCACCGCGATCGAGGCCCGCGACGGCACCCTGTTCGTCAACTGGCCGCCGCTTCTGGCGGACTGGGGCCCGCATGTCGGTCCGGGCACCCCGGCCGCGATCGCCGTCGCGGTCGCCGTCGTGGCGTACGGCCCGGTCCTGGCCGCCCGGCTGCCCTGGCGCCGCCTGCTGCTCGCCGTCTGGGGTGCGGGCCTGGCCTGGACCTTCTCGCTGGCGCTCGTCGACGGCTGGCAGCGCGGCATCGCCCGCCGGTTGACGACCCGGTACGAGTATCTCCAGGTCATCGACCGCTTCCAGGACATCCCCGCGACGCTGCGGGACTTCACGCAGCACATCCTGCTCGGCACACCGGACCACTGGCCCGCGCACATCGCCGGGCATCCTCCGGCGGCCACCCTCACCTTCGTCGAGCTGGACCGGATCGGCCTGGGCGGCGGCGCGTGGGCGGGGGTCTGGTGCATCACCGTGGGGGCCACGGCCGCCCTCGGCATCCTCGTCACCGTGCGCACCCTCGCCGACGAGAAGCTCGCCCGCCGCGCTGCGCCCTTCCTGGTGCTGGCGCCGGGCGCGGTGTGGATGGGTACCTCCGCCGACGGCTACTTCGCGGCCGTCGCGGCCTGGGCGGTGGCGCTGCTCGCGCTGGCGGTGACGGGGCGCCGGCCGCGCTGGACCGGCCTGGCCTCGGGTCTTCTGTTCGGCCTGACGGTCTATCTGTCGTACGGCCTGACGCTCTTCGTCGTGATCGCGGCGGCGGTGCTCTTCCTGGGCTCCGAGCGCGTCCGTCCGCTGCCCTTCGCGCTCGCCGGGTTCGTGGTGGTCCCGGTGGTGTTCACCGCGCTGGGCTTCTACTGGTGGGAGGCGTACGACCTGCTGGTCACCCGCTACGACCAGGGCGCCGGCGGCACCCGGCCGCAGGCCTACTGGGTGTGGGCCAACCTCGCCTGCCAGGTGCTGGTGGTGGGCCTCGCGACGGCGGCGGGGCTGCGGCGGACCGGGGTGGTGGTGATCCGGCAGAGGGGGACGGCCGCGTTCCGCCTCGGCGTGCTGGTGCTGGGCGCCCTCGTCGCGCTGCTGGCCGCCGACCTGTCCGGGATGAGCAAGGCGGAGACGGAGCGGATCTGGCTGCCGTTCGCGCTGTGGCTGCTGCCGGCCTGCGCCTTCCTGAAGGGGCCGCGGGCCTGGCTCGCGGCGCAGGCGGTGCTCGCCCTGCTCGTCAACCACCTGCTGCTGACGGGTTGGTGACCACACACAGCCAAGGTAGGTTAGGCTTACCTAACTAGGTAGCCAACCGGCTCGAGAGGTTCCCATGTCTGCTGCCACCTGCCCTGAGCCGACGCCCGCCGAGCGTGCCCGCTCGGTGCTGGCGGCGGCCGGCTCGCTGACCGTCACCACGCAGGGCCACCGCATCGAACTGATCGGCCTGCACACCGTCGACGCCGCCGCGCGGCTGCTCCTGCACAACCCGCCGGACGGCCACCTGGCCGCCGAGCTGGCCGTGGCGCCGCACGGCGATCTGGCCGCCCTCGTGGAGTTCACCGACGTCGCCGCCGTCGCCGTACGCGAACGGGTCCGCGCCCGGCTGACGCTGGGCGGCTGGCTCAGCGCGCTCGGCCCGAAGACCCTGGTGTTCCATCCGGCCCGGGCCGTGCTCACCGAGGACGGCGGCACGGCCCTCATCGGCCTGGACGAGCTGACGCTCGCCTCCCCCGATCCGCTGGCCACGCACGAGGCGGAGATGCTCGGCCGGCTGGACGCGGCCCACGCCGACACCGTCGCCCCGCTCGCCCGGCTGTTGCCGGCCCGGGAGCAGCTCGGCGCGGCCGGCGTACGGCCACTGCGGCTCGACCGGCACGGCCTGGTGCTCCGGCTGGAGACGGCGGACTCCCACCACGACGTCCGCCTGCCCTTCACGACCCCGGCCACCCACCCGGGAGACGCGGTGCGCCAGATCCACACGCTGCTCGCCCGGGCCACCGCCCGCCCGCGTGGCCGGCGCCTGCCGACCAGGTCGTAGGCGCGGGCACGCCCCCGTACTGCCGGCCTCCGGGCCACTCGCAGAGGCCTTCCCGTCTCCTCCGCGAAGGTGCCCGGAGGCCGGCTCTCACAGCAGGCTCCCCGACTCCAGCCGCTCCGTCGTCCGCATGAGCGAGAGCGTGAACGGATGCCGGGGCTCCGTCAGGATCCGCTGCGCCGAACCCTGTTCGACCAGTTCGCCCGCGTCCAGTACGGCGATGCGGTGAGCCAGACGTGCGGTGTCCAGGTCGTGGGTGATGAGGACGAGGGACATGCCGTCGTCCCCGCCCACCAGACCCACGAGGACGTCGAGGATGCCCCGCCGGGTGACCGTGTCCAGGCCGGAGGTGACCTCGTCGCAGATCAGCACCCGCGGGCGGGCCAGCAGGGCCCGGGCCAGGGCGGCGCGCTGGAGTTCCCCGCCGGAGAGTTCGCCAGGGCGGCGCAGGGCCAGGTCGTCCGGCAGGCCGAGGCGGTCCAGGGTGGCCGACGCCTCCTGCGTCGCCGACCGTTCGTCGGCGTCGCGCAGGCGTACCGCCGTACGCGCCACCTGGTGCAGCACGGGCCGGTACTCGTCGAAGGCGGCGCGGGCGTCCTGGAAGACGTACTGCACGGCGGCGAGTTGGGCACGGGTGCGGTGCCGCAGGCTGCGCGGGAGCTGCGTGCCGTCGAGCAGGATCTCGCCGTCGTGCCCACGGTGCAGACCCGCGAGGCAGCGGGCGAGTGTGGTCTTGCCGCTGCCGGAACGGCCCACCACGGCGAGGCACTCGCCCGTGTGGAGGGCGAGGCGCGGGGCGCGCAGGACGACGGTCCGGCGATCGTGTACGGCGGTCAAGTCCCGTATTTCCAGGACCGGTCGGCCGGGGTCGTCGCTTGACCCGTCGGGCGGGATCGCGCGTCGTTCGTCGAGCAGGCGGCGGGTCCACTCGTGCCGGGGCGCCGCCCACAGCCGCTGCACCGGGCCCGACTCCACGACCCGGCCCGCGCGCAGGACGAGCACCTCGTCGGCGAGGGCGCGCACCACGTCGAGGTCGTGGCTGAGCAGCACGACCGCGATGCCGCGCGCCGCGACCGCCGCCAACTGCTCGACGATCCGGCTCTTGGTCAACGCGTCCTGACCGGTGGTGGGTTCGTCGGCGACGATCACGCGGGCGCCGAGCAGCAGGGCCTGCGCGAGGACGACACGCTGCTGCTGGCCGCCGGAGAGCTGGTGCGGGTAGCGGCGCAGCAGAGCTTCGCCGTCCGGGAGTTGGGCGTCGGACAGGGCGCTTCGGACCAGGGCGCAGGCTGCCGTACGGCGTTCCGCTCGGCGCAGATGGCGGACCTGAGGGCGAGCCAGGTCGCCGAGGAGGGCACCGATGCGACGGGCCGGATTGAGTACGGCGGCGGGATGCTGAGGCACGTAGCCCACCGGCCCCTCGCCCGCCCGCCACACCTCGCCCGTAACACGGGCGCCTGGCGGGTACTCGCCCAGCAGGGCCAGGCCGGTGGTGGTCTTCCCGCTGCCGGAGGCACCGACCAGGGCGGTCACCTTCCCGGCGCGCACCCTGACATCGACCCCGTCGACGATCGCGCCGCCGTCGACCTCGACGCGCAGGTCGCGGATCTCCGCGACGGCAGTATCAGTTGTCCGGCTCACCGGCGTCCCTTCTTCTCCAGCGCGGCGTCGAAGAGCAGGTTGGTGCCCGTCGTCAGCGCCACGATCAGCAGTGCGGGCACCACCACGGCCCAGGGCTGCACCAGCAGGCCGGTGCGGTTGCGGTCCACCATCACCGCCCAGTCGGCGGCGTCCGGCGCAACCCCGACACCCAGGAACGCGGCCGTCGACACCAGGTACAGCACGCCGGTCAGCCGGATCCCGGCGTCGGCGGCGAGGGTGCGCAGCGCCGAACGGCCGACATGGCCGACGGCGATCCGCCACCAGGTCTCCCCCTGCATGCGCAGCGCCTCCACCGTGGGGCGCGCGGCCGCCTCCCCCGCCGCCGCCCGCACGATCCGGGCCGCGTCGGGCACGTTCACCAGCGCCACGAGCAGCGCGAGCCCGGTCGCTCCCGGCGACAGCACGGAGGCCACGAGCAGGATCAGCAGCAGCGACGGCACGGCGAGCAGCACGTCCAGCGGCCGCATCAGCAGCTCCTCCAGCCCTCGCAGGCGGGTGAGGGCGCTGATGAGCGCGACCGGGACGGCGACGAGGTAGGCGAGCGCGGTCGCGGCCAGTGCGGTGAGGACGACCGTACGGCCGCCCAGCAGGACTTGCCGCCCGACGTCACGGCCCACGAAGTCGGTGCCGAGCCAGTGGCCGTCGCCGAGGGTGAAGGAGGTGGCGCGGGGGCCAGGGTCACCGGCCAACAGCGGTCCGAGGAGGGCCAGGAGGAGGGGCACGGCGACGACGGCGAGGCCGACCACGAAACGGCGACGGCGACCGACGGGCGTTGTCATGCGGCCACCCCCGCGCGAGGCGTGAGCCGGTGGGCCACCAGGTCGGCACCGAGGTTGAGCACGACCGTGAGCACGCCGAACACCACGGCCAGCCCCTGCACCACGGGCACGTCCCGTTCGGCCACGGCATTCAGGAGGACCGTGCCCAGCCCCGGGATGACGAAGAGGGCCTCCACCACGATCACCCCGCACAGCAACCAGTCGACGGTGCGGGCGAGTTGCTGCACGGCCGGGGCGAGGGCGTTCGGCAGGGCGTGGGCGTAGCGGACGCGGGCGCCGGGGACGCCGTAGCGGCGGGCGTGGACGGCGTAGGGGGAGGCGAGGGCGTCGACCATGCCGGCCCGGACCAGGCGGGACAGGGAGCACACCGGACGGGACAGCAGGACCAGCACCGGCAGTACCAGCGCCGCCGGATGGGCGAGCAGGTCGGTGCCGTAGCCGACAGCCGTCGGCGGCAGCCAGGCCAGCTTGAGGGCGAGGACCGTCACCAGCAGGACCCCGAGCGCGAACTCGGGGACCGCGTACACGGCCAGTGTCACCGAGCTGACCAGCCGGTCGACGAGCCGTCCCTCGTGGCGGGCGGCGAGTACGCCGAGGCCGAAGCCGAGCGGGACGAGCAGCGTCAGCGTGAGCGCGGCCAGCAGCAGGGTCGGGCCGAAGCCATCGGCTATGTACCGGGTGACCGGGCGGCCGGAGGTCAGGGACGTGCCGAGGTCGCCGTGCACCAGGCCCGTCGCCCACGCTGCGAACCGCTCGTACGCCGGCCGGTCCAGGTCCAGCGCCTCACGGATCGCGGCGATGCGCGCGGGGTCCGGCTGGTCGCCCGCCAGGGCAACGGCCGCGTCGCCCGGCAGCGCCTCGGTGAGCGCGAAGACCAGCAGCACGACGGCCATGGTCTGTGCGGCGCCGAGCAGCAGCCGCCGGGCGACGAAGGAGCGCAGTCCGCTCACGCGAGCCACACCTTGTCGAAGCGGGCCCAGTCGACGGTGTTGGCGGGGGCCTTGGTCTCAACTCCCTTCACCGTGCGGGCGGTTCCGATGATCCAGTCGGCGAAGCCCCAGATGAGAAAGCCGCCCTCGGCGTACAGACGGCGCTGCATACGCTCGTACACGGCCGCACGCTCAGCCTTGTCGCGGATGGACTGGGCCTGCTGGTAGAGGCCGTCGAAGTCCTTGTGCTGCCACTTGGTGGCGTTGGTGGTGGAGTCGGTGAGCAGCCGCTGGGAGATGTGGGACTCGATGGGCATGGCGCCGGAGCGGTAGCAGCACAGGGTGCCGCCGTCGAGGATGTCGCTCCAGTACGAGTCCTTGCCGCCCATCCTGACGTCGATCGTGACGCCCGCCTTCGCGGCCTGGTCGCGGAAGATGCCGGCCGCCTCGGTGAACCCCGCGGCGACGGCCGACGTGTCCAGGCTGACCTTGAGTTTCTCGGCGCCTGCCTGCTTGAGCAGGGAGCGCGCCTTGTCGAGGTCCTGGGTGCGCTGCGGCAGATCGGCGGCGTAGTACTCGTATCCCTTGCCGAACAGGTCGTTGCCGATCTCGCCCGCGCCGGACAGGGCGCCGTCGACGAGTTCCTTACGGTCGGCGATCAGGAAGAACGCCTCGCGGACCCGCTTGTCGTCGAAGGGCGCCCGGTCGGTCTTCATGCAGAAGGCCTGCATGGCGCTGTTGCGCAGCCGCACGATCTCGATCTGACCCCGGCCCTCATGGGCGCGGGCGGTGGTCGGGTTGAGTTCGTGCGCGTACTCGACCTGGCCGCCGAGGAGGGCGTTGACCCGGGCGGACTCCTCGTTGGCGACGACGAACTCGACCTCGTCGAGGAGCGGGGCGCCGTCCCAGTAGGCGTCGTTGCGGCGGAACACGGCCGAGCGGCCCGGCGCGAAGGAAACGAACCGGAAGGGGCCCGATCCGATCGGTTTGTCGTCGAACTCGGTGGCGTTCTCGGGGACGATGTACGCGCCGAACGCGGCCAGGACGTTGGGGAATTCGGCGGTGGGGCGCTTGAGCACGAACTCGATGCTCCGCGCGCCGGTCGCCCGGCTGGCGTCGAGGTCGATGGGCTCCAGGGACGCCTTGGCCCGGAACGCCTGCTCGGGGTCGGCGATTCGGCGGTAGCTGTAGAGGACGTCCTTGGCGGTGACGGGGCTGCCGTCGTGGAAGGTGGCCTCGCGGAGGGTGACCTGCCAGCGGTCGAGGGTCTTGTTGGACTCCCACTTCTCGGCGAGGCGGGGCCGGGCGGAGAGGTCGGCGCCGTAGTCGGCGAGCTTGTCGAAGAGGGCCTTGGATCGGGCCACGTCTGCGAAGAGATTGCCCAGGTGCGGGTCGAGGGTCTCGCTCGCACCGCCCCCGGCGAACGCGGCACGCAGCCGTCCGCCGCGCTTGGGGCTGCCGGAGGCGCCTGCCGCCTTGTCGTCCGTGCCGCCTGAGCAGCCGACGAGGGCGAGGGCGGCGGCGCCTGAGGTGGCGGCGAGGAAGCCGCGGCGGCGCAGACCGGGGAAGCGTTCGTCGTGCATGACTGTGTGTCCTTCGTTGCAGATGATGCGTGTCAGAGGGTGTGCCGGCGGCGCGCGACGACGTGCAGCCGGTCCGCGTCCGTGACGGTTCCCGGCAACTGGCCGACCTGCCAGGGAGGTTCGGTGCGCGGGCCGGGGCCGTCGTGCAGTTCGAGCACCTCGAATCCGTTCGCGGCGAGGAAGTGGCGTAGCTCGTGCGGGAACAGCAACCGCCATGCGGAGTGCTGTTCGACGGGAGCTACGTCACCGCCGTCGCCGCCGGTCCATACGCGGGTACGGCGCAGGAGTTGCTCCGTGCGGTCGACGGTCAGGGTGGTTTCCGACCGGTACGCGGCGCCCTGCCAGGTGAACGTGGTGACGGACGGGGTGTCGAGGAGGTCCGTACGGCCCAGGAAATAGGCGCCGTTACGCATCTCCGCGACCAGCAGCCCGCCGGGCGCGAGGCCGTGACGGCAGGAGGTGAGGAAACCGTCGAGCTGGTCGTTGGTGTGGCAGTACAGCAGGGAGCTGTCCAGACAGACGACCGCGTCGAAGGCGGCCCGGCCCAGGTCGAACCCGTGCAGGTCGGCCCGTACGTAGGCCGGTCCCGGATGCCGGCAACGGGCGTACGCCAGCATCGCCTCGGAGAGATCGGCGCCGGTCACCGTACGGCCGGCGGAGTGCAGGTGGGCGGCGTCCCGCCCGGTGCCACAGCCCATGTCGAGGACCCGCGGTCCGGCACCGTGGCGGCGGAGGCAGTTCTCGGCCCAGCGCCCGGCGAGCCGGTCGGGATCGGGGAAGCGGGCCTCGTAGAGGGCGGGGTTGTCGGTGAGGAGGTTGCGGTGGTCGGCCGGGGCGTCGGGGGCGGGGGTGCCCTGGCCGTGCGGACGGCCGCCGGGAACGGGGGCGCCGTGCGCGCCCACATCGCGGCCGACGGAGTCGCAGCCTTCGCCAGCTGCGGCGGCAGCCACAGGCCCGTCCAGACCGACGCGCCCGGAAGCGGCTCCCTGGCCTCCACCGGCCCGCTCGCCCGCCGCCGCGACGGCCACGCCGGGCTGCCGGCCGCCCGGCTCACCGGCAGCAGCACCCTGCCACCGGCCGCCCGCGCGCCGCTCCACGTCCGCTCCCCCCGGCCCACCCCGCCCCGGGCCAACTCCGCGCGCCGCACTCACGCGTTGCTCCTCTCCTCGTCCCGCACCGGGGCCGCCGCCGCGGGATTCGCCGGCAGAGCACCGCGCCGCTGCAGCCACGCCACCCCGCCCGCCGAGGCCAGCCCGAAGAGCGCACAGCACACCCAGGGCAGCCACGCACGGCCGCCGCTCTCCCCCGCGTCCATGGCCCAGCCGACGACGGCATTGCCCACGGCCGCGGCGATGCCGGAGACGACGTAGAAGATGCCGAAGTACGTGCCGGTCAGTTCGGGGCGGCCGAAGCGCGGGATCAGCTCCATCACGAAGGGCGAGGCGACCATGACGCCGAGGTAGAGCAGGAGCGCGCCGAGCAGCACGGGTATCGCGTCGAGCCACCCGGCGGGTCCCGTGCCCGCCACCAGGGCCGGCGGCAGGAAGGCCAGGCCCATCACCGCTAGGCCGACGGCTGTCCAACCCGCCCTGCTGCCACGGGACTTGAGGCTGCGTGTGATTCTCAGCTGGAGCGCCAGGTTCGCCACCGTGCCGACGAGGAAGACGATGCCCGCGGCGCCGTCCCAGCCGGTGGCCTGGCGGGCCCCGTCGGGCAGCAGCAGGTAGAGCTGGTTCTCCAGGGTGAACATGCCGACCATGGCGAGGGCGAAGGCCAGGAAGGCCCGGTTGCCGAGTACCTCGCGCCAGTCCCCGAGGACACCGCTCCCGCTGGGCTCGACCTCGCGCGCCGGCAGGACGAGGGCCTGGGCGATCGTGAGCACCGCGAAGATCCCGGCGGCGGTCAGCGCGGACGTACGGAAGTCGACGAGGAGCAGGGCGCTGCCCAGCAGCGGGCCTATCAAGGCGCCCGTCGTCGCGAAGACGTTGAACAGCGCGAACGCCTCCGCCTTCCGCTCTCCCGCCTCCTGTGCGAGATAGGCCCGCACGGCCGGGTTGAACAGGGCCCCCGCGAGCCCGCTGAGCACGGACGCGGCGAGCAGCACGGGCAGCCCGTCCCCCAGCGCGAACAACGCGAACCCGACGGTCCGCAGGGCGCACCCGGCGATGATGACGCCCCGCGCCCCCAGCCGGTCCGCTGCCGAGCCGCCGATGATGAACAGGCCCTGCTGGCTGAGGTTGCGCACGCCGAGCACGACGCCGACGACGGCCGCCGACATGCCCAGGTTCTGGCCGAGGTGCGTGGCGAGGTACGGGATGAGGAGGTAGAAGCCGACGTTGACGCCGAGCTGGTTGACGAGGAGCAGCTGCACGGCGAGCGGGAAGCGCCGCATCTCATGCCACGTCCTCATGGGCCGCCACCTCCTCGACTCCCAGACCGGGACGGGTGCTTGCCTGTACGAAGCCGTCCGCTCCGCCGATCCCGTGCCACGGGTCGTGCGCGAGCAGCAGATGCCCGTCGAGGTCGGTCCAGCGGGCGCGGTCGGCCAGGTGGACGGCGGGTGCCAGGCCGAGGGTGCTGGCGGTGAGGCAGCCGAGCATCAGGTCGGTGCCGCTGCCCTCGATCGCCTCGGCGATCCGCAGGGCCGCGTGGACGCCCCCGCACTTGGCGAGCTTGACGTTGACGCCCTGGACGCGCCCGGCCAGTCGCCGGACGTCGGCCAGTGACACGGCGTCCTCGTCGGCGATGACGGGCAGCGGCGACTTCTCGGCGAGGGCGCCGAGCGCCTCCGGGTCGCCGGGCGTCAGAGGCTGTTCGACGGCCTCGACCCCGAGCGCGGCGAACCGGGGCAGCAACCGCTCGGCCTCCGCCACGCTCCAGGCCCCGTTCGGGTCCAGCAGCAGCCGCACGTGGGGGGCCGCGTCACGGATGACCCGCACACGCTCCACGTCGTCCTCGGAGTCGGACGAGCCCGCCTTCACCTTGAGGATCTCGAATCCGCTCGCGGCGAGGCGCCGGGCCTCGGCCGCCGCATGCGCGAGCGAGGTGATACCGATGGTGCGTGCGGTGGGGACACGGAACGACGTCGGGGTCCCCACGAGACGGTGGACGGGCACACCGTCCCGCTTGCCCATGAGATCCAGCAGCGCGGACTCGACGGCAGCCGTGACGGCGGCAGGTGCGCCACCGGAGGGCAGGGCCCGCAGGGCACCCTCGGGATCGGCGAACCGGTCCAGAGGGACGGCTGAGATGAGCCGTACGAGCGTGTCGGCGTCCAGCCCGTAGTACACGCTGCTGACGGCCTCGCCGTATCCGGTCACTCCGTCGTGCTCGACGCCCAGCCACACGGCGTCGCGGGCGGTCATGGTGGAGCGGGAGATGCGCAGCGGCTCGGCGAGTTCGAGCCGTACGGTGCGCAGGTGAATCTTCACGGTGTCCTTCCGGGAGAGAGCGGATCGGCCACCCGGGCGCACCGCATCCATCCGCTCGCCTCGGCGGCGTACGGGTGCGGCATCTCCACGGGCCGGGTGGCGGCGCCGGCGAGGTCGAGGCCGTGGGCGGCGATGAAGTCGTCGTCGTAGACGGTGCCGAGGTAGCGGTGCGGCCCGTCGGGGAACACGGTGGCGACGACCGCCCCCGGGTGCACGCAGGCCGCCCAGGCGGCGACCCGCGCGACGGCGCCCGTGCTCCAGCCGCCGCTGACGAAGCTGCCCCGGGCGAGCCTGCGGCAGCTGTCCACGGCCTCGGCGGGGCCGATCCAGTGGACCTCGTCGAAGGCGTCGTAGGCGACGTTGCGCGGGTGGATGCTACTGCCGAGGCCGCGCATCAGGCGGGGCCGGGCGGGCTGGCCGAAGATCGTGGAGCCGGTGGCGTCGACGCCGATGAGCCGCAGCGCGGGCCAGTGCCGGCGCAGCGGGCCGATGATGCCGGCGCTGTGGCCGCCCGTGCCGACGCTGCACACCAGGATGTCCAGGTGGTCGAGCTGGGCGGAGAGCTCCGCGGCCAGGGAGGCGTAACCGGCTGTGTTGTCGGGGTTGTTGTACTGGTCCGGCCAGTAGGCGCCGGGGAGTTCGGCGAGCAGTTCACGCAGCCGGCCCAGCCGAGCCGCCTGCCAGCCGCCCTGCGGTGCGGGGCGGTCGACGATCTCCAGGCGGACCCCGTGCGCGCGCAGCAACTGCCGCATGGACGGCTCCAGTTCGCTGTCGCCGACCAGTACGACGGGATGGCCGAGTGCCTGTCCCGCGAAGGCGAGCCCGATGCCGAGCGTGCCCGAGGTGGATTCCACCACCGGGGCACCGGGCCGCAGTTCGCCGCGCTCCCGCGCACCGAGCAGCATCGACACGGCGGCCCTCGCCTTCATGCCGCCCGCCGCGAGCCCTTCGAGCTTGGCCCAGAAACCGGGGTGGGCGTGCGGCAGTTCGGCGCCGACCCGGACGACGGGCGTACGGCCGAGCAGGGCGAGCAACTCGGGGCGGGCGGTGGGACGTACGGCGGTGGCGGTGGTCGGGGTCATCGCTCACCGCCGGGACAGCTGTGGCGATCGACGACGTCGGCGGACCTGTACCGATGGACGATCCCGGGGCCGCCGTCGAGCCAGAAGAACGGGTACGGCTCCGCGCACACCGCGCTCACGCCGTACCCCAGGAAGCGGGGCAGCACCGCGCTGCCGGTCTGCGCAAACATCACCAGCTGCTTGCCGTGCCGCAGCGCGTGCCGCCGCAGCGGTTCGAAGGTGCCGTTGCCCAGGGTCATCCCGGACACCAGCAGCGCGTCGCAGCCCGCAGCAGCGGTGAGCGCGTCCGTGACGAACGGCTCGCCCCACTCCGTGGCGCCGCCCTTGAGGTCGCACGGGACATAGCCGAGACCGCGCGAACGCAGCGCCGCCAGCAGGGAGTTGACGACCCCGACCACCAGCACGGTGCTCCCGGGCGGCAGGTCGAGCAGCTCGACCACGGCGCCGGCCCGCGCCGTGGACTTCTCCAGCGACGACCCGGCGGGCAGGGCGACGGGCCGCGCCCCGTGGTCCGGGGTGTGCGGGGTGATGTGCATCAGGTAGGCGTCGAGGGCGGCCACCCGCACGGCAGGCACCGGATGATCGAGGAGCCGTGCAATGTCGGCGCCGACGCAGTCGTCGAGCGCGCCGTCGGGCAGTTCGCCGGGCTCGACGGCGCATGACCCGACGGCCTCGGCGAGCCGGAGGCTGAGCACCTCGTTGCGGTAGCCGGTACCGCGCCCGTCGTGCCGTACGGCCTGCCGGGTGGTGAAGGCGACGGCGATCCGCTGCGTGCGGGGGTCGGGGCCCAGGGCGCCCGCGCGGACGTGGGCGACCAGGTCGTCGTACGTCCGGTGCAGTGCCGTGGGCGAGGCGTTGACGGTGGTCACCGGATCACCAGCCCCGCGCGCAGCCCGGCCAGCAGGCCTTCGACGCGGTCGCGGGCGCCGGGCCCGTCGGGGTCGCCGGTCATGACGTGACCCAGGTACTCGTTGTTGCTGCCGGCCGCCTTGACCACCTTGCCGGTCTCGGCGAGCTGTACCTCCAGCACGCCGGGCAGGCCGGTCAGTCGATGTCCGTCGAGCGCCTCCAGCGTGCCCGCGCGCTCCGGGACGAGGAAGCCGATGGCTGCACTGCGCAGCCCGGTGTCCGTGCGCCTGAGGTCGGGCCTGCGGCCGAGGGCGACGTCCACGCAGGCGGCGGCGAGGTCGATGCCGGTGACGTGGCGGACGAGCTCGGTGATGCGGTTGCCGGCGGGCCGGGGGTTGACCTCGACCACGCGCGGTCCGGCGGAGGTCAGCTTGATCTCGGTGTGCGCCACGACCCCGTCCGTCAGCCCGAGCGCCTTGAGCGCGCCGAGCGTGGTCTGTTCGGCGGCCTCGATGTCGGCGAGCGGCAGAGCGGCGGGGAACATGTGGCCGGTCTCGACGAAGGCGGGTGCCGAGCCGATGCTCTTGTCGGTGACGCCGACCATGTGCACGGCTCCCGCGTACGACACGGTCTCGACGCTCACCTCGGGGCCGTCGAGGAGTTCTTCGAGGAGGACGGCGGGGGTGCGCCGCTGCCCACGGGCGTTGACCGGGAAGGCACCCAACGCCCTTACCGCGTCGGCAAGTTGACCCTCGTCGTCCACGCGACGCACGAACATGCCCGCGCACAGGTCGACCGGCTTGACGACCAGCGGGTAGCCGATCTCCTGCGCGGCCCGCGCGAGGTCGGCCCACTCCTCGTACACGGCGAAGCGCGGTCCGGGCAGGCCCGCGTCGGCGAGGACCCGGCGGGTGGCGTCCTTGCGGCAGGCGTTCTCCACCGCCTCGGGGCCGGGGCCGGGCAGACCGAGGTGCCCGGCGATCCGCGCCACCGTCGGCAGGTAGTAGTCGCAGGAGGTGATCACCCCGTCGAAGCCCAGCACCGGGTGCAGCCGCTCCACCTCGGGCAGCAGGGCGTCGAGGTCATTGGTGTCGGTCGTGATCACATTGCGCGCGCCGAGCAGCGGATGCGCCGCCCCCTCGGGCGCCGAGCGCAGGTAGTGATGCAGGTCACGGGTGAGGAACGTGAACTCGTGCCCGCCCTCGCGGATGGCGCGCGGCAGCAGTCTGCTCATCGATCCGACCCAGCTCTCGACCACCAGCAGATGAGCCACAACTCCCCTTTTCATGACGTGAGTTCGGACGGCAGGGCAGCCCGGAGGACCCCTCGGCGGGAGGGGACCCGGACTTGACTGGCACACGCTATCGATAATCATTTTCATTTGCCACCCCGTTCTTACCCGCTTCGGAGAATCGGAGAGACCTTGACCGCCCTGCCCCGCCCGACCGCCCTGCTGTGCGCCCTGCTGGCCGCGGCAGCCCTGCTCCCCACGACCGGCCCCGCCCGGGCGACGGCCGCGACGGCCGCCCTCACCTTCGGCGCCTGCCCGGACTCCGTACCGACGCCGCCCGCACCCGACCGCGTGGAATGCGGCCGCCTCACCGTCCCGCTCGACCGTGGGCACCCGTCCGGCCCGAGCATCGAGATCGCCGTCTCCCGCGTCCCCGCCTCCGGTACGCCGGCCGAGCGGCGCGGCATCCTGCTGGTGAACCCCGGCGGGCCGGGCGGCTCCGGGCTCCCCTACGCGGTGACCAAGCGCGCCAAACTCCCCGCGAGCGTGCGGCGTTCGTACGACGTCATCGGCTTCGACCCGCGGGGCGTGGGCCACAGCGCGCCGGCCGGCTGCGGCGCGATGGGCGGTCTGTTCGCCGCTCCCGGTGCCGACCCGGTGCCGACGACCCCTCAGACCGAGCGGTCGTACCTCACGTCACTGCGCGACCTGGCCGACGACTGCGCGACGGGCGCGGGCAAGGCGGTGCTGCCGTACCTGTCCACCGAGCAGACCGCGGACGACATGGACGCGATCCGCGCCGCGCTGGGCGAGCCGCGGACCAGCTTCCTCGGTGTCTCGTACGGCACCTACCTGGGCGCGGCGTACGCGGCGCGCTTTCCGCACCGGGTCGGCCGCATGGTGCTGGACAGCGTGGTCGGGCCCTGGGACTGGTACGACTTCGACGTGATCCAGAGCCGGGCGATGCTGCGTGCCCGGGACACGTTCTTCGCCTGGACCACCGCGCACGCCGGGCGCTTCGGGCTGGGCGGCGACGCGGGCGCCGTGCGGCGTTCGTATCTGCGCGTACGCCAGGGCCTGGCCGCGCGACCGGTCGACGGCTTCGGGCCGGCGGAGTTCGACCGCGCCGTCTACCGCGCCCTCGGCCGCACGGAACGCTGGACGGGGCTCGCCGACGGGCTGCGCGCCTACCTGTCGGAGGGGAGCGTGGCCGGCCTGCGCCCCGCAGCCGCCTTCGACAGCCCGGAGTCCCGCAACTACGAGGCCGCCAACCGGATCGTGAAGTGCGCGGACGGTCCGGGGCCGACGCCCCGGCAGGTCGTGGCAGACATACGGCACATACGACGTGCCGACCCGCAGCCGGTCCTGACCGGCATGGAGGCGTCGGCCTGCGCGTACTGGCACCACCGCCCCGCGCGGCGCACCCCGCTGGGCAGTCCGGCCGCCCCTCCCGTCCTGCTGGTCGCCTCCGCGCACGACCCGGTGACCCCGATCGAGGGCGCCCGTCGCCTGCGCGAACTGCTGCCCGGATCGCGGCTGGTGACGCTCGACGACGACTACTCGCACGGCGTGTTCGCCAGCCGGGGCAACGCCTGCGTGGACGGGGCCGTGGCGGGCTATCTCGTCGACGGGGAGGTGCCTGTGGCGGACGTGCGCTGCGCCGGGCCGGGACTTCCGGTCCCGGCGGCGGCTGCTCCGTCCGAATGATCTTCCCGTAGGGCGTGTACCTCGTCTCCCAGCGCTCGGTGAGCTGGGCGACGAGGAACAGGCCCAGTGCTGCCCTCGTCCGTGCCCGGGGCGCGGTCGCGGAGCAGGCGCAGCTGGACGGGGCCGGTGGCGTGGCGGAGCGCGTGGGTGACCAGTTCGCCGGCGACCGGTTCGGTGGTGATCGCCGGGCCGTCGAGGCACCGGGCGGCGAGCCGGTCGGCGACCGCGACCCGCGCGCGGGAGACGACCGCCGGGTCGCAGGGCAGCACGGGGCTGCTGAGGCGCCGCCGAGCCGCTGCGCCATCCGCCCCTGCGCGTCACAGAGCGCGACAGCCACGCCCACGTCGGTAGCCGCACACCGCTCCTGGGCCTGCGGTGACCGGGAGTGCCCGGAACACCGTGGCACCGGCACGCCGCAGCACGAGCCAACCGTGGCGGAGCGCGGGATACTTGGCCGCATGCGGTACCCGCGGTGCCTGGCCCGTCTCGCGGTCGGGCTGGTGCTGGTGCTCGTGACCGCCGTCGGCTGTACCGGTAACGGCGGTGACGGGGACGAACCGGCGCGTACGGATCCCCCGGCGTCGAGCCGAGTACCAGGTGAGGGCAGTCCGAGCGCCGCCACGCCCACCCCCTCCCCGACCCCCGCCGACCCGGTCTCCCTCCCGGCCCTGATCCAGCGCGAGCACCGCGGCTCCGACCTGCGCCTCGGTGCCGTACGCGTCCGCACCGACGCCTACACGCAGTACGCCGTCACGTACCGGTCCAACGGCCTGAAGATCTCCGGCATCATGAACGTCCCCACCGGCAAGGGCCCCTTCCCGGCGCTGGTCCTGGCACACGGCTACATCGACCCGGACGTGTACAGGACCGGCCAGGGCATGCCCCGGGAGCAGGACCTCCTCGCCCGCAACGGCTACGTCGTCCTGCACACCGACTACCGCAACCACGCGGGCTCCGACGACGACCCCGACAACGACGTGAACCTCCGTCTCGGCTACACCGAGGACGTCATCGCCGCCGTCCATGCGTTGCGCTCCGCCGCCCGGCCGGACGTCGACGACGACCGGATCGGCCTGCTGGGGCGGTCGATGGGCGGTGGGGTCGTGTACAACACGCTGGTCGTGGCGCCCGGTCTCGTCGACGCCGCCGTCGCGTTCGCGCCGGTCAGCTCGCGCCCCGAGCAGAACATCGACCACTTCCAGCGCCCCGAGGGCGACCCGCTCGTCGACGAGATCGAGGCCGCGCACGGCACCCCCGAGGAGAACCCCGAGTTCTGGCGGCAGGTCTCGCCGATCACCTACGTCGACCGGGTCACCGAGCCCCTGCTGATCCACCACGGGACCGCCGACGACACCTGCCCCCTGGCCTGGACGAGGACGACCGTCGCGGCGTTCGAGGCGGCGGGCAAGGACGTGGAGCTGCGGACGTACCGGGGTGAGGGGCACACGTTCGGGCCACGGTGGCCGGACTCCATGGAGGCGACGATGGCCTTCTTCGAGCGCCACCTGCGCTGAGCCCCCGCTTGCTCCGGACCCGACGCAGACGCGCCTGAGAGCCGCCAACCCCCGATCGCGCCGCCGCACATGTGACGCACCACGCACAACGAACCGCAAGTTTTTTCGCGCGGCGGTGATTGTTTCGCGCGTGGCGTCCGTACCTCCTGGGGTAGCAGCCGTTCATCTCTGGAGGCACGATGCCCATCTCGCGCCGCATGGTAGGAACCGTCTTCGTGGGAGGCGCCCTCGTCCTGACCCTCTCCGCCCTTGCCTACCCGGCCATGCTGGGCGTGGAGACCACCTCCGCCAACCAGGACCGAGTCATCGCCAACACGCAGTACGGTCCGCTGACCGAGGCCGACCGGGACTTCGTGGTCAAGGTCCGCGCGGCAGGCCTGTGGGAGCACCCGCTGGGCATGATGGCGATGCAGCGGGGCACGACCCCGGAGATGAAGGAAGCCGGCGAGCACCTGGTCGTCGGACACGCCCGGCTCGACCTCGCCTGCCGAAAGCTCGCGTCCGAGCTGAACATCACGCTGCCCAACCAGGCCAGCCCGCAGCAGCAGCAGTTCGTGGCGACGGTGGATTCCAAGACGGGCAAGGAGTTCGACGCCACGGGTGTCGCGATCATGCGGGTGACACACGGGCAGATCTTCCCGGCGATCGCGAAGATCCGGGGCACCACGCAGAACAGTCTGGTCCGTCAGCTGGCCGACCTGGCGAACGACACCGTGCTCGACCACATGACGGTGTTGGAGAAGACGGGAATGGTCAACTTCGACGCCAACAACTTCCAGCAGACCTCGCCGCCGAAGCTCCCGAAGGACCAGATGACGCCGCCCGCGCCCCAGCCGGGCTCGCCGGTCCTCACGCTGGCGATCCCGAAGGGCCTGGAGGACCTGAACACCGCGTCCCCGTCGGCGCTGCCGAGCGCGGACGTCAAGTAGCGGACGTCAAGTAGCGGACGTCGCACAGCGGAGCGGAGGTCGGGCAACGACAGCCGCGGCGCCCCGGAGTTCCCTCCGGGGCGCCGTCACGTGCGCCGGGACGCCGTATCGGCGCGTCTCCTCAGCCCGTCTTCCGCCCCCACGGCGTGTCCAGCCGCTCCCACTCCGCGCCCCACTCGTCCAGCCGACGCCGCTCCAGCCCCAGCCGTACCACCCAGGCCGACCCCAGCACGATGCCGGCGGCGGCCGCCCCGGCCAGGATGCCGCCGGCGACCGAGTGCAGCTGCATCTCGCTCTCGGACAGCGGTTCGTTGGCGATGACGCCGTTGCGGTCGGTCCACACCTCGACCTTGCTGCCCGCATGCGTCTTGGGCGGTACCCGTGCCTCATCGGTGTGGGTCGTGCCGTCCGGGTCGGTCCAGCGGACGGTGGTCCACACGAGATGGTCGGTGGTGACCCGCGAGGCCCCCGGATCCTCCGCATCCATCACGAGTACGGCCGTCACCCTGCGGCTCTCGGCCCGTTGCTGCTCCGCCGAGGCCACCACCGCGTCCGCCGCAGCGATGCCCGCGAACAGGGCAGCGACCAGCGCGAACAGCCAGCCGCACAGCACGACCCAGGCCTCGATGACGTCGCTGCGCCGCCTCAGCGGGCTGCGCCGCCACCGCCACAGCCGCACCGTAGAACATCCGGAAGCAGCCACGCCGACACCCCCTTGAGCACCGACAGCACCTCTCCAGTGTGCGCCCACGTGCCGTCGCGCGCGCGTGCTCAGGCATCATTGAGTGCACCATTGAATGAAACAATCAGCATCCCTAACATCCTCCGGTGGATACATTCACCCCGGGAGGATCTGTGCTCTCAGCCCCTCGTGTCAGACGTCCATCGCGCCCGCTCCTGCCGGCCGCCGCCGCCCTGCTCCTGACCCTCGGCCTCACCGCACCGGCCACGGCCGCCGCGCCCCCCAATCCCGTCGCCCGCGTCCCGCAGGTGTGGCCCCAGCCGAAGAGCGTGCACACGGGCTCCGGGCAACTCACCGTGCCGGACAGGGTCGTCGAGGTCGTCGGCCGCGGCACGGACCCCTCCGCCCGACGCCTCGTCGAGTCCGTCCTGCGCGACGCCGGTGCCGATCACATCGTCACCGTCCAGGCCGGCGAGAAGCCGCCCACCTCACGCCTCACGGTCCATCTGGGCGGCCCCGGCGAGAACACCGCCACCGGGACGGCCTTGCAGAAACTGGGCGCCAAGTCCCCGGCCGGCCTGCCCTCCGGCGGCTACGTCCTCGCCTCCGGACGCTCCCACGGCCGCGGCCTCGTCGCCCTCTCCGGCGCCGACACCACCGGCACCTTCTACGCGGCCCAGACCCTGCGCCAGCTCGTCACCGAGAACCGCGTCCCCGCGGTGACCGTCCGCGACTGGCCCACCGCCGCCCTGCGCGGAGTCATCGAGGGCTTCTACGGCACCCCGTGGTCGCATGCCGAACGCCTCCGCCAACTGGACTTCTACGGCCGCACGAAACAGAACGTCTACGTCTACTCCCCCAAGGACGACGACTATCTCCGTGCCCGCTGGCGTGACGCCCACCCGCCCGCCGAGCTGGCGAAGCTGCGGGAGCTGGTCGACCGGGCCCGCGCCAACCACGTCCGTTTCACCTACGCCCTCTCCCCCGGGCTCTCCGTCTGCTACTCCTCCGACGCCGACATCAAGGCGCTCACCGCCAAGTTCGACTCGCTGTACGACATCGGCGTGCGGTCCTTCGCGATCCCGCTCGACGACATCAGCTACACCAAGTGGAACTGTGCCGCGGACGAGGCGGAGTTCGGGACGGGCGGGGGTGCGGCGGGCGCCGCGCAGGCGCAGCTGCTGAACGCCGTGTGGCGGGAGTTCTCCGCCAATCACACCGGTCTGCAGCCCCTGGAGATGGTCCCCACCGAGTACTCCGACCTCGCCGACTCCCCCTACAAGAAGGCGCTGCGCCAGAAGCTCGACCCGTCCGTCGTCGTCGAGTGGACCGGCGTCGGCGTGATCGCGCCGACCATCACCGCCGACCAGGTCGCGCAGGCCCGTGAGGTGTACGGCCACCCGATCCTGGTCTGGGACAACTACCCCGTCAACGACTACGTCACCAGCCGTCTCCTGCTCGGCCCCTACACCGGCCGCGAGCCCGGCGTGCCGAGCGCGTCCACCGGTGTCACCGCCAACCCGATGGTCCAGGCGGAGGCGAGCCGGCTCGCCCTGTTCACCTCGGCGGCCCACCTGTGGAACCCGGACGCGTACGACCCCCGCGCCGCCTTCCTCGCGTCCGTACGGGACCTCGCCGGGCCCGGCGCCGCGAAGTGGCTGCGGATATTCGCCGAGAACAACTACTCCTCCCAGCTCGACCCGACCGAGTCCCCGACCCTGACCCGGCTGATCGCCGCCTTCCGCAAGGCCCATGAGCAGGACGCCGGCCTCGATCGAGCCGCCGCCGCGCTGAAGGCGTACTTCGCCAACATGGCCGCCACTCCCCTCGAATTGCGCGCCCGCCTCGACAACCCGGGGTTCCTCGACGAGACCTCCGCCTGGCTCGAGAAGCTGGGCCGTTACGGCAGCGCGGGCGGGACGGCGGTGGAGCTGTTGCTGGCCGACAAGCGGGGTGACACGGACGCGGTCGCCGCGTACTGGTCTCAACTGAGGTCACAGCGTAAGGAATTGGACGCCGTCCCGCAGCAGGTCTCGCCCGGCGTCATGGACCAGTTCCTCCACACGGCGCTGCTGGACACCGCCCCCGACCCCGGCGTCGACGCCTTCTTCACGCCCAACTCGCTCTCCCTGAAGCCCGGTTCCGCCGGAAAGGTGACCCTCGACCTCGCCGACGAGCGGTCCACCACCGCCAAGACGGTCAGCTGGAAGCTGGACGTGCCCGACGGGGTCACCGCCTCGCCCGGCGAGGGCAGCGTGACGGTACCGGCCGGGGGCACCGCTTCAGTCACGGTCACCCTGACCGCCGCGACACCGGGCGTGCACTCCGTCGTCGTATCGGGCGACGGTGTCCTCACGCGGGCGATCCCGGTCCGGGTCACCGACGGCGCCGGGTCACCCCGTGCGTTGACGGCCAACTTCAGTGGCGCGTCGGTCAGTTCCATCGACCTCGGATCCGGTACGACCACGGACATCGCCGTCGGCGGCAACCCCGGCGAGGTCGTCGTCAGCGCGGACGGGCGCGCCGCCTACGCCGCCAACCAGGGCTCGAACACCGTCAGCGTGATCGACGTGGCCCGCGGCACGGTCACCGCCACGGTCCCCGTGGGCCGGGTGCCGGCCGGCCTCGCCCTCACTCCGGACGGCGGCACGCTCTGGGTGGCCAACTACACGGACGGCACGGTCCAGCCCGTGGACACCGGCACGCTGGAGGCGGGGACGCCCGTCGCGGTCGGCTCCGGTCCGGAGAACATGGCGATCACGCCGGACGGCGGGACGCTGTACGTGGCCAACATCCACGACGACACGGTCAGCCCTGTCGACCTCGCCACCGGACAGAGCGGGAAGGCGGGCAAGGCGATTCCCGTCGGCCCCCGCCCCTTCAACGTCGTCGCCGCGCCGGACGGGAAGACTGTGTACGTGTCCAACTCCGGTGGCTCGACGGTGACTCCGATCGACACGGCGACGAACGACACCGAGCCGACCCTGCTCGTCACGGGCCAGGCCTACGGGCTCGCCCTGTCGCCGGACGGGCGGACACTGTGGGTCAGCCCGAGCAGCGGGGACCACGCCACGCCCGTCGACACCGTGACCGGCGCCCCCGGCACCGAGGTCACGGTCGGCAGGTCCGCCTTCGACATCGGCCTGGACTGGAACGGCGCCACGGCCTACGTCACCACGGCGGACGGCAACACGCTGGTACCGATCGACACCGCGTCCGGCAAGGCCGGCGAAGCCCTGAAGACGGGCGCGTATCCGCTGGCCGTCGCGGTGACGCCCGTACCCGTGAAGTGAGGGCCGTGAAGTGACGAGCGTGGAGTGACGAGCGTGCAGTGACGACCGTGCAGTGATCAGCTCGCGGTGCGCCGGATCCGTCCGGCGTACCGCTTCTCCAGCTCCAGGTTGCCCTCGAACCCGCCCGGCACATTGGCCGAGACGTACACCGGCGGGCGCTCCCCGGCGGCGAGGAGCTGGGCGGAAGCCTCCGCCACGGCCATCTGCACGAGCATCACGCCGGTGAGCGTGGACAGGGCGCACACCGCGCCGCCGCCCGGCAGTTCCAGCAGCGCGTCGCCGCGCGGGGCCGCGTTGTCCAGCACTACGTCCGCGAGGTCGACGAGCTTCCTGCCGCTCGCGTGGCCCGCCGGAACGGCCCGGGTGTGGGCGAGGGAGGTGATGGCGAGGATCCTGTGGCCCTGCTCCTTGGCGTGCAGGGCCATCTCCACGATGACGTTGTTCACGCCGGAGTTGGAGATGATGACGAAGAGATCCTGGGTGCGCGGGGCGGCCAGGTCGTAGATCCGGGCGGCCACTCCGGGCTCCCGCTCCAGGAGCGGGTCGTCGAGGACGCCGGGGGCGGCGCCGCCGTACAGGACGAGGTCGGCGATGCTGAGCCGGTTGGTGGGCACCAGCCCGCCCGCCCGGCCGGCGACTTCGAGGACCATCGCCTGGGAGTGACCGGTGCCGAAGGCCTGGATGACACCGTCCGCGCGCACGCAGTCGGCGATGAGCTCGGCGGCGCGGGCCACGTCGTCGCGGGCGGACTCGGTCAGGCGGTCGAGGACGGTCATGCTCTCCCGCACGAAGCGCCGGGCGCTCACGGACTCGTCGGACACGCGTCACTCCCCACTCACGGAACCACTGATGGAGCCACTGATGCAGGCACTGATGGATGGCGATGTTGGATTGAACCACCCTGCACTACCGCATCGGTGAATCAATAAATCACACACCGGGTGGTACGGGCAACGAGTCCGCGTCCCGGCCCCGCCCGGCCCCCGTTTTCGGTCCTGGTATTCAACCTGCGCGGCAAACGGTGGCTGATACCTTCTCCCCATGCCCCCGACGGACGTCACCACACTGATCCGCACCGAGCTGCCCCGGCTGGCCGGTTCCCTGAGGAAGGTCGGCGAGCTGATCCTGGAGGATCCGGCCGCCGTCACCCACTGCTCGGCCGCCGAGCTGGGCCGCCGCACCGGCACCTCCCAGGCGACGGTGACCCGGTTCTGCCGGGCCATCGGGCTCGACTCCTACCAGCATCTGCTGATCGAGCTGGCCCAGGAGCGAGGGCGCGGCGAGGTCTCCGACTGGGGCAGCGCAGAGATCGGCCCCGACATCTCGCCCGACGACAGCCTGGAGCGGGTCGTGCAGGTCGTCGGCAGCGCGGACCTGCGCGCCATCCAGCAGACCATCGAACGGATCGACCTCGACGCGCTGGAGCGGGCGGCCCAGGCCCTGGCCCGCGCCCGCCGCATCGACGTGTACGGCGTGGGTGGCAGCGGCGCGGTGGCCCAGGAGACGGAGACGCGGCTGTTCCGCATCGGCTGCCAGGTCCGCGGCTGGACCGAGGTGCACGGGGCGGCCACCTCGGCGGCCCTGCTCACCCCGGCCGACGTGGCCATCGGCATCTCCCACTCGGGCGCCACCCGCGAGACCCTCGAACCCTTCGAGATGGCCAAGGAGCGGGGCGCCACCACCATCGCCATCACCACCGACCCGCGCTCACCGCTGGCCAAGGCCGCCGACATCCGGCTCATCTCCTCCACCTCGGAGACCAGCTTCCGCACCGGCAGCATCGGCGGCCGGCACTCCGTCCTGATGATCGTCGACTGCCTCTACGTCCGGGTCGGCCAGGTCTCCTACCAGCGCGCGAGCGCCTCGCTCGCCCTGACGGACCACATCACCCCGCAGCACGCGGTGAAGAATCGCCGGGCTCGCTGACCTGACCGGCGTGTATGACTGAACCACCTAGGTAACGCGAGGGTGGTTGTTTGAATCATCCCGTCGGTGCCAGGATGGGGCTCCCCACGAGCACTCGTAGGAGCCCCATGCGCGTCATCTCTGTCGAGTCGACCGAGCTCTTCGTCGGTACCGAGGAGCATCCGCACCAGGTCGTGGCCGTCGAGATCGGGGAAGCCGCCGGCCGGGCGGTCCGCCTCACCGTGGCGGGCCCGGGTGTCCACGGCACCGCCGAGGTGACCGCGGGGGACGACGGCACCGTACGCGCCGAGATACCGGTGACGACCGACCTCGCCCCCGGCGACCGTACGCATGTGAGGGTCACGGCCGAGGACACCGAGGACCCGGGCCGGACCGCGGAGCGCACGGCCGCGTTCACGGCCGCGGAGCCCGGCTGGACGATGTTCATGGTCAGCCACTTCCACTACGACCCCGTCTGGTGGAACACCCAGGCCGCCTACACCGAGACCTGGGACGTCGCCGACGACCCGGCCGTCACCGGCCTGCCCGCCCGCACCTTCGACTCGCGCGGCCAGTCCGGCATGAGCCTGGTCCGCGCCCACTGCGATCTGGCGCGGCGCGACCCGGCGTACACCTTCGTGCTCGCCGAGGTCGACTACCTCAAGCCCTACTGGGACGCCTTCCCGGAGGAGCGCGCGTTCCTGCGGCAGCTGATCCGCGCCGGCCGCGTGGAGATCATGGGCGGCACCTACAACGAGCCGAACACCAACCTCACCGGCGCCGAGGCGACCGTACGCAACGCCCTGTACGGCGACGGCTTCCAGCGCGGAATCATCGGAGCATCTCCGGAGACGGCCTGGCAGCTGGACGCGTTCGGGCACGATCCGCAGTTCCCGGGGCTGATGGCGGACGCGGGGGTCAGCTCCAGCTCCTGGGCGCGCGGGCCGTTCCACCAGTGGGGCCCCACCCTCTCCGTCTTCGGCGAGGAGCCGCGGGATCCGAAGCGGATGCAGTTCCCGGCGGAGTTCAGCTGGATCGCCCCGTCCGGGCGCGGGCTGCTGACCGCGTACATGGTCAACCACTACGGCGCCGGCTGGGCGATCGACAACGCGCCGGCCCTCCCCGAGGCGGAGGCGGCGGCCCTCAAGCTGTTCAAAGGGCTGAAGCCGGTGGCGCTCACCCGCAACGTCCTGCTCCCCGTCGGCGGTGACTACGCGCCGCCGTGCCGCTGGGTGATGGACATCCACCGGGACTGGAACGCCCGTTACCTCTGGCCGCGCTTCATCAGCGCCGTCCCCCGGGACTTCTTCGCCGCCGTCCGCGCGCAACTCGACGAGGAGGGCCGCAAGGCGTCCCCGCAGACGCGGGACATGAACCCGATCTACACCGGCAAGGACGTCTCGTACATCGACACCAAGCAGGCCCAGCGGTACGGCGAGACCCTGCTCGCCGACGCGGAGGCCTGGGCGACGCTCGCCTCGCTCGTCACCGGGCACCCCTTCCCGGACGCGGCGCTCGACAAGGCCTGGCGGCAGCTGATCTACGGCGCCCACCACGACGCCGTCACCGGCTCGGAGTCGGACCAGGTGTACATCGACCTGCTCACCGGCTGGCGGGAGTTGTACGACCTCGCCAAGGCCGTGCACGCCGACGCGACCGACGCGCTGGCGGGCTCGGTCGCCCAACTACCGGGCGGCACACCTGACTTGGTGGTCTTCAACGCGGCGACCTGGGAGCGGCGGGACGTCCTGGCGGTCGAGGACCCCGGGCTCGTCCCCCTGGACGACACCGGGCTGCCCCTGCCCGCCGTACGGGAGGACGGCGAACTCCGTGTCGTCGTACCGCAGGTGCCCGGCACGGGCCTCAGGGCGCTGCCGCTCGCCGAGGGGACCGTCCCCGAGTGGACACGCGCAGCGGGCGCCACCATCCGCAACGAGTTCTACGAGCTGACGGTCGACCCCGCGCGCGGCGGCGCCGTCAGCAGCCTGCGGGCCCTCGGCAGGGCGGAGGCCGGCCGGGAACTCCTGCGCCCCGGCGACATCGGCAACGAACTCGTCGTGCAGGAGGAGTACCCGCGGCACCCACGCTTCGGCGAGGGCCCCTGGCACCTCACACCGACCGGCACGACCGCCGCCCGCAGCCGGGACGTCACCGCCGACGTCGATGTCGAGCACTCGCCCGCCGGTTCCCGCGTCACTGTCCGCGCCGACCTCGGCCTCTTCCGCTACACGCAGCAGCTCACTCTGTGGAAGGGCGTCGGCCGCCTCGACCTCACGACCACTCTCGACGGCTACGACGGTGCCGACCGGCTCATCCGGGTCCGCTGGCCGTCCGACGTGCGCGGCGGCCTGCCGGTGCACGAGGTGGCGGACGCGGTGATCGGGCGCGGGTTCGGGTTCGTGGAGGTGGACAGCGAGCGGTTCCCGTGGACGCTGGACAACCCGGCCAACACCTGGTTCGGGCTCGGCTCCACCGCACGGGTCGCGGTCGCCGACGGGTCCGGCCGGCCCCTGGGCGAACGGTCCATCGGGGTCGCCGAGTTGGTGTACGGGTCCTGGGACGAGGCCGGTGAGCTGGGCACCGGCCTCGCGGCGGCCCTGGTGAGGGTGGGCGTGACGGCGACCTCGACGATCGCCACAGGCCCGCGCTACGGCGACCTGGAGGTCGACTCCAACCTCCCCGACGTCCGTGTCGCGGTCGGCGGGCCCGAACGCAACTCCGTGGTCGCCGAGGCCCTCGGCTGGGACCCGGCGGCCGGGCGGGAACTGCGACGGCAGCTCGCCGAACGGGGCGTGGCCGCCGTCTGGGTCGCGCCACGCGCCTCGCTGCGGGAGGAGTGGGTGCCCGGCGCCGACCTGCGCGACCTGGAACGACTGCCGCTGCTCGTGGTGGCGGGCGACCGGCCCGAGGACGACGCCAAGGCCGTCGACGCACTGATCGCCGACCTGGACGACGCGGTACTGCGGGCCACGGCGGCGGGCGGCGGGGAGGCCCTGCCGCCGGGGGACGCGTGGGACGGGCGCAGCTTCGCGGTGCTGAACCGGGGGACGCCCGGCTGTGTGGTCACCTCCTCCGGCGACCTCTACATGTCCCTGATGCGCTCCTGCACGGGCTGGCCGTCCGGGATCTGGGTCGACCCGCCCCGCCGTACGGCGCCCGACGGGTCGGCGTTCCAACTCCAGCGCTGGTCGCACACGTTCGTGTACGCCGTGGTCGCGGGCGCCGGCGACTGGCGGGAGCTGCGGCTGCCGCAGGCCGGGCATGCGTTCAACCATCCGCTGACCGCGCGGTTGCGGCGGACGGCGGCCGAGGATGCCGTACTGCCCAGGAAGGCCGTGCTGTTGGGCGTCGAGCCCGCCGGTGAGGTGCTGCTGGACGCGCTCAAGCCGGTGGGGTCGCCCCTCGCGCGGGGAAGCGTGGCGGCCGCGGATCCCGGCCGTGGCGTCGTCGTCCGGGTGCACGAGGTGAACGGGCGGCCGGTGCGGGCGCGGGTGCGCGGGCCGCGGGGGTGGGCGGACGGGGCGCGGGCGGACGTACTGGAGAGACGCGGGGAGCCGCTGACGCCCGATGACCAGGGGGTGCTGGACCTGGACCTGACCGGTTTCGAGGTCGCGACGGTCCTCGCCGCCACGGACGCGGAGACCGCACCCGGACCGGGCATCGCCGCCCACGAGCCCGCCCAGCCCGTCCCGACCCGCTACTGGCTCCACAACTCGGGCCCCGCCCCACGCGGCAACATGCCGGTCGCGGTGTACCTCTCGCCCACCACGCTCACCGTCTCCGAGGGCCCGGTCACGGCCACGGTCCGGGTCGCCTCGGAGCTGACGGACGCGCCCGTCCAGGGCACGGTGACCCTGCACGTGCCACCCGGCTGGTCCGTCGAGCCGGCCGAACTGCCGTACGCACTGGGCCCCGGCGGCTTCACACTCGCCGACGTCACCGTCACCCCACCGCCCGACGCCGAGCCCGGCCGCCACTGGCTCGCCGCCCGGCTGTCGTACGGCGGGCAGATGTACGAGGACGTGGTGGCGCTGGATGTGCCGGGTGGGTACACCGGCCCAACACTCGGGGCGGAGCTGGCAGTTGAGCGGATCTCCGTACGCCGGGGTGAACGGAGCCGGGTCCCGGTGGCTCTGCGCAACACGACCCGGGGCCCGATCAGCGGCACGCTGTGGGCCGTGTCCTCGTGGGGGACCTGGGCGGGCGTGGCACCCGGCTGCCAGGGCTTCACCGTGGCCGGCGGGGAGCAGCAGGAGTGCGTGATCGAGGTGGACGGCGGGGCGGTGCCGCCGGGGTCGTACTGGCTGATGGCGAAGGTCGGCTGGCACGGGTGCGTGGCGTACACGCAGGCCGTGGAGCTGGAGGTGACGCCATGACGGAGGAGTACGCGGCACGCGTGAACGGCGAGGCGGTCCCGAAGGAGCGCGTGGACACCTTTCTGACGCAGGGTCCGACGGCACCCCCAACGGGCGCGGGCCGTGTCGATATGCGGCTCCGCCGCGAGGGCGCGACCAGCCACAACGGACCCGCGGCCGAACGACGGCACAGCGCGGCACTCGCAGCGGAGCGCCAACGCCGACGCTGGGCGACGCAAGTCGTGCTGGTCGACGAACTCGCCCGACGCACCTGCGCGAAGCGCGGTCTGCCGGCCCCGCCCGAGATGTCATCGTCCCTCGCACCCAACGTGCCCGAAGCCGACGTGGCAGACCTCGGCAGCATCGTCGCGGCAGCGCTTGCCCACTCCCCCGCCGCCCGCGCACTCCTCGCCGCGCTGGAGGGCGAGCAACTCCTCCCCGAGGAGGCCGTACGGGAGTATTACGGCCTCAACCTCGACCGCTTCCTGACGCCGGAGGCGCTCAGGCGCGGCGTCGACCCCTTCGACGACGCAGCCGGCCCTGCGGACGTCATGCCGTACGAGCACGCCCGCGAGGGCATCGTGCGCGAGCTGCAACAGGCCCTCGGACGCCGGGCCTTCTTCGACTGGCTGGACCGAGCGCGCACCGGCGTGGAGTACGCCCCGGGCCACGAGCACCCCGGCGACCCGTCGCACGCGGACCACGAACACCGGCACTGAAGCGCGGCACGCGCCGGCGGAACCCAAACGCAACACGGCAACCCATTGACCTCCGATGAATTCTGGTCCACCTTTTCATCAACCGGAGTCCATGTTGGTGATTTGAATCAGCGGAGCGCTACCGCATCCGACTGGTCCCAGGAGGGCAGCAATGCGCGCGAGAAGACTGACCGGATCCCTTGCCTGTCTGGTGGTCCTGACCCTGACGGCCGCCGGCTGCGGTCTGTCCGGCGGCTCCGAGGACGGGGAGGCCTCCGCCGGCGGCTGCAAGGTCGACCAGGGCAACGTGGGGTCCGGAAAGCTCACCGGCGAGGTCAAGGGAAAGATCACCTTCCAGACGACCAACCTGAAGAAGGACTTCGGCGGGTTCTTCGACGGCGTGATCGAGTCGTTCGAGAAGGCGAACCCCGGCACCGAGGTCAAGTGGATCGACGACCCGGGCGACAACACGTTCACGTCACGCACCGTCGCCGACGCCCAGGCGTGCACCCTGGCCGACGTGATCAACGTCAATTCCGACACGGCGACCGCCCTCACCAAGGCCGGATACCTGCTCGACGTGGCCACCAAGGACCCGGGCGCCTCGAAGCCGTTCGTGCCGGCGTTCTGGAAGTCGAGCACCTTCAAGGACGCCTCGGGCAAGTCGGTGCACACCGCGCTGCCCTGGTACACCGGCGGCATCGTCCTCACGTACAACAAGGACCTGCTGGAGAAGGCCGGGGTCGACCCTCAGAAGCCACCGACGACCATGTTCGGGCTGTTCGCCGACTACGAGAAGATCGCGAAGGCGGCCGACGGCAAGTACTTCGCGACGATGGCCAACCCGGTGTGGCGGATCCCGGCCGACTGGGACCAGATGAACATCAGGACACTGTCCGCGGACGGCGAATCGGCCACGTTCGCCGACGATCCGAGGACCGTCGAGTGGGTCGAGTGGATGGCGAAGCTGTACAAGGAGGGCGCCATGCCGAAGGACTCGCTGTCCTCCAGCAACGACCCGTCCACCCTCTACAGCCAGGGCAAGGTCGCCTACGGTTCGACGAACCCTAGCTTCGTGCGCTTCGTGAAGCAGAACAGCCCTTCCGTGTACGACAAGACGGGCGTCGGCCAGCAGCCCTTCGACGCGCTCGGCCACACCACCGGTGCCCCGCAGTACATATCGGTCGCCGCGACCAGCAAGAACGCCCCCGCGGCGCTGGCGTTCGCCCAGTTCCTCACCAACGCCCGGAACCAGACGGCCTGGTGCAAGGACCCGAACGTGGTGATCTTCCCGACGACCACCGAGTCGCTGAACGACCCGTTCTTCCAGAAGGCCGACGGTGACGACCCGTTCTCGGAGGCCCGCAAGCTCGTCGCCGAGCAGCTGAAGACCGCCACGGCCCACCAGACGAACCTCTCCCCGGCCGTGCAGAACGCCATCGTCTCCCAGGTGCAGCTGGCCATGCAGGGCGACAAGAGCGCCGAGCAGGCCGTGAAGGACGCGCAGAAGAAGGCGAACGAGCTGCTGAAGCAGGGCAGTTGACGGTGGCGGCACAGATCACGAACCCGGTGACCGTGGCCGGTGCGGAGTCCACCGACTCCGTGCCGGGCCCGGCCCCTTCCCGTGCCCGCCGGCTCGCCAGGGCCCTGCTGCCCGGCCCCGCGCCCGGCGCCAACGGGGCGGCGATGTACCGCCGTTGGTGGCTGCCCTGGCTGTGGACCGCGCCCGCGATCGTGTGCGCGGTGGTCTTCGGGGTGTTCCCGTTCCTCAACACGGTCCTGCTGTCGTTCACCGACGCCAAGCCGCTCGGCGGCGCCGCGGGGTTCGTCGGACTCGACAACTACACGCGGATGCTGGACGACTCCGACTTCTGGCTGGCGACCCGCAACAGCGTCCTGTACGCGCTGATCGTCGTACCGCTGATGGTGCTGCTCCCGCTGATGCTGGCGGTGCTGGTGGAGAAGAACCTCCCCGGCATCGGCTTCTTCCGCTCCGCCTTCTACACGCCGGTGCTCGCGTCCAGCGTGGTGGTCGGCCTGAGCTGGCAGTGGCTGCTGGCCGACGACGGGCTCGTCAACACCTGGCTGGAGAAGGCCCATCTCATCCGGGACGCCATCCCGTTCCTGTCCGACCCGTGGCTGATCCTGCTGTCCGCGATGGGCCTGACGCTGTGGAAGGGCCTCGGCTGGTACATGGTCTTCTACCTGGCCGCGCTCGGGAACGTGCCCAAGGAGCTGCACGAGGCCGCGGCCATGGACGGCGCCGGCGCGGTCCGCCGCTTCCGGCACATCACGATGCCCGGCGTCCGCCACGCCATGATGCTCGTCGGCACGCTCACCGGCATCGGCTCACTGCGGGTGTTCACCGAGATCTACATGCTCGGCAGCTCCACCGGCGGCCCCGGCGGCGCCGACCGCACCCTGCCCTTCTACATCCGGGACGTCGGCCTGGACCCCATCACCGGCAACGCCGGTTACGGCTCGGCCGTCAGCGTGGCCCTGTTCCTGCTGACGCTGGGGCTGACCCTGCTGGCGCAGCGTCTGACGAAGGAGGACGAGGCATGACGACGACCGCTGCCCCGGCCGGCCGCCGGCGCCTGATGCCACGCTGGCGGGACTACGGCCGCCCCCGGGACCTGATCGTCCGCTATCTGCTGCTGTTCCTCGTCCTCGGCCTCACCGTCGGACCGCTGCTCTGGCAGCTCCTGGCCTCGCTGAAGAGCACCGGCGAGGACGTCTTCGGCGCGGGCGCCACCCTGCTGCCGCACGACCCGACCCTGCGGGCCTACCGGACGGTCTTCGATCAGGTCCCGGTGGCCACGTACATCCGGAACAGCGTGATCGTGGTCGTCCTGTCCGTCACCAGCCAGCTGGTCTTCGCCACCACGGCCGGTTACATGCTCTCCAAGCCCGGCTGGAAGGGCCGCCGGGCGGTCTGGGTGGTGCTGGTCGCCTCGATGATGTTCCCCTTCGAGTCGATCATGGTGTCGCTGTTCCTGAGCATCCGCGACCTGGGCCTGGTCGACAGCCTGGCCGGCGTCTGGCTGCCGGGCTTCGTCGGCGCCATCAACGTGCTGCTGATGCGCGGCGCGTTCCTGGCGGTGCCGCGCGAGATCGAGGACTCGGCGATGCTCGACGGGGCGAACGAGTGGCAGCGCTTCCGGTACCTGTATCTGCCGTCCGCATGGGGCGCGATCATGGTGGTCGTCATCAACACCTTCATCAGCGCCTGGGACGACTTCCTCTGGCCCCTGATCGTGCTGCGGTCGGAGGGCAACATGACGCTGACGCTGGGTCTGTCGCGGCTGCAGAGCTCGTCGTTCGGGTACGACCAGCGGATGGTGATGGCCGGGTCGGTGATCTCCGTGATTCCGGTGCTGGTGTTGTTCGTGATCACGCAGCGGTGGTTCTACAAGGGGGTCTCCTCGGGAGCCGTCAAGCTCTGAGTCGGTACGGCGGTCAGCGCCGCGCGCGCCGACTCGGCCACGCGGAACTCGACCACCGTGCCGGGCGCGGGTACGCCGGCGCCGAGCGGGAACGTGACCGTGCGGGTCTCGCCCGGCGCCAGGTCGACGGCCAGGAAACCGTGCAGCTCCAGCGTGCGCGGCCACACGGGGGTCCGCAGCCGGCGCAGGTAGAGCTGGGCGACGGAACGGCCGTGGCGCGGACCCGTGTTGGTGACGTCGACCTCGACAGTGAGCCCGGCCAGGCGCGGCGGACCGTACGCGAAGCTCGTGTACGACAGCCCGTGACCGAAGGAGTGGAGCGGCTCGGCGCTCCGGTCGACGTAGCCGCCGTACTCGGTGTCCTTGTGGTTGTAGTGGACGGGGAGTTGGGCGGCGGAGCGCGGCACGGAGACGGGGAGGCGGCCCGCGGGTTCCACGTGTCCCAGCAGCACCTCGGCGATCGCCTCGCCGCCCCACGGACCGGGGTACCAGGCGGTGAGCAGCGCACCGGCGGTGCCCGCCACGACGTGCGGGCGGCCCTGGACCAGGACGACCGCGGTGGGCGTGCCGGTCGCCACGACGGCGTCCATGAGGGCGTACTGTGCGGCGCCCAGCCTGAGGTCGGCCAGGTCGACGCCCTCGCCGCAGGTCATCTCGGACACCGCATGGAGTGCCGCCCCATTGGCGTCGAACTCGGTGTCGGAGGTGCGCGCGCTGCTGCCGCCCAGCACGAGCACGGCCAGGTCGGAGGCGGCGGCCGCGGCGACGGCCTCGGGGATGCCGGAGAGGTCGCCGCCGGTGAGGGCGCAGCCCCGGGCGTGCCGGATGTCGACGCCGGGCGGGGCGAGTCGGCGCAGTGCGTCGAGGACGCCGGTGCCGGAGCGCTGGGGCGCCGTGTAGTCGCCCGACTGGTGGGCCGCGGTGCCTGCTTGGGGTCCGAGGACGGCGATGCGCGAGACCGTCTCGCCGATGGGCAGCGTGCCGTCGTTGCGGAGGAGGGTGATCGCGGCCCGGGCGAGTTCCTTGCTGATCTCCCTGCCTCCGGTGGGCGCGGGGGCCGGCGCGGACTGCCCGTCGAACAGGCCCAGCCGGAACTTGAGCCGCAGCACCCGGGCGACGGCGGCGTCGAGGACGTGCTCCTGGACGAGCCCTCGCTCGACGGCTTCCTCCAGATGCGTGAAGCCCTCGTCCCAAAGGCTCAGATCCACACCGGAGTTGAGCGCGAGCGCTCCCGCGGAGACCTTGTCGCCGGTGATACGGGCCAGCCGGTCGACGGCGAGGCCGTCCGCCATGACGAGGCCGTCGAACTCCCAGCTCTCCCTGAGGAGTTCGGTGAGGAGGGCGCGGTTGCCCGAGCAGGGCATGCCGTCGACCTCGTTGTACGCGGCCATGACGGCGGCGGCCCCGGCACGGATCCCGGCGCGGGCGGCAGGGAGATGGATCTCATGCAGTTCCCGCAACCCCAGCTCGGACTCGGCGGAGTTACGGCCGCCGACGGTGGCGCCCTGTCCGGCGAAGTGCTTGAGCACGACGGGGGCCTTGTCGCCGGCGAAGAACTCCCCCGTGCCCTGCATGCCGCGTACCAGCGCCTCCGTGAGCCGGGCGGCCAGGTACGGGTCCTCGCCGAAGCACTCCTCCGTACGTCCCCAGCGCGGGTCGCGGGCGATGTCCAGTGCCGAGACCAGGGCGACGTGGCCGCCACGGGCCCGCAGTTCGGCGGCGGCGTGGGCGGCGGCACGTTCGTGGAGCTCGGGGTCCCAGGTGGCGCCGACGGCCAGATTGACCGGGAGGACCGTGCCGTCGAGGGCCATGAGGCCGTGCGGGACCTCCTCGACGAACAGTGCGGGGATACCGAGCCGGCTCCGCTCGACGACATGCCGCTGCACCAGTTCGGCCAGGGCGGCGCCGTCTTCCGCCCCGGGCCCGCTGCCGTGGTCGACGCCGGACCAGGCGTCGGCGCGCTGGAGTCCGTAGAGGGCGCCGAGCCCCTCGAAGCGGTCGGTCTCGGCGTACAGCGCGTCGGTGAGTTCGAAGTCGCCGCCGGGGGTGCGGCGGTAGGCGTGCCAGCCGTACATCCGCTGGTTGAGCTGGCCCACCTTCTCGCGCAGGGTCATCCGGGCGAGCAGGTCGCCGACGCGGGCGTCGACGGGGGCGGTGGCGTCGCGGTAGGGCGGGGTGTGCGGGAGGCCGGCGCGGTGCGGCTGCGCGCTGACGCCGCTCAACTCCCGTACCCCAGACGGGCGAGGGCCACGGCGCCCAGTGAGCCGTCGGCCACGTGGTCGGGGGTGAGTCCGAGGGTCCGGAGCCTGGCGGTGAGGGGTGCGTCGAGGGGGCCGTCGTCGCCGAGCAGGCCACCGGTGACGACGATGCGTTCGCCGGGCCGGGGTTCGAGGGCGCGGACGGTGCCGGTGAGGTGGTCGGCGGCCGTTTCGAGGATGTCCGCGGCGACGGCGTCGTCGTGCCGGGCGGCCTCGGCGACGAGCGGTGCGAGCAGGGCCAGTTGGACCGGCGGCCGGTCCATCACGGCGGGGAGCAGGTGCATGCGGTAGGCCTCGCGCCGGGCGCGCGTCCAGGCTCCGCCGGCGTACGGGTCCGGCATCTCCCTCGGCAGAACGTCCTCCGGCACACCCAGCTCCCGCCCCACCGACGCGGCCAGCGCCGTCGGCCCGCCCCGCCCGTCCGCCATGCGCAGCGCCATCCGTACCGCCTCGCGCCCGATCCAGAAGCCGCTGCCCTCGTCGCCGAGCAGCCAGCCGTCGCCGCCGGCGGTCTCGGTGCACGCGCGTGAGGTGATGCGCACCGCGACCGCGCCGGTGCCGGCCACCAGGGCCAGGCCGTCGGCGGGGTTGCCGGGCGCGGCGGCGAAGGCGGCCTCGATGTCGCTGTGGATCTCGACCGTGTCGGCGCTGATGCCGAGCCGGCGCAGCGCGACCGTGAGCGCGGCGTGCGCCTTGAGCCGGCCCGGCTCGTCGGGCGCTGTCCGTGAGGCGCCCGCGAATCCGCCCGCCACCGCCACGACATGACCGCGCAGCTCTGCCGGCACGGCGCGCACGAGGGCCTCGGCGAGGTGCTCGGTGAGCTGCGGCCCGGGGACCGTCAGCGCGTTGCCCGGGCCTGAGACGCCCTCGCCCTCGGGCAGACCGTCGCCGAGGGGCGCCAGGACGGCGCGGGTGCGGGTGCCGCCGGCGTCCAGGCCGACGACGTACGCACGCGCCTCCCCGGACGAGCTTTGGTTCAAATCACTATTCATCGACGACCATGGTGGTTGATACATTCGTATTGGACAAGGCCGAGAGCCGGCCCCGAGCCCGGCAGAGCGGGCCCGGCCCGAGGAGGATCCCATCCACACGCTCCGCTTCGGCGTCAACTACACGCCCCGCCACGGCTGGTTCCACTCCTGGCACGACTTCGACCCGGGACGCGCGCGTGAGGACCTGGACCGGATAGCCGATCTGGGCCTCGACCACGTCCGCGTCTTCCACCTCTGGCCGCTGCTGCAGCCCAACCGCACCCTCGTCCGCGCCACCGCCGTCGACCAGCTGACGCGCCTCGTGGACCTGGCCGGCGAGGCAGGGCTCGACGTCGTGGTGGACGGCGTGCAGGGCCATCTGTCGAGCTTCGACTTCTATCCGGAGTGGACCCGCAGTTGGCACCACCGCAACGTCTTCACCGACCCGGACGCCATCGAGGCCCAGGTCGCCCTCCTGCGCACCCTCGGCCGCGCGCTCACCGGCCGCCCGAACCTCATCGGGCTCCAGCTGGGCAACGAGCTCAACAACCTGGTCGAGCACAACCCGGTGACGGTCGACGAGGTCGACCACTACCTCGACACCCTGCTGGCCGCCGCCCGCGACGGACTCGGCGCCGACGGCGGCCTGGTCACCCACTCCGCCTACGACGCCGCCTGGTACGGCGACGACCACCCCTTCAGCCCCGAGGCCTCGGCCCGCAAGGGCGATGTGACGACCGTCCACCCCTGGGTGTTCTCCGGCGACTGCGCCCGCCGCTACGGCCCGCGTTCACCGCAGGTGCGGCACCTCGCCGAGTACGGCACCGAGCTGGCCAAGGCGTACGCCGACGACCCGGCCCGCCCCGTCTGGGTCCAGGAGACGGGCGCGCCCGAGCCGCACATACCGGCCGCCGACGCGCCGGACTTCGCACGGGCGACCGTACAAAACGCGGCCGAGTGCCCGGGGCTGTGGGGCGTGACCTGGTGGTGCTCGCACGACGTGGACCGGTCGCTGGCGGACTTCCCGGAACTGGAGTACACGCTGGGCCTGTTCGACACGCGGGGCCGTCCGAAGCCGATCGCGCAGGCGCTCGCCGAGACCGTCGCCGACCTGCGTCAGGGACACCGGCCCACCCCACCGCGCGACATCGCCCTGCTCCTGGACTGCACACCCGGCACCCGGTCGGTGTCCGGTCCGGGCGGCGCGTACTTCGAGGCATGGATGCGGATGCGGGCACAAGGAGCACGCCCGGCGGTGGTCCTGGCCGAGCGGGCGGCGGACGCCGGGTACCTGGCGGCCAGGGGGATCGAGGAGGTCGTACGGCCGTCCTGAGCGCCGTGCGGCGGCGGGCTCGCCTCAGCCGTCGGTGCCGTCGGTGACGCCCGCCAGCGCCTCGGCCACCGCCCGCAGGTTCACCCGCCCCCGCCCGTACGAGCACAGCGCGCCGCCCTCCGGCAGCCCGGTGTCCACCCGCACCGCGTCCGGCCGCCGGTCCAGCAGGGCGTCCCGCAGCCGAACCTGCCACGGGTGCAGCCCGGCGTCGCAGGTGGCCACGACCAGCGGGGCGGATCCGCAGCGGCGCAGCATGCCGTCGACGAGCTCGGCCGGGTCGGCCGGTTCCCCGGTGACCGCCGTGCCCGTGGCCGTGGGGTCGACCGCGCGTATCTCGGTCAGCAGGTCCTCGCCGCCCCAGTTGAGGGCGGGGTGCGGTGGCGGGAACAGCTCGACGACGTGGGCGCCGCGCACGGCGGGCGGCACGCCCCGGCTCCGTACGGCGCGGCGGGCGGCATCGAGCCCGGCACCCGAATCCCAGTCGGCCACGTCGGTGGCGGGCGTCGCGTACCGCTCGGCGAGCCGGCGCACCCGACCCGCGGCCTCCTCGATCCGTTCCTCGGCCAGCTGACCGGTGCGCAGGGCGTCGAGCACGGCGTCGCGGCAGTCGAGGGTGACGTTCAAGTCCCCCACGGCGACGATCACTTGGTCCGCACCGGCGGCGAGTGCGATGCGCGCGCCGGCCGCCTCGCCGTACTGGTCGGCGATCGCCTTCATCTCCAGCGCGTCGCTGACGAGGACGCCGTCGAAGCCGAGGTCGTGGCGGAGCAGATCGCCCAGGACGCGACGGCTCAGCGTGGCGGGGCGGTTGGGGTCCAGTGCCGGGAACACGACGTGGGCGCTCATCAGCATCGGTACGCCCGCCGCGATCGCCGCGCGGAACGGTTCGAGATCGGCGCGCAGTTCGTCGTACGGCCGCGGGTCGACGGCCATTCCGTGGTGGCTGTCGGTGGCGGTGCCGCCATGGCCGGGGAAGTGCTTGGCGCAGGAGGCGATGCGCCGGGCCTCGGTGGCGGTGATCCAGGCGCGCAGATGGCGGGCGGCGAGCTCGGGGTCGGCGCCGAAGGAGCGGGTGCGCACGATCGGGTTGTCGGGGCGGTGCTGGAGGTCGGCCACGGGGGCGTAGGAGGCGGTGATGCCGAGGGTGGCGAGGTGCCCGGCGAGTGCGTCGGCGCAGCGGGCGGTGAGGTTCGGGTCGTCGGCGACGCCGAGGGCGTAGGAGCCGGGGACGTCCGGGGCGCCGGCGCCGGCCAGGTGGCCGATGCCGCCGCCCTCGTTGTCGATGGCGACCAGGAGGTCCGGGCGTATCGCGCGCAGCTCGTCCGTGAGACGGCGCACCTGCCGCGCGTCACGGACGTTGCGGGTGAAGAGGATGACCCCGCCGAGGCCACGGTCGATGAGCTCCTTGAGCGTGTCCGGCACGCTCGTGGCGCCGTCGAAACCGGCGACGAGACAGCGGTGGGCGGCTTCGTCCAGGTCGACGGGGAGGCCGGTCGACCGGGGGGACGCGTGCTCGAAGTGGCTCACCCCGGCAATGCTCTGGCTGGGTCAGCCTAAAGTCAACCTTTCGATGGATGGCTGATTCAACAGCGGACCCTCACGTGGACAGCTTCTTCGCCTTCCCCACGGCCTCCGCCAGCCGTTCGAGCACCGGCGCGTACCCGGCGTAGCTGAAGCGCTCCTCCATCGCCCACGGCACGGTCTGCCCCGCCTTGACCGCGGGCAGCTGCCCCCAGGTCGCCTTCGCGGCGAGCTGCTCGGCGCTCATGGCCGAGGAACGGTTGTCGACCATGATCAGGTCCGCGTGGTACTTGTCGGCGTTCTCCCAGCTCAGGAACTCCCAGAAGCCCCATTCATCGGACTTCTTCCCCTCCACGAACTCCACGCCGAGGTCCTTGTAGTAGTTCAGGTCGACATAGGAGTCGGGGACGGCGACGTAGAACTGCTCGTTGTCGCCGGTGATGGCCATGACCTTCAGCCCCTTGTTGGCCGCGGCCGCCGCGCGCAGGGTCTCGACCGCCTTGTCGAAGCGGGCCCTGGCGTCCGTCGCCTTCTTCGCCTTCAGGTCGGCACCGAGCGCCTCGGCGAGTTCGGCGGTGCGCTTCAGCGGGTTCAGCAGGGAGGTGCGGGCGACGCTGATGCCGACGCTGGGCGCGAGCGCCTCGATCTTCTTGCGGCTCTCCTGCGGGACGAACCAGAGGTCGGGCGCCGGGAACATGTTGCTGATCAGCAGGTCGGGCCCCAGGGCCGCGTACTTCTCGACGTTGAACTGCCCCCAGTCCGTACCGAGGCTCGTCAGCTTCGCCACGTCCATGTCGCCGGCCTGCGGGTTGGGCTTGCCGCCGACGGGTTCGGTGGGGCCGAAGACGCCGTCGCACTCGATGCCGTAGTCGTACAGCGCGGCGGCGGTGCTGACGAAGGCGACGAGCGTTTCAGGGGCCTTGTCGAGGGAGACCGTGCGTCCCCGGTCGTCCTTGAAGGACCAGGGACCTCCGCCCGTCCCACGCGCCTTGCCCTCGGTGTCCGCGTCACCGCCGCAGGCGGCGAGCAGCGAGCCGAGACCGAGAGCGCCGCCTGCGGTGAGCAGTCGGCGGCGGGACATGGCTGGGGTCATGGTCGACCTCCCCTTCAAATCAAATCAAATTAAGGGAAGGCTAACCTAAGCCATTTTTGGGTCAAGAGCCGGTGCTCTCGCGGCCCCTGGAAATACGCTTGTCCGTTGATCAACCCGACGCATAGCCTCAGCTCCCATCGACGTGTAGCTCAGCAGCAGAGCGCCGGGCTTGAGACCCGGAGGGCGCAGGGGCGGAACCTGCCACGTCGGCTTATGGACGACAACGCTGAGCAGCAGCCCCGCACCGCGGCCGCCGCCTATCCGGCGGCCCAGTTGGCCAAGGCCTTCACGACGGCACTGACCCACGAGGACGCCGACACCCGGCGTCGTGCCGAGGAGCGGGGGCAGCGCTGGCGGGCGGTCCTCGCGGGGATGGCCGCGGGGCGGCTGACGGCCGGTTCGCGTACTCCGGTGGCCGGGCTGCCGGCCTGGGTGACCCTTGAGGTGGTGCGGGGCGGCTTCGCCACCGGCACCGCGAGCGCGGGCGGCCCGCTCCAGCCGTACGAGACCGAGGCCGCCCGGCAGTTCGGGGTACCGGCCGAGCGGCGCGCGCTCTTCGCCCACTGCCTCAGCGACGCCGGACTGGCCTGGCTGTGGGCCCGGCTGGACAGCGGCCGCTACGAGATCGGCGTGCCCGAGGAGGCCGCGCTGCTCACGATGGCCTGGCTGGTGCGGCACGGGGAGACGGACGCGGCGCTGGATCTCGCGGCCGAACTGGAGCCGTTCGCCGACCAACTGCGCTTCCTGCCCCGGCCGACGGACGTCCCCGCGCAGGCGAGCGGCGCGGCCGACGCGGGCGCGGCCGTCCACCGGTACACCGTCTCCGACTCCGTCGACACCCTGATACGGCGGCGGCCCAACGCCGCCGTGGAGACCCAGCGCGAGGCGCTCGCCGTATGGCAGCCGTTCGGCGACGCCATGCTCGTCCACTGGCTGGAGACGGCGAGGGACGGCCGGGTGCTCGAACTCGCTCCGGACACGGACTGGTTGGCGCGCGGTGCCGCTCTGCTGGACCGCTACCGGCTGCTGGCCGCGGAACACACCCGCTGCACCAAGCACCGCAGCCCCAGGCAGAACCTGGGCATTCTGCGCGGCTCGCTGGAGGAGACCGTCGCCGGGCGGCCGTTGGACGCGCGCCGGCTCGGGCTGCTGCGGCACGCGGTGGACTCCATGGTGCGGCGACGCGGCCTGCCCGGCTCCGCACCGCACACGGCGCTGCGCCGGGAGCAGGCGCGCCAGGCGGCGCTCCCCTCCCACCACGCACTGGCCCAGCTGATGCTGCGCCGGCTCGCCGAACTGCCCCAGGACAGCGGCATCATCGAGGTGCCCCCGCTGCTGACGCCCGTGACGGAGCAGGAGGAACACGAGACCGGCCTGCCCACCGGGGCGGAGGTGCCGCCGGTGATCCGGCAGGTGGTCGAGTACGCGCTGAGCGCGCCGATCGGCACGCTCGTGGAACGGGGCGTCGTCCCCTCCGCCGAGGTCCTGGCCGAGCTGGTACCGCAGTTGGTCGCCGCCACCACCGCGTCGGCGTACGGCGACGAGACGCTGCGTGCGCTGATGGCCGCGAACTACCGGGCCTTCCGCAACCGCCGCTCGCTGCTCCTGCTCAATCTGGACCGGCAGGTCCGCGTCGAGGAACTGCCCTGGGTGCGGGCGGTGTCCGGACAGCGCGCCGCGGTGCTGGGCAAGCCGGACGAGGAAGGTGCGCTCACCGTGCTGCGGCAGCTGGGCGAGCTGGCCGTGCAGGCCTTCCCGGGCACGGTCCTGCCCAACCCGCTCGTCCGCGAGCTCGGCGTGCTAGCCCGCCGGTGCGACCTGGGCGTCCCGTTCGTGGAGGAGCTGGCCGCCGACATCTTCATGGGCACCTTCAGCCCGAAGTTCCTCAAGTCGGCGCGGGTCGCGGCCGAGTTGCTCCGCGGCACGCTGTACGAGCGCTACTACGGCATCGACTACGCCGCGATCCGCAACCTCGCGATCGCCGAGACGGGCGAGGCGCTCAGCCGTTCCTACGGCGCCCGTACGTCGCCCGGTTTCGCGCGGCTGTGCACGGAGCGGGCCGGGACGGCGTCCGGGTCCGATTCCTGGTCCGTGGCGGCGAACGGCAAGGTGATCGAGCAGGCGCAGATCCTCACCACGCACAACCTGGCCACGCTCGTCCACCGGGTGGGCATCGCCCCACAGCCCGGCTGGTCCGACCTGGCGCGCCGCTGCTTCGGCACGGTGTGCCGGCTGACCGCACAGGTGCACAACAACAAGCGTCCCCTCCCCACCATCAAGGACGCGGCGTACGCCTGGCGTCAGATGCTGTTCGCCCTGTCCCTGTGCCCGCCGGACGAACAGCGGCAGTTCCTCACCACCCTGGACGAGGAGACGGCCCGCCACCCCGCCCACGTCAGGTCCCGGCTGGCCCCGGCCCTGGCGGGCCTGGTCCGCACCGCCGAGGGCGGCACGTTCGACGCGGACGGCACGGCGGACGGGGGTCGCGCCCACCGGTTCCTGGGGTGGAGCACCGGACGGCACTGGATGCGGTGAGGGCGGGGCGCGCGGGCAGGAGCTGAGGGAAGGCGGCAGAGCCGCAGCCCCGGTCGCGTCGCTCGCCCGCCGACGTCGCTTCGGCTGCCGGACACCGCGCCGTCATGACGGACGGGCACGTTTCCCACGTCCCCTCCTGCCTCGCCCTCAAGCCGTTCGCCCGCGTCCGCGCGGGTGTGACGCGGAAGGACGACCGCGCCGTGTCCTCGCTCCCGCTCAGCGATCTCCCCGGACCGCTGCCCGCCTGCCCCACCCACGCCGCCACCACCGCCGCCGCCCGTCCCCGCTCCCGCTTCTCCCCCGCAACCCTCGTCCGCCACGCGCTGACGCTGCTCCCGCTCCTGCTGATCGGGGCGTGGGCGGTGGCCGACTGGCACACCGTGCAGGACGGCGCCCTGCGGCTGGCCTCCGCCGACCCCTGGTGGCTGCTGGCCGGCTTCTTCTTCACGTGCATGGGCTGGCTGACCGCCTCGGTCGTCCGCCAGGGATCCATACCGGAACGCCTGCCGCCCGGCCTGCTGGTCGCGTCGCAGTTCGCCGCCGGCGCCGCGAACCACGTACTGCCGGCCAGCATCGGCGCCCACGCCGTCACCCTGCGCTTCCTGCAGCACTGCGGCATACCCCTGGCCCGGGCCACCGCCTCACTCGCGCTGTACTCACTGGTCAAGCCGATCGCGAAGACGGTGGTGCTGCTCGGCTTCCTCGTGGCCTTCCCCGACCTGCTGCACCTGGGCGAACTCGTCCCGGACGAGCAGACGTTGCTCCTGGTCGCCGGAGGCGTGACGGCCGCCCTCGTCACGGCGGGCGTACTCGTCACGACCGTACGGCCACTGCGCCGCCCCCTCCTCGGCTTCGTCCGCACCGCCCTGACCGACGCGCGGATCCTGCACACCCGGCCCAGCCGCGTCCTCGCCCTGTGGGGCGGCGCCGCAGCCACCCCGCTGCTCCAGGCGAGTGTGATCGCCTCGGTCGGCTTCGCGCTCGGCCTGCCGCTGTCCTGGACGCAGGTGACCCTCGCGCTCCTCCTCGCCAGCACGGCGGTCGGCGCGGTCCCCGCACCGGGCGGCATCGGCCCCGTGGACGCGGCCCTGGTGTTCACGATGGTCACCTTCGGAGCCCCGATGGGCCTGGCCGCGGCCACCGTCATCGGCTACCGCGTCATGACGGTCTGGGTACCTCTGCTGCCGGGGGCGCTGGTGCTCTCGATCATGGTCCAGCGCAAGATCCTCTGAGCCGCCCCCTCATGGCGGGACCGCGGGGCGACCGCCCCTACTCCTGCCCCACCCGCACCACCGCCACCGTGATGTTGTCGGGCCCGCCCGCCTCGATGGCGGCCTTCCACAGCTCGAACGCCGCCTGGCCGTCGTCGTGCTCGCGCAGCACCTCGTCCAGTACGTCCGTCGGCACCGGGTCCGTGAGCCCGTCCGAGCAGATGAGGTAGCGCTCGCCGGGGGCCAGGGGCACCTCCGTGACGTGGGGATCGACGGCCCGGTAGGCGGGCGAGCCGCCCAGGCACTGGGTGACCAGAGAGGTACTGCTCCCGGCCGGGTGCGGAGGGCTGTCGTCGACGCTCACCTGGCGCAGTCCGTCGCCGTCGGCGGCGTAGACCTGGCTGTCGCCCACGTTGAACACCAGCAGCGAGTCGGGCTGCACGACGACGCCGGCGACCGTCGTCCCCATGGCCTCGAGGTCGCCTCCCTCGTCACCGCCGGCCGCCTGGTACACGGCGAGGTTGCAGGCGTTCAGGGCGTCACGGACGGCGACCTCGCTGGTCATGGCGGGTCCGAGCGAGGCGATCCGGCGGGCGACCAGCGCACTGGCCACATCGCCGCCGGGATGCCCGCCGAGCCCGTCGGCGACGGCCACGACCAGGGGCGTACCGAGCGGGAAGACCAGGGTCTGCGGATTCTCGGTGACGGTGGCGCACAGCGTCCACGGCCCGACGACGAGGCTGTCCTCGTTCCGCTCGCGCAGCAGTCCGGGATGGCTGATCGCACTCACCGCGACGTACGGCATGCAGCGCCACCGCCTTCCGTACCGGGCTCACCGAACTGACCGACGGGGCCGGACGTCCCCTTCGAGTCTAGGAACACCGGCATCCGGCGTGCCAGCGCAGCGGGGCGCCGCCCGTGCGGCGCCCCTCCCACGTCAGTCCTCGTCCGCCGTCAGCCGCAGCGAGATGCTGTTGATGCAGTACCGCTGATCGGTCGGCGTGGCGTAACCCTCGCCCTCGAAGACGTGCCCGAGATGCGACCCGCACCGGGCGCACCGCACCTCGGTGCGCACCATCCCGTGCGAGCGGTCCGCGATCAGCTCCACCGCGTCGGTGTCCTTCGGGTCGTAGAAGGACGGCCAGCCGCAGTGCGACTCGAACTTCGTGGTGGAGGTGAAGAGTTCCGCGCCGCAGGCCCGGCAGGAGTACACGCCCGTCGTCTTGGTGTCGGTGTACTCACCGGTGAAGGCGGGCTCCGTGGCGGCGTCGCGCAGGACGGCGTACTCGGCCGGGGTCAGCTCCGCGCGCCACTGCTCGTCCGGCTTTTCGATGTCGTACGACATGAGTCCTTGCCCCTCACTTCGACAGGCGGTCCAGAATGACCGGGCCCAGGTCCGTGACATCGCCCGCGCCCATGGTGAGAACGAGATCACCGGGCTTCGACATTCCCGCGATCAGCGACGGCACCTCGCTCTTGTCGGGCACCGGCGTCACCTCGGCGCCCGCCGCGCGGGCCGCGTCGATGATCAGCTCGCTGGTGACACCGGGGATCGGGTCCTCGCGGGCCGGGTAGATGTCCAGGACCAGCGAGGAGTCCGCGAGGGCGAGGGCCTCGCCCATCTCCTTGCCGAGTTCCTGCGTCCGGGAGAACAGGTGGGGCTGGTAGACGACCAGGATCCGGGCGTCCCCGGCGGCCGCGCGCATCGCCTCCAGGTCGGCCGTCATCTCGGTCGGGTGGTGGGCGTAGGAGTCGATGACCTGGACGCCCGCGACCTCGCCCTTCAGCTGCAGCCGCCGCTTGACGCCGGTGTAGGCCGCCAGCGCCGGGGCCAGATCGGCGGCCGGGATGCCGAGCGCCGCACCGGCGGCCAGCGCGGCCACCGCGTTGAGCGCGTAGTGGCGGCCGGGGACCGAGACCGCGAAGGTGAGCTCCTGGCCGTCCGATACGACGGTGACCTGGCTCTTCAGCCCCTGCGCCAGCACGGACAGGACCCGTACGTCGGCGTCCTCGGCCTCGCCGTACGTCACCACCCGCACATCCCGCGCCGAGACCCGCCGGGTGAGCTCCCGCGCCCCGTCCTGGTCGGCCGAGATCACCAGCGTGCCGCCCTCGGTGATGCGGTCCGCGAACGTCTCGAAGGACTCGTAGATCTCGTCCATCGACGCGTAGTTCGCGTGGTGGTCGAGCTCGACGTTCAGGACGATCGCGACGTCGGGCGCGTACTTGTGGAAGCTGCGGTCCGACTCGTCCGCCTCGGCGACGAAGATGTCGCCGTCGCCGTGCAGGGCGTTCGAGCCGGGGGCGTCGAGGTCACCGCCGATGGCGTACGACGGCCGCAGCCCGAGCTCGCTCAGGGAGACCGCCAGCATCGACGTCGTGGTGGTCTTGCCGTGCGTACCGGCGACGGCGATCGGGCGCAGCCCGTCCATCAGCGAGGCGAGCGCGTCGGCCCGGTGCACCACCGGAATGCCCAGCTCGGCGGCGCGCGCCAGCTCGGGGTTGTCCTGCCGGATCGCCGACGACACGACGACACAGCCGGCGTCGTCGGCGAGGTGCTCGGCCGCGTGCCCGATGTGCACGGTCACACCCAGGGCCCGCAGGGCCTCGGCGGTCGCGGACTCCTTGGCATCACTGCCGGCCACCTTGGCCCCACGCTGCGCGAGGATCTTCGCGATCCCCGACATCCCGGCCCCGCCGATGCCGATGAAGTGCGGTCGGTCCATGGCGTGGGGAATGCCGGGTGCCATGCGTGTTCTCCCAGGAGTGCGATACGACGGTGAGGCCCCAGCCTATTGGGTGGGACCGCGGACCTCGCGCACCGGACGCCGCGGACTGTGCCCCCTACGCCTTACTGTGCGAGAACAGCTTCAGCACCGGCACCCCCACCTTGTGCCGAGCCCTGGACGCCCAGTCCCGGTGGAAGAACTCCTCCACATAGTGCGGGTCGGTCAGCACGATCACCTCGTCCGCCCCGACCTCGTCCACCACCGCTCTGAGCGCGTCCAGCGGATGGTCCTCCAGGAGCCGCCCCTCGGCCGCCGCCCCGGCCGTGCGCAGAGCCGTGAGCGACACCTCCAGTGCGCGCTCCCCCGTGCTCAGCGCCTCCTGTCCCTCCGGCGTGTTCCCCTCCCGGACCGCCTCGTCCAGCTCGCCGAGCGCGATGTCGTCGATGGCGCGCAGCAACCTGTCGGCCTGCTCACCCCGCGGCTGGAGCAGCACATGGAACGAGACCTCCTCGTCCCCGTGCAAGGTGGTGACGAACTCCACGTCGGCGGACGTCAGGGCCTTCTCGATCATCAAAACGCTTGTGAACACCGGGCGCCCCTTCTGCGGAAACCATCCTGCCCCGTGCTCGCACGGGGACTGCGAGTTTTAGTGTGCCCGGCGGAAGCCAAACGGAACGGTGGATTCCGCCGTTTCGGGCGCACCGCAGTCATAGAACCCCATTCCGAACCGAACTAACCTCACGTCCGCCGGTAGCGGCTGAACAGGAAGCCGTTCTCCTCCAGCAGGGCGATCAGCTCGAACCGTTTCGGAACCGGCACCGACGGCCCGCCGGCGATCCGCTGGGCGTCTCCCGCGGTGAGCATCGGGGAGATCGTCAGACAGAGCTCGTCGAGCACTCCGGCGGCCACCAGCTGCCCGAGCATCCGCGGCCCGCCCTCGGTCAGCAGGCGGGTGTGGCCGAGCTCGGCGAGGGCCTGCACGGCGCGTACGGGGTCCACGCCGACGCCGTCACCGGCGATCACCACCTGGGCGCCCGCCTTCTCCGCGGCCGCGACGCGGTCCGGGGCCGCGGCGGCGCCCGTGAGGATGAGGGTCGGCACCAAGGGCGAGGTGAAGAGCGGAAGGCTGAAGTCGAGGCCCAGGCCGGCGCTCACCACCGCGATGGCCGGTGCGGGCCCCTGCCCGGCCGCCTCGCGGGCCCGGGCGAACTCGGCGCGCGCGCGTGCCGGACGGTACCCCTCCTGGCGTACCGTTTCGGCGCCGACGACCACGACGTCCGCCAGCGCCCGCAGCGTGCCGAAGATCCGCATGTCGGTCGCGGTGGAGATGGGCTGCGAACGCCCGTCGTGCTGGGCCGCCCCGTCCAGCGTGGACACCATGTTGGCCCGCAGCCAGGGCAGGCGCCCGTCGGGACCCGGCTCGGGATAGGCGTACGCGGCGGCGAGCTCGGCGAGGCTCCACTCACGTTCGAGGAGATCACCAGCTGTCTCATCGGTCACAGGGAACAGGCGTCGCATGTGAGGGAGTGTGGCACGGCGCTTAGCATGGTGACCCGTGTCGTCCTCCCCCGCCGCCTCCGGGCCGAGCCCCATAGCCGAAGCGAGCCCGCTGTCCCTGTGCGCCCGTGAGCCGCACGTGCCCGCGGACCGGCTGGTCGCCGAGATGGTGCCGCCGCCCCGCTTCGACTCGGTCCGTTTCAGCACCTACATCCCGGACCCGAACCAGCCCAGCCAGACCGAGGCGGTCGGTGTCCTGGAGACCTTCGCGGCCGGGCTCGGCGGTGCGCACGCGAGCGGCGCCGGCAAGGCCAGGCGCGGTTTCCTGGGGTTCGGCAGGCCCAGGGCGCCCAAGACCCCGGCGGGCCCCCGCGGCGTCTACCTCGACGGCGGCTACGGCGTCGGCAAGACCCATCTGCTGGCCTCCCTCTGGCACGCCACCCCGGCCGAGCCCTCCCTCAAGGCCTTCGGCACCTTCGTGGAGCTGACGAACCTCGTCGGCGCCCTCGGCTTCCAGCAGACGGTGCAGACCCTGTCCGGCCACCGCCTGCTGTGCATCGACGAGTTCGAGCTCGACGACCCCGGCGACACCGTCCTCGTCTCCACGCTGCTCGGGAAGCTGGTCGACGCGGGTGTCGCGCTGGCCGCCACCTCCAACACCCTCCCCGGCAAGCTCGGCGAGGGCCGCTTCGCGGCGGCCGACTTCCTGCGCGAGATCCAGGGCCTGTCGGCCCACTTCCACGCGCTGCGCATCGACGGCGAGGACTACCGCCACCGCGGACTGCCCGAAGCGCCCGCGCCGTACTCCGACGAACAGGTGACGAAGGCGGCGTACGCCACCGAGGGCGCCTCGCTCGACGACTTCCCGCACCTGCTGGAGCACCTCGCCCGCGTCCACCCCAGCCGCTACGGCGCACTGACGGACGGCCTGAAGGCGGTGTGCATCACCGACGTCCAGCCGATTCCCGACCAGTCGACGGCCCTGCGGCTCGTCGTGCTCGCGGACCGGCTCTACGACCGCGAAGTGCCGGTGCTGGCCTCCGGACTGCCGTTCGACCAGCTGTTCAGCGAGGACATGCTCAAGGGCGGATACCGCAAGAAGTACTTCCGCGCGATCTCGCGACTCACCGCGCTGGCCCGCGACGCCAAGGTCCTGGTAACCCGGTAACACCCCCTGGTCAAGGGGGAGTTCAAGCCAAGCCACCCTCGCCTTTCAGGCTCTCTTCAGCTCGAAACGTTAAGTTAACCCTGCAAACAACGTTGCCGGGTTAACGTGTTTCTTGACCAACGGTTGACCAAGTGTTGGCACGTGCATGAGGCGTGGACTGAGTGGAGGGGGGGCGCATGTTTCGAGGTACGACGGTTCGGACCCCGATTTCGATCCTCGCCGCAGTCCTGCTCGCCCTCCAGTTCTTCGCACCCGGCACGGCCTTCGCACACGCATACACAGCGAGTCAGGCAGAGGCCAAAGCCCAACCCGGAATCAAGCTCTCCGGGAAGGCGCTGCGCGACGAAACCCTCACGTCACGCCACTGCGTCCCGTCCGGTGACGGGGACCCGACCGGTCCACTGCGCACCCGTGACCATCCGCGCTTCGCCGACTCCGGGCCGCAGGCGCCCGACCGACCGTTGCTCGCCCGGGACTCCGCGTCCGCGCACCAGCCGGCCGAAGCCGGCGCCGCGCACGAGCGCACGTCGAGATCCTCGACGTCCCACACTCCGGCGGGGCTTCAGATCTTCCGCTGCTGAGCAGCAGAGCAGTCCCCCCACCCCTGTCATGTAAACCCCGACGCGCCACTGAGGCGCGCCAGGAGGAGTCACCACACATGCAGCCCCTCATCGACAACGCCCGTATGTTCGGACAGCGCCCTGAGGAGTTCGCCAGGCTCGCCGAAGGGCAGTCTCCGCAGGTCCTGTTCATCACCTGCTCCGATTCCCGGGTAGTACCGGCCCTGATCACGGGGGCCCGCCCCGGCGAGCTCTTCGAGCTGCGCACCGCGGGCAACATCGTCCCGCCGTACGCCTCCGAGCACCCCACCAGCGAGGCGGCCACCATCGAGTACGCCGTGGAGGTCCTCGGCGTCAGCGACATCGTGGTCTGCGGCCACTCCCACTGCGGTGCCGTCGGCGCGCTGGTGCGCGGCGACGACCTGGATTCCGTACCGGCCGTGCGCGACTGGCTCTCGCACGCCACCCCGCGCCCGACCGGCGCCGCCGAGGACCCGGAGGTCGCCGAAGGCGTCCAGGCCCATGTGCTGACGCAGCTGCTGCGGCTGCGCTCGTACCCGTTCATCGACAAGAAGCTGAAGGAGCGTCAACTGACCTTGCACGCCTGGTACTACGAGGTGCACAAGGGCGCCGTGCGCGCCCACAGCGCCGAGACCGACGCGTTCGAGGCTCTGTGATCGGCATGATGACCAAATACCCTCATCTGCGGCAGGACTTCGCCGCCTCGCTGGTCGTCTTCCTGGTCGCGCTGCCGCTGTGTGTCGGCGTGGCCGTCGCCTCCGGAGTGCCGGCCGAGCTCGGGCTCGTCACCGGCATCGTGGGCGGCATCGTCACCGGCCTGATGCGCGGCAGCAGCCTTCAGGTCTCCGGACCCGCCGCCGGTCTGACCGTGCTGGTCTTCGAGGCCGTCCAGGAGTTCGGGCTGCCGGTCCTCGGTGTGCTCGTGCTCGCCACCGGGGCGCTCCAGCTCCTCATGGGCGCCCTGAAGCTGGGGCGCTGGTTCCGGGCGATCTCGGTCTCCGTCGTGGAGGGCATGCTGGCCGGTATCGGCCTTGTGCTCATCGCCGGACAGCTCTATTCGGTCGCGGACGCCAAGGCGCCCGTCTCCGGCCTGGAGAAAATAGCCGGGCTGCCCGGCGCGCTCGCCGGGGCCCTCGACGACACCGGGGCGCTGGCCTCGATCGGTCTGGGCGCCGGCACGATCGCCGTCCTGGTGCTGTGGAAGCGGCTGCCGGCCAAGGTGCGCACGATTCCCGGTCCGCTCGCCGCGGTAGGTCTGGCGACGCTGGTCGCCGCCGTGTTCTCCCTGCCCGTCGCCACCGTCGAGGTCAAGGGCCTGCTGGGCTCCATCCAGCCGCCGTCCGTCACGGCCTTCGGTGAGCTGGCGAATGTCGGCGTGCTCGCCACGATCGTCGCCTTCACGCTCATCGCGTCGGCCGAGTCGCTGTTCAGCGCCGCGGCCGTGGACCGGCTGCACGACGGGCCGCGCACCGAGTACGACAAGGAGCTGATGGCGCAGGGCGCGGGCAACGCGGTCTGCGGCGCCCTCGGCGCACTGCCGATGACCGCGGTCATCGTGCGCAGCTCCGCCAACGTCCAGGCGGGCGCGAAGACGAAGGCGTCCCGTGTCATGCACGGCGTGTGGCTGCTGCTCTTCGCGGCGCTGCTGCCCGCCACGCTGGCGCTGATCCCGATCCCCGCGCTGGCGGGCATCCTGGTCCACGCGGGCTTCAAGCTGATCCCCTTCCGCGGGATCGTCTCCCTGTGGCGGGGGCACCGCGGCGAGGCACTGATCCTGGTCGCCACCGCCGTCTCGATCGTCATGGTGAACATGTTCGAGGGCGTGCTGATCGGTCTGGCCCTGTCGGTCGCCAAGACCGCCTGGGAGGCCTCGCACGTGAAGCTGGAGGTCATCGACAAGGGCGCAGGACCGATCCAGGCGTACCTGTCGGGCAACGCGACCTTCCTCAGGCTGCCGAAGATCCTCGACAGCCTGGAGGCCCTGCCGCAGGACCGCCCGGTCGAGCTGGACCTGTCCGGACTGCACCACCTCGACCACGCCTGCCGTACGGCCCTGGAGAACTGGGCCGAGCGCCACAGTGCGGCCGGCACGGATCCGGTCCGGGTCACGGTGGCCTGACCGGCGCAAGGCTCCGGGTGAGGTGTGACCCCTGCCCGGTGTCCGGTCCGGAGCCGTCCATGGCCCCGGACCGGGCACCGGGCATATCGTTGCAGGACATAGCGTTACAAGAGCGTACTGATCGGGCCTCTCGGCGAGGGGGTCGCCATGGTCGAGGAACTGCTGGGTGCGGCCGCAGGTGCCGCAGCGGTGGGGCTGGTGTATGTCGCGGCTGCCGCTCGGGTCGTCAAGCAGTACGAGCGCGGGGTGATCCTGCGGCTCGGCCGGCTGCGGGGCTCCGTACGCGAGCCGGGGTTCACGATGATCCTCCCGGCCGTGGACCGGCTCCACAAGGTCAACATGCAGATCGTGACGATGCCCGTGCCCGCCCAGGAGGGCATCACCCGCGACAACGTGACCGTGCGGGTCGACGCGGTCGTGTACTTCCAGGTCGTGGACGCGGCGGCCGCGATCATCAACGTCGAGGACTACCGCTTCGCCGTCTCCCAGATGGCGCAGACCTCGCTCCGCTCGATCATCGGCAAGAGCGATCTGGACGATCTGCTGTCCAACCGCGAGAAGCTCAACCAGGGCCTGGAGCTGATGCTCGACAGTCCGGCGATCGGCTGGGGCGTGCAGATCGACCGCGTCGAGATCAAGGACGTGTCCCTGCCGGAGTCGATGAAGCGGTCCATGGCCCGCCAGGCCGAGGCCGACCGGGAGCGGCGGGCCCGGGTCATCAACGCCGACGCCGAACTCCAGGCCTCCAAGAAGCTGGCCGAGGCCGCGCACCAGATGGCCGACGCGCCCTCCGCCCTCCAACTGCGGCTGCTGCAGACGGTGATGGCGGTGGCGGCGGAGAAGAACTCCACGCTGGTGCTGCCGATCCCGGTGGAGCTGCTGCGGTTCCTGGAGCGGGGTGCACAGCCACCGCAGGACCACGCGGCCCGAGCGACCACCGAGCCGGCCACCGTTCCCGAGCCGGCCACCGTCTCCGAGCCGGTAGCCGTCGACGAGCCGGCCGCCGTCTCCGAGCCGATAGCCGTCGAGGAATCCACGGAACCTCCGGCCGGACCGACTGCTGAACCCCCGGCCGAACCCCCAGCGGAGCCCCCTGGCCAACCGCCTCTGAAGTGACACACGCTACGCGCGTGGTTCACGCGACTCGCGCCAGGTGATAGACACGGCGGGATCAAAGTTCCTGTCCGCCAGCAGGAAGGTTTTCCCACCATGTCCGCAACACGACGTCAGGTCCTCGCCCGCTCCGGCGCCCTGGGTATCGGCATCACCTTCGCCGGCTCCCTGTCGGAGCTCTTCGCAGGCACCACCGCCGCGCAGACCCTCGGCCACACCGGATACGGCCCCCTGGTCCCCGACCCCAAGGGCCTGCTCGACCTGCCGGAAGGATTCCGCTACCGGGTCCTGTCCCGCGAGGGCGACCGACTCCGCTCCGGTGAGGGCCCCGTCCCCTCCAACCACGACGGCATGACAGCCCTGGCCGGCTCCCGCGGCCGCGTCCACCTGGTCCGCAACCACGAGAACCGCAACACGGCGGCCATCCCCGTCCCGACGGTCCCCGGCCTCACCTACGACCCGCAGGGCAAGGGCGGCTGTACGGCCCTGACCCTGGACTCCCGCAACCGCGTCCTGTCCGAACGCGTCGCCATCGCCGGTACGGCCGTCAACTGCGCGGGCGGGCCCACCCCTTGGGGCACCTGGCTGACCTGCGAGGAGACCGAGGACAAGGCCGGCACCAACGGCTACACCAAGGACCACGGCTTCATCTTCGAGGTCGACCCGGCGAACCCGCACCGATCCGGCGCCGTCCCGCTGACCGCGATGGGCCGCTTCCAGCACGAGGCGATCGCGGTCGACCCGCGGCGCGGCATCGTCTACGAGACCGAGGACGCCTTCGAGCGCCCCTTCGGCCTCTTCTACCGCTTCCTCCCCCACGCCCCGCACGGCGGCCTCGGCTCCCTGCGCGCGGGCGGCCGCCTCCAGGCGATGCGTGTCCCGGGCGTACCCGACCTCTCCTCGATCCAGGAGACGGGTGCGACCTTCGAGAACATCGAGTGGGTCGACGTACCGGACCCCCTCGCCGCCCAAACCCCCATCCGCCACCAGGACTTCGGCCCCAAGGGCATCACCCACGCGCAGAAGCTGGAGGGCTGCTACTGGGGCGGTCGCTGCGTCTACTTCGTCTCGTCCTTCGCTCACAGTGCGGAGGGCTCGGCGGCGGATCACTACGGCCAGATCTGGCGCTACGACCCCACCGAGCGCCGACTCACCCTCGTGATCGTCTTCGGTCCGGACACCGACCTCCAGCTCCCCGGCGAGTCCCCGGACAACATCTGCCTCGCCCCCAGCGGCGGCCTGATGGTGTGCGAGGACGGCAACGGCGCCCAGCACGTGTTCGGCGTGACGCGGCACGGGGAGGTGTACGCGATGGCGCGCAACGCGCAGAACCTGGGCACACCGCAGGAGCCCGAGTGGGGCGAGTTCGCCGGGGTCACCTTCGCGCCGGACGGCGAGACGATGTACGTCAACTGCTACACGCCGGGGACGACGTTCGCGGTGACGGGACCCTGGCGCAGGTAGCGCACCGTCCCTCGAACGAGTGGAGGCTTCCTCTCCGGAACGTCCTCTAACCTGTGCGGCATGAACGCACCGGGGGATCTCGTCGACGGCCGCTTCGAGCTGGTGGAGCGGCTGGGCAGTGGCGGCATGGGCACCGTGTGGCGGGCTCGCGACACGGTGCTGGACCGCGAGGTCGCCCTCAAGGCGGTCCGGTCCGACGCGGACACCGTCGGCGTGGTGCGCGAGCGGGTGCTGCGGGAGGCGCGGGCGCTGGCCCGGCTCAGCCATCCCCATGTGGTCACCGTCCACCAGATCGTGGCCGCCGACCCGCACCCCTGGATCGTGATGGAGCTGGTGCCGGGCGTCTCGCTCCAGCGGCGCCTGGACGACGGCCCGTTGACCCCGGTGGCGGCGGCCCGCGTCGGCCGTCAGGTGCTCGCCGCGCTGCGGGCCGCGCACGCGGCGGGCATCCAGCACCGGGACGTCAAGCCCGCCAACATCCTCCTGCGTCCCGACGGCGACGCCGTCCTCACCGACTTCGGCATCGCCGCCCTGCAGGGCACGACGGCCCTCACGGCGACCGGTGAGCTCGTCGGTTCGCCCGAGTACATGGCCCCCGAGCGGATCCGGGGCCGCGACGACGACCCCGCCGCCGACCTCTGGTCACTGGGCGTGGTCCTGTACGTGTGCGTGGAGGGCGTCAGCCCCCTGCGCCGCCCCACCACCCTTGCCACCCTGGCCGCCGTACTCGACGAGCCTCTCCCGCCACCGGCCCGCTCGGGCTCGCTGACGCCGGTGCTCGACGCCCTGCTCGTACGAGACCCGGCGGCGCGTCCGGACGCCGCCCGCCTGGACGGGATGCTGGCGCAGGTGGAGGCCGGTACGACACCGCACTGGGCTCAGCCGACGCTGACCGCCGCCGCGCCGCCCGCGCCGCCCGTGCCTGCGACGCCGACGCAGCTCGACACGCCCCGGCCCACGGTTCCGCAGCGGTTGCCCGAACCCCGGCGCCGCAGGCCCCTCGTCGTGGCCGTGACCGCGGGGCTCGCGCTCGCCACCGCAGCGGCTCTGGTCCTGCTCGCCCTGCGCCCCGGCGACACCGGCGGCGACGACAAGGCCGGCGCCACCACGAACCCTCCGGCCACGACGTCCACCCCCACCCCGGCGAAACAACAGCCGACGCCCGCACCCACCCCCAGCACGAAGACCCCCACTCCCACCCCGCCCGCCACTACCGACGGCCGCTGGATCGCCCAGCTCCACTCCGAACCCGTCGGCGCGGGCACCGCGGCCCGGGACAAGCGGCTCGCCACCGTCCGCCGGTCGGTGCCGGAGGCGGCCGTCCTGCGCAGCGACGAGTACGCCTCCCTGCGCCCCGGCTACTGGGTGATCTACGCCCCCGGCCCCTTCGCCGACGGCCGCGCCGCCCTGACCTTCTGCGCCGAACGCGGCCGCACCTCGGTGAGCACCTGCATGGGCCGCTACCTGAGCACGGACGCGAGCGAGTACGGCCTCCAGTGCCGCCCTCCGGCCACCGCACCGACGGGTTCCTGCTCCCGCACCGACTGAGCGGCCCGGGAGAGGCCGCGGCCCGCCGGGCGGGTGACACGGGCCCGGCGCACCCATCGGTGTACCGAAAAGACCGTTTAATCCTCATATCTTCATACGGTGATCACATCTGTACGCCGCGTCACCGCCCTCTGCGCCCTCGGTGCGGCGCTCAGCGCGCTCGCCGCCTGTGCGCCGCACGAGGCGACCCGGGCTCCCCTGCCCGCGCCCAGCGCCACCGCCGGCGTCTCCCCCATGGCCGGACCGCCGACCCTGGCCCCCGGTCCCGCCGGTGTGACGCCCGTCTTCGAGCACGGACCACGCGATCGGGACAAGGCCGTCGCGCTCACCTTCGACGCCGACATGACCGCGGACCAGGGGCCCCGGGCGGAGCGTGGGGAACGGTTCGACAATCCCGGGCTGGTCGCGGCGCTGCGGGAGTTGAAGGTGCCGGCGACCGTGTTCATGACGGGACGATGGGCCGAGGAGTACCCGGATCAGGCCCGGGCCATCGGGCGGAACCCGCTGTTCGAGGTCGCCAACCACTCCTACAGCCACTACGCCTTCACCGAGGACTGCTACGGGCTGCCGACGGTCGGCGAGGAGCGGATGCGGGTGGATGTGGAGCGCGCGTACGCGGCGTTACGGAAGGTGGGGGTCCGGGATGCGATGCCGTACTTCCGGTTTCCCGGCGGCTGCTACGACCGGCGCGCTCTGAAGGCGCTCAGCCCGGCCGGCGTCACCGCCGTGCAGTGGGACGTGGTGAGCGGGGACGCGTTCGCGACGGACGCCCGTGCCGTCGCGCAGGAGGTGCTGGACGGGGTGCGGGCGGGGTCCGTGGTCGTCATGCACTGCACGCTCAGTGCCGCTCCGACGACCGAGCGGGTGGTCCGCAGCGTCGTACCCGAGCTGCGCGCCAGGGGCTTTCGGTTCGTGAAGGTGTCCGAGCTGATCGGGGCGGCCGGCGGGCGGGCCTGATGCTCGTACGCTGGACGTATGAGCGAGGGACAGGCCACGAACGACTACTGCCTGATCGACGCGACCAGGCCGCCCAAGGCGGACGGGCCGCCGTACGCCGAGTGCGTGCTGTGCCGGGAGCCCACGGAGTACCCGGAGTCGTACAAGGGGATCACGCTCTGCCCGGTCTGTGAGTGGCAGGAGGCACAGCGCACGGCCTGTTCGGGGTGAGCTCTTCCTCAGGGTGATCGGCGGGACGTGAGCGCGCAGGCCACGGCGATCGCCGCCGCCGTGAGCAGGGCCGCCGCGGCCAACGGGAGCAGGGGCATGGGGACCGTGCCCGAGCGGGAGCCGGTGACCAGGCCGCTGACCGCCGCCTGCGCCGGGGAGCCGGTCACGACCACGGACAGCAGCGCCGCGAGCAGCATCGTGGGGACCGCGCGTCCCGTGGAGCGCAGCATCGGCCAGGTGGTGAGGGCGCCGACGGCCGTGCCGAGCAGGGCGCAGGCCAGCGTGGCGAACAGTCCGGCCGCGCCCGCCGGGAGCCGCGGCACACGCGTCTGGTGATCCGCGCTCACCGGGTCGCTGATCAGCGTCACGACGAGGGTCGCGAGCGATCCCAGGACCGCCGCCGCGGTCAGCGCGATCAGCAGCGCGGCGAGGTGCGCCCGCCCCGGCCCGACCGCCGCGGACACACAACTGCGGGCGGCGGGCGGCTCGTTGGTGACGCAGATCCGCACCAGCCAGGCGGCGACGGGCAGCAGGGCCGCGGCCGTGTAGCCGAGCGAGTCGAGCACCGGCTGACCGCTCGACACACCGATACCGAGGAACACGGCGTACAGGATGAACGGCGGCAGCCAGCGCTGCGAGCGGGCCAGCAGGGCGGTCTGGTAGCTGAGAAGGGCGGTCATCGGCGGCTCTCGGTCTCGGGGGTCGGCTCCTGTCTCACGCTCACCACATGCCAGGGCGGGCGGGCCGTCAGCAGGGCGCGCAGGAGGACGTCCGAATGGGACGCGGGGACGGTCAAATGGTGGGTGCCGGGCGTGGGTTCCTCCGCCGATATGACGGTGCGGGTCGCGTCGGCGGGGAGCTGTCCGCCCCGCGGGCCCCGCACGACGACGGTCACGTGCGGGCCGGTGGGTGCCGAAGGCGCGTCTTCCGTACGCAGGTCGAGTCCCGCGTCCCGCACGGTGTACGTCGCGTCGGGCGCTCCCGCCAGGCGGCCCGGGTCGTGGTCCACGAAGACCACGGCGGTGCCGCCCGCGGTGCGTTCGGCGACGGCCCGCTCCAGTTCCTCGCGGGCGGCGGCGTCGAGACCGGTCCACGCCTCGTCGAGGACGAGCAGCTGCGGTTCGGCGAGGAGGGCCTGGACGACGGCGACCTTCTGGCTGCTGCCCTTCGACAGCTGGGCCATCGGCGTACGGGCGTACGAGGCGGCGCCGAAGCGGTCGAGCCACTCCAGGGCGGCCCGGGTGGCCGCGGCACGGGAGAAGCCGTGCACCTTGCCGAGATGGGTGAGGTAGCCGACGGCGGTGAAGGGGAGGGCCGTGGGGAAGCGTTCGGGGACGTAGGCGGTGCGGGGGCGGCCGGTGATACGGCCCTCGGTCGGGGCGTCGATGCCGGCCAGGAGACGGAGGAGGGTGGACTTGCCCGTGCCGTTGGGTCCTTCTACGCGGATGAGGTTGCCGGGCGGCACGGTGAGATGGACGCCGCGTAAGACCCATGGGCCGCGTAGGCCGTAGCGGCGGCCCACGTTGTCCAGACGAAGATCACGTTGCATGGAGGACATCCTGTCCCATGGCGCGGGGCGGCCGGCCGGGAGCTGATCGCGCCCACGCTGCGGACCAGCGAAATCGACACGGTTCCGCGCCCCTTAGGGTGTTGTCGTGAGCCAAGAACCGACGTCCGCCGGCGACAGCCCCTTCCGGTCGGAGCCCAGCGCCCGCGATGACGCTCCGCAGTTCGTACTGCCTCTCGTCGTACGGATCGAGCGGGGCGCTCCACCCGCTCGCACCGACGCCCTCGAAACCTCCGCCCGCGCCGTCCTGGTGATCCTCGACGACGAGCGGTCCGCCGGCGACGGCGAGTGGGCCGCGGCCATGCGGGACTGGCAGGACGCCCGGATCCGGAAGGTCGTGCGGCGGGCCCGCGGCGCCGAGTGGCGGCGGGCGGAAACTCTGCCGGGCATCACCGTCACCGGCAAGTCGGCCGAGGTGCGGGTCTTCCCGCCCGTGCCGTTGGACGGGTGGCCGAAGGAGCTGGCGAAGCTCCAGGTCTCCGGCACCGACCTCGACGACCCGGAGCCGCCCGTGGACGCCGCCCCGTCGGCGCCCGTGCTCTGGCTGAACCCCGACCTCGACATGTCGGCCGGCAAGGCGATGGCGCAGACCGGGCACGCGGCGCAACTCGCCTGGTGGGAGCTGTCGGACGAGGAGCGGGCCGCCTGGCGCGACGCGGGGTTCCCGCTCGCCGTACGGACCGCGGACCCGGAGCGCTGGCCCGAGCTGACGACCAGGGGGCTGCCGTTGGTGCGCGACGCGGGGTTCACGGAGATCGCGCCCGGGTCGTGCACGGTGGTCGCCGACCATCCGGCGCTGCGGTAGGGCGCGGCGCGTTCCTCGGAGCGGTTGCCGGATCGGCGTCAGGCAACCGGACCGGCGACGGGATCAACGGGAGAGGCCATGGGGGGGCAGTACTTGGGGCCTCTGGAGCCGATCGGGGACCGCCGCTCCTCGTCGTGGAGTGGACGCGGTTCCTGGAGCCGCGGGTGCGGGCCGCCTACCGCAGGTGGCAGACCACGCCCTTCGCGGGCTTCGCCGGACCTTCACGCCGGGCGCCGACATGGGCCGCGACGGCTGCTCCCTGAATCGGCGATCCCGAGTGGCTGGGCACGGCGGTCGCCAAGCTGTCGTCGTACACGTCGTGGTACGCCCCACGGGGCAACCGCCTGGTGGCGGAGACCGTCCGGAATCCGGGTACCTGAGCGACCACCCGGTGGGCGGGCGTGCCGTGTTCAGGTCTCAGGCGTGCTTGTGCGGGGCGTTTGAACGCCGTCGGCGTGCGGTGCGTACGACCTTGCGAGGCCGCTCGCCCGGTGCGGGGAGCGGGACGTGGGTCCCGGCCGCCCAACCTCAAATGTTGCTCTGAAGGTGTCGGCCCAGGGGTTCGGGCGGGTCCTGCGGGGCCATACCCCCGTCACATCCGGCACGTCCGAGGAGACGGGACAGCGGGTACGGAAGAGGCCGAGGAGGGGACGATGGAGCGACTGGGTACGGGGATCGGGTGGCGTCCGGAGATCGCGGACGCCGTGGAGCGCATGCCGGGCATCGACTGGGTCGAGGCCGTCGCCGAGAACGTCTGCCCCGGGCATCTTCCGGAGTCCCTGGTTCGGCTGCGGGAGCGCGGCGTGACCGTGATCCCGCACGGCGTCTCGCTCGGGCTGGGCGGAGCGGAGCGCCCCGACGCCGGGCGGCTGGCCGAGCTCGCCGAGCGGGTTCAGGCGCTGGGGGCGCCGCTGATCACCGAGCACATCGCGTTCGTACGGGCGGGAGGGCCGCTCACGGCGTCGCCGCGCCTGGAGGCGGGGCACCTCCTCTCGGTCCCCCGCACCCGGGACGCCCTGGACGTGCTGTGCGAGAACGTCCGTATCGCGCAGGACGCGCTGCCCGTGCCGCTCGCCGTGGAGAACATCGCGGCCCTCATCTCCTGGCCGGGCGAGGAGATGACGGAGGGGCAGTTCCTGTACGAGCTGGCCGACCGCACGGGGGTGCGGCTGCTCATCGACGTGGCCAACCTCCACACCAACCACGTCAACCGGGGCGAGGACCCCGCCAAGGCCCTCGCCGAACTTCCGCTGGAGGCCATCGCGTACGTCCATGTCGCGGGCGGCTTCGAACGCGACGGCGTCTGGCACGACAGTCACGCCCACGCCGTGCCCCAGCCGGTCCTCGACATCCTGACGGACCTCGCCTCCCGAGTGACCCCGCCGGGGGTTCTGCTGGAACGCGACGAGAACTTCCCGGAACCGGGGGAGCTGGAGCGCGAGCTGGGGGCGATTCGGGGGGCGGTGGAGAAGGGGGCGGTGGAGAAGGGGGCGGTGGAGAGGGAGGCCGCTGAGGGGCGGGCGGCCGCAGAGGGGCGGGCGGCCGCAGAGGGGGCGGCGCTGGGAGGCCTGGCGTCCGCGGAGACGTCGTCCTCGGGGTCGCGGCCGCGCGAGACGCCGCGCGCGGCCCAGGTGCCTCGCGAGACGCCGACCCGGGACGGGGCGGTGCGGGCCGAGGCAGTCGCCGAACCCGCTCGTCAGCGGCTCGCCCTCGCGCAGGCCTCGCTGCTGTCCGCGCTCGTCGCCGGGACGCCGGTGCCTGAGGGGTTCGACCGCGTACGGCTCGGCGTGCAGGCGCGGGCGCTCGCCGGCAAGCGGGCGGACGTCGTGGCGAAGGTCGCGCCCGAGCTGCCGGTGATTCTCGGGAACGGGTATCGACGGGCCTTCCTCGGCTACAGCCAAGGGCACCCGATGACCGACGGCTACCGACGCGACGCCCTGGACTTCGCCGGGTATCTGCTGGCCGACGGCCGGCTCGAAGATGCCCGGGTCCGGTCGGAGTTGCAGGAGTGGTGGCTGGAGCGCTCGGGCCCGAGGCCGCGGTCGCGACGGCCGGGGGTACGACTGGCCCGCGCCACGCGACGCGTGCTGCTGCGGCGCTGAGCGGGGAAGCGGACGGGCAACTGCGGCGATGAGCTGGGTGCCGGGCACGGCACACTCCGGCGCCGAAGTAATATGCCAACCCACCCCCGAAGCGCACTAACGTGCGGTGCCGCACCAGGAGGCACCATGCGATCGCGACCCCGCGTCAACGGCCGAGGCCTCTTCAGCGGCACCGGTCTGATCATCACCGGCCTGACGGCGACGCTGTTGGCGATGGTCTTGCCCATCTGGTCGTACGCCGACCGGTCCGGGACCGGGCTGGACGTGCTCAACGCCGAGACCGTCTCGACCGGGTACGGGCCGCTGTCCGCACTGGACCGCGACTTCATCACGAAGGTCCGGCTGGCCGGGCTGTGGGAGCTGCCCGCCGGCGAGCAGGCGCAGCGGAAGGGCACCACCCCGGCCGTACGGACCGCCGGTCAGCACCTCGTCGAGGGGCACACGTTCCTCGACGAGCGGGTACGTGACGTCGCCGCCAAACTCAGCCTCGCGCTGCCGAACGAGCCCACCGAGCAGCAGCAGGAGTGGCTGGACACCCTGAGCGCGTCCCGGAGCGTCGAGTACGACCGGCAGTTCGCGAACATCCTGCGCCTGGCGCACGGCAAGGTGTTCTCCGTCGTCGCCCAGGTGCGGGCCAGTACGCGCAACTCCCTCGTCCGCAAGCTCGCCGACGACGCCAACACCACGGTGCTGGACCACATCACGGTCCTGGAGGCGACGGGCTACGTCGACTACGACGCCGTGGCCCGGGACATGGTCGCCGACAGCACCCCGCCGCTGAGGCCCTCCCCTGCCCCGCCCGGGCCGGCCGAGGACCCCGCTCCGGCCGTCCCGATGAGCCCGCCCCCGTCACCGTCGCCGTCATCCACGTACACCCTGCCGCCGGCCGCGACCAGCCCCCGCCCGCAAGGGTCCTGACGCCCTCGACGCCCTATCCGGAACGTCACATCCCGGCAACTCTCGGTCCGTATTGTGAATAAGGCATGGCGTTTCACTGGGCCTTTGGCATAGAAACGCGGCATGTTCTGGGTCCTTCTCCTTCTGCCGGCCTGGGCCGTCGCCGGCACGGCCTGCACGCGCCTGTGCCTGGCCGCCGTACACGCCGCGGCCTCGGACGCGAAAGAGGCGACCGCGCACCGGGGACACGATCTGACGCTGTACGAGGCCGCTTTCCTGTCCGGCGGCCCGCGGCGGGTCGCCGATCTGACCCTCGTCTCCATGGCGCGGCAGCGGCGCCTGCTGCTCGCGCACACCGGCTGGGCGACGGTCGTCGATCCGCGCGGCCGGGACGAGATGGAGCGCTCGGTGATAGGGGCCATCGGGCCGCAGGGCCAGTCCCGCATCGAGCCGGTGCGGGATGCCGCAGCCGCCGCCGACGCGGTCGGCAGCCTCGCCGACCGCCTGGTCAGCGCGGGCCTCGCCGTACCCGACGGGGCGCGCAGCGGGATCGCGGCCGCGATCCGGCAGGTGCAGCTCGCCGCGGCCGCCGTACTGGCGTTGGGCGCGGTCGCGCTGCTGGCGCCGGCCCAGTCGGACATGCCGGCCCACCTGGTCGCGCTCTGGTTCGCGCTCCCCTTCGTGCTCACCCTGAGCTGCCTCGCCATCGCCCGGATCGAGATCCACCCGTACGCGCAGTGGGCCTCCCCGGCCGGGCAGCGGCTGCTGAGCACCCTGGTCCGGCGCTCCCGGGCCGGGGACGACCGTACGTACCTCACCTCCGTCGCCATCAGGGGCGTACGCGCGATCGGCGAGCCGGACCTGCGTGCGGCCTTCGCGCACCGCGAGCCGCACCACCACGCGTTCCACCGGCACGACTGACAGCTACGACCGACAGCTACGACTGACAGCCCGTCGGCTCGGTGACGCATAGGGGGCATTGAGGCCGACACCGGCAGGGTGGTGCTTGCCTTCATCAACAGACGAACGAAATATCCCTTTTGTTGCTGCCGTGCACCGAAGGGATACGCCATGAGAGCTGCCGCCCTCTACTCGGTCGCCGGGGCTCTGCTCCTGACGACCCTCTCCGCCGCTCCGGCCGGCAGCACCGGGGCCGCCCCGGGCACGGCCGAGCAGCACGGCACGACGGTGGCCGCCGCGCGCGCCGAGGCCGCCGGCATCACGTTCGGCAAGTGCGCCAAGGAGCAGGACCTGCCGGGCAAGATGCAGTGCGGCACGGTGTCCGTCCCGCTCGACTACGCCCGTCCCGAGGGCAAGCAGATCAAGCTCGCCGTCAGCCGGGTGCGGGCCACGCACAAGGACCCGCACAACAGCAAGCGCCGGGTGCCCGGGCAGGGCGCCCTGGTCTACAACCCGGGCGGGCCGGGCGCCTCCGGGCTGCACTTCCCGCTGATCGGCCTGCTGCCCGCGTGGAAGCGGCTGGCGGCGGCCTACGACCTGGTCGGCTACGCCCCGCGCGGGGTGTCGCCGTCCGCGCCGCTGTCCTGCCAGGACCCCGAGCAGGCCGTCAAGGGGCCGGCGCAGGCGCCGACACACCCGTCGGAGGCGTACAAGAAGGAGCGCATCGCCCGGGCGAAGGCGTACGCGCGTGGCTGCGCGCAGCGCACGGGCAGCGCGCTCCAGCACTACAACTCTTTGAACAACGCCCGTGACCTGGACGTCCTGCGGGCCGCACTGGGCGAGTCGAAGCTGACGTTCATGGGGGCGTCGTACGGCACCTACTTCGGCGCGGTGTACGCGACGCTCTTCCCCTCGCACGTACGGCGGATGGTGTTCGACTCGGCGGTGAACCCGGACCCCGCGCAGATCTGGTACCGCAGCAACCTCGCCCAGTCGGCCGCGTTCGAGGAGCGGTGGGCGGACTTCCGGGAGTGGGTCGCCGAGCACGACGACGTGTACGGCCTCGGTGCCACGTCCGACGAGGTGCTGCGCAGCTACCAGAAGGTACGGGCGCGGCTGGCCGAGGAGCCGGCGGGCGGGAAGGTCGGGACCGGGCAGCTGCAGGAGGCGTTCCTGCAGGCCGGGTACTACGACGACTACTGGCCGTCACGCGCGAAGGCGCTGTCGGCGTATGTGAAGGGCGACCCGAAGCCGCTGGTCGAGCTGGCCGCGCCGGCGGCAAAGGCGGCGGCCGAGGACGAGAACTCGAGCGCGGTCTACACGGCCGTGGAGTGCAACGACGCGCCCTGGCCGACGGACTGGGCGGTCTGGGACCGGGACAACACGCGGCTGGCGCGCGTGGCGCCGTTCGAGACCTGGGACAACGCGTGGATGAACCTGCCGTGCGCCTACTGGCAGGCGCCCCGGCAGGAGCCGCTCGATGTGCGGACCGGGCGGGGTGAGTTGCCGCCGATCCTGATCCTGGCCGCCGAGCGGGACGCCGCCACGCCGTACGACGGGGCGCTGGAGATGAACCGGCGGCTGTCGGGCTCGGTACTGGTGACCGAGCGGGACGCCGGCACGCACGGCATCGCGTACGGCCCGAACGCGTGCGTCAACGGTCACGTCGACGCCTACCTGCTGGAGGGCCGCCTCCCGGCCCGGCGCGCGGCGTGCGAGGGGCACCCCGAGCCCAAGCCGGAGCGCCCGGGCGAGAGCAAGGCGAAGAAGCTGAGGCAGCACACCGCGACGAAGCCGGGCGGCCGGCCTCAGCAGGCCACCGCCCGGCTCCCGCACTGATCAGGCGAGCCCGGCCACCAGCTCGGCCACGCTCTTGCGACGGCCCGTGTAGAACGGCACCTCTTCGCGGACGTGCATGCGGGCCTCCGAGGCACGCAGGTGGCGCATGAGGTCGACGATGCGGTACAGCTCGTCGGCCTCGAAGGCCAGCATCCACTCGTAGTCGCCGAGCGAGAACGACGCGACGGTGTTGGCGCGCACGTCCGGGTAGCCGCGGGCCATCTTGCCGTGGTCGGCGAGCATGCGGCGGCGGTCCTCGTCGGGCAGCAGGTACCAGTCGTAGGAGCGCACGAAGGGGTAGACGCTGACGTAGTCGCGGGGCGTCTCGTCGGCGAGGAACGCCGGGATGTGCGCGCGGTTGAACTCGGCGGGGCGGTGCAGCGCCATGTTCGACCAGACCGGCTCCAGGGCGCGGCCCAGCCGGGTGCGGCGGAAGAGGTTGTACGCCTCCTGGAGCTGGTCGCTGGTCTCGGCGTGCCACCAGATCATGACGTCGGCGTCGGCGCGCAGCCCGGACACGTCGTACGTGCCGCGGATCGTCACGTCCTTGGCGGCGAGCTGGTCGAACAGCTCCTGGACCTCGTCGGCGTACCCCGCGCGGTCCTCGGGGAGGACGTCCTTCAGCTTGAAGACGGACCAGAGGGTGTAGCGGATGACCTCGTTGAGGTCCTTGGCCAGCTTGCCCTTGTTCGGGATCCTGCCGGACTCGGTGGTGGAGGCGTCGTCACTCATGTCCCCTATTCTCCCGCTCCGCCGTGCAGACTCTGCACCGGGTTGGCGGTGAGCTCCTCGACACCGCTCGGATCGCCGTCGAGCTGGTCCACGGCGGCGTACGCGCTCGCGATGCACGCGGGGATGCCCACCCCGTCGTACTGGGCGCCGCACACCGCGAGGCCCGGCACCTTGGCGACGTGCCCGCGGACGCGGGCCACGCGTGCGTGGTGGCCGACCGGGTACTGGGGCAGGCCGTCGGTCCAGCGCGTGACGCGGGTTTCCAGCGGGGTGGCGCCGAGGCCGGTGGCCGCCCGGAGGTCCCGGCGGGAGACGTCGACGAGGTGGTCGTCGTCGCGGCCGAGGATCTCCGCCTCGCCGTAGCGGCCCACGGATGTGCGCAGCACGACCGCATCCGGGTTCTCGTCGGCGATCCAGCCCCACTTCTGGGAGGCGAACGTCGACGCCTTGATGGTGCGCCCGTCGACCGGCGGCACGAGGAAGCCGCTGCCCGCCGGCAGGTCGGTGTCGGCCCGGCGGTAGGCGAGGGTGACCAGGGCCATGGAGGCGTACTCGATGCCGTCCAGCTCGGCGGCGGCCTCGGGGGCCTCGGCGCGCAGCAGGCCGGCGGCGGCCGGCGCGGGTACGGCGACGACGACCGCGTCGGCGTGCAGCACCCGGTCACCGGCGACGACACGCCACCCTTCGGACGCCTCCCGGCGCAGCTCCGTCACCGGCGCCCCGGTCACGATCTCGCCGCCCCGCGAGCGCACCGACTCCGCGACGGCGAGCGGGAGTTGGCCCACGCCGCCCTCGATGCCCATGAACACCGGTCCGGTCTGCCGGCCGGCGGCGGCCCTGGCCTGGATCTCGCGGACGCCCTCGGTGAGGGAGTCGTGCGTCGTCGCCGCCCGGTAGAGCTGCGGCACGGCCGAGCGCATCGAGATGCGGTACGCGTCGCCCGCGTACACGCCGCCCAGCAGGGGCTCGACCAGGCGGTCGACCACCTCGCGGCCGAGACGTGCCGCCACGTACTCGCCGACCGCCACGTCGTCCCCGACCTCCGTGCGGGGCAGGTCCGCGTCGCGCTCGATGCGGGCCAGCCCCTCGTCGGACAGGACGCCGGTCAGGGCGGCGGCGGTGCCGGGGACGCCCATCACATGTCCCTTGGGCATGGGGCGCAGGGCGCCGCGGGTCCAGATCGAGGCCGTCGCGGTGGCGGGCGACCGGAGGCGGTCGGCGAGGCCCACCTCGCGGGCGAGAGCGACCGCCTCGGGGCGGCGGGCCAGCATCGACTCGGCGCCGAAGTCCACGCGCGCCCCGGCGATCGTGCCGGGCAGCAGCTTGCCGCCGACCCGGTCCGACGCCTCCAGGACGGTCACCCGCCTGCCGGCGGCCAGCAGCCGGTGGGCGGCCGCCAGACCGGCGATCCCGCCGCCGATGACGACGACCTGGCCCGTACCCCTACGAGTCTGAGCTTCGCGCATGTCCCCAGCCTCTCAGACCCCACTGACAACCCGTCCGCGCCCCGGTGTCCCGCACGAGTCCCGACCGTGACCGCATCGGGACCGTTTCCCGCCAACGTTCGGCCGGACTTCCGCGTCGAAGAAGCATCACTCGCCACGACAACCCTCGGGGGTACGCCCACATGCGCGCACGACGATCCACACGATCCGCACCACCCGTACGACCGGTTCAGGTCCTGACCGGCCTCCTGCTGGCCGCCGCCCTCGCGCTCACCGGCTGCAGCGGCACGGACGACGGGGGGTCCGACAGCAGCGCCGCCGGGGGCGGGGCCGCCGCCAAGGAGGAGGTCCGGGCGAGTGCGGACGCGGGCGCCCCGGGCAGCGATTCCGGCGCGGACCGGGCGACCGCGCCGCCCAAGGCCACGGCGAGCCACATCATCCGTACGGCCTCGCTGACCGTGCAGGTCAAGGACGTACCGAAGGCCCTCGACGAGGCCCGCGCCACCACCGAGAACGCGGGTGGCTACGTCGGCAACGAGACGACGACCGGCGACGGGAAGGGCCACGAGCGCACCCGCGTCGTCCTGCGCGTGCCCGTCGACAAGTACGCCGAGGTCCTCGCCGATCTGGAGGGCGCGGGCAAGCTGATCGAGCGCAGCGCCAAGGCGCAGGACGTCACCGACCAGGTCGTGGACGTGGAGAGCCGCATCACGTCGCAGCGTGCCAGCGTGGCCCGGATCCGCGAGCTGATGGACCGGGCGACCAGGCTCAGCGACGTGGTCACGCTGGAGGGCGAGCTGAGCTCCCGCCAGGCCGACCTTGAGGCGCTGCTGGCTCAGCAGGCGTCCCTGAAGGACCGCACCAGCCTGGCCACGATCACCCTCTCCCTGTCGGAGACGCCGGTGAAGAAGGCGGCCCCGAAGGACGAGGACCCCGGCTTCCTGGACGCGCTGGCGGGCGGCTGGGGCGCGTTCGTGACGATGCTGCGCTGGCTCGCGGTGGCGTTCGGCGCCGTGCTGCCGTTCGCCGCGGTGACGGCACTGATCGTGTTGCTGTGGCTGAAGGTCCTGCGGCCCCGGATGCCCCGCCGCCCGGCGGCCGCGCCCGCGACGACCGCCCTGGGTCCGCTGCCGACGGCCCGCCAGGCACCGGGGCGCACGCACGCGGGGGACGAGCGCGGCGCCGAACAGGGCGGCGAGCGGGACTGAAATGCCCGGCGCTCGTAGCGTGTTCGCATGAACATGAGCGCTGCGAGTGGTGGGTCGGGAACGCGAGAACGACTGGTCGTCATCGGGGGCGACGCCGCGGGGATGTCCGCGGCGTCGCAGGCGCGGCGCCTGAAGAGCGCCGAGGAGCTGGAGATCGTGGCGTTCGAACGCGGCCACTTCACCTCCTTCTCGGCCTGCGGCATCCCGTACTGGGTGGGCGGCGACGTCCCGGAGCGCGACCGGTTGATCGCCCGTACGGCCGAGGAGCACCGCGCGCGGGACATCGACCTGCGCATGCGGACCGAGGTCACGGAGATCGACGTGGCAGGGGGCCGGGTACGCGCGCGTGACGTCGATTCCGGCGCCGAGTCCTGGACGTCGTACGACAAACTCGTGATCGCGACCGGCGCCCGCCCGATCCGCCCCGACATGCCGGGCGCCGACGCCCCCGGCGTCCACGGCGTGCAGACCCTCGACGACGGCCAGGCCCTGATCGACACGCTGGAACACACGCGTGGCCGGCGCGCGGTGGTCGTCGGCGCGGGCTACATCGGCGTGGAGATGGCCGAGGCGCTCATCAACCGCGGCTACGAGGTCACGGTCGTCAACCGGGGCAGCGAACCCATGTCCACGCTCGACGCGGACATGGGCCGTCTGGTGCACGAGGCCATGGAGGGCCTCGGCATCACCATGGTCAACGACACCGAGGTCACCAAGATCCTCACCGGCGGGGACGGCCGGGTCCGCGCGGTGGCCACGTCGGACGCGGAGTACCCCGCGGACGTGGTCGTCCTCGGCATCGGCGTCCGCCCCGAGACGACGCTCGCGCGAGCGGCGGGCCTCCCCCTCGGCGACCACGGCGGCCTGCTGACCGACCTCGCCATGCGGGTACGCGGCCACGAGAACATCTGGGCGGGCGGCGACTGCGTGGAGGTCCTCGACCTGGTGTCCGGCCAGGAACGCCACATCGCCCTCGGCACGCACGCCAACAAGCACGGCCAGGTCATCGGCACGAACGCCGCCGGCGGCTACGCCACGTTCCCCGGCGTCGTCGGCACGGCCGTCAGCAAGGTCTGCGACCTGGAGATCGCCCGCACGGGCCTGCGCGAGAAGGACGCCCGCCGGGCCGGCCTGCAGTACGTCACGGCCACGATCGAATCGACGAGCCGCGCGGGCTACTACCCCAACTCCTCGCTGATGACGGTCAAGATGCTCGCCGAACGCCGCACGGGCCGCCTCCTGGGCGTCCAGATCGTCGGCCGCGAGGGCGCGGGCAAGCGAGTCGACATCGCGGCGGTCGCCCTGACGGCCGGCATGACGGTGGAACAGATGGTGTCCCTGGACCTCGGATACGCGCCCCCGTTCTCCCCGGTCTGGGATCCCGTGCTCGTAGCGGCCCGTAAGGCTGTGAAGGCAGTAGGACAGCCCACCTAGGGGCGCGGGGAACGGCGCGACCAGCCACAACGCACCCGCAGCCGCCGAACCCCCACACCCCCGACGGCGACTAGGCGGATCCGTTGATCCGCTCAATGGCCTGCCGAGCCTGCTCAGCCGGCGGCCGAGAAGGCAACGAGGACACGGACGCACTCACACTCGGCGGCATGGCCGCGGCGGCAGCCGGCTGCTCCCCCGCCGGCTTCGCATGCGCGGCCCCCGGCCGGACCGACCGCAGCCGATGGCTGACGGCCTCGTCCAGCGTCACCGGCCGCTGCATCTGCGAAGCGAGGCGGCCGGCCTCCTGCCCCAGCCGAGCCACGTCTTCCCACGGCAGCCGCACCACCACCGCGATCTCGGCCTCCCCGTCGGGCAACGCGTGAATCGGAGGAGTAACTCGGTCGTTCATCGCCTGTTCCTCACGTAGACCCCGCGACCCGCCTTCCCCGTGCCACGGGCGGTTGCCGACACATACGCGCGCGGCGACGGGCCCGTTCACCGATTCGTGGCACACATCGGGGGCAGATACATCTCGTGGTCATCCCCGTCCATGACGTGAACCCGGTGCGCCGCACCCCCTGGGTGACATACGCACTGATCGCCGCGAACGTCCTCGTCTTCCTGTCCACGCCCGGCACAGCGGGCGCCGTGGCCGGCGAGAGCAGCCTGTCCCAGCTGTGCCATCTGCACGCGTTCCTGGACCAGTACGCTGCGGTGCCGAGGGAGTTGATCCACGGTCAGCTGCCGGGAGTGGTGCCGACCGGCGAGGTCGCCGTCGGCCCGCGGGGCCCGGGCTGTGTGATCGGCCCGCCCGGCTACGACAAGTCCCCTGCCCTGTCGGTCTTCACGGCGATGTTCCTGCACGGCGGCTGGCTGCACCTGCTGGGCAACATGCTGTTCCTGCTGATCTTCGGCAACAACATCGAGGACCGCATGGGCCACGTGCGGTACTTCCTCTTCTACGTCGTCTGCGGATACGCGGCGTCGTACGGCTTCGCCCTCCTCAACGACGACTCCGCCGAACCGCTGATCGGCGCCTCCGGGGCCGTCGCGGGCGTACTGGGCGCCTATCTGGTGCTGTATCCGAAGGCCAGAGTGTGGGTCCTCGTGCCGTTCCTGATCTTCCTGCCGCTACGGCTGCCCGCCTGGCTGGTGCTCGGGTTCTGGTTCGTGCTGCAGGCGGTGTACTCGAACGGCGACGGCGTCTCCGACGCGGGCACCGTGGCCTATGCGGCGCACATCGTCGGCTTCCTGGCCGGCATGGCGCTCGCCTGGCCGCTCAAGCCGGGAACACCGCCGCCGCCGGAGCCGCGCGGCCTGCTGTTCGGCAGGAGAGCGCGGCCCCACACGTGGTGAGCGCCGTCAGCGAGCCGTCTGCGTGTGGACGTACTCGACGAGGCGGGTCAGCGCGTCCGGGTCCGTGGACGGCATGACGCCGTGGCCGAGGTTGAAGACGTGGCCCTCCAGACCGGCGGCCGTGTCGAGGACCTCGCGGGTCTTGGCCTCGACGGCCGCGGTGCCGGCGAACAGGACCGTCGGGTCCAGGTTGCCCTGGAGCGCCTTGCCGGGACCGACGCGGCGGGCGGCCTCGTCGAGCGGGACGCGCCAGTCGACACCGACGACGTCGGCGCCGGCCTCGCCCATGAGCTTCAGCAGCTCACCGGTGCCCACACCGAAGTGGATGCGCGGGACGCCGTAGGACTCGACCGCCTTGAAGACCTTCGAGGAGGCGGGCATCACCGAGCGCACGTAGTCGGCGGGGGCGAGCGCGCCGGCCCACGAGTCGAACAGCTGGACCGCGGAGGCGCCGGCGTCGATCTGCACCTTGAGGAACGCGGCCGTGATGTCCGCGAGGCGGTCGAGCAGGTCGGCCCAGAGCTCCGGGTCGCCGTACATCATCGCCTTGGCGTTCTCGTACGTGCGGGACGGACCGCCCTCGACGAGGTAACTCGCAAGGGTGAAAGGCGCACCCGCGAATCCGATGAGCGGAGTGGCCCCGAGCTCGCGGGTGAGCAGGCCGATGGCCTCGGTGACGTACGAGACGTCCTCGGGGGTCAGGTCACGCAGCTGGGCCAGGTCGGCGCGGGTGCGGATGGGGCGCTCGACGACCGGGCCGACGCCGGGCTTGATGTCGAGGTCGATGCCGATGGCCTTGAGCGGGACGACGATGTCGCTGAAGTAGATCGCCGCGTCCACGTTGTGCCTGCGTACGGGCTGCAGGGTGATCTCGGTGACCAGCTCCGGCCGCATGCAGGAGTCGAGCATCCCGATGCCCTCGCGGACCTTGCGGTACTCCGGCAGGGAGCGCCCGGCCTGCCGCATGAACCACACGGGCGTGTGCGGCACGGGCTCGCGCCTGCACGCCTTGAGGAAGGCGGAATCGTACGTGGCGGTCGGCGGCGTCTGGTTGGCACTCACGGGGGCAAGTCTCGCACGGCCGCAACAGGCCGGGCGCTGGGGTTGCCGTGTTGTCCGGGTGTCCCTCCCTGCACGAAGCCCCGGTTCCCCTTAATCTTCCCGGCATGGCTGCGGCTCAGGGAAGACTGTCGGACGGCAGTGGCGGAATGGATGAGGCGAGGGACAAAGGGGAGGCGGACCGGCATTCGAGCAGTACGGCTCCACCGGCGTTCCGCGCCGCGGTCGACGCCCTGCGCAGCAGTCGGTTGCGGCCGCAGATCGAGGTCGAGCAGACCAAGGCGCCCCAGCGCCTGGCTCCGTACGCGTACGCGCTGGAGGCCACCGTCGTCGACGGCGACCACGACCTGGCCGACGGCCGGCTGGTGCTGCTGCACGACCCGGCGGGCCACGACGCCTGGCGGGGCACCTTCCGGCTGGTGACCCTGGTGCGGGCGGAGCTGGAGCCGGAGATGGCCGTCGACCCGCTCCTGCCCGACGTGTGCTGGTCCTGGCTGACCGGCGCGCTCCAGGCGCGCGGGCTGTCGTACGGCGAACCGAGCGGCACCGTCACACGGGCGAGCTCCCACTACTTCGGCGGCCTGTCCGAGCGCCCGGCGTCCTCGCAGATCGAGATCCGCGCCTCCTGGACGCCGCGCGAGGGCCTGGGCGGCGTTCCGGACACCGCGGCCCACCTGACGGCCTGGTGCGATCTGCTCGCCCAGGTCGCGGGGCTGCCCCCGGCGGGTCCGGGCGACGCGTCGGTGGTGACGCTGCCGCAGCGGCGGGACCCGCAGTCCCGCTGACCGCCGCTCACCCCATAACCGCCGTTGACCCTGTAGCCGTCACTTGCCGTGACGGCTCCTCGTTGTGCCCACCACGCACGGTGACCGCCACCGACTTGACCGTCACTTTGTCGATACGGCCACTTTCGGTCAGGAACCGTCCTTGATCGAGCCGATTTCCGCGCCAGTCGATCGACCGTGTGTCTGAATTGCCCCGATTGTTACTCACTAAATCGTGATCTTTCTCTAAAGGGCCACGGGTTTGGTGCCGAAGACGACTGTGACCTTGAAAGCCGTCCCCGCACCCAGGAGGCCTGGTGTCCGTTCTCCTTGAGCAGCCCGCAAGCCTGGTCGCCTACCGCCCGAACAAGCCGACCGCCATGGTGGTCGTGGCCGATCCCCGCGTCCGCTCCACCGTCACCCGTCATCTCTGGGCGCTCGGCGTACGCGACGTCATCGAGGCCTCGTCCATCGCGGAGGCTCGTCCCCGCATCGGCAACCCCCGCGACATCTGCGTCGCCGACGTCCACCTGCCCGACGGATCCGGCCTCACCCTCCTGTCCGAGACCCGCGCCGCGGGTTGGCCCAACGGCCTCGCCCTCTCCGCCGCCGACGACATCGGCGCCGTTCGCAACGCCCTCGCCGGCGGCGTGAAGGGTTACGTCGTCACCGGCACCCGCACCAACGTCGGGCTCCCCACCCGGCCCGGTGCCGCCCCCATCGGCGCCGCCGCCGCCCGTATGCACCGTCGCCACCCGGGCGCCCCGAGCCACCCGGGCGGCTACCGCGAGCTGTCCGGTCGCGAGGTCGAGGTGCTGCGACTGGTGGCGGAGGGCCAGTCGAACAAGGCGATCGGCGTCTCGATGGGCCTGTCCGCCCTGACCGTCAAGAGCCACCTCGCCCGCATCGCCCGCAAGCTCGGCACCGGTGACCGCGCCGGAATGGTCGCCGTGGCCCTGCGGACGGGCATCATCCACTGAATCCATGAACGCTTGATCATTCACTGACGTGAACGGGATCGGCCGCTGATCCCGCCCGCGTCCCTCATCTGTCGTGGACCGGAACCTTCACGTGGCTGACTGGTTTACGACCCTCAGGCGCCCGCCGACGGAACGTTCCGTCGGCGGGCGCTGTCCATACACAGATACCCTTGACATGTGACCGACGCCCAAGAGACCGCAGCAGACAGTTCACTGCGAACCACCGGAGGCGCCCCTCCGGAAGACAACGGGTCTTCTGTTACGGAGGCGCCGATCCCTTTGCTGGAGCCCCGAGAGGGCATTCCGCCCGTGATCGCCGACGAGGCCGCGCTCGCTGAAGTGATCGCCGCCTTCGGCGCCGGCTCCGGCCCCGTGGCCGTCGACGCCGAACGCGCGTCCGGGTACCGATACGGCCAGCGCGCCTATCTCGTGCAGCTACGCCGCGCGGGCGCGGGGTCGGCGCTGATCGACCCCGTGGCCTGTCCCGATCTGTCGGGACTCGGCGAGGCGCTGTCCGGCGTCGAGTGGGTGCTGCACGCGGCCACCCAGGATCTGCCCTGTCTGCGCGAGATAGGCATGGTGCCGACCCTGCTCTTCGACACCGAGCTGGCCGGGCGGCTCGCCGGTTTCCCGAGAGTCGGCCTCGGTGCGATGGTCGAGGGCGTGCTCGGGTTCGTCCTGGAGAAGGGTCACTCGGCCGTCGACTGGTCGACGCGGCCGCTGCCCGAGCCGTGGCTGCGGTACGCCGCGCTGGATGTCGAGCTCCTCGTGGATCTGCGCGACGCGCTGGAGAAGGAGCTGGACCGGCAGGGGAAGCTGGAGTGGGCGCGGCAGGAGTTCGAGGCGATCGCGACCGCGCCCCCTGCGGAGCCGCGCAAGGATCCGTGGCGGCGGACGTCCGGGATGCACAAGGTGCGGCGGCGTCGGCAGCTGGGCGTCGTGCGGGAGTTGTGGGAGACGCGTGACCGTATCGCCCAGAAGCGGGACGTGTCGCCGGGCAAGGTGCTGTCGGACGCGGCCATCGTGGAGGCCGCGCTTTCCCTGCCGGGCAATGTGCACGCCCTCACCGCGCTGAACGGGTTCGGGCATCGCATGGGGCGGCGGCAGCTGGAGCAGTGGCAGGCCGCCGTCGATCGTGCGAAGGCTCTGACCGAGTCGCAGTTGCCGGCGCCGGGGCAGCCCGTTACGGGGCCGCCGCCGCCCCGTGCCTGGGCCGACAAGGACCCTGCTGCCGCAGCTCGGCTCTCTGCGGCTCGGGCCGCCGTGTCCGCGCTGGCCGAGCAGCTCAACATGCCGCAGGAGAACCTGATCACTCCGGACACCGTTCGCCGGGTCTGCTGGGAGCCGCCGAAGGTCGCCGACGCCGAGTCGGTCGCGGAGGCGCTGGCCGGTTACGGGGCTCGGGCCTGGCAGGTCGAACAGGTCACGCCGGTGTTGGTTGCCGCCTTGTCCGCCTAGCGGCGCCTCGCCGGAAGACGATCAGCCTCGGCAGGATCACCAGCACCGCTCCTGCCGAGATCGCTTCCCCATGGGCGCCGAGCGGGCCCTTGAAGCGGAACAGCGACGTCGAGATCACGCCAAGATCCTCAGCGCCTGCGCCGTCCAGGCGGGGCCGCCTCGTAGGGGGCGATGACACAGGCCGGTACTGACTCCGAGGGGGCGACGGCACCCCCTGGAATTGAACCTCGGCACCCGCCCCGGGATGTGACCTTCGCCGCTCCACCCTCCAGGACTGTGCAGCTACGTTACTCATAAGTAGCATGAGCCTGAGCGCGCGCTCAGCGCTTGCGCAGCGCAGCAGTGCAGATCCCGCACCTCTGGAGGAGAGCCATCGTGCCTCGTACCGTCAGGGACGTCGTCTTCGTCGACGGCGTCCGCACCCCGTTCGGCAAGGCGGGCCCGAAGGGCATCTACCACGAGACCCGCGCCGACGACCTCGTCGTGAAGGCGATCCGGGAGCTGCTGCGCCGCAACCCCGGTCTCGACCCGAAGGAGATCGACGAGGTCGCCATCGCCGCGACCACGCAGATCGGTGACCAGGGCCTCACCCTCGGCCGCACGGCCGGCATCCTCGCGGGCCTCCCGCAGTCGGTGCCCGGCTACTCCATCGACCGCATGTGCGCCGGCGCCCTGACCGCCGTGACGTCCGTCGCCGGTTCGATCGCCTTCGGTGCCTACGACGCCGTCATCGCCGGTGGTGTCGAGCACATGGGCCGCCACCCGATGGGCGAGGGCGTGGACCCCAACCCGCGCTTCGTCAGCGAGAAGCTGGTCGACGAGTCGGCGCTGTTCATGGGCATGACCGCCGAGAACCTGCACGACCGCTACCCGACGATCACCAAGCAGCGCGCCGACGAGTACGCGGTGCGTTCGCAGGAGAAGGCCGCCAAGGCGTACGCCAACGGCAAGATCCAGCAGGACCTGGTGCCGGTCTCCGTGCGCCGGACCAACGCCGAGGCCGGTGAGACGGGCTGGGGCCTGGTCACCGCCGACGAGCCGATGCGTCCGGGTACGACCCTGGAGAGCCTGTCCGGCCTCAAGACGCCGTTCCGCGTCCACGGCCGGGTCACCGCCGGTAACGCGGCCGGTCTGAACGACGGCGCCACCGCCTCGATCATCGCGTCCGAGGACTTCGCCCGCGAGAACAACCTCCCGGTGAAGATGCGCCTGGTCTCGTACGCCTTCGCGGGCGTCGAGCCCGAGGTCATGGGCTACGGCCCGATCCCGGCGACCGAGAAGGCCCTCGCCAAGGCCGGCCTGTCGATCGAGGACATCAACCTCTTCGAGATCAACGAGGCCTTCGCCGTCCAGGTGCTCGCGTTCCTGGAGCACTACGGCATCGCCGACGACGACGCGCGCGTCAACCAGTACGGCGGCGCCATCGCCTACGGCCACCCGCTCGCCTCCTCCGGCGTCCGTCTGATGACGCAGCTGGCCCGCCAGTTCGAGGAGCAGCCGGAGGTCCGCTACGGCCTCACCACCATGTGCGTCGGCTTCGGCATGGGCGCCACGGTGATCTGGGAGAACCCGCACCACAAGGACGCCGGAGGCGACAAGTGAGCACCGCTGAGCTTCTCAAGGGAGCGGCCGAGCTGTTCCCCGACGAGGTCGTGACGTCCGCGCACGTACGCCACCTCGACCTGCCGTTCGGCGCCGGGCGCTTCGCCCTGATCACGCTGGACAACGGCTTCGACCACACCAAGCCGACCACCTTCGGCCCGCAGTCGCTGGCCAACCTCGACACCGCCATCGACCAGGTCGAGGCGGAGGCCGCGGCCGGCGACATCGTCGGCGTCGGCATCACCGGCAAGCCGTTCATCTTCGCCGTCGGCGCCGACCTCAAGGGCGTCGAGCTACTCAAGGAGCACAAGGACGCGCTCGCCATCGGCAAGGGCGGCCACGAGGTCTTCAAGCGCCTCGCCGGCATCGCCGTCCCGACCTTCGCGTACTACAACGGCGCCGCGATGGGCGGTGGCGTCGAGGTCGGTCTGCACTGCCAGTACCGGACCGTCTCCAAGGCGCTCCCGGCCTTCTCGCTCCCCGAGGTCTTCCTCGGCCTGGTCCCCGGCTGGGGCGGCTGCACGATCCTGCCGAACCTGATCGGCGCCGAGAAGGCCGTCTCGGTGATCATCGAGAACAGCCTCAACCAGAACAAGCAGCTCAAGGGCCGGCAGGTCTTCGACCTGGGCATCGCCGACGCCATCTTCGAGGGCGCCGACTTCCTGGAGCAGTCGCTGATCTGGACCGCCCAGGTCGTGAAGGGCGACGTCGAGGTCGAGCGTCCGGTGATCGACCGCGGTGAGGCTTGGGACCAGGCCGTCGCCAAGGGCCGTTTCATCGCGGACTCCAAGGTGCACGGGGCCGCTCCGGCCGCCTACCGCGCCCTCGACATCATCGCCGCCGCCAAGAACGGCGACCTCCAGCAGGGCTACGACGCCGAGGACAAGGCGCTCGCCGACCTGATCATGGGTGGCGAACTGCGCTCCGGCATCTACGCCTTCAACCTGGTGCAGAAGCGCGGCAAGCGCCCGGCCGGCGCCCCGGACAAGAACCTGGCGCGCCCGGTCACCAAGGTCGGCGTCGTTGGCGCCGGTCTGATGGCCTCGCAGCTCGCCCTGCTCTTCCTGCGCCGTCTGGAGGTGCCGGTCGTGCTGACCGACATCGACCAGGAGCGCGTCGACAAGGGTGTGGGCTACGTCCACGCCGAGATCGAGAAGCTGCTCGGCAAGGGCCGTATCAACCAGGACAAGGCCAACCGTCTCAAGGCCCTGGTCAGCGGTGTGCTGGACAAGGCCGAGGGCTTCGCGGACGCGGACTTCATCATTGAGGCCGTGTTCGAGGAGATCGGCGTCAAGCAGCAGGTGTTCGCGGAGGTCGAGGCGGTCGCCCCGGCGCACGCGATCTTCGCCACCAACACCTCGTCGCTCTCGGTCTCCGAGATGGCGTCGAAGCTGAAGAACCCCGAGCGGGTCGTCGGCTTCCACTTCTTCAACCCGGTCGCGGTCCTGCCTCTGCTCGAGATCGTCCGCGGCGAGAAGACGGACGACGCCTCCCTGGCCACGGCCTTCGCCGTCGCCAAGAAGCTGAAGAAGACCGCGGTCCTGACGAAGGACGCCCCGGCGTTCGTCGTGAACCGCATCCTCACCCGCTTCATGGGCGAGATCCAGAACGTCATCGACGAGGGCACCCCGGTCGAGGTCGCCGAGAAGGCCATCGAGCCGCTCGGTCTGCCGATGTCCCCGCTGGTGCTGCTGGAGCTGGTCGGTCCCGCGATCGGTCTGCACGTCTCCGAGACCCTCAACCGGTCCTTCCCCGACCGCTTCACGGTCTCCCCGAACCTCGCGGCCGTCGTCAAGGCGGGCAAGCGCGGCTTCTACGTGTACGACAGCGGGAAGCCGGAGCTGGACCCGGAGGTCGCCGCGCTGCTGAAGCAGGGCGACTCCGTCCTCACCGAGGAGCAGGTCCGCGAGCGCGTCCTCGACGCCGTCGCCCAGGAGATCGGGCTCATGCTCGACGAGGGCGTCGTCGCCGAGGCCCAGGACATCGACCTGTGCCTGATCACGGGCGCCGGGTGGCCCTTCCACCTGGGCGGCATCACGCCGTACCTGGACCGCGAGGGTGTCTCCGAGCGCGTGAACGGCAAGAAGTTCCTGGCGCCGGGCGTGGCGTCGGTTCCGGCGTAGCACGACTCGTACGCCAGTAAGGGCCCCTGCTCCGGCAGGGGCCCTTTCGCGCGGGTGGAAGGCCTTGCGTGTGGGTGGGGGGTCGTTCGCGTGGGCGGCGGGTCGGACCTCCCGGGGAGTCAGACCTCTCGCCAGGCCTCCAGCGCCAGCCCCGGCTCCTCCTTGCGTCGGGTGATCAGCAGCTGCCCGGTCGACGGGGACATCGTGGCCGCCACCACCCGCTCGTCCTCGTCCAGCGCCAGCGCCACCACCGCGTCCGCCGCGAGCTGCGGTCCGGACTCCGTCCACCACGCCCCCGCCGACTCCTGCTCCGTCGGATACGCGGCGAAAGCCACACGCCCGCTCGCCGAGCGCTGGGCGAGCAACGTGCAGTCGTGGCCGTCGAGTTCGCAGCGGATCACGGAGACCGCGCCGGGGCCCGCGGACGCAAGCAGGGTGACCGGCTTGGTGCCGGGGCGCCAGGCGCACAGGTCGCCGGAGTCGTCCGCGTAGAAGAGGGTGGTGTGCTCGGCGGAGGTCGCGAGGGCGCGGAGCGTGCCCGGGCGTACCGGGGTCTCCATCGCCTCCTCCAGGACCGGGACGGCGCCCGGACTCTCCTGCCGCCAGTGCAGGATGGCTCCGGGGACTGCCGCGTACAGCTCGACGAGCCCGGACTCCCCCGTCACGGCGGCCAGCCGCTCGTCGACCTCACGCCCCTTGAGGTCACGCCACGGGCCCCAGCCGCCGACCGCCTTCTGCCCGAGCATGCTCACTCCGCCCCCCTTGTTGCGGACGAAGACATGGCACCGCCCTTGCGCGTCGACCGTGACGGCGGGCATGCCCGTGCGGTCGCCGGTCCGGTTCGGGTGGCCGATGGGGATCCAGTCCAGGGCCGCGAGGCGCGGGCGGAAGTGCGTGGAGTGCACCAGGCCCGCCTCGCCCGGCTTGGTGGGACGCCAGGCGGCCAGATGGGCGTAGCGGTCGGCGCCCTGGCCGACCGCGGGGCCGGGGCGCAGCTTCTGCTCGCCGCCGAGCCGACGCGCGGGTTCCCAGGGGCCGCCGGGTCCGAGTTCCGCCCGGCACAGGACGGCGTCGTCGGTCGGCAGATAGACGCTGAGGCGGCCGTCGCGGCCGCGGATGAGCCAGTCGCCGTTCACCGGTTCACTCTATTCGGGGGCATGCGGACGGCGTGCCCCGACCCCGGGCAAGCTGGATCACAGCAACGTCCGCACGAGAACAGGAAGTCGACGTCATGACCGACAAGCTCACCGTGAGCGTCCTGGGCACCGGAATCATGGGCGCCGCAATGGCCCGCAACCTGGTCAAGGCGGGGCACACCGTCCGCGCCTGGAACCGCACCCGCCCCAAGGCCGAGCCCCTGGCCGCCGACGGCGCCCTCGTCACCGACACCCCCGCCGAGGCGGTCCGGGACGCCGACGTCGTCCTGACCATGCTGTACGACGGTCCCGCGACGCTGGACGTCATGCGGGACGCGGCGCCCGCACTGCGCTCCGGTGCCGTCTGGATGCAGTCGACGACCGCCGGCATCGAGGGGATCGCCGACCTGGCCGCCTTCGCCCGCGAGCACGGCCTGGTCTTCTACGACGCCCCGGTGCTCGGCACCCGCCAGCCGGCCGAGGCCGGTCAGCTCACCGTGCTGGCGGCCGGGCCCGTCAAGGGGCGCGAGACGGTGACGCCGGTGTTCGACGCCGTCGGCGCCCGTACGGTATGGACCGGCGAGGACGGCGCGGCCGGCACTGCGACACGGCTGAAGCTGGTCGCCAACAGCTGGGTGCTCGCGGTGACGAACGCGGCCAGTGAGGTGCTGGCGCTGTCCAAGGCCCTCGATGTGGATCCACAGCGGTTCTTCGAGGTGATCGACGGGGGTCCGCTCGACATGGGCTATCTGCGGGCCAAGACGGGCCTGGTGCTGAACGGCGGGCTGACCCCGGCCCAGTTCGCGGTGACCACGGCGGCGAAGGACGCGCGGCTCATCGTGGCGGCGGGCGAGCGGCACGGCGTACGCCTGGATGTGGCCGCGGCGAGCGCGGAACGGTTCGAACGGGCCGATGCACAGGGGCATGGGGACGAGGACATGGCGGCGGCCTACTTCGCGAGCTTCGCGGAGGACTTCGAGGAGGACAAGGCCCCGGGGTGAGCCGTGCGACCCTTGCCCCATGACTGCCGACGTCCCCCCGACTGACGACGTCCCCCCGGCTGAAGACGGCTCCCTGCCCGACGACGTGCCACTGCTCGTGATCGTCGACGCCGCGAACGTCGTCGGGTCGGTGCCCGACGGATGGTGGCGGGACCGGCGGGGGGCCGCGGAGCGGCTGCGGGACCGGCTGGCGGCGGACGGAGTGCCGGGGCGTGCGGGGCCCGTTGAGATCGTGCTCGTGGTCGAGGGGGCCGCCCGGGGCGTGGAGAGCGTGCCGGGGGTGCGGGTGGAGTCCGCTGCCGGGAGCGGCGACGACCACATGGTCGAGCTGGTCGCGCGGGCGGACGGACGGCCCTGCCTGGTGGTGACCGCGGATCGGGAACTGCGGCGGCGGGTGTCCGAGTTGGGGGCGGACGTGGCAGGGCCGCGCACGGTCCGGCCGTAGCCGGCTGCCGTACGCGGCCCTTGCAGCGTCGGTTCCGCCTACGCGGTGTCCCCGGGCTGTCCCTTCTCCACCTCGGACAGGGTCGTCTCCTCGTGCCGCCCGAGGCGGCTGTGGGAGCGGCCGTAGAGGAAGTACACGACCGAGCCGATGGCCATCCAGATGGCGAACCGGACCCATGTCTCGGCAGGCAGGTTGATCATCAGCCACAGCGAGGCCAACACCGACAGGATCGGGAGGAAGGGCACCCACGGGGTGCGGAAGGACCGGTGCAGGTCGGGGCGGGTCTTGCGGAGGATGATCACGCCGATCGCCACGACCACGAAGGCGAACAGCGTGCCGATGTTCACCAGGGCGGCGAGTTCGGTCAGCGGGGTGAAGCCGGCCAGGACCGCGATGATCACGCCGAGCAGGATCGTCGGCCGGTGCGGCGTCCTGAAGCGGGGGTGGACGTGCGAGAAGAAGCGGGGCAGCAGTCCGTCCCGGCTCATCGCGAAGAAGACACGGGTCTGACCGAGGAGCAGGATCATGCAGACCGTCGTCAGGCCGACCGCGGCGCCGAAGCTGATGAAGCCCGCGTACCAGGGATGCCCGGTGTCCTTGAACGCGTCGGCGAGCGGGGCGTCCACGGACAGCCGGGTGTAGTGCTGCATGCCCGTGACGACGATCGACACGAGGACGTACAGCGTGGTGCAGATCACGAGTGAGCCGATGATGCCGCGCGGCATGTCGCGCTGCGGGTTCTTGGTCTCCTCGGCCGCCGTGGCCACGACGTCGAAGCCGATGAAGGCGAAGAACACGACGGACGCGGCGGTGAAGATGCCCATCACGCCGAAGTTGGACGGGGCCCAGCCGAACATGAGCTGAATCAGCGGGGCGTCGAGATTGCTGGCGGCGTCCACCGTCTGGGTCTTCGGGATGAACGGGTCGTAGTTGTCGGCGTCGATCAGGAACGCGCCGGCGATGATCACGGTCAGGACGACGGCCAGCTTGATGGCGACGACCAGGGACGTGATCCGCGCGGACAGCTTCATGCCGAGGACGAGGATGAAGGTCAGGACGAGGACGAGCGCGGCGGCGAGGATGTCGAAGCCGAAGGCGTCGGCGCCCTCCCGGCTGCCGAGGGCGTCGGGCATCGTCCAGCCCGCGTTGTCCATGAGCGACTGGATGTAGCCGGACCAGCCGACGGCCACCACCGCCGTCCCGAGCGCGAACTCCAGGACCAGGTCCCAGCCGATGATCCAGGCGGGCAGTTCACCGAGGGAGGCGTACGAGAACGTGTACGCCGACCCGGCGACCGGGAGCGTGGACGCGAACTCGGCATAGCAGAGCGCGGCCAGCGCGCAGACGACGCCGGACACGACGAACGCCAGGGCCACCGCGGGCCCGGCGTTGTCCTTGGCGACGGTGCCGGTCAGGACGAAGATGCCGGTGCCGATGATGACACCGACGCCGAAGACGGTCAGATCCAGCGCGGACAAGGACTTCTTGAGCGCGTGCTCTGGCTCCTCGGTATCGAGGATGGACTGCTCTACTCTCTTCGTCCGGAAGAGTGTGCTGCTCACGGTCGTACCTCCCACACTTGTCGTCCTCGACATGATCGAGAGGGGGCGTGGTACGCCTGCCCCGGCGCGGGGGGATTCACACAGATGGGCCGGTTCCGCCACCGACACGAGTGGCGGAACCGGCCCATCCGGCCGTACCGGTGTTGTCAGTCCCGGGCGGGCTCCACCGAGTCGACGTCGGCCGCCGTGCGGTCGAACCGGCCGTCCAGCTTGGAGACCAGCCCGGTGACCTGGCGGGCGATGTCGGGCGCGGTGAGGCCGATCTCGGTCATGACCTCGGCGCGGGAGGCGTGGTCGAGGAAGCGCGGCGGGATGCCGAAGTCACGCAGCGGGACGTCGACGCCCGCGTCGCGCAGTGCCTGGGCGACCGCCGAGCCGACGCCGCCGACACGGGAGTTGTCCTCGACGGTGACGACCACGCGGTGCCGCTCGGCGAGCGGGGCCATGGCCTCGTCGACGGGCTTGACCCAGCGCGGGTCGACGACGGTGGTGGTGATGCCCTGCTTGTCGAGCAGACCGGCGATCTCCAGGCACATCGGCGCGAGGGCGCCGACGGAGACGAGCAGCACGTCCGGGGTGTCGGTGCCGGGCTCGCGCAGCACGTCCATGCCGCCGACGCGGCCGACGGCGGGGACGGCGGGGCCGACGGCGCCCTTGGAGAAACGGACCACGGTCGGCGCGTCCTTGACCTGGACGGCCTCGCGCAGCTGCGCGCGCACCTGGTCGGCGTCGCGCGGGGCGGCGAGCCTGAGGCCGGGCACGACCTGAAGGATCGACATGTCCCACATGCCGTTGTGGGAGGCGCCGTCGGTGCCGGTCACGCCGGCCCGGTCGAGCACGAAGGTGACCCCGCACTTGTGCAGCGCGACGTCCATGAGGACCTGGTCGAAGGCGCGGTTGAGGAAGGTGGCGTAGACGGCGAAGACGGGGTGGACGCCGCCCGTGGCCAGGCCCGCCGCGGACACGGCACCGTGCTGCTCGGCGATGCCGACGTCGTAGATGCGGTCCGGGAAGGCGTCCGCGAACTTCTTGAGGCCGACGGGCTGCAGCATCGCGGCCGTGATGGCGACGATGTCCTCGCGCTCCTTGCCGAGCTGGACCATCTCGTCGCCGAAGACCGACGTCCAGTCGGCGCCCGAGGCCTTGACGGGCAGGCCGGTGTCGGGGTGGATGGGACCGATGCCGTGGAAGCGGTCGGCCTCGTCCTGAAGGGCCGGCTGGTAGCCACGGCCCTTCTCGGTGAGGCAGTGCACGATGACCGGGCCGCCGAAGCGCTTGGCGCGCGCCAGGGCCGACTCCAGCGCCTCGATGTCGTGTCCGTCGATCGGCCCGACGTACTTCAGCCCGAGGTCCTCGAACATGCCCTGCGGCGCGATGAAGTCCTTGAGGCCCTTCTTGGCGCCGTGCAGGGTCTCGTAGAGGGGCCTTCCGACGACCGGCGTGCGGTCGAGGATCTCCTTGGTCCGGGTGAGGAAACGCTCGTACCCGTCCGTCGTCCGCAGCGTCGCGAGGTGGTTGGCGAGACCGCCGATGGTGGGCGCGTACGACCGCTCGTTGTCGTTGACGACGATGACGAGCGGGCGGTCCTTGGCCTCGGCGATGTTGTTCAGCGCCTCCCAGGCCATACCGCCGGTCAGCGCGCCGTCTCCGATGACGGCGACGACGTGGTCGTCGCGTTTGCGCAGCTGGTTGGCTTTGGCGAGGCCGTCGGCCCAGCCGAGGACCGTGGACGCGTGGCTGTTCTCGATGACGTCGTGCTCGGACTCGGCCTGCGAGGGGTAGCCCGACAGGCCGCCCTTCATCTTCAGCCGGCTGAAGTCCTGACGGCCGGTGAGCAGCTTGTGGACGTAGGACTGGTGGCCGGTGTCCCAGAGCACCTTGTCCTTGGGCGAGTCGAAGACCCGGTGCAGGGCGATGGTCAGCTCCACCACACCGAGGTTGGGGCCGAGGTGGCCGCCGGTCTTGGAAACCGCCTCGACGAGGAAGGTCCGGATCTCCTCGGCCAGCTGGTCCAGCTGCTCAGGGCTGAGCCGGTCCAGATCGCGCGGTCCCGTGATGCGGGTCAGCAGCGGCACCCGTGCCTCCTTGCAGTAGAGCTGTTGCCGGGCTTGTCGAGTCTAATGTTCCGCTCAGGCGGAAGGTTCCCGGCCCACCCGTCGTGGGTCATGCGATCGGCTGTACCCAATTTGTGCCGTTCCTACGACATGACTGTGCCCGGCACCGCCATTGGTGCCGGGCACAGGGCCTTGCGCGAGGGAGCTATGCGCGACCCGCGGTCTTCTGCGTCTTACGGGTGATCGAGTCGATCACGACCGTGGTGAGCAGAACACCGGCGGTGATCATGTACTTCACCGGCTCGGCGATGGACTCCAGCTGCAGGCCGTACTGGATCGAGACGATCACCAGCACACCGAGCAGCGCGTTCCAGGTGCGGCCACGTCCACCGAACAGGGACGTACCACCGATGACGGCCGCCGCGATGGCGTTCATCAGCAGGTCACCGGTACCGGCGCTCTGGTTGGCGGAGGCGATCTTCGAGGCCAGGAACAGGCCACCGATCGCGGCGAACCCACCCGAGATCGCGAACACGGTGATCCGCACCATGGTGACGTTGATACCCGCACGACGCGAGGCCTCGACGCTGCCACCGAGGGCGAAGACCTTTCGGCCGTACGAGGTACGCCGCAGCAGGAAGTCCGTGCCCACCAGGAACACCAGGAAGATCACCGTGGCCAGCGGCAGGCCCTTGTACTGGTTGTACATGACCGCCGCGGCGAAGGAGACGATGCCCAGCAGCGCCGTCCGCATGATCGTGTCGCTCATCGGGCGGAACGGGATGCCCGCGGCCTGACGGCGGCGGTTGCCCAGGAACGAGGTGATGAAGAACACCGCGGTCACCACGGCCGCCAGGCCGTACGCGGCCGCCACGTCCGTGAAGAAGTACGTCGTCAGCTTGCCGATCAGACCGTCGCTGTCGAGGTTGATCGTGCCGTTCTCGCCCAGTGTCTGGAGCATGAAGCCGAGCCAGAACAGCAGACCGGCCAGCGTGACGGCGAACGCGGGAGCGCCGAGCACCGCGAAGAAGAAGCCGTGTGCCGCGCCGATGACGGCACCCGCCGCGACGGCGATGAGCACGGCCGCCCATTCGGGCCAGCCCTGGTTCACCGCGAGGACGGCCGCGATGGCGCTGGACGCGCCGCTGACCGAGCCGACGGACAGGTCGATCTCGCCGAGCAGCAGCACGAAGACGATGCCGACGGAGATCATGCCCGTGCCGACCATCGTGACGGTGATGTCGCTGATGTTCTGCGCGGACAGGAAGGCCGAGTTCAGGCTCTGGAAGATCACGCAGATGGCGACCAGGCCGAGGATGACCGGCAGGGAGCCCAGCTCACCGGCCTTCAGCTTGCGCCGGAACTCGGTGAGGTAGCCGGCCAGACCCTGCTCCTGCACGAGCAGGCGGGGGTCGACGGCGGTCACCGCGGCCGCGGCGGCCTCGGTGTTGAGGACCTCGTGGTCCTGCGACGTCGTGGAGGTCTTGTCGATGCTCACTTGGAAGCCTCCCCGTTCGTGCGCGCCGCACGGCGGGTCACGGCGTTCTCGGTGGCGCCGGTGATGGCGGAGATGATCTCCTCCTGCGAGGTCGTCTTGACCTCGAAGACGCCGTTGTTGCGGCCGAGCCGCAGCACGGCGACCTTGTCCGCGACGGCCTTGACATCGGCCATGTTGTGGCTGATGAGGATCACGGCGTGCCCGCGCTCACGCAGCCGCTCGACCAGGTCGAGGACCTGGGCGGTCTGCTCGACGCCGAGGGCGGCGGTGGGCTCGTCGAGGATGACCAGCTTGGGCTCGCCGAGCATGGAGCGCGCGATGGCCACGGTCTGGCGCTGACCGCCGGAGAGCGAGGCGATCGGGATACGCACGCTGGGGATGCGGATCGACAGCGTCTGGAGCAGCTCCAGCGAGCGGCGCTCCATCTCGACCTCGTCGAGGACGCCCCATTTGCGGACCTCACGGCCCAGGTACAGGTTGCCGACGACGTCGATGTTGTCGCACAGCGCGAGGTCCTGGTAGACCGTCGCGATGCCCAGGCTCTGGGCGTCGTGCGGCCGGTTGATCTGGACGGACTTGCCGTCCCACTCGATGACGCCCTCATCGATGGGGTGCACGCCGGCGATCGTCTTGACCAGCGTGGACTTTCCGGCGCCGTTGTCGCCCACCAGGGCGACCACTTCACCGGCGTGGACCTCAAGCTCTACGTCGGTGAGCGCCTGAACGGCACCGAACCGCTTGGAGACCCCGCGCAACGCCAGCACGGGCGTAGCGGACACGTGAACCATCTCCTTCGCCGCCTGACCCGGCGGAAGGGTTGTGCAGAGAAATGCAGGGTGGGTGGGCGGGGGATACCCGCGGGGGTTCCGTCCGGCGCCCCGCGCCGAGCTTGCGGGGCTGAATGATGCGCGGGGCGCCGGAGGAGTCTGGAGCAGTCGTGCCCCGTGCGGGAATTCAAGGGTGAATTCCCGCATCTGAAAGGGGCCTGAGTCTGCTTTCGCCGATACGGCTCAGCCGGTGACGCCGGCCTTGTCGCAAGCGGCCTTGTACTTGCCGGTGCAGATCTCGTCGACCGTGTAGACGCCGTCCTTGATGACGGTGTCGTTGATGTTGTCCTTCGTCAGCGAGGTGACGGGCACGAGCACCGACGGGATGCCCTTCTCGCTGCCGCTGTCGACCTTGTCCTTGGCGATGGAGTCGAGCGACTTGCCCTGGGCGAGCGCGACGGCCATCTCGGCGGCGGCGGTGGCCTCGGGGGCGTACGGCTTGTAGACGCTCATGTACTGCTCGCCGGTGACGATGCGCTGCACGGCGGCCAGCTCGGCGTCCTGACCGGTGACCGGGACGCTGATGCCCGCGGCCTTGAGCGCGGTGATGATACCGCCGGCCATGCCGTCGTTGGCGGAGTAGACGCCGGCGATGTTGTTCTTGCCGACCGCCGAGATCGCCGCCTCCATCTCGGAGTTGGCGTTCTCCGGCTTCCACTCCTTGGTGTCGTACTCCTTGGCGATGGTGACCTTGCCGTCGAGCGCGGCGTGGGCGCCTTCCTTGAACTGCGCGGCGTTCGGGTCGGTGACCGAGCCGTTGATCATGACGACCTTGGAGTCCTTGGTCGCCTTGTCACCCAGCGCCTTCAGCAGGGCCTCGCCCTGGGTCTTGCCGACGGACACGTTGTCGAACGAGGTGTAGGCGCTGATCGGGCCCTCGGCCAGACGGTCGTAGGCGACGACCTTGATGCCGGCGTCGACGGCCTTCTGCACGGAGTTCTTGATCGCCTTGGCGTCGACGGCGTCCAGGATGAGGACGTCCACCTTGTTGGTGATCATGGTGTCGACCTGCTGGGCCTGCAGGTTGGCGTCCTGCTTGGCGTTGTTGTAGTCGATCTTCGCCTTGCCGTCCGTCAGCTCCTTGATCTTTTCCTCGATCAGCGGCCGGTCGAACTTCTCGTAGCGCGCGGTCTGGTTCTCCGGGAGCAGGAGACCGACCTTGATGTCATTGCCCTTGGCGGCGGAGGCGGTCGAGTCGTTGTCGCCACCGGCTTCCTCGGCGCTGCCACAGGCAGCCAGCGAGACGGCCATCGCACCTGCGGCAATGGCAACGGCGGCACGACGCATACGCGTGTTCACTTCAGAAACCTCCCTGACGAGGCCGCGACGTTGCGGCCGAGGTGGCTGGAAGTCAACTCGGCCACACGTGCGACGTCAAGAAGTAAATCCTTAACGGGTTGGCAACGGTGCCATACGTTCTCTAAGTGAAGGCAGGCGTGGCCGCGTGCAGCGTGCTGTCCAAAAGGGTTGAATCCCCCATCTCGCTGAGCGCGAGCGCGAGGGCTCCCAGCACTTCCGCACGACCGCCAAGTGCCCCGGGGAGAACGGACAGTTGGCGCGCCGCGCTGGGAATGGCGTAGCGGCCGACAGACTCCCGGATGGGCCCGAGGACCAGCTCACCGGCCTCGGCGAGATCACCGCCGAGGACCACGCGGCTCGGGTTCAGGAGGTTGCAGAGATTCGCGACTCCACTGCCGATGTGGCGGCCGACGTCGGCGATCACGCGACGGCAGCCCGGGTCTCCGTCCCTGGCCAGCCGCACGACGCCCTCCATGGTGAGGTCGGTGCCGTGGCTGGACTGGAGCAGCGGAAGCACATAGCGCGCGGCCGCGAAGGTCTCCAGGCAGCCCCGGTTTCCGCAGCGGCAGACCGGGCCGGATTCGTCCAGAGTAATATGCCCGATTTCTCCCGCTGTGCCGCCCGGGCCCCGGTAGATCTTGCCGCTGATCACGAGGCCGGCGCCGACACCGCTGGCGACCTTGATGTACGCCAGGTCCCGCACGCCCCGCCCGCTGCCCCAGACCAGCTCGCCCAGGGCGCCCAGGTTGGCGTCGTTGTCCACGTGCACGGGCACGCCGAGCCGGCCGCGCAGTTCCTCGGCGGGCTTGGTGCCGGTCCAGCCGGGCAGGATGGCGGTCGAGCCGAGGGTGCCGGACTCGACGTCGATCGGGCCGGGCACGCCGAGGCCGACTCCGGCGATCTTGGACCGGTCGACGCCGGTCGCCGCGATCAGCCGGTTGACCAGCTCCTCGGCCCGGTCGAAGCCCTGCGTCGAGGAGGCGTCGACATCCAGCGGCTCGGCCTCCTCGGCCAGCACCTGGTGGGCGAGGTTCCCGACCGCGACGCGCAAATGGGTGTGCCCGAAGTCGACCCCTATGACGATCCCGGCGTCCCCGCTCAGGGAGACGCTGCGGGCCCGTCGGCCACCCGCCGAGGTGGGCGTGACCTCGACCGTGCCGCCGTCCTTGAGCTCCCGGACGATGTTGGAGACCGTCGCCGCCGACAGACCCGTGGTCCTGGCGATCTCCGCCTGGGTGAGCGATCCGGCAAGCCGGACGGCCCGGACGACCCGCTCCAGGTTGGCTCGGTGCAGCGACGACTGCGACCCCGGAGTCTCCACGACGACCTCCTGCGCGCGGGACCGCTTCGATGAGGCCCCGTCCGTGTCCAACTAGTGAACTCTAAGCTGAGCCGTTCGGGTTGCCTCCCGTCAAGAGGTTGAACCGGATCCGGGAATGTGCACACGCGCGCGTAAGCCGCCCCGGTGTGGGACGGCTCACGTGTGACGTGGGGTGACGTGGTGCTTACGGTGGGGCCAACAGAGAGCGTTTACTTCAGCGCACCGGCCGTCAGGCCCGCCTGCACCTGTCGTTGGAAGATGAAGTAGACGATCAGCACCGGCAGCATCGCGATCATCATGCCGGCCATCAGGGCGCCCCAGTCGTTCTCGTAGCCCTGCTGCAGGGCGATCATCGCCAGGCCCTGGGTGAGCACGTACTTGTCCTCGTTCTGGTTGAGGACCATCGGCAGCAGGTACTGGTTCCACTGCCCCAGGAAGTTGAAGATGCCGATGCTGATCAGACCCGGCTTGGCCATCGGCACCATCACCTGGAAGAACGTTCGCGTGTGCGACGCCCCGTCGATCAGTGCGGCCTCCGCGACCGAGGTCGGCAGGGTGCGGAAGAACGCGGTCATGAAGAAGACCGTGAACGGCAGCGAATAGGCGATGTAGACGAGGATCAGCCCGTGGTACGTCGCCAGCAGCGAGCTGCCGGGGAAGTCCCGCAGCACGAAGAACAGCGGGATGACCAGCATGAAGACCGGGAAGGACATGCCGGCCACGAACATGAAGTAGATGAACCGGTTGCCCGGGAAGGTGAAGCGGGCCAGCACATAGGCGGCCATCGAGCCCAGCACCATGGTGCCGACCACCGAACCGCCCACCACGATGGCGGTGTTGAGGAAGTACTGGCCCATGTTCGCCTTGTTCCAGGCGTTGGCCCAGTTCTCGAAGTGCAACGAGGTCGGCAGCCCCCACGGGTCGGAGAGGATGCCGTTGCTGGTCTTGAAGGAGCTCCACAGCACCCACAGCAGCGGCACGCCGACCATCAGCGCCCACAGGACGAGCATGCCGTGCGAGAAGACGTGCAGGATGCCGCCCTGGGAGCTGCGGCCGTCGGTCGCGCCGAGCTTCTTGGTGACGCTCGGCCGGTCCGCCTCGTCCGTCTTGGTGACCGTGCCGGTGTTCGTGTCGGTCGTCATCGCCCCGTACCCCTAGAACTCGATCCGCTCACGCCGCGCGAAGCGCAGGGTGAGCACTGCGAACGTCATGGTGACGATGAGCATCGCGACGCCCATCGCAGACGCGTAGCCGAACTGGCTGTCGCGGAACGCCGTCAGATACAGGCGCAGCGGCATGACGTCCGTGGCGCCGTCGGGGCCGCCCATGTTGACCGACATGATCTGCACCAGGGCGAAGCCGTCCAGGGCGATGATGCCCATGTACACCCAGCCGGTCTGCACGGTGTCCCACAGCAGCGGCAGGGTGATCCTGAAGAAGGTGTGGAAGCGGCCCGCGCCGTCGAGCAGCGCCGCCTCGTAGATGTCCCGTGGGATGGAGGCCATCGCCGCCGAGAACAGCACGACGTAGAAGCCGACGTGGGACCAGATCATCACCGCCATGATGCACAGCAGGGCGAGGCTCTTCTCGCCCAGCCAGGCGTTCTGCCAGCCGTCCAGACCGACCGCGCCCAGCAGGGAGTTGAGCATGCCGTCCTGCGGGTCCGGGTTGTAGATGTTGAACCAGATGACGGCGATGATGGTGATGGAAATGACCTGCGGGAAGAAGAAGACGAAACGGTAGAACTTCGAACCCGCGACACCGGTGATGACTTCGTTCTTACGGCGCTTTCCGCCGACATTCAGCATGAAGGCGAAGAACAGGCCGAGTCCCAGCGTCACGATGGGCACCGCGATCAGCATGTAGACGTTGTGCCACAGCGCGTTCCAGAAGTCCTCGTTGTGCCAGAGCTTTTCGAAGTTCTCGAGGCCGACGAACTTCGCCGTGCCGACCAGGCCCGACCAGTCGGTCAGCGAGATCTGGAACGCCTGGACGAACGGCGAGATCACAAAGATCGCATACACGATGACGGGCAGGGCCAGGAAGCCCACGATGAATCGGTATTTGCCGTGTTGCATGGTGCTTCCCGGCCCCTTCCCCTTCGAGCGCCGTTGTGCCGGACCGGACTCTTACTTCTCGCGCTTGAACTTCTTCACGGAATCGTCCTTCGCCACGGCGTCGGCATATCCCTGCGCCTTCTTGATCCAGTCGGCAGCCTTCAGTTCACCGGTGAGCAGCTGGCCGGTGAGACCGCCGATCTTCTCGTCGGTGAGCGAGGGGTACCACTCCTGGAGCTGGAGGCTGATGATGTTGTCGCCGGCGCCCTTGAACGCCTTGCTCGCCGAGGCGAGGCCCGGCGAGAGAGTCATGCCCTCGGTCGCGTCGACCACACAGGTGAGCGACTTGACCTTGGTGGCGAAGTTCTGCGCGTGCTTCTTGGAGAGCATGATGCGCAGCAGCTCCATGCCGCCGGCCGGGTTCTTGCCCTTGGCGGACACGATGTACGGCTCGCTGGGCTCGGCGCGCAGGGTGCCGTTCGGCAGCTTGTCGCCGGCGGAGCCGTCGAAGAGGGCGCCGACGGACATCCCGAAATCCTTGGGCGTGGTCGGGGCGGCCTCGTTCTCCACCCAGGAGCCGTTGGGGATGAAGACGGCCTTGCCCTTGTTCCAGGCGGTCTGCGACTGAATGTGCGTCAGGCCCTGGCTGCCCGCCAGGAAGTACTTCTTGGCGGCCAGCTCCTCGTAGTGCTCGACGACCTGCTTGACCGCGTCGTTGCTGGTCCAGGCGTTGGGCTCCAGGTTGTCGATGGCGATCCAGCCCTCCATGCCACCGATCTTCGCGATCTGCGCGAACAGGTTGAAGTGGACGTAGTACGGATACTTTCCGGCGTACGTCCAGGGCGCGATGCCCTTCTTCTTGATCTCGCCGCAGAGCTTGACCATCTCGTCGAGGGTCTTGGGGTACTGCCAGCCGTTGTCGTCGAGGGCCTTCTGCGAGTACCAGGTGCCATAGATGGTGAAGGCGTAGTAGAGCACGTCGAAGGTGTCGCCGTGCTTGCCCTTCTCGATGGTGCTCGGGTGGATGACGTCCGAGATCTTCTTGCTCGCGTCGTCCAGCGAGGGCGCGTCGAGCAGCGCCTTCAGGTCCTGGAGCTGGCCCTGAGTGGACAGCTTGTTCATGTCCAGGTGGTCGGCGCCGGAGTTGTCGATGACGTCCGGCGGGTTGCCGCCGGCGAAGCGCGGGGTCAGCTTCGGGCCGACCTGCTGGGTGCCGGTGTGCTTGACCTCGGCCTTGTACTTCGACTTGTAGTCGGCCTCGGCGTCCTTGGCGTACTGGTCACCCAGGCCGCCCTTGAAGATGAACGCCTCCAGCGCGGTGCCCTGCTTCACCCCGAGGGGGTTGGTGGCGGACTTCGCGCCACCCGGGGCCTTGCTCTCCTCGTCGCTGCCGCCCCCGCCGGTGGCACACGCGGAGAGGAAACTCATCGTCGGTACGGAGATCAGACCGAGGGCGGCGGACCGCCTGATCAGATCGCGGCGCCCCACACTTGCGGAGCCGTTGTTCTCGGTGTTCTCGGCGGAAGTGGATCCCATGCTCAAGTCCTCGCCTTCTCCAGGACTCAGGCGGTGAACCGGATCCTCCCCGGCACCGCGGTCGGGTCACGCTGGGTTGTGCAGGAAGTGCGGAATCATGTGAAGTGCCGACAGGTATAGTCCACTTCCCGCCAGCGGAGCAAGATCGAATGCAAGGTTGGCCGATGGTCTTTTCCGAGTTGAGACCTCGCGGAAATATGAGTGGCCTGTGTGCGGCTTGCCCGGAATAATCCGCGACATAGGCCTCGTATGCCGCACCCAACACCCTTGACAATACCCGGCACTTGAGCCACAACTGATCCTTGCGCAGCGAAGTTGACAACGTTGTCCCGTGCGCAGGGAGGGTACCCGTTGAAGCAGCAGAGAGCTCGGCACAGATGGGGTACGGCGGTCGTGTCGGCGACCGCCTTTGCTCTGACCGTGGCCTCGCAGGGCGTGGCGGTCGCCCTGCCCGAGGCCCCCGCGACGGCTGACCGGAGTTTCGCGTCCTCGTTCGAGGCAGGCGATCCGGCACCCGACTGGCTCAATACCGTCGACACCGCCCCGGACGGCGGCAAGCGCGCCTCGGGCGTCGACGGCGGCTACAGCAGCGGCATTCCGGGCAATGTGACCGACCACGTCACGGACGTCCGGGCCAGCGGCGAGAACACCGGCGGCGGCGAGGTCAAGGAGAACCTCTCCGACGGGGAGTCGAGCAGCAAGTGGCTGGTCTTCGAATCCACCGGGTGGGTGGAGTTCGACCTCGACAAACCGATGAAAATCGCGAAATACGCTCTTACGTCGGCCAACGACTACGCCGAACGTGACCCGCGGGACTGGACCCTGAAGGGGTCCACGGACGGCAAGGACTGGAAGAGCCTCGACACCCGCTCCGGCGAGACGTTCACCGAACGGTTCCAGACAAAGACGTACGACCTCTCGGAACCGGCCGAATACCAGCACTTCCGGCTGGAAATCACCCAGAACAACGGCGCCTCCGACATCCTTCAGCTCGCCGACGTCCAGTTCTCCACGGGCGGCAGCGACGGCCCGGTCCCGCAGGACATGCTCTCCCTCGTCGACCGCGGCCCGAGCGGCTCCCCGACCGCGAAGGCGGGCGCCGGCTTCACCGGCAAGCGGGCGCTGCGCTACGCCGGCCGGCACACGGCGGACGGGCGGGCGTACTCGTACAACAAGGTCTACGACGTGAGCGTGGCCGTCGGCCGCGACACCCGGCTGTCGTACCGCGTCTTCCCGTCGATGGCGGACGGCGACCGCGACTACGACGCCACCAACGTCTCGGTCGACCTGGCCTTCACCGACGGCACCTACCTCAGCGACCTGGGCGCCACCGACCAGCACGGCTTCCCGCTCTCCCCGCGCGGGCAGGGCGCGGCCAAGGTGCTGTACGTCAACCAGTGGAACGCCGTCGCCTCGCGCATCGGGTCGGTCGCGGCCGGCAGGACGGTCGACCGGATACTCGTGGCGTACGACTCCCCCAAGGGACCGGCGAAGTTCCGGGGCTGGCTGGACGACATCACGCTGAAGTCCGTCGCACCGGAGAAGCCGAAGGCCCACAAGTCGGACTACGCGCTCACCACCCGCGGCACCCTCTCCAGCGGCGGTTTCTCGCGCGGCAACAACTTCCCGGCGACCGCCGTCCCGCACGGCTTCAACTTCTGGACGCCGGTGACGAACGCGGGCTCGCTGAGCTGGCTGTACGACTACGCACGCGCGAACAACGACGACAACCTGCCGACGATCCAGGCGTTCAGCGCCAGCCATGAGCCCAGTCCCTGGATGGGTGACCGGCAGACCTTCCAGGTGATGCCGTCGGCCGCCGCCGGCACCCCGGACACCGGGCGTGAGGCGCGCGAGCTGGCCTTCCGGCACGAGAACGAGACTGCGCGGCCGTACTACTACGGGGTGCGGTTCGAGAACGGGCTGAAGGCGGAGATGGCGCCGACCGACCATGCGGCGGTGCTGCGCTTCACCTACCCGGGCGACGACGCGAGCGTCCTCTTCGACAACGTGACGGACCAGGCGGGGCTCACGCTCGACAAGGAGAACGGGATCGTCACGGGCTACTCGGACGTGAAGTCCGGGCTGTCGACGGGCGCCACCCGCCTCTTCATCCACGGCGTGTTCGACAAGCCCGTGACCGAGGGCTCGTCCAGCGGGGTGAAGGGGCAGCTGCGCTTCGACGCCGGGGACGACCGCACCGTCACGCTCCGCCTGGCCACCTCGCTGATCAGCCTCGACCAGGCGAAGGACAATCTGCGCCAGGAGGTCGACGGCGCCTCCTTCGAGACGGTGAAGTCGCGCGCCCAGCGCCAGTGGGACAAGCTGCTCGGCAAGGTCGAGGTGGAGGGCGCCACGCAGGACCAGCTGACCACGCTGTACTCCAGCCTGTACCGGCTGTACCTGTACCCCAACTCCGGCTTCGAGAAGGTCGGTTCGAAGTACCAGTACGCGTCCCCGTTCTCCCCGATGCCGAATCCGGACACCCCGACGCACACCGGCGCGAAGATCGTGGACGGCAAGGTGTACGTCAACAACGGCTTCTGGGACACCTACCGGACGACCTGGCCGGCGTACTCGCTCCTCACGCCGAGCCAGGCGGGCGAGATGGTCGACGGCTTCGTCCAGCAGTACAAGGACGGCGGCTGGACGTCCCGCTGGTCCTCCCCCGGCTACGCGGACCTCATGACGGGCACGTCGTCGGATGTCGCCTTCGCGGACGCGTACGTCAAGGGCGTGGACTTCGACGCGAAGTCGGCGTACGACGCGGCCGTGAAGAACGCGACCGTGGTGCCCCCGTCGTCCGGTGTGGGCCGCAAGGGCATGGCGACCTCGCCCTTCCTCGGCTACACGAGCACCGAGACGCACGAGGGCCTGTCGTGGGCGCTGGAGGGCTACCTCAACGACTACGGCATCGCGAAGATGGGCCAGGCCCTGTACAAGAAGACCGGCGACAAGCGCTACAAGGAGGAGTCGGCGTACTTCCTCAACCGCGCCCAGGACTACGTCAACCTCTTCGACTCCAAGGCCGGCTTCTTCCAGGGCCGTGACGAGAAGGGCGACTGGCGCGTCGAGTCCTCGAAGTACGACCCGCGCGTGTGGGGCTACGACTACACGGAGACGAACGGGTGGGGCTACGCCTTCACCGCCCCGCAGGACAGCCGGGGTCTCGCGAACCTCTACGGCGGCCGTAGCGGCCTCGGGGACAAGCTCGACGAGTACTTCGCCACCCCGGAGACTGCCTCGCCCGACTTCGTCGGCTCCTACGGCGGTGTCATCCACGAGATGACGGAGGCGCGGGACGTCCGAATGGGCATGTACGGCCACTCCAACCAGGTCGCCCACCACGCGAACTACATGTACAACGCGGCCGGGCAGCCCTGGAAGGCGCAGAAGAACGTCCGTGAGGTGCTGTCCCGGCTGTACGTCGGCAGCGAGATCGGGCAGGGTTACCACGGCGACGAGGACAACGGCGAGCAGTCGGCCTGGTTCCTGTTCTCCGCGCTGGGCTTCTATCCGCTGGTCATGGGCAGTGGCGAGTACGCCATCGGGTCGCCCCTGTTCACCAAGGCGACGGTCCGGCTGGAGAACGGCCGCAAGCTCGTCGTCAAGGCACCGAAGAACAGCGCCCGCAATGTGTACGTGCAGGGCCTGAAGGTCAACGGCGTCCCGTGGAAGTCGACTTCGCTCCCCCACTCGCTGATCGCGAAGGGCGGCGTCCTGGAGTTCGACATGGGCCCGCGGCCCTCCTCGTGGGGCACCGGCAAGAACGCCGCGCCGGTGTCGATCACCGAGGACGACGAGGTGCCTACGCCCCGCACGGACGTGCTGAAGGGTGACGGTGCGCTGTTCGACAACACGTCGGCGACGCAGGCGAGTGTCACCTCGCCCGAGCTGCCGGTGTCCGAGCGCACCAAGGCCGTGCAGTACACCCTGACGTCACCGGCCGAGCGGGCGAAGGCTCCGTCCGGCTGGAAGCTCCAGGGGTCGGACGACGGCACCACGTGGCGGACCCTCGACGAGCGCTCCGGGCAGTCCTTCGCCTGGGACCGGCAGACACGGGCGTTCTCCGTGGGGTCACCGGGTACGTACGGGAAGTACCGCCTCGTGTTCGACGGTGAGGCGGTGGTGTCGGAAGTCGAACTGCTCGCCTGAGCAGGCGCATTGGGGGTCTCATGCAGGGTGTCGATCCGGCCTGGCTGCCGGACGAGGCGTTCCGGCCGATCGGCACCCGGCGGACGCTGATCCGTGGTTCGGGTCCGCTCGTGGACACGGTCCATGGTGAGGTGGCGGAGGCCTGCGGACGGTTCGGGGGCAGCGTCTCGCGCGACAGCGCGGCGGCCCCCGAACCCGGTCCCTACGACCTGGTGCTGGAACTGACCGGCACCGAGGGCGGCGAGACCTACACCTTCGGACGCGGTGACGGCCGTACGACCGTCACCGCGTCCGGCGCGTCCGGGCTGCTGTACGGCCTCTTCCATGTCGTGCGGCTCGGGGAGGCCGCGTTCCACGGCGGCGATCGTCAACGCGAGCAGCACGCACCGGCGTTGGCACTACGGATGCTCGACCACTGGGACAACGTCGCCGTCCACCCGGTGATGGGCCAGGTGGAGCGCGGGTACGCCGGCGGGTCGCTGTTCTGGGCGGACGGCCGGGCGCGCGGTGAGCTGCTGGGACGGGTGCGGGCGTACGGCAGGCTGCTGGCGGCGTGCGGGATCAACGCCGTGGCGGTGAACAACGTCAACGTGCACGAGGCCGAGGCGCGTCTCCTCACGGACCGGATCGGTGAAGTCGCGCGGATCGCGGGCGCGTTGCGGCCGTACGGCATCCGCACCCATCTGTCGGTCACCTTCGCCGCGCCGATGGTGCTCGGGGAACTGCCGACCGCCGATCCGCTGGACGAGGCGGTGCGGGCGTGGTGGGCCGAGGCGACGGCGCGGGTGTACGAGGCGATCCCCGACTTCGGCGGGTTCGTCGTGAAGGCCGACTCCGAGGGGCAGCCGGGGCCCTTCGCGTACGGCCGCAGCCACGCGGACGGCGCCAATATGCTGGGCGCCGCGCTGGAGCCGTACGGCGGCACCGTGCACTGGCGGGCGTTCGTCTACGACCACCGCCAGGACTGGCGGGACCGGAGGACGGACCGGGCGCGGGCGGCGTACGACCATTTCGTGCCGCTGGACGGGCAGTTCGCCGGCAATGCCGTGCTCCAGGTGAAGCACGGGCCGATGGACTTCCAGGTGCGCGAGCCCGTCTCACCGCTCATCGGCGCGATGCCGCGCACCCGGCTCGCGGTGGAGATGCAGGCCACGCAGGAGTACACCGGGCAGCAGCGGCATGTGTGCTGGCTGGGGCCGCTGTGGAGCGAGGTGCTGCGGTTCCGGCCCGACGGGGTGCCGGTGGCGGACCTGGCCGACGCGATGGTCGCCGTGTCCAACGTCGGTGACGACCCCTTCTGGACCGGTCATCCCCTCGCCCAGGCGAACCTGTACACCTTCGGACGACTGGCCTGGCAGCCGGACGCCGATCCGGGCGCGATCCTCGACGAGTGGATCCGGCTCGCCTTCGGGCCGGGTCCGTCGTCCGGGCTGCACGCGGTGCTCGACGGTTCCTGGCGGACGTACGAGAAGTACACCGCCCCGCTCGGGGTGGGCTGGATGGTGCAGCCCGGTCATCACTACGGCCCGAGCGTCGACGGCTACGAGTACAGCCCCTGGGGCACCTACCACTTCGCCGACCGCGACGGCATCGGCGTCGACCGCAGCGTGGCGACCGGCACCGGGTATGCGGGGCAGTACGCCAAGTGGTGGGCCGAGGTGTACGAGTCGCCGGACACGTGCCCGGACGAGTTGCTGCTGTTCTTCCATCACGTGGCGTACGGGCACGTGCTTCGGAGTGGGAAGACGGTGATCCAGCACATATACGACACGCACTTCGAGGGCGTGGAGGAAGTGGAGGCCGCTCAGCGGGTGTGGGCGGGGCTCGCGGATCTGGTGGGCCCTGCGCGCCACGCGCGGGTGGCCGAGCTCCACGAGGAGCAGCTCCGCAGCGCCCGCGAGTGGCGCGATCAGATCAACAGCTACTTCTTGCGCAAGTCGGGTGTGCCCGACGCACATGGGCGCCGCATCTACTGAAGTCGGAGGACGGCTGTGCCCAGCGGATCGAGAGTCAGCGGCTCCCCCTCCTCGACCCGCTTGCCGGTCAGCATGTCGGTGGCGGTGGTGTGGGCGGTCACGTGGGCCGGCTCCGGGGCGTGGTTGAGGAGGAAGAGCAGACGGGTGCCGTCGGGGGCGACCCGGGTGGCCGTCTCGACCGTCGGCCGGTCGGCGTACGGACCGAGCAGGTCGTGGCGGGCCAGGATCCGGCGGACGACCTTGTCGACTCCGGGTTGGTCCAGGGCGGTGGCGACGTACCAGCCCTCGCCCTCGCCGTACGTATGCCGGGTCACGGCCGGGGTGCCCGCGTAGAAGTCGGTGCCGTAGGTGGCGACCGGCTCGGCGCCGCGCGGCTGCACGATCTCGAACACGAGGCGGGCCTCCGCCTCCAGCTCCGGGATCGGCTGGGCGAACTCCGGCGGCCGGGAGTCCCATTCGTCGACGCGGACGCCCATGAGGGGCGCGAGCGGGCCGGGTACGTCGGTGGGGAAAGCGCGGTCGTGTTCGTCCACCCGTCCCGACAGGAAGGTCGTCAGGACCGTACCGCCGCGTGCGGCGACGGCTTCGAGGCGCTCCGCCAGGTCGGCCTTGACCATGTGCAGGACCGGCGCGAGCACCACGTCGTAGGCCGCGAGGTCGGCCGTCACCGGGACGACATCCACGTCCGCGCCGGCCTCGCGGGCGGCCCGGTAGTAGGCGTGCACCACGTCCGGGTACTTGACCAGCCGGGACGGGCCGTCGGAGATCTCCAGGGCCCACCAGCTGTCCCAGTCGAACAGCAGGGCGGTGCGGGCGGGGGTGCGTGCACCGAGGGTCGAGTCGCCGAGCGCCTCCAACTCCCGTCCCAGGTCCGCCACTTCACGGAACACCCGGGTATCGTCGCGGCCCGCGTGGCCGATGACCGCGCCGTGGTACTTCTCGCAGGCGCCGCGTGAGGCGCGCATCTGGAAGTAGAGGGCGGCGTCGGCGCCGTGGGCGACGGCCTGGAAGGTGGCGAGGCGGAGTTCGCCGGGGCGGCGCAGCGGGTTGACGTCTCGGCAGGCCGTCGTGGACGGCGTCTGTTCCATGAGCCAGAAGGGGGCGCCGTCCTTGAGGCCGCGCATCAGGTCGTGGGCCAGGGCGGGCCACGTGGGAGGGGCGTCGAGGGGCGGGTAGCTGTCCCAGGAGGCGAAGTCGAGGTGGGGCGCCCAGCGGTGGTAGTCGAGGGGGCGGAACATGCCCATGAAGTTGGTGGTGACGGGCGTGTCCGGGTCGTGGGCGCGGATCGCCTCCTTCTCGGCGAGGAAACAGCCGAGGAGGGCGTCGGTGGTGAAGCGGAAGTAGTCGAGGGTGATGCCCTGGAAGGCGGTGTGGTCGGGGCCGCGCCAGTGCTCGGTGAGGGCGCTCGGGGGCTCGATCTCGGCGAAGTCGGTGTAGCGGTGGGACCAGAAGGTCGTCCACCAGGCGTCGTTGAGGGCGTCGAGGGTGCCGTACCTGTCCTGGAGCCACTCGCGGAACGCCTCGGCGCACAGGTCGCAGTAACAGGCGCCGCCGTATTCGTTGTTGATGTGCCAGGCGAGGAGCGCAGGGTGGTCCGCACAGCGCTCCGCGAGCCGCGCCGCCAGTGCCGTGGCGTGGTCGCGGTACGCCGGTGAGCTGGGGCAGAAGTTGTGGCGCCGGCCGTAGCGGTGGCGGCGGCCCTCGAAGTCGGTGCGGTTGACCTCGGGGTGCCGTTCGGCGAGCCAGGGCGGGAGGGCCGCGGTGCCGGTGGCCAGGCAGACCTGGCGGTTCTCGGCGGCGGCGCGGTCCAGGATGCGGTCGAGGACCGTGAAGTCGTAGGTGCCGGGGGCCGGTTGGGTGAGGGACCAGGAGAAGACGCCGACCGTCAGGGTGTCGATGCGGGCCCGCGTGAACAGGCGGTGGTCGTCGTCCCAGACCGGCTGCGGCCACTGCTCGGGGTTGTAGTCGCCGCCGTACGGGATCCTCGGGGTGCGCGGCACGGTCATACCGTGAAGTCCTCCTGGGTCTCGGCGATCACCGGGCGGCTGCTGTGCAGCAGGGAGAGCAGCAGTGGGGCCGCCAGCAGGGCGGGCAGGGCCTCGGTCAGCAGGGCGGTCGACGCGGCCACCAGCACCAGCAGGGAGGCGGCGCCGAGGGTGGCGCGGCCCTGCCGGAAGACGAAGTACGCGGCGAGGCGGGCGGTGTCGCGGCTGCGGAAGGCGAACAGCGAGGTGAGGACCAGCGCATGCGCGCCCCACAGCATGCAGGCCGCGCCGATCGCCCCGAGCAGCACCGCCCACCAGCCGGGCAGCCCGGTGGCGGAGAAGTGGGTGAGAGTGAAGGCGATGACCGCGAGCCAGGCGAGCAGGGGTGTCCACAGGCGCAGGGCAGGGAGGGCATTGACCCGCCAGCCGCGCGCGTAGGTCCGGGCCGGGTGCAGGTCGGTCAGGTCGCCGCTGCGGTGGTGCAGGGCGTACAGGGCGGCGGACAGGGCCGGTCCCAGCGGGAGCAGGCATACGGCGGCGAGGGGCAGGTTGGCCGGGTCGGCGCCGAGGAGGAGCAGGCCGGCGAGTCCGGGCGAGGCGGCCAGGAGCAGCAGGGCCTCGACGGTGACCAGGGTGTGGACCAGGGCGGCGGCACGGGAGAGGGAGCCGGCGCCGAAGCCGGCCGTGGGTACCCCGCTCATGGAGCCTCCTCATGGCGGCCCTGGGCGTGGCTCACCCGTTCTCCTTCGAGAAGCGTTCGTACGCCCTGTTGTGCAGGTCGACGAGCTGGTCCATGTTCTTGGACTTGAGCTCGGTGACGTAGGCGTCCCAGTCGGACATCGGGCGCTTGCCCAGGACGAACTTGAGGGTGTTCTGGGTGACGTGGTCCCTGAGCGGCGTGTCCCAGAGGGTGGCCTGCTCCTGCTCGACCGACTGGAGCGGGTGGGCCGGGTCGATGGGCAGCTGGCTGCGCTCGGTCATGGCGTCCTGGAACGCCTTCTCGTCCGGGCTGAAGGACGAGGAGACCAGGGCCCAGCTGCCGCCGTAGGTGAAGACGCCGTTGAAGAAGCCGTAGTCCTTCTGCAGGTCCTTGGGGGCGTCCGGGTCGGAGCCCATGAGGCTGATGCCGGGCTCCAGTTCGTACCGGTCGCCGGACTCGGTGTACGTGACGTCCTTGACGCCCCACTTGCAGAGCGTCTGCCCCTCGTCCGAGTACCAGAGCCAGTCCACGAACTGCATCATCGCGACGAAGGAGTCGCTCTTGAGGGCCTCGCTGGAGATCATGATGCCGTTCTCCAGGCGGGTGCCGCCCAGGACGACCGGGCCGGCCGGGCCGAGCGGCACGGGCACCATCTCGATCTTGGCGCCCTCGACCTGCTTCTGAAGGTTGTAGCGGTAGTTCTGCACCAGCTCCTGCGGATTGGCGCTGATCACATAGGACTTCTCCGCGAGCAGCTTCTGCACCGCCTGCTCGTCCTGCTGGGTGAAGCTCTCCGGGTCCAGCAGCTTCTCGGCGACGAGTTTTCTCAGGTACTCGACCATCCGCCGGTAGCTGTCCGTCGCGCCGTTGAAGACGAACTTCCGCGCCTTGGTGTCGAAGGTGACGTTGGTGTACGTCCAGCCCGCCTTGACCCCGTGGGCCTGGCCGAGATAGCTGAACAACGCCCCGCACGGGAAGGGGGTGTTGGTGCTCCAGCGGTCGGTCCAGGGGTATGTGTCGGGGTACTCCTGCCTGAGCGCCTTCAGGACCGTGTACACCTCGTCCCAAGTGGTCGGCAGCGTGAGGCCGAGCTTGTCGAGGACGTCCGTGCGGAAGGACAGCGAGTAGCCGGACTTGGCCTTCTCGTGCAGGCCGGGCAGCAGGTAGTACTTGCCGTCGGACTGGCGTATGGAGTCGAGCTCGGGCTCGAGCCTCCACTTCTTCACCTTGGCCCGGTAGTTGGGCATGAGGTGCACGTACTCGCTGACCGGGAGGACGGCGCCCGACGACACGAAGGCGACCTCGGAGGGGTGGTACGTCTTGGGGATCAGGAAGGGGGCGTCGCCGGCGCCGATGAGGACGCTGCGCTTCTTCTCGTAGTCCGCGAGCGGGACGTCCACGGGCTTCAGGGTGATGCCGGTGCGTTTGGTGACCTCCTTCCAGAACAGCCAGTCGCCCTTCAGCGGGTAGACCGGGTTGTTGTTGTGGAGCATCGAGAAGGGGAGCGGCTTCGCGGCCTTGAACTGCTGGCCGGCGCGGTACTCCTTCATCGCGCCGTTCTGCTTCTTCGACAGGTCCTTGGAGTCCCCTCCGTCCTCGCCGCCGCCGCAGCCGGTGAGGGTGGCGAGGCCGATGAATCCGGCGGCGGCGAGGATCTGGCGCCGTGACAGCTGTCCTGCGTTCTTCACGGATACTCCCTTGTTCCGTAATCGAATTGACGAGCCGTCAGCCCTTGACCGCGCCGAGCATCACGCCCGAGACGAAGTAGCGCTGGACGAACGGGTACACGCAGAGGATCGGCAGCGCGGTGAGCACGATGGTGACGGCCTGGATGTTGGCCCCGACCTGGCTGAGCTGCTCGGTGCCGGCGCCCGCGTTGGAGCCGCCGGTGGCGCCCTGGATGAGGTTGCGCAGATAGACGGTGACCGGCATCAGATCCGTCCGGTCCAGGTAGAGGAAGGCGCTGAACCAGGAGTTCCAGAAGGACACCGAGTAGAAGAGCACCATCGTCGCGACGACCGCCTTGGACAGCGGCAGCACGATCCTGAACAGGGTGCCGTACGTACTCAGCCCGTCGATCTGCGCGGCCTCCTCCAGTTCCGTCGGCAGGCTCTCGAAGAAGGCCTTCATCACCAGGAGGTTGAAGACGCTGATCGCGTTGGGCAGCGCGATCGCCCAGACGCTGTTCTTGATGCCGAGGCTGGTGATCAGGACGTAGTTGGGGATCAGGCCGCCGGTGAAGAACATCGTGAACACGGCGATGCCGACGAGCGCGGTGCGGCCCTTGAGGTGCTTCTTCGACAGGACGTAGGCGTAGCAGGTCGTGAGCACCATGGCGACGGTGGTCGCGACGACCGTGTAGAGCACGGTGTTGCCGTAGTTTCGCCAGAACATCGCGTCCTGGAACACGATCTTGTACGTGGTGAGGTTGAACCCCTTAGGCCACAGGGTGACTTCGCCGGCCCGGATCTGCCGCTCCCCGCTGAAGGACCTCGCGATGATGTTGAGGAAGGGATACAGGGTCACGGCCACGACGAGGGTGAGGATCACCCCGTTGACGCCCTGGAAGACACGGTGGGCACGGCTCGGCTTCACCACAGGCTGGTCCCCACCGTGCGGCGCGAGAGCTGGTTGGCGGACGTGATCAGGACCAGGCCGATGATCGCCTCGAACAGGCCGATGGCGGCGGCGTAGCTGAAGCTGTTGGACTCCACGCCGGTGCGGTAGACGTAGGTGGAGATCACGTCGGAGGTCGGGTAAGTCAGCGGGTTGTACAGCAGCAGGACCTTCTCGAAGCCGACGGCCATGAACGTGCCGATGTTGAGGATCAGCAGGGTGATCATGGTGGGGCGGATGCCGGGCAGGGTGACATGCCAGATCTGCCGCCAGCGGCCCGCGCCGTCGATGCGGGCGGCCTCGTAGAGGTCCTCGTCGATGGTGGTGAGCGCGGCGAGGTAGAGGATCGTGCCCCAGCCGGCGGTCTGCCAGATCTCCGAGCCGACGTAGACGGTGCGGAACCACTCGGGTTCCTGGATGAACCGGATCGGCTCGTGCCCGAACCACCCCAGGACGTGGTTGACCGGCCCGTCCGTGGCGAGCATCTGCAGGGTGATGCCGGCGACGATCACGATCGACAGGAAGTGCGGCAGATATGACACCGACTGCACGAACCGTTTCAGCGAGCGCCGGCGCACCTCGTTGAGGAGCAGGGCGAGCACGATCGGGATCGGGAAGCAGAAGACGAGCGTGAGTCCGCCGAGCCACAGGGTGTTGCGGAACACCTGCCAGAAGGTGGGGTCGCTGAGGAACATCTCCACATAGCGCAGGCCCACCCACTGCTCACCGAAGATCGATCCGCCCGGCTCGAAGCGCCGGAACGCGATCACGTTGCCGATCATCGGCAGATAGCGGAACACCAGGAAGAACAGCAGCGGCAGCACGGCCAGCGAGTACAACTGCCAGTCCCGGCGCAGCGCCCGCCGCCATCCGGTGCGCGTCACGCGTCGCTCACGAGGACGGGGTGCCTTGGTCGGCGGCGGCTCCTGGGTGCCGGGCGGTGGAGCCGACGTGATGGGGGTGCTCATGCGATGGGCCTCCCGGTGCACCGAAAGTTTCGGAGTCGTACCGGCAACTTTGCGGCGAGGTTAGGGGCGGGTGTAATGGCTGTCAATGGGACTGACAGGGAAGGGGAATTGCGGAGGTCGACACCGGAGGGAGTCGAAGGTGACGAAACATTCTGATTCAGCAACGCAACAATCGGAGGCCGCCGTTGCCCGCGTTCGACCTGCCGCTGGAGAGCCTGGAACGCCATCGCCCCGACCTCCAAGAGCCCGCCGGCTTCGACGAGTTCTGGCGCACCACCCTCAAGGAGGCGGCGCAGCCCGAGGTGTTGGTGTCGGCGCACCCGGTGACGACCGGCCTACGGCTGACCGAGACCTGCGACGTCACCTTCCGGGGCTTCGGCGGCAACCCGGTGCGGGCCTGGTTCAGCAGGCCGGCCGGGGTGCGCGACCCGCTGCCCGCCGTCGTCGAGTACGCGGGCTACGGTCGCGGCCGCGGCCTCCCGCACGAGCGGCTGACCTGGGTGAACGCCGGATACGCGCATCTGCTGATGGACAACAGGGGCCAGGGCGACCAGTACGGCAACGGCGGCGCCACCCCGGACCCGCACGCCACGGCACCGGGCGGCCCGGGCCCTGCGGTTCGCGGTCTGCTCTCTCCCCGGGACCACCACTACCGCCGCCTGATCACGGACGCGGTACGGGCCGTCGAGGCGCTGCGCGCCCTGCCGGGCGTGGACGGCTCACGCGTCGCGGCCGTCGGCAACAGCCAGGGCGGCGGGCTCGCCCTGGCCGTCGCGGGACTGCTCCCCGACCTCGCCGCGCTCCTGGTCACCGCCCCGTTCCTGTGCGGCATCCGACGCGCCCTCGACCTCACCGACGCGGGGCCCTACGGCGAGATCGCCGCGTACCTCTCGGTGCACCGGGGCACCGAGCGGGCCGCCTACGACACCCTCGCCCACATGGAGGGGATCTCCTTCGCCCGCCGCGCCCACGCCCCGGCCCACTTCGGCGTCGGCCTGCGCGACACGGTGTGCCCGCCGAGCGGGGCGTACGGCGCCTTCAACCGCTATGCGGAACTGTCGGGCGCCGACCCGCGCAAGGAGATCCACCCCTATCCGTTCAACGGCCACGAAGGCGGCGACGCGATGCATGTGCGCCGCCAACTGGACTGGCTGGACGTCGAGTTGAACCCACGAGGCGTCAGCTCACGGCCAGCGTGAACACATGCAGGTCGCTGTCCTCCGGCAGCGTCACGCGTGCGATCGTCCTGCCCGCCGGCGCGCTGAACGGCCGGGTGGCGAAGATGTACGTGTCGACGGGGTCCCGGTCCGCGCCGGCGACGTTCCGGTACGCGGCCCGGGCGACGATCTCGTTGCCGTACTGGACCGTCCCGGCGCCGCCGCCGACGGTCCAGTCCGTGAGGGCGAGGTCGACGGTGTCGCTGCTGCCGTCGGTGTAGGTGACGGTGGCCTGGGACTGCTGGTTGCCGTTCACGCCGCTGCCAAGGAAGGACAACTGGCGTGCCGGGTCCGCGAGTTCGACGACCTGCCCCGCTGCCGAGACATTGTCCGGACGGCCGCTCGTGGAGTCCGGCCAGATGAAGCTGAGCCCGCCGCCGACCGTGCCCTGCTTGCCCGGCGTCAGACCGGCCCCGGCGAGCGCCTGCCGCGAGTAGCTCCAGCCGCCGCCGTCGAAGTCGGCCTCGTCGTGGTCACCGGCGTCGTCGGAGATGCCGGTGTTGTTGTAGGCGGCGAGGAGGGTCCGGGGCGCCGCGACGGTCAGGGAGACGGGCTGTACGTAGGAGGTGTCGCCCGAGGTCACGGTCACGTCCACGTCGTAGAAGCCCTGAGCCACGCCCTCGGCGGTGCTCAGCGTGATCTCCTGTGAGCCGTCGACCACCGTGCCATCGGCCGGGGTTGCCGTGATGCCGTCGGGCACGTCGACCCGGTAGCGCACCTCGGGCCCCTCTCCCCCGCTCATCGACAGGGCGCGGATGCCGACCTTCGCCGTCCCACCGGGCGCGACGGTCGCCGTGGTCGGGCCGACGCCGATCTGGTACGGCTGCTCGCCCTCGCGGAAGGACGGCGGGGCCGCCGACGCTCCCCAGGCGGGGTCGGGCGCACCGGAGAGGGCGTAGTCCAGTCGGCCACCGTCACGTACGAGGGACGCCGACAGCCAAGGACGGTCGCTCGTACGGCCGTTGACCTTCAGGGAGCGGATGTACGGGGCGTCGGCGGCGGCGCCCTCCGCGTGCACGGAGATGTCGTTGCCGTTCGGGCGGTCGATCTCGATGCGGGGGAACAGCGGGGAGGCGAGGACCAGTTCGGCGCGGGACGGCACCTGGGGGTACATGCCGAGCGCCGAGAAGACGTACCAGGACGACATGGCACCGAGGTCGTCGTTGCCGGGGATGCCTCCGGGCTCCGTTGACCACAGCTCACGCATCGCCGCCCGGACCGTCTCCTGTGTCTTGTGCGGGGCGCCCGCGTAGGCGTACAGGTAGGGCACGTTGATGGACGGCTCGTTGTCCAGCTCGGACTTCTCACCGCCGCTGCCGGTGAAGGCCCAGCTGCCGTCGGCGGTGCGGAAGAAGGCGTCGAGGCGTTTCACGGCCTCGTCACGACCGCCCATCGCGGCGAACAGACCCGCCGGGTCGTGCTGGACCATCCACGTGTACTGGGCCGCCGTACCCTCCACGAATCCGTTCCCGGTGGCGGGGGTGAAGCCGGTGACCCAGCTGCCGTCGGCCTTGCGGTTGGCGATGTAGCCGCCGGTCGGGGTGGCGGCGATGTTGAAGTTGTTCTGCCACCACTGGGAGCGGCGGGCGAAGGCCGTCGCCGTGTCCTTCTGCCCTGCCTCGGCGGCGAGTCGGGAGAGGGCGAAGTCGGCGCCGGACATCTCCAGCGTCTCGGCGGCACCGCCCCACGCGTTCGACACGGACGGCATGTAGTGGTGCTTCAGGTACTTGTCCAGGGAGGGGCGCTGCCCGACGGACAGCACCGGCTTGCCGGCCGGCGACAGGTCCTTGTCGGTGGGCACGGTCGCCGCCTTCACCAGCGACTTCAGTGCCCCGCGGAGGTCGAAGTCCGTGCCGCCGAAGGCGCGGATGCCGGCCAGCGCGATGGGTGAGGGGTCGCCGTTCATGACATGGGTGCCGCTCGCGCCCTGCAGCCAGCGGTCCCAGATGCCGCCGTTCTGCTCCGCCAGTTCGTACAGGGACTGGGCGATGTCCGAGCCGACGCGGGGGTTCAGCAGGGTGAGCAGCTGGACCTGGTCGCGGTAGACGTCCCAGCCGGAGAAGGTGCCGTACTGGGCCCGGTGTCCGCGGCTGACGGTGTGGACCTTGCCGTCGGGGCCGCGGTATCGGCGGTCGGCGTCGCTGATGACGTTCGGGTGCAGGAGGGCGTGGTACAGCGCGGTGTAGAAGGTGCTGCGCTCGGCGTCGGTGCCGCCGCCGACGCGGATCGCGGACAGGCGGTCACGCCAGGCGCGGTGGGCGGCGTCGCGTACGGCGTCGAAGGAGCGCTGTGGCGGGTTCTCCGCGGCGAGGTTGGCCTCGGCGCCGGCCCGGCTGACGTACGAGATGCCGACCTTGACGTTCACCGGTCCGGCGCCGGGCGCGAACTGGACGTAGCCGCCGGCGCCCTTGCCCGCCACCGGCCGCCCGCCGTTCGCGAACCCGCCGGTGCCGCCGCTCGCGAAAGTGGACCCGGGGCTGAGGTGATCGTCCTGCCAGGTGCCCGTGGCCTTGAAGGCACGGTCGAAGCGAGCGACGAAGTGGACGGTGTAGTAGGCGCGTCGGCCCTCCGGGTCGAGGTACCCGCAGAAGTTGCCGGACCTGACCGACCCGGAGATCGTGCGCCTCGCCGGATCGATCCGGACCGACGAATCGGTCGACCCCACCTCGGAGTTGGCGGTCCTGACGAGCAGCGAGGCCGGCTTGTCGGCCGGGAAGGTGAAGCGCGCCGAGCCGGTGCGGGCGGTGGCGGTGAGGTCGGCGGTGACACCGGACGCAAGGCGGACCTTGTAGCGGCCGGGCTCCGCGGTTTCGTCGGCGTGAGTGAAGTCGGAGGCGTAGACGGCGTCCTTGGTGTCGCTGGCGGGCGACGAGGCGACCTCGCCGGCGTACGGGAAGAAGGGGATGTCACCGCTGCCGCCCGCGCAGCCGGTACCGGACATGTGGGTCAGGCTGAAGCCCCGGATGCGGGTGGCGTCGTAGTGATAACCGCCGGGCGCTGCCGTGCGGGTGGCATCGCCTCGGGTGTTCTCGGGGCTGAAGGAGAACATGCCGAACGGGGTGACGGCGCCCGGGAAGACATTGCCGCCGTTCCGGGTACCGATGAGGGGATCGACGTACGGGGTGGGGTCCTGGACCAGGCCCGGGGGTGCGGTGGTCGCCGCGAGGGCGGGGGTGGCGCCGGTGACCGCGAGAACGGCGGCCAGCAGCAGGGACGTGGGACGGAAGCGCATGACGCGGCCCCTCCTCCTTCGGACGGGTCGCGCACCACAGGTCGCACAAGCCGCAGGGACAGTAGCGTGCGCCACGCGTACCACGGAAGAGCGCCTGCGGGCGCCATGGCACGCAGCCGGGGCACCCGAACGGCTGAGCAGGCCAACTGAGTTGACATCGTTGTCCGTTGAGGCGGTAGAGTCATGTGCAGACCAATCGACAACGTTGTCGCATCACGGCAGCGCACAAGCCACGCACCATCCGGACGGTCCCACTTCCCCCCCTCGGGCCCGTCCGGCTCGCGGACCCGGTGGACGGCGGCTCAGCGTCCACCGGGTCCGCCCGGAGCTACGGCCTCCGGCGGATCGGGCCCCGGGGTTCAGCCCACCCGGCAGGGCAGAGTCGTCGCACTGTCGCCGCCTGAGCCGGAGACGACGTAGCCGAATGTCGTGCTCTCCCCCGGGTCGAGGGAGCCGTTCCAGTCGGCGTTGTGGACCATCACGTCCTGGCCGGTGTAGGTCGCGCTGCCGCTCCAGAGGCTCTCGACCTTCTGGCCGGCCGCAAGGGTCCAGTCGACCATCCAGCCGAGCATCGGGACGTCGCCGCTGTTGGTGACGGTCACCTCGGACTGGTAGCCGCCTGACCAACTGCCGGTCGTGCGGCGGGCGGCGGAGCACTCGCCGGGCACCGGGTCGGTCGGGTTGCCGGGCTCCTTGATGCCGGTCACCTCGCCGTTGCCGCCGTCGAAGACGATGTCGGAGCAGGAGTAGAAGGTCTCCGCGCTGTCCGAGCGCTGCCAGACCATGTAGACGAGGTGGCGGCCCGACTTGTCCGCCGGAAGCTGCCCGCTCCAGGAGTAGTTGGCCTCGACCGTGCCCGGGGAGCCGTTGAGCGGCGGGTGGTCGACGCTCAGGAAGGGGCGCTCCTCCATGTCGTCCCAGGTGAGGGGCTGGGCCGGGTCGAAGCCGTCCTTGGTGATGTAGACGTGGAACCAACCCGGGTGCGCCGCCCAGGCGTTGTAGGCGAAGTCGACCGTCGCGCCCGAGGTGAGGTGGGTGAGCGGCCAGTCCTTGCTCGGCGTGTTGAAGCCGGTGAAGTTGGTGTTGCCTCCGCTGCACAGCTCGCCGTCGGGCACGAAGCCACGGGTGCGGCCGGCGCCGTCGGAGCGCAGCACGGAGAACCAGTTGTAGAACGGCGTGGTCCCGCTGACCTGCTGGGCTGCCCGGCAGGCCGGGTTGACGGGCTTGATCTCACCGGTGTCGGTGAGGCCGTCCTGCCAGCACAGGAAGGTGCGGCTGCCCGGCTTCATGGGCGTGCCGTGAGCCTCGGCCGCGCCGCCGGTGCTCATGACCAGGGCCACGGCCGGGATGGTGGCGAGGAGGGAGATCAGGACGAGGAAGAGGGCTTTGGTGCGGGTGGGACGGGTTAATCGGCGGGGTGGTGGGGTGGTGGCCCCCAGGTCATGGGTTGTCAGGATCATGACAGTAGAGTCCGTTCCTTCAGATACGGGCCGTGTGGATGCGTGTGTGGGGGTGCGGCTGCCGCGTGCGGTCACGCGGGGCGGGAGCGGTCCGGGCGGCGGGTTCCGGTCCACCGACTATGGGAGCGCTCCCACCCCGTCTGTTGCGGAAGGTAGCGCCGGGGGGCGTGGTTGTAAACGCCTCTCGCCATCGTCAGTGGCACGCCATGGCATCGCCGGTCCGTGTGACGGCACCCCCGTGCGTACGATCACGTCGCGCATCGGGGTCCACGCTGGCGTCCATGAGAGGAATGACCACACCCCAGCGGGGACCGGCCACCGAGCAGACCTGGATGTTCCCTCCGGCCGACGGCTGGAGCTTCGACCAGGTCAAGGACTTGGAGTCGCCCTTCGACTGGGAACTCGTGGACGGAGTGATCACACCTCGAGCGTGGACCAGGCTCTGGCACAACTACGTACGCCACGGACTGGCGAGGGCTCTGAAGTCCGCCCGGACCGAGTCGTACAGGGTCGTTTGCGCACAATGCGTCATGGTCGACGACCGCAACACCCCCAAGCCGGACCTGATCGTCTTCGACCGCACGGGCTTGGACTTCTTCGAGACCGAGTGCGTCCCCGTCAAGAAGGTCATCCTCGCCGTAGAGGTCGTCTCCCCCGGCTCCCGCCAGGACGACCGCGTACGCAAGCCCGCCCTCTTCGCCGCGCACCGGGTCCCGTACTACTGGCGCGTGGAACTGGACAGAGATCAGAAGCTCGCGGTGCACGAGTACTGGCTCAACGCGGACACCCTCACCTACTTCCCCGCGCCGTCGCATCCGGTGCACCACGACAAGCTCGGCACCGAGCTGCCGTTCCCGATCGGGATCGACCTCGACGCGCTCGTGGGGTTCTGACCTGGCCGTACACCCTCCCACGGCCCGTCCACCGATTGGACGGCCATAGCCACCTTGCATGAGCAGTGCTACAAATGCCCGCATGGCGGAGCGTTTCGTCCGTTTTGGGCGCCACTCCCTTCGGTCACTGATCGGCAAGAGCCCCCGAAGCGTCGCCGGACAGGTTTTCGTGCTGCAAGTGGCGCTCGTAGTGCTGCTCGTGGCCGGCGCCGTCGTCGCGCTGGTTCTGCAGTCGGATCGGGACACCAAAGCGGAGGCCAAGCGCCGCTCCGTCGCCGTCGCGCAGACCTTCGCGCACGCTCCGGGCGTCGAGGCGTCGCTGCGGACGGCTGACCCGTCACGCGTCCTTCAGCCACTCACCGAAGCGGGACGCAAGGCCGCGGGCGTCGACTTCATCGTGATCATGGACACCAACGGCATCCGCTACACCCATCCCCTCCCGGACCGGATCGGCAAACGGTTCGTGGGCCGGATCGAGCCGTCGCTGGCCGGGAAGGTCTACACCGAGAGTGTCCAGGGTCCGTTGGGCGACGAGGTGCAGGCGACGGTTCCCGTCCACGACGCGGCCGGCAGGGTGACCGCCCTCGTCTCCTCGGGCATGAAGGTCGAGAACGTGACCAGCCAGGTGTACCGGCAACTGCCGATCATCCTGGGCGCCGGGGCCGGCGCGCTCGTGGTGTCGACCGGCGGGATGGCGCTGGTGGGCCGGCGGCTGCGGCGGCAGACCCACAGCCTGGCCCCGGACGAGATGAGCCGCATGTACGAGCACCACGACGCGGTGCTGCACTCCGTGCGGGAAGGGGTGCTCATCGTCGGTGACGACGGGCAGCTGCTCCTCGCCAACGACGAGGCCAGGCGGCTGCTGGAGCTGTCCGCCGACGCCGAGGGGCGGCACGTCCGGGAGCTCTCCGGTCTCGACCCCGAAACGGCGGCCCTACTCGTCTCCGGGCGCGAGGCCACCGACGAGGTGCACATCGCCGGGGGACGCCTGCTGGCGGTCAACCAGCGGACCACGGACCGTGGCGGAGGCCCCAGGGGAACAGTGGTGACGCTCCGCGACACCACCGAGCTCCAGGCGGTGTCCGGCAGGGCGCAGCTCGCACGTGAGCGGCTGGATCTGCTGTACGACGCGGGACTGGGCATCGGCACCACCCTCGACGTGATCCGCACGGCCGACGAGCTGGCGCAGGTCGCCGTCCCCCGCTTCGCCGACTTCGTCACCGTGGACCTCGCCGACGGCGTCGTGCACGGGGACGAGCCGCCTCCCACCGCGACGGACATACGACGCGTCACCGTGCGCGGCATCCGCGACGACCATCCGCTCTACGAAAAGGGCCGGCTGATCGACTTCCTGCCCTCCACACCCCAGGGACGCGGCTACGGCACCGGCCGCTCCGAGCTGGTGACCGACCTGTCGACCGCGACGGACTGGCACGAGCAGGACCGGGAAACCACCCGGGACATCCTCGAGTACGGAATCCACTCGCTGATCACCGCCCCGATCCAGGCTCGCGGGGTCGTGCTGGGCATGGCCAACTTCTGGCGCGCCAAGGGGCACGACCCCTTCGACGAGGAGGACCTGTCGCTGGCGGAGGAGCTGGTGGCCCGGGCCGCCGTCAGCATCGACAACGCCCGCCGGTACACCCGCGAGCACGCCCTGGCGGTCACCCTCCAGCGCAGCCTGCTGCCGCGGGCCCTGCCCGAGCAGAGCGCCCTCGACGTCGGCTACCGCTACATCCCGGCGCAGTCGGGCGTGAGCGGTGACTGGTTCGATGTGATTCCGCTGCCGGGGAGCCGGGTGGCGCTGGTCGTCGGCGACGTGGTCGGCCACGGCCTGCACGCCGCCGCCACGATGGGACGGCTGCGTACCGCGGTGCACAACTTCTCCACGCTCGACCTGCCGCCCGACGAGCTGCTGAGCCATCTGGACGACCTGGTGGGCCGTATCGACCAGGACGAGTCCTCGAGCGCGGACACGGCCGCGGAGATCGTGGGCGCCACCTGCCTGTACGCGATCTACGACCCCACGAGGCGCCGCTGCGTCATGGCGCGAGCGGGGCACCTGGCGCCGGCGCTGGTCCACCGCGACGGCAGCGTGACCTTCCCCGAACTGCCGGCCGGGCCGCCCCTCGGCCTCGGCGGCATGCCGTTCCAGACGGCAGAGCTGGACCTCGACGAGGGCTCCCAGCTCGTCCTGTACACCGACGGCCTCGTGGAGGACCGCGCGCGGGACCTGGACGTGGGCATGGAGCTGCTGCGCAAGGCGCTGACCGGCCACCCCGACCGGCCGCCGGAGGAGAGCTGCCAGGCCGTGCTGGACGAACTGCTGCCCGGGCGGCCCAGGGACGACGTCGCTCTCCTCATCGCGCGCACCCGGGCGCTGCCGCCGGACCGGGTCGCCGACTGGGACGTGCCACGGGATCCGGCCGCGGTGTCGGGGATGCGCGAAGCCGTGTCCGGGAAGCTCGCGGAGTGGGGCCTGTCCGAGCTGGACTTCGCCACGGAACTCGTACTGAGCGAGCTCGTCACCAACGCCATCCGCTACGGCTGCGGGCCGATCCACGTGCGGCTGATCCGCGACCGCACGCTGATCTGCGAGGTTGCCGACGCCAGTAGCACCTCCCCGCATCTGCGGTACGCCGCGACGACCGATGAGGGAGGCCGGGGCCTGTTCCTGGTCTCGCAGATGACCGAGCGCTGGGGCACCCGGTACACCCCGCAGGGCAAGGTGATCTGGGCCGAACAGGCACTGCCGGAGATCGCCCCGGACGACAGGGCCTAGGGCCGGAGGGCGGGCAGCGCTGCCGGGACGGACGGGCCCGACACCGTGGCCGGCGGCGGTGGCCCGGCTCCCGCGGGCGGCAGTTCGATCGTGAACTCCGTACGGCCCGGCTCGCTCTCCACGTCGAGACGGCCGCCGTGCGCGGACACGATGGCCGCCGCGACGGCGAGGCCGAGGCCGGAGCCGGAGCCGCCGTTGCGCGGGCCGCCGCGGGCCCGGGAGGTGTCGGCGCGGGTGAAGCGGTCGAAGACCTGTGGGAGCAGGCCGGGCGGGATGCCCGGGCCGTCGTCCAGGATCCGGATCGCACAGCGGCCGGCACCGGTCTCGACGGAGGCGACCACCGTCGTGCCCGGCGGGGTGTGGGCCCGTGCGTTGGACAGGAGGCCGGCCACCACCTGACGCAGCCGGGCCTCGTCGCCCAGGACCAACGGGGTGTCGTCGAGGCGGAGTTCGAGCTGCCATTCATGGTCTCCCCCGGCGGCCCGCGCGTCCCACACCGCCTCCGCGACCAGCGCCGCCACATCCACCTCGGCGGACTGCAGGGGGCGGCCCTCGTCCAGCCGGGCCAGCAGCAACATGTCCTCCACCAGACCCGTCATCCGGGCCGACTCTGCCCAGACGCGGCGCCAGGCGAGCATCGGCTCGATCCGGTGGATGCCGCGGTTCATGAGTTCGGCGTACCCGGCGATCGAGGCGAGCGGGGTGCGCAGTTCGTGACCGGCGTCGGCGAGGAAGCGACGCATGCGTTCCTCGGTGCGCCGGCGGGCGGTGAGGGAGGACTCGACGTGGTCGATCATGCGGTTGAGGGCGGCGCCGACCTGTCCGGCCTCGCCGGCGGGGTCGGTGTCCGCGGCCGGGACGCGTGTGAGGCCGGTGACCTCGCCGCGGTCGAGCGGGGCGCGGGAGACCTCGGCGGCGGTGGCGGCGACCCGGCCGAGGGGGAGCAGTTGGCGTCGTACGACCACGGTGCAGATGCAGCCCGCCACGAAGAGCCCGGCCACCGCGACGGCCGCCTCGGCGACGACCAGTCGGCCGATCATGCGCTGCACGTCGCTCATGGGCAGCCCGGCGAGGACGCGGACCCGCCCGCTTTCGACGACGGTGAGCCGGTAGGTGCCGAGCCCCGGCACGGTCCGGGTGTGCCGGGAGCCGTCCGTCGCGATGTCCGCCAGGGCCGCGGTCTGCGCGGCGGCGAGGCCCTTCGGTGCGGCGTCCTGGCTGACGACCTCGGCGGCGACGATCGCGCCGTCCTCGTCGAGGCGGGCGGCGAGCATGCCGGTGGCGTGGCCCTTGTCGTTGAGGAAGCCCAGGCCGTCCGCGTTCTCCGGGTGCAGCGAGGCCCCGTCCAGGCTGCGCGAGGCGGCCGCCGCGACCCGGCCGTCCAGGTCGCCCATGAGGTAGGCGCGTTGGATGAAGGCGGTGGTCAGCGTCATCGTGGCGCAGACGAGGACGAGGGTGACGCTGACGAGGACGAGCAGGCGGGTGCGCAGCGAGCGGGTGCGCACCCGTGGGCGGTGCACGCAGGTGCGCCCCTGAGGTCGGTTGCGGAGCGGGCGCAGGCTCATCTCCCGTCCTCCACCCGGACGCGGCCGTTTCGGAACCCTGCGGTGCCAGTCATGTCCGGATCGTGTCCCGGTCCGCTGAGGGAACGCTGTGTTCCACCTGAGGGTGGGTGATGACCTGGGGTTTCCCGGCGCGGACAGGGCGAAGGGCCGCACCCCCGTCGCCGGGGATGCGGCCCTCGCAGGGCCGTCGACTGCCCTGCCGTACTGCCTACTTGACCGCTTACTTGCGGATCAGGGAGCGCAGCACGTACTGCATGATGCCGCCGTTGCGGTAGTAGTCGGCCTCACCGGGGGTGTCGATGCGGACGACCGCGTCGAACTCGACGCCCGTGTCGGTGGTGACCTTGACCGTGCGCGGCGTGGTGCCGTTGTTGAGCTCCTCGACACCGGTGAAGGAGAAGGTCTCCTCGCCGGTCAGGCCGAGGGCCTCGGCGGACTGGCCCTCCGGGAACTGGAGCGGCAGGACGCCCATGCCGATGAGGTTCGAGCGGTGGATGCGCTCGTACGACTCGGCGATGACGGCCTTGACGCCGAGCAGCGCGGTGCCCTTGGCGGCCCAGTCGCGGGACGAGCCGGAGCCGTACTCCTTGCCGGCCAGGATGGCCAGCGGGGTGCCCTGCTCGATGTAGTTGCGCGAGGCGTCGTAGATGAACGACACCGGGCCGTCGGCCTGGGTGAAGTCGCGGGTGTAGCCGCCCTCGGTGCCCGGCGCGATCTGGTTGCGCAGGCGGATGTTGGCGAACGTGCCGCGGATCATGACCTCGTGGTTGCCGCGGCGCGAGCCGTAGCTGTTGAAGTCGCGGCGCTCGACGCCGTGCTCCGTGAGGTACTTGCCGGCCGGGGTGTCGGCCTTGATGGCGCCGGCGGGCGAGATGTGGTCCGTCGTCACCGAGTCGCCGAGCTTGGCCAGGACGCGGGCGCCCGTGATGTCGGAGACCGGGGTGGTCTCCATCGTCATGCCCTCGAAGTACGGGGGCTTGCGGACGTACGTCGACTCCGCGTCCCACTCGAAGGTGTTGCCGGTCGGGATCGGCAGCGCCTGCCACTGGGCGTCGCCCGCGAAGACGTCCTGGTAGGACTTGTTGAACATGTCCTCGCCGATGGCGTTCGCCACGACGTCGTTGACCTCGGCCTCGGAGGGCCAGATGTCGGCCAGGAAGACCGGCTTGCCCTCCTGGTCGACGCCGAGGGCGTCGCGCGTGATGTCCACCTTCATGGAGCCCGCGAGGGCGTACGCGACGACCAGCGGCGGGGAGGCCAGGTAGTTCATCTTGACGTCGGGGTTGATACGGCCCTCGAAGTTCCGGTTGCCGGAGAGGACCGAGGTGACCGCGAGGTCGTGGTCGTTGACGGCCTTGGAGACCTCCTCCGGCAGCGGGCCGGAGTTGCCGATGCAGGTGGTGCAGCCGTAGCCGACGAGGTTGAAGCCGACCTTGTCGAGGTACGGGGTCAGGCCCGCCTTGTCGAAGTAGTCGGTGACGACCTTCGAACCCGGGGCGAGGGTGGTCTTGACCCACGGCTTGCGGGTCAGGCCCTTCTCGACCGCCTTCTTGGCCACCAGCGCGGCGGCGACCATGACGTACGGGTTGGAGGTGTTGGTGCAGGAGGTGATGGCCGCGACGGTGACCGCACCGTGGTCAATCTCGTAGGTCGAGCCGTCGGGGGCGGTGACGGTGACCGGGTTCGACGGGGCGCCGTTCGGGGCGACGGCCGGCGCGTCGGAGGCCGGGAAGGACTCCTGGCCCGCCTCGTCCACGGAGTCGACGTAGTTGCGGACGTCGACCTTGAACTGCTCGGCGGCGTTCGCGAGGACGATGCGGTCCTGCGGGCGCTTCGGGCCGGCGATGGACGGGACGACCGTGGAGAGGTCCAGCTCCAGCTTCTCGGAGAAGTCCGGCTCGGCCTTCGGGTCCAGCCAGAGGCCCTGCTCCTTGGCGTACGCCTCGACCAGCGCGAGCTGCTGGGCGTCACGGCCGGTCAGCTTCAGGTACTTGATGGTCTCGCCGTCGATCGGGAAGATCGCGGCGGTGGAGCCGAACTCCGGCGACATGTTGCCGATGGTGGCGCGGTTGGCCAGCGAGGTGGCGGCGACGCCCTCGCCGTAGAACTCGACGAACTTGCCGACGACACCGTGCTTGCGGAGCATCTCGGTGATGGTCAGCACGAGGTCGGTGGCGGTGGTGCCGGGCTTGAGCTCACCGGTCAGCTTGAAGCCGACGACGCGCGGGATGAGCATGGAGACCGGCTGGCCGAGCATCGCGGCCTCGGCCTCGATGCCGCCGACGCCCCAGCCGAGGACGCCGAGGCCGTTGACCATGGTGGTGTGCGAGTCGGTGCCGACGAGGGTGTCGGGGTAGGCCTGGCCGTTACGGACCATGACCGTGCGCGCCAGGTGCTCGATGTTCACCTGGTGGACGATGCCGGTGCCCGGCGGGACGACCTTGAAGTCGTCGAAGGCGGTCTGGCCCCAGCGCAGGAACTGGTAGCGCTCGCGGTTGCGGCCGTACTCCAGCTCGACGTTCTGCGCGAAGGCGTCGTTGGTGCCGAACTTGTCGGCGATGACGGAGTGGTCGATGACCAGCTCGGCCGGGGAGAGCGGGTTGACCTTCGCGGGGTCGCCGCCGAGCTCCTTGACGGCCTCACGCATGGTGGCGAGGTCCACGACACAGGGCACGCCGGTGAAGTCCTGCATGATCACGCGGGCCGGCGTGAACTGGATCTCCTGCGACGGCTGGGCCTGGGAGTCCCAGCCGCCGAGGGCGCGGATGTGGTCGGCGGTGATGTTCGCGCCGTCCTCGGTGCGGAGGAGGTTCTCCAGCAGCACCTTCAGGCTGTAGGGGAGGCGTGCGGAGCCCTCGACCTTGTCCAGCCGGAAGATCTCGTACGACTCGTCGCCCACCTGCAGCGTGCTGCGGGCGTCGAAGCTGTTCGCCGACACGACAGTCTCCTTCATTGATGTGCGCGTACCACCACGATCCTGCCGCGACGACTACTTGGCCGATCCGCTAAGGTAAGGCTAAGTTAGGTAACCCTTACCATCAGACCGGCGGCGCCGCGCGGCTGCGGTGCACCTCGGCAGATATCTCGATGTCGAGATAACTCTAGTACATAGGGCCGGGATGGTCATGCCCAGGGCTTCGGCATGCCTCCTTTCCCTGGGTTCCACGGGCCCCCATTGCATGACCATGCGCAATGATGCATACTCTTCCTATGAGCAAGGTCCTCACCTCCCTCCCCACCGGCGAGCGCGTCGGCATCGCCTTCTCCGGCGGCCTCGACACCTCGGTCGCGGTCGCCTGGATGCGCGACAAGGGCGCCGTCCCGTGCACCTACACCGCCGACATCGGCCAGTACGACGAGCCCGACATCGCCTCGGTGCCCGGCCGCGCGAAGGCCTACGGCGCCGAGGTGGCGCGCCTGGTCGACTGCCGCGCGGCACTGGTCGAGGAGGGGCTGGCGGCGCTGACCTGCGGCGCGTTCCACATCCGCTCGGGCGGACGGGCGTACTTCAACACGACGCCGCTCGGCCGCGCGGTCACCGGCACCCTGCTCGTGCGCGCGATGCTCGAGGACGACGTCCAGATCTGGGGCGACGGCTCGACCTTCAAGGGCAACGACATCGAGCGGTTCTACCGCTACGGCCTGCTCGCCAACCCGAACCTGCGGATCTACAAGCCCTGGCTTGACGCGGACTTCGTGACCGAGCTCGGCGGCCGCAAGGAGATGTCGGAGTGGCTGGTCGCGCATCAGCTGCCCTACCGCGACAGTACGGAGAAGGCCTACTCCACCGACGCCAACATCTGGGGCGCCACCCACGAGGCCAAGACGCTGGAGCACCTGGACACCGGCATCGAGACCGTCCAGCCCATCATGGGCGTGCGGTTCTGGGACCCGTCGGTCGAGATCGCCGCCGAGGACGTGACGATCGGCTTCGAGCAGGGCCGCCCGGTCACCGTCAACGGCAAGGAGTTCGCCTCCCCCGTCGACCTGGTGATGGAGGCCAACGCGATCGGCGGCCGCCACGGCCTCGGCATGTCGGACCAGATCGAGAACCGGATCATCGAGGCCAAGAGCCGCGGCATCTACGAGGCGCCCGGCATGGCCCTGCTGCACGCCGCGTACGAGCGCCTGGTCAACGCGATCCACAACGAGGACACCCTCGCCCAGTACCACAACGAGGGCCGGCGCCTGGGCCGCCTCATGTACGAGGGCCGCTGGCTGGACCCGCAGGCGCTGATGATCCGCGAGTCGCTGCAGCGGTGGGTCGGCGCGGCCGTCACCGGCGAGGTCACCCTCCGCCTGCGGCGCGGCGAGGACTACTCGCTCCTCGACACCACCGGCCCGGCCTTCAGCTACCACCCGGACAAGCTGTCCATGGAGCGCACCGAGGACTCCGCGTTCGGCCCGGTGGACCGGATCGGCCAGCTCACCATGCGCAACCTCGACATCGCAGACTCGCGCGCCAAGCTGGAGCAGTACGCCGTGATCGGCCTGATCGGCACCGGCAGCCCCGCCGTCGGCGCCGCCCAGGCGGCCGCGACCGGTCTGATCGGCAGCATGCCGGAGGGCGGCGCCGAGGCCATCGCCTCGCGCGGCGAGGTCTCCGAGGAGGACGCGCTGCTGGACCGCGCCGCGATGGAGTCCGGCACGGACTGATCGAGCACGAACGGATCGAGCACGGACTGATCCGGCACGAGGGAACGGACCACCGGGAGGCCGGCTGGGCGCTGTGTGCGCCGAGCCGGCCTTTTCGCTGCCCCGCTCTTTCCGACATGCCATCAGTTCGCCAAGTCGGGGTAACCGAGAGGTACGCATCACGACCCCGAAGGGAGGCGTCCATGCCCCTCACATTCCGCAAGAGTTTCCGGATCCTGCCCGGAGTGCGGCTGAACATCAACCGGCACTCCTGGTCCATCACCACCGGCGGCAAGCACGGGCCGCGCCGTACACACAGCAGCACCGGACGTCATACGACATCAATGGATTTGCCCGGACCTTTCGGGTGGCGTCGCACCCGTAACGCCAGGAGGCGTTGACGGCTCGTCACCCGAATGGCCCCCCTTGGGATGTGCCATCTCATATCTGAGATAGCCTCAACCTCATGGCAGACGACTACCTCGTACGCATCGGCAGGCTCATCCGTGACGCCAGGCAACATCGTGGCTGGACACAGACGCAGCTGGCCGAGGCGCTCGGCACCTCCCAGAGCGCCGTCAATCGCATCGAGCGCGGCAACCAGAACATCAGCCTTGAGATGATCGCCCGAATCGGTGAAGCCCTGGACAGCGAGATCGTGTCGCTGGGCTACGCGGGTCCGATGCATCTGAGGGTCGTCGGCGGACGTCGGCTGTCCGGTTCCATCGATGTCAAGACCAGCAAGAACGCCTGCGTGGCCCTGCTGTGCGCCTCGCTGCTCAACAAGGGGCGCACAGTGCTGCGCCGGGTCGCCCGCATCGAGGAGGTGTACCGCCTTCTGGAGGTGCTCAACTCCATCGGTGTGCGCACCCGTTGGATCAACGACGGCGTCGACCTGGAGATCGCGCCGCCGGCCGAGCTGGACATGGGCGCCATCGACGCCGAGGCGGCCGTACGCACCCGCTCCATCATCATGTTCCTCGGCCCGCTGCTGCACCGCATGAGCCACTTCAAGCTGCCGTACGCCGGCGGCTGCGACCTCGGCACGCGGACCATCGAGCCGCACATGATCGCGCTGCGCCGGTTCGGCCTGGACGTCGCGGCGACCGAGGGGCAGTACCACGCCGTGGTGGACCGTGGCGTACGTCCCGACCGGCCGATCGTGCTGACCGAGCGCGGCGACACCGTGACCGAGAACGCCCTGCTGGCCGCCGCGCGGCACGACGGCGTCACGGTCATCCGCAACGCCTCCTCCAACTACATGGTCCAGGACCTCTGCTTCTTCCTGGAGACGCTCGGCGTCCGGGTCGAGGGCATCGGCACGACGACGCTCACGGTCCACGGCGTACCGAACATCGACGTGGACGTCGACTACTCCCCCTCCGAGGACCCGGTCGAGGCGATGAGCCTGCTGGCCGCCGCCGTGGTCACCGAGTCGGAGCTGACGGTGTGCCGGGTGCCGATCGAGTTTCTGGAGATCGAGCTGGCGGTCCTGGAGGAGATGGGGCTCGACCACGACCGTACGCCCGAGTACTTCGCGGACAACGGCCGTACCCGGCTGGTGGACCTCACCGTCCGGCCCTCCAAGCTGGAGGCGCCGATCGACAAGATCCACCCGATGCCGTTCCCGGGCCTGAACATCGACAACGTCCCGTTCTTCGCGGCCATCGCCGCCGCCGCGCAGGGCAAGACGCTGATCCACGACTGGGTCTACGACAACCGCGCGATCTATCTGACGGACCTCAACCGCCTCGGCGGCCGGCTGCAGTTGCTGGACCCGCACCGCGTCCTGGTCGAGGGCCCGACCCGCTGGCGCGCCGCCGAGATGATGTGCCCGCCCGCCCTGCGGCCCGCCGTGGTCGTGCTGCTGGCGATGATGGCGGCGGAGGGCACGTCGGTCCTGCGGAACGTGTATGTCATCAACCGGGGTTACGAGGACCTCGCGGAGCGGCTGAACTCCATTGGGGCGCAGATCGAGATCTTCCGCGACATCTAGGCGGCTGTCCGAACCGGATCCGGACGGGGGGCACTCACACGACGTGGGCGCCCCCGTCCGATGCCGTGCTCAGTCGTCCGGGATCCCGGTGCCGCTGAGGCCCGGAACCGTCCGCTCCGAGTGGGTCAGGGAGCGGGCGCCGAGGCGGAACTGGGCGAGTTTGTCGACGATCGTCCGGCCGACCGGGGTGTGGCCCCAGATGCTGATGCCCTGGTGGGTGGTGGGCTGCCAGGTGGTCTCGTCGATGACGACGGGGTTCCAGCCGACTTCCCACTCGAAGCCCGAGGGGGTGCGGGCGTAGTAGGAGAGCTCCTTGTCGTTGGTGTGCTGTCCGACGGACAGGGCCATGTCGAAGCCGAGTTCGTGGACGCGGTCGTAGCTGCGGGCGAGGTCGTCCAGCGTGGCCACCTGGACGTTGAGGTGCTGGACGCGGGTGCGGACCGGGTCGATGGGCAGGCCCCGGACGGCGGCGATGGCGATGGAGTGGTGGCGTTCGTTGACGCGCAGGAAGCGGATCTTGAGCTTGACGCCGCTGATCGTCTCGTCGATGTAGTCGGTGAGGCGGGCGTCGAAGACGGTGTTGAAGTAGCCGCGCATCAGGGTCGGCCGGGTCGAGGTGATGGCGACATGGCCCATGCCCGAGTCGCCCGTTGTCCAGCCGGACGCGAGCATCCGCAGGGGTTCCGGGGACAGGACCGGGGTGGTGTAGATCTCCTGGGTGATGCCCTTGGGGCCGGGGAAGCGCAGGAGCCGTTCGACGCCGCGCAGCCTCGCCTCCTCGGCGGTGCCCTCCGCGACGGGGACGCCGTGGGCGCGGACGCGGGCCTCGATCTGCTCCAAGGTGGTGTGGTCGTCGAGGTGCCAGCCGATGGCGACGACGTCCTCGGCGGGGCCCCGGCGCAGCAGGAAGCGGCACTCGTGGGCGTCGATGCGGAAGCGCATCAGGCCGGTGTCCAGGTCGTCGAGGTGCATGCCGATGGCGTCGGTGCCGAAGCGGCGCCAGTCGGCGAAGCGGTTGGTCTCGATGACGAGGTAGCCGAGGTGGACCGCGCCGAAGACGGACGGGGCGTCATGCCCCTGGTACGTGGTCATCGCCGGCCGGCCAGGAAGTCGGCGCAGATCCGGTTGAACAGCTCGGCCCGCTCGAACTGCACCCAGTGCCCGGTGTTGGCGACCTCGTACAGGTCGCAGTTGGGCATGCGCTCCGCCAGCATCCGGCCGCCCGAGGGCCGGTTGACCTTGTCGGCGGCGCCCCAGAGCACCAAGGTCGGCGCGGGCAGCCGGGACAGGCGGGCGTCGCGGGTGAAGTCCATCTTCCACAGCGTGCGCAGCGCGTTCGGGCCGGACGGCCGGCGCAGCGGCGGTGCCGCGATCACCTCGGGGTCGATGCTCGCCTCGTAGCGGGCGTCGATGACGGAGTCCGGGACGTCGGCGGCGTTGAAGACGAGGTAGGTGCGGATGAACCGCTCCAGTTTCAGGCGCGAAGGGCCGTCCCCGGCGTAGTAGTCGAGGAGGCTGCTCAGACCGGGGGTCGGCAGGGCGCGGGTGGTGCCGATGCCGCCGGGGCCCATCAGCACCAGGCGGTCGACCCGGTCGGGCGTGTCCAGGGCGAGGCGCAGCGCGCAGGCGCCGCCGTAGGAGTTGCCGACCAGGTGGGCCTTGTCCAGGCCGAGTTCGTCGAGCAGGCCGCGGATGCCGGCGGCGAGGTGCCCGAACGGGTCGGCGCCGTCCACGCCCTTGGTGCTGCGGCCGTAGCCGGGCAGGTCGGGGACGACGACCCGGTACTCCCTGGCCAGCGCGGCGATGTTGCGGGTGTAGTTGGAGACGCCCGAGGCACCGGGGCCGCCGCCGTGCAGCAGCAGAACGGGCGGTCCTTCGCCGGTCTCCGCGACGAAGATCTTCCTGCCGTGGACGTCGAGCAGCCGTTCCCGCATCGGCGGGGGCGCGGTGTGCGTGGTCATGGCGTTCCTTGGATGGCGGTCGAGGTGGCCGTACGCGATGCCGGTGCGAACCCGGTTGGGGGCGGCGGGAGTTGGGCGGCCGAGGGGGCGGCGGCGTAGACGTAGGCGTCGGGGCGCAGGGCGAGGATGGTGGCGCGGCGCTCGGTCATCCAGGGCAGCAGCACGCCCTCGTCGTCGACGACCGCGCCGGGCGCCGGCCGTGAGCCGGCCGGCAGGACGGTCAGGGAGGGGACCTCGCAGCGGTCCCACGCGGGCTGCGGGGTGGGCGGTCCGGCGTGCAGGAGCAGCCAGCGCCCGGCGAGTACGTCGTCCAGGCGGACCCGGGTGCCGTCGGGGCCGGTCACCCAGGGCTGGGGTATCTGGTGCCCGGCGGCCTTGGTGCGGGGGCGGGCCTGCAAGCCCTCGGCGTAGTGGGCGGCGGGGATCCAGTTGGAGTCCTGCAGCAGGCGGGCGAACCCGGGGAAGCGGTTCAGGAGCGGAAGTACGGCGTCCCGGACCCGGGTGACCGCGAGCCGCCGTTCGGTGATGATCCGGCCGACGAACACCGCCCGCTTGGTGATCTCCTTGACGTGCGGCTTGCGCTCCGCCTCGTAGCTGTCGAGCACCGATTCGGGCAACTCGCCGCGCAGCACGGCGTCGAGCTTCCAGCACAGGTTGGCCACGTCACGCACTCCGGCCGCCATGCCCTGGCCGATCCACGGCGGCATCGCGTGGGCCGCGTCACCGGCGAGGAAGACCCGGCCCACCCGGAAGCGGTCGGCGAAGCGGACGTGGTGGCTGTAGACGGTGGCCCGCAGGATCTTGATCTGGTGCTCGCCGATCCCGTACCGGGACACCAGCGCGTGAATCGCCTCGTCGCTGGTCAGGTACTCCTCGTCGTCGCCGGGCAGAATCGGGAACTCCCACCGGTGGTGCCCCAGCGGAGTCGGACAGTCCACCGCCGGGCGGCCCGCGTCGCAGCGGAAGCGCAGCCGGTCGTGGTCCGGCCACGGTTCGATCATCTTCGTGTCGATGACGATCCAGCGGTCCTCGTACGTCCGCCCCTCGTAGCCCACGTTGAGCTGTGCGCGGGTGAGGCTGGAGCCGCCGTCGGCCGCGATGACGTACCTGGCGCGCAGCCGTCGTACGGAGTCGTCGGCGGTCCCGGCCACCGTCAGTTCCACCCCGGCGCCGTCCGCGGTCGGGCGCAGCCGCAGGCACTCGTGCCGCAGCAGCACCTCGACGTCGGGGTAGCGGTCGACACCGTCGCGCATGACCTGCTCCAGCGCGGGCTGGTAGATGAACATCTGCGGCGGGTGACCGTGCCCGCGCGGGGTGGGGTGCGCGCTGAGGATCGTGCGGCCCCGCGCGTCGACGAAGTCCAGCGGCCGGTCGGCGAGCATGTCCAGCTTCAGCCGCTCGGCCAGGCCGGCGCGCTGCCAGATCCGCAGGACCTCCTCGTCGGTCGAGATCGCCCGGGCCCGGGCGTAGATCTCGGCGTCGCGCTCCAGCACGACGACCCGCAGGCCGGCCGCGCCCAGCAGGTTCGCCGCGGTCACCCCCGTCGGGCCGTACCCGATCACCGCCACGTCGTACGTGTCCTGGTCGGCTCTGTCCTCGGCCCTGCTCCCGGCACTGATCCCACTCACCAGGCCACCTCACTGTCGTCCCTGTTGCGGCTCTTTGTTGTAGCGTTCACTCCAATTGGAATGGCCGCTACGGTAAGCTCGGCGTCCGGGACGGTCAAGTGCCGGCACGACGGGAAGGGCGTCTCCCATGACCAGGCCGCAGACCGGGCCGCACACCAGGCCGCAGACGGCGCGGAAGAAGCGTGCGAACGGGCTGGAGTCGCGGCAGCGCATCCTCGACGCCGCTGTCGAGATCGCGGGTGAGCGCGGGTACGAGGGCACGTCGATCGCCACGGTCAGTGCCCGGTGCGGGCTGCCCGCGAGCTCGATCTACTGGCACTTCGAGGACAAGGACGACCTGATCGCGGCAGTCATCGAGCGCAGCTTCACGGCCTGGCTGACGGCCGTCGAACTGCCCGGCGAGGACACCGGCACACCGTTGGAGCGGGTCACGGCGATGGCGGCGAACGTGGCGAAGTCCCTGGTCGACGCCCCCGACTTTCTGCGCCTCGGCCTGATGCTCGCCCTGGAGCGACGGCCTGCCGAGCGCCGGGGGCGGACCGTGTTCCTCCAGGTCCGCGACCTCTCCCGGCAGCGGATGTCGGACATGATCGGCACCCTCTTCCCGGCCCTGGACGAGGAAGCCGTCCGCACCCTGACGACATACGCCGTGGCCGGTGCCGACGGGCTGTTCGTGGAGCGCGAAGTGGGTGGCGGCGACTGTGTCGACCTGGTGGCGATGTTCGAGTTGCACGCGCGGCTCGTCCACGACGCGGCGGTCCGCATGGCAGACAGGAGCGAGGGATGAGCCTGACCTACGTCCAGCGCGAGGAGGCCGCCCGGCTGCTGCGGGAGGCGGAGCACCGCGCGGTGCCGATCGACCCGCTGTCGGCCCTGCTGCCCGGCCTCGACCTGGCCGACGCCTACGCCGTCCAGCGCGACAACGTCTCCCGGCGGCCGGCCGACGGGGCGACGGTCATCGGGCACAAGGTCGGCCTGACGTCCCCGGCCATGCGGGGGCTCCTCGGCGTCGACGAACCCGACTTCGGGCATCTGCTGGACGACATGGTCCACCGTGACGGCGCGCCGGTCTTCGCGGCGCACCACTGCCGGCCCCGGATCGAACCGGAGATCTGCTTCCACCTCGCCGAGCGACTGTCCGGCCCCGGCGTCACGGTCGAGGACGTGCTCAGGGCGACCGACGCCGTCGCGCCCGCCCTGGAGATCGTCGACAGCCGGATCCGGGACTGGCGGATCACCCTCGTCGACACGGTCGCCGACAACGCCTCCTCCGCCGGCCTCGTCTGCGGCGCCTGGATCCCGGTCCGGGGCGCGCCCGACCTTGCCGCCGTCACCGCCGACCTGATCGTGGACGGTGAGCCGGCCGGGTCGGGCAGCGGGCGCGAGGTGCTGGGCCACCCCGCGGCCGCGGTCGCCTGGCTGGCCAACACGCTCGCCGCGTTCGGCTCCGCTCTGGAGCCCGGCCATGTCGTGCTGTCCGGCGCCATGACCCAGGCCCCCTTCGTCAGGGCCGGCCAGAAGGTCGAGGCGCGGTTCGACGGCCTGGGGCCGGTGTCGGTGACCTTCGTGTGACGGCCGTTGAACTTCCTCCGACGGCCGAGGAATGCGTCCAGGTCTACGAAATGGACCCGCTCCCCGAGAAACCCAAGAAGCCCAAGAAGCCGAAGAAGCCGAAGAAGCCCGTGACAGCCGGGAAATCCGTGCAAGCCGAGAAACCCGAGAGAGCCGCCCCATGACCACCGCACCCCGCCGGATCGACGTCCATCAGCACCTCCTCCCGCCCCTCTACCGCGACGCCCTCGCCAAGGCCGGTATCACCGAGGCGGGCGGCCGTGCCCTGCCCGGCTGGAGCGCCGAAGCCGCGCTGGAGGCGATGGATCTGCTGGGCACCGAGACGGCGATCCTCTCCGTCTCGACCCCCGGCACCGGCTTCCTCGGCGACCCGGACGAGGCGGCCGGCCTGGCCCGGAGGCTCAACGACTTCTCCGCCGCCGTCGCCGCCGAACACCCCGCCCGCCTCGGCTGGTTCGCCACCCTGCCCATGCCCGACGTCGAGGCGGCGGCGAAGGAGGCCGAGCGGGCTCTCGCCGAGCTGGGCGCCGACGGGGTCACCCTGCTCGCCAACAGCCAGAGCGCCTACCTCGGCGCCGACGGCCAGGACCCCCTGTGGCGGGTCCTCGACGAGCACGGTGCCGTCGTGTTCGTCCACCCGGCCGACCTCCCCGCCCCAGCCGTCGACGGCATCCCCCCGTTCGCCGCGGACTTCCTGCTCGACACCACCCGCGCCGCCTACCTCCTGGTACGCAACGGCATCCCGCGCCGCCACCCGAACATCCGGTTCGTGCTGAGCCACGGCGGCGGCTTCCTGCCGTACGCCTCCCACCGCATGGCCGTCGCCCTCGCCGGCGAGATCGGACGCAGCCCCCTCGACGTCCTGGACGACTTCCGCGGCTTCTACTTCGACACCGCGCTGTCCTCCAGCCCCGCCGCCCTGCCCACCCTGCTGGCGTTCGCGCGCCCCGGGCACGTCCTGTTCGGCAGCGACTGGCCGTTCGCGCCCGCAGCGGCGGGCCAGTACTTCGCGAGCGGCCTCGACGCCGGCGTCGACCCGGGCACCCTCACAGCGATCAACCGCACCAACGCCGAGGCCCTGTTCCCCCGTCTGGCGGGCGGTACCCCCGCCCCAACCCCACCCCGCCCCCTCCCGGCACGCCTGCGCCGGTCCGCCCGGCGAGCCGCCGCCCGCCTCGTCTTCAAGCTGGTCCGGCCCGGAACCGACTGAGCGCCCGGCAGCCGCCCGCCTACCCGAAGGCCAGGGCCGGGAACTCGGCCGAGTCGTCCAGCTCGGCCCAGACCGTCTTGCCGCGCCGGGCGTGCCGCGTCCCCCACTGCCCGGCGAGCTGCGCGACCAGCAGCAGGCCCCGCCCGCCCTCGTCGAGGACACGGGCCCGGCGCAGGTGGGGGGTGGTGCTGCTGGCGTCGGAGACCTCGCACAGGAGGGTGCGGTCGTGGATGAGGCGCAGGCTGATCGGGGAACGGCCGTAGCGGATGGCGTTGGTGACGAGTTCGCTGACCACCAGTTCGGCGGTGAACTCGAGGTTCTCCAGGCCCCAGGCGGCCAGTTGGCGGGAGACGTCCGAACGGGCCTTGGCCACCACCGCCGGGTCGGCCTCCAGGTCCCAGGTGGCGACCCGGTCGGCCCCGAGCGCGCGGGTGCGGGCGAGGAGCAAGGCGATGTCGTCGTCGCGCCGGGCGGGCCGCAGTGCTTCCAGCACGGTGTCGCAGGCCGCTTCCAAGGAGGTCGCCGAGCGGGCGAGGACCTCTCGCAGCGTGGTGAGCCCCGCGTCGGTGTCGTGGTCGGGGGCCCCGATCAGACCGTCGGTGTACAGGGCGAGCAGGCTGCCCTCGGGCAGGTCGACCTCCACCGTCTCGAAGGGCAGCCCGCCCCGTCCGAGCGGCGGGCCGGGCGGCGGATCCAGCAGCTCCGCCGTGCCGTCCCGGACCACCACGGCCGGGGGCACGTCCCCCGCGCGGGCCAGGGTGCAGCGGCGGGAGACGGGGTCGTAGACGGCGTAGAGGCAGGTGGCGCCGTTGTCTCCGCCGACGTCGGCGTCGGGCTCGGCACCCGGGTCGGTGCACGCCTCGGTGGCCACGCGCACGACGACGTCGTTCAGGTGGGTGAGGAGCTCGTCGGGCGGCAGATCGATGTCGGCCAGGGTGCGTACGGCGGTCCGCAGCCGACCCATCGTGGCGGCGGCACGGATGCCGTGACCGACCACGTCGCCGACCACGAGGGCCACCCGGGCGCCGGACAGCGGAATGACGTCGTACCAGTCGCCGCCCACGCCGGCGCCGGAGCCGGCCGGCAGGTACCGGTAGGCGACGTCCACGGCCGACTGCTCCGGCACCTCCTGCGGAAGCAGGCTGCGCTGGAGGGTGACGGCGGTGGCGCGGGCGTGGGTGTAGCGGCGGGCGTTGTCGACGGCGACGGCGGCCCTCGCGGAGATCTCCTGGGCGAGGAGCAGGTCCTCGTCGTCGTAGCGGGCGGGGTTGGTGAGGCGGTGGAACTCGGCGACGCCCAGCGTGGTGCCGCGGGCGCGCAGCGGGACGGCGAGGGTCGAGTGGGCTCGCGGGACGCCCCGGGCCCTGCCGTGCTGGTGCCGGGAGGGACGCCCACTGGCCAGGGCCTCGGCCGACGGCGAGCCGTCCGCCGGGATGTGGAGCTGCTGCGGTGCGATCGCCTCCGGCGGATCGGGCCCGTCCGCCGGTCCCCGGGCCATCCGGCGCAGCACCGGCGGGCCCTCCACGACGTCCTCGCCTCGCAGCACGGTGTCGAGCAGGTCGACGGTGACGACGTCGGCGAAGTGGTCGGTGGCGAGATCCGCCAGCTCCTGTGCGGTGCGGGCGATGTCGAGGGTGGTGCCGATGCGCATGCCCGCCTCGTTCACCATCGCCGATCGCCACCGCAGCCGCCGGTCCCGCTCCTCCTGGAACGCCACGACGCCCTGCTCGGAGACGCGGTCCACGTACATCGTCGACATCGCGTTCAGCAGCCGGGCCGCCTCGCTGACCTGCTCGGCGTCGTCGCTCAGCCGGGGCAGCTCCGCGAGCAGCCGGTCGAGGACGATCTCCTCCGCCAGCCGGAAGGCGCGGAGCATCGCGCTGAGCGGTATGCCGTGCCGGGCCAGTATCTGCGCGCGTTCCAGGTCGGCGGGCGGCAGCTCGATCAGCCTCGGCTCGATGGCGTGCTCCAGGCCGAACAGGGCCGCGTCGATGTGCTCGGCGACATTCTCACCGGCTATCCGCGCCACGTCCGGGTCGTCCCACAGCGCGGGGAGTTCGCGCAGCAGGCGCCGCTGCACGTCGGAGGTGAGCTCGTCCGCTCGCGAACCGAGCTCGCGCGCCGCGCGCGACACAAGACCGCCGACCGTGGGCTCCACACAGTCGACGTTACGCCGCTCACGCGGGCGCCTCAGTCCGTACGGCGGGATGGGCGCCGGCCGTTTGTCAGCCGCCCCCGCGCAGCACCCGGGACAGCCCCAGCGCCGCGGTCCGTACGGCGGGCGCCAACTGGGCGGGGCTGAAACGGGAGCGCGGCACCGCCACCGAGAGGGCGGCGACCGTGGTGCCGCCGGCGAAGACGGGTGCCGCGATGCAGGCCACCCCGAGGGCGGCCTCCTGCTCCTCGTAGGCCAGGCCGGAGACCTGGATCTTCTCCAGGGCCGTGCGCAGCCGGTTCGGATCGGTGAGGGAGTGCGGTGTGAGGCTCGGCAGCGGCCGGGACAGCACCTCCTCGGTCAGCTCGGCGCCGGAGAAGGCCAGCAGGGCCTTGCCGACACCGGTGCAGGTCAGCGGCAGGCTGCCGCCGATGCGGGAGGGCAGCTGGAGGGCCTCGTGGCCGTGGATGCGTTCGAGGTAGACGACGTCCATGCCGTCCCGCACCCCGAGGTGGACGGTCTCGCGGGTGGCCTCGAACAGGTCCTGGAGGAACGGCAGGGCCGCCTCGCGCAGATCGAGCCGGTGCGGCACCAGCGAGCCGAGCTCGAACAGCTTCGCCCCGAGCCGGTACTGGGGCCCCGAGCGCTCCAGCCAGCCCAGCCGGACGAGGTCCGCGGCCAGCCGGTGCACCGTGGGCTTGGGCAGGCCGGTGCGCTCCGAAAGTTCCGACAGGCGGTACGGTCCGCCGCTCGGACTGAAGCACTCCAGGATGATCGCGGCCTTCTCCAGCATGCTGCCGCCCGCGCTGTTCCGTGTCACGGAACAAAGTTTGTCCCTTCGCGGCGGGACGTGTCTATATCGGTGTCGAACCGCAATCGGCATCGGTGTCGAACCGCTCTCGGCGCCAACCGGCTCCTTCCCGTCCGCTCGCCCGCTGCCCCTTCCCCGGAGGTATCCCGTGTCGACCCCACCCGACGGTGTCCGTCCGGACGCCGCCCCGCCGGCCGTGGTCAAGGCCGCCGACCTGCTGGCGGAGGCCGCCCGCACCGTGACCGCCTGTGCTCCGGTGCGTGACCTGTTGGACGCCGGCGCCGATCTGGAGACCGCGTACGCCGTGCAGCAGCTGAACGTGCGGCGCGGGCTGGACGCCGGCCGCCGGGTCGTCGGCCGCAAGATCGGCCTGACCTCCGTGGCCGTACAGCGCCAACTCGGCGTGGACCGGCCCGACTTCGGTGCGCTCTTCGCGGACATGGCCGTACCGGACGGCGGTGAGGTGCCCGCCGGGCGGCTGCTCCAGCCGAAGGTGGAGGCCGAGGTGGCGCTCGTCCTCGGGCGCGACCTGCCGCACCCCGCGTGCACGGTCGTCGACGTCCTGCGCGCGGTCGACTTCGCGCTGCCCGCGCTGGAGATCGTCGACAGCCGGGTGCGGGGCTGGGACATCTCCCTGGTCGACACCGTCGCCGACAACGCCTCCTGCGGCCTGTACGTCCTCGGCGCAACTCCCGTGCCGCTCACCGCAGTCGACCTGCGGACGGTGACGATGACCATGACGCGGGGCGGCGAGACCGTGTCCGAGGGCACCGGCGCCGACTGTCTCGGCAGTCCCCTCAACGCGGCCGTGTGGCTGGCCTCCGCGCTCGCCGAACGGGGCGATCCGCTGCGCGCGGGCGACCTGGTGCTGACCGGTGCGCTGGGCCCGATGACGCCCGCCGCGCCGGGCGACGTCTTCGAGGCCGATGTCCGCGGGCTGGGTTCCGTGCGGGTCGGCTTCGCGCACGAAGTCGGCGTCGCGCACGAGGGGGGCGAGCTGTGAGCACCAAGGTCGCCGTCATCGGGTCCGGCAACATCGGCACCGACCTCATGATCAAGATTCTGCGGCTCTCGGAGTCCCTGGAGGTCGCCGCGCTGGCCGGCATCGACCCTGCCTCCGACGGCTTGGCCCGCGCCCGCCGGCTGAAGGTCGCCACGACCCACGACGGTGTCGAAGGGCTCGTCGCGCTGGACGAGTTCGCCGATGTGGAGATCGTCTTCGACGCGACCTCGGCCGGCGCCCACCGTCACCACGACGACGTACTGCGCCCGCTCGGCCGCACCCTGGTCGACCTCACCCCGGCCGCACTCGGCCCCTACGTCGTGCCGCCGGTCAACGGCGACGCACACCTCGACGCCCCGAACGTCAACATGGTCACCTGCGGCGGCCAGGCCACCATCCCGATCGTCGCCGCCGTGGGCGCCGTCACACCGGTCCACTACGGCGAGATCGTCGCGTGCATCGCCTCCCGCTCGGCCGGCCCCGGAACCCGGGCCAACATCGACGAGTTCACCGAGACGACCTCCTCGGCCATCGAGCGGGTCGGCGGTGCCGCGCGCGGCAAGGCGATCATCGTGCTCAACCCGGCCGAACCGCCCCTGATCATGCGGGACACCGTGCACTGCCTGGTCTCCGACTGCGCGACGGAGGCGGTCACCGCGTCGGTCGAGGAGATGGCCGGGCGGGTGCAGGCGTATGTGCCCGGCTACCGGCTCAAGCAGAAGGTGCAGTTCGAGCGGGTGCCGTCCGACGACCCGATGCGCGCCCTCGTCCCCGGCGCGGGCGAGGCACTGAAGGTGTCCGTCTTCCTGGAGGTCGAGGGCGCCGCGCACTACCTCCCGGCCTACGCCGGGAACCTCGACATCATGACCTCGGCCGCGCTGCGCACCGCGGAACGCATGGCCGCCCTCCCCCACGCCACGGAGGTGGCCTCCCGATGACCCGGCTGTACGTCCAGGACGTGACCCTGCGGGACGGCATGCATGCCGTCCGGCACCGCTACACCGTCGACCGGGCCCGCTCCATCGCCGCCGCGCTGGACGCCGCCGGGGTCGCCGCGATCGAGATCGCCCACGGCGACGGCCTCGCCGGCTCCAGCATCAACTACGGCGTCGGCGCCCACACCGACTGGGAGTGGATCGAGGCCGTGGTGGACGCCACCGGGCGCGCGGTGCCCACCACTCTGCTGCTGCCCGGCATCGGCACGCTGCACGACCTCAGGCAGGCGCACGCCCTCGGCGTCCGCAGCGTCCGCGTCGCCACGCACTGCACCGAGGCCGACATCTCGGCACAACACATCGCCGCCGCGCGGGAGTTGGGCATGGATGTCGCCGGGCTCCTGATGATGTCCCACCTGGCCGAACCGGCCGAACTGGCCCGCCAGGCCAAGCTGATGGAGTCCTACGGCGCCCACTGTGTCTACGTCACCGACTCCGGCGGCCGCCTCACCATGGACGGCGTCCGCGACCGCTTCCGCGCCTACCGCGACGTCCTCGACGCGGCCACCGAGCTGGGCATCCACGCCCACCACAACCTCGCACTCGGCGTCGCCAACACCGTCGTCGCCGTCGAGAGCGGCGTGACCCGGGTGGACGCCTCGCTCGCGGGGCAGGGGGCGGGCGCCGGCAACTGCCCGTTGGAGGCGTTCGTCGCGGTCGCCGACCTGATGGGCTGGGACCACGGCTGCGACCTGTTCCCCCTGATGGACGCGGCCGACGATCTCGTACGCCCCCTTCAGGACCGCGAGGTGCGGGTGGACCGCGAGACCCTCAGCCTCGGCTACGCGGGCGTGTACTCCAGCTTCCTGCGGCACGCCGAGACCGCCGCCGTCCGCCACGGTCTGGACACCCGCAGCATCCTCGTCGAGGTCGGCCGGCGCGGCATGGTCGGCGGCCAGGAGGACATGATCACCGACATCGCGCTGGACCTGGCCGCACGCGCCTGAGCGACGCGACCGCGCCCCTTCCGGTCGGCCGGAAGGGGCGCGGTCGATTGGGGGCGACGGGAGGCCGTGCAGCCGTCACGCCTTGGGCTTCGACAGGGTGATGTCCTTCTTCACCACCGCGTGGAAGTGCGGCAGGGGCAGGCCGCCCAGGCCGTCCACGGGGCGCAGCTCCACGACGGTGACCTCGACGTTCGCCTTGCCGTGCTTGAGGGTGGCGTCCGCGGGGGCCTTGCTCCTGTTCTCCCAGCGGTGCTGCTTGCCGTCACACTCGGCGAGGGTGCCGCCGATGGCGTACCGGGTGGTGGAGTCCTTCTGTCCGATGGAGGCACTCACGAACGTGGGTCCCGTGCTGTCGATGCAGCGGTAGGTGCCGGAGACGGTGATGGTGCCGTCCGCGGCCATGGGGGTCTTGGTGCCGACGCTGACGGTCTCCTCGGGCTCGGTGGGAGCGTCGGAGTCGGCGAGCGCCGAGGGCGCGGCGAGCAGCAGGAACAGGGCGGCGCCGGCGGCGGTGGCGAGAGCGGGGCGCAGGGGCATGGGATGACCTCCCGGTGGGCGGAGTGGGGGCTTCCACTGGTACCCGGCGGGTGTGCCCGTGGGCGTGACCGTCACCCCTTCGGTGGCGAGTCCGCTGCGACCTTCGTGGATCGGTCAGAGAGTTGTCCGCGTGTTGTCACGGTTCACAGCGGCCCGTTCCGATGAGTTCGCGACGGGAGCATGGTCTACCCATATGGACGACGCATACGGTTCGTCCGCCCGATGTGGAGGTGCGCCATGTGTTCCTACCAGCCTTCGTGCCCTTCCTCCGACAGCCGCACGGCACATGTGGTGGCCGCCCGCCCCGAGCAGGGCTGGAGCCTTCTGTGTGACGGCGCCATCGTCTTCGACGACAGCGGTGAGCTGCTGCCCGACGGCCGCGTCGTCGCCCCGCAGCGGGTGCCGGCCGAGCGACTCGTGATGGCCGCGTGAGCGCGGCCTACGGCAGTACCGCGAACCCGTCCAGCTCCACCATGGCCTCTTCGTCCCAGAGGCGTACGACCTCGACGACCGCCATCGCCGGGTAGTCCCGCCCGGCCAACTGCCGCCAGATGCGGCCGAGTTCGGCGACCTGGGCGCGATACGCCGCGACGTCCGTGGCGTAGACGGTGACCCGCGCGAGGTCGGCCGGGTTGCCGCCGGCCGCCGCCAGCGCGGCCAGCAGATTGGTGAGCGCCCGCTCGAACTGCTCCGGCAGCGTCCTGCCCACCACCTTGCCGTCGGTGTCGAGCGCGGTCTGCCCGGCCAGGAACACGACCCGGGATCCGGTGGCGACGACCGCGTGGGAGAAGCCGGTGGGCGGGGACAGGTCGGGCGGGTTGACACGCTCGGTAGTCACTGACCGGCCTCCATGTTCGTGTACAACTCCTTGGCGATGATGCCGCGTTGGACCTCGCTGGCACCTTCGTAGACGCGCGGGGCACGCACCTCGCGGTAGAGGTGCTCCAGCAGATGACCGCGGCGCAGGGCACGGGCACCGTGCAACTGGACCGCCTTGTCGACGACATACTGCGCCGTCTCCGTCGCGAGCAGCTTCGCCATGGCGGCCCGCTTCGGGACGTCCGGGGCGCCTTCGTCGTACGCCGTCGCCGCCGCGTACACCATGAGACGGGCCGCCTCGATGCGCAGGGCCATCTCGGCGACCTGGTGGGCGACCGTCTGGAGGTCCTTCAACTTGCCGCCGAACGCGTCCCGTTGGGCGGTTTGGACGAGGGTGGCGTCCAGGGCCGCCTGACCCATGCCGACGGCGAAGGCGCCGACGCTCGGCCGGAAGAGGTTGAGGGTGCCCATCGCGACCCTGAAGCCGCGGTCGGGCTCGCCCAGGACATCGTCGGCGGTGACGGGGACGGCGTCGAAGTCGAGGGCGCCGATGGGGTGCGGGGACAGCATGTCCAGGCCCGCTCCGGTGAGGCCGGGCCGGTCGGCGGGGACCAGGAAGGCGGTGACGCCACGGGCGCCGGCGCCGGGGGTGGTGCGGGCGAAGACGGTGTAGAAGTCGGCCTCGGGGGCGTTGGAGATCCAGCACTTCTCACCGGTGAGGCGCCAGCGGGCGGGGCCGTCGGCTTCGGCGGCGACCGAGACGACAGGTGTCTCCCCCGGTTCTCCCGGCCGCGAGGTGTCCCGTTCCGCCCGCAGCTCCAGCGCCGCCGCGTCCGACCCGGCGCCCGGCTCGCTCAGCGCGAAGGCCGCCACCGCGCTGCCCTCGGCCACCCGGGGCAGCCAGCGCTCCCGCTGGGCCGGGGTGCCGTGGGCGTGGACGGGATGCGCGCCCAGGCCCTGGAGGGCGAGTGCGGTCTCCGCCTCCGTGCAGGCGTACGCGAGGGACTCCCGCATCAGGCACAGGTCGACCGCCCCGGCGGTGAACAGCCTTGGCAGCAGCCCCAGTTGGCCGAGCTCGGCGACCAGCGGGCGGTTGACGTGCCCGGGTTCGCCCTTCTCCGCGAGCGGGCGCAGCCGGTCGGCGGCCAGGGTGCGCAGCTCGGCACACCAAGCGGTTTGCGCCGGATCGAGCGAGAATGCGGGCATTGCCGACCTCCCTGCGGGGCCGTACTCGACGGACCCTCCCGACGATATCGCGCACCATTGACTGTCGTCACCAACACGATACGCTCCCTGTGCTGGGACCCGCTCACCCCACCACGACGCCCACAGGCAGCCCACAAGGCAAGGGGGCGAACCGCAATGGCCGGTCTGCACCGCTCCGCCCACGTCGACACTTTCGCCCGCGAGCATCTGCCACCGCCCGACCAGTGGCCCGAGCTCCGCTTCGACCTTGCGGGGCTGGACTACCCCGATCGGCTCAACGCGGCAGCCGAGTTGCTCGCCGGCCCGCCCGACGAGCGGCCCGTGTTCCACACCCCGTCCGGCGACACATGGACGTACGGCACCCTGCGCGCCCGCGTCGACCGGCTCGCGCATGTGCTCACCGGCGACCTCGGCGTCGTCCCGGGCAACCGGGTGCTGCTGCGCGGCCCGACCACGCCCTGGCTGGCCGCCTGCTGGCTGGCGGTGCTGAAGGCGGGCGCGGTCGCCGTCACCGTGCTGGCCCAGCAGCGGCCGCACGAGCTGAAGACCATGTGCGAGATGGCGCAGGTGCGGCACGCGCTGTGCGACATCCGCGCCGTCGACGACCTCGCCAAGGCCGAGATACCCGGGCTGCGGATCGCGACGTACGGCGGCGACGCACCCGACGACCTGCTGCACCGCCCGGCGCCCGACACGCCGTACGACGCCGCCGGCACCGCGGCCGACGACGTGGCCCTCATCGCCTTCACGTCCGGGACCACCGGACGCCCCAAGGGCTGTATGCACTTTCACCGGGATGTGCTCGCGATAGCCGACACCTTCTCGGAACATGTGCTGCAACCACATGTGGGCGATGTCTTCGCCGGCAGTCCCCCGCTCGGCTTCACCTTCGGCCTCGGCGGCCTCGTCATCTTCCCGCTGCGGGCCGGCGCCAGCTCCCTGCTCCTCGAACAGGCCGGGCCCAAGCAGCTGCTGCCCGCGATCGCCGAGCACCGGGTGTCCGTGCTGTTCACCGCACCGACGGCGTACCGCGCGATGCTCGACGAGCTCGACTCGCACGACGTCTCCTCACTGCGCCGCTGCGTCTCGGCGGGCGAGAACCTGCCCGCCGCCACCTGGCAGGCCTGGCAGGAGCGGACCGGGCTGCGGGTCATCAACGGCATCGGGGCCACCGAGCTGCTGCACATCTTCATCTCCGCGGCCGACGAGCACATCAGGCCCGGGACGACAGGGCTGGCGGTGCCGGGCTGGCAGGCACGCGTGGTCGACCACGAGGGCCGGGAGATGCCCGACGGGGAGCCCGGTCTGCTCGCCGTGCGCGGGCCCGTCGGCTGCCGCTATCTCGCCGATCCACGACAGCGCGACTACGTGCGCCACGGCTGGAACATCACCGGCGACACCTACGTCCGGGAGAGTGACGGCTACTTCCGCTACGTCGCCCGCGCGGACGACATGATCATCTCGGCCGGCTACAACATCGCGGGCCCCGAGGTCGAAGAGGCACTCCTGCGCCACCCGGACGTGCTGGAGACGGCGGTCGTGGGGCGGCCCGACGAGGCGCGCGGACAGGTCGTGGTGGCATACGCGGTGCTCAGGGAGGGGGCGCGCCAGGACGCCGAGGCGCTGCGCGCGTTCGTGAAGGCCGAGCTGGCGCCGTACAAGTGCCCGCGCGAGATCGTCTTCCTGGACGCGCTGCCACGCACAGCGACCGGCAAGCTCCAGCGCTTCCGTTTGCGCGACGGTGGTGACCCGCCGGGTGACCAGCAGTGACCCGTACGACCTAAGATGATCAACGTGTCCGACCAGCATGCACCACGGTCTCTCATCGTCACGCTCTACGGCGCCTACGGCCGCTACATGCCCGGCCCGGTGCCGGTCGCCGAGCTGATCAGACTGCTGGCCGCGGTCGGCGTGGACGCTCCCTCCGTACGTTCGTCCGTGTCGCGGCTGAAGCGGCGCGGACTGCTGCTGCCGGCCCGCACGGCACAGGGCGCGGCGGGCTACGAACTCTCCCCGGACGCCCGCCAGTTGCTCGACGACGGCGACCGGCGCATCTACGCCACCGCGCCGCCCGACGACGAGGGCTGGGTGCTCGCGGTGTTCTCGGTCCCGGAGTCGGAGCGGCAGAAGCGTCATGTGCTGCGCTCCCGGCTGGCCGGCCTCGGCTTCGGGACGGCCGCCCCGGGCGTGTGGATCGCACCGGCACGGCTCTACGAGGAGGCCCGGCACACCCTTCAGCGGCTGCGCCTGGAGGGGTACGTCGACTTCTTCCGCGGCGAGCATCTCGGCTTCACTGCGACCGCCGAGGCCGTCGCCCGCTGGTGGGACCTGGCCGCGATCGCCAAGGAGCACGACGCGTTCCTCGACCGCCACGCGCGCGTGCTGCACGACTGGGAGCAGCGGCACGACACCCCTCCCGAGGAGGCGTACCGCGACTACCTTCTCGCCCTGGACTCCTGGCGCCACCTCCCCTACACCGACCCGGGCCTGCCCGCCCGGCTGCTTCCCGCAAACTGGCCGGGCGCGCGGTCGGCCGCCGTGTTCCGGGGGCTGCACGAGCGTCTGCGGGACGCGGGAGCCGGCTACGCCGGTCTGTGACCTCGGGCGCACCATGAGCCACTAACAGAACCCTCAGGTTCCTCTGCGTCTCCTCTCAAGTTTCTTACCTAGCGTCCATCGGGTCGTCGCGAAGTAGGACGCGGGGTAAGAGATGAGGACTGTTGCGCATGACCACCACGGCCCGAAAGGCAGGCCCGAGGGCTCAGGGAGCCACCGTCTGGCTCACCGGGCTGCCGAGCGCGGGCAAGACGACCATCGCCCGCCGGCTCGGTGACCGGCTGAAAGCCGAGGGACATCGCGTGGAGGTCCTCGACGGCGACGAGATCCGCCGCTTCCTCTCCGCGGGCCTCGGTTTCTCCCGGGAGGACCGGAACACCAACGTGCAGCGCATCGGGCTGGTCTCGGAGGTGCTCGCGCGCAACGGCGTGCTGTCCGTCGTCCCGGTCATCGCCCCGTACGCCGACAGCCGCGAGGCGGTGCGCAAGCGGCACGAGGCCAGCGGGACGCCGTACATCGAGGTGCATGTCGCCACCCCGGTGGACGTGTGCAGCGAGCGGGACGTGAAGGGGCTGTACGCCCGGCAGGCAGCGGGGCAGTTGTCCGGACTGACGGGTGTCGACGACCCGTACGAGCCGCCCGAGGCCCCTTCCCTCGTCCTTCCCACACAGCTCCAGACACCCCAGGAATCGGCCGCCGCCGTCTACGCCGTACTGGCGGAGCGGGGGCTGGTGTGAGCGGGTTCGGTCTCTCGCACCTGGACGCGCTGGAGTCCGAGGCGGTTCACATCTTCCGTGAGGTGGCGGGTGAGTTCGAGCGGCCGGTGATCCTGTTCTCCGGCGGCAAGGACTCCATCGTCATGCTGCACCTGGCGCTGAAGGCGTTCGCGCCGGCGCCGGTGCCGTGCACGCTGCTGCATGTGGACACCGGGCACAACTTCCCCGAGGTCATCGAGTACCGGGACCGTGTGGTGGCCGCCCATGGGCTGCGTCTCCATGTGGCCTCCGTACAGGACTACATCGACCGGGGTGTGCTGCGCGAACGTCCCGACGGGACACGGAATCCGCTGCAGACGGTGCCGCTGACGGAGAAGATCCAGAGCGAGAGGTTCGACGCGGTCTTCGGCGGCGGGCGCCGGGACGAGGAGAAGGCACGGGCCAAGGAGCGCGTCTTCTCGCTGCGGGACGAGTTCTCCCAGTGGGACCCGCGCCGCCAGCGGCCCGAGCTGTGGAACCTCTACAACGGCCGACACGCGCCCGGCGAACACGTCCGCGTGTTCCCGCTGTCGAACTGGACCGAGCTGGACGTGTGGCAGTACATCGCCCGCGAGGGCATCGAGCTGCCGGAGATCTATTACGCCCATCGGCGTGAGGTGTTCCGGCGGGGCGGGATGTGGCTGACGGCGGGTGAGTGGGGCGGGCCTCGCGAGCACGAGGTCGTCGAGAAGCGTCAGGTCCGCTATCGCACGGTCGGCGACATGTCCTGCACCGGCGCGGTGGACTCCGACGCCGACACCATCGAGAAGGTGATCACCGAGATCGCCGCGTCACGGCTGACGGAGCGTGGCGCGACGCGTGCCGACGACAAGATGTCCGAGGCCGCGATGGAAGACCGTAAGCGCGAAGGGTACTTCTGAGCATGGCCGTGAACACGCTTCGGTTCGCCACCGCAGGGTCCGTCGACGACGGCAAGTCGACTCTCGTCGGACGCCTGCTGCACGACTCCAAGTCGGTGCTGACCGACCAGCTGGAGGCCGTGGAGCACGCCTCCCGCAACCGCGGCCAGGACGCCCCCGACCTCGCGCTCCTCACCGACGGCCTGCGCGCCGAGCGGGAGCAGGGCATCACCATCGACGTGGCCTACCGCTACTTCGCCACCCCCCGGCGCCGGTTCATCCTCGCCGACACCCCCGGCCACGTGCAGTACACCCGCAACATGGTCACCGGCGCCTCCACCGCCGAGCTGACGGTGATCCTCGTCGACGCCCGAAACGGGGTGGTCGAGCAGACCCGCCGGCACGCGGCGATCGCCGCGCTGCTGCGGGTTCCCCACGTGGTCCTCGCCGTCAACAAGATGGACCTGGTGGGGTACGGGGAGCGGGAGTTCGACGCGATCGTCGAGGACTTCGCGGGCCATGCGGCCGAGTTGGGGCTGCCCGGCTTCACTCCGATCCCGGTCTCGGCGCTCGTCGGGGACAACGTCGTGGACCGCTCGGCCCACATGGACTGGTACGGCGGCCCGGCGCTCCTGGAGGTCCTGGAGAACGTCCCGGTCGGCACCGAGCCCGCCGACGCCCCTGCCCGCTTCCCCGTCCAGTACGTGATCCGGCACGGTGAAGCCCGGTACTACGCAGGCCAGTTGGCGTCGGGTGGGTTGCGGGTCGGCGACCGGGTGACCGTGCACCCGTCCGGCGCGACGTCCGAGATCACCGGCATCGACGTACTCGGCCGGGACGTCGACGTGGCGTATGCGCCGCAGTCGATCAGCGTGCGCCTCGCCGACCAGCGGGACGTCTCGCGCGGCGACCTGCTCACCACGGGCGTCGACGTCCCCGCGCTCACCCGGTACGTCCGGGCGGCCGTGTGCCACCTGGCCGACCGCCCGCTGAGGGTCGGCGACCGGGTACTGGTCCGGCACACCACCCGGACCGTGACGGCCGTCGTCAAGGACCTCGGCGGGGCAGCCGAGCTGAGGGCCAACGACCTGGGCCGGATCACCCTGCGCACCGCCGAGCCGCTCGCCCTCGACGACTACGCGGTCTCCCGGCGCACCGGCGCGTTCCTCCTGATCGACCCGGCGGACGGCACGACGCTGACCGCCGGTATGGCGGAGGTCAACTCCCCAGACTGAGCCGTGGTTTGGGCGCGTCCGTGCGCCCCGTCTGCGGGCGCCGGCTGCCCGCACGGTACGGCGCCGGCCAGACGACACCGGGGCCGTCGTAGCCCTGCTCGGCCGCCGCGTGCAGGGTCCAGTGCGGGTCGTAGAGGTGGGGTCGGGCGAGGGCGCACAGATCCGTACGGCCCGCCAGGATCAGGGAGTTGACGTCGTCCCAGGAGGAGATCGCACCGACCGCGATCACCGGCAGTCCGGTGGCGTGGCGGATCCGGTCCGCATACGGCGTCTGGTACGACCGCCCGAACTCCGGCCGCTCGTCGGCCACGACCTGCCCGGTCGACACGTCGATCGCGTCGGCGCCGTGCGAGGCGAAGGCGCGGGCGATCTCGACGGCGTCCTCGGCCGTCGTCCCGCCCTCGGCCCAGTCCGTGGCGGAGATACGCACGGTCATGGGCCGTTCCTCCGGCCAGACGGCCCGAATGGCGTCGAAGACCTCGAGCGGGAAGCGGAGCCGCTTCTCCAGGGAGCCGCCGTAGGCGTCGGTGCGTTGGTTGGTCAGCGGGGAGAGGAAGCCGGAGAGCAGGTAGCCGTGCGCGCAGTGGAGTTCGAGGAGGTCGAATCCGGCGCGGGCTGCGCGCCAGGCGGCAGCTGTGAACTGCTCGCGAATGTCGGTGAGTTGGGACCGCGTCAGCTCGCGCGGGGTCTGGCTGTACGGCCGGTAGGGGAGCGGGGACGGGGCCACGAGCGGCCAGTTGCCGTCCTCCAGCGGCTCGTCGATGCCCTCCCACATGAGCCTGGTCGAGCCCTTGCGCCCACTGTGGCCGAGCTGCACACCGATCGCGGTGCCGGGAGCCTGCGTGTGCACGAACTGGACGATCCGCCGCCAGGCCTCCCCCTGCTTGCCGGTGTAGAGGCCGGTGCAGCCGGGGGTGATCCGGCCCTCCGGGCTCACGCACACCATCTCGGTCATCACCAGGCCGGCCCCGCCGAGGGCGCGGGCGCCGAGGTGGACGAGGTGGAAGTCGCCGGGGACGCCGTCGGTGGCCGAGTACATGTCCATCGGGGACACGACGACCCGGTTGCGCAGGGTCAGGCCACGCAGCCGGAACGGGGTGAACATCGGGGGCGTGCCGACCGGGCAGCCGAAGTCGCGCTCCACGGCCTCGGTGAAACCGGCGTCACGCAGGCGCAGATTGTCGTGCGTGACGCGGCGGCTGCGGGTGAGGAGGTTGAAGGCGAACTGGCGCGGCGGCTGGTCGAGGTAGAGGCCGAGGTTCTCGAACCACTCCAGGCTGGCGCGGGCGGCGCGCTGCGTGGAGGCCACGACGGTCTTGCGCTCCTCCTCGTACGCCCGCAACGCGTCCGGGAGGTCGGGCTGCTCCTCCAGGCAGGCGGCGAGCGCGAGGGCGTCCTCGACGGCCAGCTTGGTGCCGGAGCCGATGGAGAAGTGGGCGGTGTGGGCGGCGTCGCCGAGCAGGACGACGTTGTCGTGCGACCAGCGCTCGTTGACGACCGTGCGGAAGGTGGTCCACGCCGACTTGTTGGACTTGAGGGACCGTCCGCCGAGCGCGTCCGCGAAGATCTTGGCGCAGCGGGCGATCGACTCCTGCTCGTCGAGCTCGTCGAATCCGGCGGCTCGCCACACGTCCTCGTGCATCTCGACGATCACGGTGGAGGCGTCGGGCGCGTAGGGGTAGCCGTGCAGCTGCATCACGCCGTGCTCGGTCTCCGCGATCTCGAAGCGGAAGGCGTCGAAGGCGAAGTCTGCGGCCAGCCAGATGTAGCGGCACTGGTGCGTGGCCACATGGGGGCGGAACACATGGGCGTAAGCCTCGCGGGTGGTGCTGTTCACACCGTCCGCGGCGATGACGAGGTCGTACGTCTCTGCCAGCGGGGCCGGGTCCGGGGCCTCCGCGCGGAAGCGGAGCTCCACGCCGAGGGTGCGGCAGCGGTCGTGGAGGATCTCCAGGAGGCGTTTCCTGCCGAGTGCCGCGAAGCCGTGTCCTCCGGAGGTCTGGCGGGTGTTGCGGTGGACGATGTCGATGTCGTCCCAGCGGGTGAAGTGTTGTTGGAGGGCGGCGTAGACGTGGGGGTCGGCGTGTTCGATGCCGCCGAGGGTTTCGTCGGAGAGGACCACTCCGAAGCCGAAGGTGTCGTCGGGGGCGTTGCGTTCCCAGACGGTGATTTCTCGGGTGGGGTCGAGGCGTTTGAGGAGGGCGGCGGCGTAGAGGCCGGCGGGGCCGCCGCCGATGACGGCGACTCGTTGGGGGTGGTCGGTCGACTTGGGCGGCCGCGGGTCCGGTGCCGAGAGCATCCCCCTACCTCCCTTGCCATTTGGGCGGGCGCTTCTCCGTGAACGCCGCGTGGAACTCCGCGTAGTCCTCGCCGTTCATCAGCAGGGCCTGCGTCGAGGCGTCCATTTCCACCGATGCCGCCAACGGCATGTCCAGCTCGGCCGTCAGCAGTGCCTTTGTCTGGGCGTAGGCCAGGGCCGGGCCCTCGGCCAGGCGGCGGGCGAGTGCCTGTGCGGCCTCGTGCGCGTTCCCCTCCTCCGCCAGCTCGCTGATCAGGCCGATGCGCTCGGCCTCCGGTGCCCGGACCGGTTCGCCCAGCATCAGCAGCCGGGTCGCGTGGCCGAGGCCGACGATCCGGGGCAGCAGGTACGCGGCGCCCATGTCGCCGCCGGACAGCCCGACCCGGGTGAAGAGGAAGGCGAAGCGGGCGGTGGGGTCGGCGACCCGGAAGTCGGCCGCGAGTGCCAGTACCGCCCCGGCTCCGGCCGCCACCCCGTGCACCGCCGCGATCACCGGGAACGGGCACTCCCGTACCGCCCGCACGACCTGCCCGGTCATCCGGTTGAAGTCGAGGAGCTGGGCGGTGTCCATGGCCAGGGTGGCGCCGATGATCTCGTCGACGTCGCCGCCGGAGCAGAAGCCGCGGCCCTCGCCGGCCAGCACCAGGGCCCGCACCGCCCGCTCCCGGGACAGCTCGGCGAGCAGATCGCGCAGGTCGGCGTAGGCGCCGAAGGTGAGCGCGTTGAGTTTCTCTGGGCGGGCGAGGGTGACGGTGGCGACGCCGTCGGCATGCTCGACCCGCAGATGTTTCCAGTCGGGGGTGCGGGCGGCGGAGCCGGTGAAGGGACTCATGACGTGCGGCCTCCTCGGGCGGACGGCGGGCACTGCCTCGCTGAGCTCTACCCTCCGAGCTCTACCCTTCGAAACTATCACCCAACTTTGACTGTCGTCACGAGCACGCAATAAGCCAACCGGGTGTGACCTTGCTCCGTCACATCCGTCACGGCTCGTCGACACCCCCGTAACGACGGGATCAACCGCGCGAGGGCGGCCGTTCACCTGGGTAAGTCGCCCAGCAGTCGGGGCCGAAGCTTCCGAACGGTGCCCTCGCAGGCCCTTCGCCGGGTGGCGCCGTACCATTCATAAGGTTGAAAGCAGGACAGCCTGCTCATGAACGGACCCGCCTTGCAAGATCGCCCCTCAGCCTCGCCCTCCTGGCGTATCGCGCTGCCGCACACGGTCGCGGCCGTGCCCGTCGCGCGCGCCCTGGTCCGTACGGCGCTGGCCGAGCTGCAGCACGCCGCCGACAGCGACACCGCGGAGCTGCTCACGGCGGAGCTGGTCGCGAACGCCGTGGAGCACACTGCAGGCAACGGCCCCATAGAGCTGGTCGTGGAGCTGCTGCCGTCCGGCTGCCAGGTCGAGGTCCACGACCCGGACCCGGCGCCGCCCGGCGACCTGACCCGCCCCACCAAGGGCGAGCCCGACCCCTGGCAGGAGCACGGCCGGGGCCTCCTCCTGATCCGCACCCTGAGCTCGTCCTGCGGCCACCGCCCGACGGACTCCGGCAAGGCGGTCTGGTTCAGACTGCCGGTCGTACCGGCTCAGCGCCGCCCGCTTTAGCCCTCTTGGGCCAGGGTCGCGACCAGAACGGCCTTGATCGTGTGCATCCGATTCTCCGCCTCGTCGAAAACCACGGAGTGCGCCGACTCGAAGACCTCGTCCGTGACCTCCAGCGACTCCAGGCCGTGCCGCTCGAAGATCTCGCGCCCGACCTTCGTACCCAGGTCATGGAACGCCGGCAGACAGTGGAGGAACTTCACAGCCGGGTTCCCGGTGGCGCGCAGCACGTCCATGGTCACGGCATACGGAGCCAGCGCGGCGATCCGCTCGGCCCACACCTCCTTGGGCTCCCCCATGGAGACCCAGACGTCGGTGGCGACGAAGTGCGCTCCGAGGACCCCCTCGTCGACCTTCTCCGTGATGGTGACGCGGGCGCCGCTGGTCTCGGAGAGCTTGAGGGCCTGCTCGATGATCGCCTGGGCGGGCCAGTACGCCTGGGGGGCGACGATGCGCACGTCCATGCCGAGCAGCGCCCCGGTGATCAGGTACGAGTTGCCCATGTTGAAGCGGGCGTCGCCCAGGTAGGCGAAGGCGATCTCCTTCGGGGGCTTGCCGCTGTGCTCCGTCATCGTCAGCACGTCGGCCAGCATCTGCGTCGGGTGCCAGTCGTCGGTCAGACCGTTGAAGACGGGCACGCCCGCGTACGCCGCCAGCTCCTCCACGTTCGCCTGGCTGTCCCCGCGGTACTCGATCCCGTCGTACATCCGCCCCAGCACCCGCGCGGTGTCCTTCACGGACTCCTTGTGGCCGATCTGCGAGCCCGACGGGTCGAGGTACGTCGTCGAGGCGCCCTGGTCCGCGGCCGCGACCTCGAACGCGCAGCGGGTGCGCGTCGAGGTCTTCTCGAAGATCAGCGCGATGTTCCGGCCCCGCAGGTACTGCGTCTCGGCCCCGGCCTTCTTGGCGGCCTTCAGCTCGGCGGCCAGCTCGACCAACCCGAGGAACTCCTGCCCGGTGAAGTCGAGCTCCTTGAGGAAGTGGCGGCCGGCGAGGGCGGTCGGGACAGTCGCCATGGGGGCGCTCCAGAGGTACGTGAACAGGGACCTTGGAAGTCTATACGACCATAGGCATTTCTATACAGCCAGCTCTCGGTCTAAACGGCCTCCCGTTCGACCGGACAGCTCATACACCGCGGCCCGCCTCTCCCCCGCCCCAGCTCGCTCCCCGGGATCTCGATCACCTCGATGCCCTGCTTGCGCAGATGCGTGTTGGTGGTCGAATTCCGCTCATAGGCGACGACCACACCCGGCTCGACAGCCAGCACGTTGCAGCCGTCGTCCCACTGCTCACGCTCGGCCGCGTGGACGTCCTGGGTGGCGGTCAGGACACGGATCTCGCTGAGGCCGAGCGCGGCGGCGATCGCGCGGTGCATGTGCTCCGGCGGGTGGTCGGTGACCTTGAGCTCCTTGTCGCCGGCGCCCGGTTCGATGGTGTACGAGCGGAGCATGCCGAGCCCGGCGTACTGGGTGAAGACGTCACCGTCGACCATCGTCATCACGGTGTCGAGATGCATGAGGGCGCGCCGCTTGGGCATGTCGAGGGCCACGATCGTCTGCGCCGACCCGGCGGCGAACAGCTTGTGGGCGAGCATCTCGACGGCCTGGGGCGTGGTCCGCTCGCTCATCCCGATGAGCACGGCTCCGCTGCCGATCACGAGGACGTCCCCGCCCTCGATGGTGGAGGGATAGTCGGCCTGCCCCTCGGACCAGACGTGGAACGTTTCGTCACGGAACAGCGGGTGGTGCCGGTAGATCGCCTCGAAGTGGACGGTCTCGCGCTGCCGGGCGGGCCAGCGCATGGCGTTGACGGAGACCCCGTCGTAGATCCAGGCGGAGGTGTCCCGGGTGAAGAGGTGATTGGGCAGAGGCGCGAGGAGGAAGTCGTCCAGCTCCATGACATGGAAGCGCACGGAGATCGGCTCGGAGTGCGCCTCCAGGAACTCCCGTTTGGTCATGCCGCCGACGAGGGCTTCGGCCAGTTCGGGCGAGGGCAGGCCTTCGTAGGCCGCACGGAGATGATCCGTGGCCAGCACCCCGTACTCCTTCTCGTCGAAGACCCTGTCCAGGACGAGCTTCCGGGCCGCCGGGATCTCCAGGGCCTCGGTGAGCAGGTCGCCGAACAGGTGGACCGTGACCCCGCGGTCGCGCAGGACGTCGGCGAACCCGTCGTGCTCGGCGCGCGCCCGGCGCACCCACAGCACGTCGTCGAAGAGCAGGGCGTCCTTGTTGCTGGGGGTGAGCCTTTTGAGCTCGAGATCGGGCCGGTGCAGGATGACGCGGCGCAGCCGCCCGGCCTCGGAGTCGACATGGAATCCCATGCCTCCATCCTGACCATCGCCGACCGGGTTCACCCCCTGCTTGACCGTTTCCGTTTTCGTCCCCTTGACGACAAGCAGGCATCGCGATTATCGTCTACATGACGAAAAGCGAGGGGGTCCCCATGGCCGACATCACCCGGCGCCTCGGCTGGCGCCATCTGCGCGGCGCGCCCACGGCGCACATCCGCCACCATCGCGGCGGCAAGCTGCTGCACGACGGCCCCGGCCTCAGCTTCTGGTTCCGGGCGCTGACCGCCGCGCTGTCCGAAGTGCCGGTCGACGACCGGGAGCTGGCGATGACCTTCCATGCCCGTACGTCCGACTTCCAGGACGTGGCCGTACAGGCGACGGTCACCTACCGGATCAGCGACCCGGCGGTGGCGGCGTCGCGCCTGGACTTCTCCATCGACCCGGACACGGGCGCGTGGCGGGGCACGCCGCTGGAGCAGCTGGGGACGCTCCTGACGGAGACGGCCCAGCAGCACGCGCTGGACGTCCTGTCCCGTACGCCGCTGTCGGCGGCGCTGGTCGACGGCGTGACAGCGGTGCGGGAGCGTATCGCGGCGGGCCTGGCCGGCGAGCCGCGGCTCCCGTCGACGGGCATCGAGGTGGTCGCCGTACGCGTCATGGCGGTGCGCCCCGAACCGGAGGTGGAGCGGGCGCTGCGCACCCCGGCCCGCGAGCAGATCCAGCAGGAGGCGGACCGGGCGACGTACGAGCGCCGGGCGGTGGCCGTCGAGCGGGAACGCGCGATCGCCGAGAACGAACTGGCCAGCCAGATCGAACTCGCCCGCCGCGAGGAGCAGTTGGTGGACCAGCGGGGCACCAACGCGCGGCGGGAGGCCGAGGAGCACGCGGCGGCCGACGCGGTCCGGGCCGAGGCGGAGGCGGCACGGACGGTACGGCTGGCCGACGCCGAGGCGGCTCGTTCCGTACGGCTGGCCCGGGCGGAGGCCGAGGGCGCGCGCGAGGTCGGTGAAGCGAGGGCCCAGGCGCAGGCCGCCTGGCTGCGGGTGCACGGCGAGGTCGACGTGGCGACGCTGCACGCCCTCACCGGGACACGGCTCGCGGAGAACCTGCCGCGGATCGACAGCGTGACGGTGTCGCCGGACGTGCTGACGGGGCTGCTCGCCAGGCTCGGTACCCAGGAGCGGGCGTGAGCCTCGCTCCCCGGGTCGTCCTCGTCCATCGCACCACGGAGTACGAGGAGTTGGTGGCCCGGCACGGCACGCACGGCCAGGCCGCCTTCTTTCTCGCCTCCCGGGGCCGGGACATCGCGGAGGTCGCCGAACGCCACCACCGGACGCGCCGGGCGCTGGCGGACGTGACGTCGGCGATTCCGCTGACCTGGCGTCGGAGCCGGGTCGAGCGGGGCGACTTGGACCGGTTCCTGTTCGCACCTGAGGACGTGGTGGTCGTGGTCGGGCAGGACGGCCTGGTCGCGAACGTGGCCAAGTACCTCGCGGGACAACCGGTGCTGGGCATCGACAGTGACCCCGGCCGCAACCCGGGCGTCCTGGTGCGCCACCGCCCCGAGAACACCGGCCCGCTGCTCACCGCGGCGCAATCCGCAAGGGGCACCTTCGACGAACTCACCATGGTCGAGGCCGTGGCCGACGACACCCAGCGGCTCGTGGCGCTGAACGAGATCTACCTGGGCGCCGTCGGACACCAGACGGCCCGATACCGCCTGGGCCTGGAGGACGACGGGGGTGTCGTCGAGGCCCAGGCCTCGTCCGGGGTGCTGATCGGCACCGGGACGGGGGCGACCGGCTGGATCCGGTCGGTGTGGCAGGAGCGGGGAGGGCAGCTGCGGCTGCCCTCCCCGACGGAGGAACGCCTGCTCTGGTACGTCCGCGAGGCCTGGCCGTCCCCGGCCACCGGTACGTCACGGGTGGCCGGGGAACTCGCCGCCGCGGCCCGTCTCCACCTCACCGTCGAGTCCGAGCGGCTCGTCGCCTTCGGGGACGGGATGGAGACGGACGCGGTCGAACTGACCTGGGGGCAGACGGTCCGGGTCGGCGTGTGCCGGGAGCGGCTGCGGCTGGTCGGCTGAAGCCGCTCCCCCGGCTCACAGCCGGGGGTCGACCGGCTCCGACTCCAGCGCCAGCACCCCGAACACCGCCTCGTGCACCCGCCACAGCGGCTCGCCCTCCGCCAGCCGGTCCAGGGCTTCGAGGCCCAGCGCGTACTCGCGGATGGCGAGGGACCGCTTGTGGTTGAGGAACCGCTGCCGCAGCCGGGCCAGGTTGTCCGGCCGCGTGTACTCGGGACCGTAGATGATCCGCAGGTACTCCCGGCCCCGGCACTTGATCCCGGGCTGGACCAGGCGCCCTTCCCCGCTGCGAACCACCGCGCCGACCGGCTTGACGACCATGCCCTCGCCGCCGCGGCCCGTCATCTCCAGCCACCAGTCGACACCGGCCTGCACCGACTCCGGGTCACCGGTGTCGACGTAGAGGCGCCGGGTCGTCTGCAGCAGGCCGGTGCCGTCGTGCTCCACCAGCCGGTCGAGAAGGGCGAGCTGCTCGTTGTGCGGGAGCCCGGCCAGGCTGCGGCCCTGGACCGCCAGGATCTGGAACGGCGCCAGGCGTACGCCGTCCAGGCCGTCCGTGGTCCAGCAGTACCGGCGGTACGCCTCCGTGAACGCGGCGGCGTCCGTGGCCCGTCCGCGCTGGCGGGCGAGCAGGTCGGACACGTCGACTCCGCGCGCCGCGGCGCCCTCCAGTGCGGCGAGCGCACCCGGGAACACCGCCCCGGAGGCGGCGCCGACCGCGGCGTACTGCGACCGCAGCAGACCGTGCGCCTTCAGCGACCACGGCATCAACTCGGCGTCGAGCAGCAACCAGTCGGTCTCCAGCTCGGCCCACAGACCCGCCTCGGTGACCGCGGCCCGGAGCCGGTCCAGGATCGTCTCCGTCACCGACTCGTCGTCGAAGAACGGGCGCCCCGTACGGGTGTAGAGCGACCCGGTGGCACCGTCGACGCCGAACCGCTTGCGCGCGGCCTTCGCGTCCCGGCACACCAGCGCCACGGCCCGCGAGCCCATGTGCTTCTCCTCGCACACGACCCGCTCGACACCGTCCACCGCGTACTGCGCGAAGGCCTCCGCCGGGTGCTCCAGGTAGCCCTCGATGTGGCTGGTCGCCGTGGGGGCCATGGTCGGCGGGAGGTACGGCAGCAGGCGCGGGTCGACGGCGAAGCGGCTCATGACCTCCAGGGCCGCGGCCGCGTTCTCCTCACGGACCGACACCCGCCCGGCGTGCCGGGTCTCGACGACCCTGCGGCCGTGGACGTCGTTCAGGTCGAGCGGCCGTCCGTCGTGCCCGCCCGGCGCCTCCGTCCGCAACGGCTTGGCCGGCTCGTACCAGACCTGCTCGGCCGGTACGTCGACCAGCTCCCGCTCCGGCCAGCGCAGCGCGGTCAGCTTGCCGCCGAAGACGGCACCGGTGTCCAGGCAGATGGTGTTGTTCAGCCATGTGGCCTCCGGCACCGGGGTGTGGCCGTACACCACAGCCGCCCGGCCCCGGTAGTCCTCCGCCCACGGGTAGCGCACCGGCAGCCCGAACTCGTCGGTCTCCCCGGTGGTGTCGCCGTACAGCGCGTGCGAGCGCACCCGCCCCGAGGTGCGGCCGTGGTACTTCTCCGGCAGACCGGCGTGGCAGACCACGAGCCGGCCGCCGTCGAGGACGTAGTGGCTGACGAGCCCGTCGATGAACTCCCGCACCTCGGCGCGGAACTCCTCGCTCGCGCCCTCCATCTGCTCGATGGTCTCGGCGAGTCCGTGCGTGTGCTGGACCTTGCGGCCCTTGAGGTAGCGGCCGTACTTGTTCTCGTGGTTGCCCGGCACGCACAGCGCGTTGCCCGACTTCACCATCGACATCACGCGGCGCAGCACGCCCGGGCTGTCCGGGCCGCGGTCGACGAGGTCGCCGACGAAGACGGCGGTACGGCCGTCCGGGTGCACACCGTCGGTGTAGCCCAACTTGCCGAGCAGGGACTCCAGTTCGGACGCGCAGCCGTGGATGTCACCGACGATGTCGAACGGCCCGGTGAGGTGGGTGAGGTCGTTGAAGCGCTTCTCGGTGACGACGGACGCGCTCTCGACATCGTCCACCCCTCGCAGGACGTGCACCTTGCGGAAGCCCTCGCGCTCCAGGTGCCGCAGGGACCGCCGGAGTTCACGGGTGTGCCGCTGGATGACGCGGCGCGGCATGTCGGCCCGGTCGGTGCGGCCGGCGTTGCGCTCGGCGCACACGTCCTCCGGCACGTCGAGCACGATGGCTATCGGCAGCACGTCGTACTGCCTGGCCAGCTCGATCAGCTGCCGCCGGGAGTCCTGCTGCACGCTGGTGGCGTCGACGACCGTACGGCGGCCGGCCGCCAGGCGCTTGCCCGCGATGTAGTGCAGGACGTCGAAGGCGTCCCGGGTCGCGCTCTGGTCGTTCTCGTCGTCGGAGACCAGGCCGCGGCAGAAGTCGGAGGAGATGATCTCCGTCGGCTTGAAGTGCCGGTGGGCGAAGGTGGACTTGCCGGAGCCGGAGGCGCCGACGAGCACGACGAGGGAGAGGTCGGTGACGGGCAGGACCCGTCCCTCGGCCGCCTGGGTCCCGGGCTCCTGGATGGTCTCGCTCATGCCGCCTTCGCCTCCTTCTCGTCGTTCACACTGCTCTTCATGCCGGCTGTGCTGATTTCAAACAGGGCCATCTGCGTGGGCGGCCCCACCTCCGGGTCGTCCGGCCCGACGGGTACGAACTCCACGCCGTACCCGTGCCGTTCGGCCACCGCCCCGGCCCACGACCGGAACTCCTCGCGCGTCCACTCGAACCGGTGGTCGCCGTGCCGGACATGGCCGGCCGGGAGGGACTCCCAGCGGACGTTGTACTCGACGTTCGGGGTGGTCACCACAACCGTCCGCGGACGGGCGGCGCCGAACACCGCGTACTCCAGGGCGGGCAGCCGTGGCAGGTCGAGGTGCTCGATGACCTCGCTGAGCACGGCGGCGTCGTAGCCCTTGAGGCGGCTGTCGGTGTAGGCGAGGGAGCTCTGGAAGAGCTGCACGCGCGAGGCCTGCCGCTCTCCCATCCGGTCCAGCTTCAGCCGCCGCCCGGCGATGGTCAGCGCCCGCATCGACACGTCCACGCCGACGATCTCGGTGTACGCCGGGTCCTTGAGCAGCGCCTGCACCAACTGCCCCTGGCCGCATCCGAGATCGAGCACGCGCGCGGCACCGGACGCCTTCAGCGCGGCCGTGATCGCGTCCCGGCGCTGCACGGCGAGCGGCGTCGGCTTCTCCTCGGCCTCGCTCTCCGCCTCGACGGCGTTGTCGATGTCCTCGACCTCGCTGTCGTCGGCCTCCGCGAGCCGCACCAGCTCCAGCCGCTCCATCGCCTGCCGGGTCAGCGACCAGCGGCGCGACAGATACCGGCTGGTGATCAGCTTCTGCTCCGGGTGCTCCGCCAGCCAGCCCTCACCGGCCCGCAGCAGCTTGTCGACCTCCTCGGAAGAGACCCAGTAGTGCTTGGCGTCGTCGAGGACGGGCAGCAGGACATAGAGGTGACGCAGGGCCTCGGCGAGGGTCAGCGCCTCCGACTCCAGCACGAGCCGCACATAGCGCGAGTCTCCCCACTCGGGGAACTGCACGTCCAACGGCACGGGTTCGGCGGTCACCGCCCAGCCGAGCGGCTCGAACAGCCCCCGTACGAGATCGGGGCCGCCCCGGGCCGGGAGCGCGGGCACCTCGATCCGCAGCGACCGCGGCTGAGCCGGCAGGTCCGGACGGGCGGTGCACACACCCCGCATCGCGCTGGAGAACACACCGCTGAGCGCGACCGCGAGCAGCGAGGAGGCGGCGTACGGCCGGTCGTTGACGTACTGCGCGAGCGCCGCGTCGGGCGCGCCGCCCCGCCCCTTGCCCTTGCCGCGCCGGACCAGTGCCACCGCGTCGACCTCCAACAGCAGCGCCGCCGTGCAGCGCTGGGCATCGGCCTCCGGGTAGAGGACGTGCGCCTTGCCGTACGAGGTGGAGAACACCTGCGCCTTCTCGGGATGCTTGTGCAGCAGGAAGCCGAGATCGGTGGCGGGGCGTTCTGGGGTGCCGGTGGCAGTGATCGTCAGAAACACGGTGGGTCGGCCTTTGAATAGGGTCTGAGCTGCGCATGTGCGCCGCCAGTACAACGTACAGAGCGGACGCCGCAACCACCCGGGGTTTTCGTACCGCCCCACGACCCCGATTGTCAGTGCCCTCTGTCAGGATCCGGCCATGGATCTCGCAGATGCTCTCGCCGGGCTCGACGACCGGCCCTGGGCCACCTTGCGGCACGCGTACGGCAGTGCGGAGGACGTGCCTGCCGTGCTGCGTGCGCTGACGGCCGGCGACTCGGAGGCGGCCGGACAGGCACTGCACGAGCTCTACGGCAACATCTGGCACCAGGGGACGGTGTATGCGGCCACGGTGGAGGTGGTGCCGTTCCTGGCGCGGCTGGCGGCGGGCGGGTGTCGGAGCGCCGACGTACTGGTACTGCTGGGCTCCATAGCCGAGAGCGAGGACGAGCACGAGGTGGCCCACGGCGCATGCCGTGCCGCGGTGGCCGCCCAACTTCCCTTGCTCCTGCCGCTGTTGGACGACCGGGACGCACAGGTGCGCCAGGCCACGGCCTGGCTGGCCGGACACACGGACGCGCGGGACGAGACCTGGCCGGCGCTGGAGCGGCGGTGGGCCGTGGAAGGGGAGCCGGTCGTCCGGGCGGAACTGCTGGCCGCGATGACCAGGGTGGATCCGGGAGCGAGCGCGGACACGGCCACGGCGGCGCTGGAGCCGACGGGCCCGGCAGAACTGCGCCTCGCCGCCGTGCTGGCCCGCCTGGACGCGGGCCTGCCATGGACAGCGACCTGCCACGACACGCTCCTCTCCATACTCCCCGCCGACGATCTGGTCGCCGAACGGTTCGACGCGAACCAGCGCGAGCCGTTGCAGACCGCGGTCGACGCGCTGCTGCGCCGGGACACGGACGAGGAGCGCGAGGCCGCGTTCGGTCTCCTGGCCGCCGCATTGGCGCTTCCGGAGCCGGAGATCCGCGCGGAAGCGGTGTGGGCCGCCGACCACGCCTGCATGATCTCGCGTGCCGCCCCGGGGCGCCTGCTCCCCCTCCTGCTCCCCGTCCTCGACGATCCTTCGTCCGCGCCGCGTGTCCTGAGCCTGCTGGGCAAGATCACGGGCGTGCCGTCGGTCACAGCGCACGATGCGCACGCCGCTCTCACCGACGCCCTCGCCCGCCTCGCCGTCGACGGCGACGACACGGCGGACAGCGCCCTGGCGGCACTCGTGCCCCTGGCTCCCGAACGGGCGGCGCGTCTGCTCGCGGCCGACCTGCCGCGGCGCCCACGAGCACTGGCTGTCGCGGCCGGTGCCCGAGGCTTCGGTACGACGGGCGAGGCGACACTGCCCTTCGAGCCCGCGCTCCTCGACGCGGTCCGCCGACGCCTCGCCGACCCGAAGGTGAGCGGCAACGAACCGATCCACCTCGCCCTCCTGCTGACCTCCTGGGGCGCGCAGGCCTCGCCCGCGGTCCCCGAACTGCTCGACGCCCTCCCCCGCATTCCGCTCGCCGGACCGAGGGCACTGGCAGCCGCATGCCCCACCGAGGGCCGGATCCGCAAACGCATCGAGGACGAGCTGCGCAAGGCAGCCCGCAAGGGCCCCGAGGAGGGCCGCCCGGCCGCCGCGCACGCGCTGCACGAGTTGACCGGCGACGCGTCCCCGCTCCACACCGCCGTCCGCTCCGGCCTCGCCGGCAAGGCCTACGACGTCCTCGACGCCGCCCGACGCTGCGCCCAACTCGGCACGGGAGCAGCCGATTTGCTGCCGGACATACGCGCAGCGCTGAGCGACCCCGCCCAGCCCCGGACCACGCCGCAGCTGGACGCCGACGTGGAACTGGCCGAGGCGCTCTGGCACATCACAGGTGACGCCACCGAGCCCGTACGGATCCTCGACGCGGTGCTCGCGGAGTCCGACGGGCCCTGGTTCACCTGGACGGGAGTCCGCGCCGCGCGCCTGGCGGCCCGGCTCGGCCCCGCCGCGGCGCCCTTGCGCCCACCACTCGAGCGCATGCTCGCCACGCCCCTGCACGCACCGGCCTGCGTGCTGGCCCTGCTGACGATCGGCATCGAGGACGAGCTGCGCAGGACGCTGCCCGATGCGGTCCTGACCGCGGCGGAACACAACGCCGACCCGGACACGGCACTCGACGCACTCCTGTCCCTGGACCTGGCCACCCTCACGGACGCGCACCTGAACCGCCTGGCGGCCCTGGCCGACGGGGACCGCCGGATCGTGAACTCCGGGCTGGAGGACGGGATCATCCACGCCGACGAACGACTGCGCACGAGGGCCCGGGCCACCGTGTCGGCCCTGGAGGAAGGGGCGACGCCGGAGGTGTGAGGCGCGGAGCCACGACGGCCCCCGGACGACATGCTCCCGGGGGCCGCGAAGGGGTCAGGCAGGTCAGGCTCTACGACAGCTGGGACTGAACCTGGGAGGAGATGAGCTCCAGGTGGTCCAGGTCGTCCAGGTCGAGGACCTGGAGGTAGATCCGCCGGGAGCCGATCTCCTGGTACCGGCCGATCTTGTCGACAACCTCGTGCGGAGACCCGGCGAGCCCGTTGACCTTGAGCTCGTCGACCTCCCGCCCGATCGCGGCGGCACGACGGGCGACCTCCGCCTCGTCCTTGCCCACGCACACCACAAGGGCGTTGGAATAGACGAGGTCGTCGCCCTTGCGCCCGGCCTCCTCGGCGGCGGCGCGCACTCGCCCGAACTGCCGCTCACTGTCCTCGACCGAGGCGAACGGCATGTTGAACTCATCGGCGTACTTGCCGGCCAGCCGCGGAGTACGGGTGGCGCCGTGCCCGCCGATCAGAACCGGAATCCTGTCCTGGGCGGGCTTGGGCAGGGCGGGCGACTCGGTCAGGTCGTAGAAGCTGCCGTGGAAGTCGAAGGTCTCGCCGGCCTCGGTCGCCCACAGCCCCGTGACGATGGCGAGCTGCTCCTCCAGCCGCGCGAACTTCTCCTTCGGGAACGGGATGCCGTACGCCTTGTGCTCCTCCTCGAACCAGCCAGCACCGAGCCCGAGTTCCACGCGGCCGCCGGACATCTGGTCGACCTGGGCGACCTGGATGGCGAGCACGCCGGGCAGCCGGAAGGTGCCGGCGGTCATCAGGGTGCCGAGGCGAATGCGCTTGGTCTCACGTGCGAGACCGGCAAGTGTGATCCAGGCGTCGGTGGGCCCGGGCAGGCCGTCCCCGGAGCCCATCTTCAGATAGTGGTCGGACCGGAAGAACGCGTCAAAGCCGAGATCCTCGGTGGCTTTCGCCACGGTGAGGAGGGTGTCGTAGGTGGCCCCCTGCTGGGGTTCGGTGAAGATGCGAAGATCCATGACTCCATCCTGCACGCCGAGGCACCCGTCAACCGCGCGGGTCCCCCTGCCCCCCGCCTCCCCGGTCGGGTGAATTCCGTCAACGCCGGAGCCGCCCCCTGCCCGGGCCAGTGACCGGCCTTCACAGTGATCGTTGGCTCGATCGGAGCCGGACCGCCCGGCCCCCGCACCGGCCCCTGCCGACCGGAGCGTCACCGTGTCGGCCCACTGCCACTGGGGGGCCGGAGGCCCGAGGAGGCCGTCATGTCCGAGGAATTCGCGCCACAGCAGACCACCAGTGGCGCAGGCCAGCCGAAGGGGCTGCTGCAGCAGATGGAGGAGCTGATGGCAGCCCTGAACGCGGACCTGTCGGCCCTGGACGCGGACCTGCAGTCAACGGGGGCCCAGCGACAGGACTCCGACGCCGGCTGACCCTCCGCCCCCGCCAGGGGGCTCCGCCCCCTGGACCCCGTCGGCCTGAACGGCCTCGTCCTCAAACGCCGGACGGGCTGAAATTCCCTGGACCGGCACCACGTCACCCTCAAGCCCCCGACGGGCTGGAATGCCGGGACGGGCACTTGAAAGAGACCGATCTGGTGGCCGTGTTGGTGGCGTACCCCCGCGGCGCCGCAGTCGCCCACGGCGGCAAGGGGACGTGCCGGGGGGTGTCCGCCCGCAGTGGCCGGCGTCAAGGAAAAGGACCCTCTCTGCCCGACCCTGGCCGCCGGTCCGAGGACGCACACCCCCCGGCGCGGCCCCGACCACCCACCGAACCGTTGGCGCTACGCGCACCCCCACCCAACAGCGACAGGCCGCCGCAGGCATCCCGCAGACCTACCCCGCCGCAGGCAACCCCTCCCGATCCGCAAGTCTGCGCAGCATCTCCCGCACCCGATCCCGAGACTCATCCGCCGCGTCGATGGCCTCCATGCACTGCCAGTACGTCGCCTCGTCATCCGCCGCGCTGGCCATGCCCACCAGAGCGATCCCCACCTCACCCAACAGGCTGCCCAGATGCATCAGCGACTGCCGCGCATCGCCCAACTCTGTGAGCTGGGCCGCGCGTAAGTCCCCCTCCGCAAGGTCCGGTACCTCCAGCACCCCACACCCACGCCCCGCCAGCTCGGTCAACCCCAGCGCCTCGCCTCGCAGTTCAGGTGGCCCGTACACCGCAAGCCGGCTGCCGATCGCCTGAGCCAGGGCCTGTGCCTGCCACACCTCGGTCAAGATCTCCGGCGCGCCCTCGCTCCCGGCCAGCGCCCGCCTGCTCGTCATGATCAGCCGCACCGCGTCCATACGCAGTCCCCGTCTGTCCCGACGCGCTGCCCACGCGCCGCCCGAACTCCCTTGTCCACTACCCAGAGTGAAGGCCCTTGAGACGAAAAGCCAGAGGAAGACGGAAATCTGCGGACAACTTTTCGGCTACAGCCAGGCAAACGAACACGCAGTGTGAAAGCGGACCGAGGCCCTCCCCACCTCTACGGCGCTGGAAACCTCCGCTCGTTCCGATCGATCTTCGCGTCCAACGCCGCCAACGGATCGATCCCGAGCACCTCGCACAGCTGCAACAGATAGGCGAGCACGTCCGCCACCTCATCGGTCACCCGCCCCGCGGTCTCCGCATCGTCCATGACCCGAGCCGACTCCTCGGGCGTCAGCCACTGGAAGATCTCGACGAGTTCGGACGCCTCCACACTGAGCGCGGCGACGAGGTTCTTCGGCGTGTGATACGGCTGCCAGTCGCGCGCGGCAGCGAACTCGGCCAGCCTGCGCTGCAGCTTGGCCACATCAAGAGGTTCGGTCACGGCTCCAGGTGTACCACCGTCACACCACCCGCCCCCGACACCCCCACCGTCCCCGCACCCGCACCCGCACCCGCACCCGCACCCGCACCCGCACCCGGCCTCGCCACCACACCCGCCAAGTCACTCACAGCCCCCACCACCCGAATATGCCCCCGCTCACACATCCGCGCAGCAAGCCCCACCAACTCCCCCCGCTGCACCGCATCCAGCCCCCGATCGAACCCGTCCACCACCACGCTCAACGCCTGCATCGCGGCAGGCACCTCCCCCACCGGATCGACCTCCAGCACCCCCGGCCCGGTCAGCAGCACCAGCGACAGCGCGAGATACCGCAGCTCACCGTCCCCCAACCGTCCGAGCTCCGTACGAACCCCGTCCCCCCGGTCGAGCACCCCCCGCACCGTCCCGTCCCCCAGCACCTCGGCGGCCACATCGGCCACCGCCCCGGCGCACCCCGCCCGCACCGCGCCCACAAGCTGCGCATGCCGCCGCGCGCACTCGGCACGAGTCCGCCAGAGCACATCGGCAAGGTTGTCGCAGCCCCTGAGCAGCCGCCCGGAACCAACCGGCACAGGACCCCGCATCCGATCGGGCCGAGGGTCACATGCGAAGACCGACCGCAACGCCACGACCATCTGCTCGGCGGCGGCCAGCACCCGCCGCTGCCCCTCCGTCTTCCCGGCCACCCGCAGCGGCACCAGCGCAGTACCGAGCCGGTCGTCGGGCAGCGGCGCCCGTGTCACCGGCGACTGACCGGCCGTATGCCAGGCGGCCTGCACACAACGCCGACTCGGATCCCGCAGGGCCGTCTCCAGCAGGACGACCCCGTCCGCGCTCAACCGCTCCCCCACGATCCGCAGTTCGGGCTCGGCCTGCACGGCGACGTCGAGCCGAACCGGCCCCTCGGGACCGTCGGCGGTACAGCCGATCCGGAAGCCCCGCCGCCGCTGCACATCGGGCCGGGCCCGCTCGGGCACGCAGGCCACGGGATCGGGGAACACCTCCCCGAGCTCGGCACCCCCACCGAGCCGAGCAAGCGCCTCGTAGGCCCGCAACGCAGTCGTTTTTCCGCACCCACTCGGCCCGGCCAGGACCGTGAACACCCCGAGCGGCAGCGCGACCCGCCGATGCCCGGCGAACGCGGAGAGCCGTAGCTCGGTCAGATGGGGCCGGCCGGAACACCCGCCGCCCGCGCCACCCACCCGCCGCCCCTGCGCGGGGACGGACACAACACCGGAAACAGACGACACGGACACGGACGATGCAGAGGAGCCAGCCATGCCCGGACCGTAGGCCCGCTATCGCCAGACGAACCGTTCCACCCCGGCACCCTTCCTACGATCGAGCGACCACCGCAGGCCCGACCCCCCTCACGTACCCCTCACGTACCGGGAACCCCCGCCCCCTCCATCAACCCACTGACCTCGGTCCCGGGCGGCGTCAGCAGAAACACATTCCGGTCCACCCGATGCATCCCGCTCCCCAGCCCGAAGACGACCCCGGTGCTGAAGTCCAGCACCCGCTTGGCCACCTCGGTCTCGGCCCCCGTCAGATCGAGCAGCACCGGAATCCCCGCCATCAGCGTCTCGGCGACGTCGCGGGCGTCCGCGAACACGTTGACCCGCAGGACGACGAACCGGCGACGCGGTTCCGTCGCCGCCTCCGGAGGCACCCGGTGGTCCACCGCGGACGGCCAGGCGTCCCGGCCCCGCAACGGCACGACCTGGGCGAGCCCTTCCCACTGTTCATCGGTGACGTCGTGGCTGTTCACCGGCTCCCCCCGCCTTGACTCGCCTTCAATGCCTGCACCAGCCAATTCTTACGCCAAGTCACCCGTTCGGCCCAACACCGACACGGTCCGCGAGCCCCCGTACGCATCGCGCCTCCTCCCGGCCCGCCCCCTCACAGCGCGCGCGGGCCCTCTGTGTGGCCTACGTAACTCCTCATGATCAAGGGATGTGACATCGACGTAACGGGCAATTCGTACGCTCCAGACAACACCCCGACCGCCGGAGAAGGGCAGCACGTGACCGAGACCACCTCCACGACTCAGGTCCGGACGGTCTGCACGTACTGCGGGGTCGGCTGCGGAATCCTGCTGGACGTCGGAATGGGGCCGGACGGACGGCGTACGGTCCTGAAGGCCTCCGGCGACAAGGCGCACCCGGCGAACGCGGGCCGGCTGTGCACGAAGGGCGCGACCACGGCCGAGATGCTCGCCGCGCCCGGGCGGCTGACCACGGCGCTGGTCAGGGACGACCGGGGCGAGGAGCCGGTGCCCTCCCCGATGGCCGCCGCGATCTCCGAGACCGCCCGGCGGCTGCGCACGATCATCGACGAGCACGGGCCGGACGCGGTCGCCTTCTACGTCTCCGGGCAGATGAGCACGGAGGCGCAGTACCTGGCGAACAAGCTGGCCAAGGGGTTCGTACGGACGAACCAGATCGAGTCGAACTCCCGGCTGTGCATGGCCAGTGCGGGCATGGGCTACAAGCTGTCCCTCGGCGCCGACGGGCCGCCCGGGTCGTACGAGGACTTCGACAGGGCGGACACCTTCCTGGTCATCGGCTCGAACATGGCCGACTGCCACCCGATCCTCTTCCTGCGCATGATGGAGCGGGTCAAGGCGGGCGCCAAGCTCATCGTCGTCGACCCTCGGCGTACCGCCACCGCCGCCAAGGCCGATCTCTACCTCCAGCTCAAGCCGGGCACCGACCTGGCCCTGCTCAACGGCCTACTGCACCTGCTCGTCGAGAACGGCCACACCGACCCCGGCTTCATCGCCGCGCACACCGACGGCTGGGAGGAGATGCCCGCCTTCCTCGCCGACTACCCGCCGGCCGCCGTCGCCGAGATCACCGGACTCGCCGAGGACGACCTCCGTGCCGCCGCCCGGCTGATCGGCGAGGCGGGCGAGTGGATGAGCTGCTGGACGATGGGCCTGAACCAGTCCACGCACGGCACGTGGAACACGAACGCCCTGGTCAACCTGCATCTCGCCACCGGCGCCATCTGCCGCCCGGGCTCCGGCCCCTTCTCCCTCACCGGCCAGCCCAACGCCATGGGTGGCCGCGAGATGGGCTACATGGGACCGGGGCTGCCCGGCCAGCGGTCCGTCCTCGTCGACTCCGAGCGGGACTTCGTCGAGCAGCTGTGGGAGCTGCCGCCGGGCACGCTGCGCGCCGACGGGGTCGGCAAGGGGACCGTCGAGATGTTCCAGAGGATGGCCGACCGGGAGATCAAGGCCTGCTGGATCATCTGCACCAATCCCGTCGCCTCCGTCGCCAATCGCCGTACCGTCATCGAGGGGCTGGAGGCCGCCGAGTTCGTCGTCACGCAGGACGTCTTCACCGACACCGAGACCAACGCGTACGCGGACGTCGTGCTGCCCGGCGCCATGTGGACCGAGGGCGAGGGTGTCTTCGTCAACAGTGAGCGCAATCTGACCTTGACCCGGCCGGTCGCCGACCCGCCCGGCGAGGCGATGGCGGACTGGCGGATCATCGCGGCCGTCGCGTGTGCGATGGGGTACGAGAAGGGGTTCTCGTACGACAGTGCCGAGGACGTCTTCGAGGAGATACGGCGGGCCTGGAACCCGGTGACCGGCTGGGATCTGCGCGGGGTGACGTACGAGCGGCTGCGGGCAACGCCCGTGCAGTGGCCGGCCGCCGACCCGGACGGCCCGCACCGCAATCCGATCCGGTACGTCGACCCGGCCGGCGGGCTGCGGTTCCCCACCGCGAGCGGGCGAGCCGCGTTCCACGCCCGGCCGCACATGCCGGCCGCCGAGATGCCGGACGACGACTACCCCTTCGTACTGAACACCGGGCGCGTTCAGCACCAGTGGCACACGCTGACCAAGACCGGCAAGGTCGCCAAGCTCAACAAGCTGAACCCGGGGCCGTTCGTGGAACTGCATCCGGCGGACGCGCGCGGGTTGGGGATCGCCGACGGGGACCAGGTGGAGGTCGCCTCGCGGCGTGGGCGGGCCGTGCTGCCGGCGGTGCTGACCGAGCGGGTGCGGCCGGGGTGCTGTTTCGCGCCGTTCCACTGGAACGATCTGTTCGGGGAGTATCTGAGCGTCAACGCGGTGACGAGCGACGCGGTGGATCCGATCTCCTTCCAGCCGGAGTTCAAGGTGTGTGCCGTCTCCCTGGCCCGGGTCGCGGCTCCCACGGCGGCTTCCGTGCCGGAGGTGCCGGAAGTTTCGGTCGTGCCGGAAGTGCCGGCCCTGACGCCGACAGCCGTCACCGCCGGCGCATCCGCCCCCTTCGGCCCCTTCGGCCCCTTCGGTCTGGAACCCGCGCCGCCGCCCGTCCTGTCCGCGCAGGAACGCCTCTACCTCACGGGGTTCCTGGCCGGCCTCGACTCCGGCGCGCCCGGGGTGCCCGTGCTCCCGCCGGAGGCCCCCTTCAGCCCCGAGCACGCGTTGTGGGTCAACGGCGTCCTGGCCGGCATGTACTCCCGCACGGCGGCGCAGCCGCGTACGCCGCAGGGCCGGGATGTCGTCGTGCTGTGGGCCTCGCAGACCGGGAACGCCGAGGAGTTCGCCACCGCCACCGCCGAGCGGCTGGGCGCGGCCGGGCACCGGACCACGCTGGTCGGCATGGACGAGGCCGATGTCCGCGCCCTCGCCCGCACGGCGGACCTGCTCTTCATCACCAGCACGTTCGGCGACGGCGACGCGCCCGACAACGGAGCCGGTCTCTGGGACACCCTGTCCGACGACGAGGCTCCGCGGCTGGACGGGGTGCGGTACGCCGTGCTCGCCCTCGGGGACTCCTCGTACGACGACTTCTGCGGGCACGGGCGCCGGCTCGACACCCGGCTGGGCGAGCTGGGCGCCGTGGCCCTGGCCCCCCGCACGGACTGCGAACCGGACTACGAGCCGTCCGCCGGCGCATGGCTCGACCAGGTCCTCACGGCGCTCGGCGGCACGGACGCCCCCGCAGTCGAGAAGCCGAAGGCCGAGCCGAACGCCGGGCCCAAGCCCGCCCCGACCGCCGCCCGCCTGGTCGGCAACCGGCTGCTCAGCCGACCCGGCGGCGGCAAGGAGGTGCGGCGCTTCACCTTCGACACGAGCGGCACCTCGCTGACGTACGAGGCGGGCGACGCGCTCGGCGTGCGGCCGGTCAACTCGTCCGCGCTGGTGGAGGAGTGGCTGGCCGTGACCGGAGTGGACGGCTCAACCGCCGTGCAACTGAACGGTGTTGGCGAAGCCTCCTTCGCCGAGTCCTTGTACCGGCACCTCGACATCACGCGGATCACCCCGGACCTGCTCCGTTTCGTCGCCGAACGTGTCCGCGACGACCGGGAGTTGCGGCGGCTGCTGCGGCCCGACAACAAGGACGGTCTGGCGCAGTGGAGTTGGGGGCGGCAGGCCGTGGACGTCATCGCCGAGCACCCCGTGCGGGCGGACGCCGAGGAGTGGGCCGGGGTGCTCCGGAAGCTCCAGCCGCGCCTGTACTCCATATCGTCGAGCCCGCTCGTCGACCCGCACCTCGTATCGCTCACCGTCTCGGTCGTCCGGTACGAGAACCTGCACGGCCGACCGCGCGGCGGTGTCTGCTCGCCCTTCCTGGCCGACGCCGAGCCGGACACCGAGGTGCCGGTGTTCGTGCAGGCGTCCCCGCACTTCCGCCCGCCGGCGGACGCCTCGACGCCGATGGTGATGGTCGGCCCGGGCACCGGTGTCGCGCCCTTCGTCGGCTTCCTCCAGGAGCGGCGCGCGCTCGGGCACCGGGCGCCCAACTGGCTGTTCTTCGGCGAGCAGCACCGGGCGAGCGATTTCTACTACGAGGACGAGCTGACCGGGCTGCTCGACGAGGGCACCCTCGCCCGCCTCGACACCGCGTTCTCCCGCGACCAGCGCAACAAGGTGTACGTCCAGGACCGGATGCGCGAACACGGCCCCGAGCTGTGGCGCTGGCTGCAGGACGGCGCCCACTTCTACGTCTGCGGTGACGCCTCGCGCATGGCCAAGGACGTCGACCGGGCCCTGCGCGACATCGCGGTCGCGCACGGAGGCCTGGAGGAGGCGGAGGCGTCGGCGTACGTGAAGCAGTTGGCGGCGGCGAAGCGTTACGTCCGGGACGTGTACTGACCCTGCCACCGGGGCCCTTGCCCTTCTCGCCCGCCTCACACCGGACTCTTCACCACCCCTCGGCGCCCAGCTCACCGGGCCGGATTACGGTCCGGTGCCGTGCAGTCGGCAGAACAGCAGCCGGTGACGCGCGGCCGGCGGCCGCAGTGGTCGGTGCTCGCCTCCGCGGGACCGGAGTCCCCCGCACAGTGGCACCGCGTCCTGACCCTCCTCGCGGACACCAGTGAACCGGTACTGGACGGCCGTACAGGGGCCGGCCACACTGCCCGCGCACGCAACGGCGCGCCATGAACTCCGGCCGCCGGCAGGGCGGTTCGTACTCTCGCGCCGTCCGGGCGTACGGATCCGGCTGCGGGCCTTCACGGCCGTACCGCAGACGCTGTCGAGCGCCGACGTCAGGCTGCGGCCGTCCGCGTGAAGCGGAGCGTGGTGGCGATCGTCGTGAGGCCGCGCATCATGCCGAGCTGGTTCCAGCTCATGCCGAAGTGCTCGCGGTCCACGGAGAACTCTGCGTCCAGGGTGAGCGACCCGTCGTCGGCGCCGACGAGGCGGCCGGTGAAGGAACTGGGCCGGCTGATGCCACGGACGGTGAGCTGACCGACCACGTGCACGCCGTCGCCGTCGCGGAGCTCGGCGCTGCGGACCGCGAAGGTGATCTCGGGGTGGTGGGCGGCATCGAGGAAGTCGGCCGAGCGCAGATGCTCGTCGCGCTTGGCGTTGCGGGTGTCCAGGGAGGCGGCGTCCAGGGTGATCGTGCCTACGGCAGATCCGTCGGGCCGCACCTCGCCGTTGCCGGTGACGGCGGCGAAGGTGCCCTTCACGGTGACCAGGCCCCAGAACGTCTTGTGCCGGACGGCGACGGTGGAGGTGGTGCTGTCGAGCTGCCAGGTTCCGGTTTCGACGGCGACGGTCATGATCTCACTCCTGAATCCGCATGAATGCGTAGTCCAAATTTGGATGACCCCACGCTAGCCGATACTCCAAAATTGAACAACAGCTACACTCGAATCCATGGCCGACAGCCCCGACATCCCCGACTGCCCCTCCGCCTCCGGCAACGGGCTCCTGCCCGCCGAGCTGCACGCCTGGATGCTGATGCTGGCCGCGACGGGGGCCGTCGAGCAGGAGCTGCGCTCCGTCGTCAAGGAGCGGCTGGACGTCTCGCACGACGAGTTCCTGGTCCTGTGCCTGCTCGCCGCGGACCCCGGGGAAGCCCAGCGCATGACGCGGATCGCCGAGCTCCTGGGCCGGCCCAAAACCCGGCTCACCTACCAGATCGCCTGCCTCCAGCACGCCGGCCTCGTCACCCGCAAATCGGTGTGCGGCGACAAGCGGGGCGTCGAGGTCGCCCTCACCGAGAAGGCCCGGGGCCTGCTCAAGGAGGCCTCCGGGATCCTCGCCGAGACGGTCAAGGAAGCGCTGGCCCGGTTCATGGGCCCCACCCAGCGCGAGGCGATGTGCGCGCTGATGCCCGACTTCGCGGCGGAGGCGACGCCGGAGTAGCCCGCGCGTGGGCGCCGGTGCGGTCGTCCGAGTCCCGCGGAGGCGCCCGGTTGCTGCGGGTAGGGCGGTTGGGAGCGCGGCTCCAGCCCCTGCGCCGAACGTTCCTCAGGGAGCCGGCGTCATAGCGGTAGCCGCGTCGAAGGGACTGCCGCCATGACCGCCGTATCCCGGTCCACCCGTGCCGTGTTCAGTGCCTCGCTGATCGGAGGGCTGCTCTGGGCGGTCGCCGCGTGCGGCGCCGAGACAGCGAAGAGCACGTCGGCTCACCGTCGGTCCAACTGGCAGGAGCCCTCCGCCTACACCTACACGCTCCACTCCAGCGAGGGGGAACGGAGCTTGATCGGCACCTTCCGGATCACCGTCCGCGACGGCGCCGTGGTCAAGGCGGCCGGCCTCGACGACAGCGGGCGACGCGTGGCGCAGGACATCCCCGACGCGGTGCCCACCATGGGGGAACTCCTGGAGGAACTGGAGCAGGCACGGCGGGACGACGCGGACGTGGCCGAAGCGGAGTACGCGGCTGAGGGGCATCCGGCGCGGATCTCGCTGGACTGGGAGAAGGACGCGATCGATGACGAGGCGCTCTATGTCATCAGCGCCTATCAGCAGCTCGGGTGAGGTCGCCGGTCTTGGGGGGTGGAAGGTCCTGCGGCCCTGCGTGTTGGCCCCCAGCCGACTGTGTCGGCCGGGGGCCCGTCAGCGGCTTGCCCCCCTACTTCGGGTCGCGGTTGAACACCGACTTGGACCAGACGTAGCCGAGCGCGGCCAGTCCGACGCACCAGGCCACGGCCAGCCACCCGTTGTGGCCGATCTCGCTCCCCAGCAGCAGCCCTCGCAGGGTCTCGATGGCCGGCGTGAACGGCTGGTACTCGGCGATCGGCTGGAACCAGCCCGGCATCGCATCGACCGGTACGAAGGTGCTGGAGATGAGCGGCAGGAAGATCAGCGGCAAGGCGTTGTTGCTGGCGGCCTCGGCGTTCGGGCTGATCAGGCCCATGCCGACCGCGATCCAGGTGAGCGCCGTGGCGAAGAGCACGAGCAGTGCGAACGCCGCGAGCCATTCCAGGACGGTGGCGCCGGTGGAGCGGAACCCGATGGCGACGGCGACGGCGCCGACGAGGACCACGCTGAGGATCGACTGCAGCACGCTGCCGATCACGTGTCCGATGATCACAGAGCCGCGGTGGATGGCCATCGTGCGGAACCGGGCGATGATGCCCTCGGTCATGTCGTTGGACACGGACACCGCGGTGCCGATCGTGGTACTGCCGATGGTCATCAGCACCAGGCCCGGCGTGAGATACGCGATGTACGCGGAGCGGTCGGCCCCGCCCCCGCCGATGCCGGCGCTCATCACATCCCCGAAGACGTAGACGAAGAGCAGCAGCATCATGATCGGTGTGAGCAGCAGGTTCAGAGTGAGCGACGGGTAGCGGCGCGCGTGCAGGAGGTTGCGGCGCAGCATGGTGGAAGAGTCGCGTGCGGCGAGGGTGAGGGAGCTCATCGGGCGGTCTCCTTGCGCTGGTTGGGCTGGTTGGGCTGGGCCGGCACATTGCCGCCGGTCAGGGCGAAGAAGACGTCGTCGAGGTCCGGGGTGTGCACGGTGAGTTCGTCGGCCTCGATGCCGGCGGCGTCGAGCCAGTCGAGGATCGAGCGCAACTCGCGCTGACTGCCGTCGCTCGGGATCTGCAGCGACAGTGCCTCGTCGTCCCGGGTGGCCTCACCCAGGGCCAAGGCGGCCGACTGGTACGCCGCCGGGTCGGAGAAGCGCAGCCGGATGTGTCCGCCCGGGATGAGCCGCTTCAGCTCTTCGGCGGTGCCCTCGGCGGCGATCTTCCCGTCGTTGAGCACGGCGATACGGTCGGCGAGTTCGTCGGCCTCCTCCAGGTACTGCGTGGTGAGGAAGACGGTCACCCCGTCGGAGACGAGCTCGCGGATGATCTGCCACATGTTGTGCCGGGCACGTGGGTCGAGACCGGTGGTCGGCTCGTCGAGGAAGATGATCCGCGGGCTGCCGACCAGGGTCATGGCGATGTCCAGGCGCCGCTTCATGCCACCGGAGTAGCTCTGAGCCGGCTTCTTGGCGGCCTCGACCAGGTCGAAGCGCTCCAGCAACTCGGCGGCGACGCGCCGCCCTTCGTGCTTGGACAGGTGGTGCAGGTCCGCCATCAGGAGCATGTTCTCCTCGCCGGTGATCAGCCCGTCGACGGCGGAGAACTGCCCGGTCACGCCGATCGCGGCACGCACGGCCTGCGGTTCGGCGGCGAGGTCGTGACCCGCGACCCGGGCCTGTCCGCCGTCGGCGGTGATGAGGGTGGACAGGATCTTCACGGCGGTGGTCTTGCCGGCACCGTTCGGACCGAGCAACGCGAACACGGAGCCGGCCGGGACCGCGAGGTCGATGCTGTCGAGCACGGTCTTGTCGCCGTACGACTTGCGCAGGCCGACGGCAGAGACTGCGGCAGGTGACGGACGACCGTCGCCCCGCCTGGACGTGGGCATGACAGATGAAGGCATGGGGCCCTCCGTTGAAGGCTGAGGTGAAAGCTGATGTGAAGGCTGGTGTGCGTTGCTGAAGTACGCGTTACTGAAGTGCGCGGCAGACGGGGCCGGTTGGGTCGGGGGCGACGCTCAGACCTTCGCGCGGCGGATGTCGATGTTGCCCCAGTTGGTCCGTGCGTGGACCTTGACGGTGTCCTCCGCCCGCTCCGGCGCCTCGGACTCGGCGAGCATGTTGCGCACCTGCCCACGGTTGGAGCTGACGTCGAGCCAGGCGGCGGTGCCCTCGCGAATGCCGATCTCGATGACGCCGTTGGAGGTTTCCAACTGGACTTCGCCGCGTGCGACTTCGGCGACGCGCAGATAGCCGTGGGTCGCCGTGCCGTTGACCGACGCCTCGGCGCGCCCGACATCGATGCCGCCGTGGGCGCCGCTCAGCCGCAGCTCGCCGGTCACGACGCCGACGGTCGTAGTGCCGTGCGAGTTCTTCAGGACGGCAGGCCCGTCGATGGTGCCGACGCGGACGTTGCCGGTGTTGCTGGTGATCTCGGCCATGCCCTCGATCCGGTCCACGGTGATCGAACCGTGCGACGCGGTCAGCTTCACCGGGCCGGTCGTGTCGAAGCGGACGTCGCCGACCGAGGTCTTCACACGGACCTCGCCGAGCCGGCCCACGCCCAGCACCTGGGTCCAGGCGCCGGTCGTGTCGACGTGCGAGCCCGCGGGCAGTTCGACGGTCACGTCGACCACGCCGGTGCGGCCGAGGCCGAACAGATTGGCCTTGGGCGTCCTGAGGGTCAGTACGCCGCTCACGTACGTGACCTCGGTCTGGTCCGCCGTCCGCACGTCCGGGTCCCTCTTCGGGTCGCGCGGCTGCACCTCCACGACGGTGTCGAGGCGGTCGCCCGCGATGAACTGGATGGAACCGGCCTCCAAGCGAGCCGTGACCGAGATCGCTTCAGGAGTGTCGAAAGAAGGCATGGCTGTCCCGTCCTCATGAGTCCTTGGGCCGTCCCCGCTGGTGGGACGTGGTGTGGGTGAACTGGTTCGGTTGAAGGGTTCGCGTGAAGCGGTACGGCTGAAGCTGTACAGGTGAAGCGGTGTTGGGAGAATCGACGGGGGCGGGGCGCGGTCAGCGCACCCAGCCCGTGAAGCTCTGCCCGAGGGTCTTGGCCTTCTCCGGCGTGCGCGGCCGGGTGCCGCCCTCGACCGCGGCCGACACGGCGCGCACCAGCCACGCGTTGACCGACAGCCCCTCACGACTCGCGGCCTCCTCGGCGCGGGCCTTGAGGTGGGCCGGCAGACGCAGGTTCACGCGCGCGGTGGCACCCTCATCGCCGTCGACCGGTGCCGGGGCCTTGAACGGTTCGACGGGCGCGGCCGGCTCCGTGGGGGCGTCGCCGTAGTTGGGCGGCGGTGTCACCACGAAGTCGGGGTCGAGCCCCCGCAGCCGTACGTCGACCGAGCCCGGTGCGAGGTCGCGGGTGATCTCGTCCATCGCGGCCGAGAGCACATTGAGCATGGTCAGGCGGGTCGCCGACTCCAGCGGAGCGGTCAGCCGCTCCGCCAGCTCGCGAGCTTCTTCGCCACCGGCTTCGGCGGCCACCGCGAGTTCGCGGCGGAGAGTGTCGACATACGGCGTGAGGTCCATGCCGTCATAGTGGCACCACTTTGGCACCATGCGCAAGCACCTCGGGCAACGCATGCCCGCCTGCCCCACCTAGTGGCACCACGTGGTCCACCGGACACCACTGGACTGGCCAAACCCCAGGACTGACCGACACGTGACCGGACTCGTCACCCGAGACTCAGCCCACCCCCAACCGAGGCCACAGCCTCACACCCACCCCCAAGGGCCGGCCCAGCAGGCACGACAGACGGATGACGCACCACCGTGACACCCCCGCCGACACGGAGGGGCCACAAATAGCCCCCCAATGGTGCCACCCGTGTGCCATCATGGCGCCACAGGGGGCACCCCTCGGTCTCCCGGCCGAGGGGTGCGCGTTTCGCGGAGTGAGCCATCAAGGGGTGGTCGGACCATGGAGACAGCACAGAGCCGGCAGCAGGCGGCGCCCGGCGCCTTCACCGCCTTCGCCCGCTTCGTGATCTGCGGCGGCGGGGTGGGGCTCGCCTCCAGCTTCGCCGTGGTGGCCCTCGCCTCCTGGCTTCCCTGGGTCTTCGCCAATGCTCTGATCACCGTGGTCTCCACGCTCCTCGCCACCGAGTTGCACGCCCGCTTCACCTTCGTCGTGGGTGGGCGCGCGACCTGGCGTCAGCATGCGCAGTCGGCCGGGTCCGCGGCGGCCGCGTACGTGGTGACCTGCGTGGCGATGCTCGTCCTGCACCAATTGGTGGCGGCGCCCGGTGCGGTGCTCGAGCAGGTCGTCTACCTGTCCGCCTCCGCACTCGCCGGCGTCGCACGGTTCGCGGCACTGCGACTCGTCGTCTTCACCCGGAACCGCTCTCAGGCCGCCGCCACCGTCGGCACCGCCCCACCCGTGCCCACGACCGTGGCCCACGCCTCGACCCCGGCCGACCCTGCGGTGCTCTGCTACGCCGCTTGACCGTTACCCGGGCTCTCGCGCCCTCTCCGAGGAGTGTCAGGAGAACTCGTCACTGCGCGGCGCGACACGGAAGTCGAACGCGAGCGTCCCGGGATCAACGGCCGTCGCCCCGCCATCGACGGTGAGCACGGCGCCATTGACATACGACGCCGCCGGGGACAGCAGCCAGCAGATCGCCTCCGCGATCTCACGCGGCTCACCCGGCCGGCCCAGGGGCAGGAGTCTGGTCACCTCCTCATAGGCGCTCGCCACGCCGTCTCCCTGCAGATCCGCTTCCTCGGCGAAGCGCGCCATGCGCCGGTCGGCCATCTCGCTCCGTACCCAGCTCGGACACACGATGTTGGCCCGCACCCCCTGACGCCCGTAGTCGACGGCGACGGAACGGCAAAGCTGGAGGAGGGCTGCCTTGGACGTGGCGTACGGGGCGTTGCTCGTGCCGTTGCGCAGCGCGGACACCGAAGCGACGGCGACCACCGACCCGCCGGCCTCCACCAAGTGCGGGATCGCCGCGCGCAGGAGCAACAGCGGGCCGGTGACGTTGGTGCGCATCACCTCGTCCCAGTCCTCCAACGACAAGTCGCCCACGGTTCCACCGCGCCCGATGCCCGCATTGAGCACAAGTCCGTCGAGTCGTCCATGAGCGTCCAGGGCTGCTCGAACGAGACCCTCGGCGGCTTCGGGGTCCCTCACGTCGGACGGATACGCGAGGGCCCCGGTCTCCCGTTCGAGACGCCGCAACGGCTCGCTCCTCCGACCGGAGACGACCACGTGGTGACCTCCCTCGCGCAGCAGGCGTACGGCGGCCTCTCCAATGCCCGTACCGCCACCGGTCACGATGACAACTCGCTTGTCCGTCACTGCTGTTCTGGCTCCTTCGGGATCACAAGGTGGATCCGAGCCTAGAGCCCACTGATCCATTGCTGACGGCTTTGAGACAGCCGTCGACATGAACCGCGTGGCCGTCCGACACGAAGCCGGTCCACTCCGGATCGCGCATCCGGTCGGAGCTCCGCGACGACATCCACGCACGCCGGCCTGCTGCCTCCCGCGCCGGCCGAATGCCGTTCGTCAGTCGGGCCGTTGGGTGCGGTTCTCGTGAGCCAGGCCGTCCGGGCGGGCAGACGTGCGCGGGCCGAGGGGAAGGACCAGAGCCCGCAGCAGCACAGGGGCCGACGGCCGGAGGGCCATGGGATCCGACGGCCGACGGATCGCCCCGATGTCGTGCCATCCCCACGACAGGAAGGCGTCGAAGACCGGAGCGTCGGCTTGGTCGACCAGTGTCACCCCGAGCGAGGCGTGGTGGTCGGCGAGCAGCCGTTCCTGGAGCCTGCGGGCGAGGCCGTGGTCGTGGTCGTCCGTATGGGGATGCACCACGATCTCGGTGACCGCGAAGACGTGGCCGGACGCGGTGAGCTGTTCGATGCTCTGCGGAAGGGGCCCGTCGAACCCCTTCCACCAGGTCCCCTCCCGCGGTACGGGGAATCCGTAGACACACCCGGTGAAGGCCGTGTCCTCCGCGATCAGCAGGGCGAATCCGGCCCGCCGGATGTCGCCCGTGAGCCGCCGCAGAAACGCCTCCCGGCCTCGGTATTCCTGGCCTGCCTGCGCACGTGAGGACTCCACGTACAGATCGGCCAGGTCCTCCCGCAGCGTCTCCGCCTGCCAGCGGTTCAGTCGGCGCAGACGTACCGCGTGTGCGGGAGTCGATGTGTTCCCGCCGCCCCCTGGCGGCACCCGGCGGGGCGGGCCCGTCACCGGTGCACCGCCCGCGGCAGCGGGAATCCGGCGTGCCGGTGGTCGAACTGCGTGGAGCTCATGGAGCAGGAACCCGGAGCCGGTGATCTCGATGATGCGGGCCAAGGCCGGCGGCGGATAGTGCAGTCGGAGGACGGTTCCGGAATCGGTGGCGAGCTGGGATGCCTTGAGGAAGGCGTTGAGTCCGCCGGCGTCGCAGAAGGTGACCGCCGTCAGATCGACGTCGGCGGTGCGGATGCCGTCGCGCAAGCATGCGGCCAGTGCGGCGCGCACGAGAGGGGCGGTGGTGAAGTCGATCTCACCTGCGAGGGTGATCAGCACGCGAGTGGTGCGGTCGTGCCGGTGGACGTTCAGTTGTGGGTGGGGCACGGCTCCTCGGTTCTGACTGCACAGTGCCCGTCGGGGAGTGCCGCGTGGTGGGGCCGGTCCGGCCCTCGCGGCGTGCCGCCGATACGGGGGGTGGTACGCGGTGACGGGTGAACGGCCGGTCCGGAAGCCTGGGTTGGCGAGCGCGGCGGCGGATGGCGGATCGGTCGTCCGGGATGTGCGCCGTGGGATCGGACGGAGGGTCCGCGCCCGGCGGGCATCGTGTCCTGCGGGGGTGCCGCCCGAGGCCCGGACGGCACCGTCGGAAGCCTGATCAGCGGACGGGGCCGGCGGGGGCCGGGGGCGGTGGGGCACAGGACACGGGAAGACCCCGGCCTGTCATGTGCGGTGCGGCGGCCGGGGTCCTGGGCTGCGGACGGTGTTTTCAGTTCAGTCGGGGCTGTCAGTTCGTTCGGGGCTGTCAGTTCGGTCGGCTCGGTCTGTTCGTGCGGCTCGGGCCGTCCTGACGAGGGTGACGGCGGCCTGCGGTGCCGCTCGCTCCCGCCCGGCCGTGGGCCTTGCGCGGAGCCAACGGGTCCGGTCCCGGGATCGGCATCCCGGAACGGCCGTAGTGGAAGGCAGCCATGCCGTTACTGTGCTGCAAGTTGAGCAAGTGGATGAGGAGCACCCCGAAGGCGATCACCGCGAGGGTCACGACCACGATCACGAATGTCTGCATGGTCCTCACCTCGCCATCGGCTGATGCGGCAGCGCGGCCGTCACGGTCGGGATCCGGGGACGTGCGGCCGGATCGCGGGCCTCATGGCCTCCTTCGGAGTCCCAGACCGCTTCCACGGCCCGGTCCGTCTCGGACACCATCCGCAGGCGCGCCGCCTCCTCCATCAACCGGCTCGCGGTCGACATGCCCAGTGGGTCGCTCGCGGCGGCCATCAGCCAGGCGGCGGAGACGGGAGTCGTCTGCGGCGGCACCACCAGGAGGTTCCAGCGGCCCGTGCGGTACGAGAGCAACAGCAGTTCGTGCGGGTCCTGCTCGGCCAGGAACCAGCCCACCTTCACCACGTGCCCGGCGACGGACACCTTGCGCGGAACGACCGGCCAGTGGACGGGATTCACCGTGACCCGCGTGATCCGCCCCCACAACGGATCCAGTACGGCCGTCAGGGAGGGGAGTTCGGACTCGAGATCGCGGGAGCGCGGCCACCAGGCGCCGTCCAGCAGAGCCGGTGCGGGGCCGGTGGGAGCGAGCGACAGACGCAGAGAGGACGAGGAGAAGGCACGGTCATCGGCTTCGGCTTCAGCTGTCGGCGGGAGGGAAATGGTCGCAGTCATGACGCGAACCCTGCCCCGGGCCGGTCATGACCGGCCCGGCGTATTCAATCGCCGAAAACGACACGAGCTGGAAGCCTGTGCGCGAAATATCCTCGGTGATTTCAGCCTACTCCTCGAACAAACCCAACGGACCGAACGGCCAATGGAGAAACAGTCCCATGCGTCCCTGCACGGGGCCGGCGTCCCAGAGGCAACAGTCCGGTCGCGCTGTCCGGTCCGCCCGGCTCCTGCGGGGAGTAGCGTGAAGCCATCGGGAGCACTTCGTACATCGGCTCCGATGCCGGTGCCGTTCCCGGGGAGCGACGACATCGGGCAGCTGTTCTCGCGCAGGAGTCCGGAGACGGGTTTGCGCGATGTCCGCGACCACCTCTCACGCCCCAGTGCGGGCCGTTCCCTTCAGGGCCCCGACCGCGCGCCTCTCGTTGAGATCCGCGAGCTCTTCCGGAGGGCCCACCGAGTTGGACGGCGCCTGGTGGCCCTGTTCACGTGACCTGCCGAGCGAGCTCTCCGCCTTGGCGGACGTGCTGGATCCGCTGTGGGGGCGGATCACCCGTATCGCGGTCAACCCCCGCCACTGGCCGATGTTCCCGCCCCGGGTCGTCGTCAACGGCCATGTGGTGAAGGTCGGTTGGTTCACCTCCGAGCTGGATCCGCACGGGATCACTCTGCTGTCGTACACCGCGGGCCGATGGGACCTTCTGGTGATCCCCCCGGAGACCGGCGCCTCCTCGGCCGCCCGGCTGATGGCCGCCGCGAGTGCTGACAGCGGTCCGCCGACCACCGCGACCGCGCTCATGACGGCGGAACGGGCCCGCCACGCACGCGGGGCAAGAGCCGGGAAGGGCCGGAGTGGCGGTGCCCTCTGGTCCCACGGCCGGAATCAGCAACGAGCAGTCGGGACGTGACTGCACGCACAACGCGTCGCCCGCCGCGGCCGGGCAGCGCAGGAGCGGGGTCCCGTCACACGGGATACCGTCCTGGCGCCGGTTCCGACCGCCGGCGGCGGCCGCCATGGGCGGCTCCGCGGCCTGCTCAGTCGTATCCGGAGGCACGACCAGCAGGTCCCAGCGCCCCCGGCCGGGGGCGAGCAGGACGATCGTGTGCGGGGCAGGATGCCGCCACGGTCCTGCGCAGGCGTACGACCTCGTTGAGGACCAGCATCCGGCCGGGCACCGCGGACCACGTCGCCCCGTTGACGGTGCCGCTGGTGACGTGACCATGTGCGCGGCTGCATTGCGGTGGCGAGACAACGCTCCGGGACCGGTCCGAATTCCGGCATGGACATTCCCGCACAGGAATTCCCGCACAGGAATTCCGGCATACGAAAAGTCCTCGTCCCGTCCACCGTACTCCCGCCTGTGCGACCACCACGCCCGTTTCGGAAGCGGCATCGCGTTCACACGGACAGAGCCCCCGATGAAAACCACTGGTCGTGGGCAGGAATTCGGGCGTGCACGGGTGGTGGCAACCATGGCAACACTGCACCAGCGGAAGAGCTACCGCGAAGCGATCATGAAAATCCTGTACGAGGGCATGGAAGGCAGAAGCCTTCCTGATGCTTCCGGGGCCAAGCTGCGTGACGATCTGGCGATCCCTGAGCAGGATCTGGCCGCGGCCTGCACTTATCTGGTGGGCGAAGGACTTGTCACGGTCCGCTGGGCCCATGGAGACACACCCGCGACGGTCACGCTGACACATGAGGGGATACGGCTCATGGAGGCCGAGGAGGAGGATCGCGGCTGACCCTGCGGGGCCAACGCCAGAGGGCCGGTACGGAAGAACCTGCCCACCGGGACGGAGGTGGGCGAGCGGGATCTCGTATCGGCCGTGCGAGCCGGTTCCCGTCAGGGGACCATCGGTACTGGGGACCATCGGTACTGATGTGTCGGTTCCCCTGATGCGCCCGCGGTCTTCGGTGGGAGGCTGCCATGGCTGGAGGGCGGCGTGGTGAAAGATGCGGTGCCCGGTGCGGGAGGTGAGGGACGGTCGTGGCCGGCGGCCGAGCCGGACTTCTGGCGGCAGGTCGTCGAGCAGCTGAGCACAGCCCTGATGGTGGTGAATCCGGCCGGCCGGATCCTCGCCGTGAACTCGGCCGCAGAACGGCTGCTGGGCCGAGCCGCCCGCGCGATACGCGGGCAGGACGCGCACGAGCTGCTGCACCGGGACACGAACGGCGGACCGCTCCTGCGGGAGCGGTGCCCGCTGCTCCGGGCGCTTACCGAGGGGGCCGCCGCGCGCGGGGAGGGCGATCGCTACGTGCGCGGTGACGGTCGCCTGGTCACGATCTCGTGGTCCGCTTCTCCCCTGACGGACGGCGGCGCGTTCAAGGGCATGGCCGTGCTGTTCACCGACATCACCGGCGACCGCATCGCGCGCCGGGAGCGTGCGGCCTATGCGAGTGCTCTGGAGGACCTCAACGAGCGGCTGACGCTGGTCGCGGAGATCACCGACGTCCTGGGTCAGACCCTGGAGACCGGCGATGCCCTCGCCCGGCTGGGCCGCCTGCTGGTTCCCCGCCTCGCCGACTGGGCGGCGGTGGACCTCCGGACCGGTTCCGGGCAGGTCCACCGGGTGGCGGTGACCGGCCCCGCGGGCCGGGACGCCAGGCTGGAGGGCGGGCGCGAGCGCCTTCCCGAGACCGAGGAGGCGGAGGGCTCAGCTCTTGTCCAGGTGCTGCACGGAGGTGATCCCGTACTGCAGGACGCGCAGGACGCGCAGGACGAGACGGAGACGACCGCATCGCCCGGCTCTCCCCTGGCCGCCGCCCACAGCGACTTCCTGCGGAGGGTGGGTGCGGCGTCCGCCATCACGGTGCCACTGGGCTCCAGTCGGCAGATCACCGGCGCCCTGACGGTGGTGCGCACCGATCCGGCGCACCCTTTCGACGCCGCCGACCTGGAGGTGGTGAGTGACATCGGCCGCCGGGTCGGTCTGGTCATCGACAACGCACGGCGGTTCGGCCGCCAGCGCGCCGTCGCCGAGGCCATGCAGCGCAACCTGCTCGCCCCGCTGCCCCAGCCCGGCCGTCTGCGGCTGGCCGCCCGCTACCAGCCCGCCCCAGCCGGCTCCCAGGTCGGCGGCGACTGGTACGACGCGTTCGAGCTGAAGGACGGCACGCTCGCGCTGGTCATCGGCGACGTCGTGGGCCACGACCTGACCGCGGCGGCCGGGATGGCCCAACTGCACGGCATCCTGCGGTCCCTGGCCTGGGACCACACCGGACCGCCCGGCGCCGTCGTCGACCGGCTCGACGACGCCATGCCCGCCATCACCACCGTCCCCATGGCCACCCTCGTCCTCGCACAGGTCGAGGGCCACCCGCAGACCGGCCCATGGACACTTCACTGGACCAGCGCCGGACATCCGCCGCCTCTCCTCCTGCCCCCCGGCGGAGACGCGCAGTACCTCGAAGCCGGACAGGGACTCGTCCTCGGCGCCCCAGTGGGCACCGGGGGCCGGCCGGACGCCACGCACCCCCTGCCGCCCGGTTCCACCTTGCTGTTCTACACCGACGGGCTGATCGAAATCCCCGGCAGCGACCTCGACACCGGCCTCGCCCGGCTGCGTCGCCACGCCCTCGCGCTCGCCCACACACCGCTGGACACGCTGTGCGACGAGCTGCTCGCCCGCATGCCGCCCGGCAGCACCGACGACGTGGCCCTGCTCGCGCTGCGTCTGCCGGAGCCGTGACGGAGGACGCCATCAGTGAGTGGTGAGTCCCCTCGGCGTGCCCTTGGAGGATCGCCGCCGACTTCACCGACTCCGGCGCCAAGAACGGCGACAAGTCCTCCACCCCGGGCTACTTGTTCACCATCAGGCACGGCATGCACTGGTCAGCCTCGGCCTCCACCGTCGGCAGTGAGGCCCGCCAGGCCACCCTCCTCCACGCCGGCCGTACCGCTCTCGCCGCCTGAGACGGACCCGTATCCCTGGCCGGCGCCTCCGCAGGTCAGGCCCCCTTGGCAGCCGGCTCCAGCACCGCCACACACTCCACATGATGAGTCATCGGAAACAGATCGAACGCCCGCAGCATCCGCACCCGATACCCCCCCTCCCGGAAGTACCCCAAATCCCGCGCCAACGCCGCCGGATCACAAGCCACATACGCGATGCGCCGCGCCCCCAGCGACGCCAGATGCGCCACCGTCTGCCGGCCGGCGCCCGCCCGCGGCGGGTCCAGGACGATCAGGTCCACCTCGGTGATCCCCGTACGCGGAAGTACCGACTCGACCTTGCCCTGCTCGATCCGCACTCGGTCGAAGTCGGCCAGGTTGTGCCGGGCGTCCTCCACCGCGCGCTTGCCGGACTCGATGCCGAGGACCGCGCCCTTGTCGCCGAGGCGGTCGGCGAGGGCGCCGGCGAAGAGGCCGACGCCGCAGTAGAGGTCGAGGGCCATCTCGCCCTTCCGGGGCAGCAGGCCCTGCATGACCGCCGTCACCAGGGTGTCCGCGGCCTTCGGGTGGACCTGCCAGAAGCCGCCGCTGCCGACCCGGTGGGTACGGCCGTCCGCGCGTTCGCGGACGAAGGGGCGGCCGTGGACGCGGTGGACGCCGCCGTCCTTCTCGCCGACCCGCATCACCGAGACCGGCCGGTCCAGTTCGACGATCGGCAGGCGCCCGCCGGGCCTCGGCGTCAGGATCACCTGGCGGTCCTGCGAACCGGTCGCCGCGATCGCCTCCACCCCGGCCATGCCGGACCAGTCGCGCTTCTCGATGCCGAGTTCGCTGACGCCCTCGGCGGCGATCATGCAGTGGTCGATCGGCTCGACGTCGTGCGAGCGGTGCCGGCGCAGTCCGGCGTGGCCGTCGGCGTCGACGGCGTACTGCACGCGCGTCCGCCACTGCGGCACCTGCCCGGCGGGCAGCTTGTCGCCCTCGGCGGGCATGACCGTGCCGTCCCAGCCGATGTCCTCGGGCGTGAGTCCCGCGAGCCGCTGCAACTGCTCGGCGATGACCTCGCCCTTCATCCGGCGCTGCGCCCCCGGCTTGGCGTGCTGCCAGTCGCAGCCGCCGCAGCGGCCGGGCCCGGCGAAGGGGCAGGGGGCCTCGATGCGGTCCTTGGACGCCGACAGGATCTCGACCGCGTCGGCGCGCAGGAAGCGGTCGCCCTCATCGCCCTCGGTCACCCGGGCCACGACGCGCTCGCCGGGCAGGGTGTGCCGGACGAACAGGACCTGGCCCGCGTCGGTGCGGGCGATGCAGTGCCCGCCATGGGCGACGGGGCCGATCTCGACCTCGTACTCCTCCCCCACCAGCGACTTCTTCTGTTCTGCCTGCATGGTGGGGTGACTCCAGATCGAGAGGCGGGACGGCGCGGCCCTCGACGGCGCTCTTCAGCGGCCCGGGCCTGACAACAGCCCACCAGTCTACGTGCTCCCGGCCGCGCCCCCGGCCCGCGTCAACGCTGGGGCCCCTGTCAGCACTGGGCCCCGTCAGCGCTTGGCATCCGGCTCCGCGGGCTCCTTCGGCCGTTCCTGGGCCGGCCCCCGCCGCACCGCTCCCGGTGCGTTCCAGTCCTGCCGCTTGCGGGCCCGCGCCTTCGCCGCCTCGGACGACTGGAGCTGGTAGGGCACCGAGGTCACCATGATGCCCGGCGTGAACAGCAGCCGGCCCTTCAGCCGCAGTGCGCTCTGGTTGTGCAGCAGATGCTCGTACCAGTGGCCGACGACGTACTCGGGGATGATCACGGACACGGCGTCGCGCGGGGACTCCTTGCGCAGCCCCTTCACGTACTCGATGATCGGCCGCGTGATCTCGCGGTAGGGCGAGTCGAGCACCTTCAGCGGTACGTCGATCCCACGCCGCTCCCACTCCTCGCGCAGCGCCTTGGTCTCCGCCGGGTCGACGTTGACGCTGAGCGCCTCCAGGGTGTCCGAGCGCATCAACTTGGCGTAGGCCAGGGCGCGCAGGGCCGGGCGGTGGATCTTGGAGACCAGGACGACCGAGTGCACGCGGGACGGCCGTACGCTGTCGTCGCTCGGGCCCTCGGGGGCGGCGAGTTCCTCGGAGACGTGGTCGTAGTGGCGGCGGATCGCCGTCATCACGCCGTAGAAGATGACCATGCCGAGCAGCGCGACCCAGGCGCCGTGCGTGAACTTGGTGACGAGCACGACGATCAGGACCAGGCCGGTGAAGAAGGCACCGAAGGTGTTGATCGCGCGGGAGCGGATCATGTGGCGGCGCTTGGCCTGGTCCTTCTCCGTCCGCAGCAGGCGGTTCCAGTGGCGGACCATGCCGGTCTGGCTGAGCGTGAAGGAGACGAACACGCCGACGATGTACAGCTGGATCAGGCGGGTGGAGTCGGCGCCGTAGACCCACACCAGCAGCATGGCCGCGCCCGCCAGCAGCACGATGCCGTTGGAGAAGGCGAGCCGGTCGCCGCGGGTGTGCAGCTGCCGGGGCAGATAGCGGTCCTGGGCGAGGATCGAGCCGAGCACCGGGAAGCCGTTGTAGGCGGTGTTGGCCGCCAGGAACAGCACCAGCGCGGTGGCCGCGGCGAGCACGATGAAGAAGAAACTGCCCTTGCCGAAGACGGCCTCGGCGACCTGGGTGATCACCGGGTTCTGGACATAGCCGGAGCCGACCGCGACGCCGTCCTTGATCAGGTCGACGGCCGGGTTCTCGGCCATGCGGACCTTGGTCACCATGGCGAGCGCGATGATGCCGCAGAACATGGTGACGGCCAGCAGGCCCATCATCGCGAGCGTGGTCGCCGCGTTCTTCGACTTGGGCTTGCGGAAGGCCGGCACACCGTTGGAGATCGCCTCGACACCGGTGAGCGCGGCACAGCCGGAGGAGAAGGCGCGCAGCAGGAGGAAGACGAGCGCGAAGCCCGCGAGCCCCTGGTGCTCCGGCTTGATCTCGTACGACGCCGTGGGTGCCCGCATGGTGTCGTCGAGGATCAGCCCGCGGAACGCGCCCCACGCGATCATGATGAAGACGCCCACGACGAAGACGTACGTCGGGATGGCGAAGAGGCCGCCGGACTCCCGGACGCCGCGCAGGTTCATCACCGTCAGCAGCAGGATCACCGCGGCGGCGCACTCGACCTTGTGCTCGACCACGAACGGGATCGCGGAGCCGAGGTTCTCGATGCCGGAGGAGATGGAGACGGCGACGGTCAGGACGTAGTCGACGAGCAGGGCGCTCGCGACCGTCAGGCCCGCCTTGGGGCCGAGGTTGGTGGTCGCCACCTCGTAGTCACCGCCACCGCTGGGGTAGGCGTGCACGTTCTGCCGGTAGGAGGCGACCACGGTGAACATCAGCACGACGACCGCGACCGCGATCCAGGGGCTGAAGTGGTACGCCGACACGCCCGCGATGGAGAGGACCAGCAGTACTTCTCCGGGCGCGTATGCCACGGAGGACAGCGGGTCGGAGGCAAAGACGGGCAGTGCGATGCGCTTCGGCAGGAGCGTTTCCGCCAGCCGGTCACTGCGCAGCGCGCGCCCGATCAGAATCCGTTTGGGCACGTCGGTCAGTTTGGACACAACAGAGAATCGTAGGCCCCCTGCCTGGGCCGGAGCACATCCGGGTGAAATCACGCGCGGCGCCGGGGTGAATTCCGGGCCGCGCTCGTGCCTTGCGCCGATCCGTTCGGCGCCCCCATGCCTCCATGACCTGCGCCTGAACGCTCATCACCCCGCCTGAACGCTCATCACCACCGGGAGACCTCATGTCGCAGACGACCGCTCAGCTCGTCGGAGTCCTCGTCTCGCTCGCCGGCCTCGGCGTCCTGACTCTGGCCAGCCTCCGCAGCTTCAACCGCCGCTGAGCGGGCGGGCGCTCAGGGCGGGCGCGAAGGGGGTGGGACGCCCCGGTCGGCCTGTCGGACCCGGAGGTTACGGTGGACGCAGGCACACGCGAGCCCACGATCCGTACCGCGGGGGATCATCGACGGGATTCCCCGGCATGATGTTGCCCAGCGGTCCCCGACCGGCCCGCGCCTGTTGCCCGGCGAACCGAGAGAAGGATATGAGCACCACGTTCACGCAAGTCAGACGCCTCACGAGGAGTGCGGGGTAAGCGCCGTGCACATCGTCATCATGGGTTGCGGAAGGGTGGGCTCCGCTCTTGCCCAGACCCTGGAGCAACAAGGGCATACGGTCGCCGTGATCGACCAGGACCCCACCGCGTTCCGCCGGCTGGGCCCCGGGTTCGGAGGCCGCCGGGTGACCGGCGTCGGCTTCGACCAGGACACCCTGCGCGAGGCGGGCATCGAGGAGGCGGGCGCCTTCGCCGCCGTCTCCAGCGGTGACAACTCCAACATCATCTCCGCGCGCGTGGCCCGCGAGATGTTCGGCGTGGAGAACGTCGCGGCCCGGATCTACGACCCCCGTCGCGCCGAGGTCTATCAGCGCCTCGGCATCCCCACCGTGGCCACCGTCCGCTGGACGGCCGACCAGATGCTGCGCCGCCTGCTGCCCTCGGGCGCCGAGCCGCTGTGGCGTGACCCCACCGGCGGCGTGCAGCTCGCCGAGGTGCACGCGTCCACGGACTGGGTGGGCCACAAGATCAGCAGGCTGCAGGAGGAGACGGGCGTCCGCGTCGCGTTCCTGACCCGGCTCGGTGAGGCGATCCTGCCCACCTCGCAGACGGTGCTGCAGGAGGGCGACCTGGTGCACGTCATGATGCGCACCGACGAGGTCGACAAGGTCGAGGCGGCGTTCGCCAAGGGTCCCGAAGAGGAGGGCGGTCACTGATGAGGGTCGCCATTGCCGGTGCCGGTGCGGTGGGCCGCTCGATCGCGGGCGAACTGCTGGAGAACGGCCACGAGGTCCTTCTGATCGACAAGGCGCCGACCGCCATCTCGGTCGAACGCGTCCCGCAGGCGGAGTGGCTGCTGGCCGACGCCTGCGAGATCACGTCGCTGGACGAGGCAGCCCTCCAGCGCTGCAACGTGGTGATCGCCGCGACGGGCGACGACAAGGTCAACCTGGTCGTCTCCCTGCTGGCGAAGACGGAGTACGGCGTACCGCGCGTCGTGGCCCGCGTGAACAACCCCAAGAACGAGTGGCTGTTCAACGAGGCCTGGGGCGTCGACGTGGCCGTCTCCACCCCCCGTCTGATGTCGGCCCTGGTCGAGGAAGCGGTCTCGGTCGGCGACCTGGTCCGCCTGCTGCGCTTCAGCCACGGCGACGCCAACCTCGTCGAACTGACCCTCCCTGAGGAGTCGGCCCTCGCCGGCACCCAGGTCGGCGACGTGGAATGGCCCCAGGACACCTCCCTGGTGACCATCATCCGCGGCACCCGGGTCCTCACCCCGTCCCGCGAGGACTCCCTGGAAGCTGGCGACGAACTCCTCTTCGTGGCCGCCCAGGCCAGGGAGGAGCAGCTGGAGGACCTGCTGTCGGTGCGGCGCGAGGACGCGGCGGGCTGACCCAGCGGGCATACGACGACGGAGGGCGCCCTGGCTATCACAGGGCGCCCTCCGCCTTTGAGGCAAGGGCCGACAAAATCAGCCCGTCCGGCGTTTGAGGACGAGGCCGTTCAGGCCGACAGCGGGGGTCTGGGGGCGGCAGCCCCCAGGACGGGGCACACCGACGCCGGTACTACTCGCCCGAGCCGGCGGCAGCCTTCCGCTCGGCCTTCTCCTCCGCCTCCATCTCCGCGAACACGTCGATCGGCGCGGGCGCCTTCGCCAGGAAGACCCACGTCAGCCACACGGCCAGCAGGAACGGTGGAATCTTCAGGGCGATCAGGACCCAGCCGAACTGCGTGGTGTCCGCCCACCAGTACAGCGGGAAGAGGATCGCGCACTTGGCGAGCAGGATCAGGCCCCATGCCCAACTGGCCTTCGCGTACGCCTTCTTGCGCCCGGGATTGCGGGTGCGCCAGGAGAGGTTCTCCTTGAACACCGGCCCGAGGATCAGCCCGATCAACGGCACGCCGCACAGGGTCGTGATGATGTACGCGAGCGCCAGTCCCAGCGTGTAGAGCATGCCGGGCAGGTAGAAGTCCTTGGCGTTGCCGGTCATCATCGCGAACACGACACCGAAGGCGACGCCGAAGACGCCGCTGAACGCGTGCTTGATGGTGTCCCGCATCACCAGGCGCACCACCACCAGCACCAGGGACACCGCAAGCGCGGCGATGGCCGAGAGGTGCAGATCCTTGTTGATCGTGTAGATGGTGACGAAGAGCAGACCGGGCAGCACCGTCTCGATCATGCCGCGCATGCCGCCGAAGGCCTCGAACAGCGCAGCCTCGGTCACCGCCCGGGCATTCTGCTCGGCGTCTGCGGTGGTGTCGGTGGTGTCTTCAGTCGGCTTGTCGAGCGACGTCACCGGCTACTCCCGTCCGAGGGGTCTCAGTTCGTATTTCGGGTTGAACAGCACCCGGCGGCCCCGGCTCATGGAGACCCGGCCCGATGCGATCAGCCGGCGCCCCGGCTCTATCCCGACTATGGAGCGCCTGCCGAGCCACACCACGTCCAGGGCGGCGGAGCCGTCGAACAGCTCGGCCTCCAGGGCGGGGACTCCCGCACGCGGCCGCAGGGTGACCGTGCGCAACGTACCAGTAACCGTCACTATCTGTCGGTCACGGCAGTCACCGATCTTGGTACAGCCGGTCGTCTCGGCGTCCTCACGCAGCTCCTCGGACTCCAGGTCCTCCTGCGACGAGGAGAGCCGGTCGAGCATGCGCCGGAACCGGCCCACCGACTTTTCCGAACGAGGAACAGCACTCATGTCTTGAAGCCTACCGGGGTGCACCGACACTCTCGTACCCCCGGTACCGACGCACGAACCGGCCCCTCGGCGACCGCCCCGCGGCTCACTTCTCGAACCGGTACCCCATCCCGGGCTCCGTGATGAAGTGCCTGGGGTGCGACGGATCGCCCTCCAGCTTCCTGCGCAGCTGGGCCATGTACACCCGCAGGTAGTTCGTCTCCGTCCCGTACGACGGCCCCCACACCTCCTGGAGCAGCTGTTTCTGGCTGACGAGCCGCCCGGTGTTGCGGACGAGCACCTCCAGCAGATGCCACTCGGTGGGGGTGAGGCGTACGTCCTTCCCGCCCCGGTTGACCTTCTTCGCGGCCAGGTCGACGGTGAACGCCTCGGTCTCCACCGTGGTCACGTCGTCCTCGCCGGGCCCGACCGGCTCGGCGCGGCGGACGGCGGCGCGGAGCCGGGCGAGCAGCTCGTCCATGCCGAAGGGCTTGGTGACGTAGTCGTCGGCGCCCGCGTCCAGCGCCTCGACCTTCTCGTCGGAGGAGTGCCGGGCGGACAGCACCAGGATCGGCACCCGGGTCCAGCCGCGCAGCCCGCGGATCACCTCGACGCCGTCCATGTCGGGCAGACCGAGGTCGAGGACGACCACGTCGGGGTGGCGGGTGGCCGCGAGTTCGAGGGCGGTGGCCCCGTCGTGGGCCGCGTCGACCTCGTACTTGCGGGCCTTGAGGTTGATCACGAGGGCGCGCACGATCTGCGGCTCGTCGTCGATCACCAGTACCCTCGTGGGGGCCTGGGGGGTCCCCCCGGTCGGGCTCAGCATGTGGTCTGCCTTTCGGGTTCCACGGGGCGCTCCACTGGCACGCCCCCCTCTTCGTGAAGCGCCGCGCGCGATCCTGCCGCCCGCAGCGTGAGCACCATGGTGAGGCCGCCGCCCGGGGTGTCCTCGGCGTTGAGCGTGCCGCCCATCGCCTCGGCGAAGCCGCGGGCCACCGCGAGCCCGAGCCCCACTCCGGCCCCGCGCGGGGCGTCGCCGTAGCGCTGGAAGGGCGCGAAGATGCGTTCCTTCGCCTCGTCGGGCACGCCGGGACCGCGGTCGACCACGCGGACCTCGACCCGTTCGGCGATGGCGCTGGCGGCGACGAGAACCCGGCCGCCGTCCGGGCTGTACTTGACGGCGTTCTCGACCAGGTTGGCCACCGACCGCTCCAGCAGCCCGGGGTCCACGGCGACCATGGGCAGCGTCTCCGGAATGTCCAGCTCCACGCTGTCCTCCGGCACCCCGCCGAGCGCCATCGGCACCACTTCGTCGAGGTCGATCTCGCGGATGAGCGGCGTCACCGTGCCGGTCTGCAGCCGGGACATGTCCAGGAGGTTCCCCACGAGGTGGTCGAGCCGGTCGGCGCCCTCCTCGATGCCCTCCAGCAGCTCGGCCTCGTCCTCCTCGGACCACGCCACGTCGTCGGACCGCAGCGACGAGACCGCCGCCTTGATGCCCGCGAGCGGCGTACGCAGGTCGTGGCTGACGGCGGCGAGCAGTGCCGTGCGGATCCGGTTGCCCTCGGCCAGCTCCTTGGCCTGGTCGGCCTCCTCCTGGAGCCTGCGGCGGTCCAGGACGACCGCGGCCTGTGCGGCGAAGGCGGCGAGCACCCGTCGGTCCTCGGCGGGCAGCACCCGGCCGGTCAGCGCGAGTGCCATGTGGTCGCCGACCGGCACGTCGACGTCCGCGTCCTCGGGCCGCTGCAGTGCCCGTTCCAGGCCCACCCGGCCCGCGCACGTCCACGGGTCGACGTCGCTCGCGCGCTCCAGCAGGGCCGCGGACTCCATGCCGAAGGTCTCGCGGACCCGCTCCAGCAGGTCCTCCAGGCCGGTCTCGCCGCGCAGCACGTTGCCCGCGAGGAAGGAGAGGATCTCCGACTCGGCGCGCAGACGTGCCGCCTGGTGCGTGCGCCGGGCGGCGAGGTCGACCACGGAGGCGACCGACACCGCCACGAAGACGAAGATCACGAGCGCGAGCAGGTTCTTCGGATTGGCGATGGTCAGTGTGTGGGCGGGCGGCGTGAAGAACCAGTTCAGCAGCAGTGAGCCGACCGCCGCCGACGCGAGTGCCGGGAGGAGCCCGCCGAGCAGGGCGGCGCCCACCGTCAGGGTCAGGAACAGCAGCATGTCGTTGGCGAGACCGAGGTCGGCGTCGACATGGGTCAGCAGCAGCGTGAGCAGCACGGGACCGACGACGCCGGTGAACCAGCCCCAGATGATCCGCGCCCGGCCGAGGCGCGCCCCACGGGCGACGGGAAGTCCACGCCCCTTGGCGACCTCCTCGTGCGTCACGATGTGCACGTCGAGGTCGGGGCCCGACTCCCGGGCCACCGTCACGCCCACACCCGGTCCGAACACGTACTGCCAGCTCTTGCGGCGTGAGGAGCCGAGGACGATCTGGGTGGCGTTCACACCGCGCGCGAAGGCCAGCAGGGCCGCCGGGATGTCGTCCCCGACGACGTGGTGGAAGGTACCGCCGAGGTCCTCGACGAGGGTGCGCTGTACGGCCAGCTCCTTGGGTGAGGCGGAGGTCAGGCCGTCGCTGCGGGCGATGTAGACGGCGAGCACCTCGCCGCCGGCGCCCTTCTCCGCCAGCCGGGCGGCCCGGCGGATCAGCGTCCGCCCTTCCGGGCCGCCGGTCAGGCCCACGACGATCCGTTCCCGCGAACCCCAGATCTTCGACACCCGGTGATCGCTGCGGTACTGCTTCAGATACTCGTCGACCCGGTCGGCCACCCAGAGCAGCGCCAGTTCGCGCAGTGCGGTCAGGTTGCCGGGGCGGAAGTAGTTGGACAGGGCCGCGTCGACCTTGTCCGGCCGGTAGATGTTGCCGTGCGCCATCCGTCGCCGCAGCGCCTGTGGCGACATGTCGACCAGTTCGATCTGGTCGGCCCTGCGCACCACCTCGTCCGGCACTGTCTCCTGCTGGCGTACGCCGGTGATCGACTCGACGACGTCACCCAGCGACTCCAGGTGCTGGATGTTGACGGTCGATATCACGTCGATGCCGGCGGCGAGCAGCTCCTCCACGTCCTGCCAGCGCTTGGCGTTGCGCGACCCCGGGATGTTGGTGTGGGCGAGTTCGTCGACGAGCGCGACCTGCGGATGCCGGGCCAGGACGGCGTCGACGTCCATCTCCGTGAAGGCGCTCTCCCGGTACGTCAGGTCCTTGCGCCGTATCTGCTCCAGCCCGTGCAGCATCACCTCGGTGCGCGGCCGGCCGTGGTGCTCCACGAACGCGACCACGCAGTCGGTGCCCCGCTCCACCCGCCGGTGCGCCTCGGACAGCATGGCGTACGTCTTGCCGACGCCCGGTGCCGCACCGAGATGGATCCGAAGCCTGCCGCGTCCCATGTTCCTCATTGTGTTCCGGCCACTGCTGCCTGCGCAGCGTCGACCTTACGGCCAATATTCGCGACAAATGGGTCCGGGTGCGGCGGCGGGAGCGTCTTTGACGCAACTCTGACGCTCCCGCCAGGTACGTCGTGGGGACTCAGCTGGGGTTGTCGGCGTGCGTGAGGGTCTCCCAGGCCACGAAGAGGTTGTTGCTGCCGGACGGGCGGTTGCGGGTGTTCAGCGTCTCGGTGTTGGTCATGGCATGGCCGAGACGGTTGGCCAGGGCGTTGTGCCCGACCTCGGTGACCGGGCCGAGCCCGAGCTTCAGCGAGCCGCGGCACAGCCAGCTGGGCACGCCTTCACCGAGCTCGTACTTGGCCTGGAACCCGAGCGCGTGCCGCAGCCGCTCGCCGACGTCGGTGCCGTACAGGTCCTGCCCCTGGATCCGGCTGGTCTCCGCGACGTGCGAGATCGCGGAGATGCCGTAGCCGGTGTGCGTGAAGTCGCGGCAGGTCTCCTGAGTGAGGCCGGTGACGAAGGTGGACTGCCCCTGCCAGTAGTTGACGATCTTCTCGCGCGTGTTGAGGTTCTGGCTCGGCACGGTCTTCGGCAGATCGCCGTCCGAGGACAGGTACACATACGCGGCGGTTCGGGTGCGGAACTTCCCCATGGCCTTGTCGTACGACGCCTTGTCCTCCAGGAAGACGGAGATGCCGACGGCGGCCTCCATCATCGACAGCTCCCAGTTGCCGTTGGAGTTGGAGCCGTTGATGATCTCGGGCAGGTACACATTGCGGAGCATGGTGGCGAACCGGCCGGAGTTCGCCCAGTTCCCGGTGTACGTGTGCTTGATGATCTCGGCGGCCTTGGGCCAGGACGAGCCGGCCCAGCCCGTCTGCAGGGGCGCGTTGCTGTTGGTGTGGTCCCTGATGGTGGCCGACCAGGCGTCCATCAGCTCGATGGCCTTCTTCGCGTGCCGCTCGTCGCGGGTGATGTACCAGGCGAGGGCCTGGGTGTAGGCGGCTATCGCGTCCTCGCGCTCGTCGGTGCAGCCGTAGTTGGGGTTCGAGTACGAACCGCACTCGACGACCGCGCGGGGCTTGGGGGTGCGGTTCAGATCGGCGTACTTGCTCGCCATCATCCGGTCGAAGGCGCCCTTCCAGGGCTGGGCGCCGGCGTTGACCTTGGAGCGGGTGAAGTCCAACTGCCCCTTGGAGACGGTGACTCCGGGGTGCGCGAAGGTGGTGGGAGCGGCGTCGGCGGGCCAGGCGAGAACACCGGCGACGAGGGCGGCCGCGGCCGCGAGGAGTGCGGTTCTGCGCATGCGTGGGGGGCCTTCCGTTCTCGTATGTGAACGTAAAGCGCCTTTATGAACGGCGCGTTGGGCCGAGACGGTAGGTACAGACCAATGCACCGTCAAGAGTTCACGCACGAGAAAGGGCCGCACCCCTGAGGGGTACGGCCCTGATGTCTCTGTGAGTCTCAGCGAACCTCGGTGATCTCCGGTCCGCGCTGGAGCTGGCCCATGCCGCCGGAGAAGCGCGAACCGGCCTCCTCCTGCTGCACGCCCTCGGGGACCATCTGGGCGTCGGTCGGCAGTTGCAGGACGATCGGGTCACGGGGGGCCATCGGGCCTTCGCCGCGCACCACGACCGTGTCCCGGAAGATCTGCTCGAGCAGACCGGCCGCCTGCGGCTGCACGGCTCCCTGACCCGAGATCACACCGCGCAGGAACCAGCGGGGTCCGTCCACACCGACGAACCGCACGACCTGGAAACCGCCCGTGCCGTCCGGCAGCTGAACCGGTACCTGGGCCCGCAGCTCCCAGCCGAGCGGCCCCTCGACCTCGTCGATGATGCCACCCTGCTGAGTGATGCCCGAGCCGATCTCCTCGCGCACCTCGCCCCAGATGCCCTCGCGCTTGGGTGCGGCGAAGCCCTGCAACTGAATGGCGCTGTCGCGCAGCACGACGGTGGCCGCGACGATCGCGTCACCCGCGACCTCCACGCGCAGTTCCATGCCGTCGACGCCCGGCACCAACAGGCCGCCCAGGTCCACCCGGCCCTCGCCGGGCTCACGGACCTCGGAGCTGTCCCAGGGCCCGTCGGGCCGCGGTTCCGGCTCCAGCCGTACGCGCTCGCGCGTACCGTCGTCGTCCGCCTCAGTGTCGATGTCGACGACCTGCTCGGGCTCGCCCGCCGCGTCCTCGGCGGCACCCTTCTTGTTGCGACGTCCGAACACGTCACTGTCCTTCCCGGTCGGATACGACCGAAGCGTATCGATTCCCACCCGTAGCGCCGCCATCGGCGGCCTGACCGCTTGTATCGCTTGTTTCGCCCACCGCGGCATGCCCGCCGGTGGACCCGAAGCCCCCCTCGGCCCGTGCCGAATCGGGAAGCTCCGCGACCTCCTGGAAGCGAACCCTCTCGACCTGCTGGACAACCAGTTGGGCAATCCGGTCGAAGCGCTCGAACCGCACGGGCTCGTGCGGGTCGAGATTCACCACGATCACCTTGATCTCCCCACGGTACCCGGCATCAACCGTCCCCGGGGCATTCACCAGGGCGACACCGCAGCGGGCGGCGAGACCGGAACGCGGGTGCACGAAGGCCGCGTACCCCTCCGGGAGGGCGACAGACACCCCGGTGGGCAGTACGGCCCGTTCCCCCGGCTTGAGTTCACGGCTCTCGGTGGTGCGCAGATCGGCTCCCGCGTCACCGGGAAGCGCGTACGTCGGAAGCGGTACGTCCGGGTCGACCCGGCGGATCAGCACGTTGAGGGGTTCACGGCTCACGGGTTCACCTCGAAGGCACGGGCACGCCGGACCTGGTCCGGGTCGTTCATGGCGGCCCGGATCTCCTCCGGGCGGCCGTTGTCGATGAAGTGGTCGACCTTCACCTCGATGAAGAGGGCGTCGGCGCGGACGGCGACGGGCCCGTCGGGGCCGCCGATCCGGCCGGTGGCGGTGGAGTAGATCTTGCGGCCCGCCACCGCCGTCACCTCGGCCTCCAGGTACAGGACCGTGCCCACCGGAACCGGCCGTACGAAGTCGGTCTCCAGCCGTCCGGTCACGGCGATCGTCCGCAGCAGCCAGTTCAGCGAGCCGAGGGTCTCGTCGAGGGCGGTCGCGAGGACACCGCCGTGCGCCAGTCCGGGTGCGCCCTGATGGGCGGGCTGCACGGTGAACTCGGCCGTGATGCTGACGCCGTCACCCGCCCGTGCCGCCAGGTGCAGCCCGTGGGGCTGCTCGCCGCCGCAGCCGAAACACTCGCCGTAGTGCGCACCGAGCAGCTCACCGGGCGCGGGAGCCTCGGCATGCCGCACCGGTTTCACGGCGTCGGCCGGAGGCTTAAGAGACGGGGAAATGCCATTCACAGCCGCAGACCTTACCCGCGCGTCGGCTGTATCCGGACACCGTGCCAAGCTTGGCTCCATGCAGCTCTCCGCCGCCCCGTACGAAGAACGCCTCACCGCGCCCCGCTCCTGGTGGCTGGTCTCGTGCCTGGTCGGGCTCTCCCTGGCCCTGATCCTGCTGCCGTTCGGCACGCTGCCCATGCTCGTGGGCCTGGCCGGCGGCACCGCCGCGGCGGCCGTCATGGCCAGCTCGTACGGCTCGGTCCGCATCCGCGTGGTGGGCGACGCGCTGATCGCCGGTGAAGCGAAGGTTCCGGTGCGGGCGCTGGGCGAGGCACACGTGCTGGACCCCGAGGAGGCCCGTGCCTGGCGCACCCACAAGGCCGACACCCGGGCCTTCCTGCTGCTGCGCGCCTACATCCCCACGGCCCTTCGCGTCGAGGTCACCGACCCCGAGGACCCGACGCCGTACCTCTACCTGTCGACCCGTGAGCCGGAGCGGCTGGCGGAGGCGATCAAGGCTGCGAAGGTCTCGGCCTAGCACACCAGAACGGGCCGTCACCGGCCCTGGTCAAGGCTTGTCCTGGCCGTCGTAAAAGTTTGGCCGCGGCATTCCGAACGGCCTCTCTCGGGCGTCCCGCCTGCCGGTTCTCAGCCGCCTCCGAGTTCCTTGCCCCGGGCTTCACGCAGGATGTCGCCCATCTCGAGCGGGTGCGCCGGGCGCTCCAGGGACGGCAGTTCCGGCAGCTCGTCCCACGGGACCTGGACCTTGCGAAGGTCGGCCCGAATGCGGGCCGCGAGTTTCTTGGTGTCCCGGCGGTTCATGACCGCGCCGACGGCGGCGCCCACCATGAAGGGCATCAGGTTCGGCAGGTTCCGCACCATGCGCTTCATGATCTGCTGACGCAGCTCGCGCTTCATCTGCCCGCCGAGAGCGGCGTTGATCGTCGCAGGCTTCATCGGGTCGATGCCGCGCTCCTCGGACCACGAGGACAGATACGCGGTGCTGCGGTCCTTGAGATTGCCGGGCGGGCGTACGCCGTACACCTCGTGCAGCTCGGCGATCATCTTCAGCTCGATCGCGGCCACGCCGGTGATCTCGGCGGCCAGTTCCGTCGGCATAGCGGGCGGCACCGGCAGCATCGCCGCCGCGCCCACTCCCGCGCCGACCGTGGAGCTCGCGTTGGCGGCGCCCGCCACGAGTTTGTCCGCGAGTTGCTCGGGCCCGAGGCCCGGGAAGTGCCGGCGCAGGGTCGCGAGGTCCCGTACGGGGATCCTCGGGGCGTTCTCGATGATCCGGTCGGCGAGGTACGCCAGGCCCGCCCTGGCGCGGCTGCCGCCCTTACGGACCCCTTCCCTGGCCCTTTCCCGGAGTGCCGCGACCCGCCGCTTCGCGACGGACGCGGGAACCTCCACCGATGCCGGGAGGTCAGGCCCGGACATCGGTTCGAGCGAGGCTCCCTTACCGGATGAGCCCCGCTCGCCTTCACGCGCGCCGTACGAGCCGTCGGACGGCTCCTGGTCCGCTCCCCGCGCGGGGAAGCGGCGCTTCCAAGGAGGGGTCGAGCCAGTCATGCCCGACCCGACCTCAGTCGCAGTCGCGGCAGATCGGCTGGCCGTTCTTCTCCCGGGCCAGCTGGCTGCGGTGGTGAACCAGGAAGCAGCTCATGCAGGTGAACTCGTCCTGCTGCTTGGGCAGCACCCGGACGGCCAGCTCCTCATTCGAGAGGTCTGCGCCGGGCAGCTCCAGGCCTTCGGCAGCCTCGAACTCGTCGACGTCCACTGCGGACGTCGACTTGTCGTTCCGCCTGGCCTTCAGCTCTTCAAGGCTGTCCGAGTCGACGTCGTCGTCGGTCTTGCGTGGGGTGTCGTAATCCGTTGCCATGTCGCTCTCCCCCTCTGGGTGTCTGCGGTGTCTCCAGCGCACGTAACGCGTGAGAGGCCGGACTTGTGCCCGACCCGAGGCGGAGATTTTGCCTCACATCAAGGTCTGTTACTCAATCGACACCCAACCGAACTCCTCAAGAGTGATCGGCTTGGATGGCGAACGGGACCGTACACGGTCCCAATGCCGCAGTTCAAAGGCGTCTCACCGTGTACTTCCCGTGATCAGGACCCCCGAAAACCCGGATTTTCCCGGCTTTCCGACAAGGCACATGATCACGGAGAGTAGATGGCCGGAAAACCGCCCTTGTGATCGATCACACACGGAACAGCCGACCGGGTGCCCAGAAAATTCCGCGCAAAGCGAACATCCCCGAATACCCGCCGGGTGTCGGCGCACATGCTCTCAGACCGGAAGGGTCACTCGCATCACGAGACCTCCGCCCTCGCGTGGTTGCGCCGAGATGTGGCCACCGTGCGCCCGCGCCACGGACCGCACGATGGACAGTCCCAGGCCCACTCCCTTGTCGCTGCCCGTGCGCTCCGTACGCAGCCGCCGGAACGGCTCGAAGAGGTTGTCGATCTCGTACGCCGGCACCACGGGCCCGGTGTTCGAGACGACCAGGACCGCCTGCCCGTGCTGGACCTCGGTGGTGACCTCGACCCAGCCGCCCTCCGGGATGTTGTACCGGACGGCGTTCTGCACCAGGTTCAGGGCGATCCGCTCCAGCAGCACGCCGTTGCCCTGGACGACGGCGGGCTTCTGCTCGCCGCGGATCTCCACGCCCTTGGCCTGCGCCTCCGCGTGCACCTGGTCGACGGCCTGCTCGGCCACCTCCGCGAGGTCCACCGGTTTGCGCTCGACGATCTGGTTGTCGCTGCGGGCGAGCAGCAGCAGGCCCTCGACGAGCTGCTCGCTGCGCTCGTTGGTGGCCAGCAGCGTCTTGCCGAGCTGCTGGAGCTCGACCGGCGCGCCCGGGTCCGACAGGTGCACCTCGAGGAGCGTGCGGTTGATCGCGAGCGGGGTGCGCAGCTCGTGCGAGGCGTTGCCGACGAAGCGCTGCTGGGCGGTGAAGGCCCGCTGCAACCGCTCCAGCATCTCGTCGAAGGTGTCGGCCAGCTCCTTCAGCTCGTCGTCCGGGCCGTCCAGCTCGATACGACGGGACAGGTCCGAGCCCGCCACCGCGCGCGCGGTCCGGGTGATCCGGCCCAGCGGCGACAGGACACGGCCGGCCATGGCGTAGCCGAAGGCGAAGGCGATGATCGCGAGGCCGAGGAGGGCCAGCAGGGAGCGGCTGAGGAGGTTGTCCAGGGCGATGTGACGCTGTTGGTCGATGCAGTCGCTGATCGCGGCGTTGAACTCGTCGAGCCGCAGGCCATTGGCGTTGTTGACCGCGGGGCAGTCGGCGCTCGCGACCCTGATCTCGTTACTGGCGCTCACGATCTTGAACGGCGGCTGGTTGCCCGTGCTGATGGCCTGCGCGGCCAGCAGATAGATGATCGACAGCAGCAGGATGCCGGCGATCAGGAACATGCCGCCGTACAGCAACGTGAGCCGTATCCGGATGGTGGGGCGCAGCCACGGGAAGACGTTCTCCGCCCTGCGGGGGGCCCAGGTGGGTTTCGGGGGCGCCTGGGGAGGCGCGGGTGTCGTGGCCATGGGGTATCAGATCCGGTAGCCGGAACCGGGGACGGTGACGATTACCGGCGGCTCTCCCAGCTTGCGGCGCAGCGTCATGACGGTCACCCGGACCACGTTGGTGAACGGGTCGGTGTTCTCGTCCCAGGCCTTCTCCAGCAGCTGCTCGGCCGAGACGACCGCGCCCTCGCTGCGCATCAGCACCTCCAGGACGGCGAACTCCTTCGGCGCCAGCTGCACCTCCTTGCCGTCGCGGAAGACCTCGCGGCGATTGGGGTCGAGCTTTATGCCGGCGCGCTCCAGGACGGGCGGCAGCGGCACGCTCGTACGGCGGCCGAGGGCACGCACGCGTGCCGTCAGCTCGCTGAACGCGAAGGGCTTCGGCAGATAGTCGTCGGCGCCGATCTCCAGCCCCTCGACACGGTCGCTGACGTCGCCCGACGCCGTGAGCATCAGCACGCGTGTGGGCATGCCGAGTTCGACGATCCTGCGGCAGACGTCGTCGCCGTGCACGAGGGGGAGGTCGCGGTCGAGGACGACCACGTCGTAGTCGTTGACGCCGATGCGCTCCAGGGCCGCCGCACCGTCGTACACGACGTCGACGGCCATGGCCTCCCGGCGCAGTCCGGTGGCCACCGCATCGGCGAGCAGTTGCTCGTCCTCGACGACGAGTACGCGCACGTCGCTTGTCCTTCCTGTGTCCACCCGCGTAGCGCGTGTCATCGCGCGCGGGCAGGGGTCTTCGTCGGGTGTCTTGGCCTCCATCCTGCCCTTTTCGGCCATAAGTCGGCGGTAAGACGGGTGAGTGGGCCATGAAGGACGGGTGTGAAGCCCGGGAATGCGAGATTTTCTCTTCCGCTTGAGGTTTCCGCGGAAGAAAGCGGGGGGAGGACGGCTTTACACCCCGCGATCACGCTCTGCTTGTACCGCACCACCATGCGGTACGAGGCGATCCGCTTCCCGCAGAGTGGATGTGGGTGTCCGGCACCGTCGCCGCCCGGCTGGGCAGCGCTGGGCATCCACCGGAGACGTGATCGTCCCTTCCGATCGGCACACCCCCGTGCCACCGACCCACCGACCCAGGACGAGGGGGCGCAGCATGGACGCATTCACCGCAGGACTTCTGCAGCGCATAAGGGCGACCGAGTCCGACCTTACGCGGGCTCTCGACGAGGGCGACGACTTCCTCGTCGAGGTGGAGCAGGGCGAGCTCGACGACCTGCGCCGCCTCGCCGCTGAGCATGGCGTGGAAGTCGGCGCGACGAGCGTCTGACCGGCTTGTGAACACCACAGGGCCCCCGGCGAATCCAGCGCCGGGGGCCCTGCTCGTTCTGCTGGTGCCGTGCCGTCAGTCGTGCCAGGCGCCCAAGTCCTCCAGGAGTTGCTGGAGGGGCTCGAAGACCCCCGGTGTCGCTGCGACCGCCAGGTCACGTGAGGGGCGCTCTCCCGGGCGCCCACCCGTCAGCGCGCCGGCCTCACGGGCGATCAGGTCCCCGGCCGCGAGGTCCCAGGCGTTGAGGCCCCGCTCGTAGTAGCCGTCGAGTCGGCCGGCGGCGAGGTCGCACAGGTCGATTGCCGCCGAGCCACCGCGGCGGATGTCGCGCAGGAGGGGGATCAGCCGCTGGGCGACGTCGGCCTGGTGGGTGCGCACCTCGGTGACGTAGTTGAAGCCCGTCGAGACCAGGGACTGGGCGAGAGGGGCCGTGGCGCGACAGGTGAGCCTGCGCTCACCGTCCCAGGCGCCCGTGGCCCACGCGCCGCCGCCGCGGACCGCGTGGTACGTCTCGCCCCGCATCGGGGCCGCCACGACGCCGGCGACCGTCTCTCCGTCCTGCTCGGCGGCGATGGAGACGGACCAAGTCGGCAGTCCGTAGAGGTAGTTGACGGTGCCGTCCAAGGGGTCGATCACCCAGCGGACGCCGCTCGTGCCCTCGGTGGAGGCGCCCTCCTCGCCGAGGAAGCCGTCGTCCGGGCGCTGCTCGGAGATCAGGCCCGTGATCAGCTTCTCGGCCGCGATGTCCATCTCGGTGACCACGTCGATCGGGCTCGACTTGGTCGCCGCGACGGCGAGGTCGGCCGGGCGGCCGTCGCGCAGCAGCTCTCCCGCGCGGCGGGCGGCCTCCTGAGCGAGGGTGAGCAGTTCCGTGTGCAGGGCGTCGGTCACGGGGCTCCTCATGCGTAGGGGCTGTCGGCGCCCGCCGCGGCGGGCCTGGGTGCGCGGGACGGGCAACAGCCCACCGGGCAGAGGTTGTGGCTCGCGCCGAGGCCGCCGAGAGCGCAGGGCGTGACGTCCTCCGCGCGCTCCACGGCGGCGCGCTCCAGGACGAGGTCGCGGATCGCGGCGGCGAACCGCGGATCGTCGCCGACGGTGGCCGAGCGGCGCATCGGCAGGCCCAGCTCCTCGGCCTTGGCCTTGGCCTCCGTGTCGAGGTCGTAGAGGACCTCCATGTGGTCGGAGACGAAGCCGATGGGGGCGATCACGACGGCCGGGACACCGGCAGCGTGCCGCTCCTCGAGGTGGTCGCAGATGTCGGGCTCCAGCCACGGGATGTGCGGGGCGCCGGAGCGGGACTGGTAGACGAGCCGCCAGGGGTGGTCGACACCGGTGCGCTCGCGTACGGCGTCGACGATCAGCTGCGCGACGTCCAGGTGCTGCTCGACGTACGCCCCGCCCTCGCCGTGGTCCTCGACGGGGCCGGAGCTGTCGGCGGCCGCGGTCGGGATCGAGTGGGTGGAGAACGCGATGTGGGCGCCGTCCCGGACGTCCTCGGGGAGGTCGGCCAGGGAGTCGAGCACGCCGTCGATCATCGGCTCCAGGAAGCCGGGGTGGTTGAAGTAGTGCCGCAGCTTGTCGATCTTCGGCAGCTCCAGGCCCTCGGCCGCAAGGGCCGCGAGCGAGTCCGCGAGGTTCTCGCGGTACTGCCGGCAGCCCGAGTAGGACGCGTAGGCGCTGGTGGCGAGGACGAGGATGCGGCGGCGGCCGTCGGCGACCATCTCGCGCAGCGTGTCCGTCAGGTACGGCGCCCAGTTGCGGTTGCCCCAGTGAATCGGCAGATCCAGACCGTGCTCGGCGAAGTCCTTGCGCAGGGCGTCCAGCAGGGCGCGGTTCTGGCCGTTGATGGGGCTGACGCCGCCGAACTGGAAGTAGTGCTCGCCGACTTCCTTGAGGCGTTCGGTGGGGATGCCCCGCCCGCGGGTGACGTTCTCCAGGAACGGGATCACGTCGTCCGGGCCCTCGGGGCCGCCGAACGAGAGCAGGAGCAAGGCGTCGTAGGGGGTGGCATCGCGCGCGTCTGGCATGGATCGATCCTGTCATCCGGTACTGACAGCCTGGAAACGGCGGGGTGACCACCCGGGTTCCCCGTGCGTCCGGACGGGTGCGTTAGGGTCACCTAACTCGTAAGCTGTATCGGCCATCCACACGCCTTACGGGGCGCCTTCACGCCCTGCTGTGCGCCCGCACGCCTGCCTGCACCACCCCGAGCCACCGCAGCCCCGCTGCTCCTGCCTGACGGAGACCCCCGTGCCGAGCCCCTACCGCGCCCTGTTCGCCGCCCCCGGCTCCAAGGGCTTCTCCGCCGCGGGGTTCCTCGGCCGGATGCCGCTGTCGATGATGGGCATCGGCGTCGTGACCATGGTGTCCCAGCTGACCGGGCGGTACGGCCTCGCCGGCGCGCTGTCGGCCACCATCGCGCTCGCCGCCGCGGTCGCGGGTCCGCAGGTCTCGCGACTGGTCGACCAGTACGGGCAGCGGCGGGTGCTGCGTCCCGCGACACTGATCGCGCTCCTGGCGGCCGCACTGCTGCTGTTCGCCGCGCACTACGAGTGGCCGGACTGGGTGCTGTTCGTGGCGTGCGCCGGCATCGGCTGCGTGCCGAGCATCGGGGCGATGACCCGTGCCCGCTGGGCCGCCCTGTACCGCGGCACGCCTCAGCTGCACACCGCGTACTCCTTCGAGTCCGTGATCGACGAGGTCTGCTTCATCTTCGGGCCGATCATCTCCATCGGCCTGTCCACGGCGTGGTTCCCGGAGGCCGGGCCGCTGCTCGCGGGCTGCTTCCTGGCGGTCGGCGTCTTCTGGCTGACCGCACAGCGGGCCACCGAGCCCGCACCGCACCCGCGCGAGCACAACGACGACGGCTCGGCTCTGCGCTCGCTCGGGCTGCAGGTTCTGGTGGCCACGTTCGTGGCGACCGGAGCGATCTTCGGTGCCGTCGACGTGGTCACCGTGGCCTTCGCCGAGGAGCAGGGCCACAAGGGCGCCGCGAGCATCGTGCTCGCCCTGTACGCGGCCGGCTCCTGCGCCGCGGGCGCCGTGTTCGGGCTGCTGCGCTTCAAGGGGGCGCCCGAACGTCGTTGGCTGCTGGGCATATGCGCGATGGCCGTGAGTATGATCCCCCTCCTACTGGTCGGAAACTTGCCGTTTCTGGCCGTGGCGCTGTTCGTCTCGGGCATGGCCGTCGCTCCCACGATGATCACGACCATGTCCCTGATCGAAGAGCACGTACCACGCGCGCAACTGACCGAGGGCATGACCTGGGTGAGCACCGGGCTCGCGGTCGGGGTCGCGCTCGGCTCCTCCGCGGCCGGCTGGGTGATCGACGCCGCCGGTGCGGGCGCCGGGTACGGGGTTCCGGCGGTGTCCGGGGCCGTCGCGGTCGTGGTCGGTTTTCTGGGGTACCGCCGGCTCAGCAAGCCGGCTCCGCGTCGGGGAGGCACCGTTGAGCAGCACAGCGAGCGGCAGGAACGGCACGTGGCGTAACTGGGGCGGCACGGTCGCCGCCCGCCCCGCGCGGGAGGTCACTCCCGCCTCCGTCGAGGAGTTGGCGGCGGCGATACGCCGGGCCGGCGAGGACGGCCTGAAGGTGAAGGCGGTCGGCAGCGGGCACTCCTTCACGTCGATCGCCGCCACCGACGGCGTGCTGATCCGCCCTCAGCTGCTCACCGGCATCCGCGACATCGACCGGGAGGCCATGACAGTCACGGTCGAGGCCGGCACCCCGCTCAAGAGGCTCAACGCGGCCCTCGCGCGCGAGGGGCTCTCGCTCACCAACATGGGCGACATCATGGAGCAGACCGTCTCCGGCGCCATCAGCACCGGCACCCATGGCACGGGCCGCGAGTCGGGCTCGATCGCGGCCCAGATCAAGGCCCTGGAACTGGTCACGGCCGACGGTTCGGTGCTCACCTGTTCCGAGAAGGAGAACCCCGAGGTCTTCGCGGCCGCCCGGACAGGCCTTGGCGCGCTGGGCGTCGTCACCGCGATCACCTTCGCCGTGGAGCCCGTCTTCCTGCTTTCCGCGCGCGAGGAGCCGATGCCGCTCGACAAGGTCCTGGCGGACTTCGACGAACTGTGGGCCGAGAACGAACACTTCGAGTTCTACTGGTTCCCCCACACCGGCAGCACCAACACCAAGCGCAACAACCGCAGTGCGGGCCCCGAGAAGCCGGTGTCCCAGCTCCGGGGCCTGTTCGAGGACGAGTTCCTCTCCAACGGCGTGTTCCAGGTCGCCCAGTGGGTCGGCCGCGCGGCGCCCGCCACCATCCCGACGATCGCCCGGGTCTCCAGCAAGGCGCTGTCCGCGCGGACCTACACCGACATCCCGTACAAGGTCTTCACATCGCCGCGCCGGGTGCGCTTCGTGGAGATGGAGTACGCCGTCCCGCGCGAGGCCGTCGTCGAGACGCTGCTCGAACTGAAGGCGATGATCGACCGCTCCGGCCTCAGGGTCAGCTTCCCGGTCGAGGTGCGCACGGCGCCGGCCGACGACATCACGCTGTCCACCGCCTCGGGCCGTGACAGTGCGTACATCGCCGTCCATATGGTCAAGGGGACCCCGTACCAGCGGTACTTCACCGCCGCCGAGCACATCTTCACCGCGCACGAGGGGCGTCCGCACTGGGGCAAGGTGCACACGCGGGACGCCGAGTACTTCGCTCAGGTATACCCGCGCTTCGGTGAGTTCACGGCCCTGCGGGACCGACTGGACCCCGACCGCCGGTTCCAGAACGACTACTTGCGGCGGGTATTGGGGGCGTAGCACCCGACCGGCTCGACCCGTTCGGTCAACGGACTTCGCTGCTGGGCGGCGTACGGCCGAAAGCAATAGTTCCGTTTCCGACGTTTGCGTGAAGTACGCCACGTTCAAGATCCGTGAATCGCCCAACGGGCGGCCGAGTCGCACTTCTTGCCAGAAGTTGGGCGGCGTGCCAATCCACGCACGTGGCCCAAATGGAGTACTGTTGCGAGCCCTGGGTCCGGTCTCCCGCCTGGGCGTCCGTGGCCTTCAAGGACCGCCGGGAGGGGGCTAGTTGCACAGGGTGACGGAGTTGGTCACTTAGCGTTGCGAATAGGTAACCGTGCCATAACGGCGATCCAGGGCACGTGCCCGACACGCCGGGCAACTCGGCAAGGTTGTGGCAGGCTGCACCCGGGCAGGCCACACTCGACTAGCGGAAGCAGCGACGCACGTGACGTCGGCAGGCACCACCCGGGAGGTCCCCATGCCCGAACTGCGTGTCGTGGCCGTCTCCAATGACGGCACACGGCTGGTGCTGAAGGCTGCCGACTCTACGGAGTACACGCTTCCGATCGACGAACGCCTGCGCGCCGCCGTGCGCGGCGACCGTCCCCGTCTCGGCCAGATCGAGATCGAGGTCGAAAGCCATCTCCGCCCCCGCGACATCCAGGCGCGTATACGCGCTGGTGCCACCGCGGAAGAGGTCGCCCAGCTCGCGGGCATCCCCGTCGACCGCGTACGGCGCTTCGAGGGCCCCGTGCTCGCCGAGCGTGCCTTCATGGCCGAACGGGCCCGCAAGACTCCCGTCCGCCGGCCCGGCGAGAACGCCGCCGGTCCGCAGCTCGGCGAGGCCGTCCAGGAGCGGCTGCTGCTGCGCGGCGCCGACAAGGACACTGTGCAGTGGGACTCGTGGCGCCGCGACGACGGCACCTGGGAAGTACTGCTGGTCTACCTGGTGGCGGGCGAACCGCACTCGGCGAGCTGGACGTACGACCCGCCCCGGCGGCTCGTCCAGGCCGTCGACGAGGAGGCGCGCTCGCTGATCGGCGAGTCCGAGGACCTCGCCGCGCCGGAGCCGAGCTTCCCGTTCGTGCCGCGTATCGCCCGGCTTCCGCGCGAGCGGTCGATGGACCGTGCCCTCGAACGCACAGAGCGCCCGAGCCTGCCCGCTCAGGCCTCCGAGCCGGTCGAGGAGACCACGGAGGAACGGGACTCGCTCACCAGCCTGCTGGAGGCGGTGCCCAGCTTCCGCGGCGACATGGTGGTGCCGGAGCGCCCGCCGGAGCCCGAGGTGGAGGAACCCCCCGCCGAGCCGGACGCGGAGGAACCTCCCGCCCCTGCCGCCTCGGCCGGGTCCGCCTACGCGGACGTCCTGATGCCCCGCTCCGTCGGCAGCCACCGCGACCGCCTCATCGGCGCCACGGACCGCCAGGCCGAAGCGGACGGCGTCCGCCCGGGTCGCCGCGCCGCGGTACCGAGCTGGGACGAGATCGTGTTCGGGACGCGGAGGAAGAAGCAGGAGTAACAGGAGTAGCAAGACTGGTCGGTCGTACGGCTGCGAGTGTGGTCGCACGAGGACGAGCACGAGGGCCGCGCTGGTTGCAGCGCGGCCCTCGTGCTGTGCGGGGTGAGACTGGGCGGGGCGGGGACAGTCGTGCCGCTGGGGTGGTTCCGGTCCAGTCCTCGCCCCCCCCGCTCGGCACGCCCTACTGCGGATCCGCCCCCACGGCCACCGGCCGCGACGGGTCCGACGACCACTCCGACCACGAACCGACGTACAGCGCCGCCGGAATGCCGGCGACCTCCAGTGCCAGTACCTGGTGCGCGGCGGAGACGCCCGAGCCGCAGTACACGCCGACCGCCGTGCCCTCGGACGCGCCCAGGGCCTTGAAGCGTGCCGCGAGTTGCCCGGCGGGGAGGAAGCGGCCGTCCGCGGCCACGTTCTCGTTCGTGGGGGCGGACAGGGCGCCCGGGATGTGGCCGCCGACCGGGTCGATCGGCTCGACCTCGCCGCGGTACCGCTCCCCTGCCCGCGCGTCCAGCAGCACCCCGGACCGGGCGAGCGCCGCGGCGGAGTCGGCGTCGAGCAGTTCCGTCGCCCCCGGTACCGGCTCGAAGTCGCCCTCCGCCGGGGTCGGCACGGACGTCTCCAGCGGTCCCTCCCAGGTGGGCAACCCGCCGTCGAGGACCCGCACATCGGGGTGACCCGTCCAGCGCAGCAGCCACCACGCCCGGGCGGCCGCCCAGCCCTGCCCGCCGTCGTACACGATCACCGGCGTCCCCGACGTCACGCCCGCATGACGCATCGCCGTACCGAATTCGGCCAAGTCCGGCAGCGGATGACGCCCTCGCGAACCGGGCGCGGAGGCCAGTTCCCGGTCCAGATCGACGTAGACCGCGCCCGGGATGTGCCCGGCCTCGTACTCGGCGCGGCCGTCGAACGGAGGCTCACCGGACGCCTTGGCCAGGGACAACTGCCAGCGGACGTCAAGCAGTACCGGGGGGTTGTCGCCCGTCAGTTCGCCGGCGAGTTCTGATGCGGAGATGATGGCGTTCATGGCCACCATCCTTGCGCACGGGGTGGCCCCATCGTCGCGGTCCGGTTACTCTGCCCGCCGGACAGGCCCGATCACGAGGCGTACGGGATCAGGCACATGCTGTACAGCCGATCGACATCCGACGGCAATCGCACGGAAACGGGCGGTAAATCGCACACCGGGCATCCTCCGGGCACCGGCCGCCGTGCGCGGCGCGCCCGCAGCGCGCGTGGCCACGGGTGGTGCGAGCATCGGCACGGGGGTCCGGACAGCGGAAGCGACACGGCCACCGCGAGGGGTCGAGGAGAGAGTGACGATGACCGAGGCACGGGGGTCGGCCGGCCCGAACGGCGAGACGCACGCTCGGCACGCGCCCGGCACGCCCTGCTGGGTGAGTCTGATGGTGCACGGACTGGCCGCGACCCAGGACTTCTACGGAGCGTTGTTCGGCTGGGAGTTCCAGCCCGGCCCCCAGCAACTCGGCCCCTACGTGCGGGCCCTGCTGAACGGCCGTGAGGTGGCCGGCATCGGCCAACTGCCGCCCGACCGCCACCTCCCCATCGCCTGGACGCCCTACCTCGCCTCGAACAACGTCGGCCTGACCGCCGACACGGTACGGCTGTGCGGCGGCACGGTCGGCGTGGGCCCGCTGGACGCCGCCGAGGCCGGCCGGCTGGCGATCTGCTCCGACCCGTCCGGCGCCGTCTTCGGCATCTGGCAGGGGGCCGAACACCGCGGCACGGCCGTCACGGGCGTGCCCGGCACCCCGGCCTGGAACGAGCTGCTGACCTTCGAGTCCGTGAACGTGGCCAAGTTCTACGAGACCGTGTTCGCCTACGAGGAGGAGCCGCGGGTCTCCGCCGACTTCGACTACGTCACCCTGCTCATCGACGGCCGCCCGGTCGCCGGCATCCACGGCGTCGGCACCTCCCTGCCGCGCGACCGGGGCCCGCACTGGGTGACGTACTTCGAGGTCGCAGACACGGACGAGGCGCTGGCCCGGGTCGTCGACCTCGGCGGCCACGTCCTCAAGCCGGCCCACGACAGCGCCCACGGCCGCGTGGCGACGGTGGCGGACCCCGAGGGGGCCCGGTTCGCCCTGATCCAGGACCCGCGCTGACGGGCTCGGGAGCAGGGCCGCCGAACGGGACCTCGGCTCAGACCGACTGCACCGGCAGGACGTCCGGGGACAGCGCCGCCGCCCGTGCGCTCGCGGCCGTCATACGGCGTCGGTGGTGACGGCGGCACAGGACCTCGTAGCCGACGGCGTCCGCCTGGTTGACGTCACCGACGACCACCTGGGCGCCCTCGACGACCATCTCGCCCCCTATCGTGCGGGCGTTGTGCGTGGCGCGGGCCCCGCACCAGCACAGGGCCTCCACCTGGAGCACCTCGACCCGTCGGCCAGTTCCACCAGGCGCTGCGAGCCAGGGAACAGCTTGCTGCGGAAGTCGGTCGTGATGCCGAAGGCGTAGACGTCGAGGCCCAGGTCGTCGACCACGCGGGCGAGTTGGTCGATCTGGTCGGGCGCGAGGAACTGGGCCTCGTCGGCGATGACGTAGTCCGCGCGGCCGCCCCGGGAGAGGTGGTCGACGACGTACCCGTACAGGTCCACGCCGTCCTCGACCTCCACCGCGTCGGTGACCAGGCCGAGCCGCGATGACAGCTTGCCCTCGCCCGCGCGGTCGTCACGCGTGAAGATCATGCCCGCGAGCCCGCGCGCCGAACGGTTGTGCTCGATCTGGAGAGCCAGCGTCGACTTCCCGCAGTCCATCGTTCCGGAGAAGAACACCAGCTCGGGCATGTTGAGTTGAGCACCTTTCGGCGGAGAGAGTCGGCTACGGCGGGCTGCGGAGGTTTCAGGAGCGTACTTCGAGCAGGGGGACCAACTGCTCCGCGGGGGTCATCGAACCGTGGTTGCCGACCATCGCCGACTCCTTCGGCTCCCGCTCGGACGCGATGATCAGGACGTCGTCCCGCGCGGCCGCGATCACGTCGCCGATCCTTCCGTACACCCGCTCGTCGATCCGTGGCCCGAACCAGCCCGCCGCGATCGCCTCGTCCCGGGAGGCCACCCAGAACTGTTCGCCGAGCACCTCGCGCCAGCAGGTCAGGACGTCGTTCGCGGCGCCGGGCACCGCGTACACGTGCCGCGCGCGGCCCTCGCCGCCGAGCAGGGCGACGCCGGCGCGCAGTTCCCAGTCCTCGTCGAAGTCGATGCGGTGCTGCTCGTCGAAGGGCACGTCGATCATGCCGTGGTCGGCGGTGACGTACAGCGCGGTGCGCGGCGGCAACTGCTCGGCGAGGCGCTGGACGAGCCGGTCGACGTACATGAGCTGGCCGCGCCAGGTGTCGGAGTCGACGCCGTAGCGGTGGCCGGCGCCGTCGAGTTCGGCGTAGTACGTGTAGACCAGGGAGCGGTCGCCCGCGGCCAGTTGCTCGGCCGCGAGGTCCATACGGTCCTCGCCGGTCAGCCGCCCCAGGAACGTTCCGCCACTGAGCGCGACCTTGGTCAGCGGGGTGTTCTGGAAGGTGGGCGACGACACTTGCGCCGCGTGCACGCCCGCCTGCTGCGCCAGCTGGAAGACCGTGGGGTACGGCTGCCAGACGCGCGGTGACGTCCACGGCTGCCAGCGCAGCTGGTTCATCAGCTCGTCGGTCTGGGGGTTGCGCACGGTGTACCCGGGCAGGCCGTGCGCGCCCGGCGGCAGGCCGGTGCCGACGGAGGCGAGGGAGGTCGCGGTGGTCGCGGGGTAGCCGGTGGTGATCGGGTGTCCGGTGCCGCCGCGCGAGCTGCTCAGGAGCGACGTCATGAACGGCGCTTCCTCGGGGTGCGCCTTGAGCTGCTCCCAGCCGAGGCCGTCGATCAGGAACACGCAGGCGCGGTCGGCGGCGGCCAGCTCGGGGATCGCGGCGGTCATGTCCGGTACGGCCATGCCGGCGGCCAGCGTGGGCAGCAGATCGGCGAGCGAGCCGCTGCCGTACTCGGGGACGGGCGCGGAGTCGACGGCGAGGGGTTCCGGGTAGGAGTCCCAGGCGGTGGGCTGGATCATCTCAGCGGGCGATGTCCGCGGTCGCCTCGGAGAGCGACTGAGCGAAGGTGAGCGCCTGGCGCACGGTCTCCGGTCCGTCGCCGGCCTCGCTGACCCGCAGGCTGAGGTCGTCCGCCGTGGAGCTGCCCGTGTAGCCGTGGTCGGCCTCGCAGTTGGGGTCCCCGCAGGCGGCGGGCTCCAGGTCGAGCCGGGCGACCGCGCCCCACCCGATGGTGAGCACGATCTCGCGGGGCAGCGTGCCCGGCGTGTACGACTCCGGGTTGGCGACGACGCGGCTGACGACGACCGAGGAGATCCGGCCGAGCTTCACGGACTCGGTGGACGTCGTGGCGTACGGCGTCGGGGAGGTGCTGTCGGCGGCCTGCTCGTCGGTGTGGCTGACGATGAAGCGGTTGTGGGTGAGGACGAGCACGGTCACGTGCCGCCGCACCTCGTTCTGGTCGAACGTCGTCTCCTGATGGACCAGGTACGACCGGATGGGCTCGCCGCCCACAGCGGCCTCCACCGCCTCGGCCACGAGGGCCGGGTAGTAGCCGCTGCGCTCGATCGCCGCACGCAGCCCCTGGGTCGTCGTACTGGTCTTGGCCATGACGCCCATCCTACGGGGGCGCACTGACTGCGAGGCACCGCTGCGGGCGCTCTCAGTACGTCGGCAGGGTCCTCGGCCCGAGGTCGTCCCGCGCGGGTGGCGGCGCGAGGCGGACGGAGGCGCCGAGCACGCTCAGGCCGTGGGTGGCGACGACGACCGGTTCCAGGGTGACCGCGACGACCTCGGGGTGGTCGTCGACCAGCCGCGACACCCGCAGCAGCAGCTCCTCCAGCGCAGGCGTGTCGACGGGAGTGGAGCCGCGCCAGCCGAAGAGGAGCGGTGCCGTCCGGATGGAGCGGACGATCGAGGTCGCCTCGCGGTCGGTGACCGGGATCAGCCGGTGCGCCATGTCCCCGAGCAGCTGCGAGGCCGCACCGGCGAGACCGAAGGACAGCACGGCACCGGCCGCCGGGTCGATCACGGCCCGTACGACGGTGTCGACGCCGCGTGGTGCCATGCTCTGCACGACCGGCCGCAGCTCCTCCGGCCTGCCGAACAGTTCGGTCAACTCGGCGTACGCCCGCCGCAGTTGCTCCTCGTCGGCGAGATCGAGCCGCACGCCGCCGAGGTCGGCGCGGTGCCGCAGGTGCGGGGCGGTGGCCTTGAGGGCGACGGGGTAGCCGAGAGTGCGGGCGGCGTCGGCGGCGGCGTCCGGGGTGGGCGCGTGCAGGGCTCGGTGCACGTCGATGCCGTACTTCCCGAGCAGGTCGCAGGTCTCGTCCGTGCCGAGCGTGAGCCCCTGCCCGCGCGCGAGCAGCCCGCCGATCAGCTGGGCGGCGCCCTTCTCGTCGATGTCCTCGTACTCGGGCACCTTGCCGGGGTCGGTCGCGTCGCGCCGCCACTGCGCGTAGTTGACGGCTTCGGCGAGGGCGCGGACGGCGCGCTCGGCGGCGGGGTAGGCGGGGATGAGGGTCGTCGGGCTCTGCGGGGTGTCCGGCTGCTCGGCCGGGTTCCCGGCCCGGAAGTCCAGGGGGCGGAACGGGTGGGGGCGGACCATGGCGCCGGGCGCCTTGCGGTCCGCCTGCGGTGCGGTGCTCGCCGCGGCCGACAGGGCTTCGGCGAGGCCGCCCAGCTCGACGTGGACCACCAGCACCGGCTTCCCCGGCACCTGCTCGGCCGCCGACCGCAGGGCCTGTGCCAGCTCGGCGTCGCCGGTCGACGCGTCGCCGATCGCGGGTATGGCGGTGACGACGACCGCGTCGCACGTCTCGTCGGCGAGCGCGTGCGACAGCGCCTCGTGAAAGTCCCCCGCCGATGCCCCCGTCGTCAGATCCAGCGGCGGCAGCGGCCGTAGCCCCTCGGAGAGACACGCGTCGTACGTCAGCAGCCCCAGCGACTCGGAGTTGCCGAGGATCGCGACCCGCGGGCCGGTCGGCAGCGGCTGGCGCGCGAGCAGCAGGCCCGCGTCCACCAGCTCGGTGATCGTGTCCACCCGGATCACCCCGGCCTGCCGCAGCAGCGCGGACACCGTGGCGTGCGGCAGCCGCGTGGCGCGCACCGCATGGCCCTGCGGCGCCGCGCCGCCGTGGCGCGCGCCCTGCACCACGACCAACGGCTTGGCCGCCGCCGTACGCCGGGCGAGGCGGTTGAACTTGCGCGGGTTGCCGATGGACTCCAGGTACATCAGGGCGACGTCGGTGTCCGGGTCGTCGTACCAGTACTGAAGGACGTCGTTGCCGGACACGTCGGCCCGGTTGCCGGACGAGACGAAGGTCGACACCCCGGTGACCCCGGTCACACCGCCGCCGCGCCGGTGGAGCCGGGACAGCAGCGCGATGCCGATCGCGCCGGACTGCGCGAACAGGCCGATGCGGCCCGGGCGGGGCATCTCGGGGGCCAGGGAGGCGTTCAGCCGTACGTCGGCGGAGGTGTTGATGATCCCGAAGGCATTCGGGCCGATGATGCGCATGCCGTACGCGCGTGCCTGCCGTACGAGTTCACGCTGCCGCTCGCGGCCGTCGGGCCCGCTCTCGGCGTACCCGGCGGAGAGCACGACCAGCCCCTGCACGCCGTGCTCGCCGCATTCGGCGACCACGTCGGGGACGTACGCGGCCGGCACGGCGACCACCGCGAGGTCGACCTGCTCCTCGATGTCGCGCATGGAGCGGTGCGCGGGCACGCCGTCGAGTTCCTTGAGGTCCTCCGGGAACGCCCTGTTCAGCGCGTACAGCCGTCCCGTGAACCCGGCGTCGCCGATGTTGCCCAGGACGCTGCGGCCCACTCCGCCCGGGGTGCGGCCGACGCCGATGACGGCGACCGAGCCGGGCACCAGCAGCCGCTGCACGGACCGGGCCTCGGCGCGCTGTTCGCGCGCGTACTGCACGGCGAGCGAGCGGTCCGTCGGCTCCAGGTCGAACTCCAGGCGGACGACGCCGTCCTCGAAGCTGCGTTTCTGCGTGTACCCGGCGTCCGTGAACACCTTGATCATCTTGTTGTTGGCGGGCAGCACCTCGGCCGCGAAGCGGCGGATGTCGCGCTCGCGCGCGACGGCGCCGATGTGTTCGAGCAGAGCGGAGGCGACGCCGCGGCCCTGATGGGCGTCCTGGACGAGGAAGGCGACCTCGGCCTCGTCGGCGGGGGCGGAGGCGGGCATTCCGTCGGTGCCGATCCGGTCGTAGCGTACGGTGGCGATGAACTCGCCGCCCACCGTGGCCGCGAGTCCCACCCGGTCCACAAAGTCGTGGTGCGTGAAGCGGTGGACGTCCTTTGCGGACAGCCGCGGGTAGGGCGCGAAGAAGCGGTAGTACTTCGACTCGTCCGACACCTGCTCGTAGAAGCTGACCAGGCGCTCGGCGTCATCAACGGTGATGGGGCGGATGCGCGCGGTGCCGCCGTCGCGCAGCACCACGTCGGCTTCCCAGTGGGCGGGGTACGCGTGCCTGTCCGAGGCGCTCTGCATGGGGCCCAGAGTACGGCTCGCGTACGACAACGGCGCGAGGCAGTCTGTTCAGGACGTACGTGGGGTCGAGGCCGCGACCCCACGGTCACCTCGGGAGGGGACGTTCGTCAGACGTTCGTCCAGTTCCGTCGTGCTTCACGGGTGTGGGAAACTGGTCTAGACAACCCTGAGAACCGAAGGGCAGCATCACATGGCTGAGCGCCGCGTCAACGTCGGCTGGGCCGAGGGCCTCCACGCCCGCCCCGCCTCCATCTTCGTCCGAGCCGCCACGGCCACAGGCGTCCCGGTGACGATCGCCAAGGCCGACGGCAACCCCGTCAACGCGGCCTCCATGCTGGCCGTCCTGGGCCTGGGTGCCCAGGGTGGCGAGGAGATCGTCCTCGCCTCCGACGCCGAGGGTGCGGACGCCGCCCTCGACCGGCTGGCGAAGCTGGTCTCCGAGGGCCTCGAGGAGCTGCCCGAGACGGTCTGAAGGACCTGAGCGGGACTCCCGCAGCAAGCGGTGAAGCCGCGCTCGCCTTTCCGGCGGGCGCGGCTTCACTGTTTTCGGCGCTGGCTTCCTGTTTTCGGGCAGGCGGTCCCTCTTTCGAGATCGGCGGGCCCGAGAATTTCCCGCACATCCGAAAAAGGGCAGCGGAAATTCGCCGCCTCCGAATATCTCCTCTTTGTATACGGCGCCCGTGTTAATGCCGCAGGCTCGGCATGTTTACGGGATGTTGCGAATTCCTCACACGCTCCGTGCGGTCACCGCGGGAGCCGAAGCGCAGCCGGTGCCCGGAGATCGAGCGCTCGGTGTGCAGCGCCGTGATCGCGCGGGCGCGCTCGCCGTCGCCACGCGCCACCGCGTCCACGATCGCGCCGTGCTCGGTCCAGGACTCCACGGGGTTGACCGGCGCCTCGACGGCGTACATCCAGGCGATCTTGTGGCGCAGCTGGGTCAGCATCGAGGTCAGGGCGGGGCTGCCGGAGGCCTGGGCCAGCGTCTCGTGGAACCAGCCGCCCAGGGAGCGCAGGTCCTCGCTGTTTCCCCGCCTGGCCCGCTCCTGGCCCAGCCTGACCAGGCCGCGCAGGACCTTCAGATGGGCCTCGGTGCGCCGCTGGGCGGCCCGGGAGGCGCCGAGCGGCTCCAGGAGGGTGCGCATCTCCAGCAGGTCGGCGGCCTCCTGCTCGCTCGGTTCGGCGACGCACGCGCCCGCGTGCCGCCGGGTCACCACGAAGCCCTCCGCCTCCAGGGTGCGCAGGGCCTCGCGCACGGGGACTCGGGAGACGCCGTAACGGCGGGCGAGGAGTTCTTCGGTGAGCCTGCCGCCGCGCGCGTGGACCCCGGCGACGATGTCGTCCCGGATCGCGGTGCATACCGAGTGCGCCGGAATACGCATGACCGACCTCCGCCTTAATCCCCGTGAAACGTCGACGAATGACGTGTGTTCAGTGACTCTATTGCAACCGGCCGGAATTTCCGACGGGGGGCCGGAATCCATGGATATTTTTTGGACAGCGGGCCGTTCGAAACGCCGAAAGCCCCGGCTCGGGGAGCCGGGGCTTTCGGAAGGCGCGGTGTGAGCGTCAGAGGTGGGGCGTCAGAGGTTCACGCCGTGCGAGCGCAGGTACGCGACGGGGTCGATGTCGGAGCCGTACTCCTGCGTCGTGCGGGCCTCGAAGTGCAGGTGCGGCCCGGTGACGTTGCCGGTGGCGCCGGACAGGCCGATCTGCTGACCGGGGGTGACGGTCTGGCCCACCGAGACGGCTATGGACGACATGTGGCCGTACTGGGTGTACGTGCCGTCGTTCATCTTGATCACGACCTGGTTGCCGTACGACCCGCCCCAGCCGGCCTCCACGACGGTGCCGGAGGCCACCGAGTGGACCGAGGTGCCGCTGGCGGCATGGAAGTCGACGCCGGTGTGGCTGCCGGAGGACCAGAGGGCGCCGCCGGTCTTGTAGCCCGTGGAGACGTACGAGCCGGAGATCGGGGCGACGTAGGACAGCAGGCGCTTGCGCTCGGCCTCGCGGGCGGCGCGCTCCTTGGCCTCGCGCTCCTTCTTCGCCTTCGCGGCGGCCTTCTTGCGTGCGGCCTCCTCGGCGGCCTTCTTGCGGGCCGCGGCCTCCTTGGCGGCCTGCTCCTGGGCGGCGGCCTGGGCGTCGATCTGGTCGGCGATCGAGTTCTCGACGGAGACGACGGGGATGAGGCCGGTCTGTTCGACGGCCGGTTCGGCGGCGAGCGCCGGGGCGGCCAGGGTGCCGATCACGCCGGTGGCGGTGAGTGCGGCGACGCCCGCGGCGCGGGCGGTGGTGCGCTCGAAGCGGCTGGGGCGACGGTGCTTCCCCGCGGGACGCTTCCCGGTGGCGCAGGTGAACGCCATGAAGTGGCTGATCCTTTCCTTCCTTCTCGCCTACCGGGTTAGCTGACGGGTTCGGAGCAGGAAGGTCTCCTACGGACCCCCTCGCGGCTGCGCGGGCGTCCGATTCACCCCAGGGACTTCGATGGGTCCCCGGCTCCCCTGGCTCGCGCCGTACGGGGACTCGGCGATGGCTGTCCGGTGCCGCGGGCGCGGCGCAGTGCCTGACGGACAGCCCGGAAGACGCTAAACGGGGCATCTTTCAATCCCCAAACGGATCCTGCCTTTTGTAGTGCATCCCACAGGTCAGACAGGCAACCTCTCCCTCAATTCGGGCATAAAGGGGCCCTGGTGACTCTTCAGTCACCAGGGCCCCTACGCGTGCGTGCCGTCTCCGGCTCCGCGCCAGTCCCCTACTCGGCCGCCACGACGCTGACTTCGCCGATACCGAGGGCCTCGACGGGCTCCCGGATCTCGGCCGCGTCGCCGACGAGGATCGTCACCAGGCGGTCGACCGGGAAGGCGCTCACGGCCGCGGCGGTGGCCTCGACGGTGCCGGTGGCGGCGAGCCGCTGGTACAGCGTCGCCTGGAAGTCGTCGGGCAGGTTCTGCTCGACCTGGTCGGCCAGCGTGCTCGCCACGGCGGCGGCGGTCTCGTACTTCAGCGGCGCCACCCCGACGAGGTTCTGCACGGCGAAGTCCCGCTCGGCGTCGGTGAGTCCCCCGTCGGCGACACCGCGCAGGACCTTCCAGAGGTCGTCCAGGGCGGGACCGGTGTTCGGCGTGTCCACGGAGCCGCTGATGGCGAGCATCGCCGCACCCGAGCCGTCCGGGGCGGAGAGCAGGACCTGCCCGAACGCGCGCACACCGTAGGTGTAGCCCTTCTCCTCGCGCAGGACCTTGTCCAGGCGGGAGGTGAGGGTGCCGCCCAGGCAGTACGTGCCGAGCACCTGCGCGGGCCAGACGCGGTCGTGCCGGTCGGGGCCCACGCGCCCCATCAGCAGCTGCGTCTGGACGGCGCCGGGACGGTCCACGATGACGACGCGCCCGGTGTCGTCCGCAGTCACCGGCGGGACCGGCCGGGGCTGGGCCGGGGAGCCGGTCCAGGCGCCCAGGGTGTCGCCGAGCAGGGCGTCGAGGTCGACGCCGGTGAGGTCGCCGACGACCACGACGGTGGACGTCGCCGGGCGCACATGCCGCTCGTAGAAGGCGCGTACGCCCGCGGAGTCGATGCCGGCGACCGTGTCCTCGGTGCCCTGGCGCGGGCGGGACATGCGCGAGGTCGCCGGGAACAGCTGCCTGGACAGCTCCTTGGCGGCGCGGCGCGAGGGGTTGGCCAGCTCGTGCGGGATCTCGTCGAGGCGGTTGCGCACCAGGCGCTCGACCTCGGCGTCCTCGAACCCGGGCGCCCTGAGCGCGTCGGCGAGCAGACCGAGAGCCTTCGGCAGCCGGGAGACGGGCACCTCGAGGCTGACGCGGACGCCGGGGTGGTCGGCGTACGCGTCGAGCGTGGCGCCGCAGCGCTCCAGCTCGGCGGCGAACTCCTCGGCGGTGTGCTTGTCGGTGCCCTCCGAGAAGGCACGCGCCATGATCGTGGCGATGCCGTCCAGGCCCTTCGGCTCGGCCTCCAGGGGCGTGTCCAGGAGGACCTCGACGGCGACGACGCGCTGGCCGGGGCGGTGGCAGCGCAGGACCGTCAGGCCGTTGTCCAGCTTGCCGCGCTCCGGTGCCGGGAACGCCCAGGGCCGGGCCTGGCCCGCCTGGGGCTGCGGGTGGAACTCCATGCTGGCGAGCTCGGTCACTGCGCCGACTCCTCGTTCTCGTCAGTGGTCCCGGCGGGTGCGGCCCCGTCGGCGGCGGCTTCCAGGTCCTCGGCCGCATCGGCGACCGGCTCGTACACCAGCACCGCGCGGTTGTCGGGACGCAGACGGGCCTGGGCGACCGCCTGGACCTCCTCCGCTGTGACGTCGAGGACGCGCTGCACGGCGGTGAAGGCGAGCTGCGGGTCGCCGAACAGGACGGCGTACCGGCACAGTTCGTCGGCGCGGCCCGCGACCGTGCCGAGCCGGTCCAGCCACTCGCGCTCCAGCTGGGCCTGCGCGCGCTCCATCTCCTCGGCGGTGGGGCCCTCCTGCGCAAAGCGGGCGAGCTCCTCGTCGACGGCCGCCTCGATGACCGGCACCTCGACGTCGCCGGACGTCTTCACGTCCAGCCAGCCCAGGGAGGGCGCCCCGGCCAGGCGCAGCAGGCCGAACCCGGCAGCCACGGCCGTACGGTCGCGGCGTACGAGCCGGTTGTAGAGGCGGGAGGACTCGCCGCCGCCGAGGACGGTCAGCGCCAGGTCGACCGCGTCGCACTCGCGCGTGCCGTCCGTCGGGAGCCGGTAGGCGGCCATCATCGCGCGCGCGGGGACGTTCTCCTCGACGACCTCGCGCAGCTGCTCGCCGATGGTGTCGGGCAGCGAGCCGTCGCGGGGGGCGGGCTTGCCGTCGTGGGACTGGATGGAGCCGAAGTACTTCTCGACCCAGGCGAGCGTCTGCGCCGGGTCGATGTCGCCGACGATCGACAGGACGGCGTTGTTGGGCGCGTAGTAGGTGCGGAAGAACGCGCGGGCGTCCTCCAGGCTGGCCGCGTCCAGGTCGGCCATCGAGCCGATCGGCGTGTGGTGGTAGGGGTGCCCGTCGGGGTACGACAGGGCGGTCAGCTTCTCGAACGCCGTGCCGTACGGGACGTTGTCGTAGCGCTGCCGGCGCTCGTTCTTGACGACATCGCGCTGGTTCTCCAGGCCCTCCTCGTCGAGCGCCACCAGGAGGCTGCCCATGCGGTCGGCCTCCAGCCAGAGCGCGAGCTCCAGCTGGTGGGCGGGCATGGTCTCGAAGTAGTTGGTGCGCTCGAAGCTCGTGGTGCCGTTCGGCGAGCCGCCCGCGCCCTGGACGAGCTCGAAGTGGCCCGTGCCCTTCACGCTGCTCGAGCCCTGGAACATCAGGTGCTCGAAGAGGTGGGCGAGTCCGGTACGGCCCTTGACCTCGTGGCGGGAGCCGACGTCGTACCAGAGGCAGACCGCGGCGACCGGCGTGAGGTGGTCCTCGGAGAGCACCACGCGCAGGCCGTTTGCCAGGCGGTGCTCCGTGGCGGTGAGGCCGCCGGATTGTGCCTCCGGTGTGGCCGTGTGACCCATGGGCAAGGTGTCCTTCCGGTCGCGTGCACTGCGTTGTGTCGAGCGGTTCGTGCTCAGTTCCTGCCACTGTATGCAGCGTCCGAAGGGTCGGCGAAGTTCCCGGTCAGAACGCCGTGCCGGTATGCGGGTGCGTGCGGGCCCGCGACGACACGCGCGACGGCCCTCAAGCACAGCTCGTCGTCCCGTCCGGCGGCCCTGCCGAACGGGGCAGGCCCGGCACGCGCCGACCGTGCCCGGGGGCCTCAGGCGGGCCCGCACACCCCGCGACCTGGCACGGTGCCCGCCGATCACTCCGGCGGGTGAACGGTCTCGCGGCGCGCGCTTGCCTTCGGCCCGTCCGGTCGCAAGCGCGGTCCCGGACAGTGATGTTCGCGCCTCGCCCCGCCCCTGTGTCGCGGTGGAGGCCCGGCGTCGGCGACACTTCTGCGATGCCGGGTCGGAGCCCAACATCGGGTCCTGGTCGGTGGTTGTCAGTGCCGCGGTCCACAATGGTCCGCGTCAGATCCGCAAACGCTCGAGCGACCAGAAACAGAGGAGCCGGCAGCGATGGCCCGCCGCAGCACGAAGAACCCGCCGCCCGAGGACTCGTACGAGGAGAAGATCCTCGACATCGACGTCGTCGACGAGATGCAGGGCTCCTTCCTCGAGTACGCGTACTCGGTCATCTACTCCCGCGCCCTGCCGGACGCCCGCGACGGCCTCAAGCCGGTGCACCGTCGCATCGTCTACCAGATGAACGAGATGGGCCTGCGCCCCGACCGCGGCTATGTGAAGTGCGCCCGCGTCATCGGCGAGGTCATGGGTAAGTTGCACCCGCACGGCGACGCGTCGATCTACGACGCCCTGGTGCGCATGGCCCAGCCCTTCTCGATGCGCGTCCCACTGGTCGACGGCCACGGCAACTTCGGGTCACTGGGCAACGACGACCCGCCGGCCGCCATGCGGTACACCGAGTGCCGGCAGGCCGACGCGACCAGCCTGATGACCGAGTCGATCGACGAGGACACGGTCAACTTCACGCCCAACTACGACGGCCAGGAGCGGGAGCCGGTGGCGCTGCCGGCCGCCTTCCCGAACCTCCTGGTCAACGGCGCCTCGGGCATCGCTGTCGGCATGGCCACGAACATGCCGCCGCACAACCTCTCCGAGGTCATCGCGGCCGCCCGCCACCTGATCCGCCACCCGAACGCGGATCTGGAAACCCTGATGAAGCACGTCCCGGGCCCCGACCTGCCCACCGGCGGCCGGATCGTCGGCCTGGCGGGCATCCGGGACGCGTACGAGACGGGCCGCGGCACCTTCAAGATCCGCGCCACGGTCGAGATCGAGACCGTGACGGCCCGCCGCAAGGGTCTCGTCGTCACCGAACTGCCCTTCACGGTCGGCCCGGAGAAGGTGATCGCCAAGATCAAGGACCTGGTCGGCTCGAAGAAGCTGCAGGGCATCGCCGACGTCAAGGACCTCACCGACCGCGAGCACGGCCTGCGCCTGGTCATCGAGATCAAGAACGGCTTCGTGCCGGAGGCGGTCCTGGAGCAGCTGTACAAGCTGACGCCGATGGAGGAGTCCTTCGGCATCAACAATGTCGCGCTGGTCGACGGCCAGCCCCTCACCCTGGGCCTGAAGGAGCTGCTGGAGGTCTACCTCGACCACCGCTTCGAGGTCGTCCGGCGCCGCAGCGAGTTCCGCCGCACCAAGCGCCGCGACCGCCTGCACCTGGTCGAGGGCCTGCTCACGGCGCTGCTGGACATCGACGAGGTCATCCGCCTGATCCGCTCCAGCGAGAACTCCGCGCAGGCGAAGGAGCGCCTGATGGAGCGCTTCTCGCTGAGCGAGGTCCAGACCCAGTACATCCTCGACACGCCGCTGCGCCGTCTCACCAAGTACGACCGCATCGAGCTGGAGGCGGAGAAGGAGCGGCTGAACGGGGAGATCGCCGAGCTGACGCGGATCCTCGACTCGGACGCGGAGCTGCGCAAGCTGGTCTCCGCGGAACTGGCGTCGGTCGCCAAGAAGTTCGGTACCGAGCGGCGTACGGTCCTGCTGGAGTCGGCGGGTTCGCAGATCCCCACCGTGTCGCTTCAGGTGGCGGACGACCCGTGCCGGGTGCTGCTGTCCTCGACGGGTCTGCTGGCCCGTACGGCGAACGGCGGCCCGTTCGCGGAGGACGGCGAGGCGAAGCGCTCCAAGCACGACGTGATCATCTCGGCGGTGCCGGCCACGGCCCGCGGCGAGGTGGGCGCGGTGACGTCCACGGGCCGACTGCTGCGGATCAACGTCGTCGACCTGCCGCAGCTGCCGGAGACCGCGTCGCGGCCGAACCTCTCGGGCGGCGCGCCCCTGTCGGAGTTCGTCTCCCTGGAGGGCGACGAGACCCTGGTCTGCCTGACCACGCTCGACGAGTCCTCCCCCGGCCTGGCGATCGGCACGGAACAAGGCGTCGTCAAGCGCGTGGTGCCCGACTACCCGACCAACAAGGACGAGTTGGAGGTCATCACCCTGAAGGAGGGCGACCGGATCGTCGGCGCGATCGAGCTGCGCACGGGTGAGGAGGACCTGGTCTTCATCACGGACGACGCACAGCTGCTGCGCTACCAGGCCTCGCAGGTCCGCCCGCAGGGCCGCGCCGCGGGCGGTATGGCGGGCATCAAGCTCACCGAGGGCGCGAAGGTGATCTCCTTCACGGCCGTGGACCCGGCGGTCGACGCGGTGGTGTTCACGGTCGCGGGCTCGCGCGGCACGCTGGACGACTCGGTCCAGACGACGGCCAAGCTGACCCCGTTCGACCAGTACCCCCGCAAGGGCCGCGCCACCGGAGGCGTGCGCTGCCAGCGGTTCCTCAAGGGCGAGGACTGCCTGGCCCTGGCCTGGGCGGGCGCCGTCCCGGCACGGGCCGCGCAGAAGAACGGCACGCCGGCCGAGCTCCCGGAGATCGACCCGCGCCGTGACGGCTCGGGGCTGTCGCTGCCGAAGACGGTGGCGGTGGTGGCCGGCCCGGTCTAGGCCTCCTCGAAGGCCCCGTCCTCCGGGTCCTGTACGTAGCGCAGAACGCCCCACATGCCGTGCTCGTCGGCGTGTGGGGCGTCGCTCTTGCACGCCTCCAGCTCCTTGGCCAGGGCAGCGGTATCGATGCCGGAGCCGATGAGCACGAGCTGGGTGAGGCGGGCGTCGGCGGCCGGCCAGGGCTCCGGGTAGAAGCGCAGGAACGGCCCGACAGCGTGCACGGCGTAGCGGTTCACGGTGTCGTGCGGCCCGAAGTCGACGTACCCCTTGATCCGGTACAGCCCCTCCGGCCTGCTGTCGAGGAAGGCGATCAGCCGGCGCGGGTCGAGGGGGGTCTCGGAGGTGAAGGAGAGGCTGTCGTAGCCGGTGTGCAGGTGGCCGGTGTGGTCCTGATCAGGCTCATGGTGCCCGTGCAGGTCGTCGAAGGACAGCTGCCCGATGCGCTCCTCGCCGGGCCGGCAGTCGAAGAGGAACTCGGGGTCGATACGGGCATGGGCGGCGGGGACCACGGCGGCGCCGTCGGTGAGCTCGCGGACCAGCCCGAGGACGTGCTCCCCGTCCACCGCACGGTCGAGCTTGTTGACGACGACCAGGTCGGCGAGGGCGAGATGCCGGTCGATCTCGGGGTGCTTGGCGCGCGTGTCCTCGAACTCGGCAGCGTCGACGACCTCGACGAGTCCGCCGTACACGATGCCCGGATGCTCGCTGGCGAGCACCATGCGCACGAGTTCCTGGGGCTCGGCGAGCCCGCTGGCCTCGATGACGATGACGTCGATGCCGGTGGCGGGCCGGGCGAGCCGCTCCAGGTAGACGTCCAGCTCACTGGAGTCGACGGCACAGCACAGGCAGCCGTTCCCGAGAGAGACGGTGGAGTCGCCGAGCGCGCCGGCGACGGCCATGGCGTCGATCTCGATGGCACCGAAGTCGTTGACGATGGCGCCGATGCGGGTGCCGCCGCTGCGGTGGAGGAGGTGGTTGAGCAGAGTCGTCTTGCCGGAACCGAGGAATCCGGCGAGGACGACGACCGGAATCTGCTGCGGACCGGGGTTCGGCTGGCTCAACGTGCGACCTTTCTCACGCCGACGGGTGCACCGGCTCGCGGGTCGGCGCGCGTACGAAGATTGAATGCCGACCCAGGATACGAGCCGGAAGAATCACTGCGAAGTGAACGATTGTTAGCAGCACTTGCCGGGCAGACGTTGGGCAAGGCGCTGGAGCGTGCGACCCTCGCTTCCCTCCGTGCGCCGCCTCTCCGCCTCCCCGCCGATCAGAGCCGCTCGGCACTCTGGGAGATGGCAAGCGCCGCCCACGGCTCGCCGGTTCCCTCCAGTCGACCCGCACCCCGACGACCGGCGGACGGCCGTTTGATCGGGGGTAATTGACATGGCCACACGGAAAACTCGGGCAGGCGTGCTGCGCGCCGCTGCGGCAGCCGGGATCGGCCTGGCCACCGGCGCCCTCGCGGTCCTGGCTGCGCAACGCCATGCGATCGATTCGTTACGCACGCGCACGGGTCACCTGGAGCAGGTCGCGCACGACCAGCGCCACATCAACCTGGCCAATCAACAGCATCTGCACTGGGAGCTGCTGAGCAAGGCGATCGACAGCCCGGAGCTGGCCGAGGTACTCGACATCTTCGAAGTTCCCACATCGCCGCAGAAGCGTCGCCAGTACCTCTTCGCCAACGCTCTCTATACGAACGCCCTCTTCTACTACCGCATCGGCAACATCAGCCGGGACGAGCTCTTCGGCTACGTCCGGGGTCTTCTGCAGAACCCGGTCGTCAGGGAGTACTGGTACGCGACCCAGGGGCAGCGGGCCACGCTCGCGGAAGGCTCAGACGAAGCCGAGATCGGGAAGATGATCGACGACTTGCTGCACCAGCTTGAAGACGCGGATTCCGACGAGTGGTGGGTGGTCGGCGAACCGCCGAGCTGACATCGGGCTCGCAGGCAAGGCCCAAGTCGAGAATCACACCCGCGGGCGATAACAAACGGGTCAAGTCTTCAGTTGTCCCAAAGACCGCTGGGGTTGACTCACGCCTGATCGCGTCGAGCAACCCCACAAGAGCGTTGCTCATGCCGCCGGATGACGAGTGCACCCCCACAGGGCTGCCCGCACCCCGCAGCCGCCGTCACTCAGTTCTTCAGCCATGGACAAAAGGGAACAACAGTGAGTCAGATCATCCGTCGGATCGGTGTATCTCCGCGCGCTCGAGGAAGCGTGGGTGGAGGGAACTGCCCCGACATCTTCGAGTTGGCCGACGGGAACTTCGCCGTGATCGGTACGGACATCACGGACAAGCTCGACGGGGAGCTCCCCTCCGACGCGTCCCGAGCCGACTACGAGCGAATCGTCGTCATCACCCGGGAGACCCTCGTCAGGGCCAAGGCCGACATCCCGGAAGCCTGACCGCTCAGGGAGCCCGCCGACACCCGTACTTCACAGGAGGCGGCCCTCCCCTCCCATGCCGTCCACACACCGGTTAGTCCTCCCTAGTCACGACCCCTGAAGGGACCAGGATGGCCATCCGTCTCGGGCGCAAGACCGCTTGCCGGCTGCCCCCCACACACCTCCGCATACAGAGACGCATCGGGCTGCCTCCGCGCCTGCGGGGCAGCACCTGCGGTGCGAACTGCCCAGATGTCTTCGAGCTCTCAGACCACCGCATCGCAGTGATCGGCACAGAGCGGACAGCTGAGATCCGCGAGGCGTATCCGGCGATGCGGCCGCTGGCCCACACCGAGATCGTCGTGGTCGTAGACCCCTACACCCTCGCGTGCGCCATCGCTCACCTCGAGGTGGGCTGACAGTCGGATGCCTGCACCGGTCCCCTGGGGCAGGCATCCCCACCCTTTTCAGCCGCCCTGGGCAAGAGCCGTTTCCCCCTGTGAGCCATGGGAAGACTTCCGCAGATCCGCGGGAGGGGCCGATGGCGACACGCCGCGAGTTCTGGCGCTCGGCGATGACCATGTGCGCTTGGGGTACGGCGGCGATCGCCGGCACGGCCTTGGTGGGTGCCGCTTCCATCGTCGTGAGCGGCTGGCTCGTCAGCGGCGTCGAGAAAGCCAACGGCGACAGACCCACCGCGATGGAACGCAGCGCCCTGGGGGACTATTTCGGCGGAGTGAGCGCGGTCTTCTCCGGGCTCGCGCTCATCCTGCTCGTGGCCACCCTCCTCATGCAGCAACGCGAGATACGCATGCAGCGTCACGAACTCGCCCTGCAGCGTGAGGAACTCGCCTCTTCGCGTGCCGAACTGCACCGGAGCGCGGAGTCGGACCTGCGCGCTCTGCATGTGCAGCTGACCCAGCTGGCGATGGACGATCCCACGCTGGCCGAGGTGTGGAACGACTTCCCTGGTGAGCCGCCTCAGACACTTCGGCAGAACCTCTTCGCCAACCTGACCTTCAGCCACTACCTGCTGCTCTACAAGTGGGGAAACATCACCGAGGCGGAATTGGTGGCTCGCGTTCAAACCCTCGTCCAGAGCCCGGCCTTCGATCGATATTGGAGGGCTTCACGCAGCGCAAAGGAGATCCTCCCGGCCGACAGCGACGAAGGACGCCTGTTCAGGATCTTCGAGCAGGCGATCCACGAGTCGCGCCGGCAGGGCTCACCTCCGACCCCGTGAGGCGAGACGCCGTCAGTCTCTGGCAGGCACCGCCACATGCGCCTCCGGCCCCACATACCGCGCAGCCGGCGAACGTCGGTGTGAACCTCTCGCGTGGCAGCACGCAGAGTTCCATGACCAACCGCTGCGTATGCGACCGAGCGGGTACACAGGTCCGAAACCACCACAGGCACTACCGGGAGCAGGACGGCCGTCCACAGGAAGAGAAGCACGGGAGCGCATTACGGCGCGGGAGGGGCGCATTACCGGGGTGCGCACTCGCCCCTCGAGCCGCCACCACCACGCAAGTCAGGTTAGGCTCACCTCTGTGAGTACGTGCTCAACCGTCTCGCAGGACCTCGACGAGCCCATCGCGGGGACCGCGGCGACCGCGACGACCTGGCTGCTGCTCGAGCAGCCCGGCCCGTGGGGTGCCAAGGCGCTCACGCAGAGCCACCTGGATCCCGCTCTGGGTCGCGCCCTGGAGGCGGCCGCGCAGGGCACGGGCGTGCGGGTCGCGCTGATCCGCCGCCCCGGTCGGCACGCCGACTGCGGGACCCTGGCCGAGCGCCGGGTCTACGCGGCCCACACCGCACCCGGCAACGTATGGCTGCACTCCGCCACCACCCGCGACCCCCGGCAGCTGCTCGACCTGGACTTCGCCGCGCTCGGCAAGGGCGACCACCGCTCCTTCGGCTCGGCGCTCCAGGGGCAGCCCCACACCGGCGACCCGCTCGCGCTCGTCTGCACCAACGGCAAGCGCGACCGCTGCTGCGCGCTCCTCGGCCGCCCTCTCGCTGCCGAGCTCGCCGCCTCCGGCGTGGACGGCGTCTGGGAGGTCACCCATCTGGGCGGACACCGGTTCTCACCGACGTTGCTCGTGCTGCCGTACGGCTATGCCTACGGCCGGGCGCAGGCCCACGCCGTCAAGGATGTCCTGCACAGCGTCCAGGAGGGCCGGATCGTCGTGGCGGGGTGCCGCGGGAACTCGGCCTGGGAGCGACCGGGCCAGGCGGCCGAGCTGGCCGTGCGCTCGGCCGTGGGCGAGTACGCCGCCGAAGCCCTGAGTGTCGTACGCACGGACGGCGCGGCCCCGCGGTGGGAAGTGACGGTCGCGCACGTGGACGGGCGCCACTGGCGGGTCGTCGTCGCACAGGGGGCGTCCGTGCCGCCGCGGCCCGAGAGCTGCGGTTCGGTGCTCGGCTCACCCGCGCGGATGGACGTCGTGGCGGTGCGTGAGCGCACGGTGACAACGGCAGTCGCCGGCTGATCAGGGGCGCCGGCCCACCGTCGGGTGGACCGGCTGCCCGACATTGATCAAGAGATCCACGCCACACCCCTCCAGGAGCGCCGAAAGGCCCACGTACCGTCATGGGTATGAGCCGCACTACCCCCGCACGTCGCCTGCGCCTCGCTCTGCCCCGGCGGATGTTCGCGCAGGTGCTGCTGATGCAGGTGGCGATCGCCGCGGGAGTCGCGGTGCTCGCGACCGGTCTGTTCCTCGCCCCGCTCAGCGACCAGCTGGACGACCAGGCGATGCGGCGCGCGCTGTCGATCGCGCAGACCACCGCGGCACAGCCGGATATCGCCGAGGATCTGGCGAGCACCCCCGCGACGACCGGCGGGCCGGTCCAGCGGGAGGCGGAGCGGATCCGCGAGGCCACCAAGGCCGAGTACGTCGTCGTGATGGACCGGCGCGGGGTGCGCTGGTCCCACCCCACCCCGGGCGAGGTCGGCAGAATCGTCTCGACCGACCCGGGCCAGGCCCTCGCGGGCCACGAGGTCATGCAGATCGACGACGGCACCCTGGGCCGCACCGCCCGCGGCAAGGTGCCGCTGCGCGACGACGACGGAAGGATCATCGGAGCCGTCTCGGTCGGTATCGCCTACGACAGCGTGCGGGCCCGTCTGCTGCACGCGATCCCGGGGCTGCTCGCCTACGCGGGCGGCGCCCTGGCGGTCGGCGCGCTGGCCGCCTGGCTCATCTCCCGCCGGGTCCAGCGGCAGACCCGCGACCTGGCCTTCTCCGACATCTCGGCGCTGCTCGCGGAGCGCGAGGCGATGCTGCACGGCATCCGGGAGGGTGTCGTCGCCCTGGACCGCACCGGCCGCATCCGCCTCCTCAACGACGAGGCGCGGCGCCTGCTGGGCCTCGGCGACGAGGCCGTCGGCCGGTCCCTCGACGAGGCGCTCGGCGGGGGCCGTACGACCGACGTGCTGGCCGGCCGGGTGACGGGCACCGATCTGCTCACGGTCCGCGGTCAGCGTGTCCTGGTCGCCAACCGCATGCCCACCGACGACGGCGGCGCCGTCGCCACCCTGCGCGACCGCACCGAGCTGGAGCAGCTCGGCCGGGAACTCGACTCCACGCGCGGCCTGATCGACGCCATGCGCGCCCAGGACCACGAGCACGCCAACCGCATGCACACGCTCCTCGGACTGCTCGAACTGGAGATGTACGACGACGCCGTGGAGTTCGTCGGCGAGGTGGTCGGCGACCACCGTGACACCGCCGAGCAGGTCGCCGAGAAGATCCAGGACCCGCTGCTCGCCGCCCTGTTGGTGGGCAAGGCGACCGTCGCGGCCGAGCGGGGCGTCGCGCTGCGTCTCTCGGACCGCACCGGGCTCCCGGACCGGCTGATCGACCCCCGGGGGCTCGTCACGATCGTCGGCAACCTCGTGGACAACGCTCTGGACGCCGCCGCGGGCACCGCGCACGCGCACGTGGAGGTCGAACTGCGTGCCGAGGGGCGGACGGCGACCCTCCGGGTACGCGACACGGGGCCGGGAATCCCCGAGGAGCAGCGCGAGTTGATCTTCACCGAGGGGTGGTCCACCAAGAAGCCCCCGGCCCACCGTGAGCGCGGCATCGGCCTCTCCCTGGTGCGCAGGTTCGCCGAACGGCAGGGTGGCACCGCAACGGTGGGCGAGGCGGCCGGCGGCGGCGCGGAGTTCACCGTCGTCCTGCCCGAAGCACTCGCCGAGCCGGATCTGGAGCCTGCCCTCGCCGTGCCGTCAGATGCGCAGACCGTCGCCGAGGAGGAGTCGCGATGATCGAGGTCCTGGTCGTGGACGACGACACGCGCGTGGCGCGGGTCAACGCCGCCTACGTCGAGAAGGTGCCGGGATTCCACGTGGCCGGCGAGGCGCACAGCGCGGCCGAGGCGCTTCGCCAGGTGGAGGAGCTGCCCCGCGTGGACCTGGTCCTCATGGATCACTATCTGCCCGACGGGACGGGCCTCTCAGTCGTCCAGGAGATGCGCCGGCGCGGCCACCAGGCCGACGTGATCATGGTGACGGCGGCGCGGGACGTGTCGACCGTGCAGGCGGCGATGCGGCACGGGGCGCTGCAGTACCTGGTCAAGCCGTTCGCCTTCGCGGGCCTGCGCGCCAAGCTGGAGGCGTACGGCGAACTGCGCCGCACCCTGGACGGGGGCGGTGAGGCGGAGCAGGCCGAGGTGGACCGCATCTTCGGCGCCCTGTCGGCGTCTTCGGAGCCCGACCTGCCCAAGGGCCACTCCCCCACCACCGCGGAACTCGTACGCCGCGCCCTGATGAACGCCGAAGGCCCGCTGTCGGCCCAGGAGATCGCCGAGCGGACCGGAGTGAGCCGTCAGACCGCCCAGCGCTATCTCAAGCTCCTGGAGCGCACGGGGCGGGCCCGGCTCACCCTCAAGTACGGTGACGCGGGTCGCCCGGAACACCGTTACGTGTGGGCGACCCGCGCCTGAGGCACGGCCCGTGGGGGCGGGGGAAGGAACCGTGCCCCTTCTTCATACGGATGCGGGCCGCGCAACGTATCACCCGACCGCTCGCCGCATTGCCATGACGGTGCGGGCGTCCCCGCCCGCTTCGACCATCGCGCCTATACGGCCCCCGCCCCCGTCAGCGACCGCACCTCGACCTCCGCGTGCTTGGCCTCGTCGGGTGCCTCGGACGAGATGAGCGTGCCGAGCCAGCCCGCGACAAAGCCCAGCGGGATCGAGACGAGGCCCGGGTTCTGCAGGGGGAAGTACTGGAAGTCGACGCCGGGGAACAGCGATTCGGGGCTGCCCGACACGACCGGCGAGAGCACCACCAGCACCACGGCCGGGATCAGGCCGCCGTAGACGGCCCATACGGCGCCCCGCGTGGTGAAGTCCCGCCAGAACAAGGAGTAGAGCAGCACCGGCAGATTGGCGGACGCGGCGACGGCGAAGGCGAGTCCCACGAGGAAGGCGACGTTGAGGTCGCGGGCCAGCAGTCCGAGGGCGATCGCGACCACGCCGATGCCGACCGCCGCGACACGCGCCACGGCAACTTCGCTGCGGGGCTTGGCGCGCCGCGGTCGTAGCGAGGCGTACAGGTCGTGGGCCACGGACGCCGAGGAGGCGAGCGTGATTCCGGCGACCACGGCGAGGATCGTGGCGAAGGCGATGGCGGCCACGACGGCAAAGAGAACCGTTCCTCCCGTGGAGTCCGCGCCGCCGCCGAGATCGAGGGCGAGCAGCGGAACTGCCGTGTTCCCGGCCGCGTTCGACCCGCGTACGGCCTCGGGCCCGACGATCGCGGCCGCGCCGAAGCCCAGCACGATCGTCATCAGGTAGAAGCCGCCGATGAGCCCGATCGCCCACACCACCGACCGCCGAGCCGCGCGAGCGGTGGGCACGGTGTAGAAGCGGGACAGGATGTGCGGCAGCCCCGCCGTGCCCAGCACCAGCGCGAGGCCGAGACTGATGAAGTCGAACCGGGCCGTCCAGTCAACGCCGTACTTCAGCCCGGGTGCCAGGAACGCCGCGCCGTGACCACTGCGCTCGGCCGCCGTGACCAGCAGCCGGTCGAAGTCGCCGTGGAAGCGCAGCAGGACGAGCACGGTCAACGCCACGGTGCCGCCGAGCAGCAGGACCGACTTGACGATCTGAATCCACGTGGTGGCCCGCATCCCTCCCCACGACACATAGATCACCATGAGCGCACCGACGCCGATGACGGTCCAGGCCTGCGCCGCCTCGCCCTTGCCCCCGAGCAGCAGCGCGACCAGGGTGCCCGCGCCCACCATCTGCGCCACCAGATACAGAACGGACACGGTGACCGAGGAAGTTCCCAGCGCGATCCGCACGGGGCGCTCCCGCATCCGTGCGGCGACCACGTCGGCGAGCGTGAACCGCCCGCAGTTGCGCACGAGTTCGGCGACGAGGAACAGCACCACCAGCCAGGCCACGAGGAAGCCCACCGAGTACAGCATCCCGTCGTAGCCGAAGAGGGCGATGAGCCCCGAGATGCCGAGGAAGGAGGCGGCCGACATGTAGTCACCCGCGATGGCAAAACCATTCTCCATGGGCGAGAAGAGCCGGCCGCCCGCGTAGAACTCCTCTGCGGAACCACGCCGGTTGCGGCTCACCCAGGTCGTGATCGCCAGCGTGATCGCGACGAACAAGCTGAACAGAATCAGCGCCGGCGTCTGGTGGTCGTGCGTCACGCGGCACCTCCCCTGGTGAGGCGGGCCAACTCTTGCGTGTCCCAGCGCAGTTCGAGCGCCGCCCGGTCCCGGCGCAGTCGCGCGTGACGGGCATAGGCCCAGGTGAGCAGGAAGGTGGTGAAGAACTGTCCGAGGCCGGCCAGCATCGCCACGTTCACGGCGCCCGCCACGGGCCGGGCCATCAGCTCCGGCGCGGTCGTGGCGGCCACGACGTACGCCACGTACCACGAGAGGAAGATCACAACAGCCGGCACCACAAACCGCCGGTACCGACTGCGCACCTCCTGGAAAGCCGCGCTCCGCTGCACCTCGAGGTACACATCGGCCGCGCCCGGCGAAACAGTCTCCGGGACGTCCACGGCGCCCGACTCCCCCCATCCGGAGGCGAGGGCGTCGTACCAGGGATCGCGGCTTGAGTGCATGCCCAAGCATGGACAGAACGGAAAGATCCCCGGATCGCCTTCTCCGGGGGCTTCACCCCATCAGGTGACCGCGGGAGTGCGGCAGCCGCCAATGGTGAAAAGCCCCACAGGGGCCACCCGCACCCGACGGCGATGCCGCACGGGCGGTGCGGGTGAGATCCCAAGCCGGCCAAAGGCGAAGCCGAGGCCGGCCCCGGCCCAAGCCTGCACAGCGCTGTGCCGGCTTGGGCCGGGGCAGCGCTGTGCAGCGACTACGCGTCGATGCGCGACCGGTCCAACGTGGCCGCCGAGTTGGAGATGAACTCCTTGCGCGGCGCCACGTCGTTCCCCATCAGCAGATCGAAGACCCGCTCGGCGGCCTCCAGATCGGTGAGGCTGATCCGGCGCAGGGTCCGGTGACGCGGGTCCATCGTCGTCTCGGCCAGCTGGTCGGCGTCCATCTCGCCGAGACCCTTGTACCGCTGGATGGAGTCCTTGTAGCGGATGCCCTTGCTCTGGAACTCCATGAGCTTGTCGCGCAGTTCACGGTCCGAGTACGTGTACACGTACTTGTCCTGCCCCTTCTTGGGCTGGACGATCTCGATCCGGTGCAGCGGCGGCACGGCCGCGAACACCCGGCCCGCCTCGATCATCGGCCGCATGTAGCGCTGGAACAGCGTCAGCAGCAGCGTCCTGATGTGGGAGCCGTCGACGTCGGCGTCGGTCATCATGATGATCTTGCCGTAGCGGGCGGCGTCGATGTCGAAGGTCCGGCCCGACCCCGCTCCTATGACCTGGATGATCGCGCCGCACTCGGCGTTCTTGAGCATGTCGGTGACGGACGACTTCTGGACGTTGAGGATCTTGCCGCGGATCGGCAGCAGCGCCTGGAACTCGGAGTTCCGGGCGAGCTTGGCGGTGCCGAGCGCGGAGTCTCCCTCGACGATGAACAGCTCGCTGCGGTCGACGTCGTCGCTGCGGCAGTCGGCGAGCTTGGCCGGCAGCGAGGAGGACTCCAGGGCCGTCTTACGGCGCTGCGCGTCCTTGTGCTGGCGGGCCGCGATGCGCGTACGGGCGGCGGCGACGGCCTTCTCCATGACGACCCGGGCCTGGGCCGCGGCGTCCCGCTTCGTGGACGTCAGGAACGCCTTGAGCTCCTTGGAGATCACGGTGTTCACGATGCGCCGGGCCGCCGAGGTGCCGAGGACCTCCTTGGTCTGGCCCTCGAACTGCGGCTCGGCGAGGCGGACCGTGACGACCGCGGTGAGGCCCTCCAGGGCGTCGTCCTTGACGATGTCGTCCTCGGCGACGCGCAGCATCTTCTTGGTGCGCAGCACCTCGTTCATGGTGCTCGCCACGGCCGTCTCGAAGCCCGCGACGTGGGTGCCGCCCTTGGGGGTGGCGATGATGTTCACGAACGACTTCAGGGTCGTGTCGTAGCCCGTGCCCCACCGCATCGCGACGTCGACGTCGAGCTCACGCGTGACCTGGGTGGGCGTCATCTGGCCGTGCTCGTCCAGGACCGGGACGGTCTCCTTGAAGGTGCCCTGGCCCGAGAAGCGGAGGACGTCGCACACCGGCTTGTCGCTGGCCAGGTACTCGCAGAACTCGCTGATGCCGCCGTCGAAGCGGAAGGACTCCTCGCCCTTGCTGCCACCGTCGCCCAGGCCGAGCTCGTCGCGGACGACGATGGTCAGGCCGGGCACCAGGAACGCGGTCTGGCGGGCGCGCTGGTGCAGCGTGTCCAGGGACAGCTTGGCGTCCTTGAGGAAGATCTGGCGGTCGGCCCAGTACCGCACGCGCGTGCCGTTGCGGGTCTTGGGGATCTTCTTGGTCTTGCGCAGGCCGCCGGTCTCGAACTTGGCGTTCGGGCCGTCCGCGGCGAAGGCTCCGGGGACACCACGGCGGAAACTGATGGCGTGCGTGTGGCCGCTGCGGTCCACCTCGACGTCCAGTCGCGCGGACAGGGCGTTCACCACGGAGGCGCCCACGCCGTGCAGACCGCCGGAGGCGGCGTAGGAGCCGCCGCCGAACTTGCCGCCGGCGTGAAGCTTGGTCATCACGACCTCGACGCCGGACAGGCCGGTTTTGGGCTCGACGTCGACCGGGATGCCCCGGCCGTTGTCCCTGACCTCCACGGACCCGTCGTCGTGGAGGATCACGTCGATGTGGTCGCAGTAGCCACCGAGAGCCTCGTCGACGGAGTTGTCGATGATCTCCCAGAGGCAGTGCATGAGACCACGGCTGTCGGTCGACCCGATGTACATGCCCGGGCGCTTGCGCACGGCCTCGAGGCCCTCGAGGACGAGCAGGTGCCGCGCGGTGTAGTTGGAACCGTCCAGGTCTGCTCCTGCCAGCAGCGCTGTGGACGGCACGGACGTCTCGGCGGTCACGCGGTTCGCTCCTCGCTGAATTTCAGATGAGGCCCTTGTGGGTAAGGGCGCGGCTTCGGTCGCCGTCAAGAGGGTACCGAGGCCTGGTAGAGCCGTTGTAACGCCACCCTCGTGTGAAACCCAGACTAGACCAGAGTCGCATGCGTGTTCGATCCCTCGTTGGAGTGAAGCACATATCACGTTCCCTTCCAGGCATGAACCATTTAGGCTCCGGGCACGTCCTCATGAACAACCGGCAACCCAGCCGGAGGGACCCGACCTTGACCGACAGCGCGAAACCGTAAGCAAGACAAAGACGCACTACGGCACATTCGCCGCCAAACCGGCAGCAGCCAGCCGCCCCGGAAAGAATTTCTCTCTGAGAGAAGCCGCGAGCGGGAACGTTTTGGGGCTGGTTGGATGTTGACCCTGGTACGACAGCTCGTCGAGCTAGAGAAGAGGCGACGTGACTACTGTTCTGACCCCCGCGAGCCCGCTGACGGCCGCTGACCGCTGCGACCGTTGCGGCGCCCAGGCGTACGTGCGTGTCGTCCTGCTGAGCGGCGGAGAACTGCTCTTCTGCGCCCATCACGGCCGCAAGTTCGAGCCGGAACTCAAGAAGATCGCCGCTGAGATACAGGACGAGACGGAGCGGCTGACGGCCGTTCCCGCATCGGCGTCCGAAGAAGAGCGCTGAACCTCGCATTAACGACGAGCCAGCTCCGGCACAGGCCGGTTGACGGGCGGCCGCCCCTGAGAAGCAGGGGCGGCCGCCCGCGCTCATGCCCCGCGAGCCCTCAGGCCCTGTCAGCCGTCGGCATGGCGCTCGGCTCCCGCGGCCCGCCACCCCAGGCTCCGCACGACCTCGGACACCCGCGTGTAGACACCGGGACTGCCCGCGCGGCCGCAGCCGGTACCCCAGGACACGAGCCCGATCAGCTTCCCCTGGGCGACCAGGGGCCCTCCGCTGTCCCCCTGACAGGCATCCCGGCCGCCTTCCCGTTCCCCGGCGCAGACCATGCTGGCGGCCTGGTATCTGCCGTCACCACCGCCCGGGTACGCCTGCTTGCACAGGGTGTCGGGCAGCACGTGCACGCGTGCCGCCCGCAGGCTCCGCGGGTAGTCGCCCGCCCCCGTGACGTCTCCCCACCCGTAGACCAGGGCCGGTGTCCCGGGCACGTAGGCGGGATCGCCGGCGCGAGCCATCCTGATGACCGAGCTCGCGGGAAGGGGCTGGGCGAGGGAGAGCACTGCGAAGTCGCCGGCGTTGCTGACATCGTCGTAGGCCGGGTTCACCCAGCTGTCGCGGACCCGGATCTCCTGGCCCCGGCCGGACACGAGGTCCGTACGGCCCGTGATGACGGTGAAGTCGCGTACCTGGCGGGGCGGGGCCCCCATGACCTCCTCGCTGAGGCAGTGGGCCGCGGTGAGCACGGTGGTCCGGCCGACCGCCACACCGACGCAGAACTGGCCCGCCCGCGTACCCCCGAACCGGTCACGGCTGGACAGCGCCACGGTCCAGGGACTGTCGGACACATCGACCGGGAAGCCGCCGACGACGACACTGTCGGCAGCCGCGGGGGCGGCGGACGCCAACGGTATGGCAGCCGCCACGGCCGCCAGGACCAGCGGCCGGGCGAGGGCCCGGATAATGGGACGTCGCATGCACGCTCCTCACTCTGGAGTGGTCGTGGGACACCCAGAGTGATTCAGCCCGCCCGACCCCGCACCCGCGCGCCGGCCCGAAGAGCGGCCCCCGACAGCACGAAGGCCCGGTCCCCACTCGGGGGCCGGGCCTTGTGTGTCGTACGGATGCGACGGATGCGACCTAGTCGAGGTAGTCGCGCAGCACCTGGGACCGCGACGGGTGGCGCAGCTTCGACATGGTCTTGGACTCGATCTGGCGGATCCGCTCGCGCGTCACGCCGTAGACCTTGCCGATCTCGTCGAGGGTCTTCGGCTGACCGTCGGTGAGGCCGAAGCGCATGGAGACGACGCCCGCCTCGCGCTCGGACAGGGTGTCGAGGACCGAGTGCAGCTGCTCCTGCAGAAGCGTGAAGCTGACCGCGTCGGCCGGGACGACGGCCTCGGAGTCCTCGATGAGGTCACCGAACTCGCTGTCGCCGTCCTCGCCGAGCGGGGTGTGCAGGGAGATGGGCTCGCGGCCGTACTTCTGGACCTCGATGACCTTCTCGGGGGTCATGTCGAGTTCCTTGGCAAGCTCCTCCGGGGTGGGCTCGCGGCCCAGGTCCTGGAGCATCTGGCGCTGGACGCGCGCGAGCTTGTTGATGACCTCGACCATGTGCACCGGGATACGGATGGTGCGGGCCTGGTCGGCCATGGCGCGGGTGATCGCCTGACGGATCCACCAGGTGGCGTACGTGGAGAACTTGTAGCCCTTGGTGTAGTCGAACTTCTCGACCGCGCGGATCAGACCGAGGTTGCCCTCCTGGATGAGGTCCAGGAAGAGCATGCCGCGGCCGGTGTAGCGCTTGGCCAGGGAGACCACCAGACGGAGGTTGGCCTCCAGGAGGTGGTTCTTGGCGCGGCGGCCGTCCTCGGCGATGATCTCCAGCTCGCGCTTGAGCTTCGGGGCGAGCTTGTCGGCGTTGGCCAGCTTGTCCTCGGCGAACAGACCGGCCTCGATGCGCTTGGCGAGCTCGACCTCCTGCTCGGCGTTGAGCAGCGGGACCTTACCGATCTGCTTGAGGTAGTCCTTGACCGGGTCGGCGGTGGCACCGGCGGCCGCGACCTGCTGCGCGGGCGCGTCGTCCTCGTCCTCGTCGGACAGTACGAAGCCGGCGCTCTCGGTGCCCTCAGGCTCGTCGCCGCTCTTGGGGGCGTCCTCGAGGGCCTCTTCCTCGACGAGCTCGGCGTCGTCCTTCTTGCCTGCGGTGGTCTTCTTGGCCGCCGTCTTCTTGGCGACGGTCTTCTTCGCAGCCGCCTTCTTGGCGGTCGTCTTCTTGGCAGCGGCCTTCTTGGCGGGGGCGTCGTCCTCGACGGCGGGCTCGTCGGCGGACGCCTCGGGCGTGGCGGTGGCGGTGGCCTTCTTGGCGGTCGCCGTCTTCGCCGCGACCGTCTTCGTTGCGGTGCGCTTGACCGGACTCTTCGCTGCGACGCTCTTACGGGTGCGCTTGGGCTCCGCGGCACTGACCATCAGCGTCACACCCTCTTCCTCGAGGATCTGGTTGAGGCTGCGCAGTACGTTCTTCCACTGAGTGGCCGGAATCTGGTCAGCTTCGAAGGCCCGACGCACATCGTCGCCGGCGATCTGCCCCTCAGCCTTTCCCCGCTCGATAAGAGCCATGACAGAGACGGACTCGGCGATCTCCGGCGGGAGCGTACGGGATGTGCTGGCCGACACGAACAACCTCTCGGAACGTTGGAAAACGGCTTCCGGCCCCGTCCACGGCGGACAGGAGCCGACCACCGGCTTGGGGATTGGGCCGACGGTGCGGGCGGGGGCCGGGAAGAATCACAGCGCCTGGAGCGGCGTCCGTATTCCCTCCTCGGCAGTCACCTCTTAGGTCATCGCGCTGTTTCCCCAAGCGTTACGCCCATTCTGCGTGGCCCGAGTCACATCCCGTAACCGATCAAAAGCAGACAGACGCAGACATAACAGGTCGCCCACGGCCCGAACCATGCACTGTACGGCGATTTCACGGCCTCGTCGCACCGTCGGACCCGCAGGATCCGTACTGGATCCTGCGGGTCCGACGGGGGTGGGAGCGCAGACCGGGAGATGCCACAGGAGGGGGAGGCATCCCGGCCGCGCCACCCGGTGGCGCGGTCAGTGCTCGCGGGGCGCGGGCACCACGCGCTCGACCTCGGGGTGGACGGTGAGCAGCTGGCGCATGGCCGCCTCGGCGGCCGCGCCGTCACCGGCGGCAAGGGCGTCGACGATCCTGCCGTGCTGCGCCAGCGACGCCTCATTCGGCCGGTCGCAGCCCGTCACGGGCCCGCCGGAGACCTGGAGGGCGGCCGAGACGATCCCCGAAAGGTGCTCCAGCATGCGGTTGCCCGCGACCTGGATGAGCAACGAGTGGTACTCGGCGTCGGCGCGGGAGAACGTGAGCACGTCACCCTGCCCCATCGCGTGGCCCATGATCTCGACCATGTCACCGAGCCGCTGCTGGACGTCATCGCGCCCGTGCCCGGCGGCGAGGCGGGCGGCCAGCGGCTCGATCGTCCAGCGCAGCTCGCTGAGCTCCCGGCGCTGGTCGTCGCGCTGCGGTCCGAAGGCCCGCCATTCGATGATGTCCGGGTCGAGGAGGTTCCAGTCACTGACGGGACGCACGCGCGTGCCGACGTTCGGACGGGCACTGACCAGGCCCTTGGCCTCCAGGACACGGAGCGACTCTCGGACGACGGTGCGGGAGACCTCGAACCGCTGGCCGATCTCCTCGGGCACGAGCGGACGGTCGGCGCCCAGGTCGCCGGAGACGATCATCTGGCCGAGCTGTTGGACGAGTTGGCCGTGCAGCCCGCGTCCGCGGCTGCCGGCGGCGCGCCGGCCCACGCGGCCCAGCTCCGGGTCCCCGCCGTCCCAGACGGGGGCGCCGACGCGGTCGGCGACGGGGGCCTCGGCGTAGGGGTAGCGGTCGAGTTCGCCCGGGCCGGCGAGGCCGGAGTCTGCGGAGCGGGCGGCGGTCATCATGGTGTGCGCAAGGGTACTCACGCATCCTTTGTCGGCGCCGTCCTCAACTCCCTTGAGGTCTTTGGTGAAAAGCACACGAAAGGGTGATCGCTCACCCCGTCGCAATTGACGCCTTATCGGAAAGAAATGGGCTTCCCCCGGGGAGTTGTGCGCACGACAGGAACGGTAGCGGCACGGATGGTCGTCATCGGACCCTGCCACGCAGGGTCGTGAGCAGGTAGGCGCAGAGCAGGGCGGTGAGCGACAACGTCAGGGCGCCGCCGACGGGTTGGGCGACGACACGCGCGACGGCTTCCAGATAGCGCTCTCCCCCGAACGGCCACTGCGACAGGACCAGCTCCCGCAGCCGCAGCGGAAACCCGGCCGCCGTCCGTACAGACGGTCCTTCGAGGACCTTCTGTACGAGGGGTACGACGACGATGGGCACGGCGACCACCGCCGCGAGCCCGGCCGTGGTGGACCGGAAGAGGCCCGCCGCGAGGACTCCGGCCCATGCGCAGCCGATCATGAGGCCGATCCAACTCACGCTCAGCGAAAGCCAGTCCGCGGGAACCTCCGCGAGCTCCGGTCCGTATACGAGATAGAGCACTTCGGTGTCACAGCCCACGGTGAGGACGGCCAGCACCAGCGCGGTGACGGTGGCGACGAGGAGTTTCGCGGCCAGCAGCCCCAGCCGACGGGGCACGGTGCCGCGATCCGCCGCCAGGGCGGGGTGGCGGAACTCGTCGCCGAACGCGATCGCGCCGAGGAGCCCGGCGCCGAGCGCCGCGGGCGGCAGCGGGAACTGCTGCGGCCACCCGGCCATCAGCCGCGCCTGCGGCGTGTGCCCGACGCGTGCCAGCAGTACTGCGGTGAGGGCTGACACCACGAGCACGGCGGCGCCGGTGACGAAGCTGGTACCGACACCGAGGGCACGCCGGAGCTCGTAGCGGAGGGGGCGGAGGGGGCTGGGGGCGGGGCGGACGGAGATGGGGGGCGGGAGATCGGGGAGAGCGACGGCAGCGGAACCCGGCGGACGCGACGATGCGGCGGCCTGCGCGGACGCCCCGGCGGTGGCTGCGTCGGCCGGTCGCGGAACGCCTGCCCGTGCCTGCGGAACCTCCGCGGATGCGCTCGAGGCTGATGCCGACGCCTCCTGCGCGGTGGCTGGGGCCGACCCTGCGTCCGGCGCCTGCGGCGCCGTGGTCCTGCGCCCACGGCCACCGGCAGCGGCCAATTCGACGTCCGACGTGTGCGGCACCTCGCCGGTTCGCGGTTCGGTCGGCTGGGGGCCCACCCCGGCGCCGGGGCCCATGTCCCCGATCTCGTCGGCGAGTTGGTGGACGAGGATGCCGTGGCGAAACGCGGTCTCGCCGACATCGGCGCACGTACTGCCGTACACGGACAGACGATTGCCGCTCTCGCGTACGACCTCGACGGAACGGTGTGCGGTGCGCGCCTCCTTGGTGAGCAGGGAGGCGAAGCGGGAGGCGTGGGGGGTGCGGACGGCGACGCGGGGGCGCAGCCGGGTACGGGCGAAGTCGGCGGCATCCTGATCGGCGACGAGTCGGCCTCGCTTCAGCGTGACGACCCGGTCGGCGGTGCGCGCGGCCTCCTTCGGGTCGGCCGTGGTCAGCAGGACCGTGCCGCCCTGAGCCGCGTGCGCCCGCAGCATGCCGTGCAGCCAGCGGCTCTCGCGGCCCGAGAGCCCCGCGGCGGGGCCGTCGAGGACGAGGGTGTGCGGGTCGGCCAGCAGCGCGCAGGCCAGGCCGAGGCGACGGTCCATGCCGCGCGAGAGGGTGCCGAGGCGTTCCTCGCGCAGGCTGACGAGCCCGACCACCTCCAGGACTTCGTCGGCGCGCCGGGCCGGAACGCCCGCGGCGGCGCACAGCATGCGCAGATACCCACGGACCGTGCGCGCCGGGTGCCCGGGGAGGTCGCCCAGCAGCACGCCGACTTCGCGCGAAGGATGGGCGATGCGGTGCAGGGGGCGGCCCCTGAAGTAGGTGATTCCACGGCCCCGTTGGAGTTCGAGCATGAGTCTGAGCACCGTCGTCTTGCCCGCTCCCGACGCCCCGAGCAGCGCGGTGACGCGGCCCGCGTGGGCCTCGAAGGAGACGTCGTCGACGGCAGGAGGAAGCTCCTTGCGCGGGTCGCTGGTCAGTCCGATGGCCTGGATCACTCGCAGCAAGATAGCGCGCTATGTCCGTTTTTTCGGGTAGGGCAAGGCCCGCTGCGCAGGCGGGATTCGGCTTGGAGGGATTTCGAGGTCCTCGTTTCCGAGCGCTGTTCGGGGCCTGTGGCCCTCGTTCTCGACCACTGTCCGGGACCCGTGGCCCACGTTCCTGAGCCGCGTTCGGGACGTGTGGCGCATGTTCCCAAGCCGCGTTCGGGACCCGTCGCCCCGGTTCCCGAGCCGCGTTCGGATCACGTGACCCTTGCTCCTGAGCCCGGTCGCATGCCGTGATCCTTGCCCCTGAGCCCCGTTCGGATCCCATGACGTCGATCCCGAGCCCGCCTCGGCGTCGAGGGTGCGTCCCGGTCCACGCCGCGCTTCTGGTCCGCGTCAGACCTCGGGCCGCAGCATCGGGGGGTTGAGCAGCGTGGCTCCGCCGGCGCGGAAAAGCTGGGCGGGACGGCCGCCCTGGCGCGTGGTGGTACCGCCGGTCGGGACGAGGAAGCCCGGCGTGCCCGTCACCTTGCGGTGGAAGTTGCGCGGGTCGAGCGCCACGCCCCACACGGCCTCGTAGACCCGGCGCAGTTCACCGACGGTGAACTCCGTGGGGCAGAACGCCGTGGCCAGCGACGAGTACTCGATCTTGGAGCGGGCACGCTCCACTCCGTCGGACAGGATCTGGGCGTGGTCGAAGGCGAGCGGTGCGACCGGTTCGCTGTCGCGGCCGTAACCGCCCTGCTGCAGGAGTTCGTCGACCGGCGCCCAGCGGGCGTTGCTGGCGTCGCCGCCCGCGCGGGGGGCCGGGAGGTCGGGGGCCAGCGCCAGGTGGGCAACGCTGACCACCCTCATCCGCGGATCCCGCTTGGGGTCACCGTAGGTCGCGAGCTGCTCCAGGTGGGCGCCGTTGTCCTGCGCCGGGACAGCCGGGTCGTGGGCCCTCAGCCCGGTCTCCTCGGCCAACTCGCGCGCGGCTGCCTGCGCCAAGTCCTCGTCGGCCCGTACGAACCCACCCGGCAGTGCCCAGCGCCCCTGGAACGGCGGCTCGCCCCTGCGCACCGCCAGCGCGCACAGGGCATGGCGGCGCACGGTCAGCACGACCAGGTCCACGGTGACGGCAAAGGGCGGAAACGCTGACGGGTCGTAGGGCATGCGGCGATCATAGTCGTCTGCTTGACGATAAACACTCCCTTCGTCGGCCTCATCGATGACTGATCCAATTCGGTCCCGGTGTGGGCCTCACCGCCCCTCCCCATGTCGTGCCGCCGGGCGTCGTGCGAGGTCAGGCCCTCAGTTGCAGCCCGTCGGCGGCCTCCTCGACCATGGCGAGACCCAGGCGGCCGACACGTACGGAGAACGGCGCCCCGGCGACCCGGAGGCCGGTCAGGACGATCTCGCCCAGCGGCGCACTGCGCACGGGGCGCACTGTGACCGTCCCCGCCGGAGCATCCGGGCGGATGCCCGCGAGCGTGGTCAGCAGCACCACTCCGGCTGCCGCCGCCGTGGCCGCAGGGCGGCAGGCCGCCGGATGCGGGAGGGGTGCACTCCCGTCGGTGCGCCGCTCCCCCGCGTACATGTCGGGCAGCCTGTGGCCGAACACGGCAGCGGCGGCCAGGACGCCTCGCAGCAGTGCGCTCGCCTCCTTCTCGTAGTCGGCCGTGGCGAGGCCCGCGACGGCGAGCGCCGTCTCGTGGACCCGCACCGCGCCACTTCGGTGACCGAACGGGTTGTGTCCCGCCTCCTTCACGCCCAGCCCGCGCAGGCCCCAGCCCGAGTCCATGGCCGGACCGCCTAGCAGCCGGGCGAGCTGCTCGGTCTGCACCCTGTCGAGCAGGCCGGGCGCCTGTTCACCTCCGCCCAGCAGGCCGGTGTCGAGCAGATGGACGGCGGCGGCGCCCAGATGCGGCACGAGGCGTCCGTCCGGCGCCCGGGCTGCCGCGGGCCGGCCGCCGCCCAGGTCGTCGATCCAGAAGTCCGCACGGAACGCCTGCCGCAGCGCCGCGGCCCAGTGCCGCAGCTCGGCACCGCCCGGTCTGCCGAAGGCGTCGAGCAGATCGGCACCGAGCAGTGCCGCACGATGGGCGTGGGCCTGGGTCTCGCAGCGGACGGGACCGCCGGGCTGCGGGTCGGGCAGATACATGCCGTCGCCCACGCTGCTCCGCAGCCAGGTCAGACACCGCTCGGCCGCCGGGAGGAGTTCCTCGGTCTCGGGCTCGGGCAGCCCCCAGCGTCGGGCCTCCGCGAGCAGTGCGGGGAAGAGCAGCGTGGCCTCCGTGCCTGTGCAGCCGGGTGGCAGATGGGTGCCGGCGTCCCTCAACGGCGCGGGGATCATGCCGGACTGCGCTCCCTGGCCCCGGAGTTGGGTACGGGCGAGAGTGCGCAGCGTGCCTGCGGCGAGCCGGGCGCCCAGAGGCAGCGTCATCCGGGCCGCTGCGAGGGCCTCGGCCGGGGCCAGGCCACAGCGCCACGGCGCCCCCGCGGCCAGGTGGATGTCGGAGGGGTGGGCCGGGTCGCGCAGCAGGAGGGCCTGGAGGTCCTCAATGCTCGTCCGCAGCAGCGCCTCCACCGCGGGGTCGTCGCCTGCAGCACGCGCCGGCGCCAGCGGACTGGTCGCTGCTCTGCCCACGGCACGCACGGGTCCGGCACCGTCCGGCCGCACCCGGAGCTCGATGATCGCGCTGCCGCCCGGGGGCAGTACGAACTCCCAGCGCAGCAGCCCGGCCGAGGCCAGCGCGTCGGCGGGCGGGGGGTCGGCCGTCACTGCCGAGCTCCCCTTGGCGGACGACCAGCGCAGGCCGCAGTCGTGGACGGTGGCGGGGAGTTCCGGTCCCGCCGTGCCGCTCGCGATCGCACCGAGGTCGGCCAGGTCCGTGCCCAGGGCGACCTCGACCGGCAGACGCAGGGGGCGGGCTGCCGCGCTGTGCAGCGTGATCCGCTCGGTGCCGTCCGCGTGACGGGTTCGCTCGACTACGACGTCAGGGTCGGGGCCCGCCTGCGGGGAACTGCGCAGTGTGCCCACGAACCGGGCGCGGTCGGCCCCGGTCATCCGGGCCTGTACGGCGAGCGGCTCACGCCCGGCCACACGGATCTGACAGCGCGAGAGCATGCGACGACCTGCACGGTAGAAACCGTCGAGACCTCGGCCCGTCAACTGCCCTTGATCCGTCGACATGGCGAGGCCAGGCAGTGCTACGCAGATGAGGGCGTTGTGGGTGGGAGGCAGGTCTGACCGACGTGGGATTGGTGTGGTTGGTGTCGTTGGCGGCTGAGCCGACGAGGGGATGCCTGGAGGCCGGGACGCGCGCCGTGCGTGGTCGGGAGTTGGCGGCCATGCCGGGCTTTGGTGTGTGGGCGTCGTGGGCGAGGGGGTTTGGGTCGTCGGCCGGTTGGAGGGCTCGGAGCGTCGAGGGGTGTTGCCGTAGTCGGCGCTGCGAGGGGCATCGGCGTAATCGGCGGTCCGAGGTGCGTCGGCGTAATCGGCGGTCCGAGGTGCGTCGGCGTAATCGGCGGTCCGAGGTGCGCTGCCGCGCTCCGCGGTCCGAGAGGCGTCGCCGCCATGGGCGCTTTGAGTTGCACCGCCTAACTCGCCGCTCCGAGAGGCATCGCGTCGAGGCGTATCGCTCGGGTTCCTGGGCGTGCGCCGCACCGAATCGTCCCCGGCCGGAGGCCGCCCCGTACCCAGCCGTTGGGACGGCACCAGTCCGCCAGGGGTCGGGCGATCGTCAACGGCCCTGGAGGCCGGAGTCGACGGTGGCATCGGCGTCGGCGGGGGCACCGGGATAGGCGCCGGCACCGGAGTCGACTGTGGCATGGGGCGGCTTCCTCTGCGCTCTGTGCGCCGCAGGCGTGTGCGGCGCCGGCTGGGGGACCCGGAGTGACAGGGGCGGTGCGGCGGCACGGCCGGTTCAGGCGTTCCGCCACTCAGGTGAACGGGGGCAGATCCCTCCAGGTCACGCCCGTGACCGGGTAACTCCGCTGGAGCGTCTCCGCGTTGGCCAGGCTGGCCGGCTGGCCGGGCTGGCCGGCTGGCCGGGCTGGCCGACGCAGCTGGGGACCTCCACGCGTTCCGGCCCGGGCCGTTGAGCCCTTCCACGGCGTCTCCGCTCACGCAGCTGAGCCCTTCCACGGCGTCCCCGCTCACGCAGCTGAGCCCCTCCACGGCATCCCCACCCACGCAGCTGAGGCTCCGCACACCCCCGCCCAAGCGGCCTCGCAAGTAGTTGCCAACGCTTCCACGATCTCGGTCGGCGCTACGCCCTCGACGCCTCACGCGTCCCCCTCCCCGCCGGCTCCTCCAGGGCTCAGGCCGTCCGGACGGGGTCCACTCCGGCGAGCGGCGCCCTTCCTCGACGTACGCGGAGCCGAACCCTTCGAGTTCCCCGGTGCCGTGCCGCCCGGCTGCACGGCACCGGGACGGCTTCCCGCCGACGCACGAGGACGCGCGACACGCGACCCCCTCGCGCCCCGCTCCCCCGGGTTCCGCCCGGTGCCCCTGGCTGACCGAGGCAGGCTGCCGGCAGCACCCGTCGTCTGCCGAGATCGGCGACCGCCACCCTCCCCGGACTTCGGCGAGCACACCGCCCCGTCACCCCGCACCGGCTCTTCGACGTGCTCCGGCTGGTCGAGCTGCCCCGTGTCCTCCTGCTCACGGCTCACGCGTTCTGCGCGCAGGCAGCGGCGGATCGACTCGGGGTCCAGCCCCTCGTTGCAGGCTTGATGCAGCAGACGGGCGAAGAGGTAGTCGCGGTCGACACCCAGTGCCATGGCGAGGGCCTCTCGGGCCTCCAGCTCATCGCCGGTGGACCAGGCGACCCAGCCGGCGAGGGTGAGGGGCGCCGCCGCGTGCTCGCTGTACGGTCCGACACAGCGGCGGGCCAGTGCCCGCCAGAGTCGGAGCGCGGGAGCGGCATCGTCGCCCTCCATCCACTCGGCCGCGCGGTCGCGGGTCGCACGGTCCTGAAGACCCAGAACGAGCCTCGCGGCTTCGTCGTGACCGAGCAGCCCGTCATCACGGAGATCCGAGGTGAGGGTTCCGGACACAGGTGGAGCCTCGGCGAACCGGCACCTGAGCCGCTCCGCCAGCTCCAGCGTCTCCTCTGCCACGCCCGCGCGTTTCGTGTCGTCCAGGATCCTGGTGACCAGTTCCACGCCGACCCTGTCCAGGGCCGCCTCCTGCTCCGGGACGCCCGCGGTCTCCCAAGGCAGCAACCTGGCCCGCAACTCGCGCAGCGTGCCGCGCACCTGCACTCCGGCGTACGTGGCCGCGGCGGCCAGCACGGACGTACCGGGCAGGCCCATCGGACGGCCCTCGGGCGGGCAGCACTCGGCGCGGTCGCAGCAGTACGACCAGAAGCGGCCGTCCGAGATGCACAGGGCCTCGATCACCGGCACGTCCAGATTGCCGCAGGCGACACGCATCTTCTGGGCCAGCGGTCGCAGCCGTTCCATGACCTGGCGGCCCGTCTCGCCCTTGGCCGGTTCCTGGCAGAGGAAGGCCACCATTTGCTCCGGCCGGACTCCCCTGCGCTCACTGCCCGTCACGAGGCCGTGGGCCAACTGCCCGGCCGCGGAGTCCCAGTCGTCCGCACTCGCGGGAATGCCGAGCCGCGCTCGGCCACCGAACCGTCCCCGGCCTGCCCTGTCGTGCAGGGCGACGAGGACGATGCTGTCCTCGGGGCGGTAGCCAAGGAGATACGGCAGCGCATCGGCGAGTTCGGCCGGGGTGCGCAGAGTGACCTGATGCTCGGGCAGTCCCCCTCCGTTGGGGTCGGTTGACCCAGGGGCGAGGGGCTGTTCGCCGCGCCCGGCGTCGTCGTTCTCGGAAAAGCCAGTCGCTTCGCTGTGATTCGTCATGCGACAGACGATCTCCCGGATCACAATGTTCCGCTTGACCCTGTGGATAAGTCCGACCAGGGACACGACAATCCGCTCGGATGTGCGCAATGCCGTGCGCTGGTGCGCGGCGTCATTCACTGGTGCGCGGCGTCATTCACGGGACGCGCGGCGCCGTTCACTCCGGATGCGAGACCAGGGTGTAGACGAAGATCTCGATCCTGGTCGAGGGCAACCTCGCGCCCGAGCAGTGCTTTCTGAGCCCGCAGATCGTCATGCATCCCGCGAACGGCCACGAGCGACGCCTGGAAGGTCTCGTCGCGCGCGCCCTGCGCTCTCCCAAGTACGCGAGGGCCCTGTACGCAGCCTCGCTGCGGCACAAGGTGCGCCCCGCCGCGGTACGCGGGATTCCGAGTCGATGGGCGAGCAGGCCGCCCACGGCGACGTGCTGCCCGAGTTCCTCTCGCTGCCCTTTCCGCGCATGTTCGTGTACGGCGCGCAGCAGGCGTCCCTGCCCTACCTGCCGAAACTCACGGCGAATGGCCAGTTGGCACAGGTTCCGCACAGCGGGCACTGGCCGATGTACTCCAACGCCACCTGAATTGCGGGACCGAATCGCCACGCTTCACACACGCACCGGCTCCTGACCGAGCCCCGACCACCACGGCGGCCCGCGCTCGCCGTCAGGCGACCGTCACCGGCTTCTCTCAGGCGAACGTCACCGGCAGCGCGCGCCGGCAAAGCCCTTGCCACGGCCGAGCCGCTCGGCGCCGCCCATCACCGTCTGTCTCCACCACAACCCCCAGGGCAGCTCAACCCGCCGCAGCGAGGACCAGAGGAAGAACCACTTCGCTGCCGGCCCGACGCAGGAGACGGGCGGCGACGGCAAGGGTCCAGCCCGAGTCCGTGTAGTCGTCCACGAGCAGGACGGGGCCCGGCGAGCCTGCCAGGGCAGCGGCCAGTTCCTCGGAGACGGTGAACGTGTCGGCCAGCGTCCGCAGGCGTTGAGCGGAGTTGCTGCGCCGAGCAGCATGCGCGCCACCCGGCCCCGTGTACGTCAGGTCTCCCAGATACGGGAGGCGGCCGATGGTCGCGATGCCCTGGGCGAGGGAACCGACCAGTTGCGGCCGGGCCAGGGACGGCACGGCGACGACTCCCACCGGCCGGGCAGAGGCGTCCGGCACGTTCGGCGCCCAGCCACCCGGTGAGCGCGCCCAGTCGGCGAGGACCGCGACCGCGGCCTGCAGGACGTCGTCGGGAACCGGACCGTCGGGCGCGTTCTCGGCCAGCAGGGGCCGCAGGCGGTTGCCCCAGCCGATGTCCGAGAGCCGGCCCAGCGCCCGCCCGGTGGAGCACTGCTCCTTGGCCGGGATACGGCCCTTGAGGTCGATGCCCAGCGCGGGCATCCCTGTCGGCCACATCCGGCGCGGCTCGACCTCCGTCCCCGGGCGATCCAGCTCCTTCGCCGCACCCGTCAGAGCCTCGGCCGAGACCGACGAAGCGATCCAGGTGCCCGCGCAGTTGTCGCAGCGGCCGCACGGGATGGCCCCCTCGTCGTCCAGCTGCCGGCGCAGGAACTCCATCCGGCACTGCGTCGTGTTCACGTACTCGCGCATGGCCTGCTGCTCGGCCGTTCGCTGCCGTGCCACCCACGCGTACCGCTCGGCGTCATACACCCATCGCTCACCGGTGGAGATCCAGCCGCCCTTGACCCGCTTGACCGCCCCGTCCACGTCGAGGACCTTGAGCATGGTCTCCAGCCGGGTACGCCGAAGATCCACCGCCGCCTCCAGGGCCGGTACCGACAGCGGGCGTCCCGCCTCCGCAAGTGCCGAGAGGGTCTGGCGGACCTGCGCCTCGGGCGGGAAGGCCGTATCGGCGAAGTAGCGCCAGATGGCCTCGTCCTCCTTGCCGGGCAACAGCAGCACGTCCGCGTGTTCGACGCCGCGGCCGGCGCGGCCGACCTGCTGGTAGTAGGCGATCGGCGAGGAAGGCGAGCCGAGGTGAACCACGAAGCCCAGATCCGGCTTGTCGAACCCCATGCCCAGCGCCGACGTCGCGACCAGCGCCTTGACCCGGTTCGCCAGCAGGTCGGACTCGGCCTGCAGCCGGTCCGCGTTCTCCGTGCGCCCCGTGTAAGAGGACACCTGGAAGCCGCGCTGCCGCAGGAACGCGGTGGCCTCCTCGGCCGCGGCCACCGTGAGCACGTAAATGATCCCGGAACCCTGCAGCTCGTCCAGGTGCTCGGCCAGCCAGGCCAGACGGTGGGCCGCGTCCGGCAGCTGCACCACACCCAGCCGCAGGCTCTCCCTCTCCAGCGAGCCGCGCAGCACCAGGGCCTCACCAACGCCGGTACCCAGCTGCTCGGCGACGTCCGCGGTCACGCGGGCATTGGCAGTCGCCGTCGTCGCCAGCACCGGAACCCCGGGGGCGAGCGCGGCGAGCATCGCCCGGAGCCGGCGGTAGTCGGGCCGGAAGTCGTGGCCCCAGTCGGAGATGCAGTGCGCCTCGTCGACCACCAGCAGGCCGGTCGTGGCAGCGAGCTTGGGCAGCAACTGCTCACGGAAGTCCACGGAATTGAGGCGCTCCGGGCTCACGAGGAGTACGTCGGTCTCACCGCGCTCGACCTCCTCGTAGATGGTGTCCCATTCCTCGGGATTGGCGGAGTTGATCGTCCGGGCCTGGATACCGGCTCGCGCCGCCGACTCGACCTGGTTGCGCATCAACGCGAGCAGGGGCGAGACGATCACGGTCGGGCCGGCACCACGTCGGCGCAGCAGAGCGGTGGCGACGAAGTACACCGCCGACTTGCCCCAGCCCGTGCGCTGCACCACCAGGGCACGTCGGCGGTCCTCCACCAGGGCCGCCACCGCCTGCCACTGGTCCTCCCGCAGCCGGGCCGAACCGCCCGGGTCGCCGACGAGCTCGGCGAGGATGGCATCGGCTTCGGTACGGAGCTCCAGATCGTCCATGTCTCCATGCAACCCGATGCCACTGACAATCAGCCACCTCACCCGGCGCAACAGGCGCTCACGGACCGTGGACGGAGTGCGGCGAGCATCAATGACCTGGTGGTGCAGGTCGCCCCATGCGTCGCCCAGTGACGCACTGGGTAGGGATATAACCCTCGCACCACCAGATAACGGTCGGTGGCCCCAATTGCTCGTTGCCGCATTCAGGTTCGACAGGAAGAATTGAAGTCCGCTCCCCGCACGGCTCGTCCGTGATCCGGTAGGGCTCTGCTGCGGTGTGCGCTCCCCGATTCCGACCTCGCCCGCAGTGTGGGCGCGTAGCCGAAGGGAGGACCGTGACCTTCGGATTCGCTCCGTCCTCTGCGGCATCCGTGTCGACGTCAGCCGACCTGTCCGCCGCATCCGCCAACCCTCTGGCCCGCATGCTCGAACCAGCGGAGTGGGCCGCCGCGGGCATCCCGCTGCTGCGTAGTCCCCGCGAGGTCGTCAGTGGACTGCACTCCCGGCACCGCCCAGGGCCGACTACCGCGATCGTGGCCGTCCTCGACGTAGACGAGCGCGTACGGGCGAGTGCCTCGTTCACGCGCCGCCCTTCCCCGGCGGACGGCTGGATGTTCCGCAACGCGCTGCTCGCGCAGCTCCGCCGTGTCATCCCGCACGACCTGAGGCGCCGCACCCCCGCGCGGACCGCCGTCCTGCTCTACTGCCGCGACGGCGACGCTCGCTGGACGGAGGAGGACGGCGCATGGATGTGGGGCCTGCGTGACGCCTGCACCCTGCACGGCCTGCGATGCGGCGCGTACATCACGCTGACCCGTGACGGCTGGCAGGTCCTCGGCGAGGGCCGTGGCGGCCGCCGCCCCAGCACGGACTCGGCGCCGGAGCCCTTCGCCACGTCCGAGTCACCGCTCCCGCTGCCACGCACCGGCGGCGCGGCCTCGGAGGTCCTACGGCGCGCAGCGGCTCGCTGAGGACAGCGACAGGAGTCCTCGGCTGACGACACTGTCGAGCCGCAGGCTGCCACGCGACAGGACGCATCAGGTACGACGGCCAAGGGACACGACGACCCGGTGCGGACCGCCAAGCCGCTGCGAGCGCCACCGAGCAGCCAGCGAGTAGCCGTCGAACGAAAGCCCGCTCAGCTCACGCCGTGAACCAGTCAGGGCTTTCCCGCACTGGCTCCCCGGCAGCAACATGCGCCCGGCGCTCGGCCGACCCTCGCGGCGAGACGCTCCACGCCGACTCATCGGTACGGCGTGGACTCACGTCCCGGTCCCGACCCGACAGGCCTGCACCCAGCGCGCCCTTCCGGTCATCCGTGCACGCCGGAATGCCCGCCGTGCAGACGCCGCCAGATCGACGCCCCATCCCCCCGGTGTCCTGCGGAGTGTCCCCCAGGACGAGCCGGAACGACTCAGACGCCCACGCCCAGCACGGAGTTGATCCGCTGCGGGTCACCGCAGACGATCAGCAGGGCGCCGGCCCGGCCGAGGGCCAGAGGCAGGGCGTTGGCGGCAGCGGTCTCGGGACCGCCGTTGACGGCCACCACGACCACGGGACGCGACGCGGCACGACCCGCGACGGAGGCATCGGCGTAGAAGACGTCGTCACCGGCGTCATGCTGCGCCCAGTAGGACGCTTCACCGAAGGACAGCTCGTGGGCGGCCCACGGGTGCTGTTCGCCGGTGGTGATCACCAGCACGTCGCTGGGGGCGCGGCCCGACTCCAGGAGCAGGTCGACGGCTTCCTCGGCAGCGTCGAGCGCGCCCTCGAGCGAGGCCGGGATCAGCTGGATCTGCGGGGTCGCCGCGGCCGGAGCGGAGGCGGCGGGAGCAGCCGGACCCGACGGTCCGGGCTTGGCCACGGCCACGTCACGCGGCGAACGTTGCACCGGCGGCGCGGGCCGCACAGGCCCGGGTCGGCCGGGACGCGACGGAGCCGCGGGGCGGGGGCCGGGTACGGGACGAGGGGTCGGCGCGGTGCGGCCGCTGGCCGGCGTGGCGCGGGGACCCTGGGCACTCTCGTGAATCTGAGGCTCCTCGGGAATGAGAGGCATGAGCTGATTTTTATCAAACGCTGGTGCGGCTCGCATGGCCGGGTGGCACACAAGTGCGAGCGGAATCGTCAGAAGTCGAAGCCGAGCTGCCCCTCGATCTCCGGAACGCTTCCTTCCACCCAGCTGCGGACCTTCTTGAGGTGCCGCCACTGGGGCAGCGCATCAAGATACGCCCACGACAACCGGTGGTACGGGGTGGGCCCCCGCTCCGCCAGTGCGGCCTTGTGCACGGGCGACGGGTACCCGGCGTTGTCCGCAAAACCGAAGTCTGCATGGTCGATACCCAGTTCGGCCATCATTTTGTCGCGCTGCACCTTGGCGATCACCGAGGCCGCCGCGACCGCCACACATGACTGGTCACCCTTGATGACCGTCCGGACCCTCCAGGGGTTCCCGAGATAGTCATGCTTCCCGTCGAGGATCACCGCGTCGGGCCGGACCGGCAGGGCCTCCAGGGCACGCACCGCGGCGAGCCGCAACGCGGCAGTCATCCCCAGGGCGTCAATCTCCTCCGGAGAGGCGTGTCCCAGGGCGTACGAGGTCACCCACGTCCGCAGCAGGACGGCGAGCTCGGTGCGCCGCTTGACGGTGAGCAGCTTGGAGTCGGTGAGGCCTTCGGGGGGTCGGCGCAGTCCGGTGATCGCGGCGCAGACGCTGACAGGGCCGGCCCACGCACCGCGCCCCACCTCGTCGACACCGGCAATGATCTTCGCTCCGGTCGTGGCTCGGAGGGAGCGCTCGACGGTGTGAGTAGGCGGTTCGTACGGCATGGCGCCCTTAGCGTACGCCGACCGGAACCAGCTTCGACACCCTGGTTCACCGAGGCCACCTCCGGGCCGGTCCAGCCACGGTTCAGTGAGCGGTCGGGCGGAGCAGCGGAAGCATCAACTGATCGACCATCTCCTCGAGATCTCGATCATTCCATTCGCTCGTGCACATCTTTGACCGGTACATCATCATGGCCGGAATGGCGTCGAAGACGTAGCCGTTCGCCGCGTCGGCCCGCACCTCCCCCCGCTCAATGCCACGGTTGATGACCTCTCGGAGCAAGGCGATCGTCGGCTCCACGACACCCTCGAAGATCACACCATGAAAGCGCTCGGCCTGAAGGCTGTCGCATTCGTGAATCACTGACCGCAGCGCGAAACCAGGCCGGGAGAACATCGCGTCCCGCGCCTGCCGACACAGCTCGAGCAGATCTTCGCGCACACCCCCCAGGTCGGGAGCCGACGCGAAGTTCGGCAGCCCGGCCCGCAGCGCATCGGCGACGAGATCCTCCTTGGAGGGCCAGCGCCGATAGACGGCGGCCTTCCCCGTCTGGGCGCCGGCGGCGACGCCCTCCATCGTGAGGCCGTTCCAACCGACCGTACTGAGCTGCTCCAGCGCGGCATCGAGGATCGCGCGTTCGAGCGCGGCGCCACGGCGGCGGGGAGAGGCCGTCCGAGCGGAGGCGGCCGTCCAGCGCGAGGTAACCATCTGAGCGTCTCCAACGAACAAGCGAGGCGGGGATTTCGGGGATACGGGAGCTCTGCGCGGCAACTACGGGGGGACAGACCGCGCGACAACAACATAAGTGAACGCTTGCGTTCACTACTGGGGACTCACTACGGTTGACGCGACAGTGAACGCGAGCGTTCACTAAGGCACTTGTGGGGGACCCATAGTGACAACCTCTCAGTTGATCAAGGATCAGAAACCAGGTGCGGCCCGCCGGGAAGGGCATCCCGGTATCGCGCTCACCGTCATCGCGGCCTGCCAACTCATGGTGGTACTCGACGCGACGATTGTGAACATCGCTCTGCCGCACATTCAAAATGCCCTCAACTTCAGCACCACCGACCTCACGTGGGTCGTCAGCGCCTACACGCTCACCTTCGGTGGCCTGCTGCTTCTCGGCGGTCGCGCGGGTGACATTCTGGGCCGTCGCCGGGTCTTCATGGCCGGCATCCTGCTGTTCACCTTCGCTTCGCTGCTCGGCGGATTCGCGCAGGAGCCCTGGCAGTTGCTGGCCGCCCGCGTGCTCCAGGGCGTGGGGGGCGCGATCGCGTCGCCAACCTCGCTGGCGCTCATCACCACGACGTTCCCCGAAGGCCCGGAGCGCAACCGGGCGTTCGGCGTCTTCGCCGCCGTCTCCGCAGGCGGTGGCGCCATCGGACTGCTCGCCGGCGGCATGCTCACCGAATGGCTCGACTGGCGCTGGGTGCTCTTCGTCAACGTGCCGATAGGCGTCCTGATCGCGGTGCTCACGCCGCTGTACATCAGCGAGTCCCAGCGGCACACCGGACGCTTCGACATCGCGGGTGCACTGACCTCGACCGCGGGCATGGCCTCCCTGGTGTACGGCTTCATCCGCGCGGCGGACGAAGGCTGGCGGGACAGCCTGACCATCGGGTCCTTCGTCGCCGCGGTGGTCCTGCTGGTGGCCTTCGCCTTCATCGAGTCGCGGGCCAAGGAGCCGATCACCCCGCTCAGGATGTTCGCCGATCGCAACCGCTCGGGCACTTACGTGATCATGCTCAGCCTGGCCGCGGCGATGTTCGGCATGTTCTTCTACATCGTGCTGTTCGTGCAGAACGTGCTGCAATACAGCCCGATCGAGGCCGGACTCGCCTTCCTGCCGGTGACGGTCGTGATCGCCGTCGGCGCGGGCCTCTCGCAGCGCTTCCTGCCGGTGCTCGGCCCGAAGCCGTTCATGCTCGTGGGCTCGGCGCTCACGGCGACCGGGCTGGCCTGGCAGACGCTCCTCAGCGCCGACAGCTCGTACGTCGGCGGAGTCCTCGGCCCGATGCTGCTGTTCGGCTTCGGCATGGGCCTGAACTTCGTGACCCTGACGGTCACCGCGGTCTCCGGTGTCGCCCAGCATGAGGCCGGCGCCGCGTCCGGGCTCCTCAACGCCACTCAGCAGGTGGGCGGTTCGCTCGGTCTGTCCATCCTGACGACGGTGTTCGGATCGGCCAGCAAGGACGAGGCGGAGCAGCAGCTGCCGAAGTTCCTGGCGGAGGGATCGGCCGAGCAGAAGGCGGAGTTCGCCAAGACGCAGCAGTTGCCCGGACCGTGGGGACACGAAGTGCTCGCCCAGGGCATCTCGACGGGCTTCGTGGCCGCCGCCGCGATGGCCGTACTCGCCCTGGCCACCGCTTGGTTCGTGATCCGGGTCCGCAAGAGCGACCTGGACGCCCTCGCGGGGACGGCGGGTCCGATGGCCGGCTGAACCGGTTGGCCCGGCGGGGCCCTCGAAGGGCCGCGGATGGCCGGACAAGGTCCGGGGGACCAACGGCAAGGACGACCAGCCGGCCATCCGCACCACCCTCACGGCGCCCCGCGTCCGGCCGGCGCCGCTGGGGCGGGAGGGTCGAAGCCCGCCCCACGCGGCAGCCACCGAGACGAACAGCATGCCCAACACCGACATGAACCCCATCGCTCCACCCCCTGCGCCCCTCGCGTGACACCTGCGTGTCCGACCCCAGCGGTCGCACATCAACTGCCACGACAACGGACCGATGGTCACGCAGAGTTCCCGTCAAGCACAGAAAGTCATTGAAAGTCCGCGACCGTGACCAGCAAGGTTCCTACCAGGGCAGCTGAACGGGGCTAAGCCGCCGTCGGCGCCCAATCCGGGAGTGCCTCGGTCCGCTCCGCCCACTCGGCAGGCACCGCCCCAGCCTTCCCGGAACCGATCACACCGCCCACGATCGCGCACGTGGTGTCCACGTCGCCGCCGACCTGCGCGGTCGTCCAGAAGGCCCGCTCATAATCGCCGAGGGCACGCGCGGCCGACCAGAGGGCGAAGGGCACAGTGTCGTGGGCCGTCGTACGTCGTCCGCAGCCCAGTACAGCCGCGACGGTGGCCGCGTCGGCGTAGTCGAGCATGTCCCGCGCCCGCCGTAGGCCTGCTCCGACCGCGCTCTTCGGGATGAGAGCGATGACGTCATCGAGGAGCGATTCGGGGCTGGGCGGGCCGCCGGGAGCGGCGGCCAGTGCGGCAGCCGCGGCAACTGCCATGGCGCCGACGACGGCCTCGCGGTGCTGGTGCGTGGGGTAGGCCGAGATCTCGGCCTGGTGTGTCGCCTGCTCCGGGTCATCCGCGTACCAGGCACCCAGCGGTGCGATCCGCATCGCGGCGCCGTTGCCCCAGGAACCCTGCCCGTTGAAGAGCGCGGCCGACAGCTCGCGCCAGTCACCGCCCTCCCGGACCAGGCGCAGCAGTCGGTTGACCGCGGGGCCGTAGCCCCGGTCGAAGTCATGGTGCTCGGCGAAGGACCGGGCCAGAGCGTCCTGGTCGATGCGGTGGTGGGCGGACAGGACTGCGACCACGGAGCAGGCCATCTCCGTGTCGTCGGTCCACTGCCAGGGGCCGGACGGCAGCTCACGGCGCTTCAGCAGCGGGTAGTTCACCGGAACGAAGAACTGCGAGCCCAGCGCGTCTCCCACCGCGAGTCCGCGCAGGCTGGCGAGGGCGCGGTCCAGGCGCCCTTCGGGGGAGGAATCAGCGGTCATCGCTCTGCCACTCTATCCGGTGATCCCGTACGGTTCCGGATCTCGCCAGCGTTCGAAAGGCCGGTCAAGCGTGTACTTGCCGTCGTCCCCGAGAACGAGCATCCGCATCTCCGCGTTCCCCGGGTTGGACAGCGACTCGAATTCCGCGACCGTCCAGTGGAACCAGCGCATGCAGAACAAGCGCATCGCCAGCCCGTGGGTCACCAGCAGTACGTTCGGTGGATGGTCGGGCGCCTCGAAACTGCGGAACAGGCTCTCCAGGAATCCGCCGACCCGGTCGTACACGTCGGCGCCGGACTCCCCCTGGGCGAAGCGGTAGAAGAAGTGGCCGTAGGCGTCCCGGTAGGACTTCTGGAGGCGTACGTCGTCGCAGTCCTGCCAGTTTCCCCAGTCCTGCTCACGCAGCCGGGGCTCCTCGCGCACGCGTATCACCTCGGGATCCAGGTGGAAGGCGCGCAGCGTTTCGTGCGTGCGGCGGTAGGGCGAGACGTAGACGCTGACCCGCTCACGGCCGAACACCTCCCGCAGCCGTTTGCCCGTCTCCTCGGCCTGGCGCCAGCCGCGCTCGGTCAGGGCCAGAGCATGGTCGGGCTCACGCTCGTACACGGTGTCATCAACATTGCCCGTTGACTCGCCGTGCCGGACAAGGACGATGCGCCGTGGTCGTGCCATGCCGAAACCCTAGATCGGTTGAGGGCCGATCGTGGACTCGGGCGGGCCTCATAAGGCGTAGGTCACACATTTCCTGCGCCGACGGCCACACCGTGAGGCACCAATAGCGGGTCCGGAATTCAAACCGTCCAGGTCGATTCGAGCTGGACGATGTCGCCCGTGAGGGCCGCGACGTCGGCCTCCGTCTGGGCACGCAGCGCCAGTCGCTCCACACGTTCCGTGCGGTACTTGCCGTGCTCCGCGGCCGACCGCCACATCGACAGCACCAGGAACTCATGGCCCGGCGCCTCACCGAAAAGCCCACGGATCATGCCCGGGGAGCCGGCCATCGCCGGGTTCCAGACCTTCTCCTGCATGAGCGTGAAGTGCTCGGCTCGGTCTTCGTGGACACGACAGTGAGCCACTCGGACCAGGTCCGCGTCGGTGAAGCGCGGCTCGAAGCCGGTCTTCACGTCGAAGCGGTAGTCGAAGAGTTTGACCTGCATGTCCTTGTAGGTGCCCGACTGGGACGCGGCCAGTCTGTCGTGGGAGCGCGCCATGAAGGAGTCGTAGAAGGAACGGCTCTCCCAGAACGAGAAGACATGCGCGACCCCCTGCCGTCCCCGGCTCCAACCCCCACCCTGTCCCCGAAATCCCGGCTCCCCCGGAAGCCCCGCCCACTTTCGCTGCCCCCGCTCGAAGCCGCGGCGGTCCACCACGGTGCAGCGAATCCACTTGACCAGCACCGCGCCATGGTAAGGCCACGGAGCGTGGCGCCGGTCACGCTCGACAAGAGAGCTCTTCGGCGTACGTTGCCGCGCGCGTGGCAGGATGGACAACCGGCCTTGCCTGCTGGGCAGTTCAGGCTGAGCCACAAGCGCAACGGGGAAGGGGAAGCCCGGTGAACGCCATCAACAAGGGGATCCGGAAAGTCGAGATCTCGCTCAAGTGGGATCCGAGTCCGGCGGGTGATCCGCCCACCGACCTGGATCTCGTCGCCGCGACCTATCTGGCGAGCGATCCGTACGGCGATCCCGCCTATGTGGTGCACTTCGACAGCCGCTCTCCCGACGGCACCATCTATCTCAATCGGGACAGCCAGGACGGCAAGGGCTTCGGCTGGGACGAGGTCCTGACCGTGGAGCTGGACAGGCTCGACGGCCGGTACGCGCGCGTGATGGTCGGTGTCGCGATCCAGCAGCGCCCCGCGCAGCGCACCTTCGTCAGCGTCATCAATCCGGCCCTGCGCATCCGTGAGGGCTACACCGTCATGGCCGAGGACGACTTCGGCGGCGTCCTCGGGTCGACGGCCGCCACGGTCGCGGAGTTCGTACGCGAGGGATCGAGCGCGTGGGAGTTCCGCTCCGGCATCCACGGTTTCGAGGACGACCCGGCGACGTTCACGGAGGCGATGGGCAAGGCCCGCCGGCCCTGAGCGTCGCTCGTCGGTGCATCCGGCGAAGAGAGTCCCAAGGGAAGAGGGGCGCCGACACATGGTCGGCGCCCCTCTCATGGGACTCTCGTCAAGGCACCTCGGAGGCTGCCCGACTCATCGGGGCCACACCTCTGATCGGCCTACTGGCGGAGACCACTCATTCTCGGCGTGCACTATTCCTCCGAATCTGGCTCGCGGTCGGGGAACGCACGCAGCCTCAACTGGGGCGCCCGATGATCGGCGAGCCATCGCATCCGGTTGTCGTCCTCTGCGAGTCCGGCGCGTGCGGCCTGAGTCCACTCTTCTCGGTCGAGCAGCTCGAGGTAGGCCGCCCGGAGGGCTTGCTGCTGAGCCGCGGTACATCCCGCGGCCTCGGACGGCTCTGTAGTGAGGTGCTGGGTGAGCACCGCGATCGTGAAGTAGCGCTCGATGGTCGGGGCGAGCAAACCCACGTGGCGGGCGTGGGCTTCCAGAACCACTGCCGCATGGGGGTAGTGAGCGAGAGTGAGTCCCATCCCTCCGCAGTCGCTCATCTGATGAAGCAGTCGACCGACATGGTCGACCAGCTCGCTGTCGGGATCGAAGTCGGCAAGCGCCTCGTGGAGTTGGGTGACTGTAGCGACCTTGCCGGCGAAGTATCCATTCAGGAAGTCACCGTCGCAGGCTCTGCGAAGCAGCCAAGGTCGGGCAGCCGGGTCGTCGAGTCTGCAGAGAGCTTCAACGACATAGACGCGTCCCCAGCCGGTAACGCGCTCGGCCAGCCAGAGCAGGGCCTCGACTCCCTCCGTCTGCCGCTCGAATGCGTGCGCCGCCAGTGGCCCGAAGCGGTCGGAGAGCAGCCCGATCGTTTGAATCAGCGGGATGTCGTCGACTGTTCCCACGGCAGCCAGCAGGGCGAGCCCGACAGTGACCGCGCATCGATCGGTCCCGTATCGGACCAACCAGCGGGCCGTTCGGCGAACGCTTTCTCTGGCCGCCCGCTCAGCAGCGGCGGCGATGTGCTCGTTGTGGTGAATCGGGACGTAGACGTTGTGGAAGGCATTCGCCAGTTCGCTGGGCAGAGCAGAGGCCCTCGCGAAGTGCCTGTCCAGGATGAGGGCAACGTCCTTGCCGACCGAGTGCCGGTCCTCAGGCGCCTCCGGGCCTCGTCGACAACGGTGCAACTCGTCGTCGGGATACGGTTCCCCGTCGCGCGGAAGCGGCTCCCCTGGAGCCAACTGATGCAGCTGAAGTGCGTGATCGAACAGCGATGTCGGCGATCCGGACAGTCCCGTGCCGGTCGTCTCACTCATCGGCGGGCGGAGGACTCGATTCTCTTGATCATGACCAGGAGCCTGCCACGACAGCCGTCGCCGCGACAAGCCCTCGACGCAGCGGCGCGTTGCATCAAACGCAACAGCCAGGCGTCACGCGCGTCAGGGCGGTGGAGCCGCGAGACCGGCTCCACCGCCCTGACCAGCTACTTCACGCCCTAAAGGCGCTCGGCGTCAGCTGCAGCCGCTGGTCGAGCCGCAGCCCTCGCAGATGTAGCACGAGCCGGCCCGCTGCATCTTGGTGCCGCAGGAGAAGCAAAGCGGGGCGTCGGCCTGGATGCCCAGCTGCATCTCCACCAACTCGGCGCTGGTGTGCGCCTGCTGCGGAGCGGGCTTGGCCGCTTCGACCTCGGCCTTCGGCGTGGCGACGGCCTTCAGCTCCTGTGCACGCGGCGCCGACTGGGCCAGGCCCTCGACGTCCACCTCGTCATCGCCGGCCTCGTACGAACCGGTCTCCAGGTGACGCTGACGCTCCTCGGCGGAGTGGATGCCGAGCGCGGAGCGCGTCTCGAACGGCAGGAAGTCGAGCGCCAGGCGGCGGAAGATGTAGTCGACGATCGACTGCGCCATCCGCACGTCCGGGTCGTCCGTCATGCCGGCCGGCTCGAACCGCATGTTCGTGAACTTCGAGACGTACGTCTCCAGCGGCACGCCGTACTGCAGACCCACCGAGACGGCGATAGAGAAGGCGTCCATCATGCCCGCGAGAGTCGAACCCTGCTTGGACATCTTCAGGAAGACCTCACCGAGACCGTCGTCCGGGTAGGAGTTGGCGGTCATGTAGCCCTCGGCACCACCGACGGTGAAGGACGTCGTGATGCCGGGACGGCCCTTCGGGAGGCGCTTGCGGACCGGGCGGTACTCGACGACCTTCTCGACCGTCTCACGGATGGTGGCCTCGGCCTTCTCCGTGATCTCGGTCTTTTCCTTCTCCTTGGTCTTGGCGGAGAGCGGCTGGCCGACCTTGCAGTTGTCGCGGTAGATGGCGAGCGCCTTGACGCCCAACTTCCAGGCCTCGAAGTAGATCTCCTCGACCTCCTCGACGGTCGCCGACTCCGGCATGTTGACCGTCTTGGACAGGGCGCCGGAGATCCACGGCTGGATCGCAGCCATCATGCGGACGTGGCCCATCGCGGAGATGGAGCGCTCGCCCATGGCGCAGTCGAACACCTCGTAGTGCTCGTGCTTGAGGCCCGGGGCGTCGACGACATTGCCGTGGTCGGCGATGTGGGCGACGATCGCCTCGATCTGCTCCTCCTGGTAGCCCAGGCGGCGCAGGGCCTGCGGGACGGTGCCGTTGACGATCTGCATCGAGCCGCCGCCGACCAGCTTCTTGAACTTGACCAGGGCGAGGTCGGGCTCAAGACCGGTGGTGTCGCAGGACATCGCCAGACCGATGGTGCCGGTCGGGGCGATGACGGATGCCTGGGAGTTACGGAATCCGTTCTTCTCACCAAGGCGCTGCACGTCCTGCCAGGCTTCCGTGGCCGCGGCCCAGACCGGCGTGTCCAGGTCGTCAGTGCGGACGGCCGCGGTGTTGGCGTCGGCGTGCTGCTTCATGACGCGCAGGTGCGGCTGGGCGTTGCGGGCGTAGCCGTCGTACGGGCCGACGACCGCGGCGAGTTCGGCGGAGCGCTTGTACGACGTGCCGGTCATCAGCGAGGTGATGGCACCGGCGAGCGCACGGCCGCCGTCCGAGTCGTACGCGTGGCCGGTCGCCATCAGCAGGGCGCCGAGGTTGGCGTAGCCGATGCCGAGCTGGCGGAACGCGCGCGTGTTCTCACCAATCTTCTGCGTCGGGAAGTCCGCGAAGCAGATGGAGATGTCCATCGCGGTGATGACCAGCTCGACGACCTTCGCGAAGCGCTCGACCTCGAAGGACTGGTTGCCCTTGCCGTCGTCCTTCAGGAACTTCATCAGGTTCAGCGAGGCGAGGTTGCAGGACGTGTTGTCCAGGTGCATGTACTCGCTGCAGGGGTTCGAACCGTTGATACGGCCGGACTCCGGGCACGTGTGCCAGTGGTTGATGGTGTCGTCGTACTGGATGCCGGGGTCGGCGCAGGCCCAGGCGGCCTCGGCCATCTTGCGGAACAGGGCCTTGGCGTCGACCTCTTCGATGACCTCACCGGTCATGCGGGAGGTGAGGCCGAACTTGCCGCCCGTCTCTACGGCCTTCATGAACGTGTCGTTCACACGGACCGAGTTGTTGGCGTTCTGGTACTGGACCGACGTGATGTCGTCGCCGCCCAGGTCCATGTCGAAGCCCGCGTCACGGAGCGCGCGGATCTTCTCTTCTTCCTTGACCTTGGTCTGGATGAAGTCCTCGATGTCGGGGTGGTCGACGTCGAGGATGACCATCTTGGCGGCGCGGCGGGTGGCGCCGCCCGACTTGATCGTTCCTGCGGAGGCGTCGGCGCCGCGCATGAAGGAGACCGGACCGGAGGCGTTGCCGCCGGAGGAGAGCAGCTCCTTGGAGGAGCGGATGCGGGAGAGGTTCAGGCCGGCGCCGGAGCCGCCCTTGAAGATCATGCCCTCTTCCTTGTACCAGTCGAGGATCGACTCCATGGAGTCGTCGACGGACAGGATGAAGCAGGCGGAGACCTGCTGGGGCTGCGGGGTGCCCACGTTGAACCAGACGGGGCTGTTGAAGCTGAAGATCTGGTGCAGGAGGGCGTACGCCAGCTCGTGCTCGAAGATCTCGGCGTCGGCGGGCGAGGCGAAGTACTTGTAGTCCTCGCCGGCCTTCCGATACGTCTTCACGATGCGGTCGATCAGCTGCTTGAGGCTGACCTCACGCTGCGGGGTGCCGACGGCACCCCGGAAGTACTTGCTGGTGACGATGTTGACCGCGTTCACCGACCAGAAGTCGGGGAACTCCACGCCGCGCTGCTCGAAGTTGACCGAGCCGTCGCGCCAGTTGGTCATGACGACGTCACGGCGCTCCCAGGCCACCTCGTCGTACGGGTGCACGCCGGGGGTGGTGTGGATGCGCTCGATACGCAGTCCCTTGGTCGCCTTGGTGCCCTTGGCGCGGGTACTCCGTGCCGGACCGCTCGCCGTCTCTGTCATGCCGCCTCCCTGTACGGGCTAAAACGCCCTGAAGTGCCCCGATGTTCCCCGTGGCACGGTGTTCTGTCTGGTGCTGCGGGCACCGTCGGATTGCCACCCGCAGCAGGTCTTCTGTCGCCGCCTCGCGGCCGGATCCGGAGGTCCGAGGACCGGGTCCGGCTCGCCCTCAGTCCGCGGCGTTGGCGGGCACGGGGACTTGTGCAGTCCCTCCGGACCCGCGGTCGTCCTCCTGGCCCCCCGTGACTGCGCGTGCGTCGTCCTCGCGGTCGTCGTCGTCCGCGGCGGTGCGTCCCGTCGCCAGCCTGAGTTCCGCGATCGCGGCCTCGAAGTCCTCGAGCGAGTCGAACGCCCGGTAGACGGAGGCGAATCGCAGATAGGCGACGAGGTCGAGCTCCTGCAACGGGCCGAGTATGGCCAGCCCCACGTCGTGGGTGGTCAGCTCGGCGCTTCCGGTGGCCCGCACCGCCTCCTCGACCCGTTGGCCGAGCTGGGCGAGTGCGTCCTCGGTGACAGGCCGTCCCTGGCATGCCTTGCGCACGCCGTTGATGACCTTGGTACGGCTGAATGGCTCGGTGACTCCGGACCGCTTGATCACCATCAGCGAGCAGGTCTCCACGGTCGTGAAACGACGGGAGCAGTCAGGACACTGGCGGCGCCTGCGGATCGACGTGCCGTCGTCGGTCGTACGGCTGTCGACGACGCGACTGTCGGGGTGCCTGCAGAAGGGGCAGTGCATAACTCCCAACCCTCCTCACAGCAGACTCAATAGCCTCGCTGGACCTCATGGGCCCCGCGAAGCAGCCCCAAGCATAGGCGATCTCCGAGCGGTCGAAGACCGGGGGGACCACAACTTCTGGGCTGCTGCTGCAATCCAACCACTAGATGTGGGGATTGGCTCATACATCGACGCCACACGCGCGTGTCGCTCAGACATTGCCAGGTCCCGCAGAGACGGACCGGCGCGCCGCGCACTTGGCGCACGGCCGTATCCCCACGACACATACGGAGATACCGTGAGCGCCACACGGAGGGGACGTGGGACTCCCGCACAGATGAGGGTCGGTCCCAGGTTGATCCGATCCCGGATGGCAGACTGGGGCAACAACCTACGAGGTCGTCACCCCGGCGGTGAAGGATACAACAATGGCCCCTTTTGCCCGTCGGGCAGAACGTCAGCCATACACCCAGGCACACGATCACGTCAGGTGATTCGCGATTTTTCACTCGAACGTGTGTTTGGCGCAACCTTTCGAAAGCAACTACCGTTGTGCAGCAGGGAGACCATCGAGAGGGGCCGACGTGACCACCACCGCAGACAGTGCCACCATCACTGCCCAGGACCGCTCCCAGGGCCGACTCGAGCCGGTGCATGCGATGAACGAAGCCATGAGTCCCGAGGGACACAAGCGCTCCCTGCCGGGCCGACCCCCCGGCATCCGGGCGGACAGTTCAGGGCTCACCGACCGGCAGCGCCGCGTGATCGAAGTCATCAGGGATTCCGTGCAGCGGCGTGGCTACCCGCCGTCGATGCGGGAGATCGGCCAGGCGGTCGGCCTGTCCAGCACGTCCTCGGTCGCCCACCAGCTGATGGCACTGGAGCGCAAGGGATTCCTGCGCCGCGACCCGCACCGCCCGCGCGCGTATGAAGTGCGAGGCTCCGACCAGGCCGCCTCCGTGCAGCCCACGGACACCACAGGCAAGCCCGCCGCGTCGTACGTGCCGCTGGTCGGCCGCATCGCCGCCGGTGGACCGATCCTCGCTGAGGAGTCGGTCGAGGACGTCTTCCCTCTCCCCCGACAGCTGGTCGGCGACGGCGAGCTCTTCGTCCTGAAGGTCGTCGGTGACTCGATGATCGAGGCCGCCATCTGCGACGGCGACTGGGTCACCGTCAGGCGCCAGCCGGTTGCGGAGAACGGCGACATCGTCGCGGCCATGCTCGACGGCGAGGCCACCGTCAAGCGCTTCAAGCGCGAGGACGGCCACGTCTGGCTCCTCCCGCACAACGCTGCGTACGAGCCGATTCCCGGCGACGACGCGACCATCCTGGGCAAGGTGGTGGCAGTGCTGCGGCGCGTGTGACGGCTGCGGCGGGCGAAGCCGAAGGCGGCGCCCCCTGACCGGGCCCCGGGACCCCTGCGCCGGTTCCGGGGCCCTGTGCTGTCCCGTGACGCCCTGCGCACCGCTTCAGACCCACTGCCGCTGCCTCATCCTCTGCGGTGTGGGAACCCCGCCGTCAGCGGGCTCTTGATCGGGGGTAGCCTGTCGCGCGCCGCGACAGGCTACCCCCGATCATCACCCCGGGCTGTTTCGCCATCACTGCGGCTGTTTTCTGCCTCTGCCTTCTTCGCCACGGCATCGATCGCGGCCAGCGACTTTCGAACCTGGTTACGGTCCGTGGTGTACCAGAAGTCGGGCAGTGACGCCTTCAGGTAGCTCCCGTACCGGGCCGTGGCCAGCCGCTGGTCCAGTACCGCGACCACGCCTCGGTCCCCCGATGCCCGTACGAGACGGCCGGCGCCCTGGGCCATCAGCAGCGCCGCGTGAGTGGCGGCGACCGCCATGAAGCCATTGCCGCCGGCGTCCTCCACCGCCTTCTGGCGCGCGCTCATCAGCGGGTCGTCCGGGCGCGGGAACGGGATCTTGTCCATGACGACCAGCTGACAACTGGGGCCGGGGACATCGACGCCCTGCCAGAGGGACAGCGTGCCGAAGAGGCAGGTCTGCGGGTCGGCCGCGAAGTTCTTGATCAGCTCACCGAGCGTCTCCTCGCCCTGCAGGAGGATCGGGATCTCGGGGATGCGGGAGCGAAGCTCCTCGGCGGCCAGCTGGGCGGCACGCATCGAGGAGAACAGGCCCAGCGTGCGACCGCCGGCCGCCTGGATCAGTTCCGTCAGCTCGTCGAGCATGTCCACGCGGTCGCCGTCCCGAGCGGGGCGCGACAGGTGCTTGGCGACATACAGAATGCCCTGCTTGCGGTACTCGAAGGGCGAGCCGACATCCACCCCCTTCCACTGCGGAAGCTCATCTCCCTCCGTGCCCTCGGGAGCGAGGCCCAGTGAGGCGCCGACGCCGTTGAAGTCGCCGCCCAGCTTCAGAGTCGCTGAGGTCAGGACGACGGAACGGTCCGCGAAGAGCTTCTCCCGCAGCAGGCCCGACACGGACATCGGGGCCACACGCAGGGACGCACCGAAACGATCGTGGCGCTCGTACCAGACGACGTCCCATTCGGAGCCGTTCGTGATCCGCTCCGCGACGTCGTGCACGGATTCGACCGAGGCCAGCGCCTGCTTGCGGACCGCGTCCTCGTCCTGCACGGATTTGTCGCGGGTCGCGCCGATCGCGGAGATGACGGTACGGCAGGCGTCCCGCAACGCCATGAGGGCGTAGGCGAGGTCCTCCGGGATCTCCTCCAGGCGGCCCGGCAGGGCGAGCTCCATCAGCCGCTCGAAGCCCTCGGCAGCAGTCTGGAGCTGGTCGGCGGCCTTCTCGTTGGCGAGCTTTGCGGCGCGGCGCACCGCGCGGTTGACCTGGCCTGGCGTGAGCTCGCCGGTGGCGACTCCAGTGACCCGGGAGACCAGCTCGTGTGCCTCGTCGACGATCAGGACCTCGTGCTGCGGGAGGACGGGGGCGCCCTCGATGGCGTCGATCGCGAGCAGCGCGTGGTTGGTGACCACGACCTCCGAGAGCTTGGCCCGCTCACGGGCCATCTCGGCGAAGCACTCGGCGCCGTACGCGCACTTCGATGCGCCCAGACACTCCCGCGACGACACAGACACCTGGCCCCAGGCCCGGTCGGACACACCGGGCGTCAGATCGTCGCGATCACCCGTCTCCGTCTCGTCCGCCCAGTCGCGCAACCGCAGCAGGTCCTGTCCCAGCTTGCTGGTGGGCGCGGCCGCCTCGAACTGGTCGAAGAGGCCTTCGTCCTCCTCCTGCGGAACGCCCTCGTGCAAGCGGTGCAGGCAGAGGTAGTTCGACCTGCCCTTGAGCATCGCGAACTCGGGGCGACGGCGCAGCAGCGGGTGCAGTGCGTCGACGGTGCGCGGCAGGTCCCGCTCCACGAGCTGGCGTTGCAGGGCCAGGGTGGCCGTCGCCACGACGACGCGCTCCCCCTGCGCGAGCGCGGGCACGAGATAGCCGAGCGACTTTCCGGTACCGGTGCCGGCCTGGACCAGCAGATGGGAACCGCCGTCGATCGCCTCCGCGACGGATTCGGCCATGGTCACCTGGCCGGGGCGCTCCGTACCGCCGACGGCAGTGACGGCAGCATGCAGGAGTTCGGGGAGTGGGGGCTTCGTCATAGCGTGACCACCCTACGGCCAGGCACTGACAAACGGGCGATCACGCTGGGGGCCGGGGGCGGGATCAAGACCGGGGGTTCTTAGGTGGGGATCGGATCGGTTCGGGTTGGTGTGGGATTGGTTCGATTGCGGTCAGGTGCTGTGCGTATCGGGGTGTGGTCGGTTCGGCCGTGGTCAGAATGGTTCGGTTGCGACCCGCGCGACTCGTTTGCGACCGGAGCGATTCGATTGCGGTCAGGACGCTTCGATTGCGCTCAGGCCGACCTGACACGGCGGGGCCTTTCGGCCCCGGATCGGCTCAGGGCAGGCTCGTTCGACCGCGACCGGGTCGGAAGCAGAGTCGCTGGCCAGGAATGCCGCAGCCCATCGCTCCGCGAAACGGACCCGAGTTTTCGAGGGGCTGGCGGTTCGGCTGCGAGTCAGAGCCGAGTGGGAACCAGATCGACTCGGCCGGTGTACCAATTGTGATGACGCTGCGACACGGCGTCACAGCAGATGGCGCAGGCTCCGGTCTCTCACCATGAGGGCAGCCCGCTTGACGGGCAGATCGATCTCGGCTGAGAACCGAAACCCGGCGCTCAGGAACGCGGCGATGGAAGGGGTGTTGCGAATGTCGGGTTCGGCGACGATGCGAGCGCAGGCGGGCCGCATGTCGAGGACCAGGTCGGCGACGGCTCGGAGGAGGGTGCCGCCCAGCCCTCGCCCGCGGTCGCCGACGGCACCGATGAGGAGATGGAGTCCGGTGTCGTGGGGTCGAGCCGGATAGTGCAGGGCGAGCGGGTCGAGGTCGGCTCGGTAGAGCTCCCAATAGCTCATCGGCGTGCCATCGAGCAGGCCTAGACACGGAACGCTGCGGCCGTCACCGGAGAGATGGGACCGCAGGTGCTCCTCGGTCGCGTTCTGAGACCCGGCCAGCCCCCAGAACGCGGCAATGGCGGGGTCGTTCATCCACCGATCAATGATCGGGAGGTCGCGCTCGATCCGCACGGGGACAAGGTGAAGCACTCCTGCGGGTGTGCTGATCGGCCCCCATTCGGCAACGTGGTCCAGCAGATCGTCGGCGCTCGGGAGATCTGGATCAGAGGCGAGGGGGACCGCGCCTGCGCTCGGCATCCGCTCCCCCACGGCACCGGGGTCGTCCACGAAGAGAGCGACGAGCTCGTCGGGCAGGCGCATGTCCAGCGTGTCCTCACTGTCTGCGCTCAAGCTCGCCTCAGCGATACGGCCGTTGCGGGCACCCAGGCTCATGGCGGTGCCGATGTCAGTGATGGGGGCAGTACCGGCGTCGGCACTCGCGTCGGTGGGAGGCACGGCGACGCTCCTCTCAGGAGGTGGGGTGGGGCACGTTCCTCAGGGATGAAAGGTGTTGGTGACAGCCGGAGGCGATGTCGGGGGTAGAGAAGCCGAGCGAGGCAGGGGGACCGTGATCGGAGGTGAGGTCGGACTCGGAAATGCAGTGCGGCGAGAGGCTGGGGCAAGGTCAGTGGTCAGGAATGCAGGGGGTTGGCGATGGAGACATAGACGGACTGGGTGTCGACCGGGCCGACGAGTTCGTCGAGACCGTGCAGCCGGGTCAGCAGATTGGCCTTGCAGCGCAGAACCGGTGAGTCGAGCAGGTGGGCAGGTAGTGAGGTTGTGAGTCGGGCAGGGCCGGAGGCCACTTCGCGAAGGAAGCGGCGGAAGGCGGCGAGCAACAGCCGCTCGTCGGCGAGACGCTGGGAACCGAACGCTCCGATGAGGCCGAACACGTTGTTGATCGCGAGGTAGTACGCGAAGCGCTCGTTGGTCACTTCGTCCGAGACGAAGGTGTCGCTGTTCTCGCCGATGCCGGACAGCCGGGCATCGAGTTCCGCGCGCCGGGACTCACGGAAGTAGTAACCCTGGTTGTCGCGGTACCGGCCGCCCGACGGCCAGCCGTCAGCGTCCAGCACGAGCAGCGTGTTCTGCTGATGTGCTTCCAGTGCGACTCCGGCCTCCGAGTCCAGCCACAGCACGGGGCGGACAGCCTGTTCGAGGTAGCGCAGGAACCACTCGGCGGCAACGGCACCACTAGGGCGGCCTGTTCGGCCGGCGAGACGCGTGACGATCTCAGCCAATCGGGATCGCAGCGGCTTCCTGTCCGAGGAGGGTCGGCCTGTCGCGGTGCCGGGCCCTGCGTACCGGGGTGAGACGAGTCCGGCTACACAGGACACGTCGTCGGAAGGTCGGAACGGGTTGTGCCGGATCATCACGTCGAGACCGGCCACCGGGACGCCGTCCGGTCCGTCGACGGCGATCCATGCCGGGTCGCGAACGATGTCAAAGCCTGGGTGCTCAGCCTGCCATTGCGTGGAGAGACCACTGCGCAGGAGTCGGTGGACCTCGACGCCGCGGTGCAGTTCCTTGCGGAGGTTCTCACGGCGGGAGTTGGTGATCCGTAGGCCGAGCGACAGCTTGAGCATGGCGGGGGCACCGGGTCTGTAGACGGTTCGTACGGAGGAGGTGGGATGCCACCGGGCACCGCCGACGCCGAGGTCCTGGAGCAGTCCGGCATCGAGCAGCGCCGCGGTCTCGGGGCGGTGCCGGACCTCGCGCAGCTGCCAAGGGTGCAGGGGCAGAGCCGCGTAGCCGTCGGGCAATGACAGCTCAGGGCCGGCGAGTAGGCACGTGAGCTGGGCGGCGGGGACAACACGGCCGCGTTCGGTCCAGGCCGAGTCGGCGGCGAGCAGGGAGGGAGCGACAGCAAGCCAGTGCAAAGGGAAGGAGCCGCGCAACTCGGGTGAGTACCGGTGCGTTTCCGCTTCGGAGAGACCCTCTCGGCTCTTCGGCGTCGGGTGGAGCGGGTGTCCGAGCAGGAGAGCCTGCTCGGCCGCGAGGAACAGGTCCGGGGTGTCGGCGGGGTTTGCACGACGCTCACTGATGAAGGTGACGGTTCGCCGGACAGAGTCGGCGACACGGGCGCCGAGGTCAGTCGCGGCGGAGATCGCGGGGCCGGTCAGGGCTGTGGGCGGTGGAGAGGCGGAGGACTTGGAGGCGGGGTGGGCCGACGGGGGCACGGCGAAAGGCCCTGACGGGCCGGCGTCCGAAGCCACGGCCGCAGGACTCGGCCCCCCGAGCGTCTCCCTCGTGAGCAGTGCGGCGAGGGTGACCGCGTCCGTCGGCGGGCACTGGGCCGGTGCGTCGGCCAGGTACGGGAGGCCGAAGCGGTGCCACCCCGTGGGCGACCAGTAGCCGACGGGGACCAGCAGGGCTGTGCCAGTGGCAGGCAAGGGGATACGGAGGGTCCCCGTGTCGGGTGCCAGGAGGTTTGTCTCACGCACCCAGCAGCGGAGCAGGTTCTCCACGGCGGCGGCCTGGGCTGCGATGTGCGGGTCGGGATGCTCAAGGAGGTCAGGGGTGCCGTCGCCATGCAGCCACTCGGCGTCCGAGGCACCTCCCTCCATCGGCGCACACAGTGGTGCCCGCCCCTCGCGAACTGCCCGTGCCGACACCCGTTCCTGCGGTGCGCCCCCGCCCCCTCCTTGCCGGGCACCTCCCACATGCGACGGGGGCGGCACTTGCTGGGAGAACGGTGAGGCGGAGGGGCCTCGCTTGCCGGTATCCGTGTGGCCGTCAGGTGCGGGGGTGGTGGTCAAGGTTGGTCCTCTTGAAGTGGTTCCGGCTGTGCGGCGACGGCCGTGTTCTTGTAGTGAGGTTGGGCGCGGCGTGGAAGGTCTGCGTTTCCAACGGGTGCGGTTGGAGGGGGTGTGTCAGATGGCGGCGAGGTTCCGACGGGAAGTGACGGCTCGCTCGGGAGTGGGTCCTTCGAGGGTCACTGAGGCGAGAGCATGGGCCCTGGAAGAAGCCGGCGTGCCCATAACCCCGGCCGCGCTACCCGGCGCGGTCGCCCCGGTCACCGTGCTGCCGGTGGCCCGAGTGCGGCTGATGCGTCCGATCACGGTCGGTGTGACCGGCGTGACCGGTGTAACCACGGTGGCGGCCGGCAAGCCCGATGGGACCGCGGGATACCGCCTCCACCGCGTCGGCCAACCGATCCAGCACCGCGGCCGCCTGCTCGTCGCTGATGGTCAGGGGTGGAAGGAGCCGTACGACGCTGGAGTGGCGGCCGCCGAGTTCGACGATCAGGCCACGGCGCAGGCACTCCTGTTGGATGGCGGCAGCGAGTTCAGGGGCGGCGGGACGGGGATGGCGGCTCTGGTCCCGCAGTGCCGCCGCCCCTGCTCGTCCGCCGCCAAGGGCGACGCCCTCCGGGAAACCGCCCGCGTTCCGGGCAGGGTCGAGACCCGCGAGACCGCCTGCCCCACCGCCAGTCCAGCCGAGATCGTTCCGCGCACCCGCTTGGACCGAAGCACTCACCTCGGCCTGGCCGACACCACCCCCATGCCCGTCGAGAGCAGCCAGGCCCCCTGGCTCACCCGCGGCCACACCAGCCCCCTCAAGTGCCGCCAGGATCGCCGACCGCCCCTCGTCCACCGGGGGTTCGCCCTGTGGTTCCACGACCTCGACCCCGATCATGAGCCCCCTGCCCCGCACGTCCCCGATGCACGCGAACTCCGCTGCGAGTCCCTGGAGTTGCTGCAGCATCCGCGAGCCCAGTTCAGCCGCGCGCTCGGCGAGACGGTTTTCGCGGACGTAGGCGAGTGTCGCTGTTCCGGCGGCCATGGCGAGTTGGTTGCCGCGGAACGTACCGGCGTGAGCGCCGGGTTGCCAGGCGTCGAGTTCGTCGCGGTAGACGATGACGGCCAAGGGCAGGCTGCCGCCGATGGCCTTGGAGAGGACCATGACGTCGGGGGTGACACCGCTGTGCTCCACGGCCCAGAAGGAACCGGTGCGCCCGACGCCGGTCTGGACCTCGTCGGCGATCAGCGGGATGGAACGGTCGGCGGTGATCTGCCTCATGCGCCGCAGCCACGCGTCAGGGGCGGGGATGACTCCGCCCTCGCCCTGCACTGGTTCGAGAATCATCCCGGCAGGGCGCGGTACGCCCGACTTGGGGTCGTCGAGGACGGACTCGGTCCAGCGGGCGGCGAGTTCGGCACCGTGTTCGCCGCCGACGCCGAAGGGGCAGCGGTAGTCCTGGGGGTACGGCAGGCGCGCGACGCGTACGTCGCAGGCGCCTCCGGATGCTTCGAGCGCTCCGGCGGTCATCCCGTGGTATGCGCCGCTGAAGGCCAGCATCCCCGTCCGTCCGGTCGCGGCCCGGACGAGCTTGAAGGCGGCCTCCACCGCGTCGGTTCCGGCCGGTCCGCAGAACTGCACGCGTGCGTGGTCGGCGAGACCGGGCGGCAGGGTTCGGAACAGCTCGGTGATGAAGGCGTCCTTGACGGGCGTAGCCAGGTCGAGGACGTGCAGTGGTGCGCCCGAGTCCAGGACCTTGCGGATGGCTTCCAGCACCACGGGGTGGTTGTGTCCGAGCGCCAGCGTCCCGGCGCCGGAGAGGCAGTCCAGATAACGGCGGCCGTCCGCCCCCTCGATGGTCAGCCCGCGCGCCCGCACCGGCACGATCGGCAGGGCGCGAGCGTAGGTGCGCGCCGACGACTCGCGCGCCGACTGTCGCCGCAGGATCCCCTCGTGCACGGCGGATGCCCCCGCCGAGTCGGACGTACCCCCGCGCACAGATTCGGTCACGGCCATGGCTCCCTGTCCTCCCGCTGTCCAGGGCGAGCAGGTCTGTCGCATCCTCGCCCGACCCGACATACGAAGCCCCGCGAGCGTCCACTCGAAACTCCGGGGAACCGAGCAAAGGGGACCGCTTACAGACAGCAGGTCCCCACGGCTACCAACCGCGGACCGTTCACCGGGTTACGGGTTGCTTCAAGATCCTTGCCGTGACGGAACCGTTGCCGTTCCGTCGGAAGTCCCCCACAGCGAGCGCATAGTGTGTGGTGCCGTCCCAACGCGCCGTGACACCACGCCGGAACAGCAAGTGATCAGCGGAAGTTCACGGCGGCAGCACCAAGTACCGTCACCCCAGGGGGAGTCAGATCATGCGATCGATACGGCCGTCGTTCACCGCTCGCCGAGGGAGGAACACGCGCCGCATAACCTCCCCGCTGCCCGTGGTCGCGCTCGCCGCTGCGCTGGCCCTCACCGCCACGGCCTGCGACTCGGGCGACACCGAGGCAGGCGGCGGTGCCACCGCGTCCGCTGCGGCCGGGGGCGAAGGCGAGATCACGATCCCGGACGACATCAAGGACAAGCTCAAAGAGCACGGGATCGACATCGACAAGTGGAAGGACGGCGCCTGGAAGAAGTGGGACAGGGACGACTGGCTCCGCGAGGCGCAGGACTACATCAACCCGATCATCGAGGGCTTGTGGGACCCGGACCGTATGCGGGACGCCCAGGACCCGGACCGGGGCGTCGACGAAAGTGACCTTTCCGGTGACCAGGGTGTGACCGACCCGACGCCGGAGCCCGTGGAGGCTCAGGCCGTGCCGCCCGCGTACCACGCCAACGCGCCTGAGGCGGGCAAGGTGTTCTTCGACTCCCCCGAAGGCACGATGGTCTGCTCGGCGACGGTCGTGAAGGACCCGGCCAACCCCGGCAAGTCCAACATGGTGTGGACGGCCGGCCACTGTGTGCACGCGGGCAAGACCGGTGGCTGGTACCGCAACATCGCGTTCGTGCCGTCGTACAACAACGACGACATGTCGGCCACCGAGCGCAAGGGCGCAACGCGGGAGCAGGTCGCTCCGTTCGGCGTCTGGTGGGCCGACTGGGCACAGACCTCCGACCAGTGGATCGCGCAGGGCGGTGCGACGGGCGGCGACGGCGCCTCGTACGACTTCGCGGTGCTGCATGTGAAGCCGGAGGAGGGCAGCAACGGCAAGTCCCTGGAGGAGACGGTCGGTTCGGCCCTGCCGGTGGACTTCAACGCTCCGGCCGTCCCCGAGGTGGACAGCATCAAGGCGATCGGCTATCCGGCCGCCGCGCCGTTCGACGGCGAGAAGCTGTACCAGTGCCAGGACAAGCCGGGCCGGCTGTCGCTCAAGGCGTCGGACCCGACGATGTACCGCATCGGCTGCACCATGACCGGCGGCTCGTCCGGTGGCGGCTGGATCGCGACGGGCTCGGACGGCAAGCCGGCGCTCGTCTCCAACACCTCCATCGGCCCGGTGGATTCGGGCTGGCTGGCGGGTCCGCGGCTGGGCAAGGAGGCCAAGGGCATCTTCGACAGGATGAGCGACAAGTTCACCGGTCAGTGATGTCGGCCGGAAGTCGGGCAGTGACGGCACCGTAGGCACCGACGGCGGTGGGGCGGCGGAGCAGTGGGGCGGTGGGAGGAAACCTTCACCGCCTCACCTCCGTACGCCCTCAACTCCCCGGGCATAGTGGTGTGTCGCGTCCGAGGGCCCGCACGAGAGCGTGCAGTGCACGGGCCAACGCGACCCGCACCTGCCATCAGGCACTACGGCACCACGGCACAGCACGTTCCAACGGGGGTTTACCGCACCATGCATTCCACACCTACGTCCGCAGATCCACGCAGAGGACGGCGTTCCGTCCTCGCCGCCACCGGCCTCGTGGCTGTCCTGGCGCTCACTGCGACCGCCTGTGACGGTTCGGAGGAGGGCGCGGCGAGCGACCAGGCCGACGCTGCCGCGTCCCAGGCAGCCGGCCTCGGCGACGGCAAGATCCAGATCCCGGCCGACATCGCGGACAAGCTCGAGAAGCACGGCATCGATGTCGACAAGTGGACCAGCGGTGGCTGGAAGGACTGGGACAAGGACAAGTGGCTCCGCGAGGCCAAGGACTTCGTCAACCCGGTGATCGAGGGCCTCTGGAAGCCTGAGCGGATGCAGTCCGCGAAGGAGGCCAACAAGACGGTCACGACGCAGGACGCCTCGGCCGACCCGGGCGTGAGCGACCCGGAGCCGACGCCCGTCCAGGCCACGGCCGAGAAGACGCCGTACCACGACAACGCGGCCCCCGTCGGCAAGGTCTTCTTCGACTCCCCCGACGGCCCGGCCGTCTGCTCCGGCACGGTCGTCAAGGACGTGAACCACCCCGGCAGATCCAACCTGGTCTGGACGGCCGGTCACTGCGTGCACGCCGGCGGCAACGGCGGCTGGTACCGCAACATCGTCTTCGTCCCGTCCTACAACGACCTCGGCAAGTCGGAGGCGCAGCTGGGCAACGCCGCGCCTGCGGAGGTCGCCCCGTACGGCAACTGGTGGGCCGACTGGGTCTCGACCTCGAACGAGTGGATCCAGGGCGGCTCGGAGACGGGCGGTGCGGGTGCCGCGTACGACTACTCCGTGCTGCATGTGAAGCCGGAGCAGGGATCCAAGTCGCTCGAGGAGACGGTCGGCGCCGCACTCGACGTGGACTTCTCGGCCCCGGCGGCGACCGAGGCGGGCACGATGGGCGCCTGGGGCTACCCGGCGGCGCCTCCGTACAACGGTCTGCAGATGTTCAAGTGCCTCGACCAGCCCGGCCGGTTCTCGCTCAGCCCGGCCCTGCCGACGATGTACCGCATCGGCTGCACCATGACCGGCGGTTCGTCGGGCGGCGGCTGGTTCCGTGTCGTGAACGGCGAGACGAAGCTGGTGTCGAACACCTCGATCGGCCCCGAGGACAACACCTGGCTCGCGGGCCCGCAGCTGGGTGCGGGCGCCGAGGCGGTGTACCAGCACATGAGCAGGACGTACGGCGGTCGGTGACGGCAGGCACGGACACGTACTGAAGGCCCGCTCCCCTGCGACAGGGGGCGGGCCTTCGGCGTTGTCAGGTCAACCACGGCCGCCGTTCCACGGCGGCTCCAGCGGTCGACGTACGACGGCTCAGGCGGTCGGCGCCGGAACGTACGGCGCGAGATCCGCCGCAAGCTCCTCGTGCACCCGCACCTTGAGCAGCGTGCCCTCCGGGGTGTGCTCCTCGGAGATCACCTCGCCCTCCGTGTGGGCGCGGGCGACCAGCTTGCCGTGCGTGTACGGCACGAGCGCCTCGATCTCGACGGACGGGCGGGGCAGCTCGTTGTCGATCAGCGCGAGCAGCTCGTCGATGCCCTTGCCGGTGCGGGCCGAGACCGCGATGGAACGCGTCTCGATCCGCAGCAGCCGCTGCAGCGTCAGCGGGTCGGCCGCGTCCGCCTTGTTGATCACGACGATCTCCGGTACGCCGGTGGCGCCGACGTCCCTGATCACCTCGCGCACGGCGGCCAGCTGCTCCTCCGGGTTCGGGTGCGAACCGTCCACCACGTGCAGGATCAGGTCGGACGCGCCGACCTCCTCCATCGTGGAGCGGAACGCCTCGACCAGGTGGTGCGGCAGGTGTCGTACGAAGCCGACGGTGTCGGCCAGCGTGTAGAGCCTTCCGCCCGGGGTCTCGGCCCGGCGCACGGTCGGGTCGAGGGTCGCGAAGAGGGCGTTCTCGACCAGCACGCCCGCGCCCGTGAGGCGGTTGAGCAGCGAGGACTTGCCCGCGTTGGTGTAGCCCGCGATGGCGACCGACGGCACCTTGTTGCGCCGGCGCACCTGGCGCTGGATTTCGCGGCCGGTCTTCATCTCCGCGATCTCACGGCGCATCTTCGCCATCTTCTCGCGGATCCGTCGCCGGTCCGTCTCGATCTTGGTCTCACCGGGACCACGGGTCGCGAGCCCGCCGCCCTTGCCGCCGCCCATCTGCCGGGACAGCGACTGACCCCAGCCTCGCAGCCTCGGCAGCATGTACTGCATCTGCGCGAGCGCGACCTGCGCCTTGCCCTCTCGGGACTTGGCGTGCTGGGCGAAGATGTCCAGGATCAGGGCCGTACGGTCGATGACCTTGACCTTGACGACGTCTTCGAGATGGATGAGCTGGCCCGGGCTGAGCTCACCGTCGCAGATGACGGTGTCGGCGCCGGTTTCCAGCACGATGTCCCGCAGCTCCTCGGCCTTGCCGGAGCCGATGTAGGTGGCCGCGTCGGGCTTGTCGCGGCGCTGGGTCACGCCGTCGAGCACCAGCGCGCCGGCGGTCTCCGCGAGGGCGGCGAGCTCCGCGAGGGAGTTGTCCGCGTCCTGCACGGTTCCCGAGGTCCAGACACCGACGAGCACGACGCGCTCCAGGCGGAGCTGGCGGTACTCGACCTCGGTGACGTCCTCGAGCTCGGTGGAGAGGCCTGCCACGCGGCGCAGAGCCGCGCGGTCGGAGCGGTCGAACTGGTCGCCGTCCCGCTCTCCGTCGATCTCGTGGCTCCAGGCGACGTCCTCTTCCATCAGGGCATCGGCCCGAAGACCTTCGGGATAAGTGTGCGCGGCGCGCTGCGTGTCCTGGGAAGAGGAAGAAGAGGAGGTCATTGGGTCCTTACGTCGATGGGAATCCGCGTGCGGCAACAGTGGCGGTGGTGACGTCCCGGACCGAGGTCCGTCGCGCCCCGAAACTTTCCGTCACTGTGCACAACGCACGAGCGCCCCGGGAGATTCCCGCGGGCCGTGCCGTGCCGACCGGAAAATGGTCGCACGGCACGGCCCGTCTCGTCACCGCCTTATTTGTTGGCCGCCTTCTTGGGACCAGCCTTCTTGGCCACCTTCCCGGCGCCCGATTTCTTGGCCGTCTTCCCGGAGGTCACCTTCTTGGCCGCCTTTCCGGAGGCCGCCTGCTCGGGGTCCGCGGACTCCCACTCCGGCTGCCCGGGCATGGGCGGGGTCTTCTTGCCGTACAGCCAGGCGTGCATGAAGCCGTCGAGCCGGCGTCCGGAGATGTCCTCCGCGAGCGCGACGAAGTCCCCTGTGGTGGCGGAGCGGTCCTTGTGGCGCTTCACCCAGGCGCGCTCCAGTTGCTCGAAGTCCGAGGCGCCGATCTCCTGACGGAGGGCGTACAGGACCAGGGCCGCGCCGTCATAGACGTTCGGCCGGAAGATGCCGTTCTTCTTGCCGGCGCCTGCCGCCTTGGGTGCCGCGGGCGGTCCGCCGGCCGTACGCCAGCGGTCGGAGGCGGCGTATGCGGCCTTCATGCGCGCCTCCATCGGCCTGTCCGCCTTCTCCGCTGCGTAGAGGGCCTCGTACCAGGTGGCGTGCCCTTCGCTCAGCCACAGGTCGGACCAGGTGCGCGGGCTGACGCTGTCGCCGAACCACTGGTGCGCCAGCTCGTGCACCATGATCGACTCGATGTACCACTTCGGGTAGGCGGCCTCGGTGAACAGGTCCCTCTCGAAGAGGGAGAGCGTCTGGGTCTCGAGTTCGAAGCCGGTGGCGGCGTCGGCCATGAGCAGGCCGTACGTCTCGAGGGGGTACCGCCCGATCTTGCTCTCCATCCAGGCGATCTGGCCGGGGGTCTTCTTCAGCCAGGGTTCGAGCTGCTTGCGGTCCTTGGTGGGCACCACGTCCCGCAGGGCCAGCCCGTGCGGGCCGGTGCGGTGCACCACCGTGGAGCGGCCGATGGACACCTGGGCGAGCTCGGTCGCCATGGGGTGCCGGGTGCGGTACGTCCATGTCGTCGCGCCGCCCGCGCGGTCCACGCCGGTCGGCAGGCCGTTGGCGACGGCGGTGTAGCCCTTGGGCGCGGTGACCCGGATGGTGAACATCGCCTTGTCGGACGGGTGGTCGTTGCACGGGAACACGACGTGGGCGGCGTCGGCCTGGTTGGCCATGGCGAGGCCGTCCGAGGTCTGCACCCACCCGCCGTCCCGGCCCTTTGCGGACACGGGATCGCTGGTGTGGCGCACCGTGATCTGCGTCCAGCTGCCGTCGGACAACGGCTCCTCGGGCGTGACGACGAGGTCCTCACCGGCGCTGCGGAACGTCGCCGGCTCCCCGTCGACCTCGACGGACTCGACCTTGCCGTGGGCGAAGTCCAGGTTGACGCGCTCCAGGTCCTTGGTCGTCCAGGCGTCGATCGTGGTGACGGCCTGGAGGGGCTTGTCGTTGGAGCCGGAGTAGCGGAAGGACAGGTCGTACGACGCCACGTCGTAGCCGGGGTTGCCCAGGTTCGGGAAGAGGCGGTCACCGATGCCCAGCGGCGTGACGGGGGCGCTGGCGGCGAGGAGACCGAAGGAGGCCGTTGCGGCGAACAGCGCGAGCGCCTTGTGTCGCCTCGGGGATCCGGGACGGGTGCGAGGAGCGCCAGGGACTGGTCGCTGAGCCTCGGTGCGGGGAGTGAGCAGCATGCACCACGGCTATCAGCGCGCGCGTGCGCGGCGTTGACGACGCGCGACCGGCCCACTCGAACGGGTATGTCAAGCGGGTGCAAACCTTTGGGGAATTGCAAGTCGTTGGGGAATTGCCAAGCGAACGGCCGGTGAACGGCTGCCCGGGGGACGGCCCGGCGCGAAAGCCAACATCGCCCGACCCGCCCTGCGCCCCTGGCGCACCCCCTCACACCCCCTGCGTCTGCGGCTGCGCCCTCGTCACGTCGAACACGCCAGCCACGTTCCGCATCGCCCGCATGAGCCCCGGCAGCAGCGCCGCGTCCGGCAGTTGGACCGTGTACGTGTGGCGTACGCGCTGCTGGGTCGGGGGCTCGACCGTCGCCGAGACGATCTCCGCGCCCTCCATGGCCATGGCTTCGGTGAGGTCCGCCAGGAGGTGAGGGCGAACGAACGATTCGGCGACCAGGGTGACCCTGCACTCGGTGGTGTCACCCCAGCGCACGTCGACCTCCGCGCGCCCGGCGCTCTTCATACGCGCCACCGCGGGACACAAGACGCGATGAACCGTCACCACTCCTCCGCGCACGGAGAACCCGGTGACCTCGTCGGGCGGTACGGGGGTGCAGCAACCGGCAAGGCGTACGGTCGCACCGGGCCGGTCGACGAGGACGCTGGCGGCGGGCCGCCCGAGTGGCCCCTCCGCGGCCAGGCGTACGGCCGGACCGTCCGCGTCGGCCGACGGGCTCGCCGCTTCCTCCGCCGAGGGCCGGAACTGCGTCACAGGCTCCTCGGCGGCGTCGCCCTGCGGTGGATGGGTGGTCAGCCACCGCTGGATGGCGATCCGCGCGGCGGGCGTGTGGGCGTGCTCCAGCCACTCCCTGGAGGGCTCCGAGGCCGGATCCTGGCCCATGAGGAGCTGGACGGTGTCGCCGTCCCGCAGCACCGTGCTGAGCGTCGCCAGGCGGCCGTTGACGCGGGCACCGATGCACGCGTGCGCGTCCTCGCCGTACTGGGCGTAGGCGGCGTCCACACAGGAAGCCCCCTCGGGCAGGCCGAGGGTGCCGCCGTCGGGCCGGAAGACGGTGATCTCGCGGTCCTGGGCGAGGTCCTCACGCAGCGTGGACCAGAAGGTGTCCGGGTCGGGGGCGGCCTCCTGCCAGTCGAGGAGGCGGGACAGCCAGCCGGGGCGCGTGGGGTCGGCGCGCTCGCCGTCGCTCGACGCGGCCTGCTCCTCCGCGGGGGTCGCGTAGGGATTGCCGAGCGCCACGACGCCGGCCTCGGCGACCTTGTGCATCTGGTGGGTCCGGATGAGGACTTCGGCGACCTGGCCGTCCGCGCGGGCGACGGCCGTGTGCAGCGACTGGTACAGGTTGAACTTGGGGACGGCGATGAAGTCCTTGAACTCCGAGACGACCGGCGTCATACAGGTGTGCAGCTCGCCCAGGACGCCGTAACAGTCCGCGTCCTCGTTCACCAGGACCAGCAGCCGCCCGAAGTCGGAGCCGCGCAGCCGGCCGCGCTTGCGGGACACCCGGTGCACGGAGACGAAGTGCCGGGGTCGGATGAGGACTTCGGCCTGGATGTCGGCCTCGCGCAGCACCTTGCGCATCTCGTCGGCCATCTCCGCCAGCGGATCGTCGGCACGTGCGACGTTGCCGACGATCAACTCCCGTGTGTGCTCGTACTCCTCGGGGTGCAGGATCGCGAAGACCAGGTCTTCCAGCTCCGTCTTGAGCGCCTGGACGCCGAGCCGCTCGGCGAGCGGGATGAGGACGTCGCGGGTCACCTTCGCGATGCGGGCCTGTTTCTCGGGGCGCATCACGCCGAGGGTGCGCATGTTGTGCAGCCGGTCGGCGAGTTTGATCGACATCACGCGGACGTCGTTGCCGGTCGCGACGAGCATCTTGCGGAAGGTCTCGGGCTCGGCGGCGGCGCCGTAGTCGACCTTCTCCAGCTTGGTCACGCCGTCGACGAGGAAGCGGACCTCCGCGCCGAACTGCTCACCGACCTGATCGAGTGTCACGTCGGTGTCCTCGACCGTGTCGTGGAGCAGAGACGCCGTCAAGGTCGTGGTCTCGGCGCCGAGTTCGGCGAGAATCAGGGTCACCGCGAGCGGGTGAGTGATGTACGGCTCGCCGCTCTTGCGCATCTGGCCGCGGTGCGAGGACTCGGCCAGCACATAGGCGCGGCGCAGGGGTTCGAGGGCGGCGTCGGGGTGGTGGGCCCGGTGGGCCTCGACGACATGGCCGATCGCGTCGGGCAGTCGGCCGCGCGAGGCAGGGCCGAGCAGCGCAGCCCGGCCGAGGCGGCGCAGGTCGATGCGTGCGCGGGCCTTCCTGCGAGGCACGGCAGGCGTCACAGGGCCTGCTACCGGGCCTGGCGTCGCGGGATTCGTGGCCTCCGCACTCATGGGCACCTCCGGCTGCGTGGACCGGCGAACGGGGTGCCCCATGGCGGACACGGCTCAGGGGACGACGACATCTCCCCCGTCCGGGCCGGTGCTTGATGCTACCGAGCCCATCACGTGCGACGGACCGCCTCTCGCCGAGCGTGAAACGGATCACCCATTCGAGCGAGGATTGATGGGTTTACGTTTTTGCGCCATACGGCCAGCCGCCGTTCGCGATCTCGAACGCACCCAGCACCCCCGCGCCCGTGTTCTCGGGTCACGGCCCGACTGTGCCGCTCTGATGCCGAGTCGAAAACCGCTCAACGAGCGACCGTTTCCAGCCACTCCACGTCGATCTCACCTTCGGCCACGATCACCGCGGGGCCGGTCATCTCGATCTCACCATCGGGCCGTTCGGTGATCACCAGGGTGCCGCCGGGCACATCGACGGTGTACGTCACGGCGGCGCCGGTGACCGCCGGGTCGGCCCCGTCCCGCCGCGCGGCGGCCACGGCGACGGCGCACGCGCCCGTGCCGCACGACCGGGTCTCGCCGGCACCGCGCTCATGTACGCGCAGCGCGACGTGCCGGGGCGCCCGGTCGACGACGAACTCGACGTTGACACCGTCCGGGTAGGCCGAGGCCGGGCTGAACGGCGGCGGGGAGAACAGGTCGCCGGCGTGCGCGAGGTCGTCCACGAAGGCGACCGCGTGCGGGTTGCCCATGTTCACGTTCCGCGCGGGCCAGCTGCGCTCACCGACGCTGACCGTGACGTCACCTTCGGGCAGCAGCGCCTTGCCCATGCCGACCGTCACGTCACCGTCCTTGGCGATGTGTACGGACTTCACGCCCCCGCGCGTGGCGACCGCGAGGTCGCCCTCGGTGACGTGCCCGGCGTACTGGAGGTAGCGCGCGAAGACGCGCACGCCGTTGCCGCACATCTCCGCGATCGAGCCGTCGCCGTTGCGGTAGTCCATGAACCACTCGGCCTCGGCCGCCATGTCCTTGGCTTCGGGGTGCGCCGCAGACCGCACGATGTGCAGCAGTCCGTCACCACCGATGCCCGCGCGGCGGTCACACAGGGCGGCGACGGCGGTCGGGGGCAGGTCGACGGCGTTCTCGGGGTCCGGGACGATCACGAAGTCGTTCTCGGTGCCGTGCCCCTTGAGGAAGGCGATCCGCGTGCTCATTCCTCGATCGTACGGTGCCGCTGTGACAGAGCCGAAAAGGGAGCCCGTCCGGCGACTGCGTCAGCGCAGGCGAGCCACTCGCCACACGGCCAGAACGACGATCGCGGCGACGACCAGGGCATAGGCGATCACGACCCGCCAGTCGGGTCTGCGCCCGGAGCCCCGCTGCGGCAGCCCGGGCCAGGTGTAGCCGACCCGGCGGGCGGCCATCATGCCCCAGCCGGCCGCGCAGGAGCAGATCAGCAGCCCCAGCATGGCGATCACAGCCCCACTGTCGCCGAAGTCGAAGGCCAGCGGGAAAGCGAACATCAGGGAGCCGACCGCGGCCAGCGACACGATGGGTGCAAGCTGCCAGATGCGCAGTCGGCGCTGCGGGCGCAGCTCGACCTCGACCTCCGGGCCGCCGGCGTACATCTCCTCGGGCTCGGGGCCGTCGTCGGTGACGCCGCCCTCGGCCTCATCGGCCAGGTCCGGGCTCAGACGGTCGCCGTCCCGCTCCGGTTCGCCCCGGTCGGCGGTGCCGTTCTCGGTGCCTTGTGCGGTGTCGCGAGGGCTGGCCTCCATCGCCACGCGCCCTCCCAACTCGGACTCCACTTGGTCGATCGAAGCTCGATGATGGCACGGCGCCGGAGGCCGGGATGACGGCCGGAGCGTCCCGATGCCATCACGTGATCAGGCTGTAACCGGTCGTTCGACCAACGCCAGTGCGAGATGCGGAAGTTCTGTGAGATCTGCCGCAGCCCCACTGAGCCAGTGCACCCGCGGGTCGCGCCTGAACCATGAATCCTGGCGGCGCGCGAAGCGCTTGGTGGCACGTACGGTCTCGTTCCGTGCTTCTTCCAGCGTGCACTCCCCGGCGAGCGCCGCGAGGACCTGCTGGTACCCGAGCGCGCGCGAGGCCGTACGCCCCTCGCGCAACCCCTGCGCCTCCAGCTCGCGGACCTCGTCCACGAGCCCGGCGTCCCACATCCGGTCGACCCGGCGCGCGATGCGCTCGTCCAGCTCGGGCCGGGCCACGTCGACACCGATCTGGACCGTGTCGTAGATCGAGTCATGGCCGGGGAGGTTGGCCGTGAAGGGCTGGCCGGTGATCTCGATCACCTCGAGAGCACGGACGATGCGGCGGCCATTGCTGGGCAGGATCGCCTGCCCGGCGTCGGGGTCGGTGGCGGCGAGGCGGGCGTGCAGCGCGCCGGATCCGCGCAGCGCGAGCTCCTCCTCGAGCCGGGCCCTGACCTCGGGGTCGGTGCCGGGGAACTCCAGGTTGTCGACGGCGCCACGGACGTACAGCCCCGAGCCGCCGACCAGGACCGGCCAGCGCCCCTCGGCGAGCAGTGCGTCGATCCGCTCCCGCGCGAGCCGCTGGTACTCGGCGACGGACGCCGCGACGGTGACGTCCCAGATGTCCAGGAGGTGGTGCGGCACGCCCGCACGCTCCTCGGGCGTCAGCTTGGCGGTGCCGATGTCCATCCCTCGGTAGAGCTGCATGGAGTCGGCGTTGACGACCTCACCCCCGAGCTGCTGGGCGAGAAAGACGCCCAGATCGGACTTTCCGGCCGCGGTGGGTCCGACTACGGCGATGACACGGGGGGCGAGGGGTGCACTGCTCACCGCCCCAGTCTCGCAAACCTCACGGGGTGGCCTCGAACGAGTTACGTGACGGCACACCCGCGGGGTCGTTGCCTGTTGCGAGGTTCTCACCGCCGGTTTCGCGGAGGCGGCGGCCCGGGGGCGCAAATGGACGCACCGGACGACGCGGGATTTCGCCCGCACTAGTAATGTATGGAGTGGATATGGGCGTTTTCGCACGACTTTTCCGGAGGTCGAAGGCTACGGACGAGGCGTCAACCGCCGAGGCCCAGGCCGACACACCAACGGCCGAGCCGGCGGCGGAAGAGGCGGCGGAGGCGAAGGGGTCGGCCGAGACAAAGGTTGAGAACGCGGCCGAGTCGACGGCGGCGGAGGCCGTCGAAACCGATGCCGATGCCGACGACGGTGTCGAGATCCCGAAGCAGCAGTCCGCCGACGAGGCGGCCGACAGTGAGGCCGGCGAGAGCGCCCGCACGTAACTGCCCCGCGCGGGAAGGTGAAGCATGGGTCTGATGCACAATTTGAAAGCCAAACTCGCCCCGGCCAAGGACAAGGTCTCCGACTTCGCGCAGCGGCATGAGGAGCAGGTCCATCACGGCCTCGACAAGGCCGCTAGGGCCGTCGACCAGCGGACCAAGGGCAAGTACAGCGACAAGATCCACACGGGCACGGGCAAGGCAAAGGGTGCCATGGGCCGAATCGCGCACAAGGACGACGACACGGCGACCGGCAGCACACCGCCGCCGGACGCACCCCCGCCGACCACCTGAACGGCACATCGCCGGACGGCCGCGGAGCTTGACCGCTCCCGGCCGTCCGCCGTTTCCGGACAACGTCGGCATGCGCCGGCGAGCGACGCCGATGGGCGCCACGACCAGGCCGGCGTGGGCTACGACCAGGTCGCGACCAAGTACCCCACGCCGTAAGGCGCGTCCTCGTACAGCAAGGCGCCCGCAAGGCCCGCCTCTTCGGCAGCGCCCGCGAGGACCTGCCAGGAGGCTCGGCCGGAGGCCTTCAGCTCGCGTGCGAGCTCAGTGTCCAGCTCCTTGAGGGCGGCCACGTCGGCCTTGCCCAGGGCACGCGCGACGGACGCGTCGAAAGGCGCCGCCCGCTCGTCGAGGTAGCCGGGAGCCTTGAGCGTGCGGCATGCGCTGGCGTCGCCCATCACCAGCAACGCCACCCGGTCGGCCCGGGCGGCGATGTCCCTTCCGATATCAATACACCGCTCGGCGTCGAGAGGTTCCCCCACACCGAGTCCCTCGATCGGGGCGTCCGACCACGCGGTTCGCTCCAGCAGCCACGCCGCGACGGCGAGCGAGGTCGGCAGCGCACGCTGAGGCTCCTCAGCCGACTCCGCCCCCAGACATACGTCGGCGTCGACGCCGAACCCCCGGAACGAGCCCGGCGTACCTTCGGCGTAAGTCCCGTGCCCGCCCTCCTCGGCGGGGCCGACCACCACGAGAAGGTCGGGCCGGGCGGCTGCGAGGACGCCGAGTGCGTCCGTGCACGCCGCCCGCGCGGCGTCCAGCTCGGGCGCGGCGCCCGCGGCGACCTGCGGGACGAGGAGAGGCGGGCAGGGGCAGACTGCGGCAGCGACAAGCATGATCGGCAGGGTATCCCCGCGGGTCGGCCGGGTGTCACTCCCCGACGACCACGCGGGTCAGGTCGAGGAGCGCGAGCACCTCAGTCGCAGCCGCAGCCGCTCCCCGTCGCCACCGGCAGCGGAGCCGGGACGCCGATCTTCGGGAGGCCGAGCATCACGCCCGCCGGCTTGGCGACCTCGGCGGCGTTGCGCTTCTCCCAGGCGTCACCCGCGCGTGTGCGACGCACGTCCAGGACGGGCCCCTCGGCGAGGAGGTGGTGCGGGGCGGCGTACGTGATCTCGACGGTGACCACGTCGCCGGGGCGGACCTCCTGCTCCGGCTTGGCGAAGTGGACCAGGCGGTTGTCGGGGGCGCGCCCGGACAGGCGGTGGGTGGCGCCGTCCTTGCGGCCCTCGCCCTCGGCGACCATCAGCTCGAACGTCCGGCCGACCTGCTTCTTGTTCTCCTCCCAGGAGATCTCCTCCTGGAGGGCCACGAGACGCTCGTAGCGCGCCTGGACGACCTCCTTGGGGATCTGGTTCTCCATGGTGGCCGCGGGGGTGCCGGGACGCTTGGAGTACTGGAAGGTGAACGCCTGCGCGAAGCGGGCCTCGCGGACCACGTGCAGCGTCTGTTCGAAGTCCTCCTCGGTCTCGCCGGGGAAGCCCACGATGATGTCGGTCGTGATCGCGGCGTGCGGGATGGCGGCGCGGACCTTCTCGATGATCCCCAGGTAGCGCTCCTGACGGTAGGAGCGGCGCATCGCCTTCAGGACCGTGTCCGAGCCGGACTGGAGCGGCATGTGCAGCTGCGGCATCGCGTTCGGCGTCTCGGCCATGGCGGCGATGACGTCGTCGGTGAAGTCACGCGGGTGCGGGGACGTGAAGCGGACGCGCTCCAGGCCGTCGATGGTCCCGCAGGCCCGCAGCAGCTTGCTGAACGCCTCGCGGTCGCCGATGTCGGAGCCGTAGGCGTTGACGTTCTGGCCGAGCAGCGTGATCTCGCTGACGCCCTCGGCGACCAGTGCCTCGACCTCGGCGAGGATGTCGCCGGGCCGGCGGTCCTTCTCCTTGCCGCGCAGGGCTGGGACGATGCAGAAGGTGCAGGTGTTGTTGCAGCCGACGGAGATCGACACCCAGGCCGCGTAGGCGCTCTCGCGCCGGGTCGGCAGCGTCGACGGGAACGCCTCCAGCGACTCGGCGATCTCGACCTGCGCCTCCTCCTGTACGCGCGCGCGTTCCAGCAGGACGGGCAGCTTGCCGATGTTGTGCGTGCCGAAGACGACGTCCACCCAGGGCGCCCGCTTCACGATGGTGTCGCGGTCCTTCTGCGCCAGGCAGCCGCCGACCGCGATCTGCATGCCGGGCCGCTGGGTCTTCTTCGGCGCGAGGTGGCCGAGGTTGCCGTACAGCTTGTTGTCGGCGTTCTCGCGGACCGCACAGGTGTTGAAGACGACGACGTCCGCGTCCCCGTCCGAGCCCTCGGGCGCGCGTACGTAACCGGCGTCTTCGAGCAGCCCGGACAATCGCTCGGAATCGTGGACGTTCATCTGGCACCCGTAGGTGCGCACCTCGTATGTCTTCACGCCCACTGCCTGGCTCCGGTCGCTGCTGCTCATGGGACAAGGGTATGCGGTCGTGAAAGCCCGTTGCCCCGGCCCGAGACGGTCACGCCGTCAGCGCCCGACCGTCCGTCGCCGCGCCGGTCAGGCCCCGTCGCCGCCCCACCCCTGGCGGCGCAGCACGCTCGACACGTCCGGCACCTCGTAGTGCTCGCCCTTGAGGACCTTGCCGTCGGCCCGGCGGGCGACCCGGCCGTCCGGGCCCAGCTTGGTCATGTTGGAGCGGTGGATCTCGGCCAGGACGGCGTCGAGGTCGATGCCGTGGACCAGGGCCGTGCCGTACGCGACGTAGACCACGTCGGCCAACTCGTGCGCAAGCTTGTCGAGCGGGCCGGCGACGGCGACCTCGGCGACCTCAGCGGCTTCCTCGGCGAGCAGTTCCCCACGGTGGGCGGCAAGTTCCACGGAGACCTCGGTCGGTGTACTGCGGGCATCGAGACCGAAGGCGAGGTGGAATTCACGGACCAGGTCGGCGGGAGAGGAACTCATGCGGCGACTTTATCGGCCGGGTCCGACAGTCCGGTCTGGCAATCCGGTCCGACAGTCGGGTCCCGACGAGCCTCGCCGTGGATACGGCAGCCGGGTCCGACCGTCGTAACCGCGGATGCGACCGCCGCCCACGGTGCTGCCGCGGGCCGCCGGCGGACTTCGATCGCTGCCGGTCGCCGGCCCTCCCCGCCCCCTCCGCACCGCCCGCCTGTGACCCCTGCCCTGGTCAGCACCGCGTTCCGGCTGGCAGGATCGCAGGCATGTCCAAGGCACTCACCCGCATCAGCAGGCGCCGGGCCCTGCAGGGCGCGGCCGCCGGATTCGTGACCCTCGGGTTGCTGCTGTGGTGGCTGCTGCCCCTCGGTGAGGAGACGCCGAGCGGGACGATCACGTTCAGCACGGGCACGCGCGCGGGGGTCTACCAGGAGTACGGCGAGCTGCTGCGCGAGGAGCTCGCCAAGGACATGCCACAACTGAAGGTGCGGCTGCTGACCAGTGCCGGGTCGCAGGAGAACGTCGAGCGTGTGGCGACCGGCAAGGCCGACTTCACGATCGCCGCCGCCGACGCGGTGGACACGTACCGGATCGACGGCAAGCCCGTCATGGACCGGCTGCGCGGCGTCGCCCGCCTGTACGACGACTACGTGCAGCTCGTCGTCCCGCCGGACTCGGACATCCGCTCCGTCGCGGACCTCAAGGGCAAGCGGGTGGCCATAGGGCTGCCCAACTCCGGCGTGCGGCTGATCGCCACGCGCGTGCTGGAGGCCGCCGGCATCGACCCGGAGAAGGACATCACGCCCAGGTCGGACGGCATCGACACCGGGCCCAAGCGGCTGGGGCAGGAGCTCGACGCGTTCTTCTGGTCGGGCGGGCTGCCCACGGGCGGGCTGGAGCAGATCGCCGAGACCTCCGCGTTCCGGTTCGTGCCGATCGATGCCGGCCTCGTCGCCAAGGTGCACGCCCAGGGCGACGCGGCCCACTTCTACCGCGCGACCAACATGCCGGAGTCGGCCTATCCGACCATCCAGAACGGCGACACGGTGCCCACGATCGCCGTCTCCAACCTGCTGATCACCCGCAAGGACATGGATCCCCGGCTCACCGAATGGCTGACCCGGACGGTGATCAAGAGTCGCGACGGCATCGGCGCCCACGTCCACTCGGCGCAACTCGTCGACCTGCGCACGGCGATCTACACCAACCCCCTGACCCTGCACACCGGGGCCCGGAACTACTACCGCTCGGTGAAGCCGTAGGGCTCTGCGGAACCGCAGAAACGGTCCACAGAACCGTCCAATAGCCGGACCGGCCCATGTCGGCCCGCCGGGGCGCGCTACGGCTGTCAGCCCGTCAGGGCGCGCTAAGGCGTCGGGCCCGACCTGGGCACCGCCACCGTCACCCGCAGTCCGTGCGGCTCGTGACCGCCGTACGAAATCGAGCCGCCGCCCGCAGCGAGCAGCGCCCGCGAGATCGACAGGCCCAGGCCCGAGCCCTTGATGTTCTGGTGCCGTCCACTGCGCCAGAAGCGGTCGCCGATGCGGGCGAGTTCCTCGTCGGTGAGGCCGGGGCCGTTGTCGGTCACCTCGATCGTCGACGTACTGCCGTTGGACGTGACGGTCACCTCGACGCGCTCGTCCTCGGGCGTGAACTTGACCGCGTTGTCGATCACCGCGTCGAGTGCGCTGGACAGCGCCACCGGGTCGGCCCAGGCGGTGGTGGGTGGGCAGGTCCCCACCAGCTGCACGCCCTTGGCCTCGGCGGTCGGCGCCCAGGCCGCGACGCGCTCGGCGGTCAGCGCGCCGACGTCGGTCAGCCGGAGGTCGGCCGCGGTGTGCTCGGCCAGGGCCAGGTCGAGCAGGTCGTCCAGGACCTGCGCCAGGCGCTTGCCCTCGGCCTGCACCGAAGCGATCTCCTCATTGCCCTCCGGTAGTTCGAAAGCGAGCAGTTCGATGCGCAGCAGCAGCGCCGCGAGCGGGTTGCGCAGCTGGTGCGAGGCGTCGGCTACGAAGGCGCGCTGCTGCTCCAGCACGTCCTCGACGTTGTCCGCCATCTCGTTGAACGACCGGGCCAGCCGCCGAAGTTCCGGCGGGCCGCTGGCGACCGCGACGCGGGACTTCAGGCGGCCGCTCGCGATCTCGTGCGTGGTCACGTCCAGCACGCGCACCGGCCTGAGCACCCAGCCGGTCAGCCGGAGAGCGGCCCCGACGGCCACCAGCATCGCGGCCGTCAGGCCCGCGCCGATGATCAGCCAGCCGTGCAGGATCCGCGAACGCATCTGTCCGGTGGGCGAGTCGGTGACCACGACCGCGACGACGTCACCGTCCCGGATGACCGGCGAGGCGATGACGAGGCGGTTGCGCTGCCAGGGCCACACCTGCTTGGGGTCGTGACTGCGCCGGCTCAGCAGCGACTCCTCGAAGGCCTCGCGCTCCTCACCGGTCTCGGGCAGGAACCACGTCGTCGGCCCGTTGGCCAGGGGCGTGTCGTTGGGCAGGAAGACGCCGGCCCGGATGCCGTAGACCTCGTAGTAGCTCTCGAGTTCCCGGCTGAGGATGCGCAGCTCGTCGCGGGACCCGGAGCTGGCGGTGTCGGCGGCGGGCCGTGCGATGGCCGCGAAGTACGCGGTGTCGTCGATACGGTCGACGACCAGCTTCTGCTGCTGGGCCGCGGCCAGGCTGACGGCGAGCGGTACGCCGAGGGCAAGCAGGACGGCCGCCATCAGGATGATGAGCAGCGGGAGAAGACGAGTGCGCACCCTTGCCCGCTACGAGGCCGGGGCGACGAGTCGATAGCCGACGCCGCGTACGGTCTCGATCAGCGCCGGCATGCGCAGCTTGGCGCGCAGGGACGCCACATGCACCTCAAGAGTGCGCCCGGTCCCCTCCCAACTCGTGCGCCACACTTCGCTGATGATCTGCTCCCGACGGAAGACCACGCCGGGGCGCTGGGCGAGCAGGGCGAGGAGATCGAACTCCTTGCGGGTCAGTTGGATTACCGAACCGTCGACGCTCACCTGGCGGGTGTTCAGCTCGATGTGCACGGCACCCATGCGCAGCACGCCGTCGCCGCCCGTCCCGGTGTCCTCTTGGACGGTGCGCCGGCTGACGGCGTGGATCCGGGCGAGCAGCTCTCCCGTGTCGTACGGCTTCACTACATAATCGTCGGCACCGAGGTTGAGGCCATGAATACGGGAACGCACGTCCGAGCGCGCGGTGACCATGATCACCGGGGTGCTGGTGCGCTTGCGGATCTTGCCGCAGACCTCGTAACCGTCCTGGTCGGGCAGGCCGAGGTCGAGGAGGACGACACCGAAGCCGTTGCCCTCGGGAACGAGCGCCTGGAGGGCCTCCTCGCCGCTACGCGCGTGAGTGACGTCGAAACCGTGACGTGCCAGGACCGCGGACAGCGCGGCGGCGACGTGGTTGTCGTCCTCGACGAGGAGCAGTCTCATCCCGGCCTCCTTCGGTTCATCGGACGTACGATTCGGACAGGTACACAGTGCGTGCACGCGCGCGAGTGCACCAAGGAAGTCACGCTGATGGACGATGACGCCGTCAAGTGGGTTCCGGTTGCTCGCGGCTTCCGTTATCCAGCCGGTACGCGCCCAGGTCGCAAGTGCTACGACACGTGTCCGATTGCTATCGGATCGTGATGCTCAGATTCACCTCAGAACTAATGACGCAGGTCGGATACGGTTACTACTGTCCTCCGAAACCGAGGAGGACGGAGCCTGAGAGCGATGACCGAAGTATCGGTGGCCAAGGAAGATGCGGCCGCGACCGGCGACCTGGTCGTCCTGAAGAACGTGAACAAGCACTTTGGCGCGTTGCACGTGCTCCAGGACATCGACCTGACGATCGCCCGCGGTGAGGTCGTCGTGGTCATCGGACCCTCCGGGTCCGGCAAGTCCACCCTGTGCCGCACCATCAACCGCCTCGAGACGATCGACTCCGGCGCGATCGCCATCGACGGCAAGCCGCTGCCCGCTGAGGGCAAGGCGCTTGCCAAGCTGCGTGCCGACGTCGGAATGGTCTTCCAGTCCTTCAACCTTTTCGCGCACAAGACCGTGCTCGAGAACGTGATGCTGGGACAGATCAAGGTCCGTAAGACCGACAAGAAGGCCGCCGAGGAGAAGGCCCGCGCCCTGCTCGACCGGGTGGGTGTGGCCAGCCAGGCGGACAAGTACCCAGCCCAGCTCTCCGGCGGCCAGCAGCAGCGTGTGGCCATCGCCCGAGCGCTGGCGATGGACCCCAAGGTCATGCTCTTCGACGAGCCGACGTCGGCTCTCGACCCGGAGATGATCAACGAGGTCCTGGAGGTCATGCAGCAGCTCGCCCGGGACGGCATGACCATGATCGTCGTCACCCATGAGATGGGCTTCGCCCGTTCGGCCGCCAATCGAGTGGTGTTCATGGCAGACGGCAAGATCGTCGAAGAAGCTGTGCCGGACCAGTTCTTCAGCAACCCGCGCAGCGACCGCGCCAAGGACTTCCTGTCCAAGATCCTGCACCACTGACGGATCCCGCCCCACTGACGGACTGCGTCACGCAGCCGACGACCTGCGTCAACCGCCGCACCTGACGGCACGCATCTCTTCATCACGCAAAGGATGTTCACCATGAAGCTCCGCAAGGCCTCCGCCGCGGCCGCCGCTGCCGTCGTCCTCGCTCTCACCGCCACCGCTTGTGGTGGTGACGGCGACAGCGACAGCGGGTCGGGTTCCGGGGGCGGCGACAAGATCAAGATCGGCATTAAGTACGACCAGCCGGGTCTCGGTCTGAAGGAGCCCGACGGTTCCTTCTCCGGCTTCGACGTCGACGTCGCGACGTACGTGGCGAAGGAGCTCGGCTACGAGCCCGACCAGATCGAGTTCGTCGAGACGAAGAGCGCCGACCGTGAGAACGCGCTCGCCCGTGGCGACGTGAAGCTCATCGCGGCCACCTACTCGATCACCGACGAGCGCAAGCAGAAGGTCGACTTCGCCGGCCCGTACCTGCTGGCCCACCAGGACCTGCTGGTCAAGTCCGACTCGAAGATCACCGAGGCCACCGACCTCAACGGCGAGAACCTGTGCTCGGTGGTCGGCTCGACCTCGGCGCAGAACGTCAAGAAGGACTTCGCCCCGAAGGCCAACCTCAAGGAGAACGGCACCTACTCGGAGTGCATCGCCGGCCTGCAGAGCGGCGCCGTGGACGCCCTGACCACTGACGACTCGATCCTCGCCGGCTACGCCGCGCAGGAGCAGTACAAGGGCAAGTTCAAGCTCGCCGGCCTGAAGCTGAGCAACGAGAACTACGGCATCGGTGTGAAGAAGGGCGACACCGAGACCGTCAACAAGGTCAACGCCGCCCTCGAGAAGATGGTCAGCGACAAGTCCTGGGACAAGGCGGTCGCGGACAACTTCGGTCCGGCCAACTACAAGAACGAGCCGGCGCCGAAGATCGGCGTCATCGTCCAGTAGCGCAAGGGTCCACCGGCACGCCGCCGTCCACCGCGATCAGGGCGGCGGCGCGCCGCGCTATCCACGTACGCCACCCACCCGGAAGCGCGGGAGATCGTGTTCGATTTTCTTTCTGACTACAACGACCCGACCCTGCTGGGTGCCTTCTGGATGACGGTGAAGCTCACCCTCATCTCCGGCCTGGGCTCCCTGATCTGGGGCACGCTCCTGGCCGCGATGCGGGTCAGCCCGGTCCCGCTCATGCGCGGGTTCGGCACGGCCTACGTCAACATCGTCCGGAACATCCCCCTGACGGTCATCATCATCTTCACCTCGCTCGGCCTCGCCGACATCTTCGGCGTGACGATGGGCGCCACCGACTTCAAGGTCCAGGGCTTCCGCCTGGCGATCCTCGGTCTCGTCGCCTACACCGCGGCCTTCGTCTGCGAGGCGATTCGTTCCGGCATCAACACTGTGCCGCTCGGCCAGGCCGAGGCGGCCCGTGCCATCGGGCTCACCTTCAGCCAGACCCTCCGGTTGGTCATTCTGCCGCAGGCCTTCCGCTCGGTCATCGGCCCGCTGGCCAACGTGTTGATCGCCCTGACCAAGAACACCACCGTGGCGGCCGCGATCGGCGTGGCCGAGGCCGCCTACCTGATGAAGGAAATGATCGAGAACGAGGCTCAGACGCTGCTCATCGGCGCGGTCTTCGCCTTCGGTTTCGTGGTACTGACCCTGCCCACCGGCCTCTTCTTCGGTTGGCTGAGCAAGCGACTGGCGGTGAAGCGATGACCTCCGTTCTCTACGACGCACCAGGCCCCCGCGCCAAGCGCCGCAATGTGCTCATCTCGGTGGTCTTCTTCGCCCTGCTCGCCCTGCTGGTGTGGTTCCTCTGGGACGCCATGGACGAAAAGGGTCAGCTGGAGTGGGCCCTGTGGAAGCCGTTCACCGAGTCGCAGGCCTGGACCACGTATCTGCTGCCAGGTCTCGCCGACACGCTGAAGGCCGCGGCACTGGCCATGGTGATCGCCCTTCCGCTGGGCGCCTTCTTCGGTATCGCGCGCCTCTCCGACCACCGGTGGGTGCGGCTTCCGGCCGCCTGGGTGGTCGAGTTCTTCCGGGCGATCCCGGTCCTGCTGCTGATGTTGTTCGCCAACGAGTTCTACGACCGCTGGACGAACGTCACCAGTGAACAGCGGCCCCTCTACGCGGTCGTCACCGGCCTGGTGCTTTACAACGCGTCCGTCCTCGCCGAGGTCGTACGGGCCGGCATCCTCTCCCTGCCCAAGGGCCAGTCGGAAGCCGCCATGGCGGTCGGCCTCCGCAAGGGCCAGACGATGAGGACCATCCTGCTGCCGCAGGCCGTCACCGCCATGCTGCCGGCCATCGTCAGCCAGCTCGTGGTCATCGTGAAGGACACCGCGCTGGGCGGCGTGATGATCGGGTTCACCGAACTACTGAACTCGCGTGCGACCCTGGCATCCTTCTATGCCAACCCGATCGCCAGCTTCATCGTGGTGGCGATCATCTACATCGTCCTCAACTTCATCCTCACCAGCTTCGCGAGCTGGCTGGAGAAGAGGCTGCGGCGCAGCAAGAAGAGCACGGGCGCGGTCCTCAGTGCTGAGGACATGGAGGAGCTCAACCCGGCGGCGGTCGGCGGCTCCTTCGGGACCGGCGCCGAAGGCGGCGGCCTCCCGGGCGGCAGGACCTACACCTGACGAACAATCAAATAGCACGAACAGCACGGAGGGCAGTGGCATGATCGCCACTGCCCTCCGTCACTTGACGCAAGCACCGGCAATGGGTTGCATACGTTCTGTGATCGTGCACCCTGCTCCAACTTTCTGTTCACTTGCGTCCCTCGGGACACCGCTGCGGGCAGGGGGCGCCGCGCCGTGGACCCGGTGATCATCGTCGGAGCGGGGCCCGTGGGGCTCACGCTCGCCCTGGCGCTGGCCCGTCAGGAAGTGCCGTCCGTCGTCCTCGACGAGGGGCCCGGCAAGGACGAACCCCGCCTCGCGCGGTCAGTCGTCCTGCGCGAGGACACCACCGCCCTCGTGGAGCGCCTGACGGGGGTGCCCATCGGCGAGGCCGGCACCCGCTGGGCCGGATGGCGGGCGATGCGGCGCAAGCAGGTGATGCGCGAGGTCACGTTCGACGACGCGGCGAACGGGCCCGAGGGCGTCACGAACCCCGCCCCCCTGCACATCGCCCAGCACGTGCTGACCGGTGCCCTGCGCACGGCCCTCGAAGGCGAACCGCTCGTCAAGATCGCCGTGGACAGCCGCCTGGACGCCGTCGAGCAGGAGCCGTCGGGCGTCACCGCCCACACGCGCGGCCCGAAGGGCACTTGGTGGCGGGGCAGTTACCTGGTCGGCTGCGACGGCCCGCGCTCGACCGTGCGCAAACTCCAGGACATCCGCTTTCCCGGCCGTACGGCCGTGGAGCGACACGCCGTGGCTGCAATGCGCGCGGAACTTCCGTGGGACGGTCAGGCGTTGCTTCATCGGATGCCGCCGTGGCGGATGTCCGGACCTTCGGCCGGGGAGGTCACCGGACGCCCGCTCCCGGACGGGGTGTGGCGCCTGGACTGGCTGCTGCCGCCGGGCAAGGACCTGGTCACGCCCGAGCTGTTGGTGGCTCGCATCCGGGAGACGCTCGCCGGCTGGACCGGCGGGCCGACACCGCCGTACGAGCTCCTCGACACCGGAGTTCACACGGTCCACCACCGGCTGGCCCGCCGCTGGCGCGTGGGTCGCGTCTTTCTCGCCGGGGACGCGGCGCACTGCCTCGGCACGCTCGGCACCCATGGTCTCGACGAGGGGCTGCGGGACGCCGACAACCTCGCCTGGAAGCTGGCACCGGCCTGGCACCACGGGCCGCACGAGGCACTGCTCGACAGCTACCAGGCGGAGCGGCGCGCCGTCGTCGCCGCCCGGTTGCGTGCCGCGGACCAGGCGCTGCCGCTGCTGCGTGGCGGCGGTGGGCTGCGTGCCTACGTCCCCGGCTCGGCCCGGGGTCATGACGCGCTGCTGATGGACGGCCACCTGGGGCACGGCTCCATCGGTGCGCTGGGGACGTACGCCGGGTCGCCGCTCGCGCCCGGGCCCCTGGAGGGCGAGGTCCCGGTGGACACGCCGCGCGGTGCACCGGTCGTGGACGTGCGCGTCACGGCGGAGGACGGTTCCTTCGTACAACTGCGCGACCGACTCGGGCGCGGCGCGCTGCTGGTCCTGCTGATCGCGCCGGGCACGGGCGTCTGGGAGCGCAAGCACTGGGCGACCGCCGGGATCATGCCTCGGCTGGCGGCCGCGGTGACGGCACTGCCGTACCGAGCCGAGTTGCTGGTCGCGGAGGCCTATCCGGGAGCGGCCGCGCACTCGGTCCTGCTGGTGCGGCCCGACGGTCATCTGGTGACGGCATTGAGCGGGGTGCGACCGACCGATCTGTACGCGGCGGCCGAGGCAGCGCTGGGCGGACCGGTCAAGGCACCGGCCGGGGCGGCGGAGGCGGAAGCCGGGACCGCGGCGGCGGAAGCCGGGGCTACGGCCGGCTCGCGCTGACGTCGAAGAGAACTCGCTTGACCCGGCCGTAGAGAACCGACCTCGCCGGAAGGCAGCACTCACTGTCACTGTGCGGTCCGCATAGTGACAGTGAGTTGACCGGTCCGCACCGGCGTGGTGTACTCCGGATCGTGACCGACACCTGTGTACGCCTGTGGCGGAGGGTCCATATGGACCTCGTCCGCTATGCGGGCTGCGTGTGTCGCCCGTCCTGCTGAACTCGCATCCCCTTTCCCGCGCGCGCCACTGCTGACTCTCTCGCCTGTGCTGTCGCGCGCTCTTCGCGAACTCTCTTCAGGACGGTGCCCGTGTCCGTACCCTCTGCCGCCTCCCCCACCGCCGTCGCCGCGTCCGAGCCCGGCGCCAAGCCAAAATCCGCGTCGGCTCCTGCGCAGGTTTCCGCGCCGGGCTCCGCGCCGACCCAGGCGGACCTTCTCGACTTCGTACGGCGTACGGCGGCCGACACCGAGTTGGTCGCCTCGCTCCCGCTCGACCCCGAGGGCCGTACCTGGGTACGGCTCGAGGGTCCAGGCGGCAGCGAGGCCTGGTTGATCGGCTGGCCGCCCGGGACGGGTACCGGCTGGCACGACCACGCCGACTCGGCAGGGGCCTTCGTGACGGCGGCCGGTGAGCTCAAGGAGAACTCGCTCGCCGTCCGGCTGCCCGCCGACGGCTGGAAGACGCTGGAACTGACGGACGACGTCGACCGGGAACGGCGGCTGCCCGCCGGAAAGGGCCGCTCCTTCGGCCACCACCATGTGCACGAGGTGCTCAACGAGTCCCCCGACCAGCATGCGATCTCGGTTCACGCCTACCACCCACCCCTGCCGCAGATCCGCCGCTTCAGCCGCAGCGGGCCGATCCTGCGCCTGGAGCAGGTGGAACGCCCGGAGGACTGGCAGTGAGCGGAGTGGCCGGAAGCGAACCTGTGGTGCACGGTTCGAGCGAACGGCAGGTTGGCAGCGGTGAGTTGAAGGCAAGAGCCGCGGGCGGTGTGAGTGAGTTCCCGGTCGGTGGGGGCGAGTGGGAGACAGGCGTGAGTGACGTGGTTGGACGCGGCGTGGACGAACGGCCCCTGGGCATCGACGAGTTGCTGGAGCGGGTGCGCGCGGGCTACGAGCGGACCGAGCCTCGGGAGGCGTACGAGGCTGCTCAGGGCGGCGAGGCTCTGCTGGTCGACATACGGTACGCGGCCCTGCGGGAGCGGGACGGTCTGATCCCCGGCGCCCTGGTCGTCGAGCGCAACGAACTGGAGTGGCGGCTCGACCCGCAGGGCAGCCACCGCGCCCCCGAGGCCACCGGTCACGACCTGCGGGTCGTGGTGATCTGCAACGAGGGCTACGCGTCCAGCCTGGCGGCCGAGTCGCTACGGCGACTGGGGCTGAGCCGGGCCACCGACCTGGTCGGCGGGTTCCAGGCGTGGCGGGCGGCTGGGCTTCCGGTGACGTCGGGGCCAGGGGCGGACGTCTAGGTCGGCGGTCCCGGCCCGAACGCGATGGGCGCCCCCGCGCGTCCACCGTGTCCGGCGCCGGAATCCCGCGGTCGCGGACCCTCGCCCACGTCCGGGTCCTCTGCCGGGGTCAGAACCCCTCACCCTCGAGGAACTCCGTGTCCTCGCCCTCCGCCTCCAGCGCCTGCCGGACCACCCGGAGGGCCATGCCCTCGGGATAGCCCTTGCGAGCGAGCATGCCCGCGAGGCGGCGCAGGCGTTTGTCGCGGTCGAGCCCGCGCGTGGAACGCAGCTTGCGGGCGACGAGTTCGCGTGCGGTCGTCTCTTCCTGCTCGGAGTCGAGCTGGGAAACGGCCGCGTCGATCAGTGTGGAGTCGACGCCCTTGGTGCGCAGTTCCTGGGCGAGCGCGCGTCTGGCGAGACCCCGGCCGTGATGCCGGGACTCCACCCAGGCATCCGCGAACGCACTGTCGTTGATGAGGCCGACCTCCTCGAACCGCGAGAGCACCTCCTCTGCGGCCTCGTCCGGGATCTCCCGCTTGCGCAGGGCGTCCGCGAGTTGCTTCCGCGTCCGCGGGGTCCCGGTGAGCAGGCGTAGGCAGATCGCCCGCGCCCGCTCCACCGGGTCCGCCGGGAGGTCCCCCTTCTCGGCCCTCGACGAGGAGGGGGCGCCTCCGTCTTCACCGGGCGACTCCCCGAAGCCGCGCCGACGGCGCCCACGCCCTCCGGCTGAGCCGCCCTCACCACGCATCCTGCGGCCACCCCGGCGCGAGCCGCCACCGGCGTATCCACCGCCGTCCGCCGAGCCGCCCTCCGGCCGCTCGCTGCTGCCCTGGATGCCGTCTCCCGGCCAGTCACCACCGCCCGGCATGCCCTCGCTCGGCCCGTCGTACGGCCTCTTCGTGCCGTACGACGACGCACTGCCGTATCCCCCGAAACCGCCCCGAGCGCTTTCTCCGTCGTAGCTACCCCGGTCCATGTCTCCCCCGTGGCCGTCGCCGCCCCTCCCCCGCTCATGCGGAACGTCGGGGTGGGCGGACTCGGCACAGTCGGTTCGCCACGCTTTTGAATCAGGCACCGTACGGATCAGCTCTTGGCTGCCGCGGCCTTGGTCTTGGCCGTCTTGGCCGCCGCCGGAGCGGGCACCGTCTTCGCGGCGTCGTCCGGGGTGGCGGCAACCGCGGCGTCCGCGCCCGGCTCGGCGGCCGGCTCCTCGGGCCGCACGCCGACGCCCAGCTTCTCCTTGATCTTCTTCTCGATCTCGTTGGCCAGGTCGGGGTTGTCCTTCAGGAAGTTACGCGCGTTCTCCTTGCCCTGGCCGAGCTGGTCGCCCTCGTACGTGTACCAGGCGCCGGCCTTGCGGACGAAGCCGTTCTCCACGCCCATGTCGATCAGGCCGCCCTCGCGGCTGATGCCCTGGCCGTAGAGGATGTCGAACTCGGCCTGCTTGAAGGGCGGGGCGACCTTGTTCTTGACGACCTTGACACGGGTGCGGTTGCCGACCGCGTCCGTGCCGTCCTTCAGGGTCTCGATGCGGCGGATGTCGAGTCGCACCGAGGCGTAGAACTTCAGTGCCCGGCCACCGGTCGTGGTCTCCGGGGAGCCGAACATCACGCCGATCTTCTCGCGGAGCTGGTTGATGAAGATCGCGGTGGTCTTCGACTGGTTGAGCGCGCTGGTGATCTTCCGTAGGGCCTGGCTCATCAGTCGGGCCTGCAGACCGACGTGACTGTCGCCCATCTCGCCCTCGATCTCCGCGCGGGGGACGAGCGCGGCGACGGAGTCGATGACGATGAGGTCGAGGGCGCCGGAGCGGACCAGCATGTCCACGATCTCCAGGGCCTGCTCGCCGTTGTCGGGCTGCGAGAGGATCAGGTTGTCGATGTCGACGCCGAGCTTCTTCGCGTACTCGGGGTCGAGGGCGTGCTCCGCGTCCACGAAGGCGACCTGACCGCCGGCCTTCTGCGCGTTGGCCACCGCGTGCAGGGTCAGCGTGGTCTTACCGGAGGATTCCGGTCCGTACACCTCCACCACGCGGCCGCGCGGCAGGCCACCGACGCCGAGGGCGACGTCGAGCGCGGTCGACCCGGTGGGGATGACCTCGATGGGCTCGTTCGGCCGCTCGCCCAGGCGCATGACCGCGCCCTTGCCGAACTGTCGTTCAATCTGTGCGAGCGCGGCGTCCAGGGCCTTCTCGCGGTCGGTTCCTGCCATGGGTTCCACCCGATTTGCTTGAGTCGATCGCTTCACGTCAAAGACGCTAACGCCTGCCACTGACAATGGGCCCCGACGCCCGTCCGGCCTGTGGATAACTCGGTCACTTCTCCACCGAAACCCTGGCGAAATGCCCGCCGAGCGCCTCTCCGATGCCTCCATCAGAATGGATGTTCGATTTTCGTGTCAAGCGCACCACACGGCACCTACGAGACTACGTCCGCGGCCTGACACCGCCCCGGATTCCCGGCGGGCAGCCCGCTCCCCGGGGCGGATGGCCCGGCCGCCGTCCCGGCGACACGGCCCATGCTCCTGCCTACCGCGCCTGGCGACGGCGGCCCCGCGAGGACGCCGCGGGCGTCAGCTCCTCCTCAGGAGGAGTTCTCCCCGGGGTCCTCCGTCTTCGCCCCTGGCTCGGCCGCTCCCGGCCGCGGGGCCCACAGCGCCTGTGCGCGGGCGACCAGACCCCGCCCCGCTCCCCGCCCCCAGTGGTGCCCGTGCACCCGGGGGTCGTCGGTGACGTCGTACCGCTTCACGTACGCCCCCAAGAACGCCTGCAGAGTGGCGACCGCCGGGATAGCGATCAGCGCGCCGACCGCGCCGAGGAGGGCGGTACCCGCGACGACCGAGCCGAAGGCGACCGCCGGGTGGATGTCGACGGTCTTCGAGGTCAGCTTGGGCTGCAGCACATAGTTCTCGAACTGCTGGTAGACCACGACGAAGATCAGCACCCACAGCGCGTACCAGGGATCGACCGTGAAGGCGATCAGCATGGGCAGGGCGCCCGCGAGATACGTGCCGATGGTGGGGATGAACTGCGAGACCAGGCCGACCCAGACCGCGAGCACGGGCGCGTACGGCACGTCCAGGCTCGCCAGCAGGATGTAGTGGGCTACGCCGGAGACGAGCGCCATAAGGCCGCGCGAGTACAGGTAACCGCCGGTCTTGGTGACGGCGATCTCCCACGCGCGCAGCACCTCGGCCTGCCTGGCGGGCGGCAGTACGGAGCACAGCGCGCGGCGCAGTCGCGGGCCGTCCGCGGCGAAGTAGAACGAGAACAGCGTGATCGTCAGCAGCTGGAAGAGACCGCCGAGGACCTGGGCGGACACGTCCAGGACGCCCGTGGCGCTGTTCTGTACGTAGTTGCGCAGCCAGTCGGAACGGAGCAGGCCCTCCTGGACGTCCACGCGGCGCAGGTCGGTGTTGAAGTGCGCGTTGATCCAGTTGATGACGGAGTCGAGGTAGTTCGGGAAATCCTCGACGATCTTGATGATCTGGCCCGCGAGCATGGAACCCAGCAGCGTCACGAACCCGGCGGACACGATGATCACAGCGAGGAAGACGATGCCGGTGGCCAGTCCGCGGCGCATGCCGCGCGCGGCCATCCAACTCACTGCGGGCTCGATGGCGAGAGCCAGGAAGAACGCGATGAGGACGTTGATCAACAGTCCGGTGAGCTGGTGAAACGCCCAGCTGCCCAGCTGGAACGCGCCGACGAGCGCCAGTGCGAGCACCATGGCACGCGGCAGCCAACGAGGCATACGGGCGTTCGATTCGGTGCCGCCCTCGCCCGGTGGGGAGGTCGGCGGCGTCGTGCCGAACGGGGATCCGTGCCGGGCGAGCTGCCCGGTCTCGTCAGTGCGTGCCACGGAGCAAGTGTCGCCCACGCCACCGACAAACGGCTTCGGTCCTGCGATCTTCGTGGCCGGTCAGCGCTTCTCACCCGGAACGTTCATGACGGTACACACCACACGCCACACGTCCTTCGCCTCCCAGCCGGTGTTCAGCGCCTCGTGCACCGTGCGCCCGCCGAGCTCCGTCATCACGTGGTCGCGCGCGAAGGTGTCGGCGTATCCCGGACCGAAGTGATCCGCCATCCGCTCCCAGAAGACCGTCAACCGCATGCGTCCAGTATCCCGCCCCTGAGAGTGGGCCTGCGCCGGGACCACTTGTCGAGACCGCTTTCCGCCCTACGGTCTGACGCATGCCCGAAACAGGAGCTTCCGCACTCCCCCCGACGCCCTCGACGCGCTCCCCGCTCTTCCGCGCCGAGCAGTTCGTCTGGCTCAGCGCGCGCGTGCTCGAGCAGCGTCTCTTCGCGCACCACTTCCTGAACGGTGCCGCCGACCCGGTGGAGACCGCGCTGGACGCCTATCGCAACGAGGACGGCGGGTACGGCCACGCGCTGGAGCCCGATCTGCGCGGCCCGGTCAGCCAGCCGCTGCACACCGGTCACGCCCTGCACATCCTGGACGCCATCGAGCGCTGCGGCGGACAGCGCGTGGATCGCGTCTGCCGCTACCTCACCTCGGTCTCCACGCCGGACGGCGCCCTCCCGGCGATCCATCCCGGCCAGCGCGGCTACCCCGCGGCTCCCTTCATGCCGATCGTGGACGATGCTCGCAGCTCGCTCCTGGCCACCGGACCGGTCGTCGGACTGCTGCACCGCAACGAGGTGTGGCACGCCTGGCTGTTCCGGGCCACGGACTTCTGCTGGCAGGCGGTCGAATCCCTGGAGAAGTCCCATCCGTACGAGATCGAGGCTGCCGTGGCCTTCCTGGACTCCGTTCCCGACCGCCCGCGCGCGCAGGCGGCCGCCGACCGCTTGGGCCGCCTTGTGCGCGAACAGCGCCTGGTGGCACTGGAGCCGAACAGCCTCGACGCGTACCCGCCCTCCCCCGACTACGCCCCCGGCGAGCACCGCTTCCCGCACGACTACGCGCGGACACCGCGCTCCTTCGCGCGCGCGTGGTTCACCGACGACGAGATGAGCCGCTCCCTCGACCACCTCGCCGGCGAGCAGCAGGAGGACGGCGGCTGGCCGATCCACCGGCGTCAGTGGGCGCCCGGCATCGCCTCCGAGGCCCGTCCCATGGTGACGCTGGAGGCCTTGCGCACGCTCAGGGCATACGGCCGCCACATCGGCTGACGAGCCTCACCCTCCCATGGCGCGCACCCCTGCCGTCACCAGCACGGCCGCCGCGACGACAAGCAGGAACGGAGCCCGCAGGACGAGCGCCACAGCCGCCGCTGCGACTCCGGCCACCCTCGCGTCCAGTACCAGCGCCTGCCCGTCACCGAACGTCTGCTGAGCCGTGAGGGCGGCAAGGAGGGCGACGGGCAACAGGGCGGCAAGACGCCGTACGAGAGGCCTCTCCAGAGCACCCGCCGGCACGAGCAGCCCGACGAGCTTGACGCCGTAGCAGCCGAGGGCGGTGACGCCGATCGCAATCCAGGTGTTCACAGCTCCCCCTCCTGCACGTCTCCCCGACGCCGCCCCTGCGCCCACACCACGACCGGCGCCGCAAGGGCGGCAACCAGCACGGGCACGCCTGCAGGCAGAACAGGCAACAACCCGAGCCCCAGCACCACAGCCAGGCCGGCGACAGCCCGCTCGGTCGCGGACTTCAGCATCGGGGCGAGCAACGCCAGAAAGACGGCAGGCCCGGCCGCATCCAGCCCCCAGGCGTCGGTGTCCCCCATGGCCTCCGCCCCGAGCGCACCGAGCAACGTGGTGAGGTTCCACAGCACGTACAGACTGAGCCCCGTCACCACGAACCCGATCCGCGCACTGCGCCGAGTCGGCTGCGCCAGCGCTACTGCCGCCGTCTCGTCGATCACCCACTGCGCCGCGAACGGCCGCACCGCGCGCGTGAGGCTCAGCAACTGCGACAACCGCAACCCATAGAAGGCATTACGCACGCCAAGGAAGAACGCACCGGCGGCCGCGGTCCACGGACCACCTCCGGCAGCTAGCGCCCCGACCAGCGCGAACTGCGACGCCCCCGTGAACACCAGCAGGCTGAGCGCACAGGTCTGCAAGAGCGTGAGCCCACCACCGGCCGACGTCACCCCAAAGGCGAACCCGGACAAACCAACGGCGACTCCAACGCCCAGGGCGTCCCGTACAACGACCCTGTCGGCCTTGCCTCCGTCGACACGGAGGTCTTCAAGAGCTTTCTGTTCTGACACACCCGCGACGCTAGGACAGCCACTCACCCACGTCTTGTACGTTCTTGCGCTCCCGCTGATAGGCCCCCGGCGGAACGCCGACGATCCGGCTGAAGTGCCGATTCAGATGCGGCTGATCGGTGAACCCCACAGCAACGGCCGCCTCCGCCGGCGAGACCCCCGCATCCAGCATCCGCCGAGCCCGCCGCACGCGCGCATCGGTCAGCCACGTATGCGGCGGCATCCCGTACAGATCCCGAAACGCCCGCAGCAAGGCAAACGGACCGGTACCGAGATCAACAGCCAGCCTCTCCAGACTCGGCGGCTCAGCCATCCGCCCCTCCAGCACCTCACGCGCGCGTACGGCGACCCGAGCCCCGGCCGTCCGCACCTCCCGCTGCGGCAGAGCCCCACCGTTCAACCGCAGCAACCGGGTCACGGCCACCCGAAGCAACGTGTCGGCGGCCAGCGCATTCCCTTCATCCGCCGCCCGCAACACCTGATGCACCAGCCCCACGGCATACGCATCATCGAGCACCGGCCTCACAAACCCCGGCGTCCCCCGAATAGCAGTGGTCTCCCTCGCAATCTCGGCGACCACCTCGGGCGACGGATAAACGGCCCCGTACCGCCACCCCTCAGGAACCCCGGCCCGCCCGGTATGCGGCGTATCCGGATTGACCAACGCAAGCGCACCGGCCCCCGCGTACTGATCAGCGCCCCGACAGTGAAAGACCTCCACCCCATCGGCAATGGCGGCGATCACAAAGTTCTCATGGGTATGCCGCACAAACGTCTTCCGCACATACCTGGCCCGCAGCAGATCAACACCGGGCAAGTCGGCGTACTGCCAATGCCGCGCCCGCTCACCCGAACCTGCCATGCCCCCATTCTCCGCGACGCCGACGAACTGCCCAGCGGCGCACCCCCGCGGCGCAGCACCCGCGTACGGCGGCAAGGGGACGTGTCGGGGGGTGTCCGCCCGCAGCGGCGGGCGTCAAGAAACGGCACCTCTTAAAGGCTCGGCAACCGCCCGACCGAGGACGGACACCCCCCGGCACGGCCCCGCCCCACAACGAACCCGCAGGCGCTACCCGAACCCCCACCGAACCCGCACCGGCCGCCGCAGGCACCCGGCGCCCAACCGCCGGAGGCAAGACGCACTGCCGCCCCCGAACACATTTCCCCAGCTCAGCCACGTTGTCAGTCCCCGGGTGCAGGATGGACGCATGGTCAGCAACCCGCACCAAGCCCTAGCCGGCTTCTCCCCCGCCACCCGAGGCTGGTTCACGGGCGCATTCTCCGCGCCCACCGCAGCCCAGGCAGGCGCGTGGCAGGCCATCCACGAGGGCTCGGACGTGCTGGTCGTAGCCCCCACCGGCTCCGGCAAAACCCTGGCCGCCTTCCTCGCCGCCCTGGACCAGCTGGCCGCCACACCCCCACCGGCAGACCCCAAGAAGCGCTGCCGAGTCCTCTACGTCTCCCCCCTCAAGGCCCTTGCGGTCGACGTCGAGCGCAACCTCCGCAGCCCCCTGACCGGCATCCGCCAGGAATCCGTGCGCCTGGGCCTGCCCGAGCCCGAGGTAAAGGTCGGCATCCGTTCCGGCGACACCCCCGCCGCAGAGCGCCGAGCCCTGTCGACCCGCCCCCCGGACATCCTCATCACGACCCCCGAGTCCCTCTTCCTGATGCTGACGTCAGCGACACGCGACGCCCTGACCGGCATCGAGACGGTGATCCTGGACGAGGTCCATGCGGTGGCGGGCACCAAGCGGGGTGCCCACCTGGCGCTCACCCTGGAGCGCCTGGACGAGCTGCTCCCGAAGCCGGCCCGCCGCATCGGCCTCTCCGCGACCGTCCGCCCGGTCGACGAGATCGCCCGCTACCTCTCCCCCCGCCGCAAGGTGGAGATCGTCCAGCCGAAGTCGGGCAAGGAGTTCGACCTCTCGGTCGTGGTCCCCGTCGAGGACCTCGGCGAGCTGGGCGGCTCCCCGGTCGCCGACGGCTCCGAGGGCGCGGAACGCCCCTCGATCTGGCCCCACGTGGAGGAGCGGATCACCGACCTGGTCCAGGCGCACCGCTCCACCATCGTCTTCGCCAACTCCCGCCGCCTGGCCGAGCGCCTGTGCAACCGTCTCAACGAGATCGCCTACGAGCGGGCCACCGGCGAACCCCTGGACGAGCACCACGCCCCGGCCGAGCTCATGGGCGGCTCGGGCGCCGCCCAGGGCGCGCCCCCGGTCATCGCCCGCGCCCACCACGGCTCGGTCTCCAAGGAGCAGCGCGCCCTGGTCGAGGAGGACCTCAAGGCAGGCCGCCTTCCCGCAGTCGTAGCCACCTCCAGCCTCGAACTGGGCATCGACATGGGCGCCGTCGACCTCGTCGTCCAGGTCGAGTCTCCGCCCTCCGTGGCCTCCGGCCTCCAGCGCGTGGGCCGCGCAGGTCACCAGGTGGGCGCCGTCTCCACCGGCGTGGTCTTCCCGAAGTACCGCGGCGACCTCGTCCAGGCAGCCGTGGTCACCGAGAGGATGCGCACCGGGTCCATCGAGTCCCTGAAGGTCCCGGCCAATCCCCTGGATGTCCTCGCCCAGCAACTCGTCGCCATGACGGCGATGGACACCTGGCAGGTCGACGACCTCCTCACCATGGTCCGCCGAGCCGCCCCCTTCGCGTCCCTCCCCGAATCCGCGTTCACCGCGGTCCTCGACATGCTCGCCGGCCGCTACCCGTCCGACGCGTTCGCCGAGCTCCGCCCGCGCGTGGTCTGGGACCGGGTCGCCGGTACGATCACCGGCCGCCCCGGCGCACAGCGCCTGGCCGTCACGTCCGGAGGCACCATCCCGGACCGCGGCCTGTTCGGTGTCTTCCTCGCGGGGGCGGACCCCAAGAAGGGCGGCGGCCGTGTCGGCGAGCTCGACGAGGAGATGGTCTACGAGTCCCGCGTCGGGGACGTCTTCACGCTCGGCACGAGTTCCTGGCGCATCGAGGACATCACCCGCGACCGCGTCCTGGTCTCCCCCGCACCGGGCGTACCGGGCCGCCTCCCCTTCTGGAAGGGCGACCAGCTGGGCCGCCCCCTCGAACTGGGCCGTGCGGTGGGCGCGTTCCTGCGCGAGGTCGGTTCGCTGCCCAAGGAGGACGCCCGCCTGCGCCTCCTCACCGCAGGCCTGGACGTCTGGGCGGCGGAAAACGTCCTGTCCTACCTGGACGAGCAGCGCGAGGCCTGCGGCCACATCCCGGACGACCGCACGATCGTCGTCGAACGCTTCCGCGACGAACTCGGCGACTGGCGCGTCGTCGTGCACTCACCCTTCGGCGCCCAGGTGCACGCCCCCTGGGCACTCGCCCTGGGCGCGAAGCTCTCCGAGCGGTACGGCATGGACGCGCAGGTCATGCACGCCGACGACGGCATCGTGCTGCGCCTGCCCGACGCCGACCTCATGGGCCTGGACCTGCTGGACCAGGAGCCGCGAAAGGCGGGCACGGAGTACGACGCCGACCAGGCGCCCGTCGGCGCGGCGGACGTCGTCTTCGACAAGGGCGACGTCGACCAGATCGTCACCGACCAGGTAGGCGGCTCGGCCCTGTTCGCGTCCCGCTTCCGCGAGTGCGCCGCCCGCGCGCTGCTGCTGCCGCGCCGCAGCCCCGGCAAGCGCACCCCGCTGTGGCAACAGCGCCAGCGCGCCGCCCAACTGCTCCAGGTCGCCGGCGAGTTCGGCTCGTTCCCGATCGTGCTGGAGGCGGTCCGCGAATGCCTCCAGGACGTCTTCGACGTCCCCGGCCTGACCGAGCTGATGGGCGACCTCGAGGCCCGCAAGGTACGCCTCGTCGAGGTCACCACCCCCGAGCCCTCCCCGTTCGCGCGCTCCCTCCTCTTCGGGTATGTCGCCCAGTTCCTGTACGAGGGAGACTCCCCGCTCGCCGAGCGCCGCGCCGCCGCCCTGTCGCTGGACTCGCGTCTCCTGGCCGAGCTGCTGGGCCAGGCGGAGCTGCGGGAACTGCTCGACTCCGAGGTGCTGACCGAGCTGGAGCAAGAGCTCCAGTGGCTCACCGAGGACCGCCGCGTCAAGGACGTCGAAGGCGTCGCGGACGTCCTTCGCCTCCTCGGCCCGCTCACAGACGCCGAGCTGGTCGAGCGCGGCGCCGAGCCGCAGTGGGCCCAGGAGTTGGCCGGCGCCCGCCGCGCCATCAAAGTCCGCATCGCCGGCACGGACCACTGGGCGGCGATCGAGGACTCGGGCCGCCTGCGCGACGCGCTCGGCACGGCACTGCCGGTCGGCGTCCCCGAGGCCTTCACCGAACCGGTCAAGGACCCGCTCGGCGACCTCCTCGCGCGCTATGCCCGCACCCACGGCCCGTTCACGTCGGCCACAGCGGCGGCCCGCTTCGGCCTGGGCGCCGCGATCACCGACGGCGCCCTCCAGCGGCTGGCGGCGAGCGGACGGGTCGTGCAAGGCGAGTTCCACCCGGCCGGCATCGGCCAGGAGTGGTGCGACGCCACGGTCCTGCGTCGCCTGCGCCGCCGCTCCCTCGCTGCCCTGCGTCATGAGCTGGAGCCGGTGCCACCGGCCGCGCTCGCGCAGTTCCTGCCGCAGTGGCAGCACATCGGCAAGGGCCATGGGCTGCGCGGCATCGATGGACTGGTCCGCGCCATCGAGCAGTTGCAGGGCGCGTCCGTGCCCGCGTCCGCCCTGGAGAAGCTCGTCCTGCCGTCCCGCGTCGCGAACTACACCCCCGCGATGCTCGACGAACTCACGGCTGCCGGCGAGGTCGTCTGGGCCGGAGCGGGCTCACTGCCCGGCAAGGACGGCTGGGTGTCCCTCTACATGGCGGACGCGGCCCCCCTGCTCCTGGCGCAGCCCCACCCCCTGGAGCTGACGGCACTGCACCAGTCCGTCCTGGACGCCCTGTCCGGCGGTTACGGCCTGTTCTTCCGCCAGATCACGGACCAGGTCCGCGCCACCACGCACCCCGACGTCACCGACCCCCAACTCGCCGACGCCCTCTGGGAGCTGGCCTGGTCGGGCCGCCTGACGAACGACACGCTCGCACCCATGCGCTCCCTGCTGGGCTCGGGCCGCACCGCGGGCTCCACGGCCCACCGCGCCAAGCGCACCGTCCCACGCGGACGCTACGGCTCGCTCACGTCCGCCGCCCGCCCCGCGTCCCGCACCGGCCCACCGACCGTCGCCGGCCGCTGGTCCCTGCTCCCGGCCCACGAGCCGGACCCCACAGTGCGGGCCCACGCCCTGGCCCGCGCGCTCCTCGACCGGCACGGCGTGGTGACCCGGGGAGCGGTCGCCGCCGAGGGCGTCGAGGGCGGCTTCTCGGCGATGTACCGCATCCTGTCCGCCTTCGAGGAGAGCGGGCAGGCGCGGCGCGGCTATGTGGTCGAGGGACTCGGCGCCGCGCAGTTCGCCATGGACGGCGCGGTGGACCGCCTGCGTGCGGTCGCCAACGCCCGCGACCGCGGCGAAGCCCTGCCCGGCCCCAGCACTCCCGACAGCGACGGCGCCCCCTTTGGTTACGGCGGACCTGACACGCACGGCACCCTCGACGGCTTCGGCATCCCTGGCGCCGGCCAGGGCAACACCGCAGCGTGGGACAACGCCGCGTGGGACAAGCCCGACGGCACGCCCGCGTACGACATCCCCGACCTCGACCACGACTTCCTGGACGCCCACCTCGGTCCGGGCGACTACGTCTCGCCGCGCGATCTCGCTGCCCAGGGCAACCGCAGCACCCCACAAGGCCCCACGCGGCACAACGGCGGCCCCCCATTCGGCCCCGGCCGCCCAGGCTCCGCTGCCCGCCACTCCCGCCCCGCCGCCGACACCCGGGCCGTCGTCCTCGCCGCAGCCGACCCGGCGAACGCGTACGGCGCCGCCCTCGCCTGGCCCGAACCGCCGACCGGCGCCGGACACAAACCGGGCCGCAAGGCGGGCTCCCTCGTCGTACTCGTCGACGGCGAGCTGACCCTCTACATGGAGCGCGGCGGCAAGACCCTGCTGGCCTGGCCGTCGGCCCCGGACACCGAGCCCACCGACGACCCCCGCCTGCACACGGCAGCAGAGGCCCTCGCCGCAGCCGCCCGCGCGGGCTCCCTCGGCACCGTCACGGTCGAGCGCGTGAACGGCGCCGCGGCCCTGACTTCCGCCATAGGCACCCTCCTGGAAGGAGCGGGCTTCATCGCAACACCTCGAGGCCTACGCCTACGCGCCTGACCCGAGCTGTCAGACGAGGCGGCCCGGCCGCTCGACCCGGCCCACCCCGAGCCCGTACGACCAGCTCACACCCGTACCACCAGCGCGAGCCCCAGCCCCCCACCAGCACCAGCACCACCAACCCTGCGATCCGACCCACCCCACACACCCGCACCCCACAACCCGCGCCCATGCCACCCTTGACCCATGCCTGAAGGAGACACGGTCTGGCAGACAGCGAAGCGGCTGCACACGGCCCTCGCGGGCGAGATGCTGACCGTCAGCGACTTCCGGGTACCTAGGTACGCCACGGTCGACCTCACGGGCCGCACCGTCCTGGACGTCACCCCGCGGGGCAAACACCTCCTCACCCGCATCGAGGGCGGCCTGACGGTCCACACGCATCTCGGGATGGAAGGTTCCTGGAAGGTGTTCGCCGACCAGGAACGCTGGACGGGCGGCCCCGCCCACCAGATCCGTGTGGTTCTCGCCGCCGCCGACGCACGCCCCGGCCGCACGGCCGTCGGCTACCGCCTCCCCGTCCTCGACCTCCTGCGCACCACCGACGAACACCGCGCAGTGGGCCACCTCGGCCCCGACCTCCTGGGCCCGGACTGGGCACCTGACGGCGCCCTCGCCAACCTCCTGGCCGACCCCGCCCGCCCCCTCGGCGAGGCCCTGCTGGACCAGCGCAACCTCGCCGGCATCGGCAATGTCTACAAGAGCGAGCTCTGCTTCCTGCTCCGAGTCACCCCCTGGCTCCCCGTCGGCGCACTCCCGACCGTGCACGCGGCCCAACTGCCCGTACTCGCCAAGAAGCTCCTGGAAGCCAACCGCGACCGCCCGATCCGCAGTACGACCGGCCGCCGCGGCCAGGACCTCTTCGTATACGGCCGTGCGAAGCGTCCCTGTCTGCGCTGCGGCACCCCCATCCGCGCAGCCGACCAGGGCGACGGCTCCCGCGAGCGCCCCACCTACTGGTGCCCCAACTGCCAGGCGGGCCCGGACCCGAGCGCAACCGCTGCGCGCAGGGCGCCACGCACCGCCCGAGGGCCCCGCTCCCAGGACCGGCCCAGCACTCCGCCCCGTACCACTAATTGACGACCCGTCAGAATTACTCGTACCGTCCTTTCATGGCCGTCAAGGCGTACGACCTCACCGGACGCACCGCATTCGTCACCGGCGCCGCCAGCGGCATCGGCCGCGCCTCGGCCGTCCTCCTCGCCGAGGCCGGCGCAACCGTGCACTGCGCCGACCGCGACGCACAGGGCCTGCACGACACGGCGACCCTGATCAAGACGAGCGGCGGCGCCGCCCGCACCCATCACCTCGACGTGACCGACCGCGAGCAGCTCCGCCAGGCCGTCGCATCCTGCGAACGACTCGACGTGATGGCCGCGGTCGCCGGCATCATGCACAGCAGCCCGGTCCTGGAGACCCGCGACGAGGACCTCGACCGGGTACTGAACGTCAACTTCAAGGGAGTGCTGTACGCCTGCCAGGAAGCGGCCCGCGCGATGCTCGCCCAGGGCATCAGAGGCAGCATCGTCACCATGGCCTCCGGCGCCGTGGACACCGGCGGCCCGGGCCTGCTCTGCTACGGGGCGGCCAAGGCGGCCGTCGTGCAGCTGACCAAGACACTGGCGACGGAGATGGGCCCGCACGGCATCCGCGTCAACGCGGTCGCCCCGGGCTGGATCCGCACCCCCATGACCGACCGTCACGACAGCGCGGCCCAGACACACACCGAGGCGCTCATGGCCCGTATGTCGCCGCTCGGTCGGGTCGGTGAAGCGGAGGACATCGCGCACGCGGTGCTGCACCTGGCGTCCGACGCCTCGTCCTTCACGACGGGGCAGATCCTGCGTCCGAACGGTGGTGTGGCGATGCCGTGGTAGCCCGCCCGGCCTGCCAGGCCTGAGCCCACCGCCGTGAGTCGACGGCTCCCGCGGCCCGTCCCTTCGGTACACAGTGCACCGGCAACAGGCTCAGCCCCCACCCTCCCGCGGCGACGGCGCCCTCCAGCACCCCCGCGCCGGGCGCCAGGGCGAGCCGCAGCACGGCCCACCACCACAGCGCCCCGAACCCGAGGGTCACCCCCCAGCGCGCTATCGGCCGTGCCATCCGCTCACCTCCAGCCCGAGGCTAGGCGTCCGTTCACCCGCCGGGAGGGCGCACCGGCGGCACACGGATGCAGCGCGGGCCAACGACATCACAGCGCGTCATGCGCCGATCACACCCTCCACCATGACCGCCGGGCCCCACACCGGCAAACGGACACCGCAAGGCGCCATGAGGCCGCGCCGGGCTCCCGCGCAGCGCAAAAGCCCCCAGACAGCACGAAACCCCGACCGCACTCCCCCAGGTCTCCCTGGAGAAGGCCCGGCCGGGGCCCCACACACATCTCAGCGCACGGTCAGGACACGCGCGCGATGGTCACCGTCAGGCGGCGACCACGTCGACCGCCTCGGAAGGCGCCTTGATGGTCACCCGTTCCGGTGGCACACCGGTCACCGACACGGAACCCAGCATCGGGCGGACCGACGTGGGTACAGGTTCACTCGGGGTGGCCGCAGCAGACTGGGCCAGCTCGGCGAGGGCGAGCTCGTCGCTCACTTCGCGCATGAGCTCGGACATCCGTACGTCAAGCGCGTCGCAGATCGCGGAAAGCAGCTCGGAGGAAGCCTCCTTCTGCCCCCGCTCCACCTCGGAGAGATAGCCGAGCGAGACTCGGGCGGACGAGGAGACTTCGCGCAGAGTACGGCCCTGGCGCTGGCGCTGCCGACGCAGCACGTCACCCAGCAGGCGACGGAGCAGAATCATCGGTGGCTCCCTCCTCGGACCGCGTAGCCGCATCCTTCACGCCCCACCGTACCGCCTTGCGCCGCGGCCGTGCGGGGAGCGATGTCGTGTTCACTCAGGGCTGCAAACATCAAAACCCCCCGTTCTGTTCCGTATCCTGTGCCCGCTCATTCCCACTGTGTTCGCTCGCAAGCTCCTTCAGGAGGAGCGCGAGTACGCTCCGTACACTCTCCATACGAATTTCCGCGCGGTCGCCGTTCAACCGCAGGGCCTCCACTTTTCCGCCACCGGCGGAACCGGAACCGTGGCCGGCGGGTCCGTCCACAGCCACGAAGACGGTCCCCACGGGCTGTCCGTCCTGCTTCTCGGGTCCCGCTACGCCGGTCGTGGCAATGCCCCAGTCGGCTCCCAGCGCCTTCCGCACACCGGCTGCCATCTGGGCCGCGACCTGCGGATTCACGGCCCCGTGCCGTGCCAGCAATGTGGCGTCGACGCCGAGCAGCTCATGCTTCAGTTCGGTGGCGTAGGCGGTCACCGATCCCCGGAAGGCCGCGGATGCCCCAGGGGCGGCTGTGATTTCCGCCGCGACCAGTCCGCCGGTCAGCGACTCGGCGACAGCGAGCGTCTCGCCGTTCACTGCGAGTAGTCGCACCACGTCGGCGGCCGGAGAACTCACGCTTCCGTCTCCTCCAACGCGGCCTTGCGCTCTGCGATTCCTTGCCTGCGCAGCACAATGGCTTGTCTCACATAGTCGAGCCCGGTCACCACGGTCAGGACGACCGCCGCGGCCATCACCCACCACCGCAGGGTGGCCAGCCACCCCGTCAGCGCCAGGATGTACATCCCGACGGCCACGCCCTGCGTCAGGGTCTTGAGCTTGCCGCCGCGGCTCGCCGGAATCACGCCGTACCGGATGACGATGAAACGAAGCAGCGTGATCCCGAGTTCCCGGCCGAGGATGACGCCCGTCACCCACCACGGCAGATCGCCCAGCGAGGACAGACAGATCAGCGCCGCCCCCATGATCGCCTTGTCGGCGATGGGGTCGGCGATCTTCCCGAAGTCGGTGACGAGGTTGTACGTGCGCGCCAGGTGACCGTCGAAGAGGTCGGTGATCATGGCGATGGCGAAGGCCGCCCAGGCCAGCGAGCGCCACGCCGGGTCGTATCCGCCGTCGGCCAGCATCAGTGCCACGAACGCGGGCACCAGCACCAGCCGGAGCATGGTCAGGAGGTTGGCGACGTTCCAGACGCTTGCCTGATTGACGGCCGCGGCCGCGATCTTCCCGCCGCGCGCGGGCTTCGAACCGCCGGGGACACCCGATTCGGCGCCGCCCGTCCTCGAGCCGCCGACCGCCTTCGAACCGCCCGTCTTCGAGCCACCGGCCTTGGACGAACCCACCGCACTCGCTCTGCCTGCCGCACCCGCCGGGGAGGAGCCACCCGCGGCGGACGCCGGAACTCCGGTCATCTGCCAGCCTCCTCACTACACGCGAGCGTGCCCTGCAGCGGCTCGGCCACCAGGTCGACACCTTCCGTACCGACCACCTTCGCCTCGACCATACGACCGATGCTCAGTCCCTCGCCGCTCGTGAGCAGTACCTGGCCGTCCGTCTCCGGTGCCTGATGGGCCGCACGGCCGTACGTACCGTCCCCGTCCTCGGAGTCCACCGACTCGACGAGCACGTGCAGCGTCTCCCCGAGGCGCTCCTCGGCCCGCTGCGAGACGAGCTCCTCCGCGAGCCGGGAGACACGTGCCAACCGCTCGGCGACGACGTCCTCGTCGAGCTTGTTCTCGTAGGTCGCGGCCTCGGTGCCGTCCTCGTCGGAGTAGCCGAAGACGCCGATGGCGTCCAGCCGCGCGCCGTTCAGGAACCGCTCCAGCTCGGCCAGGTCGGCCTCGGTCTCGCCGGGGAAGCCGACGATGAAGTTGGAGCGCACACCGGCCTGCGGCGCCTTGCCGCGGATGGTGTCGAGCAGCTCCAGGAAGCGGTCGGTGTCCCCGAAGCGGCGCATCGAGCGCAGTACGTCGGGAGCGGAGTGCTGGAAGGACAGGTCGAAGTACGGGGCGATCTTCGGCGTCGAGGTCAGCACGTCGATGAGGCCGGGCCGCATCTCGGCCGGCTGGAGGTAGCTGACGCGGACACGCTCGATGCCGTCGACCTCGGCGAGTTCCGGCAGGAGGGACTCCAGCAGGCGGATGTCGCCCAGGTCCTTGCCGTACGAGGTGTTGTTCTCGGAGACCAGCATGATCTCCTTCACACCCTGTTCGGCCAGCCAGCGGGTCTCGTTCAGCACGTCGCTGGGTCGGCGCGAGATGAAGGAGCCTCGGAAGGACGGGATGGCGCAGAAGGAGCAGCGTCGGTCGCAGCCGGAGGCGAGCTTCACCGAGGCGACCGGGGCGCCGTCGAGGCGGCGGCGCAGGGGCGCGCGCGGACCGGAGGCCGGAGCGAGCCCGTCCGGAAGGTCGACGGGCGCGTGCCCGGGGAGCGCGACCTCGGCCGCGGACTCCTGCCGCTCGGCCGGGCTGATCGGCAGCAGCTTGCGCCGGTCGCGCGGGGTGTGCGCGGCGTGGATGCCGCCGTTCAGGATGGTCTGCAGGCGGTCCGAGATGTTGGAGTAGTCGTCGAAGCCGAGCACGCCGTCGGCCTCGGGGAGGGCCTCGGCGAGCTCCTTGCCGTACCGCTCGGCCATACAGCCCACCGCCACGACGGCCTGGGTTCTCCCATGCCCCTTGAGGTCATTGGCCTCCAGGAGGGCGTCGACGGAGTCCTTCTTGGCGGCGTCGACGAAGCCACACGTGTTGACGACGGCGACATCCGCGTCCCCGGCGTCCTCCACGAGGTCCCAGCCGTCCGCCTCCAAGCGGCCTGCGAGCTCCTCCGAGTCCACCTCGTTACGGGCGCAGCCAAGAGTGACGAGTGCGACGGTACGGCGTTCAGGCATGGGCTCAAGACTACTTTGTCTCACTGACAGCCCACGTCGACGGGGTTGGCCGATCTTGGCCAACCCCGTCCACAACCAAACCCTTGAGCCAGACTTATCCGGCCTGCGGGTCGCCCTTCGTGTACGTGAGGCGCTCCACGGCGCCCGGCTGCCAGTCGTCCTCGATCTTCTTGCCGTTGACGTAGAGGTCGATCGCGCCGGCGTCACCGAGGACGAGGTTGATCTTCTCGCTGTCCTGGAACGTCTTGGAGTCGCCCTGCTTGAGGAGGCCGTCGAAGAGGAGCCGGCCGTTGTGGTCCTTGATGGCGACCCAGCTCCTTCCGTCGGCGGCGCTGACCTGGACGGTCACCTTGTCCTGGGGGACGGCGGCGATGGCGCTGTCCGACGGCTTCGGGTCCTTGGGCTTGTCGGTCTTCGGCGTGGGTGTGGTCTTGTCGGCCGTCGGCGTCGAGCCACCCTCGGCGACCGCTGACTTGCCACCCTCGTCCTCGCCCTTGAACGCGGTGAACCCGACGAACCCGATCACGGCGACGATCGCCGCGACCATGGCCGCGGTCCAGTTGGGCCCGCGCCGCTCGGGGCGGATCCGCTCCGCCTCGAACAGGGGGGCAGCCGGGGTCGGCGCCGGTCGTCCGCCGTGCGAGTCGTCGTACTGGGCGAGAAGCGGGGCAGGATCGAGGTGGACGGCTTTGGCCAGGGTCCGGATGTGACCACGGGCGTACACGTCGCCGCCGCAGGCGGCGAAGTTGTCCGCTTCGATGGCATGCACGATGGCGATACGGACCCGGGTGGCGTTGGTGACGTCGTCGACAGTCAGCCCGGCATCGATACGGGCCTGCTGGAGGGCACGGCCGATCGAGGGGTGGGCTTCCTCGGACACGTCTTCGAACGGACGCTCGTCTTCAGGGGAGTTGCCGATGGACACGGGGGCGCCTTTCGAGCGTTTAAGCCACCTGTGCTGCAGGTTCAGTCTAGGGGGGGTACGAAAGGGTGGGGCAACCGGGCGGTAGGACTTTGTACGCCATCGGAATGGCCGGACACGCCGATGGTGGGGTTACGAGATTGTCGCGCTTCCCTCAACTTGACGTACGCCGAAGGGGAACGGTTGCTCAATGATCCCTTACGGGTGAGTCACGATCGGACGTCGACTCATCACTCACCCGTCGGAGGCCATCACTGTGTCGCTTTTCCGCCCCGGACTCTTTTAAGCCTCCCCGCGGATCAGGGCCAGCACTCCGTCCAGCTCATCAGGTTTCACAAGAACGTCACGAGCCTTGGAGCCCTCGCTCGGTCCGACGATGTTGCGGGACTCCATGAGGTCCATCAGCCGCCCCGCCTTGGCGAAACCGACCCGCAGCTTGCGCTGGAGCATCGACGTCGAACCGAACTGCGTGGAGACCACCAGCTCGGCCGCCTGGCACAGCAGGTCGAGGTCGTCGCCGATGTCCTCGTCGATCTCCTTCTTCTGCTTCGTCCCTACGACGACGTCGTCCCGGAAGACCGGAGCCATCTGGTCCTTGCAGTGCTGGACGACGACCGCGACCTCCTCCTCGGTCACGAACGCGCCCTGCATACGCGTGGGCTTGTTGGCACCCATCGGCAGGAACAGCCCGTCACCCTTGCCGATCAGCTTCTCCGCGCCGGGCTGATCGAGGATGACGCGCGAGTCCGCGAGCGAGGACGTGGCGAACGCGAGCCGTGAGGGGACGTTCGCCTTGATGAGACCGGTGACGACGTCGACCGAAGGCCGCTGCGTGGCGAGCACCAGGTGGATGCCGGCCGCGCGCGCGAGCTGCGTGATGCGCACGATCGCGTCCTCGACGTCGCGCGGCGCGACCATCATCAGGTCGGCGAGCTCATCCACGATGACCAGCAGGTACGGGTACGGCTGAAGCTCGCGCTCACTGCCCTCGGGCGATTTCACCTTGCCGTTGCGAACGGCTTCGTTGAAGTCGTCGATGTGCCGGTAGCCGTACGCAGCCAGGTCGTCGTACCGGAGGTCCATCTCCCGTACGACCCACTGGAGCGCCTCGGCGGCCCGCTTCGGGTTGGTGATGATCGGCGTGATCAGGTGCGGGATGCCCTCGTACGCGGTCAGCTCGACGCGCTTGGGGTCGACCAGGACCATGCGGACGTCCTCCGGGGTCGCCCGCATCATCACCGAAGTGATCAAGCAGTTAATGCAGGACGACTTACCGGAACCGGTCGCACCGGCGACCAGCACATGCGGCATCTTCGCGATGTTGGCCATCACGTAGCCGCCCTCGACGTCCTTGCCGAGCGCGACCAGCATCGGGTGGTCGTCCTCGGCGGCGGCCGCGAGGCGCAGCACGTCACCGAGGTTGACCATCTCGCGGTCGGTGTTGGGGATCTCGATGCCGACCGCGGACTTGCCGGGGATCGGGCTGATGATCCGCACGTCCGGGCTGGCGACCGCGTACGCGATGTTCTTCGTCAGCGCGGTGATCCGCTCGACCTTCACGGCCGGCCCGAGCTCGACCTCGTAGCGCGTGACCGTCGGTCCGCGCGTGAAGCCGGTGACGCGGGCGTCGACCTTGAACTCGGTGAAGACGGTGGTGAGCGACTCGACGATGGCGTCGTTGGCGGCGCTGCGCGACTTGCCGGGGCCGCCGCGCTCGAGCAGGTCGAGCGACGGGAGCGAATACGTGATGTCACCGGACAGCTGGAGCTGTTCGGCGCGCGTGGGCAGGTCGCTCATCTGCTCGGGCGCGGCCTTGGTGAGGTCCGGGACCTCGGACTTGCCGAGGTTCGTCACCTCGGACTTGGGGAGCTTCTCCTGCTTGGGCCGCGCAGCCGGGACCGGCGTCGGCACCGGGGTGGTCTCCGCGCGGTCGCCCACGCTCACGCCCTGGGTGAGGTCGGCGACGATCGGCGAGGGCGGCATCCCGTGCAGGACAGCGCCGTCGAGCGCGGCAGCGGCGGCCGCGGCGACGTCCACAGCGTCCATGGGACGTTCCATCTCGGGCTGCGGCACCGCGGAGCGCCTCGGACGGCCGCGACGCCGCGAGAGGGCCTCCTGCTCGGCGCTGTCGGGGTCGTACGCCTCAGGGGCCGGACGGCGCCTGCGACCGCGGGCAGCGGGCAGCGACTCGCGCCACTGGTCGTCGTAGCGCTCGTCGTCGGTGTACTCGTCGTCCTCTTCGGGGTCGGGCAGGATCCCGAGCTTCACGCCGAGCAGTCGCAGCCGCTGCGGGATGGCGTTGACCGGGGTGGCCGTGACGACCAGCAGACCGAAGATCGTGAGCAGCACGAGCAGCGGTACGGCGAGGACCTCGCCCATGGTGTACGTCAGCGGAGTCGCCGAGCCCCAGCCGATCAGCCCGCCGGCGTCCCTTATGGCCTGCATGCCGTCGCTGCGGGCGGGCGAGCCGACGGCGACGTGGACCTGGCCGAGCACGCCGATGACGAGCGCGGACAGGCCGATGACGATACGGCCGTTGGCCTCGGGCTGCTCGGGGTGCCGGATGAACCGTACGGCGATGACCGCGAGCAGTATCGGCACCAGCAGGTCGAGCCGGCCGAAGGCGCCGGTCACGATGATCTCGACGAGGTCGCCGACGGGGCCGCGCAGGTTGGACCAGGTGCCGGCGGCGACGATCAGCGCGAGCCCGAGGAGCAACAGCGCGATGCCGTCCTTGCGATGGGCGGGGTCGAGGTTCTTCGCGCCCTGCCCTATGCCGCGGAAGACCGCGCCGACCGCGTGTGCGAGCCCGAGCCAGACGGCGCGTACGAGGCGGTAGATGCCCCCGGTGGGGTTGGGCGCCGGCTTGGGCGCGGGCGCGGCTTTCTTCGCCGCGCCCTTCTTGGCCGGCGCCTTCTTCGCGGGGGCTTTCTTGGCGGCGGCCTTCTTCGCCGGAGCCTTCGCCGAAGCGGCCGCCTTCTTTGCGGGCGGCTTCTTGGCTGCGGAGGGACGTGAGGCCATGGGTGTGAGGTTACCGGTGGAGAAGACAGCGGACACGTGTGCCCACTGCTTCACCCGTTCGTGTCGCCCTTGCGGGGGCGGTGAACTGACGCCGGTTCACAAGCCGGTCACGCGCCGGACGGCCCGGATACGTGCGCGCGTCAACACGCGCCACCGCGACGTCAGTTCTGTGAGGGAACCGACGACGCACTCCCGGTGCCCGGCTCCAGCGCGTCGAGCGCCCGCCGCAACCCCGTGAGTTTGCGTTCGAGATGAGCCGCCGTGGCCACCGCGGCCGCATCCGCCGAGTCGTCGTCAAGCTGCTTGGACAGCGCCTCGGCCTGCTCCTCGACCGCAGCCAGCCGCGCCGACAGCTCGGCCAGCAGCCCCGCCGGCTCCTTCGGCTCCGCACCCGAGGTCTTGCCGCCGCCCTCCAACTGGAGCCGCAGCAGCGCCGCCTGCTCACGCAGCTGGCAGTTCTTCATGTACAGCTCGACGAACACCGAGACCTTCGCCCGCAGCACCCACGGGTCGAACGGCTTGGAGATGTAGTCCACCGCACCCGCCGCATAGCCACGGAAGGTGTGATGCGGGCCGTGGTTGATCGCGGTGAGGAAGATGATCGGGATGTCGCGGGTCCGTTCTCGGCGCTTGATGTGCGCCGCGGTTTCGAAACCGTCCATTCCCGGCATCTGGACGTCCAGCAGAATGACCGCGAAGTCGTCCGTCAGCAGTGCTTTGAGCGCTTCCTCCCCGGACGATGCCCGCACCAGGGTCTGATCGAGCGCAGAGAGGATCGCCTCCAGCGCCAGCAGATTCTCCGGCCGGTCATCGACCAGGAGGATCTTGGCCTTCTGCACCATGGCCCGCCCTCCTCGCCCCGGCAGTGCACCGGGCTCCGCCCCAGGGGACGACTCCGTTACGCCGCCCGCCCTCGTGCCGGTCATGGTAGCCGCACCCCGCCTGTCGCCACACCCTGTCACCGCGATGTCACTGTGCACGTAGCAGAAACGTAGCGGGAGACCAGAAGGTTCCCCGAATCCCGCACTTCTACACGGCTTCGAGCACACTGAGTCAGCAACTCCGCGTGAACACTGTCAGCTGCCGTCACTGCTCGGTCATCCACTGATCCATCACCGCCAGCAGATGATCGGGGTCGACCGGCTTCGTCACGTAGTCGGAGGCGCCCGACTCGATCGCCTTCTCCCGGTCGCCCTTCATAGCCTTGGCGGTCAGCGCGATGATCGGGAGTCCGGCGAACTGCGGCATCCTACGGATCGCCGTCGTCGTCGCGTATCCATCCATCTCGGGCATCATGATGTCCATCAGGACGACCGCCACGTCGTCGTGCTGCTCCAGGACCTCGATGCCCTCACGGCCGTTCTCCGCGTACAGCACGGACAGGCCGTGCTGCTCCAGGACACTGGTCAGCGCGAAGACGTTGCGGATGTCGTCGTCGACGATCAGCACCTTCTCGCCACCGAAGCGGATGCCCCGGAGTGACTGCGGCGCCCTGGCCTGCTCAGGCGCCGACCACTGCTCCAGCTGCGCCGGCCGCTGCTCCAGCTCGCTGGCGGCCCTGCGGCGGCGCCTGAAGAGCGCTGCGGCGCCGTTCTGCGTCTCCCGGTACGACCGCACCTCGGCCGGCGTCTCGATCTCCACGTCGGCCATCTCCGCCAGTTCGGCCGCCGAGGCCACCAGATCGCCCGCGTCGAGAGAGGGCAACTGCTGCTGGTAGCCGTGCGGGGGCAGTTCGCTCGGGTGCAGCGGCAAATACAGCGTGAACGTCGAGCCCCGTCCCGGCTCGCTCTGCGCGTAAATCTCACCGCCGAGCAACTGCGCGATCTCCCGCGAGATCGACAGCCCCAGCCCCGTACCGCCGTACTTGCGGCTGGTCGTGCCGTCCGCCTGCTTGAACGCCTCGAAGATCACCCGCATCTTGCTCGCCGCGATCCCGATTCCGGTGTCGGTCACCGAGAACGCGATCAGTGGCGCGTCCGCCTCGGTCAGCGAGCCGGTCTCCAGCAGCTGCTCCCGGATCTTCTGAGGCACATCCATCCCGGCGGGCCGGATGACCAGCTCGACCGACCCGGAGTCGGTGAACTTCACCGCGTTGGACAGCAGGTTGCGCAGCACCTGCAGCAGCCGCTGCTCGTCGGTGTGCAGGGTGGCGGGCAGCTCCGGCGAGACCCGTACGGACAGGTCCAGGCCCTTCTCCGCGGTCAGCGGCCGGAAGGTGGCCTCCACGTAGTCGACGAGCTGCACGAGCGCGATACGCGTCGGAGAGACGTCCATCTTGCCCGCCTCGACCTTCGACAGGTCCAGGATGTCGTTGATCAGCTGAAGCAGGTCGGAGCCGGCGCCGTGAATGGTCTCGGCGAACTCGACCTGCTTCGGCGAGAGGTTGCCCTCCGCGTTGTCGGCGAGCAGCTTGGCCAGGATCAGCAGCGAGTTGAGCGGCGTACGCAGCTCGTGCGACATGTTGGCGAGGAACTCGCTCTTGTAGCGCATGGAGACCGCGAGCTGCTCGGCGCGCTCCTCCAGGACCTGACGCGCCTCCTCGATCTCGGTGTTCTTCACCTCGATGTCGCGGTTCTGCTGAGCCAGCAGCTCGGCCTTCTCCTCCAGCTCGGCGTTGGACGCCTGGAGCGCCTTCTGCCGGTTCTCCAACTCTTCCGACCGCTCACGGAGCTGCTCGGTCAGCTCCTGGGACTGCTTGAGCAGCACCTCGGTCTTGGTGTTGACGGAGATGGTGTTGACGCTGGTCGCGATCATCTCGGCGATCTGGTTGAGGAAGTCCTTCTGGATCTGCGTGAACGGCGTGAAGGAGGCCAGCTCGATCACGCCGAGCACCTTGCCCTCGAACAGCACCGGAAGGACGATCACCTGCGCGGGCGGCGCCTCGCCGAGCCCGGAGGAGATCTTCAGATAGCCGCTGGGCGCGTTCTCCACCAGGATCGTGCGCTTCTCCTCGGCGGCCGTCCCGATGAGCGCCTCACCCGGCCGGAAGGACGTCGGCATGGAACCCATCGAGTAGCCGTAGGACCCGAGCATCCGCAGCTCGTACTGGTCGTCGTTCTCGGCCGCCAGGTCCTTGCCGTCGAGCAGCGGCATGGCGACGAAGAACGCACCGTGCTGCGCAGTCACCACCGGCGTCAGCTCGCTCATGATCAGCGAGGCGACGTCCGCCAGATCGCGGCGGCCCTGCATCAGTGCCGAGATCCGGGCGAGGTTGCCCTTGAGCCAGTCCTGCTCCTTGTTGGCGATCGTGGTGTCGCGCAGGTTGGCGATCATCTTGTTGATGTAGTCCTGGAGTTCCTGGATCTCGCCGGACGCGTCGACGTCGATCTTCAGGTTCAGGTCACCGCGGGTCACCGCGGTCGCCACGCGCGCGATGGCACGCACCTGCCGAGTAAGGTTTCCTGCCATTTCGTTCACGGACTCGGTGAGGTCCCGCCAGGTGCCGTCGACGTCACGCACGCGTGCCTGGCCGCCGAGCTGTCCTTCGGTGCCCACCTCGCGGGCGACTCGGGTGACCTCCTCGGCGAAGGACGACAGCTGGTCGACCATCGTGTTGATGGTCGTCTTGAGCTCGAGGATCTCGCCTCGGGCATCAATGTCGATCTTCTTGGTCAGGTCACCCTTGGCGATGGCGGTCGTGACCATGGCGATGTTGCGCACCTGCCCGGTCAGGTTGGACGCCATCTGGTTCACGGACTCGGTGAGGTCCTTCCAGGTACCGGCCACACCCGGCACATGCGCCTGACCACCGAGGATGCCGTCCGTGCCCACCTCACGGGCCACCTTGGTGACCTGGTCGGCGAACGAACTCAGCGTCTTCACCATGGTGTTGAAGGTGTCCGCGAGCTGTGCGACCTCACCGCGCGCCTCGATGGTCACCGTCCGCGTCAGGTCACCGTTGGCGACAGCCGCCGCGACCTGGGAGATGTTCCGCACCTGGACGGTCAGGTTGTTCGCCATCAGGTTGACGTTGTTGCTGAGGTCCTTCCAGATGCCCGTGGCGCCCGGCACGTGCGCCTGGCCTCCGAGGATGCCGTCCGTGCCCACCTCACGGGCCACACGCGTGACCTGCTCGGCGAAGGACGACAGCTGGTCCACCATCGTGTTCACGGTGGTGACGAGCTCGAGGATCTCGCCCTTGGCATCGACGGTGATCTTCTTCGACAGGTCGCCCTTGGCGACCGCGGTCGTGACCTCGGCGATGTTGCGCACCTGGATCGTCAGGTTGTTCGCCATGAAGTTCACGGACTGCGTGAGGTCCTTCCAGGTGCCGGAGACACCCTGCACCTCGGCCTGACCTCCGAGGATGCCCTCTGTGCCCACCTCACGGGCCACACGCGTGACCTCTTCGGCGAAGGACGACAGCTGGTCCACCATCGTGTTCAGGGTGTTCTTCAGCTCCAGAATCTCCCCGCGCGCGTCCACGGTGATCTTCTGGGACAGGTCACCCCGGGCCACCGCCGTGGCGACCTGCGCGATGTTGCGCACCTGGCCGGTCAGGTTGGAGGCCATGCCGTTCACGGAGTCGGTGAGGTCACGCCACACACCGGCGACGCCGGGCACCTGTGCCTGTCCGCCCAGCCGGCCCTCGGTGCCCACCTCGCGCGCGACCAGGGTCACCTGGTCGGCGAAGGACGACAGCTGGTCGACCATCGTGTTGATGGTGTTCTTCAGCTCCAGGATCTCGCCGCGCGCGTCGACGTCGATCTTCTGGGACAGGTCGCCCCGGGCCACCGCCGTGGTCACCTGGGCGATGTTGCGCACCTGGGCTGTCAGGTTTCCTGCCATTCCGTTGACGGAGTCCGTGAGCTCCTTCCACGTACCGGCCACCCCAGGTACGACCGCCTGGCCGCCCAGCCGGCCCTCGGTGCCCACGTCCCGGGCCATACGCGTGACCTGGTCGGCGAAGGACGACAGCTGGTCCACCATCGTGTTCACGGTGTTCTTCAGCTGGAGCATCTCGCCGGAGACGTCCACGGTGACCTTCTGCGACAGGTCACCGTTGGCCACAGCCGTGGTCACCTGAGCGATGTTCCTCACCTGTCCGGTGAGGTTGCGGAACGCCGTGTTGACGGAGTCAGTCAGGTCCTTCCAGGTCCCCGCGGCCCCTGGCACCTGGGCCTGACCGCCGAGCTCACCCTCCACGCCGACCTCACGCGCGACACGCGTGACCTCGGAACCGAACGACGACAGCTGGTCGACCATGCCGTTGACGGTGTTCTTCAGCTCGAGCATCTCGCCGGCCACGTCGACGGTGACCTTCTGCGACAGGTCACCGTTGGCCACAGCCGTGGTGACCGCCGCAATGTCCCTCACCTGAATGGTCAGATTCCGGAACACGGTGTTGACGGAGTCCGTGAGGTCCTTCCAGGTGCCCGCCGCACCCGGCACGTTCGCCTGGCCGCCCAGCCGGCCCTCGGCGCCGACCTCGTTCGCCACGCGCGTGACCTCGTCCGCGAAGATCCGCAGCGTCTCGGTCATCTGGTTGATCGTGTCAGCGAGCTGCGCGACCTCGCCGCGTGCCGACACGGTCACCTTCTGCGACAGATCACCGTTGGCGACCGCCGTCGTCACCTGTGCGATTCCTCGCACCTGCGCCGTCAGGTTGCCGGCCATGAGATTCACCGAATCGGTGAGGTCCTTCCACACACCGGCCACACCAGGCACCTGCGCCTGACCGCCCAGCTCACCCTCGGTGCCCACCTCGCGCGCGACTCGCGTCACCTCGGAGGAGAACGACGACAGCTGGTCCACCATCGTGTTGACGGTGTTCTTCAGTTCGAGCATCTCGCCGGCCACGTGAACCGTGACCTTACGGGACAGATCCCCCTTGGCGACCGCGGTGGTCACCAGCGCGATGTCCCTCACCTGGGCCGTCAGCCGGTACGCCATGGTGTTGACGGAGTCCGTGAGGTCCTTCCACGAACCCGACATGCCACGCACGCGTGCCTGCCCGCCGAGCTTGCCCTCGGTGCCCACCTCGCTGGCCACGCGAGTGACCTCGTCGGTGAACGTCGACAGCTGATCGACAAGGTTGTTTACAGTCCGTCCGACCTTGAGGAACTCACCCCGCAGGGGGTGCCCGGTCCCGTCCTGGGCCTGCGTCCGCAGCTCCATACGCGGCGACAGATCACCGTCGGCCACCGCGGACAGCACCCGCCCGACCTCGGAGACGGGCCGTACGAGGTCGTCGACCAAGGCGTTGGAGTTGTCGACGGCGGCCGCCCAGGAGCCCTCACAGGCGCCCGTCTCCAGCCGTTCCGTGAGCTTGCCCTCGCGGCCGACCATGCGCCGCACCCGCGCCAACTCACCCGTCAGATGGAGATTGCGGTCGGCCACCTCGTTGAAGACAGCCGCAATCTCCGACATCACGCCGTCCCCGGACACCGTGAGCCGCTTTCGGAAGTTCCCGTCGCGCATCGACACAAGGGCCGTCAGCAGCCGGTTCAGGGCAGCCGTGTCCACCGCAGTGGTCCCGCCTCGCGTTTTGCGCTCGTTCCTCAGGGACTGTCCGCCTTTCGCGCGCGTCTTAGTGCCCCGCGTCGCTGCGCCAGACTCCACTGTGTCCCTCCCGCAGGGGTCGACCGTTACTGCTGTGCTCGGGTTCTACTGTTCGGCGTTCTCGTTACTGCTGGGTACTCCTGCCGGATATACCAGGCCACACCACGTGCTGCTGCCCGCGATACGCGAACGACACTCGGCCTGCCCGGACCTTCACAAGAAGCTTGCCCAGTGTTTCACCCCCGCCGAACCCGGCCATAACAGTTCGGCAGCTTCGCACATCGTCCGCACACCCTCCGGACGGAAACACTGCAGACCGGCATCCGCATGGACGGCGAAGGTAAGTAACCTTGCATGCGGCTGTCCAGCCGCGCCGGTCCGTCCGGCCTGGGCGGTGGCAGGAGGAGCAACGAGCGGGCATCGGAGGGGCAGCCGGACATGACCACCGGACTGATCCCGGGGGGACAATCCCCGGAGCGGCCGACGGGCGCGCAGATGCCGCATCAGCGGCGCGAGCCGGCCGGCCACGGGGCCTTGCACGTCGACAACCGGACGAGGAGTTCTGTGATCACCGCGCGCGCGGCAGCCAGCTTCGACCCCGTCGGGCGATCGGTGGCGAGCGCCCGCTCCTTCGTCCGCGACACACTCCAGGGCTGGGGCTTCGCCGACATCGTCGACGACGCCGTAGTCCTCACCAGTGAATTGGTGACGAACGCCGTCGTGCACGCGGGCACGTCCGCGGACGTTCTGTGTCTGCGCAGTGACGACGGCGTACGCGTCGAGGTGGCCGACCGGTATCCGGAGCGGGAGATCCCCCTCCAGGGTTCGCCCGTCAACATGGGCAGCCCCGACCGCGAGGGTGGCCGGGGCCTCCAGCTGTGCGCGGCCCTGGCCGGCCACTGGGGCGTCGAGTACACGCCCACGCACAAGCAGGTCTGGTTCCAACTGGACCTCCCCGAGCGCCCGGTGGGCACCCGCGCGGCGGGCCCGTCCCTGCCCTCCGACCTCCTCCCCCTCGCCGACGGCCGCGTCCGCGTCGCGGTGGTCCAGATCGACCGTACGGGCGCCATCGCGTCCTGGAACGAGGACGCCGAGGACCTCTTCGGCTATGCGGCCGAGCAGGTCACCGGAAAGCCCCTCACCGACCTCGCCGCCTGGCCGCACACACCGGGCACGAGCACCGGCATCGCCGAAGCACTCCAACTCTCCCGCTGGGAGGGCAGCTACGGCATAAGGGGCGCCAACGGCCGCGTCACGCCGGTGTACGCCTCGCACCTCCGCGTCCGTGACACGGGAGGCGAACCGTCAACGGTCTGCCTCCTCGTCCGGGACCACGAACGGGCTGTTCTGCAGACGCCGTTGCGCATCCCGGCCTCCGACACCGGCAACGACGCCCAGAGCACCGACCCGTTCGAGGTGTTCATCGGCTCACCCGCCCCGGACGACCTCGACGGCCTCCTCCAGCGCACGGTGGAGCGCGCCCGCGACATGCTCGACGGCGACTCCGCGTTCCTGCTCCTGGCGACGGACGACGAAACGGAGTTGGAGGTCCGCGCCTCCACCGGCCTGCCCTCCGCCCGCCAGCGCTTCGCGCGCGTGCCCGTCGAGGCGGGCCCCGGCCGCTACGGCTCGGCCCGCATGCCGGCGGTCCACGAGGACCTCACGATGGTCCCCGGCGCCGTCCCGCTGCTCAGGGGCACCGGCATGCGCTCGGTCGTCACCGTGCCCCTGAAGGTCGAGGGCCGCCTCACCGGCTCCCTCGGCGTCGCCGCCGAGGCCCCCGCGAGATACTCCAACGAGGAGGCACTGCGCCTCCAGTTCGCCGCCGACCGCATCGCCCTGGCCGTGGAGTCGGCCCGGCTGGGCGAACTGGAACGCCTGCGCCGCGGCTCGCTCAGCTTCCTCGTCGAGGCCTCCGACCTGCTCGCCGGAACCCTGGACCGCGACCAGACCCTGGCCCTGATGGCCCAGATGACGGTCCCCACCCTCGCCACCTGGTGCGCGGTCTACACGATCGCCGACCAGGCCTCGGAGCCGTACCTGTCATACGTCCTGCACGAGGACGAGGAGCTCATCGACGGCATTAAGTCACTGCTGTCGAAGATCTCCCCTCCCGACCCCGTCCCCACCCCAGGCGCCCGCGTCTGGTCGGCCCCTGCCCAGGCGGCCCACCAGGCGGCCCTGCGCACCTCCATGCGCAGCCTGGGCCTCGGCGAGCCCCCGCACCGGGTCAGCTCGGGCATCGGCATCGGCCCCACCTTGGCCACGGCCTCCGCGGTGGGCGGCGAGACGGTCGTACTACCGCTGGTGGCCCGCAACCGGGTCATCGGCATGCTGACGCTCGGCAAGCCGACGGACGAGCACTTCCGCCAGGAAATCCTGGAGTTGGCGGAGGACCTCTCGCGAAGGGCCGCGCTGGCCCTGGACAACGCCCGCCTCTACTCCGAGCGCACCGCCATCAGCCAGTCCCTCCAGCGCAGCCTCCTGCCGCCCGAGCTGCCTGAGATCGACGGCGTCGAGGTCGAGGTCATCTACCGCGCGGCCGGCGAGGGCAACGAGGTCGGCGGCGACTTCTACGACCTCTTCCCGATCAGCGATGGCGCCTACGGCTTCGCCATCGGCGACGTCTGCGGTACGGGCCCGAACGCGGCGGCGGTCACAGGCCTGGCCCGGCACGCCCTACGACTTCTTGCCCGCGAGGGCCTCAGCGGCCCGGCGGTGCTGGAGCGCCTGAACTCCGCGATCCTCGACGAGGGCGCCCGCAGCCGCTTCCTGACGCTCCTCTACGGCGAGTTGAGGCCGCAGGAGGACGGCAGCGCCGAGCTGAAGGTGGTCTGCGCCGGCCACCCGCTCCCCCTCCGCCTGCGCCAGGACGGCACGGTAGAGCCGGCGGCCGAACCACAGCCGCTCCTCGGTGTCATGGACGACCTGGAGCTCTACGAGCAGACGGTCACCCTCGATCCCGGTGACGTCCTCCTGTGCGTCACGGACGGCGTCACCGAACGCCGCGAGGGCAGCCGCATGCTGGGCGACGACGGCCTCACCGACGTCCTCACCACCTGCACGGGCCTGACGGCCGGCGCGGTGGCGGCCCGCATCATGCGCGCGGTCGAACGCTTCGCCTCTGACGCCCCGTCCGACGACATGGCCATCCTTGCCATGCGCGTCCCTGGCCTTCACAAGGACTAGGGACCGAGGAGGACACGGGAAAGGACATGCAAAAGGCCCCGCCCAATTGGGCGGGGCCTTCAGTCTTGAGCCCCCAAACGGAATCGAACCGTTGACCTTCTCCTTACCATGGAGACGCTCTACCGACTGAGCTATAGGGGCCTGTCACCATTTGCGAAGTTTCCCTCGCGGCAACGGAATAGATCATACCCCGAACACACCCGTGCTCCCAACCCGCTCAGAAGGCGGGCTGGAGAAGTCCGCCGAGCGCATTGCAGGCGGACACGATCCGCTGCATGTCCTTCTTGGTCAGAGACGCGTCGACGGGCAGGGCCAACGTTTCGTCAGCGGCCCGCTCGGTCTCCGGCAGAGACACACACCGCCGGTACTCCGGCAGCCTGTGCACGGCCGTCTTCACCGGCACCCGGCACTCAACTCCCCTGGCCCGCACTGCCCGGGCGAATGCGTCGCGGTCCGGCCGCCCGTTCCCCGGCACACGCACGACGTACTGCTGATAGGTGTGTCCGTCACCGCCATCGGGCGTCTGAACACCCTTCAACTTCGCGTCCAGGTAAGCGGCCCGCTGCCGACGCTGAGCGATCTCGTCGTACGGAACCTCGGACTCCCCCTGCTCCAGCACCAGCAGCCCATGCCGCTGCCCGATCTCGTGCAGCCGCGCGATGTCGGCCCACCGGCCAAAACGATGTACGGCGACGACAGCAGCCGTCCGCGAGGTGACGACCGCCTCGACAGCGCCGGCGTCCAGGCAGTACGTCACCGGATCTATGTCGGCGAACACTGGCAGCGCCCCCGCCAGGACCACGGCCTCGGCGACTTCGACGTTCCCGAACGCCGGTACGACAACCTCGTCGCCGACTCCGACGCCGGCGGCCCTGAGCATTGCAGCAGTACCCATGTGTGGGATGTTGGTTGCGAAACGTGAACTTCAGGTGACGCGCAACAAAAAAGGGTTGGACCCAGAACCGAAGTTCCGGGTCCAACCCTATTAAAAGGAGTTCGGCGGCGTCCTACTCTCCCACAGGGTCCCCCCTGCAGTACCATCGGCGCTGTAAGGCTTAGCTTCCGGGTTCGAAATGTAACCGGGCGTTTCCCTCACGCTATAACCACCGAAACACTATGAAACTGTCAGCCGCACCGCATGTGGCCATACGGGGCTGTTCGTGGTTTCAGAACCAACACAGTGGACGCGAGCATCTATGGACAAGCCCTCGGCCTATTAGTACCGGTCACCTCCACACGTTACCGTGCTTCCAGATCCGGCCTATCAACCCAGTCGTCTACTGGGAGCCTTACCCCATCAAGTGGGTGGGAATACTCATCTCGAAGCAGGCTTCCCGCTTAGATGCTTTCAGCGGTTATCCCTCCCGAACGTAGCCAACCAGCCATGCCCTTGGCAGAACAACTGGCACACCAGAGGTTCGTCCGTCCCGGTCCTCTCGTACTAGGGACAGCCCTTCTCAATATTCCTGCGCGCGCAGCGGATAGGGACCGAACTGTCTCACGACGTTCTAAACCCAGCTCGCGTACCGCTTTAATGGGCGAACAGCCCAACCCTTGGGACCGACTCCAGCCCCAGGATGCGACGAGCCGACATCGAGGTGCCAAACCATCCCGTCGATATGGACTCTTGGGGAAGATCAGCCTGTTATCCCCGGGGTACCTTTTATCCGTTGAGCGACGGCGCTTCCACAAGCCACCGCCGGATCACTAGTCCCGACTTTCGTCCCTGCTCGACCCGTCGGTCTCACAGTCAAGCTCCCTTGTGCACTTACACTCAACACCTGATTGCCAACCAGGCTGAGGGAACCTTTGGGCGCCTCCGTTACTCTTTAGGAGGCAACCGCCCCAGTTAAACTACCCATCAGACACTGTCCCTGATCCGGATCACGGACCCAGGTTAGACATCCAGCACGACCAGAGTGGTATTTCAACGATGACTCCCCCTGAACTGGCGTCCAGAGTTCACAGTCTCCCACCTATCCTACACAAGCCGAACCGAACACCAATATCAAACTGTAGTAAAGGTCCCGGGGTCTTTCCGTCCTGCTGCGCGAAACGAGCATCTTTACTCGTAGTGCAATTTCACCGGGCCTATGGTTGAGACAGTCGAGAAGTCGTTACGCCATTCGTGCAGGTCGGAACTTACCCGACAAGGAATTTCGCTACCTTAGGATGGTTATAGTTACCACCGCCGTTTACTGGCGCTTAAGTTCTCAGCTTCGCCAGGACGAATCCTGACTAACCGGTCCCCTTAACGTTCCAGCACCGGGCAGGCGTCAGTCCGTATACATCGCCTTACGGCTTCGCACGGACCTGTGTTTTTAGTAAACAGTCGCTTCTCGCTGGTCTCTGCGGCCACCCCCAGCTCAGGAAGCAAGTTCCCTCACCAGTGATGGCCCCCCTTCTCCCGAAGTTACGGGGGCATTTTGCCGAGTTCCTTAACCATAGTTCACCCGAACGCCTCGGTATTCTCTACCTGACCACCTGAGTCGGTTTAGGGTACGGGCCGCCATGAAACTCGCTAGAGGCTTTTCTCGACAGCATAGGATCATCCACTTCACCACAATCGGCTCGGCATCAGGTCTCAGCCTTGTGTGCGACGGATTTACCTACCGCACGGCCTACACCCTTACCCCGGGACAACCACCGCCCGGGCTGGACTACCTTCCTGCGTCACCCCATCACTCACCTACTACAGGTCTGGTCCGTCGGCTCCACCACTCCCCTTTGCCCGAAGGCTCCAGGGCGGCTTCACGGACTTAGCATCGCCTGGTTCAATGTTTGACGCTTCACAGCGGGTACCGGAATATCAACCGGTTATCCATCGACTACGCCTGTCGGCCTCGCCTTAGGTCCCGACTTACCCTGGGCAGATCAGCTTGACCCAGGAACCCTTAGTCAATCGGCGCACACGTTTCTCACGTGTGAATCGCTACTCATGCCTGCATTCTCACTCGTGAACCGTCCACCACTGCCTTCCGGCGCGGCTTCACCCGGCACACGACGCTCCCCTACCCATCACAGCACCCGTTGGGGCTATTTGCTGCAATGACACGACTTCGGCGGTACGCTTGAGCCCCGCTACATTGTCGGCGCGGAATCACTAGACCAGTGAGCTATTACGCACTCTTTCAAGGGTGGCTGCTTCTAAGCCAACCTCCTGGTTGTCTCTGCGACTCCACATCCTTTCCCACTTAGCGTACGCTTAGGGGCCTTAGTCGATGCTCTGGGCTGTTTCCCTCTCGACCATGGAGCTTATCCCCCACAGTCTCACTGCCGCGCTCTCACTTACCGGCATTCGGAGTTTGGCTAAGGTCAGTAACCCGGTAGGGCCCATCGCCTATCCAGTGCTCTACCTCCGGCAAGAAACACACGACGCTGCACCTAAATGCATTTCGGGGAGAACCAGCTATCACGGAGTTTGATTGGCCTTTCACCCCTAACCACAGGTCATCCCCCAGGTTTTCAACCCTGGTGGGTTCGGTCCTCCACGAAGTCTTACCTCCGCTTCAACCTGCCCATGGCTAGATCACTCCGCTTCGGGTCTTGAGCGCGCTACTGAATCGCCCTATTCGGACTCGCTTTCGCTACGGCTTCCCCACACGGGTTAACCTCGCAACACACCGCAAACTCGCAGGCTCATTCTTCAAAAGGCACGCAGTCACGAGAATGTGCAAGCACATTCCGACGCTCCCACGGCTTGTAGGCACACGGTTTCAGGTACTATTTCACTCCCCTCCCGGGGTACTTTTCACCATTCCCTCACGGTACTATCCGCTATCGGTCACCAGGGAATATTTAGGCTTAGCGGGTGGTCCCGCCAGATTCACACGGGATTTCTCGGGCCCCGTGCTACTTGGGTGTCTCTCAAACGAGCCGCTGATGTTTCGACTACGGGGGTCTTACCCTCTACGCCGGACCTTTCGCATGTCCTTCGCCTACATCAACGGTTTCTGACTCGTCCTGTCGCCGGCAGACAACAGAAGAGAGATCCCACAACCCCGTATACGCAACCCCTGCCGGGTCTCACACGTATACGGTTTAGCCTCATCCAGTTTCGCTCGCCACTACTCCCGGAATCACGGTTGTTTTCTCTTCCTGCGGGTACTGAGATGTTTCACTTCCCCGCGTTCCCTCCACACTGCCTATGTGTTCAGCAGCGGGTGACAGCCCATGACGACTGCCGGGTTTCCCCATTCGGAAACCCCCGGATCAAAGCCTGGTTGACGACTCCCCGGGGACTATCGTGGCCTCCCACGTCCTTCATCGGTTCCTGGTGCCAAGGCATCCACCGTGCGCCCTTAAAAACTTGGCCACAGATGCTCGCGTCCACTGTGCAGTTCTCAAACAACGACCAGTACACCGTCACACACCACCTCAGTGGTGCTTCACCGGCGCCGGCAACCGAAGCACAACCTTGCGGCCGTTACTTCAGACACCCAACAGCGTGCCCGACCAGATCCCGTCCGGAGATCATGCTTTCCACGCTCTTGCGAGCAGTACTTGCAGCCTCCGACCCGGAAACCCGGCCGAATAATCAACGTTCCACCCATGAGCAACCACCGCAGAACGTTTGCCTGCGTAGTGGCCTCTGACCTCGTCCCGAAGGACTCGGTAAGAAGTGCTCCTTAGAAAGGAGGTGATCCAGCCGCACCTTCCGGTACGGCTACCTTGTTACGACTTCGTCCCAATCGCCAGTCCCACCTTCGACAGCTCCCTCCCACAAGGGGTTGGGCCACCGGCTTCGGGTGTTACCGACTTTCGTGACGTGACGGGCGGTGTGTACAAGGCCCGGGAACGTATTCACCGCAGCAATGCTGATCTGCGATTACTAGCAACTCCGACTTCATGGGGTCGAGTTGCAGACCCCAATCCGAACTGAGACAGGCTTTTTGAGATTCGCTCCACCTCACGGTATCGCAGCTCATTGTACCTGCCATTGTAGCACGTGTGCAGCCCAAGACATAAGGGGCATGATGACTTGACGTCGTCCCCACCTTCCTCCGAGTTGACCCCGGCGGTCTCCTGTGAGTCCCCATCACCCCGAAGGGCATGCTGGCAACACAGAACAAGGGTTGCGCTCGTTGCGGGACTTAACCCAACATCTCACGACACGAGCTGACGACAGCCATGCACCACCTGTACACCGACCACAAGGGGGGCACTATCTCTAATGCTTTCCGGTGTATGTCAAGCCTTGGTAAGGTTCTTCGCGTTGCGTCGAATTAAGCCACATGCTCCGCTGCTTGTGCGGGCCCCCGTCAATTCCTTTGAGTTTTAGCCTTGCGGCCGTACTCCCCAGGCGGGGAACTTAATGCGTTAGCTGCGGCACCGACGACGTGGAATGTCGCCAACACCTAGTTCCCACCGTTTACGGCGTGGACTACCAGGGTATCTAATCCTGTTCGCTCCCCACGCTTTCGCTCCTCAGCGTCAGTAATGGCCCAGAGATCCGCCTTCGCCACCGGTGTTCCTCCTGATATCTGCGCATTTCACCGCTACACCAGGAATTCCGATCTCCCCTACCACACTCTAGCTAGCCCGTATCGAATGCAGACCCGGGGTTAAGCCCCGGGCTTTCACACCCGACGTGACAAGCCGCCTACGAGCTCTTTACGCCCAATAATTCCGGACAACGCTTGCGCCCTACGTATTACCGCGGCTGCTGGCACGTAGTTAGCCGGCGCTTCTTCTGCAGGTACCGTCACTTTCGCTTCTTCCCTGCTGAAAGAGGTTTACAACCCGAAGGCCGTCATCCCTCACGCGGCGTCGCTGCATCAGGCTTTCGCCCATTGTGCAATATTCCCCACTGCTGCCTCCCGTAGGAGTCTGGGCCGTGTCTCAGTCCCAGTGTGGCCGGTCGCCCTCTCAGGCCGGCTACCCGTCGTCGCCTTGGTGAGCCATTACCTCACCAACAAGCTGATAGGCCGCGGGCTCATCCTTCACCGCCGGAGCTTTCAACCTTCACAGATGCCAGTGAAGGTGGTATCCGGTATTAGACCCCGTTTCCAGGGCTTGTCCCAGAGTGAAGGGCAGATTGCCCACGTGTTACTCACCCGTTCGCCACTAATCCCCACCGAAGTGGTTCATCGTTCGACTTGCATGTGTTAAGCACGCCGCCAGCGTTCGTCCTGAGCCAGGATCAAACTCTCCGTGAATGTTTTCCCGTAATCGGGACGACACACACGAGAGCGGAACAGCCAGGCGGAATAAGCCCGACCGTTCACAGCGTCCTCGCTGTGTTTATTTCAAAGGAACCTCGCCACCGGGAACTAATGTTTCCGGTAGACGGGGTATCAACATATCTGGCGTTGATTTTTGGCACGCTGTTGAGTTCTCAAGGAACGGACGCTTCCTTTGTACTCACCCTCTCGGGCTTTCCTCCGGGCGCTTCCCTTCGGTCTTGCGTTTCCGACTCTATCAGACCTTTTCTCGATCCGATCTCCTCGGTGCTTTCCAGGTTTCCGCTCTCGCGTTTCCCTTTCCGGCGACTCCGACTTTATCAGAAGTTCTGAGTCGGAATTCCCGCCCCCTCCGGGGACTGGTTCCGGGACACGAAGTGGCCGGGTTCCCGTTCGGGCGGAGCCGTAAACGTACTGGAGCGGGGCGCCCCGATGCAAATCGAGGCGCCCCGCTCCGGGTTCGCACCGTTCAGCGTCCGACGGACCGTCAGACCTCCACGACGACAGGGAGGATCATCGGCCTGCGACGGTAGGTGTCGGAGACCCACTTGCCCAGGGTGCGGCGCACGAGCTGCTGCAGCTGGTGGGGTTCGACCACGCCGTCCTGGGCCGACCGCTCCAGCGTCTCCGTGATCTTCGGGATGACCTCGCCGAAGGCGGAGTCCTCGATGCCGGAGCCGCGGGCCTGGATGTGCGGGCCACCCGTGATCTTGCCGGTGGACGAGTCCATCACCACGAAGACGGAGATGATGCCCTCGTCACCCAGGATCTTGCGGTCCTTGAGCGCCGGCTCGCCCACGTCGCCGACCGAGAGGCCGTCGACGTACACGTACCCGGCCTGGACCTTGCCGGAGATCTTCGCCTTGCCCTCGATGAGGTCGACGGCGATGCCGTCCTCGGCGATGACGATGCGGTCGTGCGGGACACCGGTCAGGGCGCCCAGTTCGGCGTTGGCGCGCAGGTGGCGCCATTCGCCGTGCACCGGCATCAGGTTCTTCGGGCGGCAGATGTTGTAGAAGTACAGGAGCTCGCCGGCGGACGCGTGGCCCGAGACGTGCACCTTGGCGTTGCCCTTGTGGACGACGTTGGCGCCCCAGCGGGTCAGGCCGTTGATCACGCGGTAGACCGCGTTCTCGTTGCCGGGGATCAGGGAGGACGCCAGGATCACCGTGTCGCCCTGGACGATCCGGATCTGGTGGTCCCGGTTGGCCATGCGGGACAGGGCCGCCATCGGTTCGCCCTGGGAACCCGTGCAGACCAGCACGACCTCGTGGTCGGGGAGGTCGTCCAGTGTCTTGATGTCCACCACCAGGCCCGGGGGGACCTTCAGGTAGCCGAGGTCCCTGGCGATGCCCATGTTGCGGACCATCGAGCGGCCGACGAAGGCGACCCTGCGGCCGTACTCGTGGGCCGCGTCCAGGATCTGCTGGATGCGGTGGATGTGGCTGGCGAAGCTCGCCACGATGATCCGCTTGCGGGCGTTCGCGAAGACCTGGCGCAGGACGTTGGAGATGTCCCGCTCCGGCGGGACGAAGCCCGGGACCTCCGCGTTCGTGGAGTCGGAGAGGAGGAGGTCGATGCCTTCCTCGCTCAGCCGTGCGAACGCGTGCAGGTCGGTCAGACGGTTGTCCAGCGGGAGCTGGTCCATCTTGAAGTCGCCCGTGTGGACCGCCATACCGGCAGGCGTGCGGATGGCGACCGCGAGGGCGTCCGGAATGGAGTGGTTGACCGCGACGAACTCGCAGTCGAAGGGACCGATGCGTTCGCGGTTCCCCTCCACCACCTCAAGGGTGTACGGGCGGATGCGGTGCTCCTGGAGCTTCGCCTCGATGAGCGCGAGGGTCAGCTTGGAGCCGATCAGCGGGATGTCCGGCTTCTCGCGGAGCAGGAACGGGACGCCGCCGATGTGGTCCTCGTGACCGTGCGTGAGGACGATGCCCTCGATGTCGTCGAGGCGGTCCCGGATGGACGAGAAGTCCGGCAGGATCAGGTCGATTCCGGGCTGCTCCTCCTCAGGGAAGAGCACTCCGCAGTCGACGATCAGTAGGCGGCCGCCGTATTCGAAGACCGTCATGTTTCGGCCGATCTCGCCGAGGCCGCCGAGTGGGGTGACGCGCAGGCCACCCTCGGGGAGCGGCGGGGGCGTGCCGAGTTCAGGATGCGGATGACTCAAAAGACTCTCCTCACCACGCACGCCACGTACCGGTTGGGCACGTGGCGCGCGTGACGTTCGTGCAGAAGCAGTTGTCGTTGTGGGGTGCAGGCACCGGTGGCCTGCGTATTCAGTTGTGGAGTCTGTTGTGCGCGCCTGGAGCGCGAAGTCTGGTGTTAGAGCTGTACCCCGCCCGCGGCAAGATCGATCTTGAGCTGTTCGATCTCCTCGGGTGAGCACTCGGCCATCGGTGCGCGCAGCGGCCCCGCGGGCAGGCCCTGGAGGGTGAGCGCGGCCTTGGTGGTCATGACGCCCTGGGTGCGGAACATGCCGGTGTAGACCGGGAGCAGCTTCTGGTGGATCTCCGTGGCCTTCTGGACGTCGCCCGAGATGTACGCCTCTACGAGCGCGCGCAGGTCGGGGGTGACCACATGGCCGACGACGGACACGAAGCCGACCGCGCCCACGGAGAGCAGCGGCAGGTTCAGCATGTCGTCGCCCGAGTACCAGGCGAGGCCGGAGCGCGCGATGGCCCAGCTCGCGCGGCCGAGGTCACCCTTGGCGTCCTTGTTGGCGACGATCCGCGGGTGCTCGGCGAGGCGGACGATCGTCTCGGTGCTGATCGGGACGCCGCTGCGGCCGGGGATGTCGTAGAGCATGACGGGCAGCTCGGTGACGTCGGCGATGGCCTTGAAGTGCCGGTACAGGCCCTCCTGCGGGGGCTTGTTGTAGTAGGGCGTGACGACCAGGAGGCCGTGTGCGCCCACCTTCTCCGCCGCTCGGGCCAGCTCGAGGCTGTGGCGGGTGTCGTTGGTGCCGACGCCGGCCACGACGTGGGCTCGGTCGCCGACGGCCTCCACTACCGCTCGTACCAGGTCCGATTTCTCCGCGTTGCTGGTGGTGGGCGACTCGCCGGTGGTGCCGTTGATGATCAGGCCGTCGTTGCCTGCGTCCACCAGGTGCGTGGCGAGCCGCTGCGCGCCGTCGAGATCAAGTGCGCCGTCCGCCGTGAAGGGCGTGATCATGGCGGTGAGGACCCGCCCGAAGGGGGTCTGCGGAGTGGAGGTCGGAGCCATGGGTTACACGCTACTCGTTGCGCACGGCCTGGTCTGCCCTAGGGGGGTACGGGAAAGTCAGGACAAATAAGGAGCCCGGCACTGCCTGCTCGGGGGTTCAAGCAGTGCCGGGTCCGTTTGATCAGGCTAGATGAACATCTCTAAATGCCGCAATACGGACAGTGCCTTACGGCGCCACACGGCCGTTCGCATTGAACGCCGCGTGGGTGAGCGGCATGAGCTCGGCCCACGCCGCCTCCATCTTCTCGCCGACCATCTCGATCTCCCGCTGCGGGAAGGACGGGACCTTGGCCAGCTCGTGCTGGGTGCGCAGGCCGAGGAAGTGCATCAGCGAGCGGGCGTTGCAGGTGGCGTACATCGAGGAGAACAGACCGACCGGGAGGACCGCGCGGGCGACCTCACGGGCGACGCCCTGGGCGAGCATCTCCTGGTAGGTGCGGTACGCCTCGCGGTACGACTCCTCCATGGCGTGCTGCACGAAGTCGTGCTGCTCCGGGGTGCCCTCGACGAAGACGTACTTGCCCGGGCGGCCCTGCTGCACGAGCTTGCGCGAGGTGCCCGGCACGTAGAACACCGGCTGCAGCTCCCTGTAGCGGCCGGACTCCTCGTTGTACGACCACCCGACGCGGTGCCGCATGAACTCGCGGAAGACGAAGATCGGGGCGCTGATGAAGAACGTCATGGAGTTGTGCTCGAACGGGCTGCCGTGCCGGTCCCGCATGAGGTAGTTGATCAGGCCCTTCGAACGCTCCGGGTCCTTGTTCAACTCATCCAGGGACTGCTCCCCGACGGTCGACACCCGGGCCGCGAACAGCACGTCGGAGTCGGCCGCGCTGTGTTTGACCAGTTCGACGGTGACATCGCTGCGCAGATCGATCTTGAAATCGTCGTCGGGGGTGGGGGTCACGGTTCGGAGGGTCCTTCCCATCTCGTCTCTTGGCGACGCCACTCTACGTCCCATCAAACGGGACGTTCGCCGTCGTGACCGAAGGAAGGTCGTGACGGAAGGAAGTCGGTGAAACCGGGCACCTTTTGGGGCACTCGCTCGTCTGTGTTGATGAAAGTGATTCGTTCGATCCCGAAGGGGGACGCACCCTCCATGTTCCGTCGGCGTGAGCCCGTTCCGTTCGCCTTTCTCGCCGAGGCCGACAGGTTCCGCAGCAATGTCACTCCCCCACCCCGTGAGCGGGCGTCCGTCGGCCAGATGGCCGGGCGATGGCTGCTGGGGCTCACCATCGTCGCCGGGCTCGCCGGCTCGCTGGTGGTGGGCACGCCCGCGCTGTCCACCGATACCGGGGCGCAGACTCAGCAGTCCCAGGCCTCCCAGGGGCGCTGACTCCATCGGACCCCCAAGGGTGGTGAGTGGGGACACAGGTCGATAGCCTCACCGGGCACAGCCCATGCATGGAACGAGTGAGGACCAGCCGTGCCCCTGCCCTTCCTGACGGCCGACCGCGCATTCGAGACAGCCGACGATGTCGCGCTGCCGTTCGACGACCTCGACCGCTGGCGGCGCCCCTACCGGCCCGGGCCGTGGCGCGTGGGCGTGGCCGCGCTGTGGCTGCTGCTCGCCTCGTACGTGCTGTTCGCCGCGGTCATCATCGCCCTGACGGGCACGGTGACCGGGGCCGCGGTCGTCTTCGGCATCGCGCTGGCCGTCATCGCGGGTGCCCTGAGGCTGCTGCGGATGGGCGTGTGGGTGAGCGCGAGCGGGCTGCGCCAGGTGAGGTTCTTCGCCACGCGTACGGTGCCCTGGCAGCAGGTCGTCGCCGTGCGGACGGTGCAGCAGCCGGTGCGCTGGCTGGGGCTGCCGCGCACGGTGCAGGGACAGGCACTGATGCTCGTACGGCGGGACCGTGCGGCGGATGACATGCCGACGCTGATGACCACGCACAACGCGGACTTCATGGCCCGGGTCGCGGCGTTCAACCGGGCCACGGACGCCGTGGAGGCCTGGGCCGCGGAGAACACGCACGGCTGATCGAGCCGGGTACGCGAAGGGGCCGGTCCGCAAGCAGTGCGGACCGGCCCCTTCGGCTTACGGCCGAGCGGTCGTCGTAGGACTCAGGCCTCGACGGTCCTGCCGTCGTGAAGGGCGATGGCGCGTTGCATCGCCTTGCGGGCGCGCGGAGTGTCGCGGGCGTCGTGGTAGGCCACGGCGAGACGGAACCAGCTGCGCCAGTCGTTGGGGGCGGCTTCCGTCTCGGCCCTGCGCCTGGCGAAGACCTCGTCGGCCGAGTCACGGTCGATACGGCCGCTGGGGGTGCGCTTCAGTTCGTCGACGGGCAGGGCGCCTTCGGCGTCGAGTTCGGCGGCCAGCGCGTTGGCCCGGCGGACGAACTGGGTGTTCTTCCACAGGAACCACAGGCCGATCACCGGCAGGATCAGCACCGCCACACCGAAGGTGACGGTGAGGACCGTGCCGGACTGGATGAGCAGCACGCCACGGCTGCCGACCAGGACGAAGTAGACGACCAGGACGGCGGCCGTTATGACGTAGGAGATCTTCGCGCGCATCTGCGAGCCTCAGCCCAGGTCCAGGAAGTGCTCCAGGCCGAAAGTCAGGCCCGGAGTGGTCACCACGCGGCGGGCGCCGAGCAGGATGCCCGGCATGAAGCTGCTGTGGTGGAGGGAGTCGTGGCGGACGGTCAGGGTCTCGCCCTCGCCGCCGAGCAGGACCTCCTGGTGGGCCAGCAGGCCGCGCAGGCGGACCGCGTGCACCGGGATCCCGTCGACGCTGGCACCTCGCGCGCCGTCGAGGGCCGTCTCCGTGGCGTCCGGCGCGGGGGCCGTGCCGGCGGCGCGGCGGGCCTCGGCGATGAGCTGGGCCGTGCGCGTGGCCGTACCGCTCGGGGCGTCGACCTTCTTCGGGTGGTGCAGCTCGACGACCTCGACCGACTCGAAGTAGGGCGCGGCGATCTGCGCGAACTTCATCGTCAGGACGGCCCCGATGGAGAAGTTCGGCGCGATGAGCACGCCGGTCTGCGGGGACTCGGCCAGCCAGGCCTTCAGCTGCGCGAGACGCTCGTCGGTCCAGCCCGTCGTACCGACGACGGCGTGGATGCCGTGCCGTACGCAGTAGTCGAGGTTGTCCATCACCGAGTCCGGCGTGGTCAGTTCGACGGCGACCTGGGCTCCGCTCTCCGCCAGCGCCTCCAGCTTGTCGCCCCGGCTCAGGGCCGCGACCAGCTCCATGTCCTCGGCGGCCTCCACCGCCCGTACCGCCTCGGACCCGATGCGGCCCTTGGCACCGAGGACCGCCACGCGCAGCTTGCTCATCTTTCTTGCTTCCTTACGTCGGATGTTCCGCGTCGGATGTTCCGTGGGCGGACGGTCAGGCGACGGCGTCGTTCAGCCGGGTCGCCTGTTTGTCCTTCAGCGGGCCGATGACCGACAGCGAGGGCCGCTGTCCGAGGACCTCGCGGGCAACCGCGCGGACGTCGTCCGGCGTCACGGCCGCGATCCGGGACAGCATGTCGTCGACGGACATCTGCTCGCCCCAGCACAGCTCGCTCTTGCCGATGCGGTTCATCAGCGCACCGGTGTCCTCCAGGCCGAGGACGGTGGAGCCGCGGAGCTGGCCGATGGCACGGTCGATCTCGTCGTCGGACAGGCCGTGTTCGGCGACCTGGTCGAGTTCGTCGCGGCAGATCTTCAGCACGTCGTGGACCTGCGAGGGCCGGCAGCCCGCGTACACGCCGAACAGGCCGCAGTCGGCGAAGCCCGAGGTGTACGAGTACACGCTGTAGGCCAGGCCGCGCTTCTCGCGGACCTCCTGGAACAGGCGGGACGACATGCCGCCGCCGAGGGCGGTGTTGAGGACGCCCAGCGCCCAGCGGCGCTCGTCCGTGCGGGCCAGGCCGGGCATGCCGAGGACGACATGGGCCTGTTCGGTCTTGCGGCCGATCAGGCCGACCCGGCCCGCGGCGCGGATGGTGCGCCGTCCGTCGCGCGGGCCGATGGGCGCGGCGTCACCGTTCTTGAAGGCGCCGGCCTTCTCGAAGGCCGCGCGGACCTGTCGTACGACCTTGTTGTGGTCGATGTTGCCCGCGGCCGCCACGACCAGGTGGGTCGGGTCGTAGTGCTTCTTGTAGAAGCGGCGGATGCGGTCGGCGGTGAGGGCGTTGACCGTGTCGACCGTGCCGAGGACCGGGCGGCCGAGGGGGTTGTCGCCGAACATGGTGTGCGCGAACAGGTCGTGCACACAGTCGCCCGGGTCGTCCTCGGTCATGGCGATCTCTTCGAGGATCGCGCCCCGCTCGACGTTGACGTCCTCTTCGACGATGAGGGAGCCCGTCAGCATGTCGCAGACGACGTCCATGGCGAGCGGCAGGTCGGTGTCGAGCACGCGCGCGTAGTAGCACGTGTACTCCTTCGCCGTGAAGGCGTTCATCTCGCCGCCGACGGCGTCGATGGCGGAGGAGATGTCCAGGGCCGACCTGCGGGTGGTGCCCTTGAAGAGCAGGTGCTCCAGGTAGTGCGTGGCGCCGTTCAGAGCCGGGGTCTCGTCGCGGGAGCCGACGTGCGCCCAGATGCCGAAGGTCGCCGAGCGGACCGAGGGCAGGGTCTCGGTGACGATGCGCAGGCCGCCCGGGAGGGTGGTCTTGCGGACCGTGCCGATGCCGTTGGTGCCCTTGATCAGGGTTTGGGTACGGGCGACGGCCCGCGCCTCCGAAGAGGTGCGGGCCGTCGCCGTGGAGCTACTCGACGTCACTGGTCGGTGTCGTCCTTCTTGTCCTCGTCGGAGCCTTCTTCGCCCTCGATGACCGGGACGAGCGACAGCTTGCCGCGGGAGTCGATCTCGGCGATCTCGACCTGGACCTTGGCGCCCACGCCGAGCACGTCTTCGACGTTCTCCACGCGCTTGCCGCCGGCCAGCTTGCGGATCTGCGAGATGTGCAGCAGACCGTCCTTGCCCGGGAGCAGCGACACGAACGCACCGAAGGTGGTCGTCTTCACGACCGTGCCCAGGTAGCGCTCGCCGACCTCCGGCATGGTCGGGTTGGCGATCGAGTTGATCGTGGTGCGGGCGGCCTCGGCGGAGGGGCCGTCGACCGCGCCGATGTAGATGGTGCCGTCGTCCTCGATCGTGATGTCGGCGCCGGTGTCCTCCTGGATCTGGTTGATCATCTTGCCCTTGGGGCCGATGACCTCGCCGATCTTGTCCACGGGGATCTTGACGGTGATGATCCGCGGGGCGTTCGGGGACATCTCGTCCGGCGTGTCGATCGCTTCCATCATCACGTCGAGGATGTGGAGGCGGGCGTCACGGGCCTGCTTGAGGGCGGCGGCCAGGACGGAGGCGGGGATGCCGTCCAGCTTGGTGTCGAGCTGGAGGGCGGTCACGAACTCCTTGGTGCCGGCGACCTTGAAGTCCATGTCGCCGAAGGCGTCCTCCGCACCGAGGATGTCGGTGAGGGTGACGTAGTGCGTCTCGCCCTCGATCTCCTGGGAGATCAGGCCCATGGCGATACCGGCGACGGGGGCCTTCAGCGGCACACCGGCGTTCAGCAGCGACATGGTGGAGGCGCAGACCGAGCCCATGGACGTCGAGCCGTTGGAGCTCAGCGCCTCGGAGACCTGGCGGATCGCGTAGGGGAACTCCTCGCGCGTCGGCAGGACCGGCACGAGGGCGCGCTCGGCGAGCGCACCGTGGCCGATCTCCCGGCGCTTCGGGGAGCCGACGCGGCCGGTCTCGCCGGTGGAGTACGGCGGGAAGTTGTAGTTGTGCATGTAGCGCTTGCGCGTCACCGGCGACAGCGTGTCCAGCTGCTGCTCCATACGGAGCATGTTCAGCGTGGTGACGCCCAGGATCTGGGTCTCGCCACGCTCGAACACGGCGGAGCCGTGCACGCGCGGGATGGCCTCGACCTCGGCGGCCAGCGTGCGGATGTCGGTGACACCGCGGCCGTCGATGCGCTTCTTCTCCTTGATCACGCGCTCGCGGACCAGCTGCTTGGTGAGCGAGCGGTACGCGGCGGAGATCTCCTTCTCGCGGCCCTCGAACTCCGGCAGGAGCTTCTCGGCGGCGAGCGCCTTGACGCGGTCCAGCTCGGACTCGCGCTCCTGCTTGCCGGCGATGGTCAGCGCGGAGGCGAGCTCCGGGCGGACGGCGGCGGAGAGCGCCTCCAGGACGTCGTCCTGGTGGTCGAGGAAGATCGGGAACTCGCCGGTCGGCTTGGCGGCCTTGGAGGCGAGGTCGGCCTGGGCCTTGCAGAGCACCTTGATGAAGGGCTTCGCGGCGTCCAGACCGGCGGCGACGACCTCCTCGGTCGGGGCCTCGGCGCCACCCTGGACCAGCTTGATGGTCCCCTCGGTGGCCTCGGCCTCGACCATCATGATCGCGACGTCGCCGTCCTCCAGGGTGCGGCCCGCGACGACCATGTCGAAGACGGCGTCCTCGAGCTCGCTGTGCGTCGGGAACGCCACCCACTGGCCGCGGATCAGCGCGACGCGGACGCCGCCGATCGGGCCGGAGAAGGGCAGGCCGGCCAGCTGCGTGGACGCGGACGCGGCGTTGATCGCCACGACGTCGTACAGGTGGTCGGGGTTGAGCGCCATGATCGTGGCGACGACCTGGATCTCGTTGCGAAGGCCCTTCTTGAAGGACGGGCGCAGCGGGCGGTCGATGAGGCGGCAGGTGAGGATGGCGTCCTCGGAGGGACGGCCCTCACGGCGGAAGAAGCTGCCGGGGATCTTGCCGGCGGCGTACATCCGCTCCTCGACGTCCACCGTCAGGGGGAAGAAGTCGAGCTGGTCCTTGGGGTTCTTGGAGGCGGTGGTGGCCGACAGCACCATGGTGTCGTCGTCCAGGTACGCCACGGCGGAGCCGGCGGCCTGCTTGGCCAGGCGGCCCGTCTCGAAGCGGATGGTGCGGGTGCCGAAGGAGCCGTTGTCGATGACGGCCTCGGCGTAGTGGGTCTCGTTCTCCACTAGCGTTTTCTCCGTTACTTTTCGTCTACGTTGCGTCTTTTGTCCCGATTCGCCCGTGTGGCGAGGGGACGTGCGCGGAGAAGCGCTCCATCTAGTGCGGGCCGGTCTTCGATCGAAGCACCCGGGGTTCGCATTGCCCGGGGGCCACTACCGAGGACCGGCGGCGGCGAGGCGCACTTCTCCTCGTGGTATTGCGTTGTGCTACCACACTACAAAGGGGCGGTGACACTCCGCACGTACAGCAAAGGGAGCGGCCCCCTAAGAGTGGGAACCGCTCCCTTCACGGCGTCTTACTTGGCGCCCGCCGCACCGCGGCGGATGCCCAGGCGGTCGACCAGCGTACGGAAGCGCTGGATGTCCTTCTTCGCCAGGTACTGGAGAAGGCGGCGGCGCTGACCGACGAGGATCAGCAGGCCACGGCGGGAGTGGTGGTCGTGCTTGTGGGTCTTGAGGTGCTCGGTCAGGTCCGAGATGCGACGCGAGAGCATGGCGACCTGGACCTCGGGGGAGCCGGTGTCGCCCTCCTTGGTACCGAACTCGGCGATGATCTGCTTCTTCGTGGCGGTGTCGAGCGACACGTGTACTCCTCGTAGTCTCTGATTGCCACCGAGTGCCCCTGGTCCACTTCTCAGGGGAGCTTCCGTGACTCGGGAGGCGGGGATCCGCTGGGCGCGTCCCCCAGGTGGACCCGGAGGCGCGTACACAAACGGCCGTCACACAGCGTACCAGCACACGGGCACGCTCCTGACAGGCGGCCTCCCGGCCCCGCTGCCGGTCAGACGCCGCCGCGGACCTTGCCGTAGACGTCGAGGACGGCCAGGCAGATCGGGACCAGGGAGAGCAGCACCAGTGAGTCGGCGAGGTCCAGCATGCGGCCCCAGAAGGGGGAGAGCCCCTTCTGCGGAACGATCAGGGCGATCGCGATCAGCAGCAGCACACCCGCGCCGACGGAGGCGCCGAGCCACAGGGTGCGGACGTCGACCGGGCCGGAGTTGCCCTGGAGCAGCTCCATGATGACGTCGGCCGGCGGCGAGATCGCGAGGCCGAGGACCAACAGTCCGAGCGTGACGACACCGGCCACGAAGAGGCAGGTGACCTGGGCGGTGTAGCGGAACAGACGGGCCCGCAGCATCGCGGCGAGGCCGGCGCACAGGGCCAGCAGCTGGGCCCAGCCGCTGTCACTGAAGCCGAGCACCGCACCGCCGGCGCCGATGATGACCGCGGCGCAGCCGCCGACCAGGCCGAGCAGCAGTTCGTGGCCACGGCTGGTCTGGGCGACGATGCGCTGGACGTCCACGGCCTCGAGGTCGCCCTCGTGGCCCTCGCGACGGGACCGGGCGAGGTCCTCGGGGTTGCGGAAACCGATCGGCAGCTTGGCGAAGCGGGCCGACCAGCCGGGCAGGAAGCCGACGACTGCCAGGGCGACGACTGCTGTACCGGCGGCGATCTCCCGCGGCTGGGACTCTGTGAGCACGCCGCAGAACACGGCGAGCGTGCCGATCGCGGAGGCGAGCGCGGCGGCCACGAACGGGGCGTCGCCCTGCGGCAGCAGCATGATCAGTACGACGGAGAACAGCAGCACGGCGACGCAGCCGACGAGGAACTGGAGCCTTCCGGGGCCCTCACCCGCGTCCTGCGGAAGGACGCCGGAGCCCGCGATGAGCGCGTGCGGCAGCGCCGAGATACCGAGTGCGACGGCGGAACCGCGGTCCTCGTAGACCCGGGCCCGTACGCCGGCGAGAGCCGTCAGGGCGAGCGCGGTCACGCCGGCGAGGATGCCCTGCAGGCCGTGCATGTCGTGCCGGATCGGGTCCGCGAACCAGAAGACGAAGCCGAGCATGACCAGCAGCAGCGATCCGGCGACCAGACCGGCGAGGCGCATCAGGTTGTCGTTCCAGCTGCGCAGGTCCTGCTTGACCGCGGCGGCGATCGCGTCCACCACGTCGTCGTGCACGGCCGGCGGCAGCGAGTCGGCGAAGGTCCGCAGCAGCAGCACCTCACCGTCCCTGACCCGGTGCTCGAGCAATGAACGGCTCGCGTCGAGCACTTGACCCTCGCGGGTCACAAGGTGGTAACCAGATGGACTGGTATCGGACTGGACCAGGCCCGAGAGCCTGATGATCTCAGGAAAGAGGTCCTGGATCGGCAGGTCCTCCGGCAGCGCGACATCTACACGGCTGTCCGGCGCTGCGATGGTGATTCGGCAGAAACCTGTCGAAGTCCCCGTGCTCACCTGGTGTTCCCCCTGCTAGACAAGGCTTCCTCGCGCCGCTCGTACGACGCGGAGCGCCACCATATCCGTTGCGGTACCCGGGGAAGGACCTACCTCCCCCATTCCTCCCAGGACCTGCGCCGCATCTCCATCCGCCTCCCTCCCTCGGGCACGCGGCGCATCAGTAGGATCGCTGTCTACGCGAACGACGCCTACGCGAACGAGAACACGTCGCGGTACACGGGGGCGTCGGTGCCAGGACGTATCACGTATCAATCGCGAAGGATGAGTGCATTCGGTGAGCGTCGTCATCATCAAACGACCACCGCGGATAGTGCCCCCGGCCGTCCCGGAGGGCGAGGTCAAACTCGAGACGCCTCCTGAGATCCCTCGCGAGGGCGACGAGAGCATGCTGATGAACCTGCTGCCCATGATGGGCATGGTGGGTTCGGTCGGCTTCTTCTTCATGCCGGGTCTCCCCTCGTACATGAGGGTCGTCGGCGGGCTGATGCTCGCCTCGACGCTGGCCATGGCCATCGCCCAGTTCGCCAAGTCCCGTCAGCAGGGCGGCGGCGCGGGGATGGCTCAGGACCGGCGTGACTACTTCCGCTACCTGGAGCAGGTCCGCAAGGACGTACACAAGACCGCGGAGCTGCAGCGCCAGAGCCAGCTCTTCCAGCACCCCGACCCGGAGCAGCTGTGGGCGGTCGCGGCGGACGGCAAGCGGCTGTGGGAGCGGCGCCCGACGGACGCGGACTTCGCCTCCGTGCGGATCGGTCGCGGCATCCAGCAGCTGAACACCCCGCTCGTGGCGCCGGAGACGGCTCCCAAGGAGGAGCTGGAGCCGCTGACCGCGGCGGCCATGAAGGCCTTCCTCGACGCGCACGGCAGCCTGTCGGACCTGCCGGTCGCCATCTCGCTGCGTGCCTTCTACCACGTGACGGTCTGCGGTGAGACGGACACGGTCTACGGCAACGCCCGCGCGTCCCTGTCGCAGCTGGCGACGCTGCACTCGCCCGAGGACCTGATGATCGCCGTGGTGGCGCATCCCTCCGCGGCGGCCGACTGGGACTGGATCAAGTGGCTGCCGCACAGCCAGCACCCGAAGAGCAAGGACGGCGCGGGCTCGTCCCGGCTCCTCTTCGACGACCTCGGTGAGCTGGAGGAGGCGCTCGCGGACCAGCTGGACGACAGGCCCCGCTGGAACCGTGAGGCGACCCCGGTCTACGACCAGCCGCACCTGATCGTGGTGCTCGACGGCGGCACCGTCCCGCCGGACTCCGAACTCGCCAGCAGCGAGGGCCTCCAGGGCGTCACCTTCCTGGAGATCGCTCCCGGCGAGCTGGAGGAGGAGCTGCGCGCCGGTCTGACGGTCTATGTGAAGCCGGAGCGGATGCGGCTGTTCGTCGGCCACGAGTCCGCGTACACCGGCAAGCCCGACCTGCTCAACCCGGCGCAGGCCGAGTCCCTGTCGCGGCAGCTGGCCCCGTTCCGGGTCGGTTCCGCGGAAGAGGGCGAACCGCTGCTGTCCAACCTGGACTTCACGGACCTCATGGGCATCGGCGACGCGGGCACCGTCGACGTCTCCCGCACCTGGCGGCCCCGCACGCTGCACGAGCGGCTGCGTGTGCCGATCGGTGTCGGCGAGAACGGCGAGCCGGTCATGCTGGACCTCAAGGAGGCCTCGCAGGAGGGCATGGGCCCGCACGGCCTGTGCGTCGGAGCGACCGGCTCCGGCAAGTCCGAGGTGCTGCGTACGCTGGTGCTCGGTCTCGCGGTGACGCACTCCTCGGAGACGCTGAACTTCATCCTCGCGGACTTCAAGGGTGGCGCCACCTTCGCCGGTATGGCGGACATGCCGCACACCGCGGCCGTGATCACCAACCTCGCGGACGACCTCACCCTCGTCGACCGTATGCGCGACTCGATCATGGGTGAGACGCAGCGCCGCCAGGAACTGCTGCGCTCGGCGGGCAACTACGCCAACCTGCACGACTACGAGAAGGCCCGGGCTGCGGGCGCCGCGCTGGAGCCGATGGCCTCGCTGGTCATCGTGCTCGACGAGTTCTCCGAACTCCTGACGGCCAAGCCGGACTTCATCGACATGTTCATCCAGATCGGCCGCATCGGCCGTTCGCTGGGCGTGCACCTGCTGCTGGCCTCGCAGCGCCTGGAGGAGGGCAAGCTGCGCGGCCTGGACACCTACCTGTCGTACCGGATCGGTCTGCGGACCTTCTCCGCCGCCGAGTCCCGTACGGCGATCGGTGTTCCGGACGCCTACCACCTGCCGTCGATCCCCGGCTCCGGCTATCTGCGGTACGACACCGACACCATGGTCCGCTTCAAGGCGGCGTACGTGTCGGGGGCGTACCACGGTGAGGGCCCGTCCCGCGTGCACCGCTCGACGCAGCTGCGTCCCGCGCTGTTCTCGGCGGAGCACGTGGCGCTGCCCCCGCAGCCGGTGATCGAGGAGCCGGAGCCCGACAACCGGGTGGACGACGCGCTCGCCGACACCGTGCTGGACGTCCTCGTCAGCCGGATGATCAACCAGGGGCCGCCCGCCCACCAGGTGTGGCTGCCCCCGCTCGACGAGGCGCCCTCACTGGAGCAGCTGCTCCCGCAGCTCGCCGTCACCCAGGACCGCGGCCTCACCGCGCCCGACTACACGGCGCTCGGCCGCCTCAACGTGCCGGTCGGCCTGGTGGACAAGCCGTTCGAGCAGCGGCGTGACGTGCTGTACCGGGACTTCGCGGGCGGTGCCGGTCACGGTCTGTTCGTCGGCGGTCCGCAGTCCGGCAAGTCGACGCTGCTGCGCTCGCTCATCTCGTCGTTCGCCCTCACCCACACGCCGTCCGAAGTGCAGTTCTACTGCCTGGACTTCGGTGGTGGCGGTCTGATCTCGATGGAGGAGCTGGCGCATGTCGGCGGCGTCGCCAACCGTCTCGACGCCGAGAAGGTGCGCCGTACGGTCAGCGAGGTCGAGGGCATCCTCAACGCGCGTGAGGAGTACTTCCGCACCAACAACGTCGACTCGATCCAGACCTACCGTCAGCGCCGGAACTCGGGCCAGCTGCCGGACCAGATCTGGGGCGACGTCTTCCTCGTCATCGACGGCTGGGCCACCTTCAAGACCGACTACGAGATGCTCGAGGCGACCGTCACCGAGATCGCCACGCGTGGCCTCGGCTTCGGTGTGCACGTGATCCTGACGGCGAGCCGCTACACCGAGGTGCGGCCCGCGCTCAAGGACATGCTGCAGAACCGCATCGAGCTGCGGCTCGGTGACCCGACGGAGTCCGAGATCGACCGCAAGGTCGCGCAGAACGTCCCCGCCACCGTGCCGGGCCGCGGTCTGACCTCGGACAAGCTGCACTTCATGGCGGGCCTGCCCCGTGTCGACGGCTCCTCGGAGACGGAGGACCTGTCGGAGGCGACGTCGATCCTCGTGCGCGGCATCAACGACAACTGGCAGGGCCAGCAGGCCCCGTCCGTCCGTCTGCTGCCCACGATGATGCCGGCGGACGGGCTGCCCAAGGGCTTCGAGCACCCGGACCGCGGTGTCGCCATCGGCATCGACGAGTCGTCGCTGTCGCCGGTCTTCGTCGACTTCGAGACGGACCCGCTGTTCATCGTGTTCGGTGAGAGCGAGTCCGGTAAGTCCGCGCTGCTCCGAATGCTCGTCAAGCAGATCACCGAGCGCTACTCGCCGGACAAGGCGAAGATCGTCATGGGTGACTACCGGCGCGCCCACCTGGAAGGCGTGCCCGACTCGCACCTGTCGCGGTACTGCGCCTCGGCGCCGGCCCTGACGGAGACGCTGGAGGGCCTGGCCGGCTCGATGCACCGCCGTATGCCCGGCCCGGACGTCACACCCGAGCAGCTGCGCAACCGCAGTTGGTACAACAGCCCGGACGCGTTCGTCATCGTCGACGACTACGACCTGGTGGCGACCGGCGTGAACCCGCTGGCCCCGCTCCTGGAGTACCTGCCGTTCGCCCGTGACATCGGCCTGCGCGTCATCATCGCGCGCTCCTCGGGCGGTGCGAGCCGGTCGCTGTACGAGCCCGTGATGCAGCGGATGCGCGAACTCGGCGCCCAGGGCGTCGTGCTCTCCGGCGACCGTGCGGAGGGCGCACTGCTCGGCAACATCACCGCGACACAACTGCCGCCCGGGCGTGGGCACTTCCACACGCGCCGTCGGGGTGGGCAGCTGATTCAGACGGGGTGGGTGCCGAACCGGTTCTGAGGGACGGTCGGTCGATCGGGAGGGGCGGTACCCATGTGGGTGCCGCCCCTCTCCGTTGCCCACGTGAGGGCTGGGTCTCGGACGGGTGTCCCCGTTAGAGTGGCGTTGCGACAGAAAAGACGAGCCACGGGGGGCAGTTGTGTCGTCGGACTACATGGACTCCGACCCTGAGGTCCTCAAGACCGAGGGCTTTCACATGTTCGGCGTCGGCGTGGACTTCGCCAAGGCCGTCAAGTCCCTGCAGACCGGGCTGACCGCGCTCGAGAAGGGCGACACCCCGCCGTGGGGTGACGACGACATCGGCGAGAAGTTCGGCGTCGTCTACGAGGGCCTGCGCGACGGCATGTACGAGTCGATGGCCAGCCTGGCGGAGCGCATCGCCGGCATGGGCGTCGCCTTCACCAAGATGGGCGTGGCGCACGAGAAGAACGAGGCCGAGCAGGACGCCATCTGGCAGCGGACGATGTCCGAGTACGACGGTCAGGTGCAGGTGCCGACCGGTGTCGTGCACAGCAACCTGCGGCCCCGCCAGGACCTCTGATCCTCGACAGGCACGTGCGGGGCCTCCGACGCAAGTAGGCTGAGTCACGTACGTCGTTCGCACGTCAGGAAGAGGCCCAGCGGCATGACCGAGGCACGCAACAACGAGGTCGGGACTCAGTCCGAGGACGTCAAGGCGCGCAAGGAGCGGGAGCGGGACGAGCTGTACGCCCTCGACATCTCCGGGGCCGAGTGGCAGTGCGCGCCCGGTACCGAGGCGCACGAGGAGCGGGTCGAGATCGCGTACCTGCCGGCGGGCGCGGTGGCCATGCGCTCGTCCCTGGACCCCGGCACCGTGCTGCGGTACACCGAGGCGGAGTGGCGGGCGTTCGTGCTGGGGGCGCGGGACGGGGAGTTCGATCTGGAGGCCACGCCGCGTAATGGTGGGGTGGCGGCGGAGTAGGTCGGCTTCGGGGGGTACGCCGCCTGCGTTGGCGGTCGAGAACGGGCCCGACCGTGGGACCGGCCCGGCGCCTAAGATCAAGGTCCTACGAAAATGCGTCCGCGACGACGGAGGACGGGGACCCATGACCGGCACGACCGAGCACCACGCACCACACCCCCACATAGGCGGCCGGACCGCCGCGTTGCGCGCGCTCACCTCCTGGCGCGGTGCCGCGCCCGGCGCTCCGCGCGTGGTCCTGCTCACGGGCGGCTCCGGAAGCGGGCGTTCGCGGCTGCTCACCGGGTTCCTGATGCTGTGCGAGCCGGAGTACCGCAAGCGGCTGCCGCTCGACGACATGGACCCGTCGACGGTGCCGCCGGACCTGCCGGCCCCGGCCGTACCGGCCCCCGAGGGGTTGACCGCGGCCCAGGTCCTGTGGCTGCTCGCCGATCACTTCGAGCTGAACGCCACCAGTGTCGAGGGCGCGTACGCCGAACTGGCCGCACTCGACGAGCCGGTGACCGTCGTCGTACCGGACGTCGACCGTGCCGGTCCGGTGCGGACGGCGGGCGAACCCGCACGACTGGTACGGGAGGTGCTCTCCCCCCTGGCCGCCACGGAGACGGTCCGGCTGCTGGCCGAGGTGCCGCGTCCGCTGGCCGCCGAGCTGGCCGAGGGCCTGCCGTCCGGCACCGTGCAGATCATCGATCTCGACGAGCCGGAGTGGGCCGACCCCGAGGGCCTGCTGCGGCACGCACAGGCGGCGCTGAGCCCGGAGTTCGGAGCACCCGAGCTTCCGTTCACCGTGGATCCCGCCGCCCGTCTCGCCCTGGGAGCGGCCATCGGCCGCCGGGCCGGGACCAGTCCGCTGGTCGTCCAACTCGCCGTCAACTGCATCCTGATGGCTCCGGAGGGCTTCGACCCGGCCGACGAGAGGTTCCTGCCGACGTCTGTCGGTGAGGCCCTGGACCTGCACGCCAGGCGGCTCGGCACCGACTCGCGGACGCTGCGGCTCCTGCTGGCACCGCTGGCCCTGGCCGAGGCCGACGGTCTGCCGATCCAACTGTGGGCGCGGCTGGCGAGCGCGGTCGCCGGGCAGGACATGAGCCAGGCCATCGCGGGCGGGATGCTGCTCGCCGGGCCGTTCGTGCAGCCCGAGGAACAGGACGCGGACGCGGCGGACGACGAGCAGGTGGACGGGCGTACGTTGCTACGGCTGCTGCACCCGGCCATCAGCGACGAGATCCGCGCCGGCCTGCCGAACGTTGCCGCCGCCCAGAGCCAGATCGCGATGGCTCTGCTGGAGGCCGTGCCCGAGCAGGACTGGGGGAAGGCCGACCCCTACGTACGCGACAACATCGCGGGCCACACGCTGGAAGCGGGTCTCCTGCCTCAGCTCCTCACCGACCCGGGGCTGTTCGTCCACGCCGATCCGGTGCCGCTGCGCGCCGCCATCGAGGCGGTACCGACCGAGGAGCTGGGCGCCCCCGCCCGCACGTACCTGCGTACGGCACCCCTTCTGACCCGCACCGAGGCGCCCGCCATGCTGCGCGCAGCCCTGCTGGAGACCGCGTTCGTCGAGGACGGCCTGCCCGAGTACGCCGAGGCGATACACCAGCGGCTCGGGCTGGAACTGCCGTGGCAGACGCTGTGGAGCCTGTCTCTGCCCGGCGTCAGCGCCGTGACCGTAGGCAGCCTGCCTCGCCCTGACGGATCTGCCGCCCCGGTCGCCGTACTGGTCGTACCCGCGGGGACACCTGGAGCGCGGCCGGTCGGTGCGCCCGGCGATGAGTCCGGTTCCGCGGTGCTGGTCCATGACCTCGTACGGTCTGATCACCTCGGTGACGCCGATCCCGAGCAGATTCTTCGCCCGTCGGAGGATGATCGTGCCGCTACCCCGCTGGGCCTGAGCCGCGGCACCGACTACCTGCGGGTCTGGGACCGGGCGGATCGTTCCGTCGTGGCCGCGCTGATCGCCGACACGCCCTTCACCGCAGCCGACCTGTCGCCCGACGGCATCCTGGTCCTCGCCACCGGGCACGGGGCGAAGGCCCTCCGTATTCGCGCGGCGGGCGCGGGGATAGCCTCGTAGGCAGCCACAACCGATGACTTCGAAGGAGCCTCCCGTGACCAGCCAGGAGCAGGCGCTCGCCATCGCCGACCGTTGGCTCAACCCGGAAGGCCCCGCGGAGCCGCGCCGCGAGGTCCGGACGCAGGAGTTCGACCTTGGCTGGGTCGTGTGGGCGGCGCCTGCGGAGCCCGAGCGTGACCCGGAGACCGGGGAGCGGCGGCCGCCAGCCGACATCGGCAACGCGTGCGGGGTCGTGGACCGTCGTACCGGCGAACTGACGATCTGGCCGTCGGTGCCGGTCGACGAGGTTGTGCAGATGTACCGGCAGAAGCACGGAGCGGCGGGACAGGGCGCGGGCGCGTCCGGGGACGGTGCCCGTCCGGTGACCGGTCCCGGAAACACCGCTGTCTTCACGTACACCGACCCGGCGAACGGCGAGGAGACCACACTCTTCCGCACCTCCGCCCCGGGCCTGCCCCCCGCGGAGTACCAGGCGTGGGGCGAGCTGCGGCGGATGAACGTACCCGCCGAGAACGTCGTGGCCATCCATACCGATTTGCGTCCCAGCCTGCTCCCGGGCGGCTACACGGCCGAGCTCCTCAACACCTTCCGCAACGCCCAGCTCTCCTGCTCACAGAGCTACGGGGCTCGCACCGAGGCACGTGCGGAGGGCATCGCGGCGTTGGTCGAGCAGGTCGAGACGATGCATCGGATCGCCGGCCAGCAGCCGCCGCCCCGTCCGCACCGCCTGCCGGTTCCCGCGCAGGTGACGCCCGCGGAGCCGATGCGTGACGTGGCTCTGGGCCGCCATCTCGTGGAGGTCTTCGGCGAGGACGGCGTCCGTCGCTTCGACGCCGACGACGTCACCGCCAGCGCGCTTCCCGAGGCTGCCGGGGCGACGCTGACCTGGGCCGGGCTGCCCGCCGACCTGCCGCTGTTCTTCACCGCCGACCGGTCCGACGCCCCTCCGGCCGGCGGCCTGTTCACCGACGTCGCCACGAATCTGCGCGAGCGGCGCAGCCCGGCCGGCGAGGAGAAGATCGGCGCCCTGGCGCACCTGGTCCGGATCGGCTTCGACGGTGTCGCGGTCATCGCCGTGCAGGTCCTGCCGGGCTCGGGGCAGCCGGACGGCCTCGGCGCGCTCTGGGCGGTGGACCCGGTCACCGCCGCGGCTCGCTACGTCAACGTCTCGGTTGCCGCCTTCGCGCGCTCCCTGGCGCTGCTCACCGACGCACGGCAGCGGCTGCAGGGTCTGGACCCGGTCGCGGCCGGCGCGGAAGTGGCGGCGCTGCAGGAGCAGTTGGCGGCGGTGGACGCGTCCGCGCTGGGCAACGCGGACACCTGGTGGTCGCTGATCGTCGAGCAGATGTGGCACGGGCTGTTCTGACCGGCCCGGTCCTCTTGGCAGATCCCCACCGCGGCAAACGAGACAACAAGGAGAGCGACCGTGACTTCGGACCACCCGGCAGCGCCCACCACCTCCGACCAGGCCCTCGCCATCGTGCGCGGCCGCTATGCGCAGCCCAAGCTGCCGGATGGCAGTCCCGCCGAGCTGCGCGTCGAGGAGTTCGACATCGGCTACCTGGTGTACGCGGTGTTCCCGCCCGTCACGGACGCCGCCGGGCGGCCTCAGCCGGCTCCGCCCGGCGGCAGCAAGATCGTGGTCTCCAAGGAGACCGGTGAGACCGTCACCGTGCCCAACTATCCGACTGAGGCGGCCATCGCGCTGTACCGGAAGCAGCGCCAGGCATGACACGTACGGCCCGGGCGTGAACGTACGTCTCGGGCGTGATCAGTACAGCGAGAACCCGCCGCTGTGCCGCCCCTGGTTCTTCTTCCCGGACTGGGAATCCTCGCCCTGCGCCCGCTTCGGCTCCGACGGCCCGGCGGCGGGGTCACCGCCGGTGAGCGGCTCGCCGTGCCTGATCTGGTCGCGCTCGTCCTCCGAGAGCGACTCCCACTGACCGCGCAGGGAGGCCATGCCTCCGCCCAGGGCTCGTGACACCGCGGGGTCGTCCATGGCGTCGCGCAGGGCGAGGCGGCCGGAGAGTAGCTTCTTGGCCGCCTCCTGCAGGTCCTTGCCGCCGGCGTCAGTCTCGGACAGCTTGCGCAGGGCGGAGTTCAGGGAACGGATCTGTTCGGGTTCGAGTGCCTCGTCGAGCACGCCGCGCTCCTGCGAAGAGCCCTGCGGGTCGGGTGAGTTCTCGGGTTGCCTCGTCATGTCGCTGCCTCTCGTCGCCTCTCGACACCTGAAGTATCTCCCGTCACACAGGGATGCCATGCTGGGGCCCCCATCGGCCGTAGAGAAGAAGGACCGCATCGGAAGGACCGCATTGTCATGGCTCGGACGCAAGGCACAGGAAGCGGCACCGGCGTCGACCGTTCCCTCGCCGGCCTCGTCGGCAGAGCCTTCGGGCGCCTCGGGCGCGCGGGCGGCCTGGTGTTTCTGATCGCGGGTCTCGGCCTGAGCGGATTCGGTGCGTACGAGGGGGCGTACGCGGCCGGTTGGGCGGGCACCCAGGGCACCCTCACGGTGCAGCAATGCGAGGCGAGCTACCCGAACAACGCCTCCCGCAGCAGCCGTAAGAACCGCCGTCCCGTCCGCTGCGAGGGCACGTTCGTCGCCGAGGGCGGCAGGAGCACGGACACCAACGCGGCGGTGCAGGTCAGGCAACGGTACGCGCAGGGCACCAAGTTGTCCGTGCAGCAGACGGAGCCGCCGGTTTCGGATGGCGGGACGGGTGCCGACTACGTCCAGGCCGGGATGGACCGGGCTTGGCGCTGGTTCGCCGCGTCCTTCGGCGGCTGGGTGTTCACCGGGCTCGGGGTGTTCTGCCTCGCCACCGGGTTCGCTCCGTTCGGGGCGAGCCGTATCTCGTTCGACGCCGCTTGGGAGGCGGCGGGGCGGGGAGTGACGCGGTCGGCCGTGCTCGGGATGATCGGAGTGGGGCTCGTCGGCACCGGGGTGACTTTCCTGATCAGTTACTTCTGACCCGGTGGCGGCCGGGCCGACGCCGGGGGATAGCCTGCGCCCGGTCAACTTCATGTTGATCTTCACCAGTTCATTCAACGTTCAGTCAACTACGGGGTATCCGGGCATGTCGACGCCTCCACCGCAGTATCCGAATCAGCCGTACGGCCAGCCGCAACAGCCGTACGGACAACCGCAGCAGCCATACGGTCAGCCTCAGCAGCCGTACGGCTATCCGCCGCAGCAGCCGCAGCCGCCGCGCGGGCCTCAGCGCCCGCAGCCGGGAGGTGTGCTGCGGATGGTAAAGGCTGCCGTCGTCGTCATAGCGATCTTCGGTGGGCTGGGCTACTACGTCTGGGACTACAACACCAGCCCCACCGGCGGCAAGGCGAAGGCGGAGGCTTCGGCATCCGCGGCCGCCGAGGAGGACAAGACGCACGACCCCGAGATCGGCGACTGCGTGAAGGTCGCGGACCCTCAGGGCGAACCGCTGCCGACAGTCGTCGACTGTGGCTCGCCCGAGGCCGAGTACAAGACGGGGGCCCTGCTCCCCGGACAGGACCAGGAGTGCTCGGCGAAGTACGACTACGGCATCCAGTACCGCAACAGCCGGGGCTTCGACTACACGTTGTGTTTCACCAAGGTCTGATGGTGATTCACCGAGGTCCGATCCGACTGGTCCGTACGGCCTGAGTCGGCCCCGCAGCTCGCTGACCGGCATGTCCAGCGAGTCAGGGCATCGCGTCCGCCAGCGACGCGCCCGCCGCCGCCAGAATGATCGCCATCATGGCCAGGCGGGTGCGGGCGCGCCGTGCCAACTCCACACTGAGGCCGGCGGAAGCGAGGCTCACGGCGTACACCACGGTCCCCACACCCGCCTGTGTACCGCTGTTGAGGCGTCCCAGGATCACGAAGAGACAGACCAGCGCCACCAGCGCCCCGGCGGCCATGAGCCCACCGCGAGCGCTCCGCGCCTGTTGCGACCGCTGGCTCGCGACCCCCGGATCCGCCTGCCTCTGGAAGCTCGCCGGAAACTCGTCCACCCCGGGCGGGACCGGATCGCCCTCGTCGCCTCGCAGCTGCGTCTGTACCTGTTCCCCGCCGAGTTCCCGGCCGTGCGTCGTCATGGGGAGGCAGCGTAGGTCAATTCGCTAAGCTCACGCACCATGTTGCCTTCGCACACGCCCTCCCCCGCGCCCGACGCCATGGTCGTACGGACCGGCCGTCGCGGCGCCATGACCGGCCTCCCGTGCTCCGTCCTGCTCATCGCGATGGGCGCGGTCGGCGTCGTCGGCGCGGTCGTGGTTGCTACCGGGAACCAGAAGGGGGAGTCCAACCCGGCGGGTTACGTGGGCCTCGTGTTCATGCTGCTGCTCGGTGCGCTCGGCGTATTCCTGTTCATCGCCAACTGGGCGAACCGTCGCAGCCGGATCCTCGTCGACGCCACAGGCCTGTGGGTCGAGAACGGAAAGCTCCGCAACGTCATCCCCTGGCAGGGCCTCGCCGGAGTCGGCCTGTACTGGAGCAGGTTCGGCCGAAGCCAGAAGGTCTACTCCCTCGAGCTGTTCCCCACCGGCCCGATCGACCGGGACGACCCCGTCCTGTGGACCCTCGTCCGCGACGAGGAGCCTTTGCACCCCGACCTGCCCCGCCTGCGCCACCGCCTCCCCTTCCCCGCTCCCTGCCGACAGGAACTCGTCTCGGCGGTCCAGCGGTACGTCCCGCACATCTGGCTCGGCGAGTCCGAACGCGCCGAGGGCCACGTCGGCCGACCGGACGTCAAGGGACACCGACAGCGCACCCAGGGCCGTACGCAATGAACCGTCAGCCGCCCTGCCGCTCGCTTCCGGCAACAGCGGCGACCTGAAACGGACTTGTGACAGCAACCCCCTGAAGTTGCCGGCCGGTGAGTCCGTAAACTTTGCGGACGGCTGTACTCCTGTGTGATTTTCCCTCACGGGTGAGGGAGTTGTACGGCCGTGTTGTCTGACGGGGGTGCTTACTGCTGTGTCGATGATGCTGCCGGACGAACTCGAGTGGGTTCTCCAGATGCTGGGCTACAACTGGCCTACGGCAGACGAGGACAAGCTCAGAGACTCAGCCGCTCTGTGGCGCAAGTTCGGTGAGGACGTCACCGACCTGCACACCAAGGCGAACACCAGCGCCCGCACGGTGACCGCCAACAACGCCGGCGAGTCCATCGACAAGTTCACGAAGACGTACGAGAAGTTCGACGGCGGGGGCGGCGACGGCTACCTCCGGAACGCCGGCGAGGCCGCCTTCCTCATCGCGAACGTGATGGAGACCTGCGCCTACCTCGTCGAGTTCGCCAAGTGGGCGGTGATCGCCCAGCTGATCGCCCTTGCCATCCAGATCATCGCCGCACAGGTCGCCACTCCCTTCACCTTCGGTCTGTCCCAGGTCGCTGCGCTGGGCGCCACCCAGGCGGCCCGCCTCCTCGTGCGCCGTATCCTCGACGAGCTCAAAAAGGCGCTGCTCGAGGCTCTCATCGAGACCATGAAAGAGCCGGCGATCTCTGCGATCGAGGCGATCATCACCGACCTCATCCGCCAGACGGTGAACGTCGGCTTCGGCGCCCAGGAGGGCTACGACGTCGGCGCCACCCTCAAGGCCGGCGGCACTGCGGGCCTCGACGCCCTGAAGCAGAGCCCGCAGACGTTCGCCGAGGGCGTGCGCGACAGCATGGGCAAGAAGGCGGGCGATCGCTTCCACCACGCGATCGACAGCCGTATCGACGGGTACAACGGGCCGTCCGGGACGCCGGGCAGCAACAGCGGTGCCGGTGCCGACGGGAGTGGTGACGGCAGCAGCGGGAACGGGGCCGGCAGCAGCGGGAACGGGGACTCCGGCTCGGGGAGCTCCAACTCCAACTCCAACTCTTCGTCGGATTCCGGCTCGTCGGACTCCTCGACGTCGTCGCGTTCGAGCAACGGCAACGGGCCGGGTACGAACATAGGCAGCGGGATATCGGCCGACACCGGCGGCAACGACATCGGCGGACCGAATGTGGGGCCGGGCCCCGACTCCGGCTCGGGATCCGATTCCAACTCCGGCCCCGGGCAGAATCCGTCCTCCTCGGACACGCCGTACTCGCGGCCGACGGTGTCTCCGTCCGGGTCGTCCCTGTCGGACTTCGACGACCCCTCGCCCAGCGGGGCGTCGTCCAACTCCCCCGGCTCCAACGGTTCGTCCGGCACGCCGAGCACGTCCGGGCCTTCCCACTCCGGCGGCGGTTCCGGCGTATCCGGCCTGTCGTCGCCGAGCCCGCAGTCCACGCCCTCGTCCGGTTCCCCTTCGTCCAGCGGTGCGTCCTCCTCGCCGGGGAGCGGCTCGATCGGCACCCAGATCGACGGCCTGGCCGCCACCGCTCCCACCCAGTCCAACGCCGCACCGGCGCCGGCAGCCGACTCGTCTCCCTCCAGTTCCGGCAGCCGTTCGGACGGCGGCTCGGCCATGCCGACGTCGCCCACGGCGCCTTCCACCGGGGGTGCGTCTCCGGGTGGGCACCACAGCCCGGGCGCCTCCGGCGGCACCAGCACGCCGTCCGCCACAAGCCCGAACGCCAACTCCGCCCCGGCGAGGACTCCCTCCGCCGGCACACCTGGCACACCTTCCGCCACGGGGACGGGGCCTGCCTCCACTCCGAGCGCCACGCCTTCCACGGCGCCTCGGAGTACGCCTGCTGCGACGCCGGGCGGTACGCCTGCCGCAACGCCGGGGAGTGCGTCTGCCGCAACGCCGGGCAGTACGTCTACCGCAACGCCGGGGAGTGCGTCTGCCGCAACGCCGGGGAGTAGGCCTGCCTCAACGCCGGACGGACGTGTTCCGGGCGCGGGTGACGGGCGTACGCCGGGTACCCAGGGCACGCCGGATGGTCGAATACCGGCCCAGCGCCCCGGGAGTACGACCTCGGGCGAGGGCAGCACGCCGCGGAACACTCCCGGTACGACGCCGGGCGACCGTACTCCACCGCGCAGCGGCCCCGGGAACACCTCTCCGGGCGACGGCAGCACACCTCGCAGCAACTCCGGGAACACGACCCCGGGCGAGGGCAGCACGCCGCGGAACACTCCCGGTACGACGCCGGGCGACCGTACTCCACCGCGCGGCGGCCCCGGGAACACCTCTCCGGGCGACGGCAGCACACCTCGCAGCAACTCCGGGAACACGACTCCGGGCGACGGCAACACGTCCCGCAACAACCCCACGAACACGACTCCGGGCGACCGCACTCCTCCCCGCAACAACCCCGCGAACACCAACCCGAGCGACGGCAGCACACCTCGCAGCAACGCCGACTCGAACAGCGGCACCCGTACCCAAACTCCGGGCCACAACCCGAGCACGACGACGCCGAACCAGAACCCGGCCCAGTCGACGCCCCCCAGGGCCGCATCGCCGTCCACCGGCACGCCCACGACGACGCCGTCCACGTCAACCGGCGGCGGGCCCGAGCGCTCGTCGACGCCGAGCAGCAGTACGCCGCACACCTCCACACCGAGCAGCGGCAGTCCGGGTTCCTCGACGCCGAGCAACAGCAACCCGAACTCCTCGACGCAGCCGGGCCACGCCACTCCTGGCACGCCCGGCACTCAGAACCAGCCGGGTACCGGTTCGCCCGCCACGCCCTCCAGGCCGCCTCACCAGCCGGCGGGGAACACGCCGAACACCCCCAGCACTCCGCAGCAGCCTGCCGCGCAACCGCACAAGTCGGAGAACACACCTCCCGACTCGCAGCAGCAAAAGCAGAACGATCAGGACGTGACAGCGGTCCCGATCCACACCGTCGTCACTACGCCGCCCGCCTCCGACTCACCGTCGCACGCGGACTCCGCCACACCCCAGCCCCCGGGCTCGCCCCAGGCCAACCCCGGCGACTCCCAGAACCAACACCCGCAGCAGGACAGCCTGGACGACATCCGAGCCGACCTGGACCACCACCCGGGTGGCCTGTCTCAGCCCGATCCCGCCGATCAGCAGGCCCTGGCCGACGCGGTCCCGCACAGCGAGGACGGCACCCCGGAACGCTTCCCCGACCCCTTCGGCCCCTGGACTCAGCTCCAGAACGACGGCGGCAACACGGTCCCGGGTCGCAGCAACAACTGCGCTGACTGCTCACGCTCGTTCCTGGAGACCTGGTACGGAAACCCCCAGGTCTCGGCGCCGCGAACCGTCGACCTCGACGAGAACGGCAACCACAACCCGTTCACGCCCGAGGACAACGCGAACGACAACCAGATCCGCTGGACCGGCGCCGCCCACACCTACGCGGGCGCCGGCGGTGACCCCAACACCGCCAACAACATCGCCTCCACCCTCCAGCAGGCCGGACCCGGCTCAGCGGCCATCGTCCAGGTCGACTGGCCGGGCGGCGGCGGCCACGCATTCAACGTCGTCAACCACGACGGCAACATCGTCTGGATCGACACTCAGAGCGGTGAGGTCAGCGACCAGCCCCTCCACATCGACCAGGCGGAGCACGTCTGGCACATCCCGCTGGACGCCGACCGGAACCCGATCGACACCAGCCAGCCGGGCGCGACGGACTCCGACCAGGGAACCGACACCTCTCAGGAGGGGACGGACAACTCCGACCAGAGCCCCGAGAACGCGCAGCCCAGCCCTGAGACGACTCAGCAGGACGCGCAGACCTCCCAGGACGGGACCAACTCCGCCCAGCAAGAGACACACGACTCCCCCGAGGGAAACCAGGACCACCAGACCACCGAGTCGGACTCCACCGCCGAGACGACGGACGGCACCCCGTCCGACAACGCGGACCCAAGCCCGTCCGAGAACCCGGACACCCACCAGTCCGACACCGCAGACCCCACCCACTCCAAGGACGAGGACCCCACCCAGACCGAGAACCCGGACTCCGGCCCATCCGAGAAGTCGGATCCCGGCACCTCGGAAAGCCCCGACCCCACGACCACCCAGAACCCCGACGACAGTTCTCCCCAGGACCCGTCACGACCGGACCCGCTCCCGGCCACGGCAACCCGTGACACCACCCCACCCGGTGGCGTCACGCACCCCACCCCCGCCGAGCAGGACGCGCTGGAGAACTCGGTCCCCCGGGACGAGAACGGCGACCCCAGCCGGCCCCCGAACCCGACGGACGGCCCTTGGGTCCAGCACATCAACGGCGACGGCGCCGACAGCCCCGGCCGCAACAACAACTGCGTAGATGTAGCCCTGTCCACGGTCGACACCTACGCCGGCAACCCCACGGCCGCCGCTGCCCGCACCCCTGACCCAAACCCCGACGGCACCCCGTCGGACCGCGGTGAGAAGGCCGGCCGGGACCGCATCGAGAACACCCTCGGCGCCCGCTTCACCGACCTCGGCAACGGCCGCGACGCCTTCAACCGCCTGGAGAACACCCTCCGCAACAGCGGCCACGGCTCCCAGGCCGTCATCATCACCCAGGACGCCAACGGCCGCCCCCACGCCTGGAACGCCGTCAACCACAACGGCCGCGTCACCTACGTCGACGCCCAAACAGGGCGCACGAGCCCGAACCCCCTGCACAACGGGAGCAAGGGCGTCTTCGCGATCCCGCTGGACGCCAATCGCCAGCCCGTCACGCCGAGTAATCCCTCTCGCAGCGACAGCAGTGGACCCCCGCCAACCGGCTCTGACACGTCGACAGAGACACCCCGGCGTCCGGCCGCGGACCCGGCCGGACCGTCCCCGGCTCTCACTCCGCACGAGGACGACGGACATCCGCGCCTTGAACGTGAGTCCCCCACGACAGCGCGCAGCACTCTCCCACCGGATGACGCACAGGCGCGAGTGCGTGAAACCAACCCCGTCTTCCGACTGCAGCACGGCGCAGTCGACCAACAGTTGCGGCAGTGGGCCGACAACGGACAACTTGCACAAGTCCTACGGGTCGCCGCTGGAGAGACCACCGACTCCCATGCAGCCGCTCACCGACCCAGGGTTTTCACGGCGGACGGCTTGAACACGGCCCTGCCCGGCTTCTCGTCGCTGAACCGCGGGGAACAGATGTTGGTCATATCCACCCTGGCACGACTTAGCCACTCGGCCCACGAACAGTACGGCGTGAACAGCAGCCCGGTGAGCAATGGCAAAGAATCTGAAGGGCTGGCGAAGCACAAGGAAATCGGCGCTCGCGCCAAGGCCGTGATGAAAAGGCTCAAGCTCGATCATCCACCAGAGCATATTCCCGACTTCAGCCAACGCAACTACGCCGTGGTGGAAATAGAAGGCCCCCACGGAACCGAATACGTGGTCGACTCTTCATACCCTCCCAAATCAGGAGCCGCAGGCAAGCACTCAGAAAGTCACCTCGCCGACTGGATCGACGATGTGAAGAAAGCACATGGCCCGCAGTACAAGATCACAGCCTTGTACACTGAACGCGAGCCGTGCGGCGACAAGAAGGGCGGACTCAGGAGCGGAAACTGTTCAAATCTGCTCGGCCAACGCCTTGCCGGAGTACCTGTCTACTACAGCACCACCTACCGGGCGGACCAGCCCGTCGACACCCTGCGAGCCAACCACAGGGAGCAACTCCAAGCGGCACGACGTAACGAACTCGGGCTGGATCAGAAAGACGCACTGAGTGAGCAAGAAAAACGGGCAATCCAGTCCAAAGTCAACAGGAAGTTCCCTAAAACAGATCCCGAGAAGGAACGCGACCAGGAAATAAGGGCACGAGTTCAAAACGCAGAAAAGCTCTGGGCAACCGTCGCCAAGCAGATAAATAATCAAAATGCATCTGCAGCCGCAAGTGAAGGTCAGTCATCATGAATCAGATGCCTCTCCCTGAGCCGGTCTCTCGTGAGCAGGCCTTCGCTGACCTGCTCTCCTGGTGGGACACCGGAACGCAGAGGGTGGCGGAGCTTGTCGGTCCGGCCGGTTCCGGACGGACGGAAGTCTTGCTGCGGATTCGGGAAGCCGTGCCCGGATCGCTCCTCGTGGATGCCGCGGGGCTCACCGCCGAGGAACTCGTGGTGCAGGTGATGGCGGCTGCGGGTGTGGGGATGCCCGCGGAACGCCGAGCCGACTGGGGCCTTGCCCTGGAGGAGTCCAGTGCGAGTGGCGGTCTGCTCATTGTCAGTAACGCCCAGAGGGCGGGGAGAACCCGCCGATCCGCCCAGGTCGAGAGGATCGTGAAGCACCTGGCAAGCGACATTGCCGTCGGGGGCGGGATGAAGGTCCTCATCGAACGGGATCCGGACGACGTGGAGTGGACCTACAACTCGATCATCGTCCTCGAACACGCTACGCCTCAAGTCGTGGACACGACTGATATCGCCCTTCACTCCCTTGCATTGGCAGAAACCCGTCGCACCCCCGTTGCGGTGTGGGGTGAACTCCATCGAATCCTCGCCTCATTGCAGGGGCGCACGGCTGGACCAGCCTCACTGTTGGAGACCTCAGGCGACGCGGTCGTCGTCGACGACGGCATGGTGTCCTTCCGCGACGAGCGCGTCGCGGAAGCCTTTCGCCGGAGCACCGAGGCCGAGACTCTGCGTGTGGTGAGCAGTCGGCTCGTGGAATGGCTGCGGAACTGGTTGACGGATCGCGTGGGCAGAGCCACGGACACGGTCGAGTCGGTCGCGAAGTTCGTAGCGCATGGTCTGGCCATGCACGCGGTGCAAGCCGGCGTGTTCAGCGAGATTCAGAGGGACGGCGCGCTCGCGGCACACCTCGACCAGATGGCTCTCATCGACGCAGCCATGTGCACCGATTCGAATCATTGGATCGACGAGAACTGTCCGGCCGGCGATGCCGCCAATCTCTGGATGTGCGGCGTCGATTCCCTGCCGCAGGGGGAATGGGCCTCGTGGTTGCACCTGGTGTGCACAGCCCGGGGTGACATGGAAACAGCCGATGCCATTGAACGTTCGGGGCAGGAAATGCCCTGGCGGGTCCGATGGACGCACTGGCGCCCGCCCGGCGGGACGCGGGCGTCGTTCGTCCGGCCCGGGCCCCTGGAGTCGCTGCGTCTTGCCCCCGGGGACGCCTGGCAGTGCGAGAACGTGGTGATCGCGCAGGGCCTGTGGGACCGAAGGTATCGGGTATGGGACGCAGAGACAGGCCGGCCCGTCGCCGGGCCCTGGCCCAGCGAAGTACCCGCAGACGGAGAGCGGGAGCCGCTGTGGCTTCCGGACCAGGAGCGTGGTGTCACTCCGTCCTGGACCGAGATGGCGGAGTACAACGACGTGGAACCCCCGTTCATCTCGGGGCAGATCACCGTCGGCGAGGACGTGGTGGTCGCCGGCCTGGGCGGGTTGTTCGCGGTCCGTCCCAGCGCCCCGTCAACCTTCGAGGGGCTCAGCAAGGTTCACGGCGAGCCCATGTTTCTCGACACCAGCCCTGTCTGCGCTGTGGAAAGTCTGAGGCGGGTGACACCCGATCCATTTGATCCAGAGCTCTTCGAGCCAGGTGTCGTGCGACGTCTCCCGGCCGAACAACTGCCCGACGGCATGGAGGACGCCGACGCCCGCCGCGTCCTCACCGAGGTCGGACTGCCCGCCTTCGACGGGGCCGAGTTCAGACTCGTAGCACTGGACGAGCAGGGTCTGCCCGAAGTCGCTCACGACCTCCCCGCAGAAGCACTTCCGGGGGCCTACTACGAGATCGGTATGTGGATGGGCGGCCACCTCTGCCTCCACGGAGACACAGGCCGGGTGTTCTGGCTCTCCGAGGACTACGAATTTCCAGCCGCTGAATACGACGAGGATGACTACGAGGACGAGGCGGAGGTTGAGCCCGGACTCGTTGCAAGCAGCCTTACCACCTTCATCGATCTGCTCCAGGTCTATCTCGTGAGCAGGTGCATGCTCGCCAGCGCGGCCAGCCGACTTGAACGAGAAGCTGTCCGGGAGTACTTGGAGATCGCCTTGTCCGGCATCGATGAGGCAGGTGCGGCTGGTGGCCTCTGGACAAGCAGCCTCCACGACTTCGATTGACCGCAGCTCACCGAAGCTGCACGTGCCGAAGGCGATCAGGTCCGGCAAAACGCTCCGCGGCGAACGCTGCGGCGCCTTCCCCGCTTTGCCGGGCCGCCGGGTCCCAGTCGTACAACTCGAGCGTATGCAAAGCCCCCGCCGGCAAGGGCGCTTCTCCCGGCGCTTCTTCGTCCTGGACCCGCACCCTCCGGTCCGATTCCGCGTCGAGCCGGAGCGGACTACCAGGACCAGTTGGCCACCGCCACCCACACCCACACCGTTCGCCACGACATCCCGGGCTCGGCCTTCGGGATCCGCTCGGCCTGCCATCGGTAGCGGCGATGTGGTCGCGCACCGCGGTCGCTAAAAGAGCCAGGAGTTCACGAGGGCACAGAGACCGCAGCCCAGCAGCCCGCCGAAGAGCAGGCTGAGGCCTGTGATGAGCGTCCCGCGCCGCATGAGCCGTTGCCCGGAGCGGAAGGCGCTGCTCAGCGGAAACGTCGCGATGCCGAACATCGACGCAGCCACGCACCAGCTCTTCGCGGCCTCGACGTAGAACGACGCGAAGGAACCCCGAGCAAACCACGCCGAGTCGTATGCCACTGCCTCGACCTTCTCGCCCTTGCCGACGTCCGCACCGGGCTCGAAGTCCTCCACGCCGTAGCGGACCTTGCCCTCATCGGAACGGAAGCTGCCGAAGCACTCCACGTCATCCTCGTAGGTGTCCTTGCGGCAGCGCTCGAAGGTGATTGTCCCTTCCGTGCCGCCGGACACCTTGTCGGGGCCTTCCGCATAGCCCACACCTACGAGGATCAGGCCGAAGAGGAAGACAAGGATGCCCAGTCGCCAAGATTTTCGGAGGCAGTCGGGGCGAGCACTAAATGAAGGTCGGTTCGTGCAGGTCAAACTGCATGAACCGCTCGCCTATACCCCGCACCGGTGTTTGGATCAGGAGAACGCCTACGAGCTCAGCGAATGCAGCGGGGACTGGTAACACCCTGCAGGGAGCGTTCTGGCAGCAGCTCGCCGCTCTCCGTGCTGCTCCTCGAGCGCCCTTCACGCCGCCCTCCCCAGCCCCGACGGCCCCCTCCTGATCTCACTGATAACTTGCTGTTCTTGCCTATTCACTCAGTGGGATTTCAATGAGCCAGCCACCGTTCCAGCCGCCACCGCAGCCGCCGCAACCCCCTCAGGACTCCACCAACCCATACGCTCAGCCCGCCCCGCCGCCCCCGCAGCAGCAGCCTCAGGGGTTCGGACCGCCGCCCGCCCCCGGCCAGGCACCGATGTACCCCGGGGCTCCCCCGGCTCCGGGACAGCCGTCGATGCAGCCGATGCAACCGATGCAATCCGCGTATCCGATGCACCAGGCACCGCAGTTCCAGGCAGCGCCCCCCTTCGGGCGGCGGCCGAACGCAGGCGGTCATCCGGTGGGCGCGGTCTTCCTCGGCTTCTTCGTGTCGGTCATCGTGTCGATGCTCTACAGCGGTCTCATCCTGGCCACGTACAAAGACCAGTCGGTCACGACGGCCAACACCCTCTACCTGGGTCACGCGCTGATCAACGGAGCGATAGTCGGCTTTCTGATCGGCACGGTGGCTCACCGCAACAACGGCGCTTGGATCAGTGGTGCCATCATCGCCGCGCTCGGCGCGTTCTTCGGCTACACCAACGCCATCCCGCTCGTCTTCGCCGACGCGGAGTCGCCCGGTGCTGTCTGGGACCTGGTGAGGTACGAGCCCTTCTGGCCGGCCAAAGCCTGGTGGACGGACGAAGCCACCGACGGAGTCGACTGGTTCTCCCCGCTCGGCCTGCTGCTCGCCGCGGCCGCCGCCTGGGGCCTCGCCTACCTCATCGGCAGCAGGCGCCGCCAGGTGTGACATCGCATCAGGCACCGGTCCGGGCCATCACCTGGTGCCCCGGCCCCGGTCGGTAGCCTGGTCCGGTCCTGGCGCGAGCCGATGTCGACTCACGCCGGCCTATCTGCCTCAGCGAAACGCCGGGCTGTCGCCGAGGCCCGCGAGCGCTGCTCCGATGCACGCGACCATCATCGCCCAGCGCGTATGACCCGCCCGCGCGAGCACGAAGCCCCATCCGCCGAGGGCCACTCCCACGCCGTACGTGGCGACCCAGACTCCCAACGCGTCACCCTGACCGAGGCGTACGACCATCAGGGCAAGGCAGACGACGGCAACCAACCCGGCGAACACCGCGTACATCCCTCGCGCCTGCCGCGCGTCACGCCGCCGCTCCTCCACGAGCCCCGATCGGCCCTGGGCATCGAACTGCGCCCGCAGGTCGTCCGCGCTCACCCCGGAAGAACCGCTGGAAAGCGGCTGCCCGCCCGTCCCTTCAGGCCCGTTGGCCGCTCCACCACTACCCGTAGTCATGGCAGTGCAGCTTAGCGGTGACGACCGGTGGCCCGCCGGAGTGGTCCAACGGGATGACGTGACAGGGCATCAACCCACCCCAGACGCCGAAGAGTTCGCGCTACGCCCCCTCAAGCGAGGCCAATACGAACGACAACGGCAGCGTGGCGACGGCGAGAGCGAGCCCTGCCGCGGCCAGGCCCGCGCGGATCTCCCGCTTGCCCCGGACGCCCAAATAGGCGGCGATCAGCGGCAGGACACAACACAGGAGCAGGCTGAAGTGCCAGCCCTCCTCCGTGATGAAGAAGACCATGGCGCCCAGGCAGACGGGCACCGAACTGACGCTCAGGACCTGGCTCCGAGAGAGGAAGAGTTCGAGGTCGCTGCTCCCACCGAAGAAACTCATGACGAGGACCGCTCTCTCCTTCTACTCCTGCTACTCCTGCTATTCCTGCTGCTCCTGGCGCCCATGCCGCTCATACCCCTCATACCCCTCATACCGCGGCATGGTCGTAACCACCGGTACCCACCTGCGGAAACCCGTCCGCCGCCGAGAACCCGTTGACGGCCGCCGACATGACCACCCCGAGCGCGGCCAACGCCGACGCGAAGGTGTCGAACGTCTTGGCCGCCTCAGCCCACATCTGCATGAGCCGGATGGCCTGTGCCGCGGCCAGGGCGAACATGGCGATCGATGCGGCCTGTCCGCCGACGGGAATGGCGTTGACTGCCTGCGCCGCGAGCAGGTTGACCAGCCAGATGACGAGCAGATCGCAGAACATCACCAGGAACGACTTCAGGAACTCCGCGAACTGGAACGCCATCTGCGCCGCCTGCGCATAACACTGCTGCAGGGACTTGAAGGTCTCCTTGATCTCGTCGAGCTTCTTGGTGAACTCGTCGAAATACACGCTGGCGGCGTTCGCGGCATTGCCGTCCCAACTCAGACCCACGTTCTGGGTGCCCTTGCGCACATTCGCGGACACCGAGTCGCAGAAGGACGCGAGGTTGCCCCATACGTCGGAACAGTCGTTGTACTTGTTCCAGTCCCCGAAAACCCAGTTCGTGCAGACGCCGAAGGGGTCGAAGTCGAACAGCAGCTTGGACGCCTCCACGGCCATCGCCGAGGGGCTGCCCAGGTCGAGGACGCTGCCGAGCGTCTTCTGCACGGGGTTCATCTTGTACTCGTCCGCGTGGCCCGACGCGTACTTGACGATGGGGTTACTGGGATCACCGGGCGGCTTCAGCGTGTCCGCGGCATCGCTGGCGTCGGAGAAGTCCTGTGGGTCACCCCCGGAACCGCCGTCCGACACCTTGGAACCGGGGTAGGTGGCGTCAAGTTTGGCCGCCTCGCCGCTGTCCGTTTCCCGGTAGTACTTGGCGGTGCCGGTCAGCTCCTTCTCCGACGACTCCAGCAGGCTCTTGACCTTCTCCAGAGCCTTCTTGGCCTCGCTCACATACTGATCGTGGTCACCCGCGACCAGATCCCAGGCCTCACCGCCGACCGACTTCTCGATCTGCGCATGGGTGCCGGTGTACGAGACAGCCTGCGCACTGCCGTCCGCGGCGCGTCCCACCAGCTTCGAGAAGCCGTCGATCGCACCGGGTTCTACTCGAAAGCTCACATCTCCCCCATCGCCTGCATCAGCTCATGGATCGACGGTCCGGCCGCCGGGCACGGCCGGTCGCCATCAGTACGACCGCTCAACGCCAGGACCGATCAGTACAAGGATCGGTACAAGGACCATCAGTACAAGGACCAGCCGCGCCCGTCGTGACGCGATTTCGTGCCCGAACGGTTCTCCGACTCCGTACGCCGCTCGTCATCGAGCTGCCGCCGTTCCTCCTCGAGCCGGCGCTCCCCGTCAGCGGCGAGCGCCTCACGCTCACTGTCGGACATGGAGGCCCACTTCTCGGCCAGCGGCGCCGACTGCTGCACCGCCTCCTCGGCGTACGCCGACACATCGGCCGCCTCGCGCAGCCCCATACGTCCGGAGAGGACCTCCTGAGCCATCTCCTTGAGCGCAGCGCCTCCCAGCCCCGAGGCGAGATGTTCCAGGGACTGCCGCAGGATCTTGGCCTGCGCGGCGTCCTGCTGGGTCATCTCCAGAAACTCGGAGTCATCTACGCGCTTGTCGGAATTGTTCGCGGCGCTGTCCAAGGGATACCTCATCGGGGAGGGTCGGCGTGTCTCGACCGGCGTGAACCTACCAACGCATCTGCGAACGCTTCAACACACGGTCGGCGCAGCAACCTGGTGTTCGGTTTCAACTCGACGAGAGCGGGAGCTTGTTGGTCTTCGAGAGGCTACTGGGTTTACGAACTTGATCATTCACCATGGATCGATTACCTATGCCCCGAATTCGCCAATTCGCCGAATTCATCCTGCCTCTGCGCCGTGCCCGCTTCGTAGTTTTCGCAGATGCGGCACCGGTTCACGATCATTTCTTTGCTCATCCTCGGCGCGGAACCGATTCGAGGTGGCTCAACCGGACCGGGAACGCCGAGGCCATACGGCTCCAGCCCTGGCCGCCGAAGCGGACCGAGCACCACGAGCCGTCGACGAAGCCGATCTCGTGGTCGCCGCTCGCTACGAGCGGTGATGTCCGCGACACGTCATCCGAACTCGTTGCGAGCCCAGTCATCCGCATGCCCCGACGGGTTGGGGGACCCTGAAGTACCGGTGGCAGCAGAAGTACCGGTGGAACCGGAAGCACCAGTGGAAGCGGAGCCCGCCGCGGCGGTACTGATCGCAACGGTACTGGCCGCCGCCCCATCGGACACCGACGTGGTGTCGGCGTCCCCGGCGCCGGCCCCATGCCGGGCCAACGCATCGACCCCGTGCTGCGCCCGATCCCCGACCGCCCCGCTGACGGTCTCCTTCGCGTGGTCCACATACGTGGCCGGATCCGCGTAGCCGGCGAGTGCCGACCCCTCTCCTCCGGTGACCTCGTTCTTGAGGCCGTCCACATAGTCGCCGACCGCCGTCTTGGCGACGTCCGCCGTCTCTCCGAGATCGATGCCGGACCGTGCGTCGAAGTAGGCCTCGATGCCCTGCTGACCGAGGTTCTGCGCCATTCCGACGGCGGCCTCGCGGGCCTTGTCCTTGGCGGCGTCGACCACCCGCTCCTGGACGAACTGCTTGACCTGCTCCTTGACGACCTTCTTGGCCACCTTCTTGAGGGCGTCCATGGTGGCGTGCTCCATGGCCTTGGTGATCGCCTCCATGACCTCCTTCTTGAGGCGGTCCAGCAGCTCCCGGACGATCAATCGCGTGGCCTGCGTGGCGCCCAGCGCGCCGACCTCCGACAGCCCGAAGGTGAAGGGGGCCGCCGCCTGCGCGGCGATGATCTCCATCGCGAGGGCGATGAGCTGCACGATCACGGCCAACTTCGCCGTGAGGACCGCCACCGCGGCCACGTCGAAGGCCAGGGCGATCACGTCGCACGCGGTTCTCGCGTCAGGGATGTAGCGATCCTCGCCGTTCGCTCCCGTGTACGCGCCCCAGTCCTTGCTGAACCCCTCGATCGCGGTACCGAAACTGCTGGAGACGACGGTGCGGGCGAAGCCCTCGCCCTGCGCCTGGATCTCTTCCAGCTCCTTGCCGAAAGCCCGCCAGGCCTCGGCGACCTGATGCAGCGCTTCCTCATCGGCCTCGGGCCAGCTGTAGCCGAGGAGGTCGAGCACCCAGACGAGCTCGCCGGGAAGTGTGAGCGACATGTCAATAGTCCCGAATGCGCCTAGAGTTGACCGGAGATCCTGTCCAGCAGGCCGCTGTTCGACGCGTCCGATGCGTCGTAGTCACGTGCGTTGTCCTGCAGGTTCTGCCCGATCTGGTGAAGCCGCTCCGCGAGGCTGTCCATCGACGTGAAGATTCCGTCACGAATCGGCGTGTAGACCTGCCCGAAGATTTCTCCGAAATCCGCATCCGCCCAAGGCTCCCCGATGCCTTCAAGGGCACCCTGAAGCCGCTTGGACGCGGTCGCGAAATCACCCCCGAGAGTGGCGAATCGCTGCCCTTGTTGCCGGAGCACATCCGTGTCCACGCCAAAGGTTTCGAACGTCATGACGCTCCCCCGAACTCCCCTTGCTGTACGTCATATTGCACGACAGACGGATAGCTTAGACTCCTCGCGCACGACCCGAAAGTCGACCGGTCAAGAGATCGTCAAGGAATTCAAAGGGACGCCCAAAGTGGTGACAGCTCAGCCGCGTTACAGCAGTACAGGGGCCCAGTGGGCGGGAAGGCTCCTCGGATTGGGACTGCTTCTCGCGGCCGTGGCCGTCGCCGCGGTGACCATTCCGGAACTGCGCAGTGAACTGGCCGGTGACGGCACTGAGGGGACCCTCACGATTTCTTCATGTGAGACACACACGGAGACCCACTACGGCACGCATCGACGTTCGACAGAACTCCGGTTCAACTGCACCGGAAACTGGACGGCTCAACAAGATGGGTCCACTTACCAAAATGTAGAAGTGGACACTTCGTCGCGTTTCGAATCCGGTGCGAAAATCCCGGTCGTACAAGTGGACGGCACTTTCGAGCAGCCGCAGGACCGGGACCCCGGAGACGACGCCGCGATTCTCGCGCTCTGCCTCTCCTTGCTGTCATTCGGCATCCACTGCCTCCTCACCGGCTTCGGCTCCCGCAACGGCCCCGGCTTCGCGGCCTCATGGAGCTCCTTGCCGGCCCGGACCATCACCGGTCCCCTCCTGGGCGGTCTGTTCGCCCTGGGCGTCCTTACAGCACTCGTGTGCGCATTCGCCCTGTGATGCCCGCACTCGCACCCTTCCGCACTCTTCCGCACTCTGAGGAGTCACCCCCAATGGCACAGCTGCACGGGAACGCACCGACGAACGCCGCCCCGGAAGGGCGCGCGGGCCTCGGCCGCCTCATCGGCGCGGTCCTCATCCTCGTAAGCGTCGTCCTCCTGGCCCTCGGCGCCTACCTCGGCCCGTACTCGTACGCCACCTCCACACAGGGCAAGCTCACCGTCGAGACCTGCACCGTCGACTACAAGTACCGCTCGAGCTCGTCGAGCACCTCCAGCAGTTCGCGGAAGCGGACCAAGACCAAGTGGTGCTACGGCACTTTCACCACCGCCGACGGCACCACCAAGGACCTCAACGCCGAACTCAGAAGCGACGCCCTGTACCAGCGCGGCGACGTCCTCGACGCCCTCAAGACCGGCGACACCTCCTACCAGCAGGACCACGGCTGGGTCGGCGCCATCGCCGTCGGATGCGCATGGTGGTTCGGCGCCCTCGTCCCCCTCGGCATGGGAATCCTCGGCATCACCACCGGCTTCGCCTTCGGCGGCCCCTCCGACTTCCGCCGCGCGCGGGAGGCCGCGAGCCGGCGCCTGCTCGGCACCGTGTTCGTGATGATCGCGGTGGGGGTGGTGGGGTTTGTCGTCAGCTTGTTGGTGATGTTCTTCGTGTGACGTGAGTTTGGACCGTACGTCGCACCCTCCCACCGCTGTTGCTGTGGCTATTGAGGAGCAACTCCCGCCCCCTCAAGCACCTTCTCCGTTCAATCACGAGACACCGTGTGGCGTTCGCTAACGCAGAGGCGCACCGCCCTGCGGGTCCTGCGGGTCCTGCGGCGGCGAGGTGCAACGTTGCAGTGCTGCATAGGTAGTTGTCCGCTTCGGCCGCGACTCTCGTACCCGTTCACATGGGGTCGTGAAGGTTCTGCGAACGGGCAAACCCCCGTCCTGCTCTCACAGACCCGTTGGATAGCTTGTGGTGGACAGCAGTTGACCTGCACCTTTGCAAGACAGGGGGATGCCGGCGCCATGGGAGCGGGCTTCAAAGTAGACATATCCGAGCTGGACACATTGGTCAGGGAACTCCACCGGAGTCAGGACGAGATGCGTTCCGCGCTCAACGCTCTGCGTGACACCGGTCCGAAGACCACGGGGAGCAAGGAACTCGACAACGGCTGCGACGAGTTCCACGACAGCTGGGACGACGCGATCACGAAGATCGCCGAGGGTACGCAGTCCATCGAGGACGGACTGAAGAAGACCCGCGACACCTACCGGGACGTCGAGACGGCCCTGCGTGACGGCTTCGCCGGGAAGGGTGGCGCGCAGTGAGCAGTGACTCGTACCCCGCCCTCGGGTTCGATCCGGCACCGGGCAACCCCGGCAACGTGGATTCGCTGGCCGCCCGCACCAAGAAGGCGGCAGCCGCACTCGACAACGCGCAGAACAGCATCAAGCGCCTGACGGGGAACGTCACTTGGGCTGGAGATGCGGCCTCCGCGTTCTCGAAGAAGGTCGGGGAACTCCCCCGCTATCTGAAGGACAGCCAAGAGGCGATGAGTACGGCGTCGTCGGAGCTGACGAAGTGGCGTGCGGCGCTGGCCGACTACCAGAACACAGCCCGAACGTACGAGTCGCAGGCCAAGGAGGCCAAGGGGCAGGTCGGCTCCGCGGAAAAGGCCAAGGACACGGCGACGAGCCGCTACAACCAGGCAGCCTCCGATCCCGCGTTCCGCCTCAGTGGCCAGTACTTCACCGGCCCCGCTCTGCAGGACGCCCAAGCAAAGATCGACGCGGCGAGCGCCCGGCTGCAGCAGGCCGATGGCGACCTGTCGACAGCCTCCGTACGACTTGACCAGGCCGAGCGCGAGCTCGAGGAAATCATCAAAAGCGCTGAGCGGCTGCTCGAGGAGCACCAGTCCCAGGCCCGGGGCGTCGCGGGTCAGCTACGCAAGGCGACCGAGAACGCCCCCGATCCGGGGTTCTGGGAGCGACTTGGCGACCAGTTCCAGAAGCTCGGACACGCCATCCAGGAGTGGTGCGCCCGGCACAAGGACCTCCTGAAGAGCATCGGTGACTGGCTGAGCAACATCTCCGCCGTCCTCGGTGTCCTGGCACTGCTGACCCTGTGGTGTCCGCCGCTGTCCGGGGCTCTCGCGCTGGCGAGTGCGGGCTTTTCGGCGGGTGCGCTCCTGGCTCATGGTGCAGCCAAGATCGGCGGTGCGGATATTGGGCTGATGGACCTGGCGGGCGACGCCCTAGGCATCGTTCCGGGCGCCGGTTTCGCCAAGACAGCCATCACCGGCACGGCGAAGGTCGTGGTGCGCGCGGAGAAGGCGGGAGAGCTGGTGACGTCCGTCGACGGCGCGGCAAGGGCCGCTCGGCTGGGCAAGCTCGTGGATGACGGAGTCGCAACAGCGGAAGACTTCGGCCGAGCGGGGAACCGCATCCTCCGCGGCGCCGAGGGCCAGATCTTCGAGGCACAAGGCGCCGCGAACAAGGTGAAGCTCGCCTGGGAGAACTCGGTGGCCAAGAACATGGGTGCCTCGATGGGCGAGACCGGGCTGAACACCATCGTCGCCAACACTCCAGGGCTCAGGAACCTTGATTCCCTGCAAGCAGCGATACGTGCCGACGGAACCGTGGACCCGACGTCGTGGTGGTCGAAGGGCCCACAGCTTGCGATGCAGGTGCCGGGCACTGTCAGCGGCATTTACGACAGCGTGACGGGAGAATAGCCATGGCAGCCACGCCGCACTCCGAGTCGGTCGCGGACCCGGTCCTTCCGTTCCCTTCGAGACTGGGACTTCTGCTGTGGTTCGTGCTGCAGTGGGTGCTCATCCCGGTGGAATTCGTTGCCAAACTCGTCTGGCTGCTCATGGTCATCTTCGGAGATGGCCATGAGGACGATCTGATGCGGCTGCTCAACGCTCCCGCCCGGTTCCTCTCGCCCGGCAAGCTGGCGCTCCGCCTCTCTCGCAACTCAGCCAGGCACGAGGCGCACCTGGACCGGGAGTTCGCCCGGCTCGCCGGGGAGATCGAGCGACAGCAATTCGGCTGGCGCACGACGATCTACCACTTCGTCACACTGGCCCCCATGCCTGACGGCGCACGCCTGAAGGGCGTCGCACTGCATCCCCGTGAGTTCCGGGGGACCCCGGTCAGTGTGCTGACCCGCCTGGCACACAGGCACCACCTCGCCCTGGACGTATCTACCGATCTGCGTCGCGGTGTGAGTCTGCGGCCAGCCCACAGGAAGACGCTTTGATGTCCGCCCTCACCACCGAGCTGCACTTGGACGTTCCCGGTGGGTTTCACTCACTGGGACTCGACCTGGACGACGAGGAGCGCCAGGAGCAACTCTGGTCCATCGCCGAGGAGGTCTGGCCGCACGGCACCGACTTTCAGCGCGAGGTCACCTTCCACTCCTACCGCGAGATGGCCGACCACGCGCTCGCCGAGAACTCCTTCTACGCCGGCTTCTGCCTGGACGAGGCCCCGGACGGCCGCCTCACCACCGCGTCACTGCTGGCCCGCCTCGACCCGCTGGACGAACCTGACGCGGAACTGTCGGTGCGAGGCCTGTTCGAGGCGCTCTCCGTGAACGACAACAACACGGTCGAGGAGTTCCGGGTCCCGGCCGGGCCAGGTGTTCTCGTCCTGTGCGGCATCGAGTGGCAGTCTGACCCCTCCGATGCAACGGCTCCCTCCCTGCCACTGGCCAGGGCGGACGTGTACCTCCCGCTCCCCCGGATGCAACGACTCCTCGTCCTGAGCCTCACCACACCCTCCCTGCCCGATCTCCCCTTCTACGTCTCGTTGTTGTCGAAGACCGCACACGATCTGACGGTGTCCAGCGGAGCCGGGGCCGTCCCATCCCCGGGCGACAGCGACGAGCGGGGACGTAGCGCTGTCGATCACGTGAGGGCGGACTTCGGATAGCAATCCGGATCGCGGGCCCGCCTTCCTGACGCTCCCTCACCCGTCGAGGACAGCACCGCCCGGGACCGATCGAGCCGGTCCCGGGCGGGTTCACTTCACGTCACAGCCCACAACGGTCCGCTCATCTCTGATACGGAAGCGGGTCGAGGTGACTCAATCTGAGCGGGAACGCGTCCGACATCCGGCTCCAGCCCTTGCCGCCGAAGTGGATCGAGCACCACGAACCGTCGACAAAGCCGATCTCGTGGTCGCCGCCCACCACATCGCTCCGGTCACGGATGCAGGTCACGTTGTGAAGATCCGTGGCCCATCCCACCTCGGCCGGACCGGGATTGCCAGTGAAGGAACGGGCCTGTGACACGTAGACAATCTGCAGCCGGCGGTCAGTGACCTGCAACATCACAGCCCTGCTGTTCTTGGTCCGAGGCAGCACGGCGCGGGCCAGATGGCCGGCCATGCTGTTCCAGCCGCCGTGAAACGGTTTGCCCGGCTTCTTCGGCTCACGCTCCGTGAACGCTTCGACGACCGCCTCGATCGGGTTCCAGGTGATCTCGTAGAGTCGTGCGAACCAGAACACGGGGAGCATGGCCCAGCTCCCGAGCGTGCGGCGCTCGGATCGCAGAGCGCGCGGGCGGCGGAAGCAGCCGGGCATCGGTGCTCTCTCGGCCAATGAGACCCCGTGATCGGCACGTAGTACCTCACCCGCCGGCACCAGCGCTCTCGCCCGCTCAACCGTCTCCCGGCCGCGCTCGGTCCTGCTCACCCGAAATCGTCCCTTACTGTCCTTGTCGCACTCGAAGGAGTCACGTCCGTACGCTCACGGAGACTCTGCGGATCGGGGCGCTGATGGTACTCGCGCACCCCGCGCACTCAGAGAGAGGACCCGCTACGTGCCCAGGCCTGCGCACAGCGGGCCCGGCCGCTGTCGAACAGGCGGGGACTGTTGGGCTCTTGGAGGGCTCTTGGAGAACGAACCGAACATCATTGGTACGCGCGGTGAAAAGCAACTCGGCCGAGTGCGGCGGCGTCCTCGCGTCAGGGCCAGGGCCTACTGCTGAGTCAGCTCGGCCGCAGCCCTTGTCAAATGAGGACGGGCTCCGCCCTGTCTACTGCCCGTGATGCGGGGGTTGTTGCGTGTAGGGGTTGGGGTACTGAGGCGCCTGCCCAGGAGGAGTGGGCTGCCCCTGCTGGGGAGCCGAGGGGTAAGGCGGCTGAGCAGGCGGGTAGGCCGGCTGCTGCGGCGGGTATCCCATGTGCTGGGGTGAAGCTCCGACGCCGTGGTTCACCTGGCCAGGACCCGAGTGGCGGCGACTGCGTAGCACTACGAAGACGACTACGGCGCCGACTACGGCTCCAAGGCCGAGAACGCCAACTACGACGACGATGGCACCCATCGATGGGAACCCCTTCTCCTTCTTGACAACCAGGTCACTGCGGAATCGACATGCCGACGCGACACACAGCCGCAGAGTCCGGGCATACCTCACCGCGCCCCAACCATTTCGATGCACGGTCTTCGTCACGGTACCCCAGCAGGTTCAGCAGAATTCCCACGTGGGTGCCGAGGTTCCACCCCTGCGGTAGGCGCAGCCTCTTGGGAAAACCGGATGCGCCTCTGGCTGCCACAGACGAGGAAGGCTTGCCTCTCAATGCCCCTGCTGCGGGGGCTGCTGACTGTAGGGGCCGGGATGCTGCGGGGCCTGCTCCGGCGAGGCAGGGTATCCCTGGTTCGAAGCGGGACCCGGGTACGGCTGCTGGGCTGACGGGTAGCCGGGGTACTGCGACCCTCCACCGCCAGAGCCGGGGCCTCCGTTGCCTCCGTTGCGACGGTTGCGGAGTACCACGAAGGCGATGGCGCCGATGACCACGACGACTGCGACGCCACCGGCGACAAGGAGAAGGCTGCTGGAGGAGGACTTCTTCTTCTTTTTGGCCTGCGTCGACTTGTCGGTCCCGTTGGCCGCCTCGCTGGAGGTCGAGGTGGAGGAGGTGAGTTGGCCGAGGGGGTTCTTCTTGGGGCCGGCGGGGAGGTCCATCGTGAGCGCCGAGTAGGGGCGGACGATCCCGTAGCCGTACTCCTCGTCGGGTGCCTTCAACCCCTTGTGGTGTGCGAAGGTGGCTGTCTTGATCAGGCGGTTGATTACTTGGCCTGCCGTGAGGTCGGGGTACTTGGATCGGACAAGGGCCGCTGCGGCAGATACATAGGCTGTGGCATCCGAAGTACCGTTTGACAAATTGTACTGCTGCGACCGAGTCGGATCTGCTGCGAGAACCTCAACACCGGGGGCCATGAGGGCCAGTCCCTTTCCAGTGTTTGAGCCGTCCCAGCGATTAGCGTCCTTATCGATAGCGCCAACGGCGACAACACCAGGTAGCGCGGCTGGCTCGTCAACGGCGATGGATCCGTCATTACCTGCACCCGCAACAACAACAACGTCGTGAGCTTGCGCATAAGCGATTGCTGCCCGACCATCGCTCAGTGTCTTGCCGCCATCATTGGCGAAGGAGAGATTGATGACCTTCGCACCTTGGTCCACTGCATATCGAACCGCTGCAGCCCAGGTCTCGTCATGGAGTGGGTCTTTCTCCGTCTGGAGGGCGCGCAGGGGTAGGATCTTCGCCTTTGGCGCGAGCCCTACCATGCCGGAGGAGTTTCCCGAACCATGGCCGTGGCCAGCAATAATGCTAGCCATACCCGTCCCGTGTCCGAGCTTGTCCTCCTGAGCGTTATCGCCGCCGGTGAAGTCTTTCCCTTCGAGGACCTGGCCCGTCAGGTCAGGGTGGCTGGCGTCGACTCCGGAGTCGACAACCGCAACGGTAACGCCCTGCCCCTGGGATTCAGCCCAAACATCCTCTACCGCGAACGCGTTCAAGACCCACTGTTGGTCTCTGACGTAGTCCGCCGACGCGGTTGGTGCGGTAGTGAGGAGCAAAGCTCCTGTCAGCGCTACGACTCCCGCCGCAGACCGGACTCGCTTGAAACTCACTGCTTTGCTCCTCACTCAACCACGACTGGTTACGCCAGTCTTCATACAAGCGAGCCGCACGCTCTCCGTGCGGCTCGCCTCGTGTGCCTACTCGATGGTCCGCGGTACGTTGCGGTTTCGATCTTCTTCCGAGATCCAGGTTTCCTCGTCCTCGACCAGATAGTCGGGACGGTCACCCCTGCTGTTCTCGTCCTCGGGCCGACGTCCATTGCGACCGCCCATGCCACCCATACCGCCGGCCATGCCGCCACGCTGGGTTCCACCGCGGCTGCCGTGCAGGCCCGCGCCGCCGCCAGCACCCTTGCCGGCAATTCCCTTGGCCGCGCCGACAACGCCGCCACGGGCCTTCGCCAGAGCACCACGACCGCCGGCACCAGCGCCACCCCGGCCGGCCGCACCGGCACCACCGCCACCCATACCGCCCATACCGGCTCGGCCACCGGCGCCACGACCTGCTGCCGCGCCGCCTCCAGTCATACCACCGCGACCGCCCATGGCTCCGATGCCCCCACGCCCGGCTGCGGATCCACGGCCGAAGCCAGAGCCTCCGCCAGGTGCCATGATGCCCGGACCCTGTGCGCCGCCGGTGCCAAGACCGCCACCGCCACCGCCTACGCCCGTGCTCCCGGAAGGACCAGGCCCCGTCAGGCCGGGAGTGATGCTGTCCACCTTGGTCTTAGCCGTGGGGAGCTGCGTACCGCCCGTGATGCCCTGGTCGCGGGGTACCGCGGGAGCGGGCTTCACATTAGCGGTCGGACCTGCGCTCCATGGCTTAGGAGCCGAGCCGGACGCCCCTGGCCGCGATGCCCCGCCGGTAGGGGGCGTGACAGGCGGCGGGTACTCCACGTCGCGGTTAGGGTCCTTGATGTTGCCCTTGTCGTCGGTAACCACTCGATTTCGATCCAGGTTTCCCTTAACCCGGATGTACTGAGCGGCAAGGTTCTCCATGACGGCAACACCGTTGAGTTGAGCCTCCCGGCTCGCTCCGATCTTGCCCTCGTTGATCTCCGCAACTTCCTTGGTGGTCAGCTTGCGGTCCTGGAGATCGCCAGCTACTGCTTCCCCGTTGTCCCACTTCCAGTCACTGAGAGCGTCACCGACCTTGGCCCAGCCACTGGGCTCTTCAATCTCGTCCAGCTGCGCCTTGAACCTCCGCAGCTGCGACCCGGCGTCAGCCATCTGACCGCTGTTGAGATCAGCGTGCCAGGCGGCATTCCTGATGCTCTGGGAGATTTCACGAGCCTTCTTCTCAAAGCTCCGAGCAGCATCCCCCTCCCAGTGCTCCAGAACATTGTCGACTGCCTTGTCGAGCAGCGCTGCGATGCCACCGCCTTCGCCACCGGAGAGAATTTCGTTGACCTTGCCCCAGTGACGGCCAACCTCCTCGATAGCCCCGGGGTTAGTTCCCTCAAGCATCTGCTTGAGTTCTTTCAACGAGTAGTCGATGAACTGAGTCTTGGTCTGAGGTCGCTCAGGGTCCGCAACGCAGGTGTCATTCACGATCTCGGGCTTGGGCAGGTCTTTTTCACCGGCCATTTTGAACTCCTCCCTCTAACAGGTGATTCTCGATCGGACTACCTTGCAAACGAGCCGCTCGAGCTCCCCGTGTCACCACCCATTTGGTTCTTGTTCGCGTACTCCTGCTCGGTGTACTTGTCCTTGACCTTGGAGGTACTCGTGCCGAACTTGTCGATCAGCCCATGCAGGCTCTTGATCGCAGTTTCAAGATCGGTCTTCATGGTCCCGTGGGCCGCGTGCAGATCACCGGCCTCCCTGAAGAGGCACGTGTTCCCGAACGCATCCATCGGGATCTCCGTGTTATACCGAGACGTCTGCCCGGCCTTATCCATATCGTCCAGCAACGTCCAGAGCTTCCGGATGACCTCATCCATCGCGCTCAGGTCAACCCGCATCCCGTTACTCATACCCCGTTGTCCTCTCCCCTGTTCCTCAAGTTGTCAGCACCCACTCGGTGCCCAGTCATCGCCCAAGTCGGTCAAGTCGGCCGGCCGACGCACCGGCCCGTCCGACCCTCCGACTACGCCAGTCCCGCACAGCAACCCCGCTCCCCGCAACCACCAGCGCAAGAGCGAGCCCTGTGCCCAACACGTAAATCGCCACCCGGCGTTCGCGCTCCGCCTCGCTCTCACCCATCGTCACAGCCATGGGGATGACTCCACCAGCCCCGGCCTGCACCGGCGGATCCGGCTCCGGCGAGTTCCCTGGTGTCGATGTATCCGACAACGCCGCTACCGGGTCGACCACGCCCCAGCCGATGTACTGGTTGGGACCCCGTCCCGGACGCTGGGCCGTTTCCTCGATGCGGGTGGCGATCTGGGCCGCGGTCCAGTCCGGGTTCTTCTGCTTCAGGAGGGCCGCGACGCCCGCGACGTACGGGGCCGCGAAGCTCGTGCCGTCGGCCGTGCACTGGCCGCCCTCCGGAACCGTGGAGACCATGCCGACGCCAGGTGCCGCGACGTCTACCATGTCGCCCGCCTGTGAGAAGAAGGCGCGTTCGTCGTTGCGGTCGGAGGCCGCCACCGCCAGGACGCCCGGGTAGGCGGCCGGGTAGGTGTTCGCGGGCTTGCCGTCGGCTCCGTCGTTGCCGGCGGCTGCCACGATCAGGGCTCCGGCTTTCACCGCGTTGGCCACGGCGCGCCGCAGACCGTCGTTGTCTTCCTTGTTCGCGGTGTCCGAGGAAATGTTGATGATCTTCGCGCCCGCGGTCACCGCGGCGGCGATCGCCTGGGACATCGTCCCCGAGTTGCCCTGCTTCTCCCCCTCTCCGCCCGTGTAGCGGTAGGAGAGGATCTCGGCCTCCGGCGCGATACCAACGAAGCCCGTGCCCTTGAGCGGGCGGGCGCCGATGATGCCGGCGACCCGCGTGCCGTGGCCCTCGATGTCCTTGGTGGCGGAACCGCCGACGTAGGACTTGCCGCCTGATACGGCACTGCTCAGCTGCTTGTTCGAGCTGTCGACGCCCGTGTCGATCACCGCGACCTTGACGTCCTTGCCCGTCGCCTGTTCCCACAGCTGGTCCAGGAGGATCCGCTGGAGTGACCAGGGCGTGGACTTGATGACGTTGCCGCCGAAGGCGCATTCCGTGCTGGCCGACAGGCCGAACTCGGGGGCGTCGGAGGAGCCGGAGCCGCCGGAGGCGGAGTCTCGCGAGTCCGCGAGGCGGGTGGGCGTCGTCGTGTCCGTCGGTGCCGACAGCGCGGGCGGCGCCGACGCCACGCACACCCCCGTCACCGCAAGCACGCCGAAAACCCGCTGCAGTGCGCGGGTTCCACTGGTGCGGCTACGCGTGCGGGCTGTGCGGTCCGCCACGTTCAGGCCCCTCATGTTCAGGCCCCCAGGGCTTCCTTGCTTCCTTCGAAGCTGGGTCATGTGTGTGTCACGGGTGTTGCGGTGAATGTGAACGTAAATGTGAATGTTCGCGGGATTTGCTGTGTGCTTTCCGGCAGCCGGCTCTTCCGGTTCCGGAGAAGCTGTGTACGACCCCGAAGCAGAGGTCGGCCCAGCGAACGCCGTGGCGTCGGCTGGGCCGATTCTCTTCACCTCATGCCCCTTGGGCCGCCGCCGGGCTCAGCCCCACGTGTTGGCGTTGCTCTTCTCGGTGGCCTGGTAGCTCTCGGCGGCGCTCTGCAGGGCCGTCGAGATCTTCAGCAGGGTCGCGTGCAGGTCCTGGGCGGTCTTGTCCCACTCGCGCTGCTTGCGCTGGTAGCCCTCCTGCGCCTCACCTTCCCAGGTGCTGGCGACACGCTTGACCGCGGCCTCGAGGTCGTCGAGCTGCTGCTTGATGCGACCGGCGGTGGACTTCACGTCGGTGGACGCATTGGTGATGGTTGCGTAATTGACGAGGATCGACATCGTCATTCCCTTTCAGGAAGAATCGGAGGAAGTCTGTGGAGTCTTGAACAGCAGAGATGGACCGACTGAAACGGCTCTATCAGCCGAAGTCGGACATGATCTTGCTGATCTCCGCGTTCTGCTGCTCTTCCGAGGCGGAGTAGTTGCTCCGCGTGGAGTCCACGGCTTCCTTGATGTCGTTGAGGATGTCACTCATCCTCTTCGCGTCCGCATTCCAACGATCCTGCAGCTGGCGGTAGGACTGGGCCGCCTGGCCCTTCCAGCCGCCGGCGATCTGGTCGATCACTCCGTTGAGGCGGCGGATCTCGCCCTGCAGCTGACCGTTCGCGGTGCTGATGTCGCCGGAGAGCTTGGTGAGTTCGTCCTCTGTTACCCGGAACTGGCCGGCCATGATGAACCTTCCCCCATGTCGTCGTTTATCCGGGAAACCAGCACGGGTACCCGGAGGAGCTTCGCACGCTTGAGCGCTGCAAACACTCTATCGTCAGCCTGTCACTCAACCACAGGCAAGACCAATCAGTTACACGGCTCACACACTTGGGCGATCATCTCGTGACCGTCACACCGTCTTACTCTCAAGTGCGTTTGCCCGCTGGCCCGTTGGCCGTCCGCCCGAGGGCCGTCGGCAGACGGCCCTCAAGCACCCAAGCCCCCGGGATCTCAAGCACCCAAGCCCTGGGGATCTCAAGCCCCCCGGGATCTCAAGCCGGGGGACCTCAAGCACCCGGGACCTCAAGCATCGGGACCCCCCGGCCCCGTCACTGGCTCTGCGGCTGCGCCGCACTCCCCGTGTCCAGCATCGGCCCCTTCGGGATGAACGTCGCCCACGTCTGCGGCACGATCGCCATGTTGGAGACGTCCTCGTAGCCCAACCGCGTGCGCGCCTTGTCCGTCTCGCTCGCATCGCCCTGCGACGCCCCGCTCGCCGCCGCCGCGGACGCACCGCTGCCGCTTGCCTTCGCGCCGCTGTCGTTGTTCGCCGGCAGTGAGTACCGAAGGCCCGTGTCGGTCAGCAGGTACACCGCGCCGCCGCCGGCCGCCGTAACCTTGACCTCCTGGAAGAGGAGGCCCGAGCCGGACGAGACGTAGGCGCCCAGCGAGTCGGCGACGACCTTCTTCGGGTACGCCGTTCCGGCCCAGGCCGCGAGTTGCGGCTTCTTGTCCGCGCCGATGCCGCCCTTGTAGACGCTGCACGAGGTGGTGCGGGCCTCGCCGCTCGCCGCGTCGGTGGCGTTGGCCTGCCGCAGAACGGTCTGGGGCCAGCCCTTGTCCTGGTAGAAGGTGTCCGCCCGGCCGCCGTTGGCATCGATGATGTCCGAGGTGCTGACCACGATGTCCTCGCGGGCGTCCGCCCCGGTCGCCAGCTTGAGCAGGTCGGCCACGAGGGGCGTGATGGCCGCGATCTCGTCCTTGAGGACGACGTAGTACCGCTCGCCTCCCGCGTCGTTCGCCTTGAGCACGCTGCCCACCATGTTCGCCTCCGCGGGGAGCCCTTGGACCGAGGTGGCGTTCCCGGCGCCGGGGACCGTCGGGAACGTGAGGACACCGCCGTCGTTGAAGGTGCTCAGCCACTCCTGGCTCACCGACTGCGGCTCTGCCTCACCACCGATGACCGCGGCGCGCAGCTTCTCCATGGTCGGTTGGTCGAGGCCCGGGCGGCCCAGCAGGAAGCGGGTCCCCTTGCCGTCGATCAGGTATTCCTGCTTGGTCCTGGAGTCGACGACGTACAGGGCCTTGCCGGTGCCTACCTTCCCCGCGTCGTTGACCGACTTGGCGTCGTCGGCGTCGAGGACGAAGACCGCGCGGTCGATGGCATCGGCCGACCCCGGGGCCGGCCGCTCGCACACCGCCCAGGTCTTCTCCTGCTCCGCGTCGTCCTTGGCGGGCAGCCGGTCGGGGGCGTACGGGATACCGAGGGTCGCGCCGTGCGGGATGCCGCTCTTGTCGATCTCCTTGCCGGGGACCTCGATGACGCTGCCCTTGCCCTTGTCGAGAAGGAGCTTGGCGGAGGCGTAGTTGAGGACCGGGTGCAGCGTCTTGGTCTTGTCGCCGTTCGACGCCTCGTCGTTCAGCACGACGTAGCGCGTGGTGGAGTCGCTGTCGACGATGATGTACTCGCCCGGCGTGTCCCAGCCCTTGGGTGCCGCGGGCTTGATGACGCCCCACGCGATGAAGCCGATCACCAGCACCACGCCCACCGCGAGAGAGGGCATCACGGTACGAACGGGACGCGGTGCGCCCTCTTCGGATCCGCCCGGCGACGGCGCCAGGAACGCTGCGACGGTGCGCTTGCGAGCGAACGTGTAGGCGGCGAGCTCATCCCGACGCTGCTTTGCCATGGTCCCCGTTTCTCCCGTTTGTGATGCTTGATCGTGATGTGAGATTCGATCGCGGTTGTGTGCTCAAGCGCGTCAGTGGTGCTCGATCGCGCTCGAAAGGCCGGTCCCACAAGGCCGGTTCGGCTGTCCTGCAAGGCCGATTCGGCCGCCTCGCAAGGCCCGTTCAGCCACGCAGGCACCCGCGCAGGCACCTACTATGCCTTGCGCCACGCGACCCCGATCCATCAGGTGTACGGCCGCCCCCGCATCTTCACAGAGCTTCACCACAGCGCTCCACCATGCGGGGCCGGTCCATGACAGGCTGACCACCTGGGGTTTGGGTGTCCCCTGTGTCGCCTGGTGTTGTGCAGCGGGTACCGTGAGCCACCCGCATGGATGGTGTGGGCCATCGGTGCCCTTGGCCCGTCGCGGGGATCCCGGACAGCGGATCCCGCCCGACCGACGGCCACTACTTCGCGAAAGGGATGTCCCGGGGGATGACCAGCGCTACGAGCACTCGGCGCGGACGCCGCGCACCGCAGCAACAGGGAGGTCCGGGCGGCAGACGTACGTCCGCTGCTCCGGCCGCGCCCGTCGCCGCGTCGCCGCGCACGCTGCCCCGCCCGGGCGGCCTCGGTCCGGTACGGCTGCAGCAGCTCATCCTGGTGGAGCTCGCGGCGGCGGTCATGCTGGCCGCCTGGGCCGCCGACGCGTCCTGGCTGCTGGCTCCGGCCGGTGCCGTTGCGGCGCTGTTGCTACTTCTGGCCGTGCTGCGCCGGGGCCGCCGTCCGCTGCCCGAGTGGTACGAGACGACTCGCGCGCTCAGGCAGCGTCGGCGCGACGCCAAGCAGCCCGTGCCGCCCGGGACGGACGCCATGCTGGCGCCGGTCGTGGAGTGCGACCCCGCCCTGCGGACGTATTCGTTCGTGTCCCGTGACGACCGTTCCATCGGCATGATCGGCGACGGGACCTTCCTGACCGCCGTCCTCTTCGTGCAGCCGGCCGACGAACCGCTGCGCCCCGCAGCCGCCGGACGGCAGCTGCCGCTGCGGCTGATCCAGGACGCCCTGGAGGTCGACGGGATCCGGCTCGCCTCCGTGCAGGTCGTGCAGCACACCCAGCCGGCGCCCGCGCCGCACCTGCCGCAGCAGTCGCTCGCCGCGCGCTCCTACGGCCCCCTCCAGGCACAGGCCGGTTCCCCCGCGCTCCGGCTCACCTGGGTCGCCCTCAAGCTCGACCCGGAGCTGTGCCCGGAGGCCGTTCAGGCCCGCGGCGACGGCGTTCCCGGTGCGCAGCGCTCGCTGCTGCGCGTGGCGGACCAGCTGGCGAGCCGGCTGGCCGGGGCCGGCTTCAAGGCGACGATCCTGGACGAGACCGAGCTGGTGCAGGCGCTCGCGACGTCCAGCTGCCTGAACCCGCGCGCCAACGCGCAGCACGGGCAGGACGGGCGGGCCTCCCAGCGCCGTACGGTCGAGGCGGTCCGTACCTGGCGGGTCGACGACCGGTGGCACACCACGTACTGGGTGTCCCGCTGGCCGCAGTTGGGGAGCGGCGGTGTGGCGCTGCCCGAGCTGGTCACGCGGCTCACTTCGCTGCCCCTGCTCGCCACGACGTTCAGCATGACCCTCAGCAAGGCCGGCAACCGGGGCGTCTCCCTCACCGGGCACGTCCGTGTCACCGCCCGCGGTGACAGTGAACTCGGCCAGGTGGGGCGCGAGTTGGAGCGGGCCGCCAGTACCGCGAAGGTCGGTCTGGTCCGTCTCGACCGGGAGCAGGTCCCCGGAGCCCTCGCCACTCTGCCGCTCGGAGGTACGTACTGATGTCCCACCCCGCGACCATGCCCCCGGGGCAGCAGGGCCGGGCCCCCGTACGCACTCCGGCACACGTGGCCTCCCCCACCGACACCGGTCTGATCCCGATCATCCGGCAGCCGGAGACACAGCAGCAGCGGCGCATCTTCAGCCCCGGTTTCGGGCTGCGCGGGCCGCGCCGCAACCGCCATGTCGTCAGCGCCGACGAACTCGCGGCGATCAGCATGCCGCTCGGTGACGACGGCGTGATCATCGGCACCGACCCGGAGTCGCAGCCGGCCGTTCTCGGGCTGTCCCGTCCGACTCCCTTCGACGTCGTGCTCGTGGGTGGCCTGTGGCTCGCCCAGGTGCTGGCGCTGCGCGCCGCCGCGACGGGAGCGCGGGTGGGCGTGGAGACCGGACGTCCGCAGGCCTGGCAGCAGTTGGCCCAGGCGGCGGGCGGCGGCCAGCAGTGTGTGACGGTGTATCCGGTGGGCCGGGTCCCCGCGCAAGGGCCGTCGGTGTCCAGTCCGGTCGTGTTGTTCCGGGACTGCGGCATTCGTCCGCCTCGCGGTCGTGTGACGTCCGTGCCGTGGCAGGCCGTGGTGACGGTGCTGCCCTTCGTCAGTGAGCACGCGCCGCGCTGGCTGTCCCAGGCCCATCTGGTCGGGATCCAGCGCATCTCGCCGTACGAGACCGAGGCCGTGCGGGACACGCTGGGGATCCCGGAGGACCAGCTCCAGCACCTGCCGACCCTGCACGACGGCGTCGCTCTGTGGTGCACTCGTAAGCACCAGAAGTTCGTCATGACCGACCCCACCGACGCGGAGACGGGCCTGCTCGGCGTGGCCCGCCGTATGGACTGACAGGTCGTCGTCCCCTGGGCGGGGCCCAACAGGGCTACGCCCAGGGGGGTTTCCGTCCGCACCCATGAGGCTCTTCCGCCCACGCACCCGGCGCTATAGCGTCCGCGCCCATGGGGGCTTTTCCGTCCCGCCATGCGAGTGATTAGGCTTCTGGTGGTGCGGTGACGATCGCAGTCGAGTGGGACTCGCCACTCGGTCCGCCCGGCCGCGACGACGACCAGCTCAGCAGCAGTGGCTGACCAGGAGGCAAGCAGTGAACAGGGATCGGTCCGAGTACAACGGCGGGAGCCCTTCCTCGGACGGGGACGATCACGAGGTGGATCTCACCGGCGAGTTCGAAATCGTCTACACACCTCCCGCCTGGTACGCCCAAAGTACGCAAAGCGGTTCCTCGGCCGGTGGCCAGCAGGATTCCGGTCCGCCATCGCCACCACCGCCGACCGGTGCGCCCGTCGGATCGCCCGCGGGTCCGCCCGGCGGTCCCGCTCCCTACGCTCCCGGACCGGCGCAGCCACCGGCCCAGGGCACCCCTCAGCCGCCCGCGCAGCCGGCCCAGCCCGCCCAGCAGACTCCGGCTCAGGGCACGCCCGACCCGCACCAGCAGGGCGGCCCCGCCACGGGTGGCTACGGCTTTCCGCAGCAGCAGTCCGCGCCGGGTGGCCCCGCGGCCGGCGGATACGGCTATCCGCAGCAGGGTCAGGGGCAGGACCCGTCGGGTGGCTTCGGCGTGCCCCCACAGCAGTCGGCACCGGGTGACCCCGCAGCCGGCGGATACGGCTACCCCCAGCAGACGGGCGCCGGTGCGCCCCAGCAGGGCCAAGGCCAGGACACCTCCGGCGGATTCGGTGTGCCCCCACAGCAGTCGGCACCGGGTGACCCCGCAGCCGGCGGATACGGCTACCCCCAGCAGACGGGCGCCGGTGCGCCCCAGCAGGGCCAAGGCCAGGACACCTCCGGCGGATTCGGCGTACCCCAGCAGGGTCAGAGTCAGGACACCTCGGGTGGCTTCGGCGTCCCGCAGCAAGGTCACGACCCGTCCGGCGGATTCGGCGTACCCCAGCAGGGTCAGAGTCAGGACACCTCGGGTGGCTTCGGCGTCCCGCAGCAAGGCCAGGACACGTCCGGCGGCTTCGGCGTGCCCCAACAGCACACGCCTGCCCAGCCCCCCGCCGCGCCTCAGCCCTCGACGCCTGCCCAGCCGCCCACCGCACCCCCGCAGCACACGCCCGCCCCGCCCCCCGGCGCCCCCGGCTTCCCCGTGCTGCGGCCGGTCGACACCGACGCCCAGGGCGGACCGTCCTCGACGGCCACCCCGGCGGCCGGCGTCCCGGCGGCGCCCGCACCCGAGCAGCCCGCTCCCGCACAGCCGGTGGCGGAGCCCGTGGCGGAGCCGGAGGCAGAGCTCAACCACGCCGCCGCGGACGCCGAGGCCGCGCGCCTGTTCGGCGATGCCGACGACGACGTAGAGGCGGACGAGGAGCGGACCGACGAGGCGGAGTCGGCGGACTCCACCGGATCCGCGCCCGCCGCGGAGGACGACGAGCCGGAGCACGTCCAGGCCGACGCCGACTCCCCCACCCAGGCCGCGCCCCAGCACGAGCCCCCGGCGACGCCGGAAGCGGAGCCGGACGCAGAGGCCGAGGCACAGGCCGCCGCATCCGCGCCCACCGCACCCGAACAGCCGCCCGCGGCTCAGGTACAGCAGCCTCAGGTACAGCAGCCCCAGGCGCAGCCGACCGGCCAGCCCCCCATGCCGCCGCAGGCCCAGCCCACGGGCCAGGCCGCGGAGCAGCCGCAGGCCCAGCCCCACGCCAACCAGGCGCTCCCTCCGCTGCCCCAGGGCTTCACGCCCGCGCAGCACGCCCCGGGAATGCCGCCGCAGGCCGGACAGCCGGACCAGCAGGCCGCCGCCGCCGCGCAGGCCGCCGGTTACGGCTACCCGCAGCAGGCCCCGGCCGCCCAGCCGCTCCCGGACCAGGCCGGCCATCCCGGTCAGCCCGGCCACCCCGGTCAGCCCCCGCACCAGCCCCCCGCGCAGGGCTCGTTCGGCCCGGCCCAGCCGCAGGCCCAGCCCGGATACCCGGCGCAGGGCGGACAGCCCGCCCCCGCCGACCCGCGGCAGGCGCACCAGCCCGGACAGCCGCATCCCGGACACCCGCAGGCCGCCGGTTACGGCTACCCGCAGCAGCCCCCGCACGCAGGCCAGCCGCAGCCGGGGCAGCCGCAGCCCGCGCAGCCGCAGCAGCAGCCGCAACCGCAGGCCGACGGATACGGCTACCCGCAGCAGCCGCAACACCCCGCGCAGCCCGGCTACGGCTACCCGCCCCAGCAAGGCGGCTACGGCTACCCGCAGGCGCCCCAGCCCCAACAGCCCGCGCCGCAGCAGCCCGCGCCGCAGCAGCAGCCCCCGGCCCAGCCTCAGCAGCAGGCCCCGCAGCAGCCGCAACCGCAGCCGCAGCAGAACCCCGCCGCCTACGGCCAGCCGGGCAACCAGGGCAACCAGGGCTGGACCGCCCCACCCGGCCCCCAGGCCGGCCCCGGCGCTCCGCAGCAGCAGCAAGCCGCGCCCGGCACCCCGCTCGGCTACAACGCCGCAGTGGAGCTGTCGTCGGACCGACTGCTGCGCAACCAGCCCAAGGCGCGCAAGAACAACCAGGGCCCGTCCCGCTTCAAGCTCGGCGCGAAGAAGGAGCAGGCGGAGCGGGAGCGGAAGCTGGGTCTGATCCGTACGCCGGTGATGTCCTGCTACCGGATCGCGGTGATCAGCCTCAAGGGCGGTGTCGGCAAGACCACGACGACCATGTCGCTGGGCGCCACCCTCGCCACCGAGCGGCAGGACAAGATCCTGGCGATCGACGCCAACCCGGACGCCGGCACCCTCGGGCGTCGCGTGCGGCGCGAGACGGGCGCGACGATCCGTGACCTGGTGCAGGCGATCCCGCAGCTCAACAGTTACATGGACATCCGCCGCTTCACCTCGCAGGCGCCCTCGGGCCTGGAGATCATCGCCAACGACGTGGACCCGGCGGTCTCCACCACCTTCAACGACCAGGACTACCGCAGCGCGCTGGACGTGCTGGGGCGGCAGTACCCGATCATCCTCACGGACTCGGGTACCGGTCTGCTCTACAGCGCGATGCGCGGCGTGCTGGACCTGGCCGACCAGTTGATCATCATCTCCACGCCCTCGGTGGACGGCGCGAGCAGCGCCTCGACCACGCTCGACTGGCTGTCGGCCAACGGGTTCGCCGATCTCGTCCAGCGGTCGGTCACCGTGATCTCGGGTGTCCGCGAGACGGGCAAGATGATCAAGGTGGAGGACATCGTCGCGCACTTCGAGACCCGCTGCCGCGGTGTCGTCGTGATCCCCTTCGACGAGCACCTGTCGGCGGGCGCCGAGGTGGACCTCGACATGATGCGTCCCAAGACCCGCGAGGCCTACTTCGACCTCGCCGCGCTCATCGCCGAGGACATCGCGCGCACGCAGCAGGGCTTCGGCAACCCGAACATGCAGTACCAGCAGCACCAGCAGCACCCGCAGCAGGGCGGCTACCCGCCCCCGCAGCAGCAGCCCCAGCAGCCGTACCCCCAGCAGGGCGGTGCCCCGCAGCCGGGTCAGGGCTGGGGGCAGCACCCGCAGCAGCCCGAGCCGGGCCAGGGGTGGCAGCAGCAGGCGCCGCCGCCGCAGGACCCGCAGCAGGGCCAGCAGGGTCAGCAGCCGCAGCAGGGCGCCGTACCGCCCGGCTGGACGCAGCAGTAGCCCGTGCACGACGAAGGGCGGCCGGTACCCCTGAGGTACCGGCCGCCCTTCGGCGTCGCAGGCGTGGCTACTCGGCGGCAGCCACCAGCTCGCGGCAGCGCTTGACGTCCTCGGCCATCTGCTCCAGCAGGCCGTCCAGTGACTCGAACTTCGCCTGGCCGCGGACGAAGGCGAGGAAGTCGACGGCCACGTGCAGGCCGTACAGGTCCAGGCCGACGCGGTCGATCGCGTACGCCTCCACCGTGCGCTCGGTCCCGTCGAACTGCGGGTTCGTGCCGACGGAGATCGCCGCCGGCATCACCTCGCCCTGGGCGTGCAGCCAGCCCGCGTAGACGCCGTCGGCGGGGATGGCGGTGTGCGGCAGCGTCTCCACGTTGGCGGTGGGGAAGCCCAGCTCCCGGCCGCGCTGTGCCCCGCGCACGACCACGCCCTCGACGCGGTGCGGGCGGCCCAGGATCTCGGCGGCGCCCTCGACGTCGCCCTGGGCGACCAGCCGCCGGGTCAGAGTGGAGGAGAAGGGCTCGCCGCCGCCGGCCTCGCCGGTCACGTACAGGTCGACGACCTCGACCTCGTAGTCGTAGATCTTGCCCTGCTCGGCGAGGAACTCGACGTTGCCCGCGGCACGGTGTCCGAAGCGGAAGTTCGGGCCCTCGACGACCGCCTTGGCGTGCAGCTTGTCGACCAGGACCTTGACGACGAAGTCGGCCGGCGACAGCTTCGAGAACTCGGTGGTGAAGGGGAGGATCAGCACCGCGTCCACGCCCAGCTCGGCCATCAGGTCGGCGCGGCGGTGGTGCGGGGCGAGCAGGGGCGGGTGGCTGCCGGGGCGGACGACCTCGCTGGGGTGCGGGTCGAAGGTGACGACGACCGCGGGGACGCCCAGCTCACGCGCGCGGTCCACGGCATGCCGGATGATCAGCTGGTGCCCGCGGTGGACTCCGTCATAGGAGCCGATGGTGACGACGCTGCGCCCCCAGTCCTGGGGGATGTCCTCCAAGCCACGCCAGCGCTGCACTGTGCCTGCTCCTTGTCGCAAAGTCGTCGAACCCGTGTCCGTCTTCGCTCATACGGTCTTACGCAGGTCTAAGGGTGCCATGCCGGGCCCTTCCGGCCCGCATCGGCATGGGTGCTGTGACCGGCTGCACGTGACAACCCGGGATTCATGCGGGGACTCGGACGCCTGCCAGGTTCTCGATCATCCGGCGGGTGCTCGGGCCCACCACCGCCGTCCAGTCCTGCGGGGTGTCGGTCAGCCAGGCCGCGACCTGGGCGGCGAAGCCGGGGACGCGGCGGCCCAGGTCGACCAGGCCCCGGTCGAAACGGGCTGCGCCGTCCTGGGTCCGGACCAGCAGCATGCCGATGTGGTGGACGAGGTCGCGCAGGCCGTCGCCCGGGCGGTCGCCGCGGCACCGGACGGTGGCGTGCAGGAGGGCGTCGAGGACGGCGGGGGCGTGTTCGTTGGCGAGGAGGAAGTCCAGGAACTCGCGCCGCAGGGTCCGCGAGTCGGGCGTGCCCGGAGTGGCGAGTACGGCGGCCAGGGCGACCCGCACCTGTTCCGTGCCGCCGTCCAGCAGGCCGGTGACCAGCGGGAAGAGGACGGTGCGGGCACTGGGGCCGTCCTCGAGGCGCCGGTCGACGTACGCGGCCACGTCCGCGGCGGTCTCGGGGCACCACTGGACCGCTTCCCGTACGAGGGCGGCGACCCGGCGGGCGAGGTCCGGGGTGGTGACGTCGGCGAGGGTGCGCAGCGCCTCTTCGGCATCGGGTCGGCACAGCCGCGCCCGGAAGGCTTCGAGGACCTGTTCGGGGTGGGTCGCGAGGGCGGCGACCAGGGCGCCCGGCGGGAACTGCGGGTCGGCTGCCGCGAAGTGCGCCAGCGCCTGCGGCAGGTGGAGGGCACGCGTGCGTGGGTCCCGGACGAGGACGGCGAGCGCGCTGCCGTGCAAGGTGCAGTCGTCCGGCCGGGTGAGCAGGGCGAGGGCGGCATAGCGGAGCAGCTCGCGGTCGGCCTCGGTGCGCACGTGAGGAGCGACGCGCAGTCCGTACGCCGCCGCCGCGACGCGTCGCGCGGGCCGCTCGTCGTGCGCCCAGCGGTCGACGGCCCGGCAGATCGCGGACGGTTCCTCCTCGGACAGTACGGCGAGCAGTTCGTCGGCTTTGCGGTGCGCGCTGTCGACGAGCGTCTCGGTGAGGTCGTCGAGGGCGCGGTGGCGGTGCGTGTGCAACAGGGCCTGGGCGGCGTGGGCGACGGTCGCGTGGGGGGTCGCGGGCAGCGGACGGTCGTCGTCGAACCAGCGGGTGAGGTGGGGTTGCACGGCGGCGGGGTCGGCGGCGAGGAGCCGGGCCACCGCGTCCAGGTACCGGGGATGCCGGGGTTGCGCGGGGTCGAGCGCCTCCTCGGAGTCGCTCGGCGGGCCGTCGGCGAGGACGAGGCGGCGCAAGAGGTCGAGACGCTCCCCGTCCGGGAGGGGCAGCGCGGTCCAGAAGTCGGGGCCGAACTCGGGCGGCACGGCGAGGTCGCGCCCGCGCCGGGCGACGATCCGGTTGGTGAGGAGGCGCAGTACGTCCTGGTAAGGCGTCGCGTCCGGGACGCGCAGCAGGGTCTCGGTGATGAGCCGGGCGGCCCACCAGCAGTGCCGGTCGGCATCCAGCGCATCGGCCAACTCCTCCAGCCGGAGGGCTAGTTGACGGTGTCCGTGGTGCCGTGGGAGCAGCAGGAGGGCTTGGACGACGGGGCCGATGCGGTGGTGCGGTACGGGGAGGGGGTGCGCGGCGTCGGGGTGGGTTCGGCTCCGGTGGACCAGGGCGTACAGGGCCTCGTCCAGGTCGAGGTGCATGCCCTGGATCCAGTCGGCGACTTCCTCGTGGGCGAAGCGATAGCCGTTGCCGGCCGGGACGAGGAGGCCTTCGGTGAGGACGGCCGAGGCCCAGCCGGTGGCGCCGCCGAGCCGCGCGGGGGCTTGCCCCCAGGGGAACACCGCCTCGAACGACTCCCGGTCCAGCTCCCCCTGGCCCGGCCCGAGGCTGCGGCGGGCGGCCTCGTGGACCTGGCCGGAGACCTTGGCGGCCAGGCGGCGTACGGCGGTGCCGCGCAGCCCGTTCTCGACGGCTAGGCGGACGGCGATGCGCAGGCACATGAGGTCGAGGTGGGCGGAGAGGACGTCGTCGCGGTCGACCGGGACGGCGGGGGCGTCGGGCAGGGCGGCGCGCACCTCGGAGAGGAGGCGGAGCGTGAGGGGGTGTCGGGCATCGGGTGGGGCGAGAACGCCGTCCGGGATGCCGTAGCCGGCGCGGGCCCGGTGGGCCTCGTCAGGGGTGAGGTCGTCGAGCCGTACGCACGGCGGAAACCGCCCGGAGGTCCCGCGCTCCGACCGCTCACCGGAGCCGTACAGCAGCTCCTCCGGGAACTCGGCACCAGCCCCCTCCCAGTACTCCGCCCGGCACGCCACCACCAGCCGAGCCCCCGTCTCCCGCAGCCACTCCGCCGTGCCCTCGGTCCACTCCGTGAGGCCGTGGGCGAGGACGGGGGGCATCTCCTCGGGGCTGTCCAGGAGGAGCAGGAGGGGGCGGCCGGTGGCGCGGGCGAGCTGGGCCAGCCGTTCGGGGCTCGTGTCGCCCAGGATGCCGGGGTCGGCGGAGTACTGGCCGGCCGCGGGCGCCGACACCGACACCGATGCCCATACCGATGCAGATCCCGATACCGACACCGACGCCGCCACGATCCGGGCTGCCCGGTTCAGCGCTCGCCGCGCGGCGTCGGCCACCGAGGTGTCGTCGTGCCTCAGGTCGGCGCCGCGCAGCCACAGCGTGGGAGCCGGTTGCGGTCCGCGGCTGCGGCGGGCGGCCAGGGCCGCGAGTTCCGTCGTACGGCCGCTGCCGGGACGCCCGACCAGGCCCAGTACGGAGGCCCGGCTCTCGGCGAAGGCGCTGAACTCCCTCGCCGTCGAGGCCCGTTCGACCGGGGCCACCGCCCCCGCTCCCCCGGCGCCCTCCCGGCCCACATGGCCCGCCGGCGCCCCGGCCGGACCGTCCTGCCCGACCGATGTGGCCGTCAGCTCCAGTACGCCCGCCAGGTTGAGGTCGGCCCCGTACGCCGGCACCGTCGCCGCGTTCTCCGCGAGCAGCTCGGCCAGCGCGCCGTCGGACGGGACGCCGGTCACCCCTGCCCACGCGCGGCCGCCGGCCTGCGGGAGCAGCGGTACCGCGAAGACGGCGTCGCGGTGGCCGGACTGCAGTGCCGCGCCGAGAACGCCCACGACGGCGCCGGTCCCGGCGTCGAGCACAGGCCCTCCGGCCGCCCCTCCGCCCAGCCTCAACGCGTCCCGGCCGGCCGTGCCGATCGCCAACTCCAGGGCGCCGTCGAGGAGATGGAGACGGTCCGTCGCCGTGTACGTCACTGCCACGGCGCCCAGCACCCTGGCTTCCCGCCAGCCCCCGGCGGCGATCCGGACGTACGCGCCGGTCTCGATCTGCTCCCGCACGGTCACCGGCAACGGCTCCACGCCCAGCCCGGCGGTGCGTACGAGAGCCAGGTCCAGGGCGGGCAACAGGGTCACCGCGGTCGTATCCACCGCACAGCTTCGGTCGCCCTCGGCGGAGTACAGGACCAGCCCGGCCGAACCGTCGACGACCTCGTGGCTGGTGACGACCGTGCCGTGGTGGTCGGCCACGAACCCGAGGCCGCGGGGCCGGCCGGCCGCGTCGTGAATGCGGACCAGGGCTTCGTCACGGGGGCGGGCGCCCAACCCGGCACCGTCCTGGCGTTCGCCGGAGCAGGACCCGCTGCCGTCCGGGCCTTGTGTGCCGGTGTCCGTCCCGGTCAGGCCGATGCCGGGCAAGTCGTCCGAGGTGCTCCAGGGACCCGATGCCTCCCCCAGGTCCCGAACGCCGCGCGCCTGACGCGTGTCCCACGCGTCTCCCGCCGTCCGCGTCCCCTCCGCCGTCCGGCGGTCGCCGCCCGCCGCCGGGCCTCGTCCCGCCATCGTCGAACCTCCCCGCCCGTGCGTCCACACGCCCATGCGCCCACGCCCTGTTTTTTCGACGGTAGGCGCGAAGTGATCAGCGGGAAAGATCGCTCGGCGAACGCGCCCCCTTCCGCTCCCTCGGTTCACTCCGAGCGCCTGCACGGACGGGTGAACAGGCAGGGGTCGTTGGATACACCCTAGGGGTGGGGGAACCGAGGGGGACCGTGGAGCGGCGGGCAGAGGACTACCCCGTGACCGCCGCTCCACGGGCAGACACCGGCAGGCGGCGCCCGTGAGCCGGGCGCCTCAGCCGAAGACGGCCAGGCTCTTGGCCTTGCCCTTGTGATGCTCCACGAGCGCGAGGAAGCGGCCCTCGGGGGCGAAGACGGCGACGGGGCCGGCGCCCGCGTACTCGTCGGGCATGTCGAGGCGGACCCCGTTCGTCAGCAGCCGGGCACGCCTGGCGTCGACGTCCCAACGCGGGAACGCGGCCGTGGCGGCCTCGGCGATCGGCATCACCGTCAGCTCCTGCTGCAGCTGCTCCAGCGTCTTGGCGGAGTCCAGCTTGTACGGGCCGACGCGGGTGCGGCGCAGTGCCGTGAGGTGGCCGCCGACGCCCAGGCCGGCGCCGAGGTCGCGGGCCAGGGCGCGGATGTAGGTGCCCGAGGAGCAGACAACCGACACGATCAGGTCGAGGACGGCGGTGCCGTCGTCGGCGACGGCGTCGCGCACGTCGTGGACCGAGAAGGACGAGACGGTGACCGGCCGCGCCGGAATCTCGAAGTCCTCGCCGTCACGCGCCCGCTTGTAGGAGCGCACGCCGTCGATCTTGATGGCGCTGACCTTGGAGGGGACCTGCATGATGTCGCCGCTCAGCTTGGCGATCCCGGCGTCGATGCCCTCGCGGGTGACCTTCGAGGCGTCGACCGAGGCCGTGATCTCGCCCTCGGCGTCGTCGGTGATCGTGGTCTGGCCGAGGCGGACGGTGCCGAGGTACTCCTTCTCGGTCAGGGCCAGATGACCGAGCAGCTTGGTCGCCTTCTCGACGCCGAGGACGAGGACACCCGTCGCCATGGGGTCGAGGGTGCCGGCGTGCCCGACGCGGCGGGTGCGGGCGATGCCGCGCATCTTGGCGACCACGTCGTGCGAAGTGAAGCCCGACGGCTTGTCGACGATGACAAGGCCGTCGGGCGTGGTGTGCTTCTGCGTCATTCCGCGGTGTCGCCGTCCGTCTCGGCAGCGTCCGACTCGTCGTCGGCACCCGGCTTGCGGTACGGGTCGGCCTCACCGGCGTACTTCGCGCCCGCGGACACCTCACGCACCTTCTCGTCGGACTGCCGGGCCTTGTCGAGGAGGTCCTCGATGGTCCGGGCGGTGTCCGGGAGGGCGTCGGCGACGAAGGTGAGGGTCGGCGTGAACTTCACGCCCGCGGCCGCTCCGACGGCCGAGCGGAGGACGCCCTTGGCGCTCTCCAGTCCGGCGGCCGCGGCGGCCCGCTCCTCGTCGTCGCCGTACACCGTGTAGAAGACCGTCGCCTCCCGCAGGTCACCCGTGACGCGGGTGTCCGTGATGGTGACGTGCGAACCGAGCCGCGGGTCCTTGATCCCGCGCTGCAGCTTCTGGGCCACCACCTCTCGGATGAGGTCCGCCAGCTTTTTCGCCCGCGCGTTGTCGGCCACTGGTCCGTCTCCCGTTCTTTCTTCTTCTGCGTTCTTTGGCTGATGGTCGTCAGTCGTCGTGGTCACCGTGGAAACGCCGCCGTACCGACAGCAGTTCCACTTCCGGACGGCCGGCGACCAGCCGTTCACACCGGTCCAGTACGTCGGCGAGATGCCCGGCGTCGCCGGACACCATGGCGAGGCCGATTCCGGCCCGCCGATGGAGGTCCATGTGGTCCGCCTCGGCCGCACTCACCGCGTACTTGCGCTGGAGTTCGGCGACGATCGGGCGGACGACGGAGCGCTTCTCCTTCAGCGAACGTACGTCGCCGAGGAGGAGGTCGAAGGACAGCGTCCCCACATACATGTGTGTAACCGGTTCACCCGCCGGTACGGGATCGATGGCCCTGCCATCCGTGGGGCAGGGACATCAGAACCGTACAACGAAGGGGCCGGGACGATCGACGGATATTACGCTCCGTAGACCGTCGCCGTCCGCCTTCGATGCCGGTCGGCAAACGGCGCGCTGGCCGACGGAACCGAAGTCCCGCCGGCCAGCACAAACCGTCGGCTGTTACGCCCGCGGCTTCTCGCGCATCTCGTACGTCGCGATGACGTCGTCGACCTTGATGTCGTTGAAGTTGCCGAGGTTGATACCGCCCTCGAACCCTTCGCGGATCTCGGTGACGTCGTCCTTGAAGCGACGCAGACCGGAGATGTTGAGGCTCTCCGCGATGACCTTGCCGTCGCGGACGAGGCGCGCCTTGGTGTTGCGCTTGACCTCGCCCGAGCGGACCAGGACACCGGCGATGTTGCCCAGCTTGGACGACTTGAAGACCTCGCGGATCTCCGCCGTGCCGAGCTCGACCTCCTCGTACTCCGGCTTGAGCATGCCCTTGAGGGCCGCCTCGATCTCCTCGATGGCCTGGTAGATCACCGAGTAGTACCGGACGTCGACGCCCTCGCGCTCCGCCATCTGCGCCGCGCGGCCCGCAGCGCGGACGTTGAAGCCGATGACGATGGCGTCGGAGCCGGTCGCCAGGTCGATGTCGGACTCGGTGACCGCACCCACACCGCGGTGCAGGACGCGGATGTCGACCTCTTCGCCGACGTCGAGCTGGAGCAGCGAGGACTCGAGAGCCTCCACCGAACCGGACGCGTCGCCCTTGATGATGAGGTTGAGTTCCTGCACCAGACCGGCCTTGAGGGCCTCGTCCAGGTTCTCCAGGGAGAACCGGACACCCCGGCGGGCGAAGTTGGCGTTGCGCTCACGCGCCGCGCGCTTCTCGGCGATCTGACGCGCCGTGCGGTCCTCGTCGACGACGAGGAAGTTGTCGCCGGCGCCCGGGACGTTGGTGAGACCCAGGACCAGGACGGGGGTCGACGGACCCGCTTCCTCGACGTTGTTGCCGTTGTCGTCGAGCATCGCCCGGACACGGCCGTACGCGTCGCCGACGACCATCGTGTCGCCGATGCGCAGCGTGCCGCGCTGGACCAGGACCGTCGAGACGGCACCGCGGCCGCGGTCGAGGTGGGACTCGATCGCAATACCCTGCGCGTCCTGCTCCGGGTTGGCCCGCAGGTCGAGCGAGGCGTCCGCGGTGAGGACCACGGCCTCCAGCAGGCTCTCGATGTTGAGGCCCTGCTTGGCGGAGATGTCGACGAACATCGTGTCGCCGCCGTACTCCTCGGCCACCAGGCCGTACTCGGTCAGCTGACCGCGCACCTTGGTCGGGTCCGCGCCCTCGACGTCGATCTTGTTGACCGCGACGACGATCGGGACGTCGGCCGCCTTGGCGTGGTTGAGCGCCTCGACCGTCTGCGGCATGACGCCGTCGTTGGCCGCGACGACCAGGATCGCGATGTCGGTCGACTTCGCACCACGGGCACGCATGGCGGTGAACGCCTCGTGACCCGGGGTGTCGATGAAGGTGATCCTGCGCTCTTCGTCGTTGACCTGGGTGGCGACCTGGTACGCACCGATGTGCTGCGTGATACCGCCGGCCTCGCCCGCGACGACGTTCGTCTTGCGGATCGTGTCCAGCAGTCGGGTCTTACCGTGGTCGACGTGACCCATGACGGTCACGACCGGCGGACGCGGCATGAGGAATTCCTCGCCGCCCTCGTCCTCGCCGAACTCGATGTCGAAGGACTCGAGCAGCTCGCGGTCCTCCTCCTCCGGGCTGACGATCTCGATGACGTAGTTCATCTCGCCGGCGAGCAGCTGGAGGGTCTCGTCGGAGACGGACTGCGTGGCAGTGACCATCTCGCCGAGGTTCATCATCACGGCGACGAGCGACGCCGGGTTGGCGTTGATCTTCTCCGCGAAGTCGGTGAGGGACGCACCGCGCGACAGGCGGACGGACTGTCCGTTGCCGCGAGGCAGCATCACGCCGCCGACCGACGGGGCCTGCATGGCCTCGTACTCCTGGCGCCTCTGCCGCTTCGACTTACGGCCACGACGAGCGGGACCGCCGGGACGACCGAAGGCGCCCTGCGTGCCACCACGGCCACCGGGACCGCCGGGACGGCCACCGAAGCCGGGACGGCCACCGCCGCCACCGCCGGGACCACCGGGACGACCGGCGAAACCGCCACCGCCGCCACCGGGACCGCCGGGACGACCGGCGAAGCCGCCGCCACCGCCGCCACCGGGACGACCGGCGAAGCCGCCGCCGCCACCCGGACGACCGCCGCCACCGCCACCGGGACGACCGCCGCCACCGGGACCGCGGCCACCGGGGCCACCGCCGCCGGGACGCGGGCCGGCAGCAGGACGCTGCGGCATCATGCCGGGGTTGGGACGCGGACCGCCGGGACCGCCGCCACCGGGACGAGGACCGCCGGGACCGCCGCCGGGACGCGCGCCGCCGCCCTGCGGACGGGGCATGCCGCCCGGCGTGGGACGTGCGCCGCCCGGAGCCTGGGGACGGGGACCGCCCTGGCCCTGGCCCTGCGGACGCGGGGCACCGCCGGGGGCACCGGGGCCGCCCGGACGCGGGGCACCGCCCGGACGGGGCGCCTGCGGGCGCGCCATGCCGGTGGAGCCACCAGAGGTGAACGGGTTGTTGCCCGGACGGGGACCGGCCGGACGACCGCCGGGACGCTGGGCGCCACCACCCGGACGCGGAGCGCCCGGACGGTCGCCGCGGTCGCCGCGCTCACCACGGCCCTGGCCACCCTGGCCCTGGCCGGCCGGACGCGGAGCGCCGGGGCGCGGCGCCTGGCCGGCCGGACGCGGGGCGCCCGGACGCGGGCCGGAACCCTGGGCCTGGGCCTGGCCCTGGCCCTGAGAGGCGGCGGGGGCGGCAGGAGCCGCCGGAGGCGCCGTGAACTCGGGCGCGGTCGGAGCCGGGGACGCCGGGGCGGGCCGCGGCGCGGGCTTCGGGCCCGGGGTGGGACGGGGGCCGGGAGCAGCCGGGGCGGCGGGAGCCGCGGGCTTCTCGGCGGCGGCCGGCTTGGGGGCCGGCGGGCGCGGGGCGGCCGGACGGGCGGCCTGCGCGGGAGAGGGGGCTGCCGGCTTCGCCGGGGCAGCCTTGCGGGCGGGGGCGGACTTGCCGCCTCCGTTGCCCTGCTGGAGGGCGTCCGTCAGTTTGCGGACAACGGGCGCTTCGATGGTCGAAGACGCCGAACGGACGAATTCACCGAGTTCTTGGAGCTTGGCCATGACGACCTTGCTCTCAACCCCGAACTCCTTGGCGAGTTCGTATACCCGGACCTTAGCCACTTCGCTCCTTTTAGGTCCGGGTTGCGTCCGGACCGTCGCTACTTCATGGGCGTACTCATCGCGTGCTCATCGAGTGCTCATCGCAATCTCGACCTACTTCCAACTCGCGGGGTACCTGGGCCGCGCGGGGGTCCCGCACGACGCTTCTTACGGTGTTGCCTGCTCAGCAACTGTTGTCTGCTCGACGTACTGGCGCAACGCCTTTGTGTCGAGCGCTCCCGGGGCGCGCAACGCCCGCGTGAACGCCCGGCGGCGCACCGCCTGGTCAAGACAGACCAGAGCGGGGTGTACGTACGCACCCCGGCCGGGCAGCGTACCGCGAGGATCAGGGGCGCACTCGCCCTTGATCGCCACGATCCGCAGCAGATCAGCCTTGGCCGCTCGCTCCCGGCACCCCACACAGGTGCGTTCAGGGCATGCGCGGACGCGTGTCCGGCCAGACACTCTTAAGTCTACCTCCCCGTAGCGACCTCACCCCTTTGGGGCAGGATTCGAACAGTTGCCGGGCGATAACGTGACGTGATCTGAGCGACCTGCGGCCTGGATCTATTCCCCGGCCTGCTCGGTGTCCGGCCGGATGTCGATCCGCCAGCCGGTCAGCCGGGCCGCCAGCCGGGCGTTCTGCCCTTCCTTGCCGATCGCCAGTGACAGCTGGTAGTCGGGCACCGTCACGCGCGCGGAGCGGGCCGCCATGTCCACGACCTCCACCTTGGAGACCCGGGCCGGCGACAGCGCGTTCGCCACCATCTCGGCCGGGTCGTCCGACCAGTCGACGATGTCGATCTTCTCGCCGTTCAGCTCGCCCATCACATTGCGCACCCGGCCGCCCATGGGGCCGATGCAGGCACCCTTGGCGTTCAGGCCGCTGCGGGTGGACCGGACGGCGATCTTCGTGCGGTGACCGGCCTCGCGGGCGATGGCGGCGATCTCGACGGATCCGTCGGCGATCTCCGGCACCTCCAGGGCGAAGAGCTTCTTCACCAGGTTCGGGTGCGTGCGCGAGAGGGTCACGGACGGGCCGCGGACGCCCTTGGCCACTCGTACGACGTACGACCGGATGCGCATGCCGTGCGGATACGTCTCGCCCGGGACCTGCTCCTGCACCGGCAGGATGGCCTCCAGCTTGCCGATGTCCACGAGGACGTTCTTCGGGTCGCGGCCCTGCTGGACCACGCCGGTGACGATGTCGCCCTCGCGGCCGGCGTACTCGCCGAGCGTCGCGTCGTCCTCGGCGTCGCGCAGCCGCTGCAGGATGACCTGCTTGGCGGTGGTGGCGGCGATACGGCCGAAGCCGGACGGGGTGTCGTCGAACTCGCGGGCCTCCTGGCCCTCCTCGAGGTCCTCGGGGTCCTCCTTCGCCCACACGGTCACATGGCCGGTCTCCCGGTTCAGCTCCACGCGCGCGTGGCGGCGGCTTCCATCGGTGCGGTGGTAGGCGATGAGGAGGGCCGACTCGATCGCCTCGACCAGCAGGTCGAAGGAGATCTCCTTCTCCCGTACCAAGCCCCGCAGGGCGCTCATGTCGATGTCCACGGCTACGCCTCCTCTTCCTTCTCGTCCTTGCTGTCCTTGCGATTGAACTCGACCTGCACGCGCGCCTTGTCGATGTCCGCGAAGCCGAGTCTGCGGGAGGTGGCCTTGCGGCCCTTCACTCCCGGCACTTCGAGGTCGAGGCCCTCGTCGTCGACGTCCAGGATCCGGGCCACCAGCTCGCCGCCCTCGGCCAGTTGGAACTTCACGAGCCGGTCGACGGCGCGCACGTAGTGCCGGTGTTCCGTGAGGGGGCGCTCCGCGCCGGGGGTTCCGACCTCGAGGGTGTACTCCCCCTCGCCCATCGCGTCCGTCTCGTCGAGCTTCGCCGAGAGCGCGCGGCTCACATCGGCGATCCGGTCCAGGTCGGCACCGGTGTCAGAGTCCACGACGACGCGCAGCACACGCTTGCGTCCGACGGAGTCCACTGCGATCTCTTCGAGGTCCAGGCCCTGAGAGCTGACGAGCGGTTCCAGTAGTTCTCGCAGCCTCTCGCTCTGGGTGGTGCTCATCCGGGTGACTCCTCGGCCGCGTGTGCTGTTGTGGGATGGGGCGCGTGTCTGGTCAAAGGGTATCGGGTCGCGAGGACTGTTGCCGTCCACCTGCGAACGAGCGGTGCCGATGAGTGGTGCCGTCCGCTTGCGCGGGTACGGTGATCACGGGCCTGCGGCCCGCTGACTTCTGTAACCGCTTTCACAGCCGCCTTCCGTACGAGTTCCCCGAGGACGTCTGCCGTGCCGTACCCCCCGCCGCCGCGCTCCGCCTCAGGACCGCGCAGAAGAACCCTGCTCGCCTCGGCCGCCGGAGCCGCGCTGCTGGTGGGCTGCTCCCCCGGCTCCGACGACTCGGACGGCGGCACCAGCGGCAGCCCGTCGGTCGCCGAGCGGGCACGCGCGCGTGCGGCCGGGGACAGCGCGGGGCTGGTCGAGCGCTACGACGCGGTGCTCGCCGCCCATCCCGTGCTCACGGAACTGCTGGGGCCGTTGCGGGCGGCGGCCGTACGGCACGCGGAGGCGTTCGGGGGTGGCCGAAAGGCATCGGACAGCGCGTCGCCCTCCGGGTCGCCGGCATCTTCCGCTTCGCCGTCGCCTTCCGGGTCGCCGTCGGCCGTCGTCCCCCTCGACGAGAGGGCGGCCCTCGCCGAGCTCGCCGCCGCGGAACGGGCGCTCGCGGACCGGCGGGCCAAGGCGTTGCTGGACGTACCGGGCGAACTGGCGCGGCTGCTGGCCTCGGTGGCCGCGGCGGGGGCGGCACACGCGTATCTGCTGAACGAGGGGGCCAAGTGAGCGAGTCCGGCAAGAAGGAGCAGCTGAAGGCCCTGCAGGCGGCGCTCGCCGCCGAGCACGCGGCGGTGTACGGGTACGGCGTCGTCGGCGGCCGGATCAGCCAGGAGCAGCGTTCTCAGGCCCGCGCGGCCTACGACGCGCACCGGGCGCGGCGGGACGCGCTGGCGCGCGAGGTGCGCGACCTCGGTTCCGAGCCGGTCGCGGCGAGCCCCGCGTACGCGCTGCCGTTCCCGGTGTCGGACGCACCCGCGGCCGTGCGGTTCGCCGCCGGGCTGGAGGACCGGATGGCCGCGGTGTACTCCGACCTGGTGCGGGCGGCCGAGGGTGAGCTGCGGGGTACCGCGGCCGAGGCGCTGCGGGAGGCGGCGGTGCGGGCGGTGCGCTGGCGGGGCGAGAGCGTAGCCTTCCCTGGGCTCGCCGAGCGGGCGGCCACGACGTCCGCCTCGCCGATGCCCTCGGCATGACCCGCATCTGAAGGGAACTACTCGCGCATGGCTTTCGAACCGCCGCAGCGTCTGGTCAAGGCGCTCGGTGAGACGGCACCGGACGGTGACGACTGGTTGGTGAAGCTGCCGGAGGCGGCCCACCAGGCCGTCGCGCTACGCGAGTTGACCGTTGAGCGGGTGCAGATGCCGGGCGGGCGCAGCAGCCTGGTGGTGCTGGTGCGGCGCGCTGACGGAACCCCCGCCGTGCTGAAGCTGGCCCCGCCGCGGGCCCGTCCGCGGAGCGAGCGGGCGGCGCTGGCGCACTGGGGAGGCGTGGGGGCCGTGCACCTGCTCGACGAGCCCGCTGTCGAGGGTGTGCTGTTGCTGGAGCGGCTGCATCCGGATGTGTCGGTGCGGTCGTTGCCCGAGGCGAAGGCGCTGCTGGAGGCGGCGGGTACGCTGCGGCGGCTGTGGGTCGAGCCACCCGGCGATCACCCCTTCGAGACGGTCGCCGAGCGGACCGGCCGGCAGGCCGACGCGATGCGGGCGACCGCGGCCGCCGATGCCGAGGTGATTCCGCTGGTCGACGCCGCGCTCGCCGCCCGCGAGGAGTTGCTGGCCGCGCCGCCCGAGCGGCGGTTGCTGCACGGGACGTTCCGGCAGAGCAAGGTGCTGGCCGGGGAGCGGATGCCGTGGCTTGCGGTGGGGCCGGACCCGGTGATCGGTGAGTGTGCGTTCGATCTGGCGCGGTTGGTGCGGGACCGGGTGGAGGATCTGATCGCCTCGCCGTCGGGGGCCGCGACGACCCGGCGGCGGGTCAAGCGGCTTGCGGAGTCGCTGGACGTGGATCAGGAGCGGCTGCGGGGGTGGACGTTGTTCCGGGCCGTGGAGTCGGGCGTGCGGGCTCGGCGGGTCGGGCGGGCCCAGGACGCGGAGTTGTTGCTGGAGTTCGCCGGCTGGCTCTGAGCCGGCCCGGGTACGCCAGGCAGGGCGCACCGTCCTCCGTGCGGCGCCTTGAGCCGCACGGAGGACTGCCGCGGAGAGCCCTTACGCGGTGAGGCGGGCGATCGCCTCGTCGACCGTCAGTTCCTCGCGCTCGCCGGTCCTGCGGTCCTTGAGCTCGACGACGCCCTCGGCCGCGCGCCGGCCGGCGACCAGGATCTGCGGTACGCCGATCAGCTCCGAGTCCGTGAACTTCACGCCCGGCGAGACGCCCGCGCGGTCGTCGCACAGGACACGCAGGCCGGCCGCGGACAGCTTCTCGGAGACGTCGAGGGCGAGTTCGGTCTGCAGGGCCTTGCCGGCGGCGACCACGTGCACGTCGGCCGGGGCGACCTCGGCGGGCCAGCACAGCCCCTTGTCGTCGGCGGTCTGCTCGGCGAGGGCCGCGACGGCGCGGGAGACGCCGATGCCGTAGGAGCCCATGGTCACGCGGACCGGCTTGCCGTTCTGGCCGAGGACGTCGAGCTTCAGCGCGTCCGCGTACTTGCGGCCCAGCTGGAAGATGTGGCCGATCTCGATGGCGCGGTCGAGCTTGAGGCCGGTGCCGCAGTTCGGGCAGGGGTCGCCCTCCTGGACGACCACGACGTCGACGTACTCGTCGACCTCGAAGTCACGGCCCGCGACGACGTTCTTCGCGTGCGTGCCCTCCTTGTTGGCGCCGGTGATCCAGGAGGTACCGGGGGCCACGCGCGGGTCGGCGAGGTACTTGACCTTCTCGCCCAGGCCCTGCGGGCCGACGTAGCCGCGGACCAGGTCCGGGCGCCCGGCGAAGTCCGCCTCGGTGACCATCTCGACGACGGCCGGGGCGAAGTGCGCCTCGACCTTGCCCATGTCGACCTCGCGGTGACCGGGGACACCGACGGCGACGATCTCGCCGTCGACCTTCACGAGAAGGTTCTTCAGGGTGTCGGCGGCCTGGACGCCGAGGTGGGCGGCGAGGGTCTCGATGGTGGGGGTGTCGGGGGTCGGGATCTCTTCGAGGGCGGGCACGCCTTCGGCGTCCACGGGCTTCAGCGCGTACGTGATGGCCTCGGTGTTCGCCGCGAAGTCGCAGTTCGGGCAGTCGGCGAAGGTGTCCTCGCCGGCCTCGGCCGGGGCGAGGAACTCCTCGGACTTCGAGCCGCCCATGGCGCCGGCGGTGGCGGCGCAGATGCGGTAGTCGAGGCCGAGGCGCTCGAAGACGCGCTGGTAGGCCTGGCGGTGCAGGGCGTAGGACTGGCCGAGGCCCTCGTCGTCGGTGTCGAAGGAGTACGAGTCCTTCATCAGGAACTCACGGCCGCGCAGGATGCCGGCCCGCGGGCGGGCCTCGTCGCGGTACTTGTGCTGGATCTGGTAGAGGATGACCGGCAGGTCCTTGTAGGAGGACGCCTGGTCCTTCACCAGCAGGGTGAAGATCTCCTCGTGGGTCGGACCGAGCAGGTAGTCGCCGCCCTTGCGGTCCTTCAGACGGAACAGCTCCTGGCCGTACTCGTCCCAGCGGCCCGTCGCGTCGTACGGCTCACGCGGCAGCAGGGCGGGGAGCAGCACTTCCTGGGCGCCGATGGCGTCCATCTCCTCGCGGACGATGCGCTCCACGTTGGCGAGGACCCGCTTGCCGAGGGGCAGCCACGACCAGATGCCGGCCGCGGTGCGGCGGACGTAGCCGGCGCGGACGAGCAGCTTGTGACTGAGGACCTCGGCGTCCGCCGGGTCGTCGCGCAGCGTCTTCGCCATCAACTGGGACATGCGCTGGACCGGTGCGTTCGCCATGGTTTCCGTACTCCTGCTGGGTAAGGGTTATGGCAGGAGGTTAGCCGGGCGGGACGGGGCGGTGGAAATCGGTTAACGGCGGCGGAGCGGGAGCGGGGCGCCCATCACGGCGTACGGCTTCGGGGCGCTGGGGAAGAGGACCTGGCGGGCGAGGTCCTGATAGCCGAGGGAGCGGTAGAGGCCGCGGGCGGGGCTTTCCACGTCGATCGCCGAGAGGATCGAGCGGGGTTCGAGGGCGCCGTCCGTGATCGTGGTGATCAGGCGGCGGCCGACGCCGCGGTTCTGGTAGCCCGGGTGGACGTGGAGTTCCGTGATGACGAAGGAGTTGTCGAGCCAGTCGTCGTAGCCGGTGGCCCGCAGGTAGGGCTCCACGATGGTGGACCACCAGTGGGTGCGGTCGTTCGGCATGCCGTAGACGAATCCGATGAGGCGCCCGCCGCTGGTGGCGCCGAGGGCCCTTGCGCCCGGGTAGGTCATGTGGCGCAGGACGATCTGGCGGCGTACGGCCACCTCGTCGGGGCCGAGGCCGAACGCCACGGCTTGGACTGCGAGGGCTTCGTCGACGTGGGTGGCGAGGTCCAGGGGGCCGATCACGATGTCGTCTGGTTGGCGGCGGTGTGCGTGACCGGGAAGGCGCATGTGGGGAGCCTACAGGGGGCTTCGCGCTGAATTCCGGGTGCGGCATCCGTGGTTGCTCGCCCCCACGCGGCGGAGCCGCACATCGATGGGCCCCGCGCCCCTGGGGGCGTTGCAGCGCCCTCCGCCGCAAGGGAACGTCGTCAGAACAGGACGCTCATGAAGGCGCCGGTCTCCTGGAAGCCCACCCTGTGGTACGTCCGTCTCGCCGCCGTGTTGAAGTCGTTCACGTAGAGGCTCACCACCGGGGCGACGTCGGCCAGGGCGTAGCGCAGTACCGCTGCCATGCCGGGGGCCGCCAGGCCCTGGCCCCGGTACTCGGGGGCCACCCAGACGCCCTGGATCTGGCAGGCCCTGTTCGTGGCGGCGCCGATCTCGGCCTTGAAGACGACCTTGCCGGTGTGGTCGAGGCGGGCGAAGGAGCGGCCGGAGCCGACGAGTTCGGCGACCCGGGCCTGGTAGAGGAGGCCGCCGTCGCCGGCCATCGGGGAGACGCCGACCTCCTCGGTGAACATCGCCACGCACGCCGGCATGATCGTCTCCATCTCGTCCTTGCGGATGCGGCGGACGTACGGATCCGGGGTGATGTCGGTCGGCAAGCGGTCGGTGATCATGAGGGGCTGGTGGGCACGGACGTCCCGGGCCGGGCCCCAGTTGGGTTCCAGCAGGCGCCACAGCTGGGCGGTGGACTCGGCGGGGCCGACGATGGAGGAGCAGCGGCGGCCCGCCCGCCGGGCCCGGTCGGCGAAGGCCCGTACCGCGCGTGGACCCGCGCAGATCGGGACGAGGTTGGCGCCCGCGTAGCACAGGGAGGTGAGCATGCCGCCCTCGTACCAGCCCCACATCTCGCCGCCGAGGCGCCACGGGTCGAGGCCGGCGATCTGGACGCGGGACGTCACAAAGGCGTTCGCGACCGGCTCGCGGTCGAGGACGGCGAGCGCGGCGTCCAGGTCGCTCGGTTCGAGCACCCGTGAGGTGGTCTGGGTCAACACGTACGGGGCCTCACGCTGGGGTTCTGCTGGTCCCCGCACTGTACCTGCGGAAGCTTTGCCGCGCCGCCGCTTGGCTGCGCCGCTGGGCCGGGCGCCTATGAGCTCGGGGCGCTGGGGAGAATGGCGACTGCGGGTGGGTGGGGGCTGGCCGCGCAGTTCCCCGCGCCCGTGGGGCCTGCGGCCCCCAAAAGCCCGTCCGGCGTTTGAGGACGAGGCCCGTTCAGGGCGAGAAACCTCTCAGCCCGCCACCGCGACCGACGGCTCGCCGCTCGCCACGCCGTCCGCCTCCATCTGTTCGGCCAGCTTCATGGCCTCCTCGATGAGGGTCTCGACGATCTTGGACTCGGGGACGGTCTTGATGACCTCGCCCTTGACGAAGATCTGGCCCTTGCCGTTGCCGGATGCGACGCCGAGGTCGGCCTCGCGGGCCTCGCCGGGGCCGTTCACGACGCAGCCCATGACGGCCACGCGGAGCGGGACGTCCATGCCCGTGAGGCCTGCCGTGACCTCCTCGGCGAGCTTGTAGACGTCGACCTGGGCGCGGCCGCAGGACGGGCAGGAGACGATCTCCAGGCCGCGCTGCTTGAGGTTCAGGGACTCCAGGATCTGGATGCCCACCTTGACCTCCTCGGCCGGCGGGGCCGAGAGGGACACGCGGATGGTGTCGCCGATGCCCTGGGACAGCAGGGCGCCGAAGGCCACGGCCGACTTGATCGTGCCCTGGAACGCCGGGCCCGCCTCGGTCACGCCGAGGTGGAGGGGGTAGTCGCACTGGGCGGCCAGCTGCCGGTACGCCTCGACCATCACGACCGGGTCGTTGTGCTTCACCGAGATCTTGATGTCCCGGAAGTCGTGCTCCTCGAAGAGGGACGCCTCCCACAGGGCGGACTCGGCGAGCGCCTCGGGCGTCGCCTTGCCGTACTTCTGGAGCAGCCGGCGGTCCAGCGAGCCGGCGTTCACGCCGATGCGGATCGGCGTGCCGTGGTCCTTCGCGGCCCGCGCGATCTCCTTGACCTTGTCGTCGAACTGCTTGATGTTGCCGGGGTTCACGCGGACCGCCGCACAGCCGGCCTCGATCGCCGCGAACACGTACTTCGGCTGGAAGTGGATGTCCGCGATCACCGGGATCTGGGACTTGCGGGCGATCGTCGCGAGGGCGTCCGCGTCGTCCTGCGTCGGGCAGGCCACGCGCACGATCTGGCAGCCGGAGGCCGTGAGCTCCGCGATCTGCTGGAGAGTGGCGCCGATGTCGGACGTACGCGTCGTCGTCATCGACTGGACCGAGACCGGCGCGTCTCCGCCGACCGCCACGGTACCGACCTGGATCTGGCGGCTCCGCCGCCGCTCGGCGAGCCTGGTCGGAACGGACGGCATGCCGAGAGAAATCGCAGTCATCTGCTGTGCAACCCCAAGTCGTGGATCAAGATCCGGTCCCGTCAGCAGCGGGCTCCAGGCTTCGAGATTACGGCACCGCCCCTCACCCCAGCACTCCCCCACCTCGAATGCACTCGGCGGGGGGACCCCCATGGCCCGTAAACCCACTCAATGGAAGGCGGCCCGGGACATACGATCCCGGGCCGCCTCGAACTCCATGTGACTAGGAGATTCTGACTGGGTTAACCACGTCCGCCACGAGCACGAGCAGCGTGAAGCAGACGAAGATTCCGGCCACCACGTAGGCCACCGGCATCAGCTTCGCCACATCGAACGGACCGGGGTCCGGGCGGCGCAGCACCTTGGCCGCGTTGCGGCGCAGCGACTCCCACAGGGCGCCCGCGATGTGGCCGCCGTCGAGCGGCAGCAGCGGGAGCATGTTGAAGAGGAACAGGGAGAGGTTGAAGCCGGCCAGGAGGAAGACGAACGTGGCCAGCTGCTGCGACGCCGGGATGTCCAGCGTCGCGATCTCGCCGCTCACCCGCGCCGCGCCCACGATGCCCATCGGGGAGTCCGGTTCGCGCTCGCCGTCGCCGAAGGCCGCGTCCCACAGGGCGGGGACCTTGGAGGGCAGGGCGATGAGTGAGTCGACGGCCTCGCCGACCCGGTCGGACATCCAGGTCACCGAGTCGCCGAAGTCCTGTTTGACGACGCCGGTGGCGGCGCTGAAGCCGAGGAAGCCGGCCTGGACGTAGTCGTCCTTGACGTAGGCCCCGCTCGCGTCCTTCTTCACGACCCAGTTGGTGGCGATCTTCGCGTGCAGGGTCACTTGCTCGCCCTTGCGGTCGACGACGATCGGCACCTCCTTGCCGGCGCTGTTGCGGATGAGGTCGGAGAGGGAGTTCCACTCCTCGGTCGGTACCCCGCCGAAGGAGACGATCTTGTCGCCGGCCTTCATGCCCGCGGCGGCGGCCGGGGACTTGGGGTCGGAGGCCTTGCACTCGTCGCGGTTCTGGGTCTGGGCGATGACGCACGGGGAGACCGAGCTCACGGTGGTCGTCTGCTGCTGGATGCCGAAGCCCATCAGCACGGTGAGGAACAGGGCCACCGCGAGGATGAGGTTCATGAAGGGGCCCGCGAACATCACGATGACCCGCTTCCACGGCTTGCGCGTGTAGAAGAGGCGGTTCTCGTCACCCGGCTTGAGCTCTTCGAACGCGGCCGAGCGGGCGTCCTCGATCATGCCGCGCCAGGGGGATGTGGAGCGGGCCTCCAGGCGGCCGTCCGGTCCCGGCGGGAACATGCCGATCATGCGGATGTAGCCACCGAACGGGATCGCCTTGATGCCGTACTCGGTCTCGCCCTTGTTCCGCGACCAGATGGTGGGGCCGAAGCCGACCATGTACTGCGGCACGCGGATGCCGAACAGCTTGGCCGTGGACAGGTGGCCCAGCTCGTGCCAGGCGATCGAGGCGAGCAGCCCGACCGCGAACAGCACTATGCCGAGGATGAACATCAGGGTCGTCATGCACGGGCCTCCGCCGTGTGTGCCGCCAGTTCCTGTGCCCGCCTGCGGGCCCAGGTCTCCGCTTCGAGGACGTCCGCGACGGTGAGCGAAGTTCCCGCGCGCGGGGTGCCGTGCTCCTCCACCACCCGGGTCACGGTCTCCATGATCCCGTTGAACGGCAGCGCGCCGGCCCGGAAGGCCTCCACGCACTCCTCGTTTGCCGCATTGAACACCGCCGGTGCCGTGCCCGCGAGCTCGCCCACCTGACGCGCCAGGTTGACCGAGGGGAACGCGTCGTTGTCGAGGGGGAAGAACTCCCACGTCGACGCCTTGCTCCAGTCGAACGTCGGCGCGGCGTCGGGGATGCGCTCCGGCCAGCCGAGGCCGATGGCGATCGGCCCGCGCATGTCGGGGGGCGTCGCCTGGGCGATCGTGGATCCGTCGGTGAACTCAACCATCGAGTGAACATACGACTGGGGATGCACGACCACCTCAATGCGGTCGAAGGAAATGTCGTAGAGGAGGTGCGCCTCGATGACCTCCAGGCCCTTGTTGACGAGGGTCGCGGAGTTGATCGTGATCACCGGGCCCATGGCCCAGGTGGGGTGGGCGAGGGCGTCCTCGACGGTCACTTGAGCCAGGTCCGCCTTCGTGCGGCCCCGGAACGGCCCCCCGGACGCCGTGACGACCAGCTTCCGTACGTCTGCCCTCGTCCCGGACGCCAGCGCCTGGAACAGGGCCGCGTGCTCGGAGTCGACCGGGATGATCTGCCCGGGCTTGGCGAGCGCCTTGACCAGCGGGCCGCCGACGATCAGGGACTCCTTGTTGGCGAGCGCGAGTGTGCGGCCCGCCTCCAGGGCGGCGAGGGTGGGGGCGAGGCCGATGGAGCCGGTGATGCCGTTCAGGACGGTGTGGCAGTCGGAGGCGGCGACCTGGGTGGCCGCCTCGGGGCCCGCGAGGATCTCGGGGAGCGGCTCCCCCGTGCCGTACTGGGCCTGCAGGGCCTCCCGCAGCGCCGGTACGACGTCCTCGCGGGCTACCGCGACGGTCCGCGCCTTCAGCCGGTACGCCTGCTCGGCGAGGAGGGCGACCCGGCCGCCGTTGGCGGACAGGGCGGTGACCCGGAACCGGTCGGGGTTGCGCAGCACGAGGTCGATGGCCTGGGTGCCGATCGAGCCGGTGGAGCCGAGGATCACCACGTCCTTCGGGCCGTCGCCCGCTACGGGGTCGTAGACCAGATGCGGGTCGGCGAGTGGGGCTGGACTGTCGCTCATTCCCCCATTGTGGCCGGAAGGACCGACAGGGAGGACAGGGCATCCCCATCCGGCAGGTAACAGGATGGTGAGGGGTCACTGCGGGCAGTGACCCCTCACGGACTCCCGGGCCCTCTCGGGCCGTCGGTCACCTGATCGGACGGTGCACGTTCTCCCGCTCGCTCGGGCCCGGCGTCGCGTCGGCGATCCAGGGGGCGCCGTCGTCCGACGGGTCGACGATGCCCTGCTCCAGCCACTCGTACGTGCCCGACATCACGCCCTTGACGACCTTCCGGTCCAGGTCGTCGGTGTTGGACCACAGGCGCCCGAAGAGCTCCTCGATCCGCAGGCGGGCCTGCTGGCAGAAGGCGTCGGCGAGCTGGTAGGCCTCCCGGCCGTGCTCGCCCTGGCCGCGCAGGTGCTCGGCACGCACGCACACCGCGCTCATGGCGAACAGCTCGGCGCCGATGTCGACGACACGGCCCAGGAAGCCCTGCTTGGTCTCCATGCGGCCCTGCCAGCGGGACATGCCGTAGAAGGTGGAGCGGGCGAGTTTGCGGGACGTGCGTTCGACGTAGCGAAGGTGCGGGGAGAGGTCGACGCCGCGTTTGAACTCACCGTACGAATACGGCAGTTGTCCCTGGCCGGCGACCAGCTTCGGCAGCCACTTGGCGTAGAAGACGCCGGCGTTCGCACCCGCCTTCGCCTTGTCCTGGAGGGACTTGTCGGGGTCGATGAGGTCACCGGCGACCGACAGGTGGGCGTCGACGGCCTCGCGGGCGATCAGGAGGTGCATGATCTCCGTCGAGCCCTCGAAGATGCGGTTGATGCGCAGGTCGCGCAGGACCTGCTCGGCCGCGACCGGGCGCTCGCCGCGGGCCCTGAGCGACTCGGCCGTCTCGAAGCCGCGGCCGCCGCGGATCTGGATGAGTTCGTCGGCGATCGTCCAGGCCATCTCGGAGGCGTAGAGCTTGGCGAGGGCGCCTTCGATACGGATGTCGTTGCGGTCCTCGTCGGCCATCTGCGAGGCCAGGTCGGTGACGGCCTCCAGGGCGAAGGTGGTGGCCGCGATGAAGGAGATCTTCGAGCCGACGGCCTCGTGGTGGGCGAGCGGCTTGCCCCACTGCTCGCGGGCCGCGGACCACTCGCGGGCGATCTTCAGGCACCACTTGCCGGCGGCGACGCAGGACGCGGGGAGCGAGAGCCGCCCGGTGTTCAGGGTCGTGAGGGCGATCTTCAGGCCCGAGCCTTCGGGGCCGATGCGGTTGGCGGCGGGGACGCGGACCTGGTGGAAGCGGGTGACGCCGTTCTCGATGCCGCGCAGGCCCATGAAGGCGTTGCGGTTCTCGACGGTGATGCCGGGCGAGTTGGTCTCCACGACGAAGGCGGTGATGCCGCCCTTGTGGCCCTCGGACTTCGGCACCCGGGCCATGACGACGAGGAGGTCGGCGACCACGCCGTTGGTCGTCCACAGCTTGACCCCGTCGAGGACGTAGTCGTCCCCGTCGGGAACGGCGGAGGTGGCCAGGCGCGCCGGGTCGGAGCCCACGTCGGGCTCGGTCAGCAGGAAGGCGCTGATGTCGGTGCGGGCGCAGCGCGGCAGGAACCGCTCCTTCTGTTCGGGGGTGCCGAACAACTTGAGCGGCTGCGGTACGCCGATCGACTGATGGGCGGAGAGCAGCACGCCGATCGCGGGGGACGCCGAGCCGGCCAGGGTGAGGGCCTTGTTGTAGTAGACCTGGCCGAGGCCGAGCCCGCCGTACTTGGTGTCGATCTTCATGCCGAAGGCGCCGATTTCCTTCAGCCCGTCGATCACGTCGTCGGGGATGCGCGACTCGCGCTCGATGAGGGCGCCGTCGACCTTCGTCTCGACGAAGTCGCGGAGCTTGGCGAGGAACTCCTCGCCGCGCTGGGCGGCCTCGTCGGTGGGCATGGGGTGGGGGTGGATGAGGTCGAGGCGGAAGCGGCCCAGGAACAGTTCCTTGGCGAAGCTGGGCTTGCGCCAGTCCTGCTGCCGGGCCTCCTCCGCCACCTGACGTGCCTCACGCTCAGTGACAGTGGGCTTCGTGGGTGCTGCGGACATGGGGCTCACCTCGCCGTGAATCGGGATCATGGGCCGTATTGGTTACCGACGGGTGCTACCCGATCGTATGTACCCGATTACGGGCGGGGCCACCACCCTGCGCGCGTCCGTTCAGCCGATGTTGACGGAGTACGCCTCGGTGTCCAGGCGGTCGGCGCCCGGAGAACGGGCGCGGTCAGCGGTGTTGCGACGGCAGGGCCGTCCGGGGGACGGTGCCCCTGGAGAGAAAAGCTGTCGAAGCGCTTCGACAACCTATGGACACCCGGCCTCGCCAGAGCTAGTGTCAAATCACCCTCACACCCGCCCCTGCACGCATCGGCGCACTGTCGAAGCGCTTCACAAGAGCTTGGAGAGCTGGATGGTCACCCTCGCCGAGGTCGCCCAGCACGCCGGAGTCTCGGCGAGCACGGTGAGCTATGTCCTCAGTGGCAAGCGGTCCATCTCCACGACCACCCGGCACCGGGTCGAGCAGAGCATCCGCGAACTCGGCTACCACCCGAACGCGGGCGCTCGTGCCCTGGCCAGCAGCAGGTCCAACATCATCGCGCTGATGATCCCGCTGCGCACCGACATGTATGTGCCGGTGATGATGGAGATCGCCATCGCGGTGGCCACCACGGCCCGCACGCACGGCTACGACGTCCTTTTGCTGACCGGCGAGGAGGGCCCCGACGCGGTGCGCCGCGTCACCGGCAGCGGACTCGCCGACGCGATGATCCTGATGGACGTCCAGCTGGACGACGAGCGGCTGCCGCTGCTGCGCGGCACCCACCAGCCGTCCGTGCTGATCGGGCTGCCCGCCGACACCTCCGGGCTGACCTGCGTCGACCTCGACTTCAAGGCGACCGGCGCGCTGTGCGTGGAGCATCTGGCGAAGCTGGGGCACCGCGACATCGCTGTCATCGGCGAGGCGCCGGCCGTCTATGAACGGCACACCGGTTTCGCGGAGCGCACGCTCGACGGACTGCGGCTGCGTTCCCAGGAGTTGGGGCTGCGGCTGCTGCACCGGCCCTGCGACGGCGGGTACGACGCGATGGCCGTCACCCTCGCCCGCATCCTCGACGAACGCCCGGGCACCACCGGGTTCGTCGTGCAGAACGAGTCGGCGGTCGAGCCGCTGCTCGCGCTGCTGCGCCAGCAGGGCCGTGCCGTGCCCGAGGACGTGTCGGTGGTCGGCATCTGTCCCGACCAGGTGGCCACCCAGGCCTCGGTGCGGCTGACGTCGGTCTCCATCCCCGCGCAGGAGATGGGCCGGCACGCCGTGGAACAGCTGGTCGCCAAGCTCGACGGACGCGGCAGCGACGAGGTGCTGCTGATCGCGCCCGAGTTGACGGTCCGGGCGAGCACGGGCCCGGCGCCGGCCGCCGCCCACTGACACCTCACCGCCGCCACCCCCACCGACCGCTGCACCGCCGTGCCCTCGCCGGGCACCCCCATGTCTGCATTCGCTGCCCTCCTGAGGAGCACACCTCGTGAATCAGCCTGCCGAAAACCAGCCCCAGCCAGGCACGGTCAGCCTCGCGCAGTCCTCCCCGACCGTCGGCACGTTCCGCGAGCGGGACGGCGCGCTGGAGTGGAGCGGCCGCCAGGAGACCGTACGCGTCGAGCCGTGGGGTCCGGACGCGGTCCGGGTGCGTGCCCGGCTCGGCGGCCCGGTCCTCGAAGGACTGCCGGGCGCGCTCCTGGAGTCCGCCCCGCCCACCGAGTCCGCCGTCAAGATCGAGGACGGGCTGGGCACGCTGACCGTCGGCGCCCTGACCGTCGAGGTCGACGCCGAGGGCCTGGTCCGGTTCCTGCGCACCTCGGACGGCGAGGAGGTGCTCGCCGAGGAGCGCGCCCACTTCTGGTGGCCCGGCCCGCGCCTCTACACCGCCGTGGGCAACGGCCACCACCGCCTGGAGCAGCGCTTCGCCGCGTACGACGACGAGAAGCTGTACGGCCTCGGCCAGCACCAGCACGGCCGCCTCGACCAGAAGGGCCTGGTCCTCGACCTCGTCCAGCGCAACGCCGAGGTCGGCATCCCGGTGCTGTCGTCCAGCCGGGGCTACACCCTGCTGTGGAACAACCCGGCGATCGGCCGCGTGGAGCTCGCGCACAACGGCACCCGGTGGGTCGCCGACTCGGCCCGCCAGATCGACTACTGGATCACCGCGGGCAGCCCGGCCGACGGCCAGCGGCGCTACAGCGCGGCGACGGGCCGTACGCCGATGCTGCCCGAGTGGGCGGCGGGCTTCTGGCAGTGCAAGCTGCGCTATCGCACGCAGGACGAACTCCTCGCGGTGGCGCGGGAGTACAAGCGCCGGGGCCTGCCCCTGTCGGCGATCGTCTGCGACTTCTTCCACTGGACGCACCTCGGCGACTGGAAGTTCGACCCCGCGGAGTGGCCCGACCCGGCGGCCATGGTCCGTGAACTGGCCGAACTGGGCGTCAAGTTGGTGGTCAGCGTCTGGCCGTCGGTGTCGCCGCTGAGCGAGAACCACGCCTTGATGGAGCAGCGCGGATACTTCATCGGCACCCAGTACGGCCCGATGGCACACGCCGACTGGCCCGACAAGGAGGTGGCCTCCACGGTCCAGGTGGCGTTCTACGACGCCACGAACCCGGACGCGCGTGAGTTCGTGTGGTCGAAGGTGCGCGACAACTACCTCGTCCCGTACGGCATCACGGCCTTCTGGCTGGACGCCTGCGAGCCGGAGCTGAAGCCGGGCTTCCAGGAGAACCTGCGCTACTGGACGGGGCCGGGCCTGGAGGTCGGCAACAGCTACCCGGCCGAGAACTCCCGCACCTTCCACGAGGGCCTGCGGGCACAGGGCGAGGAGGTCATCACCCTCAACCGTTCGGCCTGGGCGGGCAGTCAGCGCTACGGCGCCGCCCTGTGGTCGGGGGACATCGGCACCGACTTCCCGACCCTGCGCCGCCAGCTCGCGGCCGGACTCAACACCGCGCTGTCCGGCATCCCCTGGTGGAACACGGACATCGGCGGCTTCCATGGCGGCGACCCGGACGACCCGGCGTACCGCGAGGTCATGGTCCGCTGGTTCCAGTTCGGCGCGCTGTCCCCGCTGATGCGTCTGCACGGCTTCCGCGACCCGGGCACGCCGCTGGGCCCGGAGATGACCGGCGGCCCGAACGAGGTGTGGTCGTACGGCGAGGAGGCCGGCCCGATCCTGGAGAAGTACCTGCGGCTGCGCGAGCGCCTGAAGCCGTACGTCCTGGAGGTCATGCGCGAGGCCCACGAGGAGGGCCTGCCGGTGATGCGGCCGCTGTTCCTGGAGTTCCCGGACGACCCGGCGGCCTGGTCGGTCGACGACGCCTATCTCTTCGGCCGCGATCTGCTGGTCGCCCCGGTGCTGACGGCGGGCGCGACGACATGGACGACGTATCTCCCGGCGGGTGCGGTCTGGACGGATGCGTGGACCGGGGAGACGTACGAGGGCGGTGCGACCGTGACGGTCGACGCCCCGCTGGACCGCATCCCGCTGTTCCAGCGGGACGGGGCACGGCTGCCTGTGGCTCAGTAGCCGTGTCGGAGGGGGTGGCCGGACGGTGGAGGTCTTCCGGTCACCCCCTTTGCCCCTCGGCCGCCTGGCCACCTGACCAACTTCCCTGTCCAGCAAGCCAGTTCGGCGGGATAGAGTCGCCGCGTGTCCTCGCCTCCCCTCGCCCTCACTCTCGCCAACCAGCTGCTGCGGCCGGGGTTCGGATCCCGTCGCGGTCCCGACCGGATCTTCGACCGGATCGTCGTGGAGACGGGAGAGGCCAAGGGGGACCGGCAGTTCGTCGACGACTTCCGGCTGCTGCTGGGCTGGTGGGCGAGGGCCGAGAACCTCACGCCGGTCGGCTGGCAGTCCGCTCAGGTCTTCGTGCGCCGGCATCTCGCGAATCGGGCGCGGGTACGGGGGCTGATCGCCGAGCACCCGGAGATCGGGCGGGAGCCGATCGAGAAGCCGGTGTTCGTCGTGGGCCTGCCGCGTACCGCGACCACCGTCACGCACTCCGTGCTGTCGCTCTCGGCCGAGCACCGCGGTCCCTTGCTGTGGGAACTCCTCGCCCCCGGCCTGGAGCCGTCGCCCCGTGAGCGCCGGAAGGCGGTCACGGCAGGCCGCCGCATGGTCCAGGGAACCAACCTGTTCGCACCGCGCTTCCGCGACATCCACGCGATGGCCGCCGAGGGCCCCGAGGAGTGCACCTTCGCCCTGCCGCACGCCCTGATGCCGCTGTCACAGGTGCTGATACCGGAGTACGTGCAGTGGTACCGCGCGCGGGACTTCACCGACGACTACCGGTACCTCAAGCAGGTGTTCCAGGTCCTGCAGTACGGCCGTCCGCGGCGCCGCTGGATCCTCAAGTCCCCGCTGCACCTGGGCAACCTCGACGCGCTGCGCACGGTGTTCCCGGACGCCACGACCGTGTGGTGCCACCGCGATCCGGTCACCGCCGTGGCCTCCTTCTGCAGCCTGATCGAGCACGGCATGGCCGTCAGCACCCGCCCGCTCGACCTGCACGGCATCGGCGCCACCTGGTCCGGTCTGCTGAGCCGTGCCATGCGACGCGGCCTCGCGGCCCGTGCCGCCCTCCCCCGCGAGGCGGTGGTCGACGCCCCGTACTCCTGGCTCGGCGCCGAGCCCGCCACGGGTGCCCCCAAGCTCTACGACGCCGTCGGCGCACGCTGGACCGACGCCGAGGCCGCCCGCCTGGCCGGCGCCGTCGCCCGCCCGAAGGGCGCCCGACCGCACCGCTACGACCTGGCCCGCTACGGCCTGACCCGCGCCGAGGTGGAGGACGCCTTCGCGGACTACAACGCGCTGCGGGCCGAGGTCGACCGCGCCTGAGGCGGGACGCGGACCGGCCCCGGCCCTGCTGACGGGTCAGCTGCTGCTGACGGTCAGGTTGTTCGTGGCGAAGTCGAGCCCGCCGGACGACGAGGTGATCTCGTAGCCGAACTGGACGTCACCGATGGTCTCGCTGCTGGACATCCAGCCCTTGGTGTTGGCGATCCAGCTGAGGATCGGCTTGATGTCCACGCTGCCCGAGGTGGAGTCGGACGTCCGCAGGAACGAGAAGACCTCGTTCGCGCCGTTGCTGCCCTTGTAGACGGTCCAGGTGTGACCGCCGAGCGTGGCATTGCCCTGCGAGGTGCCGAGCGGGCCGACGGCGCCGTTGTAGTTGACCCAGAGCATGATCTCGTAGTCGTAGTCGGTGTCCCAGATGTCGTACGACGTGTTGTACGCGCCGGACGACGGGACGGAGACGTTGTAGCTGCTGGTGAGCGAGCCGAGGGAGGCGATCGTCTTGTTGATCACCTTCTTGGAGTTGGGGTAGGACTTGATGCCGCCGGTGCCCGGGTGATTGGCCCAGACGCCCCAGTTGGTACCGGAGTTGGCCCAGATGCACTGGCTGCCGGCGCCGGAGCCCCAGATGTTGTTGTAGAGCGTGTAGCCGTTCAGGCTGGTGTTGCCCCACTGGTCGCAGGAGTTCCAGACGGCGGCCGAGGCGGGGGCGGAGGCGAGCCCGACGGTGGCGCCGAGGGCCATCGCCGGGGCCAGCACGGCCATGGTGATCTTGCGCAGTGCGCTCTTTGCCATGGTGTCCCTTTCCATGGGTGGGGGGAGTTGCGGGGGTTACCACGCCCCGAAGCCGAGGACGTGGTCTTCTCCGGCGACGAGGTCGAGCGGTTGGGCGTCGCCGGAGGAAGTCCGGAGTTCGATGCGGAGGGTGCGAGACGGTTTCAGGACGGCGGTCGCCCCGCCGGGCGCCCAGGTCAGGTCGACCTCCGCGCCGAACCGGGTGCGTACGCCTCGAAGTCGCCCCTCGGGGAGGGCGGCCGGCAGGGCCGGCAGCAGGACCAGCCGGCTCGGGGTCGACTGCACGAGCATCTCGATCAGTACGGCGGGCAGGGTGTGCGCGGCGTCCGCGTTGTACACGTTGCGGTTCGGGTAGTGGGCGCTCATCAGGGAGGCGTGGAAGAAGTCGCCGTCCAGGACCTGGTCGAGGGCGTGGGCGACCCGCTCGCCGTCCCTGAGGCGGGCCGCGATGAGGGCGTGGTGGAGATGGCCGTGCGCCGAGTCGTTCTCCGCGCCGCGCAGTTGGAGGGCACGGTGGGCGGCCGTCGCGAGGTCCGGGGTGTCGTACGGGGTGATCTCGTCGAGGGGCCAGACTCCGTAGAGGTGGCTGAGGTGGCGGTGGTCGTACGAGTCCTCCAGGCCCGGCCAGGCCCATTCGGCGAGGGCACCGTCGGCGTTGATCCGGTGCGGGGGGAGGCGGTCGGCGAGGGCGCGCCAGCGGCCGGCCTCGGGGGTGCCCGGGTGGTAGCGAGCGGCCGTGCGCAGGGCGTGCCGGGCTGCCGAGAGGTCCATGGCCGCGTTGATCGCGCCCCAGCTCGCGTTCGCCGGGCGGTTCTCGGGTGAGTAGGAGGGGACGACGATCAGGTGGCCGTCGCTGTCGGTGCGGGTGAGGAAGTCCTCGTAGAACCGGGCGACTTCGGCGAGGGCGGCGGCGGTGCGCGGGTCGCGTGCGCCGTGGGTCTCGTCGTGGTCGACGAGCGGCTTGAGCAGCCAGTCGGCACCCGCGGTCCACAGGTGCAGGGGGTATGCGCGGCTGAAGTGGTGGATGTGGCCGGACTCGCCGTCGGTGTGGGCGGGAGCCATGACGCCACGGGTGCCGAAGATCGCGCGGGCGTTGTCCCGCCAGTGGTCCAACTGGCCGTGGACGAGGGCGGCATGGGCCTCGGTCACCTCGGGGAGTGCTGCCGCGGCGGCCGACGCGGTCTGGAGATTGAGGTTGGCGTCGGTGGTGAACGCGCCCGACCAGGCCGTGTTCCAGTCGCCGGTCCACAGGCCGGTCAGCCGGGGCGGCAGCATTCCGGCGGCGGACATCAGGTGGTAGCGGCCGGCCGCGAAGAGGCGCTCCAGGAGGGCGGGGCTCTTCGGGCGGCTCACCAGGTCCGAGCCGGGCAGGGCTCGTTCGGCCGCGTCGGCGCCGAGGTCGAGGCCGGCGCGGAGGTAGGCCGGGCGGTGCAGGTCGGCGTGGCGGGTGAGGAGCCGGTCGTACGGGTCCTCGTCGCCTTCGGGCAGCAGGGCGCGCAGCGCGTGTGTCTCGACGAGCGCGTCCAGCTCGCCGGTGTGGCGCCGGACGCGGGTGAGGAGCAGCAAGGAGCGGGCCTTCTCGATGCGCAGGCCCGGCAGCGAGGTGCGGGTGCTTCCGCCCGTGACCACGGCGAGGGTGACGCCCGTGTACGCGCGGTCGCTTCCGGGATAGCGGGCGCGCAGGGTGAGGAGCGCGCCCTCGGGAGTGCGGACGGCACTGTGTCCGACCGCCAAGTCGTATGGGACACCCGGAAGTTGGTGATCCAGGGTGACATCGACCGTGGGGCCGGGCTCGGTGACGTACTGGACGATGACGTCGTCGGCGCGGGAGACGAACACCCGGCTCCGCCAACCGCCGTGCGCGGCCGTGCAGACGCCGGTGGTGAAGTCGGCCTCGCGGCGGTAGTCCCCGCGCTCCTCGGCGGCCGGGCGGCGCAGCCGCACCTGGAACGCGGGGTGGAAGGGCTGCACCCATTGGAGCTCACGCCCGTCGGTGAAGCGCTCGGCTGCGGTGACGTCACCGGCGAGCAGCCGGTCCTGAAGGTGCGGCAGCTCGGCGGCGAGGGCGGGGGGACGGGCGTGTTCGCCGCCGTTGGGGCGGACCAGGGTGTGGTGGTTGACGATGACCCGGTCGGCGTTCGGATCGCCGAACACCATGACGCCGTGTCGGCCGTTCCCGCTCAGGAAGGCGTCCTCCCAGCGGGTGGCGGGGGCGGGCTCCCAGGTGCCGTCCACGGGTCCGCTCATGAGACGGCCTCCAGTACGGCGACCCCGTACCGCCCCAGCTCCACCGAGTCGGCGGTGTCCGCGCCGGTCAGCAGGTCGTGGTGGCGGCCGGGCACGGGGACGGTGACCGGGTCGCGCCCGTGGTTCAGAAGGAACAGCAGCCCGCCCCGCCGTACCGCCTCCACACCTGCCGGAAGTCCGGCGAGGGTCGGTCGTACACCCGCCCCCGTCGCGATGTCGGCGAGCAGTGTGCGCAGGGCGTGCGGCTCGGGGAGGGTGGAGACGTACCAGGCACGGCCCTTGCGCAGGACGGCGGGCAGTCCGTCCAGCTCGCCCCCCTTGTAGGGCGTCACGGCGGCCACGTCGTCCGCCGCCTCGATCTCCTCGGACCACAGGGTGCCGTGGAAGCCCTCGACAGCGGCCTTCTCCCCCGCGTCGAGCGGCCACCATTCGTGCAGCGTGCGGATGCCGAACAGCTTGCGCAGCCGTACGTCCATGCCGCCCGGGCGGACGCGGTCGTCCTCGTCGGCGACGCCGGTCAGGAAGCCGGCGACGAGGGTGCCGCCGTTCTCGACGTACGCGACGAGGTGGTCGATGGCCACGTCCGTCATCAGGTACAGCTGGGGGACGACGACCAGTTTGTAGGCGGACAGGTCGTGCTCGGGGTGGGCGAAGTCCGTGACGGTGTGGGCCTCCCAGAGGGCGCGGTGCCAGGCGCGGACGACCTGCGGGTAGTCGACCTCGCAGGACAGCCGGCCGTCCTGCCGGCTCGCCCACCAGGCGTTCCAGTCGAGGAGTACGGCGACGTCCGCGGCGTCGACCCGATTGCCCGCCACCTTCCCGCCGAGCCGGGCGAGCTCGGCGCCGATCCGCTTGACCTCCTGGTAGGTACGGCCGTGCTCACCCGCGTGGCTGACCATCCCGGAGTGGAACTTCTCCGAGCCCTGCCGGGACTGCCGCCACTGGAAGTAGCAGACGGCGTCGGCGCCGCGGGCCACGGCCTGGAGGGACCACAGGCGGTTGAGGCCCGCGGGCTTGGGGTGGTTGACGCCGCGCCAGTTGACCGGTCCGGCCGCCTGCTCCATGACCATCCAGGGGCCGCCGCGGGCCTGCGAGCGGGTCATGTCATGGATGAGCGCGCCGTACTGCCCGCCGAACGGATCGCGCGGATCCGGGTAGGTGTCGACCGAGACGACGTCCTCCCGCTCGGCCCAGAGCCAGGCGTCCTGCCCCTGCCAGAACGGCATGAAGTTGGTCGTCACCGGGATGTCCGGGCTGTGCCGGGCGACGATGTCGCGCTCGGCGAGGTAGCACTCCAGCAGCGCGTCGGACGTGAACCGCTTGAAGTCGAGAACCTGCGTGGGGTTCTTCATGTAGTGCGCGTGGCGCGGCGGCAGCACCTCGTACCAGTCGCCGTATCCCTGGCTCCAGAAGGCGGTGCCCCAGGCCTCGTTGAGGGCGTCGAGCGTGCCGTATCCGTCCTGGAGCCAGCGGCGGAAGGCGGCCTCGGCCTCGGGGCCCCAGTCGTAGGTGCAGTACTCGTTGTTGATGTGCCACATCCGCAGGGCCGGGTGGCCGGCGTAGCGGGCGGCGAGGTCCTCGGTGATGGCGGCGGCGTAGCGGCGGTACGTCGCGCTGGAGTGGGAGAAGTGCTGGCGGGAGCCCCACCACTCGGTCCGGCCGTCCTCGTCGCGCGGGAGGGTCTCGGGGTGCAGCCGGCCCATCCAGGGCGGGGGCGAGGAGGTGGGGGTGGCGAGGACGACGCCGATGCCGCCCTCGTGCATCAGGTCCATCAGCCGGTCCAGCCGACCGAACTCCCTTGCCCCTGGGCGTGGTTCGAGTTCGGCCCAGGAGAAGACGCCGAGGGTGACCGAGTTGACGCCGGCGTCCTTCATCAGGCGGACGTCCTCGTGCCAGGTCTCCTCGGGCCACTGCTCCGGGTTGTAGTCGCCGCCGAAGAGAAGGCGGCCGCGGGTGGCGTCGTTCAGGTCGGGCATCAGACCGGCTCCCCGTACTGGACGCCCCGCCCGTTGGTGGCGAGGTAGACGCGGCCGTGGAGGCGCGGGTCGCCGGTGACGGCCGCTCCGATCCAGCCCCATTGATGCAGGTCGTCGTTGATCCGCACCCAGGTCTTCGCCTCGTCGTCGGAGCGGTGCACTGCGGTGCCGCTCTCGGTGGAGCCGACCATGTAGAGCGCCGGGTAGGAGGCGCCTCGGGCGGCCTTGCCGAAGCCGAGGGTGTACGAGGCCCGGCAGCTGTCGGCCTTGGTGAAGGTCGTGCCGCCGTCGGTGGAGCGGTACAACCCGTTCCACTTGAGGCTCAGCCACAGGTCACCGGACCAGCCGGGTGCCACGGCCAGCTGGAACTCCTTGTCACCCGAGTTCAGCCCGCCGGCCCGCGCGGCGAAGGTGAGGCCGCCGTCGGTGCTGGCGTGGAGGGTGCCGGTGGCGGTGTCGAAGGCGTAGAAGGCCGTCGGGTCGACGGGGTCCGCGACCGGGGTGGCCCCCTTCGGGAAGGAGATGACCTCGGACCAGGTGGCGCCGTTGTCGGCGGAGCGCTGGGCCGGGTAGGGGGTGCCGTCCCAGTGCACGAAGGACCACAGCAGCACGCTGCCGTCGGCGTTGGCGGCGATCGGCCCCGGCGCGTCCTTGGCGATGGCGGGCTGGGCCCTGAAGGGCGCCCAGGTCTGCCCGCCGTCGTTCGAGTGGGCGCCGTTGCCGTTGTCGCCCCAGCCGGTACGGACGACGTACGACGGTCTGGCCGCGGCCTGCGCGAGCCCGGTGGAGGTCCCGAACACCGGATTGGCGGCCATGCCGCGCGACGGGGACGCGGCGAGGGACTCGTGGTACATCACACCGATGTCCCCGTTGCCGCTGATCAGGTGCGCCCTCCCGGCCGGCGGCGAGATCAGCTGACGGACGGACGTCTCCTCCAGTCCCCGGATCTGCGGGGCCCAGTGCACCAGGTCGCGCGTGCCGTAGAGGGTGGCGCCGGTGCCGTGGACGATGTGCTTCGCGTCGTACGGGTCGACGGCGACCGTCTGGATCCACCAGCCGAACTTGGGCTTGTCGGCACCCCACTTGAGGTACGGCGTCTCGGAGACGTCCAGGACGGCCGTGTCCTTCAACGACGTCCATGTGCGACCGCCGTCGGTGGTTCGGTACACGGTGTCGATGTCGGCCCAGCGGTTGTTGGTGGACACCACGACCGTGTCGGGCCGCCGGGCGTCGACGGCGACGCCGCCGTAGCCGAAGGTGTCGGCCGACCCGTCACCCGTGGTCCCGCCGGGCTTCACGGGCGTGACGTCGGTCCACTTCCCGTTGAGCGTGCACAGCTTGTGCGCGCTGCCGTCGGACTGACCGTTGGGGCCGGGCGCGTCGGCGTACGTCACGTACAGCTCGTGGGTGTGGCGGTCGTACGCGGCGCGGATCGGGACCTTGGCGGCGGTGCCGGTGGGCTGACCGGGGACGGCCTCCCACTTGGTGCCGTCGGCGGTCCGGTACAGGTTCTTGGTCGCCGCCGTGCCGTCGCCGTCGCCCCAGCCGGCGTAGAGGGTGCGGCCGGCGGCGACGAGGAGGGTGACGCCCTGTCCGGTGGCACTCGGGGAACCCGGGAATCCGGTCACGGCCGCCCAAGTGGCGCCCCGGTCGGTGGACTTGAGCAGCCCGTCGTGCCGGGTGCCCAGCCACAGGGTGTCACTGTCCCGCGGGTCGACGAGCAGCCGCTCCCCCGTGCCCCGCCCGTCCTCGTTGGCGCCGAGCTTCACGGTGAGGTCGGCGCGCTGCCAGGTGGCCCCGCGGTCCGCCGAGCGCAACACCGCCCCGTTGCCGGCCCAGGACTGGGCGTAGGTGCCCAGGGCGAGGTAGACGCGGTCGGGGTGGGCGGGGTCGACGGCGATGGCCTCGACGCCGAGGAGGTTCCAGTCGTCCCAGCCGAGGTGGTCGGTCAGCGGGGTCCAGCGGGCGGCGCGGTCGTCCCAGCGGTAGGCGCCGCCGATGTCGGTGCGGGCGTAGGCGAGGCCGCGGACGGAGGGGTGGAAGAGCACGCCGGTGACGAAGCCGGTGCCGCCCATGACGGCGTTGCGCCAGCGGTACGCCTGGCCGGCGGCAGCGGCGTCGGGCTCGGCGGCGGACGCCTGCACGGCGATGGACGGCACGGCGGTGAGCGCGGCGGCGGCCGCGGTGCCGGCGAGGACGGTGCGTCTGCTGGGCTGGGACGTGCGCATGGCAAACCTCGTTCTGGCAAAGGGGGCGGGGACGCCTACCTGAGGGACAGCGAACAACCGGTGGTCCTGCGGCACGACGACTTTGCGGTGCGGTCGTCAGCCCTTGACCGCGCCGGTCAACATGCCCTTCTTGAAGTGGCGCTGGACGAACGGGGACGCGACGGCGACGGGGATCAGCGCGAGGACCATGACGGCCATCTGCAGTCCCAGGGCGGAGAGTTCACCGGTGCGGACCGCCTGCTGAAGGCCGGTCGGAGCCTCGGTGTTCTTCTGGACCAACTGGATGAGCACGTTCTGCAGCGGCATCATCTGCGGGTCGCTGAGGTAGATGGACGCGTTGAACCAGGCACTCCAGTAGCCGACCGCGTAGAAAAGCGAGATCACGGCCAGCACCGCCCGCGACAGCGGCAGGACGATGGTCAGCAGAATCCGCACATCACTCGCCCCGTCGATACGGGCGGACTCGGTCAGTTCGGGGGAGATCCCCATGAAGAAGGCCCGCAGGACGAGGATGTTGAAGACGCTGACCGCGCTCGGCAGGACCAGCGACAGATAGGTGTCCGTGAGACCCAGCGACTGCACCAGCAGATACGTCGGGATGAGCCCGGCCCCGAAGAACATCGTCGCCATCATGGTCATCAGGAAGAACCGATGACCCAGACTCCCTGGCCGCGACAGACCGTACGCCGCGAGCACCGACACGGTCATCGAGAACAGCGTGCCGAAGAGGGTGACACCGACCGAGACCATGATGGCCCGGCTCACCTGGCCACCGCCGAGCAGCTCCGTGTAGTTGACGAAGGTGATGCCCTGGGGGATCACGACGAGGCCGCCGACCCGGTCGATCACCGGCTTCGGGGAGAGGCTGGTGACGATCACGATCCACAGCGGACCGAGCACCCCCAGGCAGCACAGCGCGAGGAAGCCGCTCTTCAAGGTGAGTCCGGCCTTGCTGGGCGGCTCCTCCCACACGGGGCGGGCGGGAGCCCTGAGGCTGCGGATGAGCTGCGTGTTGAGGCTCACTTCTTGTACACCCCCTGCTCGCCCAGCAGGTGCGCGAACTTGTTCGCGCCCAGGACGAGGCACACTCCGATGACTCCCTTGGCGAGGCCGACCGCGGCCGCGTAGCTGAAGTCGCCGTTCTGGATACCCATGTTCCACACGTACGTGTCCAGGACCTCGCTGGCCCCCGCACCGACGGCGTAGCGCTGGAGCAGGAACTGCTCGAAGCCGACGCTCAGCGCGTCGCCCACCCGCAGGACCAGCAGCAGCGCGATCACCGGACGCAGCGCGGGCAGCGTCACGTGCCACATGCGCCGCCGGCGCCCGGCGCCGTCCATGGCGGCGGCCTCGTACAGGTCGGTGCTGACGGCGGACAGGGCGGCGAGGAAGACGATGATCCCCCAGCCGGCGTCCTTCCACACGGCCTGCGCGGTGACCAGGTACTTGAAGAGATCCGCGTCGGTCATCAGGTCGAAACCGCTCCACCCGTGGTCCTCAAGGGTCTGCGCGATGATGCCCGCGCCGCCGAGGATCTGCTGGAACACGGTGACGACGAGGACCCAGGAGAAGAAGTGCGGCAGATACATGATCGCCTGCGCCACGGCCCGCACCCGGGGCCGCACCACGCTGTTGATGAGCAGCGCGAGGGCGATCGGGACCGGGAAGAACAGCACCAGTTGGAGCACGAACAGGACGAGGGTGTTCTTCGTGGCGTCCCAGAACAGCGGGTCGTCGACCATCCGCGAGAACTGCTCCACCCCGACCCAGGGGCTGTGGAAGATCGCCGTGACGCCGTTGCCGGAGACGTACGGGTCGTAGTCCTGGAAGGCGACGACGTTGCCCAGCAGCGGGACGTAGTTGAAGAGCAGGAGCAGGACGATGACGGGCAGCGTCATCAGGATGAGCGCGCGATCGCGGCGCAGCCGGATCCGGAAGGGAACCTTGCCGGCCTTGCTCGCCCCGCGCGGCACCCGCTCCTTCACCGCGGCGGTGGCGACCGCGGCCGTCGGCTCCTCGACGGCCGCGGGAGGACGACGGCGGTGGCGACCGCGGCCGTCGGCTCCTCGACGGCCGCGGGAGGACGAGTCCCGTCGGGCCTGCTCCCGGCCGTGAGAGACATCAGTTGCCGCTGCCGTTCTTGTCGATGAGCTCCTTGTACCAGTCGCGCAGCTTGTCGCCGCCGGAGGACTTCCAGGTGGAGATGGCCGCCTGCACGTCCGACAGTTTCCGGTTGCCGCGCACGTAGTCGATCTCCAGCTGCTCGAACTGGCTGGAGAGACTGGCGTAGCGGGTCGGCTCGACGATGTTCATGCCGTACGTGGACGTCTTCTTCATGAAGGCGCCCATCCGCTGCTGCCACTCGACCTGCTTGCGGGCGACGTCGGGGAAGTCGGGGTGGGCGTAGTAGGCGGCCGGTGCGGCCAGCATCACCCAGGCGTTGACCACCTGGGAGTTGCCCAGGTCGTTCTTGACCGGGACGCCGTCCTTGACCGTGTAGTGGGTGCCCTCGACGCCGTAGTCGACGAGCATCCGCTCCTTGGTGCCGTAGGGCGCTGCCGCGAAGTCGGCGGCGGCCAGCGCGTTCTCGATCGTCGTCCTCGAGGCGCCCTTGCGGATCAGCGACCAGATGCCGGCGGGCTGGGCCGCGGTCAGCTTCGGGTTGCCACCGTCCGCGCCGAAGATGTCCATGCCCTCGATCTCGAAGTCCGGGTTGGACGCGGCCTGTTCGGTGGTCTTCCCGTACCAGGAGGACATGTCGTTGTTGAAGACGATGATCTGGCCGGCGGTGAAACGGTTGCCCGCGTCGCCCGAGCGCGCCTTGTCGTCGGGATGGACCACGCCCGCGTCGAACAGCTTGCGGGTCCACTCCAGGGCTTCCAGGTACTCGGGCTGCTCGACGCGGTACGTCAGCTTGCCGTCGTCCCCGATGTCCCAGCCGAGCGTCCCGGAGGGGCGGACGCCGAAGATGCCCCATGCGGTCCAGTTCATGTCACCGCAGGCGTACACCTTGGCCTTGGCGCTGGTGGCCTCCTTGGCCCAACTGAGGAACTCTTCGGGTGACTTGGGGACCGAGTAGCCCTTCTTGTCGAAGATGTCCTTGCGGTAGAAGGGCACGATGAAGGACGCAGTCGCGGCCGGCATCGGGATGCCGCGCAGGGCGCCGCCGAAGATGCCCATGCGCCAGGCGTCGGAGGGGATGGCCGCCAGGTTCGGGTACTTCTTGACCTTGTCGCCCGCCAGGTAGGGGCCGAGGTCCATGAACTTCGCGGTGACCGCGTTCGAGATCTTGCCGACCAGTTCCCAGCTCGGCACGACCACCATGTCGGGTATGGAGCTGGAGGCCAGGACGGCGCCGAGCTTCTCGCCGTAGGTGTTGCCGTCCTGGTTCTGCCAGGTGACCTTGGTGCCCGCCGCGGCGTCCAGCGCCTTGTAGTAGGGGTTGCCGGGCTTCGGCGGGGAGCCCCAGAACGGGGCCATGACCTTGAAGGGGGCGCCGGTGCCGAGCTTCTCCGGGACCGAGGTGGCAAGGGCAGCGAGGTCGACCTTGCCGGTGTAGCCGGCCGCCGAACCGTTCTTCGACGGAAGGTCCGGCTGGGCGACCGTGCCGGCCACGTACGTCGGCAGCAGCTTCTTCGCGTCCTTGCCGGACGTGGCCCCCTCACGCGAACCGCTGTCCGAACCGCCGCAGGCGGCGAGCAGCGGCATCCCGCCGGCCACCGCTGCGGTGGCGACCGCCGTGGAGGCGAGGAAGCCTCTCCGGCTGGGTCCGGAGGAGGCTGAGTCGGCGTTCGGCGTCATTGCGTCAACCCTTCGTGGCGCACCTGGACACCCGGCGGTGGGCCGTCGGCTGCGGTGTCGTAAGTGGAACTGGCTGAGCTGAAGCGGTCCTCCGACCACTGCGACGAGATCCGGCGAGATCCGACCTGACCTCGTCGTCGAAGCGCTTCGATGTTGCTGCGAGGTTAAGTGAACACCCAGGGGTGCACAAGGGTGGCTTCCAAGATTCCTACGAGGTGCAGGAAGGGACCTTTCCTTATGCATTGCTTGAAGCAAGGGTGTCGATGTCTTGACACTCGCCCCTGAGCCGATTGAGCATCGAAGCGCTTCGAAAGCGCCTCGCCGCTCCATCGCAAGGGGAACCCCACGTGACCGCACAAACGCCGCCTACGCCACCTTTCCGTGATCGGCGACTGCCGTTCGCGAAGCGCATCGACGACCTCCTGTCGCGGCTCACCCTCGACGAGAAGATCGGATTTCTGCACCAGTTCACGCCCGCCGTGGAGCGCCTCGGCATCGCCGCGTTCCGCACCGGGCAGGAGGCCCTGCACGGCGTGGCGTGGATGGGCCCGGCCACCGTCTTTCCCCAGGCGGTCGGCCTCGGCGCGACCTGGAACACCGATCTCGTACGCCGGGTCGGCGAAGCGGTGTCGAAGGAGACCCGCGCCATGCGCGCCCGCGACGACCGGGTCGGCCTCAACGTCTGGTCCCCCACCGTCAATCTCCTGCGCCACCCCCTGTGGGGCCGGAACGAGGAGGGCTACTCCGAGGACCCGAAGCTCACCTCGGCCATCGCCACCGCGTACACCCGCGGGCTGCGCGGCGACCACCCGACGTACTGGCGCACCGCCCCCGTCCTCAAGCACTGGCTGGCCCACAACAACGAGACGGGCCGCGACGTCACATCCTCGTCGGTGCGCCCCCGCGTCCTGCACGAATACGACCTGCGGGCCTTCCGCGAGACGGTCGAGGCGGGCGCGACGGCCGGGGTGATGCCGGCGTACAACCTGGTCAACGGCCGCCCCAACCATGTCTCGCCGTACCTGCGCGAGCACCTGCGCACCTGGACCGACGAGGACCTCCTGATCTGCTCGGACGCCGGTGCGCCGTCCAACCTGGTCGACTCCGAGCACTACTTCGACACCCACGAGGAGGCCACGGCGGCCGCGATCCTCGCCGGTGTGGACAGCTTCACCGACCACGGCACCGACAGTTCGAAGATCACGGCGCGGGTCCGCGGGGCCCTGGACCGGGGCCTGCTGACCGAGGCGGACCTCGACACGGCGGTCCGCCGCCAGCTCTCGGTCCGCTTCCGCCTCGGTGAGTTCGACCCGGAGTACGACCCGCACGCGCTCACCCGGGACTTCGACACCCCGGCCCACCGCGCCCTGGCCCAGGAGGCCGCCGAGCAGTCGGTCGTCCTGCTCAAGAACAGCGGCGGACTGCTGCCGCTCGCACCGGACACCCGGATCGCCGTGGTCGGCCTGCTCGCCGACGAGTGCAAGCTCGACTGGTACAGCGGCACGCTCATCCACCGCTCCACCCCGCTGGAGGGCCTGTACGAGCGGTTCGGCGCGGAGCGGGTGGAGTTCGCGGAGGGCGTCGACCGCGTCCTGCTGAAGACCTCGGCCGGAACCTTCCTGCGCGTCCCCGAGGCCGAGGCCGACGACGAGGGGCGCGGCGCCGAGGGCGCCCTCGACCCGGCCCTGCTCGCCGGCCGTACCGACCTGCCCCCGCTGACCTGCGGCCCGACCGGCACCGAACTCGCGCTCGTCGACTGGGGCGAGGGCGTGCTGACGCTGCGTGCCCCCGACGGCCGCTATCTCTCCGTCGCCGGGGACGGCTGCCTGCGCGCCTCCGCCGACCAGCCCGGAGGCTGGGTCGTCCAGGAGACGTTCCGCTTGGAACCGCACGAGAACGGGCACCTCCTCCGGCATCTCGGCACGGGTCACCACGTCTCAGTCGCCGCCGACGGCGTCAGGGTTGCCGAGGCGAATCCGGAAGCTTTCGAGCTCGTCGTCGTCGAATCCGGCGAGGAAGCGGTGGCGCGTGTCACCTCGCGGGCGGACGTGGTCCTGGTGGTCGCGGGCAACGACCCCCACATCAACGGCCGCGAGACCGAGGACCGCACGACACTGGCCCTCCCCGCCCATCAGGAACGCCTCCTGCGGGCCGCCCGCGCCGCCAACCCGAACACGGTGCTGGCGCTGGTGTCGGCGTACCCGTACGCCGTCGACCCGGCCGCGATCCCGGCGATGCTCTGGACGTCCCACGGCGGCCAGGCGGCCGGCACCGCCCTGGCCCGGGTCCTGGCCGGCGACGTCTCCCCCGCGGGCCGCCTCCCCCAGACCTGGTACGCCGCCGACGCCGACCTGCCCGGCCTCCTCGACTACGACGTGATCGACGGCCGGCAGACGTACCTGTACTTCGAGGGGACCCCGCTGTTCCCGTTCGGCCACGGCCTGTCGTACGCGAGTTTCTCGTACGCCGGCCTGCGGACGACGGTGGGCGGCGACGCGGTGACGGTCACCTTCACGGTCACCAACACCGGCGACGTGACGGCCGACGAGGTCGCCCAGCTCTACACCCGCGCCGTGGACCCGACGGTGCCGCGTCCGCGCCGCGAGCTGGTGGCGCACAGCAGGGTGCGGCTGGCTCCCGGCGAGCGGCAGGAGCTGAGCTTCGAAGTCCCGCTGTCCGCCTTCGACTTCTGGGACGTCGCACGGGGCGGATGGCGCCGCGAGCCGGGCCCGTACGAGATCCTGGCCGGCGCCTCCAGCGAGGACATCCGCCTGCGCATGCCCCTGACCCTGGACGGCGAGGCGCCCGCCCCGCGCCCGGCCCTCCGACGCGGCCTGAACGCGGCCGACTTCGACGAGCAGACCGGCATCGCGATCGTCGACCGTACGAAGGCGTCGGGCGATGCGGTGACGTCGGCGCAGGGCGAGGTGGGCGAACTGGTCTACCGGCACTGCGACTTCGGGGCCGGCGTCACGCTGGTGACGGCGACGGTCTCCGGCGACGGCGTGGCCGAGGTGTCCCTGGACGGGGGCCCGGTGCTCGCCGCATTGACGTCCGGGGCGGCGGACGCGAGCCCGTACGACTACACGACGGTGAGCGCCGGCATCACCGCCGACGGCGTCCACGACGTCCACCTCGAACTGCGCGGCCCACTGCGGCTCGCGCACGTCGGCTTCTCCGGTTGAGGGTCCGGAACAGGCCGACGCAGGAAGGGGCCCGGCACCGGAAGGCATCGGTGCCGGGCCCCTTCGGGAACCTTATATGAAAATGGTTCCCATTAGCTAGCCTTGCGCGTGGCTCAGAGCGCGATGCCGGTGAGAACCATCACGCGCTCGTAGGTGTAGTCGTCCATCGCGAACTTCACGCCCTCACGGCCCACACCGGACTGCTTGGCGCCGCCGTACGGCATCTGGTCTGCGCGGTAGGAGGGCACGTCGCCGATCACGACGCCGCCGACCTCGAGGGCGCGGTGGGCGCGGAAGGCGGTCTGCAGGTCGTGGGTGAACACACCTGCCTGGAGGCCGTACTTGGAGTCGTTGGCGGCGGCGAAGGCGGCGGCCTCCCCGTCGACCTTCTGCACGGTGAGGACGGGTCCGAAGACCTCCTCGCACGCGAGGGTCGCGTCGGCCGGTACGTCGGTCAGGACGGTCGGCGCGTAGGAGGCGCCGTCGCGCTTGCCGCCGGTGAGGAGGCTGGCCCCGGCGGAGACGGCCTCCTCGACCCAGGTCTCGACGCGCTTGGCGGCGTCCTCGCTGACCAGCGGGCCGACGTCGGTGGCGTCGTCGCCCGGGTCACCGGTGACCTGGGCCTCGACGGCGGCGACGATGCGCGGCACGAGCCGGTCGTACACGGACGCGTCCGCGATCACCCGCTGCACGGAGATGCAGGACTGGCCGCCCTGGTAGTTGGAGAACGTGGCGATGCGGGTCGCGGCCCGGTCGAGGTCCTCGTCGGAGGCGAAGTCGGCGAGCACGATCGCCGCGCCGTTGCCGCCCAGCTCCAGGGTGCAGTGCTTGCGCGGCACCGAGTCCATGATCGCGTAGCCGACCTTCTCGGAGCCGGTGAAGGAGATCACGGGCAGGCGCGGGTCCTGGACGAGCCCGGGCATACGGTCGTTCGGCACCGGGAGGATGCTCCAGGAGCCGGCCGGAAGCTCGGTCTCGGCGAGCAGCTCACCGATGATCAGCCCGGACAGCGGGGTCGCCGGGGCGGGCTTCAGGATGATCGGCGCGCCGGCGGCGATGGCCGGGGCGATCTTGTGGGCGCACAGGTTGAGCGGGAAGTTGAAGGGCGCGATGCCGAGGACGACACCCTTGGGGAAGCGCCGGGTGAAGGCGAGCCGCCCCTGGCCGCCCAGGTCGGTGTCGAGCCGCTGGGCCTCGCCGCCGTTGAACCGCCGGGCCTCCTCGGCCGCGAACCGGAACACGGACACGGCACGGCCGACCTCGCCGCGGGCCCACTTCATGGGCTTGCCGTTCTCGGCGGAGATCAGCCGGGCGATCTCCTCGGTCCGCTCGACGAGCCGCCTGCTGACGTGGTCGAGGGCGGCGGCACGTACGTGCGCCGGGGTCGCGGCGAAGTCCTCGCGGACGGCGTACGCGGCGGCCACGGCCTCCTCGGTCTGCGCGTCCGTCGGCACGCTCACCGTGCCGACGACCCGCCCGTCCCACGGGGAGGTCACATCAAAGCTGTCCTCGCCGCTGACCTGGCGGCCGGCGAGCCAGAAGGCGTGGGTGGAAGTCATATGAATTCCCGGCCCTTCCGCGATTGGGGGTGTCCTGGTGTGTCGTGGTCCACGGTAGGGGCGCGGGGGCGGCAGGACGTTTGTCCGGGGTGTAGTGGTGGGCAGCCGGGGTTCGACGGATTGGCAGAGCGGCGGCTCGGCTCGACGCCGGCCCGGAATTCTCCGGTGCCACGCCGTCGTCCTACTCGGTCGACGTCGCCTTCAACGCCAGCCAGAGCTCCATCCGCACGTCCGCGTCGTCCAGGGACCGCCCCAGAATCTCCTCCACCCGCCGCATCCGGTACCGCAGCGTGTGGCGGTGCACCCCGAGGTCCGCGGCCGCCGCGTCCCACTGCCCGTGCCGGGACAGCCAGGCCCGCAGCGAGGCGACCAGATCCCCCCGCCCCGTCGCGTCGTGCTCGTGCAGCGCCCGCAGCAACCCGTCCGCGAACGCCTTCACCGCGTCGTCCGCGAGCAACGGCAGCACCGACCCCGCCGCCATCTGCTCGTGCTCCACACACACCCGCCCCCGCCGCCGCGCCACCGACAGCGCCTGCTCGGCCTGCTTGTACGCCGCCGCCGCGGCGATGGGTCCGGCCGGCGCCGAGAGCCCGACGACCAGCTCGTCCTCGTCGTCGCCCCCCGGCTGCTCCGGTACGGTCCCGGTCCGCGCCGCCTCCAACGCCGCCGCGTAGTCCGCACACGCGCCCACCGCCGCACCCCCGTCGGCCGCGAGCACCACCAGCCGCGCCGCGTCTCCCTCCCCCTCGGGCACCACCAGCACCGCTTCCCCGGCCCGGGCCGCCGCCGACTCCATGATCTCGGTGAGGGCACCCAGCGGATCGCCGCTCGCCTCGGAGGCGGCGACCAGCACCGCGGCGGACGCCTTGGTGAGCGCCACCCGGCTCCCGGAGTCCACGACCCGCGCCGCCGACACCGACGCAGCCTCGGCGACGATCACCCGGAAGGGCGCGTCCAGGAGCCCTCCGTACAGGTCCCCGGCCACCGCCCGCGCATGATCGGGCTCCCCGGCGAGCAGCATGCGCAGCACTGCCGCGCCCACCCGCGCCTCGGCCGCCTGCAGCGAACGCGACCGCTCGGTGGTCAGGGTCAGCAGCGCGATGGCCGAGTGGACGGCGTACCGCTCCGCCGTGCCCAGTGCCGCCGCCGTGCCCACGGCCAGGGCGGCGCGAGGCCGGCGGCCGGTGCCGAGGGTGTGCAGCTCGACCCGGTCCTCGTTCTCCGGCCCGCCCACGACGGACGACGCCGGCGCCGGCCGCTCGCGCAGCCGCTCCACGTCCGCCGTGAGCCGTGCCGCCCGCCGCCCGGCCCACTCCGGTGCGGTCGCGACGACGGCACCGGACGCGTCGTACAGCGCCGCCCAGCCGTCGACCTGCGCGGCCAGCGCGGCCAGCAGCCCTTCCGGCCCGTCGGTCAACGCCTGCTTGGTCAGCTCCCGTTGGGCCGCGAACCCTGCCGTCACCGCCCGGTACTGGTCCGCCGCGATCGCCGCCGACACGGCTTTGCTGATGGCGAGGAACGGCGTGCGGCGTGGCACCTCCAGAAGCGGCATGCCCTCCTGCGCCGCCGCGTCGACGAGTGCCTCGGGGATGTCCTCGTAGTTGACGCCGACCGCGAAGCCGAGCCCGACCACGCCCGCGCCGACCAGCCGCCGCACATAGCGCTGCATCGACTCGGGGTTCTCCGCGTCCAGCTTGAGCGCGGTGATCAGCAGCAGTTCCCCGCCCTCCATATAGGGGACCGGGTCGGCGAGCTCACTGGCGTGCACCCAGCGCACGGGCACGTCCAGGCGGTCCTCGCCCGCCCGCACGGTCAGCTTGAGCGCGGAGTGGTGCAGGAGCGAGGCGAGCGTGGGGGGCATGAGGCCTTCAAATCGGTGTGAGCTCTGTGACCGCTGGATCTTCGGTGATCTCTGTGATCATTTGGCCGCCGTGTATGAACGACCTGTGCCGATTCTGCCTCACCGTACGGTCACCCCGCGGCCTGACGCCCGTACCCCGAGGTCACCCCCGCAGATCCACCAGCAACGGCGGCGCGTGCTCCCCCTGGACGCTGGTGAGCGACAGCACCGCATGCCCCGGCGGCACCGCGTGCGCCAGCTCGGACGCCGACCAGCGCTCGCGCTCGACCTGGCGTACGGTCACCGCCCGCGCGGTCGGCGCCTTGCCGGTGATCACCCGTCGCAGCGCGTGCACGGCCTTCCCGGCCGGGGTCTCCGCGATGATCTGGCGGTCGGTGACGTCCCGCGCCTCGGTCCACTCCTTGCCCCACACCTCGGCGAAGTCCTGCCCGTCCCAGGGCGTGATCCCGGCCAGCGCCATCCGGCACCCGGCGGCGCCGAGCAGCGGCCCGCGCAGCGGCCTCGGCGCGTCGTCCAGGCTGCGCAGCGTGAGCACCGCGCCGGCGTTGCCGGACCGCAGCCGCTGGATGCCCCGTACGGCCTCGGGCGTCACGACGCCGGTCGCGTCGTCCAGCACCAGGCAGGCGAACAGCGACCGGTCCTCCCGTACGGCGATGCTGGCCGTGAACTGCGCCAGCACCAGCCGCGCCAGCATCCGCGAGGCCTCCGCGTGCCCGCGCGCGGGCAGGTCGATGCGGACCCGGACGGGGTGGTCGAGGGCCTTCAGCGAAAACGGCCGCGACTGCCCGGACGTGTCGAAGAACCCGGCGAAGGCAGGGCGGTCGAGCAGCGCCACCCGGTCCGCGAGCACGGCCGCCACATCACCGGGATGCCCCGACTGCCGCTCCCGGGCATCGAGTTCGCGGATGAGGGACTCCTGCCCGGACCCCTCCAGCGCCGTACGCAGCGCGCCGAGCGCACCAGGGGCGCCGTCCAGCAGCTGCCGTAGCTCCGCCACGGACGGGAAGCGCTGATGGACGGCGCGGAACGGCCCGAGCAACTGGGCCAGCACGGTGGTGGAGCGGCGGCTGTCGCTGCCCGGATGCGGGTCGGCGAGATCCCCCACGAGCGCCTCGGCGAGCACGGCCGCCGCCTCGTCGGGGTCGCCGGTGCCGCCGTACAGGTCCAGGTCGTAGACCGAGTCCGGGTTTCCGATCCGTACGACGACGTCGTACGAGTCCTCCGGTCCGAGCCCCGTGCCCGCCGCGCCGACCACGACCACGGCGGCCCGTCCGGCGAGCGCGTGCAGGCACAGCGACTCGGCCAGCGGCCGCACGACGGTCCCCGTCTTGCCGGACCCGGCGGGCCCGACGGCGAGCAGGGAGGTGCCGAGCAGGTCGGGTCCGAGGCCCAGTCCCGCCCCGCGGTAGGCGTACGGATTGCGCGGATCGTCGGCGGTCGTGCCGAGCCGCACCTGGCCGCTGACGAGGTCGTGCCGCGCGACCCGGCCCGGCACGTCGCGCTCGCCCGACGGATGCAGACAGGCGGCGGCGCCGTCCTTGAGCACGGCACCGCTGAAGGTGGCCAGGTCGTGCCGGCCACTGCGCACGCCCTGCCAGGCGCGGGTGATCCGGGCGTAGTCGACGTCCCGCATCAGCCCCGACCGCGCGTCGGCACTCAGCCGCTCGGCCGCATCCGCGGCACCGGCGGTGCGCAGCGCGGGCCAGGACGCGGGGTCCTGCTCGGGGGCGGGCGCCCGCTCGGGCGCGGGTGCCGTACGCAGCCAGGCGGGCGGGCCGTAGCGACGCCAGACCTCGCCCCAACGGCCCAGTCGGCCGACGGCGAGCATTATGGCGAGGGCGATGAGCGTGTAGTAGCTGTACCAGAGGACAGCGTTGCCGACGCGGTCGTTGTTCTCGCGCCAGGAGTCCGGGGTGAACAGCTCCAGGGGCAGCACCCACCAGCCACCGAGATAGCCGTTCCAGAGCAGCGACCAGATCAGCCACCCGACCAGGAAGGCGATCACCGCCCCGCTCAGCAACTGCCGCCCCGGGATCCGCTCGGGCTCCGCGTCCGGGCGGGGCACGTGCCCGAACCGCCACACGCCGGGCAGCGCCTCCGGTCGTGGCGCCCGCAGCCAGGTCAGGAACGCCGAGTCGTCCGGCCCCGCACCCGGCGCCCGTGCCGGCCGCGGCGGCACCGCAGGGGCCTCCGGTGGTGCCGCAGGCCGAGGCACAGGCGTGGCGTGCGTACCCCGCGCGTCCTGCGTCCCGTCGCTGTCCATCGCCCTTGCCCCCTGACCAGCCGCTCCGTCCACCATCAGCGAGTCAATCTAACGCCCTCCGCTGGGGAGTTCACCGCTTACACGGCCGACCGAACGGATCGAGCTGCTCCAGACACTCGGCGTCGCTATGTCCACGACGGACAACCGGGCCCCCTGACAACGCCCACATGGAGCATGCCCACCCCCCGCTCCCCGCCCTAGCCTGCGAGAAAAGAACAAGACAAGAGTCCGCAAAACCCCCAGGAGCCCCTCATGAGCGCACTTCCGCAGGAGCGCCGCCTCGTCACCGCCATCCCCGGCCCGAAGTCGCAGGAGCTGCAGGCCCGCCGCACCGCCGCGGTCGCGCAGGGCGTGGGCTCCGTGCTGCCCGTGTTCACCGCGCGGGCGGGCGGCGGCATCATCGAGGACGTCGACGGGAACCGGCTCATCGACTTCGGTTCGGGCATCGCCGTGACGTCCGTCGGCGCGTCCGCCGAGGCGGTCGTACGCAGGGCGAGCGCGCAGCTCGCCGACTTCACCCACACCTGTTTCATGGTCACGCCGTACGAGGGCTACGTGGCCGTCGCCGAGGCGCTGGCCGAGCTGACGCCGGGTGACCACGCCAAGAAGTCGGCGCTGTTCAACTCCGGCGCCGAGGCCGTCGAGAACGCCGTCAAGATCGCCCGCTCGTACACCAAGCGCCAGGCCGTAGTCGTCTTCGACCACGGCTACCACGGCCGTACGAACCTCACCATGGCGCTGACCTCGAAGAACATGCCGTACAAGCACGGCTTCGGCCCGTTCGCGCCCGAGGTCTACCGCGTGCCGGTCGCCTACGGCTACCGCTGGCCGACCGGTGCGGAGAACGCCGGGCCGGAGGCCGCCGCGCAGGCCATCGACCAGATCAGCAAGCAGGTCGGTGCGGAGAACGTCGCCGCGATCATCATCGAGCCGGTGCTCGGCGAGGGCGGCTTCATCGAGCCGGCCAAGGGCTTCCTGCCGGCGATCAGCAAGTTCGCCTCGGACAACGGCATCGTCTTCGTCGCCGACGAGATCCAGTCCGGCTTCTGCCGCACCGGCCAGTGGTTCGCCTGCGAGGACGAGGGCATCGTCCCGGACCTGATCACCACCGCCAAGGGCATCGCGGGCGGTCTGCCGCTCGCCGCCGTGACCGGTCGCGCCGAGATCATGGACGCCGCGCACTCCGGCGGCCTGGGCGGCACCTACGGCGGCAACCCGGTGGCGTGCGCCGGTGCGCTGGGCTCCATCGAGACGATGAAGGAGCTCGACCTCAACGCCAAGGCGAAGAACATCGAGGCGACCATGAAGGCCCGCCTCTCCGCCATGGCCGAGAAGTTCGACATCATCGGCGACATCCGCGGCCGTGGCGCCATGATCGCCATCGAGCTGGTCAAGGACCGCACCACCAAGGAGCCCGACGCGCAGGCGACCGCCGCGCTCGCCAAGGCCTGCCACCAGGAGGGCCTGCTGGTCCTGACCTGTGGCACCTACGGCAACGTGCTGCGCTTCCTGCCCCCGCTGGTGATCGGCGAGGACCTCCTCAACGAGGGCCTCGACATCATCGAACAGGCCTTCGCCCGCATCTGAGGTCACAGCGAAAGCACTGGTGAGCGACAGGGGTCTCGCCCCATGCGACTCGTCCGCCCCAGCCCCGGCACCTTCCGTGATTCCGGGGCCGGGGCGGCTACCGTCAGAGCGTGTGAAGAAGGTGTGCGAGGTGGATGTCAGGACGCCATTCCGGCTGTCTAACACCATCGCCCTGTCGTAGGTTCTAAGCAGATGAGAGATACACCCCGCCCAGAGGGGACTCTGGGCGACTTCGGGCCGAGGCCTCCCCAGCTTCGACCTGGTCGTGCCCTCGCGCACACACCCGGAGCTTCCGGCTCCGGATCTCCTCACCGATCGGACAGTCGCCCGCCCCAAACCCCCCGGGGCGCGCGACCTTCCGATCCGGACGGCCGCCCCGGAACCACCCCCCCTGTTCCGGGGCGGCCGACCTCCCTCTTCGTCCTTCTCGGACTCCTCGGGCTTCCCGCCCTTCTCTTCGTGCTCATCACCTGGCAGGTGGTGGCCGACGGCCCGCTGGTCGACCTCGACGAGGCGGCCAGCCGGGCCCTGGCTCGTCCGGACCCTTTCTCCGAACTCCTCGCCGACCTGGGCAATGTGCCGGTCGCGGTGCCCGTGCTCGCCGTGAGTCTGACGTACGCCGCCTGGCGGGCCCGCAGCACTGGTACACACCAATGGTGGTTGCCGGCTGCCTCCGCGGCCCTGCTCATGGCGCTGGTTCCGGCCCTGGTGATCCCCCTCAAGATCCTGACCGACCGTCCCGGCACCCCGGTTGTGCCGCCCGCCACCGGCTACTACCCGTCCGGCCACACGGCCACGGCCGCCATCGCCTACGGTGCCGCGACCCTGTTGCTGCTGCCGTGGCTGAGTTCCGTGTTCGCCCGGCGCGCGCTCCTCGTCACGTGCGCCGTGCTCAATGTCTGCGTCGGCTTCGGGCTGGTCCGGCGCGGCTACCACTGGCCACTGGACGTAGTGGCCAGTTGGTGCCTCTGCGCGGTGCTCCTCGCGCTGCTCCGGCTGTTCCTCAGCCGTGCCGGACGCCGGCCCGAGTAGCCGTCAGCCGAAGTAGCCGTCGAACGTCCGCTGGAACTCCCAGTTCGAGTAGCGGTCCCAGTTGATCGACCACGTCATCAGGCCGCGCAGCGCGGGCCAGGTGCCGTGGGTGGCGTACGAGCCGCAATTGGTCCTCTTCGTCAGGCAGTCGAGGGTCTTGGTGACCTCGGCCGGAGGGACGTGGCCGTTGCCCGCGTTGGTCGAGGCGGGCATGCCGATCGCGACCTGGTCGGGGCGCAGGGGCGGGAAGACGTTGCCGGCATTGCCCGCGACCGGGAAGCCGGTCAGCAGCATGTCGGTCATGGCGATGTGGAAGTCGGCGCCGCCCATGGAGTGGTACTGGTTGTCCAGGCCCATGATCGGGCCCGAGTTGTAGTCCTGGACGTGCAACAGCGTCAGGTCGTCGCGCAGGGCGTGGATGACCGGGAGATAGGCCCCGGCCCTCGGGTCCTGGCCGCCCCACTGGCCGGTGCCGTAGTACTGGTAGCCGAGCTGGACGAAGAAGGTCTCCGGGGCCATGGTCAGCACGAAGTCGTCGCCGTACTTGGCCTTCAGGGTCTTCACGGCCGAGATGAGGTTGACGATCACCGGCGTCTTCGGGTTCTTGAAGTCCGTGTCGTCGGCGTTCAGGGAGAGCGAGTGGCCCTCGAAGTCGATGTCCAGGCCGTCGAGTCCGTACGCGTCGATGATCCTCGACACCGACGTCACGAAGGTGTCCCGCGCGGCCGTCGTCGTCAGCTGCACCTGGCCGTTCTGGCCGCCGATCGATATCAGCACCTTCTTGCCTGCCGCCTGCTTGGCCTTGATCGCCGCCTTGAACTCGGCGTCGCTCTCGACGTTCGGGCACTCCGTGGCCGGGCAGCGGTCGAAGCGGATGTCGCCCGAGGTGACCGAGGTCGGTTCACCGAAGGCCAGGTCGATGACGTCCCAGCTGTCGGGGACGTCGGCCAGGCGGGTGTAGCCGGAGCCGTTGGCGAAGCTCGCGTGGAGGTAGCCGACCAGGGCGTGGGCCGGGAGGTCCACGGGGCTGCCGGTGCCCGCGGTCGTCGTCGCGGTCACCGTGGCCGACTTCGCCGACTCGCCCGCGTCGTTCACCGCGGCGACCTGGAAGCCGTACGCCGTGGCGGGCGAGAGCCCGCCGGTCGTGGCCGAAGTGCCGGTCACCGTCTGGACCTTGGCGCCGTCGCGGTAGACGGCGTAGCCCGTCGCACCCGGGACGGCCGACCAGGACAGGGCGACGCTGGACGAGGTGACCGCTCCGGTCTTCAGGCCGGTCGGGACGGCGGGCGGCTGGCCGGCGTCCACTCCGGGTCCGACGAGGGAGATGTCGTCGGCGTTGTAGGCCCCGGTGCCGTACCAGCCGTGGGTGTAGAGGGTGACGCGGGTGGTGGAGGGGCCCGTCCGGAAGGTCGTCGTGAGCTGCTGCCAGCCGGGGGCGGACTGGGTCCATGCGGAGACGTCGGTGGTGCCGGTGCCGCTCGCGCCGAGGTAGACGTACGAGCCGCGGACGTATCCGGACAGGGTGTACTGGGAGTCCGGCTTCACGGTGACGGTCTGTGCGCACCGGGCGTTGTCGCTGCCGGCCGGGGTGGCCTGGAGCGCGGAACTGCCGCTGCGCACGGGTGTGTTGACGGTCGTACCGGCCGTACAGGTCCAGCCGTCGAGGCCGGCCTCGAAGCCGCCGTTGCGGGCAAGGTCCGCGTCGGCCGCACGGGCGGCCGACGAGAGCGCGGTGACGCCGGGCAGGGTCAGTGCCGCGGCGGTCAGGAGGGCGAGAGGTCTGAAGCGATCCACGAGTGCCTCCGGGCAGGGGGAAATGGAGGGTGGAGCCGCACACAACTTGGTCCAGACCAATGCGCCTGTCAAGAGTCCGCGAGACCCGCCGCCGCCTCATGCATGGCCAGTTCGAGAAGTGCCGGGTCGGTGAGGGTGCCGGTGCCGTCCGGCGGGACCAGCCAGCGGGTGCCGCCGGTGGCGCGGCCCGGGTACGGAACGACGATCCAGGTGCCGGCCCCGGCCGTACGGATGCCGGTGCCGAGCCAGCGGGTGGCCGTGCCGGGCGGCACGAAGAAGCCCATGCGTGCATCGCCGAAGTCGACCAGGACCGGGCCCAGTTGATCGATGACGCGGGTGAGCACATCGAGGGTCGGATAGCCGAGCTCGCCCGGCAGGATGAGTACGTCCCAGGCCTTGCCCGCCGGCAGCAACGCAACCCCGAGGGGGTTGCGCTCCCACTCCCAGCGACAGGCTTCGGGATTCGGCGCAACGGATGCCAGCCACTCGACCGCCGTCTTCGCCCCTGTCATGACGGTGACCTCCCTTTTCCTTGTGGACGCCGATCGCGTCACGAGGGAGAGGGAGGTCACCGGCAGGCATTACGCGGGTTCTCACCACCAGTTCGTAGTGAGCTGAGTCACATACTCACCGACGGCCTTCAGCTGTCGAAGCCGAGGCCCAGCCGGTCCATCGCCTTCAGCCACAGATTGCGCCGCCCGCCCTGCGCGTCGGCGCGGGCCAGCGACCACTTGGTGAGGGCGATGCCGGTCCAGGCAAAGGGCTCCGGCGGGAAGGGCAGTGGCTTCCTGCGGACCATTTCGAGCTGCGTGCGCTCCGTCCGCTCCCCTGCCAGCAGGTCCAGCATCACGTCCGCGCCGAACCGGGTCGCGCCGACGCCGAGGCCGGTGAAGCCCGCCGCGTACGCCACGTTGCCCTGGTGGGCGGTACCGAAGAACGCCGAGAAGCGCGAGCAGGTGTCGATCGCCCCGCCCCACGCGTGCGTGAAGCGGACGCCCTCCAGCTGCGGAAAGCACGTGAAGAAGTGCCCGGCGAGCTTGGCGTACGTCTCCGGACGGTCGTCGTACTCGGCCCGCACCCGGCCGCCGTACGGGTAGATGGCGTCGTAGCCGCCCCACAGGATGCGGTTGTCGGCGGAGAGGCGGAAGTAGTGGAACTGGTTGGCCGAGTCGCCGAGGCCCTGGCGGTTCTTCCAGCCGATCGACGCGAGCTGGTCCTCGGTGAGGGGCTCGGTCATCAGGGCGTAGTCGTAGACCGGGACGGTGTAGGAGCGGACGCGCTTGATCAGGTTGGGGAAGATGTTCGTGCCGAGCGCGACCTTGCGGGCGCGGACCGAGCCGTACGGAGTGCGTACGGCCATCCCCCCGCCGTACGGCTTCAGGGTGAGGGCGGGAGTGTGCTCGTAGACGCGGACGCCGAGGTCCAGGCAGGCCTGCTTCAGGCCCCACACCAGCTTGGCCGGGTTGAGCATGGCGACGCCCCGGCGGTCGTGGAGGCCGGCCTGGAAGGTCGGTGAGTCGACCTGTGCCCTCACCGCCTCGGTGTCCAGGAACTCGACGCCCTCGGCGAGTCCCTTGTCCCGCAACTCCTCGTACCAGTCGCGCAGTTCCGATGCCTGGTAGGCCTCGGTGGCGACGTCGATCTCGCCGGTGCGTTCGAAGTCGCAGTCCAGGGAGTAGCGGGCGACCGCCTTCTCGATCTCGTCGAGGTTGCGGGCGCCCAGCTCCTGAAGCTTGTGGATCTCGTCCGGCCAGCGGGTGAGCCCGTTGGGCAGACCGTGGGTGAGGGAGGCGGCGCAGAAGCCGCCGTTGCGGCCCGAGGCGGCCCAGCCCACCTCGCGGCCTTCGAGCAGCACGACATCCCGCTGCGGGTCGCGCTCCTTGGCGATGAGCGCGCTCCACAGTCCGCTGTACCCGCCGCCGACGACCAGCAGATCGCAGGTCTCGGCGGTGGTGAGGGCGGGCTCGGGGTGGGGGCGGCCCGGGTCGTCCAGCCAGTACGGGACCGGCTGGGCGTCGGAGAGTGCCTTCGTCCAGTGATTGCCAGAACTCATGGCGCTTGGGGCCATGATTTCAACTCCCTACAGGGGTTTACGCCTTTTGCTTCTTGCGGCGGTTTCCGATGGCCATGGAGGCCAGGACGAACAGTACGGCGATGATGAACATGGCCGTACCGATGACATTGATCTGAACGGGCGTTCCGCGCTGGGCCGAGCCCCAGACGAACATCGGGAAGGTGACGGTGGAGCCCGCGTTGAAATTGGTGATGATGAAGTCGTCGAAGGAGAGCGCAAAGGCGAGCATCGCGCCCGCGGCGATTCCCGGGGCGGCGATCGGCAGGGTGACCCGGACGAACGTCTGGAAGGGACCGGCGTACAGGTCCTGCGCGGCCTGTTCCAGTCGCGGGTCCATCGACATCACACGTGCCTTCACCGCCGTCACCACGAAGCTCAGGCAGAACATGATGTGCGCGATGAGGATCGTCCAGAAGCCGAGCTGGGCGCCCATGTTGAGGAACAGGGTGAGCAGCGAGGCGGCCATGACGACCTCGGGCATCGCCATCGGCAGGAAGATCAGCGAGTTGATGGCGCCGCGCGCGCGGAAGCGGTAGCGGACCAGCGCGAAGGCGATCATCGTGCCCAGGAGCGTGGCGCCGATGGTCGCCCAGAACGCGATCTGGAGGCTGACCGACAGCGAGCCGCACAGGTCGGAGACACCGCACGGGTCCTGCCAGGCGGCCGTGGAGAACTCCTGCCATTCGTAGTTGAAGCGCCCCTTCGGTTTGTTGAAGGAGAAGATCGTCACGATGACATTGGGCAGGAGGAGATAAGCGAGCGTCAGCAGTCCCGCGATGACCACGAGATTGCGCTTGAGCCAGTTGACGAAGGTCATTTAAACCAGATCCTCCGTGCCGGACCTGCGGATGTAGACCGTCACCATGACGAGGATGGCGGCCATGAGGATGAAGGAAAGAGCCGCTGCCGTCGGATAGTCCAGAATCCGCAGGAACTGCGTCTGGATGACGTTTCCGACCATGCGGGTGTCGGTCGAGCCGAGCAGATCGGCATTGACGTAGTCACCGGCCGCCGGGATGAAGGTCAGCAGCGTGCCGGAGACGACTCCGGGCATCGACAGCGGGAAGGTGACCTTGCGGAAGGTGGTGACCGGCCTGGCGTACAGGTCGTTCGCCGCCTCGTGCAGCCGTGGGTCGATGCGCTCCAGCGAGGTGTAGAGCGGCAGGATCATGAACGGCAGGAAGTTGTACGTCAGACCGCACACCACCGCGAGCGGGGTGGCCAGCACGCGGTCGCCCTCGGTCATGCCGAGCCAGCTCGTGACGTCCAGGACGTGCAGCGTGTTGAGGGCGCCGACGACCGGGCCGCCGTCCGCGAGGATCGTCTTCCAGGCGAGGGTGCGGATCAGGAAGCTGGTGAAGAACGGCGCGATCACCAGGATCATGATCAGGTTCCGCCAGCGGCCCGCGCGGAAGGCGATGAGGTAGGCGAGCGGGTAGCCGAGGACCAGGCACAGGATCGTCGCCGAGCCGGCGTAGAGCACCGAGCGCAGGAACTGCGGGTAGTAGTCGGACAGGGCGTCCCAGTACGTGGCGAAGTGCCAGGTGACCTTGTAGCCCTCCTCCAGGGAGCCCGTCTGCACGGACGTGGAGGCCTGATAGATCATCGGCAGCGCGAAGAAGACGACCAGCCACAGGATGCCGGGCAGCAGAAGCCAGTACGGCACCAGGCGGCCGCGTTTGCGGGGCGGCTTCTTCTCCGGGGCGTTCGGGGTGAGAGGCGGGGGCGCCTCGGTGACTGTCGCCATCAGACCGCCGCCTCTTCCTGGATGCCGGCGGAGCCCGTCGTCCCGGCAAGCAGGGACTGCGAGGCGTCCAGGCCGAACGTGTGCGCCGGGTTCCAGTGCAGGACGACCTCGGCGCCGGGTACGAGCCGGTCGTCCCGGTCGATGTTCTGGGCGTAGACCTCGAACTCGGGGCAGACGGGGCTGTCGACGACGTACTGCGTGGAGACGCCGATGAAGGAGGAGTCCGCGATCCTGCCGGTGATGCGGTTGCGGCCCTCGGGTATCTCACCCGCCTCGTCGGCATGCGTGAGGGAGATCTTCTCGGGGCGTACGCCGACCAGCACCTTGCCGCCGGTCGCCGTGGCCGCGCTGCACCGCGCCTCGGGCAGGACGAGCTTGCCGCCGGCCGCCTTCAGCACGATGTCGTCGCCGCTCTTGGAGTCGACCTCGGCCTCGATGAAGTTGGAGGTGCCGAGGAAGTTGGCGACGAACGTCGTGCGCGGGTTCTCGTAGAGGTCGGTCGGCGAGCCGAGCTGCTCGACGCGGCCCGCGTTCATCACGGCGACCGTGTCGGCCATCGTCATGGCCTCCTCCTGGTCGTGCGTGACGTGGACGAAGGTGATGCCGACCTCGGTCTGGATGCGCTTGAGCTCCAGCTGCATCTGGCGGCGCAGCTTGAGGTCGAGGGCGCCGAGCGGCTCGTCGAGGAGGAGCACCTTGGGGTGGTTGATCAGCGCGCGGGCGACGGCCACACGCTGCTGCTGGCCACCGGACAGCTGGTGCGGCTTCTTGCGGGCCTGCTCGCCGAGCTGGACGAGGTCGAGCATGTCCTCGACCTGCTTCTTCACGCTCTTGATGCCGCGTCGGCGCAGGCCGAAGGCGACGTTCTCGAAGATGTCGAGGTGCGGGAAGAGGGCGTAGGACTGGAAGACCGTGTTCACCGGCCGCTTGTACGGCGGGAGCGCGGTCACGTCCTGCTCGCCGAGGTGGACGGTGCCGGAGGAAGGTTCCTCCAGGCCGGCGATCATGCGCAGGGTGGTGGTCTTGCCGCAGCCGGAGGCGCCGAGCAGGGCGAAGAAGGAGCCCTGGGGCACGGTCAGGTCGAGCGGGTGTACGGCATGGAAGGAGCCGTAGGTCTTGCTTATGCCGGAGAGGCGGACGTCGCCGCTGGTGTCGTTCGTCATGGTGGTCACGCCCCTGTGAGCTTCGCGAACTTCTCTTCGTAGGCCGTCTCTTCCTTCGAGCTCAGGGAGCGGAAGGCACGGGACTGGGCCTGCATGGCCTTGTCGGGGAGGATCAGCGGGTTGTTCGCCGCGTCCTCGTCGATCTTCGCGAGCTCTTCCTTCACGCCGTCCACGGGACAGACGTAGTTGATGTAGGCGGCGAGCTCGGCGGCGGGCTTCGGCTCGTAGTAGAAGTCGATGAGCCGCTCGGCGTTCGTCTTGTGACGGGCCTTGTTGGGGATCAGCATGTTGTCGCTGGACGTCATGTAGCCGCTGTCCGGGATGAGGAAGTCGATGTCCGGGCTGTCGGCCTTGAGCTGTACGACGTCACCGGCCCAGGCGAGGCAGGCCGCGAAGTCTCCGCTGGTGAGGTCGGAGGTGTAGTCGTTGCCGGTGAACCGGCGGATCTGCTTGTTGTCGACGGCCTTCTGCAGACGGGCGATCGCCGCGTCGTAGTCGTCGTCGGTGAACTTGGCGGGGTCCTTGCCCATGTCGAGCAGGGTCATCCCGATGGTGTCGCGCATCTCGGTGAGGAAGCCGACGCGGCCCTTGAGCTTGGGGTTGTCGAGCAGGTCGGAGACCGTCTTCACCTCGACGCCGTCGAGCGCCTTCTTGTTGTAGGCGATGACGGTCGAGATGCCCTGCCAGGGGTACGAGTACGCCCGTCCCGGGTCCCAGTCGGGGTTGCGGAACTGCTGGGAGAGGTTGGCGAAGGCGTGCGGCAGGTTCGACGGGTCCAGTTTCTGGACCCACCCCAGGCGTATCAGGCGGCCGGCGAGCCAGTCCGTGAGGACGACGATGTCGCGCCCGGTCTCCTGGCCCGCCGCCAGCTGCGGCTTGATCTTCCCGAAGAACTCGTTGTTGTCGTTGATGTCCTCGGTGTACTTGACCTTGATGCCGGTCCGCTTCGCGAACTGCTCCAGCGTCGGGTGGTGCTTGCCGCTGTCGTCGACGTCCATGTACTCGGTCCAGTTGGAGAAGCTGACCTGCTTCTCCTTCGCCGAGTGGTCCTCGGCGGACGTGCCGCCCTCGGTCTTGCCGGCCGCGGGGATTCCGCAGGCACTGAGCGCCCCAAGTCCGCCCACCGCGAGAGCGCCGCCGGTGGAGGCGCGCAGCAGGGAACGGCGGGTCATGGCGGCCCGGCCGTTGCGCAGGCTGCGCCGCATGGCGGCCACTTGGGCCGGGGACAGGCGGTCGGGCTCGTACTGCTCCATGCGCGTGGTGCCCTTTCGGGAGATCGGGAGGGAGGGGAGGCCGGCCGCGGGGAGGGGCGAGGCGGCCGCGCCGATCTGATCCGGTCCGGTCCGGCTTCCTGCCTGGTCAGGTCCGCTCAGGCCGGGGGCGGTCCGGTCCGGTCCGATCGGCTACCGGTCCCCGAAGACGGTGCGATGCCAGTCCTTCCTGGCGACCGCCGTGTTGTCGAACATGACGTGCTTGATCTGCGTGTACTCCTCGAAGGAGTACGCGGACATGTCCTTGCCGAAGCCGGACGCCTTGTAGCCGCCGTGCGGCATCTCGCTGATGATCGGGATGTGATCGTTGACCCACACGCAGCCCGCCTGGATCTCGCGGGTGGCGCGGTTCGCCCGGTAGACGTCGCGGCTCCATGCGGAGGCGGCGAGCCCGTACGGGGTGTCGTTGGCGAGCCGGATCCCGTCATCGTCGCTGTCGAACGGCAGAACGACAAGGACCGGCCCGAAGATCTCGGACTGGACGATCTCGCTGTCCTGGGCGGCGTCGGCGACCAGGGTGGGCCGGTAGTACGCACCGTTCTTGAGATCGCCCTGCGGGGCCTCACCGCCGGTGACCACGCGCGCGTAGGCACGCGCACGGTCGACGAACCCGGCGACACGGTCGCGCTGGACGTGTGAGATGAGGGGCCCGAGATCGGTGCCGGGGCTGAAGGGGTCGCCGAGGCGGACGCTCTCCATGAGGGCGGCGGTGCGCGAGACGAACTCCTCATAGAGCGGCCTCTGCACGTACACGCGCGTCGCGGCCGTGCAGTCCTGCCCGGTGTTGATGAGCGAGCCCGCGACGGCCCCGTTGGCTGCGGCCTCCACGTCGGCGTCGTCGAAGACGACGAAGGGCGCCTTGCCGCCCAGCTCCAGGTGGATCCGCTTCACGGTGGCCGTGGCGATCTCGGCGACGCGCCTGCCCACGGCGGTGGAGCCGGTGAAGGAGGTCATGACCACGTCGGGGTGGCCCACGAGATGCTCGCCGGCCTCCTTGCCGGTCCCGGTGATGATGTTGATGACGCCGTCGGGGATGCCGGCGTCCGTGGCGGCCTGGGCGAAGAGGAGCGAGGTGAGAGGGGTGAGCTCGGCCGGCTTGAGCACGATGGTGTTGCCCGCGGCGATCGCCGGGAGGACCTTCCAGGCGGCCATCTGGAGGGGGTAGTTCCAGGGGGCGATGGAGCCGACGACGCCGATGGGTTCGCGGCGGATGTAGGAGGTGTGGTCGCCGGAGTACTCCCCCGCGGACTGGCCGGCGAGGTGGCGGGCGGCCCCCGCGAAGAAGGAGGTGTTGTCGATCGTGCCCGGCACGTCGAACTCACGGGTCAGCTTCAGCGGCTTCCCGCACTGCAGGGACTCCGCGCGGGCGAAGTCCTCGGCGCGCTCGGCGAGGACGGCGGCGAAGCGGTGCAGTGCGTCCGAGCGCTCGCCCGGGGTGGCTGCCGCCCAGGCGGGGAACGCCTCGCGCGCGGCGGCCACGGCGGCGTCGACGTCGTCGGTGCCGGCCAGGTCGTAGGTGTAGACCTCCTCGCCGGTGGCCGGGTCGACGACGGCGTGCGTACGACCCGACGTTCCCTTCACCAGACGGCCCGCAATGAACTGCGCGCCGTCCGCGAAGCGGTCTTGGGCCGGGAATCGTTCCGGGGTGACGGTGCCCGGGTTGTGCATGTCGCTCTCCTCCGTGTCCCCCTGGAGGGACCGCAGTGGGGTCGGCGTGGGGTGGGGTGGCGTGGCTCAGGCTCGATTTGAGTGCCGATCCTGACAGAGCAGGAAGGTCCCAACAAGTGATTCCGTTGTTGCCTTTTGGTTACGCAACGGAATCTGTCGACCAGGTGTCGAGTGGGCCTTGAAAACCCGGGACGGATTGTCGGTGGTGCGTGCCAGACTCGGCCACATGGCGAAGATCGATTCTTGGGACGTCCTGATCAGGGAGGTCCGTGCGGGGACGAGAGTCAAGTATCTGCACTTCTGGGGCCACCGGCCACGACCGGACGGACAGGTGAGCGCGAGTTGCCTGAGCCAGTGGTGGCCGTCGCCGTTCACGGTGGCCGGCGTGTCGTACGCGACCGCCGAGCACTGGATGATGGCCGAGAAGGCCCGGCTCTTCGGGGACGCGGAGGCCGAGCGGCGGGTGCTGGAGGCCGGGCATCCCTCGCTGGCGAAGAAGGCGGGGCGGCTCGTGCGCGGCTTCGACGACGCGGTGTGGGAGCGGGAGCGGTTCCGGATCGTCGTCGAGGGGTCGGTCCACAAGTTCTCGGCGGATGCGGAGCTGCGGGGGTTCTTGCTGGGGACCGGGGATCGGGTGCTGGTGGAGGCCAGTCCGGTGGATCGGGTGTGGGGGATCGGGTTGGCGGCGGGGGATGACGGGGCGGGGAACCCTGAGCGGTGGCGGGGGCCTAATTTGTTGGGGTTTGCGTTGATGGGGGCGCGGGAGCGGTTGCGGGGGTGAGGGGCTGATTTTCCAGCGCCGGTCCAGGTATTTCAGCCCGTCCGGGGGCGGCAGCCCCCAGGGATGGGACGGGTAGGGGCGGCGGGGGCGAAGAAACCCCCCGCTCGCTACACCGTCGAGATCAACACCGCCAGCATCCCCAACCCCAGCACCAACCCCACCGCCCCGCAGATCATCCCCGCCAGCGCCTGCCCAGGATTCGTCGCTTCCCCCCGCCGCGCCTTCCCCCGCCCGATCGACCCGAAGATCAACGCCAGCGCACCCATCACGATGGCGACCGGCCACAGACAGAAGATCGCCGCGGAGATGATCCCGAGCACGAGCCCCGCCGTACCCATCCCATTGCTCGGCATGGCCTGCACCCCGGGCCACCCGTAATAACCCCCGGTACCCGGACCCATGACCGGCGGCGGGTACCCCTGGACAGGCCCGGGATAGCCGTACGCGACGTGCCCCGGCCCACCGGGCGCGAGGGGCGGCGGCGGAACGGGCTCACCATGGACGGCGTAGGGAACGGACGCCGTAGGGGGCGCGAAGGGCCCGGCCGGCGCGAGGGGCTGCACAGGCGACGTGGGCCCCGACCCCGGCGCCGCGAAGGGGTTGGCACTCGACTCGCCCGGCGGCGTCGGCATGCCGGAGGACGGCATGGACGTCACCGTCTGCTGATCGTGCACGGATGGTGCGGGCCAGGTCAGCGGGTCGTTCGAGGCGACGGTGTAGCCGGGTCCGGGTCCCCCGGGCGCGACCGGCGGCGCCCACGGATCCGGCTCGGCCGAGGTCGCGTTCCTCCCCGTCTTCTCCAGCGAGGTTCTCGGATCCGTCTCCGACGAACCCGACGACGAAGCCCCCGGTGAAGCCGGCCCTCCTGCCGCCGCGCCCCCCGATCCGTCCGCCGCCCCCGGCGTCTGCGCGTCGTCGGACATGCCCGGCCCCCCTCCGTCGTATGTGCCGTCATGCTAAGGCCCGGGCAACTCGGGCACGGCCCCGGCATACGATGACCCCGAGTCATCGATCAGCCGATCACCCGCGTCCCGCCGACCACACACCCGGCCGGGGACGCCGTTCCTGGGGAGGAACCTTGACCGACAACCTCGTCGACGCCCGCGTCCCGCGCGATCTGCACGCCTTCATCGCCGGACTGCCCAAGTCCGAACTGCACGTCCACCACGTCGGCTCCGCCTCCCCCCGCATCGTCGCGGAACTCGCCGCCCGCCACCCCGACTCCAAGGTCCCCACCGATCCCGAGGCCCTGGTCGACTACTTCACGTTCACGGACTTCGCGCACTTCATCGACGTGTACCTGTCCGTCGTGGATCTGATCCGCACCCCGGAGGACGTACGGCTGCTGACGTACGAGGTGGCCCGGGAGCTGGCCCGCCAGCAGGTGCGGTACGCCGAGCTGACCATCACCCCGTTCTCCTCCACCCGCCGCGGCATCGACGAGAGCGGCTTCATGGCGGCGATCGAGGACGCCCGCAAGGCGGCCGAGGCCGAGTTCGGGACCGTGCTGCGCTGGTGCTTCGACATTCCCGGCGAGGCCGGCCTGGAGTCCGCCGCGGAGACCGTGCGGCTCGCCACCGACGACCGGCTGCGCCCGGAGGGCCTGGTCTCGTTCGGGCTCGGCGGGCCCGAGATCGGCGTACCGAGGCCGCAGTTCAAGCCGTACTTCGACCAGGCCATCGCCGCCGGACTGCACTCCGTACCGCATGCCGGGGAGACCACCGGCCCGGAGACCGTCTGGGACGCCCTCACTCACCTGCGCGCCGAGCGCATCGGGCACGGCACCAGTTCGGCACAGGACCCGAAGCTGCTCGCGCACCTCGCCGAGCACCGGATCCCGCTGGAGGTATGCCCGACCTCCAACATCGCCACGCGCGCGGTGCGCACGATCGACGAGCACCCGATCAAGCAGTTCACCAAGGCCGGCGTCATCGTCACCATCAACTCCGACGACCCGCCCATGTTCGGCACCGACCTCAACAACGAGTACGCGGTCGCCGCACGCCTCCTCGACCTTGACGAGCGGGGCCTGGCGGACCTCGCCAAGAACGCCGTGGACGTGTCCTTCCTCGACGAGCCGGGCAAGGCCCGGATCAGGGCCGAGATCGACACGTACACCACCGACTGGCTCGCCTCCTGAGCCCGCTGCGCCTTCCACGCCCCGGCTCATCCACGATGGCCCCGCCCCCGACCGGAATGCCCTCATGCAGAACGTGACCGCCGTGGCCCACCGCGGCGACCCCTACCGCGTCCGCGAGAACACACTCGCTTCCCTGCGCTCCGCGCTCGAACGGGGCGCGGACGCGGTGGAGATCGACGTACGGCTCACCAAGGACGGCGTGCCGGTGCTGCTGCACGACGAGACGCTGAAGCGGCTGTGGGAGCAGGACCGGCCCGTGCGCGCGCTGTCGGCGGCCGAGGTGCGCGGGCTGACGGCGGGCGGGGTGCCGACGCTTCAGGAGGCGTTGGCGTCGTGTGACGGCAGCCGGGTGATGCTCGACCTGCCGGGCACGCCCGACGTGCGGGCGGTACGGCGGATCGTGGACGTCGTACGCGAGTGCGGGGCGCAGGACCGCGTGTACTACTGCGCGGGCGCCCCGGCCATGCTCGCCGTGCGGGCCGCCGACCCGGCCGCGGAGATCGCCCTGACCTGGACGACGCTGGCCCCGCCGCGCCCCGCCCTGCTGGACGCGGTGCGCCCGCACTGGCTCAACTACCGTTTCGGCCTGGTCGACCGCGCCCTCGCCGAGCGCGTCCACCGCGGTGGTCACCTGCTGTCCGTCTGGACCCCGGACACCCGGCGCTCCATGCGCCGACTGCTGGACCTCGGCGTCGACTCGATCACGACCAACCGCGTCGACGTCCTCGTCGGCCTGCTCGCCGCCCGGTCCGACGCCGAAGGCCGCTACACGCGCGAGCGTTGAGGCACCGTCGCCGGATCGGCCGGTGTCCCGCGGGTGACGTACTGCGGGACCGGTGCGGTGTCCTTGCCGTCGTCGCGGACCTGGCCGTAGCGGATCGCGCCCTGGCCGGGGCCGGTTCGCACGTCCTTCTGGGCCGCGTCCCAGGTCGACGGGAAGACGACGACGCCGTAGTCGGCGCCCCGTTCGTTCTGGTTGAGGGTGACCGAGCCGTCGACGTAGAAGTACTCGTTCTGCCACATCTGCTGGGTGCCGTCGGGCAGGACCGTGTAGCCGGTGGCGGGTCCGCCCATGCCGGTGGTGTCGGGGCCGGTGGTGTCGTCCATGCGACGGCCGCCGCCGGACGCGACATGGAAGAGCCTGCCCTTCAGACCGGTCCAGGTCGGCATGACCAGCGCGCCGGGCCGTGACTGCGGGGAGATCTGCCAGCGCACCAGGATGTAGCCCTGCCCGCTGAGCGTCACCTTCTCGCCGCGGTGCTGCATGACGGCCTTCGCGCCCCAGGTGCTGGTGATACCGGACTCGGGGCGGTGCGGCAGGGCGGCGGGCCGGGCGTTCGGTTCGGGGGCCCGGTCGACGGCGTCGACGACCGTGCCGTACAGCTCGGCCTTCCGCGATGGTGACGGGGACGGCGAGGGTGAGGGGGACGGGGAGAGCGTGGCCGTCGGTGACACGGCCGGCGCCGGCGGGCGGGCCGTGCTCGCCGCGGTGGGTGCGGCAGCGCGGGTCGGGGCGTCCGGGGCCTGGGTGACGACGTACGCGCCGCCCGCGACGAGTGTCGCCCCGGCCGTCACCGCCACGGCCGGCTGGGTGATCGCGGCCATCACCTTCGCGGACCAGCCGACGGAGGCCGCCGCGGCCGTCGCCGTTGCCGCGACCGCCGTCTTGCCGCCGAGAGCCAGCGACAGGGTGAACCCGACCGGGATCGGGACGAGCGCGATGCCGACGAGAAGGCGTTCCGCCGGTACGACGGCCTCGCGGGTGTCGCCGCAGTAGCCGCAGCCCCTGATGTGCCGGGCCAGCCGTTTGCGCCAGACGGAGTCCGGGCGTCCGTTCCAGCGGGCGGTCGGTTCGCGCAGGTCGGGGCAGGCGCCGTCGAGTGCGCGGACGATGCCGCGCGCGGTCTCCAGCCGCTCCTTCACCCGCTGGACGCGCACCGCGGCGTGCTGCCGGCTGATCCCGGCCGCGGCGGCCAGTTCGCGCCGGGTCAGCTCGCCTGCGACCTCCAGCCACCACAGGGACAGCAACTGCCGGTCCTCGGCGTCCAGCCAGCGCACCGCCTCCGCGACCTCCCGCCGCTGCCCCTCCAACTGAAGCCGCAGCACGGTGAGTTCGGCGAAGTCGGTGGCCTCGTGCGCCGCCGACTCCTCCAGCGGTGCGGGCTGCTTACGGCGGGCCCGGTCCCGGATCTGCCGCATGGCGATCGCGACGAGCCAGGAGCGGAAGCTGTCCGGGTCCCGCAGCGAGCCGAGGTTGTCGACGGCACGCAGCATCGTCTCCTGGACGACGTCGTCGACATCGGCATGGCCGTTCAGGGCACGTCCGACGACGTTGTAGACCAGCGGCAGCCAGCCCTCCACCAGTTCGTCCAGCGCCTGCCGGTCACCGGCCTGCGCCGCCGCGATGGTGGAGCGCCACTGCCTGCCGGCTCCCTCGTCCACGTACGTCCTCTCCAGGGTCATGCGCTGCCCGTACGCACCTTCTCAGCCCGACCAGCACCGTCGGCTATATCGGAGATCACATTCCGCCAGTGGAGACGCGGTGAAGGGGTCGGCGATAACACTTTTTCGCCGACCGGCACCCCGTAGGGGCGATCCCCCACAACCCCCGTTCCCTGCAAGGGATTTGCTCCGGGATCCCCCAGGGTCGCAGCCCCTCCTCACCGACGATCCGCCACGGGACCGTACGGCCCGACGATGATCACGGACATCCCACCGACCCGACTCCAGGAGCAGCAGATGCCCGTACGCCCGCTTCCCGCACTCCTCACCTCAGCGCTCGCCCTGACCCTGGCCGCACTGCCGCTCGCCGGGACGGCCTCCGCGCGGCCCGCGTCGTCATCGTCCTGTTCCGCGCACGCGATCGAGGCGGCCCCGAAGAGCGGCCCCGACGTCAAGGCCCTGTGCGCCGCGCTCGCGGGGCTGCCCGACAAGGACGCCACGGCCGCGCTGATCCGCGTGGGCGGCAAGGGGAGCTGGCACGGGGCGGCCGGCGTGCGGGACATGAGAAGCGGGGCGCCGGCGCTGCAGAACGCCCGCTTCCGCGCCGGTTCGACGACGAAGATCGTGACCTCGGCGATCGTGCTGCAACTCGCCGCCGAGAGGCGGATCTCCCTCGACGGGACGGTGCAGCAGTATCTGCCCGGCCTGCTCACCGAGGACTTCGAGCCCATCACCGTACGGCAGTTGCTGAACTTCACCAGCGGTCTGCAGCCGGGGGCGTCCCTCGGTGAGGGCGTCGACGACGGTTACGAGCACCGCTTCGAGACGCTGACCCCCGAGGAGGTGGTGGCCGCGTCGGTCGCCAAGGGCCCCGACCCCGATCACGCGCCCGGCGAGTACCAGCGGTACGGCAACATCCACTACACGGTGCTGGGCATGCTGATCGAGAAGGTCACCGGCGACTCGTACGCCCACCAGGCGGCCGTACGGATCTTCCGCCCGCTCGGCATGCGGCACACGTCCTTTCCCGACGGCCCGGACCCTCGCGTCCACGGACCGCACAACCGCGGCTACGACTGGATCGACGGCAAGCTGGTCGACGTGACCGAGTGGAACATGTCCGACCGGTTCGCGGCCGGCGACATGATCTCGACGACGGCGGACCTGGAACGGCTGCTGTTCGCCCTGTTCCGTGGTCGGGTCGTGCCCGAGCCGCAGCTGAAGGAGATGTTCGCGGTCCCGGACATCGAGGGGGCCACCATGGGTGCCTCGCTGGAGCGTTTCGAGCTGAACGGCAAGGAGATCTGGGGCAAGACGGGTTCCCGCCCCGGCTATCACACCGTCGTCGCGGCCACCCGCAATCTGTCCCGGACGGTCGTCTACTCCGTCAACTCGACCGATGCGAAGGGCGACGGCCTGTCCATCGCCCAGCGCTTCGCCTTCCCGGCGTTCAACCGCTGACGACGACGGCGGCAGCCGGAGGCGCTGACGGCGTCGTCAGCGCCTCCAGCCGCTTGATCCTCTTCCGCACGACGTACAGCGGGATCACCCCGAAGACGCCGAACGACATGTCGATCACCGACCACCACAGGGGGATGCCGCGGATCGGCCCGCAGATCAGGGCGAGCGGAATGATGCCCGCGCAGGCGATCATCCCGAACTCGACGACCCAGATGTTGCGGACCGGATCGCGGTAGGGGCCGTAGAAGGCGACCGCGATGACGAGATGGGCGAAGGTCCGTGCCGTAGAGCAGGAAGGGGTAGTCGGCGTCGGCGGTGTCGAGACCACGCCGGACGCGCTCGATCCAGTCCATGAGGCCGGGGAGGTGCTCCGGCACGGACAGGGCGCGCAACAGGTCCTCGGTCCAGCGCAGTTCGTGGACGAGGGGGAAGGCCGTGGCGCCGCTGAGCACCAGGCAGACGACGAAGAGGGCCAGCCAGACGCGGATGCCCTTGAGCAGGGCGGCTCTGTCGCTCATGGGGGCAGCGTACGCCTGGAGTTGAACACGTTCAAAGCCGGGCTCCGTCGCGGAGCCCGAACCGACGGCCGCCATGCGGCCCGCACCGGCCCGGCCCTACGATGTCCGCCGACGAGGGAGGACGCATGGGCCTGGACCTGAGCGAACGGGCTTACCGGGGGCAACGTTGGGCGGCACGGGCTTCGCTGGCCGCAGCAGGGCTCGCCGTGCTCGTGCCGCTCGCCTACGGCGGGGTCGGCGGCGTGCTGCTCCTGGTGGCCGGTGTGGCGGGCCTGGGGATCGGCGCCGTCGCCGTGTGGTGGACGCTGACGCTGCGCGGACCTGTGCGCTGGTTGGCGGGCGTCGTGGCCCTGGCCGTACCGGCCGCCGTGATCACGTTGTTCGCCGCCACCCTCTTCTGGGCGCTGCTGGCGTCCGTGGCGCTGTGGACGGTGGCCGTGTGGAGCGGCCGGTACGCGCTGCGGGGCACGGGGAGCTCACGGGTGCGGGTGATGCGGGGGCGCAAGGCGGCGCCACCGCGGCGGGCGATCCTGATCATGAACCCCCGCTCGGGCGGCGGGAAGGTGGAGCGCTTCGCGCTCAAGGAGAAGGCGGAACGGCTCGGCGCCGAGGTCGTCCTCCTCGACCCCGATGAGCATCAGGACGTCACCGCCCTGGCCCGCAAGGCCGTTTCGGACGGCGCGGATCTGCTCGGTGTCGCAGGCGGGGACGGCACCCAGGCACTGGTCGCGGCCATCGCCGCCGCGTACGACATCCCGTTCCTGGTGATCAGCGCCGGTACCCGCAACCACTTCGCCATGGACCTGGGCCTCGACCGCGAGGATCCCGCGGCCTGCCTCGACGCGCTCGTCGACGGCGTGGAGCTGCGCGTCGACCTCGGCTTCGCGAACGGCCGCCCCTTCGTCAACAACGCCTCCTTCGGCGCGTACGCGGCCATCGTGCAGAGCCCCGGGTACCGCGACGACAAGATCGGCACCAGCCTGGAGCTGCTGCCCGACCTGCTCACCCGCCAGCAGGGCCCGCTGCTGACCGTCCGGGCGGCGGACACGACCCTCCACGCCCCGCATGCCGTGCTGGTCAGCAACAACCCCTACCGCACGGACGATCCCTTCGGGCTCGGCCGCCGCGACCGCCTCGACGCCGCCGTTCTCGGCGTCCTCGGCATCAGGGTGGACAGCGCGGCCGAGGCCGCCGCACTGCTCCTCGACCCCGCGCCGCCCGGCCTCAGCATCCTCACCGCAACCGAAGTGGTCATCGAGGCCGACCGCGAGGAGATCGAGGCGGGCATCGACGGCGAGGCCCTTGTCCTGCCGGCCCCGGTCCACTGCCGCATCACTTCGGGCGCCCTACGCGTCCGTGTCCCCCGCAAACGCCCCGGCGTCCCCCAGCGCGGCCCGCGCCTGGACTGGCGCCGACTGCGCAAACTGGCGGCGACGGTGGGGCGCACGGCGGTGCACCGGCAGGGTCACTGGTAGGGGGCACAGGGGCTGCAAGGGCCTCCTACAACCCCGCGATCGCGTTCCATCGCTTCGCGAACTCCACCCGCTCGTCCGACGTGATGTCCCGAGCGATCGCGAGACGCCGACGCATTGCCGCGTCCGGGAAGATCAGCGGATCCTCGGCCAGCGCCGCCGTCTCCTCGTCCTTGGCGGAGGCGAGGACGTCCTGGGCGGCCGGGACGGGGCAGACGTAGTTGACCCAGGCGGCGAGGTCGGCGGCGACCTCGGGGTCGTAGTAGTAGTCGATCAGCCGCTCGGCGTTGGCTTTGTGGCGGGCCAGGTTGGGGACCATCAGGGACTCCGACCAGAGCTCGGCGCCCTCCTCCGGGACGACGAAGCGGATGTCAGGGTCGTCGGCCTGGAGCTGGATGACATCGCCCGAGTAGGCCTGGCAGGCCAGGACGTCGCCGCTCGACAGGTCCTTGATGTAGTCGTTGCCGGTGAAGCGGCGGATCTGGCCCTTGCGGACCTGCTCGTCGACCTGGTCGCAGACGGTGTGGAAGTCGTCCGCGGTCCACCGGGTGATGTCGACGCCGTTGCCCTGCATGAGCAGCGCGAAGGCCTCGTCCAGACCGGAGAGCAGGGTCACCCGGCCCTTCAGGTCGCTCGCCCACAGCTCGGAGACGCTGTGGATGTCGCGGCCCAGCCGACGGCGGTTGTACGCGATGCCGGTGATGCCGGACTGCCACGGCACGGTGTACTTCCGTCCGGGGTCGAACGCCGGTGAACGCAGCAGCGGGTCCAGGTACTTCGTCACGTTCGGCTGGCGGGCCCGGTCCATCTCCTGCACCCAGCCCAGCCGTACGAACCGGGCGCACATCCAGTCGCTGATGACGAGGAGATCGCGGCCGGTGCGCTGATGGTTCATCAGGGCGGGGCTGATCTTGCCGAAGAACTCGTCGTTGTCGTTGATCTCCTCGACATAGTCGACGGAGATCCCTGCGCTCTTCTCGAACGCCTCCAGTGTGGGCCTGCGCCTCGCGTCCTCTTCGTCCGTGTCGATGTACAGCGGCCAGTTCGCCCAGGTGAGCCGCTTGTCGGTCGCGGAGACATCGGTGGCGGCCCGGTCGCCCGGCGACACATAGGCGGGCCGCACGCCGCAGCCGGCGAGCCCACCGAGCGCAGCGCCCGCACCGAGGGTGCGCAGCAAAGTCCGGCGGGACAGTGGGGAGTTCATCGAGGGGAGGGCCATTGCCGCAGCATGCCGCTGCTGACCGCGGCCGATCAATCGACGCCATGTCGAGCGGCAGCCCCGAACGGTACTCACTCCGTCCGGGGCTGCGACGCCGCGAAGGGGCGCGGGGAACTGCGCGACCGGCCACATCGAACCCGCAGCCGTGAGACGGCCACGACCCCCGCGGCGCCTAGCGCAGCGTCACGCGTCCAGGGACGTCATCACGTGCTTGATCCGCGTGTAGTCGTCGAACCCGTACGCCGACAGGTCCTTGCCGTACCCGGACTTCTTGAACCCGCCGTGCGGCATCTCCGCAACCAGCGGAATGTGCGTGTTGATCCACACGCACCCGAAGTCCAGCGCCTTGGACATCCGCATCGCACGCCCGTGGTCCTTGGTCCACACGGACGACGCGAGCGCGTACTCGACGCCGTTGGCCCACTCGAGGGCCTGCGCCTCGTCCGAGAAGGACTGCACGGTGATGACCGGACCGAAGACCTCCTTCTGGACGATCTCGTCGTCCTGCTTCAGCCCGGACACCACGGTCGGTGCGTAGAAGTACCCCTTGTCACCGACCTGGTGACCGCCGGCCTCGACCTTGGCGTGGGCGGGCAGCCGCTCGATGAACCCGGAGACCTGTTTGAGCTGGTTCGGGTTGTTGAGCGGGCCGAACAGCACGTCCTCGTCGTCCGGCTGCCCGGTCTTGGTGTCGGCGGCGGCCTTCGCGAGCGCCTGCACGAACTCGTCGTGGATGGCCTCGTGGACGAGGACACGCGTGGCGGCCGTACAGTCCTGCCCGGCGTTGAAGAAGCCCGCGACGGAGATGTCCTCCACGGCCTTGGCGATGTCGGTGTCGGCGAACACGACGACCGGCGCCTTGCCGCCCAGCTCCAGGTGGACCCGCTTGAGGTCCTTGGAGGCGGACTCGGCGACCGACATGCCGGCCCGTACCGAACCGGTGATGGAGGCCATCGCCGGAGTCGGGTGCTCGACCATGAGCCGCCCGGTGTCACGGTCGCCGGTGATGACGTTGAAGACACCCTTGGGCAGGATGCCCCCGATGATCTCGGCGATCAGGACGGTCGACGCCGGAGTGGTGTCCGACGGCTTCAGGACGACCGTGTTGCCCGCCGCGAGGGCCGGCGCGAACTTCCATACGGCCATCATCATCGGGTAGTTCCAGGGCGCGACCTGCGCGCAGACGCCGATCGGCTCACGGCGCACGATGGAGGTCAGGCCCTCCATGTACTCACCGGCCGAGCGGCCCTCCAGCATCCGCGCCGCGCCCGCGAAGAAGCGGATCTGGTCGACCATCGGCGGGATCTCCTCGGACCGCGTGAGTCCGATCGGCTTGCCCGTGTTCTCCACCTCGGCCGCGATGAGCTCTTCGGCCCGCTCCTCGAACGCGTCGGCGATCTTCAGCAGGGCCTTCTGTCGCTCGGCGGGGGTCACGTCACGCCACGCGGGGAAGGCACGCGCGGCGGCCTCCATCGCGGCGTCGACGTCCGCCTGCCCGGACAGCGGCGCGGTCGCGTACGCCTCGCCCGTCGCGGGGTTGACCACCTCGGTGGTCCGTCCGTCGGCGGCGTCCCGGAACTCACCGTCGATGTAGTTGCGCAGACGACGCAGCTCGGTGCTCACTGCCGGCCTCCTGTCAGGTAGAGCTGTCCATTCTCTGAGACACCCACCCTAATCGGCTGACCCACGTTTTCAACACCCCCACTGGCACCTCTTCTGCGAAATCCGCAGGTCTCGGTCGCGCAAACAACGAATTTCATCGCATCGGCCTTGCGGAACTGTCGAGACGTCGTGCACAGTGACGTCGTGGCCAGTCGAAGCGCAGAGCACAGGGACTCCCGCGAGTCCAGGAACGGCGGTCCCCAGCTGGACGCCGTCTCCCTCGCCATCATCGAACAACTTCAACAGGACGGCCGCCGGCCGTACGCCGCCATCGGCAAGGCCGTCGGCCTGTCCGAGGCGGCCGTGCGCCAGCGCGTCCAGAAGCTGCTCGACCAGGGCGTCATGCAGATCGTCGCCGTCACGGATCCGCTCACCGTGGGTTTCCGCCGGCAGGCGATGGTCGGCGTGCACGTCGAGGGCGACGTGGAGTCCGTGGCCGACGCACTGACCGCCATGGCCGAATGCGAGTACGTGGTGATGACCGCCGGGTCCTTCGACCTGATGGTGGAGATCGTCTGCGAGGACGACGACCACCTCCTGGACGTCATCAACCGACGCATCCGCGCCGTCCCCGGAGTGCGCTCGACGGAGAGCTTCGTCTACCTCAAGCTCAAGAAGCAGACCTACATGTGGGGAACCCGATAACCGTGAGGACCCGATAACCGTGAGCACCAACAGCCCTCAGGACCTCAGCAGGACCGCGTACGACCACTTGTGGATGCACTTCACGCGTATGTCCTCGTACGAGAAGGCTCCCGTCCCGACGATCGTCCGGGGCGAGGGCACCTACATCTACGACGACAAGGGCAGGCGCTACCTCGACGGGCTCGCCGGCCTGTTCGTGGTGCAGGCCGGGCACGGTCGCGTCGAGCTGGCCGACGCCGCCTTCAAGCAGGCGCAGGAGCTCGCGTTCTTCCCGATCTGGTCCTACGCCCACCCGAAGGCCGTGGAGCTGGCGGAGCGGCTGGCCGACCACGCGCCGGGCGATCTCAACAAGGTCTTCTTCACCACCGGCGGCGGCGAGGCGGTGGAGACCGCCTGGAAGCTGGCCAAGCAGTACTTCAAGCTGACCGGCAAGCCCACCAAGCACAAGGTCATCTCGCGCGCGGTCGCGTACCACGGCACCCCGCAGGGCGCCCTGTCCATCACGGGTCTGCCGGCCCTGAAGGCCCCCTTCGAGCCGCTGGTCCCGGGCGCGCACAAGGTGCCGAACACCAACATCTACCGCGCCCCGATCTTCGGTGACGACCCGGAGGCCTTCGGCCGCTGGGCCGCCGACCAGATCGAGCAGCAGATCCTCTTCGAGGGCCCGGAAACCGTCGCCGCGGTCTTCCTGGAGCCCGTCCAGAACGCGGGCGGCTGCTTCCCGCCCCCGCCCGGCTACTTCCAGCGGGTGCGCGAGATCTGCGACCAGTACGACGTCCTGCTGGTGTCGGACGAGGTCATCTGCGCCTTCGGCCGCCTCGGCACGATGTTCGCCTGCGACAAGTTCGGCTACGTCCCGGACATGATCACCTGCGCCAAGGGCATGACCTCGGGCTACTCCCCGATCGGCGCCTGCATCATCTCCGACCGCCTGGCCGAGCCGTTCTACAAGGGCGACAACACCTTCCTGCACGGCTACACCTTCGGCGGCCACCCGGTGTCGGCCGCGGTGGGCCTCGCCAACCTCGACCTGTTCGAGCGCGAGAACCTCAACCAGCACGTCCTCGACAACGAGGCCGCGTTCCGCGCGACGCTGGAGAAGCTGTACGACCTTCCGATCGTCGGCGACGTCCGCGGCAACGGCTTCTTCTACGGCATCGAGCTCGTCAAGGACAAGGCGACCAAGGAGTCGTTCAACGACGAGGAGACCGAGAGGGTTCTGTACGGCTTCCTCTCCAAGGCCCTGTTCGACAACGGTCTGTACTGCCGTGCCGACGACCGCGGCGACCCGGTCGTCCAGCTCGCGCCGCCGCTGATCTCCAACCAGGAGACGTTCGATGAGATCGAGCAGATCCTGCGCGCGACGCTGACGGAGGCGTGGACCAAGCTCTAGCCGTACGTGGTTCGTTCGACGGCGGGGGTGCACCCGTAGGAGTGAGAAGGGTGCACCCCCGCCGCGTGCTGTCCGCCGTTGCGCCCCCGGATCCTTAGCGTGCCTGGTAACCGATCGGCCCTGTCTTCGTTCCCCCGCACGGGGGAACGGCCCGGGAACTACGGATCTGACGAGGTGTACGCCCATGGAGGCTCCGCCGGACAACGACGTGCTCTGGGCACGCGCGCTGCACTTCACGCACCACGACGGCTCCCCCGCGCTCGGCGGGGTCTCGCTGGGTGTGCGTGAGGGGGAGATCCTCGCCGTCACCGGTCCCCGCGGCAGCGGCAAGACGGCTCTCCTGCAGTGTCTGTCCGGCCTGGCCCCCGCCCGCAGCGGCGAGGTCTGGTTCAACAGCGTGCCGGTGCACACCATGACCGCGATGGCGCGCGAACGGCTCCGCCGGGACCGCTTCACCTGGATCGACCCGGCCCCGGCACTCGTCCCCGAGCTGAACGTCTGGGAGAACGCCGCGCTCCCCCTGATGCTGCGCGGCACCAGCCGCCGCCGCGCCAAGACGACCGCGCTGGAGTGGCTGAACCGCCTGGACGTCGGCGAGGCGGCCCGCAAGCGCCCGCACCAGCTCGTCCAGGCCGAACGCCAGCGCGTCTGCATCGCCCGCGCCCTGGCCCCCTCCCCCACGGTCCTGTTCGCCGACGAGCCGACGGCCCCGCTGCACCGCGCCGACCGCGCGCACGTCCTGCGCACCCTGACGACAGCGGCCCGCTCGCACGGCATCACGGTCGTGCTGGCCACCCACGACGCGGAGAACGCGGCCTTCGCCGACCGCACCCTCGCCCTGCTCGACGGACGGCGCGTGAACACGGTGCACCTGCCCCCGGTCACCGCGACGGAAGGCCGGGCCGCGTGCTCGCTCTCCGTCTGAGCCGCAGCGCCCAGCCCGCCGTACAGCTGCGCCGCCTGCTCCTGGCGGCGGCGTCGGCCGGCACGGGCTTCCTGCTGCTGTGCGCCCTGGGCTACGCCATGTCCCACACCGACACGTCCGCGGCGGTCCTCCGCCTTGCCTGGTGTGTGCCCCCGCTGGCCGCGACGATCCACTTCGCGGTCGCGGTGGCGCGCACGGACCCCGGCACCAAGCCCCGCCCCGGCCTCTCGGCGATCGGACTGGGCCCGGCCCGTCTGATGCTGGTGTCGGCCACCACCACGGCCCTGTCCTGCGCCCTCGGCTCGATGCTCGCGCTGCTCGTCTTCCTCCACCTCCGGGGCGACCTGACCGGCATGCCCTTCGACGGCGCCGCAGCGCAGTTCCTGGCAGCGAACGCCCCCCTCCCCCTGCCGGCCGCCCTGACGCTGCTGTCCCTGACCCCGGCCATCGCGTCGACGGCGGTGGCACTGGTGCTGCGCCCCATGGAGCCCGGATCCACCGGGGCACGAGGCGCGGGGCGGGCGTACAGCGGCATTGGCGGGTACGGCAGGTCGATGGCCCGGGAAACCTTCGGTGCGTACGGCAGGTTCGGGGCCCACCTGAGGCGGGGCCGTACGGCCGCGCCCGGCGCCGCGGAGGACGGCGAGGGCGCAGCCGCGCCGTCCGCGGGCAGTCGTACCGCTGAAGTGGCGCCCGCCCCGGACACCGACGGCACCCCACCCGCGCCGGACCGCGCGCCCGACCCCGCGGCTGACGACGCCGGCCCAGCACTGGACCACGTGACCCCCCTGCCGGCTCCCGCCAAGCCCCCCGCCGGCCTTCCCTGGGGCATCGCGGTCCTCGCCGCAGGCATCGCCGTGGAGGCCTACGCGGGCCGCACCGCCACCCCCACCCCCCTCACCCTTCCCGCCGCCCTCCCCACCGGCCCCGCGGCTGTCCTGGTCGGCTGGCTCCTGACCGCCCTCGGGCTGGCCCTGGCAGCCCCCGGCCTCACCCACCTCTGCGGCCGCGTCCTGCAGGCCGTACGCCCGGGCGCGGTACGCCTCCTCGCGGGCCGTGTCCTGATGGCCGAAGCCACCCGCATCGGGCGCCCCCTCGGCGTCGTCTGCGCCGTGGCCTCCGCGGCGTACGCCATGGCGCCCCTGTCCGCCCCCGTGGCCAGGGACGCCATCGGGCCCCTCACCGCCGTCGGCGCCACCGTGGTCACCGGCTGTGCCGTGGCCACCCTCCTCACGGCCGCCGTGGAGGCCAAGCAGGCCCGCGCGGACACCACGGCCGCACTGCTCCGCCTGGGCGCCCCCACCGCGTTGCTCCGCAGCGCGGCAGCCCTGCGCGCCGGCACGCTGCTGGTCTTCTTCTGCCCGCTCACCCTGATCGTGGCCGAACTGGCCGCGGCGCCCCTGGCCCGCTGAAACTCGTAGGAAAAAAATCTCCGCCCGGCGATGACTTCCGCCAGGACCCCCGGTCTATCCCACCGAACAGCAGCGACAGCAGCAGCCACCTGAGGGAGAGACCACGATGACCGCCCCCGCCTACCAGCAGATGATCTTCGTGAACCTGCCCGTGAACGACCTCGGCGCCTCGAAGAAGTTCTTCACGGAGCTCGGTTACTCGATCAACGAGCAGTTCAGCGACGACACGACCGCCTCGGTCGTGATCAGCGAGACCATCGTCGCGATGGTGCACACCCACGAGAAGTACGCCCAGTTCACGAAGAAGCAGATCACGGACGCGACCAAGAGCAGCGAGGTGCTGATCGCGCTGAGCTCCGAGAGCCGCGAGAAGGTCGACGAGCTCGTCGAGAAGGCGGTCGCCGCGGGCGGCTCCGTCACCGGCGAGACCCAGGACCACGGCTTCATGTACGGCCGCGCCTTCGACGACCTCGACGGCCACACCTGGGAGGTCGTGTGGATGGACCCGTCGGCCATCGAGGGCTGATCCCCGCCGTCCCGTGGCCGGTGCCTAGCATGGGCGGGTGCAGACGATGCCCGCCCATGCGGCCCACCACAACGACCGTGAGATCGAAACGCTGGAGGAGTTCGACGCGACCGTCTCGGCGCGCGGCTCCCTCGCCGGATTCCGTATCCAGGCCGTCGACCTGACGGACCGTACACGCGAGTTGCTCACCGCGGACACGGCGGGCGCCGTCTTCCTGGGCTGCTCGATGCGCGAGGACGCGGCGGCGAAGATCCGCACGGACGGCGCCCTGGTCTTCCCGCCGGTCCCCGACCTGCCCTTCGACCCGTACCGGGGCCTGGTCTACTCGCCCGACGATCTCTTCGCGTCACTGGCGGACGGCTACGAGAACACGCCCGACGCCCACGCGTATGCCTGGTTCCAGCGGACCAAGGCCGACCGCGACATCCACGCCTCCATGCTCCGTGCGATCCACGACGACTCCATATCGGACGCGCTCGACGAACTCCTGTCCGGCGCCCGGGTGGTGGGCGTCATGGGCGGCCACGCGATGCGCCGCGGCACGGAGGCGTACGAGGGCGCCGCGCGGCTCGGCCGGGAACTGGCCCGCGCCGGTTTCACGGTCGCCACCGGCGGCGGCCCGGGCGCGATGGAGGCGGCGAACCTCGGCGCGTACGCCGCCCCGCACGACGACGAGATGCTCGGCGACGCCCTCCGACTCCTGGCGAAGGCGCCCCTGTTCACGCCCTCGATCACCGAGTGGGCGACGGCCGCCTTCGAGGTGCGCAGCCGCTGGCCGCAGGGCGGCCGCTCCGTCGGCATCCCGACCTGGTTCTACGGCCACGAGCCGCCGAACCCCTTCGCCTCCCACATCGCGAAGTACTTCGCCAACGCCACCCGCGAGGACGGCCTCCTGGCCCGCTCGAACGCGGGCGTCGTCTTCCTGCCGGGCGCCGCCGGCACCGTGCAGGAGATCTTCGACAACGCGACGCCGAACTACTACGAGTCGCGCGGCGAGCCCACCCCCATGGTGCTCGTGAACAAGGCCCACTGGACTCAGAAGCTGCCGACCTGGCCGCTGTTGCAGGCCCTCGCCCGGGATCGGTCGATGGAGTCCCGTATCGCCCTGGTCGACCGGATCGAGCAGGCTCCGCAGGCGCTGAAACGCCTCGGCGAGCAATAAGAGGGCAAAGCCAACGCGTGCGGAGGGCATATGCGTTGACACTGCTTATGCCACGCTTATAAACCTGTGAGACTCCTGGGGACGGTGATGTGTCCCATCGCCGCCTCGTTCAACCCCCCTCAGTGGTGCAACTCGTAAGGACAAACGTGTCCATAAACCGCCGTACTGTTGCGCGCTCCGTGCGCGCTCTTGGTGTTGCGTCCGCCTCCGCCGCACTCGCGCTCGGCCTCGCGGGCAACGCCCTCGCCTGCAACATCAGTGAATTCGCCGCCGAAGCCAAGTGCGACGGCGACAAGGGCGTCATCACGGTCACCGACGTGGACCCCAGCGGCATCCCCGCGACCATCAGCGTCTACCTGCAGAACAACGGCGCCGACCTGAAGAAGGTCGGCGAGCAGGTGGTCAAGGGCTCCCGCGAGGGTGTCACCATCACCTTCGCCGAGAACTGGAAGCCGGACGCCGAGTACCGCGTCCACGTCAAGGCCGCGGGCTACGTCGACGAGGACATCAAGCCGAACCTCACGACCCCGTCGACGGCCTGCAAGAAGGAAGAGGAGGAGCCGCCGGCTCCGTCGGGCACCCCGACCCCGTCGGACTCCGCCTCGACCCCGGCCGAGGAGACCCCCGCTCCGACGCCCTCGGAGAGCGAGAGCACCGCTCCCGCGGACACGGGCAGCGCCCCGTCCCCGGCGACCGATGACTCCAACCTCGCCGAGACCGGTGCGAACTCCAACACCGGCCTGATCGCCGGCATCGCGGTCGGCCTGGTCGCCATCGGTGGCGGCGCGGTCTTCTTCGGACTGCGGCGCCGCGGGGCGAGCAGCGACCGCTGACGCGCCCGTAGAGCACCACCGCTGTGGCCCGTCCCCTTCCCCGGGGGCGGGCCACACGCCTGTTCCCCGGGGCCACGCCCCACGCCTGTCAGCCGAACTTCGCCCGCTCCAGCCAGAACTCCAGCAGCTCCCGCTCGCCGAGGACCTCCAACTCCGGGCTGTCCAGCGGCAGCCGACGGTAGAAGGCGAGCAGTACGGCGGTGAGCGGGCCGCGGAGCGCGACGGTCGCCTTCTCGTGGCCGCGCCGCCAGGCGATGACGTCGTGGTCGAGGTCGATGGACCATTCGGCATTCAGCTCGGGGGTGCTGTCCGTGGCGTGCAGATGGATGCTGCTCCCCGGCCGGCACAGCTCCCGCGCCGGATCGTCCGGCAGCGTCCGCTGCGCCCACTCGACGATCTCCAGCCACTCGTCGATCGCGTCGGCGGCGATGTCGGGCGCGACCTCGAAGGGCAGGCCGGCGGCGAGTGTCGCGTCCGCGCGGTGGATCGTGATCTCGTGGGTCATACGGCGGGCCCAGAACCCGGCGTTGAGCACCCCGGCCCAGCCCCACACCTTGGCGTCGGGACCGGCCTCCCGCAGCGTGCCGACGATCATCTCGCCGGTCTGCGCGAGCCAGGCGTCGAGCGCGGCGGCGTCACCCTCGCCCTCGGGGCCGGCGATCCCCGGCACCTGCTCCTCCGGAATCTCCTCCTCGGCCCGGGTCCGCACGGTCAGCTCCACCCAGCGCAGGGCCCCGCCCGTGTGCCGCACGAGCTGCTCCAGCGACCAGTCCGGGCAGGTCGGCACGGTGGCCGACAGGTCGGCGCCCGAGGTCACGACGGCCCTCAACAGGCCGACCTGGTGGGCGATCTCGTCGCAGTAACGGTCGTGCGGGAGAGACGTCATGCCCCGCACCCTATGTGCGGGGTGATCAGCCCAGCAGCACAATTTCCGCCGCGTCGAACTCCACGCCGACGGCGTCCCCGACCTCGGGCGCCTCCCGCAGCGCACACGCCGCTTCCAGGCGCGGCGCGTCCTCCGGCTGGAGGTGCACGGCGACATGCGTGCCCCTGAACGTGCGCGCCGTGACCGTGCAGCGCAACCCCGAGTCCGGGGACACGAGCCGCACCCCGGCCGGCCGTACGAGAAGCGTCCGGGTGCCCTGTGCGGCGCCCTCGCCCACCGGCAGCTTGCCCCAGGGGGTGTCCGCGGCCTCCCCGGCGACCGTTGACTCGACGACGTTGTCGAAGCCGAGGAAGCGGGCGACGAACTCGTCCACCGGACGCTGCCACACCTCAAGAGGCGTACCGGTCTGGGCGATCCGCCCGTCCCGCATCACCACGACCCGGTCGGCGAGCGCGAAGGCCTCGCCCTGGTCGTGCGTCACGGCCAGCACGGTGGTGCCCAACCGGCCGAACAGTTCCCGCAGTTCGACCACGAGCCGCTCCCGCAGCGAGCGGTCGAGCTGGCCCAGCGGCTCGTCCAGCATCAGCAACCGCGGCCGGGGCGCGAGCGCACGGGCCAGCGCCACGCGCTGCTGCTCACCGCCGGACAGGGAGGCGACGGCACGGCGGGCGGCGCCCGGCAGTCCCACCAGGTCGAGCAACTCCCTTACCCGATCCGCCTGTTCGGCCTTCGAGGAGCCGTGCATCCGTGCCCCGAAGGCCACGTTGCCGCCGACGTCCCGCTGTGGGAAGAGCTGATGGTCCTGGAACATCAGGCCGACGCCCCGCTTGTGCGCGGGCACCCCCGCCTGGTCCCGCCCGTCGAGCAGCACCCGGCCCTGGTCCAGTGACTGAAGCCCGGCCACCACCCGCAGCAGCGTCGACTTGCCGCTGCCGCTCGGCCCCAGCACGCACACGATCTCGTGCTCGGCGACGTCGAGGCCGACCCCGTCCAGCACGGCCCGCCCGTCGAACCGGACCGTCGCGTCCGCAAGGCTCAGCAGCATCTAGAACTCCCCGGTCCGGTCGGTGCGCAGCCGCAGCCGCTCCAACACCAGCAGCGCCACCGCGCACACGATCATCAGAATCGTCGAAAGGGCCATTGCCTGCCCGTAGTTGAGATCTCCGGCCCGCCCGAGGAGCTTCGCCACGGCCACCGGCAGCGTCGGGTTGTCGGGCCGCGCGATGAACACGGTCGCCCCGAACTCGCCCAGCGACACCGCGAAGGCGAACCCGGCCGCGATCAGCAGCGCCCGCCGCACCATCGGCAGATCCACCTCACGCCAGACCCGCCACGGCGACGCCCCCAGCACCGAAGCCGCCTCGCGCAGCCGCTGGTCCACGGCCCGCAGCACGGGCAGCATGGTCCGTACGACGAACGGCACTCCGACCAGCGCCTGGGCGAGCGGGACGAGGATCCACGTGCTTCTGAGGTCCAGCGGCGGCTCGTCCAGTGCGATCAGGAACCCGAACCCGACCGTCACCGCGGACACCCCGAGCGGCAGCATCAGCAGCGCGTCGAAACCGCGTACGAACCGGCCCGCGTCCCGTCGGGTCAGCGCGGCCGCCGCCAGACCGCCGATCAGCACGGCGATGAGGGTGGCGACGACGGCGTACTGCAGGGAATTGCCGATCGCCTCGATGGGCGGGACGAGGAAGACCCCGCCGTCGGCACTGGTCAGCGCCCGGTAGTAGCCGAAGCCGGGCGCGTCCAGCGACCGCTGCACCAGCACGGCCGGCGGCAGCACCAGGAGCACGGCTACGACGACCAGGACACCGGCCAGCAGCGACCACTGCCCGGCGCCGCGTGGCCGCCGCGCTGTCACCGACGCGTCCACCAGGCGCAGGGCGCTCTCCCGTCGCCGTACCGTCCAGGCGTGCACGGCGAGGATCGCGCCCACGGCGAGGAACTGGACGATCGTCAGGACGGCGGCCGTGGACAGGTCGAAGATCTCCGACGTCTGCCGGTAGATCTCGACTTCGAGCGTCGAGAACGTCGGGCCGCCGAGGATCTGCACCACACCGAAGGAGGTGAAGGTGAACAGGAAGACCATCAGCGCGGCGGCGGCCACGGCGGGGCCCAGGGCCGGGAGGGTGACGGTCCGCCAGGCGGTGAGGCGTGACGCGCCCAGCATCCGCGCGGCCTCCTCCTGCCGCGGGTCGAGCTGCGACCAGAGCCCGCCGACCGTCCGTACGACGACGGCGTAGTTGAAGAAGACATGCGCGAGCAGGATGGCCCACACGGTGGTGTCGAGCCGTACGCCCCACAGCTCGTCGAGGAGTCCGCCGCGGCCGACGAGCGCGAGGAACGCCGTACCGACGACGACCGTCGGCAGCACGAACGGGACGGTCACCACGGCCCGCAGGATCTGTTTGCCGGGGAAGTCGAAGCGGGCGAAGACGTAGGCGCCCGGCAGCGCGATCAGCAGGGTCAGCGCGGTGGAGGCGAGCGCCTGCCAGGTGGTGAACCACAGGACGTGCCGGATGTCGGACTGTCCGAGCACGTCCAGGAGGCGCCCGAACTGCCAGACCCCGTCGACCTTCAGGCCGCGCGCGACAATCGCGGCGACGGGAAGGGCGAAGAAGACCGCGAAGAACGCGACGGGCACGGTGATGAGGCCGAGCCGCACCGCCGCGCTCCGCGTGCGTCCCTCACGGAAGGTGCCCTTGCGAGGGGCTACTTCAGTACGAGCGAGGTCCACGACTTGACCCAGTCGTCACGGTTGTCGGCGATCTTCGACGGGTCCAGGGTCTCGGGGTTCTTGGCCTGCGGGCCGTACTTCACGAACTCCGGCGGGACCTGGGCAGCCTCGCGCACCGGGTAGACGAACATGTTCAGCGGCATGTCGTCCTGGAACGTCCTGGTCAGCATGAAGTCCAGCAGCGCCTTGCCGCCCTCGGCGTTCTCGGCGTTGCTGAGCAGACCCGCGTACTCGACCTGCCGGAAGCAGGTGCCGGTCGCGACACCCGTCGGCGCGGTCGTCGGCTTCGGATCGGCGTAGATCACCTCTGCGGGCGGCGAGGAGGCGTACGACACGACGAGCGGCCGGTCGCCCTTGGCCTTCTTACCGCCGGCGGAGCCGGAGAACTCCTCGTTGTAGGCCTGCTCCCAGCCGTCGACGACCTTCACGCCGTTGGCCTTCAGCTTCTTCCAGTAGTCCTGCCAGCCGTCGTCGCCGTACTTGGCGGCGGTGCCGAGGAGGAAGCCGAGGCCGGGCGAGGAGGCGGAGGCGTTCTCGGTGACGAGGAGGTTCTTGTACTCGGGCTTGATCAGGTCGTCGAACGAGCTGGGCGGGGCCAGCTTGTGCTTGCTGAAGTACGCCTTGTCGTAGTTGACGCAGATGTCGCCGGTGTCGACGGAGGTGACTCGGTGCCGGTCCTGGTCGACCCGGTACTCGGGCAGGACCAGGTCGGAGCCCTTCGCCTCGTAGGACTGGAACAGCCCGTTGTCCAGTGCCCTCGAGAGCAGGGTGTTGTCGACACCGAAGAAGACGTCGCCCTGCGGGTTGTCCTTGGTGAGGATGGCCTTGTTGACGGCCTGCCCGGCGTCGCCGTCCTCCAGGACCCTGACCTTGTAGCCGGACTGCTTCTCGAAGGCGGCGAGGACGCTCTTCGAGACGGCCCACGAGTCATGGCTGACGAGCGTGACGGTCTTGGACCCGCCGCCGCCGTCGCCGCCGTCGGTGTCGGACGACCCGCACGCGGACAGCGCGGGCAGCGCGACGAGGCCCAGCCCGACGGCCAGGGCCACGGACTTCACCGTGGACTTCTTGGTGATGCTCACTAATTCCTCCTGGGGGTGACCAGGAAGAGACGCGGCCCTGCCCGGAACCCTTGGGAAGGCTCCGGGCAGGGCGCAACAGCTCGAGTGGTGACCGATCTCCCTACCCAGAATGACCTGGGCCAGGTTCGGAGGGTCTGCGGCCGATGCCGCACTCTCAGCGCTGTGGCGCTCCCCTGTCGGAATATGAAGATGTATTTACGCCATAGGAAAATGTACCTACGGCGATCAGACTACCGTTCGGTCGCGGCGAGCTGCCCGCACGCCCCGTCGATCTCCTGACCACGGGTGTCCCGAACCGTCACGGGCACACCATGCGCGGCGATGGCCTCGACGAACGCCTTCTCGTCCTCGGGACGCGACGCGGTCCACTTCGAGCCCGGAGTCGGGTTCAGCGGGATCAGGTTCACATGCACCGGCTTGCCCTTGAGCAGCCGCCCGAGCCGGTCACCACGCCAGGCCTGGTCGTTGATGTCGCGGATGAGCGCGTACTCGATGGACAGCCGACGGCCCGACTTGGCGGAGTACGCGAAGCCGGCGTCGAGCACCTCGCGCACCTTCCACCGCGTGTTCACGGGTACGAGGGTGTCGCGCAGCTCGTCGTCGGGCGCGTGCAGCGAGATCGCGAGCCGGCACTTGAAGCCCTCGTCGGCGAACCGGTGGATGGCCGGGACGAGACCGACGGTCGAGACGGTGATCCCGCGCTGGGACAGCCCGAGCCCGTCCGGTTCCGGATCGGTCAGCCGCCGAATGGAGCCCACGACCCGGTTGTAGTTGGCGAGCGGCTCACCCATCCCCATGAAGACGATGTTGGAAAGCCGGGCAGGCCCACCGGGCACGTCCCCGTCCCGGAGCGCACGCATCCCGTCCACGATCTGATGCACGATCTCGGCGGTCGACAGATTCCGGTCCAGCCCCGCCTGCCCCGTGGCACAGAACGGGCAGTTCATCCCGCACCCCGCCTGGGAGCTGATGCACATGGTCACCCGGTCCGGATACCGCATCAGCACCGACTCGACGAGCGTCCCGTCGAACAGCCGCCACAGCGTCTTGCGCGTGGTGCCCTGGTCGGTCGACAGATGCCGCACCACCGTCATCAGCTCCGGGAACAGCTCCTCCCGCAGCTTGGCCCGCGCCCCGGCCGGGATGTCGGTCCACTGCTCCGGTTCGTGCGCGTACCGCGCGAAGTAGTGCTGCGAGAGCTGCTTGGCACGAAACGGCTTCTCGCCGATCGCAGCGACGACGTCCTTGCGCTCGGCAGGAGTGAGGTCGGCAAGGTGCCGCGGCGGCTTCTTGGCTCCGCGGGGGGCGACGAAAGTGAGTTCTCCGGGTGCAGGCATAACCGTTCCAGTGTGGCAGATCAACTCTGGGGGCCCAGGCCAGAGCGGGGTGGGGGTGGTCACCCGTGGGTGCCGACTGTCGGCGTTGGTCGGCTTCGCACGGCCCAGGGACGGCCCAGGACTCGCTCAGCCTTCGCCGGATGTGTCCAGGTGGCGGCGCCCCCGGACCGTCATTCCATCTGCACTGGGGCGACCGGGAGCTGTTCCCTGTACGGCCATGTAAAGGTGCGGTCGGGTTCGAGATGGGCGTCGCCCCAGTGAATGGCATGGATGCCGTTCTCGGCGTCAGCCGTGAAGAACACACAGACCAACCTGGTGGAAGCCCCCAGCTCCTCGAACGCTTCGTGCAGCCCCAGGTACTCCTCGGTCGCCAAGTCCTCATCGACGTCGAACAGGCCTTCTGGAGGCTGCGGCCCGTGCGCCCGGAACAGCCGGTGCCGAGTGGGCGACGCATTGGCGGGCAATCGGGCTCGGTCCAGGGGCCTCGGCCTGTCCGCGTAGCGGAAGGGGAAGAGTGCGTGATCGTTGATCACCGCGTACTCGTATCCGCGCGCGTCTCGCACGGCCTCCCCCAGCTGGCGCGCGGTCTCTGCCAGGTTCTCGCGCACCAACCCCGCAAGGGCGACACCGTAGGGACTCCGCTTCTTCAGCCCTACAGCAAGGTGTGCGGCATGAGCCTTCCCATGGGCCTTGGATAGCTGCACCGGGACCTCAGCAGCAAGCGCGCCGGCATGCCGCCCAAACCGCTCGACGGCCCAGGCCGACGGCCCTACCGGATAGCCACCCAACACTGACATGCAATGCTCCCCTCCCCCAGTCACCGCCTACCAACTGTGTGACACGTGCATGAAGCATCAACAAGAGAGCGGATCCGGTCACGCGGCGCGAAGGGGCCTGCTGGGGTGTACCGGCAGGCTTGTAGTGAGGGCTTAGAAGGCGCTTGGCTGGACGAGTCTTACACCCCTGCTGACCTGCTTCTCTTGTGGCGTTGGGCGTCTCGTCAATCAGCCTTCAACACGCATTCGACTTCGACAGGTGCGGAGCTACGGCTAGGGAGTTTCGTTTGATCAACAGGCAGACCTGGGTTTCCGTCTCCTCGGAGTAGTAAGTGTTGCTGCCGCTCGGTAGGCGGGATGCGATGGGCGGGTGGCTAGCAAACTGAGCGTCGACGAGCTTCGTCGTAGCGCTCGTCGGCGCCGTCGCGTTAGCCGGCGTCGACACCATGGCCGTTCGGCGGGGCCCGCGTACGAGGGCCGGGACCGGATGCAGATGGTCTCTCTGATCGCGGTCAGCCTGCCTGGGCTCGCCGCTCTGGGCGCGCTGCTGTTCACCTGGATGCAGGTCGGACAGGCCAGCAAGGAACTGCGGATCTCCGAGCATGGACAGATCACCAGCCGGTTCAATGCCGCGATCGGCAATCTGGGATCGCAGTCCCTAGACGTCCGGCTGGGCGGCATCTACGCCCTGCAACGCATCATGCAGGACTCCGTCCGTGACCACCCCACGGTCGTCTCCGTGCTGGCCGCCTTTGCACAGCGGCATGCCGGATCGAGTACCGAAAGCCTCAGGGAACCACTGGCTGCCAGCCGCGACGATCACAGACCTAAGGCTGATGTCCAGGCGGCGATCGCCACGCTGGCCAGACGCCGCCCAGAACGGGACAGCGAGACGATCATCGACCTGACTTATACCGACCTCCGCGGCCTCCGTTTCACCGGCAAGGCCTCCATCAACCTCCCGGAGGCTGACCTGTCCGACGCCGACCTCCGCTGGGCCACTCTGAGCGGCGCAAACCTCCGCAAAGCGTCCTTGAGCTACGCGAACCTAGAGAGTGCTTATCTTGATGAGGCCTATCTCAGGGCGGCCGATCTGACGGCGGCGAGCCTCGTCGGCACGGTGTTCACAGGCGCGAACCTTCGTGAAACAGACATGACCTGTGGGGGAGGCATTCTTACGGAGACCGGTCAGGAGATCGAGCCAGCATTCTGCGTGGACCTGCAGTCCGCCTGGCTGGACGACACAGATCTTCGGAACGCCAAGATGAGCAACGCGGACCTTCGTGAGGCAAACCTGGCAGGTGCGAACCTTCGCCACGCGGACCTGACGAACGCGGACCTGACCAAAGCGGACCTCACCAACGCGGACTTCCGTGGCGCCAAGCTGACCGGCGCGAAATTGCAGGATGCAAAGCGGACCGGCGCGCGAGGGCTCCCGCGCGAGGGCTAGTGGTGGCGATCGATCGGGATCTCATAGACGATCTCGCAGTGAGCGGCGGGGACCACGATGTCTGCCGTCTCCACGGGCCGCCCGTCGTCGCTGTAGTACGTCCGCCGGATGTGCGTGACAAGGGCGGCTTTCTGGATGCCGAGAAGTGACGCCTCGTCGGCGGTTGCCTGCCTCGGCTCCGGCTGCTCCACGGCGTGGCCGACGGTGACGCCGATTGCGGCCATGCGGTTCACAACCCCCGTACCGGCGTGGGGTCCTCCCTCGGGGAGGACTACGAGCGTGCCGGCGGTGAGGTCGTACGGCTCCCAACTCGTCGACAGCTGCATCGGCCTGCCGTCGGCCAGAAACTCGTACGTCGTCCGGACGCACAGGTCGCCCTCGGCGATGCCGAGCCGCGCTGCGACGTCTGCCGGAGCCGGCACCTTGGCTTCGGTCCGGCTCTCCCAATCCCCTTGCCTGCCCAAGGCCTTCATGTCCGCCCGGAACGGTGACGCGTCGGGCCGCTCTCGCGCCGACGACCGGACGACTCGGACCCGTTGCCGGGGCTCGGCGACGTAGGTGCCCGATCCGGCGCGGCCCTCCAGCACTCCCTGGGAGATCAGCAGCTCCTGTGCCCGACGGACCACGTTCTCGCCCACCCCGCACTCCTGGCCGATCTGGGTGCGGGAAGGCAGGCGGTCCCCGGGTTCCCACACATGCTCCGCGATCCGCCGCCGGAGTTCGTCAGCGATGCGGAGATAGGGCGGCTGCTCAGACATATGGAAAATCTAGTCCACTAGCCCTAACCTAGTTAACTAGCTTCACTCAAAGTGATCGCTGGTTAACGGAGGCTGCCCTGTGCCCGCTTCGGGAGTTAGCGCGGCGGCCATCGCTGCCCGGCTGTCCGACATCGGACTTCCCGCGCGCGTGGAGGAGCGCTTCCGGTACGCGTCGGTCCAAGCGGAGGTGCCAGAGTCGCTCTCCGCCGACTTATGGCGGGAGGCCCTGGAAGTGGTGGCTGAGGCCGATCGGTTCGGGCTCCTCGCCACCAGCCTGAACGACCGCACCCTCTGGGCGGTCGTACACAAAGCGGTCCCCACGACGGGCGATGTCGGGGGACCGAGCCATCAGCGATAGGCGCTGAGCAGCGTGCTCAACCGTATCCGCCGTGCCGTCTCGCTCACCAGAGCGCGGTACTTCCCCAAGGGCAGGCACCGCCGTCCCTTACGGCCCTCCCAGCCGACGGCCGCCCTCGTTGTCCCTGCGCCCACTGACACGTTGATGGTCGTCCTGGGCCGGGCTCCCGATACCGCGAACCACCGTCACCGGCTCGCGGGGGAGGAAAACGCGCTCGTCCGCCCGTACATGCTGGCTTGGGGGCGACGAGCACGGCCGCGCACGGTGGTAGTCGCTTCTCACTTGCCTGCTGAGGCCTGGTCCTCTCTGGCGGGGGTCCGCTGATGCCTGCTCGCCAACGGCCCCACACCGTCGAGGTCTCGGCCGTTCCCTACCGGTCGGCGGCCTGCCGTATCGGCACACACCATGCTTGCGCAGAGTCGTCCCCGGTCCCCGCACCGGTCGACCTGCCGATTGTCTACGAGACATGCGCCTGCCCGTGTCACTCGGCGTCCCGCCACTCCACGCCCACGGAGACAGAGCGGTGAGCGGCTGGGCACCTGGCGGCGCGCTGGTATCCAACGTTGAGGTCACCGCGGCCACCGTGCAGCGGGGCGACATCATCCAACTCGGTGGCCAAGCGTGCCGGGTGAGCGACCTCTTCCAACTCCCTCAAGGCGCCAAGCAACTCCTCTTCGAGTCAGGGGAACTACTGACCATGCATGCGCGAACCCGGCTCGCTGCCGTTCGCATGCAGAGAAGGCGGTGATCCGGTCCGTGCCATCGCGCTATCACGACATCGCCGACGATCTCAGGCATCAGATCACGACAGGCCACATCAAGCCCGGCGAACGCCTGCCGTCCGAGCTCGGCCTCGCCGACCGATACAAGGTCAGCACGGTGACACTGCGGAGTGCCCTCGCGGTCCTCCAGGGCGAAGGGCTCGTCGAGAAGATCCACGGTAAGGGCAACTTCGTCCGCCGCCCACTGCGGAAGATCGTGTACGTCGGGGGATGGGGAACGCTGGACCCGTGGACCGCCGCTGAAGCAGCTCTGCGTGTCACGGTCCGCACCAACACGGTTCCGGCAGAGGGGCATCTGACGACCTTGCTGGAGGTGCCGACGGGTAGCCCTCTCGCCGAGTTCTTCTGCATCAGCCACGAGGGAGAGTCACCGCACGGGCTGGCCCGCATCTACATTCCGCGCGGCCTGGCGCCGGCCGGAGTGCTGGACGACGAGTCCTCGTGGCGGGAGACAGCCACGAGATTTGCCGTCCTGAGCTCGCCGCCGCCAACTGTCCGGGAGACGGTAAGTGCCCGCCCACCGACACCGGACGAAGCCTCGGCCCTCCGGCTCCGGTCCGCCGTGGCAGTCCTCGCCCTCACACGCGTCGCGACCGACGCCGTCGGGCGAGTCGTCGAGGCCGCGCTTCTGGTGTTCCCGGGGGACCGTGTCGACGCGGTCTTCACCACCCACCACATGACCGACGAGAGGCAGACGCAAGCATGACAGCACCGAACAGACTGCGACTCCTCCCATGGTCGGGGCCGGAGGGCAAGCCCTGCTATCTGAGCACCGACGACAGGGGCGGCTACATGTCCCGCCTTGCGGACAACATCGAGGCGGTGCAAATGGGAACGGCCGCCGAGCTGCTGGAGCAAGTCTCGGAGAAGCTCGACGACCAGGACACGGGCCCGGAGGAGCTGCGACGGCTGGCGAAGGAACTGACCGGGGCCTTGCGCGACATGCTCCGCGTTGCGACCAGCCGCGGTGACCTCCTAGCGGTGAGCGATCCTCATTGCCCCTGAAAGGAGACGGCCGCGTCTAGTGGCCGGCAACGACCTTTCGTTCCCCGACGGGGAGAGGAACCGGGTTTCGCACCGGGGCTCCTCTCCCCGTTTCCCTGTGCTTATGCCGAGAGAGGCACCTTCAGAACATGGATGGCTGAAGTGGTCTGTTGCTGCACAGCAACGGCTCCGGCGGCCCTTACGAAGGTGACAACGCTGCAGGTCACGGCCCTATCGATAGTGGATCGGGTGGGCCGAGTCCACAGATAGTCCACGGCCTGCTACGTGCCACCTTGACCGAGCGTCAGGGTCCTGCCGTGAGTCGCTGCTTCCCGACCTGGTCAAACATGAACGAATGGGGTCGCACCGGGTGCTTCGTGGGCTGAGCTTTCCCACAGGCACTGAGCTCGGTTGGGGTGCGGGGCGTGGCTGTGCTTGACCCGTAACTTGAGCGTGCGACGCGCATGCATTGAGTGTGGGCTGCGGATTCCCTCGCCAGGAGTTCTACCGACACATCGTGGCCGGGGCCACCGATCTCTTCGCATGGAGTGCGTTGGTGCTGCGAGGACGAGGTAGGCCTGCGCCAGACAGTGCGGCCCATGCCCCTCGGCCTCAGCGTCCATACGGAGATGGCTCACACTTCGACGTCGGCCACAGCGGTTGATGGCGCCCCTGGCGATCGAAGTTGCACCAATCAGATCATTTACCCCTAGGGCTCCACCTGTGCCACTTAGCATGAACTGCACCAGGGTGCACTTTGTGGGCTCTTGCCCTCCCAGTCACCTCACACTCTGTCCAGAGCGTTCCGGAGTAGCTGTTGACCGACCTCGCGGAGAGCCCCTCTCCTGTAGACGACGGTGGGCACGATGCCATCAAGGGGTTCGCCTACCAGTTCGATAAAACCCTCCTTGAGATCTTTCAAAGCCCGAGACAACGACTTGAGATCGAGGGCGCGCAAGATCTTAGTGGCGAGCACTATCACATGCAGATCAAGAACCGATCCGGGAAGTTCTATCCGTCGGTGATTGGTAAGGCAGTCCGAAGAATGTTTCTGCAATTCATGAGCAATCGTGATGCCGCCTATATCCTTCACTGCCACTTCGCTGACCAACCCTCGGGGACTTCGCGCCTGCTCACTCCAGACGAATTGAATGGCTTGTTTTCTGGTCAGTTTGATGAGGTCGAGCAAGATCTAAAGTTGCAGTTCTCGAAATCCTTCTGCATCAACTTTTCAGAAAACTACGAAACGCAATTTCAGAACGTATTGCATCGCATTGCTACAGACCTTGGTGCCAAGGATTCAGTAGAAGCACTCTCCTATCATGCGATTCTTCATGCATACTTGAGAAATCTAGTATTGACCGAGCCGTCGGGCCGTCGTTGGGTAGCGTTGAACGACCTGAAGAAGGCCGTTACAGACGCACGGAGCGCTATCTTCACATCCACGTATGTTCTTCATTGCGGGTACGAGAAGTATCTCAAAATGGTGCGGAGGCAGTACCTCCCGCGCAGGGTCAACGTTCCTAATCTTCAGAGAATTTTTTCTTTTGAATGTACGGGGGAGACGAAGCCTGAGGATATTGCAGAGGCGGTGCTGACTATCTGTGACAGATACCGCATTGTAGAGAGTTCACCTACTCCCTACTTCACGTTCCGTGGCGAGTTTGATGAGAGCTCGATTAAGGCCAATCTGTGGGAAGCCGGCGCATACTTCAATGATGGCCGCGGATACCATGGGGGAGCCTTCAAAATGGAAATCCTCACCAATCCCCCCTTCGGTGCTGCCCGCCTTAAGATCGTGGAACAGGATAAGCTCCACGATTTGATGACAGCAGTAAAAGTAAAGGAATTTCACGACTTCTTCCTTACTGGGAAGCGTGATTCCCCAGTCGCGGTGCCGCGACCGCATCATGTCTTTTTGCAGTCCCACGGCGACCTGATGGAAGTATTCCGGTGAGGAGCGCTCCTTGTCTAGTGCTGAAGTAATTGCCGTTTACCCCAACCGCATTAAGATCGCAGTGCATGATATTGGCGAACTTGCCGATGGCGATCCTGTAGAGGTCGGCTCGTACCTGAAAATCTATGACAGCATGCAGGGCGCTATTATGGCGATCATCGAGAACTATTCTATCGAGCTTCGCCCGAGCAAGGAGGCAGATGAAGAACGGCAAAAGGTGTACATCATTGAGGCAGTGCCGCTCGGATTCGTCGACGGCGATGGTCGTTTCTCAAGAGGTGGCGGGGGAATTGCCATCCCACCCAAGAAGGTCTCAGTAGCCGTTAAAGATGAAGTCCAGCGCATCTACGACACGATCGATACGGAGAGAAGGTTCCACTTCGCCCAACTGGCGCAAGATATCTCTGTCGACGTTCCAGTTGACGGCGATAAATTCTTCAGCCGGCACATCGCCGTCGTGGGATCCACGGGTTCCGGCAAGTCTCATGCGATTGCCAGAATCATTCAGACCGCGACCCAGATCCGGGATGAATCGTATGGCGAGTACAGCCTGAATAACGCGCATGTCGTGATCTTTGACATCCACTCTGAATACAAAACGGCATTCCCTGCGGCTAACCATCTATCCGTCGAATCCCTGATCCTTCCCTATTGGCTGCTCAACGCGGAGGAACTTCAGGATCTCTTCATCGAGAGCAACGAGGAGCAGTCTCACAATCAAATCGCGATTCTGAAAAAGACCATCACGGAAAATAAACGCAAGCACTTTTCAGGTGCGGAGGAAAAGCGGGACCTGGTCCACTACGAGTCACCCATCTTCTTCGAGGTGCAAGAGGCGCTTGACGCAATTAAGGCGAAAAATGAGGAACGCATCTCCACACCTGGCAAGAGTGTCGATCGGGCGGGTCCGCTCTTTGGCAAGCTCGATAATTTCATTACACGGCTTGAGAACCGCGTTCTAGATAGAAGGCTTGATTTTTTATTGGGTGAGCGGGCTAAAAAGGTGGACCTCGAATCGATCCTTCGTCAGTTCACGGGCTACAATCCTAATTCTCTCGCGAACGCGACGGTGATTGATCTAAGCGGCGTCCCGTTTGAGGTCCTGAGTATCACTGTATCGCTGGTGTCCCGATTGCTGTTTGACTACTCGTACTACTTCAAAAAGAACAGCATCTCTTCTTCCGCGGAAACACCGCTTTTGCTCGTATATGAAGAGGCTCACAAGTACGTCCCAAAGAGCGGTTTGGCTAAGTTCAGTTCGTCGAGGAACTCGATCGAGCGGATTGCGAAAGAGGGGAGGAAATATGGGATCACGGCTGCAATTGTGAGCCAGAGGCCCGCAGAGATTTCGGAAACAATCTTCTCCCAGTGCAGCAACTTCCTTGCCATGCGACTTACGAATCCTGAAGATCAGAATTATGTCAAGCGTCTCTTGCCGGACTCCCTCGGCCCCCTGACTGATTCTCTCCCTGTGCTCAGTTCAGGGGAGGCCCTGTTGCTTGGGGACGCTGCGGTCATGCCCTCTAGAGTCGTTCTGGAACAGGCTCTTCCTGCCCCTTCGTCAAGTGACGTCAGGTATATGGCGGAGTGGATTAAACCCTGGCATGAGGTGCAGTTCGTGCAGGTAGTTGAGGATTGGCAAAAATAACCAGGCGCAGACCTCGGCGGCCTACGTCATAGGTGTGTGCATGCAGCGAAGTCGATATCGATTGATGGAAAGTCCGTAGGTCAGATGACCAGCCTAGAGGAGGCCGCAGGCCTCGGCGCTTTTGCTGAATGGTGGGAACAGCAGCGGGAGGAGCGTGCGCTGAAGCAACGAAAGCACGAAGAACATCTAAGTTCGCCACAGTACCTAGGACAACTGAAGCGGCTAGACCGATTGACCGAGGCTGCAATCAATCTCGTTTACATGTCTCACGTGGGTATTAGCAGAATGCCTAACGCAACGGACACGTATCTCGTCTTTGCGGGAACAGACGATGCGCTGGAATGCATTGTGGCAATACGGGCACTGGTCGCGCAGGGTGTCCATAATGTGGCGCGGCGAGAGTGTAGATACCTTCTTGAACAAGCGGTGAAGTTTCTCTACGTTGATCAACAATGCCCCAGCCTCAGTGTGACCAGGGAGCAGCGCATCGAATTTCTCAAGAAGGAGGTCCCGCGGTCGAGTATTCAACCGATCTTCGATGTCGCTCCCCTGTTGCCGTCAGAAGAGGTGAGGAGATTTCAGGAAGAGGTGAAGGGTAGATGGTCTTCCCTCTCTGGGATTGTGCATCCATCCAAAGAGCAAATAGACGAGCGAGCAGCGCGGGCCCGCCGAGGGGCCTTTAGTGGGTTCGAAACTGCCAAAGATCTCACCACGATGAACAACCAACTCGCATCGGTCTACGATTGCCTAGGTGTGATGTGGTTGACTGCCGCTGGCCCCAGTATTGCTGGTGACCTAATCTTGGAGCTCGATCAGGAGGAATGGATCTTTCATAAGTCCAAGTGGCTCCAGAAGCTCAGCCGCCAGTATGACTACAAACTGGAGCGTCAAACTAGTACGCCGAAGGGTGAAAAGATGATTGAGGATTCGGAGTTTTAGGCATGTAAGCGGCTTGCGCTGTTTCCTTTAGGCATTCCTTACGCGTCAGGGGCCGCCTGTGAGCGACCCAGTCTGCCTCGTCGCCCGCGTTGGATCGACCAAGCTGTCGCCTTCCTGATCAGCAACGCTTGCCGCTTCCGTCGTCGTCCAAAGCCTCTCGCGCCTGGTCGATGAACCGGGGTAGCTGACTGGAGAAACGCTTCGTGAGCTCCCTACAATCACGCTCCAGACTGGAGCTGGCGTCACCTTCCGCGAATGAATTAGCACTGATCGATAGCTTTCGGCAACACTCTTCGATCTCGGAGGCCGCCTGTGCTACTTCGGCAGGCCCAGCTAAAACGACGTCGAGCCACGCCTTCCTGACGTCGTCAGCAAGTGTCCTGCAGTGTTGGGCATGATCAGCCGCTGATGGTTCCTCCAGCGGTTCGCCCACATTCGCCGTGGCGATTAGGAGTGGAAGCATTGTCATATACCACTCGGCGGTACTAGCGGCATCGATGAACTGCTTGTAGATCTCCCGGCGGGGCTCCCTGCGTTGTCGGCGATGCTCAGCGCGGGCCGTGATCTTTGCCTGTTCCCGCGAAGCCCACCCCGTCGCCAACGCAGCTCCCGTCGTTGCTAGCGCTCCTGCGCCGGCACCGAGTACCGCTGCTAACCCAGCATCCATGGGACCGAAGATAGCTGGTGTCCGTGGCGTACGAGGTGGGTGGAGTCTCAATGGCCAAGTCAAGTCCATGGGTGCGCCGTTCACAGGTTGCGGCCAGCTCGTAGCCTTGGGCTCAAGGTTTGCGAACTGGCCTCATCCTCATCAGGTCGATCACGAGGAGCTGATGGCATCGGTTAACACGCTCTGCGCCCTGCCCGGCTGTCCGCTGACGTTCAACGTCGGCTGCCGCTGTTCGCGCCTGTTGGTGTCAGTTGTTGGTGTCAGTCGCCCCATGCGGTCTTGACAAGTGGTCTTCACCGAGCCACTGGAGGATTGCCGTGGTTCGGATCCGCGCCTCTTCCGATTCAGGCTCTCTGCCATCGGCCCGAACGGCATCCATCGCGACCATTCGGAAGTTCCGTCGGGCCTGCTTGGCGGTGTCGGTGGCTCGGCTCAGCTCGGCATCGAAGTCACGCTGGATAGGCTCCGAACCTGCCTCAAGAGCCATGATCCAGGTGAGGGCGATGTGTGTCGCGTCTTCGATTGCCGCTGCTAGACGTGCTGCAATACCTGCGACTTCTTCGGGGCCCTCAAGCAGCACTCGCTCGTAAGCGGTGCTACTGGACGGCTCGAAACTGGCCCTAAGCCGCTCCTCGGCTGATTCACGACGCGGCGGGCTCTGAGACAGGGCATCGCGTACCCACCACAGGGCGTCGAGCCTTGCTGTGGCCTCGGCTGCGTAATTGGCGTACGCCTGACGTCGAGGCTCTCGTAGCTGTGTTGCCAGGTCAGCACGTATTTGCCGCTCGGTCTGATGTTGCTGCGCTGCTAGTTGCAACATCATCTGCGTTCGCGAGAAGAATCCAGTGAGGCCTGCCGCGACGGCTGTGCCGCATGCCCCCACTGCTGCGCCAAGAACCGCTGCGAGACCTGCATCCATATGCACATTCTGGGGGACCAAAAGGCTTGGGCGGCCGTGAGGTTGACGACGGTCAGTGAAGCACCCTTCGTTCACCACCACCCTCCCCAGCTCCCATCCCGTCCGCCGTCGACCCACACACCGTGGAGCGGACGTGGTTCATGGCGTCCAGGTGGAGCGCACCACTGTACGAACGACCTGGACGCCATGGGCCGCGTCTGCTCGGCTCTGCCTGGGTCGATGGTGGTCGGGATGGGAGCTCCCCGCGCACGCCCCTACGGACCCGCAGTCGCGTACGGCGCCCCCTCCATCCCGGTGCCGGCCGATCCCCGCCGGAGGCATCGTTCTGACCGTGGCCTGCCCGTCTAGGGCTCTACCGTCCGGGCCGTAACATGCTTGCGGCCCCAGGGGCCAGGCCCCGGCGCCGAAGGCGCAGAGGGGCCAGGCCCAAGGGGCCAGCCCGCGCTTGCGCGGGCCCTTGATGAAGTAGGGAAAGTTCTACCGCGCGGATCTTGCGCCGCTCTGTCTTGTCTCGGTTGATGCTCGACGCAGTGGCCTCACCTGATGCCTGACACCGCTTGCCTCGGCTTGGCTGTGCGCGTCTGATCAGTGTGCGTGGGAGAGCTGGTGTAGTTACTCACCGAGAAGCTTGAGCTGGTACCTGTTGGTGAGTTCGGCGACCCACTCGTCGGAGAACCCGAGACCGTACTGCTCGCCTAGCTCGGCCCGGCGCTGGAGGAACTCGGCAGGATCAGAGGCCGTCTCGCTGACCGTGCCCAGCGCGTCGAAGAACCGCTCGAAGCCTGCGGGGGAGATGATTTCCAGGATCCTCGCCGGTTCCGGTCCAGCGTTCCAGAAGGTATGCAGGATCCCTCGCGGTTTGAGGATGTACGAGCCTGGACCTGCCGTGGCCTCCTCGTCGCCCACTCGTGCGCCGACCCTGCCCTGCAGGACGTACGAGAACTCGTCCTCGCGGCTGTGAACGTGTGGCGGTATGAGACGGCCCGGCTCGATGGGGTGCTCGACGATCGAAAACTGGTTGCCGGTCTCCTCGCCCCAGATCTTGAAGTCGACTCCTATGCCCGCGAGCCAGATCGACTTGCCCTCGTCTGGTTCGACTACGAAGCGGAGAGCCCCCATAACGGCCTCCCAGGTGTCAGTTTTGCCGTCTTCTGTAACTCTATGACCGATTCATAGGAGGCGCCCGGCAGGCTCACTCCGATCATCCCTGCCGCCCGCACCCCAGACCGCCGAGCGGAACGTAAGCAGGACTGGTGGTTTCGTCGTCGCAGGCCAGCGATTCGAAGTCGGATTGGCTTACGCCCGCCTGGTCGTCAAAGTCCACTTGGACACCAACACAGCCGATGGGATCGTTTGGCGAAGCAACTTCAAACATCCACGAGTGGAAGCCCGCCCTTGCGGCCGCCGGCCTTATCCCGACTCCCGAACTCGGCGAGCCCTACGCCTCCGCCCGGCAGCACGGGATGCACGCCCTTCGCCACTTCTACGCCTCGGTCCTCCTGGACGCGGGCGAGAGCATCAAGGCCGTGAGCGAGTACCTCGGGCACTCTGATCCGGCGATGACACTGCGGGTGTACGCCCACCTGATGCCCAGCAGCAGCGAGCGAGCCCGCCGGGCCCTGGACGGCGTATTCGACACGGCCCAAGAGCCCTGACGGCCCGGAGACGGCCCAGCGGGCACAAGACGGCCCCCTACTGGCGACAACATCGCTGGTAGGGGGCTTCTTCGTGCCCGGAGCACATCAGTTCTCCGGGTGCAGGCATAACTCCCCCAGTGTCGCAGATCCACTGGAGTAGCCCGCCCCACAGTCGACCGGGCCTCTACCAGAACCAAAGGACCCCCGCTCGGCCGGAGCGGAGGCCCTCAGGTACGTGCCCTTACGAACGTCAGCCCGAGCCCACGAACAGCACCATCAGCAGCCACACCACCGGCGCCGTGGGCAGCAGGGAGTCCAGTCGGTCCATGATCCCGCCATGACCCGGCAGCAGCGTGCCCATGTCCTTGATGCCCAGGTCCCGCTTGATCATCGACTCGCCGAGGTCACCGAGCGTGGCGGTGGCCGCGACCGCGAGGCCCAGGAGCAGGCCCTGCCACCAGGTGCCGTCGTCGATGAGGAACTGCATGCACAGCGCGCCCGCCACCATCGCGAAGCTCACCGCACCGAGCAGGCCCTCGCGGGTCTTGCCGGGGCTGATGCGCGGGGCGAGCTTGTGTGTGCCGAAGCGCCAGCCGACGGCGTATGCGCCGGTGTCGCTGACGACCGTCAGGAGCAGGAACGTCAGGACCCGCCAGGGCCCGTCGTCGGCGGTCAGCATCATCGCGACGAACGTCGCCAGGAACGGCACATAGAACGCCGCGAAGACACCCGCGGTGACGTCCTTGAGATAGCCCTCCGGCGGCTCCGTCATCCGCCAGACCAGCACGGCCAGCGAGGTCAGCGCCATCGCCGTCCAGGCACCCTCGGCACCCCGGGCGTACCCGGCGACCACCATGGCCGCACCGCCGAGCGCGAGGGGGACGAGGGGCGCCTTGATGCCCTTGCGCTCCTCCAGCCGCTTGGTCAGTTCCCACAGGCCCACGACCACGGCGACCGCGACCACACCGACGAACACGGCCTTGACGACGAACAGCGAAGCGACGATCACCACGCCGAGCCCGACAGCGACCCCTATGGCCGCACCCAGGTCGCGCCCCGCGCTCTTCTTCTGCGGCGGGGGCGCCGGCTGCGGGGAGTCGTGCATGGGCTCCGGATTCTGCTGCGCCGCCTCGGAGGGCCGCGCCTGCGACGTGTCGTACGGCCGCGCACGGGGCGGCTGTTCGCGGAACAAGGGGCCGCCCAGCCGAGCGGCCCCCCGATCGTCATCCTGGTCTCCGCCATACGCGGGTACGTCGGGCACGATGGGCATGGCGCGAGTCTGCTGCGCCTCAGGCGCATCGTACGCGGGACCCGCCGGGGCAGCCCCCTGGACAGGTCCACGCGCGGAGGTCCCCCAGTACCCGGCATGTCCGGCCTGCCCGGCTTGTGGCGGCGCCCCCCAGGAAGAGTCGTTCATCAGACCTCGAGCAGCTCGGCTTCCTTGTGCTTGAGGAGCTCGTCCACCTGAGCGACGTACTTGTGCGTGGTGTCGTCGAGCTCCTTCTCCGCGCGGCGGCCCTCGTCCTCGCCGATCTCGCCGTCCTTGATCAGCTTGTCGATGGCGTCCTTGGCCTTGCGGCGGACGGAGCGGATGGACACCTTGGCGTCCTCGCCCTTGCCCTTGGCGACCTTGATGTAGTCGCGGCGACGCTCCTCGGTGAGCTCGGGGAACACCACTCGGATGATGTTGCCGTCGTTGCTCGGGTTGACGCCGAGGTCGGAGTCGCGGATCGCCTGCTCGATGTTGCGCAGCGCGCTCTTGTCGAACGGGGTCACGACGGCCATACGCGGCTCCGGCACGGAGAACGAAGCCAGCTGGTTGATCGGCGTCGGCGCACCGTAGTAGTCGGCCACGATCTTGTTGAACATCGCCGGGTGCGCACGGCCGGTGCGGATCGCGGCGAAGTCCTCCTTGGCGACCACGACGGCCTTCTCCATCTTCTCCTCGGCCTCGAGGAGGGTCTCTTCGATCACCACTTGCTCCTGCGTGTCTTGAGTAAGGCCCGGCTGCGGTTCCTCGGTGGGGCGGCGGCCGGCTGCGTCGCGTCTTCTTCCTGCACGGTTCCCGACCGGCAGGACATTGTCCATCCCCCGGTCAGGGTCCGTCCCGTCCGTCCCCCGGACGGGCTTGTTGTCGGAGCGTCAGCCCCGACCGCCCTGCTCACCCACAAGCGTGCCGATCTTCTCACCCTTGACGGCACGCGCGATATTGCCCTCCGCCAGAAGCTCGAAGACGAGGATCGGGAGCTTGTTGTCGCGGCACAGCGTGACGGCCGTCGCGTCGGCGACCTTGAGGTCGCGGGTGATGACCTCGCCGTAGCCGAGGGAGTCGAACTTGACGGCGTCCGGGTTGGTCTTCGGGTCGGAGTCGTAGACCCCGTCGACGCCGTTCTTGCCCATCAGCAGCGCCTCGGCGTCGATCTCCAGGGCGCGCTGCGCGGCGGTGGTGTCGGTGGAGAAGTACGGCATGCCCATACCGGCGCCGAAGATGACCACGCGGCCCTTCTCCAGGTGCCGTACGGCGCGCAGCGGGATGTACGGCTCGGCGACCTGGCCCATGGTGATGGCGGTCTGGACCCGGCTGTCGATGCCCTCCTTCTCCAGGAAGTCCTGGAGGGCGAGGCAGTTCATCACGGTGCCGAGCATGCCCATGTAGTCGGAGCGGGCCCGGTCCATGCCGCGCTGCTGGAGTTCGGCGCCGCGGAAGAAGTTGCCGCCGCCGATGACGACCGCGACCTGCGCACCGTCGCGCACGACGGCCGCGATCTCGCGGGCGATCTTGTGCACCACGTCGGGGTCGACGCCGAGGCCCCCGCCGCCGGAGAAGGCCTCTCCGGACAGCTTCAGCAGGTACCGGCCGCGTACTTTGCCGTCGTCGCTCTTCTGGGCCTTGGTGGTCATCGCGATCCCGCCTTTGTTACGTGGTGCACATACGAAGAAGGCCACTGCCGGTTGGGGTGTGTTTCGCATCCCATGCGCGGCAATGGCCTCCTCGTCAGATCTGCTGTCGTCCGTCACGCGCGCGTGCGTGGTGACGGCGTCCGCGGACGACTGCCCTCGACCCTATCGGGGTCGGGCGCCGATCGCGGTACGGACTCAGATGCCGACCTTGATGCGCGTGAAGCGCTTCAGGGTGACACCGGCCTCGTCCAGAACCTTCTGGACGGACTTCTTGTTGTCGAGCGCGTACGGCTGACCGAGCAGCGTGGCGTCCTTGAAGAAGCCGTTGACGCGACCCTCGACGATCTTCGGCAGGGCGGCCTCGGGCTTGCCCTCGGCGCGGGTGGTCTCCTCGGCGACGCGACGCTCCGACTCGACGACCTCGGCCGGCACGTCCTCCTTGGAGAGGTACTTCGGCGCGAAGGCGGCGATGTGCTGGGCGATGCCCTTGGCGATCTCGGCGTTCGGCTTGTCCAGCTCGACGAGGACACCGATCTGCGGGGGCAGGTCGGGCATCGTGCGGTGCATGTACGCGAGCACGAAGCCGTCGCCGTACTGCGCGAAGCGGTCCAGGACGATCTTCTCGCCCAGGTTCGCGTTGGCCTCGTCCACGAACGCCTGGACGGTCTTGCCGGCCTCGATCTCGGAGGCGAGCAGGGCCTCGATGTCGGCCGGGGAGGTCTTCGCGACGTGCTCGGCGATCGCGGTGGCGACGGCCTGGAACTTGTCACCCTTGGCGACGAAGTCCGTCTCGCACTTCAGCTCGACGAGGACACCGGAGGAGTTGTCGTCGGCGATGATCGAGACCACGGCGCCGTTCTCGGCGGAGCGGCCCTCGCGCTTGGCGACGCCCTTCTGGCCCTTGATACGGAGCGCCTCGACGGCCTTCTCGACGTTGCCCTCGGCCTCGTCCAGCGCCTTCTTGCAGTCCATCATGCCGGCGCCGGTGAGCTCACGGAGCTTCTTGACGTCAGCGGCGGTGTAGTTCGCCATGAGTCTGTGAATCTTTCTCGAAGTCTGGAAGATCGAAGATCTACGGGGTCTGCGGCCCCCATGAAGGCGGAAGCCGCTGACCTTTCGTCGACCTACGGGTGAACGGCGGGAGCGGACTTCACCGCGCCGGAGGCGCAAGTGGGTGCAGTGCCGCTCCCGCCGTCAACCCTGACGCTGACGGTGTCAGGCCTGCTCGCCCTCGGCGGCCGGGGCCTCGGTGGCGGGGGCCTCGGTGGCGGGGGCCTCGGCAGCCGGTGCCTCAGCAGCCGGAGCGTCGGCGGCCGGGGCCTCGGCCTCGGCAGCGGGGGCCTCGGCGGCAGGGGCCTCTGCGGCGGCCGGAGCCTCGTCGGCCTTCTTCTCACCCTCGAGCAGGTCGCGCTCCCACTCGGCGAGCGGCTCGCCCGCGGCCTTCTCGCCCTTGTCGCCGGTGGCGACGCCGGAGCGGGCGATGAGGCCCTCGGCGACGGCGTCGGCGATCACGCGGGTGAGCAGGGTGACGGAGCGGATCGCGTCGTCGTTGCCCGGGATCTTGTAGTCGACCTCGTCGGGGTCGCAGTTGGTGTCGAGGATCGCGACGACCGGAATGTTGAGCTTCCGGGCCTCACCAACGGCGATGTGCTCCTTCTTGGTGTCCACGATCCAGACGGCGCTGGGCACCTTCTGCATCTCGCGGATACCACCGAGGGTCTTCTCCAGCTTGGCCTTCTCGCGGGAGAGGACCAGCAGCTCCTTCTTGGTGAGGCCGGAGGCGGCCACGTCCTCGAAGTCGATCTGCTCGAGCTCCTTCAGGCGCTGCAGGCGCTTGTAGACGGTCGAGAAGTTGGTGAGCATGCCGCCCAGCCAGCGCTGGTTGACGTAGGGCATGCCGACGCGGGTGGCCTGCTCGGCGATGGCCTCCTGCGCCTGCTTCTTCGTGCCGACGAACATGACCGTGCCGCCGTGGGCGACGGTCTCCTTGACGAACTCGTAGGCGCGGTCGATGTACGACAGCGACTGGAGCAGGTCGATGATGTAGATGCCGTTGCGCTCCGTGAAGATGAAGCGCTTCATCTTCGGGTTCCAACGACGGGTCTGGTGACCGAAGTGGACGCCGCTTTCCAGCAGCTCCCGCATCGTGACGACGGCCATGGCCGTTCTCCTTGAATTTCTCGGTTGTGCCGCGGGTGCCGGACGGCTCCCGCGCCTGACGCCCACATGCGCCGTGCCACAAAGGACCGAGAGGCGCTGATACGGACCGTCTCCGGTTGTCGTATCGGGGCGTGCGAAGTCGACCCGGTGACCCGGATCGCCAGAAGAAGTGTACGGGACCCGCGGGGTACCGGGTGACGCCGCTGTCCACAACCCGGGAGTTATCCACAGATCCCGGCCATGATCGGCGGGCATGGGGGACGGTTCTCGCATGCGAGCGAAGCAATGTGCGAGGGCGGCGGGTGCCGCGAGGGCAGCGATGACGGCCAGGACGGCCAGGACATTCGGACGGCTGGTGGTGCTGTTGCTCCTGACGGCGACCGTCCTGCTGTCCCCGGCACCACGGCTGACCCCGACCGCCGCGAGCGCCGGCGCCGCGTCGGCCCCGGACCCGACCGTGCCGACGGTCGGCCGGGCATGGCCCGTGGGGTCTCCCCCGCCGATCCTCCGCGCCTGGGAACCCCCGGCGACACGGTACGGGCGCGGCCACCGGGGCGTGGACCTCGGCACCCCGGCCGGGACACCGGTACGGGCGGTGGCGCCGGGGCGGATCTCCTTCGCGGGCCGGGTGGCGGGCAAGGGGGTCGTGTCGGTGGAGCTGACGGGGACGGGGGATCCGCGGCTGCGGACGACGTACGAGCCGGTGCGGGCGGTGCTGAAGAAGGGCGCCGAGGTGGCGGCGGGGGAGGTCGTGGGGACGGTCGAGCCGACGGGATCGCACTGCACGGGAACGTGCGTGCACTGGGGTCTGCGCCGCGGCGACGCCTACCTGGACCCGTTGTCACTCCTGCCACCGGGGCTGCTACACCGGGGGCCGTCGCGGCTACTGCCGGTGCTGGGAGTGCCGTTGCCGACGTAGCCGACCCGACCGACGTAGCTGACCTGGCCGGCGCAGTCGACCTGGCCGGCGCAGTCGACCTGGCCGGCGTAGCTGACCTGGCCGGCGCAGTCGACCCGGCCCCTCGCCGTCCGACGCGCAACGCCCGCACACGGCCCCCGCACAGACCCTGGCCCGCCGCGGCCTCCGGGTCGGCAACTGCGCCGACCTGGCGGAAGATCGCCGGCCGCCGGGCCCGCGGACGCTCTTGCCGCCGAGGCATCGGCGCCTCAGCGGCGCCCAGCAGACCGACTCGCGTAACTGCGGGCAGCCCTGCCGATGGGGCTGCGCCCAGCCCACTGAGGCGGGGCCTCGTCGGTATCAGGCCGCGCCCGCCCCCGACCTACTTCCACCCCACAGAGGCGGCACCCACCGACATCGAACCGCGCCCACCCCGACCTGGCCCCAACCAACCCACACAGGTGACACCCGCCGACATCGATCCGCACCCAACCCCGACCTCGCCCCCGACGCCGGCCGCCCCCTCCGACACCAGGCAGCGGCCACCTGCGCACCCCCGCCGGACTCAGCCCCGAACGCCCCTCAGCGCCATCGAGACAGCCGCCTCCGTAATCGCCGAAGGCTCTTCCGCCGCCCCCAGCTCGATCCGTCGCACGGCCGCATCCACCACGCCCTGCAGCAGCATCGCTGCCAACCGGGGCTCGGCGTGTCCCATCTCCGCCAGCGCCTCGACGATCATCGCGACCAGCCCGCCGTGCGCCGCCCGGATCTTCTCCCGGGCCCCCGCGTCCAGCTCGCTCGCGGAGATCGCCACCACGGCCCGGTGCCGCCGGTCGCCGACGAGCGCGAGCTGCTGCCGGACATACGCCTCGACCTTGCCCTCGGCCGTGGCCTCCCGTTCCATCGCCGCCGAGACATCCGCGGCCCAAACGGGAAAGTCGACCTCGCACAGCTCCTCGACCACGGCGGCCCGCGATCGGAAGTACTCGTACACGGACGACCGCGCGAGCCCCGTCCGCTCCGCGAGGGCGGGGAAGGTCAGCGCCTCCGTCCCACCCTCGGACAACAGGGATCGAGCCGCATCCAGCAGGGCGGCTCGCTGCATCGACCGGTGCTCGGCCACGGAGGCCGCTCGAATCCTTGGCACATGAACCACTTTACGGACGCACCCGCGCCGACGGGAGTCTCTCCGCCCAACCCGACGGACGTACCGCCAGGTCAACGACCGAAGCCGGCCAGTTTCGCCCGCAGCTGCAGCACGGACTTGGTGTGGATCTGGCTCACCCGGCTCTCGGTCACGCCCAGCACGTTCCCGATCTCGGCCAGCGTGAGCCCCTCGTAGTAGTACAGCGTCACCACGGTCTTCTCCCGCTCGGGCAACGTGTTGATCGCCCGCGCCAGAAACCGTCGCAGCTCCCGGTCCTCGGCGACCTCCACGGGGTTGTCCGCGGCGGTGTCCTCCAGCGTGTCCATGACGCTGAGCCCGTCGCCGCCCTCGCCGCCGACGTGCAGCAACTCCTCCAGCGCCACCACGTTGGCCAGCGACAACTGGCTGAAGACCGAGTGGAGTTCGTCCACCGCGATGCCCATCTCGACGGCCACCTCCGCCTCCGTGGGCGTGCGCCGAAGCCGCGCCTCCAGCGTCGCGTAGGCCCGCTCGACGTTCCGCGCCTTCTGCCGCACCGACCGTGGAATCCAGTCCAGCGCTCTGAGCTCGTCGATCATCGCGCCCCGGATCCGCGTGATCGCGTACGTCTCGAACTTGATCTCCCGGTCGATGTCGAACTTCTCGATCGCGTCGATCAGCCCGAACACCCCCGACGACACGAAGTCCGCCTGCTCCACATTGGGCGGCAGGCCGACACTGACGCGGCCCGCCACGTACTTGACGAGCGGCGAGTAGTGCAGGATCAGCTGCTCGCGCAGCCGCTCGTCCCCCGTCGCCTTGTACGACCGCCACAGCTCGTCGAGTGTCGAGGGAGCGGGCGGTCGCACGCTGCCACCGTCACGGGCGGCTGGGGGGATCGCCGCCCGGTCGGACCCGGAGGTGTGCTGGGGCATTCGTTGCCTTGTGCCGTTCTGCCGTGAAGTGAGGGTGCCTGGGGGAGCAACCGGTCGGATGTCGTTCTGCTGCCGTTCTGGGGTCGAGGTGCCGGTCTGCGCCGGAATCCTCGTGAGCGTAGCGTGACTGAAGTGTCGCGGTGCGCGAAGGGCGGAGCGCACGCCGTACGCAGATACGTTCCGCTGGACGCCCCACAGGGGCATGACGGTCGCTCTACGTGATCACACGAACACCCCAACTGGGGGAATTCTCAAGGGTGTCCGTGTTCCCCCGTACGGCCGAACACGCTCGGTCAGCATCGACTCCGACCGGCCTGAACGGACATCATCGCCTGGCGTGTCAACTTCCAGCCGTCGCCGTGTCGTTCGACGTAACCAAGTGAGCGGAGTTCGTACAGTCTCGCGATCGCGTCGTCCTCGGTGGTCTGCGCACCGCGCGCGACCTCGCCCGCTCTCGCCGCGCGCCGACCGGGCAGCGCCGCCAGGACTCTGCGCGCCCGGGGCTCCAGCAGATCGCGGGGCAGGACGGGCCCGCGCCGCTCGGGCGCGAGCTCTCCCATGTCGCCGACCAGTTCAACGACCTCGGCGGCGTCGGTGACCAGGACGGCGTCCCCGCGCAGCAGTTCGTGCACGCCCGCCGAGAGGCCGCTGGTGGCCGGGCCGGGGATCCCCATCGTGTGGCGTCCCAACCGCTGGGCGGCCCGTGCGGTGACCAGCGAGCCGCTGCGATGGGCGGCCTCGACGACGACCGTGCCCCGCGTCAGGGCCGCGATCACCCGGTTCCGCACGATGAACCTGCTGGGCGTCGGATGGTCCCCCGGCGGCAGCTCGCCGATCACGAGTCCCTGTTCCGCGATCCTGTTGATCAGCTGGGTGTGCCCGCGCGGGTAGGGCCGGTCGACGCCGCAGGCGAGCACGGCGACGGTGGCTCCGCCGGAGCCGAGGGCACCGCGATGAGCGGCACCGTCGACCCCGTAGGCGCCGCCGGACACGACCACCCAGCCTCGCTCGGCGAGCCCGCCGGCGAGGGTGGCCGCCATGTGTGCGCCGTACTCGGTGCAGGCGCGTGCCCCGACTACGGCCACGGACCGCAACGCCCACATCCGCAGACTGGCCCGCCCGCGCACCCACAGCCCGAGGGGCCGGGCGTCCCCCAGGTCGTCGAGCTGCCCCAGCCACTCGATGTCCCCGGGGGCCAGAAACCGCACGCCGGCCTTCCGGGCGACGGCGAGGTCCCTGCCGGGCTCGGCCGCCAGCCCCCGGGCCCGCAGCCCGTCCCACCGCTTGTAACCGACCCCCGGCAAGGCCTCCGCCCCCTCCCGCAGGCGCCGCACCACCTCCCCCACGCCGTACTCCCGCACCCACCGTCCGGCGACCTCGTCCCCGGGCTCGACGACCCGGCTGAGAAAGACCCGGCCGAGCAGTTCGTCGTCCGGATCCTCGGTGCCGCTCACGTCAGCGCCCCGATGGCCATGGGCACGCCGCGGGGCACACCGGTGCGCAGTTGCAGTGCCAGGGCGACGTCCGTCGCGTCGGGCCGGTCGTGGCCGACCAGGTCGGCGACGGTCCAGGCGACCCGCAGCACACGGTCGAGTCCTCGTGCGGTCAGTACGCCGCGTTCCAGGCTCCGTTCCGCCTCGTCCATGGCGCCGACCGACGCGTACCACCGGCTGCGCAGCTCCCGTCCGGGGATCTCGCTGTTGGTCCGCCACGGGGTACCGGCGAGCCGGTCCGACGCCCGCTCACGCGCTGCACGGACCCGGTCGGCGACCATGGCCGTGGACTCGCCCCGGGCCCCGCGCTCGGTCAGCTGGGCGCGCGTGACACGGTCCACCTCGACCCGGAGGTCGACCCGGTCGAGCAGCGGCCCCGACAGCCGCGCCTGATAGCGGCGGATCGCCGAGGGCGGGCACTCGCACAGGTCGCCCGTCTGGGAGAAACGGCCGCAGGGGCAGGGGTTGGCCGCGAGGACCATCAGGAACTTCGCCGGGAAGCGCAGCACGCCCGCGCTGCGTGCGATCACGACGTGCCCCGCTTCCAGCGGCTGCCGGAGGGCGTCGAGGGTGTGGCTGTTGAATTCCGGCGTCTCGTCCAGGAAGAGGACCCCTCGGTGGGAGAGCGACACCGCGCCGGGCCGGGCGATGCCGGCTCCGCCGCCGACGAGGGCCTGCATGGTTGCCGAGTGATGCGGTGCGCAGTAGGGGGCCTCGTCGATCAGGGGCTTGCCCGGAGGGAGCAGCCCCGCCACCGAGTGGACCGCCGTGACCTCCAGCGACTCCTGCCTGCCGAGCCGGGGCAGGATGGCCGGCAGCCGCTCCGCGAGCATCGTCTTGCCGGCGCCGGGCGGCCCTTCGAGGAACAGGTGATGCCCGCCCGCCGCGGCGACCTCCACAGCCGTCCGCGCCGAGATCTGGCCCACCACATCGGCGAGATCGTGCCCGTGGTCGGGCTCGGTGGCACCCATGCTGTGCATGCCCGTGGCCGCGCCCGTGCCCGGCATTCGCAGACCGGCGAGCAGCGGATCCGGGCGGCCCTGTTCCTCCGGTTCCTCGTCGGGCACGGGTTCGTCCGCGAGGACGGCGATCAGCTGGCGCAGACTGCGCACACCGAGTACGGACACGCCCGGCACCAGCGAGGCCTCGGCCGCGGCGCACTCGGGGACGACGACCTGCTCGTAGCCGGCGTCCGCCGCGGCCAGCACCGCGGGCAGGATGCCCCGCACCGGACGCACCCGTCCGTCGAGGCCCAGCTCGCCGATCATCACGATGTCGGCGAGGACCCGTGGATCGATCCGCTCGGCGGCGCCGAGGACGGCGCATGCGACGGCCAGGTCGAAGCCGCTGCCCGCCTTGGGCACCGAGGCCGGGCTGAGCCCGACGGTGAGCTTCTTCTGCGGCCACTCCCCGCCCGAGTTCACCACGGCCGCCCGAACCCGGTCGCGGCTCTCCGAGAGGCTCTTGTCGGGCAGCCCCACCAGGGTGAACGCCGCCACCCCCGGCTCCAGATCCGCCTGGACCTCGACCACAACGCCCTCGACGCCCACCAGAGCGACCGAGCACGTACGCGCGAACCCCATCTCAGGCCACCCCTCGCGCATGCTCGACCACGGGCGCGCCGCGGTCGGGCAGGACCACGCCGACGAGGTCGATGCGGACGCCTCCGGGTGGAGCCCCGCCATGGGCGTGGATCCAGTGTTCCGCGAGGCCGCGCAGACGCTGCGTCTTCTCGGGGGTGACCGCGGCCATCGGATGCTCGTAGCCGCCGGTCCTGCGGGTCTTCACCTCACAGATGACCAGCACGTCGCCGTCCCGGGCGACGATGTCGATCTCTCCGGTCCTGCCACAGCGCCAATTGCGCTCCAGAACCGTCATCCCGGCCTCGACCAGCCGCCGTGCGGCCAGCGTCTCGCCGTACCTGCCCAGTGCGCTGCGTGCGCTTCCCTTGCTCGTGCTCATGTCGGCACCACCTCCGGCGCCAACGATGAGGGCAGCTCAGCGAGCTATTGGATCTTGGTGGACAAGTCCGCGACTGTGGATAACTCGCTCACCCCTGCGGGTGAACCTCACCCGCTCGGAAGCTCGAGATCGCTCTTGTTGAGCTCCTCGATGTTCACGTCCTTGAATGTGAGGACCCGAACTTGCTTCACGAACCGGGCCGGCCGGTACATGTCCCACACCCAGGCATCCGCCATGGACACCTCGAAGAACACCTCTCCCTGGACCGAGTGCACCTGCATCTCGTAGTCATTGGTCAGGTAGAAGCGCCGCTCGGTCTCGATCACGTACTTGAACAGACCGACGACATCGCGGTACTCCCGATAGAGCTTGAGCTCCATCTCGGTCTCGTACTTTTCGAGGTCCTCGGCGCTCATGGCATGTTCCCCTTCAGCCGTGCGATCCCACCATTGTGCGCCAGTCCCGTCCGCACCTAGACAATTTCGGAGTCAAGGGTCACGGGCCCGGCGGGGGGACCTTCGTCGAGCAGTGTGCGCAGTAGCTCGGCGAGTCTGGTCGGATACACCGTCTCATGTGCCTGGGCAAGTTCCCGACACGTCCACCAGCGTGCTTCGGCGACGCTGCGCCGCTCCAGTTCGGTGAGGCCCGTGGCCCGGGTCGCCGTCTGCGTCGTACGGGCCAGGTAGTACCACTCGTCCTGGTCCCAGCGACGGCCGGCGAACGGGAACGAGCACATCCGGTGCCACAGCACGGGGCCGAGTTCGACCTCGGTGATGCCGGTCTCCTCGGCGAGTTCCCGCAGTGCGGCCTGAGCGCGGCTCTCGTCGCCCTCGACGCCGCCTCCCGGGGTGAACCACCAGTCGTCGGACGGATCCTCCGGCTCGTGGCCGTGCAGCAGCAGAATGCGGTCCTGCGGGTCGAGGAGGACGACTCGGGCGACCTTGCGCAGTCCGCCGTCGTACGAGTCGCCGTACGGCCCGTTCCCGAGGCCTGTCCCGCCGTACGGACCGTTCCCCACGCCCGCCGCCTCAGCGGGCACCCGCGGGCTCCGTACGGGTCTGGGAGCGCTTGCTCATTCGTTTCGCGATCGGGCCGTAGGCGCCGCCGGCCAGGACGAGCACGCCTCCGCCGACGATCAGCACGACCATCGTCCGCAACGGCCCCGGCGACGACAGGGCACCGAGCTGCCCGAAGCTCGTGGCGGGCTCCAGCATGCCGTCCACGGGCCAGACCACGGCGTCCACGCGGGCCGACACGGCGCTGCGTGCCACGGTGCCCTTGGCGGCGTCCGTGAGGTGGGCCGTGGAGTCCAGGGAGCCGCTGCGCTCGTCGCCGAGCAGGAAGAGCCTGTCCTTCGGCACCGTCACCGTCGGGAAGTTCTGGAGCTCGGCCAGGCCGTCCTCGGCGAGGTAGGGCTCGTCGATCTGCTTGCCGTTGACGGTCAGCTTGCCGTCGGTGCAGCAGGCGACCGTGTCGCCGCCGACGGCGACCACGCGCTTGACGACGGGTGCGTTGCTCACCCAGGTCTTGTCGGTGAAGACGACGACGTCACCACGGCGTACCTCACCGCCGTCGACGCGCTGGGCCAGCACCCGGTCCCCCGCACCGATCGTCGGCGCCATCGAACTGGTGGGCACGGTGTACGGCCGGTAGACCACCACTCCCCAGGCGAATCCGCCCAGGAACAGCACAAGGCCCAGCGCCACGGCCAGTCCGGACAACCGCTCTCCGGTCCGGCTGCCCGCCGGGCCACTGCTCGCGCCACCGCCACGCGGCGCCGTACGTATCGTGCTCTCGCCACCCATGGGTCCGCACCCTACCCGGCGGTACCGACACCGGGCAGCCCCTCCTGAGCGCCCGGAGCCACCGGCTCGGCAAAGCTTTCCCAGCTCTCCGCAGCGGGGGCCTCGCCCCAGGAAGGGCGTCAAGCGGTCAGCGGGTCTGCGTCGCCTTGATCCGCTGCCGGCGCCACAGCACCAGCGGCACCGCACCGGCGAGCGCAAGGCCCTGCGGGGCGACCGTCAGAGCGGCGGACCGGGCGCTCAGGTTCTGCTCGAAGGTGTCCGGGACCGGCAGGTTGTCCCAGCGGTTGATCGGCCAGGCGATCACGATGGCGCGGCCGACGACCTCGTCGACGGGGACCATGCCGTGGTTCTTGTCGGACTGGTTGTAACGCGAGTCCCGGGAGTTCTGCCGGTGGTCGCCCATGACCCAGATCATGCCCTCGGGGACCTTGACCTTGAACTGGCCGCCCTGGTCGTCCTGGCTGCAGGGGGTGTTGCCCGGGTAGACGTACGGCTCGTTCAGCGCCTTGCCGTTGACCAGCAGCGGGCCGGTGCCCTCGCACTGGATCGTGTCGCCGCCGACGCCGACGACACGCTTGATGAGGTCCTTCTCCTCGGCGGACGGCATCAGGCCGATCCAGCTGAGAAAGGTCTGCAGCGCGTTGGGGTCGGGAGTGGGCTCACCCGCAAGCCACTGGTCGGGGTCGTGGAAGACGACGACCTCGCCGCGCTCGGGCTCGGAGCCGAACCAGGGGGTGAGCTTGTCGACCAGGACGCGGTCACCCTGCTGGAGGGTGTTCTGCATCGAGTCGGAGGGGATCGAGAACGCCTGCACCAGGAACGTCTTGATCAGCAGCGCGAGGACGAGCGCGATACCGATCAGGATGGGCAGCTCCTTCCAGAAGGAGCGCTGCTTCTTCGACTGGGGGGAGGCCCCGCCCGACCCCTGACCGTCGGTCGGCGGCTGCCCGCCGGACCCTTCGCCGTCGCCGGCCGCTCCGGGGTCATTCCCGGAGGTCACGGCGCCGTCCGCGGCCGGGTCGGCTGCTCCCACGGGGCGTCCGCGGTGCTCCTCGCCGTCGTGCCCGGATCGTGCGCCAACCGCCACATCCCCCACGCCAACTCCTCACTCTGTGCCGCTGCCTGCCCGCAAGACGGTGCAGGCCCACCACTCCCATAACGAGCGGGAGTTCCGCAGGGCTCGGGAGCTGAATCGTTCTGATCGATTCGTCGGAAGCAACCCTATGCGACTGCTGGGCGGCCGCGGTCGACCCGGTCGCCGCGTCGGACACCGATGCGTAAGTTTTAGGTTCCTCGAGTGAGTTCCAGTGACCGAAGGGCCAGGCGATGACCATGGCCCGTCCCACGACCTCGGTCTCGGAGACCGTGCCGCCGTAGCCCTGGTTCTGGTGTGCGCGGGAGTCCGCGGAGTTGGCGCGGTGGTCGCCCATCACCCACAGCCGGCCCTGCGGGACGGTGATGTCGAACTTCGAGTCGGAGGGGGCGTTGCCGGGATAGAGATAGTCCTCGATCAGGGGAACGCCGTTGACGGTGACTCGCCCTTGCGTGTCACAGCACTTGACGCGGTCGCCGCCGACCCCGACGACACGCTTGATGAGGTCCTTCTCGTCCTCGGACGGCAACAGGCCGATGAAGGTGAGAGCCTCCTTGACCTGCTTGATGACGACGGGGTCCTCCTTCTTCACCGTCGTCTGCTCGTCCTGGAGCCAGCCTCCGGGGTCCTTGAAGACGACGACGTCCCCGCGCTGCGGCTCGGAGCCGAACCAGGGGGTGAGCTTGTCGACCAGGACACGGTCGCCGATCTGGATCGTCTGCTCCATCGAGCCGGACGGGATCACGAAGGCCTGGACGAGGAACGTCTTCAGAACCAGCGCTATGAGGACCGCGACGCCGACGAGGAGGGGTATCTCCTTGATCGCGGAGCGCCTGCGGCGGCGCTTGACCTTGCGCTGGAGCTTGCGCCGCTCCGCGCGCGTACGACCGCCGGCAGGGCTGGCGGCGCGCCGGGAACCGGTGGGCAGCAGATTCTCGGCGGGGCTGCTCGGGACGCCGCGCGGTTTGCCACGGTTACCCATGCGCGCCCTCCGCTGCGGGCACGCGCGCGTAGGCGTCCGGACGGTCCAGGCGGGTCCAGTGGGCGGTCGGCCATACGATCCAGTCGACGCGGCCGATGACGTCGTCGAGCGGGATCATGCCGCCGCCGGGCGAGCCGAGGTGGTCGCGGGAGTCGCTGGATTCGCTGCGGTGGTCGCCGAGGACGAACAGGGTGCCGTCGGGCACGACGACGTCGAAGGGCACCGTGGACGCGCTGTCGCCGGGGTACAGGAACGTCGACTCGTCGACCGACCGGCCGTTCACCTGGATCCTCCCCTCCTCGTCACAGCAGACCACGTGGTCTTCCCCCACACCCACAACGCGCTTGACGTAGTCCGCATCCCCGAAGTACCCAGTTCCGTCGAACACGACAACATCGCCGCGTCGCGGCTCGGCACCGAAACGGTACGCCAACTTATTTACGAGAACGCGGTCGCCGATCCTCAATCCGGACTCCATGGATCCGCTGGGAATCTCGAACGGCCGTAGCACGAACGTGTTGAGCAGCAGCAGAAAGACCAGGAAGACCAGCAGGGTCAGGCTGATCCGCCCGCCCGGGATCCATTCGGTGATCCGCGACACCAACGCGAAGCGCGACCGGCCCTCCTGTCCCTCGGTGTCCGAGATCGCCTCGGAGTCGGAAGGGCGGGAGGAGCGGTCGCGCTCCGTCGGCTGTGCTTCGGTGTCCATCGGGGCCAGATGTTATCCGGCCCCGCTCGGGACCCCGCGGGGGCGAGCCCCCGAAAGCGCTCAGTTCTCGCGCTTCTCCTTGATCTTCGCCGCCTTGCCGCGCAGCTCACGCAGGTAGTACAGCTTCGCGCGACGCACGTCACCGCGGGTCACGAGCTCGATCTTCTCGACGATCGGGGTGTGCACCGGGAAGGTGCGCTCGACGCCGACGGAGAAAGAGACCTTGCGGACCGTGAAGGTCTCGCGAACGCCGGCGCCCTGGCGGCGGATCACAACGCCCTTGAACTGCTGCACACGGGAGCGGTTGCCCTCGATGACGCGGACGTGGACGTTGACGGTGTCGCCCGGGCGGAAGGCCGGGACGTCGCTGCGCAGCGACGCGGAGTCGACGGAGTCGAGCAGGTGAGACATTTCGTCTGCTTTCTTCGCCCATGCCACAGGTCATAGGCGGGAGATAGGTTCTTCGTGAGGATGCTGTTCGCGTCGGGGCGGGCGTCGTGTCCCCCTGTGGCAGGGGCGCATGCCGGACGGCGCACAACAGCGCCCTATTCTTCCACGCCCTCGGTCCTGCGCCAAAATCGGCCGAACCGCTCCCCCTCCGGGTCGGGCATCCAGCCCAGGATGGAGAGCATCTCGCGGTCCTTCTTGTCGAAGGCCTTGGGGTCGCAACGCTCGATCAGGTCGGGCCGGTTGGCCGTCGTACGCCTGAGCGCCTCGTCACGCCGCCAGCGGGCGATCTTGCCGTGGTGGCCGCTGAGCAGCACGTCGGGGATGTCCCGGCCGCGCCACTCGGGCGGCTTGGTGTAGACGGGACCCTCCAGGAGGCTCGCCATCGCGCCGGGCGCGAAGGAGTCGTCCCGGTGGGACTCGGCGTTGCCCAGGACGCCGGGCAGCAGGCGGGCCACGGCTTCGGTGATGACCAGTACGGCCGCCTCGCCGCCGGCGAGGACGTAGTCCCCGATGGACACCTCGTGCACCGGCATACGGGTCGCGTACTCGTCGATCACCCGGCGGTCGATGCCCTCGTAGCGGGCCGGCGTGAAGATCAGCCAGGGCCGCTCGGAGAGTTCGACGGCGAGTTCCTGGGTGAAGGGGCGGCCGCTGGGGGTGGGGACGATCAGGGAGGGACCGCGGGAGCCCGTCTCGTAGCCGTCGGCCAGGACGGAGTCCAGCGCGTCACCCCAGGGGTCGGTTTTCATGACCATGCCGGGGCCGCCGCCGTACGGGGTGTCGTCGACCGTGTTGTGGCGGTCGTACGTCCAGGTACGGAGGTCGTACACCTGGACGTTCAGCTGCCCACGCGCGCGTGCCTTGCCGACGAGGGAGACGTTCAGAGGCTCCAGGTACTCGGGGAAGATCGTGACGACGTCGAGCCGCATCAGCCCTCGGCCTCCGCATCGCGGGCCGAGGCGATCTCCGCGTTGTCGTCGATCAGACCCGGGGGCGGCGTGATGACGGCGCGCTGCTCCTCCAGGTCGATCTCGGTGACGATCGCCTCGACGAAGGGGATCATCACCTCGCTCCCGTCGGGCCGCTCCACGATGAAGAGGTCCTGGGACGGCAGGTGCGAGATCTCGGTGATACGACCGACCTCGATGCCGTCCACGGTCACCACGTCCAGGTCCATGAGCTGGTGGTCGTAGTACTCGTCCTCCTCCTCGGGCAGCTCGTCCGGGTCGATCTCGGCGATGAGGAGGGTGTTGCGCAGCGCCTCGGCGGCGGTGCGGTCCTTGACCCCCTCGAAGCGCAGGAGGAGGCGGCCGCTGTGGACGCGGCCGGTCTCGATGGTGAGCGGCCCGGTGGCGGCCGGGTCGGTGGCCAGGACGGCGCCGGGGGCGAGCCGCAGTTCCGGCTCGTCGGTGCGAACCTCGACGGTGACCTCGCCCTTGATGCCGTGGGCGCGGCCGATCCGTGCGACTACCAGCTGCACTGTGCTTGCTCTCCTGTCATGCGACTGGCCGTACGACGCTTACGACGGCCATGAACCGCCCGTACGACTACGGGCCGGGGACGGCCCAGTGGCCCTCCCCGGCCCGAGCCGGTGCTGCGTTCGGCGTCAGCGGACGTGGTCCACGTCGACGAGGTCGACACGGACACCGCGGCCGCCGATGGCGCCCACGACGGTGCGCAGAGCGCGTGCGGTACGGCCGTTACGGCCGATCACCTTACCGAGGTCGTCGGGGTGGACCCGGACCTCCAGCACGCGCCCGCGACGCAGGTTGCGCGAGGCGACCTGCACATCGTCCGGGTTGTCGACGATGCCCTTCACGAGGTGCTCGAGAGCCTCCTCGAGCATGCTCAGGCCTCGGCCGACGCGGACTCGGCGCCAGCCTCGTCCTTCTTCTCCGCCTTCTTCTTCTGGGTGATCGCCTCACCCTTGCCCTCGTCCTCGCCGCTGAGGGCCTCGAACGTCGGGCGCGCCTTCTTCGGCTCGGCGACGAGCAGCGGAGCCGGGGCGGGCTCGCCCTTGAACTTCTGCCAGTCGCCGGTCTTCTTCAGAATGGCGAGGACGGGCTCGGTCGGCTGGGCGCCGACACCGAGCCAGTACGCCACGCGCTCGGCGTCGACCTCCATCACCGACGGGTTGTACGTCGGGTGGTACTTGCCGATCTCCTCGATCGCACGGCCGTCACGGCGGGTGCGGGAGTCGGCGACGACGATGCGGTAGTGAGGCGAACGGATCTTGCCCAGACGCTTCAGCTTGATCTTGACTGCCACGGGAGTGGGTTCTCCTGGATTTGACGTGGTTGGGCACGGCGAGATGGCCGCGTGGGGTTGCGGTACCCGAGTGCCCGATGGACGCGTCAGCCGGAGGCGAGAGGGTTCCTGTGCGGCTGTCGAGTACAGCTAGCCATTGTGCCACACCCTGCGGGGCGCTTTTGAGCCGAGGGGCGGGGCGGGTGCCCGGGCATGCCTGAAAGGCACCCGGCGAACGGGATTCCGTCGGGCCTGGGGCGTGCAGCCCGGCGCTTACGGGGTGCCGTCGACGCGACTGCGCAACGGCACCCCGGCGGTCGACGCCACGTACTGAACCGGCAGCCACGAGATGCCGGTGTCCGACGGGACGTCGTTACGCCGCTCCGACCACCTCGGGGATCCGGAACGGCTTCCCGCAGCCGCCGCACACGATCGGCGCCTGCGCCAGCACCGAGGGGACGACCCGGACGTTACGGCCGCAGTCGCAGACCGCCTTGACGCGGACTCCGCCCCCGGAGGAGCCGTGGCGGGCGGCCGGGCCCCGGAAGGTCCTGCTGGTGTCGGCGGAGGTGGCCATCGTGTGGGCCTTCAGGGCGCGCTGGAGGCGTTCGATGGTCGGGCGGTAGCGGCGCTTGGCCTCGGGGTTGAGCGTGACCAGGGAGAAACCGCTGCTCGGGTGCGGCTCCTCGGGGTGGTCCAGGCCCAGTTCCTCGGCGACGGCGAGGAATCTGCGGTTGTGGTAGCGGCCGGCCCGGGAGGTGTCGCGGACGCCGCGCGCGGCGGCGATGCCATGGACTGCCTCGTGAAGCAGTCGCTCGAAGGAGAGCTCGTGACCGCAAGCGGACGACGACTCCCCGATCAGGGACTCTGGCGCGGCGAGATCCGGCAGCTCGGGGTGGTACCGCTGAATGTCGGCCCACGCCTGCGCCAGCTCTGCGGCGAGTACAGGTGGTGTCTGTGTCGTGCTCACGTAATGACAACGAGCCGGAGTGCCGCTGTGTTCCGATTCCGGGGCATCCCAAATAATTTGCACGTACCCGTCAGTTGCGAATGATGCGCCCGGACGAGGGCGGGTGCGCTGATCTGCGGAGAAGCCTCACAGCTCATACCAAGCCGGTGCGTAGTCTGACGTACGCCCCGGCGCGTACGCCCCGTCCACGCGCCGGTGCGGCTGTGGTCCGCGAATGCGCAAGAGGCGTTTCGGCCGCTCTCGTTCCACACGGCGTCGGCTCAGTATGCGCGCGCCACTACGGCGACGTTACCGGGTGCCTCATCGGCGTCCGGCACCGACCCGTCCTCGGCGACCAGACACCGTACGGTCACCGCGTGCTCGGCCAGCCTGGCCTCGCCCTCTTCGCCGAGTGTCGCCCAGGGGATGCGCGCCCAGCCGCCGGCGACGGCCGCCTCGACGGCCTCCCCGATCGTCGTCACGTCGGTGGTGCGGGACTCGCGGCGCTCGCGGGCCTGGGTCAGCAGCAGCGCCTGGTCCTCGTCGAGGACGGCGGGGAGCAGTCGCAGAAGATCATCGAGCGCGATCGGCGTCTTGCCGCCGGGGATGCGGCGGGCCAGCATCGCGGTGCCGTTCTCCAGGTCACGGGGCCCGACCTCGATGCGGACGGGCACGCCCTTGAGCTCCCAGTCGACCGCGCGACGGCCGAAGGGGGTGTCGGTTCGGTCGTCGACGTGGACGCGGATGCCGGCCGCTGTCAGCCGGTCGCCGATCTCGCGGACCTTGGCCAGAACCGCCTCGTCGCCCTTGATGGCGAGGACGACGGCCTGGATCTGCGCGAGGCGCGGCGGGACCCGCAGGCCGTTGTCGTCGCCGTGCATCATGACCAGGGCGCCGATCATGCGGGTGGTCGAGCCCCAGGAGGTCTGCCAGACCAGTTCCTGGGTGCCGTCCTGCGACAGGTACGAGGTGTTGAAGGCCTTCGCGAAGTTCTGCCCCAGCTCATGGCTGGTGGCCATCTGCAGGGCCTTGCCGTCGCCCATCATGCCTTCGAGCGTGAGGGTGTTGACGGCGCCGGCGAAGCGCTCCTTGACGGTCTTGCGGCCGGGGACGACGTCCATCGCGAGGACGTTCACCATGAAGTCCTCGTAGACCGCGCGGTGGATGTGCGCGGCGAAGTCGCGGGCGTCCTCGTAGGTGGCGTGCGCGGTGTGGCCCTCCTGCCACAGGAACTCGGTCGTGCGCAGGAAGAGGCGCGGCCTGAGTTCCCAACGGACCACGTTCGCCCACTGGTTGATCAGCAGGGGCAGGTCGCGGTAGCTCTGCACCCACTTCGAGAAGTAGTCGTTGATGATCATCTCGGAGGTGGGGCGGACGACCGCCAGCTCCTCCAGCTCCTTGCCGCCGCCGTGCGTGACGACCGCGAGCTCCGGCGCGAAGCCCTCGACGTGGTCCGCCTCGCGCGTGAGATACGACTGCGGGATGAGGAGGGGGAAGTACGCGTTCTGCGTGCCCGTCGCCTTGATCCGGGAGTCCATCTCGGCCTGCATCCGCTCCCACAGGCCGTACCCGTACGGGCGGATGACCATGGTGCCGCGCACCGGGCCGTTGTCGGCCAGCTCCGCCTTGGCGATCAGATCCTGGTACCAGCGCGGGAAGTCGTCCGCCCGTGGCGTGAGTACGGGTGCCTTTGCCATGGCGAGATGGTACGGGTCCACGTTGCCGGAATGTGAATTTTGGCCACGAACGCAGGGATCTCACAAGCCGGGCTCCGCGACCCCTGGACGGAGCGGCGGGTGCGGAGTTTCCTGGCATACGGGGGGATGTGAGCGCATGTCACGGGGGCCACGAAATCAGGTACAGCGGCAACTCTCGGCGGATTGGGGCGCTTTAGATGACACCTACGCTCGTGCGGCAGCACCCACCTCATGCGGGCGCGACACCCCGCGTGAACCCGAGTGCACGCGCGCGTGACTGGTCCGAGATCCAGGAGCGGATGCTGGTTCCGCTCTACGAGGCCGTCTACGAGCGAGTGGAAATGGGCGCCGGGACCCGGCTGCTGGGCCTCGGCTGCGGCAGCGGGCTCGCCCTGCTGATGGCGGCGTCCAGAGGCGCGGCCGTCACCGGTGTCGAGTCCTCCTCCCACGAACGGCTGGCCCTCGCGCGGCAGCGGCTGCTGCCCGAGGCGTGGGGCACGCGCGCGCGTGGCGAGGCCCGGCTCGTGGACGGCTCGCCCGGCGACCTGGCCGCCGCGGCGGGCGCGGACTCGCCCGCGTACACGCTGGTGACCGCGTTCGAGCCCATCGGGTGCCTCGCGGGTGACTCGGAGGGGCTCGGTGAGGCGCTCGCGGCGGTGACGCCGCTCGCCGAGCGGGGGGCGCCCGTGGTGCTCGCCGGCTGGGGCCCGCCGGAACGCTGCGCCACGTCGTCCGTGCTGCGGGTGGCCACCAAGCTGGCCGATCCCCTGCGCAGTGCGGGCAGTTGGCGCCCCGCCCGGCGCGACGACCTGGAGGAGGTCGCCCAGCGCGCGGGCCTCAGGCCCGACGGTTCCGGGCGGGTGGCCTGCCCGTTCGGGTACGCGGACGTCGACAGTGCCGTACGCGGGCTGCTGTCGACGGGGCTGTTCGACGCGGCGGTCGCGGCGACCGACCAGGCCCAGGTGGACAAGGAGGTGACGGAGGCGCTGCATCCGCACCTGCGGCAGGACGGCACGGTATGGATGCCGAACGTCTTCCGGTACCTGATCGCCCGCGTGCCTTGAGCCCTACTGGGCGTCGTCCTTCTTCAGCCGCGTGATCCCCGCGATCCGGTACGCGGCGGCCTCCTCCAGCGTCTCGTTCTCCAGCAGCGCCTCGGCCAGGGCGTTCAACTGCCCGCGATGGTCCCGGAGTTTGCGGCAGGCCTCCTCGTAGCACTCGTCGACGATCCGGCGCATCTCGGCGTCGATCACGTCGAGGGTCTGCGGGGCTGCCGCGAGCCCGTACGCCTGCTGGGCGTCGCTGGGCAGGGCGGACAGCCGGCCCACGCGCTCGCTCATGCCCCAGCGGGCGACCATGGCGCGCGCGATGTTGCTGACCTGTTCGAGGTCGTTCTCCGCGCCCGTGGTGACCACCCCGTAGACCACCTGTTCGGCCGCCATGCCGCCCAGGGCGCCGATGATCCGCCCGCGCAGATAGCCCTCCGAGTGCGCGTACCGCTCCACCTCGGGGGTCGACATCGTCACCCCGAGCGCCCGGCCGCGGGGCACGATGGTGATCTTGCGTACGGGGTCGGCGCCCGGCTGCAGCATGCCGAGGAGGGCGTGTCCGCTCTCCTGGTATGCGGTGCGCCGGCGGTCCTCCTCGGGCATCACCAGGGTGCGCTCGGCGCCCAACTGCACCTTCTCCAGGGCCTCGGACAGGTCCGGCTGGGTCACCTGATCCTGCTTGCGCTTGACGGCGAGCAGAGCGGCCTCGATGGCCAGGTTGGCCAGATCCGCGCCTGTCATGCCCGGGGTGGTGCGGGCCAGCTGGGTCAGGTCCACGTCCTCGGCGAGCGGGATCCCACGGGTGTGGATGCGCAGGATGGCCTCGCGCCCGCCGCGGTCCGGCGGCGCGACGTTGACCACCCGGTCGAAGCGGCCGGGCCGGGTCAGCGCGGGGTCCAGGATGTCGGCGCGGTTCGTCGCCGCGATGACGATCACGCCCTCGGAGCCGGAGAAGCCGTCCATCTCCGTGAGGATCTGGTTCAGCGTCTGCTCGCGCTCGTCGTGGCCGCTCACCGAGGCGCCGCCGCCCCGCATCCGTCCGATGGTGTCGATCTCGTCGATGAAGATGATCGACGGTGCCACCTTGCGGGCTTCGGCGAACAGTTCCCGGACGCGGGACGCGCCGACGCCGACGATCATCTCGATGAACTCGGACGCGGAGGCGGAGAAGAACGGCACGTCCGCCTCGCCCGCCACCGCGCGCGCCAGCAGGGTCTTGCCAGTGCCGGGCGGGCCCGCGAGCAGCACGCCGCGCGGCATCTTCGCGCCCATCCTGCGGTAGGCGTCGGGATGCTCAAGGAAGTCGACGACGTCGTCCAGCTCGCCCTTGACCTCGTCGATGCCGGCCACATCGGCGAAGGTCGTGCGCTCCTTGCCGGGCTGGAGCTCCACCGGTTTCGGCGGCGCCTTGCGGCCGAGCATGCCGCCCGCGCCGCCCAGGCCGGCGCCCATCCGCCGGGCGACGAAGATCCAGACCGCGAGCAGCAACGCGATCGGGATCAAGGAGAACAGCAGGTTGGACAGGACGCCGCGCTCCCGCACGACCGGCTCGGCGGTCACCGTCACGTCGCGGCTGCTCAGGTCCTGCCAGAGGTCGTCGTCCGCGAAGGCAGGGCGCTGCGTCTTGAACTTGGTGTAGTCGCCGTCGCCGTCGGGATTGTCCCGGGCGCTCTTGAGCTCGCCCTGGATCGCGTCGCCCTTGGAGTAGATCTTGGAGACGTTGCCGGCGTCGACCTGCCTGCTGAACTCCGTGTACGAGATGGTCGGCTCGTTGCCCCGGTCGAGATAGGTCAGTCCCACATAGGCGAGCAGAAAGACGATTACCGCGGTGAGGAGCAGGCCCCACCAGCGACCGCGCATCCGTCGGCCGCGGGGCCGCCCGGGCGGCTCGTCCGGCGTGCCCTCGGTGCGCCACGGCTGGTCAGGAGCCTTGCGCGGCGGCGCGGCATTGCTCATATCTGGACGTTACGGCAGATACCTGGCGGTGGCATGCGCTGGGGGCGCCCCTCAAAGCGAGGGGCGCCCCCAGTGACGTGAACGACGGGATCGCCGACGGGCTGAGACAGCCCTGACGAAACGAACCGTCAGCCCATGAACTTCTTGAACTCGTCCGGCAGCTCGAAGTCCTGCCCGCCCTGCTGGCCCGGCAGCCCGAGGGCGCCGCCGGCCTGGGCGGCGGCGGCCCGGCGGGCGGCCTCCTCCTGCTCCTGCTGCTTGCGCTTCATCGGGTTGCCGGAGCGCTGCTTGCCCTTGGCCTTCTTCGGCGCCTTCTTGGTGCGGCCGGGGCCGCCGCCCATGCCCGGCATCCCCGGCATCCCGGGCATGCCCCCGCCCTGGGCCATGCGGGACATCATCTTGCGGGCCTCGAAGAACCGCTCGACGAGGTTCTTGACGGCGCTGACCTCGACACCGGAACCGCGGGCGATACGGGCGCGCCGCGAGCCGTTGATGATCGTCGGCTCCTGGCGCTCGCCCGGCGTCATCGACTTGATGATCGCGGCCGTGCGGTCGACGTCACGCTCGTCGAAGTTGTTGATCTGGTCCTTGATCTGGCCCATGCCCGGGAGCATGCCGAGCAGCTTGGAGATGGACCCCATCTTCCTGACCTGCTCCATCTGGGCCAGGAAGTCGTCGAGGGTGAAGTCCTGGCCCTTCTTGGAGGCCAGCTTCTCGGCCATCTTCTGGGCTTCGGCCTGGTCGAAGGTCTTCTCCGCCTGCTCGATCAGGGTGAGCAGGTCACCCATGTCGAGGATGCGGGAGGCCATCCGGTCCGGGTGGAAGGCGTCGAACTCGTCGAGCTTCTCGCCGTTCGAGGCGAACATGATCGGCTTGCCGGTGATCTGCCGGATCGACAGGGCCGCACCACCGCGGGCGTCACCGTCGAGCTTGGAGAGCACCACGCCGTCGAAGCCGACGCCGTCGCGGAAGGCCTCCGCGGTGTTGACCGCGTCCTGACCGATCATCGCGTCGACGACGAAGAGGATCTCGTCCGGCGAGACCGCGTCCCGGATGTCGGCGGCCTGCTGCATCATCTCCTGGTCGATGCCCAGGCGGCCGGCGGTGTCCACGATCACGATGTCGTGGACCTTGGTCTTGGCGTGCTCGATGGAGTCCTTGGCGACCTTGACCGGGTCACCCACGCCGTTGCCCGGCTCGGGCGCGTAGACCGCGACGCCGGCGCGCTCGGCGACGACGCTGAGCTGGTTCACGGCGTTCGGGCGCTGGAGGTCGGCGGCGACGAGCAGCGGCGAGTGGCCCTGCTCCTTCAGCCAGTGGGCGAGCTTGCCCGCGAGGGTGGTCTTACCCGCACCCTGCAGACCGGCCAGCATGATCACGGTCGGCGGCTGCTTCGCGAACCGCAGGCGACGGGTCTCCCCGCCCAGGATCGTGACGAGCTCGTCGTTGACGATCTTCAGAACCTGCTGGGCCGGGTTCAGCGCCTTGGAGACCTCGGCGCCGAGCGCACGCTCCTTGACGTTCTTGATGAACGTGCGGACGACGGGCAGCGCCACGTCCGCTTCGAGGAGGGCGATGCGGATCTCGCGCGCGGTCGCGTCGATGTCCGCCTCGGAGAGCCGTCCCTTGCCGCGCAGGTTCTTGAAAGTCGCTGAGAGGCGATCGGAAAGAGTATCGAACACGGCGCTCGCGGTCCTCGGGGTCGGTGGCGGCTGGCAATCGCCCTCCAGGGTATCCCGGCGGCGCAGGTTGCCGGGATACCCGTTCAGCCGCGCAATGTCTCCTCCAGCTTGCGGGCCACGGAGGCCGCCTCTTCCCTGGGCAGCGGCGCTCCCTCGGGCCCTGTGACATAGAACGCGTCGACGGCGTTGGCGCCCAGGGTGCTGACATGGGCACTGCGCACCCGTACACCCGCGTCCTCCAGTGCCCGGCCGATCCGGAACAGCAGCCCGGGGGCGTCCTGGGCCCGTACCTCGATCACCGTGGCCAGCCGGGAGGCGGCCGGGTGGACGGACACCCTCGGTGGCGGCGCCACCACGCCCCGGCGGCGCGGGTATGCCGCGTCCCGCTCGGCGAGACGGCCCGCGATGTCCAGTGAGCCGTCCAGGGCGCGTACGAGGTCGGCGCGCAGCCGGGTGGCCTGCGGCAGGGAGCCGTACTCGGCGGCGACCCGCCAGTTCAGCAGCAGGACGGAGCCCTCGACGCCGTCCGGGAGATCCAGGGCACGCAGTTCCGCGGCGCGGACGGTCAGCCGGTGCACCGCCAGGACGCCGGCCACCGCGGGCAGTACGCCCGGCTGGTCCGGTACGGCGATCAGGAGCTCCACGCCGAGCGGCTCGGGATCACCGGCAGGCTGCCCCTCGGCCGGCGGCTCGGTCTGGGCGCGCAGCGCCAGCACCGGGCTGCCGGTGGCGATCGCCTCCAGGGCGAGCCGTTCCTGCTCGGCGGTCGGCGCGGCGGCCTCGGGCTCGGCGGGGTCGTCCCCGGCGAGTACCGCCGCGACCCGCTTCACCAGGTCGGCGACGAGGGATCCGCGCCACGACGACCAGGCCGCCGGACCGGTGGCCAGGGCGTCCGCCTCGGTCAGGGCGTGCAGCAGCTCCAGCGTGCCCTGCGAGCCCACCGCCTCGGCGACCGAGCGCACGGTGGCCGGGTCCTCCAGGTCCCGCCGGGTGGCCGTGTCGACGAGGAGCAGGTGATGGCGTACGAGGGTGGAGAGCACGCTCACGTCGTCGCGGTCGAAGCCGATGCGCCCGGCCACGTCCTTGGCGATGATCTCGCCGGCCACCGAGTGGTCGCCGGGCCAGCCCTTGCCGATGTCGTGCAGCAGCGCGGCGACCAGGAGGAGGTCGGGGCGGTGGACGCGGCGGGTGAACTCGGAGGCGCGCACCGCAGTCTCGATCAAATGCCGGTCGACGGTCCAGATGTGTACGGCGTTGCGCTGCGGACGGCAGCGGACCCGCTCCCAGTCGGGCAGCAGGCGGGTGATCAGCCCCTCGGCCTCCAGCGCCTCCCAGACGTCGACGGTGGGGCTGCCGGAGCCGAGCAGGGTGACCAGCTGCTCGCGCGCCTCGGCGGGCCAGGGTGTGGGCAGCGGGCGGACGGCGGCAGCCATGCGGCGTACGGCATGCAGGGAGAGCGGCAGTCCGGCCTGCGCGGCGGCGGCCGCGGCGCGCAGCGGGAGCACGGGGTCGCGTTCGGGGCGTGCGGCGCGGGCGAGCACCACCTCGCCGTCCTGCTCGACCACACCTTCGGCCAGCGGAGAGCGCTCGATGGTCGGCTTCCCGCCACCCAGCATGGCGCGCAGACGCGGCCGCACGGCGCGCGACCGCAAAACGCGCCCCACTTCACGCCAAGTGACATCACTCGCATACGAGATGACCCGCGCCGCCTCGTACACCTGCCGCAGCAGCGTGTCGGCGTCGAGCAGCCCGAGTTCGGCGGCGACCTGGTCCTGCTCCTGCAGGGCGAGCCGGTCGGTCGCGCGCCCGGTGGTCAGGTGCAGGGCGTCCCGCACGTCGAGCAGCCTGCGCCGGGCGTCGTCGAGGCCCTCGCGCGGGGCGTCGGCCAGCCAGGAGGCGGCGACGGCGCGCAGGATGGTGGCGTCCCGCAGGCCGCCGCGGGCTTCCTTGAGGTCGGGTTCCAGGAGGTACTGCAACTCGCCCTGGCGCTCGGCGCGCTCGGCGGACAGCTCCTGGAGTTCGGGCAGCCGCTTGGGCGCCTGGTTGCGCCAGTCGGCCAGGACCGCCGTCCGCAGTCCGGCCGTAAGGCCCAGGTCGCCCGCGATGTGCCGGGCGTCCAGCAGGCCCAGCTGGACCTTGAGGTCCTCGCCGGCCGTCCTGCGTGCCTCGGCCGGCGTGCGCACCGAGTGGTCGAGGGCGAGGCCGAGGTCCCAGACGGGGTACCAGATGCGGTCGGCCAGGGCGGCCACCGCCTTGCTGTCACCGTCGTCGTGCAGCAGGAGCAGGTCCAGGTCGCTGCGCGGGGACAGCTCGCCGCGGCCGTATCCGCCGACGGCGATCAGGGACACTCCGCGCATCCCCTCGGCGCCGGCGGCGAACAGGCCGGTCAGCCAGTCGTCGGTCAGTTCCGCGAGGGCGGTACGGCGCGGCGGCCCGGACCGCGCCCCCTCGGTGAGGAGGCGCAGCCGGGCCGCCGCATAGCCGCTGGGTCCCGAGTCCTCTGCATCCTTGCGAACGTCCGTGCCCGTCACCCAGCGACTCCTGTTCTGTTTCCCTGCTTAGAGCGCGTCCGGGCCGCGCTCGCCGGTGCGGACCCGTACGGCCGTCTCGACCGGGAGGGACCAGACCTTGCCGTCACCGATCTTGCCCGTGCGGGCGGCCTTGACGATGACGTCGATCAGCTGCTCGGCGTCGTCGTCCTCGGCCAGGACCTCGATGCGGATCTTCGGGACCAGGTCGACGGTGTACTCGGCACCGCGGTAGACCTCGGTGTGGCCCCGCTGACGACCGTAGCCGCTCGCCTCGGTGACCGTCAGGCCGTGCACTCCGAAGGCCTGGAGGGCTTCCTTGATCTCGTCGAGCCGGTGGGGCTTGACGACGGCGGTGATGACCTTCATGCGTCCACCTTCTTGCTCGCTGCCGCCGCGACCGGAGCCGGGCCGGCGGTACGGGCGGCACCGCCGCCGGCGCCGCTGAAGTCGTATGCGGTTTCGGCGTGCTCGGCCTGGTCGATGCCGGCGACCTCGTCGTCCTCGGGGACGCGCATCCCGATGGTCTTGTCGAGGATGAAGGCGAGGATCGCGGAGACGATCAGCGAGTAGGCCAGGACCGCGAAGACACCGGCGCACTGCTTCCAGAACTGGTCGAGGCCACCGCCGTAGAAGAGGCCCTTGACCTCGGACTGGCCCTTGCCGCTGGCGAAGAAGCCGATCAGCAGGGAGCCGACGACACCGCCGACCAGGTGGACGCCGACCACGTCGAGCGAGTCGTCGTAGCCGAGCTTGTACTTCAGGCCCACGGCCACGGCGCACAGCAGACCGGCGATGGCGCCGACGGCGATCGCGCCGAGCGGGCTGACCGCGCCGCCGGCAGGAGTGATGGCGACCAGACCGGCGACCGCGCCGGAGGCGGCGCCCAGCGTGGTGAACGCGCCGTGGCGGATCTTCTCGTAGATCAGCCAGGCCAGCATGGCCGCGGCGGTGGCGACCTGCGTGTTGACGAACATCAGCGCGCCGACGCCGTCGTCGTTGCCGAGCCAGGAGCCGGCGTTGAAGCCGAACCAGCCGAACCACAGCAGACCGGCGCCGAGCATGACCAGCGGCAGGCTGTGCGGGCGCATCGGGTCCTTCTTGAAGCCGACGCGCTTGCCGATGACGAGGATCACGCCGAGTGCCGCGGCGCCCGCGTTGATGTGGACCGCCGTACCACCGGCGAAGTCGATCACACCGAGTTCGAAGGCCCAGCCGCCGGCGCCCCAGACCCAGTGCGCGACCGGGAAGTAGACGACGGTGGCCCACAGGGCGATGAACAGCGCCCACGCGGTGAACTTCACGCGGTCGGCCAGCGCACCGCTGATCAGTGCCGGTGTGATGATCGCGAACATCAGCTGGAAGACCAGGAAGACGAAGATCGGGATGGTGTAGCCGTCCCACAGCTGCGTCAAGCCGATGTTGCTGAGGCCGACCCAGTCCGAGTTCCAGCCGATGAGGCTGCCGGAGTCGGTGCCGAACGCCATGGAGAAGCCGTACAGCACCCACAGGATGGTGACGATCCCCAGGCTGATGAAGCTCATCATCAGCATGTTCAGGGTGCTCTTGACGCGGACCATGCCTCCGTAGAAGAAGGCCAGGCCGGGGGTCATGAGCATCACCAGGGCGGAACAGATGAGCATGAAGCCTGTGTTGGCGGACGACAGCGTGGGTGCGTCCGCCGCAAGCGTGATGGCGGCTGATGCCATCGGCGTCTCCTCGTCGATTGGTACGGCCCCGTGCGGGCGAAGCCTGAGCGGAATGAGGGGTGGGCCGGTTATGCGCCATGAGATTGGCGCAGCGCCGTTTCGGTGGAAGCCCCTCGTTGTTTCGCCGCCGTGACGAAGGCGCCCTGCGTGTTACGCGTCGATGAACTGCAAGATCTCCGGCTGCCGGATCGTTATCGTGGCGCAACCTTCACTGAAGGAAGAAAAAGCCGGCCGCGGGCGGCCTTCCGATGACCTGGCATGGGGGAGCCGAGTCGGGCAGTTCGGGAGGGCCGGCCGCGGCCGGGGTTCTGGGGTTTGTGCGGGATCGCCCGCGGTCGTCAGACCGCCTCGGCGGTCTCCGGCAGCTCGACTGCGAGCTTGTCCGTCAGGTCCACGACCTCGGCGAGATCCCCGAAGTCGCGTACGGCCGTGTAGACCGTCTTTCGGATACGAGTGTTGACGCGCTCGGAGCGCACCTTTTTGGCGACCTGCATGGCGTGCTCGGCGTAGACCGTGCTCTGCTCGGGCTCGCGCCGCAGCAGATGCACCGTGGCCATGCCGATCAGATTCAGCGCATACGACCGCTGGTGCTCGCCGTCCTTCGCGAACAGGTCCACGGCCTGCTGCATGACCGGCTCGGCCAGCGAGGCGTACGTCGGGCTGCGGCCGGCGACATAGGCGAGGTCACGGTAGGAGTGGGAGTTCTCGCCGTACAGCTCGGCCTCGGAGAAGAAGCGGATCCAGTCGGGGTCCGGCTCGTCCCACTCGTCGGCCTCGGAGAAGGTGTCCTCGGCCATCCGGACCGCCCGCTTGCACTTGCCGGGCTGCCCCATGTTGGCGTAGGCGCGGGCCTCCATCGCATACAGCATCGACTGGGTGCGCGGGCTCGCGCAGTCCCGGCTGCCGTACTGCGCGAGGTGGACCAGCTCCAGGGCGTCGTCGGGCCGGCCGAGATGGATCATCTGGCGGCTCATGCTGGAGAGGATGTACGAGCCGAGCGGCCGGTCGCCGGCCTCCTTGGCGGCGTGCAGCGCGAGCACGAAGTACTTCTGCGCGGTGGGCTGGAGCCCCACGTCGTACGACATCCAGCCGGCCAGCTCCGCCAGCTCGGCGGCGACCTTGAACAGCTTCCTGGTGGTGGACTCCGGCTGGGGCTCCTGGAGCAGGTCGGTCACCTCGTGCAGCTGCCCCACGACCGCCTTGCGGCGCAGGCCGCCGCCGCACTGGGCGTCCCACTGCCGGAACATCACGGTGGTGGACTCCAGCAGCTCCAGCTCGGGCTTGGACAGCCGGCCACGCGCGCGTGAGGACGGGACGGGCCGGGACTCCTGGTGCGGGGCGGACGGTCCGGGGACCAGCCAGCGCTGCATCGGCTCGATGAGGGCCGGGCCCGCAGCCAGGGCCAGCGAGCTCCCGAGGAAGCCGCGCCGCGCCAGCATCAGGTCGCTGCGCGAGAACTCGCTGAGCAGGGCCACCGTCTGCGGACCCGTCCAGGGCAGGTCGACACCGGACACGGAGGGTGACTGGCGGGCGGCGCGCAGACCGAGGTCCTCGACGGAGACGACGCAGCCGAACCGCTCGGAGAACAGCTCGGACAGGATCCGCGGGATCGGCTCGCGGGGGTTCTCACCGTCGAGCCAGCGGCGTACGCGCGAGGTGTCGGTCGAGATGTGGTTGGCACCCAACTGGCGTGCGCGGCGGTTCACTTGGCGGGCCAGTTCGCCCTTCGACCAGCCGCTGCGCACGAACCAGGACGCGAGCAGCTCGTTCGGGCGCTTGTCAGCGTGCGCTGCGCCACCGGCGCTCGTACCGCTTCCGCTGTTGCCGCTCACTGGAACGCCCCCATCCCTTGGACCACTTGTCACCGAGTGCGCCAAGCCCTATCAGAATGCCGGTAAATACGGTCTCCCGTCCGGCAGTTGTCACCCTTCGAACGGAAAGCCGACTTGCCCCCGGCATACCCACGAGTGCATGTGCCCCGAGGCTCCGTGCACTCACGGTAATCCTACGATCACGCCTCCAGCCATGGCGATCCGGGAAACGCCACCATTCGCCACCCCTTCGAATGAACTAACGGACGCCTCCACGCGATTCACTTGACATAGGACGACCGGAAGTGGGCGGAGCGAAGCACTGTGAGGCGCGCGTCGCCGAGTCCACAACCCTGAGTGCTTCCAAGCGCCGCGTGAGCCGAACGGCGCCGGAGGGTAACCGGCCTTCGAGGAACACACAGGGTCACGTTCCGGTTCCGCGCCGTAACCACCGGCGCGCTGGACCCGTTGGAGGGGGCATGGGCTTCACGATCGGCGGCATCCGAGAGATCCGGTCCGGCACGCGTCGACGCGGCCGCGCCTCGGAGTGCACCGCCGTCGCCGAGTTCACCGGGCTGTGGGGCTGGGACGTGGCGCCCGGCGCGCGAGCCGCCGCGGGCGCCTGCTCGTGCGGCCGCTCCGACTGCGACGCGCCCGGCGCACACCCCCTCGACTTCGCGCCGCAGATCCCGGCCGGGGCCACGCTCGACGAGGCCGCCAAGGCGTGGTCGGAGTTCCCGGGTGCCTCGGTGATGCTGCCGGTCGGGCGGGCGTTCGACGTGATCGAGGTGGCCGAGCCGGCCGGACGTCGTGCGCTGGCCCGGCTCGAGCGGATGGGTCTCCCCCTCGGCCCGGTCACCGCCACGCCCGAGGGCCGCGCGCAGTTCCTCGTCTCCCCCGGCGCCGCCGCCGAGCTCCCCGAGCTCCTCTACCGCATGGGCTGGGACGACCCGACCCACCTCGACCTGCGCGGCCTCGGCACCGGCACGTCCATCACGGCCCCGCCGTCCGACCGGGGCGGACTGGGGCCGGTGCGCTGGCTGCGGGCGCCACAGCTGGACACGGCCACGAAGCCGCCGGCCGCGCGACTGCTGCTCGGGACGCTGGCCTACGTGGCTCATCGGTCGCGGGCGTAGCGCGTACCACCGGTCACAGCCGTCACAGTCGTACACAGCGAAGCGCCCGTCCCCCAACTGCACCTTGGGGGGCGGGCGCTTCCTCGCTTCGAGCAGGTACGAACTTCGTAGGTCACTCTCCGATAAGCGCATCCACGAACGCTTCCGGCTCGAACGGCGCCAGGTCGTCGGCGCCCTCGCCGAGTCCGACCAGCTTCACCGGCACGCCCAGCTCGCGCTGGACCGCGATCACGATGCCGCCCTTGGCCGTGCCGTCCAGCTTGGTGAGCACGATGCCGGTGATGTCGACGACCTCGGCGAAGACACGGGCCTGGACCAGGCCGTTCTGCCCCGTCGTCGCGTCCAGCACGAGCAGCACCTCGTCCAGCGGCGCGTGCTTCTCGACGACCCGCTTGACCTTGCCGAGCTCGTCCATGAGGCCGGTCTTGGTGTGCAGGCGCCCGGCGGTGTCGATGAGGACGACGTCCGACCCCATCTCCTTGCCCTCCTTCACCGCGTCGAAGGCGACGGAGGCGGGGTCGCCGCCCTCCGGCCCGCGCACGGTGTAGGCGCCGACCCGCTCGCCCCAGGTCTGCAGCTGGTCGGCGGCGGCGGCACGGAAGGTGTCGGCGGCGCCCAGCACGACGCTGCGGCCGTCGGCCACGAGGACGCGGGCGAGCTTGCCGGTGGTGGTGGTCTTGCCGGTGCCGTTGACGCCGACGACCATCACGATGCCGGGCTTGCTGGCCTCCGGCTCGGTCTTGACCACGCGGTCCATGTCGGTGCCGACGAGCTTCAGCAGTTCCTCGCGCAGCAGGGTGCGCAGCTCGACCGGCGTGCGGGTGCCGAGGACCTTCACGCGCTCGCGCAGCCCCTCGACCAGCTCCTGCGTGGGCTGCACGCCGACGTCGGCGGTGAGCAGCGTGTCCTCGATCTCCTCCCAGGTGTCCTCGTCGAGGTGCTCGCGCGACAGGAGCGTGAGCAGTCCCTTGCCGAGGGCGGTCTGGGAGCGGGAGAGCCGGGCGCGCAGTCGGATCAGGCGGCCGGCGGTGGGCTCCGGGACCTCGATCTCGATCGGCGGGGGCTCTTCGACGACGGGCGGTTCCTCGACGGCGACCCCGGTCGAGCCGTCGGGAAGATCCACCTCCTCTATGGTCCGGCGCGGTTCGTCGCGCGGCGTCTCGGCCTCGTCGCCGACGTGCGGCTCGGCCGGAGGGGCGGTGATGTCGGGGGCGGCGGGCGGCGGCGGGGGCAGCTGCTTCTTGCGCCGGCTGCCGATGATGAGCCCGCCGAGCGCGCCGAGCACGACCACGGCGATGACTACAGCAAGGATGACGATGTCCATAACCCGTCCAGTATCGGCCATGGAGCCCGGCGGCACCGCTCTGGATGTCTGACACACCGTCAGCTAATGTCCGCCTTCACACCCGCCCGGTGAAGGGGGACCCCCATGCCCGTCACGGTCGTACGCTTCAACCTCGTCGAGCCCGACGCGACCCCCGCCTCACTCGCCGCCCGCTACCGGGCGGCCCTGGAGATGGCCGCGTACGCCGACGAGCACGGCATCACCACGGTGCAGACCGAGGAGCACCACGGCGCCGACAACAACTGGCTGCCGTCGCCGTTCGCCTTCGCGGCCGCGGTCTTCGGCGCGACACAAGGAAATTCAGTGGCGCGCAGCGCCTCGCTGGGGGGTGGTGGTCGGGTGACGGGCGGGCGCCTCGCGGTCACCGTCTCGGCGATCATCGGCCCGCTGCACGACCCGTTGCGGCTGGCCGAGGAGATCGCCGTACTGGACCTGCTGAGCGGCGGCCGGCTCGTGACGGTCGCCGGGATCGGGTACCGGCCCGAGGAGTACGCCCTGTTCGACGTGGACTGGAAGCGGCGCGGAAGGCTCCAGGACGAGCTGCTGGAGACGCTGCTGAAGGCCTGGACCGGCGAGCCCTTCGAGTACCGGGGCCGTACGGTACGGGTCACTCCGCGCCCGTACACCGATCCGCACCCGCTCCTGCTGGTCGGCGGCTCCTCGAAGGCCGCCGCCCGCCGGGCCGCCCGGCTCGGCCTGCCGTTCTTCCCCAGCGCGCATCTGCCGGAGCTGGAGGCGTACTACAAGGAGCGGCTCGTCGAGTACGGCACCGAGGGCTGGACCATGATGCCGGCCGCCGAGACGCCGCTGCTGCACGTGGCCGAGGATCCCGACCGGGCGTGGGCGCAGTACGGGAAGCACTTCCTGCATGAGGCACGGACGTACGCCTCCTGGCAGTCCGGCGAGATCCGCTCGGCGGTGAAGTCGGGGGCCACGACGGTGGAGGAACTGCGCGCGGAGGGCGTGTACCGGATCGTGACGCCCGAGGAGTGTGTGGCGCTGGGCCACGCCAACTACGTACTGCACCCGTTGTCCGGCGGGATGCCGGTGGAGGAGGGGTGGCGCAGCCTGCGGTTGTTCTGCGAGCGGGTGCTGCCGGGGCTCGGCGACTGATCCGTCGGGCGGGACGGCATACGACGCCGCACTCCCCCCTCGCATACGACACCGCCGCCCCGGCTCGGGCAGTGGCCGAGCCGGGGCGGCGGCGGGGTTACGGGGAGAGGGGCAGCGGGGACTTGGCCCTTCTCCCCGAGTTCGGGGAGCCCTGGCGGCTCAGCCCATCTCCTCCAGCTTCTTGCCCTTGGTCTCGGGCACGAACTTGAGGATGAAGGGGATGGAGAGGAAGGCGAACACCGCGTACATGACGTAGGTGAGCGACAGGTTCCAGTCCGAGAGGTCCGGGAAGGTGATCGTGATGACCCAGTTGGCGAGCCACTGGGCCGACGCGGCCACACCCAGGGCGGCGGCGCGGATCTTGTTCGGGAAGACCTCGCCGAGCATGACCCAGACGACCACGCCCCAGGACATGGCGAAGAAGAGGACGAACGCGTTGGCGGCGATCAGCGCCACGTAGCCCTGTGCGGTGGGCAGCGGGTCGTTGCCGTTCTGGAAGGAGAAGGCCCAGGCGGCCGCCGCGAGCGAGATACCCATACCGACGGAGCCGATGAGGGCCAGCGGCTTGCGGCCGAGGCGGTCGACGAAGATCATCGCGATCACGGTGCCGATGATGTTGATGATCGAGGTCTCGAACGAGTAGAAGAACGAGCTCGACGGGTCGACGCCCACCGACTGCCACAGCAGGTTCGAGTAGTAGAAGATGACGTTGATGCCGACCAGCTGCTGGAAGACGGAGAGGCCGATACCGATCCACACGATCGGCAGCAGACCGAACCGGCCGCCCAGCAGGTCCTTGAACGTCGACTTGTGGTCGCTCTTCATGGCCTGCTCGATCTCGGTGACGCGGCCGTCCAGGTCCACGCCGCCCTCGACGTCGGCGAGCACCTTCTTCGCGTCCTCGGTGCGGCCGACGCTGATCAGGTAGCGCGGCGACTCGGGGATGGCGAACGACAGCAGGCCGTAGACGAGGGCGGGCACGAGCATCACGCCGAGCATCCACTGCCAGGCCTCCAGGCCCGCGACCGTCCCGCGCTCCTCACCGTCGGCCATGTTGAGGATGGCCCAGTTGACGAGCTGCGAGACGGCGATGCCGATGACGATGGCGGCCTGCTGGAATGAGGCGAGCCTGCCTCGGTACGCGGGCGGGGCGACCTCGGCGATGTAGGCGGGGCCGATGACCGAGGCCATACCGATGGCGATGCCGCCGAGGACACGCCAGGCGGCGAGGTCCCACGCGGCGAACGGGAGGCCGGAGCCGACGGCGCTCACGGCGAACAGCACCGCCGCGATCTGCATGACGCGGATGCGGCCGATGCGGTCGGCTATGCGGCCGGCGATTGCGGCGCCGAGGGCGCTGCCGAGCAGGGCGCTTGCGGCGACGGTACCGGTGACGCCGGAGCTGAGATCGAACCGGGCCTGGATGCCGCCGTTGGCTCCGTTGATGACGGAGCTGTCATAGCCGAACAGGAAGCCGCCCATGGCAGCCGCCGCGGTGATGAAGATGACGTGCCCGAGATGTTCGGGGTGCGCCGTCCTCGCTCCTGACGTGGGTGCCTGCGCTGTGCTGGTCACGTGTACTCCTCGGGCCACCGGCAACGCTGCCGGGTGGGGGTAGCCGCTCCAAGTGGTGATACCTGAAGGTAAAAACAACGTGACAGAGACTATGTCTTCAAGTTTCGAAGTCAATACCCAGGAAGCTGTGACCTTGGAGACGTGACTAAGTGAGTTGTGTTCACTTCTTGAAGTGAAGGTGAAGGCAAAGGTGACGGTGAAGATGATCGCGCCCGATGATCGGCAGCGCCCGGTGTCAACGCAGTCGCTGGCTGATGACCTTTGACACCCCGTCACCCTGCATGGAGACGCCGTACAGCGCGTCGGCGACCTCCATCGTGCGCTTCTGGTGGGTGATCACGATCAGCTGCGAGGCCTCCTGCAGCTCCTGCATGATGCGGATCAGCCGCTGGAGGTTGGTGTCATCGAGGGCGGCCTCGACCTCGTCCATGACGTAGAACGGGCTCGGGCGGGCCTTGAAGATCGACACCAGCATCGCGACCGCGGTGAGTGAACGCTCACCACCCGAGAGCAGCGACAGCCGCTTGACCTTCTTGCCGGGCGGACGCGCCTCGACATCGACACCCGTGGTCAGCATGTTGTCGGGATCGGTCAGGATCAGCCGTCCCTCGCCACCGGGGAACAGCCGGCTGAAGACGCCCTCGAACTCCCGGGCCGTGTCCCGGTAGGCCTCGGTGAAGACCTGCTCGACGCGCTCGTCGACCTCCTTGACGACCTGGAGCAGATCGGCACGGGTCTTCTTCAGGTCTTCCAGCTGCTCGCTGAGGAACTTGTGCCGTTCCTCCAGTGCCGCGAACTCCTCCAAGGCGAGCGGGTTGACCTTGCCGAGCTGCTGGTAGGCGCGCTCGGCGGCCTTGAGCCGCTTCTCCTGTTCGCCCCGGACGAAGGGCTTGGGCTGGTTGCGAGGATGCTCGGGGTCCTCGGGAAGCTGCTCGCCCTCGGCGGCCAGGGAGGGCGGTACGAGCTGGTGGGGGCCGTACTCGGAGACGAGCCCGGCGGGCTCCACGCCCAGTTCCTCCAGCGCCTTGGTCTCCAGTTGCTCGATCCGCATCCGCTTCTCGGCGCCGAGGACCTCGCCGCGGTGGACGAAGTCCGTCAGCTTGTCGAGCTCGGCCTTGAGGTCGCGGCCCTCGTTACGGGCGACGGTGAGCTCCTGCTCGCGGCGGGCCTTGGCGGCCTCGGCGGCGGTGCGCTCCTCGTCGGCGCGGGCGAGGGAGACCTCGACGTGCGCGAGGAGTTGCCGGGCACCGGAGGCGACGGCTTCGGCGACGGCCGCCTCGTGGCGCAGCCTGGCCCGCCGCTGCTCGGCACGCGCGCGTGCCTCGCGTTCGGCGCGGGCGGCACGGTCCAGGGAGTCGGCACGTCCGGCGAGTCCCTTGACGCGCTCCTCGTGCGTGCGGACCTGGAGACGGGCCTCCATCTCGGTCTGCCGTGCGTTGGCACCGTCGGCGGCGAGACGGTCCCGTACCGACGTGTCGGGCTCCTCCTCGACCGGCATCTCCTCGGCGACGGCGAGCCGCTCGGCCAGCTCTTCGGCCTCCTGGAGGGCCTTGTCGAGCGAGTCCTGCGCGCGCGTGGCGGCGGCGACGGACCGCTCGGCCTCACCGGCGGCCCCGCGCGCCTGCCCGGCGAGCCGTCCGAGCTGCTGCGCGACGGCCGACTTCTCCCGGTCGGCCGCCCTGCGCCGCTCCCCCAGCTCCTCGACCAGCGCGGCACACTCCTTGCGCCGCTCGACCGCCGCCTGCTGCGCCTCGGCCAGCTCCTCGCACCGCACGGCCAGCTCTTCCAGCTCGGCAGCGGCCTCGTCCACGGAGGCCTGCACTTCGAGGAGACTGGGCGCCCCGGCGGACCCCCCGTGCGCGAAGTGCGCCCCGAGCAGGTCGCCTTCTGCGGTTACGGCGGTGAGGTGGGGGTGGGTGTAGACGAGGTCCTCGGCGTCTTCGAGCGTGCCGACGATGACGATGCCGTGCAGGAGGCGTCGTACGGCCGGCATGAGGTCGGAAGGGCCGCGGACCAGATCTGCCGCGTGTTTCTGCCTGGCGTCCGCCGGTTCGTGGTTCGCGCCTCTTTCGGGCGCCTCCGGTGCCCCGGCGAGCAGGAGTGACGCCCTTCCGCCGTCCTGCTTCCGCAGCATGCGGATCGCGTCCGCCGCCGCCGAAGGCGATGTCACCGCCAGCGCGTCCGCCGCCGCACCGAAAGCCGCCGCCAGCGGAACCTCGTAGCCCGGCGTCACCGTCAGCAGTTCGGCGGCGGGGCCCAGCAGTCCCGTGAGCCGGTCCTTCGCTCCGAGCAGCGCGCCCGTGCCGTCCTTTCGCCGCAAGCCGAGCGCCAGCGCCTCGTGGCGGGCCTGCGTCGCGGCGCGGCCGCGTTCCGCCGCGGTGGCCGCCTCGCGGGCTGCCGTGAGCGCGGCCTCGGCCTCGGCGAGCTGCTGCTTGGCGGCTTCGTGCTGCTCGGCGAGTTCCGCGTCGCCGGCGTCCAGGCCGTCGACCTCGGCCTTCAGCGCCTCGTACTCCTCCTGCGCGGCGAAGGCCCGCTCCTGGGCCTCGTCCCGTGCGGCGGCCAGGCGGTCGATCTCGGCCTGGGCGGAGGCCGCACGTGAACGGGCGGCGTTGACCTGCCCGTTCAGCCGGGCGAGGCCCTCGCGGCGGTCGGCGATGGCGCGGGCGACATCCTTCAGGCGCCGTTCTTCCTGCGTGAGTTCGCGCTCCAGCTCGGCGCGGTGCGCGACCGTGTCCTCCAGGGCCCGCTCGGCTGCCTCCAGGGCCGCTTCGAGCTCGGCCTCCTGCTCACGGATGCGGGCGGCCTCGCGCTCCATGTCCTCGGGGTCGCGGCCTCGCCGTTCCTCCGGCGGCGCGGAGTTCGCGCTCTTCACGCGCGCGTCGGCCAGGGAGATCGTGCCGCGCACCCGCTCGGCGAGCTGGGACAGTTCGTACCAGGTCTGCTGGGCCCGCTGAAGGCGCGGCGTGAGCTGCCGTACCTCGTCCTCCAGGAGCCCTTCGCGCTGGAGCGCCCTCTTCAGCTCCTGTTCGGCGGCCTCCTTGCGCTCCTTCAGCGCGGCCTCGTCGGCGACCTCGGTCTGGAGCGCCTGACGGAGCCGTACGAGATCGTCGGCGAGGAGGCGGAGCCGGGCGTCACGCAGATCCGCCTGGATGACGGCGGCCCGGCGCGCAACGGCCGCCTGGCGGCCGAGGGGCTTGAGCTGTCGGCGCAGTTCGTCCGTCAGGTCCTGCACGCGCGCGAGGTTGGCCTGCATCGCGTCCAGCTTGCGGAGGGCCTTCTCCTTGCGCTTGCGGTGCTTGAGGACACCGGCCGCCTCTTCGATGAAGGCGCGGCGGCCCATCGGGTCGGCGTGCAGGACGGAGTCGAGCTGGCCCTGGCCGACGATGACGTGCATCTCGCGGCCGATGCCGGAGTCGGAGAGCAGTTCCTGGATGTCGAGGAGGCGACACGTGTCGCCGTTGATCTGGTACTCGCTGCCGCCGTTGCGGAACATGATCCGCGTGATGGTGACCTCGGCGTACTCGATGGGCAGTGCGCCATCCGAGTTGTCGATGGTCAGCGAAACCTCGGCTCGGCCAAGTGGCGGACGCCCGGTCGTGCCGGCGAAGATGACGTCCTCCATCTTGCCGCCGCGCAGCGACTTGGCACCCTGCTCGCCCATGACCCAGCTGAGCGCGTCCACCACGTTGGACTTGCCCGAGCCGTTCGGTCCGACGACGCACGTGATGCCCGGCTCGAACCGGAGTGTGGTCGCCGAGGCGAACGACTTGAACCCGCGGAGGGTCAGGGCCTTGAGGTGCACGCCGCTGGACTCTACCTTCCGCCTGTATCTCGCTCCATGAACCCGCGGTTTCACCGATGAACGTGCAGGGCACACCAGACGTTAAAGAGGGTGAAAGGATGCGCGGGGCAGTAAGCCGGGGGCAAGAAAGAAGGGACGCCGAAGCGTCCCTTGCAACTTCTGACGACTGGCTGGCCAGTCGCCTGACAACTACCTAGCGGTTGGATACGAGCCGCCCAAACCACTGCTTGTGCTGACGTGGAGCGATGCAGTGATCAGGTGAGCGCAGGCTCCGCCTGGTGTGCGTCGATGCTCTCCATGATCCTGTCGTGAGAAGCGGCAGCCGTCAGCGCGTCGTTCTCCGCCTGGATCCGTCCGAGCTCGGATTCCAGGTCCTGGACACGCTGCTGGAGCCGTCGCATCTCGGCGAGGAGTCGAGGGTCGGAGCCGCCGACGTAACCGAGAAGCGCCTTTGCCATGATGGATGGTCCTCCACAATGAGTGACCGACCGAAGCGGTGTGGGTCGTGAGGGATTCGCACCCGCGGTTGGTTGGCAGGCCTGGAGTTGTACTGCCGTTCAGCCACGCCAAACAGCGAAGGTGCGCGGGGCTTTCAGCGTCTCACCAAAAAGTTTGACGGTCAACACGATCACGCCCCGTATTGGCGGGCAAACCCGGGGGCACACGGCCTTGAGACGGCTGCGCGGCGGCTCCTGCGGGCCCTTCGGGGCGTGGCGATCATCCTTCAGTGCGGAGCCTGCCACCGTGAGCCGTTCTTGGCAACCACCTGCTCATTTCTGCTTGGGGCAGTTGCCAGTGGCAGATCCGGCCGCTTGTTCCAGGGCCGCTTTACAGAACCGGCTCAACGGATGGCGAAGCCGTCGTAACCCCCGCGAGGTGTGTCCCAGATCTCGGTGACACCGTCCACCCGCCCGGGCGTGTCGTCGCCCTGGAGCCAGTCGAGGAGTCCTTCACAACCCTTGCGCGGGCCCTCCGCAACCACTTGGACCCGACCGTCGGCCAAATTGAGAGCAAAACCACTCAGGCCGCCGATCTCGAGGGCCTTGGCCCGCGTGAACCAGCGAAAACCCACACCTTGGACGCTTCCACGCACCCAGGCGACCATCCGTACATCGTCGCTCATGAGTGCAACCTAACGGGCCAATGTCTCTCCGAGCACTTCCTCCCCTGGCGCCATGCGGTACCGTCCCGACCCAATGAATCTCATATGAAACTCACACGATCGAGTGAGTTCTGTGAGGACGTTGAGACCGCAGGGACGAGGAAGGCCAGAACATGGGACGCCACCGACGCTCCGCCGCCGGACGCGCCGCCACCGGCCGCGCCACGGGGGTCACACATACGGACGGCTCCTACACGGAGGGCCACGACCCGCTCAACTCGTACGACGGCGACCGGCCCACGATGGGCATCGCGCCCTATCTGAACCCGGAGGCGTACGCCGAGGCCTACGCGAAGAGCGACGCGTACCTCTTCGCCGAGGAAGACGACTACGACCGGATCACCAACACCGCGACCTTCCCGAGCGACGCCGCCTCCATGAGCGGCTCCGCCTCGGGCGCGGACACCGCGGTCTTCCGCAGTGACGGCTTCACGCCCAGCTCCGGCTCCCGTCGCCCCGGGAACGGCGCGCACCGCCGCCGCAAGAAGAAGGCCGTGGCGCCGGTGAAGACCGGTCTGCTCGGCGTCTCCGCTGCGGTCGCCCTGGGCACGGTCGCGGTCGCCACCGGTGTGGTGCCCGGCATCGACAACTACCGGCTCGGCGGCGGCAACGGCGCGGACAAGGTGCAGGCCGCCGACACCCCGACCAACTCCCCCACCGAGCAGGGCGGCACCTCCGGCAGCGCCGACAGGGACGGGAACGGCTCGGCGACGAGCCGCGACACCGAGCGGCCCACCTCGCCGGCCCCCTCGACCTCGTCGGCCGCGCCGACGAAGACCCCGTCGAAGAAGCCCTCGGCCACGCCCAGCGAGAAGCCGAAGGACACGCCTTCCCGTACGGCCACGAAGGCGCCGGAGAAGGAGCCTGAGAAGAAGCCCGAGAAGGAGCAGACCAGCGCTCCCGTGACGGTGTCCGCGCAGGCCGCCGCCGCGGCCGAGGTGCTGAAGCTCGTCAACGAGGAGCGCGCTCAGGTCGGCTGCAGCGCGGTCGCCGCCAACAGCTCGCTCGCCGAGCTGGCCCAGGACTTCAGTGCGGACATGGCCGGGCGGGGCTTCTTCGACCACACCGACCCCGACGGCGCGTCCCCGTGGGACCGGGCCGCAAAGGCCGGCATCACGGACCTCGGCGGCGAGAACATAGCCCGCGGCCAGTCCGACGCGGCCGCCGTGATGGACGCCTGGATGAACAGCCCGGGCCACAAGGCCAACATCCTGAACTGCGACTTCAAGACCCTCGGTGTCGGCGTGCAGCTCGGCGCCGGCGGCCCTTGGTGGACGCAGGACTTCGGGTACTGAACACGGGGAAGGGCGCACCCGGTGGACGCGCCCGGGTCAGGCCGTCCGGCCGTCGTTGGCCTCCCTGTGCATACCCGCGCACAGGGCCCAGACGATGAAGATGTTGATCGCGACCAGCGCCAGGGCCCATAGGGGGTAGTACGGCACCCACAGGAAGTTGGCGAGCGCGCCCAGCCCGGCCACGAGGACGCCGAAGAAGCGTGCCCACAGCGCTCCGCTGAGTACGGCGCAGCCTGCAATGACGAGGGCGATTCCCACAATCAGGTGGACCCAGCCCCAGCCCGTCAGGCTGAACTCGAACACGTAGTGCCGTGTCGCGAGGAACAGGTCGTCCTCGGCAATGGCCGCGATTCCCTCGAAGATCGCCATTGCTCCGCCGAAGATCATCAGCGCTGCCGCGAGGACGGTGGTACCGGATGTGGGCCCATGCCATGGGCGCGGGTCGGCGTTGGCCCATTCGGGTTGGGGGGCGTCACGGGCCATGTCGGCCTCCTCGGGTCGCGGAGCCATCCGGTCAGCCGAGCTTCCTGGACTGACTCGATCCCTCATCTCAGCGTGGCACGACGGCACTCCGTCGGCATTCCGACCCCGAGGCGCTCCCGCGTTGTCGTGGGGCACCCTCCGACGGCCCCTGGACGGCCCGGGCTGCCGATTCAGTCCTCGGCAAGCCCCAGGGGCCGCAGGGCCGACCTGTAGTCGCCGGTGACGACGAGGTGGTCGATGACGTCGGCCATCGCGGGGATGCCGGGGTCCCGGACGATCAGGTTGTCCCAGCCGTAGAAGTACCGGCCGTCGAGGCACTCCCCGGTGTCGCTCCAGCGGTCCATCAGGCGGCGTGCCTCGTCGACGGTGAAGACGGTTCCGGACCAGCGCTGCCCATCGGCGAACGTCACCCACATGTCGACGTCGCAGACCTCGTCGAGCTCTTCCCCCACTCCCACTACGAAGCAGATCTCGTATCCGTCCCTGCGCACCCGACAGAACGGGCTGTCCCGCACATTTCCCCCAAGGCGCCGTCCCCCGCGGCCGGCTCGGTGGGCAGGTTACAGCGGGGGCGGCGCCTCGTGCGCCTCAATTACGGCGTCGCGCTCAGGCGGCCACGCGGCCCCGCGCGAACGCCTTCGCCGTCTCCGTCACCCGGCGCCCGAGGTGCTCGGCCGTGGCCACGTCGGCCTTGTGGACGGCCTCCGGCCCCTGGTCGGCGTTGGTCTGGGCGGCGGCGCCCGTGAAGACGCCGAGGCGGTTGAGGTCGTTCTCGGAGCCGGCGCTGCTGTTCCAGCCGGGGAGCAGGCCGAGGTTGATCCAGTGCATGCCGAGCTGGGCGGCAAGGATCTGGAAGAACTGCAGGGTGTGCAGCTTGTCGCCGCTCTTGGAGGCGGAGTTGGTGAAGCCGGCGGCCAGCTTGTCCGTCCAGGCCTGGTCGGCCCAGCGCTTCGAGGTGGCCTCGGCGAAGACGTGGAAGGCGCCGGAGGCGGTGCCCATGTAGGTGGGCGAACCGAACACGATCGCGTCCGAGGCGTCGAGGGTCGCCCACTGCTCCTCGGTGATCTCGTCCACCTTGATCAGATGCACCTCGGCACCGGCCTCGACGGCACCGGAGCGGACGGCCTCGGCGATGACGGCGGTGTGGCCGTAGCCAGAGTGGTAGGCGATGGAGACGACGGGGGTGGTCACTTGGGTACTCCTGAACGTAGGCAGCCCAGCGAGAGGCAGCTCGTCGGCAATGACGAAAGAAAAGCACTAACTTCTAGTTAGTGCAACCTGCCGGTTAGCGCTGCGTTCGAGTACGCTTCAGATATGGACACCACGCAGGAGCGCACGGAGGCGCAGGACCTCCCGTACAACGCGTTCGCCAAGGCCTGCCCCTCGCGCGGCACGCTGGAGCACGTCACGGGCCGCTGGGGCGGACTCACCCTCGGCGCCCTGTACGAGGGCTCGCTGCGCTTCAACGAGCTGCGCCGCCGCGTCGACGGCGTCAGCGAGAAGATGCTGTCCCAGACGCTGCACGCCCTGGAGCGGGACGGCCTGGTGCGCCGCGATGCCCAGCCGACGAACCCACCGCGGGTCGACTACGAACTGACGCCCCTGGGGCGCGGCGTGGCGGAGCGGCTGCTGAACCTCATCCACTTCGTGGAGGGGCAGATGGACGACGTGCTCGAAGCACGCGTGCGTTACGACGAGACGCGCGGCGCCCTCTGACACTTCGGGCAGAAGTAGCTGGACCGGTTCATCCAGGCCCGTCTGCGCATCGGCGTACCGCACCTCTTGCACGGCAGCCCTTCACGGCCGTACGCATCGAGCGACCGGTCGAAGTAGCCCGACTCGCCGTTGACGTTGACGTAGAGGCTGTCGAAGCTCGTGCCGCCGACGGCGAGGGCGGCGTTCATGACGTCCCTTACGTGGCCCAGGAGTTCGAGGCTGCGCGGGCGCGTGAAGGTCGCGGTCGGGCGGTCGTAGTGGAGGCGAGCGCGCCAAAGGGCCTCGTCCGCGTAGATGTTGCCGACCCCGCTGATCAACGACTGGTCGAGCAGGGCCCGTTTGATGGTCGAGCGCTTGCGGCGCAGGGCCTGATGGAAGGCCTCGTCGTCGAAGAGCGGGTCGAGGGGGTCGCGGGCGATGTGCGCGATGACATCGGGCAGCCCGTCGGGGGTGTTGTCGTGCAACGACAGTCCGCCGAAGGTGCGTTGGTCGACGAAGCGCAGCTCGGTGTCGACGGCGTCCGCGAACCGCACCCGGATCCTGAGGTGCTTCTCGTCGGGCGCGGTGCTCGGCTGGACCAGCAGCTGGCCGCTCATGCCGAGGTGGGCCAGGACCGACTGGTGCGTGTCCTCCAGGGGCAGCCACAGATACTTGCCGCGGCGGCTCGGCGTGCCGATGCGGTGGCCCTTGAGGCGGTGCGCGAAGTCGTCACCGCCCGCGATGTGCCGGCGTACGGCACGCGGATGCAGCACCTCGGCATCGGCGACCGTGCGGTGGGCGACCCACCGCTCCAGTCCGCGTCGTACGACCTCGACCTCGGGCAACTCGGGCATGGGGTTCCCCCGTAACACCTGCGCGGCCCGGCAGGGCCGCTCAATGGACCGAGCGCCCGCCCCACGGCGGGGTACGGGCGCTCGGATCGCGCTGTTCGGTCAGGCGGAGGCCGACGACGCATCTGCGTCGGGCTCGGCGGCATCAGCCGCCGACTTGCGGGCGCGCTCGTCCGCGGCGGCCCTGATGGCCCGCCATGCGGATTCTGCGGCCTGCTGCTCCGCCTCCTTCTTGCTGCGGCCGGTGCCGGTGCCGTACGAGACGCCTCCGACGCGGGCGGCAGCAGTGAAGGTCTTCTCGTGGTCGGGGCCGGTCTCCGTGACCAGGTACTCGGGTACGCCGAGCCCTTCGGTCGCGGTGAGCTCCTGGAGACTGGTCTTCCAGTCCAGGCCGGCTCCGAGGTTCGAGGACTTCTCGATCAGGGGGTCGAACAGGCGGTGCACCAGCTCCGCCGCCGAGTCCAGGCCCTGGTCGAGATAGACCGCGCCGATCACCGCTTCCAGGGTGTCGGCAAGGATGGATGCCTTGTCCCGGCCGCCCGTGCCCTCTTCACCGCGGCCGAGCCGGATGAAGGAGCCCAGGTCGAGCCCGCGGCTGACCTCCGCCAGCGCACGAGAGTTGACCACCGCGGCCCGCAGCTTGGCCAGTTGGCCTTCAGGCAGGTCGGGGTGGGTGCGGTACAGCGTGTCCGTGACAACGAGGCCGAGAACGGAGTCCCCGAGGAACTCCAGGCGCTCGTTGGTGGGCAGGCCGCCGTTCTCGTACGCGTACGAACGGTGGGTCAGCGCACGCACCAGAAGGGCGGACTCGAGCTTGTACCCGAGCCGCCCTTCCAACAGCGTGTGGGACGAGGCCTGGTTGTCCGCCTTCTTACGGGCGTGTGGGTCCGCCTTGGCGTCTTCCGCCTTCTTGGCAGTGGACACAGTGCCTCTCACCAGCCGCTCAGACCTCGAGGACCTGGCGCTTGTTGTAGGTGCCGCAAGACGGGCACGCAATGTGCTGCTGCTTGGGCTCGTGGCAGCGCTCGCACGCAACCAGGGGGGTGACCGCAGCCTTCCACTGCGACCGGCGGTGGCGCGTGTTGCTGCGCGACATCTTCCGCTTCGGAACAGCCACGGCTACTTCTCCTGCTTCTCGTCGACGCCCGCTTCGGCGCCGCTCATCTCGTCCTTCTCGCCGTCCGTCATGGTCTCGGCGAGTCCCTGCAGTGCCGCCCAACGGATGTCGACGGCGTCATGGTGGTGGTCCGGGTCGTCTGCGAGACGTGCTCCGCACTGGGCGCACAGTCCAGGGCAGTCGTCCTGGCACACCGGCTGCATCGGCAGTGCGAGCACCACCGCATCACGCAGCACTGGTTCGAGGTCGAACAAGCCGTCCTCGAGAAAGAGCCTGTCCTCGTCGTCCTCGGCGTCGTCGCCGGGTTCCGCGCTGTGGCGGCCCCGGTCATCGGCGTCAGGGTACGAGAACATCTCCTGGAATTCCGCTTCGACGTCGAGCTGAAGCGGCTCCAGACACCTTACGCACTCCCCCTCGGCCTGTGCACGGCCGGTGCCTGTGACAAGCACCCCTTCCATGACCGACTCGAGTCGGAGTTCGAGCTCCATCGGGGCGCCTTCCGGCACTCCGATGACCCCCTGGATTCCGAGATCCTTGGGGGCGTCGACCGAACGGGTCAGGCGCTGCAGCGCACCGGGCCGCCGACCCAGCTCGTGCGTGTCGAACACGAGAGGGTTGCGGTGGTCGAGGCGGGCTGTCACGCCATTCCTGCTTTCGATCTGCTGAGCTCAGGGGGTCACTGCCCTTGGATGTTCCGGGGCAGGTTTGATCGCGGACGTACACGCGACCGAAGAGCCAGGATACTGGACCTTTCGCTCATGGCCCAATCCGGTGGCTGCTTACTGGCCGCGCCCCTGCTCGTAGGCCCGCAACTGCTCCGCGCTGATCATGCTCGTGTCGAAGAGACTGGTCTCGTCGAGGGCGTAGCCCTGACCGTCCTGTGCGGCCTGCTGCGGGATCTGGTGCTGGGCGTGCTGAGCCTGGTGCGGGTCGTAGGCGCCCTGCTGAGGGTCGTAGCCCTGGTAGGCGTAGGGGTCGGCCTGCTGGTAGCCGTAAGGATCCTGCTGGCCCGCGTACTGCTGCTGATAGCCGGCATACGGGTCCGCGGTCTGCTGCTGGTAGCCGTAGGCCGGCTGTACGGCCTGCTGGTCGTACTGGTGCTGCGCCGGTACGGCGGGCTGCTCGGCCGGCGCCGCCTGGGCCGCCGCGGCGTCCTGCTCCGCGAGCGCGGCGAGGTCGGCGAGATAGTCGGCGTCGCTGGAGTGCTGGACGGTGCCGGTGTCGTCGGAGAGGGCGCCGAGGTCGTCGCTGGCGATACGGCCGTGCAGCTTCTGCCGGCCGCGGCCGACCGCCTCCAGGGTCTTGGCCAGGACCGCCTCGAAGGCGCCGAGCTTGATGTCGACGTAGCCGTCGGCGTTGCGGCGCAGGGTCTCCGGGTCGTGGCTGCGCTCGGGGGCGTCCTCGTCCTCGTAGCCGTGCTCGTCGGTGCCCGGTCCGGTGCCGAGGAGCTTCTCGCGGCCGCGGCCGACGGAGCCGAGGGTCTTGGTGAGGACGACCTCGAAGTTGGCGAGCTTGGAGTCGACGTAGTCGTCGGCCTCCGCGCGGATGTCCTCGGCCTCCTTGCGGGCCTCGGCGAGGATGCGGTCGGCCTCGGCCTGGGAGCGGCGGGCGACCTCGGTGTCGGAGATCAGCGAACCGCGCTCGGCGTGCGCGCCCTGGATGATCCGGTCGGCCTCCTGGCGGGCCTGCTCGACCATCTGCTCACGGCCGCCGATCAGCTCCTGGGCCTGGGCGAGGGAGCCGGGCAGGGCCGCACGGACCTCTTCCAGCATCGAGAGCAGATCGGCGCGGTTGACCACGCACGAGGCCGACATGGGCATCGACCGGGCACCTGAGACCGAGGCGACGATCTCGTCGAGCTTCTTCTGCACGTCCACCGTGTGCTCGCCACTCTCTACTGCTGTGATGGAGACGGACGGGACGACTGTAGCCCCATCAGTCCTTGCGCAGGCGCTCGTTGAGGGCGTCCAAGACCACCGGCGGCACGAGGTGGGACACGTCGCCGCCCCAGGTCGCCACCTCCTTGACCAGGGAGGAGGACAGGAAGCTGTAGGTGGGGTTCGTCGGGACGAAGAGCGTCTCGACGCCCGACAGGCCGATGTTCATCTGGGCCATCTGCAGCTCGTAGTCGAAGTCACTGACGGCACGCAGGCCCTTGACGATGGCCGGGATGTCGCGCTGCTTGCAGAAGTCGACGAGGAGGCCGTGGAAGGCCTCGACGCGGACGTTGCCGTACTCGGCCGTGACCTGGCGGATCAGGTCGAGCCGATCGTCCACTTCGAGCAGGCCCTTCTTGGCCTTGTTGATCATGACGGCGACGTAGACCTCGTCGTACAGCCTTGAGGCGCGGGAAATGATGTCGAGGTGTCCGTTGGTGATCGGGTCGAACGACCCGGGACATACGGCTCGGCGCACTTGTGATCCCTCGCTCTCGGGTCCGGTCATCGTGCGTCTTCGCACGTGGAGGCGGCGCGACCGTACCAAAACGTTCCCTCGCCGTAACGACGGGCCCGGATCCCTTCGAAACCGTCCGGCCACCGGAACTCTCCGCCTCTGGTGCTGCGCTCCACGGTGACGAGCGCTTCGGCCGCGAGCCAGCCCCCTGAGCGGAGTGTGAGGAGAATCTCTCGAAGATCGTCGTCCGAGACGGCGTACGGGGGATCGAGGAAGACGAGGTCGTACGGCTCGGTCGGTGCCGGGGTCTGGATGATCTGTTCGGCTTTGCCGGACCTCACCTCGGCGCCGGGGAGGCCGAGATTCTTCACGTTCTCGCGGACGACCCTGGCGGCTCGGGCGTCGGCCTCGACCAGGAGGGTGTGGCCGGCGCCGCGGGAGAGTGCCTCCAGGCCGACGGCGCCCGAACCGGCGTAGAGGTCGAGGACGCGTTCGCCTTGCAGGGGGCCGCCGAGGAGGGACTGCCAGGTGGAGAAGAGACCTTCGCGTGCGCGGTCTGATGTTGGCCGGGTTCCCGTGCCTGGCGGCACGGCTAGACGACGTCCGCCGGCTGCGCCGGCGATCACGCGGGTCATCTTTGGTCCTTGGGTGTGAGCGGCTTTAGGTTCAGTGTGGCTGGTCGCGCAGTTCCCCGCGCCCCTGGGTCGGCATCCCTCACCCCTTTTCCAAGTACTGTTCCCTCTCCTCGTCCAAGAGGGCGTCCAAGGCTGTGCGCAGGCCCGGGAGGTGCTCCAGCTCCGGATCCGCCGCCACCAGCGCCGCCGCCTCCTCCCGCGCCTCGGCGATGATCTCCTCGTCCTCGATGACGGCCAGGACTCGCAGCGAGGAACGGGCCCCGGACTGGGCCTGGCCCAGGACATCGCCCTCGCGGCGCTGCTCCAGGTCGATGCGGGAGAGTTCGAAGCCGTCGAGGGTGGAGGCGACGGAGTTGAGGCGCTGGCGGGCCGCGCTGGCCTCCGGCATCTCCGTGACCAGGAGGCACAGGCCGGGTGCCGAGCCACGGCCGACCCGGCCGCGCAGCTGGTGGAGCTGGGAGACGCCGAAGCGGTCGGCGTCCATGATCACCATCGCGGTGGCGTTGGGGACGTTCACGCCGACCTCGATGACCGTCGTGGCGACCAGGACGTCCGTCTCCCCCGCGGCGAAGCGGCGCATGACCGCGTCCTTGTCGTCGGGGTGCATACGGCCGTGCAGGACCTCGACCTTGAGGCCTTGTAGAGGCCCCTTGGCGAGCTGGTCCGCCACGTCCAGGACGGCGAGCGGTGGGCGCTTCTCCGCCTCGTCCTCCGGGGACTTCTTCTTGCCGGCCTTCTTCGGGTCGTCCTCCTCGTCCCCGATCCGGGGGCAGACGACGTACGCCTGATGGCCGTTGTCCACCTCCTCGCGCACGCGTTCCCAGGCGCGGGCCAGGAAGTGGGGCTTGTCGGCGGCCGGGACGACATGGCTGGCGATCGGTGAGCGGCCGGCCGGGAGCTGGTCGAGGACGGAGGTCTCCAGGTCGCCGAAGACGGTCATGGCGACCGTGCGCGGGATGGGGGTCGCCGTCATGACCAGGAGGTGGGGCGGCTGCTTGCCCTTGCCGCGCAGGGCGTCGCGCTGCTCCACGCCGAACCGGTGCTGTTCGTCCACGACGACCAGGCCGAGGTCGTGGAACTGCACCTTGTCCTCGATCAGCGCGTGCGTGCCGATCACGATCCCGGCCTCACCGGTGACGAGATCGAGCAGCGCCTGCCGGCGGGCGGCAGCCCCCATGGACCCGGTCAGCACGACCACCTTCGTGGCCTGCTCCGCCCCGCCCAGCATGCCGCCCTCGGCGAGCTCACCCATCATCTCGACGATCGACCGGTGATGCTGTTGGGCGAGGACCTCGGTGGGCGCGAGCATGGCGGCCTGCCCGCCCGCGTCGACGACGGCGAGCATGGCGCGCAACGCCACCATCGTCTTCCCCGATCCGACTTCTCCCTGGAGCAACCGGTGCATCGGGTGCTCGGTCGCCAGGTCGTCGAAGATCTCCTTCGAGACCTTCTGCTGGCCCTCCGTGAGGGTGAAGGGAAGCCGGTCGTCGAAGGCGGTCAGGAGGCCGTCGGGCTTGGGTTTGCGGGCGACCGCCGGGAGTTGGGCGTCCGCGTGGCGGCGGCGGGCCAGGGCCACCTGGAGGACGAACGCCTCGTCCCACTTCAGGCGGGAGCGGGCGTCCTCGATGTCCGCCTTGGTGTGGGGGCGGTGGATCTTGAGCAGTGCCTCGGGCAGGGGAACCAGGCCGCGGCCTTCGCGCAGAGCGGGCGGGACGGGGTCGAGCGCCTCCTGGGCGCTGGGCAGGACCGTCTGGATGGCCTTGCCGATCTTCCAGGACTCCAGCTTGGCGGTGGCGGGGTAGATCGGGATGAGGGCGCCGGCCCATGTCTCGACCGTTTCCTCCGAGTCACCGCGCAGCAACTCGTACGCCGGGTGTGCCAGTTGGAGGCGGCGGTTGAAGACGGAGACCTTGCCCGCGAACATCGCGCGGGTGCCCGGCAGGAGCTCCTTGTGGGGCTTGTGAACGCCGTTGCCGAAGAAGACCAGTTGGAGCCGGCCGCTGCCGTCGGTGATCGTGACTTCCAGGCGCTGGCCCTTGCCGCGCGGGGCCTTGCTGGAGGCGAAGGTGTGCAGGCGCGCGTCGGCGACCATCGCGACCACCGTGACGTGCTCGTCCATGGGGAGGTCGGCGAGGTGGGTGAGCTGGCCGCGCTCCTCGTATCTGCGCGGGTAGTGGTGCAGCAGGTCGCCGACGGTGTGCAGGCCGAGGTGCTCGGCCATCACCTTCGCGGTGGGAGGGCCGAGCACCTTTTTCAGTGGTTCTTCCAGTGCGGGCACGAGATCCATTCCACACCACGGCACTGACAATGCCGTAGAGGTCAGGGCGGCAGTCCGGGTAAACGTCCCGGAAACCCCTGGTCAGACGGTTCGTTTCGGCTCTAGGATGGCGCGCTCCGGCCATCCTTTCGCGGTTACCGCCTCACCGGGACCGCCCGACCCCGCGCCGTCGCGAAGTCCCCCCACCGGCGCAGCGACGATGGACTCCCAGACCTCACAGTCATCTCAGGCACCTCAGCCGTCCCAGTCACCTCATACGTTCCAGGTCGACCTGCGTGGTCTGGTGGACCTGCTCTCCCACCACCTGTACTCCAGCCCGAAGGTCTACCTTCGCGAGCTGCTGCAGAACGCTGTCGACGCCATCACCGCCAGACGCGCCGAAGAGCCGGACGCGCCCGCCAAGGTCCGCCTGTACGCCGAGTCGGGCGCCCTGCGGGTCGAGGACTCCGGGGTCGGACTGACCGAGGCGGACGTGCACAACCTCCTCGCCACCATCGGCCGTAGCTCCAAGCGTGCCGAGGGCCTTCAGGAGGCCCGGTCCGACTTCCTCGGCCAGTTCGGCATCGGGCTGCTGGCCTGTTTCGTGGTCGCCGAGCGGATCCGGGTGGTCAGCCGCAGTGCCCGTACGCCGGACGCGGCGCCCGTGGAGTGGACGGCGACGGACGACGGTTCGTACACCGTGCGGACGCTGCCGGACGACGCCCGCACCGAACCGGGCACCACCGTGCACCTGGTGGCGCGGGCCGGGGCCGGGGAGTGGCTGGCGCAGGACCGGGTTCTCGCGCTGGCGCGGGACTTCGGCTCGCTGCTGCCGTACGACGTCCGGGTCGGCGACGAGGCGGTCACCGACCTCCCCGCCCCCTGGGACCGCCCGTACCCCTCCCCCGCCAACCGCAGGGTCGCCCTGGCCCGGCACTGTCACGACCTGTTCGGCTTCACACCGCTGGACTCGATCGAGCTGGACGTGCCGCTCGCGGGCATCCGTGGCGTGGCGTACGTCCTTCCGTCGGCGGTCAGCCCCGCCCAGCGGGCCGGTCATCGCGTCCACCTCAAGGGCATGCTGCTGACCGAGCGTGCCGAACAGCTGCTGCCCGACTGGGCGTTCTTCGTGCGCTGTGTCCTGGACACCGACAGCCTGCGGCCGACGGCCTCACGGGAGTCGCTGTACGAGGACGAGACGCTGGCGGGCGTACGGGAAGCGCTCGGCGAAAGGATTCGGTCCTGGCTGACGGGGCTGGCGGCCGGTGATCCGGAACGGCTGGCGGCGTTTCTGTCCGTGCACCACCTGGGCGTGAAGTCCCTGGCGCGGCACGACAAGGAGATGCTGCGCACGATGCTGCCGTGGCTGCCCTTCGAGACGACCGACGGGCGGCTGTCCCTGGAGGAGTTCGCGCAGCGGCACCCGGTGGTGCACTTCACGCGGACCGTCGAGGAGTACCGGCAGGTCGCGCCGATCGCGTCCGCGCAGGGCGTCGGCGTGATCAACGGCGGTTACACGTACGACAGCGAGCTGGTCGAGGCGCTGCCGTCGGTGCGGCCGGGGACGGTCGTCGCCGAGCTGGACGCGGACACCGTGACCGCGCATCTGGACTCGGTCGACCCGGCCGAGGAGCTGGCTCTGGCGGGCTTCCTTGCGGCCGCGCGGGCGAAGCTCGATCCGCTGGGCTGTGACGTCGTGCTGCGCGCCTTCCATCCGCTGTCCGTGCCCGCTCTGCACCTCGACGACCGGGCGGCCCGGCACGAGCAGGCGCGCGCGGAGGCCGAGGAGCAGGCCGACGACCTGTGGGCGGGCATTCTGGGCTCGCTGCGCGGCAGCGCGCCACGCGCGCGTCTGGTGCTCAACCACCTCAACCCGCTGATCCGGCGGATCAGTTCACTGGGCGATCCCGAGCTGATCGGCACCGCCACCGAGTCCCTCTACGGGCAGGCCCTGCTGATGGCGCAGCGCCCGCTCAGGCCGGCGGACTCGGCGCTGCTGAACCGGGCCTTCATCGGCCTGCTGGAGTGGGCCACGAACGGCGAGGAGGGCCGCCGATGAGCGATGTCACGGACTTCGACTCGCTGCGCCGGGCAATGGCGGAGAACTCCGAGGAGCCGGAGGGTCCCGCCCGCAACGCGCGCGCGGAGCAGCTGCTCGCCGAGGCGGAGAAGCTGGGCGTCCCGCTCGCCGTGATCGAGGCGCTGGGACACCAGCTGAAGGTCTACAACTACAGCTCCGAGAAGGACAAGATGTTCGTCCCCTTCGCGCGTCTGCTGCGCATGTGGGACGAGCGCCCCGAGGACTTCGACGAGTACGAGACGCACTCGTTGCACTGGGTCTTCAAGTGGATGTCGTCCGGCATGCTCGACCAGCCGCATGTGCCGCTCGCCTCGATCGAGAAGTGGCTCGGCGAGATGGAGCACCGCTACCGGCTGGCCGGGCACTCCGAACGGGCCGTGCGCAGCGCGGAGTTCAGCGTGGCCGCACATGTCGGGGACGTGGCGCGGGCCGAGCGGGCGTACGGCGCGTGGCTGGCCGCGGACCGGGACGCCATGGCCGACTGCCACGCGTGCGAGCTGCACGGGCAGGGCTGGTGGCAGGCCGAGCGGGGCCGGGACGCGGAGGCGCTCGAACTGTGGGCGCCGGTCCTGGAGGGCGAGTTCGCCTGCGCCCACGAGCCGCACACGGTCCTCGCGTCCTCCCTGGCACCGCTGCTGCGCCTGGGCCGCGTGGACGAGGCCCGCGCCAACCATCTGCGGGGCTTCAGGCTCGTACGTGCCATGGAGAGCATGCGCGGCGCCTACGCGGACCACGTCGAGTTCTGCGTGCTGACCGGCAACGAGGCGCGCGGCCTGGAGCTGCTCGCGGAGCGGCCGGCGTACTTCACGGACACCGGGCATCCGCGCAGCAAGCTGGAGTTCATGGCGGTGGTGGCGCTGCTGATGGACCGCCTGACCGAGCTGGGGCTGGGCGGACAGCGGGTCCCGGGGCCGGCGGGCCGTGACTGGACCGCCGGTGAACTGGCCGCACACGCGCGTGCGCAGGCCCTCGCGCTGGCGGCGGACTTCGACGGGCGCAACTGCACGGAGCACGTCAGCGAACGGGCACGCGCGCGCATGGGGCAGCGGCCACTGGTGGAGCGGCTGCCGCTGGGGGTGCGTACGGCGGCCCGGCCCAAGGCGGTGGCGATGCCCGCGCCGGCTGCGGTCGTCGCACCCGACGGTTCCGCGACGGCCGCCGCGGAGGCCGACCTGCCCGCGCTGCTCGCCGAGGCACGGCGGCTGTCGGACACCCTGCAACCCAACGCCATCGAGGCCTGGGCCGCCGTCTCCCGAGCCGCCGAGGGCGTCGAGCTGCACGCCCTCGACCGCGCGGAGATCGCCGACCACCGGGCGATGGACCTGGGCCCCGAGGGCGTTCCCCTCTTCGAGGAGGCCGCCGAGCTGTACGCGGCGGCGGGCGACCCCGGCGAGGCGCTGGCGGCACGCGCGCGTGGAGCGTACGTAACCGCTCTCACCGGCGAGGTCCCGCAGGCCCTCACGGCGATCGCCGACCTGTACGACCGGGTTCTCGCGCTGTACGCCGAGGACGGCACGGGCGTGCGTCAGACGGCGGCCGTGCTGATGTGCCGGGCGCGGATTCTGATGCGGCGGGTGCACGAGACGCAGGACGCGGTGCCGGAGGCCGTGCTGACCGACGCCGAGACCGCCGCCCGTGAGGTGCTCGCGCTCGTCGACGGGCGGGCCGGCGACGACGTACGGCTTGCCTCGCGGGCCGCGGAGGCGCAGGCGATGCTCGCGGAGCTGGCGGCGCTCACCGGGGACGTGGAGGGGGCCGCGGAGCTGTTCGCGCGGGCTTCGGCGGAGTTCGTCGGGGCGGGGCTGCCGTGGTTCGCGGTGGAGTACGAGGCCCGGCTGGCCGGGCTCGCGCACCATCTCGGCGACACCGCGGAGGCCGAGCGGGCGCTGCGGGCGGCCCTGGAGCACGGCGGGCCGCACCTGGAGGCGCCGGGGCGTGCCCAGCTGCACCTCCAGCTGGCCGAGGTGCTCGGCGGCCGGGGGCTGTCCGAGGAGGCCGCCGAACACGCCCTTCAGGCGGCGCACTGGGCCGACGAGGCGGGCGAGAGCCGCACGCTGGGCGCCTGGGCGCGGCAGCAGCTGGGCGGATTCCTGCTGCGGCAGGGACGGTTCGCCGAGGCCGCCGAGGTGCTGGAGTCGGCGCTGCCCGACCTGAGCGCCGAGACGCACGGCGACGGCGCGGTCGTCCAGACGCAGTGGTGGCTCGGCGACTGCCAGAGCGAGCTCGGGGAGCACCGCGAGGCAGCCGAACGCCGGTTGCAGGCGGCCGAGATCGCCCGGCACTGGCCCGAGCAGCACGACCACGCCACGCTGGCCCACCTCGCCGCCGAGTCCCTCGGCCACGCGGGCCTGCACGCCGAGGCGGACCAGGCGTACGCGCGCGCGGGTGGGCTGTGGCGCACCCTCGGCAACGTGCACGGCCTGGTGCGCTCCCTGCGTGCCCGCGCGTGGCTGGCGCTGCGGGTGGAGGACGTGGAGGGCACGTCCGAGTTGATGGCGAGCGCTGTCGAGGAGTGCAGGGCGGCGCTGGAGGCGGTCGGCGACGACGAGGCGCGCGAACGCCTGGTCGCCGAGCTCGGGCACACCCACCGGCAGTTCGGTGACCTGCTGGCCCGTTCGGCCACCGAGGACGCCGAGGACGAGTCGATCCGGACCGCGCTGGAGGAGGCCCTGTCCCAAGTGACGCGGGCCGTCGCGGTGTTCGCCTCCCTCGGCGAGGACGCCCTGCACAGCCGCACCGGCGCCGAACTCGCCGCGGGCTGGCTGGAGGCCGACCTGAGCCGCCCGGCCGAGGCCGCGGCACGCGCGCGTGCGGTGCTGGTGGCGTACGAAGGCCACGACGAGGGCGACGAGACGGCGCAGGAGCGCCGGGCGGAGGCCGGGCAGATGCTGCAGGTGGTGCAGGAGCAGGCCGACGCGGAGCGGGAGAAGGCGTAGCTCCCGGCCGGGGCGGGGCCTTTCGGCGTGGCGCTACTCCACGCCGATGAGCAGCAGCGCTCCCTGCCGTCCGCCCCGGTACACCACGGTGTCGACGGCCAGATACGACTCACGCACGCGTGCTTCGAGGTGCTCGGCGATCGTCTCGGGTGCCTCGTCGCCGAGGACGAGGGTGACGAGTTCACCGCCGGCCGAGAGCATGCGGTCCAGGACGGTCTCGGCGGTGGCCGTGACGTCCGTTCCGATCACGGCCACGTCGCCGTCGATGAGGCCGAGGACGTCGCCGGCCTGGCAGATGCCGGCCATGGTCCAGGACTGGCGTTCGGCGACGGCGACCTCGGCGTAGCGGGTGGCGCCGGCCGCCGAGGTCATCGACACGACGTCCTCGTCGAAGCGGCGGTCCGGCTCGTGCACGGCGAGCGCCGCGATGCCCTGGACCGCGGAGCGGGTGGGGATCAGTGCCACGCGGATGCCCTCCGTGCGGGCCTGCTCGGCCGCCGCGGCCGCGGTGTGGCGCAGTTCGGCGTCATTGGGCAGCAGCACGACCTCACGCGCGTGGGCACGCCGTACGGCCTGCACGAGCTCCCCGCTCGCGGGCGGCTCCCCGGGGCGGGCGAGGACGGTGGTCGCGCCGGCCTCGCTGTACAGCCCGGCCAGGCCCTCGCCGGGCACGACGGCGACCACGGCACGCTGGGCCCGCTCCCGGGGCGGCCGCTCGGCACCGGTGGTGTGCACGTCACCGGCACCGAAGTGGGTGATCCGGATCCGGTAGGGCCGACCGGCCTCGACGCCGGCCTCCACGGCGGCCCCGGCGTCGTCGACGTGCACATGCACGTTCCACAGCCCGTCACCGCCGACGATCACGAGCGAGTCCCCGAGGGCGTCGAGCCGCCCCCGCAGCCGCGCCACGGCCGCGTCCTCGGCCTCCAGCAGGTAGATCACCTCGAACGCGGGCGCACCCGCAGCGACGGCGTCGGCGCAGTCCTCGGCGTCGGCGAGGTAGGTGAGGGAGGTGAGGGAGGTGCCGTCACCGGGTGAACCGCCCGCCACGCGCGGGTGCACGCCGGAGACCTGGTGAACCAGCGGGGCTGCCGCTTCCCCCGTGAAGGTCTCCACCAGCGCACCCAGCACCGCAAGCAGCCCCCGTCCGCCGGCGTCGACGACCCCCGCCCGCTCCAGGACCGCCAGCTGCCCGGGCGTCTCGGCCAACGCCACGCGCGCGCCCTCGTAGGCCGCCCGCGCGACGGCCCCGCAGTCGTCGTGCGCGACCCCGCCGGCCGCGTCGGCGGCTGCCGAGGCGACCGTGAGGACGGTTCCCTCGACGGGGTGGGCCACGGCCTGGCGGGCGGAGTCCGCGGCATGGCGCAGGGCGAGGCCGAGGCCGGAGCCATCGGTATGAGCCGTCTCACCCTCGGCGGCGAGCACCTGCGCCATGCCGCGCAGCAGCTGGGCGAGGATCGTCCCGGAGTTCCCCCGGGCGCCGATCAGGGCCCCGTGCGCCATCGCGCGGGCGGCGTCCGCCAGGGTGGGCTTGCCCACGTCGTACGCGGTGAACACGGCCTCCACCGCCGCGACCGCCGACTCCACCGTCAGATACAGGTTCGTGCCGGTGTCCCCGTCGGCCACGGGATAGACGTTGATCGCGTCGATCTCCTCACGCGCCCGGCCCAGTGACTCCAGCGCGAGGCCGCACCAGGTGCGCACCGCGAGAGCATCGAAGAATGTCTGCGGCACCTGCGCCACCTGCGCCTCCTTGAGCTGCCGACCGTGGCACGCAGCGTAGACCCAGAGAGGGTGCGCGCCGGAAGCGGGCCGGGAGCGGGCCCCTGATCAGGCATGGTAGTTTCGTTGGACTGGCGCAGTCGTTGTATGCTGCTCCGGTTGCCCGATGAAAATCGGGCCGTTCCCCTGGCAGCGCCACTCAGATCTCTCATCGTAGATCTCGATCCCGGCATGCCGGGATTATCCGTAAGAGCATCTGAAGTCTTTGGAGTGACCCGTGGCTGCCAACTGCGACGTCTGCGGCAAGGGGCCGGGCTTCGGCAACAACATCTCGCACTCGCACCGCCGTACGTCCCGTCGCTGGAACCCGAACATCCAGCGCGTCCGTACCGTGGTCGGCGGGACGCCGAAGCGCGTGAACGCCTGCACCTCGTGCATCAAGGCCGGCAAGGTCTCGCGCTGACGCACAGCTAAGCGCGCGGCCACAGCTGGTTCGCTGCAGTAAGCCGGTCCACCTCAGGGTGGACCGGCTTTTTGCCATGCCCGCGGGCTGGTTCTCGCGGCGCGACGCAAGAGTCCTGACGCGAGATTCCCCGCGCCGTCAAAGGGCCGTGGTGCCCCGTGTGAGGGCCCAGCCGTGATCCACGGGCCCGATCCCCCCGCCCAGTGCGAAACCGGCGGCGATGGCGCCCGTGACGTACTCCTTGGCAGCCGCCACCGCATCCGGCACGGACAGCCCCTTCGCGAGGTGTGACGCGATCGCGGAGGCGAGGGTGCAGCCCGTGCCGTGGGTGTGGCGGTTGTCGTGGCGCGGGGCGCGCAGCCAGTGCTCCTCGGAACCGTCGGTGAGGAGGTCCACGGCGTCGCCCGCGAGATGGCCGCCCTTCACCACGACCCACCGGGGCCCGTACGCCAGCACGGCCGCCGCGGCCCGCCTGAGGTCGTCCTCCGCCTCGACGTGCACGCCGGTGAGTTGGGCCACCTCGTCGAGGTTCGGGGTCGCCACGGTCGCCACCGGCAGCAGCTTCGTGCGTACGGAGTCCAGCGCAGACGCCGCGAGCAGCGAGTCGCCGTGCTTGGACACACCCACCGGGTCGATCACGGCGGGCACGTCGGTGCCGCCGATCAATTCGGCCACCGTCTCGACGAGTTCGGCCGACGCGAGCATGCCCGTCTTGACCGCCTGCACGCCGATGTCGTCGAGGACGCTGCGGTACTGGGCCCGTACCGCCTCCACCGGCAGCTCCCAAGCGCCTTGCACGCCGAGGGAGTTCTGGGCGGTGACAGCGGTGATCACGCTCATACCGTGCACGCCGAGCGCGAGCATCGTCTTCAGGTCGGCCTGGATGCCCGCGCCGCCCCCGGAGTCGGAGCCGGCCACCGTAAGGACGTTGGGAATCACGACTCGATGTCCCCTCCGAAGTGGTCCCAGCCGCCCTTGCGGGTCCACGGTGCCCCGTCCACCGTCACTTGGGGCAGCGCCGAGGGGTTGAGGACCTCGCCGATGACCTTCCAGCGGGCCGGTAGCTTCACGTCCGGCGGGAAGGTCGCCACGATCGCGTGGTCCTCTCCCCCGGTCAGCACCCACTGCATGGGGTCGACGCCGACGGCCTGCCCGATGTCGTTCATCTGGGAGGGGATGTCGATCGCGCCGGAGCGGATGTCGATACGGACCTTGCTGGCCTCGGCGATGTGCCCGAGGTCGGCGATCAGCCCGTCGCTCACGTCGCACATCGCGGTCGCGCCGAGCCCGGCGGCGGCCGGACCCGCGTGATACGGCGGCTCGGGGCGCCGGTGTGCCTCGACGAAGGCGCGCGGCGAGCGGAAACCGCGGGCGAGCACGGCGTATCCGGCCGCGGACCACCCCAGCCAGCCCGTCACGGCGACCATGTCGCCGGGCTGCGCGCCCGCGCGCGTCACGGGCTCCTGGTTGCGCAGATCGCCGAGCGCGGTGATCGACACCATGATCGTGTCGCCCCGTACGACGTCCCCGCCGACCACGGAGGCACCCGCGACCTGGCATTCGTCGCGCAGGCCGTCCATCATCTCGGTCGGCCAGGTCACCGGGAGTTCGGCGGGCACGACCAGGCCGAGCAGCAGCGCCGTCGGCACCGCGCCCATGGCGGCGATGTCCGCGAGGTTCTGCGCGGCGGCCTTGCGGCCCACGTCGTACGCCGTGGACCAGTCGCGGCGGAAGTGCCGCCCCTCCAGCAGGATGTCGGTGCTGGCGACCACCCTGCGGTCGGGCGCGGCCACCACCGCGGCGTCGTCGCCGGGGCCGACCCGGACCGCCGGGGTGGTGGTGAGACGGGAGGTGAGCTCCCTGATGAGCCCGAACTCGCCGAGTTCACCAACAGTGCCCTTCATTGCCCTTACGCCCCTTCTGTCCCTGTCCGCACCCGGTCGCGCGTCACTACTGTCCTCGCTACGGTCGACGTGTACGTCAACTTCTGTCGTGTCTGCACCCCGGCGCGCAAGCCCCGGCCACCGCAGGTCTCCCCGCGGCGAGCGGCGACGCGATACCGTGGCGTTCCTTTTCCCCACATGATCCTCGTGGCCGCCCTGGAGGTTCCGTGGTACAGGCGTACATCCTGATCCAGACGGAGGTCGGCAAGGCGTCGACCGTCGCCGAGACGATCAGCAAGATCCCTGGAGTCATCCAGGCCGAGGACGTCACAGGACCGTACGACGTCATCGTGCGCGCCCAGGCCGACACCGTCGACGCCCTGGGTCGCCTGGTGGTCGCCAAGGTCCAGCAAGTGGATGGCATCACCCGCACCCTGACCTGCCCGGTCGTACATCTGTAGCCCCCGTCTACCCTTGGCCGGTGAACTCTTTCCGTCACCGGCGCATTTCTGTCCTCGGGCTGCCCGCGCTCGTCCTGCTGATCACCGCAGCGGGCTGCTCATCAGCAGACGGCAGCGCGTCGGCGGCGGTTCCCAGCCCCGGCGCGAAAGCCAGGCAACTGTGCCGGAACCTCGACAAAGTGCTGCCCGCCAAGGTGGACGGTGAGAGCCGTGAGGACCCCTCGCCCGCGTCCGCGCTGACCGCGGGCTGGGGGGACTCGGCGATCATACTGCGGTGCGGTGTGCCGCAGCCGCCGAAGATGGTCGATCCGAAGGTGGCCGAGGGCCGGGATCCGGACGCGGTGGCCGGTGGCGTGGAAGACGTCAGGTGGTTGATGGAGAAGCAGGACGACGGCGGGTACCGGTTCACGACCGCCAGCCGTCTCGCGTATGTCGAGGTCGCCGTGCCGGAGGGCCGGGACAGCTCCAGTGTGCTGATCGACCTGGCTCCGGCCATCAAGAAGGCGATCCCCGAGGGGATCGCCAACTGAACACCACAGGCCTGACGGGAACGGACCCGAACGGGTCCGGCTCCTACCGCAGACCCGTCGACCTGCGCAGCGCCGCCTCGATCAGCCGGTCCACCAGGTCCGGGTAGCTGATCCCGCTCGCCTGCCACATCTGCGGGTACATCGAGATCGGCGTGAAACCGGGCATCGTGTTGATCTCGTTGATCACGAACTCCCCGTCCTCGGTGAGGAAGAAGTCCGCCCGCACGAGCCCCTCGCACGAAGCCGCCTCGAAGGCGTCCACCGCCAGGCGCTGCACCTGCGCCGTCTCCTCCGGCGTCAGGGGCGCCGGCACGATCCCCGGCGTGGAGTCGATGTACTTGGCCTCGAAGTCGTAGTACGCGTGCGCGTCCGGCGGCGGGATCTCCGCGGGGACGGAGGCCCGCGGGCCGTCCTCGAACTCCAGCACGCCGCACTCGATCTCCCGGCCGCGCAGCGCCGCCTCGACGAGGATCTTCGGGTCGTGCCGCTGGGCCTCGGCGATCGCCTCGTCCAGGCCGGACAGGTCCTCGACCTTGGTGATGCCGATCGACGAACCCGCGCGCGCGGGCTTCACGAAGAGCGGCCAGCCGTGGTCGCCGGCGAGGTCGATGATCTTCTTGCGGGCGGCGGACTCGTCCCGCTCCCACTCGCGGGGCCGGATCACCACATACGGGCCCACCTTGAGCCCGAACGAGGTGAACACCCGCTTCATGTACTCCTTGTCCTGGCCGACGGCCGAGGCGAGCACTCCCGCACCCACGTACGGCACCCCGGAGAGCTCCAGGAGGCCCTGGAGGGTCCCGTCCTCGCCGTAGGGCCCGTGGAGCACCGGGAAGACGACGTCGATCTCGCCCAGCGCCTTGGGCACCGATCCGGGCTCGGTGTAGACGACTTCGCGGTTCGCCGGGTCGACGGGGAGCACCACGCCGCCCTCGCTCGACTCGGCCAGCTCCTCGACGTTGGGCGTACGGCGCTCGGTGATCGCCATGCGTTCCGGTTCGTCGGCGGTGAGCACCCAGCGGCCGCTCTGCGTGATGCCGATCGGCAGGACGTCGTACTTCGTCCGGTCGATCGCGCGCAGTACGGCGCCGGCGGTGACCATGGAGATCCCGTGCTCGGAGCTGCGGCCGCCGAACACGACGGCCACGCGCGGCTTGCGCGGCTGCTGGTCAGGGCTCTGGGAGAGGTTCTCGGTGCTCATATCGCGTTGAGCGTACCCGCCCGTAGGGGCCGAGTCAGCGTTCGGCCCGCGGTTAAGCCGGAGGGCGTGCCGGTGTTCGCTCAGCGTCGTTCCGGCTTCGCGCTGCGCGACATCAGCTCCTTCAGGGCGACCACGGGCGGCTTGCCCTCGTGCACGATGCCGACGACGGTCTCCGTGATGGGCATGTCGACACCGTGCCGCCGGGCCAGATCCAGCACGGACTCACAGGACTTGACGCCCTCGGCGGTCTGCTTGGTGACCGCGATGGTCTCCTGCAGGGTCATGCCCTTGCCGAGGTTGGTGCCGAAGGTGTGGTTGCGCGACAGCGGCGAGGAACAGGTCGCCACCAGGTCGCCGAGGCCGGCGAGTCCCGCGAACGTCAGCGGGTCGGCGCCCAGCCGGACCCCGAGCCGCGCGGTCTCGGCGAGGCCGCGCGTGATGAGCGAGCCCTTGGCGTTGTCGCCGAGCCCCATGCCGTCCGCGATGCCGACGGCGAGCCCGATGACGTTCTTCACGGCACCGCCCAGCTCGCAGCCCACCACGTCGGTCTCGGTGTAGGGCCTGAAGTACGGCGTGTGAGAGGCGGCCTGGAGACGCTGGGCGACAGCCTCGTCCGTACAGGCGACCACCGCGGCGGCCGGCATCCGCGCGGCGATCTCACGGGCGAGGTTCGGTCCCGTGACCACGGCGATCCGGTCCGAACCGACCTTGGCGACATCATCGATGACCTCGCTCATCCGCATCGCGGAGCCGAGTTCGACGCCCTTCATCAGCGAGACGAGGACCGTGCCGGGCGCGAGCAGCGGGGTCCACTCGGCGAGGTTGCCGCGCAGCGTCTGCGAGGGGATGGCGAGGACCGTGAAGTCGGCGCCGTGCGCGGCCTCGGCGGGGTCGGGCGTCGCCCGCAGGTTCTCCGGGAGCTCGACGCCGGGGAGGTAGTCGGGGTTCGTGCGGGTGGAGTTGACCGCTTCCGCCAGTTCGGGGCGGCGGGCCCAGAGGGTCACCTCGCAGCCCGCGTCGGCGAGGACCATGCCGAAGGCGGTGCCCCACGATCCGGTGCCCATGACGGCCGCCTTGACGGGCTTGCTCACGTGCCCTGCCCCTCTTCCTGCTCGGCCTTCTGCTGCACCGGCGTCTGCCGGTTGTGCGTTGCGGTCCGGCGCCGCTGCTCGATGCGCTCCTGACGCGGATCGTACGGCGTCGTCGGCGCCTTCTCGCCGCGGATCTCCTCCAGCTGGCGAGTGACGGCGGCCATGATGACCTCGGTCGCCTCCTTCAGCAACTCCGGGGTCATCTCCTTGTCGTAGAAGCGCGCGAGGTCGACCGGCGGACCTGCGAGCACCCGGTGGGTCTTGCGCGGAAGGACGTTGGCCTTCTTGGCGTACGGCGGCAGCAACTCGTTGGCGCCCCACTGCGCGACGGGGATCACCGGGCACTTGGTCTGCAGGGCGACGCGGGCGGCACCGGTCTTGCCCGTCATGGGCCACTGGTCCGGGTCCCGGGTGATGGTGCCCTCGGGGTAGAACGCGACGCACTCACCGCGCTCCACGGCGTCGATCGCGGCCCGGAAGGCGCTCAGCGCGTCCGTGGTCTCCCGGTACACGGGGATCTGGCCGGTGCCGCGCATCGCGGCGCCGACGAATCCCTTCTTGAAAAGCCCGCTCTTCGCCAGGAATCGCGGAACCCGGCCGGTGTTGTACTGAAAGTGCGCGTACGCGAAGGGATCGATGTGCGAATTGTGGTTCACCGCGGTGATAAATCCGCCCTCGGCCGGAATGTGCTCCATTCCACGCCAGTCCCGCTTGATCAGAACCACCAGCGGCGGTTTGCAGATCACCGCGGCGAAGCGGTACCAGAAGCCGATTCTGCGGCGGGGCACGCGGAGCACCTTCCTCTAGGAATCAAGGACATCGGGCCTGGGGGCCGCACAAGTGTCGCCCCAGGCCGCCGGTCTGTCGAGAACACCGTACGCCTCGCCGTCGCGGCTGCCGGATGGCCCTGGTGACGGCTGAGTGACAATGGCGGCGACTAGAGAGGGACGGAACGCGCGTGCAGTGGACCTTGGTCATACCCCTGAAACCCTTGGCGCGGGCGAAGAGCAGGCTGTCGGACACCGCCTCGGACGGGCTGCGCCCGGGCCTGGCCCTCGCATTCGCCCAGGACACCGTGGTGGCGGCGCTGGCCTGCCCGGCGGTGAAGGATGTGGCAGTAGTCACGGGCGACGCGCTGGCGGGCCGCGAGCTGGGCGCACTTGGCGCGCACATCGTCCCGGACGAGCCGGGCGGCGGCCTGAACGCGGCACTGGCACACGCGGCGGCAGTCGTACGGTCGTCCCGTCCCGAAAGCGCCCTGGCGGCCCTGAACGCGGATCTCCCGGCCCTGCGCCCGCTGGAATTGGCCCGCGTCCTGGACGCGGCAGCGGAATTCCCCCGCGCTTTCCTCCCCGACGCCGCAGCAATCGGTACCACTCTGCTGGCCGCTGCCCCCGGACATGAATTGCGGCCCGCATTCGGCGAGGATTCCCGGGCCCGCCATCGTGAGTCCGGGGCAGAGGAACTGTGCCTCGACGAGGTGGACTCGGTACGCCATGACGTGGACACCGGCGAGGACCTGCGGGCCGCACTGGCCCTGGGGGTGGGCTCGCGAACGGCGGCGGCAGCGGCACGTCTGCTCATTGCCCCGCACCCGGACCACAACCCGTCGTAGGGTTGCAGCCATGCAGGCCACCGCATACACCTACGACGAAGACACCCGCTCCGGCAGTGTCCTCCTGGACGACGGCACCCCCGTCCCCTTCGACGCCCCGGCGTTCGACGCGGGCGGCCTGAGGCTGCTGCGCCCCGGGCAGCGGGTCCGCATCGAGACGGAAGGCGACGGCGCGGCCCTGCGGATCACGCTGGTGACGCTGCAGACCCTCTAGAAACACGCCGCGGGCCGGACTCCACGGGGAGTCCGGCCCGGCGCGTGAGTGCCCTGCGGTGCTACCTGTGACCCGCAGTTCTACCTCTTGCGGGCGGTGGCCTTCTTGGCGGTGGTCTTGCGAGCCGTCGACTTCTTGGCGGGCGCCTTCTTGGCGGTCGCCTTCTTCGCCGGGGCCTTCTTGGCCGTCGCCTTCTTGGCCGTGGTCTTCTTCGCCGCGGTGGTCTTCTTGGCGGCGGCGGTGGTCTTCTTGGCCGTCGTCTTCTTCGCGGTCGTCTTCTTCGCGGCGGCCGTGGTCTTCTTGGCCGTCGTCTTCTTCGCGGTCGCCTTCTTCGCGGCCGCCTTGGTGGTCTTCTTCGCGGCGGCCTTCTTGACCGTCGCCGAGGCACCACCGGTCAGGCTGCCCTTGGGCGCCTTCTTGACGGCGACCTCGCCGCCCCGGGGGAGCTTCTTCGAGCCGCTCACCAGGTCCTTGAAGCCCTGACCCGCACGGAAGCGCGGAACGGAGGTCTTCTTGACCCGAACCCGCTCGCCCGTCTGGGGGTTACGGGCGTAACGAGCAGGCCGGTCGACCTTCTCGAACGAACCGAAGCCGGTGACGGAGACCCGCTCACCCGAGACGACCGCGCGGACGATGGCGTCCAGTACGTGGTCGACAGCCTCGGCGGCCTGCTGGCGGCCGCCCATCTTGTCGGCAATCGCTTCTACGAGCTGCGCCTTGTTCACGTCTTCCCCTTCGGAGACATCGCCAGAACGAAAGTGTTCAAGCTTTTTCGCACGTTAGGCAGATATATACCGCAAATCAAACACGAAACGGGCTAATCACCCTTGTGCCGCAACAGACTCGACAGTCTCGAAGGTGTTCAGCGTTCCTCTTCGGGGAATCGCCCCGCGTCGAGATCCGCCATGAACCGCTCCAGACGCCTTGTCGCTTCGGCGACGTCGTGCTTGGCCGCGGCCGTAATGACCAGCAGCTTCCGGGTCAGCGCCATCCGTACGCCCTCCGGGACTTGCAGTGCGCGCACCCTTCCATGCGCTTCCTTGAGTTGGTCCGCGACTGCCGCATAGAGCTCGAGTTGGCCGTCGTGTTCCATGCACAGATTGTGCCATCTGGGGCGAGTTGTCGCCTGCCAGGGGTGTAACTCCGGCCTCAAATGGCCTTCCGGGCACTTGCGGAAGCCGCGACTACAACACTCGCGTACCCCTTCAACATCCCTCGTAACGTGGGAAGTTGAGCGCCGCCGGCGAGCGACGCAGGGCCGTTCGGGTGCAGACATGGCAGTACCCCCGATCGGGCTGATCGGGGGTACTGCGGGGGTGTTGTGGTGGCCGAAAGTGGCCTTGTTTCGAAGTCTCGGCTCGCGCCTCGGGTCAGGCCCTCGGATCAGGCCCTCGGATCAGGACTGGAGGGTGCGCGGCTTGAACGACGGCCGCTTCGTCTCGTAAGCGGCGATGTCGGCCTCGTTCTGCAGGGTGATCGAGATGTCGTCGAGGCCGTTCAGCAGCCGCCAGCGGGAGTTCTCGTCCAGCTCGAAGGAGGCGGTGATGCCCTCGGCGCGCACCTCACGGGCCTGAAGGTCGACCGTGACCTCGGCCTGCGGGTCCTTCTCGGTGAGCTCCCACAGCGCGTCCACGATCTTCTGCTCCAGAACCACCGTGAGCAGGCCGTTCTTGAGCGAGTTGCCACGGAAGATGTCCGCGAAGCGCGACGAGATGACGGCCTTGAAGCCGTAGTTCTGCAGCGCCCACACGGCGTGCTCACGGGAGGAACCGGTGCCGAAGTCGGGTCCGGCGACCAGCACCGTGGCGCCTTCGCGCTCGGGGCGGTTGAGCACGAACTCCGAATCCTTGCGCCAGGCCTCGAACAGCCCGTCCTCGAACCCGTCCCGGGTCACCTTCTTGAGCCAGTGAGCAGGGATGATCTGGTCGGTGTCGACGTTGGAGCGGCGCAGCGGGACGGCCCGGCCGGTGTGCGTGGTGAATGCTTCCATGGCTGATCAGACTCCAGCGGGCGTACGGGTCTCGGCGTCGGACAGGTCGGCCGGGGAGGCCAGGTGGCCCAGGACCGCGGTGGCCGCCGCGACCTGCGGCGACACCAGGTGCGTACGACCGCCCTTGCCCTGCCGGCCCTCGAAGTTGCGGTTGGAGGTGGACGCGGAGCGCTCACCCGGGGCCAGCTGGTCGGGGTTCATGCCCAGACACATCGAGCAGCCCGCGTGCCGCCACTCGGCGCCGGCCTCCTTGAAGACGACGTCCAGGCCCTCGGAAACGGCCTGCAGACCCACCCGAGCTGAGCCCGGGACGACCAGCATCCGTACGCCGTCGGCGACTTTGCGGCCCTTCACGAGCTCCGCGGCGGCGCGCAGGTCCTCGATGCGGCCGTTGGTGCACGAGCCTACGAAGACGGTGTCCACCTTGATGGACCGCAGCGGCTGACCGGCCTCCAACCCCATGTATTCCAGGGCCTTTTCGGCGGCGAAGCGCTCCGAAGCGTCTTCGTACGAAGCCGGATCGGGGACGACCGCCGAAAGCGGCGCACCCTGGCCGGGGTTGGTGCCCCAGGTGACGAACGGCGACAGTTCGGCGGCCTCGATCACGACCTCGGCGTCGAACTCGGCATCCTCGTCCGTCTTCAGCGTCTTCCAGTACGCGACGGCCGCGTCCCAGTCCTCGCCCTTGGGGGCGTGCGGACGGCCCTCGAGGTAGTCGAAGGTGGTCTGGTCCGGGGCGATCATGCCCGCGCGGGCGCCGGCCTCGATCGACATGTTGCAGATGGTCATCCGGGCCTCCATCGAGAGGTTCTCGATGGCGGAGCCGCGGTATTCCAGGACGTAGCCCTGGCCCCCGCCGGTGCCGATCCGGGCGATGATCGCCAGGATCAGGTCCTTGGCGGTGACGCCCTCGGGCAGTTCGCCGTTGACCGTGATGGCCATGGTCTTCGGACGGGCCATGGGCAGCGTCTGGGTGGCCAGCACATGCTCGACCTGGGAGGTGCCGATGCCGAACGCCAGACCGCCGAAGGCGCCGTGCGTGGAGGTGTGCGAGTCACCGCAGACGACGGTCATGCCGGGCTGGGTCAGTCCCAGCTGGGGGCCGACGACGTGCACGACGCCCTGCTCGACGTCGCCCAGCGGGTGCAGGCGCACACCGAAGTCGGCGGCGTTCTTGCGCAGCGTCTCCAGCTGGACGCGGGAGACCGGGTCCGCGATGGGCTTGTCGATGTCGAGGGTCGGGGTGTTGTGGTCCTCGGTGGCGATGGTCAGGTCGAGCCGGCGCACCTGGCGACCGCTCTTGCGGAGGCCGTCGAAGGCCTGCGGGCTGGTCACCTCGTGCAGCAGGTGCAGATCGATGAAGAGGAGGTCGGGCTCGCCCTCGGCGCGCCGGACGACATGGTCGTCCCAGACCTTCTCCGCGAGTGTCCTACCCATCGCTTTCCCTCCGGCCGGTATACGGTCCACCGGCCCAACTAGAGATCTTGAGAAGGCGACCTGCGCCCGCGCCCCTGCTTCCGGGCGTCCGCCGCCAGGCCCGCTCTGGTTTACGGGCCGCTCTGCCTTCGTTCTTCCAGAGTGGCGTGTTCCACGGAAAATTGAACTTGCGTTTCACAGAGTGAGACGCGAGTATCGTTTCATGGACAACAGTAGCGGCGTCGGCGTCCTGGACAAGGCAGCCCTTGTCCTGAGCGCCCTGGAGTCCGGTCCGGCCACCCTCGCAGGGCTCGTCTCGGCCACCGGACTGGCACGACCCACGGCCCATCGACTGGCCGTGGCTCTGGAACACCACCGCATGGTGGCGCGTGACATGCAGGGCCGTTTCATTCTCGGCCCTCGACTCTCGGAACTGGCCGCGGCGGCCGGTGAGGACCGCCTCCTCGCGACGGCGGGCCCGGTCCTCACCCACCTCCGTGACGTGACCGGCGAGAGCGCACAGCTCTATCGCCGCCAGGGCGACATGCGCATCTGCGTCGCCGCGGCGGAGCGTCTGTCCGGCCTGCGGGACACGGTCCCGGTCGGCTCGACGCTCACCATGAAGGCGGGCTCCTCGGCGCAGATCCTCATGGCCTGGGAGGAGCCGGAGCGCCTGCACCGCGGGCTGCAGGGCGCCCGCTTCACAGCGACGGCTCTCTCCGGCGTACGACGCCGAGGCTGGGCCCAGTCGATCGGCGAGCGCGAGCCGGGCGTCGCGTCCGTCTCCGCGCCGGTGCGCGGCCCGTCGAACCGTGTGGTGGCCGCCGTATCGGTCTCCGGCCCCATCGAGCGCCTCACCCGCCACCCCGGCCGCATGCACGCACAGGCGGTCATCGACGCGGCGGGCCGCCTCTCCGAGGCGCTGCGCCGCTCGGGCTGATCGAAGGACGTCAGGGCCGGCCTCAACGCCGCGGCAGGCCCTGACAGTTAATGGGGCACGGGGGGGCGACAAGCCCCCACCACCGCGCACCCGCCCGAACAACAGAAACGGCCCCCCACCTCATGCGTATCCGCTGAGGTGGAGAGCCATCGTTCTGTACCCCCGACCGGATTCGAACCGGCGCTACCGCCTTGAGAGGGCGGCGTGCTAGGCCGCTACACAACGGGGGCCTGGACACTGCGTTTCCGCAGGTCCGAGCTGGTCTACCTGGACTCGAACCAAGACTAACTGAACCAGAATCAGCCGTGCTGCCAATTACACCATAGACCAATGTGGTTTAGACCAGTCAGTACCCCCGACCGGATTCGAACCGGCGCTACCGCCTTGAGAGGGCGGCGTGCTAGGCCGCTACACAACGGGGGCCCTAGCGATCCTGCATCGAAGTCGGTGGGAGCTACCCGAGCCGTCCTCGCGGGAAGGATCTGTACCCCCGACCGGATTCGAACCGGCGCTACTGCCTTGAGAGGGCAGCGTGCTAGGCCGCTACACAACGGGGGCTTTGCGGATGTGATCCGCGACGCAGATGAGCTCTGCGAGCTGGCCTACCTGGACTCGAACCAAGACTAACTGAACCAGAATCAGTCGTGCTGCCAATTACACCATAGGCCACTGGAACGCAAGCCCCTGAGGGGATATCGTTCTAGTTTGCTCCCCCGGATTCCGGCCTTTCGGCCCGCTCTCCGGCGGCGCAGGAAGAACATTACCCGAAGGTGGACGGGGCTCCAAAACGGGTATCCGCGCCGAGGAGCGCGGGGAGTTCGGCGAGGGAAGCGATCCGGTGCGGCCCGCCGGGGGCGTCCTCGCTGGTGTACACGCCGTCACGGTTGATCCACACCGACAGCAGTCCGGCGTCGGCGGCACCCCGCCCGTCGATCTCCGGGTGATCACCGACATACGCCACTTGGTGCGGGGCGAGCTCCAGTGCTGTGCAGGCGGCGTGGAAGGCGCCGGCTTCCGGTTTCGAGATGCCCAGCTCGGCGGCGCACAGGATCGCCTCGAACCGGTCGTGGACCCCGAGCACCCGCAGCTTGCGGTCCTGGACGACGAGGCTGGAGTTGGACAGCACGGCGTGTCGGTGACTGGTCGCGAGGGCGTCCAGGACGGGCAGGACGTCCGGGAACAGGGCCCAGGCGGCCTCGTAGTGCGTGATGTACCGCTGGAACCACGCCTCCGCCTCGGCGTCTGTGACCTCCTTGCCCAGGAAGACCCGTACGCGATCACGCCGCTGGCCCTCGAAGGTCGCCTCCCCCGCCGAGAACCGTGCCCACTGCTGATCGGTGACCTGGCGCCAACGCACGAGGGCCTTCTCGACGGTCTCGTACCCGTCGAGCAGGCCCTCGGCCAGCAGGTGCGCGCGCATTCCGGCGCGGTCGGCCGCGGTGTAGTCGAAGATGGTGTCGTCCACGTCCCAGACCACGGCCCTGATGCTCATGATCCGACGGTAACGCGGACGGCAGGGGGCTGTCCGTCAGTTGACCGTGGTGGTGCCGGTCACGGTGAGGGCGGGGCCCACCTCGTCGCGCGGCTCGGCGGTCAGCTTCCAGGTGTATGTGCCGGTGACGCGGCGGCCGTCGGCTCCGTAGCCGTCCCAGGCGGCGCGGACTGCGGCGCCCTTGGTGCTGCCGGTGAGGCTGCGCACGACCGTGCCGCTGCTGTCGGTCAGGGTGAGCGTCCAGTCGGCGGGCTTGTTGAGCTGCCACACGGGCTGCCAGGGGTTGGACTTCGTCGGGCCGCCCTGTACCGCGTCCGTCTGGGCCTCCGTCTGCGCGAGGGTCGAGGCGGGGACCCCGCTGCGGACGATCGACACCTCGCCGTAGGTGCCGTTGAGGTAGGCGATGTGGCCACCGAAGCGGTCGACGGCCCAGCGGCCGTTGCTGCCTCCCGTGTTCTGGTCCGTGGTGGGCAGCTTGACCAGGGTGCGGGTGGCGGCCGTACCGGTGTGGAAGTCGGTCAGCAGGAGTTCGTGGGTGGTGCGGTTCTCGCGGAGCAGGAAACCGTCGGCGAGGCGGGCCGGGCCCTGGTCGGCGGGGACCGTGATCTTGCGGTTCGTCGCCCGGTCGTAGACGCCCGCGGTGGAGCCGCAGGACCAGTACAGCCAGGTGTTGACCGCCTGGATGTCGCTCGGGGTGCAGGGCGCGCCGGTGGCCAGGGTGGCGACCGTCTGGCCCGTCTTGAGGCTCTTGCCGACGACCGAGCCCTGGGTGCTGCCGGGGGTCCACATCGTCTGGCCCCAGACGGCGGCCGCGGTGCGGGCGCGGCTGAGGGTGGTCTCGCCGTCGGTCGTGCCGCTCGGGAAGTCGACGACCTTCTGTGTGCCGGAGCCGCCGTTGTAGAGCACATAGCGGCCGGTGCCACCGGGGATACGGCCGGCGAAGTCGCCGCCCGTGGGCTCGGAGCGGCTGGGCGTCGTGGCGTCGGGGCCGACGTTGTGGACGAATTCCTGGCCCTCGGCGTCGGTCCACAGGTAGGAGACCCGGCCGTCGCCCAGGGCCTCCAGCTGGGGGCAGGCGGCGTCGCCCGGGAGGCAGGTGGTCTGGGTCAGCCCCGGACTGCGCGGGGTCTGCTGACCCGTGGGCCTGCCCGTGGAGTCCAGCTGGAAGCTGCTGAACCGGGAGGAGGCGCCCGGTGTCGAGCCGTACAGGAACAACTCGCCGCCGGCGACGGCCAGTCCCGCCACGCCGACCGCGTAGGCCGGGATCTGGGCCACCTTCTCGGTGGTGACCGTGCCGTCCTCGGTGGGCGTGATCCGGTGGACGTTCCAGTCGAGGCTGGAAGTGCCCGCGGTGGCGAGTGCGCCGCCGTCCGGGGTCGGGCCGATCCCGCCGAACGACGAGCTGAGCGCGATGGTGCTGGCGCCGGTCACGAGGGACTGGGCAATCAGTGTGGGCTGCTTTCCGGCCTCGACGAAGTCCGGGTTGCCGATGAGGAGTTGATCGCCGACCACGGCTTCGAGCTGAGCGCCCCATCGGGGGTGTCGGGTGGGCTCGGTGCCGGGCTCCGAGTCGATCCGTACCGACTTCCAGTCGGCGACGAGCCAGCGGTCGTTGTAGATGACCTCGGGGGCGGCGATCACGCCGGAGACGTAGGTGCGGAAGGTGCCGTCGGCCAGGTCGATGAGACCGACGGATGTCGTGCCGTCGACCTTGTAGACCACGGCGATCCGGCGGACCGAGCCGGCTTGCGGGTAGGCGGTGGGCTGGGCGCCCGCCGGGAGGCCGGAGACCGGCAGATCCGTGGTGGTGCCGTCGGGAGCCGCGCGCAGGACGTGGAGGGCACCGGAGCCGTCCCGGGTCAGCACGCTCCAGCCCACCGCGACCTGGTAGGTCTGGCCGGACGGGATGGTGAGGGTGGCGGTCACGCCCGTGGAATGGTGCTGCTGCGTGGCGGTCGCACCGCTCATCGTGGTGATGACGTCGGCGCCGGTGGCCAGGTCGTCCGGTCCGGCGTGCGCGGGCGGGACGACGCCCGGGTAGTCCACCCAGGTCGTGGAACCGCCGCTGACCATGCCGTAGCGGAAGCCGGACGAGCCGGCCCAGACGTACCGGATCTCCTGCCGCTTCTCCGTGCTGAGCCGGACGGTCCCCACCGGCGACTCCACGGCCTGCGCGGGCGTGATCGGCAGTGCGCACGTCAGCGCCACCGCCCCGCTGAGCGCCACCGTGGCAAGTCTTCGTGAACGAGTCACGTTCCCCTCCCTCTGTAACAGGGTGCACACGCACCTCATGTGCACAGGGAGCATCCAACGTCCGCTCAGAAAGCAGCAGTTGGCCGGAAGGGTGAACTCCGGGTGACGTCTGGGCGGACACGCGAAGGGCGGCGTCCGAACCGGACGCCGCCCTTCTGTGAACGCGTTATGCGGCCAGCTTGGCCAGCGCCGCGTCGATGCGGGCCAGCGTCTGCTCCTTGCCCAGGACCTCGAGGGACTCGAAGAGGGGCAGCCCGACCGTGCGGCCGGTGACGGCGACGCGGACCGGGGCCTGTGCCTTGCCGAGCTTGAGGCCGTGGGCCTCGCCGGCAGCCAGGACGGCCTCCTTCAGGGACTCGGGGGAGGTCCAGTCGGCCGCCTCCAGCTTCTCGCGGGCGGTCGTCAGGAGCGCGTCGCTGCCCTCCTTCATCGCCTTCGTCCAGCTCGGCTCGTCGAACACCGGCTCCGCGAGGAAGAGGAAGTCGACGTTGTCCGTGATCTCGGAGAGGACCTTCAGGCGCGTCTGGGCGTGCGGGGCGATCGCGTGCCATTTGGTCTCGTCGAAGTCCTCCGGCGCCCAGGGGGCGAACGGCGCCTTCAGCCACGGGGCGCAGCGCTCCGTGAAGTCCTTCACGTCGAGCATGCGGATGTGGTCGCCGTTGATCGACTCGCACTTCTTGAGGTCGAAGCGGGCCGGATTGGGCTGCACGTCCGCGATGTCGAAGGCCGCGACCATCTCGCCCATCGTGAAGATGTCCTGGTCGGCGGAGAGCGACCAGCCGAGCAGGGAGAGGTAGTTGAGCAGGCCCTCGGGGAGGAAGCCGCGCTCGCGGTAGAGGTTCAGCGACGACTCGGGGTCACGCTTGGAGAGCTTCTTGTTGCCCTCGCCCATCACATACGGCAGGTGGCCGAACTGCGGGGTCTGCTTGGCGATGCCCAGCTCCGTCAGCGCCTTGTACAGGGCGATCTGGCGGGGCGTCGAGGAGAGCAGGTCCTCGCCGCGCAGGACGTGGGTGATCTCCATCAGCGCGTCGTCGACCGGGTTCACCAGCGTGTACAGCGGGGCGCCGTTCGCGCGGACGATGCCGTAGTCCGGGACGTTCTCCGGGGTGAAGGTCAGCTCGCCGCGGACCAGGTCCGTGAAGGTGATCGTCTCGTCGGGCATGCGGAAGCGGACGATGGGCGCGCGGCCCTGGGCCTTGTACTCCACGACCTGCGCCTCGGTCAGCGCGCGGCAGTGGCCGTCGTAGCCGGACGGCTTGCCGGCGGCGCGGGCCGCCTCGCGGCGGCTGTCCAGCTCCTCCTGGGAGCAGTAGCAGTGGTAGGCGTGACCGCCGTCCAGGAGCTTCTGGCCGACCTCCTTGTAGAGGTCCATGCGCTGCGACTGCCGGTACGGCGCGTGCGGGCCGCCGACCTCGGGGCCCTCGTCCCAGTCGAAGCCCAGCCAGCGCATCGAGTCGAGCAGCTGCTCGTAGGACTCCTCGGAGTCGCGGGCCGCGTCGGTGTCCTCGATGCGGAAGACGAGCGTGCCCTGGTGGTGCTTGGCGAACGCCCAGTTGAACAGGGCGGTGCGGACCAGGCCCACGTGGGGGTTACCGGTGGGCGAGGGGCAGAAACGTACGCGGACGGGTGCGCTAGCCACGCTTGACAACCTTGTTGGTGAGAGTGCCGATGCCTTCGATGGTGACGGCGACCGCGTCGCCGACGTTGAGGGGGCCGACCCCTGCCGGGGTGCCCGTGAGGATCACGTCGCCGGGGAGCAGCGTCATGGCCTCGGAGATGTTGACGATCAGATCCTCGATCCGGTGGATCATCTCGCTGGTACGGCCGAGCTGGCGCTGTTCGCCGTTGACGGTGAGCTGGATCGTCAGGTCGGACGCCTTGTCGAGGTCCAGGTCCGTCTCCACCCAGGGGCCCAGCGGGCAGGAGGTGTCGAAGCCCTTCGCCCGGGCCCACTGCTTCTCGCGCTTCTGGACGTCGCGGGCGGTGATGTCGTTGGCGCAGGTGTAGCCGAAGATGACGTCCTTGACGCGTTCGCGCGGGACCTCGCGGCACATGCGGCCGATGACGACGGCCAGTTCGGCCTCGTGGTGGAGGTCCTCGGTGAAGGACGGGTACTGGATCTCGTCGCCGGGGCCGATCACCGCGGTGGACGGCTTGAAGAAGGCGAACGGGGCGTCGGGCACCTCGTGGCCGAGTTCGCGGGCGTGCTCGGCGTAGTTGCGGCCGAAGGCCACGACCTTGTTCGGGAGCACCGGCGGCAGCAGCCTGACCTTGCTCAGCGGCACCTTCGTACCGGAGAGCTCGAAGTCCGCGAACGGGATGCCCTTGATGATGTCGAGGACGAGCTCGTCAGGCTTGTCGCCCTCGACCGCGCCGAAGGCGACGTTCCCGTCGATGGAGAATCTGGCGATGCGCACGGGATCCCTGCGCCCCTCACTTGAGCCGGCTGGAGTCTGACGCTCCAGGCTAACGCGGCAAGGGGCAGGTGCCTCGCGCATTACCTCGGGTGAGGGCGCCTTGAATGATCCGGGGCCGGCGCGCGTACTACTGCGCGACGGAGGCCGTGGCGGGGACCTCCATGAGGACGGTGCGCCTGGGGTTCGCGGTCTGCGCCGGGAGGTCGACGGAGTGCTCCTGCTCCGGGGTCTGCAGGGCGTCGGCGTCCTTGAGGTGCGCCAGCGTCGTGCGCCGCGGGTTGGCTATGTTGTGGAACATCATCGTCGTCTTCACGGTTGTACGTGACCCTGTCGTGTTCGGGCGCCGGTGGAGGCAGGGGGCCTCGCGCGGGCGCGGATTGTCAAAGTCTTACATCATGTAAAGCGCGGGCTAAACCTGATGTTCCCCTCCGCGGTCACGCAGACCCTGTCAAGCGCATGTGAGTTTGCTCACGACTCTGCGGACGAACCCGGCAATTCAGGCCTGCAATTCACCCCCATGAAACGGACATTGAGCACCTGAAGCCATCATTCCGCTCCTGATCATGGCGACTGGGACACCCCTCGCACCCGAGCGGCTCGCGGGCATAAGTCCGATATAGACCGGATCATTTTCTACGGCAGGTAATCTCACCCTCACGCCGTGTCACGTATGTCACGGCTCGACCTACGGGCCTTGTTGGAGATCCGGCACTGTGCTGGAATTCCACGGACCGCCGCAGGATCGAGCCGGCGCACAGGGGGCGCATCGAGCGCCGAGCGGCGGCGAGAAGGGGGAGCCAGCGCCGGTCACTCACGACCATCAGGGAGCGTGTTCAGGACGCTCCCCAATACGCCGACACCGTGTCCGTCCGCTCACGCGGAGGGGCGCCTGGTCCAGAGGTTGCGACGCTAGTGCAGGGACGTTTCAAGAGGGATGGCAGCGCTTCGGCGGAGCCGGAGCACGGCGGGACCGACCGAGGTCCCTCGCCCCAGCACGCCCAGAACCCGGGCCCGGCCGTGTCCGTCGACGGCGGTGAGCGCTCCGGGCGCCCCGCCGTGTCGGCTTCCCCGGGGACGGCCAACGCTTCCACGCCACCGCCGCCGAAGAAGGCCCCCAAGTCCGCCACCGGTCCGGGCGCGCGAATAGCCCTGCGCAACTGGCGTATCTCCACGCGTCTGGTGGCGCTGCTGACGCTCCCGGTGGTCGCGGCCACCTCGCTGGGCGCCCTGCGTATCAGCGACAACATGGACGACATCCAGCAGCTCGACAACATGAAGCTGCTGACGGACATGACCAAGCGGGCCACCGAGCTCGCGGCGGCGCTCCAGGAGGAGCGCGACCAGTCCGCCGGCCCGCTCGCGCACGGCGCGAAGGCGACGGACTACACGGTCAAGGGCTACCGGGACAAGACGGACCGGGCCAGGGACAGCTTCATCGAGGCGTCCGAGGAGATCGACGACAGCAGCAAGGACGGCAACCTCAAGGGCGTCCGCGACAACCTCGTCCAGCTCGTCGGCGACCTGAGCGACATCGCGAAGATCCGCAACACCGCCTACCAGGCCAAGCAGAACTCCACGCAGTCCGTGGAGGCCTACCACCGCCTGATCACCAACCTGCTCGGTCTCTCGCAGGACATGGCGGAGGCGACCAGCAACCCGGAGATGATCCAGAGCACGCGTGCCCTGGCGGCCTTCTCCACCGCCAAGGAGTACGCGTCCATCCAGCGCGCCGTCCTCGCCGCCGCGCTGCCCGCGAACAACGACACCGCGGGCAAGCTCTCCGAGAACGACCGGCTGTACGCCGAGTCGGCCCTGACGAGCCAGCGCTCCGAGCTGAAGAGCTTCCGGAGCATCTACGGCATCCAGGGCGCCGCCGACCTGCTGCAGTCGATCGAGAAGGGCAACCCGACGATCACGGCGAGCGACAAGTACGCCACCCGTGCCCTCGGCAACCCGAACGCCCTCGACGACCTGGAGAAGCGCTCCTACAAGGACTGGGTGGACGACAGCACCACCAAGATCCAGCAGATGCGGGCCATCGAGACCACGCTGCTGGAGGACATGGAGCAGAAGGCCCGCGAGCTGCGCAACGAGTCGGAGCGCGAGGCGATCATCTCCGGTGCGCTGATCCTGCTCGTGCTCGGTGTCTCGCTGGTCGGCGCCTTCGTGGTCGCCCGCTCCATGATCCGCTCGCTGCGCCGCCTGGAGGAGACCGCCACCAAGGTCGCCCAGGACCGGCTGCCCGAGCTGGTCAAGCAGCTGTCGGAGTCGGACCCGCAGGACGTCGACACCTCGGTCGAGTCGGTCGGTGTGCACTCCCGGGACGAGATCGGCCAGGTGGCCGCGGCCTTCGACGACGTGCACCGCGAGGCGGTCCGCCTCGCCGCCGAGCAGGCCCTGCTGCGGGGCAACGTCAACGCGATGTTCACCAACCTCTCGCGCCGCTCCCAGGGCCTCATCCAGCGTCAGCTCTCGCTGATCTCCGAACTGGAGTCCCGCGAGGCCGACCCGGACCAGCTGTCCTCCCTGTTCAAGCTCGACCACCTCGCGACCCGCATGCGCCGTAACGGTGAGAACCTCCTCGTTCTCGCCGGTGAAGAGCCCGGCCGCCGCTGGACCCGTCCGGTCCCGCTGGTCGACGTGCTCCGCGCCGCCGCGTCCGAGGTGGAGCAGTACGAGCGCATCGAACTGTCGTCCGTGCCGACCACCGAAGTGGCCGGCCGGGTCGTCAACGACCTCGTGCACCTGCTCGCCGAGCTGCTGGAGAACGCGACCTCGTTCTCCTCCCCGCAGACCAAGGTCAAGGTCACCGGTCACGCGCTGCCCGACGGCCGCGTCCTGATCGAGATCCACGACACCGGCATCGGCCTCTCCCCCGAGGACCTCGCCGCGATCAACGAGCGGCTCGCCTCGCCGCCCACCGTGGACGTCTCCGTCTCCCGCCGCATGGGCCTCTTCGTGGTCGGCCGGCTGTCGCAGCGGCACGGCATCCGTATCCAGCTGCGCCCGTCCGACTCCGGTGGTACGACCGCGCTGGTCATGCTGCCCGTCGATGTCGCCCAGGGCGGCAAGAAGCCCGCTCCGGGCAAGCCCGGCCCGGGCGGTCCCGGTGCCTCCGGTGGCCCGGCCGCGGCGCAGGCCGCTGCCGGTGTGGCTGCCGCCCGTCGCCAGTCCCAGGCCGGCGGTGGCTCCCTCGGCGCGGGCGCGCCGGGTGGCGCCGCGGGTGGTGCGCTCGGTGCCGGTGCGTCCGGCGGTGGCCGGCTCGGTGCCGGTCAGGGACCGCGGGCCGCGCTGCCGGGGCGTGACGGTGGCGGACTTCCGGGTGGGCCCGGCGCTCCGCGTGGACAGCAGGGTCCGGGCGCGCCGTCGCAGGGCCGGCCGGCTCCCGCCGGTGCGGGTGCCGGGTTCGGTGGCCAGGCTCCGGGTGCTCCGCAGGGCCTTCAGGCCGCGGGCATGGGCCAGGATCCGTTCGGTGCGGGCCAGGACGCCTTCGGCGGCCCCCGCGGCGGCTCCGGTCGTGACCAAAGCCGTCCGGGTGGTCCTTCGTCGCAGCAGAACCCGCCCGCCGAGAAGGGCCGTCGTGGCCGTCAGCCGCAGCTGCCGCCGCGCGGTGGCCCGCGTGCCGAGCTGCCGGGCGGCAGCCAGCCCTCCCGCCCCAGCTGGAGCGACGAGAACGCGCAGCCGCCGGTGCCGCGTGCCTCGCTCGACACCCCGCGCGGGCACGACGAGGACTCCGCACAGACCTCCCGGATGCCGCGGGTCGACGACCGTCAGGGTGCCGGCTCGACCTCCGAGTTCGCCCGCCCCGACTTCGACGCCACGTCTCCGGGTTCGTACAACCCCCAGAGCACGGGCCAGTTCGTCCGCTCGGACGTATTCGGCACCCCGGGTGCCGGGCAGAACAGCTCGTCGCAGACGGGCCAGTTCCCCGCCCCGCAGGCCTACGACAACGGCTCGGCCGGCCAGCACGCCCTGCCCGGCCGCCAGAACCCGGACTCCACCGGACAGTTCCAGCGGCCCCAGGGCACCCCGCAGGGCGGGCAGAACAACGCGTCGCAGACGGGTCAGTTCCCCGCTCCGCAGGCCTACGACAACGGCTCCACGGGCCAGCACGCCCTGCCCGGCCGCCAGAACCCGGACTCCACCGGACAGTTCGAGCGGCCGCAGGTCAACGGCACGTACGGCGGCGGTTCCGGCTACGGCGGCGCACAGCCGCCGGCCCCGCAGCGGCCGCAGCAGCGGCCCGCGCGGCAGGAGCCCGAGGCGCTGCCGCCCGCGACGGGTCCCGGTGACGGGCGTACGCCGCTGTACGACACGCTGGAGACCAACTGGTTCCACGGCGGTCAGCAGGGGCAGCAGCCCGAGGCGGGCGGCCAGGCTCCGGCCTCCGCTCCGCGGGAACCCCAGGCTCCCGCGGCACCTCCGCAGCCGTCCTCCGCTCCTCAGCGGGGCGCATCGACCGCCTGGCGCAGCTCGCCGAACGACGACCTCGTCCGGCAGGCGGAACGCGTCCGGCAGCCCGCCGCGGGCGGGGTCACCACCTCCGGCCTGCCGCGTCGGGTCCCCAGGGCCAACCTCGTCCCGGGCACCGCTCAGCAGCAACAGCACCAAGCCGGTCCGCAGATCTCGCGTGCGCCTGATGACGTACGCGGTCGGCTGACCAATCTCCGTCGGGGTATCGCGCAAGGTCGCCAGGTCGGTAACGGCCAGACCGGCAGCTTCCCGAACCCCACTCACCAGCAGGAGCGTTAGTTGAGCCAGATGAGCCAGGCGGCACAGAACCTCAACTGGTTGATCACCAACTTCGTGGACAACACCCCGGGTGTGTCCCACACCGTCGTCGTGTCGGCGGACGGCCTGCTGCTGGCGATGTCGGAGGGCTTCCCGCGCGATCGGGCCGACCAGCTGGCGGCCGTCGCGTCGGGTCTGACCTCGCTGACGGCGGGGGCGTCGCGGATCTTCGACGGCGGCAGCGTGGCCCAGACGGTCGTGGAGATGGAACGGGGATTCCTCTTCCTCATGTCCGTCTCGGACGGTTCGTCCCTCGCCGTGCTGGCACACCCCGAATGCGACATCGGCCTCGTCGGCTACGAGATGGCGCTGCTGGTCGACCGCGCGGGCGCGGTGCTCACCCCGGACCTGCGCGCCGAGCTCCAAGGCAGTCTGCTCCACTGATCGCTCCCGGATCCACCCGTCTCACCAAATCACCGTCCGGCCGCCACAATCCCCCCACTGGCCCCTTACCAGACGGCTTGACTGACCGACTTGCTGTCCCAGCCCGGAGGATTCATGACCCCGCCCACCGCCTCTCATGATCCGTACGCGGAGCCGTACGAGGATGAGGGCGACCAGCCGCTGGTTCGTCCGTACGCGATGACCGGCGGCCGGACCCGGCCGCGCTACCAGCTGGCCATCGAGGCTCTGATCAGCACCACGGCCGACCCGGCAGCGCTCATGGGACTCCTCCCGGAGCACCAGCGCATCTGCCACCTGTGCCGTGAGGTGAAGTCGGTCGCCGAGGTGTCGGCGCTCCTCTCCATGCCGCTGGGCGTGGCCAGGATCCTCGTCGCGGACCTCGCGGAGGCCGGCCTGGTCGCCATTCACCAGCCGGGTGGCGACGAGAACAACGGCGGCGCTCCGGACGTGACGCTGCTCGAAAGGGTGCTCAGTGGACTTCGCAAGCTCTGAACCAGGCCGGGCGACCACCTCCGCGAAGATCGTGGTGGCGGGTGGCTTCGGCGTGGGCAAGACCACGTTCGTCGGCGCGGTCTCGGAGATCAACCCGCTGCGCACCGAGGCCGTCATGACGTCCGCGAGTGCGGGCATCGACGACCTCACGCACACCGGGGACAAGACCACCACCACGGTGGCGATGGACTTCGGTCGTATCACCCTGGACCAGGACCTGATCCTGTACCTCTTCGGTACGCCCGGGCAGGACCGCTTCTGGTTCATGTGGGACGACCTGGTGCGCGGCGCCATCGGCGCCGTCGTCCTGGTGGACACCCGCCGTCTCGCCGACTGCTTCCCCGCGGTCGACTACTTCGAGAACAGCGGGCTCCCGTTCGTCATCGCCCTCAACGGCTTCGACGGACATCAGCCGTACAACCCGGACGAGGTGCGCGAGGCGCTGCAGATCGGCCCGGACGCGCCGATCATCACCACCGACGCCCGGCACCGGGCGGATGCCAAGAGCGCGCTGATCACGCTGGTCGAGCACGCACTGATGGCCCGGCTGCGGTAACGCAAGTCGGGAGCGACATACGGCAGTTGTCGTAGATGTACCGGAGCCGACTGTGGCCTTTGACACGGTCGGCTTCGTTGTTCATAACGTTTCGGCAGAGGAATCGGGTGGTACGGCCACTCGTCGCGGTCAAGCGGTGTCGCTGCGCGCACAAACGCCCCGTCTTTTGACGGGGCTCGCTCTTTATGACCGTTTTATCTAGGGCTTACATCATCCGGAATCCTCGACTTCCACTGTTTGGAAGAGCGCAGGCCGACGTGCTGGAATGCGAGAACTGCCTAATAGTCAAAGACGTACTCAGCAGTAGTGCGTACTCGATGGCGAACTGGGCTCTGAGACACAGCGGCACATACGTAGGTGCCGACCCCGCCGGAAGGTTGTTGGTCGAGTGAGGCGAAGCAAGAGCAGTCCCGAGCCGTCGGCCCGGGGCAACTTCACCCCGCCGCCGCGCGGAGCGGCGCCCGCCCATGTGCCCGGATCGGAACCAACGGCCACGCCGGCCCCGAGCGGCGGCCGTCTCTCCCCGCGCAACTGGCGCGTGCCGACCCGACTGAACGCGATCCTGCTCATACCCGTGATGGTCGGCCTTGTCATGGGCGGCTTCCAGGTGAAGAACTCGATCGACACCTGGCAGGAGGCCGAGGACGCGGAGAACACCGCGCGCCTGGTCGCCGCCGCCCTGACCTACGGCGACGCTCTGCTGGAGGAGCGCGACCAGACCGCCGCGCCCCTGCTGGCGGGCAAGGGCGAGGACGACCCGACGGTCGTCAAGGCCCGCGACATCACCGACAAGGCCGCCGACGCCTTCGACGAGGCCGCCCAGAACATGCCGGACCGGCCCAACCTGGTCCGCCGTCTGGACCGCTTCCGTGAGGTCGAGCCGGAGCTGACCAAGCTCCGTGCGGCCGCCTACACCAGCAAGCTCAAGGGCGTGGAGACCGAAGAGGGCTACGTCGAGGTCGAGCACCGACTGCTGGAGTTCTCCAACGAGCTGGGCCTCGGCACCGGAAACATCACCAGCTACGGCCGTACGGTCTACGCCATCTCGCTCACCAAGGGCGCGCTCTCGCTGCAGCGCTCCATCGGTATGCACATGCTGACCCAGCCGGGTCCCAAGGCCGAGGATCTCGCCAAGCAGCGCGTCGCCCTGTCGTCGTACGCCTACCTGGAGGGCATCGCCATCCAGGAGTACCAGAGCGGTGGCACCGAGGCGGACAACGCCAAGCTGGTGCAGGCCTCGAAGGACATCAAGGCCGAAGGCGCGGCCCTGGCGGCGGCGGCCAGGCAGAAGAACCCGAACTACGTCCCGCCGCCCACCAAGGACAACGCGATGGTCTCGGCCATCGCGCAGTTGTCCTCCACGGACCCGAGTGACCGCCAGGCCCTCGCCTCGCAGGGCATCACCAGGGACAACTGGTGGGCGGTGAACACCCTCAAGTACAACGCGTACCGCGACATCGAGAACGACCTCGCGGGCACCGCGGTGAACGAGGCCTCCGCCATCTCGGACGACGCCAAGCGCGACGCGCTGATCACCGGTGCCGTCGTCGTGGTCGCCCTGCTCGCCGCGTTCATCCTGGCCGGGATGGTCGCCCGCCAGATGAGCCGCGCGATGCGCCAGCTGCGCAACGCCGCCTTCGGTATCGCCGAGCAGCGGCTGCCGATGCTGGTCGACCAGCTCTCGCGCACCGACCCGGGCCGCGTGGACACCCGCGTCCAGCCCATCCCGATCAACACCCGCGACGAGATCGGCGAGGTCGCCCGCGCCTTCGACCAGGTCCACCGCGAGGCCGTCCGGCTCGCCGCCGAGCAGGCCCTGCTGCGGGGCAACATCAACGCGATCTTCACCAACCTGTCGCGCCGCAACCAGTCGCTGATCGAGGGCCAGCTGACCCTGATCACCGACCTGGAGAACAACGAGGCCGACCCGGACCAGCTGGAGAACCTCTTCCGCCTGGACCACCTCGCGACCCGTATGCGCCGCAACGGCGAGAACCTCCTGGTCCTCGCCGGCGAGGAGCCCGGCCGCCGCTGGGACCAGCCGGTCCCCCTCGTCGATGTGCTGCGCGCCGCCTCCTCCGAGGTGGAGCAGTACGAGCGCATCGAGCTCTCCGGCGTCCCGGAGGCCGAGATCCACGGCCGCGCCGTGACCGACCTCGTGCACCTGCTCGCCGAGCTTCTGGAGAACGCCACGACGTTCTCCTCCCCGCAGACCAAGGTTCGCGTGACCGCCACCCGTCTCCCCGACGGTCGGATCATGATCGAGATCCACGACAAGGGCATCGGCCTCACGGCCGAGGACTTCGCGGACATCAACCACAAGCTGGCCAACCCGCCGACCGTCGACGCCGCGATATCCCAGCGCATGGGCCTGTTCGTGGTCGGCCGGCTGTCCGACCGGCACGGCATCCGCGTCCAGCTGCGCCCCTCCGGCGAGCAGGCCGGCACGACCTCGCTGGTCATGCTGCCCGACGCCATCACGCACGGCGGCGGCGGCGAGCAGCAGTCGTCCCAGGACGAGTTCACCGTCTCGCAGATCATCCCGGAGCAGCACTTCCAGGGTGGTGAGAGCTTCGGCCCGCCGATGCGCACGGCCGCCGAGCTGGGCTTCGACGACAGCCGCTACACCGAGGTGCCGGACGACATCCGCGAGCTGGACCCGGTGGGCCGCTCCCTGATGCGCGAGGAGCGCCGCGCGGCCCTGGAATCCCAGGGCCACGGCCCGGAGAACCCCGAGTCGCCCGGGTACGACGACTTCACGGGTCAGCAGGCCTACGACGGCCGAGGCAACGGCTTCCCCGAGCAGCAGGGCGGGTACGACCAGCAGCCGTCGTACGAGGAGCAGCGGCAGCCGTCGTACGAGGAGCAGCAGCGGTCTGCGTACGAGGAGCCCCAGCGGGCGTCGTACGACGACACGTACTACGCGCCGAACGGCGGCCTGCAGCAGAACGACACCTTCTCGTCCGGCAGCGGCTACCCCGAGCCGTCCTATCCGGAGCCGGTCCGCGAGGAGCCCGCGGCTCCGAGCGCCCCCGCCTCGGAGTCCTTCCCGGCCTTCGAGCAGCGGCGCCACCAGGACGACTGGCCGCAGCAGAACGGCTACGGGAACGGCTATCAGGACCAGTACGCTCCGGAAACGGAATCTGCGCAGGCCGGTGACGCAAACGAGCGCGACCGCGTAGGCTTCGACCGTCCGGGACCGGCCTCCTCCGCCGCCCACGCAATGACCGACGCCGGGCTCCCCCGCCGCGGATCCGGCGCGAGCGGCAGCAACGGCGCACGGCCCGCGCGGCAGGAACCGTCGGCCCCCACGCCGGAGAGCAACGGCGACAGCAGCTGGCGTTCGGCCAACGACGACCGCTGGCAGCAGGCCTCGCAGCTCCGGAAGCCCAAGGCGGGCGGGGTCACCTCCTCCGGCCTGCCGAGGCGGGTTCCCAAGGCCAACCTGGTCGAGGGAGCCGCTGAGACCACCCCCCAGGGAGGTCCACAGATCTCCCGTGCTCCCGAGGACGTCCGGGGCAGGCTGAGCAACCTGCGCCGCGGTGTCCAGCGGGGACGCAGCGCGGGAAGCGAAACGAACGGCCAGGCCACTAGGAATCACCACAGTGGTCCTGACAGCACCTACAACCAGGAGCGTTAGTGTGAGCCCGATGAGCCAGGCGGCACAGAACCTGAACTGGTTGATCACCAACTTCGTGGACAACACCCCCGGGGTGTCGCACACGGTGGTGGTCTCCGCCGACGGACTCCTTCTGGCGATGTCCGAAGGCTTCCCGCGCGACCGCGCCGACCAGCTCGCGGCCGTCGCCTCCGGTCTGACGTCTCTGACGGCAGGCGCCTCCCGCATCTTCGAGGGTGGCAGCGTGAACCAGACGGTTGTGGAGATGGAGCGGGGATTCCTGTTCATCATGTCCGTCTCCGACGGTTCCTCACTCGCAGTTCTCGCACATCCAGAGGCGGACATCGGCCTCATCGGGTACGAGATGGCGCTTCTGGTGGACCGTGCCGGTACGGTCCTGACGCCGGATCTGCGTGCGGAGCTCCAGGGCAGCCTGCTCAACTAACAGACAGTCGGTGCGTTTTGGCGTCCCGTGGCCGTAAGGTTTCGGGACGCGGCTCCACAAGATGGGTGCCAGGCACGGTCGGAGGAGGAGAGAAAGTGGCAACACCCCCAGACGGTTCGTCATCGGGCAACTGGTCGTACGGCCCTGGCCAGGGGCACGGCGACGGTTCCCGGAACCGGTACAACTTCCCCTCCACGCCCAGCCAGCGGCAGCCGTACGCCCCGCAGGGCCCCGGGCCCTCGCCGTACGACCAGCCCCCGGCGCCGCGCATCCAGCCGGTGCAGCCGCAGCGCCGCGCCCCTGAGCCGGCACCCGCCGGGTCGTCGTCCAACCCCTTGGTGCGCCCGTACGCCATGACCGGCGGCCGGACGCGCCCGCGCTACCAGCTCGCCATCGAGGCACTGGTGCACACCACCGCGCAGCCGCACCAGATGCAGGGCCAGTTGCCCGAGCATCAGCGGATCTGCAACCTCTGCCGTGAGATCAAGTCGGTCGCCGAGGTCTCGGCCCTCCTGACGATCCCTCTCGGCGTGGCCAGGATCCTCGTCGCCGACTTGGCGGAGGCGGGCCTGGTCGCCATCCATCAGCCCGGCGGCGACGAGAACGCCGGCGGCCAGCCAGACGTGACACTGCTCGAAAGGGTGCTCAGTGGACTTCGCAAGCTCTAGCGGCGGTCCTTCCCGCTCCACCACCTCGGCGAAGATCGTGGTGGCGGGTGGCTTCGGCGTGGGCAAGACCACGTTCGTCGGGGCCGTCTCGGAGATCAACCCGCTGCGTACCGAGGCCGTCATGACGTCCGCTTCCGCGGGCATCGACGACCTCACCCACACCGGAGACAAGACGACCACGACGGTCGCCATGGACTTCGGTCGTATCACCCTGGACCAGGACCTGATCCTGTACCTCTTCGGTACGCCCGGCCAGGACCGCTTCTGGTTCATGTGGGACGACCTGGTGCGCGGCGCCATCGGCGCGATCGTCCTCGTTGACACGAGGCGCCTTGCCGACTGCTTCCCGGCGGTCGACTACTTCGAGAACTCCGGGCTTCCGTTCGTCATCGCCCTCAACGGCTTCGACGGAAACCAGCCGTACAACCCGGACGAGGTCCGTGAGGCCCTCCAGATCGGCCCCGACACCCCGATCATCACGACGGACGCCCGGCACCGGGCGGACGCGAAGTCGGCGCTGATCACTCTCGTGGAGCACGCTTTGATGGCGCGGCTGCGGTAGGGCTTTGTGCGGCCACTGGGCTGCCCCTCACGGTCGTAGGCCGTCTGCGGGTGGTCCGGTGGCCGTTCGCGCAGTTCCCCGCGCTCCTGGGGACGTTGAAGGGCCCCTCTCTCAGAGAGGGGCCCTTCTTCGGTCTTCGACGTCAGCGCCAGCTGTGAGGCGCCCGGAAGCCCGGCTCGCGCTCCAGGCGGCGCCAGCCGGCCTTTGCGCGGCCGCGGTGGGCCGGGGCGGTGTCGGCCGGCTGGGCGGCGGCACGCGCGAGCAGGATCGCCGTGATGGCGGCGACTTCCTCGGGCTCGGCGTGGCCCTTCTCGACGCGGATATCAGGGAGGTTCATGGGTGTCAGTCTCCGTGGAAGAGGTTTCCGCAGCGGTACCGGTGGGTTACTGCGGGGGGTTGCCGTGCTTGCGGGACGGCAGGTCGGCGTGCTTGGTGTGGAGCATCGCCAGGGACTTGACGAGTACTTCGCGGGTCTCGGCGGGGTCGATCACGTCGTCGACCAGGCCGCGCTCGGCCGCGTAGTAGGGGTGCATGAGCTCGGACTTGTACTCCTTGACCATGCGGGCCCGCATGACCTCGGGGTCCTCTGCGTCGGCGATCTGGCGGCGGAAGATGACATTGGCCGCGCCCTCCGCGCCCATCACGGCGATCTCGTTCGTCGGCCAGGCATAGGTGAGGTCCGCACCGATGGACTGGCTGTCCATGACGATGTACGCGCCTCCGTACGCCTTGCGCAGGATCAGGGAGATCCGGGGGACCGTCGCGTTGCAGTAGGCGTAGAGCAGCTTCGCGCCGTGGCGGATGATTCCGCCGTGCTCCTGATCGACACCCGGAAGGAACCCGGGAACGTCCAGGAAAGTGACGATCGGGATGTTAAAAGCGTCACACATCTGGACAAAGCGCGCAGCTTTTTCCGACGCCTCGATGTCCAGGACGCCGGCGAGAGACTGCGGCTGGTTGGCCACGATGCCGACCACCTGGCCGTCGAGACGGGCCAGCGCGCAGATGATGTTCCGCGCCCAGCGCTCGTGGACCTCCAGGTACTCGCCGTCGTCGACGATCTCCTCGATGACCTTGGCCATGTCGTACGGACGGTTGCCGTCCGCCGGGACCAGGTCGAGGAGCACGTCGCTGCGGCGGTCGGGCGCGTCCGTGGACTCCGCGCGGGGCGGGTTCTCACGGTTGTTCTGGGGCAGCAGCGAGAGCAGGTAGCGCACCTCGGCGATGCACGTCTCCTCGTCGTCGTACGCGAAGTGGCACACGCCCGAGGTCTCGGCGTGCACGTCCGCGCCGCCGAGGCCGTTCTGGGTGATCTCCTCGCCCGTCACGGCCTTGACCACGTCCGGGCCGGTGATGAACATCTGGGACGTCTCGCGGACCATGAAGACGAAGTCCGTCAGGGCGGGCGAGTAGGCCGCGCCGCCCGCGCACGGGCCCAGCATCACGCTGATCTGCGGGATGACGCCGGACGCCTTGGTGTTGCGCTGGAAGATGCCGCCGTAGCCGGCGAGCGCCGAGACGCCCTCCTGGATACGGGCACCCGCGCCGTCGTTCAGCGAGACCAGCGGAGCGCCTGCCGCGATGGCCATGTCCATGATCTTGTGGATCTTGGTGGCGTGGGCCTCGCCCAGCGCGCCGCCGAAGATGCGGAAGTCATGGGCGTAGACGAAGACCGTGCGGCCCTCCACCGTGCCCCAGCCGGTGATGACACCGTCGGTGTACGGCTTCTTGGACTCCAGGCCGAAGCCCTGGGCCCGGTGCCGACGCAGTTGCTCGACCTCCCGGAAGGAACCCGGGTCCAGGAGCAGCTCGATGCGCTCCCGGGCGGTCAGCTTGCCCTTGGCGTGCTGCGCCGTGGTCGCCTTCTCGCTCGGGCCGGCCAGCGCCTGCGCACGGATCTCGTGCAGCTCGGCGGTGCGCCCGCGCGCGTCGATCGGCTCACCCGGTGCCTCATCCAAAACGGTCATGTAGCGACCTTACGAAGGACACCGAGGAAAGCGAGCCGTTGACTCCGTACAGTCTCCGGACCCATTTCCTGGTACCACTGAACAGAACCATCGAGGCATGCAGCCCTTCTGACTGCTCAGAGGGCGTACGGGTTGTCGGGGTCGCACAAAGCCGTCAGGCGAGAGCCACCTCACATCGGTGGGTCGCGCATACCATCCCCGGAGTGACACGGACCCTCAGCCGGCGTCCCGTCGAGAGGATCTCGACCGAGTCGTCCTTGCGCAGGACCCGGCGTACGGGGTGGTCCCAGGTGATCTCCAGCGGCTCGCCCGAGCGCGGCGGCTCGCTCACGCAGAGCGTAGCGGTACGGCCCCGGTGACGGACCAGCACGCTCGCGCCGGCGGTGGCGGTGAGCGGGCCCACCGTACCCGGCTGCCAGAAGTTGGCGGCCGTGAGGCCCAGGGAGCGGATGCGGACGGCCTGGCACGCGCTGTCGTTGGCGAGGACCGACAGCCAGCGGGTGCCCAGTGCGGCGCGGGCCGCCACCTGGTGCCGGCTCGCGCCGGGCATGAGGACGTAGACGTAGCTCGCGTCCGTCGGGTCCGTGCCATGGTCCAGCCAGAGGGTCTGCCGGCGGCGGGTGCGGCGCTCCGTCGTGCTGGTGGTGTTGATGTCGGCCCAGGCGCCGGTGCGGTCCTCGCGCAGGGTGCGCAGTTCGCCGTACGGCACCACCCAGCCGCCGTGGCCCTCCAGATGCGCCCAGCCGGAACCGCGTACGAAGGTCTGCGTGCCGCCCTCCCCCAGGTTGCGGTTGTCGACGACGGTCTCGACGGGGACCGCGTCGGCGCAGGTGATGCCGGCTCCGAGGCAGATCACGGCGTCCGCGGCGCAGAACCACGACTTGCGGGCCTCCAGGGTCGAGCCGAGGCCTTTCAGATGCTGCCCGATCGCCGCGTACTCGCCGTCCGTCGTGCCGCCGACCCACCGCACGTCGGGCCTGGGCTCGCCCCACTCGCCGCCGGCCTTGTCGGGAAGGCGCTTGGTGGAGACCGTCGTACCGGGGAGGCGGTACCAGTCGACTGTCGGCCAGTACCAGTCCGTGTACTGGTCGCCGAGACCCGGCGCCCACCAGGACAGCATCCCGGCGCCGGTGTGCCAGCCGCGCGGATTCTCGCCGTTGCCGCACTCGTAGTGGGCGATGCGGTCACTGGCCATGGCGATGTTCGCGACGAAGCCCGGGCGGCGGTGGACGGCCCGGTCCATGGCGGCGAAGAGGTGGTGGCCGACCGGGTCGGGGGCGGCGGCGGCCGGTGATTCGGCGACGGTGTGCAGCCGTGCGAGGTCGGCCACCCCGAATTGTCCGGCCGTCAGGATCGGCGTGACCCTGTCCCGTTCGATCCAGCCCTTGATCCGGCCGTACCAGCGCTCCCGCTCCGCCGCGCTCGCGCCGCCCGCGAGCAGGGCGATGGCGGCGATGATGCCCTGCCCGTGAAAGTGGTCGCTGCGCATCACGTGCCGGTCGTCGCTCTTGAGGTAACCCCGGCTGATGGCACGGCCGTTGACGCTGTCCATCATCAGCCCGTCGTGGATGAGCGGGGCGTAGGCGTGCTCGACGCTGTCGAGGACGATCTGCCTGTGCGGGTCGGTCACCTGCCACTCGGAGCCGGCGAGCAGGGCGAAGAGGCGGCCGAGGCCGTCGAGGAGGACCTGGCCGTAGGTGCCGGAGTAGGCGACCCAGGTGTGCTGGACGAACGAGCCGTCGACGTAGAGGCCGTCGCCCTTCGTGACGTACGGGAAGACCGGGGAGAGCGCGTCACGGGCGAGCGCGATCTTCGCCGGGGCCCGGCCGAGGATGCCGCGCAGGGCGACGCTGCGGCACAGGTCGACGCGGTTGGCGCCGGTGGAGGTGCCGGAGTAGTCGGTGAGCATGGCGTCCGGAATGAAGTGGTCGACGGCCGCGCAGGCGGGGGCGATCCGCGCCTCGGTCAGGTGGTCGTACAGGGCGGCCGTGATGTCCGTCAGCAGGCGCGGGCTGCCGATCTGCCATTCCCACCAGTTGCCGTAGCGGGTGGTGGAGGGGTTGTAGACGGTGGCGGAGAGGTGGTCGAGGCCGCGCAGGACGTCGGCAAGGAGGGCGGGGTCGGCGGTGGAGCCGGTGCCCTGCTGGACGTAGGCCTGGGTCATGGTCCACAGGCGGCTGTAGCTCTGGGTGATGCCGGCGGGCGGGTCGTAGGGGTGGCCGGGCCACAGGGAGGTGGGGGTGGGGGCCATGGCGGCCCGGAAGCCGCGGGCGAGGGTGCCGGTCTCGGCGAGGCGCGAGGCGTACGGCTCCGCCGCGGGGTCGTAGCCCGAGCCGAGGGCGATGTCGAGCCAGCGGAGGCGGAGGGTGTCGTAGGCGTCGGCCGAGGCGGTGCGGGCGGCGGGAGCGGCGGTGGACAGGAGCGCCGCCGCGAGCAGAACGGCTCGGCGGGTGGGTCTGGTGAGCCCGGTGCGCTGAGAGGTCATGTCATGGGCATCTACCACCTCAGAGTAATCACGCCAACACGTGCAGATGATGTTGAATCCTGAACGGAATAGGTCTACGGTCGGTCGCGTTGGTGTAGTTCAAGATTCAACATTAGGGCCGCGAGGCCCCTTCCCTCCTAAGGAGCACGTCATGGCGAACCCCGACCTGACCACCCTGACCGGCGAGTACACGATCGACGCGGCCCACTCCACGATCGGCTTCACCGTCCGGCACGCCATGGTCACCAACGTCAAGGGCAAGTTCCTCGACTTCAGCGGGTCGCTGCAGCTGGACGGCGCCGACCCGTCCGCGTCCAATGCGTCGATCGACGTCAAGATGGACAGCATCGACACCGGGTCGGCGGACCGGGACGGGCACCTCAAGAGCGCGGACTTCTTCAAGATCGAGGAGTTCCCCACGATGACCTTCCGCTCCACCAAGGCGGAGTCCCTCGGCGGCGACGACTACCGCATCACCGGTGACCTGGAGATCCTCGGCACCACCAAACCGATCACGATCGACCTGGAGTTCAACGGCGCCGCGAAGGACCCGTTCGGCAACGAGCGCGTCGGCTTCGAGGGCAAGGCGGAGATCAAGCGCTCGGAGTGGGGTCTCACGTGGAACGCGGCTCTGGAGACGGGCGGTGTGCTTGTCTCCGACAAGATCAAGCTGAACTTCGACATCTCGGCGATCAAGAACGCGTGAGCCTTCTCTGAGGGCGACCCGATGGCACGGCGCCGGTGAGTCCGTCACTCACCGGCGCTGTGTCAATTGCCTCAGGATCGCGGCGACTTGAGTTGTCCGGCTCTGCGGGGTCCGGGCGCGCAGGAGGCCGAGCATGAGCTGGTAGCGGTCGGTCCTGCCCAGCCGCTCGAAGGCCGCCCCGGCCCGGGGATTCTTTGCCAGCGCCGCGGCCAGCTCGTCCGGGACCTCGGCGTTGCGCTGCGACTCGTACGCCGCCTCCCACCGCCCGTCCGCCTTCGCGGCGTCCACTTCGGCGAGGCCCGCGGGGCGCATCCGCCCCTCGGCGGCCAGTTCCGCCACCCGCCGCACATTGACCATCGACCAGAGGCTGCCGGGCCGGCGCGGGGTGATGCGCTGCGTGTAGTACGACCCGTCGAGTCCCTTGCGCTGCCCGGTGATCCATCCGTGGCACAGGGCCACGTCGTTGACCTCGGCGGCAGTGACGGAGGGGATGCCGGAGTCCTTCTTGGCGACCTTCACCCAGAGGCCGGGGTGCGGGGCCGGGTGCTTCGCCAGCCAGGTGTCGAGGGCGTCGGCGGATGCGAAGGCGAGGGGCTCCGGGTCGCGGTGGGGGCTCATGACGGAAACATAGGGGCGAAGTAGGTCAGGAACCGTCCTCCATCGGCGGCTCGGATCCCTGCGTCAGTAGGCGACGCTCGGATACCAGTCGCCGCGTCCCTGCGGGAGCAGGTCCAGGAGGTTCCAGACGGGGGCCAGCCGGTCGATGCCCCGCTCGCCGATGTCGTCGGACATGCGGGGATGCGCGGAGTAGAAGTGGCGGAGCGTGCCGTCGCCGTCGCGGGTGAACACGGAGACGGTGGCGTCCTGTGCGCCGTCCTTGTCCTCGCTGCCCGTGTCGTACTTGAACGTGCTGTCGCCGCAACTCAGCAGCCGCAGCCGGTGCCAGCCACGGCTGCGGGCGTGCTGGCGCAGGACGGGCGGGTCGGCGGCCGCCGCGACGACGAAGTCGGCGTTGCGCGTGATGTGGTGGGCGATGTTGCTGAAGCCGTCGATCCACATGGTGCACATCGGGCAGGGTTCGGTGTCTGCCTTGCCGTACATGAACTGGTACATGAGCAGGGGCCGTTCGGGGGCGGTGAACAGCTCGCTCAGCCTCACCTCGCGGACGGGTTCGTCGCCGGCGGCGAGGTCGGCGGGGCCCTCCAGGAAGGCATAGTCGTCGACGGGCGGCCCCGGCGGGAGCGCGCGCCGGCGGGCGGCGACCTCCTCGCCCTGGCGCGTCAACTCGATCTCGGCGAGGCGCAGTTCCTCGCGGGCGGCGAGGTACTCGGCGGATTCACCTGGCAGTCGGGTGTACCGGAACATCGCGTCCTCCCGGGTCGGCTCCCGTTCCCCTTGCCGCCTTCAGTTTAGGCCGGGGGCTTTGAGCGCTCACCTTCGCAGCGGCGGCCGGGACGGCGTGCTCACGGCAGCTCTTCCGGTACCGGCAGGAGAGCCGCCGCCTGGTCGCGGGCGTGCGCGATCGGGTCCGGGAAGGTGTTCAGGCCGTGGGCCACGAGCGCTCCCTCGTGAAGCAGCATGAGGGTCCGGCCCATGCGGTCCGCCTCGTCCGCGTCGTCCGGGGTGATGTCCCGGGCGAGGCGGGTGAACAGGGCGAGCATCCACTCCTTCTGCCCGGCGATGACCGGGTAGGCCGGGTGGGCGGGGTCGCTGATCTCGGCGTGCGCGTTGACCATGCTGCATCCCTTGGAGCCGTACTCCGCCGACCACGCGCGTGAGGCGTCGAACACCGCCAGGACGCGCGCCCGCGGTGTCGCGTGCGCCGCGTCGAGGTGGTCGTCGAGGTGGTCGTCGAGGTACTGCGCGAGGAAGGCCCGCCAGCGCTCGTCGCGGCCGGTCAGGTACTCCACGACGATCCGCTCCTTGGAGCCGAAGCGGTCGTAGAGGGTCTTCTTGGTCACCCCCGCCTCCGCGGCGATGAGATCCACGCCCACGGCGTGAATGCCGCGCTCGTAGAACAGCCGCTCGGCGGCTTCCAGGATGCGGCGTGCGGCACGCGTCATCGTGACGCGCTGCGGTTGCTGCTCTGCGGTCCCCATGGCATCCGAGTATACCGATCTGTATACTTTCCGGTGCGAGCAAGGTATACCGATCTGTTTACTGGATGTGGTTGGCGTGAACGCCCTGCTGTCCATCGCCTTCGTCCTCAGCTGGAGCTCCGGGTTCATCGGGGCCAAGCTCGGCGCCGGGAGCGCCTCCGCGGTGACGATCCTGATGTGGCGGTTCCTGCCACTCGCCGTGATCCTGGTCGTCGTGGCCGCGGTGCTGGGCCGCGCGTCGTGGCGGGGTCTCACCGGACGGGATCTCGCCCGCCAGGCCGTGATCGGCACGCTGTCGCAGAGCGGCTATCTGCTCACCGTCTACTACGCCATCCAGCTCGGCGTCTCCAGTGGCACCACGGCCCTCATCGACGGCGTCCAGCCCCTCGTCGCCGGTGCGCTGGCCGGACCACTGCTGCGGCAGTACGTCTCACGCCGTCAGTGGCTCGGGCTGGTCCTGGGGGTGAGCGGCGTCCTCATCGTCACCATGGCCGACGCCACGGCGGCGACCGGCGTTGCCGCGTGGGCCTATCTCATCCCGTTCCTCGGCATGCTCTCGCTGGTGGCGGCCACGTTCCTCGAAAGCCGTTCCCGCACGCCCGTCCCGCCCTCGGTGGCGCTCACCGTCCACTGCGGCACCAGCGCCGTGCTGTTCACGGCGTTCGCCTTGAGCACCGGAGCGGCCGCGCCGCCCGCCGAGGCCGGTTTCTGGGCCGCGATCGGCTGGCTCGTGGTGCTGTCCACCTTCGGTGGGTACGGGCTGTACTGGATGATCCTGCGGCGCTCCGGAGTCACCAAGGTCAACACGCTGATGTTCCTGATGGCGCCGGTCACGGCGGTGTGGGGAGCGTTCATGTTCGGCGAGCCGTTCGGTGCGCAGACCGCGATCGGCCTGGTCGTCGGCCTGGTCGCCGTCGTCATCGTCCATCGCGGGGGCGGCGCATCCCGAACGCGTGCCGTCCGGCGTCGCTCGAAAACCGGTGGCTCCCCTCAGCAGGTCCCGCATACCCTGCCCGCGTGTCCAGCCCCGAAGCCTCCAGACTCCGGCCACCGGCTCTCCGGTGGCTGCCCGTGATGTCCCTCTGATCAGCGTTCACTTCCGCTTCCGGGCTCACTCCGCTGCCGGACGGCCGTTCGACGTGCCGTTTCGTCTTCACCTTCGACTTCGGGTTGCGGAGTTTCTTCATGCCGTTCGCTCTTTTTCTGCTGGGCGTCGCCGTGTTCGCGCAGGGGACGTCCGAGTTCATGCTGTCCGGGCTGGTGCCGGACATCGCCCGGGACCTGGGGGTCTCGGTGCCCGCGGCCGGGGCACTCACCTCGGCCTTCGCCGTGGGGATGGTGGTCGGGGCGCCACTCATGGCCGCCCTCGCGAGACGGTGGTCGCGGCGCGGGGCCCTGCTGGGGTTTCTGGGGGTCTTCCTCGCCGTCCATGTCGTGGGCGCGGTGACCGGCAGCTTCGCGGTGCTGGTCGTCACCCGTGTCGTCGGGGCGCTCGCCAATGCCGGGTTCCTGGCCGTCGCCCTCGTCACGGCCGTGGCGTTGGCCGAGCCGGAGGCCAAGGGCCGGGCCACGTCGACGCTGCTCGGCGGGGTCACGCTGGCCTGTGTGGTGGGGGTCCCGGCGGGGGCGCTGATCGGTCAACTCTGGGGGTGGCGTGCCGCGTTCTGGGCCGTGACCCTGGTGTCCCTGCCCGCTGTGGCGGCCGTGGCGCGGTCCGTACCCGGCGGCTCGGGCGACTCGGAACGTCCAGCGCTGCGGGGTGAACTGCGCGCCCTGCGGAGCTCGCGGCTCCGGCTGACTCTGCTCCTGGGTGCCCTCGTCAATGGGGCGACCTTCTGCACCTTCACCTATCTCGCGCCCCTGGTCACCACGGTGACGGGCCTGGCGGACGGGTGGGTGCCCGTGGTGCTCGCCCTGTTCGGCGCGGGGTCGTTCGTGGGGGTCGGAGTCGGGGGACGGTTCGCCGATCGCCGGCCCGGTGCGGTGCTGGTCGGGGGCGGCGGCGTCCTGTGCCTCGGGTGGGGCGCCCTCGCCCTCGGCGCCGGGACGCCGGCCCTGACGCTCGGGCTCGTCTTCGTGCAGGGCGCCCTGTCCTTCGGAGTCGGGTCCACGCTCATCTCCCAGGCGCTGTACGCCGCCCCCGGCGCCCCCACCCTGTCCGGCGGCTTCGCAACGGCCGCGTTCAACGTGGGCGCGGCACTGGGACCTTGGCTCGGCGGCACGGCCATCGGAACGGGCCTCGGATACCGGTCACCGGTGTGGGTCAGTGCCGGGCTGGTCGCGCTGTCGCTGGTGGTGGCGGGCATGGCGGGCGGCCGGGCCGGGCTGCGGAACCGGGGTGCCGACGGGAGTCGTACCGGGGCGTCCCTGTCGGCCTGACCGCCGCGGCGTCCCGGTGATGGAGTGAGCGGGCATCGACAGCGTCCCGTTAGCCGCGGGTGAGGTCCCGGACGTGCGGGTGTGCGCGCCATTCGACATCGTGGCCGGCCACGGATACCCCCACGCCCGTGTGGCCAGTGCCGAACTGGTCGCGCTGTCGCTGGTGGCGGCGGGCATGGCGGGCGGCCGGGCCGGGCTGCGGAACCGGGGTGCCGACGGGAGTCGTACGGGGGCGTCCTCGCCGGCATGACCGCCGCGGCGTCCTGCCCTGGTTCCCGCCAGGGCCGGCGTCGCCGTGTGTGGGCCGAGCACGGGTGCCTCCAGGCGTCTGCCGCTGCTCGCGTCCGACCAGGCAAGCGGGGCGGCGACTGGGTGGGGTTCGCCGGAGGGGGTGAGTCTGGTCGTGGAAATCGGGGCGCGGGCGGGAGGCGTGCCCGGGCATCATCGTCGGCATGACCGACACGCCCCACCCCGCTCGCGCTTGGGTCGCCGTCGCCTCGTACGAGATCGGGAAGCCGCTCCTGCACCCCCTGGCCGCCGTGCGCGCCTGACTGCGGGAGCGCGGCATCGACTGGATGCCGTTCGAGGCGGGCGAGGTCCGCTGGGGTCGTGTGTGTGCGCCGGGGGCCGACGGGCACTGGCGGGCGTGGGTCACGGTCCATGTCGCCGCGGGTGCCCTGTGGCAGCTCGGGTTGCATCCCGATCAGCCGGCCGCCGTCGTCAACGGGCCGTCCCCGCCCGGCTGGTGGCATGCCGCCGGGGAGCGGTACGCGCGCGACGAGGGCTCGGGCGGGAGGCGCGGGGCCTGAGCGGGCATGGCCGGAACCGGCCAAGGCCTGAACTCGGCGTGGCTGGAATTGGCCCCTTGTGGGGGCGGTCACAGGATTCCCATAATCCAGCAGAGGAATTGACCGGCGCATGTCAGTAGATGATCACTCCCCCTGCTTGGCATGCTCCCGACATTTCAGCTCTCTCTCCACGTTCGCGTGTCCAACCCCCCACGGAAGGCATCACGTTGAAGAAGCTCCTCACCGCCCTCAAGAGATGCGCGGTCCTCGGCGCCGCCGCTCTCGCGATCGTCAGCCTTCAGCCCGTCTCGGCCGCGCAGGCCGCGGACTCGCGCGTCGTCGGCGGAACCCGTGCCTCGCAGGGCGAGTTCCCGTTCATGGTCCGGCTCTCCATGGGCTGTGGCGGCGCGCTCTACACCCAGCAGATCGTGCTCACCGCCGCGCACTGTGTGGGCGCGACCGGCCCGAACACCAGCATCACCGCCACCGCCGGCGTCGTGGACCTGCAGTCCACCAGCGGCCGTGTCCAGGTCCGTTCCACGTACGTGTACCGGGCCCCCGGCTACAACGGCGACGGCAAGGACTGGGCGCTCATCAAGCTCGCCCAGCCGATCAACCTGCCGACGCTGAAGATCGCCACCACCTCGCAGTACAACACCGGCACCTTCACCGTGGCCGGCTGGGGCGCGGCCAGCGAGGGCGGTGCCCAGCAGCGGTACATGCTCAAGGCCAACGTGCCGTTCGTCAGCGACGCCCAGTGCCGCTCCTACAGCGGCTACAGCGGCCTCATCGCCAACGAGGAGATCTGCGCCGGCTTCCCGTCCGGCGGCGTCGACACCTGCCAGGGCGACTCCGGCGGCCCGATGTTCCGCCGCGACGCGAGCAACGCCTGGATCCAGGTCGGCATCGTCAGCTGGGGCATAGGCTGCGCCCGCCCGAACGCCCCCGGCGTCTACACCGAGGTCTCCACCTTCGCCTCGGCGATCGCCTCCGCGGCGTCGTCTCTGTGACCTCCCCGCACGTCTGAGCTTGCTGCATCGCGGGCCCGGTGTCTTCCGACGCCGGGCCCACGCCGCGCCGCGCCGTGCCGCACACGCCTCGCTCACCCGGTTTCGGCCGTCACCCGTCGGCCGTCACCCGGTTTCGGCCGTCACCCGGACCGGAGCGGCCCGGAACCTCGCCCGGTACTCGCTCGGCGTCGTGGCGTGCCGGCGGCGGAATGCCCGGATGAGGGTGTCGACGGTGCCGAACCCGCAGAGCGTGGCGACCCGTTCCAGCGTGGCGTCGGTGCTCTCCAGCAGGTTGCCGGCCAACTCGACCCGGGCCGACTCGATGTAGGCGTGCGGCGTCATGCCGAGTTCGGACTTGAAGATCCGGGTCAGCTGGCGGTCGCTGACATGCGCGTACGCGGCCAGGTCCGGGACCGTGAGGCGCCGGCCGAGGTTGTTCAGGACGTGATGCCGGAGGTCCTCGATGCGCCTGGTCGTGGACACCGGCTCCAACGGCACGCTGAACTGGGACTGCCCGCCGGGCCGCTTCAGGTACATCACGAGTTGGCGGGCGACGCGCAGCGCGACCTGCTCCCCGAAGTCCTCCGCGACCAGGGCCAGGGACAGATCCAGGCAGGCGCTGATCCCCGCGCCGGTCCAGATCTCGCCCTCCTCGCGGATGAAGATCGGATCCGGGTCGACCCGCACCGCCGGATGGTCGGCGGCGAGCCGCTGCGCGGTGGACCAGTGCGTGGTGGCCCGCTTGCCGTCGAGGAGCCCCGCGGCGGCGAGGATGTGCGCGCCGACGCACACCGAGGCCACCCGTCGGGTACGGCCGGCCAGCGCCTTCACCCGGGCCACCGTGCCGGGGTCGGTGACGGGGTGGATGCGGCGCTCGCCGTCCACCTCGACGGAGCCGGGGACCAGGAGGGTGTCGATGGCCCGTTCGGCGACTTCGGAGAACGTGGTGTCGGGCAGGATCCGCACGCCGGCCGCCGTCGTCACCGGCGCGGTCGTCTCGGCGGCCAGTACGACCTCGTAGCCGACGCGCCCGGTGGTTTCGTGCGGGACGAGGGAGAACACCTCCGGCGGGCCGGTGACGTCGAGGAGGTCGACGCCCTCGAACAGCACGATCACGATCAACCGGTTCACGGCCCCCACCCTGTGCCCCCCTGCCTCGCTCGCGCACGCGGGTGTCGGTTTCTGCGAACTGCACGTCATTGCCGACAGCCCGGTGCGGGTCATAGCGTCGCATACGTGTTCAACAGGCTGTTGAGCAGCGGTTCAACTCGTTCAACCAGCCCTCGGAACCTCACGTCCCTCCCCCAACCCCTGGAGAAGTGCTGTGGCCAGCAAGACGCTGCGCGAACTCGGCGGTGCCGACGCCACCCCCGCGACCCTCGCGTCCTCGACGCTGATCCTCGTCGACTACCAGAACACCTACACCCGCGGTGCGATGGAACTCGACGGCTGGAAGCCCGCCCTGGAAGCGGCGTCGGATCTGCTGTCCCGGGCCCGCGAGGCGGGAGCCGAGGTCATCCACGTCCAGCACGACGACGGCGAGGGTTCGCTGTACGACATCCGCACGGAGATCGGCCGGATACACCCCGCCGTCGCGCCCGTCGAGGGCGAGTCCGTGGTCGTCAAGCAGGCCCCGGACTCCTTCCACGGGACCGACCTCGGCAAGCTCGTGGACGAGGCGGGGAACGAGACGGTGATCGTCGCCGGGTTCATGACCCACATGTGCGTCGCGTACACGACGGCGTCCGCGGCCCTGCGCGGCAACAAGCCGACCGTGCCCGCGGACGCCTGCGCCACCCGGTCGATCGTGGACGTGTCCGCCGACGAGCTGCACCGCAGTGCGCTGGCGGCCATCGCCGACGCGTACGGCGTCGTGGTCGCCTCCGCAAGGGAGCTGGCCTGACACGGCGCGCACCGGGCCCGCGTCCGTCCCCTTGATCGCGGCGGAACACAGGGATCCTCAGAACCCTCCGCCGTCGAACCCTCCTCCCCCACCGAAGTCCCCGCCGCCGAACCCGCCCCCGAAGTCCCCGCTGTCGAAGTCGGCGCCGGAGACGTCGCCGCCCTCGTAGCCGCCACCGCCGTAGCCGTCGCCCCCGCCGTAGTCGGCGGCGTAGGCGGGCGTGGCCATCATGCTGCCGAGCAGGGTGCCGATGAGGAGGCCCGGGAGGATGCCGCCGCCGAAGTAGCCGCCCGCCCAGGGGCCGTAGGCCGGGCCGGCATCCCAGTAAGGGCGGCGGCCGTACTCGGTGTCGACCTCGCGGATCACGGGGTCGCGGCCTTCGGAGAGGCGGGTTCGGTCGGCCGCGCAGACCGGCACCTCGCGGGCGCTGCCGCCGGGCGGGGTCCAGGTCTCGTCGGCAACCGCCGGGCCGTGCCGCGGGTCGAAGAAGCAGGGCGGACGGCGTTCGGGCAGGGGCTGGTGTTCCCGGCGGGCGGCCAGCTGGGTGAGGGAGAAGCGGCCGTCCGCCAGGGCCTGGGTGACTGCTTTGACGTCCTCCGGTTTGCGGGCCGAGTCCATCAGCCGTTTCGCCTTTTCGTAGGCGTCCAGGGCGCTCTCGTAGTCCACGCGCATCGCGTCGTCGGCGCCGGCTTCGCCCGGGTGGAAGTCCAGGCGGTCCAGTTCCTCACCGAAGGCGGTGATGTCCTCGTCGACCACGACCCGCAGCTTGTCCAGCGCCGCCTGCTGCTCCGCCTCGCGGCGCCGCCGGTTGCGCTTGACCAGCGCGTACGCGCCCGCGCCGCCCGCCGCCAGCACCACGCCGACGGCGATCAGACCGCCGGCGTCGAAGCCGTCGCCGGCCCCACCGTCACTCCAGCTGGCCGGGGCCGTGCCGTTCACGTTGCGCAGGGCCGAGTCGACGAAGTCGTTCAGCTGGGCCTTGGGGTCGCCGGCGGTCTGCACCGAGGAGACCAGGTTGTCCACAGCTTGGCGGGACATCACCGAGGAGTCGGCCGCCGCGTCGAACCGGTCACCGACGTGGACGCCGTACAGGCCCGTCACACCGGTTTCCGTGCGGAGGTTCAGCAGCAGGTTCCTGGTCGGCTGGTCGGCCGGCAGGACGGCGATGAAGATCGGTTTGTCGGCGTCCTTGATCTTGTCGGCGAGCGCTTCCGCGTCGGCCGACGACAGCTGGTCCGAGGCTGCGGGATCCACGTAGACGGGATCATCGCGCAGCGCCTCGGCAACCCGGGAGACATCCGTGGCCGCATGTGCGCCGGGCGGGCCGGCCACAAGCACCGCCGCGGTTGCGGCGACCGGCACGATCAGCAAGCGCATGAGTCCCCGGAAGAGCGGAGTCCTCATACTCTCGACGCTACCTGATGGAACGGGCAAAGGCGCCGGTCCAGGTGGCTGGATTCCCACCGGGCCCGGCGCCCCCACGGCAGCCGCCGCGTACCGTACGGCGGCTCAGGCCGCGCGGTACGCCGCGCTCAGCCTCTCCACCGCCGCCCCGTACCGGCCCGTCAGCAGCAGATGATCGGCCTCGGCGAAGGGCTCCACGACCGCCTCGGTGATCCCCGTGCGGGCGGCCTTCTCCTGGACGATCAGCCGGGCCTTGGTGACGAGCGCACGGCCCGCCTGCTGCGCCCCGGCCCTCTCGGCCGCCCGGGCCGCGATGCCGAGCGCCCTCAGGGTCGAGGCGCCCCCTCCCGGCACCTTGGTCAGCGTGGTCAGGCCCCAGCCGTACGGGAACCTCGGGTCGTACGCGCTGTCCCCGACGTTGATCGGCAGCTGTGCCTCCGGCTTCGGCCAGGTGACGGGGAGTTGCCCGGTGAAGGCGCGCTTCCCGTACAGCACGTCCGCCACGCCGTCTCCCTCGGTGCCCGGCAGCCAGGACGCGACCAGCGCGTCGATCCCGGCGAGCCGCTCGTCGTCGACCAGCTGCGGACGCCCGGAGACGATCAGCACCGCGCACTTCATGGCGCCGCACACCTGGTCGACGGCGGCCCGGTCGGCGGCGCTCAGCTCCAGGCCGTTGCCGTTGCCGACGTCACCGACACCCTCGGCGTACGGGGTCTCGCCGACGACGACCACGCCGACGTCATGGCCGTCCATGGCGAACCGGCCCCTGACGCCGACCGGGAGGGTGACGGCGTGGCCCCAGGTCCCGGTGAGCCCGAGGATGTGGTCGATGCCGCCGACGGGCTGGTAGTCCGTGCTCCGTGCGGTAGGCCTTCACGTGGCTGCCGGAGAGGACCCTCTCGCCCTCGGGCGCGTCGTCGCGGGCGACGGAGACGAGCAGGGCGGTTCTTCGCATGGAACGTCCCTCGACTCTCATGGCCCGCTTATGACTTACCTCACGCCTTGAGTTAACTGGGAGCGCCGATTGGCGTCAAGACTTCACGTCAGACCCGGTGCGCACTCAACTCCTGGCCGGAGCAGTGCCGTTGCCCCTTCACCTCATGAACGCGCGACCCCTTGACGCGCATGCGAGCCCGTCATTTACTCACGCCTCGCACGCCCCCATCCCCCACCGCCAGAAGGGCGGCGCTCCATGAGGAGATCCACTCGATCCACGCGATCCACGCCATCCCCTCGGTCCACCCGGACGCTCGGGCTGCTGCTCGCCGGGCTCCTCACCACGGCCGGCTTCACGGCGGCCGCACCCGCGCAGGCCGCCGGCGAACAGGTCACCGCCTGGCTCACCACGACGGACGACACCGGCGGACGCCATGTGACCCGCGGACTCCAGCCGCAGACGCCGTTCGCCTTCCAGGCCGGCTCCGGCGGCAGCGGTGAGAACATCACCGTCGACGAGAACACCCGCTACCAGTCCTTCACCGGCGGCGGCGCGTCCTTCACGGACACCGCGGCCTGGCTGATGGACGGCAGCGGCGCGTTGTCGCAGGCCACGCGGGACGAGACCATGCGCAAACTGTTCTCCCCCACGGAGGGCATCGGACTGTCGTTCCTGCGCAACCCCATGGGCGGCTCGGACCTCGCCCGCTTCGGCTACACGTACGACGACATGCCCGCCGGGCAGACCGACCCTGACCTCTCCGAGTTCTCGATCGCCCACGATCTCCAGGACGTCGTGCCGCTGACGAAGCAGGCGCGTCAGCTCAACCCGGGGCTCACCGTGATGGCCTCGCCGTGGACGGCGCCCGCCTGGATGAAGGACAACGGGCAGCTCAACGGCGGCTGGCTGAAGGCGGAGCACTACGGGGCGTACGCCTCGTACTTCGTGAAGTACGTGCAGGCCTACCAGGCCCAGGGCATCCCGATCTCGTACGTCACCGCGCAGAACGAGCCGACCTGCTGCTCGGGCTATCCGTCGATGAGCTGGAACGCGAGCGGGCTCGCGTACTTCACGAAGAACGAGCTGCTGCCGAAGCTCCAGAACGCCGGGCTGTCGACGAAGGTGCTGGCGCACGACTGGAACTGGGACACCTACGACGCCTACGCCGCGCAGACGGTCGACGACGCGGCGGTCCGCAACCACCCGAACTTCGGCGGGATCGCCTGGCACGGCTACGGCGGTGACGTGGCCAAGCAGACGCAGGTGCACAACCAGTATCCGCAGCTGGACGCCTTCGGCACCGAGCACTCCGGTGGCACCTGGATCGCGAACCAGCAGCGCGAGGACATGATGAACATCATCGACTACACCCGGAACTGGGCGAAGTCGGTGACCAAGTGGTCGCTCGCGCTGGACCAGAACCGGGGTCCGCACAACGGCGGCTGCGGGACCTGCGACGGTCTGATCACCGTCCACAACGGGGACTCCCGGCACGGGCAGGTCGACTACACCGTCGAGTACTACACGATGGGCCATCTGACGAAGTTCGTGAAGCCGGGCGCCCAGCGCATCGCGTCCACGGCGTCGTCGTCGGTACCGAACGTGGCGTGGCGCAACCCCGACGGATCCAAGGCGCTGATCGCCTACAACGACTCTTCGGCCGCCAGGACCGTGACGATCAACTGGGGTTCACAGCACGCCACTTACTCGCTGCCCGGCAAGACGTCGGCGACGTTCACCTGGTCGGGCACGCAGACCGAGGGCCCGTCGCAGTCGGGGGCGTTGGCGGGTCTCGCCGGTAAGTGCCTGGACGTGGCGGGCGGTTCGTCGGCCGACGGTACGGCGGTGCAGCTCTACGACTGCAACGGCTCGACCGCCCAGCGGTGGACCGTACAGGCCGACGGGTCGGTGCAGGCACTGGGCAAGTGCCTGGACGTCACGTCCGGCGCGACCGCGAACGGGGCGAAGGTGCAGCTGTACGGCTGCAACGGGTCGGGGGCGCAAGCGTGGTCGTACAACGCCACGACGGGCGATGTGGTCAACCGCGCCGCGGACAAGTGTCTCGACGTGGCGGACAACTCCTCGGCGAACGGCGCCCGCGCGCAGATCTGGAGCTGCACGGGCGCCGCGAACCAGAAATGGCGTCTGCAGTAGGGCGCCGGCTCAGGCGAACGGCTCGCCGATGCCGAGCAGGTTGCCCTCGCTGTCGTGGAACCAGGCGGCGCGCTCCCCGCGGAAGCCCTTGCTCGGGTAGTGGCCCTGGACTTCGGCGATGCCGTTCGTCGTGCGGAGCCCAGGCACGTCGACGTCCTCGAACTCGACGCCGCGCCGCCCGAGTTCCGCGACGACCGCCTCGACGTCCTCGACCTGCCACCCCATCTGGGTGAACGTACCGGGGGAGGCTCCGGTCGACTGGTACACGGCGAACTCCGTGCCGCCGCACCGGTACAGCAGCCCGCCCGGCCGTTCGTCGACCGGGTCCAGACCGAGCTTCTCGGAGTAGAAACGCCGGGCCCGCTCCAGGTCCTGGGCGGGCAGGCGGCTCGCCACCTGCCCCCGGGCCAGGAAGTGCCGGGCGTCCGTGTCCGTGACGTCCTTGTCGTCCATGGCTCAACTGTACCGTGGACGACGGGCGCGGCGCAGGTGGCGAGGTCCGTTCGGCCTACTCGGCCGGCGTCACCCCGGCCCGCAGCAGACCGTACGTGTACGCGTCCTCCAGCGCCTGCCACGACGCCGCGATGACGTTCTCGGCGACACCGACCGTGGACCATTCGCCCGCCCCGTCGGACGTGGAGATCAGGACACGGGTCGTGGACTGGGTGCCGTGCACGCCCTCCAGGATGCGGACCTTGTAGTCGACGAGGTCCAGCTTGGCGAGCTGCGGGTAGATCTTCTCCAGCGCCACCCGCAGCGCGCGGTCGAGGGCGTTGACCGGGCCGTTGCCCTCCGCCGTGGCGACGATGCGCTCGCCCTTGGCGAAGAGCTTGACCGTGGCCTCGTTGGCGTGGCTGCCGTCGGGGCGGTCCTCGACGATCGCGCGCCAGGACTCGACCTGGAAGTACTTCAGGGGCTTGCCCTCGACCTCGGTGCGGAGCAGGAGTTCGAAGCTGGCGTCGGCGGCCTCGTACGTGTAGCCCTCGAGCTCGCGCTCCTTCACCCGCTCGACCACCCGGCCGACCAGTTCCCGGTCGCCGCCCAGGTCGATGCCGAGCTCCTTGCCCTTGAGCTCGATCGACGCGCGGCCCGCCATGTCGGAGACCAGCATCCGCATGGTGTTGCCGACCTGCTCGGGGTCGATGTGCTGGTACAGGTCCGGGTCGACCTTGATCGCGGAGGCGTGCAGGCCGGCCTTGTGCGCGAAGGCGGAGACGCCGACGTACGGCTGGTGCGTGGACGGCGTGAGGTTCACGACCTCGGCGATGGCGTGCGAGATGCGGGTCATCTCACGCAGGTGGCCGTCGGGAAGGACCTTCTTGCCGTACTTCAGCTCCAGGGCCGCCACCACCGGGAAGAGGTTGGCGTTGCCGACCCGCTCGCCGTAGCCGTTGGCCGTGCACTGGACGTGGGTCGCGCCCGCGTCGACGGCCGCGAGGGTGTTGGCGACCGCGCAGCCGGTGTCGTCCTGGGTGTGGATGCCGAGCCGGGCGCCGGTGTCGGCGATGACCGTCGAGACGACCGCCTGGACCTGGGCGGGGAGCATGCCGCCGTTGGTGTCGCACAGGATGACGACGTCCGCGCCGGCCTCCGAGGCCGTACGGACGACGGCTTTGGCGTACTCGGGGTTGGCGCGGTAGCCGTCGAAGAAGTGCTCGCAGTCGACGAAGACACGGCGGCCCTGCTCGCGCAGGTACGACACCGTGTCGCCGACCATGGCGAGGTTCTCCTCCAGCGTGGTGCGCAGGGCGAGCTCGACATGCCGGTCGTGGGACTTCGCGACCAGGGTGACCACCGGGGCGCCGGACTCCACCAGCGCCCTGACCTGCGGGTCCTCGGACGCCTTGGCGCCCGCGCGGCGGGTGGAGCCGAACGCGACCAGCTGGGCGTGCCGGAAGGTGATCTCCTGCTGGGCGCGCGCGAAGAACTCGGTGTCACGGGGGTTGGCGCCGGGCCAGCCGCCCTCGATGAAGCCCACGCCGAAGTCGTCCAGGTGACGGGCGATGGCCAGCTTGTCGGCGACGGTGAGGTTGATGCCCTCCCGCTGGGCGCCGTCGCGCAGGGTGGTGTCGAAGACGTGGAACGAGTCGTCGAGCTCGCTGGTTACCGACATGGTCGTAAGGCTCCTGTATTGGATCTCGGTCTACCGGAATGACCGGCTCCACCGTCCCCACCTATGGTCCCTCACGCTCTCCGCCCGGCTGCGGGTGGGCCGGGAAACAGAAAAACCTCTCGCGGGTGCGAGAGGTCTGCGCGCGGGTCGAGGACGACGGTGTCCACCCGTACCTGGTCGTACGTGGTGGTCACTGCGGACCGGCGCGCCTGCTGCCAATAATCATGGCGAACGAGAGCACGGGGGCAGTCTGGCACAAGTCGCCCCCGCGCTCACCGTCCGTCTCAGGATGCGAGCACTGCGCTGATCACCGCAGGTGGCGGACGTAGACGTGCGTGGTGTCCTCGGTGTCGTCCGGCACGAGGTCGGCGCCCCGGCTGCTGAAGGCGACCGTGCGGCCGTGCCGGTCGATCACCGGGTACTCCGCGTAGTCGGCGCTCGGGCCGCCCTGTGCCGCGGCGCTGACGAGCTCCGTGCGTCCGGTACGCAGGTCGCGCACGTACACCTGACGTGCGCTGTTCGGGGCTGCCGAGCCGAACGCGAGGTACCTGCTGTCGGCGCTGAGCCGGGCAAAGCCGGTGTAGGCGGCGGGGTCGGCGGCGTCGATGCGGCCCAGGTCCCCCGTCTTCAGATCACGGACGAAGACGTTGTGGGTGCCGTTGGTGTCGCCCGGCGTCAGCTGCGAGTCCAGCGAGTTGAACACCGCGTACCGGCCGTCGGCGCTGACCTGCGGGTACTCGGTGTGCCCGTCGGACACCGTGCCGTCCGGCGCCTTGTCGACCTGGGTCAGTTCGCCGCTGCGCACGTCACGGACGTAGGCGTCGCTCCAGTCGCCCCGGGTGGGGTACGGCACGAAGAACCGGTAGCCGACCTTGGTGCCGTCCGCGCTGATGGTCGGCTGGGTGGCGGCGGACTTCCAGGCGCCCTCGCCGGGGACCTGGCTGATGCGGACCCGCTCGCCGGTGACCCGGTCGACACGGTAGACCCGGTTCGACCGGTCGCCCGCAGGCCCCGCGTCGCTGGTGTGCAGGGCGACGAAGGCGAGGTAGCGGCCGTCGGCGCTGAGGGCGGGCATGCCGGCGGCGCTGTAGCCCGTGTCGACGGCGTCGTCGATCCGCTGGAGGGCGCCGGTCCGCAGGTCCTTGACGAAGATGTGGTTGTCGGCGGTGTTGTAGGTGGGGTTGGACGTGAACGCCAGGTACCGGCCGTCGGCGCTCAGCGAGACGTCCAGGACGTTCGCCTCCCCCGGGCTGCCGTCCGCCGCGGTGCTCGCCAGACGGGTGACGCCGGTCCGCAGGTCGCGCACGAACGCGTCGGCGACGCCGTTGGAGTCGCCCGCGACGAGATTGTCGGCGTCGGAGACGAACGCCAGATGGCGGCCGTCGGCGCTCAGGCTCTGCCCGTTGGAGCCACGGTTGCCGTCCGTGCCGTCCGGGGCCACGCTCGCCTTCTCGGTGTACGGCGCCCTGGGTGCGGCGCCCGCCGACGTGCCCGACAGCGTCGCCGTCGCGGCGGCCAGGGCGATGGCGAGCGCGACAACTCGCTTGGTGCTGTGCATGGTTGTTCCCCCGTTGATGGTCGTTGTCATTGAACTGTCCGCAGGAAGACGTCCGGCACCCCGTTGGTGTCCCCCTCCACCAGATCGGGTGACGCCGACTCGAACGCGACGACAGTGCCGTCGGCGTTGACGGAGGGGTGCCGGGCCGGGAGGTCGTTGCGGCCGCCCCAGCGGTCGACGCTGACCAACTGTCGTTGTCCGGTGGCGAGTTCGAGCAGGTACACGGCGTCTCGCGAGGTGTACGCGAGGTGCGTACCGCTTCCGGAGAGCGAGGGCTCGGTGCCCCTGACCCGAGTCGTCGTCCCCGCGTCGAGGTCACGGACGTGGATCTCGTTGCCCTGCCGGAAGGCGACCCGGCGGCCGTCCCCGCTCAGGGAAGGCGCTGAGGCACCTTCGGCTCCGGTCTGCTCCAGGGCGCCGGCGTCCAGGTCGGCGACGTGGACGCCGCCGCCCTGTTCGAAGGCGATGTACCGGCCGTCGTAGCTGATGGAGGGGTTGCCCGCCGCCTCGCCCGTGGGCGCGCTGACGGCGTCGGTGGTGCCGCCGTTGAAGCGGAAGCGGTAGACGCGGGATTGCGGATGCGGGTCGGCGTCGGTCGCGGGCAGTGTGGCGGTGTAGGTGATCCACTGGCAGCTGGGATCCACCGCGGGCTGTCCCATCCAGGTGAAGCGGACGCCCTGGTAGGAACCCAGGCTGGTCAGCTTGCCGACCGAGCGGTTGCGGACGTGGACGCCCGGACCGCCGTCGGGGTCGTAAGGGGCCGCATAGCCGACCATGCGTCCGCTGGAGCAGGGCGTGCCCTCGGACGCCGGCTTCTGTGTGCCGGAGTTGACCTGGCCGATACCGCCGGCCGCGTTGACGAAGACGTTGTCGTCCGACGTGAACGCGACGACCTTGTCCGCACCCATCACCGGGTCGTACGACGCCTCGGGCCGCTGCTGTCCGTCTCCCGTCATGCTGATCCGCTCGGTGACGGACGGCATCGGGGCCGGGTTCTTGCGGAGTGGGCCGGAGAAGACGAACACGTCCGACTCCGCGTTGGTGTCGCCCGGCACCAGGTGGGATGCCGTCGAACTGAACGCCATCGCACGCCCCTTGTCGGCCAGCGCGCCCTCCATGACCTGGGCGCTCGGTGGCAGGGCGGCGCCGCGCAGCCCGGTCCGCAGATCGCGCACCCGCGTGCCGTCCGCGCCCGAGACGACCGCGTACCGGCCGTCCGCCGTGACGGCGGACGTCGTCCCCTCGGCCACCCGCCGCGAGGTGCCCGCGCCCAGGTCGTGGACGTACAGGCCACCCTCCGCTTCGAGGAGGACGCGACGGCCGTCCGCCGTGATGCGGACCAGGAAGGCGGCGCCGAGGTCCGTGTCGACCTGGGTCCGCTCGCCCGTCGCCCGGTCCTTGACGAAGACGTCGGCCGGGTCCTCCTCGGAGCCGCTGCGGACGGAGTAGGCGACCCGCTCGCCGTCGCCGCTCACCGAGGCCCCGGGTTTGTCGCCCTCCTCGGCCGGTGAGATCAGTTCGTCGGTGCCGGTGGCCGTGTCGCGGACGTACAGCAGCCGGAAGTTCTCCGAGCCGTTGCGGTTGCCGATGGTGTACGCGACGTGCGTGCCGTCCGGGCTGAGGGACTGCACGCGCCCCAACTCGTTGGAGCCGGGCGGGTTCTCGGGCCACAGCCGCTCCGCGCGGCCGGTGGCGCGGTCGTACAGGTAGGGCGCGAGGAACCGGGTGCCCGCGGAGAAGGCGATACGGCTCCCGTCGGCGCTCGGCATCGGCGAACCGTACGTGTAACCGCTGCCGAGGTCGATCCTGGTGACCCCGCCGCCGGCCAGGTCCTTCACGAGCAGGCACGGGGTGAAGTGCGCGCAGCCGAAGCTCGGCGCGGTGGACACGAACGCGGCATGACGGCCGTCCGCGCTGATCGCGGCGTCGTTCGAGGAGCCGTCGGCCTGGGTGCCGTCGGCGGCGGTGCTGACGCGTTCGACGAGCGGCGGGCGGGGCGCCGCGTCGGCGCTCGGGGCCGCCGTCCCGGCGAGCGCGAGCAGCAGGGCCGCGCCTAACGAGGCTCTGGACACACGTGCGACTCCGGACATGTTCCCCCCTGTGGTCCCCGCCGACGCTCCACCACCCGGCCCCCGCCGGGAGTTCGCAACGAGGCAAACGCATCACCGGCCACAGGGTCAATCGGTCTTATTGCGTACAACCCGGGCAGGAGGTCAGGCGTCCGCGAGGAGGCCCTCGTCCAGGAACTCCCGTACGTGGCCGAGAATCGTCCCCCGGTCCGTGCCCCGCAGCCCGATGGCCACATGGATGGAGAAGCCGTCCAGCAGGGCCCGCAGTCGGGCGGCGAAACGGTCCGGGTCGACCGCTCGGAACTCGCCCCTCGACACCCCCTCCGCCAGCAGCGCCACCAGGTCGCGGTGCCAGGCGCCCTCGATGGCGGCCTGGCGGTCGCGGGCGTCGTCGTCGGCGTTCTGCGAGCGGTTCCAGACCTCCAGCCACAGCGTCCAGTGGGGGTCGCGGTGGCCGTCGGGGACGTACAGGTCGACGTATGCGTCGAGGCGTTCGCGGGCGGAGGCGGTCCGGGTGAGCAGCCGCCCGCGCTCGGCGCCGAGCCGGCCCTCGCTCCACTCCAGGGTCCGCAGCAGCAGCTCGTCCTTGGAGTGGAAGTAGTAGAGGAGATGGCCGCTGCTCATCCCGACCTCACGGCCGAGGGCGGCCATGGTGAGCTTCTCCAGGCCGCGTTCGGCGATCATCTCCATGGCGGCGGCGAGGACGTCCTCGCGGGGCGGGGCGGGGGTACGGCGGCGGGCGGGGGTCACGCGACGGCCTCCACACGGACGGCGTCCGGGACGAGCCGGGTCTCGTACCCGATGAGGCGGGTGGCGTCGGCATGGGGTGCGAGGCCGACGGCGTCGAGCGGGTGCAGGACATAGGTGCCGCGTGATCCCGCGGAGACCAGCAGGCCCCGCGCGTCGGACTTCCACCCACCGCCCGGAAAGACCCCGTCGTACTCGCCTGCGGGCCCCTCGTACGGCACGTACGGCGCGCCGAAGGGGTGCGGGTCGACGGTGTACGCCCCACGCGGGACGCTCGCCGGTCCGGGCCGCGGCTTGTCCGCGTCCGCGAACCCGTCCCGGTCGGGACACGGGGGCATCTCGTCGAGCCGCCGGACCGGCTCGGTCAGCCGGGTTCCGCAGGTGGCGCAGAGCAGTACGTTCACCCGTACGTTCTACCTGACCCCGGCCCTCGGCTGCTGCTGGGTAATGCAGTGGATGCCCCCGCCGCCGGCGAAGACCGTCCGGGCGTCCACCAGCGTCACCGTCCGCTCCGGGAAGAGCCGGCGGAAGATGCCGGCCGCGATCTCGTCACGCGGGTCGTCGAAGCCGCACAGCACCACGCCGCCGTTGCAGAGGTAGTGGTTGATGTAGGAGTAGTCGGCCCAGTGGCCGTCCGCCTCCAGGACGGTCGGCGCGGGCACCTCGACGACCTCCAGGCGGCGGCCGCGGGCGTCCGTCTGTGACTTCAGCAGGCCGACGATCTCCTTGGTCACCTCGTGGTCGGGGTGGGCCGGGTCCGGCTGCACATGGGCCACGACCACGCCGGGGCGGGCGAACGCGGCGACGATGTCGACATGGCCGAGGGTGCCGAAGCCGTACGGCGGGTAGTCGCCGGTCAGGCCACGCGGCAGCCAGATCGCCTTGCGGGTGCCCAGGTGGGCGTGGATCTCGGCCTCCACCTGCTCGCGCGTCCAGTGCGGGTTGCGCTCCGGGCCGAGCTGGACCGTCTCCGTGAGCAGGACGGTGCCCTCGCCGTCGACGTGGATCGCGCCGCCTTCGTTGACGAGCTTCGAGGCGTACGTCCTGGCCGACCCCGCGAGGTCGGAGACGTACGCGGCGATCTTCGCGTCATGCTCCCAGCGGGCCCAGTCCTGGGCGCCCCAGCCGTTGAACGTCCAGTCCACGGCGGCGAGTTCGCCCTTGCCGTCGGTCAGAAAGGTCGGGCCGATGTCGCGCATCCAGGCGTCGTCGAGGTCCCGCTCGACCGTCTCGACGTCATGGCCGAGCAGGGCGCGGGCCTCGGCCGACTGGCCGGGGCCGCACACCACCGTCACCGGCTCGAAGCGGCGGACCGCACGGGCGACGGACGCCCAGGCGATCCGGGAGGCCGCGAGGTCGTCCGGGTCCTCGAAGGTCGGGTTCGGTCCCGGCCAGGCCATCCAGGTGCGCTCGTGCGTGGCCCACTCGGCGGGCATGCGGAAGCCGTCGGCGGCGGGGGTCGTCATGGCGGGTCCTTGTCTGAACGTCACAGGAAATAGAGGCGGTTGAGGGAGACCGAGTCGGCCGGCTCGGAGCGCAGCGGCTCGCCGTCGAGGGTGACCAGGCCGGTGCGCTGGTCCACGTCGACGGCGCCGGTACGGGAGTTGAGGCGCAAGTCGGCCGGCCCGATGCCGCGCGTGCCGCGCACGGCGACCCTGCGGCGCCGGGTCGGCATGGTGTCGTTGCCCTGGTCGACGGCGGCCTGCGCGACGAAGGCGACGGAGATGTCGGCGGGCGTGGCGCCGTACGCCCCGAACTGCGGTCCCAGGACGAGGGGTTCGCAGGTGTCGGTGGCCGCGTTGGGGTCGCCGACCACGCCGTAGGCAGGGAAGCCGGACTTCAGCACCAGCTGCGGCTTGGCGCCGAAGTACTCCGGCCGCCACAGCACGATGTCGGCGAGCTTGCCGGCCTCGATCGACCCCACCTCGTGCGAGAGGCCGTGCGCGATGGCCGGGTTGATGGTCAGCTTGGCCATGTAGCGCAGGACGCGCTCGTTGTCGTCGCCGTCGTCCGGGGCGCCGAACTCGGCCTTCATCTTCCCGGCCATCGCGAAGGTACGGCGGACCGTCTCGCCGGCGCGCCCCATGCCCTGCGCGTCCGACGAGGTGATGCCGATCGCGCCCAGGTCGTGCAGCACGTCCTCGGCGCCCATCGTCCCGGCGCGGATGCGGTCGCGGGCCATGGCGGCGTCGCCGGGCAGGTCGGTCTTCAGGTCGTGGACGGAGACGATCATGCCGTAGTGCTCGGCGACCGCGTCCCGGCCGAAGGGCAGGGTCGGGTTGGTGGAGGAGCCGATGACGTTCGGGACGCCGGCCATCTTCAGCACGTTCGGGACGTGTCCGCCGCCGCAGCCCTCGATGTGGAAGGCGTGGATGGTGCGGCCCTCCAGTACGCGCAGGGTGTCCTCGACCGAGAGGCACTCGTTCAGGCCGTCGCTGTGCAGGGCGACCTGGACGTCGTACTCCTCGGCGACCCGCAGGGCCGTGTCCAGCGCCCGGGTGTGGGCGCCCATGTCCTCGTGCACCTTGAAGCCGGAGGCGCCGCCCTCGGCGAGGGCCTCGACCAGCGGGGCCCGGTCCGACGAGGAACCGCGCCCCAGGAAGCCGATGTTGACGGGCCAGGCGTCGAAGGCGTTGAACGCGTGCCGCAGCGCCCACGGGGAGTTGACGCCGACGCCCCACACCGGCCCGAACTCCTGCCCGATGATCGTGGTCACGCCGGAGGCGAGCGAGGCCTCCATGATGCGCGGCGACAGCAGGTGCACATGCGTGTCGACGGACCCGGCGGTGGCGATGAGCCCCTCGCCGGACACGATCGACGTGCCCGTGCCGACCACGACGTCGACGCCGTCGAGGGTGTCGGGGTTCCCGGCCCGCCCGATCGAGCAGATCCGGCCCTCCCTGATGCCGATGGAGACCTTGCGGATCCCCAGCGCCGCGTCGATCACGACGACGTTGCTGATCACCACGTCACAGGTCTCCCGGACGGCGGCCGCCTTGAGGTGCAGCCCGTCCCGGGCGGTCTTGCCGAACCCGGCGAGGAACTCGTCGCCGTAGCGCTGGGAGTCCGACTCGACGCGGATGGTCAGGCCGGAGTCACCGAGGCGGATGCGGTCGCCGGCGCGGGGGCCGTGCGTGGCGGCGTACTCGTGTGGATTCATCGTCGTGCTCCCTGAAACTCGCCCCCCGGAGCCGTGGCTCCCAGATATCCGCAGGCGGCGGCCCTGCGCAGGGCCTCTTCCTTCACCCCCGGCGCGTCCAGCGCCCCGTCGACGAGCCCCGCGAACCCGATCGCGATCCGCTCGCCCCCGATCGGGACCAGCCCGACCTCGACGCTCTCCCCCGGCCCGAAGCGCGTCGACGACCCGGCCGGAACGGCGAGGCGCATGCCGTAGGAAGCGCCGCGGTCGAAGTCGAGGCGCGGGTTGGCCTCGAAGAAGTGGAAGTGGGAGGTGACGGAGACCGGCACGGTGGCGGTGTTCGTCACGATCAGCCGCAGGACCGCCTCGGGCTCGGCGTGCTCGGGCCCCGGCAGCAGCGCGCCCGGGCCCCGGTCCGCGAGCCGGCCGCCACCGATGGGGTCGGACACGACCGCCAGTCGCGAGCCGTCGTCGAAGACGGCCTCGACATGCACCTCGGTGACGACGTCCGCCACGCCCGGCAGCACGTCGTCCGGCCCGAGCACGGACCGGGCACGCTCGATCGCCTCGGCGAGGCGGGCGCCGTCCCGGGCGGCCTCGCAGGCGGTGTCCGCGATGAGCGCGGTCGCCTCGGGCACGTTCAGCCTGAGCCCTCTGGCCCGGCGGGCTCGGGCCAGTTCGGCGGCTCCGAAGAGCAGCAGCCGGTCACGTTCCGTCGGGGTCAGTCTCACGACGCGGCACCTCCTTGTCGTCCTCGCTTTAGAGCATCACTCTAAACACTGGATTGATGCAACCGAAACCTTGACGGCAGAGGTTAGGACACATCACATTGAACGTCGTTCTAACCGAGGGAGACCAATATGCCGATGGAACAGCGCGGAGTCGACACCATCCCCGACGGGGAACGCACGAGCGGGCCCCGGGATCTCGTCTCGATCCTGCTGGGGTCCAACCTCTGCCTCGGAGTGATCGTCTTCGGCTGGCTGCCGCCGTCGTTCGGCCTGGACTGGTGGGCGTCGGTGAGCTCGGTCGTCGTGGGCACGGTGGCCGGCACGGCCCTGACCGCCCCGCTCGCGCTGATCTCCCTGCGCACGGCGACGAACCTGTCCACGTCCTCGGGCGCCCAGTTCGGCGTGCGAGGCCGCCTCGTCGGCTCGGTGGTCGGCCTCCTGCTGGCCCTCGGCTACACCGCCCTGACCGTGTGGATCGGCGGCGACGTGATGGTCGGCGTGCTGGGCCGGCTGGTCGGGCTGCCGGCGAGCGGGATCTCGTACGGCGTGGTCTACGGACTGCTGGCCGCGGCGACCGTCGCGGGCGCGGTGTACGGCTACCGCGTGCTGCTCGCCATGTCCCGCGTCCTCGCGATCGGCATGACGGCCCTGCTGGTCGTCGGCGTGATCGCCTACGCCCCGCACTTCACGACCGGCGCGCTGCCGGAGGCGGGCGGCTATCTGCTGGGCGGCTTCTGGCCCACCTGGTTGCTGGCGACGGTGGCCGCGGGCCTGTCCGGGCCGATCGCCTTCATCACGTTGCTCGGCGACTACACCCGCTACATCTCGCCCGCCCGCCACTCCTCACGCCGGGTGCTGCACGCGACCTGGCTCGGCCTCTCCCTCGGCCTGCTGATCCCCCAGCTCTTCGGCACCTTCACGGCGTACGCGGCGGGGGCCGCCCTCGACTACGCCGGACCGCTGGTCTCCGCCTCCCCCGGCTGGTACCTGGTCCCGCTCCTGCTGGCCGCCTCCGCCGGGTCGGTCGGCAACGCGGGCCTGATGCTCTACTCCATGGGCCTCGACCTGGACGCGATCCTGCCGCGCGCGTCCCGGGCGACGGCCACGTACACGGTCGCGGTGATCGCCACCGCCTGTGTCTTCGTCGGCCACTACTACTCGTCCGCGCAGGACGCGATGACGTCCTTCGTCCTGCTGCTGACGGCGATCGGCACCCCGTGGGCGGTCATCACCCTGATCGGCTTCGCCCGCTGCCGTGGCGTGTACGACGCGGAGGCCCTCCAGGTCTTCAACCGGCGGGCGCGGGGCGGGATCTACTGGTACCGGGCCGGCTGGAACATCCCGGCGACGGCGGCGTGGGCCCTGGGCGCGACGGTCGGCCTGCTGGCCGTCTCGCTCCCGTCGTACGAGGGGCCGCTGCTGGCCGTGACCGGCGGGGTGGACTGCAGTTTCCTGCTGTCGGGGCTGGTGGGAGGGGTGACGTACGTGCTGCTGACGATCGCCGACTCCACTCCGGTACGCGAAAGGGCCGCCGCGGACTCGGAGGCCGCGGCGGCCCTGACGGTCAAGGCCGAGAGTTAGCCCAGCTTGTGCATCCAGCCGTGCTTGTCCTCGACCTTGCCCCGCTGGACGTCGAGAAGGGCCTGGCGCAGCTTCATCGTGACCTCGCCGGGCTCCCCGTCGCCCTGCCGCCACTGGGCGCCGGTGCGCTTCACGGTGCCGACCGGGGTGATGACGGCCGCCGTACCGCAGGCGAAGACCTCGGTGAGGGTGCCGTTCCCCGCGTCGCGCTGCCACTGGTCGACGGAGATGCGGCCCTCCTCGGCCTCGTAGCCGAGGTCACGGGCGACGGACAGCAGGGAGTCGCGGGTGACGCCCTCCAGGATGGAGCCGGTGAGGGACGGGGTGACGATCTTGTCGCCGTACACGAAGTACAGGTTCATGCCGCCGAGTTCCTCGACCCACTTGCGCTCGACCGCGTCCAGGTAGCAGACCTGGGCGCAGCCCTCGGCGGCGGCCTCGGCCTGGGCCAGCAGGGAGGCGGCGTAGTTGCCGCCCGTCTTGGCGTCGCCCATGCCGCCCGGCACCGCGCGGACGTGGTCCTCGGAGACCCAGATGGACACCGGCTTGACGCCGCCCGGGAAGTAGGCGCCGGCCGGGGAGGCGATGACGATGAAGAGGTACTCGCTCGCGGGCTTCACGCCCAGGCCGACCTCCGTCGCGAACATGAACGGCCGCAGGTAGAGGGACTCCTCGCCACCGTGCGTCGGGACCCAGGCCTGGTCCTGGCCCACCAGCGCGTCGCAGGCCTCGATGAACGTCTCGACCGGCAGCTCGGGCATGCCGAGCCGGCGGGCGGAGGACTGGAAACGCAGGGCGTTCTTCTCGGGACGGAACGTGGCGACGGACCCGTCGGGCTGACGGTAGGCCTTGAGACCCTCGAAGATCTCCTGCGCGTAGTGCAGGACCATCGTGGCCGGGTCGAGGGAGAGCGGCGCGTACGGCACGAGCTGGCCGTCGTGCCAGCCGCGGCCCTCGGTCCACTTGATCGTCACCATGTGGTCGGTGAAGTGGCGGCCGAACCCGGGGTTGGTCAGTATCGCCTCGCGGTCCGCGGCGGCGAGCGGGCTGGCGGACGGCTTGAGCTCGATCGTGGGCGTCGTCATGAGTAGGTGTCCTTCACCGGTTGGTTGTGGCGGGCCGCGCTCACGCCAGACTGCCAGTGGCCAGTGCTAGGACGTCCGAGCATTCCCTCAATCCGCGGCTCCACGTTCGATTATCGCAAAGAGAGCCGTGGGCGATTCCGGTCTGATCGGTGCGATCGGCGTGCATCGCGACCCAGGGATGATGGTGACACCCGGCGACGGACATGGGGAAGCCGCCGGGTGCGGAGTGACCCGACGGCTTCGAAGGTGTTCGAGAAGCGCGGCGGGTCAGCCGGCTACTCGTACGGCCAGCGCGTCGCCGATCTCCGACGTGCTGCGGGCGGGCTTGCCGGTGCGCTCGGCGAGGTCGGCGGAGACCGCCTCGTCGATGCGGGCGGCCTCGGCGTCGTAGCCGAGGTGGCGCAGGAGCAGGGCGACGGACAGCACCGTGGCGGTGGGGTCGGCCTTGCCCTGGCCGGCGATGTCCGGGGCCGAGCCGTGGACCGGCTCGAACATGGACGGGAACGCGCCGGACGGGTTGATGTTCCCGGACGCGGCGACGCCGATGCCGCCGGAGACGGCCGCGGCGAGGTCGGTGATGATGTCGCCGAAGAGGTTGTCGGTGACGATGACGTCGAAGCGCTCGGGCTGCGTGACCAGGTAGATGGTCGCCGCGTCGACGTGCATGTACTCGGTGGTGACCTCGGGGAACTCCTCGGCCACCTTGTTGAAGATGTTGGTCCACAGGTGACCGGCGAAGGTCAGCACGTTGTTCTTGTGGATCAGCGCGAGCTTCTTGCGCGGGCGGGCCTGCGCGCGGGCGAAGGCGTCGCGGACCACGCGCTCGACACCGAAGGCCGTGTTCACGGAGACCTCGGTGGCGACCTCGTGCTCGGTGCCCTTGCGGATGGTGCCGCCGTTGCCGGTGTACGGGCCCTCGGTGCCCTCGCGGACCACGACGAAGTCGATCTCGGGCTGTCCGGCGAGGGGGGTGGCGACACCCGGAAGGAGCTTCGACGGACGCAGGTTGACGTGGTGGTCGAAGGCGAAGCGGAGCTTCAGCAGGAAACCGCGCTCCAGGACGCCCGACGGCACCCCCGGGTCGCCGATCGCGCCGAGCAGGATCGCGTCGTGCTTCTTCAGGGCGTCGAGGTCGGCGTCGGTGAGGGTCTCACCCGTGGCGTGGTAGCGCCGGGCGCCGAAGTCGTACTCCCTGGTCTCCAGCTTCACATCCTGCGGAAGGACGGCGGAGAGGACCTTCAGGCCTTCGGCCACGACCTCCTGGCCGATGCCGTCACCGGGAATCACTGCGAGATTGAGGCTGCGAGACATGTCGGCACCCTACTCCTCGTCCCATGGGATGACACACGATGTCCGCGATACGGACACCCCGATGGGGGACGGCGTCTGCGTGTCGACCGGCGTTCACCCGTACGTATGGCGGGCGTTGGCCTGTGCTGGGAACTTTCCCAGCATGGACCTCCCCGACTTCGGCATCCCGCCCCGGCTCGCCCGCCGTATGAGCATGGCGGAACAGCACGAGTACCTGCGTACGAGACTGACCAGGCGCCGCACGCTGGTGACGGCGGGCGCGGTGGCGGGCGGTCTGCTGACGGGCTGCTCGGGGCCGGGGTCGGGCACGTCCGGTGCGAAGCCCTCCGTATCGGCGTCCGCGTCCACCCTCACGAAGGTGCCGGGCTCCGCGGTCGCCCCGTTCGGCCGCCATCTCGCCTTCGGCGCCGACCCGAAGGCGCAGATGCGGATCTCCTGGCAGGTGCCGGCCGCGGTGAAGAAGCCGTACGTCCGGATCGGGCTGCGGCCCGACGACCTGAGCCGCCGGATCGACGCCGAGATCCGCGATCTGTACACCCCCGAACTGCAGGGCATCCGCGCGGCGTTGGAGCAGTACTACGTCCATGCGGCGCTGGACTCCCTGCGCCCCGGCACGACGTACTACTACGGCGTGGGCCATGACGGCTTCGACCCGGCGGCCCCCGGGAACCGCGCGACGATCGCCTCCTTCCGCACGGCTCCCGCGAGCGCCGAAACCTTCACCTTCACGGCCTTCGGCGACCAGGGCGTGAGCGAGGCGGCCGCCACCAACGACAAACTCCTGCTGGGCCAGAACCCGGCCTTCCACCTGCACGCCGGCGACATCTGCTACGCGAACGTCAAGGGCCTCGGCAAGGAGTCGGACGCCTACGACCCCGGCTTCTGGGACGGTTACCTCAAGCAGACCGAGTCGGTGGCCAAGTCGGTGCCGTGGATGGTGACGACCGGCAACCACGACATGGAGGCCTGGTACTCGCCGGACGGCTACGGCGGCCAGCTGGCCCGCTGGTCCCTGCCGGACAGCGGCTTCGACTCCCGGACGGCCCCGGGCGTGTACTCCTTCGTCTACGGCAACGTCGGCTTCGTGGCGCTGGACGCCAACGACGTGTCGTACGAGATTCCCGCCAACCGGGGCCACACGGACGGCCGCCAGACCAAGTGGCTGGACGAGCGGCTCGGTGAGCTGCGGGCGGCGAAGGGCATCGACTTCATCGTCGTCTTCTTCCACCACTGCGCGTACTCGACGTCCTCGCACGCATCCGACGGAGGTGTGCGGGCCGAGTGGGTGCCGCTCTTCGCCAGGCACCAGGTGGACCTGGTGATCAACGGGCACAACCACGTCTACGAGCGGACGGATGCCATCAAGAACGGCGAGGTCGGCAGGCAGGTGCCCATCGGCGCATCGACGGACCCGACGCGGGACGGCATCGTGTACGTCACGGCGGGTGGCGGCGGCAAGGAGCTGTACGGCTTCCCCGCGGGCGTCGAGGAGAGCTACGAGGGGCATGTGACCGAGCGTGAGTCGGTCGACACCTTCAAGTGGACCAAGTCACGCGACACCAAGGCGGAGCGCGTGCAGTGGTCGCGGGTGCGCTACCGGGGCTTCTCCTTTCTCACGGTGGAGGCGGAGAGCGGCGCGAAACCCCGGCTGAAGGTGTCGGCACTGGCGCAGAACGGGGAGCGCATCGACCACTTCGAGGTGCGGCGCGGCGGCTGATCGGGCCTGAGGTCAGCGCCCTGCGCGATCAGCCACGACGACGCCGCACTCGGACAACGACACTTCGCGGCGCTACCGGCGGAGCGCCTACGCGGCCTGGTGGCCGGTGGCTCCGCCGTTGTCCCTGCGGTCGAGGGCGCGCTGGAGGGCCGCTGCGGCGTTCTTGCGGTCGGACTCGCTCGTGCGGGAGAGGTGACGGACTCGGCGGCGGGCGGTCGTCTCGGCCATGGGAAATCGACTCCTTCGACAATCCGGGAGTGCAGACAGGGGATACGAGACGCCGGATGGGGCGGGGAGCGGTGCCACAGGGGTTGCCTGCAAGGGGCCCGGCTCACGACCGCCATTCGCTTGATCGAGCGAGACGTTCGGCTTCTACAAAACTAAGGGAGGATGGCGCGTCTGTCTCCACAATTACTCGGACTTCCTACTATCTGAGACGGCCGACTGGGTCACACCCCACTGACCTGCACTTTCCGTCTTCGCCCCGTCAGAGCACGTCCCCGTCCCGCCAGTCGAAGACCAGCTCGAACGCGGGGTCGAGCGCACCGGCGAGCGCGGCCCGTACGAAGGTGGTGCCTTCCTCGTCCGGCAGGTGCACGACGCCCTCGGGTCCCAGCGCGCAGACCCGCCCGCCCCACACCTCCCAGCCGCGAGCGGCGTACAGCGCGGCGCCCTCGTCGCTCGCGGACAGCATCCCCGCGTCGTACGCCCGGTCGATCACCCGCTCCAGCTCGGCCATCACCCGGCCCCCGAGCCCGGTCCGCCGCGCATCGGCCCGTACGGCGACCGCCTCGACGTACCCGACCCGCAGCCACCGGTCGCGGTACCGCACCCGCCGCATGATCACCGAACCGTGCGCGACGACCCGCCCGGCGTCGTCCTGGACGAGGGCGTGCATACCGCCGAGCCCGTGCTCGAAGTCCTCGTCGGAGAAGTCCCCGTCGAAGGCGTCGTCCAACAGGGCACGGATCGCGCTCAGTTCGGCGGGGGTGAGATCGGCGGTGTGCACGGTGCGCGGGGTGCCGGCGGAGGTGGGTGCGGTCATCGGACCAGTATCGGCAACGGACCGGGCGGGCGGGCGGCTCGCCCACTCGGCTGATCCTGCGGGGCGTACGGGACACAGGGTTGCGTCGAGGGGAACGGTGACGTCATGAACGACATGGCGAAGGTGTTCCTCGAGGGCGGCCCCGACGATCTGTCCGAGCGGATCGTTCCGACCCCGTCCCCGGGCCCCGATGCGAAGATCAGGCTCCGCGGTGGATACGAGCACTTCAGGCCGACGTCACGGCACACGGACACACCGGAGGGCAGGCTGCCGGTGTACGAGTGGTGGGAGCGGACCGAGATCGCCGAGTAGCCTCACCGAAGGCAGCAGACAGCAAGGGGCCGGGTCACCTCAAGACCCGGCCCCTTCCTGCGAGTTGGGGTGTCAGCCCATGTGCGGGTACGCGTAGTCGGTCGGCGCGACCAGCGTCTCCTTGATGGCGCGGGTCAGCGTCCAGCGCATCAGGTTCTGCGGGGCGCCGGCCTTGTCGTTGGTGCCGGAGGCGCGGCCGCCGCCGAAGGGCTGCTGGCCGACGACGGCGCCGGTCGACTTGTCGTTGATGTAGAAGTTGCCGGCCGCGTAGCGCAGCTTGTCCATCGTGTACGCCGCCGCGGCGCGGTCGCCCGAGATGACCGAGCCGGTCAGCGCGTAGGCGGACACCGACTCCATCTGCTCCAGCATCTCGTCGTACTTGTCGTCCTCGTAGACGTGCACGGCGAGGAACGGGCCGAAGTACTCGGTCGTGAAGACCTCGTGCTCCGGGTCCGTGCACTCGACGACGGTCGGGCGGACGAAGTAGCCGACCGAGTCGTCGTAGGAGCCGCCCGCGACGATCGTGCAGGTCGGGTCCTGCTTCGCCCGGTCGATCGCCGCCTTGTTCTTGGCGAACGCCCGCTCGTCGATGACCGCGCCGACGAAGTTCGACAGGTCCGTCACATCGCCCATGGTGATGTAGTCGACCTCGGCCGCGAACTCCTCCTTGAAGCCGGAGTTCCAGATCGACGCCGGGATGTACGCCCGGGAGGTCGCCGAGCACTTCTGGCCCTGGTACTCGAAGGCACCGCGGGTCAGCGCGGTCTTCAGCACGGCCTTGTCGGCGCTCGGGTGGGCGACGACGAAGTCCTTGCCGCCGGTCTCGCCGACGATGCGCGGGTAGGAGCGGTACTTCTCGATGTTGTTGCCGACCGTCTTCCACAGGTACTGGAAGGTCTTGGTCGAGCCGGTGAAGTGGATGCCGGCGAGGTCGCGGTGGACCAGGGCGACCTTGGAGACCTCGATGCCGTCACCGGTGACGAGGTTGATGACGCCCTTGGGCAGGCCCGCTTCCTCCAGCAGCTGCAGGAGCAGCACGGCGGCGTGGGTCTGCGTCGGGCTCGGCTTCCACACCACGACGTTGCCCATCAGCGCGGGCGCGGTGGGCAGGTTGCCCGCGATGGCCGTGAAGTTGAACGGCGTGATCGCGTAGACGAAGCCCTCGAGGGGGCGGTGGTCGAGGCGGTTCCAGACGCCCGGGGAGTTCGCCGGGGGCTGCTCGGCGAGCAGGTCACGGGCGTACTTGACGTTGAAGCGCCAGAAGTCGATCAGCTCGCAGGGCGTGTCGATCTCGGCCTGCTGGGCGGTCTTCGACTGGCCGAGCATGGTGGAGGCGGCCAGCGTCTCGCGCCACGGTCCGGACAGCAGCTCGGCGGCGCGCAGGATGATCGCCGCGCGGTCGTCGAAGGCCATCGCGCGCCAGGCCGGCGCGGCGGCGAGGGCCGCGTCGATGGCGTCCTGGGCGTCCTGCTGGGTGGCGTTGCCGTAGGTGCCGAGGCGGGCCTTGTGGTTGTGCGGCTGCACGACGTCGACGCGCTCGCCGCCACCCAGCCGCCGTTCGCCGCCGATGGTGCACGGCAGGTCGATCGGGTTCTCGGCCAGCTCCTTGAGCTTGGCCTCCAGCCGGGCGCGCTCGGGCGAGCCGGGGGCGTAGCCGTGCACCGGCTCATTGACGGGGGTGGGGACCTGGGTCACAGCGTCCATGGGTTCCGTAACTCCTTACTGAGCGGTGTGTTGCGAGCCGTTGTGCGGGGCTCAGCCCTTGCTGACCATCGAGCGGAGGAAGAAGCGCAGGTTCGCCGGCTTCTCCGCGAGCCGGCGCATGAAGTAGCCGTACCAGTCGGTGCCGTAGGCCGTGTAGACGCGCATGCGGTGGCCCTCCGCGGCCAGCCGCAGGTGCTCGTCGCTGCGGATCCCGTACAGCATCTGGAACTCGTACTCGTCCAGCTTGCGCCCGGCGCGCCGCGCGAGCTCCTGTGCGATGGAGATCAGGCGCGGGTCGTGGGACCCGATCATCGGGTACCCGGCGCCCTCCATCAGAACCTTGAGGATCCGGACGTACGCCTTGTCGATCTCCTGTTTCTGCTGGTGGGCGACCTCGGCGGGCTCCTTGTAGGCACCCTTGACGAGCCGTACGCGGCTGCCGTCCGCGGCGAGCCGGCGGGCGTCGGCCTCGGTGCGGAAGAGGTAGGCCTGGATGACGCAGCCGGTCTGCGGGAAGTCCTTCCGCAGCTCCTCGTGGATGGCGAACATCGAGTCGAGGGTGGTGTGGTCCTCCGCGTCCAGCGTGACCGTCGTGCCGATCGCGGCGGCCGCCTCGACGACCGGACGGACGTTGGCGAGGGCGAGCTCGTGGCCGCCCTCCAGCGCCTGGCCGAACATGGAGAGCTTGACGGACATCTCGACGCGCTCGCCGAGCTCCAGGTCCTTGATCCGGTCGACGAGCGCCAGGTAGGCGTCCCGCGCGGCCTCGGCCTGGTCGGGGCGGGTGATGTCCTCGCCGACGACGTCCATCGTCAGCTCCAGGCCGTTGCCGGTGAGCTCCTCGATGATCGGCACGATCTCGTGGACGGTCTCGCCGGGGATGAACCGGTCGACGACCTGTTTCGTCACCGGGGCCGCCGAGATCAGGCGTCGCATCCGGTCGCTGCGCGACGCGGCGAGAATCACGGGACCCAGCACGGGGCACCTCCACAAACACTGCCGAATGACGGCCGACACCCCGATAAGTGATGTTCCGGGGACGGCACGGAGAACCACCGTGAAACCTAAGGATCCCTCCGAACGGCGGCCATCGACAGCTGTCACGCATCCGTGCAACAGATCTCAGACAGATGTATGAAGGCCACGCGAAAATGCGGGAGAATGCCCGGGTGACGCCGGAATTCAAGGACCACAAGGACCACAAGGACGACTACCAGGAGCTGGTCGACGAGATCTCCGAGCTGCTGGGCGCGCCCGCCACGCTGGAGAACCGCGACTTCGAGCTGATCGCCTTCGGTGCGTACGACAGTGAGGGCGATCTCGACGCGTCCGCTCTGGATCCCGTCCGCACCCGCTCGATCCTGACGCGGCGCTCCACGGCGGCGGTGCGGACGTGGTTCGAGGGCTTCGGCATCACCCGGGCGACGGGCCCGGTGCGCATCCCGCCCACCCCCGAGGCTGGCGTCTACCGGGGACGCGTCTGCCTCCCCGTACGCCACCGGGGCGTGGTCCTGGGTTACGTCTGGCTCCTGGACGACGATCCGGGCCCCACGGAGCAGCAGTTGTCGGCCGCCATGGAGGTGACCGCCCGCATCGGCGCGCTGCTGGCTGACGAGGCGCAGCACGGGGCGGATCTGAGCCGGGAACTGCGGGCTGCGCTCACCTCGGAGCGGGGCTGGCAGGGGGACCAGGCGCTGGCTGCCCTGCGCACGGCACTCGGCCCGCGGGGCGAAGGCACGCACACCGTGGTCTGCGTCGCCCCGTGGCCGTCCGCCGACCCCGACGACGCCCCGTCCGTCCGTACGGTGCCGCACGCGACGGCGCTGTGCACGGTGCCGTGGGGTGGGGGCACCTCCCACGCCCTTAAGACAGTGGGGGAGAGCGGGCAGAGCCTCGCCATCCTGGTCCGGCTGCGCTCGCCGGAGGTGCGGACGCCGGCCCAGGCGGCTGCGTCCCGGCTGCTCAAGGAGGGCGCGGTCCAGGCGGCCGCGGGCATCGGCGCACCCCGCTCCGGCCTCGCCGACCTGGCCGCCACCTGGCAGGAGGCGTCGGCCGCGGCCCGCGCCGCCCTGGCCGAACCCCGCCTCGGCCCGGTCGCCGAGTGGGCGCACATCGGCCCGTACCGCCTGCTCACGTCCCTCCCCCCGGAGGCAGCCCGGGACCCCGCGATCACCCAGCTCCTCTCCCCCGCCCACCACGAACTCGCCCGCACCGCCGAGGTCTACCTCGACTGCGCGGGCCAGGCCGGCCGCACCGCCGCCGAACTCGGCATCCACCGCCAGACCCTGTACTACCGCCTCTCCCGCGTCGAACAACTCACGGGCCTGGACCTGGACGACGGGGAGGACCGGCTGCTGCTGCACATGGCGTTGAAGGGGGCGCGACTCTAGGGCCGGCCCTGGACGAGAGGGCCGGTCCTGGACGAGAGTCCGGCCCTGGACGAGGTCAGGCGGGTCACTTCGGAGTGGCTGCCTCCAGCACCTGGCGCAGGCCCTCGGTGAGCTGATCCGCCCCGGGCGCGGTCTTCGGGTCGAACATCCACTGCGCGATGAGACCCGTCATCAGGGTCACGTAGAACCTGCCGAGGGTGTCCACGGTCCCTTCCGGGACGTCCTCCTCCCGGCCGCCCATGAGCAGCGGAATCAGGCCGCGACAGGCCTCCCGCTGAGCCACCGCCAGATGGTCGCGAACTTCCGGCAGTTGGTCGCCCATGACGACGATCTCCATGCTGAGCCGCCACAGGGAGCCGGGCCCGCTCATGGTGCCGATGATGTTCGACCACACCTCGCGGAACCGTTCGAGCGAGCCGGGCTCGGCGGTGACCCCGGTGACCTCGTCGCCGTCGAAGGCGTCGCTCATCCCCTCGACCAGCGACACATACGCCTGGGCGAGCAGCGCGTCCTTCGAGCCGTAGTGGTAACCGATGGAGGCGAGGTTGGCCCCCGACTCCTTGACGATGTCCCGCGCCGTCGTGCGCGCGAACCCCTTGTCGAGCAGGCAGCGCTTGGCGCCCTCCATCAAATCCTCACGGTGTCCCATGCGCCCACCCTACCGCCGATCCATACAACCGTCCTATACAGCCGTATTATACAGCCGTTCTAGACAAGCGTTTAAGACGCGCGTACATTCACCGCCATGACAACGAACCCGATGAGCACCACCACGCCTCCTTCCTCCGGCGCCGGACGCCGCGAATGGACCGCTCTCGGCGTGCTGATGCTGCCGCTGCTGCTGGTCTCGATGGACGTCTCCGTCCTCTACTTCGCCGTCCCGTCGATCAGCGCGGACCTGGCGCCGAGCGGCACCCAGCAGCTGTGGATCTTCGACATCTACGCGTTCGTCCTGGCCGGCCTGCTGATGACGATGGGCTCGCTCGGCGACCGCATCGGCCACCGCCGGCTCCTGCTGATCGGCGCCGCCGCCTTCGGTGCCGCCTCGCTGCTGGCGGCGTACGCGAACAGCGCCGAGATGCTGATCGCAGCCCGCGCGATCCTCGGCATCGGCGGCGCGACCCTGATGCCGTCGACGATGGCCATGCTCCGCACGATGTTCACCGACCCCGCCCAGCGTGCGAAGGCGATCGGCGTGTGGTCCGGCGTGATGACCGCGGGGATCGCGCTCGGCTCGGTGATGAGCGGGGTCCTGGTCGAGCACTTCTGGTGGGGCTCGGTCTTCCTGGTCAACCTGCCCGCGATGGCCCTGCTGCTGATCCTCGGCCCGCTGCTGCTCCCCGAGTCGAAGAACCCTTCCCCCGACCGCTTCGACTGGCTGAGCGTCCCGCTGTCGATGGCGGCCGTGCTCCCCGTGATCTACGGCCTGAAGGAGATCCCCTCCGAGGGCTTCAACGTCCGCTACGTCGTCTCGATCACCGTCGGCCTGCTCTTCGCGGTCCTCCTCGTGCACCGCCAGCGCACGGCCGCCTCACCGATGATCTCGCCCGCCCTGTTCCGTGGCCGGGGCTTCGCGCCGTCGGTCGTCCTGAACCTGGTCTGCATGTTCGGGGTGATGGGCTCGGCCTACTTCACCACGCAGTACCTGCAGTCGGTGCTCGGCAAGGGCGCGCTGGAGGCGGCCCTGTGGGCGCTGCTGCCGTCGGTGCCGATCGGCGCGGCGGGGCCGATCGCGACCCAGCTGGTGCAGCGGGGCGTCAACCGTGCCTACGTCGTCACGGCGGGCTTCGCGATCTCCGCGGCCGGGTTCGCGCTGCTCGCCCTCGCCGGTACGGACTCTCTGTGGCTGGTCCTGAGCTCGTGCGCGGTCCTCGCCGTCGGGGGCGTCGTCGTGATGTCCCAGATCATGGACCTCGCGATGGGCACCGCCCCGGTGGAGCGAGCGGGCTCGGCGTCCTCCCTGATGGAGACCGCCGGCGAGTTCGGCGGCGCCATGGGCATGGCGGTGCTCGGCTCGATCGGTACGGCGATCTACCGCCACGAGATCCCCGCCACCGCACCGGACGTGGCCCACGAGACGCTGGGCGGAGCGCTGGCGGTCGTCGACCGGGTGCCGGGTCTGGCCACGCTCGCGCGAGAGGCGTTCACCAGCGGGATGCAGGGGGCGGCGATCGCGGGCGCGGTCCTGCTGGCGGGGGCGGCGGTGCTCGCCGCGGTCACGCTGCGCCGGGTCGAGATCCGGGAGCCGGCATGCAAAACGCCGGACGAGCCGAGCAAGCTCAGCGCGTCCGGCGTTCGATAGGCCTCAGCGTCTCATGGCCTCGGCGTGCGACAGGCCTCAGGCCAGGTTCACCGCACGGGCCGACGTCGCCCCGATCTCCTCGGCGACCTCGGTCAGCACCCCGGCGGGCACCGTGTCGTCGACGGTCAGGACGGCCAGCGCCTCGCCACCGGCGACGGCACGCGAGACCTGCATGCCGGCGATGTTGATGCCCGCCTCGCCGAAGACACGGCCGACCGTGCCGACGACGCCCGGACGGTCCTCGTACCTCAGGACGACCATGTGGTCGGCGAGCGCGAGGTCCACGTCGTAGTCGCCGACCGCGACGATCTTCTGCAGGTGCTTGGGGCCGGCCAGCGTGCCGGAGACCGACACCTCCTCGCCGCCCGCGAGCGTGCCGCGCACGGTGACGACGTTGCGGTGGTCGGTGGCCTCCGAGCTGGTCGTCAGCCGCACCTCGACGCCGCGCTCCTGGGCGAACAGCGGGGCGTTGACGTACGACACCGTCTCGTCGACGACGTCCTCGAAGACACCCTTGAGGGCGCTGAGCTCCAGCACCTTCACATCGTGCTGGGTGATCTCGCCGTACACCTCGACGTCGAGGCGGACCGCGACCTCACCGGCGAGCGCCGTGAAGATACGGCCCAGGCGCTCGGCGAGCGGCAGACCCGGCTTGACGTCCTCGGCGATGACGCCGCCCTGGACGTTCACCGCGTCGGGTACGAGCTCACCGGCGAGGGCGAGGCGCACCGAGCGGGCCACGGCGATACCGGCCTTCTCCTGCGCCTCGTCGGTGGAGGCGCCGAGGTGCGGGGTGCTGACGACCTGGTCGAACTCGAAGAGCGGGGAGTCCGTGCAGGGCTCCTTCGCGTACACGTCGAGACCGGCGCCGGCGACCCGGCCCTCCTTGAGGGCGGAGTACAGCGCCTCCTCGTCGACGATCCCGCCGCGCGCGGCGTTGACGATGCGCACGCTCGGCTTGACCTTGCGCAGCGCCTCGTCGCCGATCAGGCCGAGGGTCTCGGGGGTCTTGGGCAGGTGGACGGTGATGAAGTCGGCGACCTCGAGCAGCTCGTCCAGCGACAGCACCTTGACGCCCATCTGCGCGGCCCGCGCGGGCTGCACGTAGGGGTCGTAGGCGACGACCTTCATGCCGAAGGCCGACATGCGCTGCGCGACGAGGGCGCCGATCCGGCCCAGGCCCACGACACCGAGGGTCTTCTCGGCCAGCTCGACGCCCGTGTACTTGCTGCGCTTCCACTCGCCGTTCTTCAGCGCGGCGTTGGCCTGCGGAATGTTGCGGGCGGTGGCGAGCAGGAGACCGCAGGCCAGCTCGGCGGCGGTCACGATGTTCGAGGTGGGGGCGTTGACGACCATCACGCCGGCCTTGGTGGCGGCGGAGACGTCGACGTTGTCCAGGCCGACGCCGGCTCGTGCGACGACCTTGAGCTTGCGCGCGGCGGCTACGGCCTCGGCGTCGACCTTGGTGGCGGAGCGGATCAGGATCGCGTCCACGTCGGCGATGGCCGGGAGCAGGGCGGCTCGGTCGGCTCCGTTGCAGTGGCGGATCTCGAAGTCGGGGCCAAGCGCGTCAACGGTGGCGGGCGACAGCTCTTCAGCGATGAGTACGACGGGTTTCGAGCTCACGTGAGTCCTCACATGTCCATTGCGGACGGCCGTCCCGACGGCCGCAGGCGGTGGAGGGGTGGTCCGCGTGGAAGACGCACGACGCTGTGGGCCTGACGCGTATGTAGTACGGCAGTGTAGTGGCGCGCCGAGAGGCATCATGCGCCTCTTCGGAAGGATCACCCGTCCGTGATGCGACGGGTTGGACAACGGGGCCGGACGTGCGCGCTCCGGCCCCGTCAGCCGAGGCTTACGCCTCCTCGTTCACCCAGCTCATGAGCTTGCGCAGCTCCTTGCCGGTGGTCTCCAGCAGGTGCTCGGAGTCCTGCTGCTTGTACTCGTTGTACTTCTTCAGACCGCCGTGGTATTCGTCCATCCAGGCCTGGGCGAAGGTGCCGTCCTGGATCTCGGCGAGGACCTTCTTCATCTCGGCCTTGGTGGCGTCCGTGATGATGCGCGGGCCGGTGACGTAGTCGCCCCACTCGGCGGTCTCGGAGATCGACCAGCGCATCTTCTCCAGGCCGCCCTCGTACATGAGGTCCACGATCAGCTTCAGCTCGTGCAGGCACTCGAAGTACGCGATCTCCGGCTGGTAGCCGGCCTCGGTCAGCGTCTCGAAACCGGCCTTGACCAGCGCGGCCGTACCACCACAGAGGACGGCCTGCTCACCGAACAGGTCGGTCTCGGTCTCCTCGGTGAAGGTCGTCTTGATGACACCGGCGCGGGTGCCGCCGATGCCCTTGGCGTACGACAGGGCCAGCGCGAAGGCGTTGCCGGAGGCGTCCTGCTCGACGGCCGCGATGCAGGGAACGCCGCGACCCTCCTCGTACTGGCGGCGCACCAGGTGGCCCGGGCCCTTCGGGGCGACCATGCAGACGTCCACGCCGGCCGGGGGCTTGATGAAGCCGAAGCGGATGTTCAGGCCGTGGCCGAAGAACAGCGCGTCGCCGTCCTTCAGGTTGTCCTTGATGTGGTCCTCGTACACCTGGGCCTGGATCGGGTCCGGGACGAGGATCATGATGACGTCGGCCTCGGCGGCGGCCTCCGACGGCGTCACCACGCGCAGGCCCTGCTCCTCGGCCTTCGCCTTGGACTTGGAGCCCTCGTGCAGACCGACGCGGACGTCGACACCCGAGTCACGGAGCGACAGCGCGTGGGCGTGGCCCTGGCTGCCGTAACCGATGACCGCGACCTTGCGGCCCTGGATGATGGACAGGTCGGCGTCGGCGTCGTAGAACAGCTCGGCCACTTTGGGTTCTCTCCTTGTGTGCAGGTGTTGCGTCCCACCGTATGACGGAGGGCGGAAGGGAAGTTTCGGGGTCTCGCCATACGGGCGGAATCCGGACGGCCGGTGTCACCCGGCCGTCCGAACGCGTCCTACGCCGAGCGGTCGAGCGCGCGCAGCGAGCGGTCCGTGATGGAGCGGGCGCCGCGGCCGATCGCGATCGTGCCGGACTGGACGAGCTCCTTGATGCCGAAGGGCTCCAGCATCTTCAGCATGGCCTCCAGCTTGTCGCTGGAGCCGGTGGCCTCGATGGTGACGGCCTCCGGGGAGACGTCGACGGTCTTGGCGCGGAACAGCTGGACGATCTCGACGATCTGGGAGCGGGTCTCGTTGTCGGCGCGCACCTTCACCAGAACGAGTTCGCGCTGAACGGCCGAACCCGGCTCCAGTTCGACGATCTTCAGCACGTTGACGAGCTTGTTGAGCTGCTTCGTCACCTGCTCCAGCGGCAGGTCGGCGACGCTCACCACGATGGTGATGCGGGAGATGTCGGGGTGCTCGGTGACGCCGACCGCGAGCGAGTCGATGTTGAAGCCGCGGCGGGAGAACAGGGCGGCGATCCGGGCCAGGATGCCGGGCGTGTTCTCCACCAGGACGGAGAGCGTGTGCTTGGACATGATCTTTTACGTCTCTCTCGCTCAGTCGTCTTCGTTGTCGCCGAAGTCGGGGCGCACGTCCCGGGCGGCCATGATCTCGTCGTTGGAGGTGCCGGCGGCGACCATCGGCCAGACCATCGCGTCCTCGTGGACGATGAAGTCGACGACGACGGGGCGGTCGTTGATGGAGTTCGCCTCCTCGATGACCTTGTCGAGGTCCTCCGGCGACTCGCAGCGGATCGCGTAGCAGCCCATGGCCTCCGACAGCTTCACGAAGTCGGGGACCCGGGTGCCGGCGCTCGGCTGCTTGCCGTCGGCCTCGGGGCCGGAGTGCAGCACGGTGTTGGAGTAGCGCTGGTTGTAGAAGAGGGTCTGCCACTGGCGGACCATCCCGAGGGCGCCGTTGTTGATGATGGCGACCTTGATCGGGATGTTGTTCAGGGCGCAGGTGGTGAGTTCCTGGTTGGTCATCTGGAAGCAGCCGTCACCGTCGATCGCCCAGACCGCCTTCTCCGGCGCGCCGGCCTTGGCGCCCATCGCGGCCGGAACGGCGTAACCCATCGTCCCGGCGCCGCCGGAGTTGAGCCAGGTGGCCGGCTTCTCGTACTGGATGAAGTGCGCGGCCCACATCTGGTGCTGGCCGACGCCCGCCGCGAAGACGGTGCCCTCCGGCGCGAGTTGGCCGATCCGCTCGATGACCTGCTGCGGGGACAGCGAGCCGTCGTCGGGCTGGTCGTAGCCGAGCGGGTAGGTGTCGCGCCAGCGGCTGAGGTCCTTCCACCAGGCGCTGTAGTCGCCCTGGTGGCCCTCGGCGTGCTCCTTCTGCACGGCCTGGACGAGGTCGGCGATGACCTCGCGGGCGTCACCGACGATCGGCACGTCGGCGTCGCGGTTCTTGCCGATCTCGGCCGGGTCGATGTCGGCGTGGACGATCTTGGCGTACGGGGCGAAGCTGTCCAGCTTGCCGGTGACGCGGTCGTCGAAGCGGGCTCCGAGGGCGACGATCAGGTCGGCCTTCTGCAGCGCGGTGACGGCGGTGACCGCACCGTGCATGCCCGGCATTCCCACGTGCAGCGGGTGGCTGTCGGGGAATGCGCCGAGCGCCATCAGGGTGGTGGTGACGGGCGCTCCGGTGAGTTCGGCGAGGACCTTCAGCTCGGCGGTGGCGCCGGCCTTGAGGACGCCGCCGCCGACGTAGAGGACGGGCCGCTTGGCTGCGGTGATCAGCTTGGCGGCCTCGCGGATCTGCTTGGCGTGCGGCTTGGTGACGGGCCGGTAGCCGGGCAGGTCCATGGTGGGCGGCCAGGAGAAGGTGGTCCTCGCCTGGAGGGCGTCCTTGGCGATGTCGACCAGGACCGGGCCCGGGCGGCCGGTGGAGGCGATGTGGAACGCCTGCGCGATCACCCGCGGGATGTCCTCGGCCTTGGTGACCAGGAAGTTGTGCTTGGTGATCGGCATGGTGATGCCGACGATGTCCGCCTCCTGGAAGGCGTCCGTACCGATCGCCTTGGAGGCCACCTGCCCGGTGATCGCCACGAGCGGCACCGAGTCCATGTGGGCGTCGGCGATCGGCGTGACCAGATTGGTGGCGCCCGGTCCCGAGGTGGCCATGCAGACGCCGACCCTGCCGGTGGCCTGCGCGTAGCCGGTGGCGGCGTGACCTGCGCCCTGCTCATGGCGGACCAGGACGTGGCGCACCCTGGTGGAGTCCATCAGCGGGTCGTACGCCGGAAGGATCGCACCACCCGGAATGCCGAATACCGTGTCGGCGCCGACCTCCTCGAGCGAACGGATGAGGGACTGCGCACCCGTGACGTGCTCGGGGGCGGACTGGTGTCCTCCGGATCGGGGCCGGGGCTGCGGGTGATGGGCCCCGGTGGCCTGCTCGGTCATCGGCATTCTCTTCTCGATGCTGAGGGTTTTTGCGAAGTTTGAGCGGAGTTTCGGTGCTGCACGACAGGCGCCTGTGCAACAAAAAACCCCTCGTGCCATAAGGCAAGCGAGGGGAGCGCGCCGGGTGTGGTCGCTGGGAGTTCCGGGTCTGTCCGGACGTCACCAGCTTCAGCCGACGCGCTTTCCAAGTACGAGAATTCGGGTGCGCATGGCACAGACCCTCCCCCCGGCACGCACCCACTGTCAAGTGGGTGGGACGGGAGTCTCATTATGTGAGCGCAGGCCACTTCCGCCTCCGAGAACAGCGGGCACACCACCGGTGTACACCCCCGCACCCCTCTCCACGGCTCGTTCACCTCTCACACCGCCCGCGAACGCGGGCTCGGCCGGTCCATGCGGCACCGGATAGTGACCGGAACTGAGCGCGCGACGCAGCCGGTACTCGTCCAGCGGTCCGGAGAACGCCATGCCCTGCCCGTGCGTGCACCCCATCGCGCGCAGCGCGACGACCTGTTCCGGCAGGTCCACGCCGTCGGCCACGGACGGCAGCCCCAGGTCCCCGGCGATCCGCAGCAGCCCACCGGTGATCTTGTGCAGCCGCGCGGACTCGACGACACCCTCGACCAGACCGCGGTCGAGTTTGAGTACGTCGACGGGTAGCCGGCGCAGGGCCGTGATCGCCGCGTAACCGCTGCCGAAGCCGTCCAGGGCGACCCGGACGCCGAGTCGGTGCAGACCGCTCAGGCGGCGCTCCAGTTCGTCCAGTGAGACACGGTGGTCCAGATCGGACAGCTCGATGATCAGCGACCCGGACGGCAGCCCGTGCCGGGTCAGCAGCGCCTCGATCGAGCCGAGCGGCATCGACCGGTCCAGCAGCCGGCGCGCGCCCACCCGCACGGCGACGGGTACGGCGAGCCCGGTCGCGGTGCGCTCGGCGGCCTGCTCCACGGCCTCCTCCAGCATCCAGCGGCCCAGCTCGGCGGTCTTGTCGCTGTCCTCGGCCACCCTCAGGAACTCGGCGGGCGTGAACAGCACCCCTTGCGAGGACCGCCAGCGCGCCTGGGTGACGACCGATGCGATCCGGCCGCTGTCCAGACACACCACCGGCTGGTGCAGCAGCGCGAACTCGCCGTCGTGCAGCGCGGCCCGCAGGCGCGTGGCCAGCTCCGCCTTCCGTACGACGTCCTGCTGCATCTGCGGCTTGTAGAGCTCGACCCGGCCCTTGCCGCCGGCCTTCGCCCGGTACATCGCCAGGTCGGCGTTGCGCAGCAGCTCGCCCGCGCCGAGGCCGGGCTCGGCGAAGGCGACGCCGATGGAGGCGTTGACGCGGACATCGTTGCCGTCGATGAGGTACGGCTGTGACAGCGTCCCCCTGAGGCGGTCGGCGAGTTCCAGGATGTGTCGTTCGCGGGCGGTACGGTCGCGGGTGTTGTCCCCGGCGATCAGGGCCGCGAACTCGTCGCCGCCCAGCCGGGATGCCGTGTCACCGCCCCGGACCGCGTCCTGGAGTCTGCGGGCGGCCTGGACGAGCAGTTCGTCCCCGGCCTGGTGTCCGATCGTGTCGTTGACGCCCTTGAAGCCGTCGAGGTCGATGAAGAGGACGGCGGTGTTGCGCAGGGCGATGCCCCGGTCGGAGGCACGGCGGCCGGACAGGGCCTGCTGGACCCGCTTGGTGAACAGCGCGCGGTTGGGCAGGTCGGTGAGCGGGTCGTGCTCGGCGTTGTGCTGGAGCTGCGCCTGCAAGCGCACTCTTTCGGTCACGTCCCGGCTGTTGAAGATGAGGCCACCGTGGTGACGGTTGACGGTCGACTCGACGTTGAGCCAGCCGTCGTCTCCCGACCGGAAGCGGCACTCGATGCGCGTAGTGGGTTCCTCAACTGGGCTGGCGGCGAGGAAGCGGCGCACCTCGTGCACCACGCAGCCCAGGTCTTCCGGGTGGATGAGATTGGCCAGTTCCGTGCCCACCAGTTCCTCCGCGGAGCAGCCGTAGACCCCGGCGGCGGCCGGGGAGACGTACCGGAGGATGCCGTTGGGTGCGGCGATCATGATGACGTCGCTGGAGCCCTGCACCAGGGAGCGGAAGTGGTTCTCCTTCTGCGCCAGTTCCTGGGTGAGGGTGATGTTGTCGAGCAGCATGATGCCCTGGCGCATCACGAGGGCGAGCACGACGGTGCCGCCGGTGATGAGCACGACTCGGTCGACGCTGCGGCCGTTGAGGACGTTGTACAGGATCCCCAGCGTGCAGACGGCGGCCGCGAGGTACGGCGTGAGGGCGGCCAGGGAGCCGGCGATCGGCCGGGTGACCGGGTACCGGCTGTGATCACCTCCCGGCGCGGGCGTGTGGTGGTGGCTTCCACCGCGCTGTCCGGGCACGTGCTCGTGCACCACGCGCGTGTGCCCCGTGCCTTCCTGCCGCTCACCGTCTCCGTGCCGGGGCGCGGCCCACGGGGCGTACGCCAGCAGCAGCGAGCCGGCGAACCAGCCGGCGTCGAGCAGTTGGCCGGAGCGGTAGCTGTTGTGCATCAGCGGCGAGGTGAACAGGGCGTCGCACATCACGGTCAGGGCGAGCGCGCCGATCGCGGTATTGACCGCGGTGCGGTTCACCGACGAGCGACGGAAGTGCAACGCGAGCACCATGCTGACCAGGGCGATGTCGAGCAGCGGGTAGGCGAGCGAGAGCGCGGTGTGCGCCACGCTGGCCCCGCCGTTCGAGTCGATCTTGGCCGCCTGGGCGAGGGCGAGGCTCCATGCCAGCGTCAGCAGCGAGCCGCCGATCAGCCAGGCGTCCAGCGCGAGGCAGACCCAGCCGGCCTTCGTCACCGGGCGTTTGGCGAGCACCAGGAGTCCCACGATGGCGGGCGGCGCGAAGCACAGGAAGAACCCGTCGGCGTAGGAGGGGCTGGGCACGGGGCGCTGCAGAACGACCTCGTACCATCCCCAGACCAGGTTGCCGAGGGCGGCCATCGCCGAGGAGAGGGCGAACAGCAGCCAGGCGGGCCGAAAGCGGATACGGCGGCTACGGGCGTAGCGGAAGCAGGACACTGCGGCGGCGCCCGCCGCCGCGGCCAGCCCGAAGTCGCCCATGATCAGCGCAAGTTGCTCCGAACCCCAGCCGAGCGCGGAACCGATGGCGTATCCCGCGCACACCAGGGCCAGAACGAGCTGCGGAACCAGCCCCGAGCCGCCGCCGAGGAACGACGGACGGGGCAGCAGCGCCGCCGACGAGGGCTGAGCCCGCAGCCCCGCGTCCAACGTCGTCGTGGAGGGCGGTGGCGAGCTCACCGGGCCCTCCCGGTCCGCGCCGCTCGCGGGTCCCGAGGGTCCCGGTGCGCGCTGTGCGCATGCCGCCTGCGGCTGCTGTGCCCGCGGTGGTGGAGGCTGTGACGACAGCCGTGAGTGCCGTGCCGGCCGCGTCTGCGCGCGGCCGTCCGCCAGGGTCGCCGCCGACGGCCCCGCCGCGTCGGATTGCTCGTCCATAGGCCGTGCATCGTCCGTCGCCCCCCTCACAAATCTGAAATGTCCATCCCCGGCGCCGAAAGGTGCACGGCGCAGCCCCTGTCGGGACGATACACCAGTCTCGTCACTCAGGGACATAGCACCTCTACGCTCCGTGACGACCAGCGCATATGCGAGTACGGACCGCTTCCGGAAGGTTGCGGACGGTACTCGAAGCGGGTTTCGGACCTGTTGCGCGCAGCGCACACGGCGCCCGCGGGAAGCTCAGCCCGCGAGCGTCACGCGCCCACCGCGCCCGTCGTAAGGATCACGTTGCGAAGGGGCTCACGGTTCACGTAACGAGTCAACTGGTCCACCAGCAACCGCTTGGCGCGCGGCAGGAACGCCGACGTCGGTCCGCCCACGTGCGGGCTGATCAGCACGCCCGGCGCACGCCACAGGGGGTGCTCCCGGGGCAGCGGCTCGGGGTCGGTGACGTCCAGGGCCGCGGTGATGCGCCCGGTCTCCAGCTCCGTCAGCAGCGCCTTAGTGTCCACGACGCCGCCGCGCGCGACGTTGACCAACAGCGCGCCGTCCTTCATGCGGGCCAGGAAGTCGGCGTCGACCAGGTGCCGGGTGGCCGCTGTGAGGGGCGTGCAAAGGATGACGACGTCCGCTTCCGGAAGCACGGCGGACAGTTCGGTGAGCGGAAGCACGGGTCCGCGCGCCGTGGTGCGCTCAGAGCGCGCGACGCGCGCCACCCGCGCGAGTTCAAAGGGTGCGAGCCGGTCCTCGATGGCGGCGCCGATCGAGCCGTATCCCACGATGAGGACGTTCTTGTCCGCAAGAGCGGGCCGGAAACCGCTGAGCCACTCCCCTCTGTCCTGGGCCCGCACGAAGTCGGGGACGCCGCGCAGCGAGGCGAGGATCAGTGTGAGCGTGAGCTCGGCGGTGCTTGCCTCGTGCACCCCGCGCGCGTTGCACAGCCGCACACCCGGAGGCAGTTGCTTCAGGCCTGACTCCACGTGATCGATACCGGCGGAAAGTGTCTGCACGACCTCCACGGAGGTCATTTCCGGCAGGGGACGCTGACCGATTCCCGGCGGCTTCATGTAGGGGACGACGTAGAAGGCGCACTCGGCCGGGTCGGCGGGGAAGGTCTCCTCGCCGTTCCAGAAGCGGTAGTGCGGGCCCTGCGGGAGGCCCTCGATCTCTTCCGGCGGGATGGGGAGCCACACGTCAGCAGTCATGCCTTGGAGGCTATGTCAGGCGAACAGGAGTGCAGAGGTTAGGTTGGGGTGCCGAAAGAGGGAGGGTTACGGCCAGGTGGAGCGCAGGACGATCGGCGCGGCGGCGCTCGCGGTGGGAGCCGTCGGACTCGGGTGCATGCCGATGAGCTGGGCCTACAGCACGTCGCGGCAGCGGGGCGAGGAGTCGCTCAGGGCGGTGCACCGGGCGCTCGATCTGGGCTCGACCCTCCTGGACACGGCCGATATGTACGGCCCGTTCACCAACGAGCTGCTGTTGGGGCGGGTGTTGAAGGAGCGCCGCCAGGACGCGTTCGTGTCCACCAAGGTCGGCCTGCTCGTGGGCGAACAGCACATCGTGGCCAACGGCCGTCCCGGCTATGTGAAGCGCGCCTGCGACGCCTCTCTGCGCCGCCTGCAGACGGACGTCATCGACCTCTACCAACTGCATCGCGCGGACCCCGAGATACCGGTCGAGGAGACCTGGGGCGCGATGGCGGACCTCGTTCGGGCCGGAAAGGTACGGGCGTTGGGACTGTGCGCGGTGGGCGCGCGCGGTGGCCGCCGCTCGGGAACCCGTCTGCACGACGCGACGATCCGCCAGCTGCAGCGGGTGCAGCAGGTCTTTCCGGTGAGCGCCGTACAGGCGGAGCTGTCGGTGTGGTCGCCGGAGGCTCTGGAGACGCTGCTGCCGTGGTGCGAGGCCCGCGGCATCGGCTTCCTGGCCGCGATGCCACTGGGCAACGGCTTCCTGACCGGCAGGCTGACCCCCGGCGAGGGCTTCGAACCGGACGACGTCCGCGCCCGCCACCCGCGCTTCACCGCGGAGATGATGGCAGCCAACCAGCCCATAATCGCCGGCCTGCGCCGCATCGCATCCCGCCACGGGGAGGGCGTCACGCCGGCGCAGGTGGCACTGGCGTGGGTACTGGCCCAGGGGCGGCACGTGGTCACCGTGCCGGGCGCGAAGCAGGAGCGCTGGGTGAGCGAGAACGCGGCGGCCGGGGGGTTGCGGCTGACGGAGACGGATCTGGCGGAAGTGGCGGAGTTGCCGGGGGCGTTGGTGTCGTGGGACTGAGGGTGCGGGTCGGGGGGACGGCGGGGCGGCGCGGGCGCATAGCGCCGGGCGCCACATGATCGCGGCCCCAGGGGCCCGGCCGAACGGCAGCGCTGGACCGGCGAGAACGCCCGGGCCGGGGTGACGGCGGCTGACGCGGACCGAACTGGCGGATCTGGCGGATCTGGCGGACCTGGCGAATACAGCCTCCCGGATGGGCGGCGCCGGCCAGGAAACGGCGGCCGAGCCGCGGGCCCCAGCGCGCCACAGGATCGCGGCCCCCAGGCCGGGCCACACGCGAGCGCTGGGTGAGCGAGGACGCCGAGGCCGGGGGGATGCGGCTGCCGGAGACGCACCCGGCTGGGTGCCGGGGCCGCCTTGGATCACAGTGGCCCTGGGCCGGTACAGCGCAAGGACCCTGGCCCGAACATCGCCGGGCTGCAGGCCGAGATTCGGCCGGAGGGCGGGGGCAGCGGCTATCCAGGCCGGCGGAGGCCCAGCACGCCGAAGGACCGGGCCGCCATCCAGACCGGCGTGAATCCTTTCGGCGGCCCGGACACCGTCCTGCGGCCCGTCCCGTCCAGTCCCGTCCAGTCCCGTCGGGAAGTCTCGGCCTCCGGATACTGCCCCGCCGGCCCCACAACTGGGCTCGGCCGCAGGTCACAGGCCTCGGCTGCCATCGAACACGGACGGGACGCCCGCACGGCGGTGGTTCGAGGTTCATGGATCGGGAACCTGTGAGGCGCGAGCGGTGTAAGAAAAGTAGAAGCCGCCGCGTCGAAGGGACCTTGATAGTGCAACGTCGAGTTGTGACGGCCGTGATGGCCGCGGCCGCGCTCCTGCTGACGGCCGGCTGTTCCTCCGACGACGGGGGATCACCGGGCGAGGACGGAGCCGCGGCGCCCAGCAGCACGGCCGCGGGGTCGTCGCCCTCCGGGCAGGCCGCCGAGGAGACCCCGCCTGCAAAGGGCTCCGTCAAGGTGGTGCGCACGGTCGCCGAGGGCCTGAACACCCCCTGGGGCCTGGCCCCTCTGCCCGACGGCGACCTGCTCGTCTCCTCCCGCGACGAGGCGACGATCACGCGGGTCGACGGGGAGACGGGCAAGAAGACGGAGCTGGGCGAGGTGCCGGGGGTGTCCCCTGCGGGCGAGGGCGGCCTCATGGGCCTGGCCCTGTCGCCGGACTACGCCTCGGACCACATGATCTACGCGTACTTCACCTCGGCCTCGGACAACCGCATAGTCCGCGTGCTGTACGACGAGCAGCGGCCGACCGGCGAGCAACTGGGCGCACCAGACACGATCTTCAAGGGCATCCCCAAGGGCTTCATCCACAACGGCGGCCGGATCGCCTTCGGCCCCGACAAGATGCTGTACGCGGGCACGGGCGAGAGCGGCGACACGGGCCTGTCCCAGGACAAGGAGTCCCTGGGCGGCAAGATCCTGCGCCTGACCCCGGAGGGCGAACCGGCTCCCGGCAACCCCTTCCCCGACTCCCCCGTGTACTCGTACGGCCACCGCAACGTCCAGGGCCTGGCCTGGGATGCCAAACAGCGCCTGTTCGCCGCCGAGTTCGGCCAGGACACCTGGGACGAACTCAACGCGATCAAGCCGGGCGGCAACTACGGATGGCCAGAAGTCGAGGGCAAGTCGGACAACTCCAAGTACCGCACCCCCCTCGCCCAGTGGGGCACCGACGACGCCTCCCCCAGCGGCATCGCCTACGCCGAAGGCTCTGTGTGGATGGCGGGCCTGAAGGGCCAGCGTCTGTGGCGGGTCCCTCTGAACGGGACCGAGGCATCGGCCGACCCGCAGGCCTTCCTGGAAGGCGAGTACGGCCGACTGCGGACCGTCGTTTCGGCGGGCGGCGACAAGCTGTGGGTGACGACCAGCAACACGGACGGACGGGGCGACCCGAAGGACGGGGACGACCGGATTCTGGAGGTGCAGGTGACCTGAGCGGCCGCCCTCACCCCTCCCCGTCGCGCTTCCCGTCGCCCCCGCCGTCGTCCTCCTCGGCCGACGGTTCGGGCGGCCGTACGACGACCTTCCCGGACGCGAGATCTATCGGTCCGCGCCCGGGGTCGGCGTCCCCGACGTCCTCGCGGGTCAGTTCCAGACGGTTCTGTTCGTCGCGGGTGTGCTTGCGGCCGGGCGCGAAGAGTTCCTCGAACGCGTTGAACACGGAGCCTCCCTTGGCCGGCGGCGTCCCTTACAGCGTAAACCTCGGGCTCATGTCCCGGACGTGAGCGTTTCGGCCGCGAACATCCCCGTCCGATGCGCCACGGCCGCCGCCTCGCCCCTCCCGGAGACGCCGAGCTTGCCCAGGATGTTCGACACGTGGACGCTGGCCGTCTTCGGGGAGATGAAGAGTTCCTCGGCGATCTGGCGGTTGGTGCGGCCGGCGGAGACGAGGCGCAGGACGTCTCGTTCTCGGGTGGTGAGGCCGAGGGAGTCGGCCGGGTCGGCCGGCGGCGGGGCCGTCGTGAGGGCGAGGCGGGCTCGCTCGGCGAGGTGCGTCGTGGCGTCGACGAGCGGACGGGCGTCCAGGTGGGTGGCGGCGGCCCGGGTCAGCCGGAGCAGTTCCGTTGCGCGGGCGCGCTCGTCGTCGCCGCCGACGGCGAGCAGGGCCTCGGCCAGGCGGTGGCGGACCCGAGCGAGGTCGTAGGGCCGCTCCAGGGCCTCGAAGGCGGTGACCACGTCCGACCAGGTGTCGGTGGCGGTCCGGCCGTCGGCCCGGTCGAGTTCGGCCCGGGTCCACTTCTCGTAGGCCAGCCACAGGGGCGCGCCCGTGGTGAGCTGGCGGACGGTCTCGAAGAGCCGTTGCAGGAAGGCAGCGCGGCCCTCCTGGGCGGTGGGCAGCGACTGGGCGCGGGCGTCGGACTCGGCCACGGCGGCGGCCAGCAGCAGCGGCCAGGCGTAGCGGTGGGTGCCGGGCGGGAAGCCGGCGTCCAGGACCCGGTCGGCCTCCGCACGGGCGTCGAGGAGACGGCCCTCGGCGGCGGCTGTGCCGAGGGCCAGGCAGGACATCGGCAGGTTGTTCTGCGGCATGGGGTCGTGGGTGCCGTAGGAGGCGCGGGCGGCGGCGAGATGGCGGGCGGCCTCGGTGACCTCTCCGCGGGCGAGTGCGAGATGGGCGAGGCTGTTGGAGGCCCCGCCGCGCGGCTTGGCGGACTGCCCCGTGCGCTGGGCGTTCACCGCGGCGTCGGCGGCCTCGTCCCAGCGGCCCAGGGAGACCAGCGACTCGGCGAGGTTCGTCCAGATCCACGCCTCGGAGTCGCGCAGCCCCCACTCCTGAGTGAGGCGCAGTCCCTCGCGCAGGATGCCGACGGCGTCATGGGAGCGGCCGATGCCTTCGAGCGCGGAGGGCAGGTTCACATGGCTCCGGCCCACCACCGTGGTGATGCCACGGGTCAGTACCTCTTCCTTGACCTCGTACATCTGGGCCAGTCCGGCGTCGATGTGGCCGGCGTCGACCATGAGGCTGCCGAGGGTGAGGCGCGCGTTGAGTTCGATGTCCTCGGCGCCCACCATGCGGGCGTACTCCACGGCCCGCTCGGCGGCCGACATGGCGTCGGGGCCTGGGGCACGCAGCATCGACCAGTTGGCCGCGGTGGCCAGCACCTCGGCGTGCACCTCGGACGGCGGCAGGCCGCGCACCAGCTCCTGGGCGGTGCCCAGCTCCTTCCAGCCGTCGCCGCGGGCCAAGGCCTGCGTCAGGCGGGAGCGCTGGACCCAGAACCAGGCGGCGCGCATCGGATCGCCCTCGTCCTCGAGCAGATGCAGGGCGCGCTTGGTGATCTTCAGGGCGCGTTCGCGCTCTCCGCAGAGACGTCCGGCGACGGCGGCCTCGGCCATCAGGTCGAGGTAGCGCAGGGGTGTGGTGTCGGGGTCGCAGCCGCAGGGAGGGTAGGCCTCGGCGTAGTCGACGGGGCGCAGGGTGGCCCGGATGTCCTCGGGGGCGGTGTCCCACAGCTCCATCGCGCGTTCCAGCAGCCGCAGTTGCTCGGAGTGGGCGTGCCGGCGGCGGGCGGTGACGGAGGCGTCCAGGACGGCGGGCAGGGCCTTGGCCGGGTCGTGGGCGTGGTACCAGTAGCTGGCCAGCCGCATCACGCGCTCGCCGGCGGGGACGAGCGTCGGATCGCTCTCCAGGGCTTCGGCGTAGCGGCGGTTGAGGCGGGAGCGCTCGCCGGGCAGCAGGTCGTCGCCGACGGCCTCGCGGACCAGGGAGTGCCGGAAGCGGTAGCCGTCGTCGCCGGGCGCGGCGATGAGGATGTTGGCGCCCACGGCGGCCCGCAGCGCCTCGATGAGGTCGTCCTCGGCGAGTTGGGCGACGGCGGCCAGTAGCCGGTACTCGACGGTGGAGCCGCCCTCGGCGACGGTCCGGGCGACCCGTTGGGCGCTGTCCGGCAGGCTCTCGACCCGGACGAGGAGCAGGTCGCGCAGGGAGTCGGTGAGACCGGTGCAGCTGCCCTCGTGGGCGGCGACGGCGAGTTCCTCGACGAAGAAGGCGTTGCCGTCGGAGCGTTCGAAGATCTCGTCGATCTGGACCGGGTCGGGTTCGGTGGCGAGGATGCCGGCGATCTGGCGGCCGACCTCGGCGCGGCTGAAGCGGCCGAGTTCGATGCGGCGGACCGTGCGCAGCCGGTCGAGTTCGGCGAGGAGCGGGCGCAGCGGGTGGCGGCGGTGGATGTCGTCGGAGCGGTAGGTGGCGAGGACGACGAGGCGGCCGGTGCGCAGGGTGCGGAAGAGGTAGGCGAGGAGGTGGCGGGTGGACGCGTCGGCCCAGTGCAGGTCCTCCAGGGCGACGACGACCGTGCGGCCCGCGGCGACGCGCTCCAGGAGCCGGGCCGTGAGCTCGAAGAGACGGGCCATGCCCTCCTCGTCGGAACGGTCCGCGCCGCGGGTCGGGACTGTCTCGCCCAACTCGGGCAGCAGCCGGGCCAGTTCCTCCTCCTGGCCGGCGGCCGCGGCGGCCAGCTCGCCGGGCAGTTCGCGGCGCAGGGCGCGCAGCGCGGTGGAGAACGGGGCGAACGGCAGCCCGTCGGCGCCGATCTCGACGCAGCCGCCGAGCGCGACGACGGCTCCCCGGCCGGCGGCGGTGGCGAACTCCTCGACGAGGCGGGTCTTGCCGACCCCCGCCTCGCCGCCGATCACCAACGCCTGCGGCTCGCCCGCGGCGGCTCGGGCGAGGGCGTCGTTCAATATCTCCAACTCGGCTGCGCGACCGACGAACACGGGACTGACGGACCGGCTCTCCACGGGTCCGAGCATCGCACGCGCCACTGCGGGTCCGGCATCGGTTTTCCGGGGGCTGCCGCCCCCGGACTCCCGCTTCGGCCCTGAACGGGCCTCGTCCTCAAGTGCCGGGCGGGCTGAGACGGCCGCGACCGGAGCCGGGAGGCGACCGTCGGCGACCGTAACCCCCGGCTTCACGCGGCACGCGGATGCCGGAGCCTCCGGAGGCGGGACGTATGCGATTCCGCCTCCGCCGCGCCCCTGGTGGAGCGCCTCGCGGCGCGGCGGACGCGGATGGCCTCGCGGACCATGCGCTCGTGCTCGGCCTCGCGGATCAGGTCGGCGGAGCGGATGTGGTGGAGTTCGTACTCGTACATGGCAGGACCCTCGTTTTCCCTGGTGAGACGCGTTTTCCGAGATCGCTTTGTGCGATGGGTCAACCTTCGTCTCCAAGGCGGGTCCGCCACATCGGGAGAGTTCCGCATCTTCGGCGGCCGAGGGGGCCTTAGACGCGCCTGAGGGGCCTCAGGGCGCCGTCTAAGGTCCTTACGGCGGCCCTGAGGCCCCTCGGGGCCTGCGGTGATTCAGGTGGCTCAGCCCGCCGAGGGCAGGCCGAGCAGGGCGTCGGTGTACTTGAGCACCGCCAGCAGCATGCCGATGACGCCGAGCGCGACACCGCCCCAGGCGACCGACTTGATCCACGGGGCCTGTGGCTTGCCGGGCGCCCCGAACGCGGGACGGGCGAGCACGACGACGCCGACGATCAGCGCGGCCAGCGCGAACACGCCGGCCCACAGGGCGGAGGTCTGCCAGGCGTCGCCGTAGACCTCCTTGATCTGCGTGGCGACGTCCGCGTTGGACGCGGTCTGCAGCTGGCCGACGAGGGTCTCGCGCGCGGCGGCGACCGTGCCGATCCAGCCTCCGGTCAGGGAGACGAGGCCGAGCGCCGCGGAGACGACCGCGGCCGCGCCCTGGCCGACAGCGGAGGGGCTCGCTTCCGTGGCCTGAGCGGTCACCTCGTCCTCGGCCTCGATGTCGTCGTTCTCCTCGACCTCGTCGGAGCCGGTGGCGTCAGTGGCGTCGCTCGCCTTGACGACGTCCACCTTCTCCTCGTCGGTCTTCGCCTCAGTGCCTCGGTCGGCGCCGGTCTCGTCCACTGTCTTCGTTCCCATGCCTCGCACCGTACGGACGCAGTATGAGAGGTCTCTTAATGATCGTTGAGGCCTCTTACTGATCATTGTGGACGGCACGCGTGCGTGCCTCACGCCACTCGGGGGCCAGAATCGACCACACCTCGACGTCGTGCCGCACCCCACGATAGGGGTAGCTCTCCCTGCGCACGCCCTCGCGGGTCATGCCGAGGCGGCGCGCCACGTTCAGGCTGGGCGTGTTCCCGGCGGAGGCGATCCACTCGACGCGGTGCATGCCGCGCTGCTCGACGGCGAAGTCGATGAGGACGCGCATCGCGCGCGCGACGAGTCCCCGCCCGGTGCCGGCGGGCTCCAGCCAGCAGCCGACCTCGCAGTTGGCGCTCTCGGCGTCGAAGTTGAGGAAGAGCACCCCGCCGACCAGCTTGCCCTCCAGCCAGATGCCGTGCAGGGACCCGGTGTCGGCTGCGCGCATGTCGGCGTACCGCTGGAGTACCGCACGCGCGGCGTCGACGTCCGTGGCCTTCGAACCGAAGGGGACGTACTGGTTGATGAACTCCCGCCCCCGGTCCAGGTGGGCCAGGAACTCCTCGGCGTGCCACGGCTCCAGGGGCCGCAACTCGGCTCCGTCGTCACCCAGCAATATCGCGTACATCGCCCCGCTGCTCCTTCTCCAGTTCCGCCACGACGTCGGTGAGCCTCTCATGGGCGGCGCGGGACTCGGGCGGCTCGATGCTGATGCGGGGCATGCGCTTGTCGAGCCAGCGGGGGAGCCACCAGTTGGCGCCGCCGAGCATGTGCATCAGGGCGGGGACGAGGAGGGTGCGCAGGACGAAGGCGTCCAGGGCGACGGCGGCGGCCAGGGCGATCCCGAACATGGCGATCACGCGGTCGCCGCTGAGGACGAAGGCGAGGAAGACCGAGATCATGATGACCGCGGCGGAGTTGATCACCCGGCCGGTCTCGGCGAGGCCGATGCGCACGGCCCGCCGGTTGTCGCCGGTCTCCAGCCATTCCTCGTACATCCGGCTGACCAGGAAGACCTGGTAGTCCATGGAGAGGCCGAAGAGCACCGACACCATGATCACGGGGAGGAAGGGCTCGATCGGCCCCGCGCGCCCCAGCCCCAGCAGCTCGCTCCCCCAGCCCCACTGGAAGATCGCGACGACGACGCCGAAGGCGGCGGCGACCGCGGCGACGTTCATCGCGGCGGCCTTCAGGGGTATGCCGACGGACCGGAAGGCGAGCAGGAGCAGCAGACAGCCCAGGCCGATGACGACGCCGACGAAGAGCGGGAGCTTGCCGACGATCACGTCGGCGAAGTCGTCGTAGCCGGCCGTCATGCCGCCGACGTGCACATCGAGCGAGGTGCCGGTCTCGGCGCGCGGCAGGACCTCGGAGCGCAGCCGGTCGACGAGGTCGCTGGTCTGCCGCGACTGCGGCGAGGACTCCGGTACGACGGTGAGGTAGGCGGTGTCGCCGCCGCTGCTGTACGTCACCGGGGTCACCGTCGCGACGCCCTCGGTGCTGCGCAGGGTGGCGTCGAGGTTGTCGAGGGCGAGCTTGTCGTCGCCGCCGTCGACCTGGGTGACGAGGGTGAGCGGGCCGTTCACGCCGGGTCCGAAGCCGTCGGCGAGGAGGTCGTAGGCCTGGCGGGTGGTGGCCGATTCGGGGTTGTTGCCCTGGTCGGAGGTGCCCAGGCGCAGGCCCAGGGTGGGCAGTGCGAGGACCGTGATGACGGCCAGGGCGATCGCGCCGAGCGCTTTCGGGTGGCGCTCCACGAACGCGGACCAGCGGGCGGCGAACCCGGTCGGCAGCTCGGGCTGGGGTCCGTGCTCCGTCAGCCGGCGCCGCTCGCGACGGCTCAGGGCGCGCATGCCGATGAAGGACAGCAGGGCGGGCAGCAGGGTCACGGAGGCGGCGACCGTCAGGACCACGGTCAGCGAGGCGGCTATCGCGACGCCGCCCAGGAAGCTCAGCCGGAGGATCAGCATGCCGAGCAGGGCGATGCACACCGTGGCACCCGCGAACACGACGGCCCGTCCGGTGGTCGCGACGGCGTTCGTGATCGACTCGGTGACGGGCAGCCCGCGTTTCAGCCCGCGCCGGTGCCGGGTGACGATGAACAGCGCGTAGTCGATGCCGACGCCGAGGCCGATGAGCATGCCGAGCATGGGCGCGAAGTCGGCGACCGTCATGACGTGCCCGAGCAGCGCGATCCCGGCGTACGCGGTGCCGACGCCGACCAGCGCGGTGGCGATGGGCAGCAGCGAGGCGGCGAGCGATCCGAAGGCGAGAAAGAGCACGACGGCCGCCACGGCCACCCCGACGACCTCGGCGATGTGCCCGCCCGGCGACTCGGTGAGCCCGGCGGCGCTGCCGCCCAGCTCCACCTGGAGCCCGTCGGTCTCGGCGTCCTTGGCCGCGCTCACGACCGCCTGCGCGTCGCCCACGTCGAGGCTCTCGGCTCCGGCGTCGAAGGTGACGGTGGCGTACGCCGTGTGCCCGTCCTCGCTGATCTGCGCGGCGCCCTGCTTGTCGTACGGGCTGCTCACGGCCGCGACTCCGGGCAGTTCCGCGATCTCGTCCAGGGTGCGCGTCATGGTCTGCTCGACGTCGACGGCGCGCACGGTGCCGGAGGCGGTGTGCCAGACGACGGTGCCGCTGTCGCCGCCGAGGCCGGGGAAGCCCTCTTCCAACAGCTGGGTGGCGCGGCCCGATTCGGTGCCGGGGACCTGGTAGTCGTTCGAGTACGCGGAGCCCGTCACGGCGGCGGCCGCGGTCACCCCTCCGAAGGCAAGCAGCCAGAGCAGTACGGCGACGAGGCGGCGCTGGACACACCAGCGTGCGAGGGCTGCCACGAACGTGCTCCCAGGACTATTTATGGATCTTTGGCCGGGAACAGTCGTTCATGTGAAGTGAACAGCCCGCAAAGAACGCGTGAGCGATGTGAAGCAAACTCTCGCAGGCGGAAATGATCGTTTGCCCCGTTCGTGCGTTTATTCACACGATTGGGAGGCAGATCACAGGACAGTAACGGTCACTCTGTCGCTGAGGAGCGCCGGCTCGCACATCAGTCGAACTGATCCCCCAGCGCCATCACCATCACCCCGGCGATGAGCAGCCACAGCGCCCGTCGGGTGCGACCCCGCGAGCCGAGGAACGCGCCGAGCGCGCAGACTGCGGCGCCGAAGGCGTAGGCGGCCGGGACGAGAGCCGGTGCGGAACCGGTGGCTCGCAGCATCGAGGCGGCCAGTCCGGCGAGGGCGAGCAGCGACCCGGTCACGGCCGCCGTCCAGCGGGCCCGCCGCGCCACCTGCGCCGGATCCTCGACGTCCTCGAACTCTTCGACGTCCTCCAGGTCTTCGACGTCCTCCAAGTCCCTGCCGCCGTCCAGGTCCTCGGGCGTCTCGGTCCGGTCCTCCCCCGTCTCGGATATCTCGGAATCACCGCGTCCACTCATGGCGGGCGAGCGTAGCGGGTCGCGCTGGAAAACCGGATGCCGGGCCGTACCTGCCACTGCTAGTTTCCGGAGGTCAGCCATGCTGCGGCACACCGCCGCCGCCGACCTGAGCAGGTGCATTGTTTGAGCGTCCGGCCGAGCTCCTCCGTATCCCTCTCCGCTTTCCCGGACTCAAGGAGCCCGTTCACCGATGCAGGACATCACCCCGAGGACCTCGAATGAGGACCTCACCAAGCGGCTGACCCACCCCCGCTACCCGCGCAGCAACAGCTACGACCCCCGCTGGGTCGTGGAGAACCAGATGGGCCCGAACGCACTCTGGCTGCTGGAGTGGCTGGCCCCGACCCTCGGTCTGGAGGCCCTGCGCCCCGGCGCGCGCGTCCTCGACCTGGGCTGCGGGCGGGCCATGACCTCCGTCTTCCTGGCCAGGGAGTACGACGCCCAGGTCACCGCGGCCGATTTGTGGATCAAGCCCGACGACAACGCGGGGCGCATCGCCGAGGCCGGTTTCGCCGACCGGGTGCAGCCCGTGCACGCCGAGGCGCACGACCTGCCGTTCGCCGAGGGCAGCTTCGACGCGATCGTGAGCGTCGACGCGTACCAGTACTTCGGCACCGACGACCTCTATCTGCCCACCCTGACGCGGCTGTTGAGGCCCGGCGGACGGATCGGCGTCGTCGTGCCCGCGCTGCGGGAGGAACCGGAGGGGCTCGAGCCGCCGGAGCATCTCGAGCCGTGGTGGGAGCCGGGCTACTGGTGCTTCCACTCCGCCGACTGGTGGCGACGCCAGTGGACCCGCAGCGGCGCCGTCGAGGTCGAGGCCGCCGACTGGCTGGACGACGGTTGGCGGGACTGGCTGTTGTGGTGCGAGGTGATCGCCGAGGAGAGCCCGGAGGAGTGGCATCGCACGATGGCCCGCCGGGTCGGCGAGATGCTGCGCCATGACGAGGGCCGCGCGCTGGGCTTCGTACGGCTCGTAGGACGCCGTAAGCCGTAGCGCCGAGCAAGGCGACGGCCCCGGAGGACTTGCCTCCGGGGCCGTACGGATCCAGGTGCTCAGCCCTCGCTGACGCCCAGCTGCTGAAGGATCAGCTCCTTGACGCGGGCCGCGTCGGCCTGGCCGCGGGTGGCCTTCATGACCGCGCCGACCAGGGCGCCGGCCGCGGCCACCTTGCCGCCGCGGATCTTGTCCGCGATGGCCGGGTTGCCGGCGATGGCCTCCTCGACGGCCGTGGTGAGCGCACCCTCGTCGGAGACGACCTTCAGACCGCGCTTGTCGACGACCTCGTCCGGGGTGCCCTCGCCCGCGAGGACGCCCTCGATGACCTGGCGGGCCAGCTTGTCGTTGAGATCGCCCTTCGAGACCAGCTCGGTGACGCGGGCCACCTGCGCCGGCGTGATGGCCAGCTCGTCGAGCGCCTTGCCCGACTCGTTGGCGCTGCGGGCGAGTTCGCCCATCCACCACTTGCGGGCGGAGGCGGCGTCGGCACCGGCGTCGATCGTCGCGACGATCGGGTCCAGCGCGCCCGCGTTGAGGATCGCCTGCATCTCGACGGCCGAGATGCCCCACTCCGCGAGGAGTCGGGTACGGCGGACCAGCGGCAGCTCCGGGAGGCCCGCCCGGATCTCCTCGACCCACTCGCGCGAGGGGGCCACCGGCACCAGGTCCGGCTCGGGGAAGTACCGGTAGTCCTCGGCCTCTTCCTTCACGCGGCCCGAGGTCGTCGACCCGGTGTCCTCGTGGAAGTGCCGCGTCTCCTGGATGATCGTCCCGCCACCGTTCAGCACGGCGGCGTGCCGCTGGATCTCGTAGCGGGCCGCACGCTCCACGGACCGCAGCGAGTTGACGTTCTTCGTCTCGGACCGCGTGCCGAACTTCTCGGTGCCGTTCGGGCGCAGCGAGAGGTTCACGTCGCAGCGCATCTGGCCCATCTCCATACGGGCCTCGGAGACGCCGAGCGCCTTGATGAGCTCGCGCAGCTCACGGACGTATGCCTTGGCGACCTCGGGCGCGCGCTCACCGGCACCCTCGATCGGCTTGGTGACGATCTCGATGAGCGGGATGCCGGCGCGGTTGTAGTCGAGGAGCGAGTGCGAGGCGCCGTGGATACGGCCCGTGGCACCGCCGACGTGCGTCGACTTGCCGGTGTCCTCCTCCATGTGGGCGCGCTCGATGTCCACGCGGAACGTCTCGCCGTCCTCCAGCTGCACGTCGAGGTAGCCGTTGAAGGCGATCGGCTCGTCGTACTGGGAGGTCTGGAAGTTCTTCGGCATGTCCGGATAGAAGTAGTTCTTCCGGGCGAAGCGGCACCACTCGGCGATCTCGCAGTTCAGCGCGAGACCGATCTTGATCGCCGACTCCACGCCGATCGCGTTGACGACCGGGAGCGCGCCGGGCATGCCGAGGCAGGTGGGGCAGGTCTGCGTGTTGGCGTCCTGACCGAGTTCGGTCGAACAGCCGCAGAACATCTTGGTCTTGGTGCCGAGTTCGACATGGACCTCAAGGCCCATGACGGGGTCGTACGACGCCAGAGCGTCCTCGTACGACACCAGGTCGGTCGTGGTGGTCACGGTGAAACTTCCCTCTCAGCCCAGCAGGACGTCGTCGTCGCCCAGCCGCTTCAGCTCGCGGTAGAGGATGGCGAGGCCGGTGACGATGGCGGCGGCGGACACGGTGGCGTCGATCAGGACCAGCGTGTCCTTCTCGGCGCGGGCCGTCTTGAGCCGCTTTGCGACGCCGAACGCGCCGAACGCGGTGGCGGCCATGGACAGGTACGTACCGGACTTGGACTTCTTGAAGCCCTTGGCCTTGGTCAGTGCACTCACAGCGACGGAGCCTCCTCGATCAGCGGGTGCCCCCACCTTTCCACGAAGGCGGCCTCGACAGCAGCGCCGACCTTGTAGAGCCGGTCGTCCTTCATCGCCGGAGCGATGATCTGCAGGCCGACCGGGAGGTTGTCCTCCGGAGCCAGACCGCAGGGCAGCGACATGGCCGCGTTGCCCGCCAGGTTGGTCGGGATGGTGCACAGGTCGGCGAGGTACATCGCCATCGGGTCGTCGGCACGCTCGCCGATCGCGAAGGCGGTGGTCGGCGTCGTCGGGGAGACGATCACGTCGACCTGCTCGAAGGCCTTCTCGAAGTCGCGCGTGATGAGCGTGCGGACCTTCTGGGCGCTGCCGTAGTAGGCGTCGTAGTACCCGCTCGACAGGGCGTACGTGCCGAGCATGATGCGGCGCTTCACCTCGGGGCCGAAGCCCGCCTCACGGGTGATCGACGTGACCGCTTCGGCGGAGTTCGTGCCGTCGTCGCCGGTCCGCAGGCCGTAGCGCAGGCCGTCGAAGCGGGCGAGGTTGGAGGAGCACTCGGAGGGCGCGATCAGGTAGTACGCCGAGAGCGCCAGGTCGAAGGACGGGCAGTCCAGCTCGACGATCTGCGCGCCCAGCTCCTTGAGGAGCTCGACGGACTCGTCGAAGCGCTGGATGACGCCGGCCTGGTAGCCCTCGCCGCGGAACTGCTTGACGACGCCGACGCGCATGCCCTCGACGCTGCCGTTGCGGGCGGCCTCGACGACCGGCGGGACCGGCGCGTCGATCGAGGTGGAGTCCATCGGGTCGTGCCCGGCGATGACCTCGTGCAGCAGGGCGGCGTCCAGGACCGTACGGGCGCAGGGGCCGCCCTGGTCGAGGGAGCTGGAGAAGGCGACCATGCCGTAGCGGGAGACCGCACCGTACGTCGGCTTGACGCCGACCGTGCCGGTGACGGAGGCCGGCTGACGGATGGAGCCGCCGGTGTCGGTGCCGATGGCGAGCGGCGCCTGGAAGGAGGCGAGCGCGGCGGACGAGCCGCCACCCGATCCACCGGGGATCTTGGTGAGGTCCCAGGGGTTGCCGGTCGGGCCGTAGGCGCTGTTCTCGGTGGAGGACCCCATGGCGAACTCGTCCATGTTGGTCTTGCCGAGGATGACGACGTCGGCGGCCTTCAGCCGCTTGGTGAGCGTCGCGTCGTACGGCGGGATCCAGCCCTCGAGGATCTTCGAACCGACGGTCGTCGGGATGCCCTCGGTGGTGAAGATGTCCTTCAGCGCGAGCGGGACGCCGGCCAGCGGGCCGAGCTTCTCGCCCTTGGCACGCTTGTCGTCGACGGCGCGGGCCTGCGCCAGGGCACCCTCGCGGTCGACGTGCAGGAAGGCGTGCACCTTCTCGTCGACTGCTTCGATGCGGGCCAGGTGGGCCTCGGTGACCGCCACGGCCGTGAGTTCGCCGGAGGCGATCTTCGCGGCGGTCTCGGCGGCCGTGAGCTTGATGATGTCCGTCATGGCGATTAGTCCTCCCCCAGGATCTGCGGCACCTTGAAACGCTGCTGCTCCTGGGCCGGGGCGCCGGAGAGCGCCTGCTCGGGGGTGAGCGACGGACGGACCTCGTCCGCCCGCATGACGTTCGTCAGCGGGAGCGGGTGCGAGGTCGGCGGTACGTCTTGGTCGGCGACCTCACTGACGCGGGCGACCGCGCCGATGATGTCGTCCAGCTGTCCCGCGAAGTGCTCGAGCTCTTCGGGCTTCAGCTCCAGACGCGCCAGCCGGGCGAGGTGGGCGACCTCCTCGCGCGTGATGCCAGGCATGCAGCGATCCTCTGGGGTGAGTGTGGGTGGTTCGGGGCTGGGGCTAGTCGTCCCAATCCTATGGGGCGGCGGACAGTGGCCGTGAAACGGTTTCCCCGGGCCCTCGTCCGTCAGTGACGGCGCCCCTCCCAGACCTCGCTCCTCATGAAGTGGTTGTCGTACAGCTCCTGCACCTCCAGCAGGCTCTCCGGGGTGGCTTCGCCGAGGGCGATGCGCTGGACATGGCGGAAGTACTCGAAGCGCTCGACGCCGGGTGTGATGACGATCAGGAGGTCGGCGTCGGTGCCCGGCACGGCGGCGAAGGCGTGCGGTTTGCCGGGAGGTACGACCACGAGGTCGCCGGGGCCGGCGGTGAGGACGTCGTCACCGGAAAGGATCTCGGCGGCACCTGCGAGCAGGAAGAACATCTCGGCGGAGTTGTCGTGCCAGTGCGGTTTGGCGCCGTCGGCGCCGCTCGCGAGCGTGACGCGCTGGGTGGACAGCGCACCGCCCGTCCGGCTGCTGTCGGCCAGCAGACGCATGGTGGTGGGCGCGCGGCCGACGACCTCCGCCTCGGCCTCGCGGACGATCACGGACTCGTCGAACTTCGGAACGAACAGCGACATGTCGAACCCCCAGTGACGGTCTTGACGTACTCGGACGAGGTCAGACGAGGAAGAGCAGGGCGGCGCTGATCAGCACGACGATCGCCGTGGCGAAGTGGACTCCGAACGCGACGGCCTTCGTACCGCCGTGCCGCAGCACTATCAGTGTGTCGAAAAGCGGCACGATCGCCACGGCGAGCATGAACCAGGCCTCGGCACGGGCGCCGGCGAAGAACAGCAGCGCCAGGCCCACCAGGCCGAAGGTGCCGTCACGCAGCCCCTTCACGGAGAGGTAGGCGCCGGCGTCGCCGTCCGGCCGGGCGGGGACGCCGTAGCCGGTGGCGGCGGAGGCCGGCTGGAACAGGAAGCGGTACCCGAGGAACACGCAGAACAGGTTGAGCACGACGGCCAGGGTGTACGCGGTCACGGTCATGCCTTCACTCCTTGCTAGCAGCGCTAGAGACAGGAGCGACGCTAGCAGAGCATCGACAGTCGCGCTAGCGCTGCTAGAGTTCCTGGCATGTCGATCCAGACGCGCAAGGAGCGCGAACGAGCGGAACGCGAGCGGCTCATCGTCACGGCCGCGCGGGAACTCGCCGAGGCCGAGGGCTGGGACGCGGTGACGACCCGCCGGCTGGCGGCGGAGATCGAGTACAGCCAGCCCGTCCTCTACAGCCACTTCAAGGGCACGGACGCGATCATGGCCGCGGTTGCGGTGCAGGGGTGCGCGGACATGGCCGACGAGTTGCGTACGGCCCGTACCGCGGCGCAGGGCAAACGCGCCGCGCTGGTGGCGGTGGGCGAGACGTACACGGCGTTCGCACGTCGCCGGCCGGCGCTCTACGACGCGATGTTCACGCACCGGGTGGACCTGCCGTTCGCCACCCCCGAGGCCCCCGAGGCGCTACAGCGGGCCTTCGCCGAACTGCTGGCAGCGGTCGAGCCGATCGCCGCCGAGGGAGACGACCCGGCCCTGCTCACGGAGACGTACTGGGCGAGCCTGCACGGTCTGGTCACGCTGATGCGGAGCGGGCGGCTGCCGGAGGGGGCGCACGAGCGACGGCTGGAACTGCTGACGGGTCACTTCACGGCGGGGGCGGACAGCTAGCAACACCGCGCGCAACGGACCTTCTTCAGGCGACCCGCACGCAGGGCCTTCATTCGGCGGCCGGCAGCGCCGCACGCGGCCGCTGCCACCCGCGCGACCCCCGCGCCCGCAGCCACGCCGTCGTCTCGTCGGGCGGCATCGCCGCGGCGACCAGCCATCCCTGTACGGCGTCGCAGCCCAGGTCCCGCAGGCGTTCCCAGGTCTCGTCGTCCTCGACACCCTCGGCGACCACGAGCAGGCCCAGCGAGTGCGCGAGGTCCACGGTGCAGCGCACGATCTCCGCGTCCTCGTTGTCCACCGCGAGCCGGGCCACGAACGAACGGTCGATCTTCAGTTCGCTCACGGGCAGCCGTCTGAGGTGCACGAGGGACGAGTACCCGGTGCCGAAGTCGTCCAGGGACATCTTCACGCCGTGCCCGGTCAGCGCGGCGAGCGTGTCCGCGGCGCGCTGCGGGTCCTCAAGCAGGACGTGTTCCGTTATCTCCAGTTGGAGCGCTCCTGCCGGGACACCGTGCCGGGCGAGCCGCGCGGCGACGGAGCCGGCGAATCCGGGGGTGTGGACGTCACGCGGGGAGACGTTCACGGCGACGGGCACGAACAGCCCCTGGGCCCGCCACCGGGCCACCTGCGCGAGCGCCGTCTCCAGCACGTACTCCGTCAGATGCGGCATCAGCCCGGACGACTCGGCGATCGCTATGAACTCGTCCGGCGGCACCTTCCCGCGTTCGGGATGCACCCAGCGGACCAGGGCCTCGAGGCCGGCGACCTGTCCGTCGAAGCGGACCTTCGGCTGGTAGTGCAGCTCGACCTCGTGTGCGTCGAGTGCCCGGCGCAGATCTCCCAGCAGGCCCAGCCGGTCCGGCGTGTTGGAGTCCCGCTTCGACTCGTAGACCTCCACACCCGTACGGTCCCGCTTCGCCTGGTACATCGCCACGTCCGCGCGCCGCAGCAGCCCCTCGGCGTCGACCGCGTGGTCGGGGAAGACGGCGACACCGGCGCTGGCCTCCAGGACCAGGGTGAGGCCGTCGAGGTCGAGCGGGGAGCTGAGGGCGGCGACAAGGCTGCGGGCCACCCGGGTCGCGGACGTCGTGGAGTCGGCGACCGGCAGTAAGACGGCGAACTCGTCACCACCGAGCCGCGCGGCCTCCGCTCCGCGCGGCAGGGCGAGCCGCAGCCGGTCGGCTATCTGCAACAGCAACCGGTCACCGGCGAGATGACCGAGCGTGTCGTTGACCGATCGAAAACGGTCGAGGTCGATCAGCATCAGGGCGGACCGGGCGCCGATGCGTTCGGCGTCGTCGAGCGCGGTCCAGATGCGCTCCAGCAGCCACTGTCGGTTGGGCAACCCGGTCAGCGGGTCGCGCAGTTGCTCCTCCGCCCGCGCCCGGGCGATCCACAGAGTGGAGTCGAGGGCGACGAGGGGGATGGAGAACAGCGGCAGCAGCAGGGGCTTGGCAGAGGCGACCACACACACGAGCGGGGCGATGCCGAGCAGCGCGACCGCGACCAGCCCCTGTCTGACCAGGGCGGTGCGGGCGACGGTGGGCAGGCCGCCGCGCGGGGCGTGCAGGTACCAGAGCAGCACACGCGAGACCGCGAGATAGGCGGCGGCGACGAGCACCACGCCGGGGGCGGTGTAGAGCGTCCAGGTGTCGGGGTCCCAGGGGTTCTCGACGGTCGGTACCCGGCCGAAGGCCGCCAGCACGAGGGCTCCGGCGGCGATACCGAGGATGTCCACCGCGCCGTGCAGCACGCCCTGCAGCCAGCGCCCCCGCCGGGCGATGCCCACCAGGACGACGACGGTGAGGCTGACCATGCCGGCCGGCACCCAGCCGTACAGCATCAGCACGGCGAGGGTGAGGGCGGCGCCGGATCCGGTGCCGCCCCACCAGCGGGCGCGGCCGAGGGCGACGAGATGGCCGACGATGATGCCGGTCAGCACGGCCAGGGACCAGCCGACGGTGCCGGACGGGAAGAGGGCGTGGTCGCCGGAGAACGCCCGGTAGAAACCGGCGCCGAGAACGAACCCGGCTGCCGCGACGACCGCCGCGGGCAGCGTGGGCCAGGACAGGTGCCGTTCGTGATCGGAGCCGGGCAGCCCGTCGGCGTGCTCGGCGCCGAACGGCACGGCGGTGCGGCCCTCCGTCATGACCTTCCGCCCGGCGGTGCTCCCCGCACCACTTTCCGCCCGCGAACGCCTCGCGGTCCGTGCCGCCCACCCTCGCCACGCGCCGGCGATCCGGCGCAGCCGTGAGTCAGGGGCGGCACTCTCGGTCGGTTCCATTCCCGTCCCTCTCACAGCCGGCGGTGCCCACGCCACGCGGCCCGATGCCCGACAACAACCTTCAACGGCACCGCGTTGGAAAACCCTTCCCCTCGCCCTTCAAAGCTCTGCAGAGCCAAGGGGATGCCCCGACCGCAGCTGGGCACGGCAGGCGCATACCTCAACAGTAGGCCGCAGAAGGCTTCCACGGGCAGCGGTCGTCGACGGTTGCCCGAATGCGCCCTAGCCACCCGTATGCATCTGGTATGCGCCGATCGGGGGGCCTTCAACCGCTACTCCTCTGCGGGGAGCGCAACTTCGGCCGCTGCGTCGGGCCCCTGTTCCAGCAGGACGTTGAAGCCGTCCTCGTTCAAAACAGGCACCTTGAGCTGCATTGCCTTGTCATACTTGGACCCAGGATTGTCACCTACGACAACAAAAGATGTCTTCTTCGAAACGGAACCGGTCACTTTCGCTCCGCGAGTTTGCAGCGCCTCCTTGGCGCCATCGCGCGTGAAGTGCTCCAGCGTGCCGGTGACGACGACGGTAAGCCCTTCCAGCGGACGCGGTCCCTCGTCCTCCCCGGAGCCCTCCTCCTCCGTGCGGACGCCGGCCGCCTTCCACTTGCGCAGGATCTCCTGGTGCCACTCCTCGGCGAACCACTCCTTCAGCGAGGCGGCGATGATCGGGCCGACCCCGTCGGTGTTCGCCAACTCCTCCTCGTCGGCCTGCTCGATGCGGTCGATGGAGCGGAACTCGCGGGCCAGCGCCTCGGCGGCGACCGGTCCGACGTGGCGGATCGACAGGCCGGTGAGGATGCGGGCGAGCGGACGCGACTTCGCGGCGGCGATGTTCTCCAGCATCGCGACCGCGTTCTTCTTGGGCTCGCCCTGCTGGTTGGCGAAGACCGTGACGATCTTCTCCTCGCCGGTCTTCGGGTCGCGCTTGGGCAGGCCGCTGTCCTGGTCGAGGACGTACGCCTTGATGGGCAGCAGCTGCTCCATGGTCAGGTCGAACAGGTCGCCCTCGTCCAGCAGCGGCGGCTCGGACGGCTCCAGCGGCTTGGTGAGCGCGGCGGCGGCCACATAGCCGAAGTGCTCGATGTCCAGCGCCTTGCGGCCCGCGAGATAGAACAGGCGCTCACGCAACTGGGCCGGGCAGCTGCGGGCGTTCGGGCACCGCAGGTCGACGTCGGCCTCCTTCATGGGCCTGAGCGCCGTGCCGCACTCCGGGCACTCGGACGGCATCACGAACTCGCGCTCGCTGCCGTCACGCAGGTCCACGACGGGCCCGAGGATCTCCGGGATCACGTCACCGGCCTTGCGCAGCACCACCGTGTCGCCGATGAGGACGCCCTTCGCCTTGACGACGTCCTGGTTGTGCAGGGTGGCGAACTCGACCTCCGAGCCCGCGACCGTGACCGGCTCGACCTGGGCGTACGGCGTGACCCGGCCCGTACGGCCCACGCCCACACGGATGTTGAGGAGTTTGGTGTTGACCTCCTCCGGCGCGTACTTGTACGCGATCGCCCAGCGCGGCGCGCGCGAGGTCGAGCCGAGGCGGCCCTGGAGCGGGATCTCGTCGACCTTGACGACAACGCCGTCGATCTCGTGCTCAACGGAGTGGCGGTTCTCGCCGTAGTACGCGATGAACTCCCGGACGCCGTCGAGGTCGTCGACCACCCGGGCGTGCGTGGAGGTGGGCAGGCCCCAGCTCTTGAGCAGGTCATAGGCCTCGGAGAGGCGGCCCATGCCCTCGTACCCCTCCAGGGCGCCGATGCCGTGGACCACCATGTGCAGCGGAAGCGTCGCCGTGACCTTCGGGTCCTTCTGCCGCAGCGAACCGGAGGCGGAGTTGCGCGGGTTGGCGTACGGCTTCTCCCCGGCCGCCACACGCCGTGCGTTGAGGTCCGCGAAGGCCTCCATCGGGAAGTAGACCTCGCCGCGGATCTCGACGAGCCGCGGCACACGATCGCCCGTCAGCCGATGCGGGATCTCCGCGATCGTCATGACATTCGGCGTGATGTCCTCGCCGATCCGGCCGGTGCCCCGGGTGGCGGCCCGGGTGAGCCGGCCGTCCTCGTACGTCAGGTTCACCGCGAGACCGTCGACCTTGAGCTCGCACAGCAGGTGGTAGTCCGGACCGCCGACGTCCTTGGCCACTCTCTCCGCCCAGGCGGCGAGGCCCGCGTCGTCGAAGACGTTGTCCAGGGAGAGCATGCGCTCGCGGTGCTCCACCTCGGCGAGGTCCGTCTCGTACTCGACGGCGACCTTCTGGGTCGGCGAGTCCGGTGTGCGCAGCTCCGGATACTCGTCCTCCAGTGCTTCGAGCGAGCGCAGGAGGTCGTCGAACTCCGCGTCGCTGATGACCGGAGCGTCCTTCACGTAGTACCGGAAGCGGTGCTCCTCGATCTGCTCAGCGAGCTTCGCGTGCTTCTCCCGTGCCTCTGTGGGCACCGTCGTCTCCGCTTGCTTGTCGCCGGCCACCGTAATCGTCCTCCCGTTACTCTGGGTTGTCCGCGAGGGATCTCGCCGCCCGAGCGCAGTGCGCGAGTGCCTTGCGGGCGTACTCCGGGGAGGCCCCCGCGAGTCCGCACGACGGCGTGAGGGTGACCGCCTCCGCGAGAAGCCCCGGTGACAGCCCCAGCCTGCGCCACAACGTCCTGACACCCATGACGCTACCGGCAGGGTCTGACAATGGGCCGTCCGTGCCCGGGACGACACCTGCGAAGAGCCGCGTGCCCCCTTCCACGGCCTCGCCGATCACGTCGTCGTCACGCTCGGTGAGGAGCGAGAAGTCGAAGGAGACCGCCGCCGCGCCCGCCCGGCGCAGCAGGGCGAACGGGACGTCCGGTGCGCATGAGTGGACCACGACGGGGCCGTCGCCGTGAACCCCGACGACGTCGCGCAGGGTGGCCTCGATGATCTGCCGGTCGACGGCGCGGTGGGTCCGGTAGCCGCTGGCGGACTTCACCTGTCCGCGCAGTACGGCGACGAGCGAGGGTTCGTCGAGCTGGAGGACGAGCCGGCCGCCGGGGACGCGGCGCCGGACCTCCTCCAGGTGCTGCCGCAGCCCCTCGGCGAGCGAGGCGGCGAGGTCGCGGCAGGCGCCGGCGTCGGAGAGAACGACCTCGCCGTTCCTCAGCTCCAGCGCGGCGGCCAGGGTCCAGGGCCCGACGGCCTGGACCTTCAGCAACCCCTCGTATCCCTGAGTGAACTCCTCCAGCGCGTCGAGGTCCTCCCCGAGCCACGACCTCGCCCGCCTGGTGTCCCGGCCCGGCCGGTCCCCGATCCGCCATCCGCTGGGCTCCACGCGCGCGTACAGCTCGACGAGCATCCCCGCCGTCCGCCCGATCATGTCCGCGCCGGGGCCGCGGGCGGGCAGCTCGGCGAGGAACGGGAAGTCCTCGAAGGACCCGGTGACGGTCTTGGCGGCCTCACGGGCGTCGCCGCCGGGCATGGAGCCGATGCCGGTGGCTCCGCCGAAGCTGAACTGGGTGGTGTTGTTACTCACCCCCGAAGCCTACGTAACCCTCCGGGGGCGGGGACCGTGCCTGGGGTACGGGCCGAACCCGGGATGTGCCGTCAGTTCCCCGGTCGCACCGTCAGGTCGTTGACCTCCGCGTCCCTCGGGAGGTCCAGGGCCATCAGGATCGTCGTGGCGACCGACTCGGGGTCGATCCACTTCGACTCGTCGTACTCCTTGCCCTCCTGCTGGTGGACCTTCGCCTGCATCGGGCTGGCGGTGCGGCCGGGGTAGACGGACGTGACCCGGACGCCGTTGTCGTGCTCCTCGTTGCGCAGGGAGTCGGCGAGGGCCTTCAGGCCGTGCTTGGACGCGGCGTACGCGGACCACTCGGCGCTCGCACTCAGGCCCGCGCCCGAGTTCACGAAGATCACGTGGCCGCGGTCTGCGCGGAGTTGGGGAAGGAAGTGACGGGTCAGTTCCGCGGGGGCGATCAGGTTGACGTTCAGCTGATGGCGCCAGGACTTCGGCGTCAGGTCGCCCACCGGGCCGAGATCGACGACCCCGGCGATGTGGAGCAGCGAGTCCACGCGGTCCGGGAGGCCCTGGTGGGAGAAGGCCCAGGACAGCTTGTCCGGGTCCGCCAGGTCGCCGACCAGCGTCTTCGCGCCGGGAAACTGGGCCGCCAGCTCCTTCGCCCGGCCCGCGTCGCGCGCGTGGAGGACGAGATCGTCCCCACGCGCGTGCAGTCGGCGGGCGACGGCCGCGCCGATGCCGGAGCCCGCTCCGGTGATCACATGTGTAGCCATGCCCGCCATGCTCGCATCAGTGGCCGGTCACTCCACTCCCTGGCTCTCCTCCAGGTACGCCAGCGCCCCCACCGGCTCCTCCGCGAAGAACACCAGGTCGGTCAGGGGGCGGGGCAGGAAGCCCTCGTCGTCCATGCGACGGAACTGCTCCTTCAGACCGTCGTAGAAGCCCGCGGTGTTGAGCAGCACGACCGGCTTGTCCGTGTGGCCGTGCTTCTTCAGCTCCAGGATCTCCGTCGCCTCGTCCAGGGTGCCGGTACCGCCGACCATGATCACCACGGCGTCGGCCTTCTCCAGCAGCAGCTTCTTGCGCTCGGCCAGATCCTTCGCGATCACCATCTCGTCGACGCCCGGGCGGACCTTGGATGCGAGGAACTGCACGGAGACCCCGACCAGCCGGCCGCCCGCCTCCTGCACCCCGTCGGCGACCACCTTCATCAGCCCGACGTCGGAGCCGCCCCACACGAGCGTGTGCCCGCCCTTGCCCAGCAGTTTCGCGAACTCGCGCGCGGGTCGTGTGTAACGGTCGTCGAGGTCGGCGGCGGAGAGGAAGACACAGATACGCATGCAGCCACCGTACGCGGGAAGAACCGGGGGCCCGCGAGCGCTTTTCCGATATGGCTCAAGGACACACGATCACGATCGAGCAGGGCACGCGACGCGTGCGGGTCGTCCGCGGCGACCAGATCCTGGCTGAATCCGACCGCCCGCTCCTCCTGCGGGAGACGGGCTGTCCCGTGCGCTACTACATCCCGCCGGAGGACGTACGACTGGACCTGCTGACGCCCTCGGAGACGCACTCCTACTGCCCGTTCAAGGGAACGGCCTCCTACTGGTCGCTGCCCGACACGGCGGACCTCGTCTGGGCCTATCCGGACCCGAAGCCGGACGTGGCCGAGATCAAGGACCACCTGTGCTTCTACGAAGTCGAAGTGTCGTAAACGATTAGGTCCGCCCTGTACGGCAATCTGCACAGGCATGGACAAGAACACCATTTCGCACGACGGCACCTCCATCGCATACGAGAGCAGCGGGCAGGGGCCGGCGGTGATCCTGGTCAGCGGGGCGATGTCCACCGGGGGCACTGTCGCGCCGCTGGCCGTGCCTCTCGCGGATCGCTTCAAGGTTGTCTCGTACGACCGTCGAGGGCGGGGCGAGAGCGGTGACACCCAGCCGTACGCGGTGGAGCGCGAGGTCGAGGATCTTGCCGCGCTGATCGAGGCGGTGGGTGGCGAGGCGGCGCTCTACGGCGTTTCGTCGGGCGGCGCCCTGGTGCTCGAGGCGGCGGCGAGCGGGCTGCCTGTGCGTCAGGTCGCGGTGTACGAGGTGCCGTTCGCCGTCCAGGAGGGCGGGGCGAAGGAGCGCGCGGAGTACACCGAGCGGCTGACCGAGGCGCTGGCGGAAGGGCGGCGCGGGGACGCCGTCGAGCTCTTCCTGCGGCTCACGGGCATGGCCGAGCAGATGATCCAGGGTGCCCGCCAGTCGCCCATGTGGCCCGGCCTGGAGACCGTCGCGCCGAGCCTGGCGTACGACAACGCAGTGATGGGCGACGGTCTGGTGCCCCGGGACCGGCTGGCCTCGATCGGGGTGCCGGTGCTGGCCGTCGCGGGCAGCCTGAGCCCCGCGTGGATGCGCGAGGCGACGCGGGCGGTCGCGGAGACCGTGCCCGAGGGGACGTACCGGAGCCTGGAGGGGCAGACCCACACGGTGGAGCCAGACGTTCTCGGGCCGGTGCTGGCGGAGTTCTTCGGGGCGTGATCGGGGCGGCGACGGGCACACGCGTGTGCCGGGAGTTCGGCTCCGCCCGGGCGCCTCGCCTCAGACGGCTGCGGTCGTCGCCCGCACCGTGGACGCGATCGTCGCCGAGCCCACCACGCGCGTGCCGTCGTACAGCACGATCGCCTGGCCGGGGGCCACTCCGCGGACCGGCTCCGTGAAGGTGACCTCCAGAGTGCCGTCGACCAGTTCGGCGGTCACCTCGGTCTCGCCGCCGTGGGCGCGGAGCTGGGCGGTGTAGGTGCCGGGGCCGGTCGGGGCGGTGCCGCACCAGCGGGGCTTGATGGCGGTGAGGGCGCTGACGTCGAGGGAGTCCGCAGGGCCGACCGTCACCGTGTTGTTGACCGGCGAGATGTCGAGGACATAGCGCGGCTTGCCGTCGGCGGCCGGGGTGCCGATGCGCAGGCCCTTGCGCTGGCCGATGGTGAAGCCGTACGCGCCCTCGTGCGTGCCGAGCTTCGCACCCGACTCGTCGACGATGTCGCCCTCCGCCTTGCCGAGGCGGTTCGCGAGGAAGCCCTGGGTGTCGCCGTCGGCGATGAAGCAGATGTCGTGCGAGTCGGGCTTCTTCGCCACCGCGAGGCCCCTGCGCTCGGCCTCCGCGCGGATCTCGTCCTTCGTCGTCAGGGTGTCGCCGAGCGGGAACATCGCGTGCGCGAGCTGCTGCTCGTCCAGGACACCGAGGACGTACGACTGGTCCTTGGCCATGTCGGAGGCCCGGTGCAGCTCGCGGCTGCCGTCCTCGTTCAGCACGACGGTCGCGTAGTGGCCGGTGCAGACCGCGTCGAAGCCGAGGGCCAGCGCCTTGTCCAGCAGGGCCGCGAACTTGATCTTCTCGTTGCAGCGCAGGCACGGGTTCGGGGTGCGGCCGGCCTCGTACTCGGCGACGAAGTCCTCGACCACGTCCTCGCGGAAGCGGTCGGCGAGGTCCCACACGTAGAACGGGATGCCGATGACATCGGCGGCGCGGCGGGCGTCGCGGGAGTCCTCGATGGTGCAACAGCCCCGCGCGCCCGTGCGGAAGGATTGAGGGTTCGCGGAGAGCGCGAGGTGGACGCCGGTCACGTCATGGCCCGCCTCGGCGGCACGGGCGGCGGCGACGGCTGAATCGACCCCGCCGGACATGGCGGCGAGGACACGGAGGGGGCGGGAGGGCTGCGCGGTGTCAGTCATAACCCTTCCAGGGTACGGGGGCGTGGGAACCAGGACCCGCGAGTATCCGTTGACGATCACATGGGACAGCGGAAGGCTCCGAAGGACGGCGACCGGAAGGTCGGCCGGCGCGCGTTGCTGATCGGTGGGGCAGTGGCGGCGGCGGGCTCGGCCGTGCTGGCCCGCGACGAGCTCGCGCGGCTGTGGTGGCGGGTTCCGGGCGTGGAGAAGCCGCGCAAGGAGGGCGAGGTCGACTACACCGGTGCCCGGTGGGTGGCGGCGTCGGACGCGAACTGGCGGCGGGCGGACCGGCCCGACGACTACGGCATAGACATGGTGATCATCCATGTCACCCAGGGCAGCTTCGCCAGCGCGGTGAAGGTGTTCCAGGACCCGGAACACGGTGCGGCCGCGCACTACATCGTCCGCAAGGACGGCCACGTCACGCAGATGATCCGCGAGCTGGACGTGGCGTACCACGCGGGCAACCGCGACTACAACGAGCGCAGTGTCGGCATCGAGCACGAGGGCTTCGTGGAGCGCCGCCAGGACCTCACGGACGAGATGTACGAGGCCTCGGCGCGGCTGACGGCCCGGATATGCGCGCGCTATGACATCCCGGTCGACCGCGAGCACATCATCGGGCACGTGGAGGTGCCGGGGACCGACCACACGGATCCCGGGGAGCACTGGGACTGGGACCGGTACATGAAGCTGGTGCGGGCGGCACGTACGACGAAGGCGTGACCGCGGCCGCAGCCGCTTACGTCAGCCCTGCCGCCCGCGCCCGCTCCACCGCCGGGCCGATCGCCTTCGCGACCGCCTCGACGTCGGCCTCCGTGGAGGTGTGGCCGAGGGAGAAGCGGAGGGTGCCGCGGGCCAGGTCGGGGTCGGTACCGGTGGCCAGGAGGACGTGACTGGGCTGGGCGACACCCGCGGTGCAGGCGGAGCCGGTGGAGCACTCGATGCCCTGGGCGTCCAGCAGCAGGAGCAGGGAGTCGCCCTCGCAGCCCGGGAAGGTGAAGTGCGCGTTGGCCGGGAGGCGGCCGCCGGGTGCCGCGTCGCCGCCGAGGATCGCGTCCGGGACTGCCGTACGGACCGCTTCGACCAGGGCGTCGCGCAGGGCGCCGATCTCCCGGTCGAACCACTCGCGCTGCTCGGCGGCGAGGCGGCCGGCGACCGCGAAGGAGGCGATGGCGGGGACGTCGAGGGTGCCGGAGCGGACGTGGCGTTCCTGGCCGCCGCCGTGCAGGACGGGGACGGGGGTGTGGTCACGGCCGAGGAGCAGGGCGCCGATGCCGTACGGGCCGCCGATCTTGTGACCGGAGACCGTCATCGCGGCGAGGCCGGAGGCGGCGAAGTCGACGGGGACCTGGCCGAAGGCCTGGACGGCGTCGGCGTGCAGGGGGACGTCGAACTCCCTTGCCGCGTCGGCCAGTTCACGGATCGGCATGACCGTGCCGATCTCGTTGTTGGCCCACATCACGGTGGCCAGGGCGACGTCGTGGGGGTTGCGGGCGATGGCTTCGCGCAGGGCGTCCGGGTGGACGCGGCCGTGGGCGTCGACCGGGAGGTACTCGACCGTGGCGCCCTCGTGCTCGCCGAGCCAGTGGACGGCGTCCAGGACGGCGTGGTGTTCGACGGGGCTGGCCAGGATGCGGGTGCGGGTGCCGGCCGGGTCGGCGTCGCGTCGGGACCAGTACAGGCCCTTGACCGCGAGGTTGTCGGCCTCGGTGCCGCCGGAGGTGAGGACGACCTCGCTGGGGCGGGCGCCGAGCGCTTCCGCAAGGGTTTCGCGGGCCTCCTCGACGGTACGCCTCGCGCGGCGGCCGGATGCGTGGAGGGAGGAGGCGTTGCCGGTGACGCTCAGGTGGGCGGTCAGTGCCTCTGCCGCCTCCGGGAGCATGGGGGTCGTCGCGGCGTGGTCGAGGTAAGCCATGGTGAGCCCGATTCTACGGGCGCCGCCCTGCGGCCTCGCGCCCAGGTTGCCGCGGGGTGTGGCTGGATTGCGCCTTGCCCGCGTTGCAGTCGACCTCGATGGCGACCCACCCGGCACTGCGGCCCGCACCACCCGTTCCGCCCTGCGGAACGACTCCCCCCGCGGGTTGGTGGTGCGGCCGACCGCGGGCCGGCGCCAACCAGCGCACGAGCCACTCCCGCAGTCGCGGCACTGACCCGGGGCGCCGGACACCGGCAGGCCGACGGCGCGGGCGGCGATCAGCGGACGATGGGCGGCAGGCGGCGGTTGGCGGGCGGCGGGCAGGCCACAGCGGGCGAATCACCCCCGGCGGCGTGACCACAGGGCCCCGGTAGGCCGACGGCGGGCACCGGACATCGGGCAGCGACGACGTGCACCCGGCAGCGCGCGAGCCACTCCTGCGGTCCCGGCAGCTTGACCAGCGGATGCCGGGCGCCGCGCACCGGTAGGCCGACGGCAGGCGGTAGGCGGCGGTCAGCGGTCAGTGGTCAGCGCTTGGCGAAAGGCCGACGACAAGCTGCGGTTAACCGACGGCCGGCGACAGACAGCAAGCGCCGGACGGCAGCGGCGGCCATCGGGCGGCAGGCGGCAGGCGGCAGGCGGCTGCCATCGGGCGGCAGGCGGCAGGCGGCGGCCATCGGGCGGCAGGCGGCAGGCGGCTGCCATCGGGCGGCGGGCGAACCAGTCCCCCGGTCCCGGCAGCCTGACCAGCGGAGCGCGAGCGCCGGGCACCGGTAGGCCGACGGTGAGCGGCTGGCGGCTGCGGCGGCAGCTGACGGCAGTCAATCAGCGGCGGTTCAGCTGACGGCAGTCAGTCGGCGGCGCCCCGCGGACCGACCGTCCGCGGCTGCGGCTCGTCCCAAGCCGCTTGCCGTCGGGTCCGGGGCCGGCCTTCCGGAACTCCTAGAAGCCCCAGGAAACGGTGTTGTCCACCTGCACGAAGGCCAGCAGGACCAGCAGGTCCGCGACGCCCAGGCCCATGCCCAGGTAGGCGCGCCCCCTGCGCTCGGTCCCGCGCCACAGGGACGCTGCGGCCAGGACGATCGCGGTCGGGCCGAGGAAGAGGTTGAAGACGAGGAGGCCGAGGAGGCCGAGGATGAAGGACGCCACGGCCATGCCGTCGGCGTCGCGGGTGCGGGTGCCGGGGCGCGTGGTGGCCGGTGCGGTGAGGTGCATGGGGTGTCAGCTCCCGAGAAGTCGGTTCGGATGACGAAGTCGCTTCGGACGACGGAGTCAGTTGCGGCGGGCGTGACGCTCGCGGGCGGCGAAGATGCCCAGCCAGACGGCGATCACGGCGGCGGCGACGGCGGTGAAGGCGAGCGGTGCGTGGGCGACGGTGCCCAACAGCACACCCAGCAACAGGAGCGCGGCGACGAGGAACAGCATGGATGGAGCCCCCTTCGAGATCCCTCTCGCTGGAGATCTCTCTCGTTAAGTTTCGGTGAACAGTTGTAGTAACAGTTGTTCACTGACTCCAAGTCTAGCGCGCCCCACGGCTTTTCAATTCCAGAGAACAGTTGTTAACTGCATGGTATGAGTCACACCTTCGGTATCCGGCAGGCCCAGAAGCAGAAGACCCGCCAGTCCCTCCTGGACGCGGCGTTGGCACTGCTGGAGGAGCAGAGCCTGAGCAGTCTGGGCCTGCGCGAGGTCACCCGGGCCGTCGGCGTTGCCCCCACCGCCTTCTACCGGCACTTCCGCTCCACCGCCGACCTCGGAGTCGCCCTCGTCGAGGAGGCCCTCGGCAGTCTGCACCCGATGATCCGTACGATCGTCAGCTCCGTCGGCGACAGCGACCAACGCATAGAACGCGCCGTCGACCTGATCTCCCGGCACGTCGAGACCCACCCTGCCCACGTCCGCTTCATCGCCCGCGAGCGGCACGGCGGCGTGCAGTCGGTGCGGGAGGCGATCCAGGACCAACTGGCCCGTTTCGCCGAGGAGGTGAAGGTGGCGCTCACCAAGGACCCGGTCTCCGAGGGCTGGAACGACGACGACCTCCTCATGCTCGCCAACCTCTACGTCGACCAGATGCTGATGACGGCCTCCCTGTTCCTGGACTCCCTGGAGGCACCGGAGGAGGAGCGGCAGCGCGTCGCCCAGGTCGCGACCCGCCAGATGCGGTTGATCAGCATCGGCCGGGAGCACTGGCTGGACTGAGGAAGGCACAACGCCACAGGGGCGGCACCCCCTTCACCGGGAGTGCCGCCCCTGCCGTACGTCTCGTAGGTCAGCTCTTGGTCGCCGTCGCCGCCGCCGGCTCGCCGCTCGGCGCACCACTCGGCGCCCCGCCGGGAGCCGCCCCGCCGCCCTGGCCACCCCCGCCGGGACCACCACAGCCACCGCCACCCTGCCCCCCGCCGGGGCCACCCTGACCGCCACCCTGCCCTCCACCGGGGCCGCCACTGGGCGCACCACTCGGCGCACCCGACGGCGCGCCGGAGGCCGCACCCGTCGGCGCACCGGACGGCTGCGCGGTAGGAGCGCCCGACGGCGCACCGCTGGGCGCCCCCGACGCAGCACCGCTCGGCTGCCGGCACGACGACTGCTGCTGCCCGGAGTTGCCGCTGTTCGACGTCGACGACGAGTCGCCGGACCCGCAGGCCGCCAGGGCCAGGGGCGAGAGGGCCAGCAGGGCCACGGCGGAGAGGAGACGTGCACGCTTCATGAGAGACAGCTCCAAGGAGGATGAGGAAACTGAGGAAGTCCTGGGCGGCACTCAACCAACGCCGCTCAGGGCTCCCTTGAGGCCCCGCTGTCGAGGACCTGTGCGCCGGGCAAAGCGCACCTCAACACACGCCGCTGGCCTGCGACTTTCCTTGGATACTCAGCCAACTCGCCGGTACAGGGCCGTGACACGGCGGAACTCGATCGCGATACGGGCCCTGCGCCCCCCGGGGCCGCTTCAGCCGAGCCGTACCCTCGCCAGCTGCCTCGACTGCGCCACCAACCGGTCCGCGCTGTCCCAGACTTCCGCGTCCTCCTCCAGGAAGCCGCCGGCGAGGTTGCGGGTGGTGATGGACACACGGAGGGGGCCCGGCGCCGGGCGGCAGCGGATGTGGACGGTCAGTTCGACCGTCGGGACCCAGCCGGAGATGCCGATCTCGAAGGCCGTCGGGGGCAGCGCGTCGACGGCCAGGAGGAGGGAGAGGGGGTCGGCGTCGCGGCCGTCCGCGAGACCGAACCAGGCCCGCATCTCGCCCTTGCCCGAGGGCTGCCCGAGTGCCCAGCCCAGGGTGGACGGGTCGAGCTTGAGCATCAGGCGGTCGGCGATGGCCGAGCTGCCGTCGACGGGGGCGGGGCCGTCCTCGGGGCCGAAGCAGTGGTCCATCGGCGGGATCGCGGGCGGCTCGGCCGTCGTACGGACGTCGTCGGGGAGGGAGCCGAGGTCGCCGTAGGAGGCGAGGACGCGGATGCGTTCGATCTCGCGGCCCTGCTCGTCGTACTGGAAGAGCGAGGCGGTGCCGGTCGACAGCGTTCGCCCCGTGCGCACCACGTCGGTGCGGACGACCGCCGGGCCCGGCTGGGAGGCGGTGAGGTAGTGCGCGGAGATGGTGAACGGGTCGCCGTGCGGGAGCGCGTCCGCGAGGGCGCGGCCGAGGACGGCCAGCAGGTAGCCGCCGTTGACGGCGCTGATGATCGTCCAGCCGGCGGACAGGTCGATGTCGTAGACGCCGGCTTCGCGCAGGGTCAGCGCGGTGTCGCGGTCGAACTCGCTGTCGCCGATCGTGGCCCGTGGGGCCGTCGGGGCAGAGGCTGCTTCTGGCATGGATGAACGGTACAACAGCTAACTACTAAGCGGTAGCTTTTTCCTCCGAGTGAGGGCGCAACCCCTTTCCGGCAAGGGATCACCCCCTTTCCGGCGGGGGTGCACAGCCTTCGAACGAGATGTGCGCAACTTCTCAGCAAGTGCCCCGGCTCGCCCGAAACCCGAAGCCCGCTCTGCCCCTCTATGAGGACATGAGTCTCACCGGGACCCCGTTCCTCTACACGTTGATCGCGCTGTGCGTCGTCGCCGTCGCGCTGCCGCTGGTCCTGTGGTCGCGGGTGCGCGGGCCCAAGGTCGTACGGGGCGCCGCCCGGGTGCTGATGCTGCTGTTCGCCCAGGCCACGGCGGTCGCCCTGGTCTTCACCATGGTCAACAACTCCAACCAGCTGTACGACAGTTGGGGCGATCTGCTCGGCACCAGCGACCATGTGCACGAGGCCGCCGATCTCGGGGCGAGCGGCACCGGCGGGATCGCGCTGGAGAAGCTGCCCAAGGTGCGGCAGACCTTCAAGCCGGCCAAGGGGCCGGGCATGCGCGCCGAGGGCGGGGTGCTCGTCACGCAGCTCAAGGGCCGGGTCTCCGGAGTGCACGCCGAGGTCAACGTCTGGCTGCCGCCGCAGTACCACGAGCCCGCCTACCGCAATCACCGGTTCCCGGTCGTCGAGGTGCTGCCGGGCTTTCCGGGCTCGTCCAAAGCCTGGTACGGCACGATGGACGCGCCACAGCAGCTGGCGCCGCTGATGCGCAGCGGGCAGGTCGAGCCGTTCATCATCGTCTCGCCGCGCACCTCGCTGCTGCCCGGCGTGGACACCGGCTGCGCGAACATCCCGGGCAAGGTGAACGCCGACAGCTGGCTCAGCGTCGACGTGCCGAGGATGGTCATGGACAACTTCCGCGCCCAGGCCGCGCCGGACGGCTGGGCGGTCGCCGGGTACTCGGCGGGCGGGCACTGCGCGGCCAAGCTCGCCGTCGCCCACCCCGACCGCTTCCGGGCCGCGGTCAGCCTGTCCGGCTACAACGACCCCGTCGCCGTGAGCCAGTCGCTCGCCGCCAAGTCCCCGGCGCTGCGGGCCGCGAACAACCCGTACGTCCTCCTCAAGAAGTCCCGTGTCCCGCCGCGCGTGGCGCTCTACCTCTCCGGTCAGCCGAAGGACGGTTACGAGGCGGCCATGGCCGTCGAGCGGGCCGCGAAGGCGCCGACGACCGTGAACGCGGTCTTCATCCCGAGCAGCGCGGGCGGTCACACCATGGCGCTGTGGAAACCGCAGGTGGTCCCGGCGTTCCGCTGGCTGAGCGAGGTGATGGGGCCCCGGCAGCAGACCCGTACGGCGCCGGGGACTAGTCCTCTCGCACCGTCGACCGCCGGTTCCAGGCCCGCGGAGCTCGCCAGTGGAACCGCATCGCGAGAAGCCGCAGCACAAAGGCCGTGACGGCCGCGAGCGTGCTGGTGAAGGGGGTCAGGGCGTCGTAGTGGATGCACAGGACGGTCATCGTGGCGCCGACGATCGCCGGGACCGCGTACAGGTCGCGGTCCCAGCGCAGCAGTGACGGCACCTCGTTCGCCAGGACGTCGCGCAGCACACCGCCGCCCACAGCGGTCGCGAGGCCCAGGGCGACGGAGGCCGTGAGGTTGAGGCCGTAGTCGTACGCTTTCGTCGTCCCTGCGACGCAGAACAGGCCGAGGCCCGCGGCGTCGAAGACGTTCACACCGGTCTGGATGCGCTCCACGTGCGGGTGGAGGAAGAAGACCAGGAGCGCGGCGAGCAGCGGGGTCAGGAAGTACCCCAGGTCCGTGAACGCGGCCGGGGGCACGGCCCCGATGACCACGTCCCGGAACAGCCCGCCGCCCAGGGCGGTGACCTCGGCGAGGACGGCGATGCCGAAGACGTCGAAGTTCTTGCGGACGGCCAGCAGCGCGCCGGAGATGGCGAAGACGAAGATGCCGATCAGGTCGAGCGTGTGCTGGACGGACGGGCTGAACAGTTGCTGGAGCACCCGCATATTCTCGCTCAGCGCGAGGCCCCCGCCTTGCAAAGGAAGGCGGGGGCCCGGGCTGGGTTACTTCTTTTCGTCCGGAGTTTCCGCAGTGGACTCCGCGGAGGCCTCAGCCTCGGGGGCCACAGCCTCAGGGGTCTCGTCGGAAGTCTCGTCCGCCGGTGTCTCCTCGGAAGCCGCAGCCGCCGCCGGCGTCTCCTTGGAAACCGGAGCGTCAGCGGGCGCCCCCTTGGAAACCGGAGCGTCCGGGGCATCCCCCGTCGGCACCAGCTCCGCGGCCTCCTTGGCCACGCTCAGCAGCACCGTGTCCTGCGGCTGCTGGTCCTCGAAGTTCTCCGGGTGGTGGCAGGCCACCCGCTGGCCGGGCCTCAGCTCCAGCAGCGGCGGCTCCGCCGTCCGGCAGATCTCCGTCGCCTTCCAGCACCGCGTGTGGAAACGGCAGCCGCTCGGCGGGGAGATCGGCGAGGGCACGTCGCCGCGCAGCAGGATGCGCTCGCTCTTGGCGCCCCGGCGCTTCGGGTCCGGCACCGGCACGGCCGACATCAGAGCCTTGGTGTACGGGTGCATAGGCGCCTCGTACAGCGAGGTGCGGTCGGCGAGTTCGACGATCTTGCCGAGGTACATCACCGCGATCCGGTCCGAGACGTGCCGGACGACGGACAGGTCGTGGGCGATGATCACGTACGTGAGGCCGAGCTCCTCCTGGAGGTCGTCCATCAGGTTCACGACCTGCGCCTGGATCGACACGTCCAGCGCGGACACCGGCTCGTCCGCCACGACCAGCTTCGGCTTCAGGGCGAGTGCCCGGGCGATACCGATGCGCTGGCGCTGACCGCCGGAGAACTCGTGCGGGTAGCGGTTGTAGTGCTCGGGGCTCAGACCCACCAGCTCCAGGAGCCGCTGGACCTCCTTCTTCACCCCGCCCTCGGGCTCGACGCCCTGGAGCCGGAACGGCGCCGAGACGATGCCGCCGATGGTGTGCCGGGGGTTCAGGGAGCCGTACGGATCCTGGAAGATCATCTGGATGTCCCGCCGCAGCGGACGCATCCCGGCCGTGCTCAGCCGCGTGATGTCCTGGCCCTCGAAGTGGATCGAGCCACCCGTCGGGTCCTGGAGCCGCGTGATGACCCGGCCCATGGTCGACTTGCCGCAGCCGGACTCGCCGACCACGCCGAGGGTCTCGCCCTTGCGCACCTCGAAGTCGATGCCGTCGACCGCCTTGACCGCGCCGACCTGACGCTGGAGGACGCCCTTACGGATCGGGAAGTGCTTCTGCAGGCCCTCGACCTTGAGCAGCACCTCACGCTCGTCGGGAGCGGAGCCCTGGGCAGGGATCGTGGCCGCGCCCGGTTTCGCCGCGCCCGTCCTGGCCTCGTCCGTTTTCTTCGTCTCACTCACAGCTTCGGCGCAATCTCTTCGGTCCAGATCCGCGTACGGTCCTCCGCCGAGAGGTGGCAGGCGGAGAAGTGTCCACTGCCGACCGGCTGGAGCTCCGGGCGCACGGTACGGGTGACATCGCCCTTGGGGATGTCCGCGTACGGGCAGCGGGGATGGAAGGCGCAGCCCGAGGGGACGTTGATGAGGCTCGGCGGCTGACCCTTGACGGGGATGAGCCGTTCGGAGGTCTCACGGTCGATGCGTGGCATCGAGCCGAGAAGGCCCCAGGTGTACGGGTGTTGCGGCCGCTCGAAGACGTCGTCGACGCTGCCGCGCTCCACGCACCGGCCGCCGTACATCACCAGGACGTCGTCGGCGATCTCGGCCACCACGCCGAGGTCGTGGGTGATGAGGACGACCGCGGAGCCGAACTCCTTCTGCAGGTCCCGGATGAGGTCGAGGATCTGCGCCTGGACGGTCACGTCGAGGGCGGTCGTCGGCTCGTCCGCGATGAGCAGTTCGGGGTTGTTGACCAGCGCCATGGCGATCATCGCGCGCTGGCGCATACCGCCGGAGAACTCGTGCGGGTAGCTGTCGACGCGCTTCCCGGGCTCGGGGATGCCGACCCGGTCGAGCATCTCGACAGCCCGCTTGCGCGCGGTCTTCTTGTTGACGTCGTGGTGGACCCGGTACGCCTCCACGATCTGGTTGCCGATCGTGTAGTACGGGTGCATCGCGGACAGCGGATCCTGGAAGATCATCGCCATCTCGCGGCCGCGCAGCCGGCGCACCTCGTCCGGCTCGGCGGAGATCAGCTCCTTGCCGCCGAGCCAGATCTCGCCGGACATCTGGACGTTCTTGCCGCGTGCCCCGAGCCGGTGCAAGCCCATGATCGCCAGCGAGGTGACGGACTTGCCGGAGCCCGACTCGCCCACGATGCAGAGGGTCTTGCCCTTCTCCACCTGGAAGGTGAGGCCGTCGACGGACTTGACCAGGCCGTCGTCGGTGGGGAAGTGCACCTTGAGGTCTCGGACCGCGAGGAAGGCGTCGGACCCGTTCGAGGGTGAGCTCGTCGGCTCGCCCACGGCGGCACCGGTCTTGGAGAGTTCGGTCACGAGAGCCTCACGCGCGGGTCGGCGGCGGCGTAGAGCAGGTCCACCAGGAGATTTGCGATCACGACGAAGAAGGCGGCCAGCAGGGTGACGCCGAGGATCGGGGGCAGGTCGTTGTCGGTGATGCCCTGCACCGCGTACTGGCCGATGCCGGGCAGCGAGAACACGGTCTCGGTGATCACGGCGCCGCCGAGCAACAGGCCCAGGTCCATACCGAAAACGGTGATGATCGGGGTCAGCGCGGCCCGCAGCCCGTGCCGGGCCACGACCTTGCGCTCGCGCAGACCCTTGGCACGGGCCGTGCGGATGAAGTCCTCGTTCATCGTCTCCAGCATGCCCGAGCGGGTGAGCCGCGCGTAGATGGCGGAGTACAGCAGGGCCAGCGAACACCAGGCGGGGAAGAGCGTGTTCGCCCATTGCGCCGGATTCTCGGTGAACGGTACGTAGGTTCGGCCGAAGATCGGCCATTGGAAGGTGAAGAGGAGCAGCGCCAGGTTGCCCGTGAAGAACATGGGCAGCGAGACACCGGCCAGCGCGACGCCCATGAACGCGCGATCGAAGAAGCTGCGGGGCCTGAGGGCGGAAATCACGCCGATCAGCACACCGGACACCAGCCACAGCACGGCGGCGCCGCCGGCCAGCGAGATGGTCACCGGCAGGCGCGAGGTGAGCTGCGGCCACACCTCGACGTGGTTCTTGAAGGAGTAGCCGAAGCACGGCGCGTTGCACTGCGTCGTGGTGGGGCCCAGGTCATAGGTGGCGCCGGCCACAATCCCCTTGATGAAGTGCCAGTACTGGACGTACAAGGGCTGGTCCAGACCGAGGTTCTGCTTGACCGCGGCGATGTCGGCCTTCGTCGGGCTCTTTCCGATGTACTGCTGCGCCAGCTGGTCGGCGGTCTGGCCGGCCATCCGTGGCAGCAGGAAGAAGATCGCGAAGGTGACCGCGGTGACGACCAGCAGCAGGATCACTGCCGCCAGCGTCCGACGGAGGATGTACGAGATCACGGGGACCGGCGCTGGTGCCCGCGGGCTGCTGAGCCCGCGGGCACCAAAGCCTTCACCTGCCTTCCGGGGCTACTTCTTGGTCGTGCCGATGTTGAGGTAGTCGTACTGACCGCTGAAGGCCGCCGTGGACACCAGGTTGGTGAAGTTGGCGGGGCGGTACAGCAGGACCTTGAAGTAGGTCAGGGGGACGAGGACAGCCTGGTCCATTGCACGCTTGTCGATCTCGGCGTACATGCTGTTGCGCTGGGCCTCGTCCTCGGTGGCGATGGCCTTCTCCAGCATCTCGTTGATCTGCTTGTCATCGATGTACGAGAGGTTGGTGTTGCCCGAGGCACCGATCGCGTCACCGTGCAGGATCTGCTGCAGGAAGCCGTAGCCGCCCGGCCAGTCGGCACCCCACTGCATCATGTGCAGACCGATGTTCTGCTTCTTGTCGAACGCCGGCACACCCGCGTAGTCGGTGAAGTACTTGCCCGACGGGTACTGCTTCAGGCTGGCGTTGATGCCGACCTTCTTCAGCGAGGCGATGATCGCGGTGGCCGCGTCGATCTCCTGCGGGCGGTCGCTGCGCGCCGAGATGTTGGTGCTGATGGTCGACTTGCCGCAGGCCTTCAGCTGGTCCTTGGCCTTGGCCGCGTCGCCCTTGTTGCCGTCGGTCGCGTAGACGTCCGCCTTCTGGTAGCCCGGGATGTCCGGCGGAAGGACGGTGGTGGCGATGTCACCGCGGATCGGGCCGCCCTCGGCGGTCTGCACGGAGACCTTGTCGATGGCGTACTGGACGGCCTTGCGGCACTCGACCTTGTCGAACGGCGCGACCTGGGTGTTGATCGCCATGTAGACCAGGCGGCCACCGTAGGTGTTGTCGGTGTTGGCCTTCAGGTCGGGGTTGTTGACAACCTTCGCCTGCGTCGCGGCCTGGACACCGGTACCACCGAGGTCGATCGCGTCACCGGACTGGACGTCCTGGTCGATCGTCTCGGCGTTGACCTTGAGCTTGACGACGATCTTGTCCGGGTACTGCTTGCGCAGCGGGTCCGTCTTCGGGTCCCAGTTCTTGTTGCGGACGAGGACGGCCTGCTTGCCCTCCTCGTAGCTCTCGAACTGGTACGAGCCCGAGGACACGATGCTCTTGACGTAGTCGATGCCCTTGTCCTTGGCCTGGGGCACCGGTGCCGTCTGCGGCGTCGCCACCAGGTAGTCGAACTCCTGGAAGGCACGGTTGAGCTTGAAGACGACGGTGGTGTCGTCCGGCGTCTCGATGGACTTCAGGCCCTCGGCGCTCTTGTCCTTGTACGGACCCTTGTACTTGTCGCCGCCGTCGAGGAACTGCTGGAAGTAGTTCGGGCCGAGGGAGAGCACGTCACGCGCGAAGTTGGAGCGCGCGACGGCGTACTTGACGTCCTTCGAGGTGATCGGCGTGCCGTCCTGGTACTTCAGGCCCGAACGCAGCTTGTACGTCCACGTCTTGCCGCCGTCGCTGGCCACGCCCGCGCTCGCGGCGAGGTCCGGGACCAGCGTGTTGCCCTCCTCGCCCGCGCCGGGCTTGAAGGTCATCAGCGGGCGCGCGTAGAGCCGGCTGAGGTTGTACATGTACGCGTAGTACGTGTTGCCGGGGTCGAAGGAGTCCGGGACGTCCGAGTACTCGTACGTGACCGTCCCACCCTTCTGGGTGGAGGCGTTGACGACACCCTTGGTCGCTGCGTTGGCCCCAGCCGACTTGTTTCCGTTGTTGTCCGAGTTGTCATCGGCCTTGCTGCAAGCCGAAAGCAGCAAGCTCGCACTGCCGATGGCCGCTACCGCGGCCAGCGCTGACCTTCGCATGATGGTCTGCTTCCCCTCCATTGTTGGAATTTTGGGACTCTCGCAGCGGCCGCTGGTCAGCGGCTACGCGGATCGAGAGCGTCACGGAGACCGTCGCCGAGCAGGTTGAACGCCAGGACGGTCACGAAGATGGCGAGACCAGGCACGATCATGAACTGCGGGTCGACCTGGTAGTAGTCGACCGCCTGGTTGATCATGCCGCCCCACGAAGCCTGCGGAGGCTGGATACCGACGCCCAGGAAGCTCAGGGACGCCTCGAAGAGGATGTTGGTCGGGATGAGCAGCGTCGAGTAGACGATGATCGGGCCCACGAGGTTCGGCAGCAGCTCCCGGAAGAGGATGTACGGCCCCTTGGCCCCCATCCCCCGCGAGGCGTCGACGAACTCCCGCTCGCGCAGGGCCAGTGTCTGGCCCCGGACAATGCGGCCCAGATAGGGCCAGTTGAAGAAGCCGATGACGAAGATCAGCACGCTGATGTGCAGCGGCAGGCCTTCCAGGCCGAAGGCACCGCCCTGCAGGGTGGCGGAGATGGCGATCGCGAACAGCAGGAGAGGGAACGCCAGGAAGGTGTCCATCAGGCGACTGATGATCGTGTCGACACGTCCGCCGTAGTAGCCGGCCACGACACCGAGGACGGCGCCGATCGTGTTGGACAGGATCGTGGCGCCGAAGGCGACGACCAGCGAGACCCAGGAGCCCTCCAGGATGCGGGTGGCGATGTCCCGGCCGAACTTCGGCTCCACACCGAGCGGGTGCTCCCAGCTCATGCCGCCGAAGTCACCCTTGGGCAGCGACGTGTTGGGGTCGATCAGATCCTGGTTGAGGGCGTTGGGGTCCAGACCGAACATCGCCTGGATGGGGCGGGAGAGGATCGCGAGCAGGATCAGCAGGATCACGATGACCCCGCCGGCCACAGCCACCTTGTCCTTCTTGAACCGGGACCAGGCGATCTGGCCGAGGGAACGCCCCTCGATCTGGCTCTTCTCGACGCCGGCGAGAACGGCCTCGGGCTGCGCTCCGGCCTCCGCTCCGGTTGTCTCGATCGGTGCGGTCACAGTGAGATTGACCCCTCTCGGCCGGCGGTTGCCGACCCCCCTGGCTGCCGCTGTAGCGGTTGCTTCCACTCGTACACAGGACCGACCGGCCCGTGTCTTGCCGGGAGTCTTCAACGCTTTGGCGATCTGTTGCCAGAGCTGGCGGGGAAAGGATGCGCAACCGTGATGCTGTCTGAGGGGTTCCGTTATCCGAACAGTGGGTATCGGCCGCCGGACGGGGGCCAGTTGGGGCGTATGAGGGCGGACCGGGACCTTCCGATCGCATCTACGCGCGGAGATCGACCTGGGAAACCGCAGTCGACGACCCTTTGCACCTACGACAGTCGGGTTGCCGACCGATCGGCAGGTTAGCCGACGAATGATCAGTAACGGCCCTGTGCCGGTGGGTAGCCGTAACCGGCCGCCGGTGCCTGCGCGGGGGCGGCGACGTGTGCCTCGCGGTCGTAGAACGGGCGGGCGCTCGCTCTCATCCACATGGCGACCGGGTCGTCCTCGTCGGACATCGCCACGGTCGAGACCGGCAGCCCGTCGGGGACCGCGCCGATCGACTGCGACATCATCGAGCGCACCGAGTCGACCGCGGGCGGGCTGGTGTCGTACACGTCGAGCCCGATGGCGAGATACGGCGCACCGAGCGCCGGCTGCACCCAGGCGCGGCGCAGCGCGCGGACCGCCGGGGTGCGGTGGGCGTTCTGCGCGAGGAGGGCGTAGAACTGCGGGATCTCGATGCCGGGTTCCGACAGGCGCAGCGGTCCGGCGGGCTGGCGGTCCAGGCCGGTGGCGATGCGGCGCAGGTCGAGCCACGGGATGCCGACGCCGCCGCCCGGGGCGTGCGGGTTCAGCCAGAGGCCGTAGTGGTCCGGGTAGAGGGTGCGGGCCACGTCGACTCCGTCGACGACCTCGTAGCTGCGGTTCCAGCCGCTGGCCGACAGTTCCTGGGCGGAGGTGACGCACGGGGCGTAGCCGTAGCCTTCGACGTCCATGTTTCCGTACTGGGCGTCCGGGGAGCCGCCCTGGCCGTGCCACAGCAGCATCCAGACCTGGCCGGAGGACGGGGTCGCGAGGGCGCGCAGGAGGGCCTCGTAGGCGTCGTAGCGCCCGGGCGTCACCTGGCGCAGCATGTGCTCGACCTGTCCGGTCGAGGTGGTGCCGCTCGCGCTCACCTTTTACCGCCCCTTCGGGAAACATGGTTTTGTCGCCCAGCTTAGGCGGTCCGTGGGAGGAAGCCGCGTAGTGCTCGGGACTTGGTGTGGACTGCGGAGTGCGGGTGGTTCGTGGTTGATCGCGCGGTTCCCCGCGCCCCTTTCAGGGGCGCTGCGCCCTGGGGACGTTCAGTGGCCCCGCTGGTAGAAGGGGCGCACCTGCCGGCGCATCCAGGCGATCACCGGGTCCTCGGCCACGTCCAGCAGGACCAGGTTGACCGGCCACGGGAGCGGGGCGCGGCTGAGGGCCCGGGCCAGGGCGTCCATGGGTGCGGCGCGCAAGTCGCCCTCCCACAGGGAGAGTTCCACGCCGACGAACATCACCGGGTCGGCCGTCTCGATCGACGCGAGGCAGCGGCGGGCCGTCGTGACCACGCCGGTTTCGGCGAACTCGGCGGACGCCACCGCGAGGAAGTCGATCGGGTCGTCCTGCCAGTCGGGCTCGTACAGCTTGACGCGGCCCCCGGAGGTGAGGCCGTCCAGCGGGGTGCGGCCCACGCGGCAGAGCTCGGCCACCGCCGCCGGGGGCAGCGGGGCGCCGACCACGCCGTCGGGATTGACGGCGATGCCCACCTGCGGCGGCAGACCACGGGCGAACTCCACCGCGGGGGCGATGGTGAACGACATGTGGGAGCCGACGACCTGGCGGAACTGTTCCTCGGAGCTGAAGACCGGCACGTAGGCCTGGCCCTCGATCTCCACCGTCGGCAGATCCAGCGGGCCGCTGGACGGGCCGCCGCCGCTGGGCAGGGGCACCCAGACGAAGCTGCGGCCCAGTACCTCGATGATCCGGCCGCCGGCCGAGGGAAGGCCGAGGGAGGCCGAGAGCACCTCCTCCAGTTCATTGCCGGGCCACCCGCCGTGGGAGTGGAGGTGTGCCCCTGCCGGGAAGTCCGCGGGGAGTTCCGCTGGGAAGTCCATCTACTCTCAACCGCCTGCTGTGAACCGCTGCTGTGGCTCAAAAGGCTAGCGGGTGCCCGTCATGTACAGGTCCTCGGCCGGTCAGCCCGTGAACCCGATCCTGCGCAGGACGCCCGCCGCCTCCCGGTCGATCAGCACCGCCGAGCCGCATCCCGGGGGCAGATGGCCCTTCTCCACCGAGCGCAGGAGGTGGGCCGCGGCCCTGCGGTGGCGCAGGAAGGCGTACCGCGAGACGCCCCGGCCACGCTCGCGCTGGCCCTCCAGGGCCGTGTCCGGGGCGACGTCGAGCAGCAGCAGGTGCAGGGTGCCGCCGCGGCGGCGGGCCTCGCGGGCCAGCCAGGCGCGCACCCAGGCCTGCGTACCGCAGTCGTGCACGACGACGCCCTTGCCGGAGCGCACGGCGCGGCGCAGGCCGGCGTAGTGCGCGAGTCGGACCAGGGGGCGGTAGACGGTGTAGGGCAGGAAGCGGGGCATGCGGGCGGCCCAGCGGTCCCGGGTGTCCTGGGAGTCGATGCGGGCGCCCTTCACCGTCCGCCGCATCAGCGTGGACTTGCCGCTGCCGGGCAGCCCCGTGATCACGACGAGGTCCTCGGGGCCGAAGAGCAGCGCGTGCGGGCTGTGGCCGGAGCGCTCGCGGAGGTCACGGACCACCGGTGCGACGCGCGTGCCCTGAGCCTCGACGGCCGGGGCCGCGGGCTGCTTGGGCAGCGCGATGCCCGACGTCGTGGCGTACGCCGTGGTGCGCTTCACCGTCATCGTCCTCCTCCGGTTCAGGATTCCCCATCCCCACTGAGCGTAAAGAGAAGGTAATGGATGATCACTCGCATTTTCGTTCACTTCCTGCCACAACCCCGTTACAGACGTGGCCTGCCGAAGACGAGCCGGGCGTGCAATGATGTCCGCGCCAACTGCATACCGGCCGTTTGAATCCGCGCGGGAGAGTTCCCAGCAGTCCATCGCTGGGGCGCCGAAGGAGCAAGTCCCTCCCTTGAATCTCTCAGGCCCCGTTACCGCGCGGGCGAGGCACATCTGAAAAGCGAGTCCCCCTCTTCGTCGAGAAGAGGCGTGACTCCACCCAAGGTGCAAGCCGTGACCTGGCCCTCGCCGGTCATGGCGAACCTCTCAGGTTCCGATGACAGATGGGGAGGAACGACCTCGCCCGTCATGCCTTGGGAGAAAACCGTCCGATGAGCAGTACAGAAGAACTCCGTCACACCGCGCTCGATGCCCTGCATCGCTCGCTCGGCGCGACGATGACCGACTTCGCCGGCTGGGACATGCCCCTGCGCTACGGCTCCGAGCGCGACGAGCACAACGCCGTGCGCACCCAGGCCGGGCTCTTCGACCTCTCCCACATGGGCGAGATCACCGTCACCGGCCCCGCCGCGGCGGCCCTCCTGAACCACGCCCTGGTCGGGAACATCGCCTCCGTCGGCGTCGGCCGCGCCCGCTACACCATGATCTGCCGGGCCGACGGCGGCATCCTGGACGACCTGATCGTCTACCGGCTCGCCGAGACCGAGTACATGGTCGTCGCCAACGCCTCCAACGCCCAGGTCGTGCTGGACGCGCTGGCCGAGCGGGCCGCCGGCTTCGACGCCGAGGTCCGTGACGACCGGGACGCGTACGCCCTGCTCGCCGTGCAGGGACCGCAGTCCCCCGGCATCCTCAAGTCCCTCACGGACGCCGACCTGGACGGCCTGAAGTACTACGCCGGTCTGCCCGGCACCGTCGCCGGTGTCCCCGCCCTCATCGCGCGCACCGGCTACACCGGCGAGGACGGCTTCGAGCTGTTCGTGAAGCCGGAGCACGCCGTCGAGCTGTGGCAGGCGCTGACCAAGGCGGGCGAGGGCGTCGGCCTGATCCCGTGCGGCCTGTCCTGCCGGGACACGCTGCGGCTGGAGGCGGGCATGCCGCTGTACGGCCACGAGCTGACCACCTCCCTCACGCCCTTCGACGCCGGGCTCGGCCGGGTGGTGAAGTTCGAGAAGGAGGGCGACTTCGTCGGGCGCGAGGCGCTCGCCGAGGCCGCCGACCGTGCCTCGCAGAACCCGCCGCGCGTCCTGGTCGGCCTGATCGCCGAGGGGCGTCGCGTCCCGCGTGCCGGGTACCCGGTCGTCGCGGGCGGCGAGGTGATCGGCGAAATCACCTCCGGTGCACCCTCCCCCACGCTGGGCAAGCCCATCGCGATGGCGTACGTCGACGCGGCGCACTCCGCGCCGGGCACGGCCGGGGTCGGCGTGGACATCCGCGGCAGCCACGAGCCGTACGAGGTCGTGGCGCTGCCCTTCTACAAGCGGCAGAAGTAGCTCCAGAAGTAGAGACTGGCAGCGGCCAATGGTGAGCCTGCGCACATTTGCGCTGCTCACGCACGTTTCCAGCGGTCCCCCCTTCATCACCACTCCCGCGCGTACAGGAGAATTCAGGCCATGAGCAACCCCCAGCAGCTGCGCTACAGCAAGGAGCACGAGTGGCTGTCGACCGCCGAGGACGGCGTCTCGACGGTCGGCATCACCGAGTTCGCGGCCAACGCGCTCGGCGATGTCGTCTACGCCCAGCTCCCCGAGGTCGGCTCGACCGTGACCGCGGGTGACACCTGCGGCGAGCTGGAGTCGACCAAGTCGGTGTCGGACCTGTACTCCCCGGTCACCGGCGAGATCACCGAGATCAACGAGGACGTCGTGAACGACCCGGCACTGGTGAACTCGGCCCCCTTCGAGGGCGGCTGGCTGTTCAAGGTACGCATCACGGAGGAGCCGGCCGACCTGCTCTCCGCCGATGAGTACGTCGCCCACACCGCCGGCTGAGGAGTTACACCCCTTATGTCTGACAAGTCGCTTCTGAACACGCCCCTGCACGAGCTCGACCCGGCGATCGCCGCCGCCCTCGACGCCGAGCTGGAGCGCCAGCAGTCCACCCTGGAGATGATCGCCTCCGAGAACTTCGCGCCGGTCGCGGTCATGGAGGCGCAGGGCTCGGTCGCCACGAACAAGTACGCCGAGGGCTACCCGGGCCGCCGTTACTACGGCGGCTGCGAGCACGTCGACGTCGCCGAGCAGATCGCCATCGACCGGGTCAAGGAGCTGTTCGGCGCCGAGTACGCCAACGTCCAGCCGCACTCGGGCGCCTCCGCCAACCAGGCCGCCCTGTTCGCGCTGGCCCAGCCGGGCGACACCATCCTGGGCCTGGACCTGGCCCACGGCGGCCACCTCACGCACGGGATGCGGCTGAACTTCTCCGGCAAGCAGTTCAAGGTGGTCCCGTACCACGTGGACACCGAGACCGGCCTGGTCGACATGGCCGAGGTCGAGCGGCTCGCCAAGGAGCACCGCCCGAAGGTGATCATCGCCGGCTGGTCAGCGTACCCGCGGAAGCTGGACTTCGCCGAGTTCCGCCGGATCGCCGACCAGGTCGAGGCGTACCTGTGGGTCGACATGGCGCACTTCGCCGGGCTGGTCGCGGCCGGGCTGCACCCGAACCCGGTCGAGCACGCGGACGTGGTGACCTCAACCACGCACAAGACGCTCGGCGGCCCGCGCGGCGGCATCATCCTCGCGAAGAAGGACTTCGCGAAGAAGCTGAACTCGTCCGTCTTCCCGGGCTTCCAGGGCGGTCCCCTGGAGCACGTGATCGCGGCCAAGGCGGTCTCCTTCAAGGTCGCCGCGAGCGAGGACTTCAAGGAGCGCCAGCGCCGTACGGTCGAGGGTGCGCGGATCCTCGCCGACCGCCTGACCGCCGCCGACGCCCGCGAGGCCGGCGTGAACGTGCTGTCCGGCGGCACCGACGTGCACCTGATCCTCGTGGATCTGCGTGAGTCGGAGCTGGACGGGCAGCAGGCCGAGGACCGTCTCCACGAGGTCGGCATCACGGTCAACCGCAACGCCGTCCCGAACGACCCGCGCCCGCCGATGGTGACCTCGGGTCTGCGCATCGGCACGCCCGCCCTGGCCACCCGCGGCTTCACGGCCGAGGACTTCGCCGAGGTCGCGGACGTCATCGCCGCGGCGCTGAAGCCGTCCTACGACGCGGATGCGCTGAAGGCCCGGGTCAAGGCGCTCGCGGACAAGCACCCGCTGTACCCCGGTCTGAACAAGTAGTTCCTTTTTGTGGGGTGTCCCGCACACTCGTAGGTGAGCGGGACACCCCACGCCCCTGTTCCACCCCGTATTGAGGAGTCCCCCGTGGCCATCTCGGTCTTCGACCTGTTCTCGATCGGCATCGGCCCGTCCAGCTCCCACACGGTCGGCCCGATGCGCGCGGCACGCATGTTCGCCCGCCGACTGCGTAATGAGGGTCTGGTGGATTCCGTCGCGTCCGTACGGGCCGAGCTGTACGGCTCCCTGGGCGCGACCGGCCATGGACACGGCACCCCGAAGGCGGTGCTGCTCGGCCTGGAGGACGCCTCGCCGCGCACGGTGGACGTGGAGACGGCGGACGAGCGGGTGGAGGCGATCAGGAGTGAGGGCCGGCTGCGGCTGCTCGGTGAGCGCGACATCCCGTTCTCCTTCGACGAGGACCTGGTCCTGCACCGTCGCAAGACACTGCCCTACCACGCGAACGGCATGACGCTGTGGGCGTACGACGCGTCCGGCGGGGAGCTGCTCTCCAAGACGTACTACTCGGTGGGCGGCGGCTTCGTCGTCGACGAGGAGGCGGTCGGCGCGGACCGCATCAAGCTGGACGACACGGTCCTGAAGTACCCCTTCCGCACGGGCGACGAGCTGCTGCGGCTGACGCAGGAGACGGGCCTGTCGATCTCCGCGCTGATGCTGGAGAACGAGCGGGCCTGGCGCACGGAGGAGGAGATCCGCACAGGCCTGCTGGAGATCTGGCAGGTGATGCGGGAGTGCGTGTCGCGGGGGATGTCGCGGGAGGGCATCCTGCCGGGCGGCCTGAAGGTCCGGCGCCGCGCCGCGAACACGGCCCGCAAGCTGCGCTCCGAGGGCGACCCGAAGGCGCTCGCCATGGAGTGGATCACGCTCTACGCGATGGCCGTGAACGAGGAGAACGCGGCGGGCGGCCGGGTCGTGACCGCCCCGACCAACGGCGCGGCGGGCATCATCCCGGCCGTCCTGCACTACTACATCAACTTCGTGCCCGGCGCGGACGAGGAGGGCGTGGTCCGCTTCATGCTGGCCGCCGGCGCGATCGGCATGCTCTTCAAGGAGAACGCGTCCATCTCCGGCGCCGAGGTCGGCTGCCAGGGCGAGGTCGGCTCGGCCTGCTCGATGGCGGCGGGCGCGCTTGCGGAGGTGCTCGGCGGCTCCCCGGAGCAGGTCGAGAACGCCGCCGAGATCGGCATGGAGCACAACCTCGGCCTGACCTGCGACCCGGTCGGCGGCCTCGTCCAGATCCCGTGCATCGAGCGCAACGGCATGGCCGCCGTGAAGGCGGTCACGGCGGCGCGGATGGCCATGCGCGGGGACGGCTCGCACAAGGTGTCCCTGGACAAGGTCATCAAGACCATGAAGGAGACGGGCGCCGACATGTCCGTGAAGTACAAGGAGACGGCCCGGGGCGGACTGGCGGTCAACATCATCGAGTGCTGATCCCGTAGGGATCACGTGCTAGACGAAGAGCATCAGGGCAACCCCCAGTAGTACGGCGATCACGACGAGGCTGCTTCCGATGAAGCAGCCGGGGTTGTTCATCAGGTCGGAGATCCGCGCCATGGCGGTGAGCGGCTCCGGCGTGAAGGCGGCCGGCTGCGCGGGGGCCGGGATCGCCTGGGGCGCCGGGGGCACGGTCATGGGGCGGGGCAGGGCTGGTGCGGGTGGTGGCCCCTCGTTGCGGGTCATCGCGTCCCGCAGGAGCTGGCTCCACAGCACCGGCGGCAGGTCGGGGACCCTGCCGTTCGCCGGTTCGATGATGCTCTGCCGGAGCCAGTTGCCCGTGGTGGGGTGAGGGTCCCGGCTCATGCGGTACAGCAGTTCCCGCAGATCGCGCAGATAGCGTTCGTCGCGGGCCAGCGGCGCGACGGCCCAGGTGAAGAGGTCGGCCGAGAGGTCGGTCATGGCCTTCCTCGACGGGTGTTCCCCGTTCGCCGTCTGCGGGGTGAAGTACAGGTTCCTGTGCAGCACCTCGGCGCACAGCTCGTGTCGCACGTCCAGGTGACGCACCTCGACACGGTCCGGCCGGCCCAGCTCGTTCAGCAGCAGCTCCACCGAGTCCCGCGGCAGTTCGGCGGAACGCAGCTCGCCGAGGAGCACCTCGTCGGGCCGCGTGCGCAGATCCGCCATCAGGATGCTGCGCCGGCTCCCGTCCCCGCGCCGGTACTCACGCAGGTCCCGGCGCAGGACATGCAGGGCATGGGGGTCGTGGCCGTTCGGGCTCCCGTGGGTGTGCGGCGGCTGGAAAGGCTGCGGGGGCGTCACGGGGGCAGGGGGCGGCAACGGCGTCACGGGGGCAGGGGGCGGCGCCGGTGGAGAGGTCGCGAGTGCGGGGCTCGCATACGGTTCTCCGTACGGCTCCGGGGCGACGATGGCCCGGGCGGCGGCGGGTGTCGTGGGCCGCTCCGGCTCCCGGTCCCGCGTTCGCCTCGCTTCCCGATCCCGGTCCTGCTCCCTCTCCTCCCCCAGGATTCTCCAGAGCCGGTCACGGCGTCGCTCCCAGTCCAGGGTCGCGCCGTCGGGGAGTTCCCCGACGAGCTGCGGTACGCCAGGAGCCGCCTCCCGGTGCGCGAGGAGGTAGTCCACCAGCCGGGTCGCCGCCTTGTGCTCGAAGCGTGGTTTGCCGTGCGGGCGGCCCATGACCCTGGCCAGCGGGCCGGAACCGCCCGTGTCCGGCTCCCAGCGCGGGACGGCCATCAGCCGCAGCGCGTGGGTGTCGACGGAGTCGCAGGTGGCGAACGTCCACTCCTGCCCCAGCCAGCGCCCGAACAGCAGAAAGAGCCCGAGATACACCAGCGGTACGGCGTCCCGGTCCGGCCAGTCGCGCGGGGTCTCCTCCTCCAGGAGCAGCGACACCCGCTGCGTCGGATCGCGCAGCAGCTCCGCGGTGGTGAGGATCAGCGCGTGCGCGACCTCGGGCAGCCGCTCCAGCATCTCCGGCAGCCGCTTGTGCGCGAGGTCGTCGAGTCTCGCGGAGTCGATCTCGGGCAGCCGCCCCGACGCCTGCTCGGCCCTCTCCTGCTTGCGCCAGCCGGGGTACGCCAGTCCGAGGCACTCACGGACCCTGAGGGTGCCTCGGTCGCCGATGAGGACATGGCTGACCGTGCTGGGCCGGCCGCCCCGGTCGGTGGTGGGCCAGCGCTGGACGAGCAGGACGTCACCGTCGCGGGACACGGTGCGCACGACGCTCGGGCGTGCCGCCGCCGCGCCGGACACCCACAGCAACGGGCCCAGTTCCCGGCCGAGTTCCTCGGCCCGCTCGGGCTCGCAGGAGTGCGCGACGGCGTTCATGCCGGTGCCCTGCCGGCCGTGGTTGCCGTCCCAGCGGAAGACCGCCTGGTGGACCGGTCCCCGGTCCTGGAAGTCGCTCACCGATGTTCCCCTCCCTCGGATCCCTCGGGCTCCTCGGGCCCTTCAGACCTCTCGAATCCTGCGGACGTCGCCTCGAATCCCCCGGCTTCGTCCCACGGCACCGCCTCCAGCGCGGGCGCCTCGCCCACGGCCAACGCCTCGGCGCCGCCCGGCACTTGGATCAGGCCGTGCATCGCCAGCAGCGCGACGAGCGGCTCCAGCACCCGCCGGGGCCCCGCGCCCGCCGGATAGCGGCCCTGGTCCTCCTGGCCGCCGGTCGCGGACGCGATGTGCAGAGTGCAGCGGCGGATCGCGTCGAAGGGGCGCAGCCACGCCTGGCCGGCGTGCCGGCGCAGCAGCCCGTGGACATCCCGGCTCTCCTCGCGCATCAGCGCCGGGTCGAGGGAGCCGGCCGGCGGGCGGGTCAGCCACCGGTCGACGGGCGGCTGGAACCTGAGCAGGTCCGCCTTGCCGAGCACCATCGCGGCCGGCACGTCCACGTACGGGCCGTTCTTGGGCAGCCGGTCCAGGACGGTGCCGAAGGCGAGGTCGCCGTCCCGGTTCACCTCGACTCCCCAGCGTTCCCTGGCGTGGTCCAGCTGCGGCAGCGGGAGGGCCAGCGCCGGGTCGACGACGAAGACCAGGGCGTCGACGCCCAGCAGGAACCGCAGCGCCGCGTCGGTGCGTACGAGGTCCTCGCCGCCGAGGTCGAAGAAGGCGACCGGGCGCACCTGCCCGCGGGCGTCGGTGATCAGCAGGGACTCCACGAAGCGGGCGAAATCGTCCAGACCGAGCGCGGCCGTGTGGTCCAGGACCTTGCCGTTGCGCAGCGGCTGCACCCGTTCCCGCACGAACCGGGCATGCTGCTCCGGATTGACGGACTGCCACTTCAGGCCGTACGGCTCCAGCCCGCCGTCGGTGATGGCCGCGATCATCTGGGTCAGCAGATGGCTCTTGCCGGTGGAGGACTGGCCGACCATCGCGACGGTCAGCGGGCGGCCGTACGTCAGATAGGGCACCGGGATGAAGTGCTCGGGGAAGTCCGGGTCCGCCATGCACTTCTGGACGGCACCGCGCATGATGTCGGTCCGCCGCACGGGGTTGGTGATGCCCGCCAGGTCCAGTGGCTTGTACTGCATGCGGCTGTCCGTGACGAACAGCTTGGTGAGGTCGAGCTGGATGGTCTCCAGGCAGTACGGGCACAGCACTTCGCCGTCGTCGCGGGCCGCTCCGTCGCTCCGCCCGGCCGGTGCCGCGCGCTTGAGGCGCAGCGCCTCGTCGAAGGCCTCGTGGTGCGGGCGCGTCTCGTCGGGCGGCACCGCGAGCCGGACGCGGCTGGCGGCGCCCGGCTTCACCAGGTCGAGCACCTCGGCGGGCGTCGGCCGGTCGGCCGCACGCGGCGCGAAGGCGTCCCGCAACGTCCGGTCGAGCCTGCGGTGTTCGGCGAGGTCGGGAGGTGTCCGGTCGGCCGGTCCGGGCCGTCCGGTCACCAGTTGGTAGAGCACCTGGGCCGCGCTCCACACCGCGTCCCGGGAGTCGGCGAGCCCCTCGCCCCTTCGCTGTTCCGGCGGGCAGAACGGCGTCCGGCCCCACGGGCGCCTCGGCCGGCCGCTCCGGGTCACCGACTCCAGCCCCCACAGCTGCACCTTGGCGCCGTCCCAGCGCACGGAGTTGGGTGAGATGTCGCGCGGTACCAGCCCCTGGCCCTCCAGCAGACACAGGGCCAGCATCAGATCCCTGGTGAGAACGTCCTGGTCGGTCGCGGACATCACGTGAATCCGCGCGACGGGCGTGCCACGCGGCGGGTCGTACAGCAGGAACGGCTCGGCCGCGTCCAGCTCGTAGCCGACGATCCTCGGGAAGAGGGCCGCGAACTCCGTGTCTCCGAGCAGGTGTTGCAGTTGCAGCGCGGTGCCCGCCTCCGTGTCCAGCAGGGCGCGCGCCGCCGGATTCGCGGCGTCCTTGGCGCTCAGGCGCACCTGCACGCACTGCTGTCCCTCGTCGTCGAGCCTCGCCTTGCGGATCAGCTGGGGCAGCGGCCGGTCGCGACGGACCTCCCGGCCCACGCGCACCGGGGTGACCCGGCGCCGCCCCGAGGGCACGGTGAACGCGAGCTTGTCCGGAGGCGGACCGCCCGGCCCCTGCGGGGGATACGGGATGCTGCTCACCGGCGGTCCTTTCGTTCGTACCTGAGCACCGGGGTGTGCGGGTGCACCCGGACGGGGTGCGGGAGACGGATCACCAGGGGTCGCCGTCCCCTCGGTCGCCGGCGTCCGGCCGTCCGTCCGTGTCGGGCCAGTCGTAGGACTGGGCCGTCCAGTCATGGGAGTTGGCGCGCGCGTGGCGGTTCACCGGCTCGGCACGGTCGTACGGGTTCGTCGTGCCGTACGTGTCCAGCGCGTCGTCCAAGTCCAGTGCCGCGTCGGCGTCGGTCCCGTCGGGCTCGGCGCCGTGCCGGGGGCGGACGGTGTGCACCACGCCGATCCGGAGCGGGGTGAGCCGTACCAGGCCGGCGTAGCGTCCCGACGACGTCCACAGGACCTCGTCCGGGTGGACCGAGCCGCTGGACCGCCAGGCCTTCTCGACCTCGTCGCGTACGGCCCTGGGGGCGAACCTGAGCCACACCGCGGCCGCCGGATCGCGGCTGAGCAGTGCGCCCTGCTCGGGTGAGGACAGCTGTACGACGGCCTGCCGGTCGGCTTCGGCGCCGACCAGGTCGGCCGGTCCGTGCGGGTCGGTGCCGAGGAGGTTGGCCGAGGTGGCGCGCACGCGGCGGGGAGCGGCGAACGGAGGCGGGGCCAGGACGCCGTTGTGCTGGAGGTGATGACGGGCCGTCGACAGCAGTGCGCGGACCCGTTCCTCGGTGCGCCGGACGGCGAGGGTGCCGGCCTGGCCGCGTTCGACGGCACCCCAGTAGGACTTCATCGCCTCCAGGGCGGCGTCCGTCAGATCGGCCGACAAGGTGGCGACCAGGTCGGGCCCGCCCTCACCGCTCTCCCGGTCCAGCCAGCGCGGCACCCCCCTGGCGCGGTCCCGCGACGGGGCGGCAGACGTCTGCTCCGGACCCGTCTCGTGCCCCTTCTCCTGTGCGGGCTCCTCCCACGACGGACCGTCGTCCCAGGCGTACACGCTCGCCCAGTCGCTCTCACCGTCGTCGGCCCCGGCACCGGCGTCGTCCGGGCCGAGGTCCAGGTCGTCGGCGAGCCAGTCGTCCTCGGCAGGCGTGCGGGCGCCGGGTATGTCGAAGCCGCCGGGCACCCCGGCCGCCGCGACCCGCGCGGGCTCGGGCACCGCCTCGGCCTCCGCCGCCGCAGCCGTCGCCCGCAGCATGCCGGCGACGGAACGGGCGGCGTCGGCGCAGTACAGGCGCTCCTCGACGGCCCAGTGCTCCCGGACCGCCTCGGCCAGCAGGGCGTCGAGCCCGTCAAGAGCCCGGCGCAGTACGGCAGTTGTGTGGCCCGGCGCCCAGTCCGCGGCGGCTGACCGCCACAGCCGGCGTACCGTCTCCAGCGCGACGCCGAAGCCGAGCAGCAGCCCGATCGTGCCGAGCCAGACCGGGGGTTCGGTGGCGTATGACACCCCGGCGCCGACCGCCGTGCCGCCGACCGCCGCGACCCTGGGGGCGACGGCCCAGCGGCCGGGGCGTCCCGCACCGCGCAGCCGGGCCGTCCCGAGCATCGCCATGCCGACGAACAGCAGCGGCACGACGACCGCCAGGGCGAGGAACGGCCCCGACCACAGGGCACCGAGCAGGCCCGCGCAGGCCGCCGCCAACGGCCCCGTCACCGGGAGGCCGGCTGCCCCGGCGTCCGCCGTCCCCGTCTGCCGGGCCACCGCCTCGGCGGAGTACGGGGCGAGCCTCGGCAGCAACGCCGTCCCCGGCAGTGGCTCGGCGCGCCCCGCGAGGCCGGTGAAGCGCTGGGCCACCGACCGCAGAGCGAGCCCCTGACCGAGCAGTTTCCCGGCGAAGTCCTTCAGCCCCTCGCCGATCCGCTCGCCCATGCCCTCGGCCGACGGCACCCGCAGTCCGAGGGCCGCGAGCCGGGTCGCCGACTCGGCGGCGGACGCTGCCGTGCCGCCGCCGCTGCGCAGGGCCGTGGCGACGAGGTCCCGGTAGTTGTCCAGCGCCTGACGTGCCTGGTCGACGTCCGCCTCGAACGCCTCACGGCGCGAGGCGCGCAGGAGCCCGGGCAGGGTCCGCAGCCCGGCCAGCGCGTCCTCGGCGTGGTCGAGGGCGTCCGCGCAGGCGCGGTGGGCGTCCTCCGCCACTCCGCCGGGCTCCCGGTGTCCCAGGTCCTGGCCGCCCCGGCCCACCACCAGACGGCGCAGCGGCTCCGGCAGATCGGCGCCGGAGGAGGCGGTCAGCAGGACGTCCGGGGCGAGTTCGGTGTCCTCGCCGGCGAACCGGGTGAGCGCGTCGCGCCAGGCCCGGTCGCGCACCTCCGGCGGCAAGTCCTGCTCCAGCAGCCGTACGCCGGGCGCGGCGACGGCCTCGGGCAGCGACTGGATGCCGTGCAGCACGCTGAGGTAGACGTCCGGGACCGACAGCACGTCGACGAGGACCGCCAGCGCGTCCGGGTCGTCGGGTGCGGGCTGCTCCAGCGCGGTGCGGGCGGAGCGCAGGTCGCCGGCCCACAGCAGCGCGCTGCCCGGCGCCCGCAGCACCGAGGGGCGCAGCAGCCGGCGGTCGGGCTGGAAGCCGCCCTCCTCGCCCGCGAACGAGCCCGGTGCGCTGCCGACCAGCAGCACCAGGAGCCTGACCTCGCCCACGGCCCGGTAGCCGGTGATGAGTTCGTACTGCGGCCGGTGATCGGTCAGCCCGGCCGGGGTGTCGACCACCAGGAACAGCGGATCGTCGGGTTCGGGCAGCCCGGCCCGGCCCAACTCCTGGGCGACCCTGGCCCGCAGTGCCGACGGGCTGTGCAGCGCTGCCGCCCCGGCCCGCAGGTCGAGATGGATGACGGCACCGAAGTCCTGCCGCACGCTCACAGCACGTCACCGTCCCAGGAGCCGCCGCGCCGGGCGGCGTCGTCGTCCCACGGCGGTGGAGGCAGGTCGTCACCGTCCCGGGGGGTGGTCCGGGTGCCGTACTCCTCACCACGCTCGCGCCGCCGGGCGCCCGGTCCGTCGCGGTCCTCGCCGTCCCGCCGGTCGTCGCCGCCGGTCTCGTCGTGGTCGCCACGTGCGCCGCGACGGCGCCCGCCGCCACCGTCACGCGGCTCACCCCAGAAGTCCCGCTCCTCGCCCGGTTCTTCACGACGGCGCCCGCTGCCGGGCCGGTCGTAGTCGTCGTAGCCCTCATGACGGCTGTCGCCGCGTTCGCCGCCGTACGGCCCGTCGTCGTCGCCGTACCGACCCCCGCCCCGCGCTCGCTCGTCGGCGTTCTCGTCCCGGTCGCCGTCGTCGCGTCGGTAGGTGTCCCGGGAGTCGAAGGAGTCGACCGGGGCGGTGCCGAAGTCGTCGTCCTGAGGGCGGCGGCGGGGTTCCGTGAGGCCGTCCGGGGTGCGGGGGCCGGTCGGGGTGCCGCCTCGGACGTGTTCCAGCAGGGTGCGCAGAGTGGGCTGGACGGCGCGCTGGTCGCCGAACTCGGTGTCCAGGGCGGCCGGGAGGGTCTCCGCCCAGAACTCCCACAGCGGCCGCACCCAGCCCTCGACGCGCTCGCCGCCCTGTTCCCGGCGGTCCGCCAGCAGCTCCAGCTGGCGCGGGGCGATCTTCTCGACGAGGTCGGTGAAGAGGGGGTGCGGTTCGCTGCCGGTCCGGGCGAGGCCGGAGGGCTGGGCCCCCATCAGCTCACGGCAGTAGTCCTCGACGGTCCGCTCGTCGTCGAGGACCGTCCAGCGTTCGTACGCACGCAGCAACTCGGCCCAGCTGGACACCCCGCCGGGGTAGTCCCCGAGGCGCAGCCGCACGCCGGGGACGTGCGCGCCCTTGTCCGGGAACAGCCGCAGCCGCACCCGCTCCGGCGACGCGGGGTCGCCGTCGACCACGTCGACCTGGCCGTTCCACATGCAGCACAGCAGCCTGTGCATGATGACGCGCCGGTCCTCCTCGCTGCTCACCATCCAGCTGTCGCGGAAGCCGAGCCGCTGCCGCCACCGCAGGACGTCCTGGGCCTGCTCGGAGTCCTTCGCGCGGGCCCACTGGCGCAGCACCTTGCGGGCCTCGGGCACCTGCGTGAGGCTCATCTCGCTGCGGAAGAGGACCACGGTGACGGAGTCGCTCTCCACGCCCCGGTACTCCACGGAGTTCTTCGCGTCCGTGGGCAGCCGCAGCGTCTTGCCGAGGTACTCCTGAACCTCCTCCACGGCCTGCACCCGAGGGTGGGTGACCAGCACCCGCAGCAGTCCGGTGCCCTCCGGGGTGAACCCGACCGGCAGCAGCCCGGCGAGCTTGCGGCCGAACAGGTCGAGCGCCTCCTTGCTGACCTGCTCGGTGGCGTCCGCGTCGCCCGCCGCGGCGGCCAGCAGCATGCCCATCGACGGCAGCAGCGGCCGTTCCTCCAGGTGCGCGCCGCTCTCGGCGAACAGCCGGGTGATCCGGGCCTCCAGCTGCCCCTTGACCCGCGCCACCGAGCCCTCCGGGTCACGCCGGCTGAGCGTGTGGACCTGACGCCAGGTGTCGCCGTCGACCAGCTTGAGCAGCAGCGCGGCCTCGTCGTCGTTCTCCCGCAGTCCCTCCCGGCGGATGAGCCGGGTGACGACGTCCTCGTAGAAGTGGTTCAGGGTGCGCTGCGGCGGCAGCAGATACGAGATCCCGGTGCGGTCCTCGTACAGTTCGCGGCCCTTCTGCTCGGAGGTCTTGCGCTCCTGGTCGCTGTGCGTGCGGAAGGCGTTCACCAGGCGCACGATGTCGGCGCCGGCCGCGTCCGCGTGGGGTTGCCAGTGCTGTTGCTGCTCCCGCCAGGCCTCGTGCCACACCGTGCGGCAGCGCCACTGGTACCAGGCGTCCTGCTCCTGGATGGCCGCCTGGACGTCGTCGTCGCCCCAGCGGGCCGGTGCCAGGCCGCCCAACTGGCCCTTGATCCGGGGGATCTTGGGCGGCTGCTCCTTCACGCCCGGCGGGCGCTGCGGGCTGCGGGCGCGGTTGTCCAGCATGCCGAGGAAGCCGAGCCGGGCGATCGGCTCGTCGCTGTCGGGGACGCCCCTGACGACGCGTTCGGCGAGGAAGGGGTCCACGCTCTGGAGCAGTTTGTCGATGGCGGGGCGCGGCGCGAACCGGTCGGCCATGGCGGTGGCCGCGCGTTCGGCCTCGGACCGCAGGTCGGACAGCAGTCGCTGCATGTCCGCGACGCGCTCGCCCAGCGCCTGCTCGATGTTCTTGCCGCCGCGCGGCAGCGGATCGGGCTCGGGCACTGGCAACTGCCTGCGTTCCCAGAGCTCTTCGAGGTGGGAGTCGGCGAACAGCTCCCGGATCATCGGCACCGCACCGTCCCGCAGCGCGGCCCGCGGCCGGGCCACGAGATCGGTGACCGCGAGCCGCAGCAGCCGCCCGGCCACCAGGTCGGCGAGCTGGTCCATCGGCGCGGTCATGGACGCCACCAGGCTGGTGGAGACGCCCTGCCGGCCGATGCCGGTCGGGGAGACGGCGCTGCGCTGCACGCCCCGGTTGATGAAGCTCGCGGCGAAGGTCGTGAAGTCGTCGTCGGAGGCCTGCTTGCGGCCCTGGGCGCGGCCGTCGCCCAGTTCGGTGCCGATCAGCGACATCACCAGGGAGACGATGGAGCGGCGCAGGTCGTCGGCGCGGATGCCGGCGGTCGGGCTGAAAAGGAACGCCGTGGGCAGGATGCCGGTGCGCAGCCGGATGGGCATCATGCCCGGGTAGCGGATGCCGAGGCCGACCTCGTGGTCGAGATCGCCGATCTCCGCGCCCTCCGACGGCGCGTTCTGCGTGTCGACCAGCCGGAACAGGTCGACCAGCGCCCGGGCCGCATTGAGCTCCGCCTCCCTTCCGCCACCGGTGGCGGCGGAGAACGACGACGGCATGACGACCAGCGGGTAGATCTTCACGCCGTCGAAGCGGCGCATCTGGAAGGCGTGGTTGATCAGGTGCAGATAGTCCAGGAAGATCCCGGCGCCGGTGCCGCCGGCCACCGAGAAGGCCACGAAGACGTCGCAGCCGTTGACCTTGCCGCCGCCGAGCTCGCTCAGTTCGCCCGCCGCCCTGGCCATCGAGTCGATCGCCTGCAGCAGCGGCTCCAGGACGGGCGCGAGGCTGTGCCTCAGGGTGGCGAACAGGGCGGCGCGGCCGACGGTGGGCAGCTGGCCGGCACCGGCGTGCAGCGGGGTGACCTTCGGTTCGTCGATGCGCGGCGGCAACCAGTCGGCGACCTCGTCGCGCAGAACGGCCCGGAGCATCTTGGTGACTTCGGGTGAGGCGTCGAAGTTCGGCAGCAGGTTGTGGGTGGCCCGGGAGGTCCGGGCGTACGCCGCCCGCAGGGACGGGTCCACATTGAACTGCGGCAGCCGGTGGAGGTCGGCTTCGCTGTAGTCCGCGTACACGAACTGGAGGCAGTCGGGCAGTTGGAAGGGGGCGTGGCCGCTCTGCCGGCTGAGCGCCATGCCGTCGGGGCCGCACAGTTCGGCGCGCAGTCTGCGTTCCAGTTCGGCACCGACCAGTCCCCCGGTGCCGCCCAGGCCGACGAAGAGCATCGGCTGGAAGATCTTCATGGGTTTCCTCCCCGCTCTACGGCCGACGCGGCCGCAGGTTCGTGCTGGGTACGTCCGTGGATGTGCGGGTCACAGGTACGAGGTGAAGGGGCTGTCGTTGCCGCTGTCGCCGGGGCCGGTCGAGGAGCCTGCGCCGACGGTGGCCCCCGCGGCGGGCGGCCTGCGGCGGTTGCTGCGCCCCGGCCGGGTGTCCTCGCCCAGGGCAAGGCTCAGCGTGTCGGTCAGCTGGACCTGACCGCCGGTGGTCAGCGCGGTACGGCCGGCGCCCTTGGTGCGCAGCACCGCTCCGCCCTCACGGCTGCGCTGCACGGCGTACTGGCCGTGCGGGCGCCGCTCGATGCGTGGGCTGCGATGGGCCTCGACGACGGCGAACTCGTACCAGTGCTTGCTGTTGCCGTGCCCCGCCGGGTGCTCGTTGAGGACCCGGCCGTCCTCCGACACCAGGTGCAGCATCAGGCCGTAGGGGTCCTTGCGCCGGTTGCGCAGCTGCCGCCAGGCGACGAGGGCCGCGCCGGCGAGGGCGATCAGGACGGCGGCCGACACGAACGCCCACCAGTACTTCTCCCAGATCCCCGGCTCCGGCACGACCCGCACCGACAGCGGTGACCGTACGAGGGTGCGGTCGCCGTCGGTGGTGTCGACGGCGGTGACGGTGCCGGCGAGCTTCAGCCCGTCGTCGCCGAGGCGGTCGCCGAAGACGTCCGCGGGGGCGACCTCGACCTGCACCTCGCGGGTGCCGGACTCGCCGGGCTTCAGCGTGATCTCGGCGGGCTTGACGGTGAGCAGCCCGGACCGGAGGTCGGCCACGGACAGCCGCAGGGTGTGCGGGGTGTCGGTGGTGTTGTGGACGGCGAGGGTGCCGGTGACGGTGGCGCCGGGGTGGGTGTCGGCGGCGGGCAGTTCGAGGGCGGCGGTGACGGGCAGCTCGCCGGGCGCGACCGTGCTGCCCTCGCTGCGGGTGTCGGCGCTGAGCCCGGAGGCCGTCAGGGTGGCGCTCACCTTCAGCGCGCCGTCGGCGTCCTTCGGGATCGTCACGGTGCCGGTGAAGGAGCCGTCGCTCGCCTTCGGGTCGGTGCCCTTGCCGCCGTCGGCGAGGTCGAGTGCCAGCGGGGAGAAACCGTCCCCGGTCAGCTCGCTGCGCACGCGCAGCCCTTCGTAGTCGCGCGGGTCCTTGATCTCGTAGCCCTCGCGTGTCTGCAGTCGCATGGTCACGGTGGCTTTCTCGCCGGCTTGCGGCGAGGGCGGGTCCATGGTGATGGCGCCGCGCAGCTCGCCCTGCCACAGCACGCTGACCGCGACGGGCAGCGAGCGATGTCCCTCCGGTGCCTCGGCCTTCACCTTCCAGGTGCCGGGCAGCGGGTCGACGATCTTCAGCGCCTCGACGGGTCCGGTGCCGCCGGCCAGCTCGAAGCGGGACTTCTTGTACGTCCCGGAGGTGGGGACCTTGTCGCCGCTGGGGTCGATGTAGCTGATCCTGACCTCGGGGTCGCCCTTGTCGACGACGATGCTGCCCACGGTCGCCAGCGGGGAGATGCCGATCTCCAGCGTGGCCGGGGGCCGCTTGCTGGGGCCTTCCTCGTGGCGCAGGCAGTGGGCGGCGGCGAAGATCCGCTCCAGCGTGGGGCCGACGTCCTTGGCCCCGTTGACCTTGTGGGCCTTCGGGGTGGCGGAGGGCAGTTCGACACAGCCCCTCTGGTAGCCGCCGGCGGCGATCTGGTCGAGCTGCCCCTTGTCCGGGTCGGGGCCGAAGCCCAGCGGCCAGATCTGGACGTTCTGCGCGGCGGCGTCCTTCAACGCCTGCTTCAACTGCCGTTCGCCCTCGGCCTGGCGGTGCGCGGGATCGCCGTACTTGGGGCTGTCCTTGACGTCCATCTTCCCGTCGGTCAGCAGGAACAGCACCCGGGGCTCCGAGGCGTCGGAGCCGTCGGTCAGGTCGTGCACGCCCTGCCGGATGGCGCTCGGGAGGTCGGTGCCGGTGCCCTCGCTCTCCTTGCGGCTGCGCAGCTTGCCGACGCACCTGCCGACCGTTTCGCGGCCCGCCGCGTCGAGCGTGGTGCGCGGGCAGACCGGGTCCACCGCGCGCTGGTCGTCGTTCTCGGCGGCGGCGAAGCCGAAGACCGTGACATGCGAGGACGAGGACACGTCGCCCAGCGCGATGCGCGCGGCGGCGGCCTTCTCTGCCTTCATGTCCTCGGGCGCGAGGCTGGCCGACTCGTCCACGGCCACCGCGTAGTTGACCGCGGGGAACGCCGGTTCGGAGTCCGCCGCGGGCACCGGATCCTGACCGGCCGGTGCCAGCAGGGACGCGAACACCGCGGTGCCGCCCAGCACCGAGACCGCGGCGCGGCGCACCCGGCCCCTTCGTGATTGCCGTCTTCCCGTGACTCTTTCCACGGCCGTCCCCTGATTCTCGGAGAGTCTCTGCTCTGCGTGCGTAGGTTGCTTGGGGTGCTTGCGTTGCTCGGGTGCTTGCGTTGCTTGCCTTGTGCCGGCCGGTCGCGTCAGCGCGCGGTCAGCCCCCAGACCACGGCCAGTGCCGCGGAGGGGGCGAGCGAGCCCACTCCCCAGCGGATGGCGCGGTACTTGGCGGTGAGGATCGAGCTGGCGTCCACGGCCTGGACGAGCAGCCACGCGGCCGGATCGCGCCCGGCCTCGGCGACCCGGGCGGACAGCTCCGCCAGGTCGCGGGCGGCCACCAGATCGCCGAAGTACGTCACCTCGTCCCGGCCGCGGACCGTGCCGGTGCGCGGCATCAGCGCCCCGACCAGCGCGGACACCGCGACGGCCCAGAGCACCCCGGAGAGGATCAGCGTCACGTCGGCGAACCCGTCCCACCTCGGGGTGCCGTGCCAGCCGACCAGGAACGCGGGCAGCGCGAGCGTCCCCGAGAGCAGCACGGCCGCCTTGGAGTCGGCCCGGCCGAGGTCCTCCCGGGCGGAGTTCAGCAGCCGTTCCGCGATGCGCTCCCCCGCCCGGTCGTGGTGGTGCCGACCCCCGTCCGGCACGGGCACGACCGGGTCGGGGGAGGTGCGTGCCGCCCCGTCGGCGCTCATCGGTCCTCTTCCGCCCAGGACCAGCCGTCGTCCTCGGCACGGCGGCGGCGCGGCGGCTCCCGGTCGTCGTCCACCGGGTAGAGCTCGGGCCGGTGGGTCGGGCGCCGGTCGGCCCGGGTGCGCGGGTCGTCGTATTCGGGTTCGTCCTGCGGGTAGTAGGGCTCCGGCCGGTAGGTCTGCCGGGGCGTGCGGGAGCGCGGGTCGTCGTCCTGGGGGTCCGCCCCCGGGTACGGCTCGGGCCGGTGGGTCCGCTGCCGGGCAGGGACACGCGGATCGTCGTAATCGGCCTCGTCGCGCGGGGAGTAGGGCTCCGGACGGTAGGTCTGCCGGGGCGTGCGGGAGCGCGGGTCGTCGTAATCGGCGTCGTCGCGCGGGGAGTAGGGCTCCGGACGGTAGGTCGGACGCCGGGCGGGGACGCGCCGGTCCTCGTGGTCGCGGTCGTCGTCCGGGTAGGGGTCGGGCCGGTGCGTCCGGCGCCGGCCCGGGGCGCGCCCGTCGTCGTGAACGGGGTCGTCGTCCGGGTACGGGGCCGGCCGTTGGCTCGCGCGCCGGCTGCGGGTGCCCGGTGTGGCGTACTCGGCGTCGTAGTCGGCGTCGTAGTCGCCCTCCCCTCCCCGGTACGGCTCCGTCCGGTCGGGGTCTCGCCGGTCCGGCCCCCGCCGGTCGGCGCCCCGTCCGTCGGACCGCCGGTCGGGCTCGCCCCGGGAGGGCTCCGCCCGCTGGGGGCGCCGTCTGGGCGGCTCGTCCGAGGCCCAGTCCGGGTTGAACGGACGGCCGGAGGACGCCTCCAGCTCCCGGGGCCGACGAGCGGGCACCGTCCCGATGGGACCCACCATGGGCCGTCCGTCGCCCTGGTTGAGGAGGTTCAGGACCTGCGTCTCCACGTCCACGGTGGCGAGTTCGCCGCGGGATGCCATGGCGAAGAGCCGGGCGACCCGGTCCTTCTCGTCCTGCCTGCCCTCCTGGCGGATCTTCTCCAGGAAGTCCTTGGCCCCCTCGGGGTCGGCCGCGAGCATGAAGCTGAGCTGTTCCAGCTCCCCGCCCTGCAACATGCGCCGGTACGACTCCTGCCGCAGCCGGATCACCTTGGCCTGGGCGTGCGCGTCCCGTTCCTCGTCGGCGTGCTCGATGGTCCGGTCGTCCACCCGCAGCCGGACGTACAGCCGTACCCGCAGACCGAGTTCGGAGCCCAGGTCGGCCCAGCGGCCGCCCGCGCACTCGCGTGTGATGGCGCGGTTGGCCTGTTCGGCCTCGGTCACCCGGTAGGTGGTGGTGACCTCACGCAGCCGTTCCAGCACCGGGGAGGTGAGCCGGTTGGCGACGTCGGTGACGACCTCCAGGGCGGCCAGGTGCGGGTCGGTGACGGCCCACTGGATGTCCACCTCGGCCTTGAAGAAGGTGGTGCCGCCGGCGGCCGGGAGCTCCATCTGGAGCGGTGTCACATAGGTGCCGAGCGCGATCTCGCACATGCTGTGCGTCCGGGCCAGCACCGGCCTGTCGACATGCTGGACCCCGGAGGCCCTCTTCACCGTGTAGCCGCCGTTCCGGTAGAACTGCACCAGCGCCGACCGGGGACTCACCTTGGGGAACCCGTCCGTCAGCGTGTTGAAGTCCCGAAGGAACGGACCCGCGGGCCCCGCGGGGTCGGCGCCGACCGCCTCGTCCCCGTCGAGCGCCTCGTCCTCGTTCTCAGCCATGCCTCTCCTCCTCGCGGGTCCTCTCCCGGCGCGGCCGGTCCTGACGCGGCCGCTCCTGACGCGGCCTGTCCGGATGCGGCCGGTGCGGACCCGGCCACTCATGACGCCGCCGGTCCTGGCGCGGCCCGTCCTGCCTCGCCCGCTCTTCCGGCGCGACGGCGAGCCACCACAGGTCGCGTGCGTCCGCGTCGGGGAGCGGCTTCTCCGGGTCGCTCATCATTCGGCGCAGCAGCCAGTCCAGCCGCCGCCGGTCGTGCTCCTCGGTCGCCAGCGCGGGCAGCAGCTCCGCCAGCCCCGGCCGGGTCCACTCGGTGCCGTCCTTGCGCACGGCCGACCGCAGCAGTTCCTCCAGCGCGTCCATCGCCACGTCCTTCGACCGCGCCGTGTTCAGCGCGGTCCACATCAAGTCGGCCATCGGCTCGACGAGTTCGGGCCGGATGGCGGCGAGGGCGAGCGCGACCGGCCAGTCCCCGCGGTCCGCCCAGGGGGAATCGCTGTCGTCCCCCAGGGAGTCGGGGTCCATCAGCAGCTCGTCCACCGTCGTCAGCGCCAGCCGGACGGTCGCCGCGAGCCCCAGGTCCTGGTACGGCTCGCGCTTGTGGTGGGTCCACTCGGCCATCCGCGCCAGCACCTCGGCGGCGTCCGGCAGCACCAGCAGCCGTACGACGTTGTGGGAGGCGACGGTGACCAGTTCCCCCTCGTCACGGACCCCGATGCGGGCCAGGGCGTCCAGGGTGTCGTCCATGGTGGCCGCGGCGTTGCCGTACCCCAGCGCCCAGGCCGCGCTCCAGCGCTGCGACGGGGTGCCCTTCTTGCTCCAGTCGCCGATCAGCCGGTGCACGGCCTTGCGGTGCGAGGCGTGGCCGGCCGCCTGGTCCAGCGTGGTGGCCGCGAAGATCAGCCGGCGGTTCGTGGTCGCCTCGGCGAGGGGGCGGATCAGTTCCGTGTAGCCGTGGTCGAAGTCCCGTACGCACAGCTCTCCGGCGGCGACCGCGGCGCGCATCCACACCTGGTCGCGCGGGTCGTCCGCCAGCTGCCGCAGCCAGCGCACCACCGGCGCCCGGACCGGGAAGTGCCGGTCCCACAACTCGGTGAGCACCGCGGACGGCAGGGCGGATCCCCGGTACCAGATCAGCCGGGCCGGCACCTCGTGCCCGTCCACCTCGACCTTGCCTTCGGTGAGTTCGGCACGCGAGAGCGCCCGGTCGGCTTCCGGGTCGTCGCAGAACAGCGGGCGGGCCGGGGTGCTGTCCGGGTCCGACTGCACGGACAGTTCCCAGGTCAGCAGGTGCGCGGCGGCGGCAACGGCACTGTGCGAGGCCCCGCCGAGTACGGCGAGCGCGATCCGGAACGCCACCGGGTGGAACAGCGTCGCCGTACCCGACCGTCCCGGGTTCCGGTCCCCGCGCTCCGCCTCGGCCGGCCGGGCCGTCAGCGCCCGGTCCACTCCGGCGAACCACTCCTGGGCCTGTACGGCGGCCAGGCTCCGGCACCCGTCCAGCAGCGCGTCTCGGGAGACATCCCCCAGCACGTGCCCGGCCAGCAGCGATGCGAAGACCTCGGCCTCGGCGGGCCGCAGATCCTTCAGTCCGACGGCGTTCCTGACCTCCTCCCGGTCCGCGACCCGCTCGGCGCGGGCCAGCAGGTCGGCGGGCGCGGTGTCGTCCTCCCCGGCTCCGGCGGCGTGCTCCTCCAGCCGCTCGCGCAGCCGGGTGGCGAGGAGTTCCTCGGTCGGCGCGGGCGGGCAGATCATGCCGTACCGCCCGGCGAGCAGCGGATTCGCCGCCGACCCGACCGTCACGACGATCACCGCGAAGGCCTCGCAGCGGGCCAGGGCGGCGGCGAGCTCGTCGAGGTCCATCTCGTCCGGGGGCAGTGCTCCGGGCCGGGTGAGGGACAGCTCCAGCAGATACCCGACGCCGGCCCGCGCCTCCTCGCCCTCACCGCCCCGCGACTCGTCCAGCGACGCGGCCAACTGCCGTACCCCGCCGTCCGGATCGACCCTGAGCACCCGGGAGCCGGCCGGGGGCTCCGCGTCCGGGCCGGTGCCGGTGCCGTTCGCCGCCGAGGTGGTGACCTCGTCGAGGAGCGAGAGCGCCGTACTGGTACGTCCGGTACCGGGCGCGGCACCGAGCACCAGCAGCCGCCGGGCGCGGAGCGCGGTGCGCAGCCGGACGTACCCCTCGGGTTCGACGTGGGCCCGGCGGAGCCTGCGCAGTTCGTCCTCGGGCACGGGTCCGCTGCGCATGCCCGCGCCGAACCGGCGGGCGCCGAGCCGCAGGTTGATGTCGCCGATGTGGGCGTTGTTGAAGTACGAGCGGTCGAAGCGGTGCAGGTCCCGGCCGACGTCGAACAGCAGCCGGGTGGCCCGGCGGGTGCGGGCGGCGGCGGCGAGGTCGGTGGGCCCGTCCTCGCCCTGGTCCTCGGCGAGGGGATCGCGGGTGTACGCCTTGAACCGCCCGGCGGCGCGCTCCCGTTCCTTCTCCCGCTCGTCCTCCTCGTCCTCCGCCTCGTCCTCGGCGGACTTCTCGTCGTCGTCCTCGCCCTCGTCGTCCCGGGACTTGTCGTCCCTGGCCTGCTTCTTGTCGTCGCCGGCCTTCTTGTCGCCGGCCTTCCGGTCCCCGGCCTTCCGGTCGCCGGACCTCTTGTCGTCGGCCTTCTTGTCGTCGGCGTCGGACGACCGGCCACCGGCCGGCTTCTCGGGGGCGTCGTCGGCCGCGCCGCCCGCCTGCTCGTCGTCGCTCACTCGGCTCAGCCCCTCCCCTGCTCGGCGTCGCGGCCGGTGTTCCGGCCGATGTGCACGTTGCCCTGGTACTCGTTGTCGTGGTGATGGGACATGTCGCCGATGACGTTGTAATGAATGCCGACGCCACCGGGCCGATGACCGGCCATGCCGTCGCCCACGACCTCGAACTCGTCGTTGTCGTCGAACTCCTCGGCGTCGTCGGACTCGTCACCGTTGACGGCGTGCAGGGGGCCGCCGGCGGCAGCGGACGACGACGGTGAAGGGGACGGCGAAGGCGACGGCGACGGCGATGGCGACGGCGGTGCAGGGTCGGGCTCCGGGATCACCGGAGCGGTCCGCCCGGGCAGATGGAACCAGGCGGTGACCTCGCCCTCCTTCAGCTCCAGCCGGGCCGGCGAGTAGTGCGCGGGCTCGATGAACTTGCCGCCGGCGCCGACCACGTCGTCGTACAGGGACTGGGACGTCACCAGCACCAGGTCGGCCTTCTCGGCGTCGAGCAGCCGGCGGGCGACGGTGGAGTCGGCCAGCCTGCAGGCGAGGTCGACGGCGCGTCCGCTGATGCCCCGGCCGTCGTGCCGTACGGGACCGACATGCATGCCGATGCGCAGCCCGAGGGGCACGGCCAGGCCACGGTTCTCGTCCCGCAGCTTCTCGTGCACCTCGATCAGCCACAGGCCGAGCAGCCGGCTCGCCGCGATCCGCCCCGGCACCGACAGCAGCACCCCGTCGCCGCGGTCCTCCAGGTGTACGGCGTCCCGCGCCACTTTGGCGTGGGCGAACGCCGTCTCCAGCACGCGGTAGATGCGCTCGCGCATCCGCACCTTGTCGACGTCGTCGTAGGCGCCGGAACGTCTGGCGTCGACGCTGATCACCAACTCGTAGTGCGCTTCGGTGATGTCCAGAGCGTCGTGGTTCACCCGTGCCCCCTGCATGTTCCGTCCTTGCCGAAGAGTGGTTCGTCGTGCCGAAGAAGTGGTTCGTGGTGCCGAAGGGAGGTGGTTCGTCGTGCCGAAGAGAGGTCGTTCGTCCCGGCGAAGAGGTCCTTCGTCCCGCCGGGCAAGTGGTTCGTCCTGGCGAAGGCGTGGTCCGTCCTGCCGGAGAAACGCTCCGTCCCTTCAGCGTCGGGCCGGGGAGGAGTGGCGTCTGTAGCCGTTTACACACGGCGGGGCGCGGGTTTACTCCTGATGACCGTCCGCGAGAAGGGCCAGCAGTGCGGGGTCGAGGATCTCGACCATGCGGTTGCCGGTGCGGACGATGTTCTGCGTGCGCAGGAGGCGCAGGGCCTTGGCGACGGCTTCCCGGGTGGCCCCGATCGTGGCGGCCAGCTCGTCCTGGGCGAGGTGCACGACGGGGCCGGAGGCGGAGGGGTCACTCGAAGGACCCGCTCCGGAAGGGGTGTACGGGCCGGCGGGTTCGGCTCCCGAGAGTTCGATGAGCCGGCTGGCCAGGCGCTGGAGCACGGTGAGCGAGGCGAGCGCGGACCGCTCCTGGTCGGCGCTGCGGAGGCGGAAGGTGAGCTGACGTATCACCAGGCCGCTAACCCTGGGATGCAGGGCGAGGAAACGACGAAACGCATCCCCGGATATGACCTGGGCCTCTATGGGGCCCAGCGCGCGCACGGTGGCGCTGCGGGGATGCGGGTCCAACGCGGCCATCTCCCCGAGGAGTTCACCCGGGCCGCGCAGGCCGAGTATCAGCCGGGTGGCCCCACGGTCCGTCACCACGGACACCGTCACCCACCCCCGCATGATGATCACGACATGACTGGACCGGTCGCCCTCCGTGAGGAGGTGGGCGTCGGCCGGGAAACGCTTCCGGCTGCCGAGGGCCATGACGCTCTCGCGCTCCTGGGCAGTCAGTGCGTGAGCGAATGCCAGCTCATTGCCGAGCAGTCCCATGGCCGGTCCCCCGCCGCATTCCGGACGCCTGGATTTTCGATGGGTGTAGATGCTGGCAGAGCGATGTTCCGGGTCGAGTGAATTGCGCCACACCGGGGGTACTGACCGGTACTTGAGGAATGCCAGGTAGATCACCCTGTCCTCGACATCCCCGTCGCACCCCACTCAGGGGGCGCACATCACAGAGCGTGCGCCCCCTGTCTGCGCCTTTGAGAACGACCTTGAGGTCAACCCCGGCGCACGAACGACCGTCGGCCCCGGAGGCCGATAATCGGCCTACTGAGGAGGAGTTGGCGCAAACTCGGGTTTGTGGCGTGGATGCCTTGGTGGCGAGGTGAGGGCAATGTGAGCGGACGGTGAGTCGGCCGATCCCGGGACGCCCACCCAAAAGCCCTTCTAGGCTGGACACTTCGAGCACGAGGGGGTGAGCGGCATGGCGGGACGGCCGGAGAGCGCCGCCGGGGTTGTGGCGGTGGTACAGCGGATCTTCCGGGGCGGGCTGCTGAGCGGGCAGTCGGCCATCGCGCGGGACCTGGAGTCGTGGACCGCGGCGACCGCCTCCGACCTGCGGGCCCGCTTCGTGGACCAGCCGGACTCGTCGTCGGACACGTTCCTCGTCAAGCTGCGGCGCCAGCTCGACGGCGCGCCAGCGGCGACGATCGCCCTCGCGGCCGAGCTGCTGTTCGTGAACATGGCCCCGCTGGTGCCCGAGCAGATCGGCATCAGGAAGAAGCTCCAGATCCTCGACGAGGTCCTGTCCTGGGCCGACCTGGATGCGGCGACGATCGACGTCGATCTGGAGACCGCGCTGACAGGCTTCCTGCACGGCGGACAGGGCTTTCTGAACTACCGGTGGGCGCAGTTCCAGATCCTGGTCCTGCTGGTGGAGCGGATCGCCGCGAGGCCCCTGCCCGAGCGGGAGGCACTGCTGAACGACCCGTGGGCCCTGCGGGACGAGTGCCTCGACGTGCAGCGGTCGGTGGGACACAAGAAGGGCCGCGCCCAGATCCACGTCCTGCTGTACACGCTCTTCCCGGCAACCTTCCAGCCGATCGCCAGCGCCTACCACAAGCAGGAGATCGTCAAGGCGTTCGCTGACGAGCTCCCGCAACCGTCCGGCGACGACGACCGCGACCTGCTGGAACTGCGCAGGACACTGGAGGAACAGACCGGCGAACACGTCGACTTCTACGACGAGCCCTGGGTCCGCCGATGGCGCGCAGGCACCGTCGAGCACGACCAGCGCGGCTGGCTCGTGCGCGGCTACAACGTCGACGGACGCAACTTCATCCCGGCCTGGATCGAGCACGGTTACTGCTCGGTGTCCTGGCGGGAGGTACCGGAGATCCCCGCCGACTCCACCAAGCAGGAGGTCCAGCGCGCGGTCGCCGACGCCATGCCGGAGGCCAGCACCCAGATGCGCGGCCAAGCCGCGTACCAGCTGCACGTCTTCCTCACCGTGATGCAGCCCGGCGACCTCGTGGTCACCGTCACCCCCGACGAGGTCCACGTCGGCACGGTCCAGGGCCCGGCGACGTACGACCCCTCGGACGGCCTCGACAACGCCCGCCGCCGGCACGTGAGTTGGGCGACGGCCGGACGGCCCCTCAACCGCGCGGAGCTGCCCGGGACGGTGCAGGCCCGCCTCCCGCTGCCGCCGACGGTGTACGACATCAGCAGCGTGGCCGCCGAGCTGGCGGAACGCGCGGGCCTGGAGGACGTCGTGGCCGAGGAACTCGTCGACGTCGACGTCACCAAGCCGCTCGAACTGCCGCCCGTCACCGAGGGACTCGCGACGCGGCTGCTGATGCCGCTCGACTGGCTGCGGGAGACGGCCGAACAGCTCCACGACCAGGGCCAGCTCGTCCTGCACGGCCCGCCCGGCACCGGCAAGACCTACCTCGCCCGCGCCCTCGCCCGGCACCTGGCCGGCCCCGACCGGGTGGAACTCGTGCAGTTCCACCCCTCCTACACCTACGAGGACTTCTTCGAGGGGTTCCGGCCCGTGCGGGGCGAGGACGGCTCGGTGGTGTTCGACGTCCTGCCGGGGCCGTTCAGGCTGCTCGCCGAGCGTGCCGCCAAGGACCCGGCGAACCCGTACATCCTGATCATCGACGAGATCAACCGGGCCAACCTGGCCAAGGTCTTCGGCGAGCTGTACTTCCTGCTGGAGTACCGCGAGGAGCCGGTCACCACCCAGTACAGCCCGCACGACCCCTTCCACCTGCCGGGCAACCTCTTCCTCATCGGCACGATGAACACCGCCGACCGCTCGATCGCGCTCGTCGACGCCGCCATGCGACGCCGCTTCGCCTTCCGCCGGCTCTCCCCCGAACAACCGCCGGTCCACGGCCTCCTGGACCGCTGGCTACGCGACCGCGGCCTCCCCGGCACCCCCGCCCGGCTGCTGGACGAACTCAACGCGCGACTGGGCGACGCCGACCGTGCCATCGGACCGTCGTACCTGATGAGACGGGGCGTGGACCGGCCCGAGGTGCTGGACCTCGTCTGGCGCACCCAGATCCTGCCCCTGCTGGAGGACCAGCTGTACGGCACGGGAGTCGACGTGGCGAAGGAGTACGGTCTCGACTCCCTGCACACGGCACTCGACTCGTGACCCAACTGAGCCTGGAGGTACGGGAGACCGGCCCCGGCACCGTCCGGGACCTGACCGCCGACCAGATCGCCGGCCTCCTGAGCGTGCCGGGACTGCTGCGGCTGACCCCGGCGGCGGGCGGCCGATGGCGGCTGACCGGCAACCAGAAAGTGGGCCTCATCCGGCTGCGCACCCCGGCCGGCGAGGCGATCCGAGTCCACCTCCGCCCCAAACTGGCCGTCCACGACCTGCTGTTCCTGCTCACCTACTCCCCCACCGACCCCTGGCACCCGGACGACGTCACGGCCGCCGCCTCGAACGACCTGCTGCCGGCCCTGACGGACCTGCTCGCCCGCACCGCACGCCGCACCCTGGACGCCGGAGTGCTGCACGGCTACCGCACGGTCGAGGAGGAACTGCCCCTGCTGCGCGGCCGGATCCGCACCGCCGACCAACTGCGCCGCGTGGGCATGCCGCTCCCCGTCGCGGTCCGCTACGACGACCACACCCCGGACATCGCCGAGAACCGCATCCTGCTCGCCGCCCTGCACCTCGCCGCCCGGCTCCCGGGCGTCCCCGTCCCCACCACCCTCACCCTGCGCCACCTCGCCGACCACCTCAGCGGCGTCCAGCACATGCCGCCCGGCGCACCCCTGCCGCGCTGGACACCGACCCGCCTCAACTCCCGCTACCGACACGCACTGCGCCTGGCGGAGCTGCTGCTGTCGGCACGTTCCGTACGCCCGGACGGCGAGGCGACCGTGACGGTGGACGGCTTCCTGCTCGACATGCCGAAGGTCTTCGAGCGGTTCCTGGAGGACACACTGCGCGCGGCCCTCTCCCCCCAGGGCATCAGATGCGCCGCCCAGGAGGGCCACCACCGCCTCGACGAGGCCGGGCAGGTGCGCTTCCGGCCGGACCTGGTGCTGTACCGCTCCGGCCGCCCGGTCTCGGTCGTGGACGCGAAGTACGCCCACCTCGACACCACGCCCCGCACGGAGCACATGTTCCAACTGCTCGCCTACTGCACGGCACTCGGCCTCCACCAGGGCCACCTGGTGTACGCGGCCGCATCCCAGGACTCCCCGAGCGCCCCCACCCACCACACCATCCGCCGAGCCGGCATCACGGTCACGACCCACGCCGTCGACCTGGCCCAACCCCCCGCGGACCTCCTCAGCACGGTCACGGAGCTGGCGACACGAATAGCGATGTTCTGCCCCCACGAAGGAGGGGCATACACCAATTCCAACTCCCATCCCCCCACTGACACTGACACTTGAAGGAGCCTCCCCCCATGCTCCGCGGCATCGATGTAAGCGCGTACCAGTCCTCGTCCTACGACACGGACGGCCTCTCCTTCGTCTTCATCAAGGCGACGGAGGGCCGCTCCTACATCAACCCCAAACTCACCGCCCAGACCAAACGCGCCCGCGACGCCGGCCTGGTCGTCGGCTTCTACCACTTCCTGTGGCCCGGCAACCTCTCCGCCCAGGCCGACTACTTCGTCAGCAAGGCCCCCGAGAAGGCGGGCGACATCCTCGCCGTCGACTGGGAGACGACGAGCGAGGGGACGCATGCGAGCAACGCGGAGAAGGACCTGTTCATCAGGAAGGTGAAGGAGAAGCGACCTAACAATCCGGTCGTTCTGTACTGTAATCGCAATTACTGGCTCAATGTGGACACCACGTCCTATGCCGGAGACGGCCTCTGGATCGCCGACTACGTCACCGCGGGCAAGCCCCGCATCCAGGCCAAGTGGCGCTTCCACCAGTACACGGACAACCCGCTGGACAAGAACGTCGCGAACTTCGCGAGCAAGGCGGCTCTGCGCGAGTGGGCCGAGAACGCCTGACGGCGGTTCCGGCGGCGGACATGGCGAAGGGGTGCCCTCCGCCGCTCGGGCGGAGGGCACCCCTCCCACACGTCACTTGTTCAGGTGGGACCAGAACTCGTCGAACGACAGCAGCTTGTCGCCGTTGAGGTCGCGGCTCTTGATGATCGCCTCGGCGACCGCCTCGGTCACGTTCCAGTCGCCGCCCTGAGCGAGGGCGGACTTGAACTCGGCGGCGGTGATGGTGCCGTCCCCGTCCGCATCGATGCGCTCGAACTGCTTGCGTGCTTCCTCGATGTCGATGTGCGCCACCGGTCCGCCCCTTTACTCGCGTTTTGCTCGCGTCTGTCGTGTTGTGCTGGCATGCTGCCGCAGGTCAGATTAACCGCCCGCCCGCGCCTCCAGCGCGGCGACCACCAGGCGAGCTCCATACGTGCGCCGATGCGGGCCGGTCAAGGGGCAGGACGGGGCGGCCGTGGCGGAGACCTTGCAGGAAATTCTGGAGGCGGTGGCGCGGGGTGTCTTCCCGCCCGAGGACGGCCGTACGACGGTCGTGCCCCAGCCCTCGGCCCGGAACGCGGGCGTCCTCGCCTTCACGGCGCACTCCGTCGTGTTCACGGACGAGGATCCGGATTGGGTGTACGCCGCACTGCGCCACGTCGGCTGCGACGCGCTGGCCGCGCCGATGAACCCGCGCTTCCTGGCGGCGCTCGTGGAGCGGACGGGGCGCGCGTCGGAGACCATCGACGCGGTTCTGGTCGGCTCCCCGCTGCCGGGTGAGCCGCCGATCGCGCTGAAGGAGATCGAGGACGCCGAGCACCCCCGCGTCGGCTACGCCCGACGCCGGCGGGACGACGTACGCGCGTGGGCGGTGGAGGGCGGCGTGCTGGTGACGGGGCGCGGGGTCGCGGGCCGCCTGGAGGTCTCGGTCGAGGTGGACGAGGGCGTACGGCACCGGGGGCTGGGGCGACTGCTGGTGAGCGCGGCCCGGCATGTCGTCACGGAGCCGCTGTGGGCGCAGGTCGCGCCGGGGAACGCCCGCAGTGTGCGGGCGTTCCAGGCGGCCGGCTACCGGCCGGTCGGCGCGGAGCTGCTGCTGCACGCCTGGTAGGCGTCAGTGCCAGGCCTCGAAGTGCGGGTTGCTCCGGCAGTCGCTCATGATCTCGACCTTGGTGGTCTTGTCCACCGGACAGGCACCGATGACGTACTTCCGGTCGATGCCGCCGGGGAAGGCGACCTCCACCTGGTCGGCCCATTTGTGGGTGTCGCCGATGGTCTTGTTGACGTCGATGCCGCCGGGGGCGTCGATGTAGTAGTTCCAGCCCGACTTCCACCAAGTCTTGTAGAGGTCGTGGTCGTAGGTCGTGGAGACGTACGGGGAGGCCTGGTTGACCAGGACGTACTGCTCCAGGTCGTACTGGCCGTCGATGACGTCCCTGGGCCGGAAGCCCTCCTCGAAGACGATGTCCGGGCCGCGGCCGTCGGCGCGGTAGAGGGTGCCGCAGCCGGTGCGCCAGGCCGGTTCGGGGGTGATCCGGTCGACGTCGACGCGGCGGTCGGCGGCGGCCTGGATCGGGTCGTCGTACTGGACGGGACAGGCGGCGGCCGGGGCAGGGGCGGCGACCCTGACGGCGGCCGCGCGAGCCGGTGCGGGGGACTCGGGAGCCGTGGCGGCGGTGGTGGCGAGGACGGCCGAGAGGGACAGGACGGCGGCAGCGGCCCGCCGCCGCAGGCGAGTTGAGATCATGGGAAGCACGATCCCGGGCCGGTGACGGCGGGCCGTGGATCGTCACCCGTACGGCGGCGTGTCCGCTGAACGCCGGTCAACTGGCCGTCCGTCAGCGGAAGACGCCCGTGTGGCCGAGGGAGTAGCGGCCCGGCTGCGGGTAGACGGCGAGGCCGTGCGGGCCGCTGCCGACGGAGACGCGGGCGAGCTGTTCGCCGGTGCGGGTGTCGATGGCGTACACCTCGGAGTCGTAACGCCCCGACAGCCACAGCACCTTGCCGTCCGCGGAGACGCCGCCCATGTCGGGGCTGCCGCCGTCGGGGAGGTGCCACTTCTTGGTGATCTCGTTCTTGGTGAAGTCGAAGACGGAGACGGTGCCCTCGCCGCGGTTGGAGACGTACATCTCGCGGGAGTCGCGGCTGATGTAGAGGCCGTGGCAGCCCTTGCCGGTGGGCAGGAGGGTGGGTTCGGTGAACTTGTCGCCGTCCAGGACCCACATGCCGTGGGCCATCATGTCGGCGATGTAGAACCGCTTGCCGTCCGGTGAGACCTTGACGTCCTGCGGCATGGCCCCGTCGAAGGGCAGTTTCTGCTGTCCGACGACCTTCATCTTCTCGGTGTCGACCTTCAGCAACTCACCGCTGAACTCGCAGGACACGATGAAGTACCGCCCGTCCAGGGAGAAGTCGGCGTGGTTGACGCCGTAACAGGTGACCGGCTCGGTCCTGAGCCGCTTCATGGTGTGCGGGTCGCGGAAGACGAGTTCGCGGTCGAGGGAGGCCATGACGATGGCGTACTTGCCGTTGGGCGTGAAGTAGAGGTTGTACGGGTCGTGGACCTCGACCTCCTTGCCCGCCTTGCCGGTCTTCGGGTCGATGGGGGTGAGGGTGTGGCCTCGGTTGTTGTTGACCCAGAGGGTCTTCAGGTCCCAGGACGGGACGACGTGCTGGGGCTGGCGGCCCACGGGGATGGTCTCGACGATCTCGTACGTCTTCGGGTCGATGACGGAGACGGTGTCGGACTCGGTGTTCGGGACGTAGACGCGGGACGGGAAGTCCTTGACGACGGGGGAGAGCTTGTTGGGGCGGTCGGCGGCGTACACGTCCTTCGGGTCGAGTACGGGGGGCATGCCGGGCAGTCCCTGGACGGTGTCCTTCTTCGCCGGGGCGGGGATGGCGGCCTGGGTGCCGTGGCGGGGGTCCGTGGAGGGGCGGCTCTTGTCCTTGGGGGACTCCGTGCCGCAGGCAGCGAGGGCCAGGAGGCCGATGCCGGCGAGGAGGGTGCGGTGGGTGAGGTTCATCGGCAGGTCTTCCGGGGGTGGCTGGGAGGGCGGCGACTGCGACTATTTAATGAGCACTGGGTGGGAAAACGTGTTATTTACCCAATGCCGGGGTTACGCGGGTCGCCGTCGACCAGTTGATTCCGCCTCAAACGCCGGACGGGCAGGGGACCGCGCCGCCGCACCCGGCTGAACCGCCGGAGGCAACCGTCAGCGGTCCGCCACCCGCATCTCGAACCACGTCGTCTTGCCGCGCGGCAGCAGGTCCACGCCCCAGCGGTCGGAGAGTTTGTCGACCAGGAACAGGCCCCGGCCGCTGATGTCCATCTCCTGGACCGGCATAAGACAGGGCAGCCCCCGGGACGGGTCGCGGACCTCGATGCGGATCCAGCCGCGGCGGCGGCGCATGCGGAGGCCGAAGACGCGGGCGCCGGTGTGGCGGACGGCGTTGCCGACCAGTTCCGAGACGAGCAGGACCGCGTCCTCCGTCATCTTCGGGGTCAGGCCCCACTGACGCAGGACCACCACCTGTGTCAGTCGTCGCGCCGTGGCGGCCGATTCCGGGCGGGAGGGGAGCGGAACCTCCGCCTCCGTGGGATTGCCGAACAGCTCAAGCGCCTTCGCAGCAGTTTCGTCCTCGACCGCCGGCGACCAGCGCGCCGCGGTCGCACGGCTGTGTCCCCGCGGCTGTTCGATACCATCCAGCCCCGCCATGCCCCCATCATGGCCGCCCGCGGGGCCCTCCGGGGCCGTTCCGGAGGAATACATCCCCCGGAAGCGGTCATTCCGCGGGACCCGGTTGGCATATGACGGAGGCAGTTCGGAGCCATCCGCAGCCCAGCTGAGCTGCGACGAAGGGTCGGCTGGAGGCAATCGACAGGCTCCCTCGACAAGGCACGCTTAAGGCTGCCTTAAAGCTGCCATAAACCGCCCCATCGAGGGACCCGGATCAGACGTCCTGTCAATTGCAAGTGCTTCGGGGGAGTTTCAGACCCGGATTTCCCGACGTTCAGAGGAACTTGGCCTTGCCCGGCCCTTCCTCCACGAAGCTCCGCATACCCCGCTCCCGGTCCTCCGTGGCGAACAGGCCCGCGAACCAGCCCCGTTCCACCGCAAGGCCCGTCTCGATGTCCGTCTCCAGGCCCGTGTCGATCGACTCCTTCGCGGCACGCAGCGCGATCGCCGGCCCCTGAGCCAGCTTCGCCGCCCAGGCGTGCGCCTCGGCGTAGACCTGGTCCGGCGCCACCACGCGGTCCACGAGGCCCAAGTCCCGCGCCTCGTCAGCCTTCACCATACGGCCGGTGAAGATCAGGTCCTTCGCCTTCGACGGGCCGATCAGCCGGGCCAGCCGCTGGGTGCCGCCGGCGCCCGGGATCAGACCGAGCAGGATCTCCGGCTGGCCCAGCTTGGCGTTGTCCCCGGCGATCCGGAAGTCCGCGCACAGCGCCAACTCGCAGCCACCGCCGAGCGCGTAGCCCGTCACCGCCGCGACCACCGGCTTCGGGATCCGGGCCACCGCGGTGAACGACTCCTGCAGGGCCCGGGCGCGCAGGACCATCGCCGCATGGTCCATGGCCTGCATCTCCTTGATGTCCGCGCCCGCCGCGAACACCTTCTCCCCGCCGTAGATCACCACGGCCCGTACGTCATCACGACGGCCCGCCTCCTCGGCGAGCTCCTTGAGCCGGTCCTGGGTGGCGACGTCCAGCGCGTTCATCGGCGGGCGGTCGAGACGGAGGGTGCCGACGCCTTCGGCGACTTCGAGATTCACGGTCATGCCAGCAGGTTAACGGGGACTAACGGTTGCGGCTCGGGTGCGGTCGATCACACTCGGCCGGGGGTCTGGGGGTTGCCCCCCAGGCAAGCACAGCACGGGGACTAACGGTTGCGGCTCGGGTGCGGTCGATCACACTCGGCCGGGGGTCTGGGGGTTGCCCCCCCAGGCAAGCACAGCACGGGGACTAACGGCTGCGGCTCGGGTGCGGTCGATCACACTCGGCCGGGGGTCTGGGGGTTGCCCCCCAGGCAAGCACAGCACGGGGACTAACGGCTGCGGCTCGGGTGCGGTCGATCACACTCGGCCGGGGGTCTGGGGGTTGCCCCGTTACCTTTCTCATGGCCCTGCAACGGGGCGCCTGGCCCCCGGGTCCGGTATGGCTGTTTGCCCCCTGTCGAGGTGATGACCTGGGGGGTGTTGCCGCCGGGCTTCGGGGCACCGCTTGACCGCTGATGAGGGGCCTGACGACCGCCCGGGTCCGGTGCAACGCCGGGCCGCTTGCCGGGTGGCATGTCTGCGTAACGTGGTTGCCGGCGTGTGGTGCCGCAGGGACGGCCAGGAACTGCACATCGAGTACGCGTAGAAGGATCTGGGGGCACGTGAGCATGGTCGACACCGTCGATATACGTCTGTTCCTCGGTCTGGACCTGGGCAAGGAGTTCCACCACGCCCATGGTCTGACCGAGCAGGGCAAGACCGTCCACGACAAGCGGCTGCCGAATACCGAGCCGAAGCTGATCGAGCTGTTCACCAAGTTGGTGGCGAAGTTCGGCACCGTTCTGGTCGTGGTCGACCAGGTCGCCAATATCGGTGCCCTGCCGATCACCGCGGCCCGCGCGGCGGGCTGCCGGGTGGCCTACCTGCCCGGACTCTCGATGCGGCGGGCTGCCGACCTGTATCCCGGCGAGGCCAAGACCGATGCCCGCGACGCGTTCGTCATCGCCGACACCGCCCGCACCCTGCCGCACACCCTGCGCGCGATCGACCGCGACGACGAGACGCTGGCCGCGCTGACCATGCTCACCGGCTACGACAACGACCTGGCCGGCGAGGTCAACCGCACCACCAACCGGCTGCGCGGCCTGATCTCCCAGATCCACCCCTCCCTGGAACGCGTCCTGGGCAAGCGCCTGGCCTACCCATATGTCCAGGCCCTCCTGACCCGGCACGGCTCCCCCGCGAAGATCAGGAAGCTGGGCCGGGCCCGCTGCCAGGCCCTACTCACCGCGCATGGCTCGCGCAAGGCCAAGCACCTGACCGAGGAGATCTTCGAGGCACTGGCCGAGCAGACCCTGATCGTCCCGGGCACCGAGACGTCCGCGCTGATCGTGCCCGGCCTGGCCGCCCAGCTCGCCGCCGCCCACAGCCGGCGGCAGGCCACCGAGCGGGAGATCGCCGCCCTGCTGGAGGCCCTCCCTCTTTTCCACCTCCTGACGTCGCTGCCCGGCATGGGCGTCAGGACCACCGCTGCCGTGATCGTCGCGATCGGTGACGGCACCGGCTTCCCCACCGCCGGACACCTCGCCTCCTACGCCGGACTCGCCCCCGCCACCAAGTCCTCGGGCACCTCCATCCGCGGCGAGCACGCACCCCACCGCGGCAACCGGCTCCTCAAACGCGCCTTGTTCCAGGCCGCGTTCGCCGCGATCGGCTGCAAGTCCGATCCGTCCTCGCGGATCTACTACGACCGCCAACGCGCCCGCAACAAGACCCATACACAGGCGATCCTGCGACTGGCCAGGCAACGCGTGAACGTCATCCACGCGATGATCCGCACCGGCACCCTCTACGAACCCCGCACCCTAGGTCTCGCCGCCTGACACCCGCACCACCCCCTACCTGTTCCAGCCCGCTCCACCCCGCCACCGGCACGTCCACCCCTGCCAGGCGGCCACCAGGCTGCCCGCACCGCACCCGATTCACCGGGAACGTCCCGCTTCGCGGAACGTTCCCGAAAACCATCACGAACCCCTACAAGTCAACCCCGCCAGGGTTGACGAAACAGATAGGGGCACCCCCCCAGGCAGGCACAGCACGGACGGCACGGGGACCAACGCGTGCGGCCCCGGTGCCGTACCTCACACCAGGGCCGCACGCCGTTCAATTGGGCACTACGCCTTCCACTTCTCCCACGACATGTTCCAGCCGTTGAGGCCGTTCTCCGGGGCCACCGTCCCGTCCGCGGAGTTCTTCACGACCACCACGTCGCCGATCATCGAGTGGTTGTAGAACCACGCCGCCGGGGTGTCCTTGCTCCACGCGCCCTTGACGTCGCGCAGGCCGACGCAGCCGTGGCTGGCGTTGGTGTTGCCGAAAGCGCCGCCGGCCCAGTAGTTGCCGTGGATGAAGGTGCCGGAATCGGTCAGGCGGATGGCGTGCGGCACGTCCTTGATGTCGTACTCGCCCTCGTAGCCGACCGTGTCGCCGTTCATGCGGGTCTGGACGAACTTCTCGGTCATGACCATCTGGCCGTTCCAGGTCTCGTACCCGGGCGCCCCGGTGGTGACGGGGATGGTCTTCACGACCTTGCCGTCCTGCATGACCTTCATCTTCTTGGCCTTGGCGTCGACGACCGAGACCTGGTTGCGGCCGATGGTGAAGGTGACCTTCTTGTCCTGCTCGCCGTAGACGCCGTCGCGGCCCTCGACGCCGTCGAGGTTGAGGTCGACCGTGACCTTCGTGCCGGCCTTCCAGTACTTCTCGGGCCGGAAGTCGAGGCGGTCGTTGCCGAACCAGTGGCCCTCGACCTCGACGGCCGGCTCGGTCTTGATGGTGATGGCCTTCTCGACGTCCTCGGGGCTGGTGATGCCCCGGTCGAAGCGGATCGAGAACGGCATTCCGACACCGACCTTGGATCCGTCCTCGGGGGTGAACCGGCCGAGGAAGGTGTTCTTCGGTGTCAGGGTGGTGAAGTCGGCCTCCTTGGCGGCCTCCTGGCCGTCGGAGTCCTTGGCGACCGCATGCACGGTGTACTTCGTGGCGGCGGCGAGGTGCGTGGACGGCGTCCAGGTGGCGCCGTCGCCGGATATCTTCCCGGCTATCGCGTTGCCCTTGGTGTCCTTGACCTCGACGTCCGTCAGCCTGCCCTTGGCCGCGGTCACCTTCAGCGCCCCGCTGGTCTCGACGGACTTGGCGCCGTCCCCCGGAGCTATGGTCACGACGGCACGGGACTTCTTGGCCTCCGCCGTGGCGGAGTCGCCGCCCTTGCCGTCACCGGCCCCGGAGTCCGATCCGCCGCCCCCGCCGCACGCGGTGACGGCGAGCAGCAGCACTCCGGCCATCGCCGTCAGCCCCTTGCGCCCACGCCTCCCGCGCGCGTCAACCGACGCCCCCGATATCGGCCGCACGTTCAAGTCCTTCTCCCCTCCCCCGGGCCTGGTCAGGCCCGCGCGCCCGCGCATTTGCCACGCGCATCGGCGCATATTAACCACAAGGCCAGGGCGCCGACGCCGCGCGTTTGTCACCGTTCCGTTCCAACATCGACGGACGGTCGGCCGGGCGGCCAACCCACCCCCCTGTCCTGTTACTTCACCGCACTCCCCGTCTTCCACTCCTTCCAGCCCATATTCCATCCTCCGAGGCCATTGTCCGGAGCGACCTTTTTGTCATTGCTGCGGACGACCTCGACGACGTCCCCGACCAGGCTGCGGTCGAAGAACCAGCCCGCCGGCGTCTCCGAGCCGCCGCCCTTGACGTCCCTGAGCCCCACGCATCCGTGGCTGACATTGCTCCGTCCGAAGATGGAGGCGTCCGCCCAGTAGTTGCCGTGCAGGAAGGTGCCCGAGTTGGTCAGGCGCATGGCGTGCGGGACGTCCGGGATGTCGTACTCGCCCTTGCCGTCGGCCTTCTTGAAGCCGACCGTGGCGCCGTTCATACGGGTCAGTTCCAGCATCTCGGTGACCACCATCTTGCCGTTGTAGGTGGTGTTCTTCGGAGCGCCGGCCGTGATCGGCACGGTCGTCAGGAGCTCGCCGTCGCGCCGGACCTCCATGGTGTGCTTGGCCGCGTCGACGACGGAGACCTGGTGGCGGCCGACGGTGAAGGAGAACGTCTTGTACTGCTGCCCGTACACCCCGGGCGCCCCTTCGACGTCCCGCAGCCGCAGCGCGACGGTGACCTGGGTGCCGGGCTTCCAGTAGTGCTCGGGGCGGAAGTCGAGGCGGCCCGGGCCGAACCAGTGCGGGCGGATCTCCACGTCGGGTTCGGCGGTGACCTGGATGGCGCGTTCGACGGCGGCGCGGTTGACGATCTCGCGGTTGAAGTCCAGGGAGACGATCATTCCGGTGCCGACCGTGGAGCGGTTCTCCGGGGCGACGTATCCGATGAACCGCTCCTCGGGGACGTACGTGGTGAAGGTCGTGTGCCGTGCGCTGCGGCGTCCGTGGCCGTCGACGGCCACCGCGTCGATCGTGTACTTGGCGGCCAGCGCGAGCGCGGGGTCCTCGGGCTCCCAGCGCCGGCCGTCCGCGGAGATGTGCCCGGGCACCGGGGTGTCCTGGGCGTCCTGGGACTTGACGACCTTCACCGACTCCAGGCGTCCGCTGAGCACGCGGACCAGCAGCGGGTCGTCGGGGCGGGCGCTCTTGGACTCGTCGTCGGGCGTGACCCGGATGACGTCCTCGGGTGCCCGGGGTTTGCCCAGCGTCCGGTCCGTGCCACCGCCGTCCGAAGTACAGCCGGCAGCACCGGCCAGCAGTCCTGCCCATGTCAGTACGGCGGCCAACACGGCCCTCGCGCGCCGCGCGCGCCCTTGTACGTGCCTCACGAAGACCCCAACGACCGGGGTGGCCCTGGGGAAACGTGAGTGCGAGCCCGGCGGTGGGCAGAACAGTGGGGAGGACGACGCGATGGGGAGCCGCGGACCGGGACACCGTGGGCTCTCTTTCCCTGTGCGTGTGTGTGCGTGTGCGTGTGGTCCATGAGCCGTGGGAGGCCGACAGGTGTCGAGCGCAGCCGAGCAGGAGGCGGTGGCCGGGGCGGTCGCCGCTGAGGAGGGGCGCCCGGCCGCCGTCGTGAACGGGGCGCAGCGCAAGACCCCTGCCGTGCCGGTGTGGCCGGGCGCGCCGATGCCGCTCGGCGCTCGCTTCCGGGTCGGCCCGGACGGGGTGGCGGGCACCAACTTCGCGCTGTGGGCGGGGGGCGCGGAGGCCGTCGAGCTGTGTCTGTTCGACGCGCAGGGCAAGGAGACCCGGGCCCGGCTCACCGAGCTGACGCACGAGATCTGGCACGGCTTCGTGCCGGGTGTCATGCCGGGCCAGCGCTACGGCTACCGGGTGCACGGCCGCTGGGACCCGTGGACCGGGGGCCGCTGGAACCCGGCGAAGCTCCTTCTCGACCCGTACGCGCGCGCGGTGGACGGCGACTTCAGTCTGCCGCCCGAGGTGTACGGGCATGTCCGCGACTGGCCCCAGCAGCATGTCGCCGACACCGTGCGCGACGACCGGGACTCGGCGCCGTACGTCCCGAAGGGTGTCGTCGTCCACGACGACGCCCCCGACGACGAGTGGATGGACGACCGCCGGCCGAAGACGCCGTGGGCGGACTCGGTGATCTACGAGGTGCATGTACGGGGCTTCACCGAGCTGCATCCGGGGATACCGCAGGAGCTGCGGGGCACGTACGCCGGGCTCGCGCATCCGGCGGCGATCGAGCACCTGGTGAAGCTGGGTGTGACGGCGGTGGAGCTACTGCCGGTGCACCAGTTCGCGCACGAGGACCATCTGCTGCGCAAGGGGCTGCGCAACTACTGGGGCTACAACTCCATCGGCTACTTCGCCCCCCACGCGGGCTATGCCGCGTCCGGTACGACCGGTCAGCAGGTCGGCGAGTTCAAGGCGATGGTGCATGCGCTGCACGCGGCCGGGATCGAGGTCATCCTCGACGTGGTCTACAACCACACCGCGGAGGCGGGCGAGCTGGGCCCGATGCTGTCGCTGAAGGGCATCGACAACCGGGGGTACTACCGGTTGCAGTCGGACGCGCGCAGGTACGCCGACTACACGGGCTGCGGCAACACGCTGCACGTCGTGCAGCCGCACGTGCTCCGCCTCATCACCGACTCGCTGCGCTACTGGGTGACCGAGATGGGCGTGGACGGCTTCCGTTTCGACCTGGCGGCGGCGCTGGCCCGTTCCATGCACGACGTCGACATGCTCTCGCCGTTCCTCGCCGTGATCGCGCAGGATCCGGTACTGCGGCGGGTGAAGCTGATCGCCGAGCCGTGGGACGTGGGCTCGGGCGGCTACCAGGTGGGCGCGTTCCCACCGCTGTGGACGGAGTGGAACGACCGGTACCGCAATGCCGTGCGGGACTTCTGGCGGGGCGCGCTGCCGGACGTACGGGACCTGGGGTACCGGCTGTCGGGGTCGAGCGACCTGTACGCGTGGGGCGGACGGCGGCCGTACGCCTCGGTCAACTTCGTGACGGCGCACGACGGATTCACGCTACGGGACATGGTGTCCTACGAGCGCAAGCACAACGAGGCGAACGGGGAGGGCAACCGGGACGGCTCGAACGACAACCGGTCCTGGAACTGCGGGGCCGAGGGCGAGACGGACGACGAACGCGTACGGGCGCTGCGGCGCCGGCAGTTGCGGAACCTGCTGACCACCCTGCTGCTGTCGACGGGCGTGCCGATGCTGGTCGCGGGCGACGAGCTGGGGCGGACGCAGCGGGGCAACAACAACGCCTACTGCCAGGACAACGAGATCAGCTGGCTGGACTGGGGTCTGCTGGAGGACCCGGGCTGGAAGGCCCTGTTCGACCTGACGGCCCGGCTGATCGAGCTCCGCCACCGGCATCCCGTGCTGCGCCGCCGCGCCTTCTTCTCCGGGCGGGCCCATTCGGCCGACGGCCTGCGGGACCTGGCCTGGTTCACCCTGCGCGGCTCGGAGATGACGGAACGGGACTGGTACGCCCCCGCCGCCACGCTGGGCATGTACCTCTCCGGCCGGGACATCCCGGGCCGCGACGACCGTGGCGCACCGATCCTCGACGACAGCTTCCTGGCCGTCCTGCACGCCGGCGACCGTCCGGTGACGTTCGTCCTGCCGGGGCCGCCGTGGGCGCAGCGGTACGAGGTCGTCGTCGACACCTCACGGGAGGAGCAGGGGGAGGCGCCGGGGGTGGAGCACCGGGCGGGGGCGGCGATCACGGTGCCGGCGCGGGCCGTGCTGCTGCTGCGGGTGCTCGACTGACTGAGCGGTTTGCTGAGGCGGCGTTGCAGTCCCGTGAACTACACGCCGGTTTCCTGGTCACGGGTCCCGCCCGCTGATCGACTGAGGCGCATGCCCGAGATATCCCGCCGTGCCTTCGGTGGTCTCGTCGGCGGTGGCGCCGTGACCGCCGTCGCCGCCGCGACCACCCCCGCAGCTGCCGCCGAAGCCGCCCCCGCCGAGCGCCCGTTCAAGGCCCGCCGCCCCGGCGCGTCCGGCAGGCGCCCCAACATCCTGGTCATCCTCGGCGACGACCTCGGCTGGGCCGACCTGTCCTCGTACGGCGCCCCGCACATCAGGACCCCGAACCTGGACCGGCTGGCCCGGCAGGGGGTGCGGTTCACGAACGCGTACTCCGGCTCTGCGACCTGCTCGCCGACCCGGTTCAGCCTGTACACCGGGCGCTATCCGGGCCGTACGCCGGGCGGGCTCGCCGAGCCGATCGCCAACAGGGCGCAGGGGCTGGACCCCACCCACCCCACCCTGGCCTCGCTGCTGAAGAAGGCCGGCTACGCCACCGCGCTGATCGGCAAGTGGCACTGCGGCTGGCTGCCCGACCACAGCCCCACCAAGTCCGGCTGGGACGAGTTCTTCGGGAACTTCGGGGGCGTCCTGGAGTACTTCTCCAAGCTCGGCCAGCTGGGCACGTACGACCTCTACGAGGGTGACGCCGAGTACAAGGACCTGCGGTACTACACGACCGTGCTGACCGAGCGGGCCGTCGAGTACGTGAGCCGTGACCACGACGCGCCCTGGCTGCTCAATCTCAACTTCACCACCCCGCACTGGCCCTGGCTCGCGGAGGGTGACGAGGAGACCGGTGCCGAGATCGAGGCGAGGATCCGGTCCGCGAAAAGCCAGGCGGAGGTCGGCCGGGCGCTGAACCACTACGACGGCGGCTCGGTCGAGAAGTACGCGCAGATGGTGGAGAGCCTCGACGCGGCCGTCGGTGAGGTGCTCGACACGCTGCGCCGGTCGGGACAGGAAGAGAACACCGTCGTGCTGTTCGCCAGCGACAACGGGGGCGAGCGCTACTCCTACAACTGGCCGCTCAGCGGGGAGAAGTTCGTGCTGCTGGAGGGCGGCATCCGGGTTCCGTCGATCCTGCGCTGGCCCGCCCGCATCGACGGCCGGCAGGTCAGCGACGAGCCGGTCTTCTCCCCCGACTGGACGGCGACCCTGCTGGAGCTGGGCGGTGCGCGGCCCGACCCGGCGTATCCGCTGGACGGCACCAGCCTCGCGGACTACCTGCTGCGTGGCGCGGAGCTGCCGGAGCGGGACCTGTTCTGGCGGGTGCGGGCCAATCGGGCCCTGCGGCGCGGCGACTGGAAGTACTACCGGGACGACAAGGGGGCCGACCACCTCTACGACCTCGGCGCCGACCAGCGGGAGCAGGCGGATCTCGCCCCTGACAAGCCCGAACTGCTCGCCGAGCTGAAGGCAGCCTGGGAGAAGACCGCCGGCACCCTGCTGCCGTACCCGGGCTAGCCCAGGATCCCCCGCTGGTACGCCGTGGCCACCGCCGCCGCCCGGTCCTTGACGCCCAGCTTGGCGTACAGGTGGGTGAGGTGGGTCTTCACGGTCGCCTCGCTGATGAAGAGTTCGCGGGCGATCTCGCGGTTGGACGTGCCCTTGGCGACCAGGGCCAGGACCTCGCGCTCGCGGGCGGAGAGGGGCTCGTTGCCGGCGGCCTTCGGGGTGCGGACCGCCGAGACGAGGCGGGAGGCCACGGCCGGGGAGAGAACCGTGCGGCCCTCGGCGGCGGCGCGTACGGCCGTGAACAGGTCGTCGCGCGGGGCGTCCTTGAGGAGGTAGCCCGTGGCGCCCGCCTCGATCGCCGGGAGGGTGTCGGTGTCCGTGTCGTACGTCGTCAGTACGAGGACCTTCGCGCGGGCGCCGCGCCGGGTCAGCTCGGCGATCGCGTCGACCCCGCCGCCGCCCGGCATGCGCAGGTCCATCAGGATCACGTCGGGGTCGAGGGCGGCGGCCTTCTCCACCGCTTCCAGCCCGTCGGCGGCCTCGCCGAGGACGCGGAAGCCGGGCGCGGACTCGAACATGCCGCGCAGGCCGTCCCGTACGACGGGATGGTCGTCGACGATCAGCAGGGAGATGGACGCCTCGTCACTACTCATGGCGCACCAACGGTACGCGAGCCGACACGGCCGTGCCGTGCCCCGGCTCGGACTCGACGGTGAGGGAACCGGCCATGCGTTCGGCGCGGGCGCGCATGCCGGCCAGGCCGAAGCCGCCGGCGTGGCTGCGCTCGGGCAGAACGAGCGGGTCGAAGCCCCGGCCGTCGTCGCGGATGTCGAGGATCACCTCGTCGCCGAGGAAGGACAGGGTGACGCCCACCCGGGTCGCGCGGGCGTGCCGGGAGGTGTTGGAGAGGGCTTCCTGGGCGATCCTCAGCAGCGTCGCCGAGAGTTCGTCGTGCAGTTGCTCCGTGGTGCCGGTGACCGTGAACTCGGCGCGTACGCCGGTCCGTTCGGCCCATTCGGCGACCGTGCTCTTCAGGGCCTCGGGCAGTCCGTCGTTCTCCAGGGCGACGGGGGCGAGGTTGTGCACCGAGCGGCGGGCCTCGCCGAGGCTGTGGCGGGCGAGGGCGGAGGCGCGGTCGAGGTGGGTGCGGGCGGTGGGCAGGTCGGGGGCGTTCGCGACGACCTGGAGCTGGGCGATGATGCCGGTCAGGCCCTGGGCGATGGTGTCGTGGATCTCGGCGGCGAGCCGCCGGCGTTCGTCGGCGACGCCGGCCTCGCGGGCCTGGACGAGGAGTTGGGCGTGGAGGGCGGCGTTCTCGTCCAGCGCCTGCTGGAGTGCCGTGTTGGTGCGTTCGAGTTCGGCGATGGTCTCGGCGCGGGCGCGGGAGCGTTCCTCCTGCTGCGAGGTGAGGTGGCCGACCACGGTCAGGATGACGTTGTTGACCACCAGGAGCGCGCCGAACACCACCCACTGCACGGGCTCCTTGAACGGGAGTCCCCCGGCCTGGGCGCCCGAGACGGCGATGGAGCAGGCGAACGGGCCGATCCACGGAAGGCGCCGCCCGCGCAACAGCTCCTCGGAGTCGAAGTAGCCGGTGACCGCGTAGAAGGCGAAGAACGGATTCAGCCAGGTGAGCGCGAAGCCGAGCGCCCAGCGCACGGTGTAGTACACGGCGCCGGCGGTGGACGGGCCCGGCCGGGTGCGGCTCGCCCGGACCCACCACAGCTGGAGTGCGAACCCCGCGGCGACCAGTCCCGCGACCGCGGTCCGTTCCGCCGTGTCCGGCGTCAGCTCGGCGGTGGCGGCCGACAGCAGCGTGGCGAACGCGAGCAGCCCGTACGGTCCCTTGCTGCGGAGCAGCTCCCAGCGCCGCTCGATGTCGGTGTCCACCGCGGTCATGCCACCAGTCTGCACGTCCGGCCCCTTACTCCCAGCGGAACCAGCGTGCGGCCGCCAGCGACAGCACGGCCGTCCAGGCGGCCATGACGCCGAGGTGGCCCCAGCCGGGCCAGTCCCCCGCCGTGGCCTCGTTGAGGGCCTGCGCGGCGGCGCCGAACGGCGTCAGCCCCACCACGTCGGCCATGACGTCGGGCATCGCCTGCACCGGCAGCCACACCCCCGCGCAGAACAGCATCGGGAAGAACACCGCCGTGCCGACGGCACCCGCGATCTTCACGGTCCGGGACACCGCCGAGATCACCGACCCGAGGGCCAGCGCGGCGAGGACCGCGAGCACGAGCGCGAGCAGATAGCCGTACGGCTGTCCGGGCAGTCGTACGTCGTAGGCGAGCCGCCCGACCGCGAGCGCCAGCAGCGCCGAGAGGACGGCGGCCAGGGCGTGGACCAGCATCTGTGCGGACAGCAGCGCCGACGGCCGGACCGGGGTCGTGGACATACGGCGCAGGATGCCGTGCTCCCGGTAGCCGGTGAGGCCCGCCGGCATCGACTGCACACCGGCGACGATCATGCCGACCAGCACGGTCACGGGGACGTACGTGTCGACGATGCGCAGGCCGTCGAGCCCGTCCTGGGGCTCGCGGAACGCGGGGACGGCGCCCAGGACGGCCAGCAGCGCGGGCGGGAAGACGAGGATCCAGAAGAGGCTGCCCGGTTCGCGGGCGAGCAGGCGGGCCTCGGTGCGCAGTACGGCGGTGTTCATGGCGTGGTCTCCGTGAGGTCGTCCGTCTTCGTCAGGTCCGTCTTCGTCAGGTCCGTCTCCGTCAGGTCCAGGAAGGCGTCGTCCAGCGTGGCGTCGCTGACGCGCAACTGGTGGGCGGTGATGCGGTGGCGGGCGAGCAGGGTGATCACGGCGTTGACCGTGTCGTCGCTGCCGGCCAGGGTGACCCGGCCGTCCTTGTACGCGACGGAGGCCAGCGCGGGCAGGGCGCTCAGCTCCTGTTCGTCCAGCGGCGCGGACGGCGTGAACGTGATCACCGTGGCGCCTGCGGAGCCGCGGATCAGCCCGGCCGGCGTGTCCAGGGCGGCGATCCGCCCCTTGTCGATCACGGCGATCCGGTCGCAGAGCCGCTGCGCCTCCTCCATGAAGTGGGTGACCAGCAGGACGGTCACCCCGCTGTCCCGCACCTCCTCGATGAGCTGCCAGGTGTCCCGGCGGGCCCGCGGATCGAGGCCGGTGGTCAGTTCGTCGAGGACCACGATCCGGGGGTTGCCGATGAGGGCGAGCGCGATGAACAGCCGCTGTTTCTGGCCGCCGGACAGCTTGCCGAAGCGGGCGCCGAGCCGGTCGGTCAGGCCCAGACGTTCGGCGAGCGGGCGCCAGTCGGCGGGGTTCGGGTAGAAGGCCGCGTACAGCTGGAGCGCCTCGCGCACGGTGAGCTTCTCCTGGAGGCGGCCCTCCTGGAGCTGGGCGCCGAGGACGTGCGTGACGCGGTCGTGGTCGGCGACGGGGTCGAGGCCGGTGACACGGACGCGGCCCGCGTCGGGGACGCGCAGGCCCTCGACGCACTCGACGGTGGTGGTCTTTCCGGCGCCGTTCGGGCCGAGGATGCCGAAGATCTCGCCCTCGTCGACGGCGAACGAGACACCGTCGACGACGGTTCGGCCGCCGTAGGACTTGCGCAGGTCGGTGACTTCGATGACGGACATGGCATCAGGGTCGCGGCGGGGCGGGGGCCGGCACATCGGCCGTCGCGCTCGAAGCGGCATCGGCCGATCGGTTGATGCCGCCGTACGACCCCACGCCCTCGGTCTGTACGACCCCTCGAACACGCAGGTCGTAGGACCAGCGGCCGATCGCGGACCGGCCAAAACTCGGTGGGCAGTGTCAGTGCCGATCCGTAGGCTCGCTGCTGATGGTGACGACACGTGCAACCGCCGAGGACAGCCCTGACCGTACCGGCCGATCCGACCGTTCCGCCGTGCGGACGCTGTTGCGTCTGTGGCCGTATGTGCGGCCCGTGCGGGTGCGGTTGTTCACCGCGGCGTTCGTGGCGGTCGTCGCCTCCTGCCTGACGCTGGTCATTCCGCTTGTTCTGAAGTGGATGGTGGACGGGCCCGTCGCCGACCGGGATCCGGCCGGGGTCTGGCTCGGGGCGCTGTATCTGCTGCTGCTCGGGGTCGCGGAGGCGTTGCTGTTCGGGCTGCGGCGGTGGCTGGTGGCCCGACCGCTGGCCGGCGTCGAGGCGGGGATGCGGGCGGATCTGTACCGGCATCTGCAGCGGCTGCCGGTGGCGTTCCACGACCGGTGGGCGTCGGGCCAGCTGCTGTCGCGGGGCACGACCGACCTGATGCTGCTGCGGATGTTCCTCGCGTTTCCGCTGACGTTCCTGCTGGTCAACGCCGTGACGATCCTCGTCGGCGTGATCATCATGCTGCTCCAGGACTGGACGCTCGGGCTGGTGATCCTGATCCCGGCGGTGCCCATGATGGTCACCTGCGTGATCTTCGAGAGGCGGTACGCCACGGTGGCGCGCCGCGCGCAGGACCAGGTCGGTGATCTGACGACGGTCGTCGAGGAGAGCGTGCTCGGCATCCGGATCATCAAGGGGTTCGGCCGGCACCGCAGCCAGGCCCGCGCGTTCCGCGAGCTGTCACGGACCCTGCGCGGCACGGAACTGCGCAAGGCCCGGCTGCTGGCCGCGATCTGGGGTGTCATCGTGACGCTGCCAGAGGTGGCCATCGGGGCGGCACTGGTGCTGGGCGCGATCCAGGTGGCGGACGGTCAGCTGTCGGCGGGCACGCTGGTGGCGTTCCTGTCGACGGCACTCGCGCTGCGCTGGCCCGTCGACTCGATCGGCTTCCTGCTGGCGATGAGCCAGGAGGCGGCGACGGCTACGGAGCGGTACTTCGAGGTGATGGACGCCGAGCAGGAGAAGCCGACCGCGGCTGGTACCACTGCGCCGGCCGCCACCGCCACCGGCTCAACGGGGCTCAAGGACAAGGGACTCCGCTTCCACGACGTCTCGTTCCGCTACCCCGACGCCCCCACCGACTCCCCTCCCGTCCTCACCCGCATCGGCCTCCACATCCGCCCCGGCGAGTCCATGGCCCTGGTCGGCGCAACGGGCAGCGGCAAGACCACCCTCACCGCCCTCGTCCCCCGCCTCCACGAGGTGACATCCGGCCACATCACCCTGGACGGCAAGGACATCGCCGAGCTCCCCAGAGACACGCTGCGCGAACTCGTCGCCGTCGCCTTCGAGGAGCCCACCCTCTTCTCGGCCAGCGTCGCGGAGAACGTGCTGATGGGGGCCTCGGACGGCGCGGGAGAACCCGAGTTGGAGCGGGCGCTCGCCGTCGCGCAGGCCGATTTCGCGCACGCCCTGCCGCACGGCACCGGCACCCAGGTCGGCGAGCAGGGCCTCAGCCTCTCGGGCGGCCAGCGGCAGCGACTGGCGCTCGCGCGGGCGGTGGTCGGCAGGCCCCGCTTCCTGGTCCTTGACGACCCCTTGTCCGCCCTCGACGTGCACACCGAGGCCGCCGTCGAGGCCGCCCTGCGGGACGTGCTCGCGGAGACCACCGCCCTCATCGTCGCCCACCGCCCGTCCACCGTGCTCCTGGCGGACCGCGTCGCCCTGCTCTCCGGCGGCCGCATCGCCGCCGTCGGCACCCATCACGAACTGCTGCGCACGAACGCCGAATACGCCCACCTCATGGCCGGGACCGAGGAGGCCGACCGATGACGGCGACGACCGCCACCGCACCGGACAAGGAAGAGCCGGACAAGGAAGAGCCGGCCGAGGAAGGGCCCCAATCCCCCCGGCCCGACGACCCCTTCGACCACGACGTCCTGCCCACTCCGCCGGGCGCCACCGCCGCCCTGCTGCGCTCCCTGCTCGCCCCCATGAAGGCACGAGTCGCCGTGACCACCCTGCTCCTGCTGCTCCAGCAGGCGGCGGTGCAGGCGGGCCCGCTGCTGGTGGCGTACGCGATCGACACGGCCGTACCGGCGTTCCGCCGCGACGATCTCGGGCCGCTGGTCGCGGTCGGGGCCGGCTATCTGCTGTGCGCGGTGGCGTCGGGCGTGCTGCAGTACGCGTTCATCCTGCTCTCCGCCCGCGTCAACCAGGACGTGCTGCTCGACCTGCGCGGCCGTATCTTCCGCCACGCCCAGGCCCTGAGCCTCGACTTCCATGAGCGCTACACGTCCGGGCGGCTCATCTCCCGCTCCACGACGGACGTGGAGTCCCTGCGGGAGCTGCTCGACGAGGGCCTGCAGGAGCTCGTCACCGTCATCCTCTCCTTCGTCTACATCTCGGCGATGCTGCTCTGGCTCGACCTCGGCCTCGGGGCGGTCGCCGTGGCCTCCTTCGCGCCCCTGTACCTCCTCGTACGGCGCTACCGGCGGCGCGCCGCGCGCGTGTACACCGTGCGCTCCACCGCGATCGCCACCGTGATCGTGAAGTTCGTCGAGACGATGAACGGCATCCGCCCGGTGCGCGCCTTTCGCCGCGAGGCCGTCAACGACGCCGACTTCCTGGTCCTCAACACCCGGCACGAGCGGACGAACGGCGACGCGCTGCTGGAGATGGCCCGTTACGTCGTCGGCTCCCGGCTCGTCGCCAACACGGCCGTCGCGGGGATCGTGCTGTGGGGTGCCTACCGGGTCGCGGGCGGCACGCTCGCCCTCGGTGTGCTGGCGGCGGCCGTGCTGTATCTGCGGCGGCTGTACGACCCGATCGACCGGCTCGGCATGTTCCTCAACTCGTACCAGTCGGCGGGGGCGTCCCTGGAGAAGATCGCCGGACTGCTCGCCCAGACCCCGTCCGTGCCCGAGCCGCAGGCACCCCGGCAGCTTCCGGCCCTCGAGTCGGAGCACCCCGGCCGCGAGGTCGTCTTCGACGGCGTCCGGTTCGGCTACCGCACCGGCGGCGAGGTGCTGCCCCGCTTCGACCTCACGTTCCCGGCCGGGCAGACGGTCGCGGTCGTCGGCTCCACCGGCGCGGGCAAGTCGACGCTGGCCAAGCTGCTCGCCCGCTTCTACGACCCCTCGGACGGCCGGGTCCTGCTCGACGGCGTCGACCTGCGCGAGCTCGCCGTGCCCGAGCTGCGGCGCGGGGTGGTGATGGTGACGCAGGAGGCGTTCCTGTTCTCCGGCACGGTCGCCGAGAACATCGCCATCGGCCGCCCCGACGCCACCCGCGAGGAGATCGAGCAGGCGGCGAAGGCCATCGGCGCGCACGACTTCATCAGCTCGCTCCCCGACGGCTACGACACCGACGTACGCAAGCGGGGCGGCCGTATCTCCGCCGGTCAGCGCCAACTGGTCGCGTTCGCCCGGGCGTTGCTCGCCGACCCGGCGGTGCTGATCCTCGACGAGGCGACCAGCTCCCTCGACATCCCCGGCGAACGGGCGGTGCAGCGCGCGATGTCGACGGTGCTGCACGGGCGTACGGCCGTCGTCATCGCCCACCGGCTGTCCACGGTCGAGATCGCGGACCGCGTGCTGGTCATGGAGCACGGGCGGATCGTCGAGGACGGCACTCCGGCCGAACTCGTCGCGGGGACCGGCAGGTTCGCGGATCTGCATCGGGCGTGGCGGGACAGTCTGGCGTAGTCGGGCGGCACGAGGGACGACGAACGGGGCACGGGGCACGATGATCGACGCGTACGAGAATCCGGGGACACCCGACAGTCGTGGCGGATGGCGCTATCTGTGGTGGCTCGTCATGCGCCAGCCCATGCGGTCCGCCATGGGGGCGCTGATCTCCAGCGTGTGGATGGTGCTGCTGGCGGCGACCCCGTACCTGATGTCCCGTGCCGTCGACGACGGGCTGGCGGCCGGTGACCAGGGTGCGTTGGCGGGGTGGACGGCCGCGCTGGTCGCGGTGGGGGCGTTCAACGCCTGGCTGAGCATCATGCGGCACCGCACGATGACGCGGGTGCGGATGGACAGCAACTTCCGCACGGTCAAGGTGCTGATCGGCCACGCGGTACGACTCGGCGCCACGCTGCCACGCCGGATCGGGGCCGGGGAGGTCGTCACGATCGGCGTGGGCGACGTCCAGACCATCAGCCAGTCCCTGACCGTCGTCGGCCCGGGTGTCGGTGCTGTCGTCGCCTATCTGGTGGTCGCCGGTCTGTTGGTGTCGGTGTCGGTGCCGATCGCCGTCGTGGTGCTGCTCGGGATGCCGCTGGTCGGCGTGCTCGTCGGGCCGCTGCTGGGCCGGTTGCAGGGCACGGAGACGGAGTACCGGGAGCGGCAGGGCGTACTGACCGCACGGATCGCCGACCTCGCGGGCGGCCTGCGCGTCCTCAACGGCCTCGGCGGCAAGGGCCTGGTCGCCGACGCCTTCCACCACGACTCGCAGCGGCTGCGGGCGCAGGGCTACCGGGTCGGGGCGGTGACCAGCTGGGTGCAGGCGCTCGGCGTGGGGCTGCCCACGCTGTTCCTGGCCGTGGTGACCTGGCTGGCGGCGCGGCTGGCCGCCCAGGGCGGCATCACCGTGGGCGAGTTGGTGGCGGTGTACGGCTATGTCGCGGTGCTGGTGGGGCCGGTGGCGTTCTTCATCGAGTGCGGTTACCAGGTCAGCCGTGGCGTCGTGGCGGCGCGGCGGGTCGTGGGGTTCCTGCGGCTGGAGCCGATGGCGGACACCGGCACCCGGGACGCGCCCGCGGAGCCGGCGGCGCTGCACGACCCCACGTCCGGGGTGCGGGTGCCGCCCGGCCGGCTCACCGCACTGGCCGCCGCGCTGCCGGCCGACGCCACGGCCGTCGTCGACCGCCTCGGCCGCTACGTCCCGTCGGCGGCGACCTGGGGCGAAGTGCCCCTGGGCGAGATCGCGTTACCGCAGGTCCGGGAGCGCATCCTGGTCGCCGACCACGAGGCCGACCTGTTCGCGGGCACGCTGCGGGAGCTGGTGGCCGGCCACGCGGACCGGGACGAGTCGGCGATCACTCAAGCGGTGTACACGGCAGTCGCCGAGGACATCGTCCGCGGCCTCCCCGACGGCCTCGACACCCCGATCGACGCCCAGGGCCGCAACCTCTCCGGCGGCCAACGCCAGCGCGTCCGCCTGGTCCGCACATTGCTGGCGGACCCGGAGGTGCTGCTCGCGATCGAGCCGACATCGGCCCTGGACGCCCACACGGAGGCACGGGTCGCCGAACGGCTGCACTCGACGAGACGGGGCCGTACGACGCTGGTGACGACGACGTCCCCCTTGGTCCTGGCCCGAGCGGACACGGTCCACTACCTGGTCGACGGCAAGGTGGCAGCAACAGGCACCCACCGAGAACTGCTGGCCGGAGAGCCGGGATACAGGGCCCTGGTTGCCCGGGACGAAGACGCCGAGGAGCTTGCCAGGTGACGAAAGCCAAACGCCCTCAAGGGGCGCGGGGAACTGCGCGACAAGCCACATCGCACCCGCACCCGGCAAACAACCCCAAGTCCCGAACTCGTAGCCGCACAGCCCTCCCCATCGCCGAACGGCAAGACGTACGCCAAGCCACCACCCGCCTGATCCGAGCCGACGCCCGCTCCTTCACAGCCGTACTCGCCCTGAACGCCCTCGCCGCGCTCGCCGGCCTGGCCGCCCCCTGGCTGGTGGGCCGCATCATCGACGAAGTCAGACGCGGCGCAGGCGTGACGACCGTGGACCAGCTCGCCCTGGCCATCCTGATAGCGGCAACAGCCCAGCTGTTGCTGGCCCGCTGGGCCCGCTACGTAGGCCACCGCTTCGGCGAACGCACCCTCGCCCGGGTCCGCGAGGAGTTCGTGAACCGCACGCTCGCACTGCCCGCGTCGGTCGTGGAGCGGGCCGGCACCGGGGACCTGACCGCGCGAGGTACCGCCGATGTGGCGGCCGTCGGCACCACCCTGCGCGACGCCGGGCCCGAGCTGCTCATCAACTCCGTACAGGTCCTGTTCCTGCTGGGCGCGGTCCTCGCGCTGGACCCGCTGCTCGGCGCCTGCGGTCTGCTCGGTCTGGCCGGCCTGTGGCCGGTGCTGCGCTGGTATCTGCGCCGGGCCCGCACCGGCTACCTCGCCGAGGGGGCGGCCACCTCGGACGTCGCGGAGATCCTCGCGGCGACCGCGTCCGGCGCCCGTACGGTGGAGGCACTGCGGCTGGAGCGGCGGCGGGTGACGGCGAGCCGGGACGCGCTGGAGGAGTCGCGCCGGACCCGCCTGCACACCCTCTTCCTGCGCACGGTGTTCTTCCCGTCGGTCGAGATCGCCTATCTCGTCCCCGTGGCGACGGTCCTGCTCGTCGGCGGGGCGCTGCACGCGCGGGGCACGATCAGCCTGGGCACGGTGGTGGCGGCGGCGCTGTATCTGCAGCAGATGGTCGGTCCGCTGGACGAGATCCTGATGCGGGTCGAGCAACTCCAGAGCGGCGGCGCCTCGTTCGCCCGCGTGGAGGGCCTGGCCCGCGCCCCGCAGGCGACGGACGCCGACTCCCCCACTCCCACGGACGACCGCATCGACGTGACCGGCGTGCGCTACGCCTACGACCGCGGCGGCGAGGTCCTCAGCGACGTCGACCTGACCGTTCGGCCGGGGGAACGGCTGGCGGTGGTCGGCCCGTCCGGCGCCGGCAAGACGACCCTGAGCCGGCTGCTCGCCGGTGTCGACGCGCCGACCGCCGGCTCGGTGACGGTCGGCGGTGTCCCGGTCGTCGCGCTCGGCCCGGAGCAGCTGCGCCGTCAGGTCGTCCTGGTCACCCAGGAGCACCACGTCTTCCTCGGCTCGGTCCGCGACAACCTCCGTATCGCCGAGCCGTCCGCCACGGACGAGGAGGTGTGGGCCGCGCTCACCGCGGTCGGCGCCGACGCCTGGGTACGGCGGCTGCCCGACGGCCTCGACACGACGCTGGGCGACGGCGGGCACGGCACGGACGGCTCGCAGGCCCAGCAGCTGGCCCTCGCGCGCGTGGTGCTGGCCGACCCGCACACGCTGATCCTCGACGAGGCGACGGCCCTGCTCGACCCGGCGACGGCCCGGCACACCGAGCGCGCCCTGGCCGCCGTACTGAAGGGCCGTACCGTCATCGCCATCGCCCACCGCCTGCACACCGCGCACGACGCGGACCGCGTGGCCGTGATGGAGAACGGCCGCCTCACCGAGCTCGGCACCCACGACGAGCTGGTCGCGACGGACGGGGCGTACGCGGCACTGTGGCGGTCCTGGCACGGGGAGCGGCCCGCGTCGCCCGGAACGGCGTAGGCCTGATCAGGCGATCTATGCTCGATGCCAGCACTGTCCGCTTCTCCTGGGGAAGTCCGTTGAACTTCTGGTCGCTCTACCAGCACGGCTTCGCGCGCGTCGCCGCGTGCACCGGCCACACCGTCATCGCCGACCCGCACGCCAACGCGGAAGCGGTTCTGCGGCAGGCGCGCCGGTGCGCGCAGGAGGGCGTCGCCGTCGCCGTCTTCCCCGAGCTGGGCCTGACCGGGTACTCGATCGAGGACCTGCTGCTCCAGGACGCGGTGCTCGACGAGGTGGAGCAGGCGCTCCAGTCGGTCGTGGCGGGGTCGGCGGACCTGCTGCCGGTGCTGGTCGTGGGCGCCCCGCTGCGTCATCGGCACCGGATCTACAACTGCGCGGTGATCGTGCACCGCGGCCGGATCCTCGGCGTCTCGCCCAAGTCGTACCCGCCGAACTACCGGGAGTTCTACGAGCAGCGGCAGATCGCGTCCGGTGAGGACGAGCGCGGCGGGACGATCCGGGTCGGCGGCACTGAAGTGCCGTTCGGCGTGGATCTGCTCTTCGAGGCGCAGGACGTCCCCGGTCTCGTGCTGCACGCGGAGATCTGCGAGGACATGTGGGTCCCGGTGCCGCCGAGCGCGGAGGCGGCCCTGGCCGGTGCGACGGTGCTGGCCAACCTCTCGGGCAGCCCGATCACGGTCGGGCGGGCCGAGGACCGGCGGCTGCTGTGCCGCTCGGCGTCCTCGCGCTGTCTCGCGGCGTACGTGTACTCGGCGGCCGGTCTGGGCGAGTCGACCACCGACCTGTCCTGGGACGGGCAGACCATGATCTACGAGAACGGCGCCCTGCTGGCCGAGACGGACCGGTTCGCGCTCGACGAGCAGTACGCGGTCGCCGACGTCGACCTCGACCTGCTGCGGCAGGAGCGGCAGCGGATGGGCACGTTCGACGACAACCGGCGCACGCACGCCGGGCGCACCGGCGACTTCCGGCGGGTGGGCTTCCGTCTCGACCCGCCGGCGGCGGACCTGGGTCTCAAGCGCCGGGTCGAGCGTTTCCCGTTCGTGCCGGCCGACGCCGAGCGTCTGGCCCTGGACTGCTACGAGGCGTACAACATCCAGGTCGCGGGCCTCCAGCAGCGGCTGGGCGCGATCGGCGGCCCCAAGGTGGTCATCGGGGTGTCCGGCGGGCTGGACTCCACGCACGCGCTGATCGTCGCCGCCCGGGCGATGGACCGCGCGGGCCGCCCGCGCAGCGACATCCTGGCGTTCACCCTGCCGGGCTTCGCCACCAGCGACCACACCAAGAGCAACGCCCACAAGCTGATGAACTCGCTCGGCGTCACCCCGGCCGAGCTGGACATCACGCCGACGGCGCGGCTGATGCTTCAGGAGATGGGCCACCCGTTCGCGTCCGGCGAGCCGGTGTACGACGTCACCTTCGAGAACGTGCAGGCCGGCCTGCGCACCGACTACCTGTTCCGGCTCGCCAACCAGCGCGGCGGCATCGTCCTGGGCACCGGCGACCTGTCGGAGCTGGCGCTGGGCTGGTCCACGTACGGCGTGGGCGACCAGATGAGCCACTACAACGTCAACTCCGGTGTGCCGAAGACGCTGATCCAGCACCTGATCCGCTGGGTCATCACCAGCGGCCAGTTCGACGAGGAGACCGGCAGGACACTGGCCGCGATCCTGGACACGGAGATCAGCCCGGAGCTGGTGCCGGGCGAGGAGATGCAGTCGACCGAGTCGAAGATCGGGCCGTACGCGCTGCACGACTTCACGCTCTTCCAGGTGCTGCGGTACGGCTTCCGCCCGTCGAAGATCGCCTTCCTGGCCTGGCACGCCTGGCACGACCCGGACGCCGGCGCCTGGCCGCCGGGCTTCCCCGAGGCCAAGCGGGTGGCGTACGACCTGGCGGAGATCAGGCGTTGGCTGGAGGTCTTCTGCCGTCGCTTCTTCGCGTTCGCACAGTTCAAGCGCTCGGCGATGCCGAACGGGCCGAAGGTCTCGGCCGGCGGTTCGCTGTCGCCGCGCGGCGACTGGCGGGCGCCGTCGGACGGCAACGCGGCTGCGTGGCTGCGCGATCTCGCGCGCTTCGACGATTGACGCGTCCGATCCGTTTATCGAACGTGAACTCCCGGACAACGAACGATTTCCGGCCAACTTCCTGACGCGGTCCTGACAGAAACCGCAACCACCTGCCACTCTTCCCACGGCCGCGACACAGCAACCCCACAGCGCCGTCACACTGCGGCGCCCGCGGCTGAACTCCGCACGCGCACGTCGAGTTTCCGCACGCGCACGTCGTTCTGCGTACCACTTGCTCTGCCCGGACGGCCCACCCGCCGGCCGGTCTCCCCTGGCCGTGTGATCCGCGGCCGCGCAGAAGGAGTCAGTGTTGAGAGACAGTTCCTCCCACAGACGCACCTCCCACACGACGCGTCACACCACGCACCGCCGCGCAGCCGCCGTCGCTCTCGTCGGCGTCTCCGCCCTGATCGCGGCGGCCGTCCAGTCGGGCGCCGCCACCGCAGCCCCGGAGAAGGCACCGTCGGCGGCGGGCAAGGTCATACCGGGCGCCGAGTCGGTCAAGCTGTCCCCCGCCCAGCGCGCCGAGCTGATCCGCGAGGCCAACGCCGGCAAGGCGGACACCGCGAAGGACCTGGGCCTCGGCGCCAAGGAGAAGCTGGTCGTCCGTGACGTCCTCAAGGACGGCAACGGCACGGTCCACACCCGCTACGAGCGGACGTTCGACGGCCTGCCCGTCCTCGGCGGCGACCTCGTCGTCGAGACGGCGAAGTCGGGCGCGACCGAGGCCGTCGTCAAGGCGACCCGGGCCGCCATCAAGCCGGCCACCACGACCGCCGCCGTTCCCGCCGCCAAGGCGGAGAAGCAGGCGCTGGCCGCGGCCAAGGCGGAGAAGGCCAAGAGCCCCGACGTCAACCGGGCGCCCCGCAAGGTGATCTGGGCCGCGGACGGCAAGCCGACCGTGGCGTACGAGACGGTCGTCGGCGGCTTCCAGCACGACGGCACCCCGCAGGAGCTGCACGTCGTCACCGACGCCACCACCGGCGCGAAGCTGTACGAGTGGGAGGCCATCGAGACCGGCACCGGCAACACGGTCTACAGCGGCACGGTCAACCTGACCACCACCCAGTCCGGGTCGACGTACAACCTCACGGACGGGGCGCGCGGCGGGCACAAGACGTACAACCTGAACCGCGGCACCTCCGGCACCGGCACCCTCTTCTCCGGGCCCGACGACGTCTGGGGCAACGGCACCCCGTCCAACCTGGAGTCCGCCGGCGCCGACGCGCACTACGGTGCCCAGCTGACCTGGGACTACTACAAGAACGTGCACGGGCGCAGCGGCATCCGCGGCGACGGTGTGGGCGCGTACTCGCGGGTCCACTACGGCAACAACTACGTCAACGCGTTCTGGTCCGACAGCTGCTTCTGCATGACGTACGGCGACGGCTCGGGCAACACCAACCCGCTGACGTCGATCGACGTGGCCGCGCACGAGATGACCCACGGGCTCACCTCGAACACGGCCGGCCTCATCTACAGCGGCGAGTCCGGCGGCCTGAACGAGGCCACCTCCGACATCTTCGGTTCGACCGTCGAGTTCTTCGCCAACAACTCCTCCGACGTGGGTGACTACCTCATCGGCGAGGAGATCAACATCAACGGCGACGGCACCCCGCTGCGCTACATGGACAAGCCGAGCAAGGACGGCGCGTCCAAGGACAGCTGGTACTCGGGCATCGGCTCGATCGACGTGCACTACTCGTCGGGCCCGGCGAACCACTTCTTCTACCTCCTGTCGGAGGGCAGCGGCACCAAGACCATCAACGGTGTCACGTACAACTCGGCCACGTCGGACGGCCTTCCGGTCACCGGTATCGGCCGGGACAAGGCGGAGAAGATCTGGTTCCGCGCGCTCACCACGAAGTTCACGTCGACGACCAACTACGCGGGCGCCCGCACCGGCACCCTCGCGGCCACCGCTGACCTCTACGGCACCGACGGCGCCGAGTACAAGGCGGTCCAGGACGCGTGGGCGGGCATCAGCGTCGGCCCCCGGCCCGGCGGCGGAGGCGGCGGCACGTCCTTCGAGAGCGGAACCGACGTGGCGATCCCGGACCGGGGCGCGGCGGTCACGTCGCCGATCACCGTCTCCGGGCGGACCGGCAACGCACCGTCCAACCTCCAGGTCGCCGTGGACATCGTCCACACCTACATCGGTGACCTCAAGGTGGATCTGGTCGCCCCCGACGGCACGGCGTACACGCTGAAGGGCTACGGCACCGGCGGCAGCGCGGACAACCTCAACGCCACCTACACCGTGAACGCGTCCTCCGAGGTCGCCAACGGTGCCTGGCAGTTGCGCGTCCAGGACAACGCGGCCATCGACACCGGTTACATCAACAGCTGGAAGCTGACCTTCCCGTAGGCCAGTTGACGGTCCGACAAAGACAGGGCGTCGTCTCGGTGGGTTCAACTCCCGCCGGGACGGCGCCCGTTCATATTTCTGAAACATTCACCCAACAGTCAAATCTTGGCCAACATCACCGTCCCCTCCTGACATGTACGCGCCGCAGGTGTCACGCTTCCCCCACCCGCCGCACCAGCACCAATGCACCTCCCCCACAAAAGGAGCTCGTGTGACCCCCCTCTACGCGCGTCGCAAGCGCACGACCCTGGCCATCGCCACCACCGTGGCCGCCGGGGCTCTCCTCACCACCGCGCTGACCACCGGTGGTTCGGCCGCCGCGGCCCCCGCGGGCGCCGGCACCAAGGCCGCCCCGCTCGCCGTACCGGTCGCGCTCGCCCCCGCGGCCCGCACCACCCTCATCAAGGACCAGCAGGCGAAGGCGGCCGACACCGCCGACGAGATAGGCCTCGGCGCCCAGGAGAAGCTGGTCGTCAAGGATGTCGTCAAGGACGCCGACGGCTCGGTCCACACCCGCTACGAGCGCACCTACGCGGGCCTGCCGGTCCTCGGCGGCGACCTGGTCGTCCACGAGTCGGCGGCCGGCGCGAGAAAGGGCGTGACCAAGGCGACGAAGGCCACCATCAAGGTCGCCTCGCTCAAGCCGGCGGTCACCGCGGACAAGGCCGAGAGCCAGGCCGTGAAGCTTGCCAAGGCGGCCGGCTCGGAGAAGACCGCGGCCGACCAGGCGCCCCGCAAGGTGATCTGGGCCGCGAACGGCAAGCCGGCCCTCGCCTACGAGACGGTCGTCGGCGGCCTCCAGGACGACGGCACCCCGAACGAGCTGCACGTCATCACCGACGCCGCCACCGGCAAGAAGCTGTTCGAGTACCAGGGCATCGAGACCGGCACCGGCAAGAGCCTGTACTCGGGCACCGTCACGCTCGGCACGACCAAGTCGGGCTCGACGTACAACCTCACGGACGGCACGCGCGGCGGCCACAAGACGTACAACAAGGCCCGCAGCACCAGTTCCTCCGCCGGAACGCTGTTCACCGACGCGGACGACACATGGGGCACCGGCACGGCCTCCAGCTCCTCCACCGACCAGACCGCCGCCGTCGACGCGGCCTACGGCGCGCAGGAGACCTGGGACTTCTACAAGGAGACCTTCGGCCGCAGCGGCATCAAGAACGACGGCAAGGCCGCGTACTCGCGCGTCCACTACGGCAACGCGTACGTCAACGCGTTCTGGGACGACAGCTGCTTCTGCATGACGTACGGCGACGGCGAGGGCAACACCAACCCGCTGACGTCGCTGGACGTGGCCGGCCACGAGATGACCCACGGCGTCACCTCCAACACCGCGGGCCTGAACTACACCGGCGAGTCGGGCGGCCTGAACGAGGCCACCTCCGACATCTTCGGCACGTCGGTGGAGTTCTTCGCCAACAATTCCGCCGACGTCGGTGACTACCTCATCGGCGAGGAGATCGACATCAACGGCGACGGCACCCCGCTGCGCTACATGGACAAGCCGAGCAAGGACGGCGCGTCCAAGGACAGCTGGTCGTCCTCGCTGGGCGGCCTGGACGTGCACTACTCCTCGGGCCCCGCGAACCACTTCTTCTACCTCCTGTCGGAGGGCAGCGGCGCGAAGACGATCAACGGGGTGAGCTACAACTCCCCGACGTCCAACGGCTCGACGGTCACGGGTATCGGCCGCGCCAAGGCCGCCGCGATCTGGTACAAGGCCCTGACCGAGTACATGACGTCGACGACGAACTACAAGGCCGCCCGCACGGCGACCCTGAGCGCGGCGTCCGCCCTGTACGGCTCCACCAGCACGGAGTACAAGACGGTGGCCGCCGCCTGGTCGGCCATCAACGTCAGCTGACGCAGGCGTAGTGGAATGGGGCGGCACCCGGGAGGAAGGCATCCCCGGGTGCCGCCCTACGCTTGGGCCCATGTCCTTCACGTACGACGACGTCGGCGCGACCCGGGAGAACGGCTTCTGCCCGCCCGGCTTCCACCCCCTGCATGTGCGCACCCGCATAGGAGAGGGCGAGGATGTCTTCCGCCGAGCCTCCGAAGCGGTCATGACCTGGGAAATGCACCGCTCGATGGGCGTCGGCATAGAGGCGTCCGCCGACCGGGCGGCCCCCGAGGTCGACGTCACGGTCACCCTGGCCGGACTGATCAAGGCACCGTGCCGGGTCGTCTGGACGGCGGAGGAGCACCGCCGGGTGGGCTGGGCGTACGGCACGCTTTCCGGTCATCCCGAATGCGGCGAGGAGGCCTTCCTCGTGGACCGCACGGGGGACGGGACGGTGTGGCTGACCGTGCAGGCCTTCAGCCGCGCGGCCAAGTGGTATGCGCGGGCGGGGGGACCTGCGACGCGGGGGCTGCAGCACGCGTACGCGCGACGGTGCGGCAATGTGCTGCGGCAGATGTGCGAGACCGAGGGGGACTGAGGGACACCCCAGCCCCCCCGGGACGACGTCACCGCAGCAGGACCCCCGCCCCCTCCCCCACGTCCTCGGAAGGCACCGCCACCAGCCCCAACTCCGCACTCGACGCCAGCAGCCGGTGCGACGGCAGAATCCGGACGGTGTAGCCGTAGGGTCCCGTCCGGTCCAGGGCCAGCGGACCCTCGTACACCCACCGGCCCTCCGGGTCCGGGCTGCCCGTCGGCTTCAGCGCAACCGTCGAGGCGTCCGCGATGCGGTCCTGGGAGTCGACGCGGCCCGAGACCGCCTGGACCTCGACGTCGTCCGGCCCGAGGTCACCGAGGCCCACGCGGACCCGGAGGCTGAGCGTGGAGCCGAGTTCCGCGGTGGGTGTCGCCGCCGACGTCTCGAGATGGTCCACCGTGACGCCGTGCCAGGCCGAACGCACTCGCGCCTTCCAGCCCGCGAGCTCACGCGCCGCGTCCGGCGTCATCGCGCGGTGGGCGTGGGCGGCCGGGGTGTAGAGGCGCTCCACGTACTCGCGGACCATCCTGCCCGCCAGGACCTTCGGGCCGAGCAGGGTCAGGGTCTGGCGGACCATCTCGATCCAGCGGTCCGGCAGGCCGTTCTGGCCCTGCTCGTAGAAGCGCGGGGTCACCCGCTGCTCCAGCAGGTCGTACAGCGCCGCCGCCTCTATGTCGTCGCGGTGGTCCGGGTCCGTGCCGGTGCCGTCCGCGGTGGGGATGGACCAGCCGAAGTCCGGCTGGAACCACTCGTCCCACCAGCCGTCCAGGACGGAGAGGTTGAGGCAGCCGTTCAGCGCCGCCTTCATGCCGGAGGTGCCGCAGGCCTCCAGGGGACGCAGCGGGTTGTTGAGCCAGATGTCGCAGCCCGGGTAGAGCTTCTGGGCCATCGCCATGCCGTAGTCCGGGAGGAAGACGATCCGATGCCTGACCCGCGGGTCGTCGGCGAACCTGACCAGCTCCTGGACCAGCCGCTTCCCGCCGTCGTCCGCCGGGTGCGCCTTGCCCGCCACCACGATCTGGATGGGCCGCTCCGGGTGCAGCAGCAGGTCCATCAGCCGGTCGCGGTCCCTCAGCATCAGCGTCAGCCGCTTGTACGAGGGGACCCGCCGCGCGAATCCGATCGTCAGGACGTCGGGGTCGAGGACGCCGTCGATCCAGCCCAGCTCGGCCGTCCCGGCGCCGCGTTGGCGCCAGGAGGTGCGCAGACGGTCCCGTACCTCCGTCACCAGCTGCTCGCGCAGGTTCCGGCGCAGCTCCCAGACGTCCTGGTCGGGGATCTCCGCGACCGCGTCCCAGCGGTCCGAGCCGCCGACGCTCATGGCGTCCTCGGTGCGCTGGGCGCCGATCTGGCGGGCGCCGAGGCGGAAGACCTCGGGGGCGACCCAGGTCGGGGCGTGGACGCCGTTGGTCACGGAGGTGATCGGCACCTCGTCGGGGTCGAACCCCGGCCACAGGCCCGAGAACATCTCACGGCTGACGTTGCCGTGGAGCAGCGAGACGCCGTTCGCGCGCTGACCCAGGCGCAGGCCCATCACGGCCATGTTGAACAGGTTGGGCTCGCCGCCCGGGTAGGTCTCCATGCCGAGCTGGAGGATCCGCCCGACCTCGATGCCCGGGAGTTCGGCGTCGGGGCCGAAGTGGTGGGCGACCAGCTCACGGTCGAAGCGGTCGATGCCGGCCGGGACGGGCGTGTGGGTGGTGAAGACCGTGCCGGCGCGGACGGCTTCCAGTGCCGGGTCGAAGTCCATGCCCGCCGCGCAGAGTTCGGCGATGCGCTCCAGGCCGAGGAAGCCGGCGTGGCCCTCGTTGGTGTGGAAGACCTCGGGTTCGGGGTGGCCGGTCAGACGGCAGTACGTCCGGACCGCCCGCACTCCTCCTATGCCCAGCAGCATCTCCTGCAGCAGCCGGTGCTCGCTGCCGCCGCCGTAGAGCCGGTCGGTCACGCCGCGTTCGCCGAGGTCGTTCTCCTCGACGTCCGAGTCGAGCATCAGCAGGGGGACGCGGCCGACCTGGGCGAGCCAGACGCGGGCGTGCAGCTGCCTGCCGCCGGGCAGGACGATGGAGATCTGCGCGGGGGTGTCGTCGGGTTCCTTCAGGAGCGCGACCGGCAGCTCGTTGGGGTCCAGGACCGGGTAGTGCTCCTGCTGCCAGCCGTCGCGGGACAAGGTCTGGCGGAAGTAGCCGTGCCGGTACAGCAGGCCGACCCCGATGAGCGGTACGCCGAGGTCGCTGGCCGCCTTGAGGTGGTCGCCGGCGAGGATGCCGAGGCCGCCGGAGTACTGCGGCAGGGCGGCCGTGATGCCGAACTCGGGTGAGAAGTAGGCGACGGCGGTGGGCAGTTCGGCGGACTGGTCCTGGTACCAGCGCCCGCCCGTGACGTAGTCGTTCAGGTCACCGGCGACCGCGGCCAGCCGGCGCAGGAAGCGGCGGTCCTCGGCCAGCTCCGCGAGCCGCCCGGGCGACACGCTGCCCAGCAGCCGTACGGGGTCGTTGCCCGAGGCGGCCCAGCACTCGGGGTCGACGGACTGGAAGAGATCGCGGGTCTCCGCATGCCAGGACCAGCGCAGATTGCGCGCCAGATCGCTGAGGGGCCGGAGGGGTTCGGGGAGCACTGGACGGACGGTGAATCGACGGATCGCCTTCACATTCCACCTCGGGCAGCGCGTGGCAGGGGACACACGGCGGTGTGGGTCCCGTCATCGCCACCGACAGTATCGGTATGCGGGGGTTCGCAACCACCGTGCGTTTTTGTGAGTGTCAAGCGCGGCGAACAGAGCACGTACGTCCGGAAAACGCCGCAACCTTTACGGATCCCCGGCGCCCGGTATGGCCGATTCCGCCCCCGTAGGCCTCCTTGTGGCGACTTCTCACACCACGAGAGGCTGAGCGGTGGCGCGCCGGCCCAGGCGGGGTGCACCCCGTGTTCCGGGGCCGTGGTGCGCCGAGTTGAGGAGGGGAACTCACACCATGGCACGGACGCGCATCCGGCGTCTGCGCCGGGCCGGTGGTCTGACCGCGGTGACCTGTGTCATCGCACTTTCGGCCACCACCATGCCCGCGCACGCCGCACCGGAGGGACAGATACTCGGCGCCGGGGACCCCGGCTCCGTCAGCGGCAGTTACCTGGTGACGCTCAAGGGGGGAACGAAGGCTCCGTCGGGGGCCGGAAAAAGCCTCGCCGAGAAGTACGGGGCGAAAATAAGCCATACCTACGGCACGGTCCTCAACGGCTACGCCGTCCAGGCCGACGAGAGACAGGCCAAGCGGCTCGCGGCCGACTCCCGGGTCGCGTCGGTCGTCCAGGACACCCGAGTGACCCTGGACCACACGCAGAAGAACCCGCCAACTTGGGGACTGGACCGCATAGACCAGCGGAACCTGCCGCTGGACAGGAGCTACACCTGGCCGGAGTCGGCGGGCGCGGGCGTGACGGTGTACGTGATCGACACCGGCATCCGCATCTCGCACAAGGACTTCGGCGGCCGGGCGAGCCACGGGTGGGACTTCGTCGGCAACGACAGGACAGCGAGCGACGGCAACGGCCACGGCACCCATGTCGCCGGCACCATCGCGGGCAAGCAGTACGGCGTCGCCAAGAAGGCCAAGGTCGTCGCCGTGCGGGTCCTAGACAACGCCGGCGGCGGCAGTACGGCCGACGTCATCGCCGGTATCGACTGGGTGACCAGGCACGCCAGGAAGCCGGCCGTCGCCAACGTCAGCCTCGGCGGCTACCGCAACTCGCAACTGGACGCCGCCGTACGCAACTCCATCGCGTCCGGCGTGACCTACACGGTCGCGGCGGGCAACGACGGGCTGCCGGCCGGCCAGTACTCCCCCGCTGCCGTGCGGGAGGCGATCACCGTGGGCGCCACCGACAGAAAGGACGCGCGGGCGGGCTTCTCCAACTTCGGTTCGGTTCTGGACGTATTCGCCCCGGGCGTGTCCATCACTTCGGCGTCGTATGCAAGTGACACCGGCAAGGCGACCTATTCGGGGACGTCGATGGCGTCGCCGCACACCGCGGGTGTGGCCGCGCTCTATCTGGCCGGCCATCCCAAGGCGAAGCCCGCACAGGTGTCCAAGGCGCTGGTGGCGCAGGCCGTGACCGGGAAGGTCTCCGGGCGGGGGCTCGGTTCGCCGAACAAACTGCTGCAGGTACCGGGCTCATAGCGGCCTCTTCACGCCGAATTACCGGCACCGGCCCCGTTCTTCAGGAACGGGGCCGGTCTTGTGTGTAGACATACGCGTGAGTAGTTAACAAAGTGCCGGATTGCGTACCCGAATAGGGTGGGAAGGCTCCAGCGGTAACCCCACCCGTGCGCCCCCGGGCGCGCGCCGGAACGAACCACGCAGGACCCACCTCCCCACAGCCATCCGCCCACCCAAGATGACGCGGACAGGAGCGGTCATGCCCGCCATGCACCACCAGTCGTCCTCACCCCCGACGTCGCGCACCGAAGCACCCCCAGCCCCCCGCACCGCACGCGCCGACCCCGGACCGCCGGCTCCGGAGCGATCCTCCGCGAACGACACGGCGGCCGGTGTCGGGCGCATACCCGTCCTCGACGTCCGCCCGGTCGTCCAGCACGGGCGCAGGCCCGCGAAGGCCGTGACCGGCGAGACCTTCGAGATCTCGGCGACCGTGTTCCGGGAGGGACACGACGCCGTCGCCGCCAACGCCGTACTGACCGACCCGGACGGCCGGCCCGGCCCCTGGACGCCGATGCGCGAACTCGCCCCGGGCACCGACCGCTGGGGCGCCACCGTCACCGCCGGCGAGCCGGGCCACTGGACCTACCGGGTCGAGGCCTGGGGCGATCCGGTGGCCACCTGGCGGCACCACGCACAGATCAAGATCCCGGCCGGGATGGACACGGAACTGGTCCTGGAGGAGGGCGCGCGGCTGTACGGGCGTGCGGCCGCCGAGATCCCCGAGAGCGAGGGGCGGTCGGTGATCCTCGCGGCCGTCGAGGCGCTGCGGGACGAGAACCGCCCGGCCGCCTGGCGGCTGGCGGCCGCGTTGACGCCCGAGGTGGACGCGGTGTTGGGGCGGTATCCGCTGCGGGACCTGGTCACCGCCTCGGACCCACTGCCCCTGCTGGTGGAACGGGAGCGGGCCCTGTTCGGCTCCTGGTACGAGTTCTTCCCCCGCTCCGAGGGCACCCCCGAGCAGCCCCACGGAACCTTCCGCACCGCCGCCCGCCGACTGCCCGCCATCGCCGCCATGGGCTTCGACGTGGTCTACCTGCCGCCGATCCACCCGATCGGCACCACCTTCCGCAAGGGCCCCAACAACACCCTCTCCGCCGGCACCGACGACGTCGGCGTGCCCTGGGCCATCGGCTCCCCCGAGGGCGGCCACGACGCCGTCCACCCCGGCCTCGGCACCCTCGACGACTTCGACTGGTTCGTCGCCCGGGCTAGCGAACTCGGCCTGGAAGTCGCCCTCGACTTCGCCCTGCAGTGCTCCCCCGACCACCCCTGGGTCGACAAACACCCCGAGTGGTTCCACCACCGCCCCGACGGCACCATCGCCCACGCCGAGAACCCGCCGAAGAAGTACCAGGACATCTACCCCATCGCCTTCGACGCCGACATGGACGGCCTGGTCGAGGAAACCCTGCGCATCCTGCGCCACTGGATGGCCCACGGCGTGCGCATCTTCCGCGTCGACAACCCGCACACCAAACCCGTCGTCTTCTGGCAGCAGGTCATCGCCGACATCGGCCGCACCGACCCCGACGTCATCTTCCTCGCCGAGGCCTTCACCCGCCCCGCGATGATGCACACCCTGGCCCAGATCGGCTTCCAGCAGTCCTACACGTACTTCACCTGGCGCAACGGCAAACAGGAACTCACCGAGTACCTCACCGAACTCTCCGGCGAAACGGCCTCTTACATGCGGCCCAACTTCTTCGCCAACACCCCCGACATCCTGCACGAATTCCTCCAGGAAGGGGGCAGGCCCGCCTTCGAGGTGCGCGCGGTGCTGGCCGCGACCCTCTCCCCCACCTGGGGCATCTACAGCGGCTACGAGCTCTGCGAGAACACCCCCCTGCGCAAGGGCAGCGAGGAGTATCTGAACTCGGAGAAGTACCAGCTCCGTCCTCGCGACTGGGAGGCGGCGGAGCGCGAAGGCCGCACCGTCACACCCCTGCTCACCCAGCTCAACGCCGTCCGGCGGGCGAATCCGGCCCTGCGACAGTTGCGCGATCTCCACTTCCACCACGCGGACCAGGAAGCGGTGATCGCGTACTCGAAGCGCAGCGGATCGAACACGGTTCTGGTGGTCGCCAACCTCGACCCGCACCACACCCAGGAGGCGACGGTCTCGTTGGACATGCCGCAACTCGGCCTGGACTGGCACGAGTCGGTGCCGGTGCGCGACGAGCTCACCGGCGAGACCTATCACTGGGGCAGGGCGAATTACGTGCGTCTCGAACCGGGCACTCGTCCCGCGCACATCCTCACCGTCCTGCGACCGTCCACCCCGCAGATCGGAGGGTCACCCATAAAATGATCGTCAACGAGCCCGTTCAGGACACCTTCGAGGACACTCCTGCCAAGGATCGTGACCCGGATTGGTTCAAACGCGCCGTCTTCTACGAGGTCCTGGTCCGCTCCTTCCAGGACAGCAACGGCGACGGCGTGGGCGACCTCAAAGGCCTCACCGCCAAACTCGACTACCTGCAATGGCTCGGCGTCGACTGCCTGTGGCTGCCGCCCTTCTTCAAATCACCCCTGCGCGACGGCGGATACGACGTCTCCGACTACACCTCCGTCCTGCCCGAATTCGGAGACCTCGCCGACTTCGTCGAATTCGTCGACTCCGCCCACCAGCGCGGCATGCGGGTCATCATCGACTTCGTCATGAACCACACCAGCGACCAGCACCCGTGGTTCCAGGAATCGAGAAGCGACCCCGACGGCCCCTACGGCGACTACTACATGTGGGCCGACGACGACAAGCAGTACGCCGACGCCCGCATCATCTTCGTCGACACCGAGGCCTCCAACTGGACCTTCGACCCGGTCCGCAAGCAGTACTTCTTCCACCGCTTCTTCTCCCACCAGCCGGACCTGAACTACGAGAACCCGGCCGTCCAGGAGGAGATCCTCTCGGCGCTGAAATTCTGGCTGGACCTGGGAATCGACGGATTCCGGCTGGACGCGGTGCCGTATCTGTACGCGGAGGAGGGAACGAACTGCGAGAACCTCCCCGCGACGCACGAACTCCTCAAGCGGGTGCGCAAGGAGATCGACGCCCAGTACCCGGACACGGTGCTGCTCGCCGAGGCCAACCAGTGGCCGGAGGACGTCGTCGACTACTTCGGCGACTACGCCGGCGGTGGCGACGAGTGCCACATGGCCTTCCATTTCCCGGTGATGCCGCGGATCTTCATGGCCGTGCGACGGGAATCCCGCTACCCCGTCTCCGAAATCCTCGCCAAGACCCCGGCCATCCCGTCCGGCTGCCAGTGGGGCATCTTCCTGCGCAACCACGACGAGCTGACCCTGGAGATGGTCACCGACGAGGAACGCGACTACATGTGGGCGGAGTACGCCAAGGACCCCCGCATGCGCGCCAACATCGGAATCCGGCGCCGGCTGGCACCCCTGCTGGACAACGACCGCAATCAGATCGAGCTGTTCACCGCCCTGCTGCTGTCGCTCCCCGGCTCGCCGATCCTGTACTACGGCGACGAGATCGGCATGGGCGACAACATCTGGCTCGGCGACCGCGACGCCGTACGGACTCCCATGCAGTGGACGCCGGACCGCAACGCGGGATTCTCGTCGTGCGACCCGGGACGGCTGTATCTGCCGACCATCATGGATCCCGTCCACGGCTACCAGGTGACGAATGTCGAGGCGTCCATGTCCTCGCCGTCCTCTCTCCTGCACTGGACCCGCCGCATGATCGAGATCCGCAAGCAGAATCCGGCGTTCGGACTCGGCTCCTACACGGAACTCCAGTCGTCGAATCCGGCCGTGATCGCCTTCCTGCGCGAATACGAGGACGATCTCGTGCTGTGCGTGAACAACTTCTCGCGGTTCGCGCAGCCGACGGAGCTGGATCTGCGCCGGTTCAACGGGCGCCATCCGGTCGAGCTGTTCGGCGGGGTGCGATTCCCGGCCATCGGTGACCTGCCGTACTTGCTGACCCTCGGAGGCCACGGCTTCTACTGGTTCCGGTTGCGCAAGGACGCCGCCTGAGAGCCCGGGCGGGGCGGTTTCTCCCGCCCCGCCCGGGGCACGCATCAGTAACCACCCCGCCCGGCCCGGGGAAAGGACGTGACGCCATGTCGAAAGCCGTCACCCGCACCCTCACGACCTCACCAGGTCTTCTCGCCTCGCTGGACCCCCTGCTGCGGGAGTGGCTGCCACGGCAGCGCTGGTTCGCGGGCAAGGGCCGTCCGGTCACCGGGTTCTCTCTGGTGGCGGCCACCGAACTGCTTCCGCCCGGCGGCAAGCTGGGCCTGTACCACCTGCTCGTGCGCGCGCACCAGGCCATCGCGCCGGTGCCGGGCGCGCCCGAGCAGCCCGCCGACTGCTACCAGCTGTTGATAGGCGAGCGCGAGGCCCTGCCGCCCCGGCTGGCGCCCGCGCTGATCGGACACGTGGCCGACGGCCCGCTCGCCGGACGCACGGTGTACGACGCCCTGTACGACACCCGTCCCACCGAGCTCCTCCTCGAGGCGCTGCGCACCGGAGCCCGGATCGGCGGACTGCGCTTCGAGCGGGACGACAGCCAGGAGATCCGGTCCGGTCTGGTGCCGCGCCTGGTCACCTCCGAACAGTCGAACTCGTCGGTCATCTATGGCGATACGTTCATCCTGAAGCTGTTGCGCCGGGTCGTGCCCGGCGTCAACCCCGACCTGGAGCTTCCGTTGGCACTGGCCCGCGAGGGCTGCGACCGGGTGCCCGCGCCGACGGCGTGGATCCGGGCGGAGCTCGCACCTGCCGGAGCACCGGCGGACGAGGCGTATGTGCTGGGCGTGCTGCAGCCCTTCGTGCAGGGCGCCGCGGACGGCTGGGAGCTGGCGCTGCGCGAGCTGGCCAAGGGCGAGGACTTCGCGTCCGCGGCACGGGCGCTCGGGCGCGCGACCGCCGAGGTGCATACCGCACTGGCCCGCACGCTGCCGACCGTCACCCTCGGGCACACGCAGGTGCAGCAACTGGTCGACGGCATGGTCGAGCGGCTCGACGCGGCAGCGCAGGCGGTGCCCGCGCTGCGGCCGTACGCGCCCGGCCTGCGGTCCGCTTTCGAGGCGCTGGCCGGTCTCGCCGCCGAGGGCTGCACCTGGACCGCCCAGCGCATCCACGGTGACCTGCACCTCGGACAGTGCCTGCGCTCGCCCGGCGGGCAGTGGTGGCTGATCGACTTCGAGGGCGAGCCGTCGAAGCCGCTGGCCGAACGGCGGATGCCACAGCCGCCGGTACGGGACGTCGCGGGCATGCTGCGTTCCTTCGACTACGCGGCCCACTCGGCCGACCCTTCGGTACCGGGCTGGGCCGACACCTGCCGGGCCGCCTACTGCTCCGGATACGCACAGGTCAGCGGCGCCGATCCGCGGACCGATCCGGTGCTGCTGCGTGCGTACGAGACCGACAAGGCGATCTACGAGGTCGTCTACGAGGCCCGTCACCGCCCCGACTGGCTCCCGGTACCGCTGTCCGCCATAAGCCGACTGGCCGCGGGCGCGGACACCTCGCCTTCCGCGATCCCCGCCACCCCCTCCATCTCCTCCATCCCCTCTTCCCCACCTTCGCCTAGGAGGCCCCGCCCGTGACCCCCCGCACCACTCCCTCCAGCGGTTCGGATTCAAAGAAGACGGCTGAGAAGCCGGCCGTGGAGAAGTCCCAGGAGCAGGCCGCCGAGAAGACGAGCGTCGCGAAGAAGGCGACCGCGAAGACGGCCAATGCCGCCGAGAAGGCCGCGGACGCCATGAGGAAGGGGACGAAGAAGGCCACCGCGGCCAAGGCGGACGCGGCGAAGAAGGCGACCGCCAAGAAGACGACGGCGAAGAAGACGGCCGCGAAGCAGGCCCCGGCGAAGAAGGCGACCGCGAAGAAAGCCGTGGCCAAGAAAGCCGTGGCCAAGAAGGCGGGCGCGAAGACCACCGCCGCGAAGAGCACGACCACGTCGAAGAGCACGGCGGGGAAGAAGGCCTCCGCCAAGAGGATTCCCGCGCAGAAGACGGCGCCCAAGAAGATCCCCGCCCAAAAAGCGGTCCCCGTCGAACTGCCGGCCGCCCCCGCGGACGTGGCCGTGTCCCCCGCCCTCGACGCCGCCGACCGCGACCGCCTCCTCAACGGCACCCACCACGCCCCGCACTCCGTCCTCGGCGCGCATCCGGTGCCCGGCGGTGTCGCCTTCCGGGCCTTCAGGCCGTACGCCCTGTCGGTGACCGTCGTCGTGGACAGCCTGCGGGCCGAACTGCACGACGACGGGGAGGGGTTCTTCTCCGGGCTGCTGCCGCTTCTGGAGGTGCCGGCGGGCTACCAGTTCCTGGTGGGGTACGAGGGCTCGGTGCAGGAGACCGAGGACGCGTACCGTTTCCTGCCCGCGCTGGGCGAGCTCGACCTGCATCTGATCGGCGAGGGCCGGCACGAGGAGCTGTGGAAGGCGCTCGGCGCCGAACCGATGACCCACCAGGGCGTGACCGGCACCCGGTTCACGGTGTGGGCGCCGAACGCGCGGGGTGTGTCGCTGGCCGGCACCTTCAACTTCTGGGACGGCACGGGATATCCCATGCGCTCGCTCGGCGGTACGGGCGTGTGGGAGCTGTTCGTGCCGGGCATCGGCGAGGGCGAGCTGTACAAGTTCGAGATCACCCGGCCCGACGGTTCGAAGACCCTGCGCGCCGACCCGCTGGCCCGCCGGACCGAGGCCCCGCCCCACACGTCGTCGATCGTGTACGCCTCGCAGCACGAGTGGGGCGACGCTCAGTGGCTGGCGCGGCGCGGGTCGGTGCCGACGCACGAGGCGCCGTTGTCGGTCTACGAGGTCCATCTGGCCTCCTGGCGGCCGGGACTGACGTACCGGCAACTCGCCGAGCAGCTGCCCGCGTACGTCAAGGACCTGGGCTTCACCCACGTCGAGCTGATGCCGGTCGCCGAGCACCCCTTCGGCGGCTCCTGGGGCTACCAGGTCACCGGCTTCTACGCGCCCACGGCCCGGCTCGGCACCCCCGACGACTTCAAGTACCTGGTGGACTCCCTCCACCAGGCCGGCATCGGCGTCCTGATGGACTGGGTCCCGGCGCACTTCCCGCGCGACGACTGGGCGCTCGCCGAGTTCGACGGGCGTCCGCTGTACGAGCACGAGGACCCGCTGCGGTCCGCCCACCCCGACTGGGGCACCCTGGAGTTCGACTTCGGCCGGCGCGAGGTGCGCAACTTCCTTGTGGCCAACGCCATTTACTGGTGCGAGGAGTTCCACATCGACGGGCTGCGGGTCGACGCCGTCGCCTCCATGCTGTACCTCGACTACTCGCGCGAGCCGGGGCAGTGGGTCCCGAACGAGCACGGCGGGCGGGAGAACCTGGACGCGGTGGCGTTCCTCCAGGAGATGAACGCGACGGTGTACCGGCGGGTGCCGGGAGTCGTGACGATCGCGGAGGAGTCCACGGCCTGGGACGGTGTGACGCGCCCGACGCATGTGGCCGGCCCGGGTGGCTTCGGGGGTCTCGGTTTCGGGCTGAAGTGGAACATGGGGTGGATGCACGACTCGCTGGAGTACATGGCGAAGGAGCCCGTGCACCGCAAGCACCACCACAACGAGATGACGTTCTCGATGGTGTACGCCTACAGCGAGAACTACGTGCTGCCCATCTCCCACGACGAGGTCGTGCACGGCAAGCGGTCGCTGGTCTCGAAGATGCCGGGCGACTGGTGGCAGCAGCGCGCCAACCACCGCGCGTACCTGGGCTTCATGTGGGCCCACCCGGGCAAGCAACTGCTCTTCATGGGGCAGGAGTTCGCCCAGGGGGCGGAGTGGTCGGAGGCGCACGGGCCGGACTGGTGGCTGCTCGATCCGGCGTACGGGGCGGAGCCGGACCATCGCGGGGTGCGGGACCTGGTCCGCGATCTGAACACGGTGTACCGGCACACGCCTGCCCTGTGGCAGCGGGACGCCGACCCTGCCGGGTTCCAGTGGGTGGTGGGAGACGCCGCCGACGACAACGTGCTCGCGTTCCTGCGCTACGACGCGGAGGGGGCTCCGCTGCTGGCGGTGTCGAATCTGTCGCCGGTCGTGCGGCACGAGTACCGGCTGGGGGTGCCGGACGACGTGCCCGCGTGGCACGAGGCGCTGAACACGGACGCGGCGCGGTATGGCGGCGGCGACGTCACCAACCCTGATCCGGTCAAGCCCGAGCCGCAGGGTTGGCACGGGCGGGCGGCCAGCATCCGGCTGACGCTGCCGCCATTGGCGACGGTGTGGTTGCGACCGGCGTAGACACCCTCTCGAACGCCGGACGAGCTGACCCACCCAGCCCGTCCGGCGTTTGAGGACGAGGCCGTTCAGGCCGAAGCGGGGGTCTGGGGGCGGCGACCCCCAGGGGCGGTCACCCCGACGCCGGCACGCCCTCGGCCAAGCCCGGCGGCAGCGACCCCGTGTGCAGCACCCCCAGCCGCTGGGTCGCCCGGGTCAGGGCCACGTACAGGTCGCTCGTGCCGTACAGCCCCGGCTCGACGACCAGGACCGAGTCGAACTCCAGGCCCTTCGCCTGGCGGGGGTCGAGGAGGACGACCGTCCGTGTCAGGTCAGGTTCGGTGCCGGCCGTGATGCCGTCCAGGCGCGAGGCCAGCGACCGGTGCAGGTCGCGTGGGGCGATGACGGCCAGGCGGCCCTCGGCGGGGGTGAGTTCGGCGATCGCCTTGGCGACGGCGCCGGGCAGGTCGTCGGTGGCGCGGATCCAGGGACGTACGCCTGTGGACCGTACGGAACTCGGCGGTTCGAAGCCGGGGTGCTCCGCGCGTACGACCGCCGCGGCCAGCTCCATGATCTCGGCGGGGGTGCGGTAGTTGACGCCGAGGCGGGTGTGGTCCCAGCGGTCCTCGACGTAGGGGGACAGGATCTTGGACCAGGAGCCCACGCCGGCCGCCTCCGCCGTCTGGGCGGGGTCGCCGACCAGCGTCATCGAGCGGGTCGGGCTGCGCCGCATGAGCAGCCGCCAGGCCATCGGCGACAACTCCTGCGCCTCGTCGACGATGATGTGCCCGAACGCCCAGGTGCGGTCGGCCGCCGCGCGCTCGGCGGCGCTGCGGTGGTCGTCCTCCTCGTGGCGTTCCGCGAAGCGCTCGGCGTCGATGATGTCGTGGGCCGACAGCACCTCGGAGCCTTCGGGGTCGCTGTCCTCCTTGTCCTCGAACTCGTACGTCCGGGAGGCGAACGACACGTCCAGCACGCCCTGCGCGTAGGCGATCTGTGTCTCGCGTTCGCGGTCCGCGCGCGCCCGCGCCACTCGGTCGTCCTCGCCCAGCAGTTCGGCGGCCTCGTCCAGCAGGGGCACGTCGGCGACCGTCCACGCCCGCGTCACCGGGCGGCGGACGGCGGCGGCGTCCGTGTCGGAGAGGTAGTCCTGCGGGTCGGCGAGGAAGTCCGCGACCAGCCGCTGCGGGGTGAGCACCGGCCACAGCTGGTCGATGGCGGACCACACCTCGGGGTTGTCGGCGATCTCGTCGCGGATCTGGGTGACGTCGGCGGGGTCCAGCAGGCTGGAGCCGTCGTAGGGGTCGGTGCCGACGCGCTCGGCGTACAGCTCGGTGAGCGTGTTGAGGATGTGGCCCTCGAAGTGCTCACGCGCCACGTTGTGCTGGAGCCCCGCGTCGCGGGTGCGTTCGCGGGCCACCTTCACCAGGTCGTCGTCGAGCATCAGGACCTCGCGGTCGTGCTCGATCGCGATCACCGGGTCGGGCAGCGCCTGCCGGTCGCGTGCGACGGCGGCGAGGACGTCGGCCATCTCGGCCCGGCCCTTCACCGCGGCGGCCTCCGGCGTGTCCGTCGCGGTCGCCCGTACGCCGGGGAACAGCTCGCCGACCGTGGCCAGCAGGACGCCCGTCTCGCCCAGCGAGGGCAGGACCTCGCCGATGTAGCCGAGGAAGGCGGGGTTGGGGCCGACGATCAGGACCGCGCGCTTGGCGAGCAGCTCGCGGTGCTCGTAGAGGAGAAACGCGGCGCGGTGCAGGGCGACCGCCGTCTTGCCGGTGCCCGGACCGCCCTCCACCACCAGGACCCCGCGGTGCGGTGCCCGGATGATCTCGTCCTGTTCGGCCTGGATGGTCTGCACGATGTCGTTCATGCGGCCGGTGCGCGCGGTGTTGAGCGCGGCGAGCAGGACGGCGTCGCCGGTCGGGTCCTCGTGGCCGGTCCGCTCCTGGTCCCCCAGGTCGAGGATCTCGTCGTGCAGGGCGGACACCGTACGGCCGCTGGTGGTGATGTGCCGGCGGCGCCTGAGCCCCATCGGGGTGTGGCCGGTGGCCAGGTAGAAGGGGCGGGCGACGTCGGCCCGCCAGTCGATGAGGATCGGCGTGCGCTCGGCGTCGTCGGTGCGCAGGCCGATCCGGCCGATGTGGTGGGTGGTGCCCGAGGCCAGGTCGATCCGGCCGAAGCAGAGCGAACCGTCCACGGCATTCAGTGCGGCGAGCAGCCCCGAGCGCTCGGCGACCAGGATGTCCCGCTCCAGGCGGGCCTGCATCGGCGTGTTGCCCTGGCCGAGCGCGTCCGTGACGGAGTCCTCGGTGTCGCCGCGCAGCAGGTCCACGCGTGCGTACAGGCCGTCGATGAATTCCTGCTCCCGCCGCATTTCACCGTCTTGAAATTCGGTGTTTGACAATTCAGCTCCCGCCCGGATATACTGTGCTCACTGAACTTTTCCGCGACTCAATTCCACTGAAGTCGCGAACCATTAAATATACGAAAGAAATCCCCCGAGCGCAATTGCTCGGGGGATTTCTTCGTATTGCGCCAGGTCGCCTCAGGTCAGTCCGCTTCGAACACGTCGGACAGCTCCTCCAGCAGCCGCCGCTTGGGCCGGGCGCCCACCATCGCCTTCACGGGCTCGCCGCCCCGGAAGACCATGAACGTCGGCATCGACAGCACCTTGTACGCGTTGGTGGTCTCGGGGTTGGTGTCCACGTCCAGCTGGACCACCTTCAGCCGCTCGCCCTCCTCTCGGGCGAGGGCCGTGAGCACCGGCCCCATCTGCCGGCACGGCGGGCACCAGTCCGCGGTGAACTCCACCAGCACCGGCAGCTCCGCCCCGATCACCTCCGCCTCGAAGTCCGCGTCCGTCACCTCGGCCACGCCCGCCGCCTTGATCACAGCTCCTGCCCTCCCAGTTCGCACAACGGTGGATCCCCCTCGGCCATCGCCAGCCGCAGGCCGATCTTGGCCCGCACGGCCTGCAACTCGCCGATCAGGGCGTCGAGCTCGTCCAGCTTGCGCCGGTAGACCGCGAGCGAGGCGGGACACGAGTCGCCCTCGGGGTGCCCGGCCCGCAGACACTCCACGAAGGGCCGGGTCTCCTCCAGGTCGAACCCGAAGTCCTGCAACGTCCTGATCTGCCGCAGCAGCTTCAGGTCGTTCTCGTCGTACGTCCGATAGCCGTTGCCGCCCCTTCGCGCGGGCAGCAGCCCCCGCGACTCGTAGTAGCGCAACGTGCGCGTCGTGGTCCCGGCCCGCGCGGCCAGCTCGCCGATTCGCATGCATACGAACGTAATCCTTGACGCCGACGTCAGGGCAACCGTGGCAGGAGAGGCTTTCTGCGCACCGGGGAGGACAGCACGATCGACGTCGTCGTACGGCCCAGCGCCGAGGTCTGTTCGAGGATCTCCTCCAGGTGGGCGGTGTCCTCGACGGCCACCTTGAGGATCCAGCAGTCCTCGCCGACGACGTGATGGACCTCGGTGATCTCCGGGCGGTCGAGCAGTTCGAGGGTGCGCGGGTGTCGGAGGGTGTAGCCGCCGTGCGGGTTGACCCGGATGAAGGCCTGGATGCCGTAGCCGAGCCGGGCGGCGGCGACATGGGCGCCGTACCCGGTGATCGCGCCGGCCGTCTCCAGCCGCCGTACGCGCTCGGTGACGGCTGCCGGGCTCAGGCGCACCCGGCGGCCCAGCTCGCTCAGCTTGATCCGGCCGTCGGTCTGGAGCAGTTCGAGGATCTGCCGGTCCAGGGCGTCGAAGGCCACCGATGTTTCGTTGGCGGCTGAGCGCAGATGCCGCGGTTCTTTCGGCGTGGTGGCCTGATCTCCCATGTCTTCCCCTTCAGAACGCGGTGCAGGGCCAGGAGAATTATGGCCATGCGACAGGCACGAGAGGTACTGGTCATCGGCGGCAACCGCTATTTCGGCAAGCGGCTGATCGCACGGCTGCTGGCCGCCGGGGACCGGGTGACGGTTCTCAATCGCGGCTCGTCGGCGCCGCCCCCGGGCGCCGTTCACCTCGTCGCCGACCGGAACGACGAGAAGTCCCTGACGGCGGCGCTGGGTTCGCGGACGTTCGACGCCGTCGTCGACCAGGTCTGCTACACGCCACGGCAGGCGGAGATCGCCCGCCGCGTCCTCACCGGCCGTACGCGTCGCTACATACTGACGTCGACGGTCGAGGTGTACGAGTACGAGGACTCGATCGCCCCCGTGCGCGAGCCGGACGTGGACGCCCTGAGTGTGGCCGTGGACCTCGAACTCCCGTGGGACGACCCGGAGTTCCTCGACACCCACTACGGCGAGGGCAAGCGGCAGGCGGAGGCGGTGTTCGCCGCCGACCCGGCCTTTCCGTGCGCGGCGGTGCGCGTCGCCCATGTGCTGGGCGGGGACGACGACTTCACGGGCCGTATGGCCCACTACGCGAGCCGCATCCGCAGCGGCACACCGATCGCCGTACCGGTGGCCAACCATCCGGCGACGTACATCCATGTCGAGGAGATCGCCGACTTCCTGTTCTGGTCCGTGGGCCAGGACTTCACGGGTCCGGTCAACGCCGCCTCCCACGGCCTGCTGACCACCGAGGAACTGTGCGACGCCATCGCCGCGCACCTCCCGCACGGTGCGGCCGTCTTCCGGCGGGTCGAGGTCGGCGAGGTCTCCCCGTTCTCCTTCACCCGCGCCCACGGCATGGACAACTCGCGTGCCACCCGGCTCGGGTTCCGGTTCACCCACGCCCGGCAGTGGCTTCCCGAGGCCGTCGCCGAGACCCTCGGAAAGGACGACGACTGACATGCGCCACCGCACTCTCGGACCCCGCCGAGTGAGCGCGATCGGCCTCGGCCTGATGCCGCTGTCCATCGAGGGCCGCCCCGACGACAAGCGCGCCCTGGCGACCGTGCACGCCGCCCTGGACTCGGGGGTGACGCTGCTGGACACGGCGGACTCGTACCATCTGCCGGGCGACGGGCCCGGTCACAACGAACTCCTTGCGGGCCGCGCGCTGGCCGCGTACGGCGGCGACACGGACGGCTTGCTGGTGGCCACCAAGGGCGGCCGTGGCAGACCTGCCGACGGCAGCTGGACGGTGAACGGCGACCCCCGTCACCTCAAGGCGGCCGCCGAGGCCTCGCTGCGGCGGCTCGGCGTCGAGGCGATCGGGCTCTACCAGCTGCACAAGCCCGATCCGGCGATTCCGTTCGAGGAGTCGGTCGGCGCGCTGCGCGACCTTCTCGACGCGGGCACCATCCGCCTGGCCGGCATCTCCAACACGGACGTGGACCAGATCCGCGCGGCCCACCGGATCCTCGGTGACCGCCTGGTCTCGGTGCAGAACCGGTACTCGCCCGCCGTCCGGGACGGTGAGGCCGAGCTCCGCCTGTGCGCGGAACTCGGGCTGGCGTTCCTGCCGTGGAGCCCGCTGGGCGGCATCTCCCGCAGCTCGCTGGACGGTCCGTCACAGGTCGAGGGCGAGGCGCGCCCGAGTGCCTTCCACGCCATCGCCGCCGAACGCGGTGTCAGCCCGCAGCAGACGGCCCTGGCCTGGCTGCTGGCACGGTCCCCGTCCGTGATCCCGATCCCGGGCGCCAGCCGCCCGGGAACGATCCGGGACTCGGCGGCAGCGGCGGACCTGGAGCTGAGCACGCGGGACCTGGCGCGGCTGAACGACGCGGCCCTGCCGACGAGACCGGGCGGCTGAGAGACGGGGGAGCATCTCAGCCGCCCGGCGCACATGCCGGACGTCCGGCCCCGGTTCAGGCGGGGCCGGACGTCCGGAGAACGGAGGGGAGGCCGGGCCCCTTGGGGCCTTCGGTCCCCGGGGGCCGAAGGCCCCAAGGGGCCCGGGGAACTGCGCGACCAGCCACAGACGACCTGCGGCCCGCCGACAACAGCACCCCCCGAGCTCACATCGGCTCTCCCAGCAGAGCGCTTACGCCTTGGCGAGCTCCTTCTCCCCGCCCTGCCCCGGCACGGCATCGGCATCGCCATCGGCGTCCGCCGAACCCCCGTGCCCGTCGTCCAGGAGCGTCTTCTCGTCGAACGGGATGTGACCGGCGAGCACCTCGTCGACGCGCCCGCGGTCGATCTCCTTCGTCCACGTCCCGATCAGCACCGTCGCCACCGCGTTGCCCGCGAAGTTCGTCAGGGCGCGGGCCTCGCTCATGAAGCGGTCGATGCCGACGATGAGGCCGATGCCGTCCACCAGGGCCGGCTTGTGCGACTGGAGGCCACCGGCCAGGGTCGCGAGGCCGGCTCCGGTGACACCCGCGGCGCCCTTGGAGGCGACCAACAGGAAGAGCAGCAGCGGGATCTGCTCGCCGATCGACATCGGCGTACCCATGGCGTCTGCGATGAACAGGGACGCCATGGTCATGTAGATCATGGTGCCGTCGAGGTTGAAGGAGTAGCCGGTCGGGACGGTGATGCCGACGACCGGCTTGCTGACGCCGAGGTGCTCCATCTTCGCGATGAGGCGCGGCAGCGCCGACTCGGAGGAGGAGGTCGAAAGGATCAGCAGGAACTCACGGCCCAGGTACTTGAAGAGCGTGAAGATGTTGAGGCCCGCGACGACCCGCAGCAGCGCGCCGAGCACGATGAAGACGAACAGGAAGCAGGTGACGTAGAAGCCGAGCATCAGCACGGCGAGGCTCTTCAGGGCGTCCACACCGGCGGAACCGGTGACGGCGGCGATGGCGCCGAAGGCACCGATCGGCGCGGCCCACATCACCATGGCGAGGATGCGGAAGACGAGCCGCTGGATGTGCTGCACGCCGCGGAGGATCGGCTCCCCGGCCGAACCCATGGCCTGGAGCGCGAAACCGGCGAGCAGCGCGATGAGCAGCGTCTGAAGGACCGACTCCGAGGTGAAGGCGGAGACCATCGTGGTCGGGATGATGCCGAGCAGGAACTCGGTGGTGTCCTTGGCCTCGGCGTCGACCTGCGCGTGACCGACGTCCTTGATGGCGTCGGTGACCGCGAGTCCGGTGCCGGGCTCCAGGATGTTGCCGACGACGAGACCGATGGCGAGGGCGACCAGCGACATCGCCAGGAAGTAGACGAGCGCGATACCGCCGACGGCGCCGACCTTGGCCGCCTTCCGTACCGAGCCGATGCCCAGGACGATCGTGCAGAAGATGATCGGCGAGATCATCATCTTGATCAGGTTCACGAAGCCCGTACCGATGGGCTTCAGCTCGACCGCGAAGTCGGGCGCGGCCAGACCCACGGCGATACCGAGGGCAACCGCGATGATCACCGCGATGTAGAGGTAGTGCGTGCGGTCCCGTTTGGTTTTGGCGACGGGTGCGGCAGGTGCCTTGTCGGGGGAACTGGCGGCGGCCACGGCTGCCCTCCTTGACGTCTTCGTCGGTATCACCGGCGTGCGGCTCACGTCCGGGGTGGGGGGTTCGCTGATCGGCTGGCGAGCCCCAGGGGGGACGGGGTCGTACTCAGCGATGCGGTGACTATCTCCCGTCATGTGAGGGCGGTCACCCTTCCGTTCATTTAGTTCACCGGGACCGGTCCCGGTGGCACGCGGCTAGGTTCCGCACCGGGACGAGCGGCGTCGGAAACGGTGGACGGAGAAACGCGATGGCCGGCATCAAGGTACGAACCGACCCGGTGACCCGGTCGAAGCTCGGGGAGTCCGTGCTCTCCGACCTCCGCGAGGAGCTGCGCGCGATCGACTGCCAGAGCTGCGGCCGTCCGCTACGGCGGTGGCGGCGGCCTGCGCTCGCCGTGTACGCCGACGGCGAGCTGGCCAACGCATCGCTGCATCACACCGGCTGCCGCCCGCCCGGCTGGCACGAGGGGCCGATGGCGCCGGTCTCGGACGTTCCGCATCTGACGTGGCGTGCGGGGACGTTCGTCATGCCGGCCCTGCTGACGCTCGGCGCGGCCTCCGACGGCACCCCGTTCTTCCTGGTGAATCCGTCTTACGAGGCCGCGCTTCTCCAGTACGTCGACGGGGAGAGGGGGGAGGACGGGGAGAACGAGGAGAACCGGGAGAACGGGGAGACCGCTCGGGGGTGGCAGGTGTGGACGGTGGAGGTCTTCAAGGAACTGGGGCTCGACGGTGGGCTGCACGCGCTGTCGCCGGACGCCGTCCCGACCAGGGGCCTGACCGCATCGATCGCGGACCGGAGGGTCTCCGTGACGGTTCGTAGCGGCGAGGTCCACCATCACTGGCCGGACATCCCGGTGGCCCCGGAGACGGAGCGGCTCGCGCGTTCGCGGGGCTCGATCGTCGTGGGTGTCACCACCCTTTTCGACATCCACAAGCCGATCACGGACCTTCAGATCGGCATGCACGTGGCAACCGGCGAGTTCGCTGTCGGGGTGGCCGCGCTCGCCGGTGGCGGCGGTGGCGGTGGAAAAGGCGGACGCCGACGGAAGCCATGACCCGAAGACCCTGACCCGAGGACCCTGACCCGAGGACCCTGACCCGAAGACGGGGCCTGGGCAGTGACGTGACGTGACTCACATCAAGTCACGTCCTTGAGCCACGGGAACCACTTATCCACAGGCTGGTCGGCCAAAATCGGCCATGGGGCACACTGACGGCATGCGCATCCCCGTCCCGCGACCCCGCAGCCTGGCCGGCCAGCTCTTCGCCATGCAGGCCGTGCTGATAGCGGTGCTCGTCGCCGGGTATGCGGTGTTCACGTACGTCAGCGACCGCGGGCAGGCCGAGGACGCGGCGGGCCGGCAGGCCATGGCGGTGGCGCAGTCGATAGCCGATGCCCCGTCCGTGGGGGAGGCGATCCGTACGGCCGATCCGACGGCCGAGCTCCAGCCGTACGCGCTCCGTGTCCAGCGCGACGCCGAGGTCGACTTCGTCACGATCATGAGTCCAAAGGGCATCCGCTGGACGCACCCCGACGAGAAGCAGATCGGGCAGCACTTCCGCGGCCACACGGAGCGCGCCCTGCGCGGGGAGCCCTTCAGGGAGACGTACACCGGCACGCTCGGCCCGTCCGTGCGGGCGGTCGTACCGATCTACGACGGGGGGAACCGGCCCTCGCACATCGTCGGGCTGGTGAGCGCGGGCATCCGGGTCGAGGAGATCAGCAAGCGGGTGCAGGACCAGCTGACGGCCCTGATCGGGGTGGCGGCGGGCGCCCTCGCGTTGGGGGCGATCGGCACGTACGTCATCAACGCCCGCCTGCGGCGGCACACCCACGGTATGAACGCCGCCGAGCTGAGCCGTATGCACGACTACCACCAGGCCGCCCTGCACGCGGTGCGTGAGGGGCTGCTGATGCTGGACGGGCAGTACCGGGTGGCGCTGATCAATGACGGCGGGCGCGAGCTGCTCGGCGTGGCCGGCGATGTGGTGGGGCAGTCGGTCGCGCGGCTCGGCCTGCCGGCCCCGCTGACCGGGGCGCTGCTGGCGTCCGAGCCGCGGGTGGACGAGGTGCACCTCGCGGCGGAGCGGGTGCTGGTGGTGAACACGTCACCGGTGTCGGGCGGTGAGCGCCGCGGCACGGTGGTGACCCTGCGCGATGTCACCGAACTGCAGTCCCTGATGGGCGAGTTGGACTCCGAGCGGGGTTTCACCCAGGCGCTGCGGTCACAGGCGCACGAGGCGGCGAACCGACTGCACACGGTGGTCTCGCTGATCGAACTCGGACGCGCCGAGGAGGCGGTGGAGTTCGCGACGGCCGAGCTGGAGCTGGCGCAGGCGCTGACGGACCAGGTCGTCGCTGCGGTCAGCGAACCGGTGCTGGCGGCGCTTCTGCTGGGCAAGACGGCACAGGCGAATGAGCGGGGCGTCGAACTCGTCGTCTCGCAGGACAGCAGACTGGACGACCGCCTGCTGCCGCCGTCCCTGCCGTCCCGGGATCTGGTGACGATCCTCGGCAACCTGATCGACAACGCGGTGGACGCCGCGCAGGGCAGTGTGGGGGCGCGAGTGACGGTGACGGCGTACACGCAGGGCGGAGAGCTGGTCCTGCGGGTGTCCGACACGGGGGCCGGGGTGGATCCCGCCCACGCGGAGGCGGTGTTCGAGCGCGGCTTCTCGACGAAGCCGGCGGGACCGGGCGGGCGCGGCCTGGGACTGGCGCTGGTCCGACAGGCGGTACACCGGCACGACGGCGACCTGTCGGTGGCGGCGGCTGCCGGGGGCGGGGCAGAGTTCGAGGCGCGGCTACCGCTGGGCGAGGGGCGCTTGCGGGAGGGGGTTCGGGGGGAAGGGGCGGAACCTGTGCCAGGTGCTGCGGCCCTGGAGGGGGGCGAGCACCTGGAGGGCGGCGAGCACCTGGAGGGCGCGGAGTCGCTGCGGGGCGGCGAGCACCAGCCGGACGCCGGACCGCTGCACGGCGGCGAGCACCTGCCGGACGCGAAGCACCTGGCGGGCAGCGGACCCCAGCCGCGCACGAAGCCACTGCCGGACAGCGGACCCCAGCCGCGCACGAAGCCGCAGCCGGACGGCGAACACCAGCCGGACGCAGAACCGTTGCCGGATACCGGACCGCTGCACGGCGGCGAGCCCATGCCGGGCACGAAGCCACTGCCGGACAGCGGACCCCAGCCGCGCACGAAGCCGCTGCCGGACGGCGAACACCAGCCGAACCCGGAACCGTTGCCGGATGCCAGGCCGCTGCACGGCGGCGAACACCAGCCGGACGCAGAACCGCTGCCGGATACCGGACCGCTGCACGGCAGCGAGCCCCAACCACACGCCCGCTCCCGGCCGGACGCCGGCCCCCAACCCCGCGCCGAGGCCCAACTGGACGCCGCCCCCCAGCCGGGCACGGAGTCCCAGCCGGGCACGGAGCCGATCGGGGGCGCCGAGCCCTTGCCCGACACCGAGCCTGCGCAGCAGTCCCACCAGTCCCAGCGATCTCAGCAATCCCAGCAGTCCGAGCCCCGCCCGGGTTCCGGTGGTGCGGTGGTTTCGAGAGGTGACGTATGACGGCGTCGGCCGAGCAGGCGATTCGGGTCCTGGTCGTGGAGGACGATCCGGTCGCGGCGGACGCACACATGATGTACGTCGGCCGGGTACCGGGCTTCGTCGCCGTCGGCAAGGCGCACACCGGTGCGGAGGCGCGGCGCACGCTGGAGCGTACGCCGGTGGATCTGCTGCTGCTGGACCTGCACCTGCCGGATGTGCACGGGCTGCAACTGGCGCGGTCGCTGCGAGCGGCCGGCCACCACGCGGACGTGATCGCGGTGACGTCGGCTCGGGATCTCGCCGTGGTCCGCGAGGGCGTGTCGCTGGGGGTCGTGCAGTACGTGCTGAAGCCCTTCACGTTCGCCACGCTCCGGGACCGCCTGGTGCGCTACGCCGAGTTCCATGCGGCGGTCGGTGAGGCCAGCGGACAGGACGAGGTGGACCGGGCCCTGGCGACACTGCGGGCACCGGGGCCGGCGGCGTTGCCGAAGGGGTTGAGCGGGCCGACGCTGGAGCGGGTGACCGGGGCTGTGCGGGAGGCCGAGGAGGGGCTCACCGCGGCGGGGGTGGCCGAGGCCGTGGGGATTTCCCGGATCACGGCTCGGCGGTATCTGGAGCACCTGGTGGAGGCCGGGAGGGCCGAGCGGGCGCCGGTCTATGGGCAGGTGGGTAGGCCGGAGTTGGTGTATCGGTGGGTGCCGGCGGCGGGGTCGGTCCGGTAACGACGTCACCCGGCCCGAGCAGCTTCCCGAGCAGCTTCCCGATCCACCGCCCAATCCCACGCACACTCATTGACCTGACTAGACCACTCCTCTTAGGTTCACCGGGCAGACAACCCCAGGCCACAACGACGTAGGCCCCAGGAGGTCATGCCCGTGCGCCCCACCGCCCGCCCCGTCCGAGCCGCCCGCCCAATTCGCCCCGCCCTCCCCTCGCTCCTCGCCCTCACCCTCGCCGCCGCAGGCACGCTCACCGCCTGTGGTGGGGGATCCGGCAGCGACCCCGACACCCTGAAGGTCTCCTTCAAGCAGTCCACGGACAACTCCATCAAGGTGATGGACACCTACCTCGCGGACATCAAGAAGCAGTTCGAGAAGGCGAACCCGGGCAAGAAGGTCGAGTTCGTGCCGATCAAGGCCCCGGACTCGGAGTACTACACCAAGCTCCAGCAGATGCTCCGCTCCCCCAAGACCGCCCCGGACCTGGTCTACGAGGACACGTTCCTCATCAACTCGGACATCACCAGCGGGTACTTGAAGCCGCTCGACCCCTACCTCGCCAAGTGGAAGGACTGGGGCCAGTTCATCGACACGGCGAAGGCGGCGGCCAAGGGGGAGGACGGGAAGACGTACGGCGTCCCGGACGGGACGGACACGCGGGGCCTGTGGTTCAGCAAGGACATCTTCAAGAAGGCCGGTCTGCCCGCCGACTGGCAGCCGAAGACCTGGGACGACGTCCTCGAAGCCGCCCGAGCGATCAAGAAGAAGGTCCCGGGTGTCACCCCCCTCAACGTCTACACCGGCAAGCCCGCCGGTGAGGCGGCGACCATGCAGGGCTTCGAGATGCTGCTCTACGGCACGAACGACGGCGCCACGGACCCGCTCTATGACAAGGCATCCAAGAAGTGGATCACCGGCGGCAAGGGGTTCAAGGACGCCCTCGCGTTCGTGGAGACGGTGTACAAGGAGAAGCTGGGGCCGGACGTCTCGGACGCCCTCGACCCCAACTTCGGTACCCGCGTGCGCGGTGAACTGCTCCCCGAGGGCAAGCTCGGCATCGACCTGGACGGCTCCTGGCTCCCGCAGGACTGGCTGGAGGGCAGCGGCCACGAATGGCCCGAGTGGTCGCGGAAGCTGGGCCTCGCCCACATGCCCACCCAGAACGGCCAGGCCCCCGGCAAGGTGAGCATGTCCGGCGGCTGGACCTGGTCCATCCCGGCCAAGGCGGGCAATCCCGACATGGCCTTCGAGTTCATCAAGACGATGCAGACGAAGGCGAACGCTCAGAAGTGGTACATCGCCAACTCGGGCATCGCGGTGCGCAAGGACGTCGCGGCCGATCCCGCGTACGTCGACGCCCAGCCCGGCATCAAGTTCTTCACCGACCTCGTCGCGTCGACGCACTACCGGCCCGCCTACCCGGCGTACCCGAAGGTGTCCACCGCGATCCAGGAGGCGATGGAGGGCGTGACGACAGGTGACGCCTCGGTCGAGGACGCGGCCAGGTCGTACGACGAGGAGCTGAAATCGGCGACGGACGGCCAGGTGATCGAGAAGTGAGTCACCACTCATGAAGACCGCCACCGGCCCCGGCCTCGCGAAGGGGCCGGGCCGGGCCCCCGCACCGGCCGCGCCCGGCGCCCGCCCTCGTCACGTCCCGTTCCTGCGGGCCCTGCCCGTCACGCCCGCCGTCGTCCTGCTGATCCTCTTCCTCGCCGGCCCCATCGCCTACTGCGCCTACATCGCCTTCACCGACCTTCAGCTCACCGGCCAGGCCGAGGATTCGTTCGTCGGTTTCGACAATTTCCGTGCGGCGTTCGACGACGAGGCGTTCCGCAACGCGGTCTGGCTGACGCTCGTCTTCACCGTCATCTCGGCCCTGCTCGGCCAGAACACCCTGGGCCTGGCCCTGGCCGCGCTGATGCAGCGTGCGTCGAAGCCCGTTCGCACCCTGGTGGGCGCCGTCGTCATCACGGCATGGGTGCTGCCGGAGGTCGTCGCGGGCTTTCTCCTCTACGCCTTCTTCCGCCGCGAGGGCACCTTGAACGCCATCCTGGACTGGCTCCATCTCCCCACCCAGAACTGGCTGTTCACCCTCCCGATCCTGGCGGTGTCGTTCGCGAACGTCTGGCGCGGCACCGCCTTCTCGATGCTGGTCTATTCCGCCGCACTGAACGAGATCCCCAAGGAGATCACCGAGGCGGCCGAGGTCGACGGCGCCGGCGGCTGGCGCCGCATGTGGCACATCACCCTCCCGATGATCCGCCGCTCCATCGGCACCAACCTCATGCTGATCACGCTCCAGACCCTGTCCGTCTTCGGCCTGATCTGGGTGATGACCAGGGGCGGTCCGGGCGGCAAGAGCCAGACACTGCCGTTGTTCATGTACGAGGAGGCGTTCCAGAAGAGCATGATCGGTTACGGCACGGCGGTCGCCCTCCTGCTCCTGGTGGTGGGCTCGTTGTTCTCGGTGGTCTACCTGCGTCTGCTGCGAACGGAGGTGTGACGCCCGATGCCCCGCACTCTCTCGTCCCGGCGCACCTCGCACCGCCTGGCCGCCGACGCCGGCCTCCTGGTGGTGGCCGCGGCCTTCGTACTCCCGCTGGCGTGGGTGCTCCTCTCCTCGCTGGACACGAACGCCAAACTCCAGGTGAAGGTCCCGGACGGCGTCACGCTGGACAACTTCGACGCGGTCCTCACCCCGGACATCACCTTCACACCGCTGCTCAACAGCCTGCTGCTGTGCGGCGGGGGCACGGCACTGACGGTTGCGTGCGCGGCGCTCGCCGCCTACCCGCTGTCACGGTTCCGGTCCCGCTTCAACCGCCCGTTCCTGCTCACGATCCTGTTCGCGACGAGCCTGCCGATCACGGCGATCATGGTGCCGGTGTACGCCCTGTTCGTGCAGGTGAACCTCATCGACACCATGGAGGGGACGATCTTCTTCTTCGCCGCCTCCCAACTGCCGTTCGCCATCTGGCTGATGAAGAACTTCATGGACGGGGTGCCGAAGGAACTGGAGGAGGCCGCCTGGACGGACGGGGCGTCGTCGCTCCAGTCGCTGGCGCGGGTCGTACTGCCGCTGATGGGGCCCGGGGTGGCGGTGGTGACGGTGTTCTCGTTCGTGATGATGTGGGGGAACTTCTTCGTCCCGTTCATGCTGCTGCTCACGCCGGACCAGATGCCGGCCGCGGTGAGCATCAACGAGTTCTTCGGGAATCGGGGGACGGTGGTGTACGGGCAGCTGGCGGCGTTCTCGATCATCTACTCGACGCCGGTGATTCTGCTCTACGTGCTGGTGGCGAGGCGGCTGGGCGGCGGGTTCGCGTTGAGCGGGGCGGTCAAGGGGTAGGGGCGTCCCGTCGCGCGCGGCGAGCGTCGGGATTGAGCCGCCTGCCGTCCACCGCCACGGGCCCGATGCCCTCGCCGTCGGACGTACTCACCTTCGACGCCCGCTCGCACGCCCGACACCCACGCCATGCCCTCCCGCCGCACCGCCGGCGGACATCTGAAGATCGACACCGCGCGGCGCCTGCGAATATGCCCACCGAGGTTGCCATGCGGGGAATGCCACCGCCCGTCGGAGCGATCGCCCGCCCATCTCCCGCGCAGCCCCGGACGGCGTCCGCCGGGCGTCGAACCCGCCGGTAGCCGTAGCTTCCTACAATCCGTGATCCTGGCTGAACAGACCGTAGTCACCCCACTCCGGCCGCCCTACGTTGTGGCCCGTGCGCCGACCCCAAGCCCAACCGAACCAGCCCCCCAACCGCTCCAGCCGCCGTACCCCGCCCACTCCCCCCTTCAACGCCCCCGCCGCCCGCAGACTGCGCGCCGCCCTCAACATGCGGCCCGAGCACGTCGCCTACGGCATGCGAACCTCGTACGGACTCCCCTACGTCACCGAGGACCTCGTCATCGCCTGGGAACGCGAGATCGCCTCACCGGACAACAGCGAGCTGACCGCTCTGGCGGGCGTGCTGTGGTGCTCGCCCGGTGAACTGCTCGGCAAGCCTCGGACGTTGCGCGAGCACCGCATCGCCCGTGGCCTCGCCCCCGAGGACGTGGCCCGCACCGTCGGGCACGACCTCGGCACGTACCTCCGCATGGAGGAGAGCGACGACTGGCAGGGCACCGACCGGCAGTCCGCCGCCCTCGCCGAGACCCTCGGCCTGACGGTGCCGGACTTCATCACCGTCACCGGCCGTGACGCGAAGCTCGCCGACTTGCTGCGCAGTGCCGTGACGACGCGCTGGCAGGCGTACGTACGCCCCGTCGGGAAGATGGTGCCCCTGGACCGGCGCGTCCTGGAGGACGCCCTTCAGGAGCTGCACCAGAACTACCAGGGTCAGATGACCGCCACGCTCAGCTGGGGCGGGGGCGGCAGTGACTCCAGCGCGGCCGGCCGTGAGTTCCTGGACCGGATCGTGGAGCACTTCTGGAGGACCGTCCAAGGGGATGCCCCCTGACGTCTCAGTGGTCGTACTCGACTGGAGGTTGTCCCGGCCGGCCTGCGTCTCCTTCTTGAAGCCTGTGACGCGCAGCCGGCAGTCCGGTGCTAGAACACCGACTCCGCCTCTTCCATGCGGTCCTTCGGCACCGTCTTCAGTTCGGTCACCGCCTCCGCAAGCGGCACCATGACGATGTCGGTCCCGCGCAGCGCGGTCATCCTGCCGAACTGGCCCTGGTGGGCAGCCTCCACCGCGTGCCAGCCGAAGCGGGTGGCGAGGACGCGGTCGTACGCCGTGGGCACACCGCCGCGCTGGACGTGGCCGAGGATGACCGGCTTGGCCTCCTTGCCGAGGCGGCGCTCCAGCTCGAACGCCAGCGCGGTGCCGATGCCCTGGAAGCGCTCGTGGCCGAACTGGTCGATGTCGCCCTTGCCGTAGTCCATGGTGCCGTCGGCCGGGTGGGCGCCCTCGGCGACGCAGATCACCGCGAACTTCTTGCCGCGCGCGAAGCGCTCCTCGACCATCGAGACGAGGAGGGCGGGGTCGAAGGGGCGCTCGGGCAGGCAGATGCCGTGGGCGCCCGCCGCCATGCCGGACTCCAGCGCGATCCAGCCGGCGTGGCGGCCCATGACCTCGACGACCATCACGCGCTGGTGGGACTCGGCCGTCGTCTTCAGCCGGTCCATGGCCTCGCTGGCGACGCCGACCGCGGTGTCGAAGCCGAACGTCCGGTCCGTGGACGAGATGTCGTTGTCGATGGTCTTCGGTACGCCGACCACGGGCAGGCCGGCGTCCGACAGCATGCGGGCCGCCGTCAGCGTGCCCTCGCCGCCGATCGGGATCAGCGCGTCGATGCCGAAGTCGCGGGCGATGTCGGGGGCGCTCTCGCAGGCCTCGCGCAGCCGGTCGCGCTCCAGCCGGGACGAGCCGAGGATCGTGCCGCCGCGGGCCAGGATGCCGCTGACCGCCTCCAGGTCGAGGCTGCGGTAGTGGCCGTCCAGCAGGCCCGCGTACCCGTCCTCGAAGCCGATCACCTCGTCGCCGTACTGTGCGACGGCACGGTGCACGACCGACCGGATCACGGCGTTCAGGCCGGGGCAGTCGCCGCCTGCGGTGAGAACTCCGATACGCATCGTGCTGTGTCTCCTGCTCGCTGTTGATACCGGTGAGCCAGTCCGATTGTTTCATGTCCCCAGGGGGATGTCGGGCCCACGAACCTGACGGGCGCCTTATCTACCGGCAAGGGTATTGTCAAGAGGGTTTCGCTCACCCTGGTGGGCGATTTTGCGGTCCCCCAGACGAAACGGAGAGCACGCGTGACGCGCAGCGTGTACGTGACCGGCATCGACCGCGGCGACGGCCGCCAGGTCGTCGAACTGGGAGTCATGGAGCTCCTGACCCGGCAGGTCGACCGGGTGGGGGTGTTCCGGCCGCTGGTCCACCACGTCCCCGACCGTCTGTTCGAGTTGCTGCGCTCCCGCTACCGCCTCTCGCAGGACCCGGCGACGGTCTACGGCATGGACTACCACGAGGCGTCCGCCCTGCAGGCCGAGCGCGGCACGGACGAGCTGGTCTCCACGCTCGTCGACCGCTTCCACGCCGTCGCCCGCACATACGACGTGGTCCTCGTCCTCGGCACCGACTACGCCGACACCCAGCTCCCGGACGAGCTCTCCCTCAACGCCCGGCTCGCCAACGAGTTCGGCGCGTCCGTGATACCCGTCGTGGGCGGCCGCAAGCAGGCCGCCGAGTCGGTGCTCGCCGAGACGCGCAACGCCTTCCGGGCCTACGAGGGCCTGGGCTGTGACGTGCTCGCCATGGTCGCCAACCGGGTCGCCCGGGACGACCGGGACGAGATCGCCCAGGCGCTGCGGTCGCGGCTGCCGGTGCCCTGCTACGTCGTCCCGGACGAGCCCGCCCTCGCCGCGCCGACCGTCTGGCAGATCGCCCAGGCCCTGGACGCGAAGGTCCTGCTCGGCGACGACTCGGGGCTCGCGCGTGACGCCCTGGACTTCGTGTTCGGCGGCGCCATGCTGCCGAACTTCCTCAAGGCCCTGACCCCGGGCTGCCTCGTCGTCACCTCGGGCGACCGCGCCGACCTGGTCGTCGGCTCGCTGGCCGCGCACAGCGCCGGCACCCCGCCGATCGCCGGCCTCCTTCTCACCCTGGACGAGCGCCCCGGCGACGAGATCCTCACCCTCGCCGCCCGCCTCGCCCCGGGCACCCCGGTGCTCTCGGTGCCCGGCTACAGCTTCCCCACCGCGGAGCAGCTCTTCGCCATGGAGGGGAAGTTGAACGCGGCCACCCCGCGCAAGGCGGAGACCGCCCTCGGCCTCTTCGAGCGGTACGTCGACACCGGCGACCTGCTGAAGCGGGTCTCGGCGCCGAGCAGCGACCGGCTCACGCCGATGATGTTCGAGCACAAGCTGCTGGAGCAGGCCCGCTCGGACATGCGCCGCATCGTGCTGCCCGAGGGCACCGAGCCGCGCGTCCTGCATGCCGCGGAGGTGCTGCTGCGCCGCAATGTCTGCGACCTCACCCTCCTCGGGCCGGTCGACCGGATCCGCAAGCAGGCCGCCGACCTCGGCATCGACCTGGGCGACACCCAGCTGATCGACCCGGCGACCAGCGAGCTGCGCGACACCTTCGCCGAGAAGTACGCCCAGCTGCGCGCCCACAAGGGCGTGACCGTGGAGCTGGCGTACGACGTCGTCTCCGATGTGAACTACTTCGGCACGCTGATGGTGCAGGAGGGACTCGCGGACGGCATGGTCTCCGGGTCCGTGCACTCCACGGCGGCGACCATCCGCCCGGCCTTCGAGATCATCAAGACCAATCCCGACGCCGACATCGTCTCGTCCGTCTTCTTCATGTGCCTGGCCGACCGCGTGCTCGTCTACGGCGACTGCGCGGTGAACCCCGACCCGAACGCCGAGCAGCTGGCCGACATCGCCATCCAGTCGGCGGCCACCGCCCAGCGGTTCGGCGTGGAGCCGCGCATCGCGATGCTGTCGTACTCGACGGGTACGTCCGGCTCGGGCGCCGACGTCGACAAGGTGCGCGAGGCGACGGAGCTGGTGCGCGAGCGGCGGCCCGACCTGAAGACCGAGGGGCCGATCCAGTACGACGCCGCCGTCGAGCCGTCGGTCGCGGCCACCAAGCTGCCGGAGTCCGAAGTCGCCGGCCAGGCAAGCGTGTTGATCTTCCCGGACCTCAACACCGGCAACAACACGTACAAGGCCGTACAGCGCTCGGCCGGCGCGATCGCGGTGGGCCCGGTGCTGCAGGGTCTGCGCAAGCCGGTCAACGACCTGTCCCGGGGCGCCCTGGTCCAGGACATCGTGAACACCGTGGCGATCACCGCCATTCAGGCCCAGTCCCCCGCCCTGTCCCCCACCGAGAAGGCCACCGCCCAGTGACCGCGACCCGCGTCCTCGTCCTCAACTCCGGCTCCTCGTCGGTGAAGTACCAGCTGCTCGACATGCGCGACAGCAGCCGGCTGGCCGTGGGCCTCGTCGAGCGGATCGGCGAGGAGACCTCCCGGCTCAAGCACACGCCGCTGGCGAGCGGCGGCGGGGCCCGCGAGTGGACCGGGCCCATCGCCGACCACGACGCCGCCCTGAAGGCCGTCTCGGCGGAGCTCGCCAAGGACGGCCTCGGGATCGACTCGCCCGAGCTGGCCGCGATCGGCCACCGGGTCGTGCACGGCGGCAAGCGGTTCACCGAGCCGACCGTCATCGACGACGCCGTACTCGCCGAGATCGAGCGGCTCATCCCGGTGGCCCCGCTGCACAACCCGGCCAACCTCATCGGCATCCGTACGGCCATGGGGCTGCGCCCGGACCTGCCCCAGGTCGCCGTCTTCGACACCGCTTTCCACACCACGATGCCGGAGTCGGCCGCCCGCTACGCGATCGACGTGGAGACCGCCGACCGGCACCGGATACGCCGGTACGGCTTCCACGGCACCTCGCACGCGTATGTCTCCAGGGCCACGGCGAAGCTGCTGGGCAAGGCGCCCGAGGACGTGAACGTCATCGTGCTGCACCTCGGCAACGGCGCGTCCGCGTCCGCCGTACGGGGCGGCGAGTGCGTGGACACCTCCATGGGGCTGACGCCTTTGGAGGGACTCGTGATGGGTACGCGATCCGGTGACACCGATCCCGCCGTCATCTTCCATTTGGCGCGTGTTGGCGAAATGTCCATCGCGGAAATCGACACTCTTCTCAACAAGAAGAGCGGATTGATCGGCCTGTGCGGCGACAACGACATGCGGGAGATCCGCCGGCGGATCGACGAAGGTGACGAGCGGGCCCAATTGGCCTTCGACATCTACATTCACCGACTGAAGAAGTACATCGGCGCCTATTACGCGGTGCTCGGCAGGGTGGACGCGATCGCGTTCACGGCCGGCGTCGGCGAGAACGCGGCACCGGTGCGGGAAGCCGCCGTGGCGGGCCTGGAACAACTGGGCCTCGCGGTGGACGCCGGGCTGAACGCCGTACGCGGTGACGAGCCGCGGCTGATCTCGCCCCCGGGCGCGCGGGTGGCGGTCGCGGTGGTGCCGACGGATGAAGAACTGGAGATCGCGACGCAGACCTACGCACTGGTCGGGGAGAACACCGTTGAAGCAACGGCCGAGTAACACGGCTGAGCATTACGCAGCTCATTTGTATCTTCCGCCAGACGGAATATTCCGCGGCGAAACAAACCGATAGGATCGTCCCATGCGCCGTTCGAAAATCGTCTGTACTCTCGGCCCCGCGGTCGACTCCCATGAACAGCTCGTCGCGTTGATCGAGGCGGGCATGAATGTGGCCCGCTTCAACTTCAGCCACGGCACGCACGAGGACCACCAGGGCCGCTACGAGCGGCTCCGGGCCGCCGCCCAGGAGACCGGGCGTGCCATCGGTGTGCTCGCCGACCTACAGGGCCCCAAGATCCGCCTGGAGACCTTCGCCGAGGGCCCGGTCGAGCTGGAGCGCGGTGACGAGTTCGTCATCACGACCGAGGACGTCCCGGGCGACAAGTCCATCTGCGGAACCACCTACAAGGGCCTGCCGGGCGACGTCTCGCGCGGCGACCAGATCCTCATCAACGACGGCAACGTCGAGCTGAAGGTCCTGGACGTCGAGGGCCCGCAGGTGCGGACGATCGTCATCGAGGGCGGCGTCGTCTCCGACCACAAGGGCATCAACCTGCCCGGCGCGGCCGTGAACGTGCCGGCGCTGTCCGAGAAGGACGTCGAGGACCTGCGGTTCGCGCTGCGCATGGGCTGCGACATGGTCGCGCTGTCCTTCGTCCGGGACGCCAACGACGTGCAGGACGTGCACAAGGTCATGGACGAGGTCGGCCGCCGCGTCCCGGTCATCGCCAAGGTGGAGAAGCCGCAGGCGGTGGCGAACATGGAGGACGTCGTGCTGGCGTTCGACGCCGTGATGGTCGCGCGTGGCGACCTGGCCGTCGAGTACCCGCTCGAGAAGGTCCCGATGGTGCAGAAGCGGCTCATCGAGCTGTGCCGCCGCAACGCCAAGCCGGTGATCGTGGCGACCCAGATGATGGAGTCGATGATCACCAACTCCCGCCCGACCCGCGCCGAGGCCTCCGACGTGGCCAACGCGATCCTGGACGGCGCCGACGCGGTCATGCTGTCCGCGGAGTCGAGCGTGGGCGCGTACCCGATCGAGACCGTCAAGACGATGTCGAAGATCGTCACCGCGGCCGAGCAGGAACTGCTGTCCAAGGGCCTGCAGCCGCTGGTCCCCGGCAAGAAGCCCCGCACCCAGGGTGGTTCGGTGGCCCGTGCCGCCTGCGAGATCGCCGACTTCCTCGGCGGCAAGGGCCTGGTCGCCTTCACCCAGTCCGGCGACACCGCCCGCCGCCTGTGCCGCTACCGCGCGGCCCAGCAGATCATCGCGTTCACCACGGACGAGTCCACGCGCAACCAGATGACGCTCAGCTGGGGTGTCGAGCCGCACGTGGTCCCGTTCGTCAACAGCACCGACGAGATGGTCGACCTGGTCGACCAGGAGATCGTCAAGCTCGGTCTGTTCAACGAGGGCGACATCGTGGTCATCACCGCCGGCTCCCCGCCCGGCGTCCCCGGCACCACCAACATGGTCCGCGTCCACCACCTCGGCGGCCGCCCGCGGGACTGACCGCACGGGCCGCCGACCGCTGTGAGGCCCTGATACGGCATGTGAGGGCGCCCCCTGCTCGCAGGGGGCGCCCTCGCCCGTTTGCACACTCGGTGCCCCGCACTGAGTGGCCCACGCCGGGTGTCACGCCTCGGCCACCGCCCGGACGACGGCATATGCCAGGGCGTCGAAGTTCTCCCGGTAGAAGCCCAGCCGGATGTGGAACGGCTCCTGCGGGAAGACGCCACCGCGGTCGACGAACATGGTGGGCGCGGCGGTCAGCGCGCTGTGCACCATGTGGAGTTCCTCCATGGTGAGGCGGAAGTCGCGTGACTCCGTGTGGCGTCCGGCCAGGCGTTCCACGAGGGCGTCGACCGCCTCCCGGCCCGCCCCGACCAACAGGGTCAGCTCCGTGTCACCGCGGTTCCGATGGCGCAGATGGCTGAGCGCCTCGTACATCGCCGAGACCTGACGGGGCGTGAGCCGGGCGATGAACGCGTCACCGTCGCGGGTCACCTTCAACTGGGTTTTCACACGGCTCTCCGTCCCCCATGGTCTTCGCGTGAGCCGCGCACAGCCGTGGCCCGGCCCTCGCTTGGAGGACCGGGCCACGGCCGGTTGTGCGGCTCCCGAACGGGTCTGTGGGGGCGTCTGATCGAGGCGCCCGGCTCAGTCGGTCACGAAGTTGTGCAGTCCGGGCACGTGCAGGGTGCCGCCGAACTGGCCGGCCTGCGTGACCTTCACCTTCGTGAAGTAGATCAGCGGGATGTTCAGCGGCGGCGGGTGCTCCGGGTCGAACGTCACCGGGATCAGACCCAGCAGGTTGCCGGAGATGCTCTCGGTGTACATCACCGTCGTGCCGTTGCGGATCGTGGACGTCGAGCCCTCGGCCGCCTGCACGTGGTAGGTCTTGCCGGACTGCTTGTCCTGGACCGTCTGGTGCAGGTCGCCGATGTCGGTGCCGTCGGAGATGACGTACTTCAGCACCTTCTTGGTGGTGCCGTCGGCCGTCTTCACCTTGACGACGCCCTGGTAGTCGGCGCCCTTCAGCAGCAGCGAGCTGGCATTCAGGAACCACGGGTCGTCGGGCAGCGGCACGGGGTTGTCGACGCCGCCCTCCTCGTCCGTGGCGGCCGGGCAGTTCTCCGGGTCCGTGGTGGAGCTCGCGGACGGGCTCGGCGTGGCGGTGGCCTCGTCGGCCGCCTCCTGGGCCGCCTCGGTGGTGTCCTCGGCCGCCTCGGACGCCTTGTCGGTGGCGCCCTCGACGGTGTCCTTCACCGCGTCGGTGGCCTTGTCGGCGGTCTCCTTGACGGGGTCGGACGACTCGGAGGTGTCCTTGCCGGACGTGCCGGAATCGGCGGATCCGGAGGACGTCTCCTCGCTCGCGCTCGCGGAGGTCGTCGGCGTCGGGCTCGCGGACTCCTCGTCCTTCGAACCGCCCGTGAAGATGCCCTCGATGGCGTCGCCGATCTCCTCCAGCACGTTGCCGCCGCTCTCGGACGGCGAGGGGGACGCCGTGGCCGAGTCGCCGGACTGCTCCTCGCCCGCCTTGCTCGGCGACGGGGTCGGCGTGGGTTCGGCCGCGTCGTCGGAACCTGAATCCGACGAGGAGGAGTCGCCCGCGGAGTCCGAAGAACCCGACGTGTCCGAGGAGTCGTCGGAGGAGTTGGAGTCCGAGGAGTCCTGGCCGGAGGAGGCCGACGGGGTCGGCTCGGCCGTCTCGTCCTTGTCCGTGGACTCGCCGGCGCTGGGGGACGTGGACGCCGAGGCGTCGTCCTCCAGTGCCGCCACGCACTCCTTGTACTCGTCCGCGGTGAGGCTGTTGGACGTCGGCTTGGTGGCGTTGTCGCTGTCGGCCTGCGCGAGCGTGGGCGTGAAGCCCATGCCCATGAGGACCGCCGTCGGCATCGCCGCCAGGGCTATCGCCTTGCCCGCCGGCATCTGGAACCTGGTGAACAGCGGCTTCTTGGGCGCCGCGTGACGCGGCCCGGTTCTCACACGGGACTTGTCCACCTCAGTCCCGTGGGTCACCTCGTCAGCCGGCACTGTGCCTCCCGTTCGCCCCGTTCGCCGGGCTCGTTCCTGACAGATCGTTCGGCTCGCCCACCACGGGCTTGAGGATGGTGGTGTCGGGGTCCGCGGCACCCGCGGGTGCGCTCTCCCCGCCCGTCGTGTCCGTCTGCGCCGGCTGCGCGTCGGAGTCTCCGGCGGGCGCCCACGACACGGCCATGGCCCCGCCGACAAGGGCGAGGAGGAAGCCGATCAGGAAGCCGCCGAGGTTGGACAGCGGGATGGACACCAGCGCCAGCAGGATCGCCGCGACGCCCGCGAAGGTGCGGACGTGCTTCTGGAACCAGAGAGTGAAGCCGAGGACGACGAGCAGCACACCGATGATCAGGGAGCTGGAGCCCCCCGCGGTCTGCATCGCCAGCGTCAGGTGGCCGATCTGAAGGTTCGCGTATGGGAAGTAGGCGATGGGGAGTCCGCCGAGCATGACGAACAGACCGGCCCAGAACGGCCGCGTACCCCGCCAGGCGGCGAACTGCGTCCTGCGGTGGGCGAACTGGCCGGATACGGCAGGAGTCTCGGCGCTCATGGAAAACAGCTCCCTGCTACGGCTTGCTGTGATGGTGGTGCGGTGGTGGTGAGTTGTGGTGCATGTGACCGCTTGTGAAGAAAGCGGGCGGAGAGTGGACGGGCGGGGGCGCCATCGGCTCCCCCGCCCGTCGGTGAGTGCTTAGTAGCACTCCTTGACACCCGTCGACAGCGACATCTTCAGACCGCTGAGCTTGAAGGTTCCGGCGGTGGTCGCCCACGCCGTCTGCTTCACGTTGCTCAGCGTGGCCTTGTCGGCCTGCTGGGCGAAGCCGAAGGGGTTGGCCTGCTCGCCGCCGCCCTTCATGCCCGGACCCTTGTTGGCGTCCTTTGCGGCCACACCGATGTCGATGTTCTCGAACGTGGCGTCGGCCTGAAGGTCGGCCACGTCGATGTACAGGTTCTTGGCCTCGACCGGCGTGTCGCCCTGGCCCGCCCGCAGGATCAGGCTGACACTCCCGAGGATCGGGATGTCCGGGGTGACGACGGACTGGCACATGTTGCTGATCGTCGCGGACTTGAACCCCGAGACGGCGACGGGGTGAACCGTCTTCTTGCCGGAGAGCGTGTAGCCCTCGTCAAGAGCGCCGTACTGCGAGAAGCCCGTACCGACGAGCTTGTCGGTGGTCACCTTGAACGACTGACCGGAGACACTGAACGACGCGGCGAGAGCGCCCTGCGCGAGGGCGACACCTATCGCAGCCGTGGCGGCGACGCTGGGCACCATGACCACAGCGAACCGCTTCCATCTGGTCCCGCCACGCACCTGGGACTCCATATTTCCTCCTTCTCGGACGTACATCTCCTGGCCCTGGCTGCCACCGTCAGCTCGACGGCTCAGCCGGGCAGGGATGGGAGAAGTGCTACGTCCTCGGGAAGGAGAGCGCCCGTCCTCGGAGGCGCGAACCGCGCACCGATCACCGGCGATCACCCCCGAGCGACAACCACTGGTCGCGCCTGACACGCATCACGCACAACCTTGCTGGACAGGCTTCGCCGGGTGGGCGAAGACCCCCCTGTCCAAGAGCCGGCGCCACTGCCGCCGACTCTGCTCGGTGGGGACCCAGGAACTCCCGTGACCCAACCGGCTGTCGGGGTGCGGGAATGGACCGAGCGTGGCCGATCGTGGTGCATTCTCGCCGCCCGCACAAGGGGCTTCGTTACTCGGTAGTAACGGGCGGATAACCGAACAACGACCTGCCGGTCTCGGACAGCGACGCAGGGTGTTGTCGGGCGACCGGACAAGTCCATTAATCACCGGACAGATTCCGACAGAACGACGGCTTCGACTTACCCGCAGTAACTGCGGCCGCGATTACCAAGATTTGGTAAAGCGCGGCCGCTCTGATGCCCTCCAGGGCAAACCCTTCACTCGGGCAACACGCGCCCTCGCGTTTAGTTACTGGTCAGAACGGGGCCACCGCCCCGCTCGAAGCCCCGGTCAGAACAGGGCGCGCGCCAGCGCCCGGCGGGCAGCGGCCACGCGCGGGTCCTCGCCGCCCACGACCTCGAAGAGCTCCAGCAGACGAAGCCGTACGGCGTCCCGGTCGTCACCCACCGTGCGCTGCACGGTCTCGATGAGCCGTCCGAAAGCGTCCTCGACATGGCCGCCCACCAGGTCCAGGTCGGCGGCGGCGATCTGCGCCTGCACATCGGCCGGCTTCTCGGCGGCGTCCTTGCGCACCTGCTGGGGGTCGAGACCCTGCACGCGCTGCAACAACTCGGCCTGCGCGAGACCCAGTTTGGCCTCCATGTTCGCCGGGTCCTCGCTCAGCACGTTCTGGTAGGCCTGGACGGCACCGCCGAAGTCGCCCGCGTCCAGGGCCTGCACGGCGGCCTCCAGCAACGCGTCGTACGGACCGGCCGGCTCGGCGGGAGCGGACTGGGCGCCCCCGGGCTCGGCGTCCGGGTCGACGGTGAGACCGGTCAGGCCGAAGCGCTGCTCGGCGACGGCGACGAGCTGGTCCAGCGTCTCGCGGATCTGCGCCTCGCCCGCGGCGCCCTGGAAGAGCGGCAGCGCCTGTCCGGCGACGACGGCGAACACGGCCGGAATCCCCTGCACGCCGAACTGCTGCATCAGCATCTGGTTGGCGTCGACGTCGATCTTGGCGAGCATGAACCGCCCGGCGTACTCGACGGCGAGCCGCTCCAGCAGCGGGCTGAGCTGCTTGCAGGGCTCGCACCACTCGGCCCAGAAGTCGATGACGACGGGCACCTCGGCGGACCGCTGCAGGACGTCCCGCTCGAACCCCGCCTCATCCACATCGATGACGAGGTCGGCGGGCGACACGGCCCCTCCCCCGCCCTGCCGGGCGGACTCGGCACGCGCCTGCTCCGCCTTTGCCTTGGCCTCCTGGGCCGCCTTCACCGCGGCGAGGTCGACGACTCCGCTCATGGACATGTTCCGTGGCTGCATGCGTCTATCCTCCCCCGATCCGCCCGCGCATGTGAAAAACGGCCCGAAAGCCGGTCCGGCCCGCTGCTGTTCGACGCCGGGTCCCCACCCGCGTCAGTGGTCATCGCTTTCGCTACGACTCGTAGCGTAATGGCAGAGCGGGGTTCCGGAACACCACCATCCCGTGATCTCCCTCACGACCACACAGGAACCCCCCGGATATGGTCATGGGATGCAGAGCCGCACCACCGCCCCCCGTCCCGGCCGCCCGCGCAGCGCCGCCGCGGACGCCGCGATCCTGGCTGCGACGCGCGAGGCTCTGGTCGAACTGGGCTGGTCCAAGCTCACTTTGGGAGACGTGGCAACACGCGCGGGGGTTGCAAAGACGACGCTTTATCGCCGCTGGTCCGGCAAGAACGAGCTGGTGGTCGACGCGGTGGCCGAGCTCTTCGACGAGCTGGAGCTCCCCGACCGCGGTTCCCTGGCCGCCGACATCGAGGGCGTGGTCCTGCAATTCGCGGCGATTCTGGCCCGCCCGGAGGCCAAGAGCGGGCTGATGGCGGTGGTCGCCGAGTCGACACGCGACGACGCCCTGCGCGAGCGCATCCGCCAGTCCATCGTCGAGCGCCAGAAGGGCCTGGTCCTGCGGGGGCGCTGCCGGGCCCAGGAACGCGGCGAGCTCCCCCCGGAGACGGATGATCCGGAGGAAGCCGCGCGCACCGTGGACCTGATCTTCGACGTGGTGGCGGGTGCGGTGGTGCATCGCACCCTGGTCAGCGCGGAGCCGGCCGACGAGGAGTGGGTGCACGGCTTCACGCGCGTGCTGCTCCTCGGCCTCACCGGCGCCGCGTAGAGCTGTGCGGGGTCAGAACCCCGGCGGCTCCGTGTACACCCCCCACTCGTCCCGCAGCACGCCGCAGATCTCGCCCAGCGTCGCCTCGGCCCGTACCGCGTCCAGCATCGGCTCGATCATGTTGGACCCGTCGCGGGCGGCGGCGATCATCGCGTCGAGCGCGGTGCGTACGGCCGCGTCGTCCCGGGCGTCGCGGCGGGCGCCCAGCTCCCGTACCTGCTCCCGCTCCACCTCGTGGCTGACCCGCAGGATCTCCAGGTCGCCGGTGACGGAGCCGGTGTGGGCGTTGACCCCGACGACCCTCTTGTCACCCTTCTCCAGCGACTGCTGATACCGGAACGCCGACTCGGCGATCTCCCCGGTGAACCAGCCGTCCTCGATGCCCCGCAGGATCCCGGACGTGATCGGCCCGATGGGGTGCCGGCCGTCGGGGTGCGCCCGCAGTCCGCGCTCCCTTATCTGCTCGAAGATCTTCTCGGCGTCGGCCTCGATGCGGTCGGTCAGCTGCTCGACGTACCACGCACCGCCCAGCGGGTCGGCCACGTTGGCGACCCCGGTCTCCTCCATGAGGACCTGCTGGGTGCGCAGGGCGATCTCGGCGGCCTGCTCTGAGGGCAGGGCGAGGGTCTCGTCGAGGGCGTTGGTGTGCAGCGAGTTCGTCCCGCCGAGCACGGCGGCGAGCGCCTCCACGGCCGTACGTACGACGTTGTTGTACGGCTGCTGGGCGGTCAGCGAGACACCGGCGGTCTGCGTGTGGAAGCGCAGCCACTGCGCCTTGTCGCTCTGCGCCCCGTACACGTCCCGCATCCAGCGCGCCCAGATGCGGCGGGCGGCCCGGAACTTGGCGATCTCCTCGAAGAAGTCGAGGTGCGCGTCGAAGAAGAAGGACAGCCCGGGGGCGAACACGTCGACGTCCAGCCCGCGCGAGAGCCCCAGTTCGACGTACCCGAACCCGTCCGCCAGCGTGTACGCCAGCTCCTGCGCCGCCGTCGCTCCGGCCTCGCGGATGTGGTAGCCGGAGACGGACAGCGGCTTGTAGGCGGGGATGCCGGCCGCGCAGTGCTCCATGAGGTCGCCGATGAGACGCAGGTGCGGCTCGGGCTGGAAGAGCCACTCCTTCTGGGCGATGTACTCCTTGAAGATGTCCGTCTGCAGCGTGCCGTTGAGCACAGCCGGGTCGACGCCCTGGCGCTCGGCGGCCACCAGGTACATGCAGAAGACGGGCACGGCCGGACCGCTGATGGTCATGGAGGTCGTCACGTCACCGAGCGGGATGTCCTTGAACAGGACCTCCATGTCGGCGGCCGAGTCGATGGCGACACCGCAGTGCCCGACCTCGCCCAGCGAGCGCGGGTCGTCGGAGTCGCGGCCCATGAGCGTCGGCATGTCGAAGGCGACCGAGAGACCGCCTCCGCCGTTGCCGAGGATCATCTTGTACCGCTCGTTGGTCTGCTCGGCGTTCCCGAACCCGGCGAACTGCCGGATGGTCCACGTCCGCCCTCGGTAGCCGGTCGGATACAGCCCGCGTGTGAAGGGGTACTCCCCGGGCCATCCGATCCGCTCGAAGCCCTCGTACCTGTCCCCAGGCCTGGGCCCGTACACCGGCTCCACGGGGTCCCCGGAGAGCGTGGTGAAGTCGGCCTCGCGCTTGCGCGAAGCGTCGTAGCGGGCCTGCCAGCGACGGCGGCCCTCCTCGATGGCGTCAGCGTCCATGCTTCAAATTTACTAGGACGTCCAAGTAAATGTCGATGGCAGACCGCCGTACGCATGCGTACGGCGGTGTCGTCAGGCCTTGGCGACAGCCGGCGCCGGGTCCCCGACCAGCGGTTCGACCTCTCGTGTGACCTTGCGCTCCACGAAGAAGGCGGCGAGGGGGATGGTCCCCGAGAGCAGCACCCACAGCAGCTTGCCGAACGACCACTTGGCCTTGGAGCCGAGGTCGAAGGCGAAGACCAGGTAGATGATGTAGAGGAAGCCGTGGACCTGGGAGACGGCGAAGGTGACGTCCTCGCCCATGTCGAAGCCGTACTTGAACACCATGCAGGTGCACAGCACGAGCAGCATCACGGCGGTGACGTAGGCCATCACCCGGTAGCGGGTCAGGACGCTCTTCTTCATGCGAAGAGCGTAACCAGGCGTTCCGGGAGATCTTGCCCCGCCCCCGGCCGCGAAGTCAGCTCTCGTCGAAGTCGTGGGCCGCCACCCGCAGCGGGCGCAGCATCGCGAAGATCTCCGCGCACTCCTCGGCGTCGTACGCCCCGAGCCCGAAGTCCATGGCCATGAGGTCACGGGTGGCCGCCTCGACGACCTCCCGGCCCTTGTCGGTGATGGAGGCGAGGGTGCCGCGTCCGTCGTTGGGGTTGGGCCGCTTGTCGACCAGACCCGACTTGACCAGCCGGTCGACGGTGTTCGTCACGGATGTGGGGTGCACCATGAGCCGCTCGCCGATCTTGGACATCGGCAGTTCCCCGGCCTTGGAGAAGTTGAGCAGCACCAGTGCCTCGTACCGCGCGAACGTCAGCTCGTACGGCTTGACCACCGCGTCCACCTCGGCCAGCAGGATCTGCTGTGCGCGCATGATCGAGGTGATGGCGGCCATGGACGGCACGTTTCCCCAGCGCTGCTTCCAGAGTTCGTCGGCGCGGGCGATGGGGTCGAAGGGAAGACTGAGCGGCTTCGGCACGGCACCGACCCTACCGGCCGGTCACATGCTGGTCAGCCCCGTCTCGCCCTTCGGTCCCCTGCCCCGCCGCCGCGCTACTCGGCCACCAGGCCCCGGACCTGGAAGGCCCCTGTCCACCGGTCGTCGTGCAGACAGGCGTTCATCGGCTCGACCAGCATCTGGTGGTCGGGGTCGGTCCGCCACCGTTTGACGGCGTCCATGCTCTCCCACTCGCTGGTGAGCAGCCATCGAGCGGGATCGTCGAGGGAGCGGCACAACTGTTCGCCGAGGTGCCCGGGGGCACGCGCGGCACGTTCGCGCACGCCCTGATAGGAGTCCACGAAGTCCGCTTCCCGGCCCTCGCGCACATGGAGCAGCCGAATGACCCGCACGCGTTCCATGGTGCTCCCGTCAGGACGGGTCGAGGACGACCGGCAGTTCCGCGAGTCCGCGGAAGGCGGGGAACGGCACGGTCATCCAGCGCGCGTCCTCCGGTGCCACGGCCAGGGCCATGTGCGGGTGCCGCCGGAACAGGGTGCCGAGGGCGAGCTGGATCTCCAGCCGGGCCAGCGGTGCGCCGGCGCAGTAGTGCGGGCCGTAGCCGAAGGCGAGATGCGCCGCCTGGGCGTTCGGACGCTGGACGTCCAGCTCGTTCGGGTCGGCGAACACCTCCGGGTCACGGTTGGCGCCGGTGATCGAGATCTGGACGAGCGCACCCTTGGGGATGAGCTGGTCGCGGATGACGATGTCCTCCTTCGCCCAGCGGAAGGTGGAGTTCTCCACGGAGCTCTCGAAGCGGAAGACCTCCTCGATCGCCGCGGCCAGTGAGGCGTCGTCCCGCAGTGCCAGCCGCTTCTGCTCCGGGCGGCTGAGCAGGTGGTAGACGGTGTTGCCGATCTGGTACGCCGTGGTCTTGTGGCCCGCGAAGAGGAGCACCCACGCCGTGGACACGAGTTCGCTGTCGGTGAGCGCGCCTTCCTGGTCCTTGGCCGTGACGAGCGCGCTGAGCAGGCCCGAGTCCGGCGCCTTCCGCTTTCGCGCGCACAGGTCCACCAGATACTCGCGGAGATTTCCCTCGGCGATTTCCAGCGCCTTTCTCGCCTCCGGTCCAAAACCGGTCTGCGCGACGGTCGCCGACCATTCCTGAGCCTGTTTGCGCTCGTTTTCCGGGACGCCCAGGAGTTCACAGATCACCTGCAGCGGCAGCGGGAAGCAGAACTCCGGGAGCAGATTGAACGGACCGGACGTCGGACATTGATCCAGCAGTCCGTCGGTGATCTCCTGGATCCGGGTGCGCAGCGATTCCACCCTTTTCGGAGTGAACGTACTGCCGACGATCCTGCGCAGCCTCGTGTGCTTCGGCGGGTCCGAGAACAGCATGTTGTCGTCCAGCGCGATCGACGAGTCACCGAAGATGCGGTGGTAGGCGTCGATGGCGCCGTACATGTCCTTGCTCAGCCGGGGGTCGGCCAGCGCGGCGCGGCCGTCGTCGTACCGCGTGATGAGGTACGTCTCGACGCCGTGCGGCGGCGACATCGGGCAGACGGGTGCCGTTTCCCGCAGCGTGGCGTACACGGGATGCGGGTCGGCGCGGAACTCCCGGCTGCACGCCGCGGCCGCGGCCGCGGCTTCTTCGCGCGACAGTGCCCCGGATTCCTCGGATGCGAAAGCTTGCGTCATGACTGTCCCCGGGTAGGCGTGGATTCCGGCGGTCGGATTCCGTCGGTCAGTGCCACCGTTTCCCGGGCGGCAACCCGCCGCAAACGGCACTGCGCCAAACGGGTCGGGTCACCGGAGGACGTGTGGACCGGAGTCCGAACTGGTAAACATCGTCGACGTGAGCGGACACGAAGCGGAATCTGTACCAGTTCTCATCGTCGGCGGCTCCCTGGTGGGTCTTTCCACTTCGGTTTTCCTGGGACGCCTCGGAATTGAGCACATGCTCGTGGAGCGGCATGCCCGGACATCGACGCACCCGCGCGGCCGTGGCAACAACGTGCGCACCATGGAGATTTACCGGACCGCCGGCCTGGAGTCGGGCATCCGGGAGGCGGCCCGCGTGCTCTCCGGGAACGACGGCATCCTCCAGGTGGACAAGCTCACCGGGAAGGAGCGCCGCTGGATCGTCGGGGACATCTCCGGCGGCATGGACGTCTCGCGGGTCAGTTCCGCGGACTGGTGCCTGTGCAGTCAGAACGACCTGGAGCCCGTGCTGTTGAGCTACGCCCGCGAGCAGGGTGCCGACATCCGCTTCAGCTCGGAGCTGCTCTCCTTCACGGAGACCGGGGACGGAGTGCAGGCCCGGGTCAGGAACCGGGAGACCGGTGAGACCTACACCGTGAACGCCGACTTCCTGGTGGCCGCCGACGGTCCCAGAAGCCCCATCCGCAAGCACCTGGGGATCGGCCAGTCGGGGCCGGGCGAGCTGTTCCACAACGTCAGCGTCACCTTCCGCAGCAGGGCGCTGAAGAAGTACGTCGGAGAGCAACGATTCGTTGTCTGCTACGTCACCGACCCCGACGGGGAGGGTGCTCTGCTGCCGGTGGACAACGAGGAGCGCTGGGTGATCCACGTTCCCTGGTATCCCGACCGGGGCGAGGACTTGGACGACTTCACCGACGAGCGGCTCTCGGCCCACATCCGCGCCGCCGTCGGCGCCTCGGACATCGACGTCGAGATCACCGGCAAGGCCCCGTGGCACGCGTCGAAGCGGGTCGCGGACAGCTACGGCGAGGGCCGGGTCTTCCTGGCCGGCGACTCGGCCCACGAGATGCCGCCCACCGGGGCGTTCGGCTCCAACACCGGAATCCAGGACGCTCACAACCTCGCCTGGAAACTGGCCTCGGTGCTGCGCGGCTGGGCCGGCCTGCCGCTGCTCGAGTCCTACGAGCGGGAGCGGCGGCCCGTCGCCCTCGCGACCGGCACACGCGCGTGCGTCCAGGCGGCCGACGAACAGCACCCGGGGTTCAGCCCCGCCGCGGGACGCAACAACGACCCGGCGGACCTGATGACCGTCGCCCTCTGCTACCGGTACGCGTCGAGCGCCGTGGTGGGCGCCCACCCGGAGCAGCCGATCGTCCCCGACACGTTCCAGCTGGGCGGCGAACCGGGCAGCCGTGCGCCGCACATGTGGGTCGTGCGAGGGGGCGGCAGGATCTCCACGCTCGATCTGTACGAGCGCTCCTTCGTGCTGCTCGCCGGATCCGGCGGCCAGAAGTGGCGGACCGCGGTGGAGAAGGCCTCCCTGAACCTGGGCGTCCCGGTCGAGGCGTACCTCGTGGGCACCGGACCCGACCACGACCTCGTCCCCGACAGGGACGCCGACTGGGCGGAGCTGCACGGCACGGCCGAGGACGGCGCCGTCCTGGTCCGCCCGGACGGCTTCGTCGCCTGGCGGGCGGACGCCGCGATGCCGGACGCCGACCGCGTCCTGACGAACGTGCTGCAGACCCTGCTCTGCCGCGACTGAACCCCCCGTGAACCCCCGTCACCCCTGAACACCCCACACCGAGGACGTTGTTATGACCCTTGCCGGACGCATCGACGTCCACCACCACTTCACCGCCCCGGCCTGGCTGGACTGGGCCGAGGAGCGGGGCGTCGTCAGCCGCGAGAAGCTGCCCTGGTGGACCCGGTGGGACCTGAACGCGGCACTGGAGGTCATGGACAAGAACGGCATCGGCACGTCCGTCATGACCGTCGCGATGCTGGGCCGGTTCCGTGAGCGCGCCGAGCGCCAGGAGAGCGCACGCGTCGCCCTGCGGGCGGCGGCCGACGTCGTCGAGTCCAACCCCGCGCGCTTCGCCTTCTTCACGCCCGTCTTCCTCGACGACCTGGAGCTCTCCTCGTGGAGCGTGCGCCACGGCCTCGACGAGCTCGGTGCCGTCGGCGTGAGCACGCGCACGAGCGTCAACGGCGTCTTCCTGGGCGACGAGTCGCACGACCGTCTCCTGCAGGAGCTGAACGAGCGGTCCGCGGTCATCAGCACGCACCCCATGGAGGTACAGGCCGGGAAGGACGGTGACGCGGGGCTGCCGGGGATGCCGCCCTTCGTGTGCGACTTCCTGCTGGACACCACCCGCGCGGCCATCAACCTCATCCGCAACGGCACCCTGGACCGCTACCCGAACCTCAGCTTCGTCCTGCCGCACGGAGGGGGCTTCCTCCCCTACATGGCCACCCGTCTCGAACTGTTCGGCGGACGCATCGACCCCCCGATCGAGGCCGACCGGGTCCGTGACTACCTGCACCGGTTCTACTTCGACACGGCGGGCCCCATGTCGCCGTCCGCCACGCCCACTCTGCTGGCGGCGGTGGACCCCGACCGCATCCTCTTCGGCACGGACTGGCCGCCCACCCCCGCGCATGTCATCACCGACAGCGTGACCCCCGCGCTGGACGGCGATCCCTTCCTCTCGGAGCAGCAGCTCCAGGGCATCAACCGGGAGAACGCGCTGCGGCTGATGCCGGGGCTCGCCCGTCGGTGACCGGCCGCACGACGAAGCCGCCGCCCGCGCCTGTCCGGCGCGGGCGGCGGCTTTTCGCTCTCAGCCCTTCGACCAGTGGTAGAAGCGCTGCGCCATCGCGTCCTTCGGACTCCGCCAGGTCTGCGGGTCGTACGGGCTGACGAACGCCTCCAGCTTCCTGCTGATGTCGGCGAACTCGGGGTGCCCGGCCACCTTCGCGATGGCGGGGCCCGGATCCTGCTCGGCCTCGATGAAGTGCATGTACACATCGCCGAACTGGAACAGCGAACGCTGGGTCACCCCGACGAGGTGCGGGAGTTCGCCCCGGTCGGAGGCCGCGAAGACGCCCGCGATGTCCGAGGCGGACTGCGGGGCCATCCTGGCGACGATCAGTGCGTGGTGCATGCGGCCTCCACACGGTCGCGGATGAGGGCCATCTGGATGGGCGAGTTGCGGTTGATGATGTCCGTCATCCCGGCGTCGTCCACCGGCGCGTCCGGCTTCATGGCGAAGTCCTGCGTCCAGTGCATCCGGGTGCCGGCCGGGGTCTCCTCGTATTCCCACACGATGTTCATGTACTCGAAGGGGCCGGTCTCGACCCTGCGGGCGCGCACGACGAGCTTCTCGCGGTCTGCGACCCGTTCCGAGACCCAGCTCCACACCTTGCCGTTCTCGTCGGGGTGCATGGTCAGGCGGAAGGTCACCGTGTCGCCCTCGCGGGAGAGCACGTCGCAGGACGCGTACTCGCTGAACAGCTGGGGCCAGCGCTCCAGGTCGTTCGTCATGTCCCAGACGAGGTCGACGGGAGCGGCGATGGTGATGTCGTTCTCGGTGTGTCCGGCCACTTCAGGCTCCTGTCGTGAGGCTGCCGTTGACGAGGTCGAGGAAGGCGCGGGGGCTCTTGCAGCGCTCCGCGTCGGTGGGCAGTGCCTGGCCGTGCTGGTTCTCCAGCTCGCCCACGATGCCGAGGAGGCCGAGCGAGTCGAGCCCGAACTCGGAGAAAGGCGTCTCCGCCCGGGCTTCGAGGTCGTGCGCGTCGACGGACACGCCGGCGGCCTGCTTCATCAGCGCGGCCAGCTCGGCGATGGTCACTTGGTTCACTCCGGTGGTCATGAGGGTTCTCCTTGTCGTTCTATGCGGCGGATTCGGGGCCCCGACGCAGGACCAGAGCCGCGTTGGAGCCCATCAGTCCCCTGCTGAGGACCAGGGCCGTGCGGAGCTCGGCCGGGCGTGCCGTGCCGGTCACCAGGTCGATGTCGTGGCAGATGTCGAAGACGCCCGGCGTCGGCGGTATCTGCCCGTGCTCCATGGCCTGCACCGCGGCCACGATGTCCAGCAGGGGCGCCCCGCAGTACGACCGCCCGATGCCGGTCTTGGGGGCGGTGACCGGCACTCGGGTGCCGTGCCGGCCGAGGGCGTCGGCGAGGGCGAGCGCCTCGGCACGGTCCGCGTCGGGCACGCCCATCGCGTCGGCGAAGACCACGTCGATCTCCTCCGGCGCGCAGCCGGCCTCGTCGAGGGCGCCCCGGATGGCCTGCGCGAGGCCCTCCCGCGACCGGTCCCAGCGCGAGGCGCCCGTGAACGTGGCCGCGTGTCCCGCCACGGTGGCCCGGACGGCCGCCTCCCGGCGCTGTGCCCGGTCCAGGTCCTCCACGACCAGTACGGCACCGCCCTCGGCGGGTACGAAACCGCAGGCCGCCGAGGTGAAGGGACGGTAGGCGCGGGCCGGGTCCTCGACGGTGCTGAGCTCGGGGTAGCCGAGCTGGCAGACCCCCGAGTACGGGGCGAGCGGCGCCTCGGCGGCCCCGACCACGACCACGTCCGTGCCCCGGTGCACCGCCCGCGCGGCGTGCGCGACGGCGTCCAGGCCGCCCGCCTCGTCGCTGGCCACCACCCCGCAGGGGCCCTTGAAGCCCTTGCGGATGGAGATCTGGCCCGTGCTGGCGGCGTAGAACCAGGCGATGGACTGGTAGGGCCCGACGAACCGGGAGCCCTTGCCCCACAGCTTCTGCAGTTCCCGCTGGCCGAACTCGCCGCCGCCGGACCCGGCCGCGGTGACCACACCGACCGAGTACGGCGAGTCGGCGGCGCTGCTGCTGAGTCCCGCGTCCTGCAGGGCTGCGTCGGCGGCGGCCAGTGCGAAGTGGGTGAACTTGTCGGTCTGGACGAGGAAGGTCTCCTCGATCAGCGCCGACGGGTCGAATCCGCGGACCTCTCCGGCGACGCGGAGCGGAAGGTGCTCGCAGCCCTCCCGGGTGACCCGGTCCAGTACGCTCGCGCCCTCCTTCACGGACTTCCAGTAGGTGTCCGCGTTCAGGCCGTTGGGCGCGACCACACCCATTCCGGTGACCGCTGTGCGCCGGGTGCGTTGACCACTCATTGTCGTCTCCTCCCACTCGGCCCCGTCAGGAGCACCGCGGACTGGAACCCGCCGAAGCCGCTGCCCACGGAGAGCACGTTGTCGAGCCTGCGGGGGCGAGCGGTGCGCGGGACGTAGTCCAGGTCGCACTCGGGGTCCGGGGTCTCGTAGTTCGCCGTCGGCGGTACCACCTGCCGGGCCAGCGCGAGCACACAGGCGACGACCTCGATCGCGCCGATCGCGCCGAGCGAGTGGCCCACCATGGACTTGATCGAGCTCATCGGGGTGTCGTAGGCGTGGGAGCCCAGCGACTTCTTCACCGCGGCGGTCTCGTGCCGGTCGTTCTGGCGGGTGCCCGAGCCGTGCGCGTTGACGTAGTCGATCTCGGTGGGGTCCACGCGCGCGTGGTCGAGCGTGTCGTCGATGGCGCGGGCCATCTCCAGGCCCTCACTGGTGAGTCCGGTCATGTGGTACGCGTTGCCGAACGTCGCGTAGCCGCCGATCTCGCAGTAGATGTGCGCGCCGCGCGCCCGGGCGTGCTCCAGCTCCTCCAGGACCAGCACCGCGGCGCCCTCGCCCATGACGAATCCGTCGCGGTGGGCGTCGAAGGGGCGGGAGGCGTGCTCGGGGTCGTCGTTGTTGGGCGACGTGGCCTTGATGGCGTCGAAGCAGGCCATGGTGATCGGGGAGATCGGCGAGTCCGACGCCCCGGCTATGCAGATGTCGGCGCGGCCCTCCTCGACGGTGTGGAAGGCGTAGCCCACCGCGTCGAGTCCGGAGGTGCAGCCGGTGGACACGGTCTGCACCGGGCCCTGGGCGCCGAACCGTTCGGCGACGTCGGCCGCGAGCGTGCTGGGCGAGAACGCCCGGTGCAGTTGCGGCTCGGCGTTGCGGTGCTCGACGTCCCAGCGCTGCCCGTGCTCGCTGACCAGGACGTAGTCGTGCTCCAGCCGGGTCGTGCCGCCCACCGCGCTGCCCAGGGACACGGCCACGCGCCAGGGGTCCTCGGCGGCGAAGTCGACACCGCTGTCGGTCACGGCCTCCTGCGCGGCGACCAGGGCGAACTGTATGTACCGGTCGGCGCGTTCTCCGATGTTGGGTTCGAGGCCGTACGTGAGGGGGTCGAAGTCGCACTCGGCGGCTATCCGGGACCGTAGGCCCTCGGGGTCGAACAGGGTGATGCCGCGGGTCGCCGTCCGGCCGTTGGAGAGGAGGTCCCAGAACGCCGGGACCCCGATCCCGCCGGGGGCGACCACACCTATGCCGGTGACCGCCACGCGCCGGGTCACGAGAGCACTCCGGGTCGCTCGGGCTGCCCGCCCTCCTCCTGGACGAGCGGGTACGGCTTGAGGTCGTCGCTGATCTCCGGTGCCTCGGTGTCGACGTGGCCGAGCTTGGGGTTCGGCGCGAGCGGGCCCAGATGGAAGACCATCCGGGCCTCCTCGTCACCGACGTTGCGGAAGCGGTGCCGCATGTCGATGGGGATCATCAGGCCCTGGTCGGAACGGAGGGAAAACGTTTCTCCATCCAGGTCGACCTCCAGCCTGCCCTCGACGACGTAGATGAACTCCTCGGAGTACGGGTGGTAGTGCTCGCTGATGCGTTCGCCGGGCCGCATGATGGCCAGGCCCATGAAGCCGCTCGTGGCACCCACCGTGACCGGGGTGAGCAGGGTGCGCAGGTCGCCGCCGCGCTTGCGGTTGGGCTCGATCTCTTTGAGGTCCACGACGCGCGGGCGCATCTTGTCCATGGTCTGTCTCCAGGTCGTTCGGTGGGGTGATGGTCCCTGCGCGGTCAGGACTGCGCAGCCCTGCGGTCGGTGATCAGCGCCATGTCGGCGTGCGTCAGGAGGCGGGTCGCCTCGCGCCCGCCGCTGAACGGTCCGGCCACGCCGAGCGCGTCGGTGTCCAGCAGCCGGGCCAGCACCGCGGCCTTCCTCGGGCCTTGGATGCCGAGCGCCATGACCGGGTCGGTCTCGGGATCACCCCGTACGTCGATGAGGCGGACGACGATGTCCTCGCGCTGGAAGACGGTGCTGCGGTGCACGGGGCCGGCCGGGTCGGCCGCCGCGGTCTCGTCCTGCCGCGAGAGCAACCGGGCCAGCGCCATTCCGCAGCCCTTGCGGGCCGGGTAGTACAGGGCGTGCCGCTTGATGTCGTCCGGCTCCGGGCCGCCGCGTGCCACGTGGTGGACGGGCGGCATGGCGGCGCGGATGAAGAACGTCCGCGCGGACTCGGGGTCGGCCAGGTCCCGGTGCTGCTCCAGATGCAGGTTGAGGGCCTCCTCGACGGCCCGCACCTCGGGCTGGCGCGAGACGTGGCGCAGGGCCGCCATCAGGTCGCCCTCCACCTCGACTGTGCGGACGACCCGGTTGCCGTGCATGAACAGGGTCGTGCGGCGCAGCCGCGTGGTGTCGTCGACGCGGGCCTCGGGCGGTGCGTATCCGGCGAGGATCTCCGCGACCTTGGACTCGGAGCCGGGCTTGACGGTGAAGGTCAGGGCGTGGCGGATCACCCCGTCGCCCACCCTTACGGCCGTCTGGAGCCCGCCGGCCTTTTCCGCGCGGGCGCCGCCGGTCTCGCGGACGATGCCGTACCGCATCGAGCGGAGTTCGCGGACGCAGCTCTGCAGGGGCCGGACCGTCTCGAGATGCTCTTCACTGTTCACCCAGGCGAGGTACGGCGGGGCGGTGGCCCATTCACTCGTGATGAGCCACTGGGACGGGTTCTCCAGGGACTGGCACAGCTGGTCACCGAGGTGGCCGGGGACCGACGCGACTCGGTCGCGCATGTGCTCGTAGGCGTCCAGGAACTGTTGCTCGGCACCTTCGTGGAGGTCGACGAGAAGGAGGACTCGCATCCTGGAGCCGTCGAACGCCGACTGGGATGTATAGGGCGAAGTGGTCATCCGGCAGACCCTTCCTTCGCGGGAGCAAGCGGCGGCCGTCCGTGTCCACCAGCGCGAACGCGGGTTTCGGCCCTGAGCCTTCATCGTGGGTCAGGGCTCTGGGGTCCGCGAGCCATGCGGGCCAAAGGGGGGAACTGGCCGTGCTTGTGTGTCCGGCGGCCGCCGACGCTGAGTCAGGCGCGGGCCGGGGTGGGTGCCAAGAAGGGGGTGTCGGCGGGGTGTTCGGGGGTGCGCGGCTGTGCCTGCGGCGGCCCGTTGCTGTTCGGTGGGGGTGCGCGTGGCGCCTGACGGTGCGTCGGGGGTCGGGGCCGTGCCGGGGGTGTCCGTCCTCGGTCGGGCGGTTGCCGAGCCTCAAGAGGTGCTGTGCCTTGACGCCCACCGCTGCGGGCGGACACCCCCCGGCACGTCCCCTTCGCGCCGTACGCGGGTGCCGCGCCGCGGGGATACGCGCACTACTCCGCCAGGTGGCGCTCCACCGTTTCCACCTTGGAGGTGAGGCCGTCCGTCACTGTGGGCCTGATGTCGGCCTTGAGGACCAGCGATACGCGCGGGGCCCGTTCCTCTACGGCTGCCACGGCGCGCTTGACCACGTCCATGACGTCGTCCCAGTCGCCCTCGATCGAGGTGAACATCGCGTCGGTGCGGTTGGGCAGGCCCGACTCGCGGACCACGCGGACGGCGTCGGCGACGTACTCCCCCACGTCCTCGCCGACGCCGAGCGGCGTCACGGAAAACGCGACGATCATGCGTTCACGATTCCTTCGTTGCGGGCGCGGGAGGCGATCACCGCGTTCTCGGCCTCGCGCTTGAGCATGCGCTCGGCGAAGAAGCCGCCGGTCGGCAGGACGGAGAGGACGAAGTAGAGCGCCGCGGTCTTCAGGGACCACTTGGTGCGGTTCCAGGCGTCCGCCCAGAAGATCACGTACAGGATGAAGAGCACGCCGTGGACCATGCCCATCACGGGCACCGCGTTGAAGTCGGTCGTCCGCTTCAGCACCGAGCACAGGAGCAGGAGCAGGAACGACACCGCCTCGGGGGCCGAGACGAGACGGAGGCGGCGGAGGGAGGTGGCGGTCTTGATGTCCACGGGTCACCTTCGGTGGGTTCGGGAGAGGTCTGCTCGGATCAGCTTGTGAACACAAGCACAAACGTTCACCCATTGTGGCAAACGTTGGCCGCCGGGTTGGCATCGGGTGGATGACAGCGTCTCCGCGTCCGGAGGATCGGGGTGTCGTCAGGGGTGAAGTCCGTCTCTGGGATCTGTTGGCGGCAGGTCCCGGCGGCTACCTTCGCTGCGTGGCGATGTTCCGACTGCAAGGCAGCAAGGTGCTCGCCGTCGACATGACCGGTGATGCCGTGAAGGCGAAGAACGGCTCGATGGTCGCGTACGACGGGCAGATGGCCTTCAAGAAGATGAGCGGCGGCGGTGAGGGCATCCGGGGCATGGTGACCCGGCGGCTCACCGGTGAGCAGATGACGGTGATGGAGGTGAAGGGGCATGGGACGTGCTGGTTCGCGGACCGGGCCTCCGAGATCAATCTCGTGAACCTCCAGGGGGACAAGCTGTACGTGGAGTCGAGCAATCTGCTCGCCACGGACGGTGGGCTGCGGACCGGTACGTCCTTCACCGGGATGCGCGGTGCCTCGCAGGGCAACGGGCTCTTCACGACGACCGTTGAAGGGCACGGGCAGGCGGCGATCATGTCGGACGGGCCCGCGGTCGTGCTGCGGGTCAGTTCGCAGTTTCCGCTGACTGTCGACCCGGGGGCCTATGTGGCCCATCAGGGGAATCTGCGGCAGTCCTTCCAGTCCGGTGTGACCTTCCGCACGCTCATGGGCGAGGGCGGCGGCGAGGCCTTCCAGATCCGGTTCGAGGGGGACGGGCTGGTGTACGTACAGCCGAGCGAGCGGAACACGATCGCGGGGGATGTCTGAGATGGGCTTCCGTGAGATCAACTCCAAGATGGTCGAGGCGACCGTCATGTCGGGGCAGCGGCTGTTCAGTCAGCGCGGGGCGATGCTCGCCTACAAGGGCGAGGTGTCCTTCACCCCCAACACGGCCGGCGGCCAGGGCGGGATCATGTCGATGATCGGGCGCCGGGTGGCGAACGAGGACACCCCGCTGATGACCGTCGAGGGCAGCGGCACGGTGCTCTTCGGGCACGGCGGCCACCATGTCCAGGTGATCAACCTCGCCGGCGACACCCTGTGCGTCGAGGCGGACCGCCTCCTCGCCTTCGAGGGCACGCTCCAGCAGGGCACGATGTTCCTCGGCTCGCAGGGCGGGGTCATGGGCATGGTCCGCGGACAGATCAGCGGGCAGGGGCTGTTCACGACCACCCTCAAGGGGCACGGGGCCGTGGCCGTCATGGCGCACGGCGGCGTCTTCGAGATCCCGATCACCCCGCAACGGCCCGTCCACGTCGACCCCCAGGCCTACGTCGCCCACCACGGCGACGTACGCAACAAGCTGTCCACGGCCCTGGGCTGGCGCGACATGGTGGGCCGCGGCTCCGGCGAGGCCTTCCAGCTGGAGCTCAGCGGCAACGGTGCGGTGTACGTCCAGGCGTCGGAGGAGAAACTGTGAGCGCCCCCTACCAAGCCCCCGGCGGCCCCGCGGTCCTCGACCCGATGACGCTGCCGTCCGACGACAACGTCAACGCCTACACCTTCTGCGTGGAGCTCAAGGGGAGCCAGTGGTTCCTGCAGAAGGGGAAGATGATCGCCTACTACGGCTCGATGGACTTCAACGGCGTCGGGCACGGGCGACTCGACCGACTTGTCCGTACGTCCTTCCATTCGCCACTGCACGCGAGCGACTGGGTCGTGGCGGAGGGCAACGGCAAGATGCTGCTGGCCGACCGGGCCTTCGACGTGAATTCGTTCGACCTCGAAGACGGCAACCTGACCATTCGCTCCGGCAACCTGCTCGCTTTTCAGCCAACTCTTGCTCTCAAGCAGTCGATCGTGCCGGGTTTTCTGACACTCATCGGAACCGGAAAGTTCGTAGCCGCATCTAACGGTCCGGTGGTGTTCATGGAACCCCCGATCCGGGTGGACCCACAGGCACTCGTCGGCTGGGCCGACTGCCCCTCCCCGTGCCATCACTACGACCATGGCTACATGACCGGCGTGATGGGCGGTCTACGTGCACTGACAGGCCTCGGCGGGGCCTCCGGAGAGGAGCATCAGTTCGAGTTCGTCGGAGCCGGTACGGTCCTGCTCCAGTCGAGCGAGACCCTCATGGCCGAGCACGCCACGGGGGCGGTTCCGCCGGAGCCCGGAGTGCCCGGTTCCGGAGGGACGCACACAGGCCCTTCACAACAGGCCGGGGCACCGCGCCTTCCCGGACAGCTGGGAGACCTCCAGCGTCGCTTCGGGCTGTGAGCGGTAGTCTGCGGAGTGTGACATCGAACGTGTGCGCACACGGTCGTGTCACAGATAAACCCTCACTAGTTCGCCTTTCAACTTTTTAGGTAGACTTCATTCATGGAGACCGAGACGGCCACCCGCTGGCTGACCGATGCGGAGCAGTGCGCCTGGCGCACCCACCTGGAGGTCAACAGGCTGTTGACGTACCAGCTCGAAAAAGACCTGCAGCCGTTCGGCCTGACAATGAACGACTACGAGATCCTGGTGAACCTCTCCGAGTCGGAGGACGTACGGATGCGGATGAGCGACCTCGCGTCGGCCACCCTCCAGTCCAAGAGCCGCCTCTCCCACCAGATCACCCGCATGGAGAACGCGAACCTGGTCCGCCGTGAGAACTGCGAGTCCGACCGCCGCGGCCTCTACGCCGTCCTCACCGACCACGGCATGGAGACGATGAAGAAGGTCGCGCCCCACCATGTGGCGTCCGTGCGCAGGCACTTCATCGACCTGCTGTCCACCGACGCCCTGGCGGAGCTCGACAAGGGCCTGAAGCCGATCGCGGAGCACCTGCGCGGGCAGCGCGGGCGTCCGTGACACCCGGGTAGGGGCTGAAGGGTCTAGGCGAGCGGCAGGCGGAGTTCGAACAGGGCGCCGCCTGCCGGGGCGTCCCGGACCGTGAGTGTGCCGCCATGGCGTGCGGCCACGTCCCGGGCGATGGCGAGTCCGAGCCCGGCGCCGCCGTCGTCGCGGGTGCGGGCCTCGTCCAGCCGTACGAACCGCTCGAAGATCCGCTCCCGGTCGGCCTCGGCCACCCCGTCCCCGTCGTCGGCCACGGCCGCCACGGCCCAGTCCCCGTCCCGCCCGACGGACACGGTGACCGCGTCCCGGGCGTGCCGCTGGGCGTTGTCGAGCAGGTTGCCCAGGACCCGCTCCAACTGCCCCCGCGACCCGGCCACCTCCGCGACGTCCGCCTCGACGGCCACGTTCTCCCGGCCCCGCGCCTCCCGCCGCGCCACCTCACCCAGGTCGACCCGCTTGTCGCCGGGCCCCTCCCCCGCGTCCAGGCGGGCGAGCAGCAACAGGTCGGCGGCGAGGCGCTGCAGCCGTACGGTGTCCTCCACCGCGCCCGGCACGTCCAGCAACTCCGGGTGGGCGACGCCCACTTCGAGCTGGGTGCGCAGGGACGCGATCGGGCTGCGCAGTTCGTGCGAGGCGTCGGCGACGAACCGGCGCTGGCGCTCCACGGAGGTCTCCAGCGCGGCCAGCGTCTCGTTGGTGGTGCGGGCGAGCCTGGCGACCTCGTCGTGCGTGTCCGGCTGCGGCACACGCCGGGCGAGGTCCTCGGACGCGGTGATCGCGGCCATCTCGCGCCGGATGCCCTCGACCGGGCGCAGTGCGCGCCGGGTGACCAGCCAGGTCACGGCCGCGACGACGCCGAGCAGCAGCGGGAAGCCGATCAGCATGACGGTGAGCGCGGAGTTCACGGCGCTCTGCTCGGCCTCCAGGGAGCCGCCTGCGTAGACCGTGAGTGTGCCCCGGTCTTCGGTCTCCACCGGGACGGCGGCGAAGCGGTAGTCGGCGGGGTCGCCGTCGATCGTCGCCGAGCCGTCGGTGAGCGCGCTCACCTCGCCGATCTCGCCGGCGTCCTGGGCCGTGTCGTCGTCCGAAGCGTCTGCCTTGCCGTCGTCCGCGTCGTCGTCGGCGTCCTCGCCGCCCGGCCCGGCGGTGTTGCCCGTACCCCCCGTGTCACCCTTCCGCGGCTGCGGCTGCACGGCGTCGGTGCCCGTGCCGCTGATCCGCTCCAGGTCCTCGGTGGCCGCGACGAGATGGCCGTTCGCGTCGACCACCTGGACCGGGCTGTCGTCGTCGATGTCCAGCTGGTCGTACGGCTTCCCGGCGGCGAGCTGGGCGACGACGTTCTGCGCCGTGCGCTCCGCGTCGTTGCCCGCCTGGTCGATCAGGTTGGACCGCAGCGACAGCAGGACCGCCGCGCCGGCCGCGACCAGCGCCACGGCGACGACGAGGGTGGCGGCGAGGGTGGCCCGCGACCGGACCGAGCCGAAGAGCCTTCTCATCGTTCCTTCTCCAGCCGGTATCCGGCGCCGCGGACCGTCTTGATGAGCCCGGCGCGCAGCTTGCGCCGCAGGGTGCTGACGTACACCTCGACGATGTTCGGATCGCCCTCGTACGCGAAGTCCCAGACGTGCTCCAGGATCTCGGCCTTGGACACCACCTCGCCGGCCCGCAGCACGAGCTGCTCCAGGACCGAGAACTCCTTGGTGGTGAGGGACACTTCGTCGTCGCCGAGGAAGACCCGGCGGGCGGCGGTGTCGACCTTGAGGTCGCCGTGGACGTGCACGGGCGAGGCCCCGGCACCCTGTCCCCCGCGCCGCAGCAGTGCCTTGACCCGGGCGACGAGGACGACGTACGAGAACGGCTTGGTGAGGTAGTCGTCGGCGCCGGTGTCCAGCCCCTCGGCCTCGTCGTACTCGCCGTCCTTGGCGGTGAGCATCAGGATCGGCACGTCGTGGCCGGCGCCGCGCAGGGCGGCGCAGACGCGGTAGCCGTTCATGCCGGGCAGCATGATGTCGAGGATCACGAGGTCGTACGACCCCTCCGAGGCCCGGAACAGCCCCTCCCGGCCGTCGTGGACGACGTCCACGGCGTACCCCTCGGCGGTCAGGCCCTTGGCGAGCGACAGGGCGAGCCGCTTTTCGTCCTCCACGATCAACAGGCGCATGCGTACAGCCTGGCAAAACGAAGCTGAAGATCTCTTCAGGGGGCTTCAGGTTCCTCTCAGCGTCGGTTCGGCAGATTGGTTCTCGTCGAAACCGAGCGACATGAAACGACACCAAGAGTCGTGAACCGTTGTGAAACACAACACTCTGGGAGGGAACCCCATGAAGCGCAACATCGTCATCGCCACCGTCACCGCCGCGGCTCTGGTCGGCGGCGGCACCGTCGCGGCCTACGCGTCGGCCGACGACGGCAACGCGCCCACCCAGCGTCAGACGAACGTCCGGGTCACCGACGACGACCGGAACGACGACGCCGACGACCGTAAGGACGACGCGACCGACGACCGCAGCGATGCCGCGGACGACCGGAGCGACGACGCCACCGAGGTCCGTGCTTCCACGATCAGCGCCGCCGACGCGATCGCCGCCGCGCTGAAGAACACGCCGGGCACGGCCGTCTCCGCCGACCGGGACGACGACGGCGCCGACGCGGGCGCCTGGGACGTGAACGTCGTCAAGGGCGACGGCACCGAGTACAACGTCCAGGTCTCCCCCGACACCGCCAAGGTCGTCGGCGCCCAGCGCGACGACGACGATGACAACGACGGCCGCGAGGACCTCGCCGCGCTGAAGGGCGCGAGCGTGGACGCCCGCGAGGCCGCCGAGGCCGGAGCGGCGAAGGGCACCGTCACCGACGTCGACCTGGACGACGACGGCCCCGCCGCGTGGAGCGTGGAGACCACCAAGGGCGAGTGGAAGGTCGACCTCAAGACGGGCAAGGTCACCCAGGACCACGACGACGACACCGCCCAGGACAACGGTCAGGACGACCGCGACGGCGACGACGACTGACGGGCGTCAGCGCGTCACACGAGGGGTACGGGATGTCCCGTACCCCTCTTCGCGTCCCCCCGCCGGGCCACGGCCACCGCCGTCACCAGCATCACCGCACCGGTGGCCGCGAAGCACACCCCCGCCGGAAGCCATCCGACCAGCACGCCGGCCGCCGCGGCACCGCCCGTGATGCCCGCATTGACGGCCGTGTTGACCCAGGCCCCGGCCTGGACCCGGGCCTCGGGCGCGGCGGCCTCGTCGGCGATGAGGTACGCGGTGGTGATCAGCGGCGACACGAAGACACCGGCGACCGCGACCGCCACGGCCAGGGTGCCGAGCCCCTGGGCCAGCCCGGCACCGCACAGCGCCAGCCCCAGGCCGGCCGCCTGCACGGACAGCCGGGTGCCGGCGGAGGCCCGCCACTCGACGGCCCCGTTGAGCAGCCCGCCGACGGCACTTCCGGCGGACAGGGCGGCGAGCACCCAGGCCGCGCTGCCGGCTCCGTGACCGTGCCCCTCCGCGAAGGCCACGACCAGCAGGTCGACCACGCCCAGGGCGAGGCCGACCCCCGCGGCCGCGATCACCGGCCGCCCCAGACCGCGCAGGACCCGCCGCCCGGCCGCGTCCGGACCCGGCTCGCGCTTGCCGGCCGGCACCGAGCGCACCGCGGGCGACGACACGAACCCGGCCGTCCCCGCCACCATCAGCGCCGCGCCCACGACGATGCCCGCCGCCGGCGGAGCGAACCCGACGAGCAGGCCCACCAGCAACGGCCCCGAGACGAAGAGCAGTTCCTCCGCGACGGCGTCGAGACTGTAGGCCCGCTGCATCAGCGCCCGGTCCGGGGCCAGCCGCCCCCACACGGCCCGCATGGTGGGTCCGAGCGGCGGAGTGCAGGCACCGGCGAGGGCGGCGCCGGCAGCGAGGACGAACGGCGAGGCGGCACCGGGACGCCAGAGGAGCGCCGCCAGCAGCCCGAGCAGCCCGGCGTGGACCGCGACCATCGGCACGAGCGCCCGGCGCGGCCCGTACCGGTCGATGAGTGCCGCCCTCGCGGGCGACAGGAAGACGCTGGTCGCGGAGAACAGCGCCATCACCACGCCCGCCACCGCGTACGACCCGGAGGACCGGGTCACGGCGAGCATCACGGACAGCGGGGCGATGCCGTACGACAGCCTGCCGGTCAGGGCTGCGGCGAAGGTGCGGCGGGCGTGGGGGATCCGGAGAACGGCGGCATACGAAGGCCGCACGTCGTGTGTGGAAGACACGGGGGTTCCTCGACTCGAGGCGGAAAAGGGGACGCCGGGGCGCCGCGCCGGTCACGACCGAGCGGTCGTTCACCGTGCGCGGGCAGGCGTGCCCTATGCCAAGAGGAGGTACATGCGCATCAACCTAGCAGCGGAAGGCGGAAGTTGACCACGGGTAATGCTCTCGGGGCGCTTCGGAGGTCAGGCCCCCGTGAGCCCCTCCACCAGCTCGTCCGCCGCCCGGTACGGGTCCAGCTCCCCGGCGACGATCTTCTCCGCCAGTGCCCCGAGCCTGCGGTCGCCGTGCAGGTCCGCGATGCGTTCGCGCAGGGCCGTGACGGCGATGGTCTCGACCTCGCGGGCGGCGCGGGCGCGACGGCGTTCGGTGAGGACTCCGCGCTCCTCCATCCAGGCGCGGTGCTTCTCCAGGGCCTCCACGACCTCGTCGATGCCCTCGGCGCGGGCGGCGACCGTCTTGACGATCGGCGGACGCCAGTCGCCCGGGCCGCGGGACTCGCCGAGGCCGAGCATGTGGTTGAGCTCGCGGGCGGTGGCGTCGGCGCCGTCACGGTCGGCCTTGTTGACGACGTACACGTCGCCGATCTCCAGGATGCCCGCCTTGGCCGCCTGGATGCCGTCCCCCATGCCCGGGGCCAGCAGGACGACGCTCGTGTCCGCCTGGGAGGCGATCTCCACCTCCGACTGGCCGACACCGACCGTCTCGACGAGCACCACGTCGCAGCCCGCCGCGTCCAGGACGCGGATCGCCTGCGGGGCGGCCCACGCGAGGCCGCCCAGGTGGCCGCGCGTCGCCATCGAGCGGATGTAGACGCCGGGGTCGGAGGCGTGGTCCGACATCCGGACCCGGTCGCCGAGCAGCGCGCCGCCCGAGAACGGCGAGGACGGGTCGACGGCCAGGACGCCGACCCGCTTGCCCTGCTTGCGGTACGCCGTCACGAGCGCCGACGTGGATGTCGACTTGCCGACTCCGGGCGAACCCGTGAGGCCGACGACATACGCGTTGCCCGTGAGCGGCGCCAGCGTCTCCATGACCTCCCTGAGCTGCGGGGACGCCCCCTCCACCAAGGAGATCAGCCGGGCCACGGCACGCGGCCGGCCCTCTCTCGCCTGGGCGACGAGTGTGGAGACGTCCTGCATCACTGCTCCGTTCGGAAAGGAAAACGTACGAGGTCTCAGGCCTTGGGTACCCGCACGATCAGTGCGTCACCCTGGCCGCCGCCGCCGCACAGCGCGGCCGCGCCGACGCCGCCGCCCCGCCGCTTCAGCTCCAGGGCCAGGTGCAGGACGAGCCGCGCACCCGACATACCGATCGGGTGACCCAGGGCGATGGCTCCGCCATTGACGTTCACCCTTTCCGACGACACCCCGAGGTCCTTCATTGACTGCACCGCAACGGCGGCGAAGGCCTCGTTGATCTCGATCAGGTCGAGGTCGGCGACCTCCAGGCCCTCCTTCTTCAGGGCGTGCTGGATGGCGTTCGAGGGCTGGGACTGAAGCGAGTTGTCCGGACCCGCCACATTGCCGTGCGCGCCGATCTCGGCGATCCAGTCCAGGCCGAGCTCCAGCGCCTTGGCCTTGCTCATGACGACGACCGCGGCGGCGCCGTCGGAGATCTGCGAGGCCGAGCCCGCCGTGATCGTGCCGTCCTTGGAGAAGGCGGGGCGCAGCTTGCCCAGGGACTCCGCCGTGGTGTCGCCGCGGATGCCCTCGTCCTTGCTGAAGAGGACCGGGTCGCCCTTGCGCTGCGGGATCTCGACCGGGGTGATCTCGGCCTCGAACAGGCCGTTCTTCTGCGCTGCGGCGGCGCGCTGGTGGGACTGGGCGGCGATCTCGTCCTGCGCGGGGCGCTGGATGCCGAGGCGGGTGTTGTGCTTCTCCGTGGACGCGCCCATGGCGATGCCCTCGAAGGAGTCCGTCAGACCGTCGTACGCCATCGCGTCGATCATCTCGATCGCGCCGTACTTGAAGCCCTCGCGGGACTTCGGCAGCAGGTGGGGGGCGTTGGTCATGGACTCCTGACCGCCCGCGACGATCACGTCGAACTCGCCGGCGCGGATCAGCTGGTCCGCGAGCGCGATCGCGTCGAGGCCCGACAGACACACCTTGTTGATGGTGAGCGCCGGGACGTTCATCGGGATGCCGGCCTTGACCGCGGCCTGGCGCGCCGGGATCTGCCCCGCCCCGGCCTGGAGCACCTGGCCCATGATCACGTACTGCACCTGGTCGCCGCCGATACCCGCACGGTCGAGGGCGGCCTTGATCGCGAATCCGCCGAGGTCGGCTCCGGAGAAGGACTTCAGCGAGCCCAGCAACCGTCCCATGGGCGTACGGGCGCCCGCGACGATCACCGAGGTACTGCTGTTCGTTCCAGTCATGAGGTGCGATCCCCTTCCGGCTGCACTGCCGAGGAGTGAACGAGGGTTTACTTCGAATGTACTGATGGCACTCCGTGCCGTCACCGGGCCGTAGGTGTGATCGCTGGCACGTTGCGTAACCATCGCCGCCGCGCTGCACTGAATTCCATGCTGACGCGAATCGACCACATCGGGATCGCCTGTTTCGACCTGGACAAGACCGTGGAGTTCTACCGGGCCACCTACGGCTTCGAGGTGTTCCACTCCGAGGTCAACGAGGAGCAGGGCGTCCGCGAGGCCATGCTCAAGATCAACGAAACCTCCGACGGCGGCGCCTCCTACCTGCAGCTTCTCGAGCCAACCCGCCCGGACTCCACCGTCGCCAAGTGGCTCGACAAGAACGGTGAGGGTGTCCACCACATCGCTTTCGGTACGGCGGATGTGGACGGCGACGCCGCCGACATCAAGGGCAAGGGCGTACGCGTTCTGTACGAAGAGCCCCGGCGCGGCTCCATGGGGTCACGAATCACCTTCCTGCACCCAAAGGATTGCCATGGAGTACTGACAGAACTGGTCACTTCGGCCCCTGTTGAGTCACCTGAGCACTGACCCTCGTACATATGGGCCGGTAGGGTTGGGGGCGGTCGCCGCTCAGTCCAGGGCGACCCGGCCCTGCCTTTTGACGGCGGGACCGAGCCGGGGTCCGGGTTTCGGGGGGCGAGGGTGGGGCAACAGCCCGTGCTCCGCCGTTGATCTGACACCATTCCCCGGGGGCCCCGTTCGGCGGATGGACGGTGCTCGTATGGAGAGACTTGCGACCAGGGGACGGATGGGACCGCGCAGTGCGGGGCTACGAACGCCAGGAGCGAGAGCCGGCGGCTGACGTCGACCACCTCTCTCGGTTCGAGGCCGAGATGGATCGGCTGAAGACCGAGCGGGAAAAGGCGATCCAGCACGCCGAGGACCTCGGCTACCAGGTCGAGGTGCTGCGCGCCAAGCTGCACGAGGCGCGGCGGACCATCATGTCCCGGCCCGCCTTCGACGGCGGGGACATCGGCTATCAGGCCGAACAGCTGCTGCGCAACGCCCAGGTGCAGGCCGACCAGCTGCGCCAGGAGGCCGAGCGGGAGCTCAGCCAGGCCCGGGCGCAGACTCAGCGCATCCTCCAGGAGCACGCGGAGAACGCGGCCCGGTTGCAGGCCGAGCTGCACCAGGAGGCGGTCACGCGCCGCCAGCAGCTGGACCAGGAGCTGGCCGAGCGGCGGCAGACCGTCGAGTCGCACGTCAACGAGAACGTGGCGTGGGCGGAGCAGCTGCGCGCCCGTACCGAGTCGCAGGCCCGCCGGCTCCTCGACGAGTCGCGTACCGAGGCCGAGCAGGCCATGGCGACCGCGCGTGCCGAGGCCGAGCGGCTCACCGGCGAGGCCCGCCAGCGCCTCACGGGCGCGGCCGAGGAGGCCCGCGCGGAAGCCGAGCAGATCCTGCTCCGGGCCCGTACGGACGCCGAGCGGCTGCTGAACGCCGCGTCCACGCAGGCCCAGGAGGCCACCGACCACGCCGAGCAGCTGCGCAGCTCCACGGCGACCGAGTCGGACAGCGCCCGCCGCCAGGCCACCGAGCTCAGCCGGGCCGCCGAGCAGCGCATGGCGGAGGCCGAGGAGGCGCTGCGCAAGGCGCAGTCCGAGGCCGAGAAGCTGGTCGCCGAGGCCACGACGTCCGCCGAGAAGGCCCTGTCGAGTGCCGAGTCGGCCAACGAACAGCGCATGCGTACGGCCAAGGAGCAGGTCGCCCGCCTGGTCAGCGAGGCCACCAAGGAGGCCGAGAGCACCAAGGCGGACGCCGAGCAGGTCGTCACCGACGCCCGCGCGCAGGCCGAGAAGATCGTCGCCGAGGCCTCCGAGAAGGCCCGGACGATCACCGCCGAGGAGAGCGCGACCCAGCTGTCGAAGGCGGCAAAGACCGCCGAGGACGTCCTCAACAAAGCGCAGGAGGACGCCCAGAACACCACCAAGGCCGCGGCCGAGGAGGCCGAGCGGATCCGCAGCGAGGCCGAGGCCGAGGCGGACCGGCTGCGCGCCGAGGCGCACGACATCGCCGAACAGCTCAAGGGCTCGGCGAAGGACGACACCAAGGAGTACCGCGCCAAGACGGTCGAGCTGCAGGAGGAGGCCCGTCGGCTGCGCGGCGAGGCCGAGCAGCTGCGTTCCGAGGCGGTCGCCGAGGGCGAGAAGATCCGCGCGGAGGCCCGCAAGGAAGCCGTCCAGCAGATCGAGGAGGCGGCCAAGACCGCCGAGGAGCTGCTCTCCAAGACCCGGCAGGACGCGGACGAGCTGCGCCAGAAGGCCACGACGGACAGCGAGAAGGTCCGCACCGAGGCCATCGAGCGGGCCACGACGCTGCGCCGGCAGGCCGAGGAGACCCTCCAGCGCACCCGTCAGGAGGCCGAGCGGCACCGCGAGGAGGTCGTCGAGCAGGCCGAGGGCATCACGGCCGACGCCGAGCGCGCCGCCCGCGAGCTGCGCGAGGAGACCGAGCGCGGCGTCGAGGCCCGCCGCACGGAGGCCGCCGAGGAGCTGACGCGCCTTCACACCGAGGCCGAGCAGCGGCTCGCGTCGGCCGAGCAGGCACTGTCGGACGCCCGTGAGGAGGCCTCCCGCATCCGGCGCGAGGCCGCCGAGGAGACCGACCGGCTGCGCACCGAGGCCGCCGAGCGGATTCGCACGCTGCAGCAGCAGGCCGAGGAAGAGGCCGACCGGCTGCGCACCGAGGCCGCGTCGGACGCCTCCACGTCCCGTGCCGAGGGCGAGGCCATCGCCGTACGCCTGCGTTCCGAGGCCGCGGCCGAGGCCGAGCGGCTGAAGTCGGAGGCGCAGGACACCGCCGACCGGGTCCGTGCGGAGGCCCAGGCCGCCGCCGAGCGGATCGGCACGGAGGCGTCCGAGACACTGGCCGCCGCCCAGGAGGAGGCCACCCGGCGCCGCCGCGAGGCCGAGGAACTCCTCGGCTCCGCCCGCCAGGAGGCCGACCAGGAGCGCGAGCGGGCCCGCGAACAGAGCGAGGAACTGCTGGCCTCCGCCCGCAAGCGGGTCGAGGAGGCGCAGACCGAGGCGGTGCGGCTGGTCGAGGAGGCCGACCGGCGCGCCACCGAGATGGTGTCGGCGGCCGAGCAGCACGCCCAGCAGGTCCGCGACTCCGTGTCGGGGCTGCACGAGCAGGCGCAGGAGGAGATCACCGGCCTGCGCAGCGCCGCCGAGCACGCGGCGGACCGTACCCGCCGGGAGGCCCAGGAGGAGGCGGACCGGGTCCGCTCCGACGCCTACGCCGAGCGGGAGCGGGCCAGCGAGGACGCGGGCCGCATCCGGCGCGAGGCCAACGACGAGTCCGAGGCCGCCAAGTCCCTCGCCGAGCGGACCGTCGGCGAGGCGATCGCCGAGGCCGACCGGCTGCGCTCGGAGGCCACCGAGCACGCACAGCGGGTGCGTACGGAGGCGTCGGACGCGATCGCCGAGGCCGACCAGGCAGCTTCGCGCACCCGGGCCGACGCCCGCGAGGACGCCAACCGGATCCGTTCGGACGCGGCGACGCAGGCGGACACCCTCATCACGGAGGCGCGTTCCGAGGCGGAGCGGCTCCAGTCGGAAACCGTCGCGGAGGCCGACCGGGTGCGCACCGAGGCGCGTGCCAAGGCCGAGAAGCTGGTCGGGGACGCCACGTCGGACGCGGAGCGGCTGCGCGCCGAGGCCGCCGAGACGGTGGGGTCGGCCCAGCAGCACGCGGAGCGGACCCGCAGCGAGTCCGAGCGCGTCAAGGCAGAGGCGGCCGCGGAGGCCGAACGGCTCGTGACCGCCGCCCGCGAGGAGGCCGAGCGCACCCTCGACGAGGCCCGCAAGGACGCGGGCAAGCGGCGCCAGGACGTGGCCGAGCAGGTCGACAAGCTCATCACGGAGACCACCGCCGAGGCGGACAAGCTGCTCACCGAGGCGCAGCAGCAGGCGCACAAGACGACCGCGGACGCCGAGGCGCAGGCCGACACCATGGTGGGCGCCGCCCGCAAGGAGGCCGACCGGCTGGTCTCCGAGGCGACGGTGGAGGGCAACTCGCGGGTGGAGAAGGCCCGAACGGACGCGGACGAGCTGCTCGTCGGCGCCCGCCGGGACGCCACCTCGATAAGGGAGCGCGCCGAGGAGCTGCGCGACCGCATCACGAGCGAGATCGAGGAGCTGCACCAGCGGGCCCGCCGCGAGTCCGCCGAGACGATGAAGTCGGCCGGGGACCGCTGCGACGCCCTCATCAAGGCGGCCGAGGAGCAGCTGTCCAAGGCGCAGGCGAAGGCCAAGGAGCTGGTCTCGGAGGCCAACTCCGAGGCGGGCAAGGTCCGTATCGCCGCCGTGAAGAAGGCCGAGGGCCTGCTCAAGGAGGCCGAGCAGAAGCGGTCCTCGCTGATCAAGGAGGCCGAGGAGCTCAAGGCCGAGGCGATCCGCGAGGCCAGGCGCACGGTCGAGGAGGGCAAGCGCGAGCTGGAGGTCCTGGTCCGGCGCCGCGAGGACATCAACGCCGAAATCTCCCGTGTCCAGGACGTCCTGGAGGCGTTGGAGTCCTTCGAGACACCGGCCGGCGGCAAGGACAACGGGGTCAAGGCGGGTGCGACGGTGGGCGCCCCTCGATCGGGTGGCAAGTCGTCAGACAGCTAGCGGGGCGAGAGGGTTCCGGTGTCTCCTGGGGCCTTTGACCAAGTTTTTGGCAAGCCGTCCAACGGTTAGCCACTCAAAAGGGGTCTCATTCTCCAGATCAAACACGTATCCGCTCGATGACACACCGCTTCGGCCCCTAGGATTCCACTTATCACCTCACCGGTCTCATTCGACAGGAACCCCATGAGCGACACTTCCCCCTACGGCTTCGAGCTTGTGCGGCGTGGGTACGACCGCGCGCAGGTGGACGAACGCATCTCGAAGCTCGTCTCCGACCGCGACAGCGCTCTGGCCCGCATCACCGCTCTGGAAAAGCGCATCGAGGAGCTCCACCTCGAGACGCAGAACGCCCAGGCCCAGGTAACCGACGCCGAGCCGTCGTACGCCGGCCTCGGCGCGCGTGTCGAGAAGATCCTCCGCCTCGCCGAGGAAGAGGCCAAGGATCTGCGCGAGGAGGCGCGCCGCGCCGCCGAGCAGCACCGCGAGCTCGCCGAGTCGGCGGCCCAGCAGGTCCGTAACGACGCAGAATCGTTCGCTGCGGAGCGCAAGTCCAAGGCGGAGGACGAGGGCGTCCGGATCGTCGAGAAGGCCAAGAGTGACGCCTCGCAGCTGCGTTCCGAGGCGCAGAAGGACGCGCAGTCCAAGCGCGAGGAGGCCGACGCCCTCTTCGAGGAGACCCGCGCCAAGGCCGCGCAGGCCGCCGCCGACTTCGAGACGAACCTCGCCAAGCGCCGCGAGCAGTCCGAGCGCGACCTGGCGTCCCGTCAGCAGAAGGCGGAGAAGCGCCTCGCGGAGATCGAGCACCGCGCGGAGCAGCTGCGCCTGGAGGCCGAGAAGCTGCGCACGGACGCCGAGCGCCGGGCCCGTCAGACGGTGGAGACGGCTCAGCGTCAGGCCGAGGACATCGTGGCCGACGCCAATGCCAAGGCCGACCGGATCCGTTCGGAATCCGAGCGCGAGCTCGCGGCTCTCACCAACCGCCGCGACAGCATCAACGCTCAGCTGACGAACGTCCGCGAGATGCTGGCGACCCTCACGGGCGCCGCGGTGGCCGCCGCCGGCACCCCGGCCGAGGACGAGCCGATCTCCCGCGGTGTTCCGGCGCAGCAGACCCGGTAACCGTTCGGCGTACATCGTCTGAACATCCGTGAAGCCCCTTGCCACTCGGGTGGCAGGGGGCTTTGCGGCGTTTTAGCGTGGTCGGCATGATCGAGCTCGAGGGGCTGACAAAGCGGTACGGCGAGAAGGTGGCGGTCAACAACCTCACCTTCGCCGTCAGACCTGGCATCGTCACCGGGTTCCTCGGCCCCAACGGCGCCGGGAAGTCCACGACCATGCGGATGATCCTGGGCCTCGACCACCCCACCGCCGGCGGCGTCCGTATCGACGGCAAACGCTACGACCAGCTCAAGGACCCGCTGACGTACATCGGCGCCCTGCTTGAGGCCAAGGCCTGGCACGGCGGGCGCAGCGCCTACAACCACCTGCTGTGCCTCGCCCAGAGCAACGGCATCCCGAGGAGCCGGGTGCGCGAGGTGCTGGACACGGTCGGGCTGACGGCGGTCGCGCGCAAGAAGACCAAGGGCTTCTCGATGGGCATGGGGCAGCGGCTCGGGATCGCGGGCGCGCTGCTCGGCGATCCGCGGATCCTGATGTTCGACGAGCCGGTCAACGGGCTCGACCCCGAGGGCATCCACTGGATCCGGAACCTGATGAAGTCCCTGGCCGCCCAGGGGCGGACGGTGTTCGTCTCCAGTCACCTGATGAGCGAGATGGCGCTGACCGCCGACCACCTCGTCGTCATCGGCCAGGGGCGGCTGCTCGCCGACACCTCCATGGCCGACTTCATCGAGCGCAACTCACGGTCGTACGTCCGGATCCGCACCCCGCAGCGGGAGCGGCTGCTCGACGTCCTGCCCACGGCCGGGATCTCGGCCGTGCAGACGGGTGACGGCTCGCTCGAAGTGGACGGCAGCAAGGCCGAGCAGATCGGCGAGCTGGCGGCGCGGCACGGGATCGTGCTGCACGAGCTGAGCCCGCAGCAGGCCTCCCTGGAGGAGGCGTTCATGCAACTGACCGCGGAGTCGGTGGAGTACCACGCGCACACCGGCGCGCCGCTGCCCCCCGAGCCGCGGCCGCAGTGGGGCGACGACTGGAGGAGGAGCTGAGCATGGCAGCCACGCAGGTCGTCCGCTCCGAATGGACCAAGATCCGGTCCGTGGCCTCCACCGTGTGGACGCTGTCCCTCGCCGTGGTGGTCACCATCGCCCTCGGGATGCTGATCTCGGGCCTGTCGAACAGCGAGTTCGACAACATGAGCGAGCGGGACAAGCTCTCCTTCGATCCGACCTTCATCAGCTTCGCGGGGATGACCCTCGGTCAGCTCGCGCTGATCGTGTTCGGCGTGCTCGTCGTCTCGAACGAGTACAGCACCGGCATGATCCGCACCTCGCTGGCCGCGGTGCCGCGACGTGGGACCTTTCTGGCCAGCAAGATCGCGGTGGCGACCGGCCTCGCACTGATCGTCGGCCTGGCCACCAGCTTCGTCACCTTCTTCCTGGGGCAGGCGATGCTCGGCGACCACCGGGCCGAGATCGGCGACCCGGGAGTGCTGCGCGCGGTGATCGGCGGCGGGCTCTACATGACCCTCATCGCGATGTTCTCGATGGGCGTCGCCGCGATGCTGCGCTCGCCGATGCTGTCGCTGGGCATCCTGATGCCGTTCTTCTTCCTGGTCTCCAACATCCTCGGCAACGTCTCGGCCACCGAGAAGATCGGCCAGTACCTGCCGGACCAGGCGGGAAGCAGGATCATGCAGGTGGTCACCCCGATCGACGACGACAAGCCGTACGGCCCCTGGGGCGGGCTCGGGATCATGGTGCTGTGGGTGGTCGTGGCGCTCGCGGGCGGCTACGCGGCACTCAAGAAACGGGACGCGTAGGGTCACGGTTGGTATGAGGTTTTACTTGCTCTTGAGTGGAACCGTCAGCGCGTCGGTATCCTCCTAACCCTTACGGGGGGCGTGTGCCCCGCTGTCCTGAACCTTTCGATGGGTGCGGAGCATGATCGAGGCAGTCGGCCTGACCAAGCGCTACGGCGACAAGACCGCTGTGTACAACCTGTCCTTCCAAGTGCGGCCCGGGGCCGTCACCGGCTTCCTGGGCCCGAACGGCTCGGGCAAGTCGACGACGATGCGGATGATCCTCGGCCTGGACAACCCGACGGCGGGCCATGTCACGATCGGCGGCTACCCGTACCGCAGGCTGCCCAACGCCCCCCGCCAGGTCGGCGCGCTGCTGGACGCCAAGGCCGTGCACGGCGGCCGGGCCGCCCGCAACCATCTGCTGTCGCTCGCCCAGCTGTCCGGCATCCCGCCCCGGCGCGTGGACGAGGTGCTGGGCGTGGTCGGCCTCCAGGACGTGGCCAAGAGGCGCTCCAAGGGCTTCTCGCTCGGCATGGGCCAGCGCCTCGGCATCGCCGCCGCGCTGCTCGGCGACCCTCAGGTGCTGCTGTTCGACGAGCCGGTCAACGGCCTCGACCCCGAGGGCATCCTCTGGGTGCGGAACCTGATGAAGTCGCTGGCCGCCGAGGGCCGGACCGTCTTCGTCTCCTCCCATCTGATGAGCGAGATGGCGCTGACCGCCGACCACCTGATCGTCATCGGGCGCGGACAGCTGCTGGCCGACATGAGCGTCAGGGACTTCATCGCGGCGAACTCCGCCGGCTTCGCCCGGGTCCGTACGCCCGACACCGAGCCGCAGCTGCGCGAGAAGCTGGCCGGCGCGCTCACCGAGGCGGGCGGGCACGTGCTGCCCGAGCAGGACGGCGGCCTCCGGGTGACCGGGCTGCCACTCCCCCGCATCAGCGACATCGCGCACGACACCGACGTACGGCTGTGGGAGTTGTCGCCGCACCAGGCCTCGCTGGAGGAGGCGTACATGCGGATGACGCAGGGTGCCGTCGACTACCGCTCGACCGTCGACCAGAAGACCGGGCTCCAGCAGCCGCTGCCGCCCGGCGCGCAGCCGCCGATGCCGGTTGCGGGGCAGGGCCAGCCCGGCTGGTACGCCCCGCCGCCGCCCGAGCAGGGCGGGCAGCCGTTCGCCGCGCCGCAGGGCGCGCCGGGTCAGGCGCCCGCCGGTCCCTACGGCGCTCCCGCCGCGCCCGGCGCCGGTACGGCCAACCCGTACGCCCAGCAGGCGCCTCAGGCGCCCCAGGGACCGCCTGCGGCCCAGCCCGCCGCTCCACAGGCCTTCGCCGCGCCCGCGCCCCAGCAGGCGCCCGCTCAGCCGCCCGCGCCGCCCGGCGCCCCTTACGCCCCTGCGCCCGCCGCCCCGACCACGCCCGAGGACGCCCGATGAGCACGCCCCAGCCCCCGATGCCGCAGACCGCCGCACCGAACTGGCAGGCGGCGCCCGGCTCGTCGTACCCCACCTACACCTCGCCGATCCCCGTCGTGCGCACGCACCTCGGGCACGCGCTCGCCTCCGAGTGGACGAAGATCCGGTCGGTGCGCTCCACGATCTGGACGCTCGGCGTGTTCGTGCTGCTCGTCGTCGGCATCGGCCTGGCCGCCGCCGCGCTGGTCGCCGCGAACTCCTCCGACGGCAGCCTGAGCGGCGAGAGCCCGCTGGCCTTCGGCTTCTTCGGGCTGCTGCTCGGCAGCATGTGCATCATCACGCTCGGCGTGCTGACCACCGCCTCGGAGTACGGCACCGGCATGATCCGGACCACGATGACCGCATGCCCGACCCGCAGCCGGGTGCTGCTGGCGAAGGCGATCGTCTTCTTCGTGGTCGCGTTCGTGGTGACGCTGGGGTCGGCCGTCCTGGTCGCCCTCGCCGACGTGGCCATGCTGGACGCGCGTGAGCCCAGCACCCAGGAGTGGCTGAAGGGCACGGTCGGCATCTCGCTCTACATCGCGCTGCTCGGCCTGCTCTCGCTGGTCGTCGGCTCGATCATCCGGCACTCCGCGGGCGCGATCACGATCATGATCGGTGTCATGCTGGCCCCGCTGGTCATGGCGCTGTTCATGTTCTCGGAGTCCCTGCAGGACCTTCAGCAGGCCCTGTTCGAGTACTCCATCCCGAACCAGCTCAGCGTCTTCTACGCCCAGTCCCTCACCGACAGCGGCCCGTCCGGCTGGGAGCCGCTGTGGATCATGCTCGGCGTGACGGCGGCCGCGTTCGCCGCCGCCTACGCGCTGCTGGAGAAGCGGGACGTGTAGTTCCGGCTCAGAACCTCGGCGCGTTTCGGGACCGCTGCACCCGCGTGGTGCGGCGGTCCTTCGCGTTCCAGCACGCCTTGTGCCAGTGCCTGCGGTCGTCGACGCCGACGTGGTCCGGCCAGGCGACGACGTGCGGGACGCCGTCCGGGATCAGCTGCTCGCAGCCCGGGCAGCGGTACGCCTTGCCCTGTGCGCTCGCGCCGGCCACATGCCGCACGTTCCACTCCTCGCCCTGCCAGCTCTCCGTGGACTGCCAGCCGCCGTAACGGCCGGAACGGTCGTCCTCGGCACTGTGTTCGGACGAGCCGACTCCCTTGGGTCGGTTGCGACGCGGGGACACGGAACACCTCACGGGGCTATACAGGATGCGGGGACCGTGTCCAGCCTACGCGGCACGGTCAGGGGTAGTCGTACGGCACCAATCCCCACAAGTCCCCCGCTCCGGCGAACCATTCTGCAGACAATCCGCAAATCCCTCCGTCAAGCCGTGTCCTCGGCACGTGTCAGACGGTTATGCCGGGTGGGGGAGCTCCGCGTCGGAGCCAAGGAAGCAGGAAAAGGCAATGCACGTAGGTAGTTTCGTGTTGGCGGCCCGGTTCCCGGGACAGGGCGACGGGGAGGCGCTGCACCGCGCGGTCCGCTCCGCCGAGGTCGCCGAGGAAGCGGGGCTCGACACGGTCTGGCTGGCCGAGCACCACTTCGTGCCGTACGGCACCTGTCCGTCCGCGATCACGCTGGCCGCGTTACTGCTCGGCCGTACCCAGCGGTTGCGGGTCGGCACGGCGGTCAGCGTACTGCCCACCGCGCACCCGGTGGCCCTCGGCGAACAGGCCGCGCTGCTGCACATCGCCTCCGGCGGGCGGTTCTCGCTGGGCGTGGGGCGCGGCGGGCCCTGGGTCGACCTGGAGGTGTTCGGCTCGGGTCTGCGGGCGTACGAGGAGGGGTTCCCCGAATCACTCGATCTGCTGCTGCGCTGGCTGCGCGAACCGTCGGTCGCGGCCGCCGGCGAGCAGTTCAGCTTCCGCGAGGTCCCCGTCGTGCCCAGGCCGTCGGAGTGCCTCACGGAGGCCGCCGCGGGGCCCGAGGTCGTCGTCGCGTGTACGTCACCGCACAGCGTCCGTCTCGCGGCCGAGCGCGGACTGCCGATGCTGCTCGGGATGCACGTGGGCGACGAGGAGAAGGCCGAGATGGTCGTGCTGTGGCGGGAGTACGCGCGCGCGGCGGGGCGGCCCGCCGACGAGATCCGCGCTGCGGCCCATGTGTCGGCCGGCGTCTGCCAGATCGCGGACCGGCGCACGGACGCGGTCGAGACGCTGACGAAGGCGATGCCGGGCTGGCTGCGGCAGGGCCTGGAGGCCCACGTCACGGTGGACGGCCGTCATCGCGCGATGCGCGACCCGCTGGCGTACACCGAACTGCTCTGCGGACTGCACCCGGTGGGCACCCCGCGCCTGTGCGCCGACCGCCTGGCAGCGACCAGCGAACGGACCGGGATCTCCCGTTTCGCCCTGCTCGTCGAGGGCTCGGGCGACCTGGCGGCGACCGAGGAGAACGTACGGCGACTGGGCGCCGAAGTCCTCCCCCAACTCGGCTGAATCGCCCTGTCGCGGATCAACGGCCCGGTCCGTCAGAGGGCTTGCCGCCCCAGTACTGATTGCACCTCCCGCGTACGGAGCGGCAAGCAAGCGGCTACTGCATCAGCAGTCCCTGAATTCCGGCGACTGGTTCATCACCTGACTGCGGACCGAGGTGAAGCGGGTCAGCGTCTCGTCGACCGAGGAGTCAAGCGGGAACACCGCCACCCGGTGGCAGTTCTGGAAGGCCAGTCGCACCCCGAAGTGCCGCTGCAGCGCGCCGCGTATCGCGTCACTCGCAAGCGCACGCAGCAGCTGGCCACGTGCCTGCTCGTCCGGCGGGGGCGTCTGGTTGTCGGCGAACGAGCCGCCGTCGACCTTCAGCTGGGCCACCAGGGAGCTGATCATCTCCCACGCATAGGGCAGGGAGGTCCGGACGCAGTCGACGAAGGCGGCTTCGTCGACCTCGCCTCGCTCGGCCTGTTCGAGTAGGGCCGGTGAGACGTCGAGCGACATGGGTTCTCCTCTCGCACCCCCGCAGCAGCGGGGGTTGCCGGACAGATAGGGGAGTTCGCGATATCGAACACTCTGCGTACACGCCTCGCGACCTCCCGTTTAATACGGTAGGCAACGGACGGTGACGGCACCAGGAGAATGCGTACATGGGCGGTCCTCGTTAGGCGCACAATCGGCCAGAAATGAACAGGGGCAGTCCGGGGTCTTACGGACTCCCCCAGGGCGAATCGCGTCGACACCGGCCCGTCGAGTAGCGTTGCGGACCATGCGTCTCGTCATTGCCCGATGCTCCGTCGACTACGCGGGCCGGCTCACCGCCCACCTGCCCTCGGCGCCCCGTCTGATCCTGGTCAAGGCGGACGGCAGCGTCTCGATCCACGCGGACGACCGGGCCTACAAGCCCCTGAACTGGATGTCGCCGCCCTGCACCCTGAAGGAGGGTGACGGCGAGCAGAAGGACATCTGGACGGTCATCAACAAAGCGGGCGAGAAGCTGATCATCACGATGGAGGAAGTCCTCCATGACTCCTCGCACGAACTGGGCGTGGACCCCGGCCTGATCAAGGACGGCGTGGAAGCGCACCTCCAGGAGCTCCTCGCCGACCGCATCGAGATCCTCGGCGAGGGCTACACGCTCATCCGGCGCGAGTACATGACCGCCATCGGCCCGGTCGACATCCTGTGCCGGGACGCCGAGGGCCAGACCGTCGCGGTGGAGATCAAGCGGCGCGGCGAGATCGACGGCGTGGAGCAACTCACGCGCTATCTGGAGCTGTTGAACCGGGATCCCCATCTCGCGCCGGTCCGCGGCATCTTCGCGGCCCAGGAGATCAAGCCGCAGGCCCGGGTCCTGGCGACGGACCGCGGCATCGGCTGCCATGTACTGGACTACGACGCGATGCGGGGCATCGAGGACGACAAGCTGCGGTTGTTCTGACGCGCCGTTCTTGGCAGTTGTACGACGAAGAGGGCCGGGTCCTGATGATGGACCCGGCCCTCTTGTCCTGAAGCGAGCGTCAGATCAGGGAGTCTGAGCCGCCGCTGGGCGAGCCCTCGTCCGTGCTCTGCGGAGCGGATGCCGAGCTGGTGGTCTCCGTCGGGCTGGAGGAGGCCGGGCCGCTGGCCGACGTCGAGCTGGTCGGGGTGTCCGTCGGCGAGGTCGGCGGGTCCGTCGGCTCCTCGGTCGGCGGGTCGGTGGGCTCCTCGGTCGGCGGGTCCGTCGGGTCCTCGGTCTCCGTCTCGGTGGGCTTGGGCGAGGTCGGCGGCTTCGGCGTCGACGACGGAGGCTTGGTCGGCGAGTTCGACGGACCGCCGCCCGGCTTCTGCGTGCCGCTCGGGTCGTCCGACGGGTCCGTCGCATCGTCGGTCGGCGTCGGGTCGTCCGAGGTGCCGTACGTCCCGTCGGGGCCCGGGTCGGTCGGGCTGCGGGTGGGCGTGCCCGTGTCGCCGGAGCCCTCCCCGTCGTCGCCCTCCGCCTTGTCGGCGCCGAGGCTGTCGTCGCCGACGCCCTGGCTGGCGGACGGGTTGGGGCCGACCTGGGTGGCCGGGCCGTCGGGGTCGTTGTCGGACGTGGCGCCGAGCGTCACCACCGTGCCGAGCACGGCGACGAGCATCGCGCCCGCGCCGGCCGCGACGAGGTTGCGACGCGCGAAGCCCCGGACGCCGCCGCGGCCCTTGTGCGCGGCCGGGGACGACGGGGACACCGACGTGGCGCGGTGCGTGACCAGGGTCGTGGCGTCGCCGGCGGGAAGGAATGCGGCCGGTACGCCTCCCGGCGGCGACTGCGACTCCTCGTACCGCGCGTCCGGCACCTCCTCGCCCGCCGTCGCGCCGAACGCGGCCACTCCCGGCGTCGTACCGGAGCGGTCCGAGACCAGGGCGAGGGCGCGGCGGCCCGCGACCGTGCCGCGCTTGTCGGCGAGGGCGCCGCGCAGGCCGATGGAGGTCTCCAGCTCGGCGCGGGCCCGGTCCAGCTGGCCGCCGCAGAGCGCGAGGACGCCCAGCTCGTGGTGGAAATAGGCCTGTTCGGTGACGTCACCGGCCAGGCGTGCGGCCTCGGCACCGGCCCGCAGGGCACGCTCCCAGGCACTCCAGCACAGCCCCGCCGCGAACGCGGGCGCCGCCGTGCGGGCCAGCTGCACGGTCGGGCTCTCCTCACCCTCGGCGGGCGGTGTGGTGCCCGGCACGAGCACCGCGAGGGCGGCGAGCACGGCGTCCGCCTCGGCGGCGACACGCTCCGGCGTGACCGAGGGGTGCCCGGCCCACCAGGTGTAGTGCTGCACGGCGGTGAGGGCGCTCTCCCGGACGTCCTCGGTGTATCCGGCGGCCTCCAGCTGGGCCTGCACTCCGGCGGCGAGGCGGTAGCGGGAGCCGACCGGCGTGACCAGCCCGCAGTCGGTCAGCTCGCCGAGGGCGGCGTCCGCGTGGGTGTCGCCGACCAGGGCCGGCAGATGCGCCTGGTGCGGCACCTCGCCGCCGAGCGCGACGGCGAACTTCAGGGTGGCGCGGGCCGAGGCGCTGAGCCGTGAGGCGAGCAGCGGAGCGGGTCCTGCCGCCTCGCCGAGCGACGGCAGGGGTGTCTCCACGCCGCCGCTCTCGGTGCCGAACGGCCCGTCGACGTGCCCGTCGAACGGGGCGTCGACCGGCGGCGCGTCCTCGAAGACGCCGTACTCGTCGACGGCGTCCGCGCCGGCCCGCAGCCGGTCCCGCTGCCGCAGCAGGGCTCCGGCCTGGACGAACCGCAGCGGCAGACCCTCCGACTCGAACCACAGGTCGCCCGCCCAGTTCGCCTCGTCCTCGGTGAGGACCCGGCCGACCTGGCGCTCCAGCAGCTCCACGCTGTCGGCGCGCTCAAGGCCGCTGAGGGCGACCTCCTCGATGCCGGACTCGGTGGACGGGGCGGGCACGTCGGGCGTGGCGCCGAGCAGGAACGCGCACTCGGGGGTCGCGTCCAGCAGCTCGTCGAGCACGGCGCCGCCGAACTCGATGTCGTCCAGGACGACGACCGCGCCGATCTCACGCACGAAGCCGAGCAGTTCGTCCTGATCCGGACGGTGCAGGGGTGCGCCGTAGACGGAGTAGAAGAGCTCGTACAGCAGATCGGCGGGCGGGCGGCGGTAGCCGGTGAGGCGGACCACGCCGTCGGGGGCGAGGTCCTCGCAGTCCTCGGCGACGAGGTCGAGGAGGCTGGTGCGGCCGGCGCCCGGCGAGCCGACCAGGCGTACGGAGCGGCCGCGGGCCAGCATCCGTACCAGCTGTTCGCGCTCGTCCTGGCGGGCCAGGAGCGGCTGGGCGGGACGGGTCGGTCCGGGCGGGACGGGCGGTCTGGCGGCGCGGTCGACCTCGGCGCGCTCGGCCGGGGTCAGCTTCTCGGGCCGCGCGGGCCGCTCGGCCGGCGGGCAGACCTCGATCTCGCTGCCGTCGACGGGGTTGACGGTGAGCAGGAAGTCGCCCGAGACCAGCTGCACCGTGCGGGCCAGTGCGGGCGAGTGCTGTCCGAAGTCGGGTGTGAGGGGATCCCTGGGCGGGCGCTGGCGGGACGACTGGCCGTCGCCGTCATGGCCGTACTCCTCGGGTCCCCGGGTGTTCGGGTCCATCGGTTCAAGCCCCCCAAAAGCGTCTCGTGTGCGTCGGCGGCCCCTCCCGGCCTTTGCACACCGCGCTGTCGCTTCTGGTCCGGGCCCGCTCGAAGGGGTTTGTCTAGGCAGCGGGCAGCCGAACCCTAAACCTTCGCACAGTATCTACGACAGGTCGGGGTACCGCGCCGCCCGAGACATCACAGTCTCGTGAGAATTGTTCGCGACGTACGATTCGCAACCGGAACGTCCGGCTGTCCCGCCCCACCCGTGCCGGGCGTCACACCCGAGGCAGGGACTCCACCCCGATGCCGCCCTCGATCGCCAGGATCCGGTGCAGCCGGGTGGCCACCAGCAGGCGCTGCATCTGCGGCGGTACGCCGCGCAGCACCAGGCGCCGGCCGCAGCGGCCGGCCCGCCGGTGGGCTCCCATGATCACCCCGAGTCCGGTGGCGTCCCAGGAATCCAGCTCGGACAGGTCCAGCACCAGATCGCCGACTCCATCGTCGACGGCCGAGTGCAGGACCGTACGGGCGTCCGCCGCGCTGCGGACGTCGAGGACGCCCCCGACGACCAGTTCGGCGTGGTCGCCCCTGATGTGCATATGCGCTCCCCAAGCGTGCGTCGTGCTCCGCGATGCGTTGCCTGTTGCCTGTGCCTGTATCTGTGCCTGTGCTTGCTGTGAGTCTTCGCTGTGGCCGGTGATGCAACCTCTGACTGCGTTAAGCGGCCTGAGGTTGCCGTCTGTAAGCGAACCGATACCGAATTCACCCCATCGCGTGATGCGCGCAGGGGCTGTGCGGTGCTTTACGAAAGCTCAGTAGCTGTAGAAGCCTTGCCCGCTCTTGCGGCCGATGTCACCCGCGTCCACCATCCGGCGCATCAGCTCCGGCGGGGCGAACTTCTCGTCCTGGGACTCGGTGTAGATGTTGCCGGTGGCGTGCAGCAGGATGTCGACGCCGGTGAGGTCGGCCGTGGCGAGGGGGCCCATGGCGTGACCGAAGCCCAGCTTGCAGGCGAGGTCGATGTCCTCGGCGGTGGCGACGCCCGACTCGTAGAGCTTGGCGGCCTCGACGACGAGCGCCGAGATGAGGCGGGTCGTCACGAAACCGGCGACATCCCGGTTGACAACGATGCAGGTCTTGCCGACCGACTCGGCGAACTCGCGCGCGGTGGCGAGGGTTTCGTCGCTCGTCTTGTAACCGCGGACCAGCTCGCACAGCTGCATCATCGGGACCGGCGAGAAGAAGTGCACACCCACGACCCGCTCGGGGCGCTCGGTGGCGGCCGCGATCTTGGTGATCGGGATGGCGGAGGTGTTGGAGGCGAGCACGGCGTCCTCGCGCACGATCTTGTCGAGGGCGCGGAAGATCTCGTGCTTGACTTCGAGCTTCTCGAAGACGGCCTCGACGACGATGTCCGCGTCCGCGGCGGCGTCCAGGTCGGTGGTCGCGGTGATACGGGCCAGGGCGGCGTCGGCGTCGTGCGCCTCCAGCTTGCCCTTGCTGACGAACTTGTCGTACGACGCCTTGATGCCGTCGGTGCCGCGCTTCAACGCCTCGTCGGTGACGTCACGCAGGACCACGTCCCAGCCCGCCTGAGCGGAGACCTGAGCGATCCCGGAACCCATCAAGCCGGCGCCGATGACGGCAAGCTTCCGTGCCACTGTTGCGACTCCCCTTTGAAACGCCTTACACCCTGTTTAGGTTGCTCTTCGGCGGACCTTAGCGCTCGTGAGGGACTGTGTGACCGGTTAGTAACGCGAGTCACGTCTCACTTGACGGACATCACACCGGCACGGGCCATTACGCGCCACGGACGGCGTAGTTGAGCACCTTCTCGCTCAACAGCTCCTCCATGTCGTCGAGAAGGACCAGCATCTCTCGTGACACTTCGTCCGGATTGCGCCCCTTGAGCATCTCGCGGCCGACGGCGACGAAGACGGTGCCGTGAATCCAGGAGATCTGACCCGCGATCAGCCCGGGGAGCGGGTCGCCGTCCGCCGCACCGGCCTCCTCGCGCAGGGTCGCTTCGAGGTGGTCGAGGATCTCCTGCTGGAGGCTCCACAGCCGGGAGCGCAGCGGCGGCGCCTCGTGGATGACGCGCATGAAGCGGTCGTAGCCCTCCAGGAGGCCGATCCGCGGCGAGACCGACTCGACCTCGGCACGCATTTCACGCAGCACGGCCCGGGCGGCCGACTCCCCTTCGTCGCGGCCGCGCACCCAGCGGGAGAGCTGTTCGACGACGCCGGCGGAGCGGTCGAAGAAGAGGTCCTCCTTCGCCGGGAAGTAGTTGTAGACGGTGTTCACGGAGACATCGGCGGCCTCCGCCACGTCCGCGATGGTCACCGTCAGGAACCCGTGCTCCAGGAACAGCCCGGTGGCGATGTCCGAGAGCCGCTGCCTCGTCTCGCGCTTCTTCCGCTCCCTGAGCCCTTCAGCCATGACTCCATCCTAACTTCGCTGGGCTTTCTGAAACTTTGGGGCCATTGCAAAATTTAAGAGACTCTGTTTTTCTGGGGCCATGCCCATCATCAGTACGGCCGGACTGGCCCGTACCTTCCAGACGAAACTCGGCCCGGTCGAGGCCGTGCGCGGCATCGACCTGACCGTCCGCGAGGGCGAGATCCTCGGCTTCCTGGGCCCGAACGGGGCCGGCAAGACGACGACCCTGCGGATGCTGACGACCCTGCTGGCGCCCACCGGGGGCGCGGCCACCGTGGCGGGCTGCGATCTCGCGACCGACCCCGCCGGAGTGCGGCGGGCGTGCGGTTACGTGGCCCAGTCGGGCGGGGTCGACCCGCAGATCAGCGTGCGGGAGGAGCTGGTCACCCAGGGCCGGCTGTACCGCCTGACGAAGCCGCAAGCGACCGAGCGCGCCGAGGAGTTGGCGCGCGACCTGGACCTGACCGACCTGCTGGAGCGCAAGGCGGGCGCCCTCTCCGGCGGCCAGCGGCGGCGCCTCGACATCGCGCTGGCGCTCACGCACCGCCCGAAGGTCCTGTTCCTCGACGAGCCGACGACCGGCCTGGACCCCGGCAGCCGCGCCGACCTGTGGGCCCTGATCCGGCGCCTGCGCGACGAGCACGGCACGACGGTGTTCCTGACCACCCACTACCTCGACGAGGCCGACGCCCTCTCCGACCGCCTGGTCGTCGTCGACCGGGGCGTGGTCGTGGCCGAGGGCACGCCGACCGCGCTGAAGCTGCAGTACGGCGGCTCGATCGACGCGAGCCTCCAGGACACGTTCCTCGCCATCACCGGCCGCGGTCCCGCCCCGGCCGACGCCGCCCCCGTAGCCGTATAGGACCCCTCTGATGCTGCTGCACGACACGGCCCTCATCTACGGCCGCTATCTCCGTCAGTCCCTGCGCTCCCGCTTCGCCCTGCTCTTCGGCGTGCTGATGCCGCTGCTGTACCTGCTGTTCTTCGGCCCACTGCTGACGGATCTGCCGCTGGGCGGGGAGGGGAGTTCATGGCAGGTTCTCGTCCCCGGGCTGCTGCTCCAACTCGGTTTGTTCGGAGCGTCGTTCGCCGGATTCTCGGTCATCATCGAGAAGAGTCAGGGGGTGGTGGAGCGGATGCGGGTGACGCCCGTCAGCCGACTTGCCCTGCTGCTCGGCCGGGTGCTGCGCGATGCCACGGTGTTCGTCTTCCAGGCGGTGCTGCTGGTACTCGCGGCGCTGGTGATGGGCCTGAGGGCACCCCTGCCCGGCGTGCTGATCGGATTCGCGTTCGTCGGACTGCTGACGGTGTCGCTGGCCTCGCTGTCGTACGCGCTCGCCATGAAGGTCCGCACCCCGCAGGAGTTCGGCCCGGCGATCAACGCCATGACGATGCCGATGATGCTGCTGTCGGGCCTGATGCTGCCGATGACGCTGGGGCCGACGTGGCTGGACGTGCTGTCGCACTTCGTACCGTTCCGCTATCTGGTGGACGCCGTGCGCGACGCGTACGTCGGCTCCTACGCGACAACGCCCATGCTGTACGGCGTCCTGGTCGCCGTCGCCTTCGCCGGACTGGCCGTGACGGTCGGCACACGCGTGTTCCGAACCGCCGGAGCGTAACTACGCTGGCCACATGGTCAATCTGACGCGCATCTACACCAGGACCGGCGACCAGGGCACCACCGCCCTCGGCGACATGAGCCGGACCGCCAAGACCGATCTGCGGATCTCGGCGTACGCCGACGCCAACGAGGCCAATGCGGTGCTCGGCACAGCCATCGTGCTGGGCGGGCTCGACGAGGAGGTCGTCAAGGTCCTCACCCGTGTGCAGAACGACCTGTTCGACGTGGGCGCGGACCTGTCGACCCCGGTGGTGGAGAACCCGGAGTTCCCGCCCCTGCGGGTCGAGCAGTTCTACATCGACAAGCTGGAAGCCGACTGCGACCACTTCAACGAGCAGTTGGAGAAGCTGCGGTCCTTCATCCTGCCGGGCGGCACACCGGGTGCGGCCCTGCTGCACCAGGCCTGCACGGTCGTACGCCGTGCCGAGCGCTCGACGTGGGCGGCACTGGAGGTCCACGGCGAGGTGATGAACCCGCTGACGGCGACCTATCTGAACCGCCTGTCCGACCTCCTGTTCATCCTCGCCAGGACGGCGAACAAGGAGGTCGGGGACGTGCTGTGGGTGCCGGGCGGGGAGCGCTAGGAGTTCACCGGCGGGCCTTCTCCTTCGGCGCGGCGAAGTGGTCGGCCGACGCTGTCTCACCCTTGGGCTGCTTGGGCCAGATCAGGTAGGCCAGCGCGACCAGGCCGTGGATGCCGGCGGCGCGCAGTGCCACCCACTGGAAGGACCGCAGGGACGAGGTGTCGCCGTCCCCGACGTACCAGACCGCGCCCTGGAGGAGCGCACAGGCCACCGTCGCGGCGAGCAGCGTCCGCAGCCACAGGCCTCCCTCGTGCCGGGCCCTTGCCATGCCGTACTGCGGAGGCTTGGGCGGGCGCGGGGCGCCGGCCAGGCGATGGGCGGCGTGGCCGTCCAGCCAGCGGATCGTGTAGTGGCCGTACGCCACGGTGTAGCCGATGTAGATCGCGGCCAGGCCGTGCTCCCAGCCCGGCTCGGCGCCGTTCTTCAGGTCGATCGCCGTGGCGACGAACAGGACGAGCTCCAGCACCGGCTCGCACAGAAGCAGCACCACGCTCGTGCGGCGCCACTTCAGCAGATAGCGGACGGACAGGCCCAGGGCCAGCAGCACCCAGAAGCCGACCTCGCAGGCGATGATGAGGGCGACGATCACAACTTGCTCCCTTCGGTCACCCTTCCAGGCTCCCGTCGGGACAGGGCGCTTTCGTCGTCGCCACTGACGAACTCGCGGTACATCGAAAGATGCAGTCCAGGACCCTTCCCGGGAATCAGGCGCGGACCGCGCGCACCGTGTTGGATGGAGCCATGCTCCTCCCCCGCCCGCGCCGCTTCGACGTGTACATCGCTGTCGGCGGGCTGCTCGGCGGCCTGCTGCTGGTGGGCATCGGCCTGGGCACCCGGCCCGCGGACGACCCGATCACGCTCTTCGACGGCCCCTGGCCCATCCTGGTGCCGCTCGGCGTCATGTCCTGCTGCGAGCTGCTGCGCCGGGCGGCCCCGCGCACAGCCCTGCTGACCGGCTCGGTCGCGATCTGCGCGGACGTCGTGACGCAGGGCAATCTGGCGACGGTCCTGATGTTCACCGACATCGTCTACGCGGCCGTGCTGTACGGCCCGCTCGCCTCGGCCCGCCGCATCCAGTGGATCACCGGCCTGCTCACGGTGGCCGCGACACTGGTGCCGTTCGCGGTGTGGCGCAAACCGGAGGCCCTGCTGATCGGCGTGGTCGTCGGAGTCGTGGCGTACGGTCCCGCCGCCACGGGCTGGATCGTGCGCAACCACCGTGACGCCGCCGAGGCCGCCCGGCTGCGCGCCGAACAGACCGCGCTGCTCGCCGAGATGGACCGCGCCCAGGCCGTGACCTCGGAACGCTCGCGCATGGCACGCGAGTTGCACGACATGGTCGCCAACCACCTCTCCGCCATCGCCATCCACTCGACGGCCGCGCTCTCCCTCGACGACCCGAAGACCTCCCGGGACGCCCTGACGGTCATTCGCGAGAACAGCGTCGAGGGCCTCGCCGAGATGCGCCGGCTCATCGGCATCCTGCGCGACTCCAGCGGCGACACCGAGCCGGTCGCCGCCCCCACGCTCGACGGCCTGGACGCACTGGTCGAGGGCGCCCGCACCAACGGCCTCGACGTCCACCTCGACGCTGCCCCCGGCACCGTCCCCACCCCCGTCGAACTCGCCGCCTACCGCATCGTTCAGGAGTCGCTGACCAACGCCCTCAAGCACGCCGGGCCGGGCCGGGTCGTCGTGTCCCTCGCCCGCCGGGACGGCTCGCTCACCGTCACCGTGACCAGCCCGTACGGCGACCGTGACGGCCCGCGCGCCCCCGGCTCCGGCGCCGGTCTGGTCGGCATGCGGGAACGCGTCGCGCTGCTGGACGGCACCTTCGAGGCCGGCCCCGAGGACTCGCCCGACGGCAAGGTCTGGGCCGTACGCGCCGCCCTCCCCGTCACCGACACCGTCGAAGGAGACCCCGCATGATCCGCGTGCTCGTCGCCGAGGACCAGTCCGCCGTCCGCGCCGGGCTGGTCCTCATCCTGCGCAGCGCGCCCGACATCGACGTGGTCGGCGAGGCGGCGGACGGTGAGCAGGCGGTGGCCCTGGCCCGCGAACTGCGGCCCGACCTGGTGCTGATGGACGTACAGATGCCACGCCTGGACGGGGTGTCGGCGACCCGGCAGGTCGTCGCCGAGCGGCTGGCCGACGTGCTCGTGCTGACCACCTTCGACCTGGACGAGTACGTGTTCGGGGCGCTGCGGGCGGGCGCGTCCGGGTTCCTGCTCAAGAACACCGACGCCAAGGACCTGCTGGAGGCGGTACGTACGGTGGCGCGCGGCGAGGGCCTCATCGCCCCGGCCGTCACCCGGCGCCTGATCTCGGAGTTCGCCGCGAAGCCGGTACGGGAGCCGACGGCCGACCTGTCCGTCCTGGACAGCCTCACCCGGCGCGAGCGCGAGGTGCTGTCCTGCCTGGGCGAGGGCCTGTCCAACGCCGACATCGCGTCCCGGCTCGACATGGCCGAGGCGACCGTTAAGACACATGTCAGCCGATTGCTGGGGAAACTGGAGTTGCGCAGCCGGGTCCAAGCGGCCGTATTGGCACAGGAGTTGGGCATCTGAGGTTTATGCCTCGGAACTGGTCCAGACCTATTGACCGGTGGTCCAGACCTTTCTATTCTCACCGCACCATGAGAGGGCGTGAGGCTCAGTCGCGCCCCGTGACTCCCCACCAAGGAGGCGCAGCATGCGCTTCAGACACAGAGCCATGGCAGGGTTCGCGACCCTGCTGCTCCCGCTGGCCGGTCTGGTCGGCCTCGCGAGCCCGGCCGAAGCCGCCACGTCCGCCACCGCCACCTACGCCAAGACCCAGGACTGGGGCTCCGGCTTCGAGGGCAAGTGGACGGTGAAGAACACCGGCACGACCGCCGTCAGCTCCTGGACCGTCGAGTGGGACTTCCCCTCCGGCACGTCCGTCACCTCCGCCTGGGACGCCGACGTCACCTCCTCCGGCACTCACTGGACCGCCAAGAACAAGTCCTGGAACGGCTCCCTCGCCCCCGGCGCCTCCGTCACCTTCGGCTTCAACGGCAGCGGCACCGGCTCCCCCGCCAACTGCAAGCTCAACGGCGGCAGTTGTGACGGCGGCAGCGTCCCCGGCGACAACCCGCCGTCCGCCCCCGGGACGCCCAGCGCCTCCGACATCACCAACACCTCGGTGAAGCTGACCTGGTCGGCCGCCACCGACGACAAGGGCATCAAGAACTACGACGTCCTGCGCGACGGCACCAAGGTCGCGACGGCGACGGGCACGTCGTACACCGACAGCGGCCTGACCGCCGGCACCGACTACTCCTACACCGTCCAGGCCCGCGACACCGCCGACCAGACCGGTCCGGCAAGCGGCGCCCGCGCGGTGCGCACCACCGGCGGCGGCACCGACCCGAACCCCGGCGCGAAGATCAACCTCGGGTACTTCACCGAGTGGGGCGTCTACGGCCGCAACTACCACGTCAAGAACCTGGTGACCTCGGGCTCCGCCTCGAAGATCACCCACATCAACTACGCGTTCGGCAACGTCAAGAACGGTCAGTGCACCGTCGACGACACCTACGCCGCCTACGACAAGGCCTACACCGCCGACCAGTCCGTCAGCGGCACCGCAGACACCTGGGACCAGCCACTGCGCGGCAACTTCAACCAGCTGCGCCAGCTGAAGGCCAAGTACCCGCACATCAAGGTGCTGTACTCGTTCGGCGGCTGGACCTACTCCGGCGGCTTCGGCCAGGCGGCGGCCAACGCGGCGGCGTTCGCCAAGTCCTGCAAGGCCGTCGTGGAGGACCCGCGCTGGGCCGACGTCTTCGACGGCATCGACATCGACTGGGAGTACCCGAACGCCTGCGGCCTGACCTGCGACACCTCAGGACCTGCCGCGTTCAAGAACCTGATGTCCGCCCTGCGCACCGAGTTCGGCTCGAACTACCTGGTCACCGCGGCCATCACCGCCGACGGCTCCAACGGCGGCAAGATCGACGCGGCCGACTACGGCGGCGCCTCCCAGTACCTCGACTGGTACAACGTGATGACGTACGACTACTTCGGCGCCTTCGACGCGGACGGTCCGACCGCCCCGCACTCGCCGCTCACCTCGTACGCCGGCATCCCGCAGGCGGGCTTCAACTCCGCCGACGCGATCGCCAAGCTGAAGTCGAAGGGCGTCCCGTCCGCCAAGCTGCTGCTCGGCATCGGCTTCTACGGCCGCGGCTGGACCGGCGTCACCCAGTCCGCCCCCGGCGGCTCGGCGACCGGCGCGGCCCCCGGCACCTACGAGGCGGGCATCGAGGACTACAAGGTCCTCAAGAACTCCTGCCCGGCGAACGGCACCATCGCCGGCACCGCCTACGCGCACTGCGGCAACAACTGGTGGTCCTACGACACCCCGTCGACCATCGCCGGAAAGATGACCTGGGCCAAGAACCAGGGCCTCGGCGGTGCGTTCTTCTGGGAGTTCAGCGGCGACACCGGCAACGGTGAGCTGGTGACCGCCATCAACAGCGGGCTGAAGTAGGCCCGTTAAGCAACATTGACGCGCTGACCGGGCGGGGCTGCTTCCAGCCACGCGAGAAATCCGGTCAGCGCGTCTTCGCTCATGGCCAGTTCGAGGCGCGTGCCCCGATGGAGGCAGGTGAGGATCACCGCGTCGGAGAGCAGCGCCAGTTCCTCCTCGCCGTCGGGTACCCGGCGGCCGGCCACCTCGATGGCGGAGCGCTCCAGGATGCGGCGCGGGCGATAGGCGTAGGAGAAGACGCGGTACCACTCGATGCGGTCGCCGTTGTAGCGGGCGACGCCGTAGCTCCAGCCCTTGCCGCTGGTGTCGGGTTTCTCCGGCACGTCCCAGCGCAGGGAACAGTCGAACGTGCCGCCCGAGCGCTGGATGAGCCTTCGGCGCAGGCCGAAGACGAACAACCCCAGCACCACGAGGGCGACGACGATTCCGCACACAGTCAGAGCGAGGACCATCGACACCGACCTCCTCGTCTCCTAGGTAACGGAACGGAAAAAACTTCCATATCTGCCTCAGCCGCGACCGGCACCGGATTGCTCCGGTCCCAGCCGCGGCTGAGTGACGTCATCGCGTGCGCTCCCTCCAGAGCCTAAAGGGCCCGGGAGGTACCTCCAGGGGTCAGCGCGCCGTCGCCGCCCGCAGACGGACCTCCGCGCGGCGCTCGGCGGAGGCGTCGTCGTCGGACTGCGCGCGCTCCAGCGCCCGCTCCGCGCGCTGGACATCGATCTCGTCCGACAGCTCGGCGATCTCGGCCAGCAGCGACAGCTTGTCGTCGGCGAAGGAGATGAAACCGCCGTGCACCGCGGCGATGACGGTTCCACCTTCACTCGTACGGATGGTCACCGGGCCCGACTCCAGCACACCGAGCAGCGGCTGGTGACCGGGCATGACGCCGATGTCGCCGGACGTGGTGCGCGCGACGACCAGGGTGGCCTGGCCCGACCAGACCTCACGGTCGGCGGCGACCAGCGCGACGTGCAGCTCAGCAGCCAAGGTGGCTCCTCGGGTCACCACCCGGCGGGTTCTGCCGGGTGTTGGTTACAAGTCTAGTAGGCGTGGATGAGGGGGCGGGACGAACCCCCGCCCCCTCATCAGAGCTCAATGGCTCACAAGAACCGGTGCGTCAGGAGACGCCCAGCTCCTTCGCGTTCTTCTTCAGGTCCTCGATACCACCGCAGAGGAAGAAGGCCTGCTCCGGGAAGTGGTCGAAGTCACCGTCGATGATCGCGTTGAACGCGATGATCGACTCGTCCAGCGGCACGTCCGAACCGTCCACGCCGGTGAACTGCTTGGCGACGTGGGTGTTCTGGGACAGGAAGCGCTCGACACGGCGGGCACGCTGGACGACCAGCTTGTCCTCCTCGCCGAGCTCGTCGATGCCGAGGATGGCGATGATGTCCTGGAGGTCCTTGTACTTCTGCAGGATCCCCTTGACGCGCATCGCGGTGTTGTAGTGGTCCGCCGCGATGTAGCGCGGGTCCAGGATGCGGGACGTGGAGTCCAGCGGGTCCACGGCCGGGTAGATGCCCTTCTCGGAGATCGGACGGGACAGAACCGTCGTCGCGTCGAGGTGGGCGAACGTGGTGGCCGGGGCCGGGTCGGTCAGGTCGTCCGCGGGGACGTAGATCGCCTGCATCGAGGTGATCGAGTGACCACGGGTCGAGGTGATGCGCTCCTGGAGGAGACCCATCTCGTCGGCCAGGTTCGGCTGGTAGCCCACCGCGGAGGGCATACGGCCGAGCAGGGTCGAGACCTCGGAACCGGCCTGCGTGAAGCGGAAGATGTTGTCGATGAAGAACAGCACGTCCTGCTTCTGGACGTCACGGAAGTACTCGGCCATGGTGAGGCCGGCCAGCGCGACGCGCAGACGGGTGCCCGGGGGCTCGTCCATCTGACCGAAGACCAGGGCGGTCTTGTCGATGACGCCCGACTCGGCCATCTCCTCGATGAGGTCGTTGCCCTCACGGGTGCGCTCGCCGACACCGGCGAACACGGAGACACCGTCGTGGTTGTTGGCGACGCGGTAGATCATCTCCTGGATGAGCACCGTCTTGCCGACGCCGGCACCGCCGAACAGGCCGATCTTTCCACCCTTGACGTACGGGGTGAGAAGGTCGATGACCTTGACGCCGGTCTCGAACATCTCGGTCTTCGACTCGAGCTCGTCGAAGTTCGGCGCCTTGCGGTGGATGCCCCAGCGCTCGCCGTCGTACTTCTCGTCGACGTTCAGCACCTCACCGAGGGTGTTGAACACCTTGCCCTTGGTGAAGTCGCCGACGGGCACCGTGATGGAGGCACCGGTGTCGGTGACCGGGGCCTGGCGGACCAGACCGTCGGTGGGCTGCATCGAGATCGTGCGGACCAGGCCGTCACCCAGGTGCTGGGCGACCTCCAGGGTCAGCGTCTTCTTCTCGCCGTCCTTGGCCGGGTCGGCCACCTCGACGTGAAGGGCGTTGTAGATCTCCGGCATGGCGTCGACGGGGAATTCCACGTCGACGACCGGGCCGATGACCCGGGCGACGCGGCCCGTGGCAACGGCCGTCTCAACTGTCGTCGTCATTACCTGTCACTCCCCGCGGTCGCGTCGGCCAGGGCTGCGGAGCCACCGACGATCTCGCTGATTTCCTGGGTGATTTCGGCCTGGCGGGCCGCGTTGGCAAGCCGCGAGAGCGTCTCGATGAGCTCTCCCGCGTTGTCGGTGGCCGACTTCATCGCCCGCCGCGTGGCGGCGTGCTTGGAGGCGGCCGACTGGAGCAGCGCGTTGTAGATACGGCTCTCCACGTAGCGCGGCAGCAGGGCGTCGAGGACGTCCTCCGCCGAGGGCTCGAAGTCGAACAGCGGAAGGATCTCGCCCTTGGGGGCAGCCTCCTTCGCGACCTCTTCGAGGCTGAGCGGCAGCAGACGGTCGTCGAGCGACGTCTGCGTCATCATCGAGACGAACTCGGTGAAGACGATGTGGAGTTCGTCCACGCCGCCCTCGGCCGTGTCCTTCTCGATCGCCTCGATCAGCGGAGCCGCGACCTTCTTGGCGTCCGCGTACGACGGCTCGTCGGTGAAGCCGCTCCACGACTCCGCGATCTTGCGCTCACGGAAGTTGTAGTGGGCGACACCGCGGCGGCCGACGATGTAGATCTCGACCTCCTGGCCCTCGCGCTCCAGACGCGCGGTCAGCTGCTCCGCGATCTTGATGGCGTTCGAGTTGAAGGCACCGGCGAGACCCCGGTCGCTCGTCAGGAGCAGCACCGCGGACCGCGTGACCGTCTCGGCCTGCGTGGTCAGCGGGTGCTTGGTGTTCGAGCCGGTACCGACCGCCGTGACCGCGCGGGTGAGCTCGGTCGCGTACGGCGTGGAGGCCGCCACCTTGCGCTGCGCCTTGACGACACGCGAGGCGGCGATCATCTCCATCGCCTTGGTGATCTTCTTGGTCGCGGTGACGGATCGGATGCGACGCTTGTAGACCCGGAGCTGGGCTCCCATGAGTCAGGTCCCTTCCTTACGTCACTTGGCGGCGGCCGGGGCGTCCTCGCCGAGAAGCTTGCCGTCCGAGGTCTCGAACTGCTTCTTGAAGTCGGCGATCGCGTCGGCAACAGCGGTGAGGGTGTCGTCCGACATCTTGCCGCCCTCCTTGATGGAGGTCATGAGGCCCTGCTCCTTGCGGTGCAGGTACTCCAGGAGCTCCTTCTCGAAGCGGCGGATGTCGTTGACCGGAACGTCGTCCATCTTGCCGGTGGTGGCACCCCAGACCGAGACGACCTGGTCCTCGGTGGCCATCGGCTGGTACTGAGCCTGCTTGAGCAGCTCGACCAGACGCGAACCACGCTCCAGCTGCGCCTTCGACGCGGCGTCCAGGTCGGAACCGAAGGCGGCGAACGCCTCCAGCTCGCGGTACTGGGCCAGGTCCAGACGGAGACGACCAGAGACCTGCTTCATCGCCTTGTGCTGCGCGGAACCACCGACTCGGGAGACGGAGATACCGACGTTCAGCGCGGGGCGCTGACCGGCGTTGAACAGGTCCGACTCCAGGAAGCACTGGCCGTCGGTGATGGAGATGACGTTGGTCGGGATGAACGCCGAGACGTCGTTGGCCTTGGTCTCGACGATCGGCAGACCCGTCATCGAACCGGCGCCCATGTCGTCGGAGAGCTTCGCGCAGCGCTCCAGCAGACGGGAGTGCAGGTAGAAGACGTCACCCGGGTAGGCCTCACGGCCCGGCGGGCGGCGCAGCAGCAGGGACACGGCGCGGTAGGCGTCGGCCTGCTTGGAGAGGTCGTCGAAGATGATGAGGACGTGCTTGCCCTCGTACATCCACTGCTGGCCGATGGCCGAACCGGTGTACGGCGCCAGGTACTTGAAGCCGGCCGGGTCGGACGCCGGGGCGGCGACGATGGTCGTGTACTCCAGCGCGCCGTTCTCCTCCAGCGCGCGGCGGACCGACGCGATCGTCGAGCCCTTCTGACCGATGGCGACGTAGATGCAGCGGACCTGCTTGTTCGGGTCGCCGGTGCGCCAGTTGTCGCGCTGGTTGATGATCGTGTCGACGGCCAGGGCGGTCTTGCCGGTCTGGCGGTCACCGATGATCAGCTGACGCTGGCCACGGCCGATCGGGGTCATCGCGTCGACGGCCTTGTAGCCGGTCTCCATCGGCTCGTGCACCGACTTACGGGCCATGACGCCCGGAGCCTGAAGCTCCAGGGCGCGGCGGCCGGACGTCTCGATCTCGCCGAGGCCGTCGATCGCGTTGCCGAGCGGGTCGACGACACGGCCGAGGTAGCCCTCACCGACGGCCACGGAGAGGACCTCACCGGTACGGGAGACCGGCTGACCCTCCTCGACGCCGCTGAACTCACCGAGGACGACGGCGCCGATCTCGCGCTCTTCCAGGTTGAGCGCGAGGCCGAGGGTGCCGTCCTCGAACTTCAGCAGTTCGTTGGCCATGGCCGAGGGCAGGCCCTCGACCTTCGCGATGCCGTCGCCGGCAAGGGTGACCGTACCGACCTCCTCGCGCGAGGCCGCGTCCGGCTTGTACGACTGGACGAAGTTCTCCAGCGCGTCCCGGATCTCCTCCGGCCGGATCGTGAGCTCCGCCATCTGGGTTCCCTGCTCTCCTTGTTGGGCCCGAAGTTTCACTTTGGGGGGATGGGGACTCCCCCCGTAAAAGAGGTGAATCCTCTGCACGGCCCAACATGGGCCGTCGTAAGTACGTACTGCTCTTGCTATGAAGTTGCTGCTAGCTCGCCAGTCGGCGGCCGGCGTCCTCGATGCGGTCCGCGAGGGAGCCGTTGATGACCTCGTCACCGACCCGCACCCGGATTCCGCCGACGACCTCGGGGTCCACGTCGAGGTTGAGGTGCATCTGGCGGCCGTAGAGCTTCGCGAGGGCGGCACCCAGGCGCTGCCTCTGCGGGTCGCTCAGCGGCACCGCCGAGGTGACGATGGCCACCATGCGGTCCCGGCGCTCGGCGGCGAGCTTGGACAGGGACTCCAGTCCCGACTCCAGGCTACGTCCACGCGGCGCGGTCACAAGACGCGTCACCAGACGCTCCGTGGTCGCCTTGGCCCGGCCGCCGAGCAGGCTGCGCAGCAGCTCGCTCTTGGCCGACGCCGTTGCGGCGCGGTTGGTCAGCGCGGCACGCAGCTCGGTGCTCGAGAAGACGATCCGGCCGAACCGGAACAGCTCGTCCTCGACGTCGTCGAGCTTGCCCGTGCGCTGCGCGGCGGTGAGGTCGGCGGTGTCCGCCAGCTCCTCCAGCGCGTCCACCAGGTCGCGGGACTGCGACCAGCGGGAACGCACCATGCCGGCCAGCAGGTCAGCGGTCTCGCCGCCGACCTGGCCACCGAGCAGGCGCTGAGCCAGCTCGGCCTTGGCCTCGCCGGCCTGCGCCGGGTCGGTGAGGACCCGACGCAGCGACACCTCGCGGTCGAGCAGCGCGGTGACGGCGGCCAGCTCGTCGGCGAGCTTGGCCGCGTCGACGGACGTGTTGTCCGTCAGCGCGTCGAGACGCTCACGTGCGGCTGCCAGGGCCTCGCGGCTCGCTCCGTTCATCGCGCGGCCTCGGCCTTCTCCTCAAGGTCCTCGAGGAAACGGTCGATGACACGGCTCTGCCGGGCGTGGTCCTCGAGGGACTCGCCGACGAGCTTGCCGGCCAGTTCGGTGGCGAGCTTGCCGACGTCCTGGCGCAGCGCGGACGCGGCGGCCTTGCGGTCGGCCTCGACCTGGGCGTGACCGGCGGCGACGATCTCCTCGCGCTGCCGCTGGCCTTCCGCGCGCATCTCGGCGATGAGCGTGGCGCCCTGTTCCTGCGCCTCCTGGCGCAGACGCGCGGCCTCGTGCCGGGCCTCGGCGAGCTGGGCCTTGTACTGCTCCAGAACGCTCTGGGCCTCGGTCTGGGCGGCCTCGGCCTTCTCGATACCGCCCTCGATGGCCTCGCGGCGCTCTTCCAGAACCTTGTTGATGTTCGGGAGGAGCTTCTTGGCGAGGAAGCCGAAGACGATGACGAAGGCGAGGAGGCCGATGACAAGCTCAGGGACCGGCGGGATGAGGGGGTTCTCCCCCTCGCTCGCCGCGATGAGCAGCTGGCTCATGTGAGTGCCTTTCGTCTAGTCGGCTGGACTGTTTTCGCTGATCAGTAGCCGTAGACGAACGGCATGACCAGACCGATCAGGGCGAGCGCCTCACAGAAGGCGAAGCCGAGGATCTGGTTGGCACGGATCAGGCCGGCAGCCTCGGGCTGACGGGCCAGGGCCTGGGTGCCGTTACCGAAGATGATGCCGACGCCGACGCCCGGGCCGATCGCGGCGAGGCCGTAACCGATGGAGCCGAGGGAGCCTTCGACAGCAGCAAGGGTCTGGGACATGCCAGTTCTTCCTTTTCTTTACGGACCGGTGGGGGTTGGCCACCGGACGATCTGTGGAGGTAGCAGGGCGGTGGCTCAGTGGTGCTCGGCGAGAGCGCCCTGAATGTAGGTGCACGTCAGCAGGACGAACACGTACGCCTGCAGGGCCTGGATGAACAGCTCGAAGGCGGTCATCACGATGACCATCACGAACGAGACACCCGCGTAGGCGATGCCGAAGCCGTTCAGCATGTACCAGCTGGCGATCGTGAACAGCAGCAGCAGGGTGTGCCCCGCGAACATGTTCGCGAAGAGTCGCACGGCGTGGGTGAACGGCCGGATCAGCAGGTTCGAGAACAGCTCGATCAGCATGGCAAGCGGAAGCACCGCGCCGAGCGACTTGTCGTAGCCCGTGACGTTCTTCCAGAAGCCGACGAAGCCGTGCCGCTTGAACGTCAGGGACACCCACAGGATGTAGACGATCAGGGCCAGGACCAGCGGATACGAGATGATCGAGGTGACCGGGAACTGGGCGATCGGAATGATCGACCAGAGGTTCAGCATCCAGACGAAGAAGAAGAGCGAGACGACGAGCGGTACGTACTTCTCGCCTTCCTTCTTGCCGATGGTCTCGTAGACGACACCGCGCCGGATGAAGTCGTAGCCCGCCTCGGCGACCATCTGGAGCTTGCCCGGGACCACCTGCGGCCTACGGAAGGCGGCCCAGAAGAAGCCCACGATGATGATCGAGCCGAGCAGCGCCAGCAGCATCGTCTTGTTGAAGTACACGTTGCTGTCGCCGTCACCCCACAGGGGCTGGAACATGAACGAGTGCAGGCCCGGGGACACATCGGCGAAGCCACACCCGTCGAAGAGGTGGCAGTTGGTGTCGAAGGCGAGCACCTGCGTCGGGTCAGCACTCACCGCGGGCTCCTTCAGCGTGGCGCATAGGTACGGCAACCTCGTTGTGTCGGCGCGGCGCGCAGCCGCGGTTCGGCACGGGACTGGTGTTACGGATGTGGGGGCGGCTGTGGGGCATCTCGCCTCGCGATTGAGCAGGCGTCAGCTCAGATGCCCGCGCCCGCGATGCCGCAGTTGGCACCGGACGATAGCAGGACTTCTCAAGCGGCTTTATCCCGGCCCTACCCCTCACGACGAGTGCCCCGTCTTTTCGGGCTTGTCACCCTTCGAGGAGACGCCCGAATCGGGTTCGACGTAGAGGATTTTGGCCTTCATGTGGGCACGGGTCTGCAGCGCGATCCACACGAGCGTGGTCGCGAGCAGCGTGAACGCGAAGGCCCGGGGATTGAAGAGCGTGGTGTTCTTGAACGCGGCCATGAAGATGAACAGCAGCAGGATCTGCGCCGCGTACAGCATCAGGCCCATTGCCTGGAACAGATGCGGAAGCGATTTGGCAGTGCGCTGGAGAACGTAGAGACCGAGCCCCATGAACAGGATCACGACAATTGTCGCGAGGACCGCCCCGATCGCCCCCTTGCCACCGGCAACCACCCCACTGACGACGGCGGCAACAGCACCGGCGGCGGCTGTGGGCAGGGCGGCCTGGAGCAGGATCCGGGCGTCATTGGACGGCATGGCGGCAACTCCGCTTTCACGGTGGGGGCAGGGTGTCGTCATGGACGAGCGTAGTCCCGGGCTGAGAGAGAACCTCACACCAATGGACCGTCGCACTACGGCCCTTCGGCTCTATCCGGGGGGTTCTCGTGAACCGTATCACAAACTATTTGATGAGGTCTTTACCTGGAGGCGTGCTCAGTGTCACACATGAGAGTGATGGTGCGCGTCTGTGCAGGCATGCGGTCGACTTGTCTGGTATTGGGGCGCTTCGCTCCCCCATGACTTGGCAATGCTCTAGTCAGATTCTTACCTTGGCCCCGGGCCCTTGCCTTGACGGTCGGACCGTCAGCGCGACGTTCCGGCCTTCCGCCGGTCCAGGTGGCGAGAACGGGCGCCGATCGCGGTCGCCCCGTTGACGCGCGAGACGCCGGCGGCGACCGGAGTGCGCTGCTCCTCCTCCGACCCGTCCGACTCCCCGGCACCGCCGGACTGCGGTGTGGTGGCCGCCGGCTCCGCGATGGCGCCGCTGCGGCGGTAGCGCGGCGGCACGAAGGCCTCGGCCCAACGGGGCGTACGCGGCGTGAAGCGCGGGAGCAGCAGCAGGATCAGACCGATGGCGCTGAGGAACACCACCCCGAGCACGATCCACATGGACGCCGAGTTCACGGAGTAGGCGAGGGCGCCGAAGGCGATCAGGGCCGACCAGAAGTACATGATCAGCACCGCGCGGCTGTGGGAGTGGCCGATCTCCAGCAGACGGTGGTGGAGGTGACCCCGGTCGGCGGCGAACGGCGACTGGCCGCGCCAGGTGCGGCGGACGATCGCCAGCACCAGGTCGGCGGCCGGGATCGCGATGATCGTGAGCGGCAGCAGCAGCGGGATGTAGACCGGCACCGTCTGGTGCACGGCCGCCTTCTCGGAGCCGGCGAACAGCTTCAGCGCATCCGGGTCGACCTGTCCCGTGATGGAGATCGCGCCCGCCGCCAGCACCAGGCCGATCAGCATCGAGCCGGAGTCGCCCATGAAGATCCGCGCCGGGTGCATGTTGTGCGGCAGGAAGCCCAGGCACATGCCCATCAGGATCGCCGAGAACAGCGTGGCGGGGGCGGCGGCCTCGATGCCGTACGACACCCAGACGCGGTAGGCGTAGAGGAAGAACGCTGCCGACGCGATGCAGACCACGCCTGCTGCCAGGCCGTCCAGGCCGTCGACGAAGTTGACCGCGTTGATGGTGATGACGACGAGGGCGACGGTGAGCAGGGTGCCCTGCCACTGGGTCAGCGCGACATTGCCGACGGTCGGGATCGGCAGCCACAGGATCGTCAGACCCTGCATGACCATGACGCCGGCGGCGATCATCTGGCCGCCCAGCTTGATCAGGGCGTCGATCTCGAACTTGTCGTCCAGGACGCCGATCAGCCAGATGAGCGCCGCTCCGGAGAGCAGCGCCCGCGGTTCGTTGGACTTCTCGAAGACCGTACTGAGGTTGGTCAGGTGGTCCGCGACCAGCAGGCCCGCGCACAGGCCGAAGAACATCGCGATACCGCCGAGCCGCGGAGTTGGCTCCCGGTGCACGTCGCGTGCCCGGATCTCCGGCATCGCTCCGGCCACGATCGCGAACTTACGCACCGGCCCTGTCAGCAGATACGTCACCGCGGCCGTGATGCAGAGCGTCAGCAGGTATTCACGCACGGGCTTCCCCACAAGTCTCGCTGGCCATCTCAGCCCCACACCCTAGCGACGTACAGATACGCGACGCATATGTGTGGGGACTTCCGGGTAGCGACGATGGTTGCACGTGTGGCTGTGTGCGCAGGTGCGTCTACCCCGTCTCAGCCGGGATACGGCAGAAATCTACCGGCCAGCTCCCGCACTTCTTCACGCGCCTTCTGAGTTTCGGTCTCCCCTCGCAGCACGCTCGCCAGCAGTGCGGCGAGCCACACCATCTCAGCCTCCCCCATGCCCTGCGTGGTCACGGCCGCCGTGCCGAGGCGCAGGCCGCGGGCGTCGCCGTGCGGCAGGGCGCAGCAGTCCAGCACCATCCCGGCCGCCGCGAGCCGTCCGCGTGCGTCCCTGCCGTCGACGCCCAGGGGCGCCGGGTCGGCGGTGATGAGGTGCGTGTCGGTGCCGCCCGTGGTGACGACAAGACCCTCGGCCGCCAGCCCGGCTGCCAGGGTTCTGGCATTGGCGACCACCTGATGGGCGTACACCGCGAACGCCGGGGTTGCCGCCTCGCCGAACGCGACGGCCTTGGCGGCGATGGTGTGCATCTGGGCGCCGCCTTGTGTGAAAGGAAACACAGCGCGGTCGATCCGCTCGGCGAGGTCCGAGCCGCACAGGATCATGCCGCCGCGCGGACCGCGCAGCACCTTGTGGGTGGTGGCGCACACCACATCGGCGTACGGCACCGGGTTCGGGGCCGCTCCGCCGGCGACGAGCCCCATCGGGTGGGCGGCGTCGGCGATGAGATACGCGCCCACCTCGTCGGCGATGTCGCGGAAGACGGCGTAGTCGATGTGGCGCGGGTAGGCGATGGACCCGCACACGACGGCCTTGGGCCGGTGGTTGCGGGCGAGCGTGCGCACCTGGTCGTAGTCGATGAGCCCGGTCTCGGCGTCCACCCCGTAGCCGACGAAGTCGAACCAGCGGCCGGAGAAGTTGGCGGGCGAGCCGTGCGTGAGGTGTCCGCCGTACGGCAGTCCGAGGGCGAGGACGGTGTCGCCGGGGCGCAGCAGGGCGGCGTACGCGGCGAGGACGGCCGAAGACCCCGAGTGCGACTGGACGTTGGCGTGCTCGGCGCCGAAGAGCGCCATGGCCCGCTCGACGGCGAGGCGCTCGGCGACGTCGACCATCTCGCACCCGCCGTGGTAGCGGGCGCCCGGGTACCCCTCCGCGTACTTGTTGGCGAGCGGCGATCCGAGCGCCGCCAGCACGGCCGGCGAGGTGTAGTTCTCGGCGGCGATGAGCTGAAGCGTCGTCGACTGCCGCTCGAGCTCCCCGAGCAGGATGTCGGCGAGCTGCGGGTCCTGCCGCCGCAGGACATCGGCCTCGAGGGTATGGGTGACCGACATGGTGGGCTCCGGGCGTGCGTCGACGGTGACGTACGTCCAATGTAGGCCGGGGATGTCAGCCGCGCCCGGTGTTGTCACGCGCTTGCACGAATGCCCGTCTACGCGGTCACCACGGCGCGAGGAGCCACCGGCGCAGAGCCGCCGCCGCACGGACCGAGGCGCGGGCGCGCCCCTCGCACTGCTCGGCCCTGGCGGGCCTCCCAGGCATCGGGACCGCTGCGGCGGACTCCGCCCGCCGAACCCCGGCCCGCGTCACGCCCGCGCACGAACCCCCGTCAACGCGGTCACCACCGGATCCAGCGCCTCGTGTATCTCGTCCCCCACCGACCGGAAGAACGTGAGCGGCGCCCCGTACGGGTCGTACACCTCGTCCGCCTCCGCCGTCGGCGCCAGGAGCCACCCGCGCAGAGCCGCCGCCGCACGGACCAGGGCGCGGGCACGGAAGACCACGCCTTCCTCCAGCGGAGGGAGCGTCGCCGGGTCTATGGCCTTCACCAGGCGGGTGAACTCCTTGAGGGTGAAGGTGCGCAAGCCCGCCGAATGGCCCATCGAGATGACCTGGGCGCGGTGGTCACGGGTGGCCGTCAGGACCAGGTCGGCGCGGATGACGTGCTCGTCGAGGAGCTCGCGGCCGACGAAGCCGGAGGCGTCCGCGCCGAAGTCGGCGAGGACGGTCTCCGCGTTGGATTCCATGGGCGCGCCCTCGTGGCCCCAGGTGCCCGCGCTCTCCACGATCAGCCCGCCGCCGAGCACACCGAGCCGCTGCGCCACGAAATGACGGGTCAGCCGCTCGGTGATCGGCGAGCGGCACACATTGCCGGTGCTGACGTGGAGGATGCGGAAGCTGTCACGCGGGAGACCGACGAACGTCGTCGTGATCTCCGCCGCGCTTTCCCCGTTGCCTATGCCACGCCCCGCTTCAGGGGCTGTCAATTGGCCACCTCGAGGTCGGGTACGACCTTCCGCAGCTCTTCCGCGGAGATCGCGCCCGCGCGCAGGAGGAGGGGCACTTCGCGCGTCACGTCCACGATCGACGACGGGACGTTGCCGGGGGTCGGGCCGCCGTCCAGGTACACGGACACCGAGTCGCCGAGCATCTCCTGCGCGGCGTCGCAGTCCTCCGGGGCCGGGTGACCCGTCAGGTTGGCCGACGAGACCGCCATCGGACCGACCTCCGTCAGCAGCTCGATGGCGATCGGGTGCAGTGGCATGCGCACGGCAACCGTGCCCCGGGTGTCGCCCAGGTCCCACTGCAGCGACGGCTGGTGCTTGGCGACCAGCGTCAGCGCGCCCGGCCAGAAGGCATCGACCAGCTCCCAGGCCAGCTCGGAGAAGTCCGTGACGAGACCGTGGAGCGTGTTCGGGGAGCCGATCAGCACAGGGGTGGGCATGTTGCGGCCCCGGCCCTTGGCCTCCAGCAGGTCGCCGACGGCCTCCTTGGCGAACGCGTCGGCGCCGATGCCGTACACCGTGTCGGTCGGGAGGACCACGAGCTCGCCACGGCGGACGGCGGACGCGGCTTCACGCAGACCGGTCGTGCGGTCGGTCGCGTCGTTGGTGTCGTATCGCCGTGCCATATCTAGCGGGCCTCCTCGTACACGAAGTACACGTACTGCGGGGTAAGAGTCTCGGGGGCGGTCACGGCAGCGCCTTGCGGGCGGTCGCGAACCTCGGGCGGTTGTTGAGGTCGGGGTGGTCGGCCGCGTCGGCCCAGCCCCGCTCCTCGGTGAAGATCCACGGCACCTGGCCGCCCTGGGTGTCGGCGTGTTCGATGACAACGACGCCGCCGGGACGGAGGAGACGGTGTGCGGTCCGTTCCAGACCGCGAATGAGGTCGAGGCCGTCCTCGCCCGAGAACAGGGCGAGTTCGGGATCGTAGTCCCGCGCCTCGGGAGCGACGTACTCCCATTCGGTGAGCGGGATGTAGGGCGGGTTGGAGATGACCAGGTCGACCTGGCCGTCGAGGTCGGGGAAGGCGTCCAGGGCGTTGCCCTGACGCAGGTCGACCCTGGACCCCTCGACGTTCTTGCGCGTCCAGTGCAGGGCGTCCTCGGACAGCTCCACGGCGTGCACGCGCGAGCGAGGGACCTCCTGGGCGAGGGCGAGCGCGATGGCGCCGGTGCCGGTGCACAGGTCGACGATGCAGGGCTCGACGACATCCATCGCGCGCACCGCGTCTATGGCCCAGCCGACCACCGACTCGGTCTCGGGGCGGGGCACGAACACCCCGGGCCCGACTTGGAGTTCGAGATAGCGGAAGTAGGCCCGCCCGGTGATGTGCTGCAGCGGCTCGCGCTGCTCACGGCGGGCGATGACCTCCCAGTAGCGGGCGTCGAAGTCCGAGTCCTTCACGGAATGCAGCTCGCCCCGCTTCACACCGTGCACGAACGCGGCGAGCTCCTCCGCGTCGTTGCGCGGCGAGGGCACGCCGGCGTCGGCCAGCCGCTGGGTGGCCTGTGCCACCTCCGCGAGCAGCACGCTGCGGGGGCTTGAGGGTCGCCCCCCAATGAATTGCTGCACGCAAGTCCTCCGTGTCGTACTCGTACGTGCGTACGTCCCTTACGTCCTTACGCAGCCGCCAGCTTCGCTGCCGAGTCCGCGTCGACGCAGGCCTGGATCACCGCGTCGAGGTCGCCGTCCAGGACCTGGTCCAGGTTGTAGGCCTTGAAGCCGACGCGGTGGTCCGAGATGCGATTCTCCGGGAAGTTGTAGGTGCGGATCTTCTCGGAGCGGTCGACGGTGCGGACCTGGCTGCGGCGGGCGTCGGCTGCTTCCTTCTCCGCTTCCTCCTGCGCCGCTGCGAGCAGCCTGGAGCGCAGGATACGCAGTGCCTGCTCCTTGTTCTGCAGCTGGCTCTTCTCGTTCTGGCAGGAGGCGACGACTCCGGTGGGAATGTGCGTGATGCGCACGGCGGAGTCGGTGGTGTTGACGGACTGGCCACCGGGTCCGGAGGACCGGTAGACGTCGATGCGGAGGTCGTTGGGGTTGACCTCGACGTCGACCTCCTCGGCCTCGGGCGTCACGAGCACGCCGGCCGCGGACGTGTGGATACGGCCCTGCGACTCGGTCGCCGGCACACGCTGCACGCGGTGCACGCCGCCCTCGTACTTCATCCGGGCCCAGACACCCTGGCCGGGCTCGGTGGCGCCGTTCCCGCCCTTGGTCTTCACAGCGACCTGGACGTCCTTGTAGCCGCCGAGCTCGGACTCGGTCGAGTCGATGATCTCGGTCTTCCAGCCGACGCGCTCGGCGTACCGCAGATACATGCGCAGCAGGTCACCGGCGAACAGCGCGGACTCGTCGCCGCCCGCACCCGCCTTGATCTCCAGAATGACGTCCTTGTCGTCACTCGGGTCACGCGGGACGAGCAGCAGACGCAGCTTCTCGGTCAGTACCTCGCGCTGCTTGTCCAGCTCCTTGACCTCGGCCGCGAAGTCCGGGTCGTCGGCGGCGAATTCCTTCGCCGTCTCGACGTCGTCGCCGGTCTGCTTCCAGGAGCGGTACGTGGCGACGATCGGGGTGAGCTCGGCGTAGCGCTTGTTCAGCTTGCGCGCGTTCGCCTGGTCCGCGTGGACCGACGGGTCGGCGAGCTTCGTCTCCAGGTCGGCGTGCTCTGCGACGAGCTCCTCGACGGCCTCGAACATCTTTGGCTCCTGTGTAGGTACGTCTGTGAAGGGCGGGCGACCAAAAACGCCGGTCCCGGCGCGCCTGAGTAGGGCGCGGCCGTGGACCGGCGAATTGGAGCTCGCTACTTCTTGGAGCCGGAAGCCTTGCCGAAGCGGGCCTCGAAGCGGGCCACACGGCCACCGGTGTCGAGGATCTTCTGCTTACCCGTGTAGAACGGGTGGCACTCGGAGCAGACCTCGGCGCGGATGGCGCCGCTGGAGATCGTGCTGCGGGTGGTGAACGACGCGCCACAGGTGCAGCTGACCTGCGTCTCGACGTACTCGGGGTGGATGTCGCGCTTCAAGGGTGTCTCCTAGTTTCGGGAGGGCGCCGGGTCGCTGCCGCGGGATACGAGAGCGTGAACCGGAGCCGACGTACCAGTCTGCCAGGACTGGTGCCATCCCCCAAAACCGGGGGGCGGTGTGATCTATTCCCGGGGGCCTGGAGCGAGGGGTGCGGGGATGAGTTACGCGTTGCGGGCGGTGATCGCCGGCGAGGAGCTGCTGCGCACGATCGTGGAGGCCGAGTACTTCGGTGGCGCGCCCCTCAGGGCGTCACCACGCTGTTGGCGTCGCCCTTCGCCGTGCCCTTGGTGGCGGACTTCGGGATCGGCTTGTCGTTCTTCAGGGCCGTCCACACCTGCTTGGCCTGTGACTCGGCCACGATCACCCGGTTCGGGTCCGCCGGGTCGTACTGGACCGGCATCGTGACCATGGTCATGTTCTTGGAATCGATGCTCTTGAGGCCATTGGCGAACGACATGAGCGAGTTGACCGAGCCCAGGTCGGAGTCGGTGGTCACCGTCTTGGTGGCGGTGTTGGCCAGGTCGTAGAGCTTCTTCGGGTTGCCGAAGAGGTTGATGTCCTTGATCTGGTTGATCAGTGCCTTGATGAAGGCCTGCTGGAGCTGGATGCGGCCGAGGTCGGAGCCGTCGCCGACGCCGTGCCGGGTGCGGACCAGGCCGAGGGCCTGCTTGCCGGTGAGCTGGTGCGTGCCGGCCGCGAGGTTGAGGTGGCTGTCGGGGTCGTTGATGGCCTTGGTGGTGGTGACCTCGACGCCGCCGAGCTTGTCGACCAGCTTCTGGAAGCCGGAGAAGTCGACCTCCAGGTAGTGGTCCATGCGAATGCCGGAGACGGACTCGACCGTCTTCACCGCACAGGCCGCTCCGCCCGTCGTGTACGCGGAGTTGAACATCACGTCGGAGTCGGCCGGGTACGTCTTGCCGTTGGTGTCGGTGCAGTCGGGCCGGTCGATGAGCGTGTCCCGCGGGATGGAGACGACGCTCGCCTTCTTGTGGCCCTTGTAGACGTGCAGGATCATCGCCGTGTCCGAGCGGGCGCTGCCGTCGTCGGCGCCGCCGCCGAGCTCCTTGTTGTTGCCGGAGCGGGTGTCCGAGCCGAGGACGAGGATGTTCTCCGAGCCGTTGTCGACCTTCTCGGGCCGGTCGGTGCCGAGGGCCTGGTCGATGTCGACGCTCTTGAGGTTGCCGTTGAGCTTGAAGTACAGGTAACCCGCGCCGGTGCCGCCCAGGACCACGATCCCGGCGGCCGTCCAGGCCATGATCAGCAGGCCCTTGCGCTTGTCGCGCGGCTTGCGTCGGCGGCCCTTGGCGCGGCCACGCGGACCCTTGGTGCCGTTTTCGCCTGGTATGGCAGGCTCCGGCGTGCTCTCGGCAGACACTGTGCTCCTCGGTTCTCGTCCGGTCGGTTACCCCCTGCTTTCAGGGTCAGGCGTGGCCATTTGGCCCGTACCACACCATCGTCACCCCGTCCGGTCAGACGGGGAAACTCGGAGAAGGGTTGCACAACGGACCGTGCCCACCGCTCGCAGGCGATGGGCACGGTGCGTAGTCACAGCGGCCTGGCAAACCGGCCTCACCTGCGATTTCAGCCGAAGATGTCGTACTGCTTGTAATCGGTTCCCACGGATCTTGCTGTGGTAAAGATCTCGCTCGTGGCCTTACCGGAACCGGGGTACAGATAGAGCGTGCCGGTGGAGTTGCGGGCCAGGAAGTCCGCCTTGCCGTCGCCGGTCACGTCGCCGACGGCGTCGAAGGCCGTGTAGCTCTCCCAGGTGCGCATCTTGACGCGGCCGGCGAAGGCTCCCGTGCCGGCCTTGCCGGTGCCCTTGAAGAGATAGACGTGGCCGCCGGTCTTGCTGCGCGCGATCAGGTCGGTCCTGCCGTCGCCGGTGAAGTCGCCGTGGCCGCGCAGCGAGTTGTACTGGTTCCAGCCGGAGCCGACCTTCACCCGGGCGCCGAAGGTGCCATTGCCCTTGCCCGGGTAGATCCACAGATAGCCGCCGGAGTCGACCGACAGCAGGTCGGGCAGGTAGTCGCCGGTGACGTCGCCCGGGGTGACGATGCGGGTGCGGGTCTTCCAGTTGTCGGCGAGCTGTTTGGTGGTCCAACTGCCGCTGGAGCGCACGAAGTGCGACCAGAACAGGTCGCCGTCGGAGCTGCGCCGGTACACCAGGTCCTGGTAGCCGTCCCGGTCGAGATCGGTCTGCAGGACGACGTTGACACCGTCCCAGTTGCCCCAGGACTCGCGCGCCCCGAACGAGGTGCCGGCCGAGTCCTTCGAGTACCCCGTCCGGGTGGAGGCGTTGCGCAGCCACAGGTCGGCCCGGTGGTCCCCGCTGAGGTTGGTGTCGTCCACGCGCGGGTAGGCGGCGCCGACGTAGCTCGTCACCTTGGCGAAGACGCTGTACGCACCCTTGGCGACGCAGTCCCGCACACCCCAGGAGACGACACCGACGATCCGGCCGTTCACGACGAGCGGCCCGCCGGAGTCCCCGTTGCACGCGGAGGTGGTGCCGCTGTCGGCGCCGCTCGCCGGCTTGCCCGCGCAGACCATGTGGCCCTTGACGAACTCGCCGCCGTAGTAGCCGGCGCAGGTGGTGTCGGACTGAATGGGCAGCGTGGCCGTCTTCAGCGTCTGGGAGATGTCCGAGCTGGTGGAGCTGGTACGGCCCCAGCCGTAGACCTTGGCGCTGGTCCCGGCGGCGTACGAGGCCGTGTCACCGGACGTCGTCATACGGATCGGCGTCGCCTTGACCGCGTTCGCCAGCGTGATGACGGCCATGTCGTTGTCGATCGTCGTCGAGTTGTACGACGGGTGGTACCACTGCCGGTGCGGCAGCGTGACGGTGCCGCCGTGCAGGTCGCTGTTGCCGGCGTCGTCGGTGGTCGGCAGCTGGGCGGTGCCGGTGATGACGGCGCCGTAGTTGTGCCAGTCGTAGCCCTTGACGCAGTGCGCGGCGGTGAGGATCTTCGTCGGCGCGACGACGGCGCCCCCGCAGAAGAACCCGAGGTCGTCGGCCTCGTCGGCGGTGCCCTGGTCGTCGTAGTACCAGAGCTGCGCCATCCAGGGCGCCGAGGTGATCCCGGTCGTGGTGCCGCCGATGACCATGGGGCTCACGGTGGAGTCATCGGAGGAGCTGGTGCTGCTCGCGCCGAACGACGACTTCCCGGTCGTCTCCCCCGCGGTGTCGTCACCGGCGACGGCACCGACGACCCGCCGCTCCAGCTCGGCGAGCGAGGCGGAGCTGGTGGCGGGCTTCACGGTGGGCCTGGGCAGCGCGGTCGCGGCCCCGGCGGATGAGGTCAGCAGCGCGGCGGCAACGGCCGCGGCGACACCGGCGGCGGCAACGGGCAGCCCGAAACGTATCCGGCGTCTGTGACGACCACTGCCGGACATGGTGGTGCTCAAGAAGGTCCCCCCAGAGACACAAGAGTAGGAAGAGGCGTACTGATACGCCCGTCCCTCTCAGCGCCAAAAGGCCGCTTCCCGTCACTGATTGACGGGAAGCGGCCTTTTCGGGGTCGCTTGTGCTCAGTCGCCGTTGCCGGGGGCCGGCGTCGTCTTCTGAATCTGCATCAGGAACTCGGCGTTCGACTTCGTCTGCTTCATCTTGTCGAGGAGCAGCTCGACCGCCTGCTGCTGGTCGAGGGCGTGCAGCACCCGGCGCAGCTTCCAGACGATGGCAAGCTCGTCGGGAGCCAGCAGGATCTCTTCCTTACGGGTACCGGACGCGTCGACGTCCACCGCCGGGAAGATGCGCTTGTCGGCGAGCTTCCGGTCGAGCTTGAGCTCGGCGTTGCCGGTGCCCTTGAACTCCTCGAAGATGACCTCGTCCATGCGGGACCCGGTGTCCACCAGCGCGGTGGCGAGGATCGTCAGCGAGCCGCCGTCCTCGATGTTGCGCGCGGCACCGAAGAAGCGCTTCGGCGGGTACAGCGCGGTCGAGTCGACACCACCGGACAGGATGCGGCCGGAGGCGGGCGCGGCGAGGTTGTACGCACGGCCCAGACGCGTGATGGAGTCGAGCAGCACGACGACGTCGTGACCCAGCTCCACCAGCCGCTTCGCACGCTCGATGGCGAGTTCGGCGACCGTCGTGTGGTCCTCGGCCGGACGGTCGAAGGTCGAGGAGATGACCTCGCCCTTCACCGACCGCTGCATGTCGGTGACCTCTTCCGGACGCTCGTCGACGAGGACGACCATCAGGTGGCACTCGGGGTTGTTGTGCGTGATCGCGTTGGCGATCGCCTGCATGATCATGGTCTTACCGGTCTTCGGCGGGGCCACGATCAGACCGCGCTGGCCCTTACCGATCGGCGACACGAGGTCGATGATGCGGGTGGTCAGCACGCCCGGGTCGGTCTCCAGACGGAGCCGGTCCTGCGGGTACAGCGGGGTGAGCTTGTTGAACTCCGGGCGGCCGCGGCCGTGTTCGGGCGCCATGCCGTTGACGGAGTCCAGGCGGACCAGCGCGTTGAACTTCTCGCGCCGCTCGCCTTCCTTGGGCTGACGGACCGCACCGGTGATGTGGTCGCCCTTGCGCAGGCCGTTCTTGCGGACCTGGGCGAGGGAGACGTACACGTCGTTGGGGCCCGGCAGGTAGCCCGACGTACGGATGAAGGCGTAGTTGTCGAGGATGTCCAGGATGCCCGCGACCGGGATCAGGACGTCGTCCTCGTTGATCTGCGGCTCCGAGGCGATGTCGTCGCGGCCGCGACGGCCACGACGGTCGCGGTAACGCCCGCGACGGCCACGGCGGCCACCCTCGAAGTCGTCGTCGTCCTGCTGCTGCTGGCCACGGTCCTGACGACCGCCACCCTGCTGCTGGTTCTGCTGCTGGCCACGGTCCTGACGACCGCCACCCTGCTGGTCGTCGCCCTTGCGGCGGTCACCGCGGTCGCCGCGGTCGCCGCGGTCACCGCGCTCGCCACGGTCGCGGCCACGCTCACGGCGGTCACGACGACGGCCCTCGCCGCCCTCACCGGCCTCGCCCTTGGCGTCGCCCTGCGACTGCGCGGGCGTCTCGGCCTTCGGCTCGCTCTTCGCCTCGGCGGCGACCGTCTCGGGGGCGGCCGCGGGGGCACCGGCATCGGCCGTGGCACGACGACGGCGGCGCTCGGCCGGGGCGTCGTCGCTGGCCGGCTGGCCGGGAATCTCGATCTGCTGCTGGGCCACGGCCTTCTCGGCGGGGGCCTCAGCCGCCTTCTCCGCCTTCTTGTCGGCGTCATCGCCGGTACGAGCCTTGGAGGTGGCGCGGCGCTTGGGCTTGGTCTCGGTCGCGGCCTCCGTCTTGGGAGCCGCGGCACCTCCTCCGGCCTGCGCCTCCTTGATGACCTCGATCAGCTGGCTCTTGCGCATACGCGCGGTGCCCCTGATGCCGAGGCCGGATGCGACCTGCTGCAGCTCGGCCAGCACCATGCCCTCAAGGCCGGTACCGCGGCGCCGCCGGGAGCCGGCACCGGTGGCAGGCGCGGAGGCGTCCGTGGCGGGCGCGGCAGCGGTCTCCTCGACACGTGCGCCCATCAGATCGGTGGTGTCGCTCACGAAGGGTCCTTCCCTGGAGCGGACGTCGGCCTGTCTGGCTCGGCGACCGGTTGTGCTGTCCGGCTTCGGTCCCTGGTGTGTGGACCGTGCCGGGGCGGTGGTCCGCCAAAGCGGCGGAGGAAATATCTGGTGATGACGCTTCCCAGAGCCGTGGCACGGAGTGTCTGTGTCACTCGGCCCGGTCGCGCCGGTTCCGGAGCGTGCCCGGCAAGTCGCTCAGCGCCCGCGTACGAGGTACTGCTCGCGTACGTCGTACGGAACACAGTGCGGCTTGGGAGGCTCCCGGAAGAATGTCTGTCCCTGACGGGGACAACAAGCACCTCGCCATGGTGGGGTCGGGTGCAGACTTGAGGTTAACACTACCGGATCCAACAAACATTCCCCCTCTCGAAATCCGGCAACCGAGTGTCAGGTCGCAAGCGGCAGCACGCTCGCTCCCTGGGCATCCAACTCGAGCCGGTTCGCGGCCCAGCCGTCGCCTGCCAGATGGGCCACCTTGTCGGCACTGTCGTGATCGGCCAGTGCCAGAACGGTGGGACCCGCGCCGGAGATGACCGCCGGCACTCCGTCGGCCCGCAGCCGCTCCACCAGCGCCGTGCTCTCCGGCATGGCGGGTGCGCGGTACTCCTGGTGCAGACGGTCCTCGGTGGCCGGCAGCAGCAGCTCCGGGCGCCTGGTCAGGGCCTCTACGAGCAGGGCCGCACGGCCCGCGTTGGTGGCGGCGTCGACATGGGGCACGGTGCGCGGGAGCAGGCCGCGCGCGGTCTCCGTGAGCACCGGCTTTCCGGGCACGAAAACCACCGGAACGACGGAATCGGCGGGCTCCATCCTGATCGCCCGCGCAGCCCCCGCCTCCATCCAGGAGAGGGTGAACCCGCCGAGCAGACACGCCGCCACGTTGTCGGGGTGGCCCTCGATCTCGGTGGCGAGCTCCAGCAGGGCCGTGTCGTCGAGCTTGGCCTCGCCGCCTATGGTCACGGCGCGCGCGGCGACGATGCCGGCGCAGATGGCGGCAGAGGAGGAACCGAGGCCCCGGCCGTGCGGAATGCGGTTGGCGCAGACGATCTCGAGCCCGCGCGGCTGGCCGCCGAGCAGATCGAAGGCGGTGCGCAGGGAGCGTACGAGAAGGTGGCTCTCATCACGCGGCAGCGTCTCGCTGCCCTCACCCGCGATGTCGATGTGCAGCCCGGAGTCGGCCACCCGGACGACGACGTCGTCGTAGAGCCCCAGCGACAGGCCGAGGGCGTCGAAGCCCGGGCCGAGATTGGCGCTGGTGGCGGGGACGCGCACCCGGACGGCGGCGGCGCGGAACGCTGGACCGGCCATCGCTCGATGACTCTCCTTGAGCTGCGTGATTGTCGAAGACATTCGATGACGTACGAGAACCCCTGGGGCCGCTTCCGGGCCGCGGAGACGGCGCGGCACCGCACCCCATGCGGAGGCATATGCGGCGGGCGGGTTCGGTACAGCCTATCGAAGGTAGGTTCTGTGGCGACATAGGGCGCACAGGAGGCGCACGATGCGTGTCGTATGCCCCCTGTGCACCCCCTGTAAGGGAAGGTCCCCAGGTAAGCGCCCTCGTACTCGCGGACGCGAGCCCCGTACGACGGAGTGTGGCCCGCTTACGCCTGTGCTTACGCCAGCCCGAGCCGCTCGGCCGCCGTCGCCGCGTCGACCGGGACGGTGACGGGCTGCGGGGCGCCGGCGACGGCCCAGTCGGGGTCCTTGAGGCCGTTGCCGGTGACGGTGCAGACGATGCGCTGGCCCGGGTCGACCTTGCCCTGCTCGGCGGCCTTCAGCAGACCGGCGACGGACGCGGCGGACGCGGGCTCGACGAAGACGCCCTCCTGCGCGGCCAACAGCCGGTAGGCGCGCAGGATTTCACGGTCCGTCACCTCGTCGATGAACCCGCCGGACTCGTCCCGCGCGGCGAGCGCGTACTGCCAGGACGCCGGGTTGCCGATGCGGATCGCGGTGGCGATGGTGGACGGGTCCTTGACGATCTCGCCGCGCACGATGGGCGCGGAGCCGGAGGCCTGGAAACCCCACATGCGCGGGGTCCGCTTCGAGACACCGTCGGCGGCGTACTCCTTGTACCCCTTCCAGTACGCGGTGATGTTGCCCGCGTTGCCCACCGGCAGGACGTGGATGTCGGGGGCGTCGCCCAGCATGTCCACGATCTCGAAGGCGGCCGTCTTCTGCCCCTCGATACGCACCGGGTTGACCGAATTGACCAGCGCCACGGGGTAGTTGTCGCTCAGGGCTCGGGCGAGCGCGAGGCAGTCGTCGAAGTTGCCGTCCACCTGGAGGATCTTCGCGCCGTGCACGAGGGCCTGGCCCATCTTGCCGAGCGCGATCTTGCCCTGCGGGACGAGGACGGCCGAAACCATGCCCGCGCGGACGGCGTAGGCCGCGGCGGAGGCGGAGGTGTTGCCGGTGGAGGCGCAGATGACGGCCTTCGCGCCCTCCTCCTTGGCCCGCGTGATGGCCATGGTCATGCCGCGGTCCTTGAAGGACCCGGTCGGGTTCGCACCCTCCACCTTGAGGTGGACCTCGCAGCCCGTGCGCTCGGAGAGCACCTGCGCGGGCACGAGGGGCGTGCCGCCCTCGCGGAGCGTCACGACCGGCGTGGTGTCGGAGACGGGCAGCCGGTCCCGGTACTCCTCGATGATTCCGCGCCACTGGTGGGTCATTGCTGGTTACTCTCCTTCAACCCGCATGATGCTGGCGACACCCCGCACGGTGTCGAGCTTGCGCAACGCCTCGACGGTCCCGACGAGGGCCGCGTCGGACGCACGGTGGGTGACGACGACGAGGGAGGCCTCGCCGTCCTTGCCCTGCTGGCGAACCGTATCGATCGAGACACCGTGCTCTGCGAACACGGTCGCCACCTGGGCGAGAACACCCGGTTTGTCCGCCACGTCGAGGCTGATGTGGTAGCGGGTGACAACCTCACCCATCCCCGACACGGGCAGGGCGGCATACGCCGACTCGCCGGGCCCCGTTGCCCCGCTGAGCCGGTTGCGGCAGACGGCGACGAGGTCGCCGAGCACGGCCGAGGCGGTCGGGGAACCACCCGCGCCGGGGCCGTAGAACATGAGCTGACCGGAGGCGTCGGACTCGACGAACACGGCGTTGTACGCGCCGCGCACGGAGGCCAGCGGGTGGCTCAGCGGGATCATCGCGGGGTGCACGCGCGCGGTGACGGACGCGCCGTCCCCGGCCCGCTCGCAGATGGCGAGCAGCTTGATGGTGCAGCCCATCTCCCTGGCGGAGGCGAAGTCGGCCGCGGTCACCTCGGTCATGCCCTCGCGGTAGACGTCGTCGAGGCGCACGCGCGTGTGGAAGGCGATTCCGGCGAGGATGGCGGCCTTGGCGGCGGCGTCGAACCCTTCGACGTCGGCGGTGGGGTCGGCCTCCGCGTAGCCCAGGGCGGTGGCCTCGTCGAGGGCCTCCTGATACCCGGCGCCGGTCGAGTCCATCTTGTCGAGGATGAAGTTGGTGGTGCCGTTGACGATGCCGAGCACCCGGTTGACCTTGTCACCGGCGAGGGACTCGCGCAGCGGCCGGATCAGCGGGATGGCGCCGGCGACGGCGGCCTCGTAGTAGAGGTCCCTGCCGTTGGCTTCCGCGGCCGCGTGGAGGGCGGCCCCGTCCTGGGCGAGCAGCGCCTTGTTGGCGGAGACGACGGACGCGCCGTGCTCGAAGGCGGTCGTGATGAGGGTGCGGGCGGGCTCGATGCCGCCGATGACCTCGACCACGACGTCGATGTCGCCGCGTTTGACGAGGGCGGTGGCGTCGGTGGTGATGAGCGCGGGGTCGATGCCCTCACGCACCTTGGAGGGCCGCCGTACGGCCACGCCCGCGAGCTCCACGGGGGCCCCGATCCGGGCGGCGAGGTCGTCGGCGTGCGTCGTCATGATGCGCGCCACCTCTGAGCCGACCACTCCACAGCCCAGCAGCGCCACCTTCAGCGGACGCGTACGCATCATCCGACCTCGTTTCCTCTTACCGTCTACGGTTGCACCAGTCTCACTCACCGGACGGGACTTTCTGCCCCTCGTCCGGATCGTGAGACATCTATTTCATTTCTACGGGGGTGGAAGACAGGAGATCTTCCACCCCGCGTTCTGGGCCGGTCTTCCGGCGTTCCGCTGTTCCGGTCTTCCGGCTCAGCCGACGTCGAGCCGGAGGAGGTCCTCCTCCGTCTCCCGGCGGACGATCACCCGGGACTCGCCGTCGTGCACGGCGACGACGGGCGGCCGGAGGACATGGTTGTAGTTGCTGGCCATGGACCGGCAGTACGCACCCGTCGCCGGTACGGCGATGAGGTCACCCGGCGCCAGGTCGGCCGGCAGGAACGCGTCCTTGACCACGATGTCCCCGCTCTCGCAGTGCTTGCCGACGACACGGGCGAGCATCGGCTCGGCGTCGCTCGTCCGGGACACGAGGGCGACGCTGTACTCGGCGTCGTACAGAGCCGTACGGATGTTGTCCGACATGCCGCCGTCGACGGAGACGTACGTCCGCAGCCCGTCGAGCGGCTTGATGGTGCCGACCTCGTAGAGCGTGAAGGCGGTCGGCCCGACGATGGCGCGCCCCGGCTCGACGGAGATGCGAGGGGTCCGCAGGCGGGCGGCCTCGCACTCACGGGTGACGATCTCGGTCAGCGCCTTGGCGATCTCGTGCGGCTCGCGGGGGTCGTCGTCACTCGTGTAGGCGATCCCGAGCCCGCCCCCGAGGTCGATCTCGGGCAGCTCGACACCGTGCTCGTCACGGATGTCCTTGAGCAGCGAGACCACCCGGTGGGCGGCGACCTCGAAGCCCGACATGTCGAAGATCTGCGACCCGATGTGCGAGTGGATCCCGATGACTTCCAGCCCCTCGAGCTGGAGCGCCCGTCGCACGGCCTCGGCGGCCTGCCCACCGGCCAGCGGAATCCCGAACTTCTGGTCCTCGTGGGCGGTGGCGATGAACTCGTGGGTGTGTGCTTCCACGCCCACGGTGATACGGATCTGGACGCGCTGCCGCTTGCCGAGCTCCTGCGCGATGTGCGCGACGCGGACGATCTCCTGGAAGGAGTCGAGGACGATACGTCCGACGCCTGCGGTGATCGCGCGGCGGATCTCCTCAGTGGACTTGTTGTTGCCGTGGAAGGCGATGCGGTCGGCGGGCATGCCGGCGGAGAGGGCGGTGGCCAGCTCGCCGCCGGAGCACACATCCAGATTGAGCCCCTCCTCGTGCAGCCACCGCACGACGGCACGGGACAGGAACGCCTTGCCGGCGTAGAAGACGTCGGCGTCGGTCCCGAAGGCGCTGCGCCAGGCGCGGGCCCGGGACCGGAAGTCGGCCTCGTCGACGAAGTAGGCCGGGGTGCCGTGCTGTTCGGCGAGGGTCTTCACGTCGATACCGCCGACGGTGACGACGCCGTCGGAGTCGCGGCCGACGGTCTGGGCCCACACCTTCGGGTCGAGGGTGTTGAGGTCGGCGGGCGGTGCGGAGTAGTGGCCCTCGGGAAAAACGTCGGCGTGGCGGGGCCCGGCGGGGTGTGCGGAACGGCTCATGACTTTCGTGGGCTCTCTCAGAGATGGTCGGGTGCGTCGATGCCGAGCAGGGACAGGCCACCGGCCAGCACCGTCCCGGCGGCTTCGGCGAGCGCGAGCCGGGCACGGTGGGTGGCCGAGGGTTTCTCCGCACCGCGGGGAAGGACGGCGGGCAGCAGGGGCAGGACGGCATCGGCGACGGTGACGAGGTGCCGGGCGAGACGGTCGGGGGCGCGGTGGGCTGCCGCCTGGGCCAGGACGCGGGGGTGATCCGCGAGCAGGGCGGCGACGTCGTGCCGTACGTCCCCGGGTTCGGCGTCGAACCCCAGGTCGGCGGCGTTACGGCTGAGGGCCCGGGTGCGGGCGTGGGCGTACCGGACGCGGAAGAGAGGGTTGCTCTCACGCTGGACGAGGTGCTCGTCGGTGATACGAGGCCGGTCGTGACCGGCGGGATGAAGCAGGGCCCAGCGGGCGGCGTCGCGGCCGAGGTGGAGGGGGTCGACGGGGGCCGGCACGGGACGCACGGCGTAATAAGGCAAGGCGGGCGAGTCCTGCATGCGGCGCCCGTGGACCCGTACGCCGAGGATGTCGACCCAGCGCGGATCGAGGGCCGCCTCGCATCCGGTGCGGACGGCGACCCCCTGCGACTGCAGGATCCGAGCGAGGGCGTCCATCACGACGACGGCCCGTACCTCGTGGGGGCAGTACAGCGGGACGAAGTCCGCGGAGGGGCCGTTGGCGTACCCGTACCGGGAGCCGCGCCGCAGGATCGCCTCGACGAGGGCGGTGGAGGCGGTGTCGCCGAGGCTGATGTTGAGGAACCCGGGCCCGGTGACGACGACATCGCTGATGCCGTCGGTGCCGAGCAGGCGTGCCTGGAGGATCTCGGCGACAGCCATCGACGGCCGCCCGGCCGGGCGCGCGAGCTGCAACGCGACGTTGGTGGCGTAGTCGCCACACCCCCCGGGTCCAGGGACGGTCACCACGACCCGCTCGGGCACGGCAACGCACAGCACCCCGTCATCGACAGCACGACGCACCGCGCGCAGCACGGTACGGGAGAGCTCGACGGGGGTCACGGGACAAGCGTATGGGAGGAGGGGGGTGGGTATGCGAACGGGTTTGGGGAGGGTCCGGGATGTGGACGGGGGTGGGGTGGGTGGGGGTGGGTGCCCGGTGGAGTGGGGGGCGGGTGCCGGGGGGGGTTACCCGCGGCGGTTCGGCTGGGGGTGCGTCTGGTTGGCCGGGGGCGGGGTGGGTGCGCCCGGGGGTGGGGTGGGTGCGCCCCGGGGCGTCCGGTCGGCCTGGGGGCGGGTCCGGTAGGGCCGGGTTGTCTGGTCGGCCGGGGTGAGTGGGGTCCGCCCCGGGGCTGCGGCTGGTCCGCCGGGGTGCCGGGGTGCCGGGGCGTTCGCCCTGTTGTGCCGGGTCGGAATGCCTGGCGGCTTCGGCTTCCGGAACGGCCGGAGTGTCGTCCGGAACGGCCGGCGGCGTCAGGCTCCGGTGCGCGCTCGAGTGTCTGTCTGCCCGGGCCATCCGGGGCCTCAGGTTCCGGTGCGCCCAGGGTGTTTGGGGTACGGGCTCGTAGCACCCGCCCGTCGGCTTCCTCTCCCGGGGCGTCAGCTTCCGAAGGGCCCGATGTGCCAATCCGGAACGCCCAGCGGCGGGTCAGCTTCCGGTGCGCCCGGCGGCCTCGCCGGCAGCCCCGAGGACGCCTCCGAACGCGGCGGTGTCGGCGCTGCTGTCCGTGCCGTCGCCGTCGCGTTCCCCGACCCCTTCCCGGGTCCGTTCTGTGCTCCTCCTCACCTCGATCAACCTGCCTACGAGGCTGACGAGTTCAGCCGGCTCAAACGGCTTGGCGAGGAAGGCGTCGACGCCGACACCGAGGCCGGTATCGACCTCGTACTGCGTACAGGCGCTGATGATGGCGAGGGGAAGGTCACGCGTACGGGGATCTGCGCGCAGCCGAGCGGCGGTCCGCAACCCGTCGAGTCGTGGCATGACGACATCCAGGGTCACCACGTCGGGCCGTACCTGATGAACGACTTCCAGACACTCGGCACCATCGGCCGCGGTCACCACCTCAAGCCCCTCCAGCTCGAGATTGACCCTGATCAGCTGCCGGATGACCTTGTTGTCGTCCACAACAAGCACCCGGCCCGACGCGCCTGGCACAACTCGAGAGTAGGTCCGGACCGGCCACCGCGTCCGGGTTTTCCCCACTTCCACCCCCTGCGAGTGAGCCATCCCAGGTCACACCCGGTGCCACGACCCCGAAACCCGTTCATGAACACCCCACCGAAGCTGGTAGGGTTCTACCCGTCGCCGCCAAGCAAGGCGCCTGACACGCCCCCGTAGCTCAGGGGATAGAGCAACGGCCTCCGGAGCCGTGTGCGCAGGTTCGAATCCTGCCGGGGGCACTCGTCGAAGGTCAGTGGAGATCAGTCGCTGATCGGGGCGGATGCCGATACGAGAGAGCGGGACCCAGTGTTGATGGGTTCCGCTCTTCGTCATTTTGCTGGCCCCGGCAGGAAGGTCCGGTGGCCCGGTGGCGCCGGCGAATGGCTCGCCGGCGGCTCCGGCGCTGAGCGGGCTCGGGGCATGCTGCTCAGCCGAAGTGCGGCTGCTGGTGATGCCCCGTCGGCTGGCCCCCGTGGCCGGCCTCCCCCGTGGTCAGCAGTTCCGCTGCCTGGTGCTGGGTGTGTGCGGCTGCTATTTGCGCTTCCGTCACGGCGTCTCCGCGTTCGCGCACCAGGTCTTCATAGATCGGCAGGTGATCGCTTCCGGTGGGAGTGCGGGGAGTGGGTGCCATAAAGCTGGTCCTTCGCTGGGTAATGCCGTCAGGCCCTGTTGAGTCGGGCGGCAATTCCGTGCCCGAGGAGCAGATAGAGGACGGCCGGGAGGCCGTAATTGAGGAGGACTCGGAGTCCCTCTGTGTCCATCGTGAAAATGTCCTGTGCCCATCCGGACAGCCAGTCCGCTGATCCGTGCACGAATTCCACGAACGCGTTCCCTTGGTTCGCGTCGAGCAGGTACAGCACGATCCACAGGCCGAGGAGACCTGCCGCGATGTCGGCGATCGTGCAGATGGTCAGGGCCGCTCTACGTGCGGTGTCCGGGTTGCGCTGGGAGCGCTCGGGGGGTGGCGGCTGGTCGTAGGGCTGGTAGCCGGGGATCGGGTCGGTGTTCACGGGAAATCCGTTCTGACGAGTTGCCGGGCGGAGGGAGTAGGACACCCCCGCGGAGCCGAAATCAGAAATCGGACGTCGAGGATGACCTGCTTCTGCCTGGTTCTGCGTCGTGCGAACGCGACCGTGTTACACCAACGCCCGTGTCGCCCCCAAAACTGAGCCAATCGACCGCCCGCATTGTGCCGATGCGGCGGCAGCACAGCAATACGGCGGCACCATGGCGGCACCATGGCAGCAATTATCGCCGTCTATTCGGGCACTTGCCTCAATAGGCGCCTGCAACCATATATTTGCGGATGCACCGCAGTGGGAGCCCGGGGAGGGTCAGGCCTGCCTTGCCGTCGGCAGCATCGCCCAGACCGTCTTGCCCGTCGGCTGGCGTCTCGTCCAGCCCCAGTGTTCGGAGAGGGCGTCGATGATGCGCAGTCCCCGGCCGTGCTCGTCGAAGGGGTCGCTGGTGTGCGGGTAGACAGGCGGGTTGTCGCTCGGGTCGATGACGGCGCAGACGAGGTGGGCCGGGCGCCGGAGGCTGAGCCTCAGCCAGATCTCGGCTTCGGGGCGCGAGGGGGTCGCGTCGGCCGACGAGGGCGATACGGCGTGCAGTACGGCGTTGGCCAGCAGTTCGGTGACCACCGTGAGGGCGTCGGCGCTGCAGTGGTCCAGTGCCCAGTCGTCGAGCGTGCGACGGACGAAGTCGCGGGCTCGGCCGCAGCTCTGTTCGGCACCGACCAGGCGCAGGGCGGCGGAACGGGGCGAGGTGCGCGGGGCTTCGGGACCGGCGAGCCGACGGGGGCCCGAGGTGCCGCGGGGTGCTTCCGGCGTCACCGTCAGCCCCGCATGGGGCGCAGCGTTGCCGCGCAGTTGGAGCCCTTCGTACGCAGGTAAGGACACGACGTCTCCCTGATACACGGTCAGGACAGGGCGTCGGCACTGCCGTTGACGCCGCGGACTATTATCCACGCCGACGGCGTCTCCGTGCAATTTCACGGGAAATTGCGGGAAGGTGTCTGCGCAGAGCACGTGGTGCGGTCCGGGCCCGGCGGGGCGCCGGGGCGTGCGCGTGGCCGAACGTGAGCAAGGAGAGTGCAGTGCCAACAGCACAGAACGGCGTACGGGCCAGCTCGTTGGGCGTCCGCTGGATCAAGAGCCGGCACAGCAATGCCGAGGGCAACTGCGTCGAGGTGGCCGGCCTGGGCGACGGCAGCATCGCCATGCGCAACTCCCGCGACCCCGACGGACCTGCCCTGGTGTACACGCCGGCCGAGATCACCGCGTTTCTGGCTGGCGCCAAGGAGGGAGAGTTCGACCACCTCGTATGACCTGGACGGAGGACCGGGCGAGAGGCGGAACACCGCTGGGAAGCGGAAGTTGAGCCTTCTAATTGCTGCGGATCCGGCGGCACGAGGCGGCGGGATGCGATAATGCGGTCTGTCGTATGCCGGTCTACGGGGAGTCAGGATGTCCGCCGAGTCACCTCGCATCTCCCGCCTCGAGCCCTACCTGAGCCGGACCGAACCCGCGCCGACCCTGCTGAAAATGCTGGTCGGCGTCCAGCTGGCGGGTATCCGCGAGGACGCGGGCCTGTCCCAGGACCAGGCGGCGCGTGCCGTGGGTTTCAGTCCGGCGAAGTTGTCGCGCATCGAGGCGGGCAAGGGGCGTCGGCCACCCACGGAGGCCGATGTCCGTCTCCTGCTGAAGGAGTACCGGTCCGAGGACTACGAGGCCTCGGTGCTGCTGCAGTTGCTGAAGCGTGCCGGTGAGCCGGGGTGGTGGCAGCGCTATGACAAGCGGCTGATGCCCGAGTGGTTCGACCGGCTGGTGGGGCTGCAGGAGGCCGCGACGGCCATCCGTACCTTCGAGATCCAGTACGTGCCCGGCCTGTTGCAGACCGAGGCATACGCGCGTGCCGTGGTGGAGCGCGGGCTGCCGTCGGCGCCCGGCCGTGAGGTGCAGCGGCGCGTGGAGCTGCGGATGCGCCGGCGGGAGCTGGTGCGCCGCGCGGACCCGCCTCAGCTGTGGGCGATCGTCGACGAGTCGGTGCTGCTGCGGATGCTGGGCAGCCGCGAGGTAATGCGCGAGCAGCTCGAGTACCTGGAGGAGATGGCGCTGCTCCCCCATGTGACCCTGCAGATCGTGCCCCTGGACGTGACCAACGCGTCGGCGCCGGCCATTCCCGTCACCTATCTGCGCTTCGGCGGTGTCGATCTGGCCGACATCGTCTATCTGGAGCACATCAAGAGCGCCGCCTTCCTGGAGGACCAGGACGAGACGGAGGAGTACCGGATCGCCCTGGACCGCCTGGGCGACGAGGCTCTGAACCCGCGCGAGTCACTGGAGCGGCTGCGCGAGACGAAGGCCCGGTACTCCCCTGCCCCGTGAGGCACTGCACCCGAAAGGGCGCTGCGCCCGGTAAGGCGCTGCGCTCCTTGGGGCGTGGCTTCGTTTACGGCAGTCGGGCCACGCCGCCGAACTCGATCCACTCCTGGGTGAGTTGGCGCGGCGCCACCTCGGTGTCGGGGCGCCAGGTGGAGACCTCGACCAGGCCGGGTTCGAGGATCTCCAGACCCTCGAAATACGCCGCGACGTCCTTCTCCTCGCGCACCCGGCCCCAGTGCCCCTGGGTCGCCTGGTCCATGAAGTCGGTGACGAACTCGCGGACCTTGGGGTCCTCGCTGACCAGCTGGCACATCAGCATGAAGCTGCCGGGCGCGAGGTGCTCGCGCACCCGGCGTGCCACGGCGAGGGGGCCGTCGGTGTCGCTGTCGGGGATGCAGTGGAAGACCGAGTTGAACAGCACCGCCACCGGCTGCGAGAAGTCGATCAGGCGCTCGGTGTCGGGGTGGGAGAAGATCGCGCCGGTCTCGCGCATGTCGGCGTGAATGACGGCCGTGTTGTCGTTCTGGTCCAGCAGGGCGCGGCCGTGGACCAGGACCATCGGGTCGTTGTCGACATAGACCACGCGCGAGGACGGGTCGATGGACTGCGCGACCTGGTGGACGTTGTTCTGGGTGGGCAGGCCTGAGCCGTGGTCGAGGAACTGCCGGATGCCGTAGTCCTCGGCCAGTGTCCTGACCGCGCGCTGCAGGAAGCGGCGGTTGTTCAGGGCGAGGGCGCGGGTGCTGGGGACGACCTTGTCCAGCTCCTCGCAGGCGGCTCGGTCGGAGGCGTAGTTGTCCTTGCCGCCGAGGTAGTAGTCGTACATGCGCGCGGCTGTCGGGATCGCGGCATCGATCGACGTGGACAGCTGCTTTCCAGGCTCCATCGTTTCCCCCAGTCACAGGGCCGGCCGAGGAGATCACCTCGCCGACAACACATCCTAGGGAGGGGGCAGTTGGTCGGGCCAGTCCATCGGTCAACCGCTGGGGAAAAGACCCCCGCGGCGAGCGGCCGCCCACGGTGAACCGCGGCCGGAAGGGCGACGCAACCCGGGCAACCCCACCTGGAGACAACGGAATTGTCCGGAGAGTGCGTCTCTGGTCCCGGATGTCGTTGTGTCGTCAAAGATTCGTAGATGCATACGAGGAGCACCAGTTCTAGCCAGTCGGAGCGCACTCTCACAGTCATCGAGGCGCATCCGTGAGGGCTTCTCGGACGCGTTTCATGATCGGGGATGTGCCGCGCTCCACTTCGAACTAGGGTTCTTGGTCGGAAGCCACATTCGACGGGGGTACTCACGTGGCCGATTCGGCGCGCTCGCTCGACGACACCGCGCAGGACGGGGGAAGGCCGGGCCGGTTCGCCGGCATGGGCCCCTTCATGCTCGTCTGGAGCGGGCAGGCGATATCCCTGGTCGGTAACTCGGTCCTGCGTTTCGCCTTCGTCTTCGAGACCTGGTCGGCCACCGGCCGGGCGACGGCCCTGACCACGCTGTCGCTGTGTGCCCTCCTCCCCCAGGTGCTGCTGAGCCCGCTCGCCGGAGCCTTCGTCGACCGGGTCAAGCGACGCACGGCGCTGCAAGTCGCCGACGGCGGCGGGCTGTTGATCGTGGCGCTGCTCGGCGTGCTGCACTTCACCGGCGGGCTGCACACCTGGGAGGTCTACGCCGCCGTCATGCTGCTCGGCTCGGCCGCCGCCTTCCAGTTCCCGGCGCTGGGCGCCTCGGTGCCGCTGCTCGTGGACAAGGCCCAGCTGCAACGGGCCAACAGTCTGCTGGCCAGCGCCAAGAGCACGGCGGACGTCGGCGGTCCCGCTCTCGGCGGGCTCCTGGTGGCGTTCTCCGGGCTCGGTTTCATCCTCGTCGCCGACCTGGTGAGCTTCGCTCTCGCGCTGGTCGCCATCCGGGTGGTACGGATGCGGGGGGACACCGGTCCCGCGAGCAAGCCGGCGGGCGGGCCGCGCAAGAAGCTCACCGCCGAGGCCATGGAGGGGATGCGGTTCCTCTTCCGGTATCCGAGCCTGCGCGATCTGATGCTGGCCTTCTGCGTGGTCAACCTGGTCATGGTCTTCGGCTTCGCCGCCGTACAGCCCATGGTTCTGGCGCGGTCCGGCGGTGAGACCGCGGCGCTGGCGAGCGTCAACACCGCGATCGGTGTCGGCGGGGTCGCGGGCGGGCTGCTGATGGCGGCGTGGAGCGGGCCGAGGAACCGGGCCCGGGGCATGCTGCTCGGGATCATCGGCATGTGCCTGTCCGCCCAGGTGGCGATGGCGCTCGTCGGGGGCGTGGTCGGCTGGTGCGCGGCCATTCTCGTGGGCGCGGCGCTGATGCCGATGATCAACGGCGTGATGCAGGCGATCGTGCAGACCAAGGTGCCTCAGGAGTGGCACGGCCGGGTCTTCGGCGCCGTGATGTTCCTGTCGCAGCTCTCCGTCCCGCTGGCGACCGCCGTCTCCGGACCGCTCGCCGACGAGGTCTTCGAACCGCAGGCCGCGGCCGGTACCGGGATCTTCGTGGTGCTGGGGCCGCTCGTGGGCGACGGGCCGGGCAGCGGTATGGCCGCGATGCTGCTCATCGCCGGCCTGTGCGGCATCGCCGTCGGGGTGCTGAGCATGACGCGGCGCACGGTGCGGGAGATCGACACGCTGCTGCCCGATGTCAGCGACGACTCCCCCGAAGCCACCGACATCGATGCCACCGGCATCGTTGCCACCGACAGCTCCGGGCGCCCCGGCGACCCCGACGGCCCGGAGAACCCCGACCACCCCGAGAACCCGGGGCGCAAAGAATTCGTGGAGGGCTGACCATGACCACCAATCCGTTCGAGGACGAGAACGGCACCTACCTCGTACTCACCAACGCCGAGGGCCAGTTCTCGCTCTGGCCCGACGGGATCACCGTGCCGGACGGGTGGGACGTGGCTCTGACCGCGAGCAGCCGCGCGGACTGCCTCGCCTACGTCGAAGACCGCTGGACGGACATATGTCCCGCTCGCACGGCCTCCGATGCCTGAGACGGAAGCAACGGGGGCGTTGCACGGCGTGCATGAACTCTTCGAGGAACGGGCCCGGCGGACCCCGGCGGCGACCGCGCTGGTGTCCGGCGACGAGCGGCTGAGCTACGGCGAACTCGACGCGCGGGCCGACCGGTTGGCCGGGCTGCTGCGGCGGCACGGCGTACGGCCAGGGGCCCTGGTGGGCGTATACCTGGAGCGGTCCGCCGAGATGGTGGTGGCACTGCTCGGCACGCTCAAGGCCGGTGCCGGCTACGCGATGCTCGACCCGGACTTTCCGGCGGAACGGCTGGGCGGGATGGCGGCAGACGCGGGCGTCGCGGTGGTCGTATCCCGGCGCGGTTCCCCACAGCCTTTACCCGCAGTCGAGTCGGTGACCGTGGAGGACGCGGAACAGGCCGAGCCACTGCGGCGCGGCACCGTGGAGGTACAGCCGCAGGACCCGGCCTGCGTAATGTTCACCTCCGGCTCCACCGGCCGCCCGAAGGGCATCGTCGCCTCGCATGCCGCGATCACCGGGACGCTGACCGGGCAGGACTTCGCGTCGTTCGGGCCCGGCGCGGTATGGCTGCAGTGCTCCCCGGTGTCCTGGGACGCGTTCGCGATGGAGCTGTGGGGTCCGCTGCTGAACGGCGGACTGTGCGTACTGCACCCCGGACAGCGCCCCGACCCGGTGGTGACGGCCGGCCTGGTCGAGCGGCACGCCGTCACCTCCCTGTATCTCTCCGCCTCCCTCTTCCACGTGATCGTCGACGAGTACCCGCGGGCGCTCGCCGGCCTACGCGAACTGATCGTCGGGGGCGAGCCGTTGTCGCCCGCCCACGCGGCCCGCGCCCTGGAGCGCTACCCCGCGCTGCGGCTGAGCAACGGCTACGGCCCGGTCGAGGGCATGGTCTTCCTGACCGTTCATCCGGTCACCGCCGAGGAGGTGAGGGACGGCAGCCCGGTGCCGATCGGGCGTCCGCTGGCCGGGAAACGGCTCCGGGTGCTCGACGAGCGGCTGCGGCCCGTCGCGGACGGTGAGACGGGTGAGCTGTACGCCGCCGGGGCGGGCGTCGCCCTCGGCTACTGCGGCCGTCCCGAGCTGACCGCCGAGCGGTTCGTGGCCGACCCGTACGGGCCCGCCGGCGGCCGGATGTACCGCACCGGTGACCTGGTGCGGCGCCGGGCGGACGGGGTGCTGGAGTATCTGGGGCGTGCCGACGCGCAGGTGAAGATCCGCGGGTTCCGGGTGGAGCCCGGCGAGGTGGAGACGGTGCTGGCCCGCCATCCGGGTGTCGTCCGGGCCGCCGTGCTCGCCCGTCCCGACGCCACCGGAGACAAGCGGCTGATCGCGTACGTCGTCCCGCGTGAGGGACATCAACACCGGCTGCTGGAAGAGGAACTGCGGGACCACGCGGCCCGCGTACTGGCCGACTACCTCGTCCCGGCCGCCTTCGTGCTCCTCGACGCCCTGCCCCTCACTCCCAACGGCAAGCTGGACCGCGCCGCTCTGCCGGAGCCCGGCCCGGTCACCGGCTCCCTCGCGTCGGCGTCGGCACGGCAGCCGTCCGGCCCCGTCGAGGAGGCGCTCTGCGCGCTGTTCTCCGAGGTGCTGGGGGTGGCGTCGGTCGGTCCGGAGGACGACTTCTTCGCGCTCGGCGGCACCTCGCTGACGGTGACGCGGCTGCTGGGGCGGATCCATCGGACGCTGGGCGCCCAGGTCGGCCTACGGACCCTGTTCGAGTGCCGGACGCCGGCGGCGCTGGTGCCGTATGTGGAGAAGGCCGACAAGGAGGAGGCAGGGCGGGCGGCGGAAGCAGGGCGGGACGAGGACGCCGTAGTTGCCCCGGAGGGGCATGCGCTGCGCCTGTCGTACGCCCAGCGCCGCCTGTGGTTCCTCGACCAGGTCGACGCGGGTAACGCCTACACGCTTCCGGTGCTGGTGCGGCTGCGCGGCGAGGTCGACCCGGAGGCTCTTCGGGCCGCCCTCGGGGACGTGGCCGCCCGGCAGGCGGCGCTGCGTACGGTCTTCGAGGAGCGCGACGGTGAGCCGCGCCAGCGGATACGGGTCGGCGCCGAGGCCCTTCCCCGCCTTCGGCAGGCCGCGGTGACATCAGGCGAGTTGGACAAGGCCGTCGCCGAAGCCGCCCGGCACCGGTTCGACCTCGCCGCCGAACTTCCCCTGCACGCCGTGCTGTTCGGCATCCAGGACCGGCCGGGAGAGCACGCGCTGCTGCTCGTGCTGCACCACGTCGCGGGCGACGGCTGGTCCCTGCCCCCGCTCTTCCGGGACCTGTCGCGCGCCTACGCCGCCCGGGTCTCGGGCTCCGCGCCGGAGCTCGCGCCGCTGCCGGTGCCGTACGCCGACTTCGCCCGCCGGCAGCAGGAGCGGCTGGGCGCGGAGGATGATCCGGGATCGCTCGCCGCGGCCCAGCTCGGCTTCTGGCGCAAGGCCTTGGCCGGCCTCCCGACCGGTGGCCCCCTGCTCCCGCGGCGCTCCGGAAGGCCCGCCGTGCCGGGTCGGGACGCCGCCACGGTCGTACGGCGGCTGGACGCCCGGGCGCACGCGCTGATCGTCGACGGGGCCCGGGCGGAGGGTGCCACGCTCTTCATGGCGTTGCACGCCGCCCTCGCGGCCGTGCTGGTGCGTGCGGGGGCCGGCGAGGATCTGGCGGTCGGCTCGCCCATCGCCGGGCGGGGGCTCGACGGCACGGTCGACGACGTCGTCGGGTTCTTCGTCAACATGCTGGTGCTGCGCAACGACGCGTCCGGCGACCCCACGGCCCGGCAGCTGCTCGCACGTACCCGGGAGACGGCGCTGGACGCCTTCGCCCATCAGGACGTGCCGTTCGAGGAGGTCGTGGGAGCGCTCAACCCCGTACGGCCCCCGGGGCGGCAGCCGTTCACCGAGGTCGTGCTGGCGTTGCAGAACAACGCCCGGGCCGAGGTGGACCTGCCCGGCGCCGAGTCCGGCGTGGAGCCGCTGCGCACCGGCACGGCACGGTTCGAGCTGCTGGTCGACGTCACCGACGACCACGGTCCGTCGGGCGCGCCGGACGGTATGACGCTGGTCTTCGAGTACCGGACCTCGTGTCTGGAAGCGGAGTTCGTCGAATGGCTGGCGGACGCGGTCGTCGAGGCGCTGCGCGCGACGGCCGCCGAGCCGGACGTACCGCTGTCCCGGCTGCCGCTGCCGGAGCCGCCCCGGCGGGCGGACGCAGCGCGGGACGCGGTCCTCGCCCCCACACCGACGGCCGGCAATCCGGCGGACTCCGTCCTGCACCGGGAGATCACGGCCGTCTGGTCCGACGTCCTCGGGGTGGAGCACATCGGTCCGCATGACGACTTCTTCCGGCTCGGCGGCAACTCCCTGCGTGCGGTACGGGTCGCGGCCCGCCTCACGGGCGCCGGACGCACGGTGACGGCGGCCCAGCTGTTCACCTCGCCCACGGTCGCCGCCCTCGCCGCCGAGCTGGAGCGGGCACCGGCCGAGGCGCCCGCCGCCCCGGCGCCCATCCCGCGCCGACCGCGCATTCCCCGGCAGCCGGGCCGCGGCAGCCGTACCGACGTCCCCGGTACAGGCCGTACCGACGACCCGAGTCAGAAGGAGGTGCCATGGACCTGAGCGTGATGTTCTTCGGCGCCGACACACCCGCCGACCACCTCGCGGCCGGCGGTGCGCCGCGGCACAGCGAGGCCTACGACGACATCCTCACCGTGGCCCGCACCGCGGACCGGCTCGGCTTCCACGCGATCTGGACGCCCGAGCGGCACTTCCAGCAGGTGGGCCAGGTGTTCCCGAGCCCGCCGGTGCTCAGCGCGGCGCTCGCGGTGGCCACCGAGCGGATCAACATCCGCGCGGGCAGCGTGATCCTGCCGCTGCACCATCCGCTGCGGATCGCGGAGGACTGGGCGGTCGTCGACAACCTCTCGCACGGCCGGATCGGGCTGTCCGCGGCCACGGGCTGGCACTCGACCGACTTCGTGCTGGCCCCGGACCACTACGAGGGCCGGCGCGAGCAGACCCTCCGGGACATACCGCTGCTGCGGCGGCTGTGGGCGGGCGAGGCGGCCGAGTTCACCGACGGCACCGGCACCTCGGTGGCCGTCCTGCCGCAGCCCCGGCCCGTGCAGGACACCCTGCCCCTGTGGCTGACCAGCTCCGGCAACCCGGTGACCTGGGAGGCCGCCGGAAGCCTGCGCACCGGGGTGCTCGGGGCGACCGTCGGGCAGAGCCGGGACGAACTGGCCGAGAAGATCGCCCGCTATCGCGCCGCCTGCGCAGCCGCCCCCGACCAGGGCGGCACCGACGCGCACGGCCGGGTGACGCTGATGGCGCACACGTTCGTCGGCGCGGACGACGAGGAGGCGCGGCGGCTGGCCGCCGTACCGCTGAAGCGGTATCTGCAGTCGTACGTCCGGCAGACGACCGCCAACCGGACGGCCGACAAGTCGACGGCGGAGCTCACCGAGGAACAGACCGCGCTGCTGGCCGAGTTCGCCTTCCACCGCTATCTGACCTGGGGCAGCCTGCTCGGCTCCGCCGCGACCTGCCGGAAGATGCTCGCCGATCTGCGCGAGCTGGGCTGCGACGAGGTCGCCTGCTTCGTGGACTTCGGCCTCGGCCGCGACGAGGTGCTGGCCGGGCTGCACCGGCTGGCCGAACTGCGGGAGGACGTGGCGTGACAGGGGATTTCGCAAGGCACCGGGAGGACGTGGCGTGACGGGGACAACGGGGGCGGCCAGGGCGAGTGCCTCGATGGCCGAGCGGTTCGGCGCGCTCAGCGGTGAGCAGCGCGTCCGGCTGATGCGCCGGCTCGTGGAGTCCGGGCAGTTGGGCCTGATCCCGGCGGTCGTGCCGCGCCGGGACGGGGACGGTCCGGTGCGGCTGAGTCCCGCGCAGGAGGACCTGTGGGTGTACGAGTCGCTGTATCCCGGCACTCCGGCGCTGAACCTGTGCAGCGCCTACCACTTCGACGAGACCGTCGAGCCGGTCGACCCGGACCGGCTGGAGACCGCGCTCACCCTGGTCCGGTCCCAGCACGACATCCTGCGGGCGCGCATCGGCGGCGAACCGGGCTCTCTGCACGTCACCTTCCCGCCCGAGGACCGCTTCGTGCTGGAGCGGGAGGACCTGCGCGGCACCGGCACCACCATCGCGGAGGCCTTCGAGACCTTCCGGCGCCGCTCCTTCGACCTGGCCGGCGGCCCCCTGATGCGGGCCCGCCTCGTCACCGTCGACGAGCGGCGGACCACGCTGATGCTGGGCCTGCACCACGTCATCGCCGACTGGTGGTCCTTCGACGTGCTCCAGGCCGAGTTCGCCGAGGCCCACCACGCGACCGGCGACGGCAGTGGTACCACCACGTCCCGCCCCCTCGTCCAGTACGCCGACTTCGCCTCCTGGCAGGGCGAGCTGGAGGAGGCCGGCGTCTTCGCGGCGCGGCTGGACTTCTGGCGCCGCTACCTGGCCGAGCCGCCGGGGCCGCTCACCGTGCCGGGCAGCCGTAACGACACCGGCGACGACATCGCGCAGATCCCGTTCCGCGTCGACGCCCCGACCGCCCAGGCGATTCGGGCCCTGGCCCGGGAACGCGGCGCCTCGGTCTACGTCGTCCTGATGGCGGCCTTCGCGGTCCTCGCGCACCGCCTCACGGGCGCCGACGACATGGTGCTCGGCACCCCGACCGCCAACCGTGCGGCCAAGGGCCTGGAGCGGGTCATCGGGTACGTCATGAACGCCATCCCGACCCGCTGGCGGATCCGGCCCGGGGACTCCTTCGCCGACGTGCTGTCCCGGTTCGCCACGGACTTCCCCGAGCTGATGACCAACGCCGACGTGCCCGTGGGCCGGATCGTCTCGACGGTCGCCCCCGACCGCAGCGCCGGGCGCTCCCCGCTGTTCCAGTGGGTGTTCATGCACCTCACCCAGCAGCGGAGCGTGGCCGCGCTGCGGGAGTTCAGCGAGCCCGAGCGCATCCACACCGGCGGCGAGCACGACCTCGTGGGCATCGTCCGGGACGCCGACGACGGCGCGATGGACGGCAGCTTCGAGATCCGTACGGCCCTCTTCGGCGCCGACACCGTACGGCACTGGACGGACGCCTACCTGGAGCTGCTGCGGCGCTTCACCGCCGACCCCGAGGTGCCGCTCGCGGAGGTCGGGCTGGTGCCGGAGGCCGACCGGCGCAGGCTCGCGGACCTGGCATCCGGCGCTCCGGCCCCCGAGCCGCTGGCCCTCCCCGACCTGGTGGCCCGGCAGGCGGCCCGCACCCCCGACGCGCCCGCGCTGGATGCCGCATCGCTGACGCTGACCTACGCCGAACTCGTCGACCATGTCGACCGGTTGGCCGCGGTGTTCGCCGAGCGCGGTGCGGGGCCGGGGGAGGTCGTGGCTCTCGCGCTGGGGCGCACCTCGGCGATGGTGCCTGCGTTGCTGGCGGTGCAGCGGGCCGGGGCGGCGTATCTGCCGATCGACCCCGATTATCCGGCGGAGCGGGTTTCGCTGGCACTGGCGGATGCGGGGCCGGTGTTGTTGGTCGTGGGTGAGCGGGGGGTGCCGGTCGATACGGAAGTGCCGACCTTGGCGTTGAGCGAATCGCTGGAATTGCCGGGACGCCGCAAATCAATGACAGCCCCGCGCCCCTGGGGGGCGTTCGAACCGGCCTACGTCATACACACCTCCGGGTCCACCGGGCGCCCCAAGGGTGTTCTCGTGCCGCACACCGGGCTGGCCGCGCTCGCTCAGGGGCTCGTGGACTCCATGGCGTTGGGCCCCGGCAGCAGGGTCCTGCAGCTCGGGTCGCCCGCGTTCGACATCTCCGTGGCCGAGATGTGCATGGCATTCGGCTCGGGCGGGACGCTGGTCGTGCCGCCCGAGGGGCCGCTCGCCGGGCAAGGGCTGGCCGATGTGCTGACCGGGCTCCAGATCAGCGCCGCGATGCTGCCGCCCTCGGTGCTGGCGACGGTCCCCACCGGGGAGTACCCGCAGCTGCGGTCGCTGGCCGTGGGCGCGGAGGCGTGCCCGCCGGAGCTGGTGGCCCGCTGGGCGGTCGGCGGGCGCCGGTTCCACAACGCCTACGGGCCCACCGAGTTCACCGTCGCCGCCACCGTCGCCGGCCCGCTGACCGGCGACGGCACGACCCCGCCCATCGGCGCCCCGCTGCCGGGCACGCGCGCGTACGTGCTCGACGGGCGGCTGCGGCCGGTGCCGCCCGGGGTGAGCGGCGAGCTGTATCTGGCGGGCCCGGGGGTGGCGTACGGCTATCTGGGCCGGCCGGGGGCGACCGCCGAGCGGTTCGTCGCCGACCCGTACGGGGCGCCCGGCGCACGCATGTACCGCACCGGGGACCTGGCCCGGCGGCGCGACGACGGGCAGCTGGAGTATCTGGGCCGGTCCGACGACCAGGTGAAGATCCGGGGTCAGCGCATCGAGCCGGGCGAGATCGCGGCCGTCCTCACCGGGCACCCCTCGGTGGAACAGGCCGTGGCCGTCGTACGCGAGGACCGGCCGGGCAGGCCGCGGCTCGTCGCGTACGTCGTCGGCGCGTCCGGCACCGAACCCGCGCCGGACGCACTGCTGGCGTACGCCGCCGGGCGGTTGCCCGCCGCCATGGTGCCGGCCGACGTGGTGGTGCTTCAGGCGTTGCCGCTGGCGCCCAACGGCAAGCTGGACCGGGCGGCGCTGCCCGCGCCGGGGACTCGTCCCGGCGGTGCCGGTCGGGCGCCGGAGGGGGTCCGCGAAGTCGCCCTGTGCGCCCTGTTCGAGGAGGTGCTCGGCGTCGAACGGGTCGGTGCCGACGACGACTTCTTCCGGCTCGGCGGCGACAGCATCATGGCGATCCAGCTCGCGGGGCGCGCTTCGGGGGCGGGGCTCGGCATCACCCCGCGTGACGTCTTCACGGCCCGTACGCCTGCCGCACTCGCGCTGACGGCGCGGGCGGTGACGGACCGCGGCACGGATGCGGGCCCGGATTCCGGTACCGGACGCTTCCCGCTCACGCCGGTCATGCGCTGGTGGCGTGAGCAGGGCGGCGGGGACGCGGCGGCGTTCACGCAGTCGATGGTGTTCCCGGTGCCGCGGGACATGACCCCGGAGCGGGTCGAGGCGGCGGTGCGCGGGCTGGTCGAGCGGCACGGTGTGCTGCGGATGCGGCTCGTGGACGGGGAGTTGGAGGTTCCCGAGGAGGTCCCCGGCGTGGCGGTGGACCGCGTCGAGGTACCCGCCGGTGCCGATCCGCGGGTACTGGCCGAGGAGTTGGCGGCGTCGGTGCGGCTCGACCCGGAGCAGGGCGAGATGGTGCGGGCGACCTGGCTCGACGTTTCTGCCGGGCAGTCGGGGTTGCTCCTGCTGACGGTGCACCATCTGGCGGTGGACGGGGTGTCCTGGCGGCTGTTGGGTCCCGAACTGGCCGCCGGGCTGGCCGGGGAGCGGCTGCCGGAGAGCACGGGCACGTCCTTCGCGCGCTGGGCGCGGCTGCTGACGCAGGAGGCGGTGCGGCCCGAGCTCGCCGATGTGGAGTCGGCCTGGTGGGAGCGGATGCTGACCGGCCCGGACGCGCGGATCGCCGGCGGCCGGGGTGTCGGCGGGCGCCGTGCCGTACTCACCGTCGAGCTGACGCCCGAGGTCACCGAGGCGGCCCTGTCCGAGGTGACCACGGCCTTCCACTGCGGCCCGGACGCCGTACTGCTGACAGCACTGGCCGCGGCTGCGGTACGGCGCCGGGACGCGGGCTCCGGTCTGCTGGTCCACCTGGAGGGCCACGGCCGCGAGGCGCTCGCCACGCCGGCCGACATCTCCCGTACGGTCGGCTGGTTCACCACCCAGTACCCGGTCCGGGTGGACGCGGGCGCCGCGCTCGGCCCGGACTTCTGGCAGCCGGCGCAGGACGCGGCCGGTGAGGCGCTGAAGCAGGTCAAGGAGCAGCTGCGGGCGGTCCCCTCGGGCGGCCTCGGCTGGGGTCTGCTGCGCCACCTCAACCCGGACACCGCCCCGAAGCTGGCCGCGCTGCCCGTCCCCGACCTGCGTTTCAACTACCTGGGCCGGTTCTCCGGCGGCGACACGGCCGACGGCGAGCTGCTCGGCATGGCCGCGGAGGCGCTGCCGCTCGGGCACGCGGTGGAAGTGGACGCGCTGGTCCTGGAGCGGGGCGGCGGACGGCTGTGTCTGAACGCCGGGTTCTCCTACGCGCGCGGCGAGCTCGGCGAGGACGAGGTCCAGGAGCTGGCCCGCCTGTGGTGCGGGGCGATCGAGGTGCTGGTCGAGCACACCCGCCGCGCCGGCACGGGCGGCCACACCAGCTCCGACTTCCCGCTCGTCGACCTGTCCTCCGATCAACTCGCCCTGCTGGAGGACGACTTGGACTTCGAGCCGGCCGACGAGGACAGCGAGGGGGACGACTGATGGGCGGCCGTATCGCGGACGTACTGCCGCTGTCCCCCGCCCAGGAGGGGCTGCTCTTCCACGCCCTGCGTGATCCGGAGGGACCCGACCCGTATCTGGTGCAGGCGCGGTTCCGGATCGCCCCCGGCGTCACGGCCGAGGCGGTGCGGGCCGGGGTGGCCGGGCTGCTGGAGCGGCATCCCAATCTGCGGGCGTGCTTCAGGCACGAGCACGTCGAGCGGCCGGTGCAGGTGATCCCGCGCGCGGTGAAGCTGCCCTGGACGGAGGCCGACCGCACCGGGCGCACGCCGGACGCGACGGAGGCGGAGCTTGCCCGTCTCATGGCCGAGGACCGGGACCGCCGCTTCGATCTGGCCCGGCCGCCGTTGGTGCGGGCCACGCTGGTGCGGCACGACGAGGGTGCGGATCTGCTGCTGGCCTTCCACCACATCCTGCTGGACGGCTGGTCGTTGCCGCTGCTCGCGCAGGAGCTGGAGGCGCTGGCTGCGGGTACCGGGGAGCTGTCACCCGCCGCACCCTTCAAGCAGTACCTGGTCTGGCTGAACGGTCAGGACCAGGTCGGGGCCGAGGCCGCCTGGCGCGAGGCGCTGGGCGGTCTTGCGCGGCCCGCCCTGCTGTCGCCCGAGGGGCCCGACGGCCCTGAGGACACGGTCGACATCGAGCTGACGCCCGAGCTGACGGCGGCCGTCACCCGCCGTGCCGCGAACGCCGGCGTCACCGTCAACACCGTCGCGCAGACCGCTTGGGCCCTGGTGCTGGCCCGGATGACCGGTGCCGAGGACCTGGTGTTCGGCGCGGTCGTCTCCGGGCGGCCGCACGATCTGCCGGGCGTCGAGCGGATGGTGGGGCTGTTCATCAACACGCTGCCCGTACGGATCCGGCTGCGCTCCGGCGAGGGCGTCGACGAGCTGCTGGCCCGCGTCCAGGACGAGCAGTTGCGGCTGGCGCCGTATCACCACGTACGGCTCTCGGAGGTGCAGCGGGCCGCGGGCGCGGGTGAACTCTTCGACACGGTCCTGGCGTTCGAGAACTTCCCGCGCGCCGAAGGCCCCGCCCCGGCCGTCGAGCTGGTCGAGACGCGGGACGCGACGCACTACCCGGTGACGATCGCCGTCGTCGCAGGCGAGCGGATGCTGCTGCGGGTCAGCTGCCGCCGGGGCATCCCGGCACCCACGATCGGCGCCCGCCTGGCGCGCGCCCTGGAGGCACTGACCTCCGCCGACGGGACACCGGCCGACCGGCTCGACGTCCTCCCGCCGCAGGAGCGGCGACACCTGCTCGCCCTCTCCGACGGGCCGGCGCGTCCCATGCGTACGACGCCCCAGGCGCTGAGCATCCCCGGGCGCTTCGCCGAGCACGTGACCCGTACGCCCGACGCGCCCGCCGTCGAGTCCGACGGTGAGGTGCTGACGTACGCCGGCCTCGGCACGGCGTCCGACGCGCTGGCGGGCCGGCTCCGGGAGGCGGGGGTACGGCCCGGCGACACCGTGGCGCTGCCGCTGGCCCGGTCCGTGTCCATGGTCGTCGCACAGCTGGCGGTGCTGAAGGCGGGCGCGTGCTGTCTGCCGCTGGATGCGGGGGCTCCGGCGGGGCGGTTGGCGGCGCTGGTGGAGGCGGCTGACGCACGGGTGGCGCTCATCGCCGCCGAGGTACAACTGCCGGGCAGTGTACGGGCGTTGGACCTCCGCGAATCCCACTCCACCGCACACCCGCCGACGGCTCCCGTGCCCCCCGAATCCCCCGCCTACGTGATGTACACGTCCGGCTCGACGGGCGAACCCAAGGGCATCGTCACCCCGCACCGAGCCGTCGCCGAACTCGCCGCCGACTCCCGCTTCACGGGCGGCGCTCACGAGCGCGTCCTCCTGCACAGCCCGCACACCTTCGACGCCGCGACCTACGAGATGTGGGTGCCCCTGCTGAACGGCGGCACCGTGGTGGTCGCCCAGCCCGGCCCGGTCACCCCTGACGTGCTCAAGAGGCTGCTGCCCGAAGCGCGCGTCACGGCTGTGTGGCTCACCGCGGAACTCCTGCGCACCGTCGCGGAGATCGCGCCCGAGGTGCTCGGCAGTGTGCGTGAGGTGTGGGCGGGCGGGGACGTCCTCGCGCCCGAGGCGGTGCGCCGGGTGCGCGAACTCTGCCCCGGCACCCGGGTCGTCAACGGCTACGGCCCCACCGAGACCACCGTGTTCGCCACGGCCCACCGTGTGAGCGGTGACGTCGGCGGGTCCGTGCCGATCGGCCGGCCCCTCGACAACACCCGCGCCCACGTCCTCGACCGGCTCCTGCGCCCGGTCCCGACGGGAACGGTCGGCGAGCTCTACGTCGCCGGCGCCGGGCTCGCCCACGGATACCTGAACCGCCCCGGCCTGACCGCCGAGCGCTTCGTCGCCGACCCGTACGGCCCGCCCGGCGCCCGGATGTACCGCACGGGCGATCTGGTGCGCCGCCTCCCGGGCGGTGACCTGGAGTTCATGGGCCGCGGCGACGACCAGGTCAAGGTGCGCGGCTTCCGGATCGAGCCCGCCGAGGTGGAGGCCGCCCTGGCCGGCTGCCCGGGCGTGGAGCGGGCCGTCGTCGCCGCACGCCCCGGGCCGGGCGGCGGCAAGAGGCTGGTCGCGTATGTCGTGGGCGGCGACCCGGACCTCGTACGGGAGCACGCGGCGCGCACGCTGCCCGCGCATCTGCTGCCTTCGGCCTGGTCCCGCCTGGACACCGTGCCCCTGACCGCGCACGGCAAGGTCGACCGGGCCGCGTTGCCCGAGCCCGAACCGGACGGCGGCCCGCGGGGCCGTGGCAGGCGGATCGCCCGGCCGGGGCGGGAACAGCGGTTGTGCGCGCTGTTCGCGCAGGTGCTCGGCGTCGACGCGCTCGGCCCCGACGCCGACTTCTTCGCGCACGGCGGGCACTCGCTGCTCGCCCTGCGCCTGACCGCGAGGATCCACGCGGAGCTGGGGACCCGGGTGTCACCGGCGGCGCTGTTCGAGGCACCCACACCCGCCGCGCTCGCCACCCGCCTGGCGACAGGGCAGGCGGAGGACCGGGACGACGAGGACGCGTACGCCCCGCTGCTCACCCTGCGCCGCGAGGGCGACCTGCCCCCGCTGTTCTGTCTGCACCCGGGGCTGGGACTCGGCTGGGCGTACGCGGCGCTGCTGCCGCACCTCGCGCCCGGGCGGCCGGTGTACGCGTTGCAGACGCCGGTGCTGCGCGGCGAGCAACTGCCGGGAACCGTCTCGGAGTTGGCCGAGAGCTACCTGTCGCGCATCCGCGCGGTGCGGCCGCACGGACCGTATCTGCTGCTCGGCCGCTCCTTCGGCGGGCCCGTCGCCCACGAGCTGGCGGTGCGGCTGCGCGCGGCCGGCGAGGAGGTCGAGCTCGTCGCCGTGCTGGACGCGATGCCGAAGCCGCCCGAGGTGGCCCGCGTGCCGCTGGACCCGGCGGTCGTGGAACAGGCCGCGCTGGACAGCCTGCTGCGCAACGCGCTGCCCGGGGCTGCGGCCGGGCCCGGACCGCTGGAGCGGGCCGAGGTCGTCGCCCGTGTCCACGCGCACAGCGCCCTGCTCGCCGACCTGGACGAAGGGCGCCTCGACACGCTGGTCGCCGCCATGGAGCGGTACATCGAGTTGGCCCGCGCCTGGCAGCCGTCGCCGTACGACGGCCGCGTGACCCTCTTCTCGGCCACCCGCGCCGCGGAGGCCACGACCGAGGAGAAGTACGCGGCGTGGCAGGCCTGCTCGGCCGGGGTGGACGTGCACGAACTGGAGTGTGAGCACAGCGATGTGCTCACGGCGGGACCGGTCGGCGAGATCGCCACGGTCGTGGAGAACGTACTGGCAAGGGACTGCACGGGGGACGGAGCGCAGGCAGATGGATGCTGACGACATAAGTAACGGGATCTCGGAGGAGTACGAGTTCCCGACCTCGGACGCGCAGGCCCGGCTGCTCGTCCTGGACCACATGGACCCGGGCAGCGCGACCTACCATGTGCCGGCCGCCTTCGCCGTGCACGGGCCCTTCGACACGGCTGCCTTCGGCCGAGCGCTCGACGCGCTGGTCATCCGGCACGAGTCGCTGCGCACGGTGTTCCGCACCGGCACCGACGGGGTGCCGGTGCAGATCGTGTCGGCGGCCGGGAGGGCCGAGCCGCGCATGGAGCGCGATGTCCCCGTGGCCGAGGTGGACGCCCGGATGCGCGCGGAGGCCGCCCGCCCCTTCGACGTGACGACCGGCCCGCTGCTGCGCTGCACGCTGTACGCGGTGGGCGACGGCAGCCACCGCATCCTGCTCGTCGCCCACCATCTGGTCTGCGACGGCTGGTCGCTGGGCGTGCTGCTGCGGGAGCTGTCGGCCGGCTACGAGAACGAGACCAAGGGGCTGGGCCACTCCTTGCCCGAACTGGCCCTCCAGTTCCCGGACTTCGCGTCCTGGCAGCGGGAGCGGCAGGCGGGCGGCGAGTACGCCGGCTCGGTCGCGTACTGGGCCGAGCGGTTGCGGGGCGCGGCCGAGACGGTCCCGCTGCCGCTGGACCGGCCGCGCGGTGCGGTCCGTTCGGCCGCGGGCGGCACGGAACGGTTCACGCTGCCGGCCGGGGTCCGCGAGCGGATCGCCGAGACGGCACGGGCGCGCGGCGGTACGCCGTTCATGGCGGTCTTCGCCGCGTACGCCGCGTTCGTGAGCCGCCTGTCGGGCTCCGAGGACCTGGTGATCGGCTTCCCCGTCTCGGGCCGGGACCGCCCGGAACTCCAGGACCTGGTCGGCATGCTGACCAACACCCTGGCCCTGCGGGTCGACCTGTCCGGCGACCCGTCGTACCACGCCCTGATCGACCGCCTGCGCTCCGCCCTTCTGGACTCGCAGCCGTACCAGGACGCTCCCTTCGAGGCAGTCGTGAACGCGGTCGCCCCGGCCCGCGAGATCAGCCACGACCCGGTCGTCCAGGTGGTCTTCGGCTACGACGACGACACCGAGCTGACGCTGCGTCTGGCCGGCGCCGAGGTCGAGCGCGTCCATGTCGCTCTGGACACCGCGAAGTTCGACTTCCACCTCCAGGTGGAGCGCTGGGGCGAGGATCTCGCCGCGTACCTGATCCACCGCAGCGCACTGTTCGAGGCGGAGACGGTACGACGGTGGGTGCGGTGCTTCGAGACGCTGTTGGAGGGGTTGCTGGACAGTCCGGACGCGCCCCTGTCGGCCATCGACATGCTCCCGCCGGACGAACGCACCCGCCTGCTGACCCAGGGGACAGCAACCCCCTCCAGGGGCGCGGGCCGTGTCGATATGCGGCTCGGCCGCGTGGGCGCGACCAGCCACGACGAACCCGCAGTCGCCGTACGGCACAGCGCGGCACCCCCTGGGACGCAGCTGGTACCCGCCCTCATAGCGGACCGCGCCGCCAGGCAGCCGGAGGCCACCGCCCTCGTCTGCGGCGACCAGCGCCTGACGTACCGCGAACTACTGCACCGCGCCGACACCCTCGCGGCCCGCCTGCGCGAGCAGGGCGTACGCCGCGGCGACCGAGTCGGCCTGCTGCTGCCGCGGGGCGCCGACATGGGTATTGCCGCCCTCGCGGTGCTCCGCGCCGGCGCCGCATACGTTCCCCTGGACCCGGCACATCCGGCGGCCCGCCTCGCCTACATGATCACCGACTCGGGCACGTCCCTGCTGCTGACGGCGGCGGAGACGACAGGCCCGGCAGGCACGGACGTACCGGAACTACGGGTCGACGTCGACGTGGACACGGACACCGCACCCGCGCAGGCCCCGGTGTCGTGCGCCCCCGGCGACCTCGCCTACGTCCTCTACACCTCGGGCTCCACCGGCGTCCCCAAGGGCGTCGCCGTCGAGCACCGCTCGCTGCTCAACCTCGCGACGAACGTACGCCCCGTGTTCCCGGTGACCGCGCGGGACCGCGTCCTGCAGTTCGTGTCGTTCGGCTTCGACGTGGCCGTGTCCGACCTGTTCTTCCCCTGGGTCGCGGGCGCGGAACTGCACATCGCGCAGGAGGACGAGCGGCTCGGCGAGGCGCTCCAGAAACGGCTCAGGGACTCCCGCATCACGTACGTCTTCCTGCCGCCGTCCGCCGCGATGACCCTGCCCCGCGCCCCGGGCGCCCTGCCCGAGCTGCGGACCCTCGCGGTCGGCGGCGAGGCGTGCCCGGCCGAGCTGGTCGAGCGGCTCGGCGAGGAGGGCCGCCGGATCGTCAACGCGTACGGCCCGAGTGAGGCCACGGTGTACTCCACCACGGCCGACCTGCGTCCGGGCGAGCCGGTGGTCATCGGCCACGCCGTCCCCGGCTCCCGCGCCTACGTCCTGGACCGGCGGCTGCGCCCGGTCCCGGTCGGCGTGACCGGCGAGCTCTACGTCGCCGGCGCCACCCTGGCCCGCGGCTACATCGGCCAGCCCGGCATGACGGCCGAACGGTTCGTCGCCGACCCGTACGGCCCGCCCGGCAGCCGGATGTACCGCACCGGGGACCTGTGCCGGGTCGACGCGCACGACGTGCTGCACTACCTCGGCCGCGGGGACTCCCAGGTGAAGCTGCGCGGCTACCGGATCGAACTGGGCGAGATCGAGGCCCTGCTGGCCGGCCACGCCGATGTCACGGTGGCCGCTGCCGCGGTGCGCGGGGAGGGTGCCGAGCAGCGGCTGGTGGCGTATCTCGTCACCACCGCGGAGCTGCCGGACGCGGTGCTGCGGGCCCACTTGGCCGGGCGGTTGCCCGGATACATGGTCCCGGACGTCTTCGTACGCCTGCCGGAGCTGCCGCTGAACCGCTCCGGCAAGACCGACCGGTCCCGGCTCCCCGACCCCCCGTCGTCGCGGCCGGTGCTGAGCGAGTCGTACACCGCTCCGGGCACCGCGACCGAGCAGCGTGTGGCCGAGGTCTGGCAGCAGGTGCTGACCCTGGACCGGGTCGGCTCGCACGACAACTTCTTCGACCTGGGCGGCAATTCCGTACGGCTGCTGGCGGTGCTCGCGGCGCTCCGGGAACACCCTGAGCACCGGGACCTCGCCCTGGTCGACCTCTTCCGGCATCCGACGGTGGCAGCCGTTGCGGCCCACCTCGACAGTACGGCCGAGAACACCGCACCCCGCGAGGAGGCGGCCCGGCGCGGCAGCGACCGCCGGGCGGCCCTGCAGAAGATCCGTTCCAGGAAAGGCACCACACGATGACGACCGAAGAAGTCCCGATGCAGGATCTCGAATCCGCGGTGGCCGTCGTCGGCATGAGCGGCCGCTTCCCCGGCGCGCCGGACCTGGAGTCCTACTGGGCCAACCTGCGCGACGGCGTCTGCTCCCTGTCCACCTTCACCGAGAAGGAGTTGCTCGCCGACGGCGCGGACGCGGCGGAGCTGCGCAACCCCGCGTACGTCGCCGCACAGGGCCGGCTCCCGGACGCGGACCGCTTCGAGGCGGACCTGTTCGGCTTCAGCCGCACCGAGGCGGCGGCCCTGGACCCGCAGCACCGGGTGCTGCTGGAGACCGCCTGGGCCGCCCTGGAGGACGCGGGCCACGCCCCGCTGAACGCCCCGTCCCGCACCGGCGTGTACGTGGGCGGCAGCCCGACCGAACACGCCCTGGCCGCCGGCACGGACCCGGCGCTCGCGGCGTCGATCGGCGCCCTCCAGGTCCGTATCCTCACCGACCGTGAGTTCCTGGCGCCGTGGATCTCGTACCGCCTGGGTCTGGACGGCCCGAGCATGACCGTCCAGACGGCCTGTTCGACCTCGCTGACGGCGGTGCATCTCGCCGTGCAGGCCCTCCTCCTCGGCGAGTGCGACACCGCGCTCGCGGGCGGCGTCGCCATCGGCAGTGTGCGCAAGCAGGGCTACGTCCACTACCAGGGCGGGATCTTCTCCCCCGACGGCCGCTGCCGCCCCTTCGACGAGAAGGCGGCCGGCACGGTGCCGGGCAGCGGGGTGGGCCTGTTGGTGCTGCGCCGGCTGGAGGACGCGCTGGCCGACGGTGACCCGGTGCGTGCGGTGATCCGGGGTACGGCCGTCACCAACGACGGTTCCGGCAAGGTCGGGTTCACCGCTCCTGGGGTGGACCAGCAGACGGCCGCGATCACGGAGGCGTGGGCGGCGGCGGGGCTGGAGCCGTCGGCGGCACAGTACGTGGAGACGCACGGGACCGGGACGGAGCTGGGAGACCGGATCGAACTGGAGGCGGCGAGCGCGGCCTTCGCGGGCGGTGACGGCACGGGCACCGGCACGGGTGTCGGCATCGGAATCGGCTCGGTGAAGTCGAACATCGGGCACGCGGACGCGGCGGCCGGGGCGGCGGCGCTGATCAAGACGATCCTGATGCTGGAGAACGCGACGCTCGCCCCGACGGTGGACGTCACCAGCCCGGTCCCCGCCCTGCGGGAGTCGCCGCTGCGGCTGGTGACCGAGGCGGAGGAGTGGCCGGACCGGGCGGGCCTGCCCCGGCTGGCGGGCGTGACGTCGGTGGGAATCGGCGGCACGAACGTGCACGTGGTGGTGCAGGAGGCACCGGAGCGGCCGGCCCGACCGGATACTCCCGCGCACCCGCTGGTCCTGCCGCTGTCGGCCCGCACCGAGACCCAACTCGCCGCCCTCGCAGACCGGTTGGCGAGGCGACTGCGCGAGGCGGACGCCCCGTCCCTGGCCGATGCCGCCCACACCCTGCGCACGGGCCGGGTCGCGATGCCCGTACGCGGCTATGTCGTGGCCGCCGGGGCACGGGAGGCCGCCGACAAGCTCACGGCGCTGGCCGCGGGCCGCCGGGACTCCACGACCGACCCCCGGGGCGAGGCATGGCTCAGCGGCGAGGAGGTGACCTGGCCGGCCCTCGACGGTGACGTACGGCGGGTGTCGCTCCCGGCATATCCGTTCGCGGGTGAGAGCCATGGCGCGCTGACGCTGAGGCGGCCCACGGCGCCGGAAGGAGCGACGGAGACGCCTGCCCTTCCGCAACCGTCGCCGACGCCGGTGCCGTCGCCGGAGAACGAACTCGAAGCCACGGTGGCCGAGTTGGTGATCGAGGCGCTGGACCTCAACGGCGCCGCCGATCTGGAGCAGACGTACTTCGAGGCGGGCGGTGACTCGCTGACGGCCGTCCACCTTGCCGGACGGCTCCGCGACGAGCTGGGCATCGACGTGCCGATCCAGCTGTTCCTCGAACCGATCACGCTGAAGGACATGACGAACCGCATCGTCGAGATGAAGCAGAACGGCGACACCGACGGCGCCCTCGATGCTCTCCTCTCCGAGTTCGAGGCGGAGTCATGACCGTCCCGCTCCCGGACAGCCGGACCCGATGGCTCAGGGGCGTGAGCGCGCCCGGCGCGAGGATCCGCCTGGTGTGCTTTCCCCATGCCGGCGGCGCGGCCGGATTCTTCCACGACTGGGCCGCGCTGACGCCACCGGAGATCGAGGTCGTGTCGGTGCAGTACCCGGGCCGTCAGGACCGGTTGTCCGAGCCGTGTGCGACCACGATGGAGGAGCTGGCGGACGCGATCGCGACGGCCCTGCTGCACGAGGTCGACGACGACCTGCCGTTGGCCTTCTTCGGCCACAGCATGGGTTCGTCCGTGGCGTACGAGGTGGCGCGCCGACTGGAGGACGTCCCCGGCCGCACCCTCACCCGCCTGATCGTGTCGGGCCGCACCCGGCCCCGTGTCCCGCAGGAGCAGGCGCCGCGCCCGCTCCCGACCGACACCGAGATCCTGGACCACGTCCGGCGGCTGAATCCCGAGGGCGCCGTCGTCTTCGAACACGCCGCGCTGCGGCCGGTGATCGTGCCGGCCCTGCGCGCGGACTTCGGCCTGCTGGCGAAGTACCGCCCGGCTCGTCTGCACCGGCTGGGAGTTCCGGTCACGGCCTGCGGCGGCGACCGTGATCCCGCGTGCGCGATCGAGGACCTCTCGGCGTGGGCCGACGTCACGACCGAGGGGCTGGACGTCCGGGTCTTCGAGGGGAACCACTTCTATCTCAGCCCGCGCAGAGAGGAGTTGATCGCGCTGATCGCCTCGCTGCTGTGAGGCGGCGCGTCGAACGGACGTGCACGAGGTGACGTGCAAGAGGTGAGAAAACTGGGCATGTTTCCCTTTCAACGACCTGAGGGGGCATGCCCGGATGAGCGAGGCCGTCGCACGCGAGGCCACCGCACCCGCGCCGGCACCCCGGAGGGTCGTCGTGACCGGCCTCGGGGCGATCACACCACTGGGCGTCGGGGTCGGCGAGCTGTGGCGGGGACTGCTCGACGGGCGGCACGGGATACGGGAGTTGGAGGGGGAGGAGTTCGCCGGGCTGCCCGTGCGGATCGCCGGGGTCGTGTCCGTGGACCCCGCCCGGCTGCTGCCCCGGCCGGTGGCGCGGCGGATGAACCGGGCCGCGCAGTTCGGGGTGCTGGCCGCCCGGGAGGCGTGGGCCGACGCGGGGTTCGCCGAGGGCGGCACACGGGAGAGCGGGGTCGGGCCGGAGCGGGTCGGGGTGAGCCTGGGGGCCATTCTCGGGGACGCGTCCGTACTGGTGGGCGGGGACCGGAGGTTGCGGGAGAAAGGGCCGCGCGCGGTCTCGCCGCTCACGACCCCCATGACGGTGCCCTCACAGGCCGCCTCCCAGGTCTCCCTGGACCTGCACATCACGGGTGAGGCGAGGACCGTGACGAGCGCCTGCGCGTCGGGGACCGAGGCCATAGGGCAGGCGATCGACCGCATACGGTACGGACAGCTCGACGTGGCTCTCGCGGGCGGCGCCGAAGCCGTCGTCACTCCGGCGATCATGGCGTCCTTCGCGGCGATGCGGGCCCTCGCCGACGGTGACCCCTCGACCGGCTCGCCCTCGCGTCCCTTCGCCAAGGACCGGAGCGGGTTCGTCAACGGCGAGGGCGCCGGGATCCTCGTACTGGAGGCCGAGGAGCATGCGCGGGCGCGTGGCGCGCGGATCTACTGCGAGGCCGCGGGCTGGGGCCTGTCGGCCGACGCCCACCACATGGCCGCTCCCGACCCCTCCGGCAACGGCGTCGCCCTGGCCCTGCGCCGGGCCCTCAAGGATGCCGGGGGCCGTGTCGCGGACGTCGTCCACGTGAACGCCCATGCCACGGCCACGATCGAGGGCGACCTCGCGGAGGCGGGCGCACTGCGGGCGGTACTCGGGCAACGGCCCGTACCGGTCACGGCACTCAAGGGGCACCTGGGACATCTCCAGGGGGCGGCGGGCGGGGTCGAGGCCGTCGCCGCCGTACTGACGCTGCATCACGGGGTGATGCCGCCGACCGTGGGGTGCGAGGAGGTCGACGACGCGATCGGGCTGGATGTGGTGAGGAGGGTGCCGCGGGCGTTGCCGGCGGACGGGGACCTGGTGCTCAGCAATTCGTTCGGGTTCGGAGGGCACAACGCGGTGTTGGCACTGCGGCGGAGATAGGGGCGCGCAGACTTCAGGCTGTGCGCTTGCGCGACGCCGTCTTCTTGGCAGCGGTCTTCTTCGCGGCGCTCTTGGCGGTGCTTTTCGCCGTGGTCGACTTGGCCGCTGTCTTCTTCGCGCCCTGGGCCGTCTTCGCGGTCGACTTCTTGGCCGACGCCGACGACGCGGTCTTCTTGGCCGCCGCCTTCTTCGTCGCGGCCGTCGACTTCTTGCCGGCCGCCTGCTTGGGCGCCGCCCGGGCCGTCTTGCGCTGGGGCAGGGATCTGACCTCCGCCTCCGCCTCCCCCGGCTCTTCGCCGCGCGACTCCTTCGCCGCCCGCACGCTCTTCTCCAGGGCCGCCATCAGGTCGAGGACCTTGCCGGACTTCGCCGGTTCGGGCGTCTGCGGCGGGGCCTCGCCGGCCGCCTTCGCGGCGACGACCTCCTCCAGGGCCTCGCGGTACTCGTCGTGCAGTTCGTCGAGCTCGATCTCACCGAGGGTGTCCATCAGGGCGTCCGCGAGGTCCAGCTCCTTGTCGTTCACGGTGACGTGCGCGTCCGGCGCGACGCCCTCCGGGGCCCGGACCTCGTCCGGCCACAACAGTCCGTGCATGGCGATGGCGTCCTCGACCACGCGCAGCATGCCCAGGCGTTCACGGCCACGGAGGGCGTACTTGGCGATCGCCACCTTCTGGCTCCGCTTCAGCGCCTCCCGCAGCAGGGTGTACGGCTTGGCCGCGGGCGCCCCGCCCGCCGCGAGGTAGTACGCGCTGTCCATCTGGAGCGGGTCGATGCGGTCGGCCGGCACGAACGCCACGATCTCGATCGTCTTCGCGGTCGGGAGCGGCAGGTGGGACAGGTCCTCGTCCGTGATCGGGATGATCGTGCCGTCCGCGTCCTCGTAGCCCTTGCCGATCTCGGCCTGGGTGACCTCGCGGTCCTCCAGTTCGCAGACCTTGCGGTAACGGATACGGCCGCCGTCCTCGGTGTGGATCTGGCGGAAGGCGATCGAGCGGTTCTCCGTGGCGTTCACCAGCTTGATCGGGATGCTGACCAGGCCGAACGAGATGGCGCCGTTCCAGATGGATCGCACGTGCAGCACCCTTTCGATCGTTTTGCCAGGATCACCCGGACATCCCTCGCATTTTCTGGAATTCTCATCGTATGACGCCGATCACAGAGGTGGAGGGGCGACGGCTGGCGCTCAGCAATCTGGAGAAGGTGCTGTATCCGGCGACCGGCTTCACCAAGGGCGAGCTGCTGCACTACTACGCCACCACGGCCGACGCCCTGCTGCCGCATCTGCGGGATCGGCCGGTGTCCTTCCTGCGGTACCCCGACGGTCCGGACGGCCAGGTGTTCTTCACCAAGAACGTTCCGCCGGGCACTCCCGAGTGGGTCACCACGGCCGAGGTCCCCCGTGTCGAGGGGCCGGCCCGCATGGTGTTCGTGCAGGACCTCGCGAGCCTGATGTGGGCGGCCAACCTCGTCACCGAGTTCCATACGCCCCAGTGGGTGATCGGGGCGCCGGGTGAAGCCGACCGGCTGGTCTTCGACCTCGACCCCGGTTCGCCGGCCGGGGTCGTCGAGTGCTGCGAGGTGGCGCTCTGGCTGCGGGAACGGCTGGCGGCGGACGGCATCGAGGCGTATGCCAAGACGTCCGGCTCGAAAGGCCTGCATCTCGCCGCGGCGATCCATCCCGCCCCGTCCGAGCGGGCCACCGAGTACGCCAAGGAGCTCGCCGTGGAGGCCGAGAAGGCCATGCCCCGGCTGGCGCTTCACCGGATGACGAAGAGCCTGCGGCCCGGCAAGGTGTTCGTGGACTGGAGCCAGAACGCTGCCCGCAAGACGACGGCCACGCCGTACACGCTGCGCGCTCGGCGTGAGCCGGCCGTGTCTGCGCCGGTCACGTGGGAGGAGGTGGAGGGCTGCCGCTCTCCCGACGGGTTGACGATCCTCGCGCCGGATCTGGCTGCGCGTCTGGAGGAGTACGGCGACTTGCTGGCTCCGCTTCTCGACGGGGACGGTGCGGGGTCGTTGCCGTGACCGTCCTCGCCCCCGCCGCCCCTACCCTTCCCGTCCTTGAAGGGGCTCCGCCCCGGAGGGGCTGAAATTCCAGCGCCGGCCCAGACAATCCAGCCCGTCCGGCGTTTGAGGACGAAACCGTTCAGGCCGAAGCGGGGGTCTGGGGGCGGCAGCCCTCAGCAAGGCCCGCGGCGGCCGGCCCCACGGCTCAGCCGGCGGCACGCCACACCCCCCGGTCCCGAGCCATCGCATGCAGCGCCTCCACGTCCGCCGGCTTCAGCACCCCGCCCGTCCGGGCCAGCCCCGCCACCTCCGTGTCCTTGACGACGCGGACCTCCCGGAGCGGCCCGGTGACGGTCACGTCGGACGGGGCGACCAGGGCGAGGACCGGGTGGACCTCGGCGGTGAGGGCGTAGGACGCACGGTCGGCGTCGGCTCGGACGCGGCGGAGCAGGGGGTGGGAGTCACGGCGGCCGAGGGTGACCATCGGGTCGGCGACGGTCACCTTCTGCTTGCGGGCGTACAGGGTGTGCAGCGCGAACAGCCCGCCGGGGCCGACCACGAGGTGATGGATGCGGTCGCCGCCGGGCAGCGGCACGGAGTGCAGCGTGTGCCAGCCCGCGCCGTCCAGCCGGTCCAGCGCCTCCCCGACCGTCTGCTCCGCAGCCAGGGCCCGGCGGCGGGGGTCGGGACGGCTCAGTCGGTGGGCGGGCCCAGGATCCCGGTCGAGGGAGACCAGGAGCGCCTCGCCGGGACGGTTGGGCGCCAGGTCGTCGTCCGGATGCAGGGTCAGCCGGGCCAGCTCGGCGGGCGTGGGGACGGGGGGCGGCCCCACCGTCACCGGGCCGGTGACGAAGGGCCCGAGCGCCTCCAGCACATCCTCCCGGCGGTCGTCGCTGAGCAGGTTGATCCGGGCCGCCTCGCGGTCGTACCAGGCGATGTTCCGCCCGTCCGTGAGGCAGACGTAGAGCCGCTCCTGGCCGTGTCGCCAGGTCGGTATGACGCGCAGTCCGCTCATGCACCATCACCCCACTGACCATGGGAACAGGCGGGGTGCTGCGCGTGCAAGAACCCGGTTACCTTTGAGAGGAGTTGGGCAGACCCCCCTCGACGGGTGTTGGGGAGGCGCCGTTGCGTACCCGCAGGAAGCAACCCGACGTACCGGCTCCGGACAGCCCGTGGAGCGAGATCGTGCCCGGCCTGTGGATGGGCGGTCACGAGTTCCGGGGGCAGTCGGGCGTGGAGTTCGCCGTCGTACGGGACGAGTTCGATCTCGTACAGACTCTGCTGCGCCTGCCCGGCCACGGGCCCGATCCCGGCGTGGAGCACCACGTGTGGCCCATCCCCGACGGACCGCTGGACGGCACCCAGCTCGCGGGGGTGATACGGCTGGCCGAGGCCGCGTGCGAGGCGCTGGACGGGGGCCGCAGGGTCCTCGTCCGCTGCTACCACGGCTACAACCGCTCGGGGCTCGTCATCGCCCACGCCTTGGTGCGCCGGAGCCACTCCGCCGAGCAGGCGATCCGGCTGATACGCTCCCGCCGCTCTCCGTGGGCCCTGCACAACGAGCTGTTCGTCGACTACCTCCGCGCCGGACTGTCGACCGCCCGGCTCCTTGAGGAGCTCGCCGAGTAATCGTTTCGCCCGTCCGCCCACCGGGTGCGCAAAAAGGACTTCCGTCCGAATAGTGTGTATGGGCCGACCACCACTCGATCCCCAGGAGAACCGTGCCCCGCAGCCGCCCCGCGCGCCTCGTCGTGCTCGTCGCCCTGCTGCTGGCGGCCGCGACCGCCTGTGGTGATGCCGGGGAGCTCCAGGGCGCGGGCCCGACCGAGGTCGCGGTGAGCCCGGACAAGCTGTGGCCGAAGCTGACGCCGGCGTCCAGCCCCGCCTACGTCGTCGGCGAGGTGAACAGGGAGGTCGTGAAGGGCGTCGACCTCCCCAAGGGCGACATCCGCGACGTGCAGCCGGTGGCGGTCGTACGTCAGGAGATCGCCGCCCACCGGGACGAGTACAGCGGCAAGGACGCGATGTACCGCGCGACCGGCAGCCTGATGGCCGAGTGCGGCGAGGGCGCCGGGCGCGGCAAGTGCCCAGTGCTGCGGCCGTACTACCGGGATCTGACCGGCGACGGGCGCCCCGAGCTGACGCTGGGCTTCCGGCTGATGCCGGGCAAGACCACCGCGGTGCGCGTCTACACCATGGAGAAGCACCGGCTCGTGCAGGTGATGGCCTGGGACGACGCCATCAGCGGTGTCGAGCTGGCCGGGCGGTCGGTGATCATACGCTCGCCGTCCGAGGTCGCCGGGTACGAGTACCGGCTGCAGTGGACCTGGGACGCGGACCAGAAGGCGATGCTGCTCACGCACGACGAGATGCTGCGCACCGGGCCGGGCAAGAAGACGCCCCGCCCCTCCCCCTCACGCTCCGCGTCACCTTCCCTCTCCCCGTCCGCCACCCCGTCGGCGAGCACCCCATGAGACTCGGGCTCCCCCAGTGGGCCGGTCCGCTCGCAGTGAAGGCCGCCCTCTTCATCACGGTGATGTGCTGCGCGCTCGCCGCGCTGCTCGGCATCCTCGTGCACGTCTCGGTGACGAACCAGACCGTCGGCCAGGCCCGCGACCAGGCGCTGTCCCGGCTGGAGGACGCGACGACCGCGTTCGAGGCCGGGGACACCCTCCCGACCGGCGTCGGCCTGGATCCGCCGGAGCTGCCCGAGTCCCTGCGGGAGCTGGCGGTGGCCGGGGAGCGCGGCACGACGGTCGCCGACCACCGGGGGCGCCCGACGATGTGGGCGGCCGGTCCCGCCGACGGCGAGCGTGCCCTCGCGGTCGAGGTCGACTACTCGCAGCAGGCCCGCACCATCGAGGGGCTGGACCGGGCGATCGTGTGGTCGTCGGCGCTGGCGATCGGGGCGACGGTGCTGGTGGGCGTGTTCGCGGTGACGCGGGTGACGCGCCGGCTGCACGCCACGGCCCGGGTGGCCCGGCGGATCAGCGGGGGCGACCTGGACGCGCGGGTCGACGATCCCCGTACGAAGGATCCGACCCGGCCGCAGGACGAGGTGGCCTCCGTCGCCGCCGCCCTCGACTCCATGGCGTCCTCGCTGCAGAGCAAGCTGCTCGCCGAGCAGCGGTTCACGGCGGACGTGGCGCACGAACTGCGTACGCCCTTGACCGGGCTGCACGCGGCGGCCGAGCTGCTGCCGACGGGGCGCCCGACGGAGTTGGTGCAGGACCGGGTGGCGGCGCTGCGCACGCTGACCGAGGATCTGCTGGAGATCTCGCGGCTGGACAGCGGACGCGAGCGGTCGGAGCCGGACTCCGAGCCGCTGGGCGCGTTGGCCGAGCGGGTGGTGCGGGCGTCCGGGACCGGGACCGAGGTCGTCGTCGTACGGGACGCCGTGGTGGAGACCGACCGGCGGCGGCTGGAGCGGGTGTTGGGGAATCTGGTGGCGAACGCGCACAAGCACGGGCGCGGGCCGGTCGTCCTGACGGTGGACGGGCCCGTGGTGACCGTGCGGGACCACGGAGTGGGCTATCCGGAGTACCTCGTCGCGCACGGGCCGCAGCGGTTCCGTACGGAGGGCGGCTCCAAGGGGCACGGGCTGGGCCTGACCATCGCGTTGGGGCAGGCGGAGGTGCTCGGCGCGCGGCTGACGTTCACCAACTCGGCCGACGGCGGGGCCGTGGCGACGCTGACACTCCGCTAGGAGCGATCGCGGACAGGGCACCCCTCCTCGCTCCATCGGACCCAAGCCACGCTGGTGCTGAGCCGTAAGGCACACAAGACCGACTAATTGGGTAAGTTCCGGACATGACCAAGGCCGGAACCCCCCTGGTGGCAGCGGACGCGCCCGCTCCCGCCGCACGTCTCCCCCGGCGCCGTGGCATCGAACTGGCTCTCATCGTCGTGGCCGTCCTGCTCTCCGTGTACGGCTACTGCGCGGTCGGCCTCGCCAAGAACGACACCGTCCCGCCCGGTGCCGCCGGCTACGGCGCCGGGCTCGGCGTACTCGCCCTGGTCGCACATCTGGCGGTGCGCCTGCGCGCCCCCTGCGCCGACCCCCTGCTGCTGCCGATCGGCGTGTTGCTCAACGGCCTCGGCCTGGTCCTGATCTACCGGCTCGACCTGGAGACACCGGACGACCGGGCGGCGCCCGCCCAACTCGTGTGGTCCACGCTGGGGGTGGCCCTGTTCATCGTGGTCGTCCTCCTGCTGCGCGACCACCGCGTGCTCCAGCGCTACTCCTACGTGTGTGTCGTGGCCGCGCTCATTCTCCTCACCCTCCCGATCTTCTTTCCGTCCGTGAACGGCGCCCGCATCTGGATCCGGATCGCCGGATTCTCCATCCAGCCCGGCGAGTTCGCGAAGGTGCTGCTCGCGGTGTTCTTCGCGGCGTACCTGGCCGCCAACCGCAGTGCGCTGGCGTACACGGGCCGCCGTGTCTTCGGCGTCGACCGGCTGCAACTGCCCACCGGGCGCGTCCTCGGCCCGATCGTCGCCATCTGGCTGCTGAGCGTGGGCGTCCTGGTCCTCGAACGCGACCTGGGCACCTCGCTGTTGTTCTTCGGCCTGTTCGTGGTCCTTCTCTACGTCGCCACCGGCCGCACCGGCTGGATCGCGCTCGGCCTGCTGCTCGCGGCGCTCGGCGCGGTGGCCGTCGGGCAGTTGGAGCCGCATGTGCACGGCAGGGTCGAGGACTGGCAGCATCCGTTCGCGTCGATCGAGGCGGGCGAGGGCCCGAACCAGCTGTCCCAGTCACTGTTCGCCTTCGCGGCCGGCGGCATGCTCGGCACCGGCCTGGGCCTCGGCCACTCGATCCTGATCGGCTTCGCGGCCAAGTCCGACTTCATCCTGGCGACGGCCGGGGAGGAACTGGGCCTGGCGGGCCTGTCCGCGATCTTCCTCCTGTACGGCCTGCTGGTGGAGCGCGGCTACCGGGCGGGCCTCGCCCTGCGCGACCCCTTCGGGCGGCTGCTCGCGGTGGGGCTCGCCTCGATCGTGGCGCTCCAGGTGTTCGTGATCGCCGGCGGGGTGACGGGCCTGATCCCGCTGACCGGCATGGCGATGCCGTTCCTTGCGCAGGGCGGCTCGTCGGTGGTCACCAACTGGGCGATCGTGGCGCTGCTGATCCGTTTGAGCGACCGGGCGCGCAGCCGCCTCGGCGTCCCCAAGAGCGAGGAGGCCGCCGTGCCGACGGAACCCGGTGCCACCGCGGAGGCCGCCCGATGACCCGGCACATCCGGCACGCCGCCTTCTTCTGCGCGCTGCTGCTGATCGCGCTGCTCGTGAACGCCGCCCGCGTCCAGGTCTTCGAGGCGCCGTCCTACGACGACAACATCGCCAACCGCCGCACCACGATCTCCCGTTACGGGCAGCCGCGCGGCGACATCCTGGTCGACGGCACCCCGGTCACCGGATCCCGGGACACCGGCGAGCACCTCCGCTACGAACGGACGTACACGAACGGCCCGATGTACGCCCCCGTCACCGGCTTCGCCTCGCAGGTGTACGGCACGACCCTGCTGGAGCACACCGAGGACGGGGTCCTGTCGGGCACGAACCCGCTGCTGACGCCGTTCCCGCTGTGGAACGGCGTCGCCGTCCGCGACCGCAACCCCGGCGGCCACGTCGTCACCACGCTCCGCAAGGCGGCGCAGGAGGCGGCGTACGAGGGCCTCGCCGGCCGCAAGGGCGCGGTGGCGGCCATCGAGCCGTCGACGGGCCGGATCCTGGCCCTGGTGTCCGCCCCGTCGTACGACCCGTCGGTCCTGTCCGGGAACCGCTCGGCGGTGGCCAGGTCCTGGTCGACCCTGAACCGCGACGCCGACAAGCCGATGCTGAACCGGGCGGTGCGCAAGACGTATCCGCCGGGTTCGACCTTCAAGGTGATGACGGCGGCCGCGGCGCTGGACTCGGGCGTGGTCGAGGATCTGGACGACCGCACCGACTCCCCCGATCCCTACACCCTCCCGGGCACCAGGACCTCGCTCACGAACGAGTCCAAGGGCTGCCGGAACGCACCGCTGCGCAAGGCGTTCGAGTGGTCGTGCAACACGGTGTTCGCCAAGCTGGGCGTCAAGGTCGGGGTGGACCGGATGGCGGCGACCGCGGGAGCCTTCGGCTTCAACGACGCGAACCTCAAGATCCCCTACTCGGTCGCCGAGAGCACCTTCGACACCAAGGTCGACAAGGCCCAGCTCGCCCTGTCGTCGATCGGCCAGTACAACACCCGCGCCACGCCCCTGCAGATGGCGATGGTCGCGGCGGCCGTGGCGAACGGCGGTCAGGTGCGGTCGCCGTACCTGGTGGAACGCACGACCAGGGCGGGCGGCTCCACGGTCTCGACGGCCGGGTCCCGCCCGATGCGGCAGGCCATTCGCCCGTCGACCGCCGTCCTCCTCAAGCAGCTCATGGTGGACGTGGTCCGCGAGGGCACCGGCACGAACGCCTGGATCCCCGGCGCCACGGTGGGCGGCAAGACCGGCACGGCCCAGCACGGCCTCGGCAACTCCGGCACGCCGTACGCCTGGTTCGTCTCCTGGGCGCAGGGCGACACCGACCTGGAGCCCAAGGTCGCCGTCGCCGTGGTGGTGGAGGACGCGGACGCCGACCGGGGCGAGATCAGCGGCGGCGGGGACGCGGCGCCGATCGCGCGGGCGGTGATGGAGGCGGTACTGAAGTCGCCCTCGCCCGACGACAGTTGACGCAGGCGACCGTGCCCACCCACTGAGACACCCGCTGCGCCCTCCACGCCACCCGACCTATCGTTCGGTCCATGACGACATCAGCGACCCCGGAAGCCGCCTACGAACTCGCCCAGGTCAACATCGCCCGCCTCAAGGCCCCGCTGGACTCCCCGCAGTTGAAGGACTTCGTCGACGGCCTCGACCCGGTGAACGCCGACGCGGACTCCGCCGACGGCTTCGTGTGGCGGCTGGAGGGCGAGGCGGGCGACGCGACGGACGTGAGCGTCTTCGGCGACGAGTGGCTGATCATCAACATGTCGGTGTGGCGGGACACGAACGCCCTGACCGCGTACATGTACCAGGGCCGCCACCGCGAGATGCTGGCCCGCCGCCGCGAGTGGTTCGAAAAGGTGCAGGAGGCGATGGTGACCCTGTGGTGGGTCCCCGCGGGCCACCGCCCGACGGTCGCGGAGGCCGAGTCCCGGCTTCTGCACCTGCGCACGAACGGCCCGACCCCCTACGCCTTCACCCTGCGCACATCGTTCCCGCCGCAGGGGGCGAAGCCGCTGCTCGGCGAGGTGCCTGACGGCCTGGGCTGCTCGGTCTAGGACAGACCGGCCTCGGACGGACCAGCCTCGGACGGACCGGCCTCCGCCCCCGCCTCGATCGCGCCCTCGACCTCCGCGACCCGCTCCCGCTCCTCCGCCGCGAACCGCTCGGCGTCGAGCTTCTCGGCGATCTCCTCGTCCTGAGCCATCAGCAGGTCCAGATTCGAGTCCCCCATCTCGAACACCCCCATGTCCACGTAGGCCTGCTGAAGGCGCTCGCCCCACAGCCCGATGTCCTTGACGCAGGGGACGATGCGCGAGAAGAGCAGCCGCCGGAACAACTGCAGAAACTCGGACCGCTCACTGATCTGCTCGGCCTCGGCCTTCGGAATGCCGAAGTTCTCCAGGACCTCGACACCGCGCAGCCGGTCCCGCATCAGATAGCAGCCCTCGATGACGAACTCCTCACGTTCCCGGAGTTCGGCCTCGCTCAACTGCTTGTAGTAGTCCCGAAGCGCCATGCGCCCGAAGGCCACGTGCCGCGCCTCGTCCTGCATCACATAGGCCAGGATCTGCTTGGGCAGGGGCTTGTCGGTGGTGTCCCGGATCATCCCGAAGGCGGCCAGCGCGAGCCCCTCGATCAGCACCTGCATCCCGAGGTAGGGCATGTCCCAGCGGCTGTCCCGCAGCGTGTCACCCAGCAGCGACTGCAGATTGTCGTTGATCGGATAGAGCATGCCGATCTTCTCGTGCAGAAAGCGCCCGTAGATCTCGGCGTGCCGCGCCTCGTCCATGGTCTGCGTGGCCGAGTAGAACTTCGCGTCCATGTCCGGCACCGACTCCACGATCCGCGCGGCGCAGATCATCGCGCCCTGCTCACCGTGGAGAAACTGACTGAACTGCCAGGAGGCGTAGTGCTTGCGCAGTTCGCCCTTCTCCCGCTCGCTCATTCTGGCCCAGTACGGCGTCCCGTACAGCGCCATCGACTCGTCCGGCGTACCGAGCGCGTCGTACGGGTCGACCTCCAACTCCCAGTCGATCCGCAGCTGCCCGTCCCACTGCTTGTCCTTGCCCTTCTGGTACAGGGCCAGAAGCCGGTCGCGCCCGCCGTCGTACTCCCAGCTGAAACGGGCCGCGCCGGACGCCGGCACCTGCCAGATCGAATCCCCCGGATCCTTGGCGTACAGGTCGAAAGTCGGCATGTCTCGCAGGCTCACACGCGATAGACGCGGGGTCAACAAGTCCTGCGCAAGGGATTGACGAGCTTGCTGACAGGCAGTCTCATAACAGTCGGACGACGTACCCCCGGGTAACAGAGGTGAGAGACCGATGACGACCCTGACGGAAGCCGACGCGGTCGACGGACTGCGCGACGCACTCGGCCTGCTCAAGGACCGCGAGCAGGTGGCCGAGCGGCTGCTCGCCTCTTCCGCCAAGCACTCCTTCGACCCCGACAAGGAACTGGACTGGGACGCGCCCTACGAGGAGGGCAAGTGGTTCTGGCCCCCCGAGCTGGTCTCGCTCTACGACACCCCGCTGTGGAAGCGCATGAGCGAGGAGCAGCGCGTCCTCCTCTCCCAGCACGAGGCGGCGGCCCTCGCCTCCCTGGGCATCTGGTTCGAGATCATCCTCATGCAGCTCCTGGTCCGCCACATCTACGACAAGGCGGCGACGAGCGCACACGTCCGCTACGCACTCACCGAGATCGAGGACGAGTGCCGCCACTCCAAGATGTTCGCCCGCCTGATCTCCCACGGCGACACACCCTGGTACCCCGTCAGCCGCGCACACCAGCACCTGGGCCGCCTCTTCAAGACGATCTCCACCACCCCCGGCTCCTTCACGGCCACCCTCCTCGGCGAGGAGGTCCTCGACTGGATGCAGCGCCTGACCTTCCCGGACGAGCGCGTCCAGCCCCTGGTCCGAGGCGTGACCCGCATACACGTGGTCGAGGAGGCCCGCCACGTCCGCTACGCCCGTGAGGAACTGCGGCGCCAGATGGTGACGGCCCCGAGGTGGTCCCAGGAGTTCACCCGAATAACCTCCGGCGAGTTCGCCCGCGTGTTCTCCGTGGCCTTCGTCAACCCCGAGGTCTACACGAACGTGGGCCTGGACAAGCGAGAGGCCATGGCCCAGGTCAAGGCCAGCGCCCACCGCCGCGAGGTCATGCAGACCGGAGCGAAACGCCTGACGGACTTCCTGGACGACATAGGAGTACTGCGCGGAGCGGGCCGCCGCCTGTGGAGGTCATCCGGCCTCCTGGCGTAAGCGCACCCCCACGCCGCAGCACCCGCGTACGGCGGCAAGGGGACGTGCCGGGGGTGTCCGCCCGCAGCGGCAGGCGTCAAGAAACAGCGCCTCTTGAGGCTCGGCAACCGCCCGACCGAGGACGGACACCCCCCGGCGCGGCCCCGACCCACCCCCCGGCCGCAGGCGCTACGCGCACCCCCACTCAGCCGGGCGGGCCGCCGCGGGCACCCCCGCCCCACCGCCGGAGGCAGCGACTACCCTGCTGGTCATGACGCCCTCGGCCCCCACCCCCGCCTACCGCCGCCTGAGCGTCGAGGAACGCCGCACCCAACTCCTCAACGCCGCCCTCACGCTCTTCGCGCACCGAGCCCCCGAGGACGTCTCCCTGGACGACGTGGCAGAGGCGGCCGGCGTCTCCCGCCCCCTGGTGTACCGCTACTTCCCCGGCGGCAAGCAACAGCTCTACGAGGCAGCCCTGCGCTCCGCCGCCGAAGAACTGCAGCACTGCTTCGACGAACCCCGCGAAGGCCACCTCGTCCCCCGCCTGTCCCGCGCCCTCGACCGCTACCTGACCTTCGTCGACCAGCACGACGCCGGCTTCAGCGCCCTGCTCCAGGGCGGCAGCGTGGTGGAGACGTCCCGAACGACCGCCATCGTCGACGGTGTACGCCGCGCCGCGGCGGAGCACATCCTCCGTCACCTGGGCGTCTCCGACCCGAGCCGCCTCCTCCGCATGACCGTACGGATGTGGATAACTGCGGTCGAGGCGGCCTCGCTCATCTGGCTGGACGAGGGCAAACAGCCCCCCGTGGAGGAACTACGGGACTGGCTGGTGGAGCAGTTCGTGGCCGCGCTCTCCGTCACCGCGGGCCGAGACCCCCAGACCGCCGCGCTGGCCGAGAACCTGGCAGAGCAGGAGGCCGAGCAGCACACCGAGCCCTCCGCCGGGCAGCCGACCGCGGATAGCTGAGACTGGTGCCGTGAAGAGCGAAGACACCCCCTTCGAGGGCGGCCCCATGGACGGCCGGGTCCTGCCCGTACTGCTGGGCATCACCGGCCACCCGCCCAAGACGTACCGCATCCCCGTCCCGGACCCGCACGGCGGCGAGCCCACGGTCCTCGTCTACCGCCGCGTACCCCGCACCCCGGGCACCCGCGTGGGTCTCTCCCAGCGCTGGAAGTACGAGTACGACCCCGAGGGCAAGCACAGCCGCCGCCTGAACTGGCCCTGGTCCAAGCCAGACACCACGCCGCAGAGCAAGCCACACGACTCGAACGAGTGAAGTGACTGAGCCGAGCCGCGCACACCTACCGCGCGAACCGGCCTCCCCCGCCTGATGCTCACGGTACGGAGCAGAAACCTTCTCCGCACCGGAGGTGATGACGTGTCAGGAAGGCGAAGGCTGCTGCATCGGGCACGCACGACGGCGGTGTCGGCGGCAACGGCGACCGCGACGATCCTCGCGTCGGCGGCCGCGTCCGCACCCGCGACGGCGGCGCCCGAGCCCGCCGCCGACCCGCAAGAGCAATCCACGGCACGTCTCCTGACAGACCTTCAGCGCCTCTACCTCGAGACCGAGAAGGCGACGGAGACCTACAACGCGACCGAGGAGAAGCTCAAGAAGCAGCGCACCGAGGTCACCCGCCTGGACACCGCCCTGTCCCGCGCCCGCCTCTCGCTGCACGACAGCAGGGGCGCCGCCGGCCGCCTGGCCCGCCAGCAGTACCAGAACACCACCGACATCTCCCCGTACGTGCGCCTGCTCCTGGCCCGTGACCCCCAGCACGCCCTGGACCAGGGCCACGTCATCGGCCTGCTGGCACGCGAGCGCGCCGACACGGTCGGCCGGCTGACCGGCACGGAACACAAGGCCGACGAACTGGCCCGCAAGGCCCGCAAGGCTCTGGACCACCAACTCGTGCTGGCCGAACGCCAGAGGAAGAACAGGGACGCCGTACACAAGCGGCTCAGGAAGGTCGAGGAGCTCCTGGCGTCCCTGACCGCCGGCCAGCTCACCGCCCTGGCCGAGTTCGAGAAGAAGAGCATCAGCGAAGCCCAGAAAGACCTCATGGCATCCGGCGACCTGGCCAAGGAGGACCACAAGCCGTCCTCCGAGGCCAGCCGTGCGATCCGCTACGCCAGGAAGCAGCTCGGCAAGCCGTACAAGTGGGGCGCGGAAGGCCCGAAGTCATACGACTGCTCGGGCCTGACGTCCGAGGCCTGGGCCCACGCCGGCACCCGGATCCCCCGCACCAGCCAGGACCAGTGGGCGCGGCTCGACCGCATCCCCCTGACCGAACTGCGACCGGGCGACCTGGTCATCTACTTCCCGGGCGCCACGCACGTGGCCATGTACGTCGGCAACGGGAAGGTGATTCAGGCCCCGCGCCCCGGCGAGAAGATCAAGGTCTCCCCGATCGCGTCGAACCCGCTCCTGGGGGCGGTGCGTCCCGAGGTCAGCCCCCGGAAACCTCCGCGAGATAAGCCCCGGTCTTCTCCGGCTCATAAAAGAAGTTCTCAAAGTCGGCCGGATCATTGAACCCGTTGGCGAACCGATCGGCCACCGGCGGCAACTGCCCGGCCGCCCCGATGAGGTTGAGGATGTGCTCCGGCGGCGGCGCCAGCATCGCGTTCGTCCACTTGGTGACGTGCTGGGCGGTGGCCCAGTACCGGTCGAAGGTGGCGCGCATCCACGCCTCGTCGAACTCCTTGTCCCCGTGCTCCAGGATCGAGGAGAGATAGGCGGCGGCGCACTTGGACGCGGAGTTGGAGCCCTGTCCGGTGATCGGGTCGTTGGCCACCACGACATCGGCCACACCCAGCACGAGCCCGCCGCCGGGAAGCTGCCCGACGGGGTTCCGCACGGTCGGCGCGTACCGCCCGCTCAGCGTGCCGCCCGCGTCGGTGAGCTCGACCTTGGTCGCCCGGGCGTACTCCCAGGGCACGTACCTCTCCATGAGTTCCAGGGTCAGGGAGAGGTGCTCCGCCGGGTCCTTCACGTCGTGGAAGACGTCGAGCGGCCCGCCGGGTATGCCCTCCCAGAACAGGATGTCCGCGCGCCCGGAGGTCGTCAGGGTGGGCATGACGAACAGTTCGCCGACGCCGGGGACGAGGTTGCAGCGGACGCCTTCGGTGTCCGGGTGCTCCGGACGCGGGCCCAGGCCGTGGACGTACGCCACGGCAAGCGCGCGCTGCGGCTCGCTGTACGGCGACCGCTCGGCGTCCCGCCCGAACATCTGGACGAGCTCGCCCTTGCCGGCCGACACCAGCACCAGGTCGTACGTACGGGAGAAGTAGTCGAGGTCGCCGACCGCCGCGCCGTGGATGACGAGCTGGCCGCCGCGCTGTGCGAACGTCTCCATCCAGCCGGCCATCTTCACCCGCTGGTCGACCGACTGCGCGAAGCCGTCGAGGCGCCCCAGCCAGTCGATCGCCCGCGCCGCGGGGCCTTCGCCCCAGGAGCCGGGGGCCGCCACCGAGACGCCGAGTCCCTCGATCTTCGGGGCCTGGGACTCCCAGAAGTTCAGCTGGAGATCGCGCTCGTGCTGGAGTGCCGTGTGGAACATGCACTGCGTGGACATGACCCGGCCGGAGCGGATCTCGTCCGCCGTCCGGTTGGACATCAGGGTGACCTCGTACCCGTTCGACTGGAGTCCGAGGGCGATCTGGAGTCCGGACTGGCCGGCTCCGACGACGAGTATCTTCCGCATCCGGGGTTGTTCTCCTACTCGGGGGTTTCGTCGAGCGCGTGACCTACGAGGCTCAGGAGAGTCTCGATCACCGAGATCCGGCGGCGCGCATCCATGATCATTACAGGTATGTGCGCCGGGATCGTCAACGCGTCACGCACGTCCTGCGGCTCGAACAGCTCGCTGCCGTCGAAGTGGTTCACCGCGACGACGTACGGCAGGCCGCAGCTCTCGAAGTAGTCCAGCGCCGGGAAGCAGTCCTTCAGCCGCCGGGTGTCGGCGAGTACGACCGCGCCGATCGCGCCGCGCACCAGGTCGTCCCACATGAACCAGAACCGCTGCTGGCCCGGCGTGCCGAACAGGTAGAGCACCAGGTCGTCGTCGAGCGTGATGCGGCCGAAGTCCATGGCCACGGTGGTGGTCAGCTTGCCGGGCGTCGAGGTGAGGTCGTCGGTCTCCTCGCTCGCCTCGGTCATCAGCGCCTCGGTCTGCAGGGGCGTGATCTCCGAGACGGCGGTGACCAGCGTGGTCTTGCCGACACCGAAGCCACCGGCCACGACTATCTTCGTGGCTACGGGGGCCCGGGTGCGATCGGTCTGCCAGGGCTGTTCGGGCCCCTCTTGGCCGAGGAGCGGGGAGACACCGCGAGCGGCGTCAGAGACGACGGAGTCCACTCAGCACCCTTTCCAGCAGAGCACGGTCCGGCCGGCCCGTGCCGTGGCCGGTTCCCGTGCCGTACACCCGGATCTTTCCCTGGTCCGCGAGATCGCTGAGGAGCACCCGGACCACACCGAGCGGCATCTTCAGCAGCGCGGCGATCTCGGCCACCGTACGCATCCGGCGGCACAGTTCGACGATGGCCCGCAACTCCGGCATCACCCGGCTGTTGAGGGAGCCATTCGTCAGTTCCTTGCGCTCCTGCGGGGCCTCCAGGGCCGCCACGAACGTCTCCACGAGGAGGACGTGGCCGAAGCGGGTACGGCCGCCGGTGAGCGAGTAGGGGCGTACGCGGGCGGCTTTGCGGTCGCCGCCGCGTACGGGGAGGTGGGGCCTGTTCTTCGGGGCGTTGCTCATCGGGTACTCCCTGCCGACGCGGCCTCTAGGGATTTCCGTAGCTCGCTGCGGAGTTCGGGGGTGAGGACGTGGCCGGCCCGGCCGACGAAGAGCGCCATGTGGTAGGCCACCACGCTCATGTCGCAGTCCGCGGAGCCGTGCACGCCGAGCAGCGAGCCGTCGCTGATGGACATCACGAACAGGCTGCCCTCGTCCATCGCGACCATCGTGTGCTTCACGCCGCCGAACTGCATCAGCTTGGCGGCGCCGATGGTGAGGCTGCCGATGCCGGAGACGATGGTGGCGAGGTCGGCGGAGGAACCCCGGGGGCCGGTGGGCCGGTCGGTCCTGGCTTCCCGGGCAGCCTCGTTGCGGGCGTGGTCCGAGGAGAGCAGGAGCAATCCGTCGGAGGAGACCACCGCGACTGACTGGATGCCCGGCACCTCCTCGACCAGATTCGTCAACAACCAGTGCAGGTTGCGGGCTTCACTGCTCAGTCCGAAGGTACTGGGCGCGGTCAACTGCTTGCCTCCTCGGCTGTGCCCCCCGTGGCTGCTTCGGTTTCCGTGCTCGGTGCCGGGTTCTGGCCCGTGTGTTCGGCGATCTCCGCCTGTACGTCGCGGTAGCCGGCCGCCGCTCCCTGGCGGAAGCCTCCCAGCCTCCGGCGGAGGGCGTCGGCGTCGACGCTGCCGGTCCGCTGGCGCGGGGCCTGGGTGGGGGCGGTGATCTTCGGGGTGCGCTTGGGCAGGCCCTTGTCGGTGACGAGTTCATCCGCCTCGTCGGGGACGCGTTCGTGCACCGCCTCGGCTTCGCCTTCGGCGACCGGGGGTTCGGCGGCTACCGGTTCGGCGGCTGCTGTCGGTTCCTCCCCCGTCGCCTGCGCCGGGATCAGCAGCTCCATCGTCGTCTCGGCGGGATGCTCCCGCTCCTGCTCGGCCTCGGGTGCCGCCGGCCGGCGTACGGCCTCCTCGGCGTCGCCGGTCTCGCGTACGGCCGGGTCGGCGTCGCGGGTCTCGCGTACCGCCCGCTCCGCCAGCGCAACCAGCGGGTCCTCGCCCTTGGCGCGGCCGGGCAGGACGTTGGAGTTGGCCTCCGCGTCGGCGCCCGGGAGGGAGAACGTGTGGGCGCCGGTGCGGTGCGGCGTGTCCGAGGGGACCGCGGCCGGTGGGGCCGCCGCCAGCAGGCCCCCCGGCAGGACCGCGACCGCCGCGATGCCGCCCTGCTTCTGCTCGCGCAGCTGGACGCGGACGCCATGGCGGTGGGCGAGGCGGGCGACGACGTACAGGCCGAGGCCCAGGCCTTCGTCGCCCTCCTGGTCGTAGGGGTTCTCGGGGTCGAAGCCGGCGAGGCGGGAGTTGAGGCGGGACATGCGCTCGTCCGTCATGCCGATGCCCTCGTCCTGGACGGAGAGCATCACCTCGCCGCTCTCCAGCAGCCAGCCGGAGATCTCGACGGGCAGGTCGGGCGGGGAGAACGAGGTGGCGTTCTCCATCAGCTCGGCCAGCAGGTGGGAGAGGTCGTCGGCCGCGAAGCCCGCCACGTGCGCGTGCGGCGGCAACGCGGCGATACGGACCCGCTCGTACCGCTCGATCTCGCTGACCGCCGCGCGCACGACGTCGACCAGCGGAACCGGTCCGGCGTGCTGCTGGACGTGCTCGGTCCCGGCCAGGACGAGGAGGTTCTCGCTGTGCCGGCGCATGACCGTGGCGAAGTGGTCCAGCTTGAACAGGGTGGCGAGGCGCTCGGGGTCCTGCTCGCGCTCCTCAAGGCCCTCGATGACGCCGAGCTGACGCTCGACGAGGCCGAGGGTGCGCAGGGCCAGGTTGACGAAGGTGCTGCCGATGCTGTCGCGCAGACGTTCCAGCTGGGCGGCGGACTCGGCGAGTTCGGTGCGCAGTTCCTCACGGGCGTCGGCCATCTTCTGGCGCTGCCCGACGAGGTGTTTGCGGTCGGACTCCAGGGTGCCGATGCGCTCGTGGAGGGCGAGGGCCTGTGCGTGCAGGACGTTGACGGAGTCGACGACCTGGGCGAACTCGTCCTTGCGGCCGGTGAACTTGACCGGCTCCTGAGCCGCCGGGTCCTCGGCCGTCGCGAGCCGGGCGGAGCCGAGGCGCAGTACGGCGAGGGGCCGGGTGAGGCTGCGGGCCATGCCCGTGGCTACGCCCACGGCGAGCAGCATCAGGGCGCCGAGGATCGCGATCCGGATCTCCAGCGCGGTGACGTCGTCGTCGCGCAGCTCCTCCAGGGCCTTGGTGCGGCGGTCGTAGAGGGCGGACTCCACACCGCGCATCATGTCGACACGGGCGGAGAGGGCGGCCTCGACGCGCCCGGCGTCGGTGGCCAGGTCGCGGTCGGAGAGCGTGGCCTGGTCGGTGAGGGCGGCGAGATACCGCTCGGCGGTGCCGATCTCGGGGCCGGTGACCGTGGAGTCGTACGAGGTGCGCGCGGTCTTCGGGGCGGAGTCGCGGAAGTCGGCGACGGCGGCGTCGGAACGCAGGCGCGCCTGCTGGGCGGCGGCACTGAGGGCGGCGCGCTGCTCGGCGTCGGCGTCCGAGGAGGTCTCGCGGGTGGCCGGGACCCCGGTGACCGGGTCGATGACGGTCTCGGTGGTGGTCGGCACGCTCAGGGCGGCGAGCAGCAGCCCCCGGGTTGCGGCGGCCTGCTGCACGGCGGAGTCCAGCTCGGCCAGCGCGTAGGCGCCGGAGCCCGCGCGGGGCGGCATCTGCTCCGCCAGCCGCTCGGCCAGCCGGTGCAGTTCGGTGATGGTGGCCGAGTAGGCGTTGTGCGCTTCCAGCGCGGTGCTCTTGCCGGTGAGCGCGCCCCTGCGCAAGGCGGCGATGCCGTCGAGGTCGTCGTGCAGGGAGGCGGGCGCGTCGGGGTCGGCGCGCAGTTCCTCGACCTGCCGGTCGACGCGGGCGCTGCGCTGCTCGCTGGGCGCCTTGGACTTGGGACGGCCGGCGGCGACGTACGTCGTGACCTCGTCGCGCTCGTCGGCCAGGGAGTGCGCCAGGGTGAGCGCGTCCTCGGTCTGCTCGGCGAGGATCACCAGCTCCTGGGAGTCGTGCAGTTGCCCGGAGGCGGCGACGACCGAGGGGACGCCGGCCCCGGCGATGGCGGCGGCCACGACGGCGACGGCGACGATCAGCCGGTTCCGTACGTGGGTGGGGCGCCCCTTGCCGGCGGGTGTGGCGTCGGTGGTGGTGCCGGGAGTGGGCTGCGTGCCCCCCGTGGAGGCCGTCTTCTTGCCTGAGCGACGTGGCCGCATCTTCTGCACCGGTGCTCGCATTCCTGACTCGTGATACCCATGGGTCCGGATGACGCTCCGTCAACTACCGCCGACCTCGCGTGCACCCCTTCCCCAAGCTCGCGGCATTGCTCGAGCTGGGGGTGTCCTCACCGGTCCCCGACCCTCCCAGTGCCGGTGGGCAACGGCCGCGCATCACCTGACCCGCCACCCGAAGGAGTGAACCCCGGAGGGGAGTTGGCGGGCAAGTTCCTCCGGCGTGTGCACACGCCTTGCAGGGCGGGCCGGTTGGACGTCCGGGGCAGGCGATGGCAGTATTCGCCGCCACGCCTTCCCGGAGCGCTCCATTCCATCCCAAATCAGACGCCTGACCTGCGCGGCTGCACCTATTCGGCATCTCCTGCGACCCCTTCGTGACCCTTGTGAAGGGCTCGTGCAGACTGGCTGAATGCGAACAGAGCTTGTTTCGGAGCCCGGCGATCCGGTCCGCCCCAACGAGGACTTCGCGAGCGTCGGCCTTCCCGCCTCGGGACAGGGCGGCGTACTGGTGATCCTGGACGGCGTGACTCCGCCGAGAGGCGAGACGGGCTGTCTGCATTCCGTTCCCTGGTTCACCGCACGGCTCGGCGGAGCCCTGACCGAACTGACCGTTTCACTCCCTGATGTGCCGCTCGCCGACGCCCTGGCCCGTGCAATCGCGCGTACCGCTGAGGCTCACGCGCAAACCTGTGACCTTTCTCACCCACGCACCCCACAGGCCACAGTGGTTCTGGCCCGCTGGTCGGCCGAGGCGCTGGAGTACCTGATCCTGTCCGACTCGGCCCTCCTGGTGGAGTCGTCCGACGGCGCGGTCACCCCGTACCTGGACGACCGCCTGACCCTCCTCCCCCGCGCCTCCCTGGCCACGGACGCCCTGATCGACGCGCACGTCCGCAACAAGGAGGGCGGCTTCTTCACGGCCGCCGCGGATCCGTCGGTGGCGGCGCGGGCGGTGACGGGGGTCCTGCCGCGCGGCGAGGTGCGGGCGCTGGCCGCGCTGACGGACGGGGCGACCCGGTGGGTGGAGAAGTTCCGCGAAGGCGACTGGGGGGACTGCTTCACCTTCGTACGGAAGGAGGGGGCGCAGGGGCTGGTGGACCGGGTACGGGCGCTGGAGCGGGCCGACGCGGAGGGGCGGACGTTCCTGGGGCGCAGCAAGACGCACGACGACGCGACCGTCGTGTACGTGCAGTGGTGAGCGGCGAACACGTCGAGGCGTGAGCGGCGGACACGCGGAGGACTGAGCGTCGGACACGCGGGGGCGTGAGCGGCGGAGGCGAGAGCAGCGGAGCCGCGGAGGCGTGAGCGGCGGGGCCGCGGAGGCTGAGCGGCGGGGCCGGACGCTCCGCGGGGTCTACTTCTCCATCCCCCGGTTCAACTGGTTCAGCAGCCGCGCCAGCTCCGCGACCTCAAGCCGGTCCCAGTGGGAGAGCTGCGCGACATAACGCTCCCGCCGTGCCTCGCGCACCTTGGCGACCCGGCCCCGCCCCTCCTCGGTGAGGTGCACCAGCCACGCCCGCCCGTCGGCGGGGTCGGGTTCGCGGGCGACCAGCCCCAGGTCCTCCAGGGCGCGCAGCTGGCGGGACATGGTGGCCTTGCCGACGCCGATGTATGCGGCGAGTTCGGTGGCCCGCAGCCGCCCGGACTCATCCAGACGGACCAACAGGCCGTACGCCGCCGATTCCAGGTCCGGATGGACCTCGCGGGCCATCTCACCCTGCTTGGCCCGGGCCCGCCGGAACAGGACCGTCAACTCGCGTTCCAGATCGAGGAACTCGGGACGGCCGGGACCACCACCGGACACTCCTTCGGCGGAGGCGCCCCCGGGTTCGACTCGCGGCCCGTCGCCGTTTCCGTCTTCGTGCACGTCAGCCCCTGCCTCAATTTTTCCGGTCCTGAAAATTTCCGCCGACCGCCCTGATTTGCCGCAGCTCCACCAGTATTTCGCAGGCGTGGACCAACGGCAGCCTCCGGACCCCCTTCCACCTGCTCTTCTGCGCGCCTAGCGTCCATGCCGGGGCCGCGCACCGGGCCCGGACCGGCATGCGCACGCCATAGACATGCGCGTTTTCCCACCGAGCGTCACCGAGCCTTCGGAGGCACGCTAATGCCCGTGCACAGACCTGAACCGCTCCGCCGCCGGCGCCCGCACCTCGCCGGGCACCTGCTCGCCGCCGTCCTCTCCCTACTCCTCGCCGCCCACCCCTCTCCCGCCACCGCCGACGACACCCCGCCCCGCGGCTCCGCCCACATGGGCATGGGCGTCGTGGCCCACGACGGCGAGGAGAGCGTCCCCGCCGATGTCCTGGCCACCCAGACGGAAGGCGTGGACGTCTCCAGTCACCAGGGCGACGTCGCCTGGCCGACCCTGTGGAACAGCGGGGTCAAGTGGGCCTACGTGAAGGCCACCGAGGGGACCTACTACACCAACCCCTACTTCGCCCAGCAGTACAACGGCTCCTACGACGTCGGCATGATCCGCGGCGCCTATCACTTCGCCACCCCGGACACCACCAATGGAGCAACCCAGGCCAACTACTTCGTCGATCACGGCGGCGGTTGGTCCCGCGACGGCAGGACCCTGCCGGGCGCCCTCGACATCGAGTGGAACCCCTACGGCGACGCCTGCTACGGCAAGACCCCGGCCGCGATGGTCACCTGGATCCGCGACTTCGTGACCCAGTACAAGGCCCGCACCGGCCGCGCCCCCGTCATCTACACGGCCACCAGCTGGTGGAAGCAGTGCACCGGCAACCACAGCGGCTTCGCCTCCGCCAATCCCCTGTGGATCGCGCGGTACGCCGCCGCCGTGGGCGAACTCCCGGCCGGCTGGAGCTACTACACCATGTGGCAGTACACGTCCTCCGGGCCGACCGTCGGCGACCACAACAGGTTCAACGGGGCGCTGGACCGCCTCCAGGCCCTGGCCGACGGCTGACCCGCACCCACACCTGAATCCGTATCCGCATCGGCATCGGCATCGGCATCGGCATCCACCTACGGCGAAGGCCCGGGCCTCCCTCACGGGAACCCGGGCCTTGCCCATCCGGTCGCGCCCGTCACGCCGCGACCGGAACCTCCGGCGCCGCGCCGTTGGTGGCCGGCGACAGCGCCAGTTCCAGGACCTGGCGGACGTCGGTCACGGCGTGGACGTCGAGCTTGTCCAGCACCTCGGCCGGGACGTCGTCCAGGTCGGCCTCGTTGCGCTTGGGGATGATCACCGTGGTGACCCCGGCGCGGTGCGCCGCCAGCAGCTTCTGCTTCACGCCACCGATCGGCAGTACCCGGCCCGTCAGCGAGACCTCGCCCGTCATCGCCACGTCCGTGCGGACCAGCCGGCCGGACAGGAGCGACGCCAGCGCCGTCGTCATCGTGATGCCGGCGCTCGGGCCGTCCTTGGGGACCGCGCCCGCCGGGAAGTGGATGTGCACGCCCCGGTCCTTGAGGTCGGCGACCGGGAGCTCCAGTTCCGCGCCGCGTGAGCGGAGGAAGGACAGGGCGATCTGTGCGCTCTCCTTCATCACGTCACCCAGCTGGCCGGTCAGGGTCAGCCCCGCCGCGCCCGTCTCCGGGTCGGCCAGCGACGCCTCGACGAACAGCACGTCACCGCCGGCGCCCGTCACCGCCAGCCCGGTCGCCACGCCCGGCACGGCCGTACGGCGCTCCGCCGGGTCCTGGGCGGACTCGGGCACGTGGTGCGGCCGCCCGATCAGGCCGCGCAGGTCGCCGTCGAGGACGGTGAACGGCAGCTCCCGCTCGCCCAGTTCGTGCTGTGCCGCCACCTTGCGCAGCAGCCTCGCGATGGACCGCTCCAGGTTGCGGACGCCCGCCTCGCGCGTGTACTCGCCGGCGAGCTTGCGCAGGGCGCCCTCGTCGAGGGCCACCTCGTCCTTGTTCAGGCCGGCCCGCTCCAGCTGACGCGGAAGCAGGTGGTCACGGGCGATGACGATCTTCTCGTCCTCGGTGTAGCCGTCGAGGCGGACCAGCTCCATACGGTCGAGCAGGGCCTCCGGGATGGCCTCCAGGACGTTGGCGGTGGCGAGGAAGACCACGTCCGACAGGTCCAGTTCCACTTCCAGGTAGTGGTCGCGGAAGGTGTGGTTCTGGGCCGGGTCCAGGACCTCCAGCAGGGCGGCCGCCGGGTCGCCCCGGAAGTCGGACCCCACCTTGTCGATCTCGTCGAGCAGCACCACCGGGTTCATCGACCCGGCCTCCTTGATGGCCCGCACGATCCGGCCGGGCAGCGCGCCGACGTACGTACGCCGGTGGCCGCGGATCTCCGCCTCGTCCCGTACGCCGCCCAGGGCGACGCGGACGAACTTGCGGCCCATGGCGTGCGCGACGGATTCGCCGAGCGAGGTCTTGCCGACGCCGGGCGGGCCGACCAGCGCCAGCACGGCACCGCCACGCCGGCCGCCGACGACACCCAGGCCGCGGTCGGTACGGCGCTTGCGCACCGCGAGGTACTCGGTGATCCGCTCCTTCACGTCCTCCAGGCCGGCGTGCTCGGCGTCGAGGATCTCCTTGGCGCCGAGGATGTCGTACGCGTCCTCGGTCCGCTCGTTCCACGGCAGTTCGAGCACGGTGTCGAGCCAGGTCCGGATCCACGAGCCCTCGGGCGACTGGTCGGAGGACCGCTCCAGCTTGTCGACCTCCTTGAGGGCGGCCTCGCGGACGTTCTCGGGGAGGTCGGCGGCCTCGACGCGGGCGCGGTAGTCGTCGGACTCCTCGCCGTCCTGCTCGCCGTTGATCTCACGCAGTTCCTTGCGTACGGCCTCCAGCTGACGGCGCAGCAGGAACTCGCGCTGCTGCTTGTCGACGCCCTCCTGGACGTCCTTGGCGATGGTCTCGGCGACGTCCTGCTCGGCGAGGTGGTCGCGCAGCTGCTGGGTGGCGAGCTTGAGGCGGGCGACCGGGTCGGCGGTCTCCAGGAGCTCCACCTTCTGCTCGGTGCTCAGGAAGGGCGAGTAACCGGAGTTGTCGGCGAGGGCGGAGACGTCGTCGATGGCCTGGACGCGGTCGACGACCTGCCAGGCGCCGCGCTTGCGCAGCCAGGCGGTGGCGAGGGCCTTGTACTCCTTCACCAGGTCGGCGACCTGTCCGGGCAGCGGGTCGGGCACGCTCTCGTCGAGGCGGGTCCCCTCGACCCACAGGGCCGCACCAGGTCCGGTCGTCCCGGCGCCGATCTTCACACGGCCGCGACCGCGGATCAGGGCGCCCGGGTCGCCGTCGGCCAGCCGGCCGACCTGCTCGACGGTGCCGAGCACACCGGTGCCCGCGTACGTCCCGTCGATGCGTGGCACCAGCAGCACCCGTGGCTTTCCTGGCTGTGACCTCGCGGCGGCCTGTGCGGCCTCGACCGCGGCGCGTACGTCGGCGTCGTTCAGGTCCAGCGGGACCACCATTCCGGGCAGCACCACCTCGTCGTCGAGCGGCAGCACGGGCAGGGTGAGCGGTGTGGACGTCGAAGCCATGATCTCCCCTTCGGCAGTCAAGTTGAGTTATGCCGACTCAATGCACGGGGCGCTTCGAATGTTCCCCCGCCTCCGTTCGCTGTGAGCGATCACTTACGCCACAGGCTGTGACCTCGACTTTCATCAATAACGGTGGCCGGGGTCTGATCCTTCCCGCACCGCCCCCGTCCCCGTCCCCGGCCTCGTCAGCGGCCCGCGCCGCGCACGACCGGCCACATCGCGATCCCGATGGCCAGGGCGATCAGGTGCCCCCAATCGGTCAGCGGGTCCGTCAGATGGACGAGGCCCTGGAGCAGCATCCCGCCGAACAGCACCAGCACCGGCCACCGCAGCCACGGCCGCAGCAGCCCGCTCAGCGCGCCGACGCCCGTGGCGACGCCGAAGCTGATGCCGTAGTCGAGGCGGTGCAGCGAGCTGCCGGGCAGGTGGCCGGCCAGCACGGCGAGCCCCACCGGGACCTCGGTCGCGAGGGTGGCCAGGACGTGCCCGGTCAGGAAGACGACGGCCGTCCGCATGCCGCCGATCCGTCGCTCCAGCGCGGTGAGCACCAGCAGGAAGGCGAGCGTGTACGGCGCCACGAACCCGCCCGCGACCCACAGCGCGCTGGCGAGCAGCACTGTCACGGGCGTCCCCACGAGGTGCGCCACGTCGGTGCTGGAGCCCTGGTGCAGGACGTGGACGAGGGCGGGGCCCGCGTACGTGGCGACGAGCGAGGTGACGGCCAGTACGGCGGCGTAGGCGAAGGTGAACGGCGTGCCGGCGGGCGTGGGGAGTAGCCGCCAGGGTGGGCCGGGGCGGGGCAGGGGCGCGGAGGGCTGCGCCGTAGCGGCGCTCGGCGCCGTCGCGCCCAGTGGCCCGCGCTGCCGCGGCATCCCGTCCAGCAGCTCGGCCGCCTCGGGCAGGTCCGCCTCACCGGGCACGGGTGCCGGGCCCGGCACGCCCCCGGCCGCGGTCCGTTCCAAGGTGAGGCGCTCCTTCCGTTTCCCCCACCCTTCGCCCGCGACCCACCCACGTCTGTGACCGGCGCCACAAGAAGGCCGATTCTCAGCAACCTCTCAACAAGCCCCCAGGCCCGTTCCCCCCATCGAGGGACCCTCTCGCCACTCGCCCCTGGAAAGAACTTTCAGCCCTCCAGGGGGCCTGCCAGGATGGCCCGATGCCCACTTCGTACGACATCCCCGAAGTCCTGGACCGTCGCGAGGGCCCGCACGGTGAGGTCGTGCTGCGGCGGCACGGTGACCTGCTCCAGATCATCGCGAACGGCTGCTTCCTGATGGACACCTCCGACGGCCGCTCGGAACGGCTGCTCGTCGACGCGGCGCTCGGCGCGCTGCACGGGCGCCCGCGGCCCGACGTGCTGATCGGCGGGCTCGGCGTCGGGTTCTCGCTCGCACATGCCGCGGCCGATCCGCGCCCGGGAAGGATCACCGTCGTCGAGCGCGAGCGCGCGATTATCGACTGGCATCTCGACGGCCCGTTGTCCGACTTCTCCGCCCCGGCCCTCGCGGACCCGCGCACGGAGATTCTGGAAACGGATCTCGTGTCACACGTACATGAGACTTCCGCCACGTATGACGCACTGTGTCTCGACATCGACAACGGCCCCGGCTGGACTGTCACCGAGGGCAACGACAGCCTCTACTCACCGGCCGGACTGGCAGGCTGCGCAGGGGCGTTGAGGCCCGGTGGGGTGCTTGCCGTATGGTCCGCACAGCCATCACCGGAATTCGAAGAAACCTTGTGTAATGCCGGATTCCAACAGGTGCGTACCGAAGAGATCCCCGTTGCCCGGGGCGTTCCGGACGTCGTACACCTCGCCGTACGACCTGGATAGCCGTGGCGCGGTGACTCCCCGTACTCTGCTCACCTGACGCGGATCATTCAAGCGTCAATCGCAAGCATGAGCAGGCATAGCCAGTTAGCGGGATCACCCCACGGATTCCGGAAAGCAACTTTGGGGCGGGCGATGGAGCAGACACACACCTCCCACAACGGCACGGCGGCAACCCCGGGCGCTCAGCGCCGGGTCCTCGTGGTCGAGGACGATCCGACCATCGTGGACGCCATCGCGGCCCGCCTGCGCGCCGAGGGTTTCCTCGTGCAGACCGCGGGCGACGGTCCGGCGGCGGTCGACACGGCCGAGGCCTGGCAGCCCGACCTGCTGATCCTCGACATCATGCTGCCGGGCTTCGACGGCCTGGAGGTATGCCGCCGAGTGCAGGCCCAGCGGCCGGTGCCGGTGCTGATGCTGACCGCGCGGGACGACGAGACCGACATGCTGGTCGGGCTCGGCGTCGGCGCCGACGACTACATGACCAAGCCGTTCTCGATGCGGGAGCTGGCGGCACGCGTGCACGTGCTGCTGCGCCGCGTCGAGCGCGCCGCGCTGGCCGCCACGACCCCGCGGTCGGGCATCCTGCGGCTCGGCGAGCTGGAGATCGACCACGCGCAGCGGCGGGTGCGGGTGCGCAGTGAGGACGTTCATCTCACGCCCACCGAGTTCGACCTCCTGGTGTGCCTGGCGAACACCCCGCGCGCGGTGCTCTCCCGTGAGCAGCTGCTCGCCGAGGTGTGGGACTGGGCGGACGCGTCCGGCACCCGCACGGTCGACAGCCACATCAAGGCGCTGCGCCGGAAGATCGGCGCCGAGCGGATCCGTACGGTGCACGGCGTGGGCTACGCCCTGGAGACACCCACGCCATGAGCGACGGACCGGCCGCACGGAGAAGCCCCGGCGAGCCCTGGGGCGGCGTACGTCCGTTCTCGATCAAGACCAAGCTGGGCGCGCTGGTCATCATCGCGGTGCTGATCACCACGGGCCTGTCGATGATCGCGGTGCGCACGCAGACGGAGCTGCGCTTCATCACGGTCTTCTCGATGATCGCCACACTGCTCATTACGCAGTTCGTGGCCCATTCGCTCACCGCGCCGCTGGACGAGATGAACGCGGTGGCCCGGTCCATCTCGCACGGCGACTACACCCGCCGGGTGCGTGAGAACCGCCGCGACGAGCTGGGCGACCTGGCCGGGACGATCAACCTCATGGCCGACGAGCTGGAGGCCCAGGACCAGCAGCGCAAGGAGCTGGTGGCGAACGTCTCGCACGAGCTGCGCACCCCGATCGCGGGCCTGCGGGCCGTCCTGGAGAACGTGGTCGACGGCATCGCCGAGGCCGACCCCGAGACCATGCGCACCGCGCTGAAGCAGACCGAGCGGCTCGGCCGGCTCGTGGAGACGCTCCTGGACCTGTCCCGCCTGGACAACGGCGTCGTACCGCTGCGCATGCGGCGCTTCGAGGTGTGGCCGTACCTGTCCGGTGTGCTGAAGGAGGCCAACATGGTGTCCTCCGCGCGCGGGGGCATGGCGTCGGGCTCCGGCAGCCACACCCGTACGGACGTCCATCTGCACCTCGACGTCTCCCCGCCGGAGCTGACGGCGCACGCCGACCCCGAGCGCATCCACCAGGTCGTCGCCAACCTCATCGACAACGCGATCAAGCACAGCCCGCCGCACGGCCGCGTGACGGTCAAGGCGCGGCGCGGGGCGCAGCCGGAGTCGCTGGTGCTGGAGGTCCTGGACGAGGGGCCGGGGATTCCGAAGTCGGACTGGCACAGGGTCTTCGAGCGTTTCAACCGCGGCGCCGTCCGCCGGCCGCACGGGCCGGGCAGCGACGGCGGTACGGGTCTGGGGCTGGCGATCGCGCGCTGGGCCGTCGATCTGCACGGCGGCCGGATCGGGGTGGCCGAATCCGAGCGGGGTTGCCGGATTCTTGTCACACTTCCCGGGCAGCCTTCCGAACCAAGTTGACGTAAAGTTCGAAGCGGAGCACCAAGATCCACGTGCGTCCTGGCTGACGGACACGTGTGATCAGGTACGGACCTGCGCTTTGTACGCGCCAGGTCGAGATCCTGTCGTCCCATCTGCGGTCATCCGAAGCGGAACCACGCTTGTTTCCCGCCATTTCCAGGCCCGAAACACGCTTTCCGATGTGACTTACACGACGATGACCTTGCTCAGCCTGACCTTCTCGGCCATGGAGGCGTAGCCTTTATTCCCGCTGTCCATCACCTTGTGAAGCGGAAGAGGGCGGTTGCCGCCGTGTCGCCACAGTCCCCCAGTAACTCGAGCATCTCGACCGACACCGACCAAGCGGGCAAGAACCCCGCGGCCGCGTTCGGGCCGAACGAGTGGCTCGTCGACGAGATCTATCAGCAGTACCTCCAGGACCCGAATTCGGTAGACCGTGCCTGGTGGGACTTCTTCGCCGACTACAAGCCGGGAGCGCCTGCCGCCTCGGCTCCGGCGGGTACCGCGGCCGCGGGGGCCGCGGGAACCACCAGCCCGGCTCCCGCCGCCCCGGCTGCTCCGGCCGCCCCGTCGGTCCCCGCGCCGGCCCCCGCGGCCGCCCCGAAGCCCGCTGCCGCAGCGCCCGCCGCCGCGGCCCCGGCTCCGGCTGCCGCGAAGCCCGCCGCGCCCGCCCCGGCCGCGAAGCCCGCTCAGCCGAAGAAGGCCGAGCCCGCCGCCGCTGCCGCCGACGGTCCGGAGTTCGTGACGCTGCGCGGCCCGTCCGCCGCGGTCGCGAAGAACATGAACGCCTCGCTGGAGCTGCCGACCGCCACCTCGGTCCGCGCGGTCCCGGTGAAGCTGCTCTTCGACAACCGCATCGTCATCAACAACCACCTCAAGCGCGCCCGGGGCGGGAAGATCTCCTTCACGCACCTGATCGGCTACGCGATGGTGCAGGCCATCAAGGCCATGCCGTCGATGAACTACGCGTTCGGCGAAAAGGACGGCAAGCCGACGCTGATCAAGCCGGCGCACGTCAACCTCGGTCTCGCCATCGACCTGGTCAAGCCGAACGGCGACCGCCAGCTCGTCGTCGCGGCGATCAAGAAGGCCGAGACGCTGAACTTCTTCGAGTTCTGGCAGGCCTACGAGGACATCGTCCGCCGCGCCCGCGACGGCAAGCTGACGATGGACGACTTCTCCGGCGTCACGGTCTCCCTGACCAACCCGGGCGGCCTCGGCACGGTCCACTCCGTGCCGCGTCTGATGCCCGGCCAGTCGGTCATCATGGGCGTCGGCTCCATGGACTACCCGGCGGAGTTCCAGGGCACCTCCCAGGACACCCTGAACAAGCTCGGCATCTCGAAGGTCATGACGCTCACGTCGACCTACGACCACCGGGTCATCCAGGGCGCCGCCTCCGGCGAGTTCCTCCGCCAGGTCGCGAACCTCCTTCTCGGCGAGAACAACTTCTACGACGAGATCTTCGAGTCGCTGCGCATCCCCTACGAGCCGGTCCGCTGGCTCAAGGACATCGACGCGTCCCACGACGACGACGTCACGAAGGCCGCCCGTGTCTTCGAGCTGATCCACTCCTACCGGGTCCGCGGCCACGTCATGGCCGACACCGACCCGCTGGAGTACCAGCAGCGCAAGCACCCCGACCTGGACATCACCGAGCACGGCCTCACGCTCTGGGACCTGGAGCGCGAGTTCGCGGTCGGCGGCTTCTCCGGCAAGTCCCTGATGAAGCTGCGCGACATCCTCGGCGTGCTGCGCGACTCGTACTGCCGCACCACCGGCATCGAGTTCATGCACATCCAGGACCCCAAGCAGCGCAAGTGGATCCAGGACCGCATCGAGCGCCCGCACACCAAGCCGGAGCGCGAGGAGCAGCTGCGCATCCTGCGCCGACTGAACGCGGCGGAGGCCTTCGAGACCTTCCTGCAGACGAAGTACGTCGGCCAGAAGCGCTTCAGCCTGGAGGGCGGCGAGTCCGTCATCCCGCTGCTGGACGCGGTCCTCGACTCGGCCGCCGAGTCGCGCCTGGACGAGGTCGTCATCGGCATGGCCCACCGAGGCCGGCTGAACGTGCTCGCGAACATCGTCGGCAAGTCGTACGCGCAGATCTTCCGCGAGTTCGAGGGCAACCTCGACCCGAAGTCGATGCACGGCTCCGGCGACGTGAAGTACCACCTGGGCGCCGAGGGCACCTTCACGGGCCTGGACGGCGAGCAGATCAAGGTCTCGCTCACCGCGAACCCCTCCCACCTGGAGGCGGTCGACCCGGTCCTGGAGGGCGTCGCGCGCGCCAAGCAGGACATCATCAACAAGGGCGGCACGGACTTCACGGTCCTGCCCGTCGCCCTGCACGGTGACGCGGCCTTCGCGGGCCAGGGTGTCGTGGCCGAGACGCTCAACATGTCTCAGCTGCGCGGCTACCGCACCGGCGGCACGGTCCACATCGTCATCAACAACCAGGTCGGCTTCACGGCGGCGCCCGAGTCCTCGCGCTCCTCCATGTACTCGACCGACGTGGCCCGGATGATCGAGGCCCCGATCTTCCACGTCAACGGCGACGACCCCGAGGCGGTCGTCCGCGTTGCCCGCCTGGCCTTCGAGTTCCGCCAGGCGTTCAACAAGGACGTCGTGATCGACCTCATCTGCTACCGCCGCCGCGGTCACAACGAGTCGGACAACCCGGCCTTCACCCAGCCGCTGATGTACGACCTGATCGACAAGAAGCGCTCGGTGCGCAAGCTCTACACCGAGTCCCTCATCGGTCGCGGCGACATCACCCTGGAAGAGGCCGAGCAGGCCCTGCAGGACTACCAGGGCCAGCTGGAGAAGGTCTTCACGGAGGTCCGCGAGGCCACCTCGCAGCCAGCCGCCGTGGAGCCCTCGGACCCGCAGGCCGAGTTCCCGGTCGCCGTCACCACGGCGGTCACCGCGGAGGTCGTCAAGCGGATCGCCGAGTCCCAGGTCAACATCCCCGACCACATCACCGTCCACCCGCGTCTGCTGCCGCAGCTGCAGCGCCGGGCGTCGATGGTCGAGGACGGCACCATCGACTGGGGCATGGGCGAGACCCTCGCGATCGGCTCCCTCCTGCTGGAGGGCGTCCCGGTCCGCCTCGCCGGCCAGGACTCGCAGCGCGGTACGTTCGGCCAGCGCCACGCGGTCATCATCGACCGCGAGACGGGCGAGGAGTACACGCCGCTGCAGTACCTCTCCGAGGAGCAGTCACGGCTGAACGTCTACAACTCGCTGCTGTCCGAGTACGCGGCCATGGGCTTCGAGTACGGCTACTCGCTCGCCCGCCCCGACGCGCTCGTGCTGTGGGAGGCGCAGTTCGGCGACTTCGTCAACGGCGCCCAGACGGTCGTGGACGAGTTCATCTCGTCGGCCGAGCAGAAGTGGGCCCAGACGTCCGGCGTCGTCCTGCTCCTGCCGCACGGCTACGAGGGCCAGGGCCCGGACCACTCGTCCGCCCGCCCGGAGCGGTTCCTGCAGATGTGCGCGCAGAACAACATGACGGTCGCGATGCCGACGTCCCCGTCGAACTACTTCCACCTCCTGCGGTGGCAGTCGCACAACCCGCACCACAAGCCGCTGGTCGTCTTCACCCCGAAGTCGATGCTGCGTCTGAAGGCCGCCGCCTCCAAGGCGGAGGAGTTCACGACCGGGCAGTTCCAGCCGGTCATCGGCGACGCGTCGGTCGACCCTGCCGCGGTCAAGAAGGTCGTCTTCTGCGCCGGCAAGGTCTACTACGACATCGAGGCCGAGCGGAAGAAGCGCGGCGTCACGGACACGGCGATCATCCGCATCGAGCGCCTGTACCCGCTGCCGGGTGCCGAGCTCCAGGCCGAGATCGCCAAGTACCCGAACGCCGAGAAGTACCTGTGGGCCCAGGAGGAGCCGGCGAACCAGGGTGCCTGGCCGTTCATCGCGCTCAACCTGATCGACCACCTGGACCTGGCGGTCGGCGCCGATGTCCCGCACGGCGAGCGCCTGCGTCGCATCTCGCGTCCGCACGGCTCGTCCCCGGCTGTCGGTTCCGCCAAGCGGCACCAGGCCGAGCAGGAGCAGCTGGTGCGTGAGGTGTTCGAGGCCTGAGCCCCGGAGGCCCGACCCGCTGAACGGTCTGTTCGCAAGGCCCGGCTCCGAGTCCGCGTGACTCGGAGCCGGGCCTTTGGGCGTTTGCGGCCAACTGACACGCCGAGCCACTAAGTTGAGCCGTGGATTGAGCCGTGGACGGAGAAGCACGGACACACCGAACCACCCGGCCGCCTGGCCGGTCATGACACACGGGGGGACGAATGGCCGAGCTGCTGCGGATCGCCATGGACGACGAGGACGGCTCCGCACAACTGGTCGTGGAGGTCGAGGACGACGAGCCCGGCATGGTCCGCGCCTCACGCGTCGGCGACCGTATGCGCGAGGCCTCCGTCTCCCTGGAGGAGGCCCTCGCTCCCATCCGACGCGCCGCGGAAGCAACCCTGCGCACCTTCCAGGCGGCCCAGCCCACCACGGTGGAGCTGGAGTTCGGCGTGAAGCTGAACGCCAGCGCGGGGGCCGTGCTGACGAAGGCGGGGGTCGAGGGGCACATCGTCGTCAAGCTGGGCTGGGAGAAGAACGACTCCGGCGCATGAGTCGCGCAGCCGCCGGCCGGTCCGTACTCCCACACACACGCGCGTGCCGGGCACGACATATCCTCACTGCATGTACTTCACCGACCGAGGCATCGAAGAACTGGAGAAGCGGCGCGGCGAGGAGGAGATCACCTTCGAGTGGCTGGCCGAGCAGCTGCGCACCTTCGTCGACCTGAACCCCGACTTCGAGGTACCGGTGGAGCGGCTGGCGACTTGGCTGGCCCGGCTCGACGACGAGGACGACGACGTCTAGACGCCGAGCAGGGGGTCGGTCGGCCGTCTGGACGTGAGCGGGCCGTTTTGCGGGCCCCCCGGCGGATGCCCTCCTGCTCGGGCGCTCTGATGCGGGGCGCCTTTCGCGTCTTGCGGCCGCCCGAGCGGGGCCGGTCGCGGGGCGCCCGCACCCCGCAGTACGGCTGCCGGACAGCGGCTGCCGACGGCTTCGGATAGCCCTCAGTCGAGTGGCCGCACCACTGCCGTGGGCCCTCCTCCCGGCGGTGCCCAACACCGCCGCCTTTCTTCTCCCGCTCCCGCCGAACCGACGCCGCCGCGCGCTGCTCGCACCACCGCCGTGGATGCCGCCTCCCAACGGCCGGACCAGCGTCGCCCTGCTAGATCCAGCCACCGGCGCCGAGCCGAACCACCGCCTCCCGGACGTCGTACGACCGCCGTGGACGCCTCCTCGCCGCGACCGGACCAACCGTCAGCCTCCCCGATCGAGCAGCCGACAACGCCGAGCCGAACCACCCCCTCCCGGGGACCTCCCAGAGCCGCCACAGCCCCTACGGCGCCGGCCGGACACCGTCCCCCTCCTCGATCCACCCGCCGACAAGGCCGAGCCGAACCCCCTGCGCAGACCCGGCATCACGGCCCCAAACCCCACTCCAGGCGCCACACCACCCCGCTCACCCCTCGACCCAGCCGCCCCATGCCTGCCCCTCAACCGAGCCGCCCCACAACCTCCCAGCCCCGTTCAGTCCAGCGGCCGTACCGTCTCGTACGCCAGTCCCAGCACACCGTGGGCCAGGAGCACCGTGCCCGCCGCGAGCCAGCCGCCGCTGTGGTGCCGTAGGCCCCAGGCCGCGAGGGGCAGGCCGGTCGCGATCTGGGCCAGGGCCAGGGCGCGGGCCTTGGGGCCGGCGGCCCAGGGGAGCCAGGGGCCGAGGCGGCCGCCCTCGACGGCGTCGAGTTCCGCGCGGAAGGCTTCGCGCCAGCCCCACCACTCGATCAGGCGGATGTGCGGCTGGGCGCGGGCGGCAGCGTCGAGGCTGTCGGCGCTGTCGCCGGGAGCGAGGCCGTCGGGCAGTGATACGCCCGCGCGTGTGAGGACCGCGACCAGGCCACGCATGCGTGCCCGCCCGTCGGCCTCGGCGTCGGGGCGCGTCAGCTCGTCGAGGGACTGCATGTCCAGGACCGGATCGAGGCCGAGCCGGCCGGCGAAGGAGCGCATGGCCTCGTCCTCGCCGACCGGGGTGCCGTTGGCGAGCCAGACGTAGCCGACGGGGCGGCGGAAGCCGGAGGCGAGGGTGTATCCGGCGCGGTCGGCGTCCCACCACAGGGCGAGGACGGGCCAGGGGGCGCCGACGGCGAGGGCGGTGGCCCAGCCGGTGAGGACGCGGTCGATCGGTTCGTCGCCCTCCAGCCAGGGCCGCCCCTCGGGCACGAGCACGCTCCACTCCCCGCCGGCCGGTGCGAGCAGCATGTCCTCGCGCAGCAGCCGGGCGACGGGCGCGACGGACTCGGGGTCCGCGCGGCAGAGCAGCAGGGCGCCCGGGGCGGGACGGGCCTGGCGGGCGACGCTGGACTCTTCCGACGGCATGCCAACACGCTAGGCCGATTTGTCCACCTCGCGTGACTTGTGATCACCAGAACGAGTGCCTTGACTTTCAAGGCCCGCGATATATCGTGTTTACCAGAAGACGCGATATGGCGTGTCATTGCTCATCGTTCCGGTCCGCCCCGGCCCACGCGGCCGTGTCCGGTCGCCCAGGAGGTCCGCACCATGTCCGAGTGGTCCGTAGCAGAGCCCAGGAAGCTCACCTTCGACGAGCCGGTGAGCGAGCTCCACGTGCGCATCGTCAACGGAACGGTGAACGTGGTGGGCACGGACGAAGGTTCCGCCCGGCTGGAGGTCTCCGAGATCGACGGCCCACCCCTGGTGGTGACCCAGGAGGGCGGCACCCTGTCGGTGGCGTACGAGGACCTGCCCTGGAAGGGCTTCCTCAAGTGGCTCGACCGCAAGGGCTGGCGCCGCAGCGCGGTGGTCTCCCTCGCGGTGCCGGCCGACACGCGCGTCGAGGTGGGCGTGGTCGGCGCCGGGGCCGTGGTCTCCGGGATCCAGGGCCCGTCGGTGGTCAAGGGCGTCACCGGGGACACCACACTCGTCGCCCTGTCGGGCCCGGTCCGCGCCGACACGGTCTCCGGGAACCTGGAGGCCCAGGCCGTCACCGGCGACCTCCGTTTCAACTCCGTCTCCGGCGACCTCACGGTCGTAGAGGGCTCGGGCTCCTCCGTGAAGGCCGACTCGGTCAGCGGCTCCATGATCGTCGACCTCGACCCGGAGGGCCCGACCGACGTCCGGTTGACCAGCGTCTCCGGCGAGATCGCCATCCGCCTGCCGGCCCCGGCGGACGCGGACGTGGAGGCCAACACCGCGAGCGGCACGATCTCCAACGCCTTCGAAGGCCTCCGGGTACACGGCCAGTGGGGCGCCCACAAGATCACCGGCCGCCTGGGCGCCGGCACCGGCAAGCTCCGTGCGACGACGGTCTCCGGCTCGATCGCGCTGCTGCGCCGCCCGCCGAGGGAGGAGGAGCCGTGGGACGCGGAGGCCTGGGAGGACCCCGAGCCCACGACGGACACGGCCCCCACGACGGACGCGGCCCCGACGACAGACACGGCCTCAGCTACGGGCACGGCCTCAGCTACGGACACCGATCCGACGACGGCCACGAACCCCACCACGGCCCCGTTGAACGACACACACCACAGCCCGGGGGACAATTCCGTCTCCGGCCAGGGCGATGAACCAACGGAAGCCTCACCCCACGCCCCGGCCGACGGCACGACCGACAAGAAGGTGCTCTGACATGCCCCCCGTCTTCGCCCACGGCCGCCTCCGCCTGTACCTGCTGAAGCTGCTGGATGAGGCCCCGCGCCACGGCTACGAGGTGATCCGCCTCCTCGAAGAGCGCTTCCAGGGGCTGTACGCACCGTCGGCCGGCACCGTCTACCCCCGCCTCGCCAAGCTGGAGGCCGAGGGCCTGGTCACCCACACCACCGAGGGCGGCCGCAAGGTGTACGCCATCACCGACGCCGGCCGAGCCGAACTGGCCGACCGCAGCGGCGAGTTGGCCGACCTGGAGCTGGAGATCAGGGAGTCGGTCGCCGAACTCGCCGCCGAGATCCGGGCCGATGTGCGCGGCGCTGCGGGCGATCTGCGCCGCGAGATGCGGGCAGCCGCGACCGAGGCCCGCACGGGCACGTCCGCCAAGACGGACACACCCTTCGGTGACTTCTCCGACTACACCGACAAGGAGGCGTGGCGCGCCGCCAAGGAGGAGATGCGCCGCGCCAAGCAGGAGTGGAAGGAACAGGCCCGACGCGCCAAGGACGAGAGCCGCCGGGCCCGCGAGGAGGCCCAGCGCGCCCGACGCCAGGCCAAGGATGCCCAGGACCACGCCCGCGCCCAGGCCCAGGAGGAGGTCCAGCGCATCGCCCGCCGGGTCCAGGAACACGTACAGGACCACTTCGCCCGCGGCGACTGGCCCACGGGCGTAAGGGAGGGCCTGACGGAACTGGCCAAGGAGTTCGGCGACTTCGGCAAGGACTACGGCAAGGGATTGGGCCGGGACTTCGGCTTCGGCCGCCCGGGCGCCCCCAAGTCGGCACAGCAGCCCCCCGACTACACCGACACCCCTGAGGACTTCCCCGCCGACTACGAGCCCGCCTGGGCCCACGAGCCCGCCACCGACGACCCGGCCCGCGACCTCGACCGCCTGCTCGACCGCTTCCGCGACGACATCCGAGACGCAGCAAGGGACCACGGCGTGACCCCGGACCAACTCCGCGACGCCCGACGCCACTTGTCGACAGCGGCGGCACACATCGGAGCCCTGCTGCGCACACCGAAGCCCTGACATCACGCCCCTGGGCAGCACGGCGCCCACGTCAGTGGCACTGCACTGCCCAGTCAGGCTGGACCCGAAGGTTCCGCACCTTCACCCAGCGGCACACCCCCGGGGGGACCGCACCCGGTCCGACCGGTCCGGCCCGCAAGCCGGCGCGGGGCCGCAGCTGGCGACAACGCACCCGACTCACCCGAAGGACAGGCACCCCCACCTGCCCCTCCCCCTCCCCCCTTCCCGCTCCCCCTCCTCACCCGGCCTTGGCCTCCCCCACTCCCCCTCCCCCCAACACCCGGTTCACAGCCTCATGCGTCACCCCGTGATCGGCGAGGATCTCGGAGGGCACGCCGGGGCGGGTGGTCAGGGCCAGGAGGATGTGCTCGTCGCCGATGTGCCGGTCCCGGCGCGCGACGGCGATTCGCAGCGACCGCTCCAGCACGTCCTTGGCCTCGCGGCTGAAGGAGCGGCGCCCCGACCACCACCCCTTGTCCTTCCGGTCCCCGGACATCGCCCCGACACCATGGACCTCCTCGACCCGGGCGACGATCTCCCCGACATCGATCCCCAACCCGGCGAGCGCATCTGCTTCGGCCTGCGACAACCCACCCCGCCGCCGAGCCTCCCCCAGTGCCGACCGCACGGACTCCAGCCACTCCCCACCGCCGAGCGCCGCAAGCACGAACGAGACCCGGCTCCCCTCCCGGTCGAGCAGGGCGAGCAGCATGTGCTCGGCGTCGACGGTCTGCGCCCCTGCCCTCTCGGCGTGCTCAACGGCCCCCGTGACCACGGCACGGGCATCCTTCGTGAACCGCTCGAACATCAACGCCTCCCGTACTTCTTGTGCACGGCCTGCCTGCTGACCCCGAGTTCCGCGGCGATCTCCTGCCACGACCACCCCTGATTGCGCGCACTGCGCACCTGCACGGCCTCCAACTGCTCCAGCAGCCGGCGCAGCGCCGCAACGGCCCGCAGCCCGACCCGAGGATCACGATCACCCGCACGCGCGGCAAGATCTGTTGCTTCGGTCATACCGTCAACCTAAGTTGACACACCCTCTCCCGTCAACCCCAGTTGACAAAGTGGCCGAACAAAAACGGCGAGCCCGAGGCAAAGCCCCGAACCCGCCGCAAGCCGCAGGTGCCGTCCTGCGAACTATCCGTTGGTGAGCACGATCTTCCCGAACTGCTCCCCCGACTCCATCCGCTCGAAGCCCTCACGGGCCCGATCCATCGGAAGCACTTCATCGATCACAGGCCGCACACCCGTGGCGGCACAGAAGGAAAGCAGATCTTCGAGCTCGTCCTTGGTCCCCATCGTGGACCCGACGATCTTCAACTCCAGGAAGAAGATCCTGGTGAGCTCGGCATGCGAGGGCCGATCACCACTCGTTGCACCCGAGATGACGAGCGTGCCCCCGGGCTTCAGCGACTTGACGGAGTGCGACCACGTGGCGGCACCCACAGTCTCGATCACGGCATCGACCCGCTGCGGCAGCCGAGCTCCCGATTCCACCGCCTCCACGGCCCCCAGCTCCAGGGCCCGCTTCCGCTTGGCCTCATCCCGGCTGGTGGCGAAGACACGCAGCCCCGCGGCCTTCCCGAGCACGATGGCAGCGGTGGCGACGCCGCCCCCGGCTCCCTGCACCAGCACGGAGTCCCCGGGCCGTACCCCCGCATTGGTGAACAGCATCCGATACGCGGTCAGCCAGGCAGTCGGCAGACAGGCGGCCTCGGCGAAGGAGAGTTCCTTGGGCTTCGGCAGGACGTTCCAGGTCGGCACGGCGACCTGCTCCGCAAACGTCCCCTGATACCGCTCGGTGAGAATGGAACGAGGCTCCTTGGGGCCCACCCCGTGCCCGCTCTGTCCGATCACCGAGTGCAGGACGACCTCGTTGCCGTCCTCATCGATCCCGGCGGCATCACAGCCGAGGATCATCGGCAACCGGTCCTCGGGCAGGCCCACGCCCCGCAGTGACCAGAGGTCGTGATGGTTGAGGGAAGCGGCCTTGACGTTGACGGCACTCCAGCCGGGACGGACCTCGGGGGCCGGCCGCTCCCCCAACTCCAATCCGGAGAGCGGCTGGTCGCGGTCGATTCGGGCGGCGTAGACAGCGAACATGACCTTGACGATAGGCTCCCGAGCCACCCGACGGAACAACACACCTCTGTGACACACGCCCGCTTGACGACCAACCGTACGGACGAAAGCCATGGCGCATCGCGCACCCCCGCGGCGCAGCACCCGCGTACGGCGGCAAGGGGACGTGCCGGGGGGGGTGTCCGCCCGCAGCGGCGGGCGTCAAGAAACAGCACCTCTAGAGGTAGGTCCCCCGCCCGACCGAGGACGGACACCCCCCGGCACGGCCCCGACCCACAACGAACCCGCAGGCGCCACGCGAACCCCCACCGAACCCGCACAGGCCGGCCGCAGGCACCCGGCGCCCAACCGCCGGAGGCCCGCCCAGACAAAGAAATGACCCCGCCCATCCCGGGCGAGGCCATCCCACATCAGCGCCTGCGGCAGCACCTCGTCAGCGCCGAGCAACCCCTTCGGCCCGAGCCGCAGCAGCCACAGCAGCCGTAACCGCCGGCGCCACCCGCTCGTCGAACGGCGACGGAATGACGTAGTCCGCGGCGAGGTCGTCCCCCACCACAGCCGCCAGCGCCTCAGCCGCAGCGATCTTCATGCCCTCGGTGATCCGGGACGCCCGAACCTGCAGAGCACCCGCGAAGATCCCCGGGAACGCCAGCACGTTGTTGATCTGGTTCGGGAAGTCCGACCGCCCGGTGGCGACAACCGCCGCGTACTTGTGCGCGACATCGGGGTGCACCTCGGGATTCGGGTTGGCCATGGCGAAGACGAACGCGCCCTCGGCCATGGAGGCGACAGCCTCCTCCGGCACCGTCCCACCGGAAACCCCGATGAACACGTCGGCGCCCTCCAGCGCCGCCTCCAGCGGCCCGGTGATCCCGGCCTTGTTCGTGAACCCGGCCAGCTCCCGCTTGACCGACGTCAGGTCGTCACGGTCGGCGGACACCACACCCTTGCGGTCCGCCACGGCGACGTCCCCGATACCGGCCTCGACCAGCATCTTCGCGATGGCGACACCAGCCGCGCCCGCCCCCGAGATGACGGCCCGCAGATCCCCGAGCCCCTTCCCGGTCAGCCGCGCGGCGTTCCGCAGCGCGGCCAGCGTCACGACAGCCGTACCGTGCTGGTCGTCATGGAAGATCGGAATGTCCAGCCGCTCCTGCAGCTTCCGCTCGATCTCGAAGCACCGGGGCGCCGAGATGTCCTCCAGGTTCACACCACCGAAGGACGGCGCGAGCCGGACCACGGTCTCGACGATCTCGTCGACGCCCGTGCAGGCGAGCGCGATCGGCACCGCGTCGACACCACCGAACTGCTTGAAAAGAATCGCCTTCCCCTCCATCACCGGAAGGGAGGCCTCAGGCCCGATGTCCCCGAGCCCCAGCACAGCCGTACCGTCGGTCACGACGGCCACCACGGACGACTTCCACGTGTAGTCGTGCACGAGTTCCGGCTGCTCGGCAATCGCGCTGCACACCTTCGCGACGCCGGGCGTGTACGCCAGGGACAGGTCGTCCTTGTCGCGGACCGGCACGGTGGCCTGCACAGCCATCTTGCCGCCACGATGCAGCGCGAAGGCCGGATCGAAGGAATCGAGGGGTTCGACCCCGCCGTCCTGATCGGTATTGCCTCCGCCTCGAGGATTGACGATCTCCGCTGCCACTTTGTCTGACCCCTTAAGTGTTCATGGTTTGAGGGTGGAACCACTCCTGGTGAGAAGTGGGCGGGACCGCGTATGGCCCTGCTCGTTGATACGTACGACGTACGACGTACGGACCCATACGCGACGGCGCGCCGCACACGCGCCACGAGCCCCGGATGAGGGGTGTAAAGAACCTTCTTACCGGACGGACCGCGCCGTCGACGAGTCCAATACGTGCAAGATCACATGGCGGGAAGGGAAACACCCACAGCGACAACACGAATCGGACACGACCCGACGACGGAATCACTGCGATTCATGGCTAAATAACCCGACAATAAGCAGACAATCCACACTGGAAACCATGAAAGGCAGCCAACGGCCCGCACACCAGGCCCACGACCGGCCCGCACCCGGAGACAGGCCGAAGATCTTCCGGCCGGAAGGGCCGATTCCCGCAGAAGGTGCGGCCAGGATGTACCGACCTGAGGCGGTTCGGGGGTAACCCGTTATCCGATTTTGACATCGCGAGCCGCCTGAATGCCCCAGTCCGAATGGCAAGATGCCGTAATCGCACGAGGTCGCGACACTCGAAGGTGTGTGCTCTCGTCGGCCTAAGAAACCAAGGCACCTGCCGAGTCGCGGCGGGCGCCCGCCCCATCGGCAACTCCACCCATCCGCCGGAGGAACCCACCATGACCGCAAGCTCCACCCGTCGTACGACCGCCACGCGCTCCCGGTTGGCAGCGGTCGCCTCGATCGCGGTCGCAGGCGCCCTGATTCTCACCGGTTGCGGTGACCAGACGAATGACGGCGGCAGCGAGGGCACCAACGAGACGGGGAACGCCAACAGCGCCCCGCTCTTCTCCAAGCTGCCCAAGAAGATCCAGGACGCCGGCGTCATCAAGGCGGGCACGAACGCCGAGTACGCCCCGATGGAGTTCCAGGAGGGCGGCAAGATCGTCGGCGTCGACCCCGACATCGCCGCGGCCCTGGGCGAGAAGCTGGGTGTGGAGTTCCAGTTCACCTCCGGCTCCTTCGACGGCCTGATCACCGCCCTGAACTCCGGCCGCTACGACGTTGCCATGTCCTCCATCACGGACAACCCGCAGCGCCAGGAGGGCCTGGACGACAAGGGCAAGAAGCTCGGTCCGGGTGTCGACTTCGTCGACTACTTCGTGGCCGGCACCGCCGTGTACGTCGAGAAGGGCAACCCGAAGAAGATCAACTCGATCGAGGACCTCTGCGGCCAGACGGCTGCCGTACAGCGCGGTACGACGTACGAGAAGGCCCTGCAGACCCAGTCCAAGGCCTGCACGGACGACGGCAAGAAGAAGATCAACATCGAGTCGTTCGAGAACGACACCGAGGCCCAGACCCGCGTGAAGTCGGGCGGCGCCGTCGCCGGCGTCAACGACTACCCGGTGGCCGTGGACCTGGCCCGCAAGTCCGGCGGCGGCAACGACTTCGAGGTCGTCGGAGAGCAGATCGACGCCGGTCCGTTCGGCATCGCGGTGAACAAGGACAACAAGGAGCTCTCCGCGGCCCTCGAAGAGGCTGTCAACGCGATCATCGAGGACGGCACGTACAAGAAGATCCTCGAGAAGTGGGGCGCCGAGTCCGGCGCGATCGACAAGGCCGAGATCAACGGCGGCAAGTGACGGCCAGAAACACTGAAGGGCAGTCACTGTGACTGACAAGTTCGACAAGGAGCCGGCCGACGCGAAGCCGTCGGCCGCCGTCTCCAAGGATGGCGGGGCAATCCCGCCCGAGGCGATCAAGGCCATCCCGGTCCGGCACTACGGCCGCTGGGTCAGCGCTGTCGTCGTGCTGGCCCTGGTGGCCCTGCTGGTCAACGCCTTCGCGACCGCCGAGAAGATCCAGTGGAGCGCCGTCGGCGACTACGTCTTCGACCCCACGGTCCTCGCGGGCGCCGGCCGCACCCTGCTGATCAGCGTCCTCGCGATGATCATGGGCGTGGTCCTGGGCGTGATCCTGGCCGTCATGCGCCTGTCCAAGAACCCGGTGACGAGCTGGGTGGCCTGGGTCTACATCTGGTTCTTCCGCGGCACGCCGGTCTACGTCCAGCTGCTGCTGTGGTTCAACCTGGCGCTGATCTTCCCCATGCTGGATCTCGGTCCGATCTACAAGGACGAGATGGTCGACGTCATGACCCCGTTCATGGCCGCCCTGCTGGGTCTGGGCCTGAACGAGGCGGCGTACATGGCGGAGATCTGCCGCGCCGGTCTGATGGCCGTGGACGAGGGCCAGACCGAGGCCTCGCACGCGCTCGGCATGAGCCACGCGAAGACGCTGCGCCGCATCGTGATCCCGCAGGCGATGCGGGTGATCGTGCCGCCGACCGGCAACGAGTTCATCAACATGTTGAAGACCTCGTCGCTGGTGTACGCGGTGACGTACAACGAACTCCTGCGCGCCACCTCCACCATCGGCTCCACCTCGTACGCCGTGATGGAGATGCTGTTCGTGGCGTGCATCTGGTACCTGGTCATGACCAGCGTGTTCAGCGTCTTCCAGTACTACCTGGAGCGCCGTTACGCCCGTGGCTCGCTGCGGAACCTGCCGCAGACCCCGTGGCAGAAGATCAAGGTCAACATGATGGCCTTCAGCCGCGAGAGGGGTTCGGTATGACCGCCATGGTGAAGGCCGAGGGCGTCCACAAGTCCTTCGGTCCCGTACAGGTCCTCAAGGGCATCGACCTGGAGGTGAAGACCGGCGAGGTGTTCTGCCTCATCGGCCCCTCCGGCTCCGGCAAGTCGACGTTCCTGCGGTGCATCAACCACCTGGAGAAGATCAACGCCGGTCGGCTGTACGTCGAGGGTGAGCTGGTCGGCTACCGCCAGAAGGGCGACAAGCTGTACGAGCTCAAGGACAGCGAGGTCGCGCAGCAGCGGCGGGACATCGGCATGGTGTTCCAGCGGTTCAACCTGTTCCCGCACATGACGGCCGCCGAGAACGTCATGGAGGCGCCGATCCAGGTCAAGGGCACGAGCAGGAACCAGGCCAAGGAGCGCGCCCGGGAGCTGCTCGACCGCGTCGGCCTGGCCGACAAGGCCGGCAGCTACCCCGCGCAGCTCTCCGGCGGCCAGCAGCAGCGCGTCGCCATCGCCCGGGCGCTCGCGATGGACCCGAAGCTGATGCTGTTCGACGAGCCGACCTCGGCCCTCGACCCGGAGCTGGTCGGCGACGTCCTCGACGTCATGCGCGACCTCGCCGAGTCCGGCATGACGATGGTCGTCGTCACCCACGAGATGGGCTTCGCCCGCGAGGTCGGCGACAGCCTGGTCTTCATGGACGGCGGCGTGGTCGTCGAGTCGGGCGACCCGCGCGAGGTCCTGACGAACCCGCAGCACGAGCGGACCCAGGCGTTCCTGTCCAAGGTGCTCTGACGGTCGGTCGCAGGTGGAGGGGCGGTACGGGATTCCCGTACCGCCCCTCCGTCATGCTGCGGGGCCGCGCTGCTTGAGAGCCAGCAGCAGCGTGTCCGAGGGCGAGCACCACACCGGCCGGGCCTCCCCGAAGCCCTTCTCGCGCAGTACGCGCGCGTGCCACTCGACGGACGGCATGTCGCCCTCGGCGTGCTCGCCGTAGATCTCGAAGCGGCGGGCCGTCGGTTCGGCGAGGACCGGGTCCTTCGCCGCCAGCTGCCACCACTCGGCCCAGTCGAGGGCGCCGTCCGCCTTGGCCTGATCCATGCGGGCGTGACGCAGGGCCCGCTCGGCGGCATTGATGCGGGGCGTCGAGTCGTCGATCATGTGGTCCGCGTTCATGAAGACACCGCCGTCGCGGACGAGCTCCGCGACCTGACCGTAGAGGGCCGCGAGGGGTTCACGGTGCAGCCAGTGCAGGGCCGTAGCGGTCAGGACGGCGTCGTACGAGTCGTACGGCAGCCTCGCCGGCCACTCCGGGTCCTTGAGGTCGGCCGTCACCAGGGAGACCCGCTCGTCGGCCGCGAAGGTGCCCTCGGCGATGGCGAGGAGCGCCGGGTCGAGGTCGACGCCGGTGCTGGTGGCCTCCGGGAACCGCTTGAGCAGCCGGGCCGTGATACTTCCCGTGCCGCACGCGAGGTCGAGCACGCGTGGGGCGGGGCCGACGAGGGCCTCGATCATGTCGAGCATGATCCGGAAGCGTTCCTCGCGGTCGGGCATGTACCACTCCTGCTGCCGGTCCCAGCTCTCCTGCCAGGCGGCCCAGTCGGCACCGGTCGTGGTGATGTCCGTGTCCGTCATCGAACCCTCCATCGCGCATGTCACGTAATACCCTGGAAGCACGATCAGTTATTACCCGACCGCACCACGACGATAGAACGCCTCCGTAAGGACTACAAGTGGAACTGGCCTATTACTCGGACTACGCCGTACGACTCGTCAACAGCGAGGACCCGGCCCGGGGGAAGGACTCACTGACCTCGGTCGAGGCCGTCCGCGACCTGTTCGGCGGCAACCAGTCGGCGGCCCGCCGCGCCACCGACGCCGACGTCACGCGGTTCCGCGCGGTCCGGGCCCGGCTGCGCTCGGTCTTCGCGGCGGCGGACACCGGCGACGAGACCCTGGCCGTCGACCTGCTGAACTCCCTCCTGCTGGAGTTCCCGGTGAGCCCGCAGATCTCCGGCCACGACTTCCGCGACGACGACGGCCGCCCCCTGTGGCACATGCACCTCGCGGACCACCCGTCGAACGCGACCGCGGGCTTCGCGGCCATTGCGTCGATGGGCCTGGCCTTCCACCTGACCGAGTACGGCGTGGACCGTCTGGGCCTGTGCGAGGCGGCCCCGTGCCGCAACGCCTACCTGGACACCTCCACCAACCGCTCCCGGCGCTACTGCTCGGACCGCTGCGCGACCCGCGCCAACGTGGCCGCCTACCGCGCCCGCAAGCGCCTGGAGGCCGACCGGTCGGCGAATACGGGCCGTACGGCCGACAGCGCCCAGCGTGCCAGCGCGAACGGCGAGCGCTGATCCGCCTTGCGCGGCCGGTACCGCAGCCGCACCTTGCCCAGAATCAGCTCGTCCGGCACGACTCCGTAGTCGGTGCTGTCGCCACCGGCGTACGCGTTGTCCCCGAGGACCCACCAGCCGCCCTCGCGGCGTTCCGCGGCGCGCTTGACGACCAGCAGGTCCTGCTGGAAGGGATGACGCAGGACGACGACGTCACCGGGCCTGATCCGGCCCCGGTGCGACACGACGAGCAGATCGCCGTTGTGCAGCGTGGGCACCATCGACGGCCCGGTCACCTCGGCCCATCCGAAGGGCTGCGCAGCCTGCCCGCGCTCGGTCTCCTGCGACAACTCCGGCATCCCCGGCACCTCCCCGGTACGGTCCTCCACCAGTCTCAGTCTGACCCTGGACTTTTGTCCTAAGCCCATGGGGGCACTCGCGAAAACCTGTCTTGCAGGGAGTAATGTCCCACCTGAGAAGACGATCACGAGGAAGGAATGCTCCATGCTTTCCCGCCTGTTTGCCCCCAAGGTCAAGGTCAGTGCGCACTGCGACCTGCCCTGTGGCGTGTACGACCCGGCCCAGGCCCGCATCGAGGCGGAGTCGGTGAAGGCCGTGCAGGAGAAGATGGCCGCCAACGACGACCCGCACTTCCAGGCGCGCGCCACCGTCATCAAGGAGCAGCGTGCCGAGCTCGCCAAGCACCACGTCTCGGTGCTCTGGAGCGACTACTTCAAGCCGCCGCACTTCGAGAAGTACCCGGAGCTGCACCAGCTGGTCAACGACGCCCTGAAGGCCCTCTCGGCCGCCAAGGGCTCGACCGACCCGGCGACGGGTCAGAAGGCTCTGGACTACATCGCCCAGATCGACAAGATCTTCTGGGAGACGAAGAAGGCCTGACTCAAGGCTCTTTCGTCGTTCTTCCGACCTGAAGGGGTCCGACCGGTTCGCCGGGCGGGCCCCTTCGGCATGAGTGAACTCCCTCTCCGGGAGGACGTCACGCACGGTCCGGTCGCTGCGGCGGGTGCGGCGGCCAGGGTCCGAGAGCGGGCAGCCCCTCGGCGGCCACCGGTGAGACGGTGGGCGTGCGTCCGGCCAGCCAGGCCGCCAGGTCGCGTACGCGTCCGGTGACCACCGTGCCCGGCGGCCCGCCGCCGACGGACCACTGGCGTCGCGCGTCCTCGGCGTGGAGGTGTGTGCCTGCCGGAAGGCGGCCGAGGAGGAAGCCGATTGCGTGCGCGGCCAGGTCCTCGGGCCAGTCGTCCGGCAGTACGTCGACGTCGAGGTCGACCATGTGGATCCATGCCTCGCGCCAGCGCGCGAATACGGTGGCGGCCAGGTTCGCGTTGCGGAACGTGACCGGACGGCTCCAGTCCATGTCGTCGGCGCGCGCCCAGGCTGCTTCAAGCGCGGCCATGTGTGCGACGAGTGCCGCGCGGTGCTCGGCGGCACTGCGCCCCGCTGTGGCCTCGATGATCGCGTTCCGCTCGGCCATCCCGCCGTCGTAGCCCGCCACGAGCTCACCACGCAGCGCGTGCTCCGCGAGACGGGCGAACATTCTCGCGTTGTCGGTGAGATGCGCCAGGACGTGGCCGCGTGACCAGCCTGGAAGTCCGGATGCCTCGGTGACCTGCTCGTCGGTGAGTCCGGCCGCGAGCCGTTGCAGGGCGCCGTGGGCTTCGATCACTGCTGTGACAGGAGGCCGCATGAAGCCGTCCTACGAGGCCGAGGTCCGGTGGAGAACGGCCGGGACCCGGGCAGCGAGGTCCCTCAGGGGCTCACCGCTCAGCCGGCAAATCCTCCACTCGTCCAGGAACTCCACGTCTAGGGACTTGTAGAAGTCGATCGTCGGCTCGTTCCAGGCAAGGACCCACCATTCGAAGCGCTCGTAGCCTCTGCGTTCACAGATCGCTGCCAGTGATGCGAGCAGAGCCTTGCCGTGTCCACCGCCACGGGCGGACGGACATACGTAGAGATCCTCCAGGTGCATGCCGCGCGTGCCGGTCCACGTCGAGAAAAGCGGGAACCACAGGGCAAACCCGACGGCCTCACCCGTCTCGTCGTCCTCGGCGATCAGTACGAAGGCGGCGGGATGCTCTCCGAACAGCGCCTCGCGAAGCTGCTCCTCGGTCGCCCGAACCTGCTCAACGGCCCGTTCGTATGCGGCGAGTTCACGGATCATCGCGCGGATCGTCGCGACGTCGTTCACGGTGGCGGCACGGATCATGCCGGAGATCATCGGTCACCGTACCGACCGTGTCCATCCAATTCCGGCCTTCTCGGCAGACTTTGGTCTCCGTGGACTTCCGGTCAACTGGTGGCCCGCCCCGCAACGTCTGGCACCGCCGCCCGCCTGGTCTGTCAGGGCACTGCGCCTTCTCGCAGATGCGCGGACGCCCCTGCTCGACCCGGGCCCAGGGTTCCCTGAATTCGCGGTGATTGTGTTCACGCGGTAAACGGTGGCCGGGCATCGTCGACGTCCCGTAGGTTCTGGAACGTCCACCCGGAGGTCGAACACCCTGGCGGGTGGGCCCACGGGGGAAGGTCAGCAGCACTCGGCTCCCGTCTCGGCCCGCGTGGCCGAGGCGTTGTCCGGGGTGCTCTGCGACAGCGGGCGAGTGGAGATCACATCATCCGGCGGTCCGTCTCCCGCCGGACGGAATGTCGATCCCCTGGGAGATACCCCCTGCCCCGCCGCCCGCATCTCTGGCCGATCCCACTGCTGTGGACCCTTGCCCTCGGGCTGTGGGGGCTGTCCCGGCAGGACAGTCTGTGGCGGGACGAGGCCGCGACCTGGCAGGTGGCCCGCCGGCCCGTCGGCGACATCTGGCACATGCTGGGCAACGTCGACTCCGTGCACGGCCTCTACTACCTGCTGATGCACGGCCTCTTCCAAGGGTTCGGGGCGGGCACCACGACCCTGCGGCTGCCCTCCGTGCTGGCCCTGGCGGTGGCGGCGGCCTGTGTGACGGCCATCGGCCATCGGCTCGCCGGGGCCTGGGCGGGCCTGGCGGGAGGGCTGGCGTTCGGGCTTCTTCCGGCCGTGCAGTTCTATCTCCAGGAGGGCCGTCCGTACGCGCTGGTCGCGGCCGGTGCCGGCATCTCGACCCTGCTGCTGGTGACCGTCCTCGAAAGGCGCGGCCGAGCGGTGCACTGGGTCGCGTACGGCGGCACGGTCGCGGTGTGCGGGCTGCTGAACTGGCTGTCGTTGCTGATCCTGCCGGCGCACCTGGCGACCCTGCTGTGGACGCGCGCCCGGCGCGGGACCTGGATGCGCTGGGCGACGGCCGCGACCGTGGCCGTGGCCGCGGTGCTGCCGTTGATCCTGTTCAGCCGGCGCCAGTCCGCTCAGGTCTCCTGGATACCGCCGCTGACCTGGCACATGCTGATCGGGCCCGCCGTCCTGCTGGCGATCGGCGGGCTCGGGGCCCTGCTGGACCGGCCGCGCGCGGGACGGCTGTCGGTGGCGCCCGTCGGGCTGCCCCTGCTGGCCGTACCGCAACTCGCCCTCATCGGGCTCTCCCTGGCCAAGCCCCTCTTCCTGGACCGCTACGTGCTGTTCAGCATGCTGGGACTGGCCCTGCTGATCGGCTCGGCACTCGGCACGGCCGTACGGGCGGCCCGGCCGCGGTTCCCGAGAGCGGCGCCGTGGCTCGTACCGGTCGCGGTCACGGCGGCCGTCGTCGCGCTGCTGCCGCAGTCGCTGGCCAAGCGGTCCCCGGAGAGCCGTGTGGACGACGTCCTGGCGGTGGCGGCGGACGTACACCGGCTGAAGCACGCCGGGGACGCCGTGGTCTACATACCGGCCGCCCGACGCGACGCCGCGCTGGTCTCCCCCGACGACTTCGCCGGGCTGCGGGACGTCGCGCTGGCGGAAGGCCCTGTGGCGTCGGGGACGTTGAAGGGCGAGGAGGCCGGTCCGGACCGGATACGGGCCGCGATGCTGGCCCAGCGGCGGATACTTCTGCTCACCGACGCGTCCGAGGTGGCGCGGCCACTGACGGGGAAGCGTGACCAGGCCAAGACCGCCGTGCTGAAGAAGCACTTCAAGGTGGTGGCGGACGTACAGGTCCGCGGGCGACGGGTGACGGTGTACGAGCGACTCTGAGGGGCCCGGCCGGCGCAACGTCGGGCCGGGCCCCTTCAACCGTCCGTCCGCGCCTGGTCAGTGGAACTGGGGCACGATCAGAAAGATCCCGTACGCCACCACCGCGGCGCACGCGACGAAGCACAGCCCGGCCTGCGTGAGGCCCGGCGTGGACGTGCCGCCGCCTTCCTCGCGTGCCCCTTCGGAGCGGGCCAGGCCCAGCACGCCGAGGGCGAAGACGGCGACCACGGCCACGGTGACGGCGAGGCTCACCGCGGCGACCTGGCCGAGTGCGGTCCAGTCGAGGCTCATGATGTGAACTCCCTTGTCTCAGTCGGGTCGCTGTCTCAGGCGGCCGCGCCGACCTTGGTCGGCTCCGTGCCGCGGACGGTGACCTCGTGGGTGTCGTTGACGTTGTGCGCGGACACCGGGTTGCGGCGGGAGATGAACACGATCCCGGCGGCGACGGCCGCGCCGACCAGCGCGACCACGGCCGTACCGAGGTTGCCGCCGTGCTTGACCACGCCCGCCGAGACGCCGCCGACCAGCGCGGCGGCGGGCAGGGTGACCAGCCAGGCCACGACCATGCGCCCGGCCACGCCCCAGCGGACCTCCGCCAGCCGGCGGCCCAGGCCCGCGCCGAGGATGCTGCCCGAGGCGACCTGCGTGGTGGACAGGGCAAAGCCCAGGTGGGCCGAGGTGAGGATCACCGTCGTGGAGGCCGTCTCGGCGGCGAATCCCTGCGGGGACTGGATCTCGGTCAGGCCCTTGCCCATCGTGCGGATGATCCGCCAGCCGCCGAGGTAGGTGCCGAGGCCGATGGCCAGACCGGCCGAGGCGATCACCCACACCGGCGGGCCCGCGTCATGCCCCAGGGCGCCCGCCGAGATCAGGGTCAGCGTGATGACGCCCATCGTCTTCTGCGCGTCGTTGGTGCCGTGGGCGAGGGAGACGAGCGAGGCCGAGGCGATCTGGCCGACCCGGAAGCCCTTGGTGACGGTCTGCTTGCGGGCTCGAGCAGTGAGCCTGTACGCCAGGTACGTGGCCAGCAGCGCCGCGATCCCCGCCACGAGCGGCGAGGCGACGGCGGGGATCAGTACCTTCTCGACAACCTTGTCGAAGTGCACGCCGTGCGACCCCGCACCCACCCAGACGGCCCCGATCAGTCCACCGAACAGTGCATGCGACGAACTGGACGGCAGCCCGACCAGCCAGGTGAGGAGATTCCACAGGATCGCCCCGACCAGACCCGCGAAGATCATGCCGGGGCTGACGAGTGCGTCGTCCACGATGCCGTCGGAAATCGTCTTGGCGACCTCGGTGGACAGGAAGGCACCGACGACGTTCAGGACGCCGCTGATGAGCACGGCCATCCTTGGTTTGAGCGCCCCCGTGGCGATGGACGTGGCCATCGCGTTCGCCGTGTCGTGGAATCCATTGGTGAAGTCGAAAGCGAGGGCCGTCACGATGACGACCACCACCAGGAACGTGATGTGGTCCATTCCCCAATGCAAACAAGCCCGGACCAATTCACGGAGAACCGACGGCAAAGCGTGTCCCAGGAGCCGGCGCGCGGTTGGCAAGGGTCCTGCAAAGCCCGCGTGGTGAAGCTTGAGCGCGCTCGAGTGCGCCGTACGGCCGCCGCGGGCCGCGGCCACCCCTGCGGATCTACGATCGCCCCATGAGCATCCGCTGGACCTACGCCTTCGTCGACCGCCCCGTCGCGTCCTTCACCCGGGCGCACACCTTCTGGACTGCGGTGACGGACACCCGGCTGTCCGAATTCCGAGGCGAGCAGGGCGAGTTCGTGACCCTGGTGCCGGGCGGCGGGGCCGACCCCTGCGTGAAGGTCCAGGGGGTCGACTCGGGCTCCGGCGGCGCGCATCTCGACTTTGCCGTGGACGACGTACCCGGATTCGTGGCGTCGGCGCTCGCGGTGGGGGCGGGTGTCGCCGCCGAGCACGACGGGTGGGCCGTACTGCGGTCGCCCGCCGGGCAGTTGTTCTGTGCCGTGCCCTGGCACGGGGAGTCGGTGCGGCCGCCCGTGGTGCACGGCAGCCGGCTCGACCAGGTCTGCGTCGACGTACCGCCGTCGCGGTACGCATCCGAAGTCGCCTTCTGGAGCGCCCTGTTGGACGGCTGGGAGTCGGCGCCCGGCTCCCGCTCCGAGTTCCATGTGCTCAAGCCACCGTCCGGGCTGCCCGTCCGCATCCTGCTCCAGCGTCTCGGCGAGGAGCGGGGCGGCGAAGGGCGGCTCGGTGAGGAACCCCGGGCCTCCGCCCACCTGGACCTCGCCTGCGCGGACATCGCGGCGGTCCGCGCCCGGCACGAGGAACTGGGCGCGGGCTTCGTCGCCGAGGGCGCCCACTGGACGGTGATGCGCGATCCGGCGGGCGGCACGTACTGCCTGACGGGGCGGGACCCGGAGACGGGCGGACTGAGCGGCTCTAGCGCGTCGTGAAGACGCAGAGGTGTTGAATCCAGCCGCCCTGGTAGGGCTCGGGGGTCGGGCAGGGCGTCTCCCGGCCTTCCGGGAGCGTCGGCGTGGGACCGGCCTCCTCCCGGCCGTACGGCCCCGGTGGCTCGGCCGAGTCCTGCAGCCACAGCGTCAGCCCTCCCGCGACGGCCACGAGGACCACCCACGCCGCCACGACCCATCGCCATAATGTGCGGCGGCCCGTCACCCCCACGGCTCCACATCCACCACCGCGTTCACCGGAATGGGCCCGTACACATGCGGGAACTCCTCGCCGCCCGGCTCCGGCGCCTCGTACTTGAGCGGCACGTCGAGCCGGGCCGGGTCCACGACCAGGACCACCAGTTCGTCGGGGCCGTCGTAGGAGCCGTACAGGAAGCCGGCCACGCCGGGGAGCTGGGCGCGGGTCGAGCAGTGGATGAAGCCCTCGTCCCGAAGCGTGCGACCACGTGTCGACATCTCGTACGTGCCCCGCGCGCGGGCCTCGTCCCAGAGGGGGCGTTCGGTGATGTGGAGGATGTACGTGTGTTCGGGCATGCGGCGAGGTTACGGCTTCAGCCGTGCCGCCCGCGCGTGCAAATAGCGCTGTTCCGGCAGGCTCAGCGTCTTGGCTGCCGCGGCCTCGTAGGCGGCGCGGGCCTCGTCGTGGGCGCCGGCCCGCTCCAGGAGGTGGCCGCGGACCGCGTCCAGGCGGTGCCCGGCACCCAGCTCGTCCTCCAGCGCGGCCAGTTCGGCCAGCCCGGCGCGCGGGCCCTGGGCCATGGCGACGGCGACCGCGCGGTTGAGACGCTCGACGGGCCCGGGGACGAGGCGCACCAGGACGTCGTAGAGGCCGAGGATCTCCTGCCAGTCGGTCTCCGGGGCGGAGGGCGCCTCGTCGTGGACGGCGGCGATGGCGGCACGCAGCTGGTACGGGCCGGCGGGGCCCCGGGACAGGGCGCGGGTGACCAGGGCGACCCCCTCGTCGATCGCGGCCTTGTCCCAGCGGCTGCGGTCCTGTTCGTCGAGGGGGACGAGCTCGCCGTGCGGGCCGGTTCGCGCGTCGCGGCGGGCGTCGGTGAGCAGCATCAGCGCGAGCAGGCCGGCCACCTCGCCGTGGTCGGGGAGGAGGCGGTGGACCGCGCGGGTCAGCCGGATCGCCTCACCGGCGAGTTCGCGCCGCAGCAGGCTCGTGCCCGAGGTCGCCGTGTAGCCCTCGTTGAAGATCAGGTACAGGGTCTGCAGGACCGCGGGCAGGCGGTTCTCCCAGTTGTCGGGCCGGCCGAAGCGCACCCCGCGGACCTTCTGCTTGGCCCGGCTGATGCGCTGGGCCATGGTCGCCTCGGGGACCAGGTACGCGCGGGCGATCTCCGCCGTGGTCAGACCGCCGACGGCACGCAGGGTGAGGGCGATCTGGGCGGGCGGGGTCAGGTCCGGGTGGCAGCACAGGAAGAGCAGGGTGAGGGTGTCGTCCTCGCGGGGCGCCCGGTCCGCTCCCGGCGGCGGGGCCGTGAAGGCATCCCTCGGCATCAGCGCCGCGGCCTTGTCCTCCCGGGCCCGGCGCGACTGCTCCGCACGCAGCGCGTCGGTGAGCCGCCGCGCCCCGACCTTGATCAGCCAGCCGCGCGGGTTGTCCGGGACGCCGGCCCGCGGCCACTGCTCGGCCGCCGCGAGCAGGGCCTCCTGCACGGCTTCCTCGGCGCTGTCGAAGTGGCCGTAGCGCCGTACCAGCGCGCCGAGGACCTGCGGCGCGTGTCGGCGCAGCAGGTCCTCGGTCTCGGATGTGGCGCTCACCTACGGCTCGGCCGATGTCTCAGCCGACGTCCCCGGACCCGTCGTCGATGGGCCGGATCACCACCGGGTACACGGGGGCCCCGGCGGGCTGGGGGCACTGCAGGACGCGCTCGGCGATCTCCGTGACCCGCTCCAGGCTCGGGCAGTCCAGCACCCAGTAGCCGGCCAGCAGCTCCTTGGTCTCGCTGTACGGGCCGTCGGTGATCACTGCCTTGCCGTCGTCGCCCAGGGTGACGTGCCGGCCCTTGGCAGGCGCGGTCAGTCCCTGTCCGTCGACCATCTCGCCGCTCTCGGCGAGGTCGTTGTTGAGGGCCCCCATGAAGGCGTACATCGCCTGGACGTCCTCCTGGGTCCAGGCCACGGAGCCCGCGGACCCCTTGCCCTGCATCGCCTCGTAGTCCGCCTGCGTGCCCTGCACCATGACCAGGTACTTCATCAGTCCGCTCCTTCTGCTTCCGTCGGCTCGGGCCGCCCTTGGCGGGCGGCTCTCACAGGGGACGTCGGAGCCGGGCCGGGATTCTCGACAGGGGGCTCAGGAATTTTTCGCGGTGGGTTTCACGGTGGTGTCCACGGTGGGTGTGCCGGGAGTGTCCGGCTGCTCGTGCTTCTCCTCGTGCTCGGCGCCTGCCTCGGCGTACGCCCCGCACTCGGGGTTGTGGCACGGGCCCGCCACCCAGGTGGGGACCCAGGCGCCCAGCGTCTTGTGGCGCCGGACGACCGTCTCAACGGGCTGTCCGCAGTCGGGACAGTGGTGCTCTTGGCTGCCCATGTCCTCAGAGTAGGGCGGGAGAGGGCTCAGCGCTTCCTGCTGTACGTACGAACCACGGCGCCGTTGCCGAACGTGCGCGTCTCGCCGAGGGTGAACTCCGTGACGGCGAAGTCCGATCCGAACATCGGCATACCCGTGCCGTACACGATGGGGTACGTCTTGATGACGAGCTCGTCGATCTCGTCGAGCAGCGCGCCGGCCAGCTGCGCTCCGCCGCACAGGTAGATGCCGAACTCGCCGTCCTCGGCCTTCAGTTCGCGGACCTTGCCGACCACGTCGTCCGAGACGATCTCGACCTGCGGGTCGGGTGACTCGGTCAGCGTGCGCGAGGCGACGTACTGGCGCATCTGGGCGTAGGGGCTGGTGATGCCCTCCTTCAGTGCCAGGTCGTAGCTGCTGCGGCCCTGGATCACCGTGTCGAACCGTCGGTTGGGCAGGTCGTCGAACCCGAGGGCGCGACGGGCGGGGGTCGACACGGTCTCCGGGTGCTCCGTCTTGAGGAACTCCAGGAACTCCTCGTCGACGAAGGTGTACATCGAGGTCGCATCGCCGCTCGGGTCTCCGATGAACCCGTCGATCGAACAGGCGATGAAGTACGTGAGCTTTCGCAAGCCGGTCTCTTTTCGTAAGGTGTCGGACAACCACTCCGGTTGTAGTGCTTCAGTTGTAGTACTTCGGTTGTAGTGGTTGCAAGGCCATTTCCGTGACCGGGGGAAAGTGGGAGAGGGGATTCCGAATGGCGGGCAATCCGGAGCGCCGGGCCGCACTCGTCGACGCGGGCGTCGAGGTGCTCGCCCGCGAGGGGGCACGCGGGCTGACGTTCCGCGCGGTGGACACCGAGGCCGGGGTGCCGGTCGGCACCGCCTCCAACTACTTCACCGGGCGCGACGACCTGCTCCGCCAGATCGACGCCCGGCTGCACGTGCGGCTCGCGCCCGACCCTCAGGTGATCGCCGGGCTGATGACCCGGCCGAAGGACCGTTCCCTGGTCGCCGCCTTCATGCACGACCTGATGGCCCGCGCGACCGGCGACAGAACGGGCTATCTGGCCCTGCTGGAGATGCGCCTGGAGGCCCAGCGGCGCCCCGGACTGCGCTCCTCCTTCACCAAGTCGGTGCGCGGCGACCTGGACGAGGCCCTGGAGTTCCACCGCAACGCCGGACTGCCCGGCGGCGACGAGGTCGTCACCGTGCTCTATCTCGCGGTCCTCGGGCTGCTCCTGGAGCACCTGACCCTGCCCGACGTGCTGGACGGGGTTCTGCCCGGGGTCGGCGTGCCGGACGGGCTGGTCGAGCGGATCGTGGCGACGATCGTGCCCGAGGGTCCCGAGGGGTAGGTCGGGGCTGCCGGCGGCTCAGCCGCGCGGCTCGCGCCACATCGGCCACATCCGCGGACCGTCCGGGAGGTCGAGGGGACGGCCCTTGAGCTCGAAGCCGAGACGCTCGTACAGCTGCCTGCTGCGGTCACTGCTCGCCTCCAGATACGCGGGCAGGCCCTCCTGGTCGCAGCGGTCGAGCACGGCGTTGATGAGCGCGGTGCCGAGCCCCTCGCCCTGGCGCCCGGGTGCCGCGGCGATCATCCACAGGTATTCGTGGGCACGGCCCGCGGGATGGATCCGGGCCGTCAGACGGCCGATCATCTCGACACGCTCGTTGTCCGGGTCGACGTCCTGGCGCAGCAGGGCGGGCCCGTCGTCGTCCTCGTCGTGCTCGACGGCCGGTACGGACATCCACAGCGCGCACGCCGTGCCGTCCTCGGTGAGGTCTATTCGGCCGTGGGCCAGCACGATGTCGGTGAACGCGGCCATGAGCCTTTGGTGGGTCGTACGGCGGTATTCCTCGCCCGGGAACACCCAGCCGCTGACCGGATCGTCCTGGAAGGCCGCGTCCAGCAGCCGGACCACCGACTCCCGGTCCGCCTCGCCCGCCGTCCGGATCGCCACGCCCATCTCCACCCGCCCCTTCGCGTCAACCGGCCTTGATCGTAGGGCGATGTGAGCCGGCGTGCGGTCCGCGGGCCGAGTTTGTCGAGATACGGCCGCTGCACAGCAACCCGGTTGACCGGTGACGCGATTGAAGGGGACCCGGACCCGGTACGCAGAGGCGGGCCCCGCACACCGTGGGGATGTGCGGGACCCACCGGTCCGGAGCCGCTCGGCGGCCGTACGGGGTCAGGAACCGTACGGCCCCGAGAGCTCCGGGGTCATCACCACCGTCGGCCGCCGCGACCTCGACCAGTACGGCCGCCGGCTGCCGCGGTCCTCAATTGCTGCGCCGGGTCACGAACTCGGCCAGCGCCAGCAGTCCGCCCGCCTCCTCCGGGTCGGGCACCGCACGGGCCAGCTCCTGCATGGCGCGTGCCATCCGCTCCGCGGCCTGGGTCTGCGCCCAGTCGCGGCCACCGGCCCGCTCGACGGCGAGCGCAGTCAGCTGCAGGTCCTCCTTGTCGTACGGCACTTCGTACAGCGCGGCCAGCTCCGCCGCCGCCGGACCGCCCGAGGTCAGCGCGGCGACGACCGGCAGGGACTTCTTGCGGGCGGCGAGGTCCGCACCGGCCGGCTTGCCGGTGTGGCTCGGGTCGCCCCATATACCGATCACGTCGTCGATGAGCTGGAAGGCGAGCCCGGCCTCACGGCCGAACGCGTCCAGCGCCGCCACGTCCTCCTCCGCCGCGCTCGCGTACAGCGCGCCCAGGGCACAGGCACATCCCAGCAGCGCGCCGGTCTTGGCCTCGGCCATGGCGAGCACCTCGTCCAGGCCGACCTCGCCGGGGTCCCGCTTCTCCATCGCCGTGTCCGCCTGCTGGCCGGCGCACAGTTCGACGACGCAGTCCGCGAGCCGGGCCGCCGCGGCGGCGGACGCCGGATGCGGATCCTCGGCGAGCAGCCGCAGGGCCAGCGCCTGGAGGGCGTCCCCCGCGAGGATCGCGTCGGCGTCGCCGAACACGGTCCAGGCGGTGGGCCGGTGCCGACGGGTGGTGTCCCGGTCCATCACGTCGTCGTGCAACAACGTGAAGTTGTGGACCAGCTCCACCGCCACCGCCGCCCGTACGGCGGCCGCCCGCGCCCTCGGTCCGCCGACTGCGGCGGCCGCGGTGAGGACGAGCGCGGGCCGGATCGCCTTGCCGGCGTTGCCCGCTGCCGGGGTGCCGTCCGGGTGCTGCCAGCCGAAGTGGTACAGCGCGATCCGGCGGAGGGAAGGCGGCAACGACTCGATGGCGGCGCGCAGTTCGGGGTCGACCGACGCCCGGGCGCGCTCCAGGATCACCCCCGCCTCGGGCCCGTCGAGCGGGCCCGCCCCGGCGTCCGTCTCGGTCGCGATGGGCCCTTGCCTTTCGAGCGTCTCGGTGGACGGCCCCGCCCCGGCGGGGCGTTGCTGCGTCTCCGTCATGAACTCACCCATGGCATCGCCTCGGAGAGTCGGCGGACGGTGGCCCTTCCGCTACGGCTGGGCGCCTACGCCGAGGGTCTACCCACACGGAGAGCGCGGGACACGGCGTCGTGGCGGCAAAGGTCACCGCCAGCGCCCGATCTCGACGTTCTCCAGCACACCGAGGGCGTCCGGCACCAGGACCGCTGCCGAGTAGTAGGCCGTCACCAGGTACTTGATGATGGCCTGTTCGTTGATGCCCATGAACCGGCAGGACAGGCTCGGCTCGATCTCGTCCGGGATGCCCGCCTGCTGCAGCCCGATGACGCCCTGCTCCCCCTCCCCCGTACGCATGGCGATGATCGAGGTCGTACGGGCGTCGCTGACCGGGATCTTGTTGCACGGGAAGATCGGCACGCCGCGCCAGGTGGGGATGCGGTTGCCGGCCATCTCGATGGTCTCGGGGACCAGGCCGCGCTTGTTCAGCTCACGACCGAACGCGGAGATCGCGCGCGGGTGGGCGAGGAACAGCTTGGTGCCGCGCCGCCGGCACAGCAGCTCGTCCATGTCGTCGGGGCTGGGCACGCCGTCGTGCGGCTGGAGCCGCTGGTCGTACTCGCAGTTGTTGAGCAGCCCGAACTCGCGGTTGTTGATGAGCTCGTGCTCCTGCCGCTCCTTCAGGGCCTCCACGGTCAGGCGCAGCTGCTGCTCCGTCTGGTTCATCGGCTGGTTGTAGAGGTCGGCCACGCGTGAGTGGATGCGCAGCACGGTCTGGGCGATGCTCAGTTCGTACTCACGGGGCCGGGCCTCGTAGTCGACGAAGGTGTGCGGGATGTCCGGCTCACCGCTGTGGCCGGCCGCGAGGTCGACCTCCTTCTCGCCGTACTTGTTGGTGCGCTGCGCGGGGATCGCCCGCAGCTGCTCGAGGTGCCGGCTGAGGGATTCCGCGCGCTCCGCGACCTGCTCGACGTCCTGGCGGGGCAGGACGAGCACCGTGCACGCGGTGGCGGCACGGACCGTGTACTCCCAGATGGCGTCGGAGTCGAGCAGCGCCTGGTCGCCGAGGTAGGCGCCGTCGGCGAGGACGCCGAGGGACTCGTCCTCCCCGTAGGGACCGGTGCCGAGCTTCTCCACCCTGCCGTGCGCCAGCAGGAAGACCTCGTCGGTCTGGCTGCCGAACGAGGCGATCACGGACCCCGCCGTGAACTCCCGCTGCTGGCAGCGCTGGGCGAGCTCGCCGAGCACGTCCTCGTCCTCGTACGACCGCAGGGCCGGCAGTTCGCGCAGTTCGGCGGGGATGACCTCGACGCGGTCCCCGGTCTTCACGAACGTGACACGGCCGTCGCCGACGGCGTAGGTCAGACGGCGGTTCACCCGGTACGTGCCGCCCTGCACGTTCACCCATGGCAGCATGCGCAGCAGCCAGCGGGAGCTGATCTCCTGCATCTGGGGTGCGGACTTGGTCGTGGTGGCCAGGTTCCGCGCGGCCGCCGTGCCGAGACTCTGCTGCGGCTTGCCCTGCTCAGTGCGGACCTCTTCGCCTACCGACATAAGGAATTGCCCTCCCGGTCGTGCACCGGCGCCTGTCTGGCGCCACGCATCGCGATCTCCGCGACCGAGCCTTCCATCACTGAGGGTGCTGGTGCTATTACCCGAAAGAGCGGGAATGGATCACGGTCCGTTGGGCAAATAGAGGAACCTTGTCCACGAGTGTCGTCGCTGTGGTTGGCCAAAACGACTCGTACGCCGTGCGATTCGAGGAGTCGCTTGGGGCTGTTTTCGGTAAAGCACCGATACGAGACGGCCGCGGTGGGCGGTCGGCGCACGGCGCGAAGGGGGCGGTCATGGCCTCACCCATGTCCGCGAGCAGATTCCTGGAGAGACTTCGGGCGGAGGGCGCGACCGTCGTCGAGGTCGGCGACTGGGAGCACCACAACCGCAACCACGTGGGGCCGTGGGGTCCCGTCCACGGCGTGATGATCCACCACACGGTGACCAAGGGCAGCGCGCACACCGTGGAGCTCTGCCGCAAGGGCTACGAGGGACTGCCCGGGCCGCTGTGCCACGGCGTCATCACGAAGGACGGACGGGTCCATCTGGTCGGTTACGGCCGCGCCAACCATGCCGGGCTCGGTGACGACGACGTCCTCCGCGCGGTCATCGCCGAGAGCGCGCTGCCTGCCGACAACGAGGCCAACACCGACGGCAACCGGCACTTCTACGGCTTCGAGTGCGAGAACCTGGGCGACGGACAGGATCCCTGGCCGGCGGCTCAGCTGGAGGCGATCGAGCGGGTGTCGGCGGCTGTGTGCCGTCATCACGGGTGGACGGAGCGGTCGGTGATCGGGCATCTGGAGTGGCAGCCCGGGAAGGTGGATCCTCGGGGGTTCACCATGGCGTCGATGCGGGCGCGGATCCGGGAGCGGTTGTCCTAGGGCGGGATGCCTGCGGCGGCCCGTCGCTGCCCCCTGCTGCCGGCCGGGCGACAATGGCCTGGTGAACCACCTCGACTTCGTGACCGATCTGCGGCCCCGGCTTCCCTCGCCGGTGCAGGAGGTTGTGGACGCGCGGTTCGGGCGGGGCGGTGTTCGGCTGGTTCTCAAGCGGGACGATCTGATCCATCCGGAATTGGTCGGCAACAAGTGGCGCAAGCTTGTGCCGAATCTGGTGGCGGCGGGCGGGCGCGCGGTGGTGACCTTCGGTGGCGCCTACTCCAACCATTTGCGCGCCACCGCTGCCGCGGGGCGGCTGCTCGGGCTGAGCACGGTTGGTGTGGTGCGGGGCCAGGAGCTCGGTGAGCGGCGCCTCAATCCGTCATTGGAGCGGTGTGTGGCCGACGGCATGCGGCTGCATTTCATCGACAGAGCGACTTATCGCCGCAAGGCCGAGCCGGAGACGTTGGCGGGCATTCTGCGTGCGGCGGGTGCGGAGGGGGCGTACGTCGTGCCGGAGGGCGGGAGTAATGCCCTTGCCGTACGGGGGTGCCGAGCGCTCGGGGAGGAGTTGCGGGGGCAGGCCGACGTGGTCGCCGTCGCCTGTGGGACGGGCGGGACGCTGGCGGGGCTGGCCGCCGGGCTGGGGCCCGGGCAGCGCGCCTTGGGTGTGCCCGTACTCAAGGGTGGCTTTCTGGGTGATGAGGTACGGGGGCTGCAGGCGGAGGCGTTCGGAGGGCCGCGGGGCGATTGGTGGCTTGACGAGCGGTTCCACTTCGGGGGGTTTGCCCGTACGACTGCTGAGCTCGACGCCTTTGCCGACGATTTCGAGGAGCGGCATGGGGTGGCTGTCGAGCGTCTCTATGTCGCCAAGTTGCTGTATGGGCTTGTGGTGTTGGTGGAGGAGGGGGCCTTTGTCCGTGGGGCGACGGTCGCCGCCGTCGTCACCGGGGCTCCGTTCGGCGCTCAGCCTGCCTCGCGATAGGCCGTCGCCTCCTCCAGATCCAGCCTGCGCAGCATGGTCCGCAGCATCTCGTCGTCGATGAAGCGGCCGTCCCGTAGTTTCACGAACACCTCTCGTTCGGTGCCGATCACCTCGCGGGACAGGCGGCGGTAGGTGTCGTCGACGGACTCGCCGGTGATGGGGTTGGCCTGGCCGAGGCGTTCCCAGACGGAGTTGCGGCGGCGTTCCAGGACGGCCCGCAGACGGTCTGCGAGGGCCTCGGGGAGGGCGTTGCGGTCGTCGGAGAGGAGTTCCTCCAGACGTCGTTCGGCGGCGCGGGAGGCCTGCGCCTGGGCGTTGGCCTCCGCGAGGGTCTCGGCCTGGACGTCACGGCCGGGGAGTTTCAGCAGGCGGATCAGCGACGGCAGGGTCACGCCCTGGACGACCAGCGTGCCGATGACCGTCGTGAAGGTCAGGAAGAGGATGAGGTTGCGCTCGGGGAACGGCTCGCCGCCGTGCATCGTGAGCGGGATCGAGAAGGCGATGGCCAGCGACACCACGCCTCGCATGCCGGCCCAGGAGATGACGAACGCGCCCTTCCAGGTCGGATTCGCCTCGCGTTTGCGGATCCGCGCCGACAGCATGCGCGGCAGGAAGGTCGCCGGGTAGACCCACACGAAGCGCGAGGCGACGACCACCGCGAAGACGGCGAACGCGTACCAGGCGGCGCGGCTGCCCTCGTACTCGCCAAGGCCCTTGAGCACCACCGGCAGTTGCAGTCCGATCAGGGCGAACACCGCCGACTCCAGTACGAACGCGACCATCTTCCACACGGCCTCCTCCTGGAGCCGGGTGGCGAAGTCGACCTCCCACGCGCGGTGTCCCAGGTACAGCGCCACGACCACGACCGCCAGCACTCCGGAGGCGTGCACCTGCTCGGCGGCCGCGTACGCGACGAACGGGATCAGGAGCGAGAGGGTGTTCTGCAGCAGCGCCTCCTTCACGTGCGTGCGCAGCCAGTGGATCGGCACCATCAGCACCAGGCCCATGCCGATGCCGCCGAACGCCGCGAGCAGGAACTCGCCCACGCCGCCGGCCCAGGTGGCACCCTCACCGACGGCGGCCGCGAGCGCCACGCGATAGGCGGTGATCGCGGTGGCGTCGTTCACCAGGGACTCGCCCTGGAGGATCGTGGTGATCCGGGACGGCAGCCCCACCTGGCGCGCGACCGCCGTCGCGGCGACCGCGTCCGGCGGCGCCACCACCGCGCCCAGCACCAGCGCCGCGGTCAGCGGCAGCCCGGGCACGACGAGATACGCGATCCAGCCGACGGCGAAGGTCGCGAACAGCACGTACCCGACCGACAGCAGCATCACGGGACGCATCTGAGCCCGCAGATCGAGATACGAACTGTCCGTCGCCGCGCTGTGCAGCAGCGGGGGCAGCACCAGCGGCAGGACGATGTGCGGGTCGAGGGTGTACTCGGGCACGCCCGGCAGGTACGACACGAGGAGGCCGACGGTGACCAGCAGCAGCGGCGCCGGCACGGGCGACCGCCGAGCGGCCGCGGCAACAGCGGCACTCCCGGCCACCAGCAACAGCAGTGGCATCACATCCATACGCCTCGCCCACCCTCGCCCTCGTGCATCGTCGTCGCGGCCCGCCGTCGATTTTCCGCGCCGTCGTGCGCGTGGCCGTCGTAACCTGGCAATCATGAAACAGTGCACGCACGCCGACGCGCTGCCGCACCCGGAACCCGGTCCGCTCAACGAGACATGTCCCGAGTGCCTGGCAGAGGGCTGGCACCCGGTTCAGCTGCGGCTCTGCCTCACCTGCGGTCACGTCGGCTGCTGCGACTCCTCGCCGGGACGACACGCCACGGAGCACCACAAGGAGTCCGGCCACCCGATCATGCGGACGTTCGAGCCCGGCGAACTCTGGCGCTGGTGCTTTGTCGACCACGTACTCGTGTGACGGGGACGTACGCTGGACAACCGAGGATCCGGACGGTTCGACCGTCTGACGCCTGGGTACGTCAAACCGGCGCGCGCTCTTCCCAATTGGGCCCGCAGACCCCCTAGCCACGGAGCGTATCCGTGTGTTTACTATGAGTGACAGCAAGGGGTTGGGGTCCTGGGGACAGGAAAGTTCAGAGCGCGATAGCGTCACCGCTGAACCACACATCGCGTTACCCCGGGGGGCGACCCTCGGCCCCGAAAAGCTTGTACCACCTTGGAGGTGAGGGTGTCCCAGATCGCAGGCGAGCCCGCGACCCAGGACTTCGTGGAAGTCCGGCTGCCGGCTGCGGGTGCCTACCTGTCGGTGCTGCGTACGGCGACTGCCGGCCTCGCGGCCCGTTTGGACTTCACCCTCGACGAGATCGAGGACCTGCGCATCGCGGTGGACGAGGCCTGCGCGATCCTGCTCCAGCAGGCCGTGCCCGGCTCGGTGCTCAGCTGTGTCTTCCGACTCGTCGACGACTCGCTCGAGGTCACCGTCTCGGCCCCGACCACGGACGGCCACGCCCCCTCCAGGGACACCTTCGCCTGGACCGTGCTCTCGGCCCTCGCGGGCAAGGTCTCCTCCGCCGTGGACGAGGACAAAACCGTTTCGATCAGCCTCTACAAACAGCGCGGCGCGGGACCCGGGCCGGCGTGAGGAACGGGGACGGGCCGGTGCGGGACGAAGAGCGCGGCACACGGGAGCTGCCGGACGGCGCTGCCCCCTGCTCGGACGGAGCCGAGAGCCTGGGAGTGGGCCCGAGCGGTCCGAGCGGTTCCCGACGCATGGCTGACGGCATCGACGCCATCCCCGAGCAGGCCCGGCCGCACCCGGAGGACAACTCCGCGGAGGCCGGCTTCCTGGCCGACGGACGGGATGACGAAGGCGCCGTGCAGGGCGCGCCTCCGGGCGGGCGGACGGGGGTCTCCCCGGTCCGCACGGGGGCGAGGGCTCGGGAGAGGGCAACGGGCGGGACGATGAGCGAGCACCAGCGAAACGCCGAGGACGAGGCAATGAGCGCGCACAGCGTGCAGGCCACGCAGCACCACCCTCAGGACCGCAGCGGGGCACGCGCCATGTTCGTCGAGCTGCGCAAGCTGCAGGACGGCAGCCCGGAGTACGCGGACCTGCGCAACAAGCTGGTCCGTATGCACCTGCCGCTCGTCGAGCACCTGGCGCGCCGCTTCCGCAACCGCGGCGAGCCGCTCGACGACCTCACCCAGGTCGCCACCATCGGTCTGATCAAGTCGGTGGACCGCTTCGACCCGGAGCGTGGCGTCGAGTTCTCGACGTACGCGACCCCGACGGTCGTCGGCGAGATCAAGCGGCACTTCCGCGACAAGGGCTGGGCGGTGCGGGTGCCGCGGCGTCTCCAGGAGCTGCGCCTCTCCCTGACGACGGCCACGGCGGAGCTGTCCCAGCAGCACGGGCGCTCCCCCACCGTCCACGAACTCGCCGAAAAGCTGGCGATCTCGGAGGAGGAGGTCCTGGAGGGCCTGGAGTCCGCCAACGCGTACTCCACGCTGTCCCTGGACGTCCCCGACACGGACGACGAGTCCCCTGCGGTCGCGGACACCCTCGGCGCGGAGGACGAGGCGCTGGAGGGCGTCGAGTACCGCGAGTCGCTGAAGCCGCTGCTCGAAGATCTCCCGCCGCGCGAGAAGCGGATCCTGCTGCTGCGCTTCTTCGGCAACATGACCCAGTCGCAGATCGCGCAGGAGGTCGGCATCTCCCAGATGCACGTGTCCCGCCTGCTGGCCCGCACGCTGGCGCAGCTGCGGGAGAAGCTGCTGGTGGAGGAGTGACGGCTCCCTGAGAGCCGCCGGTTACTTCTGATCCGGTGCGCTGCCGGGCCCCCGGATGCCGAGGGCCTGGGTGGTAGCCGGGTTGATCAGGAGCACGAGCGTGGCGATCGCGACCGCAGCGATCGCAATGCCCGCCGGGATCGCAATGCTGTCGGCCTGCAGCAGGCTGTAGGCCACCGGCAGCGCCATGATCTGCGTGATGACGGACGGCCCCCGGCTCCAGCTGCGCTGAGCGAACAGCCCTCGCGCGGCGAGCAGCGGCAGCAGGGCGAGGACGACCAGCGTCACGCCCAGGGTGACGGCCTGCTGCCGATCGTCCGGATCCCCGGCGAACCCCAGCACCAGCACCCAGACACCCCCGACGGCCAGCGCCAGCCCTTCCAGCGCGGTCAGTGCCGCCGCATACGTCAGCCGCCGCGGACGCGGACCGGCGGTTTCCGGGGTGGTGGGGGTCTGCTCCTTGGTCACCCTTGAAGGGTAGCCCTCCGCGATATCGCGTTCGGAGAGGGAGGCTCCCGCCCGACGCCGGCCGGCATCAACCAGCCCGTCCGGCGTTTGAGGACAAGGCCCCTCAAGGGCCGAAGCGGGGGCCTGGGGGCGGCAGCCCCCAGGCCCCACAGCAACGGCGCCGCCAAGGAACCGACGGCACACGAACCCACGGCCAAGCCGACGGCAGTCCCCCCGTGTCGAGACTCACGCCTCATCTCTTACTAGATCCCAACCTCGACCTGTGCCCAGTACCCCCCAGTAGGTACGCTGCCAGTCATGCGTGCACTTCTCGTGGTCAATCCGGCAGCAACCACCACAAGCGCACGTACGCGCGATGTCCTGATCCACGCGCTCGCCAGCGAGATGAAGCTGGAGGCGGTCACCACCGAGTACCGCGGCCACGCGCGTGACCTGGGCCGGCAGGCGGCGGACAGCGACGACGTCGACCTGGTGGTCGCCCTCGGCGGCGACGGCACCGTGAACGAGGTCGTCAACGGACTGTTGCACAACGGCCCCGACCCGGACCGCCTCCCCCGCCTCGCCGTGGTCCCCGGCGGCTCCACCAACGTCTTCGCCCGCGCCCTCGGCCTGCCCAATGACGCCGTGGAGGCGACCGGCGCCCTGCTCGACGCCCTGCGCGAAGGCAGCGAACGTACGGTCGGAATGGGCATAGCGGCCGGCACCCCGGGCACGGAGGACGAAGCCGTACCCGCCAGATGGTTCACCTTCTGTGCGGGCCTCGGCTTCGACGCCGGCGTCGTCGGCCGGGTCGAGCAGCAGCGCGAGCGCGGCAAGAGGTCCACGCACGCCCTTTATCTGCGCCAGGTGGTACGCCAGTTCTTGCAGGAGCCCAACCGCCGGCACGGCACTATCACGCTGGAGCGGCCGGGGCAGGAGCCGGTGACCGATTTGGTGCTGTCCATAATCTGCAACACCGCTCCGTGGACGTATCTGGGCAATCGCCCGGTGTACGCGGCGCCTAAGGCCTCGTTCGATAGCGGCCTCGACGTGCTCGGTCTCAGCCGTATGTCCACGGTCGCGGTTGCCCGGTATGCAACCCAGTTGCTCACTTCGTCCCCCGCGCGCGGAGCCCATGGCAGGCATGCGGTCACGCTCCACGACCTGGACCAGTTCACCTTGCATTCGAAGGTCCCGTTGCCCCTTCAGATGGACGGCGACCACCTGGGGCTGCGCACGAGCGTGACGTTCACAGGCGTACGCCGTGCACTGCGTGTGATTGTGTGAGCGGAACGGGCTAAAGTCCTTTCACTCGAACGTTTAGGCCAGGATCCACCCCATGGAAGTACGGCTGTGACCTAGTCGACACCGAGGAATCAAAAAAAACTTTCCGGAAGGGGTTGTATCCGTCGCTGAGGTTTGCGAGTCTCTACGTGGCGATCGGGACGGCCCGCAAGACCGGCCTCCACTGATCACCGGAACCCCTCTTCAAATCACAGGACCTCGCCAGGGAACCTGGCGGTCGGCCCTTCACTTGTTGAGGGATTCGTGAAAGCGTTCACATTCACAAGCAATCAGCACGTAATACCAAGGAGAGGTAGCAGCCATGGACTGGCGTCACAACGCCGTTTGCCGCGAGGAAGACCCCGAGCTCTTCTTCCCCATCGGCAACACCGGTCCTGCGCTGCTGCAGATCGAGGAAGCCAAGGCCGTCTGCCGTCGCTGCCCCGTTATGGATCAGTGTCTGCAGTGGGCGCTCGAGTCCGGCCAGGACTCCGGCGTCTGGGGTGGTCTCAGCGAGGACGAGCGTCGCGCCATGAAGCGCCGTGCCGCCCGCAACCGGGCCCGTCAGGCCTCCGCCTGACAACACCCGCCCCGCAAACAGCCTGAGCTTGGCGGCGCGTACAGCGAGTACGCATCTCCCGCCCCCGAGCCGCAGCGCGCAGTACCCCCGATGCGCTTAGCAATACAGAGCAGCAACGAGCACTGGCCCTGGACCGGATGGTCCAGGGCTCTTTGCTGTCCGCCCCTACTTGTGCGCCCGAACCGGGATGTCCAGGATCACCCTGGTCCCCCGCTCCGGTGCCGGGACCATGTCGAACGTGCCGCCCAACTCGCCCTCCACCAGCGTCCGTACGATCTGCAGGCCGAGGTTGCCCGCGGTGTGCGGGTCGAAGCCCTCGGGGAGGCCCACGCCGTCGTCCTGGACCGTGACCAGAAGGCGGACCTGCTTCGTCGTACCGCCGCGGACGGCCGAGACCTCGACCGTGCCGGTGTCGCCCTCGCGGAAGCCGTGCTCCAGCGCGTTCTGGAGGATCTCGGTCAGGACCATCGACAGCGGGGTGGCGACCTCCGCGTCCAGGATGCCGAAGCGGCCGGTGCGCCGGCCGGTGACCTTGCCGGGCGAGATCTCGGCGACCATCGCCAGCACCCGGTCGGCGATGTCGTCGAACTCCACGCGCTCGTCGAGGTTCTGGGAGAGCGTCTCGTGCACGATCGCGATCGACCCGACCCGCCGTACCGCCTCTTCGAGGGCCTCGCGGCCGCGGTCGGACTCGATTCGGCGGGCCTGGAGGCGCAGCAGGGCCGCCACCGTCTGGAGGTTGTTCTTGACGCGGTGGTGGATCTCCCGGATGGTCGCGTCCTTGGTGATCAACTCGCGCTCTCGGCGGCGCAGTTCGGTGACGTCCCGGAGCAGCACCAGCGAACCGATGCGCGTGCCCTTGGGCTTGAGCGGAATCGAACGGAACTGGATCACACCGTCACCGGACTCGATCTCGAACTCGCGCGGTGCCCAGCCGCTGGCGACCTTGGCGAGCGCCTCGTCCACCGGTCCCTGCGTCGGGGCGAGTTCGGCGGTGGTCTTGCCGAGGTGATGGCCGACGAGGTCGGCGGCGAGGCCGAGGCGGTGGTAAGCCGACAGCGCGTTCGGGGAGGCGTACTGGACGATGCCGTCGGCGTCGACGCGGATCAGGCCGTCGCCGACGCGGGGCGAGGCGTCCATGTCGACCTGCTGGTTGGCGAACGGGAACGATCCGGCCGCGATCATCTGCGCGAGATCCGAGGCGCTTTGGAGGTACGTCAGCTCGAGGCGGCTCGGGGTGCGCACGGTCAGCAGGTTGGTGTTGCGCGCGATGACGCCGAGGACGCGCCCGTCACGTCGTACGGGAATCGACTCGACGCGGACCGGGACCTCCTCGCGCCACTCGGGGTCGCCCTCCCGCACGATCCGGCCCTCGTCGAGCGCGGCGTCCAGCATCGGGCGGCGGCCGCGCGGGACGAGGTGGCCGACCATGTCGTCCTGGTACGAGGTCGGGCCGGTGTTGGGCCGCATCTGCGCCACGGAGACATAGCGGGTGCCGTCGTGGGTGGGGACCCACAGGACGAGGTCGGCGAAGGAGAGGTCGGAGAGCAGCTGCCACTCCGAGACCAGCAGGTGGAGCCACTCGAGGTCGGAGTCGTCGAGGGCCGTGTGCTGGCGTACGAGTTCGTTCATGGAGGGCACGTGGCCGAGCGTACCTGGCGGTACGGACATGGCTGGAAACCAGCCACTACGGGAGGCGATACGGTCCTGAAAACACCCGCGGGCCGCGGCGCCTGAGAGGGACCCTCAGCCCTCCCGGCACCGCAGCCCGGAGCAACATCGGCCGTGGGGTGTGCGGTCCCGGTCGGCCGAAGGATGAGGAGCCGGGGCAGTCAGGGCAGAGAGCTCCGGTTCCTCGGTCCGCCTTCCTGTGCGGGGAAGACGGAAGTCGGTGCGTTCTTGTACTACGCACTCCTTCGCATTGTGGACTAGACCACTCTGGTGTGTCCATGCGTTGGAGCGTGTTTGCTGTTGACGCTTCTTCGCGGGCTCCGAACCAACTGGAGGACCAGCGGGACGCCCTACCATCCACCACGCAGCCTAACCCGTGTGGGTTCATGTGCGAGGCCAGTTGGCCATGGCAATTTCCGCAAGTGCCTCCAGTTCCTCCCGGCTCGCCCCGTCGCGCGCCTGTTGTGACATGCCCTGGATCATTGCGCCGGCGTGCCGGGCGAGGGCGGGGGCGTTGACGCCGGCGGGGAGGGTGCCGGTGGCGATGTCTGCTTCGATACGGCTGCGGATGGCGCCGATGGTGGCGTTGCGCCGGTCGCGCAGCGAGTCGGCGACCTCCGGGGTGGTGCAGTTGATGGCCGCGTGGGCGATGAGGCAGCCCTGCGGATGGCGGGGATCCGTGTAGACGCCGGAGGCCTCTCGCAGGGTCCGCTCGACGGCCGCCCGGGCGGTGGGCTCCTCGGCGAGGGCGCGGTCCGCGAACGAGGCGTAGCGCGAGGTGTAGACGCGGACGACCTCATCGAAGAGCGAGCGCTTGTCACCGAAGGCCGCGTACAGACTCGGGGCGCCGATGTCCATGGCGCGGGTGAGGTCCGAGACGGACGTCGCCTCGTAACCACGCTCCCAGAAGGCCAGGATCGCCTTCTCCAGGGCGGTTTCGCGGTCGAAGGAGCGGGGCCGTCCGCGCGTCTTCGCCGCAGGCCGCGCCCCCGCCCCGGTCTCCGTCGTCATCTCGCTGCTCACCATGGAGTGCATTTTATAGCGAGCACTAGAGAAACGACGGTTGGCTGTTGTACGTTCTTTCTGTAGCGACCGCTAGGGAAATGCGAGGGGGGCGTCGGCATGGGCGTGCTTGCGGGCAGGACGGCACTGGTCACGGGGGCGAGCAGGGGGATCGGACGGGCGATCGCCGAGCGGCTGGCACACGACGGGGCGCGGGTCGCCGTGCACTACGGCAGTAACGAGGCGGCGGCGAAGGAGACGGTCACCGCGATCGAGACGGCGGGCGGCAGCGCGTTCGCCGTCCGCGCCGAACTGGGCGTGCCCGGTGACGCCGAGACTCTCTGGGATGCCTTCGACCGGCATACGCAGGGCGTCGACATCCTGGTGAACAACGCGGGCATGGCGATTTTCGCGACCATCGGCGAGACGGACGAGGAGGCGTACGACCGGACGCAGGCGGTCAACGCGAAGGCACCGTTCTTCATCGTCAAGCACGGCCTCGGACGCCTGCGCGACCACGGACGGATCATCAATGTCACGGCCGCCACGGACTACGCCATCGCCCCCATAGCCGCCACCCACATGGCCAAGGGCGCGGTCACCACCCTGACCCGCTCACTCGCTGCCGAGTTGGCACCGCGCGGTATCACCGCCAACTCCGTCGGGCCCGGCTTCATCGACACGGACCTGACGAGCGCCGCACTCGCCGACCCCGGCATACGCGGACACGCCGAGGCCGTCTCGGTCTTCAAACGCGTCGGTACGTCGTCCGACGTGGCCGACGTGGTGGCCTTCCTGGCATCGCCCGACTCCCGCTGGGTCACGGGGCAGCACATCGACGCGACCGGGGGCTCGCTGCTGAGCCTGCACTAGTCAGCGCGTCTCCGTCACCTTCGCCAGCGCCCGCGGCGCGTCCGGGTCCTGGCCTCGGGCGATGGTGACCTCGTAGGCCAGGAGCTGGAGCGGGAGGATCTCAAGGATCGGCTGGAGCTCCTCGGCGACGCCTTCGGTGGGCAGGACGAAACCGGCCGAGGCCTGCTCGACCTGGTGCCGGGCGCCGATGACGACCAGGTCGGCGCCACGGCCGCGGAGCCGGTCGAGGACGGGCTGGAGCACCTCGCCGCCCTTGCCGTCGGTGACGACCGCGATGACCGGGGAGACGTTGTCGACCATGGCGAGCGGGCCGTGCAGCAGGTCGGCGCCGGAGTAGGCGAGGGCCGGGATGTAGCTGGTCTCCATCAGCTTCAGGGCGGCTTCTTTGGCCGTGGGGTAGCCGTAGCCGCGGGAGGTGATCACCATGCGTTCGGCGAAGCGGTAGCGGGCGGCGAGGGTGCGCACCTCGTCCTGCCGGGCGAGCAGTTGCTCGGCGAGATCCGGGAGCGCCATGGCGGGGGTGCCGTCGCCACCGCGCAGTCCTTCGACGAAGAGGTACAGGGCGAGAAGGGAGGCCGTATAGGTCTTGGTCGCGGGCAGGGCCCTCTCCGGTCCGGCCATGATATCGAGGTGGTACTCGGAGACGGCGGCCAGCGGGGAGTCGGGGTTGTTGGTCACCGCGAGCGTGATCGCGCCGGCCTCGCGGGCGGCCCGGGTCGAGGCGACGAGGTCCGGGGAGCCGCCGGACTGGCTCACGGTGATGACCAGGACGTCGGTGAGGTCGGGACGGGCGCCGTAGGCGGTGGTGGTCGACATGGAGGTCAGGCCGCAGGGCAGGCCGAGGCGGATCTCCAGGAGGTACTTGGCGTAGAGCGCGGCGTGGTCGGAGGTGCCGCGGGCGGTGAGCAGGACGAAGCGGGGCGCGCGGGCGGCGATCTCCTGGGCGACGCGACGGATGGCGGGGGCGCCCTGGGACAGGATCCGGCGCAGCGCGGCGGGCTGTTCGGCCATCTCGCGGGCCATGATCCGGCCGGGGAAGTCGTTGTGAGGGGCGTGCGGGTCGGGAGGGTACGGGGTCGTGGTGGTCATGGGACCTCCCTGCTCTCGCTCCCACTGCCGGGCATGGCGCCTGTCGCTTCCGGCGGACAGTCTCCATTCCACTCCCCCACGGGCAATGACGCCTGCCCGACGGTCCGCCGACATGTCCGCGGGGCTTGCGTTCACCTGGGCCCCGTAGCCTCGCTCTGTTAGATTGGTCTAAACCACATGCCCCTTCAGGGTGCCCTTCGAGTCCTACTTCAGATCGGCAGGCCCAGCGTGGAAGTTGTCATCGTTCCGGACGCCAAGGCGGGTGGCGAGCTGATAGCCGAGGCCATGGCCCAGCTCCTGCGGCGCAAGCCCGACGCCCTGCTCGGCGTGGCCACCGGGTCGACGCCACTGCCCATCTACGCGGCACTCGCGGCCAAGGTGCGCTCCGGCGCCGTCGATGCCTCGCGGGCGCGGATCGCGCAGCTCGACGAGTATGTGGGGCTGCCGGCCGAGCACCCGGAGTCGTACCGGTCGGTGCTGCGCCGTGAGGTGCTGGAACCGCTCGGGGTCGGGATGGACGCGTTCATGGGGCCGGACGGTACGGCCGAGGACGTACCCGGGGCGTGCGAGGCGTATGACGCGGCGCTGGCCGAAGCCGGGGGTGTGGACCTGCAGTTGCTCGGGATCGGGACCGACGGGCACATCGGGTTCAACGAGCCGTGCTCCTCGCTGGCGTCGAGGACCCGGATCAAGACGCTGACGGAGCAGACCCGGGTCGACAACGCGCGGTTCTTCGACGGGGACATCGAGCAGGTGCCGCACCACGTCATCACCCAGGGGATCGGGACGATCCTGGAGGCGCGGCACCTGGTGCTGCTCGCCACCGGTGAGGGCAAGGCGGACGCGGTCGCCGCGACCGTCGAGGGGCCGATCGCGGCCGTCTGCCCGGCGTCGGCACTGCAACTGCACCCGCACGCCACGGTCGTCGTCGACGACGCTGCCGCGTCCAAGCTGAAGCTGGCCGACTACTTCCGGCACACCTACGCCAACAAGCCGGAGTGGCAGGGGATTTAGGGCGCCGCACGCGCCGGGCATGCGTGCGGCGGGCACCCGTGGACAGGGGACCCGCCGTGCGCTCGCCGGACATGCGTCAGGGCTAGAGAGTGGCCGTCTCGTCCTCGGCCGGCTCGTCCTGAGCGGTCAGGCCGGCCACCCACAGCGGCATCAGCCAGTGGGCCGCGAGGACCGCGGCGAGGACGGGTGCCGCGTAGACGCGCAGGGCGTCGCCGTCTGCCGCGCCCGCTGCCAGCAGGCCGACCACGGCCGCGAGCAGCAGGCTGGTCATCGTGCGGTGGGCGCGGGCGAGCACCCGCCTGCGTTCGGCCGACTGCCGCTCGTCGAGGGCGCGTTCGCGCAGTTCGAGCAGGCCCCGGGTGGCGCCGTTGATCACGCCTGTCGCCACCATCCACGGCAGCATCAGCACTGCCGCGGCGATGACGGCCCACATCGGCTCCGTCGACGAGAGGGAGAAGTACGTGGTCAGTGCTCCGATGGCCACGGTGAGTACGACGTGCGCGGCGACGACCAGCCGGCGACGCGTGGTCGTGGCGTACATCGGGCGCCCTCGGGGGTCGTTCATCAACCGCAGCATGCTCCGGTCGTAGCGCGTCAGCCGCGTCGTCGTCATGACTGTTTCCTCCCGTAGACCTCGTCCGTGAGCGGCCGGAACGGATCGAGGGAGAACAGTGCCTCGACCGGCAGTCCGAAGAACTTCGCGATCTTCAGTGCCAGGTCGAGGCTCGGGTTGTACTGCCCCCGCTCGATGTAGCCGATGGTCTGGTAGTGGGCTCCCACTGCCTCGGCCAGGCTCTGGCGCGACACCTTACGTTCGGCACGCACCATCGCCAACCTGTTGTGCACCTGCTCGCTCATGTATAAGAAGTACTACATTCGGGAGTGGAGCTGCAACCACAGGCATCGAGCGGGTCACGGGACGAGTCGGGCTCGGGGGCCTCAGACCCCGGCGATGACCTCCGCCGCCGCACGCCCGCACACACGGGCCGCACCGTGCGTGGCGATGTGCAGGGCGCCGCGGGCTTCGGCCTGGGGGACGCCCATTTCGACGACGACCGTGTCCGGGCGGGAGCGCAGCAGGGTGTCGAGGGCCGTTGCCATCCAGGGGTGGCGGTGCTCGTCGCGGACGACGGCCACCATGCGACGGCCGGCCGCAGCCTGCAGCGCCTCCAGCCCCGCCTCCTCCCCCGTGTAGCCGCCCGTCTCGGTGCCGGGGAGCAGTCGGGCCAGTTCGGCGGCGACGCCCCAGGGGGTCTCGTCGCCTACGGCGATGTTAGCGACCGGGGTGAAGGCGGCGACGTACGGCGCCTCGGTGAGCGGGATGAAGCCCTCCGAGCCGGTCACCTTCAGTGCGCGCCGGGCGGCGACGAGCCCCACGTCCGGACGCGCCTCGCCCTCGGTACCGGGGACGCCCGCCGTCCAGCCGGCCAGCTCGCGGACCCGTTCCGCCGCCTCCGACAGCCGTTCCTCGGGGAGTTCACCGGCGCGGACCGCCGCGACCAGGGCGTCGCGCAGGCGTCGTACCGTCTCGTCGTCGGCGAGGCCGCCGCCCACGCAGATCGCGTCGGCGCCGGCCGCGATGGCGAGGACGCTGCCGCGTTCGATGCCGTAGGTGGCGGCGATGGCCTGCATCTCCATGCCGTCGGTGACGATCAGGCCGGTGTAGCCGAGTTCGCCGCGCAGCAGGTCGGTCAGGACGGGCCGGGACAGGGTTGCCGGGTGGTCGGGGTCCAGGGCCGGAACCAGGATGTGCGCGCTCATCATCGCCCTCGTGCCGGCGGCGATCGCCGCTCGGAACGGGGAGAGTTCCCGGTCGGCCAGGACCGAGGCCTGGGCGTCGATGCGGGGCATCGAGTGGTGGGAGTCGACCGCCGTGTCGCCGTGGCCGGGGAAGTGCTTGGCGCAGGCCGCCACGCCCGCGGACTGCAGGCCGGTGACGTAGGCCGCGGTGTGCCGGGCGACCAGGGCGGTGTCGGCGCCGAAGGAACGTACGCCGATGACCGGGTTCGAGGGGTTGGAGTTCACGTCGGCCGACGGGGCCCAGTTGAGGTTCACTCCGCAGGCTGCCAGGCGGCGGCCCATCTCGAAGGCCACCTCCCGCGTCAGCTCCACGTCGTCCACCGCGCCCAGGGCGTGGTTGCCGGGGAAGCTGGAACCGGTGCGCACCTCCAGCCGCGTCACATCACCTCCTTCCTCGTCGATCGCGACCAGCACGTCGTCGCGCTCGGTACGCAACTGGGCCGTCAGGGCCGCCAGTTGCTCGGGCGAGGCGATGTTGCGGCCGAACAGGCCGACGGAGGCGAGGCCCTCGCCGAGGCGGCGCAGCAGCCAGTCGGGGGCGGTGGTGCCGGTGAAACCGGGCTGGAGAACGGTCAGGGCATCGCGCGTCAGAGTGTCGGTGCCGCTGGCGAATGTCGTCATCGGGTGGCGTTATCCCTTCACGGCGCCGGCCGTCAGGCCGCTGACAGCCTTGCGCTGCAGGAAGACGAAGAGGATCAGGATCGGGATGGCGAAGAGGGAGGACGCCGCCATCGTCGCGCCCCAGTCGTTGCCGAAGGCGGTCTGGAAGCTGGACAGCCACAGTGGCAGGGTCTGCGCCTCCGCCTCCTTGTTCAGCACCAGGACCAGCGGGAATTCATTCCATGCGGTGATGAAGCCGAACAGGGACGTGGACATCAGCCCCGGCGCCAGCAGCGGCAGGATGACCTTGCGGAAGGCCTGGGCGCGGCTGCAGCCGTCGACCATCGCGGCCTCCTCCAGCTCCCTGGGGACGGCAGCGACGAAGCCACGCAGGGTCAGGATGGTGAAGGGCAGGATCATCATCATGTAGAAGACCGTGAGCGGCAGGAGGCTGTTCAGCAGCGACGCGTCCCGCACGATCATGTACATCGCGATGATCATGACCTCCCAGGGCGCCATCTGGGCCATCATGAAGCCGATGACGAACCCGCGCCGCCCCTTGAACCGCATCCGGGCCAGGGCGAAGGAGCCCGCCAGCGCGATGACCAGGGCGAAGCCGACCGCGCACAGCGTGACGATCAGCGAGTTGGTGACGTACGTCCAGAAGTGGTCGACGCCGGTCGCCCGCTTGAAGTGGTCGAAGGTGATGTCGGTCGGGAACCACACCGGGTTCTCCGAGATGATGTCGCCGGTCGGCTTGAAGGCCGTGGAGAACATCCAGTACACGGGGAAGACGAAGCCGATGAACAGGACGACGGCCGTGACGTTGGGCCACAGGCGGCCGAAGAGTGAGCGCTTCACAGCTCGTCCTCCTCTTGCTTGAGCACGATCCTGAGGTAGTACGCGGTCAGGCCGAGCAGGATCAGGATGGTCAGGACGGCGATCGCGGCGCCCATGCCGTAGTGCTGGTTGCCGACGCCCTCGATGTAGGCGTAGACGGGCAGGATCTCGGTGAGCCGGTCGGGGCCGCCGCCGTTGATGGTGAAGACCTGCACGAACGCCTTGAAGACCCAGATGATCTCCAGGAAGGTCGTGGCGTAGAGGAACGGCCGCAGGAAGGGCATGGTCACCGTGGTGAAGCTCTTCCAGGCGCCCGCGCCGTCCAGCGCCGCGGCCTCGTACAGCTCGCCCGGGATGGTGGTCGTGGCCGCGTACAGGTTGATCGCGACGAACGGGATCGACATCCAGACGATCAGCAGGGTGACCACGAAGAACGTCGACATCTGGCTGCTGGTCCAGCTGTAGTCGGCCATGGAGTGCCAACCCAGCTTGTCCAGCACCCAGTTGACGACGCCGAAGCGCTGCGCGAACAGCCACTGGTAGACGGTGCTCGCGGCGACCACGGGCATCGCCCAGGCCAGCACGAGCCCGAGCAGCAGCACGACCCGCATCCGCTTGCCGAGGCGGGCGAGCAGCAGGCCGACCAGGGTGCCCACGACCATGATCAGGGCGACGTTGACCGCCGTGAACAGGATCGAGCGCAGGGCGACGCGCCAGAAGTCCTCGCCGGTGAGGACCTCCTTGTAGTTGTCGATGCCGTTCCACTCGGTGACGTGCTGGATCAGCTGCGCCATGTTGAGGTTCTGGAACGACAGCAGGACGTCCTTCACCAGCGGCCAGCCGAGCAGCAGCACGGTGGCCGCACAAGCCGGCAGCAGCAGGAGGTACGGGGTGAACGCACCGAGGCGGGACACGGCTCGGGGCCGCGGCCCCGCGGAGCCGCTCTCGGCTTTCCCGACTGCGTCCACCGGACCGGAAGGCGGCCGTTCGGTCTGCACGGTCATGCTCGCGATCTCTCTTCTCGGCCTGCATGTTTCGGCCTGCGTCACTCGGCCTGCGTATCTGGGCCTGCGCACGTGGACCCGCGTACGGTCGCCGGGGCGGGGGGCGTCATGCGCATCCCCCACCCCGGCGCGACCCGGTGCCCCTACTGCTGCTGAGCCAGACGCTTGTTGAGCTCGTCCTCGACCTGCTTGGCCGCCTCGGCCGGCGACTTACCGTTCAGCACGGCGGTCATGTAGGTCTTGACCGGGTTGGGCGCGTTCTCCACGGCCGCCCACTCCGGGATCAGCGGCGTGGTGCCACCGCCCGCGGCGGCCGGCGCGGCGGCCTCGGCGACGGCGTTGCCCTTCAGGTTGGCCTGCAGGGCCTCCTTGTTCGGGATGACGCCGTTCTGCTTGGCGAGCTCGCCCTCGTACTGGTCGGACAGGGCGATCTTCAGGAACTCCTTGGCGAGCTCCTGCTTCTTGCTGCCCGTGGCGACCGCGAGGTTGGAGCCACCGAGGAAGACACCCTCGGGCTTGTCGGCCGTGGCACCGGGGATGGTGAAGTAGCCGATGTCCTGCTCGATCTTCTTGTTGGCCGCGATCGCCGTACCGGCCTCCCAGCCCATGCCGATGAAGGCGCCGACGTTGCCCTTGGCGAACACCTCGGCCTGCTGCGGGGTCGCCTCGTCCTTGTCCTTGGGCGCCTTGGACAGCGCCTGGAACTTCTTGTACGTCTCCATGGCGGCGGCGACCTTCGGGTCGTCGAGGTTGGAGACGTACTTGTCGCCGTCCTTCTTCACCAGCTCGGCGCCCTCACCGATGGTCAGGCCGACGAAGTGGTACCAGTTCTGGCCCGGCAGGTAGATGGGCTCGGCGTCGGTCTTCTCGCCGATCTGCTTGAGGTCGGCGTAGAACTCGTCGCGGGTCTTCGGGGTGTCCTTGATGCCCGCCTCGGCCCAGACCTTCTTGTTGTAGAGGACGACGCGGTTGGCGAAGTACCACGGGGCGGCGTACTGCTTGCCGTCGTAGATGGAGGACTCGTTGAGGGACTCGGCCCAGTCGGTGCCGATCTCGGTCTTGAGGTCGGCGAGGTCGGCGAGGCCGCCGGTCTTGGCGTAGGCCGGGGTCTGGGTGTTGCCGATCTCGAAGACGTCCGGCGGGTTCTCCTCCGACAGGGCGGTGGTCAGCTTCTGCTGGATGCCGTTCCACTGCTGGATCTCGAACTTGACCTTGGCCTTGGTCTTCTTCTCGAAGGCGGCCTGGACGTCCTTCTGCCACTGGTCCGGGGAAGAGCCGTCCATCACCCACACCGTGAGCGTCTCACCCGCGTAGCCGTCGGCCCCTGCCTTGTCCCCGCCGTCGCCGTTGTCGCCCCCGCACGCCGCCAGGGAGATCATCATGCCCGCGACACCGATCGCGGATATCAGCTTGCGCTTCACGCCACCCTCCTCAGGGATGCCACAAACCCCCCTGCCTCCCCGCACGAGCGTTGGGCCGGGACCTGGACCAATGGTGTAGACCAGTAGGGGGAGCTTGGACCAGACCAGAAAGCGTGTCAAGGGTGCTCGAATAGGCTCCGACCAGCCGTTATGCGACCTACATATGCAGGAACCTTTAAGTAAGAAGCCAGCGAAAACACCGACACCGGAGTACGCTCGTCCGCTAGACCACTTGGCACTGTGGACTAGACCAAATGAGGCGGCGACGGTATATAGAAGGGATCACGATGTGACCCGCATCCGGAGCCGGGAAGGCGAAGCATGAGCACCGACGTCAGCAGTGCGGAGAACGAGAACGGCGCGACAGTCCGTACCGCCCGCGTGCCCAAGTACTACCGCCTGAAGAAGCACCTTCTCGACATGACGGAGACCCAGGCGCCCGGCACCCCGGTTCCGCCCGAGCGCACGCTGGCCGCCGAGTTCGACACCTCCCGCACGACCGTGCGCCAGGCCCTGCAGGAGCTGGTCGTCGAGGGACGCCTGGAGCGCATCCAGGGCAAGGGCACGTTCGTCGCCAAGCCGAAGGTCTCGCAGGCCCTGCAACTCACCTCGTACACCGAGGACATGCGCGCCCAGGGCCTGGAACCGACCTCCCAGCTGCTGGACATCGGCTACATCACCGCCGACGACCGCCTCGCCGACCTGCTCGACATCACGGCCGGCGGCCGGGTGCTGCGCATCGAGCGGCTGCGCATGGCGAACGGCGAGCCGATGGCCATCGAGACGACCCACCTGAGCGCCAAGCGCTTCCCGGCCCTGCGCAGGTCACTGGTCAAGTACACCTCCCTCTACACCGCGCTCGCCGAGGTCTACGACGTCCATCTCGCCGAGGCCGAGGAGACCATCGAGACCTCCCTGGCCACCCCGCGCGAGGCCGGCCTGCTCGGCACGGACGTGGGCCTGCCGATGCTGATGCTGTCCCGGCACTCGCTGGACCGGGACGGACAGCCGGTGGAGTGGGTCCGGTCCGTCTATCGCGGGGACCGCTACAAGTTCGTGGCGAGGCTCAAGCGGCCTCAGGACTGAGCCCGCCCGGGAAGGTGAAGCGACAACAGGTGAAGGGACAACACGTGAAGGGACAACAACTCCCGCACGCGGTGTAGCGCGTCTCCCCAGCCTGCTCTACGTTCCTCCCGTCGCCGCATGGACGGGAGGACCACCCGGTGCGTACCGCGAATCCCCGAACCGTCGTCATCTGGACCCTGGTCGCGCTGGTAGGTGCCGCCGGCTGGACCGTGCTGGCGCTGTCCCGCGGCGAGGAGGTCTCCGCCGCCTGGATGGTCGCCGCCGCCCTCGGCTCGTACGCCATCGCCTACCGCTTCTACGCCAAGTTCATCGCGCACAAGGTCCTCAAGGTCGACCGGACCAGGGCCACCCCGGCCGAACGCCTCAACAACGGCATCGACTTCCACCCCACCGACCGCCGGGTCCTGCTCGGCCACCACTTCGCGGCGATCGCGGGCGCCGGCCCCCTCGTCGGCCCGGTCCTGGCCGCGCAGATGGGGTATCTCCCCGGCACGATCTGGATCATCGTCGGCGTCATCTTCGCGGGCGCGGTCCAGGACATGGTGGTGCTCTTCTTCTCCACTCGCCGCAACGGCCGCTCGCTCGGCCAGATGGCGCGCGAGGAGATCGGCCCGTTCGGCGGCGCGGCCGCGCTGCTGGCCACCTTCGTCATCATGATCATCCTGCTCGGCGTGCTGGCCCTGGTGATCGTCAACGCCCTCGCGCAGTCCCCGTGGGGCACCTTCTCCATCGCGATGACGATCCCGATCGCCCTGCTGATGGGCTTCTACCTGCGGGTGCTGCGCCCCGGCCGGGTCGCCGAGGTCTCGTTGATCGGCGTCGCGCTGCTGCTGTTCGCCCTGATCGCGGGCCGCTGGGTGGCCGAGTCGTCGTGGGCCGACACCTTCACGCTCGCGCCCTCGACGCTGGTCGTCTGGATGGTGGCGTACGGCTTCATCGCCTCGATCCTGCCGGTGTGGATGCTGCTGGCGCCGCGCGACTACCTGTCGACCTTCATGAAGATCGGCACGATCTTCCTGCTCGCCCTCGGCGTCGTCATCGCCCTGCCGACGCTGAAGATGGACCCGGTGACGGACTTCGCCTCCCGCGGGGACGGCCCGGTCTTCGCGGGGTCGCTCTTCCCCTTCGTCTTCATCACCATCGCCTGCGGCGCGCTGTCCGGCTTCCACGCGCTGATCTCCTCCGGTACGACGCCGAAGATGATCCAGAAGGAGACCCAGGTCCGGATGATCGGGTACGGCTCCATGCTGATGGAGTCGTCGGTCGCCGTGATGGCGCTGGTGGCGGCGAGCATCATCGACCCGGGCCTGTACTTCGCGATGAACGCGCCCGCCGGTGTCATCGGCGACACGGTGCAGAACGCCTCGCAGGTCGTGGGCAGTTGGGGCTACCAGATCTCCCCGGAGGCGCTCGCGCGGGCGGCGGAGAACGTCGAGGAATCGACCCTGCTCTCCCGTACGGGCGGCGCGCCCACCCTGGCCATCGGCGTCTCCGAGATCTTCTCCGAGGTCACGGGCGGTGGCCTGCGCGCCTTCTGGTATCACTTCGCGATCATGTTCGAGGCGCTGTTCATCCTGACCGCCCTGGACGCCGGCACCCGCGTGGGCCGCTTCATGCTCCAGGACATGCTGGGCAACGTCCACCGGCCCTTCAGGAACATCAGCTGGAAGCCCGGCGTGCTCATCACCAGCGCCGTGGTGTGCGGCCTGTGGGGCTACTTCCTGTGGGTGGGCGTCCACGAGCCCCTCGGCGGCATCAACCAGCTCTTCCCGATCTTCGGCATCTCGAACCAACTGCTCGCGGCGGTCGCCCTCGCCGTCTGCACGACCCTGCTGGTGAAGTCGGGGCGCCTCAAGTGGGCCTGGATCACCGGGGTTCCGCTCGCCTGGGACGCGACGGTGACGCTGACCGCCAGCTGGCAGAAGGTCTTCTCCAGCGACCCGAAGGTCGGCTTCTTCAAGCAGCGCCAGGTGTTCCAGGACGCCATCGACCGCGGCGAGGTCCTGCCGCCGGCCAAGAGCATGGACGACATGCACACCGTGGTCACCAACTCCACGGTGGACGGCGTCCTCACCGCGGTCCTCGCGCTCCTGATCGTCGTCGTGATCGTCGACGCCACCCGCGTCTGCGTCCGGCACGTCCGCCGCCCGGCGCTGTCCACGCTCAGCGAGGCGCCGTACGTCGAGTCGAAGATCACAGCTCCGGCAGGGCTGTTCCCGACCAAGGAGGAGAGGGAGGAGGAACGCCGTGCGGTCGCTGAGGCGAGCAGTCAGTCTTCGGCGGGTGTTCAGTAGCGTGCGCTGGTACGTGCGGGAGTTGACCGACGAGTCAGCATACGACCGCTATGTCACCCACGTACGGCATGAGCGTCCGGACGCGGAAGTGCCCTCCCGGCGCGACTTCGAGCGGATGCGGACGGACCGTCAGGAAGCAGATCCACGCCAGGGGTTCCGCTGCTGCTGAGCGCCCGGTCGGCGTGCACACCAATCCTCCACATCCGATATGCGGACAGGGGCTTCCGCTGTCGTTGCACCGTCACCTACATTGCCCGGGCGTTTCAGGTGATCAGTGAGGGGACGGAGCCGTCAGATGTCAGATGCCCCAGAAGTGAACAGAGAGCCGGTGGTGACGCCCATACGGGTCGTCATCGGCCTCTGTCTCGTCGCGCCCTTCGTGGCGATGCTGTGGGTCGGTTCGTACGCCAAGGCCGATCCGGAAGTCGCCGGCATCCCGTTCTTCTACTGGTACCAGATGCTGTGGGTCCTGCTCTCCACGGTGCTGACGATGGTCGCGTACAAGCTGTGGCAGCGTGACCAGCGCGCCCGCGGCTCCCGGAAGGGCGGTGCGTCGCAGTGAACGACGGCGTGAACGGCGTCGCGCTCGGCGTCTTCATCTTCTTCTTCCTGGCCGTCACGGTCATGGGCTTCCTGGCCGCGCGCTGGCGCAAGGCCGAGAACGAGAACAGCCTCGACGAATGGGGCCTGGGCGGCCGGTCGTTCGGCACCTGGGTCACCTGGTTCCTGCTCGGCGGCGACCTGTACACGGCGTACACCTTCGTCGCCGTACCCGCGGCGATCTACGCGGCGGGCGCGGCCGGCTTCTTCGCCGTGCCGTACACGATCCTCGTCTACCCCCTGATCTTCACGTTCCTGCCCCGCCTGTGGTCGGTCTCCCACAAGCACGGCTATGTGACGACCTCGGACTTCGTGCGCGGCCGCTTCGGCTCGAAGAGCCTGTCGCTGGCAGTGGCCGTCACCGGCATCCTGGCGACCATGCCGTACATCGCGCTCCAGCTCGTCGGCATCCAGGCCGTGCTGGACGTGATGGGCGTCGGCGGCGGCGAGAACACCAACTGGTTCATCAAGGACCTGCCGCTGCTCATCGCGTTCGGTGTGCTGGCCGCGTACACCTATTCCTCGGGCCTGCGCGCGCCCGCGCTGATCGCGTTCGTGAAGGACACGCTGATCTACATCGTCATCGCGGTGGCGATCATCTACATCCCGATCAAGCTCGGCGGCTTCGACGAGATCTTCGCCAAGGCGGGCGAGGCGTACAGCCAGACCAACCCGGCCACGGGCGCGCCCCGCGGGGCGCTGGTCCCGGGCGAGGCGGGGCAGTGGACGTACGCCACGCTGGCGCTGGGCTCCGCGCTCGCGCTGTTCATGTACCCGCACTCGATCACCGCGACGCTGTCCTCGCGCAGCCGTGAGGTGATCCGCCGCAACACCACGATCCTGCCGCTGTACTCCCTGATGCTGGGCCTGCTGGCACTGCTGGGCTTCATGGCGATCGCGGCCGGCATCAAGGTGCAGAACGGCCAGCTGGCGATCCCGCAGCTGTTCGAGACGATGTTCCCCGACTGGTTCGCGGGCGTGGCCTTCGCGGCGATCGGTATCGGTGCGCTGGTGCCGGCGGCGATCATGTCGATCGCGGCTGCGAACCTCTTCACCCGCAACATCTACAAGGACTTCATCAAGCCGGACGCGACGCCCGCGCAGGAGACCAAGGTCTCCAAGATCGTGTCCCTGCTGGTGAAGGTGGGCGCGCTGGTCTTCGTCCTCACCATGGACAAGACGGTCGCCATCAACTTCCAGCTGCTGGGCGGCATCTGGATCCTGCAGACCTTCCCGGCCCTGGTCGGCGGCCTGTTCACGCGCTGGTTCCACCGCTGGGCCCTGCTGGCCGGCTGGGCCGTCGGCATGATCTACGGCACGGTTGCCGCGTACGGGGTCGCTTCCCCGACCCAGAAGCACTTCGGCGGTTCGGCGAAGGAGATCCCGGGCATCGGCGAGATCGGCTACATCGGCCTCACGGCGTTCGTGCTGAACGTGGTGGTGACGGTGGTCCTGACCTTCGTCCTGAAGGCCGCGAAGGCCCCGGAGGGCATCGACGAGACGAAGCCGGAGGACTACACGGCGGACGCGGGCGACCCGGGCGTCCAGGTCGAACTGCCGCCGGCCACGGCGGGGACGAGCCACTGACCCGGTAGGCGGCAAATGGCCGGGCGTACCGCACTAGCTGCGCGTGCGCCCGGCCATTTGCTGCCAGAAACCGTCGAGCTCGCGCACCCGCATACTGACCCAGTGCGGTGTCTTCCTGCGCAGGACCCTGGGAAGACGTCGGCGTACTCGTCCCGGCAACAGGGCTTGCTGCTGGCGGCAGAACGGCTCCCGGATCTCCCCGCGTGGCACACAGCCCCGGGGCGGGTAGGGGCAGAGCCGGAACTTGCAGTCGGGCGGACAGGTCGTCCCCGGCTCGGGCGGGTCCGCCATGCCGGCCCGCAGGTCGGGCCGCAGCGGGCGGCGATCGCTGCGGATGCACGGCGGGAGTGACGACGTCCCCGGCTGCTCCGCGCGGATCATCCGCTCCTCGACCTCGTCCGGATGCCCGTCCCGTTCGATGAGGTTCAGCATCACCAGCACGTCGGCGACCAGGCACTGGGCGCGCGCGTCGAGGGTGCTCCAGCCGACCGAGGGCGGGATCCACAGGTTGTGCTTGCGGTACTCCAGGGGGGCGCCGGTGCGCGCGCCGATGTTGTCGGCGACGCCCTTCTCGTCGATCCAGAGGAACCGCTCGGGTTGCCCGGTCTCCAGCGTGAGGGCCACCAGGTCCCCCGCCTCGGCGACGAAGGGGTGCAGGGGCCGCCGGGGCGAGGCACCGTTCGCCTCGGGATGCCCGGGTGCCCGGTGCGCCGTGCCGGCCATCGACAGCCAGCGCTCCGCGGTCTGTACGGCGGTCGCCCCGCCCAGCGCCCGGGGTGGCTCGCGCCCGCCGTCGTGCCCGTCCCTCCCCGGCGTCGCGTGCCGCTCCCGCTCGTGGACGCCTACGGTGTCGGGAAGCCTCCACAGGCACAGCGCCTGGAGCAGCATGACCTGCGCGTACCAGCACCGGGACTGCTGGAGCACGGTCTCCGCCTGCCGGATCAGGTCCGCGCGACCGCCCTGGTGGGCCCGCGGGTGCCGGATCCGGCGGTTGGCCGCGTACTTGAAGCCCTGGGCCAGCGCGGCCTCCAGGGCGAGCGGCAGATCGGGGGCGCCGCCGGTGGCCTTCGGGTCCAGATGGCGCAGCCACTTGGTGAGGCGTTCGCGGGCCTCGTCACGGTGTGCCTCGTCGACGGAGCCCAGCAGCATGGGGATCATCCAGGCCCGCATCACGAACTCCCGGAACAGAACGACCCGTTTCCCGCGGTACTCCTCGTTGAGCTTGCGCCGGTCCTGCTGCAGCCGCCCGATGCGCTCGGTGCCGGCCCGTGAGGCCGCGCCCGCGGCCCGCGCCCGCGCCATGCGCTCGGCCCACTGCTCGTACTCACCGCGTTTCCAGGCCTTCAGCTCGCCGAGCCGGTCGTTGTACTCCTGCACGGGGTCGGTGTTCAGCCCGATCCGCCCGCGGATCACGGCGAAGGCCGGGTTGCCGCCGCTGCCGAACTCCTGGGCGACGGCCAGGCGTATCGAGTAGGAGGGTTCCTTCACACCGATCTGGACGAGCTGTTCGTAGAGCGGGGTGGTGTCGATCCGGTCGGAGACGCTGCGCAGGGCGGCTCCGAGTTGCTTGAGCAGCCTCAGTTTGGCGTCGTCGAGGCTGCGCCGGTCGCCCTTGAAACCGGCCCAGGTCCTGCGCACTTCGTCCAGGATGTCGCCCAGCAGCCGCGGAGTGTCCTCCACGCTCTCGATCTCCACGGCGGCCGCGTAGAGATCGAGCGCCTTCGGATCGTCCGTGCGGCGTTCCGCGGCCCTGCAGAGCCGGTGGGCCAGGGTGTGCCCGCGCACCCGTGACCGGCGAAGCCGTTCCTCGACCTCCTTCGTCACCTCGGCCCGTACGCCCTCCCGGCGGGCCCTGACCCTCGCCGCCCGGCGGCGCGACAACAGCACCAGGGCCATGAGCAGTTCGCGGCTGGGTCCGGGCGGCTGGAGCACGTGCTCGACGAGCTCGCCGGCTCCCCGCTCGCCCAGCTGCCACAGCACGCGGTAGCCGAAGTAGGCCTGGATGATGCTGTGCGGGAAACGGACCTTGCGCTCGAAGCCCTCCACCAGGCCCAGCTTGTCCGCGTTGCGCGCGATCCGGGCGAGGGCGGCGCGGCACTGGTCCAGGTTCCCCCCGCGCAACCGCCTCCTCTCCTCCGGGCCGATCCGCCGGCACAGCACGTCCCAGATCTGCTGCCGGTGCCACTCGGAGAAAACGTTCCCGCGCCTGCCGTACCGGTCGAAGGCGCGTCCGCCGGCCCACAGATGCTCGGCGCGGGCCTGCGCGCGCCGCATCGGACCGGGGTGGGCGTCCGAGTCGAGCAGCTCCCCGAGGCCGACCTCCAGCTTGTCCTGGAGCAGTCCCACGCAGGCCAGGGCGGAGACCACTTCGAGGGTGTCGCGGCGTTCCTGCCGGCTCAGCGCGACGTCCCGGCGCAGCCGGCCCTGGCACAGCGCCTCGTCCCAGGTCTCCAGCAGCCACAGCCGCAGCATGCCGCGGTCGCGGCTGCGGGTGTTCATGTGCTGCGGTTCGTTGTCCGGCCGGTCGTGCTCCAGGGCGCCGTGGCGGTGCAGTTCGCGGGCGATCTGGAGGTAGACGGGCGACTCGGTCACCTCCGCCGTCTCCACGATCCAGTCCACGCGGCGTTCGTCCGTCTCCGGGACGCGTGCCTGGACGAACCGCAGGGCATCCTCCTCGCTGAGCGGTTCCAGCTCCACGATCGCGGCCGGGGTGCTCTCCAGCGGGCTGTGCGGACGGGAGGCGATGACGAGGGGCAGCTTCTCCTCGTAGGCACGCTCGATGGCCCGCCGGATGATGTTGTCCCGGTTCTGTTCGAGGCCGTCGCCGAGGAGAGCCTCCTCCAGTCCGTCCGCGATGACGACCGGTTTGTCGTCGGCGAGCAGTTGCTGCCAGACCCGCTCGGTCTTGGTGCGCGCGAGGATGCCCCGGGGTGCCTCCTCGATGAAGCGCTCCTTGGCCATGCGTTCGAAGTTCAGGTCGCTGTCGCCGTTCGCGTCCCGCAGCCGGATCGGCACAGGTACGGCGTTCTGCTCCGCCAGCAGTTCGGTGAGCCGTACCAGGACGGCGGTCTTGCCCACGCCGACGCCGCCGACCAGCAGATAGGGCCGGCGCGTGTTGCGCTCGCGCAGCCGTTCGGCGATGACCCGGGCGATCTCCTCCCGGCCCACGATCTCCGTGGCGTCCGGACCGGCGGTGAGGACCAGTCGGTGGGGGTCGTCCCGCGCCTTGGCGAGATAGCGCCGTTTGGTCCACCGGTACCACCAGAACAGAAAGAGCGCGGCGGCGAGCGACGCGGCCAGCACCGGACCGAGGAAGCGCAGCACGGTGTCGAATCCCTCATTGCCCTCCCGCCACTTCTCGAAGCCGGTCGTCCTGCCCCAGATCAGGATGTACAGGCCCTCCACGACCCACGCGAGCACGGCGAGCGCGGCCACCGTCCAGATGGCCCGGGTGACGTTGGTGTAGGTGAACCACCGGCGCCACTTCCTGGGGCGGGTGGTGCCGCCGCGGGCCTCCAGGCGGATCGCCAGCCGGTGCCAGTGGCCCGTGAACCCCTGCCTGAGCCAGGCGCCCGCCCGTCTCGGAGCCAGCGTCGCCATCGGCGCGTTGCGCGGCCGGTCCTTGCCGGGCGGGTGACGGACGACCCTCGTCATGGCGCGTGTCCTTCCGAGAAGCGTTCTCGAAACGGAGCGACCGCGGGGCACCGACACCTATCTCCATGGAAGCACTCCCGGAACCCCCCGCAACCCGGCGGCCCTCGGCGAGATCACCGCCCGGGCCTGCCTCCAGGACGGCGATCCACGAACGTCCGGGCTTCGTCCGCACCCGGGCGGGCCGGAGCCCGATCCCGCCCCTCGCCGACATCACGCTCCTCACCCACAAGTTGACGCTCTGAAACCAGCACGACACAACATCTGGGGGTGGCGTGGCGGGTGAGCACAAGATGTATGCTCATGCTCGCTGTCGTCGCAGGGGAATCCGGTGCGAATCCGGAACTGTCCCGCAACGGTGTACTTGTGCATGTCTGTTCCCAGGAGCGGCGTGCGCAGGAGTCAGTCCGAGGACCTGCCGACAGCGCGCCCGGCCACCCGGCCGGTGCGCCCGATGTCCGGGCCTCGTGGAATGGGCCGGTGGACGCGACGCCGTGTGCGCTCGTGTGCTGCCCCCTGCCCTCGCCGAGGCCCCCGTGCCGAGCGAGGGAGAGCCCCCACGTGACCATCGCGCCAGCAGACCCGGCCTCAGCCGTTCCTACCGTCCCCACGGACGAGGACGCTCCGGGAACCGCCTTGCTGCGGACCCTGACCGAGCTGACCGCCGACCTCCCCGACGCCGACCCCGGCCGGGTCGCCGCCGCCGCGCTGCGCGGCCGGTCCGCGTTCGCGGACGAGGCGGAGCTGCGCGAGCTGGCCACCGAGGCGGCGGCCGGCCTGATCTCCGAGGACCCCGCCTACAGCAGGCTCGCCGCCCGGCTGCTGACCCTCGCCATCGCCGCCGAGGCCGCCTCGCAGGGCGTCACGTCCTTCACCGGGTCGGTCGCGGTCGGGCACCGCGAGGGCCTCATCGCCGACCGGACCGCCGAGTTCGTGCGCCTGCACGCGGCCCGCCTCGACGCCCTGGTCGACACGGACGCCGACGACCGCTTCGGCTACTTCGGGCTGCGCACCCTGCACAGCCGCTATCTCCTGCGGCACCCCATCACCCGCAAGGTCGTCGAGACGCCCCAGCACTTCATGCTGCGCGTCGCCGCCGGTCTCGCCGAGGACGACACCGCCCGGTCGGTGGACGAAGTCGCCGCGCTCTACCGGCTCATGAGCCGCCTCGACTACCTCCCCTCCTCCCCCACCCTCTTCAACTCCGGCACCCGGCACCCCCAGATGTCGTCCTGCTACCTCCTCGACTCCCCCAAGGACGAGCTGGACTCCATCTACGACCGCTACCACCAGGTCGCCCGCCTCTCCAAGCACGCCGGCGGCATCGGTCTTTCGTACTCCCGTATCCGGTCCCGGGGTTCGCTGATCCGCGGCACCAACGGGCACTCCAACGGCATCGTCCCGTTCCTGAAGACCCTCGACGCCTCGGTCGCCGCGGTGAACCAGGGCGGCCGGCGCAAGGGGGCCGCCGCGGTCTACCTGGAGACCTGGCACTCCGACATCGAGGAGTTCCTGGAGCTGCGCGACAACACCGGTGAGGACGCCCGCCGTACGCACAACCTGAACCTCGCGCACTGGATCCCGGACGAGTTCATGCGCCGGGTCAACGCCGACGAGCCGTGGTCGCTGTTCTCGCCGTCGGACGTGCCGGATCTCGTCGACCTGTGGGGCGAGGAGTTCGACGCGGCGTACCGCAAGGCGGAGGCGGCCGGGCTCGCGAAGAAGACCATCCCGGCACGTGACCTGTACGGCCGCATGATGAGCACCCTCGCGCAGACCGGCAACGGCTGGATGACCTTCAAGGACGCCGCCAACCGCACCGCCAACCAGACGGCCCTGCCGGGCCATGTCGTCCACTCCTCCAACCTCTGCACGGAGATCCTGGAGGTCACGGACGACGGGGAGACGGCGGTCTGCAACCTGGGGTCGGTCAACCTCGGCGCCTTCGTGAACACGATGACCGGCGACATCGACTGGGAGCGGCTCGACTCCACCGTCCGCACGGCCGTCACGTTCCTCGACCGTGTCGTCGACATCAACTTCTACCCGACCGAGCAGGCGGGCCGGTCGAACGCCAAGTGGCGGCCGGTCGGACTCGGCGCGATGGGGCTGCAGGACGTCTTCTTCAAACTGCGCCTGCCCTTCGACTCGGCCGAGGCGAAAGCCCTGTCCACCCGGATCGCCGAGCGCATCATGCTCGCCGCCTACGAGGCCTCCGTCGACCTGGCCGAGCGCAACGGCCCGCTGCCGGCCTGGGAGAAGACCCGTACCGCCAGGGGTGTGCTGCACCCCGACCACTACGGCGTCGAGCTGACCTGGCCGGAGCGCTGGGCGGCCCTGCGCAGCCGTATCGCCACGACCGGCATGCGCAACTCCCTCCTCCTCGCCATCGCGCCCACCGCGACCATCGCGTCGATCGCCGGTGTCTACGAGTGCATCGAGCCGCAGGTCTCCAACCTGTTCAAGCGCGAGACGCTCTCCGGCGAGTTCCTCCAGGTCAACTCCTACCTGGTCAACGAGCTCAAGGAGCTCGGCGTCTGGGACGCCCGCACCCGTGAGGCGCTGCGCGAAGCGAACGGCTCGGTGCAGGAGTTCGCCTGGATCCCCGAGGACGTACGGCGGCTCTACCGCACGGCGTGGGAGATCCCGCAGCGCGGCCTGATCGACATGGCGGCGCAGCGGACCCCGTTCCTCGACCAGGCCCAGTCCCTGAATCTGTTCCTGGAGACGCCGACCATCGGCAAGCTCTCCTCGATGTACGCGTACGCCTGGAAGTCGGGTCTGAAGACGACGTACTACCTGCGCTCGCGCCCGGCGACCCGCATCGCCCGCGCCGCCCAGGGTCAGGCCGCCCAGCCCGAGAAGACCATCCCCGTCCAGCAGGTCGCCGAGCCCGACGCCGTCGCCTGCTCCCTGGAAAACCCCGAGTCCTGCGAGGCCTGCCAGTAATGACCACCCGTAACAGCAACCTTCTCGACCCGGGCTTCGAGCTGACCCTGCGCCCCATGCGCTACCCGGACTTCTACGAGCGCTACCGGGACGCCATCAAGAACACCTGGACCGTCGAGGAGGTCGACCTCCACTCGGACGTCGCCGACCTGGCGAAGCTCTCCGAGGGCGAGCAGCACATGATCGGCCGGCTGGTCGCGTTCTTCGCGACGGGCGACTCGATCGTGGCGAACAACCTGGTGCTGACGCTGTACAAGCACATCAACTCCCCCGAGGCCCGCCTGTACCTGAGCAGGCAGCTCTTCGAGGAGGCCGTGCACGTCCAGTTCTACTTGACGCTGCTCGACACCTATCTCCCCGACCCGCAGGACCGGACGGCGGCCTTCGACGCCGTCGAGAACATCCCGTCCATCCGCGAGAAGGCCGAGTTCTGCTTCAAGTGGATCAACGAGGTCGAGAAGCTGGACCGCCTGGAGACCAAGGCCGACCGGCGTCGCTTCCTGCTCAACCTGATCTGCTTCGCGGCGTGCATCGAGGGCCTGTTCTTCTACGGCGCCTTCGCGTACGTCTACTGGTTCCGCAGCCGGGGCCTGCTGCACGGCCTCGCCACCGGCACCAACTGGGTGTTCCGCGACGAGACGATGCACATGAGCTTCGCCTTCGACGTCGTCGACACCGTCCGCAAGGAGGAGCCGGAGCTGTTCGACGACCAGCTCCAGGAGCAGGTCACCGACATGCTGAGGGAGGCCGTCGAGGCCGAGCTCCAGTTCGGGCGCGACCTGTGCGGTGACGGCCTCCCGGGCATGAACACCGAGTCGATGCGGCAGTACCTGGAGTGTGTCGCCGATCAGCGTCTGACGCGTCTCGGCTTCGCTCCGGTGTACGGCTCCGAGAACCCCTTCTCCTTCATGGAGCTGCAGGGCGTTCAGGAGTTGACCAACTTCTTCGAGCGGCGTCCGTCGGCGTACCAGGTGGCGGTGGAGGGCACCGTCGACCTGGACGAGGACTTCTGAGCCTCGGTCCTGTCGCGTTCCTGGGCCTCCCTGATCTGACGGTCGATGCGCCGGTCGCGCGCCGCGCCGATCAGTGACGGGAGGGCCAGGACGACGAACATCCCGAGGACGACGATCATGGCGAGCAGTGTCTGTGTCTGGTCTGCATTCATGACACCACTGTCGCGCCGGACACTCCTTACGAACAGTGGCAGGACTGCCGCACGCCCTCGATTTACTGCCACCTTCGAGGCACACTGGCAGCATGCTGAAAAACGTCGCCGCCGTCCTCCTCGACGGTGTACATCTCTTTGAAATGGGCGTCGTCTGCGAGGTGTTCGGCATCGATCGCAGCGACGAGGGGCTGCCCACCTACGATTTCGCGGTCGTCTCGGCGGAGGGACCGACGCTGGGCACCCATGTCGGCGGACTCACCGTCTCCACGCCGTACGGTCTGGAGCGGCTGGAGGAGGCCGACCTGATCGCGGTACCGGCCGGCCGCGAGTACGTCACCCGTGACTATCCGCCCGAGCTGCTGGACGCCCTGGTCAGGGCGGTCGACCGGGGTGCGCGGGTGCTCAGCGTGTGCTCCGGCGTCTTCGCGCTGGGCGCCGCGGGACTGCTCGACGGGCGCCGCTGCAGTGTGCACTGGCGGCACGCCGGGGAGCTGTCCCTACGGCATCCGCGGGCGATCGTCGAGCCCGACGTGCTGTACGTCGACGAGGGTCCGGTGATCACCAGCGCCGGCACCGCCGCCGGTATCGACGCCTGTCTGCACATCGTGCGGCAGGAGCAGGGGCCCGAGGTCGCCAACAAGATCGCCCGGCGCATGGTCGTGCCGCCGCACCGGGACGGCGGGCAGGCCCAGTACATCGAGCGCCCGCTGCCCCGCTCCCACTGCGACACGGTCGGCGAGGTGCTGGCGTGGATGGAACGGCACCTCGACGAGGACGTCACCGTCGAGCAGCTCGCCGAGCGTGCGCTGATGTCCCCGCGCACCTTCGCCCGCCGCTTCCAGCAGGAGACCGGCACGACTCCCTACCGCTGGATCCTGCGCCAACGCGTGCTGCTGGCGCAGGAGTTGCTGGAGGCGACGGACGAGACGGTGGACGCGATCGCGAGTCGAACAGGGTTCGGAACCGCGGCCGCGCTGCGCCACCAGTTCGTACGTGCCCTGGGGACGACCCCGAACGCCTACCGAAGGACGTTCCAGGGGCCGAGCGCCGCGTGAGCCGTCCCCGGCGGCACCGGTGCCCCGGCGGCACTAGTCCCTCGGCACCGGCCTCAGGAGCAGCTTGTGCGGGCGGAGCGTGATGCCCACACGGGTCGCGTCGTTCGAACCGGACACCTGCTCGAAGCGGTACTTCGTGGCCAGCGCCGCCGTGATCAGCGTCAGCTGTGCCATCGAGAAGTGGTCGCTCGGGCACTTGCGGTTGCCCACGCTGAACGGGCTCATGGCGTACTTGGGCACATCCTTGACGCGGTCCGGAAGCCAGCGGTCCGGGTCGAACTCAAGGTTGTCCGCGTACGACTTCGCGTCGCGCTGTATCGCGTAGGGGCTGTAGATGATGTCGGCCCCGGCCGGAATGCGATAGCCACCAAGTGACGTATCGGTCACCGCCCGTCGCGTCAGAATCCAGACCGCGGGGCGCAAACGCATCGCCTCCACGACGACATTGTTCGTGTGCCGGAGGCTGCGGACGTCCTCGAATGCCACGGGCCGCCCGCCGGTGACGGATTCGACCTCCGCGCACACCTTGTCCGCCTGTTCCGGATGTTCCGCGAGCACATGCAGGAGCCACATGATCGTGGAGGCCACGGTTTCGCTGCCGGGCGTGACAATCGCGACGACCTGGTCGTGGATCTCCTGTTCCCCGATGGGGTCGCCATTCTCGTCCTTCGCCTCCAGCAATGCCGTCAGCAAATCGTCCGGCTTTTGACCGGATGCCCGGCGTTCGGCGACGATCTCGTCGACGAGGAGATGCAAATCGGCCAGCGCGCGGTTGAATTCGCGGTTGGGCGGGAGAGGCAGCTTGTACAGCGGCCCGAGCGGGATCACCATCCGCCGGTACATGCCCCGGAAGACCGTGGCGAGCGCGTTGCACAGCCGCTCGGCCCGCTCGTCCATGTAGTCGCCGCGCAGCAGACAGCGGGCGGCGATGCGCACGGCGATCCGGAACGACTCGGAGGTGCAGTCGACGGTCTCGCCGGGCTTCCAGCGCTCGGCCAGTCCATGCGCCTCCTCCTCCATGATCGGCCCGTACGCGGGGATCGCGTCGAGCCGGAAGGCGGGTTGGATGGTGCGCCGCTGACGCCGGTGCCGGGGGCCGTTCGCGGTGGCCACGCCCTCCTTGCCGAGCAGTCCTTCCAGGGACTCCCACAGCGGCCCGTCGATCTTGAAGTCGGTGCTCAGTGCCAGGGCGCCGGTGAGGTCCGGCGTGGTGACGGCGTACACCGTCTTCGGGCCGAGCCTGAGGCGGACGACGTCGCCGTGCCTCCTGAGCGCTGCCATGAACGCCAGCGGATCTCGGGCCAGCTTCCAGCCATGGCCGAGAAGCGGAATTCCGCCGCCCGCAAGGGGCGGCTCACGCAGTTCCGAAGCCTCACGGGGCTGGGCTTCGGGACGGACGGACTCGACGGTCATTTCTCACCTGCCGCTTCGTTGTTGACGTACGGGGGCGTGGACCGGTCGTCCCAGCTGTCGACCATGTACCGGCCGGACTCGTGGTGGAACCAGTAGACCGAGCTGAACCAGTTGCGCATATTGCAGACGCAGGCACGCACGGCGGCGCTTATTTCCTTTCCCGACACCGTGCCGTCGGCCAGGGAGTCGGCGAATTCCAGAGCCTCACGCTCGGCCACCTGGAAATCGGATATGGACCCCTCGACCCGTCGCCTGACTTCCGTCACCGCTTCTTCCAGAGTCAGTCCGTCGTGTTTGACGAGGCTGATTCCGAGGTTGTGCACCTCGTCGCCCGCGATTTCTTTGGGAAGCGAGCAGAGGTCGTTGTACCAGGCGGCAAATTCCTGGCTGAGTAACGCCGCCCGCCGATATGCCTGGTGTTTCCGAACGGCATCCGGCAGTTCCAGCCCCGCGGCCGGCTCCAGCAGGTCGGTCCAGATCCAGTGCGCGAAGGTGAGCCGACGCAACGCCAGGTATTCCTCGACCGAGGGGATAATTCCTTGGGTGCGGTTACGGAATTCCCGGTCGTACGCCTCGATCACCGTGTGGAAGTGCCGGGCGAACCGGGCGTTCCAGGTGCCGGGCAGGAACGAGTACAGCCGCACCATGCTGTCCGCGAACCCCGCGACCAGCGGGTCCTCGTGGTGCAGATGGTCCTCGGGTGAGTCGAGTGCCGCGTGCAGACGGAACCGCAGCCGTCGCCAGGCCGCCGGGCGGCGGTGGACGATGTCACGGTCGTGCCGGTCGTCCCAGACGAAGAACCACGCGCTGTAGTCGGCTATCGCCTGGAGTACGCCCTCGGGGGCGCCAATGTAGTACCCCGCCATGAGGTCCGTGTAGCACAGTCCGTCGGCATATTCCTCGACCTTGTCGGCCGGCATCAGCCGCTTTTCGAGCAGCCAGGTGCGGGTCTTCTCCTGGAGCCTGGGCCAATACGGATGGAGTTGCCTGGGAAACGCTGATTCGATCACCGGAAGGGAGAGTGCTGGTGGAACCGGGACCGCCGTCGGTGTCGATGTGGTGCTGTGTGAGAAAGCATGCACGAACAAACCCCTCTCAGCCGCCAGTTGTGTAGTTGTGCACGCCCCCTCCCGCTGTACCGGGCGTGCGCCGTTGCGTATCCCCGCACTTCCATTCAGCACCACAACTGACCGATCTGGGAACGGATTTGCTTCATTCACTACCCCAGGGTGCCGAGAATCTCCCCCTATGTGACTGAATTTGGATCACTGAATCGCATGTATGGGATCGAACGTGCGACGGACATGCGAACGGCGCCTGGTCAGGAAGGTGAAGCTGAACAGGCGCCGTGCGCAAGGGACTTGTGGGGCCTACGGGCAGGCCTCAGTCGTTCGCGACCACAGGGTAGCGGGGCTCGTTCTCGGCCATCTGCCGCAGCGCGTCCTTGCGCTCGCGCTTGGAGAGACGGTCGATGTAGAGGTACCCGTACAGGTGGTCGGTCTCGTGCTGCAAACACCGAGCGAAGTAGCCGGTGCCGCGCACCTTGATCGGGTTGCCCTTCTCGTCCTGGCCGGTGACCTCGGCGTAGTCGGGCCGGGCGAGCGGCGCGTACGCGGTCGGCACGGACAGGCAGCCCTCGTTGCTGTCGTCCAGGCGGCGCTGCTCGGCGGGGAGGTCGACGAGCTTCGGGTTGCACACGACACCGACGTGCCGCTTGCCCTCGTCGTCCATGCAGTCGTAGACGAAGACCTTCGCGTCGACGCCGATCTGGTTGGCGGCGAGCCCGACACCCTCGGCGGTGCGCTGCGAGGCGAACATGTCCGCGACCAGCTGGTCCAGCTCGGCGCCGAACTCGGTGACGTCCTTGCACTCCTTGTGCAGCACCGGGTTCCCCACGACGGTGATCGGCCGCGACGTGCCCCGCTCATGCCAGGCGTTCTCGCGCTCCTCCGTGTCCTCGGTGTCGACGACGAAACCCTCGTCATCCACGGGGAGCACGCCCGCGTGCTGCTGCTCGGTGTCCTGCTGGGCCATGACCGACGTATGCCTTCCTCAGAAAAACGGGGGGGTGTATCGCTGATACAGGGTACGGCGAACGCGCCCCGACAGGGGCGCGAGGAACTGCGCGACCAGCCACGACGAGCCCGCAGCCGGCCGCGATCGCTAGCAGACCTCTTCGAGATCCCGCCAATCCCGCGAATCCGGACTGTCGGCAACCCACCCGTCCAGCAACCCCCGGACCAGCGCAGCCGGCGCAGCCACCCCGCACTCGCGCTCCGGCACCCACAGCTGCCCGTCGGTCCGGTGCCCCAGCGGACCGGGGTGACCCGGCTCACTGTGGTCGTGCGGATCGAGATGCTCCCCGTCGCCCTCGTCCGACGGCATCCGCGACTCGGAGCACATCCGGCACAGCAGCCGCACCGAGGAGGACCAGTCCTCCGCGGCGAACCCGGCGTCCGCGGCGAGCTGCTCCAGCGCGTCCCGGTCGGCCTCGGTGGCGGCCTCCAGGAGGACCACCCAGGTGGGCACCGGCGAGGGCGCCCACAGCTCGATCTCGTCGAAGACGGGGTAGGCGTGCCCGGCGGACGTGGTCCGCTCGCCGTGCGGCACCCCGTCGTGCAGCACGACCTCGCCCCAGCGCCGCCCCGAGGACGGCAGCGGGATCGACAGCACCTCGATCCGGGCGGGGTCCAGTCGCCGCCCCCACACGACCTCGGCCTCCCCTTCCGGGGACAGCCGTACGGCCGCGCTGCCCAGGTCCATCCCGACCGGCTCGCCGGAGTCGGTCGCACTGCCGGGCACCCGCAGCCCGTAGGCCTGCCAGGCCCGCCGGGCCAGCGGCCAGTCCTGCAGGGCGGTGGCCGCGATGCCGACGTTCCACCAGTCGGGCGCCCCGGTCTCCCGGTCGAGCAGCGCCACGGCCCGCAGCCCGGCCGCCCGGGCCTGCTCCCAGTCGTGCCGGAACTTGTGCAGCAGCGCGAGGTTGAACCAGGACTCCGAAAGCCAGGGCTCCAGATCGGCGGCACGTGTCAACAGCGCGCCCGCATCCTCGTACCGGCCGTCGCCGATGAGCGTGAACGCCCGGTCGGTGGCCTGCCGCCAGGAGGCGGAGGGCCGGTGCCGTCCCTTGCCGAAGATCCTCACGATTCCCGCCTGCCAGTTCCGTGGAGTGGGCTGGCTAGTGCTCGCCCCCGGACACACTCTCATTCGCATCCAACCACGTACGGCTGGAAGGGCGCTCATTACCCATGGGTTACCCAGCCACAGGGGGTGTAAGACAGTCTCTCGACAGCACCCGTGCGAGCGACCCCACCACCTCCGGCGCATAGTCATCGGCGGTGCCCAGCCGCAGTTCCTCCAGCGCCTTCAGCGGCCCGCCGGGCCCTGCCTCCCGCGCCTTCTCCTCGTAGGCGTTGACCGCCCGCACGATCCGCGCGGCGACCGGCTGCTCCGGGCAGGGGTCGGCGATCCGCTCCACGACCATCGCCACCTGCGGGTTCACCCCCGTCTGCCGTACGACGGCCCCGCCGAGCAGCGCGATCCGCCGCTGTTCCGCGGCGGGCAGCCCCGCGGTGGCCCCGGCCGGCACCGGGTCGACCAGGCTGAGCTGCCCGATGTCGTGCATGAGGGCGGCGTACTCCAGCACGGTGAGCTCGGCCTCGGACAGGCCGAGGTCCCGCCCCACCTCCCGGCTGAGCGCGGCGACGCGGCGGGCATGTCCGGCCGGTGTGTACCCGGCGATCTCGGTGGCCCTGGCCAGGGAGGCGATGGTCTGCCGGTAGGTGGCCCGGACGGCGGCGTACCGGCGCAGGGACATCTGGGTGAGCAGCAGCGGGAGCGAGAAGACGGGCAGCGCCCACAGCCCGGCGACGGCGACCGCGAGCGCCATCACGGCGCCCGTCGCGCAGACGGCCGAACCGATCCCGAGGGTCGCCCGCAGCTCGTCCCGCAGGAGCGGCCCGAACGGCCACCGGGTGCGGCAGCGGGCCAGCGCTGCGGCGAGCAGGGCGTCGCACAGGGCGGTGAGGGTGAGGATCGCGAGCAGGACGAGGGCGTAGGCGGTGCCCCAGCCGTGGAACGTGCCCTGGTTGTACAGGGGTTGGAAGCAGACGGCGGCGAAGCCGACGGTGAGCACGCGCCGGGCCAGGTGGTCGAGCACGGGCCGGCCGCGCGCGATGTGCGGCACGCTGCCGAGGAGCGAGGCGGCCAGGACGACGCTGAGGACCTGCGCGACGCCGTGCTCGGTGGGCCGACCGCCGTTCGCCCCCAGCAGGGCGTACGACAGCGCGGCGGCGGCCCCGAGCGGTGCGGCCTCCCGGCCCTCCGCCGCCGTCCACCGGGTGAGCTCGCCCAGGGCGACGAGAACCCCGAAGGCGAGCGCCGTGCCACGTTCGTCGAGGCCGCTCCACAGGGTGGTGAGCAGGCACACGGTGGCGAGGAGGGCGGCGCAGGCATGGACGATGCCGAGCAGGAGGGGCGGTCTCGGGGCGCTCATCGGTGTGCCCCCGGCGCACTGGCGACCGGCGGGCGCGGAGGACGCCCGGAGGCTTCGTCGGCGGTCACGGCGGGATGCCATCCGTGCCGGTCCACGGCCCTGACGAGGGCGGTGACCATGCGGGGGTCGAACTGCGAACCGGCGCACTTCTCCAGCTCCCGCAGCGCGACGGGCACCGGCCGGGCCCGCGAGTACGACCGGTTGGACGTCATCGCGTCGAAGGCGTCCGCGACCGCCACCACCCGTGCCGGCTCCGGGATCTGGCTCCCCATCAGCCCGTAGGGGTACCCGCTGCCGTCCAGCCGCTCATGGTGATGCAGTACGGCGGCCCGGGCCTCGCCGAGGAAGGAGATCCCGCGGACCATCTCGTGTCCGTACTCGGGGTGCAGTTCGATGACCCGCCGCTCCTCGGGCGTGAGCGGCCCGTCCTTGCGCAGCAGCCGCGTGGGCACTCCGAGCTTCCCGACGTCGTGCAGGATCCCGGCGAAGCGGAGCACCTCGACGCGTTCGTCGGCCATGCCCAGCTCGCGCGCGATCATCATCGAGGCCTGTCCGACGCGCTCGCTGTGGCCGCGGGTGTAGCCGTCCTTGATGTCGACGGCCTGCACGAGCGCCCGGATGGTCGCCTGGTGGGCCGCGCGTTCCCGGTGGTACTGGGCGAACATCCACCACGACACGCACATCGGCAGCAGCACGAGCAGGGCGGCGACGGGGCCGTACGGACTGCGCCACAGCACGGCCATCATCAGCCCGGCCAGACCGTGCACGGTGATCGGCGCGAGCGACCGCAGGAACAGCCCGCGCCAGGCCCGCCGCGCGTGCACGCGGTCGGCGAGCGTCAGGATCCCGCCGTCGAGCGCGGTCAGGACCAGGCAGAACGCCAGCACCGCGGCTCCGGCGGGCGCGAGCGCGTACGGGAAGTCGGACGCCTGTACGGCGTCGTGCTCACCGAGCGCCCAGTGCACCCGGGCGGCCACCCACACCGCGATCACGAGCTGCGCCGCCCGCCACACCCGTCGCAGCAGGTGCGGCCGGCCGGCGACCGAGGCGATCAGCGCCCCCGGCACCGCGACCAGTGCGGCGGCGGAGGGCGGCAGCAGGAAGGCCCCGGCGAGAAGCACGGGATAGAACGAACCGGACAGCCGCGCGCCCCCGGCATAGAGCGCGGCGAGCAGCACCGGCGCCCACCAGGGGGTGCGCGTCGACGGCAGCGTGTGCAGACAGAACAGGGCGCCGAGGGCGACGCAGACGACGTAGCCACGAACCCGTGTGGGTGTCGCCTCCATAACGCCCCTCCCCGGCAACGCGCTTCAAGCACGGGACCCTAGGGCGGGCAGGGGAGGTCCGCAGTCTTATGACAGCGGGATTAGCACGTTCGAGTGACGGCCGTGCGTTCAGGATTCCTGCGGCGTCGCCGTCACGTCGTGGTCGGGCACGGCCTGACCCGAGCGGATCAGGTCGATCCGCCCCATGACCTTGGCGCGCAGATCCGTCGGCACGTCGTCATGGCCGCAGCAGCGCTTGACGAGCTTCTTCACGGCCTCTTCGAGGCCGTACTTCTCGAGGCACGGCGAGCACTCCCGGAAGTGCTGCTTGAACTTGTCGCGATCGACGTCCGGCATCTCACTGTCGAGGAACTCGTAGAGATGATCGAGTACCTCACTGCAGTCCGTCTCGTGCGGCTCTCCGCAGCTCATGAGCCCGAGCCTTTCGCTTCGTTCGACTCTCCGGCACCGGCCGGGACGAGCCCGCGCTCACGGGCGTAGTCCTCGAGCATGCCGCGCAGTTGGCGGCGGCCCCGGTGCAGCCGGGACATCACCGTACCGATGGGTGTCCCCATGATGTCCGCGATCTCCTTGTACGCAAAGCCCTCAACGTCGGCGAGGTACACGGCGATGCGGAATTCCTCGGGGATCGCCTGGAGCGCTTCCTTCACGTCCGAGTCGGGCAGATGGTCGAGCGCCTGCGACTCCGCGGAGCGCAAGCCCGTCGACATGTGCGACTCGGCGCGGGCGAGCTGCCAGTCCTCGATCTCCTCGGCCGCGGAGCGCTGGGGTTCGCGCTGCTTCTTGCGGTACGAGTTGATGAAGGTGTTGGTGAGGATCCGGTACAGCCACGCCTTCAGGTTGGTGCCCTCGCGGAACTGGTGGAAGGACGCGTACGCCTTCGCGTAGGTCTCCTGCACCAGGTCCTCGGCGTCGGCAGGGTTGCGTGTCATGCGCAGCGCGGCCGAGTACATCTGGTCGAGGAATTCCAGCGCGTCCCGCTCGAAGCGCGCGCTGCGCTCGGCGGTCGACTCCGCGGCCGTGTCCCCGCTCATGCCCTGGCCCTCGGGCTGCTCCGCCTGGCCGTTGTCGGTCCCTGCGTCGGTACCGGGAACCGGACCCACCTCCTCAAGATTCCGGGCAGGGCCGAATCCGGACCCACCTGAATCGGAGGATAGACGACCTGCCGTACCTGCCGCCCCTCGAATAGGAGCGGTCCTGGCCGCATGCAGCACCGTCCACTCCAGGTCAGCGCGGCTGCCGGCGGTCGGGCAGAAGGTCGAACCCATGCGGCGGACTTCCTCTCCTACGACGTGAGCGCTGCTGGTTCAGCACCGCTGTCCGCCACAACAGAGGCCGGGGCCCCGACATTCCCGAGTCTTTACCCGAGTGACCCGGCCCACTTCACAACCGCGTCCGTGACGATCGCCACGGCCTCGTCCTGATCGAGGGGCGCGCGCTTGGGCACGGCGAACCCGTGATCGCCGTACGGCACCTCGGCCAGCTCGAAGTCGCCGTCGGGGAACTCCTCCGGCTTCCCGAACGGATCGTTCCCGCCCTGGACGACCAGGGTCGGCACCCCGGCCCCGAGCAGCTCGTCGGCGCGGGACTTCTCGGGCTTGCCCGGCGGGTGCAGGGGGAAGCTCAGCGCGAGTACGGCGTGGGCGCCCAGCTCCGTGGCGGTACGGCAGGCGACGCGTGCTCCGGCGCTGCGCCCACCGGAGACCACGGGCAGCCCGGGTGCGGCGAGCGCGGGCCACAGGCCCCGCCAGCCGATGTCGAGGGTCTTGGGCGCCGGCGCCACCTTCTTGCCGGCCACCCGCCAGGGCTGCTCCACGAGAGCGACGGTCACGCCATGGGCCGGGAGGACCTGGGCGAGCGCCACGAGGTCGCGCGCCCCGATGCCGCCGCCGGCGCCGTGGCTCACCGCCAGCACCAGCCGGGCCTTCTTCGCGGGGTGCCAGGTGATGCGGGCGTCCCCGGCGTCCGTACCAATGATCTTGGTCGTCACGTCGGACTCGGTCGTCACGTCGGACTCGGTCGTCACGTCGGACTCGGTCGTCACATCGGACTCGGTCGTCACATCATCGGTCGTCACATCAGAAGAGTGTGCCCTCTTCGGGCCCCTCCAGCTCCTTGAGCAGCTCCGGGCCGTTGTTGCGGACGTTGCTGACCATCGTGGAGACGGGGTAGGCGCGCATCATCCCGGCGGGCGGCGGGTCGAGCAGCGACCGCAGCTCCTCCGGGTTCGTCCGGGCCGGGTCGAGCCAGGCGTCCCAGCGGTCCGGCGTCAGCATCAGCGGCATCCGGGGGTGGATGTCGGCCAGCGCGGACGGTCCCTCCGCGGGCGCCACCGCCAGCGGGGCCGTCTCCGCCTCCGTCGTGATCACGGAGCAGGTCACCCACCAGGCCTGCGGGTGCTCGTCGGGCAGCGTCCGGTCCCGCCAGAACTCGTACAGCCCGGCCATCGCGAACACCGAGCCGTCGGCGGGCAGCACGAAGTACGGCTGCTTGCGCGGCCGTTTCCGCTTTCCCTCGACCTCGAGGTCCCGCTCCTGCGTGCCGGTGACCCACTCGTAGTAGCCGTCGGCGGGGATGATGCAGCGCCGGGAGCTGAAGGCCCGCCGGTACGACGGCTTCTCGTGCACGGTCTCCGCACGCGCGTTGATCATCTTGAACGCGCTCTCGGGGGTCTTGGACCAGCTGGGCACCAGGCCCCACTTCAGCTTGCGCAGCTGCCGAACCGGCCGGGGGTCGCCCGCGTCTTTCAAGGGACGGTCGAGGACGACGTGAACTTCTTTGGTCGGAGCCACGTTGTAGTCCGCATCGAGGGTCTCTTCGGGCTCCCACTTCTCGATCTCAAAGATTCCTGCGAGATCCTCGGGCCCACGACTGGCCGCATACCGTCCGCACATACGTGCAACACTGCCAGGCCCGCCCGTCACCCGACCACCACCCCTCAACGACGGCGATACGCACCGACCCCTTTGACTCGCCCACAGGGAGCCACCGCCTTACATGGACAGCACCGCATCCGCCTCGCTCGCCTCCCTCTGGGACGAGGTCTCCGGTACTCAGCCCGACCCCGATCTGTGGGTGGTGACCGCCGCCCTGGTCGTCGCGCTGGCCGTCGTCGTCCCGCACCCGCTGTGGCGTCTCTCACGCAACGCCATCACCATCGCCCACGAGGGCGGCCACGGCCTGATCGCGCTGCTGACCGGCCGGACACTGACCGGCATACGCCTGCACTCCGACACCAGCGGCCTCACCGTCAGCCGCGGCAAGCCGCACGGCCTCGGCATGATCCTCACCGCGGCCGCGGGCTACACCGCTCCCCCGCTGCTGGGCCTGGGCGGCGCCGCCCTGCTGGGCGCGGGCCGGATCACGCTCCTGCTGTGGCTGGCGACGGCCCTGCTGGTGGCGATGCTGGTGATGATCCGGAACGCGTACGGGGCGCTGACGGTGTTCGTGACGGGCGGCACCTTCGTGCTGGTCTCGTGGCTCACGGGGCCTCAGGTACAGGCGGCGTTCGCGTACGTGGTGGTGTGGTTCCTGCTGGTGGGCGGGGTGCGCCCGGCGTTCGAGCTGCAGGCGAAGAGGGCGCGGGGCGGGGCGGGCGACTCGGATGCGGATCAGCTGTCGCGGTTGACGCATGCGCCGGCGGGGCTGTGGTTCTTCCTGTTCCACGCGGTGTCGTTGTGCTCGCTGATAGGTGGCGGTCGCTGGCTGCTGGGGGTCTGACAGCCGGCCTTCAGGGGCGCGGGCCTGTGCCGATGTGCGCTCCCCCACGTGGGCGCGACCAGCCCCAACGGCGCCGCACCCGAACAACGGCCTGTACAACCCCCTCCTTATAAAGTGAACCCATGGCCCAAAACCCCGCCGCCCCCACCGCCCTATGGCCCGCCCCGCACGCGAGCGGAGCCGTCGACGCGACGGTCCACGTGCCGGGGTCCAAGTCGGTCACCAACCGCGCCCTCGTCCTCGCCGCCCTGGCGAGCGAGCCCGGCTGGCTGCGCCGCCCCCTGCGTTCCCGCGACACCCTGCTGATGGCCGGCGCGCTGCGGGCGATGGGCGTCGGTATCGAGGAGGGCGTGGGCCCCGAGGGCACCGGCGAGGCCTGGCGGGTGCTCCCGGCGGGCCTGCGGGGCCCGGCCACGGTCGACGTGGGCAACGCCGGCACGGTGATGCGCTTCCTGCCGCCGGTCGCCGCGCTGGCCGACGGCCCCATCCGCTTCGACGGCGACCCCAGGTCGTACGAGCGTCCCCTGCACGGCGTGATCGACGCCCTGCGCGTCCTCGGTGCCCGGATCGACGACGACGGGCGGGGCGCGCTGCCCCTCACGGTGCACGGCGGGGGTGCGCTGGAGGGCGGCCCGGTGGAGATCGACGCCTCGTCGTCCTCCCAGTTCGTCTCGGCGCTGCTGCTCTCCGGCCCGCGCTTCAACCAGGGCGTGGAGGTCCGGCACACCGGCTCCTCCCTCCCCTCCATGCCGCACATCCGCATGACCGTCGACATGCTGCGCGCGGTCGGCGCCCAGGTCGACACCCCGGAGTCGGGCGGCGAGCCGAACGTCTGGCGGGTCACGCCGGGCGCCCTGCTCGGCCGTGACCTGACCATCGAGCCGGATCTGTCCAACGCCCAGCCGTTCCTGGCGGCGGCGCTGGTGACCGGCGGCAAGGTCCTCGTCCCGGACTGGCCGACCCGCACCACCCAGCCCGGTGACCGGCTGCGCGAGATCTTCACCGAGATGGGCGGTTCCTGCGAACTCAACGAGTACGGGCTCGTGTTCACCGGTTCGGGTGCCGTCCACGGCATCGACGTGGACCTGAGCGAGGTCGGCGAGCTCACCCCGGGCATCGCCGCGGTCGCGGCCCTCGCGGACTCACCGTCGACGCTGCGCGGCGTCGCGCACCTGCGGCTGCACGAGACGGACCGCCTGGCCGCGCTGACCAAGGAGATCAACGAACTCGGCGGCGACGTCACCGAGACCGCCGACGGTCTGCACATCCGTCCGCGCCGTCTGCACGGCGGGGTCTTCCACACCTACGAGGACCACCGCATGGCGACGGCCGGCGCGATCATCGGCCTCGCGGTCGAGGGCGTACGGATCGAGAACGTGGCGACGACGGCGAAGACCCTGCCGGACTTCACCGAACTGTGGACCGGGATGCTCGGGGCGTAGGGACAACGCTATGCGCCGCTACGGCAAGCACACCGACGAGGACGACATCCGCACCCGTCCCGGCCGTCGCAACACCCGGCCCCGTACGAACATCCGCCCCAAGCACGAGGACGCCGCGGAGGGCATGATCCTCACCGTCGACCGGGGCCGTCTGACCGTCCTCGTGGACGACCGGATCGTGATGGCCATGAAGGCCCGCGAACTGGGCCGCAAGGCCGCGGTGGTCGGTGACCGGGTGGCGCTGGTCGGCGATCTGACCGGCAAGAAGGACACCCTCGCGCGGATCGTACGCATCGAGAAGCGGACCTCCGTGCTGCGGCGGACGGCCGACGACGACGATCCCTTCGAGCGCGTGGTCGTGGCCAACGCCGACCAACTCGCCATCGTCACAGCCCTCGCCGACCCCGAGCCGCGGCCGCGGCTGATCGACCGCTGTCTGGTGGCGGCGTTCGACGGCGGCCTGGAGCCGCTGCTGGTGATGACGAAGTCGGACCTGGCCCCACCGGCCAAACTCCTTGAGCTGTACGGCGACCTGGACATCCCGTACGTCGTCACCAGCCGCGACGAGCTGGAGAACGGCGGCGCGGCGGACCGCGTACGGGAGCAACTGGGCGGCAGGGTCACGGCGTTCGTCGGTCACTCGGGCGTCGGCAAGACGACGCTGGTGAACGCGCTGGTACCGGAGGAACGCCGGCGCTCGACAGGTCATGTGAACGCGGTGACGGGCCGGGGCCGGCACACGACGACGTCCGCGCTGGCGCTGCCGCTGGCGGAGGTGGACGGCTGGGTGATCGACACCCCCGGCGTCCGCTCCTTCGGCCTGGCTCATGTCGACCCGTCCCGGGTGATCAACGCGTTCCCCGACCTGGAACCGGGAACCGAGGGCTGCCCGCGTGCGTGCAGTCATGACGAACCGGACTGCGCGTTGGACGACTGGGTGGCTCAGGGGCACGCCGATCCGGCACGGCTGTACTCGCTGCGGCGGCTGCTGGCGACGCGCGAATCCACGGAAGACGACTGAGAGGTCGACGGGGGATCGACGGAGGAAGGCGACTGACCTCCGCGTTGTTTGTCCCCCTGTAGGGCTGGTAAGGGCATAATCGCACCGAGCCGGAACCAAGCCTGACCAAAGCCTGACGAACCTGACGAAGCGGTCACAGAACGTGGGGATACGGGAGGACAGCACATGGCGTGGCTGCTGGTCATCGTGGCGGGGCTGCTCGAAACCGGGTTCGCCGTCTGCCTGAAGCTGTCGCACGGCTTCAGCCGCCTGTGGCCGACGGTCGCGTTCTGCATCTTCGCCCTCGGCAGTTTCGGACTGCTGACGCTGGCACTGAGGAAGCTGGACGTGGGGCCGGCGTACGCGGTGTGGACGGGAATCGGGGCGGCGGGTACGGCGATCTACGGGATGATCTTCCTCGGTGACATCGTGTCGACGCTGAAGATCGTGTCGATCAGCCTGGTGATCGTGGGCGTGGTCGGCCTGCAGCTGTCGGGTTCGGCGCAGTAAGCCCGGTCTCCTGCTGCGGTCAGCTCGCCAACTGCCGGTGCAGCGCGCTGCGTACGAGGTCGGCGACCCCACCCTCGCCGGGCGGGGCGGCGACGCAGGACAGGGCCAGCCTGACGACGAGTTCGCAGGAGCGGGTGAGGTCGGCGGTCTCGGACTTGTTGACGCCGGGTCCGGTGAGGACCGCAACGGCCCGGTCGCGCACCATGCCCACGAAGTCGCCGGGTGACGGGAGCGGCCCGTCGGCCCGCCGCTGGGCCGGCACGGCGGAGGAGGACGGGACGGCGGACAGTGTCGGCGAGGGCAGCCGCTCGCTCCAGCAGCCGGTGAGCATGGCGCGGACGAGGGCGTTGTCGCGGGCGAGGCCGGCGGTCCACTCCGCGGTGGCGGTGAGGCGGTCGCGGGCGTCGCTGTGGGTGGCGAGGGCGCGTTCGATGCCGGCGAGGTACCCGTCGGCCTCTCTCCTCACGAGTGCGCGGGCCAGGCCTTCCTTGCTCCCGAACTCGTTGTACAGCGTCTGCCGGGACACGCCGGCCGCGGCGGCCACGTCCACCATCCGCACGGTGGACCACGGCCTGCGCGCCAGCGCCGTGTAAGCGGCGTCCAGCAGGGATTCCCGCGCTGCAGGCATCATCGCCTCCCTGGGACGAGCGACTCTGCGCCCAGATTTGACGCGCACGGCGGCACTGTCAAGGGTTCGCGAGGGCACGCGGGGGCGCCAGTCGGCCGGGGCGCGCGGGCGCCCGTCAGGTCCCGGGTGCCGGGGAACTTGATCCACGGCCCTGTAGCCCCACCCCGACCACGACAGATAGCGTTCGTTCCATGCCGGACTACCTCGACGATCTCCGCCTCGCCCACGTCCTCGCGGACGCCGCCGACGCGTCCACCATGGACCGCTTCAAGGCACTCGACCTCAAGGTCGAGACCAAGCCGGACATGACCCCGGTGAGCGAAGCCGACAAGGCCGCCGAGGACCTCATCCGCGGGCAGCTCCAGCGAGCCCGCCCGAGAGACGCGATTCTCGGAGAGGAGTACGGCGTCGAGGGCACCGGCCCCCGCCGCTGGGTGATCGACCCGATCGACGGCACCAAGAACTACGTACGCGGCGTCCCGGTCTGGGCCACCCTCATCTCCCTGACGGAGGCCTCGGAGGGCGGCTACCAGCCGGTCGTGGGCCTCGTCTCCGCCCCCGCCCTCGGCCGCCGCTGGTGGGCCGCCAAGGGGCACGGCGCATTCACCGGCCGCAGCCTCTCCTCCGCGTCCCGCCTGCGCGTCTCCAGCGTCTCGAAGCTGTCGGACGCCTCGTTCGCGTACTCCTCGCTCAGCGGCTGGGAGGAGCAGGGGCGCCTCGACGGCTTCCTCGACCTCACGCGCGAGGTGTGGCGCACGCGCGCGTACGGCGACTTCTGGCCGTACATGATGGTCGCCGAGGGCTCGGTGGACCTGTGCGCAGAGCCCGAGCTGTCCCTGTGGGACATGGCCGCCACCGCGATCGTCGTGACGGAGGCGGGCGGCACCTTCACCGGCCTCGACGGCCGCCCCGGCCCCCACAGCGGCAACGCGGCCGCCTCGAACGGCCTGATGCACGACGAGCTCCTCGGGTACCTCAACGAGCGCTACTGAGCGCCCCCTTGTTGACCCCCTCTTTACCTGTCACTCTGAGAGTCCCCCCACTTGTGAATTTGTGAAACAATGAACAAACGGTGCGGGGGCACTTCAGGAGGTGGCTCCATCCATGCTCGTACGTGACGCCATGAGCACCGTGGTCCTCACCATCGGCCCCACCCACACCCTTCGCCAGGCTGCCGCGCTGATGTCCGCTCGTCGGATCGGCGCGGCCGTGGTCCACGACCCCGATGCCGGCGGTATCGGCATCCTCACCGAACGCGACATCCTCAACTCCGTCGGCCTAGGACAGAACCCGGACGCCGAGCGCGCCCACGACCACACCACCAACAACGTCGTGTTCGCCGCCCCGTCATGGACCCTGGAGGAGGCGGCCCGCGCCATGGCGCACGGCGGCTTCCGGCATCTGATCGTCCTCGATCACGAGGAGCCCGTGGGCATCGTCTCGGTCCGCGACATCATCCGCTGCTGGGCACCCGTACGGCAGCACGTGCCCGCCTAGAACGCCGGACGGGCCGGGCCCACGGAGGAACCCGGCCCGCCGGCGACGGCAAGCGATCCAGTGCTGGTCGGTGTTTCAGCCGCGCAGGGCCTGGACCGCGGCCTCCAGCCGCTTGCCGAAGTCCTCGTCGGCCCGACGGAAGTTGCCGATCGCCCGCTCGGCGATGTCCTCGCGCGAGACCTGCGCGACGGCACCCGCCAGGTTGGCGATCAGGCGCTCCTTCTCGTCGTCCGACATCAGGCGGTAGAGGTTGCCCGCCTGCACGAAGTCGTCGTCCTCGGCATGCACGGGCGCCTCGTGGTTGCCCGTGCCGGCCGTGAAACCGGCGAACGGCTGCCACAGCGGACGGCCCGTCTGTGCCGGGCCGCCGAAGCTGTTCGGCTCGTAGTTCTTCGCGCCGCCGTGGCGGCCGTCGTACAGGAAGCCGTCGCGGGAGTTGGTGCGCGCCTCGGCGGCATGCGGGCGGTTCACCGGCAGGTGGTCGGCGTTGATGCCGACGCGGTAGCGGTGGGCGTCGCCGTACGCGAAGAGGCGGCCCTGGAGCATCTTGTCCGGGGACGGGCCGATGCCCGGCACGAAGTGGGCGGGGCTGAAGATCGACTGCTCGACCTCGGCGAAGACGTTCCGCGGGTTCCGGTTGAGCTCCAGCCTGCCGATCTCGATCGGCGGGTAGTCCTCGTGCGGCCACACCTTGGTGAGGTCGAACGGGTTGAAGCGGTACGTCGCCGCGTCCGCCGCCGGCATGATCTGCACCTGCACGGTCCAGCTCGGGAACTCGCCGCGCTCGATGGCCCGGCGCAGGTCACGCTGGTGGGAGTCGGGGTCCTCGCCGGCGAGCCTGTTGGCCTCGGCCTGGGTGAGGTTCCTGATCCCCTGGTCGGTCTTGAAGTGGTACTTGACCCAGAAGACCTCGCCGGCCTCGTTGTTCCACTGGTAGGTGTGCGAGCCGTAGCCGTTCATGTGGCGGTACGACGCCGGGATGCCGCGGTCGCCGAACAGCCAGGTCACCTGGTGCGTGGACTCGGGTGACAGGCTCCAGAAGTCCCAGACGTTGTCCGCCTTCTGGCTCCCCGTGTACGGGTCGCGCTTCTGGGTGTGGATGAAGTCCGGGAACTTGATGGCGTCCTTGATGAAGAACACCGGGGTGTTGTTGCCGACGAGGTCGTAGTTGCCCTCCTCGGTGTAGAACTTCAGCGCCCAGCCGCGCGGGTCGCGCACGGCGTCCGCCGCGCCCAGGCTGCCCGCCACCGTCGAGAAGCGCAGGAACGTCTCCGTCTGCTTGCCGACCTCGGAGAGGAAGGAGGCGCGCGTGTACGCGGTGACATCGGCGGTCACCGTGAAGGTGCCGTAGGCGCCGGCGCCGCGGGCGTGCACCACCCGCTCCGGGATGCGCTCCCGGTTGAAGTGGGCGAGCTTCTCCAACAGGAGCTGGTCCTGGACAAGGACCGGGCCGCCGACACCCGCGGTCTCGCTGTTCTGGTTGTCGGCTACCGGAGCACCGGCCTCCGTCGTGAGCGGTCCCTGGGTCACGTGCGCCTCCTGCGTTGGTACGAGCGACTCCGGCCGCTCCTGTCCCATGGGCCAAAGTCGATCTCGATCCTATCTTGGACTTTGTCTAAGTCAAGTCAGGCTCCAAAGTCACATCCATTCGGAAGCTGGTCCTCCTGCTGTTAAGGTGTTCTGCATGAGTGACCTTCTGGAACGGCTGCGCGGACGCGGATGGCGGATGACCGCGCAGCGGCGCGTCGTGGCCGAGGTGCTCGCCGGCGATCACGTCCACCTGACGGCCGACGAGGTGCACGCCCGGGCCGTCGCCAAGCTGCCCGAGATCTCCCGGGCGACCGTCTACAACACGCTGGGCGAGCTGGTCACCCTCGGCGAGGTGCTCGAGGTCTCCACCGACAAGCGCGCGAAGCGGTACGACCCGAACGCCCACCGGCCCCACCACCACCTGGTCTGCGCCCAGTGCGGTTCCATCCGGGACGTCCACCCGACGGGCAACCCGATGGCCGACCTCCCCGACTCCGAGCGCTTCGGCTTCACGGTGTCGGACGTCGAGATGACGTACCGCGGCGTCTGCCCGAACTGCGCGAAGGCCTAGCCGGCCACCTTCCCTGAGCCCCGGCACCCGTGAGTGCCGGGGCTTTGTGCTGCCCGGGTGCGGGCGGGCGGGGTTCCAGAATCTGACGGACCGTCATATGGTCAACGACACCCACACGTCCGTACCGCACTCCGCAAGGAGACAGAAGTGGGAGAGCCGTATCCCAAACTCAGAGCGAACGACCTGACCCGCGCCTTCGGCCGAACCCCCCACACCGTCCACGCCCTCGGCCCCCTCGATCTGACCGTCACCCCCGGCGAGTTCGTCTGTGTCGTCGGCCCCTCCGGCTGCGGCAAATCCACGCTGCTGCGCATCGCCGCCGGCCTGCTCCGCCCGAGCACCGGCACCCTGGAGATCCGTACATCCAGCAGCCGCCCGGCCGCCATGATCTTCCAGGACTACGGCATCTACGACTGGAAGTCGGTCCGCGCGAACGTCCGCTTCGGCCTGGACATCCAACGCGTCCCGCGGCGCGAGGCGAACGCCCGCGCCGACGACTGGCTGGCCCGCATGGGCCTGTCGGACTTCGCGGCCGCCTACCCGGCCACCCTCTCCGGCGGGATGCGCCAGCGCGTGGCGATCGCCCGGGCGCTGGCCGTGGAGCCCGAACTGCTGCTGATGGACGAGCCGTTCGCGGCGCTCGACGCCCAGCTGCGCACGATCCTCCAGGACGAACTCCTGGACATCACCCAGTCGCTGCGGACCACCACGCTCTTCATCACCCACAGCCTGGAGGAGGCGATCGTCCTCGGCGACCGGGTCCTGGTCATGTCCGCCCGCCCGGGCCGGATCATCGCCGAGCACCGCCCGCCGTTCGCGCGCCCACGCACCGGCGACATCCGCGCCACCCCCGAGTTCACGGCACTGAAGAGCGAGCTGTGGGACCTGCTGCGCAAGGAGGCGGTACCGGCATGACGACACTCGCGAAGCCGCCCGCCGAGTCGGTCCTGGTCCGCCGCCCCGGCCCGCAGGAACTGCACCCCGCACGCACCCACCGCCGCAGGCGCGCACTGGAGCTGTCGCTGGCGCTCGCCGTCCCCCTCTTCCTCCTCCTGCTGTGGCAACTGGCCGCGGCCCAGGCCTGGATCGACGACCGCGTCTACCCGGCCCCCTCCACGATCCTCGCCGACGGCTGGGACCGGGCAGCGGCCGGCGACCTGTGGCCGGACGTGTGGGCCACGCTGAAGCGCGTCCTCGCGGGGTACACGGCCGGCACGGCGGCGGGCTACGCCCTGGGCCTGCTGATGGGTTCCCTGTCTCTGATACGAGCGGCCCTGGAACCGCTCCTGGACGCCCTGTATGTCGTACCGAAGCTGGCCCTGCTCCCCATCTTCCTGAACATGTTCGGCCTGGGCGAGGGCCCACAGGTGGCCCTGGTGGCGGCCACGGTGTTCTTCTTCGTCTGGATCTCCACGATGTCCGCGGTGATGTCCATCCCCACCGGCCACCGCGACGCGGGCCAGGTCTTCGGCGCCTCGCGATGGCAGATGTTCCGCCACGTCCTGCTGCCCGCATCCCTCCCCGCCGTCCTGGTGGGCGCGCGTATCGCGGCGGGTGTGGCGGTCCTGGTCATCGTCGCGTCGGAGCAGATCGCCGCGACGAACGGCCTGGGCCATCTGATCTTCGATTCACGCGCGCTGTTCCAGAACGACGTGATGTTCGTCGGCATCGTCTGCGTCGCGATCCTCGGGGTCCTCTTCTCCGAACTGATCCGCTTCGCCGGCCGCCTGCTCACCCCCTGGGCACCGAGGGACCGAGGAAGGGGCCAGTCATGAAGCGGAGGACCACGCAACGATACGGCGCTGTCATGGCCGCCGCGGCACTGCTGGCGTCGGCGGCCTGCTCGTCCCCGTACGAGTCGGACTCCGCCTCGGACTCGGGCGGCGGGCAACGCACCATCCGCCCGGTGGAAGGCTGCGGCGACAAAGCCTGGACGGACCCGAAGGACCTCTCCCCGACCCGAACCCCGGCCCGCTGTCTCCCCGGCGCCCCTCCCCCACAGCCCGTGCGCGAGCCCCGCAAGCTGACGATCGCGACGGGCACGCTGAGCGCCGAGTACGTGGCTCCCCTGCAAGTCGCGCTCGACAAGGGCGAGTTCGAGAAGGAGGGCCTGGACGTCACGCTGAAGGTCCTGCCGACTCCGGATGCGCTCCCGCTCCTGGCCAAGGGCGACATCGATGCCCTGTGGGCGGCCCCGGAGGCGGCGGTCATGAACGGCATCAAGGGCGGCTTCGACATCAAGTGGGTCGCGGGGAACTTCTCACCCGACCCGAAGTCGAAGAGCGGCCTGTGGGTGCGCCTGAAGGAGGGCGAGAGCGCGAGCCGCGTCGCCATGGCCGGCCGCAAGCTGGGCACGATGATCGGCAAGGGATCGGTCATCGCGTACCCCATGGAGAAGGCCCTGGAGCAGCACGGCGGCGGCCTCGCCGACATCCAGTACCAGCAGTTGGGCTCGGCCGACGTCCTCACGGCCCTGCAGAACGGCGGCGTCGACTCGGCCTGGCTCCTGGACCCGGTCTGGCGCAAGGTGGACGGCCGGCAGGGCTACGCCTTCCTCGGCGGTCAGCCACCGGGCGAACCACTGGGCGGCATGCTGTACGGCCCCACGCTGCTCCAGGACGACGTGGACGCGGGAGTCGCCCTGGTCCGGGCCTACATCCGCACGGTGAACACGTACTTCGCGTCGGACTACAAGCAGGATGCGACCTTCGTCACCTACCTCGCCGAGCTCCTGAAGTCGGACGAGTCCATCCTGCGCTCCACCCCGCCACTCCGCATGGACTGGGAAATCCGCGCCCGTACGACGACCCGCCTGCAGTCGGCATACAAGGCCCAGGAAGTGGCCGAGGGAGACGCCCTCCCGGAGTCACGAACGGTGAACCGCACCCTGTACGAGGAGGCGGTGGGCCACAGGCCCTGACACACCCCGGGAAACACCTAGGGCCGGGACCCTTTCGGATCCCGGCCCTAGGCCTTCAGTAGCGGGGACAGGATTTGAACCTGCGACCTCTGGGTTATGAGCCCAGCGAGCTACCGAGCTGCTCCACCCCGCGTCGGTGAACTGAACATTACGTCAAGCATGCAGACAGAGGCAAATCGCTTGTCGATCAGCCTGCCTCGGCCCAGGCATTCCAGCCCGTCCGGCGTTTGAGGACGAGGCCCGTTCAGGGCCGAAGCGGGGGTCCGGGGGCGGCAGCCCCCGGGTACGGGAAGGGTAGGGGCGGCGGGGGCGACAACTCCCCGGGGGCAACCCCGACGCCGGCCACCCAGAAACCCACCCCGCTCCAGGCCGGCCCAGCCCGGCCAACCAAGCTCAGCGCAGCGTCACGCCGAGAGCTCCTCCCGCAGAGCGTCCCGCAACCGAGCCGCCCGCTCCGCAACCTCCCGAGGCCCAAGCGTCACGGCTCGATCAGCCCACCGCTTCCCCTCCGCCAGCTCCCCACGACGCGCGTAGACCAGAGCGAGCCGCAAAGCCGACCGCCCGTGCCCGGCGTCAGCCGCTCGCGTCCACCACACGGCCGCCTCCGGCTCACTCCCCTCCCGGGCCAGCAGCAGCCCCAGATTGAAGGCCCCGTTCCGAGAACCGGCCTCCGCGGCAGAGCGGTACCACCGAGCCGCCTCCACCACATCGCCCCGGGCCGCGGCGAGCATCCCCACCCGCACCTGCGCCCGCCGATGCCCCTGGGAGGCCGCCCGCTCGTACCACTCCTCGCACTCGGTCTTCTCGTGCGCCGGCTCCCCCAGCTCATGCTCGGGCTCCGGCGGACGCCGAGCATCCAGCACGGTCGCCAGCCGGTACGCGGCCTCCGCACTGCCGCCCCCGGCCGCACAGCGCAGATGGCGCTCGGCCGCGAACTCGTCCCCGTCCCGCAGCCGCGCGATCCCGACCTGCAGCGCCGCCTCCGTGTGACCGGCAGCAGCGGCACGCTCGTACCACCGCAGCGCGGCCCGCTCCTCGCCCCGCCCGGCGTGCAGGATCCCCAGGTTGAACGCGGCGTCCACGCTGCCCGCCTCCGCGGCCTTGGAGAACCACGGCTCGGCGCCCGTCGCGTCCCCGCCCTGGAGCAGCAGGATCGCCAGCGCGTTCGCCGCCTCGCGGTGCCCGGCGTATGCCGCCCGCCGGTACCACTGCTCGGCCTGCGAGGTCCGCCCCTGCTCGGCGCAGAGCAGCCCGAGGTTGTACGCGCCGTTGACATCGCCCGCGTCCATCGCGGCCCGGTACCACCGCTCGGCGGTCTGCGTCTGGCCACGCTCGGCGTGCAGCGCGCCCAGCGCGTTCGCCGCGTTGCCGTCGCCGTCCTGGGCGGCCCGCAGCCACCACACGGCGGCGCTCTCGGTGTCTCCCGCGTCCCGCAGCAGGAACCCGAGCGCGCAGGCGGCCCGCGCCTCCCCGTCCTTGGCGGACGTCAGATACCAGCGCCCGGCCTCCTTGAGCTCCCCGCGCTTCTCCAGGATCGCCCCGAGGTGCAGCGCGGCCCGGCGGTGCCCGCGCGCGGCGGCCTGCCGGTACCACTGCTCGGCCTCCGCCACCAGCGACTCGTCCGGCGCGACACCGTTGTCGAGTTCGTCCTCCCCCGCCCGCACCGCCTGCCGGTCGAGCGCGCGCGCCAGTCGGTACGCCGCCTCCCGGTGCCCGCGCTCCGCCGCGGCCCGCATCCACTGCTCGGCCGCGCCGTCGCTGCGGTGCTCCAGCAGATCGGCGAGCGCGTAGGCGCCCAGCGCGTGTCCCTGTTCGGCGGACTGCCGCAGCCAGTACTCGGCGGCAGGCTCGTCGCCCCGCTCGCGGTGATGGCGTCCCAGCGCGTGCGCGGCCGCGGCCGACCCGGCGACGGCGGCGATCCGCCACCAGCCGGCGGCCTCGTCGGCGTACCCGCGCTGGTGAAGAAGAACTCCCAGGTTGTTGGCTGCGGCCCGGTCACCGGCTGCGGTGGCGGCACGCAGATGAGCCTCGGCTCCGTCTAGATCCCCGCGGCGCAGCAGCATGGCCCCGAGGACGCTCATCGCCTCGACGTCCCCGCCCTCGGCGGCGAGCCGCTGCCGCGCCTCCTCGGCGGCGTCCCCGGTCTCGTCCTGGTCCGTCGGCCGGTCGAGCGCGAACTCGCCGTCCGACTGTGTGAGGTCGCTCACCTGCCGCGGGAGGTCACCCATCGGCTGCGAGGCACCGTCCGTGGACCGCACGAAATCGCCCGTCGGCTGCACAAAGTCGGCAGGCTGCACAAACCGCCCTGTCTCCAACAGAGTTGCCTTGTCCCCCATAACGTCCATCGTCGCACCACCTGCAACCTGGGTACACCTGGTATACCGCAGCCAGTGAGGTCACTTCAGCGTTTTGTCGACATGCCCACAGAGAGACAAGTCAAACACAGTTCCCCCAACTCCCCGAGGCGGCGCGGCCGTCCCGCCGTGCGGCACATGCGTTCGCACACGACGAAGGCCCGGATCCTCTTGAGGATCCGGGCCTTCGCTGTCGTACGAATTATTCGCCGACTTCAGTAGCGGGGACAGGATTTGAACCTGCGACCTCTGGGTTATGAGCCCAGCGAGCTACCGAGCTGCTCCACCCCGCGCCGTTGTTCTGCAACCGTATCACGGCGCGAGGTGGGCTATTCGATCAGCCGTCGTCCCTAACTGCCGCTGGGACTGCTGCTCGGCTTCGGACTGGAAGTCGGGCCCGCACTGTCGCCACCGCCGCCACCGCCGGAACCGCCGGTCCTGTCGGCCTGCGCCTGTGCGTCCTCGGCCCGCTTCAGCGCGTCCTCAAGATCCTTCTGCGCCGTGCCGTAGGCCTCCCAGTCGTTCTTCTTGAGAGCTTCCTGGCCGGCCTCGAAGGCGTCCTGGGCGTCGTTCAACGCCTCTTGGACCGTCGGGTTGGTGGACGTCGGCGGAGGTGTCGTACCGCCCTCCTGCTCACCCTCGTCCGGTGGCTCGGTGGTCGGGCCCTCCGCTCCGAAGACCTTGTTGAGGGCCTCGCCGAGCGTGTCCTCGAAGGCAGTGGTGCCGCCGTAGGACACCAACACCTTCCGCAGCAGCGGGTACTTGAGTCCGCCACCGCGCACATAGACCGGCTCGACATAGAGCAGTCCGCCGTCGAGCGGGACCGCCAGCAGGTTGCCGTACTCGACCTCCGAGTCGCCACCTCTCAGCAGCCTGATCGTCTCGGCGATGTTCTGCTCGGAGTTGAACTGGCTCTGGACCTGACTTGGGCCGTTGACCGTGGTGTTGGTCGGCAGTTTCAGAATTCTGATCTTGCCGTAGTCACTGGTGCCCGCCTCGGCGTCGACCGCCATGAAGGCACTGAGGTTGTCCCTGCCGTTCGGCGTCAACGTCGTCGTCAGCGAGAACGCCTGTGCCTTCTGGTCGGGCATCTTCATGCTCAGGTAGTACGGCGGCACTGCGCTGCCCGACTTGTTGGTCGGGTCGTCCGGCACCTGCCAGACCTCGCTGCCGCTGAGGAACGTCGTGGCGTCCTTCACGTGGTAGCGGGTGAGCAGCTCGCGCTGGACCTTGAACAGGTCCTGCGGGTAGCGCAGATGGTCCATCAGCGGCTTCGAGATCTCGCTCTTCGGCTTCACCGTGTCCGGGAACGCCTTCATCCAGGTCTTCAGGACCGGGTCCTTGGTGTCCCACTGGAAGAGCTTGACCTCACCGCTGTAGGCGTCGACCGTCGCCTTCACCGAGTTACGGATGTAGTTGACCTGGTTCTGCTGGGCCACCACCGCGCGCTGGTCGTTGGTGGCGGTCAGCGAGTCGGCCGTCGTATCACCGAGGGTGGTACGGGAGGAGTACGGATAGCCGTTCGTCGTCGTGTAGGCGTCGACGATCCACTGGATACGGCCGTCCACGACCGCCGGATAGGCGTCACCGTCGATGGTCAGCCACGGGGCCACCGCCTCGACGCGCTCCTTGGGCGTGCGGTTGTACAGGATGCGCGAACCGTCGCCGATCGCACCCGAGTACAGGATCTGCGGCTCGCCGAACGCCACCGCGTACGCGGCCCGGTTGACCGGGTTGGAGAGACTGACCCCGCTGTCGGCCTTGTAGCTGTAGGTCTTCTCACCGCTGTCGTCGGAGTAGTCGATCTCCTTCTGGGGACCGCCGACGATCGAGTACATGGTGGTCTTCTCGCCGTAGTAGACCCGCTGCTCGTACGTCCCGAGGTCGCCCTTGGACGGCAGGTCGGACTCGGTGAAGTCCGGTCGGCCCTGGGCGTCGGCGTTGGTGCCCTCGGCGGCGACCACGCCGTAGCCGTGGGTGTAACGGAAGTGGTCGTTGATCCAGTTGCGCTTCGGGATGCCGTTGAGGTTGATCTCGCGCAGACCGATGACCGTGTCCTGGTCCTTGCCGTCCTTGGCGTACCGGTCGACGTCCAGGTTGGTCGGGAACGCGTAGTAGTTCCTGATCTGCTGGAGCTGCTGGAAGGTCGGCGACACGATGTTCGGGTCCAAGATCCGGATGCTCGCCGTGGCGTCCACGTCGTCGCGCAGCTTGGTCTTGTCCTCGGTCTTGCTCGTGCCGGGGTACTCGGTGACCTTGGTGCCGTCGATGCCGTACGCGTCGCGCGTCGCCTTGAGGTTCTTCTCGACGTACGGCGCTTCCTTGGCCTGCTCGTTGGGCTGGACCTGGAACTTCTGCACGATCGCCGGGTACAGGCCGCCGATGAGGATCGCCGAGAGCACCATCAGGCCGAAGCCGATGACGGGCAGCTGCCAGGTGCGCCGCCACAGCGTGGCGAAGAACAGCAGCGCGCAGATGACGGCGATGCAGAACAGGATCGTCTTGGCCGGCAGATACGCGTTGGCGTCGACGTACCTCAGACCGGTCCAGTTGTCGGTCGCCTTGAAGTCACTGGACTTCACCGCGAGCCCGTACCGGTCGAGCCAGTACGCGACGGCCTTCAGGGCGACGAAGATGCCGATGAGGACCGACAGATGGCCGGTCGCCGCGGCCGTGGCACGCGCGCCCGGGCTGGTGATGCGCAGCCCGCCGTACAGGTAGTGGGTGAGCGCGGCGGCGATCACGGAGAGGATCGCGGCGGCGAAGCCGAAGCCGAGCAGGAACCGGTACCAGGGCAGGTCGAAGGCGTAGAAGCCGACGTCGAGGTGGAACTGCGGGTCCTTCTCGCCGAACGGAACGCCGTTGACCCACATCAGCCAGGTCCGCCACTGGCTGGAGGCGGAGGCACCGGCGATCAGGCCGACCAGCGCGGTGATCGCCAGCAGCAGCCACTTCTTGTAGGGCGCGATGCCCATGCGGTAGCGGTCGAGGCTCTGCTGCTCCATCGACATGGCGCTCAGCGGCGGGCGCAGCCGGTGCGCCAGCCAGATGTTGAACCCGACCGCGAGGGCCATCAACAGACCGAAGACGAAGAAGAGTCCGATCTTCGTCCACAGCGTGGTCGTGAACACCGAGGAGTAGTTCACCGACCGGTACCAGAGCCAGTCCGTCCAGAAGCCCGCGAACATGGTGAAGGCCATGCCGAGGACGGCGAGGACGCCCAGTGTCATGAGCAGCGTCCGGACACGCCGGGACGGGCGGCCCACTCTGATCCGTGGCCCGGTCGGGCCTCCACCGCGGTCCGGCATCTGGAAAGCCAAGGTTCGCACCCCGAGGTTCGCTGTTGATCCGTCAGACCCGCGTCTTCGTGGGCCCTACGTGGCCCCCCGTGATCGCGGGCCCACACCTATGCAACTTACTCACGCTTTACTCAGTTCCCGATTCCGGCCGGGAACGAGGCAGGATTGTGACCATGTCCAACACTCCCATGGCGGCGAGCCCGCTGACCCGGGCCGTTCTCGAGATCGACGAGTACGCCTCCGGCCTCGGCTGGGACCAGCCCGCCCGCCTCTTCGCCCTCGTAGACACCGCACGGCTGCGGGCCCAGGAACCCGGCCTCGCCGCCCAGCTCGGCCTGGGGGACGAGCAGGAGTCCTCCGGCCTGACCCCGATCGAGCAGGACGAAATTGAAACGGGCAAGGCGCTCGATGAGTTCCTCGCCACGATCGCCTGGCCCGACGCGGTGGCCGGCTGCGCGCTCACGGTCGAGCGTCTCATGTTGCCCCCGTCCGCCGAGACCCAGGTCCCGCAGGGCCTGAGCGACGCCAAGCTCGCGAAGTGGGTGGCGGACCACCCCGAGCGCCAGGAGGTCCGCATGACGGTCGCGGTCCTGCGCGACGGCGCCCGCGAATCGGCCCTGCGCCTGCGCGAGAAGGACACCCCGACGGAGGTCCTCACCGGCCCGGACCTGATCCCGGGACTCGCGGAGGCCCTGGCGGCGACGTTCGCCGACTGAGGTCCTGCGGCACGACGGTCCGGTACGGCGGCGGGATCTCGAACGGCAGTGGGGGCGCCCGGAAGGGAAGGGCGCCCCCACTGCCGTATTCGAGGTTCGTCGCCACTGACGTACTCGAGGTTCGTCGTTCAGTCCTTGGTCGTGCACTTCGGCAGGTCGGCCGTGTCGCCGGAGCGGATGTCCTTCAGGGCGCCGAGGGCGTCGTCGATGGTGCCGACCTTGACCAGGGTGAGGCCGCTGGGGACGTCACGGGCGGCCGTCGCGCAGTTGTCGGCCGGCGTGAGGAAGTACTGGGCGCCCTTTTCACGTGCGCCGACGGTCTTCATCTCGATACCGCCGATGGGGCCGATCTTGCCGGCGTCGTCGATGGTGCCGGTGCCGGCGACGAACTTGCCGCCGGTCAGGCTGCCCGGGGTGAGCTTGTCGTAGAGCCCGAGCGCGAACATCAGACCCGCGCTGGGGCCGCCGACGTCGGCGAGCTTGATGTCGATGGTGAACGGGAAGGTGTGGTCGGTCCCGGCGGAGATCCCGACGACGGCGCGCTTCTCGCCGCTGTCGTCGGACTCGGCGGTCCTGATCGTGACCTTCTCGGTCTTCGTCGGCGTCCGGCGCTCCTTCTCGGCGGCGACCTGTTCCTTGGCCGGCACGATCGTGAAGACGACGTCCTGGCCCGGCTTGTGCTTGGTCACCAGCTCGGCGACGTCGGCGGGCTCCTTCACCGTCGTACCGTCGACGGACTTGATCACGTCACCGGCGTGCAGCTTGCCCTCGGCGGGCGTCCCCTTGACCACGGTCGAGACGATCACCCAGCTCTGCACCGGGATGTCCAGTGCCTTCAGGGCGGCGACCTTGGCGCTCTCCTGGGACTGGCTGAACTCCTCGGCGTTCTCCTGGGTGGACTGCTCCTCGGTCTTGCCGTCCGGGTAGAGGGTGTCGTGCGGCACGACCTTGTTGTCATGCGCCAGCCACCCGTAGACGGCCTCCACCAGGTTCATCCTGTAGTCGGCGCTGGTGACCCGGACGGTGGTCATGTTGAGATGCCCGGTCGTCGGGTAGGTCTTGCGACCGTCGACCTGCAGCACCGGCTCGCCATCATGATCGCCGAGGGTGTTCACCGTCGGCCCGGGCGACATCTCCGCGTACGGCACGGGGATGAAGACTCCCGCGCACAGGAGCGCGATCAGCATCAGGGTGGAGGCGAGCATCGTCGCGGTGCGGCGTGGCATGCCACGACAGTACGTGACACGTCTGTCAGTGCCCCGTCAGGGCCGCATACCCGCCCCCACGATCACGTGTGGGAGGAGGACCTCTTCTCCATGGCCTCGCGGAACCGGGCATACCCGTCGAGCTCGGGCCCGTCGCCCCGTGCCTTGCGGGTCCGGTTGGCCCAACTGCCCCACAGGCCGGCGCCGATCGCAGCCGCGAGCGGAATGAGCAACCAGGCGAGTGCCGCCATGCCGTCCTCCCATCCCCAATGAGCGACCGCAACTGACTGATCAGCAGATTAACCACTGGCACTGACAACGCTCACGTCAGGGGTGCGGTTACGCAACCGGAGTGGGGTGGACGGGTTCCGTCGGGCCGGTTCCGGGACGGTTCAGCAGGCGCCGACCCATTCCTCGGTGCCGTCGGAGAACTTCTGGTGCTTCCAGATCGGCACCTCGTGCTTGAGGTCGTCGATCAGCTTCCGGCACGCCTCGAAGGCTTCCCCGCGATGCGGACAGGAGACGGCGACGACGACTGCGAGGTCCCCGACCCTGAGGTCTCCGACCCGGTGCACGGCCGCGAGCGCCCGCACCGGATACTCGGCGACGACCTTCTCGGCGACGCGCCGCATCTCGGCCTCGGCGCTCGGGTGGCAGGAGTACCCGAGCTCATCCACGTCGGCACCCCCGTCGTGGTTGCGCACGGTCCCGGCGAAGAGCGCGATACCGCCGGCGGCGTCGTCCCCGACGAGCCGGAAGACCTCGTCCACGGAGAGCGGCGCATCGCGGATCGCGAGCAGCTTGATGGGGTCCTGCGCGGCCTGCTCACCGGGGTGGTCATGGGTGGGTGCCATGCCCCCATCGTGCACCAGGTCACCGGCACCGGGGAATTGCCGATTCGCCCGGCACACGTGTGTGGAGGTTTGGAGGGTCGTACGGACCTCAGATCCGCCGCCGGGCCTTCCGTGCCCTGCGCACCACGGCCGCCGCGCCCAGCAGGGCCACCGTCGCTCCCGCGGCGCCGGCCGCCGTGGCGTCCTTGCGTCCGAGCCGCCGCCCGGCGACCGTGTGCCTGCCGGAGACCTCTGCCAGAAGCTCCGCAAGCACTTCCTCGTTGGTCCACTGCGGCCGCCACCCGGCGTCATGGAGCCGGCTCCCGCTCACGACCCAGGGATACATCGTGTACGCCAGGTCACCGGCCGGGGAGGGCGTCAGTCCGATCCGGTGCAGCCGGGCCGCCGCGCCCAGCGCGACCGCCGACGGAAGCTCCATACGGCGGATCCCGCTGAGCTCCTCGACCTCCTCCTGCTCCAGCCAGCCGTCGCAGCCGACCGCGAGTTCCCCGTCGACCTTCTCCAGGACGGCGTACTCCAGGGCGCTGCACAGATCCTCGACATGACAGAACTGCCAGGCCGGCCGGGAACCGGCGACGACGAGCAGCCGGGGTGACTCGAAGTACCTGGTCAGCGCGGTGTCCGTGCCGCCCACGAGCACTGCGGGCCGGACAACGGTGACATTAAGTCCCGGGTGGGCCCGGGGCGCCCTTCGCGCGAGGCGCTCGATCTCCAGCAGATCCCCGACCCCGGTGGCCTCCGCCGTCGCCCGCAGCTCCGCGTCCTCGGACAGCGGCAGCTCGTTCTCCGGCAGCGCCCCGTAGACCATCGCGGACGTGCACAGCACGACCCGATGGATCCCGGCCGCCGCCGCGGCGGTCAGAACGGTCTGCGTCCCCCGAACGTTGTATGCCGTCCGGGCGGCGGAATCCGTCTCCAGATCCAGGTCGAGCGCCAGGTGTACGACCACGTCGGCGCCCCGCAGCTTGTCCGCGATGGCCGGGTCCCGCACGTCCAGGATGTGCCACTGCGCCGCCGCGCACTCGCCGCGCCGCTCGTCGATGGCGATGACCTGCTTGACCTCGTCCGACGCGACCAGCCGCTCCGTGAGCAGGGCGCCGATGCCGGACGCGGCACCGGTCACCGCGACGACGGGGCCGCGCACGCCGCGCGCGGGAGGGGTTGACTGGTTTCGCGCTGCGCGAACCTGCGGATCAGGGGAACTCACCGGGCGTCTCCAGCGGTTGTCTTCAGTACGGACGCGAGTGACGCGTACGTACCAGGTGGCATCCATCCTGCCGCAGGCCAAGAGTCGGCGAAGCACCGAGGCCCGAACGGCTCGCGGTGTCTACGCTGGGTGGTGTTATCGGGCAGTCGCGCCGCCGGTGCCAAACCGGTGGCCTTACCAGCCGAGGAATCCCGTGAGTGACACCCCATTCGGATTCGGCCTTCCGCCGGAGGAGCCGGACGACGGCGACGAGGGCAAGAAGAAGGACCAGCAGAGCGGTGGTGGTCAGGGCCCGGCCAACCCGTTCGGTTTCGGCGGGCTGCCCGGAGCCGGTGGCTTCGGTGGCACCGGTGCCGACAATCCGTTCGCTGCCATGTTCGGTTCCCTGAACCCCACCGACCTGGGCGCCGCGTTCCAGCAGCTGGGCCAGATGCTCTCCTACGAGGGCGGCCCGGTGAACTGGGACATGGCCAAGCAGATCGCCCGCCAGACGGTCTCCCAGGGCACCGCGGACGGCACGAAGGACGCGAGCGTCGGCCCCGCCGAGCGCAACGCGGTTCAGGAAGCCGTCCGCCTGGCCGACCTGTGGCTCGACGACGCGACGGCGCTGCCGTCCGGCGCGGGCTCCGCGGTGGCGTGGTCCCGCGCGGAGTGGGTCGAGGCGACCCTGCCCGCGTGGCAGGAGCTCGTCGACCCGGTGGCCGAGCGCGTCGGCACCGCCATGGGTGACGTCCTGCCGGAGGAGATGCAGGCCATGGCCGGCCCGCTCATCGGCATGATGCGTTCGATGGGCGGCGCCATGTTCGGCACGCAGATCGGGCAGGCCGTCGGCGTGCTCGCGGGCGAGGTCGTCGGCTCCACCGACATCGGTCTGCCGCTCGGCCCCGTGGGCAAGGCCGCGCTGCTGCCGATCAACATCGAGACGTTCGGCAAGGACCTGGGCGTGCCCAAGGAGGAGGTGCGGCTGTACATCGCCCTGCGCGAGGCGGCCCACCAGCGCCTGTTCGCGCACGTGCCGTGGCTGCGCTCGCACCTGTTCGGCGCAGTCGACGGCTACGCGCGCGGGATCAAGGTCGACACGGCCAAGCTTGAGGACGTGGTCGGGCAGTTCGATCCACAGAACCCGGAGCAGCTGCAGGACGCCCTCCAGCAGGGCATGTTCCAGCCGGAGGACACGCCGGAGCAGAAGGCGGCTCTGGCCCGTCTGGAGACGGCTCTGGCGCTCGTCGAGGGCTGGGTCGACGCGGTGGTCCATGCGGCCGCGAAGCCCCGTCTGTCGTCCGCTGACGCCCTGCGTGAGACGCTGCGGCGCCGGCGCGCCTCGGGCGGCCCGGCGGAGCAGACCTTCGCCACGCTGATCGGCCTGGAACTGCGCCCGCGCCGTCTGCGTGATGCCTCCCGTCTGTGGGCCTCTCTCACGGACGCACACGGTGTCGACGGCCGTGACGCCCTGTGGGCCCACCCGGACATGCTGCCGACGGCCTCCGACCTGGACGACCCGGACGGCTTCGTGCACCGCGAGCAGATCGACTTCTCCGAGCTGGACAAGATGCTCGGCGAGGCCGCGGGCGGATCCACCGGGAAGCCGAACCTGAAGAAGGACGACGACGCCAAGGACGACGACAGCAAGGGCGACGCCCCGGGCGACTCCAAGGGCGACGACACCGAGTGAGCCTGTACGACGACGCGGTCCTCGTGCTGAAGGGCTACGAGGACCAGCCGGAGCTGCGCCAGACCTACCTGGAGCATCTGGAGGCACACCCGGACGGCATGTGGAAAGCCTGCGGTGACGGGCACATCACCGCGAGCGCGCTGGTGATCGACCCGTCGCACGGGCGTGTGCTGCTCACCCTGCACAAGAAATTGCGCATGTGGTTGCAGATGGGCGGCCACTGCGAGTCGGCCGACGGCACGCTGGCCGCGGCCGCCCTGCGCGAAGCGACCGAGGAGTCGGGCATCGCGGGGCTGACCCTGCTGCCCGGCGGCCCCGTCCGCCTGGACCGGCACCACACCCCGTGCACGTGGCACCTCGACGTCCAGTACGCGGCACTGGCTCCGGCCGGAGCCGTGGAGGCCATCAGTGACGAGTCCCTCGACCTGCGCTGGTTCGCCTACGACGAGGTGGCGGAGGTGGCCGACGACTCGGTCGTACGCCTGCTGGAGGCGACACGGGCGAGGCTCGCGGCCTGAGATTTGGGTGAGGGGCGACCGCGCTGGCGGTCGCCCCTCACGTCTGCTTCCGGGCGGTGGGCCGCGCCCCAGTAAGGGGCGCGGGGAACTGCGCGACCAGCCGCATACGGCCCGCGGCCACATACGGCCAGCGGCCGGAAGCAGCCCACGGCCCCCGAAGCCCCTCGCTCGGCCCAATCGGCGGAGCGATCAGCTCCAGACGTTGCCCTGGTTCTGGCCTCGCGCTCCCTGCTGGCCCATGCCGTACTGCGCGGCAAGGCCCGATCCGACCTGGGCGTTCTGCGGCGGCAGCAGCTCGCTGGGCTGGACGATCGCGTAACCGCTGCCCATGAAGCTGAGCTCCCAGCCCTCACCGGTGCTGCCGCGGCGCCGCCACACTCCGGAGGAGTGCGTCTGGGCCTGCATCTGGACGCGCAGCCCGGTCGACCAGGCGACGATCGCGTCGGCGTCGCAGTTGACGTACTTGTCGGGCGTCACCTGCATCATCAGCGGCATGCCCGAGGTCATCAGAGCGACCTTGCCGCGGCCGGTGATGTTGAGCTGGTACTTCCCGGAGCCGGAGATGCCGTAGAGGCTGTCGACGGCGATGACCTCGTGGTGCAGCGACGAGTCCATCGCCAGCACGTAGCTGCTGTCGACGGTCAGGCCGTCCTGCTCCACGTCCACCATGTGCACGTGCTGCTTGAGGTTGGCGAGGTAGACCGTGCCCTGCCCGTGGCAGCGCATCAGGTCGAGGCCCTCGCCGGTGTGCGCACGCGCGCGTCCCTGCTGGTTGCTCTGGAATTCGGCGTCGAACTCGACCAGGCCCTGATAGGCGACCATGGTCCCCTTGCGGGCGAGGATGTCGTCGTGGCCCTCCAGGCCGACGCGGAGCATCTGCTTGTTCTGCAGGCTCCAGCGCTCCTGGGTCTGCTGGTCGTTGTAGGCGAAAAGCGGACTCTGCATGGCGTTCTTGCTCCCCCTCAGCCCCGGACCCGGAGACGGTCGGTGCTGTCCTCGCTGGGCTGGACGACGACGATGCCCTGGCCGGAGAAGGCCATCTGGTAGGCCTCACCGCTGCCCCGGCCGATGAGCGACTGCGCCTTGAAGCTGCGCTTGCCCTTCACCTTGAGGTTCGGGGACCAGGCGACGAGCGCGTCCGGGTCGACGTACGTCTCGTCCTCGCCGCCGCCGCAGTCGACGACGATCGGCTTGCCCCGGGAGGTCAGCGCGACCCAGCCCTGCCCGGAGATCTTGGTGTTCCACAGGCCCTGTCCGGCGAACTTCGCCAGGCCCTTCACCCGCTCGACGCCCCACGTCAGATGCGCGTCGAAGGCGAGCAGGTTGGTGGCGTTGACGGAGATGCCGTCGCCGTTGAGGTTGATGATGACGACGTTGGCGCCGTAGTCGGCGAGGTAGAGCAGTCCGTCGCCGGAGCACTTCATCAGGGGTGCGCCCTCGCCGGTCATCCAGTCCTTGGCGATCTGGCGCACGGCCGGCGGATTGGGCTCGTACTGGACGAAGCCTTCGTAGGCGACCATCGACCCCACGCGCGCGAAGAGGTCGTTCCCGGTCTGCATGGCGATCTTCGCCATGTGGTTGCCGTGGTTCTCCATGCGAGCGGAGACGGGTGCGGGGGCGAAGCCCGCGAGTGGCTGGTTCATGACGGGCTCCCTCAGATCTCGTACGGCTGGACGACGATGAAGTTGCCGGGAGCGGCCCGGAACTGGAGGTTGACGCTCTCTCCGGTGTCGCCGGGGTAGGCGTTGCGACGCATCCGTACCTGGCTGGAGACGATCACCTGGGCTGCGGACGACCAGGCGACCACGGCGTTGGCGTCGGCGAACGTCGTGGGCGTGACCGGCAGCACCACGGGCGTGCCGTGCGTCTTGACGACGATCGTGCCGGTGCCCGTGAACTGCATCGTGAACAGCGCGCCGCCGGGGATGCCGTGGCCCTCGATACGGCGGACCTCGTACTGGAGGGTCTCGTCGAAGGCGAGGACGTTCTCGGCGGAAACGCAGATGCCGTCGCCCTGGAGCTCGATGGGGTGCAGCATCGTGGAGTTCTCGGCGAGGAACACCTGGCCCTGGCCGGTACAGCGCATCAGCTGCATCTCCTGGCCGGTCGCGTTGCCCACGATCCGGCCGGAGAATCCGGCGCCCTTGTAGCTGAAGTCGACCTTGCCCTGGTAGAGCACCATGCTGCCCTGCCGGGCCAGCACGGGCTGCCCGCCGATGCCGAGGTCGACCCGGACCATCTTCTTGTTCTGCTGCGTCCAGCGCTGACCGGTGGGCGTCTCCTTGAACTGCTGGAGCGCCGCGGCCACACCGGGGCCCTGAGGTGCACCCTGCGGGGCTCCATAAGGCGCCTGCTGGCCCGGGACCTGCCCGTAGGGGGGCTGCTGGCCATAGCCCGGAGGCGGGGTCGGCTGACCGTAGCCAGGCGGCGGGGTCGGCTGACCGTAACCGGGGGGCGGGGCCGGTGCCTGCGGCGCCTGGGGCTGGGCGTAACCGGGCGGCGGCGGGGCGCTCGGGGCGGGCGCCTGGCCGTACGGCGGCTGCTGTCCGGGCTGGCCGTACGGCTGCTGCTGACCCGGCTGGCCGTAGGGCGCGGGGGCCGGAGCAGGGGGCGGCGGGGCGCCACCCGGCGGCGTGATCGGCGCGACGATCGTGGGCTGGGCATGCACCGAGGGCGCCGGGGCCGGAGGCGGCGGCGTGGACCCCTGCGGGGGCGCGAAGCCCTGCGCGGCGGGCTGCGGCGCGGGAGCCGGGGCCGGAGCGGGCGCGGGGGCCGGGGCACCGAAGGCGGGCGGCGCGAAGCCAGGGGCCGCACCGGCCTGCGGCTGCTGGGCCTGCTGCGGGGCTTCCGGCGTCTCCTCCTCGGCGACCTCGCCGCCGAAGTTCCTCAGCAGCGCATCGAGGCCACCGTCGAAGCCCTGTCCGACGGCGGCGAACCGCCAGACGTCCTTGAGGTAGAAGTCGCCCAGCATCACGGCGCGTTCGGTGGTGAACTCCGAACCGCTGAAGGCATACCGGGCCACCTCCTCGCCGCCGGCGACGATGCGGACGTACCCGGGGCCGACCTGCGACATCTGTCCGTCGCCGTCGATCGTCGCCGTGAAGGACAGCTTCTGGATCTGCGGGGGGATCTTGTCGAGCGTGACGCGGAAGGACTCCGTGTCGCCCGCCTGGGCGCCGAGGAGCTGGATGGACTCCTCGGGTGACTTCGGCTGGTTGAAGAAGACGAAGTAGCGGTCGTCCGAGAGCTGTTCGTCGGCGTCGAGACCGAAGCAGCTGATGTCGAACGACAGCCCCGGAGCGGCGATCTGTACCCCTACGTACAGATCGGTGCCCGAGGTGAGGTCACTGATCCTGGCCTTGTGGCCGCGTTGGAATTCCCTGGCCATGCGTAACGACCGTCCCCCATCCCGAATGTGATTGCGTCGCGCCAGGCTAACGGCAAACTCGGACATCGAGCGAAGCCGGTACAGACCCGGTACACAACCCTCGCCCGACCGAACCGGAAGTCCCGCCTCCGGGAGTCCTCAGGGAGCGGTCATTCGCCGCGGGCGCCGGGCAGATGGGGCAACCGTTCGGCGGCGACCACGCCTTCCAGATAGCCCTTCGCCCGCTCGGTGCGGGGATAGTCCTCCAGCAGCCGCCAGAAGCGGGGCCCGTGTCCGGGCACCAGGAGATGTGCGAGTTCGTGAAGGAGGACGTAGTCGACGACGTACTCGGGCATGCCCTGCAGGCGGTGCGAGAGCCGGATGCTGCCCTCGGCCGGGGTGCACGAACCCCAGCGTGTGTTCTGGTTGGTGACCCAGCGGACCGAGTTCGGCCGCGCGCGGCCGTCGAAGTACTGCGCCGACAGCCGCTCCGCACGCTCGGCCAGTTCGGTGTCACCGAGGACCCGCTTGCTCTCCTGGGCGGCCAGCTTGTCGAGCATGACGCTCACCCAGCGCTGCTCCTCGGCCTCGGACATCCGGGCGGGGATGAGCACGACGGTGCGATCGCCCTCGCGGTACGCCGAGACCGTCCGGCGGCGCCGGGCGCTTCTGCGGACCTCGATCGCGCTCGCCCCCGAGCCGCTCGACGGCGGGCTCGTCGTACTGCGCTGTGGCGTTCCGGCGCGGTGCAGTGGGTCGGCGGACACGCCCCGACGTTACCCGCTGCGCATGGGGGAAGTCCCGACTCCGGGACGGTTCCATGCCGATCCCCCACCGTGCGTTTGATTTGTACGACGAATATCCACCGCCTGTGGACAACTTTCGGCGCCGGGTTCCCTGTCGGGGCATGCTGGCTGTCACCGGCGGGGCTGCGACCGAGCTCCACCGGCACACGGGGACGTTCCACGACGGCTACGGGGGCCTGTTCATGCAAGCGACGGTTTCGACTGCTTCAGGAGATTCGACGGTTCCGTCGACTCCATCGGCTACATCGACCACGCCGACTTCACCGGCTCCGCCGACTCCATTGGCTCCGCTGACTCCCTTACTGAAGCCCGCGCTCAGGCGTGGCTGGCGGGATCTCAACACGGTGCAGTTCGGGATGACTCCGGCACACGCTCTGACGCTGGGTCCGATGGACACGGCGACGGGCAGTTTCCTCGATCTGCTCAACGGCACTCGCGGACTGGAGCTGCTGCGTGCAGAGGGCCGCCGGGTGGACCTGCCGGACGGTCATGTCGACGGGTTGGTGCGACGGCTGGCACGGGCGGGGCTCCTCGACGACGCGAAGGGAGGCGGCCCGGCCGGCGACGCCATGCGGCGCAAGAAGGATGTTCTGGACCGGCTGCGCCCCGACCTGGCCTCGCTGTCCCTGACCACGTCCGAACCGGGCGAGGCGATGGGCCGCCTGGCCGCCCGCCGTTCACTGCGCGTACAAGTGAGGGGCGCCGGCCGGGTGGGCGCGATGGTGGCCTCGCTGCTGTCGGGCGCGGGGGTGGGGGAGGTCGACGTGCGCGACGTCGGCCGTGTCGAGCCGTGGGACGTGGCACCCGGCGGGCTGCCCGCGGAGGCGGTCGGTGACCGCAGGGACGAGGCCGCCCGGCGGGCCGCACGCCGCTGCGCACCGGACCGCCCACCACGCCGGAGCGCCCAGTCACCTCCCGGGCAGGACGGCGGCGGCCACTCCCTGGTGATCCTCGCGCCCCGGGACGACGTCGCGGTGCACGCACCCTCCCCGTCCGCCGCCGAACCCCTGATCGCTTCGGGTACGCCGCATCTGTACGCCGGCGTCGTGGAGGGCACCGGCGTGGTCGGCCCGCTGGTCCTGCCCGGTGAGACGGCCTGTGCGGGCTGCCTCCACGAGGGACGCACCGACCGGGACCCGGCCTGGCCCCGCCTGGTCGCGCAGTGGCGCTCCGGCACCGGACGGACACGCGACGTACGCCCCTGTGATCTCGCACTGGCCACCACGGTCGCAGGTCTGACGGCCGCACACGCCCTAGCCTTTCTGGATGGACGGATCCCGTCGAGCGCCGGTGCACGCTGGGAGGTGTCCTTACCCGGTCTGAGCTGGCACGCGCGGCCGGTGTGGGCGCACCACGCATGCGCGTGCGGCGCCACGGAGAAAGGTGAGGGAGAACACCCCTCCGAGGACGAGCAGTAGCGCGAGACAATGGCGGAGCAACGGCCGCCGAAGGAGTCACGCCGTGCGGCAGACTCGGAGCGGTCGGCTGGTACCTGGAGGGCGCATGTCTGATCTTCCCCGCAAGGCGGTCACCCGTACCGCCAAGCTCGCCGCGCTCCCGCTCGGCTTCGCCGGACGGGCGACCTGGGGACTGGGCAAGCGGATCGTCGGCGAGTCCGCGGAGATCGTCGGCCGCGAGCTGCAGCAGCGCACCGCCGAGCAGATGTTCAAGGTGCTCGGCGAGCTCAAGGGCGGTGCGATGAAGTTCGGACAGGCCCTGTCCGTCTTCGAGTCGGCCCTGCCCGAGGAGATCGCCGGCCCCTACCGCGCCGCGCTCACCAAGCTGCAGGAGGCCGCACCCCCGATGCCGACGCGCACCGTGCACTCGGTGCTGGCGGAGCGGCTCGGCGAGGACTGGCAGGGGCTGTTCCTGGAGTTCGAGGACAAGCCCGCCGCTGCCGCCTCGATCGGGCAGGTGCACCGGGGGGTGTGGCATGACGGCCGTGAGGTGGCCGTCAAGGTGCAGTACCCGGGAGCCGGCGAGGCCCTGCTGTCCGATCTGAACCAACTGAGTCGCTTTGCCCGGCTCTTGGGTCCGCTGATTCCGGGCATGGACATCAAGCCGCTGATCGCGGAGCTGAAGGACCGGGTCTCCGAGGAACTGGACTACGGCCTGGAGGCGCAGGCCCAGCAGGCCCACGCGGAGGAGTTCGCCGACGATCCGGACGTCGTTGTCCCTGCGGTGGTCCACCAGTGCGAGCAGGTCCTGGTCACGGAGTGGATCGACGGCGTCCCGCTCTCGGAGGTGATCTCCGCCGGCACCGAGGAGCAGCGCAACCGTGCCGGCCAGCTTCTGGCCCGCTTCCTCTTCTCCGGCCCGGCCCGCACCGGGCTGCTGCACGCAGACCCCCACCCGGGGAACTTCCGTCTCCTGCCGGGCGGCCCGGAGGGAGAGGACGACTGGCGGCTGGGTGTCCTGGACTTCGGCACGGTCGACCGGCTCCCGGGTGGTCTGCCGACCCCCATCGGCGACTCCCTGCGCATGACGCTGGACGGCGAGGCGGAGGCGGTCTACGAACTGCTCTGCGCCGAGGGCTTCGTCAAGGAGTCGATCGACCTGGACCCGAACGCCGTCCTCGACTATCTGCTGCCGATCATCGAACCGGCTCAGGTGGAGGAGTTCACCTTCACCCGCGGCTGGATGCGCAGTCAGGCCGGGCGTGTGGCCGACCCCCGCTCGCCCGCCTACCAGCTGGCCAAGCAGCTCAACCTGCCCCCGGCTTATCTCCTCATCCACCGGGTGACGTTGAGCACCATCGGTGTGCTGTGCCAGCTGGGCGCGACGGTGCGACTGCGCGAGGAGTTGGAGGACTGGCTGCCCGGCTTCGGGCCGGAGGAGCTGACTGACGAGGAGGAGTCGGCGGCGGAGGCGTGAGCGGCCCTACCACCAGGCCGAGTCCAGCCGTCCCTCGATCGCTCTGAGGTTCTCCCTGGAGCAGGTGTCGCAGACGTAGTGGCGGGTGCCGTTCTCCACTGAGCAGGTCCAGGTGGGCTGCGGGGCCTTGGCCCTGGTGCCGCAGCGAGCGCACACGAGGGACTGGGGCTCCGTGTCGGAACCACTGTTGTCACTGCCTCCGGGAAGACTCGTCACTCAGCGACGATAACGCCGCCGCTACCTGATCGGCGGTCACAACGCACTGCGGGGGCCAGTCCCGTTCGTACGGAACCGGCCCCCGCGGGGAGCTACTGCCTCCCGGGTCGAGAGGCCACCGCCGCCGTCCGGCGGCGAGCTCGATTACTGCATGACCGCCATGGCGAGCGCGCGGCGGGCACGCAGCGAGGCCCGCTCGGCCCGACGCTGCATGCGGCGAGCGGTCGCCAGGCGCACGGCCCGGCGTTCCTGCTCGGCCACGTACCGGCGCTCGTGCATATGCGCACGTGCCAGGGCTTCTTGGATGAGTTGCATCTCTCGGTTCCTGTTCTGACGCGAGTCGTTCGCGCCACTGGTGGTGAAGTCTTCAGGCGCGGAGCCTGCGAGCTCGTGGGTGGACGGCTTCATCGGGGCCTGCTTCTGGGGGTCGTGCGTGAAGGGACGGTCGATCGTTCCGGTGGTGTTCATGCCGTGACCGGGTTCTTGCGCGGGCGACCACGCGGCCGCTTCCGGGCGACGACGACACCCTGGACGAACAGCTCGCCACCCCAGACGCCCCAGGGCTCACGCCGCTCCTTGGCGCCGGCGAGGCAGGCCTCGATCAGCGGGCAGGTGCGGCAGAGGGACTTGGCGTACTCGACGTCCGCCGGCGACTCGGCGAAGAAGACTTCCGGGTCGTAGGAACGGCAGGGGACGGGCACGCCGAGGTTCTCGATGGCGTCGTCGAGCGCGGTGAGCGCAGTGAGCGGGGTCAAGGTGGAGTCCTCCGTGAGGCCGGGCTTGGGGATCACGTCTGCGGGCGGTACGGACGGGGCGTGCGCTTCGAGTTGCACGGTTCGTCTTCCTCGTCTGGTCGTTCCGGCCCTGTTGGGCCGGGTGGCGGCTGGTACCGGGTCTTTCTTGTCCCGAGGCCCCTTCGCTCCGTCATCCCTGTTCGGGGACAAACAGAAGGGCCGCGGATCCCGGATGGGGTTCCGCGGCCCTGAAGGCGCCGGCCTGATCGACGATCAGGCTGGATCACTCCAGGGTTCTGGCCCACGGAAGGCCCACATCAGGTGGTGCTGCTTCGTCTGCTTCCGGAATCCGGCACCGGTCGCCGTAGAGGCATAGGCCTTGGCCCGTGCCACTACTGCCGCTTCCAGTGCCTTGGTCGGTCGCTCATTGCCCTCGCGGACAGGAAGACCCGCGAGAGACAGGGCGGACGCCGGACGCGCGGCACGGATGCCGGACAGACCGGTGCCCTGGTTCGAGGCGCCGAGCATGCACAGGGAGGCGACGACCGAGCGATCGGTCATTTTCACGGTGCTGATGGAGCTGGTGTTGATGCTGATCACTGGACTCGCCTCCTCTCGGCGTCTAAGGGGACTGGGGTGAACCAGTCCGTCGGGTATGCAAGTAGAACACGGAATTGGGGCCTCCGAGAAGGCCTCCGTTCCCGTGGCTAAGAACCTATGGGGATTGCTGGGGCATGCGCAAACTATTTTTTCGACGAGTTCGTGTCATTCCCCGTTGGAGCCCTCCCCAACCTCCTGGCCTGCACAGATGGCCAGCACATCGGCTCCGTAGCGCTCCAGCTTCCGCTTGAGGACGCCGGAGATGCGGGACAGCTCAACCGGACTGGTCGGCTCCGCCTCTGCGATGGCCATCAGGGTCCGGTCCGTGAAGACGCAGAAGTCCGGCTGCCCGCTGAGCCGGGCCTGAACCGCACGCCACTCGCGGAGTCGTTCGTAGAGGCCCTCGTCCATGTCGGAGGGGCAGCCCTCGCAGCGCATCAGCTTCATCTCGCCCGCGTCGGTGAGGGTGCGCCCGCAGACACGGCAGCGGGCCGGGGCGCGCTGGGTGCGTCTCGGGGCTGCGTCCGGCCTGCTCGTGAAGCCGCGCTCGACACCGCCGGAACCGACAGCGGCGGCGCGCCCTGCGGTGGCGGCCGAGCCGGGGCGCAGTCCGTCGAGGAAGCGGCTCGGGCGGCGATTCGGGCGGCCGCCGGGTGCTCGGGTGAGCGCCCAGGAGACATGGAGGTGCAGCCTGGCGCGGGTGACACCTACATAGAGGAGCCGGCGTTCCTCCTCGATCTGCTCGTCCGTCTTTGCGTAGGTGATCGGCATCATGCCCTCGGCGACGCCGACCAGGAAGACGACGTCCCACTCCAGGCCCTTGGCCGAATGAAGAGAGGCGAGGGTGACGCCCTGGACGGTCGGGGCGTGCTGGGCGTTCGCCCGCTCGTCGAGCTCCGCGACGAGGTCGGCGAGGGAGGCGCCCGGTTTGGCGGCGGCGAAGTCCTGGGCGAGGTTCACCAGGGCGGCCAGCGACTCCCAGCGTTCTCTGACGGCGCCGGAGCCGGCCGGGGGCTCGGTCGTCCAGCCCTCGCCCGACAGCACGGCCCGCACCTGCGAGGGCAGGTCGACGGCGTCGTCGAGGAGTGAGTCGTTGCCCCCGAAGCGGGCCGCGCCGCGCAGCGCGATGCCCGCCTTGCGCACCTCGGGACGGTCGAAGAACCGCTCGGCACCCCGCAGCTGGTAGGGGACGCCCGCGTCGGCGAGGGCCTGTTCGTAGGTCTCGGACTGGGAGTTCGTGCGGAACAGGATGGCGATCTCGCCGGCCGCAACTCCGGAGGCCATGAGTTCCCGGATCCGGCGAGCGGCGCCCTCGGCCTCGGCGGGCTCGTCGGTGTACTCCGTGTACACGGGGTCGGGACCCGGGTCGCGCTGGGAGACCAGTTCCAGGCGGTGGTCGGCGGCGCGGCCCCGGGCCTGGGCGAGCACGCCGTTGGCGAGGCGGACGACCTGGGGGGTGGAGCGGTAGTCGCGGACCAGCTTGACGACGGTCGCGCCTGGGTGACGGGTGCGAAAGTCGAGCAGATGGTCGGGAGTTGCTCCCGTGAACGAGTAGATCGTCTGGCTGGCATCGCCGACCACGCACAGGTTGTCCCGGTCGCCGAGCCACAGCTCCAGCAGGCGCTGCTGGAGCGGGCTGACGTCCTGGTACTCGTCGACCACGAAGTGCTGGTACTGGGAGCGGACCTGATCGGCGATGTCGTGCCGGTCCTGGAGGATGCCGACGGTGAGCAGCAGGACGTCCTCGAAGTCGATGACCGCGCGGTCCCGCTTGAGGTCCTCGTAGACGTTGTAGATCTGGGCGATCTCGGCCGGGTCGCGGGGGGCGTCGCGGCCCGCCTTGGCGACGGCGGGCGGATAGTCGGCGGGGACGGTCCGGGTGACCTTGGACCACTCGATCTCGGCGGTGACGTCCCGCAGCTCGTTCCGGTCGAGGCGGATGCGGCAGGCGGCGGCCGCGTCGGCGACGAGCTGGATCTTGCGGTCGACGAGCCGGGGCATGGAGCCGCCGACCGCTTTCGGCCAGAAGTACTGGAGCTGACGCAGAGCGGCCGAGTGGAACGTACGTGCCTGGACCCCGGCGGCGCCGAGCTGGCGGAGCCGGCCACGCATCTCCCCGGCAGCCCGGTTGGTGAAGGTGACGGCGAGCACGCTGGAGGGCTGGAGGATGCCGGCGCGCACCCCGTAGGCGATGCGGTGGGTGATCGCCCGGGTCTTGCCCGTACCGGCGCCCGCGAGCACGCACACCGGGCCTTGCAGGGCGGTGGCCACCTCGCGCTGCTCGGGGTCGAGCCCTTCGAGCACCGCGTCGGCAGAGTCCGGTACCTGTGGGAAGAGGGTGGAGTGCGTTGCTGCTGTCACACGGCCATGCTGCCAGGTCGCCGGAGACGGCTGTGCCGGTTGTCCACAGGCGGACATTGTTAGTCGTACTAATGCGGCAGGCGTCACGTACCCGGGCATACCCCGGGTGGGAATGGCTCCGCGGTCGCGTACGTTCCCTCACCGGACGACCTGTTTCCCCGAGCCATCAGAGGAGCGCGCGAGACATGCAGGGCACTGTGACGATGTACAGCACCACGTGGTGCGGCTACTGCCAGCGGCTGAAGAAGCAGCTGGACCGCGAGGGCATCGCGTACACCGAGATCAACATCGAGCAGGACCCCGAGTCCGCGGTGTTCGTCGAGAAGGCGAATGGCGGGAATCAGACGGTACCTACCGTGCTGTTCGGGGATGGTTCGACGCTGACGAACCCGTCGCTGGCTCAGGTGAAGCAGAAGATCGGCGTGTGACCGAAGCGCATCCAAGCGCAAAGAGAGGGTGGCCGCCCCGAGCCGGGGCGGCCACCCTCTCTTTGCGCTCAGACGCTGCGGGTCGGCAGCGGCTTGCCGTACCAGAGCTCGATCAGACGGGCCGCGATCGAGATGCCGTACGGGGGCATGACCTCGCCGGAGTCGAAGGCGGCGCGCAGTTCCTCGCGGGAGAACCAGCGGGCCTCGTGGATCTCGTCGCCGTCGACGTTGACCTCGGTGGAGGTGGCGCGGGCCATGAAGCCCAGCATGAGGCTGGACGGGAAGGGCCAGGGCTGGCTGGCGACGTACTCGACCTGGCCGACGCTGACACCGGCCTCCTCGTAGACCTCCCGGCGCACTGCCTGCTCGATGGACTCGCCGGGCTCGACGAAACCGGCGAGCGTCGAGAAGCGGCCCTCGGGCCAGTGGACCTGGCGGCCGAGCAGGATGCGGTCGTCCTCGTCGGTGACAGCCATGATCACGGCGGGGTCGGTGCGCGGGTAATGCTCGGCGCCGCAGGCCTGGCAGCGGCGGATGTGGCCGGCCGCGGCGATCACGGTGCGCTCGCCGCAGCGGGAGCAGAAGCGGTGGGTGCGCTGCCAGTTCTCCAGGCCCACGGCGTGCACCATCAGGCCGGCGTCGCGCGGCGACAGCAGCAGGCCGGCCTCGCGCAGGCCGGCCGGGCGCGCGGACTGGTCGATGCGGCCGGGCAGCGCGTCCTTCTGGAGGGCGAAGTAGCTGACGCCGTCCTCGTCGATGCCGAGGAAGTAGCGGTGCGCCTCGGTGAGAGGGGCCTCGAAGGAGGGGGTCATGACGAGTTCGGTGCGCCCGTCCGCCGTCTCGTCGACGAGGACCTGAGCGCCGGAGACCACGAAGCAGCGGGTCGTGGGGTGGCTCCATGCCGCCGCGAGCCAGGCCTCGTCGAGCCGGTGGTGGGCGGCGCGGTCGATGCCGCTCGGTGCGGTGAGCGAGATGGGGCGGTCGGCGGTGTGGTCGGTCGAAGTGGTCACGGGTGCTTCCAACTCCCCCAGTGGAACGGTGTGCTTCGGCGGGTGGATCGGCGGGACGTGCGACGGGAGGCGACCGGGTCCATCGGGGCTCGGCGGTGCGGGACGGCCGTTTCAGTGTGCCCCGCGCGCGCTGCCCGTCCGGACGGCCCAGGTGGGTCAGGGCGCATGACGCCAGCTCGCGGCCAGGTCGCCCCACAGGTAGGCGGTGGTCTCGACGCCTTTGAGCAGCAGGTCGAGCTCGACCTTCTCGTTCGGGGCGTGCCAGCCGTCGGAGGGGACGGAGATGCCCAGGAAGAGCACGGGTGCGCCGAGGACGTCCTGGAGGTCGGCGGCGGGGCCCGAGCCGCCTTCGCGGGTGAAGCGGACCGGGCCCTCGAAGGCGCGGCCCATGGCGCGTACGACGGACTGCAGGGCGGGGTGATCCAGCGGCGTCAGGCACGGGCGCGTGGCCCCGCTGAACGTGATCTCGCAGCGGATCCCGGCGGGCACCTGAGCGTCGGCCCACGCGCGGACGGCCTTCTCGATGTGGTCGGGCTCCTGTCCCGCGACCAGCCGGAAGGAGAGCTTCACCATGGCGGAGGACGGGATGATCGTCTTACTGCCGGGGCCCTGGTAGCCGCCGCCGATGCCGTTGACCTCGGCGGTGGGGCGGGCCCAGACACGCTCCAGGGTCGTGTGCCCGGCCTCGCCCTGGGTGGCGTACGACTTGGCGGTGCGCAGCCACTGCTGCTCGTCGAAGGGCAATTCGGCGAAGAGCTCGCGCTCGCTGTCGGTCAGTTCGACGATGCCGTCGTAGAAGCCGGGGATCGCCACGCGCGCGTGCTCGTCGTGCAGGGCGGCGACCAGGCGGGCGGCCGCGGTCGCCGGGTTGGGGACGGCGCCGCCGAAGGAGCCGGAGTGGATGTCCTGGTCGGGGCCGTACAGCCGGATCTCGCACTCGGCCAGGCCACGCATCCCGGTGCACACGGTGGGGGTGTCCTCGGACCACATGCCGGTGTCGGACACGATCACGGCGTCGGCCTCGAGCCGCTCGGCGTGCTCCTCGACGAGAGCGCGGAAGTGCGGGGAGCCGGACTCCTCCTCGCCCTCGATCAGCAGCTTGAGGTGCACGGCCGGCGTGCTGCGGCCGGTGGTCGCGAGGTGGGCGCGGACGCCGAGTGTGTGGAAGAACACCTGGCCCTTGTCGTCGGCCGCCCCGCGCGCGTGGAGACGCCCTTCGCGGATGACAGGCTCGAAGGGCTCGCTGTCCCAGCCGTCCTCACGGGCGGCGGGCTGCACGTCATGGTGGCCGTAGACGAGGACCGTGGGCGCCTTCGGGTCGTCGGAGGGCCACTCGGCGAAGACGGCGGGCGCGCCCGCGGTCGGCCAGACCTCGGCGGTCGGGAAGCCGGTCTCCTTGAGCTTGGCGGCGAGCCAGTCGGCGCTGCGGCGTACGTCGGGCGCGTGGTCGGGCTGGGCCGACACGGACGGGATGCGCAGCCACTCGACGAGGTCGTCGAGGAAGGCGGCGCGGTGCTGCTCGATGTACGTACGGACAGCGCTGTCCGGGGTCTGGCTCATGGTCACGAGCCTATCGGCCCGCACCGACATCCTCGGTGGGCGGTTCCTCACACTCCGCCTCCGCGACCGGGTCCTCGGTCAGCAGCCGCTCCAGTGCCGTCCGGTCCGGCAGGTCGTCCGGTCGTACGACCTCACCGCTGCGGACGTAAAGGAACGAGGCGTTGACCGATCCCAGCGGCACGCCCTCCTGCTCGGCCCAGGCGAGCCGGTACAGGGCGAGCTGGAGCGGGTCGGCGGTGCGGGTCCGGTTGGTCTTCCAGTCGACGATCTCGTACGTCGCCCCGTCGCCGTCGCCCTCCTTGTAGACGGCGTCGATACGGCCCCTCACGACGCGGCCCGCGATCGCGAGCTGGAAGGGGGCCTCGACCCGGTAAGGCGTGCGGTGCGCGTACTCGGTGCGCTCGAAGGCGTCCTTGAGGGCCTCCAGGTCGCGCTCGTCGGCGATCTCGGCCTCGCTGCCGGGCAGGTCGTCCGGCTCCAGCATGGGAAGCGTGAGCTCTTCGAAGCGGGCCTCGACCCAGGCGTGGAATCGGGTGCCGCGGCGCGCGGCAGGTTGTGGAGGGCGCGGCATGGGGCGCGCGAGCTCCTGCGCGAACCCGTCCGGGTCGGCGGCCAGCCGCATCAGCTGGGACGCGGTCAGCGACGCGGGCAGGGTCACGTCGGTGACGCTCGCGCGGGCGCGCAGGAGCTCTCCGGTGAGGGCATCGAGGTCGCGGTCCCAGGAGGCGAGGGTGCGGGTCTCCTCGGGGGTGAGGGGTTCCGGTTCCGTGGGATGAGGGCGTGCGCTTGGTCCGGTGGGGGGCTCCGGGGCCGTCGCCTGGTGCGGGATGGCCAGGCGGCCGGTGGGCCGGACATCCCGGTCGCCGGGGTCCGCCTGGGACGACCGGTCGCCGGCGAAGGACTCGTCGGGGTCGGACACGAAGGGCCTGTCCCGAGGGGAGCCGTCCGCGAAGGGGCCGTCTCGGCGGGGGCCGTCCCCGAAGGACTCCTCGGCGATCCCTGCGTCGGCAAAGGAATCGTCGGCAAAGGATTCGTCGCCGAAGGATTCGTCGGCGAAGGGATCATCCTCGTCAGGCAGATCGTCCACGAACGCTTCGTCGTCGTCCGGCGGCGGAGGCCAGTCCGGATCGTCGTACGTGTCCGGGTCGTGTGCGGCGGCGGGCCGACCGTCCTCGTGGGAGGTGAGGGTCTCCAGGTGGGCCAGGACCGTCTCGGCGGCGGCCCGGCGTCGGGCCAGGGCCGCCCCGTCGAGGGGCAGGGGCCACAGCTGGTCGGCGTTCTCCCGGTGCAGGGCCGGGTTCTCCTCGTCCTCGGCCGGCTCGTCGGCCCACGCCTCGATCTCGCCGTACCCGGCCGCGCAGTGGTCGTACAGGGCCTGCAGGAAGTCGGAGGGTCCGCGGGGTTTCTTCTGGGTGGGGCCCCACCAGTGGCCGGAGCCGAGGAGCAGGGAGCGGGGGCGGGTGAAGGTGACGTAGCCGAGGCGGAGTTCCTCGGTGTGCTGGTGATCCTTCATGGCCTCGTGGAAGGCCTTCAGGCCGCGGGAGTCCCAGGAGGCGACGTCCGGGAGCGTGTCGGTGTCGCCGCGCAGCTCGTGCGGGAGGACCTTGCCCTGCGCGGTCCACTTCTCGCGGCCCTGGGTGCTGGGGAAAGTGCCCGTGACCAGGCCGGGGACGACGACGACGTCCCACTCCAGGCCCTTGGACTTGTGCGCGGTGAGCACCTTGACGGTGTTCTCGCCGCCCGGAAGGGCGTTGTCGAGCCCCTTCTCGTACTGGGCGGCGGTGCGCAGGAAGCCCAGGAAGGCGAGCAGGGACGCCTCGTTGTCGCCGGCCGCGAAGGACGCGGCGACGTCGAGGAAGTTGGACAGGGTCTCGCGGCGGCGGGCGGCCAGCGCGTGCGGGGACGCCGACAGCTCCACTTCCAGGCCGGTGACGGCGAGGACGCGGTGGAGGACGTCCATCAGCGGGTCGGACAGGGAGCGGCGCAGGTCGCGCAGTTCGGTGGCCAGGCGCGCGAACCGCACGCGCGCGTCCGGCGAGAAGGGCAGCCCGTCGTCGTCACCGTCGCCGTCGATCGGTGTCTCGAGGAAGGTGTCGAGGGCGTCCGCGAGCGAGATGACCTCGGCGGGGTCGACCCCTTCGACGGCCTCGGCGAGGCGGCGGTCCGGGTCGTCGTCGCCGTCCACGCGCGCGTACGACACCAGCCGCCGTGCGCGGCGCCCCAGGAGGGCGAGGTCGCGCGGGCCGATGCGCCAGCGCGGGCCGGTGAGGAGGCGGACCAGGGCGGCGTTGGCTCCGGGGTCCTGGAGGACCTCGCAGACGGCGACCAGGTCGGCGATCTCGGGCAGATGGAGCAGCCCGGACAGGCCGACCACCTCGACGGGGATGTCCTGGGCGACGAGCGCGGCCTGGATCGCGGCGAAGTCGGTCGCCGTGCGGCACAGGACGGCGATCTCGCCGGGTTCCTTGCCGGTGCGGACGAGATGCGCCACGGAGTCGGCGATCCAGTCGATCTCCTCGGCATGGGTGGGCAGGAGGGCACAGCGGACCGTGCCGTCGTGCTCGGCACCCGGGGCCGGGCGGAGGGCCTCCACGCCCGCGTGCATGGCGCGCAGGGGATCGGCGAGGCCGTTGGCGAGGTCCAGGAGGCGGCCCCCGCTGCGGCGGTTCTCGCTGAGCGCCTGGCGGGCGGCGGGGCGTCCGTCGGCCTGCGCGAAGTGCTCGGGAAAGTCGTCGAGGTTGGCTACGGAGGCGCCGCGCCAGCCGTAGATCGCCTGGCAGGGGTCTCCGACAGCGGTCACCGGGTGGCCGGTACCGCCTCCGAACAGGCCTGCCAGGAGGACGCGTTGGGCGACGGACGTGTCCTGGTACTCGTCCAGGAGGACCACACGGAACTCGTCGCGCAGGATGGGGCCCACCTCGGGGATCCCGGCGAGCTGTGCCGACAGGGCGATCTGGTCGCCGAAGTCGAGCAGGTCCCGCTCCCGCTTGGCCGCGCGGTAGCGGCGCACGAGGTCGGCGAGTTCCCTGCGGGCCGCAGCCGCCTCGGGGACCTTGCGCAGTTCGGCGTTGGTGAGCTTGGCGCCTTGCAGGGTGAGCAGCAGCCCGGCGTCGTATGCGCGCAGGGCCTCGGGTTGTACGAGGTGCTCGGCGAGTTCGGCGTCGAGGGTGAGGAGGTCGCTGACCAGGTCGGCGAAGGAGCGGGTCAATGCTGGGTAGGGGCCCGGGGCTTCGCGCAGCACGCGCGCGGCGAGTTGGTAGCGGGTGGCGTCGGCGAGCAGGCGGGACGTCGGTTCGAGGCCGATGCGCAGGCCGTGGTCGGTCAGCAGGCGGCCGGCGAAGGCGTGGTACGTCGAGATCACCGGCTCGCCCGGCGGGTTGTCCGGGTCGATGACGTCGGGGTCGGTGACGCCGGCCCTGATGAGCGCCTTGCGGACACGTTCGGCGAGTTCTCCGGCGGCCTTGTTGGTGAAGGTCAGGCCGAGGACCTGTTCGGGGGCGACCTGGCCGGTGCCGACCAGCCACACCACGCGTGCCGCCATCACCGTCGTCTTGCCCGATCCGGCTCCGGCCACGATGACCTGCGGGGCGGGCGGCGCGGTGATGCAGGCCGTCTGCTCCGGAGTGAACGGGATGCCGAGGAGCTCCTTGAGCTGCTCGGGATCGGAGATATGGGCGGACACTTCAGAGAGGCTAGCGGCGGGCACTGACAGTCGATGCCGGATCACCCTTCGGGCCGGAAGAGCCGCAGGTCAGCACGGGTGGTGCGATCGGTCACTCCGGTTACTGACGATGCGTTACTCGATCACGTGCCGTCCTTCGGGCCGCGCGCTGCACGACGCCCGGAACGCGCAGTGGGTGCAGTGCTGGCCCGCTGTGGGCGCGAACCGCTCGTCCAGGACCTTGCCGGCCGCCGTGGCCAGCAGGTCGCCGACCCACTCGCCCTCGGCGCCCTCCAGGGGCTCCTGACCCTGCACCTTGGGAAGCGTCTCGCCGCCGTCGCGCTTGGCGGCGCCCTGGCGCAGCTGGACGAGTTCGGCGCCGCCCGGCTCGGGGCGTACGCCGTCGAAGGCCTCGTCGACGGCGCCCTCGTTGACGGCGAGCTGATAGACGGCGAGCTGCGGGTGGCGGGCCACCTCGGCCGCGCTGGGCGCCTGCTTGCCGGTCTTGAAGTCGACGACGTAGGCACGCCCTTCGCCGTCTGCCTCGACGCGGTCCATCTGGCCACGGATGCGCACCTCGAAGTCGCCCGCCCCGAGGGTGACGTCGAAGTCGTGCTCGCTCGCCACCGGAGTTCGCCCCGCGCGGTCCATCACGTGCCACTTGAGGAAGCGTTCGAGCGCCACGCGCGCGTTGTCCTTCTCCTGCGCCGACTTCCACGGCGCGTCGAAGGCCAGCGCGTTCCACACAGAGTCGAGGCGCTCCATGAGGACGGCGAGGTCGGCCGGGGTGTGCCCGGAAGCGACCTCGTCGGCGAGGACGTGCACGACGTTGCCGAAGCCCTGGGCGACCGTCGCGGGCGCGTCGGCCTTCACCTCACGGCCCAGGAACCACTGCAGGGCGCAGGTGTTGGCAAGTTGGTCGAGGGCGCTCCCGGAGAGCACCACGGGCTGGTCGCGGTTGCGCAGCGGCACCTTGGACTCGGTCGGCTCGAACATGCCCCACCAGCGGTAGGGGTGCGCGGCCGGGACCAGCGGGCGGCCGTCCTCGTCGGCGAGCGCGGCGAGCCGGGCCAGGCGGCGGGCGGCGGCCTCCCTGAGGGTGTCCGACGCGCGCGGGTCGACCGTCGTCGCCCGGAGTTCGGCCACGAGCGCGGCGACGGACAGCGGGCGGCGCGGGCGGCCCGTCACGTCCCTGGGTTCCACACCGAGTTCGGTCAGGAAGCGGGAGGGCTGGTCGCCGTCGTCCGCGGGGGCCTTCACCGCGGTGACGACGAGGCGTTCACGCGCGCGGGTGGCGGCGACGTAGAACAGGCGGCGCTCCTCCGCCAACAGCGCGCCCGGGGTGAGCGGTTCGGCGAGTCCGTCGCGCCCGATGCGGTCGGCCTCCAGGAGGGAGCCGCGACGGCGCAGGTCCGGCCACAGGCCCTCCTGGACGCCCGCGACGACGACCAGGCGCCACTCGAGGCCCTTGGAGCGGTGCGCGGTCATCAGGCGCACGGCGTCGGGGCCTACGGCACGCCGCGTGAGGGTGTCGGCGGCGATGTCCTCGGCCTCGACCTCCTCCAGGAAGTTCAGGGCGCCCCGGCCGCCGGTGCGCTCCTCCGCGCGGGTCGCTGTCGCGAACAGCGCGCATACGGCGTCGAGGTCACGGTCGGCGTTGCGGCCGGCCGCGCCGCCGCGGCGGGCGGTCCGCTCCAGGCGAGTGGGCCACGGCGTGCCCTCCCACAGGTCCCACAGCGCCTCCTCGGCCGTACCGCCGCCCGCGAGGCGCTCACGGGCCTTGCGCAGCAGTGCGCCGAGGCGCTGGGCGCCACGCGCGTACGTGGGGTCGTGCACGGCCAGGCGCTCCGGCTCGGCGAGCGCCCGCGCGAGCAGGTCGTCCGAGGGCGGCGGCAGGGGGTTTCCCGCGGCCCGCTCCTCGTCGCGCAGGGCGCGCCCGAGGCGGCGCAGGTCGGCGGCGTCCATGCCGGCGAGGGGCGAAGCGAGCAGGCTCAGGGCGGTCTCGGTGTCGAGCCAGGAGGTGGCGGGCTCGTCCGCGGAGTCGTCGCCGACGGGGTCGCCGTCCTGCGGCCGTACGTCGTGCCCCTCGGGTTCACGCTGCACGCCCCCGTCGGTCGGCTCGGCCGCCGGGGCCGCCTCGGCCGTGGCCACCGCCCGCAGTGCGGTCAGCAGGGGCGCCACCGCCGGCTCATGCCTCAGGGGCAGGTCGTCACCGTCGATGTCCAGGGGCACCCCGGCCGCCGTGAGCGCTCGGCGCACGGTCGGGATCGTGCGCGATCCGGCACGCACCAGTACGGCCATCTCGCCCCACGGGACGCCGTCCTCCAGATGCGCCCTGCGCAGGATGTCGGCGACGTTGTCCAGCTCGGTGCCGGGTGTCGGGTACGTGAAGACCTCCACGCGGCCGCCGTCGCGGACCGGCGCCGGCTCGCGGTGGGCGCGTACCTTCTCCGCCGGAAGGCGGGTCAGCGGCATCCGCTGGGTCAGGAGCCGAGTCGCGGCCAGCAGGCCGGCGCCGGAACGGCGGGAGGTGCGCAGGACCTCCACGCGCGCGGGCCGGCCGTCCGCGCGCGGGAAGGCGTGCGGGAACTCCAGGATGCCGTTCACGTCGGCGCCCCTGAAGGCGTAGATCGACTGATCCGGGTCGCCGAAGGCCACGAGGGTCCGCCCGCCGCCGGCCAGGGCGTGCAGCAGCCGCACCTGGGCCGGATCGGTGTCCTGGTACTCGTCGACGAAGACGGCGTCGTACTGCGCGGCGAACCGCTCGGCGGCCTCGGGGCGGTGGGCGAGGAGCACCGCGCGGTGGACGAGTTCGGCGTAGTCGAGCACGCCCTGCATGTCGAGCACGTCGAGGTACTCGGCGAGGAAGGACGCCGCGGCGCGCCAGTCGGGGCGGCCGATGCGGTGGGCGAAGGCGTCCAGGGCGTCCGGGCCGAGGCCCAGTTCGCGGCTGCGGGCGAGGACCGCGCGGACCTCGTCGGCGAAGCCGCGGGTGGTCAGGCAGGCGCGCAGCTCGTCCGGCCAGCGCACATGTGCGAGGCCGAGCCGCTCCAGGTCCGGCTGGCCCGCGAGCAGCTCCCGCACGGCCACGTCCTGCTCCGGGCCGGACAGCAGCCGCAGCGGCTCCACGAACAGATCGCTGTCCTGGTGGGCGCGGACCAGTGCGTAGCAGAACGAGTGGAACGTGGTCGCCTGGGGCGCACGCGCCGCCCCTATGCGCAGCGCCATGCGGTCGCGCAGCGCCACGGCGGCCTTGCGGCTGAAAGTCAGCACCAGGATGCGCTCGGGGTCCGAGCCGCGGGCGATGCGCTCAGCCACCGACTCGACGAGCGTGGTGGTCTTACCGGTGCCCGGACCTGCGAGAACAAGAAGGGGACCGGCGGCATGGTCAACCACGGCGCGCTGTGCGGCGTCAAGACGAGGGGGAGCCACTCGGACCGGAGGGGTACGCACCAGCCGGTAAGCGCCACTGGCCCCCTGTCGCACCTGGGGGTGCGACAGGCGCCTGGTGGAGAAAGAGGAGCTCACGTGGTTCGCCGGTCCTGGTGGGTGTGCTGGTGGGTCGCCCCTCGCGCGTGGAGGGCGGTGGCTGGGAGGTGAGGGCGACGCGTGCAGCCGACGCTACGCCGAGGGGTAGTGCGGAAGCAGGGCTTCCGATTCATCCCTCTGGGCACTCGTGTCACGTGCGTCCCTCGACTCACGAACGTACGTCATGCCACGGACGTGCCCTCTTTCCCCCGTACGGATCACAGGTCACACAGCGGGCCGTCCGATGGCGGAAGCTGTCAGGTGTGACCCTGTGCGCGTCCGCCGCCGTCCCAGCGCGCCCGTCTCATGTCGAGGCGCGGCAGGTGGCCCTCGGCGGCCCTGCTCGCCTCCTTCAGCGGTGTGCCTTCCGCGCGGTAGTGCTCCAGCGCCCGCAGCTCGTGGCCCGGCAGCAGGACCCCGTCCGCGCGGACCACCCGCCACCACGGAACGGCGCCCCCGTACAGGGCCATCACACGACCGACCTGCCGGGGACCGCCCTCCTCAAGCCACTCCGCGACGTCCCCGTACGTCATGACGCGCCCCGGCGGAATCACGTCGGCGACCTCCAGCACGCGCTCGGCGTACTCCGGCAGCGCGTCAGCGTGCTCCGGGTGGCCCCGGTCGTACTCCGGGCGGGTGGCGTCCGGAAGGCTCTCCTCGCTCATCCGGCCCATCCTGCCGCACCCCACCGACAATGTGACGCGCTCGCCACTGTGCGTATGCCTCGCCCCGAGGCGCAGCTTCGGGCAGACTGTGCGCCCCCGCATTTGCACCCTGATGCCCCCGTGTGTCGGTGGGGCATGCCACCATCGTGCGGGCGGTGACTGGTGATACGAGATCAAGAAGAGACGATGAAGCAGCAGGGTGTGCACCCGGAGGGCGCGGAAAGCACCTCTGACGCTTCGTCGCGCCCGGACACCGTGAACGCCGACAAGAAGGACACCGGCGACAGCGGCGGCAAGAAGGACGCGCCCGGCAAGGGTGGCGGCACGAGCGACGCCGGCCGCAAGGCCGTCGAGGGGAAGGCCGCGTACGACCTCGAAGAGGTGCACGCCGACGAGGTCGAGGGCGACGAACCGCTGCTCCCCGCGCGCGTGCACCGCCCGTCCGACCTCATGCGGCTCCTCGTGGGCGTGCTGGGCATCGCCCTGCTGCTCGCGATCGCCGCGTTCGCGCACGGCACCACCTCGGGTCTCGAGCAGGACATCAACAAGGGCACCGGGCAGGCGCCCGACTTGTTCAGCAAGATCGCCGGGCTCGTGTCCAGCATCGCGATCCTCCTGGTGCCCGTCGCCTTCGCGATCGAGCGCCTGATCAAGCGGGACGGGCTACGGATCGCCGACGGCGTCCTCGCCGCGGTCCTCGCGCACGGCGTGACGCTCGCCACAGACCTGTGGGTCGCACGGGCCGCCCCGGACTCCATCCGGGACGCGCTCACCCAGCCCTCCCCCGGCGACATCGGCTCCCTCACCGACCCGGTGCACGGCTACCTCGCCCCGGTCATCGCGTACATGACGGCCGTGGGCATGTCCCGCAGACCCCGCTGGCGTGCGGTCCTGTGGGCGGTCCTGGTCCTGTACGCCTTCTCGATGCTGGTCACCGGCTACACCACGCCGTTCTCGATCCTCCTGACGCTTCTGATCGGCTGGACCGTCGCCTACGGCACGCTGTACGCGGTCGGCTCGCCCAACGTCCGGCCCACGGGGCGGACCCTGATGGCGGGCCTCAGGCACGTCGGCTTCCGCCCGGTGAGCGCGGCCCGCGAGGAGGTGTCGGAGGAGTCCGGCGACCGTGGCCGGCGGTACTTCGTCACCCTTGAGGATGGTCCCCCGCTCGACGTCACGGTGGTGGACCGGGAGCAGCAGGCCCAGGGCTTCTTCTACCGCGCGTGGCGCAATCTGACGCTGCGCGGCTTTGCCACCCGCAGCAGCCTCCAGTCACTGCGCCAGGCCCTGGAGCAGGAGGCGCTGCTCGCCTACGCGGCGATCGCGGCCGGCGCCAACGCGCCCAAGCTGATCGCCACCTCGGAGCTCGGCCCGGACGCCGTGATGCTGGTCTACGAGCACACCGGCGGGCACACCCTGGACTCGCTGCCGGACGAAGAGATCACCGACGACCTGCTGCGCGACACCTGGCTCCAGGTGAAGGCGCTGCAGTCCCGCCGCATCGCCCACCGCAGGCTCGTGGGGGACGCGATCCTGGTGGATCGTTCCGGCAAGGTGATCATCACCGATCTGCGGATCGGCGAGATCGCGGCGAACAATCTGCTGCTGCGCATGGACATCTCCCAGCTGCTGGTGACGCTCGGCCTGCGCGTCGGCGCCGAGCGCGCGGTGGCCTCGGCGGTGGGCGTACTCGGCCCCGACGCCGTGGCCGATTGTCTGCCGATGCTGCAGCCCATCGCCCTGAGCCGCTCCACGCGCGCGACGCTTCGCCGACTCGCCCGCGAGCGGGCCGAGCGCGAGCGTGAGGCGGTGCTGGAGGCCTCCCGGCACGCCAAGGCCGCGCGCAGCGAGGACGCCGGGCCGGTACTCGACAAGCCGGACCAGGAGCTCGAAAAGAAGCTCGACAAGCCGGAGAAGCAAGACAAGAAGACCGTACGGGCGCAGGCGCGGGCCGAGAAGCGGGCCATCGACGAGGCCCTGGACGAGGCTCGCGAGGAGGATCTGCTCACGCAGATCCGCCACGAGGTGCTGCTCATCAGGCCGCAGGCACCCGTCGAACCCGCCCGACTGGAGCGGGTGCGGCCGCGCACGCTGATCAGCTTCATCGCCGGTGCCATCGGCGCGTACTTCCTGCTCACGCAGCTCACGCACATCGAGTTCGGCCCGCTCATCGCCAACGCCCAGTGGGGCTGGGTGGCCGCGGCCGTGCTGTTCTCGGCGGCCAGTTACTTCGCGGCGGCGATGGCGCTGCTGGGGTTCGTGCCCGAGCGGGTGCCGTTCCGGCGGACCGTGTCGGCGCAGGTCGCCGGTTCCTTCGTGAAGATCGTCGCACCGGCCGCGGTCGGCGGCGTCGCCCTCAACACGCGGTTCCTGCAGCGCGCGGGAGTGCGGCCGGGACTCGCGGTGGCGAGCGTCGGCGCCTCGCAGTTGTTCGGGCTCGGCTGCCACATCCTGATGCTGCTGTCCTTCGGCTACCTGACCGGCACCGAGAAGACGCCGTCGCTGTCGCCGTCCCGGACCGTCATCGCGGGTCTGCTGACGGTGGCCGTACTGGTCCTCGTGGTGACGTCGGTGCCGTTCCTGCGGAAATTCGTCGTCACGCGCGTGAGGTCGTTGTTCGCGGGTGTCGTGCCGCGCATGCTCGACGTGCTGCAGCGGCCCAAGAAGCTGGTCACCGGCATCGGCGGCATGCTGCTGCTGACCGCCTGCTTCGTGATGTGCCTGGACGCGTCGATCAGGGCGTTCGGCAGCGAGGGGACCTCGATCAGCATCGCCAGCGTGGCTGTCGTCTTCCTCGCGGGCAACGCCCTCGGCTCCGCGGCCCCGACCCCGGGCGGCGTCGGCGCTGTGGAGGCGACCCTGACCGTCGGTCTGATCGCCGTGGGCCTGCCCAGCGAGGTCGCCGCGCCGTCGGTGCTGCTTTTCCGGCTGCTGACACTGTGGCTGCCGGTGCTGCCGGGCTGGCTGGCCTTCAACCACCTGACCCGCAAGGGCGCGCTGTAACACGCGCGGACTCGTCCTGCGAGGACCGCGGACTTGTCCTACGAGGAGCAGGGCGTCGTACGTTGTAAGGGCACGTAAGCGGGTGGGGCGTAGCCGTACCTCGTACGGACCGCGCCCCGAGCGCCCCACCACGTACGACCGCAGGATGGGACCATGCCGAACCCTCCCCGGAAGCGCGCCGCTGCCCTGACCGCCGCCGCCCTGCTGCTGTCCTCCTTGCTGGCCGGCTGCAGCGACGGCGACTCCGGGGACGAGGACCTCACGGCCCAGAAGCTGAGCTGGAAGGACTGCCCGACCCCCTCCCAGGCACAGGGCGGCGCGGGCAGCCCGTCACCGCTGCCGGACGGCGACTCATGGCAGTGCGCCACCATGAAGGCACCCCGTGACTGGGACGACCCCAAGGGCGACACGATCGACATCGACCTGATCCGGGCGCAGTCCAGCGGCGACCCGAACCGGCGCATCGGCTCGCTGATCTTCAACTTCGGCGGGCCGGGTGCGTCGGGCGTCACCACGCTGCCCGCCTTCGGCGACGGGTACGAGAAGCTGCGCACCCGCTACGACCTGGTGAGCTTCGACCCGCGCGGGGTCGGCCGCAGCGCGCCCGTACTGTGCGAGGACGACCAGCAGCTCGACGCCTACTTCCAGCAGGACACGACGCCGGACGACGCCGCAGAGCGGACCGAACTGGTGGACAGCACCACGGAGTTCAACGACGCCTGCGAGGAGAACTCCGACGAGATGCTGCCGCATGTGCGCACCACCGACGCGGCCCGCGACATGGACCTGATGCGCCAGGTGCTCGGCGACGACAAACTGCACTACTTCGGCATCTCTTACGGCACCGAACTCGGCGGTGTCTACGCCCACTTGTTCCCCAAGAACGTGGGACGCGCGGTCTTCGACGCGGTGGTCGACCCGACACAGAACTCCGAGGAGGGCTCACTCGGGCAGGTCAAGGGCTTTCAGCTGGCGCTCGACAACTTCGCGGAGGACTGCACCTCGAAGACCGAGGACTGCCCGATCGGCGACACCGCACAGGACGTCAAGAACCGCATGGCGAAGCTGCTGAAGGACCTCGACAGCAAGCCGATCCAGGGCGTGTTCCCGCGCGAGCTGACCCAGAGCGCTGCGACCAACGGCATCGCGCAGGCGCTGTACTCGCAGGACCTCTGGCAGTACCTCACCGAGGGGCTGGAGCAGGCGTACGACGGTGACGGCCGGATTCTGATGCTGCTGTCCGACTCGTTGAACGGGCGCAGCGAGAACGGCGAGTACAGCAACATCACCGCCGCCAACATCTCGATCAACTGCGCCGACGACAAGCCGCGGTACACGCCGGCTGACGTGGAGCGGAAACTGCCCGAATTCCGGGCCGCCTCGCCTTTGTTCGGTGACGCCTTCGCCTGGTCGATGCTCAGCTGCACCGACTGGGCCGTGGCGGGCGCCGCCGACCATCCGGACGTGAGCGCGCCCGGCTCCGCGCCGATCCTGGTCGTGGGCAACACGGGCGACCCGGCCACGCCGTATGAAGGCGCGCGGCGGATGGTGGAGGCGCTGGGCGACGGGGTGGGCGTCGAGCTGACGTACAAGGGGCAGGGCCATGGGGCGTACAACAGCAAGAGCAAGTGCGTGCAGGACTCGGTGAACGGATATCTGCTGGACGGGAAGGTGCCGGCGGCCGGGACCGTCTGCTCCTGAGACCTCACCGAGAGTCCAGAAAACAGCAGGTCAGAGAGTTATCCACAGGCCCCGGCGGCATTTTCGTGATCCGCCTACTATGGCCTGACCGCCATCCGCGGCACGGTGCGGACGGCCTGCGAGGGGGGATGGGCATGGCGCGTTTCGTACGGTGGACGGCTCTGACGGCCGCCGCCGCGCTGTTGGTGACGGGCTGCAGCGGCGGCTCGTCCTCGGACGGCGCGGAGGCCGGTGGGGAGACGAGCGGCGCGAGTTCATCAGGCGCTTCCACGGGCTCGGCGACCACGCTGCCGGCCTCGCTCACCTCGCAGAAACTCGACTGGGGGCGCTGCAAGGCCACCGGGGACGCCCCCGCGCCGGGCGACGAGTGGCAGTGCGCGACGCTCAAGGCACCGTTGGACTGGACGAAACCGGACGGCAGGACGATCGACCTCGCCCTGATCCGCGCCAAGGCGGGCGGCGGCGACCGCATCGGCTCGCTCCTGTTCAACTTCGGCGGCCCCGGCAGCTCAGGGGTGTCCACACTGCCGTGGTACGCCTCCAATGCGTCCGAACTGGGCGAGCGGTACGACCTGGTGAGCTGGGATCCGCGCGGGGTGGGCGCCAGCGAGGGCGTCCGCTGCCGCAGCGACAAGGAGATCCAGGCCGCCGAGTCGGTGGACATCACGCCGGACACCCCGGCCGAGGCGACGGCGTACTTCCGGGACGCCGCCTCCTTCGGCAAGGGCTGCCAGAAGTCCACGGGGAAGCTGATGGCACATGTGTCGACCACGGACACTGCCCGAGACATGGACCTGATGCGCCAGGTCCTCGGCGATCCGAAGATGCACTACTTCGGCATCTCGTACGGCACCGAACTCGGCGGTGTCTACGCCCACTTGTTCCCGAAAAACGTCGGGCGACTGATCCTGGACGCGGTCGCCGACCCGAGTGCCGACGCGGCGGGGCATGTCGAGAACCAGGCCAGGGGCTTCCAGCGCGCGTTGAACAACTACCTCAAGTCCACCGGGCAGGACGCCGAGGAGGGCTCGCAGAAGATCGTGGACCTGCTGAAGCGGATCGATGAGAGCCCGCTCCCGACCGGATCCGAGCGAAAGCTCACGGAGGCACTCGCGCTCACCGGTCTCCTCAGGCCGCTGTACAGCGAGGCGAGTTGGCCGACCCTCACCAGCGCGCTCGATGCGGCCGAGCAGGGAGACGGCTCGGAACTCCTGGCCCTCGCCGACGAGTACAACGATCGCGACCCGTCGGGGCACTACGTCACGGGGGGCCACTCGCAACGGGTCATATCGTGCCTGGACGACAAGCAGCGCCCCACCGCCGAGGAGGCGAGGAAGCTGCTGCCGCGGTTCGAGAAGGTCTCACCCGTGTTCGGACCCATGCTGGGCTGGGACACGGCCGGCTGGTGTCACGACTGGCCGGTGGCCGGGCAGTACGACACCCCCGAGGTGAGCGCGCCGGGTGCGGCGCCGATCCTGCTGGTCGGCAACACCGGCGATCCGGCGACGCCCTACGAGGGCACCCGGAAGATGGCCGACGAGCTCGGCAAGGGCGTCGGTGTGACGCTGACGTGGAAGGGCGAGGGCCACGCCGCGTACGGGAAGGGCAGCGACTGCGTCGACTCGGCGATCAACGCGTACCTGCTTCAGGGGACGGTGCCCAAGGACGGCAAGGTCTGCTCATGACGGTGGCGGGGGCTTCGACCACGCGTGGTGCTCGAAGCCTCCGCCACCGGAGCCGGTCCCGCCCTGAGGGCGGAGCCGTTCGCTCAGTAGACCGGCTTGTCCGGTTCGATCTGGTTGACCCAGCCGATCACACCGCCGCCGACGTGTACGGCGTCGGAGAAGCCCGCGGACTTCAGGACCGCGAGGACTTCCGCACTGCGGACACCCGTCTTGCAGTGCAAGACGATCTTCTTGTCCTGCGGGAGGCTCTCCAGGGCGGTGCCCATGAGGAACTCGTTCTTCGGGATCAGACGGGCGCCGGGGATCGAGACGATCTCGTACTCGTTGATCTCACGGACATCGATGATGTCGATGTTCTCGCCGTCGTCGATCCACTCCTTGAGCTGCTTCGGAGTGATCGTCGAGCCCGCGGCGGCCTCCTGGGCCTCCTCGGAGACGACGCCGCAGAAGGCCTCGTAGTCGATGAGCTCGGTGACGGTCGGGTTCTCGCCGCAGACCGCGCAGCCCGGGTCCTTGCGGACCTTGACCTGGCGGTACTGCATCTCCAGGGCGTCGTAGATCATCAGGCGGCCGACCAGCGGCTCACCGATGCCCGCGAGCAGCTTGATGGCCTCGTTGACCTGGATGGAGCCGATGGACGCGCACAGCACGCCGAGCACGCCGCCCTCGGCGCAGGAGGGGACCATGCCGGGGGGCGGGGGCTCCGGGTAGAGGCAGCGGTAGCAGGGACCGTGCTCGGACCAGAAGACGGAGGCCTGGCCGTCGAAGCGGTAGATCGAGCCCCAGACGTACGGCTTGTTCAGCAGCACGCAGGCGTCGTTGACCAGGTAGCGGGTCGCGAAGTTGTCCGTGCCGTCGACGATCAGGTCGTACTGGCTGAAGATGTCCATCACGTTGTCGGCCTCGAGCCGCTCCTCGTGAAGGATCACGTTCACGTACGGGTTGATGCCGAGGACGGAGTCGCGCGCGGACTCGGCCTTGGAGCGGCCGATGTCGGCCTGGCTGTGGATGATCTGGCGCTGCAGGTTCGACTCGTCGACCTCGTCGAACTCCACGATGCCGAGCGTGCCGACGCCTGCGGCGGCCAGGTACATCAGCGCCGGCGAGCCCAGGCCGCCGGCGCCCACACACAGCACCTTGGCGTTCTTCAGCCGCTTCTGCCCGTCCATCCCGACATCGGGGATGATCAGGTGGCGGGAGTACCTGCGAACCTCGTCTACGGTGAGCTCGGCGGCCGGCTCGACCAGGGGTGGCAGCGACACGGGGACTCCGTTGGTCGGTCTATCACTACGGTTGTTCTCCCCGTAACAGTGCCATGGCCTTTTTCATTCCGAGACACCTGTTCCGATCCGCGAGACGATTTCGTCCCAGTAGCCGGGCATGGTCTCCCAGGGGTCGGTGCGCCCGCCGCGGTCCGTGCGGTCGGTGAACCAGATCGTGGCGGCGCCCTGCCAGCGGGCTATGCGCAGTGCCTCGTCGAGGTGCCCGAGGGGCACCCCGTGGACGAAGTGGCAGAAGCGGTCGGGCGGATAGTCGGCCGTCCACTCGGCAACCTGCGACCAGCGGTAGTCGCTCCACGAGCCGCGGAAGGTGACCAGTTGGTCGGCACACTCGGCGTAGCCCGGGTGCGGGTGGGTGCCGTGGCCGAGGACGATGTGGGCCTCGTCACGCAGGGCGCGGAGCGTGCTGACCGTGCGGCGGACCTCGGGCAGGGCGGCGCGTTCGGTCGGGCAGCGATCGAGGAAGAAGCCGTCGACGAGGTACCAGTCGAGGTAGCGCTGGGCCTCGGAGATCACCTCGTCGAAGGGGCGGGCGCCGTGGGACGCGCCGCCGTGGGACGCACCGCAGTGGTTCCCGGCGAGGTGGGTCGTGCCGCGGTGAGCCCTGTCGTAGCGGGCCGTGCCGGCGTGGGCCCGGTTGAGGCGGGTCGTGCCGGCGTGGGCCGGGTCGAGGTGGGCCGCGTCGAGGTGGCCGAGGACGCGGACTCCGGCGTTGCGGAGTCTGCCGGCGGCCTCCAGGCAGTGGGGGTCGGGTCGGGCGCCGGGGCCGTCGGCGACGTTGAGGACGACCCAGTCCAGGGGGGTTCCGGGGCGGGTGAGTTCGCCCCACTCGGTCGGGGCGAGCAGGGGATGCGCATAGCCGGGGATGCCGAGGCCGGTACGGAGGTCGGTGCTCGCTGTGGGCGGCGTGGCGCCGGTCAGATACGGCATGCCGCCTCCATCCAGATATCGCCCAGGGACTCTTCGAGGTTGATACGGGGGCGCCAGCCGAGCCGGTCGCGGGCGGTGCGTACGTCGGCCTGCTGCCAGCTGCCGCAGCCGTCCGGGTACGGGTAGGCGGCCGGGGAGACCTGGCCCGCCTGGGCGGCGTGGGCCGCGTGCGCCACGTGGGTCGCGTGAGCGGTGTGGGCGGCGTGGGCGGTGTGGCCGGCGTGGGACAAGTGGTCCGAATCGGGGCGCGGGTGGCCGATGGATGCCCGCAACGGGCCGGGCGGGCCGTCGAGTTCGTGGAGGGCGCCGCCATACCCCGCCACGCGGGCGAGCACGGCTGCGGCGTCGCGGAGGCGGACTGCGCGGCCCGAGCCGATGTTGATGACGCCCTGCGCGGCGGACAGCGAGGCGGCGTGGACTGCGCGGGCCACGTCGCGGACGTCGATGAAGTCGCGTTGGGCGCCGAGGCCGGTGAGTTTGAGCTCTCCGTCGCCCGACTGCATGGCGCGGCGCATGGCCTCGGCGAGGCGGCCGAGGGGGGAGCCGGCGGGGGTGCCCGGGCCTGCGGGCGAGAAGACCCGGAGGACCACGGCGTCCAGACCGGAGCCCAGGACCAGTTCGGTGGCGGCGAGTTTGCTGACGCCGTACGGGCCGCCGGGGCGGGGGACGGCGTCCTCGGCCGTGGAGGAGCCGGGCTGGCTCGGGCCGTACTCGGCGCCGCAGCCGATCTGGACGAGGCGGGCGCCGCAGCCGCTGCGGCGCAGGGCCTCGCAGACGGTGGCGACGGCGACGGTGTTGTGGCGGGTGAGTTCGCGGGCGCCGCCTCTGGTGGCGCCCGCGCAGTTGATGACTACGCCGGGGTGGACCGCGTCGAGGAAGCGGGTGAGGGCGCCGGGGCTGCCTGATGCGAGGTCGAAGCGGACGTCGGCGTCGTCGCCGCGGCCCAGCGCGGTGAGTTGGACGGCGGGGTCGGCGAGGAGGCGGTCGGCTACGAAGCGGCCGAGGTAGCCGTTGGCTCCGATCAGCAGGACTCTCATCGGGCGGCTCCCGGGGCCGAGGTGTGGTCGGGTCGGGAGGTGATCATTTGGGGTTCTCCTTCGAGGACTTCAGGCGGAGGGGCTTTCGGGCGAGACAGGGGTTTCGGGCGAGGGAGGGGTTTCGGGCGGGAGGGAAGTTTCGGGCAGGGGGCGTTCGGCGGGGCTGTGGGGGCGTATGCCTGCGGCGGCCTGTGCCGCTGGGTGGGGGTTCGCGTCGCGCCTGCGAGTGCGTTGTGGGTCGGGGCCGCGCCGGGGGGTGTCCGTCCTCGGTCGGGCGGTTGCTGTCGGGCCAGAGGGGCTGTCTCTTGACGCCCGCCGCTGCGGGCGGACACCCCCCGGCACGGCCCCTTGCCGCCGTACGCGGGTGCGGGCACGACGTGGTTGCTGATCCGTCAGCATGTGTCGTCCGCCCTCGCGTGTGCCGATGCCCTCGTCACGGTGCGCAATGTGTGCAGAAGGAGGGTCAGGGCGCCTGCGCCGCAGGCGATGGTGGGGATGGCGGCCGGGCCCCATGTGTCGATGAGGGTCTGCACGGGGGTCGCCAGCAAGGCGCAGCCGGGGAGGCGGGCGGCGAAGAGGGCGGCCAGGGCCGTTGCCTCGGCTGAGGCTGCGGCGGTGAGGACGAGTGCGGGGGCGTGGGTGAAGCCGTGGGTGGTGAGGAGGCGGGCGAGGAGCAGGAGGGCGCCCAGGGTGAGGGTCTGGAGGTAGGCGGGGGGCTCGTTCAGGGTGGTCGTCGTGAGGGTCAGCAGAGCCGTCAGGGCGCAGAGGTAGAGAGCGAACGTGCCCAGGAGCAAGGGCTTTGCCGAGGTGGCGAACTCCTCCAGGGCTCGGCTGGCCGAGAGTTTGCGACGGGCCCGTACGGCGAAGAGGTGGGCGCACCACGCCGCCGGGGCGCAGGAGAGGGTGAGGGCCAGTACGGGGGCTGTGGTGAGGGGCCAAGGGCCTTCGGCGGTGCCGGTGGGGAGGGCGTCCGGGCCCCCGGTGGCGGCTGCCTGGAGGAGGCCGTCGCCGAGGAGGGCGTAGGCGAGGAGCCAGGTGATCCGCGTGATGGTGGGGTGTGCACGGTCCTTGCCGGCGAGGGGGCCCCGGGCCAGGGCGGCGCGCACGGCGAGGGCCACGGCGAGGGTTCCTGCGACGGCCGCGATCAGGCGGGACTGGCCGTGGGTGAGGTGCAGGGCGGTCACAGACGCCGCGCAGATGGCTCCGGGGAGGAGGGCGAGGAGAATCCAGTCCGCTCGGGCGCGGGGGGTGGTGAGGGCCGTGGCGCCTGGGCGTGACTCGGCGTCGCGGGGCACTCGGGCGTACATCTCCTCCGCGAGCGAGAAGACGTCCCGGTGCAGGAAGCGGGAGGCGGTGCGGTCGGTGATGCCGTGGGCTTCCAGGCCGGCCGCGATGTCCAAGGGGTCCACCGCGCGTTCGCACAGGCCTCGGTGACGGTACATCAGCGCCTTCACGGGGTCGGCGCCCATGCGGCCGGCGGAGGTGGTGCGGGGGTCCGTGGGGGTTGATCGGGTGCCGGTGGTGCGCGTGGGGGTGCCGGTGGTGCGCGTGGGGGTGGCGGTGGCGGTTCGTGCGTCGGCGGCGGTGAGGGGCGGTCCGTCGGCCGTGCCTTCCCTTACGTCCGTCCTAGCGGCCGCACCTTCCCTTGCCTCCGTCCCAGCGGCCGCGCGTGTCCGTACGTCCGTCCCAGCGGCCGCGCGTGTCCGTACGTCAACCCCGGCGGCCCCGCCTGCCCGTACGTCCATCCCTGCCACCGCGTCCACCCCTACGTCCGCCCCTGCCGCCGCGTCCTCCCCCGCGTAGGCGTCCGGCGTGAGCCACTCCTCCGAGCGTTCGTCCCATGCACCGGGGCTGGTGGGGGCCCCGGGGCGGTCCAGTCCTCCCAGGCCGTTCATCGCGCTCCCTCCGTCGCGGGCAGGGCGGTGGCGCGTACGGGGGCTCCCGGCGGCCGGGGTGGGCCGCCGCGGGCGACCAGGCGTGTGGTGCGGTCGGGCCAGCGGCCGGGGACGTGGGCCTCGGCGGGGACGGCGAAGGGCAGGGGGGCGCCGGAATCGTCGAGGACGACTCGGCGGACCGGTGTGCGCGAGACGATCTCCAGGTAAATGCCGTGAAATGCTGCGACGTTCTGCTCGACGGTGAACAGTTCGAGCGCACGCGTGCGTCCCGCCGCGCCCAGGCGCTCGCGGCGCTCGGGGTCGCGCAACAGCGCCACGCAGGCCTCCGCGAGCGCGCGGGGATTGCGCGGCGGTACGACGAGACCGGTGCCGCCGATGACCTCCACCACCGCGCCGACGTCGGTGGACACCGTCGCGCGGCCGCAGAACATGGCCTCGACCAGGCCGATCGGGAAGCCCTCCACGACGCTGGACAGGACGGCCACGGCGCCCGAGGCGTAGGCGTAGGCGAGGGCCGGGACCTCAGGGCCGCCGATCTCCTCGAAGGAGACCGGGTTGTGGCCGACTGTGTGCGGACCCTCGGCCTCGTCGGGGAAGAGCTGCGCGGCCAGCACCTTGCAGTGGCCGAGATAGGCGGCACCCTCGGCGCCCGAGGCGGTGCCGACGATCCGCAGGCGGGTCTTCGGTTCCTCCTTGCGGACCTCGGCGAAGGCGTGCAGCAACGACACCAGGTCCTTGGCCGGTTCGACGCGGCCGACCCAGACAAGGGTGTCCGGGTCCGCGCGGTCCGGGCCCTCGCCGACCTCGGCGAAGCGGTCGGCGTCCATGCCGGGGTAGACCGTGCGGAGCTTCGCGCGCTCGGCGCCGCAGCGCTCCTGCCAGCGGCGGGCGTGACCGTTGCCCGGCGTGATGAGCGCGGCACGGGCGTAGGACTCGGCGGCGAGCCTGCCGTGCAGGGCGGCGAGCAGGGAGCGCACGGCGGGCGAGGCGTCGGTCTCGGCCAGATAGTGAGTGCGCAGCCGGACGCCGTACTCGGTCAGCAGCAGCGGTACGCCGTGGAAGTGGCGGGCGAGCAGGGCAGGCAGGGCCGCGGCGCCGCCGGACGTGGCGTGGCACAGGTCGACCGAGCCCAGGCCGTCGTCCTCGTACCAGTCGAGCGAGAGGGGGCGCAGGGTGCGTTCGAGATGCGCGGCGACGGCCAGCAGATCAGGGACGCGCGCCTCGCGCGCCGTGCGCAGGGCGCCCCGCGCTCGGCAGGCGCGCTCGAGGATGCGTACGGCGGACTCGGAGCGGAGCGCTCCCACCAACCCGCCTGCTTCGCAGGCGAGTTCGGCGAGGCCGTACAGCGCGTTGCCGAAACGGTCCGCCTCGGTGGCCGACGCGTCTTCGGGGGTGCCGGACGCGTCTGTGGTGGCACCTGCGCAGAGCACGGTCACCAACTCGCCGTAGCAGTCGGCGAACCGCCGGCGCGCGCGGCGCCCGTACACCACCCCGTCGTCCTCGGCCGCCCACAGCGGCGCCGTGCGCACGCGGGTGACCTGGGGTGGCAGCGGGATCCAGCCCTCGTCCTCCTGGCACTCACTGCGGCTGAGCGCGTAGATGTCGAACTCGTGCTGTCCGAGCCCGCGCACGAGCCGGTCGCACCAGAGCCTGGCGTCACCGCTCACATACGGATAGCCACCCTCCGCAATCAGTCCGATGCGCACGAGCACACCCCCGATCTCCCTTAGGAGAGCCGCCGTTCCCCCGGCGGCTCACAGCGGGACGAACGTATGCGGACAAGGCGGTGGCGCGACGGACGGTTGTCCATCGCGCCACCAAAAGGGGTGAACGGTCGTAACTTTCCCGTGCGGGTCGCGTTCCGTCGCGCTAAGAGAGTAAACGCGCACGCATCGTCACACCTGAACGGCTCGGACGGTCACACCGCGGCCAACTCCCGTCGCGCCGCCCGCCGCTGGGCCGCGATCCGCGGGTCGAGCGCGGGTACCGCGGCCAGGAGCTGCTTGGTGTACGGGTCCTGCGGGTTGTCGTACACCTCGTCGGCGAGGCCCTCCTCGACGATCCGCCCGCCCCGCATCACCGCGACCCGGTCGCTGACCTGGCGTACGACGGCGAGGTCGTGCGCGACGAAGACGAGCGCGAGTCCCAGCTCACGCTGCAACTCGCCCAGCAGGGCCACGACCTGGGCCTGCGTGGTGACGTCGAGCGCGGAGACGGGCTCGTCGCAGACGATGACGCGCGGGTCGGCGGCGAGCGCCCGCGCGATGCCCACGCGCTGGCGCTGACCGCCGCTGAACTCGTGGGGGTAGCGGTCGTAGTGCGCCGCTTCGAGCCCTACGCGCTCCAGCAGTTCCCGTACGCGCCCCCGGATACGCCCCTCGTCGTCCTCGCCCCGCGCGCGGAGCGGGTCGGCGATCGACTCGCCCACGGTGCGGCGGGGGTTGAGGGAGGAGACAGGGTCCTGGAAGACCATCTGCACCGCGGGATTCACGCCCGCGCGCGTGTGGCCGTCGTAACGGACCTCGCCCGCCGTCGGCTCCAGGAGGCCGACCAGCATGCGCCCGAGGGTCGTCTTGCCGCTGCCGCTCTCCCCCACGACGCCCAGGGTCTCACCGCGGCGGATCGTCAACGACACGTCGTCCACCGCCGTGAACGCCCGCTTTCCGCGGCCGAATTCACGCCGCAGGCCGGTCGCCTCCAGGACGACGTCCGCCGAGGCCAGGTCCACCGACGCAACGTCTGCCGAGGCGCCGTCCGCCGAGGCGGTCGTCGCCCCCTCCGGCTCCTTGGCGCCCTCACGGATGACGCGCGGCGTGTCCACGCGCGGGACCGCGTGCAGCAGTTCGCGCGTGTACGGCTGCTCCGGAGCTCCCAGGACGTCGGCGACCGGGCCGCGTTCCACCGCCCGTCCGTGCCGCATCACCAGCACCTCGTCGACGCTCTCGGCGGCGACGCCGACGTCGTGGGTGACGAGCAGGAGACCCATCCCGGTCTCCTCGCGCAGCCTGTGCAGCAGGTCGAGGATCTGGGCCTGGACGGTCACGTCGAGCGCGGTCGTCGGCTCGTCGGCGATCAGCAGGTCGGGCGCGCAGGCCAGTGCCATGGCGATGAGGGCACGCTGGCGCATGCCGCCGCTGAACTCGTGCGGGCGGGAACGGGATCGCCGTAGTGCGTCCGGAATTCCAACCCGGTCCAGCACCTCGACCGCACGCGCGCGTGCCGCTCGTCGCGAGACACGCGTGTGTGTGCGGTACACCTCGGCGATCTGGTCGCCGATCGCGTAGTACGGGTCGAGCGAGGACAGCGGGTCCTGGAAGACCATGGCCGCCTTCCCGCCGCGCAGTCGCCGCAGTTCCTCGTCCGAGGCCTGCCGTACGTCGACGCCGGCGACCTCGACCGACCCGCCGACCCGTGCGCCCGTGCCGCGGTGCAGCCCCAGCAACGCCGAGGCGACCGTGGACTTCCCGGAGCCTGATTCGCCGACGAGGGCGAGGGCGGCACCCTGCTCCAGCCGGAAGGACAGGCCGTCGACGGCCCGCAGGGACCCGAACTCGACCGTCAGGTCGATGACGTCCACGAGGCTCATGCCAGCACCACCCGTCGGTCGGCCACCGCGTACAGCACGTCCGCGACGGCGTTGGCGACGACCACGAAGAAGCCGATGACCAGGACCATGCCGACGACGACCGGAAGGTCGACGACGTTGACCGCGTGGACCAGTTCCTGTCCGATGCCGGGCAGTCCGAAGAGCGTCTCGGTGAGCACCGCGCCGCCGACCGCACCGCCGAAGTTGTTGGCGTTCAGCGCGATGACCGGCGCGAGGGCCCCGCGCAGCGCGTGCCGTCCGATGACCGACCGCTCGCCGACGCCGTACGCCCGGAAGGTGCGGATGTGGTCCTCGGCCAGCGTCTCCAGCATGGCCGCGCGCGTGAGACGGGCGAACGCGGCGGCCTCGATGAGGGCCAGGGAAAGCCAAGGCAGCAGCAGGTTCCACGCCCACTGTTCGGGATCGTCGGTGAAGGCGACGTACTGCGGGAACGGCAGCAGTTGGAGCTGCCCGCAGACGACGATCATCAGGACCAGACCGATCACGAAGACCGGCGTGGCCACGCCGGCGAGCGTGACGCCGGTCAGCAGCCGCTCGGTGAGACGGCCGCGTCGCCATGCGGACAGGACGCCCGTGCCGACGCCCAGGATCAGCCACAGCACCATCGCACCGAACACGAGCGACAGGCTGACCGGCAGCTTCGCCAGGATCAGCTGGGTGACCTGCTGGTGGCTCTGGTACGACAATCCGAGGCAGGGCGCCGAGCAGTGCTGCACGGACGCGCCCGTCGAGTAGTCCTGGCCGGCGACGAGACCCTCCAGGAAATGCCAGTAGCGCGTGTACAGCGGGTCGTTCAGGTGCAGTTGCTCGGCGACCTGCTGCACCTGGGCGGGCGAGCATCGCGGGCCGCAGGTGATCTGGGCGACGTTGCCGGGGGTGACGTAGAAGACGACGTAGACGATCACCGAGATGGCGAACAGGGTGATGACGACGCCGACGGTCCGGCGCAGGACGAAGCCTCCGAGGCTCCTGAGACTGGTGAGATTCATGAGACTGGTGAGACCGGTGAGGCCGCTCATGCCTTGGCCTCCCTCTTGCGGCCCGTGCCGACCCGCAGCCGGGACGCCGCGCGCGGGTCGAGCGCCGTACGCACGCCGTCGCCGAGGACGGTGAGGGCGAGGACGGTCACGAAGAGCGCGCCGGCGGGCAGCAGCAGGTACTGCGGGGCGGCCTGGTACCAGACGTCGGCGGCGGTGAGCATCTGTCCCCAGGACGGCGTCGGCGGCTTCACCCCGACGCCGAGGAAGGACAGGGCCGCCTCCACGGAGATGTTGACCGGGACCAGCAGGGCCGCGTACGTGATGACCGGGGCGGCGATGCCGGGCAGCAGTTCCCGGCGGGCGATCCGCCACGTGCCCCAACCGCTGAGCCGGGCGGCTGCGACGTAGTCGAGCCCCTTCAGGGTGAGCGTCTGGGCGCGCACGATCTTCGCGATGTTGCCCCAGGCGATCAGGCCGATGACGAGGGCGACCAGCACGGGCCGCGGGAAGCTCGACGGCACGATCGCGAGCAGCGCCAACGCCATGATCATCAGCGGCATCGCCACGATGACGTCGGTGAAGCGGCTCAGCAGCTGGTCGACCCAGCGGCTGCCGAGCGCGGCGGCGACGCCCACCACGACGCCGATGGTCACCTGGACGACGGTCGCGGCCAGCGCGACTCCGAGGGAGACCCGGGCGCCGTGGACGAGCCGCGCGAACAGGTCCCGCCCGGTCTGCGGTTCGACTCCGAGCCAGTGGTCGGCGCTCACTCCGCCGAACGACCCGATGGGCACGCCCCCGCGCGCGGAGTCCACGAGGGACGGGTGGTAGGTGGTCGGGTCCTGGCCCTCGACCGCGGTGAGCAGCGGCGCGGCGAGCGCGACCAGGACGAGCAGCGCGACGACGGCCGCCGCGACCAGGGCGGCGCGCTGCGTACGTAGCCGCCGCCAGAACTGACGGGCCCCCGAGGCCCCCGGAGCAGGCACCCCGGGAGCCTCGACGGCAATGACTGCCTCGCTCACGGCGCTACTTCACCGCGACCTGGGAGATGTCCAGCACGCCGGTCCAGTCGCTGATCACGACGTTCTTGACGGCCTCGCCGTACAGCCGCTTGTAGACGGGGTGGAACAGCGGCACCGTCAGCGCCTGTTCGCCGATCTTCTTGTCCAGCGCACCCCACCGCTCGGCGGCGGCGTCAAGGTCGGTCAGCTTGTTGATCGCGTCGATCTCGGTGTTGACGGACGTGTCGTCGAGCAGGCCGGTGTTGAAGTTCGCGCCGTCCTTGACGATCTGCCGGCCGTCGAAGATCGGGGCGAGGAAGGGCCCGCCGGAGGGCCAGTCGGCACCCCAGTGGGCGAGGAAGAAGCCGGGCTCGGTCTTCACGTTGTGGATCTTGTCGGAGTAGTCGTTCTCCTCCAGACCCTGAAGCTTGACCGTGATGCCCGCCTTCTTGAGCGCGTCCTGGATCGCGGTCGCGATCTCGGGGCTGGTCTCGAAGTCCTTGGCGTTGGAGTGGGTCAGGGTGACGGTCAGCCCGTTCGCGTAACCGGCCTCCTTCAGCAGCTCCTTGGCCTTCGCCGGGTCACCGGCCGCACCCGCCGGGAAGTGGTCGTACGGTGTGTAGCCGAAGGACTTCTGGTTGGGCAGGAAGGTGGTCGCGGGCTCGGCGAGCGCGGACCCGCCCGCCGCGTTCACCACGGACGACCGGTCGAGGGCGTACGAGATCGCCTGCCGCACCTTGGCGTTGTCGAACGGCTTGGTCTTCGGGTTGAACGCGATGTAGTTGGTGTAGCCGAAGTGCCCGGTACCGACGCGCGCGGCCAGTTCCTTGTCGCCGGTCACCTTGGCCAGCTCGGCCGGGCCGAGGTTGGTGTCCGTGGTGACCGCGGCGGCGTCCGCACCCTGGGACGCGGACAGCCGCTGGTTGATCACCGACGAGTCGAGCCCGGACCGTACGTCGATCTTGTCGGGGTAGGCCTTGCGCTCGGCGTCCGTCGAGGCGGACCAGTGGGTGTTGCGCTCCAGGGTGAGCCGCTCACCGTCGTTCTCGTTCTTCACGACCTTGTACGGGCCGGACGAGACCGGGTGCTCCTCGTACTTCGTTCCGGTGTCCTTGTCCTTCGGCACCGGCGTGAACTGCGTCTGCGTCGCCAGGTACGGGAACTCGCCCTCGGGCTTGTTGAGACGGAAGACGATGGTCCGCTCGTCCGGCGTCTCGATCGCCGAGAGACCCTTCTTGTCCTTGTACGGCCCCTGGTAGTCGGCCGCGCCGACCAGCCAGTCCCTCAAGTACGGGGCACCGCCGGACAGTTCGGGAGCGAAGGAGCGCTCGATGCCGTACTTGATGTCGGCCGAGGCGATCGGGGTGCCGTCCTCGTACTTGAGGCCCTCCTTGAGGGTGTACGTCCACACGGTCGCATCCTTGTTCGGGCGCCCGGTGTCGGTGGCGAGGTCGGGGACGACCTCGGCGCCGGCCTCACCGTTCTCGCGGTTGCGGGTGGTGAGCGTACGGAAGACGAGAGAGGGGACGTTTCCGCCGCCGGAGGTGTACAGACGGGCCGGGTCGAAGTCCTGCTGGGGATTGGAGTTCAGGACCGTGAGCGTGCCGCCCTTGTGGGGCGTGGAGTCGCCGCCGGCACTCTTGGCATCGTTGTCCTCAGGCCCGCAGGCGGCGGCGCCCGCTGCCACGACCAGGCTGACGGATGCCGCGGCCACGCGGCGCGCTATGGCGGACGATTGACGCATCGGAGACGACCTCTCGGAATGATGAGTCTCGGATATCGAGACGAAATGACGCGGAGTGAGACGGGAGTGCACAGACGTCTGCCCCGGCGTCGGGTCGTCGGCAGCCCAGGAACGCGCCACGGGTCCGAAACCCGTCAGCGGCTCACAGGAGTGAAGAGAAGAAGATCGCGACGCGAACGCCAGGGGGCGGGCGTCAGCGACAGTCGATGTCGGCCACGCACAGGGCGGTCACACCGATCAGCGCCAGCTCGATGGCGGCGCGAGTGGGGGTGTGACGGGTCGACATGTGCAGAAATATGTACGAACTCGCTGCACATGTCAATGTGACGTATGAGTCACCCGTCAACTCCCGGGATACATCCAGGCGTTGGCCCGGCAGCGGATCCCGTCGTGGTCGAGGAACTTGGTCTGCTGCTGCATGACCGGGGCGAGCTCGCCGTCCTTGTCGCAGGTCACATGGGAGTAGCCGAGCCGGTGACCGACCTCGTGGTTGATCAGCATCTGCCGGTACTCGTGGATGCGATCACCGTATGTCTCCGACCCTTGCGCCCATCTGTACGCATTGATCATGACGCGCTCGGTGGAGGCGGAGTCGCACGACACATTGTCGACGGTGGTGTCCAGACCGGACTTGGCACACCAGTCGGCCGTCGTACCGGGGCTGGCCAGCGTGATCACGAAATCCGGCTTGCCGGAGTAGATGCGCTCGAAGGTACGGGCGCCGTCGTGCGCCCAGCTCCGGTCGTCGTTGAGCGTCTTCTGCACGGCCTCGGCGAAGAGTTCGCCGTCGAGCCCGAGCCCCTGCTCCACGTCCACGCGGTAGGTGTACTTCTGCCCCTTGCCGGGCGCCTTGGCGATCCCCGGGACCGCGTCGAACCTGCCCGCGCCCTTGAGCTTGGCGCTGAGCGCGTACGTCTCGCCCATCTTCTGCTCGTACGTCAGCGGCGCCGGCACATTCGGCGGACCGTCCGGCGTCGGCCGCCCGTCGCCGCGCGAGGCCGAGTCGCGGGCGTCCCGCTCCTGATCGGTGGCGGACTGAGACTGTACGTCGCCGTCCTCCCGCCCCTTCGCGACCTGACCGGCGACGACAACGGCCAGCACGGTGACGACGGCCGCAGCGGCGATGCCGGAGAAGGCCCGGCCCTTGGAGCCCTTCGCCGCCACGGGCTCACCGGTCGGCGGGGCATCGTCGTCGACGTCGGTGCCGGCCTGTGTCCCGGTGTCGTCGGCGGCACCGGCGCCGGTCCTGGTGTCCCATTCGGTGACGGAGGCGTACGGGTCGGAGGCGTACGGGTCGGAGGCGTGCGCGGTCCCGGTCGTATGCGGCGCGAAGACGTCGACGTCCCCGTCACCCTCGAAGGCCTCCAGGTAGTCCTGCCGGGGCCCTTCGGACGGCGCTGCCCGCCGGGGCCGCGGCACGGGAACACCGGTCACGGGCGGGGCGCCGGCCGCCGCGGGAGCGCCGTACGCAACGCCGGCACGCCCCCTCAACTCGCCCCAGCCACCGCCGGATTCACGCTGCTCGGGGTGGCCGGCACGGGCCTGGGGGGTGCCATGGGCGGGCGTACCGTCGGCGAAACGGGGCACGCCGTGGGCCGGGGTGCCGTCGGGGAACCTCGGGAAACCATGTGCGGGCGTGCCGTCGGGGAACCTCGGAGAGCCGTGAGCAGGCGTGCCGTCGGGCAGCCTCGGGACCCCCTGCGCGGGCGTGCCGTCGGGGAAGCCGCGGCCTCCGTAGGCCGGACCTCCACCCGCGGGCATCCCCTGCCGGCCGGGCGGCGGCCCAGGCACCCGACGACCGCCGCCGGGTCCGCCGGACTGTGGCGGGCCGCTCGGGCCCGCGCCCGGTGCCGGACCCGGCGGTCGGGCACCCGGAGCCCGACCGGGCCCCGGACCCGGCACGGACGTCCCCCGCTGGGCCGTGCCCGGCTCCGGCTGTGCCCCCCGGGAGTCCTGTCGTGCGGTTGTGTCCGCGGTGTCGCGGTTGGGCTTGGCGGCGGACCCGCGCCTGCTGTGGCGTCCCACGTCGCGCCTCAGCTCCCCGAGATCTCGGTCATGGTGCCCTCGCCGTTCGCGGCGGCCCCGGCTCCACCCGCACTCCGTCTCGCGGCCCCGGCGCCCCGAGCGGCCTCCGACTCCCCCGTCTCCGCCGTCTCCGCAAGCAGTTCACCGAACGCGCGGGCGACCACCTCCGGGTATTCCATCATCGCCACGTGCCCGGCATCCGGCAGGCTCAGCAGGCGGGAGTCGCGGAAGGCACGCGCGGCCTTGCTGCGCATGCGGTAGCCGACGAGCTGGTCCCGGCCGCCGTAGATGAGCAGCGTCGGAGCCAGTACCCGCTCGGCCTGGCGCCACAGCGCGTGCTGGCCGCTCAGCGTGTAGGCGTTGACCAGCCCGCGCGCGGAACGCGTCATCGCGTCCCAGAAGTACGGCAGTTGCAGCCGCCGGTTCATCTCCTGGACGGCATTGCTGAAGCCTTCCGGTGTCACCCGGCCGGGGTCGCCGTAGCAGAGGTGCAGCACGCCACGGACCCGCTGCTCCGCCGTCCACTGCTTGGTGAGCCGGGTGAACAGCGAGGTCACTCCGGGCACCGAGAGCAGTGCGGTGGGCACGGCGCTGCGCTGGACGCGGATCTCCGGCAGGGCGGGCGACACGAGCGTGAGCGTACGGACCAGGTCCGGGCGTACGGCGGCGACGCGCGTGGTGACCGCGCCGCCGAGCGAGTTGCCGAAGAGGTGTACGGGTCCGCGGCCGGAGGCGTCGAGATAGCGAATCACCGCGCGTGCGTGCGCGGTGATCGAGTAGTCGCCGTCGTCCGGCGGTGGCGAGTCGCCGAAGCCCGGCAGGTCGACGGCCTCACAGTCGACCTCGCCTTCGAGCAGTTCCATCAGCGCCGACCAGTTCTGCGAGGAACCGCCGAGTCCATGGACGTACAGCGCGGGCGGCAGCCCCTCGCGCGCGGGCGGCCTCGACCGCACCGTCAGCGTGATCCCGGGCAGCCCGACCGACCGCAGCCGCTCCCCCTCGGCGACCCTGACGGTCGCCACCTTGGGGAGCACATTGGCGGCCGGCGCTGACGGGAGCTCGGTCGAAGACATGCGGCAATGTTACGAGACGATCACGCAGTGGTTCATGTGTTCGCCGTCACAAGTCGACACGTACATGGCAGTTTCCCGGCCGGGAAACCCGCCAGACGCATCCCGCTCACGGAAGCCACCCGGAGCACGCCCGAATTGCCCGCAGATCCCCCGCAGATCGCATAGCGTCCGGAACCTGTGTCTCCTAGGCTCGTACGCAGGGCACCCGGAAGTGGACCCCTGCTTCACCCAGGGACGTTGTGCCCCACGGGGACGTTCTAGAAAGGGAGCCCGCCATGGCCGTCGATCCCACCGACCCCGAGACCTTCGCGGACGACGACACCGAGCAGGACGAGGAGTACGACGTCGAGGCACCCGCCGCCGACGCGGCCGAGCAGCACGCCGAGGTCCGGCGCGACCGCGACGACCGGCCGACCGACGCCGACCAGGACCGGGCCAACGAGGCCGATCTCATCGAACAGGCGCGCGTCGTCTCCATCGACGAGGACGACTATCGGTGACGCCTGTCATCGGCTGCACGAAACGAAGGTGAATGAAGGTACAGGTGGGCACGGAAGAGAGTGCCGTTGAACAGCAAAGAGACCATTTGCTGCCCGTTCCGGCCGGGTTTCAAACCTTCTGTGCGACTTTCGCCACCGTCCGGTCCGTGAAATTCTGCGCTCGCACCGCGCACACCAGGGTTACCGAAAAGTACGATGGCGGCGCGGCGCACACCGCATGTGGACGACATTGGGAGGCGGCGTGACAGCCATCGAGCAGACAGAGGCGGCACGCCCGCGGGGCACTCGCCTGCCGCGCCGTGCCCGACGGAACCAGCTGCTGGGCGCCGCCCAGGAGGTGTTCGTCGCGCAGGGCTACCACGCTGCAGCGATGGACGACATCGCCGAGCGCGCCGGCGTCAGCAAGCCGGTGCTCTACCAGCACTTCCCGGGCAAGCTCGACCTGTACCTCGCGCTGCTGGACCAGCACTGTGAGTCCCTGATCCAGTCCGTACGGCACGCGCTCGCGTCGACGACCGACAACAAGCAGCGTGTACGGGCGACGATGGACGCGTACTTCGCGTACGTCGAGGACGACGGCGGCGCGTTCCGCCTGGTCTTCGAGTCGGACCTGACCAACGAGCCGGCCGTGCGCGAGCGCGTCGACAAGGTCACGAACGAGTGCGCCGAGGCGATCTGCGAGGTCATCGCCGAGGACACCGGCCTCTCGCGCGCGGAGTCGATGCTGCTCGCCTCAGGCCTCGGCGGTCTGGCCCAGGTCGTGGCCCGCTCCTGGCTGCACAGCGACCGCAGCGTGCCGCGCGACCAGGCGGTGCAACTGCTGACGTCCCTGGCCTGGCGTGGCATCGCCGGCTTCCCGCTGCACGGCACCGAGCACCACTGAGCGTATCGGGCGTTTGTTCCCGCCCCCTGTTCGCTCCTGGCGTTCTTGGGCGGAGCATGCAGGTCCCCTCACCGGGCTAATGTGTGCTGGGTACGGCGCGCAAGGTCGCGCACTTCACTGACCGTCGGAGGGACATAGCCGTGGAGGTCAAGATCGGCGTGCAGCACGCGCCCCGCGAGATCGTTCTGGAGAGCGGTCAGAGTGCCGAGGAGGTCGAGCGGGCGGTGTCCGAGGCGCTGGCCGGAAAGTCACAGCTGCTGACCCTCGTGGACGAGCACGGCCGCAAGGTCCTGGTCCCGGCAGAGCGTCTTGCGTACGTGGAGCTCGGCGAGCCGGCCCCGCGCAAGGTGGGCTTCGGCGCGCTGTAAGCGGGAAGGCGCCGACCGAACAGGCGTAATGGGAGGGGCCCGGCGACCACGGTCGCCGGGCCTCTCCCGTCTCTCCACGTTCGGAGCACGGGTCGATCACACAGGAGGATTGCATTCCGCAGGTCAGGGGTATGACGGGCTACGACCGGGTTCGAGCAGGTCGGCCATGTGGGAGGGACCCCAGCATGCTCTTGGAAGCGCTCAGCTCCGCGATCCTAGGCCTGGCCCTGGCGTGGGCTGCCACCCGCCGCCTGCCGCACCGTCTGCCGACGAGTTCCCTGGTCCTGCCGACGGGCGTCGCCGGCGCCCTCTTCGGCGCGTTCATCACGCACACCGCGCTGGACTTCGGCAACCTCTTCGTGATCCTCATCGGCGCGGCAGTCGTCTCCGCCGCCTCTCTCTCCCTGCTGGTACGCCCCGCGGGAAGACTGAGCCGCCACTCGGCGACCGCGTAGATTCCGAGGACGACCGGCCGCCGACTTCCTGACGCCGCCCGAAGGCCGACGGCCGCTTCTCGTGGGCGGGTCCGGGCATATCAGCCCGTCCGGCGTTTGAGGACGAGGCCCGTCCAGGGCCGAAGCGGGGGTCCGGGGGGCCGGCCGGCCCCCAGAAAGCGGGGCGGCGTTTAAGCCGCCAGCCCCAGCGCAGCCATCCGCTTGGTGTGCGCCTCGGTGATCCGCGAGAACATCTTCCCGACCTCGGCAAGATCGAACCCGTCCGCGACCCCGCCCACGAGCATCGTGGACAGCGCATCCCGGTCGGCAACGACCCGCTGGGACTGCGACAGCGCCTCCCCCATCAAGCGCCGGGCCCACAGCGCGAGCCGCCCGCCCACACGCGGGTCGGCGTCGATGGCGGCCCGCACCTTCTCCACGGCGAACGACGCGTGCCCGGTGTCGTCGAGCACGGCCAGCACCAGCCCCCGCGAGTCCGAGTCGAGCCGCGCGGCGACCTCCCGGTAGAAGTCACTGGCGATCGAGTCACCGACGTACGCCTTGACCAGCCCCTCCAGCCAGTCCGAGGGCGCCGTCTGCTTGTGGAAGCCGTCCAGCGCGGCGACGAACGGCTCCATCGCCTGCGTGGGCTCGGCACCGATCTCGGTGAGCCGGTCCCGCAGCTTCTCGTAGTGGTGGAACTCGGCCGACGCCATCTTCGCCAGCTCCGCCTTGTCCCCCAGCGTCGGCGCCAGCTTGGCGTCCTCCGCCAGCCGCTCGAACGCCGCCAGTTCCCCGTAGGCCAGCGCGCCGAGCAGGTCCACGACGGCGGCCCGGTACTGCGGATCGGCGGAGGCCTGCGCCCAGTCCTGGGCGGCCACCCCGGTGTGTGCGACGGTGCCGCCGGTCTCGACGGCGGAGTCAGCGGTGTCGGAGGCGTCGGGCGTGTTGTCAGGCGTCGTCATGAAGCGCACAATAGCCCGCTCTCCACGTCACGGAAGTCCCTGGTCAATCAGTGTGACGCCGACTACGTGACCAATTCGGCCATCGCATGTGCGCGATTCCGGGGTATGGTGGTAATGCGCCCGCTGAGTACCCTGATGTATTCGACGGGCCGCACGTTATGAGGATGCCCGGTCGGTGGCCCGATCGGCTCCGACCCGACAGCCCTCCCTGGCCGTACGGCACAGATGCGTACGACGACCGGAGGGACACCCTCAGCGGTACGAGCGCTAGAGCGTCGGCAGTGGTCCCGTGTCCTACGGCCCGACCGTATGGCAGCCGACGTCCCCGGCACGGTCCGTCAAGACCCCCGCGCTCGCCTCGCACCGCGTACACAGAAGAGGCAGCACCCTGACTACGACTTTCCGAGAGCTCGGAATCCTTCCCGAGACCGCCGAGGCCCTTGAGGCCGTCGGCATCATCAACCCCTTCCCCATCCAGGAGATGACCCTCCCCGTCGCCCTCTCCGGCACGGACGTCATCGGCCAGGCCAAGACCGGCACCGGCAAGACGCTCGGCTTCGGCCTCCCGCTCCTCGAGCGCGTCACCGTTCCCGCCGACGTGGAGGCCGGGCGCGCGGAGCCCGACGCCCTCACCGACGCCCCGCAGGCGCTCGTGGTCGTCCCCACCCGCGAGCTGTGCACCCAGGTCACCAACGACCTGCTCACCGCGGGCAAGGTGCGTAACGTCCGCGTCCTCGCGATCTACGGCGGCCGGGCCTACGAGCCCCAGGTCGAGGCCCTGAAGAAGGGCGTCGACGTGATCGTCGGCACCCCGGGCCGACTGCTGGACCTCGCGGGCCAGAAGAAGCTCAACCTCAAGCACATCAAGGCGCTCGTCCTCGACGAGGCCGACGAGATGCTCGACCTGGGCTTCCTGCCCGACGTCGAGAAGATCATCAACATGCTGCCGGCCAGGCGCCAGACCATGCTGTTCTCGGCGACCATGCCGGGCGCGGTCATCGGCCTCGCGCGCCGCTACATGTCGCAGCCCACCCACATCCGCGCCACCGCGCCGGACGACGCGGGCGCCACCGTCGCGAACACCTCGCAGCACGTGTACCGCGCGCACAACATGGACAAGCCCGAGATGGTCGCGCGCATACTGCAGGCCGACGGCCGGGGACTGGCCATGGTCTTCTGCCGTACGAAGCGCACCGCGGCCGACCTCGCCGACCAGCTCAAGCAGCGCGGCTTCGCGGCCGGCGCGGTCCACGGCGACCTCGGCCAGGGCGCCCGTGAGCAGGCCCTGCGCGCCTTCCGCAACGGCAAGGTGGACGTCCTCGTCTGCACCGACGTCGCCGCGCGCGGTATCGACGTCGAGGGCGTGACGCACGTCATCAACTACCAGTCGCCGGAAGAGGAGAAGACGTACCTGCACCGCATCGGCCGCACCGGCCGCGCGGGCGCCAAGGGCATCGCGATCACCCTCGTCGACTGGGACGACATCCCGCGCTGGCAGCTGATCAACAAGGCGCTGGAGCTGAAGTTCAACGACCCGCCGGAGACGTACTCCACGTCCCCGCACCTCTTCGAGGAACTGAGCATCCCCGCGGGCACCAAGGGCGTCCTGCCCCGCTCGGAGCGCACGCGCGCCGGGCTGGAGGCGGAGGAGCTGGAGGACCTCGGCGAGACCGGCGGCCGCGGTGCGCGCGGCCGCGGTGGCCGAGGCGGCCGGGACGAGTCCCGCTCGTCCTCGCCGGACCGTGAGCGCCCGGCGCGCACGCCGCGTCGCCGCCGCCGTACGCGCGGCGGAGCCACGCTGGACGAGACGTCGGCGCCCGCCGTCGGTTCCGGAGCTCCGGAGCAGACCGCCGGGGCCACCACGGCGGAGTCCGTCACCGAGCCCCGCACCCCGCGCCGCCGTCGCCGCACCCGCAACGGTGCGTCGACGGAGCAGGCCGTGACGGCCACGTCCTCGGCCCTCGAGCCCGCGGACGCCGCAGAGGCGGCCGTCACGACGGCGGAGGGCCCGTCCCTGGGCACCGCCGAGGAGACCCCGGCGAAGCCGCGCCGCCGCCGTTCCCGCAAGTCGGCGGAGCCGCAGGCGACTTCGGCTCAGGCCGTGACGACGCCGGAGGCGACGGGCACGCAGGTCGCGGAGGCCGTGCAGGCGTCCGAGCCCGCTGCGGCTCCCGCGGCCGACCAGGTCGTGGTGGCCGACGAGGCCGCCCCCGCCACCAAGCCGCGCCGCCGCACCCGCAAGGCGACGACGGCAGAGACCGCCGTGGACACGGCCGAGGGCACCGTCGAGGCCGCGCCTCAGACCCCGGAGGCGACGGAGACCAAGCCGCGCCGCCGGACCCGTAAGGCCACGGCTGCGGCCGAAGCCGTCGTCGACACGGCCGAGGCCGCCGAGGCCAAGCCGAAGGCGCGCCGCACCCGCAAGACCGCGGCGTCGGCCGCCCCGGCCGCCGAGATCCCGGCCCAGACCGCCCAGGAGCCGGAGGCCGCCGAGGCCAAGCCGCGCCGTACCCGCAAGACGGCCGCCGCGGCCGAGGCCGCCGTCGACACGGCGGAGGCCGTCGAGGCCAAGCCCAAGGCCCGCCGTACGCGCAAGGCCACCGCCACCGCCGAGGCCGCCGTTGACACGGCCGAGGGCACGGAGGCGAAGCCGCGCCGTACGCGCAAGGCTGCCGCGACCGTCACCGAGCCGGAAGCCGCCGAGGCCAAGCCCCGTCGGACCCGCAAGGCAGCGGTCGCCGCGGAAGCCGCCGTCGACACGGCCGAGGCCGCCGAGGCCAAGCCCAAGGCACGCCGCACCCGCAAGACCGCGGCGTCGGCCGCCCCGGCCGCCGAGATCCCGGCCCAGGCCACGCAGGAGCCGACGGCCACTGCGGAGCCGAAGGCCACCGAGGCGCCCGCGCCGCGTCGCCGTACCCGCAAGGCGGCGGCGACCGTGGAGGCCGCCGACGGCGCGGCCGAGGCCAAGCCCAAGGTGCGCCGTGCCCGTAAGGCCACGGTCGCCACGGAGCCCGCGGAGAGCTGATCTCCCGTACGAGGGCCCGGTCCCGCATTGCGCGGGGCCGGGCCGTCGGCTTTCCCGGACCGACCGATGGGGGTCCTACGGCCCACCCGCTACCCTCCCCCCGTGACCACCCAACCCGCCTTCACGCCGCCCCCGAACGTCCGCGCCTACCCCCTCCACACCTCCCGCGGCACCTTCGCCGTCGTCGACTCCCCCGCCGCTCCCGGCGTCGAGGTCCGAGGTGTCGCCCTGCTGCTTCCCGGGTTCACGGGCAGCAAGGAGGACTTCACGCTGATGCACGAGCCGCTCGCGGCGCGCGGCTACCGTACGATCGCCGTCGACGGGCGGGGACAGCACGAGTCGGACGGTCCGGAGCGCGACGAAGCGCCGTACGAGCGAGGCGAGTTGGCCCGGGACGTCCTCGCCCAGGTGGCAGCCCTCGGCACTCTGGACGCCCCGCTCCACCTCTTCGGCCACTCCCTCGGCGGCCAGATCGCCCGCGCGGCCGTCCTCCTCGACCACGCCCCGTTCAGCTCGCTCACCCTCATGGCGTCGGGCCCGGCCCAGATCTCCGACTCCCAGCAGCAGCGCGTGAAGCTGCTGCGGGACGCGCTCGCGGTGATGACCATGGCCGAGACCTGGGAGGCGATCCGCGCGATGGGGCCGCCCGAGGAGGTCGGCGGGCCGGCGCGCGGGATCGGCGGCCCGGACCTGCTGCGCCGCCGTTGGCTCGGCACGAAGCCCGCTCAACTCCTCGCCACGGGGCGCCAGTTGACCACGGAGCCGGACCGCGTCGACGAACTCGCGGCCCTCCCGCTCCCGTTCCACGTCCTGTCGGGCGCGAGCGACGACACCTGGCCGGTCCCGCTCCTCGACGACATGGCCGCGCGGCTGAACGCCCGCCGCACCGTCATCCCCGGCGCCGAGCACTCGCCCAACGCCGACCAGCCCCTGCGCACCGCCGAGGCCGTCGCCGACTTCTGGGACACCGTCGACGGGACCGCCACCGAGGTCTAGTCCTGGGCCTGGCCTAGTACTGCGCCTTACCTAGTACTGCGCCTGACCTAGTACTGCGCCTGACCTAGTACTGCGCCTGCAGGTGTTCCCAGAACCCGTCCCGCAGCGCCCGCCGCAGATCCGCCTGACCGCGCAGGGAGTACTGCAGCAGCCCCTCGGCCTCCACCAGCAGGTCCTGGTCGACGGACCCGGGCAGATACGGATGCCCCGGCAGCAACTCCACGAGTGACTCCCGCCCCCGCGCCGCGAGCCACTTCGCCGCGATCTGGGCGCCGACGAAGCGGACGTCCTCCCGCGTCGGCCGGGCCCCCGCGGCCTCGTACGCGGCGGCCGTGCGCCGGGAGACGTAGGGCTTGAAGAAGTCGAGGTCGAGGGTGCGCTGGCTGTCGACCTCCCAGAGCAGGGGCTCGGCCTGATTACGGCCTTCCGGCGCCTCGATGCCCCACAGGTGCACCCGCGCCCCGTACCCCTGCGCGGCCTCGACCGCCGACACCAGGTCCTCGTCACCGCCGAGCAGGGCCGCATCGCTGATGGCGCGGTGCCTGGCGAGGGACTCCAGGTCGGTCCTGATCAGTGAGTCGACGCCCTTCTGCTGGTTGTTGGCGTTGAGGTTTCCCAGGCGGACCTTCACGTCGGGGAGCTCGGCGATCGACTGCTGTTCCGCCGTATGGATGCGGCGCCGGGCGCCGTCGTACCAGTAGACCCGCAGCAGCCTGCTGTCCGCGAAGATCGTGCGCGCCCGGTCGATGAGCGCCTCGATCAGCCCCTCGGCGTCCAGATCGAAGGCCCTGCGGTCCTCCGTCCCGGCGACCAGCCGTCCCGCGGCCGCGTAGAGATAGCCCGCGTCGACGAAGATCGCATGGGTAGAGGGCGTCTTCGCCACCTCGGCGAGCATGCGTTGCAGCAGCTCGTTGGTGTGGTCGATGCGGGCGCCTAGCGCCGCGAGGTCGTCGTTCATCGCCATCATTGTCCCGGCGGTCACGCTGCGAACACAACCGGTCCCGGTCAGTCCCGCCTTGATCTCCGGACGATCCCTTACCGGTCAGTAGTTAGACGTTCGAAAAATTTCTTTAGCGTAGGGAATGTTTGTAACACGAAGCACGTTGCATACGTGTGTAACCAAGTAGTTCTCCTCAGTTCTCCGCAGGAGGATGACCAGACGAAGGGAGAAGCCCTTGCGCTTCGAAATCATGCGACTCGACGAGTTCGACGGTACGCCCGTGGACAGCACCGTCGTGGACGCCGCCTCCGTCAACCGGATCGTTCAGCAGGCTGCCGCCACCGGACAGCGGCTGTGGATCCGACCGGCCGACACCACGGCCTCATAACAGACGCGGATCACCGCAGCAGCTTCGAAGCCCCCGCACGGCACTGACGCCGTGCGGGGGCTTCGCGCATCCGGGGAGGCTTCGAGGGGCGCCTCCCAGGGCTCAGGCGCCCTGGATCACCTGGGTGACGCCGTTGATGATCTGCTGCACCGCGATCGCCGACAGCATCATGCCCGCGAGCCGCGTCACGAGGACCACGCCGCCGTCCTTGATGACCCGGATGATCAGCAGCGAGTACCGCATCACCAGCCACAGCACGACGTGGATGGCGAGGATTGCGGCCCACACCGACGCCTGCATGGCGACGCTGTCGGCCTTCTGCACGGCGAGGATGACCGAGACGATGGCACCCGGCCCGGCGAGCAGCGGCATGCCCAGGGGGACGAGGGCGACGTTCACGTCCTTGGTCTGCTTGGGCTCGTCCGTCTTGCCGGTGAGCAGGTCGAGCGCGATCAGCAGGAGCAGCAGCCCGCCCGCGATCATCAGCGCGGGGACGGAGACGTGCAGGTAGTTGAGGATCTGGTGGCCGAGGAGACCGAAGACCGTGATCACACCGCCCGCCACACAGACGGCCTGGAAGGCCATCCGCTTCTGCACCTTGGCCGGCCGGCCGGCGGTGAGCGCGAGGAAGATCGGGGTGATCCCTGGGGGATCCATGATGACGAAGAGGGTCAGGAAGAGGGAGCCGAAGACGGCGAGATCGAACATGCGTGAGCCTTGCGAAGGGGGGCTACCGCTGTGGGCAGTCGTTCCGCAGGGCGGAACGGGTGGGCACAGCCTGCAGCGCCGGGTGAAGAGAAACGGACCTGTGGGTGAGAAGCTCAGACCCCGCCGGTCCCCGGCACGGGAAACGCCCCGGTGGCCCGCCGCGTGATCTCGCCGTACACCTCGGGGTCCGTCGTGTACTCGCCGAGCACGCACGTCTTGCGGCTGCCGTGGTAGTCGCTGGACCCGGTCGTCAGCAGCCCGAGCTCCTTGGCGAGCCCGCGCAGCCGCGCACGCGTGTCGGGGTCGTGGTCCATGTGGTCGACCTCGATGCCGTCGAGCCCGGCCGCGGCCAGGTCCGCGATGGCGGACTCCGGGACCGTACGGCCCCGCTTGCTCGCGGCGGGGTGCGCGAAGACGGCGACGCCGCCGGCGGCCTTGATCAGCCGGATCGCCTCGAACGGGTCGGTCTCGTGCTTCTCCACGAAGGCCCGGCCGCCGTCGGCCAGCCAGTCCTCGGTGAAGGCGTCGCCGACGGTCGGTACGACTCCGAGCTCGACCAGCGCGGAGGCGACGTGCGGCCGCCCGACCGAGCCCTCACCGGCGATCCGCAGCACCTGCTCCCAGGTGACGGGCACGCCGAGCTCGTTGAGCTTGGCGACCATGCCCTGGGCCCGGGGCACCCGGTCGTCGCGCACCAGCTCGCGCTCGGCGAGCAGCGCGGGCTCCTCGGGGTCGAAGAGGTAGGCCAGCATGTGCATGCTGATCCCGTCGATACGGCAGGACAGCTCGGCGCCGGTGACGAGGGTGAGCCCCTCCGGCAGCGCGGCGATGGCCTCGGCGTATCCGCGGGTGGTGTCGTGGTCGGTGAGCGCTACGACGTCCAGTCCGGCCGCGGCGGCGCCCAGCACCAGCTCGGCGGGGGTGTCGGTGCCGTCGGAAGCGGTGGAGTGGGTGTGCAGATCGATGCGCACGACGCGAACTCCAGTCACTGACGGCACGGAAGGGGACGCTCAAGGATAACCGCACTTTCAACGACCCCTGTCACACCCGCCCGCCGCAAGCACCCCCTACACGCACACCCCCCGGCAGGCCGCTACGGCTCAAGCAAGCGCGGCGACAACGCCCCGCAAGGCACCAGGTCCAACTCGGCCCCGGCATCCCGCAGATCCGTGAGCACCAGCTCGTCGTACATCAGCAACCCCGACTGCTCGGGCCACACGACGGCCCACAGCCACATCCCGAGGGCCTCGCCGGCGAAGACGGCACGGTCCTCGGGGGCGCCGGAGACGTGCCACAGCGGGGTCGGGCGGCCGGCGGCGAGGACCTTGGCCTGGGGTGGCTTCTCGACATTGATGTACGGCCCCGGGTCCGGGCCGTCGATGCCCGCGTAGCGCGCACCGAGACCGACGTTCAGCTCCTCGGCGACCAGGATCAGTTCACCCATGCCGCCGAGCGGACCGGGGCCGGAGCAGGCCACGGCGGTCGCGCGGCCGCCACTGCGGTCGTCGCCCGCGCTGGCGACGCCGGTGAACAGCCAGCCGATCGGCAGCGGCCACGGCATCCACACCGGCACATGGGTGCGATGCACGACCACGCCGAGGGCATCGACGCTGGGCGGGATCACGGGCTGCACCGGGTGCACGGTGCCGTGCACATCGCACTGCCAGGTGTCGGCGAAGAGTCCGGGAGCCCTGACCCGGCCACCACACTTCGGGCAACTGGGTTCGCCCCTCATAGGCCCCCACGGTCCTACCCCTTCTGCGCCACGTCAAGGACGATCACCCGTCCGGGCGGAACCGGCACGAGCCGAATATAGATGTAACTTGCATTAATTAGCTTAGCTAACATACTCTGTGCATCGGCCACCTACCTCAGTTCCGGATTGGAGAACGCAATGGACCCCTTCGACGCGGGAGCGGGCAGCATCCTGCGGCAGCCGAGGGCCGTGTGGGCGACCGCCGGCGCCTCCGTCGTGGCCTTCATGGGCATCGGGCTCGTCGACCCGATCCTGCCGTCCATCGCCGGCGGGCTGCACGCGACGGCCGGCCAGGTCTCCCTGCTCTTCACCTCGTACTTCCTCATCACCGCCATGGCGATGCTGGTCACCGGATTCGTCTCCAGCCGCATCGGCGGACGCAAGACCCTGCTGCTCGGCCTCGCGCTAGTGATCGTCTTCGCCGGGCTCGCGGGCACGTCCGGATCGGTCGGCGAGCTGGTCGGATTCCGGGCGGGCTGGGGGCTCGGCAACGCGCTCTTCGTCTCCACGGCCCTCGCCGTCATCGTGGGCGCGGCAGCCGGCGGCAGCGCTGCGGCGATCCTGCTCTACGAGTCCGCCCTCGGCCTCGGCATGGCGTGCGGGCCGCTGCTGGGCGCGCTGCTCGGGGACGCCAGCTGGCGCTACCCGTTCTTCGGTACGGCCGCGCTGATGGCGGTGGGCTTCCTGTGCATCGCGGCGTTCCTGAAGGAGCAGCCGAAGCCGGCCCGCAAGACCTCACTGCTGGACCCGATCAGGGCCCTCGGCCACGGCGGCCTCGCCTCCGCGGCGGTCTCGGCGTTCTTCTACAACTACACGTTCTTCACCGTGCTGGCCTTCACACCGTTCGTGCTGAACATGAGCCCCTACCGGTCGGGCGCGGTGTTCTTCGCCTGGGGTCTGCTGCTCGCCGTGTTCTCGGTGATCGTGGCACCGCGCCTGCAGAAGCGGTTCGGCTCGCTGAAGGTCCTCGGCGGCTCACTGGTGCTGCTGGCCGTGGACGTGCTCGTCCTCGGCTACGGCGACCACACCACCGCCGTCGTCTGCACGATCCTGTCCGGCGCGTTCATCGGCGTGAACAACACCGTCTACACGGAGCTGGCACTCGGCGTCTCCGACGCCCCGCGCCCCGTGGCGAGCGCGGGCTACAACTTCGTGCGGTGGTTCGCGGCAGCTGCCGCGCCCTACTTCGCGCCCAGGATCGAGGAGTGGACCGGCAGCCTCCGCATCCCGTTCGTGGTGGCGGCCGTCACAGCCGTACTGGGCTCGCTCGTGGTCGTCGTACGGCGCAAGTCACTGGCACACGAAGCCGAGGAGCAGGCGCCGGCGCACGCCACCGAGGACAGCGTGACCGTGTTCGCCAACTGACGCTTTTCGGCCACCGGTTGGTGAGGTTGCTCACGCGGCGTCAGTCCAGCGGGACGGATGTCCGGGCGGGATCCCGGAGGTCCGTCCCGTTCGTCAGCCAGCGCTCCTGGAGGGCCTGCGCGCCGTGCACGCGCTTCCACGCGGCCTCGTTCGGGGTCATGGGGAGCAGCGGCAGGAAGTGCACGGGGTCGGCCGGCTCGTCGAGTTCCAGGTCCTCGATCAGGCCGCCGGGCTCGGCCACCAGGACCGAGGTGAACGGGGCTCCGGGCCACAGCGGTTCACCGACGTCCAGCGAGGCACCCGGGGCCACGATCACGCCCTCCACCTGCGGGGACGCGGCGAGCACGGCCAGCGGGCGGAGCACCTTGTCGGTGTCGGCGAGCCCGGAGCGGACCGAGAGCGCCAGTTCGGCGCGGGGGCCCTTGACCGGGTCGGCGACCGTGGCGGTGGGGTCGTTCATGGGGTGCGCGGACATGCCGAGGGTGACGTAGCGCACGAGGTCTCCCTCCTGGAAACGGAGCACCTCCATGCGGTCCGTACCGAGGAAGGTGACCGCCGCGCGTGCGTCCGGTTCGCCCAGCGCGGAGCGCAACCGGGCCTCGACCAGAGGGAGAACATCAGCCATGCGCCGAGCATAGAACTCGTCAGTACCGGGCAAAGGAGCGCCTTGACACTTCAGTCGGCTGATACTCTTGCCCGGTGTTCGGGACGGCATGCAGAAGCTTCGCGATCGAGTCCTGACACCGAATAGAGACTCCCCTACGGGGAACCCCGAACGGGGTATGGATCGTCCCTCACGAGGGACCGGCCGGAGGAGGTGGGGCTGTCATGGATCGAAGTCGACCGTGCAGTACCACTCGCTCTTCCCGCCGCTGATGTAGCTGATTCGGCTGTTCCGCCTCCGGCTGACCGCCGCCTTTCATGCTCGCGTCCTCACGCGGAAGAGCACTTCGTTTCGCTTTGCCTGATCTGTCTGATCTGAATCAGCAACGAAGCCCATCACCGCGACGGTGCGGTGCTCCCCGCTTTGTGGACGTGCCAAACATCCTGAAGTCAGGACGTCCCCATTCCGGGCAGTTCCAACCGTGCCGCGGTTCTCCACGCTTCGTTGCCCGTTGCGAAGGAGCTTGCTCATGTCGATGATCCGCGACCTGCGTGCCGTGGTCCGCCCGTCCCGCGTTTCGCTGCGCAAGGACAGTGGCGCGTACGACACCACCCGCGACCCGGCGACGCCCTCCGCCGTCGTCGACTGCGCCGTCTACCGCAACGGCGCCCGCGTCGAGACCCCGCAGCCGCTGACCCCGCACGAGGCGATGCGCCGGGTGCGGCGGGACGGAGGGTTCGTGTGGATCGGGCTGCACGAGCCGACCGAGGCCGAATTCGCCGGTATCGCCAGTGAGTTCGGGCTGCACCCGCTGGCCGTCGAGGACGCGGTGCAGGCGCACCAGCGGCCCAAGCTGGAGCGCTACGACGACTCCCTGTTCACCGTCTTCAAGACCATCCACTACGTCGAGCACGACGAACTCACCGCGAACAGCGAGGTCGTCGAGACCGGCGAGGTCATGTGCTTCACCGGCCGGGACTTCTTCATCACCGTCCGGCACGGCGGGCAGGGCTCGCTGCGGGCGCTGCGGCACCGGCTGCAGGACGACCCCGAGCTGCTCGCCAAGGGCCCGTCGGCCGTGCTGCACGCGATCGCCGACCATGTCGTCGACGGGTACATCGCCGTCGCCGACGCCGTGCAGGACGACATCGACGAGGTGGAGACCGAGGTCTTCTCGCCCGGGCGCAAGGGCTCCCCGCGCGGCACGGACGCGGGACGGATCTACCAACTCAAGCGCGAGGTCCTCGAGTTCAAGCGCGCGGTGTCGCCGCTGCTGCGGCCCATGCAGCTGCTGAGCGAGCGGCCGATGCGGCTCATCGACCCGGACATCCAGAAGTACTTCCGGGACGTCGCCGACCACGTCGCGCGCGTGCACGAGCAGGTCATCGGCTTCGACGAGCTCCTCAACTCGATCCTCCAGGCCAACCTCGCGCAGGCGTCCGTGGCGCAGAACGAGGACATGCGGAAGATCACGTCGTGGGCCGCGATCATCGCCGTACCGACGATGGTGTGCGGGGTGTACGGCATGAACTTCGACTACATGCCGGAGACGCACTGGAAGTACGGCTACCCCGTGATCATGAGCGTCACGGTGGCCATCTGCCTGGGCATCCACCGCACGCTGAAGCGGAACGGCTGGCTCTGAGCCTCAGCGGCCCGTCCGGCGGCTCCGACCGGGCCGCGGGCGGCTGGATAGGCTTGGGCCATGACAAGCGAGCTGCTCGACCAGGCCCTCGTCGAGGAGGCCACGAAGAAGTCCGGCCTCGTCTGGGTCAGCGGACCCGGCGTCCCGGCCCGGGCGCTGTGGCACGCGTGGCACGAGGGGGCGGCGTGCGTCGTCGGCGACGGGCCGGGCGAGCAGCCGCTGCCGGGGCTGGTCGACGGGGCCACGGCCGAGGTGACGGTCCGCAGCAAGGACAAGGGCGGCCGGCTGGTCTCCTGGTCGGCGAAGGTCGTGGAACTGGCGCCGGGCTCCGAGCAGTGGGAGGCGACGGTCGCCGAGCTGAAGGGCAAGCGCCTCAACGCACCCGACGGCGAGGCCATGCCGTCCCGCTGGGCCCGCGAGTGCCGGGTACTGCGCCTGGAGCCGACGGGCACCACCGCCCCGCTGCCGGACGGCTCACTGGCCGAGGCGCCCCTGCCGTCCCCGGCGACGACACGTGAGCCGATCCCCGCGGGGCTGCCGCGGCTGCTGCTGAAGAAGAAGCGGCGCCGCTAGCCGGTCGGAGCGCGGGCCGGTCACCTCGCCGGCCCGTCACGACGTCGGCAGCTGCTTGCCGTAGTCCACCGTCTCGCCCTTGTCCGGCTTCTCCAGCGGGAAGTCCTTGCCCCAGGCCGAGAAGGTCAACGTGCCCCCGCCGCCCGCGCGGGTGAGGCGGAGCGGGTACGGGGTCCCCTCCAGGGAGACGTCCAGGGTGCCGCCGGCGCCCTTGTCGCCGGTGATGCGGATGGTGCGGGTGCCCTCCTGCTCGTGGTGCCCGTCGGCGGCGAGAGCGCCGTGGAGCGTCAACAGACCGTCGAGCAGGACACCCTTGTCCGTGAAACCGCTGAACTTCTTGTACGACGGATCACCCTCCGGCACCCTCACGTACTTGCCGTTCAGCTTGTCCGCCGCCGCGTCGGTCTTCGCGCCGTCCGCATCGCTCCAGAATCCGGCGTCGGCCTTCAGGTACAGCTGCTCACCGATCCGCAGCAGCTGAAAGGTGGCCCCCTGCGCGGTGACCGACCCCGTCCCGCCGTCGGCCTTGAGCTGCATGTCGAGCCTGTAGGTGCGCCCGCTGGTCACCACGCTCCCGGACAGGCGGACCGCGTCGGCGGAGTCGGCGGCCGTACGGGTCTTGCGCTGGATCTCGGCGGCCGGCAGCTTGCCGACCCCGTTGGTGCCCTCGTCCGGGTCCTCACTGCATCCCGTCAGTCCGGCTCCCGACACGACCAGCGCGCACACGGCGCTCACCATCGCGGCCCGGCGAAGACGATCCTGAGGAATCGCAGGCACAGGTGGGGCTGCCTTTCTGTTGTGGGACCCGAGCGGCGTACCGCAGCGTACCGGGGTGTCAGGGCCCGAGCGGAGCCAGTCCGTCCGGACTGCTCACCAGGGCGTATCGGATCCGGACGGGCTAGCCTGAAGCCCACCCGAGCGGGCAATTCGGGTAAGCGGCACAGTCCACGAACGGCAAGCGCAACAGCAGGCAAAGGAGCCTCAGCAATGGCAGCCGGCGCTCCCCGGATCTTCGTCTCGCACCTCGCCGACGTCGCCGCGTTCGACCCGAACGGCGACCAGGTGGGCCGGGTCCGCGATCTGGTCGTCATGCTGCGGGTCGGCCGGCGCCCGCCACGCGTGCTCGGCCTGGTCGTCGAACTCTCCACCCGGCGCCGCATCTTCCTGCCCATGACCCGCGTCACCAGCATCGAGTCCGGCCAGGTCATCACCACCGGCGTGCTCAACGTCCGACGCTTCGAGCAGCGCCCCACCGAGCGCCTCGTCTTCGGCGAGCTGCTCGACCGGCGCGTCACCCTCGTCGAGACCGGCGAGGAGGTCACCGTCCTCGATCTGTCGGTCGGGCAGCTGCCGGCCCGCCGGGACTGGGAGATCGACAAGGTGTTCGTCCGCAAGGGCGGCCGCAGCGGTGCCTTCCGGCGGGCCAGGGGCGAGTCGCTGACCGTCGAGTGGTCCGCCGTCACCGGCTTCACCCTGGAGGAGAAGGGACAGGGCGCCGAGAGCCTCCTGGCCACCTTCGAGCAGCTGCGCCCCGCCGACCTCGCCAACGTCCTGCACCACCTCTCCCCCAAGCGCCGCGCCGAGGTCGCCGCGGCCCTCGACGACGACCGCCTCGCCGACGTCCTCGAAGAGCTCCCCGAGGACGACCAGATCGAGATCCTCGGCAAGCTGAAGGAGGAACGTGCCGCCGACGTCTTGGAGGCCATGGACCCGGACGACGCGGCCGACCTGCTCGGTGAGCTGCCGGAGGACGACCAGGAGCGGCTGCTGAGCCTGATGCAGCCCGCCGACGCGGCCGACATGCGCCGCCTGATGGCGTACGAGGAGCACACGGCCGGCGGTCTGATGACGACCGAGCCGGTCATCCTGCGCCCCGACGCCACCGTCGCCGACGCCCTGGCCCGGGTCCGCAATCCCGACCTGTCCCCCGCCCTGGCCGCCCAGGTCTACGTCTGCCGACCGCCCGACGAGACCCCGACCGGCAAGTACCTCGGCACGGTCCACTTCCAGCGGCTGCTGCGCGACCCGCCGTACACGCTGGTCAGCTCGATGGTCGACGAGGCCCTGGAGGCCCTGGACCCGGACGCGGAGCTGCCGGTCGTCGCCGGGTTCTTCGCGACGTACGACATGGTCGCGGCGCCCGTCGTCGACGAGTCCGGGTCGCTGCTGGGCGTGGTGACCGTGGACGACGTACTGGACCACATGCTGCCCGACGACTGGCGGGAGACGGAGTTCCATCTGGACGAGGGCGCGGGCGAGGGGGTGACGGCGCATGGCTCCTGAGCGCGAGGGCACGCGCGAGCGCGTCGTGTCGGGTGCCACCGCGGCCACCCGGGCGCCCCGCGCGCGCCTCGACCAACCCCGTCCGCCGCGGCGCCGGGTCCTGCCCGAGTGGGATCCGGAGGCCTTCGGACGGCTGTCGGAGCGCGTCGCCCGCTTCATCGGCACCGGACGGTTCCTCGTCTGGATGACGATCGTCATCATCGTGTGGGTGCTGTGGAACATCGCCGCACCCGGCGATCTGCGCTTCGACGAGTACCCGTTCATCTTCCTGACGCTGGCCCTGTCCCTGCAGGCCTCCTACGCCGCCCCGCTGATCCTGCTCGCGCAGAACCGGCAGGACGACCGCGACCGGGTCAACCTGGAGCAGGACCGCAAGCAGAACGAGCGGTCGATCGCCGACACCGAGTACCTGACCCGCGAGATCGCCGCGCTGCGCATCGGCCTGGGCGAGGTGGCCACCCGCGACTGGATGCGCTCGGAATTGCAGGACCTGCTCAAGGACCTGGACGAGCGGGGCAACGGTCACCGGCACGGCGGTCACCGCGAGCACGGGGTATTCCCGGCAGATCGGTCTGCGGGACGTGACGTAGACGACCGCTGACGGGCTTACCGGGGCATGGCCACCGCGCCGTACCATCGTCCTTATGGCTACGGAAGACGCGGTGCGCGAAGCGCTGGCGACGGTGAACGACCCCGAGATCAACCGCCCCATCACCGAACTGGGGATGGTCAAGTCGGTGGAGATCGGTGCGGACGGTGCGGTCGCGGTCACCGTGTACCTGACGGTCTCCGGCTGCCCGATGCGAGAGACGATCACCCAGCGCGTGACGGACGCCGTCGCCGCGGTCGAGGGCGTCACCCGCGTCGACGTCACGCTCGACGTCATGAGCGACGAGCAGCGCAAGGAACTGGCGAACGCCCTGCGCGGCGGCACCGCCGAGCGCGAGGTCCCCTTCGCCAAGCCCGGCTCGCTGACCCGCGTGTACGCGGTCGCGTCCGGCAAGGGCGGCGTCGGCAAGTCGTCCGTGACGGTCAACCTGGCGGCGGCGATGGCGGCCGACGGCCTCAAGGTGGGCGTCGTCGACGCCGACATCTACGGCCACAGCGTGCCCCGCATGCTGGGCGCCGACGGTCGTCCTACCCAGGTCGAGAACATGATCATGCCGCCGTCGGCGAACGGCGTGAAGGTCATCTCCATCGGCATGTTCACGCCGGGCAACGCCCCGGTGGTCTGGCGCGGCCCGATGCTGCACCGCGCGCTCCAGCAGTTCCTGGCGGACGTGTACTGGGGCGACCTGGACGTCCTGCTGCTCGACCTGCCGCCTGGCACGGGCGACATCGCGATCTCGGTGGCCCAGCTGGTCCCGAACGCGGAGATCCTCGTCGTCACCACGCCTCAGCAGGCCGCCGCCGAGGTCGCCGAGCGGGCCGGCTCCATCGCCGTCCAGACCCACCAGAAGATCGTCGGCGTGGTCGAGAACATGTCGGGCCTGCCCTGCCCGCACTGCGACGAGATGGTCGACGTCTTCGGCACGGGCGGCGGCCAGAGGGTCGCCGAGGGCCTCACCCGCACGACGGGCACCAACGTCCCGGTCCTCGGCAGCATCCCCATCGACGTCCGCCTCCGCGAGGGCGGCGACGAGGGCAAGCCGGTCGTCCTGACGGACCCGGACTCCCCGGCGGGCTCGGCGCTGCGCGCGATCGCGGGGAAGCTGGGGGGCCGCCAGCGGGGCCTTTCGGGCCTGTCCCTGGGGATCACCCCGAAGAACAAGTTCTGATTCCGGTACGCCGATGGGGGCGCCGTCTCACCGGACGGCGCCCCCATCGGCGTATCTGTGTCTCCGTGCGGGCCGAGGCCTAGGCGTACGCCGCGATGTCCTTGATCATGGCGAAGCCCAACCCGTACGCGCTCATGCCTCTGCCGTACGCCCCCACATGCACGCCCTCCTGAGTCGACCCGGCCAGCACCCAGCCGAACTCGGACTCCCGGTAGTGGAAGGGCGTGGGCACCCCGTCCACCGGCAGGGACAGCGTCGACCAGTCCGAACCCTCCAGGTCGTCCGCGAGGGCCCACGCCGTCTCCGTCTGCTGCTCCAGCCAGTCGTCGCGCAGCGAGTGGTCCATCTGCCCCGGCCAGGTGAAGGACAGCAGCCCCACCCCGGCGAGCCATGCCGCCGAGGACACCGAGGTGGCCTCCAGCAGCCCCGTGCCGTCGGCGCTCCGCCGGGACGGATTCGTCGCGACGGTCACGACCACGGCGAACTTGTCCCGGTCCTCCGTCGCCTCGTTCCGTACGGAGGGCTCGTCGCCGTGCCCGATCGATCCGTGTTCCACGGACCCGTCGGCAGCCATGCCGACCTGCATCAGCCAGCGCGGCCCCGTGAAGGCCTCATCGAGGCCGTACCACGGGAAAGGCGCCAACAGGTAGCCGTCGACCGTGCGCCGGGCGGAGGGGACCTGCTGTCCGCCATCCGCGGCCGGTTCCTGCGCGACTGCCTGACTCGTCGTCTCCATGTGCCCGGACGCCTCCTCGTTCTCGCCGGACCAGCCCGGCCCGCCCCCCTTCGGGCGTACTCGTCCGGTCCGCACAACAACTCGGCAGCATAGCCACACCGCTCCGAGCAGCAGTGAAAGCGCCCGGCGCGTGGGGCGCACAGAGGGCGGGTTCAGGCCGTGCACGACCCGGGCGGAGTATGAGAAGCATCACGTACGAGCGGTGTCCCGCCCGCGTGTTCGTACGGCTCAGGTGGCGTCCGCGTCGTACGGCGGGCGCTCGTCGCGGGGGTTCTCGGGCTTCTTCGTCATGTCGATCGCGCCGCCGGCGGAACCCGAGGCGGAGGACGACGAGGACGATTCCGCGTCACGGCCGTGGACGGCGTCGGTGACCTCGGCCATTTCCTTCTTCAGGTCGAAGCCGTTGCGGATCTCCTTCAGCCCCAGCTCGTCGTTGTCCATCTGCTTGCGGATGAACGTCTTGGGGTTGAGGTCCTCGAATTCGAAGTCCTTGAACTCCGGGCCCAGTTCCTGCCGGATGTCCTGCTTGGCGCTCTCCGAGAACTCGCGGATCTTACGGATCGTCCGCGTGGCGTCCTGGATGAGCTTCGGGAGCTTGTCCGGACCGAAGACGAGCACGGCGAGGACGATGAGCGTCACCAGCTCGAGCGGTCCTATGTCATTGAACACCTGAAGCTCCTTGCGATGTCCTCGGTCGGCTCCACGGTACCCGGCGATCCGCTACGACCGGTACTGTCCCGAGGCCTCCGAATGCGTGTGGGCGTGCGGTTTTCCGGGTTGTTTGCCTTGTCAGGGCCCGTGTGGGTGGTGACACGGGTCACGCTGAGAGGTTTCTGTGCGTCTCGGCCCCGCTCAGCCACCGCTCGAAGAGCCCAGTGTCAGGGAGATCGAGATCTCCTTTCCGCCACGCTCCAAGGTCAGTTCCAGCCGGTCGCCGGGGCGGTGGGCGCGGGTCTTGACGATGAGCTCCTCGCCGGAGTGGACGCGCTGGCCGTCGACCTCGGTGATGACGTCGCCGGACTTGAGGCCGGCCTTGGCGCCGGGGCCGCCGCCGGTGACCGCGGGGCCGCCGTCGCTGCCCTTGGTGCCGACGCGGGCTCCGTCGCCGGTGTAGTCCATGTCGAGGGTGACCCCGATGACGGGGTGGGTCGCCCTGCCCGTGTTGATCAGCTCCTCGGCGACGCGCTTGGCCTGGTTGACCGGGATGGCGAAGCCGAGGCCGATGGAGCCTGCCTGGCCGCCGTCGAGGTCGGACCCGCTGTCGGCGGAACGGATCGCGGAGTTGATGCCGACGACACGGCCCTGGGCGTCGAGGAGAGGGCCGCCGGAGTTGCCGGGGTTGATGGGCGCGTCGGTCTGCAGCGCGTCGACGTACGACACGTCGCTGCCGTCGCCGCTCTCGCCGCCTGCCGTGATCGGCCGCTCCTTGGCGCTGACGATGCCTGAGGTGACGGTGCCCGCCAGGTCGAACGGGGCGCCGATGGCCACGACGGGGTCGCCGACCTGGACGTTGTCGGAGTTGCCGAGCGGCAGGGGGGCGAGCCCGCTGACGCCGGTGACCTTGACGACGGCGAGGTCGTAGCCGCCGTCCCGTCCGACCACGGTGGCCTTCGCGGTGTCGCCGCTGTGGAAGGTCACGGATATCTCGCCGTCGTCGCCCGCGGGTTCGACGACGTGGTTGTTGGTGAGGATGTGACCGCGGTCGTCGAGCACGAACCCGGTGCCGGTGCCCTGCTCCTCGCTGCCGCTGACATGCAGCGTCACGACACTCGGCAGGGCACGCGCGGCGATCCCGGCGACACTGTCCGCTGCCCGCCCGGCGGACTCACTGCCGGCCTGCGGCAGCTCCACGTCCCCCACACCCCCGTTGCGCTCCAGATACGCCCCTACGGCCCCACCGACGCCACCGGACACGAGCGCGAGCAACAGGGCACCGACGACGAGCGCCTTCCTCCCACGCTTGCGACTCGGCACGCCGGTGGCGAGCGCGGTGCCGCTCTGCTGGAGGGGGGCGGCGGGGTGAGAGGTGGGGTGGTGGGTGGGGTGGTGGGAGCGGGACCAGGGGTCGTAGTTCTGCCAGGGGTTGGTGGGGGGTGGGGTGTCGGCCGCCGGGGCCACTGGGGTGGGGGTGGCCTGGGTGGCTGTGCCGGGCGCCGGGGGTGCTGTCTGGGCGGGGATGCCGGGGGGCGCCGCCGTGACGGTTGCAGTGAGGGCCGGTTTCGGTGCGGGCGTGGGTTCGCCGACGGGCGGGGTCGGAGGTACCGGTGAGACGGGTGCGGTGTGGGCTGCGGCCTGGGTGCCGGCCGTCGGGGCAGTCGGGGCGGGTGCACCGGGCGCGGGCGTCGGCAGGCCGGGCGCCGGCGGGGGCGGGATGGGTACGGCAGTGCCCTGCGCCGGCGTCTGGACGCCCTGTGCCGGCGGGGGCGGCATCGGCACCGCCGTCCCGTGCGCGGGCGTGGTCGCCGGGTGCTGGACCGGCGGAGCAAGGGCCCAGGGGCCGGGCTCGCCGTAGGGCGGGGTGCTGTAGGGGTCGGGGTCGTGCAGAGGCTTGGGGCGCTCGGCGACGGGCGCGGCGGGAACGGCGGCGTCGTCGGCCGCGGGCCCCGCGACCCCGGCACCGTCGGCCACAGCGCCGGCCTGCTCGGCGACCTCCGTGGCCGGGACTGTCCTGTCTGGTTCCGGGACGGACGCGGGCGCTCCAGCCGGTCGCGCCAGCTCGAAGTCGCCCTCGCCCGAAGCCGCGTCGCCGTCGCTGTCGCCGTCCACACCCGTGGCAGGTCGGGCCTGTACGAAGTCCGTCCCGGGGGAAGCCGCGTCACCACCACTGCCGCTCACCGCGGGCCGAAGCTCGAAGTCCCCCTCGGCCGAGGCCCCGTCGCCGTCGCTGTCGCCGTCCACACCCGTGGCAGGTCGGGCCTGTACGAAGTCCGTCCCGGGGGAAGCCGCGTCACCACCACTGCCGCTCACCGCGGGCCGAAGCTCGAAGTCCCCCTCGGTCGAGGCCCCGTCGCCGACTGCGCCCGCCTCGGGCCGCGCCAGCTCGAAGTCGCCCTCGGCCGAAGCCCCGCCACCACCGTCGCTCACCGCAGGCAGCGCCAGCTCGAAGTCCCCGTCGGTGTCAGCGCCGTGGCCCCGCGCACCGGCGTCTCCGGCAGCCCCGGCCGATGTCCTCGGCTCGCGCAAGTCGTCGGGCGTAGGAGCCGCCCCCTCCGGCTCGGCCGAAGGCCCCTGCGGTCGAGGTCGGTTCCACCACTTCGCCTTCGCGGGCTTCCCCTCGTTCATGCTCTGCTTCCTGCTCACTGCTGACCCGATGCTCGAGTAGGGCGCTCCGCTCCTGGCCGCATCCGAACGGACACGGCCGGCGTCCGGCTGGGCAGCCTCAGCCGATCGGTCGCCACCCCGCAGCCCGTATGTGCCGGCTGTCCAAGGAACCCCGCCCGAACGGTGCCGCGCCGACGGCAGCCGCCGCATGTGGTCCCTGGCTACCCGGCAGGCCGCCACCGGGACATCCCGGCGCCCGAATGCCTACTCGACTCTGCGCTGTCGCACTCAGGTTCCCCCAGGAAACCGGCGACCTCGTGCTACCCCCCATCCGGCACGCGGCGTCAACGGCGGCCGCAGTTCATCCACTCCGCGCCCGGCCCGCAGGCACGGCGCGCGGCCCACCCTGGATTCAATCAGGTTCGTGGGCCGCTGCGCAGAGACCGGGTCAGCGGCCGGTGGCCGGAGGGGCGGAGGGGGATGAGGTGGCGTCGGGGAGGGGTGCGGTGAGCAGGTCGGGGGCCGCTGTGATCGCGGCGGTCGTGGCCCACGAGGTCAGCGCGAGCGGCGAGGTCGCGCCGAGCGGGCGTATCAGCGGGGACATGGCGGCCGCGCCGGCCACCACGGGCGCGGCGAGGGTGTGTATGTCCGCGTCGGCGGCCTGGACCGGCATCCCGGGCAGGAGGGGAGCCGAGACCTCGGTCGGGGCCACGGGGGTGTCGGGCGTCCCGTCACCCTGCCCCTGGGCGAGCAGGGGGCCCACCCCACGGCGGCGCTGGTTCTCCGGTGCCGTCGTGGCGCCCGTGCCCTGGGTCCGCGTCGGCGTCACATTGCTGCCGGTCCCCGAGCCGCCGCGTGCCTCCGCGTCGGTCGGCGCACTGGTCGTGACGCCGCCCAGCGAGATCGCCGCCAGCGACACCGCGCCCGCCGCGACCAGGGCGAACCGCATGCGGGAGGACGCGCGATCGGCGTCATGACGGCCCACGGGGTGGGTGCGGAAGCCGCCGTCGGAGGCGGGGAGCGCCGGGACGGCGTGCGAACGCGACGGGACGTATCCGAACTCGAAGCGGTCGTCCCGCTTCATGCCGAAGGCCCCGGCGCCCGGCCGTCCGGACAGTCCGCCGAATCCTCCCCCGCCCAGCGGCGAGCCACCGCCGTCCAGGTCACCTCCTCCGGGGAGGCCCTGAAGACGGGCCAGGAAACTCTCTGAGGGAGGCGGCGGGGCCGCCTCCGCGAAGACGTTCTTCAGTCGGCGCTGGGCGTCGACCTCCGACTTGCACCTGGCGCAGGTCGCCAGGTGGGCCAGGACGCGCTCGCGCGTCTCATGACCGAGCTCTCCGTCGACGAGGGCGGAGAGTCGGTCGCCAAGGTGCTGCTCGGCGAGGAGCCGTTCGGCGGGGTTGGGTCGGGTTCCACTCACGCGGTCGCGCCCCCTCCCCCCAGTGCAGGCACGCGCGGCACGAAGGAGCGGCGCTCGGCACGCGCCTCCGGCGAACGGTGCGCGAGGGCCTTGCGCAGCTGGGAACGGCCGCGGTGGATACGGGAGCGGACGGTGCCGAGCTTGACTCCGAGAGTCGCGGCGATCTCCTCGTACGACAGTCCTTCGATGTCGCACAGGACGACCGCGGCGCGGAACTCGGGCGCGAGGGTGTCGAGGGCCTGCTGGACGTCCGCGTCGAAGTGCGCGTCGTTGAAGACCTGCTGGGGCGTGGGCTCCTTGCTGGGCAGCCGCTCGGCGGCGTCGTCGCCCAGCGCGTCGAAGCGGATGCGCTGCTTGCGACGGACCATGTCCAGGAAGAGGTTGGTGGTGATGCGGTGCAGCCAGCCCTCGAAGGTGCCCGGCGTGTACGTCGACAGGGAGCGGAAGACGCGGACGAAGACTTCCTGCGTCAGGTCCTCTGCGTCGTGCTGGTTGCCGGTCAGGCGGTACGCCAGGCGGTAGACGCGGCCGCTGTGCGTGCTGACGATCTCCTCCCAGGTGGGCGGAGTCCACGCCTGCCCGTCCGCGTCGGTGGAAAAGGTCGCGGTCTGGGCGTAGCCGTCGGCGTGGCTGTGGTCAGCGGTGTCGTTCACGGATTTCGGCCTACCTGCCGATCCGAGAAAGCGCCGGAGCACTCCTCCCCGATCCACAGGCGCAGCCGCACCTCCCCTGTCGGCTCTGGTGGTGTCCAGTGGAGCCCCTACCATAGCCACCTCGCCCGTTAGCTCCGGATAAGCGGTTTTACGAGAATTTGATCTGGGCTGACACGGCTGGTGGGCCTGCGTCAGCACTTGCTCTCGGCCCTGCTCGTCGTCGTGATCCAACTGTGTCCCCCCGCTCGTCTTCCCACCCCTCTAAACGCCTGGTCCCATCTGCGGGTTCCCGGGCGCAACGGATACAGTCACGCCCAGGCAACCACGGGGACAGGAGAGGGTCATTACCGGCAACCGGCAGACGAGCTGGGCGTTCGCCGACGCCTACGTCGCCGAGGACGACGTCCTGCGCTGGGCCCGTGACCGGGCCCGTGAGGCGGGGCTGCGCTCGGTGTCGCCCGGCACGGGTGCCGCGCTGCGGATGCTCGCCGCCGCGGTGGACGCCAAGGCCGTCGCGGAGATCGGCACCGGTACCGGCGTCTCCGGAATCCACCTCCTGCACGGTATGCGCCCGGACGGCGTGCTGACCACGGTCGACCCCGAGCCCGAGCACCAGCAGTTCGCCCGCCAGGCCTTCCGGGCCGCCGGCTTCGCCAGCAACCGCGCCCGCTTCATCCCGGGCCGCGCCCTGGACGTCCTGCCCCGCCTCGCCGACGCCGGTTACGACCTCGTCTTCTGCGACGGCGACCGGCTGGAGTTCCTCGACTATCTCGCTGAATCGTTGCGCCTGCTGCGTTCGGGCGGCCTCGTCGTCTTCGAGGGCGTCTTCGCCAGCGGCCGCACCGTCGACTCGGGCCCGCAGCCCACCGAGGTCATACGGATCCGGGAACTGCTGCGCGCGGTGCGCGAGAGCCAGGAGCTGGTGCCGTCCCTGCTGCCGGTGGGCGACGGGCTGCTCTGCGCGGTCAAGCGCTGACCGCCTGACCGGCCGCCACACACGCCGTATCCCTGCCGGGAATAGCCACGGACCTACCGGGAAGACTGGCGAGCGTGCCGGTAGGACCGACGGACGAACCGAAGAGACTCGCAGAGGTACCGGGGAAAGCAACGACCCCGGCACCATGTGCGGTGCCGGGGTCGCCGAAAGGGTGGGGTCGCTGCCGCGTCAGCCGACGACCTTCTTGAGGGCATCGCCGAGCGCGTCGGCCTCGTCCGGGGTCAGCTCGACGACGAGCCGACCGCCGCCTTCGAGCGGAACGCGCATGACGATGCCCCGCCCCTCCTTGGTCACCTCGAGCGGGCCATCGCCCGTCCGCGGCTTCATGGCCGCCATGCTCGTTCCCCTTCCTGAAACCAGCTCATCGTCAAAGCCGACGGCCCCATGGAGGGCACGCGCGTCGGGTATGGGACACGCGACACCGGCATCGAACACATTGCTTCCAAGCCATTATCCCGCATCTCAGGACCCGATGACCAACATCAGTCGGCATCGCTTGGGCAACGCGCGCGAGCAAAACCACTCAATTCGGCGATGTGACTGCGATACTGCTCCGCCGCACGCGCTTCGGCCGAACGGAACCTGACACAAATTCTTTGACGCAGGTCACACGTCCGGTCGGGGCCGTTGCCGATGATCTCCGCCATGCTGTCCTTCAGACAGGTGCGTACCGACGAGTACGCCCGAGCCGCCACACCGGAGGGGATACGCCATGGCCGACACCGTGCTCTACGAGGTGAGCGACGGGCTCGCGACGATCACGCTGAACCGCCCCGAGGCGATGAACGCGCTGAACATCGAGACCAAGGTCGCCCTGCGGGACGCGGTCCAGGCTGCGGCGGGCGACGACGCCGTACGAGCCGTACTGCTGACCGCGGCCGGGGAGCGGGCGTTCTGCGTGGGGCAGGACCTCAAGGAGCACATCGGGCTGCTGATCTCCGACCGGGAGACGGGTTCGGGGCAGACGATGAGCACCGTGCGGGAGCACTACAACCCCATCGTGCGGGCGCTGGCCGGGATGTCGAAGCCCGTGGTCGCCGGGGTGAACGGGGTCGCTGCCGGAGCCGGCTTCGGGTTCGCGCTGGCGGCGGACTATCGGGTGGTGGCCGACACGGCGGCCTTCAACACATCCTTCGCGGGGGTCGCGCTGACCGCCGACTCCGGGATCTCGTGGACGCTGCCGCGGGTCGTCGGACCGGGCCGCGCGGCGGACCTGCTGCTCTTCCCCCGCACCATCAAGGCGCAGGAGGCGTACGAGCTGGGGATCGCGAACCGGTTGGTGCCCGCCGCGGAGCTGCGGGCCGAGGCCGAGAAGGTTGCGCGGGCGCTCGCCGGGGGGCCGACCGTGGCCTATGGGGCGATCAAGGAGGCCGTGGCGTTCGGGCTGTCGCACTCACTCGAGGAGACCCTGGAGAAGGAGGACGAGCTGCAGACGCGGGCCGGGTCTTCCGAGGACCATGCGATCGCGGTGCAGGCCTTCGTCAACAAGGAGAGGCCGAAGTACTTGGGCCGATGAGCTCGGGGCGGTTGCGCCGTCGGGGTCTGCGGGCTCGTGGGGGGCTGGTCGCGGCCACGCGGCGGAGCCCGCACATCGACACAGCCCGCGCCCCTAGACGGTGATTCTCGCGACGCAGGTTTCCAAGTGATCGTCGACCAGACCGCACGCCTGCATCAACGCGTATGCCGTCGTCGGTCCTACGAAGCGCAGGCCCCTCTTCTTCAGGGCCTTGGACAGGGCAGTCGACTCCGGGGTGACCGCCGGGACGTCCGCGACGCTCTTGGGGGCCGGGCGCGTGGTCGGGTCCGGGGCGTGGGACCAGATCAGGGCGTCCAGGTCGCCGGGGGCCCAGTCGGCCAGGACGCGGGCGTTGGCGACGGTCGCGTCGATCTTCGCCCGGTTGCGGATGATGCCCTCGTCGGTGAGGAGGCGGTCCTTGTCGGTGTCCGTGAAGGCGGCGACCTTGGCGATCTCGAAGCCCGCGAAGGCGGCTCGGAAACCCTCGCGGCGGCGCAGGATCGTGATCCAGGACAGGCCCGACTGGAAGGCCTCCAGGCTGAGGCGTTCGTAGAGGGCGTCGTCGCCGTGGACCGGGCGGCCCCACTCCTCGTCGTGGTACGTCACGTAGTCCGGGGTGGACAGGGCCCAGGGGCAGCGCAGGGCGCCGTCCGGGCCGGCGAGGGCCGTGCCGTCACTCATTGCTGGTCCTCCTGGGCGGGCTTGTCCATCGACACATGACCGCGCGAGGCCTGCGCGCCGGACAGGGCGGACTCCAGGTCGGCGATACGGGCGTCGCGCTCGGCGAGCTCGGCGCCGAGCCGGCTGAGGGCGTCGTCGACGTCGGCCATGCGGTAGCCGCGGGCGGCGAGCGGGAAGCGGAGGGTCTCGATGTCCGCGCGGTCGACCGGGCGGTCCAGCGGCAGCAGGTCCTGCAGGCGCTCGGGCGCCGCCTCGGGCAGCGGGCCGTCGCTGTCGCCGCCGCCCACCACGGCGAGTGTCACCGCGGCGACCACGACGGCCAGCGCGACGACCAGGAACAAGAACATAACCATCGCTGCGGGCCCCCACGGTCGGTTTATGCGAGCGGTCGAGTGTGTCAGTGTCCGATCGTGCCATGCGACTCTGACAGTTAGGGTCGCAGGCGGCCCAAAGGGCGGGACGTACCAGGAAACACAAGGAGAGGTCACAGGGGATGCTCAGGCTGGGCAGGCGTGAGTTCGACACGCACGAGCCGGTGATCATGGCGATCGTGAACCGGACCCCGGACTCCTTCTACGACCAGGGGGCGACGTTCCGCGACGAGCCCGCCCTCGCGCGCGTGGAGCAGGCCGTGGCGGAGGGGGCGGCCATCATCGACATCGGCGGGGTCAAGGCCGGGCCCGGCGAAGAGGTGACCGCCGAGGAGGAGGCGCGGCGGACGGTCGGGTTCGTGGCCGAGGTACGGCGGCGCTTTCCGGATGTCGTGATCAGCGTGGACACCTGGCGGGCCGAGGTCGGGGCGGCGGTGTGCGAGGCGGGGGCGGACCTGCTGAACGACGCGTGGGGTGGGGTGGATCCCGGGCTGGCGGAGGTCGCCGCTCGGTACGGGGTGGGGTTGGTGTGTACGCATGCCGGGGGTGCGGAGCCTCGGACCCGGCCGCATCGGGTGACGTACGACGACGTCATGGCCGACATTTTGCGGGTGACTGTGGGGCTGGCCGAGCGGGCGCTGGCACTGGGGGTGCCGCGGGAGTCGATCCTGATCGATCCGGGGCACGACTTCGGGAAGAGCACGCGGCACAGTCTTGAGGCGACTCGGCGGCTCGGGGAGATGGTCGAGACGGGGTGGCCCGTGCTGGTGTCGCTGTCCAACAAGGACTTTGTCGGGGAGACGTTGGACCGGCCGGTGAAGGAGCGGGTGGTGGGGACGTTGGCCACTACTGCGGTGTCGGCGTGGTTGGGGGCGCAGGTGTATCGGGTGCATGAGGTGGCGGAGACGCGGCAGGTGTTGGAGATGGTGGCGTCGATCGCGGGGTGGCGGGCGCCGGCGGTGGCGCGGCGGGGGTTGGCCTAGCCTTCTTCGCCCCCGCCGCCCCTACCCGTCCCGTCCTTGGAGGGGCGCTGCCCCTTCGACCCCGGACCTGGGGGCTGCCGCCCCCAGACCCCCGCCATCGGCCTGAACGGCCTCGTCCTCAAACGCCGGACGGGCTGGATTGCCGGGACCGGTGCCGATGCCCAGCGCTAGCGCCCCGCCTCCTTCGACACCAGTGCCACCGCCTCGTCCACGTCGTCCGTGACGTGGAACAGGAGCAGGTCCTTCTCCGAGGCCTTGCCCTGGGCGATCAGGGTGTTCTTCAGCCAGTCGACCAGGCCGCCCCAGTACTCGCTGCCGAAGAGGACGATCGGGAAGCGGGTGACCTTCTGGGTCTGGACGAGGGTGAGGGCCTCGAAGAGTTCGTCGAGGGTGCCGAGGCCGCCGGGGAGGACCACGAAGCCCTGGGCGTACTTGACGAACATCATCTTGCGGACGAAGAAGTACCGGAAGTTCAGGCCGATGTCGACGTAGGGGTTGAGCCCCTGCTCGAAGGGGAGCTCGATGCCGAGGCCGACCGAGACGCCCTTCGCCTCGCAGGCGCCCTTGTTCGCCGCTTCCATGGCACCGGGGCCGCCGCCGGTGATGACCGCGAAGCCGGCCTCGACCAGGCCCCGGCCGAGGCGGACTCCGGCGTCGTACTCGGGAGAGTCGGCCGGTGTGCGGGCCGAGCCGAACACGCTGATGGCGGCCGGGAGTTCGGCGAGGGTGCCGAAGCCCTCGATGAACTCCGACTGGATGCGCAGGACTCGCCAGGGGTCCGTGTGGACCCAGTCGGAGGGCCCGCCCGCATCCAGCAGGCGCTGGTCGGTCGTGCTCGCCGTCACCTGATCCCGCCTGCGGATCACCGGTCCCAGACGCTGCTCCGACGGTGGCTGCTTCTTCCCCTCGGGGTTGCCGGTAGCCATGTACGCTCCCTCCGCTGCGGGGCCTGCGGTCTTGCAGGTCGTGCAGATGTTGCAGGTCTTTCCACTCAGCGTAGATCCACGCGGGTTACGGACGGGGGACGTGTGCATGTCCGCCATGAAGCGCCGTACCGGCGATCCCCGGGCGCACGCTCATCGCTCGTCCAGCCCGGGTCCTACGCCGTGAGCCACGCCCTGAGCCGCTCCTCCCCCGCAAGGATCTTCGCCGTCTCCACCCGCTCGTCCCGCTTGTGTGCCAAGTGCGGGTTGCCGGGGCCGTAGTTGACCGCGGGGATGCCGAGGGAGGAGAAACGGGAGACGTCCGTCCAGCCGTACTTGGGGCGCGCGGTGCCGCCGACCGCGGCCATGAACGCCGCTGCCGCCGGGTGGGAGAGGCCGGGGAGCGCGCCGCCGCTGTGGTCGTCCACCACGAACTCCTCGACGCCGCAGTCGGCGAAGACCTCGCGGACGTGTGCGATGGCCTCCTCCTCGGTGCGGTCGGGGGCGTAGCGGAAGTTGACGGTGACGACGCATTCGTCCGGGATGACATTGCCCGCCACGCCGCCCGAGATGCCGACCGCGTTCAGGCCCTCCCGGTACTCCAGGCCGTCGATCACCGGGTAACGGGGCTCGTACGACGCCAGGCGGGCCAGGATCGGGGCCGCCGCGTGGATCGCGTTGGAGCCCATCCAACTGCGCGCGGAGTGGGCGCGCTCGCCCGTGGTCTTCAGGAGCACCCGGAGGGTCCCCTGGCAGCCGCCCTCGACCTCGCCGTCCGACGGCTCCAGCAGGACCGCGAAGTCGCCCTCCAGCCACTCCGGACGGGCCTCGGACACGTGCTTGAGGCCGTTGAGGTCCGCGGTGACCTCTTCGTTGTCGTAGAAGACGAAGGTCAGGTCGCGGTTCGGGGCCAGGACCGTCTCGGCGATGCGGAGCTGGACCGCGACGCCCGACTTCATGTCGCAGGTGCCGCAGCCCCACAGGACGCCGTCCGCGTCCAGCCGCGACGGGACGTTGTCCGCGATCGGCACCGTGTCGATGTGGCCGGCGAGGATCACGCGCTCCGGCCGACCCAGGTTGGTGCGCGCCACGACGTTGTTGCCGTACCGGTCGACCGTCAGATGCGGCAGGGCGCGCAGGGCGGCCTCGATCGCGTCCGCGAGAGGCTGTTCCGTGCCGCTGACGGAGGGGAAGTCGACGAGCTGCGCGGTGAGCTTCGCGGCGTCCAGCGTGAGGTCAAGGGAGGTGTCGGCCATGGTGCCGACCCTAACGCGCCGGACCGTCGGGCCGTCGGCCCACTTTCCTCACTCGACCCATACCCCTCGGTAACCTCAGCTACCTTGTAGGCGTGCCAGAGCCGTACCCCTCCTCCAAACGTCGTGGCCGCCTCCTGCGTCGCGGGGCGGCCTTCCTTGTCCTGCTCGCCGTCGCGGGGTATCTCGCGGTGCAGTACGTCACCGGCGGCACGGGCGAGCCGGGCTGCGAGGTCGCTTCGGGCGACGGCGCCGGGGCGCGGTACGAGTTCACACCGGAACAGGCGGTGAACGCGGCGACGATCGCCGCCGTCGGCACCGGCCGGGGGCTGCCCGAGCGGGCCGTGGCGATCGCCCTCGCGACCGCGCTGCAGGAGTCGGGGCTGCGCAACATCGCCCACGGCGACCGCGACTCGCTGGGCCTGTTCCAGCAGCGGCCCTCGATGGGCTGGGGCACCGAGCAGGAGATCATGGACCCGACCTATTCGTCGGGCATGTTCTACAAGCACCTGGTCAAGGTCCGCGGATACAGGGAGATGCCGCTCACCGTGGCCGCGCAGCACGTCCAGCGCAGCGGCTTCCCCGAGGCGTACGCCAAGCACGAGCCGGACGCGACGCTGCTCGCGGCCGCCCTCACCGGGCGTTCGGCGGCCACGCTGACCTGCGAGGGACGCCCCGCCGCCAAGCTGACCACGGGCCCGGACGCCGTGCGGGCCGCGCTCGTACGGGATTTCGGGCGGGACGCGCTGCAGCCGGCCTCTGCCGAGGTGGGTGCCGAGGACGCGACGCCCACGCCAACGCCCACCGCGTCCGGGAGCGGCGGGCAGACCGTCGTGCTGCCCGTGACCGCGGACGGGGGTTCCGGCGCCGGGCGCGGTGTCCGGGAGCGCGGCTGGCAGTTGGCCCACTGGGCCGTGGCCAACGCCTCCGATCTGCACATCAAGCGGGTGTCGTACGCCGGGCGCGAGTGGACCGCCGGGAACACCGACAGCCGGTGGCGTCCGCTCGCGGGGCAGGGCACCGCGGGGGCGCCGAGCAGTCTGGACTCGGTCCGGATCGCGACCATGCCGTAGCAGCCGCCGAGCAGTACACATCGACTGCTACGCGCAGACGTTCGGCGGATCACTCCCGAGGGTTACCCGAGGTGTCGGCCGTCGGTGCCGTGGGCAGGTTTTCGCGCGGACACCCTCGCATCCGTCAAAGGCCTTGAGAATCAAGGGCTGTAAGGATTCGGCAGGGTTTCGGGCGACATGAGTTTTGCCCCTATTTATCCGCAGGCGATAATGCGACGCATTGCCAACTCTTTACGTTGCGCCGCCGCAACCTTCGAGGGCTTCGAGCGGTAGTCACTGCGTCCGAGCCCGGAGATCAACAGCCAGTCGGTCAACTGCCGGGCGTGGTCGGACACTTCATCGTTCTCATCCGACATAACCGTCGAAGGAGCATCATGTCCCTCCCCCTGACCCGCCGGATCGCCCGTGCCGCGCTGCTCGTCGCTGCGGGAGCGGCTGCCGGGGTCGGTGCGGCCGGCTCCGCCAGCGCGGCCCCCGAACTGCCCGACGCCTCCAAGGTCGGCGGGCTGACCGCCCTGGACGGCGCGAGCGTCGTTGACGGCGCGGCCGGCAACGCCACCGGGCTCGCGGGTGGCGCCGTCGACACCGCGGTCGACGGCGCGCTGCCGACCGCGACGAAGGCCAGTGGCAAGGTGACCAAGACCGGCGGCAAGGCCGCGAAGAAGGCGGTGCCGACGGCGACCAAGGCCGGCAGCAAGGTCACGAAGAAGGCGACGCCCGCGGCGCAGGAGACCGCGGGCGGTGTTGCCGGGTCGGTCGGGACCGTTCTCGGTGACGCGGCTGGGTCCGGCGTGCCGGCGACCGGGGCGCTGCCGGTGCAGGGGCTTCCCATCGGCTGACGGTCGGCGTGCGCCTGGCTTGAGCCGACGGGGTTCAGGGAGTCTCCCTGGGCCCCGTCGGCTTTTGCGTGCCGTCACCAGTCCGTCGGTCCGTCGGTAGCGGCGGCGCCGGTCGGCCCACAGGGGTAGCGGCGGGGACCGGCGGCCGTGGTTACGTCAGGCGCTGTACGGCTGCCCGCACGCGTTCGTCCGTTGCTGTGAAGGCGACTCGTACGTGGTGGGCGCCCGCCTCGCCGTAGAAGTCGCCCGGGGCCACGAGGATGCCCAGGTCGGCCAGGGCCGAGACCGTCGTCCAGCAGGACACGTCCTTGGTGGCCCAGAGGTAGAGGCTGGCCTCGCTGTGTTCGATGCGGAAGCCGTGGCGGAGCAGGGCCTCGCGCAGGGCCGTGCGGCGGGCGGCGTAGCGGTCGCGCTGGAGGCGGACGTGTTCGTCGTCGCCGAGGGCCGCGACGACGGCCGCCTGGGTCGGGGCCGACGTCATCATGCCGCCGTGCTTGCGGATCTGCAGGAGGGGCGACAGGACCGCGGGGTCGCCGGCCAGGAACGCGGCGCGGTAGCCGGCCAGGTTCGAGCGCTTGGAGAGGCTGTGGACGGCGACGATGCCGTCGTACGAGCCACCGTTCACGTCCGGGTGCAGGACCGAGACCGGGTCGGCCTCCCAGCCCAGCTCCAGGTAGCACTCGTCGGAGAAGATCAGGATGCCGTGCGAGCGGGCCCACGCCACGATCCGGGTGAGCTCGTCCTTGGACAGGACCTTGCCCGTCGGGTTCGACGGGGAGTTCAGCCAGAGGAGCTTCAGGCCGGCCGGGTCCAGGTCGGTCGGGTCGTCGTAGACCTCGTGGTCGGCGCGGGCGAGGCGGGCGCCGACCTCGTACGTCGGGTAGGCGAGCCGCGGGTAGGCCACCCTGTCGCCGGGGCCGAGGCCCAGCTGGGTGGGGAGCCAGGCGACCAGTTCCTTGGAGCCGACGATCGGCAGGACGTGCCGGTGGGTGACCTCACGGGCGCCCAGGCGGCGCTCCACCCAGCCCGTGATCGCGTCACGCAGTGCCGGGGTGCCCCAGACCGTCGGATAGCCCGGGGAGTCCGCCGCGTCGATCAGGGCCTTCTGGATCAGCTCAGGGACCGGGTCGACCGGCGTGCCGACGGAGAGGTCGACGATGCCGTCGGGGTGCGCGGCGGCCGTCTTCTTGTACGGCTCCAGCTTGTCCCAGGGGAAGGCCGGAAGGCGGTCGGAGACTGCGGACACGGGATCTCGCTCACTTTCTGGTACAGCAGATACGGCAACGCCTCGGTCCCGTACGACGATCAGGGCGATCAGGCCGTACGGGACCGAGGCGGCACGCTGTGCGGGTCGCCGGTGAGGGTTACTCGGCCTGCGGCGGGAGCGCGGCGACGAACGGGTGGTCGCGCTCGATCAGACCCAGCTTGCTGGCGCCGCCGGGGGAGCCGAGCTCGTCGAAGAACTCGACGTTCGCCTTGTAGTAGTCCTTCCACTCCTCCGGAGTGTCGTCCTCGTAGAAGATCGCCTCGACCGGGCATACCGGCTCACAGGCACCACAGTCGACGCATTCGTCCGGGTGGATGTACAAGGACCGCTGGCCCTCGTAGATGCAGTCGACCGGGCACTCCTCGATGCACGCCTTGTCCTTGACGTCGACACAAGGCTGCGCGATGACGTAGGTCACGCTGTCGTTCCTCCTCGATTGGGCGCCGGCGGGCCTCCTCAGGCTCCGCCGCCTGGCGCGCGGGAGCGCGGCGTCGTCGATGCCCGCCCCTAGTATCTCCGTTCTTGGGCATGATCCGAACAGGAGGGGTGAACTGACCTGTGGAAATCTCAGCGACGGGACGCCTTGAGGTCCGTATCACCACTGCTGACGTGGGCAAACGGGTCTCCGTACGCTGCCTGAACGATCCTGCGGCCGAGGGTGAGAAGTTCACCGACACGGTGGGTGTTCTCGCATCATGGGACGACGGTGTGCTGCTGATCACACGGAAGAGTGGCGAGACCGTCCGCATCGCGGAATCGTCGCTGGTGGCGGGGAAGGTGGTGCCCGCCGCTCCGGCCCGGCGCCGAGGGCCCGCCGCCTCGTACGAGGAACTCGCGCACGTCGCCGCGCGCGCGTGGCGGCCCGTCGAGAGCGAGCGGCTCGGCGAGTGGGAGCTGCGCGCCGCGTCCGGGTTCACCCGGCGGGCCAACTCGGTGCTGCCGCTCGGTGACCCCGGCATACCGCTGCCGGCCGCGCTGGACGTCGTACGGCGCTGGTACGGCGACCGTGGGCTCCCCGCCTACGTCCAGACCGCGACCGGGGCCGAGGGCACGCAGGAGCTGCTGTGCGCGGAGCTGGAGCGGCTCGGGTGGGCGCGGGAGGTGTCCGCCGAGATGTGGATCGGGGCGCTCGCGCCCGTCACCGACCGGGACGAGGGCGCCGGAGTGGTGCTGGCCCGGGAGGCGGACGAGGCTTGGCTTGCGCGGTATCAGCGCAAGGGGGTGAGCGAGGTGGCGCTGAAGGTGCTGCGGAGCGGTCCGTCGGTGTGGTTCGCGACGGTTCCGAGTGCGGAGGGTGGTGCGCCTGCCGCGATCGGGCGCTGTGTCGTGGACGGGCGGTGGGCCGGGTTCGCCGCCGTGGAGGTCGATCCGGCGCTGCGGCGGCAGGGGCTGGCCACCCGGGTCATGGCCGCGCTGGCCCGGCAGGCCCTCGACGAGGGGGCGTCGGCGGCGTGGCTGCAGGTCGAGGCGGAGAACGTGGGCGCGCGGGAGATGTACGCCGGGATGGGGTTCGCCGCGCATCATGCCTACCACCACTATCGATCTTCGTGAGCAGTGGTACCGATCGCCGCGAAAGGGCACGAGCCAGCTATGCGTCCCCCCTACCCCCCACCGCCCGAACGCTCCGCCGAGCTGCGCAGGCGGTTCGCCGAAGAGGCGCGGTCCGAGCGGCCCGATCTGTCCATGCTGTGTCTGCTGGTGGGAGCCGAGGCGGACGGGGCGCTGGACGAGTCGGGGATGGATTCCGTACAGGTGGAGCTGGATGCCCTGGCCGGACAGCTGCCGTTCCGCCCGGGCGGGCCGAGGGCGTGGGCCGTGGCCCTGCGGGAGCTGCTCGGCGAGCGGTACGGGTTTCGCGGCTCGGCCGCGGACTATCAGCGGCTGGAGTCGTCGTTGCTGCACGAGGTGCTTCAGCGGCGGCGTGGGCTGCCGATCCTGTTGTCGGTGGTGTGGATGGAGGTGGCCCGGCGGGCGGGGGCCCCGGTGTACGGGGTCGCGCTGCCCGGGCACTTCGTCGTGGGGTTCGGGCCGACCGACGAGCAGGTGCTCGCCGATCCGTTCGACGGGGGCCGGGTGTTGACGGGCGGCGATGCGGAGCTGCTGGTGGCGGGGGCCACGGGGGCGCCGCTGGATCCGTCGATGCTGTCGCCGGCCGATCCGCTGGATGTGGTGCTGCGGATTCTGAACAACGTCCGGGCCTGGGCGGCGACTCGGCCCGAGCGCTCGGATGTGGCGCTGTGGGCGGTGGAGCTGTCGCTGCTGCTGCCGTCGCATCCGGCTCGACTGCGGTTCGAGCGGGCGCAGTTGCTTGTCCAGCGGGGGGACTTCGTCGAGGGGGCCGTGGAGTTGGAGGAGTACGCGGAGTTGATCTGTGCGGTGGATGAGGGGGCGGCGGAGCAGGTGCGGGGGCAGGCTCGGGCCGCGCGGGCGTTGCTCAACTGAGTTCGCCGGTTCGCCGTAGTGGGTTGTGTTGTCAGGCGGGTGCGGGTGTGTCGTGGTTGATCGCGCCCACGCGGCGGAGCCGCACATCGATACAGCCCCGCACCCCTGGGGCGCTGCCCTTGACCGGCGACTACAGCCAGCCCTTCTCCCTCGCGATCCGTACCGCCTCCGCCCTGTTCCGCACCGCCAGTTTCTGGATGGCCGTCGAGAGGTAGTTGCGGACCGTGCCCTGGGACAGGTGCAGGGCGGCTGCCAGTTCGGCGTTCGTGGAGCCGTCCTCCGCTGCCCGGAGGATCTCTCGCTCGCGGTCGGTCAAGGGGTTGGCGCCCTCCGCCAGGGCCGCTGCCGCCAGGGTGGGGTCGATGACCCGTTCGCCTGCCAGGACCTTGCGTATGGCCTCGGCGAGTTGGGCCGCGGGGGCGTCCTTGACCAGGAAGGCGTCGGCGCCGGACTCCATCGCGCTGCGGAGGTAGCCGGGGCGGCCGAAGGTCGTGAGGACAACCAGCTTCACGGCCGGCAGCTCCTTGTGCAGCTGTGCCGCCGCCTCGATGCCCGTCGCGCCCGGCATCTCGATGTCCAGGAGCGCCACGTCCACGTCGTGGTCGCGGGCCGCCGCCAGGACCTCGTCGCCGCGGGCCACCTGGGCGACGACCTCGATGTCCTCCTCCAGGCCGAGCAGAGCGGCCAGGGCCTCGCGGACCATCGACTGGTCCTCGGCGAGGAGGACCTTGATCGTGCGGCTCATGAACCGGATCCTACGTCCGCCGAGATCGCGGCGGCCGGGACGCGGGCGATCAGCCGGAAGCCCTGCCGGGTGCCGCCCGCCTCCAGGGTGCCGCCCGCCTTCTCCAGGCGTTCCGTGAGGCCGGTCAGACCGTGGCCGGGGCCGTTGCCCTGGTCGCCGGAGCCGTCGTCCTCGACGGAGAGTTCGAGGACCGGGCCGTCGAGGGTCTGGCGGGGCAGGACCTCGATCGTGCAGCGCCGGGCCCCGCTGTGCCGTACGACGTTGGTGACCGCCTCGCGCAGGGCCCAGGCGAGGGCCGTCTCGCTGTCCTCGGGGACGCCGGTGAGGTCGGGCTCGGCCGGGAGTCCGGCCGTCACCCCGGCCGCCGTCAGGGCGACCCTGGCGCCCGCCAGTTCCGCCGCGAGGCGCGGGCGGCGGTAGCCCGAGACCGCCTCGCGCACGTCGACCAGGGCCTGGCGGCTGACCTGCTCGATGTCGGCGACCTGGCGGGCCGCCTTGTCGGGGTGGTCGGGGAGCATACGGCCCGCGAGTTCGCTCTTGATGGTGATCAGGGAGAGGGAGTGGCCCAGCAGGTCGTGCAGGTCCCGGGCCAGGCGCAGTCTCTCCTCGTTGGCGGCCAGTTGGGCGACGGTGGCGCGGGCCTCGCGCAGCGCGACGGTCGTGCGGATCAGTTCGCGTACGCCGGTCATGGCGAAGCCGCCCAGCAGGGCCGGGATCAGCAGCCCGGCCAGGAAGGCCTTGCCGCCCGGTGTCGCGAACGCGATCACGGTCATCAGCGCGGACGCGGCCGGGATCGTCCAGCGCGCCATGCGCAGCGGCAGGGCCGCGCCGGACGCGATGGAGACGTACACGAACAGCACCAGCCACTCCCGGCCCAGGGTCAGGGCGAGGAGCGTGGACTGGGCGGCGAGGACGCCGAGCGAGGCGAGCACGACGCCGTTGCGCTCGCCCCGGCCGGTGCGGAAGAGCAGCAGCATGTACCAGGTGACGAACGCGGCGAGACCGAGCCAGCCGAGGATCCGCACGCCCGTGCTGTGACCGCCGTGCAGCAGGTCGTTGGCCGGCGCGCTCAGGTACACCAGCCAGATGCCGGTCCACAGGAGCTTGACGAACCGTTGCCTGCGATTCTCCGGGCGCTGCCCGATCCCGACGCCGGTGCCGCTCACGCCTTCAACGTGTCCTTCCGGTACAGCCAGGCCGCGCCGCCCGTGAACAGCGCGAAGGAGACGACCAGGACGACGAGGTCCTTCGCGTGGGGGGCCTGGCTCTGCTCGATGGCCTGCCCCAGCGCAGCGTACGCGTGCGTGGGCACCCAGGCGGCGATGTCCTGGAGCCACTGCGGGAAGGTCGTCGTGGGCATCCACAGGCCGCCGAGCAGCGACAGGCCGAAGTAGATGATCATCGTGATCGGGCGTACCGCGTCACCGGTCGCGGAGTACCCGATCGCCACACCGAGGGCTGCGAAGACCAGGCTCCCGGCCCAGATCGCACCGGTGAGGGCGAGCCACTGCCAGGCATCCAGTCGTACGTCCTTCACGACGGCGGCGACGACGAAGATGACGACGATCGACGGCAGGCTGACCACGGCGGCGCTCGCGGTCTTGGCCAGCACATACCCGCGGCCCGGCAGGGTGGTCAGCCGCAGTTGCCGTACCCAGCCGCTCTCGCGCTCCTTGGCGATGCGCTCGCTGTTGCCCATCAGGACGGCGGTGAGGGCGCCGAAGGAGGCCATGGAGACCATCATGTAGGTCGGCAGGGTCAGGCCCGTGCCGTCGACCTTGGTCGTGCTGTCGGCGCTGCCCGCGATCAGCAGGAACAGCATCGACGGGTAGAGCACCGAGAAGAACAGGAACTTGCGGTTGCGCAGGGCGCGGGTGAGTTCCAGCCGGATCAGGGCCTTCATGACGTACGTGCCTCCTCGGCGGTGGTGATGGCGACGAACGCCTGCTCGAGGCCGAGCCCGGCGACTTCCAGATTGCGGGGGTAGAGGCCGAGACCGTAGAGGGCGTGGACGGTCGCGTCGGCGTCGGAGGACTGGATGCGGACGGTCCGGCCGGACCCCGCGGCGGAGCCGCTGTGGGACACCGTGAGCGTGGTGAGGAAGGGCAACTCGCGCAGGGCGGCCTCGTCGACGGGGTCGTCGGCCAGGTCGAAGGAGATCCGCCGCGTCCCCGCTTTCGCCTTGATCTCGGCCGCGGTGCCGTCGGCCAGCAGCCGGCCGCGGTGCAGGACCAGCACCCGGTCTGCGATCGCGTCCGCCTCTTCCAGGTAGTGCGTCGCGAACAGGACCGTGCGGCCCTGGTCGGCCTGTTCGCGCATGGTGGCCCAGAAGGCCTGGCGGGTGGTGACGTCCATGCCGGTGGTGGGCTCGTCGAGGACGATGAGGTCGCTGTCGCCGGCCGTCGCGAGGGCGAAGCGGACGCGCTGGGCCTGGCCGCCGGAGAGCTTGTCGACCTTGCGGTCGGCGATCTGCGTGATGCCCGCGCGGGCGAGCACGTCGGAGACCGGGTACGGCCGCGGATGCAGATCGCAGGCCAGCCGCACCATCTCGGCGACCGTGACCTCGCCCATCAGCCCGCCGCTCTGGAGCATGGCCCCCACCCGGCCGGCGACGATCGCCTCGCGCGGGTCGGTGCCGAAGACGCCGACGCTGCCGCTGTCGGGGCGCTTGAGGCCGAGCAGCAGATCGAGCGTGGTGGACTTGCCGGCCCCGTTCGGGCCGAGCAGGGCAACGGTCTCCCCCGGGTGCAGCGCGAGCGTGAGGCCGTCGACGGCCCGTACGTCCCCGTAGCTCTTGCTCACCTGGTCGAATCCGACCACCTCAGTCGTCGTGTTCAACACTGTCGTTGTCATGTGCTCAAGAGTGGCCGCGGGGGCCGGCAGCCCGGCAGTGTCGGCGGTCCTGACTGCCGGATGACAGATGTCATACGACGACCGAAGGGCACCCGGCGAGTGCCGGGTGCCCTTGGTCCGAGCGGCTGCGCTAGCTCGGGTTGGTGTCGATGGTGACGGTGCGCTCCGCCGCCGTCTTGGCGCGCAGCGCCTTGCGCAGGGCGGAGGCGACATCCTGCGGAAGGACGTCGCGCTTGCCGCTCGCGCCGTTGATCTGCACGCCGTCGAAGGTGGCGCCGTAGGCCGCCTTGAGCGCCTTGAGGTCGTAGGTGTCGACGAGCTTGCCGTCGACGGCCTTGGCTCCAAGGATCTTCGGCAGCGACAGGGAGCCGAACTGGATGCTGTGCGCGGCGTCCGTCTGGATCGTGACCTTGTTGGCCATCGCCGGTTCGGCGAACTCCTTCATGAACCGGTCGACCTCGGCGTTCGCGACCGTCGGCTGCTGAGTGGTCGTGGCGACCTGCACCGCGGCGGACGCGCCGGTCTCCACCTGGGTGCGGTAGGCCTCCTGGACCGCCGCGGTGGACCTGGCGACGTCGATGCCCTTGCCGGCCTTGCCGTAGACGGCGACGGCCTTCCCGGACTCGAACTTGATCGTGCCCTCGGTCACCGAGCCGGAGCCGCCGGAGACGTCCTGCAGGGCTGCCTGCAGCTTCTCCTCGTCGGTGGGCATGACCGGGTCGACGACCCGGTGGTTGCCGAAGAGGGAGCCGATGACCGAGACCGGGTTGTAGTCACTGGTCGCGGCCGCGCTGACCGTCTGCTGCATGTCGAACTGCAGCCCGGCCTTGTCCGGCTCCAGCGTGACGGTCTTGCCGCCCACCGACAGTTTCAGCGGCTTGCCGACCTGCTTGTCGAAGGCGTCGTTGAGCTTCTTCAGCGCCTCGTCGCGGGTGCCGCCGCCGATGTCGACGCCGAGCACGCTGGTGCCCTTGGGCACGTCGGAGTGGGCCATCAGCAGGCCGGCGCCGTAGACGCCACCGGCGAGGACGATCACGCCGCCGCCGATCAGGGCCAGCTTGCTGCGGCCCTTCTTCTTGGGCGCACGGGACGACTGGGCCTCCGAAGTGGCGGGTTCCGGCAGCTTCGGGGGTGTGTGCGGCCCGGGTGCGTCGGCGCCGCCCGGCCCGAAGGGCCCGCTCTGGGCGCCGGCGGGGACGACGGGGATGCCGCTGGTGACGGTGTGGCCGGAGACGTTGTCGGCGACGCCGTAGTTCGGGTTGCCGGGCTCGGGAGCCGGCTTCTGCGGAGTGAGGATCGCGGTGTCGTCGCTCATGCCACCGCCGGGGCCACGGCCCGGGACGTGGGGGGCTGCGCCGGGGCCACCGGGTCCGGCGGAAATGCCGGGTCCGGCCGGACCACCGGGACCACCCGGGCCGGCAGGTCCGGCAGGTCCGGGAGGACCACCGGGACCGGACGGGCCGCCACGGCCACTACCGGGACCGCCGGGACCACTCGGCCCGCCGGGCCGACCCGGGCCCGCGGAGATACCGGCACCACCCGGACCGGCGGAAATACCCGAACCGGCCGGACCACCCGGACCGCCGGGGCCGCCGCCCGTGACCGGCGGCAACGCAGGGCCGTCGCCGGTGACCGGACCGGTCGTCGGGCCCGCGGGGCCGTGCGGGCCACCCTGGCCGCCGTGGCCGTTCGAGCCGTTGAAGTCGCTCGGGCCGCCGAAGTCGCCGGCGCCGTCGAAGCTGTTCGGGGCGTTGAAGTCGGCGGACGGATCGAAGCCGCCCGGGCCGCCCTGGGCGCCGTATCCGCCCGGGCCGTTCGGGCCGCCCTGGCTGCCGTAGCTGTTCGGGGTGCCCTGACCGTCCTGGCCGCGGTTGCCGTTCTCCGCGAAGTACGGCAGGTCGTCGCGGCGGGCCTCGCCGCCGGGGCGCGCGCCGTTGCCGCCGCCCAGGGGGCCCGCCGCCAGCGCCTCGGTCACGTCGAAGGAACCGGTGCCGCCGCCGTGCCCCGGAGCCACGGGACCGCCGGTCGCACCGGCGAGCCCGGGGCCGCTCGCACCGCCGGGGCGCGAGCCGCCCGGCACGCTCATCGAGCCGACGACCCCACCGGGCCGCCCGGCACCACCGGTGCCCGGGCCGGCGGGGCCGCCCGCGCCGGGGCCCGAACCGCCGGGCAGACCTGCCCCATTGGTGGACGCGCCGCCCTGACCGCCCTTGCCCCCCGAGGACTTGCGGGGCGCGAACCAGTCGCTCGTCTTCTCCTCCGCCTGCCCCGCGGGCTGGGCCGGGGGGTCGACGGTGCCCGTTGACATGGCGGTGTCGGCGGACGGCGTCGGCGTCTCGGCATCCCTGCCGCCGACGGAGCCGGCGCTCTCGGCGTCCGCGACGGGCTTGCGCACGACGACCGGCGGAATGGGCCGGGACCCGGGAATGTTGATCCGGATCCGTGTCGTCAGCGTGGTCTCGGTCTTGCGTTCCTCCGGCTGCGCGGCCGAACGGCCCGCATCCGCACCGCTGTCGGAAGCCATGGGGGTCCCGTACGGCGGCGTGCCCGAAGGGTATGCGGCTCCGCCGCGCCCGTTGGGCCCGGAGGACGGAGTGTCAGTTTCACGACTCAAGGCAGGTTCTCCCGGTTGGCTCCACCGCCTGTTCGACCTCATTGCTGCGGACGGCTCGGCGGCGCGCACCACCATACTGGCCACTTCCGGCCCGCATCCCACGACCGCCTGGGAAACCCACACGGGACTCGCACGAGTGCGGCGTGGAGAAGTGGTACGTCACTTGGCAAGTCGGACGCCGTCGCCACCCGGTTGCCGCACAGGCGCGAGCGTGGCGCAGATCACAGCCACGGCCATGCCGCCGAGCAGGAAGAGGTAGGAGGCGGCGCCTGTGCCGAAGACGAAGTCGCCTTCGGGGCGGCTGGCGGTGAGCAGGATGACGGTGATCATCCAGCCGCCGGCGGGGGCGACGGCCGCGGCCCGGCTGCCCATCGCCCGGGCGGCGCCCAGGCAGAGCCCGGCCTCGCCCGCGAGGGCGATCAGCAGGCCGCCCGGGAACCACGCGGGCTGCACCAGCGCCCCGGCCACGCCGACGACCGCGCCGAGCACGAAGAGCCCGAGGTGGACGAGGACCCGCAGGGCGGAGGGCCGCTTCAGCGGCTGGGCGAGCATCGAGCTCATGACGCCTCCTCGACGGCGACACCGGCGAACAGATCGGACTCCGCCCGCGCCGCCCTCTCCCCGCGCACCAACTCGTAGTACTCGGTGGTGAAGAGGGGTTGCGCAAGTTCATTGGAGAGCGCGAAGTACGGCTCGGCCACGTCGATCTGCGTGGCGTGCGCCCGCATCGCGGCGGCCTTGGCGGGGGCGTGGGCCGTGCCGTCGATCACGGTGGTGATCCGCTCGTCGTCCACGACACCCGGCACGTCGCCGACGGTGGCGGCCTTGGCGAAGGGCAATCCGGGCAGGTCCGCCTGAAGTCGGGCGAAGGCCTCCTCGGCGACCGTGCGCGGGACGCGGTTCCAGTAGATCTTGGGGATCCGCCACCCGGCGTCGGCGGCCAGCTCGGCCGCGCGCATGGCTACGCGGTGGGCCTGGATGTGGTCGGGGTGGCCGTAGCCGCCGTCGGGGTCGTAGGTGACGAGGACCTGGGGGCGTACCTCCAGGATCACCTCGACTAGCTCCCGGGCCGCCTCGTCGACGTCCGCCTGCCACAGGCTCGCGGGGTCGTCGTTGTCGGCGAGGCCCATCATCCCCGAGTCCTCGTAGCGGCCCCTGCCGCCGAGGAGACGGAAGTCCTCGACGCCGAGCTCGCGCATCGCGGCCGTGAGCTCGCCCAGGCGGTGTTCGCCGAGCTCGGCTCCGGTCAGGTGGTGCAGCTCGGGGGGAATGACCTCGCCGTGCTCACCCAGGGTGCAGGTGACCAGGGTCACCCGGACACCCTCGGCCGCGTACTTGGCCATCGTCGCGCCGTTGTTGATCGACTCGTCGTCCGGGTGCGCGTGCACCAGGAGCAGACGCCGGTCGGGCAGTTCCGTCATGGCCCCAGCCTACGAGGCGGTACCGACAGCACTGCCCGGCACGGCTCAGAACTTGATGCTGCCGATCATGCCCGCGATGTTCGTAGTCAGCTCACTGATGGTGGGAGCGACGGTCGAGGACGCCAGGTAGAAACCGAGCAGCATGCAGACCACGGCATGGCCCGCCTTCAGCCCTGATTTCTTGACCAGCAGGAAGACGACGATCGCCAGCAGCACCACCGCCGAAATCGAGAGTGCCACGGCGGCTCACCTCCAAGAATCCCAGGCGCGGGGGTCGGACTATGGGGGCAGATAAATCCATGCAGCAGCCAGCAGGTTCATACCCACTATGCGCTTGTGATCATAACTATCCGTCCGTGCGCATCGATCGGCGCACAGCCGCACAAGGGGGCGCACTGGCCAATATGGTCGGGGCATGACGACCGAGCCTGTGTCCTTCCCCCGACGGCACGCCCGCACCCAGAGGTTCACCTTCGGCGCACCGCGCGCATTCACGGTGGCGCCCGACGGTTCCCGTGTCGTGTTCCTGCGCTCCACCTCCGGTACGGATCCGGCGAGTTCGCTGTGGGTGCTCGACACCACGGACGGCGGGGAGCGCGTGGCGGCCGACCCGCGCGCCCTCCTGGGCGGCACCTCGGAGGACCTCTCGCCCGAGGAGCGGGCACGCCGCGAGCGCAGCCGTGAGGGCGGCGCCGGCATCGTCTCCCACGCCACCGACGCGGCCGTCGAGTTGGCCTCTTTCGCCTTGTCAGGGCGGCTTTTCACGGCCGAACTGCGGGCCGGTACGGCACGTGAACTCCCGGTCCCCGGACCGGTGATCGACCCCCGCCCCTCCCCCGACGGACGGCACATCGCGTACGTCGCGCAGGGTGCCCTGCGGGTGGTGGGCGCCGAGGGCGAGGGCGACCGTGCGCTCGCCGAGCCGGAGTCGGACGGTGTGACCTACGGCCTGGCGGAGTTCATCGCGGCCGAGGAGATGGGGCGCTACCGGGGCTTTTGGTGGGGTCCGGAGTCGGACCTGCTGCTGGTGGCGCGGGCGGACGACACGCCGGTGCGCCGGTGGTGGATCTCCGATCCGGCGCATCCGGAGCGCGAGCCTCAGCGGGTGGCGTACCCGGCGGCGGGAACGCCGAACGCGGACGTACGGCTGTTCGTGATCGGTCTGGACGGGGTGCGCACGGAGGTCTCCTGGGACCGGGCGCGGTACCCGTATCTGGCGCGAGTGCACTGGTCAGCGGCGGGTGCACCGCTGCTGCTCGTACAGGCACGCGACCAGCGCAGCCAGCTGTTCCTGGCCGTGGACCCGGCGACGGGGGCGACCCGGATGGTGCATGCGGACGAAGATCCACAATGGCTGGATCTTTTCCCTGGCGTGCCCTGCTGGAGCCCGGCGGGCCATCTCGTGCGCATCGCCGACGAGGGCGGCGCGCGGGTCCTCACGGTGGGCGAACGCCCGCTGACCGGACCGCAGTTGCACGTCCGCGCGGTGCTGGACGTCACCTCGGACGACGTGCTGATCTCGGCGTCGGCGGGCGAGGCCGCGGCCGTTCCCGAGATCGGCGAAGTGCACGTGTACCGGGTGAACGAGCTCGGCGTGGAGCGCGTCTCACAGGAGCCCGGCGTGCACTCGGCGGTGCGCGCCGGAGGCGTGACGGTGTTGGCGTCCCATGCGCTTGACCGGCCCGGCGCTCAGATCCAGGTGCTGCGAGACGGGAAGCCGGTGGCGACGGTCCGGTCGTATGCCGAAGATCCCGGTTTGACCCCGCGCGTGACACTCACCGAGGGGGGCGCACGCCGCATCCCGTGCGCCGTGCTTATGCCTCGGGACTACGCCGGTGACACCCCGCTGCCGGTTCTGCTGGATCCCTATGGTGGTCCGCACGCCTCCAGGGTCGTCGCCGCGCACAACGCGTACCTCACCTCGCAGTGGTTCGCCGACCAGGGGTTCGCGGTGATCGTCGCGGACGGGCGCGGTACGCCGGGGCGCTCGCCCGGGTGGGAGAAGGCCATCAAGGACGACATCGCGGCGATCGTGGTGCAGGACCAGGTCGACGCGCTGCACGCGCTCGCCGAGCGGTTCCCGCTCGATCTGACCCGTGTGGCCATCCGGGGCTGGTCCTTCGGCGGTTATCTGGCGGGGCTCGCCGCGCTGCGCCGCCCGGACGTCTTCCACGCGGCGGTGGTCGGCGCGCCGGTCACCGATCTGCGCCTGTACGACACGCACTACCAGGAGCGGTACGTCGGACACCCCGACGAGCAGCTGGAGGTCTACCGCCGCAACTCGCTGATCGACGACTCGGGCCTGGTGGACCCGGCCGAACCGCACCGCCCGATGATGATCGTCCACGGCCTCGCGGACGACAACGTGGTCGTCGCCCACTCCCTGCGCCTGTCCTCGGCCCTCCTCGCCGCGGGCCGTCCGCACGAGGTGCTGCCGCTGTCCGGCGTCACGCACATGACCCCGCAGGAAGCGGTCGCGGAGAACCTGCTGCTGCTCCAGCTGGACTTCCTGCAGCGGTCCCTGGCATAGCGGCTCAAAAGCGCCCGAACTGCGTTAACACGCAGGCAACTTCACCGAAGCGGCACCGATATACGGACGGTGGAGGCTGAACAGCGTACGGCCGTGCGGGTGCCGTAAGCGGGCCGGGGTGCGCCATGTCACCCCGGCCCGTTGCCTTGCGCCGCCGCGAAATGGCACGCCGAGTCGTGGGCCTCGGGTCCGCTCGGGTCGTGCAGACGGGCCGGCACCGCTAGCACCGGCACCTGCTGGGCGCAGCGTTCCTCCGCCTTCCAGCAGCGAGTACGGAAGCGGCAGCCGGAGGGGACGTTCGTCGGGGACGGGACGTCGCCCGCGAGGATGATGCGTGCGCTGCGTTCACGGGCCGACGGGTCGGGGACGGGGACCGCGGAGAGCAGCGCCTGGGTGTAGGGGTGCGTGGGGTGGTCGTAGATCTCGGCGTCCCTGCCGATCTCCACGATCCGTCCGAGGTACATCACCCCTACCCGGTCGGAGATGTGCCGGACGATCGACAGGTCGTGGGCGATGAAGACGTAGGAGAGGTCGAACTCGTTCTGCAGGCGGTCCATCAGGTTGATGACCTGGGCCTGGACCGAGACGTCCAGCGCGGAGACGGGTTCGTCGGCGACGATGACCTCCGGGCGCAGCGCCAGCCCCCGTGCGATGCCGATGCGTTGGCGCTGGCCGCCGGAGAACTGGTGCGGGTAGCGGTTGATGTGCTCGGGGTTGAGGCCGACCACGTCCAGCAGCTCCCGCACCCGGCGGCGACGGTCGCCCTTCGGCGCGACCTCGGGGTGGATGTCGTACGGCTCCCCGATGATGTCGCCCACCGTCATGCGGGGGTTGAGGGAGGTGTACGGATCCTGGAAGACCATCTGGATGTTGCGGCGTACGGCTTTGAGGGCGCGGCCGGACAGTCTGGTGATGTCCTCGCCCTTGTACTTGATCGAACCGGCCGTCGGTCGTTCCAGGTTGACCAGCATCTTGGCGACCGTCGACTTGCCGCAGCCGGACTCGCCGACGATGCCGAGGGTTTCGCCGCGGTGCAGTGAGAAGTCGACGCCGTCCACGGCCCTGACCGCGCCGACCTGTTTCTTGAAGAGGATGCCCCGGGTGAGCGGGTAGTGCTTGACGAGCCCGCTCACCTCCAGAATCGGCTCGGCCGATGCGGAACTAGCCATCCAGGCACTCCCTCCAGAAATGGCAGGCGCTGCCCCGTGCTTCGGAGACCTCGTACAGCTCGGGTACGTCGGTGCGGCACACGTCCCGGGCCGTCGGGCAGCGGGGGTTGAAGGCGCAGCCCTGCGGGATGTTCATGAGGTTGGGGGGCAGGCCCTTGATGGCGTAGAGCTCCTGGCCCTTCTGGTCCAGGCGCGGGATCGACTCCAGCAGGCCCTTGGTGTACGGGTGGGCAGGCGCCTTGTAGATGTCGTGCACCGGCGCCGACTCCACGATCCGGCCCGCGTACATCACGGCGATCCGGTCCGCGACGTCCGCGACGACGCCGAGGTCGTGGGTGATGAGGATCAGGCCCATGCGGTACTCGCGTTGCAGCTCCGCCAGCAGGTCCATGACCTGGGCCTGGACGGTGACGTCGAGGGCGGTGGTGGGCTCGTCGGCGATGATGAGTGCGGGTTCGAGGGCGAGGGCCATCGCGATCATGATGCGTTGGCGCATGCCGCCGGAGAACTGGTGCGGGTACTGCTTGACGCGCTCTCGTGCGGCCGGGATGCGTACCCGGTCCATCAGCTCCACGGCCTTCGCCCGCGCGTCCTTCCTCGACATGCCCCGGTGCACGACGAACATCTCGCCGAGCTGGTCGCCGACGGTCAGTACGGGGTTCAGCGACGACAGGGCGTCCTGGAAGATCATCGCCATCTCGGCGCCGCGGACCTTGCGTCGCTCCTCTTCCCCCAGCTTCAGCAGGTCCCGCCCCTGGAAGAGGATCTCGCCCCCGGTGATCCGCCCGGGCGGCATGTCGAGAATCCCCATCACCGCCTGCGCGGTCACCGACTTCCCGGACCCGGACTCCCCGAGCACGGCAAGCGTCTCCCCCGCGTCCACGCCGTAACTCACCCCGTTGACCGCCTTGGCAACCCCGTCCCGCGTCCGGAACTCCACCTGCAGATCACGCACTTCGAGCAACATGCCGGGGCTCACCTCACTTTCGGATGGGGGGCGTTGCGGGTGGCTTCGCCGAGAGGACTGGGGGTCCCCTCACCTCAGCTTCGGGTCGAGGGCGTCGCGTACCGCGTCGCCCAGCATGATGAAGGCCAGAACCGTGATGGCCAGGGCTCCGGAGGGCCACAGGAGGGCGTGGGGGGCGTTGCGGATGTAGGGGGAGGCGGCCGAGATGTCGATGCCCCAGGAGACGCTCGGGGGTTTCAGGCCGACGCCCAGGTAGGACAGGGTCGCCTCCAGGGCGATGTACGTACCCAGTGCGATGGTCGCGACCACGATCACCGGGGCGATGGCGTTGGGTGCGATGTGGCGCAGGAGGATCCGGGAGTTGGAGGCGCCGAGGGCGCGGGCGGCCTGGACGTAGTCGTGCTGTTTGGCGGTGATGACGGCACCGCGGGCGATGCGGGAGATCTGCGGCCAGCCGAGCAGCACGATGAAGCCGATGACCGGCCAGATGGAGTTGCTGGTGACCACGGACAGCAGGACCAGGCCGCCGAGGATCACCGGGATGGCGAAGAAGACGTCGGTGATGCGGGAGAGGAACGAGTCCCACAGGCCGCCGAAGAAGCCGGCGAGCGCCCCCAGCACCGAGCCGAGGACGGCGACCCCGAGCGTGGCGCAGACGCCGACCGCGACGGACGTACGGGCGCCGTAGACCGTGCGCGTGTACACGTCGCAGCCCTGGCCGTCGTAGCCGAAGGGATGGCCGGGCGCGGAACCCTGCTGGGCCTTCGCGAGGTCGCACTTGAGCGGGCTGCCGGAGGCGATCGCCGAGGGCCACAGGGAGATGAAGAGCAGGAAGAGGATGATCATGCCCGAGATGATGAAGACGGGGTTGCGGCACAGGTCCTGCCAGGCGTCGGACCAGAGGCTGCGCGGCCGTTCGCCCACGGAGGCGGCGGCCGATGGCTCCGGTCCCGGCGGTCCCGTGCCCTGCGGACCCCGCGGTGCCGTGCCGACCCGTGGCCCCGGCTCCAGCGTCTGCGCCTCGCCCGCGGCCAGCTCCATCGCACCGCCCGCACCACCCGCGCCGCTGCCGGCGATCGCCCCCTCGGACTGGAACGGCTGCTCAGGCATAGCGGATCCTCGGGTCGAGTACGGCGTACAGCAGGTCGACGACCAGATTGCAGACGAGGAAGACGAGGACGAGGACCGTCACGAAGCCGACGACGGTCTGTGTGTTCTGGCGCAGGATGCCCTGGTAGAGCTGGTAGCCGACGCCGTGGATGTTGAAGATCCGCTCGGTGACGATCGCGCCGCCCATGAGGAATCCGATGTCGGCGCCGATGAAGGTGACGACGGGGATGAGGGAGTTGCGCAGGAGATGCCGGGTGACCACTCGGTGCCTCGGCAGTCCCTTGGCGATCGCCGTACGGACGTAGTCGGAGCGCCGGTTCTCCGCGATGGAGGTCCGGGTCAGCCGGGTGACGTACGCGAGGGAGACCGAGGCGAGGACGAGGCCGGGGATCAGCAGCTCGCCGAAGGGTGCCGATGAGGAGACCGACGGGCGGATCCAGCCCCACTCCACGCCGAGCAGCAGTTGGAGCAGCAGGCCGGTGACGAAGGTGGGGACGGAGATGACGACGAGGGTCAGGAGCAGGACGCCGGAGTCGACGGGGCGCCCCCGCTGCAGGCCGGTGACGACGCCCAGCGTGATGCCGATGAGGACCTCGAAGAGGATCGCCACGATCGTGAGGCGGAAGGTGACCGGGAAGGCCGTCGACATCAGCTCGGTGACTTCCTGGCCGTTGAACGCCGTACCGAAGTCTCCGGTGAAGACGTTCCCCATATAGGTCAGGTACTGCTGCCACACGGGCTTGTCGAGGCCGAACTCCTTCCTCAGCTGGGTCGCCGTCGCCGCGTCGCACTGCCGGTCGCCGCACAGGCCCGCGACGGGGTCGCCCATCACGTTGACCATGAGGAAGATCAGCAGGGTGGCCCCGATGAACACCGGGACCATCTGCACCAGGCGCCGGACGACGTACCGCCCCATGACGGGCTCAGCCGACCTTGATCTCGTTGTAGACGGGGACGCTGAACGGGTTGAGGGCCACGTTCGACAGCCGCTGCGACCAGCCGGCGCTGCCGTTCTGGTACCAGAGCGGAATGGCCGCCATGTTGTCCCGGACGACCGCCTCGGCCTTCTGGAACATCTCCACGGCACGCGCGGGGTCGGTCTCGGCGTTCGCCTCGTCGACGAGCTTGTCGAACTCCTCGTTGGACCACTTGCCGTCGTTGGAGGAGGCGTTGGTGTAGTAGAGGGGCTGGAGGAAGTTCTGGGTCAGCGGGTAGTCCATCTGCCAGCCCGCCCGGAAGGGTCCGGAGAGCTTCTGGGTCGTGCTCTTGCTGCGGAAGTCGGCGAAGGTGCCGATCGGGTTGCCGGCGCAGGCCCGGTCGTTGTCCAGGGCGTTGTTGATGGAGTTGCAGACGGCGTCCACCCACAGCTTGTGGGAGCCGGTGTCCGCGTTGTACGTGATCTTCACCTGCCCGCCGGGGAGCCCGCCGCCCTCCTCGATCAGCCTCTTCGCGGCGGCCGCGTCGTACTGGCACCACTCACCGCACAGCCCCTCCTTGTAACCGCCCTCCGGGCCCAGGACGGGTGAGGTCCAGTCGGTCGCGGGCGTACGGGTCGCCTGGAAGATGGTCTTGGTGATCTGCTCACGGTCGATCGCCCGGGACAGCCCCTGCCGGACCTTGACCGAGCCGGGCTTGTTCCAGGCCTTGTCGTAGTGGGGGAAGGCCAGGGTCTGGATGATGCCGGCCGGGGTGTTGAGGTAGCGGTCGCCGAGGTCGCTGCGGACGTTCTTCAGCTGCTGGGCCGGTACGTCGTCGACGAGGTCGAGGTTGCCGGCCATCAGGTCCGTGTAGGCCGTGTTGTTGTCCGTGTAGACCTTGAGGGTGACGCCGGCGTTCAGGGCCGCGTCCGGACCCGGGTACGCGTCCCACCTCGTCAGGCCCATCTCGGAACCCTTGGTGTACGACTCCACGGTGTACGGGCCGTTGCCGACGGGCTTGGCGAGCCAGCCGGCGTGGTCGTCGTAGAAGGCGCGCGGCAGCGGGACGAAGGCGTTGTAGCCGAGGGTGTCGGGGAAGCTGGAGAACTTCTGGCTGAGCCGGACGGTGAACGTCCTGTCGTCGACCACCTTCAGCCCGGACATGGTGTCGGCGCTCTGCTCGCCCTTGGCCGGGTGGACCTTGTCGTAGCCGTCGATGTAGCTGAAGAAGTAGGCGTTCTTCTGGTTGTTCTTCAGGCTCGCCCCGTAGTTCCAGGCGTCCACGAAGGACTTGGCGGTGACCTTCTCGCCGTCGCTGAAGGTCCAGCCGTCCTTGACGGTGATCGTGTAGGTGCGCGAGTCGGCGGTCTCGATCCGCTCGGCGAGCATGTCCTCGGCCTCGCCGGTCTTCGGGTCGTACTGCTTCAGGCCCCGGAAGATCATGGACAGCACCTTGCCGCCCTGCACCTCATTGGTGTTGGCCGGCTCCAGCGGGTTCTGCGGATCGGTCCACGACGAGCTCAGCACCTCGCCGCCGGCTCCGCTGTCACCCCCGCCTCCGCAGGCCGTCGCCACGAGCGCGACCGCCATCGCGCATGCGGCCCGACCGGCCGCCCGTCCGGCGAACGTGGCTCCACGCATGGAGTGCCTCCTCTGGTACTGATCCGTTACGGGCCAATATCAAGCGAAAAGGCACATATCGCACTTGGACTCCGGCCAATGGAGCAACCGACCGTCCGGATGCCGGTGCCCGAAGCACACCCACCGGACCCCTGTGCGAGGTCCACGCGACGACCCCCGCGGGCGACGAAACGGACTTCTTTCGTCCGGCCCCATGGATCTTCGATGTATGGCGCAATGGATCTCTGTCATCCGATGCCGAACCGTTGGATTACGACCGCTGGATGTACACATTTCGACACAGGAGCGTCCGCATATCGAACTTGTTGCCCGATTGGTCCAGTTAGTCCGAGTCAAGGCACAACTCAATCACGTTGCGCTACCCGCGTAGCTACGGAATGGTCAAGGCAGGGTAAAGAACGTAAAGAGACAACCAAGTCGGCCGAGAATTTATTGACCTTGAATGAATTGCGTTGAAAAAGTCCGGCGTAGCCCGTAGGGGAGCGTGCCCTGCGGAGTCATCAGACCCTCCCTTGGGCCAGGAGCACCATGACCCCCCCAACTCCATCCGCGGCTGCCCCGCTTGAGGCGACTGACGAAAGCATCGACAAGTCGCCTTCGCCCTCCACCCCTAAGGGCAACGAAAGCCGCTCGCCGGGACGGCTGGCGTGGAACCGCTTCAAGCGGGACCGCACGGGCGTCATATCGGCGTACATCGTGATCTTCTTCTTCGTGATCGCGCTCGCCGCTCCGCTCATTGCGAAGCTGTACGGCAAGGATCCGTACACGACGTACGCGAGCCAGCGGCCCGAGCTGCTGAACGCCTTCTCGTACCCGGCGGGTCCGAACGGCGGCATGAGCGGCGAGTTCTGGTTCGGCATCGAGCCCCAGCTGGGACGTGACGTCTTCTCCTTCCTGCTCTACGCGATCCGCACCTCACTGGGCATCGCCCTCGCCGCTACCCTGCTGACCGTGATGCTCGGTGTGATCATCGGCGTCACCGCGGGCTACCTCGGCGGCAAGACGGACTACCTCGTGGGCCGGGTCATCGACATCCTGCTGTCGTTCCCCTCCACCCTCTTCTTCATCGCCTTCATGCCGGTCGTGTACGGGCTCTTCGTCGCTCCCGACGAGGAGATCCCTACCTGGCTTCGGGCCACCGGCCTGATCATCGTCCTCGCCGCCTTCGGCTGGGCCTCCATCGCCCGACTGCTGCGCGGCCAGGTACTCGGCCTGCGCGAGCGGGAGTTCGTCGAGGCGGCCAAGGTCACGGGCGCGTCGCCGCGGCGTATCGTCTTCAAGGAGTTGCTGCCCAACCTGTGGACGCCGATCATCATCCAGTCCACGCTGATGCTCCCGGCGTTCGTCACGATCGAGGCGGGTCTCGCCTTCCTCGGCGTCGGCATGATCGACCCGACACCGGACTGGGGCGTCATGATTCAGCGGGGCGCAATGTTCTACACCGAGGACATCACCTTCATGCTCTTCCCGGGCCTGTCCATGGTGATCTTCGTGCTCGCGTTCAACCTCCTCGGGGACTCGGTGCGTGACGCACTCGACCCGAAGTCCAAGCGCTGACTCCGGCCCATTTCAGGACCACGGCAAGACGCCGGGGTGCCGGATCTCTCTCATCAACTCACTTCAAGGCAGGATGCGATGTCCTTCTCGCGTAGAAACTTCCTGATCGCCACCGGCGTGGCCGCGGCGTCGACGTCGGTACTGAGCGCGTGCAGCAGCGGCAGCGAGGGCGGCTCCGGGCAGAACGACGCCCCCAAGGTCAGCGGCTCCAAGACGACCGAGATCCCGGTCGGCACCAAGGCCGACTCGACCGGTCCGGCTCCCGAGGTCAAGGGTGCGGCCAAGGGCGGGACGATCTACTCGCTCCAGCAGTTCGACATGGACCACATGGACCCGGCGCAGATCTACGTCTCGACCGAGGGCGCCATCACCGTGCCGATCATGCGCGGCCTGACCGGCTACAAGCTGGACGACAAGGGCAACGCCACCCTGGTCGGCGACGCCGCGACCGACGCCGGCACGATGAAGGACGGCGGCAAGACCTGGTCCTTCACCATCAAGGACGGCATCAAGTGGGAGGACGGCGCCGACCTCTCCATGGACGACGTCCGCCACACCTTCGAGCGCCTCTTCGCCGAGTTCATCACCGAGGGTCCCCGCTACGTCCAGCAGTTCGCGGTCGGCGGCGACAAGTACAAGGGCCCCTACGACGGCAAGAGCCTCGACTCCATCGAGATCGACGGCAAGACCATCACCTTCCGTCTCAACGAGCCCCGCGTCGACTTCAACTACACGCTCGCGATGCGTGGTTACTCCCTGGTGCCGAAGAAGCAGGACACCAAGGAGAAGTACGACAAGCGCCCGTTCTCCTGCGGCCCGTACAAGATCGGCGACCGCAGCATCGGCAAGTCGATGACCTTCGTGCGCAACGAGCACTGGGACCCGAAGACGGACTCGATCCGCAACGCCTACCCGGACAAGTACGTCTTCCAGATGGGCTACGAGCTGGTCGCGTCGACCGACCGCTGGATCGCGGACAAGGGCAACGACCAGTACGCGGTGCCGATCTTCAACGAGGTCGCGCCCGAGCGCGTCGCCCAGGTCCTCACCAAGCCGGAGCTGAAGAAGCGCGTCCTCACCGCGGTCGACACGGCCACTTACTACTGGCCGATCAACATGACCCGCGTCAAGGACCTCAAGGTCCGCCAGGCCATCAACCACGCCTGGCCGCACCAGCAGGTCCAGACCATCAATGGCGGCGCCGCCACCAGCGAGGTCGCCACGACCATCCTCGCCCCGGTGACCCCCGGCTACAGCAAGTTCGACCTGTACGGCGCGGCCAAGAAGCCGAACGGCGACCCCGCGAAGGCCAAGGCCCTGCTGAAGGAGGCCGGCAAGGTCGGCTACAAGCTGGTCATCGCCTTCCAGCAGTCGGACACCCAGGTGAAGGTCGCCGTCGCCGTCAAGAACGCCCTGGAGGCGGCCGGCTTCGACGTCGTCACCAAGCAGGTCGACAAGTCGACGTTCTACACGCAGATCGGCAAGCTCGACAACGGCTTCGACCTGATGGGCGCCGGCTGGAGCCCGGACTGGCCGAACGGCTACTCGCAGTTCTACCCCTGCTGGAGCGGCAAGAACATCGGCGACGGCCGGAGCAACTACGCCCAGCTGAACGACCCGAGCGTCAACAAGGCCATCGACGCGGCTTCCAAGATCGCGGACGTGGAGGAGGCCAACAAGGCCTGGGGCAACGTCGACAAGATGATCCTGGAGATGGCTGCGGTCGTCCCGGACTACCACAAGATTCGCAACTACCTGTACGGCTCCAAGGTCGGCAACGTCATCTGGGACGCCGGCAACACCTGCGTCGCGCTCTGCAAGCTCTTCGCCAAGAAGTAAGCGCGCAGCACTCCTTGGGGGCGGTCATCCACATGGCCGCCCCCTGTGGCCCACCCCCCTCTGCTTCCCTCCCGGCGACGGCGCCCCGTCCGGAAAGTCACGCCTCATGTTCCGCTTCCTTGTCCGCCGAGTCACCGGCGCGATGGTCATCCTGCTGATCATCAGCGCCATCACCTTCTGGCTCTTCTACGCCGTGCCGCGTGACCCCGCCATGATGTCCTGCGGCAAGAACTGCACTCCTGAGAACCTCGCGCAGATCCGGGAGAACCTGGGCATCGACAAACCGATCCCGGTTCAGTACTGGCTGTGGCTCGTGGGCATCTTCGTCGGGCGGAACTACCCCAATTACGACTACTGCGACGCCCCCTGCCTCGGTTACTCCTTCGCCAACCGCGAGCCGGTCTTCGACACGATCATGGATCGGCTGCCGACCACCCTGTCGCTCGCCTTCGGCGCGGCCATCGTCTTCCTGATCATCGGTATCGGCGCCGGCATGCTCGCGGCCCTCAAGCAGGGCCAGTTCCTGGACAAGTTCGCCAGCTCGGCGTCGCTGCTCGGCTCCTCGCTGCAGATCTACTTCGTCGGCTACATCGCGATGTTCTTCTTCGTCTCGCAGCTGGGGTGGCTCGACCAGCCGCAGTGGACCCCTCTCACCGAGAATCCGGTCGCCTGGTTCTCAGGACTGCTACTACCCTGGCTGGTCCTCGCGATCATCTTCACCGCCAACTACACCCGTATGACCCGCTCCCAGTTGGTCGAGCAGCTGAGCGAGGACTACGTTCGGACGGCCCGGGCCAAGGGGCTGTCCCGGTCGAACGTGTTCTTCCGGTTCGCCTGGCGTGGCGCGATGGGCCCCATCGTCACGGTCTTCGGCATCGACCTGGGCGGGCTGATCGGCGGTGCCATCATCACCGAGTCGACCTTCAGCCTCCCGGGCATCGGCCGGCTCGCGGTGAAGTCCGTGGACCAGAGCGACCTGCCGATGCTGCTGGGCGTGACCCTGCTGGCGGCCGGCGCGATCGTCTTCTTCAACATCATCGTCGATGCCGTCTACGCCCTCATCGACCCGCGGATCCGGCTCGCCTGACCTCCGCCCCCCACTCCCGACCCCTCGCATCACCCCCCTCAGGAGCGTCCCCGTGACGAGCACCGATCAGCAGCCCTTCCTCTCCGTCAAGGACCTTCAAGTCCACTTCTCCACCGAGGACGGCATCGTCAAGGCCGTCGACGGGCTCTCCTTCGACCTCGCCAAGGGCAAGACGCTCGGCATCGTGGGGGAGTCGGGATCCGGCAAGTCCGTCACCAACCTGACGATCCTGGGCCTGCACGACGCCCACCGCACCATCATCGACGGCGAGATCCTGCTGGACGGCAAGGAGCTGCTCACCGCCTCCGAGCGGGAGATGGAGCGCCTGCGCGGCAACAAGATGTCCATGATCTTCCAGGACGCGCTGGCCTCGCTGTCGCCGTACCACACGGTCGGCACGCAGATCGGCGAGACGTACCGCAAGCACACCGGCGCCTCCAAGAAGGAGGCCCGGGCGCGGTCGATCGAGATGCTGCGGCGGGTCGGGATCCCGCAGCCGGACATGCGGGTGGACGACTACCCGCACCAGTTCTCCGGCGGCATGCGCCAGCGCGCGATGATCGCGATGGCGCTGGTCTGCGACCCCGAGCTGCTGATCGCCGACGAGCCGACCACCGCGCTCGACGTGACCGTCCAGGCGCAGATCATGGACCTGCTCAAGGACCTGCAGCAGGAGTTCGGCACGGCGATCATCTTCATCACGCACGACCTCGGTGTCATCGCCGACATCGCGGACGACGTGCTGGTGATGTACGGCGGCCGGTGCGTGGAGCGGGGCACCAAGGAGGAGGTGCTGCGTGACCCGCAGCACCCCTACACCGTGGGTCTGCTGAGCTCCATGCCGAGCCTGGACGGGCCGGTCGACGTGCCGCTGTCCCCGATCCCGGGTGCACCTCCGTCACTGCTGAACCCGCCCTCCGGCTGCCGCTTCCACCCGCGGTGCGCCTTCACCGAGAAGGTCTCGGGCGGGCTGTGCTCCAGCGAGCGGCCGCTCCTCGACGTGGTGGACGGCCGGGGGTCCGCCTGCCACCTGCCGCAGGGGGAGCGCAAGGATCTGTTCGCCGAATTCGCCGGATCCCGGCACTGACTGACGTACACGAGACGGGACTTCACCATCATGAGCAACGCGCAACCGCTCCTGGACGTCAGCGGTCTGACCAAGCACTTCCCGATCAAGGGCGGCTTCCCGATCAAACGCACGGTCGGCGCCGTCAAGGCCGTGGACGGCCTCGACTTCCAGGTGGGTGAGGGCGAGGCCCTCGGCCTGGTCGGCGAGTCGGGCTGCGGCAAGTCGACGACGGGCCGGCTGATCACACGGCTCCTGGAGCCGACGGGCGGCAAGATCTCGTACCGCGGCCAGGACATCACGCACGCGGGACGCAAGCAGCTCGCGCCGGTCCGCTCCGAGATCCAGATGATCTTCCAGGACCCGTACGCGTCCCTGAACCCGCGCCAGACGGTCGGCAAGATCATCTCCGGCCCGATGGAGATCAACGACATCAACCCGGCGGGCGGCCGCGAGAAGCGTGTCCGCGAACTGCTGGAGATCGTCGGCCTGAACCCCGAGCACTACAACCGCTTCCCGCACGAGTTCTCCGGCGGCCAGCGCCAGCGCATCGGCGTGGCACGGGCGATGGCCCTCGAACCGAAGCTCATCGTGGCCGACGAACCGGTCTCGGCGCTCGACGTCTCCATCCAGGCGCAGGTGGTGAACCTGCTCCAGAAGGTCCAGCAGGAACTGGGCATCGCCTTCGTCTTCATCGCCCACGACCTGGCCGTCGTACGGCACTTCTCGCAGCGCGTGGCGGTCATGTACCTCGGCAAGATCGTCGAGATAGCCGACCGCGACGACCTGTACGACAACCCGCGCCACCCGTACACCCGGGCGCTGCTGTCCGCCGTACCCGAGGCGACGGTGGAGGAGACCCCTCGCGAGCGCATCCGCCTCCAGGGCGATGTCCCCTCCCCCATCAATCCGCCCTCCGGCTGCCGCTTCCGCACCCGCTGCTGGAAGGCGACGGAGAAGTGCTCGACCGAGGCCCCTCCGCTGGTCCAGGTCGAGGGCAACAAGCCCGGCCACCTGACCGCGTGCCACTACCCGGAGACGGACGACACGGTCCCCGCGCCGCGTCTCGCCAAGGACCCCCAGCCGGTGGTCTGACACACCCCTTTTCGTCAGCCGCCGTGCCCGGAACGGACTTTCACCGGCCCATTGACCCGAGCCCATGAGCGTCCCGTTCCAGGGGAAGGAGGGCCCGTGCACACCCCTTGGGTGCGCACGGGCCCTCATCTCTCGGTCGCGGGCCCCGGATGCTGGGGCGCATGGTGAACCGAGTGGCCGTGCTCTCCGACATCCACGCCGTGCTGCCCGCCCTCGAAGCCCTCCTCGCGGAACCGGAGGTCACGGCGGCGGACCTGATCGTGCTCACCGGGGACATCGCCTGCGGTCCGCAGCCCGCCCAGGTCATGGACGTCCTGACGGGCCTGGGCGACCGCGTGGTCCGGATCCGGGGCAACGCCGACCGCGAACTCGTCGAGTACCGGCGCGGACTGCGCACGCCGATCCCCGACCCCATCGGACCGTGGGCCGCCGAGAACCTCCGCGAGGATCAGGTCGCCTTCCTGGAGCGGCTGCCGACGTCCCTCACCCTTCCGGTGGCCGGCCTCGGCGAGGTGCTCTTCTGCCATGCGACGCCACGTGACGACGAGGAGGTCGTGCTCGTCGACTCCCGCGCCGAGCGGTGGGCGGAGGTCTTCGCCCATGTCGACTCCGCCGTCACCACCGTCGTGTGCGGCCACACCCATATGCCGTTCACCCGCCTCGCCGCCGGCCGGCTCGTGGTGAACCCGGGCAGCGTCGGGATGCCGTACGGCAGGCTCGGGGCGCACTGGGCGCTGCTCGGGCCGGGCGTCGAGCTACGGCGCACGCTGCTGGACGTGCAGGCCGCGGCCGCCCGCGTCGTCGCGGACTCCGCCTTCGAGCAGGCCGCCGAGTGGGCCGACTTCCTCAACGCCCGGGCCACCGAGGCGGAAGCCTTCGCCGCCTTCGCGTGCCGGGACGGTCGCGACGGCTGAGAACGGTACGGCGACTGAGAACGGTACGGCGGTCTCGGCAACTCCCCTGCCGATCACCTAGGTTGGGTCGGATGGCCCTCCACCTGCGTGGCACCGTCCTCCCCGACGGCACCCACCGCGACCTCTGGCTCCTCGGCGACCGCATCACCTTCGACCGCCCGTCCGGCGAGGCGCAGACCGTGGCCGACGGCGGCTACCTGCTGCCGGGGCTGGTCGACGTCCACACGCATCCGGGGTCCCCGTCCGAGGACGAACCCGTCTTCGACCCCGAGGCGTTCGCCGAGCAGATCGCAGCGCACCGGGACGCGGGAACGACGGCGTTGCGGTTCCCGGGGCTGCTGGGCGAGATCCCGGCGGGTCTGCGCGAAGCCCCGGACACTCCGCGCATGATCACGGCGGGGCGCTGGCTGGCGTGGGCAGGGCTGTCGAGAAGCGCCGACTTCCACACCGTCACTGGCGATCTCGTCGCCGCCGCAGTCGCGGAGACCAAGGCCCACGACGGCTGGTGCAAGCTGATGGGCGACTGGGACTACGAGTCGGATCCGGTGCCGTACGACATCCTGCGTGCCGTCACCGACGCGGTGCACGCGGTCGGGGGGCGGGTCGCCGCGCACTGTCAGTCGGCGCGCGGCGTGCTGAACGCCTCACGGGCCGGTGTCGACTCCATCGAGCACGGGATGGGCATGCCGGAGGAGTGCGTCGAGCTGATGGCCACGCACGGGACCGTGTACGTCCCCACCCTGACGACGTTCGCGCGCCGCGTGCCTGCCATCAAGGACAACCCCCGCGGGCGCCTCTGGCACGAGGGCCACCGCATCATGATCCGCCGGGTCCGCGAGGCCCACGACGCCGGTGTACGCGTCCTCGCCGGCACCGACTCCGCCCCCTTCGGCAACGTGGCCACCGAGGTCGAACACCTCATCGCCGCCGGCTTGCCGGCCGACGTGGCGGTGGGCGCGGCGAGCTGGACGGCACGGGACTTCCTGGGGCTGCCCGGGCTGGTGGAGGGCGGGCTTGCCGACGTGACGGTGTACGACGCGGATCCGCGGGTGGAGCCGGGGGTGCTGCGGCATCCGCGGCGGATCGTACTGCGGGGGCGGGTGGTCCGCTGAGCGGCGACGGCGACAGGGGGCAGGGTGCGGGGGTCAGGGTTCGCGCGCCACCAACTCCACCTCGAAGCCGTCGCCGTTCTCCAGGTAGGCGGCGTAGTGCTCGGGCCCGCCCGCATAGGGATGCCGATCCGGGAAGAGCAGGCTCCAGCCGTGCCGCGGCGCCTCCTCGACCAGTGCGTCCAGGTCCGCACGGCCGCCCGGGGCATGGAACGCCAGGTGATTCAGGCCGGGCCGCAGCCGGTCGTGCCGGATGCCCCGCAGCGCCGGTGACTCCTCGACCACCAGGTACGTCTCCCCCGCGCGCCAGCTTCGCCCCGCGGGCCAGTCCTGGTGGGGTTCGTGGCCCAGCCGTTCCAGCAGCCACCCCCACGACGTGACGGCACGCCGCAGATCCGGCACCCACAGCTCCACGTGATGCAGCAACTCCCGCACCCTTCCTTCGTGTTCGGGTTCGTTGTGGCAGACTTCCGCGCGTGGTCGATCAGTCGTTCGCGGATCCTGCGCTCGCCGCGTTGTACGACACCCTGAACCCCTGGGGGCCGGGTGACGACTTCTACCTCGAACTCGTGCGGGCCGCCGGTGCGGTTCTCGATGTCGGCTGCGGTACGGGCCGGTTGCTCCGGCGCGCCCGGGCCGGTGGTCACCGTGGGCGGCTCGTGGGGCTCGATCCGGCGGCCGCCATGCTCGTGGAGGCGCGGCGGCACGGTACCGACGTCGAATGGGTGCTCGGGGATCTGCGGACGCAGGACTGGTGCGCGCGGTTCGATCTGGTCGTGATGACCGGGCACGCGTTCCAAGTGCTCCTCCGTGACGAGGAGTTGCGCACCTCTCTGCTCGCCGTGCACCGCGCCCTGCGCCCCGGCGGGCGGTTCGTGTTCGAGACGCGGAATCCCGCCGCGCGGGCCTGGGAGATGTGGACGCCGGAACGTGCCCGCACGGTCACCGGCGCGGACGGGGCCGCCGTCCGTGTGTGGCACGACCTCGAAGGGCCTGTCGTCGGAGATCTGGTGACCTTCACGGAGACGTACGCCTGCGACACCTGGCCGGCCCCCGCCGTCAGCCGCACCACCCTCCGCTTCCTCGCCCCTGACGCCTTGTCCGCCTTGCTCGCCGAAGCCGGCCTCACCGTCGCCGACCAGTACGGCGACTGGGCGCGGACGCCGGTCACACCCACCGCCCCGGAGATCATCACCGTGGCCCGGCGGGCCTCCTAGAGCCCTAGTCGTCCTCGTCGTCGAAACTCCACCGGAGGTCAACCTTCGCGGCGGGAACAACCGCCCGCACGGCGTCCTGAGCCCCCTGCTCGATCTTGTCGGCCCAGCTGCCGAAGCGGGTCACGATGATGGGGTACTCGCTCCACGCGGAGACCTGCCCCGCCGACGCGCCCTCTCCGACCGTCACGTCCCTCTCAAGATCGTGCTTGGTGAGGAACGCGGTCAGCGCCTCGGCGACCCGGGCCTCCTCCTCCTGACGCAGACCGGAGACGTCGAGGCTGAGCCCAACAGATATCGACATGCGCCCAACGTACCGTCGGCCACTGACAACCCGGCGCCTAGTCGTCCGACTCCTCCAGCGCCGCCAGCGCCGGATCCAGCACGATGTCCTCGCCCCGCGCCTCGATCGTCGGCTCCTCCGGGAAGTGGCACGCCGTCAGGTGGCCGTCGTGGTTGCCCTCGATCCGGATCAGCGGGGGCTCCTCGGCCGCGCACTTGTCCTGGGCCTTCCAGCAGCGGGTGCGGAACCGGCAGCCGGAGGGCGGGGAGATCGGGGACGGTACGTCGCCGGCCAGGCGGATCCGCTCACGCGCGGGAGCCTCCTCGTCGGCCACGCTCACCTCGGGCACCGCGGACAGCAGGGCGTGGGTGTAGGGATGCCGGGGCCGGGTGTAGATGGAGTCGCGGTCGCCGACCTCGATGACCTTGCCGAGGTACATGACCGCCACGCGCTGCGAGAAGTGCCGTACGACGGCCAGGTCGTGGGCGATGAACAAGAACGCGATGCCCAGCTCCTGCTGGACCTTCTGCAGCAGGTTCACCACCTGCGCCTGGATCGAGACGTCGAGCGCCGACACCGGCTCGTCGGCCACGATCAGCTTCGGTTCGAGGGCCAACGCCCTTGCCACGCCGATGCGCTGGCGCTGGCCGCCGGAGAACTCGTGCGGGAAGCGGTTGTAGTGCTCGGGGTTCAGACCGACGATCTCCAGCAGCTCCCTGACCCGTTTCTCCCTTCCGCCGTCCGGCTCGATCCCGTTGATCTCCATCGGCCCGGAGATGATCTTTCCGACCGTCTGGCGCGGGTTGAGCGAGGAGTACGGGTCCTGGAAGATCATCTGGATCTCGGAGCGGATCGGCGTCAGCTGCCTGCGCGTGGCCCGGGTGATGTCCTTGCCCCGGTACGAGATCTTGCCGCTGGTCGGCTCCATGAGCTTGGTGATCAGGCGTCCGGTCGTCGACTTGCCGCAGCCCGACTCCCCCACCAGCCCGAAGCTCTCCCCGACATGCACCGTCAGGTCGATGCCGTCGACGGCCTGCACCTGGCCGACGGTCCGCCGGATCGGGAAGCCGCCCTTGACCGGGAAGTGCTTCACGAGCCCTTCCACTTCCAGCAGCGGTTCGCCGGACGCGTCGGTGGCGGCCCCGCGGGGTGCGGGGAGGACGAGGTCCTCTGTCATAGCCGTAGTCCTCCTCAGACGGGGCTGATCGGGGCGCTAGTGCAGTCGGGGCTTGATCTCTTCGGTGAAGATGGTCCGCTTCTGGTCCGCCGTCAAGTGGCAGGCCGAGGAGCGGTCCGGTCCCAGCAACGGGACCTCGGTGACACAGCGCGTGCCGCCGACCCGGTCCTGGAACGTGCAGCGGGGGTGGAAGCGGCAGCCGGAGGGCGGGCGCAGCAGGGACGGCGGGGTGCCGGGGATCGGAGCCAGCGGAGTGTGCGGGTCCGAGTCCAGGCGCGGCATCGAGTTCAGCAGGCCCCAGGTGTAGGGGTGTTGCGGCGCCCTCAGTACCTCGTTGACCGTGCCGCGCTCCGCCGCACGGCCCGCGTACATCACCATGATGTCGTCGGCCATGTCGGCGATCACCCCGAGGTCGTGGGTGATGAAGATGATCGCCGAGCCGAACTCCCGCTGCAGGTCCTTCAGCAGGTCCAGGATCTGCGCCTGGACCGTGACGTCCAGGGCGGTGGTCGGCTCGTCGGCGATCAGCAGGTCCGGGTCGCAGACCAGCGCCATCGCGATCATCGCGCGCTGGCGCATACCGCCGGAGAACTGGTGCGGATAGTCCTTCGCCCGCTGCTTCGGGTTGGGGATGCCGACCTTCCCCAGCATCTCCACCGCCCGCTCCCAGGCGGCCTTCTTCGAGACGCGCATGTGCTTCATGTACGGCTCGGCGATCTGCCGGCCCACCGTGTAGTACGGCGACAGCGCGGTGAGGGGGTCCTGGAAGATCATGGCGACCTTGTTGCCGCGCAGCTTCTCCAGCTCGGACTCCCGGGCCGTGGTCAGCTCCCGGCCCTCCAGGAGGATCTCGCCCTCGACGGTGGTGAACATGGGGTTGTGCAGGCCGAGGATGGTCAGGTTCGTCACCGACTTGCCCGAGCCGGACTCACCGACGATCCCCAGCGTGCTGCCGCGCTCCAGGTCGAAGGAGAGCCCGTCCACGGCCCGTACGACGCCGTCCTCGGTCTTGAAGCTGACGTGCAGGTCCCGCACCGACAGGAACGCGTCCGCGTCGGCCGGGACCGGGGCGCCGGCCTCCTTGGTCAGAGTGCTCACGTCAGTGCTCCTACCTAGGACAACCGCACGCGCGGGTCGATGAAGGCGTACGTCGCGTCGACGACGATGTTGCAGAGCAGGATCATGGTGGCGGAGAACAGCATCACGCCCAGCAGCAGCGGCAGATCGCTGAAGAACACCGACTCCACCGCCAGCCGGCCGAGCCCCGGAAGACCGAAGGTGTACTCCGTGATGATGGCACCGCCGAGCAGCGAGCCGAGGTCGATGCCGAAAATGGTGACGATGGGGATCAGCGAGCCGCGCCAGGCGTAGCGGAAGAAGACGTACCGCCGTGACATGCCCTTGGCCCGGGCGGTGCGGACGTGTTCCTCCTGGAGTTGCTCGATCATCGACGAGCGGGACATACGGGTGTACTGCGAGGCGAAGATCGTGGAGAGGACGACCCAGGGGATGATCAGGCCCGTGAACCAGGCGCCCGGGTTCTGGGTGAACTCGTTGTAGGCGGGCTTGTCGAAGACATGCGTCTGGTAGACGAGGATCGCCAGGGCCAGCGGGCCGAGGAAGTAGATCTGCATCGAACTGATCACCATCGCGCCGGCCGTGAAGGTCTTGTCGATGAGCGTGCCGCGCTTCCACGCGGCGATCAGGCCGGTGCCGAGCCCGACGATCAGGAAGCAGACGGCCCCGCCGAGGGTGAGCGAGAGGGTAGTGGGCAGCCGGTCCATCAGGGTGCCCCACACCTGCTCGTTGGAGTGGTACGAGTAGCCGAAGCAGGGGGCGGGGCAAGGGCCTTGGGCGAAGTCGTCGCTGCCCGAGACCAGGTTGGTCAGGAAGATCCAGTACTGCTCGGGGATCGGCTTGTCGAGGCCGAGCACCCGGTGCAGGTTCTCCAGGTTGGCCGGGGTGCACGTCTTGCCGCACATCAGGAGCGCCGGGTCGCGCGGCATCCCGAAGAACAGCAGGAACGCGACGACGCTCAGCAGGAAGAGGATGACGACGGTGCCGAGGGACCGGCGGACCAGGAAGCGCAGCATGGCAGGCAGCTCTCAGACGTCGGCGGGCACAGGGCCTCTCCGGCGGCACCCGGCGCGCCCCTGACGAAAGCGGGCGCACCGGGTGCCTGGCGGGCGGGGTTACTTGACGTACAGGCGGCGCGGGTCGACGCCGCCGATGATGTCGTCGTAGACGAGGCCGCCGACCTTGGATCCGGCGATCTGGGTCTGCTTGTAGTACGCGGTCGGGACGACGTTGACGATGTCCTTCACCAGGTACTCGTTGAGCTTGTTCCACTCGGCCGCGGCCTTGACCGGGTCGGTGATCTTGTTGATCCGGTCGATCTCGCTGTTGGCCTTGGAGTCGTTGACCTGCGAGTAGTTCTGGGCACCCTCGGCGATCCCGCGTCCGTCGTACAGCGGCGGGATCACGGTCGAGGCGGACGGCCAGTCGGCGCCCCACGCGGTGTGGAAGATGTCGTAGTTGTTGTCCAGCTTGCTGACCTGGTCGTAGTACGTCTCGGCCGGGACCTCCTGGCGCTGGACGTCGAAGCCGGCCTTCTCCAGGCCCGCCGCCATGGCGGTGGAGTACTGCTGGCCCTCGGGCGTGTTGATGTAGCCGAAGGTCAGCTTCAGACCGGTCTTGCCGGCCTCCTCCAGGAGCGCCTTGGCCTTGGCCGGGTCACCGGCGGGCTTCTTCTTCTTGCCCCACGGGTCGAAGCCGGGGTCGTAGCCGGTGACGGTCGGGCTGATGATGCCGCCCGCGACCTCCATCGCGTCGGTGCCGCCGTAGGCCCGCACGAACGGCGTGACCGGGAGGGCGTAGGCGATGGCCTGGCGGACCTTGATGTCCTTCATCTCCGGGTGGGCCAGGTTGATGTTCATCTGGCCGACGTAGGGCTGGAAGCCGGAGACCGTGCGCGACTTCAGCTTCGGGTCGTTCAGGGTCTTGGTCAGGTTGCCCGCGTCGACCTGGTTGCTGAAGCTGACGCCCGTCCGGTCACTGCCGCTGTCGGCGAGGAGGGCCTTCGTGGAGTCCTCGTACTGCTGGTTGAACGTGATGGTGAACCGGTCGACGTACTGGTGCCGCAGCGGGTCCGTCGCCGCGTCCCAGTTGGTGTTCTTCACGAGCACCATCGACTTGCCGGACTTGAACTCCTGGATCTTGTACGGTCCGGTGGCGACCGGGTCCTTGTCGTACTTCTCCTTGGTGTCGCCCTTCTCGGAGACGAGGGCGTAGCCCGCCATGGCCAGGGCGTACGGCAGGTCGGGGTGGGCCGTCTTGAACTTGAAGAGGACCGTCTTGTCGTCCGGCGTCTCAAGAAGGCTGTCCGGCAGGTGCTTGCCCTTGAACGGGCCGTCCGGCAGCAGCTTGCGGTAGTCGGCGCCCGGGGTGTCGGCCAGCCACTGCTGGATGTACGGCGGGCCCTGGTTGATGAAGGACGCGAACTGCCGCTCGAAGGTGTGCCGGACGTCCGCGGACGTGATCGCGGAGCCGTCCTCGAACTTGATGCCGTCCTTGAGCGTGTACTTCCAGGTCTTGCCGCCGTCCGTGGTGGTGCCGGAGTCGGTGGCGAGGTCGCCGACGACCTCGTGCTTGCTGCCGTCGTCGCTGGTCGCCTTGTAGCCGGTGAGCCCTCTGTGCAGCAGCTGGGAGACCGCCATCTCGTCCTGGACGTAGATCTGGCCCGGGTCGAGGTGGGCGTAACTGTCGCGGGCCAGCACCGAGATGGTGCCGCCGGGCTTTCCGCCGGGGACCTCGGCGGCGGGGCCCTTGGACGCCGCGGCGTCCCCGAACTTGATCGCCGCCTGCTGCCGCTCGGCGTTCTCCTGCTGCTTCTCGTCGTTGCTGCCGCTCTTGCTGCCGCCCTCACTGCACCCGGTCAGCACGAGTGCGCCGGCCGCGAGCACCGAGATCGCCGTGTATGCGTGGCGTCCGCCCCTACTCATCACTCAGTTTCCACCCATCTGTGTGTCACCAGTGCTTAGGAAGTGCCAAGTGCCAACCAGTGGTTCAGCGCGCCGTCTTGGGGTCGAAGGCGTCCCTGACCGAGTCCCCGAGCAGGTTGAACGCCACGATGAAGATGATCATCGAGATGCCGGGGAAGAACATGTAGGTGATGTCGTTCTGCATCACGAGCTCGGTGGACGCCTTGGAGAACATCTGCCCCCAGTCCGGCGTCGGTTCGACGATGCCCACGCCGAGGAAGGACAGACCGGCCTCGGCGGTCACGAAGTTGGGGAGCATGTACGTGCCCTGCACGAGGATCGGCGTGACCACGTTCGGCAGGATCTCCTTGCGGATGATCCGCCACGGTGGGGCCCCGCTGACCTTGGCCGCTTCGATGAACTCCCGTTCTCGCAGGGCGAGTGTGGTGCCTCTGAGGATCCGTCCGAGGCTCATCCAGCCGAGGAACCACATCACCAGGATGAGGGAGACCACCCGGACGTAGACCGGGGTCTCGTCGCGCGGGCTGACGAACAGTGAGACCACGACCGGCATGCTGGCGATGAAGAACAGCTGCGAGGGGAAGGCCAGCAGGAAGTCGATGACGCGGCTGATCCAGTAGTCCGTCCTGCCGCCGAGATAGCCGGCCGTGACACCGAGGAGGATGCCGGTGAGCACGGTCGCGATCGTGACCGCGACCGAGATCCCGAGCGAAGTCCGGATGCCGTAGAGCAACTTGGTGAAGACGTCGTACCCGTTGCCCGGTTCGAGGCCGAACCAGAACTCGCCGCTGATCCCGCCGTTGGGCTGCACCGGCACACCCGCGCTGTCGAACAGCTCGGGGCGCTCGTCGGCGTACACGGTGTACGGATCATTGCCGTACAGCCAGGAGATCACCGGGGCGAGCAGGCCGATCAGGAAGAAGAAGATGACGACGTACGCCGAGATCACACCGGTGCGGTCCCGCTTGAAGCGGATCCACATCAGCTGGCCGGGCGAACGCCCGACCAGCTCCGCGTCCTCTGCCTTCACGTCCGGCTGTGGTGCGCCGTCCGCGATGACCGAGGTCCCGCCACCCTCAATGCCGATACCACTTGTCACGTTTCGCCCGTTTCGCTGGTATGGGTATGCCAAAGCGAGGCGTGCGGAACACCGCAGCCGGACGCGCGTAGGAGGTATGCGCCTCTTCCACCGACACCCCTGACGGAGGAGCAGACAACCCCCTGTTGCTCGTGAGTTCGCACCGTCCCCACAGTGCGAGACCCGTTGACCCGAGCGCTGCGGCTAACTATCTGCCATGAGCCAACTACCGACCACTGTCTTTAAATCTCAATTCAGTCACAGCTGACGCGTAGACCTTCCAAAATCCGGACAAAGTGTTGGGTCGAAGAACGTCGCGAAACGGACGTGTTACATGGGTATCGGGCGACGATCTCCGCATTTCGGACAGGAGGACGGTTCTCGGCCACCGGAAAACGGGTTGCAAAAAACCCCGGCTCCCCCATGACGGGGGAGCCGGGGCTCAAGCGTCCGATACTCAGCCGTGCTTGGCCCGGCTCGCGGCGCGGGCGCGCTCGCGGGCGTCCAGGTTCACCTTGCGGATACGGACGGCCTCCGGCGTCACCTCGACGCACTCGTCGTCGCGGCAGAACTCCAGGGACTGCTCCAGGGAGAGCTTGCGGGGCGGCACGATCGCCTCGAACGAGTCGGCCGAGGAGGACCGCATGTTCGTGAGCTTCTTCTCCTTGGTGATGTTCACGTCCATGTCGTCGGAGCGCGAGTTCTCGCCGACGATCATGCCCTCGTACACCTCGGTACCCGGGTCCGTGAACAGCACGCCGCGCTCCTGCAGGTTGGTCATCGCGAACGCGGTGACGGCACCGGAGCGGTCGGCGACCAGCGAACCGTTGTTACGGGTCTGGAGGTTGCCGAACCAGGGCTCGAAGCCCTCGTGGATGGAGTGGCCGATGCCGGTGCCGCGGGTCTGGGTCAGGAACTCGGTCCGGAACCCGATAAGACCGCGCGAGGGCACCACGAACTCCATGCGCACCCAGCCCGACCCGTGGTTGGACATGTTGTCCATCCGGCCCTTGCGGACACCCATGAGCTGCGTGACCGCGCCCATGTGCTCCTCGGGGACGTCGATCGTCATGCGCTCGACGGGCTCGTAGACCTTGCCGTCGACGTCCTTGGTGACGACCTGCGGCTTGCCGATGGTCAGCTCGAAGCCCTCGCGGCGCATCTGCTCGACCAGGATGGCCAGCGCCAGCTCACCGCGGCCCTGCACCTCCCAGGCGTCCGGGCGCTCGGTGTCGAGGACGCGGAGCGAGACGTTACCGACCAGTTCGCGGTCCAGGCGGTCCTTGACCTGACGTGCGGTGACCTTGCGGTCCTTGACGGCCGCCTTGTTGTCAGCGCCCTTGCCGGTGCCGCCACGGCCGACCAGCGGCGAGGTGTTCGTGCCGATGGTCATGGAGATCGCGGGCTCGTCGACCGTGATCAGCGGCAGCGGAATCGGGTTCTCGGTGTCGGCGAGGGTCTCGCCGATCATGATGTCCGGGATACCGGCGACGGCACAGATGTCACCCGGGCCGGCCTTCTCGGCGGGCTTGCGGGTCAGCGCCTCGGTCATCATCAGCTCGCTGATGCGGACGTTGCTGACGGAGCCGTCACGCTTGATCCAGGCGACCGTCTGGCCCTTGCGCAGCTCGCCCTGCTCGACGCGGACCAGCGCGATACGGCCGAGGAAGTTGTCCGCGTCCAGGTTGGTGACGTGCGCCTGGAGCGGGGCCTCCTCGTCGTAGGTCGGGGCCGGGATGTGCTGGAGGATGGTGGAGAAGAAGGGCTCCAGGCTGGTCGAGTCGGCCGGGACCGTGCCGTTCTCCGGCTTGGTCAGCGAGGCGATGCCGTCACGGCCGCAGGCGTAGACGATCGGGAACTCGATCTGCTCCTCGTCGGCGTCCAGGTCGAGGAAGAGGTCGTAGGTCTCGTTGACCACCTCGTCGATGCGGGAGTCCGGGCGGTCCGTCTTGTTGATGCACAGGATGACGGGCAGGCGCTGCTGCAGCGCCTTGCGCAGCACGAAGCGGGTCTGCGGCAGCGGGCCCTCGGAGGCGTCGACGAGCAGCACGACACCGTCGACCATCGACAGACCGCGCTCGACCTCGCCACCGAAGTCGGCGTGGCCAGGGGTGTCGATGATGTTGATGGTGATGACGTCCCCCCCGTCCTTCGGGTGGTACTTCACCGCCGTGTTCTTGGCCAGGATCGTGATGCCCTTCTCACGCTCCAGGTCGTTCGAGTCCATCATGCGGTCGTCGACGCCTTCGAGCTGGTGCGCGGCGAAGGCGCCGGCCTGCTTCAGCATGCCGTCGACGATGGTGGTCTTGCCGTGGTCGACGTGGGCGACGATGGCGACATTGCGGATGTCGTGGCGCGTGGCCATATTGCGGCGTACTCCCGGAGTGGTGAGGACGGCTCTCGCGTACGTCTGTGTTACGCGGGCCCTGCCGGGCTGGACACGCCACGGCCTCACCCCATGGTACGGGGCCGCTGCCGCTGGGGCTCGCCGGGATACATCGGTGCAGGTGGGGGGCTGTTTGGACCCCGCTGAAACGCCAAACGCCGGCCCGGGCACTCAGCCCGTCCGGCGTTTGAGGACGAAGAGGCCCGTTCAGGGCCGACGGCGGGGGTCCGGCCGCCGCCCCTACTCGACCCCAGGGACGGGGACGGGTAGGGGCGGCGGGGGCGAGAAGCCTCAGTTGGACGACCCGCTCGGTCCCGGGTTCGCGCCCTTCTTCAGGAAGCCCATGTCCTCGTACACCGGCGTCCCGAAGCCGAAGGCACCCACGTTGACGACACTCGTCCGCGCCGCCGTCAGCTGAGGCCGCTGGAACAGCGGCAGCGACCCGGCCGCGGCCCAGATCCGCGAGTCGGCCTTCCGGATCAGCGCCCGCGCCTCGGACTCGTCGAGCGTGGCGATCGCCTGGTCGAAGAGCTGGTCGACCTGGTCGGTCCCGACCCGGGTGTAGTTCTGCTCGACGTTCAGCGACCCGTCGGCAGCCGGCACCGGCTTGGCGTAGATCGGCCGGGCGTCGGTCGCCGGGTAGGCGGAGGCGGGCCAGGAGTAGAGGGCGAGATCGAACTGGCCGGACGCGATGTGGTCCTTGAAGTAGCTCTCGTCCGAGACCTTGACGATGTCGGTGCGGATGCCGACCCGCTCCAGCATCATCCCGATCCGGTCCGCCACCGTACGCAGCGTCTGCGAGCCCTCCCCCGACGGCACCACGAACCGCAACGCCAGCGGCTCGCCGTCCTTGGCCAGCGGCCGGGCCGCCGCGCCGGCCGGTGCGGCGGTGCCGCGTGGGGCGTACGCGCCGGGCGCACCGCCCTGCTGCAGCTGCTTGTTGCCGTACTGCTTGCCGTCCTGGGCGAGATGCCGCGAGCCTTCCTCGCCGCTGCTCTTCCCGGTGTGCCCCTCGTCCTCGCCCGCCTTGTTGTCCTCGCCGACGATGTACGTCCCCTCGTCCTCGGACTCCGCATCGGACTTGGACTTGGACTTGGACTCGTCGCCGGAGTCGGACTTGGCCTTGGGCTTCTCCCCGGAGTCGGACTTGGACTTGGACTTGTCCCCGGAGTCCGCCCCCTTCTCGCCCTTCTCGCCCTTCTCCCCCTTCTCTCCCTTGTCGCCCTTCTCTCCCTTGTCGCCCTTCTTCCCCTCACTCCCCGCGGCGCCGTCCGCCTCCCCCTTCTTCTTCTCCTTGACCGGCCCTCCCGGCACCCACCCCGCGTCCGCGAGCAGTGCCTGCGCCTCCGCCGTGTCCTGGCCGCCGACCGCCCCGCTGTTGTCGGCGTACGCGGCCTGGCCCGACAGGGCGAGGTGACTGCCGACGGGCTCGGTGGGCAGGCCGAGCGGGGCCAGGACCAGCTTGGCCAGTTCCTCGCGGTCGATCGCGCGCGCCACGGCCCGCCGCACCCGCTCGTCGGCGAGCAGACTGTCGCCGCCGTTGAGGGCGAGCTGGGTGTACGCCGGCTCCAGGGACTTGCGTACCTCGAAGCCCCGGAACTTCGCCTGGTCCCGTCGCTGCTCAAGGGTCAGCCTGGCGCCCGGCTCCGGGCCCATCAGCGGCGTACCGGAAGCACTGGCGGAGCCATGGGCGGAGGCACTGGCGGTCGCGGAGCGAGGAGGCGCGGCGAGCGCGATGCGCCGGGCCGCGGCGGTGTCGATCTCGGCCAGGTCCAGCTGTCCCGCGGCCAGCGCGGCGGCCCGCTGGTCGCGCGGCACGGCACGCAGCACGATCTCGTTCAGCTTGGCGCGCTCACCCCACCAGCGGGGATTGCGGGTGAGCGCGACCTCGTCGCCCTTGCGGTCGATCTTCTTCACCGTGAACGGCCCCGCGGTGACCTTGAGCTTGCGCCGCGCCCCGTCGTTGAACGAGTCCGGCGTGCCCATGACCTCCTTCGGGTACAGCGGCGAGAACAGCGACTGCCAGTCCGCGTACGGCCGCGCGAAGGTGACCCGCACCTCCAGGTCGTTGGCGCCGCGCTCGATCCTCTCGATGCGGTCGTAGCCGGCGTTGCGGGCGGTCCAGTAGGCGCTGTCCTTGCCGGACAGGGCACGCCACTGGGCGGCGAAGTCGGCGGCGCCGATCTCCCGGCCGTCGCTCCAGACGGCCTGTTGGTTCAGCTTGTACAGGACGACCTGCTTGGGCTCGGTCTCAACGACCTTGGCGGACTCCAGATAGTCCGGATTGCGCTCCGGCCGCCCGTTCTGGTCGAGCCGGAACATCGACGGCAGGGTGGCCTGCGCGATCCGGGTCGTGGTGGCGTCGGCGTCGGACTGGAAGGTGTTCAGCGTCTCCGGTACGGCGTCCACGGCCCACCGCAGAGTGCCGCCGTCGGCGATCCGGTCCCGGCCGGCCGGAGCGATGTCCTGCCCGGCCAGTGGCTTGCCGGCGGGGTCCGGGTCGCTGCAGCCGGCGAGCGCGGGCACGGCGAGCACGCCCGCGGTCAGGAAGGCCACCGAGCGCATGACCGCGGTGCGGCCAGGCCTGGGTCCGAAGCCGTCGTGGGACATCTGAGGTACCTCCGGGGAGCTGCTCCCGCCGGTGACATTAAGTACGTTCTGATCACGTTTGGCGGTATTTTGGAGCTGATCAGATCTAAGGCACCCACTGAAGAGGAAAGGGTTCGCCAGGCGGAGACGACACGGCGGCGAGGGCGCGCAAGGCCACCCGTGCGGAGCAATGCACTCCCGTACGGCGCAATCACGCCCCTCGTCCTTTTTCGGATCTCCGGCGTACACAGAGCGCATGCGAGCGTGCAATGGAGGCGCGCAATCCGCCAATCGCTGCACATCCCTTCACAGCGATAGGTGTGACGCGCAACACTCGCAGGCGCATGAACGTCACCACCCAGGGCCATAGGGCCCACGGAAGTGAGGTCACGTCATGTCCGTGCAAGACGAACTGACAGCGGTCCAGCGCTGCATCGACGAGCTGTCCCGGTCCGTGGGCAGGCTGGAGAAGCAGCTGGGCACCGGCGGGCTGGAGATGCGTCGCGTCCGCGCCGACGCCAACCACCTGCGCGAGAGCGTCGCGCTGCTGCGGGATGCGGCCGCGACGCCCACCACCCAGCGCAAACCGGAGCTCGTCACCATCCCCGACACGCCGTACGACGACTCTCTGTGGATCGACACGGATGACGAGGGTCTCGGCGCCCGGGACCGCCGTGCCCCCTGATCCCACCCCCTGACCCGACCGGAGTCATGCATTGGCCACTGGTACGGAACCCCATCTGAACAGCGGCGGCGTACGAACCCCTACGCGCGCCGCGATCACCGCCCCGCACCTGCGGACCGACCGCTGGTGGCTGGCTCCGGCCGCCACCGCGGCCGGTCTGCTGGCGTTCATCGTGTACTCGACCTGGCGGGCCTTCGCGAACGCGGACTACTACGCGGCGCCGTACGTCTCCCCGTTCTACTCGCCCTGTCTGGCGGAGAACTGCGAGCCCATGCGCGCCGGGCCGAACTGGGACCTGTTCGGGAGCTGGTGGGGCATCTCCCCCGCGATCATCATCCTGATCTTCCCGCTCGGCTTCCGCCTGACCTGCTACTACTACCGCAAGGCCTACTACCGCGGCTTCTGGATGTCGCCCCCGGCCTGCGCGGTGGCGGAGCCGCACAAGAAGTACTCCGGTGAGACGCGCTTCCCGCTGATCCTGCAGAACATCCACCGGTACTTCTTCTACGCCGCGCTCCTGGTCGCCGGGATCCTGACGTACGACACGGTGCTCGCCTTCCGCGACGAGAACTACGAGTGGGGCCACATGGGCCTCGGCACCCTCGTCTTCCTCGCCAACATCGCGCTGATCTGGGCGTACACCCTGTCCTGTCACTCCTGCCGGCACATCGTCGGCGGCAAGCTCAAGCACTTCTCCAAACACCCCGTGCGCTACCGCATGTGGCAGTGGATCGGGAAGCTCAACGCCCGCCACATGCAGCTGGCGTGGGCGTCGCTGGTGAGCGTGGCGCTCGCCGACTTCTACGTCTATCTCGTCGCGTCCGGGGTCTTCGACGATCCGCGCTTCTTCTAGATTGAGTGGGGACTGAACAGATGTCCGTGGTCGAACGGCAGGAGTGGGACGTCGTCGTGGTCGGCGCCGGGGGCGCGGGCCTGCGTGCGGCGATCGAGGCACGTGAGCGAGGCGCCCGTACCGCCGTGATCTGCAAGTCGCTGTTCGGCAAGGCGCACACCGTGATGGCCGAGGGCGGCATCGCGGCGGCCATGGCCAACGCCAACGAGCACGACAACTGGCAGGTCCACTTCCGCGACACCATGCGCGGGGGCAAGTTCCTCAACCAGTGGCGGATGGCCGAGTTGCACGCGCAGGAGGCGCCGGACCGGGTGTGGGAGCTGGAGACCTGGGGGGCGCTCTTCGACCGTACGAAGGACGGCCGTATCTCCCAGCGCAACTTCGGCGGCCATGAGTACCCGCGCCTCGCGCACGTCGGCGACCGGACGGGACTGGAACTGATCCGCACCCTCCAGCAGAAGATCGTCGCGCTTCAGCAGCAGGACGAGAAGGAGACCGGCGACTACGAGTCCCGGCTCAAGGTCTACCAGGAATGCACGGTCACCCGGATCCTGAAGACTGAGTCCGATAGCGGCTCCGCCGCGGGCAGCCGGGTCTCAGGGGTCTTCGCCTACGACCGCGAGACGGGCCGCTTCTTCGTCCTGGACGCCCCCGCCGTCGTCATCGCGACGGGCGGGATCGGCAAGTCCTTCAAGGTGACGTCGAACTCGTGGGAGTACACGGGCGACGGCCACGCGCTGGCGCTGCTGGCGGGCGCGCCACTGCTCAACATGGAGTTCGTGCAGTTCCACCCGACGGGCATGGTCTGGCCGCCGTCGGTGAAGGGCATCCTGGTCACGGAGTCGGTGCGCGGCGACGGAGGGGTGCTGCGCAACTCCGAGGGCAAACGGTTCATGTTCGACTACATCCCCGACGTCTTCAAGGAGAAGTACGCCCAGTCGGAGGAGGAGGGCGACCGCTGGTACGAGGACCCGGACAACAACCGGCGGCCTCCCGAGCTGCTCCCTCGCGACGAGGTGGCGCGGGCGATCAACTCCGAGGTGAAGGCGGGGCGGGGCTCCCCGCACGGCGGTGTCTTCCTGGACGTGTCCACCCGGATGCCGGCGGAGGTCATCCGGCGTCGCCTTCCCTCCATGTACCACCAGTTCAAGGAGCTGGCGGACGTGGACATCACGGCGGAGGCGATGGAGGTCGGGCCGACCTGCCACTACGTCATGGGCGGCATCGCGGTCGAGTCGGACACGGCGGCGGCGCGTGGGGTGCCGGGGCTGTTCGCGGCGGGTGAGGTGGCCGGCGGTATGCACGGCTCGAACCGCCTCGGCGGCAACTCGCTGTCCGACCTGCTGGTGTTCGGCCGCCGGGCCGGCTGGCACGCCGCCGAGTACTCGGCGGCGCAGGCATTCGAACGCCCCGAGGTCAGCGACCTCCAGGTCGACACGGCAGCCGCGGAGGCACTGCGTCCGTTCTCGGCGGAGGGGCCGACCGGGGGTGCGGACGACGGACGCCCGCCGGAGAATCCGTACACCCTCCACCAGGAACTCCAGCAGACCATGAACGACCTCGTCGGCATCATCCGCCGCGAGGCCGAGATGGAGCAGGCGCTGGAGAAGCTGGCCGACCTGCGGCTACGGGCCCGCCGGGCCGGTGTCGAGGGCCACCGTCAGTTCAACCCCGGCTGGCACCTCGCGCTGGACCTGCGCAACATGCTGCTGGTCAGCGAGTGCGTGGCGCGGGCGGCGCTGGAGCGCACGGAGTCGCGCGGCGGGCACACCCGCGAGGACCACCCGACGATGGACCGCAAGTGGCGCAACATCAACCTGCTGTGCCAACTGGCCGACCCGACGGGCGGCTTGGCCGCCACGGACCCGGAGCGCGGCCAGATCAACCTGCTGCGTGAGACCACCGACCCCGTCCGCCCGGACCTGCTGGCTCTCTTCGAGAAGGAGGAGCTGGTCAAGTACCTCGCCGAGGAGGAGCTCTACCAGTGAGCAGCTACGAGGCCCGCTTCAAGGTGTGGCGCGGCGATGTGCAGGGCGGCGGCCTGGAGGACTTCAAGGTCGAGGTGAACGACGGCGAGGTGGTCCTGGACATCATCCACCGCCTCCAGGCCACCCAGACCCCCGATCTCGCCGTGCGCTGGAACTGCAAGGCCGGCAAGTGCGGTTCGTGTTCCGCGGAGATCAACGGGCGGCCGCGTCTGCTGTGCATGACGCGGATGTCGGTGTTCACCCCGGAGGAGACCATCACGGTGACACCGCTGCGGGCGTTCCCGGTGGTGCGGGACCTCGTCACGGACGTCGGTTTCAACTACACCAAGGCGCGCGAGGTTCCGGCGTTCGTGCCGCCGGAGGGTGTGGGCCCCGGTGAGTACCGGATGATGCAGGAGGACGTGGACCGCTCGCAGGAGTTCCGCAAGTGCATCGAGTGCTTCCTGTGCCAGGACACCTGCCATGTCGTCCGCGACCACGAGGAGAACAAGCCGGCGTTCGCGGGGCCGCGGTTCCTGATGCGGGTCGCGGAACTCGACATGCACCCGCTCGACGCGGCCGCGGAGAACGGACTGGACCGCAAGGCGACGGCCCAGGACGAGCACGGCCTCGGCTACTGCAACATCACCAAGTGCTGCACGGAGGTCTGCCCCGAGGGCATCAAGATCACGGACAACGCGCTGATCCCGCTGAAGGAACGGGCCGTCGACCGCAAGTTCGACCCGTTGGTGTGGCTGGGGTCGAAGATCGGGAGGCGGTCCACGTAGGGTGCCCGCCCTCGGCTCCGCCGGGAAACTCGCACGTCACTCCACCCCACCCCTGACGCACCCCGGTCGCGCCCCTGCATTCCTGCTCATACGCTCCGAAATGTGACGTCATCTTCGATCCGGGGCCGGGCGCGGCGCGGTGGTTCGCACATATCGGTGCGGGTCGCGCATGCGCTGGTGGGCGGGCTGGTCGGGGTGGTGTGGCTGGTGCTGCCCGGGATGACGGTCGGTGCGGGTGGTCCTGTTGCGGGCGGGGCGGACCGGCCGGTCGCCGGTGCGGTGGCTCAGGGGGAGGACGAGGGGACGTCGGCCACGGATCTGGTGGTGCCGATGCTGGCCGTCGTCGCCGCGACCGCGCTCGCGGGATACGGGTTCCTGCGGCGCAGGCGGCGGGCGCGGGAGCGGACGACACCCGGTGGGGCGGCGGGTCACGGCGAGGCCGAGCAGCCGGTCGGAGAGCTCGACGAGCGGGCTCGGACGCTGCTCGTGGCGGCCGACGACTGGGTGCGGGTCGGCTGGGAGGAGCTGGGGTTCGTCGAGGGGCGCTGCGAGCTGGAGGATCTCGCGCACGCCGGGCGCGTCGAGGACGTCGACGGGGCCGGCCGGGGCGTGCCCTTCGCTCGGGCGCTTCGGGACGCCGAGGCCGAGCTGGCGGTCGCGTTTCGGATGCGGTGGCAGTACGAGAACGGGGTTCCGGAGGAGGCCGCGGCTCGGCGGCATGCGCTCGCGGGGATCGTCGGGCGGTGCGAGGAGGCGGGGCGGTTGCTGGACGCGCAGGCCGCCGCGTTCGACCAGGTACGGGGGTTGGAGGAGGGCCTGGGCGGGGGGCTGGGGTATGCCCTGGTCGTCGCCGAGGGCCGGTTCCGGGAACTGACCGGGCGTACCGGGGACGCGGACGCGACCCTGCGCGAGCTGGCAGTGCGGTACGCCCCGTCCGCCACGGACGCCGTCGCGGGACATGTCGAGCAGGCCAAGGACCGGTTGGTGTTCGCGACCACGCGCCTCAACCAGGCCCGGCAGGCCGTCGACTCGGGCGACAACGAGCGGGCCGCGGGCCGGCTGCGGGCCGCCGAGGGCGCCATCGCCCAGGCGGCCGTCTTCATCGACGGCGTGGAACGGCTCGCCGCGAACCTCGCCACGGCCGCGGCGACGGTCCCGGCCGCGCTGACCGGCGGCGAGGTGGAGATCGCCGGGGCGCGGGAGTCGCTGACGGGGGCTCGGGGCCCGTACCCGGACGTCCCTCCCGGCGAGCTGCGCGCCCGCATCACCCATGCCGACGTCGTCCTGGCCCTCGTACGGGAACAGCTGACCTCCGGGCCGTACGACCCCCTCGACGTGCTGCGCCGGATCGTGCAGGCCGTCGTGCCCGTCGCCGCGGGGCGGGCCGGGGTGATCGCGGCCGCCGCCCTGCTCTGCGCCCGCAGTGCCGTCGCCGACGCGGACGACGTCGTCGCGACGCATCGGGCAGCGGTCGGCAGCGAGGCCCGCACCCGCCTCGCGGAGGCCCGGCGACTGCTCGCTCCCCCACTGCCCGCCCCGGCCGACCGGACACCACCGCCGGAACCGGCCGACCTGCCGGCATCCGACACCCTGGCCCAACAGGCCCAAGCCCTCGCCGAACAGGACATCCGCCTGCACGGCAACCCCGTCGAAAGCCCCACCGACGACATCACCGGCCTCGCGGGCGCACTCCTCGGCGGTGTCCTCCTCGGCGGCGACCCGGAAACCGCCCCACCCGCAGCCTTCGGCGGCCCCCGCACCCGGGGGCGCCGGGGCGACACGGACCGGGCGTGAGCTCGCTCAGCCAGGCCCTCGCCCCCGCACCCCTCAGAACAGGCTCAGCAACGCCTCCGCCGGATCCGTGAGGCCGTTCTCGCCGTCCGGTAGGGGCAGTTCGAACCACACCGTCTTGCCGCGTGGTGTGCGGCGGGAGCCCCATGCGGCGCTGAGGAGGCCGACCAGTTGGAGGCCCCGGCCGCCCTCGTCGGTGTCGCGGGCGCGGCGGCGGCGGGGTTGGACCAGGCCGGAGTCCCAGACCTCGCAGACCAGGGTGCGGTCGAGGAGGAGGCGGAGTCGGATCTCGCCCTCGCCGTAGCGCAGGGCGTTGGTGACCAGTTCGCTGACCAGGAGCTCCGTCGTGTCGACCAGGGGTTCCAGGTCCCACGACAGAAGCCGGCCGCGGGCGAACTCGCGGGCGCGGCCCACGCTGCGCGGCTCGCGTGGCAGGGTCCAGTCGCCGACCGAGTCGGCCGGCAGGCCCTGGACGCGTGCCATCAGCAACGCGATGTCGTCCTCGCCGTGGTGGGTGTCGAGGGTGTTGAGGACGTGGTCGCAGACGTCCTCCAGGGGGCGCGAGGGGTCGGTGAGTGCGCCGACGAAGGCCTGGAGGCCCTCGTCCAGGGGGTGGTCGCGGGACTCCACCAGTCCATCCGTGTAGAGCGCCAGCAGCGCGCCCTCCGGCAGCTCGACCTCCACCTCCTCGAACGGCTCCCCGCCCACGCCGAGCGGCATCCCCGGCGGCACGTCCAGCATCAGCGCGTCCTCGCCCGGTTCGACGAGGACCGGCGGCAGATGGCCGGCGTTGGCGAAGGTGCAGCGGCGCGTGACGGAGTCGTAGACCGCGTAGACGCAGGTCGCGAGGTACACCTCGGACAGGTCCGCCTCCCGGGGCCGGCGCGCCGCGCGGGTGGCCTGCTGGACGCCGCCGGGGGCTCCGAGGCCGCGCGCGATCTCGTCCAGCGCCGAGAGCACCTCGGCCGGTTCGAGGTCCAGCAACGCCAGCGTCCGTACGGCGGACCGCAGTTCGCCCATCGCGACGGCGGCACGCAGCCCGCGGCCCATCACGTCGCCCACCACCAACGCCGTGCGGTGCCCGGGGAGTTCGATGACGTCGAACCAGTCACCGCCCACCTCGCTGGGCCGGTCGGAGGAGGAGCTGCCCGGCAGGTAGCGGCACGCGATGTCCAGGCCTGAGGCGACCGGGTCGCCCGGCGGGAGCAGGGACCGTTGCAGTATCAGCGCCCGCTCGTGCTCGCGCCGGTAAAGGCGGGCGTTGTCGATGCACACCGCGGCTCGCGCGGCCAGCTCGACCGCCAGATCGCGGTCCCGGTCGCCGAACGGCTCGCTGCCCTTCGTACGGGCGAACTGCGCCAGTCCTACGACCGTGTCGTGGGCGACCATCGGCACCGCGAGCGTGGACTGCACGAGACCGCCCTCCTCGCCGGGCACGTACCGCGGCCGGGCGGTGCGCAGGGCGTCCGCGCAGGGCGAGTTGAAGGGGTAGTGGTGGACGGCGCCGACCGCGACGGGGGCGCCGCCACCGACGAAGGGCGCGTCGGAGACCGCGCTGGCGAAGGCGACCCGGCGCAGCTCCGCGCTGCCGTCGGCGTGGCCGGGCGGGGTCTCGTCGCCGGCCAGCAGCCCCTGGTAGAGGTCGACCGTGGCCAGGTCGCAGAAGCCGGGGACCACGACGTCGAGGAGTTCGCGGGCGGTGGTCTCCAGGTCGAGGGAGTTGCCGATGCGGGCACCGGCCTCGTTCAGAAGGGCCAGATTCCGTCGGGCGGCGGCGGCCTCGCGGGCGGCGGCACGGCGGGCGGTGATGTCGGTTCCGAGCCAGGCGATGCCGATGGGGCGCCCGCTGCCGCTGCGCACGCGGTAGAGGTTGACGGACCAGTGGCGGCGCTCGTCGGATCCGGGCAGAAAGCCGGTGACGTGCATGTCCGTGATGGAGTCGCCGCTCTCCAGGACACGACGCAGGGTCGCCGAGACGCGTTCGGCCTCGGGGCGCGGCAGATAGTCGTGGACGCCGTTGCCGCGATGGTCGTCGGGCGTGCCGCCGAACAGGGAGGCAAACCGCTGGTTGGCGCGGCGCACCCGCAGGTCCGGGTCGATCAGCAGGAAGCCGAACGGAGATTGACCGAATATCGCCTGCGAGGCGGCGAGGTCGGTCTCCATCCGACGGAGGGTGCGGACGTCGACGACGATGCAGACGGCGGCCTTCTCACCGTCCTCGGTCCGCGTCGGCATGACGTACACCTCGGCGAGACCGTCCTGACCGGGCCGGTCCTCGGCGTCCTGCGGCATCCGGAACGGGACCACACCGGTCCACTCCCGTCCGTCCAGGATCTCGGCCATCTTGCGCTGGCCCTGCTCCCGCAGGTCCGGGTCGATGAAGGCCTCGATGGGATCCATGCCGACGGCCCGCTCGGCCGGTATGCCGAAGAGCTGCTCGGCGCGCAGGCTCCACTGGTCGACCAGGCCGTCGGGGCCGATGGAGAAGGACGCGACCTTGATGTAGTCGTAGATCGAGCCGGGCGGGCTGCTCTGCCAGACCAGGTCACCGGGGCGGGCCTCGTCGGAGGCGAACGTGTCGCGGGATGCCTGTGTGCCCTGCGAGGCTTGCGAGCCCTGTGTGTCGCGGGAGACGCCTGTTTTGTGGGAGGCCCGTGTGTCGTGGGCCCCCTCTCCCGCGGCCTTCGCCCTCGCGCCGTCCGACGGGTCGTCGGACCCCGAGGCCCTCGCTGGTATCTCGCTCACGCGAACCGTCCCCTCCAGCTCACCGCGTCCGGCACCGGTCACCGGGTGGCGGCTGCCCGCAGTATCCAGCACTACGGCCCCGCACAACACGGTGTTCACGATCACAGCACGTTCCCGATGGTTTTCGGTCCCGGCCGCGGAAACACTTCCAGTCTTCTAACCAGCGGACACGCAGTCGAATCACGCATCGCGACAACTGCCACTGGCCTGAACCATTCGTTCGAGAGGGCAGGGTGCACGTAGTCGAGGGAGCCGGGGGGTCACTCCGGCACTGCGAGCTCGAACCACACCGTCTTGCCCGTGTTCCGTCCGGGCCGGGTTCCCCATCGGCGCGCGGAGTGCGCCACGAGCTGAAGTCCGCGCCCGCTCTCGTCTTCGAGGTCGGCGACCCGTTCACGGGGCGGGTCCGGAAGGGGGTCGGAGACCTCGACCCTGAGGACGCCGTCGAGGCCGGCGGGACGCACCAGGCATACGCCGATGGGGCCGGTGGCGTGCCGCAGGGAGTTGGTGACCAGCTCACTGACCAGCAGCGCCGTGATGTCCGCGAGGCTGTCCAGGTCCCACTCGCGCAGCCGGCCGCGGACGGCGGCGCGGGCCGCGCGGACGGCACCCGCCTCCGCGGGGAAGGTCCACGCGGCGCAGTCGCCATCGGAGTCGATCACGCCGATCACATCCCGGGCCAGCGAGCTCACCCATGTCCGGTTTCATAGGTTTGATTGGCACATACCCGATATTCACGGGGCAGTACCGTGCGACCGGGTAGACCCTCGGGGAGTTCTCAACGCCCCCCAACGACGGTCGCCATCCGGCCTGTCAGCCTGTCAGGTCCCTTCCGATGCCTCAGGTGGGCCGCTCGGCCGGTCACTCAGGCCCGCGGCTCAGGCGCCCCGTCACCCAGCCGTCCCGCGACCTCCCGGACCGCCGGCACGTCCTGGTCCAGCCAGTCCACGTCCCAGAGTTCCCCGGCATCCAGCCAGCGCAACGCGTCATGGTCCTCGAGGGGCTCGGGGTCCCCGGAGCCGGGGAGCAGACGGGCGGTCCACACATGCAGGACGTAGGGGGGTTTCAGGGGCCACGCCCCCGGCACTCGCTCGACCACCTCGGCAGCCACGCCGAGTTCCTCCCGCAGCTCGCGCACGAGCGCCGCCTCGGGCGCCTCGCCGGCCTCGACCTTGCCGCCGGGCAACTCCCAGCGCCCGGCCAGTTCCTCGGGCGCACTGCGGCGCGCGGCGAGCAGACGGCCCGCCTCCAACAACGCGGCGCCGACCACGATCCGTTCCGTCATGCGCCGGAGCCTACGGGAGCGGGTCAGTGGTCCCCGCTGTCCCCGTTCTGAGCGATTCGCTCGACCCAATACAGCTGTTTGTGCCCCCGGCTGTCGAGGCTGTCCGCGATCTTCTGGGCTTCCGCCCGGGTCGCGTACCGGCCCACGCGGTAGCGATTGCCGTTGTCGTCCTGCCGAACCACGAGCCAAGGAAGAGTGATCGTGCTGTCGTTCATCGCGCTCCACTGCTCCTTCCCGCCCACGACCGCCCGAGTCCCTCCCCCAGTCTTCGGCCGGGGGGACCCCCATCTCGCTTCGCTCGCGGCCTGTGCCGTGCCCCGCCCGCTAAGGAAACCGCAATCCGCATATGCCCGAGCCTACGCCTAACCTTTACGCAGCGAATACGCCTTTTCACAAAGAGGTACGCAACCAGCCAAGTCGCAGGGGGCGCACGGCATCGAATGCGCCGTGCGGAAACGTCGATGCATCCGGTCGCGGGCATGGTGCGCACGCCTGCGGCGACCTGCGAGAACGGCCAGATTGCAACGGCCGATGAAGGGGCGGGAGTTGAGGCTTTGCCGGGGGCAACTGCCGTGGAGGTGTGCGCTAGTTCACGAACATGTGCGCTACTTCACCGGAAGGTGATAGGCGACTCGGTAGCGGTCCGCCGGAATGACCACGTCCGCCGTCTCCACCGGACGGCCGGACGCGTAGTAGGTGCGCTGGATGACCACGACCACATGACCGGGGACGCCGCCCAGCGTCAGCAGCTCCTCCGCGAGGCCGGGGCGGGCGCCCACTTCCTCCGCCACGTTGTCCACGACGACGTCGATGGCCGCCATGCGCTCGACGACGCCCATGCCTCCGAGCGGGCCCTCCTCGGGCAGCATCACGGGCGTACGGCCGGTGACGGCGAGCGGCTCCCAGGAGGTGGAGAGCATCATCGCCTCGCCGGCGTCCCGGAAGAGGTACCTCGTGCACATCACTCGGTCGCCGGGGCGGATGCCGAGCCGCTCGGCGACGGCGACGCTCGCCTCGGCCTGCGCACTGTTGGACTCCCAGGTGCCGCGCGTCTCGCCGTCGGCCTGCTCCTGGCGGAAGGGTGTGGCACCGGTCGGCGGGCGGAAGCCGGACCGGGAGATCCGGCGGGGCACGGGACGCTCACGGACGTACGTCCCGGAACCGGAGCGGCCCTCGACCAGCCCCTCCGCCATCAGCACCTTCCGCGCCTCCAGGGCGACGGTGTCCGATACGCCGTACTCCTCGCGGATCCTGGCCTGGGACGGGAGCCGGGTGTGCGGTGGCAGCGAACCGTCGACGATCTTCTTGCGGAGATCACCCGCGACGCGCAGGTACGCCGGCTGCTCACCGAAAGTCACTGGCCGCTCCCATCAGGTTGTACAGACAGCAACAGCGTGGCAACCGTGGGTTGTCCCATGCAAGCAAAGGCCAGAGAATCACTCGATGTGATGACTTGTGCCGGGGGAGGGCTTTACCCAGGCACTTTCTTTCCGTATAGGGCGCTCTCACACATCCAGGCCGCCCCCACTTCCGCCCTCGCCGCCACTGTCGGAGTCGTCCTCGTACGTCGGCACGGTCGTGTCCAGGCCCAGAGCTTTGCGCGCGGTGACGGTCGCGGGGCCGTCGACGTAGCCGTACGCCTTGTCGTAGTGCGTGTAGAACGTGTCCGCGTCGTCGGCCGCCACCGCCTTGGCCCACTCCTTGCGGGCGTCCTCCATCTCCGCGAGGAACTCGGTGACGGCCCCCTTGGCGTCCTCCGGCCAGGGCTGTGTGCGCAGTTTCCCGGTCTGCTCTCCGATGACGCGGTGGACGTCCTTCGCCCAGGCCCGGTTCGCCTCCAGGTCGTCCTCGGGGTAGGCCTCGGGCTCCTCGTAGAGGACGTTGTCGATGATGTTGGACGCCGACAGGAACCGCACCTGGTACCCGTCGAGGGTCATGTAGTCGCGGCGCAGCGACTCGGCCAGGGGCTTGCCGTCCGTGCTGCCGAACATGCAGGTGATCGCGCGGTCTCCGAAACGCCAGCTCTGCCGGGTCGGCACGAGGTAGTACACGTCCACGCCGTCCGGGACGGCCCAGGCGTCCAAGGAGTAGCGGCCCGCGTGCTCGTAGCACTTGTCGTCCGCGACCTCCGCGAGCTCGTCGTCGCCGGGAAAGGAACCGTCCGGCACCTGCACGACGCCCACGACCTCGGCGTCGTGCTCATCGGTGCAGGGCACCTCGTCGACGTCGTAGGTCTCGCCCTCCAGGGTGCCGGTCGAGGAGTTGAAGCAGTCGCCCGTGGCGAGCGCGAAGGCGGTGCCCTCGCCGCTCGCGGCGCCCTTGAAGCCGTCCCAGAAGTCGGAGGCGGCGCCCGTCGACAGCATCAGCGCCCACAGTGCGATCCCGACGGTGGACAGCACGGACCCGGCGACCGCCATGCCCGTGCCGCGCTCGCCCTTCTTCCTGATCTGCACCAGCGCGACCAGCCCCAGCGCCAGTCCCACGGCCGGCACGAAGCAGAGGATGCCGAGGACGAGGGCGCCGATGGCCACACCGTTGACGGGCGCGGAAGGACCGTAGGGGCCGTAGGCGCCGTAGGGGTGGTGCGGGTACGGCCCCTGGGCGGCGGGTGCGCCGTAGGGGTTCGGCGACGGGTACTGGCCCTGCGCGTACGGCCCTTGGGGCTGCCCCGGGGACCCCTGTGGCCGGTGGCGTCCGGGAGGCGGAGGTATGGACACGAGTACCGTGCTCCTGCGTTCGGGCGGCGGTGCCGGGTGGTGGGAACTGGCGTACGACTGGGCGAATCGTAAGCGTGGGGTGGGGCGATGGGGGACGTGGTGCGGGTCACGAATGCGACGGTCCGGGCGGTCAACGGGCTGACGGCGCGGTGGGCGGCTGCTTCCGAGGGCGGCACCGTGTTCTCGGCTGCGGGTGTGTGGCCGCTGCTCGCCTTCCTGGTGGACGGGGCGGGCGGTCCGGCGCGGACGGAGCTGGCCGACGCGGTGGGGTTGCCCGCGGACGAAGCGGCCGGCGCGGCGCGGGAGTTGCTGGGCGCGATGAGGGCGATGCGGGGGCTGGACTCGGCGCTCGGGCTGTGGACCAAGCGGACGCTGGAGCTGCGGGAACGGTGGGAGGCGGGGCTGCCGGCGGAGGCGCACGGGGTGCTGACGGGGAACGTGGAGGCCGACAAGGCGGCGCTGGACGCGTGGGCGGTGAAGCGGACGGGTGGGTTGATCGAGAAGATGCCCGTGCGGCTGGACGTCGACACCGAGATGGTGGTGGCGAGTGCGCTGGCGTTGCGGACGGAGTGGCTGCGGCGCTTCAGGGACTGGCCGACGACGCCGGAGGCCGGCCCCTGGAGTGACCGTACGCATCTGGGCCTGCACCGCAGGAGCACGCTGCTGGACCGGGTCGGGGTCGCGGACACGCCGACGGGTCACGTCACCGAGCTGAAGGTGCTGGGCGACAACGCGATTGACGTGCATCTGCTGCTCGGCGAGGTGGGGATGACGGCCGGGGAGGTGCTGGGGGCCGGGGTGGACATCCTGGAGCGCAGGTACGCGGTGGTGCCGGGGTCCCGACTGCCCTACGGAGAAGTGGGGCCGGGACTGCGGGTGGTGAAGCAGCGCAACACCCGCCCCGTGCCGCCGACGCTGGACGTGGAGACGGTGGCGTTCGACATGAGCACTCGCCACGATCTGCTGGAGCTGCACCGGGTGTTCGGCCTGACGACGGCCATGGACGCGAGTCGCGGCCACTTTCCCGGCATCAGCGATTTTCCCCTGGCGATCGGGTCGGCCCGACAGTCCACGATGGCGAGGTTCGGCGAGCTGGGCTTCCGCGCTGCCGCGGTGACGGCCGTAGCCATGTTCGCTGGCGGCGCCCCGCCCCCTGTCCGCTGGGTGACCACCACCATCCGGGCCACCTACGACCGCCCCTTCGGCTTCCTCGCCCTGCACCGTCACTCACGGCTCGTCCTCGCGGCCGGCTGGGTCACGGACCCGGAGCCGTACCGCGAGGACGAGGAGGACTACTGATCCGGAATCAGAACTGCAGCGCCCAGGCGTCGATCCGCCCGGTGTCGTAGTTCGCGTTGTCGCTCACGCGCAGCTTCCACGTGCCGGCCGCCGCTTCCGAGGAGGCGTTCACCGAGTACGTGGTGTTGATGTTGTCCGAACTGCCGCCCGTGCCGTACGACTTCAGCGTGTACGCCGTGCCGTCGGGGGCGATCAGCTGGACCTGGAGGTCGCCGATGTACGTGTGGACGATGTGCACCTCGACGGGCAGGGCCGCGGGCGCGTTGCCCGAGACGCCGGAGACGGTCACCGCGGACTCGACCGTGGCGTTGTCGGCGATGGCGTAGTCACCGGTGTTCTCGAAGCGCGGGCCGGGCGGGGTGGTCGTACCGCCGCCGACGTACAGGAGCCGGTTGGGCGAGCCCGTGCCGGGGCTGGTGACGACGCCGGTCGTGGCGGCGGACGTCAGTGCCGAGGAGATCTGGGCCGGGGTGGAGGTCGGGTGGTCGGCGAGGTAGAGCGCCGCCGCGCCCGCGACATGCGGGCTCGCCATCGACGTACCGGAGATGGTGTTGGTCGCCGAGTCGCTGGAGTTCCAGGTCGAGGTGATGGAGGAGCCCGGCGCGAACAGGTCGAGCACCGAGCCGTAGTTGGAGTAGCTCGCCTTGGCGTCGGTCGAGGTCGTCGCGCCGACCGTGATGGCCTCGGTGACGCGTGCCGGAGACCTGGTGGAGGCGTCGGTCGTCTCGTTGCCGGCCGCGACGGCGAAGGTGATGCCGGAGGCGATGGCGTTGCGTACGGCCGTGTCGAGGGCGGTGTCGGCGCCGCCGCCGAGGGACATGTTGGCGACGGCCGGCTTGACCGCGTTCTGGGCGACCCAGTCGATACCGGCGACGACCTGGGCGGTCGTTCCGGAACCGGAGTTGTTCAGCACGCGGACGCCGACGACCTTGGCCTTCTTGGCGACACCGTAGGCGTTGCCCGCGACCGTGCCGGCGACGTGCGTGCCGTGGCCGTGGCCGTCCTGGGCGGTGTTGTCGTTGTCGATGGCGTCGTAGCCGTAGGAGGCACGGCCGCCGAAGTCGCTGTGGGTGATGCGGACGCCGGTGTCGATGACGTACGCGGTCACGCCCTGCCCGGCCGAGTCCGGGTAGGTGTACGAGCTGTTCAGCGGCAGGTTCTTCTGGTCGATGCGGTCCAGGCCCCAGGAGGGCGGGTTGGTCTGGGTGGCGTCGATGCTGAACGTGCGGTTCTGGACGACCGAGGCGACCGCCGGGTCGGCGGCGAGCGCCTTGGCCTCCGCCTCCGATGCCTCGATGGCGTAGCCGTTGAGGGCCTTCTTGTACGTGCGCTCGATACCGGCGCCGTACCCCTCGACGAGGGTCCGCCCCGCCTTGGAGCTTGAGCGGGCGTGGTCCGCCTTGAGGGTCACGATGTAGCTGTCGGCGACGGCGTCGGCCGCGCCCGCGTACTGGATACGGCCCTCGGGAGCGGCCGCGGCGGGGAGTGCGGAGACGAGGCCTGCGGTGAGCACCGCGGTGGCCGCTGCGCTGAGCAGAGCCAGTCTTCGGCGTGCCGTGCTGTGGGGAGTACGCATCACTGCCATCTGAGGGGTCCTCCTCAATCGGTGGTGCGCTGGTGGGGGTTGCACGGGTGCACGCACGAGGTAGACAGGAACATGTCAAATGTCTTGTCAAATGTCTGTGCCGCACCTGTGCGTCAGCCGAAAGATTGAGGGCTCCACAGGAATTACACAAGGGGCCTGCACGGCGAACTCGGCCCGTCGGGCTCTGCCGAGTTCGCCGGATCAGGTCAGTCGTCGAAGGACGTCGCCCGGGTCCGCTTCTCCCAGGCCGCGATGTCGCCGCGCACCTGGTCGAGGTGACCGAGTACGGCGTCGACGCCGTCGTCGCCGAGAGGCAGGCGCAGCGGGGTGCGGTCGGACTCCAGTGCGGCGAGGATCAGAGCCGCCGCCTTCGCCGGGTCGCCGGGCTGGGTGCCGTCGCCGCCCGAGACGAGGCCGCGGGTCCGGCTCACCTTGGGGTACAGGCCGCTGTCCGCGCTGGTCCCCCTGCGCCCCGTCTCGAACAGGGACGTTCGGAAGGAACCCGGCTCCACGATCAGCACCTTGATGCCGAACTCGGCGACCTCGTCCGCGAGCCCCTCGGACAGCCCCTCCAGCGCGAACTTCGTTCCGCTGTACGCCGAGAAGCCCGCGAAGGACATCTGCCCGCCCATGCTGCTCATCTGCACGATCGCCCCGGAGCGCCGCTCGCGCATGTGCGGAAGCACGGCCCGGGTGAGGGCGACCGGCCCGAAGACGTGCACGTCGAACAGCTCGCGCAGCTCCTGCTCGGTCGTCTCCTCGAAGGCGCCGACGTGGGTGCGGCCCGCGTTGTTGACCAGGACGTCGATCCGGCCGTGCCGCGCGATCACGTCCTGTACGGCGGCTTCCGCGGCACCCGTCTCCATGACGTCCAGGCGCAGCGCCTCGACCTGGTCGGGGTGCGCGGCCACCAGGTCGTCCAGGGCCTCGGGCCGCCGTGCCGCACCGACCACCACGTCGCCCCCGGCGAGCGCCGCCTCAGCGATCGCCCTTCCGAAGCCGCTGGTCGCACCGGTGATCAGCCACACCTTGTTCATGACAGCTCCTCGTATCGCCGTGATCTCGTATCGCCGTGATCTCGTACCGCCGTGATGTGGACCAGCCTGCTGCGCAACGGGGTTGCCCGTCCAAGACCCACGCTGATAACCGATGGCTATGGCGATGGATGTTCATCTACGGGACCTGCGCTACTTCGTGACGGTGGCCGAGGAACTGCACTTCACGCGCTCGGCCGAGCGGCTGTACGTTTCCCAGCCCGCGCTCAGCAAGCAGGTCCGCGCGCTGGAGCGGCAGCTGGGCGTGGAACTGTTCCGCCGCGAGCCGCAGGGCGTGACGCTCACCGAGGCCGGCACGGCCCTGCTGCCGCATGCCCGACGGGTGCTGGACGCCTGGTCGGAGGGAACGGACGCGCTTCAGGCCGCGCGGGCGGCGGCACTCGGCACGCTGGTCGTGGGCATGAGCACCAGTCCGGGGCGCGGTGGGCTGCTGCCCGCGATCCGCTCCCGTTTCAGCGCGGCGCACCCGGAGACCGTCCTGCGGCTGCGGCAGGTGAGCTGGGACGACCCGACAGCGGGCCTCGCGGACGGTGAGGCCGACGTGGCCTTCGTGTGGCTGCCGCTGCCGGACGCCGGACGTTACGGCTGGACCGTGGTCGTGGAGGAGCCCCGCCTGGTCGCCCTGCCCGAGGCGCATCCGCTGGCCGCCCGCGCGGAGGTCGACTTCACGGACCTGTTCGAGGAGCCGTTCCTCGCCCTGCCGGCGAGCGCGGGGCCGTTGCGTGACCACTGGCTGGCGCTGGAGGAGCGAGGCGGGCGCCTGCCGCGCATCGGAGCGGAGATCGCGAGCACCGAGGAGACGTACGAGGCGCTGGTCGCGGGGCTCGGGGTCTGCCTGGTGGCCGCGGGCAACGCCCCGCTGGTCTCTCTGGGCTCGGTGGTGACGCGTCCGGTGCGAGGGCTGTCGGCGAGCCGATATGCGCTGGCCTGGCGGCGCGAGGATGCCGGGCGGCCGCTCGTACGGGCGTATGCGGAGGCTTGTCGCCGGGCGGCGGGGCGGTCTTGACCGCGCAGGGCCGGGGAGGTGGGAGCGGGCCCTCGTACGTCGTCATGACCCCTCGTCGCCCGGAAGTCACGCCCCTTCCGTGGCGGGCTCCGTTGCCGGGGTGGTGCCCAGCCGGGCCTGCTCCTCCTCGACGATGCGGCGGGCGATGGCGATGTCCGAGATGTCGACGGCGTCCGGTGTCGACTCGGCGACCGCGCTGCGGCGGGCGTACGCGTCGAACAGCCGGGTCTTGTTCTCCAGCATCCGCACGAGCCGTTCGTCGACCCCGCCCGTGCACAGCAGGCGGTGCACGCGCACCGAGCGGACCTGGCCCATGCGGTGGGCGCGGGCGACCGCCTGATGCTCGACGGTCGGCTTCAGCTGCGGCTCGCAGAGGATGACGACGGACGCTGCCTGCATGTTGAGGCCCACTCCGCCCGCCTCGATCTGCGACAGCAGCACGGCATGGCCGGGCGCGGCGGCGAAGTCGTCGACGAGCTGCTGTCTGCGGGCGGGCGGCACGCTCCCCGAAATCGGCCCGAAGACCCGCCCGTTGACCCGCCCGTTGACCCGCTCGTTGAGCCGCCCGTTGAGCCCTTCGGCGCCCCGTCCGTCTTCCGCCGGATCCGACGGCTGCGCCGCTCCCGGGACGTCCGCGAGCACCAACGCCTCCCGCACGACCGCGAGTACGTCCCGGAAGGCGGAGAACACCACTACCTTCAGCCCGTTCTCTGCGGCCTCCTCGGCGATCTCGCGCAGCCGGTCCAGCTTCGCCGACCGCTTCGGGCGGGCGTACGCCGCTCTGCGCATCGCCATGAAGTTGCCGGCCCGCACGGCCTCGCGGTAGGCCTCCTCGTCCGCCGCGCTGGGCTCCTCCCACTCGTCCGTGTGCTGGAGCGCGGGGAGTTCGGTGAGGACGTCCTGCTGGTTACGGCGCAGATAGACCGGCGCGACCGCCTTCCGGAACGCCTTGGAACCGGCAACGCCGTCGTGCTCGTCGACGGACTCGGCCAGGCCCGGCTGCAGGATCCGCACCAGGCTCCGGAACTCCTCGACGCGGTTCTCCATGGGGGTGCCGGTCATGAACAGCACGCGGTCGCAGTGCTCCGCCCACTCGGAGACGGTCCTGGAGCGGCGGGTCGCGGGGTTCTTGACGTAGTGCGCCTCGTCGACGACGAGCATGCCCAGTTCGCCGCCGCCCGGCACCGGAAAGCCGCGCAGGGCGTCGAAGGTGGTGACGGCGACGCCGCCCCGGCCCTTCCAGTCGGCGAACGCCTCCTGCCGTTCGGGGCCGTGCAGCGGTGTCACGTGCAGCGCGCTGCGCTTCTCGATCTCCCGGGTCCAGTTGATCAGCACGCTGGCCGGGCAGACCACCATGAAGTGACTCTGCCCCTCGGCGGCGAGGTGGGCCAGTGCGGCGATGGCCTGGATCGTCTTGCCGAGCCCCATCTCGTCGCCGAGGACCGTCCGGCGCTGGGCCAGGGCGAAGCGGGTGCCGAAGGCCTGGTAGCCGCGGAGGGAGACCCGGCGGTGCGTGTCGTCGAGCGTCTGGTTCCTGACCCGCTCCGCCACCTCGTCCGGCAGGAACCCCTCGGCCGCCGCGGGATCGGGAGCGCGGCCGGAGAGCTCGGCGAGCAGGCCGTAGTACTCGGCGGAGCGCAGTTCGAAATCGACGAGGGCGGCCACCTCGGACTCCGGGCGGCGCAGCAGGTCGACCGAGGCCTGGGCGAGCAGCTCGGGCACCCCGTCCCGTTCGGCCTGTTCGGTCAGGGTGCGGATCTCGGCGACGGCCGCCAGCGCCCGTTCCCGCTTGGCCTGCCCGGCGAACAGCATGCGCAGCCGCCCGGTCGCCGGCCCGGCCTCGGCCAGCAGCGGGCCGAGCCGCTCGGTCAGCGCCCCGGCCGCGTCGACAGCCCGCCGTGCCTCGTCGCCCGCCTCCACCAGCACGCCGAGCGCCATCACCAGTGCGGTGGTCCGGGGCTCCGGGCTGTCCACGTCGATGTGTACGGCGATGGTGTCCCGTACGGCGTCGGCGATCCGCCGGGCGGCGGCCACGGTCTGGTCGGCGGTCTGCTGTCCGACCCCGGGCAGCTGGCGCAACCGGTACGGCCCGGCGTCGAGGACCTGCCCGACCGTCCGGAACCCGCCCTTCTCCACCTCGCCCAGCCGCAGCCTGCCCTCGGTGACGTCCTTGAGCCGGGCGACCGGGATGACGTCCAGCTCGCGCCGCGCCAGGTCGTCATGGATCGGCTCCAGGGCCTGCCGTACGGCCGCGACGGCCCGCGCGTGGTCACCGGCCACCGCCTGCGCCGCCTCGTACAACCGCCCGCCCCGGGCCACCGTCTCCCGCTCACTCCGCCCCATCGCGCCCCGGCCCCTTCCAGCCCCTCTCGTCGCGTCCTCCGCATCCTGCCATCCACGGCGCGCTAGCTTCTCGTGATCTGCGCCAGGATCGATCCGTCCGTGATCCGGGTGTCGGCGGCCAGCAGGAACGCCTTGCTGAGGATCAGCGAGAGCCGGTCGTCCTCGAACGGCAGGAACACCCTGCCGTCGCCCTTGTCCCGCTTGTCCCTATCCGGGACGACGCACAGGTAGCTGCCGTCCGGTTCCATCAGGATGTTGGCCGAGCCGAGATGGATTCTGTACGTGCGCAGGTCGCCGCGGACGACCAGGAAGCGGCCGTCGAGCGAGCACCGGTCGGCGATCTTCAGCCGGGGCACGATCCGCTCCAGGGCGTCGCGCCGGGATGCCGCGCTCTCGGTCAGTTCGGCGAAGCCGGCCCGCTCCCAGTAGGTGCGCCCGGGGCCGGCGTCGGTCCAGTCGGGGTCGGCGGCGATGGAGGTCACGCCGACGAAGAGGTCGATGTCCCGCATCGCCTCGCTGAACACCAGCGGGGGCACGTCCGCGAGCGGCGCCTCACGCCAGGCACCGTCGCCCCGGCGGGCGAAGCGGACCTGGTCGGTGGAAGCCAGTTCGTCGCCGTCGGCCCAGTCGTACCAGGTGTGGAGGAAGCGCACCTGCCACTCCCCCGCCGCCAGGGTGCGCTCGGCCGCGTCGCCGTCCCCGTCGTCCCAGGGGCCGACCCGGCCGCTCGTCCAGCCCCGGGCGCGCAGCAGCGCGAACATCCTGCGGTAGTGGACGAGGTGCGCGGCGAAGCGGTTGGAGTACACGCGGGTCTCCTCCTCGGCCGGGGTGAGGAGGTAGATCTCCCGGAAGGCCTGCTTGAACGGCTGCCGGATCCGCCGCTCGCTGAGCAGGTCCCGCCAGGCCCGCACGGAGTCGGGGCCGCAGCGGAGCGGGTGCCAGAGACGCACGGCGGCGTCGTCGGGTGCGTCGGGCAGGTCACCCGCCTCGGGCAGTACGGCCTGCCACTCCCCCGGCGCGACCTCGATCTCCCAGATCAGGCGGCGTACGAGGGTCCGGGCCTGCGGATGTCCGGCCAGCTCGGCGCGCCACCAGCCGTACGGGTGCACGGCGTCGACCGTGAAGCCGCCCTCCAGCGCCCGGGCGAGGGTGACGAGTTGGGCGTTCACCCGCTTCACCAGCTCGCGCAGCTCCTTGACGAGGGCGGCGTGGTCGCGGCGGACCGGCGCGGGGAGGCTGCGCAGTGGGCGGCCGTCCTTCTCCCAGCTCAACGTCGCGTTCTCGGCGACGGTGACGACGGCCTCGTAGTCGCCGGCCTTCCTGCGCAGCACGCCGTCGTCGCCGAACCCCAGCCTCGGCAGCCGCAGCGCCACGTCGGTGCGCTCGGCGAGGGCTGCCTCGACCTTCTTGAGCATCTTGTCGAGCTGCTTGGGCACTCCGGCGTGCCGGACGTTCCCGCGCACGGTGCGTATCGCGGTCACCAGCTCGGGCGTGGGGAAGTCCTGTGCGGCACGGACGAGTTCGTACAGGAGGGCCTGCGACGGCACGGTCCTGGCCGGCGTCGGGGCGATGGCGACGCCGGGCAGCAGCCGGTCGAACAGCTCGGGCAGCCATGGCTCGTCGCGCAGCAGCGCCACCCGGGCGGCCTGCCCGAGCGAGACGACCTCCCGGTCCGTGAACGCCTTGTCCGCCCGGTAGGGGATCTCCCCCGCCCGGATCGCGTCGGTGCGGTCGGCCGCCGCTTCCAGAGCACGGCGGGCGAACGCCACGTAGGCGGCGGTTTCGGCCGCACCGCGCCAGGCGTCCGTGAGCGACGGCGGCGGCGAGCTGAACCTGTCGCTCCGGTCGATCTCGGACAGCCGCGCCCGCTCGGCCCGGCCGAGGGCGGCGATGACGGCGATCTCGTCGGCGACGATGGGTCCGACGTCCTGCGAGAGGCGCTCCACGGCCGCCCGCAGTGTCGCCTCGTCCGCGAGCCCCGCGACCGCGAGCAGCGCATAAGGCTGTCGCACGGTGCCCTTCTCCAGCAGCAACCCGACCAGTCGGCGGGCCGGTCGGGACACGTCGGGCAGCGGGCCGGCGCAGCACTCCAGCGTGGCCAGGCCGAAGGTGAGGTCCGCCCAGCCGCGCTGCTCGGCCATCTCGACCAGCATCCCGAACAGCCGGCGGCACACGTCCGGCGTGTAGCGCGGCTGCCGTTCCCCGGCCGCCTCCTCGATCGCGGCGCGGAATCTCGTCGTCGCGTGCCGTTCCGAGACGTCCACCTGGTACGTCTCCACGAGCATGCCGCCGAGCTCCTCGGCGGTGACCTGCGACAAGTCGGGGTGCGCCGCGTCCCTTTCGTAGTCCATGCGGGGATCATGGCAGCCGGCACTGACATCGCCTCCGGACCGATCCGCCCCACGCTCACGCCGCCATCCCGTTGTCAGTGGCCCCCATTACTGTGGCGGCCAATTGATCGAACGATCACCGACCGGGGGGTCGGCGAAGGGGAGGGGCCGTGCGGCGCTGGGAGTTTGTCGGGGACGGTTCGGCGAAGTTCTGGGAGGCGGAGGCCGGGGGCGCCGCTGTCACCGTGCGCTACGGGCGAGTTGGCGCGGCGGGCCGTACGCAGGTGAAGGAGCTGGACTCGGCCGAGGCCGCCGAAGTCCATCTGGCGAAGGTGATCGCGGAGAAGGAACGCAAGGGGTATCGGGAGGTCGCGGCGGAGGTCGCTGCCAAGGATTCGGCGCAGGCTGTGGAGTCGGCGCCGGCGGTGGACACGCCCGCGGCGTCGCCGGACGGGGTCGTCCCGCCCGATGAGGTCGTCCCGCCCGATGACATCGTCCCGCCCGATGACATCGTCCTGCCCGATGACATCGTCCTGCCCGACGAGGAGACCTTCGAAGTACCGGCCGCCTGGCGGCGGTTGGTCCATCCGAGGCGGGGCGGGATCAGGCGTGGCGCCGTCGCGCCGCGCAAGGACGCCGAGGAACTGGTGGCCGGCCGGCTGAAGGAGGAGGCGGACTGGATCGAGCAGATGCTCTCCTCCCCGAAGAGCGACGCCCGGATCGTCGAGGCAGCCCGCGCGCATCTGAGCGGGAGCCCCAGCCCCCTCGGCGCGGCCGCCCTGGCCGCGCTGACCGTGCACTACCAACTCCCCAGCGGGGTCTTCGTGGACACCTGGGTCGAGGACCACGGCCTGGCCTTCGCCGCTCGTGCGGTCGTGGAGTACTTCGACATCGAGGCCTACTGGCTGCAGTACGGCATCAACCGGCAGGATCCCCGGCTGCGCTTCCGGCCCGTCGGCGGCTATGTCGACGGCCAGTGGGCGCGCCCCCACTTCGCGGACCGGATGCGGTCCCTGCTCGCAGCGGCCGACGAGGACTCGTACGGGGCGGCCGTCGCCGCGCTCGCGCAGTGCCGGGACGCGGAGCGTCGTCGCGTCGTCGTGTCCTATCTGGTGCCCAGCGAGCGGGAGTGGGTCGCCGAGTGCTGTACGGGCGAGGTCGTGGACGACCCGCTGCTCCGGGAGATGCTGCTCTGCTCGATCGGCTCCCCCGATCAGCTCGGTCACTTCGGCAGCAGGCTGCATCTGCACTGGGGCGGCTGGTCGATGGCGTTCGTCGCCACGCTCACCGAGGGCACCGGCACCGCGTTCGCGCCACGGCTGGAGGAGGGGCTGGACGTTGCGTACGGCTCCGACCGGACCAAGATCCTCGCCGGCGCCCTGGTCGAGCTGCCGTCGGACGACGCCTTCGGCATCCTCCTCGCCCGCGTCGAGGACAAGCACGTACGCCCGCATCTGCTGGAGGCGATGCGGCGTTACCCGGTCCGCGCGCTGCGCCTGCTGGGCAAGGCTGCGCTCGGCTCCGCCAAGTACGCGTCGATGGCCGGGCAGTTGCTGGCCGCGCACGTCCATACGCACCGGAAGCTGACGGCCGCCGTGCTGTCCGACCTGCCCGCCGCCGTCGCCGAACTCGTCGAACCGATGCTCACCAGCAGTGACCGAGTCGCCGACGCCCCGCCGGAGGCGCTGCCCACGCTGCTGGTCAGCCCGCCGTGGGCGAAGAGGCGTACGGCCCGCAAGGCGCGCGTGGCGGACGAGACGCCGGTCGTCCCGGAGCCCCGGGTGGCGTGGCTGCCGGGTGAGCGGGAGGAGTGGGCCGGTACCAAGTCCTGGTACGCCGAGTGGCGCAAGAAGTACACCTGGAGCAAGGAGATCGAAATCCTCCAGCGGGGCGAGCAGTTGAAGGACGTCCGGGACGTCCGGCTGTTCGTCGACGGGCCCGCGGACGTCGTCCGGCCGCTGCTGGCCGTCTGCGCCCCGAAGGACTACTGGGACGGCGAGTCCTCTCTCAAGCCGGTCGCCGCCAAGCACGAGGTGCACGCCCTGCCGTTGCTGCTGCACGCCGCAGCCCGGCATCCCTCCACTCTGGGGGCGCCGGTCCTGCCGTATCTGAGTGTCGAGGTCGCCGGGCTGGTGTGCGACTGGCTCGCCCGTCTGAAGTCGGCCGACGCGACGGCCCGCGCGTGGCTGGCGCGGCACGCTCTGGCCGCCGTCCCGTACCTCGTGCCCCACGCGGTGGGCAAGCCCGGCGTCGTGCGGCGGGGCGCCGAGCAGGCGCTGCGGCTGGTGGCGGACGCCCAGGGCGGCGAGGCGGTGCTGAAGGCCGTCGCCGAGTGCGGGCAGGAGGCCACGGACATCGTCGGGGAACTGCTGTCCGCCGATCCGCTGGAGAGCGCACTTCCGGCACGTATGCCGGCCGTGGGCGCCTGGGCCGACCCCGCTCTGTTGCCGCAGATCCTGCTGAAGCAGGGCGGCGCGCTGCCCTCCGACGCGGTACGGCACGCCCTGACCGTCCTGGCGGTGTCCAAGCCGGGCGAGGTCTACCCCGGCCTCGATGTGCTGACCGAGCACTGCGCCGCCGACTCCCTCGCCGTGTTCGCCTGGGGCCTGTTCGAGCAGTGGCGGCTCGCCGGGATGCCTCCCAAGGAGAGCTGGGCGCTGCACACCCTGGGCTGGCTCGGGGACGACGAGACCGTCCGGCGTCTCACTCCCGTGCTGCGCGCGTGGCCCGGTGAGGGAGCGCACCACCGTGCCGTGGAGGGGCTGAACGTCCTCGCGACGATCGGCACCGACGTGGCGCTGCTGCATCTGCACGGCATCGCCCAGCGGGTGCCGTTCAAGGCCCTGAAGGTCCGCGCCCAGGAGAAGATCGCCGAGGTCGCCGAGGGACTTGGCCTCACGCCGGAGCAGCTGGGCGACCGGCTCGTCCCCGACTTCGGGCTCGACGCCGACGGCAGCACCGTCATCGACTACGGCACCCGGCAGTTCACCGTCGGCTTCGACGAGCAGCTGCGGCCGTACGTCCGCGACGCCGACGGCAAGCCCCGCAAGGCCCTGCCCGCGCCCGCCGCCAAGGACGACCCGGAGCTCGCGCCGGCCGAGCGCAAGCGGTTCGCGGCACTGAAGAAGGACGTGCGTACCGTCGCCGGCGACCAGGTGCGGCGGCTGGAGGCGGCCATGGTCGCCCAGCGCTCCTGGCCGGGCGCGGAGTTCCGGGACCTGTTCGTGGCGCATCCCCTGCTGTGGCATCTGGTGCGGCGCCTGGTCTGGCTCAGCGAGGTGGACGGCGAGGTGACGGCGTTCCGGGTCGCGGAGGACCGTACGTTCGCCGACGTCGAGGACGACGAGCTGACGCTGTCCGACGAGGCGAGCGTCCGCCTGGCACATCCGCTGCACCTGGGTGAGGATCTCGGCGCCTGGTCGGAGCTGTTCGCCGACTACGAGATCCTGCAGCCCTTCCCGCAGTTGGGCCGGGCCGTGCACGCGCTCACCGAGGAGGAGTCCGCGGGCCACCGGCTGGCCCGCTTCGAGGGGGCCAGCGCACCGGTCGGCAAGCTGCTCGGCCTGACCAAGCGGGGCTGGGAGCGGGGCACACCGCAGGACGCGGGTGTGGAGCGCTGGTTCTCCCGGCGGATGGCCACGGACCGCTACCTGGTGATCGAACTCGACCCGGGGATCGCCGTCGGCATGGTCGAGGAGTTCGGCGACCAGAAGTTCGAGACGGTGTTTCTCGACACCAGGCCGGACGACTATTGGCGCAGGCGCGAGTACAAGCTGCGCTTCGGCGGCCTCGACCCCGTCATCGCCTCCGAAATCCTGGCCGATCTCACCGAGGTGACCGCGAAGTGACCGCGACCGTGACCGTCGAAGGCGCCGACGAGCAGCTCCAGCGCCCACCCGCCGAGGTCCGCCACGCCGCGGAACTCGCCGCCCTGCGCGCCGGCGACGGCGACCCGCGCCCGCCGGGCTGGCAGCTCAGCCTGCGTGCCGCCCGCCGTTTCATCGTGGGCGACGAACGGGCGGGCATCAGCCGCAAGTTCGTCGGCAACGTCTCCCTGGTGGAGCGCGCCCTGGTCACCCTGGCGACCAACCGCGGCCTGATGCTCGTGGGAGAGCCGGGCACCGCGAAGTCGCTGCTGTCCGAGCTGATCGCGGCGGCCGTCAGCGGCAGTTCCGCGCTCACCGTGCAGGGCGGCGCGGCCACCACCGAGGACCAGATCAAGTACTCCTGGAACTACGCCCTGTTGGTCTCCGAGGGCCCCTCGCCCCGCTCCCTCGTCCCCGCGCCCATGCTGAGCGGCATGGCCGAGGGCCGGATCGTGCGGTTCGAGGAGATCACCCGCTGCCCGCTGGAGGTGCAGGACTGCCTGCTGTCGCTGCTGTCCGACCGGGTCATCGCCATCCCCGAGCTGGACGGGCCGCAGGGCATGGTGTTCGCCCGGCAGGGCTTCAACGTCGTCGCCACCGCCAACACCCGCGACCGGGGCGTCAACGAGATGAGCGCCGCGCTCAAGCGTCGCTTCAACTTCGAGACGGTCTTCCCGATTCCCGACTTCGACACCGAGCTGGCGCTGGTCGAGGCCGAGGCCACGGCGTTGCTGCGGCAGTCGGGTGTGGAGGCGGCGCCGCGCCGGGATGTGCTGGAGGTGTTGGTGGGCACGTTCCGGGAACTGCGCGGCCCGGCGGAGCGGGGCGAGCGGATGTCCACGGTGATGAGCACCGCCGAGGCCGTGTCCGTCGCGCACGCGGTGGGGGTGCGTGGCTGGTTCCTGCGCGGCGAGCCGGGCAGCGCGGCCGACGTGGTGACGAGCCTGGCGGGCACGGCCGCGAAGGACAGTCCCGAGGACCTCGCGCGGCTCCGGCGGTTCCTGGAGCAGGACGTGCCGCGGCGCAAGGGGGCGCAGTGGCAGGCGCTGCACGACGCACGGCATTTGCTGGCGGACTGATATGCCGGGCACATCAAGGGACGGTGGCGTGCTGCCGCCCGCTGTCGCATCCGCTGTCTTCCTCGGCGTACGGCACCACTCGCCGGCGTGTGCCCGTCTTGTCAGACACGCGATCGAGACACTGCGGCCGGCGTACGTCCTGGTGGAGGGCCCGGCGGACATGAACGACCGGCTGGACGAGTTGCTGCTCGGCCACCGGCTGCCCGTCGCCGTCTTCAGCCACTACCGCGACGAGACACGCGTCGCGACCTCGTGGGCCCCGCTGTGCGACTACTCCCCGGAGTGGATCGCGCTGCGGGACGGTCGCGCCGCCGGTGCGGACGTGCGGTTCATCGACCTGCCGGCCTGGCATCCGGCCTTCGCGGAACGCGCCGACCGGCAGACCAACCGCTACGCCGACGCCGAGGCGAGGTACACGGAGGCGACGCGACGGCTGTGCGCGCACTTCGCCGTGGACTCGGTGGACGCACTGTGGGACGGGCTGTTCGAGGTCGCCGAGCCGGGCGACGGGGCCGAACCGGGCGTCGGGGCCGAGCCGCATGACCCGGGCGGCCTCCGGGCCCGCCTCGACGCCTACTTCGAGCTGGTCCGCGGCGACGCCGAAGCCGACCCCGGCGACCGGGCGCGCGAGGAGTACATGGCCTCCTGGGTACGGGCCGCGGTGGCCCGCGCCGGGGAGCGGCCCGTGCTGGTGGTGACCGGCGGCTTCCACCAGCCGGCGCTGCGCGCGCTGTCGTTCCCGGCCGGCGGCCCTGGCAACTGCGGGTCCGACGGGACCGCCGACTGGCCGGAGGTCCCCGCCCCGCCGGACGGCGCTCTCGGCGGCAGCTTTCTGGTGCCCTACTCCTTCCGGCAGTTGGACGCCTTCTCCGGCTACCAGTCCGGCATGCCCTCGCCCGGCTACTACCAGCAGCTGTGGGAAGGCGGTGCGGGCGCCGCGGCGCAGGGCCTGTTGCGCTCCGTCGCCGAGCGGCTGCGCGCCCGCAGGATCCCGGTGTCCACGGCCGACCTGATCGCCGCGCGCGGTCTGGCCCAGGGGCTGGCCCTGATGCGGGGGCATCCGTACGAGACCCGGGTGGATGTCCTCGACGGTCTGGCCGGTGCGCTGATCAGCGACGATCTGGAGCAGCCGCTGCCGTGGACCGGCAGGGGCACGCTCGGCGCCGGCAGCCATCCGGTCGTGGTGGAGATGGTCGCCGCCTGCGCCGGTGGGACCGAGGGCCGTCTGCATCCCGGCACACCCCTGCCCCCGCTCGTGCACGACGTGACCGAACAGCTCGCCCGCCTGGGCCTGGCCGACGCGGACGGGCCCCTCACCCTGGACCTCACCGACCCGGACGGCCTGGCGCGCAGCCGGGTCCTGCATCGCCTGCGCATGCTGGGCGTCCCCGGCTTCACCCGGGTCTCGGGCCCGTCCGACGGCGCCGATCCGGTGTTCACCGAGCGCTGGGAGCCCGGTCCGGCGAGCGGGCGGGAGGCCGCGCTCATCGAGGCGGGTGCGTACGGGGCGCGGCTGGACGAGGCGGCCTCGGTGCTGCTCGGTGAGCGGGCGCGCGCGGTCGGCACAGACGCCGGACCGCTCGCCGGGCTGCTGTTCGACGCGGTGCTGTGCGGTGTCGGCCCGCTCTGCGACGAACTGCTGGACTTGCTCGCCAAGCAGGTCGGCCAGGTCCCGGAACTCGGGCCGCTGGGCGAGGTACTGACGGCGGCGCTTGGGCTGTGGCGGCACGACCGGGTGTTCGGCGTGGCCCGCGGCCGGCTGCTGGGCAGCGTTGTCGCGGGCGCCGCCGACCGCGTGTTCTGGCTGGCGGAGGGGCTGCACGGCGGCCCTGGCGTGGACTTCGCGCGGCTGCGCGCACTGGCCGCCGCGCGCGACGCGCTGCTGCACGCCCCGGAGTTGCTGTCGGTCACCCGTGAAGCCGCCGCCGAGGCCGCCTCCCGCATCGGCCGCGACCGGCGTGCCCCGGCCGACCTGCGGGGCGCCGCGTTCGGTCTGCGCTGGGCGTTGGGCGTCCCGGACGACCCGGCGACGGCCGTCCAGGCACTTGCGGCCGGTGCCACCGACACTCTCGGCGACTGGCTGGCGGGCCTGTTCGCGTTGGCCCGCGAGGAAGTGGCCGCCGGTGCGACGGCCGGCGTCCCCGCAGACGCGACGGCTGCCGGGAAGGTCAGCGCGGAGGTCGACGGGGTCGCCGACGGGGATGCCGGCGGCGCGGAGGCCGGCGGCGCGCCCCTGATCGACGTCCTGGACGGCATCGTCGCCGCGATGGCCGAGGACGACTTCCTCACCGGCCTGCCCGCCCTCCGCCAGGCCTTCGCCTTCTTTCCGCCCCGCGAACGCGAGCGCATCGCGGAACGCCTGCTTCAGCGGCGCGGCAAGCACGGCTCGGCCCGCTCCCTGCTGCGGACGACCGCCGACCCGCTGCAACTCGCCCGCGCCCGAGCCCTGGAGGAGAACGTGGCCCGACTGCTGGACCGGCACGGGTTGGGGGCGGTGCGATGAACTCCCCGACACCGAAGCAGCCGCCCGCCTCGCCGGACCCCACCTCCCCGGACCCCACCTCGCCGGAGCCCACCTCGCCGGACCTCACCTCGCCGGAGCCCACCTCCCCGAGTCCCGCCTCGCCGGACCCATCATCCCCGGACCCCGCCTCGCCGGACCCCGCCCTCGAACGCTGGCGCCTGATCCTCGGCTCCCCCGCCGAGCGCTGCACCGGGCAGCTGCGCGGTTCCGCCGTCGCCCGGGACGCCGCGCTCGACTGGCTCTACGGCCGTGACGAGGACCTGCGTCGTCGTGGGGTGCGCAGAGGCGGGTCGAAGTCCGACTCCCGCGAGGGCGGCGACGGGCCATCCCAACTCACCGCCGTCGACTGGCTCGACGACATCCACCGGCTGTTCCCGAAGGAGACCGTGGAGCGGCTGGAGCGGGACGCCGTGGAGCAGTACGGGATCCACGAGATCGTCACCGACCCGGACGTCCTCGCCCGCGTCGAGCCCAGCCAGACCCTGCTGCGCGCCGTCCTGCGCACCAAGCACCTGATGAACCCCCAAGTGCTGGCCGCGGCACGCCGGATCGTCGAGACGGTCGTACGGCAGCTGATGGAGCGCCTGCGCCCGGAGGTCCGCCGCGCGTTCACCGGCTCCCGCTCCCGCCGCCCCAGCCGGCTGTCCCTGGCCCGCGACTTCGACTTCCGGACCACCATCCGCGCCAACCTCGCCCACTACCAGCCCGAGGAACGCCGCATCCTCATCCAGCGCCCGCACTTCCACTCGCGCACCCGTCGCCACCTGGAACAGTGGCAACTGGTGCTGCTGGTGGACCAGTCGGGCTCCATGGCCGGCTCGGTGATCCACTCCGCCGTGACCGCCGCCTGCCTGTGGAGCCTGCCGGGCCTGAAGACCCACCTGGTCGCCTTCGACACCGAGGTGGTCGACCTGACGTCCGAGGTGACCGACCCCGTGGAGCTGCTGATGGGAGTGCAGCTGGGCGGCGGCACGGACATCGCCCGGGCCGTCGACTACGGCGCCTCCCTGGTCGAGAACCCACGGCGCACCATCGTCGCCCTGGTCTCCGACTTCTACGAGGGCGGCGACCCGTATCGCCTGGTCCGTACCGTGCGCCGACTGGTCGAGCAGGGCACCACCGTGCTGTGCCTGGCCGCCCTCGACGAGGCCGCCGACCCCGTCTACGACCGCGGTCTGGCCGGGCGGCTGGCGCAGGTCGGCGCCCCGGTGGGCGCGATGACGCCGGGCCGGCTGGCCGAATTCGTGGCGGAGAAGGTCGGCCGGGGAGGACAGGGCGGACCCGGCGGACAGGGCGCACTGGGAGGTCTCGGATGACTCAGATGAAACAGATGACTCAGATGACACAGCCGACGACCCTCCGCACCGATCTGCTCGCCCTCACTCCCCAGACACTCGCCTCCCTCGCCAACCGCGGCCTCGTCAAGCGTGCCGAGAAGGATGTGAAGGCGGGCTCCGGCCCTGAGGTGACCGTCACCGACGACGGCACCGTACGCGGACGCTTCCCGGACGGGACGGATACGGCTCTCCCACCGGGCCTCGGCCTGGACACGGCGGACTGCGGCTGTGCGGCGACGGGCGTGTGCCGCCACCGCATCGGACTGGTGCTCGCGTATCAGCGCACGCATCAGCGCACGGCCGAGTCCGCCCCGGCAGATGACTCGCCCGCCGCCGAGGCCGAGTTCGTCGACTGGACGCCGGCCGAGTTCGACGACGACGCGCTGACCGCCGCGCTGGGCCGGGCCGCCCTCTCCGCCGCCCAGCGCGTCAAGGACCGCGGCTACGTCGCCCGACTGCACCGCCCCACGGCCGCCGCCCCGGAACCCCGCGTCGAACTGCCCACCTGCACCGTCCGTTTCCCCGTCCCCCACGAACTGGGCTACGCCCTCACCGACGCGTCCGCCGCCCTGCGCGGCGAGGTGGTGGTCCTGGCGGTCTGGGCGTTCCGGGCCGCGGACGGCACGGACGGGGCGACGACGGCAGCCGGCGCAGCCACCCCAGCTGCCACGGCACCCACGCACGCACCAGCGCCCACGCCGGCACCGGCACCGGCACCCACAGCCACGCCCAACACCCCCCGAACCACCGAGGTAAGCGTCGGCGGCCGTACCCCCACCGCCACCGCACACCTCACCGACGGCCCCCTGCGCACCGCCCTGGGCCTCGCCGACGACCTCCTCCTGGACGGCGTCCAGCAGGCGGGCCCGGTCTTCGCCGGCTCCCTCGCCCGCGCCCAAGAAGCGCTGACCGGCGCCTTGCTGCACTGGCCCGCCGGTGCCGTGGCCGAACTGCGGGAGCAGGTCCACGCGTACGCCACACGCGGCACGCACTACGAGGCGGAGCGCTTCGCCCTGCTGCTGGCCGAACTGCACGCCCGGCACCGCGCCGCCGGCCACGACCCGGTCGGAGCGCTGGGCACCAAGGAGGCACCGCAGACTCCGCTGCGCCGGGTGCGGCTGGTGGCGCTCGGCTGCCGGATCGGCGGCACGGCGCGCGACCGTACCGCCGAGACGTACTTCGCCCACGCCGAAGCCGGAATCGCGCTGGTGCTGCGCAAGCGCTGGGAGCTGACGGAGGACCAGTCCCTCTCCGGGCACGAGTTGGCCGGCCGCCGCCTGCTCGGCTCGCCCCTGCGCACCCTCGCCACCGCGAACGTGGTCAGCGAGCACACCTCACGGGCCGCCGACCGGACCGTCTCCATCTCCCGGGGCCGCATCGCCGCCACGAGCGTCACCCCGCTCGGCTCGGCCTGGCGGGAACTGCCCGGCAGCCTGCTGCTCCGGGACACCGCCGCGCATCTGCGGGCCGCCGGCGAACGGCCGCCCCGGCTGATCCGCCCGCGGGTCCAGGCGGAGTCGGTGCGGGTGGTCGAAGTGGCGGCCGTGGAGTCCGTCGGCTACGACCCCGCCGCGCAACGGCTGGAAGCGGTCGTACGCGACCCGGCCGGCAACGAGATCCTGGTCCGCGCCGCGTACAACCCCCTCTGCCCCGGCGGACTGGACGCGCTCGCCGCCGCGCTCGGCGACGAGGAGGTCCACGGCGTCAGCGGCATGCTGAACCGCGCCCACGGCAGGATCGTGCTGGACCCGCTGGCCGTACTGACCGGCAAGGGCGTGATCATCCCCGACCTCGCCCCGGGGGAAGGTGACACCGCACTCGCCATGGCCCGGGCCCGCCCCACCGACCCGATCACCACGGCTCTCGAATCGGCCCTCACCGCCCTGGCCCAGGCGCCCCACCACGGCCTGCGCCGGCTGACGGCGCCGGCCCGCACTCGTCTGACCGACAGCGCGGCGGCACTCCAACGCGCCGGTCTGCACTCGGCCGCCCGCCTGATACGCGACCTGGTCACGGTCCTCCACCGGGACGGCGCGACGGCGGCCGTCCCGGCCTGGGTCGACGCCCAGATCCAGCTGGCGGTGAGCCTGGAACTGCACGCGGAAGGAGCGCAAGGACTCGACACCGCCGGGAACCCGGATGGCTGAGGGACGGAGCTCACCCGGCCTGACAACTCGGGTCGATGTGGCGCCCGTTGCCATACCGTGGGCATATGGCGCTGCATCACCACAGTGACGGTCCATGGCGCGTGAGGGTGGACGACGAGGACGGCACGCCGTGCGGCGCCGGAGTACTGCTCGACGACCGGCATGTGCTGACCTGCGCGCATGTCGTCCGGGACGCCGGAGCGGGCCCCGGGGGCACCACGGCTCACGTGCGGATCAGCAGCGTCGCGTGCCGCCCGGAGTGGAGCCGCATCGCGCATGTCGCGCCGGACACCTGGGTGCACAGGAACGACACGCAGCGCGGCGACGTGGCCCTGCTCGAACTCGACGAACCGGCCGGGTGCGGCACCCGCACCACCCTGTGGAAGGCCCCCATTTCCGGCGGCTCGGTGCGCGTGTACGGCTTTCCCCATGCCGACCCGATCGGCATGGGGACGGACGCGCGGCTCGCGGGGTCCGGTGGCCGGCAGGGCGAGTGGGGGCTGCTGAAGCGGGTGCGCGAAGGCGATCCGTGGATCGAGCCGGGGTATTCGGGCGCGGGAGTGATGGCGCTGGGCGGGGAGTTCGACGGGCGCGTCATCGGCATCGTGGTGGCCGACTACGTCGACGGAGACGCGAAGGCGGCCTGGATGCTGCCCACCGAGACGGTGCTGTCGTATCTGCCCCGCATCGGCGAGCTGGGGTTCTTCGACGGTGACCCCGCCGACGAACTCGGCCGCACCCGCGGCGAGTTGACGGACGACGTGCTGGGCGACCCGCTGCGGCTCGCCCTGACGCAGGAACTCACCCGGCTGCTCGACAGCGGCTGGTCGGGCACCGTCACCGTCGGCACCGGCGGTACGACCGCGGTCGGCGACTCCTGGCTGGTGCGTCTCGTGCGCACGGCCGACCCGGCGGCCCGGGCGACCGTCTCCGACGACGAACTCACCGGCGCGCCCGGCGACACGGTTCTCGGGCTGGGCGTCATCGACGCGGCCTACGACGCCCGCGGCAGGTCGGTCGCCGATGTGTGCGGCTACCTCACGCGCCGGTTCGGGCTCCCCGGCGGGGACGCCCGTGCGGTGGCGCGGCAGCTGCTGCGGCGCCGGCCGCCCGCCTGTCTGGTGGTGGGCGGCGTGGACCGGGCGCAGGACCCGGATGCGCTGGTACGGGATCTGCTGGGGCAGTTGGCGGGACGTGCCCGGTCGCGGGGCATCCGTCTCGTCCTCGGGTTCGAGGGCACGCCGCCGGACGGCCTCGCCCACGACGTGTCCCTCGACCCGGAACCGATGCGCGGGCCCGCCGTCGGTGCCGTGACCGCCGCGAACGCCCAGGGGGTCGTCGGCCGGCTCGGCGCCGAGGAGGACGCCGCGGCCGCGCTGGAACAGGAGTGGGGCGTGCGGTTCTTCGCCCCGCCCCGGCTGCCGCCCCGCGCCGCGCCGCAGTTGCGGGTCCGGCTGGCCGTCGCCCGGGTGACGGAGCCCAGTCCCGAACTCACCGCCGTCCACGACCGGGCCGTCGCCGCGCGGGCGGCCGTGGCCCGGTACGACCGCGAGGTGCGCCGGCTGGCCGGGGCCCACCAGGACCTCTCCTCGACCCTGGAGCTGCACCGGCTCCGAGCGGCGCGGTATTTCGGCGACGAGGACCGCCGGCTCGCCGAACTGCACGCCCCGGCCGCCCGCGCGCTGCAGACCGTGCCGATCGACCTCGCGGCCGTCCGCCGGACGGTCGGCCGGTATGTGGACGAGGTCAACCGCCGTATCGAGGAAGGGTGACGCCGTGCCGATGTGCAATCGCCCCGACTGCGGGCGTGGCGAGATCGATGAGCAGGGCTTCTGCGACGCGTGCGACCGGCGTCCGCTGCCGCGGGACCCGGCCGCTCCGGCGGCCCGTGTCCCCGAGCCGGCCCGTGTCCCCGAGCCGGTGCGTGTCCCCGAGCCGGTGCGGGGAGCGGGCGTCGGCGTGGCGCAGGTGCGGCCGGACCCCTGGTACGGGCTCGGCCTGGTCGATTCCGACCGGGGTCCCGAGGTCCCGGACGTACCGCTGCGGTCGGCGGAGCCCGTCGCCGAGGAGCATCGTTTCTGCGCGAACCCTGCCTGCGGGGAGCCGGTCGGCCGGGGTTCTGCCGGCGAACCCGGCCGGACGAAGGGCTTCTGCCCCCGCTGCGGCACCCGCTTCGACTTCGCCCAGCCCAGCGGCCTCACCATCGCCGGCCGCTACGACGTCGAACGCGTCCTCGGCTCGGGCGCGTACGGCGCGGCCTACCTCGTCCATGACCGCAACCTCGCCACCCACGTCGTCCTCAAGGCCCTGAACAAGTCGGTCGCCAGGACCGCCCTGCACGAACGGGACGTCCTGGTCGGGCTCCGGCACGACAGCATCGTCCGCATCCTGGGCTACGAGCACGAGGGCCCGCATCTCGTCCTGGAGTACGTCCCGGGCGTACCGCTCTCGGCGGGTGACGGCGACCGTCTTGAGGCCCTCCTCGCGCACGGGATCCGCATCCTCCAGGCGCTCGACTATCTCCATGCCCGGGGCCTGCTGCACTGCGACGTCAAACCGCTGAACATCATCCGGTTCCGGGAGCGGAGCCCGGCGGGCACGCTGGACCGGGTCCGGCTCATCGACTTCGGCGCGGTGCGCAGCCAGAAGGACGCGGGGCCGGTCGTGGCGTACACGCCGCCGTACGCACCCCCTGAGGGCGATCCGGAGCATCGGCGGCCGACGCCGGGCTTCGATCTGTACTCCCTCGGCATGACCCTGCGCGAGATGTGCCACTCCCGCTGGACCGACCGCTCGGTGCCCGGCGTCGACTCGCTCCGGCTGCTGCTGGACCGCGCCACCGACACCGAGCAGCCCTGGCGGCGGTTCGTGTCGGCGCGGCAGTTCGCGGAACAGCTCAGCGGCGTCATCCGGCAGGTCGTCGCGGCGGCGCCGGTCCATCGTCAAGTGGCCCGCCCGTCGGCCCTGTTCGGCTCGATGCCCGAGCCCCTGCACGGTGGCCTCGGGGCGGCCCGGCCGCTGGCCCACTGGGTCGAGGCGCGGCCCGGCGAGGACGCGACGCTGACGATGCGCGCGCCGTTCGCCTCCCCCGAGCCCGGCGACATCGCGGCCGCGCTCCCGGCCCCGCTGTCCGACCCGGACGCCCCGGACATGGCGGGCTCGGCCGGACGTGCCCTGGCGGAGAGCCGGCTCGCCCTGCGCAGAAAGGACCCGGAGCTGGCGGAGCGGACGCTCGCGGCGGCGGGCCTGCCCGACTGGCACTGGCTGCACGCCTGGTACTCCGGCCTGATCGCACTGGCCCGCGAGGACGCGCGGTCGGCAGCCCAGGCGTTCGGCACCGTTCGGGAGGCGGTTCCCGGCGAGTTGATACCGCAGCTCGCCCTCGGCCTGTGCGCCGAGCTGCGGGGCGACCTCGCCGCTGCCCGGTCGCGCTACAGCGCGGTCTTCGACACCACCCCCGCACTCGGCGCGGCCGGCTTCGGCCTGGCCCGCGTCCATCTGCTGTCCGGTGAGCGGACCGAGGCGGTGGGCACGGCCGTACGGCTGGCGCAGGAGTTCCGCTACGAACGCGAGGCGCGCGTGGCGGCCGTACGCCTGAGCGTCGTGATCCTCGACGAGCCCGCCCACCGGGAGCCGACCGGGGACGACCTGGAACGGGCCGGGGCGGGCCTGGACGGCCTCGACGTGGACGCGGCGGCGGCCGCGGGACTGCGCGCGGAGATCAGGTACGCGCACTTCCTGCACCATCGCGACCGCGAGCAACTGTCCGACGCGATCCGCGAACTCGGCCCGCACGCGCCCACCGAGCGCGAGTACGTCGCACTGGTGGACCTGGCGAACCGGCTGCGTCCCCCGCTGCGGTGGCGAAGGGCCGGACGACGCGGCAGAACCGGTGAATCCCGTTTCGGAGGAGCACCCAGGACGCTAAGCTCCTGATACGCCAGGTAAGGGACGGTTACACGCTCCGTAAGGGACACGCAGCGACGCGATCGGGTGGTGCCGGTGGGGGACAGGTCGCCCTTGGGGCTCAGCTTTGCCCTGGAAGTGGACGCACCCTCGGATCTGGCCCACGACGAGCAGCGCGCGGACGCCCTCGTCACCGTCACGGCACGCTCCGCCGCGGACGGCGAAGCGAACGCGCTCCCGGACCGGCCGGGCGCCGAAATCCTCATCATGGACCGGTCGTTGTCCATGTCCGGCCGGAAGCTGGACGAGGCGAAGCGCGCGCTGTGCGCGGCCATCGACACCCTGCGGGACGGTACCCACCTGGGGATCGTCGCGGGCCACCACAAGGCCGAGGTGATCTTCCCGGCGACCGGCGGCCTGGCCCGCGTCGACGCCCTGACACGGGAGGACGCCAAGCTGCGGGTCGTCGGCCAGTTCGCCGAGGGCGGTACGGCGATCGGGCAGTGGCTGACGTGTGCCCAGCACCTGTTCACGTCGGTGGCCGCCCCCGGCACCGTGCGCCACGCGGTGCTCTACACGGACGGCAAGGACGAGCACGAGACACCCGAGCAGCTCGGGGACGTACTCACCGCCTGCACCGACCAGTTCGTGTGCGACGCCCGGGGCGTGGGCGGCGACTGGCACTACGCCGAGCTGCTGCGCATCACCGAGGCCCTGCACGGCACCGCCGCGGCCGTCGTCAGCGTCTCGGATCTCACCGAGGACTTCACCCGGCTCGTACGCCAGGCGCAACGCATCGTCGTGCCCCGTGTCTACCTGGGCCTGCGCCTCAACGACCGGTTCCAGCTCGCCTTCGTACGCCAGACCCGCCCTGTCGAGGCCGACCTGACGGCACGCCAGTCGCAGGACGGCGAGACCCATGTCCCGCTGGGCTCCTGGCCCCCGGAATCCCGCCAGTACCACGTCTCCCTGCGCTTCGACCCCCACGCCCTCACCGTCGACGAGGACCTGCGCGCCGCGCGCATCACCCTGCACGCCGAGCGCCCCGACGGCACGCGTGGGCCGTGTTCCGACACGGCGGCCATGGTCGTACGCCGCCGCTCGACACCCGGTTTCGGGATTCCCAGGTCGGCCCAACTCACCCGGGTCGAGAACGAACGCGAACTCGGCATGGCGATGCGCGCCTGCGCGGACGCCCACCTGCGCGGCGACCCCGAACGCGCCGACCACGAACTGCGCCTGGCGACCGGCCTCGCGCAGGACCTTCGGGACACCGTGCGGCTACGGCTGCTGCGGGCACTGGCGACCACCGGCCCCGACGGGCGGCTGCGGGTGCGGCGCGATGTCTCCCGGGCGGAGATCCAGCGGATCGGGGTCGACTCGACGAAGACGGTGGCGCCCCGGGTGGGCCCGGTCGAACTCCCGGTGCTCGACGTCCTGTTGCCGCCGCGTGAGTGCCCGCGGTGCGGTACGGCCTCGACGTCGGCCTCGGCCAAGTTCTGCGAGGAGTGCGGGCATCGGCTCGGGGACGGCGCGGCGGGCGGGGAGCCGGTGGACGCGTCGTGAGGGCGGTGCGGGGGCGGGGTCCCTTGGCGCGCATGCCTTGGGGACGGAATCGTGCGGGGCGGCGGGCCCATCCCGTCATCGTGCTGCGCCGCCTCCGGGTGGGCGTGCTGAGCATGGTGGCGCTGACGGCGCTGCTGTATCTGCTGGTGGCCAATCGGGCCGGGGAGCAGATGGCCGCCGCGGGCCGCACGCGCCAGGCCATCGACAACCTCACGGCGGCTCGCGAGGCAGCCGTACAGGCGAAAGTCGAGCTCACGAAAGCGGAGGCGGCCACCGGCGAGGTCGACCTGATCGGCGCCGGCACCGGCTTCGCCAACGCCACCACCAGCGTGAGCACCCTCCTCACCTCGGCGACCAAGGGCAACGCGGCCGGGGAGCAGGGGCTGCACCACATCCAGTTCGTCCAGGGCCAGTTGACGACCTGCCTGCAGCTGGCCAACGGCCCGCAGGGTGCGTCGGCGGCCATCGCGGCCGTGGAGGACGGACCCGAGAGGGACCACGAGGGCCGTGACGTCCGGTTCACCGGCGGGCTCATCGAATCGCTGGAGGATCTCCGGGAGATCGAGACCCTGGCCCTGGACGAGCAGCTCCGGTCGCTGTGGCTGAACCCCTACCTGCTGTGGCCCCTGTTCCTCACGCCGGTGGCCGTCATGCTGCTGCTGGCCTGTGCGACCGGCTGTGTCGTCGCCCGGCACTTCAAGCAGTACCCCAGCCCGGCGCTCGGCCTGGCCCTGCTGGCGACCGCGTCCGTCGCCGTCACCGCGTGCAGCGATCCGCTGCTCCCGGGCAAGGGATGGGTCACGGCGATCGCGCTGCCCCTGCTCCTCGCCGCAGGCGGGCTCGGATACCTGGCCTACCGCCCCCGTATCGACGAGTACCGGTTCCCGCACCCATGAGGCGGCCGACGGCACCACTGGTGCGCTGCGCCCTGGCCCTCGGTCTGCTGCTGGCCGCGGTCGGCTGCGGCGGGCCCGAGAAGGAGCGGGTGACGATCATGGTTCCCTGGTCCGGCACCGAGTTCAAGGCGTTCTACTCGGTCATCGAGGCGTTCGAGGACCGCAACCCCGGCATCGACGTCGAGCCACAGGTCACCCGCGCCCTCACCCAGCAACTCGACGCCGCGGTGGCCGCGGAGGCGGCGCCCGACCTGGCGGTGCTGCCGAGCGTGGGCGCGATCTCCGAGTACCGCAAGGACAGAGCCTTGAGGCCGCTCGCCGTCGACACGGCCGCGTACCCCGAGCCGTTCCGCGAGCTGGCCATGGAGGGCGGCGACGTCTACGCGGTCCCCGTCAAGGCCGACGTCAAGAGCCTCGTCTGGTACGACGCGACGAGGGCCGCCCCGCCCCCTCCCCGCACCTGGACCGCACTGCGCGCCCGGCCCGAGAGCTGGTGCCTGGGGCTGGAGTCGGGCCCGACGTCCGGCTGGCCGGGCGCCGACTGGATCGCGGACCTGCTGCTCGCCGAGGCGGGCGCGGACACGTACGAGGCCTGGGTGTCGGGTGATCTGAAGTGGGACTCGACGCCGGTCGAAGAGGCGTGGCGGGCGTGGGGGGATCTGATCGAGAGTGCCCCCGCCGGCGCGGCCACGCGCGCGTTCAGCGAGGCCACCGACGGCATGACCGACAACTCCTGCTCCCTGGGCCACGGCGCACTGTCCGCGATGGGCTTCGAGCCCGACCGCGTGACGCCCGGCAGGTACACGTACGTGACGCCGTCCCCGGATCGCGTGCTGGAGGTCTCGGCGGACTTCGTCGGCAAGTTCACCGGGAACAACGACAGCGCCGACAAGCTCATCTCCTACCTGGCGAGCGAACAGGCACAGCAGGCCTGGGTGGACGCACCCGGGTTCGCGCTCTCCGCCAACAGGAAGGTGACGGCGTACGGCAACGACACCCAGGAGCGGATCGCCGGGATGCTCCGTTCCGGTTACACGCTCTGCTTCAGCGCCGCCGACGCGATGGATCCCGATGTGTCCGCCGCCTTCTACCGAGCGGTCCTGGAGTACGCGAACGGCAGGGAACTGCCCGCACTGCTGGAGGCGCTCAACAAAGTCCAGCGGGCGATGCGGGACTCCCCGCCGCCCACTCCCCTCTGCGGCACCCCGAACCACGCCTGACGCGCCCCAACTCCCCCCTCCCCCAGGAGCCCCCATGCCGGACGCAGTCCAGTTCACCCTCTCCGACGGCACCGTCGTCCTCGTCGCCCCGCCCGCTCGCGCGGGCACCGGCGCGGTGGGACTCGGGACCCGTCTGGAGAGCGCGGCGACTTCCCTGCGGGAGGCCCTGGCACCGGTCACCGCCGCCGCGTCCGAGGTGATCGGCGGCTTCCGGTCCCTCGCCGAGCGGCCCGACGAGGTGGAGGTCACCTTCGGCGTCGTCCTGGACGCCAAGCTGGGCGCGGTCCTGTCGAGCGCCACGGCCGGCGCCCACCTCGACGTCACGCTCCGCTGGAACGGCGACAACAACAGGGACGGCGCCGGGGCGGGCACGGCGCCGGACTCCGGTACGAACTCGGGTGCTGCGACCCCGTCCTGACCTCGCGTCCGGAGAAATCGAGCGTCGCTTGTAACGTTCGGCCCGCCGCAGGCACTGAGGGGTATGAGCCATGACGACCTGCGTGCGCTGTTCCTCAACTGCACGCTGAAGAAGAGTCCGGAGCGCAGCCACACCCAGGGCCTGATCGACCTCAGCTCGCGGATCATGGAGAAGCAGGGCGTCTCTGTGGAGCACCTGCGGCCGATCGACCATGAGATCGCCACCGGCGTGTGGCCGGACATGACCGAGCACGGCTGGGAGCGCGACGCATGGCCGTCGATCTACGAGCAGGTGATGGCGGCCGACATCCTCGTCATCGCCGGGCCGATCTGGCTGGGTGACAACAGTTCGGTCGCCAAGCTGGTCATCGAGCGCCTCTACGCCTGCTCCGGCCTGCTCAACGACGCCGGTCAGTACGCCTACTACGGGCGAGTGGGCGGCTGCCTGATCACCGGCAACGAGGACGGCGCCAAGCACTGCGCCATGAACGTCCTGTACAGCCTCCAGCACCTGGGATACGTGATCCCGCCGCAGGCGGACGCGGGCTGGATCGGTGAGGCCGGGCCGGGTCCCTCCTACCTCGATCCGGGCTCCGGCGGTCCCACCAACGACTTCACCAACCGGAACACCACGTTCATGACGTGGAACCTGCTGCATCTGGCCCGGCTGCTCAAGGACGCCGGTGGCGTTCCGGCGCACGGCAACCAGCGGTCGCAGTGGGACGCCGGGTGCCGGTTCGACTTCGAGAACCCGGAATACCGCTGACCGGCAGGTCGGCAGGTCCGCAGGTCGCAGGCCGGCAGGTCCACAAGCGAGTCAGCGAGTACGTCGGCAAGTACGCCGGCCCGTACGCCAGTCAGTACGTCAGCAAGTCAGCAACGAGGAGCCCGAGAATGACCGTCGAGTCCACCGAGACCGTCCCCACCTGCGCCTACCCGGGCTGCACCAACCCGGCCGAGCCGCACGCACACGGCGCGCAGGGTCCGGCGCCCCGCTACTGCGAGCACCCCGAGCACAACGCGCTCGGCGCGTTCCGGAAGTTCCGCGCCAAGCGGCAGCAGCGCAAGGAGGACAAGCGCGTGGCAGCCGAGGCCAAGAAGGCGGCCAAGGACGAGGCGAAGGGCACCGAGGCGCCGGTCGCCGGGCAGCCCTGGCCCGCCCCCACCGCATACGCGGCCGGGCTGGTCCCCGGCGCCGAGGTGGTGCCCCAGGGGCACGGGCAGGCCCCCGTCGCCGATGCGTCCGAGCAGGCGTCGGTGGAAGCCGTGACCAGTGAGATGACGGCCATGGCGGACATGGCCGTGATGTCGATGAACGACGGCGACGATGCCGCTCAGTCGCGCGACGCCGTCGTCACGCTCATCAAGCAGCTCGCCACCGATCTGCCCGCCTACATCGAGGAGTTGGCGATCATCACGGACTCGGCTGCGGCCGAGGCCCGGATCGAGACGGTCACCCGCGCCGCCGCACAGCGCATCCTGGCCGCCGAGGAGCGCGCCACACTCGCCGAGGAGGCAGCCGACATGGCCGTCACCGCTCTCGACACCGCGCAGCAGAAGTTCGCCGAGGAGACCGCCACGATCCGCGAGGAGACGGCCCGTCAGGTGGCGGACGCCGAGTTCGTGCGGGCCGAACTGGAGCGCTACCGCGAGCGGGTCGGCATGCTCGAGGTCCGACTCGACGCCGTCCGTGACGAGGCCGACGAGCTGCGCCGCGAGAGGGCCGCGCACTCCACCGCCCCCGAACACTCCACCGCCCCCGAGCAGCCGCGCCCCGCTGAGCACCAGTGCTGACCGGCCAAGGGCGAGGACAGGAACAAGGACAGGCACGGGGACGAGGACAAGGGAAAACGATGCAGAAGAGCACACTCACGAAGTGGTCCGCCCGGATCGCGGCCGCCACCGTGATCGCGGCGACCGCCGCCCTCGTCCCGGCGGCCACCGCCCAGGCAGGCACCCCCCACAAGTTCCGACTCTGCAACTACGGCAGCGGCTACGACACCGTCGTGGAGTTCCCGAACCACGGTGGCTACGCGTTCCGCGTGCCTGCCGGAAAGTGCCAGACCATCTCGCCCGTGCTCAAGGACCCCAACCAGGCGGTCAGCCTCTACGCGGTCCAAGGGCAGTGGAAGGGCTCCCGCAGCTACGTCTTCGCCGGGTTCAGCTACGCCGACAGCCGGGGCATCGACATCACCACCAGGGGAACCTACGGCGCCGTCAACTGGAGCTGGCGCTAAGCAGAGTTCAGGGCCGGTTCGGGGCGGCATCCCCGGGCCGGCCCTGTGCGTGGGTCCCGTATGCGGGCCCTGAAACACCAATCGGAACGAACAGAAACGGAAAACCCTCATGTGCCGAAACAAGCGCCCCCTCCTGTGGATCACCACCGCGGTTGTGGTCGTCGCGGTGGCCGTCGGGCTCTACCTCTTCCAGCCCTGGCGGCTGTTCACCACGGACCGCGTGGACGAGGCGGCTCCCGTGGCCACCGGCCGGCAGGGGGCCGCGGCGGCCAAGCCGTCGGCGACCGGCAGTTTCGTGTCCCACGAGCACGAGACCAGCGGCTCGGTGGAGGTGCTGAAGCTCGACGGCGGGAAGGCCACCCTGCGCCTGACGGACCTGCGCACCTCCGACGGCCCGGCCCTGCACGTGTGGCTCAGCGACCAGCCGGTCGAGCAGGGCGGCGGCGGCAACCTCGACGACGGCAAGCACGTCGACCTCGGCGACCTCAAGGGCAACGAAGGCAACCAGAACTACGCGATCCCGGCGGGCACCGACCTGAACAAGTACTCCACGGTGACGATCTGGTGCGAGCGCTTCAGCGTGTCCTTCGGCGCGGCCGAACTGAAGCAGAGCGCCTGACGGAACCGGATCGCGCGGAAAACAGTGGGGCGGGTGGCCATGCCACCCGCCCCACTGCTGTGTGGGGCCCCTCCTACGACACCAGGATGGGGATGAGCAACGCCACGCAGGTGATCAGGCTCCACAGCGCGGGGGCCGCGCTCAGCGTCTGCTCGTGCCGCGCGGCCGCCCGGGCCGCGGCCGCCTCACTACGGGTCAGATGCCAGGGGGCGACCCGCTCCTCGAGCCGCTGGTACACCAGGCCGAGTACGGCGCCGTAGGCGAGGTGGCCGACGAGGGAGGGAAACGCCACAGCCAGCGCGGCGGCGCTCCACTGCGGGTCGGCCCCGAGCAGCACGGGAAGCAGCGTCAGATTGCCGAGAACCCACCAGAGGAAGCCGTACGACACACCCCAGCCGACCCCCGAGGCCGCGTCGAAGCTGCGCCGACGGAAGAAGACCGCGTACGTGACGCCGACGACCTGGGAGATCAGCAGGTGGAGGACAAGGCCCACGACCTCCGACTCGGAGCCGACCAGGGCGGCGACGGTCGGCAGGAATCCCACGGCGACCATGACGCCGGTGAAGAGCACGCCGCCGGCCAGTCCGGCGATGACGCCGTGCCAGATCGAGATCACCCGCCCGCCGGTGAGACGTCCCTCCTGGGCGTGCCGTACGTCGTCGGAGAACACCACCCGGGACAGGCTGCCCAGCCAGCCGCTGAGCAGAGCCGTACCGGCACCGAGCAACACGTGTCCGGGCAGTGACGCCACGCCGGTGCGCACCGCGGCCGGCGTCCACTCGAGGCCCCGCCCGTCCAGCAGCGGCGAGACCGTGACGGCCGCGAGCCCCCACCAGACGAAGCCGAAGGCGGCACCCCGGATCAGGGCGGGGCCGGAGCCCTCACGGGCGTCGCCGAAGACCACCGCATACGACGCACCGGCCAACAGCCCGACGATCAGCCCCTTCCAGCCGAGCCCGAGCACCGGGGCGACGAGCAGCCCCGAGGCCGACGCGCGCACCAGAAGTCCGGGCCTGAACTGCCGCTCCCTGCGCACCAGCAGGGCGAGGACGGCGGCCGTGGCCGCCCCGTAGGCCAGGTGGCCGAGCAGGCTGGGGATGAGGGCCTGTGCCGACGCCACGTCCCAGGCCACCGACCTGCCCAGCAGGAACGGCAGCAGGGTCAGCGGCCCGAGGAACCACCACAGCACGCCGTACGCGAGTCCCCAGAACAGCAGCTCGCGCTGGCGTGCGACGAGGGCGCCGAAGACGACCCCGATGACCGCCGCGATCAGCAGGTGGACGGCGAAGCCCACGCCGGGTGAGTCGGTTCTGACGATCGCCGCGACGGTGGGCAGGTACCCGATCTCCGCCATCACCCCGCCGAAGACCAGCCCTCCCGCGAGGCCGGCGAGGGCTCCGAGTCCGGCGCTGCGGACGGCGCTTCCGGAGTCAGACATGACGGTCCTCCTTGGTGGATTCGGTCGAGAGGGCGATGTCCCTGGGGAAGACCAGGTCGAGGGTCCAGTCGGCGAGCACCCGCAGCCGTTTCTCCACGCTGGGCAGCTTGCTCAGGTAGACCGAGCGCCACAGCACCCAGGCGAGGAAACCGGAGACCCGCCGCCCGCCGATCTCGCCGGCCGCCGTGCGGTGCCCCAGCGAGACCAGGACGCCGAGGCCGCCGAAGCGGAACGGGACGGGTCGGCGTCCGCGGAGCACCGCGGCGATGTTCTTCGCCACCGCCTTGCCCTCGCGGATCGCGTGCTGCGCGGTCGGCGGGTGGAAGCCGCCCGCGAGGTCGGGGATTCTCGCGCAGTCGCCCAGGGCCCAGAGGCCGGGTATGCCGGGGACCTGCATGGTGGGTTGCACGGCGAGCGGCGGCGGCATGACCTGCTGCACCAGCGGGTTGGGCCGGTTGCCCGCGGTCCAGGCCAGGGTGCGGGTGGGGATGGTCTCGCCGGAGTCGAGCGTGATGTCCTCGGCGGTGGCCTTGCTCACGCGCGCGCCGAGACGGAACTCGATGCCGCGTCCGCCGAGTTTGCGCTGCGCGTACAGGCCGAGCTGCGGCGACAGCTCCGGCAGCAGCCGCTCCCCCGCGTGCACGATCACGAACCTGGGCCGCAGCCCGTGCAGCCGCGGATAGAAGTGGAGTACGTCATGGACGAGGTCGAACAGTTCGGCCACGAGCTCCGTCCCGGCGAAGCCGCCGCCCGCCACCACGAACGTCAGCAGCCTGGCCTGCTCGGCCGGATCCGGCTCCAGGTCGGCCCGCTCCAGCCCGCCCAGCACCTGGTTGCGCAGCCTCGTGGCGTCCTCGACGGACTTCATCGCGAAGGCGTGCTCGCCCACTCCCGGCAGGTCGAAGAAGTGCGGCACCGCGCCGACGGCCAGGACCAGTTGGTCGTACGGCACGCGGAGCATCCCCTCCTTGCCTGCGGAGACGTACGCGTTGCGGTTCTGCGTGTCGATCGAGGCCACCCGTCCGTGCAGGAAGGAGGCATGGCCGAGCCCGGCGCGCACCGGGGCGCTCACATGCCTGGCCTCGACCGTGCTGGAGGCGACGCCGACGAGGAGCGGGGTGAACAGCAGGAAGTTCGAGTCGCTGATCAGCGTCACGTGGGCGTCGAGCCCGCGGCCGAGGCGCCGGTCCAGTTCCCGCGCGGCACCGACGCCGCCGAAGCCGCCACCGACGATCACCACATGGGGTTTGGCCCGCTGGGGCGCCGGCCGGGGCGGGAACCAGGCCCACAGGGCGTGGAACGAGAGCCCGGCGATCGCGCCGAACAGTGCGGCGCCGACGAGTTCGGGGAAGTGCGAGACGGCCACCGCGATCGTCCACGACGGCTTCTGTCCGTCCAGCGCGGGGGCGAGGGTGAGCGTCCACGTCACCCAGTCGAGCAGGCCGATGAGCAGACCTACGGAGAAGGCCGAGCCGTTGCTCTGTCGCCGGCCGCCGAGGAGGAGGCCGAGCACGGCTCCCAGCACCACTGTGTGGGCGGCCCACGGCAGCCATGGAGGCTTGGTCACGACGGCCACGAGCGCGCCGCCGGGTAGTGCGGCGATGACGCCGAAGAAGAGTCGTCCGAGCAGAGTCATGCCGTTCAGTGCGGGCGGGCCGCACGAGCGTTACAACTCCCTTGGATACAAAGGCATCGAGCGAAGGCGTCGCCGACGAACTGCCGGTTATCCGAGGGTCACTGCCGTCACTGCCGTCACTGCCCCTGCCAGTTCCGGAAGGCGGAGAGCAGCTGCTGCCTGGCGTCCGACGAGATGTTGTCCGGGGTCAGTTCGCCCGTCGTGGCGATCGCCTGACGGAACTGGTCGAGGTAGGTCTCGCACCCGGTGCATTCCGCCAGGTGCTCGATGAAGCGCCGCTCGTCGTCCTCGCACAGGACGCCCTCGAGGAAGTCGGTCACCAGCTCAACGAAGTCAACGCAGTCCACGGTCGTTCCCTCCCGCCACGACGTCATGGGCACCGGACAAGTAGTCCTCCAGCTTACGGCGCAGGAACGCCCTCGCCCGATGGAGGAGGACACGTTGGTTTCCGGGCGAGATGTCCAGGAGGGAACAGACCTCCTCCGAGCCGTACCCCTCCACATCGCGCAGGGTGATCACCGTGCGCAGGCGGGGCGGGAGTTCGTCGAGCGCCTCCGCGATGACCTCGCGGACCTCGCCGCGCAGCACATGGTCCTCGGGAATGTGCAGATGCCGGGGCTGCTGCCCGACGGCCCAGTGGCCGGGGTACTGCTCGTCGGGGCCGCGGAACCGTGCGGCGTCCACCGTCGGCCCCTCCTCCTCGGGCAGCAGGCTGGTGAAGGGGACGGTCCTGCTGTCCTTCGTACCGCGCGCCTTGGCCGTGTTGACGAGGATCCGGTACACCCATGTCTTCAGGGACGAGCGGCCCTCGAAGTCGCCGATCCCCCTGATGACTCCGAGCCAGGTGTCCTGGACGGCCTCCTCCGCGGATGCCTTGGTCGACACGAAGGACATGGCCAGCCGGAGCATGCCGCCGGACCAGGTGTCCAACACCAGGGCGAACGTCTCCTCGTCACCGTCGCGCAGCCGCTGGACCAGGACCTCGTCCGGCGGCAGTTCGCGTGCGCCCGCCATTCGTCACTCCCCCTTGCCGGCCGTCAACTGGGAGGTCAGCTTAGGGCAGCCCAGTGATCGAGATCTCATGGCGGTGACTTCGTTCATGTCCCGGTAAGGACTGTCACAGCCGTGCGCACGAGGCCGCGGTCAGCCGTCAACCTCGCCGCATCGCGCGAAACGCGCCCCGCAGCCGGTCACTCGCTTCGCCGGGCAGGCTCGGGGCGGGCAGACTCTCGGCGGGCAGACTCTCGGCGGGCAGCTCACCAAGGATTGCAATGGTCTGCTTGAACTGGTCGAGACAGATCTCGCAGTCGTCGCACCTCGTCAGGTGCGTGAGAAAGCGCAGCTCGGTCGGCTCGTCCATGGCGCCGTCGAGGAAGACGGTCACCAGCTCGACGAACTCGTCGCAGTTCATGCCACCTGCCTGATTCGCTCAGCGGACGGTCCATGGAGTACCGAAAGGACCACATAACCAGATACCGCTTTCCCGACACCAGAGGGACACATGCGCCTCGACACGTCGTGGTCCATGACTGACCGCAGTTCCTTGACAAGACGCGCGCCGCCTTCCGGGGGCGAGCAGTGCCCGACCCCGGAAGGCGGGTCCGCCGGACTACGCCGACGAACCCGCCTTCCGCACCGCCTCGCCGGCATTCCCGTGCTGCTTCAGCAGGATCTCCGGGTCAGCGGCATGGGGGGTCACACGTTGAAGCGGAACTCCACGACATCCCCGTCCTGCATCACATAGTCCTTGCCCTCCATACGCGCCTTGCCCTTCGCGCGGGCCTCGGCGACCGAGCCGGTTTCCACCAGGTCGGCGAAGGAGATGACCTCGGCCTTGATGAAGCCCTTCTGGAAGTCGGTGTGGATGACACCGGCGGCCTCGGGGGCGGTGGCGCCCCTCTTGATGGTCCAGGCGCGGGATTCCTTGGGGCCGGCCGTCAGGTAGGTCTGCAGACCGAGCGTGTTGAAGCCGACGTGGGCGAGGGTGGCGAGGCCGGGCTCCTCCTGGCCGACGGACTGGAGCAGTTCGAGCGCCTCGTCCTCGTCGAGCTCGGCGAGGTCCGCCTCCAGCTTGGCGTTGAGGAAGATCGCCTCGGCGGGGGCGACGAGGGCGCGCTGCTCGTTCTTGAAGTCCTCGTCGGTCAGTTCGTCCTCGTCGACGTTGAAGACGTACAGGAAGGGCTTCGTGGTCAGCAGGTGCAGGTCGTGCAGAAGCTCGTTGCGCTCGGTGCCCTGGACGATGCCGTGCGCGAAGAGCGTGTCGCCCTTCTCCAGGATCTCCTGGGCCTCCTCGACGGCCTTCACCTTCGGCGCGATGTCCTTCTTGATCCGCGACTCCTTCTGGAGCCGGGGCAGGACCTTCTCGATGGTCTGGAGGTCGGCGAGGATCAGCTCGGTGTTGATCGTCTCGATGTCGTCCTTGGGCGAGACCTTGCCGTCGACGTGTACGACGTTCTCGTCCTTGAAGGCGCGGATGACCTGGCAGATCGCGTCGGACTCACGGATGTTCGCGAGGAACTTGTTGCCCAGGCCCTCACCCTCGGAGGCGCCGCGCACGATGCCCGCGATGTCGACGAAGTCGACGGTGGCCGGCAGGACGCGCTGGGAGGAGAAGATCTCGGCCAGCTTGGTGAGGCGCGGGTCCGGGACGCCGACCACGCCGACGTTCGGCTCGATCGTGGCGAACGGGTAGTTGGCCGCCAGCACGTCGTTCTTGGTCAGGGCGTTGAACAGGGTCGACTTGCCGACATTCGGCAGACCGACGATTCCGATCGTGAGCGACACGTTGCGACTTCCCGTACGTGAGAGGACTTCAGGGGCTTGGCTGGGGCCCGGTCCTTCTTCGATCTTCGATACAGATCGATCTTCGATGCAGATGCACGGGCCGATCCACCAGTCTACGGCGTACCGGCCCGGGCCCTTGCGCCCTGTCGAACACCTGGCCAAGGTCCGCCCCCGGGCGTGTCCGATCCCCGATTCGCCACATAAACCGACCTAGGTTGGACCAGTGGAGCAATACAGGGCGCGACCTGCCGGGCACGGACCGCCACGCGGCACGCCACCACCGTTGCCGCAGCGGGCGGCTCGGGGTGGAGGCGCGGCGGGACGGGGCGGGGGCCGCGTCACGAGGGGCCGGGCCGCGATAGAGCGGGGAGGGGCCGAGCTGAGGCGAGGCGGGGGCGGGTCGGCACGGGGGCAGGGTGAGTCGGCACGGGGTGAGGGCGATGTGGTGCGGGGCGAGGGCGGTGTGGTGCGGGGACGGGACGGGCCGACGCCGGGTGGGGGCGGAGCAGTGCGGGGCGTCGCCGGGCCGGCTCGGGGCGCACGCGAAATGGGTCGGCGCGCGGACAGTGCAGAGCGCGGCACGAACGGACCCGCCCAGGGCGCGAGCGCAATGGCTCCAGGCGCCGGCAGTGCAGAGCAGGGCGCGAACGGACCGACTCGGGGCGGCGACGCAGCAGCGCGGGGCGGCGGCGCACGGAAGACCGGCTCCTGCGGACGGACGCGGGGCACGAGCGGAGTGTGCGGGGCAGGGGCGCGCCGACGCGGGCCTCGGGCGGGCCCAATGCGACGCGCAGGCCGAGGAGCGAGGGAAGAGGTCCGGCTGGTGCCCGGCACGACCGGACCGGCTCGGGGCGCGGGCGGACCAGTGCGGGGCGTGAACAGCGCGGTGCGCGGCGCGGACGGACTGGCGCGAGGTGTGAGCGGAGCAGTGCGGGGAGAGGACAGCTTGGAGCGCGGCGCGAACGGCGCAGTGCGGGGCGCGGACGAAAAGGTGCGGGGCCGCAACGCGGTGAAGACGGGCGGGGGCGGACTGACGCGGGGCATGGAGAGCGAGGAGCGCCGCGCGAGCAGACCGGCTCGGGGCGCGGACGGAATGGTGCGGGGCGGCGGCGAAGTGAAGACAGCGCGAGTGGACTGGCGCGGGGTGAAGACCGAGTGGTGCGGGGTGAGGGTGGTATGAGGCGGGGCGAGGGCGGATTCTCGCGAGGTGTGAGCGGTGCGGCTCGGTCGGCCTGGCCCACACGGCCCGCCTGGCCTGCGCGGTCCGCAAGGTCTGCCCGGTCCGCAGAGTCCGCAGGGGCTGCCCGGTCCGCAGGGGCTGCCCGGTCCGCAGGGGCTGCCCGGTCCGCGAGGGCCGTAGAGACCCCAGGCCCCGCGGGGAACCCGGAGGCGGCCCCAGGGTCCGCCGCGGCGGCCCGGGCCGGCCGGCCCGCGCGGTCCGCGCAACCCGCCTCACCCCCGCGCGCCACCCGGCCCGTCTCCCAGCGCCGCCCGAGTTCGGACCCGGCGGCAGCGGCGGTACGGCACCCCGGGCCGCCCTCGGCGCCGCAGGCTCTGCGCCTGTTTCCCAACCCCCGGCTGACCGGGCTGGGCAGCGGTCTGTTCTGCGGTGCCGTGATGGTCGTGCTCGGCTACCTCGACTCGCTGCTGTTCGGGTCGTCGCTCGCGCTGTACGGCGTGCTGTTCGTGCCGGTGTGCGTGCTGACGGCCGTCTGGGTGCGCAGGGGTGACCTGATGACCGCGCCGGTGGTCCTGCCGATCGCGTTCGCCGTGGGGCTGCTTCCGGTGTCCGACCACGGTGGCGGGATCAGCGGGCACCTGATGGGCCTCTTCACCGGCCTCGCCACGCAGGCCGGGTGGCTGTACGGGGGGACGCTGATCGCCGGTCTCATCGTGCTCGTACGGAGAGTGCGCCTGGTGGCGCGCAGGGCGGCGGCCCGGCGCCACCAGACGTGAGCGTCGGCCGGTCGGCTAGCCGTCCTGCTCCGCCGCGTGCATCGCAGCGCCCACGATCCCCGCGTTGTTCTGCAACTGCGCCGGGACGATGTCCGCCTTGATGCCCTCGATGTGGGGCAGGAACTTGTGGGCCTTCCTGCTCACTCCGCCGCCGATGATGAACAGCTCCGGGGAGAACAGCATCTCGACATGGGCGAGGTACTTCTGGACGCGGTGGGCCCAGTGCTCCCAGGACAGGTCCTCGTCCTCCTTGGCCTTGCTGGAGGCGCGCTTCTCCGCGTCGTGGCCGTGGAGTTCGAGGTGGCCCAGCTCGGTGTTGGGGACCAGGGCGCCGTCGATGAACAGCGCGCTGCCGATGCCCGTGCCGAAGGTGAGGAGGATCACGGTGCCGCGGCGGTCGCGGCCCGCGCCGAAACGCATCTCGGCGACGCCGGCCGCGTCCGCGTCGTTGACCACCGTCACCGGGTGGCCGCCGAGGCGCTCGCTGAACAACGCGCGCGCGTCGGTGTCGATCCAGCTCTTGTCGACGTTCGCCGCCGTACGGATCGTGGAGCCGCCGGTGACCACGCCGGGGAAGGTGAGACCGACCGGCCCCGTCCAGCCGTAGTGCTCGACGACCTGCTTCACGCCGTCCGCCACCCCGTCCGGCGTGGCCGGGTGCGGAGTGAGCACCTTGAAGCGCTCCTCCGTCAGGTCGCCCCTGTCCAGGTCCACCGGGGCACCTTTGATCCCGGATCCGCCGATGTCCAAGCCGAAGATCTGCATGGCCCTACGTTACGACGAACGACTGACAGTCACTCCCCGGAGTCGCCGGAACCGCCGGACCCCGTGCGCTCGGCGATCAGTGCCGCAGCCTCCTCGCGCAGGTCACGACGGAGTTCCTTCGGCAGCGAGAAGGTGATCGATTCCTCGGCCGCCTTGACCAGCTCGACGTCGCCGTAGCCACGCTGGGCCAGCCACTCCAGGACCTCCTCGACCAGCACCTCGGGGACGGAGGCGCCGGAGGTGACGCCCACCGTGGTGACACCCTCCAGCCAGGCCTCGTCGATCTCGGCGGCGAAGTCCACGAGGTAGGCCTCGCGGGAGCCGGCCAGCTTGGCGACCTCGACCAGCCGCACGGAGTTGGAGGAGTTGCGCGAGCCGACCACGATGACCAGCTCGGCCTCGGCTCCCATCTGCTTCACCGCGAGCTGGCGGTTCTGCGTGGCGTAGCAGATGTCGTCGCTGGGCGGGGAGATGAGCTGCGGGAACTTCTCCTTCAGCGCGTCGACGGTCTCCATGGTCTCGTCGACGGAGAGGGTGGTCTGGGACAGCCACACGATCTTCGACGGATCACGGACCTCGACCTTGGCGACATCGTCCGGGCCGTCGACGAGCTGGATGTGGTCGGGGGCCTCACCGGACGTACCGATGACCTCTTCGTGGCCCTCGTGTCCGATCAGGAGGATGTCGTAGTCCTCGTTCGCGAAGCGGACGGCTTCCTTGTGGACCTTGGTGACCAGGGGGCAGGTGGCGTCGATGGTGGCGAGTTGGCCGCGCTTTGCCTCTTCGTGGACGACAGGGGCGACGCCGTGCGCGGAGAACATCACGATGTTCCCCGCCGGCACCTCCTCGGTCCGCTCGACGAAGATGGCGCCCTTCTTCTCCAGGGTCTGCACGACGTACTTGTTGTGGACGATCTCGTGCCGGACGTACACCGGAGCGCCGTACTGCTCCAGGGCTTTCTCGACGGCGATCACGGCGCGGTCCACACCCGCGCAGTAGCCACGGGGGGCGGCGAGCAGGACACGGCGGCCAGGCGAAGCAGTCATGCGTCCCATCGTAAGGGTGCGTTCGGCGGGTCGAAGATCGCATGGGTGACAGGTCGGTGGGCACACTGACCGTGGGCTGTGAGGGGTGGGAAACGGAGCGACGGACGAGGCACTGGCGGAGGCGTGATGTCCGGGACCGGCACAGCGGAACGTACGTCCGACGAAGGACACGAGCTACGCCGGAGCCTCGGCTTCCGTGACCTGGTCGTCTACGGGCTGCTGTTCATCGCGCCCATGGCGCCCGTCGGCGTGTTCGGCACGCTGGACGCGCGATCGCACGGGGCGGTCGCGCTGGTGTACCTCGTCGCGACGGTCGCCATGGCGTTCACCGCATTCAGCTACGCGCAGATGGTGCGGGTGGTCCCTCGGGCGGGGTCGGTGTTCGCGTACGCGCGCGTGGGGCTCGGTGAGCGGGCCGGATTCATCGCCGGCTGGATGGCGATGCTGGACTACCTCCTGATTCCCGCCGTCGCCTATCTCTTCTCCGGTATCGCGATGAACGCGCTGGTTCCGGAGGTCTCGCGATGGGTGTGGACCGCGCTGGCGGTGGTGATCACGACGCTGTTGAACCTGTGGGGCGTGCGGGTGGCGGCTCGGGTGGGTTTCCTGGTGCTCGCCATGGAGATCGTGGTCCTGCTGGTCTTCGTGGGGGCGGCGGTGGTCGTGCTCGCGCGGGACGGGGCGCAGCGGGGGTGGCTGTCGCCGCTGTCGGGGGACGGCACGCAGGGTTCGTTCGAGGTGGCGGCGGTGATCGGCGCGGTGTCGATCGCGGTGCTGTCGTATCTGGGCTTCGACGCGATCGTCTCCTTCGCGGAGGAGGTGACCGGCGGGTCGGAGAAGGTGGCTCGGGCGGTGCTCCTCTGTCTTGCGCTGGCCGGGGTGCTGTTCCTCGCCCAGACCTATCTGGTGGCGCTGCTGGAGCCGGTGTCGTCCGCCCGGCTGGCGGCCGAGCCGGAGCGGCAGGGGAGCGGCGTTCTACGACGCCGTGGACGCGTCGGTGGGGACGTGGCTGCACGATCTGGTGGCCGTGAGCAAGGCGATCGGCGCCGCGTTCGCTGCGCTGGCGGGGCAGGCTGCGGCGGGGCGGCTGCTGTTCGCGATGGGGCGGGCGCGGGGGCTGCCGCGGGTGCTGTCCAGGACGGACTCCGGCGTCCCGCGGGTCGCCCTGCTGTGCGCGGGCGTCGTCACGCTGGTCGCTGCCGTGTGGGCGGCTCGGCGGGATGACGGGCTGGATCACTTGGCGTCGGTGGTCAACGTCGGGGCGCTGACGGCGTTCACGTTGCTGCACGCGAGCGTGGTGGGGTGGTTTGTGGTGCGGCGTGGGGGTCGGGGTGAGAGCGGGGGGCCGGTGAGCTGGTGGCGGCATGGGGTGGTGCCGGTGGTGGGGGCGGCGATCACGGTTGCGGTGATCGTGGCGGCGGCGGGGGTTGCGCAGGTGGTGGGGGCGGTTTGGCTGGGGGTGGGGGTCGCTGTGCTGGTTCTTCGCCCCCGCCCCTACCCGTCCCGTCCTTGAGGGGCCCGAAGCGGGGGTCCGGGAGCGGCTGGACCGCGTTGTCAGCCCTCCCCGTTACGCTCGCCGCATGGCTGCGAACACAACCCCCGAGTCCCCTCTGCCCGTCGGCGAGGTGTCCCGGCTCATCGGGGGCTGGATCGACCGGCTCGGGGCGATCTGGGTCGAGGGCCAGATCACCCAGCTGTCGCGGCGCCCCGGCGCCGGGGTCGTGTTCCTGACGTTGCGGGACCCGTCGTACGACATCTCCGTGAGCGTGACGGCGTATCGGCAGGTGTTCGACAACGTCGCCGACGTGGTGAGCGAGGGCGCCCGCGTCGTCGTACTCGCCAAGCCGGAGTGGTACGCGCCCCGCGGCCAGCTCTCCCTGCGCGCCTCGGAGATAAGGCCCGTCGGCGTCGGCGAGCTGCTCGCCCGGCTGGAGATGCTGAAGAAATCCCTCGCCGCCGAGGGGCTCTTCGCGCCGGAGCGCAAGAAGCCGCTGCCCTTCCTCCCCCAGCTGATCGGCCTGGTCTGCGGCCGGGCCTCCGCGGCCGAGCGGGACGTCCTGGAGAACGCCCGCCACCGCTGGCCCGCGGTCCGCTTCGAGGTGCGCAATGTCCCCGTGCAGGGCGTGCATGCCGTGCCACAGGTCGTGCAGGCGGTCAAGGAGCTCGACGCGATCGAAGACGTGGATGTGATCGTCGTCGCCCGGGGCGGTGGCAGCGTCGAGGATCTGCTGCCCTTCTCCGACGAGCAGCTGGTGCGGGCGGTCGCCTCGTGCCGGACGCCGGTCGTGTCCGCCATCGGGCACGAACCCGACAACCCCCTCCTCGACTACGTAGCCGACCTGCGCGCCTCCACCCCCACCGACGCGGCCAAGAAGGTCGTACCGGACGTGGGTGAGGAGTACGAGCGGGTGCGGATGCTGCGCGACCGGGCCCGGCGTTGTGTCGAGGCGCTCGTGGAGCGCGAGGAACGCGGGCTCGCCCATGCCCTCGCGCGGCCCTCGATAGAGGATCCGCACCGGATGATCGACGAGCGCGCCGATCACGTCGCCTCGCTCCTCGACCGCAGCCGCCGCTGCCTCGGCCACCTCCTCGACCGCGCGGCCTCCGAGCTGACGCACACGCACGCGCGCGTGGTGGCCCTCTCCCCCGCGGCGACCCTGAAGCGCGGGTATGCGGTGCTGCAGAGGGCCGACGGGCATGTGGTCCGGGACCCGGCCGAAGTGACGGCGGACGAAGCGCTGCGGGCGCGGGTCGCCGAGGGCGAGTTCTCCGTACGAGTCGACGCAGGAAGCGACGCGCGAAGCGACGCACAAACCGATGCATAGGGTGGGCGAATGACCAGCAAGGTGGAAGAGGCACCCGGGTACGAGCAGGCCCGGGACGAGCTGATCGAGGTCGTACGGCGGCTGGAGGCGGGCGGTACGACGCTGGAGGAGTCCCTCGCGCTCTGGGAGCGGGGCGAGGAGCTGGCCAAGGTGTGCCGGCGCTGGCTGGACGGGGCGCGGGCGCGGCTGGACGCGGCTCTCGCCGAGGAGGCCGAGGCCGAGCAGGAGGGCGGCGCCGACGGCGCGGACGGCTCGGACGACCGGTAACGCATGAGCGGGGCTGTGAAGCGGATCACCACGCCCCGCTTTTTGTTGAAGCTTGAACTTATCTCGCGTACCGTCGAACCGACAAACGGTCCCCGGTCCGTTTACCGGCACGAAGCACGACGCACGCACTACCCGAGAAGGTTCACGCATGTCTCTCGTTCTTGACCCCGCCGCCCAGGACCTGCTGTTCCGCGAGGCCCGCACCGCGAACACCTTCACCGACGAGCCGGTGACCGAGGAGCAGGTCCAGGCCATCTACGACCTGGTCAAGTACGGCCCCACCGCCTTCAACCAGACCCCGCTGCGCATCACCCTGGTCCGCTCCGCCGAGGCCCGTGAGCGCCTGGTGCAGCACATGGCCGAGGGCAACCAGGCCAAGACCGCCGCCGCCCCGCTGGTCGCGATCCTGTCCGCGGACAACGAGTTCCACGAGGAGCTGCCGGCCTTGTTCCCGGCCTTCCCGCAGGCCAAGGACGTCTTCTTCAGCGAGCGTCCGGCGCGCGAGAACGCCGCCGGGCTGAACGCCGCCCTGCAGGCCGCGTACTTCATCGTCGGCGTCCGCGCCGCCGGGCTGGCCGCCGGCCCGATGACCGGCTTCGACTTCGAGGGCGTCCGCAAGGAGTTCCTGGACGACGACCACACCCCGCTGATGGTCGTGAACATCGGCCGGCCCGGCCCCGACGCCTGGTACCCGCGCTCCCCGCGTCTGGCGTACGACGAGGTCATCACGACGGTCTGAGTCCGGCCCGTCGCTGCTTGAACCAAGCGCACATGACGAAGGCCCCCGGCGCTGCCGCCGGGGGCCTTCCTCACATTCAGGTGCTCACTCCGCCTTCAGAGCCTTCGCCATCTGCGTCAGCTGCTCGAACGAGCCCGTGCCGGCCACCACGGTCGTCGCACCCTTGTCCTGGTGCACCAGTGCCTCGTAACGGCCGCCCGTGTACCGCGTCCACGTCCGGTCGCCGATCTCCTCGGTGTCCTTGGTCGGCTGCCCGCCCTGGGTGGCTTCCTCCAGGAACGTCGCCGGCCTCTCGGTCGACTGCTCGACCTGTACGTACGCCCCGGCCGAGGTGTGGAAGCCGAGATGCCAGGCGTCGAAGTCGTCGCCCTTGAAGCGGACGGACGTCGCCTTCCAGGTGTCGGGCAGGCCCTGGGGTGCGACCACCGGGTACGACGCCGCGCGACGGGCGGTGAGCAGCTCCACGCGGTAGTCGACCCGCGGGAGGTCGGGTTCGCCGTCGTCATGGGGGACGAAGAGATAGATGACTCCCGCCGCGAGCACGGTCACTCCGAGCGAGAGGACCATGTTGCGGACCGACTTCTGCTTGCCGTTCGAACCTGCCACGCCCCTATCGTCGCAGGTGCCCCGGCTGCTCATCCGTGGGGCCCCCTGCTCATTCTGCACGCCCGAGGATAGAGTCAGGGCGGTCACCCTCATCCGGCCGTCGTCGTATCAGAAAGGTGCGCCTCGATGACCGAGAATCATCATCAGCTGCCGTCCGAGCTCGAAGTACCCAGCGAAGCCCCCGATCGCAACCTCGCCCTGGAACTGGTCCGTGTGACCGAGGCAGCGGCGATGGCCGCTGGCCGTTGGGTCGGGCGGGGCGACAAGAACGGCGCCGACGGCGCCGCGGTGCGCGCCATGCGGACCCTCGTCCACACCGTGTCGATGAACGGCGTCGTCGTCATCGGCGAGGGTGAGAAGGACGAGGCGCCCATGCTCTTCAACGGGGAGCGGGTCGGCGACGGAACCGGGGCCGAGGTCGACATCGCCGTCGACCCGATCGACGGGACCACGCTGACCGCGAAGGGCATGCCCAACGCGATCTCCGTGCTCGCCGCGGCGGACCGGGGGTCCATGTTCGACCCGTCCGCCGTCTTCTACATGGACAAGCTGGTCACCGGCCCCGAGGCCGCCGACTTCGTCGACATCGATGCGCCCGTGTCCGTGAACATCCGCCGGGTCGCGAAGGCCAAGCGGTCCACGCCCGAGGACGTCACCGTCGTCATCCTCGACCGGCCCCGGCACGAGGGCATCATCAAGGAGATCCGGGATGCCGGTGCGCGCATCAAGCTGATCTCCGACGGCGATGTCGCGGGGTCGATCTACGCGCTGCGCGAGGGCACCGGCGTCGACATGCTGCTCGGCATCGGCGGTACGCCGGAGGGGATCATCTCGGCCTGTGCGGTGAAGTGTCTGGGCGGCACGATCCAGGGCAAGCTGTGGCCGAAGGACGACGAGGAGCGGCAGCGGGCGATCGACGCCGGGCACGACCTGGACCGGGTGCTGATGACCGATGACCTGGTCGCCGGGGACAACGTGTTCTTCGTCGCCACCGGGATCACCGACGGTGAGCTGCTGCGCGGTGTGCGGTACCGGTCGGAGAACGCGACGACCGACTCGATCGTGATGCGGTCCAAGTCGGGGACGGTGCGGCGGATTGATTCCGAGCACCGGCTGAGCAAGCTGCGGGCGTACAGCGCGATTGACTTCGACCGCGCGAAGTAGCAGCAGGGGGTAGCGCCGCCCGAGAACTCGGGGGCTGCGGGTTGTCGGCGACTGCGGGTCGGTGTCCGGCCGATCGCGCGGTTCCCCGCGCCCTTTCGGGCGTTCGCCGCGCCCCCTGACTGCAACTCACAGCCGAACAGGGCGCCCCCGGTGCGGAGGGGGCGCCCTGTTTCTTGTTTCTCAGCCTGCCTGCGCTATGCGGTCGGTCGTCCTCGCCGTCTTCTTCAGTTCCATTTCGCGGCGGCGGCGCCTTGCCAGGACCACTCGGCGTTCGGCTGCGGTGAGGCCGCCCCAGACGCCGTACGGCTCGGGCTGGAGCAGGGCGTGTTCGCGGCACTCGACCATGACGGGACAGCGGGCGCAGACCCGCTTGGCGGCCTCTTCACGGGAGAGGCGGGCCGCGGTGGGCTCCTTGGAGGGGGCGAAGAAGAGGCCTGCCTCGTCACGCCGGCACACGGCCTCCGTATGCCATGGGGCGTCTTGATCCCTGTCTCGCGCTGGCACCCGCTGGGCCGGAACGGCAGCTACCTGCAGGGACGAATGCGGCGGTTGCAGCACGGTCTACTCCTGACGACGGCTTCGCGAGCGAGAGACGATGCAGCAAGGTCTACCCGCTGTACGCGCGCCTATGCAGTCAGTTCCGAACCGCTGGATTTCGGGGGGTCCTGCGCGCCGCTGCGCGGCCCCCGGAAGGGCCCGGGAGCCAGGAAGGAGCCGATCCGCTTCACAACCGTCAACGATCCAGATGCTTGCGCAAACCCTTGTCGACCTTGCGCTGGACGCGGTCGAGTATGTCCGCGACGAGCTTGCCCCGCTTCGGCCTGCCCTCGATGTTGCCGAGCACGGCCCAGCCGTCGACATGGACCACCGGCGCATACGGGTCCTCCGCGTCGAGGTGGTCCACCTCGAAGTTGCCGAGGACACCGCCGCCGGTGCCGCGCAGCGAGACGTTCTCCGGGACACGGACCTCGACGTTGCCGAAGATCGAGACCGCCCGGATCATGACCTGCTGGTACTCGAAGAGCGCCTCGCTGAGGTCTATCTCCACGCTGCCGAAGACCGCGTACACGTGGATACGGCGGCCCGCGCGCCAGCGGCCCTTGCGGACGGCGCTGCTGAAGACCGCGACCACGTTGTCGTCGGGCTCGGCCGGGATCGCGCCCGGGGCGGGGCGCGCAGGGGCGGGCACATGGGATGCGCGGCGCTGGTGGGCGGCGGGCAGGTCCCTTATGAAGACGTCCAGTTCGCCGACCGTCTTCGCGGCCAGCACGCCCTCGACGCGCTCCGCGTGCTCGTCGGCGGTGAGGCGGCCCTCGGCCAGGGCGTCGCGCAGGATGTCGGCGATCCGGTCGCGGTCCGCGTCGGAGGCACGGAGCTCGGTCGCGGCAGCGGGTGCGGTCTGCTTCTGAAGGTCCACGGCAGCAGCGTACCCAAACACGATAGATCGCGATAGACCCCGTCCGGGTCGTTCACCGGACGCCGAGGGGGTCACCGGATATCGAACTGAGCCTTACCTCACAAGCTCGCTGTCGGAGGCAGGTTCTACGCTGGTGGACGCTGCCAATGGAGGCCAGCCGCTGTCTGTCGAGTGAGGAATGGGCGACATGCCTGAGTTCGCGTACACCGATCTGCTCCCCATGGGAGAGGACACCACCCCCTACCGGCTGGTGACCGCCGAGGGTGTCTCCACCTTCGAGGCCGACGGGCGGACGTTCCTCAAGGTGGAGCCCGAGGCGCTGCGCAAGCTGGCCGAGGAGGCCATCCACGACATCCAGCACTATCTGCGGCCCGCGCACCTCGCGCAGCTGCGGCGGATCATCGACGACCCCGAGGCGTCGAGCAACGACAAGTTCGTGGCGCTGGACCTCCTGAAGAACGCCAACATCGCGGCCGCCGGCGTGCTGCCCATGTGCCAGGACACCGGCACGGCGATCGTGATGGGCAAGCGCGGGCAGAACGTGCTCACCGAGGGCGGCGACGAGTCGGCCCTCAGCCGGGGCATCTACGACGCGTACCTGAACCTCAACCTGCGTTATTCGCAGATGGCTCCGCTCACCATGTGGGAGGAGAAGAACACCGGGTCGAACCTGCCCGCGCAGATCGAGCTGTACGCCACCGACGGCGGCGCGTACAAGTTCCTCTTCATGGCGAAGGGCGGCGGCTCCGCCAACAAGTCCTTCCTCTACCAGGAGACGAAGGCCGTCCTGAACGAGGCCTCCATGATGAAGTTCCTGGAGGAGAAGATCCGCTCGCTCGGTACGGCCGCCTGTCCGCCGTACCACCTGGCGATCGTGGTCGGCGGCACGTCCGCCGAGTACGCGCTGAAGACCGCCAAGTACGCCTCCGCGCACTACCTGGACGAGATTCCGGCCGAGGGCTCGCCGCTCGGGCACGGGTTCCGGGACAAGGAGCTGGAGGAGAAGGTCTTCGAGCTGACGCAGCAGATCGGGATCGGCGCGCAGTTCGGCGGCAAGTACTTCTGCCATGACGTGCGGGTGGTCCGGCTGCCGCGGCACGGTGCCTCGTGCCCCGTCGCCATCGCCGTGTCCTGCTCCGCCGACCGCCAGGCCGTCGCGAAGATCACCGCCGAGGGGGTCTTCCTGGAGCAGTTGGAGACCGACCCGGCGCGGTTCCTGCCGGAGACCACGGACGAGCACCTCGACGAGTCCTCGGACGTGGTGAAGATCGACCTGAACCAGCCGATGGACGAGATCCTCGCCGAGCTGACCAAGTACCCGGTCAAGACCCGGCTCTCGCTCACCGGTCCGCTGGTCGTGGCCCGCGACATCGCGCACGCCAAGATCAAGGAGCGGCTGGACGCGGGCGAGGAGATGCCGCAGTACCTCAAGGACCACCCGGTGTACTACGCCGGCCCGGCCAAGACGCCGGAGGGCTACGCGTCGGGTTCCTTCGGCCCCACGACCGCCGGGCGCATGGACTCCTACGTCGAGCAGTTCCAGGCGGCCGGCGGCTCCAGGGTGATGCTCGCGAAGGGCAACCGGAGCAAGCAGGTCACGGACGCGTGCGGCACGCACGGCGGCTTCTACCTCGGTTCCATCGGCGGCCCCGCCGCCCGCCTCGCCCAGGACTGCATCAAGAAGGTCGAGGTCGTCGAGTACGAGGAGCTCGGCATGGAGGCCGTCTGGAAGATCGAGGTCGAGGACTTCCCGGCGTTCATCGTCGTCGACGACAAGGGCAACGACTTCTTCCAGGACCCGGCGCCCGCGCCGACGTTCACGTCGATTCCGGTGCGGGGGCCGGGGCTGGCGTAGTCCCTGCGGCTGCGGCACACAAGGGTCTTCGCCCTCGCCGCCCCTACCCGTCCCGTCCCTGGGGGCTGCCGCCCCCAGACCCCCGCTGTCGGCCTGAACGGCCTCGTCCTCAAACGCCGGACGGGCTGAAAATTCAGCCCCTCCGGCGTTTGAGGAGCGGGGTCGAAGGGGCGGAGCCCCTTCAAGGACGGGATGAGCAGGGGCGGCGGGGGCGAAACCCCTCGGTGGAACCCGGATGGGCCAAGCACAGGAACAACCCCGCCGCCCAGCACGCTTACTCAGGCATGAGCGACTACCGCATCGAGCACGACTCCATGGGCGAGGTCCGGGTGCCCGCCGGCGCCAAGTGGCGTGCCCAGACCCAGCGTGCCGTCGAGAACTTTCCCGTCTCCGGGCAGCGCATCGAGCGGGCCCATATCGAGGCCCTGGCCAGGATCAAGGGCGCCGCCGCGAAGGTGAACGCCGAGTTGGGAGTGCTCGACAAGGACATCGCCGAGGCCATCCAGGACGCGGCCGCGGAAGTCGCCGACGGGCGGTGGGACGAGCACTTCCCGGTCGACGTGTTCCAGACCGGGTCCGGGACCTCGTCCAACATGAACACCAACGAGGTCGTCGCCACCCTCGCCACCGAGCGGCTCGGGCGGGACGTGCACCCCAACGACCACGTCAACGCCTCGCAGTCCTCCAACGACGTCTTCCCCTCCTCCATCCACATCGCCGCCACCGCCGCCGTCACCCGCGACCTGATCCCGGCGCTGGAACACCTCGCCGGGTCGCTGGAGCGCAAGGCCGAGGAGTTCGCCGATGTCGTGAAGTCGGGGCGGACCCACCTCATGGACGCCACGCCCGTCACGCTGGGGCAGGAGTTCGGCGGTTACGCCGCCCAGGTGCGGTACGGCGTCGAGCGGCTTGAGGCCTCCCTCCCCCGGCTCGCCGAACTCCCCCTCGGCGGCACGGCCGTGGGCACCGGCATCAACACGCCCCCCGGGTTCTCCGCCGCCGTCATCGAGGAGGTGGCCCGCGCCACCGGGCTGCCGCTCACCGAGGCGCGCGACCACTTCGAGGCGCAGGGGGCCCGGGACGGGATCGTCGAGACCAGCGGGCAGCTGCGGACCATCGCCGTCGGGCTGACCAAGATCGCCAATGATCTGCGCTGGATGTCGTCCGGGCCGCGTACCGGCCTCGCGGAGATCAGCCTCCCCGACCTCCAGCCGGGCTCCTCGATCATGCCCGGCAAGGTCAACCCGGTCATTCCGGAGGCCGTCCTGATGGTCGCCGCGCAGGTCGTCGGCAACGACGCCACGGTGGCCACCGCCGGCGCCGCGGGCAATTTCGAGCTGAACGTGATGCTTCCGGTCATCGCGAAGAACGTCCTGGAATCCATCCGCCTGCTCGCCAACGCGTCCCGGCTGCTGGCCGACCGCACCGTCGACGGCGTCGTCGCCCACCGCGAACGGGCCCTGGAGTACGCCGAGTCGTCGCCCTCCGTCGTCACGCCGCTGAACAAGTACATCGGGTACGAGGAGGCCGCCAAGGTCGCCAAGAAGGCCCTCGCGGAGCGGAAGACGATCCGCCAAGTCGTCCTGGAGGGCGGGTACGTGGAGCGCGGCGACCTCACCGTCGAGCAGTTGGACGAGGCCCTCGATGTCCTGCGGATGACACGGCCGTAACCGTCTGGCACGACGGCGTGAACCGTGACGGACGCCGCAGCGTCGTATGCCTACGGCACCTAATATCTGTCCATGGAAGACGGTGGAGCGGTGACGACGACGGACGTGGAAGCAGGTGGGTCGACCCGCTTCTGGGCGCCCGGGACACAGATCCTGTGGCGGTACCGGGAGAACGCGGGCCGGCGCTTCCACATCGCGCGTCCCGTCACCGTCGTACGGGACGACGACGAGATCCTCGCCGTATGGCTGGCTCCGGGCACCCAGTGTGTGAAGCCCGTGCTCGCCGACGGGACGTCCGTGCACCTGGAACCCCTGGAGACGCGGTACACCAAGCCGCGCGCCGTCCAGCGCGACCGGTGGTTCGGGACCGGGGTGCTGAAGCTCGCGCGGCCCGGTGAGCCGTGGTCGGTGTGGCTGTTCTGGGAGCCCGGATGGCTGTTCAAGAACTGGTACGTGAATCTTGAGGAGCCGCTCGCCCGTTGGGCGGGCGGGGTGGACTCCGAGGACCACTTCCTCGACATCTCCGTGCACCCGGACCGCAGTTGGCACTGGCGGGACGAGGACGAGTTCGCGCAGGCCCAGCGGGACGGACTGGTGGACGACCGGCTCGCCGCGCGGGTGCGGGAAGCGGGGCACGGCGCGGTCGAGGTGATCCGCGCCTGGGGGCCGCCGTTCTCGGACGACTGGCAGCACTGGCGCCCGGATCCCGCCTGGGCTGTACCTTCTTTGCCTGAGGACTGGGATCGCACGCCCGCGCACATGTCCTCATGAGACCCTTGATGCGCCCCCGGGCAACAAACGTAGGATCGTCCTCCGCAAGGGCGCACTTGGGCGGCAACTACCGGAGTGCGCGCCGGGCTTGACCGATCGTCACCGAGGGGCGGCAGGACGTGAGCGAGGGTTACCAGGGCAACGCCGCCAGGGCCGGCGGGGCTTTCTACGTCGGCCCTGGGAGCAGACGCCCCACCGGCGGCACAGGAACCGCCCCTGGCCACGCGGGAATTCCGTTCCTGGGGCACGTATTGCGGGTATCGGAGTTTCGGCGGGACGAACTGCACGCGCGGCGCGCAGCCCCGGACGGATGGATTCGAAAGGCGTGACGGAGCAGCCGACCTCCTTCGAGCGCCCCGAGACGGGCGTCGACCCCGCGGAGACCCGCGGGGCGCTCGTGCGTACCTCGACACAGTCGACACCGCACACCACGCCTGCGCATTCCACGCCGTCGCACACCCCTTGCGGCGGCGCCGGCGCAGGTACCCCCTTATCCGCGCAGGCGCGCACCGGAGAGACCCCCTCCACGCCGGGCACCACCGCACCGTCCGGCCCGAGCAAGGAGCCCTCAGACATCGCCGGCAACGGCCCCGAGCACTCGCAGCCCTCCGTCGCCGCCGAGCCCGACACGCACCGGCCGCGGCCCGTTCCGGAGGCCATCCCGCCGCAGCCCGGCGCCGAGCCGCCGCAGTCGTCCGCCGAGCGGCGCACCGGACAGGGCGTGGTGCCCGGCCGCCCGACGCCCATGCGGCGGGACGGGGACCGGCTGCGCTTCGTGGGCGCCGCCACCCGGCGGATCGCCCGCGGCATCGACCTGGACGAGATCGTGATGGGGCTGTGCCGGGCGACCGTGCCGACCTTCTCCGACGCGATCCTGGTCTATCTGCGCGACCCGCTGCCGGTCGGCGACGAGCGGCCCACGGGGCCCGTCGTGCTGCGGCTGCGCCGCACCGACCGGATCCCTGAGGAGCGGGACACCGAAGGCAGCTTCCTGCCCTCGGGCGCACAGCAGCCGGAGCCGACCGAGCTGTCCGAACTGTCCGCCCTCACCTCCGAACTGTGCGAGGTGCGGCCCGGCGGCGCGCTCGCCGAGGTGCTGCGCGGCGTACGTCCCGTCTTCGCCGACGCACCCGCCGCGCGCGCCGCCCTGCCCGAACTTCTCGGCGACGACGGCGAGTTGCTCATCCCCGACGGTCAGCGTGCGATCCTCGCCCCGCTGCGCGGCCGGCGCCGTGTCATCGGCGCCGCGGTGTTCCTGCGCCGCCCGGAACGCCTCGCCTTCGAGCCCGACGACCTCCTCGTCGCCGCCCAGCTCGCCACGCACAGCGCGCTCGGCATCGACAAGGCGGTGCTGTACGGCCGTGAGGCGTACATCGCCGACGAGCTCCAGCGCACCATGCTGCCCGAGACGCTCCCCCGCCCGACCGGCGTTCGGCTGGCGTCCCGCTACCTCCCGGCGGCCGAGACCGCCCGGGTCGGCGGCGACTGGTACGACGCGATCCCGCTGCCCGGCAGCCGTGTCGCCCTCGTGGTCGGCGACGTCATGGGCCACTCCATGACCTCGGCCGCGATCATGGGCCAGCTGCGGACGACGGCCCAGACCCTCGCCGGCCTCGACCTGCCTCCGCAGGAGGTCCTGCACCACCTCGACGAGCAGGCCCAGCGCCTGGGCACCGACCGCATGGCGACCTGCCTGTACGCCGTCTACGACCCGGTATCGCACCGCATCACCATCGCCAACGCCGGCCATCCGCCGCCCGTCCTGCTGCACCTGGGCGGCCGCGCGGAGGTACTGCGGGTGCCGGCGGGCGCCCCGATCGGCGTCGGCGGTGTCGACTTCGAGGCCGTGGAACTGGACGCACCGGCCGGAGCGACCCTGCTCCTCTACACCGACGGCCTCGTCGAGTCCCGCCTGCGTGACGTGTGGACCGGCATAGAGCAGCTGCGCGAGAAGCTCGCCGCGACCGCGCAGCTCACCGGGCCCGACCATCCGCCGCCGCTGGAGGCCCTCTGCGACGAGGTCCTCGACATGCTCGGCCCCGGCGACCGCGACGACGACATCGCGCTGCTCGCCGCCCGCTTCGACGGGATCGCGCCCAGCGACGTGGCGTACTGGTTCCTGGAGCCGGAGGACGCCGCCCCGGGGCGCGCCCGGCGCCTGGCCCGCCGTGCCCTCGCCCGCTGGGGCATGGAGGAACTCACCGACTCGGTCGAGCTGTTGGTCAGTGAGGTCGTGACCAACGCGGTGCGGTATGCCTCACGGCCGGTGACGTTGCGCCTGCTGAGGACCGATGTGCTGCGCTGCGAGGTCGGCGACGACGTGCCGCAGCTGCCGCGGCTGCGGCAGGCTCGGGCCACGGATGAAGGCGGCCGGGGGCTGTATCTGGTCAATCGGCTGGCCCGGCGGTGGGGGGCGACGCGGTTGAGCACCGGCAAGGTTGTGTGGTTCGAGTTGAATCGCGGCTCAGCGCCGTAGGGGGAACTGCGGACCGCCGAGTGCGGGTGCATCGTGGCTGATCGCGCCCGCACGGCGGAGCCGCATGTCACACACCGCCCCGCGCCCCTTCCGGGGCGCTTCCCTACTCGTCGTTGTTGGGTCTGACCGGGTCCAGGGTGATGTCGTCCGTCGGCTCGTCGGTCGGCTCGTCCGTGGGCTCGTCCGTCGTAGGCGTGTCCGTCGGCTCGTCGGTCGTCGGCTCGTCCGTCGGCTCGTCGGTCGTCGGCTCGTCCGTCGGTTCCTCGGTCGTCGGCTCGTCCGTCGGTTCCTCGGTCGTCGGCTCCTCGGTCGGAGTCGGCGTCCAGGTCGGCTGGACGGCCGCGCCCTGGTCGGTGTCGAGGTCGAACCTGGCGTCCGTGTCGGTCACGCCGAACATGTACGCCGCCCAGATCTTCGCCGGGAAGCCACCGCCGTTGACGCGATCCTCGCCGCCCGCGCCGTACATCTTGGCCTGGGCGTGGGTCTTGGCGTCCTCGCCGAACAGGCCCACCGAGGTGACCAGGTCGGGCGTGTAACCGGTGAACCAGGCCGACCTGTTGTCGTCGGACGTACCCGTCTTGCCGGCGACCTTCTGGCCGTCGCGCTTGGGGTTGTTCGCCACGGACGTGCGCGCCGTACCGTCGTCGACCACGCCCGTCAGCACCGAGGTCACCGTGTCGGCGGCCTGCGGACTGATGACCTGCTCGCCGATCGGGTCCGGAAGCTCGACCGCGCGGCTGTTGTGCTCGGCCGACTCGAGGATGCTCGGCGTGACCTTCTTGCCGTGGTTGTCGAGGGTGGCGTAGACCCCGGCCATCTGCAGCGGGCTCGCACCCATGGTGCCCAGGGTCTGGGCGGGCACGGCCTGCTCGTTGGTGGTGTCCATGCCGAGCTTGCCGGCCACGTCCATCACGTTCTTCATGCCGACGTCGACGCCCATCTGTGCGAAGACGGAGTTGACGGACTTGTTCATCGCCGTCTGAACGGTGATGTCGCCGTAGTCCTGGTCGTCCTCGTTCTCGGGGGCGAAGCCGACCTTGCTGCCGTCCTCCACGACCGGTCGCTTACTGGTGCCGTCGTAGATCGTGTTCGCGGTGATCGGGTTGCCGTCCTGGGTCTCGGCGCTCTCTTCCAGGGCGGCCGCCAGGATCACCGGCTTGAACGTGGAGGCGGGCTGGTAGTCGGTGCGGGTCGCGTTGCTGGTGTAGTGCTTGAAGTAGTCGACGCCGCCGTACAGGGCGACGACCTTCCCCGTCTTGGGGTCGACGGAGACCCCGCCGGCCTGGACGTTCCCGTCGACCTTGCGCTTCTTCGCGTCCAGCTTGCTCGTCAACTGCGCCTTGGCGGCCTTCTCCAGCTCGGCCTGCTTCTTCTTGTCGATGTTCAGGGTGATGGTCCAGCCCTGGTCGACGACCTCGGCCTCGGCCTGGGAGCGGGTGATGCCCTCCTGCTTCATCAGCTGGTTGATCAGCTGCTGGTTGGCGAGCTCGATCAGATAGCCCTTCTGGCCCTCACGGCCGGCGGTGGGCTTCGGCTCCTTCGGCTTGTCGAACGTCATGCCCTGCCGCTCGGACCGGTCCAGCCAGCCCTCCTCGACCATGTTGTCCAGGACGTAGTTCCAGCGGGCCGTGACCAGCTTCTTGCCGGTTTCGGACGCGGCCGACCAGTCGTACTGGCTCGGCGCCTGGAGCAACGCGGCGAGGTACGCGCCCTGTTCGGGCTTGAGCTTGTCGGCGTCGACGCGGTAGTAGGCCTGGGCGGCGGCCTGGATGCCGTAGGCGCCGCGGCCGTAGTAGCTGGTGTTGATGTAGCCGGCGAGGATCTCGTCCTTGGACAGCTCGCGGTCGACCTTCAGGGAGATGACCATCTCCTTGAGCTTGCGGCTGACCGTCTGTTCCTGGCTGAGGTAGTAGTTCTTGACGTACTGCTGGGTGATCGTCGAACCACCCTGCGCACCCTTGCCCATCACGGTGTTCAGCAGACCGCGGGCCGTGCCCTTGAGGTCGATGCCGTTGTCCTTGTAGAAGGACTTGTTCTCCGCCGCGACGAAGGCGCGCTGGACCTTCTTCGGCACCTTGGCCAGGTCCACGATCTCGCGGTTGACCTCGCCGTCGCGGGCCAGGGTGCTGCCGTCGCTGTACTTGTAGACGTTGCTCTGGCGCTGGGCGGCCTGCGCGGCCGCGTTGTCCTCCGGGATGTCGACGTACAGATAGAGCGCGATGAAGGCGCCGATGCCGAGCAGGCACGCGCCGAGGAAGGTGCCGAGGATCTTCTTCCAGGTGAAGAGCCGGCGTATTCGGCCCTTGCCGCCCCCCTTGGCGCCCTTGGCCGCCCGGCGGGCCGCGGCCCGGCCACCCTGGGCGGCCGGCGGGCCCACCACGGTGGCCGACTCGCCTCCCACAGGGGCCGAGGGCATCCCGGACGGGCGCCGGGGCGCGGCGCGGCGCCCGCTTTGCTGACGCGCTCGTCTGTCTTCCGCTCGTCCCATGGGTGTGTTCCGCTCCGCTTCGCTCTTGTGTGCACTCCTGCCACACAGGTTCGCCGCTCAGGTCAGCTCAGAAAGCTAACACCGGAAGTTGTGACAAAGAGCTGTCGATCCGGTCTTTTGCGGACGTGACAATCAGCACCCGTCCCACCGGAACCGACGACTCAGGGATGCATAGGGTTGCCCGCACAGGGTAAAGTGATATCACTTAGCTAGTTCGAAGCTAGATGAAGCCACTGCGGCTTCATGGATGAATGCGAACGAAACGGGGGAATCACCCATGCCTACCGACACCACTTCCGCCACCGCCGACGTACCCGAGATGCCCGCCCCACGTGTACGCGAGTTCACGGCGCACAGCATCGGCGGCGGGCTCGCCCTGCTGCTGGGCCTCGTCGGGCTGCTGGCCGGCGCGGGGTTGATCGTCAGCACCGCGGCGGTTTCCGGAGGCGGCGCCAAGGCGGCACTGATCATCGCCGGGGTTCTGGTCGCGATCGGCGCAGTCCTCGCGATGTGCGGGCTCAACATGGTCGCGCCGGGCGAGGCTCGGGTCGTCCAGCTCTTCGGGCGGTACCGCGGGACGATCCGGGAGGACGGGCTGCGCTGGGTGAACCCCTTCACGTCCCGTACGAAGATCTCGACCCGGGTCCGCAACCACGAGACGGCCGTCCTGAAGGTCAACGACGCCTACGGCAACCCGATCGAGCTCGCCGCGGTCGTGGTGTGGAAGGTCGAGGACACCGCGCAGGCCACCTTCGAGGTCGACGACTTCCTGGAGTTCGTCTCCACCCAGACCGAGGCGGCGGTGCGGCACATCGCCATCGAGTACCCGTACGACGCCCACGACGAGGGCGGCCTCTCACTGCGCGGCAACGCCGAGGAGATCACCGAGAAGCTCGCCGCCGAACTGCACGCACGCGTGGAGGCGGCCGGGGTGCAGATCATCGAGTCGCGCTTCACGCATCTCGCGTACGCTCCCGAGATCGCCTCCGCGATGCTCCAGCGGCAGCAGGCCGGGGCGGTCGTCGCGGCACGGCGGCAGATCGTCGACGGGGCGGTCGGCATGGTCGAGGCGGCGCTCGCACGGATCTCCGAGCGGGACATCGTGGAGCTGGACGACGAGCGGAAGGCGGCGATGGTGTCGAACCTGATGGTGGTGCTGTGCGGCGACAGGTCCCCGCAGCCGGTCCTCAACACCGGGACGCTCTACCAGTGACGGTTCCGTCCGAGGGGTCGGCCCCTCAGCGTCGGCCGCAGCAGCGCAAGCAGGTGCTGTTGCGGCTGGACCCGTCCGTGTACGAGGCGCTGGCGCGGTGGGCGGGGGATGAGCTGCGCTCGGCCAACGCTCAGATCGAGTTTCTGCTGCGGAAGGCTTTGGCCGACGCCGGTCGGCTTCCGCGGGACACGGGGCCTCTTCCCCGTCGTGGTCGGCCACCTGGGGGCTCCGCCCCCAGACCCCCGTCGGCCTGAACGGCCTCATCCTCAAACGCCGGACGGGCTGGAATTGGCTGAGCCGGTCTCGTCCGCGCGCACCGGACCGGCGGAATCGGCCGAGCCGGGCCCGCGCGCGCCGGACCGGCTGGAATTGGCTGAGCCGAGCCCGTCCGTGCGCGCGGACGGGCTGGAATCAGCCGAGCCGGGTCCATCCGTGCGCGCCGGACGGGCCCGGAACCATGGGGCTCCCCGCCCCCTCCAGAGCCCCTGCCATATCCCCTGCCATGTCCATGTAGCAAAACCGTGACAATCACCTCCCACCAGGGCCTTCACACCCCCAGCCATGATCTACACACTCCGCGTATACATGCTGCGTATACACCCCGTGTAGTGTCCTCGGCATGTCCATCGGTCACACCCTCCTGGGGCTCCTGGAGTCCGGCCCGCGTCACGGCTACGACCTGAAGCGGGCCTTCGACGAGAAGTTCGGTCACGACCGGCCGCTGCACTACGGCCAGGTCTACTCGACGATGTCCCGGCTGCTGAAGAACGGGCTCGTCGAGGTCGACGGGATCGAGCCCGGCGGCGGGCCCGAGCGCAAGCGGTACGCCATCACCGACGCCGGGATCACCGACGTGCAGCAGTGGCTCGCGACGCCCGAGAAGCCGGAGCCGTACCTCCAGTCGACCCTCTACACGAAGGTCGTCCTCGCTCTGCTCACCCGGCGCAACGCGGCCGACATCCTCGACACCCAGCGCTCCGAGCACCTGCGGATGATGCGCATCCTCACCGACCGGAAGCGGAAGGGGGACCTCGCCGATCAGCTGATCTGCGACCACGCCCTGTTCCACCTGGAGGCCGACCTGCGCTGGCTGGAACTCACCGCCGCGCGTCTCGACAAGCTGGCCGAGGTGGTGACCAAGTGACTCCTCCTCCCGGTTCCCTGCTCGCGGCCCAGGAGCTGCGCAAGGCCTACGGCCCGACCCTCGCGCTCGACGGCGCCGAGTTCTCCATCCACCCCGGCGAGGTCGTCGCCGTCATGGGCCCGTCCGGCTCGGGCAAGTCGACGTTGCTGCACTGTCTCGCCGGCATCGTGCCGCCCGACTCGGGGTCCATCACCTACAACGGCCGCGAGCTGGCCACCATGGGCGACGCCCAGCGCAGCGCCCTGCGGCGCTCGGAGTTCGGGTTCGTCTTCCAGTTCGGGCAGTTGGTGCCGGAGCTGACCTGCGTCGAGAACGTCGCCCTTCCGCTGCGGCTGAACGGAACCTCCCGCAAGGAGGCCGAGAAGGCGGCCCTGACCTGGATGGAGCGGCTGGAGGTCGACGACCTGCGCAAGAAGCGGCCCGGTGAGGTCTCCGGCGGTCAGGGACAGCGCGTCGCCGTCGCCCGGGCCCTGGTCACCAACCCGCGCGTGCTGTTCGCCGACGAGCCGACCGGCGCGCTCGACTCCCTCAACGGTGAGCGTGTGATGGAGCTGCTGACGGAGGCCGCCCGCTCGACCAACGCCGCCGTCGTCCTCGTCACGCACGAGGCACGGGTCGCCGCCTACTCCGACCGCGAGATCGTCGTACGCGACGGCAAGTCCCGGGACATGGAGCGCGTCGTATGAGTGCCGCGTCCCAGTGGGCCAAGGATCTGGGCATGGGCGTCCGGTTCGCCTTCGCCGGCGGACGCGAGGGGTGGGTCCGGGCCCTGCTGACGGCCGTCGGCGTGGGGCTCGGGGTGGCGTTGCTGCTGCTGACGACCGCGATCCCGAGCGCGCTGTCCGAGCGTGACCGACGCGGTAGTGCCCGGGACGACTTCACGTACAGCGGGACGGTGATGCCGAAGGCGGTCGACACGCTGATCATCGCCAGCGCCGACACCGAGTACCGCGGTGACGACGTACGGGGCCGGCTCCTGGAGCCCGAGGGGTCGCTGGCGCCGCTGCCGCCGGGCGTGGACGAGTTCCCCGCGAAGGGCGAGATGATCGCCTCGCCCGCGCTGCAGAAGCTGCTGAAGTCCGACTACGGCAAGCTGCTGCGCGAACGCATCCCCTACCGGGTCACCGGCACCATCGAGCAGCCCGGGCTGATCGGGCCCACCGAACTCGCCTACTACGCGGGCGGGGCGGGGCTCGAGGACCAGCTGGCCGGAGGCACCGTCGAGCGGATCGACTACTTCGGTCCCTCCGACGGGGCCACGGACGACCCGCTGGATCCGATCCTGATCCTGCTGATCATGATCATCTTCGTGGTCCTGCTGCTGCCGGTCGGCGTGTTCATCGCGGCGGCCGTGCGCTTCGGCGGCGAGCGCCGGGACCGTCGGCTCGCGGCGCTCAGGCTGGTCGGCGCGGACGGGCGGATGGCGCGCCGGGTCGCGGGCGGCGAGGCGCTCGCCGGGGCGCTGCTCGGGCTCGTTCTCGGCACCGGGTTCTTCCTGGCGGGGCGTCACCTGGCGACTCTGCTGAAGGTGCGGGACATCAGCGTGTTCCCGAGCGACCTCAACCCGTCGATCGCGCTCGCCCTGCTGGTCGCCGTAGCCGTACCGGCCGCGGCGGTCCTGGTGACGCTGTTCGCGCTGCGCGGGGTCGTCATTGAGCCGCTCGGTGTGGTCCGTACGACGAAGCCCCCGCGCCGTCGGCTGTGGTGGCGGCTGCTGCTGCCGGTGGGCGGTCTCGCGCTGCTGTACCCGATGGTGGGGCAGGGCAACGACAACGGGAACTTCAACGAGTGGATGGTCATCAGCGGCACCGTGCTGCTGCTGGTCGGCGTCACCACCCTGCTGCCCTGGCTGGTCGAGGCCGTGGTGGCCCGGCTGAACTCCGGGTCGGTCTCCTGGCAGCTGGCGGTCCGCAGGCTGCAGTTGAGCAGCGGTTCGGCCGCCCGCATGGTCAACGGCATCGCGGTCGCGGTGGCCGGGGCGATCGCGCTGCAGATGCTCTTCGCCGGGGTCGAGGGCGACTACACCGAGCGGACCGGCAACGACGTGAACCGCGCCCAGATGACGGTCTACGTGCACGGCGACGTCCAGCTGAACGACGTCGCCCGGCAGTTGGGCGAGACCGAGGGCGTGCGCCGGGCGTCGGCCCTGTCGCTGGGCTCGCTCGGCGAGAAGGCGAAGGAACCCGAGAACTCACTGGAGGTGGCCGTCGGCAGCTGCGCCGAGCTGCGTGAGGTGGCGCGTCTGAAGTCCTGCCGGGACGGGGACACCTTCCGGGTCGTCGGCGGCGAGTACGACGACGGCTCGGAGAAACTCGTCAAGGCGGGCGGCACCCTGTACTTCGACCCCGGCTACAGCGGGATGACGAGCCACACGGTGGCGTGGAAGGTGCCGGGCGGCATCAAGACGGCGGCGACGCGCGAGGACCCGACCGGTTACGAGCGCGGCGGCCTGCTGTTCACCCCGGGCGCGCTGCCCGAGGGGGCCGAGGCCGGCCTGGTCCAGCGGGTGTTCGTCTCGCTGGACCCGTCGGTGCCGGACGCCTCCGATTACGCGCGCAACAGCGCCGCGCGGCTGGACCCGCTGGCGGACGTGTTCACGCTGGCGGCCAACCGGGAGTCCCTGGAGTTCCGCTCCATCCGCAACGGGCTGTTCGTCGGCGCCACCTGCGTCCTGCTGCTGATCGGCGCGAGCCTGCTGGTCTCCCAGCTGGAGCAGCTGCGCGAGCGCAAGAAGCTGTTGTCGTCGCTGGTGGCCTTCGGCACCCGGCGCCGCACGCTGAGCCTGTCGGTGCTCTGGCAGACGGCGATCCCGATCGCGCTGGGCCTGCTGCTGGCGTCGACCGTGGGGCTGACACTGGGCGCGGTCCTGCTGAAGATGGCCGGCGCCGCGGTGACCGTGGACTGGGCGAGCGTGCTGGCGATGACGGGCATCGGCGCCGGGGTCGTCCTCACGGTGACCCTCCTCAGCCTGCCTCCGCTGCTGCGCCTGATGCGCCCGGACGGCCTGCGCACGGAGTGATCACCGGGGTGATCAAGGGGGCCGGGTCCCGGATCCGGCCCCCAACCGCTGCTCCCCCAACATGCGCACCGGCAACGGCCGCAACGCATCCCGCAGAGCCGACGCCAGTTCCTCGTACTCCGCCGCGCGTGCCGCCCCCGTTCGCATGGCGAGGGCGACGCGGCGGGTGGGGGCCGGGTCGGCGAAGTAGCCGGTGAGGAGCTGGCTGCTGCGGGTCGTCTCCAGCTTGAGGGCGGTGCGCGGCAGCAGGGTCACCCCCAGTCCGCCGGCGACCAGCTGGACGAGCGTGGACAGGCCGGCGGCCGTCGTGGTCACCGGGGCGTCCTCGCGGCCCGCCTCCCGGCAGATGTCGAGGGCCTGGTCGCGCAGGCAGTGCCCCTCGTCGAGCAGCAGCAGGTTCAGTTCGCGCAGCGCCTCCCGGGGAATCCCCTCCCGGCCGCCGAGCCAGTGGTCGAGCGGGGTGACGAGCACGAAGTCCTCGTCGAAGAGCGGGAGTTCGGCGACACCGGGCACCCCGAGCGGCACGGCGAGCAGGAGCAGGTCCAGGCGGCCGGTGGTGAGGCCGTCGACCAGGCTCGCGGTCTGCTCCTCGTGCACCTGGAGGTCGAGGTCCGGATACCGGTCGTGGACGAGCCGCAGCACCGTCGGCAGCAGATACGGCGCGACGGTCGGGATGACGCCGAGGCGGAGGGCACCGGTGAACGGCGCCCGGACGGCTTCCGCCTCCTCCATCAGCGCCCCGACCTCCACGAGCACCGCCTTCGCCCGCACGGCGAGCCGCTCGCCGGCCGGTGAGAGCAGCACCTTGCGGGTCGTACGCTCCAGGAGCGTGACCCCGAGGGTCTCCTCCAGTGCGGACACGGCACCCGAGAGCGCGGGCTGGCTCATCCCGATCGCGGCCGCGGCGTCCCGGAAGTGGAGATGCTCGGCGACCGCGGCGAACGCCCGCAACTGGGCGAGGCTGGGCTGCCGCCTCTTGCCCACGCTCATGTCCTGCCCACCGTCATCCCTTACCCACGGCCATCAATAGGCACCTCCGATCAACCCGACCGAGTGTAGCTATTTCCCGTATCAATGCACGTTGTGCCAGGATCGGTAAGGTCCAACCCCATGGGAGACCCCTGTACCGAACGGGTGTCTCCTCGCTGCAAGGAGAGCGTGTGCTCACTGTCGGTGACAAGTTCCCCGAGTTCGAACTGACCGCCTGCGTCTCGCTGGAGAAGGGCTCGGAGTTCGAGACGATCAACCACAAGACCTACGAGGGCAAGTGGAAGATCGTCTTCGCGTGGCCGAAGGACTTCACCTTCGTCTGCCCGACCGAGATCGCGGCCTTCGGCAAGCTGAACGAGGAGTTCGCCGACCGCGACGCCCAGGTGCTCGGCTTCTCCGGTGACTCGGAGTTCGTCCACCACGCCTGGCGCAAGGACCACGACGACCTGCGCGACCTGCCGTTCCCGATGCTGGCCGACTCCAAGCACGAGCTGATGCGCGACCTCGGCATCGAGGGCGAGGACGGCTTCGCCAAGCGCGCCGTCTTCATCGTCGACCAGAACAACGAGATCCAGTTCTCCATGGTGACCGCCGGCTCCGTCGGCCGTAACCCCAAGGAGGTCCTGCGGGTCCTGGACGCCCTCCAGACCGACGAGCTCTGCCCGTGCAACTGGTCCAAGGGCGACGAGACCCTGGACCCGGTCAAGCTGCTTGCCGGAGAGTGACTGACATGCCGCTCGACTCCCTCAAGTCCCGCATACCGGACTACGCCAAGGACCTTAAGCTCAACCTGGGCTCGGTCATCGGCAATTCGGACCTCCCGGCCCAGCAGCTGTGGGGCACGGTGCTCGCCACCGCGATCGCCTCGCGCTCCCCGATCGTGCTGCGCGAACTGGCGCCGGAGGCCAGGGCGAACCTCTCGCCGGAGGCGTACAACGCGGCCAAGTCCGCCGCCGCCGTGATGGCGATGAACAACGTCTTCTACCGCACCCGGCATCTGCTGTCCGACCACGAGTACGGCACCCTGCGCGCGGGCCTGCGGATGAACGTCATCGGCAACCCCGGCGTCGACAAGGTCGACTTCGAGCTGTGGTCGTTCGCCGTGTCCGCCATCAACGGCTGCGGCATGTGCCTCGACTCGCACGAGCAGGTGCTGCGCAAGGCGGGCGTGGACCGCGAGACGGTTCAGGAGGCGTTCAAGATCGCTTCCGTGATCCAGGCCGTGGGTTCCACCTTGGACGCCGAGGCTGTGCTGGCCGACGTCGAGTAGGCGCCGTTGCCCCGTGGACCCCGCTCACCCTGTGTGGGCGGGGTCCATTGCGTTGGCGGGGCCGTCGGCCTGGGGGGCTGCGTCCCCGGACCTCGCTTCTTCGGCCTGAGCGGGTTCGTCCTCGAGCGCCGGACGGGCCGGCTGCGGCACAGCCTCCTTGCCCGGTACCGACTCCTGCGAATACGCCCGCAGATACCCCACGATCGTGTTCGACACGGCCACCAGCGGTACGGCCACCACCGCGCCGCCGATCCCCGCGACCATGCCGCCGGCCGCCACCGACAGCACGACCGCCAGCGGGTGGACACGGACCGCGCGTCCGAGGATGAACGGCTGCAGGATGTGGCCCTCGATCTGCTGGACGGCCAGGACGACGATGAGGGTCATGACCGCCGTGAAGACGCCCTGCGTCACCAGCGCCACGACCACGGCCAGGGCGCCGGAGGCCACCGCGCCGACGAGCGGAATGAAGGAGAACAGGAAGATGAAGACGGCCAGCGGCACGGCCATCGGCACATCGAGGAAGTAGATGCCGATGCCGATGAAGACGGCGTCGATCAGGGCGACGAGCATGGTGCCGCGCACATAGGCGGTGAGCGTCGCCCACGCGCGCGGGCCGGCGCCGGCGACACCGGGACGGGCCGCGGCGGGCACCAGCTTCAGCGTCCAGTGCCAGATGCGCTTGCCGTCGTAGAGCAGGAAGAGCGTCGAGAACGCGGCCAGCAGAATGCCGGTGAGGGCCTCGACGACGACCGTGACGCCTTCGAGCCCGGCCGAGGTGATCTCGTCGGTGTTGGCGCCGATCGCCTCCCGGAGGTTCTCGGCGATCTCGTTGACCTGCTTGTCGGTGACGTGGAAGGGGCTGTTGAGCAGCCAGTTGCGCAGCTCGTCGATGCCGTCCTGGACCTGGTCGGAGAGGTTGTCGATGTTCTCCATGACCTGCCAGGTCACGAACCAGCCCATCAGCCCGATGACGACGAACCCGAGGATCGCGGTCAGGGCGGTGGCGGGCCCGCGCGGCACGCGACGCCGGGTCAGCCACGCCACCGAGGGCTGCATCAGCGCGGTGAGGAGCAGGGCGATGACGAAGGCCAGCACGACGAGTTGTACGGCGCTGATGACCCGCATCAGCACCCAGACCGTGCCGGCGAGCACCAGCAGCCGCCAGCCTGCCTCCGCGGCGACCCGTACGCCCCACGGCACGACCTGCGCCGGGTCGGGCCGCGGCGGCGGTGCAGTGGGTGCGTAGTCGGGGGGCCGTGGGACGTGGTCGGCGCGCGGCGGCGGGACGTCCTCGGCGGCCGGGTCGGGCGCTACGGCCGTGGCGGTCCGCCGCTCCGGCTGGAGCTCGGTGTCCTCCCGTTCCACCGCGGCGCGGCGCTCGTCCAACCGCTCACTCATCTCGGTCAGTCCGGCGCCGAGCCGACCGAGCCACCCTGGCACTCGCGACATGATCCGTCCTCTTCCCCCGTCTCTCTCCGCACCACTCCCCCTGGAGTCGTTGCGTCCGACCGTACATGGCGTGTCACGGGGAAGCGCGAAAGCCCCTCACCAAGAGACGGTGAGGGGCTGCGCGAAGGTTGAGCGGCGGCGGTGCCGGCTCAGTACCAGTTGTTGGCCTGCCAGAAGGACCAGGCGTCGCAGGGACTGCCGTAGCGGTCGTTCATGTAGTTGAGGCCCCACTTGATCTGGGTGGCCGGGTTCGTCTGCCAGTCCGAGCCGACGGACGACATCTTCGAACCGGGCAGGGCCTGGAAGAGGCCGTAGGCACCCGAGGAGGCGTTGACGGCCCGGTAGTTCCAGTCGGACTCGTGGTCCACGATGTTGCTGAAGCACTGGAACTGGCCGCTCGGCACCATCTGGCGCGCCATCGACTGGATCTGCGCGATGCTGTACGAGCCCTGGACGGGGAAGTCGGAGGAGGATCGGGAGGCCTTCGCCTCGGCCTCTTCGCGCTCCTTGGCTTCCTGCGCCGCCTTCTCTGCCTTCTCGGCGGCTTCCTTCTTCTCGATCGCGGTCTGGGCAGCAGCCTTGCGGGCGGCTTCCTCAGCACCCTTCTTGGCGCTCGCGTCCGCGGCGATGGCCTGGACGTCGGCCTGCGCCGACATGGACTCGATCTGCACCTGGGCCTGCTGGCCCGCGGGTATGTCCGCGAGGAGCGTCGAATCGGCAGCAGCCGTCGCTTCGGCGTCGTTGTTCTGCGCGGTGCTGCCCGAGGCAACGCCGACGACGCTTCCGACAGCGGTGACCGCGGTGGCCGACGCCACTGCGAATCCCCTGACCGAAATCGGACTCACACGGTTTCCTTCCAGCATCGCCCGCTTCGGTGACCCTGGCGGACGCAATCGTGCCCCTGGCTCTGGCCTCCCAACTGCGGGGTCACGGGAGGCGCGGACCCGGTGGGCAACTCCCTTGCGGGGAGCGCCGCGTAAAGACTCGGGCGGCATACGACGACGCTATGGAGTTGGCTGTGGTGTTGCTGTGGTGCCGTACCGCTGGGGGTACAGGTGTGTCGTATGCGGGGCCTGACAGGAGTGAGACTCTGCCGTACCCCGACGCCGCAAGGCAATTCTGTGTTGCGTGTGAAAGCTCACACCTCGTTTGTCCCAGGCGTTTTACGGAAAGCCGCACACGCCGAGGCGCCGCCCGGATAGGCTCACTGCCTTTCCGAACGGCGCCAACCAACGAGTAGCTACCGCAAGTTGAGCACTTGGGTCAGATCTGCCCGTCCTCCAGCATTTCGGTCACAAGGGCGGCGATCTGGGACCTCTCGGACCGCGTCAGCGTGACGTGGGCGAAGAGCGGATGCCCCTTCAGCTTCTCCACGACGGCGACCACACCGTCGTAGCGCCCGACCCTGAGATTGTCCCGCTGGGCCACGTCATGGGTCAGAACGACCCGTGAATTAGCCCCGATTCGGGACAGAACGGTCAGCAGGACATTCCTTTCCAGCGACTGCGCCTCGTCCACGATCACGAACGCGTCGTGCAGCGAGCGTCCGCGGATGTGCGTGAGAGGCAGCACCTCCAGCATGCCCCGCGCGGTGACCTCTTCGATGACCTCGCGGCTGGTGACGGCCGACAGCGTGTCGAAGACCGCCTGCGCCCAGGGGCTCATCTTCTCGGCCTCGCTGCCGGGGAGATAGCCGAGCTCCTGCCCGCCCACCGCGTACAGCGGCCGGAAGACCATCACCTTCTGGTGCTGACGGCGCTCCAGCACCGCCTCCAGACCGGCGCACAGGGCCAGCGCCGACTTGCCGGTGCCGGCCCGGCCGCCCATGGACACGATCCCGACGTCCGGGTCGAGCAGCAGGTCCAGCGCGATCCGCTGCTCGGCGCTGCGGCCCTTGATGCCGAACGCCTCCCGGTCGCCGCGCACCAGCCTGACGTTGCCCTCGGGCGTGATCCGGCCGAGCGCGTTGCCGCGCTCGGAGTGGATCGTCAGGCCGGTGTGCACGGGCATGTCGGCGGCCTCGGGCACGAAGACGTGCCCCTCCTCGAAGAGGATGTCCACCTGTTCGCCCGGCAGCGTCAGTTCGGACATTCCGGTCCAGCCGGAGGAGTCCGTGATGGCGAGTTCGGCGCGGTACTCCTCTGCGAGGAGGCCGACGGACGAGGCCTTGATCCTGAGCGGCAGGTCCTTCGACACGACGGTGACGTCGAACCCCTCGGCCTGCAGATTGCGGGCGACCGCGAGGATGCGGGAGTCGTTGTCCCCCAGGCGGTAGCCGGTCGGCAGAACGCTGGGGTCCGAGTGGTTGAGCTCGACACGGACGGTCCCGCCGAGGTCCCCGATCGGAATGGGGGCGTCGAGACGGCCATGCTTGACCCGGAACTCGTCGAGCAGGCGCAGTGCCTGCCGGGCGAAGTAGCCGAGTTCGGGATGGTGCCTCTTGGCCTCCAGTTCCGTCACCACGACGATGGGGAGCACGACCTCGTGCTCGTCGAAGCGGTTCAGGGCGTTCGGGTCGGCCAGCAGGACGCTGGTGTCGAGAACGTAGGTGCGCCGGTCGGGCTTGTGGCGCTTTGTGCTGGTCACCACGGAAGGACGTACCCCCTCGGATGAGGTCGGGGAGCGACGGAGTGGAGCTGGACCGGTCGTCGGCCGCTCTGCACGGGCCGAAAACCGGCCCCCCGCGTCTTCTTCCGTGCCGTGACCGCACGGTGGGGCTGGTGCAAAGGGCCTCCCGGGCGGACGGCCCCGTGCCGTCCGCTGAGATACGACACCCGTGGTTCGGGTGTCGACCTGCTTGCCTTATGCCCTCGAACGTGCGATGCCATGCCGACGCATATGACGGCGCGCTGGTGAACTCCTCGTTACTTCCGTCCCGCGGGGGATATGTCCCTCAGCCGCCGTAGCGCCGGTGACGGGCCGCGTAGTCGCGCAGAGCGCGCAGGAAGTCCACCTTGCGGAAGGCCGGCCAGAAGACTTCACAGAAGTAGTACTCGGAATGGGCCGTCTGCCACAGCATGAAACCGGACAACCGCTGCTCACCGCTGGTACGGATCACGAGATCGGGGTCGGGCTGGTCGCCGGTGTAGAGGTGGCTGCCGATCAGGTCGACGCTGACGGACTCGGCGAGGTTCTCCATCGAGGTGCCCTTGTCATGGGCGTCGACGATCATCGAGCGCACGGCGTCGGCGATCTCCTGGCGGCCGCCGTAGCCGATGGCGACGTTGACCAGTATCCCGTCGATGTGTGCGGTGGCCTCCTCGGCCTCCTTGAGGCTGGTCTGCATCCCGGAGGGCAGCAGGTCGGGCGTGCCCACGTGGTGCACGCGCCAGCGCCCGTCGGCGGCGAGGGTGCGGACGACGTCCTCGATGATCCCGAGGAGCGGGCCGAGCTCGTCCTGGGGCCGGTCGAAGTTGTCCGTCGACAGCAGCCAGAGGGTGACGACCTCGACGTCCGTCTCGCTGCACCAGCCGAGGAACTCCTCGATCTTCTCGGCACCGGCCCGGTGCCCGTGCACGGTGGAGGAGCCCGCCGCCTTCGCCCAGCGCCGGTTGCCGTCCATGATCACGCCGATGTGCTTGGGCACCTGAGCGTGGTCCAGGTGGCCCTCCACCCGGCGTGCGTACAGCCTGACCAGCAGGCCGCGCAGCTTGTCGCGCAGGTTCACGTGATTGTCAGCCCCTCCGTACGGATCGGACAGGCGCGCGGGCGCTGCGCGCGGCGCAGGCGAGGGCGGTTCCTGTCCGTATGGCGGTCCCCTACCGGCGAAGCGTACCCCTGCGGGGCTTGGGCCGTCCGCCTCGGGTGGGGGCGCCCGGGGGAGGTCGGCGGCTGCGGGTGAGTGGGGGCTGGTCGCGCAGTTCCCCGCGCCCCTCAGGGGGCTCGCTCCGTGCGCGAGCAATAAAACGGGCCGGTCCGTGGGGGGGAGACGGACCGGCCCGAGGGGGGGTTTCCACCATAACCCTTCGTAAGTGATGCTGCGTGCATCGGCGTGCCACAACTACTCTCCGAAGTCGCTCGGCGACGGCCCGGTAGCCGCGAGAGGGCCTCTTTGTGGCCGATTCATGGCCTGGCAGGAGCGGATTCCCAGGGGAAACGGGTGGAATGTGGCTGGATCCATAGGGTTTGCCGCATCTTGCAACTCGCCGTGCGACTTGTCCCCGCTTCCCCCACCCGGGTGACCCCGGCCGCGAACGTCGGCTTGACGGCGCACATGACTGCGGGAGCGGGGGTGCGGCTTCGACGCGACACGCGTCCAGCAGGGGCACTTACGGGGGCATGACACCGCGCAGCCCCCTCCACTGCGCGGTGCCGCCGCGCAGCTTTGCTTACGCGAATTACCTTGGTCTGAACTTACGCGAGAGGTGTGAGGAAATCGAGTCGGCCCCCATAACAATGTGGAAAAGGTGTGGGCTCCTTGGATGCGCAGGGGCCAGCACGCGTTCGCGCACGGATGCACGGTTTGCACCACACGTTCCTCACGTGTCCTCACGTGTCCTCACGTGTCCTCAGGTGCCCAAGCGGACAGTCTCTGGCCTACATCCGGCCTAACGTCGCCGTCATGACAGCGGACGCGAGCAGGACCGTCACATGGGACGAGGCGAGCGCACGGCGCACGGAGCGGCAGTTCCTGGCACGTCCCGCCGCACACGGCACGCCGGTCGCCGATGTGGTGGGGGCGATGCTGGGCGCGCATGCGCAGGTGTTGTCCGCGGCCGAGGTGTCGGTGGGGGTACGGGCTTCCGGGGTGACGCGGGCCGACGTACGGGCCGCGCTCTGGGAGGACCGCTCGCTGGTGAAGACGTTCGGTCCGCGCGGAACCGTGCATCTGCTGCCCGCCGCCGAGTTGCCGCTGTGGTGCGGCGCGCTGAGCGCGATTCCGACGGGCCCGAGCACCTTCCCGCCGGACATCGCTGTGACGGAGGAGCAGGCGGAGCAGATCGTGGCGGCGATCGGGGACGCCCTCGACGGGGTGTTCCTGACCGTGGAGGAACTGAGCGAGGAGGTCGTGGCGCGCACGGGTCCGTGGGCCGGGGACCGGGTGATGCCCGCCTTCCAGGACCTGTGGCCGCGCTGGCGGCAGGTCATGCACCGGGCCGGCCAGTCGGGCGCCCTGTGCTTCGGTCCGAACCGGGGGCGGAAGGTGACGTACACCCGGCCGCCGGGGGTCGGACCGGTACCCGGGCCCGGGCCGGCGGGCGAGGAGGCGCTGCGGGAGCTCGTACGACGGTATCTGCGCGCGTACGGCCCGGCGACGCCGCAGCACTTCGCCAAGTGGCTGGCGGCGCCCGCGGGTTGGGCGGTGGCGCTGTTCGGGGAGCTGGCGGGGGCCGGGGAGGTCGAGGAGGTGTCGTTCGAGGGGGCGGCGGCCTGGGTGGCGGCGGGTGACACGGAGTTTCCGGCGGAGAAGGCGCGTGGTGTGCGGCTGCTGCCCTACTTCGACGCGTACGCCATCGCCGCACAGCCGCGGCAGACGCTGTTCCCCGGGGAGGCGTACCAGCGGGCGCTGGCGGGCGGGCAGGCGGGGAACTTTCCGGTGCTGCTGGTGGACGGGGTGGTGGCCGGGGTCTGGCACCAGCGGCGCCGGGGCCGTCGGACGACGGTGACGGTGGAGCTGATCGGGCGGCGTCTGACGGCACGGCAGGAGCGGGAGCTGGGCGAGCAGGTGGAGCGGGTGGGGGAGGTGCTGGAGGCTAAAGCGGAGTTGGTGGTCGGGAAGGTGACCGTCGGACCGCATGCGTGAGTGTCCCGCCGGGCGGCTCAGACGCCGGGCTTGCGGGCCTCGAAGAGGTGGCGGGTGCTGTGCGCGACGAAGGGGCCCTCGGACTCGATCCGCTCGTGCAGGGCGCGCAGGTGCGGCCGGTACGCCTCGACGGTGAAGCCGGGGACCATCCACACCACCTTCCGCAGAAAGTGCACGACGGCTGCGATGTCGTGGAACTCCATGCGGAGTTCCTCGGCCCGCAGGTCGACGATCTCCAGGCCGGCGGCCTCGGCGTCGGCGCGTTCCCGGTCGGGGTGGCGGCCGCCGCGGACCTCGTCGGGCTGGGCCCCCAGGAAGTACTCGACCAGCTCGAAGACGCTGTGGGGACCGACGTGCTGGGCGAAGTACGTGCCGCCGGGCCCAAGTACGCGGGAGATCTCCGGCCAGTGGGCCCGCACCGGGTGCCGGCTCGTGACGAGGTCGAAGGCCCCGTCGGCGAACGGGAACGGGGCGTCCTCGGGCGAGGCGACGACCGCGACGCCACGGGCGGCGAGCAGGGCGGTGGCCTTGGCGACGTTCGGCGGCCAGCCCTCGGTGGCGACGGTGAGCGGTGGGGCCTTCGGGGCCCGGCCGAGGGCGAAGTCCAGCACTTCCCCGCCCCCGGTCTGGAGGTCGAGCGCGGCGGTCGCGCCGGCCAGCCGGTCGGCCAGGGAGACGGCATACCGCCAGCTGGGCCGCGCCTCGGTGGCCCGCCCCTCGAACCAGGAGAAGTCCCAGCCCTCGGTGGGTACGGCCGCGCCCTCGGCGACGAGTTCCTCGAACGACCTGCTGTCCTGTCCCATGCCGCGATGATCGCAGGGCGCTGTCAGTGGCCGCTGCTAGTTTTCGGCGCCATGACGAACTCGACGTACACGGCGGGCGAGAAGGAAACGCTCCGGGCGAGCCTCGACCACCACCGGGACGCTGTGCTGTGGAAGCTGGAGGGCCTGGACGACGAGCAGCTGCGGCGCCCCATGACCCCGTCCGGCACGAGCCTGCTGGGCCTGGTCAAACACCTCGGCTCGGTGGAGTACGGCTGGTTCGTCTCGACCTTCGGCGGCGAAGTGGAACCCCTGTGGTTCGACCCCTACAGCGCCGAGGACATGACGGCCGACCAGGGCGAGACGACACAGCAGATCGTCGAGTTCTACGGCCGTGCGCGCGCCGCCGCCGACCGCATGATCGCCGAGCGGTCGCTGACGGACCTGGGGCAGCCGGCGTGGCGGGGCGAGGCGGTGTCGCTGCGGTGGGTGCTGGTCCACATGATCGAGGAGACGGCACGGCACGTGGGCCACCTGGACATCGTGCGGGAGCTGATCGACGGGGCGACGGGGGATCACCGGCCGGCGTGAGCCTCCCTCGCACCATCGCCCGCGTCGATTCTCACGGCACCAACGGCCGCACTTCCTCCGCCGCGAACCGCACGAATCCCTCCGGGTCGGGCTCGTCCCCGGTCGGCTGCAGGACCACGGTGTCCGCACCGGCGTCCGCGAGCCGTTGGACGGCCTTCGCGACGGTGCCGGCGTCTCCGGCGACGCCGAGACCGGGGACGGCACCGTCCCCCTCGGCTTCGAGTTCGGCCTTGAGCCGGGCGGGCCCGTCGGGGCCGGTGGCGGTCAGGAGGTAGACGACGACTTGGTGCGGCTCGTCGCCGGTACGGCCCGCCGCGTCCCGCCCCTCCTCGATGAGCTGCCGCGCCTTCCTCACCCCCTCGGTCGAGGTCGAGGCGGTGAGCAGCGTCCCGTCGGCCGCCTCACCGGCGAGCCGCAGCGAGCGGGGCCCGGTGACGCCGGCGATGACGGGCACCGGATCGGCGGGCGGCCAGTCGAGGGCGACGTCGTCGAGCTTGACGTACCGTCCCTCGGTGGTGACCGTCTCCCCGCCGAGCAGGGCGCGCAGGGCGACGAGATGCTCGCGCAACAGCGTCACCGGCGACTCGGCCCGGGCCCCGACCTGCCCCATCCAGTCCTGCACACCGTGCCCGAGGGCGAGGATCGGCCGTCCGGGGAACATCCGGTGCAGCGAGGCGGCTTCCATGGCGGTGATGGCGACGTTCCGCAACGGGACGGGCAGCAGCCCGACGCCGACCTTGACCCGCTCGGTCCAGGCGAGCGCGGCCGCCGCGGTGGAGATCCCTCCCTCCCGGAAGCAGTCCTCCCAGAGCCAGAGCTCTTCGAGGCCTGCCTCGTCCGCGATGCGGGCGACGGAACGGAGTCGCTCGGGGGCGAGTTGGGGGCGGAAGATTGCGCCTAGTCCGGTCATGGGATCTTTCCTACCCGGCAGGCACACGGCGGACAACACAGTTTGGAACGGCGTCATGGCGTCATGGCGTCCAGGAGGTGGCTGGGGATGGGGCGGCGGTGGCGGGACGGCCGAGGAACGCTGGTCGTTCACGGGGAGCGGGGAGACGTCTCGGTGCCGCTGGAGGTCGCCGCGTCCTACCGGGCCCGTACGAAGGGGCTGCTGGGGCGGGACTCCATCGCCGGAGCGATGCTGCTCACGCCGGCCGGGAGCGTCCACACCTTCCGGATGCGCATGCCCGTCGACGTCGCCTATCTCGACCGACGGCTGAACGTCATCGCCGTGCACACCATGCCACCGGGGCGACTGGGCCGGCCCCGGCTTCGGTCGCGGCATGTGCTGGAGGCGGAGGCCGGGGCGATGGCCGGGTGGGGGGTACGGGCCGGGGTGCGGGTGACTGTCGAGGTGTAGGCGTGGGTGGGGTTGACTCCCCACGCCGGGTCAGTCGTCCGTGCGGGGGAAGGACACCTCCACCCGTCGGTTCTTCTTGCGGCCCGACTCCGTCGCGTTCGAGGAGATGGGGTACTGCTCGCCGTAACCGCGTACCTCGTAGGTGACGGTGGAGTCGGTCAGCTCGGATTCCAGGACGCCCTGTACGGCGTTCGCGCGCTTCCTGGACAGGACGTCGCCGTGGGCGGAGGAGCCCAGGTTGTCGGTGAAGCCGAAGACGCGGATGCGGGTGGCGTTCTGGGTTTTGATCTCCTCGGCGATTTCCGAGATACGGGCCTTCGCCTCACCGGTCAGCTTCGCGCTGTCCTTGGGGAAGAGAACCTCGGCCTGCAGCGCGAACTTCACGTCCGAGTTCGTGTCTTCCCGGCGTTCCTCGCCGGCCTGGTCCTCGACCACCTGCTTGATGTCCAGCACCTTGGCCTCGGCGAGCGTCGCCCCTTCGGGGAGCTTGAGGTCGGGGTCGTTGGCGTCCACCTCTACGGGGGCGGTGGCTGTGGCTTCGGTGCCCGGCGGGACGCTGGGGTCGTCGGCGGCGTCGGCTGTTGTGGCGCCCAGGAGGTTGGTGGCGACCATGAGGGTGGCTGCGGTGAGGGTGAGGGGGAGGCGGGGGGTGCGGGTCATTTTGGCCTCACCCGGAGATCTGGAGGGTGGCGGAGGCGAAGGTCGGCAGTTGGAAGACGACCTCGGGCGTGTCCGCGGGCGGTGCCGGGAACTGCATGAACACAGCCAGGCTTTCGCCGGACTTGAGAGTCGAGAAGCCAGTGGTGGTCAACGGGCGGCCGTCGGTGTCGCGCAGCACGTAGTACCGCTTCTTGCTCTTCGAGTCCACGAGCGTGGCGCCGCCGAGAGACCTACCGTGCCGAACGATCTCCGTCTCGTCCCCCCTCACCTGCGAGGGAACGGTGACGCTCTTGTCGCCGTCGTTCACGAGACTGCCGTTCACCGTGAGGAAGCCGCCTGAGTCCCGCTCGGCAGAGGTGATGCGGAGGAGCAGACCGTCCGAACCCTTCATCTCCGCCAAGGGCCCGTCCGTCTCTCCCTCCTGAGTACTTGGGTCCGATCCACGGTTCGTGGGAGCGGACGACGACGCTTTCGGCTTCTTTCCGTCGTCTCCCCCACCACCGCAGCCGGCCACGCCGAGGGCCAGCCCGGCCGCAACGGTCAGCGCGACCATCCCCCTATGGGCCTTCGCCGTGAACCGAATACTCATGCCTCTGCTTCCTTCGTCACTCGTCGTTCGCTTGTGAGTCGGCCAGATGGACGTCGAAGAGGTCCTCGGGGGCCGGAAGAGTGGTCGGGTCGTCCGGGTCCAGGTCCCAGTCCGTGTCGTCGTCGCACGTGAGTTGCGGCAGCGGCAGCGTGTCGTTCCCGTCACCCTCGTCACCACCCTCGCCGGGGAGATCGAACGTGCAGAGGGGCTTGATCACGGCGGTGGCCGATGCCGTCGACTTGAAGTCCTCCGTGCCGGGCACGATGGAGTCGCCCACCGACTTGTTGGTTTCGACATCCACGGTGTAGCCCAACGGCTCTGCCGGCCCGCAGCCCCGGACCTCGGCGTCGTTCTGTGCCGCCAGTTCGTATGCCCGCCAGCATCCGTCGACCAGTTCCGTGTCGCCGTCAAGGATGTCCTGCCACTTCGTCGGGTCGCCGATGACCTCCAACCAGTCCCCCGCGAGTTGGTCCCTGGTCTCCTGGGCTGCCGCCAACGCCGCAGCGTCGGCGGCGGTTTGGGCACCGTTCCGATTTGCCGCGGCCTGACCGACGGCAAGATACGCGAACGCGAGAAAGAGAAGGCCCGCCACCACCGTGATGTAGATGGGGAAGGCCTGCCCTGCGTCGCCGTACCTGGACGGCCGCATCAACCGCCGGTCACTTCGGTGATCTTGTCCGTGATCGCGTCGTAGATCGTGCTGCCGATGTCCGTCCCCGTAATGGCCAACACAATCGCCACCACCACCGCGATGATCCCCAGATACTCCACCGCCGTCTGCCCCTTGTCGTCGCGCGCGGCACGGGAGCGCAAGTACTCGACGGTGGTGTTGATCCAGTTGCTCATGGTGTTCCCCTCTGGGCACGCAAGTCCTGTGAGAAGTATCAGGAGAAAAGTAAGCGCGAACACCCCGAACACCAGAGGGTCCCAGGACCCAATTCCAGGCCTCGGCCGAAAACCGCCGTCGCAGCATCGCCGCTCATCCCCGCCCTGGGTGTGAACCCGGCGCCGTACCCAGCCACTTGGCCGCGGCCTCCCCGCGACTGCTGCTGTGGAGTTTGGCGAAGATGCGGTTGATGTGGTTCTTGACCGTCTTCTCGCTGATGAAGCAGGCGGCGGCGATCTGCTGGTTGTTCATGCCGGATGCGATGAGGTCCATGATCTCCGCCTCCCTCCTGCTCAGCCGGAACCGTGACCGATACGACGACGACTGTCCCACAGTTGGTTGCACTTGCGAAAGCGGTTCTGCGGAATTGCCTGTAGCAGTTGGGAGTTCGGCGTTTGCTTGCGCGAGTGATGCCGCTGCTGTGGGGGTGAGACGGGGCCCCGCCGACCCCCCGCCCCGCTCGATGTCCCGCACGGCCGCCACCAGTTCGTCCGTCGTGAACTCACCGTGGACCAGATAGCCGGCGGCGCCGAGACGCAGGGCTTCGCGGACCGTTTCCGACTCCCCGCTGTAGGTCAGCATCATCACCGGGGCGATATCGACCAGGTGCGGGAGGGCCGTGATGCCGTCCGTGCCGGGCATGCGGACGTCCAGGAGGATCACGTCGGGGCGGTGGCGGCGGGCCGCTTCCTGGGCCTCCTGGCCGTTCGCCGCCTCGGCCACCACCGTTATGTCCACGTGGGTGGAGAGGAGAGCCGTCAGGCCCGCTCGGACCACCGGGTTGTCGTCTGCCACCACTAGCCGGAGGGGGGTGTTCATGGGGTCGCCTTTGTCGTCGTCAGGGCCGCCAGCGGGAGTTCCAGGCGGACCTCCGTGCCGCGCGCGTGGGTGCCCTTGCCGATGTGGATGCCTGCGCCTATCGAGGCGGCTCGTTCGGCCATGCCGATCAGGCCGAAGTGGCCCGAGCGGCGGAGGTGTTCGAAGGTCGTGTCGGGGGGCAGGCCCTGACCGTCGTCCTGGACCGTCAGGCACAGCACCTCGCCCCGTGCGCCCGCCCGCACGCCCGCTCGTACGTCGACCCGGGTCGCGGCCGCGTGACGGTGGGCGTTCTCCATGGCCTCCTCGGTGATGGTGAGGAGGTGGCGGGCGACCGCCGGTGGGACCGGGAGGGCGGTGCGGGCGGCCTCGCCCAGAGTGCCGTACGTGGCTGTCATGCCCGTGCGCCTCGTGAACGCCTCGGTACGGGCGGCCAGTTCCGGCGTGATGTCCGTCGCGTGGTCCGGGTCGGACTCGCGGCGCAGGTCCGCCAGGAGTTCCCGGGACTCCGCGGCGGCTCGGCGTGCCGCGCGGGCCACCAGTTCGGCCTGCCGGCTGACGCGGGCCGGGTCCATCGACGCCGAGGCCGCGGAGAGCGCCAGCCCGTCCGCCGCCAGCGCCACACCGTGCAGTGTCTTCGCCACCGAGTCGTGCATCTCGCGGGCCAGGCGGGCCCGTTCCGCGCCGACCGCCTCGGTCACCGCCAGCCGCGCCTGGATCGTCGTCAGGGCCTGCGTGGCCGTGCCGAAGCGGAGCATGAGGTTGCGCAGCGACGAGCCGAGTGCGCCCGTGATGACGCACAGGCCCGGGAGGAGGAGCTTCTCCGTCAGGCCGCTGCCCGCCTGCGCCTCCTGGTTGATGGCGTACGCCAGCAGCAGGATCAGCGACTGCACACTCGCGAACGCCGCCGCGCCCCGGTAGCCGTAGACGATGCCGGCGAGCAGGGGCGTGCAGACGCTGACGTAGGCCAGCGTGGTGTCGGGGCCCGCGGAGATGAGGAGGAGGGCGGTGAAGAGGGTGTCCACCGCCAGGAGGGTGGGGTGGCGCAGGAGGAGCGGGCCGAAGCGTTCCCAGTCGCGGAACAGGGCGTACGAGCCCATGAACGTGACCACGACCGCCGCGCCCATCAGACGGGTTCCGAGGCCCGGCGTCGCGTTGAGCAGGGCCGCGGGTGCGGCGAGGGCGATCATGGCGAGGCGGAAGCCGAAGACCTGGCGGCACATCGCCTGGAGGGCGTTTATCTGGAGGGGAATTGCGGCTGAGGGCACGCGCTCCCCGGCCGCCCGGGACAGGCGGGGCTTCCAGCGGCGCCGCGGCAAGAGCGCAGAGCCCGCCGCCGCACCCGGCGCCCCTGGCCCCGCGCCCACGCCCGAGCTGGGGCCCGTCCCCACGCCCGTGCCCGCGCCCGTGCCCGCGCGCATCCTCACCGGCATGCCGGCCATACAGCCCTCCCCCCTACTCCCCCGTCAACGACCCGAAGTCCGTCCCGGACCCCAGCAGCAGTCCCGCCCCCAGCAGGATCATCGTGGCCGGCACCATGAACGTCGTGATCATCAGCGTGGCGCGCGGCACCGCCCTGGCCGCCTTCCGGCGGGCGTTCTGGGCGTCGGTGCGGCGCATGTCCTTGGCGAGGGCGACGAGCGTGTCGACGATCGGCGCGCCCAGTTCCTCGCCCTGCTGGAGCGCCGTCACGAACATCGCCACCTGTTCGGAGTCGTTGCGGCGACGCAGTTCCGCGAAGGCCTGGCGGCGGCTCATGCCGAGGTCCATCTGGCGCAGGGTGATGCGCAGTTCGTCCGCCCAGGGGCCCTCGTACTTGGACGCGACCCGGTCGAGTGCCTGGCGGAAGCCCAGGCCCGCGCTGACCACCACCGCCAGGACGTCCAGGAAGTCGGGCAGGGTGCGTTCGATCTCGTCCTTCCTGATCCGGATCGCCGACCAGATGCCGACCTCCGTCCAGAAAGCGCCGAACGCGAGCAGGAGCAGGGCGACCAGTACCTGGCCCCGGAGCAGGAACACCAGAAAGCCGACCGCGCCCAGGAAGCCGTACACCGCACGCCTGGCCGCATAGCGGTCGATGGTGAGGCCGCCGGGGTTGCCCGCCAGGTCGATCTTGCGGCGGTACTTGGCGACCAGCTTCGGGCCCATCAGGCGCAGTACTGCGGGGGCGTAGCGCATGCCCATGCGGTCGATGAGCGAGTCGACGGCGCCGGTGCGGGTCGCGCCGATCTCCAGGGCCAGCGCGAGATCGCTGGGCAGTTTGGCGTCCGCGCGGTACATGCGGATGCCGGCGAAGATCCCCCACACGCTGAGGGCCGTCACCAGGGCCAGCACAAGTCCCAGTTGTCCGAGTCCGATTCCCATGGTCCGTCGTTCTCCCTTCCCGCGCCCCGGCGCCTCAGACGTCGATCCGCGAGAGGCGGCGGATCAGGACGAAGCCCACGGCATACAGCCCGAACGCGATCAGCACCGCCACCTGGCCCACCGGGGAGGCCGTCATGCGGTCCAGGGCCCCGTCCTTCACCCCGTTCATCAGGAACAGCGACCCGACTCCCAGCGCCGGGACGGCGTACGACGTCATGCTCACCTGGGACAGCTGCGTACGGACCTCGCGTCGCGTCTCCTTGCGCTCCTCCAGCGTCTCCGTCAGGTTCCGCAGGGCGCTCACCACCTGGCCGCCGGCCCGGTTGGACAGCATCAGCGTGGTCACGAGGACGACCAGTTCGCGGGACGGGAGGCGTTCCGCGAGCTCGCCGAGGGCGTCGTCCATCGAGGCGCCCAGCGCCAACTGGTTGGACACCTTGGCCAGTTCCTCGCCCGCCGGGGCTTCCAGCTCCTCCGCCGCCAGGCCGATGGCGGTACGGAGGGCGAGGCCCGCGTGGGCGGCGTTCGCCAGGATGCGGGCCAGTTCGGGGAGTTGGTTGATGAACCGCTCGATGCGCTTCTGGCGTTGCCAGTTCAGGAACTGCCACGCGGCCCAGACGCCCAGCAGGCCCGCGATCGGGCCGAAGAAGGGGGCCAGGGTCGCCTGGCCGACCAGCCACAGGCCCGCCACCGTCGCCAGCATGTAGACGAAGAACTCGCCCGGCGTGACGTCCAGGCCCGTCGCCACCAGCCGCAACTCCAGCCGCTTGCCCGGCTTCGTGCGGCGCAGGCGGCGGTCCAGGTCGGCGAAGCGGCGACGGCGCCCGCCTCCGGTGATCTGGCCGGCGGAGGTCAGACGCTCGACCAGGGCCTGGCGCTGGGCCCGGCCGGCGGCGTGGACGTGTACGCCCGCCACGGCCAGGGCGCAGGTCACTAGGGCGACGCCGGTCGTGAGCGTGATACGGGTCTGGAGGTCCATCAGCGGGGTCCTACCTGGCTTCTCGGGTGGCGAGCTCGAGCGGGGACTGGGCGACGCCGAAGGCCTGGGGTATCGGCTGGCTCGCCATGTAGAGGCGGTCGGCGGTGCGGCGCGGGAGGGGGAAGTACGCGAAGGCGCCGTGGACGCGGCCGTCCGGCGTCATGGGCTGGGCGTGGAAGCGGGCCACCGTGGCCAGCCGGTACGGCTCCGCCCCGTGGCTGTCCAGGATCGCGATCTCGGTGATCCTGCGGGCGCCGTCCGGGAACCGGGTCAGCTGGATGATCACGTCCACCGCGCTGTTGATCTGGTCGTGCAGCGCCTCGAAGGGGACCGACACGTCGGACATGGACGCGAGGGTCTTCAGCCGCATCAGCGCGTCCTCCGCGCTGTTGGCGTGCACGGTGGCGAGGGAGCCGTCGTGGCCGGTGGACATCGCCTGGAGCATGTCGAGGGACTCGCCGCCGCGGACCTCACCGACGACGATGCGGTCGGGGCGCATCCGCAGGGAGTTGCGGACCAGGTCCCGGATGCTGACCTGGCCCTTGCCCTCGACGTTCGGCGGGCGGGACTCCAGCCGGATGACGTGTCCCTGCTGGAGCTGGAGTTCGGCCGAGTCCTCGATGGTGATGATGCGCTCGGACTCGGGGATCAGGCCCGACAGTGCGTTCAGCAGCGTCGTCTTGCCGGTGCCCGTCGCGCCCGAGACGATGATGTTGAACTTCGCCTGCACCAGCCCGGCCAGCAGATACACCATGGGCTCGTCGAGCGAGCCGAGGCCGGTCATCTCGTGCAGGGTGAAGGAGCGGGGGAAGCGGCGGATCGTCAGGGTCGCGCCGGTCAGGGACAGCGGCGGGATGATGACGTTCACGCGCTCGCCGGACGGCAGGCGCGCGTCCACCATCGGGTTCGACTCGTCGACGCGCCGGTTCACCGTCGAGACGATCCGCTCGATGGTCTGCATCAGCTGGTCGTGGGAGGGGAAGCGGAGCGGCAACTGCTCGACGCGGCCGCCTCGTTCGACGAAGATCGCGTCCGGGCCGTTCACCATGATTTCGGTGATCGACGCGTCTTCGAGCAGCGGCTCCAGGATGCCCAGGCCGAGTGCCTCGTCGACGACCCTACGGATCAGCTGCGAGCGCTCGACCGTGGACAGCACCGGGCCCTCACGGCTGATGATGTGCCCGAGGACCCGTTCCAAGCGGGCCCTGCGCTCGGCCGCGGCCAGCGAACTCATCTCCGCGAGGTCGATCTCCTCCAGGAGCTTGGCCCGGTACGAGGCGACCAGGTGACCGTCCTCGCCCCGGCCGGCGTTCTCCTCCGGGGCGTTGATGCGTGACCTCAGGCTCATGTGGATCCTCGTTCAGTGGTCGAGCGGCATGGTCGCGGTCTTCTGGGCGGGGTCGAAGTTCCAGCCGGGGACGATCGACGGGATCTCGATGGTGGCCGTGACGGTGACCTCGTCGCCGCCGGCCGCCTCCGAGCAGTCGGTCCCGTCGGCGAGCCAGCCGCTGACCGCGTTCTGGCACCCTTCCTGGGCGGCACCGGGTTCGAGCGAGGCGGCCCGCGCCCCCGCCCTGGCCGCCGTACCCGCCTGCTGGGCGGTGTAGGCGATGAGCCCGACCTGGATGCCGGCCATGGCGACGAGGATCAGGATCGGGATGAACCCGAGGTACTCGATGGCGACCTGACCGCGGTCGCGGCCCGCACGGCGGGGGAAGAGCCGGTACGACATCTCAGTCCTTCTCCTCCTGCACGGCCCCCGCGTGGCCCTCCACCGTGAACGGGAAGCCGATGGAGCCGGGGAAGAGGACGGGCACCTGGAGGGTCACATCGGCGGTGACGAAGTCGCCGCTCGCGCTGCACTCCACAGTGGCGCCCCCCTGCCATGAATCCGGAAGGTGTTGCAGCCCTGCCTCCGCGCAGGCCGACTGCCCCTCCGACGCCGTCGCAGCCCGCGCCGCCTCGTCCGCAGCATTCCCCGCGAGCGTGAACGTGTACCCCAGCAGCACGCACTGCCACAGCAGCACCAGCGTCAGGATGATCAGCGGGGTCATGCCGAGGAACTCGACGGCGACCTGACCCCGGTCGTCCCTGATCCGGCCCTTGTCCCCCCGCCCCTTCACCTCCCGATCTCCTTCCGGCGCCGGAACGTCAGCGCCGCCCGGTCCCCGCCCCGTGCCCGCCCGCCCCGGCGCTGTGCGCTTGCCTCGGTGCCCTTGACCAGGCCCAGTTCCCCCGCGAGCGCCCACAGTGCCTGCTTGACCGTCCCCCTGTTGTCCAGCTCGTGGACCCGGCCGGCGTCGACCGCGCCCTGGAGTTCCTTGAAGTTGGCCGGGATCGCGGTGGCCGCCACCGACGTGCCGGTGATCCGCTGGATCAGGGCGGGCTGGATCTCCGTACCGCGCGAGTGCCGGTTGACGACGATCATGGTCTCCTCCGCCTTGCGGATCTGGAGGCGGTCCCACATCCGGACCGTGCGCTTGGCGCCGCGCACCGCGACCACGTCCGGGGTGGTGACGAGGAGGGCCGTGTCGGCCATCTCCACGGCTGCCGCGCTCGCGCCGCTCAGCTGGGCGCCGCAGTCGACGACGACGACCTCGTAGCGGGAGCGCAGGGCGGTGACGACGTGGCGGGCGGCGCGGTCGGTGACCTCCTCGCCGCGTTCGCCGTCGCCGGGGGCGAGCAGCAGCGCCACCCCCGTGTCGTGCCGGAACACCGCGTCCGCCAGCACGCGGGGCGTGATGTCGCTGATGGCGGCGAGGTCGACGACCGAGCGGCGGAACTGGATGTCCAGGTAGGAGGCGATGTCGCCGGTCTGGAGGTCCATGTCGAGGAGGGCGGCGCTGCGGCCGGACGCCTGGGCCGCGAGGGCCAGTTGGATGGCCGTGAGGGTGGCGCCCACGCCTCCCTTCGCGCCGCTCACCGTCACGACGGTGCCGCCGACGCCGCTGAACACATCGCCGCCGGCGCCCAGATGACGCCGTACGCCCACCGACCACTGGGCGACCGCGTGGACGCGGCTGGCGAGCTCCTCGTAGTGCAGCGGCAGGGCGACCAGGCCCCGGGCGCCGTAGTCCATGGCGGCCTGGAAGAGGCCGGGGCTGGCGTCGGACGTCACGAGGATGACGCCCACCGCCGGGAAGCGCAGGGCGACCTCGCGGATGAGCTCAAGGGCCGGGACGGGGCCGATGCGCTCGTGGACGACGACGACCTCGGGCAGTTCGTCGATGGACTCGGCGGCCAGGCGCGCGAGGGTGTCGACGAGTTGGGTGGAGTCGGTGACCGGGGCGACCGGCTCGGCGTCGGGGAGCTGGCTGAGAAGGGTCGTGAGGGACCGGACCGCGTCCGCGTCGCCGACGGCCGGGAGGATCCTCGTGGGCATGGGGGCCTCTCACTTGTCCTTGGCGAGTTCGTAGGTGCGGTCCGTAGCGGAGATGTCGGAGTCGGCGCCGGGTGCCACCAGGGCGAGCCGGACCTCGTCGGCGAAGGACTCGGCGTACGTGATGCGCTGGGCGTCGACGGTCCGCAGGGCGAAGGTGATCGGGACGGCCTCGGTGGGCTGCCGGTCCCGGTCGTCCGCGTCGGGGCGCAGGGAGGTCAGCTTGCCCACGTCGATGACGCGGGCGTTCTCGACGATGAGCTTGGACTGGTCGGGGTCGCCGTCGCGCTGCCCCTCGAAGGTGGCGTAGACGTTGACCGTGGAGCCCGGGGTGATCTTGCCGGCCACGCCCGTCGCCGCGTCGATCATGATGGCGAGTTCCTGCTCGCCCTGCCGGAGGGCGGGCTGGTCGACGATCATGTCGCTCTGCAGCAGGGAGCCCTCGAGCAGTCTGGTGACGGCGATCTTGCCCTGGATCTCGCGGAGGTTGGTGACCGCGTTGTCGGACAGCCACCGCTCGGGCATCTCGATCTTCTCGAACTGGCCCGCGCTGAGCGGGGTGTAGGGATCCACGTTCCGCTTGAGCCGGTACGCGGTGACCTCGGGCCCGACCTTGGATTTCACGTCGTTGATGACGGACAGGACACCGGCGAAGGCGCCGAGGGCGCAGACGACCGACAGGAGCAGGAGTATCACGCCGCGGCGCTGACGGGAGTTCATGAAACCGTGCAACCTCATTGGGGGAATCGGTCGGGTGCGGTCGGAGTGGAGTCGGTCGGGTCGGGCTGCCGTGAACGGCCTGTCCCGGTCAGCCCGCGCGGGCCGGTTGCTCGTGGGTGGGCGGGGTGGCGGAGCAGAAGACGCAGCGATCGCCGATGACGTCGATGCCGCACCAGTGACAGGAGTTCTGCCGTACGGAGGTGACGAGCTGGTAGAGCACCGACAGCTCCGGCAGATAGGCGCAGAACTCGATCAGCTTGGCCGTCCCCCACCAGGCCGTCGACTCGGCGGGCAGGACCACCTCTCTCAGGCCCTGGGCGTTCCAGGACTTGGCCAGGGTGGCGGTGACCCAGTCGGACTGGAGCTGGCCCTGGGCCACCAGCATCGAGGTGCCGAACTCCGGGCCGGGGAGGGTGACTCCGGGGGCGATGCGGACGAGGTGCGGGGCCGGGTGGGCGAGGACGCCGAACTGGCTGCCGGGCATCCAGGACTTGGCGTGCGACCTGAGGTCCACGGGGACGCGGTCCAGCTTGGCGACGGAGCCGAGGAGGGCTCCGGCGTGGAGGTAGTGGGTGAGCAGCCGGCCGGCCGAGGCGAGGACTCCGGGGCTGAGGTCGCAGGAGGCCAGCTGCCGCAACTGGCGGGCGAGGACGGCGAGTCCGAGCGGGGGCAGTTCGGGGCGGAACACGGCGATACGGTCGCTCTCCAGCAGGGACCGTACGGTGTGCAGTCGCTGCTGGACGCCGCGGGGAACGGCCTGCGAGCAGACGACCACGACATGCCCGTGCTGCTCGATCAGCGTCTGCATGCCCGCGAGCGACCTCTCCAGGGGCTCCCGGTCGAGGTCCTGGAGCACGACGGCGGGCACGGTTCGCTCGTCCTGCGCCGGCAGCGCCATGTCGGCACTGGTCACGGCAATGGCAGTTGGCACGCGCAGCTCCCCGTTCCCGCCCGGTCCGGTGCACGGGTGTTACTCCGGTGCACCGAGATGACTTCATTGCGTGACTATCTCAGCACTGTATCCACGGCTTGATGACCGGAGAACAGCCTTTCTGTAGCCGGGAAGGAACTCACCTCGCACAACTCACGCCAAAACGGGGCAGGTCACGCACACCAATCCTCCATGACCGGAATCCCTTGACAGCCGGATTGGTCTGGACCAACTTGGTTGACATGTTCATACACAGAGCCCGTCTGTGGGCGGCAGCCATCGCCTCCGCCCTCTCCCTCACCTTCATCGGCGCGGGCCACGCGTCCGCCGCGGACGTCAACAACGCCAAGAACGCCGGCTTCGAGTCCGGCCTGAGCAACTGGACGTGTTCGGCGAACAGCGGGACGACCGTCTCCTCACCGGTGCACGGCGGCTCGACCGCGCTGAAGGCGACACCGGCCGGGCAGGACCACGCCCGGTGCAGCCAGACGGTGGCCGTGAAGCCCAACTCCACGTACACGCTGAGCGCCTGGGTGCAGGGCGGCTACACCTACCTCGGCGTCACCGGCACGGGTACGACGGACGTGTCGACCTGGACGCCGGACTCGACGTCGTGGAAGCAGCTGTCGACCACGTTCAGCACCGGCTCCTCGACGACGTCCGTGACCCTCTACACGCACGGCTGGTACGGACAGGCCGCGTACTACGCGGACGACGTGTCGGTGTACGGCCCCGACGGCGGCGGGGGCACCGACCCCTCGCCGACGATCCCCGGGGCGCCGAGCGGGCTCTCGGTGTCGGGCACGACCTCCTCGTCGGTCTCCCTCGCCTGGAACACCGTCTCGGGGGCGACCGGCTACAACGTCTACCGAAGCGGCACCAAGGTCACCGCGGTCACCGGCACCTCCGCGACCGTGACCGGGCTCGCGGCCTCGACGTCGTACTCCTTCCAGGTCACGGCCACCAACGCGGCCGGTGAGTCACCGAAGTCGGCCGCCGTCACAGGCACCACGAACAACCCGACCGGGCCGGGCCCCGCCCTCCCCAAGCACGCGGTGACCGGCTACTGGCAGAACTTCAACAACGGCGCCGCGGTCCAGAAGCTCGCCGACGTGCAGTCCCAGTACGACATCATCGCCGTCGCCTTCGCGGACGCGACGTCGACGCCGGGCGCGGTGACCTTCAACCTGGACTCGGCAGGACTGGGCGGCTACACCGTCGACCAGTTCAAGGCCGACATCCGGGCCAAGCAGACGGCCGGGAAGAAGGTCATCGTCTCGGTGGGCGGCGAGCGCGGCACGGTCGCGGTGAACGACGCCACGTCGGCGGCGAACTTCGCGAACTCCGTGTACTCCCTGATGCAGACGTACGGCTTCGACGGCGTCGACATCGACCTGGAGAACGGCCTCAACGCCACCTACATGACGCAGGCCCTGCGGTCACTGTCGGCCAAGGCGGGCTCATCCCTGATCATCACCATGGCCCCGCAGACCATCGACATGCAGTCGACGTCGAACTCGTACTTCCAGACCGCGCTGAACATCAAGGACATCCTCACGGTCGTCAACATGCAGTACTACAACAGCGGTTCGATGCTGGGCTGCGACGGCAAGGTCTACAGCCAGGGCTCGGTGGACTTCCTGACCGCCCTGGCCTGCATCCAGCTGGAGGGCGGCCTCGCCCCGTCCCAGGTGGGTCTGGGTCTGCCGGCGTCGACGCGGGGCGCGGGCAGCGGGTACGTGGCGCCGTCCGTCGTGAACAACGCTCTGGACTGCCTGGCCAAGGGCACGAACTGCGGCTCGTTCAAGCCGTCGCGGACGTATCCCGACCTGCGGGGCGCGATGACCTGGTCGACGAACTGGGACGCGACGGCGGGCAACGCCTGGTCGAACGCGGTGGGGCCGCACGTCCACGGGCTGCCGTAGCAGCGCCGGACACCGTCACCCCATCGGTCGGTAATGGCCAAGTACCCAGGCCAGCTGCGGGAACCACTCCTGCAGCCGCGTCCTGGGCTTGGCCTGCACCACGCACTCGTAGAACCGGCCGTCCATGTGGACCACCGCGACCATCAGGGCCTTGCCGTCGGGGCTCGCCTTGTAGTGGACGCCGCGGATCTCGGGCCAGCGGAACTCGATCGTGAGGCCGGACATCTCGAAGACGACACCGGAGGCGTCGACGACGACCGCGTTGCGCTTGTCCACGGCCAGGAACTCAGGGCCGGCCGGGACCGGCCGGGGCGGCACCGGTTGGCCCGGGACCGGGGCGTACGGGGGGTGCGCGGGCGGGTGCTGCGGCGCGTACTGCGGCGGGGGCGGGCCGAAGCCCGGCACGGGCGGTGGTGGTGGCTGCTCGGTCATCCGTCGGGTCCTCGGTCCTGTCCTTGCCCTGGCTGTGAACTTCTCGGCGCTGCGGTGAAACATTCTCCCTGCCCCGCCGCATCAGTGAAGTGAGGGCCTCACCGACGGCCGGCAGGCAGGCAGGCAGCAGGGGGACGGCATGGGACAGGCCCGCGTGGACGAGTACGCGGAGTTCGCGGTGGCCAGGGCCGGGCATCTGTACCGGTCCGCCTGTCTGCTGACCGCCGGGGACACCCACCTCGCCGAGGACCTCGTCCAGGAGACCCTCGGCCGGATCTACGTCCGCTGGGGACGGGTGTCCCGGGTGGACAACCCCGCCGGGTACGCGCAGACGGTCCTCACCCGCACCTTCCTCGCCCACCAGCGCCGGCGCAGCAGCACCGAGCGCGCCACGGACACGTTCCCCGACCGGCCCGCGGACGACGGCGGGCACGGTGACCTGTCGCTGCGGCTGACCCTGCTGCAGGCACTCGCCCGGCTCCCCGCCAAGGACCGGGCCGTGGTCGTCCTGCGGTACTGGGAGGACCGGTCGGTGGAGCAGACCGCCGACGCGCTGAACGCCAGTTCCGCGGCGGTGCGGACGCGGTGCACCCGGGCACTCGGCCGGCTGCGGGAGCTGCTGGGCGAGGACCTCGGCGAGTACGCGGCTCCCTGACCACACCCCCTTCCCGCCCCCCTTTCCCGACCCCAACTCCCGACCCCAACCCTGAGAAACGGTGGTTTCGCCATGCCTGTGGAACACGACGAGGAGCAGTTCGAGGGGCGTCTCGGTCACGCCCTGCACGACGCCGGTGACCACTTCGACACCGACCGGACGGCGCTCGTCACCGCCGGTCTGGCGCGGGGCCGTCGGCTGCGGCTGAGGCGGCGGGCCGCGGTGGCGGGCGGCGCGGCCGGGATCGCCCTGGTGGGGGTGGGCGGGGCGCTGCTGCTGCCGGAGGGCGGCACTTCCGCCCCCCAGCCGTCCAGCTCCAGCGTGGCCGGGCGGCCGTCCGGCACCCCGGCCCCCGCTCCCGTGACGGGCCGCGAACTCATCGCGGCGCTCGAGGAGCTGCTCCCCGAGGGCAAGGTCGGCGCGCAGGAGGCGCGGGGCGCCACGGACGCCCTGCTGCAGCCGTACGTCCGCCTCGTGCACGACGACGGCAGGGGGCCCGCGGCCGTCGGCGTCAGCCTGGGCCGGATCGAGCCCGGCAGCGACCGGGCCCGGCAGACGATCGACTGCCCGGACAAGGCGCTGGTCCCGCACGACAGTTGCGTCTCCACCCGGCTGCCGGACGGCTCCCTGCTCAAGCTGTTCCAGGGCTACGAGTATCCCGACCGGCGCGTCGACACCAAGCTGTGGTCGGCCGACCTGCTCACCCCGACCGGCCAGCACGTCGCGGTCAGCGAGTGGAACGCGGCCGCCGAGAAGGACGCGCCGGTCACCAGGAGCGAACCGCCCCTGTCCACGGACCGGTTGAAGGAGCTGGCGACGGCCGAGGTCTGGCGCGGGTACGTCGACTCCATTCCCGAGGACCCGAAGAAGCCCGCGGCGACGGCCGCGCCGAGCGCCCCCGCCGAGCCGACGGTCGAAGCGGTGCTGGGCACCCTCGTGCCGCTGCTGCCCAAGGACGCGAAGGTCGTCGAGAAGGGCAGCGACTACTCGTACGTCGTGGTCGACGACGGCAAGGGGAGGAGCTACGTCCAGATCGACGTCCAGCACGGCATGGGAGACGTGGCCGGCGAGCTCTTCGGCGACGACGCCGAGGAGCTGCCCGACGGCACCTTTGTCGCCTTCCGGCCGGGCGGCGGCGACAAGGGCGTCGAAGGCGCCGTGATGTGGACCGTCGACACGCTGCGCACGGACGGCTTCCGCATCGCCGTCAGCGCCTTCAACGCCGGGACCCAGCACGACGCCCCGAGCCGCGAGACCCCCGCCCTGACCGAGAAGCAGCTACGGGAGATCGCCCTCAGCCCGCGGTGGGACGAGTTCCGTTAGAAGAAGTCCGCCCACGGCTGGTCCCAGATCTGCTTCAGGCACAGCACCAGGAACAGCAGGCCCGCGATGGCCAGCATGGCGTTGCTGAGCGGCCCGTTGCGCCACTGGGCCGGTGTGCGGGAGGTGTTGAGGAGCCAGATCAGCGTGCCGGCGAGGAAGGGCAGGAAGGCCGCGCCCAGCACGCCGTAGATGATGATCAGGCGGAAGGGCTCGCCCTGGAAGAGCAGGACGATGGGCGGGAAGGTCAGCCACAGCAGGTAGCCGCGGAAGGACCAGGACCGCTCCCGCTCGCCCGAGGCGACCTCCTCGCCCTTCAGCGCCTCACCGGTGCGGTAGCGGGTCACGAAGTCCGCGAACATCAGGCTCACGCCGTGCCAGACGCCGATGAGGGAGGTGAAGGAGGTGGCGAAGAAGCCGATCAGGAAGAACTTGGCCGTCGCCGTGCCGTATTCGTCCTCCAGGATGTCGCCGAGCTGGATCAGGCCCTTGTCGCCGCTGGCGATGGCGATGTTCGCGGAGTGCAGCAGCTCGGCGCCGACGAACAGCATCGAAATGACGAAGATGCCGGTGGTGGCGTAGGCGACGCGGTTGTCCAGCCGCATGACCTTCATCCAGCCGGTGTTCGTCCAGCCCTTGGCGTTGACCCAGTAGCCGTACGCGGCAAGGGTGATGGTGCCGCCGACGCCGCCGATGAGGCCGAGGGTGTTGAGGATCGAGTCCTTCTCGTCGGGCAGGACGGGCAGCAGGCCCGCGAAGGCGTCGCCGAGGTTGGGCGTGACGCGGATCGCCAGGTACACCGTCACCACGAACATGACGCCGACCAGGACCGTCATGACCTTCTCGAAGACGGAGTACTTGTTGAACCAGACGAAGACCAGGCCGACCAGACCACAGGCGATGGCCCACCATTCGAGGTCCATCACGTTCGGGAACAGCGCCTGCAGCGGCAGCGCACTCGACGACATCGCCGCCGCGCCGTAGACGAAGCCCCAGATCACGACGTAGACCGCGAAGAACCAGGTGGTCCAGCGGCCCAGGCTCGCCCAGCCGTCGAAGAGGGTGCGGCCGGTGGACAGGTGCCAGCGGCCCGCCGCCTCCGCGAGGGAGATCTTGACCAGGCAGCCGATGATCGCGGCCCAGAGCAGGGTGTAGCCGAAGTTGCTGCCCGCGATGAGGGTGGCGACCAGGTCACCGGCCCCCACGCCGGTCGCGGCGACGACGATGCCGGGGCCGATGTACCGCCAACTGGACTTACGTGGCCGGGATTCCGCCTCGCCGACCTGTGATGCCGCTGTGTTTCCCGTGGTGTCCGCCATGAGGGTCAAGAAATCTCAAAGGTGCCGGGGGGACAAGAGGGCGTGCGCGATCTCCACCCAATGTGCTCACCATGGTTTGGAGCCGCAGTCGTCCGACCCGCAGGTGCCGAGCTCGAACCACACCGTCTTGCCCGGCCCGTCCTGGCGGCAGCCCCAGCGCCGGGAGAGCGCGTCCACGAGGAACATGCCCCGGCCGCCCTCCGAATCCCCCGCGTCCAGCACGGCCGGAACGCGGCTGCCACCGTCGCGGACCTCGCAGCGCAGGATCCCGTGCGCGGCGGACAGGGTGAGCATGAAGCGGCTCGCCGAGTGCCGCACGGCGTTCGTGGCCAGCTCGCTCACCAGCAGTTCGGCCACCTCGACCAGCTCGTCGAGGTCCGCGAGCCCCCACCCCTCCAGCTGCCGGCGGACCTCCGCACGGGCCTCGCGGACGACGGAGGGACGGGGGTCGTACTCGACGCTCAGGTGTCCTGCCCCCAGGGGCGGTTGGGGACAGCAACCGAACGAGCCGTACTGGGGACCGGGATCCGGGAAGCGCGCCCCGTGGAGGTGCAGCATGACTCCACAGTGGCTCGCGCGGGGGTACCGCACACGGGGAGGAATACCCGATTCGATACCTGCACCCGGTCGCCCCCGGGGTGCTCCGCCGCCTCGGCTATCCGTACTGGAGCCGTACGCTCGTCCCCTCCCCCTCGTCGCGTACATCCACGTACGCGCACACCTGCCGGGCGAACCACAGCCCCTGCCCGGGTTCCAGTTCCGCGCTCGGCGGCGGTACGAAGCCGGCCAGCGGGTCGTCCACGCGGCGGGCCGTGCGCAGTTCGCACACGCATGCCGGGGCGTCGCCCCACAGCAGGGCACCGTCGAGCGGGCCGAGCGCGGCGGCCGCCTCGGTGACGGCCAGGGCGAACAGCTCCGCGTCCGCCGCGGTCAGCCCGTGGGCGGCCGCCCAGCCGCGGACCGCGCCGGCCGTGGGCGCCGGGCCGGGCAGCCGCTCGGCGTCGGCGGGAAGCGGTGGCAGCGGTACGGCGTCGAGTTCGGCGGCGAGCCGGACCGGGTCCTCGTACACGTCGGTGTCGGGGTGGGCGCGGCGGGCGGCGGCGACGATGGCCGGACCCGCGACGCGGGCGTCGTAGGCGCACAGGGCCGTCGTGGCGAGCGGGGCGAAGAGCAGGTTGGCGAGGGCCTCGTAGCGGATCCACTCGGCGGTCTCCCGCGGGGAGCGGCCCGCACGGCCGCCCCAGACGGGCTCCATGAGCAGATGGATACGGCCGCCGGGGCCGGCGTTCGCCGCGAGGTAACCGGCGCCCTGGGCGACGGCGTTGGCGGCGGAGCCGGTGTACCACTCGGTGTGCGGGACGAGGCCGACGCTCTTGGCGTCGCTGCCGAGGGCGTCGCGCAGAAGGTCCAGGTTGCCGGGGGCGGCGATGGCGACGGGCAGGGGTTCGCCAGGGGCGGCGAGGGCCTCGGTGAGGAAGGGCAGGGCCGTGGCGAGGAACTCGTCGTCGGCCGCGAAGACGGCCATGCGGTGGTCGAAGTGGCTGTGGGATGGAGCCGGTTGGGTGGTCATGGTGGGTGCGCTCTCCTCGGGGCTGGCAGTCGGGGCTGCTTGTCGGGACGAAGGTGCCCGGGCCCGATGGCCGGGCGTCTCAGCGTTGGGCCGCCACCCAGGCCGCGATCTGGCTGCGGTTGCTGAAGCCGAGCTTGCCGAGGATGCGTTCCACATGGCCCTCGGCGGTGCGGCGGGCGATGACCAGACGGTCGGCGATCTGCTGGTTGGCGAGCCCCTGGGCGACGAGTTCGGCGACCTCGCTCTCGCGGCGGGTGAGTCGGAGGCCGGTCGTGGCCCGGGGGAATCCGGGACGGCCGGCGTTCGGCTCGCCGGGCCCGGTGGGCCGGAGCGGCCGGCTGCGGTCGTGCACGGCGTAGTCGACGGTCTCCGCGAGGTCGAGGCCGAGGCCGCGTTCGTACGCCCGTCGGAAGGCGGATGGGCCCAGCTCCTCGCGGGCCCGGGTCTCGCTGTCACGGCGGGTGGACTTCAGGGCCGCGGATGCCCAGCGGTCGCGGTCGATGCCGGCCCAGGTGTGGTCGGCGGCGCCCAGCAGGACGGCGGCCCGCTCGTGGGCGCCCGTCTCCGCGGCGACGCGGGCCAGCAGGTCGAGGGTGAGGGCGATGCCGATGACGTCGTGGACGGCGAGCTTGAGGCGCAGGGCGTGGCGGGCGTGGCGTTCGGCCCGGTGCCAGTCGCCCCGCACGGTGTGGGCCAGGGCGAGCATCCGCAGCACGTACGAGTGCACCCACTCCTCGCCGTGCAGTTCGCACATCCGCCGGGCCCGCTCGCAGACCTCGACGGCACGGTCGGCCTCGCCCAGGAAGCCCAGCGCGCAGGCGAGTTCGACCTGGTCGAGGCCGTACAGGCTGAGGTGCTGGCCGGGGACGGGGCCGCGGACGACGCTCGCCTCGAAGTGCTTCAGCGCGGTCGGCAGGTCGTCCATGAACAGGGTGACGACCCCGATGACGTACTCGGCGTGCGCCGCCTCCGCCTCGTCGTCCAGGTCACGGGCGAGGGCGTGGGCCTCCCGGGCGAGCGCCAGGCCCGCGGTGAGGTTGTGGGTGGCGGCGGCGAGGAGGCCCGCGATCCACAGGCCGCGTGCGCGTTCCCGGGTCGGTTCCGGATTGGCGGCGAGGGCGCGGTCGAGCCAGTGGCGGCCTTCGCGCGGGGCGCCGCAGGCGTGCCAGTAGAACCACAGGGTGCCGGCGAGGCGCAGGCCCGTGAGGCGTTCGCCCGGGGTGGTGAGGCCGAAGTCGAGGGCGGCGCGGAGGTTGTCCTGGTCGGCGCGCAGGCGGGCGACGATCTCGCGCTGGCCCGGGCCGAACCAGGCCCGTTCGCAGGCGGTGGCGCGCCGCAGCATCCAGTCCCGCTGGCGGCGGCGGGCCGCGGGCTCCTCGCCGGGGAGTCGGCGCAGGCGGTCGAGGCCGTAGTGGCGGAGGGTGTCGAGGAGGCGGTAGCGGGTGCCGTCCGGGCCGGACTCGCGGGACAGTACGGACTTGTCGACGAGGCCGGCGATGGCGTCGAGGACGTCGGCACTCCGCAGCGCCGCCACGGACGCCCCCGCCACGGACGCCCCCGCCGGGGAGGCCTCCTCCGGGGAGGCCTCCTCCGGGGAGGCGGAGGCCCCCTCCTGCGCACACACCACCTCCGCCGTCTCCAGATCGAAACTCCCCGCCAGGACCGACAGCCGCGCCCACACCAACTGCTCCCGCTCGGTGCACAGTTCATGGCTCCAGTCGACCGCTGCCCGCAGGGTCCGGTGGCGGGGCAGGGCCGCGGGGCTGCCGCCGGTGAGGAGGCGGTAGCGGTCGTCGAGGCGGTCCAGGAGCTGGTCGATGTCGAGGACGCGCATGCGGACGGCGGCGAGTTCGATGGCGAGGGGGAGGCCGTCGAGGCGGCGGCAGAGGCGGGCGACGGCCGCGCGGTTGGCGGCGGTCAGGCGGAAGCCGGGGACCACGGCGGCGGCCCGGTCGGCGAAGAGGGCCAGGGCCGGGCAGCCCTCGGACGAGGACAGGTCGCCGTCCGGGTCGGGGACCGGCAGGGGGCGTACCTCCAGGAGGTGTTCCTCGGTGAGGCCGAGGCGGTGGCGGCTGGTGGCGAGGATCCGTACGCCGGTCGTGCCGTGCAGCAGCGCCGCGGCGAGTTCTGCGCAGGCCGGCAGCAGGTGCTCGCAGTTGTCGACGAGCAGGAGCAGCCGACGGTCCCTCAGCTGCTCCACCAGCGCGCGGAGCGGCGGCTGCGCGGAGTGGTCGTGAAGGTCGAGCGCGTCGGCGGCGGCGAGCGGGACGAGCGCCGGGTCGTCCAGGCCGGAGAGGTGCACGAAGCGCACGCCGTCCGGGAAGGTGCGCCGTACTGCGGCCGCGATCCGTGCGGCGAGGCGGGTCTTGCCGACGCCGCCGGGCCCGGTGAGCGTGACCAGCCGGGTCCTGGCCAGCAGCTCGCGGCCGGCCGCGAGGTCGCCGCGCCGGTCGACGAAGCTGGTCGTCTCGACCGGCAGATGGTGATCCCGTCGTGGCGCTGATCCGCTCATGATCAGCCGTTCCTGTGGGGGTGGTGTCGAAGGGAGCCGGGGAGTCCGGGAGTCGACGGCAAGGGAGTCGGGGAGCCGGCGGGTGCGCCGGTCCCCGCCATGCCGCCGCTCCCGCCGCTCCCCCCTTGCGCGGAACCTCACCCTCCCCCGCCCCCTGGCCGGCACGCACACCCGGATCACACCGCCGGGTGGACTTCGCGCGGGACCGCTCCGGGCGGAACCGGCCCGCGTACACTGCGCGGCTGATTTTCGGGTGGTTCACGCCGACAACCGGAGTGTCACCCTTGACCTGTCCATGCCACCGCCGGACGATGAGGCGCCACACCCGCACCACGTCCGTACGTCGCACTGAACCCCACCCCCCACTCCCACAAGGAGAATTCATGCGACTTCGCATCCGCGGCTCAGGCGGCCGCAGCGGCAGACGTTCCGCCGCTCTCGCCGCGCTGCTCGCCCTCGCACTCGCCGCTCCCCTGTCGGCGAACGTGTCCGCCAACGCCGACAGCGCCGCCAAGCCGGCCCCCACGGCCGACGACATCCGGCAGTACGAGGTCCACATCCACTCCACCGCCAAGGACCGCACGGCGCTTCAGCAGGCCGGCGTGACCGTGGACGAGGCCGATTCCCACGGCGTCGTCGTCTCCGGCCGGGCGGACCAGATCAAGAAGCTGAAGACGCTCGGCTACGACGTCACCCCGCTCGGCGCGGTCCCCGACCGGTCCGCCGACGCGGACGACGTCCGCCTGTACGACTTCCCGTCCGGCGACTCGCGCTATCACAACTACGCGGAGATGACGAGCGAGATCAACTCGCTCGTCTCGGCCAACTCCTCCATCGCGAGCCGGCGTGTCATCGGCACCTCCTACCAGGGCCGGAACATCGTCGCCATCAAGATCAGCGACAACGTGGCGAGCGACGAGGCCGAGCCCGAAGTGCTCTTCACGCACCATCAGCACGCCCGTGAGCACCTGACCGTCGAGATGGCGCTCTACCTGCTGCGCGAGCTGACCTCCGACTACGGCAGCGACTCCCGGGTCACCAGCATGGTGAACAACCGCGAGATCTGGATCGTGCCCGACCTCAACCCGGACGGCGGCGAGTACGACATCGCCACCGGCTCGTACCGGTCGTGGCGCAAGAACCGGCAGCCCAACTCGGGCTCGTCGGCGGTCGGGACCGACCTCAACCGGAACTGGGCCTACCGGTGGGGCTGCTGCGGCGGTTCGTCGGGGTCGGCGTCCTCGGACACCTACCGGGGCGCGTCCGCCGAGTCGGCGCCGGAGGTCAAGGTCGTCGCCGACTTCGTGCGCAGCCGGATCGTCGGCGGCGCGCAGCAGATCAAGGCCGGGGTCGACTTCCACACGTACAGCGAGCTGGTGCTGTGGCCGTTCGGGTACACGTACTCCGACACCACGACCGGGATGACGGCCGACGACCGGAACGCGTTCGCGGCCGTCGGGCAGAAGATGGCGGCCAGCAACGGCTATACGGCCGAGCAGGCCAGTGACCTGTACATCACCGACGGGTCGATCGACGACTGGCTGTGGGGCAACCAGAAGATCTTCTCGTACACCTTCGAGATGTACCCGCGCTCCGGTGGCGGCGGCTTCTACCCGCCCGACGAGGTGATCGAGCGGGAGACGTCCCGGAACCGGGATGCGGTGCTGCAGCTGCTGGAGAACGCCGACTGCATGTACCGGTCGATCGGGAAGGAAGCCCAGTACTGCAGCTAGCTACTTGTCGTCGGCTTCCTCGACGTCCGCTCCCTCGACGGCGTCCGCCTCCTTGGCGTCCCCGTCTTCGAAGTAGGCGTCGAGGACCGCGTCCAGCTGCTCGTCCCACTCCTTGAAGCGGCTCCTGGCCGTCGCCTCGATCTCGATCGGGTACCAGCGGCGGTCGGGAGTGTGCACCGTGACGGTGTAACGCTTCCCGAAGCGCGGGGTCTCCGTCTCGATCGCGCCGATCTCGTCCCAGTGGAACTCGCACTTCTGGTCGTCCAGGGAGAGCCGTACGCCCTTGTGGTCGACGACGATTCGGGCCCGGCGGTCGGCGGCCTCGAACACGGGTCCGTCGACAGGGGCGTCCTCGTCGTCCTCGTCGTCGTCCTCTTCGGTCTCGTCGTCGACGCCCGCCTCGTCCTCGTCGGCGGCTTCGGGATCCGGCTCCTCGGGGTCCCTCACCTCGGCTTCCGTCTCCTCGGAGTCCGTCACGCCGGAAGCGGCCTCCTCGGCCGCGTCCTTCTCCTTCACGCCTTCCGGCTTGGCGGACGCGGGTGACGTGAGCCCGGGGATGAAGGCCGGGTCGAACCCGGCGCCTTCCAGGGGCTGGCTGCCTGAACCTATGCGCTGCTCCACAGCGGAGCAGTATGGTCGACAACCCTGTGTCCCGCGCAACCAGCCCCCGCATCGTTACCGGAAGATTCACATGCGAGCGGCCCCCACCAGCACAGCGGGGGCCGCCGACTTTTCCGCACCGCCGGGCGAACGCCCCGCTAGACGAACAGACTCAGCACCGCCGCCACCACGAACCCGGCGACCGACAGCACGCTCTCCAGCACCGTCCACGTCTTCAACGTGTCCCGCTCGGTGATGCCGAAGTACTTGGCGACGATCCAGAAGCCTCCGTCGTTGACGTGGGAGGCGAAGATCGAGCCGGCCGAGATGGCCATGATGACGAGGGCGACGAAGGGCTGGGAGTGATCGCCCTCGGTGAGCAGGGGGGCGACGATGCCGGCCGTCGTGACGATCGCGACCGTTGCCGAGCCCTGGGCCACCCTCAGGACCAGCGAGATCAGGTAGGCCAGGACGAGCACGGGGAGGCCGACGTCGTTGAAGGTGTCGGAGAGGGCCTGGGCGACGCCGCTGGCCTTGAGGACGGCGCCGAAGACACCGCCCGCGCCGACGACCAGGAGGATGTTGCCGACCGGCTTGAGCGAGGAAGTCGACACCGTCTCCAGGGACTTGCGGGACCAGCCGCGGCGGATGCCCAGCAGGTAGTAGGCCAGGAGCAGGGCGATCGTGAGGGCCACGAACGGGTTGCCGAAGAACTCGATCACCGAGCGGGTGGTGGAGGGGTCCAGGGCGATCGAGGAGAACGTGGCGGCCAGGATCAGCACCAGCGGCGTACCGATGATGCCGAGGACGGTGCCGAGCGGTACGGGCGTCTCCCGGGGCTCGACCCCGGACGCACGCTGCTCGTCGATGACCGCCTGCTTCGCCTCGGCCGCCGCCTCGACCATGTCCTGCGGCACGGCGACGAAGATGCGCTTGCCGATCCACGCCGAGAACACCCACGCGGCCAGTACCGCCGGGATGCCGCAGATGATGCCCATGAGGAGGACCCAGCCCAGCTGGACGTGGAGCAGACCGGCCGCCGCCACCGGACCGGGGTGCGGGGGCAGGAAGGCGTGCGTCATCGACAGGCCGGCCAGCAGCGGCAGGCAGTAGAGAAGGATGGACTTCCCGGAGCGCTTGGCGGCGGCGTACACGATCGGCGCGAGCACGAAGATGCCGACGTCGAAGAAGACCGGAATGCCGAAGATCAGGCCGGTGAGGCCCATGGCGAGGGGGGCTCGTTTCTCGCCGAAGAGGTTGAGCAGACGGGACGCCAGCACCTCTGCGCCGCCGCTGACTTCGAGGATCGCGCCGAGCATGGTGCCCAGGCCGATGATGATCGCGACATGGCCGAGGATGCCGCCCATGCCGGACTCGATGGTGGACACGGCGTCCGACCGCTGGACGGTGCCGAAGAGTTCGGTGACCGACAGGCCCGCCATCAGGCCGACGGCTATGGAGACGGCGAGGAGGGCCACGAAGGGCTGCAGGCGCGTCTTGATGATCAGGAAGAGCAGGAGCGCGATGCCGATGGCGGCGACGGTGAGCAGGCCGGCCGTACCGTCGATGAGGAGGAGCAGGCCGCCGGTGTGGGGTGGTGTCTCGGCGGGGGCCGATGCGGCCAGGGGGAAGGATATCGGGGACAATTGGGGGTCCTCTGGGTAAGTACATACTGCTTTCGGGCAGGGAGGATCGCGGCATGGCGTCCCGGGGGATGACGGACGCCGTGCCGTGTGCGGCGTGCGGGAGGTGCTTCAGCGTCAGCCGAGTACGGCCAGCGCGTCGATCTCGATGAGCAGCCCCGCCGGCAGGCCGACGTACACCGTCGTGCGGGCGGCGGGCGGCTGGGTCAGCCCCTGCTCCTCGAAGTAGATGTTGTAGATCTCGTTCATCTCGGCGAAGTGGGCCACGTCCGTCAGAAAGACGCGGATCATCATCACGTCGTCCCAGGAAGCGCCGCCCTCCTCCAGGATCGCCTTGACGTTGGCGAGGGTCTGGAGGGTCTGCTCGCGCAGGGTGGGACCGGCGGGCGTCGGGGCCTGGCCCTCGACCGCGGGGAGGAATCCGACCTGCCCGGCGACCTGGAGGATGTTCCCCTTCTTGACGCCGTGCGAGAACTTCGCGGGCGGGGTGGTGTGGGTCTTCGGGGTGAGTGCGATCTTCTCGGTCATGCGGGGTGTCCTTACGGTCCTTGTCGGGGGGCTGCCGGGTGCACGGGGTTTCTGCCGGAGTACTCGCCGCTGATGCCGTCCGCCGTACGGCGCACCAGTGGGAGCAGGGTGAGGAGTTCGTCGGCGGTGACGACGACGTTCGGCGCGGAGACCGACATCGCGGCGACGACACGGCCGTCGGCGCCGCGGATCGGTGCGGCGACGCAGTTGATGGACTCCTCGTGGCCACCGAGGTCGGTGGCCCAGCCCTGTTCGCGCACCTTTTCCAACTCCCGCAGGAAGGCTGGGGCGTTGGGGGTGGAACGGGCCGTGTACATGGGGTAGTCGAGCTTCTCCGCGAGGGCGCGGCGCTCGTGCTCGGGCCGGTCGGCGAGCAGCAGCTTCGCCACGGCGGCGACGGTGATGGCGACGGGCTTGCCGATCCGCGAGTACATGCGCACCGGGTACCGGCTCTCGACCTTGTCGATGTACAGCACCTCGTCCTCCTCGTACACGGCGAGGTGGACGGTGTGCCCGCACTGCTCGTTGAGACGGGCCAGGTGAGGGTGGGCGATCTCGCGGATGTCGAGGTTCTCCATGGCCTCCTGCGCGAGGGCGATGAGGCGGGCGCCGAGGCGGTAGCGCTGGTCGGACTGGCGGTAGACGAGGCCGTGCTCGTGCAGGGTGCGCAGCAGCCGCAGCGCGGTGGACTTGTGCACCCCCAGCCGGTCGGCCACCTGCCCGAGGTCGGCGGGACCCTCGGCGAGCAGCGGCAGGATGCTGAGCGCACGGTCGACGGTCTGGCTCATGGCGTACGTACCTCCTCGACGGCCCGCTCAGTGGCTTGCGTCCAGCCCGGGCCGAGTCGAAGTTTCTCCCACTCGACGCCGTCCAGGGCGACCAGCCGGTCGGCGTGGTCCCGGGAGGGCGGTGCGGCGAGGTCCCCGGGCACGGTGAGAGCGGCGGCAGCCATCAGGTGCCCGTGCCGCAACCGCTCCCGAACGCCGAGCCCACGCAGTGTCCCGGAGAGAAAACCGGCAGCAAAGGCATCACCGGCACCGACCGCCGCGACGACGTCGACGTGAAGGGCGGGTACGAAGGTGGTCGTCGACTCGGAGGTGGCCGGGCGGATGCGGGTCGCGTCGGCCGGCGCGGGCAAGGTGCCGTCCTGCTCCGAGCCGGGGACGGCCGCGGTGCTGCACAAGGGCTGGGCGCCGGGCGTGGCCGCGTCCGCGGGCCCGTGGCCGGACCGGCCGGGCATGGCCGCGCGCTCGAACGCCGTCGCCCCCCGCGCCCCGTCCTTCACGACCAGGACGCTCGGCTCCGGCAGCAGTGCGCGGATCGCCTCCGGGCCGCCGGTGACGCCCCAGGCCGCCTCTGCCTCGTCGGTGCCCACGAAGACCACGTCGCAGGCGCGGGCCAGGTCCAGGAGGACGTGGGGGCCGTCGGTGGTGTGCCACAGGCCCGGGCGGTAGTTGACGTCGAAGGAGACGAGGGGGCCGTCGGCGGGCCGGCCGGCGACGAGTTCCCTCAGCAGGGCGAGGCAGGCGTCCGACAGTGCCGCCGTGATTCCCGACAGATGCAGCACCCGTCCGGCCCGCACCGCCGCGAGGTCCACGTTCGCCGCGGACATCGCGGAGGCCGCGGAACCCGCCCGGTAGTACGCCACCTCGTGCTGGTCCGTGGCACGGTCGCCCGCGGTGCGGAAGTACACGCCCGTCGGACGCACCGGGTCCCGGCGCACGGCCGAGACGTCGACGCCGTACTTCCGGATCGCCTCGACGAGATGGTCGCCGAAGCCGTCGGCGCCGACCCGGCTGACCCACCGCACGGAATGCCCCGCGGCGGCGAGCCCGCACGCGACGTTCGACTCCGCGCCCCCGATCGCCCGCTCGAACGACGGCACGTCGGCGAGGCGCCCCGGCCGCGTCGGCAGGAACGTGACCATGGACTCGCCGAGCGCGACAACGTCCACGACGTCGAGGGCATTGCAGGGTCCGGTGGCAGTCACGATCGTCGTAGCTCCTCGGCGGTTGCGTGGGACGCGGACTTCGTTGACCCGCGGTTCGCCGAGATGTTAGACAGCGGTAAGCGATATACGCAATGGATGTTGCAGAGAATGCAACTCCCCAGATCAGGGAGGTTCCATGAGCAACGAGGCACTCGCCCGCCTGGCCGAGGAACGCGTCGACCACCGCTTCAAGGGCCTCCCGCCGGACGCCGACGGGCTCACCGTCGCCGAACTGGCCGCTCAGCGCCGCAACCTCTTCACCGACGGCTTCGCCACCCCCGTGCTGGCCCTCTCCGCCGAGCGCCTGGAGCACAACCTCGACCTCATGGAGACGTACGCCACCCGGCACGGCCTCGCCTTCGCCCCGCACGGCAAGACCTCCATGGCCCCGCAGTTGTTCCAGCGGCAGATCGAGCACGGAGCGTGGGGCATCACCCTCGCCGTACCGCACCAGGTGCGGGTGGCGCGGGCATACGGCACCGAGCGGATCTTCCTCGCGAACGAGCTGGTGGACGCCGCCGCCCTGCGCTGGATCGCCGGTGAACTGACCGCCGATCCGGACTTCCGCCTCATCTGTTACGTCGACTCCGTGCGCGGCGTGCAGCAGATGGACGCGGCGCTGAGCGGGGCCGGGGCCACCCGTCCGCTGGACGTCGTCGTGGAGCTGGCGGCCGGTGACGGCGCCCGTACCGGCGTCCGTACGGAGGCGGAGTGCGCGGCCGTCGCGGACGCGGTGGCCGCCGTGTCGACGCTGCGGCTGGTCGGCGTCGCCGGGTACGAGGGCGAGGTGCCGGACGCGAACCCCGAGCGGGTGCACGCGTGGCTGCGGCGGCTCGTCCTGCTCGCGGCCGAGTTCGACAAGTCCGGCCGGTTCGCCGGCCTCGACGAGGTCGTCGTCAGCGCGGGCGGCAGCGCATGGTTCGACGCGGTGGCCGACGTCTTCGCCGAGATCCCCGAACTGTCGCTGCCCGTACTGAAGTTGCTGCGCTCGGGCGCGTACGTCTCGCACGACGACGGCCACTACCGCAAGCTCACCCCGTTCAACCGGGTCCCGCAGGAGGGCGCCCTCGAACCCGCCTTCCGCCTGTGGGCCCAGGTCGTCTCCCGCCCCGCCCCCGACCAGGCGTTCGTCAACGCGGGCAAGCGCGACGCGGCGTACGACCTCGACCTGCCCTTCGCCCAGGTGGTCCGCCGCGACGGACCCGAGCGCCCGGCCACCGGCATCTCCGTGACCGCCCTGTCCGACCAGCACGCGTGGCTGCGGACGACCGAGGAGGCGGACCTGGAGGTCGGAGACTGGCTCGGCATGGGGCTGTCCCACCCGTGCACGTCGTTCGACAAGTGGCAGCTGATTCCGGTCGCCGAGGCGGACGGGACCGTCGTCGACTACATCCGCACGTTCTTCTAGGACAGGGGAGGCGTCAGCCATGGAAGAGCTGGTGATCCGGGACGCGGACGTCGTCGACGGCAGCGGCGGCCCGTCCTACCGCGCCGATGTGGTCGTGGACGGCGGCAGGATCGTGTCGATCGTCCAGGAGGCGGCAGCGGCCGGCTGCCAACGGCCCAAGGCCCGCAGGGAGCTGGACGCGGAGGGCCTCGTCCTCTCCCCCGGCTTCGTCGACATGCACGCCCACAGCGACCTGGCGTTGCTGAGGGACCCCGATCACAGCGCGAAGGCGGCACAGGGGGTCGCTCTCGAAGTCATCGGCCAGGACGGGCTGTCGTACGCCCCCGTCGACGACCGCACCCTCGCGGAGGTCCGCCGCGCGATCACCGGCTGGAACGGCTCCGGCGACGACATCGACTTCGACTGGCGGACGGTCGGCGAGTACCTGGACCGCCTCGACGCCGGCTTCGAAGGCCGGGGCATCGCCGTGAACGCGGCGTACCTGATCCCGCAGGGGACGGTCCGCGCCCTCGCCGTCGGCTGGGAGGACCGCGAGGCGACGCCGGACGAGCTGGACCGGATGCGGCAGCTGGTCGCTCAGGGCATGGAACAGGGCGCGGTCGGCATGTCGTCCGGGCTGACGTACACGCCCGGCATGTACGCCAAGGACGCGGAACTGACCGAGCTGTGCCGGGTGGTGGCGTCGTACGGCGGCTACTACTGCCCGCACCACCGCTCCTACGGGGCCGGCGCCCTGGAGGCGTACGAGGAGATGGTGGCGCTGACCCGGGAGGCGGGCTGCGCGCTCCATCTCGCGCACGCCACGATGAACTTCGGCGTGAACGAGGGCAGGGCCCCGGACCTGGTGAAGCTCCTGGACGAGGCGCTGTCGGCCGGTGCCGACATCTCCCTCGACACCTACCCCTACACCCCCGGCTGCACGACCCTCGTCGCGATGCTGCCGAGCTGGGCGAGCGAGGGCGGTCCGGAGGCGATCCTGGCCCGCCTGTCGGACGACGACACGGCCGAGCGCATCCGCCACCACATGGAGGTCATCGGCGCGGACGGCTGCCACGGCGTGCCCATCGAGTGGGACACGATCGAGATCTCGGGCGTGACCGACCCGGCGCTCGGGGACTTCGTCGGCCGTACGATCCAGCAGTCCGCGGACGCGCGGGGCGAGGCCCCTTGGGTGACCGCGCGCGGGCTGCTCCTTCAGGACCGGCTGGGCTCGACGATCCTCCAGCACGTCGGCCACGAGGAGAACGTACGGACGATCATGCGCCACCGCGTCCACACGGGCGGCTCGGACGGCATCCTGCAGGGCACGAAGCCGCATCCGCGCGCGTACGGCACGTTCCCGCACTATCTCGGCCACTACGTACGGGAGTTGGGAGTGCTGTCCCTGGAGGAGTGCGTGGCCCATCTGACCGCGCGTCCGGCGGCGCGGCTGCGGCTGCCGGACCGGGGGCTGGTCCGCGAGGGCTACCGGGCGGACCTGGTGCTGTTCGACCCGCGGACGGTGGCGGCGGGGTCGACGTTCGAGGAGCCGAGAAGGCTCCCGACGGGCATCCCGTACGTCCTCGTCGACGGCCGTTTCGTGATCGAGGACGGGCGCCGGACGGACGTACTGGCGGGGCGGGCGGTCCGCAGGACACCGTGAACTGTCTCAGTGACCTGGGGACCGCCCGCCCCGCGGGCCGTGCCTACGACTGCGGCTACGGCTTGGGCAGCACGCACCCGCTCGCGTTCAGGTCGAGCTTGTTGTCGACGCCGAAGCAGGCGGGGATCTGGTAGGTCTGCTGGGCGTAACTGATGCCCTGGCGGACGGTGACGTTGCCGCTCTCGTCGACCTCGCACGGGTTGTTGATCGTGCAGCGCTGGCCGTCCTCGTTGCCGGTGTTGCTGACGGCGACGACCTTGTTGGTGGCGTGGTCGATGACGGGGGAGCCGGACGTGCCGCCGATGGGCTTGCAGGGGGAGGTGTAACGGACCGAGTCCTTGAAGGTCCAGTCACCTTCCTTGAGGCTGTACGCAAACCCGTCGATGTTGCAGCTGTACAGCCGCTTCCAGTAACCGGAGGCCACGGTGATGGCGGTGCCGGCGACGGGGTGGGTCTCCGCCATGGTGAGCGCGTCGATGCCGTACGAGCTCTTGATCTGCCCGTACGTGGTGGTGAGCTGATAGAACGACACGTCCGTGTCGGTCATCGTCCCGTACACGAGCTTGTTGGCGCGCAGGTTGGCGACCCGGCTGCCGGAGGCGTTGAGCAGACCGAACGTCCGGCTGGATGCCTGGTCGACGACGACCTCGCCGGGTCCCGGCATGCCGGACTCCAGACAGTGGCCGTTGGACATCACCAGCGCCGGGTCGTTGTCCTCCGAGTCGGAGAAGCGGACGACGGAGCCGGAGCAGTTGCTGAGCGAGACGGTGCCCGCGAAGTTGACGGCCTGGACCTTGGGGTTCAGGACCTGGTCGAGGGTCGCCGTGGTGGACGTGACGGTGTCCCGGACCAAGGAGGTGACCGAGTCGGTGTCCGCGCTCATGCCGAAGGACTCGGCCGAGTTCACGGGAGCCGCAGCCGCGGGTACGGCGCCGGCCCCGGCTATCGCCAGGGCGAGGAGGGCGGCGCCGAGAGGTTTTCTCATGTGGGGGTCCCCTCATACGGAGAAGGTGACCGGAAAATCTCCGGTCACCCCGTGTTTGTCATGCGCATTGTCACGCACGAGGGGGGTGCGGACAAGGACTTGGTTACCCGTGAGTTCAAGCCGTAGGGGATTCCCTATCACGGTGAATGGGGGGTGCGAAGAGGGCGGCGCAGGACGTTCACGGGAGGGCGATGAGATCGCCACACGCGACAGTGTCCGGTCGCCCGCCGCCTACTTGGGGCCCTTGGTGTTGCCCTGCCCGCGGCCCCGGTTCTCGCCCGAGTTGCCCGGAGCGACGCTGCCCGCCGTGGCGGTCGGGGTGGCACCGGTGCTGGCGGAGGGCGCCGCCGTGGGCTCCTCCTCGCCGTCCGCGGCACCGTCGGACGCGGACGGGCTCGCCAAGGTCTCGGGGGTGTCCGTGCGCGAGGGCTCGGTGGCCTTCGGTGCGCCGGGTGCGACGGAGTCGGCCGGCTCCCCCGAGGTCGGGCTCGTACGGTCATGCCCGCCCTGCGGGTCGCCCGACGACGAGCCGGACAGGGAGAGGCCGGCCATCAGCGCCGCCGCCGACACCACCGAGACCGCACCGGCCGCGACCAGGATCCGCCGCGAGCCCCGGACACGCGCCTTGCGCCGCGAGCCGCGACCGGTACCCGGACTCCGGTGGCCGCGTGGCTCTCCCCCGCCCGGGGCGGGCTCCTCGGTCACCGAGGGCAGCTCGGCCGTCGCGTCGTACGCGTTCTGCCAGCCGTGCGCGGCCGCGGGGTCCGCGAACTCTTCGTAGGGGGGAGGCGTCGTCGGCCGCGGGTGGTACACGTTCGGCGGCGTCGACGGGTGCCCGTTGTCGTTCTCCGGCGGCCTGGACATGACCACGAATTCTAGGGACGCGAGGGGCCCCTGGGACAGCTACCGCCGATAACAGCCCAAACCCCGCGTCTCACGTGTCGGGGGCCGTTACCGGGCCGTAAGCTCCTTGGCATGCAGGTGATCCAGTCGACCAAGCTCGCCAACGTCTGTTACGAGATCCGGGGCCCGGTGCTCGAGGAGGCGATGCGGCTCGAGTCGGCGGGGCATCGGATCCTCAAGCTGAACACCGGGAACCCGGCGGCGTTCGGCTTCGAGTGTCCGCCCGAGATCCTGGAGGACATCCTCCGCAACGTGTCGTCGGCCCACGGGTACGGCGACGCGAAGGGGCTGCTCGCCGCGCGCCGGGCCGTCGTCATGCACAACCAGACCCTCGGCATCGAGACGGACGTCGAGCACGTCTTCATCGGCAACGGCGTCTCCGAGCTGATCGTCATGGCGATGCAGGGGCTCCTCGACGACGGGGACGAGGTCCTGGTGCCCGCGCCGGACTATCCGCTGTGGACCGCCGCCGTCTCCCTGTCCGGCGGTACCGCCGTGCACTACCGGTGCGACGAGCAGTCCGACTGGATGCCCGACCTCGCCGACATCGAGCGCAGGGTCACCGACCGCACCAAGGCCATTGTCATCATCAACCCCAACAACCCGACGGGGGCCGTGTACGACGAGGCCATGCTGCGGGGGCTGACGGACATCGCCCGGCGGCACAACCTCCTCGTCTGCTCCGACGAGATCTACGACAAGATCCTGTACGACGACGCCACCCATACGCCCACGGCCGCCGTCGCCCCCGACCTGCTCACCCTCACCTTCAACGGCATGTCCAAGGCCTACCGGGTCGCCGGGTACCGGGTGGGCTGGATGTCGATCTCGGGCCCGCGCGCCCACGCCGACTCCTACATCGAGGGCCTCACCATCCTCGCGAACATGCGGCTGTGCGCGAACATGCCCGGTCAGCACGGGGTCGTGGCCGCGCTCAGCGGGCGGCAGACCATCAATGACCTGGTGTTGCCCGGGGGGCGGCTGAAGGAGCAGATGGATGTCGCGTACGAGCTGCTGACGCAGATCCCCGGCGTGACATGCGTACGGCCGAAGGGGGCGCTGTATCTCTTCCCGCGCCTCGACCCGAAGGTCTTCAAGATCAAGGATGACCGGCAGATGGTCCTGGACCTGCTGCGGAGCGAGAAGATCATGGTCGTTCAGGGCACGGGCTTCAACTGGCCCGAGTCGGATCACTTCCGGGTGGTGACCCTGCCGACGGCAACGGACCTGCGGGACGCGATGGGACGGATCGGGCGGTTCCTCGACGGCTACGGCCAGCCCTGACGGCCCCGGACGGGCGCTCACGCTCCGTGTGCGGGCGGCCCTGTTTTGTGACGCGCTCAACTTTAGACGAAATCTAAGCTAGGATGGCTTCCTGTCAGAGCACAGGAGGCCATCCCCATGTACGAACCGATCCGCACCAAGTCGGTCCACAGCACGATGGCCGGCACCACCTCCGACTTCCCCCACCGGTCGCGCGAGGAGGAGCTGGACATCCAGCTCGCGGGCCACCTCGCGGCGCTGCTCGCCGTCACCGACGAGCTGCGTGCGCAGGCCCCGTCCACCGACCTCGACGAGGCCGCCGAGCGGCTCGCCGAGCAGGTGGCCCGGCTGCGGGGCGGACGTGCGCCGGCCCGCGCGGCTGCCGCCGGCGGTGACGCGAGGCTCGCGGCGCTGCATCACCGGGCGCATGCCCTGGCGGGCCGTGCGCTGGTCGTCGCGGCCTCCCGGGCGGACACCGCTGCCGCGATCCTCGCCGCCGAGCGGATGGACGCGCACGCCGCTGCGCAGCCCGAGTCGCAGGAACTGACCGGCGTCGGCTGACACCCCCTCGAACGGCCCCGGTCCGCGTGCACCCGCAGCGACGCGCGGACCGGGTGCCACAGCACTGCGTCGGCTTGGCCGACTTCCGCCTTCGCCGTAGGGCTTGATACCGGGTCGCGGCCACCGGTTCGTGGTGGCTTGTCGCGCAGTTCCCCGCGCCCCTGAAAGCAGGGCGTTGCCGTCGCCCGTGCTGGAACGGGACCGACATGACACCCGCCGTTCACCCTCGTCGGCGGGGAACGTTGGATTCCGCGAGCACTCTCCCCGGCGTGAGACGAATTGCAGGAATCGTCCTCGCGGTGTTGCTGATCGGTGGCGTGGTGGCCGCCGTCGTCGCGGGCCGCAGTGATGGGGACACGAGCACGGCAACGAAGACCGTGCGCGCGGTGATCGGATCGGAGAAGGCGGAGTTCTTCGCCGATCCCGACGTGGTGCGGGCCCTCGCCGCCAAGGGCTACACCGTGAAGGCCGAGACCTCCGGGTCCTGGGCCATGGAGGGACTCGACCTCGCGGGGTACGACCTCGCGCTGCCGTCGAGCCGGGCGCCGGCCGCCGAACTCGCCGCGAAGTACAAGGTGACGGGGACTCTCCCCCGCCCCTTCTACTCGCCCCTCGTCGTCGTGGCGCACAAGAGCGCCGCCGAGGTGCTCGCGGCAAACAAGCTCGCCACCCTGGACACCGAGCACCGCGGCACCTTCGCGATGGCCGCCTATCTGGACGCCGCCCGCGCCGACCGCACCTGGCAGCAGCTCAAGGGCGCCGGGAAGTACGGGGAGTTGACAGGCACGCTCTACCTGTCCAGCACCGACCCCGAGACCTCCAACTCCGGCGCCCTCTACCTCGCCGCGGCCTCCTACGTCGCGAACGGCGGCAAGGTCGTCGCCTCCGGCGCCGAGGTGGACCGCACCTCGCCCCTGCTGCACAAGCTGGTCAGTGTGCAGGGCGCCCAGCAGTCCAGCAGCGACGCCGCCTTCCGCGACTTCGTCAGCGGGGCCGGCAATCCCCTCGTCGTGGTCTACGAGTCCCAGGTGGCCTCGCTGCTGACGGACGGGCAGCAGCCCGACGACCTGGTCGTCCTCTACCCCGACACCACGGTCAACAGCGACCACACGGCCGTACCGCTCACCGAGAACGGGCATGCGGTCGCCGAACTCCTCGCCACGGACCCGAAGTTGCGGGCGCTGGAGGTCAAGCACGGGTTCCGCCCGCAGGGCGAGGTCACCGAGTTCGCCTCGGACACGACGTATCTCAAGCAGGAACTGACCGGCGTCCGCCAGGCGCCCGTGCCCACCGCCGAGGTGCTGCACGAGCTGGCGCGACGGGCGCGCGGATAAGGGGGCAGCACCTCATGAACAACAGCGACGACGATTTCGTCCTCACTCCGCCCGAGCCCGTGGCCACCGTGCCGCGCGAGAGGGCCGGCGGACTCGTCCCGGTCGACGAGGGCGTCCGTACGGACATGGCGAAGAAGGCATCCGCGTACGTGGAGGGGCTCGCGGCGCTCGACGCCCGCTCCCCCGAGTTCGCCGGCAAGGTCGGTGAGATCACCGGCCTCGGTGCCGGCGAGATGCGCAGCGCCGCCGCGCAGTCCAACCGCATGCTGGAGCGGACCATCCGCAGCCTGCCCGACCAGGGCGGGGACGCCCAGTCGCAGGTCGCGGGCTCGCTCGTGGAACTGCGGCGGGTCGTGCAGGACCTGGACCCGCGGGACCTGCCCGCCTCAAAGGGGCGCAAGTTCCTCTCCAGGCTTCCCGGCGGCAACAAACTGCGCGACCACGTCGCCAAGTACGCCTCGGCCCAGGGGACCCTGAACAAGATCGTCGGGTCGCTCCGGGGCGGGCAGGACGAGCTCCGCCGCGACAACGCCGCCCTGCAGACCGAGCGGGTGCGGCTCTGGGAGACCATGGGCAAGCTCCAGGAGTACGTCGTCCTGACCGAAGCCCTGGACACGGCCGTCGGGCAGCACATCACCGGTGTGCAGACACAGGACCCCGCACAGGCGGACAACCTCCGGGCCGACATCCTCTTCCCCGTCCGGCAGAAGCACCAGGACCTGCTCACCCAGCTCGCGGTGTGCGCGCAGGGCTACCTCGCCATGGACGTCGTGCGACGCAACAACGAGGAACTGATCAAGGGCGTCGACCGGGCCGCGACCACGACCGTCTCGGCGCTGCGCATCTCCGTGATGCTGTCGTCCGCCCTCGACAACCAGAAGAAGGTCATCGAACAGGTCAACGCCCTGCGAGGCACGACCGAGGACCTCATCCGGGGCAACGCCGAGATGCTCGCCACGCAGAGCGGCGAGATCCAGCGCATCGCCGCCGACCCGGCCGTCGGCGCCGAGACCCTGCGCTCGGCCTTCCAGCAGATCTACCGCACCCTCGACGCCATCGACACCTACAAGGTGCAGGCGACCGAGGCGATGGCGACGACGGTGGAGAACCTGACCGCCGAACTGCAGCACGCGAGTGCCTACTTGGAGCGCAGCCGCTCGCAGGGCGCGCTGGAGGGCGGCCACGGATGAGACACGCCCGACACACCCAGCACACCCGACACATCCGACGCCCCGGGCGCCTGCTCGCCGTCGCTCTCACGGCGGTGGCGCTGCTGGCGGGCTGCACCGCGGAGAAGGGCACCGACGACCCGGACCCGAACGCCCCGCAGCCCGGCACCCTCCGTGTCCTCGCCTCCAGCGAGCTCAGTGACATGACCCCGGTCCTCGACCGGATCGCCGGCGACACGGGCGTCAGGATCCGGCCCACCTACATGGGCACACTCGACGCCGTCGAGATGCTGGCGAAGGGCAAGGTGGACGGGCAGTACGACGCCCTGTGGCTGTCCTCCAACGACTATCTGCGGCTGCGCCCCGACGCGGCGAAGAAGGTCGTGTCGGAGACGCCGGTCATGGCGAGCCCGGTCGCCCTCGGAGTCAGGACGACCACCCTCGGCCGGCTCGGCTGGAAGCCGGATGACGTCACCTGGTCGCAGATCGAGCAGGCCGTCCAGGACGGCAAGTTGACGTACGGCATGACCGACCCGGCCCGCTCCAACTCCGGTTTCGCCACGCTCGTTTCGGTGGCCTCGGCCCTCTCCGGCGCCCAGTCCGCGCTCACCGACGCCGACGTCACCAAGGCCACGCCCCGCCTGAAGGAGTTCTTCAAGGGGCAGAAGCTGACGTCGGGTTCGTCGGGCTGGCTGGCGGCGGCGTACGAACGGCGCGGGAACGTCGACGCGCTGCTCAACTACGAGTCGGTCCTCAAGGGCATCCCGGGCCTGACCGTGATCCGCCCCAAGGACGGCGTCGTCACCGCCGACTACCCGCTCTCCTCCCTCGCGTCCACCGACGCCGAGACCCGCGAGGACGTCCGCCGTGTCACCGATGCCCTGCGCACCGACGACCTCCAGCGGCTGATCACCGAGCGCACCCACCGCCGCCCGGTCGTCGCCTCCGTCCGGCCCGGGCCCGGCCTGGAGACCAGCAGGCGGCGCGAACTGCCCTTCCCGGGCAGCCGTTCCGTGGCCGACGGCCTGCTCGACTCGTACGAGAACGAGCTGCGCCGCCCGTCCAGGACGGTCTACGTCCTCGACACCTCGGGCTCGATGGAGGGCGACCGGCTGGAGCAGCTGAAGCAGGCGCTCGCCGACCTCACCGGCGACTTCCGCGAGCGCGAGGAGGTCACGCTGATGCCCTTCGGTTCCGATGTGAAGAGCGTGGCCACGCATGTCGTCGATCCGGCCGACCCGAAGGCCGGGCTCGCCGGTATCCGCGAGGAGACCGACGAGCTGAGCGCCGAGGGCGACACAGCGATCTACACCTCGCTGGAGAAGGCGTACGAGCATCTGGGCGCCGGCCGGTCGCAGGACACCTTCACGTCGATCGTGCTGATGACGGACGGCGAGAACACCACCGGCGACGAGGCGGCGGACTTCGACTCCTTCTACGCGGGGCTCGACCGCGACCGGCGGGAGACGCCCGTCTTCCCCATCCTCTTCGGCGACTCCGACCGCTCCGAGCTGGAGCACATCGCCGAGCTGACCGGCGGCCGCCTCTTCGACGCCCAGGAGGGCTCGCTGGACGGCGCCTTCGAGGAGATCCGTGGCTACCAGTAAGGCGTTGTCGTACCTGGAGTCCCGCAAGAACATCGCCGGAAGCGCGTGCGGGCTGGCCGGCGTCGTGCTGACCCTCACGGGGGTCGCGGGGCCGTACTGGCCCGTCGTCGTCGCCGGTCTGTACGGCGCGGGCGCACTGATCGCCCCGCCGGAGCTGCCCGCGCTGCCCGACTTCCCGGACCCGTCGGCCCAGCTCGACGAGGTGCGGGGCGACTTCGAGAAGCTGCGCGGCTATCTGGCAGACATCGAGCTGTCGGTCACGGCAGCCGCCCGGCTGCGTGAACTCACCGAGCTGCTCACCGCATTGCTCGACCGCGGCTGGGTCGCCGAGCTGCTCACCCACGACCCGGAGGGCGTGCACGTGCTCTCCCGGATCGTGCGGCGCGATCTCCCCGAGGCCGTCGACAGCTTCGTACGGACGCGCTGGTGGACCCGGATGACGCCGGGAACCGAGTCCCCCGAACTGCATCTGGAGCGCCAGCTCGGCCTGCTGAAGAAGGACGCCGAGCGCCTGGCGGCGAGCCTGCGCGAGGTGGAGGCCCGCCGCCAGGAGACCCACACCCGGTACCTGGAGGACCGGGGCGGGACGCTGTAAGCAGGCGAGGGCCCGTCGTCGCGTTTCTCCCGTCGGGGCGGACGGGAGCGTGCGACGACAGGCCCACAGCCCCGCACGTCGTTGTACGGAACCTCGCCGGTCTGTGGTGCTGTCACCGCGGCCGGCCGTGACGATATTGCTGGTCAGGGCACAATCGGAGCCGGCCGCGGCGTCTTTGGGGGCTGGTCAGCCCAGGCGCTGCACCAGAGCGCGGTACTCGTCCCACAGCTCCTTGGGCGTGTGGTCGCCGAACGTGTTCAGGTGGTCGGGGACGAGCGCGGCCTCCTCGCGCCAGACCTCCTTGTCGACGGTGAGGAGGAAGTCCAGGTCGGAGTCGGCCAGTTCCAGGCCGTTCGTGTCCAGGGCGCCCTTGGCCGGCAGGATGCCGATGGGGGTCTCGACGCCTTCGGCCTTGCCGTCGAGGCGCTCGACGATCCACTTCAGGACGCGGCTGTTCTCGCCGAAGCCGGGCCAGACGAACTTGCCCTCGTCGTTCTTGCGGAACCAGTTGACGTAGTAGATCTTCGGGAGCTTCGCCTGGTCCTTGTCCTTGGCGACGTCGACCCAGTGGCCCATGTAGTCGCCCATGTTGTAGCCGCAGAACGGCAGCATCGCGAACGGGTCGCGGCGCAGCTCGCCGACCTTGCCCTCGGCGGCGGCCGTCTTCTCGCTGGCCACGTTGGCGCCGAGGAAGACGCCGTGGTTCCAGTCGAAGGACTCCGTGACCAGGGGGACGGCCGTGGCGCGGCGGCCACCGAACAGGATCGCCGAGATCGGCACGCCCTTGGGGTCCTCCCACTCGGGCGCGATGATCGGGCACTGGGAAGCGGGGACGGTGAAGCGGGCGTTCGGGTGGGCGGCCGGCGTCTCGCTGCCCGGCGTCCAGTCGTTGCCCTTCCAGTCCGTCAGGTGGGCCGGAGTCTCCTCCGTCATGCCCTCCCACCAGATGTCGTTGTCGTCGGTGAGCGCCACGTTGGTGAAGACCGAGTTGCCCCACAGCGTCTTCATCGCGTTGGCGTTGGTGTGCTCACCGGTGCCGGGCGCGACGCCGAAGAAGCCGGCCTCGGGGTTGATGGCGTACAGCCGGCCGTCCGCACCGAAGCGCATCCAGGCGATGTCGTCGCCGATCGTCTCGACGGTCCAGCCGGAGATCGTGGGCTCCAGCATGGCGAGGTTGGTCTTGCCGCAGGCGCTCGGGAAGGCGGCGGCGACGTACTTGGCCTCGCCCTGCGGCGGGGTGAGCTTGAGGACCAGCATGTGCTCGGCCAGCCAGCCCTCGTCGCGGGCCATCACGGAGGCGATGCGCAGGGCGTAGCACTTCTTGCCGAGTAGGGCGTTGCCGCCGTAGCCGGAGCCGTAGGACCAGATCTCGCGGGCCTCGGGGAAGTGGGAGATGTACTTGGTGCTGTTGCACGGCCAGGGCACGTCCTGCTCGCCCGCCTCCAGCGGCGCTCCGAGCGTGTGCACGGCCTTCACGAAGAAGCCGTCCTCACCGAGCTCGTCGAGGACGGGCTGACCCATGCGGGTCATGGTGCGCATGGAGACCGCGACGTAGGCGGAGTCGGTGATCTCGACGCCGATCGCGGAGAGGTCGGAGCCGAGGGGGCCCATGCAGAACGGCACGACGTACATGGTCCGGCCGCGCATCGAGCCGCGGAAGACGCCCTTCTCACCGGCGAAGATCTCCCGCATCTCGGCGGGGTCCTTCCAGTGGTTGGTCGGGCCTGCGTCCTCCTCCTTCTCGGAGCAGATGAAGGTCCGGTCCTCGACGCGGGCGACGTCGGTCGGGTCGGAGGCCGCGTAGTACGAGTTGGGGCGCTTGATCGGGTCGAGCTTCTTGAAGGTGCCCTTCGCGACGAGCTCCTCGGCCAGACGCTCGTACTCGGCCTCGGATCCGTCACACCAGACCACGCTGTCCGGCTGCGTCAGTTCAGCGATCTCGTTCACCCACGAGACCAGCTCCCGGTGGGTGGTGGGTACGACGGGGGGAGCCGCGATGTCGCGCGCCACGGTTGCTCCTAAATGAGGGGTTTTTGTCCTGAATATGCCCTTGTATGCCCCGTGGGGGCCGCGACCCGGGTGCTTCGCGGACTGATCTGCCGTGGATCTTCCGCGCTCATCCGGTGCCGACCGCACTCATTTGATCATCCGACGCGTCCGCGCATATGTCCAGAGGGCGTCACAGGTGAGCGGCGTGAGCATCGCCACTCATCCAGATGTTTTCGATGCGTCACCACTGCTTCACCCCGGGTGCGCTCCTGCCGGGTACCCCATGAGACGATGGCCACTTCCGGGCAGCCATCTCGCCGTCCTGATACGTAACTTACGGTTCCGTAGGTACCATGCAGGGCATGACTGCGCCCGTCCCCGACGCATCCTCGGACACGCCGGCCGCCGGCCGCGACTCCGGCGCGCCCTCCTTGCAGCACCAGATCGCGCACCACGCCCAGCAGCTCTCGGACGAGATCAAGCCCAGACTCCGCGGCTGGCTGCACCTCGGCATGTTCCCGGCCGCGCTCGTCGCGGGCCTGGCACTCACCGCCCTCGCGGACTCACCCCGGGGCCGTCTCGCCTGCGGGATCTACGCCCTCACGGCCTGTCTGCTGTTCGGCGTGAGCGCGCTGTACCACCGGGGCAACTGGAGCCCGCGCATGGACGGCATCCTGCGCCGGCTCGATCACGCCAACATCTTCCTGATCATCGCGGGCACATACACACCGCTGACGATGCTGCTGCTGCCGGGCGCCAAGGGGCAGTGGCTGCTGTGGGGCATCTGGGGCGCGGCCGCGGCGGGCATCGTCTTCCGGGTGTTCTGGGTCGGCGCCCCGCGCTGGCTGTACACCCCCTGCTACATCGCGATGGGCTGGGCGGCCGTCTTCTTCCTCCCGGACTTCATGCGCACCGGCGGCATCGCGGTGCTGGTCCTGGTGATCGTCGGCGGCCTCCTCTACAGCGCGGGCGGCGTGATCTACGGCATCAAGCGCCCGAACCCGTCACCGCGCTGGTTCGGCTTCCACGAGGTCTTCCACTCCTTCACACTGGCGGCGTTCGTCGTGCACTACGTCGGGATCTCGCTGGTCGCGTACCAGCACGCGTAGTCCACCGCACAGCCTCTCCAAGGGCCACGACTTCCCAGCCGTGGCCCTTTTCGCGTCCAAAAATGTTGACAGTCGCAAGATACTGATGGTCTTACTCTTTTGAGAGTTGCTCTCATTTCGTGCCTACTGTCACTACAGATGCTCGCCGCTGGTGGGCGCTGGGTCCGTGGTCGCGGCGCACCTCGTGGCCGAGCGGGTCGGCTCGGCGGAGCCGGCGGCGGTGATCCTGCCGGGCACGCCCGATGCGCGTGAGCCCGAGAGCCCGGACATGGCCGCCGCGGGGGCCGATGCCCGACAATGAGCCCCATGACCCCCGCGCACTCCTCTCCCCTGACCGACCGTCCCCAGCTGGGGCTTCGGGAGCGGAAGAAGATCAAGACCCGGACGGCGATCCGCGACGCGACGTACGCGCTGATCAAGTTGCAGGGCTACGACACCACCACGATCGAGCAGATCGCCGAGCGTGCCGAGGTGTCGCCGTCCACGGTCTTCCGCTACTTCCCGACCAAGGAGGACATCGTCCTCACGGACGAGTACGACCCGATCCTGCTGGACGAGTTGCGCAGGCGGCCGGCGGACGAGCCGTGGATGGAGTCCCTGCGGTACGTCATGCGGCTGGCCATCGGCGCCGCGACGCAGGAGGATCCCGAGGCCGTGCGGCTGCGCTCGCACCTGTTGGTCCAGGTCCCCGCGGTGCGGTCCCGGATGCTGGAGAGCATGTCGGTCACCGGCCGGATGCTCGGCGAGGCCATCGCCGAGCGCACCGGCAGGGCACGGGACAGCTTCGAGGTGCGGGTCTTCACGATGTCCCTCATCGGCGGCCTTGTGGAGATCACCCTGTACTGGGCCGAGAACGACTTCGAGGACGACCTCCACGTCCTCCTCGACCGCGCCCTGGACGTCATCGAGCACGGCCTCCCCGCGAAAAACACCTGAGGCGCGCCCCCTGTGCCGTGCCATCCTGACCGGGTGAACGGTCCCGAGATCCACGTCGAGTTCGCCCCCGAGCTGCGCCTGTTCCTCCCCAACGGACGGCGCCAGGACGGTGCCGCCCAGGTCACCGCCGACGGCTTCTCGACCCTCGGCCATGTCGTCGAGTCCCTCGGCGTCCCGCTGACCGAGGCCGGTCCGCTGGTCGTGGACGGCCACGAGGTGCCGGTCTCGCACATCCCGACGGCGGGCCAGTCCGTTTCCGTACGGCCCGTCGAGCGCCCTCAGCGGGTGCCCGGCGCCCCGCTGCGCTTCCTGCTCGACGTCCACCTCGGCACCCTCGCCCGCCGTATGCGCCTGCTCGGCGTGGACACGGCGTACGAGTCGACGGACATCGGCGACCCGGCGCTGGCCGCCCTCTCGGCAGCCGAGCAGCGGGTCATGCTCAGCCGGGACCGGGGCCTGCTGCGGCGCCGCGAACTGTGGGCCGGCGCGTACGTCTACAGCACCCGCCCCGAGGACCAACTCCGCGACATCCTGGGCCGGTTCCGCCCCGAGCTGCGGCCCTGGACCCGCTGCACCGCCTGCAACGGCCTGCTCAAGGAGGCCACCAAGGAGGAGGTCGCGGACCAGCTGGAGGGCGGCACGCAGCGGTCGTACGACGTCTTCGCGCAGTGCACCGCGTGCAAGCGCGCGTACTGGAAGGGCGCGCACCACGAACAGCTGGTCGCCATCGTGGAGCGCGCCCTCGCGGACTACGCCGGCTAGCGCCGGGTCACATCACCCTTTCCGCAGGCGATTCCGTCCCTGTTCGTGTCCAGCCGCAGCGGGTCGTCCTTGCCGTTGACCTTGAGGCGGCCGTAGTCGTTCTTCTTCAGCCAGTCGCAGCGCGCCTTCGTCGTAGCCTTCACGGTCGGCGGGAAGTCCGTCGGCACACAGACGTTGGCGGAGCCGTAGTGCCGGTCGCAGCCGGACACGGTCGGGCTGACCTTCTGCGACGTGCGCTTCTTGCCGGGGCCCGCGACCTTGCCCTTGAGGTTGTCGGCGAAGTCGTGGACATGCGCCGAGGCGTCCTTGGCGCTCAGCGCCTGCGGGCCCTGGAGGTGCACCCACTTGGCCACCGACGGCACTCCGTTGGCATCGACCGCGAAGAGCATGTACCAGCCGGGCGGGGCCAGGTTGGGGTTGCTCGTCACGTTCAGGTCGACGTTGTTGCCGTCGACCGACAGGGGGAGATCCACGAAGCGCTGGTTCGGGTCCGACGAGTGAGTCACGGCGGCCGGGCGGATCAGCTCGGCCTTGGCGATGGGCCGGTCGACGGTGATCCGCTGGGTGTCGCCGTACGTCCACTCGGTGTCGATCACCGAAGTGATCGTCGGACGTTCGCCCTTGAGGAGATAGGGCGGGGTGTAGATCGACACGTCATGGTTCCAGGAGCCGTTGCCCGGGTTGTCGCCGGTGGCCATCACGCGGCCGTCGGGCAGGAGGAACGCCGAGGAGTGGTAGCCGCGCTCCTCCGGGTCCGCCGCCACCGGGTCGAAGGTGTTGGTCGCCGGGTCGTAGAGCGACGACTCGTACACCGGGTCGGCCCGGTTGTGCAGCGCGCCACCGGTCTCCAGGACCTTGCCGTCGGGCAGCAGCACGGCCGAGACGTACATCTTGCCCTGGTTGCCGGTCTGCGGGACCTTGCCGGCTCCGAGGTCGACGGTGCCCTGCGGGAGCGGCGGGCCGGCGACGTAGGACGGGTTGGGCTGCTTGAGGTCGATGACGTCGGTGAGGCGGTTCGCGTCCGGGTTGGAGTCGATGTTGCCGCCGCCGATGGTGAGGACCTTCTGGTCCTGGGCCGGCGGCAGCAGCACGCTCGCGGACTGGTCGCGCTCGTCCTTGCGCTGCAGGCCGGGGACCTGGGTGACCGTGTTGGCGTCGTAGTCGTAGATCGCCGATCCGGTGCCCGGGATGTTGTTGCCGAAGACATGGCTGCCGGAGTAGAAGAGGCGGCCGTCCTGCATCAGGATCATCGACGGGTACAGACCCCAGTACGACCAGGTCTGGTTGACCTTCCAGAGCTCCAGCCACTTCTGCTCGGCGTCCGACCACCGCTCGGCGGTCACCGAACCGGTCGAGTCCTCCTTCAGCCCGCCGAAGGAGATCACGTCACCGTTGCCGAGGATGGTGGCCGACGGGTACCAGTGGCCGTCGTTCATGTCGTTGGTCTTGCTGTACGTCTCGCTGACCGGGTCGAAGATGTACGAGTCCTTGTAGCCCTGGTAGCCGACCGTGCCGTCCGCCGACGGATAGCCCTTGTTGCCGCTCATCACGAGCACACGCCCGTCGTCGAGCTGGACGTGACCGGCGCAGAACATGTCCTTGGGCGTCGGGATCTGCTTGTACGTGCCGTTCTGCGGGTCGTAGACCGCACTCGTGAAGGTGCCCGCCTGGAACATCGTCGGGTCGTTGCCGGAGCCCGCGATCAGCAGCACCTTGCCGTTGTTCAGGACGACGGAGTGCATGGAGCGGACCGGGTTCTTCGTGGGCAGCACGTCCCAGCGGCCGTTCGCGCACTCCTCGGCCGTCCCCGTGCACACCGGGTCCGGGACCGGTTCGGCGACCTGGTCCATCGTGTAGTCGTCGGTGGTGACGGAGCCGGTGCCGTACACGGAGACGCCCCACGCGATCCGGTCGGTGCCGGCGGGCACCTCGGGCGTACGGACCGTCGCCTCGGTCCAACCGCCCGCCATCTCCAGCGTCTTGAGGTCGGTCCAGTACTGCCAGCCCGCAGTCGCGTCGTGCCGGAAGAGGGTGACCGAGGTGTCGGGGGTGGTCGACTTGTACCAGAGCCCCAGGTCGTACTGCTTGCCCGGCGTGACGACGGGCGCGCAGTCGGCGGACTCGGTGATGAGCGCCTTGCGATCGCCCTCGGCACGGCGGGTCAGTGACACCTTCATCGCCTTGGAGCCACTGTGGGCGTCCGTCGTCGTCTCGAAGGTGAAGTCGTTGTCGCCCCAGCCGGACTTCTTCCAGCAGTAGGGCATGTCGTCGGTGCCGGCGGTCTCGAAGCCGGGGTTCTTGATGAGGTTGGCGGCGGAGGCGGACTCGGGCGAGGTGAGGAGCAGGCCCCCGGTCAGGCCCATGACGGCCAGCAGGGCCGTTCTCCTCCCGGATCTCTTGCGGCTGGTTCTCATGCGGAACTCCTTGCTGTGCGGCTCCCGCGCCCGGTGCCCTTCCCGCTCCGGCGCGGCAGATAGACCAGCGCTTCGGTACCGACGAAACGCAGGACGAAGGTGATGACCAGGGCCAGCGCGGTGGCCGGCAGCACGGCCAACCCGAACTGCCCGACGAGCAGCGCGATCAGCGGGATGCGCAGCACCAGGTCGGCGTTGGCGAGCAGCGCGAACCGTACGGTGCGGTCGGCCCAGTGGCGGTGGATACGGCGGTCGCGGAACAGCAGCTTCTCGATGAGCAGGAAGTTCCAGGCCACGCCGAACTGGTTGGCGACTATCTCCGCCGGGAGGTAGTGCAGCCCCGCCTGGGTCAGCGCCCACAGCGCGGCCAGGTTCGGCACGAATCCCGTCAGCCCGATCAGCCCGAACACCACCATCCGGGACAGCGGGTCGGCCGTACGCAGCCCGGCGAGGTGCCGCAGGAAGCGCCGGCCTTCCGCCGCCGTGGACTTGGACTCCCCCGCGAACCGGTCCTGGAACACGAACGGCACCTCGGTGACCGTGCGCGGGCGGCTGCGGACCGCCAGCTCCAGCAGGATCTTGTAACCGAGCGGCTTGAGCGCCTCCGCGGTGATGTCGCTGCGCCGGATCGCGAAGAAGCCGCTCATCGGGTCGCTGATGCCGTGCAGCCTGCGCGGGAAGAGGGACTTGGTCAGCCAGGTCGCGCCGCGCGACACGGCCACCCGGTAGCTGCCGGCGAGCCCGGCCCGGCTGCCGCCCTTGATGTACCGGGAGGCGACGACGAGCCCGGCGTTCGCGCGCTCGCCGGTGGCGACCAGGTCCGGGACCAGGGACGGCGGGTGCTGGCAGTCGCCGTCCATGACGACGATCCAGTCCGACCCGGCCGCCTTCATCCCCTCGACGACCGCGCCGCCGAGCCCGCCGACGGGTTCGTCGCGGTGGATGACGGTGACGGGGAACGGGCAGTCCTGTGCCGCCTCCTCGATGACCTGCGGGGTGTCGTCGCTGGAGTCGTCCACGAAGACGACCTCGCAGGGCAGCCGGGACGGCACCGACTCGGTGATCTGGTGCAGCAACTGCCGTACGTTCGCCGACTCGTTGTAGGTCGGTACGACGATGGTGACGGCGCCCGGCTCGGGCACCTCGGCGGCATCGACCGACGGTTCGCCCAGCGCTCCTGGGGCGGTGTACTCGTGCGTCATCGAACCCCTCCGGATGCTGTCTGGATCTGCCGGATCTCGATCCGGTCCGCACCGGTGCCGAACACGGCGACCGGCTTCGAGTGCTCCATGGCCGCCTTGACGTTGGGCAGGTCGACCGCGTCCCGCCGCACCGTCGGCGAGGCGACGACGTAGTCGAGGTCCTTCCAGCCGCGCGGCATCGTCTTCGTCACGGCCGGGTCGAGGTCCGCCTTGTAGAACCAGATGGCGCCGAGCCCGGGCTCGTACCCGGCGTGCACCAGGTCCAGCCACAGCGCGTCGTCGACGAGCACCCGGGTGTCCTTCGGGTCCTCCACCTCCGTGGCCAGCCACTTCGAGGCCGCCTGGTAGGGCGCGTTGGCGTCGGCGGTGACGGCGGTGTGGGCGCCGTCGTACCAGCGGGGTACGACATAGGCGCCGGCCGCGATCGCGAGGACGGCCGCGAGGGCGTACCGCCCGCCGGTGACGTACCGGTTCTCGGCCTCGGAACGCCGTCGCCGCAGGACGGCGTGGGCGACGGAGGCCGTGCCACCGGCGAGGACGAGGGCGAGGAACGGCAGCGCCTGGATGACGTACATCGCGGGCAGGTAGCCGGTGGGGCGCATGGCCACCAGCGCGAGGATCACCACCGCGAAGGAGGGGCCCGCCAGGGCCCGGGCGGTGACCGACCAGCGCCAGGTGACCAGGAGCAGCAGGCCGCCCGCGAGGCCGCCGACGATGAGGACGCGGTCGTAGTAGAGCCACGACTGCAGGACGCCCCAGGAGCCGGATCCCTGGTCGAGGATGAAGCCCGAACCGGGCCTGGTCATCTGGTACTTGATGCCGTCCCAGAGCGAGACGTGCCCGCTGCCCGGGAACAACTCGCCCTTCAGCAGGGCGAACAGCGGGTACGACAGGCCGATCAGCGTGCAGGCGGTGACGGCGCCGGTCAGGGCGAACTTACGGGTGTCGCGGTGGCTGTGCCGCCACATGGTGACGAAGACCGCGGGGAGGACGAAGAGCATCGTCTCCTTGGTCAGCACGGCCGTGGCCGCTGCGATCCCCGCGCCGAAGTGGTGCCAGAGGTGGCGGCTCGGGGAGGCGGCGAGGGCGAACGCGAGGAGCGTCCACATCACCGCGAGGTTGTCGAGGAAGATCTCCCGCTGGAGCACGACCGACAGCGGCGAGAGCCCGAACAGGACCATGCCGAGTCCGGCCGCCCAGCGCGGCAGGGACAGCCGCCGCCCGAGGACGTAGACGAGGACCGCGCTGACCGCGCTGATGACGAGCATCGCGGCGCGCATGGTGCCCACGTTCATCGACTCGGGGCTGAGCGCGGCCGGTATCCAGGTCAGCAGGGCCAGCTGGATCCAGCCGAGCGGCGGGTGGTCGTACCAGTACGTGTAGTGGGCGAGGCCGCGGCCCTCCTGGACGGCCCAGGCCTGGGCGAGGTAGGTGCCCTCGTCGTCGCTGAGGGTGGGGTAGTCGGCGATGTTCCAGCCCTGCACGACGAGGATCGCGACGAGGAGCACGCCGCACAGGATCAGGTCGGGACGGGACGAACGCAGGCGCGTCGGCGGGGTTGTTCGGCTGGTCGAACGCGTCGTGGGCGCAGGCTGCCGCTGCGCGGGGACCTTGACTGTGGTCACCGCGGGAAGGGTGGAGGTCACGCAGGAACGTCCTCTCGGTTCACGTGCGCGAGATGTGCGCCGACGTGGCTGGTCAACTCCCAGTCATTGCGGCCGCGTTGCTCACGCCATACGGCGCGGATGGCGGCGCCGGCGAGGAGCACCTGGTAGAAGGGGCCGCCCACGATCAGCTTCAGGTAGTGGACGAAGCGGACCCGAAGCCCGTACTGCTTGCCGAAGTCGTGCAGTCCGACGACCTCGAAGACGAACGTGACGAGCGCGGTCACGGCCGGCAGGAAGGTGATGAACGCGACGCTCACCGGCACGTCGAGGAAGAGCGCGATCGCCACGTTCAGCGGGATGATCAGCCCGGTGAAGGCTTGCAGGAACGGCGTGGTGAGTGTGTAGCGGGCCAGCAACCGCTGCCCGAACGTGGGCAGTTGCTTCCAGTCCTTCTTCCGGTAGACCTGCAGGAAGCCCTGGTTCCAGCGGGTGCGCTGCTTGAGCAGCGACATCAGGCTGCCGGGCGTCTCCTCCTTGGTCACCATGTCGGAGTCGTACGCGACGACGACCTTCTTGCCGACGCTGGACAGCCGCACGCCCAGATCGCAGTCCTCGGCGAGGCAGTTCGAGTCCCAGCCGTCGGCTTCCCTGAGCACGTCCGTCCGTACGAAGACGGTGTTGCCGCCGAGCGGGATGAACCCCTTCTGCGCGTGCAGGTGCAGCCGGGAGCGGAACCAGAAGAAGTACTCCAGGCAGTTGCGCAGGCTGTACCAGCTGGAGTGGAAGTTGATCAGCTGGACCCCGCCCTGGACGACATCCGCCCCGGTCGTCCGGAACGCGTGGTCCACGTGCGCGAGGAGCTCGGGATGGACCTGGTCCTCGGCGTCGAAGACCCCCACGACATCGCCGCGGCAGTGCGGCAGGGCCGTGTTCATGGCCTTCGGTTTGTTCTTCTTCTCGTGGGTGTCGACGACGACGCGGACGCGCGGATCACGTGCCGCGGCCCGCTCGGCCACCTCGGTGGTCTCCGGGTCGTCGTGTCCGACGATGACGATGATCTCGAAGTCGGTGTGTGTGGACTCCAGCAGCCGCTGGATGGTGTGGTCCAGCACGGCTTGTTCGTGCCGGGCCGGCAACAGCAGCGAGAACGACACGTGCTCGCCGCCGTCCGGTCTGCTGAAACGGGTGGAGGCGAGCACTTCGGGCGTACGCCACGCGTGCATCTGCCACCACAAGGTGAAAGCCGCCATCCAGAACAAGGCCAGCGAAACGACGGCTATGAAAAAAGACGTCAGCAACAGATCCCCCCAGATCCCCAATGCCCCCTGTCGCAACGGTGAGTTACAGCCGTCGCGTCACTGTGGAGACATTAAGGGGGATCTGTGAAGTCCGCAGGCTGTTTTGATGAAGAGCGCGTTTCCTCACAACGAGCCCCGAGAGTGAGTAAATCGAACACAGGCTGCGTAAGTGCCCCGATTTGCCTGCCGTTTCACCTGCTCAGCGCGGTCCGCAAACGGTCGGGATCCGTGGTCGGGGCATCGCAGGTGAAGTTGCGGCACACATACGCGGCGGGTGCGCCCTGCTGCAGCGGCCGGTCAACAAGGAGCGGAAACTCGTCACTCTCCGGAGTGCCCACGGCCACGACCGCGCCCGGGGCGGTGCCCAGGAGCGCCGTACGGTGCAGGGTCCTCGTGCCCTCGTCGGCCAGGGACGGGCCGACCACCGCGACTTCACGCGGCCCGTCGAGGTTGGCCTCGGCGACGGCGAGTCCCCAGCCGATGAAGCGGGGGACGCGCGGGCCGAGGGCCTTGACGACGCCCAGCGCCCTTACGGCCGCGGCGCGATGGGGCTCCGCGCCGGTCTGCGCGGCGTAGCTCAGCAGGGCGCCGGCCGCCGCGCTCCAGCCGGACGGGGCGGCGTTGTCGGTGGGGTCCTGGGGGCGGCGGATCAACTGCTCGGCGTCGGCGGCCGTGTCGTAGAGGGCACCGGACTCCGCGTCGATGAAGCGCGCGAGCACGTGGTCGAGCAGGAACCCGGCGAAGTCCAGCCAGACGCCCTCGCCGGTGACCGAGGCGAGCGCGAGGAAGCCCTCGGCGACGTCGCCGTAGTCCTCCAGTACGCCCGCGTTGGCGCCGGCCTTGCCGTCCTTGCTGGTGCGGCTGAGGCGGGCGTGTTCGTCGAGGTGCAGCCGCACCAGGAGGTCGGCGGCGGCCACGGCGGCGTCCACGAGGTCGGGGCGGTCGAAGTAGGCGCCGGTCTCGGCGAGGGCGGCGACGGCGAGGCCGTTCCAGGCGGCGACGATCTTGTCGTCCCGGCCGGGCGCGGGACGCTCGGCCCGCGCGGCGAGCAGCCGCTCCTTCACGGAGGCGATCTTCTCGGCGTCGAACACCCCGTCCTGCTGCGGAAGCTGGAGGACGGAGGAACCGTGCTCAAAGGTGCCCTCGTCCGTCACACCGAAGTACCTGGCGGCGAGTTCGGCGTCGTCGTCCCCGAGCACCTCGCGCAGCTGCTGCGGGGTCCACACGTAGTACACGCCCTCGACGTGCTTGCCGGTCCCGTCGTCGCTGTCCGCGTCGAGCGCGGAGGCGAACCCGCCCTCGTTGGTGCGCAGTTCACGCACCATGAAGTCGGCGGTCTCCAGGGCGACCCGGCGGGCGAGCTCGGAGCCCGTGGCGCGCCAGAGGTGGGCGTAGACGCGGCACAGCAGGGCGTTGTCGTACAGCATCTTCTCGAAGTGCGGCACGACCCAGTCCCGGTCCACGGAGTACCGCGCGAAGCCGCCGCCGAGCTGGTCGTAGATCCCGCCCCGGGCCATCCGCTCGCAGGTGTCCTGGGCCATCTGCAGCGCACCGTCGGCCCCCGTCCGCGCATGGTGCCGCAGCAGGAACTCGACCGCCATGGACGGCGGGAACTTGGGGGCGCCCCCGAATCCGCCGCGCTGCGGGTCGTACTCCCGCGTCAGCCCGAGCAGCGCCTGCGCCAGCTCCTGCTCGCCGGGCGCCTCGGTCCCGCCGTAGGAGATCTCCCGCTCGGCGAGATCCCGGGTGATCTTCCCCGCGACGTCGGCGACCTCGTCCCGCCGGTCCGCCCAGGCACTGCGCACCCCCTCCAGGACCTGCCGGAAGGACGGCATCCCCTGCCGGGGAGCGGGCGGGAAGTAGGTGCCGAAGTAGAAGGGCTCGGCGTCGGGGGTGAGGAACACCGTCATGGGCCAGCCGCCCTGCCCGGTGGCGGCCTGGACGGCCTCCATGTAGACGGCGTCTACGTCGGGGCGTTCTTCTCGGTCGACCTTGATGTTGACGAAGTGCTCGTTCATGTATGCGGCCACGGCCTCGTCCTCGAAGCTTTCCTTGGCGAGGACATGGCACCAATGGCAGCTCGAATACCCGACACTCAGGTGTACGGCAACACCTCGCCGACGCGCCTCCGCGAAGGCCGCTTCCGACCAAGGCCACCAGTCGACGGGGTTGTCGGCGTGTTGAAGGAGATACGGGGATGTCTCATGGGCCAGTCGGTTCGGCATACCTCCATCCTGCCTGACGGGGGCGCTCCGGCAGGGGTTCCACCCGCGAGTGGTCCCAGGAAGGGGCTCCCTTCACGCCGGGGCGGACGATGCAGCGTGTGACGACGGACGCGACGACCTTCCTCTTCTCCTCGAGCCCCATCTCCCCGGACCGCCAGCGGTCCCGCAGCAGCTGCGGCGGCTTCGCCGCTCCTCGATCTTCGGAGAAGACCAGCCGTTCAAGCGCCTCGTCCGCCAGCGGCCCGCTGATGCTGCATCGACCGCAGCTTCGGCAGGAGTAGACGTACGGGCTCTTCTTGCTCCTCCCTTTCTGAGCGCACAGCGATCCTCGGCAGAGCGTGCCGTCGTGACGTTGCGCCCCACAGCGAAGAAAGCCGGTGGCCAGGTGGCGGGGAGCCATCCGCTTCTGCCCGGTCAGTCTCGGAGCGCCACTTCCCCTGTGGAGGTACAGACTCCCGGGCGAGAACGTGGCGCACACCGCGTGCCACTGATCCGGCACCACAATGGGTTCCCACTGACCGCGCACGGGCTGCCCCGTGTCCGGGATCAACAGCAACTCGCCCCGGTTGGCCCGATAGCCACAGACCCGCGGCGCCGTGATGATCTGGGTGACGGTCTGCGCGTTGGCTCTGCCACCACGGGTGCCGGTGACCCCGAGATCACACCAGTCCGCCGCGATGGCCCGGACCGCCTTCCCCGCGATGCGGTCGCTGATCGCCTGCTCAACGAGCTTCGCCTCTGCGGGATGAAGCGTGATTCTGTCCTGCTGCCGGCCGAAGGGCCTCGGCCCGCTGTGCGGCACACCTTCGGCGGCACGCGCCCAGTGCCAGTCCGACACCCGCCGACTCCTGACTCGTGTTTCCGTGACCGCTACCTCCAGTGATCGCACCGCCTGCAACAGCCCCTCCTGCGAGTACGGATCCCGAACGCCCTGCGGATCCACATGGATCCGCCCTGGCCGACTGGTCAACGCGGCAAGAAACCGCGAGAGATCCTCCGCGCGGCGATACAGCCGGTCGTCAGCGACGCAGACCACCCCGTCCACCCGCTGCCCGCCGTCGATGTGACCACGTGCCAGGTCCGCCACCAGCCGGTCGAATCCAGGCCGCAGCACTCCCTCCTTGGAGGCGCTGCGACCGTTGTCGCTGTATGCGGCTACGACGATGCAGCCCTGTTCATGCGCGATCCGCTCGTTGATCCGCAGCTGATAGCGCACACCGTGCCCGTCACGCTGCCTTGAGTCCTCCGACGTACGCGCATAGGACACAACCGGAATCAGTTCACTCGGGTCTCGCACGACATGCTGGTTCACAACGCCCCCGATTCGATAGTTCGCTCCCCAGTCAAAAGAACGAGCGATCCACCTCGAAGGTCACGGAAGGCGGTTCGATGATCGCCGTCCCTCTCGCGCTCAGGCCTCCCCCGAAGGACACTCATAGGCATAGGAGTTGCTGCCGGAGGGGGACGTGACATGCGGGACAGCCATCGGACGGAGGCCGAGCGGCTGTTGGCTCGGGCCGTGGAGGAGGAGGTACGCCGCTCGGGCGGGCGCGTCGAGGGACAGGTGCTGTTGTCGCGGGCGCGCGGCGCGCTGGACGCCATGGCGCAGGCGGCGGCCGAGGAGTACGAGGCGTATACGCACGCGCTGGAGGAGGCGGAGGCCGGCCGGCTGACGTTCGGGCAGCGGTTCGCGCGGGAAGGCGGCAGTACCCCGCTGATGGTGGCCGGCGTCGCCGCCCTCGCGGCCGTGGTGTCCGACCTGGCCCTCGGCACCGGCACGGTGACGGCCGTCGGAGCGGGCGTGACCGTGGGCGTCGTCGGCGCCGCGGCGACGGTCGTGAAGGTGGCCGGCACGCATCTGCCCGCCGCGCACCATCGCGCGGGCGCCGTCGGCCAGCCCGGCGGCCCGGAACAGCTGCGGCTGCAGTGGCTGACGGCGCTGGAGGTACGGGGCATCCGTCCGTTCCTCGACCAGCAGCGGGTGCTGAGCGCGTCCACCGGCCCGCAGAAGTCGGCGCCGCGACTGAAGGGCGCGGACAAGAGCGCGGCGGCCCGCGGCCGGAGCGTACTGGAGCAGTCGTTCGGTCAACTCCCCGAGCCGATGGGCCCGTTCGCGGGCCGCAGGCAGGAGATGGCCCGCATCCGGCAGTGGGTGCAGGCGGCGCGGGCGAGTACGGAGACGAAGCCGACGGTGGTCGTCCTGCACGGGGCGCCCGGCAGTGGCCGTACGGCACTGGCGATCCGTGCGGCCCACGATCTGAAGGACCAGTTCCGCGGGGCGTGCGTGGTGGATCTGCGCGGTGACACGACCGAGGAGCCGCCGCTGTCGACGCGGGACGCGCTGCTGCATCTGCTGAACCGATTGGGCGCCCCGCGCGAGCAGCTTCTCTTCCGTGAGCGATCCTCGACGGACCAGCAGGTCAAGCGGCTGAGCGAGCTCTACCACCAGCATCTGACCGGCCTCCCGGTCGCTGTCGTACTCGACGACGCCTCGGACCCCGAGCAGGTCCGCACCCTCGTCCCCGAGCGCTCCGACAGCCTGGTCCTGGTCACCGCGCGGGAGGCTCTCGACCTGCCGGCGGATCTCGCGGCGTGGGTGCACCAGCTGCCGGTGGAGTCCTTGGACGCGGCGGGCGCGGAGGAGCTGCTGTCCGCGGCGGCGCAGGATTCCGCCAGCCCCTATGACGCCGAATCCGCCGAGCTGATCGGGGAGTTGTGCGGCGGGCTGCCGCTGGCGCTGCGCATCGCGGGCTCGTCGCTGGGGCCGCGCTCACCGCGCACGCTGGCGACGGATCTGGGCGCGTACGGCCCGGTGGAGCCGATCGAGCGGGTGCTGTGGCTGCGCTACACCGACCAGTCGGAGTCCGCGAGACGGCTGCTGCGCAGGCTGGCGCTGGCAGGCCGGGCGTCGTTGGGCGCGGCAGCGGCGGCGTCACTCCTGGCCACGGACGAGGCGGAGGCGACGCGGCACCTGGTGGCCCTGTCCGAGTCGGGCCTGATCGACCACGTCCGCGGCAACCGCTACCGCCTGCACGACCTGGTCCGCGGCTTCGCCCACGCCCGCCTTCTCGACGAGGAGGAGCCGTCGGAGCGTACGGCGGCCCAGGAGCGGCTGATCGTGAACTACGCCGATCTCGCGGAATCCGTCCTGCGCCTGGTCGACGGCAACATGTCGACCCGCTCGGACCGCTTCAGCCCGCACGGCTTCACCTCGCTGGACGACGCGCTGCGCTGGCTGGACGACGAGTCGAGCTTCATCACGGCGGCCCTCAGGCACGCGGAGGACGCGAACCAGGCGGCCGTGCTCAATCTGCTGGGCGCCCTGTGCGACTACTGCCTGCTGCGGGGCGACCTCTACCGCCTCGGCGAGATCAGCGAGCTGGCCCAGGCCGTGGACCAGGGCCTGCTGGTCCGCTCGGTGCAGTGGCGTACGGGCATCGCGGCCCGTCAGCTGGGTGAGCTGGACAAGGCCCGCACGACCCTGACCTCGGTGGTCGACCTCTATATGCAGGCCCACCACGACGCGGGCGCGGCCCGCGCCCTGTGCTCCCTCGGCATCACCCTGCACCACCAGGGCCACCTCACCGAGGCGGCGGCCAAACTCCGCGAGGCCCTGGACCTCCAGTCGGCGCCCCAGCTGGCGACCGACCGCGCCTGGACGATGCACGCGCTGGCGGCGGTCGAACGGGACCGGGGGCGCGTGTCGGAGGCCCTGGGCCTGCTCACCGATTCCCTGGTCCTGCACCGCGCCGGCGAGTCGGTGCACGGCGAGGCGTGGGCCCACTTCCAGCTCGGCCAGCTGGGCCTGCGCATGGGCGACGTGCCGCGCGCGGAGTCCGAGCTGCGCCAGGCCCTCGACCTGTACGGCCGTACACGCGACGCCCGCGGGGAGGCGTGGGCGCTGACCCAGCTGGCCCGCGCCCGCCTGGTCGCCGGGGATCCCTCCCAGGCGGTGGACGGACTGCGCCAGGCGGCGTCCCGGCATCGCGACAACGAGGACGCGCGCGGCGAGGCCTGGTCCGTCTACTACCTGGGCCAGGCCCTGGAGGAGACGGGCAACCTGGATGTCGCGGTACGCGAGCTGGAACGCTCCCGCACGATGTTCTCGCGCATGCAGGACGTCTACGGCCTCGCCTGCGCCCGGCACCACTCGGCCCGCGTGACCCGGGACCAGCGCGCCGCCCAGACCGGGTCGCTGAAGAACTCCGGCTTCGCCCGCCAGCTCCTGGTGGACGCCCGCGCCAACTTCCAGCGGATCGGCGTCGCCCACGGGGAGGCGTGGACATGCCTGGAGCTGGCGGTGGTGGATGCCGGGAACACCCGTACACAGCAGGCACTGGCCCTGTGCGACGACGCGGTGGGTCTGTTCGCCTCGTACGGCGACCGGCGGGGCGAGGACTGGGCCCGCTTCCTGCGCTGCACGCTGCTGCCGTACGCGGCTCCCGGCGGCGTGGAGGTCGGCGCGGCGGTGGCGCAGGAGGAACTGGCCCAGCTGGCCCGCGCCGGTCATCCGCTGCGGGACGCGAAGCTGGACGGCTACCTGGAGGCGTACCAGCTCCTGCTGGAGCGCGGCGTGAATCTGGAGGCGGGATGGCAGGCATGGCGGCTCGGCATGGTGCCGAACCGCCATGCCCGGGAGGTCATGGGGGTGGCGGTCGCAGCCCGGCAGTGAGTCGGGTGCCGTCGGTACCGCCGGCCCGGCGGTACGACCCTCGGGAGCCGAGCCCGCCGAGCCCGGAAGGCTTTCAGCCCTGCCGTGGCTTGGCCGGGCCGGTGGCCTCGGCGTCCTCGGTGGAGCCCTCCGTCTTCGGAGCCGGGGGCTCCATGAAGTCGACCCTGCTCATGTGGCGGTTCATCGACTTCATCAGGGCCCACACCGCCAGTGCCATCACCGCGAAGACGATGAAGCCGAGGACGCCGGGGGTCACCTTGTCCTCGTCCACCTCCTTGGCGAGGGTGGCGAGCTGTGTCATTGCCAGGCTTGCGCTTGCGCTCATGTCAGGCATTGTCGCGGATGCCCGCAAAGAGGTCGTCCTCGGGGAGGGAGGTATCGATTAGGGACTTCGCCAGCTCGTACTCCTCGGTCGGCCAGACCTCTCTCTGGAGCTCCAGCGGGATGCGGAACCAGCCGCCGTCGGGGTCGATCTGGGTGGCGTGCGCGATCAGGGCCTTGTCGCGGATCTCGTAGAAGTCGCCGCACGGGACATGCGTGGTGAGTGTGCGCTGCTTCATGCCGAACTCGTCCCAGCGCTTGAGCCAGTCCCCGTAGGGGGACTCCAGGCCGCGGTCGAGCATGGCCTGGTGCAGCGCCTCGGTGCGGGGGCGGTTGAAGCCCTGGTTGTAGTAGAGCTTCCGCGGCTGGTACGCGGGGCCGTACTCCCCCTCCGGGTACTTCTCGGTGTCCGCCGCGCCCTCGAAGGCCACCATCGAGATCTTGTGGGTCATGATGTGGTCGGGGTGCGGGTAGCCGCCGTTCTCGTCGTAGGTGGTGATCACCTGGGGACGGAAGGAGCGGATCTGCTTCACCAGCTCACCGGCCGCCTTGTCGACGTCCTCCAGGGCGAAGCAGCCCTCGGGAAGCGGGGGCAGCGGGTCGCCCTCGGGCAGGCCGGAGTCGACGAAGCCGAGCCACTCCTGCTTGATCCCGAGGATCTCGCGGGCCTCGTCCATCTCCTTCTTGCGTACCTCGTGGATGTGCTCCTCGATGTACTTGTCGCCCTGGAGCTTCGGATTGAGGATGGAGCCGCGCTCCCCGCCCGTGCAGGTCACGACCAGCACGTCCACCCCCTCGGACACGTACTTCGCCATGGTGGCCGCGCCCTTGCTCGACTCGTCGTCGGGGTGGGCGTGGACGGCCATCAGTCGCAGCTGGTCAGTCAAGACTCAATCCTCATAAGTCGGCGCCCGGTGTGAACCGGTGCGATCGGCGGCTTCTATAGTGACCGAATCGGGGGGCGGATAATTCCGGGGTACGGCTCCGAGAACCCCTTTCGGGACATCCGTCCCGCCCCGGCCGAGAGGACGATCATGAGTACGGCGAGCACGCGGCGGCCCGAGAGCCGCTACGGCCGCTCCTCGGACGAGCGCGCCGACCGCACGCTCAAGGTCGTCGGCGCCGCCCTCGGGGCGGTACTGCTGGCGGTGATCGGCTACTTCGGCTACCACTACGTCGGCCAGAACAAGATCAGCGCCGAGGTGATCGAGTTCGACGCCGGGAAGAACGCGGTGAAGGTGCATCTGGAGGTCCGCAAGGACGCCGGCGCCTCCGGCTACTGCACGCTGCGCTCCCAGGCGGAGAGCGGCGCCGAGGTGGGCCGGGCCGACTTCCGCTTCGACGGCGACGCGACCCGGATCGACAAGGTCGTCACGCTCCGCACGACGTCACCGGGAACGACGGCCGAGCTGCTCGGCTGCCACGCCGGCTGACCGGGCCGTCCGGAACTGACCGACCCTGGCGAACACCGACCGCCTTTGTCCGGAATACGTAGGCGCTGACCTGCGTTGACGTGATTCTGATGGCTTATGTCCTCCCCCTTCGGCCGTTGAATTGTTAGGCTCGTGGTTTCGCCCATCCATGAAGGAACATCCTTCTGGGTAGGGCGATGCTTTGTATCCCCAGTACCTACGAGGAGCACCTGTGACCCAGACCAGCGAGAACGTCACCTGGCTGACCCAGGAGGCGTACAACCAGCTCAAGGCCGAGCTGGAGCACCTGTCTGGTCCTGCGCGCACGGAGATCGCCGCCAAGATCGCGGCCGCGCGCGAGGAGGGCGACCTGCGCGAGAACGGCGGGTACCACGCGGCCAAGGAGGAGCAGGGCAAGCAGGAGCTCCGTGTGCGCCAGCTGACCCAGCTCCTGGAGAACGCCAAGGTCGGCGAGGCGCCGACGTCGGCGGAGGGCGAGGTGGCGCCCGGCATGGTCGTCACGATCGCCTTCGACGGTGACGAGGACGACACGACGACCTTCCTGCTCGCCTCGCGCGAGTACGCGAGCTCGGACATCGAGACGTACTCCCCGCAGTCCCCGCTGGGTTCCGGCGTGATCGGCCACAAGGTCGGCGAGGACGCGGAGTACGAGCTGCCGAACGGCAAGACGGCCTCCGTGAAGATCCTGAAGGCCGAGCCCTACAGCGGCTGAACCCGGGCCGTGCGGCGCTGCCCCGGCCTGCATCTCCCTCACGAGCCCCCGGCGCCCACCGGCGCCGGGGGCTTCGTCATGCCGTCGCCGAGCGGTACGTCCGAACCGCCAGGGTGCGGAAGACCACGATGATCAGGATCGAGTGGATCAGCGAGGCCCACACCGGGTGCTGCATGGGCCAGGCGTCCGACGGTGAGACTCCCGGGTTGGCGAAGAGCTCGCGACAGGCCTGGACCGTGGCACTGAAGGGGTTCCAGTCGGCGACGTGCCGCAGCCACGGGGTCATGTGGCTGGTGTCCACGAACGCGTTCGAGATGAAGGTGACCGGGAAGAGCCAGATCAGTCCGCTGGACGTGGCCGTCTCGGGGGTACGGACGGACATGCCGATCAGGGCACCGATCCAGGTGAACGCGTAACCGAGCAGGAGCAGCGGTCCGAAGGCCGCCGGCACCCTGCCGGCGTTGGTGCTGCCGTCCGACCCGACGCGCCGGCCGACCAGCAGGGCGGACAAGGCCACGGCCACCACGCCGATGCCCGGTCCGTCCTGCTGGGCCGGACCGGGCATCGGGAGTTATGGGAGCTGTCCGGGGTCAGGCCTCGGCAACTTGGAGCAGCCAGCTGACCGGGATGTCGTCCTCGAAGTCGTTCGCGCTCTTCCTGACCCGGCCGATAGCGATCTTCTGGGTGCTCGTCGGGAGCTTCGCACCGTTGGAGACCCGGCCGCCTGCATGCGTGACGTCTAAGTCCACAGCGGCGCTCCAGTTGGAGCCATCGTGCCAGTTCACCTTGATCTTTGCATCCCCCCAGGCGGAGCCGAAGCTGATCCACATGTCGCCCGACCAGTTGGCCTGGTTGGCCGCCGGGACGGCCAGGACGATGCCGTACTTGTAGTGGATGAGCCCGCCGCTCTCGGTGAACGCGAAGCCGGGGGGAATCTCGCCAGTCTGGAAGTTCGCCACTCAGTACTCCTTGCCTGTCACTGCTCCGGTGCCGCGGGAAGCGACGCCGCACCGCAGCCCGCAGACCGCGGCACGAACCACGCTAGGGACGCATTCAGGACGCCCCTCACCTTCCCAGGCCAAACCATCAGTTGAGGGGTAGTGCAAGCATGCCCAGCTCATCCGCTCCGCTCCTGCGCCCCCGGATACCCCCTGCTGCACCCCAGGGAGCGGCTGACTCCTCCGGCCGGCGGCCGGAGCCTGGAGTCTGCTGCGGAAGCGGATCTTGGTTGTGGATGATCACGCCTCGTGGAGCATGATGATCCGACGAGCAGCAAGTGGGCGCGGCTGGAGCCGTTGTTGCCGCAGGGCATCAAGCTGGGCCGTCCACCGGAGTACCGCGTCCGCAACCGCCAGAAACCAGGGTCCCGAGGCGGTCGGCCGCCGAAGTTCGACAGGCCCGACTACCGCGAGCGTCACGCGGTGGAGTGCGGGATCAACCGCCTCAAACGTCACCGGGCCGTGGCCACCGGATACGACAAGCTTGCCGTCCGCCAGGAGGCAACGTGCTGATCGCAGTCATCAACGAGTGGCTGTGACCAGCACTTTCCCAACAGACCCAAATCGCGAGTACCCAAGCTGTGACGAGTCGTCAGTTCAAGCGCAGACGGACAACGAACGCTCATACACGGCCTGCGCCGCGCGATGCCGAACGTGCGGCTTCAACAACGCTTGCATGTTGCCGATCTTCTGATCTGCACTCCCCGACTGAACCAGCGGGTAGTCATCCAACACCTTGTCCCAAGTCGCGCACGCTTCCTCAAGACGCCCCAGCTCTAGCTCACGCTCGGCCAACAGTGAGTTGTAGCGGACGCTGACACGTCGGTAGTGACTGTGCCGCAACCGGTTCGATTCCTTCAGGGACTCCACAGCACCCTTCTTGTCGCCAAGGGCGTAGCGCACCTGAGACACGTGGTAGGCCAGGGACGAGGGCGCGTAACTGCCGAAGGCCTTTGCTCGGGACTCGGCCCGCTCCATGGCAACTTCGGCTTCCTTGATGAACTGCAAGGCCTCGCCTCGGTAGCCACTCCCGCTAGCCGCGTAGGCATGGGCCTGCTGACCGGCGAGGAACGCCCGCATGCGCGGCCCCGCGTTCGGTGACGCTGCCGCAGCAGCATCAGCCAAGCGAACAGCCTGGCCACTGTGACCCAGGTCAACGGCCTGAAGACTCATGCCCCGCAGAGTGGTGCAGAACGTCAGATGGTCGTCTGCCTCGCCTGCCAGCTCCAAGGCTTTCACGTAGTAGCGCTGCGCCAGTCCTTGGAGCCCTTCGTCCACGGCCATGAAACCCGTGAGGTACAGAAGATCCGACGTCGCCGAAAGAAGGGCCTTCCTGACGTCGTCGGGCGCATCAGCATCGAGGTGGGGAACCACTGTGTTCACCAGGAAGGCAGCAGCCATCGGCCGCGCAGCTCGCCCACCGAACTGGTCGTCCAGTTCGGAAACCTTCTCGGTCATGGCTGCAACCGCGTCTACCTCGCGATATCCAATGCGCCGAGCCTTTCCGGACTGCACAGCGCTGAGCCGGCCGACGACATCCGGCCAGTCGGGAATGGTGAGCGCAACCGAGAACAACGCAGCACCGAGGACGCCACGGCGGGACGGATCCATGTCTTGCCTCCCCAGCTCCATCAACCCTTCCAAGGAACCTACGCCGCCGGATGTTCCAGGTGGGGAGACGGGAACCCGGCGTCCGCGTGCGTGATGGGGTGACGGAGTTTCCGGGAGAGCGCTTCGAGGATGAGAGGCCGGACGACCTCCCGAGGGATGGTGCCGTTCAGCCAGTGATTCACGGCTGAATCGTCGTAGCGCAAGGGCATGCCGGACTCAGTGCCAACACGGTTGACGGCAGTGGCGAACTGTTGCTGACCCCAGCCAGTTTCGGCGAGTAACCGGCCCAGTGCTGCGTTCGGTAGGCGCCTGCTCATCGTGAACTCTCCTGCGCTTCCTGAACTTTCAGGGCTTTCAAGTCCGCACCTCGTTGCAACCGTACCGCTCACGGTGTTCATGCGGTTGCGTAGAGGCAGAGAGATCAACCCACGGAGCGACCACAAATCTGATGACGGAGTGGCCATGTTGCTGGCAGGCGAGGGGCCCCTCCCTGGGGCCGGGTACGAACCGGCTACCAGGTGCAGGCCTCCGCTCACTACCCCGACGGGCGGTCGATTTCTCTCGGGAGAGAAACAGCCACGACACCTCGCTTAACCGTCCGTTGGTTACGAAGGCGCACCAGCGATGTGGCGGACCAGTTGGACCCGCCCTACGCCGGCCCCCTGCGTGCGTGGCTCAACGACGACACCGAACGGGCGTGGGCGCTAGGACGTCTGGCCCGTGGCGAGCGATATGAAGTCCAGGCCCAGGACGACGGGGGAGTTGCATTTGTTCTCGCTGCCTGGCCCGTCGTCGTAGACCTGACTCCCTATCTCGCCCTCTGGCAAGCGGAAGGGACGGCATGGCAACCCCGGTAAGCCAGAGGCTGACCGAGCCTGGATTTTGGTTCGAGCGGATCAGGTACACCGCACCGGTCGACGGCACCGTCTTGACTGCCGCCTACTACGCGACAACGCACCCCGAGATGATTCGAGCATTTGAGTGGATCGATGGCGACGGGGTCATCAGCGCCGGAGCCGCTCTACGGCGCGGTGAGCCTTGCGAGTTGTCTATCAGCGCTCATGACACGCGAATCGTCTGGACCGTCCGGCCTGTCACATTCGTGGCACTTGCCAGCTCTGATCCGTTGGACGCCTGCCCACGCAAGAAGGGTCAAGGTGTGGCCGTACCTCAAGTTGCTCCCGCTAGCCCCTTAGCTCCCGCACCTGCCGGGAGGTGTTCAACGATCTCCGTTACATCTCCCCCACGGCAATCGGAGGCCTCGGCAGGAGGCGGGAAATGGGTCCGGCCCTGGCGCTAAGTCCAGGCAAGACCGGCGCTGGGGCCGGACTCGGCAAGTGCAGTGCACCACTCCACCTACGAGGAGGGAACACACGCATGACCATCATCGACAGCGAGGTCCGTACCGGCCGCTCGCTCCTGAGCGCCGAACTCTTCGACTCGCTCACGCACTTCATCACCGTCCACGACGGAGCCATGCCCGAGCAGGCGGAGCGCATCGCCGACCAGGCCGCCGCCTTCCTGGCAACGGTCGCGGTCGCCACCGTGCCCATGGTTCCGTCCGACGACGTCGACATGGGCCTTCACGCGTTCATCCTGCACACCAAGGAGTACGCATCCTTCTGTGAGACGCATGCCGGGCGCTTCCTGCACCACAACCCCGCGCCCGGCGGGGGCCGTCGCCGGCTCGAAGCGTTCAGGCCGCAGCACACGCCATGAAGGCAGCCGGGTTCCAGGTGTTGGACCGTGAACGGTGAGAACGCGGCACAGTGCGACTCGGACTGTGGCCGCCCGTACGGAGGCTAGCGGTCGGTAGCTTCCGGCCGAGGAACCAAGCGGGTCGACCCCACGCGGGTCGGCCCGCTCTGCAGGGAGGATGGGCCACGATGCCTGACCGAACGCCACACGCCATCCCGGCTCCCATTGCCGAGATGCTCATGCCCATGGCCCGCCGACTGGTACTCCACCGACGAGGGTCGACGGTGTGGCAGGTCCACACCGAGCGAGGTGAGTACGCCGTAAAACTGGGTTACTCCATCGAAGCCACAGCCGAGTGGGCAGCCCGGGAGTGGACCGCCCGCGCCCCAGCCAGAGAAGGCGTCGTGCTCCACGACCTAGGAGTAGGAGACGTCTCCTACGGAGCATGGGAACACGGGACATGGAATGTGCAGCCATGGCACCCCGGTGAGAGCTTGTATGACAGATGGAAGCCCCACCGGACCGGCGAAGCCACCACGGAGCCAGACCTACGAGAGGCGCTTTCATGCGCCGAAACCCTTGCTGACCTGCACTCCAAAGGTTGGGTCCACGGCGGCGTACAGCCGGCGCATTTCATCCTGGGGCCTGCCAAGGCATCACTGATCGACCTAGCCTTGGCTCACGGAGGGACGATTCCCGAGCGCTATGCCTTCCCTTTCACCGGCTGTCTCGTCCACTACGAAGCACCAGAGATCTCCCAAAGCGTGCTCAACACCGGTGAGGCGGTGCCGACCACGAAGGCCGACAGCTACGCCCTCGGAGCAAGTCTGTTCATCAGTGCCACGGGATGGCGAGCCGTTGCCTACCCCGACGACGCGTCCCGCGAAGAGCAACGACAAGCCGTCGTCGACGGCCCGCACCGCCCAGTGAACGTTCCAGGCATTCTCGGCAAGCTAATCGAGCAGATGCTCAACCCTTCCCCGGACGACCGTCCGACGCCTGCCGAGGTCTGCGATGCTCTCAAAGCCGAGCTCTAGCTCACGCGTCTGCTGCCGATGCGAGCGAGAGTCAGAAGGTGCCGTACCCGTCCGTGACGTCGAGCGGGTCAGCGGTCCCGACTTTACGCTCTTCGCCTGCCCTGACTGCGTTCACCTCGTGCCACCAGGGCCGCTCATGATTGACGTCCTGCTTTACGTCGGAACGCGACGCTGAACCAGCAAGCAAAGAGCCCCGCGCGGTACCTGCCGCGCGGGGCACCCTGCTGACTTCGTGCTCTCGCGTGACTTCCCAGCCAGCAGCACGTCGGCCAGGTCGCGGGGCCGGAGCTGATGATGATGACCTGGCGTAAGCCGTCTCCGACCAAGTCCGGGCTCACGCCTTCTACTGGGCGTCGATCTCGGCAATCAGGGCCTCGATGCGCTTGTGGATCTCGTCGCGGATGGGGCGGACAGCTTCGACGCCCTTGCCCGCGGGGTCTTCCAGGGCCCAGTCGAGGTACTTCTTGCCGGGGAAGATCGGGCAGGCGTCGCCGCAGCCCATGGTGATGACGTAGTCGGACGCCTGGACGGCCTCATTGGTGAGGATCTTCGGCTCGGCCGCGGAGATGTCGATGCCGACCTCGTCCATGGCCTCGACGGCGGCTGGGTTGACCTGGTCGCCGGGGATGGAGCCGGCGGAGCGGACCTCGATCCGGTCGCCCGCGAGGTGGCTGAGGAATCCGGCGGCCATTTGGGAGCGCCCGGCGTTGTGGACGCAGACGAACAGCACGGAGGCGAGCGGGCTGGAGGACATCGGTTCTTCCTTCGTCAGTGCATCAAGAGGGTTGTGCAGGTGGTCGGTTCAGGTGCTCGGCAGGGAGGCGAGGAGTTCGGTGATGTGGGCGTCGATCTCGTCGCGGATGCCGCGGACGACGGCGATCGGGGCGCCCTCGGGGTCGGTGACCGGCCAGTCCAGGTACCGGCGGCCTGGGAGCACGGGGCAGGCGTCGCCGCAGCCCATCGTGATGACGATGTCGGCGGCCTGCACGACCTCGTCGGTCAGCGGCTTGGGGAAGGCGTCCGTGAGGTCCACACCGGCCTCAATGAGTGCCTGGGCGACGACCGGTTCGACCTCGGCCGCAGGGTCTGTGCCGGCGGAGGAGACGACCACGTGGCCGCCCGCTCGGTGGGCGAGGAGAGCGGCGGCCATCTGGGAGCGGCCGGCGTTGTGGCTGCACACGAACAGCACCCGTGGCAGGCCGCACCCCGGTGCGCCCTCGATGTGGGCGAGGGCGTTCAGACGCTCGGTTGCCAGGTGCTCGGCCAGCACCACCAGGTGAGTACGGACCCGGGCGTGCTCGGCCAGCCGCTCGTAGGAGTCGATGACCAGGCGCTGGATCGTCTCGGCGGAGAAACGTCCGCGGTAGTGCAGGGCGAGGCGGGCTATGCCGGACGCAAGGCGGTCGTCGGGCAGGACGGGCGGCAGGGATGCGGTCATGGGAACCCCCTTCGGGGCATGGGTCCCCACGGTCGTGGGGATGCAGGTCCCAAAGATCAGCCCAGGCTGGTATCAGCCCGGAGTGATGTGAGATTATCAGTCCATGCTGACGTCAGTCGACACTGATCTGTTGCGGGTGCTCGCGGACCCGCTCCGCCTCCAGATCGTCACCCTGCTCGCCAAGGAGACGCTCTGCACCACGCACCTGATCGAGGAGACGGGGGCCAGACAGACCAACCTCTCCAACCACCTGAAGGTGCTGCGCGAGGCCGGGGTCGTGGAGACCGAGCCGTGCGGCCGGTTCACCTACTACCGGCTCAAGCCCGACGTCATCACCTCCCTCGCGGGCCAGTTCGCCGACCTGGCGGAGACCGCGCGCACCACCGCCGAGAACAACGTCAAGCGGTCCTGCCCCTGATCCCCGCCCCTGCGGCGACCTGCACCGAGGAGTCCAGTTGACCGCCACCGAGGCTGCCGAGCACGACAAAGCCGAGGAATCCCCGACAGCCCCCGACGCGGTCGGGACCGACCCGCAGCCCGCCCCAGGCGCCACCCCGCCCCAGACACCGCCGCTGCTCGCCAGGGCCGCGGCCGAACTGGTCGGCACCGCGGCACTCGTGGCGGTGGTGGTCGGCTCCGGCATCCAGGCAACCGAACTCACCCAGGACGTCGGCCTGCAACTCCTCGCGAACTCCACGGCCACCGTCCTCGGCCTCGGCGTGCTGATCCTGCTGCTCGGCCCGGTATCCGGCGCACACTTCAACCCCGCCGTCACCCTCGCCGAGTGGTGGACCGCCCGCCGCGGCAGCCCCGGCGTGACGCTGCGGGAAGCGGCCGTCTACGTCCCCACCCAGATCGTCGGCGCCATCGCGGGCGCGATCCTGGCCGACGCGATGTTCGGCGAACCGCTGGTGAAGTGGTCCACCCACGACCGCTCGGCCGGACACCTGCTCCTGGGCGAGATCGTCGCGACGGCCGGGCTGATCCTGCTGATCTTCGGCCTGGCCCGCACCGACCGCCTCCGCTTCGCCCCTGTCGCGGTCGCCTCCTACATCGGCGCCGCGTACTGGTTCACCTCGTCCACGTCCTTCGCCAACCCGGCGGTGACCATCGGCCGCGCTTTTACCGACACCTTCGCCGGCATCGCCCCTGGCTCGGTCGCGGGCTTCATCGGCATGCAACTCATCGGCGGTGTAGTGGGGCTGGCACTTGTGGCGCTGATCTTCATGCCGAGCCGGGTCGCCTCCGAGCGCGCCGACGCATGACGCAGACGACGCAAGCGGTAGTGATCGGCGGCGGCCAGTCCGGGCTCGCCGCTGGCTACCATCTGCGCCGCCTCGGGGTGGACTTCGTCATCCTCGACGCCCAGACCGAAGCGGGCGGCGCCTGGCGGAACGCCTGGGACTCGCTGCACTTGTTCTCCCCGGCCGCCTACTCCTCTTTGCCTGGCCGTCTCATGCCCGTACAGACCGGGGAGGTGTACCCGGATGCCGGCCACGTGGTCGGCTACCTCACCGACTACGAGCGTCGCTACGGCCTTCCCGTGCACCGTCCCGTACGCGTCGAAGGTGTTCACCGTGACGGCACGCTCCTGCGTGTTGAGACCGACGCGGGCACCTGGCGTGCGGGGGCCGTTGTCAGCGCCACGGGCACTTGGTGGCGTCCCTTCGTGCCCGCCGTTCCAGGCCGCTCGGACTTCCGCGGACAGCAGCTGCACACGGTCGATTACCGCAGCCCGCGCGACTTCGCCGGGCAGCGCGTCGTCGTGGTGGGCGGCGGCAACTCCGGTGCCCAGATCGCGGCCGATCTGGCGTGCGACGCCGAGCTGACGTGGGTAACTCAACGCCCGCCGCGCTTCCTGGCTGACGACATTGACGGGCGGGCCCTGTTCGACGCGGCCACAGCCCGTCGTCGCGCGCTCGACGAGGGCCGCACCGACACCGGAGGCGTCGCGTCCCTCGGCGACATCGTCGCTGTACCGCCTGTACGCGACGCCCGTGACGCCGGACTGCTCAAGGCGTCGCCCATGTTCGTACGCCTCGACCCTGGCGGAGCCCTCTGGGCCGACGGCACCCGCGCCGACGCCGATGTGATCATCTGGTGCACCGGATTCCGTCCGGCCCTCTCGCACCTGGCGCCCCTTGGGCTGCGAGGTCAGCGTGGCCACATCGCCGTCGAGGGGACGCGTTCGGTGGACGAACCACGTCTGCACCTGCTCGGGTACGGCGACTGGACAGGGCCGGCCTCCGCCACTTTGATCGGCGTCGGCCGACCAGCGAGAGACGTGGCCCGCACGGTCGCGGATCTCGTCCTCTGACCCTGGTCCAGGGCCAGCCACTCAGACGGTCAGCACAGTCGCTGCGTGCACCCAGCGAGCCAACAGGCTGAAGGCGGCGAGCTGTTCCAACGCCTCGTGTTCTGGCAGCTCGGGGAGACCGTCCTCATGGCTGTTGGGGTTGCGGATCGCCGCGTAGCAGCCCTCGGCAAAGGCCATGGCTCCGCGGTGGACACTGCGGAAGGTGTCGCTTCCGTCGTCCTCCAACAACCGCAACCGGGGTTGATCCGCCTTCGGGGCATCCAGTGAGAAGACACGCTGGAAGAGCTTCGTCTCGCCGACGTCGCGACGCCCGATCTTGTTCTGCGCCTCGGCGTTGACCTTCCTTGCGGCTGCCGTCACCGCCTCCCGGAGGTGTCCGCTCCCCCATAGCGCCCGGGCGCCGTCCCACACCCAGGGGTGCATGCTGCCCGCGCTCAGCTGGGGAGCGTCGTCGCCCAGACGGGAGCGGACCTCGCCATCCCGCAGAAGCGCGGCGTCGGCACGCTGAGCGGCTTCCCGATGCTGGACCCAGCGGTTGACCTCGCCGTTCTTGCTCTTGTCGACCTCCGTGCGCCATCCGGGCAGGACCCTGTCGAGGATCTGTTCCACCACGTGGGCGCTGGTGGCGATGTCTGCCTGTGAGCCGCGGTTCGAGAGGCGAGAACTGAAACTGACAACGCCAGGGGGATCCGGCTTCCGGTAGAGCTCAGTGAGGCCGAGAAAGTGAGCCAGCTCGTTGCGCGCCCAAGAGATGTCGATGCCCATGAGTTCATGGTGACGGGCCCCACTGACAATCAGGTGCCCGCTGGAGCAAGTCCGCGTTCAGCCCGCGATCTTCAGCATCCGGCCCATCGCTGCCACCACCGACGGCTCCACCCGGTAGTACACCCACGTGCCGCGCCGCTCGGAGGTGAGCAAACCGGCCTCCTTGAGCTTCTTCAGGTGGTGGGAGACGGTCGGCTGCGAGACGCCGACGTCCGAGATGTCGCACACGCACGCCTCTCCGCCCTCGTGCGACGCCACCGCGGAGAACAACCGCAGCCGTACCGGGTCACCCAGCGCCTTGAACATCCGCGCCGTCTTCTCGGCTTCATCGGCGGTCAGCGGCCGTTCGGTGAGCGGAGGGCAGCACGGTGCCACGGCCTCGGCGACCTCGGGCTCCAGCAGCGTCAGCGGCAGCACCTGCGTATTCGACATGCATCTATGTTGACATATGTCGAACCAGTGAGCGAGGGGCGTTAGCGGTATCCCATCCCGAGGTCATCGATTATCGTCGATTATCGATGAGAAATTCTCTGGAGCGTTCCGAGGCCGAGCAATACGCGGGCTGGTTCAAGGCGCTGGCCGACGCCACGCGCATTCAGATCGTGACGCTGCTGGCGCGAAGCGGTGAGCGTCTCGCCGTGGGACAGATCGTCGAGGCCGTGGGGGTGGGGCAGTCGACGGTCTCGCACCACCTCAAGGCGCTGGCGGAGGTGGGCTTCGTGCTGGTGGAGCGGGAGGGCGCGTTCAGCTGGTACCGGCTGAACGAGGAGTGCGTCGACGCCTTTCCCTCGGCTGCCGATGTCGTCATGGGGCGCCCTGCGCCGGCCCGAAACGGAAGCGGTGCGACGCGCGGACGCTGGCGCAGCGACCCATGAGTACCGGCGTCGGACAGGCGGAGCGGGCGCCGATGCGTTCCGGGGCGGTCTATGCCCTGCTGTTGGGGCTGGGTGCGCTTGACGCGGCCGGTTACAGCCTGATCGCGCCGGTGCTTCCCGGTCTGGCTGCGCAGACCGGAGCCAGTGCCACGGCGCTGGGGATGCTGGTCGCGACGTTCCCGCTGGGGATGGTCGTAGGTTTCGCGCTGGGCGGGGCTGTCATTCAGCGCAGCAGCCCGGCACGACTGCTGTTGGTGGGTTTGTCGCTGATCGCGGCGGGCAGCCTCGGGTTCGTCTTCGGCACGGATATGGCCGTCTTTGCCGTCTCTCGTCTGGTGACGGGCCTGGGCTCCGGGTGTCTGTGGCTAGGGATCACCTTCGCCACCCTTGCCGCCTGGCCCGGCCAGGAGTACCTGTGCATGAGCCGCGTCTACGCCGCCTACTCCGCGGGCGGACTTCTGGGTCCGCTGCTCGGGACGATCCACGGGGTGCGCGGCCCCTTTGCCGCCTACCTCACCCTCGTCCTCCTCGCGATTGTGCCGGTTCTAACGCTGCGACTTCCTGCGACGGTCGGCGCGTTCGCCCCCGACCGGGGCGCTCTGCGCTCAACTGGATTCAGGGCCTCCGCCGTCGCTATCGCCTTCGCCGTGCTGTCACTCGGCACTCTCGAAGGGGTGCTGCCGCTCCACTTCGGCACCAAGCTGGGCCAGACCCAGATCGGAGTGCTGTACGCCGCAACGTCCGTCGTGGTGGCGGTGGCCGGAGCAGTGGCGGCCCGGTGGCAGCCGCGGGCGGTGCTGCTGGTCTCTACGGTGCTGGTGGCCATCGGCTTCTCGCTCGCCGGTGCCAGTACGGCCGTACTCGCGTGGATTGCAGCGCTCGCCATCGCTGGGGTCGGTATCGGCCTGGCCAACACCGGAGCGACTGGCCTCCTTCTCGGCGCCGTGCCCGCCCAGCGCATCGTGACGGCCATGGTGCTGTGGTCTCAGATCGGCATTCTCGGCTACCTGGCCGCTCCCGCGATCGGCGGACCCGTAGCCGATGCCTTCGGCTACGGCGCAGTCGCCGCCGTCGTTGCGCTGACGGCCATGGGTGTGGCCGCGATGCTCGCCCGGCGCAAACAGTCATGAGCTGCCAGCTCCGCATCGCGGCTTCTACCCAAGGGCAACGTCGCGCAGCGTCCGGATATCAGTCAGCTCGTCGCGGTTCCCAGTCCTGCTCCACCGAAGCGAGGTGGGCTGCGACGTGCCGTGCTGTCCGGGCAGCGTCCCGGCCCACTCCGCGCAGGGAGTTCGACGACAAGCTGCGCTGACATTCAAGACCGACGTAGGCCAGTCCCGGGTGGGTGAGCGATATGCCCTCGCGGTGGCGGGGGTGCCCGGCTGCGTCGAGGGCGCCGAGCGGAGCGAGGTAGCCCATATCGGGTCGGTAGCCGGTGGCCAGCAGGATGGTGTCGACCTCCTCGGTGGCGCCGTCAGCCCAGAGGACCTTGGTGTCGCTGATGCCCTTGAACAGCGGCCGTCGATCCGGTCGCCCTGCGGTGACCGCAGCCCGGTAGCGGCCGTCGTCGATGACCAGTTGCGTCGGCGGTGTGCGCAGGAACCGGCCGATGGGCAGCGTGTCGAGGCCCGTGCGGGCCAGCCACCAGTGCAGATCCCGCCCCAGCGCGCGCTGGCGAGCCAACCTCACCCGATGCCGCGCAGCCAGCGTCACCTGAGCCCGCTCGGCGACCTCGGCGGCGATCTGCACCGCGGAGTTCCCTGCACCGACGACCACGACGCGCTGCCCCGTGAACAGCTCGGGCGAGCGGTAGTCAGCAACGTGCAGCACAGCGCCGGCGTAGCCCTCCAGACCCGGAAGGTCAGGGCGGTGGGGACGCCCGAAGGTACCCGTTGCCGCGACGACCGCACGGGCCTCCAACTGGCCGCCATCCTCCAGACTCAGCCCGAACGCGCCATCGCGGTAGCCGACTTCGAGCACGCGCGTCCGGGTGCGGATCTCGGCGTCCAGCTGGTCGGCGTACCGCAGCAGATAGGTGATCACCTCGTCCCGGTGCGGGTAGCGATCCAGGTCCCCATCGAAGGGCATCCCCGGTAGCGAGCTGTACCGGGCCGGAGAGAAGAGCGTGAGGCTGTCGTAATAGCGCGGCCAAGATCCCACAGGCCGGTCGGACGCCTCCAGGACCACCGGTGCCAGCCCGTGTCGGCGCAGGGCATGCGCCGCGGCCATTCCGGACTGGCCGCTCCCGATCACCGCTACGTCCACCCGCTCCATGCCGAACCCCCAGATTCGATGAATGTCTATGTTGACGCCCATCGATACAGGTGTAATGCTTGGCAGCGCAAGAGATCGACGGATGTCGAAACAAAGGGGAATCTCGTGAACGCGCTCAGCACCGACCAGCTGCCCGTCGTGGTTATCGGCGCCGGTCCCATCGGCCTGGCTGCCGCTGCCCATCTCGTCGAGCGCGGTATCGAACCCCTGGTCCTGGAGACTGGTCCGACGGCGGGCAGCGCCGTGCGCGAGTGGTCGCACGTTCGGTTGTTCTCGACCTGGGGTGAGCTCATCGACCCGGCCGCGGAGAAGCTCCTCGCTCCGACTGGCTGGGTCCGCCCCGACGCCTCCACCTACCCGACCGGCGGCGACTGGGCCGAGCGCTACCTCCAGCCGCTCGCCGACGTCCTCGGCGACAAGGTCCGCTACGGCGCCACGGTGACCGGCGTCGCCCGCGCAGGCCGCGACCGCATCGTCGACTCCGGCCGCGACGAGCAGCCGTTCACCGTGCACATCCAGTCCTCCGATGGGACCGAGGAGCGGATCACCGCCCGCGCGGTCATCGACGCCTCCGGCACCTGGTCCGTCCCGAGCCCGATGGGCGCCGACGGCCTGCCCGCCCTCGGCGAGAAGAAGACCGCCGACCGCATCACCTACCGCGTTCCCAACCTGAGTGACCCGGCTATTCGCGCCCGGTACGCGGGCAAGCGAACCGCTGTCGTCGGCTCCGGCGCCTCCGCCTTCACTGCCCTCGCCCTCCTCGCCGACCTCGCGAAGGAGAACGACGGCACGCACGCGGTGTGGATTCTGCGCCGCGGAATCAGCGACAACACCTACGGCGGCGGCGAGGCCGACCAGCTCCCCGCCCGCGGAGCACTCGGCCTGCGCGCCAAGGCCGCTGTTGAGGCCGGCCATGCGAGCGCCGTCACCGGCTTCCGTTCACAGGCCGTGGAACGCGACGGCGATCAGCTTGTCCTGGTCGCGGAGGACGGCCGCCGCCTCGACCCGGTCGACGAGGTCATCGTCCTCACCGGCTTCCGCCCCGACCTGTCCTTCCTCTCCGAGCTCCGCCTCGGCCTCGACGAGCGCCTCCAGGCCCCGACCGCCCTCGCCCCGCTCATCGACCCCAACGTCCACTCCTGCGGCACGGTCTACCCGCACGGCGTCAACGAGCTCTCCCACCCGGAACAGGGCATCCACCTGGTCGGCATGAAGTCCTACGGCCGCGCCCCGACGTTCCTCGCCATGACCGGCTACGAGCAGGTCCGCTCCATCACCGCCTCAATCGCAGGTGACCAGGAGGCCGCCGAGCGCGTCGAACTCACCCTCCCGGAAACGGGCGTGTGCGGCGGCGCTGGCCTGTTCGACGAGCCGGAGAACGCCGAGGAGTCCGGCGGCGGATGCTGCGCCACCCCCACCACCCTCCAGATCGGCGTCGGCGCCCCGGCATCCGCTGGCGGCTGCTGACCCCACACCTGCACAAGGAGGATCGCCATGTCCCGCGTACAGCTGGCTTTGCGAGTCCCGGACCTCGACGCGTCCATCGCCTTCTACAGCCGACTCTTCGGCACCGAGCCCGCCAAACTCCGCGACGGCTACGCCAACTTCGCCATCACCGAGCCGCCACTCAAGCTCGTCCTGATCGAAGGCACCTCGGACGAGGCCACCCGCCTGGACCACCTCGGCGTCGAGGTGGAATCGACGGATGCCGTTCACACCGCCACAGCCCGCCTGAGTGAGGCCGGCCTGGCGACGACCGAGGAGAACGACACCACCTGCTGCTACGCCCTCCAAGACAAAGTCTGGGTCCACGGCCCTGGCCAGGAACCCTGGGAGGTATACGTCGTCAAGGCCGACGCCAACTCCCTGACCAAGCAGCAGGGCAGCACCTGCTGCACCCCGGCCTCGGCCGACACCGACTCAAAGGAACCGGTCACTGCGGGCGGCTGCTGCTGATCCGCCGATGACCGACCTTCACACCAGCGAGGCCGTGACCGGCGCAGGGGAGCGGTCACGGCCCCGTTGATCGCCCATCCACAATCCGAGCACGGCACAAGGGAGGGCGCTCGAATGCTGGTGCACCTGTCGTGCAGGCTCAACTCCTCCTCTGAACTTAGGGCTTCGCACAGTTAAGTCGCGGAGCCGGATGCCATCCTGCTTTCCATGAAGCGGAACGTGAAGCGGACTGCGCTTGGAGTCCTCCTTGCCCTAGTGATCGCTGGATACGTATTGCTGTTGTGGCGCGGGCCTTGGTGGATCGATGGCGAGCACCTGCGTACGCAGGACCTTCAGCCTGCCGACGGCGTTGTCATCACAGGGTTCCGTACCATGCTCGTCGCACTCGGCGCCGGAGCCGTAGCCGCGTTTGGCCTGTACTACACACACCGCAATCACCAGCTGGCTCAGCAGCAGTACGAACAGGGGCAAGCTCAGTTTCTTCTAGCCCAAAAGCAGTTCACGCATTCCCAGGAGCAGTTCTCTCATACGCAGGCCAAGGATCGCGAACAAGCGGAAATTACCAGGGAAGGGCAGGTTACAGAGCGGTATGTGGAAGCGATCAAGCTTCTCTCCTCTGGAAACCTAACCCAGAGACTGGGTGGGATTTACTCACTCGAGCGCATAATGTGGGATTCAGATAAGGATCGCTCGACTGCGGTTGAGGTACTTGCGGCTTTCATACGAGAGCGTGCCGCGATTCGGGATTCGGATGAGTCGGGCAACGGTAAGAATCCGGAAGAAGACGTGCAAGCCGCACTCACGGTACTCGGGCGGCGTCCCATTCATGAAGAGAACACTGACTTCATCGACCTGCGTCGCACGGATCTGCGCGGGGCAAACCTGGCGGATGCGGTGCTGGATCACGTCGACATGGAAAGATGCTTGTTGCAGGGAGCCTCGTTCTATCGGGCTTATTTGCGGTGTGCTGATTTCTCTGAGGCCACGCTAACCGGTGCCCACTTCATGGACGCGAGAATCGGCGCCGCAAGATTCATACTGGCCGACATGACGGGTGTCTCGTTATGGAAGGCCGAGGGGGCGGATGTCGACTTCACGGGTGCCAATATGGAAGGGGTTAAGCTTATACGGTGTGAACTCCCTACGGCTTCATTCCTGCGCGCCTCGTTGGCTAACGCCGAGATCGACGATGCAGTCTTGAAGGGTGTCGACCTTCGACATGCTGATCTTCGAACAGCAAAAGGGGTTACTTCGAAAATCCTTGAGTCTGCCCGGTGTGACGATGAAACTCTCCTGCCTGAACTCTCGACTAAACCTTCCGAGGCGGCGGGTTAGGGTATTAGAGTCGGCTATCGCGTTAAATGGGTCGCTGCTCGTTCACAGTGGGACAGGCCTCAAAGGTCTGCGGAGCGGCATTGGGCTGGAGCTGCTTTGGCGCGAGTGATCATGGCCCCGTAAGCTTCCGGCGCGTCGGGCAGCAGTCCGTGGACCTGCCCGGTAAAGCACGACGTTGGGGCCATGATCTTCGAGGCTCGCGCCAAAGTGGCTGCCTAAAGCCGTGGAGCCGACCGCCCCAGCCACGACGTACACCTTCTCTGGCATCAGGCGGCTGATTGCTCTGAGCGCGGCACGGGGAGCGGAGCGAGCCGCCTTGATCAAGTACAGAGGGTTGTAACTCGGCTGCGTTGAGGGCTCCACAGCACCAGCTCACGAACTCACGTGCCACTCGGAGAACTTCGGGACGCCGATGGCGCAGACGACGGTACGGCCGCCCAACGCCTCGTACGCGCAAACAAGAAGGCCCCTCCGTGTGGAGGAGCCTTCGTTGCGGGTCGTTCTCCCTGCCCGGCATACACGCCAGCCGCAATCGAGCCGACCTTGACGAACAGGATCCGGGAACCGTCAGCCGGTCGCCCGGCGGTACTTCCGGACCGCGAGTGTGCGGAAGAGCAGGATGATCACGACCGACCAGATCAGCGAGGCCCACACGGGGTGCTGCATGGGCCAGGCGTCGGATGCCTGGAAGCCCGGGGGGAGGTTGCCGAACAGCTCGCGGCAGGCCTGCACGGTGGCGCTGAACGGGTTCCACTCCGCGATGTGCTGGAGGAAGGTGGGCATCTGGTTCGCGTCCACGAAGGCGTTCGAGATGAACGTCAGCGGAAACAGCCAGATCAGGCCGCCCGAGGTCGCTGCCTCAGGAGTGCGCACGGACAGGCCGATGAGTGCGCCGATCCACGAGAACGCATAACCGAGAAGCAGGAGCAGCCCGAACCCGGCGAGCACCTTGCCGATGTTCTCGTGCGTGCGCCAGCCGACGATCACGGCGACGACCGCCAGGACGACGAGGGTGAGCGCCGTCTGAACCAGGTCGGCGAAGGTGCGCCCGGTCAGCACCGCACCACGTGCCATCGGCAGGGAGCGGAAGCGGTCGATGAGCCCCTTGTGCATGTCGTCGGCGATGCCCGCACCCGCACCCGCCGTAGCGAACGTGACGGTTTGGGCGAAGATGCCGGCCATCAAGAACTCGCGGTAGGCCTGGGTGGAGGTGGACGAGCCGACCTGGATCGAGCCACCGAACACGTAGGTGAACAGCACCACGAACATGATTGGCTGGATCAGCCCAAAAATGATCATCTCGGGAATCCGGCCCATGCGGATCAAATTCCTACGGGCGATGACCGCGGAGTCGTTGATGGCGCTCACTTCACCTGCTCCTTCAAGGCGTGGCTCCGCCGGTCCCGGATGCGCAGCGAGACGGATCCTGGCCGATACGTGCGAACAAGATTCGGGATCCGGGACATCCGGATCGGATTGCGTTTCGCAACGACGACCGAGTCCCGGACGGACTGGCTGACCGGGTTCGTGGCCGGCGCGACCCGCACGGCGTCGAGAGCACTCATTTGGCGGCCTCCTTGCCGTTCGCCTCGTCCTTCACCTCGGCCAGGTGTCCTGTCAGGGACAGGAAGACGTCGTCCAGGGTCGGGCGGCGCAGCCCGATGTCGTCGATCTCGATGCCCCGGGTGTCGAGCTCGCGGATGACCTCGGCGAGGAGCTTGGCGCCTCCGGTCACGGGGACGGTGAGCTTGCGCATGTGGTCCTCGACCGTCGTGTCGCCCTTGCCGAAGCCGCGCAGCACCTCCGAGGCGGCCTGCATCTCGTCGCGCTCGTGCACCACCAGCTCGACGCGCTCGCCGCCGGTGCGGGCCTTGAGCTGGTCGGAGGTGCCGGTGGCGATGACATGGCCGTGGTCGACGACCGCGATCTCGTGCGCGAGGTGGTCGGCCTCTTCGAGGTACTGGGTGGTGAGCAGCAGTGTCGTACCGCCCGAGACCAGGCGCTTGATGACCTCCCACAGCATCTGCCGGTTGCGGGGGTCGAGGCCGGTCGTCGGCTCGTCCATGAACATCACGGGCGGCGAGACCACCAGCGCGGCGGCAAGGTCGAGGCGGCGGCGCATGCCGCCGGAGTAGGTCTTCGTGGGACGGTCGGCGGCGTCGGCGAGGTCGAACTGCTCCAGCAGCTCGACCGCGCGTGCCTTCGCGGCCTTGGACCTCATCTGGTAGAGCTGGCCGACCATCTGCAGGTTCTCGCGGCCGGTGAGGTACTCGTCCACCGCCGCGAACTGTCCGGACAGACCGATGGAACGGCGCACGGCATCGGGTTCCTTGAGGACATCGATGCCCGCGACGACCGCCGAGCCACTGTCGGGGCGCAGCAGGGTCGTCAGACAGCGGACGGCCGTCGTCTTGCCCGCGCCGTTCGGCCCGAGCAGGCCCAGGACCGTGCCCTCGGGAACATCGAGGTCGACGCCGTCCAGAGCCCTTACGTCACCGAAGGTCTTCACCAGGCCTTCGGCATAGATGGCGCCTGGCATATGAATCTCCACGTCTTCGGGGAAACTTCGGAAAGCCTAGGTTTTGCGCTGTTCGTTCCGCGCCAGGACTCGGCGCTGTGGCGTAGATACGAGACACACCATAACGCGATGTATCGCGTCTCTCAACGGGATTGCCCGAACGAGTGACAGAAGGATTCCGACCTGCGCTTTCGCCCGCCAAGGCCTCGACCGACGACCGCTCGCGTCTCAGCCGATGACCGTGTAGCCCGCCTCACGCAGGGCATGGCCGACCTCGACGCAGTGCGCACGGCCCTTCGTCTCCAGGTGCAGCTCGACCTCCGCCTCCGTGAGCCCGAGCCGGGGGTCGGTCCGTACGTGACTCACATCGAGGACGTTAGCGTCCACCACTGACAGCACCCCCAAAAGCGTCGCGAGCGCGCCCGGCCGGTCCGTGAGCCGCAGCCGTACGGCCAGGTAGCGGCCCTGCGCGGCCATGCCGTGCCGCAGGACGCGCTCCAGCAGCACCGGGTCGACGTTACCGCCGGACAGCACCGCGACGACCGGACCCTCGAAGGCGCCGGGGTCGCTCAGCAGCGCCGCGACGGGGCTCGCGCCGGCCGGCTCGACGACCAGCTTGGCCCGCTCCAGGCACAGCAGCAGGGCGGTGGCCAGCTCGTCCTCGCTGACCGTGCGGACCTCGTCCACCAGGTCGCCGATGATCCGGAACGGCACGTCACCGGGCCTGCCGACCTTGATCCCGTCCGCCATCGTCACCGGGTTGTCGACGGCGACGGGGTGCCCGGCCGCCAGCGAGGGCGGATACGCCGCGGCACCGGCCGCCTGCACGCCCACGATCCGCACGTCGGGCCGCAGCGACTTCACTGCTATCGCGATACCCGCCGCGAGCCCGCCCCCGCCGATGCCGACGACGATCGTCCGCACTTCCGGGCACTGCTCGAGGATCTCCAGGCCGACCGTGCCCTGGCCCGCGATGATGTCGGGGTGGTCGAAGGGGTGGATGAACACCGCGCCCGTCTCGGCGGCGTACTCCTGCGCCGCGGCGAGCGTCTCGTCGACCACCTGGCCGTGCAGGCGCACCTCGGCGCCGTAGTCCTGGGTGGCGCTGATCTTGGGGAGCGGGGCTCCCTTCGGCATGAACACCGTCGAGTGCAGCCCGAGCAGCGACGACGCCAGGGCGACGCCCTGTGCGTGGTTGCCGGCGCTCGCGGCCACGACGCCCGCCGCCCGCTGCTCCGGGAGCAGCCCGGCGATCCGGACGTAGCCGCCGCGCAGCTTGAACGATCCCGTCCGCTGGAGGTTCTCGCATTTGAGGTGCACCGGCGCGCCCACCAGCTGGGACAGGTGCCTGCTGCCCTCCATCGCCGTCACGCGCGCCACGCCGGTCAGCATCTTCTGCGCCCCGCGCACGTCGTCGAGGGTGAGGGGAGGCCAGGAGTCAGCCGTGCTGTAGCTCATGACCCAAGTCTCGCAGTTCACAGGCGCACGGCCCTGGTGTGACCAAGCACAGAGATGGGTTTGCGCAGCCCCGGTACACCCCGCGTCCGGGCCGCGTACCCTGTCCCCCAACCCAGCACCCCCTTCATGAAGTGAGCCCCCGGCCATGCCCACAACACCTGAAATGTCGATGGACATGACGACCGTCGCTGACAGCGGTCTCCTCGACACGCTGCAGCACGAGGTGGCGGTGTTCGCCCGTCGTGCCGAACAGACCCGGCTCGGTGGGGTCGGACAGGTGCGCAACTCCATGGACCGCGCCGCATACCTGCTGCTCAACCGCCTCGACAAGGAAGGCCCCATGGGCGTCAAGGCGCTCGCCGCGAGCATGGGGATCGACTCGTCGACGGTGACGCGCCAGGTGGCGCCGCTCGTCGACACAGGGCTCGTCAAGCGCACCTCGCACCCCGAGGACGGGCGGGCGGTGGTGCTCCAGCTGTCCCCGCGCGGGCAGTCGCGGCTGGAGGAAGTGCGTTCGTCCCGGCGTCAGTTGATGGCCGAGCTGACGCAGGACTGGGCCCCGGAGGAGCGTGAGGCGTTCTGCACGCTCCTCACTCGCTTCAACACCGCGCTCTCGTCGCGGATGGCGGCGCAGGGAATCTCTGGCTCGGACTCGCCCACGGCCTCCTGAGAGCCCGTTCGGCGCCTCGGTGAGGCCGTCGCCGCGCCGAATCCGCCACCCGCACACGCGCGTACTCGCGTGATCCGCTCCCGGCTCTTGACCCCGGGCCGCCGCTGGCCTCATATGAAACCGGGTCCTCCTCGTGCGCGGCCGAAACGCGTCATGCGCGGGGCCGGGTTCCTCAGGGTCGGTCAGGCAGGAGGGGCGGTGGGACGACAGCGAGTGGTCCAGGACGCCCGCCGGGACCGCGAGTTCGCGGCGTTCGTCGCGGGCGCGGCAGGGCGGCTGCTGCATGCCGCCACACTGCTCACCGCGGAGCCGCCGGGCGACAACCCACGCGCGCGGCACCTGCTGACGCTGTCCCTCGCGCACACGTACGCGTGCTGGGACCGACTGCGCGGCGAGGACCCGTACGACCGCGCCCGCCAGTACCTGGCCACCCGCTTCTCCCGGACCGTATGGCACCAGTACGGCCCTCTCGCCGCCCTCGGCCGGTCCCGGCCGCACCCCGACAGCCCGCTCGCCCGGCTCTCCCCGCAGGAACGCCTGATCCTGGTCCTGAGGCTGTACGAGGGTGTCGCCGAGGAGCAGGCGGCGGCCCTGCTCGGCCTGCCCAGGGAGCGCGTCCACGCGATCTGCGACCGGGCGACGGCGACCCTGCTGCATCCTCCGCGCGAGCCCGCGCCGACCGTGCTGGGCCCGAAGGTGGTGTCGCCGTGAATCGCGCCCAACGAGAAGCGGCCGCCCGGCGGATCATGGAGCGCACGCCGCCGTCGGTGCCGCCGGAGCTGTACGCCGAGGCCGTGCAGCGCGGTGGCCGCATGCTGCGCCGCAGGAAGGCCGCGATGCTGCTGATGTGGCTGGTGCTGTTCGCCGCGACGATGGCGTTCGTGGTGTGGGCGCTGACGGCACGCCCCTGGGTGGAGCCGCCGTCGGAGACGACTCCACCACTGACGGGCTGGTGAATCCTTCCTTCGGTCCCCTGCCCGTTCCTGCCGCCGTGAGGGCTAGCCGAGCGCCCGCTGGAGGTCCTCCAGGAGGTCCTCGACGTTCTCGATGCCCACGGAGAGGCGGACGAGGTCGGCGGGGACCTCGAGGGCGGATCCGGTGACGGAGGCGTGGGTCATGCGGCCGGGGTGCTCGATGAGGGACTCGACGCCGCCCAGGGACTCGCCGAGCGTGAAGACCTTGGCGCGGTTGCAGACCTCGACGGCCGCCGCCTCGCCGCCGGCGACACGGAAGGAGACCATGCCGCCGAACGCCTTCATCTGCTTGGCGGCGATCTCGTGACCGGGGTGGTCGGGCAGGCCCGGGTACTGAACGCTCGTGACGCGCGCGTGCCGGGTCAGCATGTCGGCGATCCTCGTGGCGTTCTCACTGTGCCGGTCCATGCGCACCGACAGCGTCTTGGTACCGCGCAGCACCAGCCAGGAGTCGAAGGGGCCGGCGACCGCGCCCATCGCGTTCTGGTGGAAGGCCAGTTCCTCGCCAAGGCCCTCGTCGCTGACGATCAGCGCACCGCCGACGACGTCCGAGTGGCCGCCCATGTACTTGGTCAGGGAGTGCACCACGACGTCGGCGCCGAGGGACAGCGGCTGCTGCAGATACGGCGTGGCGAAGGTGTTGTCGACGACGAGCTTCGCGCCCGCGTCCCGGGAGATCTGGGCGACGGCCGCGATGTCGGTGATGCCGAGCAGCGGGTTGGAAGGGGTCTCCACCCAGACGATCTTGGTCTTCGGGGTGATGGCCGCCCGGACGGCGGACGGATCGCTGGTGTCGGCGACCGACCATTCCACGCCCCACCGCGCGACGACCTTCGCGAACAGCCGGAACGTGCCGCCGTACGCGTCGTTGGGGATGACCACGTGGTCGCCGGGGCTGAGCAGCGTACGCAACAGGCAGTCCTCGGCCGCCAGTCCGGACGCGAACGCAAGGCCGCGGCGGCCGCCCTCCAGGGCCGCGAGGTTCTCCTCCAGGGCGGTCCTCGTCGGATTGGCGCTACGGCTGTACTCGTAGCCGCCGCGCAGGCCGCCGACGCCGTCCTGCTTGTAGGTCGAGACCTGGTAGATCGGCGGGACGACCGCGCCGGTGAGGGGATCGGCGGTGTTCCCCGCATGGATCGCCAGAGTCTCGAAGTGCTGACTGATATGCCTGTCGCTCATGGGAACCGAGCGTAATGCGCGAACGGGGCGGATGCCGGACGGCGGGGATTCCCGGCCCCGCCCGGCCCGCCCGGACCCGCCCTGCCCGCTCACCACGGCCTCCGTTTTCCACAGTCCCGCACGCCACGGAACGCGTTTTCCACAGGCCGCCCGACCTCGTTGGCCAATTGTCGGCGGCGTCTGGAACGCTGGAGGCATGGAAATTCTCTGGGTCCTGATCGCGCTGCTCATGATCGGCTTCGTGGTCGTGCCGTTCATGCGACGCAGGCGGGGCATGATCGAGCAGGTCCACCCCGGCCACCCGGACGCCGCGGACCCGGCGAATTACGGCTTCGCGCGGCAGGAGGAGCTGGACGTGCGGATGCCCGGCCCCGACCAGGACCTGCTGGACGTCCTGGACCTGGTGCAGCGCACACAGGACTACAAGGCGGCCTCCCAGCTCCTCGCCGGCACCGAGGCGGAGGGCGAGCAGCGCTGGCAGCGCGTGCAGGCCTTCGCGGGCGCCGCGTCGCTGGAGCTCCAGCAGCGGCCCGGCGGCGTCAGCGAGTCGCCGGGCGGCCAGTGGCTGCGGGTGTGGCGGACCGAGCAGCCCAAGGACGCGGGCGGCGCGGCCGTGCACGCGGAATTCCTGGTGCAGCAGGCGTGGCGCACGGCGACGCCGGGCACGGACGAGTTCCGGATCATCATGGAGGAGGCGAAGTCGGCGTGCGGTGATGCGGCGCTGCTCGCCCCGGGCGACCCGATTCCGTACATCGTCGAGCTGTCGGTCGCGCGAGGACTCGCCTATCCCCGGGCGGAGTTCGAGCAGCTCTGGCTGAAGATCCTGGACCGCGCCCCGTCCCATATGGGCGCGCATCTGGCGGCCCTGCACTACTGGTGCGAGAAGTGGCACGGCTCGCGCCAGCTGGCCTACGAGTTCGCGGAAGCGGCGGCGGCCCGCGCACCCCAGGGCTCCCTCCTCGCCGCCATGCCGCTGTTCGCGGTGTTCGAGCACCTGCCCGAGGTGAACCTGGTCAGCGGCTTCTACCAGAGCGAGGTCGTGACGAAGGCGATCCACGGCGCGCTGTACGCCGTGCATGCGGCCCGCCCCGACGACCCGATGCTGGCGCACGTACGCCACCTGCTGGTGTTCTTCCTGGTCCGCGGCGAGCGCTGGGCCGAGGCCATGGACCAGCTGATACACGTCGACGGCCACATCGGCGCCCTCCCCTGGACCCTGTCCCCCGACCCGGCCGCCGAGTTCGCGGTCTACCGGGCGCTGGCCGTGGCGGGTTACGAGGCCAACGGCGGCAGCCCTGCGACCCTGCCGCACTGAGCCGCGCACCCCCGGAAAAAACCCGCATTGCCGCACTGACCTGCGGTAGGGCATACTCCGCTTCCCCCCACACACTTCGTCATGTCCATTTCTCGTGGGGGGAATTGCCCAACATGGGGGCAACTCTGCGTGCCGTGCGCGCGCTCATCCTGCTCGCCGGGTTCTATCTGCTCGGCTTCGTCATGCTCGGTGCGCTCGTCGCCGTCGACTGGGCCGTCGCCGAGGGCGGGGTGGGGAGCGTCACCGCCAAGGTGTGGATCGTCAGCGCGTTGCTGGCGATCCCCATCGTCCAGGGCATGTTCGCGCTGCGCACGCCCAAGGAAGAACCGCCGCCCGGCCTGGTCATGACCGAACAGCAGGAGCCGGCGCTCTGGGCAGCCGTACGCACGCTGGCCGAGGAGACCGGAACCCGCGCGCCGGACGCGATCGTCCTGACGCCGGACGTCAACGCGGCCGTCGCCGAGGACGCGACGTTCCTCGGTCTCAAGCCCGGCCGGCGCCGTATGTACATCGGGTTGCCGCTGATGGCGGGGCTGAGCGAACCGCAGCTGCGGGCCGTGCTGGCCCATGAGTTCGGGCACTACACGAACCACGACACCCGCCTCTCCGCGATCACCCTGCGCGGCCGCCTCCAGGTGCTGCGCACCGTCGCCAGCCTGCACGAACGCTCCCGCAAGAAGGTCGCGAAGGAGGAGGCCAAGCAGGAGAAGAAGATCGCCAAGCGGCTCGCCAAGGGCAAGAAGACGGGCACGGTCGACGCCGGGACGGCGGGCCTGAGTTACCGCCTCGCCGCCAAGCCGTTCCTCTGGTACGGCACCTTCTACCTGCGCGCCTCCCAGGGCCTGGGCAGGCGCCAGGAGCTCGCCGCCGACCTGGCCGCCGCGCGTATCGCCGGCCGCGACGCCACCGCGTCCGCGCTGCGCGAGATCCCCGTGCTGGACTCGGCCCACGGCTTCTACATGCAGTCGTACGCGACCCTCGGCACCGGCGCCGGACTGCTGCCGCCGCCCGGCGAGGTCTTCGGCGGGCTGCGCCATCTGCTGACCGGGCGCGCCGACGAGCTGGACGAGATGCGGCAGGCCCTGCCCGAGGAGGAGCAGTCGCCGTACGACTCACACCCTCCGATCGCCGAGCGCATCGCCCGCATCGAGCAACTCCCCGACGACGGCCGCGCCCTGACCGGCGCCCGCCCCGCGCTCTGTCTGCTCACCGACCCGGCCCACGCCTTCGCCGCACTGGAGCAGGCCGCCCTCACCCCCGAGGCCCATCAGCTGCGCCGCACCGCCGACTGGACCCAGCTGGTCAACGAGTCGATGCTCTGGCACGCCGACCAGGACGCCGAGCCGCTGCGCACGGCCGTCACCGAGATCCACGGCGGAGACGGCTCCCTGGCCTCGTTCCTGAATGCCGTCGACGCGGGCCGGCTGTGGCAGATGGCCGACCGCCTGCCCAAGTCACCGGAGGCGCAGGCCGCCACGGGCCGCGCGGCCCGCGAGTTCGCGCGCCCCCAGGTGCGCGCCCGCCTCTCGCGCATGGTCGTCGCCGAACTCGTCCGCCAGGGCCGGGCCCAATGGGAGCTGTCCTGGTCGGACCCGGCACGGCTGCGCCTGCCGGACGGTTACGAGGAGGCGCTGAAGCAGGCGCTGGACGCGGTGGTGGAGGACGTACCGGACACGCGGGAACTGCGGCAGTTGCTGGCGCGAGCGCAGTGACCGACACCAACCGGCAGGCCGACGCCGGGTTCAGGACCGGCACCCGGCCGAGGCCCGCCATCGAGCACAGCCCCCCTCCCCTCCCTCCGTCCCCGTCCTCCTCCCCCTCCTTCCCCTTCCCCTTCCCCGCTCAGGCCCCTCACTGCTCAAGGACGCAGACACACCCATGAGTCACATACTCCCCATCATCGTGATCCTGCTCGCGATCTACTCCTGGTACCGCGCGCAGAAGAAGTCGGCGCCGAGCGGAGGCGGCGCGTCCGTCCGCAACCGGGATCTGGCCAAGGCCGCCGCCCAGCTGGGCTTCCTGCCCGGCGAGCAGCTGGACACCGACCGGGCCTACGCCCCCGCCCCCCGGATTGCGGCCGTACGGGAAGCCGTACGGGCCGGGGACTGGAAGGCCGGCGCGCAGTTCCTGGCCGAGGCCGGGCGGGACTGGCAGGAGCGGGACCGGCGCTCCAGCGTGCTGGCCGACGAGGCCGTCAAGGACGACTCCTGGCTGCTGGCCTGGCGCACCGAGCGGCCGGAGGACCCCGACATGGCGCTGGTGTTCGCGGAGTCAATGATCTACCTCGCCTGGGAGGTCCGCGGCTCGGCGACCGCCAAGCACACCACGCAGGAGCAGTTCGCGGGCTTCCGCCGGATCCTGGACCAGGCCCGTGAGGCGTGCGCGCAGGCGCAGGCGCTGGCCGGGGACGACCCGTGCCCGTTCATCGTGGAGATCCCGCTGGCGAAGGGCCTCGGATACCCGCACGAGAGGTTCGAGGAGATCTGGGCCGAGATCGTCGAGCGCGACCCGCACCACCTGGCCGCGCACACCTCCGCCCTCCAGTACTGGTGCGCGAAGTGGCGCGGCTCGCACGAGCTGGCGGAGAGCTTCGCCCGTTCCGCGGCCGAGAAGGGCACGCCGGGGCAGTTGCTGACCCTGCTGCCGCTGGAGGCGTACTTCGAGTACGAGATCCAGCACTCCGACCTGGAGCAGGACGAGTTCTACAAGCGCCCGGAGATCGTGGCGGCGGTCGACGCGGCCCTGGTCGACGTGGCGGCCGCGGCTGCCGCCGACCCCGAGGACTGGCGCATCCCGCAGGTCCGTCACCTGCTGGCCAGCCTGCTGTTCTGGCAGGACCGGTACGAGGCGGCGGCCGAGCAGTTCCGGCTGGTCGACGGGTACATCGACGCGGTGCCCTGGTCGTACCGGGGCGGCCGGGACGCGATGATCAAGGCGTATGTGCAGCAACGGGACTTCAGCGCCGCGCAGGTGGTGAAGGCGCGGGGCGGAATCTGAGCGCTCGGCCGTACGTTGAGGCGGGTACAGCGCAGCCGTCGCCCCTTCGGGCTGCGCTGTACCCGCGAGGAAGGAACCCTCATGCTCTTCGGCCGTACGCCCGTCCTGCCCACCCCCGAGCAGGCACTGCAGGGCCGTCCGGAACCGATCTTCCGGGTCCCCGACCGCCACACGGTCCTCGGCAACCCGCTCCTCGGCCCCTACCCCGAGGGCCTGGAGATCGCCGACCTCGGGCTGGGCTGCTTCTGGGGCGCCGAGCGCAAGTTCTGGCAGCTCCCGGCGGGCGTGTGGACGACCCTCGTCGGCTACCAGGGCGGCCACACCGAGAACCCCACCTACGAGGAGGTCTGCTCGGGCCTCACCGGCCACACGGAGGCCGTCCGCGTGGTCTTCGACCCGAGCCTCGTCTCGTACGAAAGGCTCCTGAAGACCTTCTGGGAGTCCCACAACCCCACGCAGGGCTTCCGCCAGGGCAACGACGTCGGCACGCAGTACCGCTCGGCGATCTACCCGCACACCCCGGAACAGGCGAAGACGGCCGAGGCGTCGCGCAAGTCCTACCAGGAGGCCCTGACCCGCTCCGGCTACGGCTCGATCACGACGGAGATACTGCCCGCGGAGGGGCGGGTCTTCCATCCGGCGGAGGGGTACCACCAGCAGTACCTGGACAAGAACCCCGCCGGGTACTGCGGCATCGGCGGGACGGGGGTCAAGCTGAGTACCCCGTTCGAAACCAACTGGGGCGCCTCGTGCCCCACGGGGGTCGTGCCCGCACCGGAGACTGCAGAACAGTAGGTCTGCGGGTGCGGGTGCGATGGGCCTGCTGCGCTCGTCGCCCAGCGCTCTCGCGGGAGACAATGGGAGTCCCTCGGGGCAGGTGAGGTGGTGACGATGCCCCCATGGCATCTGCGCGACTATCACGATGACGATCTTGACCAGGCCATCCAGATCTGGGACCAGAGCCGCCGGGCCGACGAGGACCGGGTGTTTTCTGTCTCCGAGGTGATGGCCGCGGCCAAGGCCGGTCAGACGGCGGTGGTCGCGGTGGTCGGCGACGAACTGGTGGGCATGGCCGTAGCGCAGTCGTCCGGCAAGCGGGGGTGGATCCTCCTGGTGGCGCTCGCCTCCCGCTGGCGCGAGCGCGGGATCGGCAGCGCTCTCCTCGCCGAGCTCGAACGGCGCCTGCGGGCACTGGGCGTGCGCCACATCAGCGCGCTGCTGCCCGCCGGGGCCGCCGGCACGAAGGCTCTGGAGAACTCCGGCTACCGGTCCCGCGACGGCTTGACCTACTACGAAAAGCTCGAACCGCCAGGTGCCGCCAACGCCGACGTCCTCGCGTCACTGGGCGGACGCATGCTGCCCGAAGGGCTGTGGGATGCCATGGCCGGCATGGAGCGGGAGAAACAGGTCGTCGAACGCCGTGTCGTGCTCCCGCTGACGGAGCCTGCGCTGGCCGACCGTTACGGTGTCGTCCCTCCCAAGGCCGTCATCCTGTTCGGCCCTCCCGGCACCGGGAAGACCAGCTTCGCCAAAGCGGTGGCCTCGCGGCTCGGCTGGCCGTTCGTCGAGCTCTTCCCGTCACGGCTCGCTGCCGACACGAGCGAGGGGCTGGCCGCGGCGCTGCGGGAAGCCTTCGCGGACCTGGCGGAACTGGACTCGGTGCTGCTCTTCATCGACGAGGTCGAGGAGATCGCCGGCGTGCGGTCCGGGAAGGCGGTCGATCCGGGACACGGGGTGACCAACGAGTTGCTCAAACTGATCCCTGTCTTCCGCGAGCACGACGCGCGGCTGCTGGCCTGTGCCACCAACTCCGTGCGCTCGCTCGACCCGGCTTTCCTGCGACCGGGCCGGTTCGACAACGTCATTCCCATCGGCCCACCGGACCCGACGGCCCGCGCGGCGATCTGGGCGCGCTATGTCGGAGCCTCCGCCCACTCGGTGGACCTCGCCCGGCTGGTCAACGCCAGCGAGTTGTTCACCCCGGCCGACATCGAGTTCGCGGCACGGAAGGGTGCGCAGGCAGCATTCGAGCGCGAGGTCACCCACCGAAGCGGCCGACCCGCCACCACCGAGGACTACATGACCGCCATCGCCGACGTCCGGCCGACGCTCACCGCACAGGCCATCAAGGACTTCTCCGAGGACATCGAAAAGTTCAGCCGCCTTTGAAACCGGAGCCGGTCCTTGGCCCCGGCGGCGAGCGTCGTGCCGTTGGCCGCCGGCCGCCGCAGGACCTGCCCTCAGGACCGGCAAAGCAGCGAAGTTGCCTGCGAGGCTTTGACCTTGACACGGTGACAAGGCCTTCACTGCTTGCCGAGGAGGTGGTCCCGATGACCATGACGCGACAGGCAACGGATGCGATACGAGCACTCCAGGCACTGGAGGACGGCAGTTCGTCCGTGCGGCTGCGGGCGGCTATGGCGGTCGGCACGACGCCGGATCCGCGCTTCGTCGACAAGCTCGTCGAGCGTTGCGCGATCGAGCCCGAGTTCTTCGTCCGCGACATGCTGACCTGGGCGCTCACCCGCCACCCGGTGTCCCTGACGCTCCCCGCGCTGCTCCGCGCAGTCCGCTCGGAGCGGGCGCAGGCACGCAGTCAAGCGCTGCACACGCTGTCCAAGATCGGGGACCGGCAGGCGTGGCCGGCGATCACGCGGGCGCTCCTGACCGACGCCGACGACGCGGTGGCGCGGAGCGCCTGGCGGGCCGCAGTCGTGCTCGTGCCGGAAGGCGAGGAGTCCGGGCTGGCCGCCGTACTGGCGACGCAGTTCGGGCGCGGTGAGCGGGAGACTCAGCTGAGCCTCAGCCGGGCGCTGGTCGCACTGGGTGAGGCCGTCGTGCCGGCACTGCGTGCTGCGACGACAGCTGCTGACCGGCATGTGCGCACGCACGCGCTCGCCACGGAACGGCTGCTGCAAGACCCCGATGCGGGATTCGAGTTCGCGATCGAGGAGGCGAAGCGCCTCGTGGCCCTCGGCGGGTCCGGCCAGGAGGGACGATAGGAAGTGTTGATCGGTGAGGTGGCGCGACGGTCCGGGGTCAGTGCCCGCATGCTCAGGCATTACGAGTCGCTCGGCCTGTTGCGGCCCTCGGGTCGCACGGGTTCCGGCTACCGGGAGTACTCCGGCGACGACATCCGGCGGATCTTCCACATCGAGAGCCTGAGGTCGCTGGGGCTGTCGCTGCGTGAGATCGGACGGGCGCTCGACGATCCCCGCTTCACGCCCTCGGCGCTCGTCGACGACCTCATCCGTCAGACACACGAACGCATCGCGGCCGAGAACGAGCTGCTCACGCGGCTACGCCGGATCGATGCCGTGGAACCCGCCGACTGGGAGGACGTCCTCCAGGTCGTCGCCTTCCTCCAGGCGCTGGGGTCGAAGAGCGCAGCCGCACGCCAGCGCGCGGCCCTCTCCTCGACCGGCGAGGTTCCGGTGCCGGTGGAAGCCCTGGTCGAGGCGGTACTGAGGGAGTCGGAGCCGAACGTCGCCGGAGCCCTTCGATGGGCGCTGGCGCGATCGGGTGACGGCGGCACGGCACTGCTGGCGGAGGGCCTCTACTCACCGGTGGCCGAGGTGCGGGAGCGTGCCGTTCAGTCCCTCGCAGAGATGCCCGGCGATGAGGCCACCGCCCGGCTGCGGGACGCCCTCGCGAACGCCGATGTCGTCGTCCGCGGCCATGCGGCTCTGGCGCTCGGGACGCGTGGAGTGGCCGAGGCGATCCCGGCGCTCATCGACATGATCGTGGCGGGAAGGAACGACACCGATGCCGCCGATGCATTGAGCATGCTGGCCGGCGACGCCGCGACGGTGGATCAGGCCGCCGTGGATCAGGCCGCTGTGGATCAGATCGCCACCGGGCTCGTCGACCGCCTCGCCCACGGCACCACCGAAGCGCCCGCACGCGTACGGCTGACCCAGGCGTTGGCGGACATCCCGGGGAGCACGGCTTCTGATGCCCTCGTGGATCTGTCGCAGGACGGGGACCGTGCCGTTGCGCTGACCGCGGCGTACCTTCGCCGGCTACGCGACGCACGGTGACGGACGGGTTCGTCCTGGCGTGCAGGACCGGTTCGTCCTGGCGTGCCGCGGACGGCGGAGTCTGTGCCAGTCGGCCTCCGCCGTCCCCCGGGCCGCCCCTCGGTCAGCCCTCGGCGCGGGCGGGCAGCCGCCATCCCGGGCGCGGGAAGTGGCAGGTGTAGCCGTCCGGGTAACGCTGGAGGTAGTCCTGGTGCTCGGGCTCGGCCTCCCAGAAGGGGCCCACCGGTTCGACCTCGGTGACGACCTTGCCCGGCCACAGGCCAGAGGCGTCCACATCCGCGATCGTGTCCTCGGCGATCCGCTTCTGCTCGTCGTCCACGTAGTAGATCGCCGAGCGGTAGCTGAGGCCTATGTCGTTGCCCTGGCGGTTCTTCGTGCTCGGGTCGTGGATCTGGAAGAACAACTCCAGGATCGCGCGATAGTCGGTCTTCGCGGGGTCGAAAAGGATCTCGATGGCCTCCGCGTGCGTGCCGTGGTTGCGGTACGTCGCGTTCGGCACGTCACCCCCGGTGTATCCCACCCGGGTCGCCGTCACGCCCGGCAGTCGGCGGATCAGCTCCTCCATCCCCCAGAAGCATCCGCCCGCCAGCACGGCCCTCTGCGTCTGCGCAGCCATCGTGGCCCTCCAATATCGGTCAGCTCGGTCACTCGGGCTGCTCTGCTCGCACACACCGGCATCCCATGCCCACTCCCGTCAACGCATGAGGGGGCCTGGCGATTCCGCCGCCCTCGCCCTCGCCCCCGCCCCCGCCTCTGCCCGTCGCCCCGCCCTACCCCTGCCCCCCTCCGCCGTCCCCCCGTCCGCCGTCCGCCGTCCGCCGCCAGGCGGAGAAGGCACCCCCCGTCAGCCGGGTTCGGCCGCCCCCTACGACTCGGCGGTTGCGTCCGAGGTCGTCTCGGGCTTCGTGTAGAGCACTTCCCGGGCCTGCTCCGCGGCGCGGGCCGTGCTCTCGGAGACGAAGTCGAGGAAGCGGGCGATGTTGTCGAGGCGGGTGGCGGCCGGGGTGCCGGGGCCGAGAACGCCGACGCCCTGCCGTGCGGTCACGACGACCTGGGCGATGGCGCGGGCGCTGGCCATCAGCGAGTCGTACCAGACGTCGTCGTCGACGACGTAGCGCTCGCGGCGGCGTTCGTCGCGTTCCCGGCGGACGAAGCCCTGGCTGTCGAGGAACGTGATCGCCTTGGAGATGGACGCCGGGCTGACCTGAAGGCGCTGGACGAGTTCGGACGCGGTCAGGCTGCCCGCGTCGGTGATGGTGAGGCAGGCCATCACCCTGGACATCATCTTGGGCATGCCCGACTGCATGAAGACGGTCGTGAGCAGCTCCTCGTACTCGCGTACGGCCTCGGCGTCACGCCCGTGGGCCGGCGGGGGCGCCTCCGATCCTCGGGGCGCGGCCTGCCTGCGCCGGTGGGCGCGGTGTTCGGTGGCGCGGTGGGCGAGGTCGGCGCGGTAGGCGGTCGGGCCGCCGTTGCGCATCACCTCGCGCGTGACCGTCGAGGTGGGACGGTCGAGGCGTCTGGCGATCTCCGCGTAGGCGAGGCCGTCGGCCAGTCCCAGCGCGATCTGCTGGCGTTCCTGCTGGGTGAGTCTGCCTCCGGGCACCGCAATCTCCTTCGCACTTTCTGGTGCCGGCCAGCATAGCGTTCAGCTCCATTCCATTGCAACGAGCAGCTGCATTTCGTTGCGTTAATTTCAAGACCGTTGCAACGAAATCCTTCAGTTTACCTGCAAATACGCCGCCATAGCGCAACGACTTGATTGCGCAATCCTTGAACGCAACGTAGCTTTTCCCTCATCGGAAACGACGAATCAAGGAGAGCACGATGCAGAAGTTCGACACCCCCGCCCCCGTCTCCGCCGTCCTCGACATCCCCGCCGGACGCATCCGTTTCATCGCCGCCGACCGGGCCGACACCACCGTCGAGGTCCGCCCCGCGGACGCCTCCAGGAGCCGCGACGTGCAGGCGGCGGAGCAGACCGAGGTCGCCTACGGCGACGGCGTCCTGCGCATCGAGGTGCCGGCGGGGAAGAACCGGGTCCTCGGCGCCTCCTCCGGGTCGATCGAGGTGACGGTCCAACTGCCCACCGGCTCCCGAGTCGAGGCGAAGGCGGCCGCCGCCGAACTCCGCGGCGTCGGACGCCTCGGCGACGTCACCTTCGAGGGCGCGCAGGGCACGGTCAAGCTCGACGAGACCGCGGGCGCCCGCCTCGCCCTCCAGGCCGGCGACATCACGGTCGGCCGCCTCACCGGGCCCGCGGAGATCAGCACCCTGAAGGGCGACCTCCACATCACCGAAGCCGTGCGCGGCACCGTCACGCTGCGCACCGAGCACGGCGAGATCTCGGTCGGCGCCGCCCGCGGGGTCTCCGCCTCCCTGGACGCCGGCACCACCTACGGCCGGATCCACAACGCGCTCATGAACGCCGACGGCGCCGCAGCCGGCCTGAACATCCACGCGACCACCACCTACGGCGACGTCACCGCCCGCAGCCTCTGACCCGCCCGCAGCCTGTAGAAGGAGCACCCCTCATGACCAACGTGGCCATCGCGGCGAACGGGCTGCGCAAGTCCTACGGCGACAAGCTCGTGCTCGACGGCATCGACGTGGCCGTCCCGGAAGGAACGGTCTTCTCCCTGCTCGGCCCGAACGGCGCCGGCAAGACCACCGCCGTGAAGATCCTGTCCACCCTCATCACCGCCGACGGCGGACAGGCCCGGGTCGCGGGTCACGACCTCGCCGCCGAACCGCAGGCCGTGCGTGCCGCGATCGGCGTGACCGGGCAGTTCTCCGCCGTCGACGGGCTGATCACCGGCGAGGAGAACATGCTCCTGATGGCGGACCTGCACCACCTGTCCAAGCACGAAGGGCGGCGCGTCGCCGCCGAGTTGCTGGAGCGCTTCGACCTCACCGAGGCCGCCAAGAAGCCCGCCTCCACCTACTCCGGCGGTATGAAGCGCCGCCTCGACATCGCCATGACCCTGGTCGGCAACCCGCGGATCATCTTCCTCGACGAGCCGACCACCGGTCTCGACCCGCGCTCCCGGCACAACATGTGGCAGATCATCCGCGAGCTCGTCTCCGGTGGTGTCACCGTCTTCCTCACCACGCAGTACCTGGAGGAAGCCGACCAACTCGCCGACCGTATCGCCGTGCTCAACGACGGGAAGATCGCCGCCGAGGGCACCGCCGCCGAACTCAAGCGGCTCATCCCCGGCGGACACGTCCGGCTCCGCTTCACCGACCCGGCCACCTACCAGAACGCCGCGACCGCACTGCGTGAAGCCACCCGAGACGACGAGGCCCTCGCCGTGCAGATCCCCAGCGACGGCAGTCAGCGCGAGCTGCGCTCGATCCTCGACCGGCTCGACGCCGCCGGCATCGAGGCCGACGAACTCACCGTGCACACCCCGGACCTCGACGACGTCTTCTTCGCCCTGACCGGCGGCACCGCCATCCCCCACCAGCCCAACCAGCCCAACCAGCCCAAGGAGAACGTCCGATGAGCTCCCTCTCCCTCGCCGTACGCGACTCCACCACCATGCTGCGCCGCAACCTCCTGCACGCGCGCCGCTACCCCTCCCTCACCCTGAACCTCCTGCTCACCCCGATCATGCTCCTGCTGCTCTTCGTCTACATCTTCGGCGACACCATGAGCGCGGGCATCGGCGGAGGCGGTGCGGACCGCTCGAAGTACATCGCCTACATCGTCCCGGGCCTGCTGCTGATGACCATCGGCAGCACCACCATCGGCACCGCCGTCTCCGTCGCCACGGACATGACCGAGGGCATCATCGCCCGCTTCCGCACCATGGCCATCCACCGCGGATCGGTCCTCATCGGACACGTCATCGGCAGCGTGCTGCAGTCGATCCTCAGCGTGGTCCTCGTCGGAGCCGTCGGCGTGGCCATCGGCTTCCGCTCCACCGACGCCACCGTCCTGGAATGGCTCGCCGCGTTCGGCCTGCTCGTACTCTTCGCCCTGGCTCTCACCTGGATCGCGGTCGGCATGGGCCTGTCCAGCCCGAACGCCGAGGCCGCCAGCAACCAGGCCATGCCCCTGATCCTGCTGCCCCTCCTGTCCAGCGCCTTCGTCCCCGTCAACTCGATGCCGGGCTGGTTCCGGCCGATCGCCGAGTACCAGCCCTTCACCCCGGCCATCGAAACCCTGCGCGGGCTGCTCCTCGGCAGCGAGATCGGCCACAACGGATGGCTGGCCGTCCTCTGGTGCCTGGGCCTCGCGGTGCTCGGCTACCTCTGGTCGACCTCGAAGTTCAACGACGACCCGAAGTAACTGCCATGACAACGCGGGCCATCCCGCAACGCGCTTCACCAGAGGGCGGCGACCGCAAAGGTCACCGTCCTCCTGGTGCTGCAATGGCCAGGACGCGATCGCGCAGGACGGGGAGTTCGGAGCGGATCCGGGCCACCTGGGTCATGTCGCAGTCCACCGTCAGCGTCTCCTGCGCGGTCCCGGCCTCGCCCAGCACGGTTCCCCACGGGTCGATGGCCATGCTGTGCCCGGCCTGCCGCATGCCGGCATGCTCACCGGTCGCGCAGCAGGCCAGGAGGAAGACCTGTTCCTCCAGGGCCCTCGTGCGCGTGAGGAGCTGCCAGTGGGTGAGACGAGCCGCGGGCCACGCGGCGGGCACCACGATCAGCTCCGCGCCCGCGTCGAGCAGGCCCCGGAACAGTTCGGGGAAGCGCAGGTCGTAACAGATGGCGAGACCGATCACGCCGAAGTCGGTGGGGACGGTGACGATGTCGTCGCCACCGCCCATCAGGGTCGCCTCGCCGGTGTCGAAGCCGTACCGATGGATCTTGCGATAGCGACCGCGCAGGTCTCCGGACCGGTCGAAGAGGAGGGCGGTGTTGTAGAGCGTCCCGTCCGCGTCCCGCTCGACGATCGATCCGGCGTGGAGCCAGGTGCCGGCCTGGCGTGCGGCGGCGGACATGACCTCGGCAGTGGGGCCGTCGGCCTCTTCGGCATCGCGCTGCCAGCCGTCGTACGCCCACGCCCCGGCCGTCCACAGCTCCGGCAGGACCACCAGATCGTCGCCTCTTCGCTCGCGTACCAGCGAGGCTGCCCTCCGGCGGCGCTCGTCGGCGGAATCCGACGAGTCCACGGAGAGCTGTATCAGCGAGGCACGCATGGCTGTCACCTCCGTGACCGTCCCCTTCTACGAGCGTAGGACGACAGCCGCTCTCCCGCGCGATTGTCGGACCCTGCTGCTTTCATGGGGGCATGGCCAACACAAGCGTCGTCGTGGAGCGGCATATCGCCGCAGGTCAGGGCCCTGTCTGGGAGGCCGTGACCGACCTTCGGGGTATGGAGCGCGTACTCAGTGGGGTGTCGAAGGTCGAGGTGCTCACGGACGGCGCCTTCGGCGTCGGTACCCGGTGGCGCGAGACCCGGAAGATGTTCGGGAAGGAGGCCACCGAGGAGATGTGGGTGACCGCGTGCGAGCCGCCCGAGCGGTATGTCGTGGAGGCCGAGTCGCACGGAACCCACTACGTCTCGGAGTGGGAGCTTCTCGCGGACGGGCCGTCGGCGACGACGGTCCGGATGACGTTCTCGGGCGCGCCCGTCGCGGGCTCCGGCGGCGTCGCGGGGCTGCTCGCGAAGATTCTCGGCGGCGTGGGTGCGCGCGCGGTGCGCAAGGCCATCGCGAAGGACCTGGACGATGTCGCCTCGGCGGTCGAGGGCCGAAGGCTGTAGACGGCCCCTACGCCCCCGACGTCCCCGTAGCCCCCGCCGCCCCGGCCGCCCCCGCCTTCGTCGCGTCCGCGCCCCAGCTGGCCAGCAGCCTCAGCGCCTCCGCCGACGGTGACCCCGGCTCCGCGTGGTACGTGATCAGGACCTGTTCCGTGCCGTCGGACAGGCGGAACGACTCGAAGTTCAGGGTCAGTTCGCCCACCAGCGGGTGCCGCAGGCGCTTGACGCCGTAGCTCTTCTCCTTGACGTCGTGGTTGGCCCACAGCCGCCGGAACTCCTCGCTCTTGAGGGAGAGTTCGCCGACCAGGGCGGACAGCCGCGGGTCGTCGGCGTGGCAGCCGGCGTCCATGCGCAGGAAGGCGACCATGTCGGACGCCTTCTGGTCCCATTCCACGAACAGATCGCGGTACTCGGGCTTCAGGAACACCAGCCGCGCCCAGTTCCGCTCCTGCGCCGGCAGCTCCGACCAGTCGCCGAAGACCGCCGCCGCCATCCGGTTCCAGGCGAGGATGTCCGAGCGCCGGCCCGAGACGTACGCGGGGACGCCGTCGATCGAGTCCAGCAGCTGCCGCAGCGCCGGCCGCACCTGCTCCGTCCGCTTGGCCGGCTTCTTCTTGTGCTGCTTCGGCTTCGCGAGATGCGTGAGGTGCGAGTGCTCGGCGTCGCTCAGGCGCAGGGCACGGGCGATCGCGTCCAGGACCTCCGCCGAGACGTTCCGCCCGTTGCCCTGCTCCAGGCGCGTGTAGTAGGCCACGGACACCCCGGCCAGCTGTGCCAGCTCCTCGCGCCGCAGGCCCGGCACCCTGCGGTGCCGCCCGAAGTCCGGCAGCCCGACGTCCTCCGGCTTCAGCCGGGCACGCCGGGTGCGCAGGAACTCGCTGAGCTCGGCGCGCCGGTCCAGGCTCGCGCCGGTGTCGGCGGCTCCCCTCATCGATTCGGGCTTATCGTCCATGCCTCAAGTATTCCCGGTCGTACGCACACCAGCCTGTCCCCGTCAGTGGTAGGACCGGCGGACGTACGTACAACCGGGGTCTGGGTACTTTCTGCGCTCTCCACCAGGCTGAATGCCGTGCCCGGACGGAAGCAGAACCAGACCAGAAGGCAGCCGGGCGCAGAACCCCCGCTAGGAGAACCCCGGCATGACCACCGTTGCCGCATACGCAGCACCCGCCGCCAAGGCTCCGCTGGAGCGCACCACGATCGAGCGCCGTGAGGTCGGCGAGTTCGACGTCCTGATCGACATCAAGTTCGCCGGTATCTGCCACTCCGACATCCACCAGGCCCGCGAGGGCTGGGGCGAGGCGATCTTCCCGATGGTCCCCGGTCACGAGATCGCGGGCATCGTCTCAGAGGTCGGCTCCGGGGTCACCAAGTACCAGGTCGGCGACCGTGTGGGCGTCGGCTGCCTGGTCGACTCCTGCCGCGAGTGCGAGAACTGCAGGGCCGGCCTGGAGCAGTACTGCACCGGCGGCGTCGTCGGCACGTACAACGCCGTCGGCAAGGACGGCGAGCCCACCTACGGCGGCTACTCGCAGAAGGTCGTCGTCGACGAGAACTTCGTCCTCCGCATCCCCGACGGCCTCTCCCTCGACGTCGCCGCGCCGCTCCTGTGCGCCGGCATCACCACGTACTCCCCGCTCAGGCACTGGAACGCCGGCCCCGGCAAGAAGGTCGCGATCCTCGGCATGGGCGGCCTCGGCCACATGGGCGTGAAGATCGCGCACGCGCTCGGCGCCGAGGTGACGGTCCTGTCGCAGTCCCTGCGCAAGCAGGACGACGGGCTGAAGCTGGGCGCGGACCACTACTACGCCACCAGCGACCCGAAGACCTTCGAGGAGCTGCGCGGCACCTTCGACCTGATCCTGTCCACGGTCTCGGCCCCGCTGAACCTGGACCAGTTCCTGTCCCTCCTCAGGACGGACGGCGCGTTCGTGAACGTCGGCGCGCCCGAGGAGCCCGTCGCGCTCAACCTCTTCTCGGTGATCGGCGGTCGCAAGACCCTCGCCGGCTCCGGCATCGGCGGCATCCAGGAGACCCAGGAGATGCTGGACTTCTGCGCCGAGCACGGCCTGGGCGCCGAGATCGAGCTGATCGCCGCCTCCGAGATCAACGAGGCGTACGAGCGGGTGCTGAACAGCGACGTGCGGTACCGCTTCGTGATCGACACGGCGACGATCTGATCGTTCGTTCCCTGTTCCAGGGCCCCGGAGCGGCACCGCTCCGGGGCCTTCGGCGTACCCGGCTCGTGGAGGGACGGAGCACCGGAGGAGTACGGCCGCCCCTCCTCAGGACCGATGTGCCGTGCGGCGGCCCTGCCTACCGTGAAACCAGGAGCCCGTCCGAACCGTGCACACGAGGAGGCAGCCCCCCATGACCGTCCAGCTGAACCACACCATCGTCGCCGCGCACGACAAGAAGGCCTCGGCCCGGTTTCTCGCCGACATCCTGGGCCTGGAGGTGAGCCCGCAGTACGGCCCCTTCATCCCGGTCGAGATCCCCAACGGTGTGACCCTGGACTACCTGGACTCGCCCGGCACGATCACGGCGCAGCACTACGCGTTCCTGGTGTCGGAGGACGAGTTCGACACGATCTTCGGCCGGATACGGGAGGCCGGTCTGACGTTCTGGGCCGACCCCTACCACCGCCGCCCCGGCGAGATCAACCACAACGACGGCGGTCGCGGCGCATACTTCGATGACCCGAACGGCCACAACCTGGAGATCCTGACGAGGCCGTACGGCAGCGGCGACTGACGCCCCGCGCTGAAGCCCCGCACCGAGCCTCACCCCTGATACGGCGGCATGACCCCCCAGTTCCACCTGGGCACCGGCTGCTCCGCCGGCGGCACCGCGTCCGGGCCGGAGAAGTACACCGCCAGCCGGGTCCCCCACTCCACGTACGCCAGGAACGCCGAGCGGAACTCCGCGTCCGTCGGCAGGCCGGCCTCGTCGGCGGCGTCCTGGATGAGGTTGACCCAGCGGCGGCGCTGGGGCTCGGTGATGCCGCGGCCCATGTGCTTGGCGACCATGTGGCCGTGGCCGCCCTGGGTCTCGGAGTAGGCGGGCGGGCCGCCGAAGACCTCGCCGAGCCACAGGGCCACGTGTTCCGCGTGGGCCGGGTCGAGGTCGGCGAACAGCGGGGCCAGGAGGTCGTCCTTGAGGACCTTGTCGTAGAACGCCGAGGTCAGCCGGGCGAACGCCTCCGCGCCGCCCGCCCAGGCGTACAGCGTCGGCACCGACGCGCCCGCGCCGCGTACCGTCGTCGGCTTGTAGTGGCGCATCTCCTGGATGTGCGGGATGTAAGGGCGGATCTCGGCGAGGAAGTCGGGGAACAGTTCCGACTCGCGGAAGCCCTCCAGGTGGTCCTGGGTCGACGTCCAGGTGATGCGCAGGATGAAGTGCTCGAAGTCGTCCTCGCAGCGGGCGAGTTCGTAGTCGACGCAGTGCGGGGACGCGGCGAGCTGGGCCGCGGCGCGGGTGTAGGCGGCCAGGAACTCGGCCGACTTCTGCTCGGGGATGCGGTACCGGATGTATTCCACCGTGTGAGCCGTCATGGCCTCACGGAAACACGAACCGCCCGCCGGAAGCTGCACTTCCGGCGGACGGTTCGCTATCGGCTCAGCCGGTTAACCGTGGCTCACTTGCCGTAGTACGCGTTGTAGATCGAGATCGTCGACTTGTTGCCCTTCTTGTCGGCGACCTTGGCGTGGAAGGAGACGGCCTTCCCCTTCGCCGGGTTCTTCACGGTGATCTTGCCGTTCTTGACGTCGAGCTTCTTCCAGGTCTGGCCGTAGTCGTACGACACGTACACGTGCAGCGACTTGAGGTTGCTGCCCGAGGCCGCGCCGACGACGGTGACCGGGAACGTCACCTTCTTGTCGGCCTCGACCCGGCTGTCCGGTCCGGTCTTGGCGCCGAAGCGGACCGTGGAGGCCGGGAGCGTGACCCGGTCCGCGGTCGACTTCTTGGAGCGGAAGGTCCAGCTCGCGTCGATCCGCGTGGACGCGGCCGCGACCTTGACGCTGCGCTTGACCGAGGTCGTCAGCTTGTACTCGGCGTCCGCGGCCGGAACGGTGAAGGCCTGCTCGCCGAAGAGCGGGTCGTCGTTGGAGGCGAGCTTGGTGCCGTTGCGGTACAGGTTCGTGGTCACCGCCGTGAAGTCCGACGAGCCGGCGTGCTTGCTCGCGTCGGCGAACAGCGGCAGGAAACCGTAGAGGTCGTTGCCCTGGCGGAACAGGCCGAATTCCTTGTTGATGTGCGGGCCGAAGACCGCCGTGTTGAAGGTCTTCGAGTAGCTCTGGCCCGCCTTGAAGGTCTGCGGCGTGCCCAGCGTGTAGAACGCGTCGATGACCGGGAAGCCGTCCGCGTCCTTGCCGGCGTACTGCTGGAAGTCCCACGTCCACTGGACCTTGTCCGACGTCGACAGGTACAGCGTCCGCGAGCCCGGCAGCTTCTGCTCGACCGGCGTGCCGAACACGACGTCCTCGGGGAAGGCCCCCAGGGGCATCAGCGCGCCGCTCTTGCCCGGAGCCGAGGCACCCAGGTCGTTCTTCACCTTGGCGAGCTCGCCCGCCTTGAAGTGGCGGACCTTGTCGCCCTGGACCTTCTTGACCTTGGCGGTGGTGGCGACGTCGTACTCGGCGGCGTCACCCTTGGTCCACTGCCCGTTCCAGGTCTGGGTCAGACCGCTCGGGATCTCCGGGCCGAGGTGCGCCAGGCGCAGGTCGGCGAAGGAGGCGAGGCCGACGCCGATGCCGATACCGGCCGGGGCATAGAAGTAGTTGGTGCCGGCGAGCACCTGCTTGGCCTGCGCGTCCGGCACGGTGATGTCGGCCGACTTGGTGGTGCGGGCGTCGATCGTCACGGAGGTGTTCTTGGTGACGCTCAGCTTCGGCTGGACGACCCAGTCGAGGCCGCCCTCGAAGTTCACCCAGTCCTTGGCGATCCAGGCATCCATCAGATACGTGCCCTTGGGCAGCCGCATCTTGGTCACGCCGGACTCGGTGACCGGCACCTGGAAGGCACGGTCCGTCGCCAGACCCGAGTAGCCGATCAGGTCGGTGAGGTACTCGGGGGCCGGCTTGCCGTCCTTGCCGATGTGCTTGACGGTGACGTCGTACGACTCGATCTCACGCTGCACCGCGGCGGCCGTACGGACGCTCTGCCCGCCGCCCGTCGCCGTCACGTACGCGGAGTAGGCGCCGTCGACCGTGCCGCCCAGCTTGGTGTCGACGGTGAAGCCGACGGAGGCCTTGCCGCCCGCCGGGACCGTCACCTTCGTCGCGCCGAGCTTGAAGAACCCGGCCGGAGCCGCCTGGCCCTTGGGGTTGGTGGCCGTCTCGGCGAGCTGGAGCGTGACGTCCTTCGTACCGAGGTTGCGGTACGTCAGCTCCTTGGTGACGGGCTTGTCGTCGGTGTGCGGCCACGCCTGCGTGCCGAAGCTCACCGACACCGGGTCGGCGATCACGTCCTGCTTGATGGCCTTGTCCACCTGGATACGGCCCGAACCCTGCTGGAACGGCGTGTACTTGCCGCCCTTGGTGGAACCGGTGAGGGCACCCTTGAGCTCGGTGTACGTCCAGTCCGGGTGCTGCTGCTTGAGGATCGCCGCCGCGCCCGCGACATGCGGGGTCGCCATGGACGTGCCCTCGATGGTCAGGTAGCCGGGCGGGTTCTCGCCGACCTCCTGCTCGATGAGGCTGCCCTTGGCGGACGCCGCCGTGATGGCCACGCCCGGCGCGGTCACGTCCGGCTTGATCGCGCCGTCGCCGAGCCGGGGGCCGGTGCTGGACCAGGGCGCGAGGACGTCCTTGTCGTCGACGGCACCGACCGTGAGCGCGGCGTCCGCGCTGCCGGGCGAACCGACCGTCTCCGGACCGGAGTTGCCCGCCGCGATCGCGAAGAGGATGCCCTTCTCGGCGGACAGCTTGTTGACCGTCGCCTCCAGCGGGTCGATCTCCGGGGTGTCGCCGCCGCCGAGGCTCATGTTGACGACCTGGGCGCCCTGGTCGGCCGCCCACTCCATGCCGGCGAGGATGCCGGAGTCGTCGCCGAAGCCGCCGTCGTCGAGGACCTTGCCGTTGAGGATGTCGGCGCCGGGCGCCACGCCCTTGTACTTGCCGCCGGACCTGGCGCCGGTGCCCGCCGCGATGGACGCGACGTGCGTGCCGTGGCCGACCTTGTCCTCGGCGGTGGCGGCGGGGGTGAAGTTCTTCGCCGCGACGACCTGGTCCTTGAGGTCCGGGTGGGTCGCGTCGACCCCGGTGTCCAGGACGGCGATCTTGACGCCCTTGCCGTCGTAGCCGGCCGCCCACGCCTTGGGGGCGCCGATCTGCGCCACGGACTTGTCGAGGCTGGCCTTGCGGACGCCGTCGAGCCAGACGTGCGCGATGCCGGAGGCCGCCTTGTCGCCGTTGGTGAGCGCGTCCCACAGTTCGGGCGTGTCCCGGTGCGGGGTCTGCACCGCGTCCGCGTTCAGGGACTTCAGGGTCCGGCGGAGCTTGCCCGCGTCTCGGACGTCCGCCTTGGCGCCGGCGGCGGCGCCCTGGTAGCCGACGATCACCTTGAGGCCCTTGGCCTGGGAGGCGCGGCTCGCGGACTTGTTGAGCTCGGAGATGTCGAACAGTCGCCGGTCGAGCCGGCCGGTGGCGACCAGCCGGGCCGCGTCGGCGGGTATCACCAGCGTGCGTCCGTCGACCTTGCGGATCTGTACGGGTATGTGCTCGCGCCCCTTCGCCCGCTCCATGCCGACCACGCGGCCCTTGGAGTCGACGGAGACCCGGTCACCCGTGATCAGGGTGATGCGGTGGGGGGACGTGAGCGAGGCAGCGGCGCCGGACGGGCGCTGCTCCGGTTCGGCCGACGCCGGGCTGGTCATTCCCGCGGCGAGGGCGACGGCGGCGGCCGTGGCGACAGAGGCCGCGCCTACTCTTTTGAATTGTCTGCGCAAGTTTCCCCCTTGCAGAAGGTCCGGGCGAATTACCCCGTTCACCCGGCCGGGGGAGGTCCCGTACGCATGCGCGCCGCCCCCCGGAATACGGAGTATGCCGAGGGGCGATCAGACACCTCAAGAGATGAGAAGAAGGTAAGAAGCACGCCGGCCGACTGTTACGCGACGGCGCGAACTCCGTTACGCAGTCGCCGGGTTACGCCCCCGCGTTCTCCTTGACAGTGATCCGCCCCTTGCGGATGGTCGCCAGCCGCGGGGCCTTTTTCGCGATCGCCGAGTCGTGGGTGACCATGATGAAGGTCAACCCGAGCTCCTTCCACATGCGTTCGAGTACGTCCATGATCTCGTCGCGCATCGACTCGTCGAGGTTTCCGGTGGGTTCGTCGGCGAGCAGAACCTTGGGCTGCTTGACGAGTGCTCTGGCTATCGCGACGCGTTGCTGCTGGCCGCCGGACATCTCGGACGGGAGGTGTCCGAGCCGCTCGCCCAGGCCTACGGAGTGCAGCGCCTCGGCGGCCCGTTCGCGCCGCGCCTTCGCCTTGACCCCGAGGGGGACGAGGGCGGTCTCCACGTTCTCCTGTGCGGTGAGGGTGGGGATGAGGTTGAACGACTGGAAGACGAAGCCGATGTTCTCGCTGCGGACCTTTGTCAGCCGGGTCTCGGAGAGCTTGGCCAGGTCGGTGCCGTCCAGCACGACCTCGCCGGAGGTCGGCCGGTCCAGGGCACCGATCATCTGGAGCAGGGTGGACTTGCCGCCGCCGGTGGGGCCCTGGATGACGAGCCGGTCGCCGTCGGCGATGGTGAGGTCCACTCCGTCGAGGGCGTGGATGGATTCCTTGCCTCGGGTGTAGCGCTTGGTGACGCTTCTGAGTTCGTACATGGGGTGCTCCTGGGTGGGGTGAGGTTCGGGGGTGGTTCGCGTCGTTTTCGGCTGCGGGTGAGTGGGGGCTGGTGGCGCAGTTCCCCGCGCCCCTTGGGGGGTTGCAGTCCCGCCGAGCCACGGCCGGCCTCGGCCCAGCCCCCGCCGACGTCGGCTACTCGACGCGCCGCAGTGCGTCCGCCGGGCGCAGCCGTGACGCGCGCCAGCCGCCGAACGCGCCCGCGATCAGCCCACCCGTCACCGCGAGCCCGACCGCCAGCGCGACCGTCGTGAGGCTCACCGGTGCCGTCAGGGCGACGTCGAGTGTCGTGCTTGCCGTCTGCCGCCCGGGGCCGCCGCCCCCGAAGCCACCCCCGCCCGGGCCGCCGCCCATGCCGCCGCCACCGCCACCCCCGCCCAACTGGGCTTGCAGCGTCGGGCTGATGGCCGTCACGACGTACGCTCCCGCAAGGCCGATCGCGATGCCCAGTGCCCCGCCCAGCAGCCCGTTCACGATCGCCTCGCCGACCACCTGCCGGGTCACCCGGCCCGACTTCCAGCCCAGCGCCTTCAGCGTGCCGAACTCCCGTACCCGGCGCGACACCGCCGAGGAGGTCAGCAGCCCGGCCACCAGGAACGCGGCGATGAGCACCGCGATGGAGAGCCACTTGCCGACGCTGGTGGCGAGGGAGGACGCCGTGGACAGGGAGCCGGACACCGTGTCCGCGAGGTCCGCGGAGGTCGTCACCGTCGTACCGGAGATGTTCTTCTGAATGGCCGACTTGACGGCGTCGATCTGCTGCGAGTCGGACGCCTTGACGTAGATGGTGGTGACCTTGTCCTTCGCGTCGGCGAGCGTCTGCGCCCGCTTCAGCGGGATGTACAGGTTGGCCGCCGCGTCGCCGCTGTCGGGCGTGGCGATGCCGATCACCGTGAACTTGGTGCCCTTGACGGTGACGGTGGAGCCGACCTTGAGCTTCTTCTCCTTGGCGTAGGAGGTGTCGGCGACCACGACCTTCGCGTTGGTCTCCGACGACTTGAACGTACGACCGCTGGTGACCTTCGAGGACGTCAGCGGGCCGAGCGCGGGCTTGGTGACGTCGGCGCCGTAGACGGAGTAGCTGTTGACGTCGAAGTCGGCTCCGCCGCCCCGCACTTCGCCCTGCGGCTGGCTGCTGCCGCCCCCGCCCTGCCCGGGCCCGCCGCCCTGCCGGCCCCCGCTGCCGCTCTGGTCCTGCTGGAACTGCCCCCGCGTGAACTGCCCGCTGACCTTGACGACCTGAAGGCTCAGCCCGCCGACGGCGTCCGAGACACCGCTCTGCGCACCGACCTTGGTCACGGTCGAGCTCGCGAGCGTCTGGAAGCCCTGGACCATGACACGGTCGGTGGACTGCTCCTCGTCGGAGCCGTCTTCCCGGGCGTCGAACTGGAAGCGCGGCCGCTCGGAACTGCTCGCGGCCGGCTCGGCGGCCTTGGTGACGGTCATGTCCGTGCCCAGGCCGCACAGGGACTGCAGGACCTTGTCCTGGGCCTTGCTCATGCCGGAGGACACGGAGTTGACCACGATGACCAGCGCGATGCCCAGCGCGAGTCCGGAGGCGACGACGAGGGCCGCCTTTCTGCGGCGGCGCAGCTCGCGCCTCAGGTAGGTGAAGAACATGCGCCGCAAAGTAGGTACGGCGCGTGATGAAGGGATAAGGCCGAAATAAGAGATGGATGAGAAGGCTGGGAGCAGCCCCCAAAACACCGATGCCGCCCCTGGGGGCGGCATCGGTCAGTTGTGAGGGGACTGTGCGGCGGCTACGCGCGCGGGACGGATCAGGCGGCCGAACCGGCCTTCCACTGCGCCCAGTCCATGTTCCAGCCGTTGAGGCCGTTGTCCGGCGCGATCGTCTTGTCGCCGGTGTTCTGGACGACCACGACGTCACCGACGATCGAGTTGTTGTAGAACCAGTAGCCCGCGGTGCCCTTGTCGTTGGCGCCCTTGGTGTCGGACAGGCCCACGCAGCCGTGGCTGGTGTTCACGCTGCCGAAGATGGACTTCGCACCCCAGTAGTTGCCGTGGATGAAGGTGCCGGAGCCGCTGAGGCGAATGGCGTGCGGCACGTCCTTGATGTCGTACTCGCCCTTGCCGTCGTCGTCCGTGAAGCCCACGGTCGCGCCGTTCATGCGCGTCTCCTTGAACTTCTCGGACATCACCATGACGCCCTGGTAGGTCTTGTTCTCCGGGGAACCGGCCGAGATCGGGATGGTCTTGATGGTCTTGCCGTCCTGCGTGACCTTCATCTGCTTGGTCTTCGCGTCGACGTAGGAGACCTGGTTGCGGCCGATCTTGAAGGTGACCGTCTTCTCCTGGACGCCGTAGACACCGTCGGCGCCCTCGACCCCGTCCAGGGCCATCTTCAGGGTGACGGTCGAGCCCTCCTGCCAGTACTCGTCGGGCCGGCAGTCCATGCGGGTGTCGTTGAACCAGTGACAGGCGACTTCCTGACCGCTGGTGGTGGAGACGGTGACGCCCTTCTGGACGGCAGCCTTGTTGCTGATCGACTTGTCGAAGTTGATCGACACGGGCATGCCGACGCCGACGGTCGAGCCGTCCTCCGGCGTGAAGTAGCCGAGGAAGCTGTTCTTCGGGGAGACCGTGGTGAAGGAGGCGTTCTCGTGGGCGTCCAGGCCCTTCGTGTCCTTCGCGGTCACCGAGATCTTGTAGGTGGTCGAGCGCTCCAGCTGGGCGCTGGGCTTCCAGCTGGTCTTGTCGGCGGATATCTCGCCCTCGACCGCGGCGCCCTCGGCGGTGGTCATCGTCACCTCGGTGAGCGTGCCCTTGCTCACGGTGACGGCGGCGGAGTTGTTGATGGAGGCGTTGTCGGTGCCGTCCTCGGGCTTGATCTTGATCTGGGCCTCGGAGGTCTTTTTGGCAGCCGCCTCGTCGACCTTGGCCTGCGAGGAGTCGCCCCCGTCGCTGCCGGAGGCACTGTCGCCGCCGGAGCAGGCCGAGAGCACCAGGACACCGCCGAGCAGTGCGGACGCGACCGTCAGGCCCTTGCGCCGCCTACTGTTCGTCATCACACGCTTCTCCATCTTCCCGAATCCCCAGAACCCCGAGAGTCCCCGTCAAGGATCTTCAACGCTACGACCGGTTCATCCCGTTCCACATTCCCCGCATGTGTGGGGCACACCACGTCTGCTGAACGCAGGTGGTGCGGGTTTCGGTCAGTGCGCCCCATGAGACGACGAAACCCCGGGCGGCGGTTGCCGCCCGGGGTCACGATTTCCCCAAGACGCCTCAGCCGGCCCGCTCGGCCACTTCGCGGTCGAAGTCCTCCTCACCATCATCCTCGCCGAGGTCCCACTCCGGCGAATCCGGGTCGTAGTCGATCCGCTCGCTGGACCAGGAGGCCTGTGCGAGCTCGACTCCCGGCACCTCGCTGACCAGGTCGAACGGATCAACGAGATAGGCGAGGGCCTCGGCAGTGTCTTCCGTCACAGCGGCTTCGGCGTGGGCTCGTTCGTCGACCGGCATGGTGACGTCGTCGGCGATCCGCCGCAGGGCGGCCTTGGTCACGGCGTCCCGCTCGTCCACTTCGAGGACGAGCTCCACGCGAAGCCGTACAAACCGTGATGTTTCTGCAGTACTCATGCCCGGAGAGTACGGCCCTTTTCTCCCGTGACTTTCCCGTGACCCGCGACTTTCACTAACATCGCCCCACACGGCCAATTCGCCAGCGCCACAAGGGGATCGATATTCCGTGTCCGCCGCTCATCGATCGACGTCCACCGCACGCCGATCGCTGCTGACCGCCACCGCCGCGGGAGCCCTGCTGGGCGCCCTGTGGTTCGTACCCTCCGCGAACGCCACGGGCGACGGGCCGGCGAGAACGGAGCCCACGGCGATACCCACGGCCCAGGTCACCCAGCAGGCACGGGCCGCGTCCGCGAGCGCCGACGACAGCACCGGGGACGGCACCCGGCTCGCCGACACCGGAAGCTTCGACACCACGCCGTACATCGTCGGCGGGACCGTGTTCCTCGCGCTGGGCGCGGGCTTCGTCGCCTACTCGGTACGCCGGGAACGCCTCGGCTTCTGAATTCACTTGACGATTCCTTCACATCGGCTTCATAGTCCGCCCATGAAGAGATCATCGGGCGTGCGTGCAGCCGCCACGGTTGCCGTGAGCGCACTGTCGCTCGCCCTTGTCACGGGTTGCGGTGGGGGGTCGGACGACTCGAACGGGTCGGACGGGCAGGCCGCGAAGGCGCTCAGCGCCGCGGAGTTGAAGAAGGCGATCATCGCGCAGAGCGATGTCGAGGGTTACGAGGTGGACGCGTCCGGCAAGCAGTTGCCGAAGTCCAAGGACCAGATCAAGAGCAGCGAGGCGCAGTGCACACCGCTGGCCTACGCCATGGGCGGGCTGCCGCCGGGCGATTCGGCGTCGAACGCGGCCGTCATGACCCGCGAGAAGAAAGAGAAGCCCACCGACAACGCCTCCAAGTCCCTCGAGGACCTGGGCGAGGGCGAGATCGAGGACTCTCTCACCAACGCGATGAGCCTCAACATGACGGTCGTGGGCCTGTCCTCGTACGACGGTGACGGCGCCACCGAGACCTTCAAGTCCGTGTCGGACGCGGTGAAGAGCTGCTCCGGCGGCTTCCCCGTCACCATGCAGGGCAGCGACCAGAAGCTCACCAAGATCACCGCGGAGAAGGCGTCCGGTGCCGGTGACGAGTCCGTGGCGTTCACCGCGGTCAGTGAGCAGGACGGCGACACGGGCACCACGCACATCGAGGTGGTGCGGCACGGCAGCACCATCGCCACGTACTACACGATCAACCTCGGCCTGATGTTCACGGACAAGCCGTACGACGTCCCGGCCGCCCTGATCGACGCCCAGAGCGCCAAGCTGAAGTAACCGGCTCCAGAAGTAACCCGCTCAAGCGGCGTCGGGGCCCTGTCGGTCGTACGACAGGGCCCCTTCGCTTGTCACTGGAGCGGCCCGGTGACCTTCTCCGCGGCGGTGACCAGCTCCCCGCCGCGCACGAACGCGTCGGCCGCGGCGAGGTCGGGTGCCAGGAACCGGTCGGGCCCGGCGCCCTGGACCCCGGCGTCCCGTACGGCGTCGATGACCGCCTGCGAGGCCGGCGCGGGGGCGAGCCCCTCCCTCAGTTCTATGGCGCGGGTGGCGGCGTAGAGCTCGATGGCCAGGACGCGCGTGAGGTTGTCGACGGCGGTACGGAGCTTGCGTGCGGCCGACCAGCCCATGGAGACGTGGTCCTCCTGCATGGCGGAGGAGGGAATCGAGTCGGCGGACGCCGGAACGGCCAGCCTCTTCAGCTCGCTCACCAGCGCCGCCTGCGTGTACTGGGCGATCATCAGACCCGAGTCGACACCGGCGTCGTCGGCCAGGAACGGCGGCAGCCCGTGGCTGCGGTTCTTGTCGAGCAGCCGGTCGGTACGCCGCTCGGCGATGGAGGCGAGGTCGGCGACGGCGATGGCGAGGAAGTCGAGCACGTAGGCGACGGGCGCCCCGTGGAAGTTGCCGTTGGACTCCACGCGTCCGTCGGGCAGCACGACCGGGTTGTCGACGGCGGAGGCGAGTTCCCGCTCGGCGACGAGCCGTGCGTGCGCCAGGGTGTCGCGCCCGGCGCCGGCGACCTGCGGGGCGCAGCGCACCGAGTAGGCGTCCTGGACGCGGGGAGCGTCGTCCTGGTGATGCCCGGTCAGCTCCGAACCCTTCAGCACGGCGAGCATGTTGGCGGCGGAGGCGCCCTGTCCCGGGTGCGGCCGGATGGCGTGCAGTTCGGGCGCGAGCACCTTGTCGGTCCCGAGCAGCGCTTCGAGGCTGAGCGCTGCGGTGACGTCGGCGGACTTGTAGAGCGCGTCCAGGTCGGCGAGGGCCATGACGAGCATGCCGAGCATGCCGTCGGTGCCGTTGAGGAGGGCGAGCCCCTCCTTCTCACGCAGTTCGACGGGGGCGATGCCGTGCGCGGCAAGCAGCTCACCGGCGGGCCGCACGCTCCCGTCCGGGCCTTCGGCGTCCCCCTCCCCCATCAGTGTGAGGGCGCAGTGCGAGAGGGGAGCGAGGTCACCGGAGCAGCCGAGGGAGCCGTACTCGTGGACGACGGGCGTGATCCCGGCGTTGAGCACGTCGGCCATGGTCTGCGCGACCTCCGGCCGTACTCCCGTGTGCCCCGAGCAGACGGTCTTGAGCCGCAGGAACATCAGGGCCCGTACGACCTCCCGCTCCACCCGCGGCCCCATCCCCGCCGCGTGCGAACGAACGATGTTGCGCTGCAGCTGTGCCCGCAGCTCCTGGCTGATGTGCCGGGTCGCCAGGGCGCCGAAGCCGGTGGACACGCCATAGACGGGCTCGGGCTTGGCCGCCAGCGCATCCACGATCCCGCGAGCCGCAGCCAGCGCCGCGACCGCCTCCTCCGACAGCTCGACCCGGGCCCCACCCCGCGCCACGGCAAGGACGTCGGACGCGGTGACCCCGGACGTCCCCACCACCACAGTGTGCATATCCATATTCAGGAGCGTACGCAGTGAAGACGAAGATGTCACTAGTGGGTGGGGGGTACACCCCTTACACGCCGGTCAGCACAGCCGGCGGCTCACGGCAGGCGCCCCCGGAACCGCCGCCGCTCCACCGCCCCCTCCCCGGAGGGCTCCGCGTCGGCGAGGCGTACGACCGGGTCGTCCGGCCCCTCCCGCCCGGCGATCACGGGCCTGTCGGACAGCACGGCCTTGGCCTGGTACTGCGCGGCATCGGCCAGCCGGAACAACCGCCGGGCAGAAGGCACGGCCCCGATCGGATCCTCCGTGGACGCGACCCCGCACGCCACCCCCTCCCCGAGCTCCAACTCGGCGGCCCGGCGGCACAGTTCATCCGCAGCCTTCACCACGTCGTCGGCGGCCGGCCCGACGGCCAGCAGACAGAACTCGTCACCGCCGAGCCGCGCCGCGAGAGCGCCGGGCAGCATGGCGCCGCACAACGACAGAACCGACCCGAACCGCTCCAGCAGACGGTCACCCACCGCATGCCCCTGGGTGTCGTTGACCCGCTTGAGCCCGTTGAGGTCGCAGACCACGAGGCTGACCACGACCCCGTCCCTGCGATGCCGCTCGATGGCCTCCTCCAACCGCACATCGACGGCACGCCGGTTGGCGAGCCCGGTGAGCGCGTCGGTGAACGCCAGCCGCCGCGCCTCCTCCAGCCGCTCGCTCTGCGCAAGGCCGGCGGACACGACGGAGGCGAGCACGGTGGCGAAGTCGGCATCCCCGCGGTCGAAGACGGGAGCCCCTGCGGACCGGGCCACGTAGAGCTCCCCCCACGCCCGCCCGTTCAGCACGATCGGCGCGACGACACAGCACCCCCGCCCCCGCCGCCGCAGGGCGGCGACCCGCTGGTGGCAGTAGCCGGGCTGCCCGGCGGCGGGACCTTCGGCCGTCTCCACCCAGGCGTTGGGCTCCCCGCCGGCGGCCCACCGCTCATGCAGGAACTCGGTGATCTCCGGGAACTGATGCACGGGATAGGCCTCATCCCCGGGGAACTCCTCCTCCCCCTGGGTGCGGTCCCCGACGTTGACCAGCACCCGCAATCGCCCGAGCTCCCGCTCCCACACCGACAGCGCGGCAAAACTCCCGGCCAGCGCCCGACACGCCCCGAACGCCGCAGCCCGCCAGGACTCCCGCGGGGTGTGCACCGCCGCCATCCCCTGCGCCAACGCCACTACGGCCGCGAGCCGTGTGTCCTCACCCATCACTCCAGGTTAGGGAGGTTTGCCATGATTTGGGACTTTGGTGTGGCGAACGGGGAGCTCAGCACCGGCCCGCAAGCCGAAAGACACCGTCACTCCCCCCGGCCGGCCTCACTCGCCGGGCCACTCGGGCTTCCGCTTCTCGTTGAACGCGGCCACCCCCTCCGCCCGGTCCCCCGAGAACGCCGTGGCCCGCCAGGCCGCGTCCTCGATCTCCAGCCCGGCCCTCAGGTCCATGCCGTGCCCGACCCGCAGCGCCCGCTTGGCGGCCCGCAGTCCGACCGGCGAGTTCGCGGCGATCCGAGCCCCGAGGGCCAGCGCCTGTTCCCGGTCCTGCCCCTCTTCCACCAGCTCATCCACCAGCCCGAGCTCCCGGGCCTCGACGGCCTCGACCCGGCGCGCGGTGAAGATCAGCTCCGCGGCCCTGGCCGCGCCCACCCGGCGCGGCAGCAACTGCGTGCCCCCACCCCCCGGAATCACTCCGACCGACACCTCGGGCAGTCCCACCACAGCCGTGCGGTCGGCCACGATCACATCGCAGGACAGCGCCAGTTCGAAGCCGCCCCCCAGCGCGAAGCCGTGCACCGCCGCGATCGTCGGCACCGGCAACTCCAGCACCCCCGTGTACGCCCCCCGCGCCACCGGCCGCTGCCGCACCAGATCCGCATCGCTGAAGGAGTTCCGCTCCTTCAGATCCGCACCGACACAGAACGCCCGCTCATGCGTCGAGGTCAGAACGACGGCCCGTACGCCGTTGTCCGCACCCAGTGCCGCACACGCCCCCGCGATCGAACGGGCCATCTCCGTCGACACGGCGTTCATGGCCTTGGGCCGGTCGAGTACGAGCTCCGCGACATGTCCGGGCCCGTGCCTGCGCACCAGCACGAACTCCCCGTACCGCTCCTCACTCATGACACCCTCCGGTTAACGCGGGTTAACAACACTCGCCCCGATCATCGCAGCCGGACCCCGCCGGGGAAAGGCCCACCGCGGGCGGTTCCCGAGTCGAGTCCCGACACCCCGTTCGAGTGACATCCCGCCCAACTCCCGCCCTACCGCCAACGACAGCACATAACGTGCGCGAGCCACAGCGCATTGGGGGCGCGAGCGCGTTGGGAGGGGTCGTGATGGGTGTGACGGCGGAAGGACCGCAGGCGAGAGGCGCGGCGGCGCGGAGTACCGAAGCGAGCGAGGCACCGGCGGACACCGAGGCGAGCCGCCTCTTCGGCCCCCGCGGCCGCCATCGCCGACCCCGCCCCCGCAGGGTCCTCCTCGCGGCGGGAGGCCTCGCCCTGGCCGCCGGCGCGCTGAGCCTCGTACGCCTGACCCCCGACTCCGACGTCACCGGCCTCGGCGCGGCGGAAGCCGACCCCACCCCGGTCCCCGGTACGGACACGGACAGCGCGACCAACGCCGCCGCCGCGATCCCGACGACCACCCCGAAGCCGAGCCCGTCGGCGACCTCCGCCATGGGCGGCCTGGGAACAACACCGACGACGGGCACGATCGTCGTACCGACCACGAACAGCCCTGCCACCACGCCGCCCAACGGCCGGGGGCGCCCGGCGGACGACGCCGCGGCGCCCACTCCCGCACCGGACGCACCGGCCACGACCGGGCAGGCGCAGCAACCGGCCCCGGCCCCTACCAAGACCCCGGCCCCGAGCCGGACCGCATCGAACCCCCCGGCCCCACGGCCGGACGACCCCGACGACGGGAGCGTGTGCATCCCGATCATCGGCCTCTGTGTGGACCACGTGACCGGCGGCGGCTGAACGGCGTTCAGTCCGCCGGCAACGCCCTGCGCGTCAACAGCCAGGGCTCGACGACCCCGAGCCCTCGCACCGGCCGCTGCCACATCGGCTGAAGCGCAAACCGGTACACCGGCGACTCCTCGCCTTCCTTCTCCGCCGCGAGAGCGGCCTCCGCCGCCTCCGCCTCGGAGGCCGGGGCCTCACCCGATCGAATGAGCTCCTCGGCGAACGCACTGTCGACGAGGACGGCGTCACGCGGAGCTATCGACGTCAGGCGCGAGGCGAGGTTCACGGTCGTACCGAAGACATCGCCCATTCGGGTGGTCACCGTGCCGAAGGCGATGCCGACGCGCAGCTCGGGCATCGTCTCGTCGTTGGCCATCGTCTCGATGAGCCGCAGGGCGATCTCCGCGGCGACCGCCGCGTCGTCGGCCGAGAAGAGCACCTCGTCGCCGAGCGTCTTGACCAGTCGCCCGCCGCGCGCGGCCACCAGGTCGGCGGCGGTGGTCTCGAAGGCCTCGACGAGTTCGCCGAGTTCCTCCTCCTCCATCCGGCGGGTCAGCCGCGTGAACCCGACGAGGTCCGCGAAGCCCACGCACAGCCGCCGGTCGACCATCTCCTCGTCGTCGGCGGCCTGCACGACCCGGCCGGTCGCGGCGGCGAGCTGGCGGCGCCAGACGTAGACGAGGAACTCCTCCAGTTCGGGCAGGAGCAGCTCGACCAGGGGATACGTCACCTCGGTCCGCGTCATCCCCGGCTCCGGCGGCTCGGTGAGTCCCTCCAGGAACGAGTCGATCTGCCAGTCGGCCAGACGCGCGGTGGTCTGCCCGGTGGATCTGGCCACCTGCACGGCCATGGCCTCGCTGAGCAGCCCCGCCTCGACGAGACCGGCGAGGCGCCTGAGCGCCAGGACGTCGGCCTCGGTCAGCGCCTTGGCCTGTCCGATGTCGGCGAAGCCCATGGCCCGCCAGAACCGGGACGCCAGCTCCATGGAGACACCGGCGCTACGGGCCGCCTGAAACGGGGTGTAGCGCCGCTCGGCACCGAGGATGAGCTGTTCGAGGCGCAGCGCGAGCGGATCCTCGCCGGGGTCGGCGTCGGGGGAATCCACCCGGCCGTCCTCGCCCGCGCCGGAGCCCGTGTCGTCGACGGTCACGCCTGCTGCCCTTCCGATCTGCCGCGGTCAGTAATCGACCGGCCTTCACTTTACGGCAGGTGTGGGCCACCTCACTCCGGAAGCCCGGTAGGCGAAGTCACGCCAACCTCAAGTGCACGATGTCGCCTGCTCCCACCGGCTCCTGCACGCCCTCCGCCGTGGCCAGCACCAGCCGCCCGTCCCCGTCGATCGCGACGGCCTCCCCCATGATCGACCGATGTCCCGGCAACTCGGCCCGCACCACTCTCCCCAGCGTCGCGCACCCCGCCGCATACGTCTCCTGGAGCCCGCTCACCACCGGATCCCCGGTCGCGGCCCGCCACCGTCCATACCACTCCTCCAGCGAGCGCAGGATGCCCCGCAGCACGGGATCCCGGTCCGTGCTCACGGCTCCGGCGAGGGCCAGGGAGCCCGCCTGCGGCACCGGCAGCTCGTCCGCACGCAGCGTGACATTGATGCCGACGCCGATGACCACACCCTCGTCCCCGGCCCGCTCCGCCAGGATCCCGCCGGCCTTGCGTTCCTCGCCGCCGACGGTCACCAGCAGGTCGTTCGGCCACTTGAGTGCCGTGTCGACGCCTGCCGCGCGCGACAGCCCCGTCGCCACGGCGACCCCCGTGAGCAGCGGCAGCCAGCCCCACCGGGGCACCGGCACCTCGGCCGGGTTCAGCAGCACGGAGAAGAACAGCCCCGAGCGGGGCGGTGCCGTCCAGGTGCGGTCCAGGCGGCCCTTGCCGGCCGTCTGCTCCTCGGCGACCAGCACCGAGCCCTCGACCGCCTTGCCGTCGGTCGCCAGGCCCACCAGGTCGCTGTTGGTGGAGCCGGTGCGCTGCACCACCTCCACCTCGCGCCACAGCCCGCCGTCCCGGATGAGCCCGCGCCGCAGTGCGGCGGCGTTCAGCGGTGGACGGTCCAGGTCGGACCAACGGCTGTCGTCTGATGCATCTCGCGGCGTCATGCAAGCCACCCTAGGTGTGTGAAACGCCGCACTGCTGATTCGTAGGCCCCCCACTACTCTACGGATGAGTAACCGTCCCCCCTTTTGAGCAGGCAGGGAGCGCCATCCCGATGTCCGAGCCGGAAGAGCGTCACGAGATCCAAGAGCCCCAAGGGATCGACATCCACACCACCGCGGGCAAGCTCGCGGATCTCCAGCGCCGTATCGAGGAAGCGACGCACGCCGGCTCCGCACGCGCCGTCGAAAAGCAGCACGCCAAGGGCAAGTTGACGGCCCGTGAGCGCATCGACCTCCTCCTCGACGAGGGGTCCTTCGTCGAGCTCGACGAGTTCGCCCGGCACCGCTCGACCAACTTCGGCCTGGAGGCCAACCGCCCGTACGGCGACGGTGTCGTCACCGGGTACGGAACCGTCGACGGCCGCCCCGTCGCCGTGTTCTCGCAGGACTTCACCGTCTTCGGCGGTGCGCTGGGTGAGGTCTACGGCCAGAAGATCGTCAAGGTCATGGACTTCGCGCTGAAGACCGGCTGCCCGGTCATCGGCATCAACGACTCCGGCGGCGCCCGTATCCAGGAGGGCGTGGCCTCGCTGGGCGCGTACGGCGAGATCTTCCGCCGCAACACCCACGCCAGCGGTGTGATCCCGCAGATCTCGCTCGTCGTCGGGCCCTGCGCGGGCGGTGCGGTCTACTCCCCCGCCATCACCGACTTCACGATCATGGTCGACCAGACCTCGCACATGTTCATCACCGGCCCGGACGTCATCAAGACGGTCACCGGCGAGGACGTCGGCTTCGAGGAGCTGGGCGGCGCGCGCACCCACAACTCCGCCTCGGGCGTGGCGCATCACATGGCCGGCGACGAGAAGGACGCCATCGAGTACGTCAAGCAGCTGCTGTCGTACCTGCCGTCCAACAACCTCTCCGAGCCCCCGGCCTTCCCGGAGGAGGCGGACCTCGCCGTCACCGACGAGGACCGCGAGCTGGACACGATCGTGCCGGACAGCGCGAACCAGCCGTACGACATGCACGCGGTGATCGAACACATCCTGGACGACGCCGAGTTCTTCGAGACGCAGCCGCTGTTCGCGCCGAACATCGTCACCGGGTACGGCCGGGTCGAGGGCCGCCCGGTCGGCATCGTCGCCAACCAGCCGATGCAGTTCGCCGGCTGTCTCGACATCGCCGCCTCCGAGAAGGCCGCGCGCTTCGTGCGCACCTGCGACGCCTTCAACGTCCCGGTGATCACCTTCGTCGACGTGCCCGGCTTCCTCCCGGGCGTCGACCAGGAGCACGACGGCATCATCCGCCGCGGCGCCAAGCTGATCTACGCCTACGCCGAGGCGACGGTCCCGCTGATCACGATCATCACCCGCAAGGCCTTCGGCGGCGCCTACGACGTCATGGGCTCCAAGCACCTCGGCGCCGACCTCAACCTGGCCTGGCCCACCGCCCAGATCGCCGTCATGGGCGCCCAGGGCGCGGTCAACATCCTGCACCGGCGCACCATCGCCGAGGCGGAGGCCGGCGGCGAGAACCCCGAAAACGCTGAGGCGGTGCGCGCCCGGCTGATCCAGGAGTACGAGGACGCGCTCCTCAACCCCTACGTCGCGGCCGAGCGCGGCTACATCGACGCGGTGATCATGCCGTCCGAGACCCGCCGCCATGTCGTGCGCGGTCTGCGTCAGCTGCGCACCAAGCGGGAATCCCTGCCCCCGAAGAAGCACGGCAACATCCCCCTCTAGGCCTGCTGGGAGCCGTCATGAACATCAAGGTCCTCCGGGGCAACCCGACACCCGAGGAGCTGGCCGCCGCACTGGCGGTGGTCCGCGCCCGCGCCGCGGCGGCAGCAGCCACGCCGCCCGGCGCACCCAAGCCGCGGGACGGGTGGTCGGACCCGTCCCGCATCGCCGCGCACCGGCTGCCGCAGCCGGGTCCGTCGACGTGGGCGCGCACGTACTGGCCCGGCTAAAGGGCCGTTGACACGGCTTCGGCCATCACCTCGTACCCGGCGTCGTTCGGGTGCAGGTGATCGCCGAAGTCGTACGACGGACGCAGCCGGTCCGGGTCCGCCGGATCGGCCAGCGCACGGTTCAGGTCCACCACCGCGTCGTACTCTCCCGAGCTGCGGATCCACTCGTTCAGCTCGTGACTCACCTTCGCCGCCCGCTCGCCCCAGTGGTCCGAGCCCCCGAACGGCAGCAGCGTCGCCCCGATCACCCTGACTCCCGCCGCCCTGCCCTGCCGTATCAACTCCCGGTGCCCGGCGATGAGTTCCCCGGCCTCCAGCACCGGCGCCGGTTTGTAGGTGGGCTGCTCGTCCGTCTCGCTGAAGCCGATGTCGTTCAAGCCGAGCAGGACGACGAGCGTGTCCACGCCCGGCGGGTCGAGGACATCCCGGCGCAACCGGTGCACGCCCTTCTCGCCGTACCACGCCGAGTCGTTGAGCAGCAGGTTCCCGCCGATCCCCGCGTTCAGGACCGGCCGGCCCGTGCGCTCGGCGAGGACGTCCGACCAGCGCCGGTCCGCGCCCGGCGTCGACCCGAACCCGTCGGTGATCGAGTCACCGAAGAGGGCGACGGCGTCCGTACGGCCCGCGTCGACCTCCACGGCCGACAGGAAGTACCACGACTCGGTCGCCGCGTCGAAGCCCTCGCCGCCGGGCTCCGCCGACCGGTCGCCCTCGCCCCGGTAACTGGTCGTGAAGGCCTGGGCATGGAAGGTCGCCGGGCCGGTGGCGGTGTCGAAGTGGAGCGTGACGGTCACCGACTCACCGGCGGCGACGGCGAGGGGGACGTCGTCGCTGACCAGCTCCCCGCGCGCCGTCGCGCCGGAGGCGCGCCGTGGATGCAGCACGCTCTGTGCGGCACCCCCGAAGGTGAGCCGCGTGAGCGAGCCCGGCTCCACGGCCGCCCCGGCGGCCGTACGCCCCACGCTCGCACCCGCGATCCGGACGGGCGACGTGCCGTACGCGTGGGAGAGCCGCACCCGCACCCGGCCGCCTCCCGCCGAGAGGCGTACGACCTGCCGTAGTGACTGGCGCCAGAAGCCCTCGCGGGACCAGTTGGGCGTGAAGCCCTCGCTGGGCAGCTGAGGTGATGCGGTCCAGGAAGTGGTGAACATGACACGACCCTCCAAACGGAACTGTAATCCCTTTAGCTAATGGAACGGTAGCACCATTTAGGGGAAAGTTGAGTATGCGTACTCAGGCGCCGCCGCGAACCGCCGACCGACGATGGAAGGCATGCTGTGGTCCGACCCCGAGAACGAGCCGCCCGAGGAACTGCGCGAGACGCAGGAGATGTTGCGGCGGCTGGGCGTTCTCATGGCGCTGGCCATGGTGCTCACGATGATCGTGCTCGGTCTGAGGTGAGTCCGGCCGGGCACGCCGATACGCTGACCGCATGACTGATCAGCCCCGTCGCCGGCTCGTCCTCGCCTCCCAGTCCCCCGCCCGGCTGAATCTCCTCCGCCAGGCCGGCCTGGTTCCCGAGGTCATCGTCAGCGGCGTCGACGAGGACGCCGTCACCGCGCCCACCCCCGCCGAGCTGGCCCTGGCCCTGGCCGAGGCGAAGGCCTCCGTCGTGGCGGCGAAGCCCGAGGTCATGGGCGCGATCGTGATCGGCTGCGACTCGGTCCTGGACCTGGACGGCCAGGCCCTGGGCAAGCCGGCCGACGCCGAGGAGGCCACGGCACGCTGGAAGTCGATGCGCGGCCGGGCGGGCACGCTGCAGACCGGCCACTGCGTCTACGACACCGCGACCGGCCGGTACACCTCGGCCACCGCCTCCACCGTCGTCCGCTTCGGCGAGCCGACCGACGAGGAGATCGCCGCGTACGTCGCCTCCGGCGAACCCCTCTACGTCGCCGGGGCGTTCACCCTCGACGGCCGCTCGGCCCCGTTCATCGACGGCATCGACGGCGACCACGGCAACGTGATCGGCATCAGCCTGCCGCTGGTGCGCCGACTGCTGGCGCAACTGGGCATCGGCATCACGGAGTTGTGGGCGCCGGCGGAGGCGTGACCGGAGAGCCTCCCGCCGGGGAGCCTGCCGCCGGGGAGCCGTCGCCGCCCTTGCCCCCGTCAGGAGCGGCGTCGGCGGGCTCCCCCGCGGCGCCGTGGGCGTCGTACGTCATGAGCAGCAGCACGATCAGGCCGAGCACGACGACCATGAACAGGAACGCCGTCCAGCCCACCAGGCCCCAGGCGAACGCGCCCAGCAGGGCGTGCACCACGGCCGCGCTGATCAGCAGGATGCGGCCGAAGCCGGCCGGGGCGCGGTCGCGCACGGCCACGAGCAGGGCGACCAGGCCGCACAGCGCGAAGTAGGCGCCGAAGACCAGGCCGCCGACCTTCGAGGACACCGACATCATGTTCGGGTCGAGCCCCGCCAAGGACATGTCCTGACGGTCGACGACGACCCCGAGGAACCAGTTCACAGCGGCGATGCCTAGCGCCTCCGTGAAGAGCACGACCGCCACCACCCACGCCACCGGCCTGCGCACCACCGGGCCCCACCCACTTCCGAGCTCCGCGCTGTTACCCCAAGTACGTTCAACTACATCGCGAACGCTACTAACGGGTAAACCCCGGGACAAGGGTTCGGTCGGGGGCAAAGAATCATTGGGCCATTCGTAGGGATTCCACAAAGAAACCGAGTGGCCCGCAGCACGTGATGACAGAGACCTTGACCACAGAGGAGGGCTAGGGTTTTCCGGGAGAGACCTGCGTGCCGAGGCGCGACATGGGATTTCGCAGGTCGAGCAAGCCTGGAATCACGCTCCGTGTGGGCAAGCTCACCACTGGGGACGGGTCGATGTGGCGTGTCGGCAGTCCCTAAACTCGGCTTGTTTCAAGGAGGGAGCCTCAATCGTGCGCAAGGTGCTCATCGCCAACCGTGGCGAAATCGCTGTCCGCGTGGCCCGGGCCTGCCGGGATGCCGGGATCGCGAGCGTGGCCGTCTACGCGGATCCGGACCGCGACGCTCTGCATGTCCGCGCTGCGGATGAGGCGTTCGCCCTGGGCGGTGACACCCCGGCAAGCAGCTATCTGGACTTCGACAAGGTCCTGAACGCGGCACGCGAGTCCGGCGCGGACGCCATCCACCCGGGCTACGGGTTCCTGTCGGAGAACGCCGAGTTCGCCCAGGCCGTCCTGGACGCCGGTCTGGTCTGGATCGGCCCGCCGCCGCAGGCCATCCGCGACCTCGGTGACAAGGTCGCCGCCCGGCACATCGCCCAGCGCGCCGGCGCCCCGCTGGTCGCGGGCACGCCCGACCCGGTGTCGGGGGCGGATGAGGTCGTCGCCTTCGCCGAGGAGCACGGCCTGCCGATCGCGATCAAGGCAGCCTTCGGCGGCGGCGGACGCGGACTGAAGGTCGCCCGCACGCTGGAGGAAGTGCCGGAGCTGTACGACTCCGCGGTCCGTGAGGCCGTGGCGGCGTTCGGGCGCGGGGAGTGCTTCGTCGAGCGCTACCTCGACAAGCCCCGCCACGTCGAGACGCAGTGCCTGGCCGACCAGCACGGCAACGTCGTGGTCGTCTCCACGCGTGACTGCTCGCTGCAGCGCCGCCACCAGAAGCTGGTGGAGGAAGCCCCGGCCCCGTTCCTCTCCGAGGCGCAGGTCGCGGAGCTGTACTCCGCCTCCAAGGCCATCCTCAAGGAGGCCGGCTACGTCGGCGCAGGCACCGTCGAGTTCCTCGTCGGCATGGACGGCACGATCTCGTTCCTGGAGGTCAACACCCGCCTCCAGGTCGAGCACCCGGTCACCGAGGAGGTCACCGGCATCGACCTCGTGCGCGAGATGTTCCGCATCGCCGACGGCGAGGAACTCGGCTACGACGACCCGCAGCTGCGCGGCCACTCCTTCGAGTTCCGCATCAACGGCGAGGACCCGGGCCGCAACTTCCTGCCCGCCCCCGGCACGGTCACCACGTTCGCCCCGCCGACCGGCCCGGGCGTCCGCCTGGACGCCGGCGTCGAGTCGGGCTCGGTCATCGGCCCGGCGTGGGACTCCCTGCTCGCCAAGCTGATCGTCACCGGCGCCACCCGTCAGCAGGCGCTCCAGCGCGCCGCCCGCGCCCTCGCCGAGTTCCAGGTCGAGGGCATGGCCACCGCGATCCCGTTCCACCGCGCGGTCGTCAAGGACCCGGCCTTCGCGCCGGAACTGACCGGCTCCAGCGACCCGTTCACGGTCCACACCCGCTGGATCGAGACCGAGTTCGTCAACGAGATCAAGCCCTTCGCCGCCCCCGCCGACGTGGAGGCGGACGAGGAAGCCGGCCGCGAGACGGTCGTGGTGGAGGTCGGCGGCAAGCGCCTGGAGGTCTCCCTCCCGTCCTCGCTCGGCATGAGCCTGGCCCGCACCGGCCTCGCCGCCGGGGCCAAGCCGAAGCGCCGCGCGGCCAAGAAGTCCGGCCCCGCCGCCTCCGGCGACACCCTCGCCTCCCCGATGCAGGGCACCATCGTCAAGGTCGCCGTCGAGGAAGGCCAGGAGGTCAAGGAAGGCGACCTGATCGTCGTACTCGAAGCGATGAAGATGGAACAGCCGCTCAACGCCCACAGGTCCGGCACCATCAAGGGCCTGTCCGCCGAGGTCGGCGCGTCGCTCACCTCCGGCGCGGCCATCTGCGAGATCAAGGACTGACGCACCCGGCACAAGCCTTACGGCATCCGAGGCGCCCGGCGGACTGGAACACACAGTCCGCCGGGCGCCTCGTTGCAGCCGGGCGCGATGGCATCCTGGAGGCACGCCAAGGGCGCGAGAGAGGGCAGGTGAGAGTCATGGTGGGCGCGATCTCGCGCGAGAGTGCGGGGAACTCGGGCACGGCGGCGACGCCGACGGCACAGCCGCGTGCCATGCGCGCCGATGCCCGCCGCAACCATGAGCGCCTGCTGGCCGAGGCCAGGTCCGCCTTCGCCGCCCACGGCACGGACGCGTCGCTGGAGGACGTGGCCCGCCGCGCGGGCGTCGGGATCGGCACGCTGTACCGCCACTTCCCCAACCGCGACGCCCTGTTGAGCGCGGTCTTCGAGGACGCCGTCGGCGACCTGCTGACCAGGTCCCGCGAACTCCTGCACGCCCCGGAGCCCTGCGCGGCCCTGGTGACCTGGCTGCGCGAGATGGTCACCCATGCCGGCGAGTACCGCGGCCTGGCCAGGTCCCTGATGTCCGTCTCGTACGACAACACCTCGGCCCTGGCCCGATGCAGCGGCCCGATCAGACAGGCGGGCGGCGCGCTGCTGGCCCGGGCTCAGGAGTCGGGTGCCGTGAGACCGGACGTCTCGATCAACGACCTGCTTCAGCTGACCCACGCGATCGCACTGGCGGCGGAGGAAACGCCGGGAGACCCGGACCTCGCGGACAGATTGCTGCACTTGACGCTGCGGGGACTGAAGCCGGCCTAGGGGGCGAGGCTGTATCGATGTGCGGCTCCGCCGCGTGGGCGCGACCAGCCACAAACCACCCGCACGCGCACATCAGCGCAAACCCCTACGGCGAAGTGGCGCCCGGCCGCGCCGTCGGCAGACTACCGCCGCCGCAGATCCGCGACGCGAGCCCGCTCGCGTTCCCGCTCCGCCCCCTGCTCACCCAGCACCGCCGCGGCCGAACGCAACCCCGCGGCACCGCCCGGCACCTGACCCCGCCGCGGCCCCGGCAAGGCACGCCGCCGCGCCGGGACCTCGTCACCCCCCGGGTTCCCGGTCGCCCCGGCCACGGCGATCTGCACCCCCTGATCGGCCAGGGCCTGGAGCTCGGTGTGGGCGCGGTCGTCATGGGCCGGCGGCTCGTCGGTGACCAGCCGGGTGATGACATCCGTGGGCACCGTCTGGAACATCGTGTCCGTGCCGAGCTTGGTGTGGTCGGCGAGGACGACGACCTCCGCGGCCGCCTGGACGAGGGCCCGGTCGACGGAGGCCGAGAGCATGTTGGACGTGGACAGGCCGCGCTCGGCGGTCAGACCGCTCCCGGAGAGGAAGGCCCGCGACACCCGCAGCCCCTGCAGGGACTGCTCGGCACCGCTGCCCACCAGGGCGTAGTTGGACCCGCGGAGCGTCCCGCCGGTCATCACGACCTCGACCCGGTTGGCATGGGCCAACGCCTGGGCCACCAGGAGGGAGTTGGTGACGACGGTCAGTCCGGGCACCCGGGCGAGCCGGCGGGCCAGCTCCTGTGTGGTGGTTCCCGCCCCGACGACGATTGCCTCGCCCTCTTCCACGAAATTCGCGGCGAGGTCGGCGATGGCCGTCTTCTCGGCGGTCGCGAGATGTGACTTCTGCGGAAAGCCGGACTCCCGCGTGAACCCGCCCGGCAATACCGCACCGCCGTGCCGGCGGTCGAGGAGTCCTTCTGCCTCCAGTGCGCGCACGTCCCGCCGTACGGTCACTTCGGAGGTCTGGACGACGCGGGCGAGCTCACGGAGCGACACGGCCCCGTTCGCTCGCACCATTTCGAGGATCAATTGGCGACGTTCTGCAGCGAACACGAAACTGACAGTAACCCCAACGACCGTCTGGTTTCAGCAGTTTGCGCCGAATAACAGAAGTTGTTCGCACGCGAGGGCAAGGAGTGGTATAGGGCCTAGTCCCGCCGCCTATGCCGTACGCATGCTCGACAACTCCCTGTGACCAGCGGGGAATCGGTTCCGGCCGCCCGGTTTCGCCCTAGAGTTCGCCTCCGGACTTCCGGGTGTGGAGCTGTCGTGCCACCTCGGCGATCGACCCCGAAAGAGAGGGGTACACGGTGAAGGCGTTCGCGATCTGTTCGACCGTCAGATTGTTGTCGACCGCGATCGAGATCGGATGGATCAGTTCCGAGGCGCGCGGGGAGACGACCACGCCGCCGACCACGATGCCCGTGCCCGGACGACAGAAGATCTTGACGAAGCCGTCCCGGATGCCCTGCATCTTCGCGCGCGGGTTGCGCAGGAGGGGGAGCTTGACGACCCGGGCATCGATCTTGCCCCCGTCGACATCCGCCTGGGTGTAGCCGACGGTGGCGATCTCGGGGTCGGTGAAGACGTTGGACGAGACCGTCTTCAGGTTCAGCGGGGCCACCGCGTCGCCGAGGAAGTGGTACACGGCGATACGTCCCTGCATCGCCGCGACCGACGCGAGGGCGAAGACTCCGGTCACGTCACCGGCCGCGTACACGCCGGGGGCCGTCGTCCGGGACACCTTGTCGGTCCAGATGTGTCCCGACTCGCGCAGCTTGACGCCGGCCTCCTCCAGGCCCATGCCCTCGGAGTTCGGGATGGCGCCGACGGCCATGAGGCAGTGGCTGCCGCTGATGACGCGGCCGTCGGCGAGGGTGACCTCGACGCGGTCGCCGACCCGCTTGGCGGCGGCGGCACGCGAGCGGGCCATGACGTTCATGCCGCGGCGCCGGAAGACGTCCTCGAGGACGGCGGCGGCGTCCGGGTCCTCACCCGGCAGCACGCGGTCCCGGGACGACACGAGGGTGACCCGCGAGCCGAGCGCCTGGTAGGCGCCCGCGAACTCGGCGCCGGTGACACCGGAGCCGACCACGATGAGTTCCTCGGGCAGCTCGGTGAGGTCGTAGACCTGGGTCCAGTTGAGGATGCGCTCGCCGTCGGGCTGGGCGTCGGGCAGCTCGCGCGGGTGACCGCCGGTGGCGATGAGGACGGCGTCCGCGGTGAGGGTCTCCTCGGTGCCGTCGGCGGCACGGACGACGACCTTGCGCGAGCCGTCGAGGCCCTGCATGCCCTCCAGCCGGCCGCGGCCGCGCAGGACCCGGGCGCCGGCGCGGGTGACGGAGGCGGTGATGTCGTGGGACTGCGCGAGCGCGAGCCGCTTGACACGCCGGTTGACCTTGCCCAGGTCCACGCCGACGACACGCGCGGGCGTATCGATGTGCGGGGTGTCGTCGGCGACGATGATCCCCAGCTCCTCGTACGAGGAATCGAAGGTGGTCATCACCTCGGCCGTGGCGATGAGAGTCTTCGACGGCACGCAGTCGGTGAGCACCGACGCCCCGCCCAGACCGTCGCAGTCGACGACGGTCACCTCCGCGCCGAGCTGGGCGGCCACCAGGGCCGCCTCGTATCCGCCGGGTCCGCCACCGATGATCACGATCCGAGTCACGTACTCCATTGTCCCGCACGCATCACCGTGGTACTGCCTGGGGGCCCGCCCGAGACACCACCGTTACGGGAGGGGCACACGATTCACCTGCCGTACCCTCTCCCCATGTCGCTCTACGCCGCGTACGCCGGCAATCTCGACGCGCGGCTGATGACGCGCCGCGCCCCGCACTCGCCGCTGCGCGCCACCGGCTGGCTGAACGGGTGGCGACTGACGTTCGGGGGCGAGCAGCTCGGCTGGGACGGCGCGCTGGCAACGCTCGTCGAGGAACCCGGCGAGCAGGTCTTCGTCGCGCTGTACGACGTCGCCCCGATGGACGAGGACTCCCTGGACCGCTGGGAGGGCGTCGGCCTCGGCATATACCGCCGGCTGCGGGTGCGCGTGCACACGCTGGAGGGCGAGGAGTCGGCGTGGGTGTACGTGCTGAACGCGTACGAGGGCGGGCTGCCCTCCGCGCGGTACCTCGGCGAGGTCGCGGATGCTGCGGAGTCGGCCGGCGCGCCACACGATTACGTGATGGAGCTGCGGAAGCGCCCCTGCTGACGGAGGGCGACTTCTAGACTGGGCGAATCGGCCCATCATCGGGAGAACTCATGGCCCCCACCACGTATGACGTCTACTACACGGTGCAGGCCGCCGAGGCCCGTGACCGGCTCGACGACAGGCAGCGCAACGCGTTCGACAAGGGCATCGCGCTGCTGGCCCGCGACCCGTTCCTCTCGGTGTCACGGCCCATAAGCTCCACCGGCGACGACCGGACGATCCGGCTCACGCAGAACGTCCTCGTGGAGTACACGGTCAGCCGCGGCCGGCTGTTGATCTTCATCGTCGAGGTCTTCAACGACAAGGACGTCCTCATTCCCGAGGAGTGAGCGTGCCGCTTCCCGGTGCGGTCTTCGTTGGAAACGACAAGACAACGATCGCCATCCCGTGAGCTCTGTCATCTACGCGCGTAGGCCCAGACCGGCTACCCTCAGTCGCGTGAACGCATCTCTTCTTCCGGACGACATCCAGGGCGACCCCCACGCCGCCGCCGACGCCGCCGCCGCGCGCCTGCGCGAACTCACGGGCGCCGAGACCCACGACGTCGCCCTCGTGATGGGCTCCGGCTGGGCTCCGGCCGTGGACGCCCTCGGCGAACCCGAGGCCGAGTTCCAGGTCACCGAGCTGCCGGGGTTCCCCCCGCCGGCGGTGGAAGGGCACGGCGGCAAGATCCGCTCGTACCGGATCGGCAACAAGCGCGCGCTGGTCTTCCTGGGCCGTACGCACTACTACGAGGGCCGTGGGGTGGCCGCCGTCGCGCACGGGGTGCGTACCGCGGTGGCCGCCGGCTGCAAGACGGTCGTCCTCACCAACGGGTGCGGCGGTCTGCGCGAGGGCATGCGTCCCGGGCAGCCGGTCCTGATCAGCGACCACATCAACCTCACGGCCACGTCCCCGATCATCGGCGCGAACTTCGTCGACCTCACGGACCTGTACTCGCCGCGGCTGCGGGCGCTGTGCAAGGAGATCGACCCCTCGCTGGAGGAGGGCGTCTACGCCCAGTTCCCCGGGCCGCACTACGAGACGCCGGCGGAGATCCGGATGGCTCGGGTCATCGGGGCCGATCTGGTGGGTATGTCGACGGTGCTCGAAGCCATCGCCGCGCGTGAGGCGGGGGCCGAGGTGCTGGGGATCTCGCTGGTGACGAACCTTGCGGCGGGGATGACGGGGGAGCCGCTGAACCACGAGGAGGTTCTGCAGGCCGGGCGGGACTCGGCCACGCAGATGGGGTCGTTGCTGGCGCAGGTGCTGGGGCGTCTGTAGGGCCGCTTTCTTCGCCCCCGCCGCCCCTACCCGTCCCGTCCTTGAAGGGGCTCCGCCCCTTCGACCCCGCTCCTCAAACGCCGGAGGGGCTGAATTTTCAGCCCGTCCGGCGTTTGAGGACGAGGCCGTTCAGGCCGACAGCGGGGGTCTGGGGGCGGCAGCCCCCAGGTACGGGACGGGTAGGGGCGGCGGGGGCGAGAACCATCCCACCCTCAGCCCCCCTTCCTCACCACCAGAACGAGAGGTTGACCGACGTGCACGACGATCTCATCGCCCGGGCCCAGGCGTGGCTCGCCGAGGATCCGGACCCGGAGACCCGCGACGAGCTCGCCAAGCTCATCGACGCCGCGGACGTCGAGGAACTCGCCGCGCGCTTCAGCGGCACCCTCCAGTTCGGCACCGCGGGCCTGCGGGGCGAGCTCGGCGCCGGCCCGATGCGCATGAACCGCACGGTCGTGATCCGCGCCGCGGCCGGCCTCGCCGCGTACCTGAGGAAGCAGGGCCACGAGGGCGGTCTCGTCGTCATCGGCTACGACGCCCGCCACAAGTCGGAGGACTTCGCCAGGGACACGGCCGCCGTGATGACCGGCGCGGGCCTGCGCGCCGCCGTACTGCCCCGCCCGCTCCCCACCCCGGTCCTCGCGTACGCGATAAGGCACCTCGGCGCGGTCGCCGGAGTCGAGGTCACCGCCAGCCACAACCCTCCGCGCGACAACGGCTACAAGGTCTATCTCGGCGACGGCTCCCAGATCGTCCCGCCCGCGGACATCGACATCGCGCAGGAGATCGCCGCGGTGCCGTCCCTCACCGTCGTCCCCCGCCCCACGGAGGGCTGGGAGAGCCTGGACGACAGCGTCCTGGACGCCTACCTCGCCCGCACGGACGCGGTCCTGTCCCCCGACTCCCCGCGCACCGCCCGCACCGTCTACACGGCGATGCACGGTGTCGGCAAGGACGTCCTCCTCGCCGCCTTCGAGCGGGCCGGCTTCCCCGCCCCCGCCCTCGTCGCCGAGCAGGCCGAGCCCGACCCGGACTTCCCCACCGTCGCCTTCCCCAACCCGGAAGAGCCCGGCGCGATGGACCTGGCCTTCGCGAAGGCCCGCGAGACGGCTCCCGACCTCGTCATCGCCAACGACCCGGACGCCGACCGCTGCGCCGTGGCCGTACGGGACGGGGAGAGCGGGGACGAGTGGCGGATGCTCCGCGGCGATGAAGTTGGCGCCCTGCTCGCCGCCCACCTGGTCGACCGTGGAGCACGCGGCACCTTCGCGGAGTCCATCGTCTCCTCCTCCCTCCTCGGCCGAATCGCCGAGAAGGCGGGGCTGCCGTACGAGGAGACCCTCACCGGCTTCAAGTGGATCGCCCGCGTCGACGGTCTGCGCTACGGCTACGAGGAGGCCCTCGGCTACTGCGTCGACCCCGACGGCGTACGCGACAAGGACGGCATCACCGCCGCCCTGCTGATCACGGAGCTGGCGTCCGTCCTGAAGGCCGAGGGCCGCACGCTCCTCGACCTCCTCGACGACCTCGCCGTGACCCACGGTCTGCACGCCACCGACCAGCTCTCGGTGCGCGTCCAGGACCTGTCGGTCATCGCCGACGCCATGCGGCAGCTGCGCGAGCAGCCGCCGACCGAGCTCGCCGGGCTGGCCATCACCCGTGCCGAGGACCTCACCCGGGGCACGGACACCCTCCCGCCCACCGACGGTCTGCGCTACACGCTCGAGGGCGCCCGCGTCATCGTCCGTCCGAGCGGCACGGAGCCCAAGCTGAAGTGCTACCTGGAGGTCGTCGTCCCGGTCGCGACCCACGCCGACCTCCCGGCCGCCCGCGCCGAGGCGGCCGGGCTGCTCGCGACGATCAAGCGGGATCTGTCGGCGGCGGCGGGCATCTGAGCCGTACGAACAGGCAAAGTTCTGGTCGTTCGCGAAGGGGTGCCCCCATTCGGAGGCACCCCTTCGGGCGATTTCCTCACGGTGGTTGACCCGGGCTCCACGCGCGGCCCCGGCGCACGGGCAACGGTGGACGGGCAAGCGCGTCACCGAGTTGCCTGGAGCCGCCGCCGTGTCCACGACCGTCCGGCCGACCCCCCGAGCGACCACCGCCGCCCACGGCGAGGCACGGTCCGGCTCCCCGCCCCCACGGGGGCGCCCCGCACCAGTGCACGCCCTGCGGCACGCGGCTCCCGCCCTGTTCGCCTACCTCGCCGTACGCGGCACGGGCCTGCTGGTGCTCACGGTCTGGGCACACCGGCAGCGGCACGGAGTCTGGCCGATCCTGGCGACGCAGTGGGATGCCGACTGGTACCTCGGGATCGCCGAGCACGGGTACGCGCACGGGCTCGGCACCGCGTACAACGCCAACAACCTCGCCTTCTTCCCGCTCTACCCGGTGCTGGTGAAAGGGGCCACGGCGGTCACGCCCGGCTCCCTCGCCAGTACCGGTCTCGCCCTCGCCGTCATCGCCTCCCTCGTCGCCGCGTGGGGCGTCTTCGCGGTCGGGGACCGGCTGCACGGGCGCCGGGTCGGCGTTCTCCTCACGGTCCTGTGGGCCGCGCTGCCGGTCGGGCTGGTGCAGTGGATGGGCTACACAGAGTCCCTGTTCACGGCGCTCGCGGCCTGGTCGCTGTACGCCGTGCTCACCGGCCGCCTCCTCGCCGCCGCCTGGCTCGCGGTGCTCGCGGGCCTGACCCGCCCGACCGGCGTCGCGGTGGCGGCCGCCGTCACGGTGGCGGCCCTGCTCGCGCTGCGCCGCCGCTTCCGTCCGCGTACCCTCGCGGCCGCCGTGATCGCGCCGCTCGGCTGGTGCGGATACGTCGGCTGGGTGGGCCTGCGCGTGGGCCGCTGGGACGGATACTTCGCCGTGCAGCGGCTGTGGCGCAACGAGTTGGACGGCGGCCGCGAGACCCTGCGTCTGATGCGGCAGTTGCTGGTGTACGACCGGATGCCGGAGCTGTTCCTGGTGGTCGTGACGCTCACGCTGATCGCGTCGGTGATGCTGTTCGGGCTGTCGGTGTGGGACCGGCAGCCGGTGCCGCTGCTGGTCTTCACGGCCGTACTGCTGGCGATCGTCCTGGGCAGCGGCGGGGTCTACTTCCCCCGCGCCCGGTTCCTCCTGCCCGCCTTTCCCCTCCTGCTCCCCCTCGCCCTGCATCTGGCCCGCGCCTCCCGCCGCCACCGCATGCTGGTCCTCGCGGCGGCGGTCACCGGCTCCGCCTACTGCGGTGCGTACATGGCACTCGTGTATCCGGGCGCCCCCTGAGCCCCGACGCGGCCCGGTTCACGGCGGGTTGGGCGCCCCCATCACGGCTCGGACCCGGCGCGTCAGGCCGTCGCCAGCAGAATCGCCAGCAGCACGGCCCCGGCGATGACCGGCCCCGCCACCTCGTAGGCCCACCGCACGGTGACCTCACCCTGCGAGGACTCCAGCTTCTCCCGCTGCTCCAGCAGTTCCCGCAGGTCGTCCATCACCTTGTCGGTCTCGGCCCGCGCCGGGCCGTCCATGTCGACATCGCCTCGCGGCGCCCCGAACCCGAGCCCGCCGAATCCCATACCCCCGCCGCCGCGGCCACTGCGCTCACCCCGCGCGGCAGCGCTCCGCTCCGCCGCCGACCGGGCCGAACGCCGTGCCGCCTTCTTGCGGGCCCGCAGCGAGACCGGGACCGCCCAGAGCTGGAACTTGGTGCCGGACTTGTCGACGACCTCGTTCGAGTAGCCGGACCGCAGTGCGGCGATCTGGCCCCACGGGAGCACGATCACGCGCAGCGGGTTGCGGACGCGCAGCCGGTCCTCGTTGGCGTAGACGGCGGGCCTCAGCGTGAACGCGGACACCAGCGGCACGATCAGGATCAGCGCCGCGAGCGCCACCCACTGGGTGCGGCCCTCGCCCCGGACCAGTGCGTCGATGCCCAGCCAGAGCGCGATTCCGAGCAGCGCGACGCCGCCGATCATGCCCATGGGCGAGCGGTAGACGCGGTCCTTCGACACGGGGGCCGGGGTGGGGGGCTGGTACTCCGGGGTCGTCATGGGGCCGATTCTGCCGTATGCCTTCCGGCGACTTGGTGGGGCGCCCCTTCGCCATGGGGGCGGGCTGCGGGCTCGGGTGCGGGTGGTGGGTGGGTTGCTCGCGCGGTTCCCCGCGCCCCTTGGGTCGGACAGCTCCCCGGCATGGCGCGGATCCGTTCCCCATCGCCGCAGAAACAGATCCGTTCCCTTGCCGCAGAACAGATCCCTGTCCCTCGGGGTGTACAGCCGCTACGCGCGTAGATATGCTCGTCTGGTGACCATGCCCACCAATGCACCCACCGCAGCTCACACCCTTACGGACGTCACCGCGTCCGACAGCACGCTGCGCCGCTTCCTTCACGGGCTGCCCGGCGTCGACGCGGTCGGCCTGGAGGCGCGCGCCGCGTCCCTCGGGACCCGTTCCATCAAGACGACCGCCAAGGCGTACGCCATCGACCTCGCCATCTCGATGGTCGACCTGACGACGCTGGAAGGCGCGGACACCCCGGGCAAGGTCCGGGCGCTCGGCGCCAAGGCGGTCCACCCCGACCCGAGCGACCGGACGACCCCGGCGACCGCGGCCGTCTGCGTCTATCCCGACATGGTGGCCACCGCCAAGGAGGCCGTCGCCGGCTCCTCGGTCAAGGTCGCCTCGGTCGCGACCGCCTTCCCGGCCGGGCGCGCCGCCCTCGGTGTGAAGCTGGCGGACGTCCGGGACGCCGTCGCCGCCGGTGCGGACGAGATCGACATGGTCATCGACCGCGGGGCGTTTCTCGCGGGGAACTACATGAAGGTGTACGACGAGATCGTCGCCGTGAGGGAGGCCTGCGGGACCTCTGCCCGCCTCAAGGTCATCTTCGAGACCGGCGAGCTGTCGACGTACGACAACATCCGGCGCGCGAGTTGGCTCGGCATGCTGGCGGGCGCCGACTTCATCAAGACGTCCACCGGCAAGGTCGCCGTCAACGCCACCCCCGCGAACACCCTGCTTATGCTGGAAGCGGTGCGCGACTTCCGCGCCCAGACCGGCATCCAGGTGGGTGTCAAGCCGGCCGGCGGGATCAGGACGACCAAGGACGCCGTCAAGTTCCTCGTCCTGGTGAACGAGACCGCCGGCGAGGACTGGCTGGACAACCACTGGTTCCGCTTCGGCGCCTCCTCGCTCCTGAACGACCTGCTGATGCAGCGTCAGAAGCTGGCCACCGGCCGCTACTCCGGCCCCGACTACGTGACGGTGGACTGATCACCATGGCATCGGTATTCGAATACGCACCGGCCCCCGAGTCCCGCTCGATCGTCGACATCGCGCCGTCGTACGGCCTGTTCATCGACGGCGAGTTCGTGGAGGCGGCGGACGGCAAGGTCTTCAAGACCGTCTCCCCGTCCACCGAGGAGGTCCTCGCCGAGATCGCCCAGGCCGGCGAGGCGGACGTGGACCGCGCCGTGAAGGCCGCCCGCAAGGCCTTCGTGAAGTGGTCGGCGCTGCCCGGCTCCGAGCGCGCGAAGTACCTGTTCCGCATCGCCCGGATCATCCAGGAGCGCAGCCGTGAGCTGGCCGTCCTGGAGACGCTGGACAACGGCAAGCCGATCAAGGAGACCCGCGACGCCGACCTCCCCCTGGTCGCCGCGCACTTCTTCTACTACGCGGGCTGGGCCGACAAGCTGGAGCACGCCGGTTTCGGCGCGAGCCCGGCGCCCCTCGGCGTGGCCGGCCAGGTCATCCCCTGGAACTTCCCGCTGCTGATGCTGGCGTGGAAGATCGCCCCGGCGCTGGCGACCGGCAACACGGTCGTGCTGAAGCCGGCCGAGACCACCCCGCTGTCGGCCCTGTTCTTCGCGGACATCTGCCGCCAGGCGGGCCTGCCCAAGGGCGTCGTCAACATCCTGCCCGGCTACGGCGACAGCGGCGCCGCGCTCGTCGCGCACCCGGACGTCGACAAGGTCGCCTTCACGGGATCGACGGCGGTCGGCAAGGAGATCGCGCGGACCGTCGCCGGCACCCGCAAGAAGGTCACCCTGGAGCTGGGCGGCAAGGGCGCCAACATCGTCTTCGACGACGCCCCGATCGACCAGGCGGTCGAGGGGATCGTCAACGGCATCTTCTTCAACCAAGGCCAGGTCTGCTGCGCCGGCAGCCGGCTGCTGGTCCAGGAGTCGATCCAGGACGAGCTGCTGGACTCGCTGAAGCGTCGCCTCTCCACGCTCCGCCTCGGCGACCCGCTCGACAAGAACACCGACATCGGCGCGATCAACTCCGAGGAACAGCTCACCCGCATCACCTCGCTCGTCGAGCAGGGCGAGGCGGAGGGCGCCGAGCGCTGGTCGCCGGCCTGCGAACTCCCCGAGAGCGGCTACTGGTTCGCCCCGACGCTCTTCACGAACGTCACCCAGGCGCACCGGATCGCCCGCGACGAGATCTTCGGCCCGGTCCTGTCGGTCCTGAGCTTCCGCACGCCGGACGAGGCCGTCGCCAAGGCCAACAACAGCGCGTACGGCCTGTCGGCGGGCATCTGGACGGAGAAGGGGTCGCGGATCCTCGCCGTCGCGAACAAGCTCCGCGCGGGCGTCATCTGGTCCAACACGTTCAACAAGTTCGACCCGACCTCGCCGTTCGGCGGCTACAAGGAGTCGGGCTTCGGCCGCGAGGGCGGCCGCCACGGCCTGGAGGCGTACCTCGATGTCTGAGAAGAACGACAAGACCGAGCGCGCCGAGCGGCTCTCCGTCTTCAAGACCTACAAGCTGTACGTCGGCGGGAAGTTCCCGCGTTCCGAGAGCGGCCGGGTGTACGAGGTGACGGACTCGAAGGGCAACTGGCTGGCGAACGTCCCCCTGTCCTCCCGCAAGGACGCCCGTGACGCGGTGGTCGCCGCGCGCAAGGCGTTCGGCGGCTGGTCCGGCGCGACGGCGTACAACCGCGGCCAGATCCTCTACCGCATCGCGGAGATGCTGGAGGGCCGCCGCGAGCAGTACGTCCGTGAAGTCGCCGACGCCGAGGGCCTGTCGAAGTCGAAGGCGGCGGCGCAGGTCGACGCGGCGATCGACCGGTGGGTCTGGTACGCGGGCTGGACGGACAAGATCGCCCAGGTGGTCGGCGGCGGAAACCCGGTCGCGGGCCCGTTCTTCAACATCTCCTCCCCCGAGCCGACCGGCGTGGTCGCCGTTCTGGCCCCGCAGGAGTCGTCCTTCCTGGGCCTGGTCTCGGTGCTGGCCCCGGTGATCGCGACGGGCAACACGGCGATCGTGGTGACGTCCGAGAAGTCCCCGCTGCCCGCCCTCTCCCTGGGCGAGGTCCTGGCCACGTCCGACCTGCCGGGCGGCGTCGTCAACGTGTTGTCGGGCCGTACGGCGGAGATCGCGACGCCGCTGGCCGCGCACCAGGACGTCAACGCGATCGACCTGGCCGGCGCCGACGAGGTGCTGGCGAAGGAACTGGAGATCGCGGCGGCCGACAACCTGAAGCGCGTTCTTCGTCCACAGCCTGTGGACGACTGGGCCGCCACTCCCGGCATCGACCGCATGACGGCGTTCCTGGAGACCAAGACGGTCTGGCACCCGACGGGTTCGCTGGGCGCGTCCGGCTCGTCGTACTGATCACCGGCACGACGGCCACCCAGACCGGAGAGCCGTGCCTCCCCTCCGTCCAGGGGAGGCGCGGCTCTCTGCCCTGCCGCCGCCGCGACGAGTTGTCATGTGAACGCGAGAGGGCTGTGAGGTGTGACGCGCGCTTCAATTGCGGTACGCCGGGTCGTACACGGGCCCTGCGATGCCTCACACTGGTGTCCCGTGAGTTCCCATCCGCCCATACCGACGCGAGTCGTGCTGCTCTGCGGCCCTTCCGGCTCCGGCAAGTCCCTTCTCGCCGCCCACTCCGGTCTTCCGGTGCTGCGGCTCGACGACTTCTACAAAGAGGGTGACGACCCGACCCTGCCGCAGGTCCCCGGGAGCTCCGACATCGACTGGGACCACCCCGACTCGTGGGACGCGGACACGGCTGTCGCCGCGATCGCGGAGCTGTGCCGCACGGGCCGTACGGACGTTCCGCTGTACGACCTCTCGCTGAGTGCCCGCACGGGCGCGGAGACCGTCGACATCGGCCGCACCCCCCTCTTCATCGCGGAGGGCATCTTCGCGGCCGAGATCGTGACCCGCTGCCGGGAGCTCGGCCTCCTCGCCGACGCGCTGTGCCTGAGCCGCGGCCCCATGAAGACGTTCCGCCGCCGCTTCCTCCGCGACCTGCGAGAGGGCCGCAAGTCGGTCCCGTTCCTGCTGCGCCGCGGCTGGCGCCTGATGCGCCTGGAACGTTCGATCGTCGCCCACCAGACGTCCCTGGGCGCCCACGCCTGCGACAGGGACGAGGCCCTCGGCCGCCTCACCGCAGCAGCAGCGGGCCGCCGCCCGGCGGCGACGCCGGCCACCTGAACGAACAGGACGCCCTGTCCGTCGTAGGACCGGAATACGGTCCCCGCGGAAAGGAAGCCCGATGCGCACCACCCTCCGGTCCGGCCGACGTCTGCTCATGGCCGCACTGCTCCTCGGCACGGCCGTCGGCTGCACGGAAACGGGCGGCGCGGAGCCGGGCGGCGCGGAGCCGGGCGGCGCGGCCGAGGCATCCTGCGCGTACGTGGTGACGTACGGGAACCGCTCCTACCAGGACGTCGCGAACACCGACTTCACCGTCGGGAAGAAGCTGGGCACCGCCACGATCCCGGCGTGCGACGACACCCCGAACGATCCCCCGGACGCCATCGGCGAGCAGCGGATCACCGCGTACGCGGTCGAGGGAACGGACCCGGCAGCCGCCATCGCCGTCGGTGACACTCCCGCCGGAGCGATCCTCATGAAGGCCCACTGACCGCACACGAAGAACGGGACTGGACGGACCCCCCGGCCCTCCAGCCCCGCTCTCGTCGTGCTCCCCCGAATCCCCCGTGGGAGCACTCCCCCGTGTTTCCCCGTTGGTCCCCCGTGGGCCCCCCGGCCCCCGTGGGTCCCCCCCACTTCTTACCGCTCCCCCGTTGCATCCCCCCGGATGCGGTCCCCCCGGACCTTCAGGCGACAAGCTCCCCGAAGGCGTCCTCCTCGTCACGGCCGAAGCTGAGGACCTCGTCCTCGCGCAGCCGGCGGAGCGACCGCCAGATGCTGGACTTCACCGTGCCGACACTGATGTCGAGGATGTCCGCGATCTCCGGGTCGGTGCGGCCCTCGTAGTAACGAAGGACCAGCATCGTGCGCTGGAGTTCGGGCAGCCGGGCCAGCGCCTGCCACAGGACCGCGCGCAGTTCGGTGCCGCGCATCGCGTCCGTGTCGCCGGGCGTCTCCGGCAGTTCCTCGGTCGGGTACTCGTTCAGCTTGCGGCGGCGCCACGCGCTGATGTGCAGGTTGGTCATCGTCCGCCGCAGGTAACCCCCGACGGCGGCCTTGTCACTGATCCGGTCCCAGGCCCTGTACGTCGAGAACAGTGCGCTCTGGAGCAGGTCCTCGGCCTCGAAGCGGTCACCGGTCAGGTGGTAGGCGGTTGCGTACAGGGAGGCGCGGCGCTCCTGGACGTAGGCGGTGAACTCCGCCTCCGACAGCGAGCGACGACGCTCCCCCGAGTCCTCCCTGTACGCGGCTCCCCCGTGCGTTTCCCCCGTGAAACCGTCAACCACCGTCATGTACGCGGTGTGCTGACGCCCGGTGCCGCGAGCGCACCCCCGCCCGCTCACGGCACCGGACTTCTCGGAACCCCGGCCCCCGTTCACGTCGTGCAGACGCGTGATCACTGCGCTGGTGCTGGTGCCGTGCAGCGTGTTCATCTCGCGCCCCCCGTCGTGGACTTCCGGTGTTCTGCTTGGTACGGCTTGCTGTGTTGCGTCCTGCTGTCTTGCCTGTGCCGAGAAGCTTGCCGGGGCACCTTCATCGCCGTGTCCGCCGACTGTCACAGACGTGTCACAGGGGCCTGTGTCGTAGGTCGCCCCCAGGCGGGCGACAGCGCGGACACAGTCATGAGCGCTACGTGCCCGTAGCTGTACAGCTCGTACAGGTGTCGAAAGACGACCCCCGCATGGGCCAGAATGAGCCCCGTGCCTTCCCTGTTGCTGATCGAGGACGACGACGCCATCCGTACGGCCCTGGAGCTCTCACTGACGCGCCAGGGACACCGGGTGGCCACCGCTGCCACCGGCGAGGACGGTCTGAAACTGCTGCGTGAGCAGCGGCCGGACCTCATCGTGCTGGATGTGATGCTGCCCGGCATCGACGGGTTCGAGGTGTGCCGGCGCATCCGGCGCACGGACCAGCTGCCGATCATTCTGCTGACCGCGCGCAGTGACGACATCGACGTCGTGGTCGGCCTGGAGTCCGGCGCGGACGACTATGTCGTCAAGCCGGTGCAGGGACGGGTGCTCGACGCCCGGATCCGGGCGGTGCTGCGGCGCGGGGAGCGGGAGTCGAACGACGCGGCTACGTACGGCAGCCTGGTCATCGACCGTGCGGCTATGACCGTGACGAAGAACGGCGAGGACCTCCAGCTCACCCCGACCGAGCTGCGCCTGCTGCTCGAACTGAGCCGCCGCCCGGGCCAGGCCCTGTCCCGCCAGCAGCTGCTGCGCCTCGTCTGGGAGCACGACTACCTGGGCGACTCCCGCCTCGTGGACGCCTGCGTCCAGCGGCTGCGCGCCAAGGTCGAGGACGTCCCGTCGTCCCCCACACTCATCCGTACCGTCCGTGGCGTCGGCTACCGCCTGGACGCGCCTCAGTGACGGACGAGCAGGGGGGATTCCGCGGCTGGGTCGCGGCTCGCAAGGGAGTGTGGTCGAGGCTGCGTTTCACCAGCCTGCGCCTGCGACTGGTGGTCGTCTTCGGCCTCGTGGCGCTGACGGCCGCGGTATCGGCCTCCGGCATCGCCTACTGGCTCAACCGCGAGGCGGTGCTCACCCGTACCCAGGACGCGGTGCTGCGCGACTTCCAGCAGGAGATGCAGAACCGCGCGGGCCTGCTGCCCGAGGAGCCGACGCAGGACGAACTGCAGCACACCGCCGGGCAGATGGCCAACAGCAGCCAGCGCTTCAGCGTGCTGCTCGTCGCCCAGGACGCCGCCGGCAAGCCCGCGTACGGCAACTCCGGCGGCCTGGACGGCTTCACGCTCGCGGACGTGCCCCAGTCGCTGCGCACGGCGGTGAACGAGAAGCAGCAGGTCGACTCCTCCAACGAGGCCGAGTACCACCTGTACTGGCAGCGGATAGTCGCCGACGACACCCCCTACCTGGTCGCCGGCACGAAGGTGATCGGCGGTGGCCCCACCGGTTACATGCTCAAGTCCCTGGAGCCGGAGGCCAAGGACCTCAACTCCCTCGCCTGGTCGCTGGGCATCGCCACCGGCCTCGCGCTGATCGGCTCCGCGCTGCTCGCGCAGGCCGCCGCCACGACCGTACTGAAGCCGGTCCAACGCCTCGGTGCCGCCGCCCGCCGGCTCGGCGAGGGCAAGCTGGACACCCGCCTGCGCGTCTCGGGCACGGACGAACTGGCCGATCTCTCCCGGACGTTCAACAAGGCCGCCGAGGCGCTGGAGAAACGGGTCGCCGACATGGCCGGACGGGACGATGCGTCCCGCCGCTTCGTGGCCGACATGTCCCACGAACTGCGCACCCCCCTCACCGCGATCACCGCCGTGACGGAGGTGCTGGAGGAGGAGCTGGAGATGGAGACCGGCTCCATGGACCCGATGATCGAACCGGCCGTACGCCTGGTCGTCAGCGAGACCCGCCGCCTGAACGACCTCGTCGAGAACCTCATGGAGGTCACCCGCTTCGACGCGGGCACGGCCCGCCTGGTCATCGACCAGGTCGACCTCGCCGACCAGATCACGGCCTGCATCGACGCCCGCGCCTGGCTGGACGCGGTCGACCTGGACGCCGAGCGCGGCATCATGGCCCGCCTGGACCCGCGCCGCCTGGACGTCATCCTGGCCAACCTCATCGGCAACGCGCTCAAGCACGGCGGCTCGCCGGTGCGGGTCGCGGTCAGGGAGGCGGACGACTCGATCGTGATCGCCGTACGGGACCACGGCCCCGGCATCCCCGAGGACGTCCTCCCGCACGTCTTCGACCGCTTCTACAAGGCCAGCGCCTCCCGCCCCCGCTCCGAGGGCAGTGGCCTCGGCCTGTCCATCGCTCTGGAGAACGCTCACATCCACGGCGGCGAGATCACCGCCGCCAACTCCCCCGACGGCGGCGCGGTGTTCACCCTGCGCCTCCCCCGGGACGCATCGAACCTGACCGAACAGACGGACGCCAACGAGACCGACGGCAAGGGCTCCGACGGGCCGAAGAAGGGGGACGCCTGATGAAGGTACGCGGCCCGGCGGGCAGCCTCCTGGCCCTCTCCGCAACTGCTGCCGCCCTGCTGACCGGGTGCGGCATCCGTTCCACGGAGGTGCCGACCAACTTCGGTCCCGCTCCCTCGCGCGTGCACTGCTCACTCTCCGAACCGAACGTGTCGACGCAGGCCACGCGAGGCCTCCCGGTGCAGGTCTTCCTGCTCTGCGGGTCACAGCTGGTGGCCGTGGACCGAACGGTGCGGGTGGGAGACGGTACGGCGGACTCGGCGCGGCGCGTGCTGGTGGCACAGGGACTGCTCGACGAACTGGAGGCAACGCCGTCGGCCGCCGAGAAGGAGGCCGGCTACACCACCGACGTCCGCGGGGCCATGGAAGCGAGCGGCCCGCACCCCGGCGACCCCGACGAGACCCTGCGCCTGAGCACACCCCCCAACGACCTCACCTCGTACGCCCTCGCCCAGATCGTCTGCACCTTCTCGGACTCGACGGCAGCCGAGGGCGACGGCTCGGTGATCCTGGGCGGCCCCGGCGCCGACCCCCTGCGCCGCTACGAGTGCACGGACGAGGTCCGCACCCGCCCCGGCAGCAACGAGCCCCCGTCAACGGAGATCACAGACAACTGACGGCGTACGGCGGCAGGGGACGTGCCGGAAGGCGCACCCCCGCGGCGCCGCACCCGCGTAGGGCGGCAGGGGACGTTCCGGAAGGCGTACCCCCGCGGCGCCGCAGTCGCCCACGGCGGCAAGGGGACGTGCCGGGGGGTGTCCGCCCGCAGTGGCCGGCGTCAAGAAACGGCACCACCCTGCCCAACCCCAACCGCCGGTCCGAGGACGGACACCCCCCGGCACGGCCCCGACCCACCACACACCCGCAGGCGCTACGCGAACCCCCACCCACCCCGCACAGGCCGCCGCAGGCAAAGACGCGCACCCACCGCCGGAGGCCCGTGTGGCGGACGCCTCACCCCCGTAAGCCCCCTCCCGGAACCGATCCTGCCGGGGGGCGCGTCTAGGGGGGCGTGCAGCGTCAAGGCTCCATCGGCGGCAGCGCCGAGATCCGCATCCGTGCGACTGGGGGTGTTCTCCTGGTCGCGCACCTCGCGTTCGTCGCCTGGCTCACGCTGCGCCCCCTGGACGTCCCCTGGGTGATGCCGCCCAACCTGCGGCCGTTCGACGGGATCAGAGCCGATCTGGCGCTGGGCTGGCAGCAGGGCGCCCGGCACATCGCCGAGGGCATCGCCCTGCTCGCACCGCTGGGCGTGCTGATCCCGATGGCACACGGCAGGATCAACGCCTCCCCGCTGGGCTCCCTGGTCCGTGCGGTCGCCGCCGGCGCCCTGATCTCGCTGGGCATAGAGCTGCTGCAGACCGGCGTGCCCGGCCAGATCGTCGACATCGACTCGCTGCTGCTGAACACCGTGGGCGTGGCCCTGGCACACGCGGCGATCGTCCCCGCGTCCCGCGCCTGGCTCCGCCGCAGGTCCGAGCGCACAGAGCGGGCACCGGTCCCCCAGGAGGAGCCTTCCCAGGGTCGGACCCCGACGATTCCCAGGGTCGGGATAGCTCCGTAGAGGGACGCTTTGCCCGGTTCGTCGCCGTAGCGTGGATGTCAGATGAGGGAAGCCCTCGGGAGGCCCCACAAGGGGGCCTCCGGCCGACGCTCGCGAAGGAGCCGCACCATGACCGCGCTCGCCCGACCCACCAACGGCCGCATGATCGGCGGAGTGTGCGCCGCGCTGGCACGGCGCTTCGGCACCTCCGCAACGACGATGCGCGTGATCTTCCTGATCTCCTGCCTGCTCCCCGGCCCGCAGTTCCTGCTCTACATAGTCCTGTGGATCCTGCTCCCCTCGGAGGACAAGGCGAACAAGACGCGCGAGGCCTGGTAACCGCACAAACACGACTGCGCCCCGCCGATGTCCGGCGGGGCGCAGTCGTTTGTGCCAGTGGGGACGGAGCCTACGAGCTACGCCCGCCTCAGGCCGCCGTAGCCAGCCGCCGCTGCTCGAGCCGCGCCGCCCGCGTGCCGAACACCGTGATCGTCACGACGCCGAGCACCGCCAGCAGGCCGACGCCGACCGTGCCGGCCCAGCCGCCTGCGTGGAAGGCCACCGCGCCGACCGTGCTGCCCGCGCTGGAGCCGATGTAGTAGGCGGACTGGTAGAGCGCCGAGGCCTGGGCGCGGCCGTGGGTGGCTGTCTTGCCGACCGCCGAGGAGGCGGCCGCGTGGCCCGCGAAGAAGCCGCCCGTGATGAGGACCAGGCCGAGGAGGACCAGCGGGAGCGAGTCCGCCAGGGACAGCAGCAGGCCCGCCGCCGTCGTGGCGCCGGCCGCGTACAGCGCGCCGCGGCGGCCCAGGCGGCCCACCAGCCGTCCCGCCGTGGACGCGGACACCGTACCGACCAGGTACACGAGGAAGATCGAGCCGATGATGCCCTGGGGCAGCGAGAACGGCTCCTCCGTGAGGCGGTAGCCGATGACGGTGTACACGCCGCCGAAGACCGTCATGAACAGGGCGCCGATCGCGTACAGACGGCGCAGCAGCGGGTTGGAGAGGTGGTCGCGGACCGCGCGGGCAAGGACGCGCGGACGCAGCGAGCCCGGCTTGAAGTGGCGCGGGGCCGGGAGAAGCAGCCGGAAGGCCACCGCGCACGCCACCGCGATCACGCCGATCACGCCGACCGCGACCCGCCAGCCCCACTCCTGGGCGACCCAGCCGGTGATCACACGGCCGCTCATCCCGCCGACGCTGTTGCCCGCGACGAACAGTCCGATGGCCGTCACCAACGCCTTCGGCCGGACCTCCTCGGCCAGATACGCTGTCGCCGACGCCGGCAGACCCGCCAGCGCCGCACCCTGGACCGCCCGCAGCACGACCAGGGAGGTCAGGTTCGGCGCGAAGGGGACCAGCACACCGACCGCCACCGCGACCGCCAGGGACGCCGTCATGACCGTACGGCGTCCGAACCGCTCCGACAGCGCGCTCATGGGCAGCACGAACAGCGCCAGACCACCCGTCGCGGCCGCCACCGTCCAGCTCGCCTCGCTCGCCGCCACGCCGAACTCACCGGAGATCAGCGGCAGCAGGGCCTGCGTGGAGTAGAGAAGCGCGAAGGTCGCGACACCGGCGAGGAAGAGGGCGAAGCTCATCCGGCGGTAGCCGGGGCCGCCCGGGGCCATTCGGGAGTCGACGACGGGGACTGAGGGTGCGGCGCCCACGGTGGTGGACGCCCCGGTACTGGCGGGAGACATGCTTCGAAGCTACGTACGCCCCACTCATCCGTCCAATGCATGGATTCGCCATAATCGTTCCCATGGCGCATCAGCACAGCTCACAGCCTCGACTGTCACCATCCAGTGACACAGAAGACATGACGATGTTGCTCGCACCCCGCCTCGCGTACTTCGCCGGCGTGGCCCGCACCGAGCACGTCACCCGGGCCGCCCAGGAGATGCAGGTCCCGCAGTCCACGCTCTCGCGCGCCATGGTCCGCCTGGAACAGGACCTGGGCGTCGACCTGTTCGCCCGCCACGGCCGTACGGTCTCCCTCACCCCCGCCGGCCGCACCTTCCTCGCCTCCGCCGAACGCGCCCTCGCCGAGATCCGGCGCGCCGCCGACGAGGTCCGCGCGGACGCCGACCCGGCCACCGGCAAGGTCGCCTTCGGGTTCCTGCACACCATGGGCGCGGAAACGGTCCCCGGCCTGATCCACGCCTTCCGCGCCGACCACCCCCGGGTCCGCTTCAGCCTGGTCCAGAACTACGGCGAGGCCATGCTCGAACGACTCCGGGCCGGCGAGCTGGACCTCTGCCTCACCTCCCCCGTCCCCGACGCCCCCGACCTGGTCGCCCGCCGCCTGGACGAGCAGAAACTCCGCCTGGTCGTCCCCGCCGATCACCGTCTGGCCACCCGCAAGCGCATCCGCCTGGAGGAGGCGGCCGACGAGATCTTCGTGACCCTGGAACCGGGCTACGGCCTGCGCCGCATCACCGACGACCTGTGCCAGGAGGCCGGCTTCAAGCCGCGCATCGCCTTCGAGGGCGAGGAGGCGGAGACGCTGAGGGGCCTGGTGGCGGCGGGCCTCGGAGTCGCACTCCTGCCACCACCGGCAGTGCCTCGCCCAGGGGTCATGGAACTGACGGTCACAGCGCCGCGGGCAGCACGCGAGATCGGCGTTGCATGGATGGCCGACCGCCCGGACACGCCCCCTGTGGCCGCTTTCAAGAAGTTCCTGCTCTCAAGGAGAGGCAATCTGCTGCCAACCTGAAGGGGCGCGGGGCTGTATCGATGTGCGGCTCCGCCGCGTGGGCGCGAGCAACCACACACAGCCGGCAGCCGCCGACCCCAAGCCCGAACCCCAACGGCACTACCGCCGCAACGACTTACCGAACCCCGCAGCCAACGGCATCCGCAACCCCAAAGGAGGCGGAGCCGCAAACGCATCGGCGACCGGCCGCGAGAACGACCTCCCGAACAGCACCCCCATGACAAAGTCCTCGGCCAACGCGAGGACTTCATCCCGGTGCTGCTGCAACCCGTGCCGATCGGAGTGCACTTCGAACCGGCACACGTCCCGGTTGGCCTTCTTCGCCCGCTCCGCCAGCCGGAACGACAGCTCGGGATCGGTCCGCTCGTCGTTGGTGCCGTGCACGAACATCACCCGCCGCCCCCCGAGCTGTTTCACCGGTTCGGGTGACGCCGCGACATCCTCCTCCGGCAGCCAAGGAGCTATCGCCAGCACGGAGTTGACGGCCTCGTGGCCACCCGCCCGCACCGCCGCCCGCGCGCCCATGTCGACACCGGCGAGGCACACGGGAACGTCGCCGTAGCGCCGTACGACCTCGTCGGCGGCCCACAACGCGTCGCTCAAGAGGTTCGCGTCGCTGCCGTTCCACCCGCGGAAGCGGTAGCGGACGACATGTGCGGCCAGACCCTCCTCGCGCCCCGCCCGCGCCAGCCGACGCCCGAGGGTGCGCACATGGGAGGTCGCCAACAACGTCGCCGGCTTGCGATGTGAGACCTCGTCACCTCCGGGCAGCAGGAGCACCACTCCGCTCACCGCCGTCGGCTCCGGCCCGATCACCTTGCCCAGCCGGACCCTGCGCACCGGCGTCGCTTGCTGTGCCATGACAGAACAGTGTCAGAAGCGCGGGTGTACGCCACCCGTCCTCGGGGTCACCGTTACGTATCGACGGATTCGTACAGCCGACGGATTCGTACACCAGGGGAGAAATGCGCGACGGCGGCAGGGAAATCAGCGATGAAGGCGCCGTCTACGCGCGTAGGCGTTAGAGTGCGAAAATGACGAGCGAGACTGCCCAGAAGGCGAACATCCCGAGCTCGGACCAGATCCGCCGGGCCCCGAAGGTTCTGCTGCACGACCACCTCGACGGCGGGCTCCGTCCCGGCACGATCGTCGAGCTCGCCCGCGAGTCGGGCTACACCCAGCTCCCCGAGACCGACCCCGACAAGCTCGGCGTGTGGTTCCACGAGGCCGCCGACTCCGGCTCCCTGGAGCGGTACCTGGAGACCTTCTCCCACACCGTCGCGGTGATGCAGACCCGCGACGCCCTCGTCCGGGTCGCGCGCGAGTGCGCGGAGGACCTCGCCGAGGACGGGGTCGTCTACGCCGAGGTGCGGTACGCGCCCGAACAGCACCTCGAGGGCGGGCTCAGCCTCGAAGAGGTCGTCGAGGCCGTCAACGAGGGCTTCCGGGAGGGCGAGCGGATCGCGCGCGAGAACGGCCACCGCATCCGCGTGGGCGCGCTGCTGACCGCCATGCGGCACGCCGCCCGCGCGCTGGAGATCGCCGAACTCGCCAACCGCTACCGCGACCTGGGCGTCGTCGGCTTCGACATCGCGGGCGCCGAGGCCGGCCACCCGCCCACCCGGCATCTCGACGCCTTCGAGTACCTCAAGCGCGAGAACAACCACTTCACCATCCACGCGGGCGAGGCCTTCGGTCTGCCGTCCATCTGGCAGGCCCTGCAGTGGTGCGGCGCCGACCGGCTGGGGCACGGGGTGCGCATCATCGACGACATCCAGGTGCAGTCCGACGGCTCCGTGAAGCTCGGCCGGCTCGCCTCGTACGTCCGGGACAAGCGCATCCCGCTGGAACTGTGCCCGAGCTCCAACCTCCAGACGGGCGCGGCCGACTCGTACGCCGCGCACCCCATCGGTCTGCTGCGGCGGCTGCACTTCCGCGCCACCGTGAACACCGACAACCGCCTGATGTCCCACACCAGCATGAGCCGGGAATTCGAGCACCTTGTCGAAGCATTCGGTTACACGCTCGATGACATGCAGTGGTTCTCCGTCAATGCGATGAAATCATCGTTCATTCCTTTCGATGAACGACTCGCGATGATCAATGACGTGATCAAGCCCGGATATGCCGAACTCAAGTCCGAATGGCTGTTCCGTCAGACCAGCTCTACCAGCGGTTCTGAGGGTGAGGAGGGCTGACCGGAAGTTCTCCGTGCACACGGAATGCGGACGCCATTCACAATCCGTCCGCATTTCGATGTTTGCGGTGGCGTGCGGGGCGTGTTTACGGTCGAGAACCGCTCACAACCCCGTAACGAATTTCGAGGACTTACCTTCATGAAGCAGTCTGCTGCCAAGACCCTCGGTGTCGCCGCTCTCGGTGCCGCCTTCGCCGCCGCCGGTGCGGGTGCCGCGAACGCCGCGCCGGTCGCCCCGGACGCCGCCGGTTCGGCGCTGGACACCGTCACCCGGACGCTCCCGGCCGAGAACCTCTCCCAGGCGGCGCCCGCCGCGGGTGCGGGTCTCGCCCAGGGCGGTGCGGGTCTCGCCCAGGGTCAGGAGGCGCTCGGCGCCGGACTGGCCGCCGCCCAGCCGGCTGCCGAGCAGGCGCTGGCCGGGGGCCCGACCGGCGTCGCCACCGGGCTGCTCGGCGGTCTGCCGCTGCAGACCCTGCCCGTGAGCGGCGTTCCGCTCGCCTGATCACGCATCTCCCGAAGCACGCCGCTGGGGCGCACCTTGGACACCGGGTGCGCCCCAGCGGCGTGTTGTCGACCCCTTCTGAACTGCTGCTTTGTTCGCTCCGGGGGCCATTGTCAGTGGGCTGCGGTAGCTTCCGAAGTGTGGGGCGCGATGAGGCGCACTTCGGGAACGGCCACAGGGGTGGGTGGACGATGAGCGACGGCACGGCGACTACGACAACGGACCTGGACGTCAGGCTGGAGAAACACCGCGTCGAACTGACCGGGTACTGCTACCGCATGCTCGGCTCCTCCTTCGAGGCCGAGGACGCGGTCCAGGACACGATGGTGCGCGCCTGGCGGAGTTACGACAAGTTCGAGGGGCGCTCCAGTCTCCGGTCGTGGCTGTACCGCATCGCGACGAACGTGTGCCTGGACATGCTGACGGCCGGCAACAAGCGGGCCAGGCCCATGGACCTCACGGAGTCGACCCCGCTCGCGCAGGCGGCGCTCTCGCCGCGCCCGGACAACACCTGGCTGGAGCCGATGCCGGACAACCGGGTGCTGCCCAGCACCGAGGACCCGGCGGAGGCCGCGGTCGCCAAGGAGACGGTGCGGCTCGCCTTCATGGCCGCCCTGCAGCAGCTGCCCGCCAAGCAGCGGGCGGTGCTGATCCTGCGCGAGGTGCTGGCCTGGAAGGCGAGCGAGGTCGCCGAGCTGCTCGACACGACGGTCGCGTCGGTCAACAGCGCGTTGCAGCGGGCGCGCGCCACGCTCGCCGAGCAGCAGCAGCCGGGCGCCGAGGCCGCCCTCTCCGATCCGCTGGACGAGGAGCAGCAAAAGCTCCTGGAGCGGTACGTCGCGGCCTTCGAGGGCTACGACATGACGGCGCTCACGGCCCTGCTGCACGAGGACGCCATCATGACGATGCCGCCGTTCGACCTGTGGCTGACCGGCGTCAAGGACATCACGGGCTTCATGACGACGCTCGGCGCCCCCTGCGCGGGCTCGCGTCTGCTGCCGGTCCAGGTCAACGGGCTGCCGGGCTTCGCCCAGTACAAGCCCGACCCGGAGGCGGGCGGCTTCACGCCGTGGGCGGTGCAGGTGCTGGAGGTCTCAGACGGCCGGATCACCGGGTTCCACTGCTTCCTCGACACCAAGCGCTGGTTCCCGCTGTTCGGGCTCCCCCTCCATCTCGAAGCGGAGGCCCACCAGGTCGAGGAGGGCGTGTAGCGCGGGGTCGGGGTCCCGCAGCCGTATCCGGCCCCCGGCGCGCCGGGCGGCCAGCTGGAGCCGTGCCAGCAGGTCGACGGTGCCCAGTCCCGGGGGTCCGAGCCCTCCGACATCGCACACCACGACGCCCGCTCTGCCGGCCTCCAGCCGGGCCCGCACGTCGTCGCACAGCCCTGCCACCTCATCCCGGGTGACGGGGCCGGCCAACACGAGTACAGCGGGTGTCATGGCATCCACGATCGGTAGACCGGGCGGCGACGGATAACTCATCGCGGCCGGAGGCCCCCGTCCGTCGCCCGCCGCCCGGTGTCCGTGCGCCGTGGGGTGTCCGCCTGCCGGGATCACATTGACCGGGTGCCCTCCTTCCCCAGAGGGTTGGCTGTATGCCCCACGTATCAGCACCTCCCCGAATACCCTGCGGTTTCCTTTCCGCCAAGGAGGTGCCGTGCAGGGGGTGTTGACGGGCTTCGCGGTGATCGCGGTCGTCATCGGGGTGGGCTATGCAATCGGCCGGCGCGGCTACCTCGGCGACCACGGCCGCGAGGTCCTCACCAAGCTGGCCTTCCACGTGGCGTCCCCGGCGCTGCTCTTCACCACGCTCGCGCAGACCGACCTCTCGGTGATCTTCTCCAGCCGCCTCCTGGTGACCGCCCTGAGCACGGCCGCGGCGGCCGGCGTCTTCGTCGCGGTGGGTGTCGTACGACGCTGGGGAGTGGGCCGTACGACGATCGGCGCGCTGTGCTCCAGTTACGTCAACTCCGGCAATCTCGGCATCCCGATCGCGGTGTACGTCCTGGGCGACGCCTCGCTGGTGGCGCCGGTGCTGCTGTTCCAGCTGGTCGGGGTCACCCCGATCGCGCTGACGATCCTCGACCTGTCCGGCGGGGGCGGGAAGGGCCCGCTGTGGCGCCGCCTGCTGACCCCGCTGCGCAACCCGATCGCGGTCGGCTCGCTGGCGGGCGTGGCGGTGTCGGCGACGGGTCTGCGCATCCCGGCACCCGCCCTGGACCCCCTGACCCTGATCGGCGGCATGTCGGTCCCGGCGGTCCTGCTGGCCTTCGGCATCTCCCTGTGCGGCAGCACGATGCCCGGCCGCGGGCCCGACCGGCATCCGGTCCTGCTCTCGGTCGCCCTGAAGTCCCTGGGCCAGCCGGCGGCAGCCTGGGCGCTGGCGGCGGGCGTCTTCGGCCTGCGGGGCGCTCCGCTGCTCGACGTGGTGGTGACGTCGGCACTGCCTGCCGCGCAGAACCTCTACACGTACGCGTCGAGTTACGGGGTGGGCGAGCGGTTGGCGCGGGACTCGATCCTGCTGTCGACGGTGATCTCGGTGCCGGTGCTGGTGGTCGTCGCCGCTCGTCTCGGCTGACCCGGGCGGTCCCTGAAGGCAGCACGAAGGACGACGGGCCGGGACCCGAAGGCCCCGGCCCGTCGCCCGCTCATGCGCCTCAGGCGATCCGCTCCAGCACCACCGGCGAAGCCGTGAAGTCCGTGCCCGGGGCCGCGATGTCGTACGAGCCCTCCACCGACTGGAGCGCGTACTCGAAGCGCTCCGGGGTGTCGGTGTGCAGGGTCAGCAGGGGCTGGCCCTCGGTGACCGTGTCGCCCGGCTTGGCGTGGAGCTCGATGCCCGCGCCCGCCTGGACCGGGTCCTCCTTGCGGGCGCGTCCGGCACCCAGGCGCCAGGCGCCGACGCCGATGTCGTAGGCGTCGATGCGGGTCAGGACGCCGGAGGAAGGGGCCTTGATGACGTGCTGCTCGCGCGCCACCGGCAGCTTCGCGTCCGGGTCGCCGCCCTGGGCCGCGATCATGCGGCGCCAGACGTCCATCGCCGAGCCGTCGGCCAGGGCCTTGGCCGGGTCGGCGTCCTTCACCCCGGCGGCGTCCAGCATTTCGCGGGCCAGGGCGATGGTCAGCTCCACCACGTCCGCCGGGCCGCCGCCCGCCAGGACCTCCACCGACTCGCGGACCTCCAGGGCGTTGCCCGCGGTGAGGCCGAGCGGGGTGGACATGTCCGTGAGGAGCGCGACCGTCTTGACGCCGTGATCCGTGCCCAGGCCCACCATCGTGGACGCCAGCTCGCGCGCGTCCTCGATCGTCTTCATGAAGGCACCCGTGCCGACCTTCACGTCCAGGACCAGGGAGCCCGTGCCCTCCGCGATCTTCTTCGACATGATCGACGAGGCGATCAGGGGGATCGCCTCGACGGTGCCGGTGACGTCGCGCAGCGCGTACAGCTTCTTGTCCGCCGGGGCCAGGCCGTCGCCCGCCGCGCAGATCACCGCGCCGGTGGTGTCGAGGACGTTCAGCATCTCCTCGTTCGAGAGGAGGGCGCGCCAGCCCGGGATCGACTCCAGCTTGTCCAGCGTGCCGCCCGTGTGGCCGAGGCCGCGGCCCGAGAGCTGGGGGACGGCCGCGCCGCAGGCCGCGACCAGGGGGGCCAGCGGCAGCGTGATCTTGTCGCCGACGCCGCCGGTCGAGTGCTTGTCGGCCGTCGGGCGGGACAGCGACGAGAAGTCCATGCGCTCGCCGGAGGCGATCATCGCCGCCGTCCAGCGGGCGATCTCGCGGCGGTTCATGCCGTTGATCAGGATCGCCATGGCGAGCGCGGACATCTGCTCGTCGGCGACCTCCCCGCGGGTGTACGCGTCGATGACCCAGTCGATCTGCTCGTCGCTGAGCTCACCGCGGTCCCGCTTGGTGCGGATGACAGAGATTGCGTCCATGGCCATGACTTTCCTTCCGGCCGAACATTCGGAAACGGCACGGCCCCTCCGAGCGGCTCACTGGAGCAACTCGGAAGGGCCGCACGGGAGTTACTTTCTGAGGTGGCCCGGCCCGAAGGCCTGCGGCAGCATCTCCGACAGCGGCAGGATGCCCGCCGGGGTCTCCAGCAGCAGTTCAGGGCCGCCGAACTCGTGGAGCAGCTGGCGGCAGCGGCCGCAGGGGACGAGGACGTCGCCCTCGCCGTCGACGCAGGTGAAGTGCGTCAGGCGGCCGCCCCCGGTGTTCTGCAGCTCCGAGACCAGTCCGCACTCGGCGCACAGGCCGACGCCGTACGACGCGTTCTCGACATTGCAGCCGGTGACCGTACGGCCGTCGTCGACCAGGGCCGCGACACCGACCGGGTATCCGGAATACGGCGCGTAGGCACGGGACATGGCGTCCCGGGCCGCGGCGCGCAGCTTGTCCCAGTCGACGTCGTGGGACGCGGCCGAGGTCACTTGCCCTCGCCCTTCTTGTACGGCAGGCCGTCCGCCTTGGGCATCCGCAGGCGTTGTGCGGACAGCGTGAGGACGACGAGCGTGACGACGTACGGCGTGGCGGAGACGACCTGGTTCGGGACCTCGTTGGTGGTGGCGTACCAGGTGTAGACCAGGGCGCCGACCACCGCGGTGATCATCGACGGCGCGTACTTCTTGCGGATCACCAGCCAGATGGCGCCGATGATCAGCAGGAGCGCGCCGAGCAGCAGCAGGGCGTGCACGTTCGTGGAGCCGCCGCGCAGGTTGAGGCTGTCGGTGTAGCCGAACAGGCCGGCGCCGAGGGCGAGGCCGCCCGGCATCCAGTTACCGAAGATCATCGCGGCGAGGCCGATGTAACCGCGGCCGCTGACCTGGCCCTCCAGGTAGAAGGGGTTGGCGACGATGGAGAGGAAGGCGCCACCGAGGCCGGCCAGGCCGCCGGAGATGATCACGGCGATGTACTTGTACTTGTAGACGTTCACGCCGAGGGACTCGGCCGCGACCGGGTTCTCACCGCAGGAACGCAGGCGCAGACCGAAGGCGGTGCGCCACAGGATCCACCAGGTGCCGGGGATCAGAGCGATGGCGATCAGGGTCAGCCAGGAGACGTTGGTGACCAGACCGCCGAGCAGGCCGGCGATGTCGGAGATGAAGAACCAGCCCTGGTTGTTCAGGTCCCGCAGCCCGTCGGACAGGCCGGGCACCGTGAAGTGGCCGAGGGAGTCGATCGCCGGGGACTGCTTGGCGGAGCCGCCCGCGTGGCCCTCGAAGGCGAGGGGCGCGAGGTAGCGGGTGATGCCGAGGGCGAGGATGTTGATCGCCACACCGGAGACGATGTGGTTGACCCTGAAGGTGACGGTGGCGATGGCGTGCAGGATGCCGCCGATGCAGCCGCCGAGGATGCCGAAGACGACACCGGTCCACGGGCCCCACTGGAAGCCGGCCCAGGCGCCGAACCAGGTGCCGAAGATCATCATGCCCTCGAGGCCGATGTTGACCACGCCGGCCCGCTCGGCCCACAGACCGCCGAGGCCGGCGAGACCGATCGGCACGGCGAGCTGGAGGGCGGTGGACATCTGGCTGACGTTGGTGATGCCGTCGGCGCCGGTGATCAGGCGGACGATCGAGGTCAGCGCAAGGGCTCCGGCGATGACCAGGAGCAGGACGGGCCACGAGAGGCGGCGGCCGGTCGGTGCCGCGGGCTGCAGCGTGGGCTGGTTGACGTCGGTCGCCGAGGTCGGGGCGCTCATCGGCCAGCCACCTCCTTCGTGGTGTTGTTGTCGGCGCCGAGGACGTGACCGGCGGCGAGTTCGGCGCCGACCTGGCGCTGCTGGCGGCGCAGGCCCCACTCACGGACGGCCTCGTAGGAGACGACGACCGAGAGCACGATCAGGCCCTGCATGATGACCGCGATCTCCTTGTCGTAGCCGTGGAAGTCGAGCTCCGGCGAGGCCTTGTCGAGCCAGGCCCACAGCAGGGCGGCGAACGCGATGCCGACGGGGTTGTTGCGGCCGAGCAGGGCGATGCCGATGCCGAGGAAGCCGATGCCGGTGGGGAAGTTCAGGCTGTACGTGTGGGTGTCGCCGAGCAGGATCGGCAGACCGGCGAGACCGGCGAGACCGCCCGAGAGCAGCATGGCGGTGAGCACCATGCGCTTGGGGTCGACACCACTGGCCGCGGCGGCGGTCTGCGAGGCGCCGGAGGCGCGCAGGTCGAAGCCGAACCGGGTGCGGTTGAGGACGACCCAGTAGGCGATGCCGAGCAGGACGGCGAGGAAGACCAGGCCGTAGATCTCGCCGGCGTCGCCCACGCTGATGCCGGGGACCCAGCCGGACTCGTGCATCTCGCCGGTGGTGTTGTTGTTGCCGACCTTGACGCCGAAGACGTTCGGCAGCCACAGGTAGGCGATGACCGACGTGGCGATCGCGTTGAGCATGATCGTCGCGACGACCTCGCTGACACCGCGGGTGACCTTGAGGACACCGGCGATTCCGGACCAGAAGGCGCCGGTGCAGACGGCGGTGAGGAGCAGCAGCGGGATCTGCAGGGCGGCCGGCAGGTTCGCGTGGGCGCCGACGATCGCGGCCATCATGGCGGCGAGCTGGTACTGGCCGTCGACGCCGATGTTGAACAGGTTCATCCGGAAGCCGATGGCCACCGCCAGAGCCGCGATGTAGTACATCGAGGCCTGGTTGATGATCAGGACCTGGATGTCCGAGAAGCCGAGCTGCTCGAACATCAGGGTGTACGGCTCGACCGGGCTCTTGCCGGAGGCGATCAGCACGATCGCGCTGAGCACGAAGGCCACGGCGAGCGCGATGACCGGGCCGGCCACCGCGAGGAGCACGCGCTCCTTGTCGAACTTCTTCATCAGCGGGCCTCGTCTTCGCCGGACTCGGGAGACTTGCGGATCTCGGGGGTGTCTGCCGGGGTCTCGGGGGTCTCGTCGTGTTCCAGGTGACCGGTCGCGGCGCCGGTCATCGCCGAACCGAGCTCCTCCGGGGTGACGGTGGCCGGGTCGGCGTCGGCGACCAGCTTGCCGTTGTAGATCACGCGGAGGGTGTCGGACAGGCCGATGAGCTCGTCGAGGTCGGCGGAGATCAGCAGCACGGCCAGGCCCTCGCGGCGGGCCTCACGGATGTGGTCCCAGATCGCGGCCTGCGCGCCGACGTCCACACCACGGGTCGGGTGCGCGGCGATCAGGAAGCGGGGCGTGTGGCTCATCTCGCGGCCGACGATCAGCTTCTGCTGGTTGCCGCCGGACAGGGAGGCGGCGGTGACGTCGATGCCGGGCGTGCGGACGTCGTACGCCTCGACGATGCGACGCGTGTCCTCCTGCGCGGCCTTCGGGTTCAGCCAGACGCCCTTGGCGAGGGGCTTCTCGGTGACATGGCCGAGGATGCGGTTCTCCCAGAGGGGGGCATCCAGGAGCAGACCGTGGCGGTGGCGGTCCTCGGGGATGTAACCGATGCCCTGCTCGCGGCGCTTGCGGGTGGCCCAGCCGGTGATCTCCTCGTCGATGAGGGTGATCGTGCCGGAGTCGGCGCCCTTGAGGCCGATGAGCGCGTCGACCAGCTCGGTCTGGCCGTTGCCCTCGACGCCGGCGATGCCCAGGATCTCGCCCGCGTGGATGGTGAACGTGATGTCGTCCAGCAGGGCCTTGCCGCCCACCGCCTCCAGGCGCAGCTTGTCGACGGTGATGACCGGGCGGTCGGTGACCGTGGACTCGGCGGTCTCCGGCGTCGGCAGCTCGCTGCCGACCATCATCTCGGCCAGCTGCTTCGGAGTGGTCTCGGCGGGCACGGCCGTACCGACCGTCGTGCCGCGGCGGATGACGGTGATCTCGTCGGCGACGGAGAGGACCTCGCCGAGCTTGTGGGAGATGAAGATGACCGACAGGCCCTCGGACTTCAGCTCGCGCAGGTTGTCGAAGAGCGCGTCGACCTCCTGCGGCACCAGGACGGCCGTGGGCTCGTCGAGGATCAGCGTGGTGGCGCCGCGGTAGAGGACCTTGAGGATCTCCACGCGCTGGCGGGCGGCGACGCCGAGCTCCTCGACCAGGCGGTCGGGCTCCACGCCGAGGCCGTAGCGCTCGGAGATCTCCTTGATCTTGCGACGGGCCTTGGCGCCGATGCCGTACAGCTTCTCGCTGCCCAGTACGACGTTCTCGAGGACGGTGAGGTTGTCGGCGAGCATGAAGTGCTGGTGCACCATGCCGATGCCGCGGACGATGGCGTCGGCCGGCGACGAGAAGGTGACCTGCCGGCCGTCGATGGCGATGGTGCCCTCGTCCGGCTTCTGCATGCCGTAGAGGATCTTCATCAGCGTCGACTTGCCGGCACCGTTCTCGCCGACGAGGGCGTGGACGGTGCCCTTGCGGACGGTGAGGTGGATGTCGTGGTTGGCCACGACGCCCGGGAAACGCTTGGTGATCCCGGCGAGCTCGACGGCGGTCACCTGACCGTTGACCGCCGCTCCGGCCGGAGGGCTGCTGGACGCGTTGATGGCGCACTCTCCTGGGGACGGGGGTCGTCTACGCGCGTAGCGCCCCTATGGCCTGATAAGGGGCCGACGCACCGCGACAACGGGGTACGGGGAGAATCCTCCCCGTACCCCGTTGAGCGGACGTAACCCCTCGGTTACCGCTGCTCAGGGTCTTGCTTCAATCAGCTGGACTTGACCTTGATCTCGCCGCTGATGATCTTCTCCTTGGCCGTCTTGATGGCGTCCTGCAGCTCGGTGTTGTCCGCGAACTTCGGGTTGGAGTTCGACAGGCTCACCTCGCCGGTCTTCAGATCGCCACGAACGATACCGGTCTCGGGCTTGCCGTCCTCGACCGACTTCGCCAGGTTGTACACCGCCTTGGCGACGTCCTTCATCGCCGAGGTCAGGATCGAGTCCTTGTACTTGGCGAGGGCTTCCTGCTTGTACTGGTCGGAGTCGACACCGATCGCCCACACCTTGTTGGCGGCGGCGGCCTCGATGACACCCTGACCGGACAGACCGGCGGCCGCGTAGACGACGTCGGCCTTCTTCTCGATCTGGCCCTCGGCGGCCGACTTGCCCTTGTCGGGGCTGGAGAAGCCGCCCTCCTCCGCGGTCTGCGTGAGGTACTGGGTCAGGACCTTGGCCTGCGGGTTGGTGTCCTTGACGCCCTGCTCGAAGCCGGCCTGGAACTTGTGGATGAGCGGGATGTCCACACCGCCCACGAAGCCGACCGTGTTCGTCTTGGTGCTCTTGGCGGCGGCGACGCCCGCCAGGTACGAGGCCTCCTCCTCGGAGAAGACCAGGTCGGCGACGTTCTTCGACTCGACGGTGGAGTCGTCCACGATGCCGAAGGTGGTGTCGGGGAACTTCTCCGCGGCGCCCTTGACGGCGGCCGCGTAGGCGTAGCCGACACCGACGACCGGGTTGTAGCCCTGCTTGGCCAGGGAGGCCAGGCGCTGCTCCTTGTCGGCGTCCGTCTCACCCTCGGTGGGCTCGACGTCGGCCGTGTCGTACTGGAACTCCTTCTTCGCCTGCTCCAGGCCCGCGTACGCGGCGTCGTTGAAGGACTGGTCGCCCTTGCCGCCGACGTCGTACGCGATGGCGAGACCCTTGTTGCCCTTCGAGTCCGACGAGGCGGACGTCGAGGTGCCGCCGCAGGCGGAGAGCGCGAGGGCCAGGGAGGCGGTCGCTGCGCCTGCGACCGTGATCCGGGAAATCCGGCGCATGTGTAGGTGCTCCTTAGTACAAGCGCCGGACGGTACAGCTCGGTACAGCTTCACAGCAACGGCGCTGGCTTTCGCCGCAGATTAACGCGCGTAGACCAACCTGAAAACCCCTTCTGTCCACCTTGTTATGCGCCCGTGGCCAAGTCCACGCGCGACCTTGACCCAGGGCTTGCCGAAAGCAAAGCGGGAGCGGAGGCGGAGGGGCCGGGGACAGCGAAGCGGGCGGGCACCCTCGGATGCCCGCCCGCTTCCAGCCGTACCAGGTTGTACGACGCTGTACGACGTCGTACGTCGACCGTGACTACTCGGTCTTGACCTTGATCGAGCCGTCGATGATGCCTTCCTTGGCCTTCGCCACGGCCTCCGTGAGGCCCGGGATCTTCGCGAACTCCGGGTTGGTCTCGGACAGGCCGACGCCGTTGACCTTCAGGTCGAAGGTCTGGGTGCCGGTCAGCGGCTTGCCGTCCTCGACGGACTTGGCCAGCGCGTAGACCGCGCCGCCGACGTCCTTGAGCGCGGAGGTCAGGATGTAGCCCTTGTACGAAGCCAGGGCGGCCTGCTCGTACTGGTCGGAGTCGACGCCGATCGCCCAGACCTTGGCCTTCGCGGCAGCCTCGATGACGCCCTGACCGGACAGACCCGCCGCCTGGTAGAGGACGTCGGCGTTCTTCTCGATCTGGCCCTCGGCGGCGGCCTTGCCCTTGTCGGGGCTGGAGAAGCCGCCCTCCTCCGCGGTCTGCGTCAGGTACTGCGAGAGGACCTTGACCTTGCCGCCGCTGGTGTCCTGGACGCCCTGCTTGTAGCCGGCCTCGAACTTGTGGATCAGCGGGATGTCCACACCGCCGATGAAGCCGACCGTGTTCGTCTTGGTGGCCTTGGCGGCGGCGACGCCCGCCAGGTAGGAGGCCTGCTCCTCGGCGAACACGAGCGAGGCGACGTTGTCGCCCTCGACCACCGAGTCGACGATGCCGAAGGTGGTGTCCGGGTACTTCTTGGCCACGGCCTCCATCGCGGGGCCGTAGGCGAAGCCGACACCGATCACCGGGTTGTAGCCCTGCTTGGCCAGGGAGGCCAGGCGCTGCTCCTTGTCGGCGTCCGTCTCGCCCTCGGTGGGCTCGATGTCGGCCGTCTTGTACTTGAACTCCTTCTGGGCCTTCTGCAGACCGGCGTACGCGGCGTCGTTGAAGGACTGGTCGCCCTTGCCGCCGATGTCGTACGCGATGGCGAGACCCTTGGTGTCGCCGCTGCCGTCACTGTCGCCGCCGCTGTCGCTGCTGGTACCACCGCACGCCGTGGCGGCGAGCGCGATCGACGCGACCCCCACCGCGACACGGGTCAGTTTGGATGTCCGACGCATCGTGAAGTCCCCATTCTCCAAGCCCCGCAGTGGGTGCTGAGTTCGGCGCACATTAACGCGCGTAGACACTCCTGGGAACGGGGTTTCGCCCGGCCGTTATCCATTCGTGCCGATGGCCGGTTACGTCCTTGTGAACCACCGGATCGAAAGGCACGCATGGGGCGACAGCACCGGTGGTGCCTTCGCCACGATGGCGCTCAGGACCGCCCGCCATGGGGAAAGACTCCCCCCGCTCGGCGCGGCCCGCAAGCGGAGCGGAGCGTAGGGTGCAACGCCGTGCACGGCCGCGCCACAAAGGGGCGCGGGACTGCGTCGACACGCGGCTCCGCCACGCGGGTGCGACCAGCCACGACGGGCCCGAGCCCCCTACGGCGACCGGCCCCCGCCTGACCCACGGCGTCGAGCGCGGCGGGTCCTGCCCAACGCCGTGCACGCCACGCCGCAAGGGGCGGCGCGGGGCTGTGTCGACACGCGGCTCCGCCACGCGGGTGCGACCAGCCACGACGGGCCCGAGCCCCCTACGACGACCGGGCCACGCCTAACCCGCGGCGTCGAGCAGCGCTGCCGCCGTGAACAGCTCCACGCCCACCTTGATGGCGGACTCGTCCACGTCGAAGTCGCCTTGGTGCAGGTCGCGCCCGATCCGGTCGCCGGGCACACGGACCCCCAGCCGGGCCATGGCGCCGGGCACGTGCTCCAGGTACCAGGAGAAGTCCTCCCCGCCGAGGCTCTGCTCGGTGCTCTCGACGGAGTCGGCGCCACGGCGGGCGGTCATGGCGGCGCGCAGCAGCTCGGTCGAGTCCTCGTCGTTGACGACGGGCGGGACGCCGCGGACGTAGTTGATCTCCGACTTGGCGCGGTGCAGATTGGCGACCTCGTCGATGGCGGCGACGACGAGATCGGGCGCCTGCCGCCAGGTGTCGAGGTCCAGGCAGCGTACGGTCCCGGAGAGCTCGGCATGCTGCGGGATGACGTTGGGCGCGTGGCCGGACTCGATCCGGCCCCAGGTCACGGACAGGCCGCTGCGGGCGTCGGTGCGCCGGGCGACGACAGCGGGCACGTCGGTGACGACCCGGGCGGCGGCGGTGACCAGGTCGGTCGTCAGATGGGGGCGGGCCGTGTGCCCGCCGGGCCCGTCCAGGGCGATTTCCAGCCGGTCGCAGGCGGAGGTGATGGGGCCCACCCGCAGGCCGAGCTTCCCGGCGTCCACCTTGGGGTCGCAGTGCAGGGCGAGGAACCGGCCGACCCCTTCGAGCACCCCGCACTTGATGGCGTCGAGGGCGCCGCCGGGGAGGACCTCCTCGGCGGGCTGGAAGAGGAGGCGGACGGGGCGGGGCAGCTGCCCGCGCCTGTGCAGCTCGGCCAGGACCAGGCCGGTGCCCAGCACCACGGTGGTGTGCACGTCGTGCCCGCAGGCGTGCGCCCGGTCCGGCACGGTCGAGCGATACGAGCACTCACTCTTCGTGTCCGGGATGGGCAGGCCGTCGATGTCGGCGCGCAGGGCGAGCATGGGGCGCTCGCCGTCCCACTCCCCGATGTCACAGACGAGCCCGGTTCCGGAGTCGAGTACGCGGGGCCTCAGGCCGGCCTTCTCCAGGCGGCCCTTGATCGCTGCGGTCGTACGGAACTCCTGGTTGCCGAGCTCCGGGTGCATGTGCAAGTCGCGCCGGAACTCGATGAGTTCGGCACGGAGCGCCTCCGGCAAGGTGCCGGGAAGGACGGCTTCCCCGGGATGATCGGCTTCGGACTCTGGGGACATCAGTTGCTTCACCCGCTCAAGGGTAGGAGGCCGGGGTGGCCAACTGACCCTCGATCAACAAAAGTTCAGCCCGTTAGGGGAAGAAAATCTGGCCGCCCGACGCATGGGTGTGGGTTGAGATGGGTAAACACTTCAATTCTCTACGCATACCACGCTCCGCGCTCCCTCAGCGGCTCTGTTCACCTTGTGGGATCGCACTGCTACCCCCATGCGGGGCGAGCGGCTGCGGCGAGGACTGGCTGCCCTGACATGGGCGGGAAGCGTCTGACCTGCGTCGCCACCAGCACCGGAAACACCCTTGATCGCCGACCCGTGAACTGCGCCACGCGGGCGGGCCTGCTCCAGGGACCGAACCGGACCTACCGGAGATCATCCAGATCGCACTCGATCAGCTCACCTGGATGGCCCTGGACCGACGTGATCACAGGCGTCCTGACGCGCATCGACGCCCTCGCGAACCCCGGCGGCCCCTGCCGGACCCTGGCGGACCAAGGGGGCAACCATCAGGCGCCTCAGGCCGGTTGCGTGCGCTTTCTGTCATCTTCCGGCGGTGCGATCGCCGCCCCGCCCGGAGCCTGTGACGGTCCCGTGACCGGAGGAGTGGCTTCCGCCACAGCCCGGCCGCCCCTGTCCTGGTGAGGTGGCCGGATGCGTACCGCCCTGCGCGCCCTGCGCTGCCACCTGCCGCCGCTCCTGGTTCACCTCCTGATAGGCGTCCCCGCGGCCCTCGCCTTCGTCTGCGCGCGCTGGTACCTCGCATACGGCCACTGCGAGTACGGCGACCTCGGCCGCCGCGACCTGGACGGGTGCACCTACGACCAGATCGAGAACAGCGGCTTCGCCCTGATCGCCCTGATCCTGATCGGCTCCCTCGTCCTCCTCCTGCTCCTCCTCTTCGACGTTCTGCGCCCCCTGCGCGCCGGCCGTCCCCTCAAGCCACACCTGCTGACCCTGCCGGCGGTCTTGATCCCTTACGCGGTGTACGTGACGAACGGCGGGTGATCAGCTGCAGGCCGTCACGTCAGGTGGTCCGGGAACAGTCGGCGCAGCCCCGGTGAACGCACCGGTTCCCGCCCTCCGTCCTGACTAAGGTGCGCCCTGTGACCGCCGACATCCCCGCGAACCCCGGATACGCCGACTTCCTCAAGGCCACCCGGGCCTCGTACGACGCGATAGCCCCCGCCTACACGGACCACTTTCCCGACTGGCTCGCCGACAGCGCGCCTCTGGACCGCTCCCTGATCACCGCCTTCGCGGAAATGGCCCGCGAGCTGGCCCCTGCCCCCGTCGCCGACCTGGGCAGCGGCCCCGGCTCCGTCACCGCCCACCTCAACGCCCTCGGCATCCCGGTCTTCGGGGTCGACCTCTCGCCGCGGATGGTCGCCCTGGCTCGCCGCGCGCACCCCGAACTACGGTTCCACGTGGGCTCGATGACCTCCCTCGACCTCCCGGACGAGACGCTGGGCGGGGTCATCGCGCTGTACTCGGTCATCCACATCCCGACCGAGCATCTCGCCGCCACGTTCGCCGAGTTGCACCGCGTCCTGGTCCCCGGCGGGCATGTACTCCTCGGGTTCCAGTCCGGCAGTCCCGACGGCGACGAGGAGCACCTCCACCTCGCGGAGCGCTTCGGCCACGAGATCTCGCTCGACTACTACTGGCGCACCCCGGAGGCGGTCGCCGCCCACCTGGCCAAGGCGGACCTGCCGGCCCAGGCCCGCGTGCTGCGCGAGCCGGTCGACGGGGAGACGCGCCCCCGCGCGTTCGTCCTGGCCCGCAAGCAGGCGTGACCTACCTGGCCAGTTCGCACCACACGTACTTGCCCCGGTTGCCGTGCCGGGACAGCGGCTGCCATCCCCACAGGTCGGAGCAGGCCCGGACGAGGGCGAGGCCGCGCCCGTCCTCCAGTTCGGCCGGGTCATCCAACGGCCGTGGCGGTTCGGGCGGTTCGGGATCGGCATCCCAGGCCCCGATCCGCAGCACGCCCGCCGCCCAGCGCACCCGCAGGGCGGCGGTGCCCTTCGTGTGGCGTACGGCGTTGGACACCAGCTCCGTGGCGAGCAGTTCGGCGACATCCACGAGGTTGATCAGGCCGTGCATGGTGAGGATCAGACGGAGGGTTCGGCGGGACACGGTGACGGCTCTGACGTCGTTCGGGATGTAGAGGGAGTACTCCCAGGACTCGGGCTCGGTTTCGGGCATGCGTCAGCTCCGGTTCGGTGGTGTGGGGGTGCGGTGGGCGGGCGGTGGCAGTGCCGCAGCCGTCGTGGCAGGACGGAGTGGTGCGCTTCCGGGGTCCCGGGGTTCCGCAGGGTGTGCGTCGCGTCACCGACGGTAGGGCCACAATTTGGGACCTTGCAAGCCGTTGCCATAATCTCTCCCTCGAACGAGGTGCTGCCCCACAGCAGTTGGGCAGGCAAGGAGGAAGACATGGCGCGCAGGAAACAGCCCACCGCACGCCAGGAGCGCCTAGGCTCCGAACTGCGCAAACTTCGTGAGGCCGCAGGACTCAAGGGACGTGACGCCGCCGCGCTGCTCGGCACGGACTCAGCTCAGTTGAGTCAGATCGAGTTCGGCACAGCGGGAGTGAGCGAGGAACGCGTACGACGCCTTGCAGCTCACTACGCCTGTACGGACACCGAGTTGACCGAGGCCCTGGTGGCCATGGCAACGGACCGGACACACGGCTGGTGGGAGGAGTACAGGGGGCATCTGCCCAATTCATTTCTGGACCTGTCCGAGCTGGAACACCACGCCACCTCCCGATGGGACGTGGACCTGCTCCACGTGTCAGGCCTTCTGCAGACCGAGGACTACGCACGGGCGCTCTTCTCGACCCGCATTCCGGAACTCCCGGAGAGCGAGCTCGAGTTGCGTGTGCGGCACCGCATGCAGCGGCGTCTGATCATCCAAGGGGCCACGCCTACCCCGTACGAGGCGGTGATCCACGAGGCGGCACTGCGAATCAGAGTCGGCGGCCGGGCCGCCGCACATGCTCAGCTCGCCCGCATCCTGGAACTTTCCGAAGCGGACCACGTCACCGTCCGCGTCATCCCCTTCGCCCTGGACCGCTTCGACGACACCGGCAGCGCCATGATCTACGCGAACGGCGTCGTGCCGAAGCTGGACACCGTGGTGCGCGACGGCCCGCACGGCACGACGTTCATCGATTCCGAGGCCCAACTCGGCGTCTTTCGAACGCTTTTCCGTAGAGTAGAAGCTGCGTCACTCGGTCCTGAACGGTCGCGTGAACTGATCCACAAGCTGGCCAAGGAGCTGTGAGGCACACCGTGAACACTCCCGACAACTGGCGGAAGTCGTCGTACTCCGGTGGCGGCGACGGCAACGCCTGCGTGGAAATCTCAGACCGCCGCACCCACATAGCCATCCGCGACTCAAAGGCCCCGGCCCACGGAACCCTCACGGTCCCCACCGAGGCCTTCGCCCCCTTCATCGAAGCCTTGAAGGCCCCTTCAGCCCAGTGATCACACAGCCGTAACCGCCGACAACCGGTGCACATCCCGCGCCGTCCCCGTAACCCCCGACAAGAACCCCTGCGCCCGCGGCGACGCGTTCTCCGTCAGCCACGCCGGGTCGATGTCGCACACCGCCACCCGGACCTCGGTCCCCGACAGCGCCAGCGGCAGGGTGTGGACGACCGTCGACGGGAAGCTCAGGATCGTACGGCCGATCGGACCCCGGCGCGCGATCAACTCCAGCGGGAGATCGGGCCGTACGACCTCCAGACCCGTCTCCACCGCCAGCCGGTGCAGCTTCTCCGCGCTCTCACGGCGGTGGGCGAAGTAGCGCGTGGCGCCGTGGGCCTTGGCCAGGGAGCGGACGGCTTCGAGGTAGCGGTCGCCGTCGACCACACCCGTTTCGACGAGGGACGTGCCGACCATGTCCGCGCCCTTGGTGATGCGGGGCGGCCCGAAGCGGTCGCGGGTCCAGGCGAAGGTGTTGGCGGTGACCGTCACGCCGGCCAGGGTCTCCTCCATCGGCATGGAGGAGAAGATCTCGACCTTGCGGTGCTCGCTCGGCGTCAGACGCTTGCGGGCGGCGGCGGACACCGGCGCGAAGACCAGGTCGCGGGGGCCAGGGCGGCCGCCCTTGCGGTGCCAGCGAACCAGGCGCTCACCGCGCGCGAGTTGGGCGACGAACTCCATGGTCGCCGTGCCGTCGTCGACGACGACGATGTCACGGGCCTTGGTGATGGTCAGCAGGAGTTGTACGTAGCGGGAGAAGGGGTCGCCCAGGACGATCCGGTCGGCACGGCGCAGCAGGCCCGCCAGGCCGCCGATCGTCTGGAAGGGAGCCGCCGGGCCGCCCCGCGCCTCCTCCCAGCGGACCGCGTGCCCGTCCTCGCGCGCCAGTTCGGCCATCCGGCGCAGCTGGCCGCGGGTCATGGGGTCGTTCGGGGACAGGACGACGAGGGTGAGTCCCGTGCCGACGGCATGCCGGCGGGCGTGCGCCCACTCCAGCACATTGAGGAGCTGTACCGGGCTCTCGACGAAGGCGAGAGTGTGGGGGCCGGTGTTCCCGGCGCGGGGGCTCATCGACGTACGACCGTCCCGTCGTAAGGCGCTCATGCGGCGCTCGTATTCAGCTCGTGCAGCTCGCGCTGCTCGTGTTCGGGAAGCTCGAAGGGCGCCGAGCCCGAGCGCCCCTGCTCGGGGCACTCGGACATCGGCGCGCGTTCGAACTCGGGGCGTTCCGGGTCAGACCGAAACCGGCTCGCCCGCCGCCGCGGCGATCTCCGCCTCGGCGACCGCACCGGCGACGCGGCGCAGCTTCTTCATCGGGCCCAGCTCGGAGTCGTAGACCTTCTTGACGCCGTCACCGAGGGAGGCCTCGATGGTGCGGATGTCGCGGACGAGGCGCACCAGGCCCTGCGGCTCGACCGAGGCGGCCTGGTCCGAACCCCACATCGCGCGGTCCAGGGTGATGTGACGCTCGACGAAGACGGCGCCGAGGGCGACCGCGGCCAGCGTGGTCTGCAGGCCCGTCTCGTGGCCGGAGTAGCCGATCGGGACGTTCGGGAACTCCTTCTCCAGCGTGTTGATCACGCGGAGGTTGAGCTCCTCGGCCTTCGCCGGGTACGTCGAGGTGGCGTGGCACATGACGATGTTCTCGGAGCCGAGGACCTCGACCGCGTGACGGATCTGCTTCGGCGTCGACATGCCGGTGGAGAGGATGACGGCGCGGCCGGTGGCGCGCAGCGCCTTCAGCAGCTCGTCGTCCGTGAGGGACGCGGACGCGACCTTGTGGGCCGGGATGTCGAACTTCTCCAGGAAGGCGACGGCCTCGGTGTCCCACGGGGAGGCGAACCAGTCGATGTTCTTGGACTTGCAGTACTCGTCGATCTGGCGGTACTCGTCCTCACCGAACTCCACGCGGTGGCGGTAGTCGATGTAGGTCATCCGGCCCCAGGGGGTGTCGCGCTCGATGTCCCACTGGTCGCGCGGGGTGCAGATCTCCGGCGTGCGCTTCTGGAACTTCACGGCGTCACAGCCGGCCTCGGCGGCCACGTCGATGAGCTTGAAGGCGTTCTCCAGCTCACCGTTGTGGTTGATGCCGATCTCGCCGCAGATGTAGACGGGCTTGCCCGGGCCGACTTCACGCGAACCGAAGGTGCGCAGGCGGGAGTAGGTGCTCATGGCAGAGATGTCCTTACTTGGTGAGGGAATCGAGAGAGGGGCCGAGGATCCAGCTGGCGATCTCTCGGATTGCGCCGTCGCCACCGGGGGTGGTGGTGACCGCGCGTGCGGCGCCGCGCACGACGTCGTGGGCGCTCGCGACCGCCACGGGCCAGCCCACGAGGGCGAAGCACGGGAGGTCGTTGACGTCGTTGCCGACGTAGAGCACGCGCTCAGGCGCGATGCCCTGCTCCTCGCACCACTGCTTGAGTGCGAGGTCCTTCCGGTCGATGCCGTGCAGCACGGGAATCTGCAGCTTCCGTGCGCGGGCGGCGACGACCGGGTTCTGCTCCGTGGAGAGGATGAGCATCTTGAGCCCGCTCTTGCGCAGGGCTCCGATGCCGAGGCCGTCTCCGCGGTGCACGGAGACGAACTCCTTTCCATCGGCATCGATCAGCACCCTGTCGTCTGTCTGGGTGCCGTCGAAGTCCAGTACGACCGCGTCGATGTCGTCGGCGGTCGGGAGCGCGCCGGGCCGGTCCGCGTCGAACAGCGGGGCCAGCGCGCGGGCGCGGGCCAGGTCGTGGGGATCGTCGATCTCCAGGACCCGGGCGGGGTCGGTGCGCACGAGTTCGGTGCGGCCGAAGAAGCGGTGCTTGTGCTGGCGGAAGCCGTCGGCGTCCATCGCGTAGGCGGCGCCGGTCTCCAGGAAGTCCTGGGGGCGGTCCTGGCGGCGCGGGCGGAAGGACTTGTCGTGGTTGACGCCGTAGCCGCCGCCGCTGGTGGTGGTGCGGGTGGTGACGGTGTTGGTGCCGCCCTCGGCGGCCTCGCGCTCGGCGCGCAGGGCGGCCGGCTCGTCGTCGCCGTGGCGCCACACGAAGCCGTGGAAGGGCGCGACGGTCAGGGCCGTGTCGGCGCCGTTGGCGACGATCGCCTTGACGACGCCGTCGAGGTCCTCGCGGATGATGAACGGGCTGGTGCACTGCACGAGCAGGACCACGTCCACCGGCGAGCCGTGCACCGCCTCGTGGGCGTCCATGGCGTGCAGGACGGCCGCCTCGGAGGTGGCGGTGTCACCGGCGATGGCGGCGGGGCGCAGCACGACCTCGGCGCCGGCCTGGCGGGCGGCGGCCGCGATGCCCTGGTCGTCGGTGGAGACGACGACGTCCGTGACGAGCCGCGAGGCCCGGCACTCACGCACGGCACGCGACACCAGCGGTACGCCGCCGACGGGCATGAGGTTCTTCGCGGGCACGCCCTTGGAGCCGCCGCGCGCGGGGATCACGGCGAGCACCCTGGGCACCGAGGTGCCTTGACCTGCTTCCGGGTTGGACATGGGCTCCACTCCTTGGGCTCCTTGCAAAGGCTTCGGGGCGCGTCCCGGCGCCCCGGTCGGGTCGCTCACAGCTCCCCCATCCGCCGGATGACGGGGGCCACGCGCTGCACGCCGTGCCGGTAGGCGCCGCGCGCCGCCCGGCGCACGATCTGCCGGACGGGGCCGGGCTCCCTGTCGTGGGCGGGGGCGCCGGGCAGCGGGCTGCCGTCCGGGCCGAGGTGGTGGCGGGCGAGGATGCCGGGCAGATAGCCGGGCGCGGTGGCCGGCGTGTAGTACGGCGTGAGGGCGGGCAGACCGCCCGGACGTTCCAGCAGCTTGGTGATGCGCTCGCGGGCCGCGTCGAAGGCGGTGGCGTACGAGCCGTCGGCGCAGACGCCCTGCCGGGAGACCCATTCCTCGTCGGGCGTCGGGCTGTACCCGTCGTCCAGCCGGTCCCAGGAGGCGAGGCAGCCGGAGCCCACGAAGTGGTGGTTGCCGAGCACCTCGCGCACGCCGAGGTCGCTGAGGACGACGGTGGGGATACGGCGGTGCAGCGACTCCAGCGCCGCCGTGGAGCTGATCGTGACCAGCAGGTCGGTGCGGTCGAGGACCTCGCCCATGTTCCCGTACACCAGTTTGAAGTTGGCCGGCGGGTCGAGCCGCTGGACCAGCTTCTGGTACGGCAACTCCTCGATGTGCGTGGTGTGTTCGCCCGGCTTGGAGCGCAGCTTGAGCAGCACCTCGCGCTCGGGGTGCCTGCGGGCATGCTGGATGAGCCGGTTCAGCAGGTACGTACGGTCCTTGCGGCTGTCCGGCACGGAGGGCTGGGCGGCGAAGACGACCGTGTACGGGTCGTGCTCGCCGGGGTAGGGCGCGCCGCCGAGGAACGGTAGGGCGACCTCGGTCACCGCCGAGGAGTCGGCGCCGACCCCGACGTACACCGCGCGGAAACGCTCGGCGTCCTGGCGGGAGTTGGCGAGGACGAGGTCCGCGCCGTGCCGCAGGAGCAGGCCGTCGGCGAGCTTCTCGTAGACGACACCGACGTAGCCGGTGACGATCACGGGCCGCTGGGGCTGCTCTTCCCAGACCCGCTTGAGGCCGTGCAGCATGGCCTGTACGCCCCCGCCGACGAGGGCGAGGACCAGGACGTCGTACGACTCCTGCGCCATGGTGCGCAGGAACTCGACGGCGCTCACCTCACGGAGGGAGTCGGCGTGGACGCCCACCTCCTGGAGCTGGCGGGCGGTGGGGGTGGCCCGGCCACGCAGGAGGAATCCGTCCAGACGGATGTCCGAATCCTCCGGGGAGATACGGTTCGCGGTGAGCGCGCCCCATTTCCACCGGGTATCGGAATCCGCGAGGACGGCAACTCGTCGGGTCTTCGTCGCACTTGCTGGCACACCGAAGACGCTAGGAAGCCTTTTCGAGGTTCTGCCCAACCAGAATGCAACAGACGGTTAACAGCACATCGACGAACGGCGAATCGAGCCGGGAACGGGCTGTAAAAAAGCCCGGTTCACGGCTTCGCCACACGTCGTTCACCTCGATTCAAGGCGATCGTCAAGACGAATGACGGGCTTCGTCCTAACGTCCATTGCGTGGTCAAGCTCTCCGTCATCGTGCCGTTCTACAACGTGCAGCAATACGCGCCCGACACCCTGAGGAGCCTGCGTGCGAACGCACGTGAGGACTTCGAATTCATTCTCGTCGACGACTGCTCGCGCGACGGGACGCCAGAGATCCTCGCGCGCGCGGAACGCGAGTTGCCAGGCGCGGTATATGTCAGACACGAGAAGAACGGGGGACTGGCGACCGCGCGCAACACCGGTATCGACCGCGCACGCGGCGAGTACCTGACGTTCCTGGACGGCGACGACTGGCTCGCCCCCGGCTACTACCCCCGGCTGGTCGCCGCGATCGAGGAGTTGGGCTGCGACTTCCTGCGCACCGACCACGTCCAGTGCACGGCACGGGCGCGCGCTGTGCACCGGGTGCCGCACGGGCGCCGGAACGTCGTGATGACTCCGCGCGAGGCGATCCTGCCCGCCGACCGTTCCACCTCCGTCGACTACGCGTACGCCTGGGCGGGGATCTACCACCGCCGGCTGGTCGACAAGGGGGTGCTGCACTTCACCGACGGGCTGCGTACCGCCGAGGACCGGCCGTGGATCTGGAAGCTGCACCGGGAGGCGGATTCCTTCGCCGCGGTGAGCCTGCTCGGCGTCTTCTACCGGCGTGGGGTCGCCTCTTCGCTCACCCAGATCGGCGATGTGCGCCAACTCGATTTCATTCGTGCGTTCGACCAGGTCATCGAGGAAACCGCGCAGGACCGGGAGGCGGACAAACTCCTGCCGAAGGCCGTGCGTACTTATTGCGCCATCATTTCCCATCATCTGGGATCCATCGAAAGGTTCGAGCCCGCGGTGGCGAAAAAGCTGAAATCCATGAGTGCCGCGGCCCTGCGCCGCATGCCGCAGAACGTACTGGACGAGGCGCTGGACTCCATGGACATCCAGCGCGCCACGCGGCTGCGCCGGCTGCGTCGCCGTCCCGCTCCTGCGGGGGTCGCCGCGTGACCACCCAGATCTTCCAGGCGTCCACCCTCTACGGCGTGGCCACCCTCGCCACCGCCCTGGACTCCGGCTGCTTCCGCCCCGCCGACCGGCGCATCCTGCTGGTCTGCAACAACGCCACCACGCCCGAGACGACGCCCGGCCTCGACGAGATGCCGGGCTTCGAGCGGCTGCGTGAGCGCTTCGACAACGTGCTGTCGTACAACGAGACGATCTTCCCCTTCCACCCCGGTGGCTGGTCGCCCCGGCAGGACGACCTGCCGCTGTGGGAGAGGTTCCTGCGCCACGAGTGGCAACTCGGCGACGACGACGTCGAGTTGGCGGTGGAGTCGATCCAGGTCAACCCGTCGCTGGGCATCGCGCAGATCTTCACCGGCGCGCCGGTCACCGTCTACGCCGACGGCCTGATGAGTTACGGCCCCACCCGCAACAAGATCGACCCGCTGGTCGGCACCCGCGTGGACCGGGTGCTCCACCTCGACCTGGTGCCCGGTCTGAAGCCGCTGCTGCTCACCGAGTTCGGTGTGCCGGCGGAGATCGTGCCGACTCCGGCCATCACCAAGGTGCTGGCGGAACTCGTCGCTTCCGGTGACGCGCTGCCGGAGATCGAGGAACCCGCGCTGCTGCTCGGTCAGTACCTCTCCGCGCTCGGCATCCTCAGCGATGACGAGGAGGAGGACCTGCATGTGCGGATGCTGAAGGGCGCGGCCGGGCTGGGCCACGACAAGGTGGTGTTCAAGCCGCACCCCTCGGCTCCGGCCCGCTTCACCCGCAGCCTGGAGAAGGAGGCGGAGAAGCTCGGCGTCGAGCTCACCGTGCTCGACACGCCGGTTCTCGCCGAGGTGCTGTACCAGCGGATGCGGCCCGCGCTGGTGGTGGGCTGCTTCTCCACGGCCCTGCTCACCGCGTCCGCGCTGTACGGCCTGCCGGTCGCGCAGGTGGGCACCGAGCTGCTGCTGGAGCGGCTGACACCGTACGAGAACAGCAACCGGGTGCCGGTCACGATCGTGCACGCGCTGCTTCCGGAGCTGGGCGACCGTACCGCGGTCACCGAGCAGCGCCGGAGCATGGACGTCGGTGCGCTGGGGGCGCTGGTGCGTGCGGTGGGCTTCGCGATGCAGCCGAAGATCCTGCCGGGGCTGCGCGAGGAGACGGAGCGCTACCTCTCCAAGAACCTGAGCGAGCGGACGCTCCGCTACTTCAAGCGCAAGCGCCTCACCTCCCTGGCCCTGCCGGGCGGCCTCCCCGCCCAGCTGTCCTTCATCCCCCGCAACGCCACGGTCCGCCGCATGGCCCGAAAGGCCCGCAACCTGCGACGGGCGGTACGCCGCTGACGCCTGGCCGGCGGACCACTCGGAAGGGAACTGACGGCGTCTTGACGTCGGGGGCGCCCCACGCCCCTCTCTCTTCGGCACGGGGCCTCCGGCGGCCGGCCACGGAAGAGAGGCCGTTGTGGTGCACCCGGCGCGAGGCTGACGTGAGCCCGGAATGCGCCCGCCGGGGGCCCTGACGGAGCGCCTTCGCGCGAGGCTGTCCGAGCAGGAGGAGCCTCCGGCCGGCCGCGGAAGAGTGGCGGCGCTGCGGCGAGGCTGTTCGAGCGTGGGGGCCTGCGGTCCCCGGCCACGGCAGGGACAGCGCTGCGCACAGCCCGCCGAGGGCGACGCCGCGCGGGGGCGCCCATCGGGCCATTCGACGTCCCGCTGATACGCCCGGAGGACCCCGCCCGCCCCTCCCCGTCGGGCAGTTGTTCAACTGCCCTCACCCACCCGGGCCCGCCCCCAACAAGGCACCCCCGCGTCGCCGGAACGACACTCCGTCTATGCGGCGTTTTCACAACCGGGGGGCGTCGCGCGGGTGAGGCCGGTGGGGTCGGAGTTGGAAGCGACGCATAGGTGAACTCGCGCGGACGGCGGGGCGAATCTTGCGCCGCTCGCCGAAGTGGGCGCTTGGATTCGGACTAGTGTGCTGTGGTCCGGCTGAATCCCAGCGAGGGGAATCCTGTGATCGACACGCCCGAGGACACCAAAGTGACCTCCACGGGCACCGTGGTACGCACCGTCCTCCCACCGGTCGCCTCGTCCCGCCCACCCAAGCCGGACAAGCCTCGCGAGACCCGGTTGCGCGCACTGGACGGACTGCGCCTGGTCGCCGCGCTGATGGTGGCGGCGTACCACTACGGCGGCCGCGGCGGCGAGGTCACCGACGCCTGGGGAAGCTCGCCCCAGCAGCAGTTCCCCACGCTGCACGGCTACTTCGCGTACGGCTGCCTGGGTGTCCAGGTGTTCTTCGTGATCAGCGGGTTCGTGATCTGCATGAGCGGCTGGGGCAGGCCGCTGAAGTCGTTCTTCGCGTCCCGCGCCGCCCGGCTGCTGCCGGCCTACTGGGCGGCCATCGTCATCGTGACGCTCGTCTTCGCACTGCCCGTCGTCACGTACAAGGCGGTGTCCCCCAGCGACGCCCTGGTGAACCTGACGATGCTTCAGCAGCCGCTGGGCGTCGACCGGGTGCTCGGCGTGTGCTGGACCCTGTGGGCGGAGATCCGCTTCTACGCCCTGTTCGCGCTGTGCGTGGTACTGCCCGGCGCGACCCGCCGCCGCGTGATCCTGTTCTGCGCCGTCTGGACCCTCGCCGCGGTCATCACGGAGGGTGCGCAGCAGCCGCTCCTCGACATCGTCCTGATGCCCGAGTACGCCCCGTACTTCATCGGCGGCGTCGGCCTGTACCTGGTGCACCGCGACCGCAAGGACGTGTACGCCTGGGGCATCGTGATCGTGAGCTGGCTGATCGGCCAGCACTACGCGGTGTCGCGGCTGTGGCACGCCCCCGACGTGGACGCGTTCTCCTACCGCAGCTCCTTCGGCATCATGCTGGTGGTCACCCTGGGCTACGTCGCCGTGGCCGCGATCGCCCTGGGCCGGCTGCACTGGGCCAACTGGCGCTGGCTGACGGTCGCGGGCGCCCTGACGTACCCCTTCTACCTCGTGCACGAGCACCTGGGCTGGGTCGTCATCAAGGCACTCCACCAGGGGCTGAACATCCCGTCGTACGCCACCGTCCTGCTGACCGTCGGCGCGATGCTGCTGCTCGCCCGGCTGCTCAACCGGTACGTGGAGGACTGGGCCACTCCGCTGATTCGCCGCAAGCTGGCCTCGATTCCCAGGAAGAATTAAGGAAGCGGTAAGACACCTGGTCAGCGGGGATGTGCGCATGCACGTCCCCGCTTTGCTTCTCCTGCGCGCCATCTGCCGTTCAACTGCCGCCCCTGGGATGCGGAGGCACAGCGCGAAAGAAAGGTGTCACCGTGCGAGACCCTCGGATGACGGCGATCAGCAAGGGACTGAAGCGTCGGGGCAGGCTGATGATGCAGGCCGTGAGCCCACCGCGCGGGAACCTGAACGCCGTCCCCTCGCCCCGCAGCGCGGATGACGCCGAAGCCGGCTACACCGCCCCGCCCGCTCCGCCCGCTCCGCGCCTGGTGGAGTCGCCGGTCTTCGTGCTGTCCTCGGTGCGTTCCGGCTCGACGCTGCTGCGGGTGCTGCTGAACAGCCACAGCCGGATCCGGGCCCCGCACGAGATGCATCTGCGCACGCTGCACGTGCACCTCTCCCGCGAGTTCACCGCGGCCGCCATGCGGGAGCTGGAGCTCGACAAGGACGAGCTGGAGCACCTGCTGTGGGACCGGGTTCTGCATCTGGAGCTCACCCGCAGCGGCAAGGACGTCATCGTCGACAAGACCCCGCCGAACACCCTCATCTGGCCCCGGCTGCACCGATGTTGGCCCCAGGCACGCCACATCCTCCTGCTGCGTCACCCGGCCGCCGTGATCGCGTCCCTGACCAGCCGCCGGGCGGACCCCGACCACGAGGCCGTCCGGGCCGAGGTCCTCGGCTACAGCGAGAAGCTGGAGGAGGCGCGGCAGAACCTCGACGCCCATGTGATCCGGTACGAGGAGCTGACCGCGGAGCCGGAGCGGGTCACCCGCGGCATCTGCGCCTACCTCGGCCTCCCGTGGGAGCCCGGCATGCTCGACTACGGCGCACAGGACCACGGCACCCTCCGCCCCCAGCTCGGCGACTGGTCCAGCACCCTCAAGTCCGGCCGGATCCAGCCCGCCCGCACCGCCCACCCGGACGTCGAGCTTCCGAAACGGCTGGCGGAATTGGCCCGCGCATGGGGCTATCCGGACTGAAAATCGCTGGTCGAGGCCCCGCCGGGCGCGGCCTGCCACGGCCCGGCGATCCGGTACACCGCGCGGAAACCGATGAGCCCCCCGTTGACCATGCGATGTTGTCCTGCCGTTCATCGCACAGCTGGTTTGGCGTATTCGCACGGGGCAGACACCGGAGTACCCCGTCCGACTCGCAGGATCACAACGGAGTGCTCGCGCCTATGGCAGCCACACAGTCCTCGCCCGCCGTCCGACGCCCCCGCACCCTTGACGACGTCCCCGGCTGGTTCCCCCCGCTCGACCAGGTGCTCTTCGACTGGCTCCTCGACCGGCAGCAGTCCTCGGGGATGCGCGGCGACCTGCTGGAGGTCGGGGTGTTCATGGGTAAGAGCGCGACCTTCCTCGGCCGGCGCCTCCAGCCGGGTGAGCGCTACACGGTGTGCGACCTCTTCGAGGGAGACGCGCCGGACGACGCCAACAAGGCGGAGTCGACGAAGTCGTACAGCGCGCTGACCCGGCAGGCCTTCGAGGAGAACTACCTCTCCTTCCACGACGAACTGCCGCGCGTCCTTCAGGGCCCCAGCTCGATCGTGCCCGACGAGGTCCCGGCGGGCTCCTGCCGGTTCGTCCACGTCGACGGCTCGCACCTGTACGAGCACGTGTACGGCGACATCGGCGCGGCTCACGACCTGCTGCTGCCGGACGGGGTGGTCGTCCTGGACGACTTCCGCTCCGAGCACACGCCGGGAGTGGCGATAGCCACCTGGGAGGCCGTGATCAACCGTGGCCTGCGCCCGATCTGTCTGAGCACCCAGAAGCTGTACGCCACCTGGGGCGACCCCGAGCCGGTCCAGGAGGAGCTGCTGGCGATGGTGCGGGCCCGCAAGGACTGCCACCTCAGCGTCCAGCAGGCGGCCGGACACCGCATCATCCGCCTCAAGGCCAAGGGCATGCAGGCCCCGCCGTTCCCGCCGTCCCGGCACGCGGACAGCATCCCCGCGGAGCCCTCCGCGCCCGCCGCGCCCGCCGCCTCCGCCGCTCGCCCCGCGCGTCCGAAGCCGCCGCGCAGCCGCGCCCGCAAGCTCGCCGCGGATGTGCTCCCGCCGGTCGTCACCCGCGCGATCCGCAACGCCCGCCGCCGGGCGAGGTGATCCGCCGCACCGCTCAGCCGACCCCGTACCGCGCCTCGATGCCGGCGATCACCACCGCCAGCCCCTCCTCGAAGTGCCGGTCGTAGTCGGTGAAGATCTCCGCGCCCGCCTGAGCCGACAAGGGAAAGTCGGCCATCAGGCGGGCGCGCTGCTCTATGTCGTACCCCTCACGGCGTTCACCCGCGAGCGGTTCGACGCCCTGCTCCTCGGTGACGAAGCCGAGGGTGTAGAAGTACGTCGTCGAGGTCGCGCGGACCGCGTCGGCGAGGGCGAAGCCGGCGGCCGTGAACAGGCGCAGGTTGTCCTCCATCTGCTCGGCGTGCTCGATGCCGGTGAAGCGTGAGCCGCTGAAGACCTTGGCCCCGTCGCGGTAGCCGAGCAGCGCCGCGCGCAGCCCCCGGTTGGACCTCAGGAGCCGCTCCCGCCAGCCCTCGTCCGGGTCGAGGGGCGTCGCGGCGACCATCCGCCGGTACATCTCGGTCGCCATCTCGTCGAGCAGCGCCTGTTTGTCCTTGAAGTGCCAGTACAGGGCCGGCGCCTTGACGTCCAGTTCCTTGGCGATGGCCCGGAGGGTCAGGCCGTCGAGGCCGACCTCGTTCAGGAGCTTGAGGGCGGTGTCCGCGACGCGTGTGCGATCGAGGGGCGCTCGGCGTTCCGTATTCACGCTTGACAGCTTAACGCCGTTAAGGGCACGCTCGTGGCCAAGGGAACTTAACAGCGTTAAGGAGATGGCGCTCATGAACACGCATGCGGATGCACCGGCGGACACGGATGTACTGATCGTCGGCGCGGGCCCCACCGGCCTCGCCCTCGGCATCGATCTCGCCCGGCGCGGCGTGGACGCGCTCGTCGTGGAGCGGGCAGATCGGCTCTTCCCCGGCTCACGGGGCAAGGGGATCCAGCCGCGCACGATGGAGGTCTTCGACGACCTCGGCGTGCTCGACGCGATCCGCGCGGCGGGCGGCAGCTATCCGGTCGGGATGATCTGGCAGGACGGCAGGCGGGTCGGCGAGCACCAGATGTTCGACCCGGCGGAGGTCACGGAGGACTCGCCGTACACCGAGCCGTGGATGGTCCCGCAGTGGCGGACGCAGGAGATCCTCTTCGCGCGGCTGACGGAGCTGGGCGGAAAGGTCGCCTTCGGCCGGGAGCTCGTCGGGGTCGCACAGGACGAGGACGGCGTGACGGCCCGCTTCGCGGCGGGCGGGAGCGTCCGCGCGCGGTACGTCGTCGCCGCCGACGGCGGGCGTTCGGCCGTACGGCGGGCCCTCGGCATCGGCATGACCGGCGAGACCGTCGACCCGAACCCGACGCTGGTGGCGGACGTCAGGATCACGGGCCTGGACCGGGACAACTGGCACCTCTTCCCGCCGCGCGGGGAGGGCCAGGACTTCCTCGCGATCTGTCCGCTCGCCGGCACGGAGGACTTCCAGGTCGCGGCCCGGTTCCCCGAGGGGGCGTCGGTGGACGTCTCGGCGGACGGCGTGCGCAAGGCGGTCGCCGCGCGTTCCCACCTCGCGCCGGAAGACGTGACGGAGGTCCGCTGGGCCTCGGACTTCCGGCCGCGCGCGGCGCTGGCGGACCGGTTCCGGGACGGGCGGGTGTTCCTCGCGGGGGACGCCGCGCACATCCACTCGCCGGCCGGCGGGCAGGGCCTCAACACCAGCGTCCAGGACGCCTACAACCTGGGCTGGAAACTGGGCGCGGTGCTGCGGGACGGGGCCGACGCGGCACTCCTCGACACCTACGAGGAGGAACGGCGTCCCATCGCCGCGGACATGCTCGGCCTGTCGACGAGCGTGCACCGCGGCCAGGTGCGCCGCGGCGAGGCGACCCGCCAGCTCGGCCTGGGGTACCGGGAGTCGCCGCTGACCCGGGAGACACGGCCGGCGCCGGGCCCGGTGCGGGCGGGCGATCGCGCGCCGGACGGGACGCTGGGCGGCGTGCGGCTGTTCGACGCGTTCCGGGGACCGCACTGGACGCTGGTCGCGGTGGGCGCGCCGGCACCGGAACTGCCGGAGGCGGTACGGGTGGTCGGCGGGCAGGAGCAGGCGTCGTACGGGAAGGGTCTGCTCCTGGTCCGGCCGGACGGGTATGTGGGGTGGGCGGGCGAGGCGGCCGACGGCCTGACTGCCTACCTGGCGCGCGTCGGCCTCTGATTGCACGAAGAAGGCGACGAGGAAGAGGATCGCCTTGGGGTTGAGGAGGCTGACGACCAAGGCCCGCCGGAATCCCGGATTTCAGCGGGCGGGACGGCGCGGATCAGAAGGCGTCGCTCGGGACGTACGTCCCCCAGATCTCCCGCAGCGCGTTGCACACCTCCCCCACCGTCGCCCGGGCCCGCAGCGCGTCCTTCATCGGGTACAGGACGTTGTCCTCCCCCGCGGCGGCCTTCTTCAGCGCGGCCAGGGCCGAGTCCACCGCGCCCCGGTCGCGCCCCGCGCGCAGCTTCGCGAGGCGCTCCGCCTGCCGGGCCTCGATCGCGGGGTCGACGCGGAGGGGCTCGTACGGCTCCTCCTCGTCGAGCTGGAAGCGGTTGACGCCGACGACGACCCGTTCGGCGGCGTCCGTCTCCTGGGCGATCCGGTACGCGTTTCGCTCGATCTCGCCCTTCTGGAAGCCGTCCTCGATGGCCGCCACCGCGCCGCCGAGGTCCTCGACGCGCTGCATCAGCTCCACCGCTGCCGCCTCGACGTCGTCGGTCATCCGCTCGATGGCGTACGAGCCCGCGAAGGGGTCCACGGTCGCCGTCACGTCCGTCTCGTACGCCAGCACCTGCTGGGTGCGCAGCGCGAGGCGGGCGCTCTTGTCCGTGGGCAGCGCGATCGCCTCGTCGAAGGAGTTGGTGTGCAGGGACTGGGTGCCGCCGAGGACGGCCGCGAGGCCCTGGACCGCCACGCGCACCAGGTTCACCTCCGGCTGCTGGGCCGTCAGCTGGACGCCGGCCGTCTGCGTGTGAAAGCGCAGCATCAGGGACTTGGGGTTCCGCGCGCCGAACTCGTCCCGCATCACCCGGGCCCAGATCCTGCGCGCCGCACGGAACTTGGCGACCTCCTCCAGGATCGTCGTACGGGCCACGAAGAAGAAGGACAGCCGGGGCGCGAAGTCGTCCACGTCCATGCCCGCCGCCACCGCCGTGCGGACGTACTCGATGCCGTCGGCGAGCGTGAAGGCGATCTCCTGCGCGGGGGACGCGCCGGCCTCGGCCATGTGGTAGCCGGAGATCGAGATCGTGTTCCAGCGCGGGATCTCGGCCTGGCAGTACCGGAAGATGTCGGCGATCAGCCGGAGCGAGGGCTTCGGCGGGAAGATGTACGTCCCACGCGCGATGTACTCCTTCAGCACGTCGTTCTGGATCGTGCCGGTGAGCCGGTCCGCCGGGACCCCCTGCTCCTCCGCGACCAGCTGGTACAGCAGAAGCAGCAGCGCGGCCGGCGCGTTGATCGTCATCGACGTCGACACCTGGTCCAGCGGGATCCCGTCGAACAGCACCCGCATGTCGTCGACCGAGTCGATGGCAACGCCCACCTTGCCGACCTCGCCGTGCGCGATCGGCGCGTCGGAGTCGTGGCCCATCTGGGTGGGCAGGTCGAAGGCGACCGACAGGCCGGTCGTGCCGTGGGCGATCAGCTGCCGGTAGCGGGCGTTGGACTCCGTCGCCGTGCCGAAGCCGGCGTACTGGCGCATCGTCCAGGGGCGGCCGGTGTACATCGTGGGGTACACGCCGCGGGTGAAGGGGTACGAGCCCGGCTCCCCCAGCTTCTCGGCCGGGTCCCAGCCGCTCAGCGCGTCCGGCCCGTAAACCGGCTCGATGGGCACTTTGGACTCAGACTCTCGCGCCATGGTGTGGCCTCCGAGCTCGCCGTGGCTGTCGCCCGCCACCGCGGACGGTGGACGGTGTCCTTCACCTCTGTGTCCAACCATGCCGCGTAGTTCGCAACCGGTCACGTGCGGGGAACATCTCAGGTGACACCAGGGCGGTCGGGCGGTCGGGGGTGGCCGCGGTGAGACGACGGGGGCCGGGATGCGTACCAGGGGTATGGGGCGGACACGGGGCAGGGGCACGGGACGAGGGACCGCCGCACTGGCCTGCGGTGCCGCGCTGACCGTGCTGTGCGGCTGCACCGTGCAGGCCTCCGGCGAGGAGGATCGGCGCTCGCCCGTGCACATAGAGCTCCCGAGCGGCACACCGTCCCCGAAGTCGGCGCCTCCCGACGACAAGCCGAGCGCGAAGCCCACGCCCGCGGCACCGGCCGCCGTGCTGTGGTCGCGGGGCGACGAGGGCCGTGACATCCGGGAGCTCCAGGCCCGTCTGCGTCAGATCGCCTGGCTCTTCGACGGGCCGACCGGGACGTACGACGATCTGACGGAGCAGGCGGTCAGGGGCTTCCAGGGCAAGCGGGGGCTGCCGAGAACGGGGAAGACCGACGAGGTCACCTGGGAGCGGCTGCTGAAGATGACGCGCGAGCCCGGCAAGTGGGACCTGTACCTGATGGGCGGCCAGCCGGCCGACGCGCCGGACGCGCGGTGCCTGACCGGCCGGGTGCTGTGCATCAGCAAGTCGAGCCGGACCCTGCGCTGGATGATCGACGGGCGGTCGGTCCTGACCGTGCCCGTACGGTTCGGGTCGCAGTACACACCGACCCGGGAAGGTGTGTTCAGCGTCTACTGGAAGTCACGGCACCATGTGTCGACGCTCTATGACTCACCGATGCCGTACGCGATGTTCTTCAGCGGGGGCCAGGCGGTGCACTACTCGTCCGACTTCGCTGCCACGGGCTACGCCGGCGCCTCGCACGGCTGTGTCAACGTCCGGGACGAGCGGGCGATCGCGGAGATGTTCGCGCAGGTGGGGACCGGCGACAAGGTCGTCGTCCACTGGTGAGGCGCGGGAGGTGGGTGTGGGGCGCGGGCGGGACCGGGGGAACGTGTCCCGCCCGCGCCGATGCACGAGCCGTAGGTACGGGGGGAACCCCGGCTCTGTGCGACGGCCGATGACCAGTCGGCTCACTCACATCAGCGCCATGGCGGCCGAAAGTGTCACTCCGGCGGCGAAGAATTTTCAACTAATCACAAAACTGCAGGTCAGCGACTTGTTACGGAAGTGAGGGCACGGCCCGGCAGAAGGGCCGCCGTCCGCGCCACCACAGTGGACGTGGCCGCTACGGCGCCTTGCGTGCGGTGGCCGTCACGGCCGCCGTCACGGTCACGGCCGCGGTGACCGTGGTGGTCACGGTCGTCGTCGCCGTCCCGGCCGCCCCAGCCGTCGCCACCCGAACCGGCACGGTCACCCTCGTCGTCGTCGCTGTCCCGGTCCCGGTTCCTGTCCCGTTCCCGGTCCCGGTCGCGGTCCCCGTCCTTGCCGCTGCCCGACTTGCCCCAGGTGCCGTCGCCGACGGCACCGAGGACGCCCCGGCAGTACTTCCGCACGCGCTCGGAGCCACCCGCCGCGCTCTCCAGGGCACGGCGGCGGTCGCTCGACAGTTCCTTGCCGTCGCGCAGGTCGCGGCAGTACGCCGTGACGACCTTCCACCAGCCGCGGGCGGCCTTGTCCCGGCCGGGGGCGGATCCGCGGTCCGGGGCGGGACCGCCGGGTTCGGCGCCCTCGGTGGTGCCCGGGTCGGTGGGGGCCTGCGAGTCGTCGTCGGGCGTGGGTCCGCCCCGCACACCGCCCTCCGGCGAGGGCGAGAAGAGCGGGCGTTCCGGCGGTGCCGGTGCCGAGACCGTGGCGGCCGGGCGGCCCCCTTCGTCTCCGACGAACGGCGATGTCAGGACTCCGGTTCCGGCCGCGACCGCGACTCCGCCGACCATGCCGACGGCCAGCGCGGCGGCGAGACCGAGCCGTACGGGGCGGGCCCAGCGGGGTCGGCGGGGGCGGCAGACACCGTTGTCGGCGCCACCGATGCGGACCAGTCCGACGTCGACGGGCCCTGCGCCGGGGGCGTCGGAGACCTCGGAGGCACCGGATGCGGAACTGTGGCCGACGGTCGCGGACGCGGGGTCCCGGCCCGCGCGCGCCGCGCGGAACGCCGCCAACGCTGCGGCCTCTCCCGGGAGTTCCGCGCTGCTCAGCGCGGGTTCGGCGGTCAGCGCCTCAAGCGTCTTGGCGAGGCGTTCGGCCTGGTCTCGGTCGGCCGGGTCGACAGCTTCCAGTGACTCTCCGCCCAGCAAACGATCCGCCGTTTCGCGGTCCAGCCACCTGTACTGCTCGTCGGCCATCACACATCCTTCTGCGTACGCGCACGCATATGCGTCACACTCGCAGACGTCACCGCACGGTCGCGGGTTCCTCGCTGGGGAGGCAGGGCGTCGAGCACCCCGGCCGATTCCGGATCGTCGCCGAGCAGCTCGGCGAGCCGCTTCAGACCCCGGTGCGCGGCGGTTCGTACGGCACCCGGACGCTTGCCCAGCGTCTGAGCGGCCGTCTTGGCGTCGAGCCCCACGACCACGCGCAGGACGACGGCCTCGGCCTGGTCCTGCGGCAGGCGGGCGATGAGGGAGAGGGTGCCGTCGGTGGCCAGGGCCTCCATGGCCTCGCCCGCCGTGTCGGACTCGGCAGCCTTCCCGGTCAGCTCCGTCTCGTCGCCGCCGATCGCGGGGCGGCGGCCGCGCATGCGTATGTGGTCCAGCGCGCGGTTACGGGCTATCCGCGCGGCCCAGCCACGGAAGCGGTCCGCGTCCCCGCTGAAGCGCTCCAGGTCACGCGCTATCTGCAGCCACGCCTCAGACGCGACGTCCTCGGCGTCCGGGTCGCCGACCAGCGTCCGTACGTACCCGAGCAGCCGCGGGTGCACAGCGCGGTACACAGTCCGGAACGCGCTCTCGTCCCCGTCCTGTGCCGCAAGCACCGCGGCGGTCAGCTCCGCGTCGTCCCCCAGCACTGCGCCCCTTTTGCGCCTCAGCCGGTGCCGCTGTCGCGGACCGGTTCTCGCCGTCGTGGTTCCTCAGTTGATTGCGGTTCTGGAACCGCAGGTGGTTGCGGTGGTCGTACACCTTCCGCGTCCGGCGCGAAAGGCACGTTACGGCCTGAAAGCGCTGCTCGTCCATGTCCGTACAACGTGCAACTACCCCGGAATCCGCGATGTGTCCGCACGGGTGTGACAGAAAACGCAGTCATGACGCTGTAGAAGGTACGGGCCGCCGCGCGGCCCGTACCGCGCGACGGCCGGGGCCTCTCCTGTGGGGGGTGGCGGCCCCGGTCGTCTCGCGCCCTGGCCCCGCCCCGCTACCGGACGTCGACAACGAGGTAGCCGCCGCGGACTTCGCTGACCCACTGGTCGTGCTCCGCACCAGACACCAGGCTTACGTCGCGCACTTCATGATCCGTACCCTGAAGACGGCCGAGCCCGGTCCGGACCCGAAGCCGGACGCCCTGGAGGAAGTTCTGGTGTTGAGCGGGGATGCAGCCGTACTCGACGACCCAGTGGGCGAGTCGCTGCGCGGCCACCACTCAGGCCTGGCCCGCCGGCTCGGCCGTGCCGCCACCTACCTGCCGGACATCGCGACCTTCTCGGCGGTGTCCCCCGCCGCGGACCCGGCGGACTGGGCCGACCTCGCCCGGCTGCTCGGCCGAGGCGGGTTCGCCGACCTGTTCAGCTGCCCGGCGGTCCCGCCGCCGGACTGGGAGCCGGTCTTCGTCCTCGAAGGCCGGCAGATGATCCGGCCCGGCAGCGACCGGCCCACGGCCCGTACCGCGATCGACGCCGGCGTGGTCGAACTCGGTGCGTCCGACGTACCGGAGATGCTCGACCTCGTGGCACGGACGCAACCGGGACCGTTACGGCCGCGCACCCGCGAACTCGGCACCTACCTCGGCATCCGGGCGGGCGGCAAGCTGGTGGCCATGGCCGGCGAGCGGCTACGGCCTCCGGGGTGGACCGAGATCAGCGCCGTCTGCACAGCGCCCGAGGCACGCGGGCAAGGCCACGCTCACCGCCTGGTGAGCGCCCTGGCCGCACGCATCCTGTCCCGGGACGAACGCCCCTTCCTGCACGTGGCCGACACGAACACCGCCGCGATCGCACTCTACGAACGGCTCGGCTTCGAAAGCCGCATGCAGGTGACCTTTCGCGGGTTCCGCACGCCGTAGGGGTTTCGAACCAGGTCTCCAGCTTGTCCGTCTCGCGTTTCAGCCGCGGGAGATGGCTCGCTGAAAGGTCCGGCGGGCGGACTCAGTCCTTGGTGTCGGCCTTACCGGCCTTGTCGGCCTTCTCGGCGATCCTGCCGCCCTCGCCCTCGCCCTTGTCGCCCGAGCCCGGGACCGGGGCCTGACCCTGGCCGGTGGTGCCGCCCCCGTCGTCCTTGTTCCTGGGCCCGTTCGTCGGCCCGCTCTTCGCCCCCGCCAACTGCTCGACGCAGTACGCGGCCACCCTGTCCGCACCGCCCGCCGCCACGACGAGCCGCTGCCAGGCCGTCGAGTCCAGGGCGTTGCCGCGCTCCTCGACCTGGTCGTACGCGCGGCACTCGGCCTCGGTGTCCTGGGCGGTGGTCGGGTGGGCGGGCTTGGCGGAGGCGACGCCGGGCGCCGCGGAGCGGTGCGCGGCGGCCGGCCCGTCGGAGGCGCCGGCCGCCGGGGTGGGCCTGGCCCTGTCCTCGCCGGGGGCCTCCGAGGAGCCGGACGAGCCGATCGCGGCGACCGCCACGCCGCCCAGCGTGAGGCTCGCGACGAACAGGGAGAGCGTGGTCTTCACCGACAGCGCCAGCCGACGCCGCTCGCACGGCCGCCAGTCGTCCCGGCGCCGGGTGCGTGCCCGGTGTGCCCCCGCGGCGCGGGCGGCGCGGAACGCGGCCACGGCACGCTGCTCGCCCTCGGTGTCCACGCGATGCCCGCGCAGTACGGCGGCGGAGAGCAGCGCCTCCAGCTCGGCGTCGTCGAGGGCCACTGCCGGGCCGGAGCCGTGACCCCGGGCCCGGTCGTCAGGGTGCGCACGCCGACGGCCGGATTCTCCGCCGCCGCTCTGCCGTTCACCCATGTCCGTCTTCCCGTCCCTGTCCGACCTGCTTGGTTGGGCTTCGCCACCCTTTGGCTGCGCAGCCGCTGCGACCTGCGTGGCTGCTGTGGCTGCGTTGCTGTTGTGACTCACGAGCTTCTAGAGCCTGTACGTCCGTCACGCCCCGTACGACTCACCGCGCCCGCCGCCTCGCCTCATCGAAGCGCCGTGGCGACCTGGCGCCGTACCGCCATGTCGCCGTGGTGCCATGTCGCCGTGGTGCCGATGCGCGAAGCACCCCGGCGCCGCCCGTCAGCCGCCGACACCCTCACTGTTCATTTCGATTCCCCCAGCGTCCGAGGGCCGTCATCCGTCACACCTGCGACGCCCAGCTGCTCGGCCAGGCGCTTCAGCCCCCGGTACGCGGCCGTCCGGACCGCGCCGGGGCGCTTGCCGAGGACGCGTGCGGCGGCCGGGGCGTCGAGGCCGACGACGACCCGGAGCAGTACTGCCTCGGCCTGGTCCTTCGGCAGCCCGCGGACCAGTCGCAGGGCGTGCTCGGTGGAGATCGACTCCAGGGCCTGGTCGTGCGTGTTCTGCGGACCGGGCAGGTCCAGTACGTCGTGCTCCAGCGCCGACGACCGGGGCCGTACCTTCTGCCGGCGCAGATGATCCAGCGCCCGGTGCCGGCCGATGGTCGCGGTCCAGCCCCGGAACCCGGCGCCGTCGCCCCTGAACCGGCCGAGGTCCCGGGCGATCTCCAGCCAGGCGTCGGACGCCACGTCCTCCGCGTCGTCCCCGACCAGCCCGCGCAGGTACCCGAGCAGTCCCGGCTGCACCAGCCGGTACGCGACCGCGAAGGCGGCCTCGTCACCTTCCTGAGCCCGCGCGACGGCCGCGCTCAACTCCCCGTCGTGCGCGTGTCCGCGGCGGGGTTCCCCTCCCTGGCCCAAGAACTGTCCTCGTCCGTACCGGTTCGCGGCGGATTCGCACCCCGCGGTGCGGCCACCCTTGCCCACGCCCCTCCACGGTCAACAGCGCCCGGCCTCACAGAAGTGTCACAGGGGCCGTACACGTGGCTGGCCGCTACAACCATTGCCGCTCACCGGAAGTCAGAGTCGCCGCGACCTGCGCACAGCCCCGTCACAGGGATGGCATACGATGCGCGCGATCCACATAAAGTTCGCATAAAGGGATGTAACGTCATGTCAGTTCGTAGTCCTTTTCGCTCTCTTCGCGGCATATCCTCCGTCGTCGCCCTGCTCGCGATCGGCGCTGTGGGGTGCTCGGACGTCTCGGATGCCGTCGACAGTGCCCAGGACGGCGCGAAGAAGGTGGCCCGCCAGAGATCGGTGTTCTCGCTGAGCGTCGGGGACTGCTACAACCCGAACAACAAGGGCGAAGGCACGGAGATCCTCGTCGAGATCGTGCCCTGCGCCGAGGCGCACACGGGTCAGGTCGTCGGCGACTTCAAGATCGACGAAGGGTCGAAGTACCCCGGCGACGACGCGATCGCCGCCATCGCCGACGAGCGATGCCCGGCCGAGGCCGGGAGGTTCGCCCCGGACACCTGGGCGCTCCCCAAGGGCGTCGCCCTCCTGCACTACACCCCGACCAGGGAGAGCTGGGCGACCGGCGACCGCGCCGTGAGCTGCAGTTACACCAAGGAGTCGGGCACCTTCACCGGCGCGCTGAACGCGAAGTCCCTCAAGCCCGAGCAGACCGCGTACCTGAACGGTTCGAACGGCGTCTACGACGCGCTCTGGGCCAACCAGTCCGAGAAGGACACCGTCGAGGCGGACTTCGCCGGCTACAAGGCGCAGGCCAAGGCCGTGGCGGCCGCCCTCGACGCGCATGTGAAGGGCATGAAGGACATCGACGGCGCGGAGGTCGGCAAGCTGCGCGCCGACCTGACCAAGACGGCCGAGCAGTGGAGGAAGGCCGCGAGCGCCGCCGACACGGACACGTTCTACATCGCCTACGACTCGGCCTTCACCGGCATCGACCCGAAGAAGTCGGTCGCCGCCCGCAAGGAACTGGGCCTGGCCACCACCGTCCCGGCCGACGAGGCCGAGGTCTGGGCGAGCTGACGCCCCCTCGGACCCGGCCGGGGCCCCGCCCGTTCACGCAGCCCCGGCCGGGCCACCGCCACTTCCTCGCCTACCGCTGTACGGCGTCCCGGCACAGCAACCGCAGCGACCCGTCGCCGGCGAAGCACCGCCGCGCCTCGTCGATCGGGTCCCACAGCCGCCCATCGGGCGTACGGATCCAGTGGTCGCCGCCCGTCGCCCACCACTCGGCGCCGGCCTGACGGGCGATCACCTCACCGGCGTACGCGCCGAGACCGCGCAGCGTGTTCTCCACGGCGGGATACGGCGTCCGCTCCCGGCGCAGCTCCTCGATCATCCGGTCGACCCGCCACAGGCTCTGCGCCGAGTAGTCGAGTCGCAGCCGCGCCCCCTCGCGCATCGTCGCCACCGCGTCCGCCGCCCACCGCACCGGTCTGGTTGCGGCTGCGGGCCTGGTTTCCTGCTGAGTCGTCACACCCTGGAAAGCGTGCCTGAACTGGGATTCGTCACCCGGATCCGGCGACTTCCCGGGACCGGTGCAGGACCGCCCCAGCTCGCTCCCACGACAGTCACACGACTCCCCCAGGAACGAGGTTTACCCGGGAGTGACGCTTTGCCGCTCCCGTGCGCTCCAGTCACTGATGAGCCTGTACTTCCATCTCCGAGCGGTGCCGCCTCCCGCACTGCGCAACAGCGCGACCTGGTTCCAGCGCCTGTTCGAGGACGACTGGGACACCGTGCGCCGACGTCTCGACCGGCACCTCGAGGAGATGCTGGACCAGCGGTACGCCGACCAGCACGCCCTCTACGCGGGGCAGGCGCAGGACGGGCCCCAGGCCGACGTGGTCCTGGGCGGCCGGCCGGTGACCCACCCGGTGCCGGAACACCCGCCGTTCCTGATCCTCACCGCGGCACAGGTCACCCGCGTGGCCGACTACCTCGGATCGACCGGCTTCGAGACACTGTGGCGCACACTGCGGGCCACAGCCCCTCCCGATCCGGAAGTGCACGCCATCCTCGCTGCGGCCCACCGCGACCTGACGGCCTTCTACACCCGAACCGCGGAGTACGGCGACGCGGTGGTGAAGTGCCTCCTGCGATGAAGGCAAGAGTCCTGCAACGCCCCAAGGGGCGCGGGGAACTGCGCGACAAGCCCCCACGCACCCGCACCCGCACCCGCACCCGCCCGACAACCCCCCGAGGCACCCCCTCAGGCGCCCGGCACCACCCGCGGAGCTATCCGCGGAGCGTCCGCGCACGCCGGGAGACCACCGCCCGCAACACCCGCCGCCCCTCCGTCGACACCTCCAGCGCCCGGCGCAACCCGCTCGCGCCATGCCCGGCCAGGATCTCCAGGACGCTGATCTGGCGGCGCAGTTCGGCGGCGACGAGCGGCGACATGCCCTGTGCGCGGCCCTCGGCAGTGGTCCCCTCCGCCCGGGCCGAGCCGATCGCCTCGGGGAGGGCGCCGGCCGAGGACGCGTCGTCCTCCGCGGGGTCGAGGAGCCGGTGGATCTGCAGCGAGGCGACGGAGCAGGCGTCGGCCCAGATCCGTGCCTCGGCGGCGGACCGTACGACCGGGGCCGCGGCCAGCATCCGCCGGGCGAGCAGGGCGGCCTCGTCCTCGACGTCCGCGTCGTCCATGACGTCGGCGACGCCCAGCTTCCCGCGTACCTGCTCCAGCAGTTCACCCCACGCGGCGGAGTCCCCGCCGTCCGCGAGGTTGGCCCACAGGGGCCGCAGCACCTCGTCGTCACCGCCGAGCAGCGGCACGCACCGATCCAAACAAGCCAACCCGCTGGCGGCCAGTCCGCGTTCGTCGGCCTGAGCGATCAATTCCACCAGGCTCATCCACGCCTCCCTAAGCGGGTCATTCCTGAGGGTCGGTGTCCCCGCACAGAACCCTGGCGGGCACCGTCCTTTACGGAGCCCGCACTTCCCCTTACTGCGCGCAACGGCCCGGGAGTGTCACAGCGGCACGACGCCGAGCCGGTCGAGCAACCGGAAGAAGAGGTTTTCGGCCATTGGGTCCGCATCAGCGGTGAGTACGTCCACGAGGGACTCGGCGTTCACCTCGTGCCCGGCCTCGGCGGCCCAGGCGACGGCCCGCTCGGCCGCGTCCGGGGGTTCGAGGAAGTAGTCCTCCAGCGTGAGCCCCTCGCTTCCGGCGCCGAGATACCCGGCCATCGCGCCCCGCGCCAGACAGGTCGTCCACGCCCCGCTCTCCGGCGCCGCCGCCTCCACCACCACGCAGTCGCTGTCCATGACGTAGCCGAAGAGCGCGGGCGCCCCGGTCTCCAGGGCCAGGGCGTTCATGCTCCCGACGTCGGCGCCGCTGCTCGGGTACTCCCACACCTGCCACCCGCCGGGCGCCTGGGCCCGCAGGGTCATCCCCTCGGCGCCCGCCAGCGCGTCCAGCTCCGCCAGCGGCCGCTCCCCGCGGCCCACGACGAAGTACCCCCAGTACCCCATTTAGGTTCCCCCTGGTCGTTCGGTACGGCTCGGGCCGAATACACCACAGTCGCACGGGGGTTCGCAGCCGTATCGGCCAAATCCGCGGCTCAGTCCAGCCGGTCGGCGAGCGCCCTGAACTCGGCCCAGGACAGTTCCGGCGCACCCGCGTCCCACAGCTTCTGCACCGTCGCCCGCAGCGGCATCCGGATTCCGGCCGCGACCTGCGCCTGCGTCTGCGAGTTCGCCAGATCGCACCACACGGCGAAGGACCCGCCGAGGATCTGGTCGTCGTACTTGGCCGGCACGGCCGTCGTGCCGCGCAGGACCCGCGGTGTCCACTGCTCGTAGATCCGCTGCCCCGTCGGATAGACGAAGGTCTGCGGCTCCCCGAGCACGTAGTAGAGGAACTCGTCGTTGTAGTTGATGACCTTCCGGCCCGTGCTCAGGTACTCGACCGGCGCCCGGGCGCCGATCTCCTTGCCCGTCCAGTACGCCACCTGGATGTCCTTGTCCGGCTGGACGGAGGTGTCCCGGAAGAAGCCGTCGTTCCACGCCCGCGGCGTGCGGTCGTCGGCGCGGACGGTGGCGGCGCGGCCGTTGAGCCACCCGGTGGCGAGGTCGGCGACGGTGGCGCCGGAGCCGTAGGCCTTGCGGGCGGCGGCGGCGAGCTGCGGGTAGGACGCCTCGGGGTTCGAGACGACCAGCGCCTGGTACTCGTCGCCGCCGAGGTGCCACTGGTTGCCGGGGAAGAGACCGGCGTACTCGTTGAGCAGGTCGTCGACGATCTCGGCGGACTCGGGCTTGGAGATGTCGATGGCACCCCGGGTCGCCACGCCGTTGACATTGCGCAGCTGAAGATCGGGGTGCGCGGCGATGACCGCGCCCAGATGCCCCGGCGAGTCGATCTCGGGCACGATCTGGATGTGCCGGCTCTGGGCCAGCTTGACGATCTTCTGGACCTGCGCCTTGGTCAGGTGCTGCTGGGACACGATCTCGGGATGCGACGTGGACTCGATGCGGAAACCCTGGTCGTCGGAGAAGTGCAGCCCCAGCTGGTTGTACTTCAGGTCGCCGAGCTCCCGCACCCGGTCCTCGATCCAGTCCGCGGTGAAGTACTTGCGGGCCATGTCGAGCATGAACCCGCGCACCGGCTTGGCGGGCTCGTCCCGCACGACGCCCTCCGGCGCCGTACCCCCGTCGTGGACCTCCTGCTTGAGCGTCCGGGTCCCGTAGAAGACCCCCGCCTCACCGGGCCCGCTGATGGTCACCCGCCCGCCGCGCACGGTCATGGCGTACGACTCCGGGTCCGCACCCTCGTCGTCGTTCAGGGCCAGCCGCACATCCCCGGCCTGCACGTCGTCCTTCTCGCCGGCGTACTTCAGTCCCAGCTCACCGGCGATGAGCCGGCCCTCGTCGGCCAGGTCCGCGTCGCTCACGACGACCCGCTCACCCTGCGCCGGACGCCAGCCGGGCCCACGGGCGGCGGTGTGGGAGTTCACGGACGGGATGGTGCTGGGGGCCTTCGAGAGCGGATACGACCGGGTTGGCGTAGGAGTCGGAGCCGCCCCTCTCGGGGCGGAGGGCGAGGCGGCCTCGCCGGTGCCCGGCCCCGACCGCCGCTGCTGCTCCGACCGGGCCGACGATCCGTCGTCACCGGTGGCCAGGAGTCCGATGCCCACTCCGGCCCCGACCGTCACGAGGACCACCGCGACGATCAGCACCCACGTCTGCTTCAGCGCCCTCCTGGCCGATGCCCGGCGCCTGTGCTTGTGCTGGCTCACATCGCCAACCTAGGCCCTTTGGGCTGGGTCCGCCGTCCGACGGGCCGTCCAGCGAGCGTTCCGAAACTCTCCCGTTCGACTGAAATTCGGGCATCCGTCGGACACCTCACGTCCACACTCGGTAACGTGGCGCCACTCCTCCCCCAAAATCTTCTGTCGAAACCACGTGACGCCCACACACCTTCCTGGCCGAGTCGCCATACCGTCGCTGCCCGAGCAGACCCGCACTCCACCGTCCGCAGACACGCTGGAGGCGTTCAACGCTGCCCCCGCCGACGAGGTCCTGCACACCCTCCTGACCTGCCTGCACAGCCCCCGCTGGGCCGACCGCCTCGCCGACCACCGCCCGTACCCCGACGTCGACTCCCTGTTGGCCGCGTCCGACGAGGCGGCGTACGACCTGACTCCGGCCGATCTGGCGGAGGCCCTGGCAGGAGAAACGTTGCCCGTGCTGCCGGAGGGTGTGTACGGAGCGGCCCATACGGCACTCAGCGCCGCACATGCCGCATACGAGGCGAAATTCGGCCACGCGTTCGTGATCTGCGTGGACAACCTGTCGCCGAACGAGGCCCTGGACCAGGTACTGGCAGGAATCCGGTCACGTTTGGCGAACGATCCGGAGGAGGAGCGGGTCGTCGCGGCAGAGGAACTGCGCCGCCTGGCGAAGGGGCGGTTGCTGCATTCCCTCAGGGGCGCGGGGCTGTAGTCGACGTACCGCCAGGGCCGCGCGGGCGCGCGACCAGCCCCAACGGCCCCGCACTCGGCTGATAACCGAATGTTCCATCCCATTGGCCGCCAATACCCCATCCGCGTGCCACTTTGATCACATACCCAGCCCCCCGCTCAGCCGCGCGGCCCCACGTGGATACGATGCTGAGGGCCGGTGGACCGTACCCGGCCGGGCCCGACCGACAGCACAAGCCGGCGCGGCCCCAATCCCCGCTCCCGGAGGAACTTCCGTGCCGGCTGGAACGCTGTACCGCGGCCGGGAAGGAATGTGGTCCTGGGTGGCTCATCGAGTCACCGGCGTCCTCATTTTCTTCTTCCTGTTCGTTCACGTGCTGGACACCGCTCTCGTCCGCGTCTCTCCCGAGGACTACGACAAGGTCGTAGCCACGTACAAGACCCCGATCGTCGCGCTGCTGGAGTACGGCCTCGTGGCCGCCATCCTCTTCCACGCGCTCAATGGCCTGCGCGTCATCGCCGTCGACTTCTGGTCGAAGGGCGCTCGCTACCAGAAGCAGATGCTCTGGTCCGTCGTCGGCCTGTGGGTCGTGCTGATGCTCGGGGCGATCTACCCCGTCCTCGGCCACGCCGCTCGTGAACTGTTCGGGAGCTGACGCGTATGTCCACCACTGAGAAGACCGCCACGGGTATCGGCCCGGTCGAGGGCGAGTCCCTCTACAACGTCGACAACCCGGCCCCCTACATCGAGGCCCCGCGCCAGCGCACCAAGAAGACCCCGAAGTCCACTCGGGGCAACTTCGAGATGGCGGCCTGGCTGTTCATGCGCCTGTCCGGCGTCGTGCTGGTCGTCCTGGTCATCGGCCACCTGCTGATCCAGCTCGTGCTGGACGGCGGCGTGTCCAAGATCGGCTTCGCGTTCGTCGCGGGCCGCTGGGCGTCCCCGTTCTGGCAGGCCTGGGACCTGCTGATGCTGTGGCTCGCGATGCTGCACGGCGCCAACGGCCTGCGCACGGTCATCAACGACTACGCGGAGCGCGCGAACACCCGGCTGTGGCTGAAGGGCCTGCTCTACACCGCCACGGTGTTCACCATCCTGCTGGGCACGCTGGTGATCTTCACCTTCGACCCGAACATCCGCTAGGCACGGGGCTGAGGCAAACACCATGAAGATCCACAAGTACGACACCGTCATCGTCGGCGCCGGTGGCGCCGGTATGCGCGCGGCCATCGAGTCGACGAAGCGCAGCCGTACCGCCGTGCTGACGAAGCTCTACCCGACCCGCTCCCACACGGGCGCCGCGCAGGGCGGCATGGCCGCCGCGCTGGCCAACGTGGAGGAGGACAACTGGGAGTGGCACACCTTCGACACGGTCAAGGGCGGTGACTACCTGGTCGACCAGGACGCCGCCGAGATCCTGGCGAAGGAGGCCATCGACTCGGTCCTCGACCTGGAGAAGATGGGCCTGCCGTTCAACCGCACCCCGAACGGCACCATCGACCAGCGCCGCTTCGGCGGTCACAGCCGTAACCACGGCGAGGCCCCGGTTCGCCGGTCCTGCTACGCGGCCGACCGCACCGGCCACATGATCCTCCAGACGCTGTACCAGAACTGCGTCAAGGAGGGCGTGGAGTTCTTCAACGAGTTCTACGTCCTCGACCAGCTGATCACCGAGGTGGACGGCGTCAAGAGGTCCGCCGGTGTGGTCGCCTACGAACTGGCGACCGGCGAGATCCACGTCTTCCAGGCGAAGGCCGTGATCTACGCGTCCGGCGGCACCGGCAAGTTCTTCAAGGTGACGTCGAACGCGCACACGCTGACCGGCGACGGCCAGGCGGCCGTGTACCGCCGGGGTCTGCCGCTGGAGGACATGGAGTTCTTCCAGTTCCACCCGACCGGCATCTGGCGCATGGGCATCCTGCTGACGGAGGGCGCCCGTGGTGAGGGCGGCATCCTCCGCAACAAGGACGGCGAGCGCTTCATGGAGAAGTACGCGCCGGTCATGAAGGACCTCGCGTCCCGAGACGTCGTCTCGCGCTCCATCTACACGGAGATCCGCGAGGGCCGTGGCTGCGGTCCCGAGGGCGACCACGTCTTCCTGGACCTCACGCACCTCCCGCCGGAGCAGCTGGACGCGAAGCTGCCCGACATCACGGAGTTCGCGCGCACGTACCTCGGTATCGAGCCCTACACGGACCCGATCCCGATCCAGCCCACCGCGCACTACGCGATGGGCGGCATCCCGACGAACGTCGAGGGTGAGGTCCTGAGCGACAACACGACGGTGGTCCCGGGCCTGTACGCGGCCGGCGAGGTCGCCTGCGTGTCCGTCCACGGCGCGAACCGGCTGGGCACGAACAGCCTCCTGGACATCAACGTGTTCGGCCGCCGGGCCGGCATCGCCGCGGCGGAGTACAGCCAGACGGCGGACTACGTCGAGCTGCCGGAGAACCCGGCGGAGCTGGTGATCGACCAGGTGGAGAACCTGCGCACCTCCACCGGCACCGAGCGGGTGGCCACGCTCCGCAAGGAGCTGCAGGAGACCATGGACGCCAACGTCATGGTGTTCCGGACCGAGCAGACGATCAAGACGGCGGTCGAGAAGATCGCGGAGCTGCGCGAGCGCTACAAGAACGTCTCGATCCAGGACAAGGGCAAGCGGTTCAACACGGACCTGCTGGAGGCCATCGAGCTCGGCAACCTCCTGGACCTCGCCGAGGTCATGGCGGTTTCGGCCCTGGCCCGCAAGGAGTCCCGCGGCGGTCACTACCGCGAGGACTACCCGAACCGCGACGACGTCAACTTCATGCGCCACACCATGGCGTACCGCGAGGTCGGCGACGACGGCACGGAGTCCATTCGTCTCGACTACAAGCCGGTCGTCCAGACCCGCTACCAGCCGATGGAGCGTAAGTACTGATGGCAACCCCCGTTATGGACAAGGTCGAGGCGGAGTCCGCGGACTCCCCGTACATCACGGTCACGTTCCGGGTCCGCCGCTTCAACCCGGAAGTCTCCGCAGAGGCTGTGTGGGAAGACTTCGAGCTGGAGATCGACCCGAAGGAGCGCGTCCTCGACGGCCTCCACAAGATCAAGTGGGACATCGACGGCACGCTGACCTTCCGTCGCTCGTGCGCCCACGGCATCTGCGGCTCGGACGCGATGCGGATCAACGGCAAGAACCGCCTTGCCTGCAAGACGCTGATCAAGGACATCAACCCCGAGAAGCCGATCACGGTCGAGCCCATCAAGGGCCTGACGGTCCTGAAGGACCTCGTGGTCGACATGGAGCCGTTCTTCCAGGCGTACCGCGACGTCATGCCCTTCCTCATCACGAAGGACACGAACGAGCCGACGCGCGAGCGCTTCCAGACGGCGGAGGACCGGGAACGCTTCGACGACACGACGAAGTGCATCCTCTGCGCCGCCTGCACGTCCTCGTGCCCGGTCTTCTGGAACGACGGCCAGTACTTCGGCCCCGCCGCCATCGTCAACGCGCACCGCTTCATCTTCGACTCGCGCGACGAGGCCGGCGAGCAGCGCCTGGAGATCCTCAACGACAAGGACGGCGTGTGGCGCTGCCGCACGACGTTCAACTGCACGGACGCGTGCCCGCGCGGCATTGAGGTCACGAAGGCGATCGCGGAGGTCAAGAAGGCGCTGATCACTCGGCGCTTCTGACCCTCCCAGGTCCACATCAGGGCCCTGTTTCCGTCACTTCGGGAACGGGGCCCTCTGGTGTTTTGGCTGGTTCCCGCTCCTACGGAGGGAGGCATTCCGCCACCAGACTCCTGTCGAACGTTCCGACCACGGGTGTTGGAGAAGGCGGGGGCACGTGTCAACACCACTCGACGGTTTGACGCCCGACTGGCAGCGCCCTACTCCGCTGGGCTACGGGCAAGGCGCCAAGGAAGCCCAGTTCGTCGCTGCTCCTCTGCTGGCGGCAGCCGCCCTCGGCCTGGCGGGAGTCGTGGCGGGAGCGAAGGACGACCTGTTCCTCCTCTCGGGCCCGACCCTCCTCGTCCTCGTGCTCTCGGCCATGGCACTGATCTTCAGCATCCAACTTGCCTATCACGCGAGGAAGTTCCTCTACTCCCGCCAGGATGTCGAGGACTGGTGCGACCTGGAGGACGCCGATCAGCAGACTCTGAGGGAACTGCGCATCGGTCAGTTCAACGATTTCCGCACCTGGAGGAAGTACAACAACAAGGCCAACCGCTACTTCAACGCGGGGACCGTGCTGCTGGCGTTCGGTGTCGCCGCGGCCCTGGCCCCCGGTGACGACAGCACTCAGCGGCCCTGGCGCTGGTTCGCGGCGGCCATCGTGCTGGGCTGCGCCGTCGGAGAGATCTACTGGCAACGAAAACTCAAGCGCGCCGTGGATGAACGAGCCCGGCAAAGCGCCGGCGCAGTCGGGCAAGGAGGCCCTCAATGACGATGCACGCCATGGAGCTCCCCGGTTACCAGCCCCACACGACGACCTGCGGCTACTGCCAGGGGGACCTCGGACTCGTACGTCGCCCCGTGCCCCTCCGGAATGCCTGGAAAGAGGCGTTGAAAGCCGGTCCTGACGCGATCAAGGCCCATCAGACCGAGCACAACGCCGATGCCGGCATGCGACACAAGACCGGTTGCCCCTTCCGCGAACTGCCCCCGGCGGTACATGACTTGTGCGAAACGTGGGAGCAGCTGCTGCGCGCCAGGAAGGATCTGGACGACGCACTTGGCAGGGACGGCAGCCCGACCGAACCGGACGACGCATGACGCCCGGGATCTACGCCCCGGTGGGTTTCCCGTTGTCCTGAGCCTCGGCCGAACGGCCCGACGCGTCCGGATGTTCGTATCCTCGGCCCTCCGGGGCCATCCCGGCGAACAGGTCCGACAGGTCGGAGAACACTTCCGCCTCACTCGCCCGGTCCGCAGGCAGCGGGTAGTGAAGCGCCTCCAGCAAGTCGAAGCGGTGCAGGTCGTACACGATGTGCATGAGGCCCGAGTAGCCCTGCGCCACCGTCACCGCGCCCTTGTAGGCCACGCCCGCCATGAGCAGACCGACGCCGCACAGCCACCAGACGGACGGCTCGTCGTACAGGGCAAACGCGCTCGCCCCGGTGAGCGCGAGGAACGACCAGCACAGGTTGACCGCGGTGTCGAGCGCGTCGCGGCCCGAGCGGAGCACCTCGGCCAGGCGGTCGGAGACTTGCGGGTAGATGCGCGGCCAGGAGGAGAGTGTCGTCAGGCCGTAGCGTTCTCCTGCGGTCAGCTCCCCGGAGCGCAATGCATTGCCCAGTGCCGTGGGCAGCAGAGCTTCGACCGGTGGGCGTGCGGCGAGTCGGCGCCGGGCATCTGCCCGCACCCGCACGTGCCGCGATCCGTCCGCCACCTCGTGGGCCCGCCTGCGCAATGCCTCCCACCGCCGACGCTGCACCCGGGCCAGCGCTTCTGCGAGCCCTGCCGTGAGAGACCACCGGTCCCAATAGCCCTCCAGAACGCGCACCGCCCGCACCTGAAACGGCTGTAGCAAGAGACCGAGCAGGGCGGAGCAGACGACGACCGTCGAGATCACGCCGAGGATCGCCGTCGGCCGCTGCGGCCACACGGCCTCCCAGTCGCTCCGCCCGGAAAAGCTCCCCGCCCGCATCAGCGCAAGCACCCCGGCAACGAACAGCGCGCACGGCGCAAAGTGCACCGCCAGCACCCGTCGCACGAAGCCCGCCCTCCCCATACGCCGCTTGAGCGCTGTTCAGTATGGGGGGCGGGCGTGCGCGGAGCGGAGAAGGGGTGCCGCTACAGCTGGCTCAGGATCGTCGGGTCCGTGATCTCCGTGTCGGCCGCCAGCATCATCGCCTTGCTCAGGATCATCGCCAGCATCCGGTCCCCCTCGTACGGCAGGTAACCCGCCTGCGGCGCCGAAGGGTTGGACTTCGGGACGATGCAGAGGTACTGGTCGTTCGGGGTTCTGAGGATGTTGCCCGAGCCGAGGTGGATCTTGTACGTGTGGCGGTCGCCCTTCACGTGCAGGAAGCGGCCCTCGATCGCGCAGCGGTCGGCGATGGCCAGTCTCGGGACCAGGCGTTCCAGCAGGGCCCGGCGAGTCTCGGCGCTCGCGCCCAGTTCGCCGAAGCCGTAAGACGTCCAGTACTCGCGGAAGCGGCCGCCGGGGCCGCCGTCCTGCCAGGCCGGGTCGTTGCCGACGCTCGCCACGCCGACGAACAGGTCGACGTCGCGCAGGACTTCTGAGAGGACCAGGGGCGGGACGTCGGTAAGGGGCAGCGGGTCGACCGGGTCCGCGCCGTCGCGCAGCCACATGCGGTACTCGCCGCCGTCGCAGTGCGCCCAGTTCTGCGGGGCGTCGATCGGGTAGAAGCGGACCTGGTCGGTGCGCAGGCGCAGGAAGCTGCCGGAGTCGGTGATGTCCTCGTAGTTCTCGCCGCCGTCGCCCTCGATCCAGTACTCGGCGCGCAGCCCCCACTGCGGCAGCTCCCGGACGGCCGGCGGCGCCTCGTCGTCGACGGCCAGGCGCAGCTTGTTGTTCCAGCCGCGGATCGCCGCCAGCGAGTGGAACTGGTGCTGGCGAAGGAAGTGCGCGGCGAAGCGGTTGGAGTAAGTCCCCGTCGCGCGCTCGGCGTCCGTGAGCAGGTACACCTCGCGGTGGGCCTGCTTGAAGGGCTGGGTGATGCCGTGCCGCTCCAGCCAGTCCCGCCAGGCGACGATCTCGGCGGGCTCGTGGCCGACCGGGTGCCAGAGCTCGACGCGGCTGCCCCCGGTCACCGGTGCGTCGGCCAGGGTCCGCAGCTCGCCGTCGGTGTACCCGACGGTCGTGCCGTCGACCGTCCAGAGCAGGCGACGGGCGAGCGTGCCGACCAGGGGGTGGTCGAGGTAGCGCTCGCGCCAGGCGGCGTACGGCCAGGTGCGGCGGGACAGGAACTGGCGGTCCAGGCGCTCGCTCTGGGCCGACAGCATCTTGTCGATGTCCTTGACCGCGGCCTTCAGCTCCTTGAGCTCCTCGGCATGGTCGCGGCGTACGGCGGCGGGGGCGCTCTTGACGGCCTTGCCGCCCGCGTTGTGCCAGCTCAACACCGCCTTGGCGCCACGGACTTCGAGCAGCGCCGTGACCTCACCGAGCCGGTGCTCCGCGCGGCCCACCTCCGTCAGGCCGTACCCCGGTACGGCCAGTTCCTCGATCTCCTCCCGGCTCAGGCCCATCGCCTCCGCGCGGGCGTCCAGAGCGGTGTTGAGGACCTTGAGCGTGCCCTTGAAGGTGACGCGGCCGGCCAGGCGGGCGAGTTCGGCGAGGGCCGGCTCGTCGTCGATGCGGCCCAGCGCGATGACGGCGGCGTTGGCGACCTTGGGGTTCACCGGTCCGAGGCCTGCGACCTTGCGCAGGGCGGTCTCGACGAGAGCGCCCAGGGTGCGGGCGGTCTCCGGGTGTGCCGGCAGGAGGGAGAGCAGCCAGGCGAGGCCACGCAGGGCGTCGGCGTTGTACGGGTCGTAGGTGGCGTTGGGATTCGGGCCGTAGCGCGGTTCGAGCAGGAGGCCGGTGCGCGGCCTGCCCGCAAGCCGCAGCCAGGACAGCAGCCGCTCCCGCACCGCGTCGGCATCGAGTGCCGCGATCAGGGCCCGGCCGGTCCGGTCCCACTTCGCGGACGGGCGGGCGCTGGTCGCCGTGGCCGCGTGGGCGAGCAGTCGCCGCCAGTCGCCGCCGAGCTCGGCCACCTCCGCGAGGGCCCGGTCGGACCATGTCTCGCCCGGATTCACCGGCGGGCCGTCGAGCCGCGCGACCAGGTCCCCCAGGCTCTTCTTGCCCTTCCACACCGTCAGATACGAGCGGCGGATCACGGCGACGAACTCGCCGGACAGCTCCCGCGCGTCGGCGAGTTCCTGATCGGCGAGCCGGACCAGCCCGCCCGGGTCGTGATGCACGTCCTGGTCGGCGATCAGGCCGATCAGCGCGGCGCGCGTGGCGGGCGGCTGTCCCTCGGCGGCGGCCCGCAGCATCCGGAAGCTGTTGAGCAGGTCCACGATGTGGCGGCGCCCGACCGCGCCGGGCTCCAGCTCGTGGTACCGGGCGGCCAGCCCGTGCAGGAGCCGCGCCTGGAAGGTGGTGTCCGCGGCATAGACGGCTTCGGCGACGTTGTGGCCGTCGCGGCGCCACTTGCCGTCGGTCATCTCGAAAAGCCCGAGCAGTTCGGGGACGAGCCGCTCGGCGTCCTCGGCCTCGATGAGGTCGAGGGCCTCGCCGACCAGCGCCGCGTGTTCCGGCGTCGAAGCGACCATCAGCCACCCACCAGCGCCACGAGCTTCAGGAACGTGATCTCGGTGCCTAGCCCGAGCTCGATCTCGTCGTCGAGCTCGGTGACCTGACGGTCGCCGACCAGCACAAGGAATCCATTGCCGGCGAAGGCCTTGAGCGCCTGCTCGGTCTGGGCTTCGGGGTCTGTCCGGCGGCGGGTGCGCACCGCGTAGCCGTTCAGCACGCGCTCCGTGTCCTGCGGCTGCACCAGGCCCTGGAAGACCTCCGGCGTGCGCGCGTTGTACTCGGCGACCTCCTGGAACACCCGGCGCCGGATCAACTCGCGCACGGTGAGCCGCTCCTCGGCGATCTCGAGCCCCCAGCCGTCGCTGCGGCCCCCGCTTGTCGTCTCGTCGACGAACGTCACGATTCCCATGACGACGACAGTACGAGCCGGCACTGACAATCACCGGTTCCGGCCGATCATCGCCTTACCCTGACGGTATGTCAGATGACGAGTCGTACGAACTGCTCGGGTTCGACAACGTGCTGCTGCCGGTCGGCGACCTCGGCGAGGCCCTCGCGTTCTACGAGCGCGCCGGGTTCTCGGTCGGGTTCCGGCTCGACGAGGCCGGGATCGCAGGGCTGAAGGTCGGCGGCGAGACGCCCGGGATCCTGCTCCGCACGGAGGAAGGGCTGGGATACCGGCCGCCGCCCTGGCCCACCGCGCGCGTGTGGCTGGAGGTGCCGGACGCGCGCGCGGCGGGGCGGGCGTTGACCGGGGCGGGCATGGTGCTGCTCGACGAGCCCGCCTCCGTGGCCACCGGCTGGACCGTCGAGATCGCCGACCCCTGGGGGAACGTCGTCGGGTTCACGGACTACACCAAGCGGCCGATGCTCGGGCGCAGGCCCTGACCTGAGTCACGGCGGGCTGACGGCCTCCCTGCCGGACGCCCGCCGCCGGCGTGGCACAGGCGCGTGACGCAGACCTCACGCAATCGAGTTGAACACGTTCAAAGACAGCTCTAGAGTCTTCACTGTCAGCATTTTGAACGTGTTCAAGGAGGGGGAGGCGTCATGGACCGCACGGTCATCGCCTACGTCATCTACCTGGTCGTCAGCATCGCCCTGACCATCTGGGTGGCCCGCACGCTCAGCCGCAACGGACGGATCTTCCTCGCCGACGTGCTGCGCGGGAACGAGAAGCTCGCCGACGCCGTGAACCACCTGCTGGTGGTCGGTTTCTACCTCGTCAACCTCGGCTTCGTCGCCCTGTACCTGAGCGACGACGACACCATCGTGGACATCCGCGGGGTCTTCGAGGCCCTGTCGACCAAGCTCGGCGTGGTGCTCCTGGTGCTCGGCGTGATGCACCTGGGCAACGTCTACGTGCTCAACAAGATCCGGCGGCGCGGGGTCATGGAGCGGGAGCAGACGCCACCGGTCGCACCGCAGGACTGGGTCGCTCCGTCGGCCGGGGTGTGAGCGAATGCCCGGCGAGGCGACCGGCAGGACGGACGCGGTGGCGGACCGCGTCGCGACCGACACGCCCGGAACCCCGGTCCGCCGCCTGACCGTCCTCCACGACGCCCAGTGCTCCCTGTGCACCTTCCTGCACGACTGGCTCGTACGGCAGCCCCAGTTGGTGCCGCTGGACTTCGTGGCCGCCGGGTCCGACGAGGCCCGGCGGCGCTACCCCGGGCTCGACCACAGCGCCACCCTCACCGAGATCACCGTGGTCGGCGACGCGGGGCAGGTCTACCGGGGCGGCGCCGCCTGGATCGTCACCCTGTGGGCCCTGCGCGAGCACCGGCCGCTCGCGCATCGCCTCAGCACTCCGTCGGGGGCACGGCTCGCCAAGGGTGCCGTGCTCGCCGCCGCCAAGTGGCGAGGGGCGCAGTGGGACGGGACACGCCAGGGCGGGCGTACCTATCGGCGCACGGACGGGTGGTCGTACGACACGAGCCGGGGCTGGACGTACGCGCCGCCGGGCTGCGAGAGCGGCACCTGCGCCACGCGATGAGGCGGGTACCGAGCGAGCCCAACTCGTCCTGAACGGCACGTTTTGGGTCACCGGTTTGGTATGCACCCTTCCAAAACCGGCCCGGGGTTGGCACTCTGCGTCCCGGTTCACCACTCCGCACTCGCACCGACTGTCTGTCGTCCGCCGGGCGGCGCCCATCGGGCCGCCCGGTTCCCCCCATCGCAGAAGGAGTACGCGTGAGAGGCATACCCCGCGTCACCCGCATACCCCGCCCCCTCCTCGACGCCCTGGTCGGCGTCACCGCGCTGCTCACCGCCGGCGCCCTCGCCACACCCGCGGGCGCCGCGCCGAAGCCGGACACCCCGACCGGCGTCCGGTCCGTCTCGGCCGGCGCACAGCAGCAGGCCCGTGAGTTCTGGACATCGGAACGGATGCGCGCGGCCACCCCGCTCGACCTGGTGACCGTGAACGGGCACGTCGACGGCGGCTCGGCGCCCCGCAAGGGCAAGGCGACGACCATCGCGCCCACCACCCCGGCCGACCGCACCGCCTCGGACATCGGCCTCCTGGCCTTCCCGAACGGCGGCGGCCAGTGGAGCGGCGGCGGAGCGGTCGTATCCACCGCGGGCCGCGTGTTCTTCTCGTACCAGGGGCGTACGGCGTCCTGCTCCGGCAACGCCGTCACCAGCGCCAACAAGAGCACCGTGATCACGGCGGGCCACTGCGTGCGGCTGGAGGGCGCCTGGCACACCAACTGGGTCTTCGTGCCCGGCTACCACGACGGACAGGCCCCCCATGGCCGCTGGACCGCGTCGAAGACCCTGTCCACCCCGCAGTGGACGGCGAGCGAGGACATTAACTACGACGTCGGCGCGGCGGTCGTCGCCCCGCTGGACGGCAAGCTGCTCACCGACGTCGTCGGCGGACAGGGGCTGGCCTTCAACACCGGCTACAACCTGCGCATGTACGCGTTCGGCTTCCCGGCCGCCGCCCCGTACGACGGCGAGAAGTTCATCTACTGCAGCGGCAACACCAACCGGGACTTCCTGCTGTCCGACGACCACGGCATGAACTGCAACATGACCGGCGGCGCCAGCGGCGGCCCCTGGTTCACGCAGTTCAATGAGGCCACGGGCACCGGCCTGCTGTCCTCGGTGAACAGCTTCAAGTACAACTTCCTGCCGAACCGGATGTACGGCCCGCACTTCGGCGCCGACGCCCAGAACCTCTACCAGGCGGCACAGGCCTCCTGACCGGCGGCCGAATCGGCACTCGTTAGGCTCTCTTTCCGTGCCCTCGAAGAACGACAGCCCTGAACAGGGCGATGCGCCCAGCAAGTCCGAGCAGACCCGTGCGCTCATCCTGGAGACGGCCATGCGGCTGTTCCAGGAGCGCGGCTACGACAAGACGACCATGCGGGCGATCGCCCAGGAGGCCGGGGTCTCCGTCGGCAACGCGTACTACTACTTCGCGGGCAAGGAACACCTGATCCAGGGCTTCTACGACCGGATCGCCGCCGAGCACCGAGCGGCGGTCCGGGACGTCCTGGCCCGCGAGACCGATCTGGAGGCGCGGCTCGCGGGCGTGCTGAAGGTGTGGCTGGACATCGCCACGCCGTACCACGAGTTCGCGGTGCAGTTCTTCAAGAACGCCGCCGATCCCGACAGCCCGCTCAGCCCGTTCTCCGCCGAGTCGGAGCACGCGCGCGTGGAGGCCATCGACCTCCACCGGCAGGTGCTTGCGGGCTCGGCGAAGACCAAGGTGCCCGAGGAGCTCCGGGACGTACTGCCCGAGATGATGTGGCTCGGCCAGATGGGGCTCGTCCTGTACTGGATCTTCGACCGGACCGAGGGGCGCGAGCGCAGCTATCGGCTGGCCGAGCGGTCCGCCCGGCTGACCGCCCGGGGTGTGGCGCTGGCTCGGTTCCGGGTGCTGCGGCCGCTGGTGCGCGACGTGCACGAGCTGTTCACGGACTTCCTGCCCGGCATGACGAACGCGTTGCCGGACCCGGCGAAGGACAGGACGAAGGGCAAGACCCAGGGCAGGACGCAGGGCAAAGAGGCGCCCGCCGAGGACGAGCGCCCCTGAAGCCTCCTTCCGCGCCGGTCAGTTGACGCCGCCCCCGCGCGGCGCGGCGTCCACCTCGCCCTCGGCCAGCTCGACGTCGTGCACGAGCGGCCCGCCCGTCACGACGACCTGCCCCGCCCGCGACCCGTACGAGGGGGCGGTCGTCGCCAGCAGATACGTCCCCGGCGCCGGCACGGACACGATGTACGAGCCGTCCGCCAGCGACGTCACCCGGTCCACCTGGCGCCCGCCCTTCGTCAGCAGCGTCACCGCCGCCCCGTCGACCGGCTCACCGTCGGCGGTGCGGACGTAGCCGTGCACGGCCGAGGCCCGGCCCGCCTCGGCCGGCTCCTCCTCGGCCGCCGGCGCCGGCGCCTCCTCCTTCGGCTCGACCGCCAGGTGTGGCAGCCGCTTCTCCAGCCAGTCCGGCAGCCACCAGTTGGACGTGCCGAGCAGGTGCATCGCGGCCGGCACCAGTGCCGTACGCAGGATGAACGCGTCCAGCGCGACGGCGGCGGCGAGGCCGATGCCCGCCATCGCGCCCTCCATGTCGCCGCTCAGCACGAACGCGCTGAACACGCAGATCATGATCAGAGCGGCCGAGTTGATGACCCGGCTGGTCTCCGCGAGGCCGACGCGGACCGCGCGCGCGTTGTCCTTAGTGTGCACCCACTCCTCGTGCATCCGGCTCACCAGGAACACCTGGTAGTCCATGGAGAGACCGAACAGCAGGGACAGCATGATGACCGGCAGGAACGACGTGATCGGGCCCTCCTTTCCGACGCCGATCAGCTCCGTGCCCCAGCCCCACTGGAAGATCGCCACCAGGACGCCGAAGGACGCGGCCGCCGCGATGAGGTTCATCAGGGCCGCCGTCAGCGGCACCACCAGCGAGCGGAAGGCCACCATCAGCAGCAGGAAGCCGAGCGCGATGATCGTCGCGACGAAGTACGGCAGACGATCACCGGTCACCGAGGCGAAGTCCTTGAAGACCGCCGTCACTCCGCCGACATGGGCCTCGGCCCCGGACTGCGGGATCACGTCGTCGCGCAGGCGGTCGATCAGCCGGTCCGTCTGCTCGGACTGGGGGGAGGTGGTCGGTACGACCTGGATGACCGTGACGCCGTTCGCGGGCGGGACGGCGGCCACCTGGGCGACGCCCTCGGTCGCCCGGATGCCGTCGACCAGTCCGGCGGGGGCGTCGCCCTCGACGACCACCTGGAGGGGGCCGTTGAAGCCGGGCCCGAAGCCCTCGGCGAGCAGGTCGTAGGCCTGCCGGGTCGTGGTCGACTCCTGGTGGTTGCCCTGGTCGGTGGCGCCGAGGCGGAGCGACAGCACCGGGATCGCCAGGACAGCCATGACCACGACGGCCAGCGCCGCGAGCCGGCGCGGGCGCCTTTGGACGTACGCCGACCAGCGCGCCGCGAGGCCGCTCGCCTCCTCCGGCTCCGGTCCCGCGGCGGCGAGCCGGCGCCGCTGCCGGCGGCTGAGGACGCGCATGCCGAGCAGGCCCAGAAGGGCGGGCAGCAGGGTGATCGCGGCCAGCACGCTCAGGACTACCGTCAGGGAGGTCGCGACGACCACGCCGTCCAGGAACCGCATGTTCATCACCAGCATGCCGGCGAGCGCGATGCACACCGTGCCGCCCGCGAACAGCACCGCTCGGCCGGACGTGTTGAGGGCCGTCACCGCCGACTCCTCCGGCTTCATCCCGCGCAGGATGCCGCGCCGGTGCCGGGTGACGATGAACAGGGCGTAGTCGATACCGACGCCGAGGCCGATCAACGAGCCGAGCAGCGGGGCCACTTCGGGTACGTCCGTGACATGGCTGAGCAGCATCGTCCCGATCAGGCCGGTGCCGACGCCCGCGAGCGCCACGACGATCGGCAGCAGCATCGCGAAGAGCGAGCCGAACGCGAGGAACAGCACGACCGAGGCGGCGAGGATGCCGACCGCCTCCGCGGTGCCCTGCGGCGGCTCCTGGGTGCGGGCGATCGCCTGGCCGCCCAGCTCGACCTGGAGTCCGTCGCGTTCGGCGGCCTGCGCCGTGTCGACGACGTCCTCGATCAGCTCCTTCGGGATGGCGTTCGCCTGCTCGGTGAAGGTGATCTGCGCGTACGCGATCCGCCCGTCCCGGCTGATCTGCGCGGCCCCCTGCGCCGCATACGGGTCGGTGACCTCACCGACCCCCTTCATCCGCCCGATCTCCTCCAGCGCGGGCTCGATCCGGGACCGTACGGACTCGTCCCGGACGCTCCCCCCGCCGTCCCCGTCGACCTTCCACACCACCGTGTCGGTGTCGCCCGCGCGCTCCGGGAAGGCCTTCTCCATCAGGTCGTACGCGGTCGTGGAGTCCGTGTTCGGGAGGGAGAAGACGTTCGCGTAGTTCGTGCCCGCGGCCGAACTCGCCGCCCCCAGGCCGAACAGTGCCCCCAACCACAGCAACAGGACCACCAGCCGGTGCCGATAGCACCACCGTGCCAATGCCGCCACGCTCAACGCTCCTTATTCGGTTCGGTCGGTCCCCCAGGTCCTGGGCAACAGGATTGGCGGCGCCGCGCGCGCGTGGCAGGCGAAGGCCATGACTCTCAAGGAACTCCAAAGCGGCCGGCCACCCGACTGTCAGTGGCGCCGCCGATACTGGGGGCATGACGACGGCTTCCGGCACCGTGCTGATCGTGGAGGACGAGGAGAGCATCGCGGACGTCCTCGCGATCGCCCTGCGCTACCACCGCTTCGAGGTCATGACCGCGGGCACGGTCCGCGAGGCGCTCACGCTGGTCGAGCGCACCTGCCCCGACGCGGCGCTGCTCGACGTCATGCTCCCGGACGGGGACGGCCGGGCGCTCGGGCGTGAACTGCGCGAGCGACGCCCCGACCTGGCGCTCGTCTTCCTCACCGCGCGCGACTCCCCCGCCGAGATCGTCGGCGCCCTCGGCTTCGGCGACGACTACATCACCAAGCCGTTCAACATCGACGAGGTCATCGCCCGCGTCACGGCGGTGCTGCGCCGCACCCGCCCGGCCGACGTCCTGCCGCAGCGCCCGCCCCTGCGGTACGGCGACCTGGAGCTGGACGAGACGACGTACTCCGTGCACCGAGCGGGCCGCACCGTCGAACTCACCCCGACCGAGTACGCCCTGCTGCGCTTCCTGGTGCGCAACGGCGGCCGGATCGTGCCCAAGGAGCAACTCCTGCGCCACGTCTGGCAGTACGAGCACACGCCGCCCGAGTCGACCGTCGTGGAGACCTACATCAGTTATCTGCGGCGCAAGCTGGACACCCTGGGACCGCCGGTGATCACCACGCGGCGGGGCGTCGGATACGGGCTGGCATGAGGCTCGCCGGGATCCTCGACGTCTGCCGCCGGCGCGGCATCCACTCACTGCGCGGCAAGCTGACGCTGGCGAACGTGGCGCTGCTGGCCGTCGGCATCGTCGTCGCGACCGCGGTCAGCCTGATGACCGCGCGGTTCTACCTGCTCGACAAGGTGGACACCGAACTCCAGGGGGCGCGGACCACCCTGCAGAACGCCGGGTTCACCCTGCGGCAGATCGAGTCGCTGAGCGAACTGGGCATCGCGCTGGACAGGTTCAACGGCGGCGGCGCCTCGGACACCGATCCGCTGCCGAGCCCGAGCATGGTGTACGTCGCGGTCGGCTCCGGCGGGAAGCCGGTGGCCCTGGGCCCCTTGCAGCCGACGCCCCGGCAGCATGCCCTCGCCGCAGCCGCGAAGGACCCGGTCGCCTTCGCCGCCGACGAGGAGCCACGGGACGTACGGGTCGAGGGTGACCGCCACCGGATGGTCGGCGCACGGCTGTCGGACGGCACCGTCGTGCTGATCGCCATGCCGACCGAGAGCCTGCACGAGGGCATGGGCAAGGCACTGCGGATGGACCTCGCCGTCGGCGCCCTGCTGCTGGCCCTGCTCGGCTGCCTGACGATGTTCAGCGTGCGCCGCCGGATGCGCCCGCTGGAGGACATGGTGGAGACCTCGTCGGCGATCGCCGAGGGCGATCTGACCCGGCGCGTCCCTTCCAGCCGCGACCCGACCCTGGAGGTCGAACAGCTCCGGGTCGCCCTCAACTCCATGCTCCACCAGGTCGAGTCGGCCTACCGCACGCGCGAGCGCAGCACGGCCCAGCTGCGCTCGTTCGTCGGCGATGCCTCGCACGAACTGCGCACCCCGCTGTCCGCGATACGCGGCTACCTCCAGCTGTACGACAAAGGGATGCTCACCGACCCGGCCGAGCGCAGACGGGCCTGGGACCGGATGAACGGCGAGGTCGACCGCATGGGGCGCCTCGTCGACGAGCTGCTCACCCTGGCCCGTCTCGACCAGCGGCCCGAACTGCGCTTCCGCAACGTCGACTTGAGCCGTCTCGTGCGCGAGGCCGCGGAGGACCTGCGGGTGCAGCAGCCCGAGCGGCCCATCGCCGTCGACGCGGACGGCACACTGCTCGTGCACGCCGACGAGTCGGGGCTGCGGCAGGTGCTGGGCAACCTGCTGAGCAACGTCCGCACGCACACGCCGGCCGATGTGCCGGTGCGGCTGGGGGTGGAGCGGGCGGACGGGGTCGTACGGCTGTGTGTCGCGGACAAGGGGCCGGGGCTGTGCGAGGAGGACGCGGCACGTGTCTTCGACCGGTTCTTCCGGACGGGCGGGGGCGCGGGCAGCGGGCTGGGGATGGCGATCGTGCAGGGGGTGGTGGAGGCGCACTGCGGGGAGGTCGCGGTGCGGACCGCGCCGGGTGAGGGGCTGGCGGTGACGGTGACGCTGCCGTCGCGGTGAGTCATGAGGTGGCTTCGGCGAGGACGAGTGCCCACACCGTCTTGCCGTGCCGCCCCCGGCTCCACACGCCCCACGCCGCGGCCAGGCTCTCCACCAGGTGCAGGCCGCGGCCGGCCTCCTCCGACTCCCCCACCGGCCGCAGGCGCGGCGCGTGCTGGCCCTCGTCCGACACCTCGATCAGACAGGAACCGTCGGCGAGCGCGGTCACGGCGACCTCGAACTCGCGCTCCAGCAGAGGGCCGTGGCGTACGACGTTGGTGGCCAGTTCGGAGACGAGCAGTACCGCGTCCTCCAGCGCCGGATCCCGCGGCCCGTGCCCCCAGTCGGCCAGGTGGTCCCGGACCCGGCGCCGGGCGAGACCTACCGACGCCGGATGCCGGGGCAGCCGGAAGGCGTTGCGTCTCAGCACGTTTGCTCCTCACCCCGCGCACACCTTCGACACATGGTGCAGCGCCGAGTGGCCCCCTGGCATCATCGGGCGGATGTCAAGGCCGCGAGATCGCGTCAGATCCGGGTGAGGCGTCAGGGCTCGGATGGGACGTCAAGGCTCAGGTGGGACGTCAGGGCTCAGGTGGGACGTCAGATCCAGTTGAGGCTCCAGAGCCGGAACAGACCGGTGCCGTCCGACAGATACTGGCCGCCGCCGACGTCCTCGCTGGTGACCACGTATTCCTTGGCCTGCCACAGCGGGATCACGGGGACGTCGCGGGCGACGGCCTCCTGCAGCGAGCGGAAGTCCTTCGTGGCCTCGCTGCGGTCGGCGTACTGCTGACTGGCCGTGATCAGCCGGTCGACGGCCTTGTCGCTGTAACCGGTGTTCATGGTGCTCTTGGTGCCGACGAGCGGGCCGCCGTAGGTGTCCGGGTCGGGGAAGTCGGCGACCCAGCCGACGGCGTACGCGTCGAGCTTGCCGCTCGCCCAGCGCTTCTGGAAGTCGGTCCACTCGTAGCCCTTGACCGTCACCTTGAACAGCCCGCTCGCCTCCAACTGCCGCTTGAGCTCCGCAGCCTCCTCGGCGCTCGCGGCGCCCCGGCCGGTGGCGTAGCCGTAGGTGAAGCGGACGGGCAGGCTGACGCCGGCCTCGTCGAGCAGGGCGCGCGCCTTGGTGGGGCTCAGGCTTGGGTAGCTGTCGAAGAACGACGTGGTGTGGCCGGTGATGCCCGTCGGGATCAGCGAGAACAGCGGGTCCACGGTCCCCTTGTAGACCGTGGCCGCCAGCCGCTCGCGGTCGATCAGCCAGGCCAGGGCCTGCCGCACCCGGACGTCGTGCAGCGGCGAGCCCGCCCGGGTGTTGAAGTACAGATTGCGGATCTCGGAGCTGTCGGCCTCGGAGACACGCTGGCCCGGGTCGGCGGAGTTCAGACCGGCGAGGACCTCGGGCGGCAGCGTGCGGGTGGCGACATCGATCCGCTTCGCCTTCCACGCGCTGTCGAGGGCGTCCGCGTCGGAGTAGTAACGCAGTTCGACGGGACGGCCGGTTTCCTTGAGAGCGCCCTTGTAGAGGGAGTTGGGTGCGAGGACGGCCTTGCTGTCCTTCGTATACGCGGTCAGGGTGTACGGGCCGGTGCCGTCGACAGCGTTGTCGGTGCGCAGCGCGTCGGCCGGGTACTTCTCACGGTCGACGATGGCGCCCGCCCCGGTGGCCACCTTGAGCGGGAACGTCGCGTCGGGCGACGACAGTCGGAAGGTGACCGTACGACCGCCGGCACTCACCGAGCCGAGGGTGTCCAGCAGGGAGGACGGGCCGACGTCCGACTTGATCCGCTTGACCCTGTCGAAGGAGTACTTGACGTCCTGTGCGGTCATGGCGCGCCCGCTCGGAAAGGTGAGTCCCTCGCGCAGCTCGCAGCGGTACGTACTCAGGTCACTGCCGACGAACTCGCAGCTCCGGGCCGCGTCCGGCACGGGTGTGACCCCGCCCGGCTCGAACGTCAGCAGTGACTGGAAGACGTTGTTGAACAGCGCCCACGAGCCGGCGTCATAGGCGCCGGCCGGGTCGAGCGACGTGACGGCGTCCGTCGTGCCGACCGTGATGGTCCTGTTCTCGTCCCGCTGCGACGGCAACAGCTGCCAGCCGCCCACTCCCACGGCCGCCAGCACGAGCAGCGTCGCGAGAATCCGCATGCGAACCGAACGCATGGGTGTGCCCTCTCCCCGGCCCTGAACGGGCCCCGCATGAGCAGTGAATCGCGCCGCCTCCCCTTGGCGGCGCGCACACCTAATCACACGCGTTTCAGCAGGGGGAAGAGGATTCTGGTGACATGGGAAAGAACTTACCTACGGGCGTTTCGGCCGTGTTTCACAGGTGGTCCGTAGTTCATTCACAGGCCAAGTGAGGCGAGTTGGACCGGCCTTGTGCGGGCCGGGCAGCCGTCGTCAGGCCTGACGGGACGCCAGCTCGATCACCGTGATGTCCGAGGGGGCGCCCACCCGCGTCGGAGGACCCCAGGCGCCCGCGCCCCGGCTGACGTACAGCTGGGTGTCGCCGTACCGGTCCAGACCGGCCAGGGTAGGGTTCGCCAGCTCCGCGACGAGATTGCCCGGCCAGAGCTGGCCGCCGTGGGTGTGGCCGGAGAGCTGGAGGTCGACGCCGTGGTCGACGGCGTCGTGGATCTGGATCGGCTGGTGGGCGAGGAGCACGCACGCGCGTGCCGTGTCCCGGTCGCCGAGGGCCTTGGCGAAGTCGGGGCCCTGGCCCTCGCTCTCGCCCGCGACGTCGTTGACGCCGGCCAGGTCGAAGTGGGGCAGTTCCGTGCGGGCGTTCTCCAGGGGGCGCAGGCCCAGGCGGCGTACCTCCTCGACCCACTGCTCGGCGCCCGAGAAGTACTCGTGGTTGCCGGTGACGAAGAACGCGCCATGTCTCGCCCGAAGCCCGGCGAGCGGGGCCGCTGCCGGGCCGAGGTCCTTCACGCTGCCGTCCACCAGGTCGCCGACCACCGCGATCATGTCGGGCTGCGTGCCGTTGATCGTGTCGACGACCTTCTGCGCGAAACCGCGGCCCAGGACCGGGCCCAGATGGATGTCGCTGACGACGGCGATCCGGTAACCGTGCGCCGCGCGCGGAAGCTTGGCCAGCGGGACGGTGACCCGCTTCACCTTGGGACCGCGCACTACTCCGTACGTGCCGTAACCGACGGTCCCTACGGCAGCCGCGGCGGCGGCACCAGCGAGGACTCTGGAGACGAAGAGGCGGCGGGTGGGGGTGGCCAGGGGGCGGGAGGGGGCTGTGGGGTCGGGGGTGGGGGTGGGGGTGGGGGCCGGGGTGGGGTCGGTCGGGGTTGCCGGGGCCGATCCGTTCGCAGACGCCGAGGCCGATCCGTTCGCGGATGTCGCGATCGGGTCCGTCACGGGCGCCGAGGACGTGCTGGTGGTGAGGGTCGGAGACGGGTCGGTCGTGAGCGCCGGGGCCGCGTCGGTCTTGGTCGCTGCGGCAGCGCTCGTCGAAGGCGCCGCGGCCGAACCTGTCGTTCGTGCCGTGGCCGGGACTGTCGTGGGCGCCGTGGTCGAGCCCGTCGCAGGCTCCCCGGTCGGGATGGCCGTGGGCCCCGAGTCCGGGGCGGCCGTGCGCATCGGCGTCGGGCCGGACGCGTGGGTGAGGGTCTGGCGATCGGCTGGTCCCGTGTCGGGTGACGTGACCGGCGCCATACCTGCCGGCACCGGCTTCGGCTCGGGCTCGCCCGCGCGCGCCCGCCGCTCGAGCCGGCGTCGCAGCAGTGGTCGTACGACCTCACCCGCCAGGACGCCCAGCATCAGGTACATCGACAGCGCCAGCCACAGGAAGCCCGGCCAGGCCAGGACCTGCTGGAGCCAGAAGGGCGCGCCCGAGCGCTCGGCAACGAGGGCCCCGATCGTCAGCGCCCAGCCACCGGCGATGACCACCACGCCCGCGCGGCGCACGAACCCGGGGCCGCGGGTCGTGTCGCGGAACAGACGGCGCCACAGCCACCAGTTGCCCACCACCAGGACGGACAGCACCAGCAGTGCGACAAGCGCGAAGACGATGACCACGCCGACGTTCCCTTTCCGTTGCGTGCTGAGTGAACGCCCGGCGCGATGGCCGAGTTCCTATGACGTCCGGCGCAGTGCGCGCACTCCACGCAACCCGATCACGCCGACGACCGTCCCCAATACGAAGGAGACGACGGCGAGCAGCAGATGCACCCAGAAGTACGCCGTCGGGTGACCGTCGTCGAACGCGAGCCCGCTGCTGTCCTTGATCAGGTTTTTGACGAAAGTGACCCAGATGACCCAGCTCCACACCCCGAAGGCGAGCAGGAACCAGGAGACGGGGCGGCTGAGCTTCATGCGTTCAGTATCGCCGTCGCGTGTCCGGCCCTCCGAGCGGGGTGGGGACAGAAGCGGGACTTCCATGGGAACGGCATGTACGTTCTCGCTCGTGTCCGCACCCAAGAAGACCACCGGGCGAGCCCTGCTGGTCACTTCAGCCGTCGTGTCGTCCCTCGCGCTGACCGCGCCCGTCTCCTACGCGGCCCCCAAGCCGTCACCGAGTACGAGTCCGTCGGCCACTCCCCCGGCGAACATGTCGACCGTTGGCGGCGAGCGGCTGGGGCAGCCCGGCACCCAGGTGAACCTCGCGGGCGGCGTCCCCGTCCTGCCCAAGGACCTGACCGCCCGCTCCTGGGTCATCGCCGACGCCGAGTCCGGCGATGTGCTCGCCGCGCACAACCCGCACTGGCGGCTCGCGCCCGCGAGCACCATGAAGATGCTGTTCGCCGACACGGTGCTGCCGAAGTTCCCGAAGACCACGGAGCACAAGGTCGTCCCGTCCGACCTGGCGGACATCGGGTCCGGCTCCAGCATGGTCGGGATAAAGGAGGGTGAGACGTACAGCGTCCACGACCTGTGGCTCGGGGTCTTCCTGCGCTCCGGCAACGACGCCGTGCATGTGCTGTCGAAGATGAACGGCGGAATCGACAACACCGTCGAGGAGATGAACGAGCACGCCGAGGAGCTGCAAGCCCTCGACACGCACGCGGTGTCCCCCGACGGCTACGACGCTCCGGGCCAGGTCTCGTCGGCGTACGACCTGACGCTGATCGCCCGCTCGGGGCTGCAGAAGAAGGACTTCCGGGAGTACTGCTCGACCGTCAGCGCCAAGTTCCCGGGCGAGACGACGAAGAACAAGAAGGGCAAGTCCGTCCGGGAGACCTTCGAGATCCAGAACACCAACCGGATGCTCAGCGGCGACTCCGACATCTCCGTCTACCAGGGCATCGCGGGTGTCAAGAACGGCAATACGACGAACGCCGGCTCCACCTTCACCGGCGTCGCCGAGCGCAACGGCAAGGTGCTGCTCGTCACCGTCATGAACCCGGAGAAGAGCGAGCACAACGAGGTTTACAAGGAAACCGCGAGGCTCTTCGACTGGGGCTTCCAGGCGGCCGGCAAGGTGCAGCCGGTGGGTGAGCTGGTGCCGCCGAAGAGCGCGGCGCAGGCCACCGCCCAGCCGGGTGCGAACGACTCCGGGGAGGCCGGCGGCACCGGGGACGCCGAGAAGTCCTCGAAGTCGGCGGTGGGTGCCTCGGCCGCGGACGGCTCGAGCGGCGTCGGGGTCGCGCTCGGGATCACCGGCGGGGCGCTGGTGCTGCTCGCGGCGGGCGCGTTCCTGATCAACCGCCGGTGGCCGCTGCCCGACCTGGTGCGGCGTCGGGGCCGTTCCTGACCCCGGGCTGCCCGGGCTGACCCTTCCCGGGTTCATCCTTCCCGGGCTCCCTGTTCTCGGGCTCGCCGGGGCCTTCGGACTCGTCGGCGAGCTCGACCTCCTTGCTCTGCGTCGCCGTCCAGGCGGCGCAGAACACCACCAGCTTCGAGGTGAAGTTGATCCACAGCAGCAGGGCGACAGGCACACCGAACGCGCCGTACATGCTCTTCGTCGCCACGCCCTGCATATAGCCGCTGAGCAGCAGCTTCAGCAGCTCGAACCCGATCGCGCCGATCAGTGCGGCCACCATCAGCCGGCGGCGCGGCGGTTCGACGCCGGGCAGCAGGGTCAGCACGTACAGCAGGAGCAGGAAGTTGGCGAGCACGGCCACCAGGAACGCGGCGGTCTGCAGCAGGATCCCGCCCCAGCCGCCCTCGTCGATGCCCAGCTGCCGGGTGATCCAGCCGACCAGGGCGGAGGCGACCGTGGAGGCCGCGATCGTCACGAGTACGGCGCCGCCGAAGCCGAGGAGGACGCCCGCGTCCTTGGCCCTGCGCAGGACGGGGTTCTCCTCGTCGTCGGGGAGCTCCCACACCGCGCGCAGGCACTCGCGCGTGGCCGTGACCCAGCCGATGCCGGTGACCAGCAGGGCAGCACCGGCGATGAGACCGACGGTGCCGGCGTTCTGCACCAGCGCGTCGATGTTGAGCTGGTCGGAGATGCCGGGCACCTGATCGGCGATCTTGTCCTCAAGCTTGTTCTGCTGCTCCGTGCTCAGCGTCGCGGCGGCGATCGCGGCGGCCACGGTGAGCAGCGGGAACAGCGCCACGAAGCTGGTGAACGTCATCGCGGCGGCCAGCCGTGTCCACTTCACCCGGTCCATGCGCTCGTACGACCGCCACGCATGCGTGGTCATCAGCCAGGTCGCCGCGGACCCGACGACGGGGAGTTTTTTCAGCCAGTCCATGATCCGAATCTGCCCTCCCTCCGGAAGACCAATGTCCGTGTGCCCCAAAACCGCAGGACCGTAGCCAGCACCATCCCGATTCCGGCTCCGGACACGGTGTCCGCGCGCTGGGAGGTGAAGCCGAGCCCGTAGTGGCTCACGGTGAGACACAGCAGCTGTACGGCCGCCCCGGCGGCGTTCACCACGAGGAAGAGGGCGTAGGGGCGCAGGCCCCTCGGGTGGGTGTGGCGGTAGGTGCCGAGGGCGTTCCCGACGTAGGCGACCGTGCAGGCGGCCACGAAGGAGAGGGCCTTGGCGGTGAGGGGGTCGAGGGCGGCCGGGCCTCGCAGCCAGGTGAAGAGGGCGAGGTCGACGGTGTAGGCGAGGAGGCCGACGCCGGCGAAGCCGAGGAGTTCCCGCCGGTCACCCCACACACGCGTGGCGCCCGCCTCGCCCCCGCGCTCCCACACACGCGTACCCCCCGCCTCACCCCAGGGCTTCCCCACACGCGTGCCGACTCCCTCATCCCGGCTATCCCCCACACGTAGGCCATCCCCGTCACCCCCGCCCTCAGCCACAGGCGTGCCGACCCCCTCACCCCCGCCGTCCCACGCACGCGTGCCGACCTCTTCACGCCGGCCCCTCCACACACGCGTGCCTACCAATTGGCCACCGCCAACCCGTACATGGCCAGCCACACCACGCCGATGAGGGCGAGCGCGCGGTCGCGCAGGACGACGTCCTCGGGTTCCCCCGCGGTACCGCGGTCGGCGAAGACGGCGTAGCGCAGGATGGCGAGGATGAAGGCGACCATGGACAGCTGGCGCCAGGGCAGCAGGCTCGCGTGCGGGACGCCGCCCTCCTCCAGGGCCCACAGGCAGTAGGCAAGCACGGCGACGCCGGCCGCCAGCTGCCAGACGAAGCGCAGATAGCCGGTGGTGTACTCGGTGAGCAACGCGCGCGTGGCGCCCGCTTTCCCGGCCATCTGCACGGCTTCGGAGTACCGCTTGGCCGACACCATGAACAGCGCCCCGAACCCGGTCGTGATCAGGAACCAGCGCGACAGCGGAATGCCCAGCGCGAGCCCGCCGATCATCGCCCGCATCAGGAACCCGGTCGTGACGACGGCGAGGTCGACGACCAGGACGTGCTTGAGGCTGACGCAGTACGCCAGTTGCATGCCGATGTACGCCGCGAGCAGGGCCGCTACAGCCGGTGAGGTCAGCCAGGCCGCGGCGGTCGGTGCGAGGGCGGCCAGGGTGCCGCCGACGGCGTAGGCGACCGGCACGGGGACCTGTCCGGCGGCGACCGGGCGGTGGCGCTTGGTGGGGTGCGCGCGGTCCGCCTCGGCGTCGCGGGCGTCGTTGATCAGGTAGACGGCGGCGGCACTGGCGGTGAAGAGGGCGAAGACGAGCGCGAGTTGGGTGAGGGCATGGACCGAGAAGAGCCGACCGGCGGCGGCCGGAGCGGCGATGACCAGGATGTTCTTGATCCACTGCTTGGGGCGCGCGGTCTTGAGGAGGCCTTTCAGAAGCGCGCGGAGGCCGGCTCTGCGGGGTGGCGGTACGGCCCGCCGTGGGGGCGTGCGCTGCTCGTGGAGTGCCGCCTGCCTGATGCGCGCGGCGCTTGTCAGGTGCGCGGTCTCAGGCACGGGCGTCCCCCGTGCTCACCCAGCGTGCCCCGGCGCGCGCCGTGAGCGCCCCGAGCGCCACGCCTGCCGCCACGTCCGAGGGGTAGTGCACCCCGACGACCAGGCGCGACACGCACATCGCGGCGGCGAGCGGCACGATCATGTACGCGCCGAGCGCGCCGTAGGCGACGGCGGCAGCGGCCGCGGAGGCCGCGTGGGAGCTGGGGAAGGAGTGCCGGCCGAGGGTGCGCACCAGGGGCTCGACATGCGCCGGACGCGGGCGGCGCACCACCCGTTTCACACCCATGCTGACGAGGTGCGCACCCGCGGTGACCGCCGTCCCGCGCAACCATGCGCCACGTCGCGCACCGTCCACAGCCGCCCCCGCGACGCCTGCCGCCAGCCACAGCGCGCCGTGCTCGCCCGCCCGGGAGAGGGCACGAGCGGCGGTGGCGACCCGTGGGTCGCCACCACGGGCATGGAGTGCGGAAAGGATTCGGCGGTCCGCGCCCCGAAGGCTTCGCTGATCGATGTCGTCGAGGTGGTCCATGTGGACTCACTGTTCACGCCCACAGGGCCAGAATTACGGCAATATTGAGCGACATCCCATTAATCACCCATTTCGGGGAGAAGCTGGATGTTTCAGAAGTAATCCCTCAGATGCGGGCGCTACGGTCGCCGACATGCCTGCCGACACCGTCTCCGTCACGGGATGGGGCCGCACCGCCCCCACGACAGCCCGTCTGATCCGCCCCAGGACGTACGAGGAGGCGGCGGCCGCCGTCCGGGGCTGTGGGGCGCGCGGAGGCATCCCGAGGGGCCTCGGGCGGGCGTACGGGGACGCGGCGCAGAACGCCGGTGGCGCGGTGTTCGACATGACCGGCCTGGACCGCATCCACGCGATCGACGCCGACGGCGGCACCGTGGCCTGCGACGCGGGCGTCTCCCTGCACCGGCTGATGGAGGTGCTGCTCCCGCTCGGCTGGTTCGTGCCGGTGACGCCCGGCACCCGCTATGTGACGGTCGGCGGCGCCATCGGGGCCGACATCCACGGCAAGAACCACCACGTCTCGGGCGCCTTCTCCCGGCACGTCCTGTCACTGGAACTCCTCACCGCCGACGGCGAGATCCGCACCGTCCGGCGCGGCACGCCCCTGTTCGACGCGACCACCGGCGGCATGGGCCTGACCGGCGTGATCCTGACGGCCACGCTCCAACTCCAGCCGGTGCAGACCTCGCTGATGTCGGTCGACACGGAACGCGCGCGGGACCTCGACGACCTCATGGCACGCCTGGCCGCCACCGACGACCACTACCGCTACTCGGTGGCGTGGATCGACCTGCTGGCACGCGGCGCGGCGACGGGGCGCGCGGTGCTCACCCGCGGCGACCACGCGCCCCTGGAGGCGCTGCGCGAAGGCACACGCGCGTGGCGAGACCCGCTCGCCTTCCGCCCCTCCCGTCTGCCGGCCGCGCCCGCGTTCCTGCCGGAGGGCCTGCTGAACCGCCGTACCGTGGGCTGCTTCAACGAGCTCTGGTACCGCAAGGCGCCACACGCGCGTACCGGCGAACTGCAGCGGCTCACCGCCTTCTTCCACCCGCTGGACGGCGTCCCGCACTGGAACCGGATCTACGGCCGCGGCGGCTTCGTGCAGTACCAGTTCGTCGTCGGACACGGCCAGGAGGAGACGCTGCGCCGGATCGTGCGGCGCATCTCCGAGCACCGCTGCCCGTCCTTCCTGGCCGTCCTCAAACGCTTCGGGGAGGCCGACCCCGGCTGGCTCTCCTTCCCCGCACCCGGCTGGACCCTGGCCCTGGACATCCCGGCCGGCCTGCCCGGCCTCGGCACTCTCCTCGACGCGCTGGACGAGGAGGTGGCCGCGGCGGGCGGGCGCGTGTACCTCGCCAAGGACTCCCGGCTGCGGCCCGAGTTGCTCGCCGCGATGTACCCCCGCCTGAACGCCTTCCGCGCGCTGCGCACGGAGGTGGACCCGCACGGCGTGTTCGTGTCGGACCTGGCCCGCCGACTGAGCCTGTAGCACCGGCAACGGACCTCTCGCACCGTACCGACCTCTCGCACCATCAACCGCTCACCCTCGGACCTCAGATCCCTAGGAGCTGTCGTGAAGGACGCCTTCGGCCTCCCCCAGTCCCTGCTCGTCCTCGGCGGTACGTCCGAGATCGCGCTGGCCACCGCACGCCGCCTGATCGCGCGCCGTACCCGCACGGTCTGGCTGGCGGGCCGCCCGTCGCCCGCCCTGGAGCAGTCCGCGGCCGATCTGCGCGCTCTGGGGGCCGACGTGCACACGGTGGCCTTCGACGCGCTCGACCCCGGGACCCACGAGACGGCGCTCGGCAAGGTCTTCGCGGAGGGCGACATCGACATGGTGCTGCTCGCCTTCGGGATCCTCGGCGACCAGGCCCACGACGAGCGCGAGCCGCTGAGCGCGGTGCGGGTCGCCCAGACCAACTACACGGGTGCCGTGTCGGCGACCCTGGTCAGCGCGAGCGCCCTCCAGAACCAGGGCCACGGCTCCCTGGTCGTCCTGTCCTCGGTCGCCGGCGAGCGGGCCCGGCGCGCCAACTTCATCTACGGCTCCAGCAAGGCCGGCCTCGACACCTTCACCCAGGGCCTGGGCGACGCCCTGCACGGCACCGGCGTCCACGTCATGATCGTCCGCCCCGGATTCGTACGTTCCAAGATGACCGCCGGCCTGGAGGAAACGCCGCTCGCGACCACCCCGGAGGCGGTCGCGACGGCAATCGAAGTGGGCCTACGGCGCCGCTCGGAGACGGTGTGGGTCCCGGGCGCACTCAGGCTGGTGATGTCAGCGCTACGGCACATGCCGCGATCGATGTTCCGCCGCCTGCCGATCTAGGTCCCACTGCATGGGGCGCCAACTCCACAACGCCGCAGGGGCGCGCGATTGGGGCGCCGCATCAACACCGCGCCCCGAAACCCCCAGGGGCGCGGGGAACTGCGCAACCAGCCACCACGAACCCGCAGCCGACCACCAACCGCCCCCACCCCACCAGCGGAGCTACCCCGCCGGGATCGACCCGCGCTCCACCGCCCCTGCCTGCGGCGGCACCACGGAGCCGCCGAAGGCGAAGTCCCTCAGCCTGCGCCACACGCCGTCGGCGCCCTGCTCGTAGAGGGCGAAGCCGTTGCAGGACCATGCGGCCTGGTAATCGGCCAGCTCCTCGAAGGCGCGGTCCATCGATGCCTCGTCGATGCCGTGCGCGACGGTGACATGCGGGTGGTACGGGAACTGCAGTTCGCGGGCGACCGGACCGGAGGCGTGGCGGATCTGCTTCTGCAGCCAGGTGCAGGCCGCGGCGCCCTCGACGACCTGGACGAAGACGACCGGCGAGAGGGGCCGGAAGGTGCCGGTCCCGGACAGCCGCATCGGGAAGGGGCGGCCGGCGGCCGCGACCTCGACGAGGTGCGTCTCGATCGCGGGCAGCAGCGATGCGTCGACCTCTGTCGGCGGCAGCAGTGTGACGTGCGTGGGGATGCCGTGAGCCGCGGCGTCGCCGAAGCCCGCGCGCCGCTCCTGGAGCAGGCTGCCGTGAGGCTCCGGGACCGCGATCGACACGCCGATCGTTACGGTCCCCACGTCGTCTCCTGTCGTCTGTCGGTGAGCTCGCGCATCGCGAGGCTCGTCCTGTTGTGAGCTCGTGCCCTGTTGGTGAGCGTGAGCGGCCGCCGATGCGGTCGCTCGGCTATCGACTGTACGGCCACGGCGGTGCTGCGGGCAGGCGCAACCGTAGTGATGTGCAGCGCTGTGCGGTGGTACGGCCGTGTTCCGGTCGTCTGCCGTGGCGCGGGCTCAGTGCTTGGCAGGCAGGAAGCCCACCCTGTCGTACGCCTGGGAGAGCGTCTCCGCGGCGACGGCACGCGCTTTCTCCGCGCCCTTGGCCAGGATCGAGTCCAGCGTCTCCGGGTCGTCCAGGTACTGCTGGGTCCGCTCCCGGAACGGCGTCACGAACTCGACCATGACCTCGGCGAGGTCCGTCTTGAGCGCACCGTAGCCCTTGCCGTCGTACTTCTGCTCCAGGTCCGCGATTCCCGCCCCGGTGAGGGTCGAGTAGATCGTGAGCAGGTTGCTGACGCCCGGCTTGTTCGCGACGTCGTAGCGGATGACGGTGTCGGTGTCGGTGACCGCGCTCTTGACCTTCTTGGCGGTGGCCTTGGGCTCGTCGAGGAGGTTGATGAGGCCCTTCGGCGTGGAGGCCGACTTGCTCATCTTGATCGACGGGTCCTGAAGGTCGTAGATCTTCGCCGTCTCCTTGAGGATGTACGGCTTCGGGACGGTGAAAGTCTGGCCGAAGCGGCCGTTGAAGCGCTCGGCGAGGTCGCGGGTGAGCTCGATGTGCTGGCGCTGGTCCTCGCCGACCGGGACCTCGTTGGCCTGGTACAGCAGGATGTCCGCGACCTGCAGGATCGGGTACGTGAACAGGCCGACCGACGCCCGGTCCGCGCCCTGCTTGGCGGACTTGTCCTTGAACTGGGTCATGCGGGACGCCTCGCCGAAGCCGGTGAGGCAGTTCATGACCCAGGCGAGCTGGGCGTGCTCGGGGACATGGCTCTGGACGAAGAGCGTGCAGCGCTCGGGGTCGAGGCCGGCGGCGAGAAGCTGGGCGGCGGCGAGCCGGGTATTGGCGCGCAGGTCCGCGGGGTCCTGCGGGAGCGTGATCGCGTGCAGGTCGACGACCATGTAGAACGCGTCGTGGGTCTCCTGCAGGGCCACCCACTGGCGGACGGCGCCGAGGTAGTTGCCGAGGTGGAACGAGCCTGCGGTGGGCTGGATTCCGGAGAGCACGCGGGGTCGATCAGAGGCCATGCTCACCATTCTCTCAGGTGTCGGGGGCCGATCCGGAACGGCACCGAAACAGATGCGACACGGGTGGGAACCGATCCGGTCCGGGCGGTGTACCAAGAATGTGAGAACGCGGGAGGGGGGCCGCATCGTCGATGAGGCCGCGGTGATCGCACGCGTACGCGCCGGAGAGCCGGAGGCGTATGCGCAGCTGGTGCGGGCCCATTCGGGCATCGCGCTCAGGGCGGCCGCCGCGCTCGGGGCGGGTGCGGACGCGGAGGACGTGGTGCAGCAGGCCTTCGTCAAGGCGTACTGCTCGCTGGGACGGTTCAAGGACGGCTCGGCGTTCAAGCCGTGGCTGCTCGCGATCGTGGCCAATGAGACGAGGAACACAGTGCGCACGGCGGCCCGCCAGCGCTCGCTCGCCGGGCGCGAGGCGGCATTCGTGGAGGCGGAGCCCCTGATAGCGGAGTCGGCGGACCCGGCGGTGGCCGCCCTGGAGATAGAGCGCCGTGCCGCGCTGCAGTCCGCCCTGGAGAAGCTGAGCGAGGAGCATCGCCTGGTCGTGACCTACCGCTACCTCCTGGAAATGGACGAGTCCGAGACGGCCCAGGCCCTGGGCTGGCCCCGGGGCACGGTGAAATCCCGGCTGAACCGCGCGCTGCGGAAGCTGGGGCGCTTGCTGCCCGATTTTCAGCCTCGGGAAGGGGGTGATGAGCATGGGTGACGGACAGAGGCCGTACGACGGCGACGGTCCGGGGGCGCCCAAGGGTGAAGGTGTCGGACGGCGTACGTGCGGGCGTGACGGCGCCGGTCGGAGCGGTCGGGGAGCCGGCAGCGCGGGCACCGGTGATCGCGGCCGACGCGACGCCGCCGAAGGGCTTCCCACGGAGCTGCGGGCACTCGGACGTTCACTGGACGCGCCGGGCGCGGCGGACGGCGCCGAGACGATGGTCGAGCGGGTGCTGGGGCAGCTACTCGCCGAGCAGGTACCGGTTCCGGTGGCCGAGCCACCGGGCGCCGCAGAACGGCTGCGGGCACTGCGGCGCTGGACGCGGATGCGGTGGCGTTCGCTGACGGCGGCCCTGTGCGGCCTGCTGGCGGTGCTTGTGCTCACGCCCCCGGTGCGGGCTGCGGTGTTCGACTGGTTCGACTTCGCCGGGGTCGACGTGCGGTACGACCCGTCTGCCGTCCCCACACCCGGCGCCGAGGTTCCCGGCTGCGGCCGCTCGGTGCCGCTCGCCGAGGCGGAGCGCCGGGCCGGGTTCGAACCGCCGGTGCCGGAGGAGCTCGGCATGCCGGACACCGCCTCGGTGACGAGTGAGCCGCAGGGGCGGGTCGTGGTGAGCCTGTGCTGGCGCGAGGACGGGCGCACGATACGGCTGGACGAGCGGCGGGCGAGCCTGGACGCCGGCTTCGCCAAGACGGTGCGCGAACCGCCGGAATGGATCTCCCTGGGCACCGACACCTCGACCGGCGGCACGACCGACCCGGCCTTGTGGTTCGCCCGACCGCACCTGCTGACCTTCTGGCTGGTGGACGCGGGCGGCCGGCGCCATGCCCACGAGGAGCGGACGGCCGGGCCGACGCTGCTGTGGACCCACATGGCCGGGAGCGAGACCGTGACGCTGCGGCTGGAGGGTGTGGCGTCGAAGGACCGAGCGGTGAAGATCGCGCGGTCGCTCGAAGGGCCGGCCGAGGTGTCCTCGAATTAGGCAGGAACAGCCCCGTTAGGCAGGACCAACCCCGAAGAAGCCGGTCCGGAAATAGTGGGCCGAGGGTGGGAACCCCGACGGGTCGGGCGGTGTACCAGAAGTGACATGCGGCTCGGGGACGGGCCGGACGGGCATCGCTCGACTTGGGGGTTCGGATGTGGGGACATGAGATCGGCCGCTCGGGAGATCGGCGGCCTGGTCGCGGGGGCGACTGGAGGAGCAGGTGTCGTGAACTGACGGCCATGGCCGGGGCATTGGCCGCCACACTCGCCCTACTGCTGTGGGGTGCGACGCCCGCCTCGGCCGGAGGGTCGACAAGCGTCTTCCTGGCCTCACCGGAGAGCCAGAAGACGGCTTCGCTGTACTACTCGGACGAGGAGTACGGCGAACTGGACCGGCTGCTCGGCCCCGTCGGCAGGGGCACGCGGGACAAGCCGCCCGAGGCCGACCTCATGGCGGCCCACCAGGTCAGCGTCACGTGGATGGCCCATGACGTGACGCCGTGGCGCCTCGACCGCGTCTACGAGATGGACGACGGGCGGAACGTCTGGATACACACCGCTGTGGGCCGCAACCAGCCGGCAAACGGCACCTGGCATCGCGCCGAGCAGCCGGCCCAGCTGCGCACCCTGTTCAAGGACCTGGGCCTGACGGGCAAGACCTCGGCCGGGGGAAGCCAAGCAGCCGTCCCTCCGGAGTCGAAGGCACCCGGCGAGGGCGTGGGCGCGCAGGACTCGTCCGGCACTGCGACCGACGCCACGGACACCGCGACCGAGGCGCCCCTGGCCCAGTCAACCGGGTCGGGTGACGGCACCGACTGGTGGTGGGCACTGCCGGGCGCCGCAGCCGGAGCGGTGATTGCGCTGGTACTGCGGCCCTTGGCCACGCGGCTGCCTCTGGCGCGCTTGCAGGGTGAGCCGGGGCCCAGGCAGGAGCTGCGCGACGTGTGAGGGAGGCCTGAGAAGCGGACCGCGGACCGGGGCGGGGCTTGGAGGCCATGCCCGGCACGGACCGGCGAGCCCGTTGTGCGGACTGATGGGGCTGATGAGACGTGAGGGGGAGCTGTGGGGGCACACGTCGGAGGACGGAGAGCGTGGAGATGGTGGAGACCAGGTGGGTGTGGCAGGGCACGGCTCGCGCTGCTCGTCCCGCTGTCGGCTGCGCTGGTCCTGCGCGGAACAGTGACGGCCGGCGCGGCGGCGCCGATGCAGGGGCGGGACGTTCCCGATGTGGCGATGGTCGTCGCGGGTGGCACGGGACGGACGACGACCATGCGCTCCGGCGAGTCGGCCTTCGCCCGCCTCTGGCAGTTGCTGCAGCCGACGTACGTCGGGACGGAGCGGGTATCCGAGGAGTGGGTCGAGGGGCGTCATCCGCGGATGCGCATCACGGTGATCTGGGGACTGACCGGGATCGGGGGCTGGCCCCGGACGAATCGGCCGCCGGGAGGAGACGTGGCCGTCCAGCGCCAGGACCAGCTGTTCGTGGCCGGGGACGGCACCCCCTGGGTGCGCTCGGATCTCGCTCCCGATGTGGAGGACGACGACATCCGCTGGCACCGGGCGCCACGCTCCGTCTTCGAGCGGCTGGACCTGGCAGGGCTCCTCGGCGAGACCGACGACCGGCTCGTCGAGGCCACTGGTGCCGGGAAGCAGCCCGGCCCGGCGCTGGGTGATGCCGGGTGGGCGGTGGCAGGGCTGGCTGTCGGGTTCGCGACCGGAGTGGGCGGCACGCTGCTGATACGCCGCGCGGCGGCCCGGCCGGGAGCCGGACCGCCGCGGGAGGAACCACGCCATGAGTTGATCGACCTGGATCTCTGAGAGCGCCAGGACGAGGCCCGGAGGCGTCAGCCCAGGTCGACCTCCGGGTACAGCGGGAAGCCCGCCACGAGGGCGGTCGCGCGGTGGGAGATCTCGTCGGCGACCTTCGGGTCCAGGATGTGCTGAGCCTTGGAGGGGGCGCCCTTGCTGGTGGTGCCCGGCTCGGTGGTGGTCAGGACACGGTCGATGAGGGCGGCGACCTCGTCCATCTCCGCGGTGCCCAGGCCACGCGTGGTCAGGGCGGGGGTGCCGATGCGGATGCCGGAGGTGTACCAGGCGCCGTTGGGGTCGGCCGGGATGGCGTTGCGGTTGGTGACGATGCCGGACTCGAGGAGCGCGGACTCGGCCTGGCGGCCGGTGAGGCCGTAGGAGGAGGCGACGTCGATCAGGTTGAGGTGGTTGTCGGTGCCGCCGGTCACGAGGGTCGCGCCGCGGCGCATCAGGCCTTCGGCCAGCGCCCGGGAGTTGTCGACAATGCGCTGGGCGTAGTCGCGGAAGGACTCCTGGCGGGCCTCGGCCAGGGCGACGGCCTTGGCGGCCATGACGTGCGGGAGCGGGCCGCCGAGGACCATCGGGCAGCCGCGGTCGACCTGGTCCTTGAGGGAGTCGTCGCACAGGACCATGCCGCCGCGCGGGCCGCGCAGCGACTTGTGGGTGGTCGTGGTGACGATCTGGGCATGCGGGACCGGGTCGAAGTCGCCGGTGAGGACCTTGCCGGCGACGAGACCCGCGAAGTGGGCCATGTCGACCATGAGCGTGGCACCGACCTCGTCGGCGATCTCACGCATGATCCGGAAGTTCACGAGACGGGGGTAGGCGGAGTAGCCGGCGACGATGATCAGCGGCTTGAAGTCGCGGGCGGAGGCACGCAGCGCCTCGTAGTCGATCAGGCCCGTGGTGGGGTCGGTGCCGTAGGAGCGCTGGTTGAACATCTTGCCGGAGATGTTCGGGCGGAAGCCGTGGGTGAGGTGGCCGCCGGCGTCCAGGGACATGCCGAGCATGCGCTGGTTGCCGAAGGCCTGGCGGAGCTCGGCCCAGTCGGCCTCGGTGAGGTCGTTGACCTGGCGGACGCCGGCCTTCTCCAGGGCGGGGGCCTCGACGCGGGCGGCGAGGACGGCCCAGAAGGCGACGAGGTTGGCGTCGATGCCGGAGTGGGGCTGGACGTAGGCGTGGCGGGCGCCGAAGAGCTCGCGGGCGTGCTCGGCGGCGAGGGACTCGACGGTGTCGACGTTGCGACAGCCCGCGTAGAAGCGGCGGCCGACGGTGCCCTCGGCGTACTTGTCGCTGAACCAGTTGCCCATCGCCAGGAGGGTGGCCGGGGAGGCGTAGTTCTCGGAGGCGATCAGTTTGAGCATCTCGCGCTGGTCGGCGACCTCCTGGCCGATGGCGTCGGCCACGCGCGGCTCGACGGCGCGGATCACGTCGAGGGCGGAACGGAAGGCGGTGGACTCGTTGGAGAGGGGCTCGGCTGGCATGGGGACCTCCGGACGTCGTGTGCAGCGTTCACGGTTCGGCCCAGGCGCACGGCACTCGGTGCTGGACGACGAGGTCCAGTGGGCCGCTCCCCGATGGTCGGTCCCATCCCAGCGCGCCAGTCACGGCCCGTCGATCAGACTACCGGGCGCGCCGACGCGGCATGGTCCCGCGTCCGCCATGCGAGCAACGATAGGAAGGGGCCGCAAAGCACTCGAACGGCCAGAAATGGACAGTGACCACGAGCCTCGTGACTGGCGGAGCGCGAGCCCTCGTGGTGGCGGAACGGAGAGCCCCGTGAGTACGTCGAGCACCACCGAATCCATGATCGCCGCGGTCGACGCGCACAGCGCCCACAACTACCACCCACTGCCGGTCGTCGTGGCGACGGCGGACGGGGCATGGATGACGGATGTGGAGGGGCGGCGGTATCTGGATCTGCTGGCCGGGTATTCGGCGCTCAACTTCGGCCACGGCAACCGGCGGATCGTGGACGCGGCGAAGGCGCAGCTGGAGCGGGTGACGCTGACGTCGCGGGCGTTTCATCACGACCGGTTCGCGGCGTTCTGCGAGCAGCTCGCCGAGCTGTGCGGGATGGAGATGGTGCTGCCGATGAACACCGGGGCGGAGGCGGTGGAGACGGCGGTGAAGACCGCCCGGAAGTGGGGCTACCGGGTCAAGGGGGTGCCGGCGGAGATGGCGAAGGTCGTCGTCGCGGGCAACAACTTCCACGGCCGTACGACGACGATCATCAGCTTCTCCACCGACCCGGAGGCGCGGGCGGACTTCGGGCCGTACACGCCGGGCTTCGAGATCGTGCCGTACGGGGATCTGACGGCGATGCGGGAGGCGTTGACGGAGAACACGGTGGCGGTGCTGCTGGAGCCGATCCAGGGCGAGGCGGGGGTGCTCGTTCCGCCGGCCGGTTATCTGCCGGCGGTGCGGGAGCTGACGCGGGAGCGGAACGTGCTGTTCATGGCGGACGAGATCCAGTCGGGGCTGGGGCGCACGGGACGGACGTTCGCGTGCGAGCACGAGGGGGTGGTGCCGGATGTGTATGTGCTCGGGAAGGCCCTCGGGGGCGGGGTCGTGCCGGTGTCGGCGGTGGTGTCGTCGGCCGCTGTGCTCGGGGTGTTCCGGCCCGGGGAGCACGGGTCGACGTTCGGCGGGAATCCGCTGGCCTGTGCGGTGGCGCTGGAGGTGATCGCGATGCTGCGGACGGGCGAGTTCCAGGAGCGGGCGGCGCAGCTCGGCGCGCATCTGCACCGGGAGCTGGGCCTGCTGGCCGGGACGGGGCGGGTGACCGCGGTGCGGGGGCGCGGCCTGTGGGCGGGGGTCGACATCGCCCGGATGTACGGCACGGGGCGGGAGGTGTCGGAGCAGCTGATGGACCGGGGTGTGCTGGTGAAGGACACCCATGGAGCGACGATCCGCATCGCACCGCCGCTGGTGATCGGGAAGGAGGATCTGGACTGGGGGCTCGCCCAGTTGCGGGGTGTGCTCGGGATGTGAACCGGCGCCGCCGGCCGTCCGGTTTCAGCTGTGTGCGGTGTGATCGAGGATCGCGTCCGCGAGGGGCGTGTGGATCTCGGGCGGGAGGGCGTGGGCCATGCCGGGGAGTTCCACGAGATTGGCACCGTGGATCGTCTGGGCCAGGTGGTGGGCGTGCGGGAGGGGGTAGACGGGTTCGGCAGGGGCTGAGATGACGAGGGTGGGGACCGCGGTCCGGGCGAGCTGCTCGGTGCGGAGCATGCCGGTGGTGTCGGCGCGGGCGTGGGCGTCGCCGGGCCTGTGGTGGCCGGTGTGGGCGATGATCTTGCGTTCCTGAGTGCGGAAGTAGTCGGCGTCGAAGGGGAGTTGGTCGCCGGACAGGGCTCGCCAGTGTTCGACCCGCCGGTCCAGCTCGGCTTCCTGACCCTGGTCCGTCGACGGCTGGGACCACAGTTCGATGATGCGGGGGTCGACGCCGGGGAGTTCTTCCGGCGGGGTGCGGGTGCCGTCCGGGTGGAGGTACGGGGCGTCACTGAGGGCCCCCGTGCCGATCAGGGTCGCGCTCAGCAGGCGATCGGGGTGATCGGCGATCAGGAGCTGGGTGAGCATGCCGCCCAGTGACATGCCGACGACATGGGCACGAGCGACGCCTAGTCCGTCCAGGACCGCGAGGGCGTCGTCGGCGAGGGTCGTGAGGGGGTAGGGGTGGCTGTCGTATGCCCAGGTGGAGCGGCCGGTGTCGCGGTGGTCGTAGCGGATGACGCGGTGCTGCGCGGCGAGGAGGTCGACCAGGTCGTCCGGCCAGCCGAGACCGGAGGCCTGTGCGCCCATGATCAGCAGGAGCGGGGGCGCGTCGGAGGCGCCGCGGTCTTCTGCCCAGAGGCGGATGCCGGGTGTTACGTCGATGACGTGGTCCATGGGGCTCCCTTCGCTGCCTCCGGATGCACGAGACGATACGGATCGTATCGCATCGCCGCCATCGCCTCTGGGGGAGCCCCGCCGGGCGGCAGCAACGGATGGCTCCGCCGGCCCGCGCCTTCAGAGGATCACGTGCGGTCAGAGGACCATGCGCGGTCAAGGACCACGTGCGATCAAGGACCACGTGCGGTCAGAGGATCACGTGCGGGAGGAAGCGTGCGTACTCGTCCGTGATCAGGCCGGACGACTCGCGGATGCCCAGGCCCGCCGACTCGTCCTCGACGACCCACGCGCCGAGGACGACGTGATTGCCGTCGAAGGCGGGGAGCGGGGCCAACTGCTGGTAGCAGCAGCGCTCTTCACGGGCGACGGGGGCGGCGGAGACTGCGGGGTCGGCGGGGTCGGCGGGGTCGGCGCCGGTGGTGTTCGAGGGCATCGGCTCGTGCACGGTCACCCCGGCGCCCTCCCGGCCCAGCAGGGGCTTGGCGACGTAGCCCGTCGTCGTCGCCAGTTCCCGTGGCCCGTCGAGATGGGCGGCAAGCAGGTTCGGGTGGTCCGGGTAGAGCTCCCAGAGGATGGCGAGGAGGGCCTTGTTGCTGAGGAGCATCTTCCAGGCGGGCTCGATCCACAGTGTCGAGCCGGTGCCGCCGCCGTTGTCGAGGGTGCCGAGGACGTGGTCGGCGAAGCGGTCGGTGGTGAGCCACTCCCAGGGGTACAGCTTGAAGCAGCTGCGGATGAAGCGCAGTCGGGTGTCGACGAAACGGCCGGAGAGGCGGTCCCAGCCGATCTCCTCCATGGAGATCCAGCCGGTGTCCAGCCCCGCCTGCTCCGCCGTCTCCTTCAGATAGGCGACGGTCATCATGTCCTCGCCGAGTTCGTCGGCGGAGGAGTACGCGAAGTACAGGGGGCTGCCGGGCGGGAGCAGGGCTGACTGCTTCTTCCAGGCGGCGATGAGGCGTTCGTGGAGGGAGTTCCACTGGTCGGCGCCGGGGAAGCGTTCCTCCATCCAGAACCACTGGGGCGAGGCGGCCTCGACGAGGGATGTGGGGGTGTCGGCGTTGTACTCCAGGAGTTTCGCCGGGCCGGTGCCGTCGTAGCGGAGGTCGAAGCGGCCGTAGACGGAAGGGAGTTCGGCGCGGCGGTGCCAGGCTTCGGTGACCGCGTGCACGATGCGCGGATCGGTGATGCCGAGGTCGGCGAAGCGGTTCTCGGCGACGATGTGCTCGGCCGCCGTCAGGCACATGCGGTGGAGTTCCTCGACGACCTCCTCAAGCGCCTCGACCTCCTCCAGGGAGAAGACGTAGTAGGCGCTCTCGTCCCAGTACGGGCGCAGGGAGTTGTCGGGGTGGCGGGTGAGGGGATAGATGAGCCCCTGCTCCTCGACGGTCTGCTGCCAGCCGGGGCGGGGGGTCGTCGTGCGGCGCTCCATCTTCTACGGTCCCGCTCAGCCGCCGCTGCTGCCCGAGCCCGAGCAGCCGAAGCCGCCGCGGTCGACGGCCTCGCTGCGGCTGAAGGTGCCGTAGTCGGCGCGGCCCCCGGAGGCGTCGGCGTCGTAGTACCAGGCGGCGTCCGCGCCGCCGGTCTTCGTCTTGCCGCCCTTGCCGCTCTTGCCGTACGAGGTGCTCGAACCCGTGCCGGACGTGCAGTTCTTGTCCGCGACGACCTTGTAGCCCTCGTAGGTGTAGCTGTCGCGGTCGACGCAGCGGCGGTCCGGGTCCGAGCTGCATGAGGTGAGGGCCGCGGCAATGACTCCCATGCCGCCGAGTACGACTGTGCTGGAGCGCAGCCTGCGTCGCGTTTCCGCCATGTGGGTCTCCCCCGAGGTTCCCGTTGTTCCCGATCAATCCGACGGACCCGATGAATCCGATGATCCGGTTCTTGCTCGTCCGGCGGACAGCCTAGAGATCGTTTCGAGTGGGGCTGTCGGGGGGCTGCCCTTCCGCCGCTCACCTAGAGTCGCTTTGTGCTGTTTGGGATGTTGTGTGCGCTGGGTGCGGCGGTCTGTTTCGGTACGGCCACCGTCCTTCAGGCGATGGCCGCGCGGACGGCGAGTGCCCAGGGCGGCCGGGGCGGCGAGGCAGGGGTGCTGCTGAGGGCGCTTCGGCAGTGGCGGTATCTGGCCGGGCTGGCCCTGGACGGGCTGGGGTTCGTGTTGCAGGTCGTCGCCCTGCGGTCGCTTCCCATCTACGCCGTCGGGGCGGCGTTGGCGTCCAGTCTCGCGGTGACGGCGGTCGTCGCGGCGCGGTTGCTGCGGGTGCGGTTGCGGCGCAGCGAGTGGGCCGCGGTGGGCGTGGTGTGTGCAGGGCTCGCGATGCTGGGGCTCGCTTCGGGGGCGGAAGGGGACCGGGAGGGATCGGACGCGCTCAGGTTCGCGATGCTCGGCGTTGCTCTGGGGGTGCTGGGGGTCGGCCTGGCGGGCGGGCGGTTGCCGGAGCGGGGGCGGGGGTTGGTGCTGGGGTTGGCCGCGGGGTTCGGGTTCGGGGTGGTGGAGGTGGCGGTGCGGTTGATCGACTCGGTGGCGGTGCCGGAGCTTTTGGCCAATCCGGCGACGTATGCGCTGTTGCTGGGGGGTGGGGCTGCGTTTCTGGCCTTGACGTCGGCGTTGCAGCGGGGGTCTGTGACGACTGCGACGGCGGCCATGGTGATCGGGGAGACGGTGGGGCCGGCGCTGGTGGGGGTGGTGTGGTTGGGGGACCGGACACGCGAGGGGTTGGCCTGGCTGGCGGTGCTGGGGTTTGTGGTGTCGGTGGTGGGGGCGTTGGTGTTGGCGCGGTTCGGGGAGGCTCCGGTTGCCTCCGGCGGGGTAGGGGACGAGGACGGGGAGGGGCGGGCTCGGGTGGCCGACTGAGCTGTCAGCCCCCTGAACGAGCCTCGTCCTCAAACGCCGGACGAGCTGAATGCCTGGACCGGCGCCCGCACCCCACGCCGCGCGTCCCGCGCCCCACGTCCCACGCCGCGCGTCCCGCGCCCCACACTCCGCATCCCACGCCCCACACTCCGCATCCCACGCCCCACGTCCCGCGTCCCGCGTCCCGCGTCCCGCGTCCCGCGTCCCGCGTCCCGCGCCGCACACTCCGCATCCCATGCCCCGCAAACCCTCCCCCCTCACGGCAACACCCTCCCCAACGCCTCCAACGCCCCCGCCCACGCATGGTCCGGCGGTGTCCCGTACCCCACGACCAGGGCGTCCAGCGGGGGCACCGTCGCCGACTCGTGGCGGTAGGCGGTCAGGCCGTGGAGGGCCAGGCCCTGCCAGGTTGCCGCCTGGGTGACGGACTGTTCCGTGCCGGGTGGGAGGCGGAGGACGGCGTGGAGGCCGGCGGCGATGCCGGTGACCTGGAGATGGGGGGCGTGGGTGGCGATGGTGCGGACCAGGGCGTCTCTGCGGCGGCGGTAGCGCAGGCGGGCGGCGCGGACGTGGCGGTCGTAGGCGCCGGAGGTGAGGAACTCAGCCAGGGTCAGCTGGTCCGGGGCGCCGCAGGTGTCCACGCCGCCCTTCGCCTCCGTCACCTCCTCCAGCAGGGTCGGCGGCACCACCATCCAGCCCAGGCGCAGGCCGGGGGCGAGGGACTTGCTGGCCGTGCCGAGGTAGACGACGCGGTCGGGGTCGAGGCCCTGGAGTGCGCCGACGGGCTGGCGGTCGTAGCGGAACTCGCCGTCGTAGTCGTCCTCCAGGACCACTCCGCCGGTGCGGCGCGCCCAGTCGACCACCGTCGCCCGGCGGTCGCGGTGCAGGGGCACGCCCATCGGGAACTGGTGGGCGGGGGTGAGGAGGACCGCACCCTCGTCGCTCAACTGCCCCGGATTCGTGCCCAGTTCATCGAAGGGCAGCGGGGTGGTGGACAGGCCCGCTCTCGACAGCTGCCTCCAGTGGGGTGGCAAGCCGTACGACTCCACCGCGACCGTCTTCAGCCCGCGCGCCCGCAGCACGGTGGCGAGCAGATGCAGGCCGTGAGCGAAACCCGCGCACACGACGATGTGGTCGGGGTCGGCGCGGACGCCACGGGCTCGGGAGAGGTAGCCGGCGAGGGCGGTGCGCAACTCGACGCGGCCGCGCGGGTCGCTGTAGCCGAGGGCGTGGTTCGGGGCGGCGAGGAATGCACGGCGGGCCGCCTTGAGCCACTCCGTGCGAGGGAAGGCGGAGAGGTCGGGGGTGCCGGGGACGAGGTCGTAGCCGGGGCGGGGGCGTTCCGGACGGGGAGCCGTGACGGATCGGGCGGGGGTGTGAGGTGGGGCGATCGCGCGGGGTGCGGTGCCGGCACCGGGGGCGGACATGGGGCCGGAGGCGGGCATGGGGCCGGAGGCGGGCATGGGGCCGGAGGCGGGCATGGGGCCGGAGGCGGGCATGGGGCCGGAGGCGGGCATGGGGCCGGAGGCGGGCATGGGGCCGGGGCCGGAGGCGGCCCCGGGTGCGGACCTTGCGCCGGAAGCGGACCCTGCGCCCGATGCCGTCACCCCTCCCGTCACCCCTCCCGTCGGCGGGATCACCTCCCGGTCGGCCACCCTCGTGCCCGACCCCTGGCGGGCGGTGAGCCAGCCCTCGGCCACCAGTTCGGCGTAGGCCTCGGCGACCGTGTTGCGGGCGATGCCCAGGTCGGCGGCGAGGGAGCGGGAGGAGGGCAGACGAGTTCCCGGGGCGAGGCGGCCGGTGCGGACGGCTTCGCGCAGGGCGTCTGTCAGGCCCCGTCGCAGGCCCCCACCCGCCGGTTCCAGGTGGAGGTCGACGCCCAGAGTGGCCCAAGGTTTCGGCATGGAAGTGGACCATACTCCTGGGCTGCTTCGCTCCTAGGGTCGAGATCATGACGACGACGGACACGACCTCGACCTCGCCCAATACCTCGCCCTCGCCCAATACCTCGCCCTCGCCCTCGACGATCGAGTACGCCCCCGAACGCCCCGCTCGCCTGCACTGGGCCCAGCTCGCCCCCGACGTCTACAAGGCGATGATCCGGCTCGACACCGCCGCCAAGCAGGGCCTGGACCACAGGCTGTACGAGCTGGTGAAGATCCGCGCGTCGCAGATCAACCACTGCGCGTTCTGCGTCGACATGCACAGCAAGGACGCGTTCGCGGCGGGTGAGAGCGTCGAGCGGGTCGTCCAGCTCAGCGCCTGGGACGAGTCGCGGCACTTCTACACCGAGAAGGAGATCGCCGCCCTGGAGCTGACCGAGGCGGTGACCGTCCTCACGGACGGCTTCGTGCCCGACGAGGTGTACGAGCGGGCCGCCAAGCACTTCGAGGAGGCCGAGCTGGCTCAGTTGATCTCGGCGATCGCGGTGATCAACGCGTGGAACCGGTTCGGCGTGACCTTCCGCATGGCCCCCGGGCACCACCAGCCCGCCCAGCACGCGGCCGCGGGCTCGGTCGGGCACAAGTGACCGCCCAAACGGCCCAACCGGCCCCACCGATCCAACCGGTCCAACCGATCCAACCGGTCCAAGTGGCCCAACCGGTCCGAACGGTCCGGACCCGGCGTCTCGACCAAGCGGTCGGGCAGGCCATGTCCGCCCTCAGCGCCACCGCGAAGAAGGGGCTCGGCGATCCCGCTCTCGCCGAGCTCGTCGTGATCCGGGCCTCGCAGCTCAACCACTGCGCCTTCTGCCTGGACATGCATCTCACCATCGCCCGCAAGCACGGCGTGAGTGAGCGGCAGCTCGATCTGCTGGCCGCCTGGGAGGAGGCCGAGGACGTCTACGACGAGCGGGAACGAGCCGCACTCGCGCTGACCGAGGCCGTCACGGTCCTCACGGACGGCTTCGTGCCGGACGATGTGTACGAGCGGGCCGCCGCGCACTTCGACGACTCCGAACTCGCCCATCTCATCGGGCTGATCGCCGCCATCAACAACTGGAACCGGGTGATGGTCGCCCGCCGCATGCCACCAGGGGGATACCCGACGTGACCGAACGACGGACGGAAACCGTGAGCAGGATCGAGGCCTTACGTGCACTGCACCGGCGCCGCTCCCCCGGCGACCCGCTGGTCCTGCCCGGCCCCTGGGACGCCGCCAGCGCCCGCGTCTTCGTCGAGGCGGGGTTCCCTGCACTCGCCACGCCGAGCGCGGGTGTCGCCGCCTCCCTGGGCCACGAGGACGGACAGACCCCGGCCGACGAGATGTTCGCGGCGGTCGCGCGGATCGTACGGGCGGTCGACGTGCCGGTGTCGGCGGACATCGAGGGCGGATACGGGATCGCGCCGAAGGAGCTGGTGGAACGGCTGTTGGAGACCGGGGCCGTGGGGTGCAACCTGGAGGACTCCGAGGGCGGGGTCCTGAAGGAACCGCGTCGGCACGCCGAGTGGCTCGCCGAGGTGCGGCACGCCGCCGCCGACCGGCTCTTCGTCAACGCCCGGATCGACACCTTCGTCCGGGCTCGTCAGGACGCCGACCCCAAACGGGCGGCCGAACAGGCCATCGAGCGCGCCGCCCTGTACGTCGCCGCCGGCGCCGACTGCGTCTATCCGATCGGCGCCCCCGTGAACGTACTGCCACTGCTGCGGTCCGGCATCCAGGGGCCGGTCAATGTGCACGGCACGGTGACCGGCGGCCCCTCGCCCGCCGAACTCGGCGAACTCGGGGCCACCCGCGTCACGTTCGGGCCGGGACTCCACCGCACCGCCACCCAGGCGCTGCGCGGCATCGCGGCCGACCTCACGACGTGAACGTCAGGACAGCCACGGCTTCCATGTGGACTCGTGGCTGTCCACCCACTTCTTCGCCGCCTCCTCGGGCGACATCTTCTGGTCGGCGATCAGCAGGGAGACCTCGTTCTGGTCCTCGGTCGTCCACTTGAACTTCTTCAGCAGGGCCGCCGCCTTGCCGCCCTCCTTCGAGAAGTCGGCGTTGAGGTACTTCTGCAGCGGGGTGTGCGGATAGGCGCAGGCGACCTTCTCCGGGTCCGCGTCGCAGCCCTCCTTGTACGCAGGCAGCTTCACCTCGGTCATCGGGACCTTCTTGAACAGCCACTGCGGCGCGTACCAGTACGTCAGGAAGGGCTTCTTCTCCTTGGCGAACTGCTTGATCTGCGTGATCTGCGCGGCCTCCGAGCCGGCGAACACGACCTGGTAGTCCAGGTCGAGGTTCTTCACCAGCGCCTTGTCGTTGGTGACGTAGGAGGGCGAGCCGTCCATCAGCTGGCCCTTGCCGCCGCTCTCGGCGGTGCGCATCCGGTCGGCGTACTTGTTGAGGTTCTTCCAGTCGGTGACGTCCGGGTGCTGCTTGGCGAAGTACGTCGGGACGTACCAGCCGATGTGCCCGGTGACCCCGAGGTCGCCGCCGGGCACGATCGTCTTCTTGTCCTTGACGTACCGCTGCTCCTCCTCCGGGTGGCCCCAGTCCTCCAGGAGCGCGTCGACGCGGCCCTGGCTGAGGGCGTCCCAGGCGGGCACCTCGTCGATCTGCACGGTGTCGACGCGGTAGTCGAGCTCGTGCTCCAGCAGGTACTGCACGACGGCCACGTTGGCCTGCGCGCCGACCCAGGACTGGACGGACAGCGTCACGGACTTGGCGCCCTGCGCGTTGGCGAACGGCGAGGCCTGCTTGGTCATGTCGGCCGCGCCGCAGCCGGTCAGCAGCGCCAGCGAGGACACGCCGGCCACTACGGCAGTCGTACGAGACGCACGAGTACTACGCATACGAAGTCGCATGTCACGCTCCCTTCTTCGCGCGGCGTTCCGTCGGCTGGGTCACGCGGTCCAGCATCAGTCCCAGGCAGACGATCGCGGCGCCGGCCACCAGACCGGTCGCGAGGTCGCCCTGCGCGAGGCCGGCGACGACCTCGTAGCCGAGCGCGCCACCGCCGACCAGGCCGCCGATGATGACGACGGCGAGGACCAGGACCACGCCCTGGTTGACGGCGAGCAGCAACGCCGGCCGGGCGAGCGGGAGCTGGATCTGCCGCAGTTGCTGGGCGGGGGTCGCGCCGAGTGAGCGGGCGGACTCCAGGGCGGCCGGGTCGACCTGGCGCAGGCCCTGGGTGGTGATGCGGACCACGGCGGGCAGGGCGTAGACGACGGCTGCGGCGACCGCGGGTGCGCGGCCGACGCCGAACAGCGCCACCACCGGGATCAGGTACACGAACTGCGGCATCGTCTGGAAGACGTCCAGGACGGGCCGCAGCAGGCGTTCGACGCGGTCGCTGCGGGCCGCCGCGATGCCGGTCGCGAAGCCCAGGACCAGCGTGACGGCGACGGCCGCGAGGACCTGGGAGAGGGTGTCCAGCGACGGGCCCCACACGCCCAGTACGCCGATCGCGGCCATGGCGAGCACGGCGGTCAGCGCGGTGCGCCAGGTGCCGATCAGCCAGGCGAGGGTGGCGACGATGAGCAGAACCGACCACCAGGGCAGCCACTGCAGGCCGTCGCGCACGGGGTCGAGGACCCAGGTGGTGAAGTGGGCCGCCCAGTCGGCGGTGCCGCCGATGACGGGGACACCGGAGTAGAGGTGCGCGGTCATCCAGTCGACGGCGCGGTTGACCGGCTCGGCGATGTTCAGGGTCCAGGCGTCGGGCCAGTCGAGGCGCCCCAGGAGGCGTCCGGCGACGGCTACGGCTACGGCGGCGACCAGGGCGTACAGCCAGCGCGCCCGGCCGTTCGGCCGGGGCTCGTCGCCGAGGCTCTCCCCGGCCGCGCAGGTCACCCGGTCCAGTACGACGGCGAGGAGCACGATCGGGATGCCGGCCGCGAGCGCGGCGCCGACGTCGACCGAACCCAGCGCCTGGTAGACGCGGTCACCGAGGCCGCCGGCGCCGATGACCGAGGCGATGACCGCCATCGACAGCGCCATCATGATCGTCTGGTTGAGGCCGAGCAGGAGCTCCTTGCGGGCCAGCGGGAGGCGGGCGGTCAGCAGGCGCTGCCGTGCGGTGGCGCCGAGCGACTCGACGGCCTCCAGCACCTCCTTGTCGGCGCCGCGCAGTCCGAGGGCGGTGAGGCGGGCCATCGGCGGGGCGGCGTAGACGACGGTGGCCAGGACGGCCGCGGGGACGCCCATGCCGAAGACCAGGACGACGGGGAGCAGGTAGGCGTACGCCGGGAGCACCTGCATGGTGTCCAGGACGGGACGCAGGGCCCGGTCCATACGGTCGGACAGTCCTGCGGCGAGGCCCAGCAGCATGCCCACGACGACCGAGGCGAGGACCGCCACGACCATCAGCGCGAGCGTCTGCATGGTCGGGATCCACATGCCGAGGAACCCGCAGGCCAGGATCGCGGCACCGGTACCGGCGGCCAGCCTCCAGCCCGCGACGCGCCAGGCGATCAGGGACGCGGCTGCCGTGACACCGGCCCAGCCGGCGGCGAGCAGCACCAGGTAGACGGCGCGTACGCAGATCACGACCGCGTTGCTGAGGTGCCCGAAGAAGTAGACGAACAGCGGGTGGCTGTCCCGGTTGTCGATGATCCAGACGCTGGCCTTGGTGAGCTGGTCGGAGAAGTCGACGGTCAGCGCGGAGGGCCAGGTGCCGCTCGCCCAGCGGGCGTTCGCCAGCGGCACGAGGATGGCGGCGGCGAGGACCAGCAGCAGGAGCTTGCGGACGACCGGGTGCTTGAGGACGCCGGGCGCGGTGGCCCGAGGGGCGGCGGCGGTGACGGTGGCCATCAAGCCACCTCCTTACTCTTCTCCGCGCCCGCTGCGGACCTGTTCTCCGCACCCGCTGCGGCGGCACTGTGCGCCGACCCCGCCGCGGCGCCCTGCTGCGTCCCCGCCACGACGCCGAGGAGCCGCTCGTGGTCGACGACTCCCAGGCACCGTCCGCCTTCCATGACCCGGGCCGGGGAACCGGTGCGCGCCACGGCCTCGATCGCCTCGGACACCGTCGCGTCCGGCGCGATCGCGGGGCCGCTGCCGGTCTCGTCCGCCGACGCGGCCCGCATGGCCGACCGCACGGTCATGACCTGCTCGCGCGGGACGTCCCGGACGAACTCGCGGACGTAGTCGTCGGCCGGGGAGCCCACGATCTCCTCGGGCGTGCCCAGCTGGACGACGGCGCCGTCGCGCATCAGGGCGATACGGTCGCCGAGCTTCAGGGCCTCGCTGAGGTCATGCGTGATGAAGACCATCGTGCGGCCCTCCTCGCGGTGCAGGCGCACGACCTCCTCCTGCATGTCCCGCCGGATCAGCGGGTCGAGCGCGCTGAACGGCTCGTCGAAGAGCAGCACCTCCGGGTCCACCGCCAACGCTCGCGCGAGGCCGACGCGCTGGCGCTGGCCGCCGGACAGCTGGCCCGGCCTGCGGTGCTCCATGCCCTCCAGGCCGACCTTGGCGACCACCTCGGCGGCCCGCTCCCGGCGCTCCGCCTTGCCGACGCCCTGGATCTCCAGGCCGTACGCCACGTTGTCCAGGACCGTGCGGTGCGGGAGCAGTCCGAAGTGCTGGAAGACCATCGCGGCGCGGTGGCGGCGCAGTTCGCGCAGCCGGGTCTTGTCCATGGCGCGGACGTCCTCGCCGTCGATGGCTATGGAGCCCGCCGTCGGCTCGATGAGCCGGGTCAGACAGCGCACCAGCGTGGACTTGCCGGAGCCGGACAGGCCCATGACGACGAAGACCTCACCCTTGCGCACATCGAAGGACACGTCCCGCACCGCCGCCGTGCAGCCGGTGCGCGCGCGCAGCTCGGCGGGCGCGAGCGAGGCCAGCTCCGGGTCGGCGGGGACGCGGTGCGCCTTCGAGCCGAAGACCTTCCACAGGCCCTCGACCGAGAAGACCGGCGTGTCCTCGGGCGTCGTCGCAGTCGTCGCAGTCGTCGCAGTCGTCGTACTCGTCACGTTCTCGGGCGTCGCAGTACTCATCACGCCTCACTTCCCATCAGGTCGACGGCCTTCTCCCCGACCATGAGCACCCCGATCATCGGGTTCACGGCGGTCATCGTCGGGAAGACGGAGGCGTCGGCGATACGAATTCCGTCCAGGCCGCGGATCCGCAACTGCGGGTCCACCACGGCCAGTTCGTCGTCGGCGGCGCCCATACGGCAGGTACCGGCCGGGTGGTACACGGTGTGCGCGACCTTGCGGGCGTACTCGCTCAGCTCCTCGTCGCCGGTGACGTCCGGGCCGGGGCACACCTCGCGCTTGAGCCAGTTCGCCAGTGGTTCGGTCCTGGCGATCTCGCGGGCGATGCGGATGCCGTCCACGAGGGTGCGGCCGTCGTAGTCGTCCTCGTCGGTGAAGTAGCGGAAGTCGAGCGCCGGCTTCACGGACGGGTCGGCGCTGGTGAGGTAGAGCCGGCCGCGGCTCTTGGGCTTGGGGATGTTCGGGGTCATGGACACCCCGAACTCCGGCCGCTCGTAGCCCAGTCGCTCCGGGTTGTCCGTGAACGGGATCTGGTAGAAGTGGAACATCAGGTCCGGGCCCTGGTGTTCGGGGTCGCGGCGGACGAACAGGCCCGCGTCGGAGTCCATCGCGGAGTTGTCCGGGATCGGACCGTCGGTCTCCCAGACGATCACCGACTCGGGGTGGTCGAGCAGGTTCTCGCCGACGCCCGGCAGGTCGTGGACCACCGGGATGCCCAGCTCGGTGAGGTCTTCCTTGGGACCGATGCCGGAGTGCATCAGCAGCCGCGGCGAGTCGACGGCGCCGGCGCACAGGACGACCTCGCGCCGGGCGCGGACGAGGAGTTCCTCGCCGTCCTTGGTGCGCACGTGGACGCCCTCGGCGCGGGTGCCGTCGAGCTCCAGCTTGTACGCCCAGGTCTCCAGCAGGATCGTCAGGTTCTCGCGCTCGTCCATCACCGGGTGCAGATACGCCACCGACGCGGACGAGCGCTTGTTGTTCTCGGGGTGGTAGGCGAGGTCGAAGAAGCCGACGCCCTCGGTGAAGGGCTGCTTGTTGAAGCCCTCGACGCGCGGGACGCCGAGTGCGCCCTGTGCGGCGTCGACGAAGTCGCGGGCGATGGCGTTGCGGTCCTTCTCGTCGACCGGGACGACGTTGTTCTTCAGCCGGGCGTAGTACGCCTCCATCGGCACCGCGCCCCAGCCCGTGGCGCCGGCCTCCTCCCACTCGTCCCAGTCGGACGGCAGCGGCTTGAAGGCTATGAGGGTGTTGTGGCTGGAACACCCGCCGAGGACGCGGGCCCGGCTGTGCCGGATGTGCGAGTTGCCGCGTGGCTGCTCGGTGGTCGGGTAGTCGTAGTCCAGCTCGCCGCCGAGCAGGCCCATCCAGCGGCGCAGCGTGAGGACGTCGTCGCGGCCGACGTCGCTGGGTCCGCCCTCGATCACGGCGACCGTGACGTCGGGGTCCTCGGTGAGGCGGGAGGCGATGACCGAGCCGGCCGTGCCGCCGCCGATCACGACGTAGTCGTAGACATGGGTGCTCTGGGACATGGTGGGGGTGGCTCCAGGGGCGTGCGAGGTCTTACGGGGTTGAGGGGAGCGGGACCGGACCGGTCAGCCGGCGAACCAGCGGACCGGCTTCGGCGCGAGGTTCTGGTAGACGTGCTTGCTCTCGCGGTACTCGGCGAGTCCGGCGGGGCCGAGTTCGCGGCCGACCCCGCTCTTGCCGAAGCCGCCCCACTCCGCCTGCGGGAGGTAGGGGTGGAAGTCGTTGATCCAGACGGTGCCGTGCCGCAGCCGGCCGGCGACCCGGCGGGCGCGGCCCGCGTCGGCGGTCCAGACGGCGCCGGCGAGGCCGTACTCGGTGTCGTTGGCGAGGGCGATCGCCTCGTCCTCCGTGCGGAAGGTCTCGACGGTGAGGACCGGGCCGAAGACCTCCTCGCGCACGACGCGCATCTCGCGGTGGCAGTGGTCGAGGACGGTCGGCTCGTAGAAGTAGCCGTTCACCGGGCGCTCCGGGGACGGTTCGGGCCGCCTGCCGCCGGAGCGCAGCACCGCGCCCTCCTTGAGCGCCGAGTCGACGTACGCCTCGACCTTGGCGCGCTGCTGCTCGGAGACGAGCGGTCCGCACTCGACGCCGTCGGCGGTGCCGCGGCCGAGCCGGATCCGGCCTGCCCTGCGGGAGAGTTCGGCGACGAAGCGGTCCCTGACGGACTCCTCGATGATGAGCCGGCCGCCGGCCGAGCAGACCTGGCCGCTGTGGATGAAGGCGGCGTTGAGGGCCTGATCGACGGCGGTGTCGAAGGCGTCGTCGCCGGCGCAGGCGTCGGCGAAGACGACGTTGGGGTTCTTGCCGCCGAGTTCGAGGGCGACCTTCTTGACGGAGGGCGCCGCGGCCTGGGCCACCTTCGTGCCGCTGACCAGGCCACCGGTGAAGGAGACGAGGTCGACGTCGGGGTGCTCGGCGAGCCGCGCGCCGACGGTGTGGCCGGGCCCGGTCACGATGTTGGCGACCCCGGCGGGCAGCCCCGCCTCGACGAGCAGCTCGATCAGGGCGATGGTGGTCAGCGGGGTGATCTCGCTGGGCTTGACGACGAAGGTGTTCCCGGCGGCGAGGGCCGGCGCGATCTTCCAACTCGCCTGGAGGAGGGGGTAGTTCCAGGGGGTGATCAGCGCACAGACACCGACCGGCTCATGGACGACGACGCTGTGGAGGTCGGGCGAGCCCGCGTCGACGACCCGGCCCGGGGCCTCGGCGGCGACGAGGTCGGCGAAGTAGCGGAAGGCGTCGGCGACGCAGTCGATGTCGACCCGGCCCTCTTCGACGGTCTTGCCGGCGTCGCGGCTCTCCAGCAGGCCGAGCTGCTCGCGGTCGCGCGTCAGCAGGTCGGCGACGCGGCGCAGCAGGGCGGCGCGCTCGGCGACGGGCGTGCGTGGCCACTCCCCCTGGCCGCCGTCGAAGGCACGGTGGGCTGCCGCCACCGCCAGATCGGTGTCCTTCTCGTCGCCCTCGGCGACCACGGCGAACGGCGTGGCATCCGCGGGGTCGAGGATCTCGCGTGTCGCGCCGGAGACGGCCGCCCGCCACTCTCCTCCGATGTGGAGGGTGCCGCGCGCCTGGAGTTCCGTACTGTCCGCCATGATCGGTGTTGCCTTCCGTTCCTGTTCAGAGCCCCTGTGTCACACACGTGTCACTCACGGGACCGAGTGCGCCTGCCCCCGGCCTCCGAATGCATGCGCGATCCGCGGTCGAAAGTGCGCTGCGTCACGGAAGATGCGAACAAAAGCGACAAAAGTCAGCGGATTCCTCCCCCGCTCGGCGCAGCGTGTCGTGGCGGGAGGCCGGCAGCGGCGGAGCTATCGTCGCGGTCCGACCGTCGACATCACGGCGAGGCCGGCACGATGTCGGATCGGAGCCGGACGGAGTGCCATGACATCAGCGGGGTCCGGGCAGCACCAGCCGCACGCGCGCGCGGTCGTCGTCGCGCGGCACGGAAAGCTCTGGCTCGTGCCGACCGTCCTGTCCGCGCTGGTGGCACTGTTCCTGTCGCTGCTCTACATGGGCGGCATCGTCAATCCGAACGACAGCCTGCGTGATCTGCCGATCGCCCTGGTCGACGCGGACGAGGGCCCGCCGCTGCCGGGACAGCGGCAGCCCGTGGGGGCACAGCTGAGCCGGGAGGTCATCGCGGCGACTCCGTCGAAGGCGGTGCAGTGGCGCAGACTGAACCGGGCCCAGATGCAGGAGCAGTTGGCGGCGGGCAAGATCTACGGCGCCCTCGTCGTCCCGGCCGACTTCACCAAGTCGGTGGCGGCTCTGACGACCTCCCGTGCCACGGCACGGCCGGCCCTCACCATTCTCACCAACCCCGGCCTGGGAAGCCTCGGTTCGTCCCTGGCCAACCAGATCTCCCAGCGCGCCGCTCACCAGAGCTCCCTGAAGATCGGCCGTCAGCTGACGGACCGGGCCGAGGCCGGCGGTTCCGACGCGACGCTCCGCGCTCTCCTGGCCGACCCGGTCACCGTCACCACCCGGGTGGGCCACCCGATCGGCCGCCACAGCGGCCTGGGCCTGACCGCCTTCTACTACACGCTGCTCCTGGTGCTCACCGCGTTCGTGGGCGGCAACATCATCAACAACGGCGTCGACGCGGGCCTGGGCTACACCGACAACGAGATCGGACCCTGGCACTCGCGACGGCCGACGGTCCCGATCAGCCGCACGCAGACCCTGTTGCTGAAAATGATCATGTCTGGCGGCATTGCCGTGCTCACCACCAGCCTGACGATGGTCGCCACGGTCGCGATCCTGGGCATGGACGCGTCGCATCTGCCGCTGCTGTGGATCTTCTCGTTCTGCGCCAGCGTGGCCGCGGGCCTGGGTGTGCAGGCCATCAACGCGGCCTTCGGCGGAATCGGCCAGGTGGTGTCCATGTTCGTGTTCATCGCCCTGGCCCTCCCGTCCTCGGGAGCGACGGTTCCCCTCCAGGCGGTCCCCGACTTCTACCGCTTCCTCGCCCTGTTCGAACCGTTCCGCCAGGTGACCGACGGCGTGCGCGCCATCCTCTACTTCGACGCCCGCGCCGACGCCGGCCTGGCCCGCGGCTGGACCATGATCGCCATCGGCCTCGCCGTCGCTCTGCTCTTCGGCTTCGCCATGACCCGCTACTACGACCGCAAGGGGCTGCACCGCCTGGTCCTCCAGGAAGCCTGAGTGGCGTGCGTGCCGCAGCCGCTGCCTTCGCCCAAGTGGCTACATGGTGTGCAGGGGCTCCTTGAAGGACTTGCGGAACACCGACCCGGCGAAGGGAATGATCGGAGACATCATCTTCGCCTTGAACGAGGTGGGATGCCGTTCGAGGTCGACGTCGATACGCGTGCCGTCATCCGTGGGAGTCATCTGGAACTCCCATCCACCCGAGCCGAAGGGCTTCGAGTCGCGGGTCGTGACGGTGACGTGATTCGTCGACGGGTCCCATTCGTAGCGAGCACGCTCCCACGATTTTTCATTTCCCTCGGTGACCTCGGCCCAGGTGTCGCCCCGCTCGTGGACCTGGAAGTGCTCGGCGTCGATGGAGGGCCACTCCTCGACGCGGGTGGGGCTGAAATTGGTCAGCACCCCCATCACCTCGGATGGGCTCATCGAGGAGTTCACGTGAAAATGGAGGGATGGCATGACCTGCTCCTTCGTTCGAGAAGACCACTGAAGGACCCACTTCTCAGGATGCACCTCCGCCCAGTGCCGCGCACCGGCAGGTTCCCTGGCCGGAGAGCCTGAACAGCTACGAAGTGACGTGGTCACGGTTGGCCGGTCAGGCCCGACTGGTGACGGTGGACCTGCCCGGGTTCGGACACTCCGCTGGCGACGCCGCATGTCGTGGGCCCGGACATCGGCACCGCTGCGGCGCTACCTCGCCCCCTTCCGCACCATGCCGCCCAGGACGGCAGTGGCGGCCGCGACCGGCAACATCCACGGCTACGAGCTCCCGGACGTCGTACGCGAGGACCACCTGGCCTCGTACACGGGGCAGCGGTTCGGCGACCGGTCGAGGCACCGGTGCAGGTCGTCATCGGCCGCGACGACAACGTGGTCCCGGTGGAGAACGCGGAATACCTCGACGAGCGCCTGCCCGACAGCAGGCTCGACATCATCGATGCCGGCCATTTCGTCTGGGAAGAAGCGGCGGACGCTTACGCCGAGGTCATCACCCGCTGGTGGCAGGCGCACCGACCATCGGCCGAGGGATGGACGCAGACGGCACCTTTGACTAAAGTCAAAGAAATATGGAGCCAGTGACGACGGACCATGTGACGGCCTTCCGCCGCTTCAACCGTTACTTCACGCGCCGCATCGGCGTACTGGACGACCACTACCTCGGCCAGGACCGCCCCCTCGGCGAGGCCCGGCTGCTGTTCGAGATCGGGGACGGCACGTCCCTGCGGGAGCTCAGGAGCCGGCTCGGTCTGGACGCCGGGTATCTGAGCCGGATGGCCAAGGCGCTGGAAGCCCAGGGCATGGTCAGCCTGAGCGCGCACCCGCAGGACAACCGGTCGCGCATGATCGAGCTGACCCCGGCGGGGCGGGTGGAGGTGACGGAGCAGGACCGGCGCGCGGGCGTGGCCGCGGCCGGGCTGCTGGCCGGCCTGAGCGCACCGCAGCGCGCCGAACTGACCGGGGCGATGGCCACCGCTCAACGGCTGCTGCGCCTCGCGGGCATCACCGTCGCCCTCGTCGACGGCGCCGCACCGGACGCCCGGTCCTGTCTGGACGCCTACGCGGCCGACCTCGACGAGCGGTTCCCCGAGGGGTTCGACAAGGACGACCTCGTACGGCCCGAGGAGGTGTCCGGCGACGCCGGCGCGTTCTTCGTCGCCTACGAGGAACGCCGCCCCGTGGGCTGTGGAGCGCTACGGCGCCTCGAACCCGGCGTCGGCGAGATCCGCCATGTCTGGGTGCACCCCGACGCCCGCCGCATGGGCCTCGCCCGCCGTCTCCTCGCCGCCCTCGAACAGGAGGCCTCCGCACGGCACCTGACCGCCGTACGCCTGGACACGCACGCCGCGCTCACCGAGGCGCAGGCGATGTACCGGGCCTGCGGATACACGGACATCCCGGCGTATGACGACAACGTCTATGCCAGCCACTGGTTCGAGAAGCGGCTGCCCTCCCCCTGACCGCCCGCTGCCCCGCTCGCCGACCGACCCTGAAGGCTTCAGCTCGGCGTGAACGCCGCCCTGACCGTCTCCAGCGTCTCCTGCGTCCCGGGCCAGTCCTCCGTCGTGCCGCGCACGACCATGGCGTACAGGCGCCCGTCGTCGGTCTGGAAGACCCGGTCGACGGCCTTGACCCGCTCGCCGAGGTCCTTGCTGTCGTACTCGTAGACGAGTTCGCTCGCATACGTCTCGCCCGGGACGGCTCCCCGGCTGACCTGGGTGAAGCCGGGCTGCCCGGAGAGGCTGTCCACGGCGATGTCGAGGGCGTCGTCGGGGGTGTAGCCCAGTTCGACGACCTCGAAGATCTGCAGCAGGCCGAGCTCGTCGGGCGAGGTGTAGAAGACGACGGCTCCGCCCTTCTGCTCGCTGCGGGTCCAGTCCTCGGGGACGACGGTGGAGAAGCCCGCCGGATCCTCGACCGCCCGGAACCCGTCGGGTACCTCGGGCGACTCGGAGGCCGCGGTGAACGGGTCCTCGGAGGTGGGAACCGGGTCGGACGAGGCATCCGAGGGCGGTTCGGCCTGGCCGTCCCGGGACGTGGTGGCCGTACTCGACGCGGCGCCGCCCGCCTTGTCGTCGTCCCCTGCCTGGTCGACCGCGAGCCAGGTCGCGAGCGCGGTGACCGCGACCGCCGCGCCGACCGCGCCGGCGATGGCCCTGTTCCGGCGGCCACGCGGGGCCTCGGGCGGTGCGGCGGGCGGCTGCGGCCAGTCGGGGCCCGGGGCGGGCGGTAACGGCCCGCCCACCTGTTCCCCGGCGGGCCATTCCCCCGGCGCCCCGGCCGTCGGCGGCCTCTCGGGCGGCGGAGGCGGGGCGGAAGGACCGCCTGCGCCCACCGGCTCCCACGACTGTGTGTCCTTGTTCCACCGGACCTCGCCGGCGCCCCCGCCGCGCATAGCTCAGCCCCCGATGAGGCCGGCCACGGCCGTGCCGAGGGCGGTCGCGGACGTGATCGCGCCGAGGACTCCGCTCGCCGCCTCCAGGGCGGTGCGGAGCCGGTCCAGGACGCCGGGCTGGGCGCGGCCGGTGGTGGTCACCTGTCGTTCGGCCTCGTCCAGGCTCGCGGAGAGCTCCTCCGTCTCGGAGGTGGCGGGGTACCTCTTCAGGTCCTCGCTGAGATCGCGGACGGCCTTCAGCAAGGCCTGATGCGACTCGTCGGCCGGCGCCGACATCGAGGTGTACGCGGCACTGGCACCGGCACCGACGGCGATGCCGTTGCCGGTGACGGATCCCCCGACGTACGTACCGGAGCCGGGTCCGTCGGCCGCTGGCGGCTGGTTCATGTGGTCCCTCCGTTGTCTGCTGCTGTTCGACACGCTGATGCGACGCACTACGCGCTATTGCGACGCGCTATTTCGACGCGCCACCGGCACCGGCCGACGAGGCCGGGGGCGGCTTGCCGGCCGGCGAGTTGGCCTTGCTGTCCTTGCCGATCGCGATCCCGTTGCCCTGCACGTTGCCGCCGACGAAGGTCCCGCTGTTGTTGAACACGTTGGTGACCTTCTGCTCGAACTCGGCGACCTCGTACCCGGCGTTCCACAGCGCCTCGCCCACCCCGCTCGCGATCCGGTCCTGGATGGACTTGAGATAGCGGGCGACGTCCATCTCCTGGAAGAGGGTCGCCCGGTCGTCCGCGCCCAGTTCCCGCACGGAGGCACCGGGCCCGTCCGGCAGCGTGTCCGCGTGGACGTCGGTGAGCTGCCGCCACGTCTGGGCGACGGCACGGGCGAGGACCCGCAAGGCGTCGCCGGTCGCGGCCGGGATGCGCAGCAACGCAAAGAGGTAGCGGCCGAAACCGCCGCGGTGCAGATGCTCGTGCGCCTTCCTGTCAGCGGTGGCGAACAGCGCGTTGACCGGCGGCAGTACGTGCGGGGCGACCTCGAGCATCAGCATGCCGCCCTGGGTGTGGACTCGGACGAAGACAGTGACGACGATCTCCTCGTCCCACCCGCCGACGCGCACCCGAAGGAAGTGCCGCCGCTGCTCGCCGCCTTCCTCCACCGCGTCCGTGCGGTGCATCAGATACGTGTCCTTGGTGTACGGGAAGGCCATCCGCCCCGGCAGCCCTTCCGCGGGCAGGAACACGCACTCGTCCACGACGAGTTCGCGCAGCCGGTCCAGCACGGCGTCGGCGGCCTGCGGGGAGGTGCGCGCCGAGGGCTCCCGCAACTGCTCCACCAGCGGCTTGATCTTCTCCAGCACCGTGGCGTTGTCGAGCGGCTCCGCGGGCGCGGCGTCGGTCTTCCTGAGCGCGTCGAGGGGGGAGTCCCCGTCGCCGGCCGTGCGGGGGCGCAGTTCGATCGACAGGGACCACGGTTCGAAGGGCAGTCCCGCGCCGCGGAACGGCTCGGCCTTCGCGTAGAGGATGAGCGGCGCGTGCTGCTCCTGGCGGATACGCCGGCTCAGTTCGCCGAACCTAGGTGCGGATGCCGACTCGGCCGGGTCGTCGGCGGCGTTCGGGAAACGCTGCTTGGACAGCTCGCCCGCGATCGTGCGCGCGAACTGGCCCCGCTGTCCCACGCTGAGCAGGGCCAGCAGCAGCGGCAGCGCTAGCAGGCACGCGGCGGTGAAGCGGTTGGGTTCCGCGAGGGCCGCGTTCAACGGGTCGAAGGGGGTGCCGAAATCGGCGCCGTCCGACGAGTCGAGGAAGCTGTCACCCGAACCACCGTAGGAGTCGGACGCGTACTCGTCCGGACCGGCGATGAGCAGCCGGAACAGGGTGACGTAGACGAAGAGCAGGGTGAGACGCCCGTACCAGCGCAGTACGAAGGCGAGGAGCCGCCGGAACATGGCGAACTGCGGGAACTTCCCGTCGATGTCACGGCTGCCGCCCAGCCGGCGGCCCAGCGCGATCAACAGGATCGGCCAGATCACCACGGTGATGTGGAACTTGGTGAGCGCCGCCACGACCACCCACAGGGCGATCATCCCTGCCGACCACGCCACTTCCTGGCGGCGGGAACGCAGGGCGTGGGCGAGGACGCGGGCCGCGTCGTAGCCGTAGGAGGGCGCGGCGAACCGCTCGCGGTGCACGTACAGTTCGTCGATCACCGCGTCCCGGTAGCCGACGTGCAGATACGTCCCCGCACAGAGCAGCCGGCACGCCTCACTCCGCGCCGGGTCGACCGGACGGCGTGGCCCGGATCTCGGCTCTTGCCCCCGCTGGGGCGGGAGCTGCGGCTGAGTCATGGATCGTCCCCCGATTCAGGAACCAGTCATGGCAGGTTGCCCTGTCATGGCGCAGCCAACTCCCCCATCCCGCACAGGAGTTGGCCGCGTCTGGATCGACCAGCATAGGACACAGGTGTGACACGGGTCACCCGAAGCCGCGGTCTCCCTCCTTCCGCTCACGTTTCCTGCGCAGCGCCTGCACGGGCGTTCGACGACGATGCTGCTGCTTCATCTGCTTCTTCTGCTGCTGCGAAGAACAAGGAGCGGACGCACCGATCCCCGGGCAGCCGTGCCGCCCGGGGATCGGTGTGAGTGTCGGCTCGCGCCTGTCAGATGAGGCCGAGGGAGCGGACCGCCTCGCGCTCCTCCTCGAGCTCCTTGACGGAGGCGTCGATGCGGGCGCGCGAGAACTCGTTGATGTCCAGGCCCTGGACGATCTCGTACTTGCCGTCCTTGGTGGTGACCGGGAAGGAGGAGATCAGGCCCTCCGGGACGCCGTACGAGCCGTCGGACGGGATGCCCATGGAGACCCAGTCACCGTCGGCGGTGCCGTTGACCCAGGTGTGGACGTGGTCGATGGCGGCGTTGGCGGCGGAGGCCGCGGAGGAGGCGCCACGGGCCTCGATGATCGCCGCACCGCGCTTGGCGACGGTCGGGATGAAGTCGTCGGCCAGCCACTTCTCGTCGTTGACGACCTCGGCGGCGTTCTTGCCGGCGACCGTGGCGTGGAAGATGTCCGGGTACTGGGTCGCGGAGTGGTTGCCCCAGATCGTCAGGCGCTTGATGTCGGCGACCGTCGAGCCCGTCTTCTTCGCGAGCTGGGTCAGCGCGCGGTTGTGGTCGAGGCGGGTCATCGCGGTGAACCGCTCGGCCGGTACGTCCGGGGCGGCGGCCTGCGCGATGAGCGCGTTGGTGTTGGCCGGGTTGCCGACGACCAGGACCTTGATGTCGTCCGCGGCGTGGCCGTTGATGGCCTGGCCCTGGGGCTTGAAGATGCCGCCGTTGGCCTCCAGGAGGTCACCGCGCTCCATGCCCTTGGTGCGCGGGCGGGCGCCCACGAGCAGCGCGACGTTGGCGCCGTCGAAGGCGACGTTCGGGTCGTCCGAGATGTCGATGCCCTGGAGGAGCGGGAACGCGCAGTCGTCGAGCTCCATGGCGGTGCCCTCGGCGGCCTTGAGCGCGGGGGTGATCTCAAGGAGGCGCAGCCTGACCGGCACGTCCGCGCCGAGCAGCTGGCCGGAGGCGATGCGGAAGAGCAGGGCGTAACCGATCTGGCCGGCCGCGCCGGTGACGGTGACGTTCACGGGAGTGCGGGTCATGGCGTTCTCCGTATGACAGCTGGCGGTGAGGGCATCCCTGCCCCGGGGTGCGGGACGTAGAGATGATCGATCTCTTGGCGTCGAGAGATCCACCGGTCAGGCTATCGCGCCTCCGGGATCCCGCACGGCCGGGTCCGTGTGGCCCGGCCCACAGAAAGCCACCACTGGGGCAAAAAGCGGCGGCCGCCCAGTCCGGGAGAGGGTGGACCGTGCGGCCGCCGGGTGGGGGTACCGGTTGCCGGACTCCCGTGGGGGTACGGTGCGCGTGCCCACTTTGCCGACGGCCATTCCTGTCCGACTCGAAATTGTTTCGGGTCGGTCCTTCCGCCCCGGTCGCCCCGATCCCCCGGCCCCGTCCGAACGCCCGACGCCGGCCAGGCTGCGATTGCCTGACCGGCGTCGAGATGCCGCTCCGTTGCCCTTTCAGGTGCCCCGCTACTGCGTGCAGCCCTCCTGCCCGGCGGCCAGCGTCGCGCAGGCCGTGGCCTCGCCCGCGTCCTTCACGGACACCATCGGGGTGTACGCGATCGTGTCGCCGACGACGGTGATCGTGCCGTTCTGCTTCGTCTTGCCGACCGTCACCACCACCTCGTCCCCCTGGGCGGCCTGCGTGATACGGCCCCACGCGGCGCCGCACGCCTCGCTGTAGCGCACCTCGACCACGGCCGCGCCGACGGTCGCCGTCTTGGCGGTCGTCACGAGGTCGCCGCTGCACCCCATGCTCTCCGCATCCTTGCCGGTGCAGGAGTCACCGCTGCACTTCACGCCGGGAGGCAGGTCGGGGTCGGTCGTCGCGGACGGCGAGGGCGAGTTGGTGGCCTCGTCGCCCTTCTGGCCACGGCCGGCGTCGGTGAGGAAGAACACCGCGGCGATCACGACCAGCACACCGACGACCCCCGCGAGGAACATCGTCAGCCGGCGCTTGCCACCACCGCCCCCGGCGGACCCGCCTCCGGGGCGGGGCCCCTGCGGGGGCTCGCCGTACGGCTGGGACGCGCCCTGCGCCCACATCGACGCGGCGCCGGACGCCTCGGAGGCGCCGGATGCCCCGGACGTCGCAGACGCCCCGGACACTCCCGACGGCACCGCCCCCGACGTACGGCTGCTCACGGGCGCCGGACCTCGATACCCCTGCAGTCCCCACGAGTTGCCCCCGGACGCGGACCCGTCCTCGCGGACGTCACCTCCGCCGGAGTCCCGGACCGGCGAGTCCCGTACCGAGGAATCGCGTACCTGGGAATCCCGGACCGCGTCCCGGACGGAGGAATCCCGCACCGGCGTATCGCGCACCACAGAATCCCGGACCGCGGAATCCCGGACCGCCGAGTCCCGGACCTCCGGTGCCGTCGGCTGCGCAGGCACCGGCGGTACCGTCGGCGCCACGCCCGCCGGACCCGCGATGCCGGGCGTCGCCGTCGCGCTGCCGCTCTTGCGCGCCGTCCGGCCCGCCTTCGCGCCCCCCTTGGCGTTCGCCGGGGGTGCCCCGAACTCGCTGAGCGCCGCGCGGGCCTGGGAGATCCGGATGGCCTCCATGGTCATGTCGTGGCGCATCTCCGAACGGCTCCAGGCCCGTTCGGCGAGTTCCCACATCGTCGTCACGTGGACCGGATTCGTACCCGTGACCTCGGCAAGCGCCACGATCGCGCCCTTGGGCGCGAGCAGCCGCCCGTTCAGATACCGCTCCCAGGACGTCTTGCTGTATCCCGTGCGGTCGGCCAACGCCGCGATGCTCAGACCGCTGCGGTCCACAAGCCGGCGCAGCTGGCTCGCGAACTCCCTGACCTGCGGATCGAGTTCATCCGGCAAAGCCCTCCAACGAGGCATTGCTTCCCCCTCTTCCCCCCGGTTCGTGCTGGTGTTTCTCGCGTTCCCCCGCGCGTGGTGCCCTCTGCCGAGTCCCCGATGTGGCTACCCACAGGGATGCGCCCAGTAAGGATCTCAGTTCCCGGGGTGGGGGCGCACGGGAGCATTGGGACCGTGGGCATGCACCGTTGCACGCCCATCGAATGGCGTCCAGTGTTCCACCGGCGCCCCTCCCCGGCCGACGCAACCCTGGTAGTAAGCCCTTGCCAACACGTGGGACGACCCCGGGCGTCCCGGTCGACCACGCTAGCCCGCCTGTTGAGCGACTTCCTCGTAATTGCCGAACTTGTCAACACATCGACACACAGAAAGCACATAAACGATCACGTACGTCACATGCGCTGTATTCGGGCAAGTCCGACGCCACAGCCTCACCGGGCTCACCCCAGCGCAAGGGCCCCGATCAGCGCCGTCAGCACCAGAACCACGGCGAGCACGACGGCGGCCACCAGCAGCCGACTCGACGACGGCTCCGGTTCCTTGGGCGGCGCGTCCCACCACGGCAGGGTGGGGTCGTCCTCGTACTCCTCGCGCTCCTCGTACTCCCTGGGCATCCCGTCCGCCTCACGCGGCCTGTGCACCCCGTCCGCCCCGTGCTCCGCCTTCGTCGGCATCACCGCGGGCTTCGGCCATGCCTGCACGGCCAGTTCCCACCGCACCCCGAAGCGCTCCGCCTCGTCCCTGCCGGTCCCCGCCACCCGGCACAGCGCGATGACCGCCTGCCGGGGCGGGGGCTGGGTGGCGTTGAGGTAGCGCTGCCAGGAGGACTTGCTGTACGCGGTGCGCGCGCCCAGCGCGACCAGGCTCAGGCCCGTGCGGTCCTTGAGCTGCCGCAACTGCTCCACGAAGTGCCGCACCTCCGGCGGCAGATCGTCGGGCAGCGGCTGCCACGCACCCATCGCTCACCTCCGAACCAGATCCGATCGGGTGACGACACCGGGCGGCGCATTGGTTCCCGATGTGCCGCGACGTAGCGGAACGGTCACTTCCGTGCCACAGCGCACTGACAGGCGTTGAACGGCCCCTTCGCCGTGCCCGAGGGTTGACGCAGACGGCGGCCCGTCCTTCCTCGGGGGAGAGGACGGGCCGCCGTCGCGCCGTGTGGCCTGCGGGGCCGGGAGGCCTCAGCTGTCCACCGTGAAATGCAGGGCGTCCTTCAGGAACGGGATCCTCAGCCACGGCTCCGGCTGCGCCATCAACGCCAGGAGCACGATCACGAGGCCCAGCACGCCGTACGTCACTATGTCCGTGAAGCGGGAGCGCACGGCGAGCATGCCGACGCTCGGCAGGAGCCACCGCAGCACCGCGCCGGCCAGCAGGGCGCTGCCGATCACCAGGGTGCCGACCCGGAACACGTCGAGCGCGGTGATCAACAGACCCACCGCGACCAGGCCCAGCACCAGCAGGACCGGCCACTGCCGGGCGGGCGCCGGGGCGTCACCGGCAGCGGCGCGGCCGCCGCCCTCGGGGCGTGCCGTGTCCCTGGTGAACAGCGGGAAGCGGCGGGTGGTACGCCGGGGCGTGCCCTCCGCGTCCGGTGCGCTCACCGGATCCCGGACCTCGAGCTCCTCGACGTCCTCGGTGTCCTGCGTCTTGCCGACGCCGCCCTCAGCCGACACTGCGCTCCGCCGCCTCGACCACGTTGACCAGCAGCTGCGCCCGCGTCATCGGGCCCACGCCACCGGGGTTGGGGGAGATCCAGCCGGCCACCTCGGCGACGCCGGGGTGGACGTCGCCCACGATCTTGCCCTCGGCGCTGCGCGAGACCCCGACGTCGAGGACGGCGGCGCCGGGCTTCACGTCCTCGGGGCGGATCAGGTGCGCGGAGCCCGCGGCGGCGATGATGACGTCCGCGCGCTTCAGGTGTGCGGACAGGTCCCGCGTGCCGGTGTGGCACTGGGTCACCGTCGCGTTCTCACTGCGCCGGGTCAGCAGCAGCGGCATCGGGCGGCCGATGGTCACGCCGCGGCCGACGACCACGACCTCGGCGCCCTTGATCTCGACGCCGTAGCGGCGAAGGAGGGTGAGGACGCCGTTGGGGGTGCAGGGCAGCGGAGCGGGCTCGTTGAGGACCAGCCGGCCCAGGTTCATCGGGTGGAGGCCGTCGGCGTCCTTGTCCGGGTCCATGAGCTCCAGGATCCGGTTCTCGTCGATGCCCTTGGGCAGCGGCAGCTGGACGATGTAGCCGGTGCAGGCCGGGTCCTCGTTCAGCTCGCGGACGACCGCCTCGATCTCCTCCTGCGTGGCCGTGGCGGGCAGCTCGCGCTGGATGGAGGCGATGCCGACCTGGGCGCAGTCGCGGTGCTTGCCGGCGACGTACTTCTGGCTGCCGGGGTCCTCCCCGACCAGGATCGTGCCGAGGCCGGGCGTGATGCCCTTCTCCTTCAGCGCCGCCACGCGGGCGGTCAGATCGGACTTGATCGCGGCTGCGGTGGCCTTGCCATCGAGAATCTGGGCGGTCATGACACCCATCCTCCCGGATGACGCCCTCCCGGTTCCAATCGGACGCCTGACCCGTGACGCACATCGCCCTTGCAAGATCCCGAAGATTGCATCTGCACAACAGGTTCCGCCTCAGACTGGACAAAATCGCACGTTAGCTAGAACGATGAACGGCGCAGTTTCGCGGAACATGTTCGGGGGGCAAAACCGCTCAAATCGTGAAGTTCCTCCGCGCAATGCCGCATCGTCCCCGCATTCGCAACGGAGGAATCCGGCCATGAGTTTCGGCTCGCCCAACCCGCCTTACGGTCAGCCGCAGGACCCCAATCAGGGCTACGGGTACCCGCAGCAAGGTCAGCAGCCCGGTTACCCCCAGCCGGGACAGCCTCCCTACCCGCAGGGCGGGGCCGGTTACGGCTACCCGCAGTCGCCGCAGGGCGTGCCCCCGCAGGGCGGCTACGGCTATCCGCAGCAGCCGGGTTACCCCGGCGGCGGTCCGGGCTTCCCTCCCCGCGTGGCGTCCATGGGCCGCCGCTTCGGTGCCCGGCTGATCGACGGTGTCGCGTTCACCGTCATCTACATCATCCTCGCCGCCGTCGGTGTCGCGGGCTCCTTCAACGCGGCCAATGACTGCGACCCCTCCGCCGTCGACTACAGCACCTGTGTGAACGACGCCAGCAGCGACATCGTGGCCTCCGTCGGCGCCGTGTTCGGTGTCTTCGCGGTGATCGGTCTGCTGTACGAGTGGCTGATGGTCGGCCTGGTGGGTGCCACCCTCGGCAAGATGGCCGTCGGCCTGCGGGTCGTGAAGGCCGACACCGGCCAGAAGCCCGGCCTGGGCTCCTCGTTCATCCGCTGGATCATCCCGATCGTCGGCAGCCTGGCCTGCGGCATCGGCCAGCTCCTCGTCTACCTGTCCCCGTTCTGGGACAAGTCGGGCCGCCAGCAGGGCTGGCACGACAAGGCCGCGAGCACGATGGTCGTACAGAACTGACCTCACCGAGGGTCCCGTTGGGGCGGGACTCAGTTCACGCCAAACACAGCCGATGGCCGTGTCTCACTCGTACGAGGGGGGCGCGGCCTCGCTGCGTCGCCCTACTCTGACGTGGGTAGCCGTCAGGCACGGGGAGACGCACCTTGTACAGCATCATCGTGGTACCTCCGCCGACCACGGAGGACGAGACCGGCCGCACCCAGCTCCGGCTGGCGCCCGGCGAGCGGCTCGGCTTCGGCCGTTCCGCCTCCGACAACGACCTCACGATCGCGCACGACGGCGTGTCCCGCAGAGCCGGTGAGATCACCGCGCAGGGCGCCTTCTGGATACTGAGCAACCTCAGCCGGGAACAGACGTACGTCGTGGAGAACCCGGAGGGCGCGGGCGAGCACATCAAGGTGGGGCCGGGGCGGCTCGACGCGCCGATCCCCTTCGAGTTCTCGCGGATCGTGCTGCCGGCGGCCGGTGATCTGCTGCCGATCGAGGTGTGGGCGCCGCGCCACGACTACCTCAGTTCCGAGGGCGGCCTGGACGGCGCGACCACCGCACCCGCCTTCTCGGTCGACCGCACCAAGCGCTACTTCGCGGTCCTGGCCGCCCTGTGCGAGCCCCGGCTGCGTGGCGAACCGCACGCCCCGCTGCCCACCGTCGACCAGGTCGTGGACCGGCTGCGCCCCAACTGGCCCGCCGCGTCCCGTACGTCGGTCCAGTGGAACATCGACTACCTCGCGGTGAAGCTGCGGCTCAAGCCCGGCCCGGAGACAGCCGACACGGGGCCGCGGCTCAACGGAAAGAAGGAGTCGCTGGTCTCGCTGGCGCTCCGGTTCGACCTGGTGCGCGAGGACGATCTCGTCGTCCTGCGCGCGTCCTCACCGCCGGCTGCGTCGCTCTCGGCTTCGTCGGCGTCGGCGTCGGCGTCCGGCCGGGTGGCCCGGTGACCGAGCCGTACGCCGTGCCGGTGCCGAAGGGGTACCGGGTGGGCGCGTGGGAGGTGCGGGAGCCGATCGCCACGGGGGCTTTCGGGAGCGTCTACGAGGGCAGGCGCGTCGGAGACGACGAGGACCTGCCGAAGACGGTCGCCCTGAAGTTCCTGCCCACCGGCACCGGCACTCCCCGCCAGCTCACCCACCTGCGCGAACTCATCGAGCGCGAGGTCGAGTTGCACCGCCGGCTGAAGCAGCCGCGGCTGATCCGGATGTACGACACCCTCACCGTCGACGACCCGGCCCGTCCCGCCCTCGACGGTGCCACGGTCCTCGTACTGGAGAAGGCGGAGGGCTCCCTGTCCGCGCTGCTCGCGGCTCAGCCGCGCCCCGCCGCCGGTCCCGTCCTGCTCGCGCAGATCTGCGAGGGGCTGGCGCAACTGCATCACGCGGGCTGGGTGCACGGGGACCTGAAGCCGGCCAACGTGCTGCTGATGAGGGACGGTTCGGCCCGGCTCGCCGACTTCAACATGGCGGCGGAGCTGGAGGGCACGCACGCGTACACACCCGCCTTCTCCACACCCGACTACACGCCGCCGGAGCTGCTCTGGTCGGAGATCGGCGAGCGCGGCCGGCGCATCCGCCCGTCGGCCGATGTCTGGGCGTTCGGCGTCCTCGCCCACCTGGTCCTCACCGGCGCCTTCCCGCTGCCCGGCGCCACCCCGTCGACCCGCCGCGACGCTGCCGCCGCCTACGCGCGCGGCACCGACGAACTGCGTCTGTCGTCCGAACTCCCGGACGCCTGGCGGGAGATCGTGCGGGACTGCCTGACCCGTACGCACGGCGACCGGATCGGCACCCAGGCGCTGCAGCGGCGGGTCGGCGCCGCCGCGGGCACGGGCCGCTCGCCGCGGCTGCCGCGGGCGCTCCTCCCCCGCCGCCGCTCCCGCCGTACGACGATGCTGACCGCCGCGACCGCCGTGGTGGCGGTGGCGGCCCTCGGCTACGGCGTCAGCAACTGGGCGGACACCGGCGCCGACGGGGGCGGGAGCGGGGCCGGCGGGCCGGGGCGCGAGACCACGAGGGGCACGGCCGCCGCCTACGGCGCCTCCGAACTCCGTACCGACAAGGGCGTCCCGGTGGCCTACCGGCGCCTCATCGTCGACTCCGCCCACGACTGCGTCCGGCCCGAGGTCACCCCCGCGCTGATCGCCGCCCTGCTGAAGGCGGAGAGCAACTTCGACCCGGACCTGTCCGACCCGTCCGTGGGCAAGGAGGGCGAGTACGGCATCGCCCGCTGGACGCCGAGTCTGCTGCGCTGGTGGATCCGCGCGGACGGCGTGCCCGCGACGGCGACCCCCAAGCCTCCCCTCACACCGGCCCAGTCCATCCCCGCCGTGGGCCGCTACCTCTGCTACATGGAGCCGCTCCTGGACCGGACCGGCCTGTCCGGCGACCGCCAGGTGCTGCTGGCCGCCGCCTACCGCACCTCGACCAAGGTGGTGAACAACGCGGGCGGAGTTCCCCCGAAGTACCGCGACTACGCCGCCCGCGTCGCCCACTACCTCAAGGAGTACACGCCGCCCGCGAAGAGGTGACCCTGAGAGTTCTCAGGTACCGCTCGGGGCCGCTCGGCGTCACGGTGTTGCCGTCCACCAACGGGGGTGGCAATTCCGGAGGGACACCGACCATGAAGCGCATGCTCGCCTCGCTGGGCGCCGTTGCCGTACTCGCCACGGGCGCCGTGGCCCTGACGCCGGCGGGGGCTTCGGCGGCACCGAACGGCTGCTGGGGCAGCGGGCCGAACAACTCCCGCTACTGCCACAACTACCAGGCCGGCGACGTGATGTTCAACGGCAACGTCGCGGGCCGCCTGAACGCGGGCGACAACTGGTTCGTCTGCCAGAGGAAGTTCCCGGGCCAGGAGAACCCGCCGGTCGGCGACGCCCGCAACGACTGGTGGCTGTGGACCCAGGCCGACACCAACGTCAGCAACGGCGGCTGGGGCTGGTTCCCCGCCAACAAGGTGTCCGGCGGCGTGAACTACGGGGCGATCCCGGGGCTGCGCACCTGCTGAGCGCCTGCTGACCGCTCGACCCGCGGCCTCCGGCTCCCTCGGGGGAGGGCCGGAGGCCGCGACGCGTGCCCGCGCTTCACAGGCAGCACGACGGCGTGTACGGCCCCAAGACCCGCGACAGGCTGAAGTGGCGCAGCACCACCGGCCACTGCGGCACCCTCCCGTAGCCGCGACCACCCTTCCCCTCGCTGTCTCACGCGGTAGCCTCACACCAACTGACGTGACACGAGTGGCCGTTGGTGCAGAGCGGCACGGGGGATCCATGACCGACCAGCGGCAGCCCACGCCATCACCCACCCCGGCGGCCCTCGACGCCGCCCTGACGCAGGCCGGCGCCACCCCCCTCAAGCCGACCGCCCCCGCCCGCATCGGCCCCTACGCACCCCTCGGCCTGCTCGGCAGCGGCGGCATGGGCCACGTCTACCTGGCCCGCCCCGCCGACGACACCCCCGGCCTGGCCGCCGTCAAGGTGATCCGCCCCGAGTACGCCGAAGACCCCCGCTTCCGGCGGCGTTTCGAGCGGGAGGCCGCCGTGCACGGGCGGGTCCACACCCCGCGCACGCCGCAGCTGCTCGGCACCGGGTTCGACGACTCGCTGCTGTGGACGGCGACGCAGTACCTGCCGGGCCTGGACCTCGCCGAGGCGGTCCGCGAGTGCGGCCGGCTGGGGCGCGCCGGGGTGTGGCGGCTGGTCGGGGACATGGGGCAGGCCCTGTCGGCGCTGGCCGCCGCCGACGTCGTACACCGGGATCTCAAGCCGTCCAACGTGATCCTGTCCCTGCAGGGCGCCCACGTCATCGACTTCGGCATCGCGCAGGCCGCCGACAGCAGCGCGATCACCTCGACCGGAAGCCGGGTCGGCACGCCCGCTTTCATGGCGCCCGAGTATCTGCGCGAGGGCCGCTGCGACACCGCCTCCGACGTCTTCTCGCTCGCGGGAAGCCTGATCTACGCCGCCACCGGGCACGCCCCGTTCGGGGACGGAACGGGCGTCGACGTGATGCACCGGGTCGCGTTCGAGGAGCCCAAGCAGGACATCATGGCCGAACTCTCCGCCGTGGACCCCGCGTTGGCCGACCTACTGGCCGCCTGCCTCGCCAAGGATCCCGCCGGACGCCCCACCCCGCGACAGCTCACCGACGCCGCCACGGCAGCCGGTCACGGCGGCGCAGCCGTCTGGCACGAGCCGCTGAGCGCCCGGCTGCTGGCCCGACGGCAGGCCTGCGAGGTACTGGAAGCTGTCGCCGTCCAGGAGACCACCCCGGCACCCCTGAGTTCGCGGACCTCGCGGACGTCCCAGGAGACGGTCCAGTTGCGGCTGCCGGGGAAGCGTACGGCCGTCCCCGCCTCCGAGGACGACGGCAAGCGGCGCAGGCGGAGGGCATACCTCGCCGTCGCCGCGGGTCTCGCCGTGTGCTCGGTCGCCGCGGGCGCCTTCTTCGTCACCGGCCCGTCCGTCGACGAAACGGCCCCGGCGGCGGCTTCGGCCACGGCGGCCGGCAGCACCGCCGACGACGACGCTCAGGACTCTTCCCTCCCCGGCTCCTCCTCGTCGCCTTCCCGTGACAAGGAGAAGGAGGAAAGGGAAAGGGAAAGGGAGGCGGAGGGGACGGGGAAGGACACCGACGCCAAGGCGTCTGCCGTCGCAGCCGAGTCCGCCGGCCCGAGCGCCTCCGACAGCGCCGCGGGCGGCACGCAGGCCACGCCCACCAGCGGCAATGGCGGGAGCGGCGCCCCGACCGCCGCCCCCACCAAGACAGCCACGACACCCGCCACCCCGCCCTGGATCTCCGACTGCACCCACTACTCCGGCACCGAGATCACCGACCGGGGCGACAAGGGCCGGCGCGTCGTCCAGGTGCAGTGCATGCTGAGCAAGCGCGGCTACAGCGTCGGCGGCTCGGGCGTGGACGGAGAGTTCGGCGCGGACACGGAGTCCGCGGTCAGGCTGTTCCAGAGCGACAAGGGGCTGGAAGTCGACGGCGAGGTGGGGCCCAACACCTGGGCGGCGCTGCGCAGTTCGACGTAACGGCGATCGACGCGGGTGAGGGGCGGGCCGCTGGTACGGCCCGCCCCTCACCCATGCCGGCTCAGTGGAAGAAGTGCCGCGTCCCCGTGAAGTACATCGTGACGCCGGCCTTCTGCGCGGCCTCGACGACCAGCTCGTCACGGACGGAACCGCCGGGCTGAACCACGGCCTTCACGCCGGCCTCGGTCAGGATCTCCAGGCCGTCGGGGAACGGGAAGAACGCGTCGGACGCGGCGTACGCCCCCTGTGCGCGCTCGGCGCCGGCCCGCTCTACGGCCAGCTTCGCGGAGTCGACGCGGTTGACCTGCCCCATACCCACGCCCACGGACGCGCCGTCCTTGGCGAGCAGGATGGCGTTGGACTTCACGGCCCGGCAGGCCTTCCAGGCGAAGGCGAGGTCCGAAAGCTCCTCGGCGCCGAGCGCCTCACCGGTCGCGAGGGTCCAGTTGGCGGGGTCGTCGCCGTCGGCCTGGAGGCGGTCGGTGACCTGGAGGAGGACGCCGCCGTCGATGGCCTTGACCTCGACGTCGTTCGTCGGACCGTCGGGGGCGCGCAGCACCCGGATGTTCTTCTTCTTGGCGAGGGCCTCCAGGGCCCCCTCCTCGTAGTCCGGCGCGACGATGACCTCGGTGAAGATCTCCGCGACCTGCTCCGCCATCTCCTTGCTGACCGGGCGGTTGACGGCGATCACGCCGCCGAACGCCGACAGCGGGTCACACGCGTGTGCCTTGCGGTGCGCCTCGGCGACGTCCACGCCGACCGCGATGCCGCACGGGTTGGCGTGCTTGATGATCGCGACGCAGGGCTCGGCGTGGTCGTACGCGGCACGGCGGGCGGCGTCCGTGTCCGTGTAGTTGTTGTACGACATCTCCTTGCCGTGGAGCTGCTCGGCCTGCGCGAGACCGCTCCCGCTGCCGTCGACGTACAGGGCCGCCGGCTGGTGCGGGTTCTCGCCGTAGCGCAGGGTGTTCTCGCGCTCCCAGGTGGCGCCGAGGAAGTCGGGGAACCGGGAGTCGTCAACGGGGGCGTAGGAGGAGGCGAACCACGAAGCCACCGCCACGTCGTACGCCGCCGTGTGCTGGAAGGCCTCGGCCGCGAGCCGCTTGCGGGTGGTGAGGTCGAAGCCGCCGTCGCGGACGGCCGCGAGGACGTCGGCGTAACGGGCGGGGCTGGTGACGACCGCGACGGACGGGTGGTTCTTGGCGGCGGCGCGCACCATCGACGGGCCGCCGATGTCGATCTGCTCGACGCACTCGTCGGGCGTGGCCCCGGAGGCGACGGTCTCGCGGAACGGGTAGAGGTTGACGACGACGAGGTCGAACGGCGCCACGCCCAGCTCGTCGAGCTGCTGCCGGTGGCTCTCCAGCCGCAGGTCGGCGAGGATGCCGGCGTGCACGCGCGGGTGCAGCGTCTTGACGCGGCCGTCCAGGCACTCGGGGAAGCCGGTGAGCTCCTCGACCTTGGTGACGGGGACTCCGGCCGCGGCGATCTTCGCCGCCGTGGAGCCGGTGGAGACGAGTTCGACGCCCGCCTCGTGCAGGCCGCGCGCGAGGTCTTCCAGACCGGTCTTGTCGTAGACGCTGACGAGCGCCCGTCGAATGGCCCGCTTGTTGCTCTCGGCGGTCACTGGATAACTACCTTTCGTCCCTCAATGCGATAGCCGTTGCGGGCGAGGCGCCCCACGACCTCGACGAGCAGCCTTCGCTCGACTTCCTTGATGCGCTCGTGCAGAGCGCTCTCGTCGTCCTCGTCCCGGATCTCGACCACGCCCTGAGCGATGATCGGCCCGGTGTCGACGCCGTCGTCGACGAAGTGGACGGTGCAGCCGGTGACCCGAGCGCCGTACGCGAGGGCGTCGCGAACGCCGTGGGCGCCGGGAAAACTGGGCAGGAGCGCGGGGTGGGTGTTGACGAACCGCCCGCCGAAGCGCGCGAGGAACTCCTTCCCCACGATCTTCATGAACCCGGCGGAGACGACGAGATCGGGCTCGTGGGCGGACACGGCCTCGGCGAGCGCCGCGTCCCACTCCTCCCGGCTGCCGTGATCCTTGACCCTCCGCACGAAGGTCGGCAGCCCCGCGCGCTCGGCCCGGGCGAGCCCCTCGATGTTGTCGCGGTCGGCGCCCACGGCCACGATCCGCGCGCCGTACGCCTCGGAACCGACGGCGGCGATCTCGTCGAGCAGCGCCTGCAGATTGGTGCCGGATCCGGAGACCAGCACGACGAGGCGCTTGGCCACGGGCTTGGCGGCCACGGTGGGGCCCTTTCTCGGGGGTGCGTTCTTCATGCGGCCGACGGCATGTACGTTCGCGTCCGTACGTCTCGCATCTGTACGTTCATACGAATGCATCGCGCCCCGGGATACGGGGAAGTCTACGAAGCAGCCGACCGTCAGCAACGATACCGGCACACCGGAAGGCCCCCACGGGACGGGGGCGTGGCCGGAAGGTAGCGTCTGGGGCGAGCGGGCTCGGGAACGCGGTCGTCGTGCGGTGCGTTCTTCGTGTGACAGCTCAGAACAGCCAGCCTTATCACCTAGGGGAAGACGCTCACTTGATGCCGGACCGCAGTCTGCGACTCCTCACGTTCCCCCCGCACCCGGTGCAGGGAGGGGAGCACAGCGGCGTGCTGCTGCGGGAGCGCCCCGCCTCACCGCCCGACGCGCCTTCGGGCGGGCAGAACGGCGACGAGCGGGGCAGCGGCCAGGGGCAGGACGACAACCCCTTCGCTCCGCCGCCGGAGGGCACCCCGGACCGCCCGTGGCAGCCGCGCCGCCGCCCGTCGGGCGAGGACGACTCACAGGACTCCGACGACGGCAGAGGCCGCTCACCCTGGGGCAACCAGTGGAGCGACCGCCAGCCGGGCCGCTCCCCCGACGGCTTCGGCGACAACTCCCGACGCGGCCAGGACGGCCCCGGCGGCCCCGCGCCCGGCCCCAACCTGCGCTGGGACCCGACCGACCCCGTCCAGCGCCGCGCTCGCTTCGCACTGCTGTCCGGCATGTGGGCCTTCTTCTTCGCCCTCTTCAGCTGGCCGTACGTCGCCCTGCTGCTGGGTGCCCTGGCCCTCTACTGGGGCATCAGCAGCCTCCGGGCCAAACCCCGCACCCCAGACCCGAACACCCCGGCGCCCTCTCGCCCCACCGGCCGCCCCCAGACCACGGCAGCAGTAAGCGGCCTGGTCACAGCCTCCCTCGCCATCGCAGTGGTCGCCGCCGGCTTCACGGCACAGATGGTCTACAGCGACTACTACACCTGCACGAGCGACGCCCTGACGACCGCGGCGAAGCAGTCGTGCGAGGAGCATCTACCGGAGGAGCTGCGGGGGGTTCTGGGGACGGGGGACTGAGGACCGCGGACGCTGCTCCTTGACGCCGGTCCAGGCACCCCAACCCGTCCGGCGCGTGAGGACGAGGGCTGTGCGCGCAGACCCGCGGTGCCTGTCGGCGCCGGTCCAGGCGAAATCAGCCCGTCTGGGGTGCCCCCTCTGGGGGAGTTTGAGGACGAGGCCGTTCAGGCCGACAGCGGGGGTCTGGGGGCCGCAGGCCCCCAGGTCCGGGGTCGAAGGGGCGGCGCCCCTTCAAGGACGGGAAGGGTAGGGGCGGCGGGGGCGAGACCCTCCTCGGCGCTCACCGCGACGCCGACCCCTCGGGCGCGTCCGGCGGATCCGCCACGTCCTTCATCGCCGCCCAGCGAGCCTCACGCGAGTCATCGTCACCCCAGGGCGAGAGCGCCGATTCCGCCCCCGACCCCGACTCCAACTCAGGCTCAGGCTCAGGCTCCGCCACCTCCGCGGACGGCACCTCGACAGCGGAAAAGTCATCCGGCTCGAACGTCGTGTCATGGTCGTACGCTCCGTACGGAACCCCCTCCCCATCACCCCCGTAGCCCTCGCCCTCGTCCTCGTCAGGCCCAACCCCCCGCCCCTCCTGGTCCTGCCCCAACGCCGTGAACGGCCCTTCCTGGACGAGGGCCGACCGCCCCACGGCCTCCCCCGTCGCCGCCTCCACACGAGGCCGGCCGATCCAAGCCCCCTCCGTCTCGCCAAGCCGGCGTCCCGCCCGCCGCTCCATGTGGCACCGCCACCCCCGCACCACCACAGCCACCGGAACCGCCACCACCGACACCCACCCCAACGCCGCCGCCCCCACCTGCCACCACACCGGCCCGAACTCCGCAAGCGCCCCCCGCCCCAGCGGCCCACCCGACAGCTCGGCCAGCTCGGCGACCACGACCGCGCAGAACACGGCCGCCAGCAGGGCAACGCCGGCGGTCCGCCCGGGTGCCCAGGCCGCGGCCGGCGCGTGCCCGCTCTCCGACCGAGCCGCAGGCCCGCCACCCCACCCCGCCGCGAACCACCCCACGACCACCCCCGCCACAACCGGCACCGCCCCGACCCCCCACTGCACGGGCCCCCCTACCCCCGGGTCCGGCACCGCCGCCAGCAACGGCAGCGGCGGCAGCAACGGCGCCGGCGCCGCGGACAGCGGCCCCACCACATGCCCCGTCCCGAGCACGAACCCCGGCCCCAGGGCGTACGCCGCCGCCCACACCGCCGCGTTCGGCACCAGCGCCGCGCACAGCAACAGCACCGCGAACCGCCCCGACCAGCCCTCCGTCAGCTGCAGAAACGACCCCCGTGCCGCGGCGCCGTGCCACGCCAGCGAGACGCCCACCAGCAACGCCCCACCCGCGACGAGCGCCGCCGCACCGGCCCCGGCCGCCCGGGCCGCCGCGCCGAGACGGGCAGGCGCCTCCGCGTCGGGAACCAGCCGCCGTACCCGTGTCGGCATCACGCCCAGCACACCGTCGGCCGCTTCGGGCCGCCGTTCGCACGCCGTCCACACGCCCACCCCCGCCGCCGCCATCGCGAGAAGGGGCACGCACACCCCGGTCCACCACCACGAGGGCCGCAGCTCACCGCCCGCCGCGTACACCGCGGCCGCCACCCCGACCCCGAGGTACCCGAGCACGACACCCGCCCACGCCGTACGCCCCGACACGAGCGGCGCCCCGTCACCGCCGTCCGCCGCCGCGTCCCGCGCCGCCCGGTACACCAGCCACACCGGAAGCATGAGCATCAGCAAGGGCGTGACACCCACCGGTGCGGGGAGACCGGAGAGGGTGTCGGTGCGGACGAGTTCGGCACCGTGCGCCAGCAGCCACAGCAGGGCGGCGACCTGCAACGCGCCCCCCGGCCCCTTGTCCGGATACGGCGAACTGACCCACAGCACCATCACCACCACGGAGATCACACCGAGCCCCAGCCCCGCCGCGACCGCGCCGCCGAGAAGGCTCGCGCCGAGTCCGGGCGTGCGGTAGCGCAGCCGAGTGAGCAGGGACGCCAGGGGCGTTCGACGAGCGGTCATCTCGTTCACGCCCGCCATGCTCCCAACGACACGCGCTTTCCCGCCGTAACAGGCGAACCTCCGAAGTGTCGCTCAATATACGTTTATGTACTTTTTCGCACGAAGGGGCGTACTGTGACGCAGAGCCCCGTACCCCCGCTTCCCCCGCCCAAGGAACGCCGACGCCTGCGCGAGGCCACTTCATTGACGCAGGCTCAGGTCGCGGCACGGGTCGGCGTCAGCCGCGAGACAGTACGCGATTGGGAGAACGGCCGTACGACACCACGCGGCCGGAGGAGGGTGGCGTACGCGCACCTGCTCGGCTCGCTCGCGGAGCAGACGGCAGAGGTGACGGCGGAGATCACGGCGGAGAAGTCACCGGAAGAGACAGAGCCTCAGGAAGCCATGGGAGGGCGCGACATGACGGTAGGTCAGGGTGCCCGCGAGCGCGCCGAGACAGCCGTACGGACTGCCGTACCGGCAGCCGTCCCCGTCGAGGATCCGGCACCGCCCCCCGAGGCCCGGCCCGAACGCACCCTCTCCCCCGCCCAGGCCTTCGACGCGCTCTACGCCTTCTGCGCCCCGGCCCTCGTACGGCAGACCTACCTGCTCACCGGGCGCCGCGAACTCGCGCGCGAGTCGGTCGAGCGGGCCTTCGAACGCGCCTGGCAGCGCTGGCCCGAGGTGGCCTGCGACCCGGACCCGGCGGGCTGGGTCCGGGCAACGGCGTACGACTTCGCACTCTCCCCCTGGCACCGTTTCCGCCCGCGCTACCGGCACCCCGAGCCCCCACCGTCGGACGCATCCGACCGCGCCCTGCTGAACGTGCTCCTCGAACTCACCCCGCCCCAGCGCCGCGCGCTGCTCCTGTACGACGGTGTCGGCCTCGACCTGCCCGAGACGGCGGCGGAGACGGAGGCGACCACACCGGCCACCGCCAACCGTCTCCTCAACGCCCGCGCCGCGGTCGCCGCCCGCCTCCCGGACCTGTCCGACCCCACCGAGCTCCACCACCGCCTGGTCGAACTCGCCTCCACGGAGCGCCTGCGCGCGGCCAAACCGGCGGTGGTACGCGACGGCAGCGAACGCCGGGCCCGCTTCTGGACCCGCGCGGCGATCGCGTTCACCGTGGCCCTCATCGGCACGACAGCCCTGACCCTGCGCACCGCCCCGACCCAGTACGAACCGCCGGTGCCGCCCGGGGAGACCGTGCTCGGCGTACCGCCGAGGGTGGCGCCGGGTCCGCTGTCGGAGAAGGAGCAGAAGCTGCGCGCGAAGCTCAGGGCGAAGATGCAGCACGGCCCGGAGAGACTCGCACCACAGCCACAGTGAGCTGCCGAAAACGCCGGTGGGCCCGCCCCCACGCAGGGGACGGGCCCACCGGATGATGCGCTGGGCGCCTGTGAAGGTCAGCCGCCGAGGATCTCGCGAGCCAGCTTCGCCGTCTCGGTCGGCGTCTTGCCGACCTTGACGCCCGCGGCCTCCAGGGCCTCCTTCTTCGCCTGCGCCGTACCGGACGAACCGGAGACGATCGCGCCGGCGTGACCCATCGTCTTGCCCTCGGGGGCGGTGAAGCCCGCGACGTAGCCGACGACCGGCTTGGTCACGTTCTTCGCGATGAAGTCCGCGGCCCGCTCCTCGGCGTCGCCGCCGATCTCGCCGATCATGACGATCAGGTCGGTGTCGGCGTCGGCCTCGAACGCGGCGAGCGCGTCGATGTGCGTGGTGCCGATGATCGGGTCGCCACCGATGCCGACGGCGGTCGAGAAGCCGATGTCACGCAGCTCGTACATCATCTGGTACGTCAGCGTGCCGGACTTCGAGACCAGGCCGATACGGCCCGGCTTGGTGATGTCGCCCGGGATGATGCCGACGTTCGACTGACCCGGGGTGATGATGCCGGGGCAGTTCGGGCCGATGATCCGGGTCTTGTTGCCCTTCTTGCCGGCGTACGCCCAGAAGGACGCCGAGTCGTGCACGGCGATGCCCTCGGTGATGACGACGGCAAGCCCGATCTCGGCGTCGATGGCCTCGACGACGGCGTCCTTGGTGAACTTCTCCGGCACGAAGATGACGGAGACGTTGGCGCCGGTCTTCTCGATGGCCTCGGCGACCGACCCGAAGACGGGTACCTCGGTGCCGTCGAAGTCCACGGTCTGACCCGCCTTGCGCGGGTTCACGCCGCCCACGACGTTGGTGCCGTCACCGAGCATGAGCTTGGTGTGCTTCATGCCGGTGGCGCCCGTCATGCCCTGGACGATGACCTTGCTGTCCTTGTTGAGCCAGATAGCCATGGTGTGTTGTGTCCTCGTCCTGAGTGCTTACTTGGCGGCGTGGGCCAGCTCGGCGGCCTTGTCGGCCGCGCCGTCCATGGTGTCGACGCGCTGGACCAGCGGGTGGTTGGCGTCGGTGAGGATCTGCCGGCCGAGCTCGGCGTTGTTGCCGTCGAGACGGACGACGAGCGGCTTGGAGACGTTCTCGCCGCGGTCCTCGAGGAGCTTCAGGGCCTGGACGATGCCGTTGGCGACCTCGTCACAGGCGGTGATGCCACCGAAGACGTTGACGAAGACGGACTTGACGTCCGGGTCGCCGAGGATGATCTCCAGCCCGTTGGCCATGACCTGGGCGGAGGCGCCACCGCCGATGTCCAGGAAGTTGGCCGGCTTGACGTTGCCGTGGTTCTCACCGGCGTACGCGACGACGTCCAGGGTGCTCATGACGAGACCCGCGCCGTTGCCGATGATGCCGACCTCGCCGTCGAGCTTGACGTAGTTGAGGTTCTTCTCCTTGGCGGCGGCCTCGAGCGGGTTGGCCGCGTCCTTGTCGTGCAGCTCCTCGTACTCGGGGTGGCGGAACTCGGCGTTCTCGTCGAGCGACACCTTGCCGTCGAGGGCGATGACGTCACCGGAGGCGACCTTCGCGAGCGGGTTGACCTCGACGAGGAGGGCGTCCGACTTGATGAAGGTGTCCCACAGCGTGATGAGGACGTTGACGACCTTGTCCGCGACCTCGGCCGGGAACTTGGCGGCCTCGACGATCTCGCGGGCCTTGGCCTCGTCCACGCCGTCGATGGCGTCGATCGCGATCTTGGCGACGGCCTCCGGGCGGGTGGCCGCCACCTCCTCGATCTCCATGCCGCCCTCGACGGAGGCGATGGAGAGGAAGGTGCGGTTGGCACGGTCGAGGAGGAAGGAGACGTAGTACTCCTCCAGGATCTCCGGGGCCGTCTCGGCGATCATCACCTTGTGGACCGTGTGGCCCTTGATGTCCATGCCGAGGATGTCCGTCGCGCGGGCGACGGCCTCGTCCGCGGTGGCGGCGAGCTTCACGCCACCGGCCTTGCCACGGCCGCCGACCTTCACCTGGGCCTTGACGACGGACTTGCCACCGAGACGCTCGGTGGCTGCGCGGGCCGCCTCAGGCGTGTCGATGACTTCACCGGCCAGCACCGGTACATCGTGCTTGGCGAAGAGGTCCCTCGCCTGGTACTCGAACAGGTCCACGCGCTTCCGTCCCTATCAGTGATCTCGCGGTTCGTTGGATGCGTGGGCGTGCCGCGAAGGGCAACGTGACGTCCGCTGTCACAAGGGAGGCGCACACGGTGTCCGAGCGCGCGGCATGTCCGTCCCGCAGGTTATCTCTGCTTGAAGGAGGCCCCTAAATCGAGGGTCACACCTGAGCGGTGATACCTGTCACATGATGCCGCGATCAGCGGGGATCACTGGCACGGCGTGCCGACTGTGAGGCACTCGGAAGGCGAGACGGAAGGACCTCACCGGGTTGGGGTTGACCCGGTGAGGTCCCTTGAACCGCCCGTAGGGGCACGAATGGGCAGCCCCGGTGGGCTCCGGGCGGGTGATCCCCACCCCAATGGGGATCACCCGGCCCGTCCGCGGGGTTCCGGTCGGTACAGCCGACGGCTTTCGGCCGCCCGGGCCGTCTGCCCCGCGGAGTCGGTGGGAAGCGGTGCGTCAGATGCGGGACGCGCCGCCCTGGGGGAGGTCGTGCCGGACCTCGTTCCGCAGATCGCGCTGGAGGTCCTGCGCGTAGTCCGGCGTGACCGACCGGCCGACCTGCTGCACACCGGTCGCGGCGTTGCCGGCCAGCGGGCCCGCCGAGTCGCGGACCGTGCCGGTCAGGTCCTCGGCGAAGGGCGCGGCCTGCCCGGCGACGCCGTGCACGAAGGGGTCGACCTCGCCGACGACACCGCCGGCGAAGGGGTGCACGTCGCCGACCACGCCGTACGCCAGCGTCGTGGCGCTGCCGCCGACGCCCCGCACGACCGGCCGGACGGTGTCCACGACGGTGTCGACGACGGGCCGCACGGCACCGGTGACGCCATACGCGAACGGCGGCACCTCCCCCGTGACGCCCTCGGCGAGGGGCACGGCCTGCCCGGCCACCACCCCGTGCACGAGCGGGTCGACCTCGCCGACGACACCGCCCGCGAACGGCCGGACATCGCCGACCACGCCGTACGCCAGCCCGCCCGCATCCGCGACGGCCTGCCCGGCGACCGGCACGACGCCGTGCACGGCGGTGTCGGCGACGGGCGGCAGGACGGCGCCGGTGACGTCCGTGGCGACCTGGCCGACGAGACCGGTGGCATACGGGGGTACGTCAGTGGCAGCACCCCGCACGACCGGCTGCACGCCGTCGACGGCGCCGGAGGCGATGGGCCGGACGTCGCCGACCGTGCCGTGGGCAAGGTGCTGGACGTCGCCGAGCACGCCGTGGGCCGTCGGCTGCACGCCCTGGACTACCCCGCCGACGACCGGCCGGACCCCCTGCACGGCATCGGCGGCGACCGGCTGGACGCCCGCGACGGCCTGCCCTGCCATGGGCTGCACGTCGGCGACGACGCCGTACGCCAGCGCGGTCGCGGCGTCGGCCGTGTGCCCGGCGGTCCGGGTGCCCCCGGCCACGACGCCGTGGGCGACGGGGACGACGCCGTCCACGGCCCGCCCGACGACCGGTCGCACTCCGGTCACCGCACCGCCGGCCACCGACTGGACGCTGCCCACGGCGTTCGTGCCGACCGGCGTCACCCCGGCCGCGGTGTGGATGGCGATGGGGACGACGCCGGAGACGGCGTGCTCGGCGGTCGGGACGACGCCTTCGACCACCTGGCCGGCGACGGGCAGTACACCGTTCACGGCCTGCGTCGCGATCGGCGGGGCGACCGCGTGGGCAGTCTGCGTGACGACCGGGGTGACCGTGCCGGGGACGGCACTGACCGTGCCGACGACCCGCTGCTCGACGTCGGTGGCCCGGCCGGTGGCGGTGGCCTGCGCGGCCGTTGCCGTCCCCGTGGCCCTGCCCTGGACTTCGGCTGCGGCGGCCCGGGCGACGTCTTGCGCGCCCGTCCCTGTGCGGCCCGCGCCCTGCAGCTTCGTCTGCGTGGCGGCGAGCGCCTGCTCCAGCTCGGGGGCGAAGGCGGCGAGGGGGCCGAAGAGGTAGTCGATCGTGCCGGGGGCGCTGGGTATGCCGGGGGTGCCGGGGAGCTGTGGCGTGCCCTCGGGTGCGTTCCTGAGGTCGGTGACGGCAGCGGCGGCGGCCGCGGAGACGTTGGCCTCGGCATGCGCGGCGTCCTGTGTCGCCGCCTTGTCCGCGCGGGCGGCCTGGGCGCCCTGGATGACCTCGGTGGCGCTCCTTGCCTTGGCCTTCGTGGCGGTGGTGGCGGTGGTGCCCCCAGTGGCCTTCTCGGCGCCGCCCGTGTTCGCGGGCGCGGTCCTGGCGGTTTCGGCTACCACGCTGGTGGCGCCGTCGGTGGCGTCGGTGACGCCGGTGACGGTGTTGGCCACGTCGGAGACGACGCCGTCGACGTTGCCGGTGACCGCGCTGAGCAGCCCGGGGGCGTCGGCGCTGTCGGCGGCCTCAGCCGCGTCGGTCGCGTCGGTGGTCGTGTCCGGTACGGAGAGAGTGGAGGCGTGCAGCTCGTCCGCGCTGGCGGCGGCCGAACCGAGCGCCCACGCGCCGGTGACCCCGGCGGCTATGACGATCGAACGGCGAATGTTCTTGTTCATACGTACGTCGGATCCCTAGATCTTGGGCTCCGAAGGCCCCGGAGGATCGGAGATCCAAGGAACTCCGGGACTTCGGACGGAATGGGGACATTGCGGCACCGGCTCCGGTCGCGGTCCGGGGAGTTGAGGACCAGCGGTACCGGGTACGGCTCCGGCGGCTTCCGTCCGGGAAGGTCCGGCGATGTCAGAGGGACATCGGCGAACTGACGTGGGGTCTCCGGACGGACGGGCCGGCCTACTGCCCTAAGCGGGGGAAACCGGAATGTCCCGGTGCCTGTCCTGGATCTCGTCCGCCTCGACGCGGGCGGCGGCGCCGGGCACCAACCGCAGCGGAGCCCGCCCGTTCAACGAGACGGCGTGCGCGTCCCCGTGCCGCGGCGAGTTGTTGTCCCCCGCCGAACGGTTCCCCTGCACACCACCCGGGTGTTCGACCGGCGCCTGAGGAACGGGGGCATAACGGGAAGGCGCGGTCGTGCGTGCACCGCTGGACGCCGAGGCGTGCGCCGCCGCGGCGACATCAGCGACGAACTGGGGGCCGTAGTCGACGACCACGTCCTTGCCGGTACGCCCCACATCACCCCGCCCGTCGACGGACCCGGGCACCTCCGCGACTGGGCGGGGCGTCGCGGCGCCGGGCGCGGGCAACGTCTGCCCGGGCACGGCGGGAAAACCGGGGAGCCCCGGGACGTCGGGGAGGCTGGGAAGGTCGGCGCCGGGAAGCCCCGGACGCGGGAATTCAGGGAACTCCAGTCCCGGCCAGCTGGGCCAACTCGGCCACACCGACGACTCGGGCGCCGTCGGAAGAGCGGGCAGCGCAGGCAGTGCCGGGAGCGCAGGCAGTGCCGGGAGCGACGCCAACGGCGGCACCTTCGCCTGTGCCTCGGCCAATCCGCCGGTCACCGACTCGACCACGTCCCCGACCGGTTCGACGACGCGATGACCCACGCCCTGGATGACACGCTCGGTCACGGGGCGCAGGACCTGGTCGTCGGCGGGGTGCGGGACGGCGGGGGTGGCGTGGCCGGTGTTGGCCTGACCGGCATTGGCCTGGCCGTGAACATGGCCGACATTGCCCTGGCCATGGGGAGCCTGGCCGGGGGGCAGCTGGGCGCCGGGAGTTGGCGCATTTGGAGCGGGGTCACCGTGAGCCGGAGCGCCGTGATCCGGAGCGCCGTTAGTCGGAGCGCCGTTAGTCGGAGCGTGGGGCGCCGGAGAGCCGTTAGTCGGAGTGTGGGGCGCCGGAGCGTGGGGCGCCGGGCCACCGGGAGCGGAGACTCCGGGAGCCGGAGCCGGAGCCTGGGGCCCCGGGCCACTGGCAGCCGGGGGCTGCGAGGTCGGGGAGAACGGCGAAGTCGCCGGGGGCTGCGGACTTGCCGGAGGCTCCGGCATTGCCGGGCCGGCCACAGCGCTCGCTCCCGCCTCCGCCAGGTCGCTGACCAACCGCCCGACCGCGCCCCTCGTCAACGTCCCGATCCGCTCACCCTCCGGCGCCGAAGCCGTGGCCCCGACGACAGCGGAGGGTGTCGAGCCCGAGGACGACGACACGGCCGTCCCCACCGACACCCCGTCGGCCGCATACGCCCGCTCTCCGCAGAGGAGCCCGACCGCGAGGACGCCGCCCACCAGCAGGACCAGCTGCAGCGCACGCCACCCAGCCGCACCGCGCAGGACACGCAGAGCGGCACCGGGCAAGGTGGCCGGCCAAGTCAAGACGGGGAGCCCTCCCGTGCGGCGGAACGAAGTACGCGTGATGAGCAGCGAGTCGATGCGACGCGGTACGGACAGGCGGAGCGCGACGCACCGCTGAACAGGCGTCCGATACTCGCACGGCCCTCCCGATGGTGCGCAAGCCCTCCGCTACCGATGCACCTCATGTCCCTTTTTCTGGCCCAAGTCGGGCGTCACCAGGTCGACAAATCGCCAGCCATTCCGGGCTATTCGACCCTCCCGACCCTCTCGACCCTCTTCCTCGACGTCTTCTCGGCCCCCTTCTCGCAGCCCCCGGCCCCCTCCTCTCGTCCCTTGGCCCTCCCCTCACCCCTCTTCCCGTCCCCCTCACACCGTGTCCGGCACCGGTATCGGCCGCTTCTCGATGGCCGCCGCCATCACCTCCGGGAACAGGTCGGGCGTGCAGGCGAAGGCCGGTGCGCCCAGTGCGGCGAGCGCGGCTGCGTGCTCCCGGTCGTACGCCGGTGCCCCCTCGTCCGACAGCGCCAGCAGCGCCACGAACTGCACCCCCGACGCCTTCATCGCGGCGACCCGCTTGAGCATCTCGTCCCGGATACCGCCCTCATAGAGGTCGCTGATCAGCACGACCACCGTCTCCGCGGGCCGGGTGATCTGCGACTGGCAGTACGCGAGCGCCCGGTTGATGTCCGTGCCGCCACCGAGCTGCGTGCCGAACAGGACGTCGACGGGGTCGTCGAGCTGGTCGGTGAGGTCGACGACGGAGGTGTCGAAGACGACGAGCCGCGTGTTGATGGACCGCATGGACGCCAGCACGGCCCCGAACACCGACGCGTACACCACCGACGCCGCCATCGACCCCGACTGGTCGATGCAGAGAACGACCTCCTTCTTCACGGACTGCGACGCCCGCCCGTACCCGATGAGCCGCTCCGGCACGATCGTCCGGTACTCCGGGAGGTAGTGCTTGAGGTTGGCCGCGATCGTGCGGTTCCAGTCGATGTCATGGTGGCGCGGCCGGTTGATACGGGCACTGCGGTCGAGGGCCCCGGTGAGAGTGGCCCGCGTGCGGGTGGCGAGCCGCTTCTCCAGGTCCTCGACGACCTTGCGCACGACGGCCCGTGCCGTCTCCTTCGTGGTCTCCGGCATCGCCCTGTTGAGCGAGAGCAGCGTGCCCACGAGGTGCACGTCCGCCTCCACCGCCTCCAGCATCTCCGGCTCCAGCAGCAGCGTGGACAGCCCGAGCCGGTCGATGGCGTCCCGCTGCATGACCTGCACGACGGAGGAGGGGAAGTACGTCCGGATGTCCCCGAGCCATCGCGCCACGGACGGCGCCGACGCCCCGAGCCCCGCCGAACGGTCCTTCCCAGCGGGCGACTTGTCCCCCTTGCCGTAGAGAGCGGTGAGCGCCCCGTCCATCGCTGCGTCCTTCCCGGAGAGCGCGCACCCGGTGCCGTCGGCGTTGTCCCCGCCCAGCACCATCCGCCACCGCCGCAGCCGCTCCCGGGCCGGATCCATCGCCTCGGTCGTCATCGGCATGCTCCTTCACGAGGCCGCTCCCACAGCGGCATCACCGGCACGGTCGTGGTCGTCCGCCGGCCTTGCGCCGCGAACCACTGCGATGGCCCGACGGCGCCCACCACTCCGGCGCGCTCCCTCGGCTCCGTCACTCCGCCAGTCGTCATCCCGTAGCCCCCACCAGCCTGTTCGCGCCGACGTCGCTCTCGGCGTCCTCTTCCACCCGGTCCAGCCCCAGCAGCAACCGCACCACCGGCACCACGGCATCCGCTCGCTCGACATCGAGCTCGGCGCCGAAGCCGGGTATGCCGGATCCGCCGGCCTCCCTGCTCCCCCGTTGCCCCGGACCACGCCGGACCAACTCACCCAAGGTCCGCCGCACCCCGGCCTCATAAGCCGAGAACGTCCGCCTCAGCAGCGGCAACACGTCCGTGAACGCCTCCGCCGACACCCCCGTCAGCCACGCATCGACCAGCCCGAGGAGTCGCTCGTCGTGCACCAGCAGCATCCCGCCGCCGGAACCACCGCCGACGAATCCCTCGATCCACGCAGCCGCGTCCCCCGGCGGCGTCCCCGGCGACAAGGCAAGCCCCATCAGCCGGGCCGCCTCCTCCTGCACCAACTCCCCGTCATCCAGGAGCAACCGCACGGCACGCCCTTTGATGACGCCGGGCACGGTGTCCCGCACGGACAGCACCCGAAGCACCCCGTGCCAACGGTTGCGCAGGTCGCCGTGTCCGAGCGCGGTCGAGTCGCCCGGAGCAGTACCGGGCCCTTCCGAGGCGTCCTCGTCCTCGCCCCGCGCCGACGTCACTGCGTCGCCCAGCAACCCCAACGCTCCGTGCACCGCGTCCACATGGCGCCGCATCTCCTCGGCGGCGTCCGCGTCCAGCGCGGCACAGGCCGGGGGCAGTCCGACGAAGATGCGCTCGGCGAGCCCCGCGGCGACCTCTGTGAGCGCCCTGGTGTCTGTGCCCCGCACATCGCCGTACCGCAGGGACCGCACCAGCGCGGGCAGCGCCTGGGCGAGATGGCCGACGTCGGCGTCGAGTGCCGCCCGGTCGGCCAGGATCCGCATCACCGCAGGCAGCGCGTCCGACAGGTCGGCCAGCAGACAGCGCTCGGCGAGCGCGGTGACATCGGCGAGCCCCCGCGCGGCTACGGCATCCGCCTCTGCCTTGGCGGTGGCCGCCGCGAACACGGTGGTTCCCCACACCCCGGCTTCCGCGATCCGCACGGACAGCTCGGGCTCCCACCGCAGCCGCCACGTCTCCCGGAACGTCCCCGTACTCCCCCGCGACGCGACCGGCTCACCCCACTCCACGCCGAGCAGCCGCAGCCGGTGCAGCAGCCTGCTGCGCTCGGCGTCGTTCTCCTTGCGCAGGTCGAGCTCCAACTCCCTTTCCAGCGCCTCCGGTTTGAGCCGCAGCCGGCGCTGGATCCGGTCGAGGTCCCGCTGCAACGGCACTGCCGGCGCCGACCGCGGCACTTCCCCGAGCACGTCCCCCACGACCAGCCGATCACGCACCAACGCGAGCGGCACGTCCGAGCCCTCGCACATCACCGCCCGCACCGCGTCCGTCATCTCGCCCAGTCCCGGCAACGGGCGTCCGCGCATCGCCGCCAGCGTCTCCGCCAGCCGCACGGCCTCGATGACGTGCGCCGAGGACACGATCCGGTCCTCGTCCCTCAGCAGCCCGGCCACCTTGGTCATCCACCGCTCGACCGGCCGGTCCGGTGCGCCGAAGAGGTGCCCGTACCACCCCGGCGAGTCGATGCCCGCTCCGTACCCGCTGGCCCGGGCCAGCCGCCGGTTCGTCCACGGCACCCAGGTCATGTCGGCCTTGACCTTGGGCAGCCCCTTCAGCAGCGCCTTGTCGGCGGCCACGGTGCTCTTCTGCCGCAGCGCGGGCACATGCCACGCCCCGCACACCACGGCCACGTCATCCGCGAACTCCCGCTGCGCGGCCCGCACTTGGAGCCGCATATACGCCTCCCGCACGAGATCCCGCTCATGCCCCCCGCTCCCGTACGCCTCCCGCAACGCCCCCATGGCCTCTTCGAGCCCGAGAAACGGCGCGAACGCGTCCCCGTCTCCCACCCCCCGGTGCTCGACGACGTCCTCCCACCACCGCTCGGGATCGTCGTAACCAGCGGCATCGGCGAGTACGGCGAGGGGGTCGACCCGGACGTCGGCGCCGGGGCCGGGGCCGTCGGAGCCAGGGTCAACGGCGAGACCGGGGCCGCTCCCGGCCCGCTCCCCGTCAGGCTCATCGGCTCCCCTGTCGGCCGGGGCCGGCCCCGCGTCCTTGTCAGCGGGCGTCGGCCCCCCGTCCTCATCAACAGACGCCGACTCCTCATCCCTCCCCCACGCCAACGTGTGCGTGGCCGGCAAGTCAATGAAGCGAGCCAGCACCCCGTGCTCCAGGGCCCAGCGGATGGCCACCCACTCCGGGGAGAACTCGGCCATCGGCCAGAAGGCCGAGCGGCCCGGCTCGTCCACGGCGTGGGCAAGGAGGGCGACCGGCGGTCGCATGTCCTCGTCACCGGCGAGCGCGATCAGGGCATCGGCCTCCGGTGGCCCTTCGATCAGCACGACCCGAGGCTGCGCCGCGTCCAACGCCGCCCGCACCGTCCGCGCAGACCCGGGCCCGTGATGCCGTACGCCGAGCAGCAGCGGCCCGACACCGCGCCCCTCGCCGCCGGACCTGTCCACGCCAGTCACACCGTCCCCCTCGGTCCCCAACTGTCCGACGATGCCGCCGCCCACACGGCCGCGTACGCCGACCACACCCCCGCGCCCAGCTCCCGACGCATCTCGTCACCCCTCACCGCAACCTGCCCCGCTCGCCCATGGCCGCCGGACGACGCCGCCGACCGCACCCGCCGCGCCCCACCCGTCGGACCACGACCTGCCGCCACCCCGACCATCCCGTCCCCCTAATCCGCCGCCACGGACCCACCCGACTTCGACCCACCGCCCGGGCGGCCCCATCCAAGGTCGTCCTCGTTCACACGCTCACCTCGCGGCACGCCCGGTAGAAGTCCGTCCAGCCGTCCCGCTCACGCACGACCGCCTCCAGGTACTCCTGCCAGACGACCCGGTCGGCCGCCGGATCGCGGACCACGGCGCCGAGGATGCCCGCGGCGACGTCGCCGGAGCGCAGCACTCCGTCGCCGAAGTGGGCAGCCAGGGCGAGGCCGTTGGTGACGACGGAGATCGCCTCGGCCGTCGACAGCGTGCCGCTGGGCGACTTCAACTTCGTGCGGCCGTCGGCGGTCACCCCGTCGCGCAGCTCGCGGAAGACGGTCACGACGCGGCGGATCTCGTCGATGCCGTCGGGCGCGGCCGGCAGATCGAGGGAGCGGCCGATCTGGTCGACGCGCCGGGAGACGATGTCCACCTCGGCCTCGACGCTCTCCGGCAGCGGCAGCACGACCGTGTTGAAGCGGCGGCGCAGAGCGCTGGAGAGGTCGTTGACCCCGCGGTCGCGGTCGTTGGCCGTGGCGATGAGGTTGAAGCCGCGGACCGCCTGCGCCTCCTGTCCCAACTCCGGTATCGGCAGCGTCTTCTCCGACAGGATCGTGATCAGCGTGTCCTGCACATCAGCCGGAATACGGGTCAGCTCCTCGACCCGCGCGGTCATCCCCTCCGCCATCGCCCGCATGACGGGGCTGGGCACCAGGGCGTCACGGCTCGGCCCGTGTGCGAGCAGCTGCGCATAGTTCCAGCCGTACCGGATCGCCTCCTCCGGCGTGCCCGCCGTGCCCTGCACCAGCAGCGTCGAGTCGCCGCTGACCGCCGCGGCGAGGTGCTCGGAGACCCAGGTCTTCGCGGTGCCGGGCACGCCGAGCAGGAGCAGTGCGCGATCCGTGGCGAGCGTGGTGACGGCGACCTCGACGATGCGGCGCGGGCCCACGTACTTCGGTGTGATCACCGTGCCGTCCGGCAGCGTGCCGCCGAGCAGGTACGTGGCCACCGCCCACGGCGACAGCTTCCAGCGGGTCGGGCGCGGGCGATCATCCTGCTCGGCGAGCGCGGCGAGTTCATGGGCGAAGGCGTCCTCGGCGTGCGGTCGCAACACCTCGGCCGCTTCCGTCTCCCCCGCTTCGACGGATTTCGGTTCTACGGAAACAGACATGGCAAAGTCCCCCTCCAGCTCGGCCGGTTCAGCCGTTTCGGATCTGGCATCCACGTTGCACCACGCCACTGACAATGCGTTCCGACCTGCGCAAACACCCTTGCGGAGCCGTTCGCGGGCGCTGCGCCCGGGCCGATTGTCAGTGGTGGGATCTACCTTCGATGGCATGACTCAGCAGGGGGTGCGCTGGACCGCGGACCAGGTGCTGGCACTGGCACCTGACGCCGCATCACGCAAAGCGGGAAGCAAACTGGGCGCGGCAGGGCCGTGGTCCGAGGCGGGGAGTTCCGACGAGGGGACGATGTGGGGGCTGTGCAAGGGCAGTGGCAGCAAGCCGTATCAGACGGTCATCGATATCGCGGACGCGTCCGGGCCCGCGTACAAGTGCAGTTGTCCGAGCCGGAAGTTCCCGTGCAAGCACGCGCTCGGTCTGCTGCTGCTCTGGGCGGGCGGCGAAGGTGCGGTGCCGCCGGCGCAGCAGCCGCCGGACTGGGCGGAGGAGTGGACAAAGGGGAGAAGGCAGCGCGCTGACGAGAAGCGGACGGCGGGCGCCTCCGGTTCCTCGACGGCGTCCGCTGATCCGGAGGCGGCGCGGCGTCGTGCGGAGCGCCGGGCCGTGCGCGTCACGGCGGGGGCGACGGAGCTGGAGCAGCGCCTGGCGGACCTGCTGCGCGGCGGCCTGGCCGGCGCGGAACAGGCGGGGTACGGGCTGTGGGAGGAGACAGCGGCCCGCATGGTCGACGCCCAGGCGCCCGGACTGGCCGCGCGGGTGCGGGAGCTGGGCGCGATCCCGGCGTCCGGCCCCGGCTGGCCGGTGCGTCTGCTGGAGGAGTGCGCGCTTCTCCACCTCCTCGACCAGGGCTGGCTGCGTCGAGAGGGGCTGCCCGACGCCCTGGGGGACACGGTCCGCTCCCGCATCGGCCTGCCCGCCTCGGCGGACGGCCCGCCGGTCCGGGACCGCTGGCTGGTCCTCGCCCAGTACGACACGGCGGACACAAAGCTGACGACGCGCCGGATATGGCTGTACGGCGCCGAGTCGGGCCGCACCGCACTGCTCCTCTCCTATGGCGCCGCCGGCCGCGCCCCGGAGCTGGCACTGCCGGTGGGGCTGGCCCTGGAGGCGGAGGTGTCGACGTACCCGGGTGCCGGACAGCTGCGGGCGGCCCTGGGCGAGCAGTTCGCACCGCCCGCGCCCGCGGTCATACGGCCGCCGGGCGTGACGACGACCGAGGCGACCGCACGATACGGCGAGGCGCTCCGTGACGACCCGTGGCTGGACTCCGTCCCGGTGACCTTGGACCGGGTCGTACCGACCCCGGACGGCGACTCGTGGCAACTGGCCGACGCCGACACGGACTCGGCTCTGCCACTGACCCCGGCCTACCGTGCCCGCCCGGGCCTGTGGCGCCTGGTCGCGCTGTCGGGCGGCGCGCCGGTCAAGGTGTTCGGCGAGTGCGGCCATCGCGGCTTCACCCCGCTGACGGCCTGGCCAGAGGGACAGGGAGAGGTGGTGCAGCTGTGCTGAGCGCGACCGGCTCCGCGCACCCGCCCATCTCGCGGGGCCACCCGGCTCCGCGCACTCCCCCCTCCCTCAGGGCCGCCCGGATCCGCGCGCACCCGCCCCTCCCCCAGGACCACCCCACTCCAAGGCCCCTGTCACCACCCCACGGCACCCAGCACGAAGGCAGAGAGGAACGACCCTGATGAACAGCCCCTCGGTTCCCGTGGACTCGCCGCCCAGCGCCTGGGAGGAACTCGTCACCGCGGCGCTGCTCGGGACGGACCGGCGTACGCCTCCCGGCTGCACACCGGGCCAGGAAGCACCGCTGGCGCTGCTCGACACGGCGGCCGTGGAGACCGTACGACGGCGTGCCGGGCTGCGGCCGGCCCGGGCGGCGCAGCGGCCGCAGCCGGCTCCAGCGGACCCTCGCCCCGCACTACCCCCGGCGGCGACCCGCAGGCTGGCGATGCTGCTGACCGACCGTCCCGGTGTGGGCAGCGGCCGTAGGGGCACGGCGCCCGACCTCATGGAACTGCTGCCCCAGTGGCTCGCGACGGCGAACGACCGCGGCTTCGCACCGCCCCCGCAGTTGCTGCCGGCGCTGCTGGACGCGGCGCGGGGCCGGACGGACCTGCGTCCGGCGGCGCTGACGTTCGCCGGCCCGCGGGCGGTGTGGCTCGCCCGGCTGAACCCGGACTGGCGGTTCGCCCTGCGCGCGACCCCTGGCGGCGGCGCGTCACTGCCGCACCTGGACAACCCCGCCGAAGTCCAGCAGCTCTGGCAGGAGGGGCTGTTCGCCGAGCGGGTCGCCCTGCTCTCCGCAATACGCGCGGGTGAGCCCGCTGCCGCGCGCGAGCTGCTGGCCACGACGTGGGCGACCGAGCGGGCCGAGGACCGGCTGATGTTCCTCGACTCGCTGCGCAGTGGTCTGGGCCCGCAGGACGAGCAGTTCCTGGAGCAGGCACTGTCCGACCGGAGCCGCAACGTCCGGGCGACTGCGGCGGAGTTGCTGTCGGCGCTGCCGGGTTCGGCACTCGCGGCACGGATGGCGGTGCGGGCCGGGACATGCGTGGCCCTCGATCACACCGGCGAGGCCCCGACGATCACCGTGGAGGCACCGCACGAGTGCGACGCGGGCATGGAGCGCGACGGTGTCGTGGCCAAGGCCCCGGCGGGGCGGGGTGAACGGTCGTGGTGGTTCGGCCAGTTGGTGGAGGCCACGCCGCTCGGCACCTGGCCGGGGCGGCTCGGCGGACGTACGCCTCGGGAGATCGTGGCGTTGCCGGTGGCGGACGACTGGCAGGGCGAGCTGCACGCGGCATGGTGCCGGGCGGCGGTGCGCCAGCGGGACGGCGCATGGGCAAGGGCACTTCTCGGGTCACCCTCGGCCCCGGAAGCCGGCGGTCCTGGTGCGGTGTCCCTGGCCGAGCGCGCAAAGCTTCTCGGCACGTTGAGTCCCGCCGAACGGGCCGAGTGGGTCGGCGGGTTCATCGCGACGCACGGCCTGTCCGAGGCGTTTCAGCTGCTCGGAGTCTGCGCCGTGCCCTGGGCTGAGCCGCTCGGGCGGGCGGTGGTCGACGCGCTCAACATCGCGCGGGACGCGGGGAGTTATCCATGGAGTTTCAGCGGAGTGATGGGCCTGGCCGAGCGCTGCCTCGACCCGGCCGAGGCAGGCCGCCTCGACGGCCTGCTGGCGGTACCGGACGAGCCGGAGGACGCGTCTCCGGGGGCGGGGGGTTACTGGGCGGAGGCGTTCCAGCGGCTGGTCACGACGTTGCGGCTGCGAGCGGCCATGATCGACGAGCTGACGCCGTCCAGCCCGGGCGAATCCAGCCCGTCCGGCGTTTGAGGACGAGGCCGTTCAGGCCCAAGGGGGGTCTGGGAGCGGAGCCCCCAGCCAACGGCCACCCCGACGAACGCGCGCAGAGCAGCGCCCTACGCTCCCGCCGGCTGCCGGACGTTCGCCCGCACCCAGTCCACGATCGCCTGAGTCGTCGCCCCCGGCGTGAAGATCTCCGCGACACCCTTCTCCTTCAGCGGGGGGATGTCCGCCTCGGGGATGATCCCGCCGCCGAAGATCAGGATGTCCTCCGCGTCGCGCTCCTTGAGGAGGTCGATCACTGCGGCGAAGAGGGTGTTGTGGGCACCGGAGAGGATGGACAGGCCGATCGCGTCGGCGTCCTCCTGGATCGCTGTGTCGACGATCTGCTCGGGAGTCTGGTGGAGCCCGGTGTAGATGACCTCCATACCGGCGTCGCGCAGCGCCCGCGCGATCACCTTGGCCCCTCGATCATGGCCGTCGAGCCCAGGCTTGGCCACCACCACGCGGATCGGACCGGCTGCCACACCCATCACTGCCTCCATGAAGCGACTACATCCATCCGTACCGACAAGCACCGCTCACATATGAGTTATGCCGCACTGGCCGCACTTGTCATACATGGTGCGCGTATCGCACTTTTCCGCCGCTCACAGCACCGGACGCACCCTCACGGCACGGACGCCCCGGGCCACACCGCCCGGGCAAGTAAACGAACGTTATCTCCAGCATCCCGCAACCGGCAGTTTCGCGGTGCAGAGCGAGGGGGAAATCACACGGTGGGACACGTTCGCCGCGCACCGTTCCATATCTCTGCGGCACACGCGCCGCAGCGGTCTGCGGCACACGCGTCGCAGCGGGACCAAGCGCAACGGGAGCCGCAACGAGGTCGCCGCACCACCGCGCCGCAGGCCGCGCGACGTGGCGGTGCGGCGCATCGACGGTGGCACGAAGGGCACGTAGGGCAGGTAAGGCACGACAGCGGGGAGCCTCGTCGCCACACCGGCAGGGAGCCCCGTCAGGTCATCGGTGCACTTTGGCCGACCCGACCGACTCACTTCACGCGCCTCGCTCACCCCACGCGCCTTCCTCGTGCCTCGCCGGCCACCTCCACCGCGACTTCCCATGAGGGCACAACGGGGGCCGGAGCCGTCCTCCTGCGTGCCGCAAGGAGGTCGGCCATGAAGGTCACCGGGGCAGTATTCCCCTTTCTCCCGCTCTGCCGACGCCTGCTTCCGAGCAGTCTCGCCGGCCTCTCCCTGGCCCTGCTGAAGGCGACCGCCCTCGAGCTCGCGATCCTCGCCGGCCACGTGCTGCTCTACCCCTCGGGCATCACACAGGAGCGCCGGACCACCCCACAGCTCCCCGCGCAGGACACGGCCCAGCTGCCGACGGAGACCACTCCCCCCGTCGTCCTGCTGCACGGCTTCATCGACAACCGCTCCGTCTTCGTCCTGCTGCGCCGCAGCCTCGCCCAGCACGGCAGGCACCAGGTCGAGTCGCTCAACTACTCCCCGCTGACCTGCGACATCCGCACCGCCGCCGAACTGCTCGGCCGGCACATAGAGGGGATCTGCGAGCGAACCGGCAGCAGGCAGGTGGACGTCGTCGGGCACAGCCTCGGCGGGCTGATAGCGCGCTACTACGTGCAGTGTCTCGGCGGCGACGTCAGGGTCCGCACCCTCGTCACGCTCGGCACGCCGCACTCCGGCACCCGCGTCGTCCCGCTGGCGAACGCGCACCCGATCGTGCGTCAGATGCGCCCCGGCTCACCGGTTCTAGAGGAGCTGGCAGGTCCCGCGCCCGGCTGCCGTACCCATTTCGTGAGCTTCTGGAGCGACCTCGACCACTTGATGGACCCGCTGGAGACGGCCTGCATCGCGCACCCGGACCTGATGGCGCAGAACGTCCGCGTCACCGGCATCGGACACCTCGCCCTGCCCGTGCACCCCGCCGTGGCAACCGGGATCCGGCAGGCCCTCGACTCCGCACGAACCGGAGCCGAGGCCACCGCCCAGGCCGGCGGCCTGACAGTGGCGTAGCCCTCCCGCACCATCCCGCCGGCCGCGCCCGACGGCCGCCCGACGACCTGATCGCACTCGCCGCACGGCCTCAGGACAGCTGACCAAACGTCGAACAATCTTCGAACACAAGGCCAAACTCACGCCCGCAGTCCGCCAAAACACGGCCGAATGCCCGTTTCCTGCGCGCGCGAAACCTGCCGAAGATTGTCGTGCCCGCATACCGCCGGGTACAGTCGCCGCACTGCTCTGGCAGCCCCTGTTGTCGAGGCGAGAGAGAAGTTGGTGAACGATCGTCACCCGTCGGGGACCATGACCTCCCCGACTTCGGCTTCCGATGCCGCCTCGGCGCACTACGCGTCCTACGGCGCCCAGGAAGCCCAGTACGGTGACTCCACCACGTACGGCACCTACGACGCCACCGGATTCGGCGCCACCGGGCACGCCACCACGACCTTCGACGCGGACCCCCTCTTCGGCAGCCTCCCCGGCGAGAGCACGGGCGCGTACGACACCACGCAGTGGTCGACGGGCAGCCACCACACCGTGAACTACGACGCCTACGCGGCCCAGCACCACGCCGCCTACGACACCGGCGCGTACGACACCACCGCCTGGACGACCGACCACGAACGGCTCGCCTTCGTCCCGCAGCAGGCAGTCGGCCACGACACCTCGGGTCAGTGGGACGCGAACGCCTGGCTCCAGCCCGACCAGTCCGGCGCCCCGGCCGACCAGACCCAGCACTGGGAATGGGGCACGCAGGCCTTCGACACGGGCGCGTACGACGCCACACAGTGGAACTCCGACGGCGCCGTAGAGGCCACCGCGCAGGCGATCGACGAGTACGAGCACTCAGCAGAATCCTTCGATCAGCAGGCGACCGCGCACTTCGAGCACCTGGACCCCACGGCGTACGACGCCCCCGTCCAGGGCGACGCCGAGTTGACCGCGACCGGTGAACTCCCCGCCGTGACGCCCCTCCTCGACGACCAGGAGGAGACCACTCCGGCCCCCTCCCCGCGCGCCGCCTCCCGCAGCGGGTCCCGCTCCCGCCGCCGCACGCCCCCCAAGCGCTCCGCGTTCCTGACCGTCGCCGTGCCGTCGGCGTGTGTGATGGGTGTCGCGGGAATCGCCGCCGCCTCCGTCGGCAGCCTGACCGACGACAAGGAAGCGTCCTCCACGCTGGCCTCGGACGGCGAGGCCGTGAAGCCGTCCACCGCGAACAACAAGCTGGACACCCAGCTCGAGAGCCTCTCCGCCGGCGCCGACGACTTCGCCGACCGGGCCAGCCGCACGCAGGAGCGCATCGACCTCAAGGCTCAGCAGGCGGCCGAGAAGAAGAAGGCCGCCGAGGAGGCGGCCCGCAAGGAGCGGTTGCGCCCGAAGTTCGCGGTTCCGGTCGCACAGCACGGCCTCAGCGCCTATTTCGGCCAGTCCGGCATCAACTGGATGTCCATTCACAGCGGCATCGACTTCCCCGTCTCGTACGGCACGACGGTTATGGCCGCGACCGACGGCACCGTCCGCACGCAGTGGAACAGCGCCTACGGCAACATGATGATCGTGACCGCGAAGGACGGCACGGAGACGTGGTACTGCCACCTCTCCAGCTACCGTGTCGCCTCCGGTACGACGGTGAAGGCCGGCGACCCCATCGCGTACTCCGGCAACTCCGGCAACTCAACCGGCCCGCACCTGCACTTCGAGGTGCGACCGGGCGGCGGCTCGGCGATAGACCCACTGTCCTGGCTGCGCAGCCACGGCCTGGACCCGTCGTAGGCAACCGGCCGACGTTCCCGGCAACCCGCCAACTGCCTTGTGCGCTCAGGCGCCCCCGCTCCTCAACAGCTCAGCGAGGGCGCACACCTGTAAGCGCTACAGTTTCTCCACCGGCGCATACCGCAGCAGCAGCCGCTTCGGCTTGGTGTCCCCGAAGTCGATCGTCGCCTCGGCGTTCCCGCCCGTGCCCTTGACCGCCGTCACGGTGCCGAGCCCGAACTGGTCGTGCGTGACCCGGTCCCCGACCGCCAGCTGGACGACCGGCTTCTCCGAGGTCCGCCGGGTGGCGAACCCGGACGCCCCCGACGCCGAGGAGCGCGAACGGGACGAGGACAGCGAGGCCGCCACGCCGGCCGCCGGACCGGAGGACACGGGCGAGGTCGCCCCCGTCCGCTTCCAGTCCACGTGCGCCGCCGGGATCTCCTCCAGGAAGCGGGACGGCGGGTTGTACGAGGGCTGCCCCCACGCACTCCGCATCGACGAGCGCGTCAGATACAGCCGCTCACGCGCGCGCGTGATGCCGACGTACGCGAGCCGCCGTTCCTCCTCCAGCTCCTTGGTCTGGCCGAGGGCGCGCATGTGCGGGAACACGCCGTCCTCCATGCCGGTGAGGAAGACGACCGGGAACTCCAGGCCCTTGGCGGTGTGCAGGGTCATCAGGGTGATGACGCCGGAGCCGTCCTCGTCCTCGTCCGGGATCTGGTCCGAGTCGGCGACGAGCGCGACCCGCTCCAGGAAGGCCGCGAGCCCACCGGAGGCCTCATCCTCAGCCGACTCCTGCTCGAACTCCAGGGCCACGGCCGCGAGTTCCTGAAGGTTCTCGATACGGGTCTCGTCCTGAGGGTCGGTGGAGGCCTGCAACTCGGCCAGGTACCCGGTCCGTTCGAGGATCGCCTCCAGGACCGTCGCCGGTCCCACACCGGACTCGACGATCGTACGGAGGTCCTCCATCAGCGTGTTGAACCGCCTGACGGCGTTGGTCGACCGCGCGGCCATGCCGTACGCCTCGTCGACCCGCCGCAGCGCCTGCGGGAAGCTGATCTTCTCCCGCTGTGCAAGCGCGTCGATCATCGCCTCGGCGCGATCGCCGATGCCCCGCTTGGGGACGTTCAGGATCCGCCGCAGCGGTACGGAGTCCTCGGGGTTGGCCAGCACGCGCAGGTAGGCCAGGACGTCCCGGACCTCCTTGCGCTCGTAGAACCGCACCCCGCCGACGACCTTGTAGGGCAGGCCGACGCGGATGAAGATCTCTTCGAAGACACGGGACTGGGCGTTCGTCCGGTAGAAGACGGCGACGTCACCGGCCTTCGCATCGCCCGCATCCGTCAGTCGGTCTATCTCCTCGGCGACGAATTGCGCCTCGTCGTGCTCGGTGTCCGCGACGTAGCCGGTGATGCGCGCACCGGCGCCCGCGTTGGTCCACAGGTTCTTGGGGCGCCGGGACTCGTTGCGCTCGATGACCGCGTTGGCGGCGGTCAGGATCGTCTGGCTGGAGCGGTAGTTCTGCTCCAGGAGGATCGTCGTCGCGTCCGGGTAGTCCTCCTCGAACTGGAGGATGTTGCGGATGGTGGCGCCCCGGAAGGCGTAGATCGACTGGTCGGCGTCACCCACCACGCACAGCTCGGCGGGCGGGATGTCGTTGTCGCTCGGCGGCACGTCGACGGGGTGCTCACTGGTACCGACGAGCTCGCGCACCAGCGCGTACTGCGCGTGGTTGGTGTCCTGGTACTCATCGACCAGCACATGCCGGAACCGCCGGCGGTAGTGCTCGGCGACGTCCGGGAAGGCGCGCAGCAGATTGACCGTCGTCATGATCAGGTCGTCGAAGTCGAGGGCGTTGGCCTCCCGCAACCGCGACTGGTACAGGGCATACGCCTGCGCGAGGGTCTTCTCGAAGCCGTCCGTCGCCTGGGCGGCGAAGTCCTCCTCGTCGATCAGCTCGTTCTTCAGATTGCTGATCTTGGCGCTGAAGGACTTGGGCGGAAACCGCTTGGGGTCGAGATCCAGATCACGACACACGAGCGCCATCAGCCGCTTGCTGTCGGCGGCGTCATAGATCGAGAACGACGAGGTGAACCCGAGCTTCTTGCTCTCTCTGCGCAGGATGCGCACGCACGCGCTGTGGAAGGTCATCACCCACATCGCGTTCGCGCGCGGGCCGACGAGCTGCTCGACGCGCTCCTTCATCTCACCCGCGGCCTTGTTGGTGAAGGTGATCGCGAGGATCTGCCCCGGATGCACATTCCGCTCGGCCAGCAGGTACGCGATGCGATGGGTGAGCACACGCGTCTTGCCGGACCCGGCGCCAGCCACGATGAGCAGCGGGCCGCCGGAGTGGACGACGGCCGCACGCTGGTTCTCGTTCAGCCCCGCCAGCAGCGCTGCCGCATCCAGGGCCGGGCGCGGGGCGCCGTCGCGGTAGTAGTCGTCCCGGTCCGGCGGCACGTCGAACTTCCCGCCGAACAGATCGTCCGGAACCGGCTCCGGAGCGTGATCGTCCTCGGGCGGCGGTGGTGGTTCGCCCGCATGGGCCCGCGGGGCCTGGAGGCCCGCCAGGAAGCTGTCGTCAAAGAGGCTGCTCATCGCTCTCCGAGTCTAGGGCGCCCCACTGACAGCCCGCCGCCGCCCTGAGAACATCACCTGTTTCAGCACTCACCGATCTTCAGAACCCACGCACCCCAAACACTCCCCTCACCCTCCAGAACCACCCCATTACGATCCGCAATCCCCCGAAACCAACCGACCCGAGTCGGCCGAAATACCCTCAAAACCCAAAACGCTCACAACTGACCACCAACCCCGCCACATCGACCACGATCCACGGCACACATCGCCAAGGTCACGAAAATGTATCGGGCATATCGAACATCAACCTTCACAGGGGCCACACGAGTTGGCTACCGTGCCGGACAGGCCGTACGACCCCCACCGGCGAACGTCGCCGGGCCGCACGGCCTCCGCCGAGTCCGGAGCGCCGCCGTGCACCCGGAGCCGGGGACCCACCGAACTTGGGGTGAATCGGCCCGACTCCCGCCCGGGGAGCGGCCGTAGGGCAACCCTTCCTAACCATCCGCCCGAACCCGACAGCTAACTCGGTAGGCGGAGCATGGAAGGAGTCGCCTCCCTTGGCGTCGCACCGCAAGTCGCGTCCCGCTGGTACGCGCGTAGCAGGCATACGGACCCCCGCCCTCGCCACGGCGGCCCTCACCTCCGTCGCCCTGCTGTCCCAGACGGCCAACGCGAGCCCCTCGACGGACGACAAACCGAGCCTCGAAGAGGTCGAGAAGAAGGTCGACGACCTCTACCGCCAGGCGGAGTCGGCGACCGAGAAGTACAACGCGGCCAAAGAGAAGACCGCAAAGCAGCGCAAGCGCGTCGACACCCTCCTCGACGACGTCGCCCAGCGCACCCAGAAGCTCAACGACGCGCGCGAGGAACTCGGCCGCAACGCAGCCGCCCAGTACCGCACGGGCACCTCGGCCCCCGACACGGCGACCTTCCTCCTGGCTGACAGCCCGCAGGACTACTTCGACCAGACCCAGCTGATGGACCGCATGACGGGCCGCCAGAAGGAATCGGTCGACGACTACTTCACCCAGCAGTCCGCGACGATGAAGAAGCGCAAGGAGGCCACCCAGAGCCTCGAAACGCTCACCGAGTCGCAGAACGACCTCCAGACGGCCAAGTCCACCGTCCAGAAGAAGCTCGCCGACGCACGCGAACTGCTGTCGAAGCTGACGGCGGAGGAGAAGGCCCGCCTCGCCGCGATCGAGAAGCGCAAGCAGGAGGAGGCCGCCCGCAAGGCGGCGGAACTGGCCCGGCAGCAAGAGGCGGCCGAGCGCCGGCGCCAGGAGGCGGCGCAGCAGCAGGAGAGCAACGACTCCTCGTCCGACTCGTCCTCCTCCGACTCGTCGGCGTCGGACTCCTCGTACGCCACCAAGGCCGAGAAGGCCCTGGCCTTCGCCCGCGCCCAGGTGGGCAAGCCGTACGTCTGGGGCGCCACCGGCCCCGACTCCTACGACTGCTCCGGCCTCACCCAGGGCGCCTGGAAGGCCGCAGGCGTGGACATCCCCCGTGTCACCTACGACCAGGTCAACGCCGGCACCGCGGTCCCCGTCTCCAGCGCCCAGCCCGGCGACCTGGTCTTCTTCTACGACGACATCACGCACGTAGGCCTCTACATCGGCAACGGCATGATGATCCACGCCCCGAAGCCCGGCGCGTACGTCCGCGAGGAATCGATCTACTACGACGGAGAGTCGTCGATCCACAGCGTGGTCCGCCCGGCCTGACGAACACACACGCGCGCGTGGCGCACTGCCTCCGCCACGCGCGCGTAGTGGTGCGGCAAACGCACCCGCACCCGCACCCGCGTACGGTGGCACGGCCCCGACCCACAACGAACAGTCAGGCGCTACGCGAACCCCCACTCACCCGAGCGGGCCGCCGCAGGCACCCGTCGCCCAACCGTCGCGCGGCAGACGTGCATTTCACCCCACACGCGCGCGTGCCCCCACCCACCCCACACCCCCCAATCCCTAGCATCGACCCCATGCCCGCCCCCACGACCACCCCCGCATCCCCCCTCCACACCTGGTGGTCGCAGAGTCCCCCCACCGCCGGCGCCGCCGTCATGGCAACCGGCATCCTGTCGGTCGCCCTCCACCAGGCCGGCTACGAAACCCTGTCCCGAATCGCCCTCGCCCTCGCCTGCGCAGCCTGGCTGGCCCTCGCGGGCGGCTTCACCGCGAGGCTCCTCCGGGACCGCGCCAGGTGGCTCAAAGAGGCAGCCACCCCCGCCGCCCTCACCGCCATCGCAGCGACGGCGGTTCTCGGCACCCGCTTCGCCACCCTCGGCTGGCAACCCCTCGCCAAGGCCCTACTGGCCCTGGCGGCTCTGCTCTGGCCGGGCCTCCTCATCGCCGTGGTACGCCGCTTGCACCCCCGCATGCCCGGCGCGGTCTTCCTCAGCTGCGTGGCCACCCAGGGCCTCGCCGTCCTGGCCGCAACCCTCGCCGCGACCGAGTCCACGGCATGGCTCGCCCACGCGGCCCTGGTCCTGTTCTGGCTCGGCCTGGTGCTCTACGTCATGGCCCTGACCCGCTTCGACCTGCGGCAGGTGACCAGGGGCGCCGGCGACCACTGGGTGGCAGGCGGCGCCCTCGCCATCTCCGCACTCGCCGGCTCGAAGCTCATGTCGGCCGACAGCGCCAGCCTGTACCTCTGGAACGAGGACGACACCGACGTCCTGCGCACGGTGACCGTCGCCCTACTCGTCCTGGACCTGGCCTGGTACGCCGTCCTGCTCCTCGCCGAGATCGGCCGGCCACGGCTGCGCTACGACGTACGCCGCTGGGCAACCGTGTTCCCCATGGGCATGACGGCCGCGGCGGTCCTCGCCGTCGCCACCGCAGTGGACGTCCCGTGGCTCAAGACCCCCGGCGAGGCACTGCTGTGGATCGCCGTCGCGGCATGGCTTGCGGTCGCGGCAGGCGCAGTACTGAGCTACACCGAGGTCACGTCCACAGAACGGCGATGAAGACGTTCACCATGGCCAGCAGCCCCACCAACCCGAAGAGCCGCTTGTCCACCGTCTCCTCGTCCCGCTTCACGTACACCAGCCCGAGGATCACGATCAGCAGCGCCAGCTTCACGCCGATCTTGATGTTGTTGACGGACTGATCGTCCGCCTGGTTGAGGCCGACGAGGATGACGCCGGTGACCAGCATGGTCAGCGCGCCGTGCAGCATCGCGGGCACGAACCGCGCGGTGCCCTGGCCCATCGCCTTCATCTGGGTGAAGAAACCACCCAGCAACGCGGCGATACCGATGATGTGCAGACCGACGAAAAGGTGGATGAGTACGTCCATGGGGCCGGAGCCTAATCAGCCCCGTCAGGGCACCCACCACCGCCCCGGTCTTGCATATATGCGCCCCATAGCACCCCGCAGCCCCCGCCCACCCCCCATTCCGCCACATCGGTCAGCACACAGCGTGAACAAGACGCCCCCATCTCGCGATCACGCTCACTTACGGTCACCCAACGATCCACTCCCGGCACTTCCGCACAACGCGTTACCACCCCGGCACACCCAGGTTTAGCGTCCTCCACCAGGTGACCGGCTCCCCACCGCCGCCCGGGCCAGGGGCGGCAGTCGGACACCACCGCCGAGAAAGGTCCGGCGGCGGCCCGCTCCCCCCTGTGTGGGCCGTCGCCGGACGCGTCATCCGCCCGCGGGCAGTCGTCCGTCCGCTCCCCAGGCTGTCGTGGCGGACGTGCGGGACGAGGCGGTCGTACGAAAGGACGTGCAGTCCACGTGGCAGCGCACCGAAAGCCCCGTCAGCGCTCGGTCGGCGGCAGTACGGCCCGCACGGCATGGACGATCGCCCTGGCGGGCGCGGCGACGGCGACGGGCTTCGACGGGACCGGTCACGCCGAACCGCAGCTGACACCGGCTCAGGTCAAGGCGAAGGTGGACAAGCTGTACCACGAGGCGGAGGTCGCGACCGAGAAGTACAACGGCGCGAAGGAGAAGGCGGACGCTGCCGAGCGGCGGATCAGGTCGCTGCAGGACGAGGCAGCCCGCAAGACGGAGAAACTCAACTCGGCGCGTGAAGCGCTCGGTTCGATGGCCGCGGCGCAGTACCGCGACGGCGGCGTCGAACCGGCCCTCCAACTCGCGCTCTCCAACGACCCCGACCGCTACCTCGACGGCGCGGAGTTCGCCGAACGCGCCGGCAACCGTCAGGCGGCATCCGTCGCGAGCGTCCGCAGGCAACTACGCGAGATCGAGCAACTGCGCGGGGCCGCGCGCATCGAACTGACCTCGCTGCAGTCCCGCCAGGCGGAACTGCAAGGGCACAGGAAAACGATCACCGACAAGCTGGACGCCGCCCGCACTCTGCTCACCCAACTGACCACCGAGGAGCGCGCCCGCCTCCAGAGCGCGAGCGGCGGCACCGACCGCGCGGCCCGCTCCTCGACAGGCTCCCGAGACGCCCTGACCGCTCCCGGCCCGGCCACCGCACAGGCACCCAACGCCCGCGCCGCGTCGGCCATTTCGTACGCGTACTCAAAACTGGGCAGCCCCTACGTCTGGGGCGCGACCGGCCCGAACGCCTTCGACTGCTCCGGCCTCACCCAGGCCGCGTACCGCTCTGCGGGCCTCTCCCTCCCCCGCACGACCTATGCCCAGATCGACGCCGGCCGCCGCGTCTCCCGCTCGGAACTGCTCCCGGGCGACCTGGTGTTCTTCTACTCAGGCATCAGCCACGTCGGCCTCTACATCGGCAACGGCCAGATGATCCACGCCCCGAACCCCTCGGCCCCGGTCCGGGTGGCCCCACTCGACGAGATGCCGTTCGCGGGGGCCACACGCGTGGTGTGACCCGGCCCGGACCCGGCCATACCCTGGCCCGCCGCGGACCTCGGCCCGCGAACCGGAGCCCGGCATCACACCAGACGCCGTGCCGTCGCCCACCGAGTCAGCTCGTGCCGATTGGACAGCTGAAGTTTCCTCAGAACCGCCGACACATGGGACTCGACCGTCTTGACGGAGATGAACAGCTGCTTGGCGATCTCCTTGTACGCGTACCCCCGCGCAATCAGCCGCAGCACCTCCCGCTCGCGCTGAGTGAGCCGGTCGAGGTCCTCGTCGACCGGCGGCGCGTCCGTCGACGCGAAGGCGTCCAGTACGAACCCGGCGAGGCGCGGCGAGAAGACCGCGTCGCCGTCCTGGACCCGGAAGATGGAGTCGACCAGGTCGGTGCCGGTGATCGTCTTCGTCACGTACCCGCGCGCACCGCCCCGGATCACCCCGATCACATCCTCCGCCGCGTCCGAGACGGACAGGGCGAGGAAGCGGACGGGCTGCTCGGCGTCCGCCATCAACGGGGCGCAACGGCGTAGGACTTCGACTCCGCCGCCGCCCGGGAGGTGCACGTCGAGGAGGACGACCTCGGGGCGGGTCGCGGTGATGACCGTGACCGCCTGGTCGACGTCCGCGGCCTCTCCGACGACTTCGACGCCGGTCTGCTCGGTCCGGCCGATCTCGGCCTGGACTCCCGTACGGAACATGCGGTGGTCGTCGACGAGGACCACGCGCGCGTGTCGCTCGCCCGCGCTCCCGCCGGTCGACTCCACGGGCTCGTTCGCCTCGGTCGGGTCGCTCATGACGTCTTCTCCGCCCTCTCCATCTCCAGCTCGACCTCCGTGCCACCGCCGGGTACCGCCCGCAGCCGGGCCGTACCGCCGTTGCGCTCCATGCGGCCGATGATCGATTCTCTGACGCCCATACGGTCGGCGGGTATCGAGTCGAGGTCGAAGCCCGGACCGCGGTCCCGGACGGACACGAAGACGGTCTTGCCCTCCACCTCGGCGAAGACCTGCACGGCGCCGCCCTCGCCACCGTACTTCGCGGCGTTCACCATAGCCTCGCGTGCGGCCTGCATCTGTGCGGCGATTTTCTCGTCCAGCGGGCAGTCGCCGACGACCACGACCTCAATGGGGACGCCGTGCTTGTCCTCGATCTCCGCGGCGTTGCGCCGGACCGCGTCGGCGAGGTTGGTGGGCTCGTCGGCCTCGTCCTTGCCGGTGCCCTCGGGTTTGTAGAGCCAGGTGCGCAGGTCGCGCTCCTGGGCGCGGGCGAGGCGGCGGACCTCGTTCGCGTTCTCCGCGTTGCGCTGGATCAAGGTCAGGGTGTGCAGCACCGAGTCGTGGACGTGCGCGGCGACCTCGGCGCGCTCCTGGGCGCGGATGCGCATCAGGCGCTCCTCGGAGAGGTCCTGGGTCATCCGGACCAGGTACGGGCCCGCGAGGAGTGTTATGCCGACGAGGACCGCCAGCGCCGCCTGCAGGACCGAGCCGAGGTGGGCGACGGAGCCCTGCAGGACGAAGATGCCGGAGACGCCGGCCGTGACCAGCACGACGCCGCCCGCGGCACGCAGCAGCGTGAGGGTGTGCCGACGTCGTCCGACCTCCATCCACCGGGCCCGGCGGGCGTTGTCCGCCTGGCGCCAGACCAGGGCGACTCCCGCACCGACGAGCACGGCGGGAAGAAGATAGGCCTTGGCACCGCTTCCCAGGTCCACGCTGCCGACGAAGACCATCGCCACCACGACCATGAGGAGCAGGGCGACGATCTGCCCCTTGTCCGGCTTGCGGGCGACGAGTCTGCGGCGGCCGTCTGTCGCGGTCTCGGTGGTGAACGTCGACGGCTTCTGCGCGTCGACGCCGCCGACGCCGAGCGGCACGAAGAACCAGAACGCGGCATACAGCAACGCCCCCAGTCCGTCCGCCATGAACAGGCCGACGAAGACGAGGCGCACCCAGATGACGGGCAGGCCGAGATGCCCGGCGAGCCCCCGCGCCACGCCCCCGAGCCAGCGTCCGTCGCTGCTGCGGTAGAGCTTGCGCGGCGGCCGCGGTTCGACGAGTGGCGCTGCTGCGGCTTCCGGCATGCCATCGATGTTCACACGGTCGGACCACCGGAGCATCAGGGTCGACCCCCGATACTCCCCTGATCTTCGACCATCACGGCCTCGAACGCTTCCCCGCAGCCGCCTCAGGGCCGATATCAGGGTCCGACCAGGGTCATTCCGACTCCCGCCACGCCGACCCGCCCGTCACCATGGACACATGACAGATCACCAGCACGCCGCGGACTCCGTGCCCGAGCCGGACGCCGTGCCCACCGCGGGCACCGCGTCCGACGCGGCACCCGCGAGCGCCGCGGGTGAGGAACCCCGCGTGCGCCCGGGCGGAGAAAGCGGAGAAGCAGCCCCGCCCGAGGAAGCGGGCACACTCGACTCGCCGCACCGGTTCCGGCGAGACCGCCGGCACAAGATGCTGGCCGGTGTCTGCGCCGGGCTCGGGCGGCAGTGCGACATGGACCCGGTGATCTTCCGGATCACCCTGGCCGTCCTCTCCGCGACCGGCGGCATCGGCCTCATCTTCTACGGCTTCGCCTGGCTCTTCGTCCCGTACGACGACGAGGACGAGAACGAGGTGCGCAAGCTGCTGACCGGCCGGGTGGACGGCCAGGCGCTAACGGCCGTGCTGTTCGCGCTGGTCGGCTGCGGCGTCCTGCTGACCCTGCTCAGAAACGGCGGTGTGCTGGTCTTCGCCGTGGTCCTCTCCCTCCTCCTCGCGGGCGCCGGATACTGGTCGCGGCACCGCAGCACCCCCGACCCCGACCCGCTCGCCGCCCAGGCCGTCGCCGACGCCCCACCGGAGGCCCAGGCCCCGCCGGTCCCCGCCGCCTTCTCCTCCTGGTGGCGCGAACCCATCGTCAAGGACGGCACGCACGAGGGCGGCACGGGCTATCTCTGGGGCCCCCGCGACTCCCGCGATCGCGATATCGCGGCAGCGGTCAACATCAGCCTCGGCAGCACCTGGAGCAGCCGCCAGGACATACGCACCCGACACCCTCAGCAGCCGAAGCAACGCGGCCCCCGCTGGATCGGCGGCTGGGTGTTCCTGCTGGCCCTGCTCGCGGGCGCCCTCGGCACCAGCGCGACCTGGTCGGACCAGGCACTCGGCACCAGTCTGCAGACCGGCCTGGCCTGCGCCCTGCTAGTCCTCGGCCTGGGCATAGCCGTGAGCGCGTTCCTGGGCCGCACGGGAGCGGGCTCCATATTCCTGGCGATCATCACCGCGGGCATGCTGGCCGCCTCGGCAGCACTGCCCAAGGACATCAGCACCCACTGGATCGAGAGAAGCTGGCGCCCGGCGGCCGTGACCGACGTCCGGCAGCAGTACGACCTGGGCACCGGAGTCGGCACCCTCGACCTGACCCGCCTGAACCTCACCGACACCCAGACGGTGACGACGAGAGCGGACGTGGGCGTGGGCCAACTCAAGGTGATCGTCCCCAAGGACGTGACCGTGGAGTTGAGCATCGACGTGGGGGTGGGCGACATCCAGCTGCCGGGTGACGACAAGCAGGACGTGGACGTGGCACCGGGAAAGCACAAGGAGCTGACCCTGACACCGGCCAAGGGCACCAAGAAGGCGGGCACGCTGGACCTCGACCTGAGCGTCGGCGTGGGACAGGCGGAGGTGACCCGTGCTACGTCATGAGTTCCAGCCCGGCCGACTGGTCGCCGGCACCTTCCTGACCCTCGCGGGCATCATCTACATCGGCGACGCGGGCGACGCCTGGGAGACCCCATGGTTCGTGGTGATCCCCATAGTGACCGGCGGCCTGTGCCTCGCAGCCGCGGTGGCGCTGACGACCCGAGGAATACGCAGACGCCGCAGCTCCCGCACTACGCCCAAAGTCCACCCCCCAACCCCGGACCGGGCCCCGAACTCAAACCCGGACACACCCCACTGACGTCACCCGCGAGCTACCGATAGCCCCCGGTCCGCTGCCGTCGCCGCCTGTGAAATGCGGCATCCACCGAGAACATGGGGGCGCCCGCCAGCACGAGAGGCAGCCAGGCCATCAAGTAGGCCAGGTCATTGCCGTAGTAGTAAGGATCGGAGGCCCAGCTCACCGTCAGCCACAGACTCAGCGAGATAAGCGCCCCACCGAGCGCCGCCAAACGGGCGAACAGTCCGATCAGCGTGCCGATCCCGACAGCCAGCTCACCGAAGGCGATGGCGTAGCCGAACGCAACGGGACTGTCCAGAGCCAGGTCGACCATGGCCGGAATCGCGGAGGAGTCCCGAACGGCCCGCATCATGTCGCCGATCGAGCCCGCTCCGGAGTCCTTCATGAAGGCGCTGTCGGTGAGCTTGTCCAGGCCGGCATAGATGAAGGTGACGCCCAGGAAGACGCGGAGCGGAAGCAGTGCATACCGGGTGGCGGAGTCCCGCCAGTTCCGGTCGCCATCGAGATAAGGGGGGTGCGTGTCCGAATGCATACCGTGAGTCATCGCCCGTAGCCGCCTCTCGCCCGCCGTGCCGTGACCCCTCAAAAAACGATACGTACGCAGTGGCTGCGCCGCTCAACCCGAATTCTGGGACCTCCCCCGCCCGAAGGAAACCCTGCGTCGCACCCGAGCCCCAGGGGTCTACGGCCCCCAGCCCCCCGCTTCGGCCCTCAACGGGCCTCGTCCTCACACACAGGACGGGCTGGAATGCCTGGACCGGCATTGGAAAGAGACCGGCGAACTGGCCGTGGGTGGCGCACCCCCGCGGCGCCGCAGTCGCCCACGGCGCGAAGGGGACGTGCCGGGGGGTGTCCGCCCGCAGTGGCCGGCGTCAAGAAACGGCACCACCCTGCCCGACCCCGACCGCCGGTCCGAGGACGGACACCCCCCGGCACAGCCCCGACCCACCACACACCCGCAGGCGCTACGCGCACCCCCACCGAAACAGCCACAGGCCGCCGCAGGCCCCCCCCCCACCCAACCGCCGGAGGCAACCGGTCAATCGGTCACATCAATCGCATACCGATTGGTCTCCACCCCCGCCGCAGTAACCACCTGCACGTCCACCCGCCCAGGCTCCACCTCCACCGGCACAGGCACAGTGAGCACCGCATCCGTCGGGTTGCTGAACCCCCCACTCACCGGCACCAACGGCACATGCACATGCACCGCCCCGACCCGCACGACCATCCGCGACAGCCGTTCCGCCCCCTGAGCCCCCGGCGGCACGAATCCAGCCCCCCGAATCTCGATGTCGTCGCCGGTGCGGATAGGCGCGTCCAGATCCCCCGCCTCCCGCGCCCGCACCACGGAAAGGATCACCGGCCGCCCCCCTTCCGCATACTTCCCGGCCAGATAGGTGGCCGCCGAGATCAGCACCACCACCGCCAACCCCCACGGCAGATCGGGCAACTGATCCGGCCGCCGCCCCAACCGCACCGCCGCGAACAGCAGCGCAACCCCACCGATCACGACGTACTGGATGTCGGCGAACGTCCCCCGCCCCGCATCATCCGTCAGCAGATCCGCCGCCCGAGGCCGGTCCGCCCGCAGCTTCTGCAGCCGCTGCCCGAGCACCCGTACCCCGACGACCCGCCGCACGAGGACCGCGATCGCACACAACACGGCGAGGACGGTCACGACCCCCGCGCCCCGCCCCAGGTCAAGGCCGGCGATCAGCGCATCGCGCTCCGCGTGCCCGGACGCCAACGCCAGCTGCCCCACCAGCACGAGCACGGCGTACGCGACGAAGAGCACCCACGCCCCGGCCACCGCACGCGACGTGGACAGCCGGTTGTCCTCACCGATGACCGGCGCCAGCGCCCCGCCCCGCGCCCGGTGGAACCACGACGCGGCGGTCAGCGCCCCGGCCGTCACCAGCGCGGCCAGCAGCCCGGCCGTACGCGCGGCCGTCCACCCGGCGCCGATCGCCGTGAACGCCTGCCCAAGGAGCAACGCCACGACCAGCGCCCAGACCACACACGCCGTACGCGACCACAGCCGCGCCAGCCACGCGTCTCCTTCGGCCCGCCCCCGCTGGGCGACGAGTTCCGCGGACTGCGTCAACTCCTCGGAGACCCACTGCCGGGAGGCGGAGGCCGAGTGGGCCACGGCCGCCGGCAGTCCCTGCCCGGCCGCGAACTCGTCCCGTTTCAGCAGGAACTCGGCGACCGCACGCCGATGCCCCGCCCGCGCCCCGTACGGACAGTTCCCACAGGTGCAGCCGCCCCCATGCGCGCCCACCACCGCGCCCCCATGCCCAGCCTCCTGCACCGCCACGCCCGACGCCCGCCTTCCCGACAACTCTTACGTACTGACGAACTCACGACCCTCGGGGGCACTACGCCCTTCACAGGCCCCGACAACCCTCATGGCCTTATAGCCGCATGGCCCACCGATCGGCAGCCCGATCTCAGATACCGGCCATCACCGTTTTCGGACATCGCTGTCCTCGACCTCCGCCGCACCACCGCCGAACGACCGCCGCACCACCGCCGAACGACCGCCGAACGACCGCCGCACCACCGATAACTCCCGCACGATGACAGCGAATTGTCCCGCACCCCGCCCGCTCCCCACCCGGCAGGTCCGGTCGGCGCGGGTGAAGACAGGGCCACCGTGTTGACCCGGCTGCGAGAATTTCTCCATGGCCGAGATCATCCAGCGCGACGGGACCTGGGCCTTCGACGGCACAACGGTCCGGATCACGCCGGGACTCCACCGCTCCGTGCCGCTGTTCCGGCAGACGTACGGAGAGATCGCCGTACCCCTGGAAGCCGTCGCAAGCATCGTGTTCGAGCCCGAGCGCAAGCGTGGACGGCTGCGCATGCGGCTGCGCGAGGGCGCCGACCCGCTCCTCCAGGCGACCGGCGGCCGGCTCCCCGACTCCGCCGACCCCTATCGGCTGACGGTGGACGTCGACCGCGCCGGGGTCGCCGAGTACGTCGCCGAGGAGATCCGCCGCGCGCTGCTGCTGGACCAGATCCCCAAGGAGCCGACCAGGGCCTACCTGCTCCCCGGCCCACCGGTCCCGGTCTCGGTCCGTTCCTCGGACGGCACGGTCTCCTTCGACGGCGTGCAGGTGCGGATCGACTGGTCGGACACCGCGGAGCGGGTCAAGCGGGCGACCGGCCCGCGCATCGTCGATGTCGGCGACCTCGTCCAGGTCGAATGGCTGCCCAATTCCGGCTACGAGGACGGCTTCCTACGCTTCGTGACCAGGGAGACGGTGCTCTCCAAACTGCCGCCGGAGAAGGACCCGTACGCCCTTGACCTGTGGGGCAACGCCCGCCGTGACCTGCTCACCGCCCTGGTCGCCACCGCCGTCACCGCCCGCCTGCCGCACCCGTCCAGCCGCCCCCGCGTCGAGGACCCCACCGACCGCCGGCAGCTCGCGGCCGCCGTCCCGCCCCGGGCCGACCACCACGACGTACTCCTGCGCAGGCTGCGGGAGTTGGGCGAGCTGCACCGCGACGGCGTGCTCACTGACGAGGAGTTCGCGATGACGAAGGCGGTCGTCCTGCGCGGCTTCTGACGGCCCGCGCAGCCGGCCGGCCCTCATAGGGCCCACTCACCGCGAGCCCTCCCCCGAGCCCGAAGACCGAAGACCGAAGCCCATGCAACCCTCAGCTCAACAGATCCGGCTCACTCCGGCTGACGTCCTGCCACAGCGGCTGATAGTTGATCCACGCCACCAGATCCCCGCCCAGCTGCTCCCGCGTGGCCACGGCCTGCCGATGCTCGATGAGGACGGGACGCCCCGCCGCCCGTGCCGTCAGCTGCACCTGGCTGGAGCGTTCCATCGACAGGAACCACCAGGCCGCCGCGTCCACCGAGTCGCCGACGGTCAGGAGGCCGTGGTTGCGCAGAACGAGGGCCTTGCGCGAGCCCAGCGCGGTCGCGATGCGCCGGCCCTCCGAGGCGTCGACGGCCACGCCCGAGTAGGCGTCGTAGAGGGCGTGGTCCTCGTAGAAGGCGCAGCTCTCCTGAGTGATCGGGTCGAGGAGTTCGCCGAGCGCCGCGAGGGCCCGCCCGTGCACCGAGTGGCAGTGGGCGACCGCGACGACGTCCGGGCGGGCGGCATGGACCTGGGAGTGGACGGTGAACGCCGCCTGGTTGACGTGGTAGCGGCCCTCGATCACCTGCCCCTCGGAGTTGGCGAGGACCAGGTCGCTGACGGTGACATGCCTGAATGGCATTCCGAAGGGGTTGACCCAGAAACAGTCGCTGAACTCCGGATCGCGCGCAGTGATGTGCCCGGAGACTCCGTCCTCGAACCCGAGCCGCCCGAAGATCCGCAGCGCGCCCGCGAGCCGCTCCTTGCGGTGCCGGCGCTCGTCCTCGACCGACTCGTGCATGGGCGGCATCGCGAACTGCAGGCGGTCGGTCGGCAGGGGCGAGGGCGGGGTGGACCCGAGGGGCGTCCCGTGCATCTGTCCTCCAGCACTGGGTTGCTTACGGGGCGGAAGTTACCGTCGGTCAGCGCAGGAAAACAGAGTTGTTCTGTAAAGATGACGCACGCAACGCTCGCGGGAGCCGGTTGGGCGCATACCCGACAGCAGATGTCAGGTATCGGCGCCACACTCGCCGTATGACAGCGAACTGGGCAACCTTCACCGCGGCCGAGCCGGACCTCCCCCGCACCGCGGAGGAGCGCTTCGGCGCCTTCACGCACCACGTCCTGGCCACCCTCCGCAAGGACGGCTCCCCGCGCACCACCGGCCTGGAGGTCCGTTTCCTGAACGGCGAGCTGTGGCTCGGCATGATGCCGGACTCGCTCAAGGCCCTCGATCTGCGCCGCGACCCGCGGTTCGCGCTCCAGGCGAACCCCGGGGAGGGGCAGTCCATGGGCGGGGGCGACGTACGGATCGCCGGGCGGGCGATCGAGGTCGAGGACCCCGGGACGAAGGCCGCATACGGCGAAGAGGTGGAACCGCCGGAGCCGTTCCACCTCTTCCGTACCGAGCTCACCGAGGTCGTGAGGACCTACATCGAGGACGACAAGTACCTCGTCGTCAAGATCTGGCAGCCCGGCCGGCCCCTGCGCACAATCAAGCGCACCTAGGGCCTACTCGCCTACTCCCACTCGATGGTGCCCGGCGGCTTCGAGGTCACGTCGAGGACGACACGGTTGACGTCCGACACCTCATTGGTGATCCGCGTCGAGATCTTCGCCAGCACGTCGTACGGCAGCCTCGACCAGTCGGCGGTCATGGCGTCCTCGCTCGACACCGGCCGCAGGACGATCGGGTGGCCGTAGGTCCGGCCGTCACCCTGCACGCCCACGCTGCGGACGTCCGCGAGCAGGACGACCGGGCACTGCCAGATGTCACGGTCGAGACCGGCGGCGGTGAGCTCCTCGCGGGCGATGGCGTCGGCCTCGCGCAGGAGGTCGAGACGCTCCTTGTTCACCTCGCCGACGATGCGGATGCCCAGGCCCGGGCCCGGGAACGGCTGGCGCTGGACGATCTCGTCCGGCAGGCCGAGCTCCTGGCCGACCATCCGGACCTCGTCCTTGAACAGCTTGCGCAGCGGCTCGATCAGCTGGAACTCGAGGTCCTCGGGGAGGCCGCCGACGTTGTGGTGGGACTTGATGTTGGCGGTGCCGGTGCCGCCACCGGACTCGACCACGTCCGGGTACAGGGTGCCCTGGACGAGGAACTCCACCGCCGGGCCCTCGTCCGCGATGATCTCGGCCTGCGCCTGCTCGAAGACCCGGATGAACTCGCGGCCGATGATCTTCCGCTTCTCCTCGGGGTCGGACACCCCGGCGAGCGCCTTCAGGAACCGCTCCTCCGCGTCCACGACCTTCAGCTGTACGCCGGTCGCGGCCACGAAGTCCTTCTCGACCTGCTCGGTCTCGCCCTTGCGCATCAGGCCGTGGTCGACATACACACAGGTCAGCTGGGCGCCGATGGCCTTCTGGACCAGCGCCGCCGCGACGGCGGAGTCCACGCCGCCGGACAGCCCGCAGATGGCGCGCCGGTCGCCGACCTGTTCGCGGATGGCCGCGACCTGCTCCTCGATGACATTGCCGGTGGTCCAGTCCGGCTTCAGGCCCGCACCGCGGTACAGGAAGTGCTCCAGCACCTGCTGGCCGTGCGTGGAGTGCATGACCTCGGGGTGGTACTGGACGCCGTACAGCTTCAGTTCGTCGTTCTCGAAGGCGGCGACCGGGACGACGTCCGTGGAGGCCGTCACCGAGAAGCCCTCGGGGGCGGCGGAGCAGGCGTCGCCGTGCGACATCCAGACGGCCTGCTCGGCGGGGGTGCCCTCGAAGAGGGTGGAGGACGACTTCGACACGTGGAGATCGGTACGGCCGTACTCGCGCGCTCCGGTGTTGTCGACCGTCCCGCCCAGGCTCTGCGCCATCAGCTGGAAGCCGTAGCACATGCCGAAGACGGGGATGCCGGCCTCGAAGAGCGCGCGGTCGAGGCGGGGGGCGCCCTCCTCGTACACGGACGAGGGGCCGCCGGAGAGGATGATCGCCGCCGGGTTCTTGGCGAGCATCTCGGCGACCGGCGTGGTGCTCGGCACGATCTCGCTGTAGACCCGGGCCTCGCGGACGCGACGGGCGATGAGCTGGGCGTACTGCGCACCGAAGTCGACGACCAGGACGGTGTCGGGGGCGGCTGCGGGGTTCGCTGATGACACGGGTTGCCTTCCGGCGGTGAGCGAGGTGTGTGTGGGCCCGAGTCTACCGGGGTCCGCGGGGCCCCTCCCGGGGCCAGCCCCGTCTCAGGATGCGAACCCCTTTGGACTCCCCCGGGCGGCGCGGCATACTGGCCCCATGCTCACGCACCCGACCTTCCTCTTTACCTATGGCAACCGGCCCACCGGCTGCCATGGTCGTGCTGCTTGAGCAACTGACAAGCGACTTCCCAGGCGCCCCGGGCCGACAAGGCCCGGGGCGTCTGGCGTTTCCGGGTCCTGCCGCTCCGGGGCGACCCCAGCCTCTACAGGAGCCCCGAATGACTGCCACCGCCGCCGAAAAGACCGGCGCCCGCACCCCCGAGGCCGCCGGCGTGATCACCGGTGCCCGTGAACGCATCGACGCGCTCGACGACCGGATCATCGGTCTGATCCAGGAACGCATGGCCGTCTCCGCGGTGATCCAGGAGGCGCGGATCACCTCGGGCGGCCGACGCGTGAACCTCTCCCGCGAGATGGAGATCCTCAACCACTACAGCGAGGCGCTGGGCAAGCAGGGCACCTCGCTGGCGATGACGCTTCTGGAGCTGTGCCGCGGTCGGATCTGAATCCACGTTCCGGGGACAGACGTACGCATCCGCTCTCACCCGTCCGGAGCGTGACACCTTCCCGGCCCCTTCGTTGGTACCGGTGTCCGTGCCAGCCAGGGGCGGGCCCGAAAGAACCACGCGTGGCTCGCTGGAGCGATGTGACGTACGGATCGTCCCGTGCGTCGTGGGACCTCGCTCCGGGAAAGTGACCGGACGGCAGGGGACAGCAGCCCGGTCACCCTAGAGAACGGTCGGCTCCGGGGACGCCCGGGGTCGGCCGGCGGAAAGGGCAGGACGGAGTAACGCCGGGATCGAGCGGTTGCGGTGGCCCCACCCGTCCAGCACGATGCGTAGAAAGCTCCAAGCCCCTCCGTAGGACACCTGCAATTCCCTCGGCCCCGCCGTGCGCTGACGCACTGCCGGCGGCCGCGGCCACCAGGACCAGCGGCGCACCCCCCGGCGCCGCTCCCCAGGCACCGACGCTGCCCTGACGTCGGTGCTGACGAAAGAAGGGCCCCGCGGCTCCGTCCCGCGGGGCCCTTCTCATGCCCGTCTCATGCCGCCTCACGGCCGCCATGTGATGCAGGCCACATAAAGTATTTGTTAGTGACGGTGCAACCATTCACAGCCGTCACTGATCAAACCGTGCGTACCAAGGGCCACTCCCGCGCCCCACACGCGGAGGCCTCCCTGTATGCGCGTGCTGCGACATCGCAGCACTCCGGACTTTCGAGGTCTTCATGAAGCTTCGCCGTGCCCTGGCCGCTGCGGCCGCGACGGCAGTCATAGCGCCGATCGCACTGCTGTCCGCGCCGGCTGCGTTTGCCACGGACGACACTGCGACGCCGACGGCGTCGGAGAGCACCCCCGCCGCCGAGGAGAGCACCCCCGCGGCCGAGGAGAGCACGCCGGCCGCCGAGGAGTCGACCCCGGCCGCCGAGGAGAGCACGCCCGCCGCGGAGGAGAGCACCCCCGCCGCGGAGGAGAGCACGCCGGCCGCCGAGGAGTCGACCCCGGCCGCCGAGGAGAGCACGCCGGCCCCGGAGGAGAGCACCCCCGAGGACGACCCGTCCTGGAACCCGTACGAGGACTGCGAGACCTTCGACCTCGACGACAACCTCAAGGCCGAGATCTCGGGCCTGCCGAGCAAGATCGTCGCGGGTTCGGGCTGGCACAACTTCGAGTTCGTCGCCACGAACAACTCCGACAAGGACCTGGAGAACGTCTGGATCGAGGCGTTCACCGAGTACGCGGAGGAGAACGCCGACGAGTCGCTGTACCTGGACATGGCCGAGATCCAGGTCAAGCAGGACGGCAAGTGGACCAGCAGCTACCAGGACTTCTACCAGGACGAGAACGGCGAGGTCGTCTTCACCGGCAGCTTCGTCGCCTCCCTGGACAAGCTGGAGGCGAACTCCTCCTCCACGCTGGACCTGCGTGTGCGCGTGAAGTCGTCCGCCCCGGCCGGTTCGTCCTTCGCGCTGAGCCAGGCGATCTACGCGGGCGACGACGCCGCGTGCTACGGCAACGGTGAGTTCTACGAGTTCACCGTGCTCGCCGCGGGCAGCAACCCGGGTGACGTCGACCCGGCCGACCCGACCGGCGAGAAGCCCTCGGGCATCGACGGCAAGAAGCCGCAGGGCGAGGTCCAGGAGGTCAGCGGCAACCTGGCGGAGACCGGCGCCGACTCGAACCTCCCGGTCATCGGGACGATCGGCGGCGTCGCCATCCTCGCCGGTGCCGGCGTCGTGTTCGCCATGAAGCGCCGCAAGGTCGGTGCGGAGGCCTAAGCCTCACCGAAGCTCTACGCAAGACGGAGAAGGACCTGCGCTCGGAGGGGGGCGCAGGTCCTTCTCCGTTGTCGGCTGTCGCGTCGCCGGCCGTTACTTCTTCGGCGGCACCGCCGGCATCCCGAGGAACGGCAGCTTCAGGGCCCCGAAGGCCTCCGCCGGGACCACCGGGGACTTCGGCTCGACGGGCTTGAGGCGTTCGTACGCCGTCCCCTGCGCCGGGCGCTGATCCGCCTCGTCCTTGTTGGGCCAGTACGACATCGCCCGCTCGGCCTGCGCGGTGATCGTGAGGGAGGGGTTGACGCCGAGGTTGGCGGACACCGCCGCCCCGTCGACGACCGAGATGCCGGGGTGGCCGTACAGCCGGTGGTACGGGTCGAGTACGCCGGTCTCGGGCGAGTCGCCGATCGGGCAGCCGCCGAGGAAGTGGGCGGTGAGCGGGGTGCCCATCAGCTCGCCGACGTTGGAACCGGCGAAGCCGTTGATGTCGGCCGCGATCACCGAGGCGGCCTCCGAGGCGGCCTTGATCTGCTTGGGGTTGGGGGCGCCGTGGCCCTGGCGGGCGGTCAGCAGGCCCTTGCCCACGCCGTCCGGCTTCAGGTACGTCGTCAGCGAGTTGTCCAGCGACTGCATCACCAGGCCGATGATGGTCCGTTCCGACCAGCGGCGGTTGGACAGGGAGCGCAGGACGAGGAGGGGATGGCGGGCCGCGTTCGCCAGCCAGGCGCCGGCCCGTGAACGGCCGTCCACGTACGGCACCTGAAGGATCGACAGGCCGCCCATCGAGTTGGAGCCCCTGCCGTAGCGGACCGGCTCGATGTGGGTGTTCTCGTCGGGGTGGATCGAGGACGTGATGGCGACTCCGCGCGTGAAGTCGACCTTCGGCTGCCCCGTCGCCTTGCGGTAGCGCCGGTTGTCGGTCTGCGCGCCGACCAGGGCCTCCGAGTTGGTGCGGGTCAGCTCGCCCAGCTTCGCCGAGAGGTGGGGCAGTTGGCCGCCCGCCTTCATCCGGTGCAGCAGGGTCTGGGTGCCGTAGGTGCCGGCGGCGATGACCACCTTGCGGGCCTTGAACAGCCTGCCCTCGCCCTTCTTCCCACGGTCGGTCGGCAGGGTCGCCACCGCGAAGCCGCCCTGGGAGTCGTCCGTGACCGAGACGACCGTCGTCAGGGGGTGGACCACCGCGCCCGCCTTCTCGGCCAGGTAGAGGTAGTTCTCGTTGAGGGTGTTCTTCGCGCCGTGCCGGCAGCCGGTCATGCACTCACCGCACTCGGTGCACGCCTTGCGCGCCGGGCCCGCCCCGCCGAAGTACGGGTCGGACACCTCCTGGCCGGGCTCGGCCTGCGACTCCCCCGCGGCGTCCTTGCCGTCGCCGAAGAACACGCCGACCGGCGCCATGTGGAAGCTGTCGCCGACGCCCATCCGCTCGGCGGCCGCCTTCAGGTGGACGTCCGACGGGGTCATCGTCGGGTTGATCCGTACGCCGAGCATCCGCTGCGCCTGGTCGTAGTACGGCTTCAACTCCTCCTGCCAGTCGGTGATGTCACGCCACTGGGGGTCGTCGAAGAAGGCCTTCGGCGGTACGTAGAGGGTGTTGGCGTAGTTCAGGGAGCCGCCGCCGACGCCCGCTCCCGCGAGCACCATGACGTTGCCCAGCAGATGGATGCGCTGGATGCCGTACATGCCGAGCTTGGGGGCCCACAGGTAGTTCTTCAGGTCCCAGGAGTTCTTGGGGAGGGTGTCGCGGGTCCAGCGGCGGCCGGCTTCGAGGACGCCGACGCGGTAGCCCTTCTCCGTCAGGCGCAGCGCTGTTACGGACCCGCCGAACCCCGACCCGACGACGATGACGTCATAGTCGTATCCGGAGCCGTCGTCCTGTTTCTGGGCAGAGTTCTCCTGTGACACTTGCTCTCCTCATTGAAAGCGTGAAGCGGCGGTGCGGTCGAGCGGGATCTAGCGGAAGCGGAACGCCTTCATCAGGCGCAGGCTGCGGCTCATGAACTGGGCGTACTTCTCGTCGTCCATCCCCAGCGACGGCGCCATCGGCAGCAGCCGCTGCTGGGCGACCGTCTGGGCCTCCGTGTACTTGAGGATGCCCTCGGAGCCGTGGCGGCGGCCGAGGCCGGAGTCCTTCATGCCGCCCATGGGCGACTGGACGCTGCCGTATGCGGGGGCGTAGCCCTCGTTGACGTTGACCGTGCCGGTGCGCAGGCGGGCGGCGACCGCGCGACCGCGGCTGCCGTCCTTCGTCCAGACCGACGAGTTGAGACCGTACGGCGTGGAGTTGGCGAGTTCGATCGCCTCCTCCTCGGTCTTGAAACGGTAGATGGAGACGACCGGGCCGAAGGTCTCCTCGGAGCAGACGGCCATCGGCGCCTCGACGCCGTCGAGGATCGTCGGCTCGAAGAAGTACGGGCCGATGTCGGGGCGGGCGGTGCCGCCGGCGACGAGCTTCGCGCCCTTGGCGACGGCCTCGTCCACATGCCGGGTGACCGTCTCCAGCTGGCGTTCGCCGACCAGGGAACCCATGTCGGCGCCGTACGCGAGGGACTTGCCGAGCCGCATCGCCTTGGTGCGGGCGGCGAAGCGCTCCACGAAGGCGTCGGCGACGGACTCGTGGACGTACAGGCGCTCGATGGAGATGCACAGTTGGCCGGCGGAGGAGAAGCAGGCGCGGACGGCGCCGGCGGCGGCCTTCTCCACGTCGGCGTCCTGAAGGACCAGCATCGCGTTCTTACCGCCGAGTTCGAGCGAGACGCCGACCAGGCGGGCGGCGGCGCCCTGGGCGACCTCGCGGCCGGTGCGGGTGGAGCCGGTGAAGGAGACGTAGTCGGCGTGCTTGACGACCTCGGGGCCGATGACCGGGCCCTCGCCGAGGACGACCTGGAAGACGTCGGCGGGGAGCCCCGCCTCGATGAGCAGGTCACGGGCCCACAGGGCGGTCAGGCAGGTCTCGGTGTCGGGCTTCATCACGACCGCGTTGCCCGCGACGAACCCCGGGAGCGCGTCGCCGACGGACAGTTCCAGCGGGTAGTTCCACGGCGCGATCTGGCCGACGACACCGCGCGGGTGGCGCAGTTCGGTGACCTTGGTCAGCGTGGGCATGGCGCCCGCGTGCCGCTTCGGCTTCAGATAGGCGGGGGCCTTACGGCCGTAGTGGCGGGCCGCGACGGCTACGGCCTGCACCTCTTCGTGGGCGTGCAGGCGAGCCTTGCCGGTCTCCAGCTGGATGAGGTCGAGGACCTCGGCCTGGCGTTCGAGCACCAGGTCGTGGAAGCGGAGCAGGACGGCGGCCCGCTGCCGTACGGGGACCTGCGCCCAGACCGCCTGGGCCTTCCGGGCCGCCTCGAACGCCTTCTGCACGTCCTCCGGCGTGGATTCGGGCAGGTCGGCCAGCTTCTCGCCGGTGAACGGCGTGTGGTTCGCGGTACGGCCGGAGCCGGCCACGCCCTTGGTGAGCTGGGCGACCAGCTCGGGGGTGACCACGTCGGCGGCGGTACGGGCGCCCTCCGGGGCGGGGGCGAGGGGGTTCGTGCCGGTCTTGGCCGGGGCCTGCGCGTCCGTCATGAGCCGCAGAGTATGCCGCGACGGAGGCTTTGTGTACCCGTCGGTAACGGGGATTCACCGAGTGCTCACATGCTGCCAGTGTCCACTGGCAGTAAACGCGCTGATCAGGGCGTTGCGCGGGGACGAGGAGGTGGCGCTCGGTCCGGTCCGATCTCAAGTCGGTCACGGGCGCCCTTGAAGACCGCGGTGCCCTTCTTCTCCGTGGGCGTGCCCTTGGGCATGTCGACGCGCAGCTCGTACATGCGGTCGTCACCGGTGACCACGAACAGCTGCATGACGCGGGTCGGCGATTCTTCCTTGTTGTAGGTGATGTCGGACTGGACGGCGTCGGAGCCCTTGAAGGTGGTGCGGGTGGACTGGCCACTGGCGTCGTGGTTGTAGCTGTCCCAGGTGTCGAGCGCGTTCTGCGCCTGGTCCAGCAGCGGGCGGGGCGACCTGTCCCACAGGGTGAGGCGGACCTGGACGAGGCCGATGTCGTAGACGACAAGGCGGGGCTGGTCGGTGGTGCTGCCTTCCCGCGCCATCTCCTTGTACTCGGCCGGGAGGGACAGCACGGCGTCCATCTCCTTCTCCCGGTGCGCGATCCAGGCGCCGGCGGTGGAGCTGGGAGTGGAGCTGGGGGTGGTCCTGCCCGGCGCCAGGGGGGACGAGGTGTGGACGGGGTCCATCTCCTTGGAGCCTTCGTCGGTGTCGACGAGGAAGGAGGACGTGGTGAACCAGGTGCCGGCCACGAGGAGGACGCCCAGAACGGCGACGGGAAGGGGGCGCAGCCAGGAGCGGCCCTTGGGGCTGGAGGAGGTCGGGGGCATGGCGGCGGTCGCCGGTTCGGGCAGCGCTTCCGGGGGCGCGTCCGGGGTTGCTCCGGGCGCCGCTTCAGGGCCCGGCGCCCCCTGGTCACCGGCCGTTTCGGAGACCGCCGTTTCGGGCGCTGCCCCTTCGGAAGCTGCCCTTTCGGAGGCCGCCCCTTCGGAGGCCGCCCCTTCGGAAGCCGTCGCGCCCGAGAGCCGTATCGTCCCCGCGTCCTCCGTGAACTCCCGCAGCCCCGAGACGTCCTGAGACCCGGCTCCCGCCGAGCCCACGGCGGGCTCCGGCACCGGCCACCCCTGTGCGACCGCCTCCAGCACGGCCCCGACATCCTCCGCGTCGGGGCGCAGCTCGGGATCCTTCATCAGCAGCCGCACGATCAGCGACCCCAGCGGCCCCGCCTGTTTCGGCTCGGGCGGATCGGCGGCGAGGATCGCGGCGAGCGTGGACTCCAGGGTCGTACGGCGGAAGGGCGACCAGCCCTCCACGGCGGCGTACAGGAGCACGCCCAGCGACCACAGGTCGGAGGCGGGGCCGGCGCCGCGGCCGGACATCCGCTCGGGCGCGATGAACTCCAGGGAGCCGACGAACTCGCCGCTGACGGTGAGGGATTCCTCGCCCTGGATGTGGGCGATGCCGAAGTCGGTGAGGACCACGCGGCGGTGGGCGCCGAGCAGCACGTTGGCCGGCTTGACGTCGCGGTGGACGATGCCGACGGCGTGCGCGGCGCGCAGGGCACCGAGGACGGCGACGCCGATGCGGGCGGCCTCCGCGGCCTCCACCGGGCCGCGCTGGAGGACCTCGTGCAGGGACTCGCCGCGCACCAGCTCCATGACGATCCAGGGCAGTCCGTCCTCCACGACGACGTCATGGATCGAGACGGCGGCCGGATGGTCGACGCGAGCCGCGGCGCGGGCCTCGCGGTAGAGGCGGTGGGCGGCCCGCTGATGGCCCGCGTCCTCCGGGTCGCCGGGCAACCTCGGCTGTTTGACGGCGACTTCACGGTCCACCAGCTCGTCGAGTGCCCGCCAGACGGTGCCCATACCGCCGGAGCCGATGCGCTCGACCAGGCGGTAACGCCCGCCGATCACACGCCCCTTGGGGCCGGTGCCGCCCCCGTCGCTACTCATGCACCATGCCTACCCTGCGGGGCGGGCCGTTGGCCAGTTCAGAGCTTGCCGATGTCCAGGTTCGCGATGGTCGCCCGCGCCACCTCACGTCCGCGGTCCGTGAAGTCACCCTTGCCCGGATAGCTGATCGTCACCTTGTACATGTCGCCCGCCGTGGTCTTGTAGTAGAAGATCTTCAACTCGCGGGGGCGGGGGTTCTGGATGTCGTCGGTCGTGTACTTGACCGTGTTCTCGGCGGACTGTTTGCCCTGGTACGTGGTCTGCCTCGTGTCGGTCTGAGGACCGTCGGGCATGGAGAGTTCGGGTTCGCCCTGCTCCTTGAACTGCTCGTTGTCGGCGTACATCTCGGCCGCCGCGGAGTTCTTGATCTGGTTCGAGGTGTCCTCGGACTTCCGGGCCAGCCTCACGCCGACCCAGACACTGCCGCTCCAGTCGGAGTAGGTGATCCAGTTCTTGTCCGTGTCGTCGGGGTCCGGCTTGGTGAGCTGGTAGGCCGCGGGCACCTTCAGGGTCACACCCAGCTTCGGGTGCGCCCGCTGCGTCCAGCCGTCCGGCGTGGACCCCGCGAACGGATCCGCGATCACCAGATACGCCGCCAGCGCACCGGCGACGACCGCCGCCCCGATTCCGAGCAGTGCCTTGCGCCCCAGCAGGATGCCTCCCTTGGCGCCCTGCGCGACCCGCACGATCTGCGTCGTCGGAGCCGGCGCCGGCGGGTTGGCCGTCTGCTCCAGCAGCGCACGCGTCTGCGCTGCGTTCGGACGGCGGGCCGGGTCCTTCTGGAGGAGGCCGTTGATGGCGTCGGCGAGCGGGCCCTGCGCGGAGGCGGGCGGCGCGGGCGTGGCGTTGAGGACCGACTGGAGGGTCGCCGGGGTGTTGCTGCGGCGGAACGGCGAGACGCCCTCCGCCGCCGCGTACAGGACGACGCCCAGGGACCACAGGTCGCTCGCGGGCCCAGGCCGCTGGCCCAGCACCCGCTCCGGCGCGATGTACTCGGGCGAGCCTACGAAGCCGCCGGTGTCGGTCAGGTTGGTCTCGCCCTCAATCTGGGCGATGCCGAAGTCGGTGAGGACGACGCGGTCATGGCGGCCGAGGAGGACGTTGTCCGGCTTCACGTCGCGGTGCAGGATGCCCGCCGCGTGCGCGGCCTCCAGCGCGCCGAGTACTTCGAGGCCGATTCTCGCCGCGTCCCGGGCGCCGAGCGTGCCTTCCTGCAGCGCGTCGCCCAGCGTACGGCCCTGCACCAGCTCCATCACGATCCACGGCTGGCCGTCCACGACCGCGACGTCATGCACGTTCACGACCGCCGGATGGTCGAGCCGGGCAGCGGCACGGGCCTCGCGACGCATCCGCTCGAAGGCGTTGGCACGTTCGCGATCGGGAAGGTGATCCGGTACGCGGGGCTCCTTGACGGCGACTTCGCGGTCCACCGTCTCGTCCTTGGCCCGCCAGACGGTACCCATCCCGCCGTGCCCGAGCTTGGCGAGCAGCCGATAGCGGCCGGCTATCAGGCGTCCCGTGCCGGGGTCCGGGGCGGGCCCTGCGGGTGCGGGCTGGTGGGGCCCGGGCTGGTAGGGCGCAGCCTGCTGCTGCACGGCTGACTGCGGTACGGCTGACTGCGGTACGGCCTGAGCGGGCGACGCATACGGGTTGTCCGGGTGCGGAACGGGGCCCGGCGGGTTCGGCTGCGGTGGTTGCAGTTCAAAACTCGTCGGCTCGTCGGACCGGTAAGGGGCTCCCCCGTTGCTGCTCATGCGTCCATCCATATCGCGGTAAGCGCCCCCGTATCCAGCGGGAACGCTTTCCGGTCACAGAGCCGTGACTCAGCTCGCAACTTATCTCCGCTTTATCCGAGGTTGGTCGGCACGAGGGGTCACGGCGTGGAGGTGGAGGTGGCGCTGGGCGAGAGGGGGGCGGTGGGGGTGCTGGAGGGGGTGACCGTGCCGGGCTTGGTGGCGGGGCTCGCCGTACCGGGTCTGCCGGACGGGCTCGCCGTGCCGGGTCCGCCGGATGCACTCGGGCTACCGGGGCGGCTGGAGGCGCTCGGGGTCCCGGTCGGCCCGGCCGACGTCCCCGGCGTCGAGCTGGGCGGCACCACACCCCCGTCCCCGCCCCGACTCACCAGCAGGGCCGCCGCCGACACCCCTGCGACCGCCATCGCGGCGACCAGCACGACGGTGGCCAGTTTGCTGCGCGTCGAGTACGGGCCTTCCGCACCGCCGACCGCGCGCACGGCGGACCTGCCGAACCGTTTCTCCGCAGGCACGCGCCCCGTATCCAGGAACTCCCTCAGCATCCGCTCGGCAGCCTCCGCGTCCAGCCGCAGGGCCGGGTCCCGCTCCAGCAGCCCCTGAACCACCGGCAGAATCGGTGCCGCCTGCGCGGGCGGGCAGATCTCGTCGGACACGACGGCGAGCACGATGCCGCTCAACGAGTCGCGCCGGAAGGGCGATTCACCGCTCAGGGCCGCGCACAGCAGCGCGCCCACCGACCACAGGTCGGATGCGGGCCCGGTCCTGGAGTCGGACATCCGCTCCGGTGCGGTGTACTCCGGCGAGCCGACGAAGGACCCGGACTCGGTGAGCGTGGTCGCGCCGGCCACCTGGGCGATGCCGAAGTCGGTGAGAACGACGCGGTCGGTGCCGTTCTCGATGAGCACGTTGGCCGGGGTGATGTCGCGATGCAGGACGCCTGCCGCGTGGGCCGTCTGCAAGGCGCTCAGCAGGTCGGCGCCGATCCGGGCGGCCTCCGGCGCGTCCACGGGGCCGTGCGCCGCCATTCGGTCGGCGAGGGAGTCGCCGTCCACCAACTCCATCACGATGTACGGGCGTTCGTCGTCCTCCAGGATGTCGTGGACGACGATGACGTGCGGGTGGCTCAGCTGCGCCACCGCCTGGGCCTCGCGCAATGTGCGCTCACGCGCTCGCCGGGCCTCGGCCGCGGAGAGCGTCTCGTCGAGGGGGAGCTCTTTCACGGCCACCCTTCGTCCGAGCAACTGATCGGTCGCCTGCCATACGACACCCATGCCGCCGCGACCGAGCCTGTCCTCGAGACGGTAACGCCCCGCGATCACACGGAAGTTGGCTCCCTCGGTCCCCATGCGCCCCATCATGCAGCACCGGACGGATCGACTCCGGGGCGGTGATCGGCCAACTATGCAAAGCAGCAAAGGGTTTCAAAAGCCGCGGGACGCTCACGGCGGGGCGCTCGCCGGGGGGCGCCGGGAGGCTTGGCTGCCGGGCCGTGGGGGTTCAGTGCGGGGTCCCAACAGGCTTGGCTGCCGGGCCGTGGGGTGAGTTCAGTGCGGGGTGCCAGGAGGCTTGGCTGCCCGGCCGTGGGGTGAGCTCAGTGCGGGGTGCCGGGAGGCTTGGCTGCCCGGCCGTGGGGTGAGTTCAGTGCGGGGTGTGCCGGGGGGGCTTCGGGAGCCGGGGCCGGGGAGGGCTTCGGGAGCATGTGCCGGGAGGGCTTCGGGGACGGGTGCCGGGAGGCTTCGGGAGCATGTGCCGGCAGGCGGCGGGACCCGGTGCCGCCAAGCCCTCAGGGCCGGTTGCCGAGTCGGGCCACCGGAGCCCCGTGGCCACAGGGCATCGGGAGCCACGCACCGCAAGGAACCTCGCGAACGGGGCACCCGAAGACCTCGGAACCCGGTGCCGCCAAGCCCCCAGGACTGACGCCCCGTCGAGCCACCAGAGCCCCACGACCACAGAGCATCGGGAGCCACACACCGCGAGGAACCTCGCGAGCAGGGCGCCCCGAAGACCTCGGGACCCGGTGCCGCCAAGCCCCCAGGACTGACGCCCCGTCGAGCCACCAGAGCCCCACGACCACAGAGCATCGGGACCCACGCACCGCGAGGAACCTCGCGAGCAGGGCGCCCCGAAGACCTCGGGACCCGGTGCCGCCAAGCCCCCCAGCCCCGTAAACGCTGTGGCGCACCGGGCCATCACGGCCTCGGTGGCCGGCTTGGCCAGCCCTCGGAGACCCGCACACCGCAGGGAGCCCTATGCCCGCTTACGGCCTCGGCAGCCGCCCGCCATCATGGCCTCGGCAGCAACCCCCGTCAGCAATCACCGGGCCACCCGCGCCAGAGACCCCCGTGAGTCACCGCGAAACCTCGCCACCCACGCCCCCAGCAGACCACCGGGCCACCCGCAACGAACAGCCCCGCAAGCCCCCTGAAGCCCGCCGCAAGGCCCTCCGCAGCTCAGGAGCCTCCGGAACCGCTCGCCTGCCAGCCCTGCAGCACCGCCGTGAACTGCTTGCGTGCGGTTGCCCAGTCCGGCTCGGGTGAGGACATGTAGATCGCGTACTCCGTGCCGTCCCGGTCGATGTACGCCTGGTCGATGGCGCGGCGCGGGCCGGGGAAGGGCGTGTCCTTGGCCTGCGCGTCCCACGTGTACTCCCAAAGGGAGCCGTCGCGGTCGCGGTAGAGGTTCCTCTTCAGGAACACCTTCTCGTACGCCACCAACCGCTCCGCCACCTGCTGATCCAGGTCGACCATGTGGTCGTAGGCGTTCGCGAAGTCGGGCGAGGTGTCGACGGCGATGCGGACGAAGTGCTCGCCGCCGTCGGGCGTGTAGTCGACCTGCTGGAGGCCGTCGACCTCCTTGCCGACCACCTCCCGCTCCCAACCCGCGGGCAGATAGAGGCTGAAGCCGAGGGGATCCTCGTAGCGCTTCCAGGACGACGGAACGCCGGCCTCCGGGCGCTGCGACTCGCTCGGCGTGGAGCCGGGCGAGGTAGCAGCGGGCGTGCCACCGTTCCCCGGGCCCCACTTGTGCAGCACCACAGCGGTGCCCCCGCCGATGATCGCGGCGATCGCGATGACGAGGGCGAGCGTGCGCAGCCGACGGCGTCTGCGCGGCGGCCGTGCGGGGCCGGCACCCGTACCGGGGCCTGAGATGTCGTACAGCGGGCCGCTCGTCGTGGGCCCGGTCATCGGCCGGTACGGCGTACCGGTCACCGGAGTCTGCGCCCCGGTGGGCACGGCCGCCCCGGCGTGCCCGGCCCCCGTGCGCGCATCCGGCTCGTACCGCGCGTGCTGCGTGGGGACGTACACCTGCGCCGCGCTCGGCCGTCGGCCCTCCGCCGCCTCGGCCAGCATCTGCTCCGCCTCGGCGGCGCCGGGCCGGGTGGCCGGATCCTTGCGCAGCAGGGCGCTGATCACGGGTGCGAGCGCGCCTGCGTGCTGCGGATCGGCGGCTTCCTCCTCGACCACCGCCTGCATGGTGCCCAGCGGCGAGGTACGGCGGAAGGGCGAGCGGCCCTCCACGGCCGTGTACAGCGTCGCGGCGAGCGCCCACAGGTCGGAGGAGGGGCCCGGGTCGTGGCCGCGGACCCGCTCGGGGGCGAGGTAGTCGACGGAGCCGACGACCTCTCCGGTGCGCGTGATGGTGGAGTCGCCCTCGATCTGGGCGATGCCGAAGTCGGTCAGCAGGACACGGCCGTCCTCGGAGAGCAGGACATTGCCGGGCTTGACGTCGCGGTGCAGGACACCGGCGGAGTGCGCGGCGCGCAGCGCCCGCAGCACCCACAGGCCGATACGGGCCGCCTCGGTCGGCTCGACGCGTCCGTTCTCCTTGACCGCGTCGGCCAGGGAGTGCCCCTCGACCAATTCCATCACGATCCACGGCCGGCCGTCGTGCTCCAGCACGTCGTGCACGGTGACGACGGCGGAGTGGTTGATGCGCGCGGCGGCGCGCGCCTCGGCGCGCGTGCGGGCGAGCAGCCGCTCCTGGTCGCTCTCGGAGACGTAGAGCGCGGCGGTCAGCTCCTTGATCGCGACAGCCCGATGCAGCACCTCGTCATGCGCACGCCACACCCGGCCCATACCGCCGCTGCCGATCGCGTCGGCGAGCCGGTAGCGGCCCGAAATGAGCTGGCCCTGCATCTGATTCACGTTGCCCCGCAATGCTCTTGACAGGGTCAGGTTAAGGACAGGTCGACTGGACCGGAACCACGGGGGTGCCAAGGAGACCCCACTGTGATGGTTGTCGCTTTCGCCGCGGCGAAGCAACCATCGAGCCTTTGTCACACAGGGTTTGTACGAGAAATCAGCCGGTGACCTGATACGTCGCCGACGCGTGCTCGAACAGCCGCGTCACCTCGTCCCGCTCGGCCTCCGGCCCGCGCACCTGCACGACGTGGTACTTCCCGTCGATCAGGATCGCGACATTACGCACGAAAATCTCGCGCCCCTGGTCGTCGGTCCACGTGAACTGCCCCTCGGCCATGGCCCGCTCCCCGACCTGAATGGTCTTCAGACCACTGGAGGAAGCCCAGCTGGAGTCGCGGTAGGGCTGCAACTCCCGCTCGTGCTCCCGCTGGTAGACCATGGGGTCGCTGCCGTACTGCGCCGTGGTGTCCCGCCCCGGTACGACGATGAGGTCGAAGTCACCGTGCGCGTACACCACCTGCCCACGCCCGTTCTCCGGCGTGCGGTCCCAGCCGTTGGCCACGGCGACCTGGAACCCGGCCGTGTCCTTGCGCAGGGTGAAGCCGTCGGGGACCTCGGGCCCGTTGGTCTGCGTCTCGGTCGAACCGGCCGACTCCGAAGGGCTGTTGTCGGTCGCCGGGGAGGTCTGGTCGGGCCGCGGCTCGCTGCTCGCGTCGGCGGACTGGTCGGGTGCCTCGCTCGCCTGCCCCGCCGCGCCGGTGCGATCGGCGTCCGCCGTGGCGCCGTCGCCCTGGTCGGCCTTCGGCATGAACAGCATGGCGTACGCGATCGCCGCGGCCATGCCGAGCAGGACGAGCACCAGCAACGTACGTCCGAGCCTGCGCGGCGAGGACGCCGGCTCCTGCTTGGCCCGCTTGTGCCGCCCGTGATGCGCGGGCAGCCCGGCCCGCCGCCTGCGCACGAGCTCGCCCCGGCGCCGCACGATCGGCAGCCGGTTCGGGTCGGCCGGCGGGGCGGCGACGACATGCGCGCCGGCCTCCGGCTCGGGCGCGGACCGCACGAGCGAGCGCAGCCAGCCGCGCACTTCCTCGAAGTCGAGGCGCTCGGTGGGGTCCTGACGCAGTAACGACTCCACGACCGGCCTGAGCGGCCCGCACTCCTCGGCGAAGGCGGGCGGCTCCGCGCACACCATCTGCACCAACTCGGCCGTCGACTCCTCCGGATACGGCGCATGCCCCTGTACGGCCCGGAAGAGCAGCGCCCCCAGCGCCCACAGGTCGGTCGCGGGCCCGATCGGCGCCGCCAGCTGCCAGTTCTCGTGCACGGGCCCGGCCTGCTCCGGCGCCCAGCGCTCGGTCACGGGACCGACCACAGCCATCCGCGCCTGCCGTGCCCGCTCTGCGGCGAGCGCAGTGGTGGGTCCTCGGTGGGCGGGAGTACCGGCCACGAGGTCGCCCCAGCGGGTCGCGGGGTGGGCGGAGTCGCCGCCGGCGGGTGTGGTGGACGCGCCGGGGGTGACGGGCACGCCGCGCGCGGCCGAGCCCGGGGTGCCGGGAGCAGGAGCGCCCTGTGCGGGAAATCCGCCGACGCCGGGCGTGGGCACGCCCCGCGCGGGATGGCCGTTGCCGCCGAGAGCCGGAGCGGTGGCACCCACGGCAGGGGACGCCTCACGCCCCGGAGCCGGCGTGCCACCCGTGGCATACCCACCGACGCCCGGCGCGGGCCCACCTGTGCCGTACGGGGCGTCAGGGGCCCCGGGCTGCGCGCCCGGCCCCGCCGGCGGAAGTACCGTACGGCCCCGGCCCTCGTCCGGCGCGGCTGCACCGGCCCCGGTCCGCGGTGCGGCGCCGTGCCAGGGCGTGGCCTGCGTGCCGTACGGGTCGGCGATCTGGCCCGGAGGCGTGGTGATGCCGTTGCCGGAGTGGTACGGCTGCTGCGCCGAGCCGTTGGCCTGGGCGGCGCGGTCGTCTTCGGAGGCCGGGCGCCCCGCGGGCAACGCCGCCCGTCCGTTCTGCGCCTCCTGCACCCGGGCCGCCGCACGGGCGCCCGCCCGATACGCGGCAATGGCTCCGGCCCGCGCGGCCCTGATGTCCCCACCGGTTTCGAGAGCGCCACCCGGTGCCGCGCCCGAGGCTCCCGTCCCGGGGCCCGGCTCGGCCGCCGGCAGCGGCAGCCCTTCGGTGGCACGCGCCTCTATGGCGGCACGCCGGGCCGCCTCGGGGTCCACGCCGACAGCGCCGGCCCCGGTCCCGCCGGCGTGTCGGCCGGGTGCCCCGAGATCACCCGGGCCGCCGAACTCTCCGCCCGAAGCCGCCCCGCCGCCGAATGTCCCGACCCCGCCGTCCCCGGCACCGTCCTCGCCCGGCACCGGGTCATACCCGCACAGCGCCTCCTCCGCGGCCCCGACCGCGAGCCCGGTCAGCATCACCCGGCCGTCGTCGCAGACGAGCACCGTGCGGGCGGTGATGTTCCGGTGGACCCAGCCGTGCGCGTGCAGGACCCGCAGCGCCATGAGCACGTCGGAGGCGACCTCGGCCGCCCGATACGGCGTCAGCGGCTTCTCGGCGAGCAGCGCGGCCAGCGGGCGCGCGCCCACCAACTCACTCACTATCCACAGCGAGCCGCCCTCGGCGAACACGTCGAAGACCTGGTCCAGCCGCGGATGGTCGGGGATCCGGGCCGCGGCCTGCGCCGCCTCGACCGCCCGCCGCACGGCGGGATCGCTGGGCCGCCGCGTGCTCGAACGCGCCGAGGGCCGTCGCCCCGTCCCGCGCTCGCGCGTATCACGCGCGGTGAAACCGTCGGGCAATCCCTCGGCGTCGAGCACCTCCGCCTCGACGACCTCCGGCAACGGCACCTGCCGGACCAGGACCTCCTGCCCGCTGTAGGTGTCGAAGGCGCGCGACTCGGTGAGTTCGTACTCGTCGGACGGTGGCAGCGGCAGGCGGTAGCGGTCGGCCAGTACCCGACCCGCATAGTCGTCCACGTTGCCTCCCCCGGCCGCCCGGTTGGTCAATTCCGCTCGACTTGCGTCCCGTTCCGGACGCACGACTGGATGCGTACGGTCCGCAAGCACTCACGATACGTGCCGGAGGCAACTCGCAAAGAGCGGTTGCCGGATCTCACGGCCCAATCGCGCCCTTGGCGAGCCCAAACCGAAATTCGCTCACTTCACGACTTCGGCTTGAACGAGTCCGTCAGCGTTTGCCACGTGTCCTTACGCAGCTCGCTGTCCCAGTTGGCGGCTTTCGCGGTGTACATCAGCGCATATCCGAGTTGCTCGTTCACCACGAACCCTCGGTCGATCGTCCGGTACTCCGTCCCGCCCTCGGAGTAGGTGAACTCCCAGTCGGCCGTGTTCCAACCGCGGTAGTCCACCTCCTCTATCCGGATCTTCTTGTACTCGGAGCGCTGCATGTACTGCTCCTGGTCCTTCCAGTCCGCCACCGGGTCGCCCTTCGGCGTGGACGTCCAGGCGACCAGCAGCTTCTGCCCGTCGGGCCCGGTGAACCGGTCGCCGGCCGACCCCGTGGACTGGAACTTCCATCCGTCGGGCAGCCCGAGCGAGTACCCCTGGCTCCCCTTGTGCGTCGACGCGGCCTCGGTCTGGCTCCCGGACCCCGCCTCGGTACCGCTCCCGCCGGTCGCACCCGTCCCGGCACTCGGCGTAGTCCCGCTCTCCGACCCGGAACCCGACCCCGACCCGGCCGACGCGGACTTCTCCCCGTCCGTACGGGGCTTGTCGTTGTCGTCCTTCTTGGTGTCGTCGCCGCTCGTGCTCGCCTTGGCGGAGGCCTTCGCACCGCCGCCACTCGCCGCCCCGGTCGAGTCGTCGTCGCCGAGCGTGAGGGCGAGCACCACGCCGATCACGGCAACCACCACGGCCACCGCGATGATCGCCAACGTCCGCTTCGGCACCACATCGGTGAGCGACGCCCTCGGCACGGGACGCGACGGCAGATCCGGCGGCGCCATCTTGGGCCACCCCGAACTGCTCCCCGCACCCTGCCCGTTCGCCGCCTGCCCGTCCCGGTCACCGGCACGGTCACCAGCACCGGACGGGTCACCGGCATCAGCACCGGCACGGTCACCGGCAGCCGAACCGGCACCCACGCCGGCGGCCCCGGCAGCGGAAGCCCCGGCACCGGAAGCCCGGCCGGAACTCCCCGCCTTCGACGACGCCCCGGCCCCGCCCACTCCCGTGGACGACCCACCGGCCGCTGCCCCGTCGGCCCCCGCCGTCTCGCTCCCGGACTTGGTACGAGCGGCAGCCGCCCCGGCCGCTCCCGCACTCACCGCGGCCTTGCGCACGGAACGCAGCGCCCCGCGCAACCGCTCCCCGGCCTCCTCGCCCCGCTTACCGGCACCCGAACGGCCCTTGCCCTCCGGCGCGTCGGGCTGCGGCGGCAGCGGCACGACCTTCGTCGCGTCCGCCGGCTCCGGCTCGGGCTTGGCCGCCGGCGCATGGATGACGGCGTTGAGCATGGCCCGCGCGCCGGCGTCGTCGAGCCGCTTGGCGGGGTCCTTGGTGAGCAGGCCGTAGATGACGTCCTTCAGCGGTCCCGCGTTCTTCGGTTCCTCCAGCGGCTCCGTCATCACCGCCGTGAGCGTCGCGATCGCGGAACCCTTGTCGTAGGGCGGCGCACCCTCGACCGACGCGTACAGCAGCCCGCCCAGCGACCACAGGTCGGCCGCGGGACCGGGCTTGTGGCCGCGGGCCCGCTCCGGGGAGATGTAGGACGGCGCGCCGACGAGCATGCCGGTCGAGGTGATGGAGGGGTCGCCCTCGACCTGGGCGATGCCGAAGTCGGTGAGCACGACCCGCTCGGTGTCGCTCTCCAGCAGGACGTTCGACGGCTTCACGTCGCGGTGCAGGATGCCCTCGCGGTGCGCGGAGCGCAGCACGTCGAGGACGGCCAGGCCGACCTCGGCCGCCCGCTTGGGCTCCAGGAGGCCGTCCTCGCGGATGACCTCGGCGAGCGACTTGCCCTCGACGAGTTCCATCACGATCCAGGGCCGGTCGTCCTCTTCGACCACGTCGAACACCGTGACCGCGCTGTTGTTGCGGATCCGGGCGATCGCCTTGGCCTCACGCAGGGTGCGCGTGATCAGCCGCCGCTTCTCCTCCTCGTCGATGTTCGACGGGAACCGCAACTCCTTGACGGCGACGGTCCGCCCCAGAGTCTCGTCCACGGCACGCCACACCGTGCCCATGCCGCCCCGGCCGAGCACTCCTCCCAGCCGGTACCGCCCCGCGAGGAGACGCTCACGGTCGTCCTGACGAGTGTCCTGACGAGATGTCCCCGCCCGCTCCGCCTCCGACATGCGTCCCCTCATACAACCCGCCCTGACAGAGCCTCCATTGTCTCTCACCCGACAAGTGCCCGACGCCCAGGGTGCCTCACGCGTCGCCACCCGACCTCACGGCCCGAACCGCCCGTCGCGCCGCAGACCCGAAACCCGGTGAATCACAGGTTCCGCTTGCCCGGCATGATGGCCCGCGACAAGGGAAGGACCCCGCATGGCGCGAGCGGCGATGCCACTGCTTCGGACACTACTGGCCATACCTGTGTGCCTGACCCTCCTCTGCCTCGTGTCCCCGGCCCTTCTCGGTCCGTCCGCGACCTCCCCGACCTCCTCGTCGGCACGCACCGCCTCGCCGACCTCCGCTGCACCGGCGACGAACGCCCTGCTGTCCCTGCTGGTCACCCGGGGCAAGGCACCGGCCGCGGCCCTGCTGGCCCGCGAGGACGGCGGCACCCGCTTCGCCCGGGCCGGCCAGGGCATCGCCCGCACCGACCACTTCCGCGCCGGCAGCATCACGAAGACCTTCATCGCGACGCTCGTCCTCCAACTGGCCGCCGAGCGACGCCTGTCCCTCTCCGACACGGTCGAGCAGCACCTGCCGGGCCTGGTGCGCGGGGCGGGCAACGACGGGCGCGCGCTGACCCTTCGTTCCCTGCTGACCCACACCAGCGGCCTGTACGACTTCACCGCCGCCTCCGGGGGCACTGTCCCCCTCACCCCGCTTCAGTCCGTCCGCATCGCACTCACCCACCCCCCTGCCCACCCCGGCGGTTACGCCTACTCGAACACCAACTACGTCCTGCTCGGCCTGGTGATCAAACAGGTCACCGGCCGCTCCTACGCCGCCGAGGCCGAACGCCGCATCATCGCTCCGCTGGGTCTGACCGGCACCTCCTTCCCTGGCTCCCGCACCTCGCTCCCCTCCCCGCACGGCCGTGCCTATGCCGCCGACGGGACCGATGTCACCGCTCTCGACCCGCGGGTGGCCGGCGCGGCCGGCGAGCTGGTGACCACGCTCGCCGACCTCGACCGCTTCTACGCCGCGCTGCTGGACGGCCGCCTGCTGCCCCCGCGCCAGCTGCGCGAGATGCTCGACACCCGTGCCGCACATGGCTCGTACGGCATGGGACTCTTCCCTGTGAAGCTGCCGTGCGGCACCGTCGTATGGGGGCACAACGGGCGCATCTCCGGCAGCTACGTGCGCTCCGCGGCCACCGTCGGCGGTCGTCGCGTCCTGACATTCCGGGTGAACACGACGGCGATCGCAGATCCCGGTCTCGAACCCCGGCTGCTCGCCGCCGAGTTCTGCCCTCGCACCTGATAAAACGGCCGAGGTTCGAGCAGAGATCCCGACTTCCGTAGCCCGTTCGGGTGACGTCCTGCCCTACCCCGCAGTGCTACAGCGGCGGCACGATGTCCGGCGCCCCCAACCGCGCCGCGTCCGCCGTCAGGTCGTCCGGCTGCCGCTGCGATTCGCGCTCGGCCTCCACCCGCTTCTCGTAGTGCTGGACCTCGCGCTCGATGTGGTCCTTGTCCCAGCCCAGCACCGGCGCCATCAGCTCGGCCGCCTCGCGCGCGCACCGGGTCCCCCGGTCGAACGTCTCGATCGAGATGCGCGTCCGCCGTGTCAGCACGTCGTCCAGATGCCGTGCCCCCTCGTGCGAGGCGGCGTACATGATCTCGGCGCGCAGATAGTCGTCCGCGGACTGCAGGGGCTCCCCCAGTGCGGGATCGGCGGCGATGAGTTCGAGTACCTCCTCGGCCAGCGACCCGTACCGGTTCAACAGGTGCTCCACCCGCACCACATGGATCCCCGTGCGTGCCGCGATCCGCGCACGCGCGTTCCACATCGCCCGGTATCCCTCCGCGCCCAGCAGCGGAGTGTCCTCGGTGACGCATTCGGCGACCCGCATGTCGAGCCCGTGCACCGCCGCGTCCACCGCGTCCTTGGCCATCACCCGGTACGTCGTGTACTTGCCGCCGGCCACGACGACGAGTCCGGGCACGGGGTGGGCCACGGTGTGCTCGCGCGAGAGCTTGCTGGTGGCGTCCGACTCTCCGGCGAGCAGGGGCCGCAGTCCCGCGTACACGCCTTCCACGTCGTCCCGTGTCAGCGGCACCGCCAGCACCGAGTTCACGTGTTCCAGCAGGTAGTCGATGTCCGCGCTGGACGCGGCCGGGTGGGCCTTGTCGAGGTCCCAGTCGGTGTCGGTGGTACCGACGATCCAGTGCCGGCCCCAGGGGATGACGAACAGCACCGACTTCTCGGTGCGCAGGATCAGGCCCGTCGAGGAGTGGATGCGGTCCTTGGGCACGACCAGGTGGATGCCCTTGGAGGCGCGTACGTGGAACTGCCCCCGCTCACCCACCATCGACTGGGTGTCGTCGGTCCACACACCGGTCGCGTTGACGATCTGCTTGGCGCGGATCTCGTACTCGCCGCCCCCCTCGACGTCCTGCACCCGGGCCCCGACGACGCGTTCCCCCTCGCGCAGAAACCCGGCCACGCGCGCGCGGTTGGCGACCTTCGCGCCGTAGGCCGCCGCCGTGCGCACCAGGGTGGCGACATAGCGGGCGTCGTCCATCTGCGCGTCGTAGTACTGCAGCGCGCCGACCAGCGCGTCCTTCTTCAGGGCGGGGGCGATGCGCAGGGCGTTGCCGCGGCTGAGATGGCGGTGCATGGGCAGGCCCCGGCCATGGGTGCGGGCCATCGACATGACGTCGTAGAGCAGGACGCCACAGCCCGCGTACAGGCGCTCCCAGCCCTTGTACTGCAGCGGGTACAGGAACGGCACCGGCTTGACCAGGTGCGGCGCCAACCGCTCCAGCAGCAGGCCGCGCTCCTTCAGTGCCTCGCGCACGAGCGCGAAGTCGAGCATCTCCAGATAGCGCAGGCCGCCGTGGATCAGCTTGCTGGACCTGCTGGAGGTGCCCGACGCCCAGTCACGTGCCTCGACCAGACCGGTGGACAGTCCGCGGGTCGCCGCGTCGAGGGCAGTGCCGGCACCCACGACGCCGGCGCCCACGACCAGTAGGTCCAGCTCGTGCTCGGCCATTGATGCGAGTGACTCGGCGCGCTCCGCCGGCCCCAGTGTCGCTGTCCTCACCGCTGCCTCCCGCTCATCGGTCGCGTAGGCCGCACCCGTCGGGCGAAGCCCGCTTCGTACCCCCCATGCCCAAATTCTGACCGGGTTGCCCGGCTTCAGCCACCACTCACCCCCAGCCTGTGGACAACACTCACGGAAACGCGATCACTCAATGCCGCAAATCGGTCATATTTACTCCTAGTCTGACATTGCGCTCCCTCGATCTGTCCACAGGGCTTGCGCACCTGCCCCGCTTCGGTTACTGGGAAGGACGGCCCACGCCATGCCCTCAGATCTCGCCGTCATCGGACTCGGCCTGCACGGCCTGCCCCTGGCGAAGGCCGCCGTCGCGGCCGGCATCCCCACGCTCGGTTACCGGACCGGGCCCGAGGCCGGCTCCCTCAGCCCCGCCGAACTGCGCCGGATGCTCTCGGGGGGCTTCCGGCACGCCACCAGCCCCGCCGAGCTCGGCCGCGTGCGCACCGCCGTCATCTGCGCGTCGACTCCGCGCGGCGCGGACGGCGGGCTGGACCTGAGCCAGGTGGAGGGGGCCGCCCGCACCCTGGCCGCGCAGCTGCGCCCGCACACCACCGTCATCCTGGAGTCGCCCGTCCCCCCGGGCACCACCGAGAGCGTCCTGCGCCCACTCCTGGAAGAGGTATCCGGACTGCGCGCCGGCCGTGACTTCCACCTGGCCTACTCACCCAGCCGCGTCGATCCCGGCAACCGTGACTTCACGCCCGCCAACACCCCCAAGGTGATCGGCGGCCTCACGCCCGCGTGCACCGAGTCGGCCGCGGCGTTCTACGGCCGTCTCACCGACAAGGTGGTACGCGCGCGTGGACTGCGCGAGGCCGAGACGGTGCAGGTGCTGGAGACCAACTTCCGGCATGTCAACATCGCCCTGGTCAACGAAATGGCCGTCCTCTGCCACGACTTGGGCGTCGACCTGTGGGACGTCATCCGCTGCGCGGAGACCAAGCCGTTCGGCTTCCACGCCTTCCGCCCCGGCCCCGGCGTCGGCGGCCACGCCGTGCCCCAGGACCTCACCGGCCCCGCCGGCCGCCCCCTGCGCATGGTCGAACTGGCCCAGCAGGTCAACAGCCAGATGCCCCGCTACGTCGTCCAGCGCGCCGCCACCCTCCTCAACGAGCACGGCAAGTCCGCGCGCGGCGCCCGCGTCCTCCTGCTCGGCGTCACCTACAAGCCCGACCTGGCCGACCAGCAGTCCACGCCCGCCCAGGAGGTCGCGATCCGCCTGATGGAGCTGGGCGCCTGCGTCAGCTACCACGACCCGCACATCCCGTCCTGGAACGTCCTGGACCGCCCGGTCCCGCGCGCGGACGCCCTGTACGAGGCGGTCGCGGACGCCGACCTGACGATCTTGCTCCAGCAGCATCGGACGTACGACTTGCAGGGCCTGTCGGTGAAGGCACAGCTGCTGCTGGACACGCGGGGCGCGGCGCCCACGGGGGCGGCGCACCGGCTGTAGAAAGGGCCGGTCACCCCCCTCGGAGTGACCGGCCCTTCCCTGACCTGGGCGTAACCGCGTGGCGGCTAGCGCTGGTGCTGCGAGTCCGCGACCGTGACCTCGACCCGCTGGAACTCCTTCAGCTCGCTGTAGCCGGTCGTGGCCATCGCCCGCCGCAGCGCACCGAAGAAGTTCATCGAACCGTCCGGAGTGTGGGACGGCCCCGTCAGGACCTCCTCGATCGTGCCGACCGTGCCGAGGTCCACCTTCTTGCCGCGCGGCAGCTCCTCGTTCACCGCCTCCATGCCCCAGTGGTGGCCCCTGCCCGGCGCGTCGGTCGCGCGGGCGAGCGGGGAGCCCATCATCACGGCGTCCGCGCCGCAGGCGACCGCCTTGGGCAGGTCACCGGACCAGCCGACGCCGCCGTCCGCGATCACGTGCACATACCGGCCGCCGGACTCGTCCATGTAGTCACGGCGGGCCGCCGCCACGTCCGCGACCGCCGTCGCCATCGGCACCCGGATGCCCAGCACATTGCGCGTGGTGTGCGCGGCGCCACCGCCGAAGCCGACCAGGACACCCGCCGCGCCTGTGCGCATCAGGTGCAGGGCCGCGGTGTACGTGGCACAGCCGCCGACGATCACCGGGACGTCGAGCTCGTAGATGAACTGCTTCAGGTTCAGCGGCTCGTGCGAACCGGAGACATGCTCCGCCGAGACCGTCGTGCCGCGGATGACGAAGATGTCCACGCCCGCGTCGACGACCGCCTTGGAGAACTGGGCCGTGCGCTGCGGAGAGAGCGCGGCGGCCGTGACCACGCCCGCGTCACGCACCTCCTTGATGCGCTGCCCGATCAGCTCCTCCTTGATGGGAGCGGCGTAGATCTCCTGGAGGCGGCGCGTGGCGGCCTCGGTGGGCAGCCCGGCGATCTCGTCGAGCAGCGGCTGCGGGTCCTCGTACCGCGTCCACAGGCCCTCGAGGTTCAGCACGCCGAGGCCGCCGAGCTCTCCGATGCGGATCGCGGTGGCCGGGGAGACGACCGAGTCCATGGGGGCGGCCAGGAAGGGCAGCTCGAAGCGGTAGGCGTCGATCTGCCAGGCGATCGAGACCTCCTTCGGGTCCCGCGTACGGCGGCTGGGGACGACGGCGATGTCGTCGAAGGCGTACGCCCTGCGCCCGCGCTTGCCGCGCCCGATCTCGATCTCAGTCACGTCTGTGGCCTTTCCCTGTTGCGTTCAGCGTCTTCCAGTATCGCCGACGGGTACGACAAGGGCGGCCCCGGTGCACCCGGGGCCGCCCTCGAAGGAGTCTGCCGACTACTTGCTGCGGCTGTAGTTCGGCGCCTCGACCGTCATCTGGATGTCGTGCGGGTGGCTCTCCTTGAGGCCGGCGGAGGTGATCCGCACGAACCGGCCCTTGGACTCCATCTCCTCGATGGTGGCGGCGCCCACATAACCCATGGTCTGGCGCAGACCGCCGACGAGCTGGTGCAGCACGTTGGCCAGCGGACCGCGGTAGGGCACCTGGCCCTCGATGCCCTCGGGCACGAGCTTGTCGTCGGAGGACACCTCGGCCTGGAAGTAGCGGTCCTTGGAGTACGACCTGCCCTGGCCACGGGACTGCATGGCACCCAGGGAGCCCATGCCGCGGTACGACTTGAACTGCTTGCCGTTGATGAACAGCAGCTCGCCCGGGGACTCCTCGCAGCCCGCCAGCAGCGAGCCCAGCATCACGGTGTCGGCGCCGGCGGCGAGCGCCTTGCCGATGTCACCGGAGTACTGCAGGCCGCCGTCGCCGATCAGCGGGATACCCGCGGGGCGCGCGGCCAGGGAGGCCTCGTAGATGGCGGTGACCTGCGGGACGCCGATGCCGGCGACCACGCGGGTGGTGCAGATGGAGCCCGGTCCGACACCGACCTTGATGCCGTCGACCCCGGCGTCGATCAGCGCCTGCGCGCCGTCGCGGGTGGCGACGTTGCCGCCGATCACGTCGATGTTCACGCTCGACTTGATCTTCGACATCCAGCTGAGGGCGTTGCTGCTGTGGCCGTGCGAGGTGTCGACGACCAGGAAGTCCACACCGGCCCCGGCGAGTGCCTGGGCGCGCTCCAGAGCCTCGGGGCTGGCGCCGACGGCGGCACCGACAAGGAGTCGGCCCTCGGCGTCCTTGGCGGCGTTGGGGTACTTCTCGGCCTTGACGAAGTCCTTGACCGTGATGAGGCCCTTGAGGACACCCGCCTCGTCGATCAGGGGAAGCTTCTCGATCTTGTGGCGGCGCAGCAGCTCCATCGCGTCGCTGCCGGAGATGCCGACATGGCCCGTGACCAGCGGCATCGGCGTCATGACCTCGCGCACCTGACGGCCGCGCTCCGTCTCGAAGGCCATGTCGCGGTTGGTGACGATGCCGAGCAGCTTGCCGGCCGGGTCGGTGACCGGGACACCGCTGATGCGGAACTTGGCGCACAGGGCGTCGGCCTCGGCGAGGGTCGCCTCGGGGTGCACCGTGATGGGGTCGGTGACCATGCCGGACTCGGACCGCTTCACCAGGTCGACCTGGTTGACCTGGTCCTCGACGGACAGGTTGCGGTGCAGCACGCCGACGCCGCCCAGGCGGGCCATGGCGATCGCCATGCGGGACTCGGTCACCTTGTCCATGGCCGCCGAGAGCAGCGGGATGTTCACACGGACATTGCGGGAGATATGGGACGAGGTGTCGACCGCGTTGGGGAGCACCTCGGATGCACCCGGCAGCAGCAGCACGTCGTCGTAGGTCAGCCCGAGGGTTGCGAATTTACCGGGCACTCCGTCGACGTTGGCAGTCATGACACCTTCCCCAAATGGCCTTGATCGGTGCGGATGTCCATGCTAACGGGAAGCATGGGGCGCAAATTCCACGGTTGCCGCCGACTCCGGGCTTCGTATGTTCGTACGGAACCGGAGTGAGGCCTGTTCATTTGGGGGCGCACTCAAGGGAGCACTGACGGAGCCCTACTGCTCGGCCAGCGCGCGCAACCTGCTCAGCGCCCTGTGCTGGGCCACCCGGACGGCGCCGGGTGACATTCCCAACATCTGACCCGTCTCTTCCGCGGTCAACCCCACCGCGATCCTCAGCAGCAACAGCTCCCGCTGGTTCTCGGGCAGGTTGGCCAGCAGTTTCTTGGCCCACTCGGCGTCGCTGCTGAGCAGCGCCCGCTCCTCCGGGCCGAGGGAGTCGTCCGGGCGTTCCGGCATCTCGTCGGACGGGACCGCCGTGGAACCCGGGTGCCGCATCGCCGCCCGTTGCAGGTCCGCGACCTTGTGCGCGGCGATGGCGAAGACGAACGCCTCGAAGGGGCGGCCGGTGTCCTTGTAGCGCGGCAACGCCAGGAGAACGGCGACGCAGACCTCCTGGGCGAGGTCCTCGACGAAGTGACGGGCGTCCCCAGGCAGACGGGACAGCCTGGTGCGGCAGTAGCGCAGGGCCAGGGGGTGGACGTGCGCGAGCAGATCGTGCGTGGCCTGCTCGTCCCCGTCCACGGCGCGATGGACGAGTGCTCCGATCGCCCCGTGGGCATAAGCCGCCTCGTCCTCGCGCATCGGTCCATGGTGCCTTGTGGCCGTTTGGTCCGTGGCATCGTGTCCGACGTTGTGCACCGAAGCGTTATGAGCAGGTGCGGCAGAACTCATCCCCTGCGCCCTCCCCTTCCGCTCGACCGACTCGTCCCCGAGAGACTCCACATTCTCAAGGATGCGGCATCCGCGGCGAAACGAGCACCGGGCGCCGACAGGACCCCTTGACCGGCCTCGCAACCGCGCCCCCGGAGGGGCGCGGGCCGCGACATCATGCGGCTCCGCCGCGTGGGTGTGGCCAGCCACAAACGACCCGCACACAGCAACGGCCCGCAGGGCCGAGCTCTCAGCGAACCAGACCCCACCGGAATCCGAGCGCCACCGCGTGCGCCCGGTCCGACGCTCCGAGCTTCTTGAACAGCCGCCGGGCGTGCGTCTTCACGGTGTCCTCGGACAGGAAAAGCTCCCGACCGATCTCCGCGTTGGAACGACCATGGCTCATACCCTCGAGCACCTGGATCTCACGCGCCGTGAGCGTCGGCGCCGCACCCATCTCGGCGGACCGCAGCCGCCGCGGGGCGAGCCGCCACGTGGGGTCGGCCAGCGCCTGGGTCACCGTGGCGCGCAACTCCGCGCGCGAGGCGTCCTTGTGCAGATAGCCACGGGCACCGGCGGCGACCGCGAGCGCCACGCCGTCCAGGTCCTCGGCGACCGTGAGCATGATGATGCGCGCACCGGGGTCGGCGGACAGCAGCCGCCGCACGGTCTCGACGCCGCCCAGACCGGGCATGCGTACGTCCATCAGGATCAGGTCTGAGCGGTCGGCGCCCCAGCGGCGGAGGACTTCCTCGCCGTTGGCCGCCGTCGTCACGCGCTCGACGCCGGGCACGGTCGCGACCGCGCGGCGAAGCGCCTCTCGGGCAAGCGGGGAGTCGTCGCAGACGAGGACGGATGTCATGGCCGCCCTCCGCAGCTGATGCACGTCACCTTGAGCCTCCAGGCTGGTACGAAATCGTCACCTGTGCGGTCGACCGCCTCGGACGCGTGCCCGAGCGCTTGTTCCTTCAACCGCCTCCGCCCTCTCAACGACGGTCACTCGAAAGAGTTACGGGGGCATGTGCCGTCTTCGGCACTCTACGTGAGGGGGCGGACACGGGGCAGACATGCACGACGGACCCTCAATGTTTCATCACAACCCATGCCCCATTCAGCCCTTTTTCTTCCCGTTTCACGGCGTTTGGGGCTAGATTCGCAATGAGTCATATTTTCATCTTCTTAGATCGTAGATGTACGGTCGTAGACACCGTATCCGCCCAGAACGGCTACAAGGGGTCACGCAATGGCAGATTTCTCCCGCCTTCCCGGACCGAACGCGGACCTGTGGGACTGGCAGCTGCTGGCTGCATGTCGCGGGGTGGACAGTTCGCTCTTCTTTCACCCGGAGGGCGAGCGCGGTGCGGCTCGGAGCGCTCGAGAGAACTCGGCCAAGGAGGTCTGCATGAGGTGCCCGGTGCGCGCGCAGTGCGCGGCGCACGCGCTGGCGGTGCGCGAACCGTATGGCGTCTGGGGCGGCTTGACCGAGGACGAGCGCGAGGAGCTCATGGGGCGGGCGCGCAACCGGCTGGTTACGGCCTCGACGACCGGCGGGGAGGCCGGCTCGCATCACTGAAGGAACGTTTCTCCACCTAAGGGCACGCACCTGCGTGCCCTTCTTCTCGTCGCTAGCGGGCGGCGGCCCGCGCCAGCTGTTCCAGCGTCGCCGCGACGGCCGGCACCTGCGCCAGGTCGGGCAGGGTGAGCGCGACGATCTCCCGCCGGACCGCCGGTTCCAGCGTCACCATGCGCGCCCCCCGCGGCCGTACGGACTCCACGGCGAGCTGGGGCAGGACGGCCACGCCCAGGCCGGCGCCGACCAGGCCCACGACCGCGGGATAGTCGTCGGTGGCGAAGTCGATGCGGGGCGTGAAGCCGGCGCTCTCGCACACCTCGATCAACTGCCCCCGGCAGCGCGGGCATCCGGCGATCCAGGGCTCTGCCGCGAGCTCCCCGATGGCGACCGGTCCGTCGGACGCGGTGCGCGCGAGCCGGTGCCGTTCGGGTACAAGGCCCACGAGACGGTCCGTCAGCAGCGGGCGTACGACGAGGTCGTCCCATTCCCCTTCCTGGGCCGCGCCCTCGTAGCGGAAGGCGAGGGCCACGTCGCAGTCGCCCTCGCGCAACAGCTCGACGGACTTCGGCGGCTCGGCCTCCTCCAGGGAGACGCGGGTGCCGGGGTGCGCGGCGCGCAGGGCGGCGAGGGCGGTCGGGACGAGGGTGGAGCTGCCGCTGGGGAAGGAGACGAGCCGCACCCGGCCGGCCCGCAGCCCGGCGATGGCGGCGACCTCCTCCTCCGCGGCGGTGAGTCCCGCCAGGATCCCGGCGGCGTGCCGCACCAGTGCCTCGCCGGCCTGGGTCAGCCGCATCTCGCGTCCGGTGCGGATCAGCAGGGGCGTGCCGACGGAGGCTTCCAGGGCCTTCATCTGCTGGCTGACGGCGGGCTGGGTGCAGCCCAGTTCACGCCCGGCCGCGGAGAAGGAACCGGTGGCGGCGACGGCGCGCAGGACGCGGAGGTGACGGGCTTCGAGCACGGAACCGAGCATAAGCGAACCTTGGAGTACGTGCCGAATAATGCGTCGACACTTTGGACCTACGTCGCCTACCGTGCCGTCATGAAGCTTCTGTCTGTGAATCTGGGCCGCGCGAAGGCGGTGCCGTACACGGATCACGCCGACGGTGTGACCGGCATCGACAAACAGCCGGCGGCGGGGCCGGTCCGGGTGGCGGCGCCCGGGCCGAAGGGCGTCGGGGGGAGCGGGCTGGCCGGGGACACCGTGTGCGAGAAGCGGCACCACGGTGGCGACGACCAGGCCGTGTACGCGGTCGCGCGCGAGGACCTCGACGACTGGGAGCGCGAGCTGGGGCGGTCGCTGGCGAACGGCGTGTTCGGGGAGAACCTCACGACGTCCGGCCTGGACGTGTCCGGTGCGCTGATCGGCGAGCGCTGGCGGATCGGGCCCGAGGTGGTGCTGGAGGTGACGTGCGGCCGGATTCCCTGTCGTACCTTTCAGGGCCATCTGGGTGAGACGCAGTGGGTGAAGCGGTTCACGGCGAAGGCCGCGCCGGGCGCGTATCTGCGGGTGATCGAGCCGGGTGAGATACGGGCGGGCGACGCGATGGAGATCATCCACCGCCCGGATCACGACGTGACGGTGGCACTGCAGTTCCGGGCGGTCACGACGGAGCGGAAGCTGCTGCCACGGCTGCTGACGGCCGGTGCGGCGCTGCATCCGGAGTCGTTGGCGGCGGCCCGGAAGTATGTGTCCCAGCACGGGGTCTGACCGCGGCTCACCTGCCGGGTGTTCGCCAGGGCTTCACCGACCGGGAGGCCCTGTGCAGAGAGCGGACGCGCAGACTCCGGGTCACTAACCTTGCGCCATGACAACGGCTCTCATCACGGGATCGACCGCGGGCATCGGCGCGGCCTTCGCACGGCGGCTGGCCGCCGACGGACACAACCTGGTGCTCGTGGCCCGGGACACCAAGCGGCTGCGGGAGCAGGCGACCGAACTGCACGACCGGCACGGCATCGAGGCGGAGGTCCTGACGGCCGACCTCGCCGAGGACACCGGCATCGAGACGGTCGCCGCCCGCCTCGGCGACCGCAGGAACCCGGTCGACCTGCTGATCAACAACGCCGGCTTCGGCAACAAGGGCCGCTATCTCGACGTCTCCATGGCCGACGAGCTGAAGATGCTCAAGGTGCACTGCGAGGCCGTACTGCGCCTGACGTCGGCGGCGTCGGAGGCGATGCGGGAGCGGGGGCGGGGCGGTGTCGTGAACGTCGCCTCCGTGGCGGCCTTCGTACCGCGCGGCACCTACGGCGCGTCCAAGGCGTGGGTCGTGCAGTTCACGCAGGGAGCGGCGCGGGATCTGGCCGGGAGCGGCGTGCGGCTGATGGCGCTGTGCCCGGGGTTCGTGCGGACCGAGTTCCATGAGCGGGCCGGGATGGGCACGGACAACATCCCGGGGTGGATGTGGCTGGACGCGGACAAGCTGGTGGCGGCGGCGCTCCACGATCTGGCGAAGGGCAAGACGGTGTCGATTCCGGACCCTCGCTACAAGGTCCTGCTGGGCGCGGCGAAGCTGGTGCCGCGGGGGGTGCTCGGGGGGATCAGCTCCCGGACGGGGCGGAAGTACGGGCCGCAGTAGGCGCCTTGGGCAGGGCCGGGCGCCCGGGCCGTCGCGGTGGGAAAATGGTGGTGTCCAGCCGTACCCAGCACGCCCGGGAGGCCACGACGCCATGACCTTCGTACAGCTCATCGACTGCAGGACCAGCCGTTTCGACGACATGAACCGGCTGATGGACAGGTGGGTCGAGCAGACCAAGGGGAAGCGGACGGCGACGCACGACGTCATCGGGAAGGACCGGACCGACGCGTCGCACTTCATCGAGATCGTGGAGTTTCCGTCGTACGACGAGGCCATGCGGAACTCCGATCTGCCCGAGACCGGCCGGATCTTCCAGGAGATGGTGGCGCTCTGTGACGAGCCGCCCACGTTCACCGATCTGGACGTGGTGCGCGACGAGCAGCTGAACGTCCTGGCCGCGCGGACCTTCTTCGAGGCCATGGGCAGGATGGCGCCGGAGCGGATCGGCGAGCACCTCACGGACGACTATGTGGATCACGATCCGTCGTATCCGCGGCCGGTGCAGGGCGTCGACGGCATGCGCGAGGTGTATGCGGGGTGGCGGGGCGCCTTCGACTTCACCTTCCGGATCGACGATCAGATGGCCCAGGGCGACCAGGTGTGCACCCGGTGGACGTTGGTCGCGAAGCACAAGGGCGACTTCCTGGGGATTCCGCCGACCGGGCAGGACGTGTCCATGCAGGGCATGACCTGGCAGCGGTTCCGGGACGGCAGGATCTGCGAGAGCCGCTGGCTCTACGACCGGGCGGGTCTGCTGGAGCAACTGGGGGTACTCGGCGAGTGAAGCCCGCGAAGGGGAAGGCCCCGGTCCCGCGCGAGAGCGCGGGACCGGGGCCTTCTTGCGTGCGTAAGAGCCGCTGGGCTCAGCGCGCGTGAGCTGCTGGGCTCAGTGGGCGTGCCCGTGGCCGTGGCCACCGGCCGCCGGCTCCTCCTCTTCCTTCTTCTCGACGACCAGGGTCTCGGTCGTGAGAAGCAGGGAGGCGATGGAGGCGGCGTTCTCCAGGGCGGAGCGGGTGACCTTGACCGGGTCGATGACGCCGGCCTTGACCAGGTCGCCGTACTCGCCGGTCGCGGCGTTGAAGCCCTGGCCCTTGTCGAGCTCGGCGACCTTGGAGGTGATGACGTAGCCCTCCAGGCCGGCGTTCTCGGCGATCCAGCGCAGCGGCTCGACGGCGGCCTTGCGGACGACCGCGACACCGGTGGCCTCGTCGCCGGTCTTGCCGAGGTTGCCCTCGAGGACCTTCACGGCGTGGACCAGAGCGGAGCCACCACCGGAGACGATGCCCTCCTCGACCGCGGCGCGGGTCGCGGAGATGGCGTCCTCCAGACGGTGCTTCTTCTCCTTCAGCTCCACCTCGGTGGCGGCGCCGACCTTGATCACGCACACGCCGCCGGCCAGCTTCGCGAGGCGCTCCTGGAGCTTCTCGCGGTCCCAGTCGGAGTCGGTGTTCTCGATCTCGGCCTTGATCTGGGCGACGCGGCCCGTGACGTCCTCGGACTTGCCGGCGCCGTCGACGACCGTGGTGTCGTCCTTGGTGACGGTGATCCGGCGAGCGGAACCGAGCACCTCCAGGCCGACCTGGTCGAGCTTGAGGCCGACCTCCTCGGAGATGACCGTGGCGCCGGTGAGGACCGCCAGGTCCTGCAGCATCGCCTTGCGGCGGTCACCGAAGCCGGGGGCCTTGACGGCGACCGCGTTGAAGGTGCCGCGGATCTTGTTCACGACCAGGGTCGACAGGGCCTCGCCGTCGACGTCCTCGGCGATGATCAGCAGCGGCTTGGAGGCACCGGCCTGGATGACCTTCTCCAGCAGCGGCAGCAGGTCCGCGATGGAGGAGATCTTGCCCTGGTTGATGAGGATGTACGGGTCCTCGAGGACGGCCTCCATGCGCTCCTGGTCCGTCACGAAGTACGGCGACAGGTAGCCCTTGTCGAAGGCCATGCCCTCGGTGAAGTCCAGCTCCAGACCGAAGGTGTTGGACTCCTCGACGGTGATGACACCGTCCTTGCCGACCTTGTCCATCGCCTCGGCGATGAGCTCGCCGACCTGCGTGTCCTGGGCGGACAGACCGGCGACGGCGGCGATGTCGGACTTCTCGTCGATCGGGCGGGCGGTCGCGAGGAGCTCCTCGGAGACCGCGGCCACGGCCGCGTCGATGCCCTTCTTCAGCAGCGCCGGGGAAGCACCCGCGGCGACGTTCTTCAGGCCCTCGCGCACGAGCGCCTGGGCGAGCACGGTGGCGGTGGTCGTGCCGTCACCCGCGATGTCGTTGGTCTTGGTCGCCACCTCCTTCACCAGCTGGGCGCCGAGGTTCTCGTACGGGTCCTCGACCTCGACCTCACGGGCGATGGTGACGCCGTCGTTGGTGATGGTGGGCGCGCCGAACTTCTTGTCGATGACGACGTTGCGGCCCTTGGGGCCGATGGTCACCTTGACGGTGTCGGCCAGCTTGTTGACGCCGCGCTCGAGGGCGCGACGGGCGTCCTCGTCGAACTTCAGGATCTTCGCCATGGGAGCGGTTCAGCCCTCTCGGAAAACGTGGGTGAAACGAACTGCGCCCCGGACGCCCGGCTTCATAAGGTCGCGGGGGCCCGGGGCGCAGCTCACAAGCAAAAGTGCTTGAAGTGAATTACTTCTCGATGATCGCGAGCACGTCGCGAGCCGAGAGGACGAGGTACTCCTCGCCGTTGTACTTCACCTCGGTGCCGCCGTACTTGCTGTACAGCACGATGTCGCCGGTCTTGACGTCGAGCGGCAGGCGCTCGCCGTTCTCGAAGCGGCCCGGGCCCACGGCCAGGACGACGCCCTCCTGGGGCTTCTCCTTGGCAGTGTCCGGGATGACCAGGCCAGAGGCGGTGGTCTGCTCGGCGTCGAGCGGCTGGACCACAATGCGGTCCTCGAGCGGCTTGATGGCAACCTTGGAGCTGGTGGTCGTCACGATCCGACCTCCCCCTTCGGAGATCTCACGGGGTTAACTGTCTGAGGTGGCGACCAGGTGGATCCGTCGTCGCGGGTGCCGGACCTGCCCGTCGCGTAGTTGGCACTCTCCAGTGGGGAGTGCCAGACCCGAGACTATGACCGCGATTAGCACTCGGTCAAGCGGACTGCTAATTCGCTGCGCTGGCTGAGCCGCGTTCGGGTGACCGGTGCTGCCGGTGACCGGCGTTGCCGTGGCCGCCTGGGGGCTGGCGCCCCCAGACCCCCGCTATCGGTATGAACGGCCTCGTCCTCAAACGCCGGACGGGCTGACATGCCTGGACCGGCGCCGGAAAGTTCCGTCAGATGTAGTCCTCCAGCCGGCCCACCGTCAGCCCCCGCCCCTGGATCTCCCGGAGCAGCCTCGTCGTCCGCTCTCTCAGCGTCAGCCCGGCCGGCTCGCCCGAGGGGACCGACACGATGTCCCCGGCGCGCAGCCGTCCGGGGCCGTGCGCGTACGTCAGTTCGCCGTCGCCCTCCATCGCCGCCCGCCACAGCACGACCGCCGTCACCCCGCAGTCGGCCGCGGCACGGAGTGTGGTGGTGTCGTACGTGCCGTAGGGCGGGCGGAAGAGGCGGGGGCGGATGCCGAAGCGGGCGCGGAGCTTGTTCTGCTGGCCGCAGATCTCGGCACGCTGGCCGGCGTACGGCAGGCCGCTCAGGGCGGCGTGGTCGAGGGTGTGGTTCTGGATCGACGCGCCCACCGAGCGCAGGCGCGCGAAGTGGCCGTAGCCCGGGCCGACCACGCTGTCCGTGAGGAACATGCTGACGGGCAGCCGTAGTTCACGGACCATGTCGACGAAGCGCGGGTCCTTCTCGGCGCCGTCGTCGTAGGTGAGGAAGACGACCTTGTCGCGGGTGGGCGCGCGGTGCACGACGGGCAGCGGCCGGCCGCCGGGCGGTCCGAGCCGCAGCCGCCGACCGGGCGGGGGCGGTGGCGCGGCGAGGGGGGCGGTCAGGCCCCAGCGCCCGTACGGCTGTGCCGTGTGCGTCGGGCCGCCCGCCGACTGTGAGCTGTGGGCCGCCCTGTCGCCCGGCTTCCCTCCGCTTGGGCCGGCCGGGCCGGCCGATTGCGCACAGCCGGCGAGCAGAACGGAAGCCAGGACCGCGAGCGCCACGGCCCGCGGCCCGGGCGTCCGCCTCACAGGTAGTCCTCCAGCCTGGCCACCGCGTAGCCCTCGGCCGTCACCTTGTTCAGGAACCGGCGGATCATGTCGGGCATTGTGCCCTTCCAGTCCTCGCGGCCCCGGAAGTGAGTGAGGACGATGTCACCCGATCGGATCTTCTGGTCCCACTCGCGGTACTCCCAGTGGTCGACGAAGACCTCCTCGTTCCACAGCGGGACGTACTTGATGCCGCACGACTTCGCGGCACGCAGGCTGTCCCTGTCGTAGTTCCCGAAGGGCGGGCGGAAGAGCAGCGCGGGCTTGCCGAAGCGCTCCTCGATGACCTCCTGCATGCCGCAGATCTCGTACTGCTGACGGCGGTAGGAGAGGGCGGGGAGGTAGGGGTGGTGGAGGGTGTGGTTGTTCAGGGTGACGCCGCTGCGCTGCATCCGCTTGAAGTAGCCGTAGTCGTCCTTGATCACGTAGTCGCTGAGGAAGGCGGTGTACGGCACCTGCAGGTCGTCCATCATCCGCAGGAAGACGGGGTCCTTCTCGGCGCCGTCGTCGATGGTGAGGAAGACGATCCGCTGCTTGGTGGGGACGGTCGTGAAGACCGGCGGGAGGCCGAGCTTCTCGTGTCCGTCGACCTCGAAGCCCTCGCGGGTGGTGATCCTCGGCTTCGTGGCGGGCGGGGGCGGGGGCGTGAGCGGGATTCTCGGCAGGCCCCAGCGTTTCGCGGCGGCGGCTCGGGCGGCGAGGGCGGACTGCGCCGACTTGAACTTCTTGGCGTGCGTGCCGGGGGTGTTCCCGGCGTGCGGGCCCGGGGTGGTGGCCGGGGGCGGCGCCTTGAGGGGCTGCCGGCTCGGGGTGGGGTGTGCGGGCCCGGATGCGCCTGTGCCCGCGGGTGCACAGCCCGCGGCGATGGCGGCGACGGCGAGCACGGCGACTGCGCCGCGGACCCGTGAACCTCCCGCTGCCCGGCCACGCCACCCCACAGCTGCCCCATTGGGGCTACTTTTGTCATTTTGTACTACTAGTCGCATGGTGCGGGATCTTCGCAGGCGCCCGGCCCGAAGCCGGGCCGACACCGCCGCCGGGAGACGGACCATCCACCGACTGGCCCACAGTGAGCGTGCGGTGCCCCGGCTGGCGGACAATGACCCGGTGAACGACCTCGCCGCCTTCTTCTCCCTCCGCACCCCCGAGGGCAGCGCCCTCCTCGACGCCGTACGCGACACCGACCCCGCCGACGAACTCGCCGTCGCCACCCGGCTGCGCCGCGAGCACCCCGCCGAGCTGGTGTCGGCGGCGCTCGGACAGGCCCGGCTGCGGCAGCGGGCGGTGGCGAAGTTCGGGGCGGCGGACGCGGGGCGGATGTTCTTCACTCCGAACGGCGTCGAGCAATCGACGCGGGCGAGTGTCGCGGCGTACCGGGCCGACCGGATGAAGGAGCTGGGGGTGGGCTCGGTCGCCGACCTGTGCTGCGGGATCGGGGGCGACGCGATCGCCTTGGCGCGGGCCGGGATACGGGTGCTCGCGGTGGACCGCGATCCGGTGACGGCGGCCGCGGCGCGCGAGAATGCGGAGGCCCTCGGCCTCACCGGCCTGATCGAGGTGCGGGAGGCGGATGTCACCGAGGTGGACGTCGCCGGCTACGACGCCGTGTTCGTCGACCCCGCCCGACGGGGCGGCCGCGGGAGGATCTTCGATCCGGAGGCGTACTCGCCACCGCTGTCCTGGGCCGTCGAGACGGCCCGCAAGGCGCCCCGAGCCGCACTGAAGATCGCGCCCGGAATCCCGCACGAGGCGATCCCGGCGGAGGCCGAGGCAGAGTGGATCTCGGACGGCGGCGACGTGAAGGAAGCCGTGCTGTGGTTCGGGACCGAGCCCGGGGCCGTGCGGGCCACCCTGCTGCCCGGGCCGCGCTCGCTGCTCTCCCGACGCCTCCCCGACCCCGGAGTCCGGCCGGTGGGGCGGTACTTGTACGAGCCGGACGGCGCCGCCATCCGCGCCCACCTGGTCGCCGAGGTCGCCCAGCAGCTGGACGGCGGGCTGATCGACGCGACCATCGCGTACGTCACGGCGGACGAGCTGCGGCCGACGCCGTACGCCACGGCGTACGAGATCACCGACCAACTCCCCTTCAACGTGAAGAAGTTGAAGGTCCTGCTGCGGGAGCGCGAGGTCGGGATCCTGACCGTGAAGAAGCGCGGGTCGGCCGTCGAGCCGGAGGAGCTGCGGAAGAAGGTCAAGCTTCAGGGGCCGAACGCGGCGACCGTGTTCCTGACCCGGGTGGCGGGGGCGCCGACGATGCTGGTCGGGCGGCCCGCGTAGTCAGGCCCCGTCGCCGGCCGCCCGCTTCAGCAGCATCTCCCGCTCCCGCTCGTTGCGCGTCTGCCGCGCCGCCCGCTCGAACTCCGTCCGCGCCTCGTCCGTACGGCCGAGTCTCTGCAGCAGATCGCCGCGCACGCTCGGCAGCAAGTGGTAGTCCCGCAGCGCCGGTTCGGCGGCGATCGCGTCGACGATCGCCAGTGCGGGCTCCGGCCCCTGCGCCATCGACACGGCGACCGCGCGGTTCAACTCGACCACGGGCGACGGGGCGCGGGCGGACAGCAGGCCGTACAGGGTGGCGATGGTCTGCCAGTCGGTCTCCTCGTAGGCGTACGCGTGCGCGTGGCAGGCGGCGATCGCGGCCTGGAGGGCGTAAGGACCCGGCGCTCCCGTGGCGGTGGCGCCCGCGCGGTCCAGAGCGGCGATGCCGCGGGCGATGAGCATGCGGTTCCAGCGGCTGCGGTTCTGCTCCTTGAGGAGGATCGGCTCGCCGGACGGGCCGGTGCGGGCCGTCGCGCGGGACGCCTGGAACTCCAGGAGCGAGGTCAGGCCGTGCACCTCGGGCTCCTTCGGCATCAGCCCCGACAGCACGCGGGCCAGCCGCAGCGCGTCCTCGCACAGCGCCGGGCGCAGCCAGTCGTCGCCGGCCGTGGCGGCGTAACCCTCGTTGAAGATCAGGTAGATGACGTCCAGGACCGAGCCGAGGCGCGCCGCGCGGTCGGGGCCGTACGGCACCTCGAAGGCGACGTTCCGGGTCGCCAGGGTGCGCTTGGCGCGGACGATGCGCTGGGCGACCGTGGCCTCCGGGACCAGGAACGCCCGGGCGATCTCCGGCGTCGTCAGGCCGCCGAGGAGACGCAGGGTGAGGGCGATGCGGGCCTCCGGCGACAGCACCGGGTGGCACGTGGTGAAGACCAGCCGCAGCAGGTCGTCGTCGATGTCGTCGGGGTCATGGAGGGCGGACGGCTCCTCGGGCGGTGCCGTCGTCTCCAGGTCGCGGCCGATCTCCGCCAGCTTGCGGGCGTAGTTCTCGCGGCGGCGGATCAGGTCCACGGCGCGGTGCCTGGCGGCGGCCATGAGCCAGGCGCCCGGGTTGTCGGGCACGCCGTCGCGGGGCCACTGCTCCAACGCGGCGACCAGCGCGTCCTGCGCGAGTTCCTCGGCGATCCCGACGTCGCGGACCATCCGGGCGACGGCGGCGATCACGCGAGGAGACTCGATGCGGAAGACGGTCTCGATGGTGCCGTGCGGGTCTGCGGTGGGCTGCGGGGTCACAGCCCACCATGCAACACCCGTACGGCCGGGTATCCAAGGAGGCTGATCAGCCCTCGGCGATCTCCCGCACCTCGCAGGTGACCTGCCAGCCCTCGCCGTGGACCTTCACGAACCGCGACGCCCACTCCAGCGCCTCGGCCTTGTCCTTGCACTGTGTGATCGCATAGCCGCCGATGACCTCCTTGGACTCGGTGAAGGGCCCGTCGGTGACGGAGACGTTCGCGCCGTCCCAGTGCACGCGGGTGCCCTGCGCCGACGGGGTGAGACCGGCGGTGTCGAGCATGACGCCGGCCTTGGTGATCTCCTCCAGCAGCTCCCCCATGCGCTGCATCATCTCGGGGCTCGGGCCCTCGGCGGGGGCGGTGGACTCGTCGATCCGGACGAGCGACAGGTAGCGCGGCATGGTGACTCCTCGGGGTTCGGTGCTTCGGCGACCGGGTTCTTCCCGGCCTCTCACCCCTGCGTCGAACGGGAGACCCCGGGATCGACACGCTCCCCGGATTTCTTCGAAGATTTTTCTCGTCACCGCAACGACTCCCACAGCTCCCCCGCCTCCGGCTCCTGAGCCACCACCCGGTTGCGGTCCGACGGCGCCGGCACCACCGGCATCGTCACGGTCCGCACGGTGTCCGACGCCAGCCCCTGCAAGCTCTGCCCCAGGCCGGTCAGCTCGCCCAGCGAGTCCAGGCCCGTGTCGGTCGTCAGGCTGCCCGTCACCGCGTCGGCGACCCGGTAGAGGCGGGCCGGGTCGGTGAGGAGGTCGGTGGCGGAGATCTGGTCCAGCAGGGCCGTCACCAGCTTCTGTTGCAGGCCTATCCGGCCGAGGTCGCTGCCGTCGCCTATGCCGTGCCGGGTGCGGGCGAGGGCCAACGCCCGGGTGCCGTCCAGGTGATGCGTGCCCGCCTTGAGGGTCAGGTGGCTGTCCTCGTCGTCGATGTCCTCGTCCGTCGTGACGGTGACGCCGCCCAGCGCGTCCACCAGCTTCGCGAAGCCCGAGAAGTCGATCTCGACGTAGTGGTCCATGCGGACGCTCGTGAGCGACTCGACCGTCTTGACCGCGCAGACGGGGCCGCCGAGCGCGTACGCGCTGTTGAACATCGTGCCGTACGCCACCTCCGTCGAACCGCCCGACGGCAGCGGGCAGGACGGGCGGGTGACCAGGGTGTCGCGCGGGATGCTGACGACACTCGCCCCGGTGCGGCCGGCGTCGATGTGCACCACCATCGCCGTGTCCGAGCGGGCGCCGGTGCTGCTGCCGCCGCCCAGCTTCTGGTTCTCCTCGCCGGTGCGCGAGTCGGAGCCCAGGACGAGGATGTTCAGGGAGCCGGTGGGCAGCGCGGAGGCGGAGGCCGACGGGACCGGTGTGGTCCGGCCGCTCACGGGACGGTCGTCGCCGAGGGCGCTGTCGATGTCGACGCTCTTGATGTTGTGGTTCAGGTGCCAGTAGGCCCAGCCCACGGCAGCCGCGCCCAGCGCCAGGGCGCCCGCGAAGACGAGTCCGGCCGCCTTCAGCGCCGTCGACCGCCGCCCCGCCCGTCCGCCGAAGTCCCCGTCCGCTGCACGCCCGTTCGCCCCAAGTCCCGTCACAGGCAGGAACGTACGTCCGAATTATTACGGGCAGGAGCGGCAGAGCGCCTTTTCTTCGGAAATTCTCAGACTTCCAGGAGCCCCAAGAGACGCTTCCGAAAGTTTCGGTCTGCCAACCGACTGGCTTCGACGCGGCGTGGGGCTAAGCCGCCGGAGGCTCCCCCGTGCTGCTCCGCACCACCAGGCTCGTCGCCAGTTCCACCCGCGTCGCCACCGGCGCCCCCTCCCCCCGCGCGAGGTCGAGGACCAGCTTCGCCGCCGCCTCCGCCATCTCCGTGAGCGGCTGCCGTACGGTCGTCAGCGGCGGCCCCACCCAGCGTGCGATCGGCAGATCGTCGAAGCCGACCACGCTGAGGTCCTCCGGAATCCGCAGCCCCAGCTCGCGCGCGGCCTCGTACAGCCCGAGCGCCTGGAGGTCGTTGCCGGCGAAGACGGCGGTCGGCCGGTCCGGGCGGCGCAGCAGCTCCAGGCCCTGCCGGTAGCCGGTCTCGTGGTGGAAGTCGCCCGGCCGGATCAGGTCCGGCTCGACCGGGAGCCCGGCCGTCTCCAGGGCGGCGCGGTAGCCGTCGATGCGGGCACGGCTGCACATCATGCGGGACGGCCCGGTGATCGCGCCGATCCTGCGGTGCCCGAGCTCGACCAGATGCCGGGTGGCGGCAAGCCCGCCCTGCCAGTTGGTCGCCCCGATGGACGGCACGTCGGCGCCCGGGTCGCCCGCCGGGTCCATCACCACGAACGGGATCGAACGGCTGGTCAGCAGGGCGCGCTGGGACTCGTCGAGCCCGGACAGCACGAGGATCACGCCGTGCGGGCGCCGGGCGGCGACCTGGTCGGCCCACGTCCTGCCCGGCGTCAGCCGCCCGGCGCTCTCGCTCAGGACGACACTCAGTCCCGCATCGCGGGCGACGTTCTCCACGCCCCGGATGACCTCCATCGCCCACGCGCTCTCCAACTCGTGGAAGACCAGGTCGATCAGGGGCGATCGGCTCGCCTCGGCCCGCCGTCGGCGGTAGCCGTGGGCGCGCAGGAGTTCCTCGACGCGGGTGCGGGTGGCCGGGGCGACGTCGGCGCGTCCGTTGAGGACCTTCGAAACTGTCGGTGCGGAGACGCCGGCCTCGCGGGCGATCTCGGCGAGCGTCGCGGTCTGCGTGGACCGGCCGGTCGACGGTGATGTCGTCCGGGTTTCACGCGTTGTGGTCCGGGATTCGGCGGGCTCCGAGGGTGTCATGGCGGCGATCGTATCCCTGCGCGACCTCTTGACGAACCCTTCTCACCGCGCCTAGGTTCCCGGAACATTCGAGGTGAAGAACGAAACATTCGCGCGAGGCTCATGAGAGGGCCTCCCAGCCGCCGCCCGGCCAGGAGTTTCATGACCACCGCCCGGACAGGAGTTTCATGACCACCGCCCCCTGGCGCGACCCCGCCCTGCCCGCCGCCGCCCGCGTCGACGACCTCCTCTCCCGGATGACCCTGGAGGAGAAGACCGCCCAGCTGTACGGCGTGTGGGTGGGCGCCGCCACGGACGGCGAGGCTCGGACCGAGGGAGTCGCCCCGCACCAGCACGACATGACCAGCGACTACGACTGGGCCGAGCTGATCAGCCACGGCCTCGGCCAGCTCACCCGCTCCTTCGGCACCGCCCCCGTGGACCCGGCGCCGGCCGCGCAGGCACTGGCCCGCGCCCAGCGCCGTATCGCCGGGGCGGGCCGCTTCGGCATCCCGGCGGTGGCCCACGAGGAGTGCCTCGCGGGCTTCACGGCCTGGCAGGCCACGGCCTACCCGGTACCGCTCGCCTGGGGAGCCACCTTCGACCCCCCGGTCATCGAGGAGATGGCCGCCCGCATCGGCCAGGACCTGCGCTCGGCCGGCGTCCACCAGGGGCTGGCACCCGTCCTGGACGTCGTACGCGATCCGCGCTGGGGCCGCGTCGAGGAGACCATCGGCGAGGACCCGTACCTGACCGGCACGATCGGCACGGCCTACGTCCGGGGCCTGGAGTCGGCCGGGGTGATCGCGACGCTCAAGCACTTCGCCGGGTACGCGTCCTCGGCGGGCGCCCGCAACCTCGCACCCGTGCGGGCGGGCATCCGCGAGTTCGCGGACGTGACGCTTCCGCCCTTCGAGATGGCGCTGCGCGAGGGCGGCGCGCGGTCGGTGATGGCGGCGTACAACGAGACGGACGGGGTGCCGGCGTCGGCGGACCCGGCCTTGCTGACCGAACTCCTCCGCGAGGAATGGGGTTTCACGGGCACGGTGGTCGCCGACTACTTCGGCATCGGTTTCCTGGAGACGCTGCACCGGGTGGCGGGCAGTGCGGCGGAGGCGGCGTACGCGGCGCTGGCGGCGGGCATCGACGTGGAACTGCCCACCCTGAAGTGCTACGGGAAACCACTGCTGGAGGCCGTCCGGTCGGGCGGGATCCCGGAGGAACTGGTGGACCGGGCGGCCCGCCGAGTCCTGCTCCAGAAGTGCGAGTTGGGCCTGTTGGACGAGGACTGGACGCCGGAGCCGACGTCGGCGCGCCTGGACCTGGACTCACCGAGGAACCGCGCCCTGGCTCGGCGCGTGGCCGAGGAGTCAGTGGTACTCCTGGACAACCCGGATGGCACCCTTCCCCTCTCCCCCGACGCCCGTATCGCGGTCGTGGGCCCTCGCGCGGCCGACGCGCTGGCGATGCTGGGCTGCTACTCCTTCCCGTCCCACGTCCTCACGCACCACCCCGAGGTGCCGATGGGCATCGAGATCCCGACCGTCCTGGAGGCCCTGCGCGCCGAACTCCCCGACGCCAAAGTGACGTTCGCGCAAGGGTGCGGGGTCTCCGACCCGGACACGGCAGGCTTCGAGGAGGCGGTGGCGCGGGCGTCGGAGGCGGACGTCTGCCTGGCGGTGCTGGGCGACCGGGCCGGCCTGTTCGGGCGGGGCACGTCCGGCGAGGGCTGCGATGCGACGGACCTGCGGCTGCCGGGGGCGCAGGGCGAGCTGCTGGACGCGCTGGTGGCGACGGGCGTTCCGGTGGTGCTGGTCCTGCTGACGGGCCGCCCTTATGCGCTGGGGCGTTGGCAGGGGCGGTTGGCGGCGGTCGTCCAGGCGTTCTTCCCCGGGGAGGAGGGCGGGCCGGCGGTGGCGGGAGTCCTGTCGGGCCGGGTCAACCCGTCGGGACGCCTGCCGGTGAGCGTGCCGCGGGTGCCGGGCGGGCAGCCGTGGACCTACCTCCAGCCGCCGTTGGGGCTGGCGGGAGAGGTGAGCAATCTGGATCCGACGCCGCTGTATGCGTTCGGGCACGGGGGGTCGTACACGTCGTTCGCATGGGGCGACTTCACGGGCGGGGACGACCCGGCGGAGATCGGCACGGACGGTTCCCACGAGGTGTCGGTGACGGTCCACAACACCGGCGACCGGGCGGGCGCGGAGGTGGTCCAGCTGTACCTGCACGATCCGGTGGCGTCGGTGACGCGGCCGGATGTGCGGCTGATCGGCTACCAGCGCGTCGAACTGGGGGTGGGTGAGGCGAGCCGGGTGACCTTCCGCTTCCACGCGGACCTGTCGTCCTTCACGGACCGTTCGGGGCGCCGGATCGTCGAACCGGGGGTTCTGGAACTGCGGTTGGCCGCGTCGAGCGCGGACGTCCGGCATACGGCGCGACTGCACCTGACCGGGCCTGTACGGGAGGTGGGGGCGGGGCGGCGGCTGCGGTGCGAGGCGGAGGTGTCGGGACCGGGGTGACGCAGGCGCCGCGCCGGACCCCCGCCGGACTCACACCGCGCCCGGCCAGGCATCCACCGACTCGAACCGCCACCGATGCACGGCCCGAGTCACCAACTCTCCATCCGGCTCAGGCAGTTCAGGCAGCTCCGCGTCGTAGGCCGCATCCCACCAGGTGACGACGAGCACCCGGTCCTCCGGCGCCCGAAAGACCTCCCGGCGCAGCGGCCGTGCGGCCGACTCCTGCGCACGGGCCCACGCGAGCAGTTCCTCGCCCCGCCCCGGAACCGCTCGCGCCTCCCACATCAGGGCGACCGTCACGAGTACAGGTTCTCCTTGCTGACCTCGTGCACATGGTCGTGAGAGTGGCCGGTGCCCGGCACATGAGGGTCCGTCACCGGCAGGGAGGAGTCCGCCGACAGGTCCCAGCTGGACGCCGGCCGATTGCGGGCCACCATCTCCGCGCCCAGGGCCGCGACCATCGCCCCGTTGTCCGTGCACAGCTTCGGCCGGGGCACCCGCAGCCGGAGGCCGGCCCGCTCGCAGCGCTCCTGGGCAAGGACCCGCAGGCGGGAGTTGGCCGCCACGCCGCCGCCGATCATCAGGTGGTCGACGCCCTCGTCCTTGCAGGCGCGGACGGCCTTGCGGGTCAGCACGTCGACGACCGCCTCCTGGAAGGAGGCCGCGACATCGCGCACCGGCACCTCCTCGCCCGCCGCCCGCTTGGCCTCGATCCAGCGGGCCACCGCCGTCTTGAGGCCGGAGAAGGAGAAGTCGTACGCCGGATCGCGCGGCCCGGTCAGACCGCGCGGGAACGCGATCGCCTCCGGGTCGCCCTCGCGCGCGTACCGGTCGATGACCGGGCCGCCCGGGAAGCCCAGGTTCAGCACACGGGCGATCTTGTCGAAGGCCTCGCCCGCCGCGTCGTCGATCGTGGCGCCCATCGGGCGGACGTCGGAGGTGATGTCCGACGACAGCAGGAGCGACGAATGGCCGCCGCTCACCAGCAGCGCCATCGTCGGCTCCGGCAGCGCCCCGTGCTCCAGCTGGTCCACGCAGATGTGGGAGGCGAGGTGGTTGACGCCGTAGAGCGGCTTGCCCAGCGCGTAGGCGTACGCCTTCGCCGCCGATACGCCGACCAGCAGCGCGCCCGCCAGGCCCGGACCGGCCGTCACCGCAATGCCGTCCAGGTCACGGGCGCTCACGCCCGCCTCCTTCAGCGCGCGGTCGATGGTCGGGACCATCGCCTCCAGGTGCGCCCGGGAGGCGACCTCCGGCACGACGCCGCCGAAGCGGGCGTGCTCGTCGACGCTGGAGGCGATGGCGTCGGCGAGCAGGGTGGTGCCGCGGACGATGCCGACGCCGGTCTCGTCGCAGGAGGTCTCGATGCCGAGGACTAGGGGTTCGTCCCGCGAGTCAGCCATTGATCTCGGTTCCTTGTACGGAGTTTGCAGGGTCGGTCAGTTTCATCACCAGGGCGTCCACGTTCCCCGGCTGGTAGTAGCCGCGCCTGAAGCCGATGGCCTCGAAGCCGTAGCGCTCGTAGAGCTTCTGCGCGCGGACGTTGTCCACGCGGCACTCCAGCATCACTTCGGCGCACTCGAATTCGGTCGCGGCCCGCAGCAGTTCCGTGAGGAGACGGCCGCCGAGCCCCGTCCCCCACTGGTCGCGGGCGACGGCGATGGTCTGGACGTCGCCCAGTTCTCCGGCGGAGGCGAGGCCGGCGTATCCGACGAGCCGTTCGCCGTTCTCGGCGACGAGGTAACGCCGTGTCGCCCCGGGCCCGCGCGAGTGGGCCAGCTCGGACCAGAACATGCCCCGGGACCAGGCGTCCTCGGGGAACAGCTCCTTCTCCAGGCCCAGTACGGCGTCGATGTCCCACCAGCGCATCTCACGCAGCGCGGAGCCGGCGGCAGCGGCGGGAGTTGGCGTCACGGGTTCGGTCACTTGGGGGTGACCACCTTGTAGTTCTTGGGGACCTGGGCGTCGGGCCGGCGCAGGTACAGCGGCCGGGGCGCGGGAAGTTCCTCGCCCGCCGCCAGCCTCTCGGCGGCCAGCGCCGCGAGGGCCGCCGCCGACACATGCTCGGGCTCGTGGGCGCTGGGGAACGTGTCGGGGTACAGCAGCGCGCCCGCGCCGACGGCGGGCAGCCCGGCGACCTGGTCGGCGATGTCGGCGGGCCGGTCCACGGCCGGGTCGGTCAGCCGCGTGCGGGAGTCGGCGTACCGCGCCCAGTAGACCTCCTTGCGCCGGGCGTCCGTCGCGACGACGAAGGGGCCCTTCTCGATGTCGGCGGCGTACGCGAGGCCGTCCAGCGTGCACACGCCGTGCACGGGGACGCCGAGGACGAGCCCGAAGGTGTCGGCGGTCATCAGGCCGACGCGCAGCCCGGTGTACGGGCCGGGTCCGATGCCTACGACGACACCGGTGACGGCGTCGAGCTTCACACCGGCCTCGGCGAGGACCCGGTCGACGGCCGGCAGCAGCAGCTCACCGTGTCGGCGCGCGTCCACCTGGCTCGACGAGGCGATGACGTCCGTACCGTCGTGCAGCGCGACGGTGACGGCGGGGGTGGCGGTATCCAGAGCGAGCAAGAGCACGCAAACAGCCTACGGCGCCCGCGCCCCGGGAAGCGCCGTCCCGGTCGGCCGCTTGACGACTGCTACGGTCGGGATCGATCACCGGGTACGACGCGAACGCTGAGGTGGCGAGTGGCAGGCAGCAGCTCCTCAATCGTGGCGGGGCTGACCGCGGCTGCCCTCACGACCGTCGGCTTCCTCGCCTTCCAGGCCTACTCGAACATCCCGGCCGACCTGGGCAGGCCGGTCGCCGACAGCATGCCCAGGGTGAGTACCTCCAAGGTGCCGCGCGACGGGAAGGACCCCCGAGCGCTGCCCGCCGGGTCCGGTGCGGGGCAACGGGTCGTGTACTCCGTGGACGACGACCGGGTGTGGCTGGTCGACGCTGCCGAGAAGGTCAAGCGCACGTTCCGCGTGACCCCCGGATCGGTCGACCCCGCTCCGGGCGTCTACACCGTCACCTCCCGCTCCAACGCGGTCACCGGCACCGACGGCCTCCCCGTGGCGCACGTCGTCCGCTTCGCCAGCGTGGACAACATCACGATCGGTTTCAGCACCGTCGTCGACAGCCCGACACCGCAGCCCGCCCCGACGGTGAAGACGGGCGGCATCCGCGAGTCCCGGGCCGACGGCAACGCGATGTGGGACTTCGCGACGATCGGCCGAACGGTTGTCGTGATCCGCTAAGCGGCGTTGCGGTGCCCTTGGTCGGCGGGCTCGCGGGTCGTCTCCGGGTCGGGGAGACGCGGCGGGGTGGAGATCACGTTCGCAGCGGCGCCGGCCGCCAGCAGATCGCGCATGGACACCCCGGCGACCGGCGCGTACGGCCACGACCGCGTCTCGCTCTGCGCCTTGTTCTCGGATGCCGACATGGACGCCTCCTGGGGGCCGGGGGCGGACGTGGTTAGGTAGACCTAACCACGGACTGGATACCATGTGACCACGCACAAGACCGCGAACGCAATATCTTGCCGACGTCTTGTCGGAATGTTCATCAGGCCCGACCGGCCCCGGTCCCGCTGAGGCCCGCGGCACGCTCAGGCCCACGGCACGCTCAGGCCGACAGCACGCTCAGATCCACCTGAGCCCAGCGCTCGCCCAGCCCCGTCACCGTGACGTGCCGTACCTCGTCCGTCGTGTCGCCGACGGCCCGGTGGATCACGAGCTGCAGCCGTTCCTCGGTCAGTTCCTCGACCTTGCCCTCGCCCCACTCCACGACGATCACCGACTCGGGCAGCGAGACGTCGAGGTCGAGGTCCTCCATGTCGTCCAGGCCGCCGGACAGCCGGTAGGCGTCGACGTGGACGAGCGGCGGGCCCTCGCCGAGGGAGGGATGCACACGGGCGATCACGAAGGTCGGCGACGTGACCGCGCCCCTGACCCCCAGCCCCTCGCCGAGCCCCCGGGTCAGCGTCGTCTTGCCTGCGCCGAGCTCCCCGCTGAGCATCACGAGATCACCGGCGCGCAGCAGTTTGGCGAGCCGCCGTCCCAGCTCCCGCATCTGCTCGGGAGAAGTGACGGTCAGGTCGAGGTCACCCGCGTTGTGCGGTGCTGCTGGTGCTTCCATAGCCACTTACGGTAGCCCCTGCGGGCACGGCACCCGCGCGGGTGAGCAGGTCGGCCATACGGTCGGTGACCACTTCCGGGTGCTCCAGCATCACCAGGTGCCCGGCGTCCGGCACGAGGACCAGTTCGGCGTCCGGCAGCAGGTCGGCGATCGCCTCGCTGTGCTCGCTGGGCGTGACGAGGTCGCCCACGCCGGCCAGGACGAGCACCGGCATCTCCGTGAAGAGCCCGAGCGCCTCGGTCTTGTCGTGGTCGGCGAAAGCCGGGTAGAACTCCGCGACCACGTCGATCGGCGTCCCCTCGATCATCCGCTCGGCGAACCGGGCGACGGCCGGGTCGACGTCCCGGGACGAGAACGAGTACCGCTTGATGATCCCGGCGAACAGGTCGGCGGTGGCCCGGCGCCCCTTCTCCACCAGCTCGGCCCGCTGCCCCAGCGCCTTGAGCACCCCCGGCAGGATCCGGCGGACCGCATTCACTCCGGCGACAGGCAGCCCGAAGTTGACCTCGCCGAGCCGCCCGGAGGACGTGCCCACGAAGGCGGTGGCGACGACCCGGTCCCGGATCAGCTCCGGGAACTGGTCGGCCAGCGCCATGACCGTCATCCCGCCCATGGAGTGTCCGACCAGCACGAGCGGCCCCTCGGGCGCGGCCGCGTCGATGACGGCCTTGAGGTCGCGCCCCAACTGCTCGATGTCGACGTGCTTGCCCTCCTCCGTCTGGGCGACGCCGCGCCCGGACCGGCCGTGGCTGCGCTGGTCCCAGTGCACGGTGCGCACGACGCCCCTGAGCGCGGCGCGCTGGAAGTGCCAGGAGTCCTGGCTGAGGCAGTAGCCATGGCTGAAGACGACGGTGACGGGGGCGGGTGCCTTGCGCCCGAAGAGCCGTCGCCGGCGCGGGTTGAGGGCGGGTGCGGCCTCGGGGTCGACGTCGTCGACCTCGTAGTACAGCTCGGTGCCGTCGTCGGCGTACGCCTTGCCGGGCATGCCGCGCAGCGAGCCGTACGGTCCCGCCGAGTCGAGGGCGAGCCGGGCCTTCTGCCGCATGCCGCGGCCCACGGTCATCCGCTCTATGGCGACGCCGGCGGCCGCGCCGGCCGCGATCACGCCTATCGCGGCGCCGGCGAACCCGGTCGCCCTGCGCCAGTTCGCGGCCGCCCCCGTGGCGGAGGCGACGGCCGCGACGACCTCCGCGCTGCTCTCGCTCACGTACCGCTCCTCTTCGCTGGGTCGTGCCCGGTGTGTCGTTGTGACGTGGGTGCCGAATGGTGCGGGTGTACCGCTACGGGTTACCCGCCTCGTTCCTCATTCACATAACCGCATTCGGATGGACGCATCACATTGCCCGCGTCACATAGCCGCATCACGAAGACGCATCACATGGACGCATTCCTATAGACGCGTGGAACGCGCGTTCCGATCCGCGTGACGATTTCGTAGGCGATGGTCCCCGCGGCCTGCGCCCAGTCCTCGGCGGTGGGTTCACCGCGGTCACCGGGCCCGAACAGCACTGCTTCCGCACCTGCCGCCGGCTCGTCCCCGCCCAGGTCGACGACGAACTGGTCCATCGCGATCCGCCCCGCCACCGTCCGCCACTTGCCGCCGACCAGGACGGGCCCGGCGCCGGAGGCGTGCCGCGGGATGCCGTCGGCGTAACCGAGGGGGACGAGGCCGAGGGTGGTCTCGCCCGGGGTGACGTAGTGATGGCCGTAGCTGACGCCGTGACCGCCCGGGACGTGTTTCACCAGTGCGAGGGACGCCGAGAGGGTCATCACGGGCCGCAGTCCGAAGTCGGCGGGGCTGCCCAGCTCGGGGCTGGGCGAGATGCCGTAGGTGGCGATCCCGGTGCGCACCAGGTCGAAGTGGCTCTCGGGGAGGGTGAGCGTGGCGGGCGAGTTGGCGATGTGCCGCACCTCGGGCCGCGCGCCCTGTGCTTCCGCGTACGCCACCATCTCGCGGAAGAGGGAGAGCTGGGCGGCGATGGACGGATGCCCGGGCTCGTCGGCGCAGGCGAAGTGCGACCAGAGCCCGGTGATCCGGATCAGCCCCTCGGCCTCGGCCCGCAGGGCCTCCCGCACCAGCTCGGTCCAGTCGTCACCGGGCTGGCAGCCTCCCCGTCCGAGCCCGGTGTCGGCCTTGAGCTGCACGCGCGCGGGTGCACCGGCCTGCCGGGCGGCAGCGGTGACCTCGCGCAGGGCCCACATCCCGCTGACGGAGACGTCCAGGTCGGCCTCGATGGCCTCGCGCCAGGGACCGCCGGGTGTCCACAGCCAGCACATGATCCGTACGCCGTCCACCCCGGCGGCCCGCAGCACGAGGGCCTCCTCGGGCGTGGCCGTGCCCAGCCAGCCGGCGCCCGCCGCCACGGCCTCGCGGGCGCACCGTACGGCCCCGTGGCCGTATGCGTCAGACTTCACGACGGCCATCAGGGCCGCGCCCGGCGCGTGGGCGCGCAGGGCTTGCACGTTGGCCCGCAGGGCGGCCAGATCGATCTCGGCGCGGGCGCGCAGGGGGGCGGTCGGCAGGGCTGCTGTTTCTGTCATGGCGCCCCCAGTGTCTCAGAGGGGTACGACAACACCGCCGAGCCGGGACCCGCGCCCCTGGCCACTTGCCCCGTGCCGGCGGGCTACGCCTCCGGGCGGTGCCCCCACACGTACACCTGGTCGTTGTTCTTCAGCACGCCCCACAGCTTCCTGGCCTCGTCCAGGCGCAGATTGACGCAGCCCATGGAGCCGACGGCGGTGAAGATGTTGCCGTAGACGCCGTGGAAGGCCTGGCCGCCGCTGAAGAACTGGGAGTAGGGCATGGGGCTGTTGTAGAGGCTCGACACGTGGTTCTTGTGCCGCCAGAAGATGCGGTGCGACCCGACCCGCGTCTCGTACCCCTTGCGCCCGCTCCTGACGGGCACGGGCCCGAACACGACCTTCTTGCCCTTCTGCACCCAGGCCAGCTGCCGGTCGAGGTCGACACAGGCGATCCGGTACGTCCGTACCGGGCACTTCTTGGCGGCGTTGGGGTTCTTGCGGGCGGCGACCAGCTGCATGGTGGCCCACGTCACGGGTCCGGCGAACCCGATGGCGGGCTTGATCTTGTTCTTGATCTGGAAGGCGCGGATGGCCCGGCAGTCGGCGGGCGACTGCTCCCCGTCCGCCTTCAGCTTCAGCCACCGCTCGACCTGCCGCTGATGCGGTCCGGTCTCCTGGCTGCACTTCACGCCCTCGAGGGCGTCCATCGGAGGGATGTACTCCACGAGGTCGTTCGTCTCGTCGGGCGCGTCCTTCGGCTCGACGGCGTCCTCCTCGGGGGTGGGCGTGTACACCTTCGGGGGCAGTGCCTGGTCGGGCGTGTCGGTCGGCCAGAGCTGGAGCAGGTGGGGTACGCCCGGCACGAGTTCGGCCTCCGGCCCGGAAGCCGGGGGTTCGGGGTCGGCCGAGGCGCTGCCGACGGGCAGCAGGGTGGCGCCGGCGAGCAACACAGCGATGCTCCGGCTTGCGATACGTCCGCTGATCATGCGCTCAGAGAAGCGTGAGGGCCTGCCCGGCGGGAGGCGCCGCGCGGCTGGGTCACCCTAACGAGGCGCGGGAGGCCGGGCTTGGGAACGGGCGACCGACCGTAGGGTGCTCGGCATGAGCATCATCGGGGTCGGCATCGACGTGGCCGAGATCGACAGGTTCGGCGCGGCACTGGAACGCACACCCGGGCTGGCCGAACGGCTGTTCGTGGACGGCGAGTTGCTGCTGCCGAGCGGTGAACGCCGGGGCGTCGCCTCGCTCGCGGCCCGTTTCGCGGCGAAGGAGGCCCTCGCGAAGGCGCTGGGCGCACCGGCGGGCCTGCTCTGGACGGACGCCGAGGTCTACGTCGAAGACAGCGGCCGGCCGCGGCTGCGGGTGACGGGGACGGTCGCGGCACGGGCGGCCGAACTGGGCGTGCGGTCCTGGCATGTGTCGCTGAGCCATGACGCCGGGGTGGCGTCGGCGGTGGTGGTGGCGGAGGGCTGAGCACGGCCCGCCTCCCGCCGGGCCTCGCACCCCGACCGATCGACCGATCGGCCGACCGACCGACCGGCCGAAGGCACGCCAATGCGTCCATGGATGCGACGAGCCGCGCCGCGTACGGAAGACTCGGTCGCATGCGGACTGCGTACGGCGTGGAGACGGTAAGGGCGGCCGAACGGGAGCTGATGGCACGGCTTCCGGACGGTGCGCTGATGCAGCGGGCGGCGGCCGGACTGGCCGTGGCCTGCGCGGATCTGCTGGGCCGGGTGTACGGCAGCCGGGTCGTGCTGCTGGTCGGCAGCGGCGACAACGGCGGCGACGCCCTGTATGCCGGGGCCCGACTGGCCAGGCGCGGAGCGGGAGTTACGGCGGTGCTGCTGTCTCCCGAGCGGGCGCACGCCGGGGGCCTCGCGGCGCTGCGGCGGGCCGGCGGCCGGGCGACCGGTGTCGATGCCGCCGAGGAGTTGATCGAACGCGCGGACCTGGTCGTGGACGGAATCGTCGGGATCGGCGGCAAGGGCGGGCTGCGTCCTCAGGCGGCCCCGCTGGCCGCCGCCGCCCAGCGGTCCCGGGCCGCTGTCGTCGCCGTGGACCTGCCGAGCGGCGTGGACGCGGACACGGGCGAGGTGAGCGGCACGGCACTGCGGGCCGACCTCACCGTCACCTTCGGCACGCACAAGCCGGGCCTGCTGATCGATCCGGCGCGGGACTACGCCGGTGTGGTGCGCCTTGTCGACATCGGCCTGGCGCTGCCGAACGACGCGGTGGAGCTGGAGGCGCTGCAACACGCGGACGTGGACCTGCTGTTGCCGTCGCCTGCGGCGGAGACGGACAAGTACCGGCGAGGAGTGGTGGGCATCGCGGCCGGTTCGGCGCGCTATCCGGGTGCGGCCGTACTGGCGGTGGCGGGTGCGTTGCGGGGCGGGGCGGGGGCCGTACGGTACGTCGGTCCGGCCGGGGACGCGGTGATCGCCCGGTTCCCCGAGACGCTGGTGTCGGACCGGGGCCCGAAGAAGGCCGGGCGTGTGCAGTCCTGGGTCGTCGGCCCCGGTGCCGGGGACGACGCGGCGACGGTGGCGGAGGTCCTGGCGACGGACGTGCCGGTGCTCCTCGACGCCGACGGGCTGCGGCTGGCGGACCCGGATGCGGTAAGGGGCCGGACGGCACCGACCCTGATGACCCCGCACGCCGGGGAGGCGGCGGCGCTGCTGGGTGTCTCCCGGGAGCAGGTCGAGGGGGCTCGGCTGGCTTCGGTACGGGAGTTGGCGGGGCGGTATGCGGCGACGGTGCTGTTGAAGGGGTCGACGACGCTGGTGGCGGACGCCGGGGGCACCGGCCCGGTCCGGGTGAACCCGACGGGAACGTCATGGCTGGCCACGGCCGGCAGCGGGGATGTGCTGTCCGGTTTGGCGGGATCACTGCTGGCGACGGGGCTCCCCGCGTTGGATGCTGCGAGCGCGGCGGCGTATCTCCACGGCCTGTCGGCGAGATTCGCGGCGGACGGGGCACCGGTCGGGGCGCATGACGTGGCTGAGGGGATTCCGGATGCCTGGCGGGACGTACGGAGTTGAGGGGACCGCGTCAGGACGGCAGCGAAGGGCGATCGTCGTCGGGGCGGGCATCGGAGGCCTGGCCGCGACACTGAGCCTGCGCCGGGCAGGTTGGGACGCCGTGCTCGTCGAGCAGGCAGCCCGCTTCACCGAGGTCGGTGCCGGAATCCAGCTCGCGCCCAACGCCACGCGGGTGCTGCGCCGGCTGGACGGCCTCGACACGGTCGCCGCGTCGGCCTCCCGCCCCTCGCACCTGAGCTTCCGCAGCTGGTCCGACGGGTCGGAGATCTGCCGTTACGCGACGGGCCGCGAGACCGAGGAGGAGTTCGGGGCACCGTACTTGCTGCTGCACCGCGCCGATCTGCACGATGCCCTGGTCGCCGCGGTGCCACCCGGGTCGGTGCGCCTGAACACGACAGTCGTGGACATCACCCAGGACGACGATTCCGCCTGCATCACGACGGCGACCGGCGAGCGCCTGCACGCGGACCTGGTGGTGGCCGCGGACGGCATCCGCTCCGCCGCCCGCCAGTGGCTCTTCGGCAAGGACGAGGCGGTGTTCTCGGGAACCGCCGCCTACCGGGCCCTTCTCCCGTCCGCCGAGGTGGCCGACCTGGGCCTCCCCCCACTCGCCGTCTGGCTCGGCCCGGACCGCCACTTCGTCCACTACTGGGTGCGCCGCGGTGAACTCCTCAACGTCGTGGCCGTCTTCAGCACCAAGGAGCCGACACAGGAGTCATGGACCGCTCAGGCAGAACCCGGCGAGCAACTACGCGAGTTCGCGGGCTGGGACGCCCGGGTCCTGACGATCCTCGAACGCGCGGGCCAGGTGCTCCGCTACGGCATCTACACCCGCACGCCGCTCACCCGCTGGAACGTCGGCCGGGTGGCCCTCCTCGGCGACAGCGCCCACGCGATGGTCCCGTTCCAGGCGCAAGGGGCGGCCCAGGCAATCCTGGACGCGTCCGCCCTGACCGACGCCCTCACGGACGCGACGCCCACCGAAGTCCCCGCCGCACTCGCCCGCTACACCGCCCGCCGCCTACCGACCGCCACCGCCGCACAGTCCGCCTCGACCCAGGCAGGCAGAGACTTCCACCTACCGGACGGCCCGGAGGCAAAGTCGAGAAACGCCCGCATGGCGGCACACGCAGCCGAGAACAGGTTCATGCCGCAGGCGGCGGCGTGGCGGGCGGATGGGTGGGCCGACGAGCCGGACAGCTGAACGGCCCGGCCGACAGCTCAGGCCTGGTCGTCGTCCTGGTCATCGACGAACAGGTCCTCCACCCGCTCGACGGTGCCGACTCGGTCGAGCCAGGCATCGACACGGGGAAGGTCCGTACAGGTGGCGATCCGCTCCCGCACCTCATCGGAGACGGCGATGCCACGCCCCTCCAGGACACGCAGAACACCTTCCGCCTTGCCCTCGGCCCGTCCTTCGACCTTGCCCTCGGCCCGTCCTTCGACTTTGCCCTCGGCCTTGCCCTCCAGGTACGTCTCCTCGAAGAGGGTTCCCCGGCCCGGAAAGTATGTGGCGACCATCTTCTCCAGCTCTCTCCATGTCTCCCGGGCCGGAGTGTTCTCCAGACCGACTTCCAGCAACTCGCACCAGTACATGGCCGTGGCCCTGTCGAGCGACCGCATCCCCTGGGCCATCAAGTTCAGTATGGCCGGGCTGTTCCTGCTTTCACTGTGCACGATGGCCGCAAACGTGGCCATCGCCGGATGTCGGGCCACCATCGACTCATCCGTGATCTCCGGAACGTTCTCCGGTCCCAGCACGAAGGGACGCGTGACCTGCGTATCCCACGCCCCGACACGGCACTCGAAGGGTCCGGCCGCCCAACTCGCGGTCGACCGGTCCCGGCAGACGGCGACGAGCAGCACCGGCAAGTCGAACTTCGCCCGCAGATAGGCGACGTAGTAGGGCCACGTGGTCCCCTTGTCCCTGGCCGGTTTGGTCTGGGCCTCGATGGCGAGCAGAAAGTTCTCCCCATCGGCGGACTCGACCTTCAGCACCGTGTCCACTCGCCGCTCCAGCGGCTTGATTTCCGTGGCGTCGGGAGTGAGCACTTCGATGTCCGCCTTCACGGGCGGCGGCAGCCCTAACGCCTCGAAGCGGGGGCGAGGACCTCCGGATGATCCTGAAAGATCCGGCGCGAGACCTCGTGTGTGGATGTGACCATGCGCGCAACGTAATTGGGCCGAAGATCGAGTTGCCCGGCGATCAGCAGGCGTTCACCCTTTCGAGCGGCGGGAAAACGTTCCCGCCGCCGAAGTCGGCTCGCGCGACGCGCACTTACCCTGTGGGCCCCCTCACTCCACCGTCACCGACTTCGCCAGGTTCCGAGGCTGGTCCACCTCGTTGCCCCGGGCCGTCGCCAGCTCGCAGGCGAACACCTGCAAGGGGACCGTCGCCACCAGCGGCTGAAGCAGGGTCGGCGTGGCCGGGATCCGGATCAGGTGGTCCGCGTACGGCACCACCGCCTCGTCCCCTTCCTCCGCGATGACGATCGTCCGCGCACCCCGGGCCCGGATCTCCTGGATGTTGGACACGATCTTGTCGTGCAGAATCGACCGGCCCCGGGGCGAAGGCACGACCACGACCACCGGCAGATCGTCCTCGATCAGGGCGATCGGCCCATGCTTCAACTCCCCCGCCGCAAAGCCTTCGGCGTGCATATAGGCGAGTTCCTTCAGCTTCAGCGCGCCCTCAAGGGCGACCGGATATCCCACATGCCGCCCCAGGAACAGCACCGTCTTCTTCGCGGCCAGCGACCGCGCCAGCTCCCGCACCGGCTCCATGGTCTCCAGCACCCGCTCGACCTCACCGGAGATCTGAGAGAGGTCCCGGATGACGGCCCCGATCTCGTCGCCCCACTTGGTGCCCCGCACCTGCCCGAGATACAGCGCGACGAGGTAACACGCCACCAGCTGCGTCAGGAACGCCTTCGTCGAGGCGACCGCGACCTCCGGCCCGGCATGCGTGTACAGCACCGCATCCGACTCACGCGGAATCGTCGACCCGTTGGTGTTGCAGATCGCCAGCACCCTGGCCCCCTGCTCACGGGCATGCCGCAGCGCCATGAGGGTGTCCATGGTCTCGCCGGACTGCGAGATGGCGATGACGAGGGTCTGCTGATCGAGGATCGGATCCCGGTACCGGAACTCACTGGCCAGTTCGACCTCGCACGGCACCCGCGTCCAGTGCTCGATGGCGTACTTGGCGATCATTCCGGCGTGGAAGGCCGTGCCGCAGGCCACGATGACGACCTTGTCGAGTTCCCGCAGCTCGGAGGCGCTGATCCGCACCTCGTCCAGCGTCAGCGAACCGGACGCGTCGATGCGCCCCAGCAACGTATCGGCGACCGCCTTGGGCTGCTCGGCGATCTCCTTGAGCATGAAGTAGTCATAGCCCCCCTTCTCCGCGGCCGAGGCGTCCCAGTCGACGTGATACGGCCGCACCTCCGCCGACCGCCCGTCGAACCCGGTGACGGTCACCCCGTCCCGCCGCAGCTCCACCACCTGGTCCTGACCCAGCTCGATCGCCGACCGCGTGTGGGCGATGAACGCGGCGACATCCGAGGCGAGAAAGGCCTCACCCTCCCCAACGCCCACCACCAGCGGCGAGTTCCGCCGCGCCCCGACCACCACATCGGGCTCATCGGCATGCACGGCGACCAGCGTGAACGCCCCCTCCAACCGCCGGCACACCAGCCGCATGGCCTCGGCGAGGTCGGCGCAGACCGAGAACTCCTCGGCGAGCAGATGCGCGACCACCTCGGTGTCGGTCTCGGAGGTCAGCTCGTGCCCCCGCTCCTCCAACTCGGCCCGCAGAGCGGCGAAGTTCTCGATGATCCCGTTGTGCACGACCGCGACGCGCCCCGCGTTGTCGAGATGCGGATGCGCATTCGCGTCCGTGGGCCCACCATGCGTGGCCCACCGCGTGTGCCCGAGCCCCGTGGTCCCGGTCGGCAACGGCCGCTCGGCGAGCTCCTTCTCCAGATTCCCCAGCTTCCCGGCCTTCTTGGCCCCGGCCATCCCCCCGTCCGCCAGCACGGCGACCCCGGCCGAGTCGTACCCCCGGTACTCCAGCCGCTTCAGTCCGGCCATCACGATCTCGAGCGCCGACTGCGACCCCACGTATCCCACGATTCCGCACATGCGCGGCAGCCTACGGTCCGATCGTCACGAAAATCGCCCCCGAACTCCGCGCCGCCTGCCCGAATTCGGAAATTCCCACGGGGGTACGAAGCCAGAATCGCAGGCGGTCTCCGCGACCCATCACCAATCTCCGTCAGGTCTTCGCCCGATAGGACCGCATGGCCAACGGATAGAACACCAACGCGATCCCGGCCGCCCACACCAGCGACCACAGCACCGGCTCCGCCACCGGCCCACCCAGCAGCAGCCCCCGGAACGCGTCCGACAGATGCGTCACCGGATTCACGTCGCTCCACGCCTGCAGCCACCCCGGCATGGTGTCCACCATGACGAACGCGCTGCTCGTGAACGTGATCGGAAAAATGATCGTGAACGCGAAGGCCTGCACCTTCTCCGCATCCCCCGCCAGCATCCCGATCAGCACCGCGCCCCACGACACCGCCGCCGCGAACACGACCACCAGCAGCGTCCCGAGCAGGAACCCGTCCACTCCCCCGGTGATCCGGAAGCCGAGCAGCAGGCCGAGGCCGATCATCAGCAGCAGCGCCCAGACATGCTTGGCGAGGTCGGCGGTGATGCGGCCGATGAGCGGCGCCGAGCGGGCGATCGGCAGGCTGCGCAGCCGGTCGAAGACGCCCTTGGTGAGGTCGGTGTTGAGCGCCATGGCCGTGTACATGGTCATGAACAGGGTGTTCTGGACGATGATCCCCGGCAGTGCGTACTTCAGATACGCCTCGGGCGACCCGGCCATCTGCCCGCCCAGCACGTACGTGAAGAGGAACACGAACATGATCGGCGTGATGCTGTAGTCGACCAGTTCGAGGGGGTTGTGCTTCACCGCCACCAGGCTCCGCCAGGCCATCGTGAAGGTCTGCCGCATCCCGTCGAGCGGTCGCACCCGGCCCGACTTGGTGATCGGGGCCGTGATGGTCGTGGTGGCGGCGGTCATGACCGGCTCACCGCCTTCTCCAGCTCACTGTCGTCGTCGTCCCCTACGGCCGCCCCGCCGTTCTTCTCCGGCTCACCCGGCTCGGCACGGTGTCCGGTCAGGGCCAGGAACACCTCGTCCAGCGACGAGCGCCGCAGCGCCAGCTCGCCCACCGCGATCCCCTCCCGGTCCAGCGTGCGCACGACCGCGGGCATCAGCTCGGGATCCTTCACCGGGGCGGTGATCGTCTCGCCCTCGATCTGCGTCTGCGGGCCGGCCGCCTGGGTGACCAGCAGGTGCGCCCGTACAAGATCCTCCGCCGCCACCGGCCGCAGCTGCAGCACCTGGCCCCCGACCTGCGACTTCAGCTGGTCGGGCGTGCCCTCGGCGATCACCCGGCCCTTGTCGATCACCACGATGTCGTCGGCGAGCACATCGGCCTCGTTCAGATACTGCGTGGTCAGCAGGGCCGTCGCCCCGTCCGCGACCAGGCCCCGCAGCAGGTCCCACAGCTCACCGCGGCTGTGCGGGTCCAGGCCGGTCGTCGGCTCGTCGAGAAAGAGGATGCTGGGCCGGCCGACGAGACTGGCCGCGAGGTCCAGTCGCCTGCGCATACCGCCGGAGTAGGTCTTCGTGGCCCGCCCGGCCGCGTCCGTCAGCTGAAAGCGTTCCAGCAGCTCGGCCGCGCGCGCCTTCGCCTCCCGGCGCGGCAGACCGAGCAGTCTGCCGATCATCAGCAGGTTCTCCGTACCGGTCAGGTTCTCGTCCACGGCCGCGTACTGCCCGGTCAGCCCGACCATGGCGCGTACGACCCCGGCCTCCCGGACCACGTCGTGCCCGGCCACCTGCGCCCGGCCCCCGTCGGGCCGGAGCAGCGTCGCGAAGATCCGCACCGCGGTGGTCTTCCCCGCGCCGTTGGGGCCCAGCAGTCCGAGCACCGTGCCTCGCCGGGCCCCCAGGTCGACCCCGGCCAGCGCCTCGGTGTCCTTGAAGCGCTTGACCAGGCCTTCCGCCTCGATCGCATACGTCATGGGTCACCCCCTCGGGGTCGGTGGACCCCGGGCTGGGCCCACCTCTCCCACAACTGTGACGCACGCCACTGACATTCCCCACTTTGCCCGGGTACCGACCGGTGACAGCCGTTTCCTACCGAAAACGCGACGGCGTGACGGATCCCACCTCACCGTCCGTTCGTACTCCCGTAACAATGGACTGTGATCTCTCCGGTCTCCTCGATGCCCCGGAGCGCCCACCGGCCCAAGCCGGAGGCGACTCCCTACGTCGACCTCACCCGCTCGGAGTGGAGTGCGCTGCGCGACAAGACCCCGCTGCCGCTCACGGCGGAGGAGGTCGAGAAGCTGCGCGGTCTGGGCGATGTCATCGACCTCGACGAGGTCCGCGACATCTACCTCCCGCTCTCCCGCCTCCTCAACCTCTACGTCGGCGCCACGGACGGCCTCAGAGGGGCACTGAACACCTTCCTCGGCGAACAGGGCTCCCAGTCCGGCACCCCGTTCGTCATAGGAGTCGCCGGTTCGGTCGCCGTGGGCAAGTCCACGGTCGCCCGCCTGCTGCAGGCCCTGCTCTCCCGCTGGCCCGAGCACCCGCGCGTGGAGCTGGTCACCACGGACGGCTTCCTGCTGCCCACCAAGGAGCTCCAGGCCCGCGGCCTGATGTCGCGGAAAGGATTCCCCGAGTCCTTCGACCGCCGCGCCCTCACCCGCTTCGTCGCCGACATCAAGGCCGGCAAGGACGAGGTCACGGCCCCCGTCTACTCCCACCTGATCTACGACATCGTCCCGGACCAGAAGCTCACGGTCCGCCGCCCCGACATCCTGATCGTCGAGGGCCTGAACGTCCTCCAGCCCGCCCTCCCCGGCAAGGACGGCCGCACCCGCGTCGGCCTCGCCGACTACTTCGACTTCAGCGTGTACGTCGACGCCCGCACCGAGGACATCGAGCGCTGGTACCTCAACCGCTTCAAGCGGCTGCGCGAGACCGCCTTCCAGAACCCCTCCTCGTACTTCCGCAAGTACACCCAGGTGTCCGAGGAGGAGGCCCTCGACTACGCCGGCACGATGTGGCGCACCATCAACAAGCCCAATCTGGTGGAGAACATCGCCCCCACGCGCGGCCGGGCCACCCTGGTCGTCCGGAAGGGCCCGGACCACAAGGTGCAGCGGCTGAGCCTGCGCAAGCTGTGAGGCTGCGCAGGCTGTGAGGGTGTAACACCGGCCTGTTAGAAAGGCGTCATGCTGCATCTGCGCCTGATCACGCCGGCCGACCGGACCGACGACGTGGTACGCCTGATCGAGGGGACGGTGGGGACGACCCACCTCGTCGTCCTGCCGGGCGCCGCCCGCAACCCCTCCGGGGACCTGGTCATGTGTGACGTGGCGCGCGAGGCGGGCGACGAACTCCTCACCGATCTCCAGCAGTTGGGCATCGAGGAGTCCGGCTCCATCGCCGTCGAGAACATCGACCTGTCGCTGTCCAAGCGGGCCGACGAGGCCGAGAAGGAGGCGCCGGGCGAGGGCGCGGACGCGGTGCTGTGGGAGCACCTGACGGAGGCGACGCACGAGGAGTCGACCCTCTCGATCACCTATCTCGCCTTCATCACCCTCGCGACGATGATCGCGGCCTGCGGTGTGGTCCTCGACAACGCGATCCTGATCGTGGGCGCGATGGCCGTCGGCCCGGAGTTCGGACCGCTGGCCGGCATCTGCACGGCCGTGGTGCAGCGGGCCCCTCGCCTCGCACTGCGCTCGCTGATCGCCCTGCTGGTGGGCTTCGCCTTCGCGATGGCCGTGACGGTGGGCTTCAGCTACTTCATGGACGCCGTCGGCCTGTTCACCGAGGCCAAACTGGAGGCGGACCGGCCCAACACGGGCTTCATCTACGCCCCCGACTGGTTCTCCTTCGTCGTGGCAGTCCTCGCCGGCGCCGCCGGCACCCTTTCCCTGACGTCTGCCAAGTCCGGCGCCCTGGTCGGCGTCGCCATCTCGGTGACGACGGTCCCCGCCGCCGCCAACGCGGCCGTGGCCCTGATCTACGGCGACGCCGAGCAGACCTGGCTCTCGACGGGCCAGCTCCTGCTGAACCTGCTGGGCATCGTCCTGGCCGGCACACTCACATTGCTGGCCCAGAAGTGGTTCTGGACCAAGCAACGCCAACGCAAGAGCGCCCTGGAGGGCAGCGCCCCGTAAGGGACGCGGGGAACTGCGCGACGAGCCACGACACACCCGCGGCCCGCGACGGAGCAGAACCCCGCCCTCTACCCGGCACTGCCATCACCCCAGCGCGGACTTCACCACATCGGCCAGCCGCCCCGCCACGGACCGAGCCTGCTCGATATCCGCGGCCTCGACCATCACCCGCACCAACGGCTCGGTACCGGACGGCCGCAGCAACACCCGCCCCGTGGAACCGAGTTCCCGCTCCGCCTCGGTGACCGCGGCAGCCAGCTCGGCCGAGCTCCCGACCCGGGTCCGGTCCACGTCCGGGACATTGATCAGCACCTGCGGCAGCCGCTCCATCACAGCAGCGAGATCCCGCAGCGTACGCCCGGTCTCGGCGACCCGAGCCGCCAGCAGGAGCCCGGTCAGCGTGCCGTCACCGGTCGTGGCGTGGTCGAGGATGATGACATGCCCGGACTGCTCGCCGCCGAGGGCGTAGCCGTGCTCCTTCATCTCCTCCAGCACATACCGGTCACCGACGGCGGTCTGCACGAGCTTCAGACCCTCGCGCTCCAGCGCCAGCTTGAAGCCGAGGTTCGACATCACGGTCGCCACGACGGTGTCGGCCCGCAGAGCGGAATGTTCCCGCATCGCCAGCGCGAGCACGGCGAGGATCTGGTCGCCGTCCACCTCGTCGCCGGTGTGGTCCACGGCGAGGCACCGGTCGGCGTCCCCGTCGTGCGCGATCCCCAGCGCGGCCCCGTGGTCGAGGACGGCGGCCTTCAGCTTGTCCAGATGCGTGGACCCGCAGCCCTCGTTGATGTTGAGCCCGTCCGGCTCGGCACCGATGGTGACGACGTCGGCCCCGGCCTGCCGGAACGCCTCCGGTGAGACGCCCGCCGCGGCCCCGTGCGCCTCGTCGAGGACGATCTTCAGCCCGTCCAGCCGGTTCGGCAGCACGCCGAGGAGGTGGGCGACGTACTCGTCGAACCCCTGGTCGTACGACCGCACCCGCCCGACCGACGCACCCGTCGGCCGCTGCCACGGCTCACCGTGCCGGTGCTCGTCGTAGACGGACTCGATACGGTCCTCCAGCTCGTCGGCGAGCTTGTGGCCGCCGCGGGCGAAGAACTTGATGCCGTTGTCCGGCATGGCGTTGTGGCTGGCGGAGAGCATGACACCGAGGTCGGCGCCGAGCGAGCCGGTGAGGTGCGCGACCGCGGGCGTGGGCAGCACGCCGACCTGCATCACGTCGACACCCGCACTCGCGAGGCCCGCGACGACGGCGGCCTCCAGGAACTCCCCGGACGCGCGCGGGTCCCGCCCGACCACCGCTGTCGGCCGGTGGCCCTCGAAGGTGCCCGCCTCGGCGAGTACGTGCGCTGCCGCCACGGACAGACCGAGCGCCATCTCGGCCGTCAGATCCGCGTTGGCGACACCACGCACGCCGTCCGTGCCGAAGAGTCGTCCCACTTGTCCTCCTGAGGAAACATCAGTTCCGAAAGCGGAGCCGGCGCTCGATACGCCACCGGGCCACCGGGGGCTCCCGCTACCAGGCATTCCATGCCTGGGGCATCGGATCACACAAGCCTTTGAACGTCTTGTGCCGTTATACGCCCGCGCCCGGTGATAAGACGAACGCCCCGGCGGCACTGTGGCGTGCCGCCGGGGCGTTCGGAGTACCGGAGTACGAGCAGAGGCAGCTTGCGCTTAGCGCTTGCTGTACTGCGGGGCCTTGCGAGCCTTCTTCAGACCGGCCTTCTTGCGCTCGACCGCACGGTCGTCGCGCTTGAGGAAGCCGGCCTTCTTCAGCGGGCCGCGGTTGTTGTCGACGTCGGCCTCGTTCAGGGCGCGGGCGACACCGAGACGCAGCGCGCCGGCCTGGCCGGAGACACCGCCACCGGCGATGCGGGCGATGACGTCGTAGCGACCCTCGAGCTCGAGCACCTTGAAGGGCTCGTTGACTTCCTGCTGGTGCACCTTGTTGGGGAAGTAGTCCTCAAGGGTGCGACCGTTGATCTTCCACTTGCCGGTGCCCGGAACGATCCGGACACGGGCGATGGCGTTCTTGCGACGGCCCAGGCCGGCGGCCGGCTGGGGCTCACCGAAGCGCGAGGCGAGGGACTCGGAGGTGTACTCACCCTCCACCGGAACCTCGGACTCGGTGGTGTAGCTGTCGATGTCGATGTTCTCGACGTTCTCGTCGAGCGGCTGCTCGGCAGTGGTCTCGGCCACGATTCTCCTCAGATTCTCTTCAGTCTTAGGGGGTGGCCGGACTTACTGCGCGACCTGGGTGATCTCGTACGGCTGCGGCTGCTGCGCGCCGTGCGGGTGCTGGTCACCCTTGTAGACCTTCAGCTTCGAGAGCATCTGACGGCCCAGAGTGTTCTTGGGGAGCATGCCCTTGACGGCCTTCTCGATGGCCTTCTCGGGGTTCTTGTCGAGGAGCTCGTCGTAACGGACGGAGCGCAGACCACCCGGGTATCCGGAGTGGCGGTACGCCATCTTCTGGGTCCGCTTGTTGCCGGAGAGGTGCACCTTGTCGGCGTTGATGATGATGACGAAGTCACCGGTGTCGACGTGAGGGGCGTAGATCGGCTTGTGCTTGCCCCGCAGGAGGGACGCCGCAGTGGTGGCGAGACGACCCAGGACAACGTCCTGAGCGTCGATGACGTGCCACTGGCGCGTCACATCGCCGGGCTTGGGGCTGTACGTACGCACGGTTCGTAGCCTTCGCTTCGAGTGAATGGTCCTGAACAGGTCACCGAAACGATCACGACAGCCTGGACCGCACTGCGGCGACGCATACCGCGTACGTGGGGTCGCTGGTCATCGGCCCGGTGGACCGGTGTAAGGGCCCGTCCCGTGAGAATGAGCAAGCCAATACACAACGAACATGCAGGATACCTGCGGCGCCATGGCCGGGTCAAAACGGGTTGCCGACGCCTGGGCCCTGCTGTCCGGTAACCAGCGTAAGCGCCCCGCCCGACCCCACCGCCCCGAACCCACCCCGCCCCTGACCGCCCTCGCCCCCCAAACACCGGGCCCACCCGCCGGCGCCCCGCCCGGGACGTGACCATCAACACGCCGAGACGATCCCCGAGCACCCTCCCGGCCGCCCAATCCCAAGACCCACACCACGCCGGCTCCCGCCGGGGCGCCCGTCTCCCTCATCCCCTGCCACCCCCGAAGGCCCACGCCACGCCCGCGCCGGACACCCACATCCCCCGGGCCGGGCACGCAAGAGGCTCGCTCCCCGCCCGACGGCGACCCACTCGAAGGGCCCCTCGCTCACTTCAGGCACCCCTGCCCCAGTGACCCCACCCCCCTTGAGCCGACTCCTAGCGGGTCGAAGCGGGGGGCCCAGGGGCGGAGCCCTCCGTGGGGTCCAGGGGCGGAGCCCCCGGTGGGGTCGAAGGGGCGGAGCCCCTGGAGGACGGGACGGGTAGGGGCGGCGGGGGCGAGACATCCCCGCCGGACCGAATGCCCCGGACAGCCACCGTCACCGCCACACCACACAACGTCACCGCATCCCGAAAGGCCCGCCGCTGGACCGCCTCCAGATAGGGCCAGGTCACCCCGGGAAGCTGCGGCACCAGCGAAACCCAGAACCACACCCCCCGAGCAACCGCCCCCTCCCCCAGCACCCCGGCCACCAGCAGCGGCACGACAACCAGCAGATAGTGGTCGTACGACGGCCGGGAGACGAGGAACGCCGAGAGCATCAGCCCCGCCGCAGTTTCGACAAGGCGCCGCGCCCCCTCGTCCCCACAACGCCAGCGCCGATACGCACACCCCACCCCCACCGCCGCCGCGGCCAACCCGATCCCCCCGGCCACCGCCCCCGGCACCCCCACCCTCGGCAGCACGGCAACCAGCGACGCCTCATACAGCCGTACAAAACCGTCGTCCCCGCCCAGAAGGAACGGCAGAGTCCGGGTGAAGAACCCCGCAGGATCCGGCAGCAGCAACGCCGCCCCCACGGACGCGACCACCGGCACCCCGACCATCACCCCCAGCCCCCGCCACCGCCCCGCGAACACGAACAGCAGCCCCACCGGCGCCAGCAGCGGCTTCAGGGCGATCGCCGCCCCGATCACCGCCCCCGCCGCCACCCACCGCCCCCGCGCCGCCAGCAACAGGCCCAGCGGCAGGGCGAGCGCCGCCGTAGCGGTCCAGTTCCCCAGCAGTACAAGGTGCGCGAACGGCGCGAACCCGACCGCGAGCCCGATCAGTCCGAGGGCGGCGAACCGGCTGCGCAGCGGAACCCCGTGCACCCGCAGCGCGCAGACCCAGCCCCCCACCAGACACCCGGTCACGACCACCGGCACGAGCACCCCCAGCACACCCCGCGGAATCAGGGCCCCAGGAGCCGCCGCCAGCACCGCACTCGGCAAATAGAGAAAGTGGGGGTCGTCATACGGCGAACCCCCACCCAGCCAGACCCGCGCCGCCCGCACGACGATGGCGTTGTCCATCCCTCCGCCCGAGGTCACCCGTGCCGTACGCATCACGAGGGCCCCCAGCAAGACCCCGAGCACCGCCCACAGATGCCACGTCGCCCGTCGTACCAACCACCCGGAGATGTCGCTTTTGTGCTCGCTCACCGGCTGAACGCTAGGTGCCTGTGCGCCGCTTGGGGCGGACCGGCACACCTTCGGTCCGTCTAAGATGCGCCCCATGAGCTACGGGCAGCAGGGGGGACCCCAGTCCCAGTGGGATCCCTGGACACCGCAATCCCAGCAGCCGTGGAACAGCGGCGCCGACGACCAGACCCCGGACTGGGCCGCGCTCGCCGAGGCATCCGAGACCCGTAACAAACGGCGCCGGCTGCTGTTCATCGGCGGCGGCGCGCTGGCCACCGTCGCGATCGGTGCCGCCGTCGCCGTGGCCGTGGTGTCGTCGAACGACGGCAACTCGGCCTCCGGCAAGCCGGCTTCCGAGCTCCCGGCGACCGCGGACCTGCCGAACCAGTCCACCGCCCCGTCGTTCGAGCCGACGAGCGCCCCGCCGCCGCTGGATCCGAAGGACTTCATCTCCAGCAAGGCCAAGGACACCGCTCCGCTCGGCGCGCAGATCCTCTTCCCCGGCACACAGCTGACCATGGGTGAGACGGTCTACAAGAAGGGCGCGACGGACGACACGAAGAACTGCTCCGCCGTCACCGAGGGCGGACTCCCGAAGATCCTCTCCGCCAACGGCTGCACCCGCTTCATGCGCGTCTCCTACGTCAAGGACGGCCTCGCGGTGACGGTGGGCGTGGCGGTCTTCGACACCGAGGCGAAGGCCGCCAAGGTCAAGGGGCAGGTGAACACGAAGAAGGACATCGTCCGGCCGCTCTCCGGCAAGGGCATCAAGGACTTCTGCGCCTCCGCCGTCTGCTACTCCAAGTCCAACTCCTACGGCCGTTACGCCTACTTCACCATCACGGGCTTCACCAACGGCAAGGACATGACGGACAAGGACACGGCGGGCTTCCAGACCGGCGACAACCTGGAGGAGTTCACGTTCCGCCAGATCCGCCGGCGCGGTGAGGCCCAGGCTTCGGCGGCGGCGGGCGAGTAGCGGCGATCGGGAAGCGGCGCGCGGCGGCCGACGCACTGTCGGCCGCCGCGGCCGGCCCCGGGCTCACAAGCGCTTGGCGCTGCGCAGCGTCTTCGCGTAGTAGCCGTTGCCGTCGAGGCGGGACACACCGCCGACGTCGCCGATGGTGGGCCCGTTGACCTCCTCGCGGCTCGACACGAAGATCAGGTGACCCTCGGTGTCGTGCCCGAGCACCAGGCCGACGTGGTCGAGCCGCTGGCCGGTGCGGGTGTCGAGCTTGAAGAAGACGAGATCGCCCGGCTGGAGCTGGTCGATGGCGGACGGGCGGTCCTGGGCGGTGATGCCGGCCAGCGGCAGGATGTCGACGCCCTGCTTGGAGCGAGCCATGCCGTTGGCGGTGCGGGGCAGGCCGTCGCCCGAGGTGTCCGAGGACATCAGGGGGTGGCGGGCCCGGTAGCCCAGCACCATGCGGATGAAGCCCGAGCAGTCGATCGACCGGGCCCGCATGCTCTCCGGCTGCCCGACGACGCCGTCCCGGAACGGGTACGGCACCCCGAGGTAGTCGTAGAAGTCGGACTGCTCCAGGCGCAGGTCGCCGCCCTCCGCCCCGGACGTGTTCAGCGGACCGAAGTTGGCGTCACCGGCGATGACGGTGCCCTGCCCGTCCTTCTTCTGCGGCGCGCCCGCCACGTACTGGAAGGCGAAGGCGAAGATGTCGTCCTCCTTGCTGTTCCGGTACTCGGCGTACCACTCCTTGAACCACTTCTCCTTGTCCGCCCCCTTGGACCACTTCTCCGGCATCAGCCGCACCCAGTCCGTGGTGCTGACCTTCGACGCGGTCGAGGTCGGCTCCTGGAAGGTGCGGGCGGGCCCGCTCAGCGTCGCGATGCGCGCGCCGTCCGTGAACACGGCCTTGATCTGGCCGTCGGCCCCGCGCAGCACGGACCGCGCCGGGTTCTCCAGCCGGGACCAGGCCTCCTTGCCGGTGTCCGTCGAGGCGTCGGTACTGCGGCCGCCTTCCAGGACCCCGACGTTGCGCACCTCGGTGACGCCCGGCTCCTCCTGCTTGCGCAGCTCCACCGTGAGGTAGCCGGAGGTGCCGACGAGCGCCAGCAGCACCAGGCCCGTGACGACGGGCCTCGACTTCTTCTTCCCTGCCATCGTTGTGTGCTCCTCGGTTCTCAGACGGTCGGCATGACGCCGAGCAGCAGGCCGGCGGCGACCACGATGTAGGCCATGAGGGAGACGGTGCCCGTGGCCAGCAGCGTGGCCCCCTTGGGCTGGCGCACCATCTGGTAGGCGATCAGGCCCGGCACGATGAAGCCGAGCGTCTGGTTGCCGTACAGCAGCGGGAACTCGATCGACAGCACGATCATCACCGTGGCCTGCAACAGCACGCCCAGCAGCACCACCGCGGCGAACAGCCGCTTGCCGTACAGGATCACCAGCCGTTGCATGATCTTGGTGCCGCCGTAGGTCAGGGCGGTCACGCCCACCACCATGGCCGCGCGCTGGAGATCCTCGATGAGGGTGAGCGCGAGCCAGCCGGGTGTGATCATGCCGCCGGGCGACAGGTTGGTCGTGAGATAGCAGAGCAGCGAGAAGAACAGGCCAATGGCGATGCCCAGGGCAGCCATCTCGGGAGTCAGGGCGGCGGTGGTCAACGGGGTCTCCGGGCAGAGGGATGCGGGTTCGGGGGCGAAGCGGCTGTCAGGCGCGCGATGGCGGTGCACCTCCGTCGTCGTCCGCCGGCCGCCGGGCCGACCGACCGAAGGGGTCGTCGCCGTACGGCATCTCTTGGCCGTCCCCGTGCGACGGCTGCCGCGCGGACCGGAACCACGCCGAGACCTCGGCCTGCCCGGCCGCGTACGGCACCTGCTCCTGCACGTGCCCGTGCCCGTGCCCGGGGTACTGCGGCCGGCCCTGGCCGTACTGCTCACCGTGGCCGTAGGCCTGTCCCGATCCGTGGGGGACCTCGGCGTACCGCTCCCGCGGCGGGGCCGGGATGGTGATCACCGGGATCTCCTGGGTCTGGGAGGCCTGGTAGCGCTCCTCGTAGGCCGTGGGGTACGAGGCGTACGGGTCCAGGCGCTGCTGCTGGTGCGGCGCGGCGGCGACCACCGCGTCCCCCGCCTCGTCCGTGCCGCTCTCGTCCGCCGGGAGTTCGGCGAGGTATTCGAGCAGTTCCTCGCCCTGTCCGTGGATGTTGCCGATGGCGACGAGGGAGGAGCCGTCGGACATCCGGCCGAGCAGGGTCGGCATGAACTCGTCCGCCGCGCGGCGCTCTCCGCCCAGGTCGACGGCCCGGTCGCGCCAGTCGGCGGGGATGGCGTCGATGGCGCTCTTGGACGGGTGCCCGATGACGAAGACGTTGTCCGGCTGGAGGTCGGGGATGATCTCGCCCATCTGGCCGTTGCGCTCCACCCGGTCCGGGCGGCAGTTGATCACGACGTTCAGGGGGCGGCGGATCGCGCCGAGGTCGAGCAGCTGGTTGATGTTCATCAGCGTCGACTCGGGGTCGTTGGCCGCGAACACGTTGGCGAAGGCGAGCCGCTTGCCGTCGGGGGCGACGTACTTCTCCACCGACAGCACACCCGGGTCCGGCGGGGCGTCGTACATGCCCTGCAACGCGACCTTGCGCTCGATGCCGAGCAGGTCCGCCACGACCAGCGCGATCGCGACGTTCTCCTTGAAGGTGAACCAGCTGAAGCCGCGCAGCTCCTCGTCGGTGACCGTCTGCGGATCGGCGTAGACCAGTCGGCAGTTACGGGCGTCCGCCTCCTCCTGGAGGATGTGGAAGCGTTCCTTCTCGGCGGTGACGCAGATGCCGTCCTCCGGCATCGAGCGGCACAGCGAGCGGGCCACGTCGTCGAGCGTGGGCCCCATCTCGGCGAGGTGGTCCTCACGGACGTTGCACAGCACGCCGATCGTCGAGCGGATCAGCTTGCTCTGGTTGACCTCCTGCAGGGCCGGCATGACCGCCATGCACTCGATGACGAGGGCGTCGGGACGGTAGGTGGCGGCCCGGCGGACGATGCCGATCTGTTCCACCACGTTGGCGATGCCGAACTTCCGGTAGACCGGCTCCTCGGTGGCGTCCGGGTGGATGAAGCGTGCGGCGGTGCCCGTCGTCTTGGCCACGGTGACCAGGCCACCGCCGCGCAGGGCTCCCGCGCACAGCCGGGTGATGGAGGACTTGCCGCGGATGCCGTTGACGAGCACCCGGGAGGGCATGGTGTGCAGGGCGGCGTAGTGCCTGCGCTGCTCGATGATGCCCGCGATCAGCAGGAACACCGAGCCGATCAGCAGGACGAAGTAGAGGTAGAGCACGGGCCGGTCACCTTCCTCCGGCGCCGAGCCTGGGCTCGGCACTCCGGCGTGCCTGGTTCTGTCTGCGGGCCTGCAACTGCTGGCGGACCAGTTCGAGGCTGCGGACGACGGCCCCCACCTCGTCGTGATAGCGGGGGTACAGCACGGTCTTGAGGTCGCCGTCGGCCAGCTTCTCGGCGCTGCCCGCGAGGGCGCGCAGCGGCCGGACCACGACCAGGTGGATCCAGCCCAGGCAGACCACGATCAACGCGAGCCCGAGCATCCCGGCGAGCACACTGCGGTCCTCGCGCTCGTACGGGGCGATCTCGAAGTGCTTGGCGTTCTGCCAGCTGACGACGGTCCAGCCGACGTCGGCCGCCACACCGCCGCCGGAGAAGGGCGCCGCGGCGGCGACGGTGACCGAACGGCCCTCGCGGATCAGCAGCCCGTTCTCCACGGGCCCCGCGCCGACCTTGACGCCGCCGGCTCGCACGAGGTCGGTGAGCGACTCGCGCGGCAGGCCCTCGAAGGCGAGGAAGCCGTCACTGGCGGCGATGGTCCGCGCCTCGGCGTCGACCACGCGGACCTCACCGAGGCCGGGCCGGTTCAGCAGTGAGTTCAGGAACTCCACCCGGATTTCGCCGACCAGGGTCATGCCCTTCTCATCCGGCAGGGCGGCCCCGGCCTGGATCACCGGCTTCTTGCCGCCCTCGCCCGACACGCGGACCAGCGACTGGTCCTGGTCGTCGGACGAGTCGTCGGACGAGCCGGTCTTGTCGTCGGCCTCTCCGAGCTCCCAGTCCGCGTTCGGCTCGTCCCCGGCGCGGGCGACGACCTCGCCGCCCTCGTCGACGACGTACAGGGAGCCGTACCGCGTGTGCTTGCGCAAGGCGTCGTCGAGCACGCCCGTGCTGCGGTCGGGGTCGTCCGCGTCGATCAGACGGGAGATGGAGACGAGGTCGGCCTGCGCCTCGTTGAGGGCCCGGCGTACCCGGTCGGCGACGAGGTCGGTGCGGTCGCGCTGGTCGTTGACCATGGTGCTCGGCACACTCACCGAGGCGTCCGTGCGGTTGAGGAGCAGGCCGACCGGCACGCACCACAGCAACAGCAGGACGGCTGTCAGCGCCAGCGGCACCCGCAGACCGAGCCGTCCCCCACGGCCCTTGCTCGCGCCGGAACCCTGGGGGGCATCGCCGCCCCCGTCCGACAACTGCCCGCGCAGCCGCTCCAGTGCGGCGCCGACACGGGCGGTCTCGCCCCAGCGGGGCACGGCGACGGGGCGGGTCAGGTCGCCGCGGGCCAGCCGGCGCGACTCCAGGAAGAGCCCCAGCAGGGGCCGCTGCACCGCCATCCACAGCACGGTCGCCGCCAGCAGCCCGAACACCACCAGGACTCCGGCCGCCACCAGCCCGTACAGCTCCCGCTCCTGCCCGACGGCCTGCTCCTGCACCACGGGCAGCATGGCCACGACGGTCAGCCCGAGACCGGCGCCCACGCTCTGGCGCTGCTCCGGGTCGGCGGAGGCGAGGGAGGCGTAGCCGGCGGTGGCGATACGGCCGTTGTAGGCGTCGCCCAGCAGGGTTCCGCTGACGCCCGGGTAGCCGCGGGAGCCGGGCTCCCGGGCGCTGACTGGGTCCTGTTCGGTCTCCTTCGCCGCCCGCTCCGACAGCCGCGTGATCTGCTTCCGGAGGAAGGTCAGCTCGTCGCGCTCCGCGTCCGAGTTGAGCGCCTCGGCCTGCTCGAAGCCCTCCGTGGCGAGGACCTCGCCGCCGCGGGCAACGACCGCCATGGAGCGGAACGGGCCCAGGTTGATGGCGGGCACGGAGAGGCTGTTGGAGGCGATCAACAGCTGCTGCGGACGGTCCTTCCGGTCGAGGAGGGCCATGGTCATGAGCCGTACGTCACCGGTCTTCAGCCGCACCATGCGGGGCGTCAGGGCGTGTTCGCCGGTGAGTACGTCCTTGTCCAGCCAGGCGAGGGGAATCGTTTCACCCCGAGCCGCGAGCACCTTCCCGCTCTCCAGATCCAGCACCGTGGTGCCGGTCCACTTCTGGTACGTCCTGCTCAGATCCGACAGCACCCGCTCCGGATCCGCGGGCTTGCCGGCGTTCAGCGCGGCCGCCATGCGGTTCAGGTCGGTGACCCGCTCGTCGATCGACGCGCGTAGGGCGATCGCGCCGTCCTGCGCGAAGTGCTCCTGGGAGCCCAGCACCGCCTTCGGCACGGCCGGCTCACCTGCGGGGCCCAGCACCTTGGCGGTCAGCCCGGCCAGGGCGAGGATCAGCAGGCACAGCAGCGCGATCGGCGGCCGTATGCCGCCCAGGAGCGGCATGTCCGCACGTCTGCGCAGGCGTCGCCGTCCGCCCCGTGCGGGACGGGGCGCACCCTTGGTTGAAGTCACCGGTGGTTTCCTTCGCCTCTTCACTACTCAGGCGCTCGCAGGAGCCACCGCTGACGCGGGCATGAGACGCCGTCACTTTAAAAGACAGTCGACACGCGCCGGGGTTGGGCTCCGGCAGGCAACAGTCGACGTGTCGCTCGTCACGTCCCCAGCGAGAGCTGCTCAAGACCGTCGCCGCGCGGGGCGCCACGGTTGTGGAGGAAGCCGCGGGTACGGTCGGCAGCCAGCCGGTAGCGGGCCAGCCGGTCGTCCGACAGGTCGCCCGGGCTGTCGAGCACCTGCTGCACGTCCACCACCCGGTGTTGCTCGACCGCGCCCTCGGGCGCCTTGTCGCCGGCCTCCACCTCCGGCGGGATGTCGACCAGCGTGGTCCGGTAGCGGGCGTCGACGTCCCAGCCGTCGGCCGTCTCCCTGAACTCGAACCAGCCGATCGCGCCCTCCTCGGTGAGACCGGTCGGCGAGGAGTGGCGGGCGACCTGGTTGCCGAGGCTGTAGGCGACCCACTTGCCGTTGAGCTTCTGGATGGGCTGCACCACGTGCGAGTGGTGACCGATCACCAGGTCGATCCCGGTGTCCTTGGTGATCCGCTCCGCCAGCTCCAGCTGCGGGAGGCTCGGCTCGTTGTAGTGCTCCAGGCCCCAGTGGACCGAGAGGATCACCACCTCGGCACCCTTCTTGCGGGCCCGGGCCTCGGCCTTCTTGATCTCCTCGGTGCTCATCCGGTTGAAGGCCCAACGCTCCTTCTCGGGCGTGGGGTTGAGAAAGGACTCCCAGGAGAAGGAGAGATGGGCGACCTTGACGCCGTTGACGTCCCGGATGTTGATCTGCTCTGCTTCCTGCGGCGTCCGCGCGGACCCGGTGTGCCCGAGACCCACCTTGTCCATCGCGTCCAGGGTGCGCTTGACGGCCTTGAGGCCGTGGTCGTACGTGTGGTTGGAGGCCGTCGAGCAGGTGTCGTAGCCCACGCCCTTGAGGGTTGTGAGGATCTGCGGTGGAACCAGGAACTCCGGGTACCCCTCGAAGGGGCCCTTGGGTGTCCCGACCGGTGTCTCCATGTGACAGATGGCCAGATCGGCCTTGCTGATCACCGGCTTCACCCCGGCCATGAGCGGTCCGAAGTCCAGCCCGGCCTGCCCCTCACCGGTCTTCTCGGCGTCCTTGGCAGCCTGTTCGACCAGCTCGGGGTGGATGAGCACATCCCCCGCGGCGGCGACGGTGAACGACCGTCCGCCCGGCTTCACCTGCGCCCCGGGGGACCCTGAGGTACAGGCGGCGATCAGGCCGCCCAAAGCCACCAGAACCGTCAGCGAGCGACCTATACGGAGAGACTTACGGAATGTCACCGCGACATATTCACACGCGCCACACAACTCAACCTGTCTCTACCGTCACAAGACAGTCACGTTTCGCTCGCATTTTTGCCCAAACGGTTTTGATCCTGACGTTGGCCGGTTGTGAGGCGACATCACCCCATGCGACGGAACAGTCCGTTCCGCAGGCCCGGGAGCTCGTGGACCTCCGCAGCCGGATCCTCACGTACACGGCCGGCTTCGAACCCGACGACACCTACACCCCGCCCGCCGGCGACGAACGCGCCCAACTGGCGCGCGGTGTCGGGCGCCTGCTGGACGGCGACGCGGCACAGGCGGAGCGTGCGCTCGCACCCCTCGGCCTCGGCGTGACCCGCCTCACCGACACCGACTCCGGCCGGCGCTACGACGAGATCGCCGCCGTCCGGCAGAGCGGCAAGGCCGCGCGCTGGGGCCGCCTCTACCTGACCGCCGACTCCGACCTGCGCTGGAACGTCCAGGTACCGCACCCGGTGTCCGACCGTGACACCGAGTCACTCGGCGTCCGGCTGCTGGAGAACACCCCCTCGGGCGCACTGGTCGTGGCCGGCGCCCATCGCCGCGCCGGCCGCACGGACGCCGCGGATGTGGCCCACCGCGAGGACAGTGCGTTCCACGCCATCGTCGTGGAACTCCAGAAGCGCGGGGTGCCCGGCCTCCAACTGCACGGCTTCGCCCGGACGTCCGAGCGCCCCTACGAGGCCATCGTCTCCGGCGGCGTGGCGCAGAGCGCGTCCGGCGAGGCCTCGGCGCTGGCCGACCGTCTGGAGTCGGACGGTCTGCGGGTCTGCCGCGGCTGGTCGGCACGCTGCCCGCTGGAGGGCACCGAGAACGTCCAGGGCAGGTCGGCCGCACGCCGCCACGCCCCCTTCCTGCACGTGGAACTGGCGCCCGCCGCCCGCTCCGACGGCCGCGACGCCGACGAGACCGAGGACGCCCTGCGCGATCTCCTCGGCACCTGGTCGGCCGACTGAGGCTCAGCAGCAGCCGGCCCGACCGGGCAACGACCGCTTGTTCCGCGCCTCCTTGCTCCGCGCCGCGAGCAACTCGTCCGCCGGATACCCCACCTCTTCGAGGGTCAGCCCGTGCGGCCGTACGACATGCACGGCGGAGTCCCTGACACCGGCGGCGAGCACCTTGCCGGGCCAGTCGGCGGGCCGGTGCCCGTCCCCCACGAACAGCAGCGCCCCGATCAGCGACCGCACCATGTTGTGGCAGAAGGCGTCGGCACGAACGGTGGCGGTGACGATCCCGTCGTCCCCCCGCACGAGGCTCAGCTCCTGCAGCGTACGAATGGTGGTCGCCCCCTCCCGCTTCTTGCAGTAGGCGGCGAAGTCGTGCTCCCCGAGGAGCCGCCCGGCGGCCTCGTTCATGGCGTCGACGTCGAGGGGCCAGTCGTGCCAGAGGACGTGGCTGCGCAGCAGCGGGTCGACACCCCCGGGATTGTCGGTGACGCGATAGGCGTACCGCCGCCAGACCGCCGAGAACCGAGCATTGAACCCACTGGGCGCCTCCCGCAGCGCCCACACCCGCACGTCCTTGGCCAGCCGCCCGGCAAGCCGCTTGAGCAGCTTCTCGTGATGCTCCCGCCAGACCGCCTCCGGCAGATCGACATGCGCCACCTGTCCGCGAGCGTGCACGCCGGCGTCGGTACGCCCGGCGACGGTCAGCTCGTACGTCGTCCCGCCCGACCGCGTGACGGTCCGCAGCGCGTCCTCGATCTCCCCCTGCACGGTCCGCCGCCCACCGGCCTGCTTGGCCCAGCCGGAGAACTCGGTCCCGTCATAGGACAGGTCGAGGCGCACACGCACATACCCGGGCTCTACTTCGTCACTCACACGGAGATCCTCTCAGCAACACAAAAGCGGGCCCGCCCCTCGAAAGGAACGGGCCCGCAATCGCCCAAAGGGGCGCGGGGAACTGCGCGACCGGCCACGACGTCGCCGACGCAAACCGAACAGCCCCCGGCAGACGCTTACGCGTCCTTCGACTCCTCGGCAGCCTCATCGGCCTGAGCCTCGGCAGCCTCGTCGGCCTTGGTCGTGTCGACCTTGACCTCGGCGTCCTTGGCAGCGCGCTTCGTCGCGGCCTCGGCCTCGCCAGTGGCCTCCTGAGCAACCGTCAGGGACTCGACCAGCTCGATGACAGCCATGGGCGCGTTGTCGCCACGGCGGTTACCGATCTTGGTGATACGGGTGTAGCCACCCGGACGGTTCTCGTAGCGCGGGCCGATCTCGGTGAAGAGCGTGTGCACGATGCTCTTGTCCGTGATGACCTGCAGCACCTGACGGCGGTTGTGAAGGTCGCCCTTCTTCGCCTTGGTGACCAGACGCTCGGCGTACGGCCGCAGACGGCGGGCCTTCGCCTCGGTGGTGGTGATACGGCCGTGCTCGAAGAGCGCCTTCGCGAGGTTCGCGAGGAGCAGCTTCTCGTGCGCGGCACTGCCGCCCAGACGGGCACCCTTGGTGGGCTTCGGCATTTTCCATCTCCTGTGTCTCTGCCCCGGCCGTATCAGGTACCGAGGTCAGTATCCGAGCAGGCGGTTGCCTGTCGGAGATCCGGAGCTTTTCAACTCCGGAAAGGTCCGCGCCCCCTAAGGGGCGCGGGGAACTGCGCGATCAGCCACAACGATCCCGCAGCCAAGAACCGGCAGTCGGTCCCGAGCTCTTAGTACTGCTCGGTCTCGACGAACCCGGCGTCTGAATCGTCGTCCGCGCCGAAGGCGTCCGCGGCGGCGGTCGGGTCGAACCCGGGAGGCGAGTCCTTGAGCGCAAGGCCCATACCCGCAAGCTTCGCCTTGACCTCGTCGATGGACTTCGCACCGAAGTTACGGATGTCCAGGAGGTCGGCCTCGGAACGCGCCACGAGCTCACCCACCGAGTGGATGCCCTCACGCTTGAGGCAGTTGTACGACCGAACGGTGAGCTCGAGCTCCTCGATCGGCAGCGCCAGATCGGCGGCAAGGGCGGCGTCCGTCGGGGACGGGCCCATGTCGATGCCCTCGGCGTCGATGTTCAGCTCGCGGGCGAGACCGAACAGCTCGACCAGGGTCTTACCGGCCGACGCCATGGCGTCACGCGGACGCATCGCCTGCTTGGTCTCGACATCGACGATCAGCTTGTCGAAGTCGGTCCGCTGCTCGACACGCGTCGCCTCGACCTTGTACGTGACCTTCAGGACCGGCGAGTAGATCGAGTCGACCGGGATACGGCCGATCTCCTGGCCGACCTGCTTGTTCTGCACCGCGGAGACGTAGCCGCGACCGCGCTCGACGGTCAGCTCCATCTCCAGCTTGCCCTTGCCGTTGAGCGTGGCGAGGACCAGGTCGGGGTTGTGCACCTCGACACCGGCCGGGGGCGCGATGTCGGCGGCGGTGACCAGACCCGGACCCTGCTTGCGCAGGTACATCACGACAGGCTCGTCGTGCTCCGAGGAGACGACCAGCTGCTTGATGTTGAGGATCAGGTCGGTGACGTCCTCCTTGACGCCCGGCACGGTGGTGAACTCGTGCAGGACACCGTCGACACGGATCGACGTGACCGCCGCACCCGGGATCGAGGACAGGAGCGTACGACGCAGGGAGTTGCCGAGGGTGTAACCGAAGCCCGGCTCCAGCGGCTCGATCACGAACCGGGAGCGGAACTCGTCAACGACCTCTTCGGTCAACGAGGGACGCTGAGCAATCAGCATGTGTGGATCAGATCCTTCTTTCGTGGACGACCGCTATTTGACGTCCGACGGAAACCGCACCCGTGAAGAGTGCGGGTATGACAAGGGTACGGGCGATACAACCCCTTACGGAGTCGTACCGCCCGAAACCTCAAGCGAACCGTGCCTCAGACGCGGCGGCGCTTCGGCGGGCGGCAGCCGTTGTGCGGGGTCGGGGTGACGTCCTGGATGGAGCCGACCTCGAGACCCGTGGCCTGCAGGGAGCGGATCGCGGTCTCACGACCGGAACCCGGGCCCTTGACGAACACGTCGACCTTGCGCATGCCGTGCTCCTGGGCGCGGCGGGCAGCCGACTCGGCAGCCATCTGCGCGGCGAACGGCGTGGACTTCCGGGAGCCCTTGAAGCCGACGTGGCCGGCGGAGGCCCAGGAGATCACGTTGCCGGACGGGTCCGTGATGGAGACGATCGTGTTGTTGAACGTGCTCTTGATGTGCGCGTGGCCGTGAGCGACGTTCTTCTTTTCCTTGCGGCGCACCTTCTTGACGGCGCCCTGACGTCCCTTGGGGGGCATCTGTTAACTCCTACGGGGAGGTGGTCGGTCCTACAGCGAAGACCGCTGATGAAGCGTTGTCCGCTGAGGACTACTTCTTGCCCGGCTTCTTCTTGCCGGCGATGGCGCGACGCGGGCCCTTGCGGGTGCGGGCGTTGGTGCTGGTGCGCTGACCGCGGACCGGCAGGCCACGGCGGTGACGCAGACCCTGGTAGCAGCCGATCTCGACCTTGCGGCGGATGTCGGCCTGGATCTCGCGACGGAGGTCACCCTCGGTCTTGATGTTGTTGTCGACGTACTCGCGGATCGCGACGAGCTGCTCTTCGCTCAGGTCACGAACACGGGTGTTCGGGTCGATGCCCGTCTCCGCCAGCGTCAGCTGCGAAAGGGTCCGGCCGATGCCGAACACGTAGGTGAGGGCGACCTCCACGCGCTTTTCGCGCGGGATGTCAACACCGGAAACGCGTGCCATTCAATGGCTCCTGGTGATCTTCGGAGGTCTTCCGCAGAACCGAATCCCAGCCGCCGTACCAGGTACGAACTGGGTCCCCGGCCTCCGAACCGGGGGTGTCAGGCGAAAGCTCGCCTGGATTCTGCGTATGAACATATTCAGCTCGCGTCGCGCGAATCTCTGCGATGTCGTTGCAGAGGGAGTGGACGATCGTGCGTCAGCCCTGGCGCTGCTTGTGGCGCGGGTTCTCGCAGATGACCATGACCCGACCGTGACGGCGGATCACCCTGCACTTGTCGCAGATCTTCTTGACGCTCGGCTTGACCTTCATTGGTGAGGTTCTCCGGGTCAGTGCCATCGCCTCGGGAAGCCCGGGGCGCGGGCAAGATCTACTTGTAGCGGTAGACGATCCGGCCACGCGTCAGGTCGTACGGAGACAACTCCACCACGACCCGGTCGTCAGGGAGGATGCGGATGTAGTGCATGCGCATCTTGCCGCTGATGTGTGCCAGGACCTGGTGGCCGTTCTGGAGCTCGACCTTGAACATGGCGTTCGGCAGAGACTCGACGACAGTGCCCTCGATCTCGATGGCACCTTGCTTCTTGGCCACGCTTCGCCCTTCGGAATCGACTACCTTGATCGACCCTTGGACTTTTCCCTTACGGGCGCATGCAGACATGCGGGTGCACAAGAGCCGACGAGTCAGTCTACGTCAGCCCACCCGGAAAGACGAATCGGGGAAGTCTGCCCCGGACGGCAGATCATTAAGCGCCGGGGAGGTACGGCGAGACTCAGGCCGACGGATCCGGCGCGGTGACAATCCCGTACTCGGCCAGCTTCGCCTTGCCGCCGTCGGGAGAGGTGAGCACCAGCGGCCCCGCCTCGGTCAGCGCAACCGAGTGCTCCCAGTGCGACGACCAGGTGCCGTCGGTGGTGATCACGGTCCAGTCGTCCGACAGGACCTCCGTCTTCGGGGTGCCCAGCGAGACCATCGGCTCGATCGCGAGGCAGAAGCCCGGGACCAGCTTCGGCCCCTTCCCCCGCCGCCGCTCGACGTAGTTCAGCAGGTGCGGGTCCATGTGCATCTCGGTGCCGATGCCGTGGCCGCCGTAGTCCTCGATGATCCCGTAGCGCCCGCCGCCCGGCTTGGGCTGCCGGCGGATGTACGTCTCGATGGCACGGGAGACGTCGACGAGACGGTTGCCCTGCTTCATGGCCGCGATGCCGGCCCACATCGACTCCTCGGTCACCCGGGAGAGCTCGACCAGCTCCGGAGCGTGACCGGATCCCACGAAAGCGGTGTATGCGGCGTCGCCGTGCCAGCCGTCGATGATCGCGCCGCAGTCGATGGAGATGATGTCGCCGTCCTTGAGGACGACGTCCTCGGACGGGATGCCGTGGACGACGACGTCGTTCACGGAGGTGCAGATGGTCGCAGGGAAGCCGCCGTAGCCGAGGAAGTTCGACTTGGCGCCGTGCTCCGCGAGGACCTTGCGGGCGACCTCGTCCAGATCCTTGGTGCTGGCCCCCGGAACCGCGGCCTCACGCGTGGCCGCGTGAATGGCGGCAACGACCAGCCCCGCCTCACGCATCTTGGCGATCTGCTCGGGGCTCTTGATCTGCACCATGGGGACGGGGGCCTTCCTGGACTGAATAGAGGGGACTGCTTCAACCATAAGGGCGGAGGCGGCGCACCCCACCCCACGCAGCAGCCGCGGCCCCCTCACAGGGAGCCGCGGCCTGAGCTACGTACGAGCCAAGAACGCTACTTGCCGTCCCCGTCACGCTGAAGCGCCTCCATGGCGCGCGCCGTGACCTCTTCGACCTTGCCGAGCGCGGAGATGGTGACCACCAGTCCCTGCGTCTTGTAGTAGTCGATGATCGGCTCGGTCTGCGTGTGGTAGACCTCGAGGCGCTTGCGGACCGTCTCCTCCGAGTCGTCGTCCCGCTGGTACAGCTCGCCGCCGCAGACGTCGCAGACGCCTTCCTTCTTCGGCTGGCTGTACGTCACGTGGAAGACGTGGCTGGAGTCCTTGCGGCAGATCCGCCGCCCGGCGATCCGCTTGACGACCTCTTCCTCGGGGACTTCGAGGTCCAGGACGGCGTCCAGCTTCATGCTCTCGGACTGGAGCATCTCGTCGAGCGCCTCGGCCTGGGACACATTGCGCGGGAAGCCGTCCAGCAGGAAGCCACCCTCGGCGTCCGGCTTCTCCATGCGGTCCTTGGCCATCCCGATGGTGACCTCGTCCGGCACCAGGTTGCCCGCGTCCATGTAGGACTTCGCGAGTTTCCCGAGCTCCGTCTGCTGGCTGATGTTGGCGCGGAACAGGTCGCCCGTGGAGATGTGCGGGATCGACAGGTTCTTGGCGAGGAACGCAGCCTGCGTTCCCTTACCGGCGCCCGGCGGCCCGACGAGGACGATACGCATCAGCGGAGGAACCCTTCGTAATTGCGCTGCTGGAGCTGGCTCTCGATCTGCTTCACCGTTTCGAGACCGACACCCACGATGATCAGGATGCTGGTCCCGCCGAACGGGAAGTTCTGGTTTGCCCCGAAACCAGCCAACGCCATCGTCGGCACGAGAGCGATCAGGCCCAAGTACAGCGAGCCCGGCCAAGTGATCCGGTTGAGTACGTACGAAAGGTACTCAGCGGTCGGTCGGCCAGCCCGGATGCCCGGGATGAAGCCACCATACTTCTTCATGTTGTCCGCGACTTCCTCGGGGTTGAACGAGATGGCCACGTAGAAGAACGCGAAGAAAATGATCAGGAAGAAGTACAGCGTGATGTGCAGCGGAGCGTCCGTCAGCGCCAGGTTCTGCTCGATCCAGGTCTTCCAGCCGGCGTTTCCGCCGGCGAACTGGGCGATCAGCGCCGGGATGTAGAGCAGCGACGAGGCAAAGATCACAGGGATGATGCCCGCCTGGTTGACCTTCAGCGGAATGTACGTCGAAGTACCGCCGTAGGAACGGCGGCCGATCATGCGCTTCGCGTACTGGACGGGGATTCGGCGCTGAGCCTGCTCGACGAAGACCACCAGGCCGATCATGACGAGACCGACCGCGACCACGGTGCCGAACTCGATCCAGCCGTCGGCCAGGGAGCCCTGCTTCTTGATGGCCCACAGCGCGGACGGGAAGGTCGCGGCGATCGAGATGAACATCAGGATCGACATGCCGTTGCCGATGCCGCGGTCGGTGATCAGCTCACCGAGCCACATGACCATGGCCGTACCGGCGGTCATGGTGATGACCATCACGACGGTGGTGAAGATCGAGCGGTCCGGCACGATCTGATTGGCGACCTGGCAGTTCTGGAAGAGCGCACCGCTGCGCGCGGTGGCCACCAGACCCGTGCCCTGCAGTACGGCGAGCGCCACCGTCAGGTAGCGGGTGTACTGCGTGATCTTCGCCGTACCGGCCTGGCCTTCCTTCTTCAAGGCTTCCAGGCGCGGGATCACGACGGTCAGCAGCTGCAGGATGATGCTCGCCGTGATGTACGGCATGATGCCGAGAGCGAAGATCGTGATCTGAAGCAGCGCGCCGCCACTGAACATGTTGACCAGACCGAAAAGGCCCTGGTTGGCGTCCGCCTGGTCGATGCAGACCTGTACGGCCCGGTAATCGACGCCGGGAATCGGAATATGGGTACCGACCCGGAAGATCACGATGATGCCGAGCGTGAAGAGCAGCTTCTTGCGCAGGTCGGGCGTCTTGAACGCCCGGGCGAACGCGGTGAGCACGGTGCCTCCTGCGACCCCCGCGCTACTGCGTCAAGGGTGACGGTCTTGAGGTTCGACTAATAGGAACGACTTAGCTAACGGTCAACTGCCGCTCAGAGTGCCCCACAAGAAGCACTCCGTAAAAGTGGGCAGTGCAGGCCACCTTACCCGCGGGACCGCCCCCCTTGGAACGACCAACCGGGGATACCCCATTTGTGGGGTATCCCCGGTCGGGATCGCTCAAGTCATCGAGACGCCTGATGGATTCAGACGAGCTCGGTGACGCTGCCGCCGGCGGCGGTGATCTTCTCCTTGGCGGAGCCGGAGACGGCGTCAACCGTCACCTGCAGCGCCACGGAGATCTCACCCTGGCCGAGGACCTTGACGAGGCTGTTCTTGCGAACAGCACCCTTCTCCACCAGGCCCTCGACCGTGACCTCGCCACCCTCGGGGTAGAGCGCGGCCAGCTTGTCGAGGTTCACGACCTGGAACTCGGTCTTGAACGGGTTCTTGAAGCCCTTCAGCTTCGGAAGACGCATGTGGAGGGGCATCTGCCCACCCTCGAAGCGCTCCGGAACCTGGTAGCGGGCCTTCGTGCCCTTGGTACCACGACCGGCCGTCTTACCCTTCGACGCCTCACCACGACCCACACGGGTCTTGGCGGTCTTGGCGCCGGGGGCGGGACGGAGGTTGTGGATCTTCAGCGGGTTGTTCTCCGCCATGATCAGACCTCCTCAACCGTCACGAGGTGGCGGACGGTGTGCACCATTCCGCGGAACTCGGGGCGGTCCTCCTTGACGACCTGCGTGTTGATCCCCTTGAGACCAAGGGAGCGCAGGGTGTCACGGTGGTTCTGCTTGCTGCCGATGTAGGACTTGACCTGCGTAATCTTGAGCTGCGCCATGATTACGCACCCGCCCCGGCACGTGCACGGAGAAGAGCCGCGGGGGCGACGTCCTCGAGCGGCAGACCACGGCGGGCCGCGACCTCCTCGGGACGCTGCAGGCCCTTCAGGGCCGCCACGGTCGCGTGCACGATGTTGATCGCGTTGTCGGAGCCGAGCGACTTCGACAGGATGTCGTGGATACCGGCGCACTCGAGCACGGCACGCACCGGACCACCGGCGATAACACCGGTACCGGGCGACGCGGGCTTGAGCAGCACGACGCCGGCAGCCTTCTCACCCTGGATCGGGTGCGGGATGGTGCCCTGGATACGGGGGACCTTGAAGAAGTGCTTCTTGGCCTCCTCAACACCCTTGGCGATGGCGGCCGGCACCTCCTTGGCCTTGCCGTAACCGACACCGACGGTGCCGTCACCATCGCCCACCACGACCAGCGCGGTGAAGCTGAAGCGACGACCACCCTTCACAACCTTGGCGACACGGTTGATCGCGACTACGCGCTCAACGTAAGCGGTCTTCTCGGCGGCAGCTGCGCCGCCGTCACGGCCCTTCCGGTCCCGCCGCTCGCCGCCACCGGCACCGCCACCGCGGCGCTGGGGTCCAGCCATTGGAATTACCTCTCTCTGTTTCCGCTAGCTACGGAAGCGGCTCAGAACTTGAGCCCGGCTTCGCGGGCGGCGTCCGCCAGGGCAGCAATGCGCCCGGCGTACTGGTTGCCACCACGGTCGAATACGACAGCCTCGACGCCGGCGGCCTTGGCGCGCTCGGCGACCAGGGCGCCGACCTGCTTGGCCTGCGCGGACTTGTCGCCCTCGGCACCGCGGATCGTGGTGTCCAGGGTGGACGCCGACGCCAGGGTGTGACCCTTGATGTCGTCGATCACCTGGGCCACGATGTGGCGGTTCGAGCGGGTAACGACCAGACGCGGACGCTCCGCCGTTCCGTTGATGTGCTTACGGATCCGGATGTGGCGGCGCTTGATCGCGGCGCGCTTGTAGGCGTCGCCCTTAAGGATCTTCTGTCCGTATGCCATGGCTTACTTACCCGCCTTTCCGACCTTGCGGCGGATGACTTCGCCCTCGTACTTGACGCCCTTGGCCTTGTACGGGTCGGGCTTGCGCAGCTTGCGGATGTTGGCCGCAACCTCGCCGACCTTCTGCTTGTCGATGCCCTCGACCGAGAACCGGGTCGGGTTCTCCACCTTGAAGGTGATGCCTTCGGGAGCCTCGACGGTGATCGAGTGGCTGTAGCCGAGCGCGAACTCGAGGTTCGATCCCTTGGCCGCAACGCGGTAACCGACACCGCTGATCTCGAGCTTCTTCACGTAACCCTGGGTCACGCCGGTGATCATGTTCGCCACCAGCGTGCGGGACAGGCCGTGCAGGGCCTTGTTCTGACGCTCGTCGTTCGGGCGGGTGACGTTCAGAACGCCGTCCTCATCCCTGACGATGTCGATCGGCGCGGCAACGGTGTGGGTCAGTTCGCCCTTGGGGCCCTTGACCGAAACCGTACGGCCGTCGATGGTGACGTCCACGCCGGCGGGAACCGTGATGGGGAGCTTGCCAATACGCGACATAGCTGTTTCCTCCGTTCCCTTCCGCTACCAGACGTAGGCGAGGACTTCCCCACCCACGCCCTTCTTGCCGGCCTGCTTGTCGGTGAGGAGCCCGTGGGACGTGGAGATGATCGCCACGCCCAGGCCGCCGAGCACCTTCGGCAGGTTGGTGGACTTCGCGTACACCCGGAGACCGGGCTTGGAGATCCGCTTGATGCCCGCAATGGAGCGCTCACGGTTCGGGCCGAACTTCAGCTCGAGAACGAGGTTCTTGCCGACCTCGGCGTCCTCGACCTTCCAGCCCGTGATGAAGCCCTCCTGCTGGAGGATCTCCGCGATGTGCGACTTGATCTTCGATGCCGGCATCGTCACGGAGTCGTGGTATGCCGAGTTCGCGTTCCGCAGACGCGTAAGCATGTCTGCGATCGGATCAGTCATGGTCATGAATTGGCCTTCGGCCTCTCTCGCCGGGGTTTCCTGGTGCGCCATCCCTCTCCCCGATCCGAGACGGGACGGGTGCGGCGCGGTGGACCTACGGCGTAGTAAGTCGTACGGGCGACCGTCAGGCGCCCAACCCTCCAAGCCTAAGCCATGGAAGGGAGGGCGCCTGACACGCCCAGTGCTTACCGAGAGCCCTTGGAATCCCTAAATGGGGGATTACCAGGAGCTCTTGGTCACGCCCGGCAGCTCGCCACGGTGAGCCATCTCACGAAGGCACACGCGGCACAGGCCGAACTTGCGGTACACGGAGTGGGGACGGCCACAACGCTGGCAGCGCGTGTAGCCACGCACGCCGAACTTGGGCTTGCGAGCAGCCTTCGCGATCAGAGCCTTCTTCGCCATCTCGCTCACGCCTCCTTGAAGGGGAAGCCGAGGTGACGAAGGAGCGCGCGGCCCTCAGCGTCGTTGGTCGCCGTGGTCACCACGGTGATGTCCATACCCCGGGTGCGGTCGATCTTGTCCTGGTCGATCTCGTGGAACATGACCTGCTCGGTGAGACCGAAGGTGTAGTTGCCACGGCCGTCGAACTGCTTGGGGGACAGACCACGGAAGTCGCGGATGCGCGGCAGCGCGAGCGACAGGGTGCGGTCCAGGAACTCCCACATGCGGTCGCCACGGAGCGTGACGTGGGCACCGATCGGCTGGCCCTCACGCAGCTTGAACTGCGCGATGGACTTGCGGGCCTTGGTAACGGCCGGCTTCTGACCGGTGATCGTGGTGAGGTCGCGGATGGCGCCCTCGATCAGCTTGGAGTCGCGGGCGGCGTCGCCCACACCCATGTTGACCACGATCTTGACGAGGCCGGGGATCTGCATGACGTTCTCGTACTTGAACTCGTCACGCAGCTTGCCCGCGATCTCCTCGCGGTACTTCGTCTTCAGACGCGGAGTGGTGGTGGTAGCCATCAGATGTCCTCACCCGTCCGCTTGGCAACGCGGATCTTGTTGCCTTCGTCGTCGAAGCGGTAACCGACACGCGTGACAACCTTGTTGCCGTCCTTCTCAACGACCAGCTGGACGTTGGAGACGTGGATCGGCGCCTCGGTCGTGACGATGCCGCCGGCCTGCGAACCCTTGGCGGTCGGGCCGGCCTTGGTGTGCTTCTTGACCCGGTTGACACCCTCGACCAGGACACGCTCGTCGCGCGGGTAAGCGGCAATGACCTTGCCCTGCTTGCCCTTGTCCTTACCGGTGATGACCTGGACCAGGTCGCCCTTCTTGATCTTCATGCTTACAGCACCTCCGGCGCGAGCGAGATGATCTTCATGAACTTCTTCTCGCGCAGCTCACGGCCGACGGGGCCGAAGATACGGGTGCCGCGAGGGTCGCCGTCGTTCTTCAGAATGACGGCGGCGTTCTCGTCGAAGCGGATGTACGAGCCGTCCGGACGGCGGCGCTCCTTGACGGTGCGAACGATGACCGCCTTGACGACGTCACCCTTCTTCACGTTGCCACCGGGGATCGCGTCCTTGACGGTGGCGACGATGACGTCACCGATGCCCGCGTAGCGGCGACCGGAGCCACCGAGCACACGGATGCAAAGGATCTCCTTCGCACCAGTGTTGTCGGCGACACGCAGTCGCGACTCCTGCTGGATCACGTCTATCTCCTGTTTGTCTGCCGGTTCCCGGCAGGGGCCGCTTCATAGAAGAGGCGAGCCCCTGCCGAGCCTGGCGGAACTGACCTGCGGGTTTGCCCGCAGGAAATTACTTGGCCTTCTCGAGGATCTCGACGATGCGCCAGCGCTTGGTCGCCGACAGCGGACGCGTCTCCATCAGGAGGACGCGGTCGCCGACGCCGGCAGCGTTCTGCTCGTCGTGCGCCTTGAGCTTGTTCGTACGGCGGATGACCTTGCCGTACAGCGCGTGCTTGACGCGGTCCTCGACGGCGACGACGACGGTCTTGTCCATCTTGTCGCTGACGACGAGACCCTCACGGGTCTTGCGGAAGCCGCGGGCCTCTGCAGTCTGCTCAGTCACGTTGCTCTCACTCATCAGGCGCTCTCCACCGTCTCGATGCCCAGCTCGCGCTCACGCATCAGGGTGTAGATCCGCGCGATGTCCTTACGGACGGCCTTGAGCCGACCGTGGTTCTCGAGCTGACCGGTCGCCGCCTGGAAGCGGAGGTTGAACAGCTCTTCCTTGGCTTCGCGAAGCTTCGCCAGAAGCTCCTCGTCACCCAGCTCGCGCAGCTCGGACGCCTTGGTACCGGCCGACATCACGCTTCACCTGCCTCGCGCTTGACGATCCGGCACTTCATCGGCAGCTTGTGGGCTGCGCGAGTCAGGGCCTCACGGGCGATCTTCTCGTTGGGGTAGGACAGCTCGAACATGACCCGACCCGGGTGCACGTTCGCGATCCACCACTCCGGCGAACCCTTACCGGAACCCATGCGGGTCTCGGCAGGCTTCTTCGTGAGCGGGCGGTCCGGGTAGATGTTGATCCAGACCTTGCCGCCACGCTTGATGTGGCGGGTCATGGCGATACGGGCCGCCTCGATCTGGCGGTTGGTCACGTACGCCGGCGTGAGGGCCTGAATGCCGTACTCGCCGAACGCGACCGTCGTACCGCCCTTGGCCTGACCACGGCGCTTCGGGTGGTGCTGCTTGCGGTGCTTGACCCTACGGGGGATCAGCATGTCGGTCAGGCCTCCGTTCCGGTGCTCTCAGCCGGAGCGGCGGGGGCCTCGGCCTTGGGGGCCTCGGCGCCGGCAGCCTGCTGCGGCTTACGACCGCGCCGCTCGCCACCGCGGCCACCACGGGCCGGGCGGTCGGAGCCGCCACCGCGGGCCGGGCGGTTACCCGCACGGGCGGCAGCGTTCTCGGCGCGGACCTCGGCGATGTTCTTGACGTCGCCCTTGTAGATCCAGACCTTCACACCGATGCGGCCGAAGGTCGTCTTGGCCTCGAAGAAGCCGTAGTCCACGTTCGCGCGGAGCGTGTGCAGGGGCACACGGCCCTCGCGGTAGAACTCCGAGCGGGACATCTCGGCGCCGCCGAGACGGCCACCGCACTGGATCTTGATGCCCTTGGCGCCGGCCTTCATCGTGCCCTGCATGCTCTTACGCATGGCGCGACGGAAGGAGACGCGGGAGGAGAGCTGCTCGGCAACGGCCTGGGCAACCAGCTGAGCGTCGGTCTCGGGGCTCTTGACCTCGAGGATGTTCAGCTGGACCTGCTTGCCCGTGAGCTTCTCGAGGTCACCGCGGATGCGGTCGGCCTCGGCGCCACGGCGGCCGATGACGATGCCCGGACGAGCGGTGTGGATGTCCACACGCACGCGGTCACGGGTGCGCTCGATCTCAACCTTCGAGATACCGGCGCGCTCCATGCCGGACGTCATCATCCGACGGATGGCGACGTCTTCCTTGACGTAGTCCTTGTACAGCTTGTCGGCGTACCACCGGGACTTGAAGTCCGTGGTGACACCGAGCCGGAACCCATGCGGGTTAACCTTCTGGCCCATTACCGGGTTCCTTCCTTGCTGCTGACGACCACGGTGATGTGGCTGGTCCGCTTGCGGATCCGGTAGGCACGGCCCTGGGCGCGCGGCCGGAACCGCTTCAGGGTCGGGCCCTCGTCGACGTACGCCTCGCTGATCACCAGCGAGGAGGCGTCCGGGTGGTCGTAGTTGTGCGCGGCGTTGGCAATGGCGCTGTCGAGCACCTTGCCGACCGGCACGGAGGCTGCCTGCGGAGCGAATCGCAGAACAGCCTGAGCCTCCGTGGCGTCCATGCCACGGATAAGGTCCACCACGCGGCGGGCCTTCATGGGCGTAACGCGGATGTACCGCGCCTGGGCCCTGGCTTCCATGGTTGTCCCTCTCAGTTACTTACGTGTCTGAATGCGATCCGCTACTAGCGGCGCTTCGACTTCCGGTCGTCCTTGACGTGACCCCGGAAGGTGCGCGTCGGCGAGAACTCGCCGAGCTTGTGGCCGACCATCGACTCGGTGACGAACACCGGGATGTGGGTCTTGCCGTTGTGCACCGCGAGCGTGTGGCCGAGCATGGCCGGCACGATCATGGAGCGACGGGACCAGGTCTTGATGACGTTCTTGGTGCCTGCTTCGTTCTGCGTTTCCACCTTCTTGATCAGGTGGTCGTCGACGAAGGGCCCCTTCTTGAGACTGCGCGGCATCTAAACCCGCTCCTAGCGCTTCTTGTTCGTCTTGCGGCGGCGGACGATGTACTTGTTGCTCGCCTTCTTGGGAGCACGAGTACGACCTTCCTTCTGACCCCAGGGGCTGACCGGGTGGCGACCACCGGAGGTCTTGCCCTCACCACCACCGTGGGGGTGGTCAACCGGGTTCATCGCCACACCGCGAACGGTCGGGCGAACGCCCAGCCAGCGCTTACGGCCGGCCTTACCCCAGTTGATGTTGCTCTGCTCGGCGTTGCCGACCTCGCCGACGGTGGCGCGGCAGCGCACGTCGACCAGGCGGATCTCACCGGAAGGCATGCGGAGGTGGGCCATCGAGCCCTCCTTCGCGAGCAGCTGCACGGAGGCACCGGCGGAGCGGGCGAACTTGGCGCCGCCACCGGGACGGAGCTCGATCGCGTGGATCGTGGTACCGACCGGGATGTTGCGGAGCGCCAGGTTGTTGCCCGGCTTGATGTCGGCCCCGGGACCGTTCTCCACGCGGTCACCCTGCTGCAGGTTGCGCGGGGCGAGGATGTAGCGCTTCTCGCCGTCGGCGTAGTGCAGCAGCGCGATGCGCGCGGTGCGGTTGGGGTCGTACTCGATGTGCGCGACCTTCGCCGGCACGCCGTCCTTGTCGTGACGACGGAAGTCGATCACTCGGTAGGCGCGCTTATGGCCACCACCCTGGTGGCGGACGGTCACACGACCGGAGTTGTTACGGCCACCCTTGCTGTGCAGGGGGCGGACCAACGACTTCTCCGGCGTGGACCGCGTGACCTCGACGAAGTCGGCGACGCTGGAGCCACGACGGCCCGGCGTAGTCGGCTTGTACTTGCGGATTCCCATTTCTCAGTCCTCGTCCGATATCGGACGATCCGGACCGCCCTCAGGCGGTCGGACCGCCGAAGATGTCGATACGGTCGCCCTCAGCGAGGGTCACGATCGCGCGCTTGGTGCCGGCACGCTGGCCGAAGCCCGTGCGGGTCCGCTTGCGCTTGCCCTGGCGGTTGATCGTGTTGACCCCGGTGACCTTGACCTCGAAGACCGTCTCGACGGCCTGCTTGATCTGGGTCTTGTTGCTGCCCGGGGCGACGACGAACGTGTACTTGTTCTCGTCGAGGAGCGCGTAGCTCTTCTCGGACACGACCGGCTTGATCAGGATGTCACGGAGGTCCGTGAACGCCTTGCTCACCGGCGTGATGACGGTGTTCTTGCCCTCGGCGGCGTGGCGACGCGCCTTCTTGACGCGCGCCTCCTTGGCCTTCTTCGCGGCCTTCGAGGCAATAGCGGGGTGACGGATGGCCATCAGACCTCGCTCCCTTCGGTGTCATTGGCCTTCGGGCCGGACACGAAGGACTCGAAGGCGGCGTGGGTGAAGACCACGTCGTCCGAGACGAGAACGTCGTACGTGTTCAGCTGGCCCGGCTCCAGGATGTGGACCTGGGGCAGGTTGCGGGCGGACAGCCACGCGGCCTCGTCGGCGCGCTCGACGACCAGGAGCAGGTTCTTGCGCTCCGAGATCTTGCCGAACAGCGACTTGGCGGCCTTCGTGGACGGGTTCTCGCCCTCGATGACGCCGGAGACGACGTGGATGCGGTTGTTGCGGGCCCGGTCGGTGAGGGCGTGGCGCAGGGCCGCGGCCTTCATCTTCTTCGGGGTCCGCTGCGAGTAGTCACGCGGCACGGGACCGTGCACGACGCCACCACCGGCGAACTGCGGCGCGCGGGTCGAACCCTGACGGGCGCGACCGGTGCCCTTCTGGCGGTAAGGCTTCTTGCCACCACCACGGACTTCACCGCGGGTCTTGGTCTTGTGCGTGCCCTGGCGGGCAGCGGCCAGCTGCGCGACGACGACCTGGTGGAGCAGCGGAACGCTGATCTTCTCTACGTCGAAGATCTCCGCAGGGAGCTCGACGGAACCGGCCTTGTCGCCCGCCGGCGAAAGGATGTCAACAGTGCTCATCGGTTACCTCAGGCCCCCTTGGCCGCAGTGCGGACCAGGACGAGGCCGCCGTTCGGACCGGGAACCGCGCCCTTGATGAGCAGCAGACCCTTCTCCGCGTCAACGGCGTGGACGGTCAGGTTCTGGGTGGTGACCCGCTCGTTGCCCATACGACCCGCCATGCGGAGGCCCTTGAACACACGGCCCGGGGTGGCGCAGCCACCGATGGAACCGGGAGAGCGGTGCTTGCGCTGGGTGCCGTGTCCGGCGCCGAGGCCCTTGAAGTTGTGACGCTTCATGACACCGGCGAAGCCCTTGCCCTTGCTCTTGCCGGTCACGTCCACCTTGACGCCGGCCTCGAAGACCTCCGCGGAGATCTCCTGACCCAGCGTGTACTCGGAGGCGTCCGCGGTGCGGATCTCGACGAGGTGGCGGCGGGGAGTGACATCGGCCTTGGCGAAGTGACCCTTGAGGGGCTTGTTCACCTTGCGCGGGTCGATCTCGCCGAAGGCGATCTGGACCGACTCGTAGCCGTCGGCGTCGTTCGTACGGACCTGGGTGACGACGTTGGGGCCGGCCTTGACGACGGTGACCGGAACAACACGGTTGTTCGCGTCCCACACCTGCGTCATGCCGAGCTTCTCGCCCAGGATGCCCTTGATCTGCTTAGCCATTCTCAGATCACCGGCCCTCAGAGCTTGATCTCGATGTCGACACCGGCCGGGAGGTCGAGTCGCATCAGAGAGTCAACGGTCTTGGGAGTCGGGTCGAGGATGTCGATCAGGCGCTTGTGCGTGCGCATCTCGAAGTGCTCGCGCGAGTCCTTGTACTTGTGCGGCGACTTGATGACGCAGTACACGTTCTTCTCAGTGGGCAGCGGCACCGGGCCCGCGACCGACGCACCAGTGCGGGTCACCGTCTCGACGATCTTCTTCGCCGAGGAGTCGATGACCTCGTGGTCGTAGGCCTTGAGCCGGATGCGGATCTTCTGTCCCGCCATGGCTACTCAGTAGTCCTGTCTCTCTTACGCTCTGGAACCCGGTGTTCCCTTGACCTCCTCCGACCCACGCGGTCGGGCGTGTCGCGCTCCCGCTGACACAGATGCCCCTTGATCGAACATCCCTGCGTGGGAACACGGCCCTTCCGGAACCGCAAGCCGGGAGCTAGGAGGCCCACCGGGTGCCTGGTCGGCGTTGCACTGTCACTTCCCGAAAGATTCCCGTACGTCCGCCCCAGCGCTGCCTTACGGCAGTTAGGGCGACGAGTACTGTGGGACTCGCTTCCGGTCCTCCCGGCGGGAGGCGCGCAGCATCAACACTCGACCGAGCAACTCGGACAGTCTGCCATATGGGGCAGGGGGCTGGCCAATCGAGCCGGAGAGAATACCCCGAGGGTGACGTAGGTCAAACCCGGGCCGCCTGCCCCTGGGAAGGGCTCGGTGCACGGCGCCCTGGTTCCTGGGGCGGACAGACGAGCTGACGGGCCCGCAACCTCAGCGGACCCGTCAGTCACACCAGCATCGGACAACCCGCGTCCGCGTCAGCTCTCCGCTCCTCCCGGACGCGGTCCCGCAAGCTGACCCGTGAGCGGCTCGGAAGGCTTCTGCGGGGCGAGAAGGTGGAGCGCGTCCCGGAGCAGCGTGCTCGAGGTGTGCTCGGTGTAGGGGAAGTAGACGACCTCCACCCCCACTCTCGCGAATTGGGTTTCGAGCGTCGTCCAGACGTCCGTGCCGAGCCAGTCGTCGCCCTTGAAGATGACGTCGAAGCCGACTTCCTTCCAGATCTCCATCTTGTCGTCCACGGTCGCGACGAAGGTCTCGTCCACGTAGCGGACACTGCGGACGATCTGCAGCCGCTCGGCGAGCGGCACCACGGGCGGCCTGCCTTTCAGGCGCACCACGAGGTCGTCCGAGCACACGCCGGCGACGAGCCGGTCGCAGTGCCCACGGGCCCGGCGCAGGACATTGAGATGGCCCACGTGGAAGAGGTCGAAGACCCCTGGCGCGTAGCCGAGACGCTCCCTCATCAACGCCTTTCCGTCGAGGCCTTCGAGGCCTTCGCATTCTTCGAAGCCTTGTCGGCGACCGCGGTGACCGTGAGCGCCTGCGACCTGAGCGTGGTGTTCTGCCCGTCGGAGACGGCGATCGTGTAGCGATGGCGCGAGCCGGGGGTGACGGTGTCCGTGTACTTCATCGTGGGGCGGTTCCACTCCTGGGACCGGCCCGTCCGCGTGGTCACGAGCACGCCGTCCCGGTAGACGAGGTACTTCAGCTCCGCGTCGTCCCGGTCCCATGCGGCACGCCAGGTGAGCGTCACCCGACCGGCGCTCTTGACCGAGGCCTTGAGCTTGGGCGGGTTCTCCGGAGTCCCCCGGTCGGGGCCGGCCCCGAAGCGCGTCAGGCTCTGCTGCGGACGGTTGTTGACGGTGGTGAACTCGCCGCCCGCCCACAGGATGCCGCCGGCCATCGCCATGGCCCGGGGGCCGTTCTGCTCGCCGATCCCCTCGTTCGTGTCGGGGAACCAGTGCAGGATGTGGCGGTTGCGGGTCGACTGGGCCAGGAAGTGCTGGCGGTTCTGGTGCTCGGGGAAACCGCCCGGCGTGTCCCTGCAGTTGTGGGCGTGGGATCCGCTGTAGAGAACGCCGTTGTGCAGGGCGAGCGCCTGGGTGGCGCCCAGGCAGGTGTCACGCCACACCAGCTTGCCGGTGCGGAGGCTGGCGGCGATACGGCCGTCGAAGATGCCCGTCCCATTGCCCTCGGCCGCCACATAGAACTTCGTCTTGTCGCGGACCAGCGCCTTCACGACCGACCGGGCCGGCAGCCAGTCCGTGTACTGGGCCACCGTCTTCCCCGTGCGGGGGTGCAGGGCGACCAGCGAGGCCTCCAGGTCTTCGTTGACCAGCTGGAAGTCACCGCCGACGATGATCTTGCCGTACTCGGGCGCGGCGCTGATGGCGCGTACCGGAGCCTCGATCTCCGCCTTGAACGGCAGCAGCGCACCCCGGCGGGTGAACGCCGCGATGCGCTCCCTCTCCCGGCCGTTGACGGCCGTGAAGTCGCCTCCCAGGTAGACCGCGCTCTTCGTGACGTCGATGGCCCGTACGGCCGACGAGATCTTCGGGCGGAAGTCCTTGCGCAGCGAGCAGCCTGCCGTGTTGAGCGCGACCGCATTGGCCGCCCTGGCCTTGCCCGCGTTGGCGAACGAGCCGCCGACGTAGAGCATCTTGCCGTCCGCGGTCGCCTTGAGCGCCCGTACGGTGTTTCCGGCGCCGGTGAAGCGGTGGGCGCACGACAGCAGTTTGCCGGTGACGGCGTCGAAGGCCGCGAAGTTCTTGCGCGCGACCTCCCTCTGGCCGGGCTTGGCACCCGGCGGACGGACCTTGTTGAAGGTCCCGCCGACGTACACGACGCCGCGTGCGTACTCGATCGACCAGACGATGCCGTCGGTCTGCCAGGTCGCCAAGGGGTCGGCGGTCAGGGTCTTTTCGTCGCTGTCGGCCACCGAGGCCGAAGCGGTGATGAGCGAGGCAGCCGCGAGGAGGGCCGCGACCGAAGCCGCGGTGGCCCCCCGCTTGGTGCTTTTTCTCAGGCGCATGGAACATCCCGGGTTGCAGCAAGGACGGGTGGAGGAAGGGGAGATGGAGCGGCGGTCCCGGTTCCGAGACGGCCTCATGGGGTGCGTTCGCGCAGCACACCGACGAGTTCGTGCACTCCCAAAGCTGTACGAAATCGCCACAAACCTATACCGAATGCGCACAATCCCATGGTGATTGCGGCGGCAAGTCCTACGGTCGTGTCACCTGCCAACAGCCTCACGGTGCCGACCAGCGGCACGGTGAGGCACAGGGCGACGGCAGTTGCCAGGAGGTATCCGCCGTCGATGAAGGTGAAGCCGGGGTGCCGCCGTACCAACACGGCCGCGACGACGTTCTCCACGACGGTCGCCGCCCCCCAGGACAGGGCGGCGCCGAGGACGCCGAGACGGGGAATGGCGAGGAACCCCACCGTCAGCTGCACCGCGAACGCGACCCCGGTGACCGCCAGATGCCAGGTGCTCTTGCCCGCCATGAGCAGCACGGTCTGGGCGTTTCCCACCCCGACGTTGACCGCCGAGGCGATACAGAGCAGCACCAGCGCGCCGGCCCCCTGATCGAACTCCGGTCCGAACAGCGACAGGACGGTGCCCGGGAAACTCGTGAGCAGGGCGAGCAGCGGCCAGGAGAACAGCACGATCCAGCGCGTCGAGACACGGTGCAGATGGGAGGCCTGCGGGAGGTCACCGAGGGCGAGGAGACGGCTGATCTCCGGAGCCACGGCCAGCCGGATGGCGAGTTGGAGGAGTGTCGCCGCGATGACCACGCGTCCGACCGCGGTGTAGATACCGGCCTCTTCGCTCGTCGCCAGGGAGGACAGCAGGACGACGCCCAGCCAGACCGCGCTGATGTCGAAGACGGACGAGATCGCCCGGGGGGCGGCGAACGCCCAGAACCCACGCCTGGTGGCGGTCTCCTGCACGGCGGTCTCCGGTACGCAGACATGTCCCGGACTGCTGCGACGGCACCTGCGCAGTGCGAGCCAGGCGAAGAGGAAACCGGCCAGCGAGGGCACGAGCCAGGCGGCGGCCAGAGTCAGCACACCCGGGGCGAGCAGCAGGACCGGTACGGCGATCAGCACGCGCAGTACCGGCTTCCCGATCTGCTCGACACCGACGTACGGGATCACGGTGCCGTGGCCCTGGGTGGCGCCCAGCAGGATCAGGGTGACCGTGGCCAGGGGGAGGAACACGGCGAACAGCCGGACCAGGGTCACCGCGTCCCCCGGCGCGAGACTCGGCAGCAGCGCGGTGGCCGTGCCGGGCGACAGGAAGAGCAGTGCGGCGGCCGTGGTGCTCGCCAGGGCTCCTGGCACGACCGCGCTGCGCAGCAGTGCGCCCACCTTGCGGCCGCCGGTGATGGCCAGGTCGCCGGGGAGGAAGCGCACCAGCCCGGTGTCGGCGCCCAGCTTGCAGGTGTTGCACAGGATGGTGAAGGCAGCGACGCCGGTGAACACAGCTCCGGCCCCGTACGCCCCGAGCCCTCGGGTGACCAGGGTGACCAGGACGTAGCCGAAGACCGCGTTGACCGTCGAGCCCAGGAAGCCCCACCAACCGCCGCGTGCCGTGGCGGCGACCCCGGACCGGACGGTCGACCGGCCGGTGGCCGGGACGGTCGTACCGGAGGTGCTCACCGGGAGGTGGTGAGCGTGTCGTCCCGCACCGGCGCGGTCGGCTTCGCCGCGGCGTCGTCGGCCGGAGCGGACGGTGTCGTGGACGCGTTCCGCTCCCGCAGCCGGCGCACCGGCTCGCTGGCCCTGACACGGCGGAGCAAGCCGGGTCGGGTGCCGTCGTGGAGGGCCGCGCCCACGAGGTGCCCGCCCAGGCAGCTGACCAGCTCGTGGACCCGCCTGAGGTCGTCGCGCCTGATGTCGTCCAGCGCGCCCACCACGAGAACGCCGTCCACGCACGGGGCGAGCGCCAGACCGTCGCCGTGTTCCAGCAGGGGCGGGCTCAGGAAGAGCGTCGACCCGCCGGAGTCGGCATCCGGCACGGCACGTGCCGCCGGGACCGCCGGCCCGTCGTCGCCGGTGGTGCCGCGGCTGTGGGGGCAGAGCGTGAAGCGCCCGGCGGTGCCCGCGTCGACGACCACTGCACCCTCGGGGACGTCGTCCGGCTCGGGGGCGCCGGCCGACAGTGGCAGTCGTGCCCACAGGGCGGGGGTGTGCGCGGTGGCGTCCACCAGTCGTACGTCGTCACCGGACTCGGCGAGGGCGGCGGCGAGATTCACGGCGACGGCTTCGGCACCTCGCTGCTGCCGCGGCGCCACGATCATGAGCCTGCCCGCGGACATACGGCCGTCGCTGCCCCGCAGCCGCAGGGCGAGGGCGCGGTACGCCTCCGCGCGGCTGCCGTCCGCCCGGCCGACCTCCAGCAGTTCGCCCTCGGTGCCGGGGACCGGGAGGATGCCCAGCACGGGAGCGTGCAGTGCCTCCTGGACCTCGCCGACCGAGCGCGCCCGTGGTTCGAGGGCGGATCGCAGCCAGGCGAGCACGACACCCAGGATGAGACCGCCGAGCAGGCCGGCCCCGACGAGCCAGCCGGGGGCGGGCCCCGCGGGTCGCGCCGCCGGCTCGGCCCTGCGGACGATGTCGCCGGCGAAGGGGTCGTAGGTCCTGACGTCCGAGACCTTCTTGCGCAGGATGCCGACCTGCTCCCGCAGTCCCGCTGCGCCGGCGACGGGCGGGGCGCCCTTCTTCGTGTCGAGCTGCTTGGTCAGCTCGGCGATCTGCCGCTCCAGTCCGGCGGCCATCCGGGCGGCCATGGCCTCGGAGCGGTCCTGGCGATCGGCGAGGTAGGCCCGGGCGAACGCGTTGGTGACCCGAGCCGCGCGCTGCGCGGTGCCCGCCGTGTACTCGAACCGGAGGACCTGGGTGTCCGGGAGGTTCGTCACGCGCAGGTCCGCCAGCAGCGCGTCGGCGCCGGGCTCGTACCGCAGTTCCGTCGCCGCCCGGGCCGCGACGTTCGCGCTGAGCGCGATCTGCCGCTCCGTGCCCATGCTCACCTGGCTGTCGGCGCCCACCCCGATCGTGCTGAAGGGGTCGGACCTGGCGCGCACGAGCACTTCGCCGGCGGAGGTGTAACTGCCCGAGCTCAGCAGGGCCAGGAGCAGCCCGCCGAGCAGCCCCAGGACCACGCCCAGCACGATGGTCGCGCGGTACCTCAGCAGCAGGCGCACCTGGTCGCGCAGCTCGTCGGGGTCGTCGTACCGATCGTCGAAACCGGCGGCGCTGGTCACGGGTGCCTCCTGTGGCCGGGGATGAGTGCGTGGCCCGCGGTGGCGGGTGGCCGCACCGGGGCCGGGAGCCCGGGCGGCCCGGCGGCGCGGGTGAGGAAGAGCGGAACGATCAGGAGCAGTGCGAGGGGCGCGACGATGGCCATGAGGCTGCCGCGCAGGAAGATCAACTGGTAGAAGGCGAAGGCGGGCACCAGCAGAAGCGCCAGGGAGCTCCGCCGGCCCTGCAGCCGTGCCCGGATGTCGTCCACCCGGCGTCCGGCCGCGCCCAGCAGGCAGAAGACCGCGACGACACACAGCGGACCGCCCCACAGGTAGCTCTCGATCCACAGCGGAGCAGAGAGGTTGTGGAAGTCGTAGCGCGCGTACTCGGCGAATTCGATACCGGTGGCCTGCGGTTTTCCGGGCCACATCGTGCGGGGGATCACGACCAGGACGACACCGAGCAGGGCCGACGGCGAGAAGCCGTTCTCCTGCACATAGTCGATGCCGGTCTGCATTTGCTGAAATGCGTCGTAATCCATGGTGGTGCTGAACTGCTCCGCGAGTCCGACGACTTGGAGCGCTTCACGCTCGTCGTACCGGAAGTAGTCGCTGTACGGGAAAGCGAACAGCACCACGGCCGTGATGGCCACGGCGATGCCGCGAAAGACCCGCGGGGTGTTGAACCGGGGCCATGAGAAAAGCAGCACCAGAAGGACGGTGCCGGCCCAGAAACGCGGCCTGCTGATGGGGTTGTTGACGATCACGTTGAGCGCGAGCAGGGCCGGGAGCAGCATCCAACGGACCGCGCGCAGCAACCGGTCGCCGGCGGCCCGGCGGGGCAGGTGGACCAGGGCCACCAGGGACCAGAAGGCCGGGACGGCGAGGCACCAGACGCGCAGCGCGTGCGCGGTGTCCGACTGGGTGTCCGACTGCCACAGCGCCTGTCTGCTGGTGAAGTAGGCCCGCAGACCGCCTTCCTGCCCGGGGATCAGCAGGGCCGCGAGCAGCAGCGACAGGCCGCACAGGAGGAGCACGGGCAGCGGCGAGAGCGTGCGGGACAGCAGCGGTTCCAGTACGGCCGACCTGCCACGCCTGCGTCCGGCGGCCAGGGCCGCACCCGCGCCGTAGGCGAGGAGTCCGAGTTCCGTCAGCAGGGCGGCCGCGAAAGCGGTCGTCTCACCGCTGCGGTAGCCGAGCGGATAGGTGTCGGTGGCGAGCATGGCGAGCGGCGCCAGGCCGAGCCACACATAGGAGAAGAGCCAGAATCCGAACGCGACCAGGCGCACCGACGTATCGGTGAGCACCCGGGCCAGCCCCACTCCGGTATGCACCGCGACGACGCACTGCACGGCGAGTGCCGTCCCGAATCGCGTGTCGATGGCCTGGAGAATCAGCGCGGGCAGGAAGGCGACGAAAAAGAAGGCCCAGCAGCACACTGCTGCCACGGAACGCTGTTCACCGCCTCGCACCTGCACCCCCGATTGAGCGAGCAAACGAAATGGGTCGACACCGGTAGATTTATAGCCCAAAGGCCCGGTCGATCCGCCGCATTTCAGAGGGCGTTTCACATGACGTGAATTACTATGAAGCCACAATAATCACGGAGTGGCGCGACTTGCCGCCCGCAGAATTTCCTCGAACCGCGAAGCACACCCCTCCAGGGCGAACTCCCGCTCGGCCAGCGCCCGGCTCTCCTTGCCCAGCGACTCCGCCCTGGCCGGGTCGTTCAGTACCTCGCGGACCCATGTGGCCGCGTCGGACAGCGAGGACTCGTCGGGGGCGAACACCGGCGAGCCGGCCCGGCGGAGCAGCTTGGCCGCGAGATTGTCCGCGGGCATCAGGCCCAGCACCGGGCGGCCGGCGCACAGATAGGACAGCGTCTTGGAGGGGACCGAGAACTCCCCCGCGTCCGCCGTCAGCAGCACGACCAGCACATCGCCCGCGCCCAGCACCTCGGGCAGCCGCTCGTAGGGCTGGAAGGGCAACAGGGTCAGCTCGACACCGCGGGCGTCGGCGGCCTCCTTGATGACCGGGACGGCCGGTCCGTCGTTGACGACGACGAGGCGGACCCGTTCGCCCTGTTCGCGCAGTGTCTCTGCCAGCCGCACCAGCAGGACGGGGTTGTGCTTGAGGCCGATCGTGCCCGAGTACAGCACGGTCCTGACGCCGGTGAGGCCGTGCTCCTGCGACCACGCGTTGGCGCGGGGCACGGGGAGGATCTCGTCCAGCGGCGCCCAGTTGGGAATGACGGTGGCCTTGGCGGCGGTGCCCCACTCCCGGTGGACCCGCACGAAGGAGTCGGCGATCACGACGATCGCCGAGGCTCGTCGCGCCGACCACTTCTCGCCCTGCTCGAAGACCCGGGCGGCCACGCCCATCAGCTTCGACACCCCGGCGGCGGCGAAGCTCTTCAGGGCGACCGCGGTGATGTCCTGGTGCCACAGCACCCACGGGATCCGCAGCGCCTTCAGCGCCGACGCGGCCACGACGAGGGTCGGGATCGGCAGGTTCGCCAGCATCGCCACGTCCGGCTTCTCGCGCCGTACCTGCCGTGCCAGCTCCAGCCCCAGCCGCGTCTCCTTGAAGAGGCGTCGGACGTAGGCACCCTTGTCCAGTACGACGCGGTCGCCGATGGTGACGAAGCGGAGGCCGACGACCGCGTCCTCGGCGAGGTTGCCCTTCCCCGAGACGTAGGCCGAGCAGGTCGAGTGGACGACGTCATGACCGCGGTACGCCAGTTCACGGCTGAGCTGGGCCTGGAACGGGTGCCCGCTGTAGTCGTGGACGAGGATCCTCATGTACTGCTCTCCCGGCCGGTTCGAGGGATCAGGAACGAGCGCGCTTGACCTGGTCGTAGACCCAGGCGTAGGTCTTCTCCAGCCCGTCGGCCAGCGGGATCGACGGCTCCCAGCCGTACAGTTCGCGGATCAGGCCGTTGTCGGAGTTACGGCCGCGTACGCCCTGCGGCGCGTCCAGCCGGTAGGCGCGCTCGCAGCGGATGCCCGCGATCTCCTCGACGATGTCGACCAGTTGGTTGATGGTGACCAGCTCGGAGGAGCCGAGGTTGACCGGGACGTTGCCGGCGCCGTTCATGAGCATCCGCGTGCCGTGCAGGCAGTCGTCGATGTACATGAAGGAACGGGTCTGCCGGCCGTCGCCCCAGATGTCGATCCGGTGCTCACCGGAGGTGACCGCCTCGGCGATCTTGCGGCACACGGCCGCCGGGGCCTTCTCGCGGCCGCCGGTCCAGGTGCCCGCAGGGCCGTAGACATTGTGGTAGCGCGCGACACGGCAGGTGAACCCGTAGTCCTCCTCGAAGTGGCGGCACATGCGCTCCGAGAAGAGCTTCTCCCAGCCGTAGCCGTCCTCGGGCTGCGCCGGGTAGGCGTCCTCCTCCTTGAGGGCGGTGACTTTCGGGTCGCTCTGCTTGCCGGCTGCGTACACGCAGGCGGACGAGGAGTAGAAATAGCGCTCCACACCGGCCTCGTGCGCGGCCTTGAGCATGTGGGTGCTGGTCAGCACCGACATCATGCAGGCGGCCTTGTGGTTCTCGATGAATCCCATGCCGCCCATGTCGGCGGCCAGCATGTACACCTGACGGGCGTTCCGGACGGCTGTGCGGGCGCTTTCGAGGAGGGACAGATCGGCGACGACGTTCTCGGCGCCGGCGTGCACCTGCTGCCACTCATGCTGCGGCTTGATGTCGACACACCGAACGGTCAGCCCCTGGGACAAAAGGTCGGCCGCGAGATGCCCACCGATGAATCCCCCGCCACCCGCGACAACGACATCCACCTGCTTGCTCATGGCAGCTCCTTCTGGAAAGCCGGAATCCGACTGGCAGATTAATCACTGTTTACACCTTTTCATGTGATATGCCGCGCGTTTCCGCATCACAAGGTGCCCGATACCTCCGTCCGAGTTCGCGTCAGGACAGCTCCCGCAGCCACTTGGCAAAGAACGCCGGAAGGAGCACGACGTGGGCCACGAGCAGGGCGACGTACAGCGCGAGGAACAGCTTCTGGCTCCCCAGGCACAGGAAAATCAGGCAGAACAGCCCGTAATCCACAGGCAAGAGGGCCATGCCACGAACGCTGGAAGCCGGGGCCGGCGGTCCGGTGGGCGGTTTCACGCTTCGCCTTCTGAGCTGTTCCGTGAGAATCCCTCCGAAGAACAGCAGGACAGCGGCGAACTGGAAGATGACCGGGAGCAGCAGCGCGGGCTGCGTCAGATCGAAGAAGCGGTAGAAGGAAATCAGCACCGCCGCGTGAATGCCCAGGATTTTCGCGCAGTCCACCACATGGTCCAGCCACTCCCCGGAAAGGCTGGACGACCGGTGCAGCCTGGCCAGCTGACCGTCCGCGGAATCGAGCGCGAACCCGAGAAGCAGAGCGAGTGAGACCCACTGCCCCAACACATAGGAAGGTGGGCGGAGAGCAATCGTGAAAACGGCCGCGAAGGTGATCAGCGCGCTGACGGCCGTCACATGGTTGGGCGAGAGTCCGATGCGGTACGCCGCTGCCGCGAGCAGTCTCCCGGCCGGCCGGTTGACGAACCGGGAGTAGAAGGAGACCCCCTGGGCGGGTTTCTGCACCTTCGAGAGCTGCTGCAGCGTGCTGGAGAATTCCATTACCTCGACCTCGTGCGTGAACGGGCGGGAGGATCAACCGCGTACCGAATTCCCGGAGTCGTCCGCGCGCGAGCTAATCCCGAGAGGGGGCGTGACAGGCACCCCGATAGATCGCCTCCAGCCGATCCGTCACCGCATGGATCGAGAACGCCTCCCGGACGGCGCGATGCCCCGCCCCCACGAGGGCGTCCCTCTTGGCGTCGTCGGCCAGCACACCGCACACCGCGTCGGCCAGCGCTTCGGGACTGCCGTCGGTGACCATCGCCGCCCCCCGGTGGGCCAGCTCGTCCGCGATGCCGCAGCTGTCCGTGCACACCACGGGGGTGCCGGCCGAGAGAGCCTCCATCACGGTCATCGGGAACGGCTCGTCCACACTGGGCAGCACGTAGACCGCCGCCCTCGCATACGCCCGTACCGCCTCCGGATGCCGCAGCGCCCCGCCGTAGGAGACGATCCCCTGCAGCCCATGGGCGGCGATCAGCCGGCGCACCGTCGGCAGCATCCCCTCGTCCGCCCCGTGGATCGTGAACCGGGCGTCAGGCATCCGCCGGTGCACCAGAGCGGCCATCTCGACGAAGGCCTCCGGACGCTTGCGCGGATGCAGTCTGGCGAGGAAGAGCACCTCCCGCTCGCGCCGCGGCTGCTCCGCCCCTCCCCCGCGCTCGGGTCGCACCCCGTTGGGCAGGGTCATCAGCGGCGGACCGTCGGCGCCGATGACCTCGGCCACGGCCCGGCGCTCGTGCTCGGTGAGAACCAGGCAGCCATGCGCCCGACGCAGCAGCGGCACGTACACGCGGTCGAAGAGCCTGGCGACGGCCGCGTGCCGGGGCTGGACCATGCCGTGCGTCTGCGCGAAGAACTTCTTGCGGCGCAGCGCGGCGACGGCGAGTGCCGCGAGCGAGACGAGGTCGCGCCCCGCGTGCACATGGACCACGTCGGCCCTGCCCATCGACACCCACAGGTCCCTGACCAGCAGCGGATGCATCAGCCCGGTGAAGCGCCCCGGCAGCAGCGAGCGGGCCGGACGCGTCTGCAGCGGCACCGAGCCGAGGCGTTGCGGTGCCGAGGACCTGCCCCGCCACAGCGACACCAGCTTGACCTCGTGTCCGCGGGCGGCGCACTCCTCCAGGTGCCCGGCGGCCACGCTCGTCGGACCGCCGTACGCTCCGTCGTCGCTGACGAGCGTCACCACGTGGACGACTCTCATGCCGCGACCCCACAGGTGATGACCTCACCGGGGGCGACGTCACGGTGGGCGACCGCCGAGGCACCGACCACCGCACCGCGGCCGACGGTCACACCGCGCAGTACGACGGCCCGGGCCGCGACCCACGATCCGGGCTCCAGACGGATGGGCCCATTGTCGAACTCCATGGTGGGACTGCGGTGTTGGTGACTTCCGGTGCACAGGAACGCGTCCTGCGAGACACATACGTCGCTGCCGATGGTGATCGGCTGCAGGTTCAGCAACCAGGCGCCCTCACCGATCCAGACGTCGTCGCCGACGGACAGCCGCCAGGGCCAGTGCACCCGGACACCGTGCCGGATCAGCGCCCGCCGCCCGACCCGCGCACCGAACGCCCGCAGCACTGCGGGCCGCCAGCGGGCCGGGAACCACCACTTGCGGAACACGAGATGCATGACGGCGAACCACGCAGCCTGGACCAGCCAGGGCCGCCCCTTGTCGTAGCCCGCCCCTGTGAAACCCCGCAGGGAACGCTCGACTACGGCCCTGTGATGGGCCTCGCCCGCGCGGGCGGCCCCACCAGGCGGCGCAGCGGTCTCTGACATGGCGGCGCCCTTCCCGAAATGCGGCGAAACTGTATTTACGTGTATTTACTATGACCGCATCGCAAGCACCAGCACATACAGGCGTGTTGCCGACGCCCTCGACTGCCCGGCGCAGCCGCCGTAGCGATGTTCGCCCTTTCCAGTGCCCTGCAACCCGGACGGCCCAGGGAAAGGAATCCCCGGGGACTGCCGCCGGTCCGATTGTGCAAATAATCAGACTGCCTACAAAGGGCGCAATCAGGCAGATCAAGAGCAAAAGGAGCACTCATCGTGCGAGTAACCAGTCGAGCGACCACACGGCCGACGCGAGCGAGATGGGGAGCGCGCTGCGTCGGCCTCGGCCTGACCACGGCGCTGGCGGTCACCTTCGGAGCCGGTCCCGCGTCGGCACAGCCGGGGCCGCAGCTGATGGCCGAGGTGGCACCCGTCGAGTACACGGCTGAGGTGAACCCGGACTGCGTGGACATCAACGGGTTCACCCTGGAGGTCGACACGGACGACGCGCCCGTAGACGGGGAGGTGCTCAACTTCTCTTCTGGCGGCCAGGACGGAACGATCACCCTCGGCGTCACGGAGGGTGATCAAGGGCAGCTTCTCTCGTTCGATTTCGGCGTCGACAGCCTCTTCGCCGCCGGTGCGGTCATCGTCAAGGGCGGCAACAACGCGAACATCTACGACTACCGGCCGACGATGGCCGGCCAGATCGAGGCCGACGAGACGCTCCATGCCCCGATCAACCCCAGCGGTGGCTTCGCGGACCTGAGCCACGTCGCCTTCTGCATCGTCCCGGACGGCGACAACACCTGACGCCCTAGAGGCACACAGCAAAGGGGCCCGTACGACAGAAGTCGTACGGGCCCCTTCAGGAGCTCGCGCTGGAGCTACCAGGTCAAATCAACAAGCTTACTTGTTGATCTTGGTGACCTGGCCGGCGCCGACCGTCCGGCCACCCTCACGGATGGCGAACTTCAGGCCCTCTTCCATGGCGACGGGCTGGATGAGCTCCACCTTCATCTCGGTGTTGTCACCCGGCATGACCATCTCGGTGCCCTCGGGGAGGGTCACAACGCCGGTCACGTCCGTCGTACGGAAGTAGAACTGCGGACGGTAGTTGTTGAAGAACGGCGTGTGGCGGCCACCCTCGTCCTTGGACAGGATGTAGGCCTGGGCCTCGAACTCGGTGTGCGGCGTAACCGAACCGGGCTTGATGATGACCTGGCCGCGCTCGACGTCCTCGCGCTTGATGCCGCGGAGCAGCAGACCGACGTTCTCACCGGCCTGGCCCTCGTCGAGCAGCTTGCGGAACATCTCGATGCCGGTGACCGTGGTGGTGGTCTTCTCCTGCTTGATGCCCACGATGTCAACGGTCTCGTTGACCTTCAGGACACCACGCTCGATACGGCCGGTGACGACCGTACCGCGACCGGTGATCGTGAAGACGTCCTCGATCGGCATCAGGAACGGCTTGTCGACGTCACGCTCGGGCTGCGGGATGTTCTCGTCCACGGCCTTCATGAGCTCGAGGACGGTGTTGCCCCACTCCTTGTCGCCCTCAAGGGCCTTGAGCGCCGAGACCTTGACGACCGGCAGGTCGTCGCCCGGGAACTCGTACTCGGAGAGCAGCTCACGAACCTCGAGCTCGACGAGCTCCAGGATCTCCTCGTCGTCCACCATGTCGGCCTTGTTCAGGGCGACGACGATGTACGGAACGCCGACCTGGCGGGCCAGGAGCACGTGCTCCTTGGTCTGCGGCATCGGGCCGTCGGTGGCGGCGACCACGAGGATGGCGCCGTCCATCTGGGCAGCACCGGTGATCATGTTCTTGATGTAGTCCGCGTGACCGGGGCAGTCGACGTGGGCGTAGTGACGCGTCTCGGTCTGGTACTCGACGTGCGCGATGGAGATGGTGATACCGCGCTGGCGCTCCTCGGGAGCCTTGTCGATCTGGTCGAAGGCCGAGGCCTCGTTCAGGTCCGGGTACGCGTCGTGCAGCACCTTGGTAATGGCGGCCGTAAGGGTCGTCTTACCGTGGTCGATGTGACCGATGGTGCCGATGTTGACGTGGGGCTTAGTCCGCTCGAACTTCGCCTTCGCCACGGGGTCCTCCTGTGGAGTGGTTCTGAACGCCTTGCTTCATCGGCGCCAGGTGATCTTTGCTGGAATGCCCGGGCCTCGGGGCAAACATCCGTGTTTGCGGGTGTTTGCCCCTCAAGGCTCCGGAGTCAAGCCTAAAGCGTGTGAACGCGGTGCGTTACTCGCCCTTGGCCTTCGCGATGATCTCCTCGGCGACGTTCCGCGGAACCTCGGCGTAGGAGTCGAACTGCATGGAGTAGCTGGCACGGCCGGACGTCTTGCTGCGCAGGTCGCCGACGTAGCCGAACATCTCCGAGAGGGGCACGAGGCCCTTCACGACGCGAGCACCCGCCCGCTCCTCCATGGCCTGGATCTGGCCACGGCGGGAGTTGATGTCGCCGATGACCTCGCCCATGTAGTCCTCGGGCGTGGTGACCTCGACGGCCATCATCGGCTCAAGGAGCACAGGGCTGGCCTTGCGCGCGGCCTCCTTGAAGGCCTGCGAACCGGCGATCTTGAAGGCGAGCTCCGAGGAGTCGACCTCGTGGTAGCCACCGTCGATGAGGGTGACGCGCACGCCGGTCATCTCGTAACCGGCGAGGATGCCGAACTGCATGGCCTCCTGCGCACCGGCGTCGACCGAAGGGATGTACTCCTTCGGGATACGACCACCGGTCACCTTGTTCACGAACTCGTACGAGGCGTCGCCGCCCTCGATCGGCTCGATCGCGATCTGCACCTTGGCGAACTGGCCGGTACCACCAGTCTGCTTCTTGTGCGTGTAGTCGACGCGCTCGACGGCCTTGCGGATCGTCTCACGGTAGGCGACCTGCGGCTTGCCGACGTTGGCCTCGACCTTGAACTCACGGCGCATACGGTCGACCAGCACCTCGAGGTGCAGCTCGCCCATACCACCGATGATGGTCTGGCCGGTCTCCTCGTCCGAGTGGACCTGGAAGGACGGGTCCTCCTCGGCCAGGCGCTGGATCGCGACGCCCAGCTTCTCCTGGTCGCCCTTCGACTTGGGCTCGATGGCGACCTGGATGACCGGCGCCGGGAAGTCCATGGACTCCAGGATGACCGGGTTCTTGTCGTCGCTCAGCGTCTCACCGGTGGTGGTCTGCTTGAGGCCCATGACGGCGATGATGTCGCCGGCGCCCACCGAGTCGATCTCCTCACGCTTGTTCGCGTGCATGCGGTAGATCTTGCCGATGCGCTCCTTCTTGCCCTTGACGGAGTTCAGCACGGCGGTGCCGGACTCCAGGCGGCCCGAGTAAACCCGGACGAAGGTGAGCTTGCCGAGGTGCGGGTCGCTCATGATCTTGAACGCCAGCGCGGACAGCGGCTCGTCGTCGGACGGCTTGCGCTTGACGACCAGCTCGGGGTCCTTCACGTCGTGGCCCTCGATGGCCTCGACGTCGAGCGGGGTCGGCAGGTAGCGCACGACCGCGTCGAGCAGGGGCTGGACGCCCTTGTTCTTGAACGCGGTGCCACAGAACACCGGGGTGACCGTGGTGTCGCTGGACTTGCCGGACGCGATGGTGATGCGACGGATCGCGGCGTACAGCTGCTCCTCGGTGGGCTCCTGGCCCTCCAGGTACAGCTCCATGATCTCTTCGTCGTTCTCGGCGACGCCCTCGATCAGCTTGCCGCGGTACTCCTCGGCAGCCTCGGTGTGCGTGGCCGGGATGTCGACGACGTCGTACATCTCGCCCTTGGCGGCCTCGGCGGACCACACGAGCGCCTTCATGCGGACCAGGTCCACAACGCCCTTGAAGTCGGCCTCGGCGCCGATCGGAAGCTGCATGACGAGCGGCTGGGCGCCCAGGCGGTCCGAGATCATGTCCACGCAGCGGTGGAACTCGGCGCCGGTACGGTCCAGCTTGTTCACGAAGCAAATACGCGGCACGCCGTAACGGTCGGCCTGACGCCACACCGTCTCGGACTGCGGCTCGACACCGGCGACACCGTCGAACACCGTCACGGCACCGTCGAGCACACGCAGGGAGCGCTCCACCTCAACGGTGAAGTCGACGTGCCCCGGGGTGTCGATGATGTTGATGGTGTAGTCGTTGTCCTCGAGCGGCCAGTGACAGGTGGTCGCAGCAGACGTGATCGTGATGCCACGCTCCTGCTCCTGCTCCATCCAGTCCATAGTGGCAGCGCCGTCGTGGACCTCACCGATCTTGTAGCTGACGCCGGTGTAGAACAGGATCCGCTCGGTGGTGGTCGTCTTGCCCGCGTCGATGTGGGCCATGATCCCAATGTTGCGGACCTTGGCCAGGTCAAGTGAAGTGGTAGCCATAAGGCTTCAGTCTTCTCTCGGTCTCGATGTGGGTAGCGACTACCAGCGGTAGTGCGCGAAGGCCTTGTTGGACTCGGCCATCTTGTGCGTGTCCTCGCGCTTCTTGACGGCCGCACCGAGGCCGTTCGAAGCGTCGAGAAGCTCGTTGAGCAGACGCTCGGTCATGGTCTTCTCGCGACGGGCGCGGGAGTAGCCGACGAGCCAGCGCAGCGCGAGCGTGTTGGCACGACCGGGCTTGACCTCGATCGGAACCTGGTACGTCGCACCACCGACACGGCGGGACTTGACCTCGAGGGTCGGCTTGATGTTCTCCAGCGCGCGCTTCAGCGTGATGATCGGGTCGTTGCCCGTCTTCTCACGCAGACCTTCCATGGCGCCGTAGACGATGCGCTCGGCGGTGGAGCGCTTGCCGTTCAGCAGCACCTTGTTGATGAGCGACGTCACCAGAGGAGAACCGTAGACCGGGTCGATGATGACCGGGCGCTTCGGGGCGGGGCCCTTACGAGGCATTTCTACTTCTCCTTCTTGGCGCCGTAGCGGGAACGGGCCTGCTTGCGGTTCTTGACACCCTGGGTGTCGAGGGAGCCACGGATGATCTTGTAGCGAACACCCGGCAGGTCCTTCACACGGCCGCCGCGCACGAGCACGATGGAGTGCTCCTGCAGGTTGTGTCCCTCACCCGGAATGTAAGCGGTGACCTCGATCCCGCTGGTCAGACGCACACGCGCGACCTTACGCAGGGCCGAGTTCGGCTTCTTCGGGGTGGTCGTGAACACACGCGTGCAGACGCCACGACGCTGAGGGGAACCCTCGAGTGCGGGCGTCTTGTTCTTCTCGACCTTGTCCTGCCGGCCCTTACGGACCAGCTGCTGGATCGTAGGCACTACTTCTCCGGTTTCTGTGTGCCGAATGGTGAAGCTAACCTGGAACGTCGCCGACCCACGCGGTCGGGTGTGTCGAATCCGGCGGACTCCCGCCGCAAGGCGAAAAAACAGCACAGATTACGGTGGCCGCTCACAGCTCGCGATGCGGGTGAAGGCACGCACGAGAGCCAGGGCACACCCCAGGCACAAGGTCTGAGCGTACCTACCTCATTCGCTGCGGTCAAAACAAATGGGCCTCGCCCGCATCGCCATACGGCCGATGTCAAGACCGTGCGCCGTGTTTGATCTTCGAATCGGCGATCCTGGCATGTCAGCGCCACATCGCAGGATCGACGGAACGACCGCCCACAGCCCTCATGCCGACAGGGCGGCAGCGACGATCATCAGCGTCAGCATGGCCGCCCAGGCCGCGGTCGACAGCCACCCCAGCACGAGGCCGGTGAGGGCGAGGCCGTCCCCGCCCTCACCGGTTCGGCGAATCTCGGAGCGAGCCGCGTGCCCCAGGACGACGGCCGGAATGCCGGTCAGCCCGAAGCTCACGAGGGTCAGGACCCCACAGACCGCGGAACCTACGGCCTTGCCGTTCGTCGGCGGCCGGTGCGTCGCCAGGAACGTCGGTGGGACGGGCGTCACGGGCGCCGGGTGCGGCATGGGGCCCTGCGGCAGGTCGGCGACCAGCAGGGCCAGCTCCCCCACCGTACGAGCCGTGTAGGCCCGTGAGACCCGCTGCTCGAACTCGGGCTGCTCCAGCCGCCCCTCGGCGTAGCCGGCTCTGAGCACGTCCACGGCGCGCTCACGATCGGCGTGCGAGGCGAGCATCGACGGCGCGCTCGGGCCCGTCCACGGCTGCGGCGCGCCGGCGCCGGACCACGGCTGCGGCGCGCTGCTGCCCTTCCATGGCTCCCACGGCTGCCCCGGCTGCCACGACGGATGCGTCATGGAGCACCTCCCCCGTACTGGTCGGAGTCCCTCCATGATGCGCCGAACCGGCACCGAGGGCATCGGGGTCGCCCCCGAGAAAACCCGGAGACGGCCGCGACGGCCCGAAAGGGGCACGGGAAACAGGCCACACACGCCGAAGGGCGGCCACCCCGGAAGGTGACCGCCCTCGATTGTGCCTGACTCAGGCTGCTCGCTTACTGGTTGTACGGACCGTAGTCGTAGTCCTCCAGCGGAACGGCCTGGCCGGAGCCGGTACCGAACGGCGAGTAGTCGATGTCGTCGTAGCCGACAGCCGAGTACATCGCGGCCTTGGCCTCCTCGGTCGGCTCGACCCGGATGTTGCGGTAGCGGGACAGACCCGTACCGGCCGGGATGAGCTTACCGATGATGACGTTCTCCTTGAGGCCGATGAGGCTGTCGGACTTGGCGTTGATCGCCGCATCCGTCAGGACTCGGGTCGTCTCCTGGAAGGAGGCGGCCGACAGCCAGGATTCCGTCGCCAGCGAGGCCTTGGTGATACCCATCAGCTGCGGACGACCGGAGGCCGGGTGACCGCCCTCCTGGACCACACGACGGTTCTCGGTCTCGAACTTCGAGCGCTCGACCAGCTCGCCGGGCAGCAGCTCGGCGTCGCCGGACTCGATGATCGTCACGCGGCGCAGCATCTGCCGGATGATGATCTCGATGTGCTTGTCGTGGATCGACACACCCTGCGAGTTGTAGACCTTCTGGACCTCGCCGACCAGGTGGACCTGGACGGCACGCTGACCCAGGATGCGCAGCACGTCGTGCGGGTTGGTGGCACCCACGGTGAGCTTCTGGCCCACCTCGACGTGCTCGCCCTCGCTGACCAGGAGTCGGGCACGCTTCGAGATCGGGAACGCCGTCTCGTCGCTGCCGTCGTCCGGGGTGACGACGAGCTTCTTGGTCTTCTCGGTCTCCTCGATCCGGACGCGGCCGGTGGCCTCGGAGATCGGGGCGACACCCTTCGGGGTACGGGCCTCGAAGAGCTCGACGACACGCGGCAGACCCTGGGTGATGTCGTCACCGGCCACACCACCGGTGTGGAAGGTACGCATCGTCAGCTGGGTACCGGGCTCACCGATGGACTGGGCGGCGATGATGCCGACCGCCTCACCGATGTCGACCAGCTTGCCGGTGGCGAGCGAGCGGCCGTAGCACATGGCGCAGGTGCCGACGGCGGACTCACAGGTCAGGACCGAGCGGGTCTTGACCTCCTCGATGCCGGCCTTGACCAGCTGGTCGATGAGGACGTCACCGAGGTCGACGCCCGCCGGGGCGAGCACCTTGCCGTCGACGACGATGTCCTCGGCGAGGCAGCGCGCGTACACGCTGGTCTCGGCGTTGTCCGCCTTGCGCAGCACACCGTCCGCGCCGCGCTCCGCGATGTGGAGCTTGAGGCCACGCTCGGTGCCGCAGTCCTCCTCGCGGATGATGACGTCCTGGGAGACGTCGACCAGACGACGGGTGAGGTAACCCGAGTCGGCGGTACGAAGGGCGGTGTCCGCCAGACCCTTACGCGCACCGTGCGTGGAGATGAAGTACTCCAGCACGGACAGACCCTCACGGAACGAGGCCTTGATCGGACGCGGGATGGTCTCGTTCTTCGCGTTCGACACCAGACCACGCATACCGGCAATCTGACGCATCTGCATCATGTTGCCTCGTGCACCCGAGTTCACCATCATGAAGATCGGGTTGGTCTTCGGGAAGTTCTCGTTCATCGCCTCGGCAACCTCGTTGGTCGCCTTGGTCCAGATCGCGATGAGCTCCTGCGTGCGCTCGTCCTTGGTGATCAGACCGCGCTCGTACTGCTTCTGGACCTTCTCGTCCTGCGCCTCGTAGCCCTTGACGATCTCCTTCTTCGCCTCGGGAACGACGACGTCGGAGATGGCGACGGTGACGCCGGAACGGGTGGCCCAGTAGAAGCCGGACGCCTTCAGGTTGTCGAGCGTCGCCGCCACGATGACCTTCGGGTAGCGCTCGGCGAGGTCGTTGACGATCTCGGAGAGCTGCTTCTTGCCGACCTCGTAGTCGACGAACGGGTAGTCCTCGGGCAGCAGTTCGTTGAAGAGCGCACGGCCGAGCGTGGTCTTCAGACGGAAGCTGTCACCCTGCTGCCACTCCGGCTCGCCCTCTTCCTGGGCGGGCGGCATCCAGCCACGCGGCGGGATGGTGCCCACCGGGAAGCGGATGTCGATCTTCGACTGGAGCGAGAGCTCGCCGGCGTCGAAGGCCATGATCGCCTCGGCCACGGACGAGAAGCCGCGGTCCGCGCCCTTCACGTTCCGCATCTCGCTGTCCGTGGTGAGGAAGAACAGACCGAGGACCATGTCCTGGGTCGGCATCGTCACCGGACGGCCGTCGGCGGGCTTGAGGATGTTGTTCGAGGACAGCATCAGGATGCGGGCCTCGGCCTGCGCCTCCGCGGACAGCGGCAGGTGCACGGCCATCTGGTCACCGTCGAAGTCCGCGTTGAACGCGGTGCAGACGAGCGGGTGGATCTGGATGGCCTTGCCCTCGACCAGCTGCGGTTCGAAGGCCTGGATGCCGAGGCGGTGCAGGGTGGGAGCACGGTTCAGCAGAACCGGGTGCTCGGCGATGACCTCTTCGAGGACGTCGTACACGACCGTGCGGCCGCGCTCCACCATGCGCTTGGCGCTCTTGATGTTCTGCGCGTGGTTCAGGTCGACCAGGCGCTTCATCACGAACGGCTTGAAGAGCTCCAGCGCCATCGCCTTGGGCAGACCGCACTGGTGCAGCTTCAGCTGCGGACCGACGACGATCACGGAACGCGCGGAGTAGTCCACACGCTTACCGAGCAGGTTCTGACGGAATCGACCCTGCTTACCCTTCAGCATGTCGCTGAGGGACTTCAGCGGACGGTTACCGGGACCGGTGACCGGGCGACCACGACGACCGTTGTCGAACAGCGCGTCGACGGCCTCCTGGAGCATGCGCTTCTCGTTGTTCACGATGATCTCGGGCGCACCGAGGTCGAGAAGGCGCTTCAGTCGGTTGTTCCGGTTGATCACACGGCGGTACAGGTCGTTCAGGTCGGAGGTCGCGAAGCGGCCACCGTCCAGCTGCACCATCGGGCGAAGGTCCGGCGGGATGACCGGCACGCAGTCGAGCACCATGCCCTTGGGGCTGTTGCTGGTCTGCAGGAACGCGGAGACGACCTTCAGGCGCTTGAGCGCACGGGTCTTCTTCTGGCCCTTGCCGGTGCGGATGATCTCGCGGAGCTTCTCGGCTTCCTCGTCGAGGTCGAAGGACTCCAGGCGCTTCTGCAGCGCCGCGGCACCCATCGAGCCGTCGAAGTACGTGCCGAAGCGGTCACGCAGCTCGCGGTAGAGCAGCTCGTCGCCCTCGAGGTCCTGGACCTTGAGGTTCTTGAACCGGGTCCACACCTCGTCGAGACGGTCGATCTCGCGCTGCGCACGGTCGCGCAGCTGCTTCATCTCACGCTCGGCGCCCTCGCGCACCTTGCGGCGCACGTCGGCCTTGGCACCCTCGGCCTCGAGCTCGGCCAGGTCGGTCTCGAGCTTCTTGGCGCGGGCCTCCAGGTCGGCGTCCCGCCGGTTCTCGACCTGCTGCCGCTCGACGGAGACGTGCGCCTCCAGGGAGGGCAGGTCACGCGTACGGCGCTCCTCGTCGACGTACGTGATCATGTACGCCGCGAAGTAGATGACCTTCTCGAGGTCCTTGGGAGCCAGGTCGAGCAGGTAGCCCAGCCGGCTCGGGACACCCTTGAAGTACCAGATGTGCGTGACGGGCGCGGCCAGCTCGATGTGGCCCATCCGCTCACGACGCACCTTGGCGCGAGTGACCTCGACGCCGCAGCGCTCACAGATGATGCCCTTGAAGCGGACACGCTTGTACTTGCCGCAGTAGCACTCCCAGTCCCGGGTCGGACCGAAGATCTTCTCGCAGAAGAGTCCGTCCTTTTCGGGCTTGAGGGTGCGGTAGTTGATGGTCTCGGGCTTCTTGACCTCGCCGTGGCTCCACTGACGGATGTCGTCAGCGGTGGCCAGACCGATCCGGAGCTCATCGAAGAAGTTGACGTCGAGCACTATGCGTCAATCCCTCTCAGGGTTGTAAGTCTTGGGGTCTGAAACGGGGGCCTGGGGGTCGGCGGGGCCCTGTGGGTAAGGGCCCCGCCGGACTCCCGTCAGACCTCTTCGACGCTGCTCGGCTCGCGCCGGGACAGGTCGATGCCGAGCTCCTCCGCAGCGCGGAAGACGTCCTCGTCGGTGTCACGCATCTCGATGGACATACCGTCGCTGGACAGCACCTCCACGTTCAGGCAGAGCGACTGCATCTCCTTGATGAGCACCTTGAAGGACTCGGGGATGCCGGGCTCGGGGATGTTCTCGCCCTTGACGATGGCCTCGTAGACCTTCACGCGGCCGGTGACGTCGTCGGACTTGATGGTCAGCAGCTCCTGGAGGGCGTACGCGGCGCCGTATGCCTCCAGCGCCCACACCTCCATCTCACCGAAGCGCTGGCCACCGAACTGGGCCTTACCACCCAGCGGCTGCTGGGTGATCATGCTGTACGGGCCGGTCGAGCGCGCGTGCAGCTTGTCGTCGACCAGGTGGTGCAGCTTCAGGATGTACATGTAGCCGACCGAGATCGGCTCCGGGAAGGGCTCACCCGAGCGGCCGTCGAACAGCGGTGCCTTACCGGTCGGGAGCACCATGCGCTCGCCGTCGCGGTTCGGGATCGTGTGCTCCAGCAGACCGGCGAGCTCGTCCTCGCGCGCACCGTCGAAGACGGGGGTCGCGACGTTCGTGCCCGGCTGGACCGCGTCGGCGCCGATCGCCTGGAGGCGCTGCGCCCACTCCTCGCCGAGGCCGGAGACGTCCCAGCCGCGGCTGGCGAGCCAGCCGAGGTGGATCTCCAGGACCTGTCCCGGGTTCATTCGGGACGGCACACCGAGCGGGTTGAGGATGATGTCGACCGGGGTCCCGTCCTCGAGGAACGGCATGTCCTCGATGGGCAGGATCTTGGAGATGACACCCTTGTTGCCGTGGCGGCCGGCGAGCTTGTCACCGTCGGTGATCTTGCGCTTCTGCGCCACGTACACGCGCACAAGCTGGTTCACACCGGGGGGAAGCTCGTCGCCCTCCTCGCGGTCGAAGACGCGGACGCCGATGACCTTGCCGATCTCGCCGTGCGGCACCTTCAGCGAGGTGTCACGGACCTCACGGGCCTTCTCACCGAAGATCGCGCGCAGCAGGCGCTCCTCCGGGGTCAGCTCGGTCTCGCCCTTGGGCGTGACCTTGCCGACGAGGATGTCGCCGGCGACGACCTCGGCACCGATACGGATGATGCCGCGCTCGTCGAGGTCGGCGAGGACCTCCTCGGAGACGTTCGGGATGTCCCGGGTGATCTCCTCGGGGCCGAGCTTGGTGTCACGGGCGTCGACCTCGTGCTCCTCGATGTGGATCGAGGAGAGGACGTCGTCCTGCACGAGGCGCTGCGACAGGATGATCGCGTCCTCGTAGTTGTGACCCTCCCACGGCATGAACGCCACGAGCAGGTTCTTGCCCAGCGCCATCTCGCCGTTCTCGGTGGCCGGACCGTCGGCCAGGACCTGGCCCTCGATGATCCGGTCGCCCTCGTTGACGATGACCTTCTGGTTGACCGAGGTGCCCTGGTTGGAGCGGGCGAACTTGGCCAGGCGGTACGTGATGTACGTGCCGTCGTCGTTGGCGGTGGTGATGTAGTCCGCGGAGACCTCCTGGACCACACCCGCCTTCTCTGCCTTGACCACGTCGCCGGCGTCGACGGCGGAGCGGTACTCCATGCCGGTGCCGACGAGCGGCGACTCGCTCTTGATGAGCGGGACGGCCTGACGCATCATGTTCGCGCCCATGAGGGCACGGTTGGCGTCGTCGTGCTCGAGGAACGGGATCATGGCGGTCGCGACCGACACCATCTGGCGCGGCGAGACGTCCATGTAGTCCACGTCGTCACCGGCGACGTAGTCGACCTCGCCGCCACGGCGGCGGACCAGGACGCGGTTCTCGGTGAACCGCATGTCGTCGTTGAGCGTGGCGTTGGCCTGCGCGATGACGAAGCGGTCCTCTTCGTCGGCCGTCAGGTAGTCGACCTCGTCGGTGACGACACCGTCGGTGACCCGGCGGTAGGGCGTCTCCACGAAGCCGAACGCGTTGACGCGGCCGTACGAGGCGAGCGAACCGATCAGACCGATGTTCGGGCCTTCGGGAGTCTCGATCGGGCACATACGGCCGTAGTGAGACGGGTGCACGTCACGGACCTCGAAGCCGGCCCGCTCACGGGAGAGACCACCCGGGCCAAGAGCCGACAGACGGCGCTTGTGGGTGAGACCCGACAGCGGGTTGTTCTGGTCCATGAACTGCGACAGCTGGCTGGTGCCGAAGAACTCCTTGATGGAGGCGACGACCGGCCGGATGTTGATCAGGGTCTGCGGCGTGATCGCCTCGACGTCCTGAGTCGTCATGCGCTCACGGACGACGCGCTCCATACGAGCCAGACCGGTGCGGACCTGGTTCTGGATGAGCTCGCCGACGCTGCGCAGACGACGGTTGCCGAAGTGGTCGATGTCGTCGGTCTCGACAACGATCGTCTGACCGTTGTCCGCCGCCGTCTCGGTCTCGCCGGCGTGCAGCTTCACCAGGTACTTGATCGTCGAGATGATGTCCTCGACGGTCAGGATGCCCGCGTCCAGCGGAGCCTCCGCACCCAGCTTCTTGTTGACCTTGTAGCGGCCGACCTTGGCGAGGTCGTAGCGCTTCGGGTTGAAGTACAGGTTCTCCAGAAGCGTCTGCGCGGCCTCACGCGTGGGGGGCTCGCCCGGACGCAGCTTGCGGTAGATGTCGAGCAGCGCGTCGTCCTGGCCCTGGGTGTGGTCCTTCTCCAGGGTGGCGCGCATGGACTCGTACTCGCCGAACTCCTCGAGGATCTGCTCGGTCGTCCAACCGAGAGCCTTGAGCAGAACGGTCACGGACTGCTTGCGCTTGCGGTCGATGCGGACACCGACCATGTCGCGCTTGTCGATCTCCATCTCCAGCCAGGCACCCCGGGACGGGATGATCTTGGCCGAGAAGATGTCCTTGTCGGACGTCTTGTCGATGGAGGAGTCGAAGTAGACGCCGGGCGAGCGGACCAGCTGGGACACCACGACACGCTCGGTGCCGTTGATGACGAAGGTGCCCTTGTGGGTCATGAGCGGGAAGTCGCCCATGAAGACCGTCTGGGACTTGATCTCGCCGGTCTCGTTGTTGGTGAACTCAGCCGTCACGAAGAGCGGAGCGGCGTACGTGAAGTCGCGCTCCTTGCACTCGTCGATGCTGTTCTTCGGCGGCTCGAAACGGTGGTCGCGGAACGTCAGCGACATCGACCCGGAGAAGTCCTCGATCGGGGAGATCTCCTCGAAGATCTCCTCCAGACCGGACTTGGTGGGGACGTCCTGACCGGACTCCAGAGCCGCCTCGACCCGACTCTGCCAGGCGGTGTTGCCGAGCAGCCAGTCGAAGCTCTCGGTCTGCAGCGCGAGCAGGTTGGGAACCTCGAGGGGCTCCTTGATCTTTGCAAAGGAGATGCGCAGCGGGGCGGTGCTGGCGGCGTTGTTCGTATTCGCGGTCGAGGCAGTGCGCGAGGCGGCCAAGAGGGGGTCCTTCCGAGGGCTCGGACTCACTACGCGCGTACCGGCCCCTCACAGGGACACAGAGACAGGGGTTTCCTTCTCCGACCAAAGAATGGCCAGGTCAGGGAGGTCCGGTCATCGGTGCTCAAGCGAGGGCATGCCCCTGGTGACGGGCAGGGGACAGCTAACAGGCAGCGCAAAGGGTCAGTGTAGCCACTTGGCACACTGATGTCCAGTGCGGGTTTTTCGCGACCCTCGTTGTTCTCAACGCCCTCGTTCTCAACGCCCTCGGCATGCTCGCCCTCAATGCACGTTGATACTGCCCTCTTCGCCGCCGATCCATGCCTCGGATTCGGATCCTTGTGACGACGCGTCCTGAGAATTGCGCGCTGCGTGCGGTTCGTCAAGGCCCCCATGCCCGACGCGGGCGCGCCCAGGGACACGACGAAGATCACCATACCCCTCGCCGTAGCGGGCGCAAGGTAACCGTGGCCGCGCCCCCAGGAACGCCGAAGAGCGACCACCCGAATGGATGATCGCTCTTCGGTGCGACTGCGTTACAGCCCCGGAGGGCTGTATTTCAGCAAGCGCGAAGGTCGTGGTCGACCAGCAAGACCGGGAAGGTCTTACTTGACCTCGACGGAGGCGCCGGCGCCCTTGAGGGACTCGGCGGCCTTCTCGGCGGCGTCCTTGGCGACCTTCTCGAGAACGGGCTTCGGGGCGCCGTCCACGAGGTCCTTGGCCTCCTTGAGGCCCAGGGAGGTCAGCTCACGCACGACCTTGATGACCTGGATCTTCTTGTCGCCGGCACCGGTGAGGATGACGTCGAACTCGTCCTTCTCCTCGACGGCCTCGGCGGCGGCGCCACCAGCGGCACCACCGGCGACGACGACCGGCGCGGCAGCGGCGGCGGTGACGTCGAACTTCTCCTCGAACGCCTTCACGAACTCGGAGAGCTCGATGAGGGTCATCCCCTCGAACTGCGCGAGCAGGTCTTCCTGGCTGAGCTTCGCCATGATGGCGGTCCTTCCACTAAATCGGCAGGTGCCGGATGTACTGGGTGTGGCGGGCGTACGTCGGCCCGCTGTGGCCTCCGCGTTCAGGCTGCGGGGGCCAGTGTGCGAGCCGAGTTACTCGGCACCGCCCTGCTCGTCCTGCTTGGCACGGAGCGCGTCCACGGTGCGGACGAGCTTCGACGGCAGCGCCTGGAAGACGGAGGCAGCCTGGGACTGCTTGCCCTTCATGGCACCGGCCAGCTTGGAGAGCAGAACCTCGCGGGACTCGAGGTCCGCAAGCTTCTTGATGTCGTCGGCGGACAGCGCCTTGCCGTCAAGGACACCGCCCTTGATGACGAGGTTGGGGTTGTCCTTGGCGAAGTCGCGGAGACCCTTCGCCGCCTCGACCGGGTCACCGGTCACGAAGGCGACGGCCGACGAACCCGTGAAGAGGTCGTCGATCGTGTTGATCCCGGCCTCATTGGCCGCAATCTTGGTCAGCGTGTTCTTCGCCACACGGTAGTTAGCGTTCTCACCGAGTGAACGACGCAGCTGCTGGAGCTGCGCCACGGTGAGACCGGTGTACGCGGTAACGACGGCGCCGTTGGAGTTGCGGAACTTGTCCCGCATCTCCTCGACGGCATCGACCTTGTCTGGCCTCGCCATGAGCCTCGGCCTCCTTCCGGGTGATTCGGACCGCGCGGACCCGAAGGAGGACTGGGGAAAACGAAACGCCCCGGCGCAGGCGCACGGGGCGGACTCGACCGGTGGCACATACGGTGGACGTACGCACTCCGGGAGTTCTTCCACAGTCACCTGCGCGGGTCGTCCGCACTTTTCAGCGGATCCTTCGGCCACCGCACCCTCTCGCGAGCGCACGGCAACGACCAGCGGTCTTTGGCTTCTGTAGGAGAGTACGGGACGGAATCGCCGTCAGGCAAATCGGCCCCTACGGTGCTCAGCTCCCCTTCTTCTTCAGGGGCTTGCGCAGGTCCGCGGTGTCGTCGGCTCGTGGCGCCCGAACCGTCACCGCCTTGCCGTGGTCGAGGAAGGTGAAGGTGAAGGTGAGGTCGAGCGTGCCGTGACGCCCGAAGCCCTGTGTGCGAAGCCGCTTGATGCGGTCGTCGCCGTCGACCCACACATCCAGGGTAAGCTCGTCCACGCCCAACTTCTCGTACTGGTCGAGGCTGTTCCGGCGCCCCTCCCGGGCCGTCTTGTCCTTCACCTCGTCCAGGGAGGCGCGAAGTTCGTCGACGGTGGCGGTCCCCGCGTAGTGCGTGGTGTCGGCGCCGTCGACCTTCTCGGAGCCGATCCGCTTCACGTCCTCGGCGGCTGCCAGGAAGGCGGCCTCCCGGGCCGGGTTGCGGCTGACCTGGTCACGTAGACCGCCGACGTCCATGCGCAGGCCACCGTGCGTGGTGAACTTGGCATTCGGGCCGTAGCTGATCCAGTGCCGGCCGCCCATCTCCTCGACCATGTCGCCGGTCGCGCTGCCGTACAACACCCCGTCGACCAACCTCAGCTCGGACTCCCCCTGCTGATCGCCCGTCAGGTTGGCCGTCCGGAGCCGCGCCGCCACCGGCTGCGACGTACGGACGGTCGCCTCGTCCGCTATTCGCCCTCGCTCGGGAAACCGACCGGTGACCCGATAGCTGAGGGACGTCACGTCCTCCGTCTTCGCCACGGCCCGCGCGACGGCGTCGCCGGCCGATGCGTCCGCGGACGACTCCGCGCCGGCTCCTGTGCCGCAGCCGGCAAGCACCAGCGCGGCAAGGCCGATGCCCGCCACCCGTCGCGGCACGAAGGCGCGCACGCCAAGCCGCGTTGATTCCCGCATTGGTTCCCCCCAGGAACGGTCATTCAGAATTCAGAACTCATGAGTCAGGGCGCACGAGTCAGCAGTCAGCGGCGCTCGGAGCCCTTGAGCAGCTCCTTGAGGTCCGCTGTGTCCCCCGCCGCAGGTCTCTCGACCTTGGTCTTCACCCCGTAGTCGCTGTAGTACGCGGTCTGGGTCAGCGCTCCCGTGGCCGTCCGGCCCTTCTCGACCTTCTTGACCAGCAGGTCCCGGTCGTCGACCCATATGTCGACGGTCTGCTGGGCGGCACCTTCCCCCTGCACCGTGCCGGAGTAGTGCCTGGTGCGCTCGCCCCTCACCGTCTCCTCGCCGACCTTGCGTGCGTCAGTGGAGGACAGCAGCAGCTTCACCGACGTATGCGGCGCGGTCCCCCGCATCTGGTCCGCGAGAGCGGCTCCGGAGGTGCCGGCGAGGTCGTCCAGGTCGTCGTAGGGGTACTTGATCCAGTGCTTGCCGTCGGTCTTCTCGGCGAACGTGTCGCCCATGCGCGCGTAGTAGGCGTCGGGGAGGTAGCGGGCCTCCATCGACGTGGTGCCGAGGCGGCGCATCGTCTCGGCCGTCGTGCCGCCGGTGTAGGTGATCGTCAGGGTGCCGGTGAGGCCGTCGCTCCAGGCGAGGGTGCCGTCGGCCTTCATCGACAACGTCGAGCCCATGGTGGTCGCGGACCTGACGCGGGCGGACTCGGCCTGGCCGGTGGACCGCTCGACGGTGCGCAGCGCTGCCGTCACGGCGCGGGCGGGCGCGGTGGGATCCGCCTCGCCGCGGTCGTCGGAGGACGTACAGGCGGCCAGGGCCGTCAGCGTGGTCAGCAGCGCGACCCACAACGCCGACCGGCGCGCCCTCGTGCTCGTCATTCGTCCCCCATGTGCGAATCCCGTGAATGCACGTTAACCCAGGGCACTGACAAACAGGGGAGACAAACGGGAAGACAGGGACGGGCCCCGCACCCGGGAAGGGTGCGGGGCCCGTTTCGAGCCTGGTGAGCCGTTGGCTCAGACCGCGGCCGGGTCCTCCTCGACGAGGAGGTTGCGGGTGCGGTTCGGGTCGACCGGAACGCCGGGGCCCATCGTGGTGGTGATGGCGGCCTTCTTGATGTAGCGACCCTTGGCGGCGGACGGCTTCAGACGAAGGATCTCGTCCAGCGCGGCGCCGTAGTTCTCCACCAGCTTGGTGTCGTCGAACGACGCCTTGCCGATGATGAAGTGCAGGTTCGAGTGCTTGTCGACGCGGAACTCGATCTTGCCGCCCTTGATCTCGGTCACGGCCTTGGCCACGTCCGGGGTCACGGTGCCGGTCTTCGGGTTCGGCATCAGACCACGCGGGCCGAGGACACGACCGAGGCGGCCGACCTTGCCCATGAGGTCCGGGGTGGCGACGACGGCGTCGAAGTCCAGGCGGCCCTTCGAGACCTCGTCGATCAGCTCGTCGGAGCCGACGATGTCGGCGCCCGCGGCACGCGCGGCCTCGGCACGGTCACCGGTCGCGAAGACCAGGACCCGGGCGGTCTTACCGGTGCCGTGCGGAAGGTTCACGGTGCCACGGACCATCTGGTCGGCCTTGCGCGGGTCGACACCCAGACGGAAGGCGACCTCGACGGTGCCGTCGAACTTGGTCGCGGACGTCTCCTTGGCGAGACGGACGGCCTCGAGCGGGGCGTAGAGCTTGTCCCGGTCGATCTTGGCGTCCGCAGCGCGGAGAGTCTTGCTGCGCTTGCTCACTACTGCTCCTGGGTTTCTTAGGAGTTGTGGTCCGGGCCGAGCAGGCCCTGCCACTCACTTCTGCTGGGAAGGTTGGGGGTCAGCCCTCGACCGTGATGCCCATGGAACGGGCGGTGCCGGCGATGATCTTCGCGGCGGCGTCCAGGTCGTTGGCGTTGAGGTCGGGCATCTTGGTGGTGGCGATCTCGCGGACCTGCGCCTCGGTGATCTTGGCGACCTTGGTCTTGTGCGGCTCGCCGGAGCCCTTCTCAACACCCGCAGCCTTGAGGATCATCTTGGCGGCCGGCGGAGTCTTGGTGATGAAGGTGAAGGAGCGGTCCTCGTAGACCGTGATCTCCACCGGGATGACCCAACCGCGCTGCGACTCGGTCGCGGCGTTGTAGGCCTTGCAGAACTCCATGATGTTGACGCCGTGCTGGCCCAGCGCGGGGCCGACCGGCGGGGCCGGGTTGGCGGCACCGGCCTGGATCTGGAGCTTGATGAGCCCCGTGACCTTCTTCTTCTTGGGAGGCATGTGCTCTCTCTCCGGGTCTTAGTGAGAGTGTTCAGCCATCCAGTCCGGATCATCCGGATGGAGGCATACCGCACAACGATAACGGGTATCTATGCGCGGCCAAAAACCGAGCAGGTCAGAGCGGCTACGAGAGCCGATCTGACCTGCTCGGAAGCGGTGTGTCCAGAAGGAACCGGAGCAGCCCGGAAAGGGCTAGTTCTTCTGGATCTGGTCGAAGCTGAGCTCGACCGGGGTCTCACGGCCGAAGATCTCGACGAGGCCCTTGACCTTCTTCGAGTCGGCGTTGATCTCGTTGATCGTGGCCTGCAGCGTGGCGAACGGGCCGTCGGTGACGGTGACCGAGTCGCCGACCTCGAAGTCCAGCACCTGGACCTCGACCTTGCGCTGCGGAGCCGGCTTGCCCTCGGCCTCGGCGGCCTCGCGGGCGGCCTTCTCCTCGGCCTCCGGGGCGAGCATCTTGACGATCTCGTCCAGGGTCAGCGGGTACGGGTCGTAGGCGTTGCCCACGAAGCCGGTGACGCCGGGGGTGTTGCGGACGACGCCCCAGGACTCGTTCGTCAGGTCCATACGGACGAGGACGTAGCCCGGCAGCTTGTTCTGCTTGATCGTCTTGCGGTCGCCGTTCTTGATCTGGACGACCTCTTCCTGCGGCACCTCGGCCGCGAAGATGTAGTCCTCGACGTTCAGCGAGACGGCGCGCTGCTCCAGGTTGGTCTTCACGCGGTTCTCGTAGCCGGCGTAGGTGTGGATCACGTACCACTCGCCGGGCAGCGTGCGGAGCTCCTCGCGCAGGGCGGCGACGGGGTCGACGGGCTCGGCCTCCTCCTCGGGGGCCTCTTCCTCGTCCTCGACGTGCAGCGCGGCTTCCTCGGCGGGCTCGCCCGCCTCGGCATCGGCAGCCTCGACCTCGTCCAGGTCCTCGTCCGCGCCCTCGACGATGTCGAGCTCGTCTTCCACGGACTCGTCCGGCTCGACGGCGTCGTTCAGGTTCTGGTCAGACACGGTGGCTGCTTCTTCCTGGATACATAGGGGTGGAACATGCGAAAGGGGCGCCGGTAACCACGGCGCCCTTCGCTCTTGGCTCAGCCGAAGACGTACTTGGCGGCGTTGTCGAGCCCATAGTCAATCACGGTCACGAGACCGATCATGATGACGACGAAGATAATCACCACAGTGGTGTACGTCGTCAGCTGGTTACGCGTCGGCCAGACAACCTTGCGGAGCTCCGCGACAATCTGGCGGTAGAAGAGCGCGAGTCGCTTCAGCGGGCCCTTCTTGGCGCGCTTGCCACCCTTACGGTTCTTCTTGGACTCCGGCGCCTCGTCCTGGGCATCAGGCATGTCGATGGAGCCCACGGCGTCCGTCACTCGTCCTCACCTGATTCCGGGTCGTGGCCGTGCCGCGCCCGGTCTGGACCGCACGGCGGTGCATTGCTGTACGTACATGCGCACACATCCTGGCGAAGGAGTGTGTAGCAGGGCCGGAGGGACTTGAACCCCCAACCGCTGGTTTTGGAGACCAGTGCTCTACCAATTGAGCTACGACCCTTTGTGTCTGTCCCCCAACGTACCGCATCCGGACGGGTGCTCGGTGTACACCCTGCGAGCGCGGACCGCTGATGGCCAACGAGGTGAGAGTGTACGTGGTCCGGGGCGCGCCGTCGAACAGAAAGTGCCCGTGGGGGGCTTGGTCGGCGAAAGATCGGCCGAAGATCATCGGTCGCAAGACACAAGATCCGCTGGCCGTGGCCACGATCCGCACGGATGTTCAGCTGATGTTCAGTCCGTGAAACCCCTGTGCCGGGCGAGTTTCCTGTCTGAAACGATGGGACCCATGAGCCCTGCAACCCCTCCGACCGAGCGCCGGGTCTCCGCCCGAGTCGGCGCGATCTCCGAGTCCGCCACCCTCGCCGTGGACGCCAAGGCCAAGGCCCTCAAGGCCGCCGGGCGTCCGGTGATCGGCTTCGGCGCCGGTGAGCCCGACTTCCCGACCCCGGACTACATCGTCGAGGCCGCCATCGAGGCGTGCAAGAACCCGAAGTACCACCGCTACACCCCGGCCGGCGGTCTGCCCGAGCTGAAGGCCGCGATCGCCGCGAAGACGCTGCGCGACTCCGGCTACGAGCCCGACGTGTCGCAGATCCTGATCACCAACGGCGGCAAGCAGGCCATCTACGAGGCCTTCGCCGCGATCCTCGACCCGGGCGACGAGGTCATCGTCCCGGCCCCGTACTGGACGACGTACCCGGAGTCCATCCGTCTCGCAGGCGGTGTCCCGGTCGAGGTCGTCGCCGACGAGACGACCGGTTACCGCGTCTCCGTGGAGCAGCTGGAGGCGGCTCGTACGGAGAAGACGAAGGTCGTCCTCTTCGTGTCGCCGTCCAACCCGACGGGCGCGGTCTACAGCGAGGCCGAGACCGAGGCCATCGGCCGCTGGGCCGTCGAGCACGGCCTGTGGGTGCTGACGGACGAGATCTACGAGCACCTGGTCTACGGCGACGCGGTGTCCGTGTCGCTGCCCGCGGTCCTGCCGGAGCTGCGCGACAAGTGCATCGTGGTCAACGGTGTGGCCAAGACGTACGCCATGACGGGCTGGCGGGTGGGGTGGATCATCGGTCCGAAGGACGTGGTGAAGGCCGCGACCAACCTCCAGTCGCACGCCACGTCGAACGTCTCGAACGTCGCCCAGGTCGCTGCTCTCGCCGCGGTGTCCGGTGACCTGGACGCGGTCGCGAAGATGCGTGAGGCCTTCGACCGCCGCCGCAAGACGATCGTGCGCATGCTCAATGAGATCGACGGCGTGCTCTGCCCGGAGCCCGAGGGCGCCTTCTACGCCTACCCGTCGGTCAAGGCCCTGCTCGGCAAGGAGATCCGCGGCAAGCGCCCGCAGGACTCGGTCGAGCTGGCCGCGCTGATCCTGGAGGAGGCCGAGGTCGCGGTGGTGCCGGGCGAGGCCTTCGGCACGCCGGGCTATCTGCGGCTGTCGTACGCGCTCGGCGACGAGGACCTCGTCGAGGGCGTGAGCCGCATCCAGAAGCTGCTGGCGGAGGCCAGGGACTGACGTCCGCCTTCCGTTTCTCAGGGGTCACCTCCGGTTTTTCCGGAGGTGACCCTTTTTCCTTGGATGACTCATTTGTTTGTGCGAGCAAGACCACTAACGGGGAAACCGCTACCGGGAGGGCGGACACGTACGGCAGGATCCTGGAATGGAGCGTGTACGTGATGTCTCTGAACTGCCGAAAGCACATCTGCACCTGCACTTCACCGGCTCGATGCGGCCGGCGACCCTGCTGGAACTGGCCGACAAGTACGGCGTGCGTCTGCCCGAGGCGCTGACCGACGCGCTGACGCGTGGCGAGTCGCCGAAACTGCGGGCGACGGACGAGCGGGGCTGGTTCCGCTTCCAGCGCCTGTACGACGCCGCGCGCTCGTGCCTGCGGCAGCCGGAGGACATCCAGCGGCTGGTCAGAGAGGCCGCGGAGGAGGACGTCAGGGACGGTTCCGGCTGGCTGGAGATCCAGGTCGACCCGACGTCGTACGCACCCCGGCTGGGCGGTCTGATTCCGACGCTGGAGATCATCCTGGACGCGGTGGAGACTGCGGCGCGGGACACGGGGATCGGGATGCGCGTCCTGGTCGCAGCGAACCGGATGAAGCACCCTCTGGACGCCCGCACGCTGGCGCGGCTCGCGGTGCGGTACGCCGACCGGGGCGTCGTCGGCTTCGGGTTGTCGAACGACGAGCGCCGGGGCATGGCGCGGGACTTCGACCGTGCCTTCCACATCGCCCGTGAGGGCGGCCTGCTGTCGGCCCCGCACGGCGGCGAGCTGACCGGCCCGTCCTCGGTCCGTGACTGCCTGGACGACCTGGACGCGAACCGGATCGGCCACGGGGTGCGCGCCGCCGAGGACCCACGGCTGCTGAAGCGCCTCGCCGACAGGGGCGTGACATGCGAGGTCTGTCCCGCGTCGAACGTCGCCCTCGGCGTCTACGAGAAGCCGGAGGACGTCCCGCTGCGGACCCTGTACGAGGCCGGCGTCCCGATGGCCCTGGGCGCCGACGACCCCCTCCTCTTCGGCTCGCGTCTCGCCGCCCAGTACGACATCGCCCGCCACCACCACGCCTTCACCGACGACGAACTGGCGGAACTGGCGCGGCAGTCGGTGCGGGGGTCGGCGGCGCCGGACGAGGTGAAGGCGAAGCTGTTGGCCGGCGTGGACGACTGGCTCGCCTAGGCCGCTCGTCCCGTGACCGGCGTCAGTCGGCGATACCGGCCAGCAGCGTGCGGGCCAGCCGCGCGGCGAACTCGTCCACCGGCGGCCGTACGGCCTCCTTCGTCGCGTCATAGGCGAACGCCCGCTGCGCGCAGGCTCCCATCAGCAGCGACGCCGCCGCGAACGTGTCCGTGTCCGTGCTGACCCGGCCCAGTTCCTGCTCGGCCCGCAGGTAGGTGTCGAGTTCCTGGATCGGCACGTGCGGGCCCGACCCCATCTGCCGTATGGCGTCGTCGTGCCGCCGCTTGAGCTCGGTCTGGGCGTACAGCGACGCGGCGATCGGGAAGCTCTGTTCGTAGAACAGCGCCGCCTGGCGGGCGATCTCGGTGAGGTTCTCCTCGAGGGACCGCCGGCCCGGCTCAGCGGCGAGGCTGCTGAGCAGGGGGCGCAGTGGGGGCAGGCGCTCGGTGAGCACCCGGATGAACAGCTCTTCCTTGCTGTCGAAGTGCTTGTACAGCGCCGCCTCGGAGCATCCGGCCGCCCGCGCGATCTCCTTCGTCGTGGCCCGAGCGAGCCCGACGGTGAGCATCAGCTCATGGGCCGCGTCGAGGAGTCGGACCCGGGTCGGCTTGTTCTCCATGGCTTGTCCAATCGCCCTTGACGGGTGGGTGAGTACTTACTCACTCTAGAGGGAGGCAGGGTGAGTGAATACTCACCCACCAATCCGACGACCCCTCATATGCGTACGGGAGCTCTCATGAAACTCACCGTTTTCGGTGCCACAGGCGGTATCGGCAAGGAGATCGTCCGGCAGGCCCTGGACGCCGGTCACGAGGTCACGGCCGTCGTACGGGACCCCGCGCGGCTCCCCCTCGCCAGTGACCGTCTGGAGGTGTTCCGCGCGGATCTCACCGACCCCGGTGCGCTACGACCCGCCGTCGCCGGACGCGACGCCGTGCTGTCCGGCCTCGGTGCCCGCGGGCGCAAGGACGCGGGGGTCGCGGCAAGGCTGACCCGGACGGTGCTGGCGGCCCTGGAGGCCGAGGAGGTGCGGCGGCTGCTCGTGGTCAGCGCCGCGCCGGTCGGGCCCGCGCCTCAGGGGGACGGGTTCCTGGACCGTGCCGTGCTCGGCGTCGTGTCGGCGGTCCTCAAGGACATCTACACCGACCTGCGGGAGATGGAGGCCGAGGTGGCCGGCAGCGGCACGGACTGGACGCTCGTACGGCCGCCGCGTCTGCAGGACAAGCCGCTCAGCGGCAGGTACCGGACTGTCGTGGGCGGGTTTCCGAGCAAGGGGCGCTTCATCGGGCGGGCGGATGTGGCCCACGCGATGCTGGGGATGGTGGGTGACTCGGCGACGGTGAAGCAGGGGGTGGGGGTGGCCTATTGACGGCCCGGGCTGCCGGCCGGGCCACGGGCGTACGGGCGTACGGGCGTACGGGCTAGAGGCTGACTCCGACCGTCACCGGCTCGTTCACCAGCGTGATGCCGAAGGTGTCGCGCACTCCTGCGACGACCTCGCGGGCGAGCGCGAGGAGGTCCTCGGTGGTTGCTTCGCCGCGGTTGGTGAGGGCGAGGGTGTGCTTGGTGGAGATGCGGGCGGGGCCGGTGCCGTAGCCCTTGGTGAAGCCGGCCTTGTCGATGAGCCAGGCCGCGGAGGTCTTGGTGTGCCCCGCACCTGCCGGGTACGCGGGCGGCTCCACGTCGGCGCCGAGGTGCTCGTGCACGCGCGCGTGGAACGCCGTGAACTGCTCGTCGGTGAGGATCGGGTTGGTGAAGAAGGAGCCGGCCGACCAGGTGTCGTGGTCCTCCGGGTCCAGGACCATGCCCTTGCCGGTACGCAGCTTCAGCACGGTCTCGCGGGCGGCAGCGAGGGGTACGCGGTCGCCGGGTTCGACGCCGAGGGCGCGGGCGGTCTCGGCGTACTTGATCGGGGCGGAGAGGCCTTCGGCGTTCTCCAGCCGGAAGCGGACGCGCAGGACGACGTAGCGTTCGGGGTCGGCCTTGAAGCGGCTGTGGCGGTAGGAGAAGGCGCAGTCGGCGTTCGGGATGACGACGGTCTGGCCTGCCTGGCGGTCGTACGCGATCACCTCGGTGATCGTCGAGGAGACCTCCTGGCCGTACGCACCGACGTTCTGGATCGGCGTGGCGCCTGCGGAGCCGGGGATTCCGGCGAGGCACTCGATGCCGGCGAGCCCGGCCTCCACGGTGCGGGCGACGGCATCGGTCCACACCTCGCCTGCGGCCAGTTCGAGCGTGCTGCCGTCCAGCTCGAAGCCCTTCGTGGCGATGACGAGCGCGGTGCCGTCGAAGCCCTTGTCCCCGATGACCAGGTTCGATCCACCACCGATGATCAACAGCGGGGTGCCGTCGGCGTCGGCCTCACGCACGACGTCGATCACCTCTGCGTCGGTGGTGGCGGTGACCAGCCGGGTGGCGGGGCCGCCCAGGCGGAAGGTGGTGAGGGGGGCGAGGGGGGCGTCGTGGAGTTCCTGCACGGGCTCAAGAGTACGAGACGGTGGGGGGTGGGGTGCCTGCGGCGGCCTGTGGCTGTTTCGGCGGGGGTGCGCGTAGCGCCTGCGGGTGTGTGGTGGGTCGGGGCCGTGCCGGGGGGTGTCCGTCCTCGGACCGGCGGTTGAGGTCGGGCAGGGGGGTGCTGTTTCTTGACGCCGGCCACTGCGGGCGGACACCCCCCGGCACGTCCCCTTGCCCCGTGGGCGAGTGCGGCGCCGCGGGAGTACGCGTTCGACACCGGTGGGGGCTGCGCACGGTGCTGGCGGTTCGTCTTGGTGCCGGTCCAGGCATTTCCGTACGTACGGCTTCTGCCGACGTGGGTGTGCCGTCCCTGGCCCCCACCCACCCGCAGGGGGCTGCGCACGGGTACCGGCGGTCCTTCTCGGTGCCGGTCCGGGCATTTCAGCCCGTCCGGCGTTTGAGGACGAGGCCGTTCAGGCCGATGGGGGTGCAGGGGGCGGAGCCCCCTGGCGGGGTCGAAGGGGCGGAGCCCCTGGGGTGGGACGGGTAGGGGCGGCGGGGGCGAGACCTGCTGCCGGGCACCACCCCCGCCGCGTTCAGGTGCGGTCAGCCGGCGACCGCCTCCAGCGTCGGCTCCTCCGCCGGCCGCACAACCTCGTCACCCCGCCCTCGCCCTCGCCCCCGCCCCGGGATCAGCAGCGCAGCCACCCCCGCAAGAGCGACCGCCACCGCACCGGTGACCAGCGCGGGCCGCAACCCGTCGACGAAGGTCTGGCCGGTCTCGTACCCGCCCTGCGCGGAGAAGATCGACGCCATGATGGCGATGCCGAGCGCCCCGCCGACCTCCCGCAGCGCGTTGTTGGCGCCGGAAGCGACGCCCTGCTGTGAGGCACGGACGCTGGACATGACGAGGTTGGAGGCCGGGGCGAAGAACAGGGCCATGCCGATGCCGCTGATGATCAGGCCGGGCAACTGGACGGCGTAGGACGCGTCGACGGTGGTCACGGGGGCCAGGTACGCGAGCCCGGCGGCCTGGAGGAACAGGCCGGTGGCGACGACAGGGCGTCCCCCGATGCGGTCGGAGAGGATGCCGGCGATCGGCGCGACGAGCATCGGCATGCCGGTCCACGGCAGCATCCGCAGCCCCGCCTCGGTCGGCGAGTAGCCGAGCACGCCCTGCATGTACTGGCTGAGCAGGAAGATCGACCCGAACATACCGAGGAACATCAGCATGCTCGCGGCGTTGATCCCGGAGAACGCCCGCGAGCGGAACAGCCTCATCGGCAGCATCGGATGCTTGGCGCGGGCGCTGTAGAGGACGAAGCCGGCCAGCAGCGCGCTTCCGGCGAACAGGCCGGTCAGGACCAAGGGCGCGGTCCAGCCGTCGGCAGGTCCGCGCACCAGGCCGTACACGATCCCGAACAGACCGCCGCTGGCGAGCAGCGTGCCGGTGATGTCGAGCGGGGCGCCGGTGCCGTACGACTCGGTGAGTCGCAGGCGGGCGAGCGGCAGCAGGGCGAGGCCCAGCGGAACGTTCAGCCAGAAGATCCACTGCCATGAGATGTGCTCGGTGAGGCTGCCGCCGATCAGCGGCCCGGACGCGATCGCAAGCCCGTTGACGGCACCCCAGATGCCGTACGCCATCCCGCGCTTGGCCGCGGGCACAGCCGCCGTCAGCAGGGTCAGCGTCAGCGGCATCATGATGGCCGCGCCGGCGCCCTGCACCGCCCGCGCGGCGATCAGCGAGTCGATGCCGGGCGCGAGGGCCGCGGCGGCGGACGCGCCGGTGAAGATCGAGATGCCGACGAGGAAGAGCCGGCGACGGCCGAAGCGGTCGCCCAGCGCTGCGCCGAACATCAGCAGGACGGCGAAGGTGAGTGTGTATGCACTCACCGTCCACTCCAGGTCGTCCAGCGCGCCGCCCAGATCCTTGCGGATGGAGGGCAGTGCGGTGGTGACGACGAGGTTGTCCAGCGCCGCCATGAACCCGGCGACACTGGTGATGACCAGGGCCCAGGCGGCCCCGCCACGGCGCGCGGTCCGCGCGTTCTGTTTGGTTTGGTGTGACATCGCTCCCCCAGAAGATCCGTTCCGGTTACTGCTTCAGACTGTTTAGGTAGTTATTGGTCACTAACTTTCGGGATCATGAAGAGTTCAGGTGAGCCACCTCACCCCTCTTCTACGAGTGCTGCTCCCCGGCCCGCTTCGGCAGGTCCATCCCCGCCCAGACTCGATGGTCGGGAGGGAAGCCCATGGTGACGAGGCAGTTAATGAGCATCCCGTACGCCATGAAGGTCGTCGTCTCCTGGACGTCCGCCCCCAGCGGCAGATGGATGGTGTCCCACAACCGCGTCCAGCCCGCGCGTACGGCCTCACCGAACTCGTGGTCACCCTCCTGCTCGGCGGCCGCGACAGCGAGGTACATCTGCATCTGCATCATGAGCTGCTCGGGCTGCTCGGAGGCGGCCTTGCGGTATGCGACACCCATGGCGCGCTGGGCCTCATAGCCCTCGAGCCCGTCGGAGGCCTCCACGAACATCCGGATGGTGTCCTCCACGCAGCGCTCGGCCGCGGCAAGGAAGATCGCCTTCTTGCCCGGGAAGAGCCGGAAGAGATACGGCTGCGAGACGCCGACCCGCTTGGCGATCACCTCGGTCGACGTGCCGTAGTAGCCACCACGGGCGAACTCGGTCATCGCCGCGCGGATGACGCTCTCACGCCTCTCTTCTGCGCTCATCCTGGCCATGGAACCAAGTTAGTACTCAATCACTAACTCGGCAAGCGAGGGTGGCCGGAGAATGCGTAAGGGGCGCCCCACCATGGAGGACGCCCCTTACTTCACGGCACGCGCGTGCCGTTCACGCCGGCTTTCACGCCAGCTGTACGACCGCCCGCGACATCCCGAGCACCTTCTGCTCGGCACTCTTCACGGTCAGGTCCACGCGGACCCTGTTGTCGTCGAGCTTGACCGCGACCTTGCCGCTGACCTCGACCGTGGCGCCCTGGTCGTCGTTCGGTACGACGACGGGCTTGGTGAAGCGGACGCCGTACTCGACGACCGCGCCGGGGTCGCCGGTCCAGTCGGTCACGACGCGGATCGCCTCGGCCATGGTGAACATGCCGTGCGCGATGACGTCCGGCAGCCCGACCTCCTTGGCGAACTTCTCGTTCCAGTGGATCGGGTTGAAGTCACCCGAGGCGCCCGCGTACTGAACGAGCGTGGCGCGGGTCACGGGGAAGCTCTGGGGCGGCAGTTCGGTGCCGACCTCGACATCGCCGTACGCGATCTTCGCCGTCATGGGTCTCAGCCCTCCCCTTCTTCTGCGTCCGCCCCACGGGCCACGAGCTTGGTCCAGGCGGTCACGACGTGCTCCCCCGCCTCGTCGTGGACCTCGCCGCGGATGTCCAGGATCTCGTTGCCTGCCATGGACTTGATGGCCTCGATGGTCGACGTGACGGCCAGCCGGTCGCCGGCGCGCACCGGGCGGGTGTAGGCGAACTTCTGGTCGCCGTGCACGACGCGGCTGTAGTCCAGGCCCAGCTGCGGGTCCTTGAGGACCTGTCCCGCGGCCTTGAAGGTGATGGAGAACACGAAGGTCGGCGGGGCGATCACATCGGGGTGGCCAAGCGCCTTGGCGGCCTCCGGGTCCGTGTACGCCGGGTTGGCGTCCCCCACCGCCTCCGCGAATTCACGGATCTTCTCCCGGCCCACCTCATAGGGGTCGGTGGGCGGGTACGTCCGCCCCACGAAGGACTGGTCGAGCGCCATGGCTCGGTACCTCCTGCTGTCTTCTGCCGTTGACCTGCTGGTTCACCGGCATCGGTCGAACCGGCCGGTAACCGGGGCGGAAACGACGCGAGGCCGCCCCCACGATCGGGGACGGCCTCGCGTACGAGCCTGATTTATCGCGTTTCGCGATGCGCGGTGTGCGCATTGCAACGCGGGCAGTGCTTCTTCATCTCAAGACGGTCCGGGTTGTTACGCCGGTTCTTCTTGGTGATGTAGTTCCGCTCCTTGCACTCCACGCAGGCCAGCGTGATCTTCGGGCGGACGTCGGTGGCAGCCACGTGAGTGCTCCTTGACGAACGGATGGAATGAGTTAACGCAAAAAAGAGTAGCCGATCGAAGGACCGACCCCGCAATCGGCTACTGTCAGTAGCGGTGACCGGACTTGAACCGGTGACACAGCGATTATGAGCCGCTTGCTCTACCGACTGAGCTACACCGCTGTGATGCGATCGGGCCCCGCCTTGCGACGGGAACCTCACACACCAGAGCCCCAAAACGGAATCGAACCGTTGACCTTCTCCTTACCATGGAGACGCTCTGCCGACTGAGCTATTGGGGCGAGCGATGAAGACATTACACGCTCGGCAGCCGTTCACCCAAATCCGTTTCGCGGCACCTACCGGGGGCCGAACAGAGCGCCGTGCAGGCGTATCGCAGGCGTCTCGCAGGCCACTGCGGTACCGCCCGGGACGGCTCCGTTCGGCCGACCACACCGGTACGACTATTGCGCTCCTGCGCGCCCGGGCCGTATCGCCACCCTAGGCTCGACTCACTCTGCGTGATCTTGCGTGCCCGGCGCAGCCCCCGGCACCGTCCCGCAGCCCGATGCGCAGCCCGAGCCTCTGGAGCGCGATGCCCGACAGTCATCCCCAGCCGCCGCACTCGTCGTCCTCGTCGGGCTCGTCCGGACCGGCCGACCCGGGTGCTCTGCTGCTGTGCGGGGCGCGGCTCACCGATGGCCGGACCGTGGACGTACGGCTGGGCGGGGGGCGCATCGAGGCGGTCGGCACGGCCGGGAGCCTGGCGGGGGACGGCACGCAGGCGTGCGGCGCGCGTGTGGACCTCGGCGGCTACCTGCTGCTGCCGGCCCCGGCCGAACCGCACGCCCACGGCGACACCGCGCTCTCGGCCGACGAGGGCGGACCCGTCTCGTACGAGCCCCAGGACGTCCAACGCCGGGCCACCGAGGCCGCCCTGCTCCAACTCGGGCACGGCGCGACCGCGCTGCGGGCACACGTGCGTGTGGGCGACGTTCAGGGGCTGGGCGCGCTGGAGGCCGTCCTGCAGGCACGGCGTTCCCTGCGCGGGCTCACGGAGTTGACGACGGTGGCGATGCCGCGGCTGCTGACCGGAGTGGCCGGCGCCGAGGAGCTGGCGATGCTGCGGGACGCGCTGAAGATGGGCGCGTCCGTGGTCGGCGGCTGCCCCGACCTGGATCCGGATCCGACGGGCTACGTGGAGGCGGTCCTGGAGGTCGCCTCCGAGCACGGCTGCCCCGTCGATCTGCACACCGACGCCACCGACCCGGCACGCCTGGCCCGGCTCGCCGCGATGGCCGGAGGACTGCGCCCCGGCGTGACCCTCGGCCCGTGCGGCGGCCTGGGACGCCTGCCCGCCCAGGTGGCCTCCCGCACCGCGGACCAGCTCGCGGCGGCCGGGGTGACGGTGGTGTGCCTCCCCCAGGGCGGCTGCGGGGGCGCGGAACGGCGGAGCACAGCGCCCGTACGACTGCTGCGCGCCGCCGGAGTACGCGTCGCCGCGGGGAGCGGCGCCCTGAGGGACGTGTCGAACCCGGTGGGACGCGGGGACCCGCTCGAGGCCGCCTACCTGCTGTCGTCACGTCACGGGCTGCGCCCCGAGGACGCGTACGACGCCGTGAGCGCGTCGGCGCGTGCGGCGCTGGGTCTGCCCGAGGTGCGGGTGGAGGCGGGTTTCCCGGCCGAGTTGCTGGCGGTGCGCGGGGACCGGCTGGCGGGGGCGCTGTCCCTGGCGTACAGCCGCATCGTGGTGCACCGGGGGCGCGTGGTGGCGCGGACGAGCGCGGTTCGGGAGTACTGCAACTCGGCCGTCGCCGCGGAGTTGGGACTGCCGCGACAGGGGCGCGGAGAGGTGTCCTGAGGGATGTGGGTGCACGCCCGGCGGTGCGCGGGTGGCTCGTGCACCGGTGCCCGCAGGTGAGGCGTGCGCCCGGCGCGGAGACGCGAGGCGTGCGCCCGTGGTGACGTGAGGCGTGGCTGAAGTCGTGCGGCGAATGCGGCTGCCCGGGCGTACGGTCGAAGACATGCGCATTGTCATCGCTGGTGGTCATGGTCAGATCGCGCTGCGGCTGGAGCGACTGCTCGCCGCGCGCGGGAACGAGGTCGCGGGGATCATCCGCAAGGCCGAACAGGGCGACGATCTGCGGGAGGCCGGCGCCGAACCCGTCGTGCTGGACCTGGAGTCGGCCTCGGTCGAGGAGGTCGCGGCACAACTACGAGGTGCGGACGCGGCGGTGTTCGCTGCCGGCGCGGGGCCGGGCAGCGGGACGAGCCGCAAGGACACGGTGGACAAGGGCGCGGCGGTCCTGTTCGCGGACGCGGCGGTCCAGGCGGGCGTACGGCGGTTCGTGGTCGTGTCGTCCATGGGCGCGAACCCGGCGCATGAGGGCGACGAGATCTTCGACGTCTATCTGCGCGCCAAGGGCGAAGCCGACGAGTACGTCCGCGGTCTGGACGCCCTGGACTGGACGATCCTGCGCCCCGGCGCGCTGACGAACGACGCGGGAACGGGCCTGGTACGCCTGGAGGCCCACACCGGCCGCGGTCCGATCCCCCGCGACGACGTGGCCGCCGTACTCGCGGAGTTGCTCGACACCTCGGCCACGGCCGGCCTGACCCTCGAACTCATCAGCGGCTCGACCCCGGTGCCAGTGGCGGTGAAGTCGGTGGCAGGCAACTGAAGATGAGCCCGCAGGGAGCTCCCGCCGTGCAATAGCCCCGTCCTGGACGGAGCCCGGCTGCACGGCACGCCGTGAGGCGGTACGTGCGTACAGGGCGGGGCAGTTCGACGCCACGCGCCCTCTTGTGGGCCTGGATCGCTTCGCCTGGACGCGGGAGGCAAGGCGGTGGCACGGACGCGCGGGCAGGCGTCCGGCGTCCGCCGGCGGAGTGACGCTCGGGGCCGATGTGATGTGGCCATGTGAGGCTCGAAACGGGACGCGATGGGGCCGTCGACGGGATCTTGGAGAGCCTTCGGCGAGGCCGTCAGAAGAGCGGGAGCTGCCCGGGGAAATCGGGCACGACATACCCGTCCAATGCGGGCTGCGCGGCACCGAGTTGCGCCAGTCGCCGTGACCCGGGGCAGGACACTAGTTCCCCCTGCTCCCGCGCACCGGGTGGATCATGCCACGCGAACCGACCGGCGACGACGGCGATCTCACGACGACACTCGGGGCAGCTTCTGCGGGGCGTGGCCATGGGGTCAGTGTGCCCCGGCCGTGACACCGGAACGCGAAAACCCCTCCGCTCTACGTTTCCGCAGATCGGAGGGGTTTCCCCAGTGTGGCGGCGCCAGGATTCGAACCTGGGAAGGCTGAGCCGGCAGATTTACAGTCTGCTCCCTTTGGCCGCTCGGGCACACCGCCGGGGTCGCTGCCTTTCGAACCGCTTCTCGGCGGTGCTCGCTGGCAACGACGTAAACAATACCCGATGTGGAGGGGTGCTTCGCCACCCGATTGATCGCCTCCCGGGGGACACGGGGTGGCTAGGCTTGTCCGAATGCGGTCCCGGGTTGCCCCGGGCTCGGCGGCCACCCCCACGCCCGCCGATACGCACCCCAAACGCACCTCGATACAAGGAGCCACAGGACATGGCCGACTCCAGTTTCGACATCGTCTCGAAGGTCGAGCGGCAGGAGGTCGACAACGCCCTCAACCAGGCCGCCAAGGAGATCTCGCAGCGCTACGACTTCAAGGGCGTGGGCGCCTCGATCTCGTGGTCCGGTGAAAAGATCCTGATGGAGGCAAACTCCGAGGACCGGGTGAACGCTGTCCTCGACGTCTTCCAGTCCAAGCTGATCAAGCGCGGCATCTCGCTGAAGGCCCTGGACGCGGGCGAGCCCCAGCTCTCGGGCAAGGAGTACAAGATCTTCGCGTCGATCGAGGAGGGCATCTCCCAGGAGAACGCGAAGAAGGTGGCGAAGATCATTCGCGACGAGGGCCCGAAGGGCGTGAAGGCCCAGGTGCAGGGCGACGAGCTGCGGGTCAGCTCCAAGAGCCGGGACGACCTCCAGGCCGTGATCACTCTGCTGAAGGGCAAGGACTTCGACTTCGCGCTGCAGTTCGTGAACTACCGGTGAGCAACTGATCCGATGCCGACAGCGGCTCGGCTTCGACACCGGCTACGGCTACGGCTACGGCTACGGCTACGGCCGCAACTTCCAAGCCGTACGAGGAAGGGTGGGCACCTCGGGTGCCCACCCTTCTCGCCTGCTGGCTACGGTCCGGAGTCTGCTCGCCTCGCTCAGTTGCGCGAGTGGCCGAACAGGAGGCGGTAAGCGATCAGGAGCACCAGGGAGCCGCCGATCGCGGAGGCCCAGGTGGCGCCGTCGTAGAAGTCCTTGGTGATGGGGTGGTCCAGCCAGCGGGCCGAGATCCAGCCACCGATGAACGCGCCCGCGACACCGATGAGCGTCGTGCCGATGAAGCCGCCCGGGTCACGGCCCGGCAGCAGAACCTTGGCGATGGCTCCGGCCAACAGCCCCAGAATGATCCAGCTGATGATCGTCATGCCGTGAACCTGCCCTTCCGCGCTGTGCCTGCACTCTCCGGGCACTGTGATTTCGGGCGCGCTTGTTCGTGCTCTGTTGATGAGCAGGACGTCACCGTGGCGCCCCTCGGTTGCAGCGATCAGTAAGGTTCGGGCCATGGCACGGTCAAGCTCCGCCTCCTCCGAGCTGCGGCGCACCCTCGGTGTCGGCGACGCCGTGGTCATCGGGCTCGGCTCGATGGTCGGGGCCGGGATCTTTGCCGCCCTCGCCCCGGCGGCGCGCGCGGCCGGGTCGGGACTGCTGCTCGGGCTCGCGGTCGCGGCCGTGGTCGCCTACTGCAACGCCACGTCGTCGGCGCGACTGGCCGCCCTGTACCCGGCCTCGGGCGGCACGTATGTGTACGGGCGCGAGCGGCTCGGCGAGTTCTGGGGCTATCTCGCGGGCTGGTCGTTCGTAGTCGGTAAGACGGCCTCCTGTGCTGCGATGGCGCTCACCGTGGGCGCGTACGTCTGGCCGGGGCAGGCACATGCGGTGGCGGTCGCGGCCGTGGTAGCGCTGACTGCGGTGAACTACGGCGGTGTCCAGAAGTCCGCCTGGCTGACCCGGGTGATCGTGGCAGTGGTCCTGGCTGTCCTCGCTTGTGTGGTGGTCGTGTGTCTGGGCTCCGGCCAGTCCGACGCCGGTCGCCTGGACGTCGGGGCCTCGGGCGGTGTGGGCGGAGTGCTGCAGGCGGCGGGACTGCTGTTCTTCGCGTTCGCCGGGTACGCGCGGATCGCGACCCTCGGTGAGGAGGTGCGGGACCCGGCGCGCACCATCCCCCGGGCGATTCCGCTGGCCCTGGGTATCGCGCTGGCGGTGTACGTATGTGTGTCGGTGGCTGTCCTTTCCGTGCTGGGGTCGGATGCTCTCGGGGAGGCGGTCGCGCCGCTTGCCGACGCGGTGCGGGCGGCAGGGATGCCGGGGCTGGAGCCTGTGGTGCGGGTGGGTGCGGCCGTCGCCGCGCTGGGCTCGCTGCTCGCTCTGATCCTGGGTGTCTCGCGGACGACGCTGGCCATGGCCCGCGACCGGCATCTGCCTGGCGCCCTCGCCGCAGTGCATCCGCGCTTCCAGGTGCCGCACCGGGCCGAACTGGCCGTGGGCGCGGTGGTCGCTGTCCTGGCCGCCACCGTGGACGTGCGCGGCGCGATCGGGTTCTCCTCCTTCGGTGTACTGGCGTACTACGCGGTGGCCAATGCCTCGGCCTGGACCCTCAACTCGGCGGCGACTTCGCGAGTCGTGCCGGTGGTGGGCCTCGTCGGGTGCGTGGTCCTGGCGTTCTCGCTTCCGTGGGTCTCGGTTGGCGTCGGTGCGGGCGTACTGGCGGTGGGCGTGGTCGCGTACGGGGGACGGCGGTGGGTGGCGCGGCGGTCGGGTGGCAAGGGGCGGTAGGCCGACGGACGCGCACGTGTTGCTGGTTGGGGGCGGAGCGTGGGGTCGGTGGCTGGGCGGGTGGTGGCCGAACCACGGGGGGGTGATCGGTCAGGTGTCGGTCTGCTCAGGACGGGCCGGCGCTGACCGACCTGCAGTCGCAGCAGGCCGCAGGGGGCGTTGGCCTGCCGCTCAGTGGCCATGGCCTGCCGCCAGGTGGTGGTGACTGCAGTCCTTGGTCCACTCGGCGACCACGTCGGTCCTCTTGGTGAAAACGGCCTGTTCAGCACGCTCGGAGTGCGCTCCGGCCGTCGCTCCGTTCCACCGGTCGAGCCACTCGACCGGGCCGTCGGTCCACCAGATGCCCGCCGATCCGCGTCTCCTCAGGACGCCCCGGCCGTAGCCGTACGTATGCGGAAGTCGGCCCACGGGGCCAGCTCCAGCTCGTCGTTCATCTCCTCGTACCAGCCCGTGCCGTCGACCCAGGCTCGCAGCCAGACCGTGAGGGTCGGGGCGTCCACGTACCACGCCCGGTCGGCGTCGTCGGCGTTCGGTTCGAAGAGCAGGACGGTGGCCTGTGGGCTGTGGCAGTCCACGCACGCGTACATCGCGCAGCCCCAGTGGGATATCGGCAGGACGCCCTCGGGCCAGGGCCAGTCGGGGTCCTTGCGGCCGCTCTCGCGGTTGGCGAGGTACTGCGTGACGGCAGCGGGTTCGCCGGACGGAGGGCTGTCGAGCAGGGGCAGCAGGCCGTACTCCGGACCAAATCCGCCGTCCCCTATACGCAGGTAGAGGTCGGCGAGAAGCGGGGGCAGCCGGAAGCCGAGGGCGGCCTCCGCGCGGGCCACGGTGGCCGCGTCGACGGGCTCGGGGAGCGAAGTCCAGCCCCACGGTCGGGTGTTGCGGGCCTTGTCCGCCACCCTCGTCAGCAACTGCTCGTTCTCGGTCATGCATTCATGATGCAAGCCGCCACTGACAATCGAGTGGGCCTGTGGATAACTCCGGGTTGTGGAAAAACCCGTGCCTATCGCCCGGCTCAATTCGCCCCGCGGGCTCGATTCGCTCCCGGGGTCGGTTCGCCCCCCCAACTCGCCCCTGCCCGCTCCGCTACCAGCCTTGAGCGAACGGCTGGTCCGTCGGCACGATTTCGCGGCCCAACGGGAACAGCGACACCGGGATCAGCTTGAAGTTGGCGATGCCGAACGGGATGCCGATGATCGTGATGCACAGCACGAGGCCGGTGACGATGTGGCCGAGGGCCAGCCACCAGCCCGCGAGGACCAGCCACAGGACGTTGCCGACGCATGAGGGGGCTCCGGCGTCGCGGCGTTCGATCGTCGTGTACCCGAAGGGCCACAGCGCGTAGACGCCGATGCGGAAGGCCGCGATGCCGAACGGGATGCCGATGATGGTGATGCACAGCAGTAGGCCCGCGGCCAGGTAGGCGATGAACAGCCAGAAGCCGCTCAGGACGAGCCAGATGACGTTCAGGATGGTCTTCATCGGGAACCTGCCATCTTTTGGAGTCGGGCGATACGGTCCGCCATGGGGGGGTGGGTGGAGAACATCTTGGAGAACCCCTGACCTGGGCGAAAGGGGTTCGCGATCATCATGTGACTGGCCGTCTCGATGCGGGGCTCGGGGGGCAGCGGGAGCTGCTTGGTGCCGAGTTCGAGCTTGTGCAGGGCGCTGGCGAGGGCGAGCGGGTCGCCGGTGAGCTGGGCGCCGGACGCATCGGCCTCGTACTCCCTGGAGCGGCTGATTGCCAGTTGAATGAGCGTGGCGGCGAGCGGGCCGAGGATCATGATCAGCAGGATGCCGAGGATGCCGGGGCCGTCGTCGTCATCGGAGCGGCCGATCGGGATCAGCCAGGCGAAGTTGACCAGAAACATGATCACTGAGGCGAGGGCGCCGGCGACCGAGGAGATCAGGATGTCCCGGTTGTAGACGTGACTGAGTTCGTGGCCGATGACGCCGCGCAGTTCGCGCTCGTCGAGGAGGCGCAGGATTCCTTCGGTGCAGCACACGGCGGCGTTGCGCGGGTTGCGGCCCGTCGCGAACGCGTTCGGCGCCTCTGTCGGGGAGATGTAGAGACGGGGCATGGGCTGGCGGGCCTGGGTGGAGAGCTCGCGGACCATGCGGTACAGGGCCGGGGCCTCGAACTCGCTGACCGGGCGGGCGCGCATCGCACGTAGCGCCAGTTTGTCGCTGTTCCAGTACGCGTACGCGTTCGTGGCCAGCGCGATCAGGACCGCAATGATGAGCCCCATCCGGCCGAAGAAACTGCCGATGACGATGATGACTGCGGACAGTCCCCCGAGGAGGACTGCGGTCCTGAGCCCGTTGTGCCGGCGGTGCACGGTACGCCCTCCAAGTGGTGCGGCAGGGGAACCCTTTGCTGGTCGATCTCCGATGCCACTGGTGCCGTGGTCTCACGTCCAGTGGACCCTTCTGTACTGGTCAACGCCAGGCGAGGGCCACGGGTTCCCTGGTGAGCCGGGCGGCAGGCGTGGGCCGTCCGGGTGAAAGCGCCGGCGTGCGGCTACGCGCGCGTGCGGGCCGAGTGATCCAGGCGCGCGTACAGGAAGCGGGCCAGGGGCTCAGAAGAGCCCGGTGTCAGCGAAGCGCAGGATCAGCTGGGGTGCTCCGGACAGGGCGATGCCAACGACTCCGGTGAGGGCCACCGCGGCCGTGAGCGGCGCGGGGAGGACGTGCCTCGCGGCCTCCCCCTCGGGCGCGCGGAACAGTAGGGCCGTCCACTGGAGGTAGTAGAACAGCGCGATCACGACGTTGACTGCCATGACCACGGCCAGCCAGCCCAGGCCCGCGTCGACGGCGGCGGAGAAGACCGTGACCTTGGCGAAGAGACCGACGATGCCCGGCGGGAGTCCGGCCAGGCAGAGCAGGAAGAAGGCCAGGATCAGGGCGGTCAGGGGATTGTGCGCGTACAGGCCGCGGTAGTCGCTGATGCGGTTCAGGGACTTCGTACGGCCGACCAGGGCGGCCACTGCGAAGGCGCCGAGGTTCACGGCGGCGTACATGAGGGCGTAGGCGACGGTGGAGCCGATGGAGCGCTCACCGTCGTCGGAGTATGCCGCGGCGGCGATCGGCACGAGCAGGTAGCCGGCCTGGCCGACGGAGGACCAGGCGAGCAGGCGTACCGCGCTGTACGCGCGCGTGGCCTGCTGCCGCAGGGCTCCGACGTTGCCGACGGTCATGGTGAGGGCGGCCAGCGCGGCGAGGGCCGGGCCCCAGACGTCGGCGTACGACGGCAGGGCGATGACCGTGACGAGGATCAGGCCGGTGAAGCCGACGGCCTTGCCGACGACCGACAAGTAGGCGGCGACCGGTAGGGGCGCTCCTACGTAGGTGTCCGGCACCCAGAAGTGGAACGGGACGGCAGCCGTCTTGAAGGCGAAGCCGACCAGGGTGAGGACGACTCCCGTCTGGGCGAGGGTCTGGAGCTGTCCGTCGACGTTCTGGATCCGGTCTGCGATCTGCGTGAGGTAGAGGGTGCCGGTGGAGGCGTACACGAAGCTGATGCCCATGAGGCTGACCGCGGTCGCGGTGACCGAGGACAGGAAGAACTTCAGGGCCGCTTCGGAGGACTTGCGGTCACCGAAGCGGAGGCCGACCAGCGCGAAGGCGGGAAGCGAGGCGACTTCGAGCGCGACGATGAGGGTCGCCAGGTCCCGGGAGGCGGGCAGCAGGGCGGCTCCGGCGGCGGAGGAGAGCAGCAGGAACCAGTACTCCCCTTCGGGGAGCTTCTTGTCGGCGTCCTTGAGAGCGGTGACCGACAGGAGCGCCGCGAGCAGTGCGCCGCCGAGTACCAGGAACTGGATCACGAGGGTGAAGCGGTCGGCCGTATAACTGCAGACCGCCGTGTCACCGGTCAGGCAGAAGGTGGAGCGGTCGTCGTCCAGGAGAGGCAGCAGCAGGCCCATGGAAGCGGCCAGGCCGGCCACGGACGTCCAGCCGAGCAGGGCCTTCTTGTTCTCCGCCACGAACAGGTCGGCGACGAGGACCACGAGTCCGACGACTGCAGCAATGGTGGGCGGCGCGATGGCGAGCCAGTCGACGGACTGGACCACCGACTCGGCCAGGGGCTGGGCCAGGGAGCTCATCGGGTGCCTCCTGCGAGGAGCTGCTGCACGGCCGGGTCGGTCAGGCCCAGGAGGGTCTTCGGCCACAGTCCGGCGACGACGGTGAGGGCGACGAGCGGCGTCCAGGCCGCGAACTCGTAACTCTGGACGTCGGCGAGCTTCGGGGCTTCCTGCGACGCGGCACCCATGCAGACGCGGCGGACCACGACGAGCAGGTACGCGGCGGTGAGCAGGGTGCCGAAGGCTCCGATCGCCATGAAGGTCAGGAAGGCCGGCCGGCTGAGCTGGGCGGCGGGCTCGAACGCGCCGAACAGCGCGAGCATCTCGCCCCAGAAGCCGGCGAGGCCCGGCAGCCCGAGCGAGGCGACCGCGGCGAAGGCGAGCAGGCCGCCGAGGCGGGGCGTCTTGGCGTAGAGGGCCGCGCCGGTCTTGTCGGCGAGGGTGTCGAGGTCGGTGGTCCCCGTACGGTCCTTCAGCGCGCCGACCAGGAAGAAGAGCAGGCCGGTGATGAGGCCGTGGGCGATGTTGGCGAACAGGGCGCCGTTCACGCCGGTCGGGGTCATCGTGGCGATGCCGAGCAGGACGAAGCCCATGTGGCCGACGGAGGAGTAGGCGATGAGGCGCTTGAGGTCGCCCTTCGCGCCCCGCTTGGCGAGGGCGAGGCAGGCCAGGGATCCGTAGATGATCCCGACGACGGCGAAGGCTGCGAGGTAGGGCGCGAAGTCGGCGAATCCATCGGGGGTGATCGGCAGGAGAATCCGGACGAACCCGTACGTTCCCATCTTCAGCAGGACACCGGCCAGCAGGACCGAGCCGACGGTCGGGGCGGCGGTGTGAGCATCGGGCAGCCAGCTGTGCAAGGGCCACATCGGCGTCTTGACCGCGAGCCCGATGCCGATCGACAAAACGGCGATGACCTGCACGGATGCACTCAGGGACCGGCCGTTGTCAGTGGCGAGTGCCACCATGTCGAATGTGCCCGCCTTGATTCCGATCAGGAGCAGGCCGAGCAGCATGACCACGGAGCCGAGCAGCGTGTAGAGGATGAACTTCCAGGCGGCCGCGGCCCGGCCCTCGCCGCCCCAGCGGGCGATGAGGAAGTACATCGGGATCAGGACCATCTCGAAGGCGAGGAAGAAGAGCAGCAGGTCGAGGACGGCGAAGGTGGCGAGCGTGCCGGACTCCAGCACGAGCACCAGTGCGACGAAGGCCTTCGGGGTCGGGCCCGAGGGCATCTTGAAGTACGAGTAGAGCGCGCAGAGGAAGGTCAGCAGCGCGGTCAGGACCAGAAGGGGGAGGGAGATGCCGTCGATGCCGAGGTGGATGCGCACGTCGAGTGCGGGGATCCAGCTGATGTCCTTGCTGGCCTGCATCTTCGACGGCTGGTCGTGGTCGAAGCCGAGCACGAGGACGATCGCGGCGATGAGGACCGCGCCGGTGACGGTGACACCGTGTCGGAGCACGGCCTGGTCCGGTGATTTCCCTTTCAGCCCGGGCGGGGCGGGCAGGAGAGCGGCGGCGGCGCCGAGGAGCGGGCCGACGACGATGAACGCCAGAAGGACCTGCATCACGGACTCGTTGATATCGATCACGCCTGCTCACGCTCCCGCGGCGACGAGGACGGCGGCGACCGCCAGGACGACGGTGCCGGCGAGCAGGGCGCTCACATAGGTCTGCACATTGCCGGTCTGGGCGCGCCGTACGGCGATGCCGAGCCAGCGGGGTAGAGCACCCGCGCCACGCACGTAGGTGTCGACGACCTCGCGGTCGAGGAACCGGACGAGACTCGCGCCTGCCTGGACCGGGCGGACGAACAGGGCCCGGTACACCGCGTCGAGGTGGAAGCCGACGGCGGCATGACGGTGCAGCGGGCCGAGCAGCAGCCGGCCCGGGTCCGCCGGGTCGGGCGCGTACGCCACTCCTCCGTACACGGGCGCGTGGCTGGCGATGGCCTCCGCCTCGACCTGGCCGGCATCACCCTCGGGGTGGGCCGCGACCGCACCCAGCGGGACGCGTGCCGCCACGGCCGCGAGGTGGCGCCAGGCCGCATAGGTGACGATGCCGCCGACGAGGGCCACGCCCGTTCCGAGTACCGAGGTGGTGAGGGTCGGGGCGAGGTCGCGGCCGTCGAACCAGTCGGGGAGCTCGCGGTAGGCGAACGCGCCGACGGCGAGGGACGGGACGGCAAGCACCCACAGCACCACGGTCATCGTCAGCGGCTGCCTGCCGTGGTCGGGGGCCTCGGCGCCGTGGCCGCAGAAGGCCAGCAGCCACAGGCGCATCGCATAGGCGGCGGTGAGCAGGGCCGCGAGCAGGCCGGAGACGAGGATGAGCCAGCCCGCGGCACCGGGGGCGTGCTCGGTGTGGCCGGTGGCGACGTGCTCGGCGGCGCCGAGGACGGACTCCTTGGAGAAGAAGCCGCTGAACGGCGGGATCGCGGCGAGCGCAAGGAGCGCCACGGTCATCGTCCAGAAGGCGTCCGGGACGCGGTTGCGCAGGTGGGTCATGCGCGACATGGCAGCCAGCGAGTTGGTGCCGGCGGCGTGGATGATCACGCCGGCCGCGAGGAACAGCAGCGCCTTGAAGGCGCCGTGGGAGAGGAGGTGGAAGACGGCGGCACCGCGGTCGGCGACGGCGAGGGCGCCGGTCATGTAACCGAGCTGACCGATCGTCGAATAGGCGAGCACGCGTTTGATGTCGTCCTGGGCGAGCGCGGCGATACCCGAGCCGACCATCGTGACGGCGGCCATGACGGCGAGGACGATCATCGCGGCCTGGGAGGCCTCGAAGACCGGGAGGAGACGGGCGACGAAGTAGACACCGGCGGCGACCATCGTCGCGGCGTGGATCAGCGCGGAGACGGGGGTCGGGCCCGCCATCGCGTCGGGGAGCCAGGTGTGCAGCGGGAACTGCGCCGACTTGCCCGCCACGCCCGCGAGGAGCAGGAGGGCGATCAGTGTCGGGTGGTCGAGTCCGCCGCTCGCGACGGTGCCGAGGATCTTCGTGATGCGGAACGAACCGGCGTCGGTGGCCAGCGCGAACAGGCCGATGAGGAAGGGGACGTCACCGAGCTTGGTCACCAGGAACGCCTTGATGGAGGCGGCACGGGCCTCCGGGGTCTCCCAGTAGTGGCCGACCAGGAAGTACGAGCAGATGCCCATGATCTCCCAGCCGACCAGCAGCACCATCAGGTCGCCGGAGTAGACGACGAGCAGCATCGCCGAGGTGAACAGGGAGACGAGGGCGGCGTACGACGGGTAGCGCGGGTCCTCGCGCAGGTAGCCCGTGGAGTAGATCTGCACGCAGGTGGCGACGACGCCGACGAGTACGGCGACAAGGGTGGCGAAGCCGTCGATGTACAGGGCGAGTTCGATCGGGACCGAGCCGGTGGGTGTGAGCTCGGTGGCGGCGTTGATCGCCTGGTCTCCGCCCTGGCGCACGGCGACCACCGCGGCGAGGACGAGGGACGTCAGCGTCGGAAGAACGGCGAGCGGGCGGACGAAGCCGGGCGCCGTGCGGCCCAGGAGCAGGCCGGCCGCGGCGCCGAGGAAAGGAATGAGAGGGACGAGGGCGGCGAGGGTGGTCGTGGTCACGCGGTGGCCTCAGCCTTCTCGGCCTGCGGGGCCGTGGAGGCGTCGCGGTCGGGGCCATCGGTGTCGTGGCTCTCGGCGGTGTCGCGGAGCTTGTCGATGTCCGCGGTGCCGCGGTTGCGGTGGACGGCGAGGACGATCGCCAGGCCGATGCCGATCTCGGCGGCGGCGATGGTGATCGTGAACAGGGTCAGGGCCTGGCCGGAGTGCAGGGTGTCCGCGGCGGCCTTGCTGAGCCAGACGTCGAAGGCGACCAGGTTGAGGTTGACGGCGTTGAGCATCAGCTCGACCGACATCAGGACCAGGATCGCGTTGCGGCGGGCGAGCACGCCGTACAGGCCGGTGCAGAAGAGGAGCGCGGAGAGTACGGCGGGATAGGCGAGGTGCATCAGCGGGCGCCTTCCTGCTCGGCCGGATCGGTTCCTTCGGCCTGATCGGTTCCCGCGACCGGCTTGTTTCGCCCGACCGGGTGATTACGGGAATCCGGGACGGCTGGGGAACCACCGGTCACGGCTCGGGAGTTCACAGAGGGAGAGCCCGACTCCGCCTTCGCCTTGCGGGACAGCACGATCGCCCCGACCAGCGCGGCGAGGAGAAGGACGGAGAGGGCCTCGAAGGGGAGGACCCAGTTCTGGAAGAGGCTCTCGCCGGTGGCCTTGGTGGAGCCGGCGGCGGGGCCGTCCAGGTCGATCCAGGTCGCGCGGAAGGCGTCGACGACCACCCAGATCAGGGTGGCGGCGGCAGCGACGGCCACGGTGAGGGCGGCCCAGCGGTTGCCGGAGTCAGCGTCCGGGGAGCGGCCGATGGGGGCTCTGGTGAGCATCAGACCGAACAGGAGGAGGACGACGACGGAACCGACGTAGATGAGGACCTGCACCCAGGCGATGAACTCGGCGGTGAGCAGGAGGTACTCGACGGCAAGGCCGCCGAGCGTGACCACCAGCCACAGGGCGGCGTGCACCAGCTGCCGAGTGGTGACGGTGACGAGCGCGGCGCCGAAGGTGACCAGGCCCACCAGGAGGAAAACGATCTCGACGCCGGTCGGGGAGAGGAAGCCGTGCGTGTCGGCGGCCAGGGTCAGTGCGGCGGAAGTGGTGGTCACGACTCACCCTCCTGCGGCCCGGTCGGCTCGGTCGGTTCGGCCTCCGCAGCCTGCGCGGCCGCCAGCTTCTCAGCAGCCTTGCGAGCGGCGGCGATCTCCTTGGGCTCCTCCGCGCCGGGGTCGAGGGCGGGCGGGGCCGGGACGGTCCACATCCACTCGCGGAGCTTGTCGCGCTCGTGGGTGAGCTCGCGGATATCGGTCTCGGCGTACTCGAACTCCGGGGACCAGAACAGGGCGTCGAAAGGACAGACCTCGATGCAGATACCGCAGTACATGCACAGGGCGAAGTCGATGGCGAAGCGGTCGAGGACGTTGCGGCTGCGTTCGCGGCCGCCCGGAGCCGCCGCCGGGACCGTCTCCTTGTGGGAGTCGATGTAGATGCACCAGTCCGGGCACTCGCGGGCGCAGAGCATGCAGACCGTGCAGTTCTCCTCGAACAGGCCGATCACGCCGCGGGTGCGGGGCGGGAGGTCGGGCTGGGTGTCCGGGTACTGCGCGGTGACGGACTTCCTCGTCATCGTGCGGAGGGTGACGGCCAGGCCCTTGGCCAGGCCACTGCCAGGGATGGGGGCCATGGTTACTGGATCACCACCTTGACGATGCCGGTGAGGGCGATCTGGGCGAGGGAGAGGGGCACGAGGAGAGTCCAGGAAAGCTTCTGGAGCTGGTCCTCGCGCAGGCGGGGGTAGGTGACGCGGAGCCAGATCACGATGAAGGCGAGGACGGCCGCCTTCAGCAGGGTCCACACCCAGCCGAGGCCGTCGGCACCCCAGGGGCCGTGCCAACCACCCAGGAAGAGGACGGTGGTCAGGCCGCACAGGACGACGATTCCGGCGTACTCGGCGAGGAGGAACAGAGCGAAACGGAGGCCGGTGTACTCGGTGTAGGCGCCGAAGATGATCTCCGAGTCCGCGATTGGCATGTCGAAGGGCGGTCGCTGCAGCTCGGCCAGTCCGGCGACGAAGAAGACGATCGCGCCGACGATCTGCCAGGGCAGCCACCACCACTCGAAGGCGTCGAGGATGCCGGGGAGGGAGACAGTGCCGGCAGCCATCGCCACGGAGGCGGCGGTGAGCAGCATCGGGAGTTCGTAGGCGAGAAGCTGAGCGGCGGTGCGAAGGCCGCCGAGGAGGGAGAACTTGTTGGCGGAGGCCCAGCCGGCCATGAGTGAGCCGAGGACGCCTACGCCCATGACCGCCAGGACGAAGAAGATGCCCGCGTCGATGACCTCACCGACCGCGCCCTCGCTCGGGCCGACGGGGATGGCGAGGAGGACGAGCAGGTACGGGAGGAGGGCCACTGCGGGGGCGAGCTGGAAGATACGGCGGTCCGCGCCCGCCGGGACCACGTCCTCCTTCTGCGCGAACTTCACGCCGTCGGCGACGAGTTGGGCCCAGCCGTGGAAGCCGCCGGCGTACATCGGGCCGAGGCGGCCCTGCATGTGGGCCATCACCTTGTGCTCGGTCTGGCCGATGAGCAGGGGGAAGGTCAGGAAGACGACGAAGACGATCAGGAGTCGCAGGGTGACGTCGAGCGCGTCGTTCACTGCGGGCCTCCTGAGGGGTCTGTGCGGTCCGGGTGGTCCGGGTGGTCCGGGTTTTCGTCGGTGGAGTCTTCGGCGCCTTCGGGCGTGGCTGCGGGGTCGGACGGGTCGGGCTTCGCCGGGGTCTCCGACGGTGACTTGGCCTCGGTCTGGGTCTCGGCTTCGGTCTGCGGCTCGGCCTCGCTCTTCGATTCCGGCGCGCGCTGGGCCTCGCTCTTCGGCTCCGATGCGGGCTCGGCCACGCTCTCCGGCTCCGGCCCCGGCGCGGGCTCCGGCTCCGGCGCGGGCTCGGGCTGTTGCTTGAGTGCCGGTTCGTCGAAGGCCGGGCGGGCGTGGTGCCAGGGGGCGTCCGCGCTGCGGGGGTTCGACGCGGGCGCTCCCTCGGTCGTCGCGTCCGTCGACGTCTCTGCCGTCCGCTGGCTCGCCGAGCCCTCGTTTGCGCTCCGCGTGCGGCGCGCGACGGTCGGCGTGCCGGACGTGGTCGGCGGCGTTCCGGTGCCTGCCGGGGATCCGCCCGCCTCCGGCGAGTTCTCGGAGTCCGTAGCGACCGGCTCGCCGGCGGATGTCTCGGCCGGCGAAGCGGCGTCCTGCTGACTGACCGACCCTTCGGCTGCCGTACGCGTACGCCGGGCCGGGCCCGTTGCGGGCTCGGCACCAGCCGAGGCTTCCGTCTGGCTGGCCGAACCCTCCGCGGCCGTACGGGCACGCCGCGCGGCACCCGCAGCAGGAGCCCCCGTCGGAGCCCCACCCGCAGCCGGAGCCTCCGTCTGGCTCGCCGAACCCTCCGACGACGTGCGCGTGCGTCGGACCGGTCGCTCGCCCGTTGCGCGGGTCGGTCGTTCCCCTGCTGTGCGTGCCGCGCCGCGGGCCGGGCGGGTTGGGGCAGGGGGGAGTTGGCCCTTCAGGGGGCCCCATTCGTTCGGGTCGGGGACACCGGGGGGCAGTATCTGGCGGCGTTTCGGGCCGCCGTGTTCGGACTCGCCGGGTTCCTTGGCGCCGGGCCAGGCCTTGGCGACGCGGGCTGCGAGGACGAAGTCCTTGCGGAGGGGGTGGCCCTCGAAGTTCTCCGGGAGGAGCAGGTGGTCGAGGGCGGGGTGGTCGGTGAAGGCCACGCCGAACATTTCGTGCGTCTCGCGTTCGTGCCAGGCCGCGCCGGCGTAGACGCCGATCGCGGAGGGCAGCGTCGGTGCCTCGTGCGGGACCGTCGTGCGGACCAGCAGGCGCCGTACCGGAGACAGGGCGGCGACGTGGGCGGCGACGCGGAAGCCGGTGCCGGGTTCGTCGACCGCGCTCAGCCAGTCGAAGTAGGTGCAGCCCAGCTCGTCGCGGGCCGCTTCAAGTGCGGGGATCCAGGACGTCGGGGGGACGTCGACCGTCAGGACCTCGTAGGACTCCTCGGCCGTGGCCTCCGGGCCGAAGAGGTCCTCGACGGGGGCGGGCAGCCAGCCGATCGTCGTCATCGGTCGGCCTCCCCCGCGCCGTCGGCACCCGTTCCGCCGGCATCGGGCGCCTGCGGCCCGCGCACCAGCCCACTCTGCAACGCCGCCGTGGACGGCCGGGCCGCTCCGGTGCCGTACCGCTCCCCCAGCGACTCCCGCGCGATCTTCTCCTGGAGCTTCAGGATGCCCTGGAGCAGTGCCTCGGGGCGTGGCGGGCAGCCGGGGACGTACACGTCCACCGGGATGATCTGGTCGACGCCCTTGGTGACGGAGTAGGAGTCCCAGTACGGGCCGCCGCAGTTCGAGCAGGCGCCGAAGGAGATGACGTACTTCGGCTCGGGCATCTGTTCGTACAGGCGCTTCACGGCGGGGGCCATCTTGTCCGTGACCGTGCCCGAGACGACCATGAGGTCGGCCTGCCGGGGGCCGGGCGCGAAGGGGATCACGCCGAGGCGGATGAAGTCGTGGCGGGCCATCGACGCGGCGATGAACTCGATGGCGCAGCAGGCGAGGCCGAAGTTGAAGACCCAGAGCGAATAGCGGCGGCCCCAGTTCAGGATCACCTTCATCGGCTCCGGGGCGAGGCGGGCCAACGCGCCCAGCCGCTTCGGCTCCGGGAGCAGAACGGGCTCCGGCGAATCCACTTCCGCGCGCTCCGGCGAGTTCACTTCTGGCGTCACGTCCATGCCAGGACGCCCTTCTTGTATGCGTAGAGCAGGCCCACGGCCAGGAAGCCGAGGAAGATGAACATCTCGACGAGGGTGGTCGCGCCGTAGCCCGGGTCGGCGAACACGGTCGCCCAGGGGAACAGGAAGATCGAGTCGATGGCGAAGATCACGTAGAGGAAGGCGTAGACGTAGTAGCGGACCTGGGTGTGCGCCCAGCCCTCGCCGACGGGGTCGACGCCGCACTCGTACGTCAGGAGCTTTTCGGGCGTGGGGACCACGGGGCGCAGCAGTCGGCCCGCCCCGAAGGCGACGGCGACGAACAGCACGCCGATGACGGCCAGCAGTCCGACGACCGAGTAGGACTGGAAGTAGTCCGCCGAGACGACGACGTAGTGCACATCCGCCGCGACGACGACGGTCTGTTCCGACACGTCCGCCCCTCGCTCCCTGACCTCGTTGTCTACCAGTGTCCCGCGACCTGCTGATCTCGTGAACACCGCTGTTCGACGATCTGTACGCACGGGAGTCTAGGCCCTGCTAAAGCCAGCGTAAGCAGCCCGTCACACCTTGAGATCCCGTCGAGACTCGCCTCGGGACGCCGCCCGACTCTCGTCGGGATACGGCGGCCGATCCCCGGCCGGTCCGACGATGGGCACGAGGATGCGCGCGGGGGTGTGCGCGGGGTGGGACGCGGGGTGGGGATTTCCCCCGGAAGACCTCGGCGGTCCGCCTCATGGCGCGGCGGCGCACTGCGCGGCACGCTAGCGCATATGACCGAAAGCCCCAGCCCTTCGTGGGACGCCTCCCAGCGTTCCGACGGTGACCAGCCGCCGCTGCCACCTGCCCGTTTCGCCTACGACCGGCACACGTGGAAGGAGATCGCGCACCTCCTGGCGAATCTTCCGCTGGCGCTGCTCGGCTTCGTCTACGTCGTGACAGTGCTGTTCACCGGTGCCTTGCTGACGCTGACGGTGATCGGGTTCCCGCTGCTCGCCGCCGGCCTGGTGGGTGCGCGGCAGTTGGGCAAGCTGGAGCGCTCACGCGCGCGTGCGTTGCTCGGGGTGCGGGTGGACGAGCCGAGTCCGCTGCCGTTGCGCGGCGGCAAGGACGGCTTCTTCCCACAGCTGTGGCTGGCGCTGAAGGACCCCGTCGGCTGGCGCACGATCCTGTACGACTTCATCCGCCTGCCCTGGGGCATCCTCACCTTCGTCATCACGCTGACCTCGCTGTTCGTGCTGTGGCCGGTGCTGCCGTTCATCGCGCGGGGCCTGACGAACGTGGACCGGGCGATGGTGCGGGGCCTGTTGTCGCCCTCCGACGAGCTGGAACGCCGTATCGCGGAACTGGAGTCGGACCGGGGGGTCGTGGTGGACACGGCCGCGGCCGACCTGCGGCGCATCGAGCGCGACCTGCACGACGGCGCGCAGGCGCGTCTGGTCAACCTGGCCATGGGGCTGGGCCTGGCCAAGGAGAAGCTGCTGGAGGATCCCGACGGGGCGGCGTCGATGGTCGCGGAGGCGCACGGCGAGGTGAAACTGGCGCTTCAGGAGCTACGGGATCTCGCCCGCGGCATCCACCCGGCCGTCCTCACCGACCGCGGCCTGGATGCCGCCCTGTCGGCGGTCGCCTCGCGCTGCACGGTGCCGGTGAAGGTGACCGTCGACCTGCTGTCCAGACCGGCCGCGGCCATCGAGGGCATCGCCTACTTCACCGTCTCCGAACTGCTGCAGAACATCAGCAAGCACAGCGGGGCGAAGTCGGCGTCGGTCGACGTGTGGTGTTCGGACGACCGGCTGCTCATCCAGGTCGGAGACGACGGCCGCGGGGGCGCGCGTCTCGACGGCGGCACGGGCATGCGCGGTCTCGCCGACCGGCTGGACGCCGTGGACGGCCTGTTCGTCATCGAGTCACCCCTGGGCGGTCCTACGACCGTGACGGCCGAGCTGCCCTGGCGCGACCGCGTCCCCGGGCAGGGGTAGGGAAAACCCCCCGTTCAAGACGCCGACGGCCTCCATGGTCCGTGGACCTGCGGCGCAGCAGGGTTGGAGATACGACGGCACAGCCCCGGGGCGGGGCTGTCGGGACGAGGAGAACGGACGACACCGATGGCCACGGAGTACGGACAGGGCTACGGGCACGGGCTCGGCTACCCCGAGCACGGCCTTCCCGAGCACGGCCTTCCCGAGCAGGGCGGCGAGCGACGGCACCGGCTGCCGGCGGGGCTGCGGGCGCCGTTCGAGGCACGCAGCTGGCGCGAGTTCGGGTACGTGCTGCTGAGCCTGCCGATCAGCATCATGCTGTTCGTCTACGCCATCACGATGGTGTCGCTGGGCGCGGGTCTGCTGGTGACGTTCCTCGGCATCCCGGTGCTGGCGGCGGGGCTGGCCGGCTGCCGGGCCTTCGGCGCGCTGGAGCGGGCACGCGCGCGTGCGTTGCTGCACCTGGACGTGGCCGACCCGGAGCCGCTGCGGATGCGCCGGCGCGGGTTCATGGCGTGGATGGGCGCCGTACTGAAGAGCGGGACGTCGTGGCGGAGCGTGCTGTACGCGGTGCTGCACTTCCCGTGGGCGGTGTTCTCCTTCGTCGTCGCCGTGAACGTCTGGGCGTACGGCTGGGCGATGCTGACGTATCCGCTGTGGTTCTGGGTGTTCCCGATGTGGGTCGGCCAGGACGGCATCCAGGTGTACGGCGACGAGACGCACCACTTCTACCTCGACAACCCGTTCGAGATCACGCTCACCGCGCTGGTCGGCCTGCTGTTCACGCTGGCCACGCCGTGGATCGTGCGGGCGCTGACGCAGGTGGACCGGCTGCTGGTGCACGGCCTGCTCGGACCGTCGCGGCTGGCCACGCGCGTGGTGGAGCTGGAGTCGGACCGCGGGGTCGTCGTCGATACGGCCGCCGCGGACCTGCGACGCATCGAGCGCGACCTGCACGACGGTGCCCAGGCCCGCCTGGTGGCTCTGGCCATGGATCTGGGTCTGGCGAAGGAGAAGCTGACGGAGGACCCGCAGGCGGCGGCGCGCATGGTCGACGAGGCGCACGGCGAGGTGAAGACGGCGTTGCAGGAGCTGCGGGATCTGGCCCGCGGGATTCATCCGGCGGTCCTGACCGACCGCGGGCTGGACGCGGCCCTGTCGGCGGTGGCCTCGCGGTGCACGGTGCCGGTGGAGGTCCAGGTGGATCTGGAGCAGCGGCCGGTGCCGGCGATCGAGGGGATCGCCTACTTCACGGTGTCGGAGCTGCTGCAGAACATCAGCAAGCATGCGCGGGCCACATGGGCGGCGGTGGACGTGTGGCAGGTGGAGAACCGGCTGATGCTGCAGGTCGTGGACAACGGGATCGGTGGTGCCGGCATATCCGGGGGGTCGGGGCTGGCCGGGCTGGCGGAGCGACTGGACGCGGTGGACGGGATTCTGGTGGTGGACTCGCCGGTCGGCGGGCCTACGCGGGTCACGGCGGAGCTTCCTTGGCGGACCGTGTAGACGCATTCGCGTAAGCCCACTGTGTAGTTCGACAAATGTCATTGGCCTGGAGCGGACCTCGTCCGCCTCCAGGCCATCGTCACGCCCCCCACGGCCCTTCTTCGGTCCCGGCTCTTCGGCCCCCGGCCCTCCTTCGGTCTCTTGAAGGTGAGTGCTCCCCGAGCACGCGCCCCCCAAGACGCCTCCTTTGTCCACAAGCGATCCCAACCGGCTCGGGCGGGTTATCCACAGGCCCGGTGGCGGAGAGCAGATCGCGGGATACTGAGGTCGCGAGGACGACAGGGCCGGGAGACGCTCGGCCGAATGCCGAGGCACGGGGGGCCGGGGATCGTGGAGGACAAGGTGCGGGTGGTCATCGCCGAGGATTCGGTGCTGCTCAGGGAGGGGCTGACCCGGCTGCTGACCGACCGTGGGCACGAGGTCGTGGCCGGCGTCGGGGACGGCGAAGCGTTGATCAAGACCATCACGGAGCTGGACGGGCTGGGCGAGCTGCCGGATGTGGTGGTGGCGGACGTCAGAATGCCGCCGACGCACACCGACGAAGGGGTGCGGGCGGCCGTGCAGCTGCGCAAGACGCACCCCGGACTCGGGGTACTCGTGCTGTCGCAGTACGTGGAGGAGCGGTACGCCACGGAGCTGCTGGCCGGTTCCAGCCGTGGAGTCGGCTATCTGCTCAAGGACCGCGTGGCGGAGGTTCGGGAGTTCGTGGACGCCGTCGTGCGGGTGGCCCGAGGGGGTACGGCCCTCGACCCGGAGGTCGTCGCGCAGCTCCTTGGCCGCAGCCGTAAGCAGGATGTGCTGGCGGGGCTCACCCCGCGGGAGCGGGAGGTCCTGGGACTGATGGCGGAGGGGCGGACCAACTCCGCGATCGCCCGGCAGCTGGTGGTGAGCGACGGCGCCGTCGAGAAGCACGTCAGCAACATCTTCCTCAAGCTCGGACTGTCCCAGAGTGACGGGGATCACCGTCGCGTTCTTGCGGTCCTCACCTATCTGAACTCCTGACGTACTGACACCGTGTCAGTCAAATGGGCAACCGTTCGCGCGGCGCCCGCCGAGCAGGCCGGCCGACAAGCACGAACGCGGCAACCGAACAGTGAGCAGGGAGCGTCTTCAAAAGAAGCGTCGGGGGGCGTGTAAACCATGACAAGTCAGGGTGGCGAACCAGGTCAAACCCGCGTCCGTCATGCGAATGGCCCAGGGAGGGCGACCTTTGCGGACGTAGGGTTGATCCTGGGAAGGCTTGCGGGAAGGCCATGCGCAGACAGCCGCCTCGAAGGAGGTCCAGTTCAGTGACCAGCCAGGTCAGTAGCCCAGCGGAGCAGGCCGACGAAGCCGTCGTGGGAGAGCAGCGCAAACCGGCAGGGACGAAGGACGTCCGCCGGCTGGACCGGGTGATCATTCGTTTCGCGGGGGACTCGGGCGACGGTATGCAGCTCACCGGCGACCGTTTCACCTCGGAAACGGCGTCCTTCGGCAACGACCTGTCGACGTTGCCGAACTTCCCGGCCGAGATCCGCGCTCCCGCCGGCACTCTGCCCGGCGTGTCCTCCTTTCAGCTGCACTTCGCCGACCACGACATCCTGACTCCGGGCGACGCGCCGAACGTGCTGGTCGCGATGAACCCGGCGGCGCTGAAGGCCAACATCGGCGATCTTCCGCGCGGCGCGGAGATCATCGTCAACACGGACGAGTTCACCAAACGGGCGATGCAGAAGGTGGGCTATGACACCAGCCCCCTGGAGGACGGCTCGCTCGACGGGTACAGCCTCCATCCGGTGCCGCTGACCACGCTGACGGTCGAGGCGCTCAAGGAGTTCGACCTCACCCGCAAGGAGGCCGAGCGCAGCAAGAACATGTTCGCGTTGGGCCTGCTGAGCTGGATGTACCACCGGCCGACGGAGGGCACCGAAAAGTTCCTGACGTTGAAGTTCGCCAAGAAGCCGGAGATCGCGGCGGCGAACATCGCGGCCTTCCACGCGGGCTGGAACTTCGGCGAGACGACCGAGGACTTCGCCGTCTCCTACGAGATCGCCCCGGCGACGACGGCCTTCCCGGTCGGCACCTACCGCAACATCTCCGGGAACCTCGCCCTGTCCTACGGGCTGATCGCCGCGTCCCGCCAGGCGGACCTGCCGCTCTACCTGGGCTCGTATCCGATCACCCCGGCCTCGGACATCCTGCACGAGCTGAGCCGGCACAAGAACTTCGGTGTGCGGACCTTCCAGGCCGAGGACGAGATCGCGGGCATCGGCGCGGCGCTGGGTGCGGCCTTCGGCGGCTCGCTGGCGGTGACCACGACCTCCGGCCCCGGTGTGGCGCTGAAGTCGGAGACGATCGGGCTGGCGGTGTCGCTGGAGCTGCCGCTGTTGGTGATCGACATCCAGCGCGGCGGGCCCTCGACGGGGCTGCCGACGAAGACGGAGCAGGCGGACCTGTTGCAGGCGATGTTCGGCCGTAACGGCGAGGCGCCGATCCCGATCGTCGCCCCGTGCACCCCGGCCGACTGTTTCGACGCGGCCCTGGAGGCGGCGCGGATCGCGTTGACGTACCGCACTCCGGTGATGCTGCTGTCGGACGGCTATCTGGCCAACGGCTCGGAGCCCTGGCGGATCCCGGAGCTGGAGGAGCTGCCGGATCTGGCCGTGCAGTTCGCGCAGGGCCCGAACCACACCCTGGAGGACGGCAGCGAGGTCTTCTGGCCGTACAAGCGCGACCCGCAGACCCTCGCCCGGCCGTGGGCGATCCCGGGCACTCCGGGCCTGGAGCACCGGATCGGCGGCATCGAGAAGGAGGACGGCACGGGCAACATCTCCTACGCCCCGGCCAACCACGACTTCATGGTCCGCACCCGCCAGGCCAAGATCGACGGCATCGAGGTGCCCGACCTGGAGGTCGACGACCCGCACGAGGCGAAGACACTGGTGCTGGGCTGGGGATCGACGTACGGCCCGATCACGGCCGCGGTTCGTCGGCTGCGCACCGCCAGCGAGTCGATCGCGCAGGCGCATCTGCGCCATCTGAACCCGTTCCCGCGCAACCTGGGCGTGGTACTCGGACGCTACGAGAAGGTGGTGATCCCCGAGATGAACCTCGGCCAGCTCGCCACTCTGGTCCGGGCGAGGTACCTGGTGGATGCCCACTCGTACAACCAGGTCAACGGCATGCCGTTCAAGGCGGAACAGCTCGCCAAGGCTCTCAAGGAGGCCATCGATGCCTGAGACGTCCACGGAAGGCGCGGGCACGATCGAGGCACTTTCGCTCATCCCCAAGGCCGAGGCCCGCCAGTCCATGAAGGACTTCAAGTCCGATCAGGAAGTGCGCTGGTGCCCCGGCTGCGGTGACTATGCGATCCTCGCCGCGGTTCAGGGCTTCATGCCGGAGCTGGGTCTGGCCAAGGAGAACATCGTCTTCGTCTCGGGCATCGGCTGCTCGTCCCGCTTCCCGTACTACATGAACACGTACGGCATGCACTCCATCCACGGCCGTGCCCCCGCGATCGCGACGGGGCTGGCCACGTCGCGCCGGGACCTGAGCGTGTGGGTGGTCACGGGCGACGGTGACGCGCTGTCGATCGGCGGCAACCATCTGATCCACGCCCTGCGCCGCAACGTCAACCTCAAGATCCTGCTGTTCAACAACCGGATCTACGGCCTGACGAAGGGCCAGTACTCCCCGACCTCCGAGGTCGGCAAGGTCACCAAGTCGACGCCGATGGGCTCGCTGGACGCGCCCTTCAACCCGGTGTCCCTGGCCATCGGCGCGGAGGCGTCCTTCGTGGCGCGCACGGTGGACTCCGACCGCAAGCACCTCACCCAGGTGCTGCGCGAGGCGGCTGCCCACCGGGGTACGGCGCTGATCGAGATCTACCAGAACTGCAACATCTTTAACGACGGCGCCTTCGAGGCCCTCAAGGACAAGCAGCAGGCCGAGGAGGCCGTGATCCGGCTGGAGCACGGACAGCCGATCCGCTTCGGCACCGATGGTGCGCGCGGCGTCGTGCGGGACCCGCAGACCGGCGACCTGAAGGTCGTCACCGTGACCCCGGAGAACGAGTCGCAGATCCTGGTCCACGACGCCCACTGCGCATCCCCGACCACGGCTTTCGCCTTGTCCCGCCTGGCCGATCCGGACACCCTGCACCACACCCCGATCGGTGTGCTGCGCTCGGTGGAGCGTCCGGTGTACGACACGCAGATGGCCGACCAGTTGGACACGGCCATCGAGCAGAACGGCAAGGGGGACCTGGCTGCGCTGCTGGCGGGTGGGGACACCTGGACTGTGGTGGGCTGACCGGCACGTTCGGAGAGAGTTGAGGGCCTGGGTGTCGTACGGCATCCGGGCCCTCGGTCGCTCCGGCCGGGTCTGGGGCCTGCTGACTCCTGGGACCTGCTGACTCCTGGGTCCTGTCGTTCAGGATCCGCTCCAGGTGCCCGCTCTAGATGCCCGCTCTAGGAGCCGCTCTTGCGCGCGTCGTACGCGACCCGCGCCTTCTGCACGTCTCCCATCCGGTCCTTGGTCCACAGCGCCAGTCCGCGCACCTGTTCCGCCGCCTCGCGGCCGAGGTCGGTCAGGGAGTAGTCGACCCGCGGAGGGATCACCGGCTGGGCGTCGCGGTGGATCAGGCCGTCCCGTTCCAGGGTCTGGAGGGTCTGGGTCAGCATCTTCTCGCTGACCCGGCCGATCGCCCGCCGCAGTTCGCTGAAGCGGTAGGGGCGCTCCATCAGTTCGATCAGGACAAGGACGCCCCAGCGGCTGGTGACGTGCTCCAGGACCAGGCGGTAGGGGCACATCTGCTCGCCGATGTCGTACTTGCTCGTCGTTGCGCTCACCACGTCACTTACTGCCATACCAGTACCTTACTTCAAAGTGGGTACTTTCGCAGAGTTAGCGCACCTCCTAGGGTTAGTGCCACCGCACCCCACAAGGAGTTCTGATCATGAGCATCGTCGTCACCGGAGCCACCGGACACCTCGGCCGCCACGTCGTGGAGCAGTTGCTGGAGAAGGTTCCGGCCGACCAGGTCACCGCCGTCGTCCGCACCCCCGAGAAGGTCGCCGACCTCGCCGAGCGCGGCGTGAAGATCGCCGTCGCCGACTACAACGCGCCCGAGACCTTCGACGGACTGTTCGCAGCCGGCGACAAGGTGCTGCTCATATCCGGCAGCGAGGTCGGCAACGACCGTGTCGGCCAGCACAAGGTCGTCATCGACGCCGCCAAGGCCGCCGGTGTCGCCCTGCTCGCCTACACCAGCGCCCCCGGCAGCCTCACGGCCGCCCTCGCCGACGACCACCGCGGCACCGAGAAGGCGCTTTTGGAGTCCGGGCTGCCGTACGCACTGCTGCGCAACGGCTGGTACCACGAGAACTACACCGAGAACCTCGCCCCGGTGCTGCAGTACAGCGCTGTCACCCACGCCGCCGGCGAGGGCCGTGTCTCCTCCGCCTCCCGCGCCGACTACGCGGCCGCCGCCGTCGCCGTACTGACGGGCGAGGGGCACGAGAACCAGACGTACGAGCTGGGCGGCGACGTCGCGTGGAGCCTCGCCGAGTACGCCGCCGAGCTGAGCCGGCAGACCGGCAAGGAGATCGCCGACAACGCCGTCTCCACGGACGCCCTCGTCGGCATCCTGGCCGGTGCCGGGGTGCCCGAGCCGTTCGCCGTGATCCTGGCCGGTGTGGACGCCTCCATCGAGAAGGGCGAGCTGGTCGTCGACAGCGGGGACCTGTCCCGCCTGACCGGCCGTGCGACCACGCCGCTGGCCGAGGCGATCGCGGCCGGCCTCAAGGCCTGAGTTCGCGAGGACCGAGGGCGGAGGGCCTGAGGACCGGGCCCCGCGGGCCCGCGCCCCGAGGGCCGACGCCCCCCAGGGCACCTTGGGCGCTCCACCCCCGCCTGTCATGACCGTATGGCGATACGGGCATGACAGGCGGGGGCATTCGGCGTTACCTTCGTGCAGACCGTCGTATGGGCGCGGTCCGGTGTGTGCGAGAAGGAGGGGCCGTGAGCGGGAAGTCGCAGGGAGAGCGGCGTATAGGACTGCTGAACGGCTTCGCCGCGTATGGGATGTGGGGGCTCGTTCCCCTGTTCTGGCCCCTGCTGAAGCCCGCCGGCGCGATCGAGATCCTCGCGCACCGGATGGCCTGGTCCCTCGTCTTCGTGGCGGTCGCGCTGGTCTTCGTCCGGCGCTGGGCCTGGGCGGGTGAGCTGATACGGCAGCCGCGGCGGCTGGCGCTCGTCACCGTTGCCGCGGCCGTGATCACCGTCAACTGGGGCGTCTACATCTGGTCCGTGAACTCGGGACACGTGGTCGAGGCATCCCTCGGGTACTTCATCAATCCGCTCGTCACCATCGCGATGGGCGTGCTGCTGCTGAAGGAGCGGCTGCGGCCGGTGCAGTGGGCGGCGGTGGGGGTCGGCTTCGCGGCCGTGATCGTGCTGACCGTCGGGTACGGCCGGCCGCCGTGGATCTCCCTCGTCCTCGCCTTCTCCTTCGCCACGTACGGGCTGGTGAAGAAGAAGGTCAACCTCGGCGGCGTCGAGTCGCTGGCCGCGGAGACCGCGATCCAGTTCCTGCCCGCCGTGGGGTATCTGGCGTGGCTGGGGGCGCGCGGGGAGTCGACGTTCGCCTCGGAGGGGCCCGGACATGTGGCCCTGCTCGCGGCCACCGGCGTCGTCACCGCCCTGCCGCTCGTCTGCTTCGGCGCGGCCGCGATACGCGTACCGCTGTCGACGCTGGGGCTGCTGCAGTACCTGGCGCCGGTCTTCCAGTTCCTGCTCGGCATCCTGTACTTCCATGAGGCGATGCCTGCCGAGCGGTGGGCCGGGTTCGCGCTGGTCTGGCTGGCGCTGACCTTGCTGACGGCCGACGCGTGGCGCTCCGCGCACAGGGGCAGGGTGGCTCGGCTCAGCGTGCCGCGGGTCGAGAAGCCGGCGTCCGCCGCGGTGGACGCCTGAAACACCGGGCGGGCCGAGATTGCCCGCCCCGGCGGACACCGGACGGGTTGAGACTGCCCCACCCCGGCGGACACCGGACGGGCTGAGACTGCCCCATCCCGGCGATTCTCATTGCGGCCCCCTCCCCCACCCCCTATGAGTGGTCGCATGACACAGGCACCGAAATCCACCTCCGCCCCCACCCCCCTCCACTGGAAGCTCGTCGTCGACAGCGCCAACCCCCAGTCCCAGGCAGACTTCTGGGCCGCCGCGCTGCACTACGAGGTCGAGGACAACGGCGCGTTCATCGAGCGGCTGCTGGAGCTCGGCGTGCTGCCGCGGGAGGACGTCGTCGAGTTCCACGCACGTCTCGCCTTCCGGGACCTGGTGGCCGTACGGCATCCGGACGACCCGTTCGACAAGGACAGCGGGACCGGGCTGGGGCGGCGGGTGCTGTTCCAGCGCGTGCCGGAGGCAAAGTCCGTCAAGAACCGGCTCCATCTCGATCTGCATGCGGCGGCCGGGGAGCGCGAGAGCGAGGTCCAGCGGCTGCAGGGGCTGGGGGCGAATGTGCTGCGGCACGTGAAGGAGCCGGGCGGGGAGTGGGCGGTGATGGCGGATCCGGAGGGGAACGAGTTCTGCGTGCAGTGAGGCCCGCCGGGGATCTCCTCATGCCCCTTCTCCACCCGAAGGATGCCTCTTCCCCGCCCGAACTTCCTGCACTCACAGCCCTCTTGACGGAGAGTCAGGCTTAGCTCCACGATCCAGGCACCCCATTCACTGTGGCTCCCCTGTGGCCATCCCACAGGGGGCCTCCTGGAATTCGGAGCCCCCCACATGAAGCTCTCCGTCTCCGGGCGCGCGATGACGGCCGGTACCGTCGCGGCCGTCCTGCTGCTGACCGGCGGATCCATAGCCGGCGCGGCACCCGCGCCCTCCGTCGCCGCCGCGCCCGACATACCCGTGGCGAGCGTGAAGGCCCACCTCACCCAGCTCCAGTCCATAGCCACCGCCAACGGCGGCAACCGCGCCCACGGCCGCCCCGGCTACAAGGCCTCCCTCGACTATGTGAAGGCGAAGCTGGACGCCGCCGGGTACACCACCGCCATCCAGCAGTTCACGTCCTCCGGCCGTACCGGCTACAACCTGATCGCCGACTGGCCCGGCGGCGACACCAACCAGGTCGTCATGGCCGGCTCGCACCTCGACAGCGTCTCCTCCGGCCCCGGCATCAACGACAACGGCTCCGGCTCGGCGGCGGTCCTGGAGACCGCGCTCGCCGTGTCGCGGGCCGGCTACCAGCCCACCAAGCATCTGCGGTTCGCCTGGTGGGGCGCGGAGGAGCTGGGGCTCGTCGGCTCCCGCTACTACGTCAACAACCTCTCCTCCGCCAACCGCGCGAAGATCAGCGGCTACCTGAACTTCGACATGATCGGCTCGCCCAACCCCGGCTACTTCGTCTACGACGACGACCCCGCGATCGAGAAGACCTTCAAGGACTACTACGCCGGCCTCGGCGTCGCCACCGAGATCGAGACCGAGGGCGACGGCCGCTCCGACCACGCGCCGTTCAAGAGCGCGGGCGTGCCGGTGGGCGGGCTGTTCACCGGGGCCAGCCGCACGAAGACCGCGGCGCAGGCGACCAAGTGGGGCGGCACGTCGGGGCAGTCCTTCGACCGCTGCTACCACTCGTCCTGCGACAACACGTCCAACATCAACGACACCGCCCTGAACCGCAACAGCGACGCGGTCGCGTATGCGGTGTGGGAGCTCTCGGAGTAAGGCAGTAAGGCAGTACGGCAGTGAGGCAGTAAGGCACCACCCGGTCGATTCGAGTCCCGAGCGGCGACTCGGGTCATCAACCGGCGGGCGGTTCGGTCGACTTGGCGGCTCGGGCGGTGAGGCGGTCCATGCGGGCGCGGGCCGACTCCAGTTCCTCGGCCTCCTCGGCGGCCGGGCCGCCCTCCGCCATCAGCTCGTCCCACAGCGCGAGCAGGTCCCGGCCCAGGGCCAGGCCCAGGGCCGGGTCCCGTACCGCCCGCCATGCCGTGGCCGCGCCGTGGAGGCTGCCGTACGCCGCCTCCGCGTCGCGGGTGCGGTGGTGCGTCCGGGCCACGTCGAGGGCGAGCGCGAAGGCGCGCTCCGGGTCGCCCCCCAGGTAGGCGATGTACGCGGCGAGTTCACGCATCCCGAGCACCTCGGGGTGCTCCAGACCCAGCACCGACGATGCCTGGGCCACGGTCCGCTCCGCCAGTTCCGTCGCCTCCGTGGTCCGCCCCTCCTTCACGGCCTCGTTGACCTGCGCCATCTGCTCCGCGAACGGCGAGGCGTCGGCGGTCGTGGCCGGAGGCGCGTCCCCGAGGACGGCTTCGGCCACGGCGTCGAAACCGCGAGGCGGGGTGGGCTTGGAGTCGAGCTCGGGGGTGGGGTCGGGGACGAGGACGGGGTCGGGGACCCGGGCGGGGGTGGGGGTCGGGGCGGCGGCAGGGGTCGGGGCGGGCAGGTCCGCCGGCTCCGGCCACGCGACCATGGACGGCGGTGGGCCGAACTCCCCCAGCGGCGGTGGGACCGTGCCGGGTACCGCGTCCCCCGCCGGCTCGGGCAGCGCGCGCAGCCGGAACGTGGGCGAGGCCTCCGATGCCGGGTCCGGCAGCGGTCGTAGGACATGCGTGGGCCTGTCCCGATGCGGAGCCTGATCCGACGGGAGCGACGCGGGTGGCACGGGCTGCGCGGCGGGCGGAGCGGCGGGCGGCGCGGGCTGTGATGCCGAGGGCGCGGGTGGGGCGGGCCGGTCCGCGGGGGGCCGTACGGCTTCTGTCGGCACCGGGGACTCGCTCGGTGGCGCCGGAGGCGCCGGAGGCGTTCGCACGGGCTCGGCCGTGAAGTGACTGGACCCATCCGCCTCCACCCGCAGCGGCACGACGTACCCGATCCGCTCGTCATGGATCGTGGCGTGCACGGAATGCCCGGCGGCGACGGCGATGCGCCGGAGATGGGTCAGGACGGTCTGCTGGATCTCCTCACCCGCAACCGCGGGGACGGGTACGCCGCCGATCGACGCACCACCCGCGCCCGGACCACCGGCGGGGACGCGTACGTCGATCGGCGCGGCCACGGGGGCCGCTATGGCCGCGGCGCGTTTCTGTTCCCGCTTCATCGCGCGGCTCAGTCGAGACATCGCTTCCCTCACTCGCATGTGTCGGGGGTTTCACCGACAGCACGTTCGGGCTCCATGGTGCTCCCTCCCGCCGTCGGGTACCGCTTCCCGGCATCAACATCCGGTCGTACAGGTCGGACACGTCGTACACGTACTTCGGACACGTCGTACACGTACTGTCGAGTCTCTCCGGTACCGCCCGGCGCGGGCGTCACCGGGGCGTCACAGACTCGTTCCAGGAGCTTGTGCCACGTCACAGCGTTCTCATGCCTGGCGCCAAGATCAATCGCGTGGGAGGGAGGAGTGCGGGCATGCGGACCGACATGCACGTGCAGCACGGGCGGCCCGAGCCGGGGCCGGAGATCTGGATCCGCGGGCCGGTGGCCCTGCCCGAGGAGCCCTCGCCCTCCCCTGCCGCCGTCACGCCCCGGCGCTTCTCCTGGGTCGGCGTGCACGGCGGAGCGGGTGCCTCCACTCTGGCCGCGGTGTACGGCGGCCACGACTGCGGGCGCAACTGGCCCGGGCCCGCCGATCCCCCGTCGGTGCTGCTCGTGGCCCGCACGCATGCGGCCGGGCTGGCCGCGGCCCTGGGTGCCCTCGAAGTCTTTCGACGCGGGGAGGCTCCGCACGGTCTCGATCTCGATGCCGTCGTCCTGGTCGCGGACGCGCCGGGCCGACTGCCGCGACCGCTCGCCGAGCGCGTCAAGGTGATCGAGTCGGTCATCGACGTGTACCGGGTGCCGTGGGTGGCTGCCTGGCGGCTCGGCGAACTGAGCGGGCAGGCGCCACGGGAGGCGGCGGCGTTGGCTCGGTTGACGGGGCGTTTTCGCTGAGGTCGACGGTTCAGGTGACGGGGCACTCTCGCTGAGGCCGGCGGTTCAGGTGACGGAGCATCCTCGCTGAGGCCGACGGTTCAGGTCGGGGGCTCGGGTCGGCCGAGCGTATGAGCCCTGCGAGGGCCTCGCGGAGAATCACCCCATGACGCCCACCCCCGGCCCGGACCCTGATCCCGTATCCGCCCCAGGTCCCGGTCCTGCCGCTGCCGCCCTGTCGGCCGTAGAGATCGCCTCGGCCGTACGCTCGCGCACCCTCCACGCCGTCGACGTCGTCGCGAAGGCCCTCGAACGGATCGAGCGGGCCGACCCCGCCCTCTCCGCCTTCATCGAGGTGTGGAGCGAGGACGCGCTCCGGCGGGCCGGCGAGGTGGACGCGCGGGTCATGGCGGGTGAGCGGCTGCCACTGGCCGGAGTGCCGATCGGGGTGAAGGGGCGGCGGGGACTTCGGACAGCGGGCCCCCTGCTCGCGGCGGGGTGCGTGCCGGTCGGGGCGACGTCGGTCCCGGGGCCGGGAACCCCCTGGCAGACCTGGGGACTTGGCCGTTACGGCCGTACCGTCAATCCTTGGCGCCACGACCGTACGCCGGGCGGCTCCTCGGCCGGGTCCGCGGCGGCGGTGGCGACGGGGCTGGTCCCCCTCGCGACCGGGAGCGACGGGGCCGGGTCGGTGCGGATTCCGGCGGCGTGGTGCGGGGTCGTCGGGCTCAAGGCCGGCAACGGGCGGCTGCCGTCGACCGATCGCACGGGGCTCATGGCGCCGGGAGTGCTCGCGCGGTGCGTGGCGGATGCGGCGGCGTACTGGGGTGTGGTGTCGGGGGAAGAGGCGGACGCGGACAGGCCACCCGGTTCCGGTGGGTACGGCAGCCTCGCCGGGCCAGCCGGTGGCGGGCCGTACGGCAGCCTCGCCGGACCTCCCGACCCGGGCCCGTACGGCAGCCTCGCCGGACCTCCTGTTCCCGGCCCGTACGAGTGCAGCCTGGCCGGACCCCCCGATCCCGCCCCGTACGACTGGGCCGACCGACCCGACGTCCCGACCGCCGTGTGGTCACCCGACCTCGGTTTCGACGCCCCCGACCCGGACGTGGTCGCCGTCGCCCACGCCGCGGCAGTACGGCTGGCCGAGGCCGGGGCTGTGCGGCTTGTACGCCCGCGGACTCCGCTCCGCCTCGACGACCCGGCCCCGGCATGGCTCGCCCTGCGGTCCCCGGACGCCGCCCCCGCCTCGGCCTCAGCCCCAGCCGACCCCGGTATCCACCGGATCCGAGCTGCCAACGACGACCGCCTGGCCGACCTCTTCACCGAAACCCGGCTGCTGCTGACGCCGACCGCCCCCACCCCGCCGCACGGCCACGCCGGCCCCGACGACCGGTACTCCACCTCGCTCACCTGGGCGTTCAACCTGAGCGGGCATCCTGCGATCAGCATCCCGGCGGGGTTCGGGCCGGACGGGTGTCCGGTCGGGCTCCAGTTGGTGGCGGCGCACGGCGCGGAGTCGCTGTTGCTCGCAGTGGCAGGGGTGGCCGAGAGACATATCGGACCGTGGCCGACCGCCGGCGACATCTGAATGCGTGTGCATATAATGCACGTGCGATTATTTGTCGTACGCCGACCATGGCCTGATGAGGGGCCGACCGTTTGGGGGACCCATGACCCGCCGTTTCCTGTTCGTCCTCGGCAGCAGCCGCTCCGACGGCAACACCGAGTTGCTGGCCCACCGGGCCGCCGAGCAGTTGCCCGAGGGTGTCGAGCAGCAGTGGATCGACCTGGCCGCACACCCGCTGCCCGACTTCGAGGATCTACGGCACGACAGCGACCATGTGCGCCCCACGCAGGGGAACGTGGCGCTGCTGCTCGACGCCACCCTCGCGGCCACCGACATCGTGATCGCCTCGCCCCTGTACTGGTACTCGGTGTCCGCCCCCGTCAAGCGCTACCTCGACTATTGGTCGGGCTGGCTGCGCACGCCCGGGATCGACTTCAAGGCGACCCTGGCCGGGCGCACCCTGTGGGGCGTCACCGCGCTCGCACACGAGGAGCAGGAGGTCGCCGACCCGCTGGCCGGGACGCTCAGCAACTCCGCCGCGTACATGCGGATGCGCTTCGGCGGGGTGCTGCTCGGCAACGGCAGCAAGCCCGGTGACGTGCTGAACGACGCCGAGGCCCTGGCCCGCGCGAAGACCTTCTTCGCGCGGGAGGCGCCGCTCGCACGCTTCCCGTACGAAGCGGAGTGACGTCTACCGAAGCCGGTGCGACTGCTGCCGAAGCCGCAGTGGCTGCCACCGAAAACGGAGTGACCCCTACGCGGTGACGTCCTTCGCCGTGAACCTCGCCCACGCCGCCGAGCCGAACACCGCCGCGTACAGCGCCTGGATCCCCAGGTTCCTGACCAGGTCGTCCCAGTACACGGGTTCGCGCATGAGGTCGGCGAAGGACAGCCAGTAGTGGGAGAAGAAGTACGGCTGGATCGCGTGGAGCTGCGGGATCTGGTCGAGGATCTGGATGGTGATCAGCAGGCCGACCGTCGTCGCCATCGCCGCGATGCCGCTGTTGGTCAGCGTCGAGACGAACAGCCCGAGCGCCGCCACACCTATCAGGGACGCGGCGACGACCAGGGCGATCAGCAGGGCGCGGCCCAGCCCTTCCGCGAAGCTGATCTGTGTGCCTGAGATCGTCGTCAGGTCGCCCAGCGGGAAGAGCAACGCCCCGACCGTGAGCGCCGAGACGGCGACCACGAGGGTGGCCACCAGGCAGAAGGTCATCGTGGTGGCGTACTTGGTGAGGAGCAGGCGGGTGCGGCCGGCGGGGGCGACGAGGAGATAGCGGAGGGTGCCCGCGTTCGCCTCGCCGGCTATCGCGTCGCCCGCGATGACACCGATCGCCATGGGCAGGAAGAACGGGAGCGTCGCGGCCAGCGCCGTGAAGACCAGGAACAGGCCGTTGTTGGTAATCTGCGAGATGAACGCCGGCCCGCCGCCCTGCGGGCCACCGCCTCCCGTCGCCCCATCGCCGCTCGTCTCGATCTTCACGGCGATCCCGACCAGAATCGGCACGGCCGCCAGGACGGCGAGCAGCGCGAGGGTGCGCCAGCGCCGGAACGTGGTGAGCAGTTCGCTGCGGAGGAGACCGAAGGTCCACAGCGGACTGACCTTGCGGGCGCCTGCGATCTCGCCGCCCGGCAACATCTTCGCTTCAGCCTGCGACATCGAACCCCTCCCCCGTGAGCGCCACGAACGCGTCCTCCAGGGAGGCCCGTTCGACGCCGAAGCCCCGCACGCGGACTCCGGCCGACACCAACGCCGCGTTGACGTCGGCGAGGTCCCGGTTCGGAGCTTCTGCGGTCACCCGGTCGTCGGTGATGACGACGTCACCGGCGCCCTGCTCCTTCAGCACCCGGGCCGCGTCCCCGGTGTCGGGCGTGGTCACGACGAGCCGGCCGCGCGTCCCGGCCGCCAGCTCCGCGACCGCGCCCTGGGTGATCAGCCGGCCCTGGGCCATCACGGCCGCGTGCGTGCAGACCTGCTCGATCTCGTCGAGGAGGTGGGAGGAGAGGAAGACGGTCGTACCCTCTGAGGCCAACTCCCGGATCAGGGAGCGGATTTCGCGCATGCCCTGCGGATCGAGGCCGTTGGTCGGCTCGTCGAGGACGAGGAGTCTGCGCGGCTGGAGCAGCGCGGCCGCGAGGCCCAGCCGCTGCTTCATGCCGAGCGAGTACGCCTTGGCCTTCTTGCCCGACGCGGCTGCGAGGCCCACCCGGTCCAGGGCGGCCGCGACACGCGTGCGCCGGGTGCGCGGATCGGCGGTCGGGTCGGCGGCGTCGTACCGGATGAGGTTGTCGCGGCCGGAGAGGAAGCCGTACAGGGCGGGTCCCTCGATGAGGGCGCCGACGTGCGGCAGTACCGCGCGCGAGGACCGGGGCATGGGCTGCCCGAGCACGCGCGCGGTACCGGAGGTGGGCTGGATGAGGCCCATCAGCATGCGGATGGTGGTGGTCTTGCCCGAGCCGTTCGGGCCGAGGAAGCCGAAGACGCTGCCCGCCGGGACGGTCAGATCGAGACCGTCCACGGCAAGCTGCCCGCCGCGGTAGCGCTTGGTGAGCGCGCGGGTGGCGATCACCGTGTCGAGGTCGTCGACCGGGGCCGAAGGGTCGGCTTGACCGGCCCGGCCGACCTCATCGCCCTCCGCGGCGCGCAGTTCCTCCATGGGCTCCCTCGGCTCCTCCGGCACCTCGTTCGGCACCTCGTTGAGTGACGCGCGGCGGCGCATGACGCGCGATGGCGCGTGTACGCCGCCCACGCCGCTCCGGCTGGGGCCTACTTCCCCGAGTCGGCCGCCTTCACGAGCGCGTCCTTGTCGACCGCACCCACGTAGACCTTGCCGTCGTCCGTGATCAGGGCGTTGATCAGGCGGGTCTTGAAGACCGTGCCCGAGCCGAACTTGCCGGTGACCTTGTCGCCCAGGGAGTCGAGGAAGCCGCCCATGTCGCCGCCGACCTCGGCGCCGGAGGGGATGCCCTCGCCGCCGTTGTCGAAGACGGCCACGGAGTTCCAGCCCTCGCCGATGACCTCGGGACCCTCGTCGGACGCCTTGCCGAGCTTGTCCTCGGACTTCAGGCCGCCGAGTTCCTTGCGCAGCTCGTCCTCGGACTTGGGGCCGCGGTGCTCGCCGGCCTTGCCTTCCAGCTCGCCCTCCTCGGTGACCTTCGCACCCTTGGGCGGGGTGAAGTCGAAGGTGGAGGCGGCCGGCTTGGCGAAGCTGACCTGGGTGAAGCCGGCGTCGATCACCGCCGCGCCGCCGCTCGACGGGGTCAGCGTGAACTTCAGCGGCATACCGGTCTTGGCGTCCACGGCCACGGTGATCGCGCCGACCGTGGTCCCGGACTGCTTCGGCTTGATGAGCAGCCGGTACGCGTCCCGGCCCGCGACATGTGCGGTGCCATCGACGGTGACGGACGTGGTGTCGTCGACCGACTTGAGCGCCTCTTCGGCGAAGTCCTTCGGCGTGGCGGGAACGTCTTCCTTCCCGCGCCCGTCCTTCGACTCCTCCGCGGTGCCGTGGAAGACCTCGTTCGACTTGCTGTCGTAGCCCCAGATGTCCTTGCCGTTGTGGATGAGGCTGTACTCGGAGGCGTTCTCCAGGAGGGAGAGCTTCTGCCTGTCGTCACCGTCGAGGGCGACGCGCAGGGTGTGCGTGCCGGACGCCAGCTCGGTGAGCTTGGCGGACGGGTCGGCGGACGATCCGCCGTCCGAGCCCGACGCCATGGCGCCGGAGGCGAAGCTGGACTCCAGCCCGCCGAGGTCCGGCAGCCCCAGGTCGGTGCTGATCTTCACGGTGCCGGACAGCTGCTGCACGTCCGACTGCGCGATCTTCTCGATGAGTTGCTCTGCGGTGATCTTCGGCAGGTCCGGGTCGCCGGAGTCGGCGAGCGCCGGGACGAGCCCGATGGTCGCCGCCGCGACGCCCACGACCGCGACCGGGACGACGTACCGCGCGGCCTTGCGCCGCCCCGCGCGGTGGTCGTCGACCTCCGCTGCGGTCGTACTGTCGTCGGATTCGTACGGTGCCATGTCTGCCTTACCTCCGTCGTCGGCGGCGGCTGTCCTTCTCGTTCGTCGCCCGTGAGTCTTTCGACCCCGCACTGCTCCACCCCTGAGCCGCCATTCTCACCCGAATCGGTGAGGAGTGGTGTTGTCCGTGGTTTCCAACTGACCAAATCGGCCGGAGAGATACGTCAACCTTCGGAGCCAACTCCGCGTACACCTCCGGTATGACGAACGAAGGCGGCGCCTCCCCCGACCCGTAGGGGTTCGGTGCGGAAGACGCCGCCGTACGTGCCCGCTCGGCGCGCAGGATCAGCCGTTGATGAACACGTAGTCCGCCTGGTACGGCACCCCGACGATCGCACCGGCTGTGCAGGAGCCGGCCGGGGCGACCCCGCCGACGGTGTTCAGCCGCAGGATCTCGGCGGTGTCGGCGAGGAGACCGCGGTGCTTGCCGGACTGAGTGGCCTTCAGGTCGAGCTCGGGGATGTTCCGTTCACCGTTGGGCGTCTTGGAGATGACGGCCCCCGTCACCGCACTGCCGTCCCGCGCGATCCACTGCGGAGTACCGGAGTTGGGGGCGACGAAGGAGTGCGCGATACGGCCGCCGAGCACGGCACTGACGTCCCGCTGCGCGAAGGCGTACCCGCCGCCCTCGGCCGGCTTGCACTCATAGATCTGCTTGCCCTTGATGACGGATGCCTGGAAGTTGCCGAGCGCGTCGCGGAAGTCGAACTCGGCGACGGCGATCTTGTGGAGCCGGCCCCGGACGGCACCGCCCGGGAACTCGGCCGTGTGAAGGTTGGCGTAGAAGGAACTCGGGTCGGTCTTGAGGGCGTTGAGAAGGGCGCGGTCCTTCACGGTGACGGTGCCGGTGAGGCTGCGCCCCTTGCTTGTGCCGTTGACCTTGCTTGTGCCGTTGCCCCTGCTTGTGCCGTTGACCTTGCCCTTTTCCTTGCCGATGAGTCCGGCGAAGTCGACCTTGATGCCGCCGTTGGTGCCCTTGGCGCCCTGGTGAATGTGGAGGGCGGTCGGCTTGCCGGTGCCGCGCCAGGCGACGGCGACGGACACCTTGTCGCCCTTGACCTTCACGAACTGCACGGCGGCCCCGTCCTTGTCCCCGACGGCCGGCCCGCCCACCACGGGCACCTCGTTCGCCCCCCGAAGACTGGCGGCGAGGACCGTGCCCCCGGTGCCGGCGGCGGTCCCACTCCGGCTCACGATCCCCTGCGCGTCGCCTCCGGCGTGACCCGCGTGGTCGGCGCGGGCACCTCCGGCGGCGAAGGCGGGTATCACCGCGGCGGCGACCCCACCGGCGGCAGCCACCGCGACAGCGGTGACGATCAGGCTCTTACGGCGCTTCGAGAACGTCGCGTTCATGCCCATGATTCTGTTTTCTCCCCGTATTGCGGCTGACGCCCCCTGCGTCAGCTTCTGGGCATTCATACGGAGGCGATCTCACTTTGGACTCAGTCCAGATAAGTGACCTGCGTCACAGCCGCACGGAGGCTGTCAGGGGCGTGAGACCGGTCGCTCATAGGCGCCGATCCGGGCATTTCAGCCTGTCCGGCGTTTGAGGACGAGGCCGTTCAGGCCGATGGCGGGGGTCTGGGGGCGGCAGCCCAGGGACCGGGGTCGAAGGGGCGGCACCCCTTCAAGGACGGGAAGGGCAGGGGCGGCGGGGGCGAGAACCCGGCAGGTAGGGGCAGCGGGGGCGAGAACCCCTATCCGGCCCGATGCACCACCGCATCGCACAACTCCATCAACGCGGCCTTGGCACCGATGTCCGCCAACGGCGCCAACGCAGCCCGCGCGTCCTCCGCATACCGCACCGTGTCCCGCCGAGCCTGCTCCAACGCCGGATGCTCACGCAGCGCGGCCAACGCCTCCGCATGCCGAGCGTCGTCCGTCAGATCGGAGTCCAGCAGCTCGCACAGGGCGACATCGTCCGCCAGTCCCAACCGCTCGGCCCGCTCCCGCAACCGCAGCACGGGCAGCGTGGGAATCCCTTCCCGGAGATCCGTCCCCGGCGTCTTCCCGGACTCGTGGGAGTCACTCGCGATGTCCAGTACGTCGTCCGCGAGCTGGAAGGCGACCCCCAGCCGCTCCCCGTACTGGGTGAGCACGTCGACCACGGTCTCGTCGGCGCCCGACATCATCGCCCCGAACCGGCACGACACCGCGACCAGCGACCCGGTCTTCCCGCTCAGCACATCCAGGTAGTGCTCCACCGGATCGCGCCCGTCCTGCGGCCCCGCCGTCTCCAGGATCTGTCCGGTGACCAGCCGCTCGAACGCCTCGGCCTGCACCCGCACCGCCTCGGGCCCGAGGTCGGCGAGAGTGTGCGAGGCGCGCGCGAACAGGAAATCCCCGGTCAGTACGGCAACCGAGTTGCCCCAGCGGGTGTTGGCGCTGTCGACACCCCGCCGCACCGCGGCCTCGTCCATCACGTCGTCGTGGTACAGCGTCGCCAGATGGGTCAGCTCCACCACCACAGCCGACGGCACGACCCCCGGCGCATACGGGTCCCCGAACTGGGCAGCGAGCATCACGAGCAGCGGCCTGAACCGCTTTCCGCCCGCCCGCACCAGATGCTGGGCGGCCTCCGTGATGAAGGGGACCTCACTCTTGGTGGCTTCGAGCAATCCCTCCTCGACAGCCGTCAATCCGGCCTGGACATCGGCTTCCAGAGCCTGGTCCCGCACGCTCAGCCCGAACGGCCCGACGACGGTCACGAGGGGTCTCCTGTCTGCTGGTGTCCACTGGCGGTTACACGGTTTGTCGATAGGTCGCTGCCATCACTCAAGTCAGCGTATCCGGTCACCTTTCGATCACCGATGCCGCCCACCCGTCCACCCCGGGCGGTATCGGATCACGACCGGTATGTTTTTGATCACCTGATAAGGCGGGATATCCATCCACTTATAGGGAAGTAGCGGCCCGTGTCCCGAACCGACCTCGACATCGAGCCCGAGAGCGGGCCCCCGCCCCGCGACGACCGCGCCTTCCCCGGCCAGCCGAAAGGCCTCCTCACCCTCTCCGGTCTGGAGGTCTGGGAACGCTTCTCGTTCCTCGGCATGCAGGCCATCCTCGTCCTGTACTTCGCCGACACGGTCACCCACGGCGGTATGGGCATGTCGGCCGGGACCGCGGCCTCCGTCTCCGCCGCTTACGGCACCCTCGTCTATCTGGTCTCGGTCGCCGGCGGCTGGCTCGCCGACCGCATCCTCGGCTCGTATCGCGCGGTGCTGTGGGGCGGCATCCTCATCGCCTGCGGCCATTACGCCATGGCGGTGCCGCCGACCGGCATGACCTGGGTGGGCCTCGGCCTGATCAGCGCCGGCACAGGGCTCCTCAAGCCCAACGTCGCCACCATGGTCGGCAAGCTCTACCGCACCGACGACGACCGCCGTGACGCCGGCTTCGCGCTCTACTACATGGCGATCAACATCGGCGCCTTCGCGGGCCCGCTCGTCACCGGCTGGCTCGGCGACCACAAGGGCTGGCACTGGGGCTTCTCGGCCGCAGCGATCGGCATGACGCTCGGTCTGGTCCAGTACGTCGCCGGCCGCCGTCACCTGGCCGGGCGGAAGCACTCCGCCGAATTCGCGCTGTCTCCGGAGGCGATGCGCCGGGCGATCCGCCTGATCGTCACGGGCCTCGCCGTCACCGCGGCGGTCGCCTTCCTGCTCGCCACCGCCGGCCGGCTCACCATGGACCGCTTCGTCGACCTGCTCACCCTCGTCTCCGTGATCGCCCCGGCCGTCTACTTCGCGGTGATGTTCTCCAGCGGGCGCGTGACCCCCGAGGAACGCGGTCGCCTTCGCCCGTACGTCGTCCTGTTCCTCGCCTCGACGGTCTTCAACTTCATCCTCTTCCAGGCCTACTCGACGATGATCCTGCTGGCTTCGACGAACGCCGGGACGACCGTCCTCGGCTTCGACTTCCCCGCCGGCTGGTACGCCTCCGCCCTCGGCGCCTTCGAGGTCGCCCTCGCCCCCGTCGTGGCCGCGCTGTGGGTCAGGATGGGGCGCCGCCAGCCGCACGCGTCCAACAAGATCGCGATCGGGGTCGTCCTCGGCGGCCTGTCCTTCCTGCTGATGGTGCTGCCGACCTCCGGGCGCTCCTCCGACGACTACCTCATGTCCGTCTGGTGGATCGTGGGTGCGTACCTGCTCCTCGGGCTCGGCGACGTCCTCCTGGAGACCTCCGGCATGTCGGCCACGACCAAGCTCGCCCCGGCCGCGTTCGCCGGCCAGACCATGTCCCTCTGGTTCCTGTCCCTCGCCCTGGCCAACGGCATCCAGGCCCAGACGGTGAAGCTCTACGACGACGTCTCCAAGCCCGCCTACTTCGGCGTCAACGGCGCGATCGCAGTGGCCGCGGGCCTGCTCGTGATGGCCGCGGCGCCCTGGCTGCGCCGCACGATGCACCCGGTCCACTGACACCGACCGAGCCACTGGGATCCCGCTCATGCACATCCGTACGTCCTTCCCCTACGAGACGACTCACGACGACCTCCGCATCCCGCTCCCGGACGGGACCCTGCTGTACGCGCGCGTGTGGCGCCCCCTGACGGACGAGCCCGTACCGGCGCTCCTCGAGTACCTGCCGTATCGACTGACCGACTGGACCGCGCCCCGAGACCACCAGCGCCACCCCTGGTACGCAGGCCACGGCTACGCCTCCGTGCGCGTCGACATCCGCGGTCACGGCAACAGCGAGGGCATGCCGACCGACGAGTACTCGGCGACGGAGCTCGCCGAGGGGGTCGAGGTGGTCAACTGGCTGGCGGCCCAGCCCTGGTGCAACGGCCGGGTCGGCATGTTCGGCATCTCCTGGGGCGGCTTCAACTCCCTCCAGATCGCGGCCCTCGCGCCCGAACCGCTCAAGGCGATCGTCACGGTCTGCTCAGCGGACGATCGCTATGACAACGACGTGCACTACATGGGAGGTTCCGTCCTCGCCGTCGACATGCACGCCTGGGCGTCGACGATGCTCGCCTTCGTCGCTCGCCCGCCGGACCCGCTGTATGTCGGGGACGCCTGGCGGGAGATGTGGCTCAAGCGGCTGGAGGCCGTCGAACCGTTCCTGCACACCTGGCTCGGCCACCAGACACGCGACGACTACTGGCGCCACGGCAGCGTCTGCGAGGACTACGGCGCGATCGACGCCGCCGTCCTGGCGGTGGGCGGCTGGCACGACCCGTACCGCGACACCGTCCTGCGCCTCGTCGAGCACCTGCCGGCGGACCGCGTGCGCGGCCTGATCGGCCCCTGGTCTCACCAGTACCCCGACCGCGGCCTGCCGCCGGGCCCGGCGATCGGCTTCCTCCAGGAGACGCTGCGCTGGTGGGACCACTGGCTGAAGGACGAGGACACGGGCGTCATGGCCGAGCCCGTGCTGCGCTCGTACGTCAGCGACTCGCACCGCCCGGCCACGGTGTACCCCACGCTGCCCGGCCGCTGGGTCGGCGAGCCTGCCTGGCCCTCTCCCCACGTGCGCGCGGTGACGTACGCCTTCCAGGGCGCCCCCGTCCTCGTCCGCTCCCCCATGCACACCGGCATCGACGCCGGCCGCTTCTTCCCCTTCGGCAACGACGCCGACCTGCCGCCGGACCAGCGGGAGGAGGACGCGCGGTCGGCGTGCTTCGAGTTCGAAGTGGGCGAGGAGACCTGGGTGTCGGGGCGGCCGAAGGTGCGGCTGCGGCTGACGTCGGAGGTGCCGCGCGGGCAGGTCGTCGCCCGGCTCTGCGACGTGGCACCGGACGGCTCCTCGACCCTGGTCACGCGGGGCGTGCTGAACCTGTCGGCGCGCCACGGCCGGGACCGCGCGGTGCCGTGGGAACCGGGCGCCACCGAGGACGTGACCGTCGAGCTGAACGGCATCGGCCATGCCTTCCCGCCCGGCCACCGCATCCGCCTCGCCGTGTCCTCCGCGTACTGGCCGTGGATCTGGCCCCAGCCGGACTCGGCGGCGGGCTTCGGCCTGGAACCGTCGGGAAGCTCGCTGGAACTTCCGGTACGCACGCGTGCGTTGGACGAGTCGGCAGACGACACAGCGATCACCTTCGAGGAACCGGAGCAGGCGGAACCGCTCGGCGTGAACTCCCCCATCACGCTGGACGAGCCGCGCCCCGAGCGCCTCGTCGTGCGGGACGTGGCCAAGGGCGAGTGGCGCCTGGAGGTCGACCCCCGGTACGGCGGCACGCGCGTGTACCCCGACGGTCTGGAGTTCGCCGAGGACGCGCTGGAGACGTACACGATCAACGAGTGGGACCCCCTGTCGGCCCGCACCCGCTCGGAGTGGTCGATCCGCCTGCACCGCCCGGAGCTGGGGTGGGACGCGACCGTGCGGACGCGCTCGGAGATCAGCTGCGACCGGCATGACTTCATCGCCTCCAACGAGGTGATCTGCATGGAGGGCGAAGAGGTACTTTTCCACCGGACATGGGAGAAACGGACTCCACGGACAGCCGGTTAAAGGCGAGTTGGATTCATTGCCCGATTTGCCGCTCTTGTGGACGTCAGTGAGTTGGGTCACTCGCACCCGGTCGCGCACCCGCCTCGGCGCACCCGCGTCTCCCCTTGCTTCAAAAGCAAGTTGAGGCTTGGCAACCGCAAAGGATCAAGCGCCCCATTCGCACCAGACCATGGTCAACCGGCATGACAGTGACCACGGCACTTGTTCCGGGCATGTGCTCTCGCATACGTTCCCGCTCAGTCGGGCGGACGCCTAATCCTGCCGCCGCCCGAGTCACCCACCCACGCAACTCACTCACGCACGGCAGGAGCGGGGGACCCAGGTAAGTCGCCGGACCGGACGCCTTGATGGCGCACCGAACCGGCTCGGGGTGAAGTCGCACCGCCACACGGCGGCGCGGCCGGGCATCTCCCGCCCGAACCCGACAGCTCACCTCGCAGGCGCCGGAGAGGAACAGCGCCATGCCCCGAGGCAAACACCGCCGCCCCCGCACCAACCCGCTCACCCGGCACGTCATCGCAGCCGGCACCGGTACCGCCGCCCTCGCCATCCCGCTCCTGAGCGCGACCACCGCGAGCGCCGCACAGCCGGCCCAGTCCCCCACCGTCGCGCAGGCCGCTCCCCAGGCCGCCGTGAAGGCCAAGACCGTCACGTACACCACGAAGAAGGGCGACACGCTCTACGGCGTCGCCGACCGGTACGACGTGCAGGGCGGCTGGAAGCAGCTCTACAAGGACAACCGCAAGGCGATCGGCGACGACCCCCGTCTGATCCACCCCGGCCTCGACCTGGAGGTCCGGGCGACGAAGAAGGCGAGCTCGCCGGACAAGTCGGCCGACAAGGCGTCCGCGCCCGCCAAGAAGTCCAACGTCGCCAAGGCCACCCAGTCCTCCGTGAAGACGTACCCGAACAACCTCGACGGCTGGATCCGCAACGCGCTGGACATCATGGCGCAAAACGGAATTCCGGGTTCGTACGAGGGCATTCAGCGCAACATCATGCGCGAGTCGTCCGGCAACCCCCAGGCCATCAACAACTGGGACTCCAACGCCGTCGCGGGCACCCCGTCCAAGGGCCTCCTCCAGGTCATCGACCCGACCTTCGCGTCGTACCACGTGCCGGGGACGGTGTACGACCCCTTCGACCCGGTCGCGAACATCACGGCCGCGTGCAACTACGCGGCCGCGCGTTACGGCTCGATCGACAACGTGAACGGCCCCTACTAGGCCCTGGCGCGGGGGCCTGGTCCGACGACGTGCCCTACTGGGCGAAGTCGGCCAGGCTCCCCGCGAACAGCCTCTCGAGGACCACGGCGATGCCGTCGTCCTCGTTCGAGAGGGTGATCTCGTCGGCGACCGCCTTGAGTTCGGGATGCGCGTTGGCCATCGCCACCCCGCGGGCGGCCCAGTCGAACATGGGGATGTCGTTGGGCATGTCCCCGAAGGCGATCGTCTCGTGCGCGCCCAGACCGAGATGCTCGGCGGCGAGCGCGAGACCGGTCGCCTTCGTGACGCCGCATGGCTGGAGTTCGACGGTCCCGGGCCCGGACATGGTGACCGTCGCGAGGGACCCGACCACCGACCGCGCCGTCGCCGCCAACTCGTCGTCCGACAGGGTGGGATGGCGCAGCAGCACCTTGCTGATCGGCTCGCACCACAGGTCGTCGCGGTGCCGGACGCGTACGGCGGGCAGGGTGGGGTGCGGCATCAGGTACCCGGGCTCGATGAGCGTGAGCCCGTCCACGCCGTCCTGGTCGACGGCCGCGTACACCTGCCCCACCTCGGCCTCGATCTTGCCGAGGGCGGTCTCCGCCAACTCCCGGTCCAGGGTGATGGACCACAGCAGACAGTCCGCTCCGGCGTCGTACACCTGCGCGCCCTGTCCGCACACCGCGAGCCCCCGGCTGCCCAGGACGTCGAGGAGCGGGCGCACTCTGGGCGCCGGCCGCCCCGTAACGACGAGGTGCTGCGCACCGGCCGCCGCCGCCTGCGCGAGCGCGTCGAGGGAACGGTCGGAGAGCGTGTCGTCGCCTCGGAGCAGCGTCCCGTCCAGGTCAGTGGCGATGAGTGAATATGCGATGGGTCGGGCCATGATCAGAGAATACGGACAGGAGGCCCCATCGACTCGACTCGAACCGGACGGCTGCTGTGTTCACATGTGTTGACACCTGTTCCGGTTCCAGTTCTGATTCCACGCGGGCAACTTCCTTTTGCTTGTGGCGATTTCACTCCCACGTGGTGCCGGCGAGCTCCTTGAGAGCACCGGCTCAGGTCTCGTCGACGTGACCGAGTGCGGCGACCTGCTGATTCGCCGACCTCGGCGACGCGAGTTCCGTACTGCCCAAGACCCTCGCCTCACCCGTAACGTGTGGCCCGACCACATGGCACGGAGCGTATGAGAGTGAGGCAGCACCCCATGCCCCCCTTCGATCTCCCCGAGGGCGACCCCTTCGGCACGCACAACCTTCCGTACGGCGTCTTCTCCCTTCCCGGCTCGGACTCCGCGCGACGGGTCGGCGTCCGGCTCGGCGACCACGTCCTCGACGCGGGCAGGGCGGCCTACGCGCTCGGCTCGCCGTACGCCCCGCTGCTCGCCCAGGACTCCCTGAACCCGCTGCTCGCCGCGGGCCACACCACGTGGTCGGACGTACGGCGCGCACTGACGGCCTGGGTGACGGTGCCGGCGCACCAGGAGGCCATCGCGGACCTTCTCCACCCTCTGTCCTCAGTCACCCTGCACCTCCCCTTCGAGGTCGCGGACTACGTCGATTTCTACGCCTCCGAGAACCACGCCCGGAACGTCGGCCAGATCTTCCGCCCCGACGCCGAGGATTCCCTCACCCCCAACTGGAAGCACCTGCCGATCGGTTACCACGGCCGCGCCGGCACGGTCGTGGTCTCCGGCACGGACGTCGTACGTCCGTCCGGCCAGCGCAAGGCCCCCACTGAGCCGGCGCCGGTCTTCGGCCCGTCCATCCGCCTCGACATCGAGGCAGAGGTCGGCTTCGTGGTCGGCACGCCCTCGGAGATGGGCAAGCCGGTGGCGCTGGGCGACTTCCGTGAGCACGTCTTCGGCCTGTGCCTGCTCAACGACTGGTCGGCACGCGACGTCCAGGCCTGGGAGTACGTCCCCCTCGGCCCGTTCCTCGGCAAGTCCTTCGCCACGTCGGTGTCGGCGTGGATCACCCCGCTGGACGCGCTGGAGGAGGCGCGGGTGGCGCCGCCGGAGCGGACGCACCCCCTGCTGCCGTACCTGGACGACTCCGGCCCCGAAGCCGAGCCCGGCGGCTACGACCTGCGTATCTCCGTGGCCATCAACGGCCACGTCGTCTCCGAGCCCCCCTTCTCCACCATGTACTGGACGGCCGCCCAGCAGCTCGCCCACATGACCGTGAACGGTGCCTCCCTGCGCACCGGTGACCTGTACGGCTCGGGCACGGTGAGCGGCCCGACGGAACGCGAGCGCGGCTCACTCCTGGAGCTGACCTGGAACGGCCGGGACCCTCTCGAACTCCCGGACGGCAAGCGCGCGTTCCTGGAGGACGGCGATGTGGTGACCCTGTCCGCCTGGGCCCCGGGTCCTGGTGGGGTCCGGGTCGGGCTGGGGGAGGTGACGGGACGGGTCGTGGCGTCGTGACGGGACGGGTCGTTCTGTAGTGACGCCGGGCGGCCGGCGCAACCGTCAACTGTGTCTTTCCCCCTGACTCCTGCGATGGTCACCGTCATACTGACTGGCGGTGGGAGCCGAGCCGCAACCGGCGTTCTTGACCCACCGCCCCGCACTGCCGCCCTCGCACCTTCCCTGACCAGGATCCGGAGCCCTTGGCATGACCGTCTGCCTGCTCCTGTTGAGCATCGTCGCCCTGACGGCCGCCGTACCCGTCCCCCAGGCGCTGACCCGGGCCTCCTGGCCCGAACGGGAACCCGTGGTCGCGCTCTGGGTGTGGCAGTGCCTGGTCGCCACGGTCCTGCTGTGCTGCCTGACGGCCCTGGCCCTGGGCACCGCCGCGGTCTTCGGCACCGTACGCGCCCAGCTCTTCGCTCCGGCGCCACCGTCGGTCACCGCGGCGTACGACCTCTCGGCCGCGCCCGCGTGGGCGGTGGCCCTCACCCTGCTGCTGGCCGGCGGTGCCGCCTGGACGACGGCGATGCTGGCCCGCGAACTCGTCGAGGCCCGTCGGCGGCGCGGCCAGGCAAGGGCCCATCTGCTCGAACGCGCCCCCGACCTGCCGGCCGGCCTGGGCCCGGCGCGGGGCCCGCTGCTGGTGCTGGAGGACGAGTACCCCGACGCCTGGTGGATGCCGGGCAGTCCGCCCCAGCTGATCGTCACCACGGGTGCCCTGCACCGCCTGACCGACCACCAGCTCGACGCCGTCCTCACCCACGAGCGTGGCCACGCCCGGGCCCACCACGACTGGCTGCTGCACCTCTCGACCGCGCTTGCCACCGGATTCCCCCACATCCCGTTGTTCGCCCACTTCTGCGACCAGACCCACCGCCTGGTCGAACTGGCCGCAGACGACACGGCCTCCCGCCGCTGCGGTCACCTGACAACGGCGCTGGCCCTGATCGAGCTCAACCAGCACCGAGGCGTCCTGTCCTGCGCGTCCACCAACCGCCTCCTGGGCGAACGCGTCAACCGGCTCCTGCAGCCACCCCCGCGTCTGGGCCGTCGCAACCGGGCTCTCACCACGACGCTGGCAGCGCTGGTACCGCTTCTCCCGCTCCTGATCACGTTCGCTCCGGGGCTGACGGCGTTGAGCTGACCGTCGTCGCCTGCGACCACTCGCACTCGCGGGTGCTCTTCCTAGGCCCAGTCCTCCGGCTCCGGCTCCTGCTCCATCTCGGGCCAGTCGTCCGCCCCGTCATGGGCCCCGGGCCCCGGGCTGGTCTCGGCCGCCGCCCCCGCACCGGACTCGCCGCGCATCGAGGTCAGCACCTCGAGCACGCCCTCCCCGTACGTGGCCAGCTTCTTCTCCCCGACACCGCCGACGCTTCCGAGTTCACGCACGGACGCGGGCCACACCGTCACGATCTCCCGCAACGTCGCGTCATGGAAGATCACATACGCCGGAACCCCCTGCTCCCGGGCCTGCTCGGCCCGCCAGGCACGCAGGGCCTCGAAGGCCGGCATCAGCGCCTCCGGCAGCTCGGCCACCGCGGCCTTCGCCTTGCGCTCGCCACGCCCGGACCCGCCGGAACCCGCCGCCGATCGCGAGGTCACCGGCTTCTTCGGCTCCTTCCGCAGCGGCACCTCCCGCTCCCGCCGCAGCACCGTCCCGCTCGCCTCCGTGAGCACGAGCGTGCCGTACTCGCCCTCGACCGCGAGCAGCCCCTGCGCCAGCAACTGCCTGACGACGCCTCGCCATTCGCCCTCGCCGAGCTCCTCGCCGATGCCGAACACGGACAGCTGGTCGTGATCGAACTGGATCACCTTGCCGGTGCGCCGCCCCAGCAGGATGTCGACGATCTGCAGTGCCCCGAACTTCTGTCCCCGCTCACGCTGCAGCCGCACCACGGTCGACAGCACCTTCTGCGCCGCGATGGTGCCGTCCCAGGTCTCAGGCGGGGTCAGGCAGGTGTCGCAGTTGCCGCAGCCCGTCGGATCGGGGTCCTGGCCGAAGTAGGCGAGCAGCTGAGCCCGCCGGCACTGTGCGGTCTCACACAGGGCCAGCATCGCGTCCAGGTGGGAGGCCGCCCGGCGCCGGAACGCCTCGTCGCCCTCGCCCAACTGGATCAGCTTGCGCTGCTGAATGACGTCGTTGAGGCCGTAGGCCATCCAGGCCGTGGAGGGCAGTCCGTCGCGGCCGGCGCGGCCCGTCTCCTGGTAGTAGCCCTCGACCGACTTCGGCAGGTCGAGGTGGGCGACGAACCGCACGTCCGGCTTGTCGATGCCCATCCCGAAGGCGATGGTCGCCACCACGACCAGCCCCTCCTCCCGCAGGAACCGGGACTGGTGCGCCGCGCGCGTGCCCGCGTCCAGGCCGGCGTGGTACGGCACCGCCTCGATGCCGTTGCGGCTCAGGAACTCGGCCGTCGCCTCCACGGACTTCCGCGACAGGCAGTAGACGATGCCGGCGTCGCCCGCGTGCTCCTCGCGCAGGAAGCTCAGCAGCTGCTTCTTCGGGTCCGCCTTCGGCACGATCCGGTACTGGATGTTGGGCCGGTCGAAGCTCGCCACGAAGTGCCGGGCCGTCGGCATGTTCAGGCGCTGGGTGATCTCCTGGTGCGTCGCGTCCGTGGCCGTCGCCGTGAGCGCGATGCGCGGGACGTCCGGCCAGCGCTCGCCCAGCAGCGAGAGGGCCAGGTAGTCCGGGCGAAAGTCGTGCCCCCACTGGGACACGCAGTGAGCCTCGTCGATCGCGAACACGGCGATCTTGCCGCGTGACAGCAGGTCCAGCGTCGACTCGACCCGCAGCCGCTCCGGCGCCAGGTAGAGCAGATCCAGCTCGCCCGCAAGGAACTCTGCCTCCACCACCCGACGCTCGTCGAAGTCCTGCGTGGAGTTGATGAACCCGGCGCGCACCCCGAGCGCCCGCAACGCGTCCACCTGGTCCTGCATCAGCGCGATGAGCGGCGAGACGACGATGCCCGTACCCGGTCTGACCAGAGACGGGATCTGGTAGCACAGCGACTTCCCGCCGCCGGTCGGCATGAGCACGACGGCATCGCCGCCGGCCACCACATGCTCGATGACGGCTTCCTGCTCGCCGCGGAAGGCCTCGTACCCGAAGACCCGCTGCAGCGCGGCCAGCACCTCGCCGTCACCGGCCTGTGCCACCTCGCTCACCCCTGGCATCTCGCTGATCCCGCCCGTCGCACCCATCGCCGTGTCCCCCGTACGTCGACCCTCGACCACTGCCTCCACGATAGGTGCCGCCACCGACAGCGCCGGAGTTATCCACAGGCTCACCGTTCACCCGTTCGTGAGCGAGCGATAGCCCTGAGCTATCGGCACGGCTGAACCCCGCATCGCGGGCCCCACCACATCGCGGGCCCCACCACATCACAGTGGCCCGGCATCCCCCGAGGGAAGCCGGGCCACCGCCGTGCAGGCGTGCGCCAGGTCAGCGCACGAACACCGCCGCATTGCCGGCCAGATCCAGGAAGTACTGCGGCGCCACACCCAGCACCAGCGTGACCGCCACGCCCACCCCGATCGCCGTCATCGTCAGCGGTGACGGAACGGCCACCGTCGGCCCCTCCGGGTTCGGCTCGCTGAAGAACATCAGGACGATGACGCGGATGTAGAAGAACGCCGCGATCGCGGACGAGATCACACCGACCACGACCAGCGGGCCTGCCCCGCCCTCGGCCGCCGCCTTGAAGACAGCGAACTTCCCGGCGAAGCCGGAGGTCAGCGGGATGCCGGCGAAGGCCAGCAGGAACACCGCGAACACGGCCGCGACCATGGGTGAACGACGGCCCAGACCGGCCCACTTGGACAGGTGCGTCGCCTCACCGCCGGCATCACGCACCAGCGTCACCACCGCGAATGCCCCGATCGTCACGAACGAGTAGGCGGCCAGGTAGAAGAGAACGGACGACACCCCGTCCGGCGTGGTCGCGATGACACCCGCGAGGATGAAGCCCGCGTGCGCGATCGACGAGTACGCCAGCAGCCGCTTGATGTCGGTCTGCGTGATCGCGACGATCGCACCGCCCAGCATGGTGACGATCGCGACGCCCCACATGACCGGCCGCCAGTCCCAGCGCAGGCCGGGCAGCACGACGTAGAGGATGCGGAGCAGCGCGCCGAACGCCGCCACCTTCGTGGCCGCCGCCATGAACCCGGTCACCGGCGTCGGCGCGCCCTGGTAGACGTCGGGCGTCCACATGTGGAACGGCACTGCGCCCACCTTGAACAGCAGGCCCATGACGATCATCGCGGCGCCGACGAGCAGCAGCGCGTCGTTGCCCATCGTGTCCGCGAGCGCCGGGGTGACGTCCGGGACCGTACCGTCGACGACCTGCGCGATCGTCGCGTACGACACGGAACCCGCGTACCCGTACAGCAGCGCGATGCCGAACAGGGTGAACGCGGACGCGAAGGCGCCCAGCAGGAAGTACTTGACCGCGGCTTCCTGCGACATGAGCCGCTTGCGGCGGGCCAGCGCGCACATCAGGTACAGCGGGAGCGAGAAGACCTCCAGCGCGATGAACAGCGTCAGCAGGTCGTTGGCCGCCGGGAAGATCAGCATGCCCGCGACGGCGAACATCAGCAGCGGGAACACCTCGGTGGTGGTGAACCCGGCCTTGACGGCGGCCTTCTCACTGTCGCTGCCCGGCACGGACGCGGCCTGCGCGGCGAAGGAGTCGACCCGGTTGCCGTGCGCCTCGGGGTCGAGTCGCCGCTCGGCGAAGGTGAACAGGCCGACCAGGCCCGCCAGCAGGATCGTGCCCTGCAGGAAGAGGGCCGGTCCGTCGACCGCGATCGCGCCCATCGCGGCGATGCCCGCCTTGGTGGTGGCGTATCCGCCGGCCGCGAGCGCCACGACCGCGGCGAAGGCGGCGACGAGCGCCACGACACAGACGAACACCTGCGCGTAGTAACGGGACTTGCGCGGGACGACCGCCTCGATCAGTACCCCGATGATCGCCGCACCGACGATGATCAAGGTGGGCGACAATTGTCCGTACTCGATCTTCGGTGCGTCGATCTTCGAGATCGGATCGGCCGCGGTTGTCCACAGGCTGTGGACGGCTGAAGCGCTCACTTGGCGGCCTCCACCTCGGGCTGGGGGTCCTTCTTCTGTACGTCGGACATGGTCTGCTTGACCGCCGGGTTGACGATGTCCGTGAGGGGCTTCGGGTAGACGCCCAGGAAGATCAGCAGTGCGACCAGCGGGGCGACGACCACGAGTTCACGCACCCTGAGGTCGGGCATCGCTGAGACCTCCGCCTTCACCGGGCCCGTCATCGTCCGCTGGTAGAGGACGAGTGTGTAGAGCGCGGCGAGCACGATGCCGAAGGTGGCGATGATGCCGATCACCGGGTAGCGCGTGAACGTGCCGACCAGGACCAGGAATTCACTGACGAAGGGCGCCAGGCCCGGCAGCGACAGGGTCGCCAGGCTGCCGATCAGGAAGGTGCCGGCGAGCACCGGGGCGACCTTCTGCACACCGCCGTAGTCGGCGATGAGCCGCGAGCCGCGCCGGGAGATCAGGAATCCGGCCACCAGCATCAACGCGGCGGTGGAAATACCGTGGTTGACCATGTAGAGCGTCGCACCGGACTGGCCCTGGCTGGTCATCGCGAAGATGCCCATGATGATGAAGCCGAAGTGGGAGATCGACGCGTACGCCACCAGCCGCTTGATGTCCCGCTGCCCGACCGCGAGCAGGGCCCCGTAGATGATGCTGATCAGCGCCAGTACGAGGATCGCGGGCGTCGCCCACTTGCTGGCCTCCGGGAAGAGCTGGAGGCAGAAGCGGAGCATCGCGAAGGTGCCCACCTTGTCGACGACCGCGGTGATGAGGACGGCGACCGGTGCGGTGGCCTCCCCCATCGCGTTGGGCAGCCAGGTGTGCAGCGGCCACAGCGGCGCCTTCACCGCGAAGGCGAAGAAGAAGCCCAGGAACAGCCAGCGTTCGGTGTTCGTCGCCATGTCGAGAGTGCCGTTGGCCCGGGCTTCGGCGATCTCCTGAAGGCTGAAGTTCCCGGCGACCACATACAGGCCGATCACCGCGGCCAGCATGATCAGACCGCCGACCAGGTTGTAGAGCAGGAACTTCACGGCCGCGTACGACCGTTGCGTCGACGCCACCTTCTCGCCGTGCTCGTGGGCACGGTCCCCGAAGCCGCCGATGAGGAAGTACATCGGGATGAGCATGGCTTCGAAGAAGATGTAGAAGAGGAAGACGTCGGTGGCCTCGAAGGAGAGGATCACCATCGCCTCGACGGCCAGGATCAGGGCGAAGAAGCCCTGCGTGGGCCGCCAGCGCCTGCTGCCGGTCTCCAGCGGGTCGGCGTCGTGCCAGCCCGCGAGGATGATGAACGGCATCAGCAGCGCCGTCAGCGCGATCAGCGCCACCGCGATGCCGTCGACGCCGAGTTCGTAGCGGACCCCGAACTCCGCGATCCAGGCGTGGGATTCGGTGAGCTGGTAGCGGTCGCCGTCCGGGTCGAAGCGGACCAGGACGGTGATCGCGAGGGCGAGCGTGGCGAGTGAGAAGAGCAGCGCCAGCCACTTGGCGGCGGTGCGCCGGGCGGCCGGTACGGCGGCCGTGGCGATCGCCCCGATCGCCGGGAGCGCCGCCGTAGCTGTCAGCAGAGGAAAGGACATCGGTATCAGACCGCCCTCATCAGCAAGGTCGCGGCGATGAGGACCGCCGCACCGCCGAACATGGAGACCGCGTACGACCGTGCGAAGCCGTTCTGGAGCTTGCGCAACCGTCCGGACAGGCCGCCGACCGAGGCCGCCGTGCCGTTGACGACGCCGTCGACCAGGGTGTGGTCGACGTACACCAGGGAGCGCGTGAGGTGTTCGCCGCCGCGCACGAGGACGACGTGGTTGAAGTCGTCCTGGAGCAGGTCACGCCGGGCGGCCCGGGTGAGCAGCGACCCGCGCGGGGCGACGACCGGGACCGGCCGACGGCCGTACTGGCCGTAGGCGATGGCGACGCCGATGACCATGCACGCGACGGTCGCGCCGGTGACGACTCCCGCGCTGATCGGCGGGTGGCCGTGTTCGAACCCGGTGATGGGCTCCAGCCAGTGCACGAAGCGTTCGCCGATGCTGAAGAACCCACCTGCGGCCACCGACCCGACGGCCAGCACGATCATGGGGATCGTCATGACCTTGGGCGACTCGTGCGGGTGCGGCTCGTTGCCCTTCTCGTCGGGCTGCCAGCGCTTCTCGCCGAAGAACGTCATCAGCATCACGCGCGTCATGTAGTACGCCGTGATGGCCGCGCCCAGCAGCGCGCAGCCGCCGAGGATCCAGCCCTCGGTGCCGCCCTTGGCGAACGCCGCCTCGATGATCTTGTCCTTGGAGAAGAAGCCGGACAGACCGGGGAAGCCGATGATCGCGAGGTAGCCGAGGCCGAAGGTGACGAAGGTGACCGGCATGTACTTGCGCAGAGCGCCGTACTTGCGCATGTCCACCTCGTCGTTCATGCCGTGCATGACCGAACCGGCGCCGAGGAACAGCCCCGCCTTGAAGAAGCCGTGCGTCACCAGGTGCATGATCGCGAAGACGTAGCCGATGGGGCCGAGGCCGGCGGCGAGGACCATGTAGCCGATCTGCGACATGGTCGAGCCGGCCAGCGCCTTCTTGATGTCGTCCTTCGCGCAACCGACGATCGCACCGAAGAGGAGCGTGACGGCACCGACGATGGTGACGACCAGCTGCGCGTCCGGCGCCGCGTTGAAGATGGCTCCGGAGCGGACGATCAGGTAGACGCCCGCGGTCACCATCGTCGCGGCGTGGATGAGGGCCGAGACCGGGGTCGGGCCCTCCATCGCGTCCCCGAGCCAGGACTGCAGCGGCACCTGGGCCGACTTGCCGCAGGCGGCGAGCAGCAGCATCAGGCCGATGGCGGTGAGCCTGCCCTCGCTCGTGTCGGCGGCGAGCCCGGCCTCCTCGCCGGTGCCGAGCACCGGTCCGAAGGCGAAGGTGCCGAACCACAGGAACATCAGCATGATCGCGATCGACAGACCCATGTCGCCGACGCGGTTGACCAGGAAGGCCTTCTTCGCGGCCGTGGCGGCGCTGGGCTTGTGCTGCCAGAAGCCGATCAGCAGGTAGGAGGCGAGACCGACGCCCTCCCAGCCGACGTACAGGAGCAGGTAGTTGTCGGCGAGGACGAGCAGCAGCATCGCCGCGAGGAACAGGTTCAAATAGCCGAAGAAGCGGCGGCGCCGCTCGTCGTGCTCCATGTACCCGACCGAGTACAAGTGGATCAGCGAACCGACGCCGGTGATCAGCAGCACGAACGTGATCGACAGCTGATCGAGGCGGAAGGCGACGTCCGCCTGGAAGCCCTCGACCGGGATCCAGCTGTACAGGTGCTGGGTGAGGGTCCGGCTCTCGGCGTCCTTGCCCAGCAGATCGGCGAAGAGGATCACGCCGAAGACGAAGGAGACGAACGACAGGAGCGTGCCGATCCACTGTCCGACGGCGTCGAGACGCCGGCCGCCGCACAACAGGAGGGCCGCTCCGAGCAATGGCGCCGCGATCAGCAGCGCAATCAGGTTCTCCACGATTCTTCCGACCCCTTAGAGCTTCATCAGGCTGGCGTCGTCGACCGAGGCCGAGTGGCGGGAACGGAACAGCGACACGATGATCGCGAGCCCGACGACGACCTCCGCGGCGGCGACGACCATCGTGAAGAAGGCGATGATCTGGCCGTCGAGATTGCCGTGCATCCGTGAGAAGGCCACGAGCGTGAGGTTGCACGCGTTGAGCATGAGCTCGATGCACATGAAGACGACGATCGCGTTGCGCCTGATCAGCACGCCGGTGGCGCCGATCGTGAACAACAGGGCGGCGAGGTAGAGGTAGTTGACCGGGTTCACTTCGACGCCTCCTCGGGCCGCTTGAAGGTCGACGGCTCGATCGCGGTCCGCTCCAGCCGCTCCTCCGCGCGCTGTTCCAGGGCCCGCAGGTCGTTGAGCGCCTCGGTGGACACGTCACGGATCTGGCCGCGCTCGCGCAGCGTCTTGCTGACCGTGAGGTCGGACGTGGTGCCGTCGGGCAGGAGGCCCGCGATGTCGACCGCGTTGTGGCGGGCGTACACGCCGGGGGCCGGCAGCGGCGGGACGTGCTTGCCTTCGCGCACGCGCTCTTCGGACATCTCGCGCTGGGTCTTGGCACGCTCGGTGCGCTCGCGGTGCGTGAGCACCATGGCGCCGATGGCGGCCGTGATCAGCAGGGCGCCGGTGATCTCGAAGGCGAAAACGTACTTGGTGAAGATGAGGGTCGCGAGGCCCTCCACGTTGCCGTTCGCGTTCGCCTGGGCGAGGCCGTTGAACTCCGTGATCGAGGCGTTGCCGATACCACCGATCAGCAGGACGCCGAAGCCCAGGCCGCAGAGAAGGGCCAGCCAGCGCTGGCCCTTGATGGTCTCTTTCAGGGAGTCGGCGGCCGTGACGCCGACAAGCATCACCACGAACAGGAACAGCATCATGATCGCGCCGGTGTAGACGACGATCTGCACGATGCCCAGGAAATAGGCGCCGTTGGCGAGGTAGAAGACCGCCAGGATGATCATGGTCCCGGCGAGACAGAGCGCACTGTGCACGGACTTCTTCATGAAGACGGTGCACAGAGCGCCGATCACGGCGACGGTGCCGAGGACCCAGAACTGGAAGGCCTCTCCGGTGGAGGTGGAGTAGGCGGCGAGTTGCTCGGTCATCGGCCGATCACCTTCTCGGACGCCGGTTCGTCCTCACCGAAGGTCGAGTCCGCCTCCTGCGGGACCTCGCCCTTGGACAGCGCGACCTGCTGGGTCGTGCCCGGCGCGGCCTCCGTCACCAGACCCCGGTAGTAGTCCTGCTCGTCCGTGCCCGGGTAGATGGCATGGGGGCTGTCGACCATGCCGTCATCGAGGCCGGCGAGCAGCTGCTCCTTGGTGTAGATGAGGTTGGCGCGGCTGGAGTCCGCGAGTTCGAACTCGTTGGTCATCGTGAGCGCGCGCGTGGGGCACGCCTCGATGCACAGGCCGCACAGGATGCAGCGGGCGTAGTTGATCTGGTAGACGCGGCCGTACCGCTCGCCCGGCGAGTAGCGCTCCTCGTCGGTGTTGTCGGCGCCCTCCACATAGATGGCGTCGGCGGGGCAGGCCCAGGCGCACAGCTCGCAGCCGACGCATTTCTCCAGGCCGTCCGGATGGCGGTTGAGCTGGTGCCGTCCGTGGAAGCGCGGAGCGGTGGTCTTCTGCTGCTCCGGGTACTGCTCGGTCAGCCGCTTCTTGAACATGGCCTTGAAGGTCACGCCGAAGCCGGCCACGGGGTTCTGGAAACCGGGCTTGGTCTCCTTGGGCTCCTCAGCCATCGGACGCCTCCTTTCCATCCAGAGATCCGTCACTCTGAGTATCGGGCCCGCCACTGACAATCAGCTCCCGCTCACGGCGCGGGCGGCGCCGCGGCACCGGCGGGAGTTCCTGTCCGGGCAGTGGCGGCACGGGGAATCCGCCCGCCATCGCGTCGAAGCCGGCGGATTCCTCGACGGGTTGCTCGGCCGTCTTCGCCCGGTCGCGGAACATGTCCGCCACGAAGGAGAGCAGGAGCAGCGCGAGGACGCCGCCGCCGACGTAGAGGGCGATGTCGGCGAAGTCGTAGTTCTCGTTCCGGAGCGTTCGCACGGTCGCGACGAGCATCAGCCAGACCACGGAGACCGGGATGAGGACCTTCCAGCCGAGCTTCATCAGCTGGTCGTAGCGGACGCGGGGCAGCGTGCCGCGCAGCCAGATGAAGAAGAACAGCAGCAGCTGGACCTTGATCACGAACCAGAGCAGCGGCCACCAGCCGTGGTTGGCGCCCTCCCAGAAGGTGCTGACCGGATACGGGGCCCGCCAGCCGCCCAGGAAGAGCGTCACGGACACCGCCGAGACCGTCACCATGTTCACGTACTCGGCGAGCATGAACATCGCGAACTTGATCGACGAGTACTCGGTGTTGAAGCCGCCGACCAGGTCGCCCTCGGACTCCGGCATGTCGAAGGGCGCCCGGTTGGTCTCGCCGACCATCGTCACGATGTAGATCAGGAAGGACACCGGCAGCAGCACGATGTACCAGCGGTCCTGCTGCGCCTCGACGATCGCCGAGGTCGACATCGACCCGGAGTAGAGGAACACCGAGGCGAACGCCGCGCCCATGGCGATCTCGTACGAGATCATCTGCGCGCAGGAACGCAGGCCACCGAGCAGCGGGTAGGTGGATCCGGAACTCCAACCCGCAAGGACGATGCCGTAGATGCCGACCGAGGCGACCGCGAGGATGTAGAGCATCGCGATCGGCAGGTCGGTGAGCTGCATCGTGGTGCGCTGGCCGAAGATCGAGATCTCGTTGCCGGCCGGGCCGAAGGGAATCACCGCGATCGCCATGAACGCCGGGATGGCCGCGACGATCGGCGCGAGGACGTAGACGACCTTGTCCGCGCGTTTGACGATGACGTCTTCCTTGAGCATCAGCTTGATGCCGTCGGCGAGCGACTGGAGCATGCCCCAGGGGCCGTGCCGGTTGGGGCCGATGCGCAGTTGCATCCAGGCGACGACCTTGCGCTCCCAGACGATGGAGAACAGCACGGTCACCATCAGGAAGGCGAAGCAGAACACCGCCTTGATGACGACCAGCCACCAGGGGTCGCGGCCGAACATCGAGAGGTCTTCAGCGGCGAGGAAAGCGCTCATGCCTCCACCTCCTCGGGGGCCTCGGACGCGAGCGTCGCCGGGCCGATGCGGACGAGTGAGCCGGGCAGCGCCCCGGTGTCGGAGGCGACGCCGGCCCCCACGGAGTTCAGCGGGAGCCACACCACCCGGTCGGGCATCTCCGTGATCTGCAGCGGCAGTTCCGCGACTCCGGCGGGGCCGGTCACGGCGAGGACGTCGCCGTCCTTCACGCCGGCCTCGGCGGCCGTGGCGGCCGACACACGCGCGTGGGCGGCGTGCCGGGTGCCGGCGAGCGCCTCGTCGCCCTGCTGGAGGAGGCCCTGGTCGAGCAGCAGCCGGTGCCCGGCCAGAACGGCCTCACCGGCGGCCGGCCGCGGCAACTGGGCGGCGATCTCCAGGGGTTCGGTGGCCCGCGGTCCGCCCCAGGCGCCGAGCCGGTCGATCTCCGCGCGCGTGGTGCGCAGATCCGGCAGACCCAGGTGCACGTCCATGGCGTCGGCCAGCATCTGCAGCACGCGCGCGTCGGTCGGAGCCAGGCGGCGGGTCATCTGGTCGGGCTTGAGAGCGGCCTCGAAGAAGCGCACCCTGCCCTCCCAGTTGAGGAAGGTGCCGGCCTTCTCGGCGACGGCGGCGACCGGCAGCACGACATCCGCCAGTTCGGTCACCTCGCCGGGCCGCAGCTCCAGCGACACCACGAAGCCGACCTCGCCGAGCGCCTCACGCGCGCGTGCCGGGTCGGGCAGGTCGGCGACCTCGACGCCCGCGACCAGCAGGGCCTGGAGTTCGCCGGTCGCGGCGGCCTCGACGATCTGGCCGGTGTCGCGGCCGTAGCGGTGCGGGAGTTCGGCGACACCCCAGACGGCGGCGACTTCCTCACGCGCGCGTGGGTCGGTCGCGGGACGTCCGCCCGGCAGCAGCGACGGCAGCGCGCCCACCTCCACGGCAGCGCGCTCCCCCGCCCGGCGCGGGATCCACACCAGCTGGGCACCGGTCGCGGACGCGGCCCGTGCGGCGGCAGTGAGTCCCCCCGCCACAGCGGCCAGCCGCTCGCCGACGACGATCACCGCGCCCTCGGTGCGCAGTGCCTCGGACGCCTTCGATCCGGCCTCGTCCAGGCCGACCCCGCCGGCGAGCGCGTCCAGCCATTCGGTCTCGGTGCCGGGGGCGGCGGGCAGCAGGGTGCCGCCGGCCTTCTCCAGTCCGCGCGTGGCGTGCGTGGCGAGCGAGAAGACCTTCTGACCGTGCTTGCGCCAGGCCTTGCGCAGCCGCAGGAAGATGCCGGGCGCCTCCTCCTCGGCCTCGAACCCGGCCAGCAGGACGGCCGGTGCCTTCTCCACTGCGCTGTACGTGACGCCCGTACCGTCGAGGTCGCGACCGTGACCGGCGACCCGCGCGGCGAGGAAGTCGGCCTCCTCACTGCTGTGCACGCGCGCACGGAAGTCGATGTCGTTGGTGTCGAGCGCCACGCGCGCGAACTTGCTGTACGCGTACGCGTCCTCGACTGTCAGACGCCCGCCTGTCAGCACGCCGGTCCGGCCGCGTGAGGCGAGCAGTCCCTGAGCGGCGATCTGCAGCGCCTCCGGCCAGGACGCCGGTTCGAGGTCACCCTCGGCGTTGCGCACCAGAGGCGTCTGGAGCCGGTCGCGCTGCTGCGCGTACCGGAAGCCGAACCGCCCCTTGTCGCAGATCCACTCCTCGTTGACCTCGGGGTCGTTGGCGGCCAGGCGCCGCATGACCTTGCCGCGCCGGTGGTCGGTGCGGGTGGCGCAGCCGCCGGAGCAGTGCTCGCACACGCTCGGCGAGGACACCAGGTCGAAGGGCCGGGAGCGGAATCGGTACGCCGCCGAGGTCAGCGCGCCGACCGGACAGATCTGGATGGTGTTGCCGGAGAAGTACGACTCGAAGGGGTCGCCCTCACCGGTACCGACCTGCTGGAGCGCACCGCGCTCGATCAGCTCGATCATCGGGTCGCCCGCGACCTGGTTGGAGAACCGTGTGCAGCGGGCACAGAGCACGCACCGCTCACGGTCGAGCAGCACCTGTGTGGAGATCGGCACGGGCTTCTCGTACGTCCGCTTCCTGCCCTCGAAGCGGGACTCTGCGTGCCCGTGCGACATGGCCTGGTTCTGCAGCGGGCACTCGCCGCCCTTGTCGCAGACCGGGCAGTCCAGCGGGTGGTTGATGAGCAGGAGCTCCATCACACCCTTCTGGGCCTTCTCGGCGGCCTGCGAGGTCAGGTGCGTCTTCACGACCATGCCGTCCGTGCACGTGATCGTGCAGGACGCCATCGGCTTGCGCTGGCCCTCGACCTCGACGATGCACTGGCGGCAGGCGCCGGCCGGGTCGAGCAGGGGATGGTCGCAGAAGCGGGGGATCTCGATGCCGAGTTGCTCGGCGGCCCGGATGACCAGGGTGCCCTTCGGCACGCTGATCTCGACGCCGTCGATCGTCAGCGACACGAGATCCTCCGGCGGGACCGCCGCCTCTCCCCCTCCGGAGGGAGCGCTGGTGGTCACAGTCATGCGTTCACCTCCGTGCGGTGGTCGGCCCAGGCCGTCGACTTGGCCGGGTCGAAGGGGCAGCCGCGGCCCGTGATGTGCTGCTCGTACTCCTCGCGGAAGTACTTCAGCGAGGAGAAGATCGGCGAGGCGGCACCGTCGCCGAGGGCGCAGAAGGACTTGCCGTTGATGTTGTCGGCGATGTCGTTCAGCTTGTCGAGGTCGGACATGACGCCCTTGCCGGCCTCGATGTCGCGCAGCAACTGCACGAGCCAGTACGTGCCTTCGCGGCAGGGCGTGCACTTGCCGCAGGACTCGTGGGCGTAGAACTCGGTCCAGCGGGTGACGGCGCGCACGACGCAGGTCGTCTCGTCGAAGCACTGGAGAGCTTTCGTGCCGAGCATGGAACCCGCGGCGCCCACTCCTTCGTAGTCGAGGGCGACGTCGAGGTGCTCGTCGGTGAACATCGGCGTCGAGGAGCCGCCCGGCGTCCAGAACTTCAGGCGATGCCCGGGCCGCATCCCGCCGCTCATCTCCAGCAGCTGCCGGAGTGTGATCCCGAGCGGGGCCTCGTACTGGCCGGGGTTGGCGACATGGCCGCTGAGCGAGTAGAGCGTGAAGCCCGGGGACTTGTCGCTGCCCATCGACCGGAACCAGTCCTTGCCCCGATTCACGATCGCGGGAACCGACGCGATCGACTCGACGTTGTTCACAACAGTCGGGCAGGCGTAGAGACCTGCCACCGCAGGGAAGGGGGGTCGGAGCCGCGGTTGACCACGGCGGCCTTCGAGCGAGTCGAGCAGTGCGGTCTCCTCACCGCAGATGTACGCGCCCGCGCCCGCGTGCACGGTGAGTTCGAGATCGAGGCCGCTACCGAGGATGTTCTGGCCGAGGTAGCCGGCCGCGTAGGCCTCGCTCACGGCCGAGTGCAACCGCCGCAGCACAGGGACGACTTCACCACGCAGATAGATGAAGGCATGCGACGACCTGATGGCATAACACGCGATGATCATGCCCTCGATGAGGCTGTGCGGGTTCGCGAAGAGGAGCGGAATGTCCTTGCAGGTTCCGGGCTCCGATTCGTCGGCGTTGACAACTAGATAGTGCGGTTTTCCATCACCCTGGGGAATGAACTGCCATTTCATTCCCGTCGGGAACCCCGCGCCGCCGCGCCCGCGCAGACCGGAGTCCTTGACGTACGCGATCAGGTCGTCCGGCGTCATGGCGAGCGCCTTGCGAAGGCCCTCGTACCCTTCGTGCCTTCGGTAGACGTCCAGGGTCCAGGACCTGTCCTCGTCCCAGAAGGCCGACAGCACGGGTGCGAGCAGCTTCTCGGGGCTGTTTTCCTTCAGCTCGGGTGCCAACGTCATCACTCCCCCTCCTCGGCGACAGGCCCTGCCGGGTGGGCTGGGTCGGACGCGGACGAATCCTGCGGCGCGTCGTGCGAGCTGAGGTGTTCAGCCGGCGACGGTTCGTGCACTGGCCTGTCCTGCGGCTCCTGGTGGGGGCCGCCGTCCCGCGGATGGACCACGCGCGCGGGTGCGGCCTCTCCCCTGGCCAGGCGGAGGCCCACCAGCGACGCCGGTCCCGCGCTGCCGCTCTCCTCGACGGCCCCGGGCCGCTCGTCGGGGAAGCCGGCCAGGATCCGCGCGGTCTCCTTGAAGGTGCACAGCCGAGCCCCACGCGTCGGCTCGACGGGCCGTCCCGCCCGGAGATCGTCGACCAGGCGCTTGGCGCTGGCGGGGTTCTGGTTGTCGAAGAACTCCCAGTTGACCATCACGACCGGCGCGAAGTCGCAGGCCGCGTTGCACTCGATGTGCTCCAGGGTGACCTTGCCGTCGTCGGTGGTCTCGCCGTTGCCGACACCCAGGTGCTCCTGGAGCTCCTCGAAGATCGCGTCACCGCCCATCACCGCACACAGGGTGTTGGTGCAGACGCCCACCTGGTAGTCGCCGGACGGCTTGCGGCGGTACATCGTGTAGAAGGTGGCGACCGCGGTGACCTCGGCCGTGGTCAGGCCGAGCACGTCCGCGCAGAACTGCATCCCGGTGCGCGTGACGTGGCCCTCCTCCGACTGCACGAGGTGCAGCAACGGCAGGAGGGCGGACCGGGAGTCCGGGTAGCGGGCGATGATCTCGCGCGCGTCGGTCTCCAGCCGGCCTCGAACGTCGTCCGGGTAGCCGGGCGCGGGCAGTTGGGGCATGCCCAGGCTGACGCCCTGCTCGGAAGAAGAGGTGGTCACCGGTCGACGCCTCCCATCACGGGGTCGATGGACGCGACGGCGACGATGACGTCGGCGACCTGGCCGCCCTCGCACATCGCCGCCATGGCCTGCAGGTTGGTGAAGGACGGGTCACGGAAGTGGACCCGGAAGGGGCGGGTGCCGCCGTCGGAGACGGCATGCACCCCGAGCTCGCCCTTGGGCGACTCGACCGCCGCGTACGTCTGTCCCGGCGGGACGCGGAAGCCCTCGGTGACCAGCTTGAAGTGGTGGATCAGGGCCTCCATGGAGGTGCCCATGATCTTCTTGATGTGGTCGAGGGAGTTGCCGAGCCCGTCGGGTCCCAGGGCGAGCTGGGCGGGCCAGGCGATCTTCTTGTCGGCGACCATGACCGGGCCCGGCTGGAGCCGGTCCAGGCACTGCTCGACGATCCCGAGGGACTGGCGCATCTCTTCCAGGCGGATCAGGAAGCGCCCGTAGGAGTCGCAGGTGTCAGCGGTCGGGATCTCGAAATCGTAGGTCTCGTAGTCGCAGTACGGCTGCGACTTGCGCAGGTCGTGCGGCAGGCCGGTGGAGCGCAGGATCGGGCCGGTGGCGCCGAGGGCCATGCAGCCGGCCAGGTCGAGATAGCCGACGTCCTGCATGCGGGCCTTGAAGATGGGGTTCCCGGTGGCGAGCTTGTCGTACTCCGGGAGGTTCTTCTTCATCTTCTTCACGAACTCGCGGATGTGGTCCACCGCGCCGGGCGGCAGGTCCTGGGCGAGTCCGCCGGGGCGGATGTACGCGTGGTTCATCCGCAGGCCCGTGATGAGCTCGTAGATGTCGAGAATCATTTCACGATCACGGAATCCGTAGATCATGATCGTGGTGGCGCCGAGCTCCATGCCGCCGGTGGCGATGCACACCAGGTGGGAGGAGAGCCGGTTCAGCTCCATCAGGAGCACCCGGATGATCTTGGCGCGCTCGGTGATCTGGTCCTCGATGCCGAGGAGCTTCTCGACGGCGAGACAGTAGGCGGTCTCGTTGAAGAAGGACGTCAGGTAGTCCATGCGCGTCACGAACGTGGTGCCCTGCGTCCAGGTCCGGTACTCGAGGTTCTTCTCGATGCCGGTGTGGAGATAGCCGATGCCGCAGCGGGCCTCGGTGACCGTCTCGCCGTCGATCTCCAGGATCAGGCGGAGCACCCCGTGGGTGGAGGGGTGCTGCGGACCCATGTTGAGGACGATGCGCTCGTCGTCGGCGCGGGCCGCGGCCTGGACGACCTCGTCCCAGTCGCCACCGGTGACCGTATATACGGTGCCCTCGGTGGTCTCACGGGCAGATGCTGACTGCGTGCTCACGAGTACGACCTCCGCTGGTCCGGAGCCGGGATCTGGGCGCCCTTGTACTCGACGGGGATGCCGCCGAGGGGGTAGTCCTTGCGCTGCGGATGGCCCTGCCAGTCGTCCGGCATCATGATCCGCGTCAGGGCGGGGTGACCGTCGAAGACGATTCCGAAGAAGTCGTACGTCTCGCGCTCGTGCCAGTCGTTCGTCGGATAGACGGAGACGAGCGACGGGATGTGCGGGTCGCTGTCGGGGGCGCTGACTTCGAGGCGGATCAGCCGGTTGTGGGTGATCGAGCGCAGGTGGTAGACGGCGTGCAGCTCGCGGCCGGTGTCGCCGAGGTAGTGGACGCCGCTGACGCCGGTGCACAGCTCGAAGCGCAGGGCCGGGTCGTCGCGCAGGGTGCGGGCGACGCGGACCAGGTGCTCGCGTTCGATGTGGAAGGTCAGTTCGCCGCGGTCGACGATCGTCTTCTCGATGGCGTTGTCGGGGAGGAGTCCCTGCTCCTCCAGCGCGCCCTCGAGTTCGTCGGCGACCTCGTCGAACCAGCCTCCGTAGGGGCGGTTCGCCGGTCCCGGGAGCCGGACCGAGCGGACGAGACCGCCGTAGCCGGAGGTGTCGCCGCCGCTGTTGGCTCCGAACATGCCGCGCTGGACGCGGATCTCCTCGCCGCCCTGGCCGCGCTGACCGGGGAGGTTGGAGGCGGAGAGGTCCTTCTCGGGGTTGACCCCGTTCGACCCGTTCGCGCCGTTGGTGCCGTTCGCGTCGCTCACTGCAGCAGCCCCTTCATCTCGATCGTGGGCAGGGCCTTGAGCGCCGCTTCCTCCGCCTCGCGGGCCGCCTCCTCGGCATTCACGCCGAGCTTGGAGGTCTGGATCTTCTGGTGCAGCTTGAGGATGGCGTCCAGCAGCATCTCGGGCCGTGGCGGGCAGCCCGGCAGATAGATGTCGACCGGGACGATGTGGTCGACGCCCTGGACGATCGCGTAGTTGTTGAACATGCCGCCCGAGGAGGCGCAGACCCCCATGGAGATCACCCACTTGGGGTTCGGCATCTGGTCATAGACCTGCCTGAGCACCGGCGCCATCTTCTGGCTGACCCGGCCGGCGACGATCATCAGGTCGGCCTGGCGCGGCGAGCCGCGGAAGACCTCCATGCCGAAGCGCGCCAGGTCGTATCGGCCTGCGCCGGTGGTCATCATCTCGATGGCGCAGCAGGCGAGGCCGAAGGTGGCCGGGAAGACAGACGATTTACGCACCCAGCCCGCGGCCTGCTCGACGGTGGTCAGCAGGAATCCGCTCGGCAGCTTTTCTTCGAGTCCCATGTCGTTAAAGGCCCCTCAGTCCCATTCCAGGCCGCCGCGCCGCCATACGTACGCGTACGCGACGAAGACGGTGAGCACGAAGAGCAGCATCTCCACGAGCCCGAAAATCCCCAGGGAGTCGAAGGTGACGGCCCAGGGGTAGAGGAAGACGATCTCGATATCGAAGATGATGAAGAGCATCGCCGTCAGGTAGTACTTGATCGGGAAGCGCCCGCCGCCGGCCGGCGTGGGGGTCGGCTCGATGCCGCACTCGTAGGCTTCGAGCTTGGCCCGGTTGTACCGCTTCGGACCGATCAGCGTGGCCATGACCACGGAGAAGATCGCAAAGCCTGCCCCGAGGGCTCCCAGTACGAGGATGGGCGCATAGGCGTTCACCGCTCCTCGCTCCTCTCAGTCGGCACTGACTGCTGGCGGTTGCACTGGGCTCACATCCGCCTCACCGGTCCCACAAGCCCCGCTCGTCCCGGCGAAGATCGAGAACATGTGAAGCAGGTCACAAGCCCAACTGCCTCGCATCCTATGCCTGCCGCTCTGTGATCTGCGACACGGGGTATTACACAAGCTTTGTGATCTCCACCACCTGACGAAGGATCATGAAGCCGGATGAGCGGTGATCTTCGCACGAGAAGCGTCCGAGTGATCACCAGAGGTGACATTTTCGCTCGTCACCGCAGGTCGGAGGGGTCGTCTCAATATCAAGAGACTTCTCTTGCATGCAAATTGGTGATGGACGGGATGTCTTGATAGAGGAGCGCGTTCACACTTCAGAGGGAGCCGCGGAGGGGGGTGTGGACGCGTGCACGCATTCACGAGCGTCGGCGGGCGCGATCCGGGCACAGGACGCGCACGAGGCCGTGACCGTTGCGTGACCTCTGCCACATGACGAGAGGGGCCTGAGAACCGGGCTTGGCCACCGGCCTCAACAAGTGGTAAGCGATGGGCAATTCGGACTTAATGATGAAAGACCGTGATCACGGGCCGAGTGATACGCGTCCGCAATGTCCGTTACGGCGTCAATAAAGGGCGTCGCGCAGGGAATTTGGGGCCGCCATTGAGTAACTGTGGCGCAGCACACGTTTCTTGTAGGTATGGAGGAGCCCCTGATACCGGTTGTTCTCATGTCCCACACCGCTCACATACGCAGCCACCGGAAACCCCGCCGCAGCGCGACGACGACCATCGCGATGCGCGCCGGAGTTACCGGTGGCGTCCTCAGCATGGCAGCGGCTGGCGCTGCGGCTACGGCGAACGCCGCCGAGCCGGTGACGCAGACCATCGAACTGCCCGCCCTCACGGGCGACCTGGCGAACCAGCTCGCCCAGTCCGCGGACGCCACTCAGCTGGCGGCGGCGAACTACGAGCTCGACGCCGAGCGTGACGCGGCCGCCGCCGCGGCGGCCAAGGAAGCCAAGAAGGACCTCGCGGAGGCCAAGAAGAAGGCCGAGGCGAAGAAGAAGGCCGAGGAGGCCCGCCGGGCCGCCGCAGAGGCCGCCGCCTCGCGCAGCGCCGAGCGGACCACCCTGTCCGCTTCCACGAGCACGGACGTGTCCACTCCTGCCAGTGGCAGCGTCGGGACGGTCGTCTCCTTCCTCAAGGCCCAGCTGGGAGACGCGTACGTCATGGGCGCCACCGGCCCCAGCGCGTGGGACTGCTCCAGCCTGGTCCAGGCCGCGTTCAAGCAGGTCGGCGTCGACCTGCCGCGGGTCTCGCAGGACCAGTCGATGGCCGGCACCGACGTGTCGCTGTCCAACCTTCAGGTCGGCGACATCCTGTACTGGGGCGGCAAGGGCTCCGCGTACCACGTGGGCGTCTACATCGGAGACGGCCAGTACCTGGACGCGGCCAACCCGTCCAAGGGCGTCGTCATCCAGGACCTGTCCGGGTACCCGGCGTCGGGTGCGGTGCGCGTCCTCTGAGTCGCCGCTGAGTCGCATCCGACTCGCAGAGATCAACGTAAGGGCCGCAGCCGCTCGGGGGCAGCGGCCCTTACGCCTCATCCGAGGTCGAAGGTGTTGGGCAGACCCAGCCTGTAGCGCACCTCGTCGACCCGCTTCAGCGGCTCCAGCTCCGGAGGCCGGTAGAGCCCCCAGGTCCGGCAACGCTCTGTGTCCGAATCGTCCGCTTCCAGGAGGGCGTTGACGGCCAGGCGGGCCGATTCGTTGGCGCCCTCCATCGACGCCAGGTCCACGTCGGTGCGGACGTAGTCGCCCGCGAGGAAGAAGTTCGGGACCTTTGTGCGGGCCGTGGGGCGGTTGTAGAGGGTTCCCGTGGGGTGGATGAGGAGCTGTTCGCGGTTCTGCGGGTTCGGGCCGCCCAGGCCCGTCACAGCCGGGTCCATGAACCAGCCGAGGCGGTCCTCGTCCCGGAGCGTGGTCTTGCCGGCGTCGTTGAGGCCGTCCTTGAGCTGAGCCCAGAGTTCGGCGACGACCTCCTCCTTGGTGCACTCCTTCGCCGTCTTGCCGTACAGGATGCCCGGCTTGTCCCACTCCGAGATGATCGCGGAGAGGCAGTCTCGGGCGCGCCCGTCGCCGTAGTCGCGGGAGAAGTCCCGGCCGTCCCAGAACTGCGCCTGGCCGACGCCGGTCACCGCCCACGGCGAGTCCAGGCAGTTGATGTGGCCGTGCACGACAGGGGTGGGCGTGCGCAGATAGAACATCACGCCGGTCATCCAGTCCGTCTGCAGCGCGTCGCACCGGGCGAGCTGGGGGTCGGCCGCGCGCAGGGCCGGTCCCCACGTCCCGCGCGCGTGCTCGACGGGCAGCGCGGAGAGGTAGTGGTCGGCGGTGACGGTGCGTTCGTCGCCGCCGTCACGGGCCGAGACGCGGACGCCGGTCACCCGGCCGCCGGCGTAGTGGACCTCGTGGACCTGGGAGCCGAGGACGAACTCGACGCCCTGGGAGCGCAGGTGGGCCTCCCAGGGGTCGATCCAGGCCTCGCTGGTGGGTGCGTTCAGGACGCGGTCGATGTCGGCGTCGCCGTCCATGCCGCGGCCGAGCAGGCCCCACAGGAGCAGTGCTTCGATGATGACGCGGCCGACGGTTCGGGTGGACGCCACCTCCGCGCGCGTGGCGACGAGGTTGCGGGTCTGGCCGATGCCGAGGAGCGTCCGGTACTCCTCGCTCATCTCCTCGGCGCGGATGAAGTCCCACCACGCGACCTTCTCCCAGACCTCCTCGCGGCGGGCGTCGCAGCTGGTGAGGTGGACCAGGAGGCGGTCGGCGAAGTAGGCCACCTCGTGGGCGGGGAGGCGGGTGCCGAGGTCCAGGACCGACAGGAGCTGGTCGCGGATCCAGCCGAGGGTGAGGTCGCCGGGGCGGGGCGGGGCGGTGACGCGACGGAGCGGGAAGTGCAGGTCGGGGCGGCCGTCCGCGCGGGCGAACAGGGCCTCGGTGCCGCTGACGAGGTTGTCGTGGACGCCGTGCGCGTTGCCGGGGACGGGTATGCGGCGCATGGTGTCCGGCAGGTTCCGGTAGAAGCCGGGGAAGAAACGGAAGCCGTGCTCGGCGGGGAGGTCCGCACGGCCGCCGGTCGCCGTGCCCGGGACGGGCATCGAGCGGGCCTTGCCGCCGAGGGTGTCGTAGTACTCGTAGACGGTGACGGCGTAGCCGCGTTCGGCGAGTTCGTGGGCGGCGCTCAGGCCGGAGACTCCCCCGCCCAGGACGGCGACGCGTCTGCCGGAAGCAGCCTGCGCGGTTCCCGCGGGCCATAAGGCGAGGGCGCCGGCCACTCCCCCGGCTCCGGCCAGAAAGCGTCTGCGGGTGTGGCCGGATCGCGTGTGACCTGTCTGTTCCTGGGGCTCCTGCGTGTGTCCTGTTGTCATGAATCCCGGAGGGTAGGGAGGGTCCCCGGAGGTCGGAAGCCTGATTCCCGGCCGACCACAGCATTCTCACAACCCGCAACAGCAGAAGGACAGAAGCCCGGAAAGGGAGAAAAGCGATGCCCAGCGTTTTTGTGCAAGGCAGGCCCGTCGACTCGTATCCGCCGCTCGCGCCCGAGGCCCGGCGTGGGGCGGTGCGCAGGATCACCGAGCTGGGTGACGAGGTGTTGCACAAGCCGTGCCGGGACGTGACCGAGTTCGGGCCCGATCTCGCCGCGCTCATCGACGACATGTTCCTGACGATGTACATCGCCGACGGGGCCGGACTGGCGGCGAACCAGGTAGGTGTCGGTCTGCGGCTGTTCGTGTACGACTGCCCGGACGACGACGGGGTGCGGCACGTCGGGCACATCGTCAACCCGGTGCTGGAGCCGCTCGACACGGCGCGCAGGAGGCTCCTCGACGACAGTGAGGGGTGCCTGTCGGTGCCGGGCGCGGTGATGGACGTACCGCGCCCGGACCGGGCCGTGGTGCGCGGGCTCGACAGGGACGGCGAGCCGATCGTGGTCGAGGGCACGGGGTACTTCGCCCGTTGCCTCGCGCACGAGACCGATCACTGCAACGGGCAGGTCTATGTGGACCGGCTCTCCAAGCGGGAGCGGAAGGAGGCGCTGCGGCAGGTGGCGGACCGGCGGGACGAGGTGTTCGCGCGCCGGGCCGCCAACATCGAGGCCCTCAGCAGGGCCTAGCCGACCCTCACGCCTTTGGTGCCACCTTGCTGAGGCCGTTGATGATGCGGTCCATCGCGTCACCGCCGGTCGGGTCCGTGAGGTTCGCGAGCAGCTTCAGCGTGAACTTCATCAGCATGGGGTGCGTCAGGCCGCGCTGGGCCGCGATCTTCATGACCTTCGGGTTGCCGATGAGCTTCACGAAGGCGCGGCCCAGCGTGTAGTAGCCGCCGTAGGTGTCCTTCAGGACGCGCGGGTAGCGCTGGAGGGCCATTTCACGGCCCGCGGGCGTCGAGCGGGCGTGGGCCTGGACGATGACGTCGGCGGCGATCTGGCCGGACTCCATGGCGTAGGCGATGCCCTCGCCGTTGAAGGGGTTCACCAGGCCGCCGGCGTCGCCGACCAGCAGCAGGCCCTTGGTGTAGTGCGGCTGACGGTTGAAGGCCATCGGGAGGGCCGCGCCGCGGATCGGGCCGGTCATGTTGTCCGGGGTGTAGCCCCAGTCCTCCGGCATGGAGGCGCACCAGGCCTTCAGGACCTCGCGCCAGTCCAGTTCCTTGAAGGAGTCCGAGGTGTTGAGCACGCCCAGGCCGACGTTCGACGTGCCGTCGCCCATGCCGAAGATCCAGCCGTATCCGGGCAGGAGGCGGTCCTCGCCGGGGCCGCGGCGGTCCCACAGCTCCAGCCAGGACTCCAGGTAGTCGTCCTCGTGGCGGGGGCTTTCGAAATACGTCCGTACGGCCACGCCCATCGGGCGGTCCTCGCGGCGGTGCAGGCCCATCGCCAGCGACAGGCGCGTGGAGTTGCCGTCGGCGGCGACGACCAGCGGCGCGTGGAAGGTGACCTCGCGCTTCTCCTCGCCGAGCTTGGCGTGGACGCCGGTGATGCGGCCGGTGCGGTCGTCGATGATCGGGGCGCCGACGTTGCAGCGCTCGTAGAGGCGGGCGCCGGCCTTCTGGGCCTGGCGGGCGAGTTGCTCGTCGAAGTCGTCGCGCTTGCGGACGAGGCCGTAGTCGGGGAACGAGGCGAGATCGGGCCAGTCCAGCTGGAGGCGCATGCCGCCGCCGATGATCCGCAGGCCCTTGTTGCGCAGCCAGCCCGCTTCCTCGGAGATGTCGATGCCCATGGCCACGAGCTGTTTGGTCGCGCGCGGGGTCAGGCCGTCACCGCAGACCTTCTCCCTCGGGAACTCGGTCTTCTCCAGCAGCAGGACGTCAAGGCCGGACTTGGCCAGGTGGTACGCCGTCGCAGAGCCGGCCGGCCCCGCGCCCACGACGATCACATCGGCGGTGTTCTCGGAGAAGGGCGAGGAGTGGGGCTCGGGCACGACGGTCACGGCGGGATCTCCCCAAGTTCGAAATCTGTGTGCCGACCGGCACTGGACATGGGCAGTCTATTCAGCAGCATTGATCACCCGGCTGAAGGGCTGCCTCCGTGAACCGAGCTCTCCCTGTCGTACGGCTCCGTGTCCCCACCGACGAGGACGCCGTCGTCTGGCACCGGATCTTCGCCCACCCGGATGTCATGGAGTTCCACGGCGGGAGGGCCGCGGAGTTGTCCGTCTACGAGGAGCTCACCGCCCGTCAGCGCCGGCACGACGCCGAGCGCGGGTACTGCCTGTGGACCATCCTCGACGAGAACGAGCAGGTCATCGGCTTCACCGGCGCTCAGCCGTGGGAGCGGGAGTGGGGTCCCAAGGACGAGATCGAGATCGGCTGGCGGCTCGGGCGGGAGCACTGGGGCAAGGGGTACGTCAGCGCGGCCGCGCAGCTGACGCTGGACCGGGTGCGCGCGGCCGGGGTGCCGGGTGTGGTGGCGATGGTCGACGCCCGCAACGAGCGGTCGATCGCGGTGACGCGGCGGCTGGGGATGCGGCTCGCCGAGGTGTTCGCCACGCCGGACGCACGGCAGAAGGGGCACTGCTACCGGCTCGATCTGTGACACCGGAACTGCATAGCTCGATTCCGGATTCATCACACTGAGTAATTGACTGTTACAGAAAGGTACTTGACGCTTCCGGACGGTACCCCCGGGCGGTTACCCTTCCCCTACCGCTGGGGGTGACATCTGTGCGCATAACACCCAAAACGCCCGAGGTGCGAGTACCGAAACTCGTCGGACTGATGGCCATGGACGCGCGCGAGGAAGCGAAGTCGCACGGCCTTCTCCTCAACGCACCGGACCGGCCGGACTTCCACCTGGTCGTCGTCGACTACGTCGTACGCCAGTACCCCCAGCCCGGTGCCGAGGTGCCGCGGGAGTCGATGGTCTACGTCTGGTTCGACTTCGGCGAAGGTGAGGGCGGCGGAGGGGTACGCGAGCCGCGCACCCCACGGCCGCCCGGTGGCGGACTGCAGCGCGAACTGGACGAGCCCGGGGATCCGTACCCCGTCGTCAGCTCTGCTTGAAACCCCGGTGCAGGGTCACGATCCCGCCCGTCAGGTTCCGCCAGGCGACCTTCGACCAGCCGGCCTTGCGCAGCCGCTCGGCGAGGGCGGGCTGGTCGGGCCAGGCGCGGATGGACTCGGCGAGGTAGACGTAGGCGTCGGGGTTCGAGGACACCGCGCGCGCGACCGGGGGCAGGGCGCGCATCAGGTACTCGGTGTAGACCGTGCGCAGGGGCGCCCAGGTCGGGTGCGAGAACTCGCAGATCACGACCCTGCCGCCGGGCCGCGTCACCCGGTACATCTCGCGCAGGGCGGCGTCGAAGTCCTGGACGTTGCGCAGCCCGAAGGAGATCGTCACGGCGTCGAAGGTGTCGTCCTTGAACGGCAGCTTCGTCGCGTCGCCCGCCGTGAACGGCAGCCAGGTGTGCTTGCGCTTGCCGACCTGGAGCATCCCGAGGGAGAAGTCGCAGGGCACGACGTACGCGCCGGTCTGCACGAACGGCAGCGAGGAGGTGGCCGTACCGGCGGCCAGGTCCAGGATCTTCTGCGCCGGGCGGGCGTCGACGGCCCTGGCGACCTCCTTGCGCCATCTGCGGTCCTGGCCGAGCGACAGCACGTCGTTGGTCAGGTCGTACCGTTCCGCCACGTTGTCGAACATCGAAGCGACTTCGTGCGGCTGCTTGTCCAGGGATGCGCGGGTCACGGGCCCATTGTGGCAGTACGGCCGCACGCACTCGGTGGCAGTACGGCCTCAAGGGACGAGCGTCGGCTTCTTCTTCCCGGCCACGTCCTCCACCCATCCGCACAGCAGGACGAACACCGCGATCAGGATCCAGCCGATGCCGAACATGAACCACTGGCTCTCCAGCGGCAGGTACTTCTCGAACGCGGGCACGTTCCAGAACCGGTCGATCAGCGGGACGGCGAGGATCAGGGCGATCTCGTGCCAGAGGTAGATCGTCACGGCGCGGGCGTTGAAGACCGTGACGAGCCGGTCGAGGGGGCGGACGCGGGTCAGCCAGGCGAAGTCGATGCGGAAGAACTCCTTCGCGTACATCAGGAGCGTCACATAGCCCGCCGACCAGAACGCCTGGGCGAGGGGGATGTCGTCCAGGTCGTACGAGCCCGTGTCGGCCTGGTGAGCGAAGGCGTACCAGCCGCCGTACGCGATCGCCGCGAGCGAGAGGACGGCGACGACGGGCGGCTTGAGGCGGCGCAGGACGCCGTCGCGGTGGGCGAAGCCGAGGAGCCAGCAGAAGAGGAACGTGGCCAGGTCGGTGGGCGCGCTGCCGAAGCGGTTGTCCGGAGGTTCCCACAGGAAGTGGACGACGAGGATCGGTGCCAGGGAAAGAAGCAGGACGGGCACCGGTGCCAGGCGGAAGAGGCGCAGCAGGAGCGGGGAGAGCAGGACGAACCAGAGGTACGTCCGCAGGTACCAGAGGATCTCCCAGGCCTGCTCGGCCCATGCGCTGCCCGGCGGGTCCCCGAGCGGGACGATCCAGTAGACGATCTGCCGGCCCGGCATCCAGCCGTGGATCAGCATCGCCGCGACCACGAAGACGCCCCAGAACCAGAAGGGCGGCAGAAGCCGGCGCATCCGGCTGCGGACCACCTTGAGCGCGGGACGCTCCAGGGACTTCGCCATCAGGGTGCCGGCCAGGGCGAACATCACCCCCATCGAGGGGAAGACCATGCCCGCCCAGGCCCACCCGAAGGTGTGGTACGTGACGACGCGGATGAGGGCGACGGCTCGGAGGGCGTCGAAGTAGCGGTCCCTGGCGGGGGATCTGGGCCGCGGATCCAGGCCGGTACCGGTCTCCTTGGCGTCCGTCACAGCAGCAGCCGGCGCGGCGGCGACTGGCGCGGCAAGCGCCCCTCTCCTGTGGGCCCCCACCTCAGCTCACCCCCGCCGGCGTTCCGACCTCGCCGGTGCGCTTCAGCTTCTGCCAGCGCAGCCGGCCGCCCGTCATCGCGGTGATGCAGGAGTGGATGAGGACCAGGTACATCATCTGCCGGTAGGCGAGTTGCTGGAGGGGCATCATCAGCAGGTAGCGGTACTGCTCGCGGTCCAGGCGGAAGGCGTACGCGGCGCAGACCAGCTGTACGGCGAGCACCGCCAGCCAGGCCAGCAGGGCCGCCTTGAAGTCGACGAAGATCATCGAGTAGACGGTGAAGACGTCGATGAGCGGCGCGAAGACCGGCGTGACGATCTGGAAGATGACGACAAGAGGCATGCCGACCCGGCCGAAGCGGTCCGAAAGGCCCTTGTCCGTCAGGGACTTGCGGTGCTTCCACAGCGCCTGCATGGTGCCGTAGGACCAGCGGTAGCGCTGTGACCACAGCTGCTTCAGGGAGCCCGGCGCCTCCGTCCACGCACGCGCGTGTTCCTGGTAGACGACCCGCCGGCCCGCGCGGTGCATGGCGATGGTGATGTCCGTGTCCTCGGCGAGCGTGTCCTCGCTCATGCCGCCGACCTCCAGCACCGCCTCCCGGCGGAACGCGCCGATCGCGCCGGGGATGGTGGGCATGCAGCGCAGCAGGTCGTACATACGGCGGTCGAGGTTGAAGCCCATCACGTACTCGATGTGCTGCCAGGCGCCGATGACGGTGTTGCGGTTGCCGACCTTGGCGTTGCCGGCGACCGCGCCGACCTCGGGGTCGGCGAAGGGCTGCACCAGCAGACGTACCGTGTCCGGCTCGAAGACCGTGTCGCCGTCCATCATCACGACGATGTCGTAACGGGCGCTGCGCACCCCGTTGTTCAGCGCCGCCGGCTTGCCCGCGTTCTCCTGGCGGATGACACGGACGTTGGTCATGCCGAGTTCGCGGGCCGCGTTCCGGGCGATCTCGGAGGTGCCGTCCGTCGAGCCGTCGTCGACCACGATGATCTCGATCGGATGGGTGCTCCTCGCCAGCGACTCCAGGGTGTTGGCGATGCACTCCTTCTCGTTGTACGCCGGGACGATCACGCTCACCGGCTGATGGACCGGAGGTCCCCAGCTGAACCGGCGTCTGTTGCGCTGCCGGTAGTGGCGGCGGGCGAGGATCAGCATCATGCCGAACCGGCCCATGACGGCGACACCGACGACGAGGAGGCCGACCGAGAGCACCGGCACCGTCCATTCGGCGACGGCCACGGCCCCGATCAGTGCCTTGCCCTCGTACAGCGTCGCGCCGGTGGCCTCGCGGTGGGCGGCCTGGAGGCTCGAAGCACCCGCACCGGCCTGTCCGTTCGACTCCCGCTGCGCCGCCTGACCACCGGGCTGCTGCCCGCCGGACTGAGCGCCACCCACCTGCACACCACCGGCCCCCGCCTGCCGACCGCCCGCCGACTCCTCCTCCTGAATGGCCCCGCTGATCGTCGTGAAGGTGTAGCCCTTGGCCTTCATCTTCTCGATGTACGCCGGCAGCGCCTTGATCGTCTGTGACCGCTCGCCGCCCGCGTCGTGGAAGAGGACGGACGCGCCCTCGCCGTCGTCCGGCGTCGCCCACTTGATGATCTTCGAGACGCCGGGCCGCTTCCAGTCGTCGCTGTCGGTGTCGACGAAGACGCTGGTGTAGCCCTGCTCGCCGAGCTTCTTGTAGACGGGCCAGCTGTAGTTGTCGACGGCGTCCGTCTCCGAGGAGTACGGCGCCCGGAACAGCGTGGTCGTGATGCCGGCCGCGCCCGCGAGGGCCAGCTGGGTCTGCTGCATCTCGCGGTTGACGCGGGCGTCGCTCTGGTAGGAGAGGTCGACGTGGGTGAAGGTGTGGATGCCCACCTCGTTGCCCTGCTCGACCATGTCCGCGACGATCCCCGGGTAGCGCGAGACCATCGAGCCGACCAGGAAGAACGTGGCGGGGATGTCGTGCTTCTCGAGGATCGCCAGGACTTGGGGCGTCCAGGTGGGGTTCGGACCGTCGTCGAAGGTGAGCGCGATCGTCTTGTCCGGGACGGAGACGGTGGTGGCCTGACCGCCCCGGAAGCTGAGGATCGGTCCGCCGTCGAGGACCTTGTCGGGGACCTGGCTGGAGCTGGCCCCGGTGCGCACGCGCTGGTCGCCGCCGACCTCGGCACGCAGATAGCCGTCGAGCAGCATGACGCTGGTCAGCGCGAGCAGGAGCAGTCCGGCGAGGATGACGCGCGGTTTCTGCAGCGCCGCGGCCTTGCCCGCCGCCCGCTGGATCCGCGTGGGGGCGCGGCGGCGGCCGCGTGAGGGAGTCGTCGTAGTCATGAGTGTGAGTGCGTTCCGGTCAGTCGGCGGCGGCCGGGGAGGCGGACACGGCCGGGGCGGCGCTGGGCGGCTCGCCGGTCGCGGTGTCCGTCGGCGGCGTGCCGGAGGGCTTCACGGGCGGGGTGCCGGTCCCGCCCTGCGGCCGGGCGCCGCCGCCGGGACCGGAGTTCGGGGCACCGGCAGGGCCGCCGCCCCCGAAGGGCAGCAGTTGGGACGGCGTCAGCGAGGTGCCGACGTCCATGAAGGCCATGCCCAGGACGACCGCGTACCCGAGGCAGCCGACGCCGACCAGGAGGCCGAGGCGACGCAGCAGCTTGGATCGTCGTCCGGAGTTGTCAACGAACACGGGCCCTTCGGCGGACCCGTTGCCGCGTTTGCGGCGGCGACCGCGGGCGTCATTGCGCCGGCGGACGTCCGCGAGGTTTTCGATGGCAGGCTCGGAATGCATTCCCCGGAGATTACGGAGGCTTTATGTGCCACAAACTCGCTCTCCATGTGAAGCACATATGAGAAACGCCTTGACCTGTACGTTCCCTGAGAGTTTTCGGCAACGGCCCCGCAAGGATGAGAGATTTCCGGCATGCAAACGTACTCAGGGAAAACGGCGGCCGGACTCACCTGTCTGCTCGCGCTGACCACGGGGTGCTCCGCGGGCTCCGGCGGTACGGCGGACGCGGCGCCGCCGAACCCCCGGCGGCCCAGCACCTCGTCCTCCGCAACGGCCTCCCCGTCGGCCACCGGGACGGCTGCCGCGAGCACGTCGTACGCCCCCTACGTCAGCGCCACCGAGGCCTCCGAAAACGACTCGGCCGGCTCCCCGGCGACGTACAACCTGGCTTTCGTCATCTCGGACGGGAGTAACTGCACCCCGAAATGGAACGGCACCACCGCTCTTTCCGACTCGGCCGCCAAGTCCCGTATCTCGAAACTCAAACAGGACGGCGCCACCGTCCGGGTCTCCTTCGGCGGCGCCTCCGGCAAGGAAATGGCGGCGAGTTGCGACAGCGCGTCCGAGCTGGCGGCGGCGTACGGGAAGGCCCTGGACGCGGCGGGTTCCACCCAGGCCGACTTCGACATCGAGGGCGACGAGCTGACCGACTCCGCCTCCGTGGACCTGCGTTCGGAGGCGATCGCCCTGCTCCAGCAGGAGCGCGGCGACCTCCGCGTCTCCTTCACGCTGCCGGTGATGCCTTCCGGCCTCGACGACGACGGTGTGGCGCTGCTGGAGTCCGCAAACCAGCACGACGTACAGGTCTCCACCGTCAACCTCATGACGATGAACTACGGCGAGTCGTACACCGGCGACATGGGCGACTATGCCCTCACGTCCGCCAAGGCCGCCCACACGCAGCTCAAGGAGCTCTTCGGCACGTCCGACGCGACCGCCTGGCGGGCCATGGCGCTCACCTCGATGCTCGGCGTCAACGACGTCGACAACGAGACGTTCACGCTCGACGACGCGGCGCAGGTGCGGGAGTTCGCCGAGGAGAAGGAGGTCGGGTGGGTGTCGATGTGGGCGACGTTCCGGGACCGGCAGTGTGCGGACGGGTCGGCCACGGATGACGCGCTGACGAACTGCAGCGGGGTCGACCAGGAGGATGGGGCGTTCGCCGAGGCGTTCGCGGGCTGAGGCGGATCAGCGGCGCCGGTACACCAAGCGCCCGTCCACCACCGTCGCCACGCACGTCCCCGCGCCGCGCTCCGCCAGTTCCGCCTCGTCCCGTACGTCGAACACCGCGAAGCGGGCGGCGGAGTGACGCTCCCTCGGTTCCGCGAACTCCACCGGCAGCCCGGAGGCGTAGGGGTTGAGGGCGGGGGTTCCGTCGGGGCGCCCGAGCCGGCCCACGACGCCCAGCCCGGAGCGGTGCACCGCGTCCCGTACGGCGCGGTTGCGCAGCGGCTCACAGCACGCGGCGACCGTCCCGTGGGCGAGCATCCGCTGCACGCAGCGCCGCGCGCCGGCACCCCAGCGGGCGTCGTCCATGGCGAGCGCGGCCAGCGCGTCCCCGGTCAGCGGCTCGGTGCCCAGCTCGTCCGCCTCGCGCGGATCGGGGTGATACGCCTCTTCGAGCAGCTCGTTGCCGTGCATGTTGATCAGCCCGGCCGTCAGGATGCCGGGCCACTTGCGCACCCGCGCCCGCGCATGAGCCGCGACGAGCTCGTCCAGCGGTCCGGCACCGGCGATCCACGCGCCCTCGACGGCGAGCGCGTGGCCCCGGGAGTCGGCGTGAATCGTCAGCACGAAAGCCCCGGCCAGGCCTAGTTGGACGCGAGGATCTTCAGCTCGGGATGTGCCGTGCCGCCCGCGATCGCCGTGGACGAGATGTGCGAGGCCACCCGCTCGTCGATGGGGTCGTTCGCCGGGTCGTCGTGCACGACGAGGTGCTCGTACGTCGTCGCCCGCTGGGCCGGCACCCGCCCCGCCTTGCGGATCAGGTCGATGATCTCCAGCCGGTTGGAGCGGTGCTTGGCGCCGGCGCTGGAGACGACGTTCTCCTCCAGCATGATCGAGCCGAGGTCGTCGGCACCGTAGTGCAGCGACAGCTGGCCGATCTCCTTGCCGGTGGTCAGCCAGGAGCCCTGGATGTGCTGGATGTTGTCCATGAACAGCCGTGCGATCGCGATCATCCGCAGGTACTCGAAGAGCGTGGCCTGCGTACGGCCCTTCAGGTGGTTGTTCTCGGGCTGGTAGGTGTACGGGATGAAGGCCCGGAAGCCGCCCGTGCGGTCCTGGACGTCACGGATCATCCGCAGGTGCTCGATGCGCTCGGCGTTGGTCTCGCCCGTGCCCATCAGCATGGTCGACGTGGACTCGACGCCCAGCCGGTGCGCGGCCTCCATGATCTCCAGCCAGCGCTCACCGCTCTCCTTCAGCGGGGCGATGGCCTTGCGCGGCCGCGCGGGCAGCAGCTCGGCACCGGCGCCGGCGAAGGAGTCGAGGCCGGCCTCGTGGATGCGGGTGATGGCCTCTTCGACGCTCACCTCGGAGATCCGGGCCATGTGCTCGACCTCGCTCGCCCCCAGGCTGTGGATGACGAGCTGCGGGAACGCGTCCTTGATGGCGCGGAAGTGCGTCTCGTAGTACTCGACGCCGTAGTCCGGGTGGTGGCCGCCCTGGAACATGATCTGCGTACCGCCGAGCTCGACGGTCTCGGCGCAGCGCCGCAGGATGTCGTCGAGGTCACGGGTCCAGCCCTTGGCCGTGTCCTTGGGGGCGGCGTAGAAGGCGCAGAACTTGCACGCCGTGACGCACACGTTCGTGTAGTTGATGTTGCGCTCGATGATGTACGTCGCGATGTGCTCGGTGCCGGCGTACCTGCGGCGGCGTACGGCGTCGGCGGCGGCGCCCAGCGCGTGCAGCGGGGCGTCCCGGTAGAGGTCGAGCGCCTCCTCTGGGGTGATCCGCCCGCCCGCTGCGGCACGGTCGAGCACAGACTGGAGGTCGGCCTTCTCGGTCACCGGGGCGTCCCTTTCGTCAAGCAAATAAGAAGGTGTGCGCGAAGCGCTCGAAACAAGGGTGGTGGTGGGAGACGGGTGGGCGGACCGAACCAGCGTACGCCAGGCCTTTCGGGGCAGGGACGTCAGGCCGCTTCCGGGCCGACGGCGCCCACCTCACGCCGCGTACGCCCCGATCAGCAGTCCCACCAGCCCCCCGCCGAGCAGGAACGGTCCGAACGGGATCGCCGTCTTGCGCCCGGCCCGCCGCAGGACGACCAGCGCACCGCCGTACAGGGCCCCGAACAGGAACCCGGCGAAGGTGCCGAGCATGACCGTCGGCCAGCCGTACCACCCCAGCGCCGCCCCCACCCCGAGCGCGAGCTTCACATCGCCGAAGCCCATGCCGCCGGGGTTGACGAGCCACAGCACGAAGTAGCCGGCGCCGAGCGCGAGGGCGGCCCACAGGGCGGTGAGCCAGTCACCGGCGTGTTCGGGGACGAGGGCGACCAGGCCGAGCAGCAGCAGCGCGGCGCCCGCGAGCGGCAGGGTCAGGGCGTCGGGCAGCCGCCGCACCCGCAGGTCGACGACCGTGAGCAGCACGCCGACGGGCGCCAGCAGCAACCAGACGCCCAGCTCGGGCCGAGTGTCGGTGGCCGCGGCGAGGGCGGCGCAGACGAGGGCGGTGACGATGGCCGTGAGAGCCGTACTGGGCCCGTACGACCGCGCGTCGGTGCAGTCCCGGCACCGGGCCCACCCGAGCCAGCCCCCGATCGGGTGCCCGCCCGGACACCGCTCCCGCCAGTCCTCCTCCTCCGCGACGGAGAACCGGTGGGCGGGCCGGGGCAGCAGCGTGCCCGCCGCGGCACCCCACAGTGCGGCCACGACGACCAGGACGAGCGTGCTCACCCCCACGTGTTCAGCCCCAACGTGTCAGCCTCCACGTGTTCAGCCCCACCGTGTTCAGCCCTGCTCGACCTTCGACAGCCGCGCCTCGGGCTTGCCCTCCGCGTCGCTCTCCGAGCGGAACACCAGGTCGTCGCCCGCGGGCGAGATCCGGACGGTGTGCGGTGCCGGGTTGCAGCCGCCGTGGTTGGTCTTCCTGCCCACGGACGTGACGACGAGTTCCTTCGCCGTCACCTTCTTCAGGGTCAGTACGTCGTTGCAGACGAGGCCGAGCACGTCCGTCTGGCGGAGTGTGCCCAACTCCTCGCCCACGTCGGCCTTGTGCACGGAGAGCCGGTAGGTGCCCGACGGCAGTGCGCCGTCCAGGGCGGTGGCCTGGCCCTCCCAGGTGCCGATGTAGCGGGCGGGCACGGAGCCCTCGACCCGGGTGGGGGTGCTCTTGCCCGGCGATGCGGACGAGGCTGCGTCGGAACCCGCGTTGTGGTCCTGGTCCCCGCCCGGCAACAGGTCGAACACGACCACGGACCCCACCGTCACCGCGGCCAGCGCCCCCGCCACCGCGAGCGCGACGGTGCAGCTCAGCCTCCGTCCACGGCCGCCTTCCCCCGGCGCCGAAGCCGCCGCGACGGAGAGGGAGAGCTTGCCGGGGCGGCTGTCGGATGCGGATGCCGGGGTCGCGTCCTGCGGCGGGGCATCCCGGGGTTCGGGAAGGGCGGCGGACGGCATGGACGCGCCCGCACCCCCCACCACCGGCATGACCGGCGGCGGCCCGAACTCCCCCACCGTGGCCTGCCGGCTGAAGCCCACCGGCCCCGAGGGGACATCGCCTCCCGGCCGGCCGGTCTCTCCCGGCTCCCCCGCCTCCAGGTTCAGCAGCCGCACGGCACTCCGGCTGACCTGCTCGACCAGCCCGCCCGGCAGCCACCCGCCCGTCACCAGCCGGGCCGCCCCGTCCGGAGCCAGGCGCCGGGCCACCTCACCCGGCGTGGGCCGGGCACCCGGCTCCTTGGCCAGGCAGGCCTCCACCAGCTCCCGCACCTCGCCGTCCAGGGGGCCGAGTTCGGGCTCCTCGTGCACCACCTTGTAGAGCAGCGCCGCCGACGAGTCCCCGGAGAACGGCGGCTCCCCGGTCGCCGCGTACGCCAGGACCGCGCCCAGCGAGAAGACGTCCGCCGCCCCCGTGGCGCCCTTGCCCACGATCTGTTCGGGCGACATGTATCCGGGGGAGCCGATCGAGACGCCGGTGGACGTCAGGGACGCCGTGCCGTCCATGGCCCTCGCGATGCCGAAGTCGATCAGCAGGGGGCCGTCCAGTGTCAGCAGGACGTTCGACGGCTTCACGTCCCGGTGCACCAGCCCCAGTTCGTGTACGGCCGCCAGCGCCTCGGCCAGCCCGGCCCCCAGCGCTCGTACCGAATGCGCGGGCAGCGCGCCCGAGTCCGTGACCGCGGCCGACAGCGACGGACCCGCCGCATAGCCGGTGGCCACCCACGGCACCGCCGCCTGCGGATCCGCGTCCAGCACGGGCGCCGTCCACGCGCCGCCCACCCGCCGCGCCGCGTCCACTTCCCGGCGGAAGCGGGCTCGGAACTCTTCGTCCAGCGCGAAGTGCGGATGCACGATCTTGACGGCGACCGTACGGCCGCCCGCGCTGCGGCCGAGATACACCCGCCCCATGCCGCCGGAGCCGAGCCGGCCGAGCAGCCGGTACGGCCCGACGACCGTGGGCTCGTCAACTCCGAGCGGCTGCATCGGCGTCCACCCCTCCCCCGTACGGCCTACCGCGGCCGTGGAACTTCCAGCAGATTAGTGCGCGCGGACCCCGCCCTCACGGCTGAAGCAGATCCACCTTCACATCCGCTGCAAAGCCCGTCGTCGGTCCCACCCGCCGCGCGAACTCCGCGACCGCCTCCAGCTGCGGGCCGCCGAAACGGAAGTCGAGGGTCGTGAAGTACCGCTCCAGGACCTGCTCGTCGAAGGCCTCCCAGCGGGCCGCCTGCTCGGCGACCTTGCCGACCTCGTCCAGGGAGAGGTTGCGGGAGGAGAGGAAGGCCTCGTGGACCTGGCGGGTGATGGCCGGCTCGCGCTCCACGTAGTCCCGGCGCGCCGCCCAGACCGCGAAGACGAAGGGCAGGCCGGTCCACTCCTTCCAGAGCGATCCGAGGTCGTGCACCTCAAGGCCGTAGCGCGGGCCGTCCAGGAGGTTGGCGCGCAGCGCCGCGTCCCCGATGAGTACGGCCGCCTCCGCCTCCTGCATCATCAGGCTGAGGTCGGGCGGGCAGGTGTAGTAGGAGGGCTGTACGCCGTAGCGCTCGGCGAGCAGCAGCTGGGCCAGCCGGACCGAGGTGCGCGAGGTCGAGCCGAGGGCGACCCGGGCGCCGTCCAGCCGGTCCAGCGGGACCTGCGAGACGATCACGCAGGACATCACCGGGCCGTCGCAGCCGACAGCGATGTCAGGGAAGGCGACCAGGTCGTCGGCGTTGCGCAGGAACTCGACGAGGGTGATCGGCCCGATGTCGAGGTCGCCCCGCACCAGCTGCTCGCTGAGCTTCTCGGGGGTGTCCTTGGTCAGCTCGAAGTCGAGGAGTGTGCCCGTTCTCGCGAGCCCCCAGTACAGGGGCAGGCAGTTCAGGAACTGGATGTGGCCTACGCGCGGCCTGGTGCGAGAATTGTCCACATCGCGAGACTAGACCCCATGGGGTAGCGTGCACCCTCCAGGGTGGCGACTCTCCGGTGACGCTCAGATCACCAGCGCACCCGTCAACCCCGACACGGGGCTTCAAACGTCCGAGTGACGTGATCTTGACCTCTATTGCTTTCGGCTGCCTGCGTGCTAGGCTCGCCGCAAGTTGCAGTTTGGTTTCCCTTGCAGTACAGAGCCTGCGGAGCATGTGACCGCGGGCTCTCGTCGTTTTCAGACGTATGCAGTTGTGCGGCATTTTGTTTTCACACTTGCAGGGTTCTGGAGCAGGGCAACCCTTTGGGCCCAAGGAGGGCTTATGGCTACCGGAACCGTGAAGTGGTTCAACGCCGAAAAGGGCTTTGGCTTCATCGCCCAGGAAGGCGGCGGCCCCGACGTCTTCGTTCACTACTCCGCGATCAATGCGAGCGGCTTCCGTTCGCTGGAGGAGAACCAGCAGGTCTCCTTCGACGTGACCCAGGGCCCGAAGGGCCCGCAGGCGGAGAACGTCACCCCCGTCTGATCAGTTCGATCAGTCTGATCATTCGGTCTCGGAGCCTGGTGCTTTGATCCGGAACAGATAGCAGTACCCAAGGAGCCCCGTGCCGCAAGGCAACGGGGCTCCTGCCTTTCCCTCCCCGTCGAGGGCTAGATGTGCTGCATGACCAGCACGAACGTCGTCCCGGGCGCGAGCGCCTCGTAAGAGTGGGGCACATCCCCGCGATACGACATGTAGTCGCCGGGCTCCAGCTCGGCCTCGTCCCCCCGCGGCCCCGCCTTCACGCGCCCCGTGCTCACGATCAGATGCTCCACCGACCCCGGAATGTGCGGCTCCGACTCCCGGGCCGGGCCGGGTTCCGCGCGCAGGTGGTAGATGTCCCGGCGAGCGCCGGGCGGACTGGCGGAGAGCAGCGTGGCCACGTAGTCCGCCCGTTCGGAGGCGACCGTGGGCCCCTCCCCCGCCCGGATCACCTGGACCGCCGGCGACGGCGGCTCCACCAGCGCGCTGAACGGCACGCCGAGCGCGACCCCCAGCGCCCACAGCGTCTCCACGCTGGGGTTCCCGCCGCCGGCCTCCAGCTGGGAGAGCGTGGACTTCGCGATCCCGGCCCGTTTGGCCAGCTCGGACAGGGACAGCCCGGCCCGGGTGCGCTCGCGCCGCAGCGAGGCGGCGATCCAGGTCAGGGGCTCGCCCATCGGTCCACTTCCCGTCCGTTCGCTACATCGGCCCATTCGTTCGCCTTGACGAACGGATGCCCGACTGTTCATTCTGGAAAACATGCGTTCGCTACTCCGAACACCGATGATGTCACCTCTTCCGGCGCCCGCGATGACGGCCCTGGTGCGCGACAGCGCCCTCATCTGGCTGGCCGGCGGGGTCGTGGGCGTCTCCTTCGGCGCGATCGCGGTGGCCGGCGGGCTGCCGGTGTGGGTGCCGGTGGTGATGTCGCTGATCGTCTACGCGGGCTCGGCCCAGTTCAGCGCGGTCGGCGTGCTGCTGGCCGGGGGCGGACCGTTCGCCGCGGCGGCCACCGGGCTGCTCCTCAACACCCGCACGGCCGCCTTCAGCCTGGCCGTCGCGGACATCCTCGGCCGGGGCCGCCTCGCCCGCCTCCTCGGCGCCCACCTCGTGTCCGACGAGACGGTGGCCTTCACCCTCGCCCAGCCCGATCCCGTACGGCGGCGGGTGGCGTTCTGGGTGAACGGGCTCGGCCTGTTCGTCGCCTGGAACATCGGGGTCCTCGCCGGCGCGCTCGCCGGAACCGCGCTGGGCGACACGGCGAGGTACGGCCTGGACGCCGCCTTCCCCGCCGTACTGGCCGCGCTGGTCCTGCCCACCTTGCGCAAGGACTCCGCCGTACGCCGTGCCGCGCTCCTCGGCGCCGCCCTCGCCCTGGCCGCGGTACCGGTCGTCCCTGCGGGGGTGCCGGTGCTGCTGGCCCTGGCGGGGCTCGTCGCGTACCGCTCGTCCGGCAGGAAGAAGGACGCGTCATGACCGGCACGACGGGAACGGTCGCCATGATCCTGGCACTGGCGGTGGGGACGTACGCCTTCCGTCTGGTCGGCCCGGCCCTGCACGGGCGGGTCGCGCTCCCCGCGCGGGTCCAGGAACTGCTGGCGGCGGGTGCGGTGGTGCTGCTCGTGGCGCTGCTGGCGACGGGGACGTTGACGGAGGGCGGCGGCTTCGCGGGGTGGGCGCGGCCGGCCGGGGTGCTGGTGGGCGGCGTGCTGGCGTGGCGGCGGGCCCCGTTCCCGGTGGTGGTGCTGGGGGCGGCGGTGGCCACCGCGGTGCTGCGGGCGGCAGGGGTGCCCTGAACCGGCCCCGTGGGAGAATCGCCAGGTGAACGACGGGGATGAGAACAACCACGGGGAAGACGGCGGTGCCGCCGCCGACAACAAACTGGCGATGGGCCTTTCGCTCGGCCTCTCCTTCGGCACGAGCATCGGCATCGTGCTCGGCCTGACCGTCTTCGACAACCTCGGGCTCGGGCTGGCCCTGGGGATGGGGCTGGGCATCGCCGTCGGCGCCGCGATCGGCGGTGGCCGGATGCGGACGGGGCGGGCGCAGGACGGAGCCGAGTAGCCGTCGCCTTCGCTAGGGTCCCCGCCCATGACCGACTCCGACTTCCTGACCACCACCCGCACCTTCTACGACGCCATCGCCGAGGACTACGCGGACCTCTTCCGGGACGAGCTCGCGGGCAGGCCCTTGGAGCGGGCGTTGCTGGGAGTGTTCGCCGAACTCGTCGACGGGGACGGGCCGGTGGCCGACCTGGGATGCGGACCGGGCCGGACCACCGCCCGCCTCGCCTCACTCGGGCTCTCCGTGTCCGGGCTCGATCTGTCGGAGTCGATGCTGGCGATCGCGCGCCGCGAGAACCCGGGGCTGCGGTTCGAGCAGGGTTCGATGCTTGAGCTGGATCTGGCGGACGGCGCGCTGGCCGGTGCCCTGTCCTTCTACTCCTCCATCCACACGCCGGTGGACCGGCTCCCGGACCTCTTCGCCGAGTTCCACCGTGTGCTGGCGGCCGGCGCGCCCCTGCTCGTCGCGTTCCAGGCCGGTGACGAGCACCGGCACCACGACCGGCCCTTCGGGCACCCGGTCTCGCTGACCTTCCGGCGCCGCCGGCCGGAACACATGGCCGACCTGCTGACCGCGGCCGGGTTCACCCTCGTCTCCCGGACGGTCCGCGAGCCGGACCCGGCGCTGGACGAGACGTCCCCGCAGGCGTTCCTGATCGCCCGCAAGCCCGAGCGCTAGAGTCCCCCGGCGATGTCCCGCGCCGCGATGTACCCGAACGTCATCGCCGGACCGATCGTCGAGCCCGCGCCCGCGTAGCTGTGCCCCATGACGGCCGAGCTCGCGTTGCCGGCGGCGTACAGCCCCTTGATCACCGAACCGTCCTCCCGCAGCACGCGGGCGCGGGCGTCGGTGAGGAGGCCGCCCTTGGTGCCGAGGTCGCCGGGGACGATGCGGAAGGCGTGGTACGGGGGCAGCCACAGGGGCGCGAGGCAGGAGTTGGGCAGGACGGACGGGTCCGTGTAGTAGTGGTCGTAGGCGCTGTCGCCCCGTTCGAAGTCGGGGTCCCTGCCGTGCCGGGCCTGTGAGTTGAAGCGGTCGACCGTGGTCCGCAGGGCCGGCGCCGGGACGCCGATCGACCGTGCGAGCGCGTCCGGCGTCCAGGCCTTGTGCGCGGCGCCCGAGCTGTACCAGTCGGCCGGGAGGGGCAGCGCCGGGAGGACGTCCTTGAAGAGGTACCGGTTCCGGTAGTTCTGGTCGACGATCAGCCAGGCCGGGATGGCCGGGCTCGTGTCGTGGACGTCGTACATGGTGTGGACGACATCGCTGTAGGGGGCGGCCTCGTTGACGAAGCGGGCGCCGGCGGAGTTGATCAACAGGCCGCCGGGAAGGGTGCGTTCGGCGAGGCAGAAGTAGGGCTGGCCGGGGAGCGGGATCGCCGGGCCCCACCAGGCGTCGTCCATGAGGCCGAGCGCGGCGCCGAGCCGGTGTCCGGCCCTGATGCCGTCGCCGGTGTTCTCCTTCGCGCCGACCGTCCAGTCCGTGCCGATGGGCTGCCGCTGGTACTGCTCGCGCATGGCCGCGTTGTGCTCGAAGCCGCCCGAGCCGACGATCACGCCACGGCGGGCGCGCACCAGGCCGGGGGCGCCGTCCCGGGTGACGACCGCGCCGCTCACGGTGCCGTTCTCGACGTACAGGTCGGTGAGGGGCGTGCCGAGCCACACCGGGACCCCGGCCGACCGCAGTCCGAGGCGCAGGCCGGCCGCCAGCGACTGTCCCATGGTCAGCGGCTTCTCACCGCGCAGCGCCGCGGCCGTACCGCGCGCGAGACAGGCCGCGGCCACGGCGGCGCCCTTGACGTTCACCGCCGCCAGGGCCAGCCACTTGTAGTCCGCGCTGAAGACGACCATGCCGGCGGGCACGTCCATGTACGGCGGGTTCAGCCGCGCCAGCTCGGGGCCCAGGAGGTTGCCGTCGAGTTGGTCGGGCTCGATGGAGCGGCCGTTCGGGAGGCCGCCGGGCAGTTCGGGGTAGTAGTCGGCGTACCCCTCCATCCAGCGGAATCGCAGCGGGCTGTTGGCCATGACGAAGGACAGCATCGCCGGGCCGTGCGCGAGGAAGGCCCGCTGCCGCTCGACGGGAACGTCCGGCCCGACGACGGCGGCCAGATACCCGGCCGCCTTCGCCGGCGTGTCCGGCACACCGGCCGCGAGGATCACCGAGTTGTTCGGAATCCAGATCCCGGCCCCGGACCGCGCGGCGGACCCTCCGAAGGTGGGCGCCTTCTCCACCACCACACAGCTCAGTCCCTGCTTGGCCGCGGTCAGCGCGGCGGTCATGCCGGCGGCTCCGGAGCCGATGACGACGACGTCGTAGGTGCCGAGCAGGGGCAGGTCGGCTGCGTGGGCGGCGGACCGGGCCACGCCCCCGGCCCCGAGGGCCGTGCCTGCGGCGCCGACGGCACCCGCGGCCAGTACGTGTCTTCGCGAAGGGTGCCCGCTGCTGGTCATGGAGGCCGCTCCCGCCCTGGACGACGCCGCGTTTCTGAGGGTGTGTCAGAAATGCGAATGTGACGCGGATGCCGCGTGAAGTCAAGGGCGTTGCAGGGGAGTCGAATCCGCCGTCCGCTCGCGTCTTTTGGGTCGGCACCCGCTCCTTCCCCCGCCTTGGTCCGGACACCGGCGAGGGTGTGGAGCGGGTTGCCGCCCGGGCCCTTCCAGGATCGTCGTCCATCGGCCAAGGCCCAGTCAATCCTTGGGATTTGTGGCTCAACCCAAGCATTAACTTAGAGGTCATGACCCTCGATGACCTGCGTGTGTTCGTGGCCGTGTGCCGTGCCGGGAGCCTCAGTTCGGTGGCCCGGGAACTGGGGTGCACCCAGTCGGCGGTGAGTCAGCATGTGAAGCGCCTGGAGCGGGAGACCGGGGTCGCGTTGCTGGAGCGGCAGCCCCGGGGGGTCGTGCCGACCCAGGCCGGCCGGGTGCTGGAGGCGGCCGCCGCCGAGGGGATTTCGGGGCTGGACCTCGCCGTGCGACAACTGCGGGATCTCGTCGACGGCGAGAGCGGGTACGTACGGGTGGCGACAGGGGCGACGACCGTACGGCACTTCATGGCGGAGGCGGTTGTCGCGTACCGGCGGCGGCATCCCCGGGTCAATCTGGAGTTCCGCACGGTCAGTTCGGGCCGGGGCAGCTTCGACGCGCTGGCCGACGGCACGCTCGACCTGGCCTGGATCACCCTCGGACCTCAGGTGCGCGGTATCGAGCAGCGGCCGGTGGTGGAGCTGCCATGGGTGCTGGCGGTGCGGGCCGACGATCCGCTCGCGGCACGGCCGTACGTCGATGTCGGCGCCGACCTGCGTGACGTACGGCTGATCCGGCTGCCGCCGAACTCCGCCTCGGCGGCCCATCTGGACGCCGCCTGTGCCGAACTGGGCGTCCGGTTCGCACACGACACGAGCGTCGCCGACTGGGACACCGCGCTGCTGCTGGCCGAGCTGGGGGTCGGACGGGCGGTCCTGCCCGCGCTGCCGGGACTGCCGGTCCCCGGTGAGGGGGAACTACGCCTGATTCCCCTCCCCGAACTGCGCCCGCTGCCCGTGGGCTGGGCCGTCCGACGCTGGGACGCGCTCAGCCCGCCGGCCCGGGCTTTCGCGGACCTGGTGGAGAGTCACCGCCGGGCCGCACGCGCCTGACGGCGGCTGATTCGGGCCGTTCAGTTCAGGCCGATGGCCGCGCAGTCCGACTTGTATTCAGCGGTGCAGATGTCCTTGACGGTGTAGACGCCGTCCTGGATCACCGTCTGCTTGATGTTGCTCTTGGTCAGCGGGACCACCGAGACCAACTGGGCCGGGATGCCGTCCTGGGTCGGGCTGTCGACCGAGTCCTGGGTCAGGGCGTCGAACTGGATCGTGCGTCCCTGGGCCTTGAACACGGCCATCTTCGCGGCGTTGGTCGCCTCCAGCAGGAACGACTTGTACACCGACATGAACTGCTCGCCCGCGACGATCCGCTGCACCGCGTCCAGGTTGGCGTCCTGCCCGGTCACCGGCGGGATCTTGCTCGCGCCGGACTCCTTGAGGGCGTCGATGACGGCGCCCGCCATGCCGTCGTTCGCCGAGTAGACGGCGGCGATGTTGTCCAGGCCGACGGCGGAGATCGCCTTCTCCATGTTCGCCTTGGCGATCTCGGGCGACCACTTGTCGGTGTCGTACCGCTTGACGATGTTCACCTCGCCCTCGAGCTCGTCGAGCGCGCCCTTCTTGAACCGGGCGGTGTTCGGGTCGGCGGGGTCGCCGTTCATCATGACGACCTTGCTGGTCGCGGCCTTCGCGCCGAGGTCCTCGACGAGGGCGCGGCCCTGCACCTCACCGACGAGCTCGTTGTCGTGGGAGACGTACGCGTCGATCGGTCCCTCGGCGAGCCGGTCGTAGGCGATGACGGGAATGCCCGCGTCCTTCGCCTTCTGCACGTCCGGCGCGATGGCCTTGGAGTCCAGTGCGTCCACGAGGATGACGTCCACCGCGTCGTCGATCATCTGCTGGAACTGCCGGCTCTGCTTGTCCGTGCTCGACTCGGCGTTGGCGTAGACGACCTTGCCCTTGTCGTGGGTGAGGGAGGCGACTTCCTTCTTGATGAGCGGGTGGTCGAACTTCTCGAAGCGCGCCGTGTCCTTGTCGGGCAGCAGGAGCCCCACCGTGACGTCGTCGCCCTTGTCGGGCGACTCCGAGCTGTCACCGCCCCCGATGCCGTCGACCACACCGCACGCGGCGAGCGAGAGCGCCGAGGCGGACGCGACGAGGGCTATGGAGAAGCGGCGTACAGCGGACGTGCGGGGGGTACGAGCATTCACTACTGGTGCCTTCCGAGCGGATGAGCGGCTTTGCTACCCGGTGGCGGTAGCCAACGTCGATATGGCATGTCACGTCAAGCAATTGTCGTAACGAGACGGCAACCGTTTGTCTTGACGCCGGTTCCTGGCGGATTGCCCCGAACCGCCACTATTTGGCGTACAGCTCCTCGACCTCCGCCGCGAAGTCCCGCATCACAGCCTCCCGTCGCAGCTTCATCGACGGCGTGAGGTGGCCGTTCAGTTCCGTGAAGTCCATCGGCAGGATCGTGAAGCGGCGGATGGACTCCGGGCGCGAGACCAGCTTGTTGGCCTCGTCGATCGCACGTTGCAGGATCGCCCTCAGCTCGGCGTCGTCGACGAGGAGCTCCGCGGGGACGGGGTGCCTGCCGTTCATCCGGCGCCAGTGGCTCACGCCGTCCATGTCCAGGGTCATCAGGGCGGACACGAAAGGCCGCCGGTCACCCACGACCATGCACTGGGAGATCAGGGGGTGGGAGCGCAGCCAGTTCTCCAGGGGCGCCGGGGCCACGCTCTTGCCGCCCGCCGTGATCAGGAGTTCCTTCTTGCGGCCGGTGATCGTCAGATAGCCCTCGTCGTCCAGGGCGCCGATGTCCCCCGTCGGCAGCCAGCCGTCGGCGGCAGCCGGGACGACGCCGCCCGCGGACGGGTCCCAGTAGCCGCGCAGCACCTGTTCGCCGGAGATGAGGATCTCGCCGTCCGCGGCTATGCGGATGCGGGTACCGGGCAGGGGCCAGCCCACCGTTCCCAGGCGGGGCTTGGAGGGCGGGGTCACGGTCGCGGCGCCCGTCACCTCCGTCAGGCCGTAGCCCTCGTAGATCTCGATACCGGCGCCGGCGTAGAAGGCGGCCAGGCGGCGGCCGAGCGGTGAGCCGCCGCAGATCGCGTACCGCACCCGGCCGCCCATCGCGTTGCGGATACGGCGGTAGACCAGGGGGTCGTAGAAGGCGCGGGCCGTCTTGAGCGTCGTGCCGGGGCCACCGCCCGTCCCCGAGGCCCGGGCCTCCATCGCCTCGCCGTAGCGCTCGGCCACCGAGGCCGCGCGGTCGAAGGACGACGCCCGGCCGCCCGTCTCGGCCTTGGCGCGGGCGGAGTTGAAGATCTTCTCCAGCATGTAGGGGATGGTCAGCAGGCACGTGGGGCGGAAGGCCGCCAGGTCCGGCAGCAGGTCCTCCGCCTTGAGGCTCGGCGCGTGCCCGAGGCGCACCCGGGCCCGGACGCAGGCCACCGCGACCATACGCCCGAAGACGTGCGACATGGGGAGGAAGAGCAGCACCGACGCCTCTTCGCTGGTGCGCGCCTTGAAGATCGGGTAGAGCAGTTCGATCGCGTTGTCCACCTCGGCGAAGAAGTTGCCGTGCGTCAGCGCGCAGCCCTTCGGGCGGCCGGTCGTGCCCGAGGTGTAGATGAGCGTCGCCAGCGTGTCCGGCACCAGCATGCCCCGCCGTACGCCCACTTCACCGTCCGGCTGCTGCGCGCCCAGCTCGGCCAGCCGCTCCACATGGCCCTTCTCCATCACCCACATGCGGTGCAGATCGGGCACCCGGTCCAGTTCGGGGCCGAGGGCGGCCGCCTGCGCGGCGGTCTCGGTGACCAGGGCCACCGCACCGGAGTCCTGGAGGATCCAGCGGGTCTGGAAGACGGAGGAGGTGGGGTAGACGGGGACCGTGACGAGGCCGGCCGCCCACGCGCCGAAGTCGAGGAGCGTCCACTCGTACGTCGTCCGCGCCATGATCGCGATCCGGTCGCCCGGCTCCAGCCCCTCGGCGATCAGCCCCTTCGCCACCGCCTGCACCTGCTCGGCGAACTGCGCCGCCGTCACGTCCGACCACCGCCCGTCCTCGCCCCTGCGGCTGAGGACGACCGCGTCCGGCGCCGCCGCCGCGTTGTCGAAGGGCAGGTCCCCGAGCGACCCATGGGTCACCGGCGGCGCGAACGGCGGTACGTACGCCTCCCGTACGGCACCGTCCAGTCGTCGCGTCTCGGGCTGCACCAGGGTCGGGCCCGGAGCGTCGTCGAAGGCGGCCGAGGCGGCGAAGGAGGGAAGCGGGGTGGACACGGGCGGCTCCTGCGGCGGGCGTGCAGCGAAGAAACTGCTTGCTGCATGACGTACGTGCCTCGCGCACCGTGGCGTTCACCTGCCGAGGCCTGCGGAAACGGGTTACCGCTGGTTAGGCAGGCGATCGTACGGCGCGGGCGTGTGGGGGTTGTGCGGGTTCGGGGGTGGTCCGGAGCCGGGTATGTGCAACGTCGGGGTTTATGTGAGGGGCACTCAGCTTCGTCTCACCGTCCCCTTACCTTCGCTCCAGCACAGCCGTCACCCCCTGCCCGCCCGCCGCGCACACCGAGATCAGCCCGCGCCCCGAACCGCCCCTCTGCGCCAGCGACTTGGCCAGCGTCGCCACGATCCGCGCCCCGGTCGCCGCGAAGGGGTGACCGGTGGCCAGGGAGGACCCGGTCACGTTCAGCCGGGCCCGGTCCACGGGGGCCAGGCCCCGCTTCTCCCACGCCGCCAGCGTGGCCAGCACCTGGGAGGCGAAGGCCTCGTGGATCTCGACGAAGTCGAAGTCGGAGAGGGCCGGCCCGGCCCGCTCCAGCATCCGCGGGACTGCGTAAGCCGGTGCCATGAGCAGCCCGTCCGCACCGCCCGCGACATCGCCCCGCACGAAGTCCACGGCCGCCGTCTCGTAGGCGGTGAGGTACGCCAGCGGCTCCAGCCCTCTGCGCGCGGCCCACTCCTCGCTCGCCAGCAGCACGACCGCCGCCCCGTCCGTCAGCGGCGTCGAATTGCCCGCCGTCATCGTCGGGTCGGGACCGTCGAGGCCGAACACCGGCTTCAGCACGGCCAGTTTCTCCGGCGTCGAACCGGGGCGCAGGTTCTGGTCCCGGTCCAGGCCCCGGAAGGGCACGACCAGATCCTCGAAGAAGCCCCGCTCGTACGCCGCCGCGAGTCGCTGGTGACTGGCCGCCGCCAGCTCGTCCTGCGCCTCGCGGGAGACACCCCAGGCCCGTGCCGTGACGGCGGCGTGCTCCCCCATCGACCGCCGGGTGCGGGGCTCGGCGTTGCGGGGGATGTCGGGGACGAGGTGGGACGGCCGTACGCCGGACAGTGCCTTGAGCCGGCCGCCGAGCGACTTGGCCCGCCGGGCCTGAAGCAGGATGCGCCGCAGCTCGTCGTTGACACCGAGGGGCGCGTCGCTCGCGGTGTCCGCGCCGCCGGCGATCGCCGACTCGGTCTGGCCGAGCGCGATCTTGTTGGCGGCGGCGATGACGGCCTGGAGGCCGGTGCCGCAGGCCTGCTGGATGTCGTAGGCGGGCGTGCGGGCGTCCAGCTTCGAGCCGAGGACGGTCTCGCGGGCGAGGTTGAAGTCCCGGCTGTGCTTGAGCACGGCCCCGGCGACGAGCTCTCCGACCGCGCCCGGACCGCCCAGCTCGTACCGCTCGGCCAGGCCGTCGACCACGGCCGTGAGCATGTCCTGGTTGGACGCGGTGGCGTACGGGCCGTCGGCGCGGGCGAACGGGATACGAGTGCCGCCGATGATCGCGACGCGCCGGACCGCCGGCGCCAACAGGGAGCTCATCTCCACCACTCCTCATGTCCACCATGGACTTACCTCGGGTAACCTTACTCCGGAGTCAGCACCGGAGCGCACTGGGAGTGGGACATGGCCGACCGCTATCTGAGCTTCACCGGCACGGCGCCCGGCCGCCTCCTCACCCGCCGACTCGGACTGCCGCAGCCCGCCGCACTCCAACGCTGGACACCGGAACGGCCCTCACTGAAGGGCGCCCGGCTGCTCCTGACGGCCGGCAAGTCGGACCTCGGTCTCACCGGTGCCGATACCCGTACCGCCCTGGGCAGCCTCGACCTGACGACCGCCCCCTCCGGGAAGCCCGCCGCCGTCGTCCTGGACGCCACGGGCGTCCGTGACGTCGAGACGCTCGCCGAGGTGCACGCGGCCCTGCACCCGGTCGTGCGGTCGGTCGCCGACAGCGGCCGGGTCGTCGTCCTGGGCGCGCCCCTCGACCCGGCCGACCACCACCAGGCCGCCGTCCAGCAGGCCCTGGAGGGCTTCACGCGCTCGCTCGGCAAGGAGATCGGGCGCGGCAGGACGGTGAATCTCGTACGGCTGACGGACGCGCACGCCGCCGAGTCGACCTTGCGCTTCCTCCTCTCCCCCAGGTCGGCGTACGTCAGCGGCCAGGTCGTCGAGGTGGGTTCGGCCCCGGCGGACGTCACCGCACCCCACGACCCACCCCACGACCCCGACCGCCCCCTCACCGGCCGCACCGCCCTGGTCACCGGCGCCGCGCGCGGCATCGGCGAGGCGGTCGCCGAGACGCTGGCGAGGGACGGCGCCCGGGTCGTCGTCCTCGACGTACCGCAGGCCGAGCAGGACGCCCGGCGCGTGGCCGACCGGCTCGGCGGCACCGCCCTCGCGCTCGACATCACCGCACCCGACGCGGGCACGCGCATCGCCGCCGCGCTGCCCGACGGCCTGGACGTCCTGGTGCACAACGCCGGGATCACACGCGACCGACGACTGGTCAACATGCCCGCCGAGCGCTGGAGTTCAGTGCTCGACGTCAATCTCGCGAGTGTGCTGCGCACGACGGACGCGTTGCTGGAGAGCGGGACGCTGAGGCGGGGCGGGCGGGTCGTGGCGACGGCGTCGATCGCGGGGCTGGCGGGGAACGCCGGGCAAACCAACTACGGCGCGAGCAAGGCGGGCATCGTCGGACTGGTCCGGGCCCTCGCGCCACGCGCCCTCGCCGAGCACGGGGTGACGGTGAACGCGGTCGCGCCCGGGTTCGTCGAGACGAAGATGACCGCCGCGATTCCCCTGTTCATCCGGGAGGCGGGGCGCCGGATGAACTCCCTCGCGCAAGGTGGACTGCCGATCGATGTCGCCGAGACGACCGCCTGGCTGGCGGATCCGGGATCCTCAGGCGTCAACGGCCAGGTCGTCCGGGTATGCGGCCAGAGCCTGCTGGGGGCGTGATGTCCCTCGTCCTCACCGCTCCTCCTTCGCTTCCGCCCCTGCTCGCCCGGGGCGCCCTGTTGTCACCCTTCAAACGCCCCGGCCCGGAGGCGGAGTTCCCGCGCACGAGGCTCGTTCTGCCGGACCTTCGCGTCGACCTCGCCCGGCTGGCCGCGTACGAGCGGGTGTGCGGGTTTCCCACGGGGGACGACGCCCTGCCGGTGACGTATCCGCATGTGCTCGGTTTCCCGCTGACGATGCGGCTGATGAGCGGACGGGACTTCCCGCTGCCGCTGCTCGGTCTCGTCCACACGTCGATCACCGTCACCCGGCACCGGGCCCTCACCGCCACGCGCGGGTACGAACTCTCCGTGCACATCGACGGCTTGATGCCCCACCGGCGCGGTACGGAGGCCGCCGTGATCACCGAATTGCGGGCCGCTGACGAGGTCGTGTGGGAGTCGCGGAGCACGTATCTGGCCAGGCACCGCACCGACGGCCGTACGGCGTCCGGGCAGGTGCAGGGCGCGCGGGACGGCCGGGAGGCGCTGGACGTGCAGGAGCACAAGCCGCTGCCCGCCGTCGCCGAGTGGCGGCTCGCCGCCGACGTCGGACGCCGTTACGGCGCCGCCTCCGGCGACCGCAACCCCATCCACCTCCACCCGCTCACCGCCCGCCTGTTCGGCTTCCCCCGGGCCATCGCGCACGGCATGTGGACAGTGGCCCGCTGCCTCGCCGCGCACGGCACTGCGGAGGCGGTGCGGGTGCGGGCCGGCTTCCGGGCGCCGGTGCTGCTGCCGGGGACGGTGACGTACGCCGCGGAGGGCGGGCGGTTCGAGCTGCGGGGCGGCGAGGACCGCGTCCACCTGGCCGGGGAGGTCTACCCGCTCGCCTCGTGAGGGGCGTCCGGCGGTGACCAGGGGCGGCCGTCCATGAGGTTGCCGAGGCCCGACCACGCGAAGTTCATCAGTGTCGCCGCCGCTTCCCGAGCCGTCACGGTCGGCGTGGAGTTGGCCCAGTCGGCGAGGGACTCGGCGGCGCCGACCAGGGCCTCGGCGAGACCGGCGACCTCGCTCTCGGGGAGGTCGGGGTCGCGGTGGGCCTCGCGTGCCGCGACGAGGATCAGCTGCGTCACGAACTCGACGATCTCCGCGCGCATCTTGGCGACCTCGGACGCGAACGGCTCGCCGTGCGTGCGGGCCTGGAGGTGCAGGACGGACCAGGCGTCCGGGTAGTGAGAGGTGTGGGTGAAGAACGCCCGCAGTCCTTCCCAGAGCTGGCGGTCGGCGGGCAGCTCGGTCCGTACGCCGGAGCGCACCGCTACGACGAGCGCGGCGGCCTCGCGCCGTATGCAGGCGGTGAAGAGGTCTTCCTTCGAGTTCAGATACAGATACACCAACGGCTTCGAGACACCCGCCAGTTCGGCTATCTCGTCCATCGACGCGGCCATGTACCCGCGCCTGCCGAAGGTCCGCACGGCGGCGTCCAGCATCTGCTGCTCACGGACGGCCCGCGGCATCCGTTTGGTCTTCACGGCACCCATGGCCGTTAGCGTACGGGCCGGGAGGGAGATCCCACCCGGCCCGCCGTGAACGCCTGTCCCTACTTGTCGTCGCCCAGCTCGTCGGCGAACCGTGCCACCCGGTCCGTCAGCACCTGCCCGTCGACCGCCGGCAGGGCCGTCAGCCGCGGCAGCAGCTGCGCGGTGAGCAGGGTGGACAGGGCGGAGGTGTCGGCGCTGCTGCCGTCGGTCCGTACGACCACCGGCTGCGGGGCCCTCCCGGCGAGCTTCGCGCCCACCTCCAGGCGACGCCGGGCGAGTTCGTACTGAAGGACCGCGCGGTTGTCGCGGTAGGCCTTGGCCAGGGCGCGCTGGGCGCGGGCCTCGTTCTCGGCGGCGATCAGGCCGCTGCGGCCCCGCGTCTCGATCTCGAACCGCACGCGCTGGGCATTGGTCTCCTGCTCCTCCAGCAGCTGGGCGACCTCTTCACGGGCCCGGTTCAGCGCGGCCCTGACCTCGACGATCCTGGCGTCGCGCACCTTCTTGGCCCGCTCGATGTCCATGCCCAGCTGGTCGATGCGGCGCTTGCGGATCAGCCCCCACTCCTGGTCGTACGCCGTGCGCTCCTTGGCGACCCGCTCCCGGGTGGCCAGGTGCTGCTGGTACTGCGCCGGCAGCTGCACGTCCGGGATGTTGGAGCCGGTGATGCGCACGCCGTAGCCGGAGAGCTGGCGGTTGAGCAGCTCCTGCATGTCGGCCACGTCAGAGCCACGCAGGTCGTACGCCCGCTCGGTGCGCATCTTGCGCGCCCGCTGCCGGATCGCGTCCTGTACGGCGCTGGAGAGCACCAGGTCGAAGTTGCCCGCGCCGATCGTGCGGACGAACAGCACGGCGTCGGTGATGCGGAACTTCAGGAAGAACTCGATGGAGCGCAGCGGCACGTTCTCCTGCGTCGGGCAGGCCATCACCGGCGCGGAGTACGGGATCTCGGTGGCGGTGTCGACGACGAAGTCGACCCGGGACCACGGGTGCCACAGGTAGTGGCGGCCGGCGTCCAGGGTGCGGATGACGGCGCCGTAGCGGGTCAGTACGCCGTTGGTGCCCTGCTCGATCTCGACGATCGAGGAGCGCCACCACCACAGCGCGCCGATCACCAGCAGGACCGCGCCGCCGGCGTAGGAGAGGGTGGCGAGGGTGCCGTAGGCGAGGTCCCCGGCGACCGACTCGGAGTCGGCCTCCTGCAGGGACAGCATCACGCCCATGAACAGGGAGTAGACGCCGAGCCACAGCGGCAGCATCCACCACAGGCGGCGCCGGTGGCGCGGGATGATGACCGGGATCAGGGTGTCGGCCTCGCCGCCGCGCAGCAGCCGCGCGATGTCGCTCCAGGGCGCGACCTTCTCGGAGATGACCGACCGGCGGTGGGTGGAACGGGCGGTGCTCACTGGTCGGCCCCCTCGGAGACGTCAGAGCTGATGGAGCTGTCGGAGCCGTCGGAGCCGTCGGAGCCGTCGGGCGATCCGGGCTGGTCGGGCACCTGCGGCACCGTCGGCCGCTCGGCCGCCAGCAGCGCTCCGATCTCCGTCTCGCGCGCGGCGATCCGCTCGGACACCTCGGCGAGACGCGACCGTACGGCCGCCATGTCCTCGTCGGTGAACAGTTCCGTGCCGCGCTCGCCGACCAACTCGCGGGCCAGCTCCAGGAAGTCGATGCCGGCGCCGCCGTCCGTCGCGCCGCCGATGCGGACCAGACGCGGCAGATGGCCGGCGACCTGCTCCAGCGTGTCCAGCACCTGCTGCTGGTAGCGGTACTCCAGGATCTCCGGCGCCTCCGCCGCGGTCACCGCGCGGATGTCGAGGGCCTGCGCCTCCAGCAGGGCCGCGTTGGCCTTCGCCTCGGACTCGGCCTGGACGTAGCGCTGCCGGGCGAGCGCCTCGGCGCGGTTGGTCTCGCGCTCCACGGCGGTGTCCATCTGCGCCTGGTACTGGGCGATGTCGGCCTGGATCGCGGAGAGCGTCTCGTGGCTGGAGGCGAGTTCGCGGGTGAGGTCGCCCTCGTCCTGCTCCTTGCGGAGCTGGAGCGCGTACTCGTGCGTGTACGCCTCCTTGGCCACGCGCACCATCTCGGGGGCCGCCAGGTCCATGCGGTAGCGCTGGTCGGACGGTTCGGCGTGGGTGATGTTGGCGTTGGTCAGCTCGACGGCCGGGCGGAACTGCTGGTTGAGCAGGTCCAGCAGCCGACCGGTGTCCTCGCCGACCATGTCGTAGATCCCGGCGGCTTCCTGTTCGTAGACGAGGGTGCGGATCGTCTCGCTCACCGCGTTGCTCAGCTTCTCCTCGAAGCCGCGCACCGCGCCCAGCGTGTAGACGAACTCGGTCGGATCGCTGATCCGGAACTGGATGAACAGGTCGATCGACGCCTTCACGCCGCCCTTGGTCGGTGCCTCGCGCACCGGAGCGTTGAAGGGGTACTCGATCGTGGTGTTGACGATGTACGACACCCGCTTCCACGGGCTCAGCAGCACGATCCGGCCCGGGCCGACGACCCTCTCCAGCTTGCCGAACCGGGTGATCATCGCCTGGCAGCCGTCCGGCACCATGACCATGCCCTGACGCCACCACACGAAGGCGACGGCGCACAGCGAGATGACCCAGTAGTGCACGCCGAACAGCGGGTTCGTCAGCACATCGGCGCCGGACGCGCCCACGATCCCCGCACCCACGGCGCCCAGCACGAGCAGCGTCAGCACGGGCAGCATGGAGACGATCGAGCGGCCCTTGGGGATCACCATCGGGCAGATGGCGTGCACCATCTCGGTGCCCTCGCGCACCTGCTCGCTACGGCCGAGCGCCTCCCCGGCCTCGTCCAGCGGCACCGTCTTCTGCCGCATGACGGTGGCGGTGGAGCCGCCCTGTTCCCGGGCGGCCGGGAAGTCCGCCGGGTCGATGCCCTGGCCCTGGGCGTCGTAGTCCTCGCCGCCGTCTCCCCGTGTCCCCCGGCCGCCGATCTGCCGCCGCAGTTCGTCCTGCGCGGCCGTCCGCGGATCGGCTCCGGAGACGACGGCGTCGGCAACGCGTCGTGCGCTCTTCTTTGCCTGCGCGCGCGCTCGTGCCACGGTTCCCCCTTACGTTCACGAATGCCGGTGCGAACAACCGTTCCACCGACGTGGATCCGGCCATCCCACACCATGGATCCGGACAAGCGTAAGGGCGGGGTACACGCAGTTACCGGGCGGTATCGCTGCCGGGACGCGGCAAGCTAGGAGGTCTGGCCCTGCGCCCGAGCCGTCTCGTCGGCCACGTCGTCCTCCTGGCTGCGGTTCGCCTCCAGGTTGGCCTTCACGCGGTCGACCTTCTGCACGATCTGCACGGAGGCGCGATCGCGCTCCTTGCGCAGCACGACGAAGCTGATGGGCGCCGAGAGCAGCAGCGCCAGCAGGACGACCCACATGCCGTTGGAGTCACCGAAACCACGCGGGGCGAGGCCGGAGTAGACGAGGCCCCAGACGACCACGAGGCAGCCCACGAAGATCCCGAGGCGCATCAGTGTGTAGCGGAGCATCTCAATCCACTCTTCCGAATCCAAAAAGGGCCACTGTCCAGTGAAGCACGCGGGACGGCCGATCTTGCAGGGGGGTCGGCGGGGTGGGTCATTCGAGCGGCAGCAGCATGATCACGTCTTCCCGGTCGTCGCCCGGCGCGACCCGGATGGCGTCCGGGATCCGGCCGACCTCCTTGTAACCGCAGGAGCCGTAGAAGCGTTCCAGGCCGAGGCCGCCGCGGCAGGTGAGCCGGATCGCCTCGATGCCGTCGAAGCTGCGGCCGGCCTGCTCGGCGGCCGCCAGCAGGTCACGGCCGTAGCCCTTGCCCTGGTGGCGGGGGTGCACCATCACCGTGTAGAGCCACGTCCAGTGGGCCATCAGCCGGTGTGTGTTGAAGGTGAAGAAGGCGGTCGCGGACACCTCGCCCGTCTCGTCGTGCCCGACCAGCAGCCGGCTGCGTCCCTCCGCCATCCCCACGAAGTGCCGCACCAGTTCCGGGCGGATCGCTTCCCGTGTCACCGGCGGCACGAAGCCCACGGCTCCGCCCGCGTTGGAGACGTCGGTCCACAGGTCGAGGATGCCGTCGCGGAGGTCCGGTGTGACGGCCGGGTCGAGTGTGAAAGTAAGGGACACCGCGAAATCGTAGCCATTACGAAGAACTCGGCGAAAGCCATCACGACAACGCCCGCGCCGCCACCTTCAGGTCCGAGACCAGCCCCGCGTACGCCGCCTCCCGGTCGGCGTCGTCCCGGGCCCGCAGCACCGACGACGGATGCACCGTCGCCACCAGCTTCCTCGGCCGGCCGTGGATCTCGCGCTCCAGCAGCGTTCCGCGCACCTCCCCGACCCGGAACGACGACCCCAGCAGCGCCTTGCCCGCGCTCGCGCCCAGCAGCACGATCAGCTCGGGCTCCACGACGGCCAGTTCGGCGGAAAGCCAGGGGCCGCACGCGGTCATCTCGCGCAGGGTCGGCGCCTTGTGGATACGGCGCTTGCGCGGCTCGGCCCGCGTGAACTTGAAGTGCTTCACGGCGTTGGTGACGTACGCCTTTGCCGGGTCGAGGCCCGCCTCCTCCAGCGCCCTGTCGAGGAGACGCCCGGCCGGACCGACGAAGGGCTTGCCCTGCCGGTCCTCCTGGTCGCCGGGCTGCTCGCCGACGAGCATGACGCGGGCGTTCCGGTCGCCGACGCCGAACACGGTCTGCGTGGCGTCCCGGTGGAGGGGGCAGCCCCGGCATTCGGCGGCGGCGCGGCGCAGGGCGGGCAGGCCGCCGCGGTCCGGGAGAAAGGGTTCAGCGGTGTAGGCGTCCTCGGGCGCCTTGGTGCTCACCATGGCGGACGAGTACCACGGTCCCGCCCTCCGGAATCACACCCGCATCGGCTGGGGGGACTCGCGGCGCAGCGGGTCCGGGCCGTCGTACTCGCGGATGATCTCGTAGCGCGTGTTGCGCTCCACCGGGCGGAAGCCGGCGTCCCGGATGAGGTCCAGCAGGTCCTCGCGGGTGAGCTTGTTCGGCGTGCCGAAGTTGTCCGCGTCGTGGGTGATCTTGTACTCGACGACCGAGCCGTCCATGTCGTCGGCGCCGTGCTGGAGCGCCAGCTGGGCGGTCTGGACGCCGTGCATGACCCAGAAGACCTTGACGTGCGGGACGTTGTCGAACAGCAGACGGGACACCGCGAAGGTCTTCAGGGCCTCCGCGCCGGTCGCCATCTGGGTCCGGGCCTGGAGGCGGTTGCGTACCTTGCCGTCCTTCATGTCGACGAAGTCGTGCTGGTAGCGCAGGGGGATGAAGACCTGGAAGCCGCCCGTCTCGTCCTGGAGCTCACGCAGGCGCAGGACGTGGTCCACCCGGTGCCGCGGCTCCTCGATGTGGCCGTACAGCATGGTGCTCGGGGTCTTCAGACCCTTCTCGTGCGCCAGGCGGTGGATGCGGGACCAGTCCTCCCAGTGGGTGCGGTGGTCCACGATGTGCTGCCGGACCTCCCAGTCGAAGATCTCCGCGCCACCACCGGTGAGGGATTCCAGCCCGGCGTCGATGAGCTCGTCGAGGATCTCCGACGCCGACAGACCGCTGATCGTCTCGAAGTGGTGGATCTCCGTGGCCGTGAAGGCCTTCAGCGAGACGTTCGGGAGGGCGGCCTTCAACTCGCGCAGGGAGCGCGGGTAGTAGCGCCACGGGAGGTTCGGGTGCAGGCCGTTGACGATGTGCAGCTCGGTGAGGTTGTCCGACTCCATCGCCTTGGCGAGCTTGACGGCCTCCTCGATGCGCATCGTGTACGCGTCCTTCTCCCCCGGCTTGCGCTGGAAGGAGCAGTACGCGCAGGAGGCCGTACAGACGTTGGTCATGTTGAGGTGGCGGTTGACGTTGAAGTGGACGACGTCGCCGTTCTTGCGCGTGCGCACCTCGTGCGCGAGGCCGCCGAGCCACGCCAGGTCGTCCGACTCGTACAGCGCGATGCCGTCCTCGCGGGACAGCCGCTCACCGGAGCGGACCTTCTCCTCCAGCTCGCGCTTGAGCCCGACGTCCATGCGTGCACCTCTCTCGGAAAGACTCCGTAAACCGTACTCCCCGCCCCTTCGGGCGGGGTGACCGCCATCAGGCGCTACGCGTCCTCTTCGTCGGGCAGCTGTCCGACCCGGTTCTCCCACTTGGTGGAGAGCACGATGGTCGTACGGGTCCGGGAGACGCCCTTGGTGCCGCTGAGCCGGCGGATGATCTTCTCCAGCCCGTCCACGTCGGCCGCGCGGACCTTGAGCATGTACGAGTCGTCGCCCGCGATGAACCAGCAGTCCTCGATCTCGCCCAGGTCCCGCAGGCGGCTCGCGACGTCCTCGTGGTCGGTGGCGTCGGACAGCGAGATGCCGATCAGCGCGGTGACGCCGAGGCCGAGCGAGGCGGCGTCGACGGTGGCGCGATAGCCGGTGATGACGCCGGCCGCCTCCAGCCGGTTGATGCGGTCGGTGACGCTGGGTCCCGACAGGCCGACGAGGCGTCCCAGCTCCGCGTAGGAGGCCCGGCCGTTCTCCCTCAGGGCCTGGATGAGCTGCCTGTCCACCGCGTCCATGCGATCGAAGCCTTCCGGTGAAGATGTCCCGAAGTGATGAGAGTTACTGCGACTTGCTCAGATGGCGTTCATGTCGTGCGGGTTCCGCCGCCGAGTTCGCCCTTCCAGCGGCGGTAGAGCCGGTGTTCGACGCCCGCCGCGTCGAGCACGCGTCCGGCGACGAAGTCGACCAGGTCCTGGATGTGGGTGGCCCCCGCGTAGAAGGCGGGCGAGGCGGGTACGACGGTGGCGCCCGCGTCGTCCAGGGTCACCAGGTGCCTCAGCGTCTGGCCGTTCAGCGGGGTCTCCCTGACGGCCACGACCAGCTTGCGCCCCTCCTTGAGGGCCACGCCCGCCGCGCGTTGGAGCAGGTCCTTCGACAGGCCCAGCGCGACGCCGGCGACACAGGCGGTGGAGGCGGGCACGATCAGCATGCCCTTCGTGGCGTACGACCCCGAGGACGGGCCCGCGGCGAGGTCCCCGGCGTTCCAGTACCGGACGCCCACGATGTCCGGCTCGAAGGTCCCGGGCTTGCCGTCGGCGCCCCGCCCGAGCCACTCGCGCAGGTCGTCCTGCCAGTGGGCGTCGCGGAAGGAGATCCCGGTCTCGTCGAGGAGCGTGAGCCGGGACGCCCTGCTGACGACCAGGTCGACGCTCTCCCCCGCGGCGAGGAGCGCGCGCAGCACCGCGGCGGCGTATGGGGTGCCGGAAGCACCGGACACCCCTACGATCCAAGGCGTACGCGGCGTCTCTCCTGGCTTGACTGGGTTCACGACACCGAGCCTATCCGGCCTTACGGGGTGGGAACCGACCAAGGGTGGCCGGGCGTTCCCCAGGGGGACGAGTTGGGCGGTGGGGTGGCCATGACGGGTACGTCGGGTGCGGCGGGTACGTGGGGTGCGGAGCGGCGCGAGTGGTCGCGGGGTGAGCGCGCGCGGACCGCGGCCAAGCTGATGCTGGTCTGGATGGCGCTGCTGTGGCTGCTGGAAGTGGCCGACGTGCTCAGCGGGCACGCGCTGGACGGCTTCGGCATCGTCCCGCGCACACCGTCCGAGCTGGTGGACGTCGTCCCGGCCGCGTTCATCCACTTCGGCTTCGCCCACGTCGCCGCGAACACAGTGCCGTTGCTGGTCCTCGGCTTCCTGGCCGCGCTCGGCGGCATACGCCGGTTCGCCGCCGTCTGCGCCCTGATCATCGTCGCCGACGGCCTCGGCGTCTGGCTGATATCCCCGTCCGGCACCAACACCGCGGGCGCCTCCGGCCTGATCTTCGGCCTCTTCGGCTACCTCCTGGTCACCGGCTTCGTGGAGCGCCGCCCGCTCGGCATCCTGGCCGGCCTGCTGGTGGCCGCGATCTGGGGCACCTCGATCCTGGCGGGCCTCGCCCCGACCCAGTCCGGCGTCAGCTGGCAGGGGCATCTGGTGGGGCTGGTGGCGGGGGTTGCGGCGGCGTTCGTGCTGCGGCGCCGGGCGGACGGGCCGGCGCTCAGGGCCGGGGGCGCGCTTTAGGGTCGACAGGGAGGCCGGCGGTGGGGATCTTCAGCTTGCCGAGCGGGGAGTCGATGGTCAGGTCGGGGCCGTAGGGGATGGTGTCGCGGCCTCGGTAGCCGTCGGGGCCGGGGTTCCACATCGTGACGGCGTGGCCGTTCATCGGGTCGAGGATCAGGTAGTTGGCGATGCCCCGGGAGGCGTACCGGCCGGGCTTCACCTCGTAGTCGCGGCGGATGCTGCCCTGGGAGGCGACCTCCACGACCAGTTCGATGAGGTCGGGCGGGTACGCGATCGCGTTCCGGTTCGCCTCCCGCGCGGGGATGACGGCCAGGTCGGGACAGAACTCGTTGTCCTCGTCGAGGGGGAAGGCGACATCGCTGACGACGTCCCACTCCGGGCCGAGCTGCGGTCCGAGGGCCTTCCAGGCCGCGAAGACCGTCCCTGCGTGATGCGGCCTGAGCGGGCACGCCACGACGCTGCCCTCGACGATCTCCGTCCGGAAGCCGGGAAAGGCGTCCTCGAACCGGCTCAACTGCGCGTGCAGGCGGGTCACGGCCTGCACCGTAGTCAGACGGTCAGCCCCCGAACCACAAGATCCATCAGCGCACACACGAACAGGGCAATCCCGATGAACCCGTTGACGCTGAAGAACGCCCGGTTCAGGCGGGACAGGTCGTGCGGGCGGACGATCGAGTGCTCGTAGACGAACGCGCCGGCGACGATCAGCAGGCCCAGCCAGAAGAAGGTGCCCACGTCCGTGGCGAGGGCGTACCAGACGAACAGGGCAGTCGTCACCGTGTGGCAGGCGCGGGCGCCCCAGATCGCCGCCGGGATGCCGAAGCGGGCCGGGACCGACATGACGCCGATCTCGCGGTCGGTGTCGACGTCCTGGCAGGCGTAGATCAGGTCGAAGCCGCCGATCCAGATGCCCACCGCGAGGCCCAGGATCACGGCGTCCCAGGACCAGGTGCCGGTGACCGCCAGCCAGCCGCCGACCGGGCCCATCGCCTGGGCGAGACCCAGGATGGCCTGCGGGAAGTTCGTGAAGCGTTTGCCGTAGGGGTAGACCACCATCGGGATCACCGCGATGGGGGCGAGGGCCAGGCACAGCGGGTTCAGCAGCGCCGCCGAGCCCAGGAAGATCACCAGGGCGATCAGGGCGCCGGTCCAGGCGTGCCGGACCGACATCGCGCCCGTCACCAGCTCGCGGTGCGCGGTGCGCGGATTGCGGGCGTCGATCTCGCGGTCGATGATCCGGTTCACGGCCATGGCGAAGGTCCGCAGACCCACCATGCAGACCGTCACCAGGAGCAGCCGCCCCCAGTGGATGTTCTTGTCCCACTGGAACATCGCGGTGAGCGCGGCGATGTACGCGAACGGCAGCGCGAACACCGAGTGCTCGATCATGACGAGGCGGAGGAACGCCTTCGTGCGTCCTGGCTGCGGGATCGCGGCGGAGGCGCTGGTCACAGTCCGTACTCCTTCCAGCGGCGGTCGACCATCGCCGCCGTTTCCGGGTCGGACTCGACCATGTCGGGCCAGCCGCCGTCACGGGTGTAGCCCTCCTCGGGCCACTTCTTCGTCGCGTCGATGCCTGCCTTGCCGCCCCAGAACTGCTGGTAGGAGGCATGGTCGAGATGGTCGACGGGGCCTTCGACGACCGTGAGGTCACGGGCGTAGTCGGTGTTGCCGAGCGCCCGCCAGGCGACCTCGTGCAGGTCGTGGACGTCGCAGTCGGAGTCGACGACCACGATCAGCTTGGTCAGGGACATCATGTGCGCGCCCCAGATCGCATGCATCGTCTTCTGTGCGTGCTTCGGGTACTTCTTGTCGATCGAGACGATCGCGCAGTTGTGGAAACCGCCGGCTTCCGGCAGGTGGTAGTCCACGATGTCCGGGATGATGATCTTCAGCAGCGGGAGGAAGAAGCGTTCCGTCGCACGCCCCAGGGGCCCGTCCTCCGTCGGAGGCCTGCCCACGACGATCGACTGGAGCAACGGCCGCTTCCGCATCGTCACGCAGTCGATCTTCAGCGCCGGGAACGGCTCCTGCGGCGTGTAGAAACCGGTGTGGTCGCCGAACGGCCCCTCCGGCAGCATCTCGCCGGGCTCCAGCCACCCTTCCAGCACGACCTCGGCCTGCGCCGGCACCTGCAACGGCACCGTCTTGCAGTCCACCATCTCGATCCGCTTGCCGGAGACGAACCCGGCGAACAGGTACTCGTCGATGTCACCGGGAAGCGGGGCGGTGGACGCGTACGTCACGGCGGGCGGACACCCGAAGGCGATGGCGACCGGCAGCCGCTCGCCCCGCCTCGCCGCGACCTGGTAGTGGTTCCGGCTGTCCTTGTGGATCTGCCAGTGCATGCCGATCGTGCGCTTGTCGTGGCGCTGGAGGCGGTACAGCCCCAGATTCCGTACGCCCGACTCCGGGTCCTTGGTGTGCGTGAGCCCGAGGTTGAAGAAGGAGCCGCCGTCCTTGGGCCAGGTGAACAGGGCGGGCAGCTGCTCCAGGTCGACCTCGTCGCCGTGCAGCACGACCTCCTGCACGGGCGCACCCGCCGACTTCACCTTCTTCGGCGGTACGTGCGTCATGGCGCCGAGCTTCCCGAAGGCCTCGCGGACCCCGATGAAGCCGTGCGGCAGCTCGGGCTTGAGCAGCCCGCCGATCTTGTCGGAGATCTCGCCGTACGACTTCAAACCGAGGGCCTTGAGCAGTCGCCGGTCGGTCCCGAAGACGTTCATCGCGAGGGGCATCGACGACCCCTTCACGTTCTCGAAGAGCAGCGCGGGACCGCCGGACTTCTGTACGCGGTCGACGATCTCCCCGACCTCGAGATACGGATCGACCTCAGCCTTGACGCGCTTGAGGTCGCCTTCGCGCTCCAGCGCCCTGAGCAGGGAACGAAGATCGTCGTAAGCCATGGGGTCAAGTATCCCCGAGCGGCTACCCTGGCCCTGAACCCGGGGGCCGTGCCCCCGGTCCGACGACCGTTTCGCTGGAGAGGGGCCCATGCTCCGCGTGCTGATGTTTCTCGTGCCACTGGCGCTGAGCGTGTACGCATTCATCGACTGCATCAGCACGAAGGAGGACGAGATCCGGCACATGCCCAAGCCGCTGTGGGCCATCCTCGTCCTGGTCTTCCCGCTGGTCGGCTCGATCTCCTGGCTCATCGCGGGCAAGAAGCGCAGCCCGGCGGCCGAGGGCTGGTCCGGGGTCCGGGACAACCGGCGCCGGCAGTGGGTCGCACCCGATGACAACCCCGACTTCCTGAAGTCACTGGACCAGGACGACGACGGGACGAAGGACGACGAGCGCAAGCGGGACGAGCCCTGACGCGGAGCTGCGGCTCCCCCGAAGGACTCGCGGAGCGACCGGTCTACGCCCCGTACAGCTCGCGCAGCTCCCTCAGTCGTGCCAGTTCCCGTGCCGCGGCCGCGCGATGGCCGAGGTCGAGGGACATCGTGCCGCGGCCGTAGGCGTAGAAGACGTCCTCGCGCGTCCGCGGGTCGAGTCCGCGCACCCTGCGCAGAGCGAAGAAGCAGACGTCCAGGGAGAGCTTCGTCCTCGACAGCCAGTCGCGGGCCGGAGCCGTGAGGTGGTCGCGCAGGACGTCCTTGACGTGATCGCGCGTCAGGCGGTCGGCCTCGTCGGGGCGGGGGACGCCGGGATGATGCGGGTGATCCGCGAGATCGTCCGCCCAGTCGGCCAGCGTCCGCACGATCTCCTGGGCCGTATCGAGGTCGTCCGGATCCGACGCGAGCAACCGCACCGCCAGTTCCCTGGCCGCCCGGCACCGTTCCTCGTCGTCACCGCAGGCGGCCACGAAGGCGGCCAGCGCACCACCCCGCTGACGCATCTCGGCAACCCGCCAAGCCCACTCCCGACCCGCCACAAAACCTCCCCACCCCGGCGTCCCTCGTGATCACCGGGCCACGCCACACAACACCCGACGCCGCCCGCCCCGCCACCGAATTAGCGGTGTCGAACTCGTCGCCCACCCAGGCGAACGGCCTGCCTACGCCGGACACGGTGACGTGCTTCGCGCACGTCGAGGGGGAGAGTCGGGTGACGCTCCGTCGTTGCGGCGAGTGGGTAGTCATCCCAGGTCACCCCCGCGTCTCCCGCACAGGAAAGTGAGTGGCATGGAGCTCTTGGATCACGCGACGGCCCGCACCTGGCTGGCCACCGCCGTCGCGGAGGCGCGCGCCGGGCTCGCCGAGGGCGGTATCCCGATCGGTGCCGCGCTCCATGCCCCGGACGGGGCGGTCCTCGGCCGCGGGCACAACCGCCGTGTGCAGGACGGTGACCCGTCGATGCACGCGGAGACGGCCGCGTTCCGGGCGGCGGGACGGCAGCGGTCGTATCGCGGAACGACCATGGTGACCACGCTCTCGCCCTGCTGGTACTGCTCGGGACTGGTACGGCAGTTCGGGATCTCCCGCGTCGTCATCGGCGAGGCGGTCACCTTCCACGGCGGGTACGACTGGCTGGCCGAGCACGGCGTGGAGGTGGTGCTCCTCGACGACCCCGGGTGCATCGGGATGATGCGCGATTTCATCAGGAACAATCCGGCACTGTGGAACGAGGACATCGGTGAGTGAGCCACGAATTCCCACGATCGACCTCGGGCCCTGGCTCGACGGCGACGCCCGGACGCGCGGCGCGATCGCCCGCACCGTCGACGAGGCTCTGCAGACCGCCGGCTTCCTGCTGGTCACCGGGCACGGCGTGGACCCGGCGCTGCGCGGGCGGATCCGGGAAGCGGCCCGCGCCTTCTTCGTACTCCCCGTCGAGGCGAAGCAGGCCTACGAGGCCAAGGTCGGCGGCCGCGGCTGGCTCGGCCCCGGCGCCGAGGCCAACGGCCACGCGGAAGGCGCCGAGACCCCGCCGGACCTGAAGGAGTCGCTGACCTTCGCGACGCACGAGCCCTTCGAGGACCCGGTCGTCAACGCCGAGTGGTACGCGCCGAACGTCTGGCCCGCCGAAGTGCCCGAACTTCAGGCGCTGTGCGAGGAGTACCTCGCGCGGATGGGCGAGCTGGAGAACCGGCTCCTCGCCCTGCTCGGCGAGGCCCTCGGCCTCGAACACGACTTCTTCACCCGGCACATGGCCCACCCAACCTACGGCTTCAACATCAACTGGTACCCGGGAGCCGAGGTGATCGGGGCGCCGGAGCCCGGTCAGTTCCGGATCGGGCCGCACACCGACTTCGGGACCGTGACGATCCTCGACCGGCAGGCCGGCAAGGGCGGGTTGCAGGTCTACACGGACGCGGGCGGCTGGGAGGACGCGCCGTTCGACCCTGCGGCCTTCACCATCAACATCGGTGACCTGATGGCCCGTTGGACCGGTGACCGGTGGCGGTCCGGCCGGCATCGCGTCCTGCCGCCGCCCGCCGACGCCCCCGCCGAGGAGCTGATGTCCCTCGTCTACTTCGGGGAGTGCACGCCCGGCACCCGCGTGGAGTCGGTGCCCGCGCCGGTGGGACGGGTGGCGTACACGCCGGTGGACTCGCATGTGTATCTGCGGGAGAAGCTGGACTCGATCACCGTCGGATGATCACGGTCGGGTGATCGCAACGAGCCGTTTCTGAGAAAGGGTTGCCTCGTTGGGCGGGATACCACCCTTTCGGGTGTGTCCCCCGCCGCGAATGGAGCCGCCCGTGCGAATGACTGACATCCAGCGCTGCGAGGTCCGGCCCGGACGACTCGTCGAATGGACGTTCAGTCCGGCGACCGTGGCGACGGCGGCCGACCTCCCGGAGGACTCCCGCCCACCGGCGTACATCCAGGAGTCGCACATCAGGACCGCCCGGTCCGTGCGCGAGGACGGTCTGTTCGTGCCGACCTGGCTCGGTACCGCCTTCGACCTCCCGGGCCGGGCCGACCTCGACGCGCTGGAGGAGGCGCTGCGCAGTTGGACACTGCGGCACGAGACGCTGCGCAGCGGCTTCCGCTGGTCCGGCCGGCCCGGCGACGACGTACGCCGGTTCACGCTCGACGCCGACGCCGTGTCCCTGCACCGCACCGAGGTGGGCGAGTTCACCGACCCCACGCTCCTCGTGCAGCACCTCCAGGGCCGCTTCGACGTCACCGCGGACGCACTGCGCTGGCCCAACCTCATCTACACGGCGGTCGTCCGCGACGACTCCACCAGCGTGTACGTGGCCTTCGACCACAGCAACGTCGACGCCCACTCCATCCAGCGCATCCCCGCCGAGATTCACGAGCTCTACGCCGCGTGCCTTGCCGGCGAGACCGTCGAAGGGGCGCCCGCCGGCAGCTATGTCGACTTCTGCGCGATCGAGCGCACGGACGCCGACCGGATCGACGACAGCCACGACATCGTCGGCCGCTGGCGCGAGTTCATCCGGCGCTGCGACGGCAGGCTGCCCAACTTCCCCGTCGATCTGGGACTGGACCCCGACGGCGGACTGCCCACCCAGAAACTGCTGCGCGAGCCGCTCACCGACGCGGACACCGCCGCCGCGTTCGAGGCGTACTGCCGTCCCTACGGCGGCAGTTCGGTCGGCATCCTGGCCGCGACCGCCCTCATCGTCCACGAGATCGGCGACGAGCCCGTCTACCGCACCGTCGTGCCGTTCCACACCCGCGCGAAGTCCCGGTGGTCCGACTCCGTCGGCTGGTACGTCGGCGGCGCGCCCATCGAGATCCCCATGGAGCAGGCCCACGATCTGCCCAGCGCCCTGCGCACGGTACGCGCCGCGCTGCACGCCAACCGGCATCTGGCCCGCATGCCGCTGGCCCGGGTGCTCAGCCTGCTGGGCACCGACTTCCGCCCCACCTCACCCGACCTGTACTCGATCGTGTCCTTCGTCGACACCCGCGGCATCCCGGGCTCCGGGCACTGGGCCGAGCGCAAGGCGTACGGGCTGATCAGGGTGTCGTACGGCGACCAGGTGTGCGCGTGGGTCACCCGGCTGCACGAGGGCCTGTGGTTCGCGAGCCGCTACCCGGACACCGACGTCGCGCAGAAGAACATGCGGCTGTACGCGGAGCGGCTACGGGACGTCATCGCCTCGACCGTCCCGTAGTCCGGGGTGGCCCTCAGGAGCCGCCGCCCTCCAGCACCTCGATCAGCCTCTCGAAGCGGGCCCGCCAGCGCTGCTCCGACTCCGTCTCGCCCTGGGACTCGTACGTGAAGCGCAGGGCGGTCCCCGTCTCGCCGTCCCGTTCCAGGTGGAATCGCAGGCGTCCGCCGTCCTCCACCGTGTACTCGGCGACCCGCTCGACGTCCCATGCGGTGACCTGCCCGGATCCGACGTCCCGCAGTGCGATCGCGCCGCCGAGCCTGGGTTCCAGGACGTCGGCGGGCGTGAACCAGGACGCGAGCCCTTCGGGGGTGCCGAGCGTCGGCCAGACCGCCTCGACGGGCCGGGGAAGCCGCACCAGGAAGTGCAGGATGTGCGTGTTCCCGTGGGTCTGGCTGATGCCCTGTTCTACGGAACCGCTCATGACACCAGCCTGACCCCGCCGGGGGCGACGCGCACCCGTTACGGACGCTGACCTGCACGGTCGACGACGGCCCGGTCCGGGATGGCCGTGTTGCTCGTGACCCGGCATCCGGGCGACCGCGTGGAACAGCGCCGCGCCCTGCTCCGGGGGCATGATCGCGTCCCGGATCAGGTCGCCGACCAGCGTGAACATCGCCTGACGGGTCTCCTGGCCGCTGTGCGCCGGGCCGGCCTCGGCCAGCCAGTCGTACATCTTCTCCGGGTCGGTGGGAAGCGTCACCAGATGCCGGTCATTGGTCGTGATGTCGTAGCCGGGCTTACCCGGGGCGGGGTCGGGGTCCGTGGGCCGCTGACGGCGCCCGTCCTCATGGGCCAGCCCCTTGCGGCTGCCGTCCACGGATGTCCACTCCTCGGACCTGTGCAGCGGCTGGATCGTGGTCCCCTTTCCGCCCGCCGCCCGCGTCCCCGGCCGCCGGCGCGATGTCCTCCGGCACCGCGGCGGCCTTGCCGGTCGGCTGCACGCTCGCGTCGCCACCGGACGACGGCAGGACCACGAACCACGCACAGCGCCGGCAACCTCGTCGGCGAAGTCCCGTGCGGCCTCGTCGAGCCTGTGCCGCAGCCGCCAGGCCTCCAGGCCTCCAGGAAGGTCAGCGAGACGTCCGCAGATCGTATCCACGCCTGCTACCTGTCCGTACGACGAAGGCCGGTTCCGATGACCCAGGTCACGGGAACCGGCCTTCGCGGCACGGGACTTACACGCCCGCGTAGGAGTGCTTGCCGGAGACGAAGATGTTGACGCCGTAGTAGTTGAACAGCCAGCAGCCGAAGGCGATCAGGGCCAGGTAGGCGGCCTTGCGGCCCTTCCAGCCGGCTGTGGCGCGGGCGTGGAGGTAGCAGGCGTAGGCGACCCAGGTGATGAAGGACCAGGTCTCCTTGGGGTCCCAGCCCCAGTAGCGGCCCCAGGCGTCGCCCGCCCAGATGGCGCCCGCGATGATCGTGAACGTCCACAGCGGGAACACGGCGGCGTTGACGCGGTAGGAGAACTTGTCCAGGGACGCGGAGGCGGGCAGCCGGTCGAGGACGGAGTTCGCGAAGCGGCCGGGGGTGCCGCCGCCGGCGAGTTTGTTCTCGTAGCTGTCCTTGAAGAGGTAGAGCAGCGTGGACATCGCGCCGACGTAGAAGACCGCGCCGCAGAAGATCGCCGTGGAGACGTGGATGTACAGCCAGTACGAGTGAAGGGCGGGAACCAACTGGTCGCTGGCGGTGTACAAGACAGTGACGGCGAGGCCGAGATCGAGGAGGACCGTGGTGATCAGGAACAGCCCCAGCCAGCGCACGTTCTTCTTCAGCGCGAGCAGCGCCAGGTACACCCCGACGGCGACCGTGGAGAAGGTGATGTTGAACTCGTACATGTTGCCCCACGGCGCCCGCTCCACCGACAGAGCCCGGGTGAGCACACCACCGAACTCGATCAGGAAGGCGAGGACGGTGAGGGAAATGGCGATACGCCCATAGAGGTCACCCTGCGCGTCCCCGCCGTGTGCCCCGGGCCCGTCCGGCACGTCCCGTCGGCCGGCGGCGGCCCGCACGACGACCTTCGGCCGCTCCAGCACCGCGGTGGAGCCGCCCTTCTTGACGGCGACGGCAGGCGCTGCGGCCTTCTCGGCCTTCGCCGGAGTGAGCGCGGCGGCCGTGCGGCCGACCTTGCTGCGGCTGCCGAGGAGCCATTCGGCGATGTACGCGAAGAAGGCCAGCGTGTAGACGGCCATCGACGAGTAGATCAGCGTGTTGCTGATGTTCGCCAGGTTTTCGTTGGTGGCGGCGGCCAGCTCGGTCGCGGCGGCGAGAGTCACTTGGTGTCAGCCCCTTCGGCGGGTGCGACTTGGGGGTCGGGGGAAGCTTCGGAATCTGCGGGGTCGTCGTCGGCGTCGGGCGCGCCCGGCGCCTGCTCGTACAGGGTCCCGGCGAGGTCGCCGAGTTCCTCGGGCACCTTGGCGGACTCGCTGCGGCCGAGGCCGGCCATCTCGACGACGGTGACGCCGTCGGGGCCTGCGGCTGCCCGCACCCAGACACGGCGGCGCTGGATGAACAGGGAGGCGGCGAGACCGAAGATCGCGGCGAGGGAACCGGCGAGCGCCCAGCCACTGCCCGGCTGGCGGGCGGTCTGGAAGCCGGCCCACTCCTTGATCTCCTTCTCGAAGGTGATCGAGCCGGCGCCACCCGGGAGCTTCATCGTCTCGCCGGGCTTCAGGTTCTCCCTGAGCTGTGCGCCCTTGGAGTCCTTGAACCCCTTCAGGTTCTTCTTGTTCAGCTGGTACACGCTCTGTGGGAGGCCCGCGTTGACACCGAGGTCGCCGTGGTAGGCCTCCAGGTTCAGCACCGGGTTCAACAGGGCCGGGAACTGCGAGGCGATCTCGTTGCCCTTGACGTAGGAAGGAAGGAAGAAGGCCTGGAAGCCGAGCTGGTCCCACTTGCCCTTGGCGTCGCGGTAGCCGTCCATGACCTTGATCGCACCGGTGGAGGTGACGTTGCCGTCGAGCGGCAGCAGCGGCACCGCGTCGCTGTAGACGACCTTGCCCTTGCCGTCGCGGACCGTGACGACGGGGGCGTAGCCGTGGCTGACGAGGTAGACCTTCGAGTCGCCGATCTCCAGCGGCTCGTTGACCTCGATGGTGGACTTCTCCTCCTTGCCGAAGGCGCCCACGCTGTAGGTGACGTCCGCCTTGTAGACACGCGGGGTGCCACGGTTGGGGCCGGACGGCTCGTACCTGCCGACGAAGTTCTTCAGGTTGAAGCTGAACGGATCCAGGTCGTCCTGGCTGAAGAGGCTGCCGGACTTGAAGTCGTCGTACTGGGTGAGCGTGTTGGAGAAGCCGCCGCCCTCGACGATCAGCTTGTTGCCCTCGGACTTGAACAACTGGCCCCAGGCGAAGGCGATCAGCATCACGATCAACGCGATGTGGAAGGCGAGGTTGCCGACCTCGCGCAGATAGCCCTTCTCCGCGGCGACGGCGTCACCGGAGACATGGGCGCGGAAGCGGCGCTTCTTCAGCAGCGCGAGGGCCGCCTCACGGACCTGCTCGGGCTCGGCCTCGGTGCGCCAGGTGGTGTAGGCGGGCAGCCGGGTCAGGCGCCTCGGGGCGCCCGGCGGACGGCCGCGCAGCTGGCCGACGAACTGCCAGGTGCGCGGGACGATGCAGCCGATGAGGGAGACGAACAGCAGGATGTAGATCGCGGAGAACCACACCGAGCTGTAGACGTTGAAGAGGCCGAGCTTGTCGTAGACCGGCGCGAGCGTCTCGTGCGCCTTGCGGAACTCGGCGACCTTCGTCTCGTCGATGCCGCTCTGCGGGATGAGCGAGCCGGGGATCGCGCCGAGCGACAGCAGCAGGAGCAGCAGCAGCGCGACCCGCATCGAGGTGAGCTGCCGCCAGAACCAGCGGGCCCAGCCGATGACGCCGAGGGAGGGGAAGTTGGAGATCTCCTCGGTGGGGGCGGTGGACAGCTGGGAGCCGGCGGCGCTCAGGTCCTGGTCGTCGGCGGCCGGGGTCGCGTCGGTTGTCGTCTTGCTCATCGATCAGATCCCCACAGTGAAGCCGTTGGACCAGACCTGCATCTCCTGCACGATGCGGTCCCACGCGCCGGTCAGCAGCAGCACACCGGTCACGATCATCATGGTGCCGCCGATGCGCATCACCCAGACATAGTGGCGCTTGACCCAGGCGAAGGCGCCGAGGGCCTTGCGGAAGGCTACGGCAGCGAGCACGAAGGGGATGCCGAGGCCGAGGCAGTACGCGACGGTCAGTATGGCGCCGCGTGCGGCACTGGCCTCGTTGATGGCGAGCGTCTGCACGGAGGACAGGGTCGGGCCGATGCACGGCGTCCAGCCGATGCCGAACAGCGCGCCAAGCAGGGGCGCACCGGCGAGTCCGGTGGTCGGCCTGGTGTGGAAGCGGAACTCCCGCTGGGTGAGCCAGGGCATCATCCCCATGAAGAAGACGCCCATGAGGATCATGAGGACGCCGAGGATCTTCGACAGGACGTCCTTGTGCTCCTGAAGGGTCGAGCCCCAGTAGCCGAACAGCGCACCGCCGGACACGAACACGACGGTGAAGCCGAGCACGAAGAGGGAGGCGCCGGCGACCATGCGTCCGCGGCGGGCCTCCGCCAGGTCGGTCCCGCTGACTCCGGTGACGTACGACAGATAGCCGGGGACGAGAGGCAGGACGCACGGGGAGAAGAAGGAGACGAGCCCGCCGAGCATCGCGATCGGCAGCGCCAGCAGCAGGGCGCCGTGCAGCACGGTGCCGTTGTACTCCGCGGCGAGGGTGAGCGCTCCGGTCACGTCACTTCTCCGCGAGGACCGGCTCGATCATGCCCCGCAGCGACTCCTCGCTCAAGGGCTGCAGCGCACGCGCCGCGACCTTGCCGTCCCGGTCGATGACGAGGGTGGAGGGGATCAGCTGCGGGTTGAGCGTGCCCTTCTCGAAGCGGAGCATCAGCTTGCCCGTCGGGTCGTACAGGCTCGGGTAGGTGATCCCCTGCTCCTTCTCGAAGGCGAGCGCGGGGGTGGTGCTGGTGTCGCGGGTGTTGATGCCGACGAACTGGACGCCCTGGTCCTTGAGGTCGGTGGACACCTTCTCGAAGTTCTTCGCCTCGAGCCGGCAGGGCGGGCACCACGAGCCCCACACGTTGACGACGAGGATCTTGCCCTTGTAGTCGGCGGTGGTCAGCTTCTTGCCGTCGACGGTCTTGCCGTCCAGCACGGGCGCCGTGGTGCGCTTGCCCTGCGCGACCGTGGCGATGCCGTTGTTGCCGGTGACGAAGTTGGTGTCACCGCCGCCGCCCGACGTGCCACCGGAGCTGCACGCGGACAGGGTCAGCGCGGTGGCCGCGGCTGTCGCGGTGAGCAGGACGAGACGTCGACGGTTCGAGCGCTGGGGGGCGCTTGCGGCACTCATGTGAAAAGTTTCGCATGCCCGTTCCGCGGATCTTGCGCACCCCCCTTGCGGGTGGAAAACCGCATTTCAGGCAGCGTTTTGGGTGCTCGTGGAGCTGCCCGCATCACCCTTCATGAACGCGCTCCAGCCCCCGGCAGGCTCCTGCCCGACCTCCAGCGTGCGCAACTTGTCCAGAACATCCGGCTTCTGCACATCCATCCAGTCCACGAACTGCCGGAAGGAGACAAGCCGGACGTCGCCACCCTTCTCCTTCTCCCGCGCGATGTGCTTGAGGGCCTCCTCGACGGCGTCCATGTAGATGCCGCCGTTCCACTGCTCGAAGTGGTTGCCCACGAAGAAGGGGGCGCGGTTTGTCTCGTATGCCCGCTTGAATCCCTGGATGTACGCCTGCGCGGACTGCTCGCGCCAGGCCGGGTAGTTGTGGCTGGGCGCGTTCGTGGAGTTGATCGACTGGTTGGCGAGCATGTTGTAGTCCATGGAGAGGACCTCGAACGAACGGCCGGGGAAAGGTATCTGCTGCAACGGCAGATCCCACAGCCCCTGCTTCTTCGTCGGCCACACCTGGCGGCCGCCGGGCGAGGAGGCGTCGTAGCGCCAGCCGAGCTCGCGGGCGGTGGGCAACAGGTTGTCCTGGCCGAGGAGACAGGGCGTGCGGCCGCCGACGAGTTCCTTGTCGTAGTCGAAGGGCAGGGAGGGCAGGTCGGTCCACCCGGAGTTCGTACGCCACTCCTTGACGAAGGACTTGGCCTGGTCGATCTCGCTGCGCCACTGCTGCGGCGTCCAGTTGCCGACGGTGCCGTTGCCGGCGCAGAAGTGGCCGTTGAAGTGGGTGCCTATCTCGTGGCCGTCGAGCCAGGCCTGGCGGACGCCCTTCAGGGTGGCCTTGATGTGGTCGTCGGTGAGGTAGCCGATGTCGGAGGCGCCGCGCGGGTTGTTCGGCGGGTCGTAGAGCCGCTTCTTCGACTCGGGCAGCACATAGAGCCCCGAGAGGAAGAAGGTCATGTGCGCCTCGTGCTGCTTGGCGAGTTCGAGGAAGCGCGGGAAGAGACCGTTGCCGACCTCACCGGCACCGTCCCAGGAGAAGACGACGAACTGCGGCGGGTCCTGACCGGGCTCCAGCGGCTCGGGCTTGCCGGGCTGGTGCGGCTGCTTGCCGGTGTACGAGGTGGAGCCGTCACCTATGGGCTTGGCGCGCTGGGTCTGGGTGCCGGGCCGATTCTCGTGGCCGTCGCCGGAACCTCCACCCTGGTTCGACCCCTCTGACTGCGTGAAGGTGCCGCACCCCGCGAGTCCGAGCGCGGCAGCGGCTCCGGCGCCGAGCCCGAGAATTCCCCTTCGGTTGAAGTCGCCCATTGCATTCCCGTCCGTCGCATCCTCTGGTGGTCACCCAGTCAGAGGGCGCGACGAACGGGGAGGTTCCTCCAGATCACGGAGGATTCGCAACAAATGTCACAAACGTGTCTTAGGCGCCGAAGGCCTTGTCCTTCCCCTTCACCGGCTTGGCGCCGGCGCGGAGATGGGCGGGGACGAGATCGATGGCCGGCTCGCTGTAGCCGACGGACACGATCTTGTCGCCCTGGTACGTGAAGCTCGTCAGGGACGCGAGCGTGCACTGCCGCTTGCGCGGGTCGTGCCACAGCCGCCGCTTCTCGACGTAGGAGCGCACGATCCAGATCGGCAGCTGATGACTGACCAGCACGGCCTCATGCCCGCGCGCGGCGTCCTTGGCTGCGTCCAGCGCGCCCATCATGCGGATGACCTGCTCGACGTACGGCTCACCCCAGGACGGCTTGAAGGGGTTGACGAGGTGCTTCCAGTTCTCCGGCTTCTTCAGGGCGCCGTCCCCCACCCCGAACGTCTTGCCCTGGAAGACGTTGCCGGCCTCGATGAGCCGCGCGTCGGTCGTGAGGTCCAGGCCGTGCGCCTTGGCGATCGGCGTCGCGGTCTCCTGCGCCCGCTCCAGCGGGGAGGCGCAGACGTACGTGACATCCCGGGAGGCGAGGTGCTCGGCGACCCGGTCGGCCATCTGCCGCCCGAGGTCGGACAGGTGATACCCGGCGAGACGGCCGTACAGAATCCCGTCCGGGTTGGCCACCTCGCCGTGCCGCATGAGGTGTACGACGGTGATGTCGCTGTCGCCGGTGGGGCTGTCGTTGGTCATGGGGGTGTCGCTGGTCATGGGGGTGTCGCTCATGCTGCCGTGGCCTCCGCCGCCGCTCGGGCCGCCGCCGGGAGGGCGTCGGCGATCCGCTGGACGGCCTGCTCGTCGTGTGCCGTGGAAACGAACCAGGACTCGAAGGACGAGGGCGGCAGATAGACGCCCTGCGCCAGCATCGACTGGAAGAAGGCGGTGAAGCGGAAGGACTCCTGGCGCTTGGCGTCCTCGTAGTTGCGCACGTCCCGGTCCGTGAAGAACACGGAGAACATGTTGGAGGCGGTCTGCAGCCGGTGCGTGACGCCTTCCTTGGTGAGGGCGTCGGTGACGAGGGACTGGATCGTCTCCGACACGGCGTCGACCTTCTCGTACGCCGCCTCGTCGAGGAGTCGCAGCTGGGCGAGCCCGGCGGCGGTGGCGATCGGGTTCCCGGAGAGGGTGCCGGCCTGGTAGACGGGCCCGGCGGGCGCGAGGTGGGCCATCACATCGGCACGTCCACCGAAGGCGGCGGCCGGGAAGCCGCCGCCCATGACCTTGCCGAAGGTCATGAGGTCGGGCTTGACCCCGTCGACGCCGTACCACCCGGCGCGGCTGGTCCGGAAGCCTGTCATGACCTCGTCGGAGATATAGAGGGCGCCGTTCTTCCCGCAGGCGTCCTTCAGCCCCTGGTTGAAGCCGGGCAGCGGCGGGACGACGCCCATGTTGCCGGGCGAGGCCTCGGTGATCACGCAGGCGATCTCACCGGGGAAGCGGTGGAAGGCCTCGTGGACGGACTCGAGGTCGTTGTAGGGCAGGACGATCGTGTCGCCGGCCTGGGCACCGGTGACGCCGGGGGTGTCGGGAAGGGCGAAGGTCGCGACCCCGGACCCGGCGGCGGCGAGCAGCGAGTCGACGTGCCCGTGGTAGCACCCGGCGAACTTGATCACCTTGGACCGCTGGGTGAACCCGCGGGCGAGCCGGATGGCGGACATGGTGGCCTCGGTGCCACTGGAAACGAGCCGCACCTGCTCCAGCGGCTCGATCCGGTCGACCATCTCCTCGGCGAGCGCGACCTCGCCCTCACCGGGCGTACCGAACGAGGTACCGCGGGACACGGCGTCCTGGACGGCGGCGATCACGTCCGGGTGGGAGTGCCCGAGGATCATGGGACCCCAGGAGCAGACGAGGTCGACGTACTCACGTCCGTCGGCGTCGGTCAGGTACGGGCCGCTGCCGGACACCATGAACCGGGGCGTTCCGCCCACGGCGCGGAAGGCACGGACCGGGGAGTTCACGCCGCCGGGCGTGACGGCGGCCGCACGGTCGAACAGGGCCTGCGAGGCCGGTGCTTCGTACGGGTAGGGCGATTCGCTCATGGCCTGCGACTTCTCCGACCTTCTCGGGCTCCGATTGCCAGTGACCTCCTCAGGGTAGGCCAGCGGGAGGTGACGGCAGCGGGGCCACCGCAGACCGGGCAACCGGTCGGCGCTCGCCCGCGATCTGCGAGACTGGGCGTGATACACACAGCTCATGCGGGACGTGGTGGTCGGGGACTGAAGAGATCCCGCGGACAGGTGTTTCAACGCACGTTTCGGCGGGCGGCCGTGGGGGAGGTCACTGACACGATGATCGGGTTGCGCGGCCGGGGCCACGCGTCCTAGAAAAGCAGTCGGGTGGAGATATGCATCGCGGTGGCGGACTGGGCGAGGGGACTGATGACCTGGGTCCTCGACGTGCCCGGCGGGGAAAGCACCGGCGCGAGGCGGAGGATTCGAACGAAGCACGTCAGGGACACGTAGTACCGGATATGCCGAGTGTTCCGAACGAATCAGAGCGGGCCGACCGACGCAGTGATCGGCTGAGGGTGAGCAGGAATGGTGGTCGGGTGGGGGTGACGTACAAGTACTTCGGCGCGCCGGACGGCGCGACCGCGGCCCGCGTCCCGATCTCGATGCGCCCCGAGGAACTCGGCGGCGACGAGCTCGGCATGAACGGCATGTTCACCAAGATCAAGCCGGAGACCATGGCCGCGATGGTCCTCACGGGCATCGAGGGCGTCCCCCTGCACAAGGTGCCGCCACTGGAGCTGGTCGTCCTCCACCCCGACTACGCCGTGGTCAAGCTGCCGATGACGGTCGTGGACCCGCTCCGGGGTATAGGAGAGGAAGCCGTCGGCGCGGCGGCGTTCATCTGGTCGACGGTGCCGGACCGGGGTGGGCCCCGGGATGCGTTCAACGTGTACCAGCTGCTGCACGAGTGGCAGGACTTCAGCCATCGGTTGCATGAGGCGGGGCATCAGCCTTATTGCCTCGTGTGGCCCTGAGCTGGGGTTTCGCTGGTAGCGGGCGGGGTCTTCGGGCCTCGCCCTTTTTGGTGCCGGAGCCAGACCCTTTTCAGTGCCGGAGCCAGGCCCGTTTCAGTGCGGGAGCCTCACCGCAGCTGCGGTGAGGCGAGTCATCCCCGCCCCTCCTCTCCCTCCCCCTGAGGGCGGTACACGGGTGCCGTGGTGGCCCGCGGTATCACATGCGTCGGCAGCACGACGTGCCGCTGGTGCTCGTCCTCGGAGTCCTCGATGAGCCGCAGGGCCAGCTCGCCGGCCTCGCGGCCGATGTCCGCCGCGGACTGGGCCACCGTGGACAGGTCGAACCAGTCGGCGAGCGGCTGGTCGTCGAAGCCGAGGACGGAGATCCGTTCCGGAACGGCGAGCTGTGTCCTGCGCAGGATCCGGACGGACGCGACCGCGACCTCGTCCTGCTCGGCGAAGATCGCCGTGGGCGGCTCGCGCAGGCTGAGCAGCGTGCCGAGCGCCTCGGCGATGCCACGCCTGTCGGCGACCTGGACCGCGGTCACCAGATCGTCGTCGAGCGGGACGCCCGCTTCGGTGAGTGCCTGCTGGTAGCCGAGCAGCCGTTCGTTGGAGCTGAAGGAGAAGCCGCTGGCGCCCTGCGTCGCCAGGAAGGCGATCCGACGGTGGCCGAGGTTGAGCAGGTGCCGGGTGCCGTGCAGGGCGCCGGCCACGTCGTCGACGTAGACGCTGGGCCGTCCTTCGACGTGCTGGCTGACGTAGATGACGGGGATGCCGAGGCTGTCCAGCCGCGCGGTCTCCTCGTCGGTGAGGTCGAAGGAGAACACCAGCAGGGCGTCCGCGTTGCGCCGGGCCGGGAGGCGTTCGAAGAACGAGGTGCGCTCGGCCAGGTCGGGGATCACATAGACGTTGAGCTCCATGCCGGCCGCCCGCAGCAGCGGGGCCAGGCTGGACAGGGCGGCTCCCATGAACCATGCGTCGAGCGTGGGCACGAGCACCGCGACGTTCCCGGTGCGGCCCGTGACAAGGCTTGCAGCCTGTCGTGACACGGCGAAGTTCAGCTCGCGTGCGGCCTTCTCGACGCGGGCGCGCACGTCGGGCGAGACGGTGGACAGTCCGCGCAGGGTGCGGGAGACGGTGGATGTGGAGACCCCGGCCCGTTCGGCCACGTCGGCCATCGTCGGGTGCCGCTGAGCTGGTGGCATGAGCGGACCGTAGCACAGGGGACACAGCTTCCCCGGGTCCGGATGACAGCGCTTTCAGCACGCACTTCGCAGTACTACCAACAAGTAACACATTGACTTCCGGTTAGGGCGCCCCTAGCTTGCAAGCGTTGTCTCGACGGGACCGAATCATCATCGGCCCATCCCTAGAGCCATTGCCATTATGGCTCTGACCTGCCTGATTATTCGATCAGGGCGATGACAACGCAGTCTCAAGAGGATCCGCACGCCCAGGAGAGACAGTGACGACGACCAAGACCTCCCCCACGTCCAGGACCACCACCAGAGCGTTCCGGTGTTCGGCCGCGCTCGCCGCCGGCGGGCTGCTCATCACCGCCTGCTCCTCCTCCGCCGGCACCGACTCCGGGCAGCCCGGAGCGCCGTCGTTCGAGGGGCGCGGCCCCATCACGTACGTGGCCGGCAAGGACACCACCGGCTCCGTCCAGCCGATGATCGACCGCTGGAACAAGCAGCACCCGAAGGAGAAGGTCACCTTCATCCAGCTGCCGACGGACCCGGACGCCCAGCGCCGGCAGATGATCCAGAACGCGGAGACGAAGTCCGACGCCTACACGGTGTTGTCCCTCGACGTCGTGTGGACGTCGGAGTTCGCCGCCCACCAGTGGATCGACAGGCTGCCGCAGGAGCGGTTCCCGCTGAGAAAGATGCTGAAGCCGGTGGTCGAGACGGCCAAGTACCGCGGCGGCCTCTACGCGGTTCCCGGCAGCTCCGACGGCGGAATGCTGTACTACCGCTCCGACCTGCTGAAGAAGGCCGGGGTCAGTCAACCCCCGGTCACCTGGGCCGAGTTGAAGGCCGCCTGCGCCAAGGTGAAGAGGCTGCCCGAGGCGGAGGACATGTCCTGCTACGCCGGCCAGTTCCAGAAGTACGAGGGCCTGACCGTGAACTTCGCCGAGGCCGTGAACTCGGCGGGCGGCACCGTCACCGACGCGAAGGGCACGCCCGACGTCGACACCCCCGAGGCCAGGAAGGGTCTGGACTTCCTCGTCGGCTCCGCGAAGGACGGCACGATCCCGGCGGAGGGCGTCACCTACCAGGAGGAGGACGGACGCCAGGCGTTCCAGGCCGGCAAGCTCGTCTTCCTGCGCAACTGGCCCTACATGTATGGGCTGGCAGCCAACAGCGGCATCAAGGGGAAGTTCGCGGTCGCCCCGCTGCCCGGCCTGAACGGGCCCGGCGCCTCCAGCCTGGGCGGCCACAACATGGCCCTGTCCTCCTTCGCGAAGAACAAGGCCACGGCCCTGGACTTCATCAAGTTCTTCACCAGCGAGGAGAACACGGCCACCCAACTCAAGGAAGCCTCCGCCGCCCCGCCGTACGCCTCCCAGTACGACGACAAGGCGCTGACCGCGCAGTACCCGTATCTGCCCGTGCTCAAGGAGTCCATCCTGCGGGCCGTGCCACGTCCGCGCGTCGTGCAGTACGGCGATGTGACCGCGGCGGTCCAACAGCACGCGTACGCCGCCCTGACCGGTGACAAGAGCAGCGCGCAGGCGCTGAAGGACCTGCAGGCGGCGCTGCAGAAGTCCGTCGCGCAGTGAGGGGCGGGGCCATGACCAAGACCGAGATCCCGCCCGGTGTCGACGCCGGGCCGTCCCGCGAACCCGTGACCCGCCGTCGGCTCACGGGGAAGCCGGCGCGCGCGACCGCCGGATCGGGGCGGATGGCGGCCCTGCTGGTGTCCCCGACCCTGCTGGTGCTGTCGATCGTCGTCATCTACCCGACGCTCATGGCGCTGAAGGAGTCGCTGTACGGGCCGAAGGGCCTGGACCCGGCGACCGGATTCATCAGCGACACCGAGCCGTTCGTCGCCCTGAAGAACTACGCCGACATCTTCGGCGCGGCCGGGGAGCGGTTCTGGAACGCCTTCTGGAACACCACCTTCTTCACCATCGTCACGGTCGGTCTGGAGACCGTGATCGGGGTGGCGATGGCCCTGATCATGCACAAGGCGTTCCGGGGCCGCGGCTTCGTACGCGCCGGGATCCTGATCCCCTGGGCGGTGCCCACGGCGATCTCCGGGCTGCTGTGGCGGTGGATCTTCAACAGCGACGGCGTCGCCAACGCCCTGATCGGCCATCAGATCCTGTGGACCACCGAGGGCTTCCACGCCAAGGTCGCGGTCATCGTCGCGGAGGTGTGGAAGACGGCCCCCTTCATCGGACTGCTCGTCCTGGCCGGCCTGCAGGTGATCCCGAAGGAGGTCTACGAGGCGGCCCGCCTCGACGGCGCACGTCCGCCCCGCCAGTTCTGGCACATCACACTGCCCTTGGTGAAGCCGGCGCTGCTGGTGGCGGTGCTGTTCCGCTGCATGGACGCGCTGCGGATGTTCGACCTGCCGTACATCCTCGTCGGCGCGCAGAAGCACTCGGTGGAAACCCTGTCCATGCTCGCGCAGAACGAGGCGTCCAACGTCCGCTTCGGACCGGCCTCCGCCTATGCCGTACTCCTCTTCCTCTACGTCTTCCTCATCGCCCTGGCCTTCGTACGGCTGCTCGGCGCGGACCTCGTCGGCGTGGGCGCCGCCCGCCGCGGGAAGAAGGCAGGACGCCGCCGTATGGAGGTGACGGCATGACGACCACCCTCACCGCGAGGACGACCGCCATCAGCACGCGGACGACGCCCGTCACCGCGAAGTGGCGCAGCGGACTGCTCTATGCCGGAGTTGTCGCCGTCGTCGCCTGCTGCCTGGCGCCCTTCTACTGGATGCTGGTCTCCAGCCTGCGCCGCACCTCGGACATCTTCGACACCTCGCTCGTGCCGTCCCCGGTGTCCTTCGAGAACTACCGGGCGGTGTTCGACCCGGCGCAGGGCTTCGGGCGGGCACTGCTGAACAGCCTGGTCGTCGCCGGTGTCACCACCGTCCTGGCGCTGGTGCTGGCCACGTTCACCGCCTACGCGATGGCCCGGCTGGAGTTCCGCGGCAAGCGGCTCATCCTGACCCTCGTCATCGCGACCTCGATGTTCCCGGTGGTGTCGATCGTGGTCCCGCTGCTGAAGCTGTTCACCGACGTCGGCTGGATCAACACCTACCAGGCGATGATCGTGCCGAGCATGTCCTTCGCGCTGCCGCTGGCGGTGTGGAACCTGACCACCTTCTTCCGGCAGATGCCGGACGAGCTGGAACACGCGGCGATGGTCGACGGCTGCACACGCGGCCAGGCGTTCCGCAAGGTCATCATCCCGCTGGCCGCGCCCGGCATCTTCACCACGGCGATCATCACGTTCATCGCCGCCTGGAACGAGTTCCTCATCGCCCTGTCGATGACCAACAAGCCCGACATGCAGACCGCGCCGGTCGCCATCTCCAAGTTCACCGGCGCCACGACGTACGAGACGCCGTTCGGCAGCCAGATGGCCGCGGGCGTCCTCGTCACGGTCCCGCTGGTGGTCATGGTGCTGCTCTTCCAGCGCCGCATCGTCGCCGGACTCACGGCGGGCGCGGCGAAGTAGCCGCCGCCTGCTGCGACTCCCCGAAGCCAAGAGAACGTCCGAAGAAGTGAACGACCGAGGAGATACACCACCTTGTCCTCCACCTCCGCACCCTGGTGGCGCAGCGCCGTCATCTACCAGGTCTACATCCGCAGCTTCGCCGACGGGAACGGCGACGGCGTCGGTGACATCGTCGGCATCCGCTCCCGACTGCCGTACCTGAAGTCGCTGGGCGTGGACGCCATCTGGATCAACCCCTGGTACAAGTCCCCGATGGCGGACCACGGTTACGACGTGGCCGACTTCCGTGAGATCGACCCGGTGTTCGGCACGGTCGCCGAGGCCGAGCAGCTCATCGAGGAGGCGCACGCGCACGGGATCCGCGTCATCCCCGACATCGTGCCCAACCACACCTCCGACCGGCACGCCTGGTTCCAGGAGGCGCTGGCGGCGGGCCCCGGCAGCCCGGAGCGGGAACGCTATGTCTTCCGTGCGGGCCGGGGCGACGACGGCTCCCTGCCGCCCAACGACTGGGTCTCCTGCTTCGGCGGGCCCGCCTGGACCCGGCTGCCCGACGGCCAGTGGTACCTGCACCTCTTCGCCCCCGAACAGCCGGACCTCAACTGGGAACACCCCGAGGTACGCGCCGAGTTCGAGTCGGTCCTGCGCTTCTGGTTCGGCCGCGGCGTGGACGGCTTCCGCATCGACGTCGCCCACGGCCTGATCAAGCACCCGGAGCTCCCGGACCTCCCGCCCCGCCGGGACCCGGACGACGGGCAGGCCTGGCAGCACGTCGACCATCCGCACTGGGACCGCGACGAGGTCCACGACATCTACCGCGCCTGGCGCAGGGTGGCCGACGAGTTCCCCGGCGACCGGTCCTTCGTCGCCGAGGCCTGGGCGGACACCCCCGAACGCCTCGCCGCGTACGTCCGCCGGGACGGCCTGCACACCGCGTTCAACTTCGACTTCCTGATGTCGAGTTGGCACCCGAAGGACCTGCGCGCGGTCATCGACGGCTCCCTGGAAATGCTCGGCGCGGTGGGCGCGCCCGCCACCTGGGTGCTGTCCAACCACGATGTCGTACGCCACCTCAGCCGGTACGGCCGCAAGGCCACCAAGCGCTGGGTGGCGAACACGTCGTACGAACCCGAGGGCCCCCTCGACCTGGAACTGGGCATCCGCCGTGCCCGCGCCGCCGCCCTGCTGATGCTGTCCCTGCCCGGCGGGGCCTACGTCTACCAGGGCGAGGAACTCGGCCTGCCCGAGGTCGAGGACCTGCCCGAGGCCGTGCTCCAGGACCCGGTCTGGGAACGGTCCGGCCACACCGACCCCGGCCGCGACGGCTGCCGGGTCCCGATCCCCTGGTCCGGCCGCAGCGCCCCGTACGGCTTCAGCCCGGACGGCGCCACCGGCGAGCCCTGGCTGCCGCAGCCCGCCGACTGGGCGCCGCACACCGTGGCGGCCCAGTCCGGGGACCCGGACTCCATGCTGGAGCTGTACCGCACCGCGCTGCGCCTGCGCCGTGAGCACCCCGCCCTCGGCGACGGCACGATGACCTGGCTGGAGACCTCCGAAGGCGTGCTCGCCTTCAGCCGCGAGCCCGGTTTCGTGTGCGTGGTCAACCTCTCGGCCGAGCCGTGTCCGCTGCCCGACCACACCTCGGTGCTGCTGGCGAGCGGTCCCCTGGAGGGTGCGGTGCTGGCGCCGGACCAGGCGGCCTGGCTGACGGTGTGACTCAAGGGCTCAGTCGAGCCCGCATCACGTCAGGGCGGGTCTCCGGGTGGCTCCCGGGTCCCGCCCTGAACTCTGGTGTCCCCTACCTGAACTCTGATGTCCCCTGCCGGACGGCCAGCACCCGCCGGATCCTTTCGAGTGAAGATCGACTGGCGGCACGCGTCCGCCCGGAGAGCCCCGGTTAGGAAGAAAACGATCTCGCGCCACTCGGCCACCAGCTCGTTTGCACTTCCTCAGGAGGCGACCGCCGTGCCCGTCCCCCCGCTCGACCACCGCGCCACCGGCTACAACCTCGCCCACGCCTACTGGCTCGCCCGCGCCTCCGACCTGGCCTACAAGGACGAGGCCACCATCGAGCGGCAGTTGCGGGAGTGGGGCTTCGACCGGGTCCGTCACCACCGCAGCGCGTTCACGCCGCCGTTCCCGCTGCAGGACACCCAGGCGTACACCGCGACCAACGAGCACATGATCATCACCGCGTTCCGCGGCACCGAGCCCGCCAACATCCGCGACTGGCTCACCGACGCCACCACGCCGCCCCGCCCCGGGCCGGCGGGCACCGGCCATGTCCACCACGGCTTCGCCGAGGCCCTCGACTCGGTCTTCCCGAAGGTCAAGGAGACGCTCGCCGAGTTCCACGACAACGGGCAGACCCTGTGGTTCACCGGCCACAGCCTCGGCGGCGCGCTGGCCATGCTCGCCGGCTGCCGCCTCTACATGGAGGACCCCGAGCTGCTGGCGGACGGCGTCTACACCTACGGGCAGCCGCGCACCTGCGACCGGCTGCTGGCGACCTCCTGCAACAAGGCGTTCAAGAACCGCCTGTTCCGGTTCGTCAACAACAACGACATCGTCCCGCAGCTGCCGCCCGAGCCCGTCTTCCACCACGTGGACGTCCTGCGCCACATCGACTCCACCGGCAAGGTACGGGAGACCACCTCCCTGCTCGGCGGCCTGAGCGACCGGGCCCGGGGCCTGACCGCGGACGCCTTCGCCCCCGCCGGGGACGGCATCCGCGACCACTTCATGGCCGGCTATGTCACCGCCCTGGAGCGCAACCTCGTCTGACCGCATGCCGAACTACGGCGCCGGGCTCTCGTCGCGGTGGACGACCGTGAAGTGGCGGATGCGGCGGACGTCGTGGAGGCGGCGCTCGGGGCCGGAGGACTCCAGCTCGTCGAGTACCGCGACCGCCAGGTCCTCCGCGCTGATCCACGAACGGCCGTCCGCGCCGGTGAGCAGGGTGTCGGTGCCCCGCCGGTAGCGGCCGGTCCGATCGCCGGGTTCCAGCAGGGCGGGTGGGCTCAGATAGACCCAGTCGGCCTCGGGGTGGGCTTCGCAGGTCCGCAACTGAGCCGTTCCGGCCGCCGCTACGGCCCGCCACTCGGCCGGCACGTACGCGGGGTTGTCGGCCACCAGCAGGTCGGGGTCGTCCGGGCTGCGCAACGCGCCGGCGCCCCCGACGACGAGGACGCGGATGCCGAGTCGGGCGGCGACGTCCAGCACCGTGCGGGTGACGCCGACCAGGAACTCCTGGTCGACCGGAAGCGTCCGGACGGTGAGCACGACGGCGCCCGCCGCGGCGCCCGTGAGCGCCTCACGCAAGGCGGAGGGGTCGTTCGCGTCGACCGCGATCGGCGTCACGTTCGGGCCCTGGCTCGGGGGTTTCCGGGAGAGGGCGAGCGCCTGGTGTCCGCGTGCGCCGGCCTCGTCGATCACCCGGCTGCCGACCATCCCGGTGGCCCCGAGTACGGCGATCGTCATGCCTGCCTTCATCGAACTCGTCGTCATCGAACCCGTCCTCATCGAACCCGTACTCCTCTCATCAGCGCCTTCGGCGAATTGAGCTGTGCCGCCAGCAACGCGGCCAGGGCGAGCGCGAAGCCGGCGCTCTGCGGCAGGCTCAGGGATTCGCCCAGGGCGAGGCCGACGACGGTCGCGACCAGCGGGGACAGCAGCACCAGCGGTGCGGACGCGCCGACCGGCAACCTGCCGATGCCGCGGAACCAGAGCGTGTACGCGATCAAGCCGCCGATGCTGCCGAGCCACAGGTAGCCGCCGGCCGCCCCGGCGTCGATCCGCTGCGGCACGCCCTCGATCGCGAGGGTGAGCGGGAGCAACAGCAGCCCGCCGGCGGTGAGTTGCCAGCCGGCCAGGGTCAGGGGGCCGACGCCCTCGGGACGGCCCCAGCGCTTGGTGAGGACGACCCCGCCGGCCATGGCGGCCGTGCCGCCGAGGCCGGCGAGCACTCCGACGGCGTCCAGGTGGGCGTCCGGCCCGAGCACGACGAGTCCGACGCCGGCGACGCCGATCACGCCCCAGGTCCATCGCCAGACCGTCGGCCGGTCGTGGAGCGCGGCGATGGCGAGCCCGGCGACGAGCAGTGGCTGGGTGGCACCGAGGGTGGCGGCGACACCGCCGGGGAGCCGTTCGGCGGCCAGGAACAACAGGGGGAACATGACGCCGATGTTGAGCCCGCCGAGGACGGCGGCCCGCCACCACCAGTCCCCGCGCGGCAGCACGCGCGTGATCGCCAGCCCGAGCAGCCCGGCGGGCAGGGCGCGCATCAGCGCGGCGAACATCGGGTGCCCGGGCGGGAGGAGTTCCGTGGTCACGGCGTATGTGGTGCCCCACGTCGCGGGGGCGATCGCGGTGAGGGCGACGGTTGCGGCGGTCGCGGCGGTTGTCACCGGCAGTGCGTACGAAGGCCGTATCGGGCCCGGTGACCGCTCGGTCAAGGAATGCATGTGACGCAGTCTCCGCAGTCACCCTCCATGACTCCAAAGCATGGTTGTCATCACAGCCATGAACCAGAACGATGGGAGCGTGGACCTCCAGCAGATGCGCTACGTCGTCGCCGTCGCCGAAACCCGCAACTTCACCCGGGCCGCAGAGCACTGCGACGTGGTGCAGTCGTCGCTCAGTCACCGGATCGCCGGACTGGAACGGGAGCTCGGGGTCCGGCTGTTCGCCCGCTCCAGCCGCCGAGTCGAGCTGACCAGCGCCGGGGAGGCGTTCGTCGCGGCCGCGCGCGAGTGTCTGGCCGCGGCCGGCCGCGCGGTCGCCGATGCCGCCGCGGCGACCGGAGTCGTACGGGGCCGGCTCGCCGTCGGTGTGATCGTGACGACGGCTGCCGTGGACGTGCCGGAACTGCTGCAGCGCTACCGCGCCCGGTATCCGGACGTCCACGTCGTCCTGCGCTCCGGACGCAGCGACGAACTGGCGACGGCCATCCGCGACGGCGACCTGGACATCGCCTTCCTGGGCCTGCCGGAGGGCGAGGCTCCGTCCGGCGTCGAATCCGTCGTCCTCGATCACGACGAGCACGCCCTCGTCGTGCCGGCCGGGCACCGGCTCGCGGGTGCTTCCCGGGTCACGCTGGCGGAGATCGCCGACGAGACGTTCGTGGACTTCGCGGCCGGGACACCGGCCCGCGCCCAGTCCGACCGGGCCTTCGCCGCGGCTGGTCTGGTCCGGGACGTCGCGTACGAGGCCGGCGTCGTCGAGCTGATCTCCCGGCTGGTCGCCCGCGGACTCGGCATCGCGCTGCTGCCGTCGGCGTACATCGGCCCGCTGGCCGCCGACGACCCCGAACTGGCCCTGGTCCGAGTGCTCGACGGACCGCATCGCCTGGAGTACCTGACGTGGAGCCGCTTCAACCCGAGCCCGGCGACGCGGGCGATGCTCGACGTCCTCGGGGTCGGACGTTCCTCGGGGAACTGACGGCGGCAGGGCGTACGGGGGAATGGTCACCGCGGGTCACGCCCCGTCGATCACCACCCCGTCGATCACCGCCAGATCCATCGGCACCAGCGTCGTGGACGTCAGCAGGGCGCGGATCAGGTGGTCGTTGAGGGCGTTGCCGACCGGTTCGCCGACCTCTTCTCGGGTCAGGCCGGGTACGCCGTCGCGGGACAGGCGCAGGCGTACGGCGTTGACGAGGTGCTCGACGCGTTTGTCGGTCCAGCCCTCGCCCGGGCGTACGTCGGCGAGTTGGGCGGCCGTCTGGCGCCAGGTCAGGGGCTGGGGGCGGGGTTCGTGCAGCAGGTAGCGCCGGCCCAGGGCGACCAGGGCGAGCCGCTCGGCGTCGGTCAGGGTCCAGACCCGGGGTGGCCGGGTGACGTCGCCGTGCCGTGGTGCCCGGTGGCCGCCCTCGGCGTCGGTGACGTAGACCTCCAGAAGGTGCTCGCGGCCCCCCGAACCGCCTGCGAACAAGGGGGTGTAGCCGGTGTCGAGGGGCAGCGGTTCCTCGTCGCGGAAGAGCAGGCGGCCGGCGGCGCAGCGGATCGGCAGACGGCCGGTGTTGCTGACCCACCAGTGCCCGTCGCGATGGGTGAGCGTGCCCTGGTGGCGGCTGACCTGGGGGTCGTCCTCGCCCAGACAGACGTGCACCTCGGGCCGGTTGCGCCCGAACAGCACCTCGCGGCCCGCCCCGGGGCCCAGCATCATGCCGCCGCCGATGGCGAGGGCGAAGAGCGTGCCGGGTACGGGCGCGGAGGCGCCGCGGGCGAGGCTGCCGTGGGTGGGAGGGAGGGCACGGCCACCGCTGGGGGCGGGCCGGGTGCGGGCGTGGTCGAGGGGGCGGTGGGGTCGGTGGCCTGCGATCATTTCGCCTCCGGCAGCTGCTCGGCGAGGTTCTTCAGCGCGTTGGCCGTCAGCGCCTCGGCCGTGGCGCACTCCTGCTCGGCCGGCCGCTGCCCAAGTACGGTCAGCCGGATCAGCTCGGTCGTGCGGTCGCCGACGGAGTTGGTGTACGTGCGGTGCGGTGCGTACACGACGCAACTGCCCTCGCCCTCCTCCTCCGGGGAGACGTAAGCCGTCGTCCCGGCGATGGGCTTCGGCCGTCCGTCGTCCTCCAGCCGGTTGTCCCGGGTGAAGGACAACTCCACGAAGGCCTTGTCGCCGTCCGCGCTCGCCCATTCGCAGTCCCAGTTGGCGAAACCGTAGTCCGACGGCCGGGTCCGCAGGTCCGGTACGCGGTCGAGCGCGGCGGTGTCGAGCAGCTTGCAGGCTTCGAGGCGGGCGAGCGAGGTGGCCGGCCAGGACTCCGCGCGCCGGGGCACCGGGCCCCGGTCCAGCACCGTGACCGCGTAGTCGGTGGCGGCGTCGGCCAGGGCACAGGGATCGGGGGCGCCGGCCTCCCGCCGCTCCCCGCGGATGATGATCCCCCGGCGGTCGGAGGTCCGGACGTACCGCTCGCAGTGGTCGCCGACGCGCGTCAAGGCGACGACCCGGACGTTGCCGACCCTGCGGACCTGCACGCCGCCGTCGAACTCCCGGGCCTCACTGAGGAAGTTGGCCTCGACACCGGCGACCTCGTCCCCGTCGTCGCCGAGTACGAGCACGTCACAGCGGTCCAACTCGCCGTAATCCGGGTCGAGTTCGGTGTCCCCGAAGCGACTCAGCGAGGCGGCGTCGAGCAGCCCGCACGGGTTGGCCGTACGGATGCCGCCGAGGGCGCCGGCCTGCGCGGCGGCCGTGGCGGAGGGCTTCGCGTCAGGGGCGCGGGGGGTGTCGTCCGGGTCGCCGCCCGACGTGGCGACGAGGATCCCCGCCGTGACCGCGGCCGCCACGGCCAGTGCCCCCGCCGAGATCGCCAGGGGGCGCCGCCGACGCCGTACGGCACGCGGCAGCCGGAGGGTGAGCGAGGCGAGGTGCAGGGTGTGGGCGTCGTGCAGCCTGCCCTGGACGTCGGGCGGCGGCGGGGCGGCCCGGGTCAGCAGCCGGTGCGCCTCGGCGGCGTCGGGGCGGCGCCGGGGGTCCAGTTCCAGCAGCGCGGCCAGCGGAGCGGTGAGCCGGCCGGCCCGCTCGGCGGGTTCGAGGTGCCCCTCGATGGCCCGGGCGACGTAGGCCATCGGGTGCTCGGCCACGCCGTACGGCGACTGCCCCTCGACCGCCGCGAACACGCTGGCGCCGAGGGAGAACACGTCGGCCTTCTCGTCCGCCGGCCGTCCCTTGGCCAACTCGGGTGCGAGGTACTTGGGCTTGCCCCGCACCACACCCGTGGTGACCGTGTGCGTCTGCGTGACGTCGCTCCACAGGGCGCGGGCGATGCCGAAGTCGGTCAGCCGGGCGACCCCGTCCTCGGTGACCAGGATGTTCTCCGGCGTGACATCGCCGTGCACGACGCCCAGGGCATGCGACTTCGCCAGCGCGGCGGCGATCTGGGAGCCGACGGATCCGGCGTCCTCGGGCGGGAGCGGGCCGCTGTCGGCCACGATCTGGGCGAGGCTGCGGGAGGGGACGTACTCCATGACGATCCAGCAGGTGGCGTCAGCACTGGCACCCTCGCCCGTCTCCTCGACGAAGTCGAAGACCGGCACGATGTTCGGATGGTGCAGCCGCGCGGCGTACTGCGCCTCCTTCCTGAGCCTTCTGGCGGCCTGTTCGTCGTCCGGGCGCGCGCACTTGACCGCGACGATCCGCTTCAGCGTCTCGTCCCAGGCCTGCCAGACGACCCCCATCCCGCCGCTGCCGATGGGTTCACGGAGGAGGTAGCGGCCGGCGACCTCGTGCCCGGCCTTCAACGTCAACACGGTCACGGAGTGTACGTAGCCATGGCCCAACAGTGACTGTTTTCACGGGACTTCATGCGGACGAGCACAGGACCCTCTCAAGGCGTCGGCCTGCCGCCCGGTCTCAGGGCGTCGCCCGCCCGCTCGGCTCACTTCGTGCCGACCGTCCGCAGCACCGTCACCGCCAACGTCCGTGCCGCCTGCACCACTTCGGTGAGCGACACCCGCTCCCGCTCACTGTGCGCCACCCGGATGTCCCCCGGCCCGAACTGCAACGTCGGGATCCCCGCCCCGGCGTACAGCCGCAGATCGCTCCCGTACGGCGCCCCGCACTCCCGCAGCCCCGCGGCTCCCCCGGCGTCGGCATGGGCGTTCCGGATCACCTCCGGCAGGGGATGCCCCTCCGGCAGCCGCCCGCCGGCGAACTGTCCGCCCGGCCAGGTCACGGTCGCCGGATGCTCGCGCAGCCAGGGGTCCGCGGCGCACGCCTGCGCCACGCACTGCTCGAACGCGGCCCGCGCCCGCGCCGGGTCCTCCCCCAGCCGCACCCCCAGCCGCCCCTCCGCGACCAGCAGATCGGGCACGCTGCTCGCCCAGTCCCCGGCGTGCAGGGTCCCCACCGACAGGGCGTAGGGGATCGGGTGCTCGGCCATCAGGGGATGCGCGTCCCGGTTGCGCTCGGTCTCCAGCACCGCCAGCGCCCGGTGCAGCGGCAGATACGCGTCGACCGCGCTCGTGCCCTGGTCCCGCGCACTGCCGTGTGCCGCCTTGCCGGGCACGGCGATGCGGAAGGTCAGCGCGCCCGCGTTGGCGGTGACGAGTGCGCCGCCCGTCGGCTCGGCGATGACGCAGACGTCGCCCCGGTGGCCGCGCCGCAGCGTGCCGAACGCGCCGAGGCCGCCGTCCTCCTCGCCCACGACGAAGTGCACGCCGACCCGCCCGCGCAGCCGCACCCCGGCGGCCCGTATCGCCGCGAGCGCGGCGAGGTGGGCCACCAGGCCGGCCTTCATGTCGCAGGCGCCCCGGCCGTGGACGACGTCCCCGACCACCCTGGGCACGAACGGATCGCCGGCCCAGGCGTCCAGGTCCCCCGGCGGTACGACGTCCACGTGGCCCTGGAGGACGAAGGTGGGCCCGTCGCCGCCGTCCTCCGTCACCCCGACCAGGCCCCAGGCCTCCTCGCGTTCGGCCTCCGCCCCCGGGAACCCGGGGTCCGCGCGCAGCGCGTCCAGGTCCATGGACCACAGGTCGACCTCAAGGCCGAGCCGCTCCAGCCGCCCCGCCAGCAGATGCTGGAGCTCCGACTCGGCCGCGCTCCCGGTCACGCTGGGCACGGAGATCAGCTCCAGCAGCGTCCGTCCGATCCCGGCCTCGTCGATCCCCGCCAGTACGGCGCTCTCCACGTCGCTCAGCACGATGACGCTCCTCCCCTCGACCACCGGGCACGACGCACGCCCCGCCCGAACAGATCGTGGCCCATGCCACGAGATCCGAACCCGGGAGACCCGGTCCACGGCGTACGACCCATGGAGATCCGAGAGCGTGCGGCCCTCAGCCGGAACCGCCCACCGTGAACCCGATCGCCGTCCCGCCCCCGTCCCGCCGGAACGCGAACGGCGCTCCGCCGTGCGACAACGCCACCTCCCGCACGATCGACAGCCCCAGCCCGGACCCCGGCAGCGACCGTGCGTCGGCGGCCCGGTAGAAGCGGTCGAAGACCCGGATCAGGTCGTCCTCGGCGATACCGGGCCCCCGGTCGAGGACCTCGACGCGCACCGTCCCCGGCCGGGCGGGCCCGGCGACGTTGATCTCGATCGGCGCGGTCCCCTCGCGGTCGAACTTCGCCGCGTTCTCGACGAGGTTGGTCACCGCGCGCTGAAGCATCGCCGGCCGCCCCTCCGTCGTCGTCTCCCCGCACGCGCGGACCACGATCCGCCGTCCCGTACGCCGCCGGGCGAGCCCGGCGACGTCCTCGGCGATGTCGGCGAGGTCCACCCGCTGGTCCGGTTCGGCGTCGGACTGCCCGGCCGCCAGGTCGACCAGCTCATTGACGAGGTCGGTCAGTTCGCGCGCCTCCTGGCCCAGGTCCGCGACCAGTTCGTCACGGGTGTCGGGAGGCAGTTCGTCGATGCGGCGCAGCAGGGAGATGTTCGTACGGAGTGAGGTGAGCGGGGTGCGCAGCTCGTGGCCCGCGTCCTGCACCAGCCGCCGCTGGTCCTCCTCCGACTGGGCGAGGCGCCCCAGCATGCGGTCGAAGGCGCGGCCCAGCCGGCCGACCTCGTCGTAGCCGGTGACCGGCACCTGGATGCCGAGCCGCCGGGTGCGGGCGACGTCCTCGGCGGCGGAGGTGAGGACGACCAGGCGGCGCGTGATACGCCGGGCCAGCCACCAGCCGAAGAGCCCCGCAAGGGTCACCACCGCCGCCATCAGCAGCAGTGTCCGCTGCTGGAGTGCCCGCAGCAGGTCCTCGGTGTCGCTGAACTCCTGGGCGATCTGCACCGCGCCCCGGCCGCCGCCGAGCGCGACGGTCGCGACGCGGTAGACGTCGCTGCCGACGTCGACGTCCTTGTGCTGGACCATCCGCCCGGCCGTCCCGTCGGCCGCGATCCGCCGGTCGGCCGACGTGACCGGCAGTCCCGGTCGCCCCGGGTCGACGACGGCCCCGTCCGGGCCCAGCACCTGCACATCGGTACGGGCGGGCCGTACGAGATCGTGGCCCGGCGCGGAGGAGGAGAAGTCGTTCGGGGTCATCGGCCGCTGCCGGACCTCGCCCCGCAGGTCCTGTACGACCTCGTCGAACACGGACTCCTGGTCGACCCGCACCAGCCGGGCGGCGGCGGTGTACGACAGCAGGCCGACCAGGACGGTGACCACGGCGGTCACGGCGGCGAAGGACAGGGCGAAGGTGGTGCCCAGTCCTGTGCTGCGTCGCGCTGTCAGCAGCTTCCCGAGCCGCCGCCGGGCCGCGCCCACTCAGTCCTCCCGCAGCACGTAACCCACCCCGCGCACCGTGTGGATCAGCTGCGGCGCGCCCGGCTCGTCGAGCTTGCGGCGCAGGTAGCCGACGTAGACGGCGAGGTTCTTGGAGCCGGGGCCGAAGTCGTATCCCCAGATGCGGTCGTAGATGGTGGAGTGGTCGAGGACGATGCCGGCGTTGCGGGCCAGCAGCTCAAGGAGCTCGAACTCGGTCCGTGTCAGCTCCAGCTCCCGCCCGCCCCGCCACGCCCGCCGCGCCTGCGGGTCCATCCGCAGCCCGGCCGCCTCGATCAGCCGGCCGGAGGGTTCGGGGGTCTGCGGCTGCTTCGGTACGTCGACGGGGACGCCGTTCGCCTCGCTGGTGCGGCGCAGCAGGGCGCGCAGCCGGGCGAACACCTCCTCGACGTCGAAGGGCTTCACCACGTAGTCGTCGGCGCCCGCGTCCAGGCCGGCGATGCGGTCCTGGGTCTCCACGAGCGCCGTCAGCATCAGGATCGGGGTGCGGTCGCCCTCGGCGCGCAGTACCCGGCAGACCTGGAGGCCGTCGATGCCGGGCATCATCACGTCCAGCACCAGCACGTCCGGCGGCGTGCGATGGGCCTGCGCCAGCGCCTCGACGCCGTCGGCGACCGCGGTGACCTGGTAGCCCTCCAGGGTCAGCGCGCGCTCCAGGGCGTGGCGGATGGCGCGGTCGTCTTCGGCGAGGAGAACAGTCTGGGACACGGGTTCAGTCTGCCAAGGCCTCCGGCGGTTCGGCCGTTTCGGGTGCGCTGCAGTTGCCCTTCTTACTGGGATCTCACCGTCACACGGCCGTCTCCGGGGGCTCCGCCCCCGGACCCCCGTTTCGGCCTGAACGGCCTCGTCCTCAAGCGCCGGACGGGCTGGAAATGGCCGCCAGCTGCTCGGCGAAGGGCACCACCTCGAGCTCGGCCCTTCTCTGGGCGGGCCGTCCGGCCATCAGGCTGACCAGTTCCCCCGCCGCCCGCTCCACGCGCCCGTTCAGCCCCTCGGCGCCCCAGTCCTCCGAGGCGGCGTACACGCCGGTCGGGACGACCACGGCCCTCAGGTGGGCGAAGAGCGGACGCAGGGCGTGCTCCAGGACCAGGGAGTGCCGGGCCGTGCCGCCGGTCGCTGCGATCAGCACCGGGACACCGGCCAGCGCGTCCTTCTCGATCACGTCGAAGAAGGACTTGAACAGGCCGCTGTACGAGGCCGAGAACACCGGCGTGACGACGATGAGCCCGTCGGCCGAGGTCACCGCGTCGATCGCGGCGGCGAGCTGCCGGCCGGGGAAGCCGCTGGTGAAGTTGTGCGCGATCTCCACGGCGAGGTCGCGCAGCTCGACGACCTCCACCTCCACGGGGTCCGCGGCCAGCCGGCCGGCCGCCGCCGCCAGCCGGTCGCCCAGCAGCCGCGTGGAGGACGGGACGCTCAGCCCCGCGGACACGACGACGAGCTTCATGCGACGGTCACCTCTTCCGAACCCTTCTTCGCCAGCAGGGACGCGTGCGTGGGCGCCTCCGGCACGTCGGCCGGCCGCCCGGCCGCGAACTCCTTGCGCAGCACCGGCACGACCTCCTCGCCGAGCATGTCGAGCTGCTCCAGGACCGTCTTGAGCGGCAGCCCGGCGTGGTCCATCAGGAACAGCTGGCGCTGGTAGTCGCCGGCGTACTCGCGGAAGGAGAGCGTCTTCTCGATCACCTGCTGCGGGGAGCCGACCGTCAGCGGCGTCTGGTCCATGAAGTCCTCCAGCGACGGGCCGTGCCCGTACACCGGCGCGACGTCGAAGTACGGCCGGAACTCACGGATCGCGTCCTGCGAGTTCTTCCGCATGAAAACCTGCCCGCCCAGCCCGACGATCGCCTGCTCGGGGGTGCCGTGCCCGTAGTGGGCGTACCGGGACCGGTACAGCTCGACCATCTGCTTGGTGTGGTCGGCCGGCCAGAAGATGTTGTTGTGGAAGAAGCCGTCGCCGTAGTACGCGGCCTGCTCGGCGATCTCCGGCGAGCGGATCGAGCCGTGCCAGACGAACGGCGCCACACCGTCCAGCGGGCGGGGCGTGGACGTGAAGCCCTGGAGGGGCGTACGGAACTTGCCCTCCCAGTTCACGACGTCCTCGCGCCACAGCCGGTGCAGCAGGGCGTAGTTCTCGATGGCGAGGTTGATGCCCTGCCGGATGTCCTGGCCGAACCAGGGATAGACCGGGCCGGTGTTGCCCCGGCCCATCATCAGGTCCACCCGGCCGTCGGCCAGGTGCTGGAGCATGGCGAAGTCCTCGGCGATCTTCACCGGGTCGTTGGTGGTGATGAGGGTGGTGGAGGTGGAGAGGACCAGCCGCTCCGTCCGCGCCGCGATGTAGCCGAGCATCGTCGTCGGGGACGACGGCACGAACGGCGGGTTGTGGTGCTCGCCGGTCGCGAAGACGTCGAGCCCGACCTCCTCGGCCTTCAGCGCGATGGCGACCATGGCCTTGATGCGGTCGCGCTCGGTCGGCGTACGGCCCGTGGTGGGGTCCGGCGTGACATCGCCGACGCTGAAGATCCCGAACTGCATGGTCGCTCACCCTCCAGGTTGTTGACGCTTCAACTATACCTGGAGAACGGAGACCCCGCGGCGACTATTCCCGGCCCGCCGAAACCACTGCCGACCTGCCCGGACGATCCCGGCCCGCCGTGCTTACCGCCAGCGCGGATCCCTGCCGGTTCGCGCGAGCAGGCGCTCGAACCGCGACGCGCCCTCCGGCTCGGGGGCCGGCTCCCCGAACACCCCCATCTTCCTGGCCGTCGGCGCCAGCGTGTCCACCGCGCCGGCGAGCTCCGCCACGACCGCCTCGTCGGCGCCCGGGCAGTCCTGGCCGGTCGCCCGGGCCAGGTCCCACACATGCACCGTCAGATCGAGCAGCGCCATCGAGCCGACCAGCCGCGCGGGCATGTCCATCCCGCCGGTCGTCCCCTCCTCGGCGCCGGGCGCGGACCAGGCCGCCACCAGCCGGTCCGCCTCCAGCGCGAGCCCCTCGCGCCACTCGGCGTTCCCGGTGACCCGGTCCGGGGTGTCACCGAAGTCCGACGCCTCCTTCGCGGCCAGCCGCTGGAACTGCACGATCACCTGGTAGAGGTGATTGACCAGGGCCTTCACGTCGTACTCCGCGCAGGGCGTGGGCGCGACGAGCGCCGTGTCGGGAATGCCCCGCACCACCGGAACCGCCCGCTCACGCGCCATCGCCAGCAGCTCGCCGATGCCGTACGTCTTCACACTGTTCGTGTCCATGCCTCGACGGTAGGGACATCGGCGGCTGCCCTTCTTGAAGAAACGCGACGTACGATCCCGCCATGGAGGCACCCCGCCACGACACCCGCGGGATCGTCGACCCGGCCGCGCTGCTGAACCGCGTCCGGTTCCGCCGCCACGAGCCCGCCGAGCCGCTGCGCCGGTACGTCGAGTGGTACTGGCTCATCGACTGGGACCTGCCCGCGCCCTACGCCTCCCACATCGTCCCGCACCCGGCCGTGAACCTCACCTTCCAGTGGGACGAGGACGAGGGTCCGCCGTATGCCGAGGTCACCGGCGTCGCGCTCGGCCTGTACACCCGGAAGCTGACCGGCCGGGGCCGGGTCTGCGGGGCGAAGTTCCGGCCCGGCGGCTTCCGGCCCTACGTCCCCGAGGCGCCGGTGTCGCGGTGGACGGGCCGCGCGCTGCCCGCCCAGGAGGTGTTCGCGCAGGCCACGGGCGACGCCGCCCACGCGATCGTCACCCCTGCCGAGGACGCCGCCCGCGTGGCCGCCCTCGACGCCTTCCTGCTCGCCCTGCCCTGCACCCCGGACCCGCAGGCCGACCTCGCCATGGACCTCGTCCGGCACATCCGCGCCGACCGTACGGTGCGCCGCGTCGGCGACTTCGCCGAGGAACAGGGCCTGTCGGTGCGGGCGATGCAGCGCCTCTTCTCGACGTACATCGGCGTCAGCCCCAAGTGGTGCATCCTCCGCTACCGCATCCACGAGGCCCTGGACCTCGCCGGCACCCGCACCGACGTCGACTGGGCCACCCTCGCAAGCGAGCTCGGTTACGCCGACCAGGCCCACCTCGTCCGGGACTTCACGGCGACGGTGGGGGTGCCGCCGACGGCGTACGCGGCGGACGCGGCGGACGGCCGGTCCGGCGGCACCGGCAGCACCGGCAGCACCGGCGACTAAGGATTGGCGTTCAAGGAACCAGGACCAACCGGCCCCGCACCCCGCCCTCCGCCAGCCGGGCGTGCGCCTTGGCCGCGTCGTCCAGCGCGAAGGTCTCGGCCACCCGGAGGGTGAGCACCCCGTCGTCCACCAGCCGGACCAGTTCGGCGAGCTGCGCCCCGTCCGCGCTCACCTCGACCGCTCCGGTCCGCACGCCGCGCACGGACCCGGGCTGGATGCCCGGAATGACGCCGATGTAGGCGCCCCCGTCCCGCACCCACGCAAGCGCCGTCTCGCCGAGGATCGCGGCGTCCAGCACGGCGTCGAAGCTCCCCGCGTCGACGGCACCCGCCGTGAAACGGGTGGCCCCGAAGGACCGTACGAGTTCCTCGTCGGCCTCGCGGGCCAGTGCGGTCACGGATATCCCCCGGTGAGCGGCGAGTTGCACGGCGTATCCGCCGACCGCGCCCGCCGCGCCCGTCACCAGCAGCGAGTGATCCGGCGCCAACTCCAGCCGGTCCAGGGCCTGCGCGGCGGTCAGGGCGTTCAGCGGCAGCGTCGCCGCGTGGACGGCGTCGGCCGTCGCCGGGGCCTTGGCGACGGCGTCCGCGGGGACGACGACGTACTCGGCATGCGTACCGAGCGGCTTGAGCATGCCGTGGTGCAGCGCCACCACCTCGTCCCCGACATTCCAGGAAGCGGCCGGCGCCACCGCGTCCACCGTCCCGGCCACGTCCCAGCCGAGCCCGACATCAGCGCCGGCACCCCCGAAGACACCGGCCGCCAACCCCGCGTCGACCGGGTTCAGCGCGGCAGCCGCGACCTTGATCCGCACCTGCCCCGCACCCGGCTCGGGCACGTCCCGCTCCAAGACCTCCACGGCGTCCGGTCCGCCGAACGTCCTCACCACAGCAGCACGCATGGCAACTCTCCTGATATGTGCAATCAGTGCATGTCGGGGAGGGTTTCCCCGCTGTTGCAACAACCCTAGGAAGAGTTACTATCCATTCGTAAGTAGTTACCTGGGAGTGCGTACGTACCCGCGAGGTGAGCCATGCCGACCATGACAGCGGCCCAGCGGCGCGAAGAGGCCCGTATCGCCTACGACGCGTTCCTCAGGAGCTGCCCCACCAACCAGCTCCTGGACCGCCTCAGCGACAAGTGGGTCAGCCTCGTCGTCGCCGCCCTCTCCGCGGGCCCGATGCGCTACAGCGACCTCGGCCGCAAGATCGCCGGCGTCAGCCCCAAGATGCTGACCCAGACCCTGCGCTCACTGGAGCGGGACGGCCTCCTCACGCGCACCGTCACCCCGTCGGTCCCCGTCCGGGTCGACTACGAGCTCACGCCGCTCGGACACGGCCTGGCCCTGCTGCTGACCGCGGTGAAGGACTGGGCGGAGACCCACTTCGACGAGGTCCGCCAGGCACGCGAGCGCTACGACGGCGAGACCCCGGACGACTAGGACGGGACTGAAGCGTCAGAAGTGGTAAGAGTCCCCCGTGTCCAGCACCAGCACCCGCTGCTGGTCGTTCCCGCGGTCCGTGCCCGCCGCGCCACCGGTGCGCACGGTGTCGAACTCCACCAGCACCTCCGACGGCGCGCCCCGCAGCCGTACCCGCAGACCGACCGGCTCCCCCACCCCGTCCGCGTCCAGCGCCCCGACCCGGCACATCACGATCCGCTCCCCCGCCCGCGCACACCTCTCGGGCAGCGCCTGCCGGTCCGCCAGCGCCTCGGACAAGCGCAGCCGTACCAGCGCCGTCGCCTCCGGCACGGCACCCGTCCCGAGCCGGTACGGCGTGAACCGTACGGCGACCCGACCGCCGGACATGGCGGCGGAGCCGTGAAAGGCGAGATCCGCCGCCGGCGCGCTCACCGCCCCGGCGGCCGGGGCCACGGCCATCCCGCCGACCGCCGTCATCACGGCCGCACCGCACACCGCAGCAACCCTCATCCGCCGCATCCGCCCACTCCTCACTCCAGCGTGGTCGTACGGATGTATCCCACGCGGAGCGCGTCGCAGGCGCCGTCCAACAGGTGACGTGCGCCGCCCGGAACCGCTGAACGGACACGCTGCGGCCCCATGGCAAGCTGCCCGCATGCTCATCCTGCGTTCCGCGGCCCTGTTCGTCGTCGCCGCCCTCTTCGAGATCGGCGGCGCCTGGCTGGTCTGGCAGGGCGTGCGCGAACACCGCGGCTCGCTGTGGATCGGCGCGGGCGTGATGGCCCTCGGCGCCTACGGCTTCATCGCCACACTCCAGCCCGACGCCGAGTTCGGCCGCATCCTCGCCGCGTACGGCGGTGTCTTCGTCGCCGGTTCACTGGCCTGGGGCATGGTCGCCGACGGCTATCGCCCGGACCGCTGGGACGTCACGGGCGCACTGATCTGCCTCGCGGGCATGGCGGTGATCATGTACGCGCCGCGAGGCGACTGACCGACGCGCTCAGGCCGGCGGCAGCAGCCCCAACTGCCCGAGGAACTCCATCTCGTCGAAGTAGAGCCGGTAGTCGACGATGTGTCCGCTGTCGTCGACGGTGGCGAAGTCGACCCCGCGGATCCTGATCTCCTTCTGCGTCGCGGGCAGCGTCTCTCCCGTGGGCAGCTGGATCGGCCCCGTGTTCCGGCCGGTGAAGACGCCCTCGTCGATGGCCGTGTTGCCGACCTCGTAGGAGTGCACCGACTCGTACCGCCCGTCGGGAATCATCTCCGCCATCTGACGCCAGTACGCGGTGATGTCGTCACGCCCGTGCAGTTCTCCGCCATCGGGGGTGACGGCGACCGCGTCCTGTGCGTACAGCTCGGCTATGCCCTTGGGGTCCGCCGTGGTGATCGCTGCGGTGAGCCGATCCATGACGTCACGTGCCTGTCCCATGCTCCACCTCCTGCTCGGGGGATCACCCGTCTCATTGTCCCACCGCTCCGCGCGCCTATCCTGGCCGGACAGTCCCTGGACTCGACCGAGCAAGAGGAGCAGCCATGCCCGCCGCAGCCCCGTCCACCGCCTCCCGCATCGCCGTCGTCACCGGTGCGAGCAGCGGAATCGGCGCCGCCACGGCACGGCAGCTGGCCGCGGCGGGCTACCGCGTGGTCCTCACCGCCCGCCGCAAGGACCGCATCGAGGCGCTGGCCGAGGAGATCAACGCGGCCGGCCACTCGGCCGCGGCCTACCAGCTGGACGTGACCGACCGCGCCGCGGTCGACGAGTTCGCCCTGGCCTTCAAGACGATCGGCGTCCTGGTGAACAACGCCGGCGGTGCACTGGGCGCCGACCCGGTGGCCACCGGCGACCCGGCCGACTGGCGCACGATGTACGAGACGAACGTCCTCGGCACCCTGAACCTCACCCAGGCCCTGCTCCCGAAGCTGGAGGCGAGCGGCGACGGCACGGTGGTCGTCGTCTCCTCCACCGCCGGCCACGGCACCTACGAGGGCGGCGGGGGCTACGTCGCCGCCAAGCACGGCGCCCACGTCCTCGCCGAGACCCTGCGCCTGGAGATCGTCGGCCGCCCGGTCCGCGTCATCGAGGTCGCGCCCGGCATGGTCAAGACGGACGAGTTCGCCCTGACCCGCTTCTCCGGCGACACCGACAAGGCGTCGAAGGTCTACCAGGGCGTGGCCGCCCCGCTGACGGCCGACGACGTCGCCGACACCATCACCTGGGCCATCACCCGCCCCAGCCACGTCAACATCGACCTCCTGGTGGTCCGGCCCCGCGCCCAGGCGTCCAACACGAAGGTCCACAGGGAGCTGTAGTGCCGGAGGACGGACGCAAGGACCCACACGACGAACGCCAGATGTGGTGGTGGCTCGGCTACTTCCTGTTCGGCATCCACATCGTGGCGTTCGTCATGATCTACGCGGTGACGCACGCACCGAAGTAGGGTCACGCAGCGTGGACAGACACATACGTTTCGAAGCGCTGCACAACTTCCGCGACCTGGGCGGCTACCCGACGACCGACGGCCACCGCGTCCGCGCCGGCCGCCTCTACCGCGCGGACTCCCTCGGCAAGTTGAGCGAGGGCACCGCGGACTGGACCCGCTTCCGCGCCCTGGGCATCGGCACGGTCATCGACCTGCGCTACCCCTGGGAGATCGAGAACAGCGGCCGTATCCCGGACCACCCGTCGTTCACGTACCACAACCTCAGCATCGAGCACCGCCCGTACAACCAGGCGGCCTTGACGCCCGACGTGGACCCCGGCCCGTATCTGGCCGAGCGCTACATGGGGGTGGCGCAGGACGGCACGAAGGAAATCCGCAGCGCGCTGGAACTGGTGGCGAAGGCAGCGGAGTCGAACACCCCGCTGGCCTTCCACTGCGCCTCGGGCAAGGACCGCACGGGCCTGCTGGCGGCGCTGATCCTGGGCCTGCTCGGGGTACCGGAGACCACGATCACCGAGGACTTCACCCTCACCGAACTGGCCGCCCCCGCCCTCCTGGCCGACTGGAAGGCCCGCAACAACGGCCGCACCCCGACCTGGCCGGGCTTCGGCCGGGCCCCCGAGGCGGTCATGCGCCTGTTCCTGGCAGAGCTGGCGGGCCGTTACGGCTCCATCGAGGGCTACGTCTCCGAGGCGCTGTCCCTGGACCCACAGCCGTTGAGCGAGACGCTCCGGGCCGCACTGCTGGAGCGGTGACGCTCCCCCGGCATGAGCGAGGCCCCCGGTTCACACCGGGGGCCTGCCTCGTTCAGCCCTTCACGCAGACGACCTGCTTCAGCTTCGCCACGACCTCGACCAGGTCCCGCTGCTGATCGATGACCTGCTCGATCGGCTTGTACGCACCCGGGATCTCGTCCACGACGCCGGAGTCCTTACGGCACTCCACACCCCGCGTCTGCTCCTCCAGGTCCTTCGTCGAGAACCGCCGCTTCGCCGCGTTACGGCTCATGCGCCGGCCCGCGCCGTGCGAGGCGGAGTTGAAGGACATCGGGTTCCCGAGGCCCTTGACGATGTACGAACCCGTGCCCATCGAGCCCGGGATGATCCCGAACTCGCCGGAGCCGGCCCGGATCGCGCCCTTGCGGGTCACGAGCAGGTCCATGCCGTCGTAGCGCTCCTCGGCGACGTAGTTGTGGTGCGCGCTGATCTCGGCCTCGAAGGTCGGCTTCGCCTTCTTGAACTCCTTGCGGACCACGTCCTTCAGGAGCGCCATCATGATCGTGCGGTTGTACTTGGCGTACTCCTGCGCCCAGAACAGGTCGTTCCGGTACGCCGCCATCTGCGGAGTGTCCGCCACGAAGACGGCGAGGTCGCGGTCGACCAGGCCCTGGTTGTGCGGGAGCTTCTGGGCCACGCCGATGTGGAACTCGGCCAGTTCCTTGCCGATGTTCCGGGAACCGGAGTGCAGCATCAGCCAGACAGAACCGTCCGTATCCGTGCAAACCTCAACAAAGTGGTTACCGCCGCCCAGGGTGCCCATCTGCTTGCCGGCCCGCTCCTGACGGAACTTGACCGCATCCGCGATCCCGTCGAACCGCCCCCAGAAGTCGTCCCACCCGGCCGTACCGAAGCCGTGCAGCCGCCCGGGGTCGACGAGATCGTCGTGCATCCCGCGCCCCACCGGAATCGCCTGCTCGATCTTCGACCGCAGCCGCGACAGGTCCCCCGGCAGGTCATTGGCCGTCAGCGACGTCTTGACGGCGGACATCCCGCAGCCGATGTCCACTCCCACCGCAGCAGGACACACGGCCCCCCGCATCGCGATGACGGACCCGACCGTCGCCCCCTTCCCGTAATGCACGTCCGGCATCACGGCGAGGCCCTTGATCCACGGCAGGGTCGCGACGTTGCGCAGCTGCTGCAGCGCCACGTCCTCGACCGTCGCCGGGTCGGTCCACATACGGATGGGAACCTTCGCGCCCGGCATCTCCACGTACGACATAACGCCCTCAATCCCCCGGAAAACAAATACAAGTCTGAAATCGCAAAACCGGCACCAAGGTCGACGAAAGGGACAGCGGACCGGCGCCCACGGCAGTGCGTGCGATACACATTGTCTCCAGTGGGCGCCCCCGTGCGGCAAGCGAATAACCAGCGGGGACACTGAAAGACCGGCAACGGACCGACCACGAAGCCACCGTCGAGAGGAGCCTGACCGTGCAGCGGAAGGCCTACGTATCCGGCGTCGCCGCCCTCCTCGCGGCGCTGCTGGCCGGCTGCACCGGCAGCTCCGACGACGGCGGCACGACCGACGGCTCCAACCCCGGCGACTCCGGCACGGCGACCGCCGCGGCCGAGCCCGGCCGCTACGACACGCTCCCCGAACCGTGCGGCGTGGTCGGCGAGGACACGCTCGACTCGCTCCTGCCGGGCGTCCGGCAGATCACGGACGAGGACCAGCGCGAGAAGGCGTACGAGGGCGCCCCGACGCTCACCTACGACACCGACCGCAAGGTCGGCTGCCGTTGGAAGGTCGAGTCGAGCGACGCCACGGACCATCTCTTCGTCGACTTCGAGCGTGTGGTGTCGTACGACACGTCGGTCAGCGACGACAGCGAGGCGGAGCAGCTCTTCGCGGCCCTGCTGGAGGCGGCCGACCTCCCCGAGCCGACGAGCACCAAGTCCGGCAGTACCGCGACCGGCGAGGGCACCGCCTCCGCCGATCCGAGCGACTCGTCCGCCCCCTCGTCCCCGGCCTCACCGTCGGCGTCCGCGTCCTCCTCGCCCTCCGCCTCGGCCTCCACCTCCCCGTCCGCCTCGGCCTCGACCTCGGCCGACCTCCAGCCCCGTGTGCTCGACGACCTCGGCGACGAGGCCTTCCTCGACGACAAGCTCAGCAGCTCCGGTTCGACGGCCCAGCAGCGCAAGGTGACTGTGGCGTTCCGCACGTCCAACGTGATCGTGACGATCGAGTACGAGGAGCAGCCGGCCACCGTCGGCACGGTCCCGGACAGCGAGGAAATGCAGGACAGGGCCCAGAAACTGGCGGCACAACTGGCCGACGAACTGGCGGAGTAGCGCCCCTCGCGCACCCTCTTGCGCCCGAGTGCGACGTAACCGAAACGAGACCACACACCTTCTTCACCGCGTACCGTGGCCCCTCGGACCCGATCCGACCGCAGGGACCACGAGTGTCAGTCATGAGTGAAGGAACCATGCAGCGAGTAGCAGAGCGAGAACAGCGTGACGGGCGTGAGCAGCGCGAGCAGCGGGGGCAGGGCCTTCACGGCCTGCAGCGTGCCCTTGTCTGCGCGGCCGTCGTGCCCGCGGTGCTGATCGCCGCGGGCTGCTCCTCGGACTCCGGTTCGGACGACAAGGCCGCCGGGGACACGAAGGCCTCGGCGTCGGCGTCCGAGTCCGCGAGCCCGTCGCCGACGGTGCAGGCGGCGGCGTACAAGGCGCTTCCGCAGGCGTGCAAGGCGCTGTCGAAGAAGACGCTGGAGGAACTCGCCCCCAAGGCCAAGTCCGGCAAGGAGGGCTCGTCGGACGATGCGTCGACGCGTGGCTCCTGCTCCTGGAGCAGCCTCGACAACAACGGCGTGAAGGGCTCGCAGTTCCGCTGGCTCAACGTCTCCCTGCTGCGCTTCGAGTCGGACGCCTCGCGCTCGGGCGACAAGCGGGCGCAGGAGTACTACGAGACGCAGGCCAAGGACGCGAAGTCGGTGTCGGGTGCGAGGAACGCCAAGTCGGAGCCGGTCGCCGGGGTGGGCGATCAGGCGACGGCGGTGCGCTACGACCTGAAGAAGAAGGAGGGCTCCTTCCGGCAGGAGACGATCGTGGCCCGGGTCGAGAACGTCGTCGTGACGCTCGACTACAACGGCGCCGGTCTGGCCGGTGAGAAGACCCCGAGCACGGAGTCCATGGACAAGCTCGCGCGCAAGGCCGCCAAGGAGGCGGTGGCCGCTGTGACGAAGGCGAACGGCAGCGGCGGCGGCACCGCGGGCACGCCGAGCAGCGCCCCGTCGAAGTCGACTTCGAAGGCTCCCTCGAAGTCGCCCTCCGGGAGCTCCTCGAAGGCGGCCGGCTCCCCGTCCAAGTCAGCGTCGAAGAAGAGCTGACCGTCACACCTGCCCCACCGCTGAGTCACAACTCGCAGCTCAGCCATGCCTGTTGCACGAGCCCGGCCCCCTGAAGGGACCGGGCTCGTGCCGTACCGGCAATCCGCACGCCGCACAGATGTGCCACCCTGTTGCGCGCAACAACATGCACTGGGAGGGGAGTACGAGTGGCCGCGCCACTGCAGCTGACTCGGACGCACCGCATTCTCATCGGTGTGGTCGTGTTCGGCGCCGTCATCATCGCCGGCATCGGCTTCGCCGGTTCGTACGCGGCCGTCCGCGAGCTGGCCATCCAGAAGGGCTTCGGGAACTTCAGTTATGTCTTCCCGATAGGCATCGACGCAGGCATCTGCGTCCTGCTCGCCCTCGACCTTCTCCTGACGTGGATCCGCATACCGTTCCCGCTCCTGCGCCAGACGGCGTGGCTGCTGACGGCGGCGACGATCGCCTTCAACGGCGCGGCGGCCTGGCCGGACCCGCTGGGCGTCGGCATGCACGGCGTGATCCCGATCCTGTTCGTGGTCTCGGTGGAAGCGGCCCGCCACGCGATCGGGCGCATAGCGGACATCACGGCCGACAAGCACATGGAGGGCGTCCGCCTCACCCGCTGGCTCCTCTCCCCCGTCCCGACGTTCCTGCTGTGGCGCCGCATGAAGCTGTGGGAGCTGCGTTCCTACGAGCAGGTCATCAAGCTGGAGCAGGAGCGGCTGGTGTACCAGGCCCGTCTGCGCTCCCGCTTCGGCCGGGCATGGCGGCGCAAGGCGCCGGTGGAGTCCTTGATGCCGCTGCGTCTGGCGCGGTACGGGGTTCCGCTGGCGCAGACGGCTCCGGCGGGGCTGGCCGCGGCGGGCATCGAGCCGGCGCTGCTGCCGCCGGCGCCGAAGCAGGCCCTGGACGCCGCTGCGTCGCCCGCCGACATGGCCGGTACGACGCCGGGCAACGCTTCCGACCCTCGCGCGGCCACGGCGCCGCCGGTCCCCCGGCAGACGGCACCCGCCGGCGAGCAGCGCCCCGAGCTGGCCGGCCCCGAGCCGGTCCGCCCGCCCGGAGCCGAGCAGCCGGAGTACGTGCAGGACTGGTTCAACACCCCCCGGAACGTCGAGTACCAGGGCGGCTACGACGCCCAGTACTACCCCCAGGGCCACTACGAGGAGTGGTACGAGGAACAGCTCCAGGCGGAGCAGTACCAGGACCAGTACCAGCAGGAACCGCCCGTCCAGGAGCCCTCCCCCGAGGACACCGGCACCTTCCCGATCCCCGTGACCGGCAACCGCACCCGCCAGCTCGGCGAGGGCGGCGGTCCTCCGGAGCCCGCGGAGCCGAACGACGACGACTACTACCAGATCTTCCGTCAGTCGATCGACGGCAGTTACCCCACGCCCCGTGTCCTGGGCGACAACATCCAGGCGACATACGGCACGTCGCTGAGCCCCAGCGCGCTGAAGACCCTCACGGAACGCTTCCAGAAGCGCCATTCGGCGGAGCTGGAAGAGGACCACATCGCCTGACTCTGAGCACAGAATCTTGAGCTCAAAAAAAGGGGGCCCTCCGCCGAGGGCCCCCTTTCCCGTATCGCCTACTCCCCGAGCAGGGCCCGCACCCGCTCCTGCCCCACCGCAAGCAGCAGCGTGGGCAGCCGCGGCCCCGTGTCCCGCCCGACCAGCAGGTGGTACAGCAGCGCGAAGAACGACCGCTGGGCGGTCTTGATCTCGGCCGGCAGCTCCTTGGGCGTCGCGTCCGCGGAGAACCCGGCCTGCACCTTGGGCACGCCGTAGACGAGGTGGGTCAGCCCGTCCAGCGACCAGTGCGATTCCAGTCCGTCGAGGAGCAGCCGCAGCGACTGCCGGGACGCCTCGTCGAGGGACTTCAGCAGCTCGACGTCGGGCTCGTCGCGCACGATGGTCCGCTGGTCGGCGGGCACCTGCGTGTTGATCCAGGCCTCGGCCTTGTCGTACCGGGGACGCGCCTCGTCGAGCGAGCCCAGCGGGTTCTCCGGGTCCAGCTCGGAGAGAATCCGCAGCGCCTGGTCCTGGTGCCCGGCGGTGATGTCGGCGACGGACGCGAGCGTCCGGTACGGCAGCGGGCACTGCGTACGCGGCAGCTCACCGGCTGCCGTGCGCACGGCACGCGAGTGCGCGGCGACGTCGGCGGGCAGCGCGGACCCGTCCGCGACCTTCCCGTCGAGCTTGTCCCACTCGTCGTAGAGCCGCTGGATCTCCTGGTCGAAGGCGATCTTGAAGGACTGGTTGGGCCTGCGGCGGGCGTACAGCCAGCGCAGCAGCTGCGGCTCCATGATCTTCAGCGCGTCGGACGGGGTGGGCACCCCACCGCGCGAGGAGGACATCTTCGCCATGCCGCTGATGCCGACGAAGGCGTACATCGGACCGATCGGCCGCTTGCCGCCGAAGATCCCGACGATCTGGCCGCCCACCTGGAAGCTCGACCCCGGCGACGAGTGGTCGACACCGCTCGGCTCGAACACGACGCCCTCGTACGCCCACCGCATGGGCCAGTCGACCTTCCAGACCAGCTTGCCGCGGTTGAACTCGTTGAGCCGGACGGTCTCGGAGAACCCGCACTCGTTGCAGGTGTACGTCAGCTCGGTGGTGTCGTCGACGTACGAGGTGACGGTGGTGAAGTCCTTCTCGCAGTTGCCGCAGTAGGGCTTGTACGGGAAGTACCCGGCGGAGCCGGAGCTGCCGTCGTCCTCGCCGGCCGCGCCGGAGCCCTCGGCGGCCTCCAGCTCGGCCTCGTCGACCGGCTTCTGCGACTTCTTGGCGCCGCCCTTGGGCTTGGTGCGGTACTGCGCGAGGACGGCGTCGATGTCGCCGCGGTGCTTCATGGCGTGCAGGATCTGCTCGCGGTACACCCCGGAGGTGTACTGCGCGGTCTGGCTGATCCCGTCGAACTCCACGCCCAGCTCGGCGAGCGCCTCGACCATCGCCGCCTTGAAGTGCTCGGCCCAGTTCGGGTACGCCGAGCCCTTCGGCGCCGGGACGGAGGTCAGCGGCTTGCCGATGTGCGCGGCCCAGGTCTCGTCGACCCCGGCGACACCGGCCGGCACCTTGCGGTAGCGGTCGTAGTCGTCCCAGGAGATCAGATGCCGGACCTGGTGCCCGCGCCGCCGGACCTCGTCGGCGACGAGGTGCGGGGTCATGACCTCGCGGAGGTTGCCGAGGTGGATGGGTCCGGAGGGGGAGAGTCCCGACGCGACGACGACCGGTTTGCCCGGGGCCCGACGCTCCGACTCCTCGATGACCTCATCCGCGAAACGGGAGACCCAGTCGGTGGTCTCGGTGCTCTGAGCCACGATCGGCACGTCCTTCTTTCTCCAGGGCAGCCGTACGGTCAACGGCTGGCGCCCTCATTGTCCCAGCAAGGACGGCAACAACGAAAACGCCTTTGCACGACCGCCCCGACAGGCGGCGCAGCCGCCTCTGGGGGCGCGGGGAACTGCGCGACAAGCCCCCACCGGCCCGCAGCCGCGAAATCCGCTTTACCCCCCATGGGATACTGAGCACGTCTACCAAACCCACGAGGAGAACGGCTCCCACCCCATGGCCTCGGTCACGCCCCTCAGCGCTTCCGTCGAACAGCAGCTCACGTCCGCCCTCTCGGCCACCCTGCCGGAGGCGACCGACGTCGACCCGCTGCTGCGACGTAGCGACCGGGCCGACTTCCAGGCGAACGGCATTCTCGCCCTCGCCAAGAAGGCCAAGGCCAACCCCAGAGAGCTGGCCACCCAGGTCGTCGGCAACATCACCACCGGTGACGTGGTCAAGGATGTCGAAGTCTCCGGCCCCGGCTTCCTCAACATCACCGTCTCCGACAAGGCGATCACGGAGAACCTCGCGGCACGCTACGCGGACTCCGAACGCCTCGGCGTCCCCCGCAAGGACACCCCCGGCATCACCGTCGTCGACTACGCCCAGCCGAACGTCGCCAAGGAAATGCACGTCGGCCACCTCCGCTCCGCGGTGATCGGCGCCGCCCTGCGCGGCATGCTCGACTTCACCGGCGAGAAGACGATCGGCCGGCACCACATCGGCGACTGGGGCACCCAGTTCGGCATGCTCATCCAGTACCTGTTCGAGAACCCCGGCGAGCTGGCCCCCGCGGCCGACGTCGACGGCGAGCAGGCGATGAGCAACCTGAACCGGGTGTACAAGGCGTCACGCGCGGTCTTCGACTCGGACGAGGAGTTCAAGGAGCGGGCCCGCAAGCGGGTCGTCGCCCTGCAGTCCGGCGACAAGGAAACGCTGGAGCTGTGGCAGCAGTTCGTGGACGAGTCGAAGGTCTACTTCTACTCGGTCTTCGAGAAGCTGGACATGGAGATCCGCGACGACGAGATCGTCGGCGAGTCCGCGTACAACGAGGGCATGCCCGAGACCGCCCGCCTCCTGGAGGAGATGGGTGTCGCGGTGCGCTCCGAGGGCGCGCTCGTGGTGTTCTTCGACGAGATCCGCGGCAAGGACGACCAGCCGGTCCCGCTGATCGTGCAGAAGGCCGACGGCGGCTTCGGCTACGCGGCCTCCGACCTGACCGCGATCCGCAACCGTGTCGCCGACCTGCACGCGACGTCGCTGCTCTACGTCGTGGACGTACGCCAGTCCCTGCACTTCAAGATGGTCTTCGAGACGGCCCGGCGGGCCGGCTGGCTGAGCGACGGCGTCACCGCCCACAACATGGGCTACGGCACGGTGCTGGGCGCGGACGGCAAGCCGTTCAAGACGCGTGAGGGCGAGACCGTACGCCTTGAGGACCTGCTGGACGAGGCGGTGCAGCGGGCCGCGGAGGTCGTACGGGAGAAGGCACAGGACCTCACCGAGGACGAGATCCAGGAGCGGGCCGCACAGGTCGGCATCGGCGCCGTGAAGTACGCGGACCTGTCGACGTCGCCGAACCGGGACTACAAGTTCGACCTGGACCAGATGGTCTCGCTGAACGGCGACACGTCCGTCTACCTCCAGTACGCGTACGCCCGTATCCAGTCGATCCTGCGCAAGGCGGGCGAGACCCGGCCGGCCGCGCACCCGGAGCTGGAACTGCACGCGGCGGAGCGGGCGCTCGGCCTGCACCTGGACGCGTTCGGTGACACGGTCTTCGAGGCGGCCGCGGAGTACGCCCCGCACAAGCTGGCCGCGTACCTGTACCAGCTGGCGTCGCTGTTCACGTCGTTCTACGACAAGTGCCCGGTGATCAAGCCGGAGCCGCCGAAGGACGTGGCGGAGAACCGTCTGCTCCTGTGCGACGTGACGGCCCGGACGCTGCACCAGGGCATGGCCCTGCTGGGCATCCGGACGCCTGAGCGCCTCTGAGCGTCCGAGGACACGCGCGCGGCCCGTCGTCTCCCCGAGGGAGAGGACGGGCCGCTGTCTTGGTACGGAACGGCAGTGCGCCTAGCTGTGCACCTAACGGCTGTTGGCGAAGTTCTTGAACGCGGCCTTGGTGCCCGAGCCGGCGATCCCGTCGATCGCGCCGGTGTAGCCGTAGTGCTGGAGCAGCCGCTGCAGCGCCTTGATGGTGCCCGATCCGACGATGCCGTCGATCGCGCCGGTGTAGCCCCAGTACTCCTTGAGGCAGCGCTGGAACGCCTTCCAGCTGTTGGTGCCGAGCTGCCCGTCGATCGCGCCGGTGTAGCCCCAGTACTGCTTCAGCCAGCCTTGGACCTTCTTGGCCTCGGCGGCGCTCAGGCCGAGGTTGTTCACCGCGAGGACGGAGACCTCGGAGCTCACGGCCGGCTGTGTGTCCGGTGCCGCGAAGCTGGTGCCCGCGGTGGCGAGGCTTCCGGCGGCAAGGCCGATCACGGCGCTGACGCTGACGAGGGTCCTCGTCCAGACATTCGGTCGCATGCGTTTCCCTCTCGCTCTGTCTCGGGTGGCGGCCCCTGCCGCCGGGCTGGCGAAACGAGCGTGCGGGGCGGGCGGCCAGGCCTGCCACAGTTGCCGCCGAAGTGACGTCACCGCGGGACGTCCCACTCGCTGACCTGCGGAAACTTGTCGCGGCGTGACGTCACGGCGGGACGCCCGTGGCGAGCGGTTGGCCGATTTCGTACCGTTACGCGCACCATCTCCCGGTGCGGGCGGTGGATGCTGATGCAGAATGCGACGGGGCATGGGGGCCGCTGACCACGGACCGCGTGCCGGACCGTGAACGCGAATGGGGGGAACATGTCGCGTTGGGCAGTGCTGCCCGCGGAACTCGATCCGCGCGTACGGCAGTTGGTGGTGCGGTTGCGCCGGCTGAAGGACCACAGCGGGCTGAGCCTGCGGCAGCTGGCCGCGAGGACGGGGTACAGCCCGAAGTCATGGGAGCGGTATCTGGGCGGCCGTTCGTTGCCGCCGCCGCAGGCCGTCGAGGCGCTGGCCCGGATCGGGGGTGAGGATCCGACGCGGTGGCTGGCCCTGCGCGAGGTCGCGGCGGAGGCGTGGGGGAACAGACGCGGCGAGGCGCCCGCGGTGCACACGCCCGGCCCGGAAGCGGCGATGCCGGAAGCAACGAAGCCGGAGCCGGAGATCCTGACGGCCGGGTCTCAGACCGCGGCCGCGTCCCGGCCCGACGGGGCACGTTCGCCGACGCGTTCGCTGCGGGTCGCCCTGGTCGCGGGGACCGTGGCCCTGGTGCTGGCCGTCTCGTCGGCGGTCCTCCTCGCCGTACGGCTCCTCGGCGGCGCGGGAGAGACAGCGGCTCCCCTCGCCGCGTCCGCCGCGTCGGCACCGGCATCGTCCTCGCAGTCGGCGCCCGCTTACGCCTGCCGTGTCGAGCGGGTCGGCGGCCGCTGGTACGCGGGCATCAGCCCCACCCGGGGCGCCATCCTGGCGAACGGCCACGCGGGACCGGAGGTGGCCGAGGCGCAGTGTCTGCTGCGCCGGGCGGGCATCTCGCCGGGCGGCATCGACGGGATCTTCGGTCCGCTGACGGAGGCCGCGGTCCGGCGTGCGCAGCAGCGGGCGGGGCTGGTGGTGGACGGCATCATCGGCCCGCACACCTGGAAGGCCCTACGGCGATGACGACCCCGTCACCGGAACGGGCCCGACTGGCCTGCGCGCTCAGGGAGTTGAAGGTCCGCACCGGCCTGAGCCTGGTCGGCCTCGCGGCGAAGACGGCGTTCAGCAAGTCCTCCTGGGACCGCTACCTCAACGGCCGCACCCTGCCCCCGCGCGACGCGGTACAGGACCTGTGCCGTCTCGCGGGCGAGCCGGAGGGGCGCTGTCTGGCCCTGTGGGAGATCGCTGAGTCGGAGAGCAGCGGGCGGTCCCGGGAGGGCCCACGGTCTCCGTGTCCTCAGCAGGTCACGGGTGCCGGGACTCCCGCGGACGGACGTGCCGCCCACCGCAGTGCGACAGCCCTGGCGGTGCTCGCGTCGGTGTGTGCCGTGGTCCTCGGGGGCGTCGCGGCGGTGGCCCTGCTGCTGCCGCACCCGGAGGGGGAGCCGGGGTCGGCCCTGGCCCCGCCGCCGTCCGCGGCCTGGCCCCACTGCCAGGGGGCGGCCTGCGAGGGCAGGAGCCCGATGCACATGAAGTGCGCTGCGACTCCGGTCACCCTCGCCAGGCACCGCACCACCACCGGCGCCTGGCTGGAGCTGCGCTACAGCGAGGAGTGCGGGACGAGTTGGGCCCGGATGTGGGGGACGCGCGTGGGCGACCGGCTGGAGATGTCGGCGGCCGACCGCAGCGGCGCCGACGTCCCTGACGGTCCCGTCCGCAGCGCCGAGGTCCAGGACGCCATCGACGCGGACGCCTACATCTACACCCCGATGACCGCTGCTCGGCCCGGAACCGCGGTCCGCGCCTGCTTCCGACCGGCGGCGGGCGACGGGAAGGAGTGCTTCGACAGCCGAGTGGCCGGATGAGTCGCCGGATGAGTCGCCGGATGAGTTGTCAGTGCCGGCCTCTACAGTCACCGGCATGGCGACTCTTCCGAACCCGCTGCCGAAGCTCGCAACCGACCCGACGGGCGCCGCGCTCGGTCTCCAACTCCCGCCCGGCAGGCTCCTCGACGCGACCTGCGAGGACGAATCGCACGGGCCGCTGCTGTGGCTCGCCGACCAGCCGGCGGTGCCGGGCGCCTGGGCCGCGCTGGCCCCGGCCCGGCGGACCGCCGGCCTGCTGCCGGTCGTCCTGGACGCGGGCGGCCGCCATGGCGGCCCGCAGATGTGGGAGCTGACGCCCGAGGCGATGTCGTACCCGGGAGATCACGACGCCGACGAGGTGCTGGCGGACCTCTGGGACGAGTACGCGGCCGGGGAGACGGAAGAGGAGTGGCCCGGCCTGGCCGACGCACCCGCCTCCTCCGGCGCCGTCCCCGCCGACGACCCGGACTCGGTCGCCGTCGACATCGCGGACTCCCTGCTGGACAGCGGCGGCCTGTTGGAGGACCCCCGCCTCGCCCTCGTCCCGGCCCGTCGCAGCGCGGACGTTCCGGCGGCGATCGGCTGGACGGGCCCGGTGAACCACGAGGGCGACACCGCTCGCCTCTGCGCGGTGCTCCGCTCCTGGGAGGACCGCTTCGGCATACGGGTCGTGGCGCTCGGCTTCGACCACCTGCTCGTCTCCGTCGCGTTTCCGCCGACCACCGAGGCCGAGGCGGAGGCCGTCGCCGCCGAGCACTTCGCGTTCTGCCCGGACAACATCCTGCAGAGCGGCGACAGCACCGTGCACGCGTACGCCGAGAAGCGGCTCCTCAACCAGCCGGCCTGGCACTTCTGGTGGGACTGACCGCCCCGCCCTTCCCGGTCACTCCGGCAGCAGCCGCATCCCGTCCGGCACCTCGATGCCGAACTCCTCGTCCAGCAACCGCCGCGCCTGCTCCTCCTGCGTCACCTCCCGCTCGACGACCGCCCCGTCCACCGGCGTCCGCGTGAGCAGCCGGCCGCTGAGCAGGAGGTGACGTTCGGCGGTGACGCTCTGGACGTAGACACGCTGGGTGAAGGGCGAGCGCGGATTGGTGCCGATGTGCCAGTTGATGACCTCGAAGTCGGGCTTCTCGAACGGCTCCAGAGTGAACGCGTACTGATCCGCCCAGTCGCCCTTCGCCCGGTCGTGGGCCTGGAGCACCCACAGCTCCAGCGGCCCGTGGTACGGGGCGTGGACGAGCCGGTGCCGGCGTTCCGCGTCCCGGAACTCGACACCGGCCGTCAGCGGCACCGGCTCCAGCAGCGCGCCGATCGCGCCGAAGCCGACGTCCGCGAGATACGGCTGCGGGTCGCCGGGCACCTCGACGAGCAGCGCCATATGCGTGCGCGGGCGGCTCTCGACACGGTCCGCTCCCACCACGACGCGCGCGGCCAGCCGGGTCACGCCGAAGCCCAGTGCCTCCAGCGCGCACGCGAGCAGCGTGTTGTGCTCGTAGCAGTAGCCGCCGCGCCGGCTGTGGACCAGCTTGGCCATCAGGTCGGCGGGGTCGAGGGAGGGCGCCGTGAGCCGCAGGGCGTCCAGGTTCTCGAAGGGGATGCCCCTCATGTGCGCGAGATGCACGCCCCGGAGCGTCGCCACGTCGGCCCGCCGCTCGCCCTCCCGACCGATCCGCCGGAGATACGCGTCGAGGTCGAACCCCGCCGCCTGAACCGTCTGCGCTGTGTCGGCCATGCCCTAAGACTGACGCAAGCCCTCCCCGAGCCGCCTCAGCCCCTCCCCGATCTCCGCGGGCGTCTGCGTCACGAAGCACAGCCGCAGGGTCGACCGGTCGGGCTCGCCCGCGTAGAAGGGCGCGCCGGGGACGTACGCCACGTCCTGCCGCACCACCTTCGGCAGCAGAGCCGTCGTGTCGTACGACTCCGGCAGCCGGGCCCACAGGAACATGCCGCCCTCGGGACGGGCCCATGCCGACCCCTCCGGGAGGGCCTCGGGCAGGCCGGCGACCATGGCGTCGCGGCGTTCGCGGTAGACGTCCCTGACGCGGGCGACGTGTGCGTCGAGGCCGGTCAGGTAGCTGGCGGCGGCGAGCTGGTTGAGGGTCGGCGTGTGCAGGTCGGCCGCCTGCTTGGCGACCACGCAGGCCCGGCGCAGGGCTGCCGGGGCGCGCAGCCAGCCCAGCCGCAGGCCAGGCGCCATCACCTTGGAGAAGGAACCGAGCAGCACCGTACGGTCCTGGGCCCCGGGGTAGGACGCGATCCAGGGCACGCGCTCGCCCTCGTAGCGGAGTTCGCCGTACGGGTCGTCCTCGACGAGCCACACCCCGCTCCGGGCGGCGACCTCGGCGACGGCCGCTCTGCGCTCGCCGGGCAGGGTCCTGCCGGTCGGGTTCTGGAACGTGGGCACGGTGTAGAAGAGCTTCGGCCGCTCCCGCGCCACCAGCTCCTCCAGCGCCTGCGCGTCCACCCCGTCCGCGTCCCCCGGCACGGCCACGACCCGCGCTCCCGCGAGGCCGAAGGCCTGAAGTGCCGCCAGATAACAGGGGTCTTCGACAAGGACCGTGTCCCCGGGATCCAGCAGCGCGGTGGCCAGGAGCGACAGACCCTGCTGGGAGCCGGTGGTGATGAGAAGGTCGTCGGCGTCCGTCGCCAGGCCCCCGGCCGATATGCGCGCGGCGAGCCCGGTGCGCAGGCTCGGTTCGCCCTCCGTCGTGGAGTACTGCAACGCCCGCTCCGGCGTCTCGGCGAGCACATCGCGGAAGGCGGCCGCGATGCCCTCCCGGTCGAACAGCTCCGGCGCCGGCAGCCCGCCCGCGAAGTTGATGACCTCGGGCCGCGCGGTGACGGCGAGGATGTCCCGCACGGGCGACCCGCCGACCGACCCTGCCCGCGCCGCGAGCGGCGGCACGGCGGCCGGGGTGTGGCGGGGTGCGGGAGGCGCGGGCTCGGTGACGGTCATGACACGGCTCCTTCGGCTCGACGACGAGCCTGACGGCTCGTGCCGGGCAGCCTAGAGAACTACGTGTCGCCTACAGGCAGCTTTTCGGTATGCGGACTCCGCCGCCGCACGGCGGGGTCTTTCAGCACTCCGGACGTCCCACACCAGGCCGTTGGGACATGACGTCCCCGCAGCTCAACCCGCATTCCGCCGCTCGGGCGTCCCGAAATCGCGGGGAACGCTGGCGGCAGCGAGGGATGATCACGCAGGCTGGGGTCCGACCCCGACCCCACCCAAGGAGAGGCCCCAGCGCATGTCCGCGTCCGCACCCCCCGCACGTCGCCCGTACGCCCGGCTCCTCGCCGCCACGCTGGTGACGATCGCCGCGCTCACGCTGACCGCGTGCGAGGACGGCCAGGGACTGCGCGACGAGGGCCCGGCCGCCCTCCATGACCCGGGGACGGCGAAAGGCCACCCGGACGACATCCGGGCGGCCTTCAGGCCTTGAGGCCCACATCACCGGCTCACGGCATCACGCGTGCGCCGGGACCTCCTTGGGGCTCGGGCCGTACTTGTTCGCGCCCGGCTGGGTGTCCGAGCACAGGAAGACCAGCATGACGATGAAGCCGACGAGCGGGACGATCCCGATGAGGATCCACCAGCCCGAGCGATCGGTGTCGTGCAGTCGGCGCACGGCGACGGCCAGGCTGGGCAGCAGGAGCGCGACCACGAAGACGCCCACGAGGGCCGGGAAGTCGATCGCGTAGCCGACGGCCATGAACACGATCTCGAAGATCAGGTAGAACAGCGTGAACATCCAGTATTCCTTGCGGCGCGCACGGCCGCTGAACACCGCGTACTTCTTGAGCACCTCGATGAACCAGTTCACTGCATCCCCCCCAGGGATCGACATATGACTGACCGTCCGGAACGGATCAGGTCAGGCGCAGAAGCTACGAACACTGACGGGAACCCGTCAATTCGGTTCGTCTGCGCAGCTCATGGCGCCGAACCTTGATCACCCTCCTGATCCCGCCCGCCTGCGACCGTCGAATTCAGGACAGATCCATCGAAGATCACCGAGCATCCCCGCGCGAGTCCCGCGAGGATCCGGCGCCGCAACCGGAACTGCCCCGATCCGAGTTCCAGTCGTGGCCGAAATGAATGCGTTCCGATGCCGGACCGATCCGGAACCGTTGCCGTGCCGTCGGCCGTTTCGTCAGCGAAGTCCCCGTGCCGCCTCGACGGCCCAGTAGGTCAGAATGTTGCGGGCTCCGGCCCTCTTGATGCCGGTCAGCGCCTCCAGGATGGCCCGGTCCCGGTCGATCCAGCCCTTCTCGGCGGCGGCCTCGATCATCGAGTACTCGCCGGAGATCTGATAGGCGGCGACCGGCACGTCCACCGCGTCGGCGACCCGCGCCAGGATGTCGAGGTAGGGCCCGGCCGGCTTGACCATCACCATGTCGGCGCCCTCCTCCAGGTCGAGGGCGAGCTCCCGCAGCGACTCCCGCGCATTCGCCGGGTCCTGCTGATACGTCTTCCGGTCACCCTGCAACGACGAGCCGACGGCCTCCCGGAACGGCCCGTAGAAGGCGGAGGCGTACTTGGCGGTGTAGGCGAGGACGGCGACGTCCTCCCGCCCGATCTGGTCGAGCGCATCCCGGACGACGCCGATCTGCCCGTCCATCATCCCGCTGGGCCCGACCACGTGGGCCCCGGCGTCGGCCTGCACCTGCGCCATCTCGGCGTACCGCTCCAGGGTCGCGTCGTTGTCGACACGCCCGTCCGCGTCCAGCACCCCGCAGTGCCCGTGATCGGTGGTCTCGTCGAGACACAGATCGGACATGACGAGCAGCTCGTCCCCCACTTCGGCCCGCACATCCCGGATGGCGACCTGGAGAATCCCGTCCGGATCGGTCCCAGGAGTCCCGAGGGCGTCCTTCTTCGCCTCCTCGGGCACCCCGAAGAGCATGATCCCGGAGATGCCGGCCTCCACCGCCTCGGCGGCGGCCTTCTTCAGGCTGTCCCGCGTGTGCTGGACGACCCCCGGCATGGCCGCGATCGGCACCGGCTCGCTGACGCCCTCGCGCACGAAGGCCGGGAGGATGAAGTCGGCGGGGTGCAGCCTGGTCTCGGCGACCATCCGCCGCATGGCCGGGGTGGTCCGCAGACGCCGCGGCCGCGTACCGGGGAAGGATCCGTACGTCGTCATGCCACCTACGCTACGCCCGCGTCGGCACCGCCTTTGCCGACGAGGCGTCGGACGGAACACGGCCCCGGCGGCCCGCATGCGGCCCCCCACCCACCGGGTCCATCCTGAAGTAGAGACCTCCCAGGACCCCGACGGCCGCGCCCCACCCGCCTCGCCGCCGCCGTCCCTCCGTACGTACGCACTCCACGGAGGACGCGATGACCGCCACCCACCACCTCAACACCCCCGACCTCTTCGCCCTCTCCGAGATCCACGGCCCGGTCCTGCGCCCCGGCGAAGACGGCTACGCCGAGGAGGTCACCGGCTTCAACCTGGCCGCGTTGCACACGCCCGACGTGGTCGTGGGTGCGACGGACGTCGACGACATCGTGACGGCGCTGCGCTGGGCGTCGGCCACCGGCACACCGGTCGCCGTGCAGGCGACGGGCCACGGCGCGAACTTCCCGATCGACCACGGCCTGCTGATCAGCACGGCCCGCATGACAGACGTACGCATCGACCCGGACCGGCGCCTCGCGACGGTCGCGGCCGGCGCGAAGTGGCGGCACGTCCTGGACGCGACCGCACCGCACGGCCTGGCCGCCCTCTGCGGCACGTCCACGGACGCCGGCGCGGTCGGCTACACCCTGGGCGGCGGCCTGCCGGTCCTCGGCCGGGCCTACGGCTACGCGACCGACCTGGTCCGCTCGTTCCAGGTGGCCACACCCGACGGCACCCTGTACGAGTCCGACCCCGACCACGAGCCTGAACTGTTCTGGGCGCTGCGCGGCGGCAAGGGCAATGTGGGCGTGGTGACGTCGATGGTGTGCGAGTTGCTGCCCCTGCCCACGATCCTCGGCGGCGGCATCTACGCCTCGGGCGAGCACACAGAGGCACTGCTGCACGCCTGGGCCGACTGGACCAGAACGGTCCCGGACGAGATGTGCAGCACCTTCTCCCTCCTCCGGCTCCCGCCCATCCCGGAGATCCCCGAACCCCTGCGCGGCGGCTTCTGGGCCCGCGTCGCGATCGCCTGGCCCGGGGACCCGGCCGAGGGGGAGCGCCTGCTGGCCCCGATCCGCGCGGCGGCGCCGGTGGTGGTCGACACGGTGGAGGAGATGCCGTACGCGGCCATGGACCGCATCCACATGGAACCGCAGGACCCCCTGCCGGCCCGCGAGGCATGCGCCCTGCTACGCGACCTGACCCCCGACGCGATCGGCACGTTCCTGTCCGAGGTGGGCCCGGACGTCCCCGACTGCCCCCTCCTCGTGGTGGAGATCCGCCACATGGGCGGCGCCCTCGCCCGCCCCGCCCGCCTGGAGGACGCGATCTGCTCCCGGGACGCGAACTACCTGCTGGAATCGGTGGGCGTCCTGGCAGCCCCACCGGCAGCAGAGGCCATAGAGATGACCACAAGGTCCCTGTACACAGCGATGGCCCCCTACGGCACGGGCCACACAATGATCAACATCCACGGCACCCCCGGCGACCCCGAGGACCGGGCCCGAGCCTGGACCCCCGAGACCCGCACCCGCCTGACCCAGGACAAATCCACCTACGACCCCTCGAACCTGCTCCGCTTCGGCCACACGGTGCCGCTATAGCCCGTCCGAAGGTGGGTGCCGGACCAGGCATTCCAGCCCGTCTGGGGGTGCCCCCTCTGGGGGAGTTTGAGGACGAGGCCGTTCAGGCCGACAGCGGGGGTCTGGGGGCGGCAGCCCCCAGGGGCCGGGGTCGAAGGGGCAGCGCCCCTTCAAGGACGGGAAGGGTAGGGGCGGCGGGGGCGAAACACACCCCGCCCACACCTACGTCGTGGACCGCCGCCGCCGTGCCCCCGGCCGCCGCTCACTCGGCCGAGTAACAGGATCCCCCGCCTCGACCGCCGCAGCCCGCCGCCGCAACCCGAACTCGGCCAACGCCTCAGCCAACTTGTGCACGGACGGCTCCGGAGCCATCACATCCACCCGAAGCCCATGCTCCTCGGCGGTCTTCGCGGTGGCCGGCCCGATACAGGCGATCACAGTCACGTTGTGCGGCTTACCGGCAATCCCCACCAGATTCCGCACAGTCGAGGACGACGTGAAGAGAACGGCATCAAAGCCACCCCCCTTGATCGCCTCCCGCGTCTCGGCCGGCGGCGGCGAAGCCCGCACGGTCCGATAGGCCGTGACGTCGTCGACCTCCCAGCCCAGCTCGATGAGCCCGGCGACCAGCGTCTCCGTAGCGATATCGGCCCGAGGCAGGAACACCCGGTCGATCGGATCGAAAACGGGGTCGTACGGCGGCCAGTCCTCCAGCAGCCCCGCAGCCGACTGCTCGCCACTGGGCACGAGATCCGGCTTCACACCGAACGCGATCAGCGCCTTCGCGGTCTGCTCCCCCACCGCGGCGACCTTGATCCCGGCGAACGCACGGGCATCGAGCCCGTACTCCTCGAACTTCTCCCGCACGGCCTTGACCGCGTTCACCGAGGTGAAGGCGATCCACTCGTACCGCCCGGTCACGAGCCCCTTGACCGCCCGCTCCATCTGCTGAGGCGTCCGCGGCGGCTCGACGGCGATCGTCGGCACCTCGTGCGGCACGGCCCCGTACGACCGCAGCTGGTCGGAGAGCGAAGCCGCCTGCTCCTTCGTACGCGGCACGAGCACCCGCCACCCGAAGAGCGGCTTGGACTCGAACCACGACAGCTGGTCGCGCTGGGCGGCGGCGGAACGCTCACCGACCACGGCTATCACCGGCCGCCCGCCTTCGGGCGAGGGCAGCACCTTGGCCTGCTTGAGCGTCTGGGCGATGGTCCCGAGGGTCGCGCTCCAGGTCCGCTGCCGCGTGGTCGTACCGGCGACGGTCACCGTCATCGGCGTATCGGGCTTGCGCCCCGCCGACACCAGCTCACCGGCGGCCGCGCCCACGGAATCCAGCGTCGTCGACACGACGACCGTCCCGTCCGACGCCCCGACCTCGGTCCAGCACCGGTCCGAAGCCGTCCGCGCGTCCACGAACCGCACGTCCGCGCCCTGCGCGTCCCGCAGCGGCACCCCGGCATACGCGGGCACGCCCACGGCCGCGGCGACACCCGGCACGACCTCGAACGGCACGCCGGCCGCGGCGCACGCCAGCATCTCCTCGGCGGCGTACGTGTCGAGCCCGGGATCCCCGGACACCGCACGCACGACCCGCCTGCCGCCCCGTGCGGCCTCCATGACAAGATGTGCGGCATCCCGCACTGCGGGTAGCCCAGCGGTTGTTGACGCGCCGTCAACAACCGCTAGCTGAGGCGTGCCTGTGCCCACGGCGGCGTCCGAATCTGGACCCGTGTCCGTGTGCACTTCGGCGACGCCCTGCCTGGCGTGCTGGCGTACGACGTCGAGCACCTCGTGCTCGGCGACCAGTACGTCCGCGTTCGCCAGCGCCTCGACGGCGCGCAGAGTCAGCAGCCCCGGATCCCCGGGTCCGGCACCGAGGAAGGTGACGTGCCCGTGTTCAAGGCCGGCGGGAAGAGTGGTGGGGCTCACTGTGCTCGCTCCCCCATCAGACCGGCCGCGCCCTGGGCAAGCATCTCGGAAGCGAGTTCGCGACCGAGCGCCAGCGCTTGGTCGTGCGTCTCGGGCACGGGACCGGTGGTGGACAGCTGCACCATGCGAGTGCCGTCGGTCGTGCCGACGACGCCCCGCAGGCGCATTTCTTTGACAATCTGCCCGTCGGCCAGAAGGTCGGCCAGCGCACCCACAGGTGCACTGCAACCGGCCTCCAGGGCGGCGAGCAGTGAGCGCTCGGCGGTCACGGCGACCCGCGTGAACGGGTCGTCGAGTTCCCCGAGCGCGGCGATCAGGTCCGCGTTGTCCGCGGTGCACTCGATCGCCAGTGCCCCCTGGCCGGGGGCGGGCAAAACAGTGTCGACCGACAGGAAGTCGGTCACTTCGTCGATGCGGCCGATGCGCTGCAGACCCGCCGCAGCAAGCACCACCGCATCCAGCTCCCCGTCGCGCACGTACCCGATCCGTGTATCCACGTTCCCGCGGATCGCGACCGTCTCGATGTCCAGCCCGTGGCTGCGCGCATACGCGTTGAGCTGCGCCATCCGGCGCGGCGAACCCGTACCGATGCGCGCCCCGCGCGGCAGGTCGGTGAACTTCAGGGCGTCCTGCGCGACGATCACATCGCGCGGGTCCTCCCGCTCGGGAACGGCCGCGAGGACCAGTTCCTCGGGCTGCGTGGTCGGCAGGTCCTTCAGGGAGTGCACCGCGAAGTCGACCTCGCCCTTGAGGAGCGCGTCGCGCAGGGCGGTGACGAAGACGCCGGTGCCGCCGATCTGCGCGAGCGCCTCGCGCGAGACATCGCCGTACGTGGTGATCTCGACCAGCTCGACGGGCCGTCCGGTCACCTGGCTCACGGCGTCCGCGACCTGCCCGGACTGGGCCATGGCGAGCCTGCTGCGCCTGGTGCCGAGCCGTAGTGCCTGCTGAGTCATCGTGGGCCTCGGTCTTTCTCGGTGCTGTCCTCGGCGCGCGAGACGGAGGCCACCGTCTCCTGGTCGAGGTCGAACAGGGTCCTCAGGGCATCCGCGTACCCCGCGCCGCCCGGCTCTGCCGCGAGCTGCTTGACCCGCACGGTCGGCGCGTGCAGCAGCTTGTCGACCACACGCTTGACGGTCTGCGTGATCTCGCCGCGGTGCTTGTCGTCGAGCGCGGGCAGCCGCCCCTCCAGACGGGCGATCTCGCTCGCCACGACATCGGCGGCCATCGTGCGCAGCGCGACGACGGTGGGCGTGATGTGCGCGGCCCGCTGAGCCGCCCCGAAGGCCGCGACCTCGTCGGAGACGATACGGCGGACCTGGTCGACGTCGGCCGCCATCGGGGCGTCGGCGGAGACGTCCGCCAGCGACTCGATGTCGACCAGCCGCACCCCGGCCAGCCGGTGCACGGCGGCGTCGATGTCGCGCGGCATGGCGAGGTCGAGCAGGGCGAGCACCGGCGCGGGGCGGGACGCCTCGACGACCGGCTCGGGCTTGCGGCGCTCGGGGATCCGGCCGACGGTGGCCACGGTCGCGGCGAGCGCGGTGATCAGCTCGGCGTCGGCCTCGGGGCTGCGCCGGGCGGCCTCACGGCGGTCGACGGCTCCGCCCGCGGCCCAGGCCGCGTGCTGCTCCAGGGTGGCCGCGTCCATACCGGCGACGGCGGCCTCCCCCATGACGGAGAAACCTCCCTGCACGGAGCCGAGATCCAGCGGGCAGTCCTCATCGGTGCCGACGCTGGTGGGCGGCAGCGGGGTCTGCCTTACGTCGGCGGCGTCGGCGGCACTCCTGGCGGCCGGCGCCTTGGCAGCCGTACGGCCGCTGTCGCCGGCTTCCTCGAAGGCGACCGGCTGACCGGTACGGCCCTCCACGCCCGCGGCGATCTCCTCGGCCGTGAGGACGAGCCCGGTCGCGCCGGTGCAGGACACGACGACATCGGCACGTGTCAGCTCGAACGGCACCGACTCCATCGGTACCGCGCGGGCCGGCACGTCCGCACCGTCGGTCTCACCGAGGCCCAGTCCATATTGCTCTCCGAGCAGGGCTGCGAGGCGCTCTGCGCGGTCGTACGTGCGGTTGGCGACGACGATCTCGGCGACACCGGCACGCGCGAGCGTGGCGGCGGCCAGCGAGGACATCGAGCCGGCCCCGATGACCAGGGCCTTCCTGCCGCGGGCCCACGCCGTGACGTCCGCCCCGGCGGCGAGCTGCTCCAGGCCGAAGGTGACCAGGGACTGCCCGGCGCGGTCGATGCCGGTCTCGGAGTGGGCGCGCTTGCCGACGCGCAGGGCCTGCTGGAACAGGTCGTTCAGCAGCCGTCCGGCGCTGTGCAGCTCCTGCGCCTTGGCGAGGGAGTCCTTGATCTGCCCGAGGATCTGTCCCTCCCCGACGACCATGGAGTCGAGCCCACAGGCCACCGAGAACAGATGGTGGACGGCCCGGTCCTCGTAGTGGACGTAGAGGTACGGCGTGAGCTCGTCGAGCCCCACTCCGCTGTGCTGGGCGAGCAGCGTGGACAGCTCGGCGACACCGGCGTGGAACTTGTCCACGTCGGCGTACAGCTCGATGCGGTTGCAGGTGGCCAGCAGGGCGGCCTCGGTCGCCGGCTCGGCGGCGACGGTGTCCTGCAGCAGCTTGATCTGGGCGTCCGCGCTCAGCGCGGCGCGCTCCAAGACGCTGACCGGGGCGCTGCGGTGGCTCAGCCCTACGACGAGGAGACTCATGCCGGCATCACGGCGGGTACGTCCCCGTCCGGTCCCTTGTCGGCGGATGCGTCGGAGTCCTCGCGGGTGACGGCGGCCGGACCGGCGCCGTCGGAGTGGGCCTCCTCGCCGGCCTTGCGCTGCTCGTGGAAGGCGAGGATCTGCAGCTCGATGGAGAGGTCGACCTTGCGCACGTCGACGCCGTCCGGGACGGACAGCACGGTTGGCGCGAAGTTCAGGATGGAGGTGACCCCGGCGGCCACGAGCCGGTCGCAGACCTGCTGGGCGGCACCGGCGGGGGTGGCGATGACACCGATCGACACGCCGTTGTCCTGGATGATCTTCTCCAGGTCGTCGGCGTGCTGCACGGGGATTCCGGCGACGGGCTTGCCGGCCATGGCCGGGTCGGCGTCGATGAGCGCGGCGACCCGGAAGCCACGGGAGGCGAAGCCGCCGTAGTTGGCGAGCGCGGCGCCGAGGTTACCGATACCGACGATCACAACCGGCCAGTCCTGGGTGAGCCCCAGCTCGCGGGAGATCTGGTAGACGAGATACTCGACGTCGTAGCCGACACCGCGCGTTCCGTACGACCCGAGGTACGAGAAGTCCTTGCGCAGCTTGGCGGAGTTGACCCCCGCCGCGGCCGCGAGCTCCTCGGAAGAGACCGTGGGTACCGAGCGCTCCGACAGTGCGGTCAGCGCGCGGAGGTACAGCGGAAGCCTGGCGACGGTGGCCTCGGGAATCCCTCGGCTACGGGTCGCCGGTCGGTGAGTTCGGCCAGTTGCCACGGTGCTCCTGCGGGTAGAGCGTGGGGGCAGGCGGTCACATGTACCTAGACCGCCCCGTCGAATGCAGGCTATGTCTTTGTGAACGCGTGCACAAAGATGGTGTCCGATTTGCCCGCCCAACGTGACCGGGCTCACGCACGCCCGGCGCACTGGTGTGGAACCGGCGCATACGCACCACCGTTCCTCAACTCTTGGGGGCAAAACCGCACACTCTCCTCAACGATGCCCGCCCCCGAGACCAAGTCGCCGTCGATCCTAAGCCGTTTTCGGAGTAGTTGGACTACCCGGTCAGTGCTTTGCGGAGGCGATTCTCGTTCACACGCCAGAACGTGTGCTGGGCTCCGTCGACGAGGACGACGGGGATCTGTTCCCAGTACTGGTCATGGAGTTGGGGGTCCTGGTTGATGTCCTTCAGCTCCCACGGAACCCCCAGTTCGTCGCACACCTTCTCGACGACGATCTGTGCGTCATCACACAGATGACAGTCGGGCTTGCCGATCAGAGTGACGAGCCGGTCCCGGGGGGACTTGGCTGCGGCGCGACGAAAGAGGGCACTCATGTCAGCCATTCTCGCGCGCCGACGCGCGTGTGCGGAGCTGACGCCGAACGGGTGCTGACGGGTCGCATCACCACGCTGTTTAACTACGCGGTCGCGGAGAGTTCACAACCTCCAAACCTCTCGACTCCGGAAGCACCGAACAAACTGGCTATGCTCACGGTCATGGCCGCTCTTGGATGGCTCACTCCCCGTAGGCGTTCCGCCACGGCGCGGAGCGTGTTGGCTGGCGAGGCTTCGGCGGAGGCAGCGCGCAAGTCGTCGCAGGAAGCGACGGAGGTCTCCGACGTCGAGCCGGAGTTCCCGGTACTCGGCGACGAGCAGGCCGCCGCCTTCTTCGACCTGGACAACACCGTCATGCAAGGTGCTGCCCTCTTCCACTTCGGCCGGGGCCTGTACAAGCGGAAGTTCTTCGAGACACGCGACCTCGCCAGGTTCGCCTGGCAGCAGGCGTGGTTCCGGCTGGCGGGGGTCGAGGATCCGGAGCACATGCAGGACGCCCGCGACTCGGCACTGTCGATCGTGAAGGGCCACCGGGTCGCCGAGCTGACGTCGATCGGCGAGGAGATCTACGACGAGTACATGGCCGAGCGCATCTGGCCGGGTACGCGCGCCCTCGCCCAGGCGCACCTGGACGCCGGCCAGAAGGTGTGGCTGGTCACGGCCGCCCCGGTCGAGATCGCCCAGGTGATCTCCCGCCGCCTCGGCCTGACGGGCGCCCTCGGCACAGTGGCCGAATCAGTGGACGGCGTCTACACCGGCAAACTGGTCGGCGAACCGCTGCACGGCCCGGCGAAGGCGGAGGCCGTCCGCGCCCTGGCCGCCGCGGAGGGCCTGGACCTCTCCCGCTGCGCGGCCTACAGCGACTCCCACAACGACATCCCGATGCTCTCCCTCGTCGGCCACCCCTACGCCATCAACCCCGACACCAAGCTCCGCAAACACGCCCGCAAACTGGACTGGCGCCTCCGCGACTACCGCACCGGCCGAAAGGCCGCGAAGGTCGGCATCCCGGCGGCGGCAGGAGTGGGCGCGGTGGCCGGCGGCACGGCAGCGGCGATCGCATTGCACAGGCGACGGCGCTAGCGGCGACTTCGGCTGCGGGCCGATGCCTGCGGCAGCCTGTAGCGCCAACGGTTTCGTCGTGAGTCGGGGCCGTTCCGGGGGGTACCCCCTCACCACCGTGGGCGACCACGGGTCCAGCCCGTTCGACGTTCGAGGACGGGGCCGCGTCACCCCCAACCCCCGCCCACCCTCAGGGGGCTATGCCGGCACGCAGACGGTCCCTCGCTCGCAGCGTCGGCCCAGGTATTTCATCCCGTCCGGCGTTTGAGGACGAGGCCGTTCAGGCCGACAGCGGGGGCGAGGAACGTTCGGGGCGCCGAGTTGACCACGCCCGGGCGGCAAGCCAATCCGCACCCCCTACCCCCACAACCCCCTGTCCAGTCCCCTTGGCTGCACACGGCCACAACACGCCCCGGAGTAAGCCGGAACACGGACGATTTCGATCAACAACCTGTCACTCTCCGGCACTTGATAGGACGTCAATCGGTTACAGAAGAGACGCAATCGATGATTTGAGCAACTGGGCGTAGCAGTGCCTGCACGAAGCGTTATTCTCCTCAGACGCAATCCGGTACCCCTCCGTCGCTACGACGGGTGAACGGTCCCGCACTGCACGTGATGGAAGCTCTGCCTCTGGGAGTCCCGTGTACCCACACGTCGGGGTTGACGCCTCGGGCCTGGCTACGCTGCGCGCAACGGTCCACAACCTGTTGCGCGGCTTCGTCCCCACCGCGTACGCCGTCCCCGCCCTCGCCGTAACCACCGTGCCCGTAGGCCCGTGCTACGCGCTCGCCGACGGCAGCGCCGCCGTCAGCAGACGCGGACGCTCGACCGGCGCGGCAACCGCCCGCCGGCCGGCCGCGGACAGCGACAGCGCTCGAATGATGGATCTCGTGGAACGCGCGCAGGCCGGCGAGGCCGACGCGTTCGGCCGGCTCTACGACCAGTACAGCGACACCGTCTACCGCTACATCTATTACCGGGTGGGAGGTAAGGCCACCGCCGAGGACCTCACGAGCGAGACCTTTCTGCGCGCACTCCGCCGGATCGGCACCTTCACCTGGCAGGGCCGGGACTTCGGCGCCTGGCTCGTCACCATCGCCCGCAACCTCGTCGCCGACCACTTCAAGTCCAGCCGCTTCCGGCTGGAGGTGACCACCGGCGAGATGCTCGACGCCAACGAGGTCGAGCGCTCCCCGGAGGACTCCGTCCTGGAGTCCCTCTCCAACGCCGCCCTCCTCGAGGCCGTACGACGCCTCAACCCGCAACAGCAGGAGTGCGTCACCCTCCGATTCCTCCAGGGCCTCTCGGTCGCCGAGACCGCCCGCGTCATGGGCAAGAACGAGGGCGCCATCAAGACCCTCCAGTACCGCGCCGTACGCACCCTCGCCCGGCTGCTCCCGGAAGACGCCCGCTGAGCGGCCCCCAACCGAACCGATACACTCCGCAACCTTCAACTCACCCTCGGTGAAAGTCCGTTGACTTCGCGGCTCGTTCATCCTCCGTCCGTAACCCAAGTGCCAAGCCGCTCGTTGTGCGGGATGCAGGCTCCCTGTGGTCACTCTCTGGCCGACTCTGATCACTCGATCGTGTGGATTCGGTCAGGGCGTGCAACCCTCAGGACCCCCTGGGGAGTCGACCGTCATGACGAGAGGAGGTGCCGCCAGTGATCGCGAACGTATCGGCGCACCGGCGGGCGAACGCCTTCGCCCAGGCCCTGGAGGAGCTGACCGACCGGGTCTCGGCGGCCGAACAGGCCGAGCAGCCCGATGGATCGGCACCGGCACCGGCAGCTGCGGAACAGACCGAGCAGGGGCGCTTGCTGGCCCTCACCACGAGTCTGGACGAGCTGCCCAAGCCCGTGCTCGACCCGGAGGTCAAGGTCGTCCAGCGGGCCCAGCTCGTGGCCGCGATGGAGGCCATGCTGCAGGAGGGCACCGCGGAGGGCGGGGCGAGTCCCGCCCTGCCCGAGCAGCGTTCGCATCGGGCACGGGGCGCGCACCGGGCGTCCCCGCTGGGCAAGCTCCGGCCGCGTTCCCGGCTGGCCAAGGGCCTGACCGCGGGCGGGCTGAGCGTGGGAGTCGCCGCGGGGGCCTTCGGCGGAGTCGCGGCCGCGAGTTCCGAGGCCCTGCCCGGTGACTCTCTCTACGGCCTCAAGCGCGGCATGGAGGACTTCAAGCTCAATGTCCTGGCCGATGGCGACGACGAGCGCGGGCGAACATATCTCGACCAGGCCTCCACCCGGCTGAGCGAGGCACGTCGGCTGATGGAGCGTGGCCGTGGCGGACAGCTCGACCACGAGTCGGTCGGCGAGGTCCGTCGCGCCCTGTCCGGCATGCGCCACGACGCCTCGGAGGGGCACCGCCTGCTCCGTGAGGCGTACGAGCGCGACCCTGGCTCCCTGGGGCCCATCCAGGCCCTGTCCGCCTTCTCACGCTCGCACCGAGCGGCGTGGGGCGTCCTGCGCGAGCGGCTTCCCCTCCAGCTCGGGGACGTCAGTGACCAGGTGTCGTCGGTCTTCGACGCCATAGACGAAGAAGTCGCCCCGCTGCAGTCCCTCCTCCCGCCGACTCCGGAACAGGGCGGCGACGGAAAGCGGCAGGGCGGCTCCGGATCGGCATCCAGCGGTACGTCCGGCTCCGACCGGTCGGCCCGCCCCAGCGCGGGCGGCGGTTCCTCCGACGGCAACCGGTCCAGCAGCCCCAGCAAGTCGGCCGAGGGCTCCACCGGCGAGGGCGAAGGCCTGCTCGGCGGAAACACCGGCGGCCTGCTCGACCCGCCGAAGGACACCGGCAGCGCCGGCGCCTCACCGTCCACATCCACTCCGAGCACCGAGCCCGCCGTCACGCTCCCGCCCCTGCTCCCGGGCCTCCTGCCCGGCCTGGGCATCGACAGCGAGGACGCGAACTAACAGCCGTAGAGCCACGTCGTACGTCGATGGGGGCGCCCCTTGTGAGAAGGGGCGCCCCCATCGACGTATCAGAACACCGACGTAACCGACGTATCAGAAGAACACCGACCGGCGCTGCACCAGCAACTTGTACAGCGTGTGCTGGATCTGCTCCCTGACCTGGTCCGTCAGGTTGAACATCAGCATCGGGTCCTCGGCCGCCTCCGGCGGGTAGCCGTCCGTGAGGATCGGCTCACCGAACTGGATCGTCCACTTGGTCGGCAACGGGACCGCCCCCAGCGGGCCCAACCACGGGAACGTCGGCGTCAACGGGAAGTACGGGAAGCCCAGCAGACGGGCGAGCGTCTTCGCGTTGCCGATCATCGGATAGATCTCCTCGGCCCCGACGATCGAGCACGGGATGATCGGGGTGCCCTGGCGCAGGGCCGTGGAGACGAAGCCGCCGCGGCCGAAGCGCTGCAGCTTGTAGCGCTCGCTGAAGGGCTTGCCGATGCCCTTGAAGCCCTCCGGCATCACGCCGACCAACTCGCCCTGGCCCAGCAGCCGCTCGGCGTCCTCGGCGCAGGCGAGGGTATGGCCGAGCTTGCGGGCGAGTTCGTTGACCACCGGCAGCATGAAGACCAGGTCGGCCGCGAGCAGGCGCAGGTGCCGGCCCGCGGGGTGGTGGTCGTGCACGGCGACCTGCATCATCAGGCCGTCCAGCGGCAGCGTGCCGGAGTGGTTGGCGACGATCAGCGCGCCGCCCTCGGACGGGATGTTCTCGACACCCTTCACCTCGACCCGGAAGTAGTTCTCGTACACCGGGCGCAGCAGGGACATCAGGACCTGGTCGGTGAGTTCCTCGTCGTACCCGAAGTCGTCGACCTCGTAGTCCCCGGTGAGGCGGCGGCGCAGGAAGGCCAGGCCGCTCGCGATCCGCCGCTCCAGGCCGCCGTCGTCCTGGGCCTTGCGGGGCGGCTGTTCCTCACGTGTCACAGGAACATCATCCTGCGCGAAGGGCCGTCCCGGGAGGGGCTGGACCTCGCGTACCAGCGCGGATTCGCTGTTCTTTCGCCGACTCCCCGCGCTCCGGCGCCGCGGCGGCCGCTGCGCGGCGCTCCCGCGGGACCGGTCGTCGTCGAACGGAATGACCTTGGCGTCCGCCATTGTTGATGCGCTCCTCAGTTGGCGCTCTGCGTCGGGGGGTTTCCGCCGCCCAGGACGGGCAGCGCGGCGATCCGGTCGACGGCCCCCGCAAGGGCCTCCGGCGGCAGCAGGCCCGGCCCGCGACTGCGCGCGAAGTCCGCGAAGGTCTCCGCCGTCGTGTACTTCGGCTTGAATCCGAGCGTCTCTCGCATCTGGTCCGTCGCCACCACCCGGCCGTGCGTGAGCAACCGGATCTGCTCCGGCGAGAAGTCCGACATACCCAGCGTACGCACCAGGGAGCCCGCCCATGTCACCGCGGGAAGCAGCAGCGGCACGGTGGGGCGGCCCAGGCGCCGGGAGCACTGCGAGAGCAGCAGGACACCGTCGCCGGCGATGTTGAAGGTGCCGCTGTTGAGCGTGCCCCGCGCCGGCTCGTGCGAGGCGATGCGCAGCACCTCGATCACGTCGTCCTCGTGGACGAACTGCAGCCGCGGGTCGTAACCGAACACCGTCGGCAGGACCGGCAGCGAGAAGTACGAGGCGAGCGGCGTGTCCGCGGTCGGGCCGAGGATGTTGGCGAACCGCAGCACGCAGACGGCCACGTCCGGGCGGCGCCGCGCGAACCCGCGGACATAGCCCTCCACCTCGACGGCGTCCTTGGCGAAGCCGCCGCTGGGCAGCGACTTGGGCGGCGTCGTCTCGGTGAAGACGGCCGGGTCACGGGGCGCGGACCCGTAGACGTTCGTGCTGGACTTGACCACAAGCCGCTTGATGTTGGGGGACTTCTGGCAGGCGCCGAGCAGCTGCATCGTCCCGATGACGTTGGTCTCCTTGACCATGGTCCGACTGCCGCTGCCGAGCGCGGTTCCGGTCACGTCCATGTGTACGACGGTGTCCGCGCCGCTCTCGGCCAACACCCGCGCGATGGTGGGCTGCCGGATGTCGGCCTGGATGAAGTCGGCGCCGCCCAGATGATGCTCGGGCGGTACCGCATCCACGGCGACCACCCGGTCCACCTGTGGGTCACGCTGGATCCGTCGTACGAACCGGCCCCCCAGTTGACGGGCCACTCCGGTCACGAGCACGACCTTGCCCAAGATCAGCGCCTTCCTTCCAGCACTCGTACCCTGCTGAGTTCCCGTGTTCCCCGTGTGCGGCCAACTTAGCGGGTCGATGTTGCGCTGTGATGACCGCCCAATGCATGAAGTGACGGGAATTCCTTGCGTACGACCAGACGGGCCAGGCATGCGTACAGGCATACGCACGAAGTTCGGCTCATCGCACCAATCCCGCTCCACGACCTGGCCCACCGGCCCGAAAAGCGTGTGGCCCCCCACCGGATCCGGTGGGGGGCCACAAACACGCCGCTTTCGCAGCGCGCCGCTTACTTCTTGTTGCGACGCTGAACGCGCGTGCGCTTGAGCAGCTTGCGGTGCTTCTTCTTAGCCATCCGCTTGCGCCGCTTCTTGATAACAGAGCCCACGACTACCCTCGCTCACTTCTCATCACTCGGCGTTGGGCGCCATGGGCCCATACGACCTACGAGGGGCTAGCCTACCCGCCCGAGCGCTGAGGTCGTAATCGAGGGGACGAGGGGGAACCCTGCAAAGCCCTGAGGATCCCCCCTCACCCGTCACTGTCAGGCGGTTTCCACCCCCACGTAACTCTCGCGGAGGTACTCGTGAACCGCTTGCTCGGGGACGCGGAAGGACCGCCCCACCCGGATCGCGGGCAGATGACCACTGTGCACCAGCCGGTACACGGTCATCTTCGACACTCGCATCACCGAGGCGACTTCCGCCACGGTAAGGAACTGAACCTCGTTCAGAGGCCTCTCGCCAGCTGCAGCCATGACACACCTGAACCTTCCGCACTCGACGGTCACCGGCTTCCCCTTCCGGTGACTCTTCGTCGTTGCGTGCTCACTCCCCAGGGTAGGGGCGGGTGATGCGAGTGGGGAAGAGGTGCAGCCATCGGCGACCTACTGTGACAGACACGCTCGATTGAGTACGTAGCGGGTAAGCGGCCGGTAGTAATCAGACCGCACAGCGTCATCAAGTGGAACGACGACGGACACGACCCCCTCAGCCTCCCCCACGAAGAGCGCGGGGTCATCGGTATCGGCCAGCCCAATCGCCTCGAACCCCAGCTGACCTGCCCCGCAGACCCACCCGTGGTCCCCGATCACCAGCTCCGGCAACGGCCCGCCGGCCTCCGCCGCGGCAGCCAGCGCGGTACGAACTGGGAGCGGTGAGTGCGTGTGTGCGCCGGGCTCACAACCGGGGCGAGAGAGGTCGGGTTCGCGCACCAACGCGACTCCTCGTACGTAGGCAAGGTTGTACGTGCGTAGGCCGAACCGGGTCGTTATGTCGACACAGCGACCATGCGCCGGGGTGAGAACGGCACATCCCGCCGCCGACAACGCGTCCGCCAAGGCGGCGTAGAACCCGAGCAGTCGATGCGGGTGCCCGGTACCGAGCAGCACAGGCGCGCTGCGCTGGGCGGTAGCCGCGATCCGATCAGCGAACGCATCCAGAGCGGTCAAAGTCAGCTCCGGATCGATCACGTCCAGTCCAGATACGCATGCCGGATCGGCCGAAACCCCACATCTGTCCGCCATCAACGCAATCAAATCCCGCTGTCGCCAACTCCCCGCAGGATCAAGCCCAATAACCACACGCGGATCGCGAGCCGCGAACAGCCGATAACTCCTCAGACTCACCTCCCGAGAAGTAGCCACGACCCCGGCGAGCCGAGCATCCAGAAGATGGGCACGAAGCGCTCCGCGACTCACCACGAGAGCGATGGTGACGGACGGAACGGGAGAGAGGCGGAGGAACGGGGAAAGGCCGCACAGTTGGGCTAACGAGGACGGCACCTCTCGATGCCGGGCCAGGTATTTCAGCCCGTCCGGCGTTTGAGGACGAGGCCGTTCAGGCCGACAGCGGGGGTCTGGGGGCGGCAGCCCCCAGGGACCCGGGGTCGAAGGGGCAGAGCCCCTTCAAGGACGGGAAGGGTAGGGGCGGCGGGGGCGAAACACACCCCGCCCACACCTACGGCAACAACCCCCGCAACGGAAACACCGCCCGCCGAGTAGCCAACACCGCCTGATCCAACCGATCCGCAGGGTCGTACCCCGCCTCCCACTCCCCCCAGGAAATAGGCCACCGCCCGTCAGTCATCCGCGCCGGCCCCAACTGCCGAGTCCGCGCAAAGACTTCCTGCCGCCACCCCTCCGGAATCATCGCCTCAGGCTCAATCGCCCGCCCCGCAGCAATCCCCACCAGATGAGTCCACGACCGCGGCACAACCTCCACCACGGCATATCCGCCCCCACCCAGCGCAACCCACTTCCCATCCGCGTACTCGTGCGCCAGCTCATGGCAGGCCACCTGCACAGCCCGCTGCGCATCCAGCGACACGGCAAGGTGAGCCAGCGGATCCTCGAAGTGCGTGTCGGCCCCGTGCTGGGTCACCAACACCTGCGGCCGAAAGTCACCGATCAACTCCGGCACGACAGCATGGAACGCCCGCAGCCACCCCGCATCCCCGGTCCCGGCCGGCAACGCCACGTTCACGGCAGACCCCTCGGCCGCCCCCGCGCCCGTCTCCTCCGGCCACCCGGTCTGCGGAAACAACGTACGAGGATGCTCGTGCAGCGAAATCGTCAGCACCCGCGGATCTTCCCAGAACGCCGCCTGCACCCCATCCCCGTGATGCACATCGACGTCGATGTACGCGACCCGCTCGGCCCCCAATTCCAGCAGCCGGGCAATGGCCAGCGAGGCGTCGTTGTAGATACAGAATCCCGACGCACCCCCCGGCATCGCATGGTGCAGCCCACCCGCGAAGTTCACCGCATGCATGGCCTCGCCCCGCCACACGGCCTCCGCCGCCCCCACGGACTGCCCGGCGATGAGCGCCGACACCTCATGCATCCCCGCGAACGCGGGATCATCCATCGTCCCGAGCCCGTACGACTGATCCGCCGCCGCCGGATTCGCCGAGGCCGCCTTCACGGCCTCGATGTAGTCCTGCCTGTGCACCAGCCGCAGGGTCGACTCCCCGGCCGGTTGCGCCGAGACGACGTCCAGGTCCTTGTCCAGCCCGAAGGCATCGACGAGTCTCCTGGTCAGCGCGAGCCGGACCGGGTCCATCGGATGGTCCCGGCCGAAGTCATAGCCCGTTACTGCCTCGTCCCACATCAGCTGTGCTCGGCCGCTCATGCCCGCCACCGTATCGGTCCGGTTGAGCGGCGAACGAACGGGCGTACACGAGCGTCACCAGCACCAACACCATCGGCACAAGCATCGCCCCGCGATAGCTCCACGCATCGCCCAGCGCCCCCACCAAAGGCGAACCGATCAAAAACCCCACGTAATTGAACACATTGAGCCGCGCAATGGCCGTATCAGAAGCCCCCGGGAAGAGCCGCCCGGCAGCCGCGAACGTCTGCGGCACGAGCACACACAACCCCAGCCCGAGCAGCGTGAACCCCAGCATCCCCACCCACGCCCCCGGCGCCCCGGCCACCACCGCGAACCCGACGGCCGCCACCACGGCCCCCATCCGCACCACCGCGACAGCCCCGAACCGCCGCACCCCGAAGTCCCCGATGGCCCGCCCCAGGAGCGTGGTGACCATATAGACGTTGTACGGCACGGTCGCCATCTGCTCCGAGCTCCCCAGCACGTCCTGGAGATACTTCGCGCTCCAGTTGGAGACGGTCGAGTCGCCGATATACGCGAAGGTCATCACCAGACACAACGGCAGCAGCATCCTGAACACGACGGGCCCACCCTCACCCGCTTGCTCCGCCACGACAACGCCCCTGCCGCCCCCACCGTCGACGTACCACCGACTCCCCACCAACGCGGCCGGCAACAGCACCACGACAACGGGCAGATACGACACGACCAGCGCCAGATCCCAGTGCGCCCCCACCCAGGCCAACGAGGCCCCGACGATCCCGCCCAGGCTGTACACGGCATGGAAGCCGAGCATGATGCTGCGCCCGTACGACCGCTGCAGGCTCACCCCGAGCATGTTCATCGAGGCGTCGAGCGCACCCACAGCCAGTCCGAACGCGGCCAGGGCGAGCCCCAGCTCGACCATCCGCTCCCCCGCCCCGACCCCAAGCAGCGCCAGGAGCACGACGGGCTGGGACCACCGCAACACCCGGCTCGGCGGTATTCGTTTCACCAGCCGCTCGGTCGCCACACTCCCGACGCCGGCCAGGATCGGTACGGCGGCCAGAAAGGCCGGCAGCAGCGCGTCGGAGACCCCGTACCGGTCCTGGATGGCCGGAATCCGGGTCACGAGCAGGGCAAATGCGACTCCCTGAGCGAAGAAGCCGAACGCCAACGAGGCCCTACCGCGCCGCAGCACATCAGTCATGGCGGCGAGCGTAAGGCCCCGCGGTACTGGTGGGTAGATCCAGCCAAAGATGAATTTCCCTCAACTTTGTGCGTCGTCACGCCGATCACGTGACACCAGCAGGTCGACCAACTCCCCCATGTCGGCGAAGAGTCGACTCGCCCGTCCCAGCTTCGCGGCGGGCGTCATTGCTGTGAACCCGTACACGTCCATCCCCGCCGCCACGGCAGCCTCCACCCCCAGCGGACTGTCCTCGACAACAACGCACCGCTCCGGCGCGACCCCCATCCGCTCGGCCGCGTAGAGGAACAGATCCGGCGCCGGCTTCCCCCGCCCCACGTCCTGCGAACTGAAGATCCGCCCCTCATCGAAGAACCGCTCAAGCCCCGTCGTCCGATGCCCCACCTGAATCCGCTCATGGCTCCCGGACGACGCCACGCAGTACGCCACACCGTTCCCACGAAGCTTCTCGAGTACGTCGGCCACGCCGGCCACCGCCTTCAACTCCCGCTCGAACGCGGCGAACACACGCGCATGGAAGACGTCATCAAACTGCCCGGGAAGCCGCTGCCCTGTCCGCTCCAGCACCAGCTCATGAATCCGATGCATCGCCGAGCCCATGTAGTCCCGAATGGACTCCTCGTACGAGGTCGGGTGCCCCAGCTCGGTGAGGTACGCGGCGAGGAGCCGATTGGAAATGGGCTCGCTGTCGACGAGCACACCGTCGTTGTCGAAGATGACGAGGTCATAGCGCATGCGTTTGACCCTAAACGCAGAAAGGCCCACACCATAAGGTGTGGGCCTTTCTCACAATTTGTTCGGCGGCGTCCTACTCTCCCACAGGGTCCCCCCTGCAGTACCATCGGCGCTGTAAGGCTTAGCTTCCGGGTTCGAAATGTAACCGGGCGTTTCCCTCACGCTATAACCACCGAAACACTATGAAACTGTCAGCCGCACCGCATGTGGCCATACGGGGCTGTTCGTGGTTTCAGAACCAACACAGTGGACGCGAGCATCTATGGACAAGCCCTCGGCCTATTAGTACCGGTCACCTCCACACGTTGCCGTGCTTCCAGATCCGGCCTATCAACCCAGTCGTCTACTGGGAGCCTTACCCCATCAAGTGGGTGGGAATACTCATCTCGAAGCAGGCTTCCCGCTTAGATGCTTTCAGCGGTTATCCCTCCCGAACGTAGCCAACCAGCCATGCCCTTGGCAGAACAACTGGCACACCAGAGGTTCGTCCGTCCCGGTCCTCTCGTACTAGGGACAGCCCTTCTCAATATTCCTGCGCGCGCAGCGGATAGGGACCGAACTGTCTCACGACGTTCTAAACCCAGCTCGCGTACCGCTTTAATGGGCGAACAGCCCAACCCTTGGGACCGACTCCAGCCCCAGGATGCGACGAGCCGACATCGAGGTGCCAAACCATCCCGTCGATATGGACTCTTGGGGAAGATCAGCCTGTTATCCCCGGGGTACCTTTTATCCGTTGAGCGACGGCGCTTCCACAAGCCACCGCCGGATCACTAGTCCCGACTTTCGTCCCTGCTCGACCCGTCGGTCTCACAGTCAAGCTCCCTTGTGCACTTACACTCAACACCTGATTGCCAACCAGGCTGAGGGAACCTTTGGGCGCCTCCGTTACTCTTTAGGAGGCAACCGCCCCAGTTAAACTACCCATCAGACACTGTCCCTGATCCGGATCACGGACCCAGGTTAGACATCCAGCACGACCAGAGTGGTATTTCAACGATGACTCCCCCTGAACTGGCGTCCAGAGTTCACAGTCTCCCACCTATCCTACACAAGCCGAACCGAACACCAATATCAAACTGTAGTAAAGGTCCCGGGGTCTTTCCGTCCTGCTGCGCGAAACGAGCATCTTTACTCGTAGTGCAATTTCACCGGGCCTATGGTTGAGACAGTCGAGAAGTCGTTACGCCATTCGTGCAGGTCGGAACTTACCCGACAAGGAATTTCGCTACCTTAGGATGGTTATAGTTACCACCGCCGTTTACTGGCGCTTAAGTTCTCAGCTTCGCCAGGACGAATCCTGACTAACCGGTCCCCTTAACGTTCCAGCACCGGGCAGGCGTCAGTCCGTATACATCGCCTTACGGCTTCGCACGGACCTGTGTTTTTAGTAAACAGTCGCTTCTCGCTGGTCTCTGCGGCCACCCCCAGCTCAGGAAGCAAGTTCCCTCACCAGTGATGGCCCCCCTTCTCCCGAAGTTACGGGGGCATTTTGCCGAGTTCCTTAACCATAGTTCACCCGAACGCCTCGGTATTCTCTACCTGACCACCTGAGTCGGTTTAGGGTACGGGCCGCCATGAAACTCGCTAGAGGCTTTTCTCGACAGCATAGGATCATCCACTTCACCACAATCGGCTCGGCATCAGGTCTCAGCCTTATGTGCGACGGATTTACCTACCGCACGGCCTACACCCTTACCCCGGGACAACCACCGCCCGGGCTGGACTACCTTCCTGCGTCACCCCATCACTCACCTACTACAGGTCTGGTCCGTCGGCTCCACCACTCCCCTTTGCCCGAAGGCTCCAGGGCGGCTTCACGGACTTAGCATCGCCTGGTTCAATGTTTGACGCTTCACAGCGGGTACCGGAATATCAACCGGTTATCCATCGACTACGCCTGTCGGCCTCGCCTTAGGTCCCGACTTACCCTGGGCAGATCAGCTTGACCCAGGAACCCTTAGTCAATCGGCGCACACGTTTCTCACGTGTGAATCGCTACTCATGCCTGCATTCTCACTCGTGAACCGTCCACCACTGCCTTCCGGCGCGGCTTCACCCGGCACACGACGCTCCCCTACCCATCACAGCACCCGTTGGGGCTATTTGCTGCAATGACACGACTTCGGCGGTACGCTTGAGCCCCGCTACATTGTCGGCGCGGAATCACTAGACCAGTGAGCTATTACGCACTCTTTCAAGGGTGGCTGCTTCTAAGCCAACCTCCTGGTTGTCTCTGCGACTCCACATCCTTTCCCACTTAGCGTACGCTTAGGGGCCTTAGTCGATGCTCTGGGCTGTTTCCCTCTCGACCATGGAGCTTATCCCCCACAGTCTCACTGCCGCGCTCTCACTTACCGGCATTCGGAGTTTGGCTAAGGTCAGTAACCCGGTAGGGCCCATCGCCTATCCAGTGCTCTACCTCCGGCAAGAAACACACGACGCTGCACCTAAATGCATTTCGGGGAGAACCAGCTATCACGGAGTTTGATTGGCCTTTCACCCCTAACCACAGGTCATCCCCCAGGTTTTCAACCCTGGTGGGTTCGGTCCTCCACGAAGTCTTACCTCCGCTTCAACCTGCCCATGGCTAGATCACTCCGCTTCGGGTCTTGAGCGCGCTACTGAATCGCCCTATTCGGACTCGCTTTCGCTACGGCTTCCCCACACGGGTTAACCTCGCAACACACCGCAAACTCGCAGGCTCATTCTTCAAAAGGCACGCAGTCACGAGAATGTGCAAGCACATTCCGACGCTCCCACGGCTTGTAGGCACACGGTTTCAGGTACTATTTCACTCCCCTCCCGGGGTACTTTTCACCATTCCCTCACGGTACTATCCGCTATCGGTCACCAGGGAATATTTAGGCTTAGCGGGTGGTCCCGCCAGATTCACACGGGATTTCTCGGGCCCCGTGCTACTTGGGTGTCTCTCAAACGAGCCGCTGATGTTTCGACTACGGGGGTCTTACCCTCTACGCCGGACCTTTCGCATGTCCTTCGCCTACATCAACGGTTTCTGACTCGTCCTGTTGCCGGCAGACAACAGAAGAGAGATCCCACAACCCCGTATACGCAACCCCTGCCGGGTCTCACACGTATACGGTTTAGCCTCATCCAGTTTCGCTCGCCACTACTCCCGGAATCACGGTTGTTTTCTCTTCCTGCGGGTACTGAGATGTTTCACTTCCCCGCGTTCCCTCCACACTGCCTATGTGTTCAGCAGCGGGTGACAGCCCATGACGACTGCCGGGTTTCCCCATTCGGAAACCCCCGGATCAAAGCCTGGTTGACGACTCCCCGGGGACTATCGTGGCCTCCCACGTCCTTCATCGGTTCCTGGTGCCAAGGCATCCACCGTGCGCCCTTAAAAACTTGGCCACAGATGCTCGCGTCCACTGTGCAGTTCTCAAACAACGACCAGTACACCGTCACACACCACCTCAGTGGTGCTTCACCGGCGCCGGCAACCGAAGCACAACCTTGCGGCCGTTACTTCAGACACCCAACAGCGTGCCCGACCAGATCCCGTCCGGAGATCATGCTTTCCACGCTCTTGCGAGCAGTACTTGCAGCCTCCGACCCGGAAACCCGGCCGAATAATCAACGTTCCACCCATGAGCAACCACCGCAGAACGTTTGCCTGCGTAGTGGCCTCTGACCTCGCCCCGAAGGACTCGGTAAGAAGTGCTCCTTAGAAAGGAGGTGATCCAGCCGCACCTTCCGGTACGGCTACCTTGTTACGACTTCGTCCCAATCGCCAGTCCCACCTTCGACAGCTCCCTCCCACAAGGGGTTGGGCCACCGGCTTCGGGTGTTACCGACTTTCGTGACGTGACGGGCGGTGTGTACAAGGCCCGGGAACGTATTCACCGCAGCAATGCTGATCTGCGATTACTAGCAACTCCGACTTCATGGGGTCGAGTTGCAGACCCCAATCCGAACTGAGACAGGCTTTTTGAGATTCGCTCCACCTCACGGTATCGCAGCTCATTGTACCTGCCATTGTAGCACGTGTGCAGCCCAAGACATAAGGGGCATGATGACTTGACGTCGTCCCCACCTTCCTCCGAGTTGACCCCGGCGGTCTCCTGTGAGTCCCCATCACCCCGAAGGGCATGCTGGCAACACAGAACAAGGGTTGCGCTCGTTGCGGGACTTAACCCAACATCTCACGACACGAGCTGACGACAGCCATGCACCACCTGTACACCGACCACAAGGGGGGCACTATCTCTAATGCTTTCCGGTGTATGTCAAGCCTTGGTAAGGTTCTTCGCGTTGCGTCGAATTAAGCCACATGCTCCGCTGCTTGTGCGGGCCCCCGTCAATTCCTTTGAGTTTTAGCCTTGCGGCCGTACTCCCCAGGCGGGGAACTTAATGCGTTAGCTGCGGCACCGACGACGTGGAATGTCGCCAACACCTAGTTCCCACCGTTTACGGCGTGGACTACCAGGGTATCTAATCCTGTTCGCTCCCCACGCTTTCGCTCCTCAGCGTCAGTAATGGCCCAGAGATCCGCCTTCGCCACCGGTGTTCCTCCTGATATCTGCGCATTTCACCGCTACACCAGGAATTCCGATCTCCCCTACCACACTCTAGCTAGCCCGTATCGAATGCAGACCCGGGGTTAAGCCCCGGGCTTTCACACCCGACGTGACAAGCCGCCTACGAGCTCTTTACGCCCAATAATTCCGGACAACGCTTGCGCCCTACGTATTACCGCGGCTGCTGGCACGTAGTTAGCCGGCGCTTCTTCTGCAGGTACCGTCACTTTCGCTTCTTCCCTGCTGAAAGAGGTTTACAACCCGAAGGCCGTCATCCCTCACGCGGCGTCGCTGCATCAGGCTTTCGCCCATTGTGCAATATTCCCCACTGCTGCCTCCCGTAGGAGTCTGGGCCGTGTCTCAGTCCCAGTGTGGCCGGTCGCCCTCTCAGGCCGGCTACCCGTCGTCGCCTTGGTGAGCCATTACCTCACCAACAAGCTGATAGGCCGCGGGCTCATCCTTCACCGCCGGAGCTTTCAACCTTCACAGATGCCAGTGAAGGTGGTATCCGGTATTAGACCCCGTTTCCAGGGCTTGTCCCAGAGTGAAGGGCAGATTGCCCACGTGTTACTCACCCGTTCGCCACTAATCCCCACCGAAGTGGTTCATCGTTCGACTTGCATGTGTTAAGCACGCCGCCAGCGTTCGTCCTGAGCCAGGATCAAACTCTCCGTGAATGTTTTCCCGTAATCGGGACGACACACACGAGAGCGGAACAGCCAGGCGGAATAAGCCCGGCCGTTCACAGCGTCCTCGCTGTGTTTATTTCAAAGGAACCTCGCCACCGGGAACTAATGTTTCCGGTAGACGGGGTATCAACATATCTGGCGTTGATTTTTGGCACGCTGTTGAGTTCTCAAGGAACGGACGCTTCCTTTGTACTCACCCTCTCGGGCTTTCCTCCGGGCGCTTCCCTTCGGTCTTGCGTTTCCGACTCTATCAGACCTTTTCTCGATCCGATTTCCTCGGTGCTTTCCAGGTTTCCGCTCTCGCGTTTCCCTTTCCGGCGTTTCCGACTCTATCAGATCCTTTCGGGCCTGACTCCCAGTCAGAGGGGCTTGTCTTCCCGGCCGTTGGGCCGTTCCGACGAGTGAGACTTTAGCGGATTCCTTGCTCCCGAGCTAATCGGGGGCTGCGTTCTGTCGAACGCGGATTCCTCATTCCGTAAATACACATGCCAATGAAACGACGGCAGACAGATCGACTGTCGTCGAATAGTTGTTGGTACTTGCGGAGTGGCTGTCCGGGGACCGACCGGAGTCGGCGCTCACGTCGGACAACTCGGAGAACAGTACGGGTCGGCCCTGGGCGTGTCAACTTCGCTCCTGACGGCACCCTCGGGGCGTACTCTGGGACGCATGACGACGCGTACGTGCACCCAGTTGTGGTGGGCCGCCTGACGGCGGCCGTAGTCACGTATGCACTCAACGGCTGCCGCCTCGGCGGCCGTTTTCGTTTCTCCCTCCAGAGCTCCAGAGGGTCGGCCGCCGGGACGGCGGCCTCGACCAGGAGGTGGAGAAGAGATGACGCGGGTCTTCAGTGGGGTCAAGCCGACCGGGCATCTGACGCTGGGGAACTACCTGGGGGCCATGCGGCGGTGGGCCGCCGTCGATCAGCACCAGGCCGACGCGCTGTTCTGCATCGTCGATCTGCACGCGCTGACCGTGGACCACGATCCGGCGCGGGTGCGCAGGCTGAGCCGGCAGGCGGCCACGTTGCTGCTGGCGGCGGGGCTGGATCCGCAGCTGTGCACCGTCTTCGTACAGAGTCATGTGGATGAGCACGCGCGGCTGTCGTATCTGCTGGAGTGCGTGGCCACGGACGGCGAGATGCGGCGGATGATCCAGTACAAGGAGAAGGCCGCGCGGGAGCGGGTGCGGGGTGGGAGTGTGCGGCTGTCGCTGCTGACGTATCCCGTGCTGATGGCGGCGGACATCCTGGCGTATGGGACCGATCAGGTGCCGGTCGGGGACGATCAGACGCAGCATGTGGAGCTCGCGCGGGATCTCGCGGTGCGGTTCAACCAGCGGTACGGGCATACGTTCGTGGTGCCTCGGGCCACGCCTCCGCAGGTCGCGGCTCGCGTGATGAACCTTCAGGATCCGACCGCGAAGATGGGCAAGAGCGACGATTCCGGGCCGGGGATCGTCTATCTGCTCGATGAGCCCGATGTGGTGCGGAAGAAGGTCATGCGGGCCGTGACCGACAGCGGGCGGGAGGTCGTGTACGACCGGGCCGCGCAGCCGGGGGTGGCGAATCTGCTGGAGATCCTCGCGGCCTGTACGGGTGGGAACCCGTCGGAGCTGAGCGGTGTATATGAATCGTACGGAGCCTTGAAGTCAGCCACCGCGGAGGCTGTGGTCGAGGTCCTCAGGCCCGTGCAGGAGAGGCACAGGGAGCTGTGCGCGGATCCTGGCTATGTGGAGGGGGTGCTGCGAGATGGTGCGGAGCGGGCTCGGGCGATGGCCCGGCCGGTCGTGGATGCCGCCTATCGCGCGATCGGGTTGCTGCCGGCGAGTGCAGCTACGACTGCGGCAGCGGCTGCCGATATCGAGGTGACCGCTTAGGGGGCGTGCTGGGCCGCCCCCTCGGGCGGGGGCGGCGGCGCGTCAGGCGTTGTTTCCGGAGGCCAGCTCGCGGCTGCGGTCGCGGGCTGCTTCGAGGGCGGCGATGAGGGCGGCTCGTACGCCGTGGCTCTCGAGTTCGCGGATGGCGTTGATGGTGGTGCCGGCCGGGGACGTCACGTTCTCGCGGAGCTTGACGGGGTGTTCGCCGCTGTCGCGGAGCATCGTCGCGGCGCCGATCGCGGACTGGACGATCAGGTCGTGCGCCTTGTCGCGGGGCAGGCCGAGAAGGATGCCGGCGTCGGTCATGGCTTCGACCAGGTAGAAGAAGTACGCCGGGCCGGAGCCGGAGAGGGCGGTGCAGGCGTCCTGCTGGGACTCGGGGACGCGCAGCGTTTTGCCCACGGAGCCGAAGATCTCCTCGGCGTGGGCGAGGTCGGCTTCGCTGGCGTGGCTGCCGGCGGAGATGACGGACATCGCCTCGTCGACGAGAGCGGGGGTGTTCGTCATGACGCGGACGACCGGGGTGCCGGCAGCGAGGCGGGACTCGAAGAAGGAGGTGGGGATGCCTGCGGCTCCGCTGATGACCAGGCGGTCGGCGGGGACGTGCGGGGCGAGTTCGTCGAGGAGGGTGCCCATGTCCTGCGGCTTGACCGTGAGGATCAGGGTGTCGGCGGTCTTGGCGGCTTCCGCGTTGGTGACCGGGGTTACTCCGTGGCGGGCACGGAGTTCTTCGGCTCGTTCCGCGCGGCGGGCCGTCACCAGGAGGTCGGCCGGGGCCCAGCCGCCGCGGATCATTCCGCTGAGCAGGGCTTCGCCGATCTTGCCGGTGCCGAGGACTGCGACTTTCTGGGTCATGGCTGCGGTGCCCTCCGGGGGTTGCGTTGTCCGGGTTCATCCTCCCACCAGGGGCACCTTTCGAGGTGGCGAGTCCAGTGGGCGGACGGGGCGTGGCGGACGGGCCGGACACCGGGCCCGGCCCTCGGCGGTCATGCCGTCCTGCGCCGCAGGGTTGCTGCGCCGAGGCCCAGGACCAGCAGGGCGCAGCCCGCCACGATCAGGGCGTCGCGTACGAAGGTGGCGGTCATGTCGGTGTGCTTGAGGACCTCGTTCATGCCGTCGACCGCATAGGACATGGGGAGGACGTCGGAGATGGCTTCGAGGGCGGGGTGCATGTTGTCGCGGGGAGTGAAGAGGCCGCAGAGGAGGAGCTGGGGGAAGATCACGGCCGGCATGAACTGGACGGCCTGGAATTCGGAGGCCGCGAAGGCCGAGACGAAGAGACCGAGCGCGGTGCCGAGCAGTGCGTCGAGCAGTGCCACGAGCAGGAGCAGCCAGGGGCTGCCGGTGACGTCCAGGCCGAGGAACCAGAGGGCGAGTCCGGTCGCCAGGGCGGACTGGATGATCGCGAGGGTGCCGAAGGCGAGGGCGTAGCCGGCGATCAGGTCGCCCTTGCCGAGGGGCATGGCGAGGAGGCGTTCGAGGGTCCCCGAGGTGCGTTCGCGCAGGGTGGCGATGGAGGTGACCAGGAACATCGTGATCAGCGGGAAGATCCCGAGGAGGGAGGCGCCGATGCTGTCGAAGGTGCGCGGGCTGCCGTCGAAGACGTAGCGCAGTAGGAACAGCATCACGCAGGGGATGAGGACCAGTAGCGCGATGGTGCGCGGGTCGTGGCGGAGCTGGCGCAGGACCCGGGCGGCGGTGGCGGTCGTGCGGGCAAGGCTCAGGGCTCCGGTGGGGGCCGGCCGGAGTGCGGTGGTGCTCGTCGTCGTGGTCATCGCGTGGTCTCCTTCGCGCGGGCTGCCGCGGTCGCCTCGTCGACCAGGTGCAGGAAGGCCGCCTCGACCGTCTCGGAGTGCGTACGGGTGCGGAGGGCGTCCGGAGTGTCGTCGGCGAGGATCTGGCCCTCGCGCATCAGAAGGAGGCGGTGGCAGCGCTCGGCCTCGTCCATGACGTGGGAGGAGATGAGGAGGGTGGCGTTGCGGGAGGCGGCGATGTCGTGGAAGAGGCTCCAGAGGTCGCGGCGCAGGACCGGGTCCAGGCCGACCGTCGGTTCGTCCAGGACGAGGAGTTCGGGGGTGCCGAGGAGGGCGACCGCCAGGGAGACGCGGCTGCGCTGGCCGCCGGAGAGGTTGCCGGCCAGGGAGTCGGCGTGGCTGGTGAGGTCGACGTCGGCGATGGCACGGGTGACGTTCTCGTGGCGCCGGTCGGCCGAGGCGCGGCCCGGGTCGAGGATCGCGGCGAAGTAGGTGAGGTTCTGGCGGATCGTCAGGTCGTCGTAGACGGAGGGAGCTTGGGTGACGTAGCCGATGCGAGTGCGCAGGGTGGGCTGGCCTGCGGGGCTGCCGAGCACGTCGAGGGTGCCGGTGACCTTGGCCTGGGTGCCGACGATCGCCCTCATGAGGGTGGTCTTGCCGCAGCCGGACGGGCCGAGCAGGCCGGTGATCTGGCCGCGCGGGACGGTGAAGTCGAGGTCGCGTAGGACCTGGCGGGTGCCGCGTACGACGTTCAGGGCCTCGGCTCGGATGGCGGGGGTGTCGGGTGGCGGGTCGGATCGAACGGAGGAGTAATTCATCATGCGATGAATAATCCTCCGACGGACCTACGGCGTCAAGCGCTGTGAGGGCCGGTGGTCGGGTGTGGGCACATAGGTCGCCCGCCCACGCCGGATCGGGGGCGGGGCGGGCGGAGGGGACGTGACAGTCGGTCGCCGGTCACTGAACGGCGCGGGGGTCAGGAGGTGGTGGCGATGAGGAGGTCGACGTCGTAGGTCTCCTCGATGATTCCGTCCGGGAAGGTGTCGAGGAGGAGTTGCTTTTCCTCGGTGAGGAAAGTGGTGCTCGCTTCCGGGCCGTGGACCAGGAAGAGCGAGTGGCTGCCGAGGTTCGCCAGGTGCGTGTCGATGGGGATGCGACGGCTCCAGCGGACCTTGTGGCCGGTGAAGTCGAGGAGGCCGGTGGGGTCGGAGAGGGCGGCTCGGGCGCCGCTGCCGTTCTGCTCGACGGCGGGGTGAGTACCGAAGCGCTTCTCGATACGGACTGCCTGTGCGGCGTGCCAAGGGATGTCGAGCGGGGTGGTGTTCCACCACAGGGCGAGTGCGCCGCCGGGGCGCAGTACGCGGAGGGCCTCGGGCACGGCGTGGGTGGGGTCCGTCCAGTGCCAGGCCTGGGCGTAGGTGAGGAAGTCGGCGGAGGCTGTGGCGAGGGGGAGGGCATTGCCGTTGCCGCGGACGATCGGTATGTCGGGGTGGGTGCGGCGGAACTGGGCCGCCATGCCGTCGCCGGGCTCAACGGCCAGTACGGCGGCGCCGCGCCGGTGCAGGAGTTCGGTGGCGATGCCGGTGCCCGCGCCCACGTCCACGACGCGCGCGCCGGTGAGGGAGCGGCCGCCGAGCTCTTCGATCGCGTCGAAGAGGGCGGGTGGGTAGGAGGGGCGGTTCGCGGCGTACTGAGCTGCGGCCGCGTTGAAGGAACGGGCTCGGTCGGCGTGGGAAGGGGCCGTCATACGGCCATGGTGGCCCTGGTCGGTGCGATGGGCACCGACTTTTCCGAGAGGGGGCGGGCTGCGCGCCCGGCACAGCGCCACGTGGGAGGTGGGCGGAGGTGTTGGTACGGCCCCGTACTAGCCGCGGCGACGCTTCTTCGATGGGTTGCCCGTGCGGCGGACGGTGCGGTTCTGGTGTTGCTTGCGGGCCGCCTCGTATTCCTCGCGGTGGAGTTTCTCGCCGGGGGCCTCGGTGAGGGAGCGGAAGAAGTAGGCGAGGAGGGAGCCGACGAAGCCGATGGTCAGGAGGCCGCGCAGGGAGGCCTGGCGGTCGAGGTCGGGGCGTTTGGTGAAGCCGTCCCAGGTGTGGCGGAAGGCGAGGGCGCTGCAGATCGCGAACATCACGACCATCAGGAGGGTCACGAAGCTGCCGATGTCGGCGATCTGGAGCCCCTGGTAGGCCAGGCGCAGCACCAGGCAGGCGGCGGCCGCGGTGGCGAGGGAGCCGGCGGACACCGCGATACGGCGGACGGTGTAGCCGTTGTCGCGGTCGACCCAGGTCGTGCCGAAGAAGCGCAGGGGCTCGGGCCGGGGACCTGTGGAGCCCGCGGGGATGTCCGGGGTGCCGTTCGTCTCGCTCACGCGTCGATTATGGCTCCGGCACGGCCGCGGGCTCCGTACGGGTTACCGCATGCCGGTCAGGACGAACAGCGGGGGCGGACGTAGCCGTCGCTGCCTGTCCGTACGTAGGCGTCCGAGACGTACTCGCCGCTGGCGATGTTGTCCCAGATGTTCGTCGTGCCGTACGGGCCCGTCACGCGCGTGCCCGGCGTCTGGCAGTAGATCGCGACCCGGATTCCCTCGGACAGGACCTTGATGATCGGGTAGCTGGTGCCGGGGCCGCTGCGGACGTTGAGACGGACGCCCGGCGCGACCGGGTAGTACGGCACGGCCGCGGCCGTAGCGGCCATCGTGACGGCGGCATCCGCGGCCTTTTCCTCGCCGCCGTCCAGCAAATCGACACGGTCAACAGACATGAGACTTCCCCCCGTTGGTCCCCATGACCGTCATGGGGTCCCGTTGATTCCCCTAAATCACGCCATGAAACAGAAGTTCACAACTCGAACGCGGACACTAGCAAGCCTCCTCTGTCTCGCACGAGTCATCGACTAGGCTCCGTGCGTCGCGCGCGCGGACGAACAGCACGGGGGTGGTCCCATGGCGCCACAGCAGAACGCCGGAGCGGGCGCGGAAGCGGAACTTCCCGAGTACGCCGGTCACTACCGTCTGGAGTCCCACCTGGGGTCCGGCGGCATGGGCGTCGTACATCTCGCGCGGAGCACGTCGGGCATGCAGCTCGCCGTGAAGGTCGTGCATGCCGAGTTTGCGAAGGATCCCGAGTTCAGGGGGCGGTTCCGGCAGGAGGTGGGGGCGGCTCGCAGGGTCAGCGGGGCCTTCACCGCGCCGGTGGTCGACGCCGATCCGGAGGCCGAACGGCCTTGGATGGCCACGCTGTTCATCCCCGGACCGACCCTCTCCGACCAGGTGAAGCGGAACGGGCCGATGGAGCCGGCGCAGTTGCGGCAGCTGATGGCCGGGCTGGCGGAGGCGCTGCGCGACATCCACCGGGTCGGGGTGGTGCACCGGGACCTGAAGCCGAGCAATGTGCTGCTCGCCGAGGACGGGCCGAAGGTCATCGACTTCGGCATCTCTCGGCCAAAGGACAGCGAACTGCGCACCGAGACCGGGAAGCTGATCGGCACGCCGCCGTTCATGGCGCCGGAGCAGTTCCGGCGGCCGCGGGAGGTCGGACCGGCCGCCGACATCTTCGCGCTCGGGTCCGTGATGGTGCATGCCGCGACGGGACGAGGGCCGTTCGACTCCGACAGTCCGTACGTCGTCGCCTACCAGGTCGTCCATGACGAGCCGGACCTGACCGGCGTACCGGAGAATCTCGCGCCGCTCATCGGGCAGTGTCTCGCCAAGGAGCCCGAGGACCGTCCCACGCCGGACGAGTTGATGCGGGAGCTGCGGTCGGTGGCGGCCTCGTACGACACCCAGGCGTTCATACCGGCGCAGCGCACGGGGGATGCGCCCAAGCCGGAGCGGGGTTCCGCGGAGCCGGAGCCGGATCCGCAGCCAGAGGCAGGGCCGGCGTCGACGAGAGGGCGCCTGCTCAAGCGGGCGGCGCTTGCGGCCGTGGCCCTGGCGCTTGTCGTCGTCGGTGGAGTCGCCGCTGCGCAGCTGATGGATGACGTCCGCCAAGAGCGTCCGAGCCGGAGCGGCAGCGATGGAGCATCCTCCGCGTCGGCGCGGTTCGGGCCCTGGGCCGTCAAGCCGGAGCCGCAGGGGAAGGGTTTGCCCAGATGCACGTACGAAAGACCCGGACTGCTGTGTACACAACCGGGGCTGATCAGCTCGCTCGACCCCACGGACGGCAGCGTGCTGTGGCGGCATGACCTGGACAAGGGCGATTCCCCCGGCGGCCCGCCGACTCTCTCCGGTGGGCTGGCGCATGTGCTGACGCACGCCGGCAGGCGTCTGGAGGCGCTCGATCCCGCGACGGGCATGGCGCGGTGGAACCTGGACGTCTCGGCGTACCGGGGATTCCGGTTCGCGGGCGGCATGCTGCTGCTCAGCGGTGCCGACGGGCGGATGACCGGCGTCGACAGCGCGTCCGGCGAGACGAAGTGGTCGCGGGGGATCCCGGGGCTGAGCGAGGCGTACGTCGTGTCGTTCCCGAAGAGCCCGTGGGTTCTCGTGTCGAGTACGTCCGCCGACGGGGACCGGACGCGGGTCATGGCGGTCGATCCGAGTAGCGGGGATGTGCGCTGGGACGTACGACTCGACGGGGATCTGACTCCCGTCGGGGTCACCGGCGGCGAGGTGTTCTTCCTTGCGGGCGGCGGTGACTACGGTGAGGCGAAGGCCGTGGTCCGCTACAGCCCGGAGTCCGGGGCGACGCGGCGCGTGGACCTGCCCGTTCCGGTCGTTCAGGCGCAGGCCGGCGTACACGGTGGGGTGGTCTATCTCCTGGGCACCGGCGGGTCACTGGTGGCGGTCGACACCCGCGCGGGCAAGCAGTTGTGGTCGCTGGAGACAACCGTGAGCCAAGGCTCGGCGCCCGTCTCCGACGGCCGGCGCGTGTACTTCACCGCCGCCGACGGGCGGTTGCTGGCCGTCGACGCCGCCGGGGGGAAGCTCCTCGGCCAGACGCCCCCGCGCCTCAACGCGAATTCCGCCGAGGCCACAGCGACGTTGCCGGCACCCGGCCTGGGCGACGGCGGGATCTACGCCACCGCCCCCGACGGCACCGTCTTCGGCGTGGACGCGCGCAGCCCGTCCGCCTGGTGACGGCTGAGGGGCCGCCTCCGAAGAGACGGCCCCTCAAGGAACCTCAGGAACCCTCGTAATACCTCACGAGCCCCTGACGGGGCTCAGCCCAGCTTGCTCACGTCCCGCACCGCGCCCTTGTCGGCGCTGGTCGCCATCGCCGCGTATGCCCGCAGTGCCGCCGACACCTTGCGGTCGCGGTTCTTCGGAGCGTACGCCCCGTTCAACGCCTGCTCGCGGCGGGCGAGTTCCGCATCGTCGACCAGCAACTCGATCGAGCGATTCGGGATGTCGATGCGGATCCGGTCACCGTCCTCGACCAGGGCGATCGTGCCGCCGGACGCGGCCTCCGGGGAGGCGTGGCCGATGGACAGACCGGACGTGCCGCCGGAGAAGCGGCCGTCGGTGATCAGGGCACAGGTCTTGCCGAGGCCGCGGCCCTTGAGGAAGGACGTCGGGTAGAGCATCTCCTGCATGCCGGGGCCGCCCTTGGGGCCCTCGTAGCGGATGACGACGACGTCGCCGTCCGTCACCTGTTTGTTGAGGATCTTCTCGACGGCCTCTTCCTGCGACTCGCAGACGACCGCCGGGCCCTCGAAGGTCCAGATCGACTCGTCCACACCCGCGGTCTTGACCACGCACCCGTCGACGGCGAGGTTGCCCTTCAGAACCGCCAGGCCGCCGTCCTGGGAGTACGCGTGCTCGGCGCTGCGGATGCAGCCGCCCTCGGCGTCCTCGTCGAGCGCCTCCCAGCGCTCGGACTGCGAGAAGGCCTCCGCCGACCGGACACAGCCCGGGGCCGCGTGCCACAGCTCGACCGCCTTCGGCGAGGGCGAGCCACCGCGCACGTCCCAGGTCTTCAGCCAGTCCGACAGGGACGGGCTGTGGACGGCGTGCACGTCCTCGTTCAGCAGGCCGGCGCGGTGCAGCTCGCCCAGCAGGGCCGGGATGCCGCCCGCGCGGTGCACGTCCTCCATGTAGTACGTGCGGTCCTTGGCGACGTTCGGCGCGACCTTCGCCAGGCAGGGGACCCGGCGGCTGACCTCGTTGATCTGCTCCAGCCCGAACGGAACGCCCGCCTCCTGGGCGGCGGCCAGCAGGTGCAGGATCGTGTTGGTCGAGCCGCCCATCGCGATGTCGAGGGCCATGGCGTTCTCGAAGGCCGCGAAGGTGGCGACGTTGCGCGGGAGGACCGTCTCGTCGTCCTGGTCGTAGTAGCGGCGGGTGATGTCCATGACCGTGCGGGCCGCGTCCTCGTACAGGGCCTTGCGGGCCGTGTGCGTGGCGAGGACCGAGCCGTTGCCGGGCAGGGACAGGCCGATGGCCTCCGTCAGGCAGTTCATCGAGTTGGCGGTGAACATGCCGGAGCAGGAACCGCAGGTCGGACAGGCGTTCTCCTCGATGCGGAGGATGTCCTCGTCCGAGATCTTGTCGTTCACGGCGTCGGAGATCGCGTCGACCAGGTCGAGCGTACGGACCGTGCCGTCGACCAGGGTGGCGCGGCCGGACTCCATGGGGCCACCGGAGACGAAGACCGTGGGGATGTTCAGCCGCAGCGCGGCGTTCAGCATGCCCGGGGTGATCTTGTCGCAGTTGGAGATGCAGATCAGGGCGTCGGCGCAGTGCGCCTCGACCATGTACTCCACGCTGTCCGCGATCAGATCACGGGACGGCAGGGAGTAGAGCATCCCGCCGTGCCCCATCGCGATGCCGTCGTCGACGGCGATGGTGTTGAACTCGCGCGGGATGCCGCCGGCCTCGGTGATCGCCTCGCTGACGATCCGGCCGACGGGCTGGAGATGCGTGTGACCGGGCACGAACTCGGTGAAGCTGTTCGCCACTGCGATGATCGGCTTCCGGCCGATGTCCGCACCGGGTACACCGGAGGCGCGCATAAGGGCGCGGGCGCCCGCCATGTTGCGGCCGTGGGTGACTGTGCGGGACCTCAGCTCGGGCATCGTCGCTCGCTCCTTCAGGGACAGCAGAGACTGCGATCAGAGACTTCTGACTGCTAACGAGCGTACGCCGGTCATCCAGTGGGCGGGACGAGGCGTCCGAAATACGGGACGCATGTCTCGCGGAACAGGCACCTGCCACGTCACCGACCGGTGAGATGCCCCTGCACGACGGGCGCCACGCGCGCGATGATCTGCTCCACGTCCACCGAGGCGATCGGCTCGATCTTGATCACGTACCGCATCATCGCGACGCCCACCAGCTGCGCGGCGGCGAGCTCGGCGCGCAGCTCGGCGTCCGGGGCGTCGATCTCGCCGGCGATGCGCCGCATCAGCTGGGCGGAGACGAGCCGCCGGAAGACGGCGGCAGCGGCCTCGGTGTTGACCGCCGACCGGACGATGGCGAGCAGCGGCTTCCGGGACACCGGATTCTCCCAGAGCCCGAAGATGAAGCGCGTCATGCGCTCACCGACATCGTCGAGAGGCCCCTGAAGCACCACGTCCCGCACCTTGAAGGCGGGCGCGAAGGCGACCTCCACGGACGCCTCGAAGACCTGCTCCTTGGTGCCGAAGTAGTGGTGCACGAGCGCCGAGTCCACGCCGGCCGCCTTCGCGATGCCGCGCACGGACGTCTTCTCGTAGCCTCGCTCGGAGAACTCCTCACGGGCGGCGCTCAGGATGCGGTCGCGGGTGTCTGCCGATTCCGTACGCGGGGGTCGGCCACGGCGTCGGGAGCCCACCCCGCCTTCGCCCGGGGTGATGCCGGTCACGGCCGGGACACCTTCATCGCCGAGGCCAGATGCAGTCGCGTGAAGGCGAGGGCCTCGGCGAGGTCGGCCTCGCGTTCGGCGCTGGACATCGCGCGGCGGGTGTTGACCTCGATGACGACGTGACCGTCGAAGCCGGTCAGGGCGAGCCGCTCCAGCACCTCGGCGCAGGGCTGGGTGCCGCGGCCCGGGACGAGGTGCTCGTCCTTCGCCGACCCTCTGCCGTCGGCGAGGTGGACGTGGCCGAGCCGGTCGCCCATGCGGTCGATCATCTGCAGGGCATCCGTCCGGGCGGTCGCCGTATGGCTGAGATCGATCGTGAAGTGCCGGTAGTCGTCCTTAGTCACGTCCCAGTCGGGGGCGTACGCGAGCATCTCGCGGTCGCGATAGCGCCAGGGGTACATGTTCTCGACGGCGAACCGCACATCCGTCTCGTTCGCCATCCGCCAGATTCCCTCGACGAAGTCGCGGGCGTACTGGCGCTGCCAGCGGAACGGGGGGTGTACGACGACGGTGCTCGCCCCGAGCTTCTCGGCGGCCGCCTGGGCGCGCTGGAGCTTGGTCCACGGGTCGGTGGACCACACGCGCTGCGTGATCAGCAGACAAGGGGCGTGGACGGCGAGGATCGGGATGCGGTGGTAGTCGCTCAGCCTCCGCAGGGCCTCCATGTCCTGGCTGACCGGGTCGGTCCACACCATGACCTCGACACCGTCGTACCCGAGGCGCGCGGCGATCTCGAAGGCCGTCGCCGTCGACTCCGGATACACGGAAGCCGTCGACAGGGCGACCTTCGCATCCGGGATGCGCACCACTGGTTCTGCCACGGGGACAGCGTACGGGGCGGTGCTGGGCGTCGGGGAACCGATGGGGGTGAGTGCTCTGGGAGGGGGTGCAATCGGCCATGGGTGCGAACTGGGGGTATGCCGGGGGGTGGAGTCGAGGAGTGTGGCGGGGTTCACGCCGTGGGGGGTTCGTTCGGGGCGGGACGGGCGGGTTCCCAGGGTGCCGCCCGGCAGCAGTTCTCGCCCCCGCCGCCCCTACCCGTCCCACCCCAGGGGCTCCGCCCCTTCGACCCCGCCAGAGGGCTCCGCCCCCTGCACCCCCCATCGGCCTGAACGGCCTCGTCCTCAAACGCCGGACGGGCTGAAAGGCCTGGACCGGCGCTGAAAAGTGACCGACGGAGCGACCGCGGTCGTGGCGTACCCCCGCGGCGCCGCACCCGCCCACGGCGGCAAGGGGACGTGCCGGGGGGTGCCCGCCCGCAGTGGCCGGCGTCAAGAAACGGCACCACCCTGCCCGACCCCGACCGCCGGTCCGAGGACGGACACCCCCCGGCACGGCCCCGACCCACCACACACCCTCAGGCGCTACACGCACCCCCACCGAAACAGCCACAGGCCGCCGCAGGCACCCCCGCCCAACCGCCGGAGGCAACCGTCACTCCACGGACAAGTGATCCAACTTCCGCAAAATCACGCCCTCCCGCAACGCCCAAGGGCAGACCTCCAGCGTCTCCACCCCGAACAGATCCATCGCCCCCTCGGCCACCAGCGCCCCCGCGAGCAACTGCGCCGCCCGCCCCTCGGACACCCCCGGCAGTTCGGCCCGCTGGGCCACCGTCATCCCCGCCAGTCGGGGAACCCACGCCTCCAAGGACTCCCGCTTCAGCTCGCGCTGGGCGTACAGGCCCTCCGCGGAGCGGGCGGCGCCGGCGAGGCGGGCCAGTTGCTTGAAGGTCTTGGACGTGGCGACCACGTGATCAGGTGCGCCGAACCGGGTGAATTCGCCGACCGTACGGGCGATCTGCGCGCGGGCATGCCGCCGCAGCGCGCGTATGTCCTCCGGCTCGGGCGGATCACCCGGCAGCCAGCCGGCCGTCAGCCGCCCCGCGCCCAGCGGCAGCGACACCGCCGCGTCCGGCTCCTCGTCGATGCCGTAGGCGATCTCCAGGGACCCGCCCCCGATGTCCAGCACCAGCAGCTTCCCGGCCGACCACCCGAACCACCGCCGCGCGGCCAGGAAGGTCAGCCGAGCCTCCTCCGCACCGGTGAGAACCTGCAGCTCAACCCCGGTCTCAGCCTTCACGCGCGCGAGCACGTCATCGGCGTTGGTGGCCTCCCGCACCGCGGACGTCGCGAACGGCAGAACCTCCTCGGCGCCCTTGTCCTCGGCGGCCTGCAGCGCCTCATGGATGACGCCGATCAGCTTGTCGATGCCCTCGGGGCCGATGGCCCCGCTGTCGTCGAGGAGTTGGGCAAGGCGCAGTTCCGCCTTGTGCGAGTGCGCGGGCAGCGGGCGCGCGCCGGGGTGCGCATCCACCACCAGGAGATGCACCGTGTTGGATCCAACGTCGAGGACACCGAGTCTCATGTACGGAACGCTACTGCCACCTGGTCGATCCTCCGTCCTCGAAGCCGCAGGTACGGACGCCGTACCCTGGACGCGTGCCAAAGACGAAAAAGGCGAAGAACGACAAGACGGCCAAATCAGCCAAGGGTTCTTCGCAGGCGAAGGCAGCCATGAAGTCGAAGAAGCCCACGAAGCCCTCCCAGGAGCAGGAACCGGACGAGAAGGGCCTGGACTTCGCACGCGCATGGGTGGAGTTCCCGGATCCGGCGGACGACGAGCAGGTCTTCCGGTGCGATCTGACATGGCTGACCTCCCGCTGGAACTGCATCTTCGGCAGCGGCTGCCAGGGCATCCAGGCAGGCCGCGCGGACGACGGCTGCTGCACGCTGGGCGCGCACTTCTCCGACGAGGACGACGAGCAGCGGGTCGCCGGACATGTGGCGAGGCTCACGCCGGAGATCTGGCAGCACCATGACGAGGGCAGGGAGCACGGCTGGATCTCCGAGGACGAGGACGGCGACCGCCAGACCCGCCCCTTCAACGGCTCGTGCATCTTCCAGAACCGCCCCGGCTTCGCGGGCGGCGCGGGCTGCTCGCTGCACATCCTCGCCCTGAAGGAGGGCCGCGAGCCGCTGGAGACCAAGCCTGACGTCTGCTGGCAGCTGCCGGTCCGGCGGACGTACGACTGGATCGACCGGCCCGACGACACCCGGGTGCTCCAGGTGTCGATCGGTGAGTACGACCGTCGCGGCTGGGGCCCGGGCGGCCACGACCTGCACTGGTGGTGCACGTCGGCGACCTCGGCGCACGGCGCGGGCGACCCGGTGTACGTGTCGTACCGGCCGGAGCTGATCGAACTGATGGGCAAGGCGGGCTACGACCGCCTGGTCGAGCTGTGCGAGGAGCGGCTGGCGTCGCAGCTGCCGTTGCTGGCGCCGCATCCGGCGGATCCCGTCGGCTGACAGCCGGGCAGGGGCCGGCGTCCTACGACCCCGAGGGGCTCGGGTCGCCGCTCCCGCTGGGCGGCGGCGTCGAGCCCTCCGGCTCGGACGGGCCGGACTCTGACGGCTCGCCCGGTGTGGGCGGCGGGTCGGAGGGCGAGGTCGGCGGGTCGCTGGGCGTCGGGTCGGTCGGAGCCGGGGTCGTCGGCGTCGGATCGGGCCCCGAGGACGAGGGTGGCGGCTCGCTGGGGGTCCCGGGGTCGGTCGGGTCGGTGGGACGGGGGTCGCTGGGCTTCGGGCCGGGGCCCTGTCCCGGGCCGGAGGGGCTCGGGGCGGTGCCGTACCCCTCGATGGAGATGAGGGCGCCGGCGGGTGAGATCGCCACCCGCGCGCTCCAGTACCCGGACGGCTCCCGCAGAGAGTCGACGTACACCTTGATCGTCAACGACTCACCGGGCGCCAGCGTTCCCGCCGACTGACTCAGATAGAGCCAGTGCGCACCGGTGCTCGCGGACCAGCGCACCGGCATACGCCCCGTCGCCCTGAGGGTGACGAGCGTGGTGTCGCCGCTGTTGCCGGCCGACACCTCCAGGCCGACGGCGCCCGCCCCGCGCGCGCCGCTGACGCTGACGACCTCCACGGAGACGTCCGGTTTGCCGCGGTCGCCGAAACTGTCACCGCGTCTGGTGCTCGCGTTGCCCGCGTTCTCGTAGCCGTCGCCCGCTGCCTCCCCGTCGAGGCTGCCGGGGCCCTGCGCCTCGCTCGCGCTGGCCGAGGTGCCGTCGACGACGCCCTCGCCGGTCGGCGTACCCCGGTAGGCGGCCCACAAGGCGATGACGGGGGCGGCGACGACGGTGGCGACGACGGTCGTCGTGACGGCACGCGCGCGGAGCCGGTCTCTGCGGGCTGCGCGATCCTTCGGGTCCATCGGAAACCCGCGCCGGTCGAAGCGCGGCACGGCCACGCCCCGCGCGCGTGGGGCGTGCGTAAGGGCCATGTGCAGGGCCGCGCGGGGCGCTTGCAGGACGGGCAGTTCGGCGGGGGTGACGGCCGCGCCGGGCCACCGGCCGGGGATCGCGCGCTCGGCGGTACGGCGGCAGCGCGGGCAGTCGTCGACGTGCCGGACGAGCTCGCGGCGCAGGGCGGTGCCGAGGACGAGCTGGTTGTCGCCGGTGAGCCGGGCGACGCCCGGACAGGCGCCGGTCTCGACGACGGCGAGGGCCGCGCGCGTGCGCTCGACCTCGCAGGCGGCGGAGGCGAGCAGCTCGCGGGCGCCGGCCAGGTCCATGCCGAGGACGGCGGCGACCTCATGGGTGGCGAGGTGGTGGCGTACGGCGAGTTCGAGGGCCTCGCGCTGCTCCGGCGTGGTGCCTGCGGCCTCCGGCCAGGCCAGCAGGGCCAGTTCGCGGCGCCGCTGCTCCTGGACCTCCTCGGCGACGGCCGGCCGTGCGGCCTGTGTCCCGGTCTGCCGATGGGCGCCGGTCCGGCCCGCCGCGTGGCTGCCCTGACGTTTCTGCTTGGCCTCGGCCAGCTTGCGCAGACACGCCCAGCGGGCCAGCGCGTACAGCCAGGGCCGTCGGTCCGCGGCGGCATCCGGCACGCGCTGCCCGCGCCGTTCGGCGAGGGCGAGGACGTCGCCGAGGGCGGCGGTCGCGGTGTCGTGGTCGCACAGCACGGACAGGCAGTAGGTGAACAGCCCGTCCAGATACGGCTCGTAGCGCGCGGGCGTCCGCTGCGCCACCGTGCGCGCCGCCGCGCGATCACGCGCCTCCCGCTGCGCCCGGTGCGCGCCGGCCGTGCGGGTCGAGGTCTCCGGACTGCTGCTCATCATTGGTGGACCGTAGGCGGCCCCGGGGGGCGCCTTCTCCCCGCTTGAGCAGTTTTACTCCGTACGGGTGAAACGATCCCTCAATAGGGGACAGGAGCTCCGGATTCCGTGGTTTGTGCATGACGAGAAGGCCCCGAGCAGGCATTGCACCGACCCGAAGCGGCTGTGCACAGCCGTACGGCGTTGTCAGTGGGCTCGGTTACGGTTCATCGCATGGCTGCCCGTACCAAGTCCACGAAGGACCGCCCGTCCTACCGCTGCACGGAGTGCGGCTGGCAGACGGCCAAGTGGCTCGGCCGCTGCCCCGAGTGCCAGGCCTGGGGGACGGTCGAGGAGTACGGCGCGCCCGCGGTCCGCACGACGACGCCGGGGCGGGTGACGACGTCCGCGCTGCCGATCGGGCAGGTCGACGGACGGCAGGCCACCGCGCGGCCCACCGGCGTGCCCGAGCTGGACCGGGTGCTCGGGGGCGGGCTGGTGCCCGGCGCCGTCGTCCTCGTCGCGGGCGAGCCCGGCGTCGGCAAGTCCACGCTGCTGCTGGACGTGGCGGCCAAGTCGGCGAGCGACGAGCACCGCACCCTGTATGTCACCGGCGAGGAGTCGGCGAGCCAGGTGCGGCTGCGTGCCGACCGCATCGGCGCCATCGACGACCACCTGTATCTCGCGGCCGAGACCGATCTGGCCGCCGTGCTGGGCCACTTGGACGCGGTGAAGCCGTCGCTGCTCATCATGGACTCGGTGCAGACCGTGGCCTCCCCGGAGATCGACGGTGCGCCCGGCGGCATGGCACAGGTCCGCGAGGTCGCCGGCGCCCTGATCCGGGCCTCCAAGGATCGCGGGATGTCCACGCTCCTTGTGGGACACGTCACCAAGGACGGCGCAATCGCCGGACCCCGCCTCCTCGAACACCTCGTGGACGTGGTGCTCAGCTTCGAGGGCGACCGGCACGCGCGCCTGCGTCTCGTACGAGGCGTCAAGAACCGCTACGGCACGACGGACGAGGTCGGCTGCTTCGAACTGCACGATGAGGGCATCACGGGCCTCGCCGACCCAAGCGGACTTTTCCTGACCCGTCGTGCCGAACCGGTCCCCGGCACCTGTCTGACGGTCACCCTGGAGGGCCGCCGCCCGCTGGTGGCCGAAGTCCAGGCGCTCACCGTCGACTCGCAGATCCCCTCGCCCCGCCGTACGACGTCCGGCCTGGAGACGTCCCGCGTCTCGATGATGCTGGCCGTCCTCGAACAGCGCGGCCGGATCAGCGCCCTCGGCAAGCGGGACATCTATTCCGCGACCGTGGGCGGCGTGAAGCTCTCGGAGCCCGCCGCCGACCTCGCCGTGGCCCTCGCCCTGGCCTCCGCCGCGAGTGACACACCTCTCCCCAAGAACCTCGTCGCGATCGGCGAGGTGGGCCTGGCGGGCGAGGTCAGACGGGTCACGGGCGTGCAGCGCAGACTCGCCGAAGCGCACCGACTGGGCTTCACACACGCCCTCGTACCGGGCGACCCGGGCAAGATCCCTGCGGGCATGAAGGTGCTGGAAGTGGCCGACATAGGGGACGCGCTGCGGGTCCTTCCACGCTCGCGTCGCAGAGAGGCCCCACGGGACGACGAGGACCGCCGGTAGACTTTGCCCAGGTCTCGCCCGTCCGTGCGAACAGAATGTGCGAAACGGGGGCGCCCCAGAACCTGCGACCGGAGGAGTGCAGTGGCAGCCAACGACCGGGCAGCAGCTCCCGGAAAGTCCGGTGGGAGCTCCGGTGCCGATGGCCTGATGCGCGCCTCACTGAGCGCCGTGGCACCCGGCACGGCCCTGCGCGACGGGCTTGAGCGGATCCTCCGCGGCAACACCGGCGGACTCATCGTGCTCGGCTCCGACAAGACCGTCGAGGTGATGTGCACGGGCGGATTCGTCCTGGATGTCGAGTTCACGGCGACGCGGCTGCGTGAGCTGTGCAAGCTCGACGGCGGCATCGTGCTGTCGTCGGATCTGTCGAAGATCCTGCGCGCCGGCGTCCAGCTGGTCCCGGACCCGACGATCCCCACCGAGGAGACGGGCACCCGGCACCGCACGGCGGACCGGGTCAGCAAGCAGGTCGGCTTCCCGGTCGTCTCGGTCTCCCAGTCCATGCGGCTGATCGCGCTCTACGTCGACGGCCACCGCCGTGTCCTGGAGGACTCGGCGGCGATCCTCTCCCGCGCCAACCAGGCCCTGGCGACCCTGGAGCGCTACAAGCTCCGCCTCGACGAGGTCGCGGGAACGTTGTCAGCGCTGGAGATCGAGGACCTGGTGACGGTCCGCGACGTCTCGGCGGTCGCCCAGCGCCTGGAGATGGTCCGGCGCATCGCGACCGAGATCGCCGAGTACGTGGTGGAGCTCGGCACCGACGGACGTCTCCTGGCCCTTCAGCTGGACGAATTGATCGCGGGCGTGGAGCCCGAGCGCGAGCTCGTGGTGCGGGACTACGTCCCCGAGCCGACGGCGAAGCGTTCCCGCACGGTCGACGAGGCGCTGTACGAGCTGGACGCGCTCACCCACGCCGAGCTTCTCGAACTTTCCACGGTGGCAAGGGCGTTGGGCTACACCGGCTCCCCGGAGGCGCTGGACTCCGCGGTCTCCCCGCGCGGCTTCCGCCTCCTGGCCAAGGTGCCGAGGCTGCCGGGCGCGATCATCGACCGCCTGGTGGAGCACTTCGGCGGCCTGCAGAAGCTGCTCGCCGCGAGCGTGGACGACCTCCAGACGGTGGACGGCGTCGGCGAGGCCCGGGCGCGCAGCGTCCGTGAGGGCCTGTCGCGGTTGGCGGAGAGCTCGATCCTGGAGCGGTACGTCTAGGGCCTGTTGCGAAAGTGGCCTCGTCGCCCGAAGGGCGGCCGCGCGGCGTCCGGTGCGTGCTCTCGGCGTGCCGCCCGAAAGCCCTCGTACTGGGCGTACTCGGGTTTTTGGGCGGTGCGGCGAGAGCGCGTGCCGGGCGTCGCGCGGCAGAGGCCGCTTTCGCAACAGGCCCTAGCCGGGCCGCTCAGCAGACTTCTGTCCGCTGACGGCCGCTAGTCGTTCTCCAGCACGAACGACGTCTGCGCCGTCCCGAACCCGGGCGTCTTGGCCTCCACCAGATACGTCCCCGCCGGGGCCGCCCCCGCGGGCGGCGTCGCGCACTGCGGAGCGCTCGCCTTGCGGTCCCACTTCACGGTGTACGTGATGCTCTCACCGGTGGGCACCCGGAACTTCAGGCTGCCGGAGACCTTGGGGCAGTCGGCTGAGGACCAGAAGTCGTCCTCGGATCCCGCCTGGGTGAGCGTCACCACGGCGGTCTTCGGGCCGAGGTCGACCTTGCAGTCGTAGCTGGAGGAGTTCGTCGCGGTCAGCAGCACGGCGGGCGTCTGGCCGGGCTCGTACGCGTTGCGCAGGCTCCGCACCGTCACCTTCACCGCGCCCGTGACACAGTCGGGCAGCGTGGAGCCCGCGGCGACCGCGTCGTCCGCGCCGACACCGTCGCCGGAGCCGCCGCCCGCGGATCCGCTGCCCGAGCCGCCGGCATCGTCCCCGGACCCGCTGTCGTCGTCCGATCCGGAGCCGTCACCCGACCCGTCGGAGTCCCCACCGCCGGGCGACTCGTCGCGCCCGCCCGGCGCCTCACTGATCGCCGGCCCCGAACTCGACGGGCCCGGTGTGATCGTCGAGGGCGCGGGATTCTTGCCGTCGGACCCGCCCGCGCCGTTCTTGCCGCCTCCGCCGCCCGAGGTGAGCACCCAGGTGGCCAGCAGGGCCAACAGGGCGACCACAGACAGCATTACGGCCCTCCGACGCCAGTAGATGGAGGAGGGAAGCGGCCCGACCGGATTGCGCAGAGATCCCACGGCGCAAACTGTACGAGAGATCGGCGCGCTAGCTTGCTCCACCCGCCGCCGAAGGCTGCAACTTTTCCGGATCATCATCCCGGAAACCGCCCGGCGAGGCCGCCCGACCCCTGTCTTCCGTCAGGCTCGACACCTGCCGATCGCAGGATGTGACGGTATCGGCCCGCCGCCTACGGTCCGTGACCATGGACTTTCAGGACGCGGAGCTCTACCGCGACATCACCGCCTTCGCCCATGACACCCCAACGTGGGTACAACACACCGCCGAGACAGGGACGGAGGCCGGACTGCTGCTGTTCGTCGTCCTGTTCGTCGCCGCATGGTGGCGAGCAAGACGCGACACCACCCGGGCCTTCGCGATCGCGGCCCTTGCACCTCTGGCCACGGCTGTGGCGTACGTCGGCAGTGAGCTCCTCAAGTCGGTTGTCACGCAGGAACGTCCGTGCCGGGCGATACCGGACGCGACCGCCTCTCTCGCCGCCTGTCCGCCGCCCGGCGACTGGTCCTTCCCCAGCAACCACGCCACCATCGCGGGCGCCGCGGCCGTCACCGTGGCCCTGACCCGGCAGGCACTCCTGTGGCTGACGGCCCCCTTGGCCCTGCTCATGGCCTTCTCCCGCGTCTTCGTCGGGGTGCACTATCCGCACGACGTCGCGGCGGGCCTCGTCCTCGGCACGGTCGCCGCCGTGGCGGCCGTACGGCTCGGCACCGGCCCGGCGGTCCGGCTGGCGGAGGCGATGCGGGCCTCGTCGGCGCCCGCCGTGCGGTGGTTCACGGGCCCGGGACCCGAGCGGGTCGCGGCGTACGGCATGCGCTGAGCCTCACGACTCCACCAGGCCCGCCTCGTATGCCACGATCGCCGCCTGCACGCGGTTGCGCACCCCCAACCGGTCCAGCACCGCGCTCACATACGCCTTCACCGTGCCCTCGACGAGATGCAGCCGGGCGGCGATCTCCGGGTTGGACAGGCCCGCGCCGACGAGTCCGAGCACCTCGCGCTCGCGCGGGCTGAGTGCGGCCACGCGTGCGCGTGCGGCGGCCTCGCGGCCGAGTCGGCCGTCGCTGCCGCCGAGCCCGTCGATGACATGGCGGGCCACCTTCGGAGACAGGAAGGCCGCACCGCCGGCCACCGCCCGGACGCCCGCGATCAGTTCGTACGGGTCCCCGGACTTCAGCAGGAAGCCGGTGGCGCCGCCGCCGAGCGCGCGAGCCACGTAAGCCTGTTCGGAGAAGGTGGTGAGCATCGCGACGGCCGTGCCGGGGACGCTGCGGACGATCTCCTCGGCCGCCGCGAGCCCGTCCAGGCGCGGCATACGGATGTCCAGCAGGGCCACGTCCGGCCGGTGCGCCCGGGCCAGCTCGACCGCCTCGCGCCCGTCGCCGGCCTCCGCGACGACCTCGGTCTCCCCGCCGCTCGTCAGGATGGCGCGCACGCCGGCCCGCACCATCGCCTCGTCGTCGGCCAGCAGTACCCGGATCACCGTACGAACTCCTCATCTGTGGAAGGGCGTTGCGACAGACCCACCCTCGGGATCACGTCCTTGGCGACGAGCCGCCCCTCGTCGTCGAAGCAGAGCCTGAAGTGGTCGACGGAGATGAGCAGTTCGCCGCTCGCGCGGTAGTAGCGGCAGTCGCTGCCCGCCGGGGGCGGCACGGGCGCACGGTCCACCGGCGCGTCCCGCACGCTGCGGTCCGGCAGGACCTGCGCGAGGTCGTCGCCCGAGGCCCCGAGCCGCAGCTCGGCGTAGGCCGCGGGCGGCAGCACCGAGTGGGTCTCCGTGTACGCGTACCAGGCGAACCCCCCGCCGACGAGGACGACACCGGCAGCGACGGCGGCCACGAGGGCGAGGACGACTCGGCGGCGGGCGTGGGTGTAGGGGGCGTACGGGGCCGGCGTCGGCCGTACGGCAGTGGCGACGCCCTGCTCGGGGACGTACGCCCACACGCGGAAGCCGTCGCCACGGGGACCCGCCTCGAAGTCACCGCCGACCGCGGTGACGGCGGCGCGCAGGGCTTGCAGGCCGGTTCCGCCGGAGGGGGAGGAGGGGCGCTGGAGGCGGGCTGCGTCGCCGAGGCCCGCCCACTGGTCACCGTGACCGTCGTACCGCCCCCTTCCCTGGCCGCCACCACGGTGACCTCGGCGCCCGGCGCGTGCCGGGCGGTGTTCGTCAGGGCCTCGCGGACCACCCGGTACAGGACCCGCTCGGCGACGCCGCCCGGCTCCAGCGCCACTGCCGTACCGCCTTCGGGCTTCCCCCACCGGACCGGCAGCCCCGACTCGGCGGCGCGGGTGACGAGTTGCTCGACGGTCTCCCCCGGCGGGCTCAGGGACACCGGCTCGTTCTCCTCCCGCAGGACGCCGATGATGCGGTGCAGCCGGTCGGTGGCGTCCGCAGCCGCCACGCGCAGGTCGGCAGCCGCGGTGCGGTGGTGGTCCGGGAGGTCGGGAGCGACCTGGAGGGCGCCCGCGCGCAGGGCGATGAGGCTCAGCTCGTGGCCCAGGGAGTCGTGCATGTCCTGGGCGATCCGGGCCCGCTCGCGCAGCCGGGCCCGCTCCTCGGCGATGCGCTGCTCGCCCTCCAGACGCGCGGCCCGGTTCCAGCCGGCCGCGGTCAGCTGACGGCTCTGCCGCCAGTACCGGCCACCGAGCCAGGGGAAGACACACCCGAACAGCAACGTGCCCGTCAGCACCACCCACTCCGGGGCCGGATCGACCCCGAACAGCGCGATCCGCGCCGTACCGAGACAGCAGACGCCCCCGAAGGCGACCAGGGCCGGCCGAACCCGTTCCGCGCGCAGACCGAGCAGCAGTGCGAAGACGCCGAGCGCGGGACCGTAGGACACGGTGAACAGGGCCGGGGCGGCGACCAGACTCAGTACGGCCGTGAGCGCGAAGGCCACCAGGGGGCGCCACCGGGCCACGGCCACCGCGGCGGCGAGCACGGCCACCCCGGCCAGCTGCTGCCACACGGCACGCGGCTCGTTCATCCCGAGCCGATCGGCCGTGAGCGCGGGCAGCACGAGGGCGGCCCACAGGAGACAGGCCCGCCACGTGCGAGGACGTTGCATCCGCCCGACGCTACAAGCGGGAGGTGGGGGGCCACTGCTGTCGATCGTCAGGTGCTGCGCATTCTCCGGGGCCGGTCCCGGCACCCCAGGCCGCCCCAGCCCCCACCCACCCGTCCACCCGTCCACCCGTCCACCCGTCCACCCGCAGCCGCAGCCGCAGCCGCAGCCGCAGCCGCAGCCGCAGCCGCAAAACGCACCGCCACCACCACCTACCCACCCGATCGCCCACAACGTGGCAGGATCGGAAAGGCCATGACTGCGCCAACGAAGCCCCCGCAGAGCCACTCCACCGACGCCGGCTGCGACGCCCCCCTCGCCACGCCGCTGCAAGCCACCGTCATCGACTGGTTCGACGAGAACGCCCGCGACCTCCCCTGGCGGCGCCCCGAAGCCGGCCCCTGGGGAGTGATGGTCAGTGAGTTCATGCTGCAGCAGACGCCCGTGAACCGCGTCCTGCCCGTCTACGAGCAGTGGCTCACCCGCTGGCCCCGCCCCGCCGACCTCGCCAAGGACGCCCCCGGCGAGGCCGTCCGCGCCTGGGGCAGGCTCGGCTACCCGCGCCGCGCGCTGCGGCTGCACGGCGCCGCCGTCGCCATAGCGGAACGGCACGGCGGGGACGTACCGACCGACCACGCCCAGCTCCTCGCGCTGCCCGGCATCGGCGAGTACACGGCCGCGGCGGTCGCCTCGTTCGCCTACGGTCAGCGGCATCCCGTCCTGGACACCAACGTCCGCCGGGTTCTCGCCCGTGCCGTGACCGGCGTGCAGTACCCGCCGAACGCCACCACCGCCGCCGAGCGCAAGCTCGCCCGCGCGCTGCTCCCCGACGACGAGGGCACCGCCGCGCGCTGGGCCGCTGCCTCCATGGAGCTCGGTGCGCTGGTGTGCACCGCGAAGAACGAGTCGTGCCACCGCTGCCCGATCACCGCGCTGTGCGCCTGGCAGCTCGCGGGCAAGCCGGAGCACGAGGGCCCGCCGCGCCGCGGTCAGACGTACGCCGGAACGGACCGTCAGGTGCGCGGCAAGCTGCTCGCCGTACTCCGCGACGCCCATGCGCCCGTCCCGCAGGCGGCACTCGACCGTGTGTGGCACGAGCCGGTGCAGCGTGCCCGCGCCCTGGACGGCCTCGTCTCGGACGGTCTGGTGGAGCCGCTGCAGGGCGGGATGTACCGGCTGCCGCTGAGCTGACGCGCCGACACATCACGGACGGGCGGCCGCGTCCCGGACGCACAGCCACCTCACAGCCGTAGAGCGTCTGCAACACAGAAGACACAGCCGCCACACGGCCGCCACACGGTGACAATGTGGACAAATCCCCCCATACCCATTCTCAACTCCCCTGCCGTTTTATCCCTTTCCTGCTTCCGTTACACAACCGACGGACAGCCGAGCGCTAGCCGCAGGCTGCTTCGGACAGCCCCGTGACAACGCCTCCGTAGCTTCATTTCCGTACCCGACAGACGGGGACGACTACGAACCACAGGCAGTGACAACCGGCGGCCAACGAGCCGACGGGTACGGGGAATCGGAGGCGGTCAACATGGCGCAGGGAGAGGTGCTCGAGTTCGAGGAGTACGTCCGCACCCGGCAGGACGCGCTGCTGCGCAGTGCCCGCCGACTGGTCCCGGACCCGGTGGACGCCCAGGATCTGCTGCAGACGGCGCTGGTGCGGACGTACCACCGCTGGGACGGCATAGCGGACAAGCGACTCGCGGACGCCTACCTGCGCCGAGTCATGATCAACACGCGGACCGAGTGGTGGCGGGCCCGGAAGCTGGAGGAGGTGCCGACCGAGCAGCTGCCGGACGCCTCGGTCGACGACTCCACCGAGCAGCACGCGGACCGCGCCCTGCTGATGGACATCATGAAGGTTCTCGCTCCGAAGCAACGCAGCGTCGTCGTGCTGCGACACTGGGAGCAGATGTCCACGGAGGAGACGGCCGCCGCCCTCGGCATGTCGGCCGGAACGGTCAAGAGCACGCTGCACCGGGCGCTCGCCCGGCTCCGCGAGGAGCTGGAGAGCCGCGATCTGGACGCACGCGCGCTGGAGCGTGAGGAGCGGGAGCGTTGCGCGGCCTAGGCACGACGACGGGCGGCACCGGACGCACGGAAACGGGTGACAGGGGCACCGACGGGGACAGCGGGGACCTCGACTCACCCCGGCCCGGGCCCGCCCCCGTCCGGGGGACCTTCCAGGCGGCGTTCACGGCGGTGGCCGTGGTCGTCGCCCTCGCCCTTTTCGCCTCCGGGTGCGCCACCGGCGGCACCGGCGCCCGCGACGAGGGGCCGGCCCACGCCGACTCGGTGGGCGACGCGGCCGCGTCGTCGACGCTCGCGCCCTCGCCCTCGGCGTCGGCCTCCGCCTCGGCGGTGCCGGACCGGACGGAGGCCGTCCGCCTGGTCAAGGCGGACCCCGCGGTCTCGGCGGAGGTCAAGCGCGAGCTGAAGCCGTGCGTCTCCGACGACTATCCCGTCGATGTGTCGTACGGCGATCTGACCGGCGGACCCGCGGACGACATCGTGGTCAACGTCCTGTCCTGCGGCGATGCGGTCGGCGTCGGCTCGTACGTCTACCGGGAGTCGGGTGGCGGGTACCGCAATGTGTTCAAGGCCGAGGAGCCGCCCGTCTACGCGGAGATCGACCGCGGCTACCTGGTGGTGACCAAGCAGGTGTATGCGAAGGACGACGCGCTGTCGAACCCGTCCAGCGAGAACGTGATCTCATACGAGTGGACTTCCGGCCGCTTCGTCCTGAAGTTCAGGACGCGCACGGACTACGGCACCCTCGGCAGTGACGAGGAGTCGGCGGCGCCCGACGGCTGAGGTCCGGTCGACGCACCCGGAGGACGAGCACCGCTGACGAGCACCCCTGAAGGCATACGGCACACGGAACACGAGGACTGAGAGCACCGGGATGGCAGACCAGACCCACGTCCTGTTCGTCGAGGACGACGACGTCATCCGCGAGGCCACCCAACTCGCCCTGGAGCGGGACGGCTTCGCGGTCACCGCCATGCCCGACGGGCTGTCGGGGCTGCAGGCGTTCCGGTCGGACCGGCCGGACATCGCGTTGCTGGACGTCATGGTCCCGGGCCTGGACGGCGTCAGCCTGTGCCGCCGTATCCGCGACGAGTCGACGGTGCCGGTGATCATGCTCTCGGCCCGCGCGGACTCGATCGACGTGGTGCTGGGCCTGGAGGCCGGCGCCGACGACTACGTGACCAAGCCGTTCGACGGTGCCGTACTGGTCGCGCGGATCCGCGCGGTGCTGCGCCGCTTCGGGCACGCGAGCGGCGCCGACCGCGTGGAGGAGGCCGAATCGGCCGCCACTGGCGGGCTGCTGGCCTTCGGTGACCTGGAGGTCGACACCGAGGGCATGGAGGTGCGCAAGGACGGCCGGCCGGTCGCCCTCACGCCGACCGAGATGCGGCTGCTGCTGGAGTTCTCGTCGGCGCCGGGCACGGTGCTGTCGCGGGACAAGCTGCTGGAGCGCGTGTGGGACTACGGCTGGGGCGGGGACACCCGTGTCGTCGACGTCCATGTGCAGCGGCTGCGGCAGAAGATCGGCCAGGACCGTATCGAGACGGTCCGTGGCTTCGGCTACAAGTTGAAGGCCTGAGCGGGGCGGGCATGCGGGGGATGTTCAGACGCCCGGCTCCGTCCGGCGTGGTGCGCGCGGCGGGCCTCACGGACGCGGCCGACGCCGCGACCGTCGGTGGCGGCGGGGCAGGCATCGGTGCGGGAACGCGCGTAAGCGGCCGCATCGGCGGTGGCCGTAAGAGCGGTGGTCGTACGCGCGGCCGCAGCGGCGCGCGCGGGCGCGGTCGCCTGAGCAGCCGTATGGCCATTCGCACGGGTCTGCGGTGGAAGCTGAGCGCGGCGATCGCGCTGGTCGGCGCGCTCGTGGCGGTCGTGCTGAGCCTGGTCGTGCACAACGCGGCCCGGGTCTCGATGCTGGACAACGCGCGCGACCTCGCCGACGAGCGGATCCAGATCGCCCAGCGCAGCTACGAGCAGTCCAAGCGGTTGAACTTCCCCAACGCGACGATCGACGACCCTGAGCTGCCCGCCGCGCTGCGGGAGAAGGTCGAGGAGGGCCGGCGGGCGACCTATGTGGCCGACACGCCGGGCGGCACGCCCGACATCTGGGCGGCCGTACCGCTCAGCAACGGCCATGTCCTGTCGCTGCACACCGGGTTCACCGACCGCAGCGAGGACATCCTCGACGACCTCGACGACGCACTGATCATCGGCTCCATCGCGGTCGTGTTCGGCGGCAGCGCGATCGGCGTGCTCGTCGGCGGGCAGTTGTCGCGCCGGCTGCGCAATGCGGCGGCCGCGGCGAACCAGGTCGCGAGCGGGGAGCGGGACGTGCGGGTGCGGGACGCCATCGGGGGTGTCGTACGGGACGAGACCGACGATCTGGCCAGCGCGGTGGACGCGATGGCGGACGCGCTGCAGCAGCGGCTGGAGGCGGAGCGCCGGGTCACGGCGGACATCGCCCACGAGCTGCGCACGCCGGTGACCGGTCTGCTGACCGCGGCCGAGCTGCTGCCGCCCAGCCGGCTCACCGAACTGGTCCTGGACCGTGCCAAAGCCATGCGCACGCTCGTGGAGGACGTCCTGGAGGTGGCCCGTCTGGACAGCGCCTCGGAGCGGGCCGAGCTGCAGGACCTCATGCTCGGCGAGTTCGTCAGCCGGCGGGTCGCGGCCAAGGATCCCGATATCGAGGTGCGGGTCGTCCACGAGTCGGAGGTCACGACGGACCCGCGGCGCCTGGAGCGGGTGCTGTTCAATCTGCTGGCGAACGCGGCGAAGCACGGCCGGCCGCCCATCGAGGTCACGGTCGAGGGGCGGGTCATCCGGGTCCGCGACCACGGCCCCGGGTTCCCCGAGGACCTGCTCGCCGACGGGCCGAGCCGCTTCCGCACGGGCAGCAGCGACCGCGCGGGCCACGGCCACGGCCTCGGCCTGACGATCGCGGCAGGTCAGGCCCGGGTCCTCGGTGCCCGCCTGACCTTCCGCAACGTACGGCCGGCGGGCGCCCCTGAGCATGTCTCGGCGGAGGGCGCGGTGGCCGTCCTCTGGCTCCCGGAGCACGCGCCGACGAACACGGGAAGCTATCCGATACTGCCGTAGGCCTGCTCTGACGCCGACGCCGACGGTCGGGCCGGCTTTCGGGCGGCTCGGCGGCTGCTCACCCGAACGACTTCGAGAAGTCGAGCTCCTCACTGCGCTCGGTCAGCGAGTACCAGTTGCCGTTGTCGTCACGGAAGATCGCCTCGATGCCGTACGGCCGCTCCTGCGGCTCCTGGATGAACTCCACCCCGCGTGCCTTGAAGGTCTCGTAGTCCCCCCGGCAGTCGTCGGTCCGGAACGCCCCGGCCCCGATGACGCCCTTCCCGACGAGCGTCTTCAGCGCCTCGGAGGACTCGGGGTCGAGGCCCGGCCCGTCGAGGCTCATCAGCGCGAGCTCGACGTCCGGCTGGTCCTTGGCGCCCACGGTGACCCATCGCATGTCGCCCATGGAAAGGTCGTTGCGCACCTCGAAACCGATCTTCTCGGTGAAGAAGGCCTTGGTGCGCTGCTGGTCAAACGTCCATACGGTGGTGATGCCGAGGCCCTTGATCATGACGGTGCCCTCCCGTGCTGTGGCTGGTTGTTCTCTCCGTCACGTTAGGCAGAGGCGCCATCAGGGGGCTTCTCCAAACTTGCTCTCCTGCCCTCCCCCTGCCGCTCCCCTTCGCGGCGCCGGAATCCCCCGGCCCACAACATCGCGTAGCACCCCGGTATCAACGCCGCTCCCCGCCCGACATGCTTCTCCCGGTACTCGGTCGGCGTCAGCCCGGTCCGCGCCTTGAACCGGGCCGAGAACGTGCCGAGGCTGCTGAACCCGACCAGATGACAGATCTCCGTCACGGTCAGATTGGCCCCCCGCAGATACTCCTCGGCCCGCTCGATCCGCCGGTGTGTCAGGTACTGCCCCGGCGTCTGCCCGTACGCCGCCTTGAACGCCCGCACGAAGTGATACCGCGAGTACCCGGCGTGCGCGGCAACGGCCTCCAGGTCGAGCCCCGGGTCGGCCCACTCCCGATCCATGGCGTCCTTCGCCAACCGCAACTGCCGCACCTTGCCCATGGCCCGATGGTGGCACGGCCCACTGACACCGCCCCTGGCCGCCGACCAAGGGGAAGGCCCCCGGGACGAAACGTCACCGAGGGCCCCACACGAACCGCCTGCTCAGACGGCCTCCACCACCACCGCCTTGGCCCCCGTGCCATCGCCGGCGGCAGAGCCCTCATCGGCGTCAGACGCCGGCCCCGCCCCCCGCAGCGGCTCCTCCTTGACGAACACAGCCGCCACAAGAGCCACCACAGCCACCACGGCTCCCAGCAGAAACGCGGAGTGCGTCCCGGCGGACACCGCATGCTGGTACGCCCCCCGCACAGCCTCCGGCAGCTTCGCCAGACTCGCCGCATCCAGCTGAGCCGACTGCTCGGTCACCCGTGCGCCCAGCGCCCCGCCCTGCTCGGACATGACGTCCTGCACGCGGCTGTTGAAGAGCGCCCCCATGATCGCGACCCCGAACGAGGACCCGAGCGTACGGAACAGCGTGGTGGACGAGGACGCGACACCCATGTCCTTCATCTCGACGCTGTTCTGTGCGACCAGCATGGTGATCTGCATCAGACAGCCCATGCCGAACCCGACGACGGCCATGAACACCCCGGACATGAACCGGCTCGTCCCGGTGTCCATCGTCGACAGCAGATAGAGCCCGACGACCATCAGCGCACTGCCGGCGATCGGGAACACCTTGTACCGCCCGGTGTTCGTGGTCACACGCCCGGCGACCATCGAGGTCACCAGCATCGCCCCGAGCATCGGCAGCAGCAGGAGCCCGGAGTTGGTGGCGGAAGCCCCCTGCACCGACTGCTGGTACAGCGGCAGGAACAACGTCGCCCCGAACATCACGAACCCGACGATGAATCCGATCACGGACATCAGAGTGAAGTTCCGGCTGCGGAAGATGTGCAGCGGCACCACCGGCTCCGCCGCCTTGGTCTGCCAGAACACGAACCCGACGAGCGCGGCGACCCCGATCCCGGTGAGCTCCATGATCCGCGCGGACGTCCACGCGTACTCCGTACCGCCCCATGTGGTCACCAGCACGATCGCGGTGATCCCCACGGTCAGCAGGCCGGCCCCGAGATAGTCGATCCTCGCCTGCGCCCGCTTCCTCGGCAGATGCAGCACGACACTGATCGCGGCGAGCGCCACGACCCCGAGCGGCAGGTTGATGTAGAAGGCCCAGCGCCAGCCCCAGTGGTCGGTGATGGTGCCGCCGACGAGCGGCCCGGCGATCATCGCGAGCGCCATCACGCCGGCCATCATGCCCTGGTACTTGCCCCGCTCACGCGGCGGAATCAGATCGCCGATGATCGCCATGACGCCGACCATCAGACCACCGGCACCCAGGCCCTGCACCGCCCGGAACGCGATGAGCTGCCCCATGTCCTGCGCCATGCCGCTCAGCGCGGAGCCGATGAGGAACAGCACGATCGACGCCATGAACACGCCCTTACGGCCGTACATGTCGCCGAGCTTGCCCCACAGCGGAGTGGAGGCCGCGGTCGCCAGCGTGTACGCCGTCACGACCCACGACAGATGTTCCAGCCCGCCCAGCTCGCCCACGATCGTCGGCATCGCGGTGCCCACGATCATGTTGTCGAGCATTGCGAGCATCATCGTGATCATCAGCGCGAGCAGCACGACGCGCACGCTCTTGGGCTGCTCGCCCGGTGACTCCGCCTCTGTGTCCACTGCTTTGGTGTCCGCCATGGTTCCCACTCCCCCGGCTACTTACTTGCCGACCGGCTAGTTGTCTACACTCAGGGAACCTAGGCGCGTAACTAGCCGGGCGTCAAGTAAGTTTTATGGAAAGCCGAGCCGTACGAGGATGGGTGGCACCATGGACGGCACCAAGCAGCGGCGCCGCGGGGACACCCGCCAGCGCATCCAGGACGTGGCCCTCGAACTCTTCGCCGAGCAGGGCTACGAGAAGACCTCCCTGCGCGAGATCGCCGAGCGCCTGGAGGTCACGAAAGCGGCCTTGTACTACCACTTCAAGACGAAGGAAGAGATCATCGTCAGCCTCTTCGAGGACCTGACGAAGCCGATCGAGGAACTGATCGAGTGGGGCAGGCAGCAGCCGCACACCCTTGAGACCAAGCAGGAGATCGTACGCCGCTACAGCAAGGTCCTGACCGACGCGTCACCGCTGTTCCGCTTCATGCAGGAGAACCAGGCGACGGTCCGCGATCTGAGCATCGGCGAGATGTTCAAGAACCGCATGCTCGGCATGCGCGACATCGTCATAGACCCGGACGCCGACCTGGTCGACCAGGTGCGCTGCATCAGCGCCCTGTTCACGATGCACGCCGGGATGTTCGTCATGAAGGACCTCGAAGGCGACCCCGAGGAGAAGCGCAAGGCCATCCTCGAGGTCGCCACGGACCTGATCACCCAGGCGCACAAGGGCGCCTGAACAACTCGGTCACTCAGATCTTCAGACCCTTGGCCCGCAGGAAGGACACGGGGTCGATGGCCGAGCCGTAGTTGGCGGACTTACGGACCTCGAAGTGCAGGTGCGGACCGCTGGAGTTACCGGTGCTGCCGGACTTGGCTATGTGCTGGCCGGTCTTGACGACCTGGCCGATCTTCACGTCGACGCGCGACAGGTGGGCGTACTGGGAGAAGGTCCCGTTGCCGTGCTTGATGACGACGGCGTTGCCGTACGCGGGACCGTCACCGGCGCCGTTGCCGCCGGCCTTGACGACCGTACCGCCGTGCGCGGCCATGACATCGGTGCCGTTCGGGACGGCGAAGTCCTGCCCGCTGTGGGTGGACTGCCACATGCCGCCGGCCTGCGCGTAGCTGGCGGACTTCGTGTACTTCTTCACCGGGCTGACCCAGGAGGCGGCCTTCTTGGCGGCGGCCTTCTTCGCGGCGGCACTCTGCGCCTGGACGGCGGTGGAGGCAGCGGGGGCGGAGCTCATCTCGGCAGCGACCGCGCCTCCGGCGCCCAGCACGACCGAGGCCCCCAGGCCGGCGGCCAGCACAGCCGCACGGGTGCGGAAGGTGGACGTACGGGACGAACGGAACGAGAAGCGCGGGGACATTCGAAACCTCACGGGGACGACGACAGAGAAAACCACCCGACTGCACAAGCAATCGCCGGATGGCCATCCCTTGGTAACCCCCGGCCCCCCGAACCCCAAAACCCCTTATCTACGACTAGCGCTAGTACTCCGCCCCAAAAATCCCCGCATCTTGACAGACCACCTAATACGGACGAACCAGCACTGACGCCAAAAGGTCTAGCCAGTTTTCATGCCTAACGTCCGATTTGCCTGTGACCCCCGTTTCCACTATTCCCGCTAGTAACGGACAAATCGCCTGTGCGGCATGTCACCGCCCTATGCAATCGGAAGACCCCGGAATGTGACGGGCACTACGCTGCTGCCCCTACCGACGAGGGGCTCAGGGGGAGGCCGCGTGGACCCGACGGTCATCGGCAGCAGGCTCGCGTCCGGCCTGGTGGGCCCGCTGGTGAAGCGGCTGTTCGTCCAGGAAGGGCCGGGGGCAGGGCTGGTCGGCAAGCCCGTACGGCTGTCGGCCCTGGTGTCGTTCCGGGGCGAGAAGCGGACGCTCGGCGAGCGGGATTTGGGCAAGCTCGTCCGTGAGCTGGTGGAACGGGCGGCGCGCGAGACGCGCGAGGCCCCCCTGGACGAGGGGGAGCTGGCAGCGGTCGCGGGCGCCTTGCAGCGGACCCTGCACGCGCTCGGCGATCTGGACCTGGACGACGTGGAGGCCGTACGGCTCGGCTACGAGGCGCTGGCCGAGCAGCTGCACACACAGGCGGGCGGCGACCGGCTGGTGCGGGACCTCAGCTACGACTCGACCTTCCTCTACTTCCGCCTCCTCAACAGCTCCTGCCTGCACATCCTGCACTTCTTCACCCAGCGGTCGACCTTTGTGCCCCGCACCCTCGTCGAGCAGAGCCGGCAGCTGGACCAGCTGATCCGGCTCACCGACGTCCTCGCGGATCGCCTCACCTCGCGCACGGCACAGGACGCGGCCTTCGAGCAGCAGTACGCGCGGTACCTCGCGACGAAGCACAGCCGTCTCACCATCTACGGCATCGACCTGGACGAATGCCGCGACTGGCCGCTCGACACGGCCTACCTGAGCCTGGAGGCCGCGCCGGACACCGAGATCAGCGCGCTGCCGGACGATCTGCCTGCGCTCGGCCGGCCCGCCTGCGCACCCCAGCCCGCCGAACAGGCCCTGGCGGGGCACGAGCGCGTGCTGCTGCGCGGAGTGGCCGGCTCCGGGAAGACCACCCTGGTGCAGTGGCTGGCGGTCAGCACCGCCCGCCAGGAAGAGCTGACCGGTCGGCTCGCCCATCTCATGGGCCGCGTGGCCTTCGTCCTGCCGCTGCGCACCCTCACCCGCTCGGGCGCCCGCCTCCCCGTCCCCAACGACTTCCTGAGCGCGGTCGGCTGCCCGGTCACCGGCTCCCAGCCGCCCGGTTGGGCGGACCGCGTGCTCGCCGCTGGACGCGGAGTGCTCCTGATCGACGGCGTCGACGAGGTCCCGGAAGAGGAACGCGCCCGTACCCGGCGCTGGCTCGCCGACCTCCTCGCAGCGTTCCCCGGCAACCTGTGGCTGGTGACCTCGCGGCCGTCCGCCGTACGGGACGACTGGCTGGCCGGCGAAGGCTTCACCGAGCTCACGCTCTCCCCCATGAGCCGCGACAACATCGCGGTGTTCGTCCGCCGCTGGCACGAGTCTGCGGGCGCGGACCCGGCGCTGGGCGAGGCGCTGCTGTCCTCCATGCGCACCAAGCAGGACCTGGGACGCCTGGCGACCAACCCGCTGATGTGCGCCCTGATCTGCGCCCTGCACCGCGAACGCCGGGGCTTCCTGCCGCGCGGCCGCAAGGCACTGTACGACGCCGCCCTGTCCATGCTCCTGGAACGCCGGGACCGCGAACGCGAACTGACGGTCGAGCTGGACGAGGAGTCCCAGGTCGAGTTGCTCCAACGGCTCGCGTACTGGCTGATCCGCAACGGCCGCGCGGAGATGGACCGCGCGGACGCCGTCCACCAGTTGGAGCGACTGCTGCCCTCGATGCCGTACGTCGCCGCCCAGGGCCCGGCCGAGGAGATCCTCCGGCATCTGCTGGTCCGCAGCGGCCTGCTGCGCGAACCGGCCGTCGATGCCGTGGACTTCGTCCACCGCACCTTCCAGGACTACCTGGGGGCACGGGCGGCCGTGGAGGAGCGGGACTTCGACGTCCTGGTCGCCCATGCGCACATGGATCAGTGGGAGGACGTGATCAGGATGGCGGTCGCTCATGCGCGGGCGGACGAGCGGGGGCGGCTGCTGACGGGGCTGGTGCAGCGGGGAGACCTGGAGCCGGGACATCGAGGACGGCTCCATCTGCTGGCCATGGCCTGTCTGGAGCACGCGCCGAAGCTGGACCCCGGGGTGCGGGCGGAAGTGGAGAGACGGGCGGGGAAGCTGATCCCGCCGCGCACTCAGGCCGAGGCTCGGGAGCTGGCCGATCTCGGTCCCATCGTGCTCGAGCTGCTGCCGGGTCCGGAGGGCCTGGACGAGACCTGCGCGGTGTACACCGTCGAGAGCGCGTGCCTGATCGGCGGGGATGCGGCGCTGTCGGTCCTGGTGCGCTACCGGGATCACGAGAGCCGGGCGGTCCGTAACCGACTGGGCCACCACTGGGACCGGTTCGACACCGGCACATACGCGAACGAGGTCATCCGCCACCTGCTGGAGGCGGGCAGGACGGACGTCGTCGTCCGTACGCCGGACGAGCTCGCCACGCTCAGCCGGCTGGGGAGCTACACCGATGTCACGGTGTCCGGCGATCTCAGCCCCGCTCAGATCCGGAGCGGTCTCGACGAGCGGAAACTCCGGAACCTGGAACTACGGCATGCTTCCGTCACCGACCTGAGTTTCCTCGGGCCGTACCGGAATCTTCGCCGACTCCATCTCCAGGACTGTCTGGAGCTCTCGTCCCTCGCCTCACTGCACGGGATACCTCTCGGCGTGCTGGTCCTGAACAACCTCCCCGCCCTTGAGGACATCAGCTCACTGCGCGCGCTCGCCGGGACGCCTCTGGAATGCCTCTTCCTGCCTGAGAACGCACGTGACCTCTCCGTGCTGGCCGAATTCCCGTCACTGAACGAACTCCGGTTGATGCTGAACAGTCCCGTCAGCCGGGAGAACTGGCGGTTCGTCACGTCCCTGCCGGAACTGGACAGCCTTTTCCTGAATCTCGACGAGCTCACAGATCTCGCGTCGAACGGCATCCGTCTGGAGAAGATGAGGTCGGTCGCCCTGGTCGTCCAGGACCTTCCGTCAGCCGATCTGCGGGATGTCGTCGCGGTGTTCCCCGAGATGACCGGCCTGAACGTGTACTTCGCCGAGGAGCTCGACCTGGCCCCACTGGCCGCTCACCCCCGGCTGAAACGGGTGAACACCTTCACCGCACGCCTTCTCAACGCCCACGAACTCCCCGCCGGCATCCACCTCGTGGCACCCGGCCCGCCGCACAGCGATGAATGATCGTCAGAACTAAGTGACGCACATCTCTAGCGACTTACCGCCCAGTAACCCTATCTTTCCCCTCACGCCATCCCCACCCACGAACATGCACGCGACAACAACACAGCGCACGTGACGTGAGAGGACCCCCACACATGACGCTTCGCCGCCCCTGGGCACGCCGTATAGCGGTCGGCACCGTCTCCGCGGCCGCCCTCGTGGCCCTCGCGGCCCCCGCCGACGCCGCGACCCCGGCCACCGCGACGAGCACCTCCAGCGCCACTGCCACGGCCACCGCCGCGGACGTCGACTACAACACCTGGCAGAACGACTGCCAGGCGGTGATGGACCAGGCGCTGCCCTACCTGAAGCAGCGGATCGCGAACACCAAGCCGGGTGAGAAGCAGGCGATCGTCTTCGACATCGACAACACCACCCTGGAGACGGACTTCGGCTTCAGCTACCCGCAGCCGGCCAACGAGCCGGTCCGGGAGGTCGCCGAGTACGCCCAGGAGCACGGCGTCTCCCTGTTCTTCGTGACCGCCCGCCCGGGCATCATCTACTCGGTGACCGACTACAACCTCGACTACCGCGGTTACGAGGTCTCCGGGTTGTATGTGCGCGGCTTCTTCGACCTCTTCAAGAACGTCGGCGACTACAAGACGGCCCAGCGCGTCGACATCGAGAAGAAGGGCTACACGATCATCGCGAACATCGGCAACAGCGCCACCGACCTGTCGGGCGGCCACGCCGAGAAGACGTACAAGCTGCCGGACTACAACGGGCAGCTTTCCTGACGGACCGTGCGCAAAACCGTGTGCAAAAGGGGCTGCCCCGGGACCAAGTCCCGGGGCAGCCCCTTTTGTTCAAGCAGAGCGCGCGGTTACGCGTCCTTGCTCAGGTTCGGACCGGTGCCACCGGCCGCCTGCTCGATCGGCGGGACGTCGGGCAGGGCCGCCTTCTCCTCACCGCGGAAGGTGAAGGTCTTGGTGTCGCCCTCGCCCTCGGTGTCCACGACCACGATGTGACCGGGACGCAGCTCGCCGAAGAGGATCTTCTCCGACAGCGAGTCCTCGATCTCGCGCTGGATCGTCCGGCGCAGCGGCCGGGCACCCAGCACGGGGTCGTAGCCCTTCTTGGACAGCAGCTCCTTGGCGGACTGGGAGAGCTCGATGCCCATGTCCCGGTCCTTCAGGCGCTCGTCCACCTTGCCGATCATCAGGTCGACGATCCGCAGGATGTCGTCCTGGGTCAGCTGCGGGAAGACGACCACGTCGTCGACGCGGTTGAGGAACTCGGGGCGGAAGTGCTGCTTGAGCTCGTCCGACACCTTGTTCTTCATGCGCTCGTAGTTGCTCTTCGTGTCACCCGAGGCGGCGAAGCCCAGGTTGAAGCCCTTGGAGATGTCCCGGGTGCCGAGGTTGGTCGTCATGATGATGACCGTGTTCTTGAAGTCCACGACCCGGCCCTGGGAGTCGGTCAGGCGACCGTCCTCCAGGATCTGCAGCAGCGAGTTGAAGATGTCCGGGTGGGCCTTCTCGACCTCGTCGAAGAGGACGACGGAGAACGGCTTGCGGCGGACCTTCTCGGTCAGCTGGCCGCCCTCTTCGTAGCCCACGTAGCCGGGGGGCGAACCGAAGAGACGCGAGACCGTGTGCTTCTCGCTGAACTCCGACATGTCGAGGGAGATCAGCGCGTCCTCGTCACCGAAGAGGAACTCGGCGAGCGCCTTGGACAGCTCGGTCTTACCGACACCGGACGGGCCGGCGAAGATGAACGAGCCACCGGGACGCTTCGGGTCCTTCAGACCGGCACGCGTACGGCGGATCGCCTTCGACAGCGCCTTGACGGCGTCGACCTGGCCGATGACCCGCTTGTGGAGCTCGTCCTCCATGCGCAGCAGGCGGGACGACTCCTCCTCCGTGAGCTTGAAGACCGGGATGCCGGTGGCGGTCGCGAGGACCTCGGCGATCAGCTCGCCGTCGACCTCGGCGACGACGTCCATGTCGCCGGCCTTCCACTCCTTCTCGCGCTTGGCCTTGGCGGCCAGGAGCTGCTTCTCCTTGTCGCGCAGGGAGGCGGCCTTCTCGAAGTCCTGCGAGTCGATCGCGGACTCCTTGTCGCGGCGCACGCCCGCGATCTTCTCGTCGAACTCGCGCAGGTCCGGCGGCGCGGTCATCCGGCGGATGCGCATCCGGGATCCGGCCTCGTCGATCAGGTCGATCGCCTTGTCCGGCAGGAAGCGGTCCGAGATGTACCGGTCGGCCAGGGTGGCGGCCTGGACCAGCGCCTCGTCCGTGATGGAGACCCGGTGGTGGGCCTCGTACCGGTCGCGCAGACCCTTGAGGATCTCGATCGTGTGCGGCAGGGACGGCTCGGCGACCTGGATGGGCTGGAAGCGGCGCTCGAGGGCCGCGTCCTTCTCCAGGTGCTTGCGGTACTCGTCCAGCGTGGTCGCACCGATGGTCTGCAGCTCACCGCGGGCCAGCATCGGCTTCAGGATGGAAGCCGCGTCGATGGCGCCCTCGGCGGCACCCGCACCGACCAGCGTGTGGAGCTCGTCGATGAACAGGATGATGTCGCCGCGGGTGCGGATCTCCTTGAGCACCTTCTTCAGGCGCTCCTCGAAGTCACCGCGGTAGCGGGAGCCGGCGACCAGCGCGCCGAGGTCGAGGGTGTAGAGGTGCTTGTCCTTGAGGGTCTCGGGCACCTCGCCCTTGACGATGGCCTGAGCGAGGCCCTCGACGACGGCGGTCTTGCCGACGCCGGGCTCACCGATCAGGACCGGGTTGTTCTTGGTACGGCGGGACAGCACCTGCATGACCCGCTCGATCTCCTTCTCGCGCCCGATGACCGGGTCGAGCTTGGACTCACGAGCGGCCTGGGTGAGGTTCCGGCCGAACTGGTCGAGGACCAGGGACGTCGAGGGGGTGCCCTCGGCAGGCCCGCCGGCGGTGGCGGTCTCCTTGCCCTGGTAGCCGGAGAGCAGCTGGATGACCTGCTGCCGCACCCGGTTGAGATCTGCGCCCAGCTTGACCAGGACCTGGGCGGCGACGCCCTCGCCCTCACGGATCAGGCCGAGCAGGATGTGCTCCGTGCCGATGTAGTTGTGGCCCAGCTGAAGGGCCTCGCGGAGCGACAGCTCCAGGACCTTCTTGGCACGGGGGGTGAAGGGGATGTGCCCGGACGGGGCCTGCTGCCCCTGCCCGATGATCTCCTCCACCTGCTGGCGGACCGCCTCGAGCGAAATCCCGAGGCTCTCAAGGGCCTTGGCGGCGACACCCTCACCCTCATGGATCAGGCCCAGGAGGATGTGCTCGGTGCCGATGTAGTTGTGGTTGAGCATCCGGGCTTCTTCCTGAGCCAGGACGACAACCCGCCGCGCGCGGTCGGTGAACCTCTCGAACATCGTTAATCGCTCCTCAGAGCGGTCAGGCAGTGGGGGGAACTTCCCCTCCCTGTCCTTCCGCAGCTTAGTCCCGCAAGCGGGGACCGCTCATTCCAACTGCCGACACCGTCGATGGCCTCCTGACCCCGAACGCCGACATCTGCTCCAACCCGATGGTGCGAGACGATGTTCCCGCAGGCCAGGCACTTACCCTCACCATCAGTACGCCGATGGCGAACGTGAGACCACCTTGCCTGCGTGTCGCCCCCTCCCACTAGGGATGTCTTACCCGCTGGGACTGACACTCCATGCCGCGCCCCCCGGTTCCCTCCGCTACGGGCGAACAACCTTGCGCCACCCCACACCCCCGCACGCCCCCCATTCGGACACTCAGCGCATTCGCCGGAACACCCAGCGTAACCCGCACGCCCATTCGGCGGTTGCACTTGGCATGGTCGGCACCCGCCCCAAGATCAACACGGACCTCGCCTCGATCCCCCTCCCCCGTCGGCCGCTCGATCCGAGCGATCAGGTCCGCCGGTGGTACGAGAACGAACTGGGCTGGCCGGTGGTGCCCGCCGCACCCGGAACCCCGCTGACCCTTCGCGTGGGCCTGCGCTTCGACGTCCTGGACGTCCCCACCGAGGCGGGCCGCGCGGCCCTGCGCCATCTGGCACCGGACTCCCCGGTGGCCGTCCAGGGCGACCGGATGCGGCTGCTCATGGCCGCGGGCAGCGCGGAGGAGGTGCCGGGGGTGCTGGACTGGCTGGAGTGGGGCGCGCTGCCCCTGGACCTGACGGCACTGGGTGAGGGCGACCTCATGGAGGCGCCGCTGCCGCCCGAGAGGCGGCCCGTCACGGCCGTGCGGCCGCTTGCTGTTCTCGGGTCACCGGCGCTGGTGCGGCATCTCGCAGCCGGGCCGGTCTCAGCGGGCCCGGGGCCGGCAGCGGCGGCCGTACGGTGTCCCGTCGATGCGGGACCTGGGGGAGCCGTACGGCGTCCTGGCCTGCCGGGGCAGTGCGGAGTGCGGTCGCTTCCCCTGGACCGCTCCGGTGCCGTGCAGGGGGCCGCCGTGTGGCTGCGGCCCCCCGAGCCTGGGGGCGAGGTCGACGCCTCGCTGCCGACGTTGTCGGCACTGGGGGGCGGTGGGGGCGCCCCCGATCTCGTGCGGGTTCTTGGCACGGTGGCAACGCACTGCCACCGCCTGGGACTGCGACGCGCGTGCGTGCAGCCTTCGGCCTGTCCGTAGACCAGGCATCGACCCGGATCAGGCGTTGGCCTTCTCGTATGCCTCGCGAATGGACGCCGGAACGCGGCCGCGGTCGTTGACCTCGTAACCGTTCTCCTTGGCCCACGCGCGGATCTGCGCGGTGTCCTGGCTGCCGCCGGAAGTGGCGCGCGCCTTTCCACGCCCACCCGAAGCACGGCCTCCGGTGCGACGACCGCCCTTCACGTAAGGCTCGAGAAGGCCGCGGAGCTTGTCCGCATTGCCGGTCGTGAGATCGATCTCGTACGTCTTGCCGTCCAGCGCGAACGTCACGGTCTCGTCCGCCTCGCCGCCGTCGAGGTCGTCGACAAGAAGGACCTGAACCTTCTGTGCCACCGGATTTCCTTTCATCGATAACTTGAGGGCCTGGGGTCTGCGGCGTCCGCCGTTTCGCCGTCCCCTGTTATATGCAGTACTGCAGTACGTCGGAAAGCAAACCGCTTTTGCTGGAAAAACACAAACCCCCGGGAGAGACTCACAGGCCGACTGCGGTCCGGAAACATGCGCGTTTCGGACATAGGGCACCTGGGCAGGGTCACCCGCCGGAATAGTGGGTGACGATCACAGATGCAGAAGCATCCGGCTGTTGCCCAAGGTGTTCGGTTTCACTCGTTCGAGACCGAGGAACTCCGCGACACCCTCGTCATAGGAACGCAGCAGCTCAGCGTAGACATCGGTGTCCACCGGCGTCTCGCCGATCTCGACGAAGCCGTGCTTGCCGAAGAAGTCCACTTCGAAGGTCAGACAGAAAACGCGGCGAACGCCGAGCCAGCGCGCGGTGTGCAGCAACTTCTCCAGCAACTGATGACCGACGCCGGCGCCCTTCAGACCGGGCTTCACTGCCAGCGTGCGGACTTCCGCCAGGTCTTCCCACATCACGTGCAGGGCCCCGGCGCCGACGACCTCGCCGTTGTCGTCCCGTTCCGCGACCCAGAACTCCTGGATGTCCTCGTAAAGCGTCACCGTGGCTTTGTCGAGCAGGATGCGACGCCGGACGTACTCGTCAAGGAGACGACGCACCGCCGGGACATCGCCGGTACGGGCCCGCCGGACGGTGATGGCTTTTGCGGTGACTTCTGGGCTCTGAGCCGCGGGGCTCTCGGCCGAGTGGCTCTCTGCGGACATGAGCGGACGCTATCGCCCGTCGGGCTCCGGTGCCGAGGCGGGGTTCTCGGGGGCGGTATCGGTACGGGTATCCGGGGCGGTATCGGTGCTGGTATCGCCGCCGGTATCGGTGCTGGTGGTATCGGTGCTGGTGGTATCGGTGCCCGTAACGCGGTGTGTATCCGGTGCTTCCGTGGGTTCGGGCGTTTCCGGGCCCTGGACGATGCGTACGGCGTTGCGCAGGGCCTGGCGCTGTTCCTCGCTCATCATGCCGAAGAAGGCGACGAGTGCGGCGGCGGGGTTGTCGCTCTGCGACCAGGCGTCGTTCATCAGGGCGGCGGCGTAGGCGGCTCGGGTGGAGACCGCCTCATATCGATAGGCCCGGCCTTCCGACTCGCGGCGTACCCAGCCCTTCTGATGGAGATTGTCCAAAACGGTCATCACCGTGGTGTACGCGATGGACCGTTCCTGCTGAAGATCTTCCAGGACTTCTCGAACGGTCACCGGGCGGTTCCACTTCCACACCCGCGTCATGACCGCGTCTTCGAGTTCTCCCAATGGGCGAGGCACAGCTCGCACAATAGTGGGAGATCTTGGTGTTGGCGTGCCGAACGTGCTCTTTCTCCGGCAAACAGGAAGAAAAAGGGCGTACGACTCGGAAAGCGGTGAGCTTGGAGTCGTACGCCGTCGTACGCCGTCGGGTCAGGCGTCCGGGGTCGCCGAGGCCTGGCGGGTGCCCTCCACGCGCGCGAGGGCGGCGTCCACGGCCGCGTCCTCCTTGGCCTTGTTGGCTCCGCCCTGGGTCTTCACGATCACCCTGATCACACCGATGAAGAACACGGCCATGACGGCCGGGGGGAGGAGTGCGGAGACGTAGTCCATGCGTCCAGGGTAGCCAGGGGGTGCGGGCGGGTGGGGCGGGGGTTGGAGGTTGTGGGGTGGTCGCGTTGTGGGGTGGTCGCGTTGTGGGGTGGTTCGCGTCTCAGCCTGCGGCCAGTTGCTGGGGCGGGTTCGCGGGGGGTGGGGTCGGTTTGCGGCGGGGGAAGACCTCGCCGGGGGTGGGGATGGGGCGCGTCGGCTTGGGGGCGGGTGTGCGCTCGGGGCCGGGGTCCGGTTTGGGCGTGGCCGGCTTTTCTGCCGGCTTCTTCCGGGGCGGCTGGGCGGGGTCCTGGCCGGCTGCCTGCGCCGGGAGGTCGATCGGGGGGCGGGGGCGCTCGTCGGAGAGGCCTCCGGGGAGGGCCAGGAGGTGCGTACGGGACGCGGGGATGGCCGGCTTGGCAGGAGTGGCCGGGCGGGCCGCGTCGCGCGCGAGGCGGGCTTGTACGTCCTGTTCCGCCAGTGCCTGGCAGCGGGTGAGGAGGGCGGCCGCGGTGGGGTTGCCGCGCAGGGCGCGCAGGGCCGCGAGGTCCTCGGCGGTCGGGGGGTGCCCGGCGGCGAGCGCCTCCTCCAGGAGGGTGAGGTAGCCGGCTGCGGTGCCGGGGAGGGCGGCGCGGTAGCGGGCGAGGTCGGCCGTCAGGAAGGCGCGCAGCCGGGCGCCCTCGCGCATTGCCTCGTCTAGCGACTCTGCGAGGCGGAGGCAGTCCTGGACCTCCTGGGCCGAGGCGGGGCTGGGGTGTAGGGCGAGGGCGAGAGCGCGACGGAGCACACGCAGCTCCTCCGCGCCGAACGCCATGGCGCCGCGGGATCCGTATGGCGTGGGCATGGGCTGACGATACGCGCTAATCAGACAAACGCGGCATAGGTGGGGTGGGTGTGGCGTGGGAGCCACTCGGGAGACGGGGGGTGCGATGCCTGCGGCGGCCTGTGGCTGTTTCGGTGGGGGTTCGCGTAGCGCCTGCGGGTGTGTGGTGGGTCGGGGCCGTGCCGGGGGGTGTCCGTCCTCGGACCGGCGGTTGGGGTTGGGCAGAGGGGTGCCGTTTCTTGACGCCGGCCACTGCGGGCGGACACCCCCCGGCACGTCCCCTTGCCGCCGTACGCGGGTGCGGCGCCGCGGGGGTACGCGCTCGACACCGGTAGGGGGCTGCGCCGGTCACCTTTCAGCGCCGGTCAAGATCATTCAGCCCGTTGGGGGAAGCAGGCGCCCAGGGCCAGCGGGGTCACATGCGGGACACGTTGCGTTCGTAGACCAGGCGGAGGCCGATCAAGGTCAGCCACGGCTCGTGTTCGTCGATGACCGAGGATTCGCCCAGGACCATGGGGGCCAGACCCCCCGTGGCGATGACCGTGACGTCGTCGGGGTCGTCGGCGAGTTCTCGGGACATGCGGTTGACCACGCCGTCCACCTGGCCGGCGAAGCCGTAGATGATGCCGGACTGCATGGCCTCGACGGTGTTCTTGCCGATGACGCTGCGGGGGCGGGCCACCTCGATCTTGCGGAGCTGGGCGCCCCTGACGCCGAGGGCCTCGACCGAGATCTCGATGCCGGGGGCGATGACACCGCCGATGTACTCGCCGCGCGCGCTCACCGCGTCGAACGTCGTCGCCGTACCAAAGTCGACGACGATGGCCGGGCCGCCGTAGAGGTCGACGGCCGCCACCGCGTTGATGATGCGGTCGGCGCCGACCTCCTTGGGGTTGTCCGTGAGGATCGGGACGCCCGTCTTCACGCCCGGTTCGACGAGGACCGCGGGGACGTCGCCGTAGTAACGGCGGGTCACCTCGCGGAGCTCGTGAAGGACCGAGGGGACCGTGGCGCAGATGGCGATTCCGTCGATGCCGTCGCCCAGCTCGTCGCCGAGGAGCGGGTGCATGCCCATCAGGCCCTGGAGCAGGACCGCCAGCTCGTCGGCGGTGCGGCGGGCGTCCGTCGAGATGCGCCAGTGCTCGACGATGTCCTCGCCGTCGAACAGGCCGAGGACGGTGTGCGTGTTGCCTACGTCGATCGTGAGGAGCATGCCCGGCCCTACTCCGCCGCTCGCAGGTCCAGGCCGATGTCCAGGATCGGCGAGGAGTGGGTGAGGGCCCCCACGGCCAGGTAGTCGACGCCCGTGTCCGCGTACGCCTTGGCGTTGGCCAGGGTGAGGCGGCCCGATGCTTCGAGTGCCGCCCTGCCGTGCACGATCGACACCGCCTCCTCGCACTCGCCCGGCGTGAAGTTGTCCAGGAGGATCAGGTCCGCGCCCGCGTCCACCACTTCGCGGAGTTGGTGGAGGGTGTCCACCTCGACCTCGATCGCGAGGTCCGGGAAGGCTTCGCGGACAGCCTTGAAGGCCTGGCTCACGCCGCCCGCCGCCAGGACGTGGTTGTCCTTGACCAGGGCCGCGTCCGACAGCGACATGCGGTGGTTCACGCCGCCGCCGCAGCGGACCGCGTACTTCTCCAGGGCGCGCAGACCGGGGGTGGTCTTGCGGGTGTCCCGGACCCTCGCCTTCGTGCCGTCCAGTACGTCCGCCCACGCGCGCGTGGCCGTGGCGATGCCCGACAGGCGGCAGAGGATGTTCAGCGCGCTGCGCTCGGCCGTCAGGAGGTCGCGGGTGCGGGTGGTGATCGAGAGAAGCCTCTGGCCCTCCGTCACGCGGTCGCCGTCCTCCACGTGGCGCTCCACCTCGAACTCGTCCTCGCAGACGATCGAGACCACCGCCTCGGCGACCCTGAGGCCCGCCACGACGCCCGCCTCACGCGCGACGAAGTCGGCGGTGGCGACGGCCTCTTCGGGGATGGTCGCGACCGTCGTCACGTCCACGCCGTGCGCCAGGTCCTCCTGGATGGCGACGTTGGCGATGTCCTCGACCTCGACCGGGTCGAGGCCCGCGTCGGCCAGGAGCTGGGCGAGCGCGGGGTCGAGGCCGCACTCCAGGTACTCCTCGTCGGCACCGCAGGCGCAGTCGTCGCCGCAGCCGCCGGTCGAGGCGAGGGGAAGGTCGGGGGTGGTCACTGCTGTCACTGCTCCTGGGGACGGGTCGGGGGGAAGTCTGCGGTGTCTGTGGTGTGCACGGCCAGTGTGCGGTCCGGGTTCAGGCGTACGACGATGTGGCGGCGCCACGTCGCGTCGTCGCGGTCGGGCTCGTCCTCGCGCCAGTGGCAGCCCCGGGTCTCCTCGCGCAGCTGCGCCGCGGCCACCAGGACCCGGGCCACGCAGAGGAGGTTCGTGGCCTCCCATGTGTCCACGCCGGGCTCGGCCGTCTTGCCGTTCTCGGCGAGGGCGTCACGGGCCTGGGTGTGCAGCTGCTGGATCTGCTCGGCCGCCTTGGCGAGGGAGTCCGCGGAGCGCAGGACTCCGGCGCCGTCGGTCATCGTTCGCTGGATCGCGAAGCGGGCCTCGGGGGCGAGCAGCGGGTGCTCGGGAGTCTCGGGGTACGGCACCGGGTGCGGCACGCGCGCGTGGAGGCCGTTGGCCGCACGGGCGGCCGCGATGTCGGCCACGATGCGCTCGGCGTAGACCAAGCCTTCGAGGAGTGAGTTGGAGGCCAGGCGGTTGGCACCGTGCACGCCCGTGCAGGCGACCTCGCCGCACGCGTACAGGCCGGGGACGGTCGTCCGGCCCTGGGAGTCGGTGCGTACGCCGCCGGAGGCGTAGTGGGCGGCCGGGGCGATCGGGATGGGGCTGGTGACCGGGTCGATGCCGTTCGCGCGGCAGGCGGCGAGGATCGTCGGGAAACGGTGCTCCCACATGTCGGCGCCGAAGTGGCGGGCGTCGAGGAACATGTGTTCCGCGTCCTGCTCCTGCATGCGTCGCATGATGCCCTTGGCGACGATGTCCCGGGGGGCGAGTTCGGCGAGTTCGTGCTGTCCGACCATGAAGCGCACGCCGTCGGCGTCGACCAGGTGGGCGCCCTCGCCGCGTACGGCCTCGGAGACCAGGGGCTGCTGGCCCTCCGCGTCCGGGCCCAGGAAGAGGACGGTGGGGTGGAACTGGACGAATTCCAGGTCGCTCACCTCGGCGCCCGCGCGGAGCGCCAGGGCCACGCCGTCGCCGGTCGAGACCGACGGGTTCGTCGTCGCCGAGAAGACCTGGCCCATGCCGCCGGTCGCGAGGACGACCGCGGGCGCGTGGACCGCGCCCACGCCGTCGTGCTGGCCCTCGCCCATGACGTGCAGGGTGACGCCCGCCGTACGGCCCTCGGCGTCCGTCAGGAGGTCGAGGACGAGTGCGTTCTCGATCGTGCGCATGCCACGCGCGTGTACCGCCTCGACCAGGGCGCGGGAGATCTCCGCACCGGTCGCGTCCCCGCCTGCGTGGGCGATACGGCGGCGGTGGTGGCCGCCCTCGCGAGTGAGCTCCAGGCCGCCTTCCTCCGACTCGTCGAAGTGGGCACCGGTCTCGATGAGGCGGCGTACGGCGTCGGGGCCCTCGGTGACGAGGATGCGGACCGCGTCCTCGTCGCACAGGCCCACGCCCGCGACCAGGGTGTCGTCGAGGTGCTGTTCGGGGGTGTCGCCCTCGCCGAGGGCCGCGGCGATGCCGCCCTGGGCCCAGCGCGTGGAGCCGTCGTCGAGGCGGGCCTTGGTGACGACGACGGTCGTCAGGCCGGCGGCCTCGCAGCGCAGGGCGGCGGTGAGGCCCGCGACGCCGGAGCCGACGACGACGACGTCCGCGGTGATGGACCACCCGGGCGCGGGCGCGTGCAGTCGTATGCCTGTGCTGGTCACGAGGCGGCTCCGAAGGTGAGAGGGAGGTTGTCGATCAGCCGGGTCGCCCCGACCCGGGCGGCGACGGCGAGGACGGCCTCGCCGGTGAAGTCGTCCTCGACCTCGGTGAAGTCGGACGGGTCGACGAGCGCGAGGTAGTCCAGTTCGAGCGGCGGGTCGAGGCGGGCGGCCTCGTCGAGGAGCATGCGGGCGGCTGCGCGGATGGCCGCCGGGGCGCCGGGGACCGCCTTGGCGACGGCGTGCGCGTCGGCCGCCGCGCGGGACTCCCCTATGGCGCTGAGCGCTTCCGCACGCGCGCGTGTGGCGGGCACTTCGCGTGCCCGCGCGCGCAACGCCTCCTGTGCCGCGTGCCGGTCACGGCCGGCGAAGAGGGCCTGGGACAGCGCGAGTGCGGTGTGCCGCTCCTTGGGCGAGAGGTAGCGGTTGCGGCTGGAGAGCGCGAGGCCGTCCTCCTCGCGCACGGTCGGGACGCCCACGATCTCGACGCCGAAGTTCAGGTCGCGCACCATGCGGCGGATCAGGGCGAGTTGCTGGGCGTCCTTCTGGCCGTACAGGGCGACGTCGGGTCGGGTGAGGTGGAGCAGCTTGGCGACGACGGTGAGCATGCCGTCGAAGTGGCCGGGGCGCGAGGCGCCCTCCAGGCTGTCGCCCATGGGGCCGGCGCTGATGCGCACCTGGGGCCGGCCGCCCGGGTAGACCTCGTCCACGGAGGGCGCGAACACGGCGTCGGCGCCCGCCTGTTCGGCGATCTTCAGGTCGGCGTCCAGGGTGCGCGGGTAGCGGTCGAGGTCCTCGCCCTCGCCGAACTGCAAGGGGTTCACGAAGACGGTGACGACGACCTCGCCCTGCGGGCCGGCGATCGTGCGCGCGGTGCGGATCAGGGTGGCGTGACCCTCGTGCAGGGCGCCCATGGTCATCACGACGGCACGGCGGCCGGCACGCGTGCGTGCGTGCAGTTCGTCGGCGGTGCGCAGCAGGGTCGTCATCGGGCATCTCCCTCGGCGCCGTCGGTCCCGTCTGCGAGTACCCCGAGGAGGTCCTCGGCGAGCTCCGGCTTGAGCAGTCCGTGGGCGAGCGCCCGGTCGGCGGTCGCACGCGCCATCGCCAGGTAGCCGGCGACGGCCTGCGGGGCGTGCCTGCGCAGTTCCGTGACGTGCGCGGCGACGGTGCCCGCGTCCCCGCGCGCGACGGGGCCGGTCAGGGCCGCGTCGCCGGAGCGCAGGGCGTTGTCGAGGGCGGCGCCGAGCAGCGGGCCGAGCATCCGGTCGGGGGCCGCCACGCCCGCCTCGCGCAGCAGCTCCATGGACTGGGCGACGAGCGTCACCAGGTGGTTCGCGCCCAGCGCGAGCGCCGCGTGGTAGAGCGGGCGCCTCTCCTCGGCGATCCACTCGGGTTCGCCGCCCATCTCGATGACGAGGGCCTCGGCGGCCAGCCGCAGCTCCTCGGGCGCGGTGACGCCGAAGGAGCACCCGGCCAGGCGCTGGACGTCCACGGGAGTGCCGGTGAAGGTCATCGCCGGGTGCAGGGCCAGCGGCAGGCCGCCCGCGCGCAGGGCGGGGTCCAGGACCTTCGCGCCGTACCGCCCGGAGGTGTGCACCAGCAGCTGCCCCGGGCGTACGGCACCGGTCTCGGCGAGGCCCTCGACCAGCCCGGGCAGCGTGTCGTCCGGGACGGTCAGCAGCACCAGCTCGGCGCGGGCCAGCACCTCGGCGGGCGGCACGAGCGGCACCTCGGGGAGCAGCTGCGCGGCCCGTCGCCGGGAGGCGTCGGAGACCGCGGAGACGGCCACCGGGCGGTGCCCGGCGAGCTGGAGGGACGCGGCGAGTGCGGGGCCCACGCGGCCGGCGCCGACGACACCGACAGTGAGCCGCGCGGGGCGGTCCCTGGGATCTGGCTGTTGGCTTGTACTCACTCGACGGCGGCCTTCCCGTTCCAGTCCGCTCCGGGTACCGGACGATTTCTCGTCATGTTAACGCGATTGGTTCGAGAGGCGTTCGGTTGTCCACAGGCTGTGGGTTTCCACACGCCCCGCATGCCCCTGCGGAGCCGCCCCGCGCGCGCATCGGAGGGCGGGACCGGCGTGCGGAAATGCGGGTGCCCGCCCAGGAAGGCGCGGGGGATGATCCGGGGCATGAGCGATACGGCGGAGCAGGGCGGGCAGCGGGCAGGGGCCGAGCGGGACGAGGAGTCGCCCGGCGAGCAATTGTCGGGCGAGCGGGTGTCGGACGACGAGCGGCGCAAACGGCGCCGAGAACGGCGCATAGCTGCTTACCGCGGCGCTCAGCGCGTGCTCGCACGCCCCGGCTTCCTCGGCACCCTGCGCGAGCGCCTGGCGCTGCTGGACGAGGCGCGTGCGCTGGATCTGCACGACCTGGACGAACCGTCGGACCTCTACGGCGACGGCATCGTCGAGGCCCTGGAGGAGAAGACCGCAGGGCTGCTCGGCATGGAGGCCGCCGCGTTCTTCCCGACGGGCACGATGGCCCAGCAGGTGGCCCTGCGCTGCTGGGCGGGCCGTACCGGCAATCCGACCGTCGCCCTCCATCCGCTGGCCCACCCCGAGGTGCATGAGCGCAACGCGTTCAGCCAGGTCAGCGGATTGCGCCCGGTCCACGTGACGAGCGAGCCGCGGCTGCCGACCGCCGCCGAGGTGCGCGAGTTCGACGAGCCCTTCGGGGCGCTCATGCTCGAACTGCCCCTCAGGGACGCCGGTTTCGTACTGCCCTCGTGGGGGGAGCTCACGGAGGTGGTGGAGGCGGCGCGGGAGCGCGACGCGGTGGTGCACTTCGACGGCGCGCGCCTGTGGGAGTCCACCGTCCACTTCGGCCGTCCGCTGGCGGAGATCGCGGGCCTGGCGGACAGCGTGTACGTGTCGTTCTACAAGTCCCTCGACGGCTTCGGCGGCGCGGCCCTGGCCGGTCCGAAGACGCTGGTGGACGAGGCGAAGGCCTGGCGGCACCGCTACGGAGGCACGGTGTTCCAGCAGTTCCCCACCGCGCTGTCGGCGCTCGCCGGCCTGGAGCGGGAGCTGCCCCGGCTGCCCGAGTACGTGGCTCACGCGCGCGTGGTGGCCGCCGCGATGCGCGAGGGGTTCGCGGCGGCCGGGGTGCCGTGGATGCGGGTCCAGCCCGAGCCGCCGCACACGAACGAGTTCCAGGTCTGGCTGCCGTACGACGCCGACGTCCTCGCGGAGGCCGCGATCCGGCAGGCCGAGGAGACGGAAACCGTCCTGTTCGCCCAGGGCTGGGAGGCCAAGGGGCCGGGGCTGGCGTACACCGAGGTCTACGTGCGGGCCGCCGGGCTGGAGTGGACGGCCGAGGACGTGGAGGCGGCGGTCGCCCAGTTCGCGGCCCGGCTGACCGAGGAGGTCGGCGTGGAGGTCAGCCCGTAGAGCGCGGCCGTGCATGCAGCCAGCGGCTCAGGGCCTGCCGTAGCCGCCCGTGCGCCGGGCGTCCGGCGAGCACCGCCCGGAACTGCCGGTGGTCGCGCCACTCGCGGACGACCTGCCAGTCGTGGGTGCCCGGCGCCGGAGGGGCCGGCTCGCCGAGCCGGTGGGCGCGGTAGGTGTCGAGGAGATGGTGCTGCGTGATGCTCATGGCGAGTCGCCTTCGGGACGTAGGAGAGATGACGTGGGAATCGGGCTCCGCGGCTGCCCCGGTGATCCCAGAGTTGCCTCACCGCGGGCGTTACGTCGCGTCGATTGACGGCCGTCGTCAATCGGCGGCCGCGTTGTCAGTGGCGGGGTGCACCATGAGGACATGAGCGTGACCATCGACATCGCGGGGCTGCGGCCGGAGAGGCTCGCCGTCGTGCCCTCGCCCCTGGCAGAGCTCGGCATGGCGCTGCACGCGCTGTCGGAGCCGGGGCACCACCCGGGCCTGCAGGGCTGGGTGACGGGCGTGACGGCCCGGTTGGACTCGCACCTGGCCGACCGGATGTGCGAGGCCGACTTCCTGTGGCGGTCGACGTTCTCCGACCTCTTCCTGCCCTTCGCCGGCATCCCGGGCGGCAGCTCCCTCCCGGGCGCCACGCTCGCGGAGGAGCTGGATCAGCTGGACAAGCTGACGGACGAGCAGTTCGTGGACGCGGCCCTGGAGTTCACCTGCGCCCTGCCGTACAGCACGCGCGGGCCCGACGCGCTCTCCGACGCCGGCGTGCGGCGGCGCGCCCTGGACCTCGCGGCCGCGCGCGGGCCGCAGCAGATGCGGTTCAGCGAGCGGCTGCTGTTCGATCCGCCGCGGATCCGGGCCTGGCTGCGGCAGTTCCTCCAGGACTGCGACGAGGCCTTCTTCGCGGATACCTGGTCCCGGCTGCGCCACCAGCTCACGGCGGACGCCCGCCACAAGACGGATCTCCTGCGGCACAAGGGCCTGGCGGAGGCCCTGGCCGCGGTGTCCCCGGCGGTCACTCTCGACGAGGCAGCCGCGCGGATCACGGTGGACAAGCTGGGCAATGGCCGTACGGCCACGGGGGACGGCGGCCTCCTCCTCGTCCCGACGAGTCTGGGCTGGCCGCACCTGATGGTCCTGCACCGCTACGCCTGGCAGCCGGTGCTGCACTATCCGGTCGGCTCCCCGGAGCTCGCCGCCCCGCCCACGGTCGAGCAGCTGGCCCTGCGGATGACCGCGCTCTCCCACCCCGTGCGCATGCGTATCTGCCGCAATCTCGCCCGCAGCGCGTACACCACGGGCGAGCTGGCGCAGGCGCACGGCGTGACGGCGCCGGAGATATCCCGGCACCTGGGCGTGCTGAAGAAGGCGGGCCTGATCACCACCCGCCGCCGCGGGCGGTACGTCCTGCACCAGCTGGACGTGACCGTGGTGGCCCGGCTCGGCAGCGACTTCCTGGAGGGCATCCTGCGCTGAGCGCTCCCCTCCTGCGCCCACGGCTCAGTCGAAGCGGATGTGCCTGATCCCGACCCTCGCCTGCCGCAGCCGTGTCCGCAGCGGGCCCTCGTTGTTGGGCCTCAGCCGCAGCCCGGCCAGGACGGCGATGCGGTCCGCCGTCTTCGGCACGGTCGAGTGGTCCGTCCACAGATGCTCGGCGAACTCCGGCTCCCGCAACCGCTCCAGGCAGTGGTCGAGCTGCTGGACGGCCCAGCTCTCCCGGCGCAGCCCGGTGTCCTTCCCGATGTTCTTGCCGGCGACGTACTGAAGGAGGTGCCCGAAGCCGCGCTCACGCAGCCGCTTCAGGACGGTCTCGCGCTCGGCGAGGAGCGTGAAGTGCCGTACGTCATGGCCGAGTTCGCGCAGTCGGCCCACCGTCTCCTCGAAGTAGCCGGAGTCCGTGACCGTCATGGGCGCGATCACCACACCGTCGTGCTTGGTGAGGGCGAGGTCGAGGACCTCGACGACGCCCTGCCGCCAGGAGCTCAAGTCCTGGAAGTCCCCGCGCAGTTCGGGTGGCAGCGTCCGCCGCAGGCCGAAGCCCGCGTGCTCGGGGTCGCAGACCACGCTGCCGGGCAGGCGGCGCTGGATCTCGTACGCGGTCTGTGTCTTGCCGCCCCCGAAAGGGCCGTTGATCCACAGGAGCATGCGCAGACCCTAGTGGGCACCGGTTACGCGGGAGTCACGCCCAGCCCGCGTCAGCCGTGCCCGCCGGCGCGCACCAGACCCGTCTCGTAGGCGAGGACGACCACCTGCACCCGGTCCCTGAGCCCCAGCTTGGTCAGGATGCGGCCGACGTGGGTCTTCACCGTCGCCTCGGACAGGACCAGCCGGGCCGCGATCTCGCCGTTGGAGAGGCCCTGGGCGACCAGCACCATGACCTCGCGCTCGCGGTCGGTGAGCCGCTCCAGCTCCTTGTGCTTGGGCTCGTTGCTGCTGGAGGGCAGCATGGGCGCGAACCGGTCCAGCAGGCGCCGGGTCGTCGACGGGGCGACCACCGCGTCGCCGCTGTGCACCGCGCGGATGGCGGCGAGGAGTTCGCCGGGCGGCACGTCCTTGAGCATGAAGCCGGAGGCGCCCGCCTTCAGCCCGGAGAAGGCGTACTCGTCAAGGTCGAAGGTGGTCAGGATCAGCACCTTCGGCGGCTCGGGGTCCGAGCAGATGCGGCGGGTGGTCTCCACGCCGTCCAGCTTCGGCATGCGTACGTCCATCAGTACGACGTCGACCGGGGTCGAGCGCAGCACCTGGAGGGCCTCGACGCCGTCTCCCGCCTCCGCGACGACCTCCATGTCCGGCTGTGCCGCAAGCACCATCCGGAACCCGGTGCGCAGCAGCACCTGGTCGTCGACGAGCATCACGCGGATCGTCATCGGGGTCCTCTTCCGTGTCTTTCGTATCCGTCTACAGGGCCGTTACAGGTGTCAACAAAGGACATGCGCAAGTGTCAGTGTGCTGGTTTGAGCGGCAGCAGCGCACTGATGCGGAATCCTCCGCCCGGGCGCGGGCCCGCGTCCAGGGTGCCGCCCACCATGCCGACCCTCTCGCGCATGCCGATCAGGCCGTGGCCACTGCCGTCGGCGCCGCCGTCCTCGTACAGCTCGTGCGGGGCGCCCTTGCCGTCGTCCTCGACGAGCAGGCCGAGACCGTCGTCGAAGTAGACCAGGCGCACGCTGGCGCCCGTGTTCGGCCCGCCGTGCTTGCGCGTGTTCGTCAGCGCCTCCTGCACGATGCGGTACGCCGTCAGCTCGACGCCGCTGGGCAGCGGGCGCGGGGTGCCCTCGACCTTGAAGTCGACCGGCAGGCCGGAGCTGCGGCACTGCTGGATGAGGTCGTCGATCTGCTCGACGTCGGGCTGCGGGACGTACTCGCCGCTCTCCTGATGCTCGCCGGTGCGCAGCACCCCGAGCAGGCGGCGCATCTCGGCGAGGGCCTGGCGGCCGGTGGAGGAGATGGTCTCCAGGGCCTTCTTGGCCTGGTCCGGGGCTGAGTCGAGCACGTAGGCGGCGCCGTCGGCCTGCACGACCATCACGGAGACGTTGTGCGCGACGACATCGTGCAGCTCGCGTGCGATCCGGGCGCGTTCGGCGGCGACCGCGACCTTGGCCTGCGCCTCGCGCTCCTTTTCGAGCCGGGTCGCGCGCTCCTCAAGCTGCTCGTAGTAGGCGCGACGGGTACGGATCGAGTCCCCGAGCACCCAGGCGAGCGCGAACGGCACCGTCATGAAGATCACCAGGGCCACATTGCCCAGAACGCTGGAGTCCTGCTCGGGCCAGCGCGTCTGTGCCAGGGGCGCCGCGCACAGGCCTGCGCCCAGCGCGAGACGGGACGCCCAGCGGGCGCCGGTCGCGGCCACGGTGTAGGTGATCACCAGGAAGGCGAAGTTGACCGGCGTCGGCGCCACATTCAGCACCAGTTGCGCCAGCCCCACGACGATGGCCAGCACCAGCATCTTCTCCGGCATGCGCCGGCGCAGCGCGATCACCAGGCCCAGCAGGAGAAGGACCGGGACGACGACCGCCTCGGAGGAGGTGCCCGGCAGGTCCTGCCCGCCCTCCTCGCGGACGGCCACGCTCACCACAGAGATCCCGAAGAGGAGGACGGCCCAGAAGCTGTCGACCCATGTCGGGTGCCTGCGGAGGAAGTCATAGAGGCGCTGCACGTAACCCAGCGTAGGGAAGCGATATGTGTGCCCGGGTCAACCGGAGGGCCGATCCGCACTACCCGCGCGTACTCCGCAAGGTGGAGGCTGCGTTCTCCTGTGCGCCCAGGCCCTGTCGTTTGGATCATCCCGGTGTCGCCCCAGAGGAACCGATCCTCACAGCCGAGCTGATCCAAACGACAGGGCCTAGCCTGGGCCGGTGACAGAAGTGGCGACGGGCGAGTGGCGAGGGTGGCGGGCGGCAGCGGAAGCCGCTCTCTACGGGCCGGGCGGCTTCTACCGCCGCCCCGAGGGCCCTGCCGGCCACTTCCGTACCTCCGTTCACGCGTCGCCGCTCTTCGCCGTCGCCGTGGCCCGGCTGCTGTGCCGGGTCGACGAGGCCCTGGGCCGCCCCGGACGGCTGGACTTCGTCGACATGGCTGCGGGGCGGGGCGAGCTGGCCGCCGGCGTACTGGCCGCCCTGCCCGACGACGTGGCGGCACGCACGCGTGCGTACGCCGTCGACCTCGCCGACCGCCCGGAAGCCCTGGATCACCGGATCGAGTGGAGGTCCGAGCCGCCGCTCCGGATCAAGGGCCTGCTGTTCGCCAACGAGTGGCTGGACAACGTCCCCCTGGAGGTCGCGGAGGTGGACTCCGCGGGTGTACCCCGCCTGGTTCTCGTACGACGGGACGGGACCGAGCGTCTTGGGGAGCCGGTCGCAGGTGCGGAGGCGGAGTGGCTCGCGCGCTGGTGGCCGCTCGGGGGCGTGCAGGGGGCGCGGGCCGAGATCGGGCTGCCGCGGGACGGGGCCTGGGCCGCGGCTGTGGGCACCCTGGACCGGGGGCTCGCGGTCGCCGTGGACTACGCGCACACGGCGCCCGCACGCCCGCCCTTCGGGACGCTCACCGGCTTCCGCGAGGGGCGCGAGACGGCGCCCGTGCCGGACGGTTCCTGCGACATCACGGCGCACGTGGCACTGGACGCGTGCGCGACGGCGTGCGCACTGCCCGGTGCACGCCTGGTGTCCCAGCGCGAGGCACTGCACGCCGTGGGCATCACCGGCGCACGCCCCCCGCTCGAACTGGCCTCCACCAACCCCACCCAGTACGTACGCGCCCTCGCGACCGCGGGAGAGGCCGCCGAGCTCACGGCGACGGCCGGACTGGGAGACTTCGGCTGGCTGCTGCAGCCGGTGGGAATCCCGGACGTGCCGGCGGACTGACGACCCCGCCCGACCGGGCCGCGACCACTCGCCGCCTACTTGTCGATGTCCCCCACCACGAAGAACATCGACCCCAGGATCGCCACCATGTCCGCGACCAGCGTGCCCGGCAGCAGCTCGACCAGCGCCTGGATGTTGTTGTACGAGGCGGAACGCAGCTTCAGCCGGTACGGCGTCTTCTCGCCCTTGCTGACGAGGTAGTAGCCGTTGATGCCGAGCGGGTTCTCGGTCCACGCGTACGTGTGCCCCTCGGGCGCCTTCAGCACCTTGGGCAGCCGCTGGTTGATCGGCCCGGGGGGCAGCTCGGCGAGCCGGTCCAGGCAGGCGTCGGCGAGGTCGAGGGAGACGTGGGTCTGCTCCAGCAGACACTCGAAACGAGCGAGGCAGTCACCCTCGTCCCGGGTCACCACCCGCAGCACGTCCCCCAGCTCGCCGTAGGCGAGATACGGCTCGTCGCGCCGCAGATCGAAGTCCACGCCCGACCCGCGCGCGATCGGCCCGCTCACGCCGTACGCATGCACGGCCTCCGGCGTGAGGGCACCCACGCCCCGAGTACGCCCCCGGAAGATCTCGTTGCCCAGGACAAGATCGTCGAAGCGGTCCATGCGGGAGCGCACATCGGCGACAGCGGCACGCGCACGCGTGGCCCACCCGGCCGGCAGGTCCTCCTTCAGGCCGCCCACCCGGTTGAACATGTAGTGCATCCGTCCACCGGAGACCTCCTCCATCACATGCTGGAGCTCCTCGCGCTCCGTGAAGGCGTAGAAGATCGGCGTGATCCCGCCCAGCTCCAGCGGATACGACCCCAGGAACATCAGGTGGTTCAGCACCCGGTTGAGCTCCGCGAGCAGCGTCCGGGTCCACACGGCACGCTCGGGCACCTCCATGCCGAGCATGCGCTCCACGGCGAGGACGACACCCAGCTCGTTGGAGAACGCCGACAGCCAGTCGTGGCGGTTGGCGAGCATGATGATCTGCCGGTAGTCGCGGGCCTCGAAAAGCTTCTCCGCGCCCCGGTGCATGTACCCGATGACCGGCTCCGCCCGCACGATCCGCTCGCCGTCGAGCACGAGCTTGAGGCGCAGCACGCCGTGCGTGGAGGGGTGCTGGGGGCCGATGTTGAGCACCATGTCGGTGCTCTCCGCGGCGCCGCCGATACCGACCATGGTCTCCGTCGTAGGAGTCATGGACACAGTCTCCCCTACGTACGCTGGCCTCATGGAGACGGGGAGCCCGGAGAACACGGGGACTGCGGGAGAAGAGCGGTCGGCAGCCGAACCGGCATGGAGGGGGCTGCCGCCGGGCCTGCTGCGCATGCGACGACTGCTGCTGGTGGTGTGGCTGGGCCTGCTGACGGTCGGCCTGGGCCTGCTGCTCGGCCTGCTCGCAGGACCGGCCTGGGCGGCCTTCGCCGTACTGCCGCCGGCGCTGATGGCGTGGGGCTGGGTGATGCTCGGCCGCAACTGGCGTTCGTGGCGATACGCCGAGCGCGCCGACGACCTGCTGATCAGCCGGGGCGTGCTGTGGCGCGAGGAGACGATCGTGCCGTACGGCCGGATGCAGCTGGTCGAGGTGACGTCCGGCCCGGTGGAGCGGCACTTCGGCCTGGCCAGCGTGCAGCTGCACACGGCGGCCGCCGCAACCGACGCCACCATCCCCGGCCTGGACCCGGCGGAGGCGGAACGGCTGCGCGACCGGCTCACCGAGCTGGGCGAGGCCCGATCGGCGGGCCTGTGACGACGCAGGGCGTCGACGACGCCGTACGCGAAAAACAACCCCTGGCGGAACGCCGGCTGCACCCGGTGACGCCGCTCAGGCGCGCGTGGGCACCGATCGCCGTACTCATCGGCTGGGCGGTGCACGACCCGGACCAGGCACAACGCCAGCTGACCAAACTCACCACCACCACGCTCCTGCTCGCACTGGCGGTACTCGTCCCGGCAGCGGCCCTGTACGGCTTCCTCACCTGGTGGTTCACCCACTTCGCGGTAACAGACACCGAACTGCGCATCCGCACCGGACTGCTCTTCCGCCGCACCGCGCACATCCGACTGGAACGCATCCAGGCCATCGACATCACCCAGCCGCTGCTCGCGCGCGTGGCGGGCGTGTCCAAGCTCAAACTCGACGTCATAGGCACGGACAAAAAAGACGAACTTGCCTTCCTGGGGGCGGAAGAGGCACGCGCCCTCCGCGCGGAACTCCTCGCCCGCGCCGCCGGCTTCGCCCCCGACACCGCCCACGAGATCGGAGAGGCCCCGTCCCGCCAACTCCTGCGCGTACCCCCCAAGGTCCTGGCGATCTCCCTCGTCCTGACCGGCGCCACCTGGGGAACACTGGCGGCCGCGATCGTCGTACCGACCATCCTCTGGCTGGTCACCGAGAGCGTGTGGACGGTCCTGGCGACCGCGATCCCGCTGATCGGCGGGGCAGGGGCGAGCAGCGTGGGGCGGTTCATCGCCGAGTACGACTGGACGGTGGGCGAGTCACCGGACGGCCTGCGCATCGACCACGGCCTCCTGGACCGCGCCCACGAGACGGTGCCGCCCGGCCGCGTCCAGACCGTACGGATCGTCGAACCGCTCCTGTGGCGCCGACGCGGCTGGGTACGGGTGGAACTGGACGTGGCGGGCTCGTCCAACTCCCTCCTGCTCCCGGTGGCCCCACGCGAGGTGGCCGAGTCAGTGGTGGCCCACGTACTCCCCGGCACGACGGTCCCCTCCCCCGCCGCCCTGTCCCCCTCACCGCGCCGCGCAGCCCGCTGCATGCCGCTGTGGTGGCGCGGCTACGGCCTGTCCGTCACAGAAGCGGTCTTCGCCGCCCGAACCGGCCTCTTCCGCAGAAGCCTGGCCCTGGTCCCCCACGCAAAGGTCCAGAGCGTTCGCCTCACCCAGGGCCCCTGGAAGCGCCTGTGGGGCGTCGCCGACGTACACGTGGACACAGGAGCCAACAAGACGGTGACCGCCCGCCTGAGAGACGCCTACGAGGCAGCAGAACTCCTGAACAGCCAAGCGGAACGCTCCCGCACGGGCCGCAGAGACGCCCGCCCGGACCGCTGGATGGCGTGACGCGTAGCACGGCGCAGCACTCGCGTACGGCGGCGAGGGGACGTGCCAGGGGGGTGTCCGCCCGCAGCGGCGGGCGTCAAGAAACAGCACCTCTAGAGGTAGGTCCACCGCCCGACCGAGGACGGACACCCCCCCGGCACGGCCCCGACCCACAACGAACCGTCGGGCGCTACGCGAACCCCCACTCACCCGAGCAGGCCGCCGCAGGCATCCCGCCCCAACCACAGGCGGCCCCCGTCAGGAAACGGCGCTCCGCAACCCCTGCACATCAATCTGCTCGGTCTCGTCATGAGCCGTCAGATCGATGACCTGCCCAACCCCCCGGGACTCCTCGTCCGCAGGCTTGAACTCCGCCTCGGCCTCGGCCTTGTGCAGAGCAAGGGCCTCCTGGCCCACGACATCGGCGAGGTCCTCGTTCTGGACGGACTCCAGCGCGGTGGACTCAGCCCGCTTGGTACCGAAGAAGTCGAAGCCCCCCTGGACCGCCGGACGACGCACGGGCGTCGCCGGCACGACGGCCACGGCGGTCGGCGCGATGAAGTGCCCGGACGGCTGCTGGGCGGTGCGGGCGACCGCGCCCGCCGGGGTGCCGGCGGCCGCGCGCTCATGCCCGTCGACCGCCTCGGGCTTCCCCGGCGCGTCATCCTCCAACGCAGGCTCCGTCTCGGACCCGGCGGCGTCCCCCGCCTCCACCTCGACGGCCCCCGAACCGGTCTTCACCGGCTCATCGTCGGACGGCCCGTCCCCCTTGGGAGGCTCGTTGTTCGGCGGCTCGTCCGTAGGCGGCTCACCCTTCGAGGACGGACTCTCCGAGGACTCCCCCGCCGGAGACTCCCCGTCCTCGTCGAACCGCGCCAACGCCTCCTTGGCACGCAGAAAGAGCCGAGACCCTTCAGGCGAGAAAACCGCCGAAGCCGCCGGCACCTCCTCGACGGCGTCACCCTCGGCACCCTCGGCGTCGACCTCAACCCCGGCCTCAACCACAGAACCCTCGGCGTCGACCTCAGCCTCGGCGGCGACCTCAGCCTCGGCCTCGGCCTGAGCAGGGACAGCCACAGCCCCCACCCCCTCAGCCGGCCCCGGCACAGCCCCCGGCGGCAACGCCCGCGCAGGCGCCCCCGCCTCTATCTCCAGAACCCGCCGCTCCTCCAGCACACTCGCCCGCTCGGTCTCCGCCGTGGCATACCGCCGCAAAAGCGACGCATGCTCGTTGCGCAACCCCGCAAGCTCCGCCCGCTTGGCCCGCAGCCGCTGTTCCAGCTTCACCCGAAGCTCGCGCGACTCCTCGAGGTCGGTCTCCAGCTCGGCGACCCGCTCCTCGTGCCGCCACTCGTCGCTCGCACGCGCGCGCGTGAGGTCGGCGACCTGCTTGCCCGCCTGCGCGTCCCAGCGGCGCATGACGACCCCACCGACGACCGCCGTCGCCGCGGCGGCCGCGGCGAGGCCGCGCAGCACCATGGGCTGGGTGAACACCCAGGGCGCCAGGGCGCAGACAACGGATACGCCTGCGATCGCCGACGGGGGCAGCAGCCTGTGCAAGGGCGGGGAATGACGGTGACGTCCACGTGGCATGGCCAGAAACTTACCGCGCGTAGGCGAATCTTGGCGCCCCACCCCGTAAAAACACAGCCATCCCGAGTCGTTCACAGTGCATCAGCAATCAGATCCGCCCCGAATTAACCAAGAACCAAGATCACAAGCTGCACCGCCACTCACGCACTCAAGGCCGACTCAACGCCCGCTCACCCGCTCAACCGCCCACTCATCCACTCCAACGTCCCCGGAATCTCCCGCCGCCAGGTGTTGAAGTTGTGCCCGCCGCTTTCGAGGATGACCGACGAGATCCGCGTCAGCTTCGTGGCCTTCACGCGTTCAATGAACTTCAACGTGTCCTTGTAGTTGGATTCTCCAACTTTGCTGCTACTGACCAGCAATGAAGTGTCCGGCGCCGGCATGTGCTCCAGGTACCACCACAGGTTCGCGCGATTGCGCAGTTCCTCGTCACCGTGGAAGAGATCGCCCGTCGTGGCGTCGATCGGCGCTTTGTAGTACGCGGAAAGCCCCGCCCCGGCGGCGTACGTACGGGGATGGTGCATGGCGAGCTTCAACGCGCAGTAGCCGCCCGTGGAGTCCCCGATGATGCCCCAGCCACCCGGTTCACGCCCCACCCTGTAGTGCCCGCTCACGGCATCGGGCAGATCCTTTGCGAAGAACGACTCGGTCTGCGGCCCACCGGGAATGTCCACGCACTCCGTGTCCCGCGGCGGCGCCACAGTGGGCCGCATCATCACCAGGATCATCGGCTGCATACGCCCGCCGGCGGCGAGCCTCCCGGCCGTACGCGGATAGTCGAGCTTGTCCACCAGCGCCTCGGCCGTACCCGGATACCCGGTGAGAACAACGGCCGCCGGGAACGTACGCGTGCGGAACTGCGGCTGAAAATACTCGGGCGGCAGATAGACGTATGCCGGCGTCGCGATCCGCGTCGTACGCCCCACGATCCCGACCTTCTGGATCTGCCCGCCCACCTGAGGCCGCGCGCTTGCCGCCCCCGGCACCCGCCGCGTGTCGACGACCCGAAGGGGCCCGCGTGTGGGCGTGTGGTCCACGACGACGCCCACCTCGTCCTCCTGACCGAACAGGTCGGCCCAGCTTGCGTAGAACCCGAAGGCCTGGTTGGCGCCGAGACCGACCGCCGCGAAGAGCGCCAACTGAGTGGAGAGCAGCAGGCCGACGCGCCCGCCGACCGCCCGCAGGCCGCGCCGCGCCAGCCGTGGCCACAGCCACACCGTGCCGACGAACAGCCCTACGGCGGACGACACCGCCAGCGCCAGCACCTTGTCGCTCGTGAGCCCCATCGATGGTTACCTGTCCGCACTTTCCGTCCGGCCCGCGCGGGCGCATGACACATGCCCCCACGCCGCCTCCCCCGCACCTTCGCAAGGGCTTGCCCCGGACTTTCCTTGGCCTTTGAAACGGTTTTGGGAAGCCGAGTGAACCTCTCCCCTCGAGACACCGTCCTAGAGGGCGCAATGTCGCCGGATGCCCGAATCGGCACCGGATCCAAGGTCTCTCGCAGAACTAATGGGATGCGATGTCTGTCAGGACAGATGTGGAAATGTCGGGCGCGGTTCCTCAACGATCGAGCCGAGTGGGGCAACTGCCCAGCCGGGTACGGCATGTGCTCCGCGGCCCGCGCCCCGAGGCAGTTCCCCTGCTCGTCGGCAGAGCCTGCGCCCTGGTGGGCCTGCTGGACATCGCCGCGGGTGTCTTCCCGCGCTTCCGGCACAGCCGTATGCACGCCATCGCCGAGGTGCTGCCGGGCTCGACGGGCCCGTTCGCGGCCGCGCTCTCGCTGAGCGCCGGCGTCCTGCTGCTCCTGCTCGCCCACGGCCTCAAGCGCGGCAAGCGGCGGGCCTGGCGGGCCGCCGTCGTGCTGTTGCCGGCCGGAGCGGTCGCGCAGTTCACGTACCGCCACTCCGTGGTGGGCTTCCTCATCTCACTGGTACTGCTGGCCACCCTGCTGCGCCACCGTGACCAGTTCACCGCCCTGCCCGACCCGCGCAGCCGCTGGCGGGCGCTGGCCAACTTCGTCCTCATGGGCGCCGGTTCCCTCGCCCTCGGCCTGATCATCGTCAGCGCCCACCCGAACACCCTGGTCGGCGACCCCAGCCTGGTCGACCGCATCGCCCACGTCCTGTACGGCCTGTTCGGCTTCGAGGGCCCGGTCGACTACCACGGCAACACCTCGTGGACGGTCGCCTTCTCCCTCGGCGCCCTCGGCTGGATCACGGCGGTCACGACGATCTACCTCGCCTTCCGCCCCGAACACCCCGCCGCCCGCCTCACCGAGGACGACGAGGTACGCCTGCGCGCGCTGCTGGCCAAGCACGGCGGCCGCGACTCCCTCGGCCACTTCGCGCTGCGCCGCGACAAGGCCGTCGTCTTCTCGCCCAGCGGCAAGGCGGCGGTGACATACCGCGTGGTCTCCGGCGTCATGCTCGCCAGCGGTGACCCGATCGGCGACGTCGAGGCCTGGCCCGGCGCCATCGAGCGCTTCATGGACGAGGCCAAGGCCCACTCCTGGACCCCCGCCGTCATGGGCTGCTCCGAGACCGGCGCCGAGGTCTGGACCCGCGAAACCGGGCTTGACGCCCTCGAACTGGGCGACGAGGCGGTGGTGGACGTCCCGGATTTCTCGCTCGCCGGCCGCGCGATGCGCAACGTGCGACAGATGGTCAAGCGCATCGAGCGCGCCGGTTACGAGACCCGGGTACGGCGCGTCCGTGACCTCGGAGAGACCGAGCTGGACCGCATCCGCCGCGCCGCCGACGACTGGCGCGGCACCGACACCGAGCGCGGCTTCTCCATGGCGCTGGGCCGCGTCGGCGACCCGGCCGACGGCGACTGTCTCGTCGCCACCGCCCACAAGGCCGACGAGGAACCGGGAGAGTACGGCGACCTCAAGGCGATCCTCCACTTCGTGCCGTGGGGCACGGACGGGGTCTCGCTGGACCTGATGCGCCGCGACCGCTCGGCGGACCCCGGCATGAACGAACTGCTGATCGTGGCCGCACTCCAGGCCGCCCCGAAGTTCGGCATCGCGCACGTGTCCCTCAACTTCGCGATGTTCCGCTCCGCCCTGGCGCGCGGCGAGAAGATCGGCGCGGGCCCGGTGCTGCGCGCCTGGCGGGGCCTGCTGGTCTTTCTGTCCCGCTGGTTCCAGATCGAGTCCCTGTACAAGTTCAACGCCAAGTTCCGGCCACGCTGGGAGCCCCGTTTCGTGGTCTACCGCGCCTCGGCCGACCTGCCCCGCCTCGGCTTCGCCGCCATGCAGGCAGAGGGCTTCGTGAACCTGGCCCTGCCCCTGCCGCGTTTCCTGCGCCGCCGCACGCACGCACCCCGCCCCTGCGCGCACCGGGTGGCGGAACGGGACGTCCAGGCGGCGTGACCGCGGCCCCCGGACCGGCCCGAGCGGAAGCCCCCTGCCCCCGAGGGCTCCCGCTCGGGCCACGACACGTCCGGGCAGGCCCTTGGGCCTAGGCTGAACGTATGAGCAAGCAGAGCGGACGCGGGCGCGTCGCGGGCCTTCCGCAGTGGGACCGGTGCGCGGTCATGGGAGTCGTCAACGTGACCCCCGATTCCTTCTCCGACGGGGGCCGCTGGTTCGACACGACGGCCGCCGTCAAGCACGGCCTCGCCCTGGTCGAGGAGGGTGCCGACCTGGTCGACGTCGGCGGCGAGTCCACCCGCCCCGGCGCCAGCCGGGTCGACGAGGCGGAGGAACTGCGCCGCGTCGTCCCCGTCGTCCGCGGCCTCGCCTCCGAGGGCGTCACGATCTCCGTCGACACCATGCGCGCCTCCGTCGCCGAGCAGGCCCTCGCCGCCGGCGCCGCCCTCGTCAACGACGTCAGCGGCGGCCTCGCCGACCCCGCGATGATCCCGGTCGTCGCGGACACCGGCGCCCCCTTCGTCGTCATGCACTGGCGCGGCTTCCTGGAGGGCGGCAACGTCAAGGGCGTCTACGACGACGTCGTCGCCGAGGTCGTCGACGAGCTGCACGCGCGTGTGGAGGCCGTTCTGGCCGGCGGCATCGCCCCCGACCGCGTCGTCGTCGACCCCGGCCTCGGCTTCTCCAAGGACGCCGAGCACGACCTCGTGCTCCTCGCCCACCTCGACCGCATCCTCGCCCTCGGCCACCCCCTCCTCGTCGCCGCCTCCCGCAAGCGGTTCCTCGGCCGCGTCCTCGCCGGACCCGAGGGCGCGCCGCCGCCCGCGCGCGAGCGCGACGCCGCCACGGCCGCCGTCTCGGCGCTCGCGGCACACGCCGGCGCCTGGGCGGTGCGGGTGCACGAGGTACACGCCACGGCGGACGCGGTGCGCGTGGCACGCGCCGTCGAGGGAGCGCGCGTCCCCGAGAACGCGCCCGGCGCGCAGGCCGCTGAGGGAGCCCGGTGAGCGCCCCGCACACCGACGTCGAGCAGGTTGAGGCCGCCAACACCGCCTTCTACGAGGCGATGGAGCGCGGCGACTTCGAGGAGCTGTCCTCGTTCTGGCTCACCCCGTCCGACCTCGGCGTCGACGAGACCTATCACGACCCCGCCGACGTCGGCGTGGTCTCCTGCGTGCACCCCGGCTGGCCGGTTCTCACCGGCCGCGGCGAGGTCCTGCGGTCGTACGCGCTGATCATGGCGAACACCGACTACATCCAGTTCTTCCTCACCGACGTGCATGTCTCCGTGACCGGCGACACGGCCGTGGTGACCTGCACCGAGAACATCCTCAGCGGCGGGCCCGCCCCCGAGGGCGACGAGGAGCTCGGCCCGCTCGTGGGCCAGCTCGTGGTCGCCACGAACGTGTTCCGGCGCACGCCGCAGGGCTGGAAGATGTGGTCTCACCACGCTTCGCCGGTTCTGGCCGAAAACGACGAGGACGAGAGCGACGACACCCCCTCCTGAGTGGGTAGGCGACCTACAGGCCGACCGCAGCAGGGCCGCACCACAGGACGGCAGGAACACGCGCAGGGACAATCACGGACAAACACCGGTATGACTCGCGGGAGCCACCCGCAAGGAGGCCCGCCGACCCCCGCCGGGACCAAGAAGTGGTTGGAATCACGCGTCCTCGGGTAGGCGCGGCTACCAACCCGTGAGCCACCGGGTTCCCCAGGGGAAACACCCAGTGAATCCTCCTGGCCCCGGACCGGACCCACGCCCCGTGGCCCGGCCCTGTCAGTGCCCGCAGGTAGATTCGGTCGAGGCCGGTGTGCCGCCCGCACACGGCATCGACCGGCCGTCACCGACGATTGCAGGAGTGATTCGCGTGGATCGTGTCGCGCTGCGCGGCCTGAAGGCCCGCGGGTACCACGGTGTGTTCCCCGAGGAACGCAGGGAGGGCCAGACCTTCGTCGTGGACCTCGTCCTGGGCCTGGACACCCGGCCGGCCGCCGCGGACGACGACCTGGCGAAGACCGTGCACTACGGCGTCGTGGCGGAGGAGGTCGTGGCCATCGTCGAGGGCGAGCCGGTCAACCTCATCGAGACGCTCGCCGAGCGCATCGCCCAGGCCTGTCTGAAGCACGAAGAGGTCCAGGAGGTCGAAGTCGCCGTCCACAAGCCGGACGCGCCGATCGCGGTCCCCTTCGACGACGTGACCGTCACCATCACCCGGAGCCGAGTATGACTGCACCGTTCATCAAGGGCCCCAACGACCCGACCGTACAGCCGGTACCCGCCTCCGTCGTCGACCAGGTCGACGCCGCCGACACCACCCTCAGCAACCCGAAACGGGCCGTGATCTCCCTCGGCTCCAACCTGGGCAACCGCCTGGAGACCCTGCAGGGCGCCATCGACGCCCTGGAGGACACCCCCGGCGTGCGCATCAAGGGCGTATCCCCCGTCTACGAGACGGAGCCGTGGGGCGTCGAGCCGGGCACCCAGCCCTCGTACTTCAACGCGATCGTGGTCCTCAAGACCACGCTGCCCCCGTCCTCCCTGCTGGAGCGGGCGCACGCGGTCGAGGAGGCCTTCCACCGCGTCCGGGACGAGCACTGGGGCGCGCGCACCCTCGACGTCGACATCGTCTCGTATGCCGACCTCGTCTCCGACGACCCGACCCTCACACTTCCTCACCCGCGCGCCCACGAACGCGCCTTCGTCCTCGCCCCCTGGCACGACCTGGAGCCCGAGGCCCAGTTGCCCGGCCGCGGCCCGGTCGTCGACCTGCTCGGCACCGTCACCAGGGACGGCGTAGCACCGCGCCAGGACCTGGAACTCCAGCTGCCCGAATAGTCGTTAAGGTCAAGACGACCACATTCCGTGGGGACCCGGGGGAGCTGAAGGGGCACCGTGAGAGAGCTGCGCATCAGGTTGCTGGCAGGCGTGTTCATCGTGGCCGGAGTCCTGTCCTGGGCGGGCGCCCGGCTTTGGAACGCCATCGGGACCCTGCCCAGCGTCCCGCTGGCCGCGCCCATCGTCCTGGCGGTCATCGCCGTGATCCTGCTCGCCACGGCACTCTCGATCCGCGCCCGCCTCAAGGCCCAGCGGGAACGCCGCCCGGACGCCAAGGGCGTCGACCCGCTCATGGCCGCCCGCGCGGTCGTCTTCGGCCAGTCCAGCGCCCTGGTCGCCGCCCTCGTCGCCGGTATGTACGGCGGCGCGGGCGTCTTCCTCCTGGAGTCCCTCGACATCCCCGCCCGCCGCGACCAGGCCATCTACGCCGGCTTCTCCGTCGTGGCAGGCATCGGCGTAATAGCGGCGGCCATCTTCCTGGAGCGCGTCTGCAAACTCCCGGAGGACGACGAACACAACGGCGCGGGGGCGGCGCCGACCACGTGAGAGTCACCAGGGTTGGCGAGCCAGGTGGCCGTTCACGAGGAAGCCCGGGTAGGGCTCGAGTCGGTAGCTGTAGAGAGTGAACGGTTTCGGGCTTCCGGCCCCGCGCGTCCGAACGTCGCGCACTTCGACCCACGTCGACTCGATGAGCTCCAACGGGTGCTGCTCGGGCTTGAAAGTCCCTCGTGACGGCCAGCTGTCGGCTACGACCAGGTGCGAGGCCAAGCCGTTGCCCCGAGGCTCTCCCTGTCCCGGAGGACAACACGGGGCAACCGTTGCCGCATGTGATGCGCGTCGCCACCCACGTACTGACCCGGTTTGATGGTCAGCCGCCACGGTGAACGACACATGGTCGGTCACGACATCCACGACCTCGCGGACCTTGACCGCCACCACTGAGTGACCGTCGTCTGGACCGTGCGCTCTCCGTCCAGCGTCCAGAGTCGGCTGCCCACCCGGACATTCCGCGCCTGTAAGCGCGGTCAGCGAGCCAGTATCAGGCTCATTGCCTCGGCCCGGGTCGTAGCATCCCGAAGCTGCCCACGGACCGCCGACGTCGTGGTCTTGGCACCAGGCTTGCGGATACCGCGCACCGACATACACATGTGCTCGGCCTCGATAACGACGATCACCCCACGCGCCTCAAGGATCTTCATGAGTGAGTCGGCGACCTGCGTGGTGAGCCGTTCCTGCACCTGAAGGCGGCGGGCGAACACCTCGACAAGCCTCGCCAGCTTCGACAGGCCCGTGATCTTGCCGCTTTCCGCCGGGATATACCCGATGTGAGCTACGCCATGGAACGGCAACATGTGATGTTCACACAAAGATACGATTTCAATGTCCTTGACCAGGACCATCTCGTCATGCCCGATATCGAACGTAGTCGTCAGGACATCCTCGGGCTGCTGCGTGTGTCCAGCCAAAAGCTCCCGATAGGCCCGCGCCACCCGCCCCGGCGTCTCCCGTAGCCCCTCCCGGTCCGGGTCCTCCCCGACCGCGATCAGCAGCTCGCGCACGGCGTTCTCGGCGCGCTTCTCGTCGAACTCGCCGACGCGGCCCTCGCCGTCCAGCGTCACGGGGTCGGTCATGTGGTGCCTCGATCCTTTGCGGGGGCGCGTGTGGGTCACGCGTCTGAACTGCCGGCATACGAAAATGCCGCGCCCCCCAGGCTAGAACCTGGGGGGCGCGGCATTCATTCCGGGCCTGGTGTGGTCACCAGGGCCTGGGCGGCGTCAGCTCTCCGGACGCTCCTCGGGGGCCGGTTCGGCCGCCGGGGTGGGCTCCGTCGCCGTCGCCTTGGCGGTGGTGATTGCCGGCGTCGCGCCGTTGGCGCCGTTCGTCAGTGCGAGCTCCTTCGGGGAGAGCACCGGCGGACGGGTGGACGGCGTGCGGCGGGAGGAACCGGTCCAGGCGGGCCGGGGCGGACGCTTGACGATGGGGGCGAAGATCTCGGCGATCTCCTCCTTGCCCAGCGTCTCCCTCTCCAGCAGCTGAAGCACCAGGTTGTCGAGGACGTCGCGGTTCTCGACCAGGATCTCCCAGGCCTCGTTGTGCGCGTTCTCGATGAGCTTCTTGACTTCCTCGTCCACCAACGCGGCGACCTCTTCCGAGTAGTCGCGCTGGTGAGCCATCTCACGTCCGAGGAACGGCTCGGTGTTGTCGCCGCCGAACTTGATGGCACCGAGGCGCTCGGTCATGCCGTACTGCGTGACCATCGCGCGGGCCGTGGTCGTGGCCTTCTCGATGTCGTTCGCCGCGCCCGTGGTCGGGTCGTGGAAGACAAGCTCCTCGGCCGCACGGCCGCCCAGCATGTAGGCCAGCTGGTCCAGCATCTCGTTGCGGGTCGTGGAGTACTTGTCCTCCTCCGGCAGGACCATCGTGTAGCCGAGAGCACGGCCTCTGGAGAGGATCGTGATCTTGTGGACCGGATCGGAGTTCGGGGAAGCCGCCGCGACCAGGGCGTGTCCGCCCTCGTGGTACGCGGTGATCTTCTTTTCCTTGTCCGACATGATCCGGGTCCGCTTCTGCGGGCCCGCCACGACGCGGTCGATGGCCTCGTCGAGCATCTGGTTGTCGATCAGCTTCCGGTCGCTGCGGGCCGTCAGGAGCGCCGCCTCGTTGAGGACGTTGCTCAGGTCCGCGCCGGTGAAGCCCGGCGTGCGGCGGGAGACTGCCGACAGGTCGACGTCCGGGGCGACCGGCTTGCCCTTCTGGTGAACCTTGAGGATCTCCAGACGGCCCTGCATGTCCGGGCGGTCGACCGCGATCTGGCGGTCGAAGCGGCCGGGCCGCAGGAGGGCCGGGTCGAGGATGTCGGGACGGTTCGTCGCGGCGATGAGGATCACGCCGCCCTTGACGTCGAAGCCGTCCATCTCGACGAGCAGCTGGTTCAGGGTCTGCTCGCGCTCGTCGTGACCGCCGCCGAGGCCGGCACCGCGGTGACGGCCGACCGCGTCGATCTCGTCGACGAAGACGATCGCCGGGGCGTTCGCCTTGGCCTGCTCGAACAGGTCACGGACTCGGGAGGCACCGACACCGACGAACATCTCGACGAAGTCGGAACCGGAGATCGAGTAGAAGGGCACACCCGCCTCGCCCGCGACGGCGCGCGCGAGCAGGGTCTTACCGGTGCCGGGCGGGCCGTACAGCAGTACGCCCTTGGGGATCTTCGCCCCGACGGCCTGGAACTTCGCCGGTTCCTGCAGGAACTCCTTGATCTCCTGGAGTTCCTCGACCGCCTCGTCCGAGCCGGCGACGTCCGAGAACGTCGTCTTCGGGGTGTCCTTGGTGATGAGCTTCGCCTTGGACTTGCCGAAGTTCATGACCCGGGAGCCGCCGCCCTGCATCTGATTCATCAGGAACAGGAAGACGACCACGATCAGGACGAAGGGAAGCAGGGAGAGCAGGATGCCGACGAACGGGTTCTGCTTGGACGGCGAGACCGTGTAGCCGTCCGGGATCTGCTTCTGCTGGTACTTGTTCTGCAGCGTGTTGGCGATGTCCACGCCTTGGTCGCCGATATAGCTCGCCTGGATCTTGGTGGCGTCCTCGACCTTTTCGCCGTCCTTGAGCTGGACCTTGATGATCTGCTCGTCGCCGGTTGTCAGTTTGGCCGACTCGACCTTGTTCTCGTTGATCGCCTGGACGACCTGGCCGGTGTCCACCGTCTTGTAGCCGCCGGACGAGCCGACGACCTGCATCAACACGACCACGGCAAGGACGGCCAGCACGATCCACATGACCGGCCCACGGAAGTATCGCTTCACGTCCATCCATACGGAGCGGTGTCGCCCCGTCCCTCCTGCCATAGTGAGTTTGATAAGACAGTTCTTCTGACGGTACCCCAGCTTCGTCGCCCGTAGCCGCACGGGACGGCCGGTAAGCCCGTCTGCATGCTCCAACGGCGCGAGGCCCGCCGGGGTTCCCGATCTTCGTACGGGTGTTGGGCCCTTCGGGTCCGCGAGCGCGAACCGCCGGACTCAGCCGCCGTATACGTGGGGCGCGAGCGTACCGACGAACGGGAGGTTGCGGTACTTCTCGGCGTAGTCGAGGCCGTAGCCGACGACGAACTCGTTGGGGATGTCGAAGCCGACCCACTCCACGTCGATGGCGACCTTCGCGGCGTCCGGCTTGCGCAGCAGCGTGCACACCTTGAGCGACTCGGGCTCGCGCGAGCCGAGGTTGGACAGCAGCCAGGACAGCGTCAGACCGGAATCGATGATGTCCTCGACGATGAGGACGTGCCTGCCCTTGATGTCGGTGTCGAGGTCCTTGAGGATCCGCACGACACCGGAGGACTGGGTGCCGGCGCCGTACGACGACACGGCCATCCAGTCCATGGTGACGGGGGTGGACAGCGCCCGCGCGAGGTCGGCCATCACCATCACCGCGCCCTTGAGGACTCCGACGATGAGCAGGTCCTTGCCCGCGTACTCCGCGTCGATCTTCGCGGCCAGCTCGGCCAGCTTCGCGTCGATCTCTTCCTTGGTGATGAGCACCCGCTGGAGATCGGCACCCATGTCTTTCGCGTCCACCCGCATCACTTTCGGTCGGTCGTCCCGCATTGGTTGGCTCGGCTTGATTGGCTCGGCCGGCCCCTCCGGCGTGTTCGCGGAGGGGTCGGGAATCAGCCTTGCCGAATCACCAGTCTGCCACCCTGGCGCTGGGCGACGACTTTGCCGGGGAGATTGATGGCTCCCTGTCCGCGCCAGCCGGTGATCAGACGGTCGACTTCCTCGATGTGGCGGGCGAACAGCGCACCGGCGGGCGCACCGGCCTCGATGGCGGCGCGGCGCAGGATCCGGCGGCGTACGGCGGGCGGCAGCGCGTACAGCTTGGCGCACTCCAGGAGGCCGGTCGCGTCGCGTACGGCGGCCTCGGCCTGGCCGGCCCAGGCGTCGAGCGCGTCGGCGTCGTCGCGGGAGAGCTGGGCCGTACGGGCGAGCGCCTCGACGACGCCCTTGCCGAGCGCCTTCTCCAGGGCGGGCAGGCCCTCTTGGCGCAGGCGCGAGCGCGTGTATGCCGGGTCGGCGTTGTGCGGGTCGTCCCAGACCGGCAGGGACTGGACCATGCAGGCCTTGCGCGCGGTCTGCCGGTCGAGCCCGAGGAAGGGGCGGCGGTATCGGCCGCCGGCCCCCGAGACCGCGGCCATTCCGGACAGGGAGCGGATGCCGGAGCCTCGGGCGAGGCCGAGCAGGACGGTTTCGGCCTGGTCGTCCCGGGTGTGGCCGAGCAGGACGGCGATGGCGCCGTGGCGTACGGCAGCGTCGTCGAGGGCGGCGTAGCGGGCGTCACGGGCGGCGGCCTCGGGTCCGCCGGAGCGGCCGACGGTCACGGCGATGGACTCGACCGGTTCGAGGCCGAGTTCGCGCATGCGCAGGACGACTTCGTCGGCGCGCAGGTCGGAGCCGGGCTGCAGACCGTGGTCGACGGTGATGCCACCGGCGCGGATGCCGAGTTTGGGGGCCTCGAAGGCGAGGGCGGAGGCGAGGGCCATGGAGTCGGCGCCGCCGGAGCATGCCACGAGCACGAGCGGGGAGGGGGGTCGCTCGTGCGGGGTGGTGCGCGGGGGCTCCTGCGGGGCCCGGCCGGGGAGCGCGTACGACGGTTCGCGCGCCGTGTCGTGGGCGGCGGGCACTGCGCCGGTCGACGTCACGTACGGCGCCGGGGGCAGCGACATGTGCGGGATCTCGTACGAGGTCGCGCGTCGACTGCCGGGGGTGAGGGCGTCGGTGGTGCGGCTGTGTTCGGTCAGGATGTCGTGGAGGACGCGGCGGACCGCCAGGCGTATCGCCGCGACCGCAGGATGGGGACCCATGTCCGGTTCCCTTCATGAAGTTTTCGGGGGGTGAGCCCGAGCTCGGTCACTCAGAGTGTGTAGATGGTGACAGAGACGGGCCGTTCCCCGAGCATTGCACGCCTACCCATGGCTCACGGTCCCTCGGACGGGTGATTACAGGGGCGTTCGCCTGCCGTCGGCCGGATTCGGTTCACGACCTTCGTATGAGATGCACGACTCGGCGCGCGATTCACGACTCCGCCTTGCGATGCACCCGCGCGATCCAGTCCGCCGGTTTGGCGATCTCCGCCTTGGTCGGGAGGGTGTTGGGGGACGTCCACACGCGGTTGAAGCCGTCCATGCCGACCTGGTCGTGGACGGCCCGTACGAAGCGTTCGCCGTCGCGGTACTGCCGCAGTTTGGCGTCCAGGCCCAGCAGTTTGCGCAGGGCGATGTCCAGTCGGGAGGCGCCCTTGGCGCGCCGCTGCTGGAACTTCTCGCGGATTTCGGCGACGGTCGGCACGACCTGGGGCCCGACTCCGTCCATCACGAAGTCGGCGTGGCCCTCCAGGAGCGACATCACCGCGGTGAGCCGGCCGAGGATCTCGCGCTGGGCCGGGGTCTGCACCAGTTCGACGAACGAGCGTCCGCCGTCGTCCTCCTCGGCCTCGGGCCGGCCGCCGGCGAGCGACTGCGCGGCCTCGCGGATGCGCTCCAGGACGGTCATGGGGTCGACATCCGTCTCCCCCAAGAAAGACTGGATTTCGCCCTCCAGGTGGTCCCGCAGCCACGGCACGGCGCTGAACTGCGTGCGGTGCGTCTCCTCGTGCAGGCACACCCACAGGCGGAAGTCGTGGGGCTGTACGTCGAGTTCGCGCTCCACGTGGACGATGTTCGGGGCGACGAGCAGCAGTCGGCCGGCGCCGTTCTCTCCCGCCGGGAGTTCGCGGGTGGCCGGGGCGAAGGTCTCGTACTGGCCGAGGACCCGGGAGGCCAGGAAGGACAGCAGCATGCCGAGTTCGACGCCGGTTACCTTGCCGCCGACGGCGCCCATGACCGCGCCGCCGGGGCTGCTGCTGCGGCGCTCCTGCATCTTGTCGAGCAGGGGCTTGAGGATCGCGCGGAACCCGGCCACGTTCGCCCGCACCCAGCCGGGGCGGTCGACCACCAGGACGGGGGTGTCGTGGGTGTCCTCCGTGCCCATACGGGTGAAGGCCCGGACGTGTTCCTCCGAGGCCTTGGCATGTCGGCGCAGCTCGGCGACGACGGCCCTGGCCTCGTCTCGGCTCACCTCGGGGCCCGGCCGCACGAGCCGGGTCGCGGTCGCCACCGCGAGATTCCAGTCGACCATCTCGGCACCACCGATGCTCGTCATGTGTCAACCGTACGTGAGCGTTCCCACTTGGGGCAGGCCGTGGGGATTTGCGGGGGCGGGGTCGGCAGGGGCGGACGCGAGGTGGACGGCACCCTCAGGTGCCTAACCGCAGCCGCAGGCCGCCAGTGCCGTTGCCGTTCTGTCCAGGGCCGACTGGGCCGCTTCCTTGTTCGTCGTGTTCGTTGCGAGGAAGGCGAAGGCCAGCAGGTGGCCGTCCTGGTCGACGACCGTGCCGGCCAGGGCGTTGACGCCGGTCAGGGTGCCTGTCTTGGCTCGGACGATGCCGGCCGCGCCGTCGGTGTAGCGGCTGCTCAGGGTGCCGGTGAAGCCGGCCACCGGGAGGCCGGTCAGAGCCGCGCGCAGGTGCGGGTGGGCCGGGTCGGCCGCCTTGGCCAGGAGGGACGTGAGCAGGTCCGCCGTGAGTTTGTCGTCGCGGTTGAGGCCGCTGCCGTCCTTGAAGGAGACGCCGGACACCGGCAGTCCGAGCTCCTTCAGCTGGGCCGCGATCGCCTGCCCGCCGCCGTTGAAGTCGGCGCGCTTGCCGCTCGCCACGGCCGTGTGGCGGGCCAGGGCCTCGGCGATGTCGTTGTCGCTGTTGGTGAGCATGCGCTCGACCAGGGAGGAGAGCGGGGGCGAGGAGACCGCGGCGAGGGCCTCTGCCCGGTTCGTGGCCTTGGACGGGCCGGGGGACGTCGTCTTGATGCCGCGGTCGGCGAGGAAGGAGGCGAACTTGGTCGCCGCGTCCGTCGCCGGGTCCTCGGCCCGGGTCACCGGCCCGCTGGTGGAGTCGTTCGGGCGGGCCTCGTCGGCCATGAGGGCGCTGACCGGGGCGAGGTTGCCGTCCTCTCCGATGGGGTGCAGTTCGGGGCCCGCGTAGAGCGTTTTGTCATACGAGAGAGTGACCTCGCGTACGTCACGCTTTTTCAGGGCCTTTGCGGTCGCGTCGGCCAGCTCGCGCAGGCTCGCCCACCCGCCGGCATCCTTGCGGGCCGTCAGGGTGGGGTCGCCGCCGCCGACCAGGACGAGTTCCTTGGTGTCGGGTTCGAGGGCGGTGCGGGTCGTGAGGCGGTGGTCGGGGCCGAGCGCGGTGAGGGCGGCCGCGGCGGTGGCGATCTTCGTCGTCGAGGCGGGCGTGAGGGGCTCGCCGGCTCCGACGCCGAAGAGGCGCTTGCCGCTGGCCACGTCCACGATCGCCGCCGACCTGCGCGTGCCGAGCTCCGGGACGTCCAGGAGGGGTCCCAGGAGATCGCTGAGAGCCCTGCTGTCCGGGACCGAATTCACGGTGCCGACGCCGCCGCCGAGGCCGGTCAGGACGGAGCCCGCGGAGGGGGCGGGACGGGGCGCCTCGCCCGCCGCCTCGGATGAACCGGACGTATCAGTACGACGACCGTGATCTGCGCCACCCGTGCGCTCCTGGGCGGCCGCCCACTCCCGCTCGGCCGTACGCTGACCGGTGGAGTCCCAGGGGCCGGCGGCGGTCACCACTCCGGCGGCCAGTGCCAGTCCGGCGGTGGCGGCGCCCGCGGTGTACTGCCAGGTCTTCGGCTTGCGGCTCCGCACGGCCTGCGGTGATACGGCTCGCGCGAGCCGTGTGACCTGCGGTTTCACGGCCGTCGCGGCGCGTGCGAGACGTGGGCGTACGGCGTCCGCGGCCCGTGCCAGACGCGGTCGAACGGCGCCCGCGACCCGCGTCACATGCGGTCTCGCGGCTCGCCAAGGCCTCAGCTCTGGCACGACCACCAGCCCCTTTCGCGATCACACACCTGCGTGAGGGACACTTAACCACCAGAACTATGTGCTGATCATGGAGGAGCCACCGGTGGAGTTCGACGTCACGATCGAGATTCCGAAGGGTTCGCGGAACAAGTACGAGGTGGACCACGAGACCGGTCGGATCCGCCTGGACCGTCGACTCTTCACCTCGACCGCCTACCCGACCGACTACGGCTTCGTCGAGAACACCCTCGGCGAGGACGGCGACCCGCTGGACGCGCTTGTCATCCTGGACGAGCCGACCTTCCCGGGCTGCCTCATCAAGTGCCGCGCGATCGGCATGTTCCGGATGACGGACGAGGCGGGCGGCGACGACAAGCTGCTGTGCGTGCCGGCGACGGACCCGCGCCAGGAGCACCTGCGTGACATCCACCACGTCTCCGAGTTCGACCGCCTGGAGATCCAGCACTTCTTCGAGGTCTACAAGGACCTGGAGCCCGGCAAGTCCGTCGAGGGCGCCGACTGGGTGGGCCGCACCGACGCCGAGGCCGAGATCGAGCGGTCCTACAAGCGCTTCAAGGACCAGGGCGGCCACTGAGCCACCGGCACCTCTGAGCCACAAGTGAACGGGCTGCACGCGTGCGCGTGCAGCCCGTTCGCGTGTCTGTGCGCATACTGAGAGCGGCAGGAGGTGTCGTACAGGGAGTGCTGCGCAGGTGACGGACGCGGAGGACCGCAAGCCCCAGTCGGACGAGGCGAGGATGGCCTTCACGCCTCCCGCCGGGATCGAGGTGGGCGACAGCGAGTCGGAGACCACGTCCGAGTTCGCCCTGCCCAAGGGGCTGGACGTGCTGCAGCCGCCGCTCCACGAGCCCGAGGGCTCGGCGTTCACCGCGCCCAGCGGCTACACCGTCGAGGACGCCCCGCCCGCGTTCACCCCGGCCGGCGGCATACCGCGGATAAGCCTGACCAAGGACCTGCCCTGGCAGGACCGGATGCGCACGATGCTGCGTATGCCGGTCGCCGAGCGGCCCGCGCCGGAGCGGATGCCGCGGGCGGAGGACGAGGGCCCGGCCGTCCCGCGCGTGCTCGACCTGACCCTGCGTATCGGCGAACTGCTGCTGGCGGGCGGTGAGGGCGCGGAGGACGTGGAGGCCGCGATGTTCGCGGTCTGCCGTTCCTACGGCCTGGACCGCTGCGAGCCGAACGTCACCTTCACGCTGCTGTCGATCTCGTACCAGCCATCGCTGGTGGACGATCCGGTGACGGCGTCGCGTACGGTGCGGCGGCGCGGCACCGACTACACGCGTCTGGCCGCCGTGTACCAGCTCGTCGACGACCTCAGCGACCCGGAGAGCCACATCTCCCTGGAGGAGGCCTACGGGCGGCTCGCGGAGATACGCCGCAACCGGCACCCGTACCCGACCTGGGTGCTGACCTCGGCGAGCGGTCTGCTCGCGGGCGCGGCCTCGGTGCTGGTCGGCGGTGACCTGATCGTCTTCATCGCGGCCATGTTCGGCGCGATGCTCGGCGACCGGCTGGCGTGGCTGTGCGCGGGGCGAGGGCTGCCCGAGTTCTACCAGTTCACGGTGGCCGCGATGCCGCCGGCCGCCATAGGGGTCGCGCTGACGCTGGGGCACGTCGACGTGAAGGCGTCCGCGGTCATCACCGGTGGGCTGTTCGCGCTGCTGCCCGGACGGGCGCTGGTAGCGGGCGTGCAGGACGGGCTGACCGGCTTCTACATCACCGCGGCCGCGCGGCTGCTGGAGGTCATGTACTTCTTCGTCGGCATCGTCGTCGGCGTGCTGGTGATCCTGTACTTCGGCGTGAACCTGGGTGCCAAGCTCACCCCGGACGAGGCGCTGCTCGCCTCCGACCGGCCGTACTGGCAGATCGCCGCGTCGATGCTGCTGTCGCTGACCTTCGCCGTGCTGCTCCAGCAGGAACGGACCACGGTGCTCGCGGTGACCCTCAACGGGGGTGTCGCCTGGGTTGTCTACGGCGCGATGCACTACGCCGGTGGGTTCTCGCCGGTTGCCTCCACGGCCGTCGCTGCCGGGCTCGTGGGGCTGTTCGGGCAGTTGATGGCGCGGTACCGGTTCGCGTCCGCGTTGCCGTACACGACTGCGGCGATCGGGCCCCTGTTGCCGGGTTCCGCCACGTACTTCGGGCTGTTGGCGATCGCGCAGAACGATATCGACGAGGGGCTGGTGTCCTTGGCCACGGCGGCTTCCCTGGCCATGGCCATTGCGATCGGGGTCAACCTCGGGTCGGAGATCTCCCGGTTGTTCCTGCGGATCGGGTCGCCGGAGAAGCGGCGAGCTGCCAAGCGGACTCGAGGGTTCTGAGCGCCTGGCAGCTCGATTGTCTCCGCCTGAAGGGGCGCTTCAGTAACCCTGGTTCGGCGGGTACTGCTGGTTCTGCTGGCCGCCGTACGGCTGCTGCTGGCCGTAGCCCTGGGGGTACTGCTGGGCGTACGGCTGCTGTTGGGGCTGCTGCTGCGGCTGCTGTTGGCCGTAGTACTGCTGGTCGTAGTCGTACTGCTGCCGGCCCTGGTTGCCGTACTGCTGCTGGCCCTGGTTGCCGTACTGCTCGTCCTCGGAGGGGACGCGGCGGAGCTGGGTCGTCGCGTCGTCCATCATCGGGGCCTGCTGGGACTGCTGGGCCGGTGCGGCCGGAGCCTGGGCCGCCGCGCGCTTCTTCTTGGCGCGCTCCCGCAGGTACTCGATGATGATCGGGACCACGGAGACGAACACGATCAGGACGAGGATCGCTTCGACGTTCTTGTTGATGAAGTCGATCTGGCCGAGCCAGTAGCCCGCGAGGGTGACGCCGGTGCCCCAGGCGATACCGCCGATGACGTTGTACGTGAGGAACGTGCGGTACTGCATCCGGCCGGCGCCCGCCACGATCGGGGCGAAGGTGCGCACGATCGGCACGAAGCGGGCGAGGACGATCGCCTTCGGGCCGTACTTCTCCATGAACTCGTGGGCCTTCTCCAGGTTCTCCTGTTTGAAGAGCTTGGAGTTGGGCCGGTTGAAGAGCTTCGGGCCGAAGAACTTGCCGATCATGTACCCCACCTGGTCGCCGATGACGGCGGCCAGCACGATCAGGGTGCACACCAGCCACAGCGGCTGGCTGATGTAGTTCCCCTCGGCAACGAAGAGGCCCGCCGTGAACAGCAGGGAGTCCCCGGGCAGGAACGCGAAGAGGCCGGACTCGGCGAAGACGATCAGCAGGATGCCGGGGAGGCTGAACGTCTCGATCAGATAGTCCGGGCTGAGCCACTCGGGGCCGAGCGCAAGCGTGGTCACGGGATTGTGGCTCCTGCGGGGAGGGGGCGGAGGCGAAGCTGGGTGCTCAAATTATCAACGCTGCACTGGCCGCCCAGGTTCCATGGACCCCCTCAGGATGCACTGTGCCCCTGCTGGGACAAAGCTGTGATTCATGGGCATCGAAGAGTACGGCGGCGGGCAGGAGCCACAGCCCGACGTTCTGGTAGTGACCACCAATGACATTCCCGGCTATCGGGTCACCTCGGTTCTGGGTGAAGTCTTCGGGCTGACCGTGCGCTCCCGGCACGTGGGCAGCCAGATCGGCGCCGGACTGAAGTCGCTGGTCGGCGGTGAACTCAAGGGGCTCACCAAGACCCTCGTGGAGACCCGGAACCAAGCCATGCTGCGACTCGTCGAGCAGGCACGCGCGCGTGGGGGGAACGGCGTCCTGGCGTTCCGGTTCGACGTGTCGGAGGCGGCGGACGTGGGCACCGAGGTGTGTGCCTACGGGACGGCGGTGGTCCTGGCCCGGGAGTGACCCGTACGGGTTCCGGGCCAGGAGCCTAGGAGGAGTGCCGGGCGGCGTTGGCGAGGATCGCGTCCCTGAGGTAGACCGCGAGGCCCGGCTTGGCCTTGTCGATGTTCTGGGTGAACCGCTCGTCGGAGACGTACATCTCGCCGAGGCAGGCGTGCATCTCGTGCCCGCAGTCGTAGTGGTTGCGGGCGATCCCCCGGCGGTGCTCCTCGGCGGCGTCCATGGCCGCCTCGGAGTCGGCCGGCTCACCGGCCTCCATGAGCGCGACGAAGCGGCGGCTGAGCTCGTCGGCCTCGCGCTGGATCCGCTGCCAGTCCTCCTTGGTGTACGAGGCGGCGCGCTGCTGTGACTGCCGATAGGCGTCGGTGCTGCCCCAGCGCTCCTGCACCTCCTCCTCGTACTGGTCCGGGTCGAAGTCCCCGAACACCTCGAACTTCTCCTCCGGCGTGAGATTGATGCCCATCTTGCGTGCCTCCATGGCGTGCTCCACGGCCGCCGCCATCTTCTGCAGCTTCTCGATCCGGGCGGTCAGCAGCTCGTGCTGCCGGCGCAGGTGTGCGCGCGGGTCCGCGTCCGGGTCGTCGAGCAGGGCGGCGACCTCCTCGAGCGGGAAACCGAGCTCCCGGTAGAACAGGATCTGCTGCAGCCGGTCGAGGTCGGCGTCGCTGTAACGCCGGTGGCCCGCGTGGCTGCGCTCGCTGGGCACGAGCAGGCCGATGTCGTCGTAGTGGTGCAGGGTGCGCACCGTCACTGCGGCGAAGCCGGCGACCTGTCCCACGGAGTAGCTCACTTCCGCTCCCTTCTCGGTACGCACTCCACGATGAGTCCTCACGCGGCGTGAGGTGCAAGCCCGGCGGCCCGGACCTACCGTCGAATACATGCCACTGCATCGTGGGAACAGCGAAGCACCGGACGACAAGGGCGGCGGGCGCAGGCTCGCGGTCAACCCCTTCTACGGGGAGACGAATCCGGTCAGCGGCATGACCGAGGCGCCGCCCACGCACCGGCTGCCCGACGCTCCCCTGCCGCCGGCGACGGCGTACCAGGTGGTGCACGACGAGCTGATGCTGGACGGCAACTCCCGGCTCAACCTGGCCACCTTCGTCACGACCTGGATGGAGCCGCAGGCCGGGGTGCTGATGGCGGAGTGCCGGGACAAGAACATGATCGACAAGGACGAGTACCCGCGCACCGCCGAGCTGGAGCGGCGCTGCGTGGCGATCCTCGCCGATCTGTGGCATGCGCCCGATCCCTCGGTGGCCGTCGGCTGCTCCACCACCGGGTCCAGCGAGGCGTGCATGCTCGCCGGTATGGCGCTCAAACGGCGCTGGGCGCAGCGCAACGCCGACCGCTACCCCGGCGCGCGCCCCAACCTGGTGATGGGCATCAACGTCCAGGTCTGCTGGGACAAGTTCTGCAACTTCTGGGAGGTGGAGCCCCGCCTGGTCCCGATGGAGGGCGAACGGTTCCATCTGGACCCGCAGGCGGCGGCCGAGCTGTGCGACGAGAACACCATCGGGGTCGTCGGAATCCTGGGCTCGACCTTCGACGGTTCGTACGAGCCGATCGCGGAGCTGTGCGCCGCCCTGGACGCCCTCCAGGAGCGCACGGGGCTCGACGTCCCGGTGCACGTCGACGGCGCGTCCGGCGCCATGGTCGCGCCCTTCCTGGACGAGGACCTGGTCTGGGACTTCCGGCTGCCGAGGGTCACGTCGATCAACACCTCGGGGCACAAGTACGGGCTCGTCTACCCGGGCGTCGGCTGGGCGCTGTGGCGGGACCGCGAGTCGCTGCCCGAGGAGCTGGTCTTCCGGGTGAACTACCTGGGCGGCGACATGCCGACCTTCGCGCTCAACTTCTCCCGGCCGGGCGCCCAGGTCGTGGCGCAGTACTACTCGTTCCTGCGGCTGGGGCGGGAAGGGTACCGGGCCGTGCAGCAGGCCTCGCGGGACGTGGCCGGGAAGGTCGCCGAGGGCATGGAGAAGCTGGGCGACTTCCGGCTGCTGACCCGGGGCGACCAGCTGCCCGTCTTCGCCTGCACGACGGCCCCGGACGTCCGGGCGTACGACGTGTTCGACGTGTCCCGGCGGCTGCGCGAGAAGGGCTGGCTGGTCCCGGCGTACACCTTCCCGCCGAACCGCGAGGACCTGTCCGTCCTGCGGGTGGTGTGCCGCAACGGCTTCTCCGAGGACCTCGCCGAGCTGTTCGTGCAGGACCTGACCCAGTTGCTGCCGGAGCTGCGCCGGCAGCCGCACCCCCTGACACAGGACAGGGGGGCGGCCACCGGGTTCCACCACTAGGGCCTGCTACCGGCTCAGGCGCCCGAACCGCCGTAGCGCGAGCGGGAAGAACACCGCCAGGAGCACCAGTGGCCACACGATCGCCGGGCCGACGCCGTCCATGCCCGTACCGCCGAACAGGTCGCGTACGGCCGTGGCCGTCCGGGACATCGGGTTCCACTCGACGACCGTGCCGAGCCAGCCGGGCATGGACTCGGGCAGCGCGATGGCGTTGGACAGGAAGCCGATCGGCCAGACGAGGATCTGCACCGCCTGCACCATCTCCGGCTTTCCGGCCACCAGCGCCAGGTGGATACCGATCCACAGCATGGCGAAACGGAACAGCAGGAGCAGCCCCACGGCGCCCAGGAACGCCCCCGGGCTGCCCGCCGCACGCCAGCCCAGCGCGTATCCGACACCCATGAGGACGAACAGGGACAGCGCCGACTGGAGCATGTCGGCCACCGAACGGCCCACCAGCACCGCCCCGTTGGCCATCGGCATGGACCGGAAGCGGTCGATCACGCCCTTGTTGAGGTCCTGGGTGACCGCGATCATCGTGCCCTCCAGACCGAAGGCCATGGTGAGCGCGAGCATGCCGGGGACCAGATAGTCGATGTAGGAGCCCTGCAGGCCCCGGCCGCCGCCGATGAGGTAGCCGAACATCAGCAGCAGCATCACGGGGAAGACCAGGTTGACCAAGCCCTGCACGGGTTGCCGCGCCCAGTGGGCGAGTTCGCGGCGGGTCATGGTCCAGGAGTCGGTCAGTGCGTACGCGGTCACACGGCCTCCTTCACTCGGTCCCCGCGCCCGGTCAGGTGCAGGAACACCTCGTCCAGCGTCGGGCGGCGCAGCGCGACGTCCTCCGCCTCGATCCCGGCCTCCTCCAGCGCCCTTACGACACCGGAGAGCGCCGCCATCCGGTCGGTGACCGGGGCGCTGAGCAGGCGGCGGTCGGGGTCGACGGAGACGTCGTCCTTCGGTACGGGCAGCAGGACGACGGCCGCGCCCAGCTGGCCCGCGTCCCGCAGGACCACGTCGATGCGGTCACCGCCGGTGAGCGCCTTGAGCTGGTCCGCGGTGCCGTCGGCGATGACCCGGCCGGCGTCGACGACCGAGATGCGGTCGGCGAGCTGGTCGGCCTCTTCCAGGTACTGGGTGGTGAGCAGGACCGTCGTGCCGCCGCCGACCAGGGAGCGGACGGCGGACCAGACCTCGACGCGGCCGCGCGGGTCGAGGCCGGTGGTGGGTTCGTCCAGGAAGAGCACCTCCGGGTCGGTGATGAGTGAGGCCGCCAGGTCCAGTCGCCTGCGCATGCCGCCGCTGTACTGCTTCACCGGCTTGCGGCCGGTGTCGGCGAGGCCGAAGCGCTCCAGGAGCTCGTCGGCCCGCACGCGCGCGTGGCGGGCGCCCAGGTGGTAGAGGCGGCCGAACATCTCCAGGTTCTGCCGGCCGCCCAACTCCTCGTCCAGGGCTGCGTGCTGGCCGAGCAGGCCGATGCGCAGGCGCACCTCGTAGGCCTGGCGCAGCACGTCGTGTCCCGCCACCTCGACGTGGCCGCTGTCCGGCCGCAGGAGGGTGGACAGGATGCGGACCAAGGTCGTTTTGCCCGCGCCGTTCGGGCCGAGCACCCCGTGCACGGTGCCGCGCGCGACCGTGAGGTCGAGCCCGTCCAGTGCGTGTGTGCCGGCTTTGCCGCCGTACTTCTTGCGTGCCCCTTCGACGATGATCGCCGCGTCGGCCACTGAATCTCCCTCGCTAGTCAAACTTGACTACCAGCTCGAAGCTAATACCCGGGACGCACTTAGTCAAACTTGATTAGCTCGCGGACCTGATCAGCTCTGATCCTCGGGGTGCCGCTCCCCGGACGCGTACGGGTTCTCCTGGTCGTCGGCAAGGATCCCGACGAACGGATCGCCCTCGCCGGAGAAGGTGTAGGCGCCGCCCCGGATGCGTCCGATCAGACCGCGGGTCCACTCGGCGCCGGTGTCGGCGGAGTGGACCCAGAAGTTCATGATCTCGCCGATGTGGCCGAGCTGGGCTGGGCCCTCCTCGGGCGTGTAGTACTCGGTGACCGCCTTGCGCCACCCCTCGATGCTGCGCACCCGCTCCTCCAGGAGGGCGAGGACTTCCTCGCGGTCCAGGTCGACCATGAAGCCGAGCGCGGCGGTGAGCACGTCCGGCCGCTGGTCGTACGCCGTGAGGTACTGCCGCACCAGCCCGAGGTATTCCTCGGTGCCCTTCTCCGTGATCTCGTACTCGGTGCGCGGCGGCCCGCCGGCCGTGGACGGCGCGATCTCGTGGGCGTGCAGCAGCCCCTGCTTCGCCATCTGTTTCAGGGCGTGATAGATCGAGCCGGGCTTGGCGTTGGACCACTCGTGCGCGCCCCAGTACTCCAGGTCGTTGCGCACCTGGTACCCATGGGCACGCCCGTGCTGCCGGACCGCGCCGAGCACGAGAAGACGGATCGCTGACATGCGGTCCAGATTAGGGCGGCGGGCGGCCGGGGCCGAGATCAGCCCCGGGAAGCACCCTGTTCACCCTCGTTCAGCCTCGTTGACCCTCAGAACGGGAAGCCGCTCCTGCCGTGCTGCACCGAGATCCACTTCGTGGTCGTGAACGCGTCCAACATCGTCTCGCCGTTCAGGCGGCCGAGGCCGGAGTGCTTCTCGCCGCCGAAGGGGACGATCGGCTCGTCGTGGACGGTGCCGTCGTTGACGTGGAACATGCCGGTGTCGATCTGCTTGGCGAAGGCGACGCCGCGCTCGATGTTGCCGGTGTGGACGGCACCGCTGAGGCCGTACGGGGTGTCGTTGACGAGGCGTACGGCCTCCTCCTCGCCGTCGAACGGCACCAGGAAGGCGACCGGACCGAAGACCTCCTGCTTCAGCAGGGGCGAGTCGGCCGGGAGACCGGTGAGGACGGACGGCTCGACCAGGTTGTCCGTCGTCGCGCCGTGCACGAGAGCCGTCGCGCCCTCCGCGATCGCCTGCTCGACGGTGGCCGAAATGGCCTCCGCCTGAGAGGAGTTGATGACCGGACCGATGACGGTCTCCGGGTCGCGCGGGTCGCCGGCCTTCAGGGCCTTCACCTTGGCGACGAACTTCTCGGTGAACCGGTCCGCGACCGAGCGGTCCACGAGGACGCGGTTGGCGGCCATGCAGACCTGCCCCTGGTGGACGTACCGGCTGAAGACCGCCGCGTCGACCGCGTAGTCGATGTCGGCGTCGTCCAGGACCACCAGCGCGCTGTTGCCGCCGAGTTCGAGGACCGAGCGCTTGAAGAGCGAGGCACAGACGGTGGCGACATGGCGGCCGACCTTGTCGGAGCCGGTGAAGGAGATGACCTTCGGGACGGGGTGCTCGATGAAGGCGTCGCCGATCTCGGCTATGTCCGTGATGACGACGTTCAGGAGGCCGGCGGGCAGGCCCGCGTCCTCGAAGATCTTCGCCACCAGGGAACCGCCACAGATCGGGGTGTTCTGGTGCGGCTTCAGCACCACGCCGTTGCCGAGTGCGAGGGCCGGGGCGACCGACTTGATGGAGAGGAGGAAGGGGAAGTTGAAGGGGCTGATGACGCCCACCACGCCGACCGGGACGCGGTAGACGCGGTTCTCCTTGCCGTCGATCGGCGACGGGATGATCTTGCCCTCGGGACGCAGGGCCAGGTGAACCGCCTCGCGCAGGAACTCCTTGGCGAGGTGGAGCTCGAAGGCCGCCTTCAGCCGCGTGCCGCCGAGCTCGGCGATGATCACGTCGGTGATCTCCTGCTCGCGGTCCTCTATCAGGCGCAGCGCCTGCTCGAAGACGGCACGGCGGGCGTACGGATTGGTCGCGCCCCATTGCTTCTGGGCACGGGCGGCGGCCTGGTAGGCGTCGTCCACCTCGTCGACCGTGGCTATCGTGATCGACGCCAGCTTCTCACCGTCGTACGGGTTGAAGTCGATGATGTCCCAGGAACCTGTGCCCGGGCGCCACTCACCGTCGATGTACTGCTGAGCCAGGTCGGTGAAGTAGGACGACATGTGATCCCTCAATCCCTAGCGGATACCCGATCGAGTGATCACGGAAGCCCTGACCGGCTTCGACCGGCCTTGATCGCGTTGATCGAACTCGATCGCCCAGACCGCCTTCACGGTCTGATCACACGTCATCGTACTTGTGTTTCAAGAGAGTTGAAGGAGACCCCGGAGAAGATCCCGGCTCTCGTCCGGACCCGGGCTGTCCTGCTGAAGCTCCTTCAGCGCCTTCTCGTACTGGGTGACGTCCTCGTGCTTGTCGAGGTAGAGCGCGCTGGTGAGCTGCTCCAGGTAGACGACGTCCGAAAGGTCGGACTCGGGGAAGCTGAGAAGGGTGAAGGCACCGGACTCGCCGGAGTGGCCGCCGAAGCTGAACGGCATGATCTGCAGCCGTACGTTGGGGCGCTCGGAGATCTCGATCAGGTGCTGGAGCTGGCCGCGCATCACCTCGCGGTCGCCGTACGGGCGGCGCAGGGCGGCCTCGTCCAGGACGATGTGGAACTCGGGGGCGCTCGCGTCGATGAGGTACTTCTGCCGCTCCAGGCGCAGCGCCACACGCTTGTCGACGTCGGCCTTGCTCGCGCCCTTCATGCCGCGCCTGACGACCGCGCGGGCATACGCCTCGGTCTGCAGCAGGCCGTGCACGAACTGCACTTCGTACGCGCGGATGAGGCTGGCCGCGCCCTCCAGGCCGACATACGTGGGGAACCAGCTGGGCAGGACGTCGGAGTAACTGTGCCACCAGCCCGCGACGTTGGCCTCGCGGGCGAGGGAGAGGAGCGAGGCGCGCTCCTGCTCGTCCGTGATGCCGTAGAGCGTCAGCAGGTCTTCGACGTCACGCGTCTTGAAGCTCACCCGGCCCAGCTCCATCCGGCTGATCTTCGACTCCGAGGCGCGGATCGAGTAACCCGCCGCCTCGCGCGTGATCCCGCGCGCTTCCCGCAGTCGCCTCAGTTGCGAGCCGAGCAGCATGCGCCGCACCACCGATCCGGGCTCTCCCGCGCTCACGTTCGCCAGCCTCCCCAACCGTCTTCAGGGCCCGCAGTCTGCCACTAAATCACTTCGAGCAGTACTCGTCCGATTACAGAGATGGAAAGAAGACAAGGATTTCCCTCAGGAAGAGGTGAGGGGTGAGCAAGGAAAGGTGCTGAAGTTGGCGGAAAAAATGGCCAACAAGCGGTACGGGAACGGCCAATTCGGTCACGTGCACGTGCATCTGCCCTTGCATCTGCCCTGCGCATCCGAAACCATGGTCCCGCGCAACCGCTGCATCGCAACGACCGCGAACTCCCGGGAGTGCCTCGCATGGGGACGAATGGATCGACCATGCTCGAGCCGTTACGGCAGGGCCTTCCGCCGCTTGATCCCGCAGCCGTCTCCAACGCCGCCTCCTGTGCACTGCCGGCCCGCTACGAAGCGGTGCGTGAGGCACGGAAGTTCACGCGCCGCACCCTGGATCAGTGGGAACTGGGCGATCGCTTCGACGATGTGTGCCTCGTGGTCTCGGAGTTGGTGACCAACGCGCTGCGCCATGCCCTGCCGGCGAGTGCGCAGCGAGTGCACGACCAGGCGCCGCCGGTGCGGCTGCATCTGATGCGGTGGACCGAGCGGCTGGTGTGTGCGGTGCGTGACCCCAGCCATGACAGTCCGGTCGCGCGCGATTCCGACGACTTTTCGGCGGAGTCGGGGCGGGGGCTGTTCCTTGTGGACTCCTTCAGTGACAGCTGGGGGTGGCATCCGATGGCTGGGGCGCTCAGCGGCAAGGTGGTGTGGGCACTGTTTCGGCTTCCGGCGCCGCAGGGGGGTTCCGGGGCGGCCGAATGATGCGCTGCGGCGCGTGCTGACGTCGTAGTTCTACGCGCGTTGCGTTGGTTGTTTTCGGTGGGTATGCACTGTTGGTCGGTGGGCGTGGCCGGCGGCTGGTCTCAGCCCGCCACCAAGTGGTCGAACTCGCCGTCCTTGATGCCCAGGAGCATCGCCTCTATCTCGGCGCGGGTGTAGACGAGCGCCGGGCCGTCCGGGAAGCGCGAGTTGCGCACGGCGACATCGCCGCCGGGGAGCCTCGCGAACTCGACGCAGGAGCCCTGGGAGTTGCTGTGCCTGCTCTTCTGCCAGGCCACCCCGTTCAGATCCGTGGCTGCCATGCCGTTGTACACGTCGTGGTCCACAGGTCGCTCCCCGGTGGTGTTCAGTGGTGTGCGTCCGGATCATAGCTCTGTTCACGTGCAACTGCATGAGCAGATGCACGTGCACGGGGGGTGTTCCTGTGGTTACTCCTGTGACGTATGCGGGACTGGATGCGTTCCAGCATTTCCCTCGCATGCCCCGGGGATCGCGTCGCAGTCGGGATCGGTCCCTCGTGTATTAGGAAGAGACGCGTTCTGGGGCGTTGGTGTTCCAGGCCGGTCGCGGCAATTCAGCCCGTGGGGGTCAGCGGGTGGCGTATGGGAGCAGGGCCATTTCCCTTGCGTTCTTGATCGCCTTTGCCAGGTTCCGCTGCTGCTGGGCCGTTACTCGGGTGATGCGGCGGCTGCGGATCTTGCCTCGGTCGGAGAGGAAGCGGCGGAGAAGGTCCGTGTCCTTGTAGTCGATGTAGGTGATGCCGGCCTGGTCCAGGGGGTTGGGGCGGGACTTCACGGGCTTGTGGTCGGGCTTGCGGGGCATGGGGGGTCAGACCTCCAGGAGGGTGTCGAAGGCGGGCGGGAGCTGCTTCCAGGCGGCGCGGCCGGCGGCGTACTCGGCGTCGGTCAGGAGGCAGGATTCGAGGAGCTGCTCCAGGCCGTCGCGGTCGAGGGCGGGCGACGTGAAGACCAGGTGCTGGCAGCAGTCGCCGTGCTCGGCGTGCCAGTCAAGGGCGGCGGCAGCCCGGCGTACCGGCGGGACCATGTCCCAGGCCGCGTCGGGGAGCGAGGCGAGCCACGGGCCCGCGCTCTCCACGCACAGGGCGCCGCCCGCCGCGTCCCAGTGCAGTAGCACGTCGGGCTTGTCGGCGAGCCAGAACCGGCCACGGCTGCGGGCCGCCGCGCAGGTCAGGTCCTCCAGCGCCGCGTACAGCCGCTCCGGGTGGAAGGGGCGGCGGCGATGCCAGACGAGGGTGGAGACGCCGTGCGCGTCGGCGTCGGCGGGGAGCAAGGCGCAGGCCGGGTGCTGGGCGGCGTCGGCCGCCTCGACGTCGAAGCCGGCCAGGGCCGCCCGGGCGAGGGAGGACAGGGAGCGCCGGCGTGGGGCGGGCACCGTCAGGTCGTCGATCGGGACCTGGCGGGCCGTCGGGTGGAGTTGGGCGAGAAGTTCGCGGTCCTCGTCGTCGGCCTCCGGCGATGCGGCGACGGCGAGGACGGGGGCGTACTCCAGCTGGCGCGCGAACGTGTCGGCGACCGTGCGCCGGTCGGTCGCCGCCGCCGCGAGGCCGCGCTCGGCCAGGTCGTCGCCGTTGCCCAGATACGGCAGGACCAGCGCCGGGTCGACCGCGGTGAGCACGCCGGTGACCGTGAGCCCGCCTGCCGTGACCACCTCGGCCATGGCCTTCGGCTCGACCGAGTCCCAGAGCTCGACGATCGCCATACGGGTGCCGCCGGCGTCCCGGATGCGCAGGAGTTCGGGCACCAGGTCCTCGCGCAGGGCGCAGCAGGCGCAGTCGTTGACGAGGGGCGCCTCGCCGGCGCTGACGATGCCGGTGGCATCGCGGATCGTCCGTACGACTGTGCCGGCGGCGGCCGTCGACAGGTCGTGGTGGAGTACGACGCTGTCGGGGACGTCGGTGAGCAGCCGTGCCACGGCCTCTTTGCGGGCGTCGGCGTGCAGGCCGCCGACGATCACGACGGAGAGTTCGGGCACGGGGTCAGCCCTGCTGCCCGTAGCGGCGCTCGAAGCGCTCGACTCGGCCGGCCGTGTCCAGGACGCGGGCCGTGCCGGTGTAGAAGGGGTGGCTGACGTTCGAGATCTCGACGTCGACGACGGGGTAGGTGGCCCCGTCCTCCCACTCGATCGTCTTCTCGCTGGTCATCGTCGAGCGAGTGAGGAAGGCGTGGTTCGCGGCGCGGTCGCGGAAGACGACGGGGCCGTAGGGCGGGTGGATTCCGTTGCGCATGCTCAGCGCTCCTCTCGGAAGTCGACGTGACGGCCGGCGACCGGGTCGTACTTGCGCAGGACCATGCGGTCGGGGTCGTTGCGGCGGTTCTTGCGGGTCACATAGGTGAAGCCGGTTCCGGCGGTGGACCGGAGCTTGATGACCGGACGGAGTTCGGTGCGTGCCATGCTGCTATCTTACTGAAAATGAATTCCATTAACAGTAGCGAGCGAGGAGAGGTGCGTCACCCGTGTCCGCCCACTGCATGCTGACCGGCGCCCGGCCCGGCTTCGGCAACACGATTTCCCACTCCCATCGGCGGACTTCCCGCCGCTTCGACCCCAACATCCAGACCAAGCGCTACTGGCTGCCCGGCGAGGGCCGGTATGTACGGCTGCGGCTGAGCGCCAAGGGGATCAAGACGGTCGACGTCATCGGCGTCGAGGCCGCCGTCGCCCGGATCCGCGCCCGGGGGGTGAAGGTCTGATGGCCAAGAAGAGCAAGATCGCGAAGAACCGGCAGCGGCAGGAGGTCGTCGGGCGGTACGCCGCCCGGCGGGCCGAGCTGAAGGAGATCATCCGGCGGCCCTCGTCCACGGCTGCCGAACGGCTCGCCGCCCGGCGGGAGCTGAGCAGGCAGCCGCGGAACGCGAGCGCCACGCGCGTACGCAACCGCGACCAGGTGGACGGGCGGCCGCGCGGCTACTTCCGTGCCTTCGGGCTGTCCCGGGTGGGTCTGCGGGAGCAGGCGCATGCCGGGTATCTGCCGGGAGTGCGCAAGGCGTCCTGGTAGGTCCGGCACGTTCCGGGGCTTCGGACCGGACTCCCTGGTAACTTGCAGCGGTCGTTTCGGCCACATGGCCGACTCGGCCGTATGCCGACCGCTACAGCTTGGGAGCTTCCAGTGACCTCGGCGACTTTCTCGCGTATGCGCACGATGTCGGGCCGGCGGATGCGGGCCGCGGCCATGGCCGCGTCCCTGGCCGGCGCGCTCGCCCTGACCGGGTGCAGCGGCGACGGCGACTCCGACGCCAAGGACGGCTCCTCGGCCGGCCCCTCCGCGACCTCCGGCGCCGACACGGGCGGCGGTACGGGAGGCGGATCGGCGTCCGCCTCAGGTGAACTGGAGGGCAGCTGGCTCGCCACGACCGACGGCAAGGCCGTCGCGCTGGTCGTCACCGGCAAGCAGGCAGGCCTCTTCGCGACCGGCGGGACCGTGTGCAGCGGGACCGCCGGCGAGGAGGGCGGGATGAAGATGATCCGCCTGAAGTGCACCGACGGCAGCAAGGGCCGGGCGACCGGGATGGTCGACTCCGTCGACAAGTCGCAGCTGAAGGTGACCTGGGAGGGCGGCCTCGGCGCCGAGACGTACACCAGGTCGCAGGGCGGGAAGCTGCCGACGGGGCTGCCTACGGCCGGTCTGGGATCGTGATGTTTCATCGGTGACGTCCGCCCGGTCAGTGCGGTGGCCTGCTGCCGATCCATGCGGCAATCACCGATGATCGGTGCAGAGATCGCCGCCCGCTCACCGAGCCACTCCCAGAGGACCCATGCGCGCCACTTCCCTCACCGTCGCCGCCCTCGCCGCGGCCCTCCTCCTGACCGCCTGCGACGACGGCGGGGACGGGGGCGGCAAGACCCAGGACAGCAAGGCCGGTTCCGCCTGTGTCGGCGAGCTGGCCGTTGAGTTCGGGCCCGCCAACGCCGCCCCCGCTGCCGGGGACACCGGCAACGTCCCCGTCACGGTCACCAACCGCAGCGGCGGCAAGTGCGTCCTGGCCGGGCTTCCCACCGTCGAGTTCGACGCGGGCGGCACATCGACGTCCGTCGCGGCCGAGGAGGCTGCCGGGGCCGTCGCGTCGACGAGAACGACCCTCGTGAAGGAGGCCTCGACCTCCTTCACCCTCACCTACGTCCGGGGCGAGGAGGGCGGCAGCAAGAGCCTCGCCGTGGAGACGGTCAAGGTCCGGCTGCCCGGGTCCGGCAAGACGCAGAGCTTCAAGTGGTCGTACGGCGATGTCGCTCTGAAGAGCGACGGGAAAGCGCCGGACGCCTCGGTGAGCGGATTCCAGCGGACCGGCGACTGACGCCGGTCCGGCGGTTCAGCGCAGCGGCCGGCGGGGAGCCACCTGTGCCCGGTCGGCCGCCTCCGAACCCTCCACCCAGCCCGCCTCGTCGCTGACGCCGCGCAGGCGGGTCGTGGTCGTCTCCGGGAACATGCGGTCCAGGCGATCGGTGACCGCCACTTCGCGGGTGGCGAGGACGGGGAGCAGGTCCTGAGTCACCTGCGTCTGCGCCGCCTCCGTCAGGCGGGTGCCGATGCGGTGGGCGTACGCCGCCAGGAAGGACTGCCGGAAGGTCTTGGTCCGCTTGCGGCCGCCCGCCCGCTGGGCCGCCTCCGCCTTCGTCATCGCCGTCCGGGCCTGCACGAGGAGCGAGGTGTAGAGCAGTTCGACCACCTCCAGGTCGGCCTCGAAGCCGACGACCGTGGAGAAGGCGAAGGGTTCGTTCCACACGGCTCGGCAGTGGTTGGCGGTCGCCACCGCGTCCAGCAGGACCGCCTTCGCCTGTTCGTACGGCGGTTCCACGCCGATCCGGCAGGCGCCGGGGGCGTCCTTCGTGCCCTGCGTACGCGTCGAGATCAGCGCCTCGTCGATGCTGTACCGGGCCATCAGCTCCTGCGCCTTTGCGCTGAGCGCCTCCGCCTCCTCCGGGAACCCGGTCGCCTCCGCCTTCGCGAGCAGCGCGCGGATGCGGGTGAGCATGCGGGACTCGGAGCCGGGGCGCCGCGCGGTCGGCCCGGCCGGCTCGGTCGGTTCGTCGAGGGGCTCCAGCGCGGGCAGGCGCAGCAGGAGGCGGTACAGCTCCAGGACGGCGCTCGCGTGCGAGAAGCGGTCGGTGCGGGGCGGGGCCTCGGCGGGCAGGTCGTCGAGCTGGGCGTTCCAGCGGGGGCCGCGGGGGCGGTCGTACGGCTGCTGCGCGTGGATCAGCGCCGAGAGCAGCCGTACATGCACGTCCTCCAGCTCGCGCCGCACGAGCCGTACGACATCGGCGGGCTGCCAGCCGCGCCGCCAGGCCGCCGCGACGAACTCCTGGCCGCGCTCGGCGAGTTCGGCGTCCGAGGCGGGGTCGGCGGCGAGTAGGGAGGCGCCGGTGTCGAGGGCGGTGTCGGTGTCGGCGTAGAGGGCGTGCCCGAAGGCCCGGTCGACGGGGCCGGGCGCGGCGCTCGAACTGTTCGTACTGCTCACCTGGCGATGGTGCCACGGGGCGGGCGTCGCGCAGGCGGGGCCGCCGGGGAGGGCCCGCAGACCCCGGGCCGCCTGATGTCAACCACGGGTTGACACTCCCTTGGTGTCAACCTACGGTTGACACATGTCGACGAAACCGACCATCACGTCATCCGTACGTCTCGACGAACTCATCGCGGCCATCAAAAAGGTCCACCAGGAACCCCTCGACCAGCTCCAGGACGCGGTGATCGCCGGCGATCACCTCGGCGAAGTGGCCGACCACCTGATCGGCCACTTCGTGGACCAGGCCCGGCGATCGGGCGCCTCCTGGACCGACATCGGCAAGAGCATGGGCGTCACCCGGCAGGCCGCGCAGAAGCGGTTCGTGCCAAAGGAGTCCATCGACCTCGACCCGCAGCAGGGCTTCGGCCGCTACACGCCGCGTGCCCGGGGCGCGGTGGTCGCCGCCCACAACGAGTCCGTCGCGGCCCGCAATTCCGAGGGCCGGCCCGAGCACCTGGTCCTCGGCCTGCTGGCCGACCCCGACGGCCTGGCCGCGAAAGCGATCACGGCGCAGGGCGTGCTCCTGGACTCCGTGCGCCAGGCCGCCACCGCGGCGCTGCCGCCCGCCGTCGAGGAGGTGCCCGAGCTCGTCCCCTACGGCTCCGACGCCAAGAAGGTGCTGGAGCTGACCTTCCGCGAAGCTCTGCGCCTCGGCCACAACTACGTCGGCACCGAGCACATGCTGCTGGCCCTGCTGGAGTTCGAGAACGGCACCGGCGTCCTGTCCGGCCTCGGCCTCACCAAGCAGGAGGTGGAGGACTACGTCGTCGAGCTGCTCTCGCAGTTCCTGCAGAGCGGTGAGCAGACGAGCAAGGAGGCCCGCGAGCAGGGCGAGGCGCAGGGCAAGGCGGGCGAGGCGCAGGGCTGAGGCCGTTGTCAGACCCGGGTGCCACACTCGCAGCATGACCGACCGGTGGGCGCTCGCTCCGGCCGAGGACGGCGGCGTTGAGATCGCCCCCCTCGGTCCGGACGCGCTGCCCGCGGGGCCGGTGCGCCGGGAGGCGGACCTGGCGGAGGCCGTGCGGGGGCGGCCCGATGTCGCGCGGTGGGTGTGGCGGTCCACCGCCGAGGTCTATCCGCGCCTGCTCGCCACGGGGGTGCGAGTGGAGCGGTGCTACGACATCGAGGACGCCGAGACCCTCCTCCTGGGTCACGAGGGGCGGTCCGGGGAGCCGAGATCGGCCGCCGCGGCCCTCGCCCGGCTGCGCGGGCGCCCCGTACCGCCCGATCCTCCCCAGCGGTCCGCCGAACCCGGCTCGCAGTCCTCCCTCTTCGAGCCGCAGGCGGTCCATGTGCCGCTCGCCGACCTCGTCGAGGTGTACGCCGACCAGCAGCGCCGGCACGACAAGGCCGGGCATCCGGAGCGGATGCGGCTGCTGACCGCGGCCGAGTCGGCGGGGATGCTGGTCGCCGCCGAGATGAACCGGGCCGGGCTGCCGTGGAGCGCCGAGGTGCACCGCCGGGTGCTGCACGAGCTGCTCGGTGAGCGGTATGCCGGGGGCGGGGAGCCGCGGCGCCTGGCCGAGCTGGCCGACGAGGTGTCCGCGGCCTTCGGTCGCCGGGTGCGGCCCGATCTGCCCGCGGACGTCATCAAGGCCTTCGCGCAGGCCGGGATCAAGGTCAGATCGACCCGTCGCTGGGAGATCGAGTCCCTCGACCATCCGGCGGTGAAGCCGCTGGTCGAGTACAAGAAGCTGTACCGGATCTGGGTGGCCCACGGGTGGTCCTGGCTGCAGGACTGGGTGCGCGACGGGCGGTTCAGACCGGAGTTCCTCGCGGGCGGGACGGTGACCGGGCGGTGGGTGACCAACGGCGGGGGCGGACTGCAGATTCCGAAGGTCATCCGGCGCGCTGTGGTCGCCGACCCCGGCTGGCGGCTCGTGGTGGCGGACGCCGACCAGATGGAACCGCGTGTGCTCGCCGCGATCTCCCGTGACCCCGGGCTGATGGAGGTCGCCGGACGGGAGTCCGACCTCTACCAGTCGGTGTCGGACCGCGCCTTCTCCGGCGACCGCGCCCAGGCCAAGCTCGCCGTGCTGGGTGCCGTCTACGGCCAGACCTCCGGAGACGGGCTCAAGAACCTCGCCGCGCTCAGACGCCGTTTCCCCAAGGCGGTGGCCTACGTCGACGACGCGGCGCGGGCCGGTGAGGAGGGGCGGCTCGTGCGGACGTGGCTGGGGCGGACGTGTCCACCGGCGGCCGGGGCGACGGACGACGCCGCCGAGGAGGCCGGCATTCCGGTGCCGGACGAGCCCGCCGAGGGCTCCGGGCCACAGGACTGGGGGCCGGGCTACGCCTCCACCAACGCCCGCGCCCGGGGCCGCTTCGCCCGCAACTTCGTCGTCCAGGGCAGCGCCGCGGACTGGACCCTGCTGCTGCTCGCTGCGCTGCGGCGGGCCTGCGCGGGCATGGCGGCGGAACTGGTCTTCTTCCAGCACGACGAGGTGATCGTGCACTGTCCCGAGGAAGAGGCCGAGACGGTCGTGACGGCGATCCGTGAGGCGGCCGAACTGGCGGGGCGGCTGACGTTCGGGGAGACGCCGGTGCGGTTTCCGTTCACTACGGCGGTGGTGGAGTGCTATGCGGATGCGAAGTGATCACCGGGCCTGCTCCAGCAGGAGGCGGAGCTCCTCGACGACCGCCTTCTCGTCGGTGCCTTCCAGCAGGTCGAGAGCCGTGCGCCACTCGGCGTGCGCGGCCTGGACACGGCTCAGTTCCCGCAGCAGCAGGCCGTACTGGTGCCGGGCCAGGCCGCCCATGTAGCGGTCGGCTCGGGCGTCGGCCCGGGTGAGGAGTTCCGCGCAGGCGTGGGTGGCGCGGTCGGTGTGGCCGAGGAGACGCAGGGCGCGGACCAGGCCGAGACGGGTCTGGGACTCGCCGTGCCAGTCGCCGTGGCCGCCGAGGATGCGCAGGCTCTCCTCGAAGTGCGCGGCGGCTGCCGCCGGTTCGCCGAGGGTGAGGTGGGCGTAGCCGATGTTGCAGTGGGCCGAGTGCTGCACGATGAAGTTGCCGGTCCCGTCGCCGATGGCGAGTGAGCGGCGGTGCTGCTCGATGGCGGCCCGGGGGTCGGTGTGCTCGTACAGGTTGCCGAGGTGGCTGTAGGTCACCGCCTCGCCGTGCGGGTCGTTCAACTGCCGTGAGTACTCCAGGCTCTGGCGCAACGCCTCCCCCGACTCGGCGTAGCGGCCGAGCCCTTCGAGGAGCAGGCCTCGGTTGTTGAGGCAACGACGCATCCAGGAGATCACTTCGAGCCGCCGCCAGATCGTCAGGGCGCGGTCGTTGAGGTGCAGGGCCTCGGTGTGGCGGCCGGTCAGGAAGTGCAGGCCGGCGAGGTCGCCCAGAGCGTATGCCTCGGCGGCGTCGTCCCCGAGCCGACCAGCGAGACGGAGGGCGGTCCGGCCCAGGAGCTCCATTTCGGCTACGTGGCCGCTGCGTTGGAGGTAGGGGAAGAGGAGGCGGATGAGAGTGGAGAGGGCGGAGAGACGGGAGGAGGCGATGGCGGTAGGCAGGGCGGACTGCTCGTCGCTTTCGTCGCCGCCGTACTGCTCCACCAGCGCGACGACGTTCTCCAGTTCCGAGTCGCCCCAGGCGAAGGCGGCTTCGGCGCCGAGGAAGGGGGGCACCGTGGCGACGGTCGTGGCGTGCTCCGGCGTTTGGGTCGGGGTCGGGCGGCGGCGGTCGTCCTGGTCGAGGCCGGGTTCGACGATGGCGGTGAGGGTGCGTTCGGCTACGGCGGCGTACCAGCGCAGGGCGGTCTCGATGACCTCGTCGTCGCCATCGGTGTCAACGCCCGCGCCGGCCCCCGCGAGTTCGCGGGCGAAGTCGCGTACCAGGTCGTGGGGGGCATAGCGGCCGTACGCCGTCTCCTCCAGGAGGGCCACGTCGACGAGACGGTCGAGGGCGGCCTCGGCGCGGCGCTCGTCGGTGCCGGTCAGGCGGGCCAGCAGGGGTGCGCCGTACGCGGGCAGGTCGAGGGCGCCGATGTGGCGCAGGGCGAGGGCCGCGTCCCGGTCGGCCTCGCGTTCGGAGGCGGCGAGGGCGTCGTGGGCGACGGCGAGGGAGCGGCGGACGCTCAGGTCGTCGTACTCCAGGTGATGCAACCGGCTCTCCGCCGCGGCCAGTTGCCCGGCCAGCGTGTCGGGGGTGAGCGCACTGCGGGCGGCCAGCCGGGCGGCGACGACACGGAGGGCCAGGGGGAGGCCGCCGGTCAGGGTGATGAGGGGGTGGGTGGGGGTTGGGGGGCTGGTGGGGGTGGGGTGCTCGGTGGTGGGGCCTTGGCCCTCGGGGGTGGGGGCTTGGCCCTCGGGGGTGGGGGCTTGGCCCTCGGGGGTGGGGGCTTGGGGTTGGCTGCCGGGTGGGTGGCCGTCGCCGGCCTGGCGGGAGCCGCCCTCGCCGCCGTAGAAGCCGTCCCGCCCCGACGCCGCGCGCAGCAGTGCCGCACTCTCCTCGGCAGTGAGGGGCGTGAGCGGGAAGCGGCGGACGCCGTCCAAGGCCGTCAGCGGGGAGCGGCTGGTGACGATCACCGCGCAGCCGGGGCCCGCCGGGAGCAGCGGGCGTACCTGGGCGGCGTTCGCGGCGTCGTCCAGAAGCATGAGCGTGCGGGTCGGTGCGAGCAGCGAGCGCAGCAACGCGGCTGCCGCGTCCGGGTGTTCGGGGATGGAGCGGGGGTCGGCGCCGAGGTCGCGCAGGAGTGCGGTGAGGGCCTGGCCGGGGGTGAGTGGGGGCATACCGGGGGTGGCGCCGTGCAGGTTGACGTAGAGCTGGCCGTCGGGGAAACGATTCGCCAGCCCATGTGCGGCCTCCAGCGCGAGGGCACTCTTGCCGACGCCGGGCATGCCGCTGATGACGGCGACGGTGCTGGCGGGGGGCCGGGTTGGAGTGGGGGTAGCCGTTGGGGCGAGAGTGCCGCGCAGGTCGGTGAGTACGGCAGTGCGGCCGGTGAAGTGGGCCGGGGGTGGCGGAAGCTGGGCGGGGCGGGGTGGTCGAGGTGGGCCGGCCGGAGTGTCCTCCTCGGGGAGGGCATCGGCCGGCGCAGGTCGCCGGATGGCGTCGTCATCGCGCGTAGCGTCAGAGTTCGCGGCACCGTGGGCGACGTCGTTCGCGGCACCGTGGGCGACGTCGCCGTCGTGGGCAACGGCAGAGCCAACGGCCCCGCGCACCACGTCACCGCCCCCACCCGGCTCCCGCCCGATCCCACCGCCCGAACCCCCTCGCAGCGAACCCCCGGTTCCCCCGACTCCCCCCTCCGACCTCCCACGCAGCACCTCCACATGCGCCGCCCGAACCCCCACCCCCGGCTCCACCCCCAACTCCTCGATCAGCCGCATGCGCAGATCACGATGCACCGCCAGAGCCTGGGCCCGTCGGCCCGTGCGATGCAGGGCGAGCATCAGGTGACGGTGGAAGGACTCCCGTAGGGGATGCTCGGCGGCCAAGGCCGCAAGCTCGGGTACCAGGGCGTCGACGCGTGGCCCGCCCACGCTCAGCTCGGCGTCGTAGCGCCACTCCAGGAGCAGGAGCCGCGCCTCCGCCAGGCGCTGGACGAGCGCGTAACCGCCCACCTCGGCGGGCAGGCCGGCCAGGGGCGTGCCACGCCACAGTGCGAGTGCCGCCGTGCTCTCGCGCAGCGTGCGCTCCCAGTCCCGGCCGGCATGGGCGACGCGGGCCGCGGCGACGCCGGTCACGAAGACGTCGACGTCCAGTTCGCCCTCGTCGACGCGCAGGACATAGCCGGGCGGCACCGCCCGCAGCCGTTCGGGGTCGTCGAGCAGTCGCCGTAGCCGGGCCACGTGGTTGTGCAGCGAGGCCCGCGCCGACGGGGGCGGTGCCCCGCCCCACAGCACGTCCGTCAGCGACTCGACGGAGACGACCCGGCCGCCTTCGAGCAGCAGCGTGGCGAGCAGGGCCCGCACCTTGGGACTGCGGATGGTCCGGACGGCGCGGTCAGCGCGGTCGGGACGGGCGGGGCGGGCGGACACGCTCGCCGGGGCATCGTCGGGGCTCGGGCCGCCGTAGGCCCCGTAAGAACCGTCGCTGTCCTTGGGACCGTCACGGTCCTCGGGACCGCCGCCGTCCGTCCCGCCCTCGAACACAACCGGCGGTCCCAGCAGTCCGAACCGCAGCCCGTACCGCTTCACGCCGCCACTGCCTTCCCGCGCGACGCGCCCGCGCCCTGGTGTCCGACCTATGTGCACGCCCATGCACAACCCATGTACGACGGTTTCCCGCCACACCCTTCACGACGTTTCTCGGCCGGAAACCGTTCCGTCCTGGCCGTCTTCCCTCACCGTCCGTCGACTTCGCGCCAACTGAACGACGTCGAAACGGAGCATCGTTGGCCACATGTTAGCGATCCGTTGGTGTGGCCTGATGTGATCACTTCATCGGATCTGGCCCGACGGTGCGCGCGTACGACGCGTAACTCGGGGGAGTGTCGCCGCCGCGGCCGGATCCGGGGACGCATGCGGGTTCCGGTCGGCGGAGGTGAACGACCGGGACCCGCGTCCCCTTCCCCCTTCGTCCGGTGGCCCGGTCGCCCTGCCCTCAGGGTTGGTCCTCAGATGACCGGCGGACGCCCCAGCCGGCACAGCCGCCACACCGTGCGCCACCGCATGGGCCGCCGCTCACCGGCCGGTTCCCGTACGCCCTCCAGGAAGCCCCCGAACCAGGCGCGCAGGCCGGAGAACGACGAGCGGTTGCGTACGAGGGTGAGCAGCACCCACAGCCCGAGATGCACGGGAATCAGCGCGAGGGGCAGTCGGCGGCGCGTCAGCCAGACACGGTTGCGGGCGTTCACGCGGAAGTAGATGGCGTGCCGCGCGGGCGAGGTCTTGGGGTGCTGGAGGAGGAGTTCGGGCGCGTAGAGGATGCGCCAGCCCGCGTCGACGGCCCGCCAGGCCAGATCGGTCTCCTCATGGGCGAAGAAGAACTCGGCGGGCCAGTCCCCCGTCTCGGCCAGCATCGCCATGCGCAGCGCGTGTCCGCCGCCGAGGAAGCCGGTGACGTATCCGCCCCGCAGCGGATCCGACTTGCCGATCCTGGGCACGTGCCGCTGCTGTGTCTCCCCGTGCTCGTCGGCGATGCGGAAGCCGACGATGCCGAGCCGTCCGTCGGCGGCGTACAGGTCACGCACCCGCCGCAGCACGCCGGCGTCGACGAGGAGACCGTCGTCGTCCAGCTCGACCACGACGTCGACGTCCCCGAACTCACGCAACCGGGCGAGGGCCGCGTTCCGGCCGCCCGGGCAGCCGAGGTTCTCGTCGAGCTCGATCGGCGTGAACTCACCGGGCAGCCCCAGCCGTGCGGCGAACTCGGGCAGCGGGCAGCCGTTGCCGACGACGACGATGCGCTCGGGGGCGAGGTCCTGCTTGGCCACGGACTCGAGCAGCGCGTCGACCTCGGCGGGGCGGTTCCCCATGGTCACCACGGCGACAGCGATCCTCGGCTCCGTCATACCCTGCCCTCACCTCGTCCCGGCTGCAATTACCGCCGAGATGCTAGTGGTTCACGGTAAGGACGTCTCAATTTCGCCTTCTCGCAGGGCGATCGGCGGGCTACGTACGCCGGCTGCGCCCCCGGCCGCCGTACAACCAGGTGGCCAGCGTCCGGCGTCCGTCGTCCGTCTTCGGGCCTCAGGCCTCAGGCCTCAGGCCTCGGGCCTCGGGGCGAGGGCCGGCTCAGACCCGCAACGGGTTGGAACGCGTGGCCGCCATCAAGTACCAGGCGGTCGCCCCCACGTGCCGATACGGGTAGTACCCGAACCCGAACCCCGTGTCGAGCGGACTGCTGGCCGATACGACCCCCGCCCGCTCGGGCAGCGCGCGCCCACCGACAGTCTGCCCCTCGCCCAGCAGATCCTGGGCGCGCTCGATGGAGTCGAGCAGCCGCCGTGCACGCCCCTCGTCACCGTGCCGGCGCCGTTCCCGCAGGGCGAGCGCAAGATGAGCGGTCCCCTCGAACCAGACGCCGTTGCGGTCGGGCTTGGGCTGGGAGTCGGCGATCGGGGCGTCCTCGTTCGCGAGGAGACTGGCGGAACTGAAGGTGACACCGTCGTACGACTGCCCCGCGGGCACCGTACTGTTGCGCCGCCCGGCGTGGTCGAGGACGGCCAGTTCGCGCGCGGCCCAGTCCAGCGCCCGGGCGTGGGTACGGGAGTCGAGGGCGAGGTGGGTCCAGGTCTGGGTGTCCTCGGGAATCGGCGACTTGTTGACGGTCACCCCGTCATTGGTACCCGTGTAGAAGAAGCCGCCGTCCGGCTCCCACATCCTCATCACGAACGCCTCGGCACGCGCGCGCCGCGCCAGCCACACCCTCTCCCCCGTGAGCCGTGCGAGCCGACCGAAGAAGCAGAGGAGGTCGGTGTTGTGCTCGGTGGAGGTGAAGGGCAGCTTCTCGTCGGCGCCGTTGACCCCGAACTTGTACCCGCCGAGGGGCTCATCGGTACGCCCGTTCCGCTCGATCCACGCCCCGATCCGCACGGCACCGCCCAGGAACCGCCGCTCCCCCGTCCGCCGCGCCAGCGCACTGAGCGCGATCCCGGCCCAGGCCATGTCCCCCACCGCCGTGCCCGTGAACCCGAACTGCGTGCCGACATTGGCGACCCCGTCCGCCCGCACGAACCCATCGGGCTGCAGCGAGCCGTCGTAGAACGTGTACGGCCCCACGTTGTACGCCTGCCGGAGCCGCCCGTCGTCGTGCACCGGGTCGTGCTGCTGGGCATACAGCAACGCGTCCCCGAGCACGACGGCCCGGTCCCGTCCGTCGGCGGTACGGGTGGCAAGGAGGGCCAGGATCGCGAGGGCGTTGTCGTACGTGAAGGCGGTACTGAACAGACCGGCTTCGTCGCTGTAGCTCTGGGCGAGACGGACGGTGCCGTGGTCGGGGTAGGCGTCCATGGCGGCGGCGAGGAAGGATCGGCCGCGGCGGCGGGGGGAGGCCGCGGCGGCGGGGGCGGCACCCGCCCCACCCCGAGCCGTACCCACCCCGGCCCGCGCCTCGCCTGCTCCGGCTGCGGTGAGCAGCACAGCTCCGAGGCCGGCCCCGATGAGCCCACGACGACTGAACGCCGGTTCTTGCCGGCCGGTGCCGCCGATCAGGCCGTTCTCGCCGTTCTCGCCGTTCTCGCCGTTCTCGCCGTTCACGCTGTTCTCGCTGTTCACGCCGTTCATGGGTCTCCCTTGGCGGTCATTTGAGAGCGCTCTCATGGGTGCGGGGTCATTCTGGTGGTGCGGGTGGGGTGGGTCAACGGGCGGGAAGTGGAGTGCAGTTGAAGAGGCGACCGGCCAGCGACCGCATGTCCGTCGGGCGGGCGGGACGCTTTGTGTCTGAGCCGCCTTCGGGATTCGAACCCGGGCCGTGGGTCTGACCAGCGCAGACGGCGGCCTCGGACAAACATCGCCGCCTGGCGCGGGCGCCGAGGGCGGCGGCGCGAGGGGCTGCGTTCGTGCATGTGCCGGGCGAGCTGCGGTAGGAACTGTGACGACAGTGCACCGATGACCTGGGTGCCGGGGATGCGCACGGCGCTCAGCGGCCGTAAGTCCCCGGGGCGGCAACGGCAGCAGCGAGCGCGGGAAGCGCAGGAGTAGCAGCTGGAATGCGGGAATACGCGGCGCGTGTTCTGCAACCAAGTGCGACATCGTGGTCCGGGCCCGAAATCCGCTCTCCACCTGCGGGTCGCTGCGTAACTCGTAGGACACCGAGAGCTTCGCGTTCACCTCGCGCCAGAAGCAGAACCGATCGCCCGCCCTCACCTCGGCGGTGCTGACCACATGCATGCCATGCGCCCGCACGCCGCGGAAGCAGCGATGGAGCACCCGGCGAACGGCCGCATGCAGGGCGCTCTCCATCGCCCAACACACGCTGCCGCAAAGCAAAGAGAGGGCTTCCGTAAACTGACAGGATCTCATGGGACTGTCCAAGTTGCCGGAGTAGTCACAAGGCGCCGCGAACTCCCCAATACGGAAGGCGGGTTCGCCGACACCTCCGTGCTAGGCTGGGTCGCCTGAGGCTAAAAGCGATGAGGGCGAAATGATTGAAGTTTCCCAGCTGTTGGCGTGCACCGGCGCTTCCTTGATCAGATCAGGCGCGGAAAGCTTTACCGGTGCAACCATCAATAGCAAGGAGGTTTCGCCTGGTGACCTCTTCTTCGCCATTCGCGGCACTCGAGACGGGCACGATTTCGTGCTGGATGCCGTCCGTGCGGGAGCGTCCGGTCTGGTGGTCGAGCAGGATGTGCCCGATATTTCAGATTCCGTCGCCGTGATCAAAGTGCCCGACACTCTCACGGCGCTGCAGGAATTGGGCTCAGCGGCACGAGCACGTTCTGACGCCCGAGTCATCGCCGTCACGGGGAGTGCGGGCAAGACAACGACCAAGAGCATGGTCGCTCATCTACTGGGCGCACACCTCAACGTCTTGAGCAGTGCAAAGAGTTTCAATAATCATCTGGGCGTCCCTCTGAGTCTCCTCAGGCTGACGTCGGAGCATTCGCACGCCGTCGCGGAAGTGGGCACCAACCACCGGGGCGAAATCGGAAATCTGGCAATGCTCGTGAAGCCCGATATTGCTCTCGTCACGAATGTTGGTTTTGCGCATGTCGGCAACTTCGATTCCCGAGAAGACCTCGCCGATGAGAAGTCGGACCTGCTGCGGAATGTGAATCCTGGGGGATTCTGGCTGCTGAACGGCGACGATGAGCTGCTGAATGAGGCGGCACGACGTCAGCCTGTCCCGGACGGCGTCACCGTGGTTCGTGTGGGTTTCGGGCCCGAGAACGACATCAGGGCTGTCGACACACGATTCACCGAAGACGGAACGTCTGGTTCCATCCTCACGCAGGATGGCTCGACGCCCTTCCGGCTCCCGCTTCCCGGACGCCATTTCGTCTATGCCGCGCTCTTCTCTCTGGCTGTCGGTCGCCTCTGCGGCATCAGCGTGAGTTCGGGCGTAAAGAGTCTTGAAGAATTCTCCACGCCGCAAGGCAGAGCTTCGATGAAGCAGGTGACGGAGGAGCTGTCGGTCTTGGACGACAGCTACAACGCCAGCCCTGACGCGACGCTCGCAGCGCTGGACCTGCTCGGCGAGATGTCTGCGGGTACACGGATCGCGGTACTCGGCGAGATGCGGGAGCTCGGTGCCTGGTCGGACGAGCTGCACAAGCTGGTCGGACGCAAGGCGGCGTCAGCGGCAACTCATCTCATCGCGGTCGGAGAAGAAGGAAAGAAGCTCCTCGAGGCGGCGGCGGACCAGGGCTTCCCTTCCGCGGCTATGTGGCTGGCCACGTCGGCGCGGGATGCCCAGACGACGACGCAGGACATCGTCTCGGGGACTGCCGGACGATGTGTCGTACTAGCCAAGGGAGCGCGCTTCATGCACATGGAGCGCGTGCCGCTGGGGCTGTCGGGCACTCATGTCGGCTGCTCATTGAGTGTGTGCACGAAGTACATCCATTGCCAGGACTGTCCCCAATTGAAGGGTGAGTGATGTACGTGACCTCTTCGCAGGCGAGCGAACCGGTCATCAGGAAGTGCGCAGCCGGACACCACTTCATGTCGGACGCATGCGACCTGTGCGACTCCGGAGTGGTGAAGGAGTACCCGTATCGTGACGGCGACTGCATCGCCTGCAGCGCCTTATGCGGTGAGCAAGCATATGGCTGCACGTCGCCGGACCCGCTTGTGATCGGCGTCGGCGGGCTGTAGTTCAAGCCGGCTGAAAAGGGGCTGGGTCCCGCTCGATGGTTGAGCGGGACCCAGCCTTGTCCTATGAAGTCCTCTGATTCCGGGGGGCGCACTTCACAGTGGGCTGATGCCGAAGGCTATGTCCCGCGCTGCCTGCTGCGCGTTCCGACAGGACTGCTCGCGGTCTTCCCCCGTGGCGTGGACGTAGCCGACAGGACTGCTGTTGGAGTCAATGACGTCGCTGACAGCCTCGCCGTACGCGTAGTAAAGGCCAGCCGAATGGCAGGCTGGTTGCCTCGTTGCCTTGTCGAGACCCTCTGCCTTCCGGAGAAAGCCGCTCTGCGGGGCTGTGAGGTAGAGCTCGGTCACCGCGCTGGAGAAGGTCACGACCGGATCGTCTCCGGTGAGTTTCGCGACCAAGAAGTCGGCGAGCGGGATGCTGGACACGTAGCCTATGGCCTGTTCCATCCCGGCACCGACAAGGCGGGCGTTGAGTTCGACCAGACGCGGCCCGTCCGAGGTGAGGATGAACTCAAGGTGGAACGGCCCGAAGTCGTATCCGAGCGCATCCAGGGTGCGGCGCACGAAGGTGTCCGCCTCGGGGTGAGGCTCTTCGCCGGAGAATCGCAGGGCGAGTTCCACGAAATGCGGTGGTGCCGACATCACACGGTCGGAGTAGCCGAAGATGGTCAGTTCATCGCCGTCGATGAAACCCTCGGCGCTGAATAGCGGACCCTCAAGGTGCTCTTCGAACAGGAGCTGCCGCTTGGGCTCCACCTTCCTCGCATAGCGGCGTGCGAGGTGGTTTTGTGCCAGGGACTGTACGTCCTCGTCATTGGAGACCAGGGCAACGTCCCAGCTGTAGGCACCGTCCACGGGCTTGACGATGCAGGGGTAGCCGATGGGCGAACTCAGATTCTGCTCGTCGGCGGGCAGCACAGCCCAACGCGTGTTCTCCAGGCCGGCATCGGCAAGGGCCTCTCGCGCCTTCGCCTTGTCTCGCGCAATACCCACGCCATGCGGGGAGGGAGCGCGAAGCCCCAGGTTGCGGGCCACCTGAGCGGCGATGCGTACGAAGCTGTCGACAGAACTGTGGACCGCGGCGATTTGGGAATCAAGGGCTCCCAGGGTCTGTTGCACGGCCTTGGGATCGGTACTGTCGGTGATCAGCCAGGCATCGACGAGATGGTCGAAATGGTCCCCGTAGTAGTCGTGGTCGACGGTGACAACAGCCGTACGGTGACCGCGCGCACGCGCTGCTTCCAGGAAGTGCTCGCTGGATGACCTGAGGGGTTGACCGGCGGAGGGCAGTGCGCGGGCGCCTCCTGGCGATGTGTGCAGTTCGATGAGGACGACCCACGAGTTCTTCATGCAGTTTCCCTTCCGGGGTTGGTGAAGTTGCGCGGTCAGATGCCGCGGTGCAGAAAAGTGCTGGTCAGTGCGTCAGGAGTGAGCACCAGTTCGTCACGGAAGCGGTTCCAGGCCTCCTGGTTGTGACGCGCTGCCAAAGGGGGAAGCGTCTCCTTGAACTGCCCGGTGGCCAGGCCCCAGAGAGGTCGGACTTGAGCGCCGCGCCGAGCCTTGGCTGCGAGCGTCCCAATACCGAGATGCAGTAGGCGGACGCCGGCGAGGTATGCCTGCTCGATCGGCCGGTAGTAGAAGAGCTCGAAGTATTCTGAGGCACTGGGGCGGGGATGGTCGAACCCGAAAGCCCGACCGGCGATCATGGTGGATGTGGTGAAGGCCAGGCCACCCGCCCGCATCTCCTTGTCTGCCCAGCATGCCTGGATAGTTCCGAATTCGCCGCAGCATTCCGCCTGCAGGCGCATCAGTTCACCAATGAACTCATCATCGACGTCATGCCCATGTTTTCTCTCGTGACGGGCAACCAGCGGTGCGAACTGGTCCCAGGATTCGCGGAAGTCGACCGCATCCGTGGTGTATCCGGCACCTTGGAACGCCCGTCGGTCGACCCGGACTTGCCTGCGCTGATTGCGGCTCAGCCCGGCGAGGTAGTCGTCGAACGTGGTACCAGGAAGCTCAATGGCGCAGTCGGCAGCCATGATGCGGGGGGACGTGGCTGGTACGTGTTCGGTGAGATATGCGGTGTCCTCGTCACTGAGGTAGAGCCACCAGGCGCGGCCGTCGGACTCCTTTGCGGCGATCTCGTTCACCGCGCCGACCAGTTCTCGCAGTGCGGCTTCCGCCTCGGGATGGGAGCGGTCGACCAGGAGCCGACTTGAGTTGCCCCGTCGGCCCCCTGCGAGAACAACCGGCCTCCCGCCCCGCCCTCCGTCGTCCAGGTCCGGGAACAGCACGGCCGTGTCGTAGAGCTCGCTCCATTCCTGCTCGACCAGATGTACGGCGGCCGCGGCCACGACTCTGTCCCCACTCGTGACCTGCACGTATCGAGCGATGGAGTGCTTGTCCTGCTCCTGGTAGACGGTCCAGGCATAGCCGGCGTAGAACCAGCCGCCGGCCAGCGCGTCCCAGGCAGAGGCATCCACCTGGCGAATTGAGTCTGCTATCGAGATCTTCATGCTGCGTCCTAGCGAGGATGGCCGATGGTCACGGAGGAAGGAGTCGCTCACTCATGGCGCTGTCGCATCGTGTTGTGGCTCTTTGCGTGCGGGCACAGCGCGAGTGGCCAGTCGCTGTTCGGCCCACGCGGCCGCGGCGGCTGTCCCCAGCCCTCCGAGGACGAAGACGCAAGCGAGACCGAGCCAGCCGATGGCGCCATGCCCCAGGACCAGGACGGTCAGGGCTCCGGGCGCCAGGGCCCGCACCACGCCCGGGCCGAGCGCGAAAGCACTCTGGTAGACGCCCTGGGCGTCATCGGGCGCCAAATTGAAGCTGAAACAGAACTCGCCGGAGCTCTGCAGGAGTTCCCCCGACGTGAGGAGAGCTGCCCATCCTATGAGGACGACCAAGGCCGGCCAGGCGGCCATGTGCGGTGTGAGAGCCATGACAGCGCAGGAAGCCGCGAGGAAGAATCCGGCTCGACGTGCGGCGCGAGCAGCGGTGGGTACCGTACCGGCACTCTTGCTGACACGGACCTGGAAAAGCACCACCAGGCCGGTGTTGACCAAAAGTACTGCGGAGACACTCCACACCGGTGCCTGCGTGTGATTGGCCACCCAGAGCGGGAGAGCGAAGGACAGCACAGTGACATGAAGCGAGAGAACAGCGTTCGTAGCGGTGACCGCCATGTAGCCCGCGTCGCGCAGTGGCGCGATGAGCGATACGGCCGGGGAAGGTGCAACGGTTTCGGGAGACTGCGTGGAGACATGGATGCGGGACACCAGGACGGCCGCCGCCGCGAACAGCAAGCTGTTTCCCGCAATCAGGATGGTGTAACTGGTCGCGGTCCCGACGGCCAAGGCTCCGGCCGCCAGTAAACTGCCGACTCCCAGACCGATGTTCGTACTCGTGCGCAACTGTGCGCGTCCTACCACGCGTTCACCAGGCTCGCTGATGGCATGAATGAAAGCACCCGCGGTACCCGCCACCCCGCTCTCGGCTATACCACTGACGACGGCCACGCAGACGAACACGGGGAAGCTGTCGACCAGGGTGAATGACGCCATGGCGATCGCCTGGCCGATAAGCAGGATCAGGTAGATCTTCTTGACGCCGTACCGGTCGGCCAGCTTCCCAAGGGGCATCATCAACGCGAGGCCAACGCCTGTGGCGACGCCCAATCCCAGAGCGACCTGGCCGACACTGAGACCCACAGCGCGGGTGAAGAACAGCGCGCTGCCGGCAAGGTACAGACCGATTCCAATGGTATTGACAAGATTCGCGTAGGCGAAGCGACGCAGCCTCGGTGAAGCAGGCAAAAGATTCAGGCCGGCCATCACAGCTTCGGTTCCATTCGGTGGGGTCGAGAGAGCGGAAACGGGGGCTGGGCCCCTGCGACACGCGCCCGGCAAGCCGAGGCACCCTCACATCCGAGACGTAAGTCCGAGATGTAAGGGTGCCGCTTACTCGGCTGCCAGAAGTATCGCGGCCGATGGCATCACGGGTGATATACAGCGGGGCGCTTCATCCCACTGGACAGAATTGCCCCGATCATGCCTTCGTAGCTGATGCCGTCGGCGTTGGCCATCGTGGCCAGGTTTCCCGTGAGGGCCATACCTGGAACCGTGTTGAGTTCCAGCACGACCGGGCCGTCCTGCGACATCATGAAGTCCACTCGACCGACTCCGTAGCATCCACACAGTTCGAAGACCCTGAGCGCGATGGAGCGCATCCGCTCGGACAACTCGTCCGGAACGGGAGCAGGGCACTTGTACTCGGTGAGGTTGGGATCGTTCTTCGCTTCGTTGTCGTAGAACTCGTTCTTGGAGACAGCCTCAAGCACCGGGAGGGCCCGAACCTCGCCGTCGATCTCGAGCACACCGACAGTCATCGTATTGGTCGAGAGGTACGGTTCCGCCAGGTAATCTTGCGATACGTACTTTCCTTCTCCATTGAGGAGTCTCGCCACGTCCTCGACGCTCCGCACGATACCCGCCTCGAAACTGTCGCCGCTCGACGCGGGTTTCACGAAGAGCGGGAACTCGAGAGCACTCAGAGTTTGGCGGATTTCGGTGTTCGACATCCCGCGCCGAAGTACGGCCGACGGCAGAGTCGGAATCCCGTGGGCTGCCATGAGCTGCTTGAACGTGGGCTTGTGCATGCCCAGCGCGCTCGCCAGGACACCCGAGCCCGTGTAAGGGAACCTCAGCATCTCCAACATGCCCTGAAGTTTGCCGTCTTCGGCATACCAGCCGTGGCCCGCTATGAACGCCGCTTCATAGTCGGGGAGCTTCTTCCAGAATTCGACGTCCAACATGTCCAGCAGATCGACGCTGTGCCCCAGATCACTCAGAGCTTTCGCGGCCGGTTCGCCCGAGGTGTACGACCCCTCGCCCTCCGGGCTGGGACCACCAATGAGTACAGCAATACGCATGACAGAGCTCCAGAACTGTTTCTTTTTTCGGAAATGAGAACGGACGACAGGACAGTCGCTACGCGAATCGTCAGTCGACGATTCTCCGGAGTGTGCGCCTGGCGTCATCAACCAACCCGGCACTTATTTCCCAGCTGTCAATGGCAGCATTTTTTGCGTGATCCGCGAAAGTGATGCCGTCACCGACAAGGGTTACAGGGGTTCCTGTCGGGAGTTTCCTGTCGAGGATCACACACATTGCGTCCATATAGACGGACACAACTTGGGCGCGGGCGTCTCCTACAAGAACATGGGTGCCTACCAAGTTTACGTTGAATCCATCAGCGTAGCCGACAGGAATAAGCCCCATAATTGTATTCTTCGGCACGAGGTACGAGCCCTCGTAACCAATCGTCTCGCCAGGGGAAACTCGTCTGACTTGAGCCAGGTAGCTGGTCCAGCGAAGGGTCGGCCGAATACCAAAGTCGACGTCAGGTGTTGGTGGAAATCCGACCAGCGTGCAGCCACTGCGGACCGCGTCGAGCTGTGTCTCCGGAAACAACCAGGCTGCACAGCTGTTGGCAATGTGCCGCACAGCACCCGTCGAATTGGCACTGACGTCGAGGAATGCAGCGAGCTGACGGGAAGTGATGTCCGGGTCGCCATCGGTGGCGAACTGGCTCATCACACCAACCAGTCTTCCGTTCGAGGTGACGGGCGGGGACTCAATCCCCCACCTGTTCAATCCTGTATTGATCTTCAGGTGAAAGTCCACCTGGGCTGCGAGGAGCTCCACCATCTCATCCGTGTGGGCCACGCACTCCAGCTTTGCCTCTCGCGCAATTGCTATGTCGTGAGGCGACAAGGGGCCCATGACTATTATTCTTTCCCCAGGCATCACGTTCCTGAGGGACAGCCCTTCATTGAGGGTCGCCACACAGAGGGCACTGGCCCCGACCTCTAACGCCGCCCGCGCCACTGGAATGGCACCGTGCCCATATGCATTTGCTTTGACAACAGCCCATAACTCTGCTCCGTCGAGCTTCTTCATGAGAAGCTCGACGTTCCGGCTGACCAGGGACAGGTTCAGCGTAAGTTCTGAGCGATGCACTGCGAATCCACGCCTTTCAAGTTACCAACAGTTCTCAAAACTGTTCGCCGCTCAGACGGCAGCGTTAGGCACTGCACCCCGAAGAGGCACAGTCGACTGCTAAGTCAATTCCTGCTGGATTTGGTCTACCGCGTAGGCCGGCATCGCCCGATGGGCGGGATCACAGCCCTACGTCCAGAATTCAACGAAAACGCCCCCGTTATTCACGCCACCCACAGGCTGTAGAGCCGGACGCGACCCTCGGTGCGCGAGCGGCTGCTCGTTAACTGTATAACGAAATCGCCTACAGAGAGAGATGTTTTGCGCCATAGGGGCCAAGCCTCGACATCGCATCCGTCTGACTATTTTCCGACGCTACCCGGGGGCCTTTGCCCGAATATAATGCACTTTCCCGCCCGGTTCGCTGGGAGGTCTGCGACCAGAACTGTCGTCTACTTGATGGCTTGATCGATAAGCCTGTCGCGGGCGAGGTAACTTGCCGTCACGCGTCTGTGGCCTGTGCTCCATCGACCGGAAACATGACGCACATCTCCCGCTTCGTGAGTCAGATGCTCGGCTGGACGCGGTTCGCGCAGACCCTCGACGTACTCGCGGTGCAGCCACTCGCGGGTGACATCCGGCCGGTCGGGCAGCCGGTAGGGGTGCCCCCTCAACCGGATCCGTCGTGCACGAGGAGCCGACGGACGGTGGCGCTCTGGCCGCCGGCCGGGCGGGCGATGCGGCTGAACGACCGCGACGCACCGACCCGGCTCGCCATCAAACCGCCGGTTGGCCGCCATCTGGGTGGACACGACGAGCCGCGAGGAGAGCGGGCATAGGAGACAGTCGGATTTGGCCCACAGCCGTTCGGCCGGCAGCTGTTCGGCGGGGATGGCCTACACCGCCGTTTGCCCGAGGTCGAGGCGGCGCGTGGACCGGAGCCGCAATTGGCTGACTCCGGATGACCCCGCCGCCAGTAGCCCTTCCGCGTCCGACAGGTTCTTCGCGCCCAGCACGATCGACACCGCCGGCGAGATGAGCACCTCGGCCCGTTCCCGCCAGGCGCCCAGCCCGCGCGGTAATAGCCAGGGCAGACAACGACTCGACCTCACGGCATAAACGGAAGTGTCGGACCTCAAGCGGTCACTTCAGCCGGATGAGTGCACCTGCCGAGCCACTGGCCCGCCTAGGCGGCCCTGGCTGATGTCAGGACGCGCGCCGACAGTGGATCGCTAATATGCGGTTCCATATAGTCAATTGGAACCCGGCGACCACCCGATCCGACACTCGGGCCACAGGACTGCCCACCCTCAGCCGCAGAACGCGAAATGATCCGCCGACTCCGTCGGCCGATCATCACGAAAGATCGAGGTCAGGAAGCAGGGCAAGGTGTTCCTCGCGGACCAGGTCGAACCTGAGAGCGAATGCGACCAGGGCCTCACGCTTGGAGTGCATACGGCCTCCGTCCACATACTTGGCCCAATGGCTGACCGGTAGCTTCTGATCGGCCAGGTAGTCGATGTGGTAATTGATACTGCTGCGGTTTGCACCTTTGAACTGATCGGTAACCCTCAACCTCTCAACCACCTCTTGAACGGAGGGCACCGCCGCCATAGATGAACCGCGCAATCGCGGCTCACAGAGCGTAACGAGAACGGCAAAGTACTTGCTCGCCGTGTCCAATTTGAACATATCCGACTCGGCCACCCTAGCGGCCCGCTCAGGTCCGAGCATGAGCGGCGGCGGACTGAAAACAGTGAGCTCGACTATGTCCAAACCGGACGGAATCAGAATGCGGGACATTTCAAAAGGAATGACCATGCCCAGTCGACGAGGGCGCGCCTTGATCAGCTCCGTACCCCCCTCCAGGTTCTCGATGACAAAAGTGGAGGACGTGGTGAAGTTCGAGAGGAGAAGGTGATTGCTGGAGACCTCGAACGCGCCAATTCCTGGCACGGCTTTGGGTTGAAACATACCGGTCCGGCTCGATATGTTGAATTCCAGCCGATCGCCGACTTTTAGGTTACTACGGCCCCCTTCTGAGTTTACCCCGGTCAGGTCGCGAGCGTTTCCGCGCCACGTCACTATCACTTCTACGTCGGATTCGATTTTGGTAGGCATGAACAGCACTTCCCCCGTGTTGGCATCGGAGCCTGCCAGCATGAGGTTCGGTGGCCCCAGAACCGGCCAACTCCCCCGCGCCTCATATCTGACTTGCTTGATCATGAGACCGTACAACGCGCACAACTACCCTAGCAAAGTAAAAAGTTGGGGCTCTGGTGGTGAGCTCGGTTGCTGTCAGGCCGGTACTGCAGGGGATCTTCAAGAGATCGTTGGCGTCGTTTCCGGTAGTGGTTCCGTTTTGCAATGGTCTGATACGTTCTGCGTACATGCGGTTCTTCGATCTTGTGCTCTTGACGCTCGATCTTGCGCTCTTGACGCTCGACTGGCCTTTGGATATTGTTTGAATCCCTGTTGATTTGACGGATCGGCCACTCGGTAGCCACTCACGAAAATCGGCGCGAACTGAACGATCCGTTCATTTCTCTGGCGCTTATGCAATGCAGTACAGGTTGAACAGGCAAGTAAACGCCTGTTACGCCATCCGTCAAAGTTCACTCTGATATGCGGGGTAAGGTGTCAACAGACGAAAGCGCTATACCCAGCGCGGTTTCACGAGAACAGCATGGGCGTCAACTCTATGAATTCGCACGGCGACTTCGCGATGGCCATAACCGAAGTCGAGAAGCACTGAGTCTGGTCCCGAGCGAGAACCGTCTTTCCCCTTTGGCCCAGTTGCCTCTGCAGCTCGATTTTCACAACCGTTACTTCTTCAATGAAGACCACGACCCGGATTTTTGGCAATTCAGGGGCGGGGAAAGCATCGCAGACATCGAAACGGATGTGGCGCATAGCAGCTTGAGTGCGCTGTCCGATGCGCCGTTCGTCAACCTCCGCCCGGTTTCCGGGCTCAGCGCGATGATCGTCGCGATCTCGGGCATGGGTGGCGACCCGGGCAGCACGATCGTCTGTATTGAGCCGGCGAGCGGAGGCCACCACGCCTCCGCGGGAGTGACCGAGCGTTTTGGCTTTGTTCCTGCCACCGTCTCTGTTGAGGCAGGCGCCGTGGACATCGATGGCCTGCGGAAGATCCTCTCTTCACAGCACGTATCCCTGCTTTACCTTGACCTGGCGAACAGCCTGCATCTGCTGGACGTCGGCGCAGTCGCCGCATGCCTCGCTGAGCACAGCCCGCACACCTTGCTGCACATCGACGCCAGTCACACCCTCGGGCTCATTCTCGGCGGCCAGGCGCCCAACCCACTTGATCTCGGCGCAACCAGCTTCGGTGGCTCTACGCACAAGACCTTTCCCGGGCCGCACAAGGGCGTCCTGTTCACCCGGCTGCCGCATGTGCGTGGGCTCATCAAGGACGCGCAGCGTATCTTGGTAAGCAGCCACCACTTCGCCGCGACCCTGGCACTGGGTCTGGCCGCACGCGAGTTCCAGCATTTCGGCCCAGCTTACGCACGACAGGTCGTTGCCAATGCCAAGCGGTTGGGTGCCGAGTTGACGGAGCGGGGCTTTGACGTTGCCCGCTGCACGGACGGGTTCACCGATAACCACATGCTCTGGGTTGATGTCGGGGACCACGCCGCAACCAACAAGCTCGCTGGGGCTCTGGCCGAGGCTGGGATCCGGGCCAACGTCCAGACTGAGAATGAAATGCCGAACGTCTCAGGTCCCGTGTTCCGACTGGGCACCAACGAGGTGACGTTCGAAGGCGCTTCCGAGACGTCCATGGCCCTAATTGCCGAGGCATTCGCGGCGGCTCGGGACGGTGCAGTAGACCGTGCTGCCAAGAACCGCTCACAGGCACGGCAGTCGTTCGAGAGTCCCTACTTCTTCGCTGACACGGAGTAGGCGTCGGCGCCCGGAACCACGTACTACAGCCTCAGATCATGTGACCTTGGGGTTTGCCCCCGTTTATGGACTTCCTTGAGGATCGGATCGTGGGGTCCGAGGAGGACGTGTCCGGGTGGCTGCACGGCGGTATTCGGAGGAGTTCAAGCGGGACGCGGTCGAGCTGGTGGCATCCACCGGCCGGTCGGTCAACACGCCGGCCAGACAGGGCGATTGCAAGGTCCCCGATGACCTTGCGAGTGCGCAGGCCACGACAGTGTGACGGTGCCGGGTGAGCACACGACCAGATGCAGCGGAGCTCCGTTGCGGAGGTGGCCTTCCCAACCCCCCTTCGCGTAAAGGAGCTTCGATGTGCCGCCAGTCCGCCACCGTCTGCCTGGTCAAGTAGCCCACCCGTCAGCGCACGGCGCGGTGGGCTCGCTGGCCGAGCGGCTGGCCCACGCCGGCTGATCCGCGGTGTCGGCGCGGCAAGCGTCACCCCTTCATGGCGGTACTGCTGACTGCCCGTTCCGCCGTGGTCTGCGGGGCGAAGAGCTTCGCGGCGGTCAACGAGTGAGCTTCTTCGAGCTGGTCACCGATCAGGTGACGGTTCCGGAGCGCAACAAGCGAGGCCCCCGAGCTGTTGATCGAGATGCCTGACATCTCAACCACGCTGCTCGGGAGCCTCGTTGGTTGTCCGGCCTGCCGCACTCGACCTGCCGCATGCGCTCGTGGAGTGGGTGACGATGCCCGTCGTCACCCGTGGGGGCGTCCGGCGCTGCAAGCTCCGCCCGTCCTGCGCGCGATGGAGGAACTGGTGCACCTGCGCGAACACACCGCTCTGGCACACCACTTGTGGCGAGGACCGCTGCCGGGTTCAGGATCAGCGAGTCCATCGCCCACGCCTGCACCAGCGCGGTCATCCACTTGCTCGTCGGACGTGCGCCGGGTCTGCTGAAGGGTCCTGCGCGAGACGGATGCGGACTTCGTCCTGCCGGACGGCACCCCCGCCGAGTGCGACCCCGGGTGGGAGACGGACGAGCCGACCACTCCCGCAGACACCGCCGGCACGGGGTGAACGTGTAGGTGGTCACCGATCCGAACAGCCCGGCCGCTGTGGCTGTGGCTGTGCCCCGCCCTGCCGGGCCGGCCTCACGACCTGACCGCGACCCGCACCCACCAGAGCATCCGCATCCGCGAGCGCCAGGGCATCCCCCATCCCGGCCGGCCTCGCCTGCCAGGGCGGCCGCCTCTGGGCGACCACAGGCATCAAACGCAGGCCCCGCAGGAACACACCCACACCGAGAACACCGTCAACCGGGCCCCGGCCGCGGCACGGGCACCGGCCGAACGCGGCCTCGCACACCTGGAGTCCTGACAGACCCTCCGCAGATCCCGATCCAGCCCGAACCACATGATGCCAACCGCCAAAGCCACCCTCACCCCGGAGCAGCAACGCCGAAGAAGCTCAACCTCCGTTCTTCAGCGGAGTTGGGTGACCTGGCGGCCCGATAGAAGAAAGGTGCCCGTGACCTGCAAGGATGTGAGTGTCTAGGTCATATCCGGTGCAGATGTCAGGACACCTTTCTGGTGATCGAGGGTACAGCGTGGGACCGCGGGCTGTCCGTGGGGGCTGGCGGGAAGGGCATGGTCGGGCATGCGGGAGCGGTGCTGCTGCGCCGGCTCGCCGACCGGACGGGGCTGGTCATCGCGCTGACCAGGGTGTTTCCCGCGGGCGGGAGCGGTTGGCGGGACCGGGCGGTGGTCTTCGTGCAGCTGGCGATATCGATCGCGCTGGGTGCCCGGAGCGTTCTCGAGGCCGAGCAGCTCTCGTTGCACCAGCGGCGGGTGTTCGGGCCGGTGGTGTCGGACTCGACGATGCACCGGATGCTCGCGGCCTTCGACGAGGACATGTTCGCCGCCCTGTCCCGGGCGAGGGCCCGGGCGAGACGCGTCGTCTGGACCTTGCTGACGCTGCGGCCGAACGGTTTTCCCTGGATGAGCGTGGCAGGCAAGCGCCTGGACAAGTGGGTGATCGTCGACGTCGATGCCACGATTATCACGTCCGCGTCGAAGAAGGACGGGGCGGGCGCCACGTTCAAAAAGACATACGGCTTCCATCCACTGGCTGTCTGGTGCGCGAACACCGGCGAGTGCCTGGCCATGATGCTGAGAAGCGGGAACGCCGGCTCGAACACGGCCGAGGACCACATTGCCGTGCTGGACGAGGCCCTCCGCCAGATTCCAGGCTCCTCGAGCGCGAAACTCCTGGTCAGGGTGGACGGCGCCGGGGCCACCCACAAACTGCACGAGTATCTGCGGGATTTGACCACCCGCCGTCGCCGGGTCCGTTTCACTACCGGCTGGACCATCACCGATGCGGACGAGGCGGCGATCGCCCGCCTCCCGGAACGGGCCTGGGAGCCGGCCCTGCAGCAGGACGGCAGTCCTCACGAGGAGTACGAAGTCGCGGAGTTGACCGGGCTGAACGAGCGGGAAGGCTGGATCGACGGACTGCGGCTGATCGTCCGCCGGGTCAGACCGTCCCGAAGGCACCTGAAGAACCTCACCGACCTGGAGAAGAAGACCGGCTGGAAGTACTCCGTCGTCGCGACCGACATCAGCAAGATGACCCGCATCCCCGGCTCGCACCAGATCCAGTGGCTGGACGCGCTGCACCGGCAGCACGCGGTCGTTGAGGACCGCGTCCGGACCGGCAAGGCCACCGGCCTACACAATCTTCCGTCCAAGTCCTGGACCATCAACCGCAGTTGGATGGCGGCAGCCAACACGGCCGCGGACCTGGATGCCTGGCTGAGGCTCCTGACCCTGCACGACCAGGACGACCTTGCCGAGGCCGAGCCGCAGACCATGCGGCTGCGGATCTATCACCAGCCCGCCCGCCTGGCCCGCCACGCAAGGCGCCGATACCTCCGCCTCGACCCGAGTTGGCCCTGGACGGACGCCTTCGTCCTCGCCTGGAATCGACTCACCGCCCTGCCACAGACCACTTGACCTGCACGAACGCATTCCGACGCGAGCCAGGAAGGAGGAAGACCCGCAGTCCCGGGCCAGTGGAACCCGGCGCAGCCGCAGCGACACGCGACGACTCCACGCGCCCACTGGCGGAACAAACGGGGTGAAGCCACGACCTCAGACCGTCAGCAACCCCGTTGAATGATCGAGGTCAACGATGGATTTGGGAGGTAGAGCATTCGACGAGAAGGCTCACCTGACGGTACGCGTGATCGGATTCGGTGGCCGTCACCGTAGCCGACAGTAGGCGCATTCCCTGCTCGTAGAGGACAAAGTCCCGCTTGGCACCCTTGACGGCCGTGGCGGTATTCGCGAACGCGTTGATGTACCTGTCTCGCCTGAGGACCTCATTCAGCACGTCCTCGATCGGGTCATGGTTCAGGTCGACGGCGACCACGGCCGGACCGGACTCCTTGAGGGTCAGCATGTCCCGTGTGAGCATGTCCCATACGCCAGCAAATCCCGGGTCTGTGGCACGTGCGCCGAAGTACCGCAGCGGAAAGCAGTGGCCGTTGATCAGCCCGACCTGACGGCCACCCAGGTCGACCTTGGTGATCATGTATCCCTTGTCTGCCAGCGACCACGCCTCTCCGTCTGGGCCGGTGCCAGTCAGGCCGGGGTTTGGGAATTGTCTGTACACCGCGTTCCCGAGCGGGAAGCGGGACAGGACCGCCAGCGTGAGGTTGGCGTCTCCTGCCAGGTGCGAGGCGCTGGTGGGGAACGACACCACGTGCGGATACCCCGCTCGGCGCGCCAGGTAGTGCGGCTGGCTCTCGCGACGCCCGAGGTAGTCGTGAGCCTCCTGGAGGCAGACCACATCGGGCGCATGCTGCCGCAGCACCGACGCATAGTAGTCCGGCGAGGGGATTCCGCCGCGCTGATGGGATGCGCCGAGAATCCCGCCTCCTATGTTCCAGGTTGCGAGCTTGATGAGGGATGTGGGTTCCACGGTGTCGCCCATTCGTAGGGAGGAAGTCAGACCTGTTCCGTATACCAATCGCGAATCGTCGGCGATCCGTGTGTCGGACTCTTCAACGCTAGGTGCGGACAGCGTGATTGCGGCCGGCATGCCGCTCGTGTCGGTCGCGCCCGCAATCGGCCCTCAACTACCCCTCTGGTCCAGGACTCCACGCTATGAGGGGAAGGTCAGCGCGCAGGAACATCACGAAGTGCTGGCAGTTGCGGCGTCAGAGTAAGCAGTTGACGGCGACTGGAGCACGCCCAGAATGCTGTACTGCACGACATCGGACGGCATGTCGAGCACTCCTGCGGCTTCGCGCGTCAAACATGTTATGACGGAGCGTAGTTCGTCCGACGGTTCTTTCACAGCAACCGAGCTGTTCGGATCGGTGGCCACCTGCACGTTCACCCCCTGCCGGCGGTGTCTGCGGGAGTGGTCGGCTCGTCCGTCTCCCGCCCGGTCGCACTGGGCGAGGGTGCCGTCCGGCAGGACGAAGTCCGCATCGGTCTCGCGCAGGACCCTTCAGCAGACCCGGCGTATGTTCGGCGAGCGGGTGGATGACCAACGAGGTCCCCGGGCAGCGTGGTTGAGATGTCAGGCATCTCGATCAACAGCTCGGGGGCCTCGCTCGTTGCGCTCCGGAACCGTCACCTGATCGGTGACCAGCTCGAAGAAGCTCAATAACGAGCAACGTCCGGCCCCTGAGCTGGCAGACCGTCGTTCATCTTCATCCCGTCGTCGCACACGGGCCGGCTGCCGAACCGAAGACGTCCGAGCACAGATCCCCACGAAGAACGACGCGACCATCCGATACGTCCCCAGAACCAAGACGCCCCACAACAGTACGTGCGGCGACGTCCCCGCCGGCCGGGACCCGGGGCCGGATGAGCGCACCTGCCGTGCCACCGCCAATCATGCAAGGGCTGGTTAGGCGGCCCTGGCTGATGTCAGTACGCGTGCCGCCAGCGGATCGCTAGTATCCGGTTCCGTATAGTCAATGAGCTGCTGCCCCGGCTCAGGAATTTGCACCACCTGTCAGGAGATGACCGAGCCGCAATAGAGATTGGATGCCACGTATGGAGACGTTCAATCCGACCTGGCCCCCGTCGGAGCAAATCCAGTCTTGCAGCTTCTTCTCACTTGGCCATAGCAGCCCGTGAGTGAAACTCAGAATTGCCTACCAAGATGGCCGTCTGGCTACATAGCGCCCCTGCCGGGGCGAGGCCGACGCGTCACTCGGATCATTCCGAATGCGCTCCGTTTCGCGTTCTTCCGCGGAGGGCCGCCAGGTAGGGAGCGGCAGTTACTAGACATACCCGGTTTATGGGGAACCAACGCTCGCACAAAGGATCCGATTCATGGCACAACTTTTCGCAAAGACGCTACTGCCTGAAGTGCGCGACCACCTGGAAATGACGGGCCACCTTGGCGACGGCACGCTCTCCGAACGGACCGGGGCGGTGGTCCGCAGTCTCGCCAGGCACGACGAGATGCGGTCCCTGATAGACCACATAGTGTCGGACGACGATCAACTCGCCGAGATCGCGGCGCGGTCGTATTACCACGCGAACAGCTTTCTCAAGCTCGTTTTGGCGGTCGGCAGCGAGAACGCCTGGAAGCTTCGCCTCCACGTATGGCATCCACAGTCGGAGGCGGATCGCCCGCCCAGGGAGGACATCCACTCGCATCGCTGGGACTTCACAACCGCCCTGCTGCTCGGCGAGTACAACGCCCGCGAGTACATGATTGCCCCCGGCGACGAGTACCACCACTACAAGTACACCCCAGTCCGGGCGGACCAGTTCTTCTCGCTGGAGTCCATGGGGACCGATCAGCTGGCCCAGGTGTTCGAATCCAACCTGCAGGCCGGCACGGTCTACCACCTTGACCACCGAGTCCTCCACAGCATCGCGCGTTCCCACGACGGGCCTACGGCCACGGTCGTCCTGCAAGGGCCCACTGTGCGGAGTTCGACGAATGTCTATCGCACGACCCCGGTCGGCGAGAAGGGCGGAGTCAGGGGGATCGAGAAGGGTGGAGACCGGGAGATCGAGAAGGCCGGAGACCAGGAGATCTATGTCGAACGTCCTTCCGTCGAGCAACTGCGCGCGGAGCTGATTCAGCTCCACGGCTGGTTGTGACCCCGGGCCCGGTGCGCAGAACCGTGAATCAATACAAATACACGGCTGAGGCTGCGGCTCGCTTCAACAAGCACGGCGTCGACCTGACCGTATACGGGCAAGCGGATCCGTCTGTGACCACCGTCCACATCCGTGTCGCGGAAGGTCATTTTGAGGAGTTCTACAACGTTAAGAGCTCCTATACGATTTACGTCATCAGCGGCCATGGCACCTTCTATCTCAACGACGAAGCCGTAGAAGTGAACGCCACGGATCTAGTCGCCGTCCCACCGGGGACACGTATTTACTATTTCGGAAACATGGAGCTACTGCTCACTGTCTCCCCGGCGTGGGACGAAGCGAACGAACGCCACGTTAGGTTTCTGGAAAAGAACCAGATTCCGAACACTCCCCGCCCCTGAAGCCCGCCGCCCGGCCTGGATAAAGCTGGACTCAGGCAGTGGCATAAAAGAACCTGGGGGAGCCGCAATTTCGAAGGCTCCCTCTATCCGCGTGACGGGAAGGCCGTACAATGAATCCTCCTGAATGGGAAACAGGCCAGGTAGCCGATCAACCGCACCTGGCCGCCTCGCAGTCAGCGGCTGATCTCTTCAACTCGGCAGTCGCGTCTTGGGCGATCGCTGCCGGATGGGAGATCGGCGCTCTTGATGAACTGAGCGGGAAGGGCAAGCTCGAGGCGGCCGCCTTCGCCGAGGAGCACGACCTGCACGTCCAGTCGACAAGGGGCATGTTCACCGCGCTGGCCAGCGTCGGCGTCGTCGAGCGTGAAGGCGACACCATCCTCCCCGGCCCGTTGTTCGACGACGTGTTCCGGACTAAGTCCTTCTTCCATTGGCTCACCCGCGGCAGTGCGTCCTTGTTCACGGCCATGCCCACGGTGATGAAGAACGCCAACCGAGTCGGCGAGTTCTACACCCGGGACGCGCCGGCGATCAGTTTCGCCTGCCGGGAAATCAATGCTGAGGTCTTTGACCCTGTCTTTTGGGAGGTGATGGATGGTCTGGATCTCCCCTTCACCAAGGTTGCCGACCTCGGATGCGGCAGCGGTGAACGACTTCGGCAGATCGCCCGGCGTCATCCCGGAGTCCAGGGACTCGGGCTCGACATCGCCCCCCGTGCGCTGGAGGCCGCCAAGGCCGCCACAGCGGAGGCTGGGCTCGGAGACCGCATTTCGTTCGGTGTCGCGGACGCCCGCGCGCTCGAACCACGTCCCGAACTCGCCGACGTCGACCTCATCACCAGCTTCATGATGGCGCACGACTTCTGGCCCCGAGAGAAGTGCATCACCTCTTTCCGGAAACTTCGCGAGGTGTTTCCGAACGCGCGCCGACTCCTGCTGGCGGACACAGCTCGACTGACCGATCTGCCCGACCACCGATTCCCGATGTTCAACCTGGGTTACGAAGTCGGGCACGACCTCATGGGCGTTTATCTGCCGACCATGGAGGATTGGGAAGATGTCTTTCCCGAGACGGGCTGGCGACTTCTGAAGACTCACCGCCTGGACGGGTTGACAAACGGATTTATATTTGAACTCGAATGACACCTGGGCAAGGAGCTGAGAAGCACGTGCAGGAACAATCAACAGAGGCTTCCGACCCGTACTACGAGGCGCGACGTGCCGAAATAGCGGCCTTGGCGGATCGCTGTGGTCCGGACGATCCGATCCCAACGATCGAGTACACGGAACAGGAACACGAGGTCTGGCGGCTGGTGAGCGGAAAGCTTGCCGCACGCCACCGCTCGGACGCCACGATCGAGTACCTTGACGCGGCGGAATCCCTCGCAATCCCCCAGGAACAGGTTCCGCAGCTCCGGGATGTCAGCGGGCGTATTGAGTCGCTTTCCGGCTTTCGTTTCAGGTCAGCGCCTGCGCTCGTGCCCTTCCGGCAGTTCTGCAGCGGCCTGGCAGATTCGGCCTTCCACTCCACACAGTATTTGAGGCATCCGAGCACACCGTTCTACACCGCAGATCCGGACATGCTGCACGATGTTATCGGGCACGGGAACGCTCTGGCGAACAAGCGGTTCGCCCGTTTGTACCGCCTGGCTGGTGAGGCTGCCGCGCGAGCCGAAAGTGAGGCGGCGTTGCAGTTCATTGCCAAGGTGTTCTGGTTCACGCTCGAGTGCGGCCTGATCCGGGAGCAGGGAAAGCCAAAGGCGTACGGTGCGACGATCGTTTCCTCGTACGGAGAGCTGAACCATTTCCGTGACGCTGACATCCTCCCGCTGGAGCTGAAGAGCCTGGCCGACGTCGAGTACGATATATCGACCTACCAGAAAGTTTTGTTCGAAGCGGACTCGATGAACCAGCTTGAAGACACTGTGGGTGGCTTCTGGGAGACCTGCGACGACAATTCTATTGAGGCTCTGCTAGGCGAATCCGTCTGCTGAGATTGAACGGCAGGCCGGCGTTCAGGGTCGTTGCGGCTGATCTGAACGGCAACCCCGAAGCGCTCCGTAGCTGGGTGCGCGTCGCCGATAGCCGCCCGGCCGGGAGCGGCGGCCAGGACGAAGAAGGCGTGCAGAGCGAGGTCGCCCGGTTGCGGGCGGAGAACGCCCGGCTCGTGAAGGCCGAGAAGGAATGGCAGCTGGAACGCGAGATCCTGCGCCGGGCGGCGCAATGTTTCGCGTACGAGATGAAGTGAAGGCCCGCCGCTGGGACTTCACTTCATTTCCGAGAATACCGAGTCCTTCGGCGGTGGGTCGCTGGCGCTGACGCGCGCCGAGCGGCAGGCCAGGGAGGACGCCCTGGTCGCCGAGACCCATGCCGAACACCGTGGGAACTACGGCGCGTTGAGCGTCCACGCCGATCTGCAGGGCTTCGGCCACACCTTCAACGGCAAGCGTGTCCCGCGGCTGATGGGCAAGAACGACATCGTCGGCCGGTATCTGCGCAAGAAGAAGCGGACCACCATCGCGGACCGTCTCGCCCCGCCGGGGCGGACCTCGTCCTCAGGGACTTCACCGCCCGCGCTCTGGACGAGAAATGGTGCGGCGACATCACATACATGCAGGTCGGCCCGTATGGCTCTATCTCGCCTGCGTCATTGAGCTTCTTCGCGTTGCTGCTCCGGCGGAGAGGGTGGGCTCCTGCGGGGGCCCGCGTTTGATGCCTGTGGCCACCCAGAGGCCGCCGCCCTGGCAGGCGAAGCCGGCGAGGGCGGGGACGCCCTGGCGCTCGCGGATGCGGATGCTCTGGTGGGTACGGGCCGGGGTCAGGTCGTGAGCCCGGCTCGGCAGGGCGGGGCACAGCCACAGCCACAGCCACAGCGGCCGGGCTGTTCGGATCGGTGACCACCTACACGTTCACCCCGTGCCGGCGGTGTGTGTGGGAGTAGTCGGCTCGTCCGTCTCCGACCCGGTCGCACCGGGCGGGGTGCCGTCCGGCAGGACCATGTCCGCATCGGTCTCGCGCAGGACCCTTCAGCAGACCCGGCGCACGTCCGGCGAGCGGGAGGCAGGTCGATTGCGGCAGGCGGGATGACCAACGAGGCCCCCGAGCAGTGTGGTTGAGATGTCAGACATCTCGATCAACAGCTCGGGGGCCTCGCTCGTTGCGCTCCGGAACCGTCACCTGATCGGTGACCAGCTCGAAGAAGCTCACTCATCCCGACGACGGTCGTGCGGAGGGCGAGCCGCCGACTTGGGCGTCGTCCGGGGCGCACCTGGCCGAAGACGGGCCAGACGGCAAATCACCGGCGCGGGCGACCCTTCTCCACATCCGGCTCTCCTGCTGCCCCGTTACCGTGTGAGCTGACCAGCGCCTTCAGAGCATCGGGCCACGCGCCGGGGTCCGCGCCGTGCTGGCAGAACACCGCGTACGCGAAACGCTCGAGCCCGAATCCGACACATGCGGTGTACGCGGTACCGCCGTTCGCGTCGGAAATCCCAAAGACGGAGCCGAACTTGTCGCCGTGAACGTTGAACGATCCGGCGGCTACGCTGCGGCCGGCCTCGACGGGTAGGCACAGCTCGTACTTGAGTTCCATGACTCGCTGGACCTGCACATAGTCGGCGACCTGCTCGTTGAGGAAGAATGGGTCGTTGGCGACTTCAACTCGACCGGCCAGTCCCAGTTCGTCGACCAGATCGCAGACAGCGGAAACCATACGACGGCGCTGTTCGACGACCGAATTCCGGTCACCGAAGAAGACGACCTCCCGCATAGTAAATTCCCAGAGCCGTTCCAGAGAGCGCCGATAGCGGGCCTCGAAGCGGAAGGTTTTCCCTCGAGTGGTCACTGCGATGGACTTTTTGTCCAGGCTGCTGCCAGACAAGTGCTCGTAGACGTGATAGCAAACGGCAGGAGGAAGGCAGTAGCCGATATGTTCGCTGTGCTCTTCGATATGCTTGCCGATATCTTCGGACGCCGCGATTCCCGATGTGAATGAGTCGTAGGTGTCGACGTCCGAGTGGAATCGACTGGCCGTCATCAGGAACTGAGGAAAGGCACTCATGTACCCAGCGCGCCGCAGGGTTTCCGTAGATATGAGGGTGGGGTAGTGGAACGAGTCGGCGTCGAATTCTTGGACGGCCAGTTCGTGAAGCCTACGGTCAAGCCCGAACATCACCTTGCCGAATAGGCCGCCAACGGCGTAGAGCCCTTCCCCCATCTCTGCGACTATATCGGCGTCTGCCAGCTTCGCGAAGACCCCATCGTCTCCCTGTGCGGCGTGTGGAGACTTCCAAATTATTTCGGTCTCCAACTGCTCTTGGGGCAGCACGTCCTTGGTAATTATCACGTCCAATTTTCGGCTGAGTTCATCCCCATTCACAGCGGTCGATGTGGTGACCTCTACACCCACGACCCGCCCGCCTTCAGAAATAAGCTGAAAACCCTCGATCCCTGGCGTGACGTAGTAAATTCGCTTAGCCAGCTCGGAGCCGAGGTATTCAGGGATTTGCTTGACGAGCATGACGGTCTGGGTGGGCATGGAACTCCTCAAGTGGGGCGCGCAAGGTGAAGCTCCGCCCTGAGTCTGGACAGCGGGTGGCTACGCTGCGGGGGGCGAGATCTGGTTGCAGCAGAGTTCGTGTTTCGAGTTGGGTGACGTACCCGCGCTCGGGGTGTTTTCGGAACGGGCCGCCTCATGGGATTCCCAGACGGTGGTGCCGATCTCCGCTTTGATTAGCCCGAAAGAACTTTCGGTCGCGGCGTTATCGTAACATGATCCGGTTCATCCCATGCTCTGCCTCAACTTCAACTTCCTTATGTGCCTGTGGAATTCACCACTTGTGTATTCCGATCCGCGGTCGGTGTGCATGATGCAGCCCGCTTCAAGTTGCCGCGGCCACCGGCCATCTGCGGGGCGTCGACGACGAGTTCGGTGCGGTGATGGTCCGCCATCGCGTATCCGGTCACCTCGCGGGTCGCCGGCTCGATGACCGTCGCGAGATACCACCAGCCCGCGAGGGCCGGCAGGTACGTGGTGTCACCGACCAGCTTTTGGCCCGGCTCGTCGGCGGTGAAGTTGCGTCCGATCAGGTCCGGGGACGGGGCGGCCTTGCGGTCGGCCTTGGTGAGGTTGCGGCGCGCTTGCGGCGGGTGATCCCGCGGATGTCGCGCTCGCTAATGATCCGCTCGACCTTCTTCCGGATGAGCCGCCGGCCCTTCCGCCGCAGCGTGGCGGGCACGCGGGGCGCGCCGTAGGCACCCCGGTGCTCGACGTGGATCTTCCGTATCGCCTCGGCGAGTTCGTCCTCGCCGGGCGACGTCCAGGACGCGACACAGGGCAGCGATACTGAAACCGCCCGGGTTGTGTTCGGTGGCCTTTCTCCACGTCGATGAAGCGGCAGACCTCGCCCACTTCATTTCCTTCGCGAAGAAGGCGAGACCTCTTTTCAGGATCTCGATGGTCTGCTGCTGTTCACGGTCCCGCCTGCGCAGCCGCCGGAGTTCTTCACGCTCGACGGGTGATCAACGCACCCGCCGGCCCCTCGCCCAGGTCGGCCTTCGCCTGCTTCACCCAGCCCTGCAAGCCCTCGATGCTCACGCGCGTTTCATGCAAGGGTCGGCAGGCCCGCGGCGAAGGTCTCGAAGAGGTCCGGCGGCGCACTGAGGAAGCGCTGGTGCGGGCCGTTGAGGAGCACGAAGTGCGTGTCCCCGCAGGCCGTCCATCCGCCCATGTGCCGATGGTCGACCTCGATGTCCTCGCTCCATCCGATCGTAGTGATCGGCGTCGCCAGCCGCTGCGGGTCCGGCATGACGTACCGCTTGTTGGCGGCGATGTCCTCTTCGAGGATGTCCAGATAGACGTCGCTGAGGTCGGGGATCGGTGTGCCGCCCATCGCGATGGTCATCTTGTCCAGCTCGTCGTTCAGCTCGGACCGGTTCATCACGAGCCATCGCCCGGTCGGTCCATCCTGCGGTGCGACCTGCGACGAGATGAACAGGGAGCTCGGCGTCGGCCATCCGCGCCGCTCGATCTCCGCGGATACCTCATACGCCGCGAGCGCGGAACCACAGTGGCCGAAAAAGCCGTAGGGGACGTCGAGGTAGGGCTCGACGGCGTCCGCCAGCGCCGCCGCCATGTCCTGGTAGGTGGCGAAGATCGGCTCGTTGAACCGGTTCTCCCGGCCCGGCGGTTGCAGGCGGCAGAAGTCGATTCCCCGATAGGAATCCGGCCACTGCCGGTACATCATCGCCCCGCAGCCGGAGTAGGGGATGCAGAACAGGCGCGCCGACGCCTCGGCCAGCGGTGCGCGCGGAAACCACTTGTTCGGTGCCAGCCTTGCGGTGACATCGCTCATCGCAGGTCCTCCGAGATAGCGTCGATCACGAGCCGCGTCGCATTCGCGTCGAGGAAGTGCCCGCCGTCGATGACGTTCATGACGAACGGACCGGTGGTCTCCTTGCCCCACGGCTCCTGCTGCTGCGGTGAGGATTCTTCGTCGGCAGCGCCGGCGAAGGCTGTGATCGGGATGTCGAGCAGCACGTCGGGTTGATACGTGTGCGTACTGAGCACGGTCAGGTCAGCGCGCAAGGTGGCCACGATTTCGTCCAACAGCTCAGGGTCGTCGAGGAACTGGGCCGGGGTGCCTCCCAGCGTCCTCATGTACTGCACCAAGCCCTCGTCCGGACCGTTCCAGCCGCGCACCTCGCGATCAAGGCTCGGCGCGGAGCTCGCCGAGACGTACAGCGCGCGCAGCATCGGCAGCCCCCTCTCGCGCAGGGCATGTGCGAGCGACCACCCGACCCGCGCGCCCATGCTCGCTCCGAACAAGGCGACCGGCCGGTCCAGCAGCGGCTCGACGGCATCGACGAGGCCGTCGACCAAGTCCTCCATGGCGCGGAACGGCGGTTCGGCGATCCGGTCGGCACGGCCGGGCAGCTGCACCGCGATCGGGTCGATCGACGGCGGCAGCAGCCGCGGCCACTCGCGGAACATCGCCGCGTTGCCGCCCGCGTGGTGCAGGCACAGCAGCGTGGTCGCCCCGGCTGCCGGGCTTCGAAAACGCTTGAACCAGCGATGTCCGTCGGACATGGAGCTTCTTACCTCTCGGTGTTCGTCAGATGGGGCGTGCCGTGATCGGCAGGTGCTTGTAACCGGACACGAACGTCGAGCGCATCCGTACCGGAGTGCCGGCGGACTCGAACCGGTGATACGAGGTCAGCAGCTCTTCGAAGAGGATCTTCAGGGTGGCGCGGGCGAGTGTGTGGCCGACGCAGTAGTGCGGGCCCATGCCGAACGAGAGGTGCCGGTTCGGCTTGCGACGCAGTTGGAACTCGTCGGGATCGGGGAACACATCCCCGTCTCGGTTCGCCGATCCGAACCAGACGACGAGCGGGTCGCCCTCCTTGACTGTGGTGCCCCGCACCTCGACATCCCTGGTGGCATGGCGCATGAAGTAGTTCACGGGCGCAGCGAGGCGCAAGGCCTCCTCGACCGCCGACCCGGTGACGCTGATGTCGGCGGCCCACTCGTCGAGCAGCCCGTCCCCGATGTGCTCGGCCATGACGTAGTTGGGCGAGTGCGGAGTCGTCACCGACGCCCCGAGCAGCACGCTGTAGCAGTTGGACATGACCTCGCCGGGCGCCATCGGCCGGCCGTCCACCTGGGTGGTCATCAGAACACTGATGAGGTCGTCGCCGAGCTTGCGCTTCCGCTCGCGGTAGATCTCCTGGAAGTACGCGAACAGCTCTCGGTGCGCGCCGTCCACCGTCGCCACGGCATCGCCGGTGTCGGCGTCCAGATAGTCGGGATCGTGGCCCGCGATCGAGGCGTTGAGCAGGTGGCACAGCCGCGGCCAGTCCTCCCGGGGCAGGTCCATCGCGACCCCGGCCACCGCCACGGGGAGCATGAGCATGGCCTCAGCGAAGTCGAAGGTGCCGCCGTCGCCCAGCGGCGCGAACAGCTCGCGCACCAGACCCTGGATCGCCGCGTGCTGCGCCTCCAGCGACTTGGGCGTGAGCGCCTTCTGCAACCGCGCGCGCATCCCGGTGTGCCGCGGAGGGTCGGTCACCGGAATCTGACGGCCGCCCGCGGGGTCCTGGGTGCCCAGGGTGTCGAGCATCGTTCCGCGCTCGGACGTGAACGTCTCGTGGTCGCGCAGGACCCGGTCGGCGTCCTCGTACTTGACCACGGACCAGAAGCCGCGCCGATCGTCCACCTGCTGCCAGGTGAGCCGATCCAGCCCGCGCAAGTGGGCCCAGGTGGCGCGGTAGTCGCCGTCGCTGAACAGCATGGGGTCGGCGACGCCGTACGCCGCCGTGTGGCTCACCGGGCACTTGCCCACCAGGCGGGCGGGCATCTCATCGACATCGGTCATCTTCATCACCCTTGTCCGGCCTCGGCCGCGGCGCTGTCCAGCCGCCGCGAGACCTCTTCGGCCAAAGCCTCGATCGTGGGATTCAGGAACAAAGTACGCGCGGACATGGCCACCTTGAACCGATTCTCCAGCGCGGCCAGCAGCTCGGCTGCGAGCAGCGAATGCCCGCCCAGCTCGAAGAAGTCGTCGGTGATGCCGATCGGCTCGATCTCCAGGGCTTCGCTCCAGATCTCCGCCAGCTGCCGCTGGAGATCGGTGGAGGGCCCGACGAAGTCATTCCAGACGTTGCGCGGCATCCGGGCCGCGGGCAGGGCCGAGCGATCGACCTTGCCATTCGGATTCAGCGGGATGTCCGCGACCGGGAAGATCCCCCACGGGACGAGGTGCGCGGGCAGTGTCTTGTGCAGGTGGTCGCGCAGCTCGCTGCCCAGCGTCGTCGCTTCGTCCGCCAGGAGCTCGCCGACGGCGACGGTGGCGATGAGCCGGGCGTCGCCCGCGCCGTCGGTGTGGGCGAGCACCACGGCCCGCTGCACCTTCGGATGGGCCATCAGCTCCACTTCCACCGTGCTCGGCTCGACACGGTAGCCGCGGATCTTGAGCTGCCGGTCGGCACGGCCCAGGAAGTCGAGGTCGCCGGCGTCGTCGGCGATCACGAGATCGCCGGTACGGTACATCCGGGCGCCGGGCCTGGAGGGATCGATGTCGGCGACGAATTTCTCCGCAGTGGCCACCGGCCTGCGCAGGTAGCCGGTGGCCACTCCGGGCCCGCCGACCCAGAGCTCGCCGACCTCGCCCGGCTTCACCGGCCGGAGCGCGTCGTCGAGGACCATGGTCGTAGTGCCGTCGACGGCCCGCCCGATCGGCACCCGGGAACCGCTGGGCGGCGTGCGCGACGTCCAGCAGGTCGTGAACGTCGTGTTCTCGGTCGGGCCGTACCCGTTGGTGAAGACCAGGTGCGGGTGTGTTTCCAGGAGCTGCCTGACGTGCGTCGGCGACAGGACGTCTCCGCCGGCCAGGAGGTGACGGACCCCACCGAGGCCGTCACGATGGTGGTCGACGATCTTGTGGAAGAGCCCCGTGGTGAGCCACAGGACGGTGATGCCCTCGTTCTGTACCGTGGCGATGAGCTCGCCGAAGTCGGCGTGGCCGGTGCCGGCCAGCGCGAGGCGGTTGCCGCGCACCAGCGGGGTCCAGATCTCGAAGGTGGAGACGTCGAACCCAACGCGAGTGAGCTGCAGGAAGACGTCCTCGGGCTGGACGTCGATCCACCCGGGATTGTCGATCAGCCGGAAGACCGCGCGGTGCGGCACCACGACGCCCTTGGGCTCGCCGGTGGACCCGGAGGTGTAGCAGACGTACATAGGAGTGTCCGCCGTGATCGGCGTCTCGTCGACCGGCTCCGGCGAGTACCGGTCGGCGGTCTCGTCGTCGACGCACAGGATCTGGCCGATCTCCGGGACCGCGTCCGCCGTCTCGCGGCTGACGACCGCGAACCGGACGGCGGAGTCCGCCACGATCCGGCGTCGCTGGTCGGCCGGCTCGGTCGGGTCGAGATACAGGTACGCCCCACCGGCCTTGAGGACGGCCAGCAGCGTGGTGATGAGCGGTAGCGACCGGCCGAGGACGACGGCGACGACGGATCCGCCACCGACGCCCGCCGATCGCAGTCGGCCGGCCAGCAACTCAGCCTGCGTGTCCAGTTCCTCGTAGGTCAGTGCGGTGCCTGCGTGGCTGACCGCCACGTCGCGGGGCGTACGCCTGGCCTGCTCGGCAACCAGGTTGTGGATAAGCGCCACCGGGTCGTGCTCAGGCGCGGCGCCCTGGGCACTCGCCGGCCGGATGTCGGACCACGTCGATTCGATGAACGCATGGCACTCTTCGCGAGAGCCGGCCTCCCGCGCCACCCGCCAGCCGGATGGGCGCTCCAGCTTCGACGGCCACAGTGAGTACTGTTCCTCATCGTTGACCAGGACCACAAACGTGCCGTTGGGGTTATCAAACTCATTCAAGTCGGGAGATCTTTCTCTGTCAGTCCGATACGGCCAAACATGGTCAGCACACGGGGTGCGTCCAACCGAACTCATCTGGGATGCGGCCGTATTGGATACCGAGCAACTCCTCGCGAAGCCGCATGGTGACCGGGCCGGGGCGGCCATCGCCGATCGTCCATCCGCCGTCGGCACCGCGCACCTGTCCGACCGGTGCGATGACCGCCGCGGTCCCGCAGGCGAAGACCTCGGTGATCTGGCCCGTTTCGCACTGCTTGCGCCACTGATCCACCGAGATACGTCCCTCCTCGCAGTCGAGGCCGAGCCTTCCGGCGAGCTGGAGCAGCGAGCTCCGCGTCACCCCCGGCAGCAGCGTTCCGGTCAACGCAGGTGTCATGAGCGTCTGAGAGTCACCGGAGCCTTGGACGAAGCAAAGGTTCATCCCGCCCATCTCCTCGACCCACGTGCGCTCGACCGCGTCCAGCCAGACGACCTGGTCGCAACCGTTGTCCACGGCGTTCCGCTGGGCCAGGAAAGCCGCGGCGTAATTGCCGCCGGCCTTCGCGAATCCGGTCCCACCGGGCGCGGCGCGGCTGTATTCCTCGGACAGCCAGACGGACAGCGCCGACGGCCCGGTGCGCCCGCGAAAGTACCCGGGTGCCGGGCTGGCGATCACACAGAACAGATAGCTGTTCGACGGAAGGGTGAATCCCAGCGTCGGCTGGGTCGCGATCATCATCGGCCGCAGATACAGGCTGTTGCCCTCACCGTCCGGCACCCATTGGCGATCCTGCCGGACGAGCAGTTCAACGGCGTGGACGTACGTCTCCACCGGGATCTCCGGCATCGCGAGCCGACGGGCGGAGGCGTTGAACCGGGCGGCGTTGCGCTCCGGCCGGAAGAGGGCGATGGACCCACCTTCCTGACGGTACGCCTTCATCCCCTCGAAGATCTCCTGCCCGTAGTGGAAGACCGACGCCGACGGCGGCAGGGAGATGGGCTGGAAGGCCTCGACCCGTCCGTCGTGCCACCCGTGCTCCTCATCCCAGCGCAGAGTGATCATGTGATCGGTGAACACCTGGCCGAACGCAGCAGCGTCGAGAGCGGCGCGGCGCTCCGCCTCGGGCGCCGGCTTCCGGTTCGGCCTGATCTCGAAGTCGACTATGGCTACTGCCCTCTTCCAGTGGTTCGAGTGAAACGCTCCTCCCGACCCGACAGTCGCCCGGGCCCGCGCCCTGGCACAGCCCTGACCGTCGGCACCGGAATCGCGCTACCGGCTGCCCTGCTCCGCGGTCCGCTCGTGGAGCACGGCGGACTCCGCCTCGAGCTCGCGTGGGGACGAGAACTTGAACACGAGACTCGCCGGCGGCCGCCAACCCGAAAGCAACTCGTAACGCGACAACAGCTTCGGGATCAGCAGCGAATGGCCGCCCGCCTGGAAGAAGTTGGTGTCCTCGTCGATATCGGCGGACGCAAGAACCTCACGAAATGCCTGTAGCCAGGCCGAGTCGGAAGATTCACCACTGTCAGGCTGTGGCGTGCCAGGTGTGAACACGAGGTCCCCCAGGTAATGCGAACGATGCCGAGCAGGCATTTCGAAAGGTGGTCGGAGGGGATGGTGGAGCAGTCTGGAACGACGCTTTAGCGTCAGTCACCACGAACTGAAGGTTGAGGCTATGGCACCGACCGGACGTATACGTACTGGCACCAGTCAGGGTCTCCTCCGAGTGCTGAACTCCCGGCAACGGGTCGCACCGGAGCCCGGACGGGAGTTCACCGGCCGGTTCGCTCCGGGCGAGACGGACCCACGACTCTCCGGCGGACCAGGGGAACAACTGGCCTCGCGCTGCCATGAAGCGGGCTGTCCGGCAGGTTGCCAGAACAGCGAAAAGTGCCTCTGACCAGCAAGAATGAGGATCGTCGAGGTTCTTGTTCCTGCCATCGCCGGATGCATTTCCAGGCGAAGAAGAGCAGCGGGTCGTACCCGCCTGTTCGCGTCGGGGCGGTGGCCGTTCAGTGGTCACCCAGGCCGGGGCCGTGCTGCTGGTGCAGACGGTCCGCAAGATCCTGCTGCAGATGGCGCTCTCGGTGGCACTGGGCGAGGACGAGGTCCTGCCGGGCGGTCGACTGCTGGTCGGTCGAGTCCCGCTTGAAGACCAGGTTCGCCATCGAGGCCGCTTTCTGACGGGCGACCAGAACCTACCCGTCGTCAAACCCTGTCAACAATGACCATCCGATCCAATTGGATCGGCGGTGGCGCGAGCCCTGAAAATCCACGGCCCATTGGATGTTGACAGTGTATCCGCCAACTATTCAGGATGGCCGTGCCGAAGCCCCCTCCGATGCTCAGCCGGGGCTACCTGAATGTGGGTAACCGATGTTGACACAGCATGGGGAGGAACTCGCATCGTATGGCCGTGCTGTGAACGGTATCTGGTTGCCGTTCTCCGACCTCGCACACTGAGGACACCCACGGCCGACCCACCACTCAACTGGCGATCGGCTGCCGTGCGGAGACGAACGCCACGGTTACCCACGCCTCCCCGGCTCCACAACCACCAGCGATACCGATCGGCGCCGCTCTTGTTCCGTCCCCCGCCCATGCCGTTCCTCGTAACCAACAGCAACGAGAGGTACCGCCTTGCCCACAGCAGCACTCAAGACCGTCGTCCATGACGTCTTCCAGCGCCCCATGCACGTGGATGAGGCCTCAGCCGACGCGCTCGCCGCGTTACGCCGGTCCCGACGCGACGCTCTGCTCGAACGGGCTCGGTGCGAACACCTGGGCCAGGTGCCGTGGAGCACTCGTGCCTTCCCGGTGCTCGCCGCGCTCGCGCCGGTGATGACGTCGCCCGAGGGAGAGATCACGTACCCCGGCGACCCGATGTGCCTGTACGCGGCGCTCAGCGTCGCCGTCGACAGCGCGCTGAAGTCGGCCCGGATCGCGGCGGACGGCAGCGAGGACCTGCCGTTCACGGACCTGTGTCCTGACTGGCACTGTCCCCCGAGTAAGGAGCGGCGGCTGTCCGCGCGGCACGGGCTACGCGCCGAGCGGGACATGGAGAGCACCCCCGACAGTGCCGTCTTCGACCCCCGGGTGTGGGACGAGCAGGCCCGCAACGACCTGCGGGCGGTCACTCGGCGGTTACGCCCGAAGGTCTTCCTTGTCAGCACGGTCTCTCCGGGACACCGCTACGCCTTGGAGATGGCCCGTCTGGTCAAGGAGGAGGCGCCCGACTGTCTCGTGGTGTTCGGGGGACGGCACATGGACGAGACCATGCGCTATGCCCCTGCGGACCGGTCCGTCAGCCTGGAGTACAGCAGCACGCTGCGCGCTATCGAGGAGGGCCGTGCCGAGCCGGTCGTGGACTTCTGCGTCGGGGGCGAGGGTTACTTCGCGCTCGACCTGTTGATGAAGGCGGTCGCCCTGGCGATGGACCTCGACCGTACCCGGGCTCGCGTCCGCGACGTTGTCGAGATGCTGTCCCTGCTCGGTGCCGCGGGGCTGCGCCTGCCGGGCAGCTCGCTGCTGTGCGCGCGGGACGAGGACGCTCTGCACGCCTTCCCTGTCAGAGGTGGGAAGTACGATCTGGCCCAACTGCCGTCCCCGTACCAGGGTTTCGCCGTCCGCGCCCGGTTCCCCGTCTTCCCGCTGCCCGACGGCAGCCCCGCCCGCACGGCTCACATGACCGTGACCAACGCCTGCCCCTACCACTGCGACTTCTGCTCCGAGTCGGCCCTCGTGGTCGGCGGACTCAAGCGCTTCGGTGCCTCACCAGCCGAGGCCGCCCTTGAGCGGGTGTGCGAGTACGTCAGCTACGGCGCCGCGGCGGTCTTCTTCGACGACTCCATCTTCTGGGCCGGCACGTTCCGGGCCATCCACGAGTTCTGCGAGGTGCTGCGCGCGGCCCGTACCGCGCCGTCGCCTGAGCAGCTGCCCGAGCGCTGCCGCCGGTGGATCACCGGGGACGACGACTGGCAGCGTCTGCGTGACCTGCGGTTCGGCTGCCAGGTGACCGCCGATCTGCTCACCACGCTGCACGGCGAGAGCGAGGTGCGCGCGCTGCTGTCCACCCTGCGCGAGGCGGGCTGCACTTACCTCTACCTGGGCATCGAGAGCATGTCGAGCGAGGTCATGGAGCACGTCCACAAGAACCTCCGCCGCACCATCGACCTGCCGTGGAAGAAGAAGGTCCGCACTGCCCTGGAGCGGATACGGGAGGCCGGCATACCCGTCGGTACCTCCGTGCTGTTCGGTCTGGAGGGCGAGAACCGCCGGACGATCGAGGAGACCGTCGAGGAGGTGGGGCAGCTCGTCGACGACGGCCTCGTCATGCTGGCCAGTCCCAATATCCTCACCTACCACCCGGCCACCCGGATCACGCGAGACCACGGCGTGCAGGACCAGCTCGACTACCACTCCCCGGACGTCGACAACCGGCCGCCGTACATCTACTTCGAGGAAGCCTTCCCCGGCGTCGTCTCACGCCGTCTGTCCGAGGACGACATCTGGTTCATCCATGACGCGACCGCCAAACGCTGGGGCACCACCCGCAACTCCGCCGAGCCCGCACTCCCGTAACCCGCCGACCGAAAGAGTCACCACAGACATGGACGACATGCTGGGGACCTTGCGCGCCGTCCTCGCCGAGCGCAGCCGCGATCTACCCGACGACGACTTCCGGCTGCGCAGCCTGTGGAGCGTGGACTACCGGTCTCAACCCACCGACTACGAACGGTTCATGGTCTACAGCTTCGTACTGGCGCAGACCGTCCGGCAGGGCTGCTGCTACGCCGACTTCGGCACTGTGAGGATCGGCGAGGCCAGTGACGGGCTCATAGGGAAGGACGCTCGCCTGGTGCGCGGCAGCACCCGAGAAGAGGACATCGCCATCCTGGACGCCGCGTTCGGCGCGCTGCCCCGCACCCCGGCCGAGGTCCTCACCATTGACGGGCCGCCGGAGGAGAAGGCGCTGGCCAGGGCGCGGACCGTGGTCGGTGAGACGATGCGGCTGCTGAACCGCTCACCAGGCCGCAAGGTCGCCCAGATCGGGGTCATGGGAAATCTGATCCATCACCTCCAGCGCGAGGACGTCGACCTCACTGCCAGCGACTTCGACCCCCACCTCATCGAGAACGGCATCCTCGGCGTCCCGGTGTACTCGGGTGACGAGAGCGCACGGCTGGTCGCGGAGAGCGACGTGGCGCTGGTGTGTGGCGAGACGTTGGCCAGCCACACCCTGGAGGAGCTGGTGGAGACCGCCGCGGAGCACGACACCCGCCTGGTGGTCTTCGCCGTGACCGGATGCCACTTCGCGCAGGAGTACTGCGGGACGTTCGGCATCGACACGGTCATGGCCGAACCTCAGCCCCAGTACCTCTTCCAGGGCCCCTCGACCCTGGAGATCTACCGGAAGGACGCCCTCGGGCGCACCCCCCGTCGTCGCCTCTGAACCGATACCGGCCCACCACGCCACCGGGGCGGGCGCTTCATCGCGGGTGTTCTGCCCATCCCGCCGGCCGCGCTGCTGTGGGGCAGCACTGGTACTGCGGCGTACGCCATTCACTCCTACAGCGCCGGACGCCTCATCCGCCGTGGGGATATCTCTCTTTGGTGCGGATGGCGCTGGCGTACCATCTCCTCGGCCGGGGCTTGATCCTTGTGGCGGCTGGCACGGCGGCCACGCTGATCCTGGTCGAGCCGGTGACGTCCGCGGTAGTGAGCGTGGTGGTGGCGGACGAGCGTCTCGCCCCGGTATCGGATTACTCATCCTCGACGACCGTAAGTAACGTACGGACATGCCTGATCGATCCCAACAGGCAGTCCCCTGGACCAACATGAGACAAGGACGAGGAGTGCGATGACGGCCACCGAGTCGGAGAAGATCGACGCCGAACAGTTCTTCGCCTGTGAGCTGCGGGTGGGGCGGGTTGTCGAGGTCGAGGACTTCCCCGAGGCCAGGAAGCCGGCGTACAAGGTGGCTGTCGATTTCGGTCCCGCGGGCGTCCTGCACACGAGCGCTCAGGTCACCCACTACGACCGGGAGGCCCTCAAGCACCGACTGGTCGTCGGCGTGGTCAACCTCAAGCCCAAACGGATCGCGGGTTTCCGGAGCGAGTTCCTGCTGCTCGGTTCGTACGATGCCGAGGGTCGGGCGCAGCTCCTCGTTCCGGCAGATGGGGCGACGCTCGGCGACATTGTGGGTTGAGACGGCATCCGCTTGACGATGTCCTGCACGCGGACGGGTCGGACATCTCCAGCAGTCGCACCGGACGGGCGGCTTCGGGGCCGCGCCGGGCCGCCTGTGCTGCAACGGGCTGACGGCCTCGGACGTACCCCGCCAGGAGCCGCCCCCCCCGAGGCAGGGGACTGGGGGCTGGAACCGCGTTTGCGTCCGTATGTGTACCAGCGGCGGAGGCCGTCAGGCGGGCGCGCCCGGACACCGAGCTGCCCCTACAGGCGCCCGATGACCCGCGGCGCGACAAGCGAATGGCTGCCCGCTGAAAAGAAGTTGTCGGTGGGCCTGATGTGCGGACGCTCGAGCACCTCGGATCACACTCCGGCGATCAACATCTCGATCTCGCCCTGCGGCTCCTCGCCCTGCGGCTCCTCCACTTCAGCGCTGGACCACAGGGCCTCGACAGGCAACGCCCTGTGGTCCACCTTGCCGTTCACGCTCAGCGGCATGGCTGTCAACATGACGAACGCCGAGGGAATCATGTACGGCGGCAGCAGGCCGGCCAGGTGCTCCTGCAACTCTCTTGCGCCTGGGGCTCTCTCGCCCGATGAAACGTAGTACCCGACCAGCTGGTCGCCGACCGTCGCGGTGGCGTGCAGGATGACGACGGCTTCCCCGACGTCAGGATGTTCCGCGAGTGCCGTCTCGATCTCGTCCAACTCCACCCTGCAGCCACGGATCTTGATCTGCCGATCGGACCGCCCCAGGTAGTCGATGGTGCCGTCGGGGCGCAGCCGTACCCGGTCGCCCGTGCGATACATCCGGCCGCCGACGGCGAACGGGTCGGCGACGAACCTCTGAGCTGTCAACGCGGGCCGATTCACGTAGCCGTTGGCAACAGCGGCTCCAGCCAGGTAGAGCTCACCTGGCTCGCCGACGGCGGCGGCACGGAGGGCGTCATCGAGCACGTAGGCGGCGAACCCAGGCAGCGGACGGCCGATGTGCGGGCCCTCGCCAGTGATCCAAGTCGCCGTGGAATCCACTGTGCACTCGGTGGGGCCGTACAGGTTGATCGCCTCGATCATCCCGTCTTGGCGTGCCTGTCCCAGCTCCTTCCATACGTCTGCCGGAACCGGTTCGCCGCCCATGAAGAGCCGCAGCGTCCGACCGTCGGCTGTGGGAGCCAGGAGAGTCTCGCGTAACAACGTCCAGTGGGAGGGCGTCAAGTCCAGGTCGTCGACAGCGTGCTCGTCCAGCCGCGCGCGGAGTGCATCCGGATCCGTGCGCTCGCTGTCGCTGATCACGACGATGCTGTCGCCACGGCAGATCCGCGCCCACTGCTGGACGGACGCGTCAAAGGAGAAGCTCGCGTTCCAGGCCACCACGCGTGGCTGCTCGCCGTAGTACCCCGCATCCTCAAGATCCGCAATCAGCGAGGCCACACCGCCCCTGGTGGCCTCCACTCCCTTCGGCATCCCAGTCGAACCGGAAGTGAAGATCACATAGGCGGGATCCGTGAGGGGGGACTCCGCTGCCACCACGTCAGGATCCGTCGCCTGCGTGGATACTGCGTCCGCAAGCGAGATTGTCGCTACCCCGGTGGGCCATGCGGTCCCGCTGTCAGCCTCCGCCAGCACCGTCCGTACGTCGGCACTCTCCACCATGTACGTAAGCCGGTCTTGCGGGTAGGCCGGGTCCAACGGTACGTAGGCGGCACCAACCCGCCACACGGCCAGTAGCGCGACGACCAGATCCGCACCACGGTGCAGGCTCACGCCCACGCGAGCGCCCCGCCCGATGCCGTGATCGGCCAACCGGCCGGCTACCTGCCTGGTGCGGTAATCAAGTTCGGCGAAGGTCAAAGTGCGATCGCTACCGTGCACAGCCGTCCGGTTCGGGGCCGAGTCAACCGCATACCGAAAGCGGACCATCGGGTCGACCAGCGCAGTACGGGCCGACGGTGCCAGGAGCTTTTCCGTGAGGCTCACGCGACGTCCTCGATCTCCGCAGAAGCGGCCACAGTCGGTTGGTGGTCCTCAAGGTGGATGGGGTTGCCCATCGCGACGAACATGACATCGCCAGGCTGCGAGGCCTGCCGCACCGTTGCCTCCGCGTAAGTGGTGTTGATGGTTTCGAGTTCTTCACGAGTGAGGAGTTGACCGTTGCCGAAACCGGTCTCGAAGGGCAGGTCGTCCGCCCCGAGTTCACCGCTGAGTCGTCCTCAGGTTCCCTTCGGCATCCCAACGACAGGAGATGAGATTCTCCGAACTCACCGATATGTGCTCTGAGTAACTCCGAAACACGGCCCAACCGTTGGGGCGAAGGAGACAGGCGATCATCAGAAGCCCAAGGAAGGTCAGCGTATCCACAGCCCTGACCGCCGATGCACCGGAATAGCGCTACCGGCCGCCCTGCTCCGCGGTCCGCTAACGGAGCACGGCAGACTCCGCCTCGAGCTCGCGTGGGGACGAGAACTTGAACACGAGACTCGCCGGCGGCCGCCAACCCGAAAGCAATTCATAGCGCGACAACAGCTTCGGGATCAGCAGCGAATGGCCGCCCGCCTGGAAGAAGTTGGTGTCCTCGTCGATATCGGCGGACGCAAGAACCTCACGAAATGCCTGGAGCCAAGCCGAGTCGGAAGATTCACCACTGTCAGGCTGTGGCGTGCCAGGTGTGAACACGAGGTCCCCCAGGTAATGCGAACGATGCCGAGCAGGCACCTTCGAAAGGTGGTCGGAGGGGAAATGGTGGAGCGGTCTCGAACGACGCTTTAGCTGTCAGCCACCATGAACTGAAGGTTAAGGCTATGGCACCGACCGGACGCATACGTACTGGCACCAGTCAGGGTCTCCTTCGAGTGCTGAACTAAAGCCCGACGTCATCGCTGAACTCGTCACAGAGATACGCCCGTTGCTGCACGAGCGCCACCAGGCGGCGGTCCTTGGGTGACCCCGGGCATCAAACGCCGGGGCCTGGCCGCGGCACGGGCACCGGTCGAACGAGGCGTCGCCCGCCTGAAGTCCTGGCGGATTTTCCGTCGATCCCGATGCATTCCGAACCGCATGACGTCGATCGCCAGAGTCGTCCTCACCCTGGAGCCGGTGGGTGCGGGCGGCGGTCAGGTCGTGAGCCCGGCCCGGCCGTCACACTCGGCGTCGGTGCCGTCCAGCAGGACGAAGTCGTCGGCCTCGCGCAGGTACACCAGTGCCACCATCGCGTGCTGGAGCGGGGCGGAGCTTGCAGCGGACCATCACCTGATCGGTGGCTGTGTCCGCGCGCACCCTGTGCCCCTGACGGGTCGCTGACCCTGCACGGGGCCAGGACGAACTCTCCGACGCCGAACCCGAGACGATGCGCTTTCGGCTCTACCACCTGCCGGAAACAGCTCTCCCCCGCACGGCACCCGCCGGGATAAACAGGGATGAACCAATCTGCACAGGGAGCAGCGATCCCCGCTGAAGGATCGAGGTCAGCTGTCCGCCGAAAGCACGAAGCTCTCAGCTGCCTTGATCAGCGATTCGACGACGTCGTCCGGAAAATAGTTCTCGTTGTAATAAACAACGATCTGCGGGTCCTCTCCATCCAGTTCCCACCTGAATTGAACGGTTCGCGGCCAAGTCACCTCACCCGGCACATAAAGCGGCACGATTTCGGCCGTCGTTCCGACTAGAAGTGACTCCGACTCCCCGAAGGTCACCGTCCGCTTGTCAAGGACCACGTTCACCCCGGCTTGCCGGTCCGCGGACGCCAGTTCCTCATTCCAGAGCCTTCCGGCGGACCGAAGCGGGAGGATGTACTCGAACACGTCGAGGGTATGAGAAAAGAGTTCGCGAACCGTTTCCAGCGGACGTCGCGACCGCGCAGTCAGCTGCAGGGGGACCATCTGGACGAACAGGCCAGCGATATCGGCTGTACCCGGCAGAACGCGCCCGTGGAAAGGGGTGGTGGCCCCCACGGTCGGGGCGTCGCTCACCTCTTGCAAACCTGCCAGCACAGCGGAGGCCACCGTTACGAACGATGTCGCCCGGGCACGTTTTGCGATGTCGAGTACTCTCGCCTTCGCGTCCGCCGGCAACGCGTGATGCACCGCCGTGAGCCTGGATTCGCCTTTCGCTTCACAGGCGATCGGAAAGGCGGGAGGAAACGTTCCGAACTGCTCGGTCTGGGAGCGCCAGAACGCCCTACGCTCCTCACCCCATGCAGTGGAGAGCTCGCGGCGCTCAAGCAACGTAAAGTCGTGATACGCGTTCTTCTCGGCCTTGTCGGGGACGCTCGCGCCTTGAGTGGCGCGCTCATAGAACTCGCCGAAATCCGCCATGAGACGCTTCCACGTCTTCTCATCGACGATGATGTGGTCCAGCACGATCGCGAGGAGGTGCCTGCGGTCGTCGCGCTGCACGATCGCGATGCGCGACAACCCCACGCCGGCGAGGTCGAAGGGGATCGTGATCCGGCGTACCGTCTTGAGCGCCTCCGTGTCCGTATCGGCGGTGTAGAACTCCACCTCCCCCAACACGTCTTCGTACGTGCATGCTTCGTCCGGCGAGACGTAGGCCCGGCGCAGCACGTCATGACTCAGACAGACGCCCCGCCACGCCTCACGAACGGCGGCGAGGTCCAGCTCCCCGGTGAGCCACAGCACGCAATAGACAAGATTGTGCCTGTCCGCAAACTCCCCCGACAGCCGGGCCATCTCGGCGAGCGATGTCGGACCCCGCGTGACCTCAGCCCGGCCCACAGTCATTTCCTTACCTCCGTATCAGCCCAGAAGGGCGACAACGTTACCGAAATACGCAGCGTGGGGGGCCGGCTCGGTGATCGGCCCCCACGGCTGCCAGAGCACACTCGGAAAAGCTGATCGGGTCAATGTCTCCACCCTCCATGGATCAGGCTGTCAGGATTGCCGTGCGGGAAAGCACGAGAACACTTCGCTGAGCCGATGGCGCCAGCGGGTACCGAGGTCCTGGACCCCGAAGCCGGTCCCCTCGTCCACCGTGAGTTCGAGCCCGATCTCGTGCCCACGGACCGTCGCAGCAGCGGTGAACGCCGACATCGGCTGGTTGTGGCCGAACCGCGGCGAGACCTCGACAGCCTCGATCCCTGCGACGTTCACGCTGTCCTCAGTCGCGACCTCGTAGACGAGCATCCCCGCCGCGACCGAGCCGGAGAAGGCGGATCCGAGCCCTGCGAGCGAGACGAACGGCACATCCGCGTGGTCGATCTCCAGAAACCAGTCGTCGAGGAAGTCGTCCATCGCCTCGAGCGGGCTGCGTGGTCCGGTCAGGTCGAGCGAGATGACAGTGTTCAGGAAACACCCGGTGACGTCGGAGAACGCCTCGTTCCGCCGTCCCCACGGGTAAGCGACGACGGTTGCCTCGGCCCCCGTGACGTCGCGCAGAGCGCGGTGGAGTGAGAAGAGGACGTACGGGAAGTGGGAGCCACGGATGGCACTCGGGCTGGCGACGCCCGGGAGGCCGACGATGACTTCAGAGAGCATGTGCGCCGCCCCCTGGGGGAGCTCTCCGTGGAAGTTCTTCAGGCGGTCCGCCCAGAAGTCGATTCCGCGTCCGCCTGCCGCGGCACTCTCGGACTCGGCCCTGTCCCGGACAGCGGCCTCGAAGCGCTCCCATTGCCCGTCATCGGGAGGCCCCGGGGCAGCCAACTGCTGGATCATCATGAGCTGCGACTGGCCGTCGACCAGTGCGTGGTCGAAGACCAGCAGCAGATAGTCGGCGTCGTGGGAGCGTACGAGACGTGCCGCCATCGCGGCACCGTCCAGAGAGGCTTCGAATTCATCGACCACCGTCATAGAAAGCCTCACGACGGCCTCTTCATCCTCCGCCTGCACTTCGGCGAAGTCATACGTGGCCAAATACCGCTCCTGATACGTCTCGCCACGGGAAAACCCAATGCGACAGGACAGCGTAGGATTCCGGAGCATGATCGAGTGCAGGACCCGATTCAGATCGGCGGCTGACAGGACAGCGGGCGGCATACGAAAGAGCTTGTTTATCGCGACTCGCTGACCGGTGCGTTCCGCCATTAGCGCGAAGCCGAGTTGCGTGCTCAGCAATGGGAGCCTGTCCGCCATGTGTGCCCCTTTCGGCCGCGACAACGGCCCCTGCCGACCGCATGAAGAATCTGGTTCAGATTACTGACGCAGGAGCCTCTGAAGTCCTAACAGGCAACAGGAGCAGGGAGGATGCCATCAGCAGCAGCCTCATATGAGTTCGTCGTCCCGGCCCGTCCAAGCGGTAATGGGGCAGGAGAGCTGCAGGCGCGCCACCGTAGCGGTACTCGAGCCGGGCAGCCCGTCCCGAAGGCGACCAGAGCGCCCAGGCTGTGTCCAAACAGGACCGGCGGAGAGGCCAGTTGCGATGCGGCCGGCAGTCGTGCGATCTCGTCCGCGAGCCGCGCGACGCTCTCGACGACGGGCTCGGCACAGCCGTCCTGGCGCCCTGGGTACTGCACCGCCAGGACTCGGACGTTCGCGCGCTCCGTATGTGCGGTTGGAACGGTCATGCGGCAGTTCGTCCCCTGATCAGCGCGGTGACCGATTCCACCGTGGGCTCGGACAGGAACTCCTGCACGGACACCTGGACTTGGAAGCGCTGATGGATGCGGGTGACAACCAGCGCGGCGGAGAGCGAGGTGCCGCCCAGGTCCATGAAGTGCCGGTCGGGTGGTATGTCGGCAACGCCGAGCACGGTCGACAAGATGCCGGCGACGGCCGACTGCATATCGGCGGGTTCCGGGAGCGGCCCGGCGCAGTCACGAGCATCGCCGGGGGCCGGCAGGCGGCGGCGATCGATCTTCCCGTGCGGGGAGAGCGGCAGTTCGGACGCGTGGACCACGTGGTGAGGAACCATGTAGTTCGGCAGCAACTGTGCTGCATGTGCGCGTAGTTCGCTGGTCTCCAGTGAGCAGCCCGGCTCAGGCACTACATGAGCAACCAGCCTGCGTTCCTCGCTGTCGGGCGGCGTCCAGGCCACCACGGCGCACTCCCGGACCGCGGGGTGGCGGAGCAGCGCTGCCTCGATGTCACCGGGCTCGACCCGGTATCCGCGGATCTTGAGCTGGTCGTCGGCCCGGCCCAGATAGTCCAGGGCTCCGTCGGGCCGCTCGCGCACGAGGTCACCGGTGCGGTACGCGCGTACGGTCCGTCCCTCGATCTGTACGCTGGGGAACCGCGCGTCCGTCTGCTGTGGATCACCCACATACCCGCGGGCGAGGCCGACCCCCGCCACCCACAGCTCGCCGCCCTCCTCCTGCGGGATGACATGGGCCGTCATGCCGGGCAGCGGACGCCCGATGGGGGGAAAGTCGGGCCAGGAGTGCGACGGACCGGTGAGGGTGTGGGCGAGGGCGACATGGGTCTCCACCGGGCCGTAGTGGTTGTGCAGACGCGCCGCGGGCAGCCGTCGGAACAGTTCCCGGACGGCAGGCGTGATCTGCAGCGCCTCTCCCGCCACTGCCACTTCGCGCAACGCGCCGGGCACTATGCCGAACTCGACGGTCAGCTCCGCGAGTCGACGCAGCGCCACGGGCGGCAGGAAGATCCGCTGGATCTCCCATGCACGGCACAGCTCCCACACACGCTGCAAGTCGACGCGTTCGGCGTCTGACGGTGTGTACAGGCAGCCCCCACTGCACCAGGCTGTGAACACCTCCTGGACGAATATGTCGAAGCCGAGCGGGGCGAACATCAGCGTGCTCAGTGGCTCGGGTGACGTACTGGCCAGCGTCCACTCGATCAGATTGTCCAGGCAACGGTGCGGCAGGGAAACCGCCTTGGGCCCTCCTGTCGACCCGGACGTGAACACCACGTAAGCGGGATCCTCGCCGCCCGGCTCCGTTCGGTCAGGTGCCGGGGCATCGTGCGCGGTGCTGGCAGCGGGGTCCTCCCGGAGAGGGAGCACGACGGGCCCGTCCGGAACGTCCGGGAGCCGCAGACCGGGCTCGACCAGCGCGAACCGGGCACCGCAACGCTGCCACATGTGCTGGATGCGGTCCGCCGGATAGTTCGGATCCACCACGCAGAAGGCCCCGCCCGACCGGAGCACCGCAAGGACAGCTACGCCGAGTGCGATTCCGCGGGAAGCCTGGACGAGCACGACGTCGCCGGGGCGCGCCCCGTGTCGCGTCAGGCGGCCGGCCAAGTCGGCCGACCTGCGGTCGAGTTCGGCATAGTCGAGCTTGCCGTCGGGTGCGACCAGGGCGGCTGCCAGAGGGCGGCGCTGTGCCTGGGAGGCGATCAACTCAACTACTCGGCTGGGCAACGCTCTGTCCTCTCCCTCGTGCCCGACGCAAGCGGAAGGCCCAGCGCCTCAAGGACCGCGGCACGCGTCTCCTCGGCCCTGAGCAGTTCAAACCGGTCGCAGCTCAAGCGCAGTGCGCGCTGGTGCCCGGCAGTGCAGGCGTAACCTTCCGGGTCGGCGTCCGCGGAGTCAACGCGCAGCACATGCCCCTCCCAGGTCGGAGTACGGGCGTGGTGGGCCGCCACCAGATGGCTGAGCCAGTCCGTGTATGCACTGACCATTTGCGTGGCGCTTGCCGCGATCTCCGACTCGTTGGCGCCTGCCGCACGTAGCGCCGCAAAGGCATGGCGGGCCAGTTCGCCGGTGAGGTCGGCGACGAAGCGCTCCGGGTCCTCGGCCAGGGTGTCGGCGTCGGCGCGCTCGTTCAGCTCCTGTTCGTCCAGCTGGACGCCGAGTCCGGCGAGCCGCGCGCGGTATTCCGCCGTGATCGATTCCAGCGACGTGACCTCGGGGTCGAACAGCATGATCACCGGTGGCTCCCCACCCAGGGCGGCGGCCACCTCGAAGGCAAGCGGCGCCGAGGCGCAGTATGCGGCGACCGCCGCGACCGGGCCCGTCCCGGCCGGCACGTTCGCCAACAGGCGGGCCGCGTAGTCCGCGCCGTTCACCGCCCTCGGCAGGGGGGCGGGCAGCAGGTCGTGGACTCGCACCCCGTGCCGCTCCAGGGCCAGTTCGTCGATCCGGGCTTCCTTCCGGTATCCGGGATAGTCGAGTGCGAGAACCACAGGGCGTTCGCTCTGGTCCATGGGCGAGTTCCTTTCGCTGCTGGTGAATTCCACAGGCACATAAGGAAGTTGGAGCTGAGGCGAGCATGGGACGGACCGGATCATGTTACGAAAGCGCCGCAACCGAAAGCTCTTTCGAACTACTCAGAGCGGAGATCGCTGCTGCAACCAGATCTCGCCCCCGCAGCGTAACCACCCGCAGCCCAGGCTCAGGCGGGAGTCTCACTTGTCGAGCTCACCCCGTCGACCGGAGCTTCGATGCGTCCGTCATGGCCCACCAGCGCATCCTCATGCGGCCGTGACCAGCACACTCACTTGATCATCAAGACCTTGGAACCGCCCTGCCGGCGGGCCCGGTGACTGGGGGACTCATACACAGCGGCCGTTCTCTCGCACTTCGTTACTCGACATCTCGAAGCGTGGAGAACGGCCGTCTCGGCAGTCCCGGGTAGAACCGCAGATGAGCAGGTCGGGTGACACCCAAGGTCAAACACCAAGCTAAGCCTGGGAGTTGTCGATGAATGCCGACAGACTCTGCGGCGAGGCGTGCGTGAAGAGGTCGCGCAGCCGGACGTCCACACCGAGGACGTCGTAGACCTTGCCGACGATCTGAAGGAGGTGCAGGGACGTGCCGCCGCTGTCGAGGAGGTCCGAGGTCTCGTCGAGGTCCTCCTTCCCAAGGACTTCGCGCCAGATCTCCGTGAGTGCGGCTGTGCGGTCCGAGACGTTCTGGTATTCGGTCTTCATACTTGGGGGCTCCTTTGATTGTCATTACCGAAGAGGTCTTCGATGCCCGCTTGCTGATGTCGGGGAAGTAAGAGTCCAGCTCCCGCCTCGCGCAACTCCTCGGCAAGGGCCCGTGCTTGCGCGGAGAGTTCGGCGTAGGCCGGCGTCGCGGATCCTGATGTGTGCGCGCCGGCGTCCGGGCGGGTGCAGACATTGGGCATTCGCGTTGCCAACTCCTCGTCTACTGCGAGGCTCGCACCGTACCGGCGAAGCGCTCCGTCAGCTGCCCCTGCTCATGCGCCACCCGGCCCTCCGCTTCCACTGCCACTCTCTTCCGTGAGCCGGGCGACCAGACGCCCGCTGATGCTCCGGGCCGTACTCTCGGTCACCAGCGCGGTTTCGTAGGAGACCCGCACCGTCGACGCGATGCCGTCGTCCGCGAGCAGTTCGACGAGCAGGGGAACCTGGAGGCGGACGTACGGCAGCTCGATCCCGTGCACCGCGCAGCCGTCGAGCTGGAGCTCAGCGCTGGGCGAGTCCTGCACCGCACCGATGACGTGATACAGCTGCTGCCCTGCCTGCCCGGCGGTCCGGGCCACCTCGGCGATGGACAGATCGCTGTTGCGCAGGGCGGCGAGAACTGCGGTCTCGGCCTGGGCTGCGGCATCGTGAGCTGTGGTCGTCCGCAGTCTGACGCACACCGTGTCGATCAGGCATGCGATGGTGTCCTGCAGAACCGGGGTGGAACGCTGGGATATCGGAATGCCGATCGTGACATCCTCGGTGCCCGTGACCTCGGACAGCGTTCCGCCGAGCGCGGCGATGAACAGCGGGAGGAGGCCGCCCCCGATGGAGCGCCGACCCAGGGAGTCCGCCTGCTCCGGCGTCAGAGGCACGTCGATCTTCGTCACGCCGACTTCCGTACACAGCGTGGGCGTGACCCACGGTGCAGGATCGACCGGAAGCTCGGCAAGTTCCTTCGCCCAGTAGTCCCGTTGCGCCGCGAGGTCCGCCGAGTCCCGGATCCGCTCCGTCTCCGCGTAGATCTCCGACGGTACGGCGACCGGATGCGCGAACCGTGTCTCGCGCCCATCGCACCGCGCGCGGTACGCCTCGGCCAGATCCTCCGCGAAGATCCGCTTGGACCATCCGTCGAACGCGATGTGGTGAACGGACATGCCGAAGATCCATTGCTCGGGCTCCCCGAGCTTGCAGAGCACCGCGCGCCAGACGTCTCCTTCGAACAGGGAGAAGGTCCTGTCGAGTACTGCCTTCAACTGCGGTAGGGCCGTCTCCTCGTCCGGGGCCTCGATGTGCTCGACCGTGACCGGGCGGTCGGAGCGATTCCACATGGCCAGGTCCTCGAAGGCGTAACGGCCCTGGAGGAACAGGTGGCGGCGGTGGACGTCTTGCAGCGCCTCAACGAAATGGTCGATGTCGAGCGCGCCGGCGATGCGCCAGGCCAAGTAGAGGTGATTGTGCGTGTCGTTGCCGTCGAGGTGCGGCAAGAGGAATCCGGACTGCATCCCGGTCAGCGGTGACGGCGCGGCTGCGTCCACGCTGTCCGCTGCGTCTGTCCCGTTTGCACCGTCCGGCGTCGCTGCGGACTGCTTGGCGATCCAGACCCGCATCTCGTTGACCGACGGGTGGCTGCGCACCACCGATACCGGAATGCTGAGGCCGGTCACCCGGCTCAGGGCCGTGCACAGACGAACCGCGCCCAGCGACGTGCCGCCCAAGTCGAACAGTGAGGCATCGGGATCCACCGATGTGCCACCGAGAACCCGGCTGAAAGCAGCCTCGATCGGATCGCTGGAGTTGGCCTCTGCGCGAGCAGCGGTCAGCTCTACGACGGCGGAGTGCAGCGCGACCGTGTCGAGCTTCGCGTTACTGGTCAGCGGCATCGCCGCCAACCGGACGACCACATCCGGAGCCCACCCCGGAGGCAGGTCGGCCGCCAACGCAGTCCTCAGGCTTTCCTCGTCGAAGTTGCCACTGGCCGCGACCACGGCGAGAGCGAGTGACTCCGGCCGGCCGGAGAGGCCGAGCAGTGGGACCACGGCGCACTGCGCGACCCCGTCGAAAGCGGCTGCCGTCCGCTCGATCTGGCCCGCGTCGATCCGGTGTCCACGGATCTTCAGCTCGCGGTCGCGACGCCCCGCGTAGGTGAACACGCCACTGGCGGTCCTGCTGCCGTAGTCCCCGGTGCGGTACACCCGCAGACGTCGGCCTCCGACGAGCACCTCGACGAACTTGGCCGCGGTCAACTCCTCGTCACCGAGATATCCAGGAGACACTCCGTCGCCTGAGATGCAAAGCTCCCCGATCTCGTCCGGGCCGCACTCCCGCTCGCCGTCCAACACATGCACGCCGGTGCGGGGTATGGGTCGGCCCAGCGGGATGGCGCCGCGGGTGTCGTCGACTGTTACTCGGTGCATCAAAGCGATGCACGTCGACTCGGCGGGGCCGTAGCCGTTGATGAAGGGGATGTCCGGATGCGCGGCCAGGAAGCGCCCGACATGCGCGGGGGAGAGCGCTTCGCCGCCGGCCATGGCGACGCGCAGGCCTTCGAACGCGGACACATCCTCGTCGACCAGAACGTTGAACAGCGAAGAGGTGACGAAGAGGGTGTTGAGGCCGTGGTCCGAGATCTCGTGACGCAGCTCGTCGGGCGTGAGTGCCCGATGCTTCCGGAGCAAGGACGCGCCGCCGCGCAGGAGCGGGCCCCACACCTCGAACGGAAGGGCGTCCCAGTTCGAGGAACCCAGGTGCGCCAGCACGGTCTCGTCGTCGATGGAGGCGATGCCCTCCCCGGTGAACATTCGCAGGGTCGCCTCGTGCGTCGAGAGCACCGCCTTCGGCTCGCCGGTGCTGCCCGAAGTGAAGAAGACCGTCGCGATATCGGTGCCTGCAGCGGGGACCGATTTCCAGGCGTGGTCCGTGGAGTCCCCAGAGGGCGTGTCGAAGCCGGGCAACTCGATCTCACGCCGGAAGCAACCGCTGGCCCGGCCCGGCGCGGCGACCGCGAGGGCGCCGCCGAGGATCTCGTCGATCCGCCGCAGGCGCCGCGCGTTCCACTCCAGATCCATGACCGTGTAAGCGGCGCCGAGCTTCAGCACACCGAGGGCCGCGGCGATCAGTGCAGGTGATGTCTCCAGCTGAAGGGGGACGATGCTGCCGGCTCGGACCCCCTCCGCTGCCAGCCACTCGGCGACGGCGTCGGACCGGGCATCGAGCTGACCTCGGCTGACGACCTCATCGCCGTGGATCAGTGCGGGACGCGCAGGATCCGCCTGAGCAAGGTCATGCAGAACCATATGGATGGACACGGCGCTCATGACTCAGCCAGCTTCCTTCGTCAAAGTGGAGACAGTTCGTGCACCGAAGCAGCAAATGCGAACGGTTGGTTACACGGCTGGAACAAGGATGCTTCCCTTACGCCACGAAGTGACGAATGCAGACGCAGCCCAAGTAAGCCACCAGGGCCGCGGCGCCCTTTCGTTTGCCCGCTTTTTCGTCATCCTGCGGTAGCCAAGCTCGTCCGGTCGCCGCTGTGAGCACGACGGAGTGGCTGCAGGCGCCCGGTGGAAAGCAGACAATTGGTTAGGAGGCCGGGATCCTGGGCTCGTCGAGAAACCATCAATTTATCGACGGGCCCCCTGAGTCTAAGCTGGGGCCGTCCTGCGTCGCTCCTGACATATGGCAGTGACCGACCACAGCCTCCGGCTCCCGCTCCGCCGACCGGACACGGTCCGCTCGCTCTCGGGGCGAGCCTGGTCAGCCTCCGCGAGACACGGCGACGACATCCCGACCGCATTGGCCGGCGACAGGGTCGACCAGTGCGAATCTCCCGACGACGGCTTCTCCCCCAGCGTTTTGGCGATCAGGCCCTCGACCTGCTCATCGGTGATCTTCCGCGGGGGCGCCCGAGCGCGACTTGTCCACCAGCCCCTCAAGCCGGTCGGCGGCGAACCGGGCGCGCCACTTGCGCACGGCCTCCCGCGAGACCCCGATGCCCTCCGCGACCTGCGAGTTCCGCCGGCCCTCCGAGCACGCCGGCACGGTCTTCGACCGCAACTCCAGCGCCTGGGCCGCCGATTGACGGCTAAGGGAGGCTGTGATTAGCATCCCAGACGACTTCAAGACCTGACCGGGCCACTACACCTAAATCGGGGCGCACCCTTCGGAGGGCTTTGAGTGGTGAACTCAATTCGTCGTGCCAAACTGCCCTCAAGTCCATGACTCTTTTACTGAACACGGCATTTGACGCAGGCAAAACCTCACTCGCTGAAGAACTCTCAACTCGCCGCCGCACTTGGATCCTGTTCGATCCCGAGGCCGCCGATCGTATCCATGCAATTACCAAGGGGGAGGCATGGCGCATCTATGGCGACTGCGCAAAACCTCGGGGCCGGCAGGAAGTTGGCTCCGCATGACTGTGCACTCTGAGCGAGCCTTATATGCATCGGAGGGCAATTCGATGATCGGCATAGGAGCGGTGTTGTTGGTCATTGATGGGCACCGAGACGGAGAAGGCGCTTGAGGTTCCGTACCTTCACCGAGCTTCCCGCCGCCTTCCGGTGGCTCCTCGCGGGCCGTACGATGTCGATCTTGGGCAACACCGTTGCGCCCATCGGACTCGCGCTCGCCATCATCGATGCCGGCGGGAGCGCCGCCACCATAGGCATCGTTGTCGGCGCGAGGTCCGCCGGCAACCTGCTGTTCGTTCTGGCTGGAGGAATCCTCGCCGACCGGTTCCCACGGTCCGTGGTCCTCGAGGGGTCGAGTGCAGCCAGCGCCGTCACGCAAGGGGTCGTGGCGTGGTACGTCTTGTCCGGTGGCAGCTCCCTGGCCCCGCTGACTCTACTGGCCCTGCTGAACGGGATCTGTGCGGCGTTCGCGTCCCCGGCCTCGTCGGCGCTACTGCCGCAGACCGTGCCGTCCAACATGCGCCCCCAGGCCAACGCGGCCATGCGACTGACCCTGAATCTGTGCTCCGTGACCTCCGGAGCACTCGCGGCGCTATTCCTGCTCGTAGCCGCCCCTGGCTGGCTGATCGCCTTCGACGCGCTCTGCTTTGCCGTCGCCGGAGTCCTGTTTTCAAGGGTCCGGGTCGCAGCCAGCACTGCGTCACAGAAGGAATCGCTGATGAGCCAGGTCCGGGGCGGCTGGGTGGCCTTCTCGGAGCAGAAGTGGTTGTGGCAGGCCATCGTCGGCTCAACGTTGATGAACCTGTGCTACTCCGGCACCATCCCCGTGCTGGGGCCGATCATGGCCGAGGAAACCTTCGGCAGTCACCTCTGGGGCCTCGTACTCGGCGCCCAAGTCTTCGGCTTGACAGTAGCGGCCGTTCTGATCATGAGAAGCGGCCGGCGAATCTCGCTGCGCGCCGGACTCCTGGCGCTTCCCCTCGGCGCCGCGCTGCCGCTCACTCTGGGCGTTTATCCGTCATTCGCGGTGTTGCTACTGGCCGCATTCGTCGGAGGCTTGTCAATGGAGATCTTCGGCACCGTCTGGGAGACGACCCTCCAGGACAGGATCGAGCCGGACAAGCTAGGGCGGGTGTACTCGTATGACGCCCTCGGGTCCTTCGTCGGCGTACCGCTGGGGCAGGTGTTGGTGGGTCCTGTCAGCGCTGAACTGACCCCTCGCGCAACCCTGGTCATCGGGGGTGTGCTGATGGTCGGCGCGGCTCTGGCGATCGCGCGTGCACTCGGCGGCCAACGGGCGGCGGTAAAGGCGGCCTGATGTATTCGATGAGATACCGGAGGGCTACGGATGCTGCAGCAGCATGAGGGACTGGTCACGGCTACCCTCGCAGCGGACGACCACTTGGCGTGGAAGGCACTCAGGTTCCGCAAAGACCTGCACGTCGTCAACGTGGCGCCGCCGCCGACATCCGGCGGCGAGTGGCTGACCGACGGATTCCGCTTCCGGCCCACCAACGTCGTCTGGCTCGCGGATCCGAAGGGATCCGAAGAAGAATACGTCGAGGGGCTGGGGCATAACCCGCGGTACGCCGTGCGAAAGGCACTCAGGGATTTCCGGGCCTCCACGATGACGCTTGAGCATGTCGAGAAAATCACGCATGCCCTGGCCGAGGAATGGCTGCCACTGTACCGAGCGTCCCTGACGGGCATGGCCTTCGCAACCCCACTTGTGAGCTCGCCGGAAGAGGTGGTGGGCATCGGGCCGGACGTGGAAATGCTGGTGATCCGAGACGCCCAAGGAAACATGTGCGCCGGCATGGTTACGCTCAACGACCACCGCCGCGGTGTCTACACGGCCGGGCTGTACGGGGAACGGGGCGGCCTGCGAAGCAGCCACAACCTCTCCCGGGTGCTCTATCTCGCCTTGATGAATGTCACCCGGGCCCACGGGATGCCACTGGCCAGCGTGGGGTGGGAGCCCAACCTGTATGGGCACATCGCCAAGGCCGGCCTGGCAGCATACAAGCGGTCGCTGGGGTTCCGTCCCATACCTCGCGCCGCGCTGCGACCCGACGGTTCCGAAGACGTGCTCACACGTGTTGTGCATGACGATGGGCTGGCTCCACCGTTGGTGTTCTTCGCGTATCCGACCTGGCCGCCAGAGCAAGCCGACCTGATGGACGTACGGCTTCGGGCCGTTGCACACCCCAACACGAACACGCCATTCCAGTTGAGTGCGTTTGGCTCCGACGTTGAGTCATTGGCACCGTCAGCAGCCGCCAAGGTGGCGGTGCGCTGAGAGGGCGTTCTCGATGACCTTCCGGGCGGTCGCCAGCTCGGTCTGCCGGGTCTCGGCCTCGGTCAGTTCCTCGGCCGGGTGGGCCATCTGTTTGCGCAGATCGGTAACGGTCTCGGTGGCGGCGTCGTGGACGGCCTGATGTATTCGATGAGATACAGGAGGGCTACGGATGCTGCAGCATCATGAGGGACTGGTCACGGCTACCCTCGCAGCGAACGACCACTTGACGTGGAAGGCACTCAGGTTCCGCAAAGACCTGCACGTCGTCAACGTGGCGCCGCCGCCGGCATCCGGCGGCGAGTGGCTGACCGACGGATTCCGCTTCCGGCCCACCAACGTCGTCTGGCTCGCGTATCCGAAGGGATCCGAAGAGGAATACGTCGAGGGGCTAGGGCGTTCCGAGCGGCGCACCGTGCGAACGGCACTCAGGGATTTCCGGGCCTCCACGATGACGCTTGAGCATGTCGAGAAAATCACGCATGCCCTGGCCGAGGAATGGCTGCCACTCTACCGAGCGTCCCTGGCCGGCATGGCCTTCGCAACCCCACTTGTGAGCTCACCGGAAGAGGTGGTGGGCATCGGGCCGGACGTGGAAATGCTGGCAATCCGAGACGCCCAAGGAAACATGCGCGCCGGCATAGTTACGCTCAACGACCACCGCCGCGGTGTCTACACGCGCGCGATGTACGGCGAACGGGGCGGCCCGCGAAGCCACAACTTCTCCAGGCTACTCGATCTTGCCATGATGAATGTCGTCAGGGCCTACGAGATGCCAATGGTCAGCCTGGGGTGGGAGCCCAACCTGTATGGGCACATCGGCAAGGCCGGCCTGGCAGCATACAAATGGTTGCTGGGGTTCCGTCCCGTACCTCGCGCTGCGCTGCGAGCCGACGGTTCCGAAGACGTGCTCACACGTGTTGTGCATGACGATGGGCTGGCTCCACCGTTGGTGTTCTTCGCGTATCCGACCTGGCCGCCAGAGCAAGCCGACCTGATGGACGTACGGCTTCGGGCCGTTGCACACCCCAACACGAACACGCCATTCCAGTTGAGTGCGTTTGGCTCCGACGTTGAGTCATTGGCACCGTCAGCAGCCGCCAAGGCGGAGGTGCGCTGAGAGAGCGTCAAGTCCGTTTCCGGTAGAGGCCGCGTCCAGCGGACGCCCTGGCCACGTGACCGGCGCACGGTGGCACACCCCGCTTCACGAAAATCTTGCCAGGGCCACGTTCATGCATACGCCGACAAGCGGTCACCGACCGGTCCACCCGCGCCAGCTCCCACTGCTTGTCCGATAAGTCACTCGGGTACGACTCAGGGCCCATGAGAACAGGACAGCACCCCCCACGGAAGTATGGGCAATCACACGCGGGCGATACCGAACCCCAGGAAACGGGACTCAACGCCCACTCGCAACGCCGGAGACCTGTCCCATGCCAGGAGACGCGCGCCAACTTCTCCGTTAACGTCCGCGCATGCCTCGATCCACCCCAGATGTACCGCCGTCTACCCCTCGCAGCCCGTTCCCTCGCCTGCTCCGGCGAATGGCCCCGCCGTCGCCGACTGCGGGGCGAGTCAGTGCTCAGGCGCTGCTCTACGGGCTGGGCACCGGCAGCTACATCACCACCAACGCAGTCTTTTTCACCAAAGTCGTAGGCCTCTCCGCTGCCGCTGTCGGCCTGGGCCTGACGATTGCCGGAATCGGCGCGTTCGCCGCCGCTGTGCCGCTGGGCCGGGTCGCTGACCGGGTCGGCCCGAAGGCTGCGTGGGCTGTGGCGTCTCTCGCGGAGGCGGCCTGCTACCTGGCCTACCCGGCGGTTCGCGGGTTCTCCGCCTACCTGGTGATCGTCATAGCCCTCGGGCTGAGCAACGCCGCCGGGGCTGCAGGTTATGGCGCGTACGTGCTCAACCTCTACACCGACAAGGAGCGGATCGCGGGGCTCGCCTACAACCGAAGTGCGTTGAACGCCGGGTTCACCATCGGCGCGGGACTTGGCGGCCTGGCCCTGGCAACTGACAGCGAGACAGCCATCCGGATGCTCCCCTTGTTCGTCGGAGTGGTGATGCTGATCAACTCAGCGGTGATCTCCCGACTGCCCAAGGCGGCTAGCCCCGTCCAGAATCCCACCCAGTCGGAAGGGCGCGAGCATCGGAAGCGCTATGGCGCGCTGACCAATCGTCCGTTTCTCGCCCTCTCCGTCCTGGGCGGTGTGCTGTCTACGAACCAGGTAATCCTCTTCGTGGTCATTCCACTCTGGCTGGTGGAGGACACCAACGCGCCTCGGGTGCTCCTGGCAGTACTGGTCGCGACCAACACCCTGATGACGGTAGCTCTGCAGACCATGACTGCCCGCGGCACCGACACACTGTCAGGCGCGATTCGGGCGACATACCGGAGCGCCGCCTGCTTTGTCGCCTCCTGCGTGATCATCATGTTCACTGACGGCAGCGTCGAGTGGCTGACCGTCGCTCTGGTTTGGCTGGCGCATGTCGTATTGACCGGTGCCGAGCTCTTCCAGGCAGCGGCGGGCTGGGGATTCACGGCGCTCTTGTCCGATCCCGCTCGGCGCGGCGAATACCAGGGCGTAAACCAAGTCGGCCAGACGATCGGCAACGTGTGGGCGCCGGCCGCTTACACCTATCTCGCCCTGAACTGGCACATGGCGGGCTGGCTCACCATCGCTGCCATCGTCGTCCTTGCGGCCGTCGTCACCCCGTCCGTGGCCCGCGCCGCCGAACGCTCACTTGGCACGGCGGTTGCCGGGACCGCATCCAGCAAGGTCCACCCTGTTGGGCAGGCCTAGATCGCTCGTCTTGCCGCCCGCCCGGGTCCGGCGATGGTTTCGCAACGTCCGCGCCAAGGCGGCCCGTCCAGCGGCCGCATCGAAAACCTCGCGCCCCGGCCCAGGACGCCCCCGCGGATCGAGTAACGACACGCAAGGTGAGTTGACGGGTTTCGGACGCGATGCAACGGAGCTCGTTGGTACAGGCAGTCACCGTTGATCCGGCCAGCCATGACGACCGGACCCTTGGGGGCTTTGGCGATTGACGTCATGCGATTCGGGCGCATCGGGATCTGCGAAAGATCTGCCAGGACTTCAGGCGCGAAACGCCGCCTTCGACCGGTGCCCGTGCCGCGGCCGCGGTCAGGTCGTGAGCCCGGCCCGGCAGGGCGGGGCACAGCCACAGCGGCCGGGCTGTTCGGATCGGTGACCACCTCCACGTTCACCCCGTGCCGGCGGTGTCTGCGGGAGTGGTCGGCTCGTCCGTCTCCGGCCCGGTCGCACTGGGCGGGGTGCCGTCCGGCAGGACGATGTCCGCATCGGTCTCGCGCAGGACCCTTCAGCAGAGCCGGCGCACGTTCGGCGAGCGGGTGGATGACCTGGCTGGTGCAGGCGTGGGCGGTGGACTCGCTGGTGCCGGATCCGGTAGCGGTCCTCACCACTGTGGTGTGCCAGAGCTGTGTGTTCGCGCAGGTGCACCAGTGCCTCCATCGCCCGCTGGGACGGGCGGAGCTTGCAGCGCCGCACGCCCCCACGGGTGACGACGGGCACCGTCGCCCGCTCCACAAGCGCATGCGGCAGGTCGAGTGCGGCAGGACGGATGACCAACGAGGCCTCCAAGCAGCATGGTTGAGACGACAGACATCTCGATCAACACCTCGGGGCCTCGCTCGTTGCGCTCCGGAACCCTCACCTGATCGGTGACCAGCTCGGGACAGCGACCGAGCACGCCGCTCTGTGGCCCCCTCTGCACGGTTACTGCGCACGTGGCGACCCCTTGGCCACCCCCGCTCACGCAGTCCTCTGCGCCTCCTCGGAGAAAACCCCGCCCCTCGGCCTTGGGCAAAGAGAAAAGCCCAGGTCAGCTGCTTCTGACCCGGGCTTCTATAAGAGCCGCCTTCGGGATTCGAACCCGAGACCTACGCATTACGAGTGCGTTGCTCTGGCCATCTGAGCTAAGGCGGCGCGCTGTCCGCACTATGGTGCGATCAGCAACGTCGGTAAGTCTACACAGTTTCTGAGAGTGCTCCGTACCAGCCCCTCAACAGCCTCTCCCCGCCCCTAGCCGGCTCCTGCGGGGCCTCTACGCAGCCCTCCACTGCCGTCCGCGGGCCTCCCCCAGGCTGTCCCTCGGCCTCCGCCCATCGCGCGTCGAGCGTCCGCCGACCCGCCCGCCGCTCGTCCGCCGACCCGTCCGCGGGCCGGCCCCGGAGCGTGGTGCTCCGGGACCCGCGGCCACCGAACACGCCGCTGTCAGCAGCGCTTGTCCCGAGCAGGCGGCGCCCCTCGGAGGAGGTACGAGTTGATCGTCTTGTCGATGCACGCGCTGCCCCGCCCGTACGCTGTGTGACCGTCGCCGTCGTAGGTGAGGAGACGGGACGAGGAGAGCTGGCGGGAGAGGGCCTGGGCCCAGCGGTAGGGGGTGGCCGGGTCGCGGGTGGTGCCGACCACGACGATGGGGGCCGCGCCCTTCGCCTCGATGCGGTGCGGCTCACCGGTCGGTGCCACCGGCCAGTACGCGCAGTTCAGGGTGGCCCAGGCGAGGCTCTTGCCGAAGACGGGGGACGCCTTCTCGAAGGCAGGGAGGGCGGCACGCACCTCCTCGGGGGTGGAGAAGGCGGCCGGGAGGTCCACGCAGTTGACCGCTGCGTTGGCGAACATCAGGTTCGTGTAGCGGCCGTCGGAGTCGCGCTCGTAGTAGCTGTCGGAGAGGACGAGGAGGCCGGCGCCGTCGTTGTCCCGCATCGCCGCGGACAGGGCATCGCGCAGGGTGGCCCAGGCTCCCTCGTCGTACATCGCCGCGATCACGCCGGTGGTGGCGAGGGATTCGCTCAGCTCACGGCCTGCCGTGTCGCCGGTCGGGATCGGCTTCGCGTCGAGCTTCTCGAAGAAGGCCTTGAGGTTCTTGCCGACTTCGCTCTTCTTGGTGCCCAGCGGGCAGTCCCGCTGCCGCACGCAGTCCCGCGCGAACGCCTTGAACGCCGTCTCGAAGCCCGCCGTCTGGTCGAGGTTCATCCGGCGGGCCGGCAGGGAGGGGTCCATCCCGCCGTCCAGGACCAGCCGGCCCACCCTGTCCGGGAAGAGCCCGGCGTACGTCGCCCCGAGGAAGGTGCCGTACGACGCCCCCACATACGACAGCTTGTCGTCGCCCAGCGCCGACCGCAGGAGGTCCATGTCCCGTGCCGCCTCGGCGGTGGAGACATGCCGGAGCAGGCCGGGGGCGTCCGCTCCGCAGCCCTCCGCGAACTTCTTGTACGCGCTGACGAGCCGACCGGTCTCCTTGGTGTCGTCGGGCGTGAAGTCCGTCTGCGTGTACGCGTCCATCTCACGGCCGTCGAGGCATTCGACGGGCTCGCTGCTCGCGACGCCGCGTGGGTCGACCCCGACCATGTCGTACTGGGCCCGCACCTCCATCGGGTAGCCGATCCCCGCGTACTGCTGGAGATAGCCGATCGCCGAACCGCCCGGGCCGCCAGGGTTCACCAGCAGCGACCCGAGCCGCTTGCCCGGTCCCGTCGCCTTCTTCCGGGCCACCGCGAGACGGGTCTCCCCGCCGTCGGGCTTGGCGTAGTCGAGCGGCACCTTCAAGGTCGTGCACTGGAAGCCGGGAACCCCGCAGCTGTGCCAGGTCAGCTTCTGTGCGTAGTACGGCGTGAGCGCGGCCGGAGTCGACCTCGGCAGCGCGGCCAGCGCCGCCCCGGCCGCCGGGCTTCCGGTTTTCATCGTCGCGTCGGGTGTCCCACCGGAGGAGCAGGCGGATACCAGCAGCGCGGCGACTGCCATGAGGCTGCCGAACGTGCCGGCCCGCCGGGAGGTCGAGCGGCGGTGGCGTGCGCCCTGCCCGCTGGGGCTCGGGTCGGGGCTGACTGGAGAGCTGGGCCTGGTGTGCATTTGGCGAGCGTAACTCTGTGCAGTGGCTTGGATGCCGTGCGTACACATCGCGGCTCGTACGTGTTACATGGTCAACCTCCAATTGATCACTCGCGGGTGCCCTGCCGGGGGCATCGGCCCACCCGGCGACTCAGCCCGCTCTGAGTGCCATGGTCATCGCCTCCACCGCCAGCAGCGGCGCCACATTGCGGTCGAGCGCGTCCCGGCAGGCGGCAATCGCCTCGATACGGCGGAGTGTGGACTCCGGGGAACTGTCGCGGGCAAGGCGCTCCAGGGCGTCCTCGGCGTCGGTGTTGGCGAGAGCGACGCGGGAGCCCAGCTGCAGGGCGAGAACGTCGCGGTAGAAGGCGGTGAGGTCGGTCAGTGCGAGGTCGAGACTGTCGCGCTGCGTGCGTGTACGGCGCCGTTTCTGCTTGTCCTCCAGGTCCTTCATCACGCCCGCCGTGCCGCGCGGCATCCTGCCGCCCTGGGCCGCACCCAGCGCCGCCTTCAGCTCCTCGGTCTCCTTGGCGTCCATCTCCTCGGCAAGCTGCTTCGCGTCCTCGGCTGCGGCGTCCACCAGCTCCTGGGCGGCTCTGAGGCAGGCGCCGACCTCGCCGATCCGGAGGGGCAGCTTGAGCACGGCAGCCCGGCGCTCGCGGGCGGCGGGGTCGGTGGCAAGGCGGCGGGCCCGGTCGACGTGGCCCTGGGTGGCGCGGGCCGCGGCGGCTGCGACTTCCGGTTCGATGCCTTCCCGCCGTACGAGCATGTCGGCGATGGCGTCGACCGAGGGCGTGCTCAGGTTCAGGTGGCGGCAGCGGGAGCGGATGGTGGGCAGGACGTCCTCGATGGAGGGGGAGCAGAGCAGCCAGACCGTGCGGGGGGCGGGCTCCTCCACTGCCTTCAGCACGGCGTTGGCGGACTTCTCGTTCAGCCGCTCGGCGTCCTCGACCAGGATGACCTGCCAGCGGCCGTTCGCCGGCGACGTGAACGACTTACGGACGGTGTCCCGCATGTCGTCGGCGAGGATCTGGGCGCCGACGGCGGCGACGGTGGTGACGTCGGCGTGCGTGCCGACAAGTGCCGTATGGCATCCGTCGCAGAAGCCGCATCCGGGGGCGCCACCCAGCGCTCTGTCAGGGCTGACGCACTGCAACGCGGCGGCGAAGGCCCGCGCCGCCTGATTCCGCCCCGCCCCGGGTGGTCCCGTGAACAACCAGGCATGCGTCATCTTGGACGCCTCGGGGGGCGGCGCGTCGGAGGCAACGGCGGTGACGAGGGCATCAGCGTCCCGAGCGGCAGCACCGAGCTGCTCACTCACCCTCTCCTGTCCCACCAGGTCGTCCCACACGCTCACGGGTCACGCCGCCCTTCGCTCACATTTCGCGGTGCGGGATCCATTGTGCGGGGCGCCACTGACAACGAGTGACGGAGCGGGCGGAACCGGCCTGCGCCGACCCCACCATCGCACCGAGCCGACCGGCCCCGAGCGGTCCCCGCGCCGAGCCGGCCGTACCCCGAGCCGACCCCGCACGGAACCGACTCGCGCCGAGCGGCATCCCACACCCGGCTGACCAACCGACCTCAGCGCCACCAGATCTCAGCACCGCTGAGATCTCAGCACCGCCAGATTTCAGCGCGGCGGATCTCAGCGCGGCCGGCTCTCGGCTCCGCCCGGCTTCAACCCCAACGACCTCAGCGCCGCCGCCCCCGGCCGCCGTCCTCGTCCTCGTGCGGCCCCAGCAGCTCGTCCGCCAACGTGGGCAGGTCATCGAGCGGCGTCTCCTCAGCCCAGTCGGAGCGAGCCCTTCGGCGCGGTGCCCCGGCCTCGTCGACCTGAGGCATCTCGCGCGTACGCTCCTCCTCCTGCCGGAAGTACCCCGGCGGGACCCGGTCCGCGGACTCCCCGGACACCGGAGGCAGCACCGCCGTCTCATCCGCGGCCCCCGGCGGAACCGGCGGCAGCACAGCGGTCTCATCGGCGGCACCGGGCGTCACCGGCGGCAGCACGGCCGTCTCGTCAGCCGCTCCGGAAGGTGCCGGCGGCTGCGGCAGCTTCGTGGTCACCTCGGCTTCGGACTCCCCGGATGCACGGCCGCCGGAAGCACGGTCACGGGAGGCACGGTCGCCCGAAGATCCCTCACCGTCCGTCCCCCGCCGCTCCTCATCCCGATCCCGCACCGGCCGCAGCACAGTCGTCTCGTCCGAGGCCCCGCCCGGCGTCTGCCCCGGCGTAACGACCGGCGTCGGCACCGTCAACGCGTCCCCAGGTGCAGCACCGGCAGCGGGCGCCGCCGGCTTCGGGCCCGCCTGGGCCTGCGCCGCCGCCTGCTCAGCGAGCCGCCTCGCCTCCTCGGCCCGCAGCAGGGCCTCCTCCGCCTTGCGCTGCTTCTCCACGCGGACCGCTTCCGCCTCGGCCCGCAGCCGGGCCTCTTCCTCGGCCTGCTTGCGGCGACGTTCCTCGTCGGCCTTGCGGCGCGCTTCCTCCTCGGCGCGCACCTTCTCCTCCGCGAGGAGCCGCTGCCGCTCCTCCTCGGCCCGCCGACGTGCTTCCTCGGCCCGCAGCCGGGCCTCCTCCGCCTGCCGCTCGGCCTCGCGCCGCTGCGCCTCCTCCAGCTCGCGCCGCTTGCGCTCCTCCTCCTCGGCACGCAGCCGGGCGAGCTGCTCCTGGCGCTCACGCTCCAGGCGCTCCTCCTCGGCCTTGCGGGCGGCCTCTTCCTCGGCCTTGCGGCGGGCCTCCTCCTCGGCCTTGCGGCGCGCTTCCTCCTGCGCCTGGATCTCCGCTTCCGACAGCGGCAGCATCTGGTCGAGCCGGTGCCGGATGACGGTCGTCACCGCCTCGGGCTCCTGGCCCGCGTCCACCACCAGGTACCGCCCGGGGTCGGACGCGGCCAGTGTCAGGAACCCGGAGCGCACGCGCGCGTGGAACTCCGCCGGCTCCGACTCCAGCCGGTCCGGCGCCTCGGTGAACCGCTCGCGGGCGATCTCCGGCGAGACGTCCAGCAGCACCGTCAGATGGGGCGCGAGTCCGTTCGTGGCCCAGCGGTTGATCCGGGCGATCTCCGTCGGGGACAGGTCACGGCCCGCCCCCTGGTAGGCGACCGAGGAGTCGACGTACCGGTCCGAGATCACGACCGCGCCGCGCTCCAGGGCGGGCCGGACCACCGTGTCGACGTGCTCCGCGCGGTCCGCCGCGTACAGCAGCGCCTCGGCCCGGTGCGACAGGCCCGCGCTCGACACGTCCAGCAGGATCGACCGCAGCCGCTTGCCGACCGCCGTCGCCCCGGGCTCGCGCGTGACGACGACCTCGTGGCCCTTGCCGCGGATCCACTCCGCGAGCGCCTCGGCCTGGGTGGACTTCCCGGCGCCGTCGCCGCCCTCCAGGGCGATGAAGAAGCCGGCCGCCGCGGGCACCTGCTCGGGGTCGTCGCCGCCGAGCAGTGCGTCCCGCAGGTCGTGGCGCAGCGGCACACCGGAGCGGTCGTCGACCTTGGCCAGCACCAGCACGGCCACCGGCAGCAGCAGCGCCCCGACCAGCATCAGCGTGAACGCCGCTCCGCCGTGCGCGAAGACGAACTTGCCGCTCTCCAGCCGGTGCGGCCCGATCAGGGCGGCGACCAGCGGCGCGATCACCGCGCCGAGCGCCACACACACCCGTACGACCGCGTGCAGATGCTCCGTCGTGCGCGCGCGCCGGAATTCCTCGGCCTCCTGGTCGAGCAGGGTGTGCCCGGTGTTGGCGGCCACACCCGCGCCGATCCCGGCCAGCGCGAGGATCAGTAGCACGGTGGTGACGTCCGGGACGAGTCCCGCGGCGAGCAGCGCGACGCCGGTGAAGGCGATCACCAGCGCCAGCAGCCGGCGCCGCGACAGGGAGGGCAGCACGGAGGGCGCCGTACGGATGCCGACGACCACGCCGCCGGTCAGCACAAGCACCAGCAGGCCGTACAGCACCGGGCCGCCGCCCAGGTCCTTGGCGTGCAGCACGGACACGGCGACCGCGGCGGCCACCGCCCCGGCGACGGCCGCGCATGCCGTCACCAGCAGCGGGATGGCGCCGGTACGACCCTTGTCGACGCCGGAGCCGGTCTTCGGACGGCGCAGCCCCTCGAGCGGCGACCGCGCGCGGGGGGTGCGCGTGTCGGGCAGCTCCAGGAAGGTCAGCACGGACAGGGAAGCGGCGAACAGACCGGCCGCGACGTACGACGCGAGGGCCGCCTGGTGCTGCTCGAACCAGTCGAGACCGGTACCGAGCAGGTTGTTCAGCAGGGCCGCGACGACAAGTGCGGCGGCGGCCAGGGGGACCGCCACGAAGCTCGTACGCAGCGACAGGCGGCGCAGGGCGTCCATGTGGTCCGGCAGCGGTCGTACGGTCGCGCCCTCCGGCGGCGGGGGCGGCAGCAGTGCGGGCGCCGCGCTCTCCCGGCACACCGTCCAGAAGCGCTCGGCGACGCCGGTCACGAAGACCGTGACCAGGAGGAGCGCCAGCGCATTGTCCGGCGTCCAGTCGATCCACAGGGGCGCGACGATCAGCATGGCGGCCCGCAGGCCGTCCGCGCCGACCATGGTCCAGCGCCGGTCGAGCGGGCCTTCCTGCGAGGTCAGCGAGGTCAGCGGGCCGAGGAGTACGGCGCCGAAGAGCAGCGTCGCCAGGATGCGCACCCCGAAGACGGTCGCCACTGCGAACGCCACGCCCCGGTAACCGCCGCCGAACGACCCCTCGGCGATCGCCGTCTGAAGGGCCAGCAGGACCAGCACCAGGAGGGCGAGGATGTCGCCGACACCCCCTACCAGCTGCGCGCTCCACAGCCGCTTGAGCTGCGGTCGGCGCAGCAGGGCGCGGACGGCACGCTCGCGGGAGTCCGCGGCCAGGGCGTCGTCGGGGGCGGGGTGGTGGGCCGTTGGCTGGTCGGCTCGCGTCATGCGTTCAGCCTATCGGGACCCACCGACAGCCCGGTGCTCCCGCCCGAACGTACGCACGCCCCGACACCAAACTGATGCCGAGGCGTTCGTTTTGCGAACCGGAAGTGAGGAACCGGACCCCTCAATCGGCCTCCGTGAGCGCCCGGTTGGACTTCACGAAGACCGATCGCTCCTCACGGAGGCGGCGGCTCAGTCCTCGCTCGCCGACTTCGAAGCCGTCGCCTTCTTGGCGGTCGTCTTCTTGGCCGTCGTCTTCTTCGCAGCCGTCGTCGTCTTCTTCGCCGCGGTCTTCTTGGCGGCCGTCTTCTTTGCCGGGGCGGCCTTCTTGGCGGTCGCCTTCTTCGCGGGAGCCTTCTTCGCCGTCTTCTTGGCGGGCCCCTTCGCCCGCTTCTCGGCGAGCAGCTCGAAGCCGCGCTCGGGGGTGATCTCCTCGACGCTGTCGCCGGAGCGCAGGGTCGCGTTGGTCTCCCCGTCGGTGACGTACGGCCCGAAGCGACCGTCCTTGACGACGACCGGCTTCTCGCTCACCGGGTCGGTGCCCAGCTCCTTCAGCGGCGGCTTGGCGGCCGCACGGCCACGCTGCTTGGGCTGGGCGTAGATCGCCTGCGCCTCTTCCAGCGTGATCGTGAAGAGCTGCTCCTCGGCCTGCAGCGAGCGCGAGTCGGTGCCCTTCTTCAGGTACGGGCCGTAGCGGCCGTTCTGCGCGGTGATCTCCACGCCCTCCGCGTCCGTGCCGACGACACGCGGCAGCGACATCAGCTTGAGCGCGTCCTCCAGCGTCACCGTGTCGAGCGCCATCGACTTGAACAGCGAGGCCGTACGCGGCTTCACGGCGTTCTTGCCGGTCTTCGGGGTGCCCTCGGGGAGCACCTCGGTGACGTACGGGCCGTAGCGGCCGTCACGGGCGATGATCTGGTGGCCGGTCTGCGGGTCGGCACCGAGCTCGAAGTCACCGCTCGGCTTGGCGAGCAGTTCCTCCGCGAGTTCCACGGACAGCTCGTCCGGGGCCAGGTCCTCGGGGACGTCCGCCCGCTGGTGGTTCTCGGAGTCCTTCTCGCCGCGCTCGATGTACGGGCCGTAGCGGCCGACGCGCAGCACGATGTCGTTGCCCACCGGGAACGACGACACCTCACGCGCGTCGATCGCGCCCAGGTCGGTCACCAGCTCCTTGAGGCCACCGAGGTGGTCCCCGTCGCCGTTGCCGGCCTCGGCCGCGCCGCCGTTGTGGGTGCCTTCGCCGAAGTAGAACCGCTTCAGCCACGGCACGGACTGGGCCTCGCCGCGGGCGATGCGGTCGAGGTCGTCCTCCATCCTCGCGGTGAAGTCGTAGTCGACGAGCCGCCCGAAGTGCTTCTCCAGGAGGTTGACCACGGCGAAGGACAGGAAGGACGGCACCAGGGCCGTGCCCTTCTTGAACACATAGCCGCGGTCGAGGATCGTGCCGATGATCGACGCGTACGTCGACGGGCGGCCGATCTCCCGCTCTTCCAGCTCCTTGACCAGCGACGCCTCGGTGTAGCGGGCCGGGGGCTTGGTGGCGTGCCCGTCGACCGTGATCTCCTCGGCGCTGAGCGCGTCGCCCTCGCTGACCTGCGGCAGGCGCCGCTCACGGTCGTCCAGCTCGGCGTTCGGGTCGTCGGCGCCCTCGACGTAGGCCTTCAGGAAGCCGTGGAAGGTGATCGTCTTGCCGGACGCGCTGAACTCGACGTCCCGTCCGTCGGCCGACGCGCCGCCGATCTTGACCGTGACCGAGTTACCGGTCGCGTCCTTCATCTGCGAGGCGACCGTCCGCTTCCAGATCAGCTCGTAGAGCCTGAACTGGTCGCCGGTCAGCCCGGTCTCGGCGGGCGTGCGGAAGCGATCACCGGAGGGGCGGATCGCCTCGTGCGCCTCCTGCGCGTTCTTGACCTTCCCGGCGTACGTCCGGGGGGCCGACGGCAGGTAGTCGGCGCCGTAGAGCTGCGTGACCTGGGCGCGGGCCGCCGTGACGGCCGTGTCGCTCAGCGTCGTGGAGTCCGTACGCATGTACGTGATGTAGCCGTTCTCGTACAGCTTCTGCGCGACCTGCATCGTGGCCTTCGCGCCGAAGCCGAGCTTGCGGCTCGCCTCCTGCTGCAGGGTCGTCGTACGGAACGGGGCGTACGGCGAGCGGCGGTACGGCTTGGACTCGACGGACCGCACCGCGAACCGCGTGTTCTCCAGGGCGGCGGCGAGGGCGCGGGCGTTCGCCTCGTCGAGGTGGAGGGTGTTCGCGCTCTTGATCTGTCCGAGGGAGTCGAAGTCGCGGCCCTGCGCGACGCGCCTGCCGTCGACGGTCTGCAGGCGGGCGACCAGCGACGACGGGTCCGACGAATCCCCGGCGCGGCCGGTCGCGAAGGTGCCCGTCAGGTCCCAGTACTCAGCAGAACGAAACGCGATGCGCTCGCGTTCCCGCTCCACGACGAGCCGCGTGGCGACGGACTGGACACGGCCGGCCGACAGGCGCGGCATGACCTTCTTCCACAGGACCGGCGAGACCTCGTAGCCGTAGAGGCGGTCGAGGATGCGGCGGGTCTCCTGGGCGTCGACCAGCTTCTGGTTCAGCTCGCGCGGGTTGGCGACGGCGGCCTGGATCGCGGCCTTGGTGATCTCGTGGAAGACCATCCGCTTGACCGGGACCTTGGGCTTGAGCACTTCCTGGAGGTGCCACGCGATGGCCTCGCCCTCGCGGTCCTCATCGGTGGCGAGGAAGAGCTCGTCGGACTCCTTCAGCAGGTCCTTGAGCTTCTTGACCTGAGCCCGCTTGTCGGCATTGACGACATAGATCGGCTCGAAGTCGTGCTCGACGTCCACGCCGAGGCGACGGACCTCGCCGGTGTACTTCTCCGGCACCTCCGCGGCGCCGTTCGGAAGGTCGCGGATGTGCCCGACGCTCGCTTCGACTACGTAGCCGGGGCCCAGGTAGCCCTTGATCGTCTTCGCCTTGGCAGGCGACTCGACGATGACGAGTCGGCGGCCGCCCTGTGCGGTCTCGCTGGTCGGGGACAACTTCGCTCTTCTCTCCGGTCGACGCTGGGGCCTCCCCAGGGTCGCTTGGATCCCGGGGTCGGGTGGTGGTGACGCTGCGGAGTGTGACGGTACATCCCGCCCGGTTGTCAAACGGGAAAAGCCCGCAACGGCCACTCGAACGGTAACCCGACTTCCGCCATTCCTGCCGCCCGGAGTGCCCACCGGCCTTTTCGAGCCTTTCCGGAAGAGGGCCTCCCAATTACCGGCCGCCCAGCTCGTGGGCCGTTCTCAGAGTCGGGTGAAGCACCACGTTCCGATGATCAGCGCGATCACCGAGACAAGGCCCGCGAGGGTCGCCGATGCGACGGGACTCACACCCTGAGCGACGGGCTGATGCTGCCGCACCCGGACCACGGTCCAGGCCAGCAGCCCACCTCCGAACAGGGCGAACACAACCCCGGCGAAGAGCGCCGGTCCCGTTTCCATGGTTCCGCTTGCCCCTTTTCTCCCGTCAGTATGCGCCCAGCCCGGCGAGGCTGACACGCACGGACGGCGTACAGGCGAACCTGAGGTGAACGAGGAGCCGACGCGCCTGTGGACTTCCGCCCCGGTGGACTCAGCCGCCCCGAAGCGCCCCGGAATGGGCTCGTGGACCCACGAGACCCACGCCCCTCTCCGGTCACACTCCTGGTCCGCCCCCTGGTCTCACCTCTCCGATCCAGCCGTGGATGATCTTCTCCGTACCCGGCGTCCAGATCGACCCGAATTTGATGCCGTACGGCTTGGCGGCGTTGTCGGAGCCCTTCTTGCGGATCATTTCGCCGGACGCATGAACTGTGCCTATGACCTGGCCGGCTCGAGAAAGCCCTGCTCCACCAACAGCCGGATCTGCGCGGGCGTACGGTCGCGGAGCAGCACCGGGTCCTCGCCCATGAGTTGGGCGATGGCGTCCAGAATGCGCCCCGCGCTCAGCGAGCCGTCGCACACGCCCGCGAAGCCCGCGCCGACCGTGTCCACCTGGGTGGCCCGGCGCATGCCACGGTGCTGGCGCAGCACCACGTGCTCCGGGTCCTCGGCGCCGGGCATCCCGATCTGCTCCTGCACGATCTCCGCGGCGAGCCTGAAGTGGTCCTCCAGCAGGGCGGCGTCGTCGTTGGCACGCAGGTAGTCGAGCCGGTCGAAGTGCTCCCGGACCGTCTCGCCGAGCGGCTGCTCGACAGGGTGCGGCCACTCCTCCACCGTGATCGCGGGCACGGCGGCCGACGTCTTGCGCAGGGTGATCCACCCGAACCCGACGGCCTTCACCTTGCGCGCCTCGAACTCGTCCAGCCACGCGTCGTACCGCGCCTGGTACTCGGCCGCGTCACCCCGGTGGTCGCCGGCGTCCCTGAGCCACAGCTCGGCGTACTGCGTGACGTCCTGGACCTCGCGCTGCACGATCCATGCGTCGCACCCGCGCGGCACCCACGACCGCAGCCTGTCCTGCCAGTCCTCCCCTTCCACGTGCTGCCAGTTGGCGAGGAACTGCGCGAACCCGCCCTCGCTCAGCCGCTCCCCCGCCCCCTGAACGATCGACCGGCACAGATCGTCCCCGCCCATGCCGCCGTCGCGGTACGTCAGCCGCGCGCCCGGCGAGATCACGAAGGGCGGGTTCGAGACGATCAGGTCGTACGTCTCACCGTTCTTGAGCGGCTCGAACAGCGAGCCCTCCCGCAGATCCGCGGTCGGGGCGCCGGACAGCGCGAGCGTGAGCGCGGTGATGTCCAGCGCGCGCGGGTTGAGATCGGTCGCCGTCACGCGCGTGGCGTGCTGCGTGGCGTGGAGCGCCTGGATTCCGGAACCGGTGCCGAGGTCCAGGGCGGAGGAGACGGGCGTACGGACGGTGATGCCTGCGAGGGTCGTGGACGCCCCGCCGACGCCGAGGACGACGCCCTCGTCCTTGCTGCCGATGCCGCCGGCACCGCCGACCGCGCACCCCAGGTCGGACACGATGAACCAGTCCTCGCCCGCGGGCCCGCCGTACGGCCGTACGTCGACGGTCGCGGCGACGTCGTCGCCGGGGTCCCCGGGCCCGGCCGGGTTCCCGCCGACGCGGACCAGCCACCCGCTCTCCAGGCACGCGTCGACGGGCAGAACACCCGCCACGCGCGCGTGCGGGACGGGCTGCTGCAACAGGAACAGCCGTACGAGCGCCTCCAGGGGCGTGTCTCCGCGGGTCGCCCGGAGCGCGGGCACGGTCTCGCTGCGCGCGAGCGCCGCGTACGCGGGCGCGCCGAGCAGTTCGAGCAACCCGTCGGCGGTGAAGGAGGCCCCGAGCAGGGCCTCCCGCAGCCGGGCGGCTACATCGTGGCGGTCGGACGCGGGCAGGGCAGGCAGGCTGGAGTCACTCACGCCCTCATTGTGACCCGCGCCCGCGCGCTGAGGGGGCTCAGCTGTCGGCAGCCGCGGCCGACGCGGTCACCGAGGCGGCCTGCTTGCAGCCCTCCTGTGAGGTCAGCGCCTTCTTGGTGTCGCCCGACTCCAGCGTCTTCAGCGCCTGGACGGCGCTCTTGCGCTGGGTCTCCACCTGCTTCATCTCGGCCGACACGTCCTTGAGGCCGGACGCGAACTTCGCCTGGTTCTTGGTGTCCAGGCCGTCGACCCGCTTCTTCAGGTCGCCGTATGCCGCGGACAGCGCGGTGAGCTTCTTGACGACGTCCTGCTGGACCTTCGCGCCGTTCTCGACGCCGGGAGGCGCACCGGCGTTGCTGATGAGGCTCGCGCGCGCCTTGTAGCCGTCGGCAAGGTCCTGGAAGGCCTCGGAATCGGCCTGCTGGAGCTCCTTGGGCGTGCTGGTGGTGTCCTTGGCCGCCTTGGTGATCGCGACGTAGGCCGCCGAGATCTTCGCGTTCTGCGCCGGCACCGCGTCGCAGACCTTCTTGGCCCAGGCGTCCAGCTCCGGGTTGCCCTCGTCGCTCGTGCATCCCGTCAGCGCCAGCAGCAGCACCGCACCGCCGGACAGTGCGGCCGTGAGCTTCTTGTTCACCGGTTTGGTCCCTTCCGTGGCTCTCGGCCACCGGACCTTACACGGATGCCGGGAGGCGACCCCGAGCGGAATGCGGCATTCATGGCGTTACCTAATTCTTTGCACCATGTGAGAGAAGGGTCACGGCTAGGGCGTGAACGGACACAAGGCGGGCGGGCGGCACGCCAACGCGCGCCGCCCGCCCGCATCTTGAGCTGGGCCGTCGTAAGACCGGCTATGAAACCACCGCGGGGTCGGCCGGCTTGGCCACCCTGTCGGCGTTGCCTTCGTCACCCATGGCGATACCGCGCCGCTTGGAGACGTACACCGAGCCGACGATCACAAGGAGCGAGAGCACGGCGATCACGACCCGTACCCCGACGTTCTTGTCCTCGCCGTAGCTGAACTGGATGACCGCGGGCGCGATGAGCAGTGCGACCAGGTTCATCACCTTCAGCAGCGGGTTGATCGCGGGACCGGCGGTGTCCTTGAACGGGTCGCCGACCGTGTCGCCGATCACCGTCGCGGCGTGGGCCTCGCTGCCCTTGCCGCCGTGGTGGCCGTCCTCGACGAGCTTCTTGGCGTTGTCCCAGGCGCCGCCGGAGTTGGCGAGGAACACCGCCATCAGCGTGCCGGAGCCGATCGCGCCCGCCAGGAACGCGCCCAGGGCACCGACCCCTAGCGTGAACCCGATGAAGATGGGCGCCAATACGGCGAGCAGTCCGGGCGTGGCGAGCTCGCGCAGGGCATCCCTGGTGCAGATGTCGACGACCTTGCCGTACTCCGGTTCCTCCGTGTAGTCCATGATCCCGGGGCGCTCGCGGAACTGCCTCCGCACCTCGTACACCACGGAACCCGCCGACCGCGACACGGCGTTGATGGCGAGCCCCGAGAAGAGGAAGACGACCGCCGCGCCCGCGATCAGACCGACGAGGTTGTTGGGCTGCGAGATGTCCATCATCAGGTTCATCGGCGCGCCCTCGCCGCTGAGTTTCTCGCCCACGTCCCGTGCGCCGGTGGTGATGGCGTCGCGGTACGACCCGAAGAGCGCCGCTGCCGCCAGGACGGCGGTGGCGATGGCGATGCCCTTGGTGATGGCCTTGGTGGTGTTGCCGACCGCGTCCAGGTTGGTGAGCACCTGGGCGCCCGCGCCCTGGACGTCGCCGGACATCTCGGCGATGCCCTGCGCGTTGTCGGAGACCGGACCGAAGGTGTCCATGGCGACGATCACACCCACCGTGGTGAGCAGGCCGGTGCCGGCCAGCGCCACCGCGAACAGCGCCAGCATGATCGACGTACCGCCGAGCAGGAACGCCCCGTAGACACCGAGGCCGATCAACAGGGCGGTGTAGACGGCGGATTCGAGACCGACAGAGATACCGGCGAGGATGACGGTGGCGGGACCGGTGAGCGAGGTCTTGCCGATGTCCATGACCGGGCGGCGGTTGGTCTCGGTGAAGTAGCCGGTCAACTGCTGGATGACAGCGGCCAGCACGATGCCGATGACCACGGCGACGAGCGCGAGGATCCGCGGATCGCCGTCCTTGGCCGCGATGGCCGCGTCGGTGATGCCGTCGAGGTCGGCGTACGACGACGGCAGGTAGATGTAGACGGCGGCCGCGACCAGCACGATCGAGATCACCGCGGAGATGAAGAACCCGCGGTTGATCGCCGTCATGCCGCTGCGGTCGCTGCGGCGCGGTGCCACGGCGAAGATGCCGATCATCGCGGTGATCACGCCGATCGCCGGCACGATCAGCGGGAAGGCGAGCCCGGAGTCACCGAACGCCGCCGACCCGAGGATCAGCGCGGCGACCAGGGTCACGGCGTACGACTCGAAGAGGTCGGCCGCCATGCCCGCGCAGTCGCCGACGTTGTCGCCCACATTGTCGGCGATGGTCGCGGCATTGCGCGGGTCGTCCTCCGGAATGCCCTGTTCGACCTTGCCGACCAGGTCGGCGCCGACGTCGGCGGCCTTGGTGAAGATGCCGCCGCCGACACGCATGAACATCGCGATCAGCGCGGCGCCGAGGCCGAATCCTTCGAGCACCTTCGGCGCGTCGGCCGCGTACACCAGCACCACACAGGAGGCGCCCAGCAGGCCGAGCCCCACCGTGAACATGCCGACGACGCCGCCGGTGCGGAAAGCGATCTTCATGGCTTTGTGCGAGACGGCGGTGAGATCCCTTTCCGGCTCACCCTCCGCCGGGGTCGCTTCGCGCGCGGCTGCGGCAACGCGCACATTGCTGCGCACGGCGAGCCACATGCCGATATAACCGGTGCCCGCCGAGAACGCGGCGCCGATCAAGAAGAACACCGATCGGCCGATGCGCTGATTCCAGTCGTCCGCGGGAAGCAGCATGAGCAGGAAGAACACGACGATGGCGAATACACCGAGCGTGCGCAGCTGCCGGGCCAGATAGGCGTTGGCTCCTTCCTGGACCGCGGCCGCGATCTTCTTCATGCTGTCGGTGCCCTCGCCCGCCGCGAGCACCTGGCGTACCAGGACTCCGGCGACCACGAGCGCTGCCAGTGCGACGACACCGATGATCGTGATGATGATCCGGTTGTCGTCCGTCAGCACCGCGGCTGCGAGGGTAGTGGGTTGGTCCAGCTGATGAGGGGTAGGAAGCCCCGCCATTCGTCCTCCTTGACGCTTGGGCTGAGCTCAAGATGTGGACGGATTCTAGGTACCGGAACCTGATCAAAACAGAGCGCGGTAAACGGAATCAGCCTTCACATGCCGTTCAGCAAATGATCGGCGTACCGCCACGGAACCCGAAAGCGCTAATGCCCCAAAACCATTGACGCCCGCGTTTACTTGATCAAACTATCGGCGGATTGATCGTGAATTCATTCACGAATTCCCGCGCACTCTGCGGAAAAACGCGAAGGGGCCCTGCTGAGCAGGGCCCCTTCGCGATGAGACGGGTGGATGGTTCGGTCAGGCGAGCACCGCGGCCGGCGGTGTGGTCGGCCAGGTCATACGGATCAGCCCACCGTGCTCCCCGGCGGAGACCTCGACGTCGTCGACGAGTCCGCTGATGACCGCGAGGCCCATCTCGTCCTCCTCGGCCTCAACTTCGCCGTCGCCGCCTGCGGCACCGGCTGACCGTTCACCGGGAACGGAGCGTGGTGCCTCGTCGCCGACCTCGATGGAGAACTGTTTCTCCTCCTCGATCAGCGCCACCTTCACCGGCGCCGTGATGCCGACGCTCTGGTGCAGTCCGACGGCACGGGTACAGGCCTCGCCGACGGCGAGCCTGACCTCGTCGAGTACGGCCTCGTCCACTCCGGCCCTGCGCGCCACCGCTGCCGCCACCAGTCGGGCGGTCCTGACGTGCTCGGGCAGCGCGCTGAAGCGGAGTTCAACGGTGGCCATGCATCCCCCTCAGAACTACGGGCGTGCTGTCGGGGGGACCGGGCCGCCGAAAGCCCAGTCCCCCTTCGCTTTCACCTTCTGCGGACCCGGGCACGCCGCTGTACGGCGTGCCCGGGTCCGGTGATCAGTCGGTAGCCGCTACCGCTTCCTCGACCGAGGTGTGGATCGGGAACACCTTGGTGAGGCCGGTGATACGGAAGATCTTCAGAATGCGCTCCTGGTTGCAGACCAGGCGCAGGGAGCCCTCATGGGCACGCACACGCTTCAGGCCGCCGACCAGCACGCCGAGCCCGGTGGAGTCGAGGAAGTCCACGCCCTCCATGTCGACGACGAGGTGGAAACTCCCGTCGTTCACCAGCTCGACCAACTGCTCGCGCAGCTTGGGCGCGGTATATACGTCGATTTCGCCACCGACCTCGACGACCGTACGATCGCCGACGGTACGGGTCGACAGGGACAGGTCCACGGATCCTCCAGCACCTTGCTATCGAGCGGTCGTCCCTAGGGACATCTCGGCTTACAGCCCCCTGGACGGTTCGCCAGCCGCGATGGCATTCAATCACTTACCGGCAGGCGTGCACGACGCCTTGGTCCCATTGTCCGTCACGCCAGTGACACACTCGGTGCCGATGGCCAAGAATCTCCGATCCGATCGATCCCCGACGGGCCCCGTTTCCCGGGTGGACCCGGGCACGGTGCTGGGACGGCTCGCCTCGGGACCGAACCGGGCTTCGCGCATCACTCATACGGAGCATGTGCCCCCGCGCGCCGGTCGCCATGCCGTCTGGCCTGATCGGATCCGCGCCGAGGTCATCGCCGCGGTACAGACGGCCGGAATCGAACATCCCTGGGCCCACCAGGCACGCGCCGCCGAGCACGCCCTGGACGGCGACTCGGTGGTCGTCGCCACGGGCACGGCGTCGGGCAAGTCCCTGGCCTACCTGGTGCCGGTCCTGTCGACACTTCTGGACGGCTCCGAGGCGCCGAACGGGCGTGGCGCCACCGCCCTCTACCTGGCTCCGACCAAAGCTCTTGCGGCGGATCAGTGCCGTTCGGTGAAGGAACTTTCACATCCGCTGGGCAATTCCGTACGGTCGGCCGTGTACGACGGCGATACTCCGTTCGAGGAACGCGAGTGGATCCGCCAGTACGCCAACTACGTGCTGACCAACCCCGACATGCTGCATCGCGGCATACTCCCGTCCCACCCCCGCTGGTCCTCCTTCCTGAAGTCGCTGAAGTACGTCGTCATCGACGAGTGCCACACCTACCGCGGTGTCTTCGGCTCCCACGTCGCCCAGGTCCTGCGCCGCCTGCGCCGCCTGTGCGCCCGCTACGGCGCCTCTCCCGTCTTCCTCCTGGCCTCCGCGACCGCCGCCGAGCCCGCGGTCGCCGCCGGCCGTCTCACCGGCCTTCCGGTGGTGGAGGTCTCCGACGACGCCTCCCCGCGCGGCGAGCTGGTCTTCGCCCTCTGGGAGCCGCCGCTCACCGAGCTCCAGGGCGAGAAGGGCGCCCCCGTCCGCCGCACCGCCACCGCCGAAACGGCCGACCTCCTGACCGACCTCGCCGTCCAGGGCACCCGCACGGTCGCCTTCGTACGCTCTCGGCGTGGCGCCGAGCTGATCTCCGTCATCGCGCAGGAACGCCTCGCCGAGGTAGATCGCTCCCTCGCCCGGCGTGTCGCGGCGTACCGCGGCGGCTATCTCCCCGAGGAACGCCGCGCCCTGGAACAGGCCCTCCACTCCGGCGAACTCCTCGGCCTCGCCGCCACCACCGCCCTCGAGCTCGGCATCGACGTCTCCGGCCTGGACGCCGTGCTGATCGCCGGCTACCCGGGCACGCGCGCGTCCCTGTGGCAGCAGGCGGGCCGGGCAGGGCGCGCCGGGCAGGGCGCGCTGGCCGTCCTGGTCGCCCGCGACGACCCGCTGGACACCTACCTCGTCCACCATCCCGAGGCCCTGTTCGACCGTCCGGTGGAGTCAACGGTCCTCGACCCCGACAACCCGTACGTCCTCGCCCCCCACCTGTGCGCAGCCGCCGCCGAAATCCCGCTGACGGACGAGGACCTGGCACTGTTCGGCCCCGAGACCGAGGCGCTGTTGCCGCAGCTGGAGGCCGCGAAGCTACTGCGCCGCCGCACGAAGGCCTGGCACTGGACGCGCCGGGAACGGGCCGCCGACCTGACCGACATCCGCGGTGAGGGCGGCACCCCGGTCCAGGTGGTCGAGTCCGGGACGGGCAGGCTGCTCGGCACCGTCGACGCGGGCGCCGCGCACGGCACGGTGCACGAGGGCGCGGTGCACCTGCACCAGGGCCGTACGTATCTGGTGCGCTCCCTCGACCTGGAGGACTCGGTCGCCCTGGTCGAGGAGGCCGCCCCGTCGTACTCGACGGTCGCCCGCGACACGACGGCGATCTCCGTCCTGGAGACGGACATCGAGGTCCCCTGGGGTGACGGCCGCCTGTGTTACGGCTCCGTCGAGGTCACCAACCAGGTGGTCTCCTTCCTGCGGCGTCGGCTGATCACCGGCGAAGTACTGGGCGAGACGAAGCTCGACCTCCCTCCTCGTACGCTGCGTACGCGCGCGGTGTGGTGGACGGTCACCGAGGACCAGTTGGACGAGGCCCGGATCAACCCGGAGATCCTCGGCGGCGCCCTGCACGCCGCCGAGCACGCCTCGATCGGCCTGCTGCCCCTCTTCGCGACCTGCGACCGCTGGGACATCGGCGGCGTCTCGATCCCGCTGCACCCCGACACGCTGCTCCCGACGGTCTTCGTCTACGACGGCCACCCCGGCGGCGCGGGCTTCGCCGAGCGCGCCTTCCACACCGCTCGCAGCTGGCTCACCGCCACCCGCCAGGCCATCGCCTCCTGCGAGTGCGACGCAGGCTGCCCGTCCTGCATCCAGTCCCCCAAGTGCGGCAACGGCAACGATCCGCTGCACAAGCGGGGGGCCGTGCGACTGCTCACTGTGCTGTTGCGGGGGGCGCCGGAGGAGGCGGGGGAGCCTGGGGTGGGTGGGGACGGCGAGGTTGCCATGGAGCGGGAGGGGAACGCTGTCGCGGCTCGGGAGGGCGAGGCTGTGCCGGATCGGTAGGGGGATGCTCTCGCGGCTCGGGGGCGAGGCTGCGCAGGATCGGTAAGGGGATGCTCTCGCGGCTCGGGGGAGGCTGTGCCGGATCGGTGAGGGGAAGCTGCGCCAGGACCGGCCCGGGCCCCAGGGGGCGCGGCTGTCGCGCACAGGAAGCGAAAGCCAACCCCTGGCCCCGGGGGCGGGTCTGTCCCGAAGCGGGCGAGAGAGCCTCTCCCCCCGGCCCTTGGGCAGCAGCGGCAGGGGGATCGGCCGGTGGCCGGTGTGGCCACGCAACCGGTCAGGGGGGCGGCGTCGGCGGGTCGGTGCCCTCAGGAAGGACCTGCGTCCTCAGGAAAACCTGCGGACTCCCCGTCAGCCGATCCGTCCCCTCAGGGCCGAACGGCTGAGGCCCCGGCGGCAGCAACGCCCGCGTCGGCCCGGCGGGCCCCGCCGGCCCCGCCCGCGCCCTGACCTCCGCCGCGAACGGCCCGCGACCCGACGTCGCCGTCACATCCGACACCTCCCCCACCAGCACACACCTCACCAGCCGCACGCCCTGCGCCTCGGCCACTCGTTCCGCCCGGGCGCAGGCCGCCGTACCGCCCTCAGCCCAATGGTCGGCCGCCGCCAGCGCCGCGAGATCCGCACCGCCGGCCGCGCGGTGCCGGGTCGTGACGGCTTGGCCCAGGGCGAGTACGACGCCGAAGACGACGCAGAGTACGGCGATGGCGCCGACGCTCCAGACGGTGGCGGAGCCGCGATCGGAACGGAGGGCGACGGCGCGCCGCCGGATCACTCTGCACCAGGCCCGGTCATGGCCCTCATGCCGTCCGGCCACGCGGCCCCATGCCCTGCCCTGATCTTGGCCTTGGCCTTGGCCCTGGCCCCACTCGGCCTCGGCATCTGCACCGGCGACCCGCCCGGACCGCCGACCGCGCGCCGCCCCGCGCCCGGGGCCCTCCCCGGCGCCAGACCCAATGCGTACTGCCCAACCCCTTCTCATGTCCCCGCCCCCACCTTGTCCTCCGCCGACGCCACGGCCTCCTCCCGTACCTCGAAGGGAATGCCGCCCAGCACCGGCGGCTTGGCCACGACGATCACGCGGACCTCGTCCCCCTCCCGGCCGACCGTGACCGTCGCGCCGCGCGGTGCTGCCTCCCGGGTGACCTCGATGACCGCGTCGGCCGGATCCTGCCGGGCTGCCGCGCGGGCGCCCGTCCGAGCCGCGTCCACGCACTGGATCTGCGCGGCCACCACGAGCAGCCCCCACACCAACGCCATCGCGAACATCACCAGCACGGGCAGCACGACAGCCGACTCCGCCGTCACGAACCCCCGATCCGAACCCCGAACCCCGAGCCTGCCCGGCCCTCGCCGGCTCCTCCTCCCGGTCCTCGGCTCACATCCGCGCATCGAGCGCCTGCTTCACGATGTCCTGCAGCTGCGCGCTGACTTGGCCGCTCGTCACGACCTTGTAGAGCACCACCGCGAACGCCACCGCCGCGACGATCCCCATCGCGTACTCGGAGGTGACCATCCCCGCGTCCCTCCGCGCCGCCCGCATCCTGCACACCAGGGCGCGCATCCGTGTCTGTACCGCCTTGTACATCTCAAACCCCCGTAGAGCTCGGTTCCTTTGAAACCAGCTGTTGAATGTTTGCTACTGCACTGTTGAAAGTCCCGCTGAACCGTTGAAGGGCCCTCTGATCCGCTGAATCTCCTGTTGATCCGCAGCCGACTCGCGCCTCACCTCCTCATCCGCCACCCCCTGCCAGCACCCCACCCGCCAGCCCGATCACGACGGGCGCCACTCCGACTGCGATGAACGCGGGCAGGAAGCACAGCCCCACCGGCGCGCTGACCATGACGGCCGCTCGCCTGGCACGTTCCGTCGCCGCGCGTGCCCAGTCGGCGCGGGCCTCCGCGGCGATCCGCGCGACGGGCCCGGCCGCAGGGAGCCCGGACACGTCGGCCCGTTCCAGCAGCCGCGCCAGCGCCCCGGCCCTCGGCAACGAGGCCAACCGCTGCCATGCCTTGCCCGGTTCACCGCCGAGCCGTACTTCAGCTGCGCCTCGCGCCAGGCGGTCCCCGACGGGGCCGCCCAGGGCCTCGCCGACGGCCTGTGCCGCGATCACCGGGCCGGCTCCCGCAGCGATGCATGCCGCCAACAGATCCGCCGCGAGTGGAAGTTGCCTGTCCACTTCACCGGCGTCGGGTTCCTCCGCGGGGCGGACGGCTTCTTGCCGACGCCGCCACACCAACAGCCCGCCTGCGACGACCAGCCCCACCGCCGGCCCGGCGACACCGCCCACCACCGCCCAACCGGCCGCCACGACAGCCGCCATGGGCAGCCCTCGCCGCACACCCCGCCGCACGTCGAACCGCCGGCGACTCGATGCCAAGTCGATCGTCGTCATCAATTCGGCGAGCCGTCGCCGGGCCCTTCTCTCGTTCCGGGCCGCGACCGACCACCTCAACAGCCACCCGACGACCACCGTCGCCCCCAAAGCCATCCCCACCCTGTGGACAACTTCCGCGTTCACGACGCCACCTCCCTCTCACGCCCTCGATCGGTTCGAGTCCTCACGTCGCCTCCGCTCCCCGCACGATCCGCAGCGCCCACCACATCCCCAGCCCCTCCAGCACGCCCCCGACGGCCAGGCACCCGATCCCCGCCCCGGTATGCAGCAGCACCCGCAACGGTTCAGCCCCCATGGCGGCGCCGAGCAGCAATCCGAGGACCGGCAGACCGGCGAGCATCACCACGGTCGAGCGAGCGCCCGACAACTGCGCACGCAGATCGGTACGTTGGTCCCGCTCGGCTCGCAACACCCCTTCCAGCCGATCAAGTCCGGCGGCGAGCCCCGCACCCTGGTCCACGGCCACTCGCCAGCACGCCGCCAGGCCCGACAAGCCCTCGGCGCCCGGCTTCCGTGCCGCGGAGGCGAGTGCGCCCGTCACATCCCCGCCGAACCGTGCCGCCGCCAGCACCGCGGCCTGCGCCTCGCCGAGCCCACCGGAGTCCCGCGCAGCCCGCAGCAACGCCTCACCCGGCTGCCGCCCGGCCCGCACCTCCCCGGCGAGCGCCCCGCACAGCGCAATCACCGCGTCCCCGCGACGCTCCCGTGCCCGCCTCGCCTCCCGGGCCAGCCGTACCCGCCGCAGCACCGGCACCCCGGCCGCCCCCGCGACGACCGGCAGCACCGACGACCCCAGCACCGCCACCACCAACCCGACGACCGGCGCCCACCACTCGGCCCGCAACCGCCCGCGAAGCCGCCGCAGCTCCCGAACCATCTGCCGCCAGTCGGGCGGCCCGGCCCCCACAGACCCACCGCCCGCGAGCAGCAACTCCGCCCGCCGTGCCCCGGAGTTCCGCCCACCCAGCAACCAGACCGCCGCCCCGAGGCAGGCCACGGCAGCGCCCAACGACATCTCACCCATCCGGATCACCCACACCCTTCACGCCTGCACAGCCCTCACGTCCCGCGCCCCTCACGACCGCCCATCCCTCACGAATTCGCGTCCCTCACGTCGCGGCGCCCTCCCGTAGTTCGCGCTCCTCACGACCGCCCGCCAACCCCGCAGACCGCCCGCCAACGCCTCACGCCCCCGCCCCCTCACACCTCCGCTCACACCTCCGCCCCGCGATCGCCCTCCTCCCGAAGCAGCCCCCGCAGCCGCTCCCATCCCCGCTCGAACACGAACCCCTCCGCGCCCCACCGCAGCGCCGGCACCGTCCGCACCAGGCCCGACGGGTCCCGCTCAAGGACATGCACCTCGGCGATCCGCCGCCGCCCGTTCCGGTCACGCACGAGATGGAGTACGACCGACAGCGCGGCCGCCAACTGGCTGTGCAGCGCGGCCCGGTCGAGGCCGGCCGCCGTGCCGAGTGCCTCCAGTCGGGCCGGCACGTCGGCCGCCGCGTTGGCGTGGACGGTCCCGCAGCCTCCCTCGTGGCCGGTGTTCAACGCGGCCAGCAGATGGACCACTTCGGACCCTCGCACCTCGCCCACGACCAGCCGATCCGGCCGCATGCGCAGCGCCTGGCGCACCAGGTCCTCCAGGGTGACGAGCCCGGCGCCTTCCTGGTTGGCGGGTCTGCTCTCCAGCCGTACGACATGCGGGTGGTCCGGCCTGAGTTCCGCCGAGTCCTCCGCGAGGACGATCCGCTCACCGGACCCGACGAGCCCCAGCAACGCGCTCAGCAGCGTCGTCTTCCCGAACCCGGGACAGTGACACCACTAATCCGGCACACTCAGGGCATGAAGACCACCCGGACGGAAGGCGGCCGGACGCGCGCCGTCGTCTACCTGCGCATCAGCCAGGACCGCACCGGCGCCCATCTCGGCGTCGACCGACAGCGCGAAGACTGCCAGGCCCTCGCCGACCGGAACGGCTGGGACGTCGTCGAGACGTACATCGACAACGACCTCTCCGCCTACAGCGGCAAGAAGCGCCCTGGCTACCGGCAGATGCTCGCCGACCTCGACGAGGGCACCGCCACCGTCGTCATCGCCTGGCACACCGACCGGCTGCACCGCTCCCCCACCGAGCTGGAGGAGTACATCGACCTGTCCGAACGCCGCGGCGTGAACACACACACCTGCCAGGCCGGCCCGATCGACCTGTCCACACCGTCCGGCCGCATGACGGCACGCATCCTCGGCGCCGTCGCCCGGCACGAGTCCGAACACAAGGGCGAACGTGTCGCCCGTGCCCGCCAGCAGAAGGCCCTCAACGGGGAATGGATGGGCGGCATCCGCCCGTTCGGCTGGGGAGTACCCACGGGCCAGAAACGCAACAAGGTCGACCGCAAGACCGGCGAGGAGGTCGAGGTCGACGAGCTGGACATGATGAAAGCCGTGCCCGAGGAGGCCGTGGCGCTGCGCCACTGGACGGACGAGATCCTGTCCGGCGGCTCGATCCGGTCGCTCGTGAAGTGGTGCGCCGACAAGGGAGTTCTCACGACTCGCGGGAACGCGGTCACGCACACCGACATGCGGGACATGCTGCTGCGCCCCAGGAACGCCGGGATCGCCGTCTACAGGGGCGAGGAGGTCGGCCGCGGCAAGTGGGACCCGATCGTCGACGAGGCGAAGTACAGGGCCGTCTGCGCGATCCTCAACGACCCGGAGCGGACCACGAACCAGGGCGCCGTGCCGAAATGGGTGGGCTCGATGCTCCACAAGTGCGGCAGGAGCGGCTGCAACGAGGGCATGACCGTCACCCAGTCCGGCGGCCGCCAGTACCCCAGCTACCGGTGTCCGACCGGCCACGGCGGCGGCCGGCGGGCCGAGCTCGTCGACCAGTTCGTCGAAGACACCATCGTCGAGCGGCTGTCACGGCCGGACGCGCACGATCTGCTGTTGCCGGGCCCGGAGAACGTGGACGTGGCCGGGCTGCAGGCTGAGGCCGAGCAGATCCGGCGGCGAATGAAGGACCTGGCCGGCTTGTTCGGGGCGGGCCAGCTGGAACTGGCGCCGTTCACCGAGGGGATGGAGACGGCCCGCGCGCAGCTGGGGGGTGTCACGCAGCAGCTGGCGCGCGCGGCGACGAAGGATCCGCTCGTCGACCTGGTGGGGGCACCGGACGTGCGGAAGGCGTGGAAGGCGCTGAGCCTGGACCGGAAGCGGACGGTGCTGCAGGCGCTGGTCCAAGTGACGCTGGCAGTGCCGCGACAAGGGCGGATGCCCGACGGCGGGTACTTCGACTACGACGCCGTGCAGTTCGAGTGGAAGCGGGGACGCCAGGCGCCTTAGGTAAATTTGCGGGCTGCAGCTTCAATCGCCGCTTGGCGCTCAGCTTTGCTGCCGTAGTACCTCATGCCCGCCTTGTCGCCCGAGCGCGTGTGCACGGGCCGCACTTGTTGCTTCGCTTCAGCGGGCTCACCATCATCCTCGTATACGGGAACGAACTGAACTACCGGGTCTTCGCCTTTAGCCGCGCGAATGGAATCGATGCGACCAAGCAGATACTGGTAGTGCCTTTCCATCTCTCGCTGCTGAGCCGTGGCCGACTCGAGCATGGTTGTAGCCATCTCGGCTTGCCGCCGCGCCTCCTCTGCCCGTTCCAAGGCGTGGTCGCGTTGCGCGACCGCCATGTTTACCTGTGTCCCCACGTCGCCCATCCTTCGCAGGACAGCGTTCGCCTCAGCCTCCAGTTCCTCAGCGTTGGGTGGCCACCTCATTTCCTCCGGCGCATCGCTGCTGAATCCTGACCCGAGTAGCCAGTCGACCGTGGTCTCCAGGGCGCTTGCGATCGCCGTAGCCTCCGCCATCCTCAGCAGTCGGGTCCCGTCCTCCAGGCGCCTGATGTCATCCTGCGTAAGGACCGGCTCTGCGCCTGCGAGTTTCTCCCCTAGCTGCTCGGTGGACACTCCCCGCAGCTTTCGAAAACGCTTGGCCTGCCGCATAAATACATCTTGTGCAAGGTGCCCGGACTGCGTGAGTTCGACATCCCGGCTGCTCATCATCCCGATGGGACTTGGCGAAGACGCAGAATCCTTGGCCCGCTGTTCCGCTGCAGCCACGGACTCGAGCTCGACTTCCACCTCCACCGGGGGGTTCAGGCGTCCCCAAGCCTGATTCCTCAGGATCGAGATATAGGCGCCTGGCAACCACCCGAGGGCATCCCCGATCCGGCTCAGCGACTGCGGCATCCGACCACGGGGCACACGGCCTTCTTCGGCAACCTGAATGCTCTTTTCGGAGACGCCGGCCTTCTCTGCGAGCGCCCTGCGGCTGTACCCGGCTTCTTCCCTGTGCTCGCGGATCGTCTTACCCAGCTTGGCCCAGGCTTCCGGATCTCGCGGGACGGTGATCGCCATGTCCAACTCCTGTCAACGATTGGCAACGTCTCCAGGCTAGAGCTTGCCCGGCAAGAGGCTTCATGTCCAGACCGACTTGGCATCGAAGAAGCTCCGACTCCACGATTGCGCAGGTCAGGCGCCAGACTTGTTGGCATTGAACGTCCAACTTGGAAGTAATTTGGCGTCAACGCTTGGTATCGACACCACTTGTGGTCTAACGTCGTCGCCATGAGAACGGACGGACGCCTGATCCGCCGAAAGCGCATCGGGCTGGGCCACGGGCTGAACCGCTTTGCCGCGCTCGCAGGTATCAGCGGCGCTGCACTCAGTCGCATCGAGAACGGTCAACGCGCCCCTCGGCCCGAAACGCTCAAGAAGATCACCGACGCGCTCGGCTGCCAGATCTACGAGGTCATAGCCGACGGGGACGGCGCCGGTTCCGAGGTCCAGTCGGAATCGGCCGCCTAGAAACGGCGACGCCGCCGGGGTCCAGCCGGCGGCGTCAGTCGAGCAATCCGCACCACCCAGCAAAGGAAAGAACGGGGAAGCTCGTGAACCATCTTGTCAGCACCTCAGCACCTGCGTCGACTCTGCCCGAGCAGAGCCTCAGCACCATCCTGCACGTCGAGATCATGAATGACCTCGACGACGGACGCCCCACCCTCGTCGCCGCCACCGAGGGAAACCTCGGCGACCTGCAGGAAGTCACGCCCTCGCAGCTGCTGGCCAAGGTCGCCAAGCTGCGTGCGGACGCCGACCGCATCGAGGCCCTCGCCAACGAGTACGCCGCCACGGTCGTGATCCCCGCATTCGTCGAGCACTACAGCATCGACCTGATCGAGACCAGCCTCGACGGCCTCGCCGAGATCAGCCCTGCCATAGCGGAAGGCTTCAGAGCCTTCGCCGCCCGCCAGAGCGACAGCACCTTCATCGTCGTCGTCCCCGAGGGCCAGGCTCCCGTCGTGCGGCTCGCCGCCATCCGCGAGCTCGTCCTCGACCTCGACCTCCAGAAGCGGACGGCCGCATGAGCCGCCCGCGTAACACCGCGGTAGCCGGGGGTGCGCAGCTCGTGGGCACCCCCGGCCGCCCGGCCCGCTCCGACGATTCCGAGCGGGGGGAACACGTTCCGGATTCTGTGCTGTCCTTGAACTCGGGCGCGGGGCCCAAGCAGTTGAAGGAGGACTGCATGGTTCCCCAGCGCCCCCCGGCCCGGCCGGTCCGCTTCGACGACCCGGCACGGAACGCCGCCTACTGGGCGCGCGTTGACCGCATCGCCGACGCTGCTCCCCCGCTGACGGACGACCAGCGCGCCATCATCCGCACCGCCTTCCACGCGCCCGCGACACAGGAGGCGGCGTGAAGGAAGAGACGCGCCCCGAGTGCGGCCACTGGATCGGCGCCGAGCGCCGGTACTGCCGCGAGGCCGACGGTGTCCGGCACTACCTGCCGGGCCTGCGCTGCCCGGCCCACACCCCGAACGCCCTGCAGGGCAAGCCCGAAGTCCCGCCTGGTCCTGGCTGGCCGGCCCACCGGAAGGACGCGTCATGACGCAGCACCGACCCGGCCAGTGGCCGGTTGAGCAGCCCGCCGACCTCGACAGGGTGTCCGCCTCCGTGGACGCCCCCGACGCCGACGAGCTGTACGTGAAGCGCGCCGCCGAGAAGGCCCTGCACGAGATGTGCCTCGACTCCATCCAGCACGACCTGGAGCAGCAGCCCACCGGGCCGTCCGTGCAGGCCAAAGCCCGCATCTGGTGCGCCCACATCCTCGCCATCGCTGACGAGGTCGCCGAGGTGAAGCGCCGAGCCGCCTGAGCCGCGGGCGGGCGCCTCCATCCCCCCGCCAGGCGCCTGCCCGCACCCCCGCGAACTTCTGATCCAGCTCGTAGAAGAGAGCACGTTCGTGACTGACACCATCGCCTTCAACAGGCTCGCGGACTTCCTCCGTGACCGGGGCGAGCCCACGCGCTACCAGGGCGGCAAGCTCCGCACGCGCGGCGTCTGCCACGGCGGTGACGCCCCCGACACCGTCGCCATCAGCCGCATCGCCAACGGCGTCGCCGTGTACTGCCACAAGTGCCAGGGCAACGCCGAGTTCCTCGCCGGGATCGGCTGGACCCTGGCCGACCTGCACGACGAGCCCCTTGAGCGGTCGCGCGACCGGCCGGCCGACGACGCATGGATCCCGTGCGGAGAGCGCGGGCACAAGCGTGTCGCGCAGTACCTGTACCGCAACGAGAACCGCATCACCGTGCACGGCGTGACCCGCTGCAACCACAAGTGCTTCGCGCAGTGGCGGCCCGACGAAAGCGCCAAGTCCGGGCGCCGCTGGTCCCTCAACGACAAGCAGGGCAACCGACTCGTCCCCCTCGTCCCGTACCGGCTGCCCGAGCTGCTCGCCGCCAAAGAGGCGGACCGGGTCATCTGGATTGCCGAGGGCGAGAAGGATGTGCACGCGCTCGTCGACCACGGCCTGCCCGCCACCTGCAACGCGGGCGGCAGCGGCAAGTGGGGCGCCGAGCACGCCCAGCACCTCGAAGGCGCCGACGTGACGATCGTCGCCGACCGCGACGACAAGGGGCGCGAGCACGCCACCGCCGTCGTCGAGAGCCTCCGCGGCCTGGCGCACACGGTGTACGTCGTCCAGGCCCGCACAGGCAAGGACGCCGCCGACCACTTCGCCGCCGGACACACCGACTCCGAGTTCGTTCAGGTGTGGGCGCCCGTCCCGCACCCGCAGGACCCGGCGGTGACCGCATGACGTCAGCACCGAACTGGGCCCCGAACGTCGAGGCGCCGTCCTGGGACAAGGGCCTGCACCCGGAGGACGCCAAGGACTGGGATGAGCCCATTCCCCTGGAGCCTCCGCCCGCGCCGCCGCTCGACGCGTCCAAGCTGCGCGGCATCGGCGCCATGGCACAGGCCGTCGCCGACAGCCTGCAGGTGCCCGTCGACCTGCCCGCATGGCTCGGCATGGCCGTCGCCTCCACCGCGATCGGCGGCCGCCGCACAGTCAGCCCCAAGCCCGACTGGGTCGAGCCCGTCACCCTGTACACGATGCCCGTGGCCGCGCCCGGCGAGATGAAGTCGCCGGCGCTCGGCCTCATGGCCAAGCCGGTCTATGACGAGCAGAAGCGCCGCCGCGACGAGGACAAGGTCGCCGTCGTCCGAGACCAGCAGGATCGGCGCATCGCCGAGTCCATCGTGACCGACGCCGAGGGCAAGGTCATCAAGGCCAAGGACGCGGACGGCCGCAAGAAGGCTCGCACCGATCTCGACCTGGCCCGCGACGAACTGGAGGCACTCGGCGAGCCCAAGGTGTACACGCAGCTCATCGCCGACGACACCACCCCGGAGGCCGCCACCGACGTCATCGCCGAGCAGGGCGAGCGCCTGGCCGTGCTCTCCACCGAGAGTTCGTTCCTCGGCAACGTCGGCGGCCGGTACGCCAAGAACGCCAACCCTGAGATCGTCCTCAAGGCCTGGAGCCACGAGCCCCACGCCGTCAACCGCAAGAGTGGCCGCACGCTGCTGCTGGAACGGCCGAACCTCACCCTCGGCCTGGCCGTCCAGCCGGGCTTCCTGACCGGCATGGGCGAGACGGGCGACGTCTTCGAGGCCCGCGGCCTCATGGCCCGGTTCATCTTCTCCATGCCCGCCAGCCGCGTCGGTGACCGCGTGTACGACACCGACCCCATCCCGGGCGCCGCCCGGCTCGCCTGGCACGAGGCCATCACCGCGATGATGACGGCGATCTGGGACGACTCCGAGTACCGCGAGATGGACCTGGACGAGCACGCGAGGAAGTCTTTCCGCGCCTTCTGGGAAGCCCTCGAACCGCGGCACAAGGCACACGGCGACCTCGCGTCGATCGAGGGCTGGGCGAAGAAGCTGCCCGGCCAAGTCCTGCGCCTGGCCGCGGTCCTGACGCTGTTCGAGGACCCATCCGCCCTGACCGTTCACGGCGACGTGATGGACGACGCCGTCGCCCTGGTCCCGTACCTGATCGCCCACGCCCGCCTGGTGTCCGACCTGATGTCCGCCGAGCGGCAGTCGAAGCTCGGCCCTGCCCGCGCCGTTCTGGACTGGCTGCGACGGAAGACGGCCGAGGGCCACATCGAGGGCCGGTTCGCCGCGAACGACGTCGAGAAGGGCGTGCGCGGGCAGGCCTGGTGCACCGAGATGGAGGACGTTCACGACGCGATCGACGTCCTGGCGCGCTCCGGCTGGCTCCGGCAGATCGACCCTCCGGAACGCAAGGAGGGTCAGCGCGGACGCCCGCAGAAGCCCCGCTATGTGGCGCATCCGGACGTCTCCGGAGCCGCCCCAAGCCGAGTTACTTCCATTAATTCCATGTCCCGGGGAGCTGCCTGAAGGGCCCTGGGTTAGTTCCAGGGTCCCTATAAAGCTCATTTTTCAACTAATTATTACTCTCCGTAATTACTTCAATAACCCTGCGTGCATCACAGACACCACCACCCACACCCCTTACCTGCACGGCCGCATGGAATTAATGGACGAAAGTCCAGCGGCCGGGCCCGAGGAGGCCCACCCGTGAACGTCGATGACGTAGTCGCCGAGAAGATCGCCGCCGCCCGGGCCCGCGCCGAGGCGACCAAGCGCCGGCGCGCGGCCCTCGCTGCCAGCCGGCAACGCGGCCTCGCCATCCGGCACGCCCAACGCCTCCGCAACCAAGCCAACCGTGGGGATACGCCCACGGATGACGACCTGCGTGGTGCAGAGGGCCACGCAGGTGTGGGCCAGCAGCCCGCAACTGAGGGGCAGAGCCCCACGGTTCCCACCGAGAAGGAGACCATCTGATGTCAGGCGAGACCGTCATCACCGTCGTAGGCAACCTCGTCGACGACCCCGAACTCCGCTTCACCCCGGCCGGCGCCGCCGTCGCCCGCTTCCGCATCGCCTCCACCCCGCGCCGCTTCAACAAAACGACGAACGAGTGGGAGGACGGCGACGCCCTGTTCCTCACCTGCTCGGTGTGGCGCCAGGCCGCCGAGAACGTTGCCGAGTCCCTCGCCCGCGGCGTCCGCGTCATCGCCCAGGGCCGCCTCAAGCAGCGCAGCTACGAGGACCGCGAGGGCGTCAAGCGCACCGTGTACGAGCTCGACGTCGACGAGGTCGGCCCGACCCTCGCCCGCGCCACCGCCAAGGTCGAGAAGAACCCGAGCGGCGGCCGGGCCTCCAGTGCTCAGCAGGCAACGCAGGACCCGTGGGCGAACGCCAAGCCCGCCAACGGCCAGCAGCAGCCCACCGCGCAGGGCGCCGGCTACTCCGACGAACCCCCCTTCTAGGACCGGGAGTCCGACATGAGCGACCACGACATCCAGCTGCTCACCCTCGGCGCCTCGGCCGGCATGTTGTTCATGCTGCTCGTCCAGATCGTCTTCGGTGTCATCGACGACCGCCGTGACCGCAAGGTCGCGCGCGCCGCCCAGGCGCAGCTCGACGCCGCGCGAGAGAAGGCCGCAGCGTGACCGCCAGCTGCGGCCTGTGCGACCGCGGCCTGGAGGCCGGGTACCTCTGCCCGGGCGACACGCTCGCCCTGGCGGAGCGCCTTGAACGCATGCCGAAGATCTACAGCGCGCTCGCCGGGTTCCTCAGCCCGGCGGGCCGCGCCACCACAGAGTTCGTCTCCCGCAGCCACGCGGGCGCCACACTGCCCGTCGACGAGGCCGTCCTCGACCTCCGGTACGGCGGCATCGCTCTCGTCCTGGAAGGCTGGCGCTCCGACGTACAGCGGGTGCGCGGGTGGGGTGAGCCGTCCGCCGAGGGCAGCGTCGAGGGGCGCGTGCGTCGCGCCGCCCGGTGGCTCGGCATGGAACTCTCCTGGATCGCCGCCTCCTATCCGGCCGCCGGCGACCTCGCCCGCGAGGTGCGCGAGCTGGAGGGCGCCGCCCTGTCCATCGTCGGCGCCGCCCCGGACCGCGGCCGCCGCATCGGCAACTGCGTGGCGGTGGACGCGTCCGGCGTCATCTGCGGAGCCGTCCTGCGCCACCACTCCGGCGAGACGCGACTCGTCTGCCCCTGGTGCACGTGCGTCTACGAGGCCCGCGACTTCCTGATGTTGAAGACGCTCCAGCCCGAGGAGGAGCCGTGCCCGAGCGCATCGTGACCTGCCGGTATCTGAAGGCCTACGACACGCAGTGCACTGCGGAAGCGGTGGACCCGAGCGCCGAGGTGCTGCTCTGTGCCCGGCACCTGGCCGAGGCGCAGCGCCTGATCCACGCCGCGTACCAGCGGGCGCTCCGCAAGGAGCCGGCATGATGTCGCCAGGGGTGTTGACGCATGTCGCCACCCCTGGTTACAGTTGTCGGGCAGTCACCGATTCCGGTACTAGGAGGGACGTGACTACGTGGAGAGCACGGCACGACGAGGCCGTCCGGAAGCAAGAGGCCGCACAGCAGGCCTACCAGGAAGCCACCGACGAACGGGCACAAGCCCTGATCGACGGCGAGGCCGAACTCGGAAGCCAAGCCGCAGTAGCCAGGGAACTCGGGGTCACCCGAGCCGGCATCAGCCGGGCTATCAACGCCCTGAAGAACAAGCGGCTGTAGCTACACCCCACAACTGAAGACGGCCCAAGGCCGGCGCGCCAACGCCAGCCAAGGGCCTGACCGCACCGCCTACCTGACCTAACCAGGAGGAGATCCGGCTATGGCCGATCTTTCCGCGCGCCCTGACGCGCACGCAAGTTCCCTGTCCCTCGACGAGCTGCACCAGCTCTGCGACGAGGACTACATCAAGGGCCAGCAGCAGCGCGCCACCCCACACCTCGCCCCGTCCTACGCGGCGCTCACCCTGGCCGACCACGGGCCGGCGCCCGAGCCCACCGACCTCGACGTCGCCATCAGCGTCGCCCAGCAGCTGTTCCACAGCGACCAGCCGGCCATCCTGCGCGAGTCCCTGCGCATGCTGCTCCGCGCCCACGGCGCCGAGCCCGTCGACGAGCAGGAGGCCGTGCGCCGCTCGGTCGACGACCAGTTTCCCGCTGTCGCCGCCTTCCTCACCAACGAGCGGGGTGAGCGGGCGTGAGCAGCGAGCGCTACTGGCGCCGTGAGCGCCCCGAGATGCCGGTGTACGGGCCGACGGACCCGTTCGGCGACGAGGAGCACGAGCCCGACGTCATCGTCCGCGTGGACTTCCTGATGTCGCGTGAGCAGATCACGACGGCGCTCGGGATCGCGTGGGCGGAGGGCTTCACGACCGGCGCCCCCGAGTCGCTCACCGTCCTGCAGGTGCGGCACGAGGTCGAGGCGTACCTGTCCGTGCAGGCCTTCCACGAGCTCGACGTACAGATGGAGCGCGACCGGCAGCGGGAGTTTCCGCCCGAGCAGCAGCGTGTCTTGCAGCTGCTCGCCGAGGCCGTCGAGCGGGCGTACCCGGCAGCAGGTGCGCAAAATTACGCACCTGCCGTACAGGCGCCCCGCTACGGGGACGGCACGGTGACGCTGCAGACCCTCGATCACGGCGAGATCACCATCGACGAGCCGCGCTGGTGCACGGGCCATGACGGTGAGCAGATCGTGCAGCGCGTCGACGTCACCCACGTTGGCCGCAAGGTCGCGGCAGAGGTGGAGACGGACGCGGGAGCGGTCGAGTTCCTGCCCGCCTGCATCAGTTGGGGGCCGTTCGCCGAGTTGCGGCCGGAGCCGTACCCGCTGGCGGACGTCGACGACTTCCCGGCGATGGACCCCGCGCAGCTGCGGGAGCTCGCCGCGGAGACGGCCCTGCACGCCGGCCGCCTGTACCGGCTCAGCAACGAGCTGGACCGGCTGAGGAGGAACGCGTCGTGACCACCCGCCGCCTCACCAAGGGTCAGCGCTCGGTACTCAGCGCGGCCGCCGTCATCATGGTCGCCGTCGGCGCGGCCGGCGCAGTCGGCACGTTCTCCAACACGCTGGCCGAGTTCGGACGCAGGGCCACCGCCATCGGCGTCGTCGCCGCCGGTGAAGGCCTCACCCTCGTCCTCGCGATCACCATGCTCGGGCTCACCCTGCTCGGACAGTCCGCCCCCCTCTGGGTCCGCGTCGGCCTATGGATCGCCCCCCTCGCAGCGTGCGGGATGGGCCTGTCCCTCGCGAGCAACGTCACCGAGGCCGTGGTCTACGCGACCACCCCGCTCGGCATGAGCGGAGCCGCCGAGGGCCTCGGCCTCATCGCCCGCCGCGTCGTCATCTACACCACCGGCGTTGACGCCGAGGCACAGCGCCGCAACGCGGACGCCGTACAGCAGCTGGCGTACCACCAGGCCGCCGCCGAGCGGCACCCGGACAAGGACACCCGCGCCTCGTCCCTGCGGAAGTCGTGGGAGCTCGCCAAGAAGGTCGGAGTCGGCGACCAGGTCCTCGGCGCCGACCTCGTCGAGGTTCAGCGGGTACGGCTCCGCGAAGGGGCTGATTCAGCCCTCGCCACCATGTACCGCAGACAGGCCGACAAGCCGTCGGCCAGTCCCGCCCGGTCGTACTCCGCGCAGGACGTCCTGCGCCGGCGCTTCGCCGAGATGGACCCGGCCGAGGCAATCCGGATCGCCCACGATGCGCACCCTGATATGCCCCCGGCCGAACTCGCCTCTCTGCTCATCACCTACGGGCTCGTCGTCGACGCCGTCCAGGTCGCCCTGGTCCTCGGCACCCGGCCCCCCGAGTACGAGGTGTACCGCCCTGATGCGGCTGATGCGCCGCTGGTCAGCGCACTGCCCGCCGTGAACCTGCAGGGCGCGATCGAGGAGGCCGCATCAGCCCTCGGGCCCGACGCCAAGGCCAAGGCCATCGCCGAGCACCTCGCCCGGCACCGGCGCCTCGTCGTCGACGAGCCGTACATCCGCACCGCCCTGTCCCGGGCCGCGAAGAAGCCCCCGGCCGACCCGCAGCCCGACCCGATGCGAGAGGGGTACAACTGATGCGCTACCTGATTCTCGGTGTCCTGCTCGGTCTCCTGCTCGTCTTCCCGCAGCTGCTCGCCGTCGTGGCCGTCATCGTCGCGGCCCTGCTGTCCAAGCCCCTCGTCGTCGCGTTCGGCCTCGGCCTGGCCGCTGGCCTCCGCATGCAACGGCGGTCGGCACGATGAGCGACGCTCTCGACAAGGCGGAGGCCGCCGCCAGAGAAGCCGCGGTGAACTCGGCCGCCGTACAGATCGCGCTCGCCGCCGTCGAGTTGGCCAAGACAGCACAGGCGCAGCCCACCGTCCAGCCGCACGTGTGCGAGCACCAGCACAAGCAGGGGCGCGGCACCGGCGAGTGGCTCGGCATCGCTTGCGCCATCTGCGTGGGCGGCGTCGGGATCGCGTTCGCCTCGATTGCCATCGCCATCTGCGGGATCTCCGTCGCGATCCTCGCCCTGGTCCTGCGCTCCATCTGGCAGGACATCCGCAAGGGTCGATGAACTGCCCTTCCGCCCCACCGAAAACTGACCAGGAGGAACCCATGGCTGACGACATCAAGTTCTCCGACTTCACGCCCGCCGAGAAGAGGCGCGTCGCCGCCTTGACCGCCCGCATGGCCCTGCCCCGCGCCAACCTCACCAAGCTGCGCCGCAAGGTCGAGCGCGTCGAGCAGGACGCACTCAGCCGCAAGAACAAGAAGTAGCAACGCCCCGGGGACGGCGTCCTACCGCCAAGCAGCCGCCGTCCCCGGGCGTCCCGCACCCCAGCAAGAGGCAGGAAGCCCCCAGCATGACAGTGCACCTCATCAAGGAGCGACAGGACGCCACCGAGGACGCCAAGGACGCGCCCCCGACCGAGGCGTCCCCTACGCGTCCTACCCGGCGCCGTATCCGTATCGACTCGCTGCGGCGGGTGTTCGTCGACACCCGCCAGAGCCCCACGTACCGGTTCACCGTCCGCCACGGCGCCTACGTGTGGGGCGGGACCCGCATCCTCACCCGGCGTACCTGGGAGGCCCGCACGACCGCCCTGCACGCGCGGATGATGCGCATCGCCGAGGCATCCGGCAACGAGGAGATGGTGACCAAGTGGGAGCAGCGGGCCTACGCCTACCGGTTCGCCCGGCACAAGCGGCGCATGGACCTCCTGCAGATGGCCATCAACGCCCCCAGGGCGATCGCCTCCGCGGCCGTCGGCTTCGGCGGACTGCTCCTGATGCTCGGCATCATGCTCGCCGTCTACAACGGCGACGTCCGCGACGTCCTGGCCCCCACGAACGCCGTCATCGAGTTCGTCGGATGGGTGGCGTTCCTCGCCGGCGTCATCTGGGAGCCGCTCCTGTACTCGATGCCGATCCTCATGCTGGCCGGCGCCTGGTCGGTCGGCAGGAACCAGAAGACCGCGCCAACGTGGGCCCTCCCCGCGGACGCGGGTGAGCAGGGCGTCATCCCCGACGAGAACGCCATCCTGCGCGCGCTGGGCAAGCTGTCGATTCCACAGCTCAACGCGGCCATCAAGGAAGGCTGGCAGCCCCGTTGGGTACAGCCGACGACCAGGCTCGGCAACGGCTACCACACACAGCTGCAGCTGCCGCTCGGCGTCACCGTCGAGATGGTCAATGCCAAGAAGAACGTGCTCGCCCACAACCTGATGCGCAAGCCCGTCGAGACCTGGCCGACCGAGCCGCCCAACCAGCCCGGCGTCCTCGACCTGTGGGTCGCCGACCAGGGCTCACTGAACGGGGTGGTGCCGGACTGGCCGCTGCTGCACGAGGGCACCACGGACTACTTCAAGGGCGTTCCGGTCGCCGTCTCGCAGCGCGGCGAGCCCATCATCGGCAAGCTCATGGCAGCCAACTGGATCGTCGGCGGCATCATGGGCTCCGGCAAGACGTCCATCGTCGTCTCCCTGCTGCTCGGCGCGATCCTCGACCCACTGGTCATCGCCGAGGTGTACGTGATGGCCGCGAACGTGGACTACGACCCGCTCCGGCCGCGCCTGCGGCAGCTGGTCAAGGGCGACGACCCCGAGGAACTGAAGGCCGCCCTCGACGCACTGCGCGGCCTGGCCAACGAAGTCACCGAGCGGGGCAAGCTTCTGGAAGAACTCGGCGGCGACTCGACCAAGCTCACTCGCGAACTCGCCCTGAAGGACGCGCGGATGCGGCCCAAGGTCGTCGTGTTCGACGAGTGCCACGAGCTGTTCATGAACAAGGAGTACGGCAAGGAAGCCGCTGAACTGGCCATTCGCGTCATGAAGAAGGCCCGCAAGGTCGGCATCACCCTCATCTGGGTCACGGTCTCCCCGACCGCGGACAGCATCCCGCGCGACGTCACCCGCAACACCTCCCACCGTGTGGCGTTCGCGGTCGGCGACCAGGTCGCCAACGACGGTCTCCTCGGCTCCGGCAAGTACAAGGCCGGCATCCGCGCAACCGAGCTCGTGCCCGGCCAGGACGTCGGTACGGCGGTCACCTACGGGTTCACCTCGAAGCCGTTCGAAATCATCCGGTCCCACTACGTCCAGCGTGACGCCGAGAAGGGCATCGACGAGGTGACGCCGGTCGTCGAACGCGCCATGGCGCTGTACGAGGGCGGGCCGGTTGCCGCCCCTGCGTTCGCTCCCGTCGACCATCTCGCCGACATCGCGGCCGTCCTCGGCCACGAGACGAAGATGCGGACCCAGGACGTCCTACACGGCCTCCAGGACCGCAACCCGACCGAGTACGGCAGCTGGTCGTTCCGGGACCTCAAGGGCGTCCTCGACGACGCCGGCCACGGTGAGTACAAGACGAACGGCGGGAAGATGCACGTCAGTCTCGACCGGATCCTCGACGCCATCGCCTCCCGCGACGACGACGATCCCGACGAGGGAGGCAGCGAAGAATAGGGGAGTTCTCCCTACCCGCCTCCCTACCCTGCCTCCCTGTACATGACCTGCGGAAATGGCCAATCAGGGAGGCAAGGGAGGACAGGGAGGCGCACCCCTGGGAAACGGGAAACAGGAGGGTTCGCCTCCCTCGCCGCGCCTCCCTCCCTGGCGCATCATGGGGCCATGGAGTCGCAGAACATACGGCCCGGCCACCTCACCGCACACCAGACCGCACAGCAGCTCGGCATCGGCCTCGACGGCGTCCGCCAGCTCGTCCGACGCGGCCGCCTCACACGCTCAGGAGGCAGCCCGCGACAGCCCTGGTACGCCGTCCAGGACGTCGCCGCACTCGCCGTCAAGCGGCAAGAACGCAACGCCGCTTGACCGCAGGTCACAGCGAGTGTCACGATCTCGGTGAACAACTGTGCCCTCATACGGCACCACAGACGCACACGAAGCCCCGGCCGACTGCTCACCGGCCGGGGCTTCGTCGTCACAGCATCCACGCCGTCACAGCATCGCCACACCGCTTACACCCAGCCCCCACACCTGCGCATGATGGACAGTCACCACGCAGGCACAGGGGGAACCATGCGCATCCACGTCGCTGCAGCCGCCATCGCCGCACTCACACTCACCGGCTGCGGGGCCGTACAGCCCATCGCCTCCGTAGGGCAGAGCCCCACGCAGCCCCAGGTAGACGCCCCACGCGTAGGCAGCGCAGACCTGATCCGCCCAGGAGTCACCAAGGCCGAGGCGCAGGACGCCATCCGGGACCACGCCGCCGGCCTTAACGGGTACGAGCTGTACTACCTCAAGGTCATGCGCAGCACCGACGCCCACCGATACGTCTGCCGCGCGCGCTGGTACGCCGATCCCGACGCCTACCTCACCCACAGCGGCAACACCGAGGCCTGGCCCGACTCCTGGCCACACGTCGCCATCAACTGCCCGTAACGGCAGGGCTAACAGAGGAGGCAGAACCATGACCCTGTTCGAGATCCTGGTGTGCATCTTCCTGGGCATCATCGCGCTCAGCTCTCTGCGCGGCTGGCGCCCGTAACGCCGTGCCCGCACGTAGGGCCATGCAGGTCTGCCCCACGCCAGGCTGCCCCACCCTCACCCCAGCAGGGCGCTGTCCCCGCTGCCAGGCCACGGCCCGCGCAGCCAGACCCCAGCCCAACCAGCGCGGCTACAACACGGCATGGCGCAAGGCCAGCGCCGAGTACCTACAGACACACCCGTACTGCGAGTGCCCCGCCTGCTCTGCTCTGCCCCAGCTGCAGCGCGACCTGGCCACCGAGGTCGACCACATCGACGGACTCGGACCGCTGGGCCCCCGAGGCTTCGACCCGAGCAACTGGCAGGCCATGAGCAAGCGCCACCACTCCCGCAAGACAGCCTCCGAGACCTGGGGGACGTGACGCACGGTCACGCGCCCCAGGGGGGTACCCCTGGCGGGGGGCGGGGGTGAACAGCGCGGGGGAGGGCGCTGTCTGGTCCGTCGGGTTCAGAGGTCCACCTGAGACCCCCCAGGCGTCACGCAACGTGACGCCGTTCGTGCTGCGCAACGCAGCGTGGAGGAGTGATCGACATGCCCCGTGGTGGAGCGCGCACCGTCTCCGGGCCGCCGCCGGATCCGAACTCACTGAGGCAGGCCCGCGCAGCTGAGGCCGGCGGATGGAAGACGCTTCCGGCGGAGGGCTACGCCGGCGAGGTGCCCGACTGGCCGCTGACGGAGGCGACGCCGCGGGAGGATGTCATCTGGGCGGACCTGTGGGCGAAGCCGCAGGCGGTGATGTGGGCGGAGCTCGGGCAGGCGCTGGAGGTGGCGCTGTTCTGCCGGACGCTGGCGGAGGCTGAGCGGCCGGACGCCCGCGCGGACATCAAGAAGATGGTGCGCGGCTACCTCGACAGCCTCGGGCTGAGCGTGTCCGGGATGCTGCGCAACCGGTGGAAGATCGCCCCGTCCGTCGACGCGGTCGTCCTCGACCTGCCAGCCGGCGCTGCGGAGGCACCGCGCCGACGCTCCGCCCGTGACCGTATGAAGGTCGTGCCCAGTGGCGAAGGGGCCTGACGCCGGGCCCGAGTTCGTCGTCGACTTCCCCACGTTCTGGATCGTCCCGGACTGGATCGAAGCCCACTGCCCAATCCCGGACGGCTTCCGGCAGGGCGAGGACCTGGAGCTGTACCCGTGGCAGCTGTGGTGCACCGTCAACCACTACCGCGTCCGCCCGAGCGCGCGCGTGGGGCAGCTGGCGCCAGCGTTCCACTACCGCCGTAGCCAGATCGTCGCCCCGCAGAAGACCGGCAAGGGCCCGTGGTCGGCAACCATCACCCTGGCGGAGGCGGCCGGCCCCGTCGTGTTCGCGGGCTGGGCGCGTGGCGGCGAGGTGTACCGCTGCTCGAACCACGGCTGCGGGTGCGGCTGGTGGTACCAGTACGAGCCGGGCGAGCCGATGGGCACTCCGTGGCCCACGCCGCTGATTCAGTTGGTGGCCACCGCCGAGGATCAGGTCGATAACGTCTACCGGCCGTTGCGGAACATGGTGAAGCTGGGCCCGCTGTCGGAGTTCATGCGGGTCGGCGAGGAGTTCACTCGGGTCGGCGACCAGGGCCGCATCGACACGGTGACCTCGTCCGCGATGTCCAGGCTGGGCAACCCGATCACGTTCGCCAACCAGGACGAGACCGGGCTGTGGAACACGGCGAACAAGCTGCGCCGTGTCGCCGAGACGCAGCGCCGCGGTCTGGCCGGTATGGGCGGCCGGTCGATGGAGACGACGAACGGGTGGGATCCGTCAGAGAACTCGGTGGCGCAGACCACCTCCGAGTCGAAGTCCAAGGACATCTTCCGCTATCACCCGCAGGCGCCGAAGACGCTGTCGTATGCCAACAAGCGGGAGCGCCGGAAGATCCACGCCGTGGTGTACGCGGGCTCGTCGCACGTCGACCTCGACGCCATCGAGGCCGAGGCCGCCGAAATCATGGAGAAGGACCCTGCGCAGGCGGAGCGGTTCTTCGGCAACCGGTGCGTGTCGGGGTCGATGGCGTGGCTGGACCCGGCGAAGTGGGCGGCCAAGGCGGAGCCTCGCCGGATCCGCGCGACGACCCGGATCGTGCTGGGCTTCGACGGTTCCGACGTCGACGACTGGACGGCGTTCCGCGCAGAGACGATGGACGGCTACCAGTTCACCCCGGTGTACGGGGTCAACGATGAGCCGACCATCTGGAACCCGGCGGACTTCGGCGGGCAGGTGCCGCGCGGCGAGGTACGGGCGGCGCTGTCGCAGCTGATGGCCCGCTACGACGTCGTCCGGGTGTACGCGGACCCCCCGTACTGGGAGTCCGAGATCGACGAGTGGGTCGACCTGTACGGCGAGGAACGCGTCATCCGCTGGCACACCCGCCGCATCGTCCAGATGCACGCCGCATGCGAGCGGCTGAAGACGGACGTGGTCAAGCGCAACTCGGACAGGGCCGCGTTCACGCACGACGGCTGCCCGATCACGGCGGATCACATCGAGAACACGCGCGCGGCCGCCCGCCCGATGGACCGGTACGTCCTGCGTAAGGCGAGCCCGGCCCAGAAGATCGACGCCACCATCCCGAGCGTCCTGGCGCACGAGGCCCTCGGCGACGTCATCGCGGCCGGCCTCGCCGAGAAACAGCAGTCCTTCTACTACGGCAGCTGAGAGGGGGCCCGATGGCGACGATTGAGCAGGCCCTCAATCTGGTGCAGTTGCTCGAGGCTGAGCTGATCCAGCGCAGCCGCGACATCACCCGCCACAACGCCTACTACCGCGGAGAGCATCCGTTGAAGTACGCGTCGGATGAGTTCGCCAAGTTCCACGGCGACCGGTACCGCGACTTCTCCGACAACTGGGTGCAGGTCGTCGCTGACTCCCCGGTGGAGCGGATGACCGTGACCGGCTTCCAAGCCTCCGGCGAGATCTCCGCCGACAAGGACCTGTGGGAGGTGTGGCAGGTCAACGGCCTGGACGCCGACAGCCAGCTGGGATTCCTCGGCTCGGTCATCAACGCCCGCTCGTTCGTGCTGGTGTGGGGCGACCCCGACGACCCGGACATGCCCGTGGTCACCTTCGAGGATCCGAGCCAGTGCATCATCGCCTACGAACCAGGCTCGCGCCGCCGGCGGCGTGCGGCACTGAAGCGGTGGCAGGACGGCAACGAGGACTACGCCACCCTCTACCTGGCTGATGAGGTGTGGAAGTTCTGCCGCCCCCGCCTGGTCCACGACGACAGCAAGACACCGCAGATGGCGGACGTGGATGAGGAGCTGAAGCGCTGGCAGCCGCGCGACCCGGAGGCCATGGGCGAGCCGAACCCGCAGCCCAACCCCATGGGCGTGGTGCCGATGGTGGAGCTGCCCAACAAGTCCGTGCTGGTGGGCGAGCCCATCAGCGACGTGCGCGGTGTGATCGCCATGCAGGACGCCATCAACCTGCTGTGGGCGCAGCTGTTCACCGCCTCCGACTACGCCTCGTTCCCGCAGCGGGTCATCATGGGCGCCGAACGCCCGGTCGTCCCGAAGCTGAACAGCGAAGGCGAGGTGATCGGCACCCAGCCGGTCGACATCGAGAAGTTCGCCGTGGACCGCGTGATGATGTTCAACGGCAAGGACGTCCGCATCGGCGAGTGGCAGGCCGCCAACCTCGCTATGTACACCGGCCTGATCGAGGTCGCCGTAGGGCACGTGGCCGCACAGACCCGCACCCCGCAGCACTACCTCATTGGGAAGATGGCCAACCTGGCCGAGGGCGCGCTGCTCGCCGCGGAGACCGGTCTGGTCAAGCGGACCGAGGAGAAAGAGATCTGGACCGGGCAGGGCCTGCGCGAGATGGCCCGCCTGATCGCCCTGGCCAAGGGTGAGTACGCCAAGGCCCAGGCCCTGCGCTCCGGGCGCGTGCTGTGGAAGGACGCCGAATCCCGGTCCCACGCGCAGATGGCGGACGCGCTGCTGAAGCTGAAGCAGCTGGGCTTCCCCTTTGAGTGGCTGGCCCTGCGCTACGGGCTGACGCCGACCGAGGTGGCCGACGTGATGGCGATGCGGATGCAGGAGCTGGAGGCCGACCCGGTCACCGAGCTCACCCGCCAGCTCGGCGGCGGCGCCGACACCATCGGCAACACCGGGCCGGAGCCGGAGGGCGAGCCGGATGAGGGTGAGGAGCCGGCGGCATGAGCCCGTCCCCCGAGGCGGTCGCGCACCAGGAGGCGCGCCAACGCCTGGCGACGGCAACGGCCCTGGCCACCCACAGCATCTGGCGGCGCCTGGACCAGGACAACCTGTACCAGTCCTGGCTTGGCCTGGCCGGTGACGTCCTCGCCGTGGTCGCGGGCGGGCAGATGGCGGCAGCGCAGATGACCGGACCCTGGCTCAACGAGCTGCTGGGACCGGAGAACGACGACCGACCCGGCGCCGGCGGCGTCATCCCCGAGGCGTTCGCGGGTGCCGACGGCGCAGGCCGTCCCCTCGCCGGCGCGCTCATGGCACCCATCTGGGCCGCGCTGCGCCTGGTCACCGCCGGTCGCCCCATCGTGCAGGCCCTTGTCGCCGGGCGGTCGCTGCTGGACGCCATCGCCCAGACCGCCGTCGCCGACGTGGGCCGGGCCGCCGACTCTGTCGCCATGACCGCACGTCCCGCCGTGACCGGCTACATCCGGGTAGTGGAGGCCGGCGCCTGCTCGCGCTGCCTGATCCTCGCCGGGAACGAGTACCAGACCGACAAGGCCTTCCTACGGCACCCGCGCTGCAACTGCGGCATGGAGCCCGTCACCCGCACACACCGGCCCAGGCCCGCCTCGCCGGACGATCTGGTGGCGCAGATGTCCGAGGAACAGAAGCGCAAGACGTTCGGCACGGACGCTGCCAAGGCCATCAACGAGGGCGCCGACCTGGGCCAGTTGGTCAACGCCCGCCGCGGCATGTCCGGCGCGTCCGTCCTCGGCGGCCGCCCGGTCACCACTACCGAGGGCACGGTGCGCGGAGAGTTCCGCCGTCAGGAGTTCCGCGCCCTGCAGCAGGCCGGAGCCATCCCCCGCTCGCAGTCCATGCGCGGGTTCCGCCCGACCCGGCCGCGGCTGATGCCCGAAGAGATCTACCGCCAGGCGGGCGACCGGCAGCACGCCGTCCGGCTGCTGCGGGAGCACGGCTACATCGCCTGACCTTCACCCGCCCGCGCGCAACGCGCAGGCCCACACCCGCAATGGGAGCACTCGATGAGCACACCCACGCCTGCCGTGACCGACGCCGAGCCCACCGAGGACCCGGCCGTCGACCCGGCGGAGCCGACCGAGGTGGATGACGCCCTGGACCCGGACGGCGACGGCAACGTCGACGACGACCCGGAGGGCGCCGACCAGCTCGGCGACCCGGGCAAGAAGGCCCTGGCGTCCATGAAGGACAAGCTCAAGGCGGAGCGCGAGAAGCGGCGCGGCCTCGAGGCGCAGCTGGCCGAGCTCAACAAGCCGGCCGAGGGCGCCACGCCCGACCCGGACGCTCTGCTGCGCCAGGCCGAGCAGACCGCGGCCGCGCGCTACAACGAGCGCATCGTGCGCGCGGAGGTGAAGGCGGCGGCCGCCGGGAAGCTGGCCGACCCCGCCGACGCCTACCGCTTCCTGGACCTTTCCCAGTTCGAGGTCGACGGCGACGGCAACGTCGACGCCGACGAGGTTGCCGAGGCAATCGATGACCTGATCCAGTCCAAGCCCTACCTGGCCGCGCAAGGCGGCAGCACTAAGCCGCGGTTCCAAGGGACCGCAGATTCCGGCGCCCGCAAGGGGAATGCCCGGCCCACCCAGCTCACCGAGGCGGACGTCAAGCGTCTGTCGGCGGCGGGCAAGCACGCCGAGATCGTCAAGGCCCAGAACGAGGGCCGCCTCGACGACTACCTCGGTCAAACCCGGTAACCCCCTGAGGAGAACCCCATGGCCATCAGCGCCTTCAAGCCGGAAGTCTGGAACGCCAACCTTCTGGTCGCCCTGGAGAAGTCCCTGGTGTACGCGGCGCCCGGCGTCGTGAACCGCGACTACGAGGGTGACATCGCCAACTACGGCGACACCGTCCACATCACCTCTCTCGCCGACCCGACCGTCGGCACGTACACCCCGCACACCGACATCACCATCGAGGACGTCGACGACAGCGACACCACGCTGCTCATCGACCAGTCGAAGTACTTCGCGTTCGAGGTCGACGACGTGGAGAAGCGGCAGGCCTTCAACGGTGGCAAGGTCCTCACCGAGCAGGCCCGCAAGGCGGCGTACAAGCTGCGCGACGTCGCTGACCAGTACGTGGCCGGCCTCATGGCGGCCGGTGTCGACGCGGGCAACCTGGTGGCCGAGCAGACCATCAGCACCCCGTCCGACGCCTACGACCTGCTGGTCGACCTGGGCGTCATCCTGGACGTCGACAACGTGCCCTCCGAGGGCCGCTGGACGGTCGTCTCGCCGGCGTTCCACGGCCTGCTGCTGAAGGACTCCCGGTTCGTCGCCGCGGGCGACGCTGCCGCGGCTGCGACCCGGACGAACGGCATGGTCGGTGAGGCTGCTGGCTTCACCATCCGCAAGTCCAACAACCACCCGGCAGGCCCGGGTGCGGGCGCGGGCCGGCTGATCCTCGCCGGGTACTCCGGCGCGGTCACCTACGCCGAGCAGATCAACAAGACCGAGGCGACACGTAAGGAGAAGGGCTTCGCGGACATCGTGAAGGGCCTGCACCTGTACGGCGCGAAGGTCGTCCGCGCGACCGGTCTCGCGGCCGCCGACGTCATCGTCGCCTGATGAGGGACGGGGACGAGGTCCGTCTGATCGGCTCGGCCGGCGCACCGTTCATGGTGATCGTCGGCCAGCCGTTCACGCAGGCGGAGATCCAGCGCCGTCTGGACTCTGGGGAGTGGAGCTGGCCGGGCGATGCCCCGCCGCCCTCCCCCGGGCCGGACACCGATGAGCCTCCGACGGAGGACACCGCCACGGACGAGGCCGCCGCCGAGGCGGAGCCTGACCCGGACCGTCCGGCGCTCAGCGCGCCCAAGGCGGACTGGGTGGTCTACGTGGCCCGCACCCAGCACATGTCCCGTGAGGACGCCGCGAACTACACCAAGGCCGACCTGATCGACATGGTCAGCTGACGAGAGAGGGGGCCTACCGTGGCACTGGACCCACTCGCAACGGTGGCCGACCTCGAGGCCCGCGGCTTCGACGTGGAGGCCTCCGAGACGAGCCTGGCAGGCATCTACCTGGGCGTCGCCTCGGCGGCCGTGCGGGAGGCGGCCGGCGTGCCCATCTCCCGCGTCACGTCCACCATCACCTTGGAGGGTGTCCGCGGGCAGTGGCTGACGCTGCCAGGGCTGCCTATCGCGTCCGTCGCCTCGGTCAGCATCGACGGCGACACCGTCACGGACTGGCGGCTTCGTTCAGAGCGGCTGTGGCGGGCGGGCGGCTGGACCGGATGCGAGCCGTCCGAAGTCGAAGTCGTCCAGACACACGGCCTGGTCAACGTGCCCGACGACATCGTGGACCTGGTCTGCCGCATGGCCGCATCCGGGATCGTCTCCTACCGGTCGGCAGGCGGCGGCACCGCGCTGGGCAACAGCAAGGAAGTCACCTCCGAGCGTCTCGGAGACTGGTCGGTGACCTACGGGGCGGATGGCCGAATCACCGAGATGGACTTGCCGCAGTACTGGCGGGAGCGCCTCCAAGCCCGGTTCGGCGGCGGCGTGGCCGTGCTGAGGTCCCGATGAGGGGCATCCCCGGGCGGCTGCTCAACCGCGCCCTGGAAGTGCACCGTCCGCAGACCAGCGACGACGGCCACGGCGGCCAGACCACGGTCCTGACCCTGGTCGGCTCCGTGCGGGCGAAGGTCGACCAGCCCTCGCCCACCGAGCGGATGGTCGCCGCGCAGTCCGGGTCTCGGCACTCCCACGACGTCTACCTGCTGCCGACCGCGGACGTGCGCCGCGGCGATGAGCTGCGCGGCAGCGACGCGCTCGGAAACCCTCAGGTGTTCCGGGTGCAGTCGGTGGTGCAGCCGTCCACCCCCGTCTACTCCAAGGCTCTTGTCGAGCTGACCCAGGGAGAAGGAGAGCCCGATGGCTGACCTCAGCCTTGCCACCGTGTCGATCGCCACCGGCGTCCTCGACGTCGCCGCCCAGGCCACCGCAGCCGCGGGCGGCGGAGACACCGCCCCGGTCGGACCGAACCGGTTCCTGTACGTCAACAACGGCAGCGGTGGCTCGATCACCGTCACGATCGCCACCCCGGGGCAGGCCTCCGGGATCGCCATCGCCGACCCCACCTACGCCGTCGCGGCAGGCAAGCACGCCATCATCCCGCTGGCGAACGTCTTCCGCGGCGCGAACGGGCGGGCGGCCATCACCTACAGCGGCGTCACCTCGCTGACCGTCAAGCCGTTCGAACTGGGCCAGTGATGGCCGGGGACGGCGAGCTGCCGCGGGCGGAACCCCAGGAGTGCCGGCGCGAGGCTGAGTGCTACCTCGGGCTAGGGCAGGTGGACGTCGACGTGCCGCGCGCCATCGCGTGGGCCCTGCTCGCCGTCGCCGGCGAACTGCACACCATCCGCAAGCAGATCAGCAGGAGGTGACGGCGATGGCACGCAGCGGACGGGCGGTAAGGGTCAAGGGCCTAGCCCGACTGAAGGAACGCCTCCAGGACATGCCCGACCAGATCACGGACGCCCTGGTAGAGGCTGTGAAGGAGTCGGCCGAGGCGGTACGCGACGACGTCAAGCGCAACGTGCCGGTCGACACCAGGGGCGGAGACAGCCACCACCTCAAGGACGCCGTCGACATCCGCTACCGCGAGGGCGGCCTGGTCGCCGATGTCGGCTGGTTCGGCCCCGAGAACTCCTACGCCACCTATGTCGAGTTCGGCACCCGCAGGCGCCCTGCGCAGCCGTCGCTGTATCCGGCTCTGGAGCGGGAGCGGGGCCGCTTTGCCGCCCGGCTGACGGACGAGATAAGGCGGGCCCTGCGGTGAGCACCCCCATCCCGGGGCTGGCAGCGCTGCCCACGCAGGACGGCGTGCGTAACGCGCTGCTCGCCGACGCGCCGCTCATGGACCTGATCAAGGGCGTCTTCGACTGGGTCAACGAGAAGCAGCCTTACCCGTACATCGTCATCGGTGAGGCGGTGGAGACCCCGTCCAACGCGCACGACCGGTACGGCTCCGAGGTGCTGGAGACCTTGCACATCTGGGACCAGAACCGCGGTTTCGCCCCAAGCCTCACGATCGCGGCCCGTGTGCTTCAGGTCCTGGACCACACACCGCTGACCATCGAGGGCCATGTCCACCGGTGGACGCGGTTCGTGTCCCTGCAGACGCTCAAGGACCCCGAGCCCCCGGGCGACATCCGGCACGTGCCGATGACGTTCCGGATCGGCACTGAGGTCGCCCCCGCGTAACTGTTCGATCAACGACCGGCCGCAAGCGCCGGACAACCTCAGGAGGGCGGAGACCATGGCCGGTCTTGACGCATTCGGTACCCAGCTCAAGCGTGACTCCAACGGCGCTGGCACCTTCGTGGCCGTCGCCAACGTCTCGGACGTTTCCGGTCCTTCGAGGTCGCGTGAGGCCATCGAAGTCACCGCCCACGACTCCCCCGACAAGTACCGGGAGTTCGTCAAGGGCCTCAAGGACGGCGGGGAAGTCGAGATCACCATCAACTACGACCCCGCCGACACGACCCACCAGGCGCTCGACGCCGACTTCGAGGAAGACGACCTGCGCGACTACCAGGTCGTCATCCTCCCGGGAAAGGCGGATGAGCACACGTGGGAGTTCTCCGCTCTGATCACCAGCCTCGGGGACGAGTTCCCGCACGACGACAAGATGGAGCGGACAGCCACGTTCAAGATCTCCGGCAAGCCTGTGCTGACCGCGACCGGCGCCTGACGAGAGCGGGGAAGAGCGCATCATGGCACTACTGACGAAGGCTCAGATCAACGCGGCTGTCGACCGGGAGTGGGAGGACGTGCCCGTGCCCGAGTGGGGCGAGGGTGCGGTGGTCCGTCTCATGGAGCTGTCGGCCGCCGACCGGGGCTACATCGAGGCCGGCAGCGTCGTCGCCAACGGCCAGAGCCCGCAGCTGCGGATCGAGTCCCTCAAGACGTACCGCGAGAAGCTCGTCGCATTCGGAATGGTGGACGAGAACTTCGAGCGGCTCTACTCCAACAAGGAGATCGGCGAGCTGAGCCAGAAGTCCGGCGCGGTGATCGAGCGGCTGGCAGCCAAGGTCCAGGAGCTCTCGCGCATGGGCCGGTTCGCCGTGAAGGAAGCCGAGGGAAACTCCGACGCCGCCCCGAGCGGCTCTTCCGTTTCCGGCTAGCGGAGCATCTCGGGATGACGGTGGCCGACCTGGACTCCCGGCTGGGTTCGGCCGAGCTGACCGAGTGGATGGCCTTCGAGAAAATCACCGGCCCGCTCGGCAGGCGCCGGAACGACATCCAGGCGGCCACCATCGCGGCCACCGTCGCCAATGCCAACCGGGGCAAGGGCGGCAAGAGGTTCACGCCGCAGGACTTCCTGCTGCCCTACGGCGCCGAACGGAAGGGGCCGCAAGAAATGCTGGCGGCCATCCGCGGCATCAACAGGTCGATGGGGGGTGAAGAGCATGGAGGACGTAAGGGTTGAGATCGCTGCGGACATGGGCAACACGTCCGCAACGCTCAACGACGCAACCACCAGCATCGACGGACTGGGCGACGCGGCCAGCTCTGCCAGCGGTGACCTCAGCCAGGCGGACAGCCAGGCCGGCGGCCTCGCCAGCAGCATGGACAAGGTCGGCGTCGGAGCGCTCGGCGCCGCCGGCGCGTTCGCCAGCATGGGCGACATCGTCAACGGCGCCGTCGACCTGTGGAACACGGGAGAGCAGCGGGCCGACGACCTCGCTCGCGCACAGAACGACGTCGCCCAGGCCGCCCTCGATGTCAAGCAGGCCAACCAGGACATGAAGCAGTCCCAGGTCGACGCCAACCAGGCGCAGATCGACGGCGTCCAGTCCGGGATCGACCTCAAGCAGGCCCTGCTCGACCAGAAGGTTGCCCAGAAGGACTACAACGACGCGGTCAAGGAGTTCGGCCCCAACTCTCTCGAGGCTCAGCAGGCGCAGATCGACCTGACCCAGGCGGACGCGGACGCCAAGCAGGCCAAACTCGACGGGAAGCAGGCCACCGAGGACTACAACCAGGCCCAGCTCGACGGCAAGCAGGCGGCCATCGACGCCAAGGGCGCGCAGATCGACCTCAACGAGGCCCAGCGCAACCAGGTCGGCGCGGGCGTCATGGGCAGCTGGGTCGGCACGATCTCGCAGGTCGGCACCGCGCTCTTCGGTCTCATCGGCACCTTCGCCCTGTTCGGGGCCGGCACCGTCGCCACCGCCGCGACCGCTGTCGGCTCGGCCATCGCCACGGCCGCGGCATGGGTGGGTTCCTGGATCGCCATGGCCGCATCCGCCACCATGAGCGCGATCACCATGGCGGCTGCGTGGCTGCTTTCCATCTGGCCGATCGCCCTGATCATCGCGGCTGTCGTCGGCCTGGCAGTCGTCATCATCAAGAACTGGGACACGATCAAGGCGTGGACCATCAAGATTTTCGACGCGGTCTGGAGCTGGCTCAAGGGCCTGTGGGACGACATCGTGGGGATCTTCAACTGGGCCGTCGACACGGTCAAGTACATCTTCCTGAACTTCACCCCGCTCGGAATCATCATCAAGAACTGGGGTGCGATTACCGGTTGGATCAACACCCAGTGGAGCAACATCTCCAAGTCGGTCTCTGGCTGGGTTTCGAAGATCGGCGGATTCTTCGAGGGCATGTGGGATGGAGTCACGGACGGCCTGAAGTGGGCGCTCAACGGAATCATCAGCATGCTGAACGACGGCATCTACGGCGTGAACAAGCTGATCGCCGGGGCCAACAGCATCCCGGGCGTCGACATCCCCTTCATCCCGTACATCCCCTACCTCGCCGAGGGCGGCGTCACCACAGGCCCCACCCTGGCCATGATCGGTGAAGGCCGGGAGCAGGAAGCCGTGCTTCCCCTGAGCAAGCTCCAGGGCCTGCTGAACATGCAGGGAGACGGCGGGCGCCCGATCGTGGTCCAGATCAACGGCGGCGGCTTCCGTGAGTTCCTTCAGGAGAGAGTCCGGGTCACGTCCGGAGGCGACATCGTCAAGTACGCGGGAGGTGACTGATGCCGAGCCTGCCCCCGCCCATCTGGGCCGACCTGTTCTACGACGGAGCGTGGAACGACATCAGCCGCGACGTGCGCGCGACGGAGACGCTGACCGTCACCCGGGGCCTGTCCTCGGAGTCGTCCTCCGCGGCGGAGCCGACCAGCACCGAGTGCGTGCTGGACAGCCGCGGCTACAAGTACGCGCCGCGGGCCCCGCAGTCGTCCCTGTACGGCCTGATCGGGCGCAACACCGGCTTCCGGTGGGGCTACAAGGTCGGCTCCCCGTGGGCCGCGATGACGGGCACGTCCGGGAACAAGCTGACCACCCCCGACAGCGCCCAGTTGGCCGTCACCGGGGACCTGGACCTGCGCATCGACCTGGCTCTGGAGGACTGGTCGACCCAATGCCACCTCGCCGGCCGGTACGGGGTCACCGGGAACAATCGCTGCTGGGCGTTCCTCATGGCCGCCGACGGGCAGCTCTCTTTCTACTGGTCCCCTGACGGCACCCTCGCCAGCAGGGTCGTCGAGTTCGCCACCGAGGACATCAGGGCGTACAACGGCCAGCGCATGGCCCTGCGCGTCACCCTCGACGTGAACAACGGGGCCGGCAAGTACGAGCTCAGGTTCTACACCGGGCGTACCGTCGACGACGAGGAATGGCACCTCATCGGAGACCCGAAGGTGGGCGCCTCCACCACCTCGGTGTTCGACGGCTCCAACGGCATCGAGCTCGGCGACATCGCCGAGCTGACCGAGAACCCCCTGAACGGCAAGCTGTACGCCTTCAAGCTGCTCAGCGGCATCGGCGGGACCACCGCCGTCCACATGACGACCTCCGATGCCGCACCCGCCGCAACCTCGTTCACCTCGCACGGTCTGACGTGGACCGTCGCGGGCGCCGCAGTCCTCACTAACCGGCATGTGCGCATGGCCGGCGAGGTGCCCGCCTGGCCGCCCACCCGGGACCGGTCCGGCAACGACAACTACGTCAGCATCGCCCCGGCCGGGGTCACCCGGCGCATGGACGCGGGCAACAAACCGACGGACAGCGCGCTGCTGCGGTTCATCCAAGCGAACAACCCGATCGAGTGCTGGCCGCTCACCGACGGCATCGACGCCGACGGCGCGGCATCGCTGGTCGGCGGCCGAGACATGACGGCCTACCTCGACACCGGCTTCGGCGGCGACCAGCCGGTCCGTCAAGGCGGCCAGCTGCGGGAGTGGATCGAGGACGTCCTCCAGCTCAAGGCGGAAACCATCGGCGTGCTGGCCGGTGGCGTGCCCAACAGCACGGCGGCCGCCTCCGCCTGGTCCGTCGACTTCTTCCTCGCGGGCGGCGGCGAAATCGGCGGCGGCACCTTCGAAATCACCGACCGAGGCGCAGGGACCGACAGCGACAACCGCTACCGCATCCAGGTCGCCTTCTTCCCGAACGACGACGACATCACCATCATCCGGGGCGCGTTCGGCGAGACGACTTCGTCGGGCGCCATCCTCGCCCACATCGCCAGCCCGGGCATTTACGACGAGCGCGGACACCACATCCGCGTCACCATCGACCCGCTCGCCACCACAACCGACTGGGCGGTCTACGTCGACGGCGTACAGCGTGCGTCCGGCAACATGTCGGGCATCGTCTTCAAGGCCATCCGGGACATCCGCTACAACTGGTCCCTGGTGGCCGGCGGCGGCCTCACCACCACCGACCAGTCCATCGGCTACATCACCTACTGGGACAGCACCGGCCCCACCGCGGGCGAGATGTACGACGCGTTCACCGGCTTCCAGGGCGAGCGCGCCGGGGACCGCATCGAGCGCCTGGCCACCGAGGCCGGGTACGTCGCCTCGGTCGCCGGGGAGACAGTGTTCCAACAGCGCATGGGCATCCAGGGGTCGAAGAAGCTGCTGGAGCTCATGAACGAGACAGCCCGCACGAACTTCGGCTACCTCCTCGAGGCAAGGGACCGGATCGAGATCATCCACCGCGGGCAGTCGACGCTGTGGAACCAGCCCCCGGGGCTCGTCCTGGACTTCAAGGCAGGCCTGATCTCGGCGCCCTTCCGGCCGGAAGACGGCGACAAGCTGACCGAGAATGACGTATCCGTGAAGCGGGAGTTCGGAAGCGTGCCCGCACGGGAGGTCCGAAAGGACGGTGCACTGTCCGTCCAGGACCCCGAAGACGGCGGTGTGGGCCGCTACGACCAGGCGTACACCTACAGCGTCGAGACGGACGCGCAGGCCCGCCAGGTCGCCGCGATGCGGGTACACCTGGGCACCTACAACGGGGTTCGGTACACCCGCGTCACGCTCGACCTGGCCAACCCTCGCGTCTTCCAGATGATCGACGACATCCTCCGGCTCGACGTCGGCGACAAACTGCGCCTGACAAGACTGCCGGACGACCACGGGCCCGACGACGTCGACGTCCTGGTCCAGGGCTACACCGAGGAAGTCGGCCCGGACGTCTGGAAGATCACGTTCAACTGCGTGCCCGGCGAACCGTGGACGGCCGGTGTGGTCGGCTCCACCACCTACGGGCGGGCGGACACGGGCGGCTGTCAGCTGGCGGAGGCCCTGGACGCCTCGGAGACCGGCGTGGACGTGCTCACCACGGCCGTCGCACGGTGGATCGACTCGGCCACCTACGCCGCGGAGTTCCCGTTCGATGTCCGCACGGGCGGGGAGATGATGCGGGTGACCGCCTGCACGGGCACCACCACGTCACAGACGTTCACCGTGACCCGCGGGATCAACGGCGTCAGCAAGTCCCATTCGAGCGGCCAGCCGATCAGCTTGGCCCATCCCGTCTACGTGGCGATGTAGGAGGCGGCTGTGACCGTGTGGCTTTCCGGCATGCTGATGACGGCCGATCGGCTCAACGACTCCTCCCTCGACGACGAGACCACCAGCGGCTTCGTGATCGCCTCCGGGTGGACCCTGAACAACTTCTGGGCCAACCGCAGCCGGTCCACGATCGAGATGAACATCTACGTCCTGAGGTCCGGCGCGGACATCACCGCGACCTCCGGCAACATCGGCGACACCGCCGTGGGAACCGCGCCCTCGGGGTGGCGACCGAACAGTGCCTCGACCATCAACGGCACGTGGGATGACGGCACCGCGACCGGTGGCTGGGTCATCGGCACGGACGGCATCTGCTCCCTGCGTACCGCGTCCAGCAACATCGTCACGAACCGCAACCTCCGCCTTCACATCGTCTTCAACAAGGAGCCCTGACATGCCCCTCGGCACCCCCGGAGACCCCACCGCAAGCCTGTGGAGGATCACGGCGCAGAGCCGGGACTCGGCCGGCGACTACCCCGTCACCTTCAACGTGGACGCGACGACCGACAACCCGGACGCGCCTGCGGTGCCGGACATCGTGCAGAAGTTCGTCGACATGATCGAAACCTCGGCGGACTTCCGGTTCGTCTCCGCGTCTCGCACGTACTCCCAAGCGCAGCCGATCACCCCCACCGGCTGACCCTCCCTCGTTCCCCGCCCCGTGCCGCCGGCCCGGGGCCTTTCTCATGTCTGGAGACACGTTGGCTACTCCCCTGAGCGCGGCCACGTTCCTGGCCAAGCTTCGCGCCGAGGGCGTGAGGATCCAGGAGCGCGGCAACTGGCGCACCCACAGCCGGGCCGGACACGGCGCCTGGGGTCCCGTGCACGGCGTGATGGTCCACCACACCGTCACCAAGGGAACCGCGAACACCGTCAAGATCTGCACCGACGGCTACTCGTCCCTCCCCGGCCCGCTGTGCCACGGCGTCATCGCCAAGGACGGCACCGTGCACCTCGTTGGCTACGGACGCACCAACCACGCGGGCCTGGGTGACGACGACGTCCTCAAGGCCGTCATCGCCGAGAACGCACTGCCCGCACCGAACGAGGCGAACACCGACGGTAACGCCCGCTTCTACGGCTTCGAGTGCGAGAACCTCGGCGACGGCAAAGACCCGTGGCCCGAGGCGCAGGTCGAGGCCATCGTGCGCGTGTCCGCCGCCCTGTGTCGTGCGCACGGCTGGGGCAACGACGGCGACACCTCCGTGATCGGCCATAAGGAGTGGCAGCCGGGCAAGGTCGACCCGCGCGGCCCCGGTTTTTCCATGCCCGACATCCGCAAGCGCGTCGCCGAGCGGCTGGACCACCCGGCCAGTTGGTCGCCGGACACAGCCCCTGCGCCAGCGCCTAAGCCGAAACCCCCGACCGTCGAGGAGCGGCTGACGGCGCTGGAGAAGCGCGTCACCGTGCTGGAGAAGAAGGGTTCCTGATGAAGATCTCGAAGTCCTGGAAGGCGGTCGTCGCCGCGGTCGTCGCGGGCGGCGGCACCCTGTCCACCGCCCTTGCCGACGACACCATCACCGCGGCCGAGGGCTGGGCCGCTGGCCTGGCCGTGCTCGCCGCGCTCGGCTTCACCTGGGCTGTGCCCAACAAGCCGGCCGCCCCTCCGCGCGACCTGTAGGGAGCCACCTTGGACGCCACCACCATCGGCGCGTGCCTCGCGCTGATCGGGGTTCTGTCCGGCTCGGTGGTGGCGTACCTCGGCAAGCGCGGTGAGAACGCAACCACCCGCATGAACTCGGAGATTGACCAGATCCAGGAGGAACGCGATGGGCTGCGTAAGCAACTCGCCGAACGAGACGCCCGGGTCGGCGAGCTGCTCAAGCAGCAGGGAGACGACTACGTGACCATCGCCCGCCTCCGTGCCCAAGTCATCAACCTGGGAGGCGATCCGTGACCCGTGCAGAGCGCGCGCTCGCTGGGCGCTGGCGGTGGATCGCCGTCTTCTGCTGGCTGCTGGCCCTGTCCGGGGCGGTCGTCATCGGACGGTCCTACTACAACCAGCTCGCCGACGAGACCGACCGACGAGGCGCGGCTGTGAGCGTCCTCGCCTCCGACGTCCGCGTCCTGCGCGAGCAGGTCAAAGCCGCGGGCGAGACACCCAAGGCGCCCGACCCGAGCCAGGCCGTCGAAGACCTCGACGACCGCGTCCGGGTGCCCGTACCCATCCCAGTCCCCGGAGAGAAGGGCGACAAGGGAGACAAGGGGGATCCTGGGGAGCCGGCTCCCACCATCACCCCGTCGCCCGGCGCGTCCGGGGCTCCCGGTCAGCCGGGCGCGGATTCCACCGTGCCCGGCCCCGAAGGACCCCCGGGCGCCACCGTGACCGGTCCGCCAGGCCCTCAAGGCGAGCGTGGGGAGAAGGGTGACACCGGCGAGCAGGGTCCGCCCGGGCCGGCCGGGCAGTCTTGCCCCGAGGGTTATTCGTGGCAGACCCCGTCCTACGACCCCTACGCGCGAGTGTGCCGCCAGGACGGCGCACCCGACCCCGAACCCACAGACGACGGTGGGCTGCTCTCCATGGGCCTCGACCCGAGCCGCCGCCAGTACCCGTAACGAAACACGAAACGAAATGCGGCCCCGCTCTCCTCCGGGAGGGCGGGGCCGCTTTCGTGCGTCCAGGGTGTAGCTACACCCTCAGTCCTCCAGCTCGATGCGGAAGTCGACGATGGTCGTGTCGCCGCGGCGCACGATCGGGTGGGCCACCTCGACGACGCGACCGGTGTCGGCGATGTGCCTGCGCGTGTACCGCAGCACCGGCACGCCCGAGCCGATTCGCAGCGTCGCCGCCTCCAGCTCGGTGGGCATGCCCGCCTGGAACGACTCCGTGATCGCCGTGACGCGGATACCGAGGGACGCCATCTGCGCCCGAGTGCCGCCGGGCCACGGCTCGTTGATGGGGTCGGCGACCGGCGTGCCCTCGACGTCCGCCCAGCGCACGTAGCTGGTGCTCATCTGGGTGGGCTGGTCGTTGTCGTAGAACACGAAGTGCCGGGCAAGGAGTCGCTCGCCCACCTCGCACTCGAACAGCGCGGCCATCTCGGCGTCGGCCTGGACGCGCTCGAACCGCTTGTCGAGCCGGTACTCGGACCAGGAGATGCCCTGATCCTTCGTGTACGGGGTGGAGCGCGTCCCGGGCGTCTGTCGGTAGCGGTCGGCGGGCATCCGGTGGATGGCCGGCCGCTTCCGAACGATGGTGCCTGCGCGAGCCCGGGACTCCAGGAGACCTTCGTTGGCGAGCAGCCGGATCGCGTTGCGGACCGTGATCTCTGAGACCGCGTAGTGCGCGCAAAGTTCCGGCAGCGTCGGGATGCGGTCGCCGGGCTCGAACTCACCGCCTGGCGCGATGCGTCGTCGCAGGTCGGCGGCGATGCGCAGGTACTCAGGCTGTGCCACAGCGATGCTCCCGCTTCCACTGATCGCGTCAATCTGTATACGCATACTCTCCCGCCCCACTTGACCAACGCCAATCCCGGCGACAATCTGAATACACAAAGCAAGTATCCGTATTCAGATACCATCTGTCTCCGGGGGACAGCTATGCCCGAGTCGGGTCATACATGGCAAAAGCCCTTCAAGGGCGAGCCTATCGAGGCAGCACACGTCCGCCTGTGGACCGCCGGCCGCGTGAAGCACCCCGACGCCCCCCTCATCGCCAGCGAGCTGTACACCGCCGTACTCGGCTCCGGCGCCCCGGTCGTCGACATGGAGATCTCGACCGCCGGGACCCGCATCCGCATCACGGCGCGCGGCACCGACCCGCTCCCGATCCTCTACAGCAACGGGCCAGGCTGGTCACTCGTCACCAGCCTGGCCCACCTCGCCGGACTCACCACCGACGAGTGCGGCCTGTGGGCGCAGTTAGGGACGAGCCGATGACATGGCAGCCCAAGCCGCCGCCCGCAACCGGGCTGACCCGCGCGCAGTACTCCGGGTGGGCCTGCTGCTGGTGCCACACCTCACTGGCCGACGGCGCCCGGTCCGCCGGCCGGGCTGAAGGGTCGGCGGGCGCACACGACTTGAGCGTCGAGGTGTACGAGTGCGGGCCGAAGTGCCCGGAGCGGCCGAGGCGGCGCAGGCGCACCCCGGAGACCGACCAGTCAGGAGGAACCCCGTGAGCACGTCGACTCAGCACCGCACCGCCGCCTCGGCGGCACAGGACCAGACGTCGCGCGCCGCCGGCCAGGCGGCCGGGTACTGCTGGGAGCGCAACCCCAACGGGCCGGGCCGTTGCACCTGGCCGCCGCACCGCTCCGGCGGGCACAAGGACCACTACGCGCACACCGAGTGGCACTAGACCCCGTCACCGGCGTGGTGCGCCGATCGCACCGGTGACGATCCCCGCGGCCCCGGCCGACAGCCTCCCCCGACTGTCGCCGGGGCCGCTTTCTGCCGTCACCTTCGATTCAAAGGTGATCACGGCGACTGCGAAATCGGACCACAAAGCCGCAGGTCAGAGGCAGGTTTTCGCCAGCCCCGAAACCCTCCCCAGCAAGATCGCTCTAGAGGTGTCTCAGTCATAGATTGGGGTTTCCGCTGCCGGTCCCGCCGCTGATCAGGAAAGACAGCCGCGTCTCGACCAGCGCCCGCAGGACCCGGTCCCCGCCCGGCGGCACCGTGCCCGCGCAGACCAACTCGTCGAGTGTGAACGCCCGCGGCCGTACGACACGCAGCGCCAGGCAGGTGCAGCCGACGGCCACCGGCGGCAACACCGCGTGCAGCCGGGTCCCGTCAGGCAGCCGGGCGTCCACCCAGGGCCGCGCGTCATCCAGGCGCCGCCCCGCCACCGCGGCGAGGCGTTGGGCGAGGCGCCGTACGGCCGCCGCGTCCGGGAAGGACACGGACGTCAGTTCCAGGCCGCCGCCCCGGTCCACCCAGACCCGGTCCGGCGCCGAGACCAGCACGTCCGTCACGGACGGATCGGCGAGCAGCGGCTCCAGCGGGCCGCTCCCGACCAGCTCGGACCGCAACTGCTCGGCCGCCCCGAGGACTTCGGCGTCCCCCAGCACCCTGCCCTGCTCGCGCAAGGCCTGCGCGACCCGTGCCGGAGTCGGCTCGGCCCCGCTCTCGGCCAGCCTCTGACGCACCCCGTCGAGCAGCCCCGCCGGTATGCCCACCCCGGCCGCCGGCCCCTCCACCGCCCACCGCGCATCCGACGACCCAGCCCTGTCGGCTGACTCCCAGGGCACAACCGACGATCCGTCCCTGTCGGCCCACTCCCGCCGCCCGGCGCCCGAAATCGCCGTCGGGTCCAACAGCCGCCCCACGACAGCCCCGTTCGCCGTGTGGCCCGGCAACGGCCCGGCCACAGCTCCACTCACCGCACGACTCGCCAGCCGCCGCTCGGCCGCGTCGCTCGCAGACCCATCCGACGCCCACCGCGGCGTACCCCTGCGAGCCCCACCGCCCGACGCCCAGCCACCTGACGCCCCGCCGCCCGCTCGCGCCCCCGCGGACGGCCCCCGCACCGACCGAGTCTCGCGACCGCCGACCCGCCCAAACCCCGAAGCCTTACTCATGCCACCCTCGCCTCAAGCAACGCCCGCTCCCAGAACTCCCGGCAGAACCGGGCCAACGGCCCCCGCCCCGCCACCCCCGGCGGATCCTTGCTCTCGTGCGGCCGCAGCAGTCCCGACTCGACCGGCACCTCGCCCACGAGCGGCAGATCCAGCAGGCGGGCGACCTCGCGGTCGTCGAGCCCGGCCGCGTACGGTCCGCGTACCGCAACCCGCAGGTCGCGCAGGACCAGTTGGACCGCGGAGGCCACCTGCCGAGCGGCCGCCACCGCGCGCAGTTCGGCGGGGGCCACGAGGATCCCGACATCGAGTTGTGCGAGGGCTTCCGCGACCCCGTCGTCGATACGGCGGGGCAGGTCGACTACGACCGCGCCGCCCCGGCGCCGGGCCGCTGCGAGGACCGCTCGCATCGCCTGTGGCGGGACGGCGACGCAGTCGCCGCGGTCCCAGCTCAGGACCCGCAGGGAGTGCAGTTTCGGCAGCGACTCCTCCAGGGCCCCGCTGCCGAGCCGTCCGCGTGAGCCGGCGAATGCCGGCCAGCGCAGGCCGTCGGCCGATTCGCCGCCGAGGAGTACGTCGAGTCCGCCGCCCAGCGGATCGGCGTCCACGAGCAGCGTGCGCAGCCCCTCACTTGCGGCGGTGACGGCGAGGGCGCACGCGAGCGTGGAGGCGCCGGCCCCGCCGCGTCCACCGATGACGCCGACGGTGAGGGCGGGGCGCCCGACGCCCTCGGTGACGTCGGCGATGCGGTCGACCAGCCACTGCTCGCCGTCCGGCAGCATCAGGACGTGATCGGCGCCGATCTCGACGGCCCGGCGCCAGACCCCGGAATCGTCCTGGTCGCGGCCGACGAGTACCACTCCGCGTCGGCGTCCGGCACCGCGCACGCGGCGTGCTGCGTCGTCGCCGACCAGGACGAGTGGCGCGGCCTCCCAGTTGCCTCTGGGCTCGGGCACTCCGTGGTGGACCTCCGGTGTGGCGCCTGCCGCGGCGCACAGGCGCAGCAGGTCGTCGAGCAGATCGGCGTCCTCCGTGACGATCAACGGCCGGCCCGGCCGCCCTGAGGCGGCGGGTGGCGGATCGTGTGTGACGGTTGCGGTCACGGTTTCCGTCCCCCTTCGCTGCATCACTCGCGCAGCCCTGCGGCCCCGCGATTCCCAAACGTGTGAAGAACCGGCGAGCGGCCTCCATATGAACGGCCGATACGAACCGGCCAAACACGCCCGACTAACCGACTAACCAGAACCGGCCATGAAGTCGGCCTGAGCGGGACGCGTTGGAAACACGGTGCAGCGAACCCGGAAATCGTGTGGATCTTGGTCGATAACTGTGGACAACTCGGCGGTTGTGAATATCGCCGTCACCCATACCGGTGACCCCGCACCGACCCCTGTGCGACTTCCGCAGAGCAGCCCGATCGCTACGCACAGTGATGAATCATGGGCATGCAAAAGAGGCGGCCGCAGCCGCCTCAACTCGGCCCTGCGGCCGCTCTCAGAAGGGGAAAATGCACCCGGACATGCGACGACCCCCGCCGGGGGGGAGAGCGGGGGTCGTCTCCACGGCCGACTCGGGGGGGGAGGAGCCGGACCGTGTTAGCACGGTCGCGAACGATCCGTGACTTCCATGGTGTACCCGAGAGCCCTCTCAGGCAAACCCACGCGCCCACCTTACGCCGAATGGGCTGCGCCTATGCTCGGGGTCGTGGAAAACCACTCCTTGCCCCGCACAGCCGCCTTCTTTGACCTGGACAAGACGGTCATTGCGAAGTCGAGCACGCTCACGTTCAGCAAGTCCTTCTACCAAGGCGGTCTGATCAACCGCCGGGCCGCCCTGCGGACCGCATATGCCCAGTTCGTCTTCCGCCTGGGCGGTATGGACCATGACCAGATGGAGCGCACACGCGAGTACCTCTCCGCGCTCGTCCGCGGCTGGAACGTCCAGCAGGTCAAGGAGATCGTCGCCGAGACGCTGCACGACCTGATCGACCCGATCATCTACGACGAGGCCGCCTCCCTCATCGAGGAGCACCACACCGCCGGCCGCGACGTCGTGATCGTGTCCACGTCGGGCGCGGAGGTGGTCGAGCCGATCGGCGAGCTGCTCGGTGCCGACCGCGTGGTGGCCACGCGCATGGTCGTGGGTGACGACGGCTGCTTCACCGGAGAGGTGGAGTACTACGCGTACGGCCCGACGAAGGCCGAGGCAATCAAGGAGCTTGCCGGGTCCGAGGGCTACGACCTCTCCCGCTGCTACGCCTACAGCGACTCGGCCACCGATCTGCCGATGCTTCAGGCCGTCGGCCATCCCCATGCGGTGAATCCCGACCGCACACTGCGCCGTGAAGCAGTCGCGCGCGGGTGGCCGATTCTCGACTTCCATCGCCCGGTCCGGCTCAAGCAGCGCATTCCCTCGTTCTCCGTACCCCCGCGTCCCGCCCTTGTCGCGGCTGCGGCCATAGGAGCCGCGGCGGCCACCGCGGGCCTCGTCTGGTACGCGAGTCGACGCCGCTCCGCACTCGCCTGAACTGCGCTCCCAGGACTGGGCGCACCAGGTTCGCTATACCGATGACCGTTTGTCTCCGTTTTGCGAGCAAAAGTAAAGAACTGCAGCCAGGCCTTCCGCTCGGTTGGGTCCAGGAGTACAAAGGACTCAACGGCCCGCGAGACCAAGGACATCCGAGAGGATCACCTTAAACACGCATTTGGCCCCACGGACCGAGCATGGACACCGGGCACCCACGCGACGTCGACCCGTCGATTACGGGCCAGCCGCACCAGGTGACGGGCAAAGTTCCCGACCTGATGGGCAACATATCGAGGACGCCTGGTAACCCGGTGGACATGCCAGCGGCGGTACGAATTCTCGTACCGCCGCAACTTATGTGAGCCCCCGCCCGGGGGCTTTTTCATGCCTTGCAGATCACCGCGCCCAAGGGCTCGCCACTGCTCACTGATGGCAATGCCTCACGGCTCGCAATGCCTCTCGCGCGCGTGCGTCACGCCGCGCCGCGCTGAAGCGCCTCGCAGACAGCCGTCGACTCGCGCGCGCCGAGCTCGATCGCCTTGCCGCAGTGGGCGATCCAGGCGGCCATGCCCTCGGGGGTGCCCGAGACGTAACCGTCGAGCGCTGCCAGGTAGGCCGCGCGACCCAGTTCGCCGTGGCCGACCTCGGCCGGACAGACGGACTTCGGGTCGAGGCCGCTGCCGACCAGGACGATGCGCTCGGCCGTGCGCGCGACCAGGCCGTTGTGGGAGGTGAAGGGGCGCAGTGCGAGAAGTTCGCCGTGCACGATGGCGGCCGTCACCAGCGCGGGCGCGGACCCGCCGGCGATGATCAGCTCGGACAGCCCCTCCAGCCGGCCATGCACCTCCGCCGCGCTCGGCAGCGGCAGCTCGACAAGCGGCTCGTCGACCGGCTCGCCCTCCTGCCGCGGCCGTCCGACCCGGTCGTCCTTGCTCGCCGCCGCCACGAGGTGCAGCCGGGCCAGCACCCGCAGCGGCGACTGCCGCCAGATGGACAGCAGTTGGCCTGCCTCGGCCGTCAGCCGCAGGGAGGCGCCAACAACACGCGCCTCGTCGTCCCCGCTGAAGTCGGTACGCCGACGCACCTCTTCCAGCGCCCAGTCCGCCCCGGACAGCGACGCCGACCCACGGGCGCCGCGCAGCGCCGCCTCGCCGGTGATCTCGTTACTGCGGCGCCGCATGATCCGGTGCCCGTACACCCGGTCCACGGATTTACGCACGGACTCCACGGACTCGGGCACACCGGGCAGGGAACCGAGAGTCGCGAGCGGATCGGCGGACGCGCCTGTCGTACTCATGAGTACGACACTACGCAACCCGGGCGCGCACCCCACGATCGAGTGGCCTTCTTCACGCACGTGTGCCACGTACAGCTATCACTCCACTACCCTTTGTGAACATGAAAATTGGTTTCGTCGGGAAGGGCGGCAGCGGCAAGACGACCCTGTCCTCCCTGTTCATCCGCCACCTCGCCGCCGTCGGCGCGCCGGTCGTCGCCGTCGACGCCGACATCAATCAGCACTTGGGAGCCGCGCTCGGCCTCGACGACACGGAGGCCGCGGCACTGCCCGCGATGGGCGAGCGGCTGTCGCTGATCAAGGACTACCTGCGCGGTTCCAACCCGCGGATCGCCTCCGCGCAGACGATGATCAAGACGACGCCGCCGGGCGAGGGGTCGCGACTGCTGCGGGTCTGCGAGAGCAATGCGGTGTACGACGCCTGCGCCCGGCCGGTGGAACTCGACGGCGGCGCCGTCCGTTTGATGGTCACCGGCCCCTTCACGGACTCCGACCTCGGAGTCGCCTGCTACCACTCCAAGACGGGGGCGGTGGAGCTGTTCCTGAACCACCTGGTGGACGGTCCCGACGAGTACGTCGTGGTCGACATGACTGCGGGATCGGACTCCTTCGCCTCCGGCATGTTCACCCGCTTCGACATCACGTTCCTCGTCGCCGAGCCGACCCGGAAGGGGGTCTCCGTCTATCGCCAGTACAAGGAGTACGCCCGCGACTTCGGCGTCGTCCTGAAGGTCATCGGCAACAAGGTGCAGGGTCAGGACGACCTCGACTTCCTCCGCGCCGAGGTCGGCGACGACCTGCTGGTGACCGTCGGGCACTCGGACTGGGTGCGCGCCATGGAGAAGGGCCGCCCGCCCCGGTTCGAGCTCCTGGAGGACGTCAATCAGCTCGCCCTGCGCCGCCTGCACACGGCCGTGGACGCCACGTACGAGCTGCGGGACTGGGAGAGTTACACCCGCCAGATGGTGCATTTCCACCTGAAGAACGCCCAGTCCTGGGGAAACGAGCGCACCGGGGCCGACCTGGCGGCGCAGATCGACCCCGGATTCGTACTCGGCGAGCACGTCCTCGGCGAGAATGTCGCGGCCTTGTCAGGGGCAACAACTCCCGCCTGACCCCTACCGCCTGACCCCTACCGCCTGACCGACCGCCTGACGTACCGCCCTGATCTATTCCTTGGCCCGTTCCCTCACCGCCGGCGCCCCGGGCACCCCCTTCGGGGCCGGGGCCGGGCGCCCCGACAGGAAGGACGCCCAGCCCTCCTTCGGGGCCTCACCGACCCCAAGGGTGCGCAGCTTCTTCAACGTCGCCGGGTCCTGGGCGTCCAGCCAGTCGGCGAGCTGGCGGAAGGACACACAGCGCACGTCGGGTTTGTTGCACACGGCCTCGACGACGTCCTCGACGGCGCGCATGTAGGTGCCGCCGTTCCAGGATTCGAAGTGGTTGCCGATGATCAGGGGCGCGCGGTTGCCGTCGTACGCCCGGTGGAAGCCCTTGAGCAGGCCGTCCCGCATCTGATCGCCCCAGAAGTCGTGCTTGGCGGGGTCGCCCTGGGTGTCGGTGCCCGACTGGTTGACCATGAAGTTGTAGTCCATGGTGAGCTGCTCGTAGGAGTGCCCGGGGAAGGGCACGAGCTGCAGCGACAGGTCCCACAGGCCCTCCTTCTTCGTGGGCCAGAGCTGGGTGTTGACGCCGCTGGAGTCATAGCGGAAGCCGAGATCCCGCGCGGCCTTCACGAAGTTCTTCTGACCTTCCAGACAGGGCGTGCGGGCGCCGATGAGCTCCTTGTCGTAGTCGAAGGGCAGCGGGGTCGTCTTCGCCATTCCGGCGTTGGTCTTCCAGGACTTCACGAACTTCTTCGCCTGGGTGATCTCGTCCTTCCATTCCTCCACCGACCATTCGCCGACCCCACCGTCGCTGCCGCAGAAATGGCCGTTGAAGTGAGTGCCGATCTCGTTGCCTTCGAGCCACGCGAGGCGCAGTTGCTTCACGGTGTCGGCGATGCCCTCCTCGTCGTTGAAGCCGATGTCGGAGCGGCCCGGGGAGTGCTGGGGCGGCCGGTACAGGTCGCGTTTGTGGTTCGGCAGCATGTACACGCCGCTGAGGAAGTACGTCATCGTCGCGTTGTTCGCCTTGGAGACCGCACGGAAGTGGGAGAACAGCTTCTGGCTGTCCTCGCCGGCGCCGTCCCAGGAGAACACCACGAACTGCGGCGGCTTCTGACCGGGCTTCAGCCGCTCCGGTCTGGGCAGATGCGGCTGCGCTCCGGTGTACGCGGTGGACCCGTCGCCGATCAGGCGGACGACGTTCTGCGGCGCGGGTGCCGCCGGCTTGACCTTGGGCGGTCCGGGCACGCCCTGCCCGGCATCGGTGCCGGTCGAGCAACCGGCGAGCGAAGCAGCACAGACGGCCGCGATCGCGGTGCCCGCGGTGATCCTGTGCGTCGCAACGATCCTGTGCGCCGCGGAGGCCCTGTGTGACGCGGCAATTCCGCGGGGGGCGGCGTTGTGGCGGGTGGCGGCCATGCTCCGTCCACCTTCTTCCTTCTCTCGGGTGCCGACAGCGCCGTCAAGATCGCATGGGGCCGAGAAGGAATTAGTACGACAAGCCGACTAATCGGCCACTTCACCCTTCAGGGGGATTTATTAGTCCATTTGCTCGGAAAAACTATTCCGGTACTTTACTCTGCATTACGATCCGTTTACCGACTGTTAATGCATCCCGCCGCTGCATGCCGTGACCACACGGCCGCGACCCGACCCCTCGCCCGAAAGCGGGGGACCACCAGATCCGCGACCGCGCTGCCCCGGAGGAGACGGGAAAACATGTCAGCCTTCGTCCCCACCCGCACCGACGAACCCAGCCGAGAGAAGCACCTCCACGAACCCCACAGCCCGCCCCCGACCCGGCCCCGCCACCGCATCGCGGGCGCCGACGTGTCGGCCTCGATCGCGGTCTTCCTGATCGCCCTCCCCCTGTCCCTGGGCATCGCCCTCGCCACGGGCGCGCCCCTGCAGGCCGGCCTCGTCGCCGCCGCCGTCGGCGGGATCGTCGTCGGCTATCTCGGGGGCACTCCGCTCCAGGTCAGCGGCCCCGCGGCCGGTCTCACGGTGGTCACCGCCGAGCTCATCCAGAGATACGGATGGCGTACGACCTGCGCCATCACCGTCCTCGCCGGACTCGCCCAACTCGGCCTCGGCTTCGTGCGGGTGGCACGCTCCGCACTCGCCGTGAGCCCCGCCATCGTGCACGGCATGCTCGCCGGCATCGGCGTCACCATCGCCGTGGCCCAGCTGCACATCGTCCTCGGCGGCATCCCGCACAGCTCGGTCCTCGACAACATGCGGGAGCTGCCGGCCCAGTTGGCCGGTGTGCATGCCGCCGCCCTGTCGGTGAGCGCGCTGACCCTCGCCCTGCTGTTGGCCTGGCCCCGGATTCCCGGCCGCGTTGGCGGGCTGCTGCGCAAGGTGCCGGCCCCGCTCGTCGCCGTCGCCGGAGCCAGCACAGCCGCGTCGTTCGCAGGGCTCAGCCTGCCCAAGGTCGACCTGCCGTCCTGGAGCAGCCATGCCCTGGCCGGGCTTCCCGAGGGCCCGGTCCTCGGCCTGGTCGCCGCCGTGCTGACCATCACGCTGGTGTGCAGCGTGCAGTCACTCCTCGGTGCGGTCGCCGTGGACAAGCTGGTCGCCACGCGGCCGGAGCTGTCCGCCCGCGTCGGGCGCTCCGACCTGGACCGTGAGCTGCTCGGTCAGGGCGCCGCGAATGTCGTCTCCGGCGTGCTCGGCGGGCTGCCCGTAGCCGGAGTGGCCGTGCGCAGTTCCGCGAATGTGCAAGCCGGTGCCGTCAGCCGGAACTCCACGATGCTGCATGGCGTTCTCGTAGTAGTCGCCGCGCTGCTGATGGTCCCGATCCTGGAGCTCATCCCGCTCGCCTCGCTCGCCGCCCTGGTGATGGCCGTCGGCATCCAGATGGTGTCCCTGCACCACATCCGCACGGTGACCCGCCACCGAGAGGTGCTGGTGTACGCCACCACCACACTCGGCGTGGTGTTCTTCGGCGTCCTGGAGGGCGTCACGCTGGGGATCGCCATGGCCGTCGCCGTCGCCATGCACCGCCTCACCCGCACCCGCATCACGCACGACGAGAAGGAAGGAGTCCATCACGTACACGTAAGAGGCCAGTTGACGTTCCTCGCAGTGCCACGGCTCAGCCGGGCCCTGCATCTCGTACCCCAAGGCGCCCGAGCCGTAGTGGAGTTGGACGGTTCGTTCATGGACCACGCGGCGTACGAGTCATTGCAGGACTGGCAGAACACGCACACCGCCCACGGCGGCTCCGTCGAGCTGATCGGCCGCAGATCCGGGGTCCGGATCGGTGAGCCGACAGGACCGGTCGGTCTCCATCTCGACGGGACGGGCACGGCCGAGTCGGCCGACTGCCGGTGCCACCCCTGGACAGCCTGGCGCAACCACCAGTGCGAGATCCCGGATTCCGTCACATCCCGCGTCGGACAGGCCGGGGAAGCGCAGGCGGCCGGGGCCAACGACAGCGACGAGGCAGGCGCGCCCGGCAAGACCGGAGCCTCTGGCACCACAGGAGCCGCCGGCAACACCGGCGCCTCGGACGACAGCCGCGAACTCGACACGGTCGGCGGTGCCGGCACGTCCGACGGAACCGAAAGCCCCACCGGATCCGGCCGACCCGACGAGAGCGGGGTCGACGGGGCCGACAGGGTCGGCGCGGGTAGCGAGACCCGCGGGGTGACCGGCGGCACCGACGGGAGCCGGCCGAGTGGCCGACAACTGGCCCGTGGCATCAGCGCGTTCCAGCGCAACACCGCGCCCCTGGTGCGGGGCGAGCTGGCGCGGCTGGCGCGGGAGGGGCAGCAGCCATCCCAGCTGTTCCTCACCTGCGCGGACTCACGGCTGGTCACGTCGATGATCACCTCCAGTGGTCCCGGCGACCTGTTCGTGGTGCGCAACGTCGGCAACCTCGTTCCGCTGCCCGGCCAGGAGAGCGGCGACGACTCGGTGGCGGCCGCGATCGAGTACGCGGTGGACGTGCTGGAGGTGCGGTCCGTCACGGTGTGCGGGCACTCCGGGTGCGGGGCGATGCAGACGCTGCTCAACTCCGAGCCGGACGGCCCGCAGACCCCGCTCAGGAGATGGCTGCGGCATGGGCTGCCGAGCCTGGTGCGGATGTCCGACGAGGACCGACCGTGGGCCAGACTCGCCGGGCGAGCCCCGGCTGATGCGGTTGAGCAGCTGTGCCTGACCAACGTGGTCCAACAGCTGGAGCATCTGCGAGCGCACGAGTCGGTGGCCCGGGCTCTGCGGGAGGGGGCGCTGGAGCTGCACGGGATGTACTTCCACGTGGGCGAGGCGCAGGCGTATCTGCTCGCCGAGGAGGGTGAGGAGAGTACGGACGACGTGTTCGACCATGTGGGAGTGGCGGATCTGTCGGCGTGATGCGGGGAGGTGTGCGCGGCCTCGCTCGGCGCGGGGCCGCGCTTCACATGGGTCGTGCGTGGGCCCGCGCTTCAAGTGAGCCGCACTTCACCTGGGGGGATCCATTTCCGAGCCGGGCGGGGCCCCGAACCCCCTTTCCCGCCGGGCCGGCGTTTCGCCTGGACCAGGCTGGAATGTGAAAGGGATTACAGAGCTGAACCGCGTCCGTCCGGCGTCCGTGGGAACGGATGACCCCGGCGCGTTCACCCTGGCGCCCGAAAGCCCTCCGGCCGTCCTCGGACCCCGCCCGCCGACAGGTCTAAACCAATTTTCCGTCGACCCTTGTCATCGGGCCCCCGGGTCTGATGAGCTGTGGCCTGGGACACAACGGACACCCTGGGAAAGGGAGATGTCGTGAGCAACGAAAGCCTGGCCAACCTGCTCAAGGAAGAACGCAGGTTCGCACCCCCCGCCGACCTGGCCGCAGGTGCCAACGTCACAGCGGAGGCGTATGAACAGGCCAAGGCTGACAGGCTCGGCTTCTGGGCCGAGCAGGCCCGTCGGCTGACCTGGGCCAAGGAGCCTACCGAGACGCTGGACTGGTCGAACCCGCCGTTCGCGAAGTGGTTCAAGGACGGCGAGCTGAACGTCGCGTACAACTGCGTGGACCGGCATGTCGAGGCCGGACACGGCGACCGGGTCGCCATCCACTTCGAGGGCGAGCCCGGCGACAGCCGCGCGATCACCTACGCCGAGCTCAAGGACGAGGTCTCCAAGGCCGCCAACGCCCTGCTGGAGCTGGGCGTTCAGAAGGGCGACCGGGTCGCGGTCTATATGCCGATGATCCCCGAGACGGCGGTCGCGATGCTGGCCTGCGCGCGTATCGGCGCCGCGCACTCCGTCGTCTTCGGCGGCTTCTCGGCGGACGCGCTCGCCACCCGTATCCAGGACGCGGACGCCAAGGTCGTCATCACCTCCGACGGCGGTTACCGGCGCGGCAAGCCGTCCGCGCTCAAGCCGGCCGTGGACGACGCGGTCGCGCGCGTGGAGAACGTCGAGCATGTGCTCGTCGTCCGGCGCACCGGCCAGGAGGTCGCCTGGGACGACAGTCGCGACGTGTGGTGGCACGAGATCGTCGAGCGGCAGAGCGCCGAGCACACGCCTGAGGCGTTCGAGGCGGAGCACCCGCTGTTCATCCTGTACACGTCCGGGACGACGGGTAAGCCGAAGGGCATCCTGCACACCTCCGGCGGCTACCTCACCCAGACCGCGTACACCCACCACGCCGTCTTCGACCTCAAGCCGGAGACGGATGTCTACTGGTGCACCGCCGACGTCGGCTGGGTGACCGGGCACTCGTACATCGTGTACGGGCCGCTGGCGAACGGCGCGACGCAGGTCATGTACGAGGGCACGCCGGACACGCCGCACCAGGGCCGGTTCTGGGAGATCGTGCAGAAGTACGGGGTGACGATCCTGTACACGGCGCCGACCGCGATCCGTACGTTCATGAAGTGGGGCGACGACATCCCCGCGAAGTTCGACCTCGGCAGCCTCCGGGTGCTCGGGTCCGTCGGTGAGCCGATCAACCCCGAGGCGTGGATCTGGTACCGCAAGAACATCGGCGGCGACCTCACCCCGATCGTGGACACGTGGTGGCAGACCGAGACCGGCGCGATGATGATCTCGCCGCTGCCGGGTGTCACGGAGACCAAGCCCGGTTCCGCGCAGACGCCGCTGCCCGGCATCGCCGCGACCGTCGTCGACGACGAGGCGAACGAGGTGCCCAACGGCGGTGGCGGCTATCTGGTCCTGACCGAGCCGTGGCCGTCGATGCTGCGCACCATCTGGGGCGACGACCAGCGGTTCCTCGACACGTACTGGTCGCGCTTCGAGGGCAAGTACTTCGCCGGTGACGGGGCGAAGAAGGACGACGACGGGGACATCTGGCTCCTCGGGCGCGTCGACGACGTCATGCTCGTGTCGGGCCACAACATCTCCACCACGGAGGTCGAGTCCGCGCTGGTCTCCCACCCCTCCGTCGCCGAGGCGGCCGTCGTCGGCGCGGCCGACGAGACCACCGGACAGGCCATCGTCGCCTTCGTGATCCTGCGCGGGTCGGCGAACGCCGAGGACGAGGGCCTGGTCAACGAGTTGCGCAACCACGTCGGTACCACCCTCGGACCGATCGCCAAGCCGAAGCGGATCCTGCCGGTGGCCGAGCTGCCGAAGACCCGCTCCGGCAAGATCATGCGCCGGCTGCTGCGGGACGTCGCCGAGAACCGCCAGCTCGGTGATGTCACCACGCTGACCGACTCGACCGTCATGGACCTCATCCAGGCGAAGCTCCCGGCGGCGCCGAGCGAGGACTGAGCACGACCGCGAAGGGCACCCGGCGTCAAGCGCGCCGGGTGCCCTTCGTGTACGTACGGTGGAACTCGACGGATGCACCCCGGCGCACCCTTAGGTAAACTAACCAAAAAGAGCCTCACCCTCAGGTGCGCCGGGAAGTCTGGTCGGCATGTGTTCTGTCCTGCCCACCGACCGGAGGTCTTCCTCGTGGCCGCGTCCCGCACCACCGCTCCCGCCCGCAAGGTCTTCGCGCGGCTGTCCCTGCCCGAGCGGAATTTCGTCGCCGACGCGCTGCGCACGGAGACCGTCGGCGGTGTGCTCCTGCTCGTCGCCGCGATCGCCGCGCTGGTCTGGGCAAACGTTCCCGCACTGCACGACAGCTACGAGACGGTCGGCCACTTCCACATCGGTCCCGAGGCCCTCGGGCTGAACCTGTCCATCGAGCACTGGGCCGCCGACGGACTCCTGGCGATCTTCTTCTTCGTCGCCGGTATCGAGCTCAAGCGTGAGCTGGTCGCCGGTGATCTCCGAGACCCCAAGGCGGCCGTACTGCCGGTCGTCGCCGCGCTGTGCGGGATGGCGGTGCCCGCGCTGGTCTACACGCTGACCAATGTCAGCGGGGGCGGCTCGCCGGCGGGCTGGGCCGTCCCGACCGCCACGGACATCGCCTTCGCGCTGGCCGTGCTCGCCGTCATCGGCACCTCCCTGCCGAGCGCCCTGCGCGCCTTCCTGCTCACCCTCGCGGTCGTCGACGACCTCTTCGCGATCCTGATCATCGCGATCTTCTTCACAGACCAGATCGACTTCGCCGCGCTCGGCGGCGCCGCCGTCGGGCTGGGCGTGTTCTGGCTGCTGCTGAGGAAGGGCGTACGCGGGTGGTACGTGTACGTTCCGCTCGCCCTCGTCATCTGGGCGCTGATGTACAACAGCGGCGTCCACGCCACCATCGCGGGCGTGGCGATGGGCCTGATGCTGCGCTGCACCCGGCGCGAGGGCGAGGAGCACTCCCCCGGCGAGCACATCGAGCACCTGGTACGCCCCCTGTCGGCGGGCCTGGCCGTGCCGCTGTTCGCGCTGTTCAGCGCCGGCGTGGCCGTCTCCGGCGGTGCGCTCGGCGATGTGTTCGTCCGGCCGGAGACACTGGGCGTGGTCCTCGGGCTCGTCGTCGGCAAGATGATCGGGATCTTCGGCGGCACCTGGCTGACGGCACGTTTCACCAAGGCTTCGCTCAGCGACGACCTGGAGTGGGCGGACGTGTTCGCCGTGGCGACCCTCGCCGGCATCGGCTTCACCGTCTCGCTGCTCATCGGGGAGCTCGCCTTCGGGGGCGACGCCACGCTGACCGACGAGGTCAAGGCCGCCGTGCTGATGGGCTCCCTCATCGCGGCGGTTCTGGCGACGGTGCTGCTGAAGATCCGGAACGCCAAGTACCGCGCGATGGTCGAAGCCGAGGAGCGCGACGAGGACGAGAGCGGCATTCCGGACATCTATGAAGAGGACACTCCGGAGTACCACCTGCGGATGGCCGCCATCCACGATCGCAAGGCCGCCGAGCACCGTCGTATCGCCGAGGAGCAGGTCGCCGCACGCCACGCGCTTGCCGAAGTGGCGGGCGGGGCAGGCGAGGAGGAGCAGCGTCGGGCATGATCTGACGGGACGGCACAAAAGACGGAACCGCACCCAGTCAGGCAGAAGACGGAACCGTGACTACGAGGGAGACCCCGCGATGAGCGCACCCGACGGCAGCCCGGTCGGCACCGAACGCAGCATCGGCCAGCTGTTCGCCTCGGCGACGACCGAGATGTCGGCGCTGGTGCACGACGAGATCGCACTGGCGAAAGCGCAGCTCAAGCAGGACGTCAAGCGCGGCGCGACGAGCGGCGGCGCGTTCACGGTGGCCGCCGCGGTGCTGGTGTTCTCGCTGCCGATGCTGAACTTCGCCCTCGCGTACGGCATTCGGACCTGGAGCGACTGGAACCTCGCGATCTGCTTCCTGCTGTCCTTCGCGGCGAACGTCCTCATCGCCCTCGTCCTCGCACTGATCGGGGTCGTGTTCGCGAAGAAGGCCAAGAAGAGCCAGGGTCCGCAGAAGGTCGCCGCCTCGGTGAAGGAGACGGCGGGCGTCCTGCAGAAGGCCAAGCCGCATCCGCGTCCGGCCCCGGCGACGACACCGGAGCTGGAGGACCGGGCGCCCGCCGCCATCGAGGCTGTGGCACGCTCGTCGTCATGACGGATCCCGCCACCCCCTCGGCGCAACCTGCCTCGGTCGTACGACCCGATGGTCCCTGGACACACAGGGACGTGGCCGCCAATGGTGCGCGCTTCCACATCGCCGAGATGGGCGACGGCCCGCTGGTGCTGCTCCTGCACGGCTTCCCGCAGTTCTGGTGGACCTGGCGGCACCAACTCGTCGCCCTCGCCGATGCAGGCTTCCGGGCGGTGGCGATGGACCTCAGGGGCGTCGGCGGCAGCGACCGCACCCCGCGCGGTTACGACCCGGCCAACCTCGCCCTCGACATCACCGGCGTCGTCCGCTCGCTCGGTGAGCCCGACGCCGCGCTGGTCGGACACGACCTCGGCGGATACCTGGCGTGGACGGCGGCCGTGATGCGCCCCAAGCTCGTACGGAGGCTCGCGGTCGCGTCCATGCCGCACCCGCGGCGCTGGCGTTCGGCGATGCTCTCGGACGTCAAGCAGACGAGTGCGAGTTCCTACATCTGGGGGTTCCAGCGGCCCTGGGTTCCCGAGCGGCAGCTGACCGCCGACGACGGGGCGCTGGTCGCGCGGCTGGTCCGGGACTGGTCGGGCCCGCGTCTGCCGGACGACGAGGCGGTGGAGACGTACCGCCGCGCGATGTGCATCCCGTCGACCGCGCACTGCTCCATCGAGCCGTACCGCTGGATGGTGCGCTCGCTGGCCCGCCCCGACGGCATCCAGTTCAACCGGCGCATGAAGCGGCCGGTGCGCGTCCCGACGCTGCATCTGCACGGCTCGCTCGACCCCGTGATGCGCACGCGCAGCGCGGCCGGCTCCGGCGAGTACGTCGAAGCGCCGTACCGGTGGCGGCTGTTCGACGGGCTCGGGCACTTCCCGCACGAGGAAGACCCGGTCGCTTTCTCCACCGAACTGATCAACTGGCTGAAAGATCCCGAACCCGATCGGTGACCGCTCCGATGCGCCCGGTATCCGGATCTGAACAGGTGTACTACGAACAGCCAATTGCCTGGCGCATAGGCCAATTGGGGGCCCTGGGGGCGGTTATCGACCATCGGGCAGGGGCAGACGTCGGGGTATGGGCTGGACGCACGACTACAGTGACGCAGCACGCAATCGCCGCTCGGCCAGTGGGCTGAGCTCCCACCAACGAGGCACCGCCCCGCAGATGCCGGGCTCGGACCTCCGGGTGGGCATTCCGCGCATTCTGCGCCGCCGGGCCCGCTGGGTCTCGGTGCGGCTGCGCCACCCGCGCACCTGACACCGGCGGCGCCCAGCAGCCCTTCGGCACCCGGGCCTACAGCGCGCAGCTGTCGCTGTCCACCTGCTGGTTGGCGGTACGCCCCTTGACGATGTCCTCCTGGATCTCGTCCGCGGTGAGCGCGTAACCGGTCTCGGCGTCGTCGAGGGACTTGGCGAAGACCACGCCGTACACCTTGCCCTCGGGCGTGAGCAGCGGGCCGCCCGAGTTGCCCTGACGCACCGTCGCGTACAGCGAGTAGACGTCACGGCGCACGGTGCCGCGGTGGTAGATGTCCGGGCCGTTGGCCGGCAGGCGTCCGCGCACCCGCGCGGCACGCACGTCGTACGCCCCGTTCTCCGGGAAGCCCGCGATGATCGCGCTGTCGCCGCTCTCGGCGTCGGTGGCCGTGAACTGCAGCGCGGGCGCGGCCATGTCGGGCACGTCGAGTACGGCGATGTCGCGCTCCCAGTCATAGAGGACGACGGTGGCGTCGTACTTCCTGCCCTCGCCGCCTATCTGGACGGTGGGTTCGTCGACGCCGCCGACGACGTGCGCGTTGGTCATGACGCGGCGGTCGGCGAAGACGAAGCCGGTGCCCTCCAGCACCTTGCCGCAACTCGTCGCCGTGCCCATGACCTTGACGATGGAGCGCTGGGCGCGGGCGGCCACCGGGCTGCCCGCAAGGGCCGGGTCGGGCGGCTTGACCTCGTTGATCGGCTCGTTCGAGAACGGGCTGAAGACCTGTGGGAAGCCGTTCTGCGCGAGGACCGTGGAGAAGTCCGCGAACCAGGTGTCCGCCTGGTCGGGCAGGGCCTGTGAGACGCCGAGCAGCACCTTGGAGCTGCGGACCTCCTTGCCGAGCGTCGGCAGGGTGGTCCCGGCGAGGGCGGAGCCGATGAGCCAGGCCACCAGCAGCATCGCGACGACGTTGACGAGGGCGCCGCCCGTCGCGTCCAGGGCGCGGGCCGGGGACCAGGTGATGTACCGGCGCAGCTTGTTGCCGAGGTGGGTGGTCAGGGCCTGGCCGACGGAGGCGCAGACGATGACCACAACAACCGCGACGACGGCGGCGGTCGTGCTCACCTCGGCGTTGTCGGTCAACGCGTCCCAGATGACCGGGAGGAGGTACACGGCCACGAGACCGCCGCCGAGGAAGCCGATCACCGACAGGATGCCGACGACGAAGCCCTGGCGGTAGCCCACGATCGCGAACCACACGGCGGCGACCAGCAACAGGATGTCCAGCACATTCACGGAGGCCACCCTGTCATGACCGCCAGTCGAGCGGGACCTGCTTGCTTCTGTCCCAGGGCTGCTCCCAGCCCGAGTAGTGCAGCAGACGGTCGATGATGCCGGCCGTGAAGCCCCAGACCAGGGCCGATTCGACCAGAAATGCCGGACCTCGGTGCCCGCTGGGGTGGACGGTCGTGGCGCGGTTGTCCGGGTCCGTGAGATCCGCCACGGGGACGGTGAAGACGCGGGCCGTCTCGTTCGGATCGACGACATCGACCGGGCTCGGCTCGCGCCACCAGCCCAGCACGGGCGTCACGACGAAGCCGCTCACCGGGATGTACAGCTTGGGCAGCGCACCGAAGAGCTGGACGCCGCCGGGATCGAGACCGGTCTCCTCCTCGGCCTCGCGCAGAGCGGCTCGCAGCGGCCCGTCGGCCTGCGGGTCGCCGTCCTCGGGATCGAGGGCGCCGCCCGGGAAGGAGGGCTGTCCGGCGTGGGAGCGCAGTGAGCTGGCGCGCTCCATCAGCAGCAGCTCGGGCCCGCGCTCGCCCTCGCCGAAGAGGATCAGTACGGCCGACTGGCGCCCCGCGCCGTCCTCCGGCGGCAGGAAGCGGCTCAGCTGCACCGGCTCGACCGTCTCCACCACCCGCACCACCGGGGCCAGCCAGGCCGGCAGCCCTTCGTTGCTGAGCACCACCGGACCGCCCTGTGTATCGCTCGCCCGCGTCATCGCCACCCCCCTCGTCCTGCCCAGTCCAACGCCCGACCGCGCCTAGATCGTTCCGTCCGGCCCACACGCCCGCCCGCCGAACGGCATCCCGTCCGCCCGGAGGTGGCCGTACGACCACACGCCCGCCGGCGCTCGAACGGTTCCGGGCGGGCCGTACGCATGCATGCCGAGCGTCGGCCGGTCCGTTCCGAGCCTGCGGTACGACCACCCGCCGGCCACCGGCCGGACCGTCCCGCCCCCGCCGCGCGACCGTGCACCGGTGCCCCGGCAGCCCGTCTGCCCGGCCGCGTCATCCGGCCCCCAGCGGCGGGGCCGGCTTGCCGCCCGCGTCGAGGTAGGACTGCGGGGGCTTGAGGCGCTGGCCGGGGAAGCCGCCCTTCTCGTACTTGAGGAGCTTCTTCGCCTTCTCCGGGTCGGTCTCGCCCTCGCCGTAGGCCGGGCAGAGCGGCGCGATGGGGCAGGCGCCGCACGCGGGCTTGCGGGCGTGGCAGATGCGGCGGCCGTGCCAGATCACGTGGTGCGAGAGGTCCGTCCAGTCGCTCTTGGGGAACAGCGCGGCGATCTCGGCCTCGATCTTGTCGGGGTCCGTCTGTTCGGTCCACTGCCAGCGCCGCACCAGCCGCTGGAAGTGCGTGTCCACGGTGATGCCGGGGCGGCCGAAGGCGTTGCCGAGGACGACGAAGGCCGTCTTGCGGCCGACGCCGGGCAGCTTGACCAGGTCCTCGAGCCGGCCCGGGACCTCGCCGCCGTGGTTCTCCACCAGCGCCTTCGACAGGCCCATGACCGACTTGGTCTTCGCCCGGAAGAAACCGCACGGACGGAGGATCTCCTCGACCTCCTCCGGGTTGGCGGCCGACAGATCCTCCGGGGTCGGGTACTTGCCGAAGAGCGCGGGCGTCGTCTGGTTGACGCGCAGGTCAGTGGTCTGGGCGGACAGGACCGTGGCGACCAGGAGCTGGAACGAGTTGTCGAAGTCCAGTTCGGGGTGGGCGTACGGGTAGACGTCGGCGAGCTCGCGGTTGATACGGCGGGCGCGACGGACGAGGGCGGTGCGGGACTCGGCCGTGGGGGGCTTCGGGGTGACGGTCCTTACGGCAGACGCGCCCTTCACCGAGGCGGTGGCCTTCTCGGGGACGATGGCCGGTTTCTTACTGATCGCCCTCTTCGTGCTCGCCCTCGCCGCGGTCGATTTCTTCGCGCCGGCCGCCTTCTTCGCAGGAGCCGTCTTCTTCGCGGGAGCGGCTTTCTTGGCCGGCGTGGCTTTCTTGGTCGCGGTCGACTTCTTCGTGACTGCAGCTTTCTTGGCAGGCGCGGCCTTCTTGCCAGGCGCGGCCTTCTTCGCACCCGTCGGCGCCTTGGCGCCGCCCGACTGCTTCCCGCTCGCACCCTTCTCAGCAGCGTTCGATTTCACCGCCGCTTTCTCGCCACGCGGCACCGTCTCACCCGGCGCCTTTTTCGCCGCTTTTGCCGTTTTCCGTCCGCCACCAGGGTCCTGTTCGCCCACAGCGGAATCCCGACGTACAACCACCCGCCCAGCCCCCTTGGCCTGTGCTCTCACCGGCGATTTGGACACCCGGCCAGCCTAAAGCCCGACACTGACATCCGCCCCGGACCCTGAAGATCGGCCCCCAATTGGACCCCTGCCGCTTACCTCGGGACACCTGTGCGGCATCCTTGTGACAGATCACACTGTTTGGACCGTCCGGCAAAATGGGGAGCACGGTCCCCTGGTACGCGGGGGAGCGATCCCCTGAGCAGGTCGACAAGGAGAGAACTCGTGGACGACCCTCTGCGGCGCAATCCGCTCTTCGCGGCTCTCGACGACGAGCAGTCCGCGGAACTGCGCGCCTCCATGAGTGAGGTGACCCTCGCGCGTGGCGACTCACTGTTCCACGAGGGCGACCCGGGCGATCGGCTCTACGTCGTCACCGAGGGCAAGGTCAAGCTTCACCGGACGTCCCCCGACGGCCGCGAGAACATGCTCGCCGTCGTCGGCCCCGGAGAGCTCATCGGCGAGCTGTCCCTCTTCGACCCGGGCCCGCGCACGGCGACCGCCACCGCGCTGACCGAGGTCAAGCTGCTGGGCCTGGGCCACGGCGACCTCCAGCCCTGGCTGAACGCCCGCCCCGAGGTGGCCACCGCGCTGCTGCGCGCCGTCGCGCGCCGGCTGCGCCGCACCAACGACGCGATGTCGGACCTCGTCTTCTCGGACGTCCCCGGCCGCGTGGCCCGCGCGCTCCTGGACCTCTCGCGCCGCTTCGGCGTGCAGTCCGAGGAGGGCATCCACGTCGTGCACGACCTGACGCAGGAGGAGCTGGCCCAGCTGGTCGGCGCCTCCCGCGAGACGGTGAACAAGGCGCTGGCCGACTTCGCACAGCGCGGCTGGCTCCGGCTGGAGGCCCGCGCGGTGATCCTGCTGGACGTGGAACGACTGGCCAAGCGCTCGCGCTAGGCACACCGAGTCACCGCCAGGTGCACCGAGCCGTACGACGCCGGGGCCCCGTCTCTCCGTGAGGCGGGGCCCCGGCGCGTTCGACTGCCCCCTGACCGGCCACCCCTCGAACATCTGCGCACCAGGAGATAGCCTCCGCCCATGGCAAACGGGCAGTGGTACCCACCGGAGTGGCCGGACCGAATCCGCGCTCTTGCGGAAGGACGCCTCACCCCCGCCGCCCCGAAACGCGCGGCCACCGTCATGCTGCTCAGGGACGCCGACACCGGCCCGGCCGTGCACATGCTGCGCCGCCGAGCGTCCATGGCCTTCGCGGGCGGGGCGTACGCCTACCCGGGCGGCGGCGTCGATCCGCGCGACGAGCAGCAGATCCGCTGGGCGGGCCCCACGCGCGCGTGGTGGGCGCAGCGCCTCGGTGTCGACGAGGCGGCGGCCCAGGCGATCGTCTGCGCGGCCGTGCGGGAGACGTACGAGGAGGCGGGGGTCCTGCTCGCCGGCCCCACCCACGATTCCGTGGTCGGTGACACCACCGGCGAGGCCTGGGAGGCGGACCGTGCCGCCCTGGTGGCCCGTGACGTGTCGTTCGCCGAGTTCCTGGACCGCCGGGGACTGGTGCTGCGTTCGGATCTGCTGGGCGCCTGGACCCGCTGGATCACCCCGGAGTTCGAACCCCGCCGCTACGACACGTGGTTCTTCGTCGCCGCCCTCCCTGAGGGCCAGCGCACCCGCAACGCCTCCACGGAGGCCGACCGCACGGTGTGGATCCGTCCTGCGGAGGCCGCCGCCTCGTACGACAAGGGCGAGCTGCTGATGATGCCGCCCACCATCGCCACGCTGCGCCGGCTGACCCCGTACGACAGCGCCGCTGAGGCTCTCGCCGCCGCTCCCGGCTGCGACCTCACGCCCGTCCTGGCTCAGGCCCGCCTCGAAGACGGCGAGATCGTGCTGTCCTGGCCAGGCCACGACGAGTTCACCAAACACATCCCGACCGGCGGAGCCCCCGCATGACCTTGCCCGAAGTGTCCGCAGCGCCCGCGGTTCCCGACGTTCCCGCCGTGCCGACAGCCCTGGAAGGCCCCCTCGTATGACGGACGCAGCAGCCCTCCCCGGCCAGCCGCGAGGCGGGGTCCTCTCCGGGCCCGCCACCGCCCGCGCCGTCAACGTCCTCGCGCCCAACCCCTCCGCGATGACCCTGGACGGCACCAACACCTGGCTGCTGTCCGAGCCCGACTCGGACCTGGCCGTCGTGGTCGACCCGGGCCCGCTGGACGAGGGACACCTGCGCAACGTCGTCGACACGGCCGAGAAGGCCGGCAAGCGCATCGCCCTGACGCTGCTCACCCACGGCCACCCGGACCACGCCGAGGGCGCCGTACGCTTCGCCGAACTGACCGGCACACACGTGCGTGCCCTCGACCCGGCGCTGCGGCTCGGTGACGAGGGGCTCGGCGCCGGGGACGTGGTCGACATCGGCGGCCTGGAGTTGCGGGTCGTCCCGACGCCCGGCCACACAGCCGACTCGCTCTCCTTCCACCTCCCGGCCGACCGGGCCGTCCTGACCGGCGACACGATCCTGGGGCGCGGCACCACGGTCGTGGCGCACCCCGACGGCCGTCTGGGCGACTACCTGGACACCCTGCGGCGGCTCCGGTCCCTCACGGTCGACGACGGCGTGCACACCGTCCTCCCGGGTCACGGCCCCGTGCTCGACGACGCCCAGGGCGCCGTCGAGTTCTATCTCGCCCACCGCGCGCACCGCCTCGCCCAGGTCGAGACGGCGGTCGAGGACGGCTACGGCACCCCGGCCGAGGTCGTCGCCCACGTGTACGCGGACGTGGACCGGTCCCTGTGGCCCGCGGCCGAGTTGTCGGTACGGGCGCAGCTGGACTATCTGGAGGAGCACGGGCTCATCTGACGGACTCATCCCGCCGAGCCGAGAGCCGCCTCCTGAGCGTCCTCAGTCGGGCCGGGGGGCTTTGACGCCGTGCACGCGCGCGTACTCCTGCGCAAGCCAAGGGCCGAGATCCTCGACGTACGACCGGAGGACGGCCGCGTCGCCGGTCGGCTCCCACCCGAGCAGGGCCGCGGTCCGCATCTGCTCGGCCCGCGCGGGACAGTACGAGCCGAAGGCTTCCGCCATCTCCACCAGATCGCTGGTCCACCCGCCCCAGCGAGGCATGACGAGCGTGAACCCCGTCCGCACCAGTCGCCGCGACATGAACCGGACGAGCCGCCTTCGGGCGTCATCGCTGTCGTCGGCACCGGCGATCCGCGCCCGCCACTTGGGCAGCAGCAGGCCGAGATCACCGTTCGTCTCGCGCGCGAGCAGCGAGTCGGGCCGGTAGCGCGGCAGATACTCGGCGAGATCGTCCCCCAGAAGGGGCGTACACAGGCAGGCGACGAACCACCCGCCGTCGTACCGCTCCAGGTCGCTCAGCAGCTGCCTGCGACTGCACAGCAGCGTCCCCGCCCCGTCGATCTGCGCGAACTCCTTGTCGAGCGCCTCGTCGAGTCCGCGTGCGTCCGTGCGGTCCGCCTCGGTCGGCTCCTCGCGCAGGGCGAGCAGCAGATCCAGGTCGCTGCGCCCCACGCGCGCGGTGCCGCGCGGAATCGACCCGTAGAGGTAGGCGCTGTGCAGCCGCGCCCCGAACACATCCAGCAGGCGGTCGCGCGCGGCGGCGACGACGGGCCGGAAAGCATGGGGAACGCGCCCGAGCGCCCCCTCGCGCGCGATGTACCCCTGGGCGTCGAGCCCGCGTCGGAGGACGGTTTCGGCCATGGGCCCACTGTGCCGTGCCGGGAGGGCGGCGGGCCGCTCATTTACGGTGCCGTTCAGCGATGTTCAACCCCTCCGTGTGGCCGGCACCCGGCGGCGGGCCGCCACGCCGGCCGCACCGCCGAAGGCCTGCGCCAACGCCGTCGGCTACGCCCCGGTCAGCTCCACCTGGACCTCGACCTCGACCGGCGCGTCCAGCGGAAGCACGGCCACGCCGACCGCGCTGCGCGCGTGAACGCCCTTGTCGCCCAGCACCTGGGCGAGCAGTTCGCTCGCGCCGTTGAGAACGCCGGGCTGGCCGGTGAAGTCGGGGGCCGAGGCAACGAAGCCCACGACCTTCACCACGCGCGCGATGCGGTCCAGGTCGCCCGCCACCGACTTCACGGCCGCGAGGGCGTTCAGGGCGCACGTGCGGGCGAGGTCCTTGGCCTCCTCGGCGGTGACCTCCGCGCCCACCTTGCCGGTGACCGGGAGTTTGCCCTCCACCATGGGCAGCTGGCCGGCGGTGTAGACGTACACGCCGGACTGGACGGCCGGCTGGTACGCGGCCAGCGGAGGCACGACCTCCGGGAGCGTCAGGCCCAGCTCGGCAAGCTTCTCCTCGACCGCGCTCATGCCTGCTTCTCCCGCTTCAGGTAGGCCACGAGCTGCTCGGGGTTGTTCGGCCCGGGCACGACCTGGACGAGCTCCCAGCCGTCCTCGCCCCAGGTGTCCAGAATCTGCTTCGTGGCGTGGACGAGCAGCGGCACAGTTGCGTATTCCCACTTGGTCATGTGGCCGACTTTATCCGCTGCCCGGCGAGGGTCATGCGGCCGACCGCGGTCACGTTGTCCACAGGCTGTCGCGTAGCTTGCGCACCGACTGGTTAGGCTCGAAGACGTGAGCAGGCTCCAGGTCGTCAGCGGCAAGGGTGGGACCGGAAAGACCACGGTCGCCGCCGCCCTCGCCCTCGCCCTCGCCACGGAGGGGAAGCGGACGCTTCTCGTCGAGGTCGAGGGCAGGCAGGGCATCGCGCAGCTCTTCGAAACAGAGGCGCTGCCCTACGAGGAGCGGAAGATCGCCGTCGCTCCAGGGGGCGGGGAGGTGTATGCCCTCGCCATAGACCCCGAACTGGCCCTTCTGGACTACCTCCAGATGTTCTACAAAATGGGCGGTGCGGGCCGGGCCCTGAAGAAGCTCGGCGCGATCGACTTCGCCACCACCGTCGCGCCGGGGCTGAGAGACGTACTCCTGACCGGCAAGGCGTGTGAGGCCGTGCGGCGCAAGGACAAGGCCGGGCGGTTCATCTACGACTGTGTCGTCATGGACGCGCCTCCCACCGGGCGCATCACCCGCTTCCTCAACGTCAACGACGAGGTGGCAGGGCTCGCCCGGATAGGGCCGATACACAATCAGGCTCAGGCCGTGATGCGGGTGCTGAAGTCGGCGGAGACGGCCGTGCACCTGGTGACGCTGCTGGAGGAGATGCCCGTCCAGGAGACCGCGGACGGGATCGCCGAGCTGCGGGCGGCACGGCTGCCGGTGGGGCGGATCATCGTGAACATGGTGCGGCCGGAGGTGTTGGACGCCACCGACCTGGAACTCGTACGCAGTGTGCCGCGCGCCACCGTCGCCAAGTCGCTGGCCTCCGCCGGGCTCGGCGGGGCACGGCGCGGCGGGAACGCCGAGCGGCTGGTGGACCCGCTGCTGGGGCAGGCCGACGAGTACGCCGAGCGGTACGCGCTGGAGCAGGAGCAGCGGGCGGTCCTGGACGAGTTGGGGCTGCCGGTGCACGAACTGCCGCTGCTCGCCGAGGGCATGGACCTGGCGGGCCTGTACGAACTCGCGGGCGAGCTGCGGGAACAGGGCCTGTCATGAGTCCGTTCACCAAGCAGGACACGAGTCCGTTCAGCAGGCGGGCCACGAGTCCGTTCAGCAGGCGGGAGCGGCCCGCCGTACGGCGGGACCGGCACGTCGTATGTCAGGAGCGTCAGCGTCGGAAGCAGGGGATGTCATGAGCCGTCCGGAATCCGCCCAGGCGACCGACGCCGCGCGCACCTCTCACCTGTCCCCCACGCGCGTGCTCGACCTCGACCCGCTGCTCGACGACCCGAAGACCCGCATCGTGGTGTGCTGCGGCTCGGGCGGCGTCGGCAAGACCACGACCGCGGCGGCGCTGGGACTGCGGGCCGCCGAGCGCGGGCGCAAGGTGGTCGTCCTCACCATCGACCCGGCCCGCCGACTCGCCCAGTCGATGGGCATCGACTCCCTGGACAACACCCCGCGCCGGGTGAAGGGCGTCGAGGGTGAGGGCGAGCTGCACGCGATGATGCTCGACATGAAGCGCACCTTCGACGAGATCGTCGAGGCGCACGCGGACCCCGAGCGGGCGGGCGCGATCCTGGGCAACCCCTTCTACCAGTCGCTCTCGGCGGGCTTCGCGGGCACGCAGGAGTACATGGCGATGGAGAAGCTCGGGCAGCTGCGCGCCCGGGACGAGTGGGACCTCATCGTCGTCGACACACCGCCGTCCCGCTCGGCGCTGGACTTCCTGGACGCGCCCAAGCGGCTCGGCTCGTTCCTGGACGGCAAGCTGATCCGCGTCCTGCTGGCCCCGGCGAAGGTGGGCGGCCGTGCGGGGATGAAGTTTCTGAACGTCGGCATGTCGATGATGACGGGCGCGCTGGGCAAGCTGCTCGGCGGCCAGCTGCTGAAGGACGTACAGACCTTCGTGGCCGCGATGGACTCCATGTTCGGCGGGTTCCGGACGCGCGCGGACGCGACGTACAAGCTGCTCCAGGCGCCCGGGACGGCGTTCCTGGTGGTGGCCGCGCCGGAGCGGGACGCGCTGCGCGAGGCCGCCTACTTCGTGGAGCGGCTGGCCGCCGAGGACATGCCGCTCGCCGGTCTGGTGCTCAACCGGGTCCACGGCAGCGGCGCCGCCCGGCTGTCGGCCGAGCGGGCGCTCGCCGCCGCGGAAAATCTTGAAGAGCCCGGCATTGTGGATCAGGAGGGCGGGAAAGCTGGACTTCGTAACTCCCCCGACACGTACGACAGTTCAGAATCGGCCGCATCTGAAGCGACCGCATCTGAGGCGACCGCTTCCGAATCGACCGCTTCCGAAGAACCGGCTCCCGAAGAAGGCTCCCCCGCCGCTCCTGAGGCAGGCTCCCCCGCCCCGGACACGGAGCGCACCGCAGCCACGGACGAGCCGCAGCCCGTCGCTCCGCAATCCGCCACCGGGCATGTGGAGCGGTCCGTCGACCAACTCACCGCAGGTCTGCTGAGGCTGCACGCCGAGCGCATGCAGCTGCTCTCCCGTGAGCAGCGCACGCGTGACCGCTTCACCTCGCTGCACCCCGAGGTGGCGGTGGCCGAAGTGGCCGCGCTGCCCGGCGATGTCCATGACCTCGCGGGACTGCGGGACATCGGAAACCGACTCGCGGCCCATCGGCCGGAGCTGCCCGACCCCGCGGCCGGCACCTGAGGGGGTTCCGGGAGGAGGCCCTCCTGGCCCCCTCAGCCCTGACCCCTCAGCTCACCGCCGCGAAGTCCTCGTACACCTGGTCGTCGTCGAGCGGCAGGATGCCCGCGCCCCGCTCGTACTCCGTGCGCGCGGTCTCCAGCAGCCGCCGCCAGGAGGTCACGGTGGGCCGCCTGCGCAGCAGTGCACGGCGCTCCCGCTCGGTCATTCCTCCCCACACGCCGAACTCGACGCGGTTGTCCAGCGCGTCCGCCAGGCACTCCGTGCGCACCGGGCATCCGGTGCACACCGCCTTGGCCCTGTTCTGCGCTGCTCCCTGAACGAACAGTTCATCCGGATCGGTAGTGCGGCAGGCCGCCTGCGCACTCCAGTCGACTACCCAGCCCATACCGGCGCCGTCCTCTCCCGAATCGAGGCTCCCCCACGGCGGCAGCGGCATATTCACCGCCGCCAGTTGAGGACGTTACGGAAGGTGGGCACAGCGCAACACCCCCTTCGGGCCCAATCTTGAATGGCCCGAACGGACTATGCGTAAGCGGCAGATCACCCGGGGGAGTGAGCTGGCGACATGCGTGACTTTCCCGGCAAACCGGGACAGTTCTGTTGAGTCACAACGGACGCCGGATGACACACAAGGCGGATTCGGACACGTCCCCACCAAAAAAAGTGAGGAACCTCCGGAACGATTCGGGGTCGCCGGACGTATTGATACGTGGCCGCGCTGCTGTGACAGTTGACAGCAGCTTAGGCCAACGCCTGCATGCCTGTCCGGCGAATGGGCTGCATCCGCGAGCGTGCTCTGCTCGCGCACGGTCGGCCCTCGGTTCGCTCATCTCTACGGTTTAGGCTGCCCCCATGCCAAAGAAGCGCTCGGGCGGTGGTCTGTCGCCAACGCAACAGGCCGCCAAGTTCCTCGGTGTCAGTGTGCTCGCGGGAGCCGTGCTGGCCGGTATCGCGTTGCCCGCCGTCGGCGCGCTGGGGCTCGCGGCCAAGGGTTCGGTCGAGAGTTTCGACGAGCTCCCGGTCAGTCTCAAGACGCCGCCGCTGAGCCAGCGCACCACGATCCTGGACGCCAAGGGCGACCAGATCGCCTCGGTCTACTCACGCGACCGTACGGTGGTCGACCTCAAGGACATCTCGCCGTACATGCAGAAGGCGATCGTCGCGATCGAGGACGCCCGCTTCTACCAGCATGGCGCGGTCGACCTGAAGGGCGTCCTGCGCGCCCTCAACCGCAACGCGCAGAGCGGCGGCGTCACCGAGGGCGCGTCCACGCTCACCCAGCAGTACGTGAAGAACGTCTTCGTCGAGGAGGCCGGCGACGACGCGACGAAGGTCGCGCAGGCCACCCAGCAGACCCTCGGCCGCAAGATCAAGGAGCTGAAGTACGCGATCCAGGTCGAGGAGGAGCTCGGCAAGAAGAAGATCCTCGAGAACTACCTGAACATCACGTTCTTCGGCCAGCAGGCATACGGCGTCGAGGCCGCGTCCCAGCGCTACTTCTCCAAGTCCGCCAAGGACCTCGAGCTCCAGGATGCGGCCCTGCTCGCGGGCATCGTCCAGTCGCCGAGCCGCTACGACCCGGTCAACGACGAGGCCGAGGCCACCAAGCGGCGCAACATCGTCCTGCAGCGCATGGCCGACGTCGGCGACGTCTCCCAGGCGGATGCCGACAAGGCCAAGGAGGCGCCGCTCGGCCTGAAGGTCAGCAAGCCCAACAACGGCTGCATCACCGCGGTCAAGGGCGCCGGCTTCTTCTGCCAGTACGTCGAGAGGGTCTTCCTCAGCGACCCGGTCTTCGGCAAGAACCGCGAGGCCCGCGCCAAGATCTGGAACCGCGGCGGCCTGACCATCACGACGACCCTCGACCCGCAGGCCCAGGAGTCGGTCCAGGCCTCGCTCAAGGACCACGTCAACCAGGACGACAAGGTCGCCGCCGCGACCACCCTCGTCGAGCCCGGCACCGGCAAGGTCCTCGGCATGGGCCAGTCGAAGCCGTACGGCTACGGCAAGAACGAGACCGAGTACAACTACTCGGTCGACGCGGCCTACGGCGGCTCCAACTTCGGCTTCCCGACCGGTTCGACGTTCAAGCCGTTCGTCGCGGCGGCCGCGCTGGAGGAAGGGCGCCCGCCGACGCAGGAGTACCCGTCGCCGTACGAGATGGAGTACCCGAGCCCGGTCCAGACGTGCGACAGCAAGCCGTGGACCAATCTGAACGGCGAGAAGCTGGAGAACGAAGCCGAGTCCGAGCGCGGCCCCTACCGCCTGAGGAAGGCGATGGAGCTGTCGGTCAACACCTACTTCGTGCAGATGGTCGCCGACATCGGCCTGTGCCCGGTCGTCAACATCACCGACAAGCTGCAGGTCCGGCAGGGCAACGGCGACAAGCTCCCGGAGACCCCCTCGGTCACCCTCGGCTCGATCGGCCTCTCCCCGCTGACGATGGCGAGCGCGTACGCCGCTTTCGCCTCCCGCGGCATGTACTGCACGCCGATCGCCATCGAGTCGATCTCGCAGAAGGTCGGCGGGGAGCAGAAGTCGCTCGAGGTGCCCAAGTCGACGTGCTCGCGGGCGATGTCCGAGCAGACCGCGGACACCATCAACACCCTGCTCCAGGGCGTGGTCGACTCCGGCACCGGCAAGGAGGCCGGTCTCACCAACCGCCAGAGCGCCGGTAAGACGGGTACGACGGACGAGCGCCGCAACGCCTGGTTCGTCGGCTACACGCCGAACCTCTCGGGCGCCGTCTGGGTCGGCAGCGCCACCCAGAAGGTCAAGATGCGCAACATCTACATCGGCGGCCAGTACCACGACCTCGTCTACGGCGGCCGGGTCCCGGGCCCGATCTGGCGGGACGCCATGAACGGCGCCCTCGACGGCAAGCCCGACGAGAACTTCAACACCGTCGACATCCCGGAGGACAAGCCGGACCGCGGCCGGGGTGACGAGGACGAGGACGGCGACGAGAACGGCAACGACGGGAACAACGGCGACAACGTCATCGGCGGCCTGATCGGCGGCGGGAACAACGGCGGCGGTGGCGATACGTTCCCGACGCCGTCCTTCTCGATCCCCGAGGGCTGGTGGCAGGGCCAGTCGAACGGGGGCGGCACCGGAGGGCGTGGCTGACGCGGCCTTGAAAAGGGGACGGCCCCTGTCCTTTCGTTCGTACGAAGGGACAGGGGCCGTCTGTCGTCCGAGGCGGAGCGGTCGGCAGCCACACCGCCTGCCGTGCCGCAGGTGTCAGCCGGCGAGCAGCTTCTTGACCGCCGCGGCCACCCGGCCGCCCTCCGCCAGGCCCGCCACCTTCGGGTTCACGATCTTCATGACGGCGCCCATGGCCCGCGGCCCCTCGGCGCCGGCCGCCTTGGCCTCCTCGACGGCCTGGGCGACGATCTGGTTCAGCTCGTCGTCGCTGAGCTGCTTCGGCAGGTACGTGGCGAGGACCTCGCCCTCCGCCTTCTCCCGCTCGGCGGACTCGGCACGACCACCCTGGGCGAAGGCCTCGGCCGCCTCACGGCGCTTCTTCGCCTCGCGGGTGATCACCTTCTGCACCTCGTCGTCGGAGAGCTCGCGCTTCTCCTTGCCCGCGACCTCCTCCTTGGTGATCGCGGCGAGCGTCAGCCGGAGCGTCGAGGAGCGGAGCTCGTCGCGCTCCTTGATCGCGGCGTTGAGGTCTTCCTGCAGCTTCGACTTGAGCGTGGTCATGCCGTCGATTGTCGCAGGTGTGCGGCAGGGAACGCCCCTTGATTTCAAGGGGCGTGCGCGTCGATGCCCTACCGGGGGCGGCCCGGCACGGGGACTTCGCCGGTCTGACACGATGGTCGTATGCGCGCGCGATACGGAGTACCCCTGGGCATCACGGCGGTTGGCGCCGCCGGACTGTTGTATTCGGCGGGTTTCGAGGCCCGTTCCTTCCGCCTCCGACGGGTGACGGTCCCCGTCCTGCCAGCGGGCATGCGTCCGCTGCGAGTGCTCCAGGTCTCCGACATCCACATGGTCGGCGGCCAGCGCAAGAAGCAGCGCTGGCTGCGCTCGCTGGCGGGCCTGCGCCCGGACTTCGTGATCAACACCGGCGACAACCTCTCCGACCCGGAGGGCGTACCGGAGGTGCTGGACGCGCTGGGCCCCCTGATGCAGTTCCCGGGGGCGTACGTCTTCGGCTCGAACGACTACTACGGCCCGAAGCTGCGCAACCCCGCCCGCTATCTGCTGGAGAAGGCCCAGGGCCGCCACGGCCTGAACGGCAACGCGCCCGCCGTCAGCGCGATCCACAACCCCTGGGAGGACCTGCGCGACGGCTTCGACGCCGCGGGCTGGCTCAACCTCACGAACACGCGCGGGACGCTGAAGGTCGAGGGCGTGTCGGTGGAGCTCACCGGCCTCGACGACCCGCACATCAAGAGGGACCGCTACGAGCGGGTGGCCGGGGGCCCGTCGGGCGCCGCCGACCTCGCGCTCGGCGTGGTCCACGCGCCGTACCTGCGCGTCCTGGACTCCTACACGGCCGACGACTACCCCCTGATCCTGGCCGGCCACACCCACGGCGGCCAGCTCTGCATCCCCTTCTACGGCGCCCTGGTCACCAACTGCGACCTCGACACGGACCGCGTGAAGGGTCTGTCCACGCACACGGCTCAGGGCCGTACGTCCTACCTGCACGTCTCGGCAGGCTGCGGCGCGAACCGCTACACCCCGTTCCGTTTCGCTTGCCCGCCGGAGGCGACGTTGCTGACGCTGGTGGGGCGGGAGTAGATGCTGTGGGGCTGTTGATGCTGGTGGGGCGGGGGTAAGAGGGGGCCTCGGGGCGGATACGGGGCCGGCGGCGGCACCGGCGGCTTGACTGGGCTTGGCTCTGCTTGGCCTGACCTGGCCTCGCCTGGCCTCGCCTGGCCTCGCCTGGCCGTGCCTCTCATGGCCGGGCCTTGCCGTAGGGCCGCTCGGCGTAACCCGCACGGACCACCCGTATCGCCCGTTTGCCCCACCCTGCTTAGCGTGAGGGCATGACAGCCCCGATACCCAGGGACATCCCGGACCTCCCCGCGATACCGGGCATCCCCGCGTTGCTGCCGTCCCACGTCCCCGCCACCGCGGTGGTGGCCCCCGCCCGCCGCCCCCTGGCAGCCGTGTACCGCCTGCTGGTCGCCCTGGTCGCGGCCGCGGCCGTCGCCATCGAACTGACCCTCGGCAGCCCGGTGCGCACCCTGAGCCACTTCGCGATCCAGGCCAACATCCTGCTGGCCCTGGTCTTCATCCTCTCGGCCCGCCGCGCCTGGACCGCCCGCCGCCCCCTGCCCTCCGCACTGACGGGCGCCACGCTGCTCTACGCCCTGGTCACGGGCCTCGTCTACCACCTGCTGCTGGCCAACGAGTCGAGCCCCTACGCCCTCCCCGGCGTCCTCACGGGCGAGGCCACGGACCCCACGGGCTGGCACGCGATCACCACTCAGGTCCTGCACACGGCGACGCCCATCGCGGCCCTGCTGGACTGGCTGCTCCTGACGGCTCCCGGTCAGCTGCACCTGCGCCCGGCGGCGACCTGGCTGCTCTACCCCCTCGTCTACCTGGCGATCGCCCTGACCCGGGGCGAGCTGCTCGTGGCCGGCACGCCGGCCCGCTATCTCTACCCCTTCCTCGACGTGGCCCGGCACGGATACAAGAGCGTCCTCGGCAACGCCCTCCTCATCGGCCTCGCCATCTACGCCCTGGCCATCGCCCTCGTGGCCCTCGACCACGCCCGCCCCAACCCCATCCGCCACCGGGTCCACCACCGCACGAAAACCGGATTTCGTCTCAAGCCACCGGTGGGCTAAAGTAAACGACGTCGCCGCGACAGCAGCGACATCGGGGTGTAGCGCAGCTTGGCAGCGCGCTTCGTTCGGGACGAAGAGGTCGTGGGTTCAAATCCCGCCACCCCGACAGCTAAATAGCAGTTCAGAGGGCCCTTACCGGATCGGTGAGGGCCCTCTGGCGTTGCTGCGTGTCTATCTGCGTGACTAGCGCTCCGGATCGCGCTTGAACATGCCGTCCATGACCATGGCGCCGGTCTGGATCACGGGGCGGATCTGCTCTCAGAGGGCGGGGGCAGTGCGATTCCCACGCGTCGTCATCCACTTGCGCAACATCCGTGCCAGTCCCCGCGCATCCAGCGGCTCGCTGCTCATGCCGCTAAGTTGACGCTCCCGTCACTATGCCCAGCAGCGTGAGCGCGCAGAAGGCCGTGCCCCAGGCCAGTGCGTGGCGTATGCAGCGGTACTTGGTCCATGCGATCTGGGAAAGGGTCGCCAGTTGACTCAGGTCCCGGGCCACTGGGTCGGTACGGCGGACCGTCCGCTCCAGGTGTGCGACCGACATTGCCAGCCTCGCGTCGCCGAAGTAGTGAGTGCGGGAGTGGTGGGGGTTTCCAAGGCGTGGAGTCACTGCCAGACCCAGCAGGACGAGCGCCGGTACGCAAGCAGCGCAGCCCATCCAGAGGAGGAGTTGCGGGACGATCGGGTAGTTCCGTGGGGCGATGACGCCGCTTCCGATCGCGCCGAGCAGGGCGGTCAGGGCCGCGCCCAGGGACGCCAGCAGGAGGCCGGCCTTGTTGTCGGCCCGCACGAGCTCCTCACGGGCCTCGGACAGCAGGATCCTGGCGAGTTCTGTGCCCCGGTCGGGTGCGGCGCCGGTATCGGGGTCGCCTCCGGGTGTGGTCATGCCTCCTCCTCGCGTTCCGTGAGTGTCATGCGGCCGCCCCGGGATGCGGGGCGGCCGTGGTGCTGTGTTCGTGGTGCAGGCGGGTGCGTCAGACCGTCGACGAGCGGCGGATCTCGTCCTCCAGCGCGTTCACAGCCTGCCTGACCCGGATGTTCATCGCAGCCGTGTGTTCGCGGTACGCCGCCTCCGACTCGGCACGGTGGCGGCGGATCTCCTGTTCGATGGCGTCCTGGGCGATCTCGAGGTTCGCCACGGCTCGGCGCTCGGCCAGCCGGACCTCCTCGCCGTGGATCTTCACCGCGCTGTTGCTCTCGCCGGTGAGCATGTGGTCGTACGCGGTCTCTCCGCTCAGGTACTTCACCAGCACGGGGAGCACGTCGAGGAGTATGAACAGCAGCCGGACCAGCCAGATACCCGCGAACAGCACAGGGTTCCCGCTCGCGAGTTCGTCAAGCGCCCGGATCCGTTCCAGGACACCGATCTCCTTCTGCTTGGCTCGTTCGTCGTCCAGCCGCTGCTCGATGCCGTCGGCCCGGGACTTGAGAAATGCGCCGCGCGACGAGGTCAGGTCAGCCTCGATCTTCGAGATGCGGCTGTTCATGCCGGCCAGTCGCTCCTCGTTGTCCCTGGTGCGGTGGGTGGTCCGGTAGTCGTGCGCTTTTTCGCGCAGGCGCAGGCACTCGGACGTCCGCTGAAGCAGACCGGTGGCCGCTATGCGGATCAGCCTGCGGCACTCGTCCAGAACCTCGGAGTCGATGCCTTCCAGCCTGGTGGTGTCCCGGTCCACCCGCTTTTGCAGGGCGGCTGCGTCCGAGCGCAAGGCGGCCAGTTCCTCGGCCTGTTCGCCCGGCGTCGCACCGAAGGAGAGGACGTATGTCCTGTCGCAGCCTTTCGGGGTGGCTGTCTGCGTCGTGGACGGTACGGGGTTGCAGCGGACCAGGTTCGTGCGCAACTGGTCGATGGCGTCCGTACGTTCATCCGCGACATGTTCCTCGATGGCCGTCTGGAAGATGCGCAGCACCAGCGGCTCGGCGATCACCGTGCCGAGCATCAGCGCAATCAGCAGGCGCGTGAGGAGAGGCCCGACCCGCCGGCGTGCGTTCGGCTGAGGAGTGACCAGCCAGCGGTCGAGGTTCAGTACGAACAGCATCCAGATGACCGTCGGGAGCAGGGCCACGTAAGAGACCTTGCCGAGCGCCTGCGTCGCGAAGTTCCACATGGAGAACGCCGCTATGACCGAGGTGCCGAGCACCACCCCGCCGAGGGCCGTGTACTTGCTCCGCTCGAACTTGATCCTGGTCAGCAGCTCCTCGTCGACGCCGGTCAGCGAGCGCAGGCGTCGTGCGGTGTCGAAGCCGGAGGGGCGACGGGTGGAGCCGGCCAGGGTCTCGGCACCGGTGGTGCGGGCAGAGGTCGTGCCCGTGGTGCGGGCAGAGGTCGTGCCCGTGGTGCGGGCGGTGGCCCGGCCGTCTGCCACAGGAGAGGCAGCGCCCTGGCCGTTCGCCGTACCGGAGGCCGTCTCATCGTTCGTCAGGAAGTCAGTCAACTAGATCGTCCTCGTCCTTGACGAAACCCCCCTGCGGGTCGCGCGAAGCGTCCCGGCCCGTGCCCGTACGACCGGAGCGTGCCTGTCCCGACTCGACCATGCGGGCGGTGTCCGCGGCGGCTCCGATGCCGGGTGCGGCCTGGCCGCCCGTCTCCCGCAGGACCTGTTCCAGGACCTGGTGGTAGTCGACGTACTCACTGCCGCCCATCTGCCGCAGCAGCGTCAGCAGCATCTCGCGGCGCATCTGCGCCTCCGACGTCTCCAACCCCTGCGTGTGGGCCCGCTCCGCCCTCTCGGCTTCGTGCCGGCGGGCCGACTCGTCCCCGGTGATCCGATGGACACGGGACGCCACCTCGGTGACGTCGATCTCCTTGCGTGCGATGCCGAAGGCGTCCACGTGGTCGGATCCCTGGGACAGCAGTTCCGCGATGCGGAGCGCGTCCTGGGTCTCGAAGTCGCGCTGTCCCCGCTGGAGTTCCCAGGAGCGCCGCTCGTCGCGCAGCTTCTGCTCCCAGTCCCGCAGGTCGTCCGACGCGTGCACCTCGGCGTTGACGAACTCGACGCTCATGCCCGCGACACGCGGCGGCACGACCGCGCTGTAGGCGGCCATGCGGTGGCCGGCCTCGGTGCGCACCGCATTGATCTCCTCGACACGGTGTCCAGCGCTCACCCTTGGCAGGTCGCCGTCGCCCATCAGGTAGGCGCGCAGGGGAACGGTGACGTCGATGATGCCCTGCCGAGCGATCACAGTCGGGTCGGTCACCTGGCAGGTGAAGGACGCGCGCATCGTGAAGTTGTCCGCCTCGCTCACTGACGGCAGCGGGCGATCCACATCGACCAGACGCGCCCGGGTGTCGACCAAGCTGACCGACGAGGCATCGAGCACGTCGGGGTGGGACGGGTCGAACACCATGCCCTCGGGGAAGGTGCGGTAGTTCCCGCCGACTCTGAAGACATAGACCGCGCCGGGCGGCAGCGGCGGCACGTCCTCGCGGCGGCGGCGCCGAGACCACCAGGTGCCCTGCACCGTGGCAAGGATGTGCTCGGCTATGACCGGGTAGTTCACTTGTTTCGGCCTCCTTGAGCGAAAGTGAAGGGAGGGGTGGATCTGAGGGACGTAGACGAGTACTGCGACTCCGCCTGGGCCGGGCCGCGCAGTGATCCCAGGAGCACCTGCGCCAGTCGCTGGGCACCGGGAATCGCGTAGTCGGGGTGCTTCAGCGCGATGGACATGTGATGGCACAGCGCTGTCCACTGCCGCCGGTTCATGGCGTTCCGCATGGCTTCGCCGAGTTCGCCTACGGCGTCGGTGACGGCCGGGTCGTCCCGCAGCTGCACCAGCGTCCGGCACAGCGCGCTGACCGCCCGGCTCCGGTTGCTGCTGTGCAGGACGTCTGCCCACAGCGATCCGAGATGGCGGGCACTGTCCGGGACAGTACGCAGCAGTGCCGCGGTGACGGGCTCGGGAGCCTGCAGCCGGGCAGCTTCCAGGAGCTGCACGGCGGTCCTCAGGGCAATCGACCGCTCCCGGGAACCCGGGGCCGCCCTGGCGATCACGGTCCTTACGTACCGAAGGGTGAACAGGACACGATCGGGGTCCTGTTCGGCGGTCTGTAGCAGCAGGACCAGGGAACGCCGGGCCGAAAACGCAATCCGCTCGCCCCGGTGCGTGAGGAACAACAACCAGTTGACCGCTTGCAGGCGGTAGAGCGAGCCCAAACGGCCCGTCAGCGCCATGGCTGCCGTCACGGCACGCCCGGGACCGCTGTTGTCCACCCAGCTCACGACGATGCTCAGGGCCTGCGGGGCGAGATGCTCGTCGTCGCACATGAACCCGAGCGTCAGCGCGGCGGTCACCCGCTGGCTGGTGATGCCGTCGGACCACACCTTCAGCAAGTTCTCGTCGACCTCGACCAGCGCGTACCGCGCGAGGAGCGCGACACCCCGGGCCACCTCCGTCCGAGAGTCGAGGTCGCCGAGCAGGGCCAGCTCGCTCAGCCATTGGCGCAACGGATACCAGAGTGCGTAGCCGTACAGGTCGTGGAGTTCCTCGATGACGAGCTCGCGGACGCGAGGCGTGGTGAAGACCAGGCGCCGCTCGCTGCGCTCAGCGTCCCGGCTCGGCCCCGGCCGGTGTTCGGTCGTCACAAGCCCCGCCGCCCGGTCTCTCCACCGGGCCCGGGACTGGTCGGCCGCTGCACCGCGCAACGGCTTCCCCTTCGGTCCGTCCGCCTCCACGACCGGTGTTTCGCCGCTCTGCTCCCAGTTGCAGACATGAGCGGCGAGAGCGGCGCACTCCTTCTCGAACGTCCGCTCAGGGATGCCCTCCAGGAAGGCCAGGGCCGCGAGCGGAAGCAGGTCCTCCGTGGGCGGTTTCCTGCGGAACCACTCCTGGACCTGCTCCCGGTGCCGGTCCCGCAGCGTGTCCAGCGCCGCCTCCGCGCCGTCCCGGGACAGGGCCACGGCCGCGGCGACGACGTCCGCCGGCCCTCGCTGTTCGCCTACCCGCTCCAGCAGCTCCTTCTCGGTGTCGGGTTCGAGGCCGGTTTGCGGCAGGTTCTCTCTGCAGTGCTCGAACAGATCCACGGGGTCCGGGGCCTGCCACGGCACACAGTGGTCCCGCAGAGCCAGCCGCCGGCTGGTGGCGTCGCCCGCCGTGATCACGAGGTACGACCCCTCGCGGCGCAGTTCCTCGCTCAGCCGCCCGATGTCGTACGCCTGCACCGCCTCGACATGCAGCTCGCCGACGTAGTCGAGGATGATGAATCCCTGCCCACGCTTGAGCTGCCGCGAAGCCGCCAGCTCAGACAGGGCGTTGGCGGGCGACAGGCTGCGCAGCTTGGCCTCCTTGCCCAAAATCTTCCTGAGCAGGGCAAGGGAGCCTGCGCCCCGGCCGCAGCGGTCCTGGCCGGTCAGCACCACGAGGCCGTCCTCGTGCAGCTTGCCGAGCGCCGCGTCGAAGCAGGGCTGCGGCGGGACGTAGAACCGCAGGACGCGGTCCGTCTCCTCGGGCTCGATGGTGCCGGGGGCGAGTCCAAGTGACGAGGCGGCGCCGAATCCGAACGCTGCTCCGGAGGCGTCGACGACACCGTAGAAGTTGTTGTTGACGAGCTGGTGGACACGACGCAGATCGTCATAGCCCCGGTCGTCCGCCTCCCGCTCGTCCTGCTCCTTGCGCCGCTCGGCGTCCGGTCCGGAATCCGGGCCACGGTCGTCCTCTCCGGCCTCTGGCACACCGCCGCCGTAGTCCGGCGTGGGCGGCTCCACGTCGTCGTCAGGAGCGGGGACGGGCGGTACGGCCGGCCCGTCGGCGTGGTCCGAAGCGTCAGTCACCCGTGCTCCCGAAGCCGAAGACGGCTCCCCGTGCGTCCACGGAGCCGGCCACGTTGGTGACGTTGATCTTGTCGGCCCGGTATGCGTTGCTGACCCCCGTCCCGCTGCCGGCTTCGCCCGCGGCGGCCCGTTCGAGCCGGCCCGCCGCGGGCTCCCCCGACGCCGGGGCCACGGGCTTCCCCGCCGCCGGGGCCACGGGCTCCCCCGCCGCCGGGGCCACGGGCTTCCCCGTCTCCGCGGTCCCGGGCTCGCGCGAGGCGGCGGCCGGTGCGGCATGCGTGGGCACGCGCAGCCAGGCGGTTGCCTCGTACTCCTTCACCTGGACGGTGACCTCGGTGAAGTCCTCGGTGGTGAGGGTCGTGTGGCCACCCGCCACCGTGGCGCGGAACACGTCGTCGGACAGCAGGAGCGCCAGGTCGGCGGCGGGGTGGGCAGCCAGGGCTTCGTAGAGCGGACGGGCGTTCAGCAGACGCGCGGTGGCCACCACGGCCGAGCCGGCAAAGCCGTTGTCCGCCAACTCCACCAGTCCCTGGTGGATGACGGCCCGCAGCCGCATCCGGGCCTGGGGAATGCGCTGGGCGTTGTACTCGCGCAGCTCGGCGAGGAGATGGCGGACGTAGTCGTCGACCAGACGGGGCTCGGTGCCGTCCAGGGGCCGCACTGCGAGCTGTTCGTCGCCCTTGCGCTGGATCTTCCACTGTGCGCGGTCCAAGCCGGCGCCTCTGGCGGCTCGATCGAGGAGCCGCGGCAGGTCATGCTGAGTTTCGGACTGTCTACGGTCGTTCTGGCTGCCATAGGCCTGTGCGTCCACGGCTATACATGTGCAGGGACGGAACCCCGACCACTCAACCACCCGATCATTCCTCTCTGGGGCAGGCCATGGGCTGACACTGCCCATGAAGTGCGTGTGCGAGAGGCTAGGAGAGAGCGCGTGAAGTGATCCCGTATCAATACGGGTTGTCGGCCACGACTTTGGCGAATTCAAGCAGTTTCGGAACGTCACAGATGGTTATGTTCCGGTAGCTCCGTTCCACCAGTCCCTTCGCTGTCAGAGCGGCCAGACTCTTTTCCGCCGTGTTGAGAGCCAGACCGGCCAGCGACGCGAGTTCCTTCTGGGTGAGCGTCACACCGAGGACGCATCGCTTGCCGTCGCCGTGTGGCACGGGCTGGGCGTATGCCTGACTCAACTCGGCCAGAACCCGGGCCAGTCGGGTCAGCGAGTCGTACGCCTGGAAATCGATCCGGCGTCGGTTGGCCCAGCGCAGCCGGGCGCTCAGCATGTGAAGGATGGCCCGCATGGCGTCAGGGTGGCGGGTGAGGAAGGTCTCCAGCGTCCGCACCTGGATGATCCGTGCGGTCACATCACTGCACGCGATCACCGTGCCGGACCTGGGGCGCTCCTCGAAGGCCGCCATTTCGCCCACCAGGTCACCCGCTATACGGACGGCGAGCAGCATGTCGTAGCCGCTCTCCGCGCTGGCGACGACCTTCACGACGCCACTTGTGATCAGCAGGACATGCCGGCTCTCGTCTCCCTGCTGCAGTAGCGCCCTATGCGGTGGATAGGTGACCGGGGTGCCCTGTTCCAGGAGTTCGTCGCGGGTCGCAGTTCTCAACCGGCCGAGAAAGGTGGACGGCGGCCACGCGTGATTCACCAACACCCCCGACGATCTCACTCCGCGGCGCAGCGCGCCGTTCAAGCGCCTGACCATGCTGCCGTCGAGCCGTGCTCTTGCACATAGACCGGACCGCATGTGGCCTATTTTCACGCTTTGTAGCCGGAGTTGACCGAATGGACGCTCTTTATAAGAGCAAATAGACCGACTTTCGCGGGGGACCAATGCAGTGGACCTCGGTGGCTGACCGGCTACCTGAAGTCGATCATTCGCAGCCACGAGGAGGTCGACGGCTCCGGCACAGCGATGCTCACCCTCGGCGGTAAGTTCGCCCTGGACGACGCGAGCGCGCCGATGCATTTCGCCGGAAGGTTGCGCACCGGAGCCGATCTGCTCTCCGAACCTCTGTGTGACCACCACTCCGGATGCCGCGCACAGCGACCGTCCATGACCGGACTTCAACCCTCGCGCCTGCCCGCGCCTGCGCGAATGGCAACCGCGTCGTCCGGCACCGGTCCCTCCCCTCGTGGGGACCGGTGCCGAACGGCGAGGAGGTGTCGACCCGTGGGTGACGTGCCGTGTCGGCGGGTCAGTGCGGGTCGAGCTGGACCGGGGCGGCGTCGAGGGCTCGTAGTTCCTGCGAAAACGAATCGTGTCGAAGGTGTCCGAGAACATGCGGCGCCATGAGTGGTCTCTCCGGGCTCTGGGCTGGTGGCCTGCCTGGGCGTCGCGCGATGGATGCGCAATTGCGTCGTGATCCTGCCAGTCGAGCGTGCCGGAGAGGAACATCCGGTCTCCGGACGCCGTCTTAGCCGCAGGTCAGCCGTATAAAGTGAGTTTTCCGGTCCGGAAGACCAGGTGGGGCCGAGCAGCGGCGGAGTAAGGGAGTGGAGGGCTTGAGTTCCGACTCGGCAGCGCGCACGGCCTTTGCCGAACGGCTCGCGCTGCTCTACAAGGAGGCCGGCAATCCGCCGCTCAAGAGTGTGGCCGACGCGGTCGTACGGCTTCAGCGGGTCGACGAGCGGGGGCGTCCCGTACGGGTGTCCGCTCAGCGGATCAGTGACTGGCGTCGGGCCAAGAACGTGCCGGCCCAGTTCGCCGCGCTGTCAGCCGTACTGCATGTCCTCGTTCCGCAGGCGCGCCGCGCGCGGCCCACGCCCGTGTCCGCCGGGCTGTACGACCTGGGGCAGTGGCAGCGGCTGTGGGAGCGGGCCACCTCCGGGGAAGAGGAGGACCTCCAGGCTTCGGTCGAGGCGCCCGCGGTGGCCGGTGGGGTGTGCCCCTATCGGGGGCTGGCCTCGTACCGGCAGCAGGACACCCGGTGGTTCTTCGGGCGGGAGCGGAGTACCGACGCGCTGGTCGCGCAGCTCCGCGCCGTGGAGAAGACCGGCGGTCTCGTCATGCTCGTCGGTGCCTCGGGGGCCGGCAAGTCCTCCCTGCTGAACGCCGGTCTGGTGACTGCGCTGCGCAACGGCGCCCTGGGCGGGGCGGGGAGCAGCGGTCCGGCGGGCGCCGTGGTGCAGCTCGTGCCGGGTGCCGATCCGCTTGCCGAGCTGACCCGTCGTATACCGGAACTCGCCGATGTCGTCCGGTCGGCGGACGTTGCGGGCTCGGGCCGGCGGGCGAAGGACGGGGACGAAACCGGCGCCGAGGAGCTCCGTGCCGATTTCGGGCGCCGCATACGCGCCGCAGTCCTCGCCTGGGCCCGGCGCGAGGCCTCCGGCGCTGACGGCGACGACGGCGACGACGGCGACGACGGCGCTCACGTCCACGCCGACCCAGACCGCTCCTCCGGCACCGGCACTTCCACCCATTCCGTCGCCCCCGCCACCCCGCCCGTCCTCATCGTCGACCAGTTCGAAGAGACCTTCACCCTCTGCCCCGAAGAAGCAGACCGCCGTACCTTCGTCCAGCTCCTCCACGCCGCCTGCACCCCCGCCGAACCCGGCGACCCGCCGCCCGTTCTCGTAGTTCTGGGCATTCGTGCCGACTTCTACGAGCAGTGCCTCGCGCACCCGGAGCTGGCCGACGCGTTGCAGCACCGGCACATGGTGCTCGGGCCGCTCACGGCCTCGGAGTTGCGGGAGGCGGTGACCGGGCCGGCCAAGGCTGTGGGGCTGGAGTTGGAGCCGGGGCTGGCGGAGCTCATCGTGCGGGAGGTGAGTGCGGACGGGCCGCGGGGGACGCATGACGCGGGGGCGTTGCCGCTGTTGTCGCACGCGCTGCTCGCCACCTGGCAACGGCGCAAGGCCGGGCGGCTGACGCTGGCCGGGTATCGGGCGGCCGGCGGGATTCAGGGTGCCGTGGCGGCCACCGCCGAGCGGGCCTGGTCCGGCCTCGATCCGGCGGCGCGTACCGCAGCGCGGCTGCTGCTGCTCAGGCTGGTCCGGCTCGGAGAGGACACACAGACGACCCGGCGGCGGGGAACGCGGCGGCAGCTGGCGAAGGAGTCGACGGACCCGAACAAGACGGAGGAGTCACTCGAGGCGCTGGTGCGGGCCCGGTTGGTCACGCTGGACGCGGAGACCGTGGAGATCACGCACGAGGCGCTCCTGCATGCCTGGCCGCGGCTGCGGGACTGGATCGACGAGGACCGGCAGGGCAATCTGCTGCGCCAGCGGCTGGAGGAGGACGGCCGGGCCTGGGAGGAGTCCGCGCGGGACTCGTCGCTGCTGTACCGGGGCTCCCGGCTGGAGCAGGCCCACAGTTGGGCGCGGTCCGCCGGGGACACGTTCCTCACCCGGGGCGCGGTGGAGTTCCTCGCCGCCTCGGTCAGGCTGCGCAGGCGTACGGTCTGGATCATGCGGAGCGCGGTCGCTGCGCTGCTCGCGCTGGTGATGGTGGCCGTCGGGGCGGCGGTGGTCGCCTGGCAGCAGCGGGACGACGCCGTGTACGCGCAGGTGCTCGCCGAGGCCGACCGCTTCCAGTACACCGACCCGTCGCTGTCCGCCCAGCTCGACCTGGTGGCCAACCGGCTGCGCCCGGACGACGAGGACACCAAGAGCCGGCTCATCTCGATCGTGAACGCCCCGCTGGCCACGCCCCTGCGCGGCCACACCGGCGCCGTCTACCTGACCACCTTCAGCCCGAACGGACGGCTCCTGGCCACCGCCGGCTACGACCGGACCGTACGGCTGTGGGACGTCTCCGACCAGGAGCGGCCCAAGCCCCTGGGCGAACCCCTGGCCGGGCACAGCAGTTGGGTGAGCAGCGCCGTCTTCAGCCCGGACGGCAGCACCCTCGCCAGTGCCTCGGACGACGGCACGGTCCGGCTGTGGGACGTACGGCAGCCGAACCGGCCGCGTCCGCTCGGGGCGCCCCTGACGGGGCACGACGCCACGATCTACCTGGTCGCCTTCAGCCCTGACGGCCGTACGCTCGCCTCCGTCAGCGAGGACCGGACCGTACGGCTGTGGGACGTCAGCGATCCGGAGCGGGCCGAGCCGCTGGGCGAGCCGCTGACCGGGGCCGGCGCCGCCGTGCGCTCGGTGGCGTTCAGCCCGGACGGCAGGACGCTGGCGGCCGGGGGCGACGACGACACCATCCGGCTGTGGGACGTGGCCGAACCGGGCCGGCCGAAGGCGATCTCCACGCTGACCGGACACACCGACCTGGTGCACTCCGTCGCGTTCAGCCCGGACGGCCGCACCCTCGCCAGCGGCAGCGCGGACGACACGATCCGGCTGTGGGACGTCTCCGACCCCCGCCATGGCCGGCAGCTCGGCGCACCGCTCACCGGGCACACCGGCCCCATCTGGTCGGTGGCCTTCAACCCCGACGGCGACATGCTCGCCGCCGCCAGCGCGGACAGCACGGCGAGCCTGTGGAACGTCAGCGACCGGGCGTATCCCTCGCAGGTCGGCGAGCCGCTCGCGGGTGCCAGCGGGGAGATGTACGCGCTCGGGTTCAGCCCCGACGGCCGTACGCTCGCCACCGGCAGCGGCGACAGCAAGGTCCGCCTGTGGTCGATACCGACGTCGGACATGATCGGCCGCGGCGGGGCGTTCCGGCCGGACGGGCGGGTGCTGGCCACGGCCGCACGCGACGGCAGTATCCGGCTGTGGAGCGTGGCGAAGCCGGCCCGGCCGGTGCTGCTGAACGACGCCTTCATGCCGGGCGACGGTGGCCAGCGGTCCCTGCTGTTCTCCCCCGACGGCCACACCCTCGCAGTGCTGACCGGGAACCGCGCCGTGCATCTGTGGGACGTCAGCGACCCGACCCGGCCGGTCTCGCTCGGGACGCCCATCACCCTGCGCACCCGGTTCATGGGCCCCGACGCGCTGGCGTACAGCCCGGACGGCCGCACGCTGGCCACCGCCTACGACGACCGCACCATCCGGCTGTGGAACGTCAGCGACCCCGAGCACGTCGTGCCGCTCGGCGCACCCGTCAAGGGGCACAACGGCTACATCAACTCCCTCGTCTTCAGCGCGGACAGCCGCACGCTCGCCAGCGGCAGCGCGGACAGCACGATCCGGCTGTGGAACGTGACCGACCCGCGCCGGCCCACCCTGCGCGGCGCACCGCTCACCGGGCACGCCGGGCCCGTCAACGCGCTCGCCTACAGCCCGGACGGCCATACGCTGGCCAGCGGCGGGGACGACGACACCGTACGGCTCTGGGACGTCACCGACCCGCGCCGGGCAACCCCGCACGGGGACCCCCTGAGCGGCCACACCGAAGCCGTCGTCTCCCTGACGTTCAGCAAGGGCGGGCGCTATCTGGCCAGCGGCGGCAACGACAACACGGTCCGGCTGTGGAACGTCTCGAACCCGTCCGACGCCTCGGCGATCGGTGAGGCGATGAGCCCGAACGCCACGACGGGCAACTTCCTGTCGTTCAGCCCCACCAGCCACATGCTCGGCGTCTCCAGCGGCACCGACACGGTCCGGCTGTGGAACCTGGACGTCGACCAGGCGATCAGCCGCGTCTGCGCGACCACGCAGGGCGTGCTGACGCGGGAGAAGTGGCACGAGTACCTGCCTCGGCTGTCGTACGAGCCGCCGTGCGCGAACTAGGCCCGCCCGTGCCGGCATACGGCTCCCGGCTCCCGGCTCCTCCTCACTCCGTGCGCTCAGTGACGGGGCGTGAACGCAAGTGGTACGACGGGGGCGCCACGGACAGCGGTTTCCGTGATCCCGATCACAACGCGTCATCGCAGCGGATGAGGCGGCTCCCACGAGGCAGGCAGCCTTGTTACTGTTGGCCCCAGCCCGATCGCTGGTGCATCCCCCGTCGCCAGCGGTCGGGCCTTCGCATGTCCGAAAGGTGGTGAGGGCCGCCGTGTCCCGGCGCGTCATCGTCGTCACCGCTGTCCACGGCCCGTCGGCGGCGTTCCTGCCGCAGGCCCACCGGTCGCTGTGCGCGCAGGAGTTGCCGCCGGGCTGGGAGTGGCACTGGGTGATCCAGGAGGACGGAAGGACCGACGAGGTCCGCCCGTACGTCCCCGACGACCCGCGGGTGACCTTCCGTCAGGGCCGCCCCGGAGGCCCCGGAGTGGCTCGCACGGTCGCGCTCGCGCACACCGAGGGCGAGTACGCCAAGATCCTGGACGCCGACGACCAGCTCACCCCGGGGACGCTCGCCCGCGACCTGGCCGTGCTGGGGGCCGACCCTGCCGTCGGCTGGACGACCTCACGGGTCCTGGACCTGCTGCCGGACGGCTCGACGGCCGGCTTCCCCGGCGACCCCGAGGACGGGCCGATCGAGCAGGGCGCCGTACTCGACTTCTGGCGGGCGAACGACTTCCGCGCGCAGGTCCACCCCGCGACCCTGTGCGTACGCCGGGACCTCCTGCTCGCCCTCGGCGGCTGGATGGCCCTCCCGGCGTCCGAGGACACGGGCCTGCTGCTCGCGCTCAACTCCGTGAGCCGGGGCTGGTTCTCGGCGGAGGCGGGGCTGCTCTACCGGAAGTGGGACGGCCAGATGACGGGTCAGTCGGCGCACGTCGACCCGGCGGAGCGGCAGGCCCGGATGGCGGTGGTGGAGGCCAGGGCACGGGCGTTGGGCTCGTTCGGGTGGCAGTACCCGACCGGTCCGTGAACGCCGTCACCCGGTGAGGGAGATGGCCTGGGACGGGCACTTCTCGGCGGCCTCCCGCACCTGCGGGTCGTCGCCGCTCCCCTCCCGCCCCGGTCTCACCACGCCGTACTCGTCCACGAACTCGAAGACCGACGGGGCCCTGTGCACGCACTCGGCCGAGCCGTAGCAGAGGTTGGTGTCGATCGAGACCTTCATCCGTGCTCCCGTCGCGGACCGCCGTCGCCTACACGACTGAACTGCCCAGCCACCACGCCCCTTTAATCACTGATCCAGCCCTGATCCAGCCCTGACTCACCCCTGATCAATCACGACCCATCACTGACCCATCACTGATCAAAGGGGAGTTCGAGCATCCGGATCGCGTTTCCGCGCAGCAGCTTGTAGGCCACCTCGTCGGAGAGCCCGCCGACATGCTCCTCGGCCACCCGCTTCGTCTCCGGCCAGGTCGAGTCGACGTGCGGGTAGTCCGTCTCGAAGGTCGCGTTGTCGACGCCGACCGTCTCGATCGCCTCGATGCCGTGCTTGTCGCGGAAGAAGCAGCAGAAGATCTGGCGGTAGTAGTACGTCGACGGCGGCTCCGGGATCAGGTCCTTCACACCGCCCCAGGCCCGGTGCTCCTCCCAGACGTCGTCCGCGCGCTCCAGGGCGTACGGGATCCATCCCATCTGACCCTCGCTGTACGCGAGTTTCAGCCGGGGGAACTTCACCAGGACCCCGGAGAAGAGGAAGTCCATCATCGACGCCATGGCGTTGTTGAAGCTCAGCGAGGCCTGCACGGCGGGCGGGGCGTCGGGGGACGCGGCCGGCATCTGCGACGAGGACCCGATGTGCATGTTGACGACCGTGCCGGTCTCCTCGCAGGCCGCGAAGAACGGGTCCCAGTAGCCGGAGTGGATGGACGGCAGCCCGAGATACGTCGGGATCTCGCTGAACGTCACCGCCCGCACCCCACGCGCCGCGTTGCGATGGATCTCCGCGACCGCGAGGTCGATGTCCCACAGCGGGATCAGGCACAGCGGGATCAGCCGGCCGCCGCTGTCGCCGCACCACTCCTCGACCATCCAGTCGTTGTAGGCGCGCACGCAGGCGAGCCCGACCTCCTTGTCCTTGGCCTCGGCGAAGGTCTGGCCGCAGAAGCGCGGGAAGGTGGGGAAGCAGAGCGAGGCCTCGACATGGTTGATGTCCATGTCCGCCAGCCGGGCCTTCGGGTCCCAGCAGCCGCGCCGCATCTGCTCGCGCGTGATGCCGTCGAGCGTCATCTCGTCCCGGGAGAAGCCGACGGCCGCGATGATGCGCTTGTACGGGAACAGGCCGCCCTCGTACTCCCACCAGTCGGTGATCTGGCCCTCCGGGTCCGTCGTGAACCGGTACTTCCCACCGACGTACGCGAGTTCCCCGATCCCGGCGGTGAGGGGCTTCGGGCCCCGGTCCCGGTACTTGGCCGGGAGCCAGGTCTCGAAGAGGTGCGCGGGCTCGATCACGTGATCGTCCACGCTGATGACTTTGGGCAGGTCCTTCGTGCCGCTCTCGGTACTGGCCACGCCATGCCTCCCGAATCTGACGACCCATCAGATTCAGCGTAGGGGGCGTCCCGGGGACCGGCAAGAGAGGGCACTCGTCAGCTGTTCCAGCTCTCGTCGTACGGGTCCGTCGGCGCCGCCACCGGCTTCGCCGCCGTGACCTGGATGAACGGGATCGGGCCGCCGTTGACCGGGTCCTCGGCGCGGCGCGGGACGTAGGTGCCGGTGACCCGGAGCCAGGTGTCCGGCTGGAGGACCGGCGGGACCTGGCCGGTCAGGGCGACCTTGACCGGCTGCGCGTCGGCGGCACAGCAGTTGAGGGCCATGCGCACGAGGTAGGGGGTGCCGTCGCGGTCCAGGGCCAGGAAGCCGGTGAGCCGGACCTGGCGGTGACGCAGGGTGCGGCCGTGGTCGTAGACGGCGCGGCCCGCATAGTCGACGAGGCTGAGGCTCAGGGGATCGGCGGCGGGGAGGGCGGGGTAGGCCAGGGGCTCCTGGAGGGCCGTACCGGTGCGGGTCGCGCTGTAGGAGCCGAGGGCGGGCGGGGCCACCAGGATCAGGGCGAGGAGGGGGAGGACGAGGAGCCAGGAGATGCGGGGTTCGCGATGACTGTGGTCCTCGTGGGCCTCGTGGCTGTCGTGGGCCTCGTGACTCCCATGAGCCACGTGGCTCTCGTGACTCTCCTGGTTCCCGTGGTCCTCGTGACTCTCGTGGCTCTCCGCGTGGTCGGCAGCGTGCTCCTTCTGCCGTCGGGCCCGCTTCCGCTCGTACCAGACCGTCGCCACGGCCGCCGCGACCAGTACCGCGCCGGCCACCAGCACCAGCGGGCGCAGGCCCTGCTTGACGTACCGCAGATAGAGGTCGGTGGTGGCCGCGTGCAGCAGGGACGCGCCGAGCAGGAAGAGGACCGCCGACTGGGCCTGACGGTTCACAGGGTCACCGCCCCGACCAGCACCGACACGACCACGGCCAGCACGAAGGTGGCCGGTGCGAAGCGCAGGGCGAAGGCGCGGCCGAAGGTGCCCGCCTGCATCGCGAACAGCTTCAGGTCGATCATCGGGCCCACGACGAGGAAAGTGAGCCGGGCCGTGAGCGAGAACTGCGACAGCGACGCCGCCACGAACGCGTCCGCCTCCGAGCAGATCGACAACACCACGGCGAGGACCGCCAGGGCCAGGACCGCCAGCACCGGATTGTCCGCCGTCGTGCTCAGCCACGTCTCCGGGACCACCGCCTTGAGCGTCGCCGCCGCCATCGCGCCGACCACCAGGAAGCCGCCGGCGTGCATCACGTCGTGCCGGACGGAGCCCCAGAAGGCTTCGCCCTTGCTCTGGCCGTCGTAGGCCTGGCGGGACGGCGGTTTCAGCCAGTCCGTGCGGCCGAGGCGCAACCACAGCCAGCCCATCGCGCAGGCCACCAACAGGCTCGCGACCAGGCGGGCGAGGACCATCTCCGGGTTGCCGGGGAACGCGACCGCCGTCGCCGTCAGCACGATCGGGTTGATCGCGGGCGCGGACAGCAGGAACGCCAGCGCCGCGGCCGGGGTGACGCCGCGCCGGACCAGTGCCCCCGCCACCGGCACGGACGCGCACTCGCAGCCCGGCAGCACCGCGCCCGCCGCTGACGCGACCGGGACGGCGAGGGCGGGACGGCGGGGCAGGGCACGGGCGAAGAAGGACGGCGGCACGAACACCGCGATCGCCGCCGACAGCAGCACGCCGAGCACCAGGAAGGGCAGCGCCTGGACCATGACCGCGACGAACACCGTCGTCCAGCTCTGCATGACCGGTGCGGAGAGCGCACGGCGGATCGGGCTCTGGAGGAGCACCAGCACGAGCATGAGCATGGTGAGCAGGAGCGAGGAGTTGAGGTGCCGGCCCTCCTCCCCGGCCCGCCCCCGCTGCGTGCGGCGGCCATCGCGGTCGCCGGTCCCGCCGTCCGTCTGCTGCGGGGCCGCTTTGGTGATCGCCACGGGCGAGGTACCTCCGGTGGTGCGGTAGGGCGCTGGCTTCCCTCCCCTCCGGTACGGCCCGAAGCGAGCGGGCGTTCAGACCCGAGGGGGCCACTTCTGGAACCACCCGTCACATTGAGGCAGTCTTTTCCCTCGTGGCGAGCGTTCCGAATCAGGGCTTAGGGAGTGACACGGCCGCACACATGGTCGTGTGCGGCGACGACGGGCTCGCGCACCGGCTGGCCGCCGAGTTGCGTGGGGTGTACGGCGAGCAGGTGACGCTCCTCGTGCCACCCTCCGAGCGCACGGTACGACCACCGGTCGTGGGCCGTGCCCGGGCCGCGTCGGCGGCGTTGCTCGGGGCGGTCAGCGCGGCCGTCAACCGTGCGGGCGGCGGGGCCGGCGGCGGCAGCGAACCGGCCGGGAACATCCGGGTGGTGGAGGCCCCCGAGGCCACGGAGGCCGCCCTCGCCGACGCGGGCGTGGAACGGGCCGACGCGCTCGCCCTCGTCTATGACGACGACGAGACCAACATCCGCGCCGCCCTCACCGCCCGCCGCCTCAACCCCCGCCTCCGGCTCGTCCTGCGCCTGTACAACCGGCGCCTGGGCCAGCACATCGAGGAACTCCTCGACCAGGCGGCCGCGTTGGCGACGGGCGCCGGGGACGCCGGACTCGACGCCTCCACGACCGTCCTGTCCGACGCCGATACGGCCGCCCCCGCACTGGCCGCCACGGCCGTCGCCGGCACCACCAAGGTCGTACAGACCGACGGCCTGCTGCTGCGCGCGGTGGAGCGCCCGCCCCTGCGCCCGGGGCAGGCGGCCCCGTCCGGGCTGGCCACGCTGGCCCTGCTGTCCACGACCAGCAACGACCCGGCGGGGACGGACGGTTCGGAGAACGGCGACGAACAGGGACCGCTGCTGCTGCCGGACGCGGCGGCCGTGCAGGAAGCCACGGGCCGCGGGACGGTCGTCCTGGAGCAGGTGTCGTACGCGGGTCCCTCCCTGCCCTCGGGGCGAGGCGTCGTACCGTCGTTCGCCTCACTGTTCTCACGACGGCTCAGGTGGTCGCTGGCCGGGCTGGTGGGGTGTGTGGCCGCGCTGGCCGTCGCGCTGACGGTCGTGACCGGGGAACACCCGCTGTACGCCACGTACATGACCCTCCTCGACCTCTTCGCCATCAACGAACCCGCCCTCCATCAGTCCCTGGCCCGGCAGATCCTCCAACTGCTGTCCGGGCTGATGGGTCTGCTGCTGCTTCCGGTCCTGCTGGCGGCGGTGCTGGAGGCCCTCGGCACCTTCCGCTCCGCGTCCGCCCTGCGCAAACCGCCGCGCGGGCTGGGCGGGCATGTCGTGCTGCTCGGCCTGGGCAAGATCGGCACCCGGGTGCTGACCCGGCTGCGGGAACTGCACATCCCCGTGGTGTGCGTGGAGGCCGACCCCGACGCGCGCGGGATGGCCACGGCGCGGCGGCTGCGGGTGCCTGTGGTGCTCGGGGACGTCACGCAGGAGGGGGTCCTGGAGGCCGCGAAGATCCATCGGGCGCATGCGCTGCTCGCGGTGACCAGTGCCGACACGACCAATCTGGAGGCCGCGCTGTATGCCCGCTCCGTGCGGCCGGACCTCCGCGTGGTCCTTCGTCTGTACGACGACGACTTCGCCACCGCCGTGTACCGGACCCTGCGGGCCGCGCACCCCCATGCGTCCACGCGCAGCCGCAGCGTGACGCATCTGGCCGCGCCCGCGTTCGCCGGGGCGATGATGGGGCGGCAGATTCTGGGGGCGATTCCTGTCGAGCGGCGGGTGTTGTTGTTCGCTGCGGTGGATGTGGGTGGTCATCCACAGCTTGAGGACAAGACTGTCGGTGAGGCCTTTCGGGCCGGTGCGTGGCGGGTGCTGGCGCTGGATCGGACGTCGCGGGACGAGCGGCGCGACGAACGGCGGGAGGAGCCTGCGGTGGAGGAGGCCTACGAGGACCGCGGCGGGGTGGGTGGTGTGTCGGGGTGGGTGTGGGATCTGCCCGACGCGTATGTCCTGCAGAAGGAGGACCGGGTGGTGCTGGCGGCTACTCGGCGGGGGTTGGCGGAGTTGTTGGGGAGGCGGTCGCGGGAGCGGGCGGAGGCGTAGGGGGTGTTTTTTCGCCCCCGCCGCCCCTACCCTTCCCGTCCTCCAGGGGCTGCCGCCCCTTCGACCCCGCCTCTGGGGGCTGCCGCCCGTGAAACTTCTTAGGTGTGGGTGCCATCACGGGTGAGCCTTATGTCCCCTCGCGTTGCGGAGAGGGCATCGGGGCCCTGGTACAGGCGAGCACTTGCATCCGTCGGGCCGCGCCAGAGTCCGTCGCGGAGACCGGCGTAGAGCGGGATCCTCACGCGAGAGCGGCCCTGCCCCATACCCTGACAGTGTCGAGCTGTTCAGAGAGGGGCAAGGCCGTGTCGTCTGAAGATGCTACCCCGGACCAGTACGCCGATCCGCTGGTCTTCGGCCAGCGCCTACAGATGCTGCGAACCCGCAAGGGCATGACACGCGACCAGTTGGGCGGATTGCTCGGCAAGTCCGGATCCTGGGTGAAGGGCGTCGAGACCGGACGTTTGAAGACTCCCAAGTTGGAGACCGTCCTGCATATTGCCGAGTTGCTGCGTGTCCGTGACCTGTCGGATCTCACCGGCAACCAGTCCGTACACGTCGACTTGTTCAGCGGCCCCGGTCACCCTCGCCTCGCCGCGGTCAAAGCCGCTGTTGATGCCTTCCCGCTTACGACCCAGCAGGAGGCACCCCCGGCTGCGCACCTTCAGGCGAGGCTCGCCCGCGCCTGGAAGGCCCGGCATGAGGCACCCAACCACCGCGAGGTGATCGGCGCTTTGCTGCCGGATCTGATCCGGGATGCCCAACTCGCCGTGCGGCAGGCTGAGACTGCTCCCGATCGCAGGGCGGCCCAGGCCGTGCTCGCCGAGGTCTATTCGCTGTGTCAGTTCTTCGTGGCCTATCAGCCGGACGCTGCCCTGTTGTGGCGCGTCGCCGAACGAGGCTTGATCGCTTCCCAGGAGTCCGAGGATCCGCACGCTATCGGCGTGGCCGCGTGGCTGGCCGCGCAGGCGCACCGCGATGCGGGGCCAGCGCACTTCGATGCTGCCGACGCGGTCAATCTGGAGACCCTGGCATATCTCGAACCGCTCCTGCCTGATGCCTCAGACGATGTTCTCGCCATCACCGGCGCCCTCACCTTCGAGGCTGGATACACCGCTGCCCGGAGGGCAGAGACCGGCACGGCATGGCGGTACTGGGACCAGGCGCGCGCCATGGCCCAGCGGCTCCCTGACGACTACTACCACCCAGTGACGTCGTTCTCTCGCGCCATCATGGGCGCACATGCGGTCACCGTGGCTGTGGAGCTACGCCAGGGTGGCGAGTCGGTACGGCAGGCTGCCGCCGCTGACGCGGTCACGATCAAATCGAGGCCGCGACGAGCCCGCCACCGTATCGAGGAAGCCCGTGGCTACCAGCTCGACGGGCAACCTGACGTCGCCCTCGCCACTCTGGGGAAGGCACACGAGGCGGCACCGGAAACGATCAAGTACAACGGATATGCGAAGCGCATCGTCCTTGAAGAAGCCGAGTCCAAAGATCCGGCCCGTCGCCGCCGTGCGTCCGAACTCGCTGTAAAGATCGGGCTGTTGGCTGCCTGACGGCAGGGGCACAGATTGTGCCCCTGCCCCCCTCTCGCCGCTCCTACGGTCGATGACCAAGAAGACCCCGGCGACCGCTCACGACGGTCCCGGGGCATGGCCAACGCTTCAGAGAAGCGCTGACAGTGTCCTACCTATCACACGCACTCGAATGGATGAGCGCGGTCCTGTTCGGCCCGCGTACCTCCGGCAGGCACCCCCGACAGGCAGCGCCCCAGGCGCCGCAGAGTGCCCCCAGGCCCCCAGGGAGAGGCGCTATCGGCCAACCCCCTACGTGGTCGGCGCCAGGCTCGTAGACGTGCCCAGGCTCCGCAGGCAGCCGCAGGTCAGGGCAGAGGAAGCCTGGGAGCTCACGGGCTCCATGGTCCGGCCGTACGTGCTGGCTCATGAGAAAGAGCGTCGAGCGGCCCGCACGGGCGAGGCACCCCCATGGGCAGGACCGTGGGTGAGTCCCTGGGAGACGGCCCGATGAGCGCCTGCAAGGAGTGCAAGGCGCTGGAAGCGCTCAAGGGCACGACCAGTGACGAGAGTCTGAAAACGGACTGCGCCGTTTTGCTGCGTCGCCACCCTGACCACGTGGCCTATCCGGAATCCGTCGCGGCGGCCTTGCGGACCCTGGAAGGGGGCGCCCAAGGGCGTGCCCCTTTGAGCGTGAGAGTGGCCGAAGTAAACCGGCGTAGCAGGGGGGCACTTTGACGCGCTCGATCATCAAAGCCGCGGAATGGACCCTGGGCGCGGAAACCGGGGATGGCGCGCCGCAGGCCATCTATTCCGCCGTGTGCATGGCGTGCGGCGTGGAGGCGCCCGCATCTGACAACGACCCTGCGCCCGTGGAGGTTTGGGCGCTGAAACACACGGGTCTGAACCCCGGCCATCGACAGTACAAAGCCATGGTCGAGACCTATTGGCGGGTGGCCCCTGCGGAGGGCAATCTTTACCGTGAGAGCGACGGCAGCCATGATCGATGAACAGGGAATCGCGCACGGAATGCCCGGACACAGCAAATGCGTTGTGGCCGACCCTGCCGCCTGGGCGCCCGGAAACCCGCTCTGCAATCCGCAGCATCTGCGCCCGCTACCACCCAGGCGCGATGAAACACCCCGTTCTGAAATGCGTTCGGTCGCTGCGCCCACCCTGTAACGCGCCTCGCCAGAGGTAGGCCACCCTGGAGCCTGGGCAATCGCGCCCGGGTGGCCCAAGGCAGAGAGACACCCCAGGGGAACGGAAGCCGTACCTCCGCCCCGGCCTCCCCCGTCCGGGACGGGCAACGCCCCCAACTGCGTGAGCAAGGGCCGCAGTTGGGGGGCTTGTTGCTGGCTGCGTCGATCACACCTTGAGGCAACGGAACGGTCACGGAATGGCCACACCTGCCCCTCAATCCTGGACACCCAGAGGCAGCCCTCGTCCTCAAACGCCGGACGGGCTGAAATGCCGGGACCGGCATCGAGAAGCGCCGGCCTCAAGCAGCCGAGCCCCCCAAGTGCCTCTCCGCGAAGTCCAGTTCCAGGCGTACCTGCTTGATTCGCTCGTCCACGACCAGGGAACCGTGGCCCGCGTCGTAGCGGTACACCTCGTGTACCGCCTCGCGGGCCTCCAGGCGCTTGACGTAGTTGTCGATCTGCCGGATCGGGCAGCGGGGGTCGTTCACGCCGGCCGCGATGTAGACCGGGGTCTTCACCTGGTCGACGTAGGTCAGGGGGGACGAGGCCTCGAAGCGTTCCGGGACCTCCTCCGGGGTGCCGCCCAGGAGGGTGCGGTCCATGGCCTTCAGGGCTTCCATCTCGTCGTGGTACGCCGTGACGTAGTCGGCGACGGGGACGTTCGCGATGCCCAGCGTCCATGCGTCCGGCTGGGTGCCGAGGCCGAGGAGGGTGAGGTAGCCGCCCCAGGAGCCGCCGGTCAGGATGAGGCGGGCGGGGTCGGCCAGGCCCGAGGTCACCGCCCATTCGCGGACCGCAGCGATGTCCTCCAGCTCGATCAGGCCCACCCGGTGCTTGAGCGCGTCCGTCCAGGCACGCCCGTAGCCCGTGGAGCCGCGGTAGTTGACCCGCACCACCGCGTACCCGTGGTCCACCCAGACCGCCGGGCCCGCCGCGAAGGCGTCGCTGTCGTGCCACGTCGGGCCGCCGTGGATGTCGAAGACGGTGGGGAGAGGGCCCTCGGCGCCCGCGGGACGCTGGACCAGGGCGTGGATGCGGCCGCCCGGCCCCTCCACCCACACGTCCTCCACCGGGACCGAACCCGGGGACTTCAGGCCGGGCGGATCCAGCACCACCCGTCCCGTCGTCGACCGCACTGCCGACGGCTCCGCCGCCGACGACCACAGGTACTCCACGCTGCCGTCCGGACGGGCCGTCGCCCCGGACACCGAGCCCGCCGGGGTCGGGACCCGCTCCAGCTCACGCCGGGCCAGGTCGTACCGGAACAGTTCGCTGCGGGCCTCGAAGCTGTGCGCGATCAGCAGGCCGGTCCCGTCCGGGTACCACTCGGCGCCGACGTCACCCGGCAGCTCCAGCGCGAGGTCCGTCTCCTCCCCCGTCGCCACGTCCCACACCAGCGGCTCCCAGCGGCCGCGCCGCTGGTGGCCGATGAGCAGGCGGGCGTCGCCGTCCACCGGGGCGAAGCCCAGGACCTCCAGGCCCAGCTCCTGCGTGCCGCCCTTGGTGTCGTCGAGCTCGGCGACGGCCGAGCCGTCGGGGCGCAGGACGCGCAGCGCGGAGTGCATCGCGTCGCCGTGCTCGGTGTGCTCGACGGCGATCAGCGAGCCGTCGTGCGAGAGGTCGCCGACCCCGGCCGACTCGCGGTGGCGGTAGATCTCCACCGGGGGCTCGCCGGTGCGGGCCAGATAAACGGTCGTGCCGTCCTCGTCCGTCGAGCGGCCCACGATCGCCGTCCGGCCGTCCCGGCCGAGGGCGAGGCCGGCCGGGTAGGACGGGTCCAGGCCCGGCGCCGCGAGCTCGTCCTCGCCGCCGGTGAACGGCTGGCGGCGCCAGACGCCGAACTCGTCGCCGTCCTTGTCGTCGAACCACCAGATCCACGCGCCGTCCGGGGTCAGCACGCCGTCCGTCGTGCCGTTCGGCCGGTCGGTCACCTGGCGCTGCTCTCCCGTCGCACGGTCCCAGGCATACAGCTCGTACGTCCCTGTGGCGTTCGACACGAACAAGGAGCGGTCCGGGGCGTCCTCCGCCCAGTCGGGCAGCGACACCCGGGGTGCCCGGAAGCGCTTCTCCCAGTCCGGCATGCCCTTGCCCGGCATGCCCTTGTCCTGCATGTGGTGATCCCGCGAATCGGACCCGTGGCTCTCAGTCATGGCCCCATAGTGCCTGGCCCGGCCGACAATCCGCTGGCGAGGCCCCCAGCCTGTGGATAACTTCGCGACCAGGCACTCCCCGATCCCCCCGGGTGGCACGAGGAGGTGGGGGACGTCACGAGCCGGACGCTGCTGCATCTGCAGTGTCACCTGGGCCTGGACACCCAGCACGACCCCTCGCTGTTCCGCCGGTTCGAGTCCTTCGAGGAGCGCGACGGCTGCTTCCGGTTCCCACGGGCCGGCCGCGGGTTCCGCTGATGCACTCGCTGCGGGCCCGCTGGGACGGACCGGCCTGACCGAAGGGCTATCGCTCGATCACGAGCGTTCGCGCAGGTCAGGGCGATTGTCAGTGGCGGGGTGCAGACTCCGTTCCATGACCGATCTGCGCAGGACAGTCGAGAGGTTCTGGGCCACCGCCGCGGCCCGGGAGTGGGACGCGTTCGCCGAGACGCTCGCCGAAGACGTCGTGTACACGCTGCCGCAGACCCGCGAGCTCATCAGCGGGCGGGAGCGGTATGTGCGGTTCAACCGGGAGTACCCGGGGGACTGGCGGCTGCGCGTCGAGCGCGTCGTCGCCGAGCCGGAACAGGTCGTGACCTGGGTCCACTTCACGGTGGGGCTGGAGGAGATGTACGGCATCTCGTTCTTCACGGGGGACGGGAGCGGTCGCATATCCACGGTCACGGACTTCTGGCCGGAGCCGTACGAGCCGCCGGCGGGCCGGGAGCACCTCGTCGAGCGGTACTGACCCCGCGGCCCGGCCCTATGCCGGAGCCCCGTACCTTTGAGGGCGTGTACCGGTTTCTGCTGACGCCCCGTTGGTGGGGGATCAACGTCTTCGTGCTGCTCGCCATCCCCTTCTGCGTGTTCATGGGGTCCTGGCAGCTGAGCCGGTTCGAGGCGCGGGTCGAGGACCACCGCAGCGCCGGTGAGCAGGCCGCGGAGAACAAGCAGGAGGCGGCCCGTCCGCTCGCCGAGCTGCTGCCCGTGGACAAGGCGACGGTGGGCAAGCAGGCCATCGCGAGCGGCCGGTACGGCAAGCAGCTGCTCGTGCCCGACCGCGAGCTGGACGGCAAGCAGGGCTATTACGTCCTGACGCTGCTGCACACCGACGACGGCAGGACCCTGCCGGTGGTACGGGGCTGGCGGCCGGGCGACGCCGATCGTGCCGCGATCCCCGCAGCACCGTCCGGCGAGGTCACGGTCACCGGCGCGCTCCAGGCGTCCGAGGTGCCGGGCGAGAACGGCGTGCCGGCGCAGGGTGGCCTGCCGTCCGGCCAGACCGGGGCGATCAGCGCGGCGTCGCTGGTGAACCTGGTGCCGGACGAGGTCTACGACGCCTGGGTCACCCTCAACAAGGCCGACTCCGGTATGAAGCCGGTCCCGGTGGCCTCCCCCAACGACACCGGGCTCGACCTGAAGGCGTTCCAGAACCTCGGCTACACCGGCGAGTGGTTCGTCTTCGCGGGCTTCGTGGTCTTCATGTGGTTCCGTCTGCTGCGCCGCGAGGCGGAGTTCGCACGGGACGCGGAACTGGGCCTGCTCCCGGACGGCGAGACCGACGGGGACGAGCAGACCGCCGTGGACGAAGGGAACCGGGCCGGTGCCGGGGAGCCGAACGAGGGCCCGGCGCAGGAGAAGGCGAACGCCTAGGCGCACGACGGGCGCGACTACGCCTGGCCGGCCGGGGACAGCGGCGCTGCCGCCCGTGCCCTACGCACCCGGCAGCAGGCCCGTCCAGTACACCGTGCCCGCGCAGGCGTTGGACACCGTGACCGTGGCACTAGGGGCTCCGGCCTCCGGGGTGTTGGTGACCGCCACGCTGCCGTCGGCCGTCGTGTCCTCCGTCAGCAGCTGCGTGGAGGTGCCGGTGTCGCCGCCCGTGGACGTGCCCTCGGTCGTACCGGGGGGGTCCTCGGTGGGGGTCGGGTCCGGCGAGGGGTCGGGACCGCCCGAGCCACCGCCGTTGTTGTCGCCCGTCGTGGGGCAGGTCGCCGAGGGGAGCCAGGCGAACTTGACCTCGTAGGAGGCGCCCGCCTTGAGGACGAGGGAGGCGTACTCCGTCGACGGGTCGGGCAGGCCGACCGCGGCGTCACCGGCGATGTGCCGGGCCGAGGTGACCTTCGTCGGGTCCGCGGCTCCCTGCGGAACCACACCGACCGTGCCGGGGCCGCTCACCGTGCACTCGGTGCCCGAGACGTTGCTGAAGCGGAAGGTGCCGTACACCGTGCCGGACGAGTCGGGCAGGTCGGCCGAGGCACCGGACGCGCCGAGCTGGTCCGGGGTGCACACGGCTATGCCGGCCGTGCTGGTCGCCAAGGGGTCGTCGGGCCTTCCGGGGCCCGTGCCGGGACCGGTGCCGGTGCCCTTGTCGTCTTCCTTCTCGCCGCCCTGGCCCTTGTCCTCGTCGGAGCTGCCCGAGGTGCCGCCGGAGGTGCCCGCGCCGCCCTCCGTCTGCTTGCCCTCCCCGGCTCCGCCCTGCGCCTGCTCGCCGTGGCCGGCGACGGACGGGTTGACGTCGGAGCCGGTGGAGTTGGAGACGTGCAGCAGAGCCGGGACGGCGGTGCCGATGAAGAGCACCGCGGCCGCCGCGCCGACGAGCGCCTGCCGCTTGCGCGCCCGCCGTGCGGGGACCGCCCGCCGCAGATGGTCCAGCGTGCCGTCGCGCGGTTCGATCTCGTCGACCGCGGTGTGCAGCATGCGGCGCAGTGCCAGCTCGTCCGAGTCGAACCCCTCGGGGCTCTGGTCGTCGGGGCCGTGGTTCACAGTTCCGTTCCCAGCGTGCGATTGCTTCGGCTGTTGCTTGTCCGGCCACCCTGCCGGGTCACGCCGGCCGTCATGGTCCTCGCTCATGCCGGCGCCTCCATCGCGACCCGCAGCGCAGCGATGCCGCGCGAGCCGTACGCCTTCACCGAGCCCAGGGAGATGCCGAGCGTATCGGCGACCTGGGCCTCGGTCATGTCCGCGAAGTACCGCAGGACCAGCACCTCGCGCTGCCTGCGCTGCAGGCCCTTCATCGCCTTGATGAGGGAGTCGCGTTCGAGCTGGTCGTACGCCCCCTCCTCAGCGCTCGCCATGTCGGGCATCGGCTTGGACAGCAGCTTCAGGCCGAGTATGCGGCGGCGCAGGGCGGAGCGGGAGAGGTTCACGACGGTCTGGCGCAGATACGCCAGCGTCTTCTCCGGGTCACGCACCCGCTTGCGCGCGGAGTGGACGCGGATGAACGCCTCCTGGACGACGTCCTCGCAGGAGGCGGTGTCGTCGAGGAGGAGCGCCGCGAGACCGAGCAGCGAGCGGTAGTGCGCCCGGTAGGTCTCGGTGAGATGGTCGACGGTCGTACCGGCCGCCGCGCTGTTCTCGGCGAGCTCGGCGCCGTCGCGCTGACCTGGGATGCGGGTGGGCCGCGCTGCGGGCATGGGCGCGATCACCGGCATGCCGCCGGGCGTGCCCATGCGGGGTCGGACGGGACGGCGGGGCGGCCGTAGGGCCGTACCGCGGGTCGCCGCGCTGAAGTCGAGAACCTCTGCCACGCCAGTTGGACACGCGTCCCCCCGAGAGGGTTGTACGTGCCGGACGTCACTTTTGCGTCAGTCCCCGCATGAGGCCCTCCGCCCACGGCAGCCGAGCCTCCGGACCCCGCGGCCGACCGTCTCGTGCCAGGCAGCACAACTGACCGTGCGTCAAACGCCCACATGCCTACCCGCTCTTCCCTTATGTCTATATATGAGCGGGCGTCCCCACGCCTGCTCATTGGCGTCCCCACGCCAGAAAAAAACGCGTCTCCACACCCCATAAGGGCGACCGCAAAGACGCTCCCCGCCCTGCAAGCGGTTGCAAGAGCGGGGAGGAAAATCTTCAGCTGCCGCCGGGGCCCGGTTCAAGTGGTCCGGACCATCGATCAGCTCACACTTTTCACACAGATCCTACAAACGAATCGGCCCAGGCCAAGGGGTTTTCCGGTGCCACCGGGGGCCTCACGAAAACTCCGCCGCCACGAGCTCCGCGATCTGCGCGGTGTTGAGGGCCGCGCCCTTGCGCAGATTGTCTCCGCAGACGAAGAGTTCGAGCGCCGTCGGATCGTCGAGCGCGCGCCGCACCCGGCCGACCCAGGTCGGATCCGTGCCGACCACGTCGACGGGTGTCGGGAACTCGCCGGCATCCGGATCGTCGTACAGCACGACCCCCGGTGCCGTCGCCAGGATCTCGCGCGCCTTGGCGACCGTGACCTCGCCCTCGAAGCGGGCGTGCAGGGTCAGCGAGTGCCCGGTCAGCACCGGCACCCGCACACAGGTCACCGCGACCGGCAGCTGCGGCAGCCCGAGGATCTTGCGGGACTCGTCCCGCACCTTCATCTCCTCCGACGACCAGCCGTCCTCGCGCAGCGACCCGGCCCACGGCACGACGTTCAGCGCGACCGGCTCCGGGAACGGCCCGGTGTTGTCGCCGACGGCCCGCCGTACGTCACCGGGTGCGGTCCCCAGTTCCGTACCGGCGACCAGGGACAGCTGCTGCCTGAGCGTCTCCACACCGGCGCGCCCCGCCCCGCTCACCGCCTGGTACGAGGACACCACCAGGGAGCGCAGCCCGAACTCCGCGTGCAGCGCGCCCAGCGCCACGATCATGGAGAGGGTCGTGCAGTTGGGGTTGGCGACGATCCCGCGCGGCCGCATCCGGACCGCGTGCGGATTGACCTCGGGGACGACGAGGGGCACCTCCCGGTCCATGCGGAAGGCGCCCGAGTTGTCCACCACCACCGCGCCCTTGGCGGCGGCGAACGGCGCCCATCGGGCGGCCACCTCGTCGGGTACGTCGAACATCGCGACGTCGACCCCGGCGAAGGCCTCCTCGGTGAGCGCCACCACCTCGACCTCCTCGCCGCGCACGGCCAGCTTGCGGCCGGCCGAGCGCGGCGAGGCGATCAGACGGATCTCACCCCAGATGTCCGCACGCTGGGACAGGATCTGGAGCATGACCGAGCCCACGGCCCCGGTCGCTCCCACGACCGCGAGCGTCGGTCGTCGGGTCATCGCCCGGTGCCCCCGTAGACCACGGCCTCGTCGCTGTCCGAGTCGAGCCCGAAGGCCGAGTGCACGGCACGCACGGCCTCGTTGACGTCGTCGGCGCGGGTGACCACCGAGATACGGATCTCCGAGGTGGAGATCAGCTCGATGTTCACGCCGGCGTCGGACAGCGCCTTGAAGAAGTCGGCCGTGACACCGGGGTTGGTCTTCATGCCGGCGCCGACGAGGGAGATCTTGCCGATCTGGTCGTCGTAGCGCAGCGAGTCGAAGCCGATGCCGTGCTTGTTCTTCTCCAGGGCGTCGATGGCCTTGCGGCCCTCGGCCTTGGGGAGCGTGAAGGAGATGTCCGTCAGGCCCGTGGAGGCGGCGGACACGTTCTGCACGATCATGTCGATGTTGATCTCGGCGTCCGAGATCGTCCGGAAGATCGCGGCGGCCTCGCCCGGCTTGTCCGGCACACCGACGACCGTGACCTTGGCCTCGGAGGTGTCGTGCGCGACACCGGAGATGATGGCCTGCTCCACCTGCTTGTCCCCTTGCTCGATCGGCTCGCTGCTGACCCATGTGCCCTGAAGTCCGCTGAAGCTGGACCGGACGTGGATCGGGATGTTGTACCGGCGGGCGTACTCCACACAGCGGTGGAGCAGCACCTTCGAGCCGGACGCAGCCAGCTCCAGCATGTCCTCGAAGGAGATCCAGTCGATCTTCTTCGCCTTCTTGACCACGCGCGGGTCGGCGGTGAACACGCCGTCGACGTCGGTGTAGATCTCACACACCTCGGCGTCGAGCGCGGCTGCCAGCGCGACCGCGGTGGTGTCCGACCCGCCACGCCCCAGCGTGGTGATGTCCTTCTTGTCCTGGCTCACGCCCTGGAAACCGGCGACGATGGCGATGTTGCCCTCGTCCACCGAGGTGCGGATCCGGCCCGGTGTCACATCGATGATCCGGGCTTTGTTGTGGACCGAGTCGGTGATGACACCTGCCTGGCTGCCGGTGAACGACTGGGCCGAGTGGCCCAGGTTTTTGATCGCCATGGCCAGCAGGGCCATGGAGATCCGCTCTCCCGCGGTCAGCAGCATGTCGAGCTCGCGCCCGGCAGGGATCGGGGATACCTGCTCGGCGAGATCGATCAGCTCGTCCGTCGTGTCGCCCATCGCGGAAACCACGGCGACCACCTGGTGGCCGTTCTTCTTGGCTTCCACGATCCGCTTGGCGACGCGCTTGATGCCCTCGGCATCGGCTACGGAGGAGCCTCCGTACTTCTGCACGACAAGGCCCACGTGCGCTCCTCGCTCAGTCCGTGTGTGTCGGCTCAGTCTATCGAGCGTCCGAAAACGACCTTGGGGTTCCCAGATGGTGAGATTCGGACGCTCCGGGATGGTGTCTGCCCGGCCGCGGGCAGGGCACTCCGGAAAGTGGGGCAGGTCACTACCGGCGGGCTATCGGCGTCAAGAGGGCATTGACGCTCTCCGTAGTCGAACGCTAACTTCGCGTCGTCGTCGCCACACCAGGAGCACACGGCTCCATCGGGACTTGCGACGCGAAGGACCCTCCTCCTTTGACGACTGCGACCGCTTCAGAGATCCAGCACGTCACTCCAGCCGCCTCGGCACCCGCCACGGATCACCCGGAAACGGATTCCCCGGCCGGCCTTTTCAAGATCGAACCCTTCACACCCCACTGCGAAGTCATCCGCACCGCCGGTGACCACGCCGTCATCGGCGTCTCCCCCGGCAACAGCTATTTCTCCGCCGCCCGCGTCCACGACCTGGCCCGCTGGGGCCTCGCGCTCTTCGAGCGGGTGGACTTCGTCTACACCGACCTGTACGTGGCCGAGATGTACGCCGCGTCCGGCTATCCGCCCGAGGACGCCCGCCGCAAGGCGGTGAAGAACCTGCGCGGCGTGCGGGCCAAGGTCCTGGGCGCCGTCCAGGCCGTCGACCCCGGCGGCACCCGCCTGTACGCCCACGCCATGTCCGACTTCCGCGGCAACACGGCGTACCGCGAGATCCACGACCGGCTCCGAACCCGCCTCGCCACCGACGACGAGTTCCGCACGACCTGCGAGAAGCTCATCGACACCTTCCTGGCCGGCAGGGCGGGACGCGCGAGCGACGCCCAGCGCGAGGTCTGCCTGGCCTACGTCTGCGCCGAGGCCCCCCTCTTCCTGGACACCCCGGCCATCCTCGGCGTCCCCTCCTCCCTGAACTGCTACCACCAGCTCCTGCCGATGGCCGAGCTGCTCTACTCCCGCGGCGCCGGCCTGCGCGCCTCCCGCAACCAGGGGCACGCCATCGTGACGCCCGCCGCGGGAACCGACCCGGAGGAGACCGGCACCGATGTCCGCTGAAACACTCACCGCGATCGACTTCCCGTTCTCCTGGCGCGGCGACCAACTCCCGTCCGAGGTGGAGGAGTTGCGCACCGGCACGCCCGTGCGGCGCGTCCGCACCATCGCCGGCGACGAGGCCTGGCTCGTGTCGTCGTACGAACTCTGCAGGCAGGTACTCGAAGACCCGCGGTTCAGCCTGAAGGACACCTCCGCCCCCGGCGTGCCCCGCCAGTACGCGCTGACGATCCCGCCCGAGGTCGTCAACAACATGGGGAACATCACCGGGGCCGGGCTGCGCAAGGCCGTACTGAAGGCGCTCAACCCGAAGAGCCCCGGCCTCGCCGAGTGGCTGCGGTCCTACGCCGCCGAGCTCGTCGACGGGCTGGTCCGCGAGGGCGCCCCGGCGGATCTGCGCGGCGGCTTCGCCGACCCGTACTCGGCGGGCATGCACTGCCGCATCCTCGGCATCCCGCAGCAGGACGCGCCCCGCCTGATGCGCAGTCTGGACATCGCGTTCATGAACTCGGCCTGCCCGGTGGCGGGGGCCCGGCTGAACTGGGACCGGGACATCACGTACATGACCGAGCGGCTCGACGACCCGGCGACGACGGGTCTGATGGCCGAGCTCGCCGCCCTGCGCGCGGACCCCGAATACGGCCACCTCACCGACGAGATGCTCGCGACGGTCGGGGTGACGATGTTCGGCGCGGGCGTCATCTCCACCGCGGGCTTCCTGACCATGGCGCTGGTGTCGCTGATCCAGCACCCGGAGCTCCAGGCCGAGCTGATCGCGCACCCCGACAGGATCCCCGCGGCCGTGGACGAGCTCCTGCGCATCAACCTGTCCATCGGCGACGGCCTGCCGAGGCTCGCGACCGAGGACGTACAGCTGGGGGATGTGCAGGTGAAGGCGGGCGAGCTGATCCTCGTCCTCGTCGAGGGCGCCAACTTCGACCCGGCCGCCTTCCCCGATCCGTACACCGTCGACCTCGCCCGCGAGAACAGCACCGCGCACCTCTCGTTCGGCGGCGGCCGGCACTACTGCCCCGCCACCGCCCTCGGCCGCAGACATGCCGAGATCGCACTGGAGACCCTGCTGGAGCGGATACCGGACCTGCGCCTGGCGGTGCCCATCGAGCAGCTGGTGTGGCGGACCGGCTTCATGAAGCGGATTCCGGAGCGGCTGCCGATCATGTGGTAACCGCGTTTTGCCCACATATCGCCTGTTCACAGGCTCGGCGGCCGGACGTCTTTAAAGTTCAACCACTATGGTTCGCCCTGTGCGCGTACTTCTGGTGGAAGACGACGAACCGGTCGCCGAGTCGCTCCGGCGAGGACTCCTGCGGTACGGCTTCGAGGTTGCCTGGGTTACCACGGGCAGCGCGGCGCTGAGTCACGACGACCGCTACGACGTCGTACTCCTCGATCTCGGCCTCCCCGACACCGACGGACTCGACGTCTGCAAGGCCCTGCGCCGACGCGGCGACGTGCCCATCATCGTGATCAGCGCGCGCAGCGACGAGACGGACCGGGTGGTCGGGCTGGAGCTCGGCGCGGACGACTACGTCTCCAAGCCCTTCGGGGTCCGCGAGGTCATCGCACGGATAAGGGCGGTGATGCGGCGCGCCCGGCCCCGTACGTCCGCCGAGACCGGTCCGGACCACTACGGGCCCCGCCTGACCATCGACCGCAAGGCCGCGCGCGTCCGCCTGGACGGCACGGAGGTGGCCCTCGCGCCCAAGGAGTACGACCTGCTGGCCTTCCTCACCGAGGAGCCCGGGGCGCTGATGTCGCGCGAGCAGATCATGGAGGCGGTCTGGGACGCGAACTGGTTCGGCCCGACGAAGACGCTGGACGTGCATGTGGCGGCGCTGCGGCGGAAGCTGGCGGGGGCGATCACGATCGAGGCGGTGCGGGGGGTCGGGTTCCGGCTGGAGATCGTCAAGGGTGACGGGGGCGGGAGCGGCGGGGGCGACGGCACGTCATGATCCGTCAGCTCGTCCGCAGTTACGTCCTGCTCGTCGCGGTCGCCATCGCCCTGTTCACCGTGCCGGTGGCCTTCACGCTCACCGACCAGCTCCGGGACGACACCAAGGCGTCCGTCCTGCGCGAGGCCGACGCCATGGCCCTGCTGCTCGGCAACGACGAGAGCGCGGCGTGCGAGGCCCTGGAGGAGGTGGCCAACGCCTACGAGGACGAGATCCAGGTGACCCCAACCGCGGGCTGCGCCGCCGACCTGCCGCGGCCCACGGCGGACGCGGCACTGACCAGGGCCCTGCGATCGGGCGAGTCCTCGGTCGACTGGGGCTCCGACTTCATCTGGGGTGACCACCTGGTCGTCACCGTCCCCGCGCACGAGGGGGCCACGGCCGGCGACAACGACAAGGGCCCGGTCGTCGGCGCCGTACGCATCAAGTACTCGACCGGCGAGATGACCAGCCGCCTGTGGCAGATCTGGGGCTTTCGCGCGATCCTCGCCGTGCTCGTCCTGGGCGTGGCCGCCGTGATCGGCGTCGTGGTGGCCCGCCGCCTCACCCGTCCGCTGCGCCAACTCAACGACATGGCGAGCAAGTTCAGCGACGGCGATCTCACGGCCCGCTCGCCCGTCACCGGCCCGCAGGAGACACAGACGCTGGCCCGCACCCTCAATCAGGGCGCGGAACGCCTGGACACCCTGATCGCCTCGCAGGGCATCTTCGTCGCGGACGCCTCGCATCAACTCAGGACCCCTCTCACGGCGTTGCGGCTGTCGCTGGACAACATCGCGGACGGTGTGGACGACGAGTTCGTCAAGGAGGACGTGGAGCAGGCGACCGCGGAGGTCGTCCGGATGAGCCGCCTGGTGAACGGCCTGCTGGTCCTGGCGCGGGCGGAGGCGAAGGTCACCGCGGCGGAGCCGCTGGCCCTGTGGGACATCGTGCAGGAGAGGCTGGCGGTGTGGAGGCCGGCCGCCGACGAGCGCGGAGTCACCATCGCGCTCAGGGGGAGTGCCGACGGCCGGCTGCTTGTGCTGACCAGCCCCGGTCACATGGAACAGGTGCTGGACAACGTGCTCTCGAACGCCCTGGAGGTGTCACCGGACGGCGGCACGATCACGGTCCGGGTGGAGCCGCGGGGCGACGAGGTGGTGCTGTCGGTGGACGACGAAGGCCCCGGCATGCCGGACACCGACAAGTCCCGTGCCTTCGACCGCTTCTGGCGTGGCAAGGGCCTGACCGGGCGCACGGGCTCGGGGCTCGGCCTCTCCGTCGTCAAGCAACTGGTGACCGACGACGGCGGGACGGTGGCCCTGGGCGACGCCCCCGGGAGCGGGCTGTCCGTACGGATCAGCCTTCGGGCATCTTCGAGGAGTGGTGGTTGACGATGAGCCACTCACCGCCGCGCTTCTCGTACGCGTACGTGTAGCGGGCCTTGACGACGCTCTTCTCCCCTGTCTCGGGGTCGGTGAGCGTGAACTGGTAGGTGCCGGCGTCGATCACGGAGTTGTTGTCGAGGACGTTGATGTGCGTCTCGATCTTCTTGCCGACGGGCTTGTTGGCGAGGAAGTGCTCGAAGTAGTCGACTATCGCGGCATGGTCGGCGCGGACCTGGTTGGACACGGTGGGCAGCAGGACCGCGTCGCTCGCATACAGGTCCGCGACCTTCTCCGGGTCGCCGGTCTGCAGCGTCCTGTTCCACTGGTCGAACAGGCCGGCCACCTGCTCCTTGCTGGGCTTCCCGTCGCCCCATCCGGGCCCGGCGACCGCGGCACCGGCGGTGACGGTGCCTACGGCTGCAACTGCGGTGGCGGTGACAAGGGCTACGCGCTTGCTGATGGAACGACGAGTCATCGCATCTCCAGGGTCTGGTGGAAGTGACCCCAGACTCGCCCGGCACCGGTTAGGGCCCGTGCAGCGCACGTACAGGCCCGGGACAACAGCTCTCCAATTCACGTTGCGCGCCCGCCCGTTCACACAGCGGCAGCCTTGCTGCGACCGCGCCCGCGCGCCAACTCGACCCCGGCGCCGAGCGATACGACCCCCATGCCGACGGCGGTCATGACGCCCTGCGTGCCGTCGACGACGAAGGGGGCGGCCGCCGCGACGACGGCGTTGAAGAGGAAGAGGAACCACAGGACGGGGCGGGAGGAGAGCAGGGTCTTCACGACGGTTTCCTTCGGGGCGGGGCCGGTTCGACGGCCGTTGACCTGGTGCGATCAACGATCCCGCGTGCCGAGGTCCGCCACGAGGGAGTGCACTGCCGAAGGGGAGGTGTAGCGGGCTACACCCCGTCCTGGAGTCCGCGGCCGGACCCGCACACTGCCGAACCCGGCGGGCGCGCGCAGCCCTTCGCGCAGCAGCACGCGGGCGAACGTCCAGGTCGTGACCTCGCTGTCCGGGGGCGGGCACGTCGGCCGGGGCGGCCGTTGCGCGTGCCTGTGAGACCTCCCGAGGGCCCGACGCATTACGCCGGTTCAGAAGCCGTGTTCTGCAACTCGCGTCACACCCGCCGGAGCACCTACTTCGCCGGGCGCAGCCCCAGCGGCTCCACGATCTCCTGCTCCATCACCTTGCCGGCCTCGAACTCCAGGGTCTCGTCGCCCACGCCCTGGTCGGTGTCCAGGCCGTCCAGCTCCGCCAGCGGCTGGTCCAGGCGGACGTGGGCGAGGACCGAGTGCAGGGCGCGCAGGGTCGCCGACGCCGTCGAGCCCCAGTTGGAGAAGTAGGAGAACTGCCACCACCACAGGGCCTCGGTGGTGCGGCCGGCGCGGTAGTGGGCCATGCCGTGGCGCAGGTCGGTGATGACGTCGGCCAGGTCGTCGGAGATCCGGGCCGGAACCGGGGCCCTGCGCGGCTCGTAGGGGTCGAAGACCTCCGAGTAGACGTCCACCGGGTCCAGCAGGAGGGCGAGGTTCTCGCGGAGTTCGTCGACGTCGGGCTCCGGGCCCAGGTCGGGCTCGTAGCGCTCCTCGGGGACGATGTCCTCGTGCGCGCCCAGCCGGCCGCCGGCCAGGAGGAGTTGGGAGACCTCCAGGAGCAGGAAGGGCACGGTCGAGCCCGGCTCGTCGCCCTTCGCCACTTCCGTGACGGCGACCAGGAAGCTCTCGATCTGGTCCGAGATCTGGACCGCGAAGTCGTCCGGGTTCTGCTCGGTCGCGTGCAGCGTGGCGTCAGACATCTAGGAGTCGTCTCCCCTCGAAGGCGCGGCCGAGGGTGACCTCGTCCGCGTATTCCAGGTCGCCACCCACCGGGAGGCCGCTGGCCAGGCGGGTGACCTTCAGGCCCATGGGCTTGATCATGCGGGCGAGGTACGTGGCCGTGGCCTCGCCTTCCAGATTCGGGTCCGTGGCCAGGATCAGCTCCGTGACCGTCCCGTCGGCCAACCTCGCGAGAAGTTCTCGTATACGCAGGTCGTCCGGGCCGACACCCTCGATCGGACTGATCGCGCCGCCGAGGACGTGGTAACGGCCGCGGAACTCGCGGGTCCGCTCGATCGCCACGACGTCCTTCGGCTCCTCGACCACGCAGATCACCGCCGGGTCGCGGCGCGTGTCCCGGCAGATGTTGCACAGCTCTTCCTGCGCGATGTTCCCGCACGTCGCGCAGAAGCGGACCTTCGCCTTGACCTCCATCAGGGCCTGCGCGAGGCGCCGTACGTCCGTCGGTTCCGCCTGCAGGATGTGGAAGGCGATCCGCTGCGCGCTCTTGGGACCGACGCCGGGCAGCCGCCCCAGTTCGTCGATGAGGTCCTGGACCACGCCTTCGTACAACGGACTGCCGTCCTTCCTGGGTCCTGCGGGTTCCTTACGGTACGTACGGTAGTTGGCGCCGGGCCGTCTTAGAAAGACAAGCCGGACAACACCGCGGCGTCAGAAGGGCAGGCCCGGGATGCCGCTGCCGCCGCCCAGGCCCTGGGCCAGCGGGCCCAGCTTCTGCTGCTGGAGCGCCTGCGCGTTCTCGTTGGCCGCCTGTACAGCCGCGATGACCAGGTCGGCGAGGGTCTCGGTGTCCTCCGGGTCCACCGCCTTCGGGTCGATCTTGAGCGCCCGAAGTTCGCCGGAACCCGTCACCGTGGCCTTCACCAGGCCGCCGCCCGCCTGGCCCTCGACCTCCGTCTGCGCCAGTTCCTCCTGCGCCCTCGCCAGGTCCTGCTGCATCTTCTGGGCCTGCTGGAGCAGCTGCTGCATGTTGGGCTGGCCACCACCGGGGATCACGATCAGCTCCTTGCCTCTGTACGGCTTTCCCGTTCAGCACGAGCCTACGTGGTCCGGGCAGCCGTCGCCCCGGCACTCTTTCGAGTGAGAGGAACTGGAGTCCTATACCTGATCAAGACCCCCTTCCGGGCGGAAAAGAGGCGAAAGGCATCTCTTCGCCACCCATTGGGCGGTAGGAAGGGTCCGGCGCGTCAGCTTCAGGTGTTGCGTGACGTTCCGTGCGGCGCGGTGGTCGTACCCGGGTCGTACGTGCGGTCACACACCGTGATCAGTAGGGAGTGCCGGGTGGGTCAGCCGGAGATGCAGCCCGACAGGTCGCCACAGGACGGGCGGGGCGGCGAAGGGGCGGCCGGACTGCGGCCGGGCGATCTGACGGGTCGGGCCTTTCCGCTCGGGGACTGGGGAGAGCCGGCGGTGCGGCTGGACGAGCTGTACCGGTGGGTGGAGCGGGGGGCGCTGAACACGGCCGCGTGGTATCTGGCGGACCGGGTGTGGAAGCGGCGGGGGGCGCGGGCGTTGCGGGGCGGGGCGGCGTTCGGGGCGGTCGTCGGGGCCGCGTTGCCGTTGCTGGATCTGACGGGGGCGGCGAGCGGGGCGGCTCCCTGGGGATACCTGGCGCTGCTGCTTGCGGTGGCGTGCGTCGCGGCCGACCGGTTCTTCGGATTGACGTCCGGGTGGATAAGGGACGTCGCCACGGCCCAGGCGGTGCAGCGGCGGCTGCAGGCGCTGCAGTTCGACTGGGCGACGGAGAGCGTGCGGGAGGTTCTGGGGCCGGCCGAGGGGACGGCGGGTGAGGCTGCCGAGCGGTGCCTGGGGGTGCTGCGGCGGTTCTGCGAGGACGTGACGGACCTGGTCCGTGCGGAGACGTCCGACTGGATGGTGGAGTTCCGGACGGGGTCCGCGCCGCTGGGTATCCAGTCCGCGCTGGCCGGCGGCACCCGCCACGACACGGGCACGGCCTTGGGCCGCTTCCCCGCCTCCCCGGCGAACGGCACCCGCCCCAACATGCCGCGCCAACGTCCTCCGGAGATCCGGTGACTCTCCCTCGCCCCCTGGACCGGCGAAGTCACTCGCAAAGGGGCATCGCCTGGCGGCACGGCAGATGCCCCTTGTCGCGGATCGCCTGCCGGCTCGTCTCCTCGTCGAGGTGGGCGAGGAAGCCGGCGGCGAGGGTCCCGTTGCGCGGGGTGCCGTAGGTGTAGGCGTACTCGACGTCGCGATACGGATAGGTGCTGCCGTTGGTCTCGATCTCGTCGATGTCGGCCTGTTTGCCGTCCAGCGGGACCCTGGCCACGCCGTCCTTCTCGGCGGCCTCGGCGAGGGCGAGTTCGCTGTAGCCGATGGCGCCTCGCGTTGCCGCGACCTTCTTCAGCACATCGCCGGTGGAGGCGAGTTCGCAGCGCACGACGACCGAGGGGTTCTCCCGGCAGTCCAGGGAAGTACTCGGCGCACTCTCCCACCGCCCGTCCAGCACCCGCTCCTGGAAGATCTGCCGGGTCCCGGAGTTGTCCCCCCGGCTGACGAGGACGATGGGCAGGTCGGCGAGGTCGCGGTACGTCGTCTCCCGCTCCGCCTCGGACATCAGCTGTCCCCAGCGGGTGTACGTCCCCGCATACAGCTCCCGCACCTGCCGCACCGACAACCCCGCCGCCGCGAACGTGTTCCCTTCGCCTGCGACCAGCGTGTAGGCCGACAGCGCGATCTTCTTCCCCCGCAGCCCCAGCCGCTCCCCCGACGGCCCGTCCGAGAAGGCGATCACAGAACGGGCGCTGTCCTTCGACCGGCCCGCCAGCGCGTCGAGTTCGACGACACCGAGCTCGCTGCCGCGCGCCTCGACCGTGATGTCGGCACCCTGGCACTTGCCCTCGTAGTCCTTCGCGAGCGTCTCGATCACGGGCGCGAACGCGGTCGAGCCGGTCACCGTCAGCCCACCCCGCGCGCACTCGATCGGATTGCCGTCCCGGAAGACGACGATCCCGGCGAGCACCAGCACGGACGCCGTGAGCAGGGCGGTGAACACCCGCGCCGGAAGGCTGAAGACGTTCTCCTTCTCGTCCGGGGTGGCACTGCGGTTGGGGTGCACCTCGCCTTCCCGGATCCCGCCGTACAGCCGTATCTCGCGCCCCACGTCACCGCCGGAGAGCAGCACGAGCAGCTTGAAGTAGTCGCCGCGATTGAGCGGCACCCGCGGGATGCGCAGCCGGTTGCCGTCGTAGCCGAAGCCGCGGTCGGCGCTGAAGTGGTCCATGATGTGGTCGATGTCGGTCGGCTGCGTGACCGAGACACCGCGAATGGTGCGGTCGGTGAACACCGCGGTCAGCCCGTGCCGTTCGGGGCTCGTGTAGTCGTCGCGGTCGATGCTCTGCGAGCCGTCGTTCTCTATGCGCAGCAGGACCAGCGTGGCGTCGACCATGCCCGGCGCCTCGTCGAACAGGCCCAGGCGCCGGTTCTCCCGGCCCGAGCGCACGTCGTCGCCGATCGCGTTGTCCATCTGGACGCGATAGCCGATCCGCTTGCGGCGCGGCACCCGGCGCTCGTACCAGACCATGACACCGGACGCGACGACGCCGATGACCGCCGTCCCGATGGCCACGACGTTTTCTGCGCTCAGCCACTCCATGTGGGTGCCCCCGCTACTCCCCGGAGTCGGATGGTGGGGTCACCGTACGCACGCGCAGGGGAACATACGACCGACTCCTGCGGGAGTTCGCGGTTTGTTCAACTAGCTCACAGGAAAGGGGCGTTCACCGGAATCACACCACTGGTTGGGCACTGCTCCCGCTACTGCGCCCGCTACTGCTTCCGGTACGTCAGCTTCTCCCCGCTGCTCGTGTTCACCCGCTCCAGCCTGCCGTCCGGCAGCAGCGTGATCTCGGTGGCGCCGCCCGGTGAACAGGAGGTGGCGGGCTCGCCGGTCGTCACGGTGGACGGGCCCATCGCCAACGGGCCGTTCCCGACCGGCGCTCGGGTCAGGTCCGCCTCGAACTCGCAGTGGTAGGTGCCGGTTCCGGCGGGACCGTCGGCGACGAGGGAGAGAACCGTGTCGCCGACCTCGCCCTGCCGGATGGTCAGCCGGCGGGTGTTCGCGCCGCCCGCGTTGTCGATCGAGGCCGTCCAGGTGCCCAGGAAGCCGGGCGGGATCACACCGTCCCCCGGCGCCGAGGTGGTCGGGCTCGGGGAAGGGGTGGGGGCGTTCGGGTCGTCGCCCCCGGAGCCGGTCGTGTCGGTGGTGACGGTCGGGGAGACGGTCGGATCACCGCCGGTCCGCTCCTCACCGCCGCCGTTCATCAGCCCGTACACCGAACCACCGGCGGCAAGGGCGACGACCAGCGCGATGAGGACGAGGGCCACCGTGGAACGACCGCTCCGGCGGGGCTCCTCGGGGGCGGTGGGAAGGTACGGCAGGGGTACGTCGTACGGCGGGGTGGGGCCGTACGACGAGCCGTGACCGTACGGCGGGTTCGGGCCGTACGAGGGTGTGGCGCCGTACGACGGGGCCGGGCCGTGGGGCAAGTGCGGGCCGGGCTCCGGGTAGCCGTACGCCGGCTGCTGCGGGTGCTGCTGCGGAGAGCCGTAGGCCGGGTGGGCCGGGGTGCCGCCAGGGGCGGCGGCGTCTCCGAAGGCGCCCCCGGGCGGGGCACCCGGCCCCGGCGGCGGGCCGACCCGGGTCGCGGCCGCGGTCGGGAGCTGGTCCGGCGGTGTCGCCCCGGCGGCCGGGGCGTGCTCGGGCGAGGCCGCGGGGGTCGGCTCCCCGGAGCCACCCTCCGCCGGGCCGGGACGCGCGGGCCCGTCCGCACCTCCGGGCCTCGCGGACCCCTCCGCTCCGCCGGCTTCCCCCGGCCCGACCGGATCCTCCGTGTCCAGCAGCCGCACCGCATGCCGCCCCAGCTGCGCCACCAGCGCACTCGGCAGCCACGGATCCCGGGACCGCCCCCCGGAGACGGTGTCCTCGGCCCCCGTGCGCTCCAGGATCCGGTCCAGTGTCGGCCGGGCGCCCGGGTCCTTGCGCAGGCAGTCCCGCACCAGCTCGGCGATCCCCTCGGGCACCCCTTCCAGGTCGGGTTCCTCCTGGGCGATGCGGAACATCAGGGCGTGCGCGCCGCTGTCGACGGAGCCGAAGGGCAGCCTGCCGGTCGCGGCGTACGAGAGCACCGAGCCCAGGCAGAACACGTCGCACGCGGGCGTGATCCGGTCCCCCCGCACCTGCTCGGGCGCCATGAACCCCGGTGAGCCGACGAGCGCGCCGGTGCGGGTGAGCCCGCTCTCGCCGCCCACCGTCTCCAGCGCCCGGGCGATCCCGAAGTCGATCACGCGGGGCCCGTCGATGGTGACCAGCACATTGGACGGTTTCAGATCCCGGTGCACTATCCCCGCGGCATGGATGTCCTTGAGCGCGTGCGCCAGCCCGGCCGTCAGGATCCGCACCGAGCGCTCGGGCAGGGCCCCGTGGTCGCGCCCGACGACCCGCTGCAGGCTGGGCCCGGCGACATACCCGGTGGCGACCCAGGGCACGTCGGCCTCGGTGTCCGCGTCCAGCACCGGCGCGGTCCAGAACCCGCCGACCTGCCGCGCGGCCTGCACCTCCTGCCGGAACCGGGCCCGGAACTCCTCCTGGGCGGCCAGTTCCCGCCGGACGAGTTTCACGGCGACGGTACGGCCGCGGTCGGAGCGGGCGAGATACACGTCCCCCATGCCGCCCGCTCCCAGCCGCGCCAGCAGCCGATAAGCCCCGATCTGCTGCGGATCACCCGACCCCAGCTTCTCCATCGCTCGCCCCCAACCCCACCCACGCAAGCCCCCGCCTACGCGACGGCCCCACGATAGTGCGGCATACCGGGAGGTGAGCGGGGCGGCGTCTACGGTTCGGTAACGGGAGCGTCGATCCCGTCGAGGACCTTCGACAACCGTTCCAGGACCCGTACGGCCTCGGCGAGCTCCGCGTCCCCGAAGGCGTCGGCCAGCCGGTCCGCGAGGGCGGCGTGCCCGGGGTTGATCCTGGAGATCGCCGCGCGCCCCTCCTCGGTCGGCGCGAGGAGCTTCGCCCGGCGGTGCGCGGGGTTCGGCCGGTATTCGGCGAGCCCCTTCTCCACCAGCAGGTCCGCGATGCGCTGCACGCTCTGCCGGGTGATGCCCATGGCGCGGGCGACGCCGGCGACGGGCAGGGGTTCGCCGAGCACCGCGCCCAGCACCTGCCACCAGGCCGCCGTCAGCCCGGCCGGCCGGGCCAGTTCCTCGGCGACCGCGAGGAACTGGCCGTTGAGCCTGAAGACACCGAGCGCGCTGCGGCTCAGCAGATCCTGGCGTTCCTCGCTCACAGAACTCCGGCCTTCTCCAGTACGGCGTACGCCTCGGCGTCGGAGTCGTGGAAGAGGCGGTACCAGGCGTCGACGGCCTCGTCGTCGTACACCTTCAGCAGCCGCAGGATCTCCCGGGCGAAGGCGACGGGTTCGGTCGGGCCGGCGGTGACGAGCCCGCCGTCGGTGACGGCGTCGGCCTCGACGTACCGCTCGCCGCCGCCGTAGCCGGTCGCGGCCAGGTAGAAGGAGATCGCGCTGGTGTGGTCCCGGTCGTCGAGCAGCCCCTCGCGCGCCATCCCGGCCGTCGCCCCGCAGATCGCCGCGACGGGCACACCCGCGTCCAGGAACTCCCGCGCCTTGCGGGCGAACGGGGCGAGCTCGTCGCCCGTGTCCCAGAGGTCGGCGCCCGGGAGGATCAGCAGGGCCGCGTCGGCGGGCCGTACGTCGTCCAGGGCCAGGTCGGGCTGGATGCGCAGCCCGCCGACGGTCGTGACGGGTTCCCGGGTCGGGCCGACCGTACGGATCTCGTATCCGGCGCGGGCGAGCTGGGCGGTGGCGTGGCCCGGCTCCCAGTCGGCCAGCGTGTTGTAGACGGCGAGGTACACGGGCTTGCTCATGGCTCCTCCTGGAGACCTCGAAGATGACAACATCCTGTCACTTAGACAGCTTACTGTCAACGGGCGGGTTGTATGGGCGTCGACAATCTGTCGCGGAAACCCAGCGACCGCAGACAGGACGCCGATATCGCGCCGGAAGGGCCCACCCGTACGCTCGGCCGCATGACCCCTCAGCCAAATCCCGAGGTCGGCGCCGCCGTGAAGGCCACGGACCGTGCGCATGTCTTTCACTCCTGGTCCGCTCAGGAACTCATCGACCCGCTCGCCGTCGCCGGTGCGGAGGGGTCGTACTTCTGGGACTACGACGGCAACCGCTACCTCGACTTCACCAGCGGGCTCGTCTACACGAACATCGGCTACCAGCACCCGAAGGTCGTCGCCGCGATACAGGAGCAGGCCGCACACCTGACCACCTTCGCGCCCGCCTTCGCCGTCGAGGCCCGGTCCGAGGCGGCGCGGCTGATCGCCGAGCGGACGCCGGGCGACCTGGACAAGATCTTCTTCACCAACGGCGGCGCGGACGCCGTGGAGCACGCCGTACGGATGGCCCGGCTGCACACCGGGCGGCCGAAGGTGATGTCGGCGTACCGGTCGTACCACGGCGGTACGCAGCAGGCCGTGAACATCACCGGCGACCCGCGCCGCTGGGCCTCCGACAGTGCCGCGGCCGGTGTCGTGCGCTTCTGGGCGCCCTTCCTCTACCGCTCCCGGTTCTACGCCGAGACCGAGGAGCAGGAGTGCGCGCGGGCGCTGGAGCACCTGGAGACGACGATCGCCTTCGAGGGCCCGTCGACCGTCGCCGCGATCATCCTGGAGACGGTTCCCGGGACGGCCGGGATCATGATTCCGCCGGCCGGCTATCTGGCGGGCGTCCGCGAGATCTGCGACAAGTACGGGATCGTCTTCATCCTGGACGAGGTCATGGCGGGGTTCGGGCGGACCGGTGAGTGGTTCGCGGCGGACCTGTTCGATGTCACGCCCGACCTGATGACCTTCGCCAAGGGCGTGAACTCCGGGTACGTGCCGCTGGGCGGCGTGGCCATCTCCGGGGCCATCGCACAGACCTTCGCGAAGCGGCCGTACCCCGGTGGTCTGACCTACTCCGGGCACCCGCTGGCCTGCGCGGCCGCCGTCGCGACGATCAACGTCATGGCCGAGGAGGGCGTCGTCGAGAACGCCGCCCGGCTCGGCTCCGACGTGGTCGGACCCGCGCTGCGTGAGCTGGCCGAACGTCACCCTTCCGTCGGCGAGGTCCGCGGCGTCGGCATGTTCTGGGCGCTCGAACTGGTCAAGAACCGGGAGACCCGCGAGCCGCTGGTGCCCTACAACGCGGCGGGCGAGGCCAACGCCCCCATGGCCGCGTTCGGCTCCGCCGCGAAGGCGGGCGGCATCTGGCCCTTCGTGAACATGAACCGCACCCACGTCGTCCCGCCCTGCAACGTGACGGAGGCGGAACTGAAGGAGGGCCTCGCGGCGCTGGACGCTGCGCTGGCTGTGGCGGACGGGTACGTGGAGTAGGCGTCCAGGGGGTTTGCCCACCGGCCCACCCGTCTCGGTCGGCCAGGAGGCTGGACTCGAAACCCCTGGGGGCTCCGCCCCCAGACCCCCAGCCTCATCCACCCACCACCCGACTCGGTCAGCCAAGAGGCCGAACTCGAAAAGCGACCCGGGGCTCCGCCCATCAAACAGCCTCGCCCCTCGGCGCCGGCCCGGCATTCCAGCCCGTCCGGCGTTCGAGGACAAGCCACCGCCATCCCCAGCCCCCACCCACCCGCAGGTGGCTTCACCTCTCCACGCCGGTCCAGGCAATTCAGCCCGTCCGGCGTTTGAGGACGAGGCCGTTCAGGCCGACAGCGGGGGTCTGGGGGCGGCAGCCCCCAGAGGCGGGGTCGAAGGGGCGGCAGCCCCTGGAGGACGGGACGGGCAGGGGCGGCAGCCCCTGGAGGACGGGAGGGGCAGGGGCGGCGGGGGCGGAAAAGTCCGGCCGTCGCGGGAATCTCACGCGGAAGCCGAACGCGTAAGGTGGCGTGCTCGTAGACATACATGCGCACGCCACCTCATCGCGACGACGGGAGACGCCCTCACCATGCCCGGCACCGGCACCGGCGGCAACGGCTCCGTGACCCGCAGCACCCTGCGGCAGCAGATCGCGGACGCACTGCGCGACGAGGTACTGTCCGGGCGGCTGCAGGCAGGCCGGGAGTTCACGGTCAAGGAGATCGCCGACCAGTACGGCGTCTCCGCGACCCCGGTCCGCGAGGCACTCGTCGACCTCTCCGCGCAGGGCCTCCTGGAGGCCGACCAGCACCGCGGCTTCCGCGTGCACGAGTACTCCGTCGACGACTACCGCGGCATCATCGAGGCCCGCGGCCTGGTCACCGACGGCATGTTCCAAGTCCTGGCCACCGACCAGAAGGGCCACCGGGATCCCGACGACCCGCGCGTCCTGGCCGCCGCCGTCGGGGTACGCCGCCGCGCCGAGGAGGCGCAGCGCGCCGCCACCGCAGGCGACCTCACCGTACTCATCGGCTACGACCTGCGCTTCTGGCGCGAACTCGGCGCCCTCTTCGGGAACCCGTACCTCTCCGACTTCCTGCACCGGCTGCGCGTGCAGTCCTGGGTCTGCGCGGTCCAGCATCTGCGCCGCCTCGACGATCTGCGCGGCCACCTGTGGTCCCGGCACACCGAACTGGTCGACGCCCTGATGCGCCGCGACCTGCCCACGGCCCGCTCGATCATCGCCGACCACGACGCCAGCGCTCTCGCCCTGATCGAGCGACTGGCGGGCGGGTGACCCACGAGCGGGAGCTGCGAAAGGCCCCGACGTGCGGCGACCCCCGACCTCCGGAACCCCGGCGCCCGCCGGCACCGGCTGCGCGAACTCCCGGGCCGGGCGGGCAACTTGCTCATCCGCCGAACGACCGTACCCGGCATCGGAGAAGCTGGTGGGCGCTCCGGAGAGGTGGGTGGACGGAGTGTGGGTATGGGACCTGCACGAGCGGGGACTTGCATGACGAGCCCCGGAAGAGCCCGGGCCCTGAAGAGCCCCACGAAGACCGGCATGAGGGGGTCCGCCCCGGACCCGCACCGATTACCCTTCCCTGACCACCGTGCTACCCACTGTGCTACGCCTTTGCCACGCCGTGTGACTGCTGCCCGACCGCTGTGTGAGGAGCCCTCTTTTGGCCTGTGACCTGTGGCTGGTACCGCTCGTCGACGTGTTGTGCCACACCCCCGACAACCCGTTCGCCGAAGAACTCGCGCAATACAACAAGGTGCTGACCGAGGCCGGGCTGCCGCCGGTTCCGGTGTACCAGTACATGCCGGGCCTGTCCGGCGACGTCGCCCCGGTCGCCGGCTTCGACTACGACGCCCTGCACTTCCTGCGCCGCGCGTATCTGCTCCAGGTCTGCGGCCTCCCGGTGACCCCGGTCGACGACCTGGGCGGGGACTACGAACAGCTCCTGGAGATGTTCGAGTCGACGGCCCAGCAGTCACACCTGGTCTGGCACTACGACCACGCGGGCGCCTACGTCCCCGTCGACTTCCCGAACCCGCTCGCCAACGACGAGCTCCTGGCGGGCGGCGGCCCCCTGGGCTCCTCCCAGGCACTCCTGCGCGAGCTGGAGTTCGTGGCCCAGATCATCGGCATCGACCCGGCCAACCCCCCGGCGCCGCCGCAACCCCCGCTCTCCCCCACGTCCTTGGAGGAGCCGGCGGTCCCCGGCCCCTACGACCCGAGCCCCTTCGCCCGCGAACGGCACGTGTGGCTGGGACTGCACGCGGCGGCGACGCGGAGCCTGGCGCAGGGGTCGATGATCGTCTTCAGCTGACGGTCAGCCGACCTTCAGCTGGGCGAGCCCCTTCTGGACGTCCTCGGCGTTCATCACCGGCGTGTACTCCACCTTGGCGCCCAGCTCGAAGAACAGCGGTTCGGCGATCGCCGGCATCTGGGAGGGCTCCTTCAGATCGAAGAAGAGGAACATCGTGCGCAGCCCGTGCTCGGTGGTGAAGTAGGCGGCCTCCGGCTTGACCTTCTCCATCAGCTCCTGGATCACCTGGGGGAGCTTGCCGGCGCGGATCGCCTCGTTCCCCTTCTCCGTGTCCATATTCGCCTTCAGTAGCACGCGCATGACACACCTTCGTTCCGGTCGTCGCTGAGCCGTACGACCTCACGCTATGGGCGCCCTGCACGATCCGCCCGTTCACTGCTCCATCAGGAGAAGGAGGGGCGCCCAGGCGGGCGCCCCTCTTCGACTCACAGGAACGAGCTGATCTCGATCGTCTCGTCCCGGCCCGGACCCACGCCGATCGCGGAGATCGGGGCGCCGGACATCTCCTCCAGTGCCTTGACGTAGGCCTGGGCGTTCTTCGGGAGGTCGGAGAACGACTTGGCCTTCGAGATGTCCTCGGACCAGCCGGGCAGCATCTCGTAGACCGGCTTGGCGTGGTGGAAGTCGGTCTGGGAGTACGGGAGCTCCTCGACGCGCTTGCCGTCGATCTCGTACGCCACGCAGACCGGGATCTGCTCCCAGCCGGTCAGGACGTCCAGCTTGGTGAGGAAGAAGTCCGTCAGACCGTTCACGCGGGTCGCGTACCGGGCGATCACCGCGTCGAACCAGCCGCAGCGGCGGTCACGGCCGGTCGTCACGCCCCGCTCGCCACCGATGCGGCGCAGCGCCTCGCCGTCCTCGTCGAAGAGCTCGGTCGGGAAGGGACCCGAGCCGACGCGCGTCGTGTACGCCTTGAGGATGCCGATGACGCGGCTGATCTTGGTGGGGCCCACGCCGGCGCCCGTGCACGCACCACCGGCGGTGGGGTTGGAGGACGTGACGAAGGGATAGGTCCCGTGGTCGATGTCGAGCAGCGTGCCCTGGCCGCCCTCGAAGAGGACCACCTTGTCCTGCTCCAAGGCCTGGTTGAGGACGAGGATCGTGTCGGCGACGTACGGCGCGAGCTTGTCGGCGTAGCCCAGCAGTTCCTCGACCACCTGGTCGACGGCGATCGCGCGCCGGTTGTAGAGCTTGGTGAGGACCTGGTTCTTGACGTCGAGGGCCGCCTCGACCTTCTGGGTCAGGATCGACTCGTCGTAGAGGTCCTGGACCCGGATGCCCACGCGGTTGATCTTGTCCGCGTAGGTCGGGCCGATGCCGCGGCCGGTCGTGCCGATCTTCCGCTTCCCGAGGAAGCGTTCCGTCACCTTGTCCACCGTCACGTTGTACGGCGTGATGATGTGAGCGTTACCGCTGATCAGGAGCTTCGACGTGTCGACGCCGCGCTCGTTCAGCCCGTTCAGCTCGGAGAACAGGACCGACGGGTCGACGACGACGCCGTTTCCGATGACCGGGGTGCACCCCGGGGACAGGATTCCGGAAGGGAGCAGGTGAAGGGCGTACTTCTGATCGCCCACGACTACCGTGTGGCCGGCGTTGTTGCCGCCTTGGTAGCGCACCACATAGTCGACGGAGCCGCCTAGCAGGTCCGTCGCCTTTCCCTTGCCTTCGTCACCCCACTGAGCACCGAGCAGCACAAGTGCGGGCACGCGCGTACACCCCTTCCGGGCGGGGCATGTCCAAGGTCAGGGGTGTACGCGGAGGTCTTCCACCGTGTACACCTCGACCGGACGCGACCGTCGTTGGCCGCGAACCGTCGGACCGGATAGCCCCGGAATAGACGAAGCCCCTGGCGCAATAGCGCAAGGGGCTCTTGCACAAAGATGCTACCCGAGGAAGCGAGGCATGGCCGAGGTGGCGACTTTCGCGACGTCCGATCAGCTGCTGGTGGTGATCGATCCGGTTGCTCGGAGGACGGACGGTGAGTCCGTCAGGATCGCGAAAGACGTGCTCAGCGCGGGTGCGGCCACGAAGGTCTGCCTGCCGGACGATCCCGACGAATTCGCCAGGGCGCTGACCCGACGGGGGTCTCGGCGGCCCGTGGTCGTGGGCGACGACCGGGCGCTGATGCGTGCGGTGACGGTGCTGCACCGGCAGCGGGAGCTGGCCGAATGTGTGCTGTCGGTGGTGCCGGTCGGCGGTGCGCTGGCCCTGGCCGGATCCCTCGGGCTGCCCATAGGGGCGGTGGCGGCGGCCCGGGCGGTGCTGGACGGGGTGGAGCGGCGGCTGGACCTGCTCGTGGACGACAGCGACGGGGTGGTGCTGGGCGCGCTGCGGATCCCGCCGATACGGGACCCCGCCGCGCCGGCCGGGGCCACCGCGGTGGGGTCGATGGCGGGGCGGCCCTGGCTGCGGACGTGTCAGTCGCTCGTACGGACCCTGGTGCCGGCGCGCGGCGCCTCCCCTGCCGAGACGGGACCGTCGCGGCTGCGGGTCGAGGTCGACGGGACGACGCTGGTGGACCTCGACCAGCCGGTCGAGGCGGTGTCGGTGGCGCCGGGGCTCGCCGGGGTGGCCGAGGTGGAGGTGCGCCCCGCTTCGGTCGGCGCGGAGGCCACACCGCTGCGGGCCGAGGGCCGGACGGTGACCGTCTCGGGCGCCCACTTCCGCTACCGGGCCGACACGGCCGTCTCCGGGCCGGTACGCAGACGGACGTGGACCGTGGGCGAGGGCGGGCTGCGGCTGATGCTGCCGGGGCGGTGAGCCGGCCGGCGGGCCTGCCGGGTGCGGACGCGGTCGCCGAGGGTGCGGAGAGCGGGGCGGGTCAGCCCTGGCCGAAGGTCTTCTCGCGGTGGGCCCGCCAGCGCTCCATCATCGCCGCGACCTCGGTCTCCACGAACTCGAAGAAGGCGAGCGTCTCCGCCAGCCGGCGGCCCGCCGGAGTGTCGGCGCCGAGGCTGGTGACGCCCTCGCGCAGGGCCACCTCCCACCGCTTGAGCACGGCCTCGCGGTTGGTCAGGGCCTCGTACCACTGGTCACCGTGCACCCGGTAGCGCTCGCGGCGCGAGCCGGGCTCCCGCTCGCGCGTCACCATGTGCGTCTGGGACAGGTAGCGCACCGCCCCGGAGACGGCCGCGGGGCTGATGCGGAGCTGTTCGCTCAGTTCGGCGGAGGTCAGCACGCCTTTGTCGGAGGAGAGCAGCGCGGCGAAGACGCGGGCGGCCATGCGCTGCATCCCGGCCTCGACGAGCTGCGCCGCGAAGGACTCCACGAACTTCGACACGGACTCCGCGTCCCGGCCTGCCGCCCCTGCGCCGACTGATTCCGTCATGCACCCATCCTATCGAGGCTTTCTACGCTTCCTTAACTTCACAAATTTCTGAAAGAAGCGTACGTTCTGAAGCATGACGAAGGCAATCACCGTCTCCGGACTGCACAAGTCGTTCGGCAAGACGCATGCACTCGACGGCCTCGACCTGGACGTCGAGACCGGCGAGGTCCATGGCTTCCTGGGCCCCAACGGCGCCGGCAAGTCGACCACCATCCGCGTCCTGCTCGGCCTGCTGCGCGCCGACTCGGGCGGCGCGCAGGTACTCGGCCGCGACCCCTGGGCGGACGCGGTGGAGGTGCACAGCCGGATCGCGTACGTGCCGGGTGATGTGACGCTGTGGCGGAACCTGTCCGGCGGCGAGGTCATCGACCTGTACGGCCGGCTGCGCGGGGGCCTCGACAAGCGGCGCCGGACCGAGCTGATCGAGCGGTTCGAGCTGGACCCGACGAAGAAAGGCCGCACGTACTCCAAGGGCAACCGCCAGAAGGTCGCCCTCGTCGCCGCGTTCGCCTCCGACGTCGACCTGCTGATCCTCGACGAGCCGACGTCGGGTCTGGACCCGCTGATGGAGGAGGTCTTCCAGCGCTGCGTCGAGGAGGAGCGCGAGCGCGGCCGTACGATCCTGCTCTCCTCGCACATCCTCAGCGAGGTCGAGGAACTCTGCGACCGGGTCAGCATCATCCGCAAGGGCCGTACGGTCGAGAGCGGCTCCCTGGCCGACCTGCGCCATCTGACGCGGACCAGCGTCACGGCCGAACTGGCCGGTCCGCCCAATGGGTTGGCGCAGCTGCCCGGAGTCCACGACCTCGCCATTCAGTCGATCGAGAAGGGGCAGGGCCACCGCGTCCGCCTCCAGGTCGACACCGACAAACTCGACGCCGTCCTGCGGTCGCTCAGCGAGTCCGGCGTACGGTCGCTGGCCTCGACGCCGCCGACGCTGGAGGAGCTGTTCCTGCGGCACTACCAGGCCGACATGAGCGAGGTGGCCCGATGACGACGGCGACCACGACGACCGGCGACTTCGCCGTACGGACCGGCGGCGGCACCCGCCAACTCGCCGGCACGGGCACGCTGTTGCGCTTCGCCCTGCGCCGCGACCGGGCGATGATCCCGGTCTGGGTGGCGGTGAACGCGCTGATGATCCTCTCCATGCCGAACACCCTGGAGAACCTGTACGCCACCCCGGCCGACCGGGCCGACCTGGTGCAGGACACCGCCACCAACGCCTCCTTCCGCGCCCTGATCGGCCCCGTCTTCGGCGACTCGATCGGCGCCCTGACGGCCTGGCGGGTCGGCGTGTACGCGGGCGCCCTCGCGGCCGTGCTGAGCATGCTCCTCGTCGTACGGCACACCCGTGACGAGGAGGAGAGCGGCCGTCAGGAGCTGGTGGCGTCCGGGATGGTGGGCCGACGGGCCTCCCTGACGGCGGCGCTGCTGACGGCGGCCGTCGCGAATGCCGTACTGGCGGTGCTGGTGACCGCCGGCCTCGCGGGCCAGGGGACGTCCGGCGCGCTGGCGTTCGGGCTCTCTCTCGCCGGGGTCGGCATGGTCTTCGCCACGCTCGCGGCGATCGTCGCCCAGTTCACGGAGAGCGCCCGGCTGGCACGGGGGCTGACGGCGGGGCTGGTGGGCGCCGCGTTCGTGCTGCGCGCGGCGGGCGACTCGGCGTCGGACGACGGTTCGTCGGCGCTGACGTGGGTGTCGCCACTGGGCTGGCTGGAGAACCTGCGGCCGTTCGCACACGAACGCTGGTGGGTCCTGCTGCTGTTCGCGGGGGCGACCGTCGTCCAGGGCGTGGTGGCGTACGAGCTCGCCGGGCGCCGGGACGTCGGCATGAGCTTCCTGCCCGCCCGGCCCGGACCGCCCGACGGCCGCCTCGGCACTGCCGGCGCGCTCGCCTGGCGACTCCAGCGCGGCAGCGTGCTCGGCTGGAGCATCGGGTTCCTCCTCGCCGGGGTCATCTACGGCGGTCTCACCGACGGCGTGGCCGACCTGGTCGGCGACAACGACAACGCCCGCGAGATCTTCCAGCGGATGGGCGGCCAGTCCGGCATCACCGACGCCTTCCTCGCCTCGATGGTCGGCATGCTCGGCCTGATCGCCGCCCTGTACGTGGTGGCCTCCGTCCTGCGGCTGCACGGCGAGGAGACGTCGATGCGGGCGGAACCGATCCTGGCGAACGCGGTGGGCCGCCTGCGCTGGGCGGCCGGCCATCTCGTGATCGCCTTCGCCGGCTCGGCCCTGATCATGCTCCTGGCCGGCCTCGGCTTCGCCGTCGGCTACGGCAACCAGCTCGGCCCGATCCTGGGCGCCTGCCTGGTCCAGCTCCCCGCGGTCTGGGTCGTCGGCGGCCTGGCGGTCCTCCTGTACGGCCTGCTCCCGCGCGCGGCGATGGCGGCGTGGGGGGTGGCCGGGGCGGTGCTGCTGATCGGCTGGGTGGGCCCCGCGCTCGATGTCCCGCAGGCGGTCCTGGACCTGTCCCCGTTCGGGCATCTGCCGAAGCTGCCGGGCGGGGGGATGGAGTGGGGGCCGGTGCTGGCCCTCACCGGTCTCGCGGTGGTGCTGGTGGCCGGGGGGCTGGCGGGGTTGCGGCGGCGGGACATGACGACGTGACCGGGATCAGTCGAAGTACAGCTTGAGCTCCTCCGTGTCGAGGTCGATGCCGACCGGATCGGGGAGAGTTACCTTGCCGCCGAGCCTGACCACGTGGATGTCCCGGTAGCCGTCCTCCAGGTCCGGATCGCTGTGTACGAGGACGGTCAGGTTGTCCCGGTCGATCAGCACATAGACCGGGATGCCGGCCTCGGCGTACGCCCGAGGCTTCTCGACCCGGTCCCGGTTGTGCGTGTCCGAGTCGTACGACGTGATCTCGACTGCCATCAGCACGCCGTGGGGGTCGGCCCAGTCCCCTTGGCCCACGAAGTGATCAACCGGGGCGAGCACCCCGTCAGGTCGGGCCCGTCCCTGGCGGTAGGCCTCCACCTTGAGACCTTGCAATGGATTGAGGTCGAGCTCAGGCCTGGCACGCATGCATTGCCGGATCAGCCACATAGTGATCGCGCCGTGGTTGCCGTTTGTCACTTTCCTGAGCCCGATCCGTCCGTCGATGAACTCGAACCTGACGGTCTCGTCCTCCCGCTCGGCGAACTCGGCGATCCGCTCGAACATGTCCACCGACAACTGAGACGACGCGCGCTCTGCCATAACCGTCATGGTGCCTCCCTTCGTAGGCAGGCACCAGCTTGACGAGCAGCCGACGACCCTCGATCGGGATTCGCTCAGCGATCAGCCGATCGAGTGTTCACCCGACCTCGACGCTCAGCCCCTCCAGCCCCCGGATCACAAAGTTCGGCTTCCGCTCCGGCTCTGCCGCAAGCCGCAGGGTCGGGGCCTGTTCCAGCAGGGCCGTCATCGAGGCGGCCAGTTCGATGCGGGCCAGCGGGGCGCCGATGCAGTAGTGGATGCCGGCGCTGAAGGAGATGTGCGGGTTCTCCTTGCGGGTGAGGTCCAGCTCGGCCGGGGTCTCGAAGACCGTCGCGTCGTGGTTGGCGGAGCCGAACAGCAGGGCGATCTCCGCGCCGCGCGGGATCGTCGTGCCGTCGATCTCGATCTCGTCCAGGACCCAGCGCTCGAAGAGCTGCAGCGGGGTGTCGTAACGCATCAGCTCCTCGATCGCCGAGGGGATCAGGGAGTGGTCGGCCCGCAGGGCCGCCAGCTGGTCGGGGTTGCGGAACAGCGCCCACCAGCCGTTGACCGTGGAGTTCACCGTGGCCTCGTGGCCGGCGTTCAGCAGGAGGACCGCCGTCGAGATCATCTCCTGCTCGGTGAGCCGGTCACCCTCGTCGTACGCGGCGATCAGGCCCGAGATCAGGTCGTCGCCCGGCTCCTTGCGGCGGGCCGCGATCAGCTCCAGGAGGTACTCCGAGAACTCGACCGAGGCCCGGACCGCCCTGGTCGCCGTCTCCTCGGACGGGTTCAGCTCGTACATCCCGCAGATGTCCGCCGACCAGGGCCGCAGCTGCGCCCGGTCCGACTCGGGAATCCCCAGCATCTCGGCGATCACCGCGACCGGCAGGGGCTCCGCGACGTCCGCCAGCAGATCACCGCCACCCGCTTCGACCAGCCCCGACACCAGCTCACCCGCCAGCCCCTGCACATACGGCTTCAGCTGCTCCACCGTGCGCGGCGTGAACGCCTTCGACACCAGCCGGCGGATCCGGGTGTGGTCCGGCGGCTCCAGATCGAGCATCCCGTGGTCGTTCAGGACGTGGAACGGCTCGTGCTCCGGCGGCGGCGCCGTCCGCCCGAAGTCCTCGTGGGTGAAACGGTGCTGGTACGTCCGGCCGAGGCGACGGTCGCGCAGCAACGCCGAGACGTCCGCGTGATGCGGGACCAGCCACTGGTTCGTGGGCTCGAACCAGTGCACCCGGCCCCTGTCCCGCAGTTCTGCGTAGGCGGGGTACGGGTCGGCGAGGAACGCCGGGTCCCACGGGTCGAACGCGAGGGCGGAAGGAGCTGCCATGCCCGGACGTTAGCCCCACCTCCCCCTCCCTGACCAGGGGTGTCCGCTCAGCCCGGCGTGACCAGCCGCGCCTCGTAGGCGAACACCGCCGCCTGCGTACGGTCCCGCAGGCCCAGCTTCACCAGGATCCGGCTGACGTGGGTCTTGATCGTCGACTCGGCGACCACCAGCCGCCCGGCTATCTCCTGGTTCGACAGGCCCTGTGCGATCAGCACCAGCACCTCCGTCTCCCGCTCGGTCAGATCCCCGTACGCCGCGTGCGCGGACGACATCAGACGCGGGGAGTCGGACAGCTTCGAGAACTCCGTGATCAGCCGCCGGGTGATGGAGGGGGCGAGAAGAGCTTCGCCGGCCGCCACCACTCTTACTCCGTCGGCGAGTTGGCGAGCCGAGGCGTCCTTCAGCAGGAAGCCGGAGGCTCCCGCGCGCAGCGCCTGGTAGACGTATTCGTCGAGGTCGAAGGTGGTCAGCACCAGCACCTTCGCCGCGCCGTCGGCCGCGACGATCTCCCGGGTCGCCTCGATGCCGTTGAGCTCCGGCATGCGGATGTCCATCAGCACGACATCCGGGGTGAGTTCGCGGACCCGGTCCACCGCTTCCCGTCCGTTGACCGCCTCGCCGACGACCTCGATGTCCGGCATCGCGTTCAGCAGGACCGAGAAGCCCTCGCGCACCATCATCTGGTCGTCCGCGATCAGCACACGGATGGTCATGAGCCGTCCTCTGTCGTCATGGCGACCGGCAGGAACACGGCCACCTCGTAGCCGCCGTCCTCCGTCCGGTCCGCCGTCATCTCACCGTTCAGCATGCTGACGCGCTCCCGCATCCCGGTGATGCCGTGCCCGGCACCCGGCGAGGGCTTCACGAGGGCCGGCGCGGGCGGCGGCCCGTTGACTATGCGCAGGCCGAGACCACCGAGAACGTATCCGACCTCCACCCGGGCGCTCGCGCCGGGCGCGTGCCGCAGGCTGTTGCTCAGCGCCTCCTGCACGATCCGGTACGCCGACAGCTCCACACCGGGCGGCAGCTCGCGGACCGCGCCGATCACCGTCTTCTCCACGCTCAGTCCCGCGTCCCGCACGTTGGCCAGCAGTGCGTCCAGGTCGGAGAGGGTGGGCTGCGGGGCGTCCGGGGCCTCGTAGTCCTCGGCGCGGACGACGCCCAGGACGCGGCGCAGTTCGGTGAGGGCCGCCACCGCGTTCTCCCGGATGGTGGCGAAGGCCCGCTCCAGCTCCGGCGGAGGGTTCTCCACCCGGTAGGGGGCGGCCTCTGCCTGGATGGCGACGACCGACATGTGGTGGGCCACCACGTCGTGCAGCTCCCGGGCGATGTTCGTGCGCTCCTCCAGCAGGGTGCGCTTGGAGCGCTCCTGCGCGGTCACGGTCTGTTGGGCGGTGACCTCCTGCCGGGCCTCCTTGCGCGTGTGCCAGACGGCGACGACGAGCAGCATCAATGCGGAGAGGATCAGCATCGGGCCGGAGTTCGTGCCGTAGTAGCCCGGCGACCCGAACAGCACGTCCGCCGCGAAGGCGTACGCCGCGGTGACAACCCACATGTAGGCGGCCGTGCGGGGCCTGGTGCGTATCGCCACGACCGTCAGCACGGTCAGATGGCAGAGGAAGGTCGCAGGCAGCCATGGCCAGCCGTCCCACGAACTGCCGAAGACCTGGCTGACCGGGGTGGCCGCCATCGACAGCCAGAACGCTCCGACCGGCCGGACCATGGTCAGCAGGATCGGGATCAGAGCGAGCGGGCCGAGCAGCAGCGCCCCTTTGTCGTTGTCGGCGGCGGACATGAGGAGCGTGAGCAGGCCGATCGTGGTGATCACGGCATGCGGTGTCCAGGTCGCGTACTCGCGCATGCGGCCGGGCAGCCGCCGGGTCACGGGGCCGTCGACCTTCATCCGGGCCAGCGGGCGGTAGGCGAAGGCGTCGTGGAACAGATCCTGGCGCAGCCCCTGCACGGCATTCACGGCCAGCCGGAACTCGGGGCTGCGCGTCTTGGCCCCGTCCCCGGGTGGCGGGGTCGGCATCTGAGTCGTCTCGGTCACGTACAGAACGGTAGGCGCAGGGCCGTGTCGCGGTCGTCCCCAGTGAGAAGGGTTCCCGCAGGTCCATCTCAGGTACTACGGGTATCGCTGCTGGTCGAGGCCGGATGCGGGTGTCCGTGGGCTGCGGCCCCGCTCAGTGTCCGGCGGGCCGCACCACCCCCGATTCATACGCGAACACCGCCGCCTGCGTACGGTCCCGCAGCCCCAGCTTCACCAGGATGCGGCCCACGTGGGTCTTCACGGTCTGCTCGGCCACGACGAGGCGCTCGGCGATCTCCGCGTTCGACAGCCCCTGCGCGATCAGCGCGAGGACCTCCGTCTCGCGTTCGGTCAGGTCGCCGACACGTTCCTTGAGCGGTGCGCGGGGCCGCTTGACCAGGCGGGAGAACTCGACGATCAGCCGCCGGGTGATGCCGGGCGCGAGGAGGGCGTCGCCGGCCGCCACGACCCGGACCGCCTCGGCCAGCTGGTCGGCGGAGGCGTCCTTGAGGAGGAAGCCCGAGGCGCCCGCGTGCAGTGCCTCGTACACGTACTCGTCGAGGTCGAAGGTGGTCAGCACCAGCACCTTGATCTGCGGGGTCGCGGCGGTGATACGGCGGGTGGCCTCGATGCCGCCGAGTTCGGGCATGCGGATGTCCATCAGCACGACGTCGGGGAGCAGGTCGGCGACCTTCGTGACCGCGTCCAGGCCGTCGACCGCCTGGCCGATGACGTCGATGTCGGGCTTGGTGTTGAGCAGCACGGTGAAACCCTGCCGGACCATCTGCTGGTCGTCGGCGATGAGTACGCGGATGGGGCTGCTCGTCATGCGGTGCCGTCCTTGTCCGGGGCGGGGGCGGGGGCGTGGGCGTGGGCGTGATGGGGATCCTGGGGAACGTAGCCGAGGCCTTCGAGGCGCGGGTACGCGGGCAGATAGGCGCTCACCAGGTAGCCGCCGTCCGGCGACGGGTGCGCCGACAGGGCGCCGCCGAGCATCGCGGCCCGCTCCCGCATGCCGAGCAGCCCGTGCCCCGCGCCCGGCGACGGCGGCGCGGGACGCTCCGGCCGCGAGTTGGCGACCCACACGGTCAGGCCGCTGCGCTCGTGGACGACTTCGACGCGGGCGGTCGCGCCGGGGGCATGGCGCAGTACGTTGCTCAGCGCCTCCTGCACGATCCGGTACGCCGACAGCTCCAGGCCGGGCTGCAGCGGGCGGCGCTCGCCGGTGACGTCGAGGGTCACGGTCAGGCCGGCGGCCCGGGTGTTCTCCACGAGCGCGTCGAGCCGGTCGAGGGTGGGTTGCGGAGCGTGCGGGGCGCTTGTCGATCCGGTGCCTGTGCCGGTGCCGCCCGCTTCCACGTTGTCCGGGGCGTCGGGGTGTTCCGAGCGCAGGACGCCCAGGACGCGGCGGAGTTCGGTGAGCGCCTCCAGGGCGTTCTGCCGGATGCCGTCGAGGTTTTCCTTCAGCTCGTCGGACGGGTTCTCGACGAGGTGGGGGGCTACCTGGGCCTGGATGGAGATGACCGACATGTGGTGGGCGACCACGTCGTGCAGCTCGCGGGCGATACGGCTGCGCTCCTCCAGCAGGGTGCGGTGGGCTCGTTCCTCCGCGGTGAGCGTCTCCTGCACGACGAGCTGGGTGCGGGCCTCCTTGCGGCCGCGCAGGGCGGTGCCGACGACGACGGCGATGGCGAAGACGGCGACCGCCGCGGCGCCGGTGCCGGAGTACTTCGTGCCGCCCAGCCCGCCCTGAAGGGCGAAGGTGGCCAGCGCCGACACCGCGAGGGCCGCGACGGCCCTGCGGGTGGGGACGCGGAGGGCCAGGAGCAGCAGGACGCCGGCGTGGGCGATGACTTCTGGGGTGCTCCAGGGCCAGTTGGGGGCGGGGGCTGGGGCTGGGAGGTCTGCGAGGTGGGGGCGGGCGATCATGGCGGTGATGAATGTGGCCGCCAGGCTGAGGGCCCAGGCTCTGCCCGGGCGCCACAGGGCCAGGCACAGGGTGATGCCTTGGGCGAAGCCGGCGATCAGGCCGTCGGCCGTGCTCAGGTCGTAGCTCTCGCTGATTTCGTTGCCGCCCGCCAGGGAGACGCCGAGGGCGATCCAGGTGGTGAGGAAAATGGTCAGCCAGCGGAGCCAGGTTCTCCCGAAGGGTTTGCGGAGGTTGGTGGCGAGGGGGCGTTTCCTTGGTGCGGGCGGCACCGGTGGGGCGTGTTCGCCGTCGGCGGCTGCGGGTGGCGCGTGCGAGGCAACCCCGACGTCAGCCGCTGCGGGCGGCACGTGCGAGGTGTGGCCGCCGTGAGGCGTTGCGGGTTGCACCGCCGAGGCACCCTCGCCATCAGCCGCAGCGGCCGGCGCCTGCGAGGCGCCCCCTCCGTCAGCCCCCGCAGCCCCCGCAGCCGACCCCCGCGAACCCCGCTCCCCCTCGGCGGCCCTCGGCTTCTCCTCCTCGTCGTTCACGGGGTCAACACTAGGCATGGTGCCGGGCCTTCGTTTTCTCGTTCTGTGGGGTGGGGTTGGAGCGGATCACCCTGGAGGTGCGGCCCTTGGGGCGGCGCGGGCCCTGTTCGTACAGGCGGAATGCCGTCCAGCAGGCCGCCAGGACCAGGGTGAACACCGGGAGCCATGCCAGGCGGGCCGCCACCCAGGTGAGGTTGTCGGGGAGGGTGTGCAGGCCGGGGAGGTGGCCTGCCAGGAGGCCCGTGGCTGTGGTGGCCATCAGGGCCGTCTGGTGCCAGAGGAAGATCGTCATCGCGGAGAGGTTGAGCAGGGCCACCGCCGCCCAGGCCAGGGGGCGCCGCATCGTGCGGCGCAGGGGCTCGCGCAGGAGCAGGGCCAGGCCGCACTGGGCCAGGCCGAAGGTGACGGCGGCCAGGGTCGGTGGGTTGAGGTTGGAGATGCCGGCGCCGGGCACGCCGACCATGGACGCCGGGTAGCCCGCCCAGGCGACCAGCGCCGCCGTCGCCGCCGCGCCGCCCGTCAGCAGGATCCAGCCCGCGCGGCGGCGCTCCAGCTCACCCCGGGTCCACGCCGCGCCCAGGCTGAACGGCACCAGCCAGCCGGCCGCCACGTTCACCCAGCCGAGCCACGCGGGGCCGCCCAGGCCGAAGCGCAGGAGGTCCACATGGAGAACGACGGCCAGGGGCCACAGGGGGTTGAGGCGCAGGAGGAGGGGCGTCACCGCCGTCAGCGTCGCGAAGACCAGGAGGAACCACAGCGGGGACAGGGCCAGTTTGACCAGGGTGTGGACCGTGTCGATGTCCGTGCCCGAGAGGAGCAGCAGGACCGACGTCACCGTCCACAGGGTGAGGACGGCCGCCACCGGTTTGAACAGGCGCGACAGCCGGGACCTCAGCCACTGTCCGTACGTCGTGCCACGGGCCCGGGCCGAGGTGTAGCCGCGGGTCGCCACATGGCCGCCGACCAGGAAGAACACGGCGAGGGTCTGGAAGGCCCAGGAGATCGGGGCCAGCCACGGCATGTGCTGGAGCGGGCTCGCGGTGCGCAGGCCGGACCCGCCGTCCGCCACCAGAGCCGTCACCAGCCAGTGGCCGAGCACGACGCCGAGGATGGCGAAGGCGCGCAGGGCGTCGACCGCCCGGTCCCGTTCGACGGGGGTGACGGCGTCGACGCGGGCGGCGCCCAGCCGTATGCCCTCCGGTATGCCCCGCCAGGCACCGCGCGGACGCCCGGCGATGGTGGACTCAGCCATGGGTCACCTCCGAGGTCTCGCCCAGGACGATGCGGGTCAGGTTCGTCAGGGACGGCGAGCCCGGGCTGAAGTAGTCGCTGTGGCCGCCGGAGCCCGCCGAGAAGACCCGGGCACCGAAGGACGGCGACATCGGGTCGGTGCCGAAGCCGATGGTCGTGCCGAGCAGGTCGAACCTGATGTGCGGGACCTCGGCCACCCAGTCGTCACCGCCGCGGGCCGCCCAGACGCGGGCCGGGGTGTGCAGGGCGCCGGCGGTGTCGACGCCGGTGCCGGGACTGCCTATCAGGGCGATGTCGTCCACGTCGAGGTCGGAAGCCGCGCTGCCGCAGACCACCGAGCCGTAGGAGTGGCAGAGGAGGGAGATGTGCGGCCCGCCTGCCGCGCTCGGCGTGCGGTCCGGGATGGCGCGCAGCTGCCGCACGAACTCCCGCAGCTTGGGAGCCGCGTCCTCGGCCCGCCCGGCCGTCGCGACCGTGGCGCTGATCGTGCCCGGCGTCTCGTAGCCGAGCCAGGCCACCACCGCGGTGCGCGTGCCCTGCGAGGCCTCCCGGGTGAGCCGTTCGTGCAGCGCGCGGGCGGCATTGCGGAAACGGCCGTAGGTCTCGATGGACGTGTCGGAGCCGGGGACCAGGACGGCGATGCGGTCGGCGTGCGCCAGGTCGCCGAAGACCTCCGTCGCGAGGCCGGGGCCGCGGCCGTCGAAGGTGAGGAAGTGACGGGACGGGTCGGCCATCGCCCGGTCCGCGGCGGCGCGTTCACGGCTGCCGTTGGCCGCGGCCATACGGGACGCCTCGGCGGCGTTGGCGCGGTTGGCCGCATACGCGTCGTCCAGCGTCGCCGCCGTGACCGGCGCGAAGGCGGCCGGCTTCGGAGCGGGTATCTCGGGCCGCGCCGCACCGGCCAGCGGAACGACCACGGCACCGGTGATCAGGGTGGCGAGCAGCGCTCGACGCAGTCGGTGCGTGCGGCGCGCCTTCCTCGGCCTGCGCGGCGCACTCCGCTCGGTCGGCGCACCCCGCTCGCCCGGCCCGCCGGAGTCGGCCGCCTCGCTCGACTCGGCCCGCTCGCCCGGCGCACCCACCTTGCCCGACGAGCTCGCCCCCGCTGCCCCCGTCGTACGCCCCATGGTCGTCATCCCTTCCAGTCCGCCCGGCCATCGGGCCTACCTGGAAGGGAAGTTACGGATCCGGACTTGTCGTCCGCGTCATGCCAGGGAGCTCACCTGCGATGTAGCTCTCAGGTACTACGGGTATGAGGGGGCCCTCCCGGCAGGGGCCTCTCCGGGCGGGGCGCGCCCACGTGACGGGGCAGCTGCAGGTGACGGGATACTCGCAGGTGAGAGGGCATCTGCGAACTCACCATGCCAGCTGTGCGATCTCCTCCGCCACCACCGCGCACGCATCCGCCGCAGGGTCGATCAGCGGGAAGTGGCCGACGTCCTCCAGCAGTGTCAGACCGATCACTTCCCCCGCCTTCGCCGCCGCGTCCGCGTACGACTCGGCGACCGCCTGGGGGACTACGACGTCCGTCCGGCCCTGGACGACCGTCGTGGCGATGCCCGTCGGCAGCAGGAGCGCGGGGTCGGCGTACGGCTGACGCTCGGGGAACTCCACTGCCCCGCCCAGGAGTTGCCGCGGTGCGCCCCCGCAGACGTCCAGTTTGTCGGCGACCGTGAAGTCGGCGATCGGGGCAAGCGCGACCACACCCCGCAGGGGCGCGGGGCGGTCGGTGCGCCAGAGGGCGTCCGCGGGCAGGACATGGCGGGCCGCCACCCAGAGGGCCAGGTGACCGCCGGCCGAGTGGCCGGTGACCACGATCCGGCGCGCATCGGCCTGCGGGAGCACCTCCCGTGCGAGAGCGGGCAACGCGTCCAGCGCGGCGGTGACGTCGTCGAACGTGTCCGGCCAGCGTCCCGCGACCGGGCCACCCGTACCGGAATCCGCAGCGCCGAAGTCCCCGCCCTCCGCCCCCCGCCGGTACTCCACGTTGGCCACGGCGAACCCGCGCCGCGCCAGGAAGTCGGCGAACGGCGTGACATGCCGCCGGTCGTACGGCGCCCGCCATGCGCCACCGTGCAGGACGACGACCAGCGGAGCCAGGACGCCCGGAACGGACTCGCCGCGCGGCGCGTAGAAGTCGATCACCTGGTCGGGGTGGTCGCCGTACGAGGCGATGGCGTCGGGGTCCACGGGCGCGTGCGAGAAGGCGGACTCCTCCTCGGCGGCGGCCCGGGCTGCTGCGACGTCCTCCGGCATGCTCCAACCTCTCAGCGACGAAACGGATTTGGACGAAAGCGGGGTGGCGGACCACGTGGGAATTCGGCCGTTGGCGGGGACGGTATCAGGCGGGTGACGTGCGTGGACATGGGGATGTCACGCAGGGTGAGGGTTAAATGGTTCCACTGTTCCGTTACGCTGGGGACGCAGATCGCGAGCGCACCAAGGAGGCCGATATGTCCGCCGAACCCGGCACCGTACGTCCCGGAGGGCGTACCGCGCGTGTCCGTGAGGCCGTGCTGCGGGCGGCCGGGGACGTCCTCGCGGAGCAGGGTTTCGACGGCCTCGACCTCGCCGACGTCGCCCGCCGGGCCGAGGTCGGCAAGACCACCGTGTACCGGCGTTGGGGCTCGGTGACCGGGCTGGTGGCCGACCTGCTCGCCGACATGGCCGAGCAGTCGCTGCCGCGCGAGGAGACCGGGTCCGTGCTGGGCGACCTGCTCGCCAACGCGACGCTGGTGCAGCGGACGCTGGCGGATCCCCGGCAGGGTGCCCTGTTCCGTGCCGTCATCGCCGCGGCGACCTGCGACGAGCGTACGGCGCAGGCGCTCCGCCGGTTCTACGAGGTGCGGGTGGCGGAGTGGGCGCCGTGCGTGCAACAGGGCGTCACCAGGCGGGAGTTGCCCGAGGGGACGGACCCGGAGGCGGTCGTACGGGCGGTGTCGGCACCCCTCTACTACCAGTTGCTGACGACCGGGGTCATCCCCGACGCCCCCGCCGCGGAGCGTGCAGCGCGGGCCGCGCACGCGGCTGCCGTGGCGGGGGTGTACGCCGGTTAGGGCCGGGCCTCCCCGGGCAGCAGCGCCGCCAGCACCCGGGCCGCCCGTTCCACCTCCGCGAACCCCACGTACAGCGGCGTGAATCCGAACCGCAGCACGTCAGGGTGCCGGAAGTCGCCCACGACCCCTCGCTCGATCAGCCGCTGCATGACCTCCCCGGCGTTCTCGCACCGCAGGGCCACCTGGCTGCCGCGTTCGTCATGGGCCAGCGGGGTCAGCGACTCGACGCGCCCCTCCCCCACATACGCCCCGACGCACTCCAGGAAGAAGTCCGTCAGCGCCAGCGACTTGGCCCGCACCGCCTCGACCGACACACCGTCCCAGACCTCCAGGGCCGCCTCCAGGGCGAGCATGGAGAGGATGTCCGGCGTGCCGACCCGGCCGCGCAGGGCGCCGGAGGCCGGCTCGTAGGCGGGACGCATCCCGAAGGGCTCGGCGTGCGAGTTCCAGCCGGGGAGCGGGGAGTCGAAGCGGTCCTGGAGATCGTGACGCACGTACAGGTACGCCGGTGAACCCGGGCCGCCGTTCAGGTACTTGTACGTGCAGCCCACCGCCAGGTCGACACCGTGCTCGTCGAGTCCGACGGGCAGCGCGCCCGCGCTGTGGCACAGGTCCCACACGGCGATCGCGCCCGCCGCGTGCACGGCGGCGGTGAGGGCCGGCAGGTCGTGCAGCCGGCCCGTGCGGTAGTCGACGTGGTTGAGGAGGACTGCGGCGGTACGGCCGGACAGGGCCGCCGGCACCTCGGCGGGCGTCACCGGCCGTAGCGTACGGCCGGTCATCCGGGCCGCCGACTCGGCGATGTAGCCGTCCGTGGGGAAGGTCGTCGCGTCGACCAGGATCTCGTCCCGGCCGGGACCGGCGGACTCCGCCATCCGCACGGCGGCCACAAGTGCCTTGAAGACGTTGACACTTGTCGAGTCACCGACCACGATCTGGCCCGGCGCCGCGCCGACCAGCGGGGCGATCCGGTCGCCGATCCGCTCCGGAGCGGTCCACCAGCCGCTCTCGGTCCAGGAGCGGATGCGCATCCGCCCCCACTGCCGCAGTACGACGTCCTCGACCCGTCCCGGCACGTTCGACGGCAGGGCGCCCAGCGAGTTGCCGTCGAGGTAGACGACCTCGTCCAGCATGAACTGAGCGCGCTTGCCCGCGAGTTCGTCGGTCGCGTCGAGCTTCTCGGCCCTGGCGGCGAGTTCGGCGAACTCAGACATGGGACCTCGCCGTCCACAGCTCCGGGAACACGTTCTTCTGCGCCCGCTTCTCCAGCCAGGCCACGCCGGCCGAGCCGCCCGTGCCCGCCTTGGCGCCCATCGCGCGGCGGGTGGCGACCAGGTGGTCGTTGCGCCAGCGCCACACCAGTTCGGCGACGTCGGTCAGTGCCTCGCCCAGGCGGGCGAGCTCGGAGTTCTGGTCGCCTGCGTAGATCGCGGTCCAGGCCGCCTCGACCGCGGGCGAGGGCTCGTACTTCTGGGACACGTCACGCTTCAGGACGGCCTGCGGGATCGCGCAGCCGTGGCGGGCGAGGAAACGCAGCACCTCGTCGTAGAGGCTCGGCTCGTGCAGCGCCTTCTCCAGTTCCGCGTGGACGCGGGGGGCGCCGCGGTGCGGGACCAGCATGGACGCGGACTTCTCGGCGAGCAGGAACTCCATCCGGCGGTACATCGCCGACTGGAAGCCGGAGCCTTCGCCGAGGGCGCTGCGGTACGAGTTGAACTGGGCCGGCGTGAGCTGGCCGAGCGGCTTCCAGGAGGAGTTCAGGGCGTCCAGTTCCCGCACCGAACGCTTCAGGGCGTCGATCGCCACGGCCGGCCGGTCCTCGCGCAGGGCGCGTGCCGCGGTCTCCCACTCGTGGACGATGACGGTGAACCACAGCTCCATGACCTGGGTCGTGACCAGGAAGACCATCTCTCCGGGGTCGTCGGAGAGGGTGTGCTGGAGGTGGGTGAGCACGTCCGCCTTGACGTAGTCCTCGTACGGCGTCGTGCCTGCGAAGTCGAGATTGGGGGTCTCGGGCTCTTGAGTCTCCGGGGATGTCTCCGCGGACCGGTGAGCCTGCTGGGACATTGCTGTCTCCTGTGTAACTCCGGGTAGCGGTCCGCCCTGCCGTTATCGACAAAGGGGCCCCGGTCCCCACCGGCATCCTCAGGGATGTCCCCCCGCATCGCAAGGCCCGCCCTCGTCACACCGGCGGGCCCCACGACGGGGGAGGCGCGGCGGCTAGCCCAGGGTCTGGGCCGCCGTCGGCGAGGAGTCCTTCAGGAACTGCGAGCAGCGCTCGTACTCCTCCTGCTCGCCGATCGTCCCGGCGGCGCGGGCGAGGGCGTGCAGGGCGCGCAGGAAGCCGCGGTTCGGCTCGTGCTCCCAGGGGACCGGGCCGTGGCCCTTCCAGCCGCTGCGGCGCAGGGCGTCCAGGCCGCGGTGGTAGCCCGTACGGGCGTAGGCGTACGACTCCACGACGCTGCCGCGCTCGAAGGCCTCGTCGGCCAGCTGGGCCCAGGCCAGGGAGGAAGTGGGGTACTTCGCTGCGACGTCCGCGGGCGCGGTGCCGCCGGCGAGGAGCTCGCGCGGCTCGGGGTCGTCGGGGAGGTGGGTCGGGGGCGGGCCCCCGAGAAGGTTTTCGTGAATGGCCATGGGTTCAAGTGTGGGCCATCGCCGGGGCCGGTGGGTGCCGTGTCCTTCGCCCTCGCCGCCGGCATGCCTGGACCGGCGCCTAGCCCTCCCCCTCCCCCGCCAGCCGGGACCTGCTCCGCACCCCCTCCAGCGGCGGCGAAGTGATCGAGCCGTGGTGGAGGCATTCCGGTTTGCGGCAGTCCGGGGGCAGGGTGCGTACCGTGGCAAAAGCGATTGCCGAGCCGACGACCATGGTCCCGGCACACCACAGCATCGCCCGTCCGAACGCGCTGTCGAAGGCGTCCGGCGACCGGTAGGCCTCCTCGCTCATGCCGGCGAGCAGCGGCAGTGCGGCCACCGCGATCAGGCCCGCCGCTCGGGCCGCCGCGTTGTTGATGCCGCTGGCCAGGCCCGCGCGGGCGACGTTCACGGAGGCGAGGACGGTGGCGGTCAGCGGAGCGACCAGGGTGACCAGGCCGACGCCGAAGACGAAAACGGCGGGCAGTACGTCGGCGACGTACGAGGCGTCCGGGCCGACGCGCAGCATCAGCAGCAGGCCGGCCGCACTCACCAGTGGCCCGACGGTGAGCGGGATGCGCGGCCCGATCTTGCCGGCCAGGGCACCGGACCGGGCGGAGAACAGCAGCATCAGCACGGTCGTCGGCAGCAGTGCCGTACCGGCTTGCAGGGCCGAGTAGCCGGAGACGACCTGGAGCTGGAGCGCGGCCAGGAAGAAGAAGCCGCCGAGGGCCGCGTACACGCACACGGTGACCAGGTTGACCGCGGTGAACTGCCGGGACGCGAAGATGTCGAGCGGCATCATCGGGTCGGGCCGCCGTTTCTCGACGTACAGGAAGGCGATCCCGGCGGCGACGCCCGCGACCGCGGTGACGGCGATGACCAGGGACCCGTCGCGGGCCTCGATCAGCGCGTACGTCACCAGCGCGAGGGACAGCGCTCCGAGGGCCGCGCCGAGCACGTCGAAGCGGCCGTGCTTGGACCCGTCGCCGGACTCGGGGACGTGGCGCAGGGCGATGGGGACGCACAGCAGCGCCAGCGGGACGTTGAGCAGGAAGACCCAGCGCCAGCCGGGGCCGTCGACCAGCCAGCCGCCCAGGAACGGGCCGATGGCAGCACCGATACCGCCGAAACCGGACCACAGGCCCACCGCCCGGGCCCGGTCGTCGGGGTGGAAGGACGCCTGGATCAGCGCGAGGGAGCCCGGTGTGAGAAGCGCGCCGCCGATGCCCTGAAAGGTCCGCGCGGCGATGAGGAAACCGGCGTTCGGGGCGAGCCCGCACAGCAGCGAGGCCGCGGCGAACCAGACGACGCCGATGACGAAGATCTTGCGGCGGCCGTAGCGGTCGCCCAGGGAACCGCCGAGGAGGATCAGACCGGCGAGGGCGAGGGTGTACGCGTTGACCGTCCACTGGAGGGCGGACAGGTTCGCGTCCAGGTCCTCGCCGATCCGGGGGAGGGCGACGTTGACGACGGTCGAGTCCAGCATCGCCATGCTGGAGCCGAGGACGGTGGTGAGCAGGATCCACTTGCCTTGTGGGGAGGCCATCCGGACGTCGGGCATGACCCCAGGTATACAGCGAGCCCGGTGCCGTGGCACCGGGCTCGCTGCATGCGTAACGGCTACTTGATCTTCGTGCCGGTGGAGCGCAGGTTTCCGCAGGCCTCCAGGACGCGCTGCGCCATGCTCGCCTCGGCCAGCTTGCCCCAGGTGCGCGGGTCGTAGGTCTTCTTGTTGCCGACCTCGCCGTCGACCTTCAGGACACCGTCGTAGTTCTGGAACATGTGGGCCGCCACCGGACGCGTGAAGGCGTACTGCGTGTCGGTGTCGATGTTCATCTTGACGACGCCGTTCTCCAGCGCGGTCGCGATCTCCTCGGCGGAGGAGCCGGAGCCGCCGTGGAAGACGAAGTCGAACGGGGACGCCTTGCCGTATTTGGCGGCGACGCCCTCGTTGAGCTCCTTCAGCAGCTCGGGACGGAGCACGACGTTGCCCGGCTTGTACACGCCGTGGACGTTGCCGAAGGAGGCGGCGAGCAGGTAGCGCCCCTTCTCACCGAGGCCGAGGGCCTCGACCGTACGGATCGCGTCGTCGACCGTCGTGTACAACGAGTCGTTGATCTCGTGCGAGACGCCGTCCTCCTCGCCACCGGTCGGGGTGATCTCGACCTCGAGGATGATCTTCGCGGCGCGGGCGCGCTCCAGCAGCTCCTGCGCGATGGAGAGGTTGTCGGCGAGGGTCTCGGCCGAGCCGTCCCACATGTGCGACTGGAACAGCGGGTTCTCACCGCGCGCGACCCGCTCCTCCGAGACGGCGAGCAGCGGCCGTACGTACCCGTCGAGCTTGTCCTTCGGGCAGTGGTCGGTGTGCAGGGCGACGGTGATGTCGTACTTCTTGGCGACGATGTGCGCGAACTCGGCCAGGGCGACGGCGCCGGTGACCATGTCCTTGCTGTGCTGGCCGCCGAGGAACTCCGCACCACCCGTGGAGATCTGGATGATGCCGTCGCTCTCCGCCTCCGCGAAGCCGCGCAGGGCCGCGTGCAGGGTCTGGGAGGAGGTCACGTTGATGGCCGGGTAGGCGAACTTGCCTGCCTTCGCCCGGTCGAGCATCTCGTTGTAGACCTCGGGGGTTGCGATGGGCATCTGTCCGCTCCTTGAGTGTGCGGGTTGACGTGCTGCGTACTGCGTTCTTCTTTACGGCCCTGACCTAGACCTCGATTGCGACGTCATCGTCGGCATCGCGGGGCCATCTTTCCACGACGAACCGGGATGCTCCGAGCGCCTGTCAGCAGCCGAGACGGACGTCCGCCGGGACGGAGGTCAGTCGAGCCCCAACTCGTCCTTGGAGAACGCGAACAGGTACGGCACACCCGCACCCTCCTGGATCTTCTCCGCGGCACCGGTGGCCCGGTCGACGATCGTCGCGACGGCGACGACCTCGGCGCCCGCCGCGCGCACGGCCTCGACGGCGGTGAGCGGCGAGCCGCCGGTGGTGGAGGTGTCCTCGACGACGAGCACCCGCCGCCCCGCGATGTCCGGCCCCTCGACCTGCCGCTGCAGCCCGTGCGCCTTGGCCGCCTTCCTCACGACGAAGGCGTCCAGCCGCTTCCCGCGCGCGGCGGCGGCGTGCAGCATCGCGCCGGCGACGGGGTCGGCGCCCATGGTGAGCCCGCCCACCGCGTCGAACTCCAGCTCCGCGGTCAGGTCGAGCAGCACCTGCCCGACCAGCGGAGCGGCCTCCCCGTCGAGGGTGATGCGCCGAAGATCGACGTAGTAGTCGGCTTCCAGCCCCGAAGACAGGGTCACCTTGCCGTGCACCACGGCCTTGTCCTTGATCTGCTGCAACAGCGCGCCACGTACGTCAGTCATGCCGCCCAGCTTAGAGGCGCCGCCAGCTCCAGACGGTCGCAGCCTCCAGCGGCTCCAGGGGCGTGACCAGGCGGGGCAGGGTGTTCAGGCCGTTGGGCGGCCCGGTCTGCGGCTCGACACAGACGGCGGCCTCCTGCTCGTCGTACACGACGACCCATTCCTCCCGACTGGCCACCTTCAGCTCCAGCTGCCCCGGCCAGGTGAGCGTGACATCGACACCGCCGGGCATCCCGAAGCAGTCGTCCCAGGGACCGGGCCGGGGGTCGATCCGATTCCCGGTGGGCAGATGATCGTCACCACGCTCTTCCTGCCAGGCGGGAGCGAATTCGAGTTGTGCGTCCTCTCCGCCGAGGTTCCGGTTGAACCAGGGATGCCAGCCGATCTGGGCCGGAAAGGACGTCTCGTACGTCTCGACGGACATGGTGAGGCTGAGGCTGTCCGGGGTGAGCGCGATGACATGGGTGACCCGGCCGGGGTAGGGCCACGGCTCGACCAGGTCGTACGTGATGACGGCCTCGTCACCGGAGACCCGGGCCACCTTCCAGGCACCGTCGCGGACCGTGCCGTGGATGGCGTGCGGCGGGGCGCTCAGCGGCATCTGCCGCACGACGGCACCGTCCAGGAACCGCCCGTCCCGGATCCGCCCGCACCAGGGAACCATCGGAAAACACCCGAACCGCTCCCCCTGCCGCAACAACTCCGTCCCCCCGACCCGAAGCCCCCCGACCCGCCCACCGTTCCCCGGCAGCACGTCCACCTCCGCGTCACCCGCGGTCAGCGTGATGTGTTCGTTACTCACGGGGACGACCCTACTGGGACGATCAACCCTCCTGAACCGCACCGAGACATCCCGGACCCGCCCGGCCTTCGGGGGTGGCTTCACCTCCCGACGCCGGTCCGGACAATTCAGCCCGTCCGGCCTTCGAGGACAAGCCACCGCCATCCCCAGCCCCCACCCACCCGCAGGTGGCTTCACCTCCCGACGCCGGTCCAGGCAATTCAGCCCGTCCGGCGTTTGAGGACGAGGCCGTTCAGGCCGACAGCGGGGGTCTGGGGGCGGCAGCCCCCAGAGGCGGGGTCGAAGGGGCGGCAGCCCCTGGAGGACGGGAAGGGTAGGGGCGGCAGGGGCGGAAAAACGCCCTCACCGGCGCCGCCGCCACGCCCGCCCCACCACAATCGCCGACGCCAACACCAACGCAGCCGCCGGAGCAGCCCACCGCAAAGTAGAACCCGCCACGACAGTCTGCGGCGCCGGCACCGGCGCGTACCGCCCCCGCGGCGGCGCGTGATCCACTTCCTCGGCGCTGCGCCCGATCATCGTCCGCCGAGCATGAGCCGCCTCGGCCACGGGAGCCTCACCGTCCTCGGACTCGGACTCGACCTCGGCCTCGGACTCCGGTTCGAGCGCCGGCGGCGGAACCTCGGCATCAAAGACGGACGCCTCCTCCTCACCGTCCCCGGAATCCGACCCCTGAGCCGACGAAGGCGAGGGCGAAGGCGAAGGCGCCGCAGCGTCATCCGCATCCGGCGTCGTTTCGAAGTCACTGGTCACCCGAGTCTCGAACTCCCCAGGAGCCAAGCCCTCCACATCCTCGGAACCCTCGGAGGCACCCGCTCCCTCCCCCGCGACAACCCCCAACTGCTCACCAAAACGGTTCAGCAACCGACCCACAGCAGAGCCAACGGCCTCCGCCGAGAACTCGGCCACCCGCCCGTCCGCCGAAGCGGTCCCCGCGAACCTCACGGTGGCCCCACCCTCGGCCTCAAGCACCCACACCGTGAGCGCGAGCTTCACGACCCCGCTGCCCCGCACCTCGGTCGCATCGCCCTCGACGGCGAAGGCAGACGCACCGTCACCGGCACCGTCGCCGTCCTCGCGCGCAGACACCCGCACGGCGCCCCGATACGTGATCGTGTGACCACCGACGCGCACCTTCAGCCGCCCGGCAACGGGCTCGGCCCCGGCGTCCTGCTGGAGCCCGGGGACCGCCCGGGCAACCCGTACGGGATCGGCCAGCACCGCCCTGAGCCGCTCGGCCGCAACCGGAACGAACACCTCATGCTCCATGGGGACCGAGCCTACCCAGCATGGCGTGAACCGCACCCACACATCCGAGGATTCTCACCACGAGCCCTCCCGCCGGGCGTACCCTCCCCGCCCGCACCAAGAGCCCTGCACCCACCCCGCCCCACCACGCCCCACCCCGCCCCTCAATACCGCGGATGCACCAACGTCGACGCCCCCAACCCCGCGACCCGCGTCCCCTCGGCCGCCCGCGCATCCGCCACCAGCCCCTCCCGCGTCAGCGTCCCGGGCCGCGGCACCCCCTCCCCCGCCCCGAGCCGCAGCGCCGGACGCTCGCCCCGGCCCGCGAGGATGAACCCCCAGTCGTGCGGCGCCGGCGTCGGGCCCGCCGAGCGGTCGGGGCCCGCCGCAAAACCGGAACCGCGGCCTCGGACGCAGTACGGGGCGGTCCGCAGGCCCGCGGCGCGCAGTGTCGTGTCGACCGTCCAGAAGACGCGGGGCCGTGCGGAGACCGGGCCGGCATGGACGGCCAGGCGGCCGTGCGGGGCCAGGGCGCGCCGGGCGAGGCCGTAGAACTCCTGCGAGTACAGCTTCGTACTGGCGGTGATGCCGGGGTCCGGCAGGTCCGAGATGACGACGTCGTACGTCGCCGGCGGCGCCGCCCGCAGCCAGCGGAACGCGTCGCTCGTCATGACGTGGACGCGGCTGTCGCCGTAGGAGTGGTCGTTGAGGTCGGACAGCGGAGGATCCCGGCGCGCCAGGCTCACCAACTCGGCGTCGGCTTCGACGACGTCGACCCGGTCCACCCCGGGATGGCGCAGCACCTCGCGCGCCGCCAGCCCGTCCCCGCCGCCGAGGATCAGCACGCGTGAGCGCTCGCCGCTCATCACGGGGTGGACCAGCGCCTCGTGGTAGCGGCGTTCGTCCTGGCCGCTGACCCGCAGGCGGCCGTCGAGGAAGAGGTTCAGGGGGCGGCCGTGCGTGCCGCCGGTGATGACGACCTCCTGGAGGTCCGTGTGGAGTGCCACGCGGACGTCCCGCCCGTACACCGCGTGCCGTGCCGCCCGTTCGAAGTCGTCGACGAGTACGGCGGCCGAGGCGAGCACGCCGAGGACGGCGACGTTGGCGATCACCAGCAGCCACCGGGCGCGGCGGCTGAGGTCCCCGCGGAACAGGCCGAGGACCAGCGCGCCGCCCACGACGGCGTTGACGGCGCCGGTGATCAGCGCGGAGGTCAACTGGCCCAGCAGCGGCAGCAGAAGGAAGGGGAACGCGAGGCCGCCGACGAGCGCGCCGACGTAGTCCGCGGCGAACAGGTCGGCCACCGCGCCGCCCGCGTCCTGGCGCCGGATGCGCTGGATCAGCTCCATCAGCAGCGGCACTTCGGCGCCGATCAGCAGGCCGATGGTGAGGGAGAAGGCGACGAGGAGACAGCGGGGGCCGTTGACCCACAGGCCGCCCCAGTCGCCGGTCCAGGCGAAGACGGCGTAGAGCGCGAACGCGCTGCACCCGCCGACGAGGGCGAGTAAGGCCTCGATGGCGCCGAAGCCGGCCGCGGCGTACGGGCGCAGGCGTTTGGCGGCGAGGGAGCCGATGCCCATCGCGAAGACCATGACGGACAGGACGACGGAGGCCTGGGTGACCGAGTCGCCGATCAAGTACGAGGCGAGGGCGACGAGTTCGAGTTCGTACACGAGTCCGCAGGCAGCACAGACGAAGACGCCCGCGAGGACCAGGAACCGCCCGGTCCCCGGCCGGACCGGAAGCCGTGCGGGGCCACCCCAGGGCGGTGTTGTGCCGGGCGGGGCGGGGGCGTGCGGCTCGATCACGTTGCCGACGGTACGTTACGCCTGCGGCACGCTACGTCACCCACACGTGTGTTGTTGAGGTGCGGGACGTTTGCGTCGCCGCCGCCGGGGGCTCAAGCGCCGGACGGGCTGGCCTGGCGGTTTGACTGCCTGGACCGGGGTCTGAGCGTGACCGCCACCGCTCTCACCCCCACCCTCGTTCGCGTCGCCACCAACTGCCCGTCCTGCGGGTACGCGTGCCACGTCCGCCAGTGCACCTGACCCTCGTGGTGCTGGGCCAGCATCGCGGTGAAGGCGTGCGGGCTGCCGGGGAAGACGCCGGCGAGGCCGTGCGGGTGGTCGGAGACCAGGGCCAGCAACTCCTGGGCACGGCCCGCGAACTGACCTGGTGACAGGACCTCCACCCGGGCCGCGAACTCGTACTCCCAGTCGCCCGCCCGCTTGGCCACGCCGAGCGGAAGGGGCGTGCTGCTGCCGGGCATGCAGGCCACCGTCTCCGAGCAGATGCCCCGCTCCTCCTCCAGGAGTACCTGGTGGGACGCGCCGAGCAGTCTCAACTGGAGTTTCGTCCCGGTCAGTTCGAGGTCGAGTGTGGCCAGCGCGGGCAGCGGTTCCCGCCCCAGGGCCCAGGCGAGGTCGGTCGCGCGCGTGTCGGTATAGGCGGTGTTCAGGGTCGTGAGCATGGGTCGGCTCCGCAAGCACGCAAAGAAAGAGGGGAGGTTTCGGTCTCCGGCGGCGCACCCCGGCCGACACCGGGAGTCGAGCCGGTCAGCCCAGTCGGCCGGTCAGAAGGGGTGTCCGCGGGACGTCCGAGGGGCTGCGTTGGTGATTTTCAGGGAATCATGAAGTGTGGCGCCGCCACAGCGTTTTTACCCAAGTTCGTAGGGTTTCCATCCCTCAGAGGGCTTATCAGCTCAACTGTTCAACTCCGGCGCACGCCTCAGAGGGCGGGGCGTGCGCCGGTGCGCGGGTGTGAACACGAAAGCGGGGCCGGTCCCAGGTACCGGCCCCACTCCATACGGATGCGGTTCCCCCTGCTCGGGGAGCTCAGCTGCCCCGTGTCAGCTGCCTCCGCCACCGCATCCGCCGCCGCCCCCGCCCCCTCCGCAGGACGACCCGCCTCCGCATGACGAGCCGCCCCCGCAGGACGAACCACCGCTGTCTCCTCCGCCGGCCCACCAGCTGCTGCTGCCGCCGCTGTCGTGCGAGCTGCTCCTTCGGCTGTGCGAGCGGTTGGCCGACCGTGAGCCGCCGCGCACGGCGGACACGAAGATCAAGACGAAGACCACTGCGACCAGCGCCAGAACGAACCCTGTGATCATGGCGTCAGCCTCCTTCCGTTCCCCCGAAGCGGACCGTGGCGTCCCCCCGTGGGCGCCTCCCGCTCGGTGCGTGGGAGGGAGATGCCCGGCCGCTTCACGGCCCAAAGCAGAGTTGAGGAACTTCAGAGGGTTCTCTCGGCGGAACGGCCCCTGACCTGCATATAAGCGCAGTTCAGGGGCCGTTCGGGGCGCACTGGGCCGTCACTGGACGTGATCTTGCCCAACGATTGTTCAGACTCCGAGGTGTCCCCCGTCGCCGGCGCCGAGGAGGGAGTTCGTGAGCCGGCGTTCGACGGCGGAGGGCAGGGACCACAGCTCGGTGCGCCGCCTTCGGTCCTCCGAGCCCTGGCGGGCGGCGCGGCGGATACCGGGCACGGCCAGGGCCAGGGCGGCCAGGGACACGGCGAGCCCGGTCCCGAGGAGTACACCGGCGAGTGCGGCGCCGTCCGCCAGGGCGAACGGAAGCGCCACCCCGAGGCAGAGCGTGCCGAGGCTGCTGAGGACGGAAACCATCCACCACAGTGGCGTGAGCGGGTGCTCGTCGCGCAGGTGGTCGACCAGTTGTCGGTCGGTGGGACGCCGCCGCGGGTGCTTTCCGGCGGCGAGGAACAGCTCGGACCGCCCCCGCAGCGCCCACACAGCGTGCACTCCCACCCATGCGACGGGCAGCACGAACAGCGTCACCAGCACCGAACCCGCCTGGATCGCCCGCGGCACCGGCACCCAGCCGGAGGCGTCGGCGGTCACGGACGCCACGGCGGCTCCCACGAGTACGGCACCCGCCACGGTCGTGGCCACGAGCCATCGCCGGGCCCCACGCACCCGAGCGCTGAGAGGGAACTCGACCGCGTCCAACGTCTTCTCCAATCGATGACCGCAGGTACTCTACGCAGCCCTCCGAGGAGGATGCGCCCCGATACGCACCGGCCCCGAATGGGCGACCGCGCTGGTGAGAGGCCGGCTGGTCCCGACGAACCGCGAAGCCGCCCGCAGACCGACGATCTTGACGGGAGTCACCCGCCCGCGCTCGGCCCGAACGCGAACAAGCACGGACTTCTGCCGCCCCGTCAGCGCAGGTGAGCGGCACACCGGCCTGAGGCCGAGCACCCGTCCAGGCTTGGCAGGTTGAGGAACTCCAGAGCTTGGGCGCAGGATGGCCGGCATGACCTCCAGCTCCCGCCCCCTGCTCAACCGCCGGCTCGCCGAGTTCGGGACGACGATCTTCGCCGAGATGTCCGCGCTGGCCCTGCACACCGGGTCCATCAACCTGGGTCAGGGTTTCCCCGACACGGACGGCCCCGAGGAGGTCCGTGAGGCGGCCGTACGGGCCCTGCGCGACGGGCGCGGCAACCAGTACCCGCCGGGCCCCGGAGTCCCCGAGCTGCGTACCGCGATCGCCGCGCACCAGCAGCGGCGCTACGGGCTGTCGTACGACCCCGACACCGAGGTCCTGGTCACCGCCGGCGCCACCGAGGCCATCGCCGCCGCCCTGCTCGCGCTCGTCGAGCCCGGCGACGAGGTCATCGCCTTCGAGCCGTACTACGACTCCTACGCGGCCTGTATCGCCATGGCGGGCGGCACGCGCGTGCCGGTCACCCTGCGGCCGGGCGGGGGACGCTTCCGGCTCGACCTCGACGAGCTGCGCGCGGCGGTCACCGACCGCACCCGGCTGCTGCTGATCAACACGCCGCACAACCCGACCGGCACGGTCCTCACCCGCGAGGAGCTGGCGGCGATCGCCGAGCTGGCCGTGGAGCGGGACCTGCTGGTGGTGACCGACGAGGTGTACGAGCACCTGGTCTTCGACGACGCCGAGCACCTGCCGCTCGCCACGTTCCCGGGCATGCGGGAGCGGACGGTGTCCATCGGGTCGGCGGGCAAGACCTTCTCGTTCACCGGCTGGAAGGTCGGCTGGCTGACCTCGACGCCCGCCCTGGTCACGGCGGTGCGCTCGGCGAAGCAGTACCTGACCTACGTCGCGTCGGGGCCGTTCCAGTACGCGGTCGCCGAGGCGCTCGCCCTGCCCGACAGCTACTTCGCGGCCTTCCGTGACGACATGCTGGTCAAGCGGAACCTGCTGGCGGCGGGGCTGGCGGAGGCGGGCTTCGAGGTCTTCGAGCCCGCGGGCACGTACTTCATCACGACCGACATCCGCCCGCTCGGCGAGACGGACGGTTTCGCCTTCTGCCGTGCGCTGCCGGAGCGGGCCGGGGTGGTCGCCATTCCCAACGCGGTCTTCTACGACCACCGGGAGGCGGGGGCGCCGTTCGTCCGGTTCGCGTTCTGCAAGCGGACGGAGGTCCTTCAGGAGGCGGTGAAGCGGCTCAAGTCCCTGGCGGTCTGAGTGCTCGCGCCCGTCCACAGGCTGTGGACGGGCGCGGACAGCACGAACCCGGCCCGGCACGCGACCGTGATGGCCGGTGCCCTGGCCGGGCTCTGCCGAATCCGGGTGTCGAGGACTACTCCTCGTCGTCCTCGGGCTTGTCCGCCTCGTTGATCTCCTGCTCCAGGCCGAGCTGCTCGACGAGCCACTTGTCGAACTCGATGGCGGCCCGCACCCAGCTGACCGTCGACGAGACGAAGTGCTCCAGGCTCACGCCGGTGCCGATCAGCATCTGTGCCTCGCCGATCAGGCGGACGGTGCCGTCGTCGTGCGTGTGGGTGTAGACCTTGGGCCACAGGGTCCGGCGGTTCCAGTCGTCGATCGACTCGAGAAGCAGGGGCTTCTCGTCGATCTTGTGGGGCCGGTCGTAGAACGTCCGCACCGAGAAGACCTGCTGGTCACCCTCGCCGCGGAACATGAAGTACGTACGGAACTGCTCCCACGGCGCCGCGAGGTCACCCTCGTCGTCGACGACGTACTTCAGCTCCATCTGGTCGAGGAGCTGCTTCACGAGGTCCTGATCCGGGACAACGGGTCCGGGCGGCGGCCCGGGCTCCGGCTGCTGGCCCCCGAAGTTCGGGATCGAGGACGGGTCGATGCTCACCGTGATTTTCCCTTCGTACGGATTCCGCCATCCTCCCCCATGCGGGGAGGGGGGTGGCAAGCCCGGACAGGGCCTGTCTGCCCTCGGCTGACATGATCTGGCCTGTCGCGACGGTCCGATGCGGAAGGCGGGGGTCATGTCCGGAACAGAGAGAGACGCGGGAGGCGCTCAGGCGCCTCGGGGCCGCACCAGATGGCCGGTGTTCGCCGCGATCATGGCACTGCCGGGGCTGGTCCTCGCGGGCCTCGTGGCCCTGGTGGTGATGTGGGTGGTGGCAGACGATCCGCCCCGCTCCGGTGCCGATACGGTCTCCTGCGCGGACGCCCTGCACTTCGGCGGGGCCGAGCTGCCGGACGGCGCCGAGGTCGTCGGGGCGTGCAAGACGCAAGGGTTCCAGGACATCCATTACAGCGCGACCTTCCGCATGCCGCGCGCCGACGTCCCGGACTGGCTCAAGGGGACGTATCCGGACGCGCCGGCGCCCGGGAAGAAGTTCTGCGGCGCCGTGGACGTGGACCTGTGTCTCGATGTGGACGCCCCGGGCGGCCATCCCGACGCGGGCGCCCACGCGGTGCAGGTGAGGGTGGAGTACGAGGACGCCGACACCGCACTCGTGCGCTTCGCCGCGTTCACCATGTGACCGCGCGAGCACGTGCCGCGGTGACCACATGAAGACGGCCCGTCCCGGGATGCGGGGCGGGCCGTCCCAGCGTTCCTTGCGGCTACAGCGTCTTCCCCGTGGCCGGCCCCACGATCAGGCCGTCCCCGAAGGCCTCCACCCGTACCGTGTCGCCGTCCTTGACCTCGCCGGAGAGGATCTCCTTGGCGAGGCGGTCGCCGATGGCGGTCTGCACGAGGCGGCGCAGGGGCCGGGCACCGTAGGCCGGGTCGTTGCCCTCGTCGGCGAGCCAGGCCAGGGCCTCGTCGCTGACCTCCAGGGTGAGCCGCCGCTCGGCCAGCCGCTTGGCGAGCCGGTCTACCTGCAGCCGGGCGATCCGGCCCAGCTCGTCCTTCGACAGTGCCGAGAAGACCACCAGGTCGTCCAGGCGGTTGAGGAACTCCGGCTTGAAGGAAGTCCGGACCACCTCCAGGACCTGCTCCTTCTTCTCCGCCTCACTGGTGATCGGGTCGACCAGGAACTGGCTGCCCAGGTTCGACGTCAGCACCAGGATCGCGTTGCGGAAATCGACCGTACGGCCCTGCCCGTCCGTCAACCGTCCGTCGTCCAGCACCTGAAGGAGGATGTCGAAGACCTCGGGGTGCGCCTTCTCGACCTCGTCGAGCAGCACGACGCTGTACGGCCGCCTGCGCACCGCCTCCGTCAGCTGGCCGCCCTCCTCGTAGCCGACGTACCCGGGGGGCGCGCCGACCAGCCGGGCCACGCTGTGCTTCTCGCCGTACTCCGACATGTCGATGCGGACCATCGCCCGCTCGTCGTCGAAGAGGAAGTCGGCGAGGGCCTTGGCGAGTTCGGTCTTGCCGACGCCGGTCGGGCCGAGGAAGAGGAAGGAGCCGGTCGGGCGGTCCGGGTCGGCGATGCCGGCACGGGTGCGGCGTACCGCGTCCGACACGGCGCGCACGGCCTCACCCTGCCCGATGAGCCGCTTGCCCAACTCCTCTTCCATCCGCAGGAGTTTCTGCGTCTCGCCCTCCAGGAGGCGGCCGGCGGGGATGCCGGTCCAGGCGGCGACGGTGTCGGCGATGTCGTCGGAGCCGACCTCCTCCTTGACCATCGTGCTCTTGGCGGCCTCCTCCTCGGCCTGCGAGGCCTCCTCCAGGTCCCGCTCCAGGGCGGGGATCTCGCCGTAGAGCAGCTTGCTGGCGGAGTCGAAGTCACCGTCGCGCTGGGCGCGTTCGGCCTCCCCGCGCGCCTCGTCGAGCCGTTCCTTCAGCTCGCCGACGCGGTTCAGGGACTGCTTCTCCTTCTCCCAGCGGGCGGTCAGGCCCCGCAGCTCCTCCTCCTTGTCGGCGAGATCGCGGCGCAGCCGCTCCAAGCGTTCGAGGGAGGCCGCGTCGGTCTCCTTGCTGAGGGCCAGCTCCTCCATCTTCAGCCGGTCCACGGACCGCTGGAGCTCGTCGATCTCGACGGGGGACGAGTCGATCTCCATACGGAGCCGGGAGGCGGCCTCGTCGACGAGGTCGATGGCCTTGTCGGGCAGGAACCGGGAGGTGATGTACCGGTCCGACAGGGTGGCGGCGGCGACCAGGGCGCTGTCCGCGATCTGCACCTTGTGGTGGGCCTCGTAGCGCCCCTTGAGCCCGCGCAGGATCGCGATGGTGTCCTCGACGGTCGGCTCGGCGACCAGCACCTGCTGGAAGCGCCGCTCCAGCGCGGGGTCCTTCTCGATCCGCTCGCGGTACTCGTCGAGGGTGGTGGCGCCGACCATGCGCAGCTCACCGCGGGCGAGCATGGGCTTGAGCATGTTCCCGGCGTCCATGGCGGAGTCCCCGCCGGCACCGGCGCCCACGACGGTGTGCAGTTCGTCGATGAAGGTGATGATCTGCCCGTCGGAGTTCTTGATCTCCGCGAGCACGGTCTTCAGCCGCTCCTCGAACTCACCGCGGTACTTCGCCCCGGCGACCATGGCGCCCAGGTCGAGCGCGACGAGCCGCTTGTTCTTCAGCGACTCCGGCACGTCCCCCTTGACGATGCGCTGGGCGAGCCCTTCCACGACGGCGGTCTTGCCGACGCCGGGCTCGCCGATGAGGACGGGGTTGTTCTTGGTGCGCCGGGAGAGCACCTGCACGACCCGCCGGATCTCCTGGTCCCGCCCGATCACGGGGTCGAGCTTGCCCTCGCGGGCGGCGGCCGTGAAGTCGGTCCCGAACTTCTCCAGCGCCTTGTACTGCCCCTCGGGGTCGGCGGTGGTGACGCGCCGCCCGCCGCGGGCCTTCTGGAAGGCCTCCAGCAGCTTCTTCGCGGTGACCCCCTGCTGGGCGAGCACCTCACCCGCCTGGCCGCCCTTGGCGGCGATGCCGATGAGCAGGTGCTCGGTGGAGAGGTACTCGTCCCCGAGCTCCTTGGCCCGCGCCTGGGCGTCCGCGATCACGGCGAGCAGCTCGCGGTTGGGCTGCGGGGGCGCGACCGTGGACCCGGTCACGCTGGGCAGCGCGGCGAGCGCCTTCTCGGCGCCGGCCCGCACGGAGGCCTGGTCGGCGTCGACGGCCGCCAGCAAGTCGATGATGTTCTCGTTCTCCTGCCCCTGGAGCAGAGCGAGGAGCAGATGGGCGGGCGTGAGGTCCGCATGCCCCTCGGTCAAGGCCCGGTTACTGGCCGCGTTGATCGCGTCCCGGCTCCTGTTGGTCAGCTCGGCTTCCACGTTGGCGTTCTCCTCCTGGCGTCAGCGTCTCCCAGTAACTGACTGAGTCAGCGTACACAAAGTTGAGTCTATTCCACTCAAGGTAGTCCGGGGAGGCTTGGGGCGGCTAGGCGGGGCATAGGGTTCCGGGCCATGGCGGCATACCCCCAGGATCCCGGCGCGCCGGACGCGCCGTACCTCACCTTCTGGCAGGAGAGACACCTGTGCACCCTGACGACCCTTCGCCCGGACCTCACCCCGCATGTCGTACCCGTCGGAGTGACATACGACCCTGAGGCGCGGCTTGCTCGGGTGATCACGAACAAGTCCAGCGCGAAGGTGGGCCACGTCCGGGCCGCCGGCCCGGACGGCGCCCGGGTCGCGGTCTGCCAGGTGGACGGACGGCGGTGGGCGACCCTGGAGGGCCTGGCGCACGTCCACGACGACGCCGAGCGGGTCGCGGAGGCGGTACGCCGGTACGCAGAGCGGTACGGGCGTATGCCGCGGCCCAATCCCGACCGGGTGGTGATCGAGATCGAACTGACGCGGGCGATGGGGCAGGGGTGAGCCCTGGGACGCGACCCAAGGGGGCCTGGTTCCCAGTGGCTGGATACCGGGCGACCGGTTTCGGCCACCGGCGGAACAGGCGGATACGGGGAAATGTCACCCGGAAACTGCAGCGGCGTCACCGTGTTCAGGTCACGGTGACGCCGCTGCGGGGGGAAGCACCTGAGCGATCTGTTACGACGGGGGAATCGCGTCAGGCACTGCGGGGGGTGGCTGAGATGGTCCTTGGCGCCGGGGCTTCCGGCTCCACCAGGCGGTGGTCGCGCTGATCGAGATTGACGAAGATCATTCCGTACCGGATGGCACACCTGACGGGTTGCGGCGCCCCCCGAGGCCGTCGCAGACACCGGTACGCCCGTACGTCCTCGTCGTCGTCCCGCGTGACGACGACCGGTTCTCCGAAGACGGTCACCATCAACGAGTCACCGGAGTGGGGGATCGCGGTGACCAGGTCGATGAAGTGCCAGCCGGACCGGTAGGCGGTGGCCATTTCTCGGCGGAAGGAGCGGTCGTCGGGTGGGATGGTCATGCCGACTCCTGCTCACCGCTGCTCGCCTCGGCGTTGGTCGGCCAGGAACTGTCCTTGGCAATCGTGACAGTCTGTGACCGGGAGGGCCAGCTACTGTCCGCTCGCGAGTCGCTCTTCGATTCCGAGAGGCCCCCCAGGACTCCGAAGGCCACAACGGTGGAGAAGGCGGCGACAAGAATCGAGCGAAGCATTCTGTTCCGCATAGTCGGCTTCGTCCTCACTTGAAGGTCCCCTCTTCCCCCGTCGAGTAAGACGATGGCTCATTCGGGCACTTCATGGCCACACGATCGGTGCATCATGTTCCTGCATGTTCAGGACCCTGGGGGGTGGAGATTTGGTGACGAATCAGACTAAAGCGATACATCCCCATGCGATGACCGAGATGTGCGCGGAAGGTGGCCGACTCTATGCGAACGCGCTGCGCACGGGGCGTATCGCACGCATCGACGTGGAGTCAGCTCCCTGCCTGATGGAGTTCGCTCTGCTCTACCCGGATGCTGACGACCCGAACTGGCTGCGTCCCGTTCCGGCGTCGGTCGCCCTGGCTCAACGGCTCAATCCCATCGAGCGGGAGATCTCCGAGCGCAGGCGGATGTCCGTCGAGCTGGCCGACGCACTCCAGCCATACATGGACCTCAGCGCTCAGGTGACGGGAAGCACGCACTCCATCACTGTCCTGGAGGGCGGGGAGCGGATCAACGCCGCCCTCAATCTGGCCACCGCCCAGTGCCAGACCGAGATGCTCACGGTCCAGCCGAGCAACCGCATCTCGGAGAGCAGCTTGTTGCAGGGCCTGGAGCGGGACCGGCCGCTGATCGAACGCGGAGTGCGGATAAGGACCCTCTACCAGCACACGGTGCGCTACAACCCGGGGAAGCTGGCCTATGTCGCCCAGCTCTCCGACGGCAAGGTGGAGTACCGCACCATCGACGAACTGGTCGAGCGCCTCATCATCTGCGACGAGTCGGTCGCCTTCATCCCCACCCGCGACGACCAGCAGGTGGCCCTGGAGCTGCGCCATCCCGGACTCATCCGCTACCTGATCAAGGTCTTCGAGTTCATGTGGAGCCGCGCGGTACCGCTGACCGAGCACGCGCCCTACGAGACCGCGCCCGACGGCATCACGGAGATCCAGCACTCCATCGCCAAGCTCCTGGTGGAGGGACACGTCGACGAGGCGATCGCCCGCCGGCTGGGCATGAACGTGCGCACCTGCCGGGCCCATATCGCCAAGCTGGCCACCGCGCTGGGCAGCGGGAGCCGCGCCCAACTCGGCTTCCTCATCGCGCAGTCCGGAATCCTCGACAACGACAGCTGAGCGACGGGGACGGGGGGTGGAGCCGTGAGGACGGTTCGGGCTCGGCCCGGCCCGGCTCAGCGGCCGGTCGGGGACTCCTGACCGGGCACCCGGGGCACCCCGGGCACACTGATCACCGCGGCCCCCGACGACGACGCCCGCGAGCGGTCCAGGCCCACCTGGGCGATACGGACGCCGAGTTGTGTACGGCTTGCCGCGCCCAGGGTCTCCGACAGGCGCGCGATGTGCGCCCGGCACGTCCGTACGCTTATCCCCAGCCGCTCCGCGATCACCGCGTCCTGGTGGCCCTCGGCGAGCAGCGCCGCGATGGACTGTTCGCGGTGGGAGATGCCCTCGATGCCGGTGTCGGGCAGGGGCGCGGTCAGCGGGATCGCGAGGCGCCACAGCCGCTCGAAGACCGTGACCAGGTAGTTCACCAGCGCCGGATGCCGCAGCTCCAGCGCCATGGTGCGGTCCGCGTTCGCGGGGACGAAGGCCACCGTGCGGTCGAAGAGGATCAGCCGGTCGATCACCTCGTCCAGCGTGCGGGCCTCGACCGAATCACCCATCAGTTCAAGGTAGTTGAGCAGGCCCTGGCCGTGCCGCGCCACGTGCGTGTACAGGTCGCGCATCCGCACGCCCCGCCCCCGCAGCTCCATGGCCCGGTGCAGCCCCTCCGTCAGCTCGTGCTCGGGACGGATGCCGCCGGGCTGCACGGTCAGCACCTGGCTGGTGCACGCCTGCGTCGCCTCGTCCAGCGCGCCCTGGATGCGTGAGTCACCGTCCAGGACCCGGATCGCCGTGCCCTCGACGCCGGACGCCTGCGGCAGCTGCGGACCGAGCCCGGCGTACCACTCGAACGCCGCCACCGCCGAGCCCACCCGCCGCTGGCTCGCGCTGACCTCGTCGTACACCCCGCGCAGCAGCCGTGTCATGACCTCCTGCGGGGAGGTCGGCACCAGCCAGTCCATGTCGTCGGGGTCGGGATGCAGCAGCGCCAGGTCCAGCAGGCAGGGCACCGGCTCCGCGTCCCGGCGCGACACGCGGCCGCGCCGTACGGCCCGGGAGTACACGCGATCCCCCGCGTCGCACAGTCGGTCGGCACCGTGGGGATGCTCCTCGGTCCCGTGCCCGGCCATCGCCCCATCCACCCCCGGTTCTTGCCTTTCGCCGGCTCGCTCACCTCCGGAGCGCGGTGTCGACCTCTGCCGGGACACCCGGGCCGGGCGTGGCCCTGGTCGACAGGCCCACCGTGCTCGGCCCATCGGGCCTACGGTTCGCTCGCGCTTCCGCAGCGCAACTATGCGCGGACCGGCCGTGCTCCGCAACACGGCTCCCGCCGGGACGGCCGCCGTAAACCACCAGTACGCCCCGGTTTTTCCCGGCCTCCGTCCGTCGAGTTGCAACAAGCTGGGGGTGCCATACCGGCCTTTGCGCTGCGCGCTGCAAACCGCGTCGGCCGGACGCGGGCGCCCGGGCGGCCCGGGCTATGACCGACAGGGGGGGTGCCGTACGCCTTCGAGGGCGGCCGGGGCGGGCGACGTCACACTCGCGAACGCCGACGACGAGCCGCCGTCCTCGGCAGCCCGAACAGCCCGGTCAACCCGAGCAGCCAGTCGAGCGCACTCGCAAAGCGGACCCTCGCCGTCGACGACGGCACCAGGCGCCGGAAAACGAGACAGGGCCCGTCGGAAGACCGACGGACCCTGTCCGGTGAGCCGTGTCTGCGCCCTACTTGGTGAGCCCGGCCTCCGCGCACGCGGCCTTGTACTCGCCCGCGCAGATCTCCGACAGCTCGTAGATCCCGTCGGCGAGGACCGTCTGCTTGACGTTCTTCTTGGTCAGGGCGACCACCGGGACCAGCAGGGCCGGGATGTCCTTGGCGGTCGGGCTGTCGACCTGGTCCTGGGTGAGGGAGTCGAACTGGATGTCCTTGCCCTGGACCTTGGCCACGGCCATCTCCGCGGCGCTCTCGGCCTCCTGCGGGTACGACTTGTACACGCTCATGTACTGCTCGCCGCTCAGGATCCGCTGGACGGCGTCCAGTTCGGCGTCCTGTCCGGTGATCGGCGGCAGATCGGTCACGCCCTGGGCCTGCAGGGCCTTGATGATGCCGCCGGCCATGCCGTCGTTGGCGGAGTAGACGCCCTTGATGTTGTTCGCGCCGATGTCCTTGATCGCCTCGGTCATGTTGGCCTGGGCGTTCTCCGGCTTCCAGTCCTTGGTGTCGTACCTCTTGGCGATGTCCACCGAGCCGTTGAGCTCGGAGAGGGCGCCCGCCTTGAACTGCTTGGCGTTCGGGTCGGTGAGCGACCCGTTCATCATGACGATCTTGTCGGACGAGTCGACGTCCGGACCCATGGCCTCCATGAGGGAGCGGCCCTGCACCTCGCCGACCAGTTCGTTGTCGAAGGAGACGTACGCGTCGATCGGTCCCTCGGCGAGGCGGTCGTAGGCGATGACCGGGATGCCGGCTTCCTTGGCCTTCTGCACGCCGTCGGCTATCGCGTGGGCGTCCACGGCGTCCAGCAGGATCACGTCGACCTGGTCGTTGATCATCTGCTGGAGCTGGCTCGCCTGCTTCTTGGCGTCGGCGTCCGCGTTGCGGTAGTCGACCTGGCCCTGCTTGTCGGTGAGCTCCGCCACCTTGTTCTTGATGATGGGGTAGTCGAACTTGTCGTAGCGCGTGTTCGCCGTCTCCGGCAGCAGCAGCCCCACGGTGACGTCGTCGCCCTTGGTCGGGCTCGCCTCACTGCTGTCCCCGGTGACGCCCAGTGCCCCGCACGCTGCCAGCGAGAGGGTCATCGTGGACGCGGCGGCCACGGCGGTGGCGGTGCGGCGCAGGGGGCGCAAGGGACGCATAGAGGAGCTCACTTCTGGTGCCTTCGGGACACGGGCGCGCCATTGCGCCCAGATGTCTGAAAAGACAACGCGTCGACCGCCCCCAGCGTCAAGCGGAATCACTTAACGAGTGCGCAACACCACGCTCCGCTGATCATGTAAAGACATGGCGAAACATATCGCAACGGCCGTTACACCCCCTCCACCGAACCTGGATCGAACACGCGCCAAGATCCGCACAACCAACCTCATTCGCCACGGGTCCCGTTCAGGACGACTCCCCCGTCGACCCGCACTCGACCAGAGGATCGAACGAACTCAGCCAGACGCACGACCCCCGCAGCGACCTGTAGCTCGCCGGTCTTCAAGCGCCGGCCCTACTGGGTGACGGGTGCGCAGGCCGACGGGACCGAGCCCGTCCCCCCGGGCGACCGGGCAGTGACCGCGCCCGCCACCTGACCGACCCGGGCCCCGACCGACCTGCGAAGATCACCCGCATGACCGTCATCACCGAAACCCTCGTGGAGGACGGCCACTTCGGCACGCTGACCGTCCGGCTGGACACCGAGCGCGGCGAAGTCGTCGTCGAGGGCGCCGCCGTACCGCGGATCGTGCTGAGCCGGTCCGCCGGTACCGAGGCCGAGGAGCACATCCCCGTCGGCACTCGGGCCGGTGACCGGCTCACGCTCACCGTGGACGGCGAGGAGGCTCAGGTGCGCCCGGCGAAGGGGCGGCTGACCCGGCGTTCGTACGCGGTCGACGTCCGGCACGCCGGCCGCGTCTGGCGGCTGCTGCCCGACTCCGTGCCGGACAGCCGCTTCCTGCGCGACGGCCGGCGCCTCGGCGAGTTCACCTCCCAGGGCAACGGAGAGGTCTCGGCCGAGTGGCACGAGGACGCGGCTCCGGAGGCCCTGGACGTGAGCCTCGGCTACGCCCTGGCAGCCGGATTCGGCACGGGGGCACAGCCGATGTGGATGCTGGTCGTGGATGCGATCGGGGATCTGATTCCCTGACGCGGTGGTCGCCTTCGCCGTGGCCCGTACAAGCAATTGGCGGGCCGACCGGTCCCGTTCGGCGACGGTTGATCACTGCCGTCGCCGAACTGGACGAAGGACCGCATGAACCCAGCCAGACGCACGACCGCGGCCACCGCGACCGCCATCGTGCTCGCCACCGCGGGCGGCCTGCTCACCACTCTCGCCGCCCCCGCGTCCGCCGCGGCGACCTGCACGTCACCGGTCTTCTTCGTCGGCCGCTGACGGCATGGGAAAGGGGCCCGGAGGTTCTCAACGAACCTCCGGGCCCCTTCGCGTACGGCCGTGCCGCCGCCTAGTCCTTGGCCTTCTTCGGCCGCCACACCACCAGCGCGCTGGTCTGCTGCACCTCCTGGTACGGCACCAGATCGCGGCGGTACGACGCATGTACCGCCGCCTCGCGCTGCTGCATAGCCGCCGCGGCTCCTTCGACGGCGGCCTGGAGTTCGGCCACCCGGGACTGGAGCGCGGCGACCTGGTTCTCCAGTTCGATGATGCGCTTGATGCCGGCGAGGTTGATGCCCTCGTCCTGCGACAACTGCTGGACGGTGCGCAGCAGTTCGATGTCGCGGGCCGAGTAGCGGCGCCCCCGGCCCGCGGTGCGGTCCGGAGACACCAGGCCCAGGCGGTCGTACTGGCGCAGGGTCTGCGGGTGCAGGCCGGACAGCTGGGCCGCCACCGAGATGACGTAGACCGGGGTCTCCTCGGTCAGTTCATACGGGTTGCGTCGACGACCGTCCATCTGACTCATGCTCCCTTCGCGGCCTGGAACAGCTCCGCCCGCGGGTCCTCATCCGCGGTCGCCTCGCGATACGCCTCAAGTGCGTCACGAGCCTTCCCCGTCAGGTCCTTCGGAACACTCACCTCGACGGTGACCAGAAGGTCGCCGCGGGTGCCGTCCTTGCGGACCGCGCCCTTGCCCCGTGCCCGCATGGTGCGGCCGTTGGGCGTACCGGGCGGCAGTTTCAGGGTGACCGGTGGTCCGCCCAGGGTGGGGACCCTGACCTCGCCGCCGAGGGCCGCCTCCGTGAACGTCACGGGGACGGTCACCGTGAGGTTGTCCTCCTTGCGGCCGAACACCGCGTGCGCGTCGACGTGCACCGTGACGTACAGGTCGCCGGACGGGCCGCCGCGCTCGCCGGGTGCGCCCTTGCCGCGCAGGCGGATGCGCTGGCCGTCCGACACCCCGGCCGGGATGCGGACCTGCATGGTCCTGGACGACTTCGCCCTGCCGCTGCCCTTGCAGTCCATGCAGGGGTGCTCGGCGATCAGCCCGCGCCCCTTGCAGTCCGGGCACGGGTCGGTGAGGGAGAAGCCACCGCCCGAGCCCCGCGCCACCTGGCCGGTACCGACACAGGTCGGGCACACCCGCGGCGTGCCGTTCTTGTCGCCGGTGCCCGCGCAGGCCTTGCACGGTGACTGCGAGGACATCCGCAGCGGGACCGTCGCACCCTCGATCGCCTCGGTGAAGCTGAGGTTGACCTCGGTGTCGATGTCCTGGCCGCGCCGGGGCTGGGTACGGGTCGTCCCCGTGCCGCCACGGTTGAACAGGCCCCCGAAGACGTCCCCGAGTCCGCCGCCGAAGCCGCCGGCTCCGCCTTGGCCGCCGCCGCCCTGGGCGCCGCCTCCGAAGAGGTCGCCCAGGTCGAAGTTGAAGTTGCCGCCGCCCGCGCCGCCCGGCCCCGGGCGGAAGCCGCCGTTGCCGAACAGGGCGCGAGCCTCGTCGTACTCCCTGCGCTTCTTGGGGTCACCGAGGACGTCGTTCGCCTCGGAGATCTCCTTGAAGCGGTCCTCCGCCTTGGCGTTGCCCTTGTTGGCGTCCGGATGGTTCTCGCGGGCGAGCTTCCGGTACGCCTTCTTGATCTCGGCCTCGGTGGCGTCCTTGGGGACGCCGAGGACCTTGTAGTAGTCCTTCTCGATGAAGTCCTTGGTGCTCATCCTCGACGTACCCCCTTCCCGTAGTACCTCGTCAGTTCAACGTCAGCCCTCGTCCGGGCCACCGCTCTCCTTGTCGTCGGCCGCCTCGGCAGACTCCTCCTTGACCGCCTGCGCGCCCGGCTGGGGCTCGGCGACGGCCACCCGCGCGGGGCGGATGGTGCGCTCGCCGATGCGATACCCGGGCTGCAGGATCGCCACGCAGGTCGTCTCGGTGACGTCCGGCGCGTAGGAGTGCATCAGGGCCTCGTGGATCGTCGGGTCGAAGGGCTCGCCCTCCTTGCCGAACGCCTGCAGTCCCATCTTCGCCGCGACGGTCTCCAGCGACTCCGCGACGGACTTGAATCCGCCGACGAGTTCGCCGTGTTCACGCGCGCGGCCGATGTCGTCGATCACGGGCAGGAGCTCGGTCAGGAGGTTCGCGATGGCGATCTCCTTGACCGTGATCCGGTCCCGCTCCACGCGGCGGCGGTAGTTCTGGTACTCGGCCTGGAGCCGCTGGAGGTCCGCCGTGCGCTCGCCGAGCGCCGTACGCACCTGGTCCAGCTGGGCCACCAGGCCCGGGTCTGCTGCTCCGTCCCCGGCCGGGGCCGCCCCTTCCTGAGGGACGGCCTTCGACTCGGCGTCGTCAGGGGTGGCGCCGGAGGGGACGTCGGGCTTCTCCTCGAAGCCCGGGGTCTCCTCCGTCATTACGCGGCACCGTCCTTGCGCTCGTCGTCCACGATCTCGGCGTCGACGACGTCGTCGTCAGCGGCCTTGCCGCCCGGGGCAGCGCCCTCGGGACCGCCGCCGGCGGCGCCCTGCGTGGCCTGGGCGTCGGCGTACATGGCCTGGCCGACCTTCTGGGAGACCGCGGCGACCTTCTCGGTGGCGGTGCGGATCTCTGCGGTGTCCTCGCCCTTGAGCGCGGTCTTCAGCTCCTCGACGGCGGCCTCGACCTCGGTCTTGACCTCGCCGGGGACCTTGTCCTCGTTGTCCTTGAGGAACTTCTCCGTCTGGTAGACGAGCTGCTCGCCCTGGTTGCGGGACTCGGCGGCCTCGCGGCGGGCGTGGTCCTCCTCCGCGTACTTCTCGGCCTCTTCGCGCATCCGGTTGACCTCGTCCTTCGGCAGCGAGGAGCCACCGGTGACGGTCATCTTCTGCTCCTTGCCCGTGCCGAGGTCCTTCGCGGTCACGTGCATGATGCCGTTGGCGTCGATGTCGAAGGCGACCTCGATCTGCGGGACACCGCGCGGGGCCGGCGGAAGGCCCGTGAGCTCGAACATTCCGAGCTTCTTGTTGTACGCCGCGATCTCGCGCTCGCCCTGGTAGACCTGGATCTGCACGGACGGCTGGTTGTCCTCGGCCGTCGTGAAGATCTCGGACCGCTTGGTCGGGATCGTGGTGTTGCGCTCGATGAGCTTGGTCATGATGCCGCCCTTGGTCTCGATACCGAGGGACAGCGGGGTCACGTCGAGGAGCAGGACGTCCTTGACCTCACCCTTGAGGACACCGGCCTGCAGGGCGGCGCCGATGGCGACGACCTCGTCCGGGTTGACGCCCTTGTTGGCGTCCTTGCCGCCGGTCAGCTCGCGGACGAGCTCGGCGACGGCGGGCATACGGGTGGAGCCACCGACGAGGACGACGTGGTCGATCTCGTTGATGGAGACGCCGGCGTCCTTCATGACGTTGAAGAACGGGGTCTTGCAGCGCTCCAGGAGGTCCGCGGTCAGCTGCTGGAACTGAGCCCGGGTGAGCTTCTCGTCCAGGTGCAGCGGGCCCTCGGCGGAGGCGGTGATGTAGGGCAGGTTGATCGAGGTCTCGGTGGACGAGGACAGCTCGATCTTGGCCTTCTCGGCAGCCTCACGCAGACGCTGGAGGGCCATCTTGTCCTTGGCGAGGTCCACGCCGTGACCGGACTTGAACTGCTGCACCAGGTAGTCGACGACGCGCTGGTCCCAGTCGTCGCCGCCGAGGTGGTTGTCACCGTTGGTGGCCTTCACCTCGACGACGCCGTCGCCGATCTCCAGGAGGGACACGTCGAAGGTGCCGCCACCGAGGTCGAAGACGAGGATCGTCTGGTCGTCCTTGTCGAGGCCGTACGCCAGCGCGGCCGCGGTGGGCTCGTTGACGATGCGAAGGACGTTCAGACCGGCGATCTCGCCGGCCTCCTTCGTCGCCTGGCGCTCGGAGTCGTTGAAGTACGCCGGGACGGTGATGACCGCGTCGGTCACCTTCTCGCCCAGGTAGGACTCGGCGTCCCGCTTCAGCTTCTGCAGGATGAAGGCGGACATCTGCTGCGGGTTGAAGGGCTTCCCGTCGAGCTCCGTCTTCCAGTCGGTGCCCATGTGGCGCTTCACGGACCTGATGGTCCGGTCCACGTTGGTGACCGCCTGACGCTTGGCGACCTCGCCGACCAGCACTTCGCCGTTCTTCGCGAAGGCGACGACGGACGGCGTGGTCCTGGCACCCTCGGCGTTGGTGATGACGGTGGGCTCGCCGCCCTCCAGAACGCTGACGACGGAGTTAGTCGTGCCCAGGTCGATGCCGACCGCACGTGCCATGGTTGATTCCTCCAGCTGACTTGAGTGGAACGGACTCAAGTGTGCACGACGGCTCGCAACCGGTCAACAGAGCTGAGTCGACCTCACTCAACTCTTATCCGTTCCTTACACGCAACTGGGCTCCGACCTGCGACGATGTCGCCTGCGCGGGCGGGCGAACCGCACCCCCTACGGGAAAATAGGGTTGACGCCGAGGCCCGTACGGCTTGATGTGCAGCATCGCGAAGACGGTGACGAGGACCCCCACCCCCACCCAGAACGCCGCGGACGGCGCCATCCATCCCATGTGCACGAGGACGCCGACGAGTACCCCGGAGAACCCCGCGACCCCCAGCAGGACGGTCCCACCCTGCGGGGTGAGGCCGATCCGGCGCAAACGATGAGCGAGATGGTCGGGCCCGCCCCGCAGCAGCGGCCGTCCGGCCAGCCGGCGGGACAGCGCCACGAGGAGTACGTCGGCGGTGGCGAGGGAGGTGAGCGAGTAGAGCACGGCCGCGCTCGACAAGGGATCGTGCCCGGCCCGGGTCATCACGGCCGACGCCGCCAGCACGAACCCGACGAACAGCGACCCGCACGCCCCGAGCCCGATCCGCGCGGGATGCCAGTTGTGCATGAGGAACCCGGTCAGCGCGGCGGCCAGCACGCTGAGCAGCACCGCGAGTTCGTCCATCACCTCGGCCGCCGCACAGATCCCGACACCGAAGGCGGTGAGCACCCCGACGGTGCCGGCCAGGGCGTCCGCATGGTCGAGCGCCTGGAACCCGATGGCCACGAGAACGATCCAGCCGACGGCCACCAGCCCCAGCAGGATCCCGGTGTCGCCGTACGGCACCACGCAGGCCGCCGCCACCGCCGTACCGCCGATCAGGAACCGCGCCTTCACCCGCCGCACGTCGGCGACCAGCCCGAGCGCGGCGACGGCGCCCGCGGCGATCACCAGCCGCATGATCTCCGAGCCCAGCGGGGCGAACCGCGTCCACTCCCCGGCGGCGGCCACCAGGCAGGTCACGAGCGCGACGGCGACACCACCCAGCAGGGGCGTCGGCCGCTGGCGCCGGCGGTCCAAGATGCCGAAGCGCAGGGCGGGCAGCCGAAGCAGCGCCGCGAGGAGGGCGGCGAGCAGCAGGGCGGTGGTGGCGGCGGCGATCCCGTAAAGCACGGGGATAGGTTAGTGCCGTATATACCATTTCGGGATGAATAACACGATCTGTTCTTAAGGCAACCCTCAGCGACTCACATCACTCCGCGCCTGGCTACAGTGCGACGGAGGATGCGGGTAGTCTCAGAGGACTGCATAAGTTACCGCTTAGTAATGTCGAGGACACCCTCGAACCACCCCCTCGCAGGCCCGAGGAGCCCCGAAATGCAACTCGCCGCGATCATCGTGTCGCTGGTTCTGATCGTGGTCGGCGTGGCCCTGTTCGCGCGCGCCATCCTTCAGATCTACAACTTCATGCGGCTCGGCCAGAACGTGCCCGCGGGCACCCGCACGGACGAGCCGGTGCAGCGCACCGTCACCGTCGCCAGGGAGTTCCTCGGCCACACCCGGATGAACCGCTGGGGCATCGTGGGTGTCGCGCACTGGTTCGTGGCGGTGGGCTTCTTCTCGCTGCTGCTGACGATCGTCAACGCCGTCGGCCAGCTGTTCAAGGCCGACTGGATGCTGCCGGTCATCGGCGACTGGGCGCCGTACAACGTCTTCGTCGAGTTCCTCGGCACCATGACGGTTCTCGGCATCCTCACCCTGATCGTGATCCGCCAGCTGAGCCGTCCGGGCAAGGCCGGCCGCAAGTCCCGCTTCGCCGGGTCCAACACCGGCCAGGCGTACTTCGTCGAGAGCGTCATCCTCATCGTCGGCGTCTGCATCTTCATGCTGCACGCGCTGGAGGGCGCCCAGCACCACGTGGACGGCTACGAGGCCTCGTTCTTCATCTCGTACCCGGTGGTGTCGTGGTTCGAGGGCATGGACATCTCCACGCTCCAGAACCTCACCTACTTCTTCGCCGGCGTGAAGATCGCGACCTCCTTCATCTGGATGATCACGGTCGCCCTGAAGACCGACATGGGTGTGGCCTGGCACCGCTTCCTGGCGTTCCCGAACATCTGGTTCAAGCGCAACGCCGACGGTGGGACCTCGCTGGGCGCGCTGCTGCCGATGACCTCCGGCGGCAAGCCGATCGACTTCACCGACCCCGGTGAGGACGACGTCTTCGGTGTCTCCCAGGTCGAGCAGTACTCCTGGAAGGGCCTGCTGGACTTCTCCACCTGCACCGAGTGCGGCCGCTGCCAGTCGCAGTGCCCCGCCTGGAACACGGGCAAGCCCCTCTCCCCCAAGCTGCTGATCATGTCGCTGCGCGACCACGCGCACGCCAAGGCGCCGTACCTGCTGGCCGGTGGCGGCAAGACGATGGAGGGCGAGGAGAAGGCGTCAGAGGAGCAGCTGAGGGACGTCCCCGCGGCCGCCCTCGCGGAGGCCGAGCGTCCGCTGATCGGCACCGCCGAGGAGAACGGCGTCATCGACCCGGACGTCCTGTGGTCCTGCACCACCTGTGGCGCCTGCGTCGAGCAGTGCCCGGTGGACATCGAGCACATCGACCACATCGTCGACATGCGCCGCTACCAGGTGATGATCGAGAGCGCGTTCCCGTCCGAGGCGGGCACGATGCTCAAGAACCTGGAGAAGAAGGGCAACCCCTGGGGCCTGGCGAAGAAGCAGCGCCTGGAGTGGCTGAAGGAAGTCGACTTCGAGGTGCCGGTCGTCGGCAAGGACATCGAGGACCTCACCGAGGTCGAGTACCTCTACTGGGTCGGCTGCGCCGGCGCCCTGGAGGACCGCGCCAAGAAGACCACCAAGGCCTTCGCGGAGCTGCTGCACATGGCGGGCGTCAAGTTCGCGATCATGGGCGGCGACGAGAAGTGCACCGGTGACTCCGCCCGCCGCCTCGGCAACGAGCCCCTGTTCCAGGAGCTCGGCATGGAGAACGTCATGGCACTGAACATGGCGTTCGGCGAGGAGATGGACGACGACGGCAAGGTGACCGAGGAGTCCCGCAAGCCCAAGTCGGCCAAGAAGATCGTCGCCACCTGCCCGCACTGCCTCAACACGATCGGCAACGAGTACCCGCAGATCGGCGGCGACTACGAGGTCATCCACCACACCCAGCTGCTCCAGCACCTGGTGGACGAGGGCAAGCTGGTCCCGGTGACCCCGGTCGAGGGCATCATCACCTACCACGACCCCTGCTACCTGGGCCGGCACAACAAGATCTACACGCCCCCGCGCGAGATCATCGCCAGCGTCCCGGGCATCCGCAACGAGGAGATGCACCGCCACAAGGAGCGCGGCTTCTGCTGTGGCGCCGGTGGTGCGCGGATGTGGATGGAGGAGCGGATCGGCAAGCGCATCAACAACGAGCGCGTCGACGAGGCTCTCTCGGTGAACCCGGACATCGTCTCGACGGCCTGCCCGTTCTGCCTGGTCATGCTCACGGACTCCGTGAACGGCAAGAAGAACGATGGCACGGCCAAGGAGTCCATCCAGGTCGTCGACGTGGCCCAGCTGCTGCTGGAGTCGGTCAAGACCCCGGTCCCGGACGACGAGCCCCCGGCGGGCACCGCCGAGGCGGAGAGCGAGCCGGAGCCCCAGCCGGTCAAGTAGCACCCGCTACGGCAGTCCCTACGGCAGTCCGACGCCCCCACGCCCCGCAGGGCCTGGGGGCGTCGCCGTACGCTCGACAGCTGTACTTTTGCGGCAGAACCCGCTCCGGAAGGACCACCTCGTGATCATCTTCGGCACCAAGGGCTACCTCTACCAGCTGGCGATACTGACGCTGGTGTGCGGCCACTGCGGCAACCCGTCCGCGCATACGCTGCGCAAGCGCGTCACCAAGTTCACGCTGTTCTTCGTCCCGCTGTTCCCCGTCTCGACCAAGTACGCGACGCAGTGCACCTTCTGCGGCGCGGAACAGAAGGTGACCGGCGAGCAGGCGGAGCAGCTGCAGGCGCAGGCCGCCGCCGCCGGACAGCACGGCGCCCACGGCGGTCAGCAGCCGTACGGGCAGCCGCAGCAGCCGTACCAGTCCTGATCGGTCTGCGGCTTCGGCCTACGGCTTCGGCTGCTTGGGTCCGTTCATCGCGTCGGCGGCATGCCGGGGGCCGGGCCGTGACGAGAACTGTCCGACGAGTTCGCGAAAGCAGACCAGGGCGGTGATCGGCGGAATTCCGACGACCACCATCGCAAGCAGGGAATGCGCCGACTGGCCGATGCACAACGCCACCGCGGTGCCGGAGGAGATCAGCATGACGGCCCAGGAACGCCGGGCCGTCCGACGCTGAACGGAAGCCCGCAGGATGGACAGACCCGCCAGCAGCCACGGTCCGTAGACCGTCAACGGCCACCAATGGGCCAGATTCGGCGACACCACAAGGAGCGCGATGGAGCGCAGCTGATCGTACGAATACGAAATGGACCAGGTGAGCATCGTGACCGCACACAGGGTGATGAGTGTGACCAGGACCCCGACGGTGAAGATCTTTGGGTTTCCGGCAAGGATGTTATTGCTGGGCTGAGGCCGCTTTCGATGGACCGGGCGGGGCGGGGGCCTGTCGCGGTGTGCCGGCGGCGGGGTCGGAGCGGGAGCGGGAACAGAAGCGGCGGAAAGATCGATGCCCTGCGTGGTGTTCAGCATCTGGGCCAGCTCTTCGTCCAGGTCCCAGCCGCCCGACGACGAGATCGTCGCATCGGGGACATGCCAGAGGTTCTGCATGTCGAGCTGCTGAGTATAAAGAGGCTGTTCGTCTACCGCGTCATAGTCGGCCCTCATTGCTAGAACTTTTCCCCTTCCATCGTGGCCCGGAGATATTCGCTCTCCATCCGGCTGATGGTTCTCAGAAAATCCTCAAGCAGATCCGAGCAGTGCGTGATGCCTTCCGCAGTGGTCTGATCAGCTGCCTGAAGCGAGCGGAGCGGACGAGCCTCAGCTGCATGTTTTTCATGCCAAGTCACGCCCACCTAACGAGCACCGGACAGGGCAGGACATCTGGCATTCGGGGGAATATGCGTCAACGGTGATTATCTAAAATATCAACGCAAATTTATGATGCGGTGTTATCGAGGGACTTACGATTACCGGTTCCATTGGTCCGGGCAGGTCACAGCCGTTCGCCCTCCTGGAGGTACACCCCGTCCGCCGTCACCCGGTCCGTCCGCTCCGAGCCGCCGACGACGCGGCACAGCTGTCCACGGTCAGCTCGGCGCGGCGCAGCGCCGGGTCGGGCTCCTTTTCGAGGACCTGCGGGGGATCACGGCTGGGGCGCGGCCCCATAGGTCCCGTACTGCGGAAGTCCCGCCGCCTCGAAGACGTGCACGGAGAGACCGCCCGCCGTCATCCGGTGGCTGACGGGCCGTAGACCCGCGGGGGCGCCGCCGTCCGGGAACAGGCGTCGGCCCTGCCCGACCACGACCGGGGCGATCGCGAGCCGCAGCGTGTCGATCAGCCCGGCGGCCAGCAGGGACTGGGCGAGGCGGGCGCTGCCGTGGATCTGCAGCTCCCTGCCCGGCCGCTGCTTCAACTCGGCCACCTGGGCGTGCACATCACCGGACAGGATCGTGGTGGGGTTCCAGTCGGCCCTGGTCAGGGTGTGGGTGGCCACGTACTTCGGGAGGCCGTTCAGCGGCCCGGCGTTCGGATGGTCGGTCATCTTCGGCCAGTCCCTGGCGAAGTTCTCGTACGTACGCCGCCCGAACAGGAACCCGTCCGCCTCCCCGAGCCAGCTGCCGACCAGCCGCTCGAACTCCTCGTCCGCATACGGCACGAACCAGCCGCCCTGCGTGAACCCGTCGCTGGTGTCCTCCTCCGGGGACCCGGGCCCCTGGGAGACACCGTCCAGCGACAGAAACTCCTGCACCGTCACCTTCATCGCACACACCACTTCCGCTCGGGGCCCTGGATGTCCTGTCCGGGGGCACGTCGGACGTCTGTACCCCCTTTGACCTCATGCGGTGCGGGAACTCATCGGTCGGGGAGCTCGCGGACGCCCCTCGGACGTCCTCCCCCCAGGCCCACGCGCCGCCGCGCCGGCTCATCCTCCGCCGGACGGCTCCCGTACGACTCCGCGCGTGGCCCGCCGCCGAGCCGCGAGGGCGAGGGCGAGGGTGAGGACCGGGCCGGCGGCCAGGAGGAGGGACAGGGTGGCGTAGCCGTATGTGAGGGTGGCCAGGGAGGCGACGGCTGCGACCAGGAGGGGGCCGCCCGCATCGCCGAGTTCGCGGCCGAGTTCGGCGGAGCCCATGGTCTGGCCGAGCCGTTCGGCAGGGGTGGACGCGGCCAGCGCGGCGAAGCCGAGCGGGGTGATCAGGCCGGTGCCGATGCCGATCAGGGCGGCGGCGAGGAGGATCCCGGCCAGGCCGGGCAGCATCGCGCAGGCCAGCCCCGTCGCAGTGGTCGTCAGCCCGGCGGTGAGGCCGGTGCGGACGGTGAGCCGGCCCTCGTCCAGGGCCCGCCCGGCCTTCGGCTGCACGACGGCGGCGCAGGCCGCCAGCACCGAGACCGCCGCTCCGGTCGCGACCGTGCCGAGTCCGGCGGCGGCGCCGGAGACCGGCAGGAAGCCGACGCCCACGGAGAGGGCGGCGGTCGCGGCGGCCAGCGCGGCCGTCGGGCGAAGGAAGGCCGGGTCGGCCAGGCGCCGGCCCAGGTCCAGCACGGTCTGCCGCTGCTTGGGCAACGGCGGTACGTGCGGAACCGCGACCGCGGCCCAGAGCGCGACCGCCACGCCGAGCACCGCCAGCACGGCGAACAGCAGCCGCAGACCGCCGGCCCACACCAGAACCCCGCCGAGGAGCGGGCCGAGGGTGTAGCCGATGGACTTGTAGAAGCCGTAACTGCCGAATGCCCGCCCGTGTTTGGCGGCCGGGTTCAGCCGGGCGACCAGCGCGGCGGCGGACGGCGAGAACGCGGAGGCCGCGGCACCCTGACCGAGACGGGCGGCCCAGAGCCAGCCGGGGCTGTCGGCAGCGACGTAGGCGGCGGAGGCGAGCGCGAACGCGACGAGGCCGCCGAGCAGCACCGGGCGGGCGCCGACCCGGTCGGCGAGCGTCCCGAACAGCGGCTTGAGGAGGACCTCGGCGCCGTCGTACAGGGCGAGCAGGCCGCCCAGGACGAGCAGGGAGGTCACCGCGTCGTCGGAGTGGCCGCCGAGGCTGGCGGCGATGCCGTGCGCACCGAAGGCGGTGGTGAAGCCGGCGGCGTACAGGGGCCACATCTGGTGGGCGGGGGCTGTTTGTCGGGCCGGCGCCGGTGTCGCGGTCAAGTGCCCGTCCCCTCCTCGGACACCGGTGTCCGGTGCAGGGCGGCGAAGACGCGCTCGGCGTAGTCCTCGCAGGCGGCCGTGCAGTCCTTGAGCCGCTCGCCGGCCGTGACGGCCTCGGGGGCGCCGAACACGTCCCGGGCCGTCAGATCCCGGTGCCAGCGGCGCAGCCGCTCCAACGACTGCTCCTCCTCCTCCAGTTCGGCCAGGGTGAACTTGGCGATGCGGATCTCCTTGGCCAGCTCCTGCTCGAACTTGCCGCAGTCGGCGAGGAATTCGGCCCAGTCGGCGGACCGGGCGGCCGTGAACATCGTCCGCAACCGCTGCCCGTCCTGCGCGCCACGCCCGGTGGCCGCCAGCGACACCGCCTCGCCCCCGGCCCGTTCGGTCAGCTCCAGCGCCCGGGCGATCCCGTCGCCGAACACCGGCACGTCCGGTACGCCCCAGACGCCCTGCCCGAGCGACAGCGCACCGATCTTCCGCAGCTCACGCCAGACGGCGACCCGGTGCCGGGAGGGTTCGGCCGGAACCTTGATGACGAGGACGATCCAGCGCACGTCGGTATCAGTCACATCGGTCACATGGGTGAATGTAGCAGCCGTTACATCCATGATGTGTTCTCCCACGGCGCCTTACTGAGCGGCGCGACGGACCCCTGACGCCGGCCGGAGCCCTGCGCGATAGCGTGGCGATCATGGCGGACTGGGGGCTTCGGCCGGCCTCGGCGCACGACGTCGAGGCGGTGGCCGAGTTGCGTGCCGTGGTGCTGCGGGCGGATCTGGAGCGGCTCGGGCGCTACGACGAGCGCCGGGTGCGGCAGCGGCTGCGGGACGGATTCGACCCGGCGCACACCTGGGTGATCGAGACGGGCGAGGTCTTTGCCGGCTGCGTGGCGCTGCGACCGGCCGAGGACGGCCCATGGCCGGGGCGGTCGCAGGAGCAATGGCTGGAACACTTCTACCTGGCCCCGCACCTCCAGGGCCGGGGTATCGGTTCGGACGTGTTGCGCGAACTGATGGAGTCTTGTGACCGCGACGGTGTCCTCGTCCGGCTGAACGTACTGCAGGGCAGCCCGGCCCGACGGCTCTACGAGCGGCACGGGTTCACCATCGAGACCGAGGATGCGGTGGACGTGTTCATGGTGCGCGCGCCGACCGGAGCAGCCGGTGCGAGCGGCCGGGAGAGCCAGTCGCCGTAGCGGTGTCGCCGTCGGGCGTCCAGGACATGACGGGATGTCAGCGGCCGTGGACGAAGGTGACCGTCTCGTCGAGTGGAGCCCGGCCCGTGCGGGGGTCCCGCACGGTGACGTCCTCGAATCCGATCGACATGCCGCAGAAGAGGATGAGCTCGGTCGGCGGCGCCAGCACCTCCGCGACGGTCTTGCGGTACTTCGCCCACGCCATCTGCGTGCAGCTGTGCAGCCCTTCGGCGCGCAGCAGCAGCATGACGGTCTGCAGATACATGCCGACGTCGGACCACTGCGCCGGGCCCATGTCACGGTCGAGGTAGCAGAACAGGGCGGCGGGCGCGCCGAAGCAGTCCCAGTTCGCGGCAGCGGCCCGCTGGCGCGCCTCCAGGTCCTCGCGTGGGATGCCGAGTCCGCCGTAGCGCTGCTCGCCGAACGCGAACCGGCGTTCGCGGTAAGGGGACTTCAGATCGGGCGGGTACTGCTCGTACTCCGGCTCGTCCCAGGGGTCGCCCGAAACCACGCGTTCGCCGGCACGCTTCTTGAGCTCGGCCAGCGGTGCGCCGGTCAGCACATAGGCGTGCCACGGCTGGACGTTCGACGCCGACGGGGTCCAGGCCGCGGCGGTCAGCACGCGGGCCAGCACCTCCCTCGGGACCTGCCGATCGGTGAATCCGCGCACGGCCCGTCGGCTCGTGACCGCCTCGTAGACGTCCAAGGTCGCCTGCCTCCTCTTTGCTCGGTGCGTCCGTCTCCGTTGCAGTCGCGACGGTATCATTCGATACCGTCTCGTGTTTAACTATGGTCGATCTCAAGCCATGCCCGTCAGCCCCTGGCAACCCCCGCCTCGGGCACCCCCCTTGGAGAAAGCCCATGGCCACGCTGCTGCACATCGACTCGTCCGTGCTCCCCGGCGAGGCGTCCTCGTCCCGTTCGGTCGCGGCCGCCTTCCGTACGGCCTGGGAGGAGCAGCACCCGAAGGGCACGGTGATCTACCGCGACCTCGCCGCCGATCCCGTCCCGCACATCACGGCCACCGCCTGGTCCGCCGGCTACGCCGACCCGTCTGAGCGCACCACGGAGCAGTCCGCCGCGTTCGCCGAGCGGGTGAAGCTCATCGAGGAACTGGAGGCGGCGGACGCCGTCCTGCTCGGCGCCCCGATGCACAACTTCTCGATCCCGTCGACCCTCAAGGCATGGCTGGACAACGTGCTCCTGCTCGGCCGCACGGCGGGCGAGAACCCCTCCGCCCAGGGCACCCCGGTCACCGTCATCGCCAGCCGCGGCGGCTCATACGCACCGGGCACCCCGCGCGAAGGCTTCGAGTTCGTGCAGAACTACCTGGAAGTCGTCCTGAAGCGCACGCTCGGCCTGGACCTCGACTTCATCGTCCCGGAACTCACCATGGCCCCCCGCAACCCGGCCATGTCCGAACTGGTCCCCCTCTACGAGGCCTCCCGCACGCGCGCTTTCGCGGACGCGGCCGCCAAGGCCAAGGAACTCGCGGAGCGCCTCGCCGCGTGACGCCTTCGCCGGGGACGGCACACGGCGTACCCGCCGACGGGCGCGCTGCGATGCGCCGGTCGACGGGTACGCCGGTCGGCGGGTACGCCGGTCGGCGGGTACGCCGGTCGGCGGGTACGCCGGTCGGCGAGTGGACCGGTCGGCGAGTGGGCCGGTGCGCTCAGGCCTCGTCGTCCGCCGGATAGGCGAACCGGGTCAGCAGATCCCTCAACTGCTCGGCCTCGCCCGGCCGCAGTCCGCCGACCAGGCGCTCGGCCCGCGGCTCCGCCGCCACGTGGGCCGCGTCGAAGAGCTCGATGCCCTGAGGCGTGATCTCCACCGCCCGCACCCGACGGTCTCCGTGAACGGCCTTGCGTACGGCCAGCCCCTTGCGCTCCAGGTCGTCCACGACCCGCATGATTCCGGCCTTGTCCGTCCCGGTGGCCGTCGCCAGGTCCCGCTGCACCGTGGGCCCGCGGTCCACCAGCACGATCAGCACGGCGAAATGCCGCAACTCGATGCCGAGCGGCCTCAGCGCCTCCGTCATCACCGTCTGCGCGCGCCAGTGCGCCCGGCGCAGCAGCAGACCGAGAGCGAACGGCGACCCGTCACCGGGGCGGTCGGTCGCACGCGAGGCGGCGGGCACAGCGGGAACGTCGGCGGGCATGAGGCCACACTACAGCGGCCGATTCACTCGAAACGGTATCAACTGAAACGAATGCGGCTACGACTCCTGCGGCTGTACCCCGCTGCCACGGCCCGTCGCCGATCCGAACCCCAGCCACGTATGACGGTTGCCCCACCAACACCAGCCGACCTTCGGGGCATTGCGCCGCTCGCGGCCGTCGCGTCCCGTGCCGTTGCTGATCCAGATCGCCGGAGTCCGGGCGTCCAGGGTGCCGTTCGGCTTGCGCAGGCGGGAGCCGATGGTCATGAAGCAGCGGTTGCGCTCGAGGATCGCCGGCTGCTGGAGCACCCAGTGGATGCCCTCGGTGAGCAGCAGCGGGCTGCGGCCCTCCTCGGTCAGGGCCGGCAGCGCCTCCTCCGGGCTCCAGTTGGCCATGCGGTCGCCGCGGTCGAGGCCGGTGACGACGTAGAGCGGCGCGTCGGGCAGCTCGACGATGTCAGGGACGAAGTCATCGACGTCGGGCATGTCGACGACGACGAAGCCGGGCTTGCCGTCCCGGCGGAGCAGCGGGGCGAGGGCGGACGCGGGGGCGCGGTCGGGGTGGACGGCGAGGAGCGCATCGCCGTCGGCGCCCCCGGCGTTCTCCGCGAAGGTACGCAGCTCGTGGGCCGGTATCCCCGCGAGCTCATGCACCCCGAGCTCGATCAGGCGTGCCGCCTGGGCGGCGAGCGGCGGGAGGGCGGTCACAGTGGCGTCGGGCGCGATATCGGGCATGGTCCCCCCAGGTTCCTGGTTCGGCGCAGCAGCAGTCCTGAGGTCAACGCCAAGTCCCGCCGGAAACGTTCCCTGCGTTCGCATCCCGCCCTGCGGACACTTTCAGCCAGACCGCACATCCCCCGCACCCCATCCCCGCACAGGTCTGTCGCCCCATCTCGAACGCGTGCATCATTACCCAGTTGTTGCCCCAGGTGCTGACGAGGTGAGCGGTGCGCGCGCGAAGAACCGGGAAGAGCAGAGCGGCCGTGACCGGCACGATCGCCACCCTCTGCGCCCTCGCCCTCCCCCTCACGGCCTGCGGCCCCACCCCGCACGACGACGCCGAGCCGGCCCGCCACACCCCCGTCCACATAGCCGACGCCCCCGCCCGGCTCCCCGTCCCGCACGGCAAGGGCAGCAGGACGCCCGCCGACTTCAACGGCGACGGCCACCGCGACCTGGTCCTCAACGACCTGGTCAAGGCGCAGGCCCATGCCGACGACGCGGGCATCGGCATCGTCTACGGCGGCGAGCGCGGACTGACCCCGGGCGCGCGGCAGTTGCTCAGTCCGCGCCGCCAGGCGGCCCCGACCAAGGGCCGGTTCCCGGCCGCCTTCGACGCGGAGGCGACCTGTGACCTGGACGGCGACGGCTTCACCGACCTGGTCGTCTCCACCGACCCGCCCTACGACGGCCAGGGGCAGCCCCCGGTGCCGTTGCAGATCCTCTACGGCTCCCCGAACGGCCTCACCGGCAAAGCGGTCAAGCTCGCGATCCCGGCCCGCGCCCGCGCCGGCAAGGACTGGCCCGACCAGCCCGTGTGCGGCGACTTCGACGGCGACGACGCGCAGGACCTCGTAGTCCACGCCTCCGGCGGCCAACTGAGCTTCCTGCGCGGCCCGTTCACCCGCAAGGGCGCTCCACGCGCGGCGGGTGCCCCCGTCGAGGCCCCCGGGAACGCCCCCTCGGGCCCGGCGGCCGACGTGAACGACGACGGATACGACGACCTGGTGGTCCGTACGACGGAGGGCGCGGGCACGTCATCACTCGTCCTCGGCGGCCCGACCGGACCGACCCGGACCGGCGCGACCCTCCCGACCGGCATCGACGTGGCTCTCGGCACCTTCGGCAAGGGCAAGGCGGCCCTCGACGCGGCGATCGGCACGATGGACGGAACGTCCCTGCGCTACGACCTCCCGGCAGCCACCGCCCGCGGCACCCTCGCCACCCCTGGCTCGGTACTCGACGCCGCCGACTTCGACGGTGACGGGCAGAGCGAACTCCTGTCCAGCGGGAGCGAGTTGCGGATCCTCCGCGGTCGTACGGCAGGACTCACCGCGGCGGGCATGGTGACGGTGAAGCCGCCCGCCCGGGGCACCACGCGCGTCGTGACGGCCGCCGACTTCGACGGGGACGGGCGGGCGGACCTGGTGGTGCGGACGTATGCCGGCGAGACGAAGGACACGGTGGCGGTGTATCCGGGCGTGAAGAAGGGGCTGGTGGCGGCGGAGCCGTCGGTGCGGTTCTCCAGCTCGGAGTTCCTGGCACGCTAGCCGGGCCGACGTCCGCCCCCGTCAGTCGGCCACCCGGGCGCCGATGGCGCGAGCGCGGCGGCGGGCTTCGGGGCTGAGGCCCTTGCGGCGGGGGGACGTGCGGTGGTTGTAGGCGGTGGGCTGGGCAAGGTAGCTGAGCCCACGCAGGCCGGGCCCCGCCACCACGCAGGCGAAGCGCGGGTCACCCGCGTACCGGAGTTCCTCGTCGTAGTCCTTCATGGACTGGCGGGTCAGGGACCTGAACAGTCCCGCAGCCGCCTTCAGCGACACCGTCGTCTCGGGCTTGTCGGGATCCGGGAGCACGAAGACCGCGTCCTTGCCCTTCGTGATCCGGACGGCACCCCGCTGCTGCCGCCATGGATAGACCCGCAGGATGCGGAGCACCCGCCGGAACCGGAAGAGCCTGCCGAGGGACAACACGGCGTTGAACACGAGCACGGCGAGCACCAGGACCATGGGCACCACGGCCGCCACGGGCAGCAGCACGATCGTGACATACAGCGCGGCCCACCAAAGGGCCACCCAGCCGAGGAACTTGGCCAGCTGGGCCGCGACCGCGCGGGCCAGGCCACTGCTGGTGCCGGGCGTGTCCCACGCCACCGGGCCGTCGAAGCCGCTCTGCGTCGAGTACGTACTCATGCGCTCACCTGGTCATCCGAAGTCGGCCGTGATGGTGGTGTTGATGCGGTCGGGGTCCGCGTCCGGTCCGTCGCCCTGCACGGTCCGCTCGATGTCCGGCAGCGGGTCGTGGAAGGCCACGGTGTGCGCGATGGCCTCCATCCACTCACGGTAGTGCGCACGCGCGGACACGGAGGTCGTGCTCAGCGTGAGGACCGCCAGCTGCGTACCGGACGGCGCGGGGATGTACACGTCGCACTGATAGAGGTCCTGCGCGGGCATCCCCGCCATGGCCGGCGTGGTCACCAGCGTGTCACTCACCGAGCCGGGCCGACCGCCGGGCAGCGTCAGGAGCTTGACGTTCACCGCGCTCTCCCGCAAGGAGACCGCCCGGACCGCGGTGAGCTTCGGGGGCGCCCACTCGACGTCGCGCAGGGCGACCGTGACCGTGGACATGGCCGAGGAGCCGTCGCCGGCGAAGTGCATGCCGAGGGAGCAGCCGATGACGCCCTCGCTGCGCATCTGCGCCACCACGAACCGCATGTCCCGCAGCGCGCCCACGTAGCGGTCGCGCTGCTCCTCGGGCGCACTGGCCAGGATCAGGGCCATGACGTTCGCGAACTGCTCTTCGTACTCGGTTCCCGGCGCCGGATCGAGCGCTTCGAGCGGTACGTCGAGATAGCCGTCGGGCAGCGCGTACCAGAGCTTTGCGCTGCTGTCCCGGGCCGAGTCGTCGATGACCAGGCGCAGCGGCCTCTCGGCTGCGTGCTCCGTCTGCTGGGTCTGCTCCGTCTGCTCGGTCTGCTCCGTCTGCTCCGTCATCGCAGCACCGCCCGCAGCGTGGCCTGGATCGGGCCGAGCGCACCGGGCGCGTCGAAGAGGCCCGCGCGGCCGCCGTCGACGCCGGTGGCCCCGTCCTTGCCGGGCTTGAGCGCGTCGATCTGGTCGGCCGCGAGACCGAAGCCGGCCGTCCCGACGCCGGCGATCGGAGAGGCGTAGGCCAGCGCCTTGGTGAGGCCTTCGCCGCCGCCCACGCCCCGGACGATCAGGTTCCCGATGGGCCCGGCGTCGGTCGTGGCGGGCATCAGCCGTCCGGCGGCCGTGACGGTGTCATCGCCGAACCGGCCGAGGAACTGGCCCACGCTCACCGACTCGCTCGCAAAACGGGTCGACTGAACCGCCCCGTTGAGGCCGCGCGTCACGGCACCCACAGCCGGCACCGCACCCAGCGCGTCACCGACGAGGCCGATGGAGTTCTCCCAGAAGTCGGAGTCGAACTCACCCTTGGTGAAGCCGTCCGCCAGCGACGCCCGCACCTTCGGATCCGCCAGCCGGGACCCCATCGTCGCCAGGCTCAGCGCACCCGCCGCCAGCAGCATCGCGATCCCGAACGGCCCCGTGCACAACAGCGCCAGCAACCCCGCCACCGCCGCCAGCACACTCAGGATGTTGGTGAGGTTGTCCCCGATCCAGCTGAGGGCCTTGCTCAGCCACCCCGGCTCCTCGGGTGCCAGATCGTTCGTGGCGTCCTTCAGCTTCTTCGCGAGGTCCCGCGCCTCCGCCTCGTGCGTCCCCTCCAGCTCGCGCGCCTTGCGCAGTACGTCGTCGAGGGCGCCCTGCGCGTTGTTCACCGCGGTGACGGCATCGCTGAGCCGGGTGTTCGCGGCGTTCAGGCGGGCCTGGGCGGACTCCAGCTCGGGGCCCTCCTGGAAGGTCTGCCCCGCGAGCTTCAGGTCGGGGTCCTGCTTCGCCGTGTCGTGCCGGGCGTCGGCGGTCTTCAGGTCGCCCTTGTGGTCGGCCGCCTCGACGTCGTACTTGTGCGCCAGCTCGCGCCGACCGGTCAGCCCGCCGTGCCAGCTGCCCAGGTGGCCCGCGGCCAGGGTCAGCGACTTGTGGGCGTCCTTCATGTACTTCGGCAGATCGCCGTCGAGGGCCTCACGGAAGCCGACGGCGGCGTCGCCCTCCCAGAAACTGGACTCGCCGAGCAGCTTGTCGATCTTCTGGTACGCCGTCTGCAGCGCGCTCGCCGAGTTCACGAGCTGGGTGCGGAGCTTCTCGACCTCGCCGGGCTCGCCCGGCACGGGGTTCCAGCCGAGGTGGACGTAGGGATTCTGTGCCATCGCGATCAGTCACTTCCCCGCAGCCGCGGCCCGCTTGAAGCTCTCCTCCAGGGAGGTCTCCACTTCGCGGTAGTTGTCCGTGTTCTTCTGGAGCCCCTCGGTGAGCTTGCCGATGCGCTCGCGGATCTGCTCGTTGCCGTACTTCCAGCGCTCCTGGAACGTGTCGCAGGCCTCGTCCAGCTCCGCCGTCCCGATCTGGTCCGACCGCACGTGCTGCAGCGCGGTTCGCACCTGCTCAAGGGACTCGTTGGCGCCGTTGAGGTCCTTGGTGAACGCGGCAAGCTGCTCGATATCGGTCTTGAAGTGGTCCCCCACGCGATTTCTCCCCGTTCACGCTTCGCAGTCGCATCGGCAAACGACAGCCGGTGGCCGAATGGGCCCGATGATGCCATGGAGGGGTGAAGGGACCCCCAAGGGGTCACGGAATCCGCACGAAACGCCCCACCTCGGCAGACGCGTGGGGAGTGACCGGAATCGCGGGCGGCGGCGCCGCACCGGGGACCTCAGAAGTTTCTCGAACTCACGTACAACCCTCACACCCCACCGCGAGTCTCCTGATCGCCGACCACCCCGTGAACCCGAGGTCAACTCCCGGAGAACACGAGCGGTCGCACCCCATCAACTGCGGATGTCTGCCAGGCATCCCCCGCATGCAGCAGGAGAACCCGCATGCACAAGCACCACCTGCGACTCGCCCTCGCGACGGCCACCGCGGCCGCGCTGACGGGCGGACTGCTCACGCTCGCGACGGCCACGTCGGCGACCGCTGCCGACTCCGCGCACGTACCGGCCGCCGACTTCAACGGTGACGGCCGGGGCGACGTCGTGGCCTCCGCGCACGGCTCCTACGTCAGTGGCCGCGCGGGCGCCGGACAGGTCGTCGTGCTCTACGGCACCGCCACCGGCGTATCGTCCGCGAAGCGCACGACGATCAGCCAGAACACCACCGGCTCCCCCGGCACCGCCGAGGCGGGCGACGGCTTCGGCGCCGAGTCCGCGTACGCCGACTTCAACGGCGACGGCTACGACGACCTCGCTGTCTCCGCCCCGTGGGAGAAGGTCGGCACCGACACCAACGGCGGCGGCGTCGCCGTCCTGTGGGGCTCCGCGAGCGGCCTCACCGGCAAGGGCGTCACCGTCACGGACCCGGCGCCCTCGTCGCACGACTTCTGGGGCAAGGACCTGGCCGCGGGCGACTTCGACGGCGACGGCAAGGCCGACCTGGCCGTCGGCAACTCGTCCAGCACCATCCACGTCTTCAAGGGCGGCTTCAACGCCACCGGCACCCCCGGCGGGCGCTACACCGTCAAGCCGCCCATCCACACCGGCACCAACGACTTCCCCTACGGCCCGCTGAGCCTCACCGCCGGTGACGTCAACGGCGACAAGCGCACGGACCTGATCGTCGACGGGTACGAGACCCAGACCGACTACGGCTGGAACCAGAACTACTTCGTGCCCGGCACCGCGAGCGGCCTGAGCGTCGCCTCCGCCAAGGTCCTCAAGCCCGGCATCATCACCGCCATCGGCGACATCAACGGCGACGGCTACGGCGACATCGTCAGCGGCGCCGGCTGGGACAGCACCACCACCGACGGCACCCCCGTCCCGGACGCCTCCAACGGCGGCAAGGTCAACATCACCTACGGCGCCGCCGCCGGGCCCGCCGCCACCTCCGGCATCACCCAGAACTCCGGCAACGTCCCCGGCACCTCGGAGCAGGGCGACGGCTTCGGCTGGGAGCTGGACCTCGGTGACGTCAACGGCGACGGATACCAGGACCTGGTCGTCGCCTCCCCGAACGAGGACATCGCCGGCCTCGCCAACACCGGCCAGGTCACCGTCCTGTACGGCTCCGCGAGCGGCATCGACACCGTCTCCGGCGTCCAGGGCCTCGCCCAGAGCACCGCGGGCGTCCCCGGCAACGACGAGAAGAACGACCTGTTCGGCGCCGACGTCAAGCTCGACGACGTCACCGGCGACGGCAGGGCGGACCTCGTCCTCGGCTCGTACGAGAACGAGGGCAACGGCGGCCTGACCTACCTGCCCTCCAACGGCACGAAGATCACCACCTCCGGCTCGCGCACCGTCGCCCCGAGCAGCTCGGGCCTCTCGACGACCGGCACCCCGCAGTTCGGCGCGGTCTTCGCGGACTGAGTCCGCCAGGCAGGCCGTGCAGTTGTCCGGCCCGCATCCCCGTACGGCGGCACCCGGCCGTCGTACCCGCTGAACGGCCGGGCCCGTCCCCCGCGGGCCCGGCCCTCCTCCCAGGAGCACCCACTTGCGCAAGCGCCCCCTCCTCCTCGCCGCCACCCTGACCACGGGCCTGCTCACCGCGCTGCCCGCCGCCACCGCCTCCGCCGCCCCGTCGGGCCTGGCCGGCGACTTCAACGGTGACGGCTACCGCGACGTGGCCGTCAGCGCCGTGTGCACCGATGTCGGCTCCGCGTCGTGCGCCGGTGCCGTCGTCGTGCTGTACGGCTCGTCGTCGGGCGTCTCGGCGACCAAGAAGGCCGTCATCACCCAGAACTCCCCCGGCGTGCCCGGCACCGCCGAGTCGAGCGACCTGTTCGGGTCCTCCCTCGCCTCCGGTGACCTGGACCGCGACGGCTACTCCGACCTCGTCGTCGGCTCCTCCGGCGAGAGCATCGGAGACCGGGACGGCGTCGGCTCCGGCACCGTGCTGTGGGGCTCCAAGTCGGGTCTGTCCGGCGGCAAGGGGCTGCCCCAGCCGTCCACGATCGCCGAGTGGGGCGGCTTCTCGCGTGGCATCGCCACCGGGGACTTCGACGGCGACGGCGACACGGACGTGACGCTCACCGGCCAGAACCACACCCGCCTCTACCTGGGTCCGTTCACCCGCACCGGCGGTCCGCTGAGCCACTACGGCGTCGGCGAGCTCGGCACCACGTTCGAGGTGATCGCCGGCGACCTGAGCGGCGACGGCGCGGCCGAGCGGGTCTACCCGTTCAGCGTGGACGGCGACTCCGGCGGTCAGATCCTCTACTACCGCCACACCGCCACCGGGTACAAGCTGTCCGAGCTGGTGAATGCCGACGGCTTCGCAGGCTCCGTCGCCGACATCAACGGCGACGGCTACGGGGACCTCGCCCTCGGCGACCCCTCGGACCCCAACACCGACAAGCCCGGCGGCCACAAGGGCGGCCAGATCACCGTCTGGTACGGCGGCCCGAACGGCCCCGCTCCCACGCAGCAGCCGACGGTCGTCCACCAGGACTCCACCGGCGTGCCCGGCTCGGGCGAGACCGACGACGCGTTCGGCTCGGCCCTGAGCGCCGGAGACATCAACGGCGACGGATTCGCGGACGTCGTGGTCGGCGCCTGGGGCGAGGACATCGGCTCGGCGCAGGAAGCGGGCTCGGTGACCGTGCTGTTCGGCTCGGCCTCCGGTCTGACCACCAAGGGCGCGAAGTCCTACACCCAGAACACGGCCGGCGTCCCCGGCGACGCCGAGGCCTGGGACCGCTTCGGCTCCGCCGTCGACCTGACCGACATCACCAAGGACGGCAAGGCCGACCTCACGATCGGCGTGGACGGCGAGAACGGCTCGGGCGGCGTCTGGACCCTGCGCGGCACGTCCACCGGCCTGACCACCTCGGGCGCCAAGGGCCTGACCGTGGCCGGTATCGCCCTCAAGGCCGGCCACTACCTCGGCTCGGTGATCTCCCAGTGACCAACCGTCAACTCCCCCGCGAGACGAGCCGCCCCATGCGCAACCGCATCGCCTGCGCCCTCCTCGCGGCGGCCCTGACCCCGCTCGCGCTCACCCTCTCCGCCCCGGCCGCCCACGCCGCCCCGGCCGCCAAGCCGTACGACTTCAACGGGGACGGCCTCGCCGACCTCGCGATCGGCGCGCCGGGCGCCACGGTGGGCGGCAAGGCCAAGGCGGGCGCGGTCTCGGTGGTCTACGGCAGCTCCACCGGGCTGAAGACCTCCACGCGCACCCTGATCACCCAGAACACCGCCGGCGTGCCCGGCGCCGCGGAGGCCGACGACGCCTTCGGATCCGCGGTCGCCTCCGCCGACCTCAACACCGACGGATACGCGGACCTGCTGATCGGCACGCCCGGCGAGGACGTGAACGGCGACACCAACGACGGCACGGTCGTCGTCGTCTGGGGCGCCAAGTCGGGTCTGTCGGGGGCGCGTACGGTGCCCAACTCCAACGACAGGGACGTGGACCGCTACGGGCAGACGGTGGCGGTGGGCGACGTCGACGCCGACGGCGACCTGGACATCCTGGTCGGTGCCAACGGCCTGTTCACCCTCGCCTTCGTCAACGGCCCCTTCACCAGGACCAGTTCCTTCCAGGGCGGTTCCGGCTCGGGCTTCCCCCACCCGTACGCGTCCTCGTACGGCATCACGTCCCTGGCCGTCGGGCCCGTCACCGCCTCCTGGCACACCAACGTGGTCGTGCACGGCCGCAGGACGGGTACCGACGACGCGATCACCCACCTGGTGACCGACCCGTCCATCGGCAACTACACCGACTGGATGCAGGAGCTGCCGTCCGGCTACGTCTCCGCGATCGGCGACATCGACAAGGACGGGTACGCGGACATCGCCATCGGCAACGAGCGCGAGACCTCCGCCGACCCGGCCGGCGCCAAGGGCGGCAAGGTCACGGTGGTCTACGGCGGCTCCGGCGGCACGGACACGTCCCGCGCCCCGCTCGTCCTCACCCAGGACACCGCCGGCGTCCCCGGCGCCTCGGAGTCCGGCGACCGCTTCGGCAGCGACGTCTCCCTCGGCGACATCAACGGCGACGGCTACGCCGACCTGGCCGTCGGCGCGTCCGGCGAGAACTCCGGCGCGGGCGCGGTGACCGTCCTGTACGGCTCGGCCTCCGGGCTCCGGACGACCGGCGCGCAGTCCCTCACGCAGAACACCGCGGGCGTTCCCGGCACGTCCGAGTCGAACGACCGCTTCGGCGACCGCGTCCTGCTCGCCGACCACTCCGGCGACCGCCGCGCCGAGCTCACCGTCGCCGCGACCGGCGAGAACGGTGACGGAGCCGTCTGGTCCCTGCGCGGCGCGACGGCCGGCGTGACGACCGGCGGCGCGACGAGCTTCGGCCCGGGCACGACGGGCGTGTCCACGGCGGGCAGCCCCGGCTACGGCACGGCCCTCAACTCCTGAGCCCTGACAAGGACTTCACCATGCGCAAGCGCACTCTTCTGCTCGCGGCAACGCTCACGACGGGTCTGCTGACCGCCCTGCCGGCGACCAGCGCCTCCGCCGCCCCCTCGGGCCTGTCCGGCGACTTCAACGGCGACGGCTACCGCGACGTCGCCATCGCCGCCCCCATCGCCAAGGTCGCCGGGAAGACCGGAGCGGGCTATGTCGCCGTGGTCTACGGCACCGCGAGCGGTCCGAACACCGGCAAGCGGCAGATCATCAGCCAGGACACCGCGGGCATCCCGGGCGTTCCGGAGTCGGGCGACTACTTCGGTGACCGCCTCACCACCGGCGACCTGGACGGCGACGGATACACGGACATCGTCGTCGGCGTGCACGGCGAGCGCATCGGCTCGACCGACGACTCCGGCGTGCTCACGGTGCTGTGGGGCGGCGCGAGCGGGATCAAGTCCGGCACCGACATCGCCTCGCCGCTCCCCGAGAACCGCAACGAGCTGGGCTGGTCCGTCGCCACCGGCGACTTCGACGGCGACGGCGACACCGACCTGGCCGCCGCCAACATCGCCTTCCCCGAACTGAACGTCTTCAAGGGCCCGTTCACCCGTGCCGGCCAGGCGGCGGAACTCGTCGGCATCGACACGTTCGAGCAGACCGGCATCAACGCCGACAAGCTCGTCGCGGGCGACGTCACGGGCGACGGCAGGACGGACCTGCTGGTCATGGGCCAGGAGGAGTTCACCGGCGGCTACCGCACCCGCAGCGTCCTCTACAAGGGCACGGCGTCCGCCCCGGCCGCCGGCGGCAAGGCCGCGGGCGGCTACGACGCGGTGATCGCCGACGTGAACAAGGACGGCTACGGCGACATCGTCACCGGCAACTTCATGGAGAAGTCGGCCACCGAGCCGAACGGCGGCCCCGGCGGTGCGGTCACCGTCACGTACGGCGCGTCCACCGGCATCAGCTCCCGCACCCCGGCCAGGATCACCCAGGACACCGCGGGCGTCCCCGGCTCCGCCGAGAAGGGCGACGGCTTCGGCTGGAGCCTCTCGGCGGGCGACACGAACGGCGACGGATACCCGGACATCGCGGTCGGCATCCAGAACGAGGCCATCGGCTCGGTGTACCAGGCGGGCTCGGTCGCGGTCCTGCACGGCTCGGCGTCCGGTCTGACGGGCAGCGGCGCCAAGGTCTTCAGCCAGGACTCCGCGAGCGTCCCCGGCACGGCCGAGCGGCTGGACAACTTCGGCGGCGCGGTCCACCTCACCGACGTCGACGGCGACGGCCGCGCGGAGCTCGTCGCGGGCGCCGCCCACGAGAACACCGGCGACGGCTCCGTCTGGCTCTTCAAGTCCGGCACGTCCGGCATCACCGCCACCGGCTCCAAGTCCTTCGGCGCCGCGACGGTCGGCGGCCCGACGGGCGACGCGTACTTCGGAGACGTACTGGCGGGCTGACGCCCCGCAGACGGGCGTACCCGCACGTCGGCGTCGCCGTGCGGGACCGCCTCTCCCCCTCGACCACCCACCCCACCGCAGGAGGCCCCACATGCTCCGGCACCACCGCAGCAGCCGACTCCATGCCCTGGCCCTCGCCACGGCCACCGTCGCCGCCGCGCTGACGGCCGCCCCGCTGCTCACCGCCGCCCCGGCCGCGGCAGCGCCCGCCAAGTACGCCGACGACTTCAACGGCGACGGCTATCGCGACCTCGCCACCGCCGCGCCGTACACCCCGGTCGGCGGCAAGACCGATGCGGGCGCCGTCGTCGTCAACTACGGCTCCGCGAACGGCATCAGCGCCTCCCGCCGCACGATCGTCACCCAGAACACGGCCGGCATCCCCGGCACCGCCGAGCAGGGCGACGAGTTCGGCCAGGCCCTCACCTCCGGCGACCTGAACCGGGACGGATACGCCGACCTCGTGATCGGCAGCACGGGCGAGAACGCCGAGTCCGGCGCCGTCGTGATCGTCTGGGGCGCCAAGAGCGGCCTCTCCGGCGGCCAGGTCGTCCCCGACCCCGCCCCCGCGGACCACAACGAGTACGGCATGTCCCTGGCCGTCGGCGACTACAGCGGGGACGGCAGAGCCGACCTCGCCGTCGGCAGCACCGGCAGCGACATCTGGATCCACAGGGGCGGCTTCACCAAGGCCACGGGCGCCGCGTCCCGCTACGAGCTCGCCACCGAGCTGTACAGCACCGGCAGCAGCATCTACGGCGCCCAGAGCCTGGCCTCCGGCGACCTGAACGGCGACGGCACCACAGACCTGGTCGTCAGCGGCAGCCAGGCCGAGACGTACGACGACGGCGCCTTCGTCTACCTGGGCTCCGCCTCCGGCCTCACCCGCCAGACGTTCCTGAAGAACGGCGCCTACGAGCTGGCGGCCGTCGGCGACCTCAACGGCGACGGCTACGCGGACGTGGTCACGGCGACGTACGGAGACGAGGGCCGCACGAGCCTCGGCGGCTCCGTCAGCGCCTACCTCGGCAGCGCGACCGGCGTCCGCACCCAGCCCCAGACCACGATCACCCAGGACACCCCCGGCGTCCCCGGCTCGGACGAGGAAGGCGACTGGTTCGGCAACGCGCTCTCTGTGGCCGACGTCACCGGCGACGGCAGGGCCGAGGTGGCCGTCGGCACGCTCCACGAGACCATCGGCGCGGCCAAGATCGCCGGCAGCGTGACGGTGCTGCGCGGCTCGGCCTCCGGCCTGACCGCGACCGGCGCCCAGTCCTTCACCCAGAACACCGCCGGCGTCCCCGGCACCGCCGAGTCCGCCGACCGCTTCGGCGCGTCCGTACGCCTCTGCGACCTCACCGGCGACGGCAAGGCCGACCTGTCCGTCGGCGCCGACGGCGAGAACCACCCCGCGGGCTCCCTCTACAACCTGCGCGGCGCGGCCTCGGGCGTGACCACCGGCAAGGCGATCAGCTTCGGCCCGGGTTCGCTGGGCCTGCCGTCCGGCTACCTGCGGCTGGGACAGGTGATGCTGCGCTAGGGACACCCCCTAGGGGATGTCACAGCTCGGCAGCAAAGCCGGGCCCGAACCGCAGGGCCCGGCACGCGAATCTCCGGGACCAGGTACGTTCGAAGACGTGGCTGGATTCAGGATCGGACGCGGAAGCCGGAACAACGGCAGCCCGCAAACGCGCCCCCAACAACCTCCGTACGGGCAGCAGGCGCCCCAGGGACAGTCGTACGGCTATCCCCCGCCGCCGCAGCAGCCGTACGGCGGCCAGGGCGGCGGCGCAGGCGGCTGGCCGCAGGCGAACGGCGGTGGCGGCTACGGCGGTTACGGTGCCGGTGGCCAGGGCGGCCACGGCGAGCCGGAGTACTTCGGCGACGGCGGCTACCCGCACGGCCCGGGCGGCGGCGCCCCCGACCCGTACGCGGCGAACAACCCGGGCCACACCCAGGCGTTCTCGGTCGACGAGGACGCCTACAGCCAGGGCGGCACCTACCGGGCGGGCACGGCCCCGGCCGCCCCGGCCGGCCCCCGCCTGCACTGGAAGCAGCTGCTGCGCGGCATCGTCCTGTCCCCCGCGCAGACGTTCCTGCAGATGCGGGACTACTCGATGTGGGGCACCGCCCTCATCGTGAGCTTCCTCTACGGCCTGCTGGCCGTCTTCGGCTTCGACGGCGCGCGGGCGGACGCGATCAACGCGACCCTCTCGAACGCGGTCCCCATCGTCCTGACGACCGCCGTCGCGATGGTCCTGTCGGCCTTCGTCCTGGGCGTGGTCACCCACACCCTGGCCCGCCAGCTCGGCGGCGACGGCGCCTGGCAGCCCACGGTCGGCCTCTCCATGCTGATCACGTCCCTCACGGACGCCCCCCGCCTGGTCTTCGCCATGTTCGCGGGCGGCGACGCAACCTTCGTCCAGGCCCTCGGCTGGGCCACCTGGATCGCAGCCGGCGTCCTCCTCACCCTGATGGTCTCCAAGTCCCACGACCTCCCCTGGCCGAAGGCCCTGGGCGCGAGCGCGATCCAGCTGGTCGCGCTGCTGTCGATCGTGAAGCTGGGCACGTTCTAGGACGCGGGCTCGGCCGAGCACGTACGAGAACACGTACGAGAAAGGGCCCCCGGCATTCGACATGCCGGGGGCCCTTCTCATCGTCTCGTCGCGCCTCTCAGGCGTCGAGCACCTGCCCGGCCCGGCGGACGACGGGCGGTTCGACGCTCCACGGGAAGTTGATCCACTCATCGGTGCGCTTCCACACGTACTCGCACTTCACGAGGGAGTGCGACTTCTCATAGATGACCGCGGACCGCACCTCGGCGACGTGCTCGACGCAGAAGTCGTGCACGAGCTTCAGCGTCTTGCCGGTGTCGGCGACGTCGTCGGCGATCAGGACCTTCTTGTCGGTGAAGTCGATCGCGTTGGGGACGGGCGCCAGCATGACGGGCATCTCGAGCGTGGTCCCCACCCCCGTGTAGAACTCCACATTCACCAGGTGAAGGTTCTTGCAGTCGAGGGCGTAGGCGAGCCCGCCGGCGACGAAGACCCCGCCGCGGGCGATGCTCAGCACGATGTCCGGCTCGTACCCGTCATCGGCGATGGCCTGCGCGAGCTCGCGAACGGCGGTGCCGAACCGCTCGTAGGTGAGGTTCTCGCGTACCTGCTCTTCGCTCATCCCGCCGCTCACACCTGAGTCCGATGGAAGTTCTGGAAGGACCGGGAGGCGGTCGGACCGCGCTGCCCCTGGTACCGGGACCCGTACCGCTCGCTCCCGTACGGGAACTCGGCGGGCGAGCTGAGCCGGAACATGCACAGCTGCCCGATCTTCATGCCCGGCCAGAGCTTGATGGGGAGCGTGGCGAGGTTGGACAGCTCAAGGGTGACGTGCCCGCTGAACCCCGGGTCGATGAACCCGGCGGTGGAGTGGGTGACGAGCCCGAGCCGCCCGAGCGAGCTCTTCCCCTCGAGCCGCGACGCAAGATCGTCGGGCAGCGAGATGACCTCGTACGTCGAGGCGAGCACGAACTCCCCGGGATGCAGGATGAACGGCTCGTCCCCCTCCGGCTCCACGAGCCGCGTGAGATCCGCCTGCTCGACGGAGGGATCGATGTGCGGGTACCGGTGGTTCTCGAACACCCGGAAGTACCGGTCCAGCCGTACGTCGATGCTGGACGGCTGCACCATGGTCTGGTCGTAGGGATCGATCCGTACCCGCCCGGCGTCGATCTCGGCCCGGATGTCCTTGTCTGAGAGAAGCACGCCCCGAGGATACGCAAGGCGCGCGGAACGGCCACAATCGCGCCGCCCGCGCGCCCAGCGCCACACCTGCGGTGACTGCTGATACTCCTGCTACGGCTGCTTACCTCTACCTCTACCTCTACTTCTACTTCTACTTCGTGCTGCTCGCCTACCGCTGCTTACCCTGCTCCGCTACCGCTTCTCCAGCGTCACCGGCACCACACTCCGAAGCCGTGCACACCGGGGACACCGGAGGAGCCGGCCGGGGCCGAGGCGATCGGCCTGCTGCATCGGGAACGAAGCGGTGCTGAACACGTGCCCATCGGCACAACGGACGACGGTGCGCTCCATCAAGTCCAAGAGTCCCTTCCCCAAGAGCCGCGTCCGGCTACTGCCTGCCTGACGACGAGAGGCCACATTACGGGATCAAAGGGACGGCTCTCCAGGCGGCACTCCGACCCCGCCCGGACCCTCTCCCACCCCTCCACCGTACGCCCCAACTCCCGCCCCCTGCACCCGGATCCCAGCCCCTGAAACCCACTCAGGCCCCACGGCGTCAGCGCCGGGGGCCGGTGATGAGGTACAGTGACCAGGCGATCGGACACCGCCTCCGGATCCTCTCGGATCTTCCCGGCGGGCGTCTTACGCGGGTGTAGTTTAATGGTAGAACATCAGCTTCCCAAGCTGAGAGCGCGAGTTCGATTCTCGTCACCCGCTCCATGTGAAACCCCCAGGTCATTGACCCGGGGGTTCTTTGTTGTCTAGACCGGTGGGCAGGGCGCGCACCACATCCGCACCATAAGAGCCTGGCTAGCTGCCAGTGGGCTACTCCTTGCGGTGCGCTCGGTCGTCCTTGTGGTGCTTCGCACGCTCAGCGCGGACCAGATCGTCGAGCCCGGCCGCGATGTCACGCTGCCGCTCCTCGTCGGAGTGCTGATAGATCAGCGCGCCGGAACCGGGACTTGCTCGACGACGGCCGGCCGCCCCCGCACGATCGTGCCGTACCCCTGCCGGGACTCCAGCCAACCGTCCCGTTTCAGCAGCTCAAGGGCGCGCACAACGGTTGGGCGGGACATCCCGAAGGATTGGACCAGCTGATTCTCACTGGGGACCCGCGTGCCCGGCGGGTACGTGCCATCCTCGATGCGGCGTTGGATCGTCTGGGCTAGGCGGACGTACTTAGGTGCCTCCACTTCATACGCCATGAACGCCGCCTATCGAGGCTAGCCAAGTCAACTGGTCAACCAGACCAGCGATAAATCCAATTACGCAATACTGCCGCGCCACACCTGCCTCAGGCAGGCCAGGCGTCGGCCATCACGAAGGAGACGACCGTCCCACCGCACCGACTGGGCCCGGAGTGCCACGACTCGGCGATGGCGTCGACGAGGAGGAGCCCACGACCGTGCGCGTCGGCGGCGTCGGGGTGCCGCAGCCTCACATTCGCCGGAAACCCTGGGTTGTGTACCTCGACACGGAGCGAGGTCCCCTCGCGGAACCACTCCACCCGGACGTGCCACGGGTCTTCCGACCGACCGTAGGCGATGGCGTTGGTCACCAACTCCGAGACCATCAACAGGCAGTCGTCGACCGAGCAGGCCGGGTTGTAGGGGGCGATGAACTTCCGGAACCAGCGCCGGGCCCGAGGCACCGACTCCGCCACGGGGTGCAGGGTCATCGCACCCAGTCGCGGCGAGTCCTCGGAGGGATAGCGGTCGATCGTGTAGGCCATCCGTGCTCACTCCTTGCCGCTGCCGTCACAGTCGAGGCAGCGCCGTTTCGATGCGGCACGGGCACGGTCGTTGACGGTGGAGAGCGCCAGGGCCGTGCGCGTACTGACTCGCTTCCAGCCCCGCCCACGACATCCCCGGCAAGGTAAGTGCGCGCCATGTGCCGGCCGCTGACCCGCCACGCCATGCCCCCTTTCGTAAGTGGACTTAGCCACTTACTGGATAGTGGCATTAGCCACTCGCGCGACGCAAGCAGTTCCCCGAAATGACGGGCCATCAGGTGAGCGGGTAGCCCTGCTCGAACGCCCAGCGGTTCGGCGGGTAGGTGGCCTCGGCGAACTCCAACGGCCGGTCTTGGAGGTCAAACACGACGTGGTGCACGATCAACACTGCTGATCCGGACACCAGTTGGAGGTCTGCGCTCTCCTCGTCGCTCGCTTGCCGAGCGCACATGCGGTCTTCGGCGTAACTCCCCTGCCGTCCCGTCATGTTCTCGACGTACATCAGAGTGCCCTCTTGGATGCGTTCGGGCTCCAGCAGCTTGGGCGCCCGTTGCCCGACATCCGGCGCGAACCACGAGGTGGACAGCGTGATGGGCCCGTCCTGGTTGTTGGTCACGCGCCGGCGGTGCACTGCCCGACGATCCTTCACCAGGCCCAGCGCCTCAGCCACGTGATCCGGCGCCTCCATCCACCCGGCGGAGGTGATGACCGCGTACTCACCAGGCGTGTAGATCTTCCCGGTCTGCCGCGCCCGCCCGTACAACTCCCGTGCCCGCCGATTGACTTCAAGGCTCCGCACGTACGTACCCGAACCCTGCCTCTTCTCAACAAGCCCCTGGTGGCTCAGCGCCTCCAACGACCGCGCCGCCGTTGGCCTGGAGACCTTCCAGTTCGCCGCCAGTTGCCGCTCCGAAGGGACCTCGTCCCCCGGCCTCAGGTCGCCCCGAAGGATCTGATCGCGGATGTAGTGAGCGATCTGGAGATACTTCGGCTGCGCCTCTTCGATCTGAGGCATGTCCCCTCCTCATCCAAGTGGCTATGGCCTCTAGCCACTATAGGGTGAGTGGCCAGACGCCGAACCCGTAATGTTGACCACATGACGCGGTTGATCGTCGCAGCAGGAGGAGGAGGCGACGCAGTCGCCGCCGCAATGCTTGACGCCGCCCTGTACGGCGACGAGGATCAGGCGGTGATCCTCACCTACGCATGGGACCGCCTACTGGTCGACCCCGTGCCAGGCCCCCGAGGCCCATCCGACTTCACGGGCCTCGAACCCATCACTCCCTCGGTCTGGGCGGTGCCGGCCGAAGCCCGCCCGATCGCCCCGGCAGGATCCACCGTCCCACGACTCGCGGCAGAGCTCCGGCACACCTTCGCTCTGATCGACCCGCATCACGGTGCCGAGGGCATTGCCCGCCAACTCGAAGAGCTGGTAGGCCACTTGGAGCCGACCTCGATCGACCTCCTGGACGTGGGCGGTGACATCCTCGCGCGAGGCGACGAACCGACGCTGAAGAGCCCGCTGGCAGACGCCCTCACTCTGGCCGCGTGCTGCCAGGTGAACGCTCCCGTCAGGCTCTTGGTCGCCGGACCCGGTCTGGACGGTGAACTGCCGCTCGACGAGGTGCGCAGTCTGCTCGGGTCCCTCGTCCTCACCTTGACCGCGCAAAACACGGAGCCAGTCAGCTCCGTACTGGAATGGCACCCGTCCGAGGCCACCGGGATGCTCGCTGCAACGGCGCGAGGAGTACGAGGTATCTGCGAAGTACGGGATGCCGGACTCCCCATTCCGCTCACGGACGACGGCCCGACTGTCCATGAAGTCGACCTGGACGACGCCTTGAACCGCAACGAGCTGGCTCGCGCCATCCTGTCGACCGCCACCCTGGACGAGGTGGAGGCCCACAGTCGCGAAGTCTGCGGCTACTCGGAAATCGACTACGAGCGCAACAAGGCCGCTTGGCTCAAGGAACAGCCAGCAGTGAAACTCGACCGCGACAGCGTGCTCTCGCAGCTCGACCGGTTCGAGGACGAGGCCCGAAGCCGCGGAGTCACCCACACGACGTTCCGGCACCTCACAGAGGTCCTGAACCTCAACGGGTCACAGCGCGACGAACTGCGCCAGCTCCTCATCAACAGCCGTCCGGAGCGCTACGTTGCACCCCTGTGGCACATCCCAGCTGGAGCCTGAGTAACAACCTTCTCTACGGGTTCAAAGCGGCTCGCTCCGCTCCCCGCGCGCGGCCCGACCCCCGGCCGGGCCTGCGCTCCTGTCTCCGCCCCGCTCCAGCCCGGCCGGGGGCCGCGTCGCGCTGGTGGGCGAGTTGAGAACCGCGAATCGATCTCCGCACAGGGCGGTGTCCGGTCACCACGATGCCTCCGGCGGGGGATCGGCCGACACCGGGATGGCAGGAGCACCGTTGCCGACTGCGGATCCGCCGGAGTGCGTGTTGGGGGCTCCCATCCCGTCCGCCGTCGACCCAGGCGGAGCCGAGCAGACGTGTGGGTCGACGGCGGACGGGATGGGAGCTGGGGAGAGTGGTGGGCTGGCGGGAGCAGACTCGGTTCCCCGGCCAGGCGGAAATCGCTTCTTTCGGGTACGGCCGTGTGACAACTAGTGCGGTGTTCCCCGCATGCCCGTTAGCCTGGCTTTAGCAGGGGGTAGAGCCAGGCGTACATGGTGACGCGGCCAGCACCAGACCTGAAGGGGGCGTACATGACGATCGCAGAGATCGGCGGGGCAGCCCTTGAGGTGCGCATCGTCCCCGGACATCGCAGGCTCGACTTGCAGGCTTACACAAGTATCCTTTCCGAGGTTCGGAAAACTCTGGAAGAAGTGGATCGCGCCGCTATCCCCACACGGACACCGCGCATGCATTGGGCGATCAAGGAAATGAGCATGCGTGAAGAGGTGCGCATGATCCTGACACCCAAGGAAATCCCGAACAAGCGAGCAATTTCGACGCTATCCGTGCCCATAGATGGGCTGGTGAGCGGGGTTCAATCTCTATCGAAAATCGCCGAGATCCCCGCCTATTTCACCGATGCCACGGTGAACAGAGTCGGCATTATCGGCAAGCACGTAAAATCCGGCGATGTTGATCGCGTCGCAGTAGCGAGCATGCGGGCGCCGAATGAATGGGCAACTGTCGATCAAGCGACTACCACTAATGCGGCACGAGCCGTCGAGCCCGTCAAGAAAGCTTTCTCAAGCATTAGCGGGGTACTTGAAGTTCTGGAGCATCGCACGGGCCGCACGCCGCGCGCGTTCTTGAAGGTGGACAACTCGAAGCATGCAGTGCGCATTGAAGCACGTGAAGACCAATCGGCCCTCCTGAGGGAAGCGTGGGGCGAGCGTGTCCTTGTAGAGGGCCTGCTGAAACGTAATATCCTCGGTCAGCCAGTGTCGCTGGTTCTGGATTCCATCGAGGCCATTCCGGATCGGGGCAGCAGTGTCGGCCCGTGGGATCTTCTGGGGATTGACCCCAACTTTACAGACGGACTCAGCACGGAAGAATACATTAGGCGGGTGAGACGTGGTTGAACCACTTGTTTATGTAGATTCCTGCATATTCATTAACGTCATCCGTCGCGAGGCTACACTCTGGCCCGATTCGCTGAAAGTTTTGTTGGCCGCCCATCGTGGCGACATCCGCCTGGTCGCTTCCACCCTCTTATTGGTCGAGCTCAACGGTCAGAAGCGTTCCGACGAACGCGCATTTCGCGATGACCGCGATAAAGTCGTCGAGCAATACTTGGAGTCACTCGATGTCGAGTGGGTGGAGGTTGACCAAATAACCGCGCGGGATGCTCGCAAGATTTCGGAAGCTCACCGCCTGCTTGGCGCTGACGCGGCTCATCTTGCAACCGCAATTCGGCGCAATGCTGATTATTTCATCTCCAGGGACAAGCATTTCCCCTACGGCTCCACGGTTGGTACTCGCACCAAAGTGGTAAGGCCCACCTTGCTGTGGAATCCGACAACTGACGACATCGCTGTGGACCAGGAGTCAGCGTCTCAATGAGTTCTGCACCGGTTCGTAGCCGCCGCGAAGCGCGTAGAGAACTTCTTGGACTGCACAAGTCCGGGACTGAGGGTCAGCCGACCAACCAGACCAATGGTAGAGAAGCGCACTGAGTGTCTAACTGCGTGACAACCACGGCGCACAACCGCGAACAACCATGGACGTCACCGGACCGTCAGCGCAGGTGGCAGGCGCTTTAGCCCAGGGACAGCAAGCCTCCCGAGTTGCTTCGGGACGAAGAAGTCGCTCCGTTTAGGTGCGTCGCAGGCTATGACGCTCCAGGCATCCAGACTGTGGCCACTCATGAAGTCGGCCGGCTTGGTGCTCTCTGGGCAGGAGGGCGACCGACGACTCTCAGGTCTCCGAAGACGGTCGACACAGACGCGGCAGAGTCACTCAGACCTGCGGCCTCGCTGCTGAACCACGATGGACGTGGCCGGGCAGTTGGGTGGCAAGGACCACTCAGTGACGGACAGTCCAGCTAGCTCGATCAATTCTTCCGTGATACCTAACCTATACAAAGGCGTTTCGGAATGGCGTTGTAGCCACTTAAGACGTCTTCCCCTCTCCACTTCGGTTATTTGAACCCAGACGTCCACCATGACGCCTGCATGAGAATTTCCACGTTCATTTTGAAGCCATAATCGACGCACGTAGGGAAGGGATGCCGGATCTTGAGCCAGTAATACCAGACACCATGCTGTTTCATAACTCAGCGATGGGCCGTGATGCATCACTAGCCGATGAGAACGCCACTGGCTTATAGGCGCCAGCAGCCACCGCCACATTGCAGTCACGGACTCTTCTCCGTAGGCTCGACAACGCGCTTAGCCGGATTAACTGGCCCGTTCCTCGCGAGCCGAGCTGGACTGCTCTAGTTGCAGTTCTCGCTTTCGCTGCTCTTCTTTGAGACGCTCCACGTATCTCGCGAAGAGGCGCAGACGGTCTGCTTCAGCCAGGGGTACGCCGTTCTGGCTCGCATAGTCGTCGAGCATAAATTGAGAAGCGTTGTAATGCTTCTCAATTTCATCTGCAGTGGATTGAAGATTGTAGCCGCGCTCCCGAAACTTGAAGTATCCGGTAACGCCAGCCGAGATGCCGACCGCCGCGCTGAGGGCCGACGTGAAAATGGCGAGAACTTTATTGCTGCCCTCATTCATAGCAGTGAGGGTCGACGTTGCGATCGAGCCACTGATGATCAACAGTTGGAATACGTTATGAACCCGCCGATTCCTGCTGGCCCCTTTTCGGTATTGGGCAATAAGATCGAGTGATGCTTCGCGATAGATTCGGAGTCCAGATGGAGAGTCCAGTGGCAGGCGGGCGGCGGCCGTCTGGCGATCCTGTAACGCGTTACGGAGGGATCCGGCGCGACTAACGATTTTCTTGCGGTTCTTCCAGATGGTCCAAGTTAGGGCAATCCAGAGCCCCAGAACAATTACCAGTCCAGCCCAGCGTGTGAAATTTGGCTTCGACTCCCAAAGCCCGACTATTACCGTGTATCCCAGCAAAAAGGCTAGCGCTACGGCGCCGAACAGGCACAACACGAAAATGCGCTGAAAGGTTCTGGAAGCTCGCAGATCGTCTTCGATCTCGTCAAATACTTTTACGCGCTGGCGATACTCTTCCTGTAGGCGTCTTTCTTCCTCTTCTGTCAATGCAGAAGGAGTGTGTGTAACACTCCCGGTCGAGCGCGCGCGTCCCCCTGTATCACCCTGACCGCCGGCCACAGCACCCCCGTACTCCGACTCGCTAATTCGATGCGTTGGGAGAGTACGGATAGTTTCAATGGCTCACAATGCCGCATTGTCACTTGCGGGAAAACAAGCGGCCAATGTTACAGATGCTTCTCAAGTTGTTCGATAACTGGGAGTATTTACGCCATGTCAAGCACTAATCTCCCCGGATCGTGACGGCAGAAGCACGGAGGGCGCATGGGGGTGCGCAACAGGCGTTACCGCTCAGCCCCGCCGCTCTGAAAGGAGGAGGCTTTGCCCAGTCGCGGACTATCTGTGGACAAGCGCGACCCTGTCACCCGCATACCTTGCTCTGACCAGCGGTGGTTGCTCCTACCAAAGCACCCTCCGGAGCCTATGCACGGGCCCCACAGTCTGCGTCAGCGGTTACGCGCCTCGTCACGAGGAATCTGGCAACCATGAGCTTCCGGAGATCACGCATTTTATTTCCATGATCCCTATATGCTCTCCACTCAGTGCCACACCAGGGGAGGGTGCAGTGGCTGATCTTCAAGAGACCGCTGAGGCGTGTGAAGACGAAGGCGGGCTGATGCAAGACAACTTGGGACGCCTACGGACCGCATTGGGGTTCGACAGACTCGGCAAGCATGTCCTCAGCTCCATCGCTCGTAAACTCGAAGCTTCGGGTCTCGGGTACTTCCCGCTTGCCGTCCTTGATCCCCAGTGCAACACAGAACCGCGCAAGGAACAGCAGGTGTGGGTGTATACGCGTGACGGGAGCGAGCGTGCCCGCGTCTTGGACTGTGTTCTGCACCCCCACTCGCACAACGTACGGAGCACCTTGGACGGGCTGGTGAGCGGCGACTACTCGTCACTCAGTGCGGAGGAGAAGCTTCGCGAAGTCCAGAAGATCATTAACGCTTAAAGGTGCGTCGCATGCTGCGACTCGGATCGGATCCGAGTCGCAGCATGCCAAACCCGTGCCAGATCGTTCGGGTAATCCCGGGGAGCACCCGGGCACCAAGCCGACAGGCGGCCGGGCGTGCGTAGCGCTGGTCACGACACCGTTGCGCTTCCCACCAGTCCATCTTGTCCCTGCCGCTGGTGCCCTACCGTGGCCGCCAGCACAGCAAGCAGGGGGGACCGTGAGTACACCACCGCCGCAGCGACCGCCGCGTCCGGATGAAGTGCTTGCCTTCCACAACGGGGACACGCTGGAGAACATCCCCGTAATCCGCGATGCCGCAGCTTCTCGACCACCGCGGTTCCCGTGGAAGGCGACGATGGCTGGGGGAAGTGTCGCAGTAGTTGTTGGCGTCTGCCTGGCTCTGGTTCTGCACCAGCAGACGGACTCAGGACACACTTCTGATGGGAAGGCGCTCTCCAACGCAACACGCAGCGCCACAGGAGCCGGACACGGAAACAGTGGAACCCCGACACCTTCAGAGCCGGCCTCGTCGTCGAGTGCTCGACCGTCCCGGTCAGCGGATGCATCGCCGTTGTGTATCCCGGTGACCTACAAGACGTCTGATGGTCCAACTGGCTGTGAGCCAAAGGCCGATGTCTGTGTTGCTGGAGCACCTTGGCATGTGGAAGACATCGACGGGTTGCGCGGCGGGCCCGTGCCTCTCCAGGCCATCCACGTCATCTCGCAGCCGGCCACCGGAGGGGATCCCGGAGCCGCCTACTGTCTCGCGTGGACGGGCAGCAGCGATGGTGCAGGAAAGGATGCCACTCTTCTGATGAACGCGGCCGGCTATCAGTGCGGTGCGTACCTGGTCGGCTCAGACGGACAGGTGACCCAGGCGGACGGCACTTCGGTCTTCTCGGACAGCCCTCTGTCCTGCGAGGGGTCCTACCCGGGCACCAGGATGACCTACCCCGGCGTCCTGGACTTCCCGAACGAGGACGATGCGCAACCTCCCATGTACGTCTGCGTTGCTGAGAACGCAGGCGCATGAACGAAAGCGGCAATGCGCACGGCCATGGCTGTGCCGAAGCAGCTGGTTGCTGTACCGCCACAGCCTGTATGACCTTCGTCCGATCTCCGTAGAGCTACGGATCAGAAGGCTCCTGACATCCACAGCTGACATCAACGACGCGGGACAGGGGCGCACATCCGCACCTCTACCTGGCTGCCGCTTCAGCCGACAGCCGCAGGCGGAGCCAGCTCGGATCGAACTCCTAAAGCGGGGCTCCATCATCGAGGGGCCGTTCCGACGGGTGCAGTACAGCAGCGAAGTACGACAACGAGCCCTGGCCATTGGCGCCCCTCACGCTCTTCGGGCAGCCTGTATGACCTCGCCAAGATTGATCATGGTCTGGCTGGCTGCAACTCTGCAACCGCACCAAGCCTGAAGGTTGTCTAGCAGGCATGAACCTGTTGTCTGACTTGGCCCAAAGACCGTCTGCACTAGCTCAGGGGCGTAGGAGCGCTCGCCGACGAAAGAGCGCTTTACGGATAGGTGCCGCGCTGGACCGACGCCGGGAGCGCGTCAGGAGAGCCGACCGTCTTCGACGACGGGGGCTGGTTGCCCTGATGGCAATAGGAGGCCTCGCAGTTGTGGTCGGCCTCCCATGGCTTATCTGGCGCGGGCCCTATGTCCTGGATGCCAAGTACATCGATCGCAAAGCTCTCGGTGAAGGATCAGCAGCCCTCGTCACCGGTCTGCGTACCGCTCTGGTCGCGGTCGTTGCTGCTCTCGGCGCCAGCATCGCCCTGCTCTACACCGCCCGCACCTACCGTCTCACCCGGCGCGGGCAGATCACCGACCGCTTCACCAAAGCTCTTGAACGGCTGGGCTCGCCCGAGATCTACGTCCGTATCGGTGGCATCCTCGCCCTCGAGCAGATCGTGCAGGACGCCCCCGAACAGGCAGCCACCGACGCTGCCGAGGTCCTCGGCCACTTCCTCCGCCACCGAGCTCCTAAAGCCCGACGTCAGAACGACCCCGACCCCGGCGGCCTTCCCAATGAACTGGAGGCAGACGTACAGGCAGCGCTCACCGCACTCACCCGAGCAGAATCACGCACCCACGTCGACCCCCGCCAACAGCTCGATTTGCGTGGGCTTCACCTCGCTGGTGCACATCTGAAGGCCGCAGATCTCACCTACGCCGACCTGCGCATGGCGGATCTGACAGGGGCCCGCCTAACCGGGGCGACGTTGACGGAGGCCACTCTGATCAGGACGACTCTGTCGAAGGCGACCCTTTTCGAGGCGACGTTGACGAGGGCTGACCTGGCCTACGCCACGTTGACGGACGCCAATCTGCGCAGGGCGGATTTGACGGAGGCCTACCTGGTACAGGCAACGCTGACGGGGGCCAAGTTCGGCAAGGCGACGTTGACGGAGGCTGTCCTGAAGGGGGCGACTCTGACGAAGGCCGCCCTGCCCGGGGCAACGTTGACGGGGGCCGACCTGTCCGGGGCTGACCTGTCCGGGGCAATCCTTACGGGGGCCGACCTGTCCCGGGCAGTCACGACTGACATCGTGACTGACAAGCGCACGAAGATGCCGGAGGGGTGGGCCCCTGAGGCGTAGCGGTGGCGGATGGCGGTCAGGGTCGGCGGACGCCCCAGCATCGCCACCGAGGAGATCATCCGTGCCGCCTGCGACCTGCTGCCCGACCCGGGCCGCTCGACCACCTCGATCGCCAAGCTGCTCGGCGACTCTCCGGGCACGCTTTACAACCACATCCCGGACGTGCGCGGGCTGTCCGAGTGTGAGTGCTTGAGGTACAGAAAGCGCCGCTGAGACAGTCCCTCCTTGTGGTGACGGGCCGCACGTGGTGCCGCCCGCCGGCCGAGGGCGAGGGGGTGAAGCCGTCGGACAGGTCGAGATGGAAGGTGGACCCTGGAGCCGTCGGGGTCCAGCCCTCGCGCAGGGCGCGTTCGATGGCCTGAACAACGTCGGGTGGCAGTACCGGTTCGGCCCCTCGCCCGATCCAGTTGTTCAGGTGTGGCTGGTCGGTAGTGATCAAGAGCGTTGTCCCCGGGGTGTCCGCATACTCGACCGCAAACGTGCTCGGCGACCAGGCCAGACCCTGGAAGTATGTGGGCGTGCATCGCAGCCGCCAACGGTAGGCCGTGCCGTCGCCAACGATGCGCCGTGCGCCCTTACGCCCCAGTGCCATGACTGCCCCTCGGTACGGACGATGCTAGCGACTCCGGCTCTGCCGTCCCTAGGTAGCAGGCGTGCCACACCCGTGCCAGATCGTGCGGGGAGCCACGGGGAACACCGGGTATCAACCCGAGGAGCGGCCAAAACGTCGGCAGTGCTCCTGTCCAGGTCAGCCAGGCAACGTTCCGTAGATCACCTTAGCTTCCCAAGCTGAGAGCGCGAGTTCGATTCTCGTCACCCGCTCCACTACGAACCCCCAGGTCAGTGACCCGGGGGTTGTTTGTTGTCTAGACCGGTGCGCGGAGTGCGCACCACAACCGCACCATTGGCGGGGACCAGCGGGGAATCACGGTGAAAGCAGCCGCAGGCCTCGCCCCCCTAGCTTGACGTCGTTCACTTTGAGGAGCGAAGGGCACTCCCCACTGCCACCATCGACTCATGGCCTGGGAGTGGGTAGCACCTGTCGCCGCATCCGCGTCTGGAGTTGTCGGCGTTGTGTTCACGTGGCTGGCCGGCGCACAGAGCCGAGCACATGCCGAGAAGATGGTTCGCGCGTCGCGCGAGGCCGAGAGACAGGCACGTCTCACTCAGGAACGACGAGAGGCATACTTCGCAGCACTTCGCGTCCTCGACCTCGAAAGACGGCGAGCGAAGTATAAAAATCAAGGCAAAGCAGAAAAACTCCAACAGATTGAAACCTATTGGACCAAAGGTAAGCGAATCGAAATGACAACGGACGCGCTCAATGCGTTGTATGCCTTCGGCAGTGCGGAAGTTCAGCATCGGGCCACTGAGTGGAGCGCGGCTGTAGAAGAGGGTGATCACGAAGTGATGCGTGAAGTCGTCGCGCAATTCCGGGAGCAGATGAGAAGCGAGCTTCAAGGCGGGTGAACTGTGGCCGCGAAACAGCTCATTCGCGCGACAGCCTCCAATGTGGCACTGGCTACGGGCGCCAGGAGCCACCAGTTCACCTGAGTTCGCCGCACGGCCGAACCAGGCCTGCCGACCGTGGACTAAGACTGCTTCAGGGATCCAGTCTGAGGGGGAAGGGATGGAGCCTGCCTCCGGGAAACGGGGTTCGGAAATCGTCCCGATTGCCGAACCCCGTTCGTCTACCGTCCGACGGTGAGTGCCCAGCGCACGCCGGCCGGGGCAGTCACGCTCACCGTGCCGTGAACACGAGCGCGCTTCAGGGATAGCTGGTTGAAGGTGCTACTCACCTCTCCATCCACGCATTCGAGGGGAAAACTCAACCCGACCGGCTCCACGGAGACGGTCAGTGTTCCCTGGCCCTGGCAATTCACGAGGACTGACAGCGGGCCGGCCTTGATTCCGCCGCGGATCTCCATTTCGCGGTTGCCGGTGGCGTTCACGGCCTGCGCTACGACCTTTCCGTCCGGAAGGACCGGCGCCTTGGTCACGGTCTCCCCGGGTACGTGCTCGGCGCGGTCTGATGCCGGCGAGCCTGCCGGAGAGGCGGTGGGCCGGGGTGACGGCGTTTCAGGAGAGGGCGTGGCCTGATCCTGGTCGCTGGTGCAGCCTGCCAGCGCAACTACCGCTGCGACTCCTCCAACGACAGTGATCTTCCTCAGCTTTCCCACAGGTACCAGCCAACGCGATGGGGGGAGTAGCTGACAACCCTCTTCTCGGGGGAGGTCGTGCAGTTGGAGTGAATCACGTAGCTGACCCCTGTGTGCTTGAGCCGGTAGACGCCAACGACAGGCAGAGGCGGAAGTCCTGATCGAACAGCCTGAGACAGGCGGTCGGTGTCAGGGGCAGGTTGTGTCAGGCACCTCCCGCTGCCCAGCGCATCAGGGGCCGTGGTCGGCATACGGTGTGGCCCGGCGCAAGGCGAAGGAAGCCCAGGCGAAGAAGCGCAAGATACGCAGGAAGCGCTAGCCCAGGTTGACATCCGCAGGTGACATCAACGCCGCCGGACGGGAACGCACTTGCATGCGCCACCGTGGACTACCCAGCCGCAGGGCTCTGGGGCAGGACGGAGCGCTGGTCGAACTACTGAAGCGGGTGTCGCAGGTTCGAATCATGCCGGGGCACCGGCCAACAGGCCCCGGACCGCTCATGGTCCAGGGCCTTTGACGTCGACTGCCGGGGTGCCGATCGACTGGCCGTTCTGCGTGCTGCCCTGTGCCGGGATCAGCAGCGTCACCTCTGTGAGTGCTGCTCCGATCCGTCCGCAGCGGCAAGGACGTTCAGGATCACCAGGACAACCACGACGAGCAGGAGCAGAAGGGCCACAGAGGCGGGCGTGGGGTAGTTCCACAGGAAGAGGGTGAGGCCCCCGGCGCCGATGACGGCGCCTGTGGTCAGGCGTTGGTTCGTGCGCAGCCACTGTCCGACGGCACCTGTCGTCAGCCCGGTCCGGGCGAGCGCGTGCCCGGCAGATTCCGTACTTCGGGCCGCGGCTGAGCGTACAGCGGCGGCACCGCGGCCTCGTCCGTAGAAATACCCTGCGATCACGGTGAGCAAGGCCGTGAGAAGCGCGGTGAGGATGGCCTGCCGCAGGAACCTCACCAGGGTGTCGTAGACGGCAGCTGAGGCATCCTGCGACTGGGCAACCGGAGTCACCGCATCCAGAAAGATCTGGCGCATGACGGCGAGTCCTACGAGAAGCCCGCACATCATGATGGCGACGCCGATGCCGCCGGCCATCAGCGCAACCCGGCGGGAAGGTGCCGCCCAGATGCCCAGCCCGGCGAGCACAACCACCGCCAGGGGCAACCACGGGCCCACGACGCCGAGCCAGCGGGCGGCATCACGGGCCTCACTCAGACTGTCGTTCCGAACCAGCACGATCGACTTGTCGGCCCCGGGAACGTCCGCTGCCTCAACAAGCGTCACGCCGATCAGCTGCTCCTGCAATTCTTCGATCACAGTGCCGACGTTCAGTGTGATGGTGTCGCCCCTGACCTCGAGCGCTCCGCCTCCCTCCCCCGTGAGGACATTCGTCGCGGCGGTGTGCGCGCCGCGGTGGATGGCGTCCCACGCCTGGCCAAAGGCGTCGCTCGTCACCACCTTCTCGACCGCGTAGCGCACGCCGGTCGTCAGTCCGCCCTTGAGCTGTTCATCCAGCGACCGGGCCGCGTCGACGAGGAACCGGGGTGCATCACGGTCCGCCAGCGCGTCGGCCAGCCCGTCGGTGATCTTGCGAGCGTCAATGTTCTCCACCAGACCGTCAGTGACACGATCAATCATCAGATCTTGGACGGCGGGGTCCCTGGCGAGGGGTGAGACGGTCTGCTCATACCGATCAACATCGGTGACCTCGGAATTTATCCAGGTGGCAACGACACTGACAGGTGCGAGCAGAACGGCCAGAGTGAGAAGCAGGGAAGCCCCACAGAGTCGCAGACGCCGGTGTCGCGTGCCGAGAACGCGCCGGAGTCGCTCGTACTCCGCTCGTTCGGCATGGTCCAACGGGCCGCTCGGCCCATGCCGGTCAGGCTCCTCCGGGCCGGAGGAGACAGGTGGGTCCACGGCGAACTCCCTCCGCCGCGGTCCTCGGCGCGCTACAGGTGGCAGGCGCCCTGGGAGGCGGAAGCTACAGAATCGGCCAACCCCTATCCCTCCATCGTCGTTCATCGGCAACCGGCACGCAGCTTGCCCAGGCACAGGCCGGCCAGAGCACCCCCCTGGCGCTGCCGCTGGCGGCGGCTCTCGCAAAGTGGGAGACGGCGCTCGATGCCCGGCCGTCCTCGCGTCCCGCATCGCCTGCGGCCGGCCGCACGCCCTGGCCCGATGGATGCCGAGGCCGGATCCATGCGGGACGCCAGGGCGTGCGATCACCGGCGTCCGCCGAGGCCACGGGCCGAGGGAATTCTCTTGAGCAGGAGTACCGGCTGGGTGATGTCGTTGCGATTCCCGCGTTCAGCGACACCGCGAGCGGGATGTCCTGCCCATCGACGAGGACCTGCTGGAGTTCCTGCGCCCCCTGCTGGCGGCCCGCCCCGCGCATGGCCCGGAACATCCTCTGGGGCGGCGCCGGGCAGCTCGCCGACCGGTGGCGGCCTCCCATGGGCGGTGAAAGGATCGGAAATACCCCCTTACGTACGCGTTCCCGAGGAGCGGCATGGACGACGAGGGCACAGAGGACGTGACGGAAACCGACGCCGATGACATCGGTGATTACGCCGACGAGGAACCCGTCAGCGCGGAGCTCACGGAGCCGGACGTTCTCCTCGACGTCCCCCTGCTGAAGGTCGACGAGATCGCCCTGGACGTCGAGGATCTGCGCGCGAAGGTGTCGCTCCAGGCGGAGGTGCTCGACCTGCTCCGGCTGAATGTGGGGGCGTACGTGGAGCTGGGCGCCGTCCACCTCGACATCAAGGGTGTGGAGGCGCAGGCGCAGCTGAAGGTGCGTCTGGACAACGTCGTGGAGGTCATTGGGAGGGTTCTGACGACCCTCGACCGCAACCCGGACATCCTCAGGGACGTGACCTCGGGCGTTGGGACCGCCGTAAGTGAGGTGGGCACTGGGGCGGGCCGGACGCTCGACGAGGTCGGGCGTGGTGCCGGCAGGGCGGTGGAGGACGTGGGGCGCGGGGCCGGAACGGCCGTCGAGGACGTGGGGCGCGGGGCCGGAACGGCCGTCGAGGACGTGGGGCGCGGGGCCGGAACGGCCGTCGAGGACGTGGGGCGCGGGGCCGGAACGGCCGTCGAGGACGTGGGTGACGATACGGGCAGCGCGGTCGCGGGGCTCGCGGAGCGGACCGGGGACACGGTGGAGGGAACCGCTGCGCGGGCCGGCGAGACGCTGCCGGACACCGCGGAGAAAGAGCCCGACGTCCCGAAGTCCGCGAGTGGCGGCGCCACACGCGCCAGGAAGGCCGGGGGCGCGACAGGCCGCGCAGAACGGAAGCTCGCGCGCGAAGAACCCGCGCGCAGGCAACGGGCCGCCGAAGGTGGCGAGGGGCGGGCGCGACGGGGCGCTGAAGCGCCTCGTCGCAAGGTGAAGCGAGTGCGGGAGCAAGAGCCGGAGGACGACGGCCGGCCTCCGTGAAGGCCTGAACACCGGCACGCGGACATCGAGTTCACCTCCACCGTGGCGGCCGACCGGCTCCGTTTCCGCGAAGCACCGCGGGCGGACGTCCGTTTCAGCGGGAGCCCCGGCACCCGCTCGGCCACGGTGAGCACGAGGACGAACCTGGCCGACCCGGTCGACGTCGGCGTGGAGCACCGGAACGTGGAGGTCCGGTACAGGCTGTCGAACACACTCGGCACCGAGGGCCGACAGCGCTCTTGAAACCGTCGTGGCCCATCGCTCGGCCCGACGAGACGGCCGCGACAACTCGTTCCGCGGTCTCTTCAGTTGGCCACGATCGACGCGAGCTGCGTGAGGTCGTCGATCCTCCAGTCCGCGGCGGCCACCACCTCGGGGTCATCGGCCCACAGATGCCCCCAGGGGCCGCGCCGAAGGTGCGCCACACGCAATCCGGCAGCCCTGGCCGGGAAGATGTCGTTCGCCGGGTGATCACCGACGTACAACGTCCGCTCCGGCGCGGCCTGCGCCACCTCCAGCACCCGATGGAAGAACTCCGGCTGCGGCTTGGCCACACCCCAGTCCCCGGACGTCACGATCAGGTCCGCAGGCAGATCGAGGTCACGGAGCAGTTCGCCGGCGCGGGAGGTCTGATTCCCGGCGATGATGACGCGAGCCCCGAGGTGACGGAGCTGGGACAAGGCAGGCCGTACGTCGTCGTACAGATCCGATTCATCGAGCGCCTCGCCGCGCCCCGCGGCCTCACGAGCGTGATACTCGGCGGCGATGTCGACCCCGGGACGCGCCAGCCGGATGGCATCCGCATTGTCGCGCCCCTGGGCGACCACGGCACCGACCAGCGCGGAGAGCGTATGGCGCGGGACACCGAGCCAGTCGGCCCACGAGTGCCAGTACCGGTCGTCGCGGGTGATGGTCTCGCCGACGTCGAGAACGATGGTCTCAATCACCCCGGGAAGCCTAGGGCTTGCCCGAGCAACGCGACGCGATCCGCACGCCCCAGGGTGAGTTACAACCTTCTCCACTGATCACTGATCCGAGAACGTCATCCGCGGGCCAAAGACATGCCGTTGTGGGCTCCCCTCCCGTCCGCAACCGGCAAGACGGCATGCGGACTTGTGGCCAGCGCCCGACAACACCCAGGGCAAGAGTGGTAACCCGACACCACTGCCCTCGCTCTTCTGCAGGAGAGCGAGGGCACGTTGATGTGAGCGCCGTGCACACGTGATCTGTCGAGAGCGGTGTTCGGGGTTACTGCACGTCCACGAAGTCGCCGGTCGCGTTGACGGCCGGGGTGGTGGAGGTGCCCGCGAAGTTCCAGCGCCAGTAGCCGTCTTCGGACGCGGGGACGGTGGTGGTCAGGTTGCCGGTGCTGGAGGTGGTCGCGGTCTTGACGGTGGTGTAGGTCGTAGTACCGGCCTTGCGGAACTGGAGCTTGACCGGCTGGTTGGTGTAGCCCCGGTAGTCGAGCGTGTCCCAGTTGGCCCGGGTGAGCTTGCCGGTGATCGTCAGTGTCTTGCCCTTGGCGATCGGCTCAGGACTCGCGTTGGCGGTCAGCTTGGAGTGCCGCTGGAGGCGGGTGGTGGTGTAGGCCCACCGCTCGGCCCGGCTGTCGTCGTTGGCCCACACCTGGACACCGACCTTCCATGTACCGGCGTCGGCGCTCGTGAGCCACCAGTCCGGTTCGAAGGTGAAGGTCTTCGTGCAGGTGGACGTCGTGCTGCTGGAGGCAACGCAGTCCGCCGGGGTGGTGTCCTCGTTGGGCAGGATGTAGCCGTCGGGGTTGTCATGCGGGTCAGTGCCGCCCGGGCCCCGCCACAAGTAGAAATCAGCATCCCAGATGCCCGACGGGTCGGTGGCGGTGGCCGAGACCGTGATCGTTTTGTCGGCCGTGTCGACCACGATGCTCTTACCACCGTTGACGGCGACGCCGGTGATCTGGATGTCGCCCACGGTCTCGTCCGCGTAGGCACCATTGCTCGCGGTCACCGCCGCGGTGACCGCGATCCCGGCCGCCGCAGCAACCGAAACCCCCGTAAGGACACGACGCTTCAGTGAACGCCGATGACGTGCTACACGCGGTGCCACTCTCATACCCCCAGATCAAATTGCCATGAGTTGGGCACAGCCGTCACACAGGTTGCCCGCAATACCCAGCGCACCTGCATGCTCAAACGTCACAGTGCGGTACGGGACGGGCCGGCCCGGGCCACCCGTCAGCGCACCGCCCCCGTCCGGTAACCGCCCTAAACGACCTCACCATCGCCCTGGGACAGACTCCCCGCCCATCCAAGTCGCTTCGGGAGCCTCGCAGCAGCCGATCGCTGAGGACCGCCCATGCACGCGGCGCGCCCGGCCGTGGAAGGCCGGGCGCGCTGGTGGCTGTCGGTGGGTGGGGGATGCGTTCAGTTCACGCGCGTGCGGTGGGGGTCAGTGGTGGTGGTGGCCGTGGTGGCCGTGGTGGCGGTCGTAGCCCCAGGACTGGTTGTCGATGAAGCGTCCGCGGTCGTTGCGGAGGGTGGCGGTGTCGGAGCGGTTGTCCCAGACGTATTGGCGGCGGTCCTGGTACAGGTCGCTGTCGGTGTCGCGGCCGATGCCGGTGTGGACGCGGACCGTGGCGCGGCCTTCCAGGCGGTAGTGGTCGAAGGTGTAGGTGCGGCCGTCCTCGTCCCGGAGGGTCCAGCCGTCGAGGTTGACGGTGTGACGGGTGGTGTTGGTGATTTCCACCCACTCCCGGTTCAGGGAACGGTTGGAGCGGTCGTCACGGCCCGGGGAGTCGTACTGGACGTCCGAGATCTTCACCTTCGGCCGCTCGTGACGGGCGTGGTCGGTGGCGGATGCCGGCAGCGTGACCACCGAGACCAGGGCGCCGGCGGCGAGCGCGGTGGCGGCGATACGACGGGCGCTGAAAGAAGCGGAGGCGGACAAGAGGTCTCCCGTGGTGCGGGCACCCTCCCCGAGAGGCCGCTACAGGCTGCCGGGGAGTCGATGCGGTGCTGTGTGTTGGCGGCCGGCTGGCCGCGACCACACTTTGTCCACGCCGTGGAGAAGTTTGGGAGAAGGCATCACCTCTGTTACTCGTTGTCCATATTTCCATTACTCTCGGATGTAACGTCCAGCTATGTCAGCTACAGCTCATTGCTGACACACAGACAGGGCGGGAGGCCTTGCGGGCGTTGGGGTTTGACGTCTCCTCGCCACGTGCGCCACCTCGCCAGGGGCCGGGTCATCACGCGAATCTGCGTAACAGCAGGTGTCGACTGCTCGGGCCCTGCCGTGAAGAACCCCGCCTCTGAGCAGTCAGGGCGGGGTAGGGGGCGAGGCCCAGTTCTGAGGCCCGGTTCTACGGCGCGGGCTCGTAGGTCACGGTCGTGCCGGGGCACGCCTCCGCGTGCTGAGTGAGTGCTTCGAGCTCGGGGGTGTCGGCGGTCAGCCCCCAGCGCAGCTTGGTCGCGATCCACTCCGCGGTGTACCGGCACGTGATCTCGACGGCCGGCGGCAGCCATTCGGCCGGGTCCTTGTCGGCCTTGCTGCGGTTCGAGGCGGCGGAGACGCCGACGAGGGAGGGGTGGACGGCGAGGTCGTTGGCGTATGCCTCACGCCGCTCGGCAGTCCACTGCGACGCTCCGGAGTCCCAGGCTTCGGCGAGCGGGACCATGTGGTCGACGTCCAGGGCGGACGCCGAGGTGAGCCATCTGGCGTCGTAGTACGACCACCAGCGCCCGCCGGAGAGTTTGCAGCCGGGGAGGACCTCAGGCTGCTCGACCGCCTCTGCGAGCAGCACTTCGGCTCGCGTGTTGCAGCCGTCGGTGGGGTTCTGGCCGGCGTTCCAGTGCTTGAAGCTCGTGCGCTGGTAGCCGTCCCGCACCTCTGCCGCGAGCGGGAGGAGGTGGACCGAGGCCGCCATGGGGAGCGTGTACGTCTCGGCGGGGCGATGCTGGGCATGGGCCGGGGTGGGTGTCACGAGGGGCGCGAGAAGGAGTGCGGTCGCGAGCGCGGCTCGCCTGAGGTTCTTGATCACGCATCGCAGAATTGACCGCGGGTACCTCGTTCGAGGGGTTCAACTCGACGAATGAGCCAAGTGGAGGCCTCAGTTCACCGTACAGATGTGCCGTCGAGCACCCGTTGGGGGAATCCCGTCGATGGAGAGTCCGCCGCCTCGACTCGCCAACGCTCGAACATCGGCCGGATGATGGCGGGCATGCGCATCCGCATCGACGCCGTCGACCTGCCCGGCCTCACCTGTCCGGCCCCTGCCGACGGCAATGCCGCTGAGTACGGCAATCTTCACGTCGCCGTGCAACGCCGCGACCGGCCGGCCGAACTCCTCGCGCCGCAGCCCGGTGACGCACCGTCCGCGACCTGGACCCTGGAGTGCACCACGAGCGACTCGCCGACCGGCACCGAGGTCAAAGGCCCCTATGTACAGGACCGTCTGGGCCGGCGGTTCATCTACCTTTCGTGGGGCACGGTCGACGAGTCGGGCACCTTCACGATGTTCCGCCGCGCCAAGCTGATGCTCGACGTCATTCCCGCCGACGTACTCGCCGCCGCCGCACGCGACGGGCTGCTGGTCGGACGCCTCGGCCTGACCGACGCGCACGGCGGACCTCTCTGCGCACGGGTCGAGCCCCCACGGATCACCTGGACCGCCGAACGCGCCGACTAGGAGCCGACCCCCGCCAATGACTCCGGCGTCCCGGTACAACTCGCCTGAACGGGACCGAGTTGAGCCCCAATCAGGACTGACCAGAACTGACCAGGACTGACCATGATGAGCACCCCATCGCAGGCCTCAGAGGCACACGCACACCCGATCCGTGACAGCCGCCACTCAGCCTCCGCGGCGGCAGGCCCTACGCTGATCCCCGTGAGGTAGGGCAGGCGCGGGGAAGGAAGATCGGCGATGACGCCCCTGAGCACCGGGGACCCGGAGTACATAGGCGGGTACACCCTGCTCGGTCGGCTCGGGGCAGGCGGCATGGGGGTCGTCTATCTGGGCGTCTCCGCGTCGGGGCGGCAGGTCGCGGTCAAACTCGTGCACGGGTCGTATGCCGAGGAGGAGGAGTTCCGAACCCGCTTCCGGCAGGAGATCGCGGCGGCGCGCAGAGTGAGCGGCGCCTTCACCGCTCCTGTGGTGGACGCCGACCCGGACGCCGACCGGCCGTGGATGGCGACGCTCTACGTGCCCGGGCTCAACCTCGCCGAAGTCGTGAAGAAGGACGGCCCGCTGAGCCAGCGGGAACTGCGCGCGCTGGGGCTGGGTCTCACCGAGGCGCTGCGCGACATCCACCGGGCGGGCCTGGTGCACCGGGACCTCAAACCGGCCAACGTGCTGATGACCGAGGACGGGCCGCGCGTCATCGACTTCGGCATATCGCGCGCCGCCGACAACCAGAGCCTCACGGTGACCGGGCGGGTGATCGGCACGCCGCCCTTCATGTCGCCGGAACAGCTCGCCTCGCCCCGGGACGTCACCTCGGCCTCGGACGTGTTCTCGCTGGGGTCGCTGATGGTGTTCGCGGCCGTCGGCACCGGGCCGTTCGACGCCGACAGCCCCTACATGACCGGCTATCAGGTGATGCACGAGGCCCCGGACCTCGAAGGGGTGCCCGAGGCGCTCCTGCTCATCGTCGAGCGCTGCCTCGACAAGGATCCGGCCGCACGGCCCGAACTGACGGATCTGCATCGGATGCTCCAGGCGCTGCCGGAATCCGACGCCACCGCGCCCATGAAGGCCAGGGAGGCCGGGGAGTCCGCCGGTCCCAGCCCTCGGCCCCGGCCCCGGCCTGCTCCGTGGGGCGCGGCCACCACCTCTGTGGGAGCCGGCACCGGCAAGGGGCGCCGAGCCCGGATGCTGCTCACCGGCCTCGTCGCGGCACTGGCCGTCATGGGGCTGACCATCGGGGCTGGTGTCTTCCTGTCGGGCCAGGAGACGACCACCGCCTCCGACGCCACCGACACGACCACCACCCCTGCCGCGTCACTGCCCGACGGCTGGCGGCCGTGGCGTACCGCCCTGCGGGACGACGTGAAGGGTGTCCCCCTCGACTACCAGGCCCCCGGGTGCGTGGCGAACGGGAGCGCCCTGTTCTGCGGCGGTACGGGCTTCACGGTCGCCAGGATCGACCCGGCCTCCGGCCGCACCCTGTGGCGGAGCGGCACCCGTCCTCAGGGGGTGCGACCGATCGGCGTTCGCGACGGGCTGGTCTATGTGTACGAGGATCCGGACGATGCGACCAGGCGCGTGGTGGCCCTCGACGCCGGCACCGGACAGCGCCGGTGGCAGCGCGACATCGACAAGGCCGCGGACCCGGTCCTGTACGGCGGCGGACTGCTGACCCTGTCTCCCGATTCCTCATCGTTCGTCGCATACGGCCGTTCCGGCAAGGAACTGTGGCGGGCGGCCTCGCTGGACGAGTACTGCGCTCCGTCGGCACTGGGAGGCGTCCCTTACGCCCTGTGCTCGGCCGGCACCGAGCCCGGCCAGGCCCCGGTCGACCTGATGAAGCTCGAACCCGGCAGCCTGACCGAAGCCGCCGTACTGCCCCGCAAGGCGGAAGCGCTCGGTGCTGTCGGCGGGCAGCCCCTGTTCCTCGCCCCGCAGACCGCGAAGGACGTGTACGAGTCCGGGTACGAACGGCCGTACAACGCCCTGCTGCGCGTGGCCCCGGAAACCGGGCAGGTCAAACGGATACCGCTGGCACGTCCGCTGACCGGCGCGGCCACCCTTGTGGACGGCGTCGTCTACTTCGTCCGGGCCAACGGGTCGGTCACCGCGGTGTCGGCGAACAGCGGCAAGCAGCTCTGGCAGAAGGCGACGGACATGGAGAGCCTGTCCGCGCCCGTGCTGTCGGCGACGTACAAGCGGGTCTATTTCTCGAACCGCTTCGGCCGCCTGCTGGCCCTCGACAGCCGCACCGGAGCGGAGGTATGGCGCACCTCCGCACTGAACGACCCCGGGGACAAGGCGCAGGGCACCCCGCCGCGTGTGCTGCTCGTCAAGGACGCGATCGTGGCGACGGCCGGCGACACGGCCTTCTCCCGAAGTCCCGACGGGCCCAACTGACCGGCGGAAGGTCTGCGTTCAGGCGGCACCGGGGCTCCCCGCTTTTCTCCGGACTCTCCGGACGCCCGGGACGCCCCGGACTCACCCCAGCGCGTCCATCAGGGCGCTGACATAGGCGTCCAGCCGCTCCTCAACGGCTCGCGTCGTCAGGTCCGTCCTCCCTGCCTCCCGCCATGGCCGCGACACCGACTGCACTTCCTCCGAGAACGCCAGCGCGTCCCGCACCCGCCAGTACAGCCGCTCGCTCGCAGCCGCGGCCGGCACCCCGCCGGCCTCCTCGTACGCCTCGGCGAACCGCAGACCCCACACCGGGCCGTGCAGCAGCGCGAGATTGGTGGAGCAGTGCGCCACATCGAGGTCCGCCGGGCCCCAGGAGGCAGCCGCCCAGTCGACTACGCCGGTGATCCGGGTATCCGCCGGCCTTGAGGGCGGCATGTCGAACAGCACGTTGCCGGGGTGGAAGTCCCGGTGCAGGAACCGCCCCTCGTAGGGCGGCGCGGGCCGCCGGATCACGTCGATCGCCGCGGCCCATGCCGCCGCGTCGGCGCCCTTCGGAGTCACGACGGTGTCGGCGGTCGTCAACGCCACGTACTCGCGGGGCCGCTCGGCGGGTCGCAGCGCGTGGATCGCCACGAGTTGACGGGCCAGCAAAGGGACACGCGTCTCCAATCCCTCGTCGTCGAGGACCGTCCGGCCCGCCAGATGAGTCATGAGGAGCGACGGGTACTCGCAATGCGCGGCGGCCGGATCGACCGCGACCGGTCCGGGAGCCGGCACGCCGGTCCCCTGGAGCAGGGTCAGGGCACCGGCCTCCCTGTTCAGCCAGTCCTCGGCGTGCTCCACGTCGACGAAGGTCCGCAGCACCAGGTCACGGGTGCCACCGTCCCGTGTGCCGATGGTCAGCCTCCGCATGTCGGCAGTGATGCCGCCGTCCAGCACCTCGGCCCCGACGACCCGTTCGCCGACCTCCAGGTGCCGGTTCACCCAGGCCAGCTCCAACGGCCGGACGCCGCCCGCCTCGTCGTGGTCGGTCAACGTGCCACTCCTTCTGTTCCGTGGCCGAGCTCGCGGGCGCCGCCGCCAGGCCCTCGCGTCAGCCGATGGGTGCCGGCATGGGCCGGACGTCGTAGTCGAGGCGGATCGTGTCTCCGGTGGCGGGGTCGGCCAGTTCGACGCTCCAGGCTTCGGCGAACTGGTCGACGCCGGGGGTCATGGGGATGGTGCCGGAGATCAGGACGGTGCCGGGCGTGAGCGCGTCGCGTGAGCGCAGGACGTCGACCCAGTAGGCGGGGGCGAGGAGCTCGGCGAGGGTGCCGTGCTGGATCTGCGTCGAGGTGTCGCCGTGGGTGACCCAGGCGCGCAGGGTGAGGTCGTCGAGGCGGGACTCCACGTCGGCCAGGCGCCAGGCGCGGCGGGCGAGGACGTCGGGGCCGGCGTTCTTGCTCCAGGCCACGCCGTGCACCTCCAGGTCGCGGTCGGTGTGGTCGCAGGCCGCCGTCAGCAGCAGCTCCCCGCCGTCCGCCACGACGAGCGCCCACTCCGCCTCGCCTGAGGTGTGCCCGTGCTGCGCGTGGACCCGGTCGGTCTGCTGGGCGAGGTAGGGGGAGACGGGATACAGGGCAGGCGTCACGGACGGGCCGGGCACGCCCAGCTCGGCGAGCTCCGCGACGTGCGCGGCGACGTCCTCCTGGCTGCGTCCGGCGTACCCGGCGTTGAGGACCTGGACGACGTCGACCTCGCGCGTCGATCCGTCGGGCAGGTCGAAGGTCAGCACGGCCATGAGGGCACTCCCAGGGGTCGGGGTCGGGGATCCGGGGACGAAGTTCTCGTCGCGCAGGGCTTGCGCATACGACCTGTATACAAGAAGTATGCCGGAAGGTCGATGTCCCCCGACGTCCCCGAGCAAGGATGGGAACCATGCCCGACACCCCAAAGGACGACACGAAGGACGAGCCGAAGGACGGCACGAAGGCGTCCGATCGGCACTCCGGCGTCCGCCGGGCCTTCGTCGCGAGCCTGACCGGCACGGCACTGGAGTGGTACGACTTCGCCGTCTACTCCGCCGCGGCCGCCCTGGTCTTCGGCGACCTGTTCTTCCCCTCGGAGGACCCGCTCACCGGCACGCTCCTGGCGTTCTCCACCTATGCGGTCGGCTATGTGTCACGCCCGCTGGGCGGGTTCGTCTTCGGCCGCCTCGGCGATGTGATCGGCCGCAAGAAGGTGCTGATCGCCACGCTGGTCCTCATCGGCGCGGCGACGTTCCTGATCGGCGTCCTGCCCGCGTACTCGACGGCCGGCGTGGCCGCCCCGATCGCCCTGGTCGTGCTGCGCTTCGCGCAGGGCGTCGGCGTCGGCGGCGAGTGGGGCGGTGCCGTACTGCTGTCCAGCGAGTTCGGGGACCCACGCCGCCGCGGCTTCTACGCCTCCGCCGCCCAGGTCGGCCCGCCCGCCGGAAACCTGCTGGCCAACGGCGTCCTCGCCGCCCTCGGCGCGCTGCTGACCGAGGCGCAGTTCGAGTCGTGGGGCTGGCGTGTGGCGTTCCTGTTCTCCGGCGTCCTCGTCGGGTTCGGGCTGTGGATCCGGGCGAAGCTGGAGGAGACCCCGGTCTTCAAGGCGATGGAGGCCGAGCACTCCCGCCCGGAGGCACCGATCCGTGAGGTGTTCACCACCCAGCCCCGCGCCCTGCTCGCCGCGATCCTGTGCCGCGTCGGCCCCGACGTGCTGTACGCCATGTTCACCGTCTTCGTCCTGACGTATGCCACCCAGGAACTCGGCATGTCACGCGGCTCCGCCCTCGCGGCCGTGCTCATCGGCTCCTCGATCCAGGTCTTCCTCATGCCGCTGGCCGGCGCCCTCTCCGACCGGGTCAACCGCCGCCTGCTGTACGGCGGTGCCGCGGTGGCCGCCGGTGTGTGGCCCTTCGTGTTCTTCCCGATGATCGGCGGCGGCACCTGGCTGCCCCTCGCCACGGGGGTCGTCGTGGGCCTGGTGATCCACTGTTGTCTGTACGGCCCGCAGGCCGCCTTCATCACCGAGCAGTTCGAGCCCCGGCTGCGCTCCACCGGCTCGTCCCTGGCCTACACCCTGGCCGGGATCATCGGCGGCGCCGTCGCCCCGCTGCTGTTCACCACCCTGCTGAGCGCCTACGGCACCTGGGCGCCGCTGGCCGTGTACATAGCGCTGGCCTCGGCCGTCTCCCTCGTCGGCGTCCGGCTGGGGCGCGACCCCGAAGCCGCCCTCGACGAGGACGCCGCCCTCGCCGCGCCCAAGGCGCCGCACCCGGTGAAGGCCACCCACTCCCACTGACCCCGGACGAAGGAGGACCGCACCATGCGGATCGCCCTGAGCCAGCTCACCACCGGCCCCGACCCCGAGAAGAACCTCCTGCTCATCGAGGAGTGGACACGGCGCGCTGCGGACGCCGGGGCCCGCGTCGTCGTCTTCCCGGAGGCGTCGATGGCCTGCTTCGGCACCCCGCTCGCACCGCTCGCCGAGCCCCTGGACGGACCGTGGGCCGACGGCGTGCGGCGGATCGCCCGCGCCACCGGCACGGTCGTCGTGGCCGGCATGTTCACCCCGGCCACGGGGGGCCGGGTGGCCAATACCCTGCTCGCCACCGGGCCCGGGGTCGAGGCGTCGTACGACAAGATCCATCTCTACGACGCCTTCGGCTTCCGTGAGTCCGACACCGTCGCCGCGGGCTCGGCCACGACCGTCATCGACGTGGACGGCGTACGGCTGGGCCTGGCCACCTGCTACGACGTCCGGTTCCCGGAGCTGTTCCGGGCGCACGCCGACGCCGGAGCCGTCGCCACGCTGCTGGCCGCCTCCTGGGGCGCCGGGCCCGGCAAGCGCGAGCAGTGGGAGCTGCTGGTGCGGGCCCGCGCGCTGGATGCCACCGTGTGGCTCGCCGCCGTCGACCAGGCCGACCCCGGCGCGGGCGCCGGCCCGGGTTCCGCCCCCACGGGGATCGGACACAGTCTCGTCGCCGGACCCGACGGGACCGTACGGCACGCTCTGGGCACCGAGCCCGAGCTGCTGGTCGCCGACCTGGACGTCGACGAGGTCGCCGCGGTCCGGCAGCGGACCTCCGTGCTGGCCAACAGGCGCCCGGAGATGTGGCGATGAGCAAGCCCGAGCTGGAGTTCCACCTCCCCGACGGACCGTGGCGAACCCCGGCCGGCGGCGGCCCGGGCGTCGAGGAGCGCGTCCTGGCCGACGATCCCGAGCGCGGATCCCGTACGGCGCTCGTCCGCTGGGCGCCGGGCACCGACACGTCGGCGGACGGCGTGACCCGTCACGACTTCTGGGAGGAGGTCTACCTCGTCGAGGGAGCGCTGCACGACCTGACGCTCGGCCGGACCTTCACGGCCGGCATGTACGCCTGCCGCCCGCCGGGGATGCCGCACGGCCCCTGGACGTCCCGGGACGGCGTCACCATGCTGGTGATCACCTACCCCATGTCCTAACCCGCGAGCAGCACCTTGAGCGTCGACTCCAGATGGTGGTCGATGGCGGCCCACGCGGCCTGCGCGTCACCGGCTTCCAGGGCGTCCAGGATGGCTTCGTGTTCCTCCAGCACGGCTTCCTGACGCCCCTGCTGGTTGAAGAGGGCGACCACTCCGGTACGGACCTGGCGGCTGCGCAGGCCCTCGTAGTGCCGGTCGAGGAGGGCGTTGCCGACGGCGGACACCATGACCGCGTGGAAACGATGGTCCACGGCGATGAACTCCCGCGCCTGGTCGGCGCCGGTGAGCCCACGCTGCCGTTCCAGCAGGGACCGCAGTTCCGCCACCGGCGCTCCGCCGCCGGAGACGAGCTGCTGCGCGGCGTACCGCTCGACGATGCCCCGCAGCTCCATGAGCTCGCGGATCTCCCGCCCCGTCAGCGGGGACACCCGGGCGCCCCGCTTCGGCACCAGCTCGACCAGGTCCTCGGCCGCGAGCTGCAGCAGCGCTTCCCGGATGGGCGTGCGGGAGACGCCGATCCGGTCCGCGAGCTCCTGCTCCGACAGGAAGGCGCCCTGCATCCCGGGATCCGTCAGCACCGTCTCCTTGAGATACGTGTACGCCTTCTCCCGACCGGACGTCACGGCAACCCCCAGCTCTCGTATACACCTTGTATACGGACGCTACCACGCACCGTCCGGGGGTGGGCCTCCGTTTCAGTGACCGCGCGCGTCCACCGGGTCGGCGCGCCGCTCCGGCCTCGCGCCCCGCCTCGCTGCCACGGCCCTCCCCAATCAGGTGATTCTTGTCAGTTAAGTAACTTCATGGGACCTACTATCCCGTCTCGTGACAGAAAGCCAGACCCGGCGAGCAACCGACGTGGTCATCCTCGGCGCCGGACCGGCCGGGCTCATACTCGGCAATCTCCTCCAGGACAGCGGGATCGACTGCGTCGTCCTGGAGCGTGCCGCACGCGGGCACATCCGGACGCGGGCGCGCGCCGGGTTCCTGGCGGCCAACACCGTGCGGATCCTGGAGCGGCACGGTCTGGCCGAGGGGCTGCACCTGCGTGGACAGGCGCACAGCACCTGCGAGTTCCGCACCGCGGACGGCAGGTTCCGGCTGGACTACAGCGGGCTCGGGCGCGGCGAGCGGCACACCGTCTATCCCCAACAGCACCTGGTCACCGACCTGTTGACGCGGTTTCTGGCCTGCGGTGGGCGGGTCGAATTCGCCACCGAGGCCGTGGCCGTCCTCGACACCGACACCGGTCAGCCCTCGGTGACCGTGCACGAGGCGGACGGTCGGCCCGGCCGATGGCGGGCGCGGTACGTGGCCGGGTGCGACGGGCGGCACGGCGCGGCCCGGCGATCGCTGCCGGCCGACTCGGTGCGCCGGCACCACTGCGACCACGGTGTGACCCGGGGCGTGGACGACACAGGCACTCAGTGCGTTCGCGCAGCTGAGGGTGCCCGACGCCATGGACTCGGAGCGAGGGGTCGGCGTCGAGGAACTGGCGCGGGCGGTCGGCGCGAGGCCGCGGAATCTGGCCACGCTGCTGCGTTATCTCGCGATGCTGGGCGCGGTGACGGAAGGCCGCGACGGCTTCCGGCTCACCGAGTCGGGGGCACTGCTGCGCGCCGGCGCCCCGGGATCGATGCGGGCGCTGGCGCTGATGTACGGCGGCCCGTTCTACGAGTCCTTCGCCGGACTCGTGCACACCGTGCGCACGGGGCAGGTCGCGTTCGACCATCTCTTCGGCGAGAACCACTTCGACCACTTCGCCCGCGACCCTCAACTCGCCGAACTCTTCGACCAGTCCATGGCTGCCGGATCCGCCATGTTCGACCCGGTCCCCGCACATCCGGCGCTCACCGCGGCGGCCGAGGCACCCGGCGGGGCCACGGTGGTCGATGTCGCGGGCGGCAACGGGGAGCTGCTCGGCCGCATCCTCGCCGCGCACCCGAGTCTGAACGGGGTCCTGCTGGAGCGTCCACACGCTGTGGAAGCCGCCCGCCGCCGACTTGAGGAGACCGGCCTCGGCACGCGATGCGCTTTTGTGGCCGGCGACTTCGCGGACATGCCCGCGGGCGGTGACGTCTACGTCCTGTCCCGCATCCTGCACGACTGGGACGACGAGCGCTGCCGCGAGATCCTGCGCCACTGTGCCCGCGCGATGCCCGACCACGCCGATCTGCTCGTCGTCGAACGCGTACTGCCCTGCGACGGCTCGGTCTCGCTGGCCACCGCCTGGGACCTCCACATGATGTGCAACGTCGGCGGCCGCGAACGACACGCGGCCCACTACGGGCGGCTGTTCGCCGACGCCGGCCTCGCCCTGGTGGGCCGGTCACCACTGCCCCTGGACGGCAATGTGCTGCACGTCAGAAAGGCCCGGTCGGCCTCGGCGTGACGGAGGGAGTTCGGCCCAGGATGCCGGGAAGCGAATCTTGGTTGTCCGACTCCGGGACCATCCGTCGTCCCGTCTGTCCTTCCACGGTCGGAGAAACCTTGGCTCTGTGATGGATTCGCCCCAACTCCTTTAGCCGAAAGGGTGGGTCCAATCCACACACACCAAGGCCAAGGACCTCCCCCACGTGCGAAACAGTCGAATAGCTTGCTTCCTGGCGGCCAGTTCCGTCGCCGCCCTGGTCCCCGCACTCGCGCCGGCCACGGCGTCCGCTGCGTCCGCGTCATCCGCTGCGTCCGCCGCGGCGAACCCGTTGAGTCAGTACCTTGAGCAGAAGCCGGCCTGGCACCGCTGCGACAGAGAGATGCCGGCGACCTTCCAGTGCGCCACCATCAAGGTGCCGCTCGACTACAACCGCCCCAGCGGCAAGAAGCTCGATCTCGCGATATCGAGGTTGAAGACGAGCACCAAGCAGGAGCGCCGGGGTGTGCTCCTGCTCAACCCGGGCGGACCTGGCGGTCCGGGCGTCGACATGCCGCAGTTCATGGCGAGCGAGCTGCCGAAGAGCGTGAAGGCGAAGTACGACCTCGTGGGCTTCGACCCGCGGGGCATCGGCCAGAGCTCCCCCGTCAGCTGCGGCCTGACGCCCGAGCAGGCGAACTCGGAACGGCCGTACAAGGCCGCGACGTTCGCCAAGGACGTGAAGTGGGCCCGGACCGTCGCCGAGAAGTGCGACGCCAAGCAGGGCGACAAGCTGCGGCACATCACCACCCGCAACACCGCCCGGGACATGGACGTGATCCGTGCCGTGCTCGGCGAGAAGAAGATCTCCTACCTGGGGTACTCGTACGGGACCTACCTCGGCGCCGTCTACACGCAGATGTTCCCGAAGCGCTCCGACCGCTTCGTGCTGGACAGCGCCGTCGACCCGGCCAGGGTCTGGCGCGGCATGATCCAGATCTGGGCGGAGGGCACCGAGCCCGCCTTCACCCGGTGGACCGAGTGGACCGCCGAGCGGCACTCCACGTACAAGCTGGGGAAGACGCCCGAGGCGGTCCGCAAGACGTTCTACGACCTGGTCGCGCAGGCCGACAGGAAGCCGATCGAGCTCGACGGCACCAAGCTGACCGGTGACGACATCCGCACCGGCACCCGTGCCACGTTCTTCAGTGTGCGCGACGCCGCCGAGTCGGTCGTCGAGCTGAAGAAGGCCGCCGAGGGCAGGCCGACCTCCGGTGGCCGGGAGGCCAGGACGCTCAAGCCGCAGCCGCCGTCGTTCGCCCGCGCCGTGCCCGAGGACAACGGCGACGCCGGCTTCTGGTCCGTCGTCTGCGCCGACACCCGCAACTGGCCCCGCGATCCCGAGCAGTACCGCGCCGACGCGATCCGCGACAAGGCCAGGTACCCGCTGTACGGCGACTTCGTCTCCAACATCAAGCCGTGCGCCTTCTGGAAGAAGAACGGCTCCGAGCCCGCCACCACGATCGACAACAAGGTCGGCGCGCTGATCCTCCAGAACGAGTGGGATTCCCAGACCCCGCTGGCCAGTGGGCAGGGCCTGCGACGGGTCATGAAGGGCGCGAAGATGGTCACGGTCGCCGGAGGTGTCGGACACGGCATCTACGGCTCCAAGTCGTGCGCCGACAAGCCGGCCACGGCCTATCTGACCACCGGAAGGCTGCCGGTGAAGGACGTGACCTGCAAGGCCGCTCCGGAGGCACGCGAGCGCGCCGGCGACAACCCGCTCCCGCTGCCGACGCCTCGGGGCATCCCGGGCATGGCCGGCCGTTTCTGAACCCTGAACCCGGGACAAGGTGACGACCGCGTGGGGCCCTCCGTCAGCGGCGGGCCCCACGCGTACTCATGCCGCCGAGGGCGAGTCCGCACGTGCCGGACCTCGTTGCCCCGTCCTGCCCCGTCAGCTGCACGGTGACCTTGCCGTCGGCGTCCTGGCTGTAGGCGATCGTGCAGGTCAGCTGACGCAGCGCCGTGCTGTCCAGTCCGTGCAGGGCGATGGGGAGGCGGATCCTGACCTCGTCACCCGCAGCGCGCCCGACCTCGACGGTTCCGCCGGGGCGGGCCGCCGGGAGCGAGGTGCTCAGGCCGGCGGCCCGGTCGTCCTTCCCCGGGCCGCCGAGCAACGCCTTGACGACCTTCTCCGTCGGCACCGGGCCGGCCGTTTCGCCGGGGTTCTGGTCCTCGGAGTCCGGCTCCACGTATGCGTTCGAGGGCTCGGTCGTCCGGATGACCGGGCTCAGCCCTCCGTCGGGGGCACGGAAGAAGAGCAGCATGTCGTAGTCGCGGTTGAGGAAGGCCTGGAAGCTGGCCGGACCGCCCGCCTCGATCACGTCGGTCTCCTGGATGCCGCAGCCACCCAGCAGCGGTGCCGTCGCCGCGACGCCGAGGGCGACGGCCGCCGTACGACGGCGCGTCCGCGCACGCCTCATCCGCCGGCCTCCTCCGCGTGGAGCGGTATCTCGACGGTGAAGACGGCGCCGCCCCCGGGCAGGTTCCCCGCGTGGATCGTTCCGCCGTGCAGCTTCACGTTCTCCAGGGTGATCGCCAGGCCCAGGCCGCTGCCCGCCGAGCGGGTGCGGGCCGCGTCGGCCTTGTAGAAGCGGTCGAAGATGTGCGGGAGCACGGCGGGCCGGATGCCGGGGCCGTTGTCCGCGACCTCCGTGATCAGCAGGTCGGGGGTGGCCGGGGAGCGGGTCTCGGTGCGCAGGCGTACCGTGACCGGCGCGCTGCCGTGCCGCAGGGCGTTGCCCACCAGGTTGGCGATCACGACGTCGAAGCGGCGCGGGTCGAGCCGGGCGCGGATGCCGTCGGGGAGTTCGGTGCGGACCCGGCCGTCGGTCTCGGTCCAGTGCCGGTTGTGGAGGGTCTTCCGGATGGTCTCCGCCACGTCGATCTCGTCGGCGTTCAGTTCGGCCGCGCGGGCGTCGAAGCGGGAGATCTCCATCAGGTCCTCGACGAGCACGGCGAGCTTCCCGGTCTCCGCGCTGACGAGGCGGACCGCGCGGGCGGTGTCGGCGTCCAGGTGATCCGCGTCCTCGTCGAGGACCTCGGTGACGGCGAGCATTCCGGCGAGGGGGGTACGGAGTTCGTGCGAGACGTCGGAGGCGAAGCGGCGGGCGCGGGCCTCGGCCTCGCGCAGTTCCCGGACCGTCCTCTCCAGTTGGCCGGCCGACTCGTTGAACGTGCGTGCCAGGTCCGCCAGTTCGTCGCTGCCGCGCACGGCGATCCGGGTGTCGAGTCTGCCGCTGCCCATGCTCCGGGCCGCCTGGCTCAGTTCCCGCACCGGTCGCAGCACGCTGCGCGCGGCGATCAGGCCGGGAATCAGCGCGATGGCGAGGCCGGGCAGGGCACCGTCCCGGCCGGCCATGAGGAGAGCGTCGACGTTGACCTGCTCGTCGGTCATCCGCATGACGGCGTACAGGACGAGTCCGCTGGGCAGCACGCTGTCGGGGCTGGTCTTGAAGACCATGGGCATGGCGATGGTCAGGTAGGGAACGCCGTCCTTGACGACCCGTTCGAAGCTGCCGTGGGGGTTGGCCCGTGCGGCCCGGCGCAGTTCGGGTGTGATGACGGTGGAGACGGGGTTCTCGCCCGAGGAGGCGCGCACCGATCCGTACTCGGCGAACACCACCCAGGGGTGCGGCTTGCCCTTGCGCGCGATGTCACGCAGAACTGACTGCAGGTCCTCCCCGCCCTGCATGGGCAGCCCGAAGGCCGTCTGCTGGACGTGGTCACGGAACGACGTGACCGCCGTGTCCTGGGCCGTCTCCAGCAGCGCGGTGCGGGCCTCGCGGAAGGTCAGCGCGGCGGTGGTGCCGGCGCTGACGGCGGCGACCAGCAGGAAGGCGAGCAGCAGCCGCGTACGCAGCCCGAACGCCCTGAACCGACCGGGACGACGACCGGCGGTCACAGGGGCCCGAAGCGGTAGCCGAAGCCCCGCAGTGTCTGGACGTAGCGGGGGCTGCCGACCTCGTCCTCGATCTTGCCGCGCAGCCGTGCGACGCACGCGTCGACCAGCCGGGCGTCGGCGTGGTAGCTGTGATCCCAGACGTGTTCCAGCAGTTGCTGCCTGCTGAACACCTGCTCGGGCGCGGCGGCGAGGTGCAGCAGGAGCTTGAGCTCCGAGGGGGCGAGCGCGAGCGGCCGGCCGGCTTTGGTGACCGTCAGTCCGACCCGGTCGATGGCGAGTTCGCCGTAGAACTCGATGGCCGGGCGGCCCGTGCCACCGTCGTCCAGGCGGCGCAGTACGGCACGGATCCGGGCCTCGATCACCTCGGTGCGGGCCGGCTTGACGATGTAGTCGTCGGCGCCGGCTTCCAGGCCGATGACCACGTCGAAGTCGTCGCCGCGCGCGGTGAGCATGATGATCGGCAGCTGGCTGCGCTCGCGGACCTGACGGCAGACCTGGACGCCGTTCATGCCGGGCAGCATCAGGTCCAGCAGCAGCAGATCGGGGCGGAACTCGGCCATCGCGGCCAGGCCGGCCTCGCCGGTCGCGGCCGCCCGTACCTCGTGGCCGCGGCGGCGCAGACCGAGTTCGACCCCCTCGCGTACGGAAGGGTCGTCCTCGATGAGGAGCACGCGGGGCATCGGCGGTTCTCCCTCGATGGTGGTCAGGGGTGATCGTCGGGTCAGGTCAGGTCAGGTCCGGGTCCGGGTCCGGCGTATGCCGGAGAGCAGCGCTTCGAGTTCGGCGAGCCGCAGCGGACGGGCGAGCAGGGCGAAGGTGACGATGACGGCGGTCGCGCCGGCACCCGTGGAGACCACCGGCCCCGCCGGTGCGGTTCCCAGGACCGCGAGGTGGCTCAGCGCGGTGGCGGGGACGGCCGCGAGCATCAGCCGTACGTGGGCGCCGACGGCGGACGACCGCAGGGGTCGGGCGACGGCGAGCCGGCGGCTCAGCACCCGGGCGGTCACCGCCCAGCCCGCGCACAGCGCCAGTGAGTAGGCCGCCGCCATGCCCGTCACGGCCCAGCGGGCCGGCAGCAGGTGCGCGGCGGCCACGGACAGTCCCGCGTTGAGGGCGACGATCACGAGGTTGAGCAGGAACGGCGTACGGGTGTCGGAGAGCGCGTAGAAAGTGCGGGACAGGACGTACTGGCCGGACAGGGCGACGAGTCCCGGCGCGAAGGCCATCAGGATTCCGGCCATGGCGGCCGTGTCGGCGGCGCTGGTCCTGCCGTATCCGAAGACGAGGGCCATCACCGGCTGGGCGAGGGCGAAGAGCGCGCAGGCGGCGGGCACGACGGCGGCGGCGGAGACCCGCAGGGCGTGGGAGACGTCGCCGCGCAGGGCGGCCGTGTCGCCGTCGGCGGCCGCCGCGCTCATCCGGGGCATCAGCGCGGTCACCACGGAGACCGTGATGATGCCGTGCGGTACGACCCACAGGACATAGGCGTTGTTGTAGGCGCCGTATCCGGGGCCGCCGTCGAGGCCCGCGGTCGTGGCGAGGCGGGTGGTGACCCAGTAGGCGGCCTGGTTGGCCAGGACCAGCAGCACCAGCCAGCCGGCCGCTCGCAGGGGGCGGGTCAGTCCGCTGCCGCGCCAGTCGAAGCGGGGCCGCCAGCGGAAGCGGGCGGCGCGCAGGGCGGGGACGAGGGCGAGTGCCTGGACGGCGATACCGGCGGTGGTGCCCCAGCCGAGGACGGCGGTCTCGGTCGCGGTGAGTGTGTCCCCGCCGCCCATGGCCAGCGCCAGGTACAGGCCGAACACGGTCATGACGACGAGGTTGTTGAGGACCGGCGCCCACATCATCGCGCCGAACCGGCCGCGGGCGTTGAGCACCTGGCCGAGCAGCGTGAACAGTCCGAGGAAGAAGATCTGAGGCAGGCAGTAGCGCGCGAACGCGGTCGTCATGGCCGCCTGTTCGCCGGTGTAGTCGGTGTACGCGTCGACGATCGCGGGGGCCGCCCAGACCGCGGTCGCGGTGATCGCCAGCAGGGCGAGGACGCACACGGTGACGAGCCGGTCGGTGTACGCGGCTCCCCCGTCGGCGTGCTCCTTGGCGGCCTTGACCAGTTCGGGCACGAAGACGGCGTTCAGCGCGCCGCCGAGGAGCAGCATGTAGACGATGGTGGGCAGGGAGTTGCCGACCGCGTAGCCGTCGGCAACGGGCCCGATGGTGCCGACCGCTGCCGCGACGACGGCGGAGCGGGCGAAACCGGTGACCCGGGAGACGAGGGAACCGGCGGCCATGACGGCGCTGCCGCGTGCCGCGGAGGAAGCCGGGGAGGCCGCCTTGGTCGCTTCCGCCCTAGTCCCTTCCGCGCTCTCCGTGCTCTCCGTGGTCTCCGTGGTCTCCGTGGTCTCCGTGCTATCCGTGCCGGCCGGCGTCGTTGAAGTCGGCGTCGTCTGCTTCATCGGCGGTTCAGATACGCCTGGAAGGCGCGGTGAAGCGTGTGGTTGGCGCTGCCGGCCAAGGGTCTCTCCCATTCCCCCAACGTCTCGACGACCCGTCCCCCGGTGCCGAGCTTCCAGCGCAGCAGTCCGTACGCACGTTCGCCCGGATCGAGAGTGGAGGGTACCCCGCGCATGTCGTACACGTCGGCGCCGAGCGCGTGGGCGTCCTGCAGCATCCGCCACTGCAGGGCGTTGGAGGGACGGACCTCGCGGCGGTGATCGGCCGAGGCGCCGGTCTGGTACCAGGCCCGGCGGCCCACCGTGATCATCGTGTGGGCGGCGAGGACCTCTCCCCGGTGGCGGGCGAGGTACAGCTTCATCCGGCCCGGTTCCTCGGCGTTGAGCGCCGCGTACTGACGCTCGTAGTAGGCGAGCGAGCGGCCGAGCCGGAAACCGTCGCGTCGCTCCGTGATGCCGAGCAGCCGGTAGAACTCGGGGAGTTCCGCGGCGCTGCCCACCACCACCTCCACGCCCTCCTTCTGGGCCCGGCGGACATTGCGCCGCCACTCCTGGTTGAGCCCGGACCACAGGTCCTCGGGGGTGCGTCCGGCGAGCGGCACATGAAAGACGTGCCGGGGCTGGGCGTCCCCGTCCCCTCCGGTGCCGTCCCCCGCGGTCCCCTCGCCGCCGCAGCGGCGCCAGCCCCGGGCCCGCAGCCGCTCGGCGACGGCGGTGCCGAGCGGGTCGACCTCGCTGGCGAGGACGTCGCCGAGGCGTCGGCCCGGGCCGGTGAGCGGCTTGAGATGGGCGGCGTCCCAGCGCCGGTAGGCGGGCGACGGGCCGATGCGCACGGCGAAGGCGCCCGCGCGGCGCAGGTGTTCCAGCAGCGGACCGAGCCAGCCGTCGATGTCGGGGTCGCTCCAGTCGGCGACGGGCCCTTCGGGCAGGTAGGCGAAGTACTTACGGGTGCCGGGGAACTGCCGCAGCAACACCAGGGCCACGCCCGTCAGTTGCCCTGCCTCCGGGTCGGGCCCCCAGCCGAGCAGTTGGGAGCGCCAGCCCTCCTTGACGTCGGCCCAGGACGGGCACTGAAGGAAGCCGGCGCCGAGGGCCGTACCGGCGGGGGACGCGAGGAAGGCGCGGTAGGTCTCCGCGGTGACGGTTCGCAGGACCACGTCCCGGTTCCGTGCCTGGGGCACGCGGCCGGGCGGCACGAGCAGCGCTGACACAGTCTGAACCTCTCCTTCTCCCCGGGTCTGTCGCGGGGACACACAGGAGGTTCACAGCGGCCCATGACCGCTCCGTCCGGCGAATGTGACCGGACCATGACCGTTCCTCACCAGCCGCCGTCACATAGCCGCATAGCGGCTGACCTCGGGTTTTCCGGCTCTACAGTCACGACATCGCCACTCACCCACCCTTTCCCGCCCTTCCCGGAGGTCCCGTTGTCGCGCACCCGTGTACTTCCCCCTGCCCGCGTCCGGGCCGCCGTCGTGGCCGCCGCCATGGCCGCCCTGCTGACGCCGCTCGCCGCCTGCTCGTCGAGCGGATCCCCCACTGCTCCGGACGACAAGGTGAAGCCGACCGCCGACGAACGCCCTGTCACGGTCACCGTCACGCCCACGGGAGAACGGGTCCCGGCGGGCGAGCCCGTGCGGGTCACGGCCTCGGGCGGCGGACTCACCTCGGTGACCGTCACCGACGCCGAGGGCCACCGGCTCGCCGGCAAGGTCGCCGCCGACGGCCGGTCGTGGGTCTCCGACCGCAAGGCCGTACCCGGTGCGTCGTACGAGGTGACGGCGGCGACCAGGACCGAGGGCGGAACCGCCAAGAGCACCAGGGCCGCCTTCACCACGGCTGAGGCGGACAAGGTCAACAAGGTCGACTGGCGGCCGGGCGCCGGCGCCACCGTCGGCATCGCCCAGCCGATCTCCCTGGTCTTCGACCGTCCGGTCAGGAACAAGGCCGAGGTCGAGAAACAGCTCAGGATCACCACCTCGAACGGCACCGAGGGCTCCTGGGGCTGGATACGCGACTGGTCGGGCGGGGACCGGGTGGACTGGCGGCCCAGGACGTACTGGAAGCCGGGCACCAAGGTCACGCTGAACGCCGAGCTGAACGGCACCGACTCGGGCGCGGACGGCGGCTGGTTCGTACGCGACTACACGACCACCTTCACCGTCGGCGCCCGGCAGATCGTCAAGGTCGACCTCGACAGCCACCAACTCGCCCTCGTCCGCGACGGGGAGACGGTCCGCCGCATACCGGTCTCCGGCGGCACCCCCGGCGGTGACAAGCGCTCCTGGCGCGGAACCGCCGTGCTCATGGCCAAGGAGGGCACGATCAACATGAACTCCGAGACGGTGGGCCTCGGCGACGCCTACGACAAGATGGTCGACTACTCGATGCGGCTGACCTGGTCGGGCATGTACGCCCACGCCGCCCCGTGGAACGCGCGCTACTTCGGCAGCGCCAACCAGAGTTCCGGCTGCATAGGAATGAGCGACGCGAACGCGGCCTGGTTCTACGGACAGGTGCGGCCCGGCGACCCGTTCGAGATCACCGGCAAGGACACCAAGGGCGTGGTCGCGCCCGGGAACGGGTTCGGCGCGTGGAACCTGTCGTGGAGCGAGTGGCAGGGGAAGAGCGCCCTGCGCTGAGACCCGGCTTGCTCAGACCCGGCTTGCTGAGACACGTCTTGCTGAGACCCGTCTTGCTGAGACACGCCCCAGGCCCAGGTCAGAGACCTGGGCCTGCTTGCCGTGCGTCACGTGCGTCACCCTTCGGCGGTGGCCTTGAGGTCGCGCAGCCAGGCTTCGAGGCCCCAGCCGAGGGCCTCGGTGGCGGTGGGCACGTCCGCTTCGACCTGGTCGCCGGTCCAGGTTTCCTCGGTGTGGACGCGTACGCCGCCCTTGACCTTCTTGAACGTCCACAGGTGGACGCCCTCGTCGATGCGCAGTCCCTCACCGATCGCGGGTCCGCTCCACAGGATGCACTTGTGGCGCTGGAGTTCCTGGACGGTCGAGGTGATGGAGAGTGTGGTGGCGGGGGTCGTGGGGGTGGCGGGCGCGGGGGTCGTCCAGTGGAACTGCGAACCCGCCTTCAGGCGGCCGTCGTCGAGACGCTCGGCGGTGAGGACGGGGGCCTGCCAGGACGGCCAGCGTTCGACGTCGGTCTGGAGCTTCCAGACGGTGCTCAGGGGCGCCTTGATGAAGACGTCGGATTCGTAGCGGATGACGGCGTCCTGGTCGACGCCGCGACCGCCGCACTGGGACGGACGGCTGTGCGGGGTCGCCTGGGCGGCCGGGACGGTGCTTGCGAGGACGCCGGTGACGGCGAGTGCGACGGTGACCGCGGCCATGACGCTCCGGTGCCGGCGCGGCTGCTGGACGGGGGCGTTCGACGGGCTGTTGCTGGACATGGGGTGCCTCTCCCTGGTGGGTGGGTCGGTCGGTGTGAAGGGGGGGCCGGGCGCTCGGAGGCTCGCTACGGGTTCAGGACGACCTTTCCGGCGACGGTGCCCGACTCGGCCAGCCGAAGGGCGTCGGCGACGCGGGTCAGCGGCAGCTGCGCGGCGATCTGGGCGCTGACCTCGCCGCGCTGGAGTGCGGCGAAGACCTGGGTGAGGTCGGCGTGGAGGCGGGACCGGAACCGGTTCTTGGTCAGGGCCCGGCCGGCCCACACGTTGAAGAAGTACGCGCGGCGGCGGTTGGGCAGCGCGTTCCACAGCCACACCCGGCCGAGCAGCTTGAGGACGGGCATCTGCTTGGAGCCCTCGTCGTCCCGGGTGGAGGCGCTGCCGTACGAGACGACCGTGCCGCCGGGGGCGAGGAGGCGCCAGGAGTCGACGATGCCGGCGCCGCCGACGTGGTCGAAGACGGCGTCCACCCCGTGCGGGGCGAGCTCGCGGATCTGAGCGGCGACGTCGTCGGCGCGGTAGTCGACGGGGGCGACTCCCCGTTCCCGCAGGGCGTCGTGGTGGCGCGCGGACGCCGTGCCGATCACTCGTGCGCCCGCGGCCTGGGCGAGCTGGACCAGGACCGATCCGACCCCGCCGTTGGCACCGTGCACCACCACGGTGTGCCCGGCCCGGACCCGGGCCTTGCGGTGCAGCATCTGCCAGGCGGTGATGCCGTTGACGACGAGGGTCTCCGCCTCCGCCGCGCCGATCCCGTCCGGCACCGGCACCACGTCCGCCGCGTCGACGACCACGTGGCTGGCCCAGCCGCCGACCTTGACCAGGGCGGCGACCCGGGTGCCGGCCAGGTGCGGCTCGACGCCCTCGCCGGTCGTCAGCACCGTGCCCACGAGGTCGTAGCCGGGCACGAAGGGGAAGGCCGGCTGGTCGTAGTAGCGGCCGCGTCGCATCTGCTGCTCGGCGAAGGAGACGCCCGTCGCCTCCATCCGGATCACGACCTGGCCCGGGCCCGCGGCGGGGACGGCTCCGTGCCGGATCCGAAGCCCTTCGGGCTCGACCTTGCCCGGCAGAACGACCTCAACGAGTCCTTCGGTGCCCATGGTGACCTCCACTGCGTTCCCGATGTGGTTATGCGCTGTCGTGTTCGTTATAAGTTCTAACGCATCACGCCGCGGAGAGTCAATAGCTTCAGTGATAACCTCTAACAAGACGGTGCGAGTGGAGCGCAACGGCACGGAAAGGTGGCAGGTCAGTGGCGGAACAGGGCACGACGACCCCGCGCGAGCGCTACCGCGCCCAGGTGCGTACGGAGATCAAGCAACGCGCGTGGGAGCAGGTCGCCACGGCGGGCGCGTCCGCGCTCTCCCTCAACGCGATCGCCAAGCAGATGGGCATGAGCGGACCCGCGCTGTACCGGTACTTCAGCGGCCGTGACGAGCTGATCACCGAGCTCGTGAAAGACGCGTACCGAAGCCTCGCCGACACCTTCCGCGCGGCCTCGGACGCCGGCGCCGACCTGACCGGGCTGGCGCACGCCCTGCGAGGCTGGGCCCTGCGGGACCCCCACCGTTACTTCCTCATCTACGGCACACCCATCCCCGGCTACCACGCGCCCGACGACACCACCGCGATCTCCTCCGAGATCATGGCGACCATCCTGGACGCCTGTGCCGCGCTGCCCTCGGAGGTGCCCTCGGACGGTCCGGCGACGCCGTTCGACGCGCACCTGGAAGGCCACCGGGACTGGGCGCGCGGCCATCCCGCCCCGCCCGCGGCGCTCCACCGGGCCCTGACTTTCTGGAGCCGGCTGCACGGCGTGCTGTCCCTGGAACTCGCCGGCCAGTTCGCCGGTATGGGCTTCGACCCGGCGCGGCTCTTCGCCGCCGAACTGGACGACTTGGCCGGTCCGCCGACGAGTTGAGCTGCGCCGCCGGCCCTGCCGGCCGGCATGGTTGCGGCCCCTGCTCGCCGAGTTGTCCGCGAACTCCCCCGAGATTGTCCGTGATCGGTAACGGACGCATCCCATGACCGGCGCCCCTCGTCCTGCCATGTGGTCACAAGGTGACCGGGCATCGGCGAGGAACTGCGCGAAAGCGGGGCGGACATGGCACGGCACAGCGGCGGGCGGGGCTGGTACGGCAAGCTGGTCGGGGCGGCGCTCGGGGTGACGATGCTCGCCACCGGTGCCTCACTGTGGACCGCGCAGGCCGATGCCGTGGGGGCCTCGTCGCCGAAGGCCACCGCGTCGGCCGGGCCGGGCAGTGACGTCAAGGCGGTCGCGGAGACCATCGTGCACGCCTCCGACAAGGGGGCGCGCGGCGTCAACATCACCATCGACGACGGCCCCGACCCCGTGTGGACCCCTCAAGTCCTCGACGTGCTGAGGGAGTACGGGGTGAAGGCCACGTTCTGCATGGTGGGGACGCAGGCGCAGGCCCACCCCGACCTCGTGAAGAAGGTGGTCGCGGCCGGGCACCTGCTGTGCAACCACTCGGTGTCGCACGACACCACCATGGACAAGCAGTCCGAGGCCTACCAGTCCCAGCAGATCCTCGACGCCGAACGCATGATCACCAAGGCGTCCGGGGGCGTACGGCCGCTGTACTACCGGGCGCCCGGCGGTGCCTTCACTCCCTACAGCCGCAAGCTCGCCGCCTCCCGGGGCATGCGCCCGCTGGGCTGGAACGTGGACAGCAAGGACTTCGAACGGCCGGGCACGGACGCCATGGTCGCCACCGTGGAGCGGGAGCTGCCCAACGGGCCGACGGTCCTCTTCCACGACGCGGGCGGCGAGCGCTCCCAGACCGTCGAGGCCCTGCGCCGGATCCTCCCCTGGCTCAAGGAGCAGGGTTACTCCTGCGGGTTTCCGGTGCGTTGAGCCGCCCCGGTCGGGGTGCCCTTCATCATGATCTCGCCGGCGCGAACGCGGGTTCGCTTCGCCCTCCGCGGGGGATGTGACTTTCATCGCGGTAGTGGCGTCCCGGCCCGTTCGCCGGTGTGCCGTCCGCCGGCGACGGCAGCAGCGACAAATTTCCCGTCGTCGGAGGTCACAGGGCTGCGGGCGGCAGTCCGGGGCCGGAAGGCGGCGGCCCGCGCGGAGCAATATCTGCTCCCGTGGAATGAGAAATAGGAGCGGGGCACGGCGAATATTCCCCGGCCGCCGACCGAACGAAATTATCGACGGTGCAGGCCCGATCGCACCGTGCTACTGTCGAGCGGAGTTGCAGGTGTGGTTGCCAGAAGGTTCATTTCCGACGGGGTAATCATCACGGCGACACGGAATTCGCACAGTGCAAATTCCTGAAACCGCCTCGAAGGGAAATAAAATGGCTACTGGCACCGTGAAGTGGTTCAACGCGGAAAAGGGCTTCGGCTTCATCGAGCAGGACGGCGGCGGCCCCGACGTCTTCGCCCACTACTCGAACATTGCCGCCCAGGGCTTCCGCGAGCTGCAGGAAGGCCAGAAGGTGTCCTTCGACATCGCGCAGGGCCAGAAGGGCCCGACGGCCGAGAACATCGTCAACGCCTGACATCGGCACTGACGCATACTTCGCAGCTGGGGCCCGCACCTCTGGGGTGCGGGCCCCGGCTCGCTGCATTTCAGGGCGCACGACGGGAAGGTTCCACCACGTCACCGGACGGTGACGCATTTCCCGTCGGTTCGGCCATGCCCGCATCGACTTCGGCTCGTCTCGAGATTCTCTGCGCCGCTCAACTGCTGCGGGAATTCCTTGATACGCGCCTCATCAAGGAAGGTTTCGCATGAAGCGTGCCCGCACATCCCGTACATCCGAGCGGACATCCCGCACATCCCGCACATCCGACCGCGTCGGAGGAGGCGCCGGCCGCTCCGGTGGTCCGCGCCGTTCCCGGGGCAATGGAACTCGGCAGGCCGCACGGCCCGTGTCGGGCGAGTTCGCGCCGCCGAAGACGATCACGCCGGGGCTGCCCGCCGTCGACTCGTTCGCCGATCTCGCCATGCCGGCGCAACTGCTGGCCACGCTCGGCCGCGAAGGCGTGACCGTGCCGTTCCCGATCCAGGCGGCGACCCTGCCGAACTCCCTGGCCGGCCGGGACGTACTCGGCCGTGGCCGCACCGGCTCCGGCAAGACCCTCGCCTTCGGCCTCGCCGTACTGGCCCGTACCGCGGGTCAGCGCGCCGAGCCGCGGCAGCCGCTCGCCCTCGTCCTCGTCCCCACCCGCGAGCTCGCCCAGCAGGTCACCGACGCGCTCACCCCGTACGCCCGCTCCGTGAACCTGCGCCTGGCCACGATCGTGGGTGGGATGTCCATCGGCAGGCAGGTCAGCGCGCTGCGCGCCGGGGCGGAGATGGTCGTCGCGACGCCGGGCCGGCTCAAGGACCTCATCGACCGGGGCGACTGCCGGCTGGACGCCGTCGACATCACGGTCCTCGACGAGGCCGACCAGATGGCCGACATGGGCTTCATGCCCCAGGTCACCGCCCTGCTCGACCAGGTGCGTCCCGGTGGGCAGCGGATGCTCTTCTCGGCCACCCTGGACCGCAACGTCGACCTGCTGGTCCGCCGCTACCTGTCGGACCCGGTCGTCCACTCCGTCGACCCGTCGGCGGGCGCGGTCACCACGATGGAGCACCACATCCTCCATGTGCACGACGCGGACAAGCACCGCACGACCACCGAGATCGCGGCGCGCGACGGCCGAGTGATCATGTTCCTCGACACCAAGCACGCGGTGGACCGGCTGACCAAGCACCTGCTGAGCAGCGGTGTCCGCGCCGCGGCCCTGCACGGTGGCAAGTCCCAGCCGCAGCGCACGCGGACGCTGGCCCAGTTCAAGACCGGGCATGTGACGGTACTGGTGGCGACCAACGTCGCCGCGCGCGGAATCCACGTCGACAACCTCGACCTGGTCGTCAATGTGGATCCGCCCAGTGACCACAAGGACTACCTGCACCGCGGCGGTCGTACGGCACGCGCCGGCGAGTCCGGCAGCGTCGTCACCCTGGTGACGCCCGACCAGCGTCGCGACATGAACCGACTGATGGCTTTGGCGGGCATCACCCCCCGGGTGGCCCAGGTACGGTCCGGCGAGGCGGAGCTGAGCCGCATCACCGGTGCCCAGGCACCCTCCGGTATCCCGGTCGTCGTCACCGCGCCGACCGTGGAACGTCCCCGTAACGCCTCGTCCCCGTCCAAGGGACGACGGGGCCGCCGGGGCAACGGCGGCCAGGGTCGGCCCCTCGGCGAAGCCGCGCAGCGCAGGGCACAGCGGCGGACCGGCTTCGGCTCGGCTGCCTAGAGCCGCCGGAAAACCGCCGCCCAAGACCCGGTGAGGGCCCTGCCGACACGCTTCGGCAGGGCCCTCACCGTCGTACGGCCGCGTCGCCGTCTCGTCGCCTCGCGAGCAGGTCGGCACGGCACCAGGTCCGCCAGATGGTGTTGAATTCCCTCCGGCGCCGTGGTGCCGTACGGCATCAGGGCCCCTCGACGCGTTGCACAACGAGGTGACATGGCAGCAGATATTCCGCTCAGCGATCGTCTTGACGACGACGACTACCCCGCGTACACCATGGGCCGGGCCGCCGAAATGCTCGGCACCACCCCTGGCTTCCTCCGGGCCATTGGCGAGGCCCGCCTGGTCACCCCCCTGCGCTCGGAAGGCGGACACCGCCGGTACTCCCGCTACCAACTGCGGATCGCCGCCCGCGCCCGCGAGCTCGTCGACAGGGGAACCCCGATCGAGGCTGCTTGCCGCATCGTCATCCTCGAGGACCAGCTGGAGGAAGCCCAGCGCATCAACGCCGCGTACCGCCGTGCCGCGAACGAAGCGTCCGACGGTTCCGGTCCCGGTCCGGGCCGACCACGTTCGAGCTGACCACGTGGGCGCGGGCGCGCCTCAGGCCGCCTGTCCCCCGCCGTCCGCCGCGGTGATCCCCCTCGCGGCCTCATCCATGAGCCGCCCGGCAGTCGCCTGTCCGGTGTCGGGCGACACCACCAGCAGATCCCATCGGCCGTGGCCCGGCGCGAGCAGGCAGACGGTGGGCGGGGCTTGCGGATGATTCGTCAGGTGCAGGCGTACGACCTGGTTGGCGACGAGCATCCGCCCCGGGAACGGCGACCAACCGACCCCGTTCACGGTGACGCTGCCGATGTGTCCCCAGGCAGGCGGCAGTCCGCCCAGCAGTCTGGGAAGTTCGGACATCAGGTCGTAGGAGCGGGGCCACCAGGCTCCGTCGATGAGCCGGGGCATCCGGCCGTGCGCCGGCTGGGACGCGAGGCTCAGCCGGACGTCCGATGAGGAAGAGGGCGGAGGCTGCGGGGCGAAGGGCATGAGAACTCCAGGGCGAGAACGAACGGTTCGGGCGGGCGGGGTGTGTCGGTCCGCACCCCGCTCCCGCCGATCGGCCGACCCGCTACCCGCGAGTGAACTGAGGGACACCGACCGGATGGAAGGGGATACGAGGGGCGGGAGCCGTCAGACGGTCTCGTCCGGGTGGGACTGGTCGGCCGGTGGTCTGCTGGTGTCGAGCCAGGAACGGAGCGGGCCCGCGGTGTGCGAGGGGTCGAGCGTGAGATGCAGTCGCGTTCCCGTCCCCGAAGGGCCCTCGGGATAACTGCGCTGTTCGGCTCCGGCGAACATCAGCCGAAGCGCGTCCGCGACCTGCCTGGCCGCTTCGGGGTCCTCGGCGACGATGCGGACCTCCACCCTGCTCCGCGCGCTCGGCCGACTCGGCTCGTCCACGGTCTCCGGGCGGTGGGGGCGGTGCGTGGCTTCGAGTGTCGTGCGGGGTGCCATGGCGAAACCCTGCCCCGGGCCCGAGTGGCCCGTGTCGTACTGCGGGCCGGGGACGAGACCGGTCTGAGCACCGGCATACGACAAGCCCTCGGCTCCTCAACCGTACTCCTGACGACCGGCCTCCGGGTTCGAACGGTGTCGTAGGACGGTCAGGGGCCGTACGACGCCACGGCCGCCATCAGGTACTCGGCGTCCGCCGCGGCCAGTTCCGGGGGCACGACCAGCAGGTCCCGCCGGCCCTGGTCCGGGGCGAGCAGGCGCACGGTGTACCGGCGCCGCCAGACGGACTCCCTGCGCAGCCGTACGACGTGATGGCCGACGAGTATCCGTCCCGGCGCATCCGCCCACATCTGCGCGTTCACCGTGACGACGACGATCTTCCCCCACTCCTCGGGCAAAGCGCCGATCAGCGGGGGGAGTTCCGTCAGCAGGCTGCGGGAGCGGGGCCACCACGCCCCGTCGACCCGCAGCGCCACCGCGCCGAGCGGCGCCAGTCGCAGACGGACCAAGGGCGGGGAGGGCGGGGGCTGAGCGACGGCTGCCATCAAGGCACTCCTGTCTGGGACACGCTCCAGTGGGCGTGCCCTCGGTTGACCCACGGTAACTCCCCCCGGCGGGAATGGAGCCGTCGCCGACGGGCGCCCGCGCGCACCTCCCCGGACCAGCGTTGTGTTGCTGTGTCACGGCCGTGCCACGGGGGTGTCCTGAAGGGCAGACGGGCGTGACCTGCGGGCCGGGGCGCTCCTCATAGTCGGTACAGAGCGGGAAACCGGCGGAGAACGCCGCCGGCTCCCCACTATCCCCGCCTCGGAAGGAACCTCCCGTGATGAACCGCCACCTGCGCACCGCCGTCGTCGCCGCCACCGCGATCACCGCCGGGCTGCTGATGACGGCGTGCCAGAACGGCTCCGACGCGGACTCGGCCGGCAAGAGCGGAACGGGCGCGACGGCGGTCGCGGACAAGGCGTCGGACTCCGAGGGCACCCAGGGCTCCAAGAACTCCAAGGGCGTCAGCGGCTCGTTCACGGACGGCGAGGTCACCTATCTCGCCCCGGGCAAGTACATCGTGTCCGTACCGGGCAAGGGCGACCAGCAGTTCCTGGTCGCCGACGACACCGAGGTCTACGGCGCCGGAACGATCTGCGGCGAGGCCGGGGCCAAGGTGGACGCGCCGTGCACGCTGGACCAGTTGGAGGCGGCCGCCAAGAAGGACGCCGTGAGCGCCGACGTGAAGATGAAGAACGGCATCGCGACCCTGGTGACCGAGCGGCGCGCCGCCCAGCAGGACAACGGCTCCGGCTCCGAATCCGGCTCCGAATCCGGCTCCAACTCCGACGAGAGCGTCCTCGAAGGCATCAACAAGGGCAAGGGCGTCAACGGAACCTGGTTCGGCAACGTCTCCTACCTCGCACCGGGCAAGTACACGGTCTCCGACATGAAGGGCGTGGAGCAGCAGTTCTTCATCGCCGAGGACACCGAGATCCGGGGCTACGACGACATCTGCGATGCCGTGAACACGGGTGCGGGCGGCGAGGGCGGCACCGAGTGCACCGAGGCCCAACTGGAGGCGGCCGCCAAGAAGGGCTTCAGCGCCGAGGTCGTGATCAGCAACGGCATCGCGACCAGCGTCCGCGACGACCACTGAGCAAGTCTCGCTCCGCAGTGAACGCACAGCGCATCGTTCCGCCTCTTGCACGACGACACCGCTCAACTGCTCCCTCAACTGAGAGGAACGCGCCGTGCGTTCACGTTCACGCATACGCATACGCCCGTACCCCGCCGGCTCTCTGGTCCTGGCTCTCGCCGCGACGGGATCCGTGCTGGCGGGGCCGGCGTACTCGGCCCCCGTCGCCGGACCGTCCGCAGGCGCCGATCTGCGCGCGGACGTGAACCGCGACGGGCGGGTCGATGTCACCGGCGGTACCGACGCATACCGTGAGGACCGCTGGTCGGTCGAGCGCGGGGCCGTATACCTGCCCAACATCGACGACGACACCAAACGGTGTCCCGTCACCGGCCCGGGCGGCAGACCGCTGTCCGACGCCGAGCTGGCCGCGTGCAACGACGGAACGGACAAGAAGGTCAACGGCAGCGCGGACGCCGCCGACCTCGCCCGGGTCCGTTCCGTGCCCATGGCCGACCTCCCGGCGGGCGCCAAGGGCAGCCTGAAGATCACCACGGGCGGCAAGCACACGCACCTCTTCGTCAAGCGGGCCGGCGCCTGGGTCCTGGTGACGTCCGGGACCCGGCTGACCGCCGCCGAACTGCGTTCCGGTGTGGAGTTCGGCGTCGAGGCCACCGACGTCGTCCGGGACAGCGCCAAGTGGGACGGGCGGGCGGTGGTCCGGCTGACGGTGACGTCCGGGCAGACGTCCACCTCCGACGCGGTCACCCTGCGCGTGGCGCCGCTGCTGACCCAGCATCACCTGCAGAACACCCAGCAGGTGATGGTGTCCAAGGTCCAGGGCGAGGGCCCGGACAGCCGCCTTCAGCGGGAGTTCGTCACCGCGCTCGGGAAGGAGGTCAAGAAGGCCGGGATCACCACGCCGCTGGTCACCTTCGAGAAGTACGCCGACCGCTGGGCCCAGGACTTCGTCGAACCGGCCTACGTCAGCATGACCGGGCCGAACGGCGAACGGCACGTGATGCGCGTGATGCTGCGCTCCGCCCAGCCGGACCGGGACGCCGGGCGGGAACTGTTCGAGAAGGTGCGCGGCCGGGACATCGGCGTCGTGGAGGTGACCGACCCGGCGGAACCCGACGACTGGTCGCTCAACTCCATGGGCAACCTGGAGACCATCCCGCCCTACACCCACGGCGGGCGCTCCTTCCCGGCCGGCCGCATCATCATGGGCGAGCGCAAGGACAGCGGGGCACGCCCGTCGAAGGTGATGCGCACCATGCTCAAGTCGCAGGGAATGCAGGACCCGTTGCTGCTGGACACCTCCTGGCTGGGCGTCGGGCATGTCGACGAGTTCGTGCAGTTCCTGCCCGCGGACACCCCGCGCGGCTGGCGCATCGGCGTCGCCGACCCGCAGGCGGGGCTGCGGCTGCTGCGCGACGCCAAGCGCGACGGCCACGGCTCGACGAAGATGTTCTCCGTCCCGGGCCGCGCCGACACCCCGGCGCCGAAGGAGACCATCGACCAGGCGCTCGCCTCCCGGCACCTGGTGGCCGACAACGAGATGGCGGCCCGGCGCATCGCGGCCAACCTGGAGATCCTCAAGCGCGAGACGGGCGTCACCGAGGCCGAGATCGTGCGCGTACCGGCCCTGTACACCCGTGATTCGGAGGCCTTGACCTCCGAGGGCGAGGAGGTTCCCGTGCCGCGTCTGACGCGCATGGGCGCGGGCTCCGACCTCGTGAACAGCCTCAAGGACAACGGCCAGCAGAAGTGGCTCGCCGAGAACCCGGCCGCCCCGCGTGCGGCGGCTCCGGCGACGGTGACGACCAGCGCGTACGTTCCCGGAGCGGTCAACGGCGTGCTCCTGGGCCGCGACCGCTACCTCGCCCCGCGCCAGTGGGGACCCGTCGTCAACGGCAAGGACCTCTTCACGGAAGCGGTGACCGCCGGGTACCGGAAGGTCGGCCTGCAGGTGTCGTACATCGACGACTGGTACACCTACCACCTCGGCATGGGCGAGGTGCACTGCGGCACCAACACCCTGCGCGACGCGTCGGCGGCGTGGTGGCGGCTCCCGGCGCGGTGACGCGCGGCGGGCCGGCGACGCGGAGTCGTCGGCCGGAGCACAGGCGTCAAGGCTCCTCGTTCAGGACGAGGGCATGAAGCGGGGGGACTCTCGGACGGCGCCGCTCGGGCGTCCCTCCACCGGCATCGAGACATCGGCTGAAGGATCGACCGAAGGATCGGCCGTCGGTGTCGCCCCCGTACTCACCGAGATGCGTTCGCCCAGGCCGACCCGGGCGTAGAAGGACTTGGCGTCCTCGGCGCCGAGGGCGATCAGGCCGCCGCCGACGCGGAATCCGGTCAGGGCCTTGAGCTGTGAGGTGAAGGCACCGACGTAGAGCGGCTGGTCCTTGTCGTCGCGCAGCTCGACCACATACGGGACGTCCACCACGGCACGGTCCTTGGAAGGGATGTCGACCGGCAGCTCTCGCTGCTCCTGCTTCGTGACCACCGTCATCGAGGTCGTCGGGATCACCGGGGCGTCATGTGCCGACTCCCAGAGGACCGACATCAGCCGGCCGCCGAACGTGAGAGTGCCCCTGGGCAGGTCGAGGGTGCCGGAGACGGGCTCCGGGCTGGTCGGGGTCGGCGCGGAGGGCGCGGACGGATCGGCCGGGGTTGCGGCCGGGGTGCGGAGCCGGTCCGGGTCGTGCGGGGTTCCGCCGAGGTGCAGCGTGAGAGCGACGGCCAGTGCGGTGAGGCCTGCGGTTCCCGCACCCAGAGTCGCCGCGACACGGCGGTGGCGTCTGCGGCGCAGTGCCCGGCCGCGGATCTCGGCGCCGGCTGCGACCGGCTGGGTCGCCTCGGCGGCAGCCAACTCGCGCAGTGCGGCAGAGAGTTCATCGGACACGTCCGCTCTCCTTCCGGACCGGCTCGTCGGCCCCGTCCTCCGCAAGGCGCTCCGCCAGCGCGGCCCGTCCCCGCGCCAGCCTCGCCTTGACCGTCCCCACGGGCGCGCCGGTCTCGGAGGCTACCTGCTGCACGGTCAGGTCACACAAATGGTGCAGGACGATCGCCATCCGCTGCGCTTCGGGCAGTTCGCGCAGGGCGGCCACGAGCGCGGTGTGCTCAGGGCCGGGCCCCGGTGTGGAGTCGGGCGGCGGAGTGCGCCGCACCAGTTCCAGCCAGCGCTTCGCCCGCCGCCAGCGGCTCACCGCCAGCCGCATGGCCACCGTGCGGATCCACGCCTCGGGCGCACTGTCCGCCAGAAACTGTCTGCGCCTGTCCCAGGCCCGTACGAACGCTTCCTGCACGACGTCCTGGGCCTCGCCGTGGTCCCCGGTGAAGGCGTAGAGCTGTCCGGTCAGCCGAGGGAACGCGGCCGCGTAGAAGGCGTCGAACTCTTCCTCGGTCATGCCCGCCACCCCCACTCCCCACCGGGATCCGTGCTCTTTCCGTTTCCTTGCAACCCGGTCGCCTCGCCCGTGCGTACAGGTCCCGTAGGTCCCGCTGGATCGCGTGGATCGCATCCAGTGAAGCGCAACCCATAAGGAAGACGGTGCACGGGGGTTTCAGGCTCCCTTTTCCTGGACGGTGTTGGGCACCTGCGCACCCGGCCACGAGCCACGTCCCAGTCCCCGAGCCGAAGGACCCCCCACGTGCCACCCAGCCACGCCGTACTCCCCGCCGGCCCCGACTTCGCCGCCTACGCCCGGACGCACTGGTCCCGGCTGGTCGCGACCGCGCGGCTGCTCACCGACGACGCCGGTGCGGCTGAGGAGTTGGTGCGGAGAACGCTGGTGCGGATGTGCGCGCGGTGGCGCGGAGTCCCGCGTGACGACGTGGACTTCCATGTGCGGCGCTGTCTGGTGCGGAGCCATCTGCGCCCGCTGCGCGGGAGGCGGGCAGCGCGCCGGCGGACCGTTCTGGTGCTGCGGATCTGGGAGGGGCTGGCGGACTCGGAGATCGCCCAGGTGCTGGGCTGCTCCGTGAGTGCGGTCCGTGCGCATGCCCGGCACGGGTTGAAGGAGGCCGGCGACGAACCCGTACGGCTGCGCGAGAGGTACGCCCGTGCCGTCGAGGACCTCGTTCCGTCCGAGGTGCCGCTGGCCGGCCTCCAGACACGGGGCCGTCTCCGGCGGCGGCGCCGGCTCGCCGTGACCTCGACCGCCTGCGTGGCGCTGCTCACGCCGGTGACGGTCGCCCTCCTCAGCGTCGACCGCATCGGGGGCGGTGCGCGGGACGGAGCGTCCGGGGCCCGGGGCGAGCGTTCGGCGACGAGCCCGGTCCGGGTCGTGGCGCCGGGCGAGCGGGTGACCGTGGCTCCGGGGGTACGGGTGTGGCTCACGGCCGACGGCGGGCACTGGTCGGTGCCCGATGCCCTCCCGCAGGACGACAACCACCTCCCCGTCGACGGACCGGGCGGCGCGGCGGCCGTGTCCGCGCGGGCGGACACCGTGCGGGGCGGCTTCTTCCTCTCGGGCCTCTTCCGCGGCCTGCGCGGCGAGCCGGGACGCGTCGAGGTGAGAACCGGCGACGGCACGACCACCGCGAAGGTCCTCGTCCTGGCGGGCAGTCCGGGCTGGGGCGTCTGGTACGCGCCCGCGCCGCTGCCCGGGGAGGACATGAAGGCGCTTCTCTCCCTCGGCGGGGACGAGCGGATCGTCACGGTGTACGACACCTCGGGCAAGGTCGCCGCACGGTCCGACCGCGAATGGTGGCGGATATGAACACGGCACGGTGGCTGGAGAAGAGCTGGAAAAGGGTCGGGAAGCCGGGCAGGCCCTCGACGCCCCGCCACCGCGAACGCGTGCCGCTGCGCGTCCGGTTCCGCCGCACCCGGGGCCGGCGACTTCGCCGGCTGCTCCATGCCTTCCTCGCGCTGGTCGCGACGCTGTGCGCGACGGCCGTCGTGGCGTACCACTTGACGGACATTCCCAGGCCGCACCCGGAGACCGTCACCCAGAGCACCGTGTTCCTCGACGCGGACGGGGCGTATCTGGGCCGGCGCGGACCGGTCGACCGGCAGGACGTCCCGTTGTCGGCGGTCCCCCGGCATGTGCAGGACGCGGTGATCGCGGCGGAGAACCGCTCCTTCCGTACGGACAAGGGGATCTCTCCGCGGGCCGTCGCGCGGGCCGCGCTGGCGACGCTGACGGGCGGCGAGCCGCAGGGCGGCTCCACCATCACCCAGCAGTACGTGAAGAACGCGCTGCTGAGCCCGGAGCGTTCGCTGACCCGCAAGGCGCGCGAGGCGCTCATCGCGATCAAGCTGGACCGCACCCGCGGCAAGGACGAGATCCTCGAGGGCTATCTCAACACCGTGTACTTCGGCCGGGGCGCCGCCGGGATCCAGTCCGCGTCACGCAACTACTTCGGCGTGGACGCGAAGAACCTGACGGTCGCGCAGGGAGCCGCGCTCGCGTCCATCGTCAACATCCCCTCGTACTACGAGAAGGCGGGCTCCGATCCGAAGGTGACCGCGAAGCTTCGCGACCGCTGGGAGTGGGTGCTCGACGCGATGGCGGCGAGTAGGAGCATCACGGCGCAGCAGCGGGCGGCGGCGCGTTTCCCGGCGTTCCGGTTCTATCCGCCGGGCGAGACCGAGGGGCAGCGGCAGTATCTGATCGACGTCGCCGCCAAGGAGGCCGCAGCCCGGCTCGGCATCACCGAGGACCAGCTCGCGAGCGGCGGCTACAACGTGACGACCACCTTCGACCTGGCCCTCCAGGACACCGCCACGCAGCGGGTCGCGGAGCATCCCGGCGGCAAGGGCGGGGTGCGGGTGCACACCGCGGTCGTCGGGATGGTGCCGGGCGACGGAGCGGTACGGCTGCTGTACGGGGGTTCGGACTACGCGCGCCAGCCCTTCAACGACGCCGTGAGCGGGGCGGTGGAGGCGGGAACCGCCCTGGACCCGTTCACCAAACTCGCGCGGGCGGACGAGCCACTGCGCGCCCTGCTCAGGACACCGGCGCCGACCCCGCTGAACCTGGCATCGGCCTATGCGACGGTCGCGGCGGGCGGTGAGTACGCCGCCCCGTACACCGTCGCGCGCATCACCCGGGCGGGCCGTACGGTCTACAAGGCGCGGCCCGATGTGCGGCAGGTGCTGGGCGAGAAGGAAGCGATGATGGCGGGCGCGATGACCGGGGGCGGGCCGATCCCCGTGGGCGTCCGCCCGGCGCAGACCCAGGGGTTCACCACCGAGGGGGCGGGTGGCGGAACCGCCCGCCGGACCGTGTGGACCACCGGCTACGACAGCCGGCTCACCCTGACGGTCGCCCTGTTCGCCGACCGGGCCGGCACCAAGAAGGGCACGACGACCCCGGCCCGGCTGCCGAACGAACCGCCCCCGACCGACTTCGCGGAGAGCATGACGACGGCGATCTGGAGTGCCGCCACGAAGGGGGAACCGTCAGGCGCCGACGAGGAGCAAGCAGCTCGGCGGCCCTCGTCGGTACCTTCATCGGTACCTACATCGGGGTGAGCGGCCGACGGGCACCCGGGTGCTGCGGTTGTCCGGACGGAGGGTGGTGCGCGGTCGGCGCTGGCAGGTCACTGCTTGGCCATCGACGAAGCCCGGCCGTCGGTTGGGTCCCGGACGTATCTCCGGACCGCCCCCGACAGACCGGGGATGCAACCATTCCCTACGGAGCTGGAACCCCCGGAAGCCGACCGCGCGTGGGAGACCATAGCCGCGGGCACTGACAACGCAGTCGGCGATGACCGGGCGCCACGTCACCAGTTGATGGCGTCGTCCATGTCCTGCTGCCAGTACGTGACCTTGAGCGAGTCGTCGACGTACACGCCCTTCGCGGGCAGCGACGGGTGGGCGCCCGTGCCGACGCTCCCGCTGCCGGAGCGGCCCTGGAAGTAGACGGACAGGGACTTCACGGTGTGGCCGTTGGTGCCGCTGCCGTCGGCTGCCGAGAGGTTCACGGAGGCGTAGCCGGACTCGCCCGGCTGGAGCGTGACGACTGCCTGGGGCTGCGAGTCCTCGATGACCGGGGGCACGGACTGGGCCTCGCCGAAGCGGACGGCCGGGTAGCCGTAGAGGTAGCAGCTCTTGCTGCCGGTGTTGGTCACCGTGAGCAGCATGTGGTTCAGGGGGCGGTTCAGCGGGGCGGCGACCGTCTTGGTGTTGGAGCCCTCACAGGTGACCGGCTTGGCGGAGGAGGCGGCGGGCGTCGTCGACGTGGGGGTGTGGGCCGTGATGCCCGAACCGTTGGTGGAGGTCTTGGCGCCCGAGGAGCCCGCGGAGTTCGACGAGTTCGAGGAGGAGCCGGAGCCGGAGCCGGCGTTCGAGGCATCGGTGCCGGAGTCCGGGTTCGTGTTCTTCGAGGGCTGCACCGTCGTCGAGGCACCCTCGTCCTTGACGCCCGCCCCGTCGCTGCAGGCGCCCAGGGAGAGCGTGGCGAGGACTGCGGTCGCGGCGGCGCCGGCGAGGCGGATACGGGAGGTGCGGAGGTTCGACATGTGGCTGTGCCCTTCGTGTTCCGGTGGGTGGTGACTGGATGACCGAAGCTTGTGCGGTGATCCGTCCCAGCGGCCACGTATGACGGTCAGTTGGGGACGCCGGAACGCTGGAACGCCCTCTGAGCAGGGAGAATACGGTCGTCCTGGAACGCTTTTCCGGGACACGAAGGCTCTCGCAACGACCCTGTTTGCGAGGTTCGTTGCGAGAGTTCGGGGTCGTGGGCCGGGTCAGCCGGCCTGCGACGGGGTCTGCTTCATCCCGTCGACGACGGCACGGTTGATGATCGCGCTCGTGTACATCACCGTGCCGGGCTTGATCAGAGCGGACTCGCCGGTGCCCTTCCGTACCTGGACGCTGCGATCGCCGAGGAAGACATGGGTCTTCCTGTCGAAGATCCACTCCTCGCGCTGGCCGCTGGTCTCGTCGAGCCGGGCCACCGCCACACCGTGCCGGCCCACCGCGTCCACGGCGTCGTTCACGACGACGACGCCCGGGATCTTCTCGGCGGCCTTGAAGAGCGCCGAGTAGAGCTCCGCCGGCGGGTAGCTCTCCCCGAGCAGGTCCCCGATCGTGGTGAACGCCTGCTGGTCGGGCGAGTTGCCCATCCCCTCCGTCTCCTTGTAGATCTTGGCCAGCAGTGCGTCGGGGTCGGTGGTGAGCCCGGCGAGGTAGTCGTACGACGGAGCGTTCAGGTACGCCTCGCGCTCGTTGCCCTGTTCGTCGGGGAGGCTGAGGGTCTCGCCCTCGGGGCTGTCGTTGACCGCGGGGTCGATCAGCCAGCCCTTGGTGCCGTCGGCGGACATCCACACCTGCCGGCGGTGCAGCTGGTGGCTGGCCAGGCTGGTCTTGTCGCCGACGGTCCTGACGAAGGTGTCGGCCGTCTTGGACTCGACGTAGACGTACTGGCCGGGCTTGACGGTCGGGTGGGACACGTCGGCCGCCGCCAGCGAGATCTGGTCGAGCAGTTGCGGGACACCTTCGGTGGTCGCGGCGCCGAGCTGCGTGGTCAGGGCCGGTCCCGTCGCGAGGGCGCCGTCCTGGGCTCCGTCACGGCCGCCCGTGGCTCCGCCACCGCCGGACACCGCGAACCCGGCGACGACGATGCCGGCCACGGCGGCCGCCATGGCGGGCAGCACGATCGCCGGACGCGGCAGCCGGAACCGCCGTACCTTCGCAGGGGCTTCGGGGCCCCCCGGGGTTGCCGTCGCCGTCGCCGTGCGCTCTTCCTGCTGCATGTCGTGGATCTGGGCCATCAGGCGCTCCCTGTGGAACTCGTGACGGCCCACCGGCAGGTCACGCGCCGTCCGGGACAGGAGCTCTGCGCTCTCATCCCGCTCTGCCGGGTGCTGCCGGGACGTGTTCGCGTTCATCGGTTTCCTTCCTGTGCGGGCCGTATCGCGTTTGTGTGATCGCCTCTTATCTGTCGGCCGAGCCGGCCGCCTTCCCGATTCCCGCGAACTTTCCCGCCCTGTCCTTCGGTTGCCGACCGGACGGCCGCGGCGCGCAGCTTCTTGCGGGCGCGGGAGAGCCGGGAGGCCACCGTTCCGACCGGGATCCCGAGCGCCTCGGCCGCGGCCTCGTAGTCCAGGCCCTCCCCCAGGCAGAGCGTGATGACCTCGCGCTCCGGCCTGCGCAGCGCGGCGAGCGCGGTGAGGGCCGTCGCGAGGCGCCGGCGGTCGTCGACCCGGTCGGCCACCTCGTCGGCGTGGTCGGCCACCGACAGCTCGGCCGCCGCGGCCGCGGTGGCCGCCGCCCGGTAGCGCCGGTTGCTCCGGTACTGGTTGCGCGCGGTGTTGGTGGCGATGCCCAGCAGCCAGGGCCGCAGGGAGCCGCCCTCCGGCTCGACCCTGTCGCGCAGCCGCCATGCCTCCAGGAAGGTCGCGGCCATCACGTCCTCGGCCACCGACCAGTCGGCCGTCAGCCGGAAGGCATGGTTGTAGACCGCGCGGGAGTAGCTGTCGAAGAGCTCAGCGAACGCGCTCGACTCCCCGGCCCGTACCCGAGTACGCATATGAGTGCTCACCTCAATGAGCTGTCCGGCACCCCGCACCGACTTCCCGTGACCTGCGTCACACTCGGCCTGCATACGTCGGCGAACGAACACGCCGCATGCTCTCACCCCGGCCGATCGGACCGGGAGGCCCTGCCGCCCGGCCGGTCGGCCCGTGGACCTGGCCGGTCGGACCGGAGGCCTGGCCGGTCGGCCGACGCGGTGCCGGCAGGCGGCTGCCTAGGGTCGGTCACGACCGGACAGGACCGGATACCGCAGCCCGAGGGGGAGCTTTCGATGGATCAGCGAGCGAGTGCCGCAGTGCGGAACGGCGCCACGGACGTGGCCGGAACCACCGTGGAGTTCGAGTGCGACGTCGTGGACCTGTTCGTGGCGGCGCTGCGCGGTGCGCTCAAGCAGGAGGCAGCCGTCGTCGGGACCGAGAACCTGCTGGCCGCGCTCGTCATGGGAGACACGGACGCGGGTGCGGCGATCGCCCCGGGGATGCGGAAGGCCGGTTCGCTCAGCGGCCTGATCGCCGGTCGGGGCGGCCGTGGCTGGGTGAGCGACGACGGGGACGAGGACGCGGGCGCGACCGTCGCGGCCGGTGCCGACGACGACGAGGTCACCGCCGCCTGGCGTGAGGCGCACTGGCGGCTCGGGCCGGCGAAGCGCGGACCGGCCGCGGACGTCGCACGGGAGTTGCCCGGGATGACCGGCGCACTGCGACGGTGCCTGCTGCTCGCGCTCGCCGCGGCCCGCGCCGAAGGTACGGTCCCGGTGCGCTGCCGGCATGTGGTACGGGCTCTGCTGGACCTGCCGGAGAGCCGGGCCCGGGAGGCGCTGGTGCTGCAGAAGCTGGACCTGGCAGCCGCGGCGACCGCACTCGACGCGCTGGACGCGAGCGCCCCGGCGGAGACCGAACTGCCGGAATCGCGTGGCGTCACCCTTCTGCGCCGGGCCGGGACGCTGGGCAGGAGCGGCAACCGGCTGACGCGCGCGCTGACGTCGTGGACCTCCGGGGCCGGCGTGTACGGCTCACCGATCGTGTTCGCGGTGACCGTCGAGGCCGTACGGCAGGCTGTGCGGTGCGGGCGTTCCGCGGCGGAGCCCGTGGATCTGCTGCTGGGCATCCTGGCCCTGGACCGCTCCCTTGCCGTTGCCGGACGCCCCCTGCCCGAGGACCTCGCCGCCGCCAACTCCGCCGCCGCGCTGCTGCGCAGGCATGGCGTACGGCAGGATTCCCTGACCCGTGCGGCCATGGAACGCACACCGACGGCCCCCGCGGACAGCGCCTCCGCGTCGGACCGCGATGCCGGCCAGGTGCGGCTCTCCGACTCCGCCGAGCGGGCCAAGGCAGTCGCGCAGCTCACCGCCGTCGAGCACGGCTCACCCTCGGTCGGTACGGTCCACCTGCTGGCGGCTCTGCTCGAAGCCGAGGGCACCGAAGTGGTCCGGCTGCTGTCGGCCGCCTCGCGGGTGGACGTCGCCGCGCTGCGGGCGGAGTTGCCGCGCCGGGCGGGCGCGTGACCCACGCGGACGTGACGGGCGGGGAACCCGGGGGCCGCCGGGGGACGCCCGCCCCTGCCGCGCTGGCGGCGGCCCTGGGGCTGCTGCCGCTGCTGCTGGTGCACCCTCAGCACCCGGTACTGGCGGTCCTGGAAGCACTGTGGGCAGCGCTGCTCGTCGCCGTACGGCGTGACCGTCCCGTCGCCGCGGTCCTGTGTGCCGCGCCGCTGGTCATGGGCGGCAACGTGTGGACGCTGCCGGTGATTGTGCTGATCGTGCTGTCCGCCACGCGCCGTATCGCACCGACCCGGCGCGCCTGGCGGGCCGTGGGCGCGGCCTGTGGAGTCCTCGGTGTCCTGACCGTCGCCATCGGCCTGTTCCGGTGGCAGCAGCTGCCGATGGACCTGGCCGACAACGCGATCTCCGCGGCTCTCCTCCTGCTGCTCCCCGCCCTGTCCGGGACCCTGCTGGGCCGCCGCCGCCCCTTGACCGGCCTGCTGCGGGAGCGCAACGCCTATCTGGAGCAGACCCGTACGCTCACCGCGGAGGCGGCCCGGCTGGAGGAGCGGACCCGGATCGCGGGCGAGATGCACGATCTCCTCGGCCACCGGCTGAGCCTGATCTCCGTGCACGCGGGAGCGCTGGAACTCGCCGCCGCCCGGCAGGCGCCGCCCCTCGCGGGGCAGGCGGAGCTGCTGCGCACGACCGCCGGCACGGCCATGGAGGAACTGCGCGAGATCCTCGGCGTCCTGCGGCGCGCGGAACTGGCGGACGGGATGGATCCGACGGACGGCAGCGGGAACGGGGGCGCGAGCGAGCGGGGGACGCGTGAGGACATCGCCGCCCTGGTGACACAGTCCCGGCAGGCGGGCGGCGGCCCGGTCGAGCTGGACTGGTCGGTTCCCGGCACGGCCGAGGTGGGCGCCCGTGCGCGGCAGGCGATCCACCGGGTGGTCCGCGAGGGGCTGACGAACGTGCTGAAACACGCGTCCGGTGCGCCCGCACGGGTGGAGGTCAGACGTACGGACGCGGGCATCGAGGTCGACGTCACGAACGGGCCGCCGCGCGAGGCGGGCCGTTCTCAGGGGGGAACCCACAGTGGGCTGGCCGGACTTCACGAACGCATCTCGTTGCTCGGCGGCACCTTCGGGGCGGGGCCTCTGCCGGACGGCGGCTTCCGCGTGGCGGCACGGCTGCCGACCGATGCGATCGGGTCCGTGTCCGGACCGCTCCCGGAGACCTCCGCCGGGACACTCCCGCCCCCGAGAGGAGCCCACGCCCCGCTGTCGACCGAGGTCCTGACCTGGCCACGCGTCCTCGGAGCCGGCTGCGCCTCCGTACTCGTGGTCCTGCCGACGGCGGGCTTCCTCGTCGTGGTGCTGCTGGCGGCGCTGAGGTGAATCCCGAAAGGGGAAATACGGAAGGGGAGTTACGGGAGTGGAGTTACGGGAGTGGAGTTACAAGCGACGAGTTACGCAGGCGTGAGTTACAACAGCCGAGTTCTAAGATGAGCCGATGATCCGAGTCCTGATCGCCGACGACGAGGCGCTGATGCGCACCGGTATCCGGCTGATCCTGGAGAACGCCGACGACATCGAGGTCGTGGCCGAAGCCGGGGACGGCAGGGAAGCCGCCGCGGCCTGTCGCACCCAGGACGTCGACGTCGCCCTGCTCGACATCCAGATGCCGGTCAGGGACGGCATCGCGGCCGCCGAGGACATCACCCGCCTGTCGCCCCGTACGAATGTCGTGATGCTGACGGCCTTCGGCGAGGAGGCGAGCGTCACGCGCGCCCTGCGGGCCGGGGCCAACGGCTACCTCCTCAAGGACACCGGCCCCACCGAACTGATCCGCGCCGTACAGCTCGCCGCGAAGGGGGAACCGGTCCTGGCGCCCCGGGTCACCCGCCAACTGCTGGACCGCCATGTGCAGTCCGGCCGCGGCACCGAGTCCGCCCTGCACAGGATCGCTGAACTGACCCCGGCCGAGCGCGATGTCCTGCGCCTGCTCGGTACGGGACTGTCGAACTCGGAGATCGCCGACCGGCTGTACCTCAGCGCCGGCACCGTCAAGGCGCACATCAGCCGCATCCTCACCCGCACCGGCTGCGCCAACCGCGTCCAGGCAGCCGTACTGGCCCACGACGTCGGACTGCTCGACGACAACTGAACCGGCTGGCAGACCCGGTGCGGGCCGGTACGGATCAGTCCCGGTTGTGCCTGTCGGGCAGACGTCGTCAGGAATTCACCGGCCCCGCCCCTCCCGGAACCGGTCGGCGCCCGCCGTCAGGTCCACGATCGGGGCGGGGTAGTCCAGGTCCGCGCGGGCGGTGTCGTCGAGGGCCGGGACACGGTGGATCGTGCGGGCGTCGAGGTCACGCAGTTCGGGGAGCCAGCGGCGTACGTACGCGCCGTCGGGGTCGAAACGGCGGGCCTGGACACGGGGGTTGAGGACGCGGTTCGGGCGGGTGTCCGTGCCGGTGCCGGCCACCCACTGCCAGTTGAGCTGGTTGTTGGCGAGGTCGCCGTCGACGAGCAGGTCCAGGAAGTGGCGGGCGCCCACCCGCCAGTCCACGTACAGCGTCTTGGCGAGGAAGCTCGCCGCGAGCAGACGGGCCCGGCCCGGCATCCAGCCCTCGTGGCTCAGTTGCCGCATGGCCGCGTCGACGACGGGGTAGCCCGTACGGCCCTCCTGCCAGGCTTCAATGTCCTTCCTGGCGCGGCGCCAGCGGTCGTGCCGGGGGCGGTAGTCGTGGTGGGCCGCGTCGGGGCGGGCCGCCAGGACCTGGTGGTGGAAGTCCCGCCAGGCGAGCTGGCGGACGAAGGCGTCGGCGCCGGGGGTGTCCTGTCCGCGGGCCTTGTGCAGCAGTTCGGTCGGGGAGAGGCAGCCGAAGTGGAGGTAGGGCGAGAGCCTGGAGGTGGCGTCGGCGGCCAGGTCGTCGTGCCGGTCGTCGTACCCGGACAGCGGGCCGGAGAGCCAGGAGCGCAGCCTGCGGCGGGCCTCGGATTCACCGCCGGTGGGGAGGGCGGGGGACGGGGAGCCCGATGCCAGTGACTTGGCGCCGGGCAGGTCGGCCGAGCGTACGTCCGGTACCGGCACCTCCTTCGGGGCGCGCCGGACGCCGCGTACCGAGAAGCTCTCCCAGCGGCGGAAGTACGGGGAGAAGACCGCGAAGTGGTCCTTGCCCTTGCCCGCGGGCGTCAGCGCCCCGGGCGGCACGGCCGTCAACGAGGCGTCGTGGACGCGCAGTTCGCGCCGGTCGCCGGCCAGCTCGGCGCGCAGCCGCTCCTCCCGCCGCACCGCGTAACGGCTGACCCCGCCCGCGATGTGCACCACCGCGGCGCCGGTCTCCGCCGCCACCCGGCAGGTCTCCTCCACGACATCGCCGGTACGCACCACCAGCCGGCCGCCGCGGGCACGCAGGGCCGCGTCGAGGTCGGCCAGGCTGTCGGCGAGGAACGCCGCGCGGTTGGGCACGACGAAGCCGGTGCGGCGGATGCCCGAGTCGACGACGAAGAGCGGGACGACGCGTTCCGCGTCCTTCAGCGCGGCCACCAGGACCGGGTTGTCGTGAACCCGCAGGTCCGCGGTGAACAGGGCGACCGAGACGCGCACGGTTCCTTGGGCTCCCTCAGTGTGTACGGGCCGGCCGATCGTGGACCGGCTCGTCGGCGGCCGACTCGGCCGCGGCGGCGATGTTGCGGATCATCCCGCCGAAGACCGCGGCGTGGAAGGGTGCCACGCCCCACCAGTACGCATGCCCGGCGAGTCCGTGCGGATGGAACAGTGCCCGCTGCCGGTACACCGTGCGCCCCTGCGGGTCCCGGTCTACGGTCATCTCCAGCCAGGCCAGGCCCGGCAGCCGCATCTCCGCCCGCAGCCTCAGCAGCCGGCCCGGCTGGATCTCCTCCACCCGCCAGAAGTCCAGGGTGTCGCCGACCCGCAGCCGGTTCGCGTCCCGGCGTCCCCTGCGCTGGCCCACTCCGCCGGCCAGCGTGTCCAGCCACCCGCGCAGGGACCAGGCCACCGGCGAGGAGTACCAGCCGTTCTCGCCGCCGATCGCCTCGACCACCCGCCACAGCGCCTGCGGCGACGCCGCGACGGTGCGTTCACGGTCGTCGGCGTAGAGGCTGCCGCCCGCCCAGTCGGGGTCGGTCGGCAGCGGATCGCTGGGGGCGCGGGGCGTCGCGGCCGAGGACCACCGGGTGGCGACGTCCGCGTCCTGCACGCGCCGCAGCGCCAGCCGGATCGCGCGGTCGAGGCCGACGGGCCCGTCCGGGGGGTCCGGCACGTAACCGACGATGTCCCGTTCGGCGCACACCACCTCGTGCTTCAGCGACTCGACCAGCGGGCGGGCGAGTCCGCCCGGCACCGGGGTGATCAGACCGACCCAGAGGCTGGACAGCCGGGGGGTGAGCAGCGGCACGGGGACGATGACGCGCCTGGGCAGTCCGGCGACGGCGGCGTAGCGCCGCATCATCTCCTCGTAGGTGAGGATGTCCGGTCCGCCGATGTCGAAGGTGCGGTTCACGTCGTACGGCAACTGCGCGCACCCCACGAGCAGGCGGAGCACGTCGCGCACGGCGATCGGCTGGATGCGGGTGCGCACCCAGCTCGGGGTCACCATCGCGGGCAGCCGCTCCGTCAGATACCGCAGCATCTCGAACGACGCCGACCCGGACCCGATGATCACGGCCGCCCGCAGCACGGCGGTCGGCACGCCCGAGGCCAGGAGGATGCGGCCCACTTCGGCGCGGGAGCGCAGATGGGGCGAGAGCGCCTGCTCGGGTACGCCGGCCGGGGTCAGCCCGCCGAGGTAGACGATCCGCCGGACCCCGGCGGCATGTGCCTGCTCACCGAAGACCCGCGCCGCCCGCCGGTCGGTCTCCTCGAAGCCCCGCCCCGTGCCCAGCGCGTGCACCAGGTAGTAGGCGACGTCGATCCCCTCCATCGCCGCCCGCACGGACTCCTCGTCCGTCACGTCCCCCCGCACGGCCTCCACCTGCCCCGCCCACGGATGGTCCCGCAGCTTGCCGGGCGTACGGGCCAGACACCGCACGGCATACCCGGCGGCCAGCAGTTCGGGCACCAGCCGGCCGCCCAGGTAACCGGTGGCACCGGTGACCAGACAGCGCAGCGGCCGCTCCGCGGGAACCGTCATGGGCCTCATCTCTCCCGGAACAGTTTCCTCACCTCAGCCCATGCTTGGATCCGGCGACGGGCCCCGCAACCTCAGCGACCCGAGGACATATCGCCATATGTACTGGTACCAGCCCCCATGACAGGCCGGGCATCCCCTCGGGCACGTGGCCTGATCCTGGCGGCGGGGAAAGTCTGCAACGGCCGGACCACATCTCCTGGGCTGTCGGCGCTAGGGTTGTGACACGAGGCAGAGGGTGCTGAACCGTTCGGAGCACGGGTGCCGTGCCTGCCGGGTCCCTCGCCGCGTCCCCGAAACGAAGGTGCCATGCCCGCGGAGAACGCCCCTGTCGCAGGGAATCTCGACGACGACGACTATCCCGCCTACACCATGGGGCGGGCCGCCGACGTTCTCGGCACCACTCCCGCCTTCCTGAGGGCCATCGGCGAGGCCGAGTTGATCACTCCCCTGCGTTCGGGAGGTGGTCACCGCCGGTACTCGCGGCGCCAGCTGCGCATCGCCGCCCGCGCCCGCGAGCTCGTCGACCAGGGCACTCCCGTCGAGGCGGCCTGCCGGATCATCTCCCTCGAGGACCAGCTGGCGGACGCCCTCCGCCTGAACCGGGACATGCGCCGGAAGCTGGACGAGCGCGGCCCGAATACCTAGTCCCGCCGGTACAGAAATGCAGGCTGCTGCGGGATGAGAATCAATACCCGGTGCCGAAAACACACGGGTACTTACGCCCGAGCTGTGTTAGCGTGATACCAGTTGCAGTTTTGGTTGCCAGAGATTTGTTTCTTTGCAGAGCTTTCCGGATCTTTCCGGAGGGGTGATCATCGCGGCGACTCGGACCCGTAAAGTGCGGAGTCCGGCACTGCCCCCCAAGGGAGATTCAATATGGCATCTGGCACCGTGAAGTGGTTCAACGCGGAAAAGGGCTTCGGCTTCATCGAGCAGGACGGCGGCGGCGCTGACGTGTTCGCCCACTACTCGAACATCGCCACCAGCGGCTTCCGCGAGCTTCAGGAAGGCCAGAAGGTTACCTTCGACGTCACGCAGGGCCAGAAGGGCCCGCAGGCCGAGAACATCGTTCCTGCCTGACGCTGACGCGTTCTAAGTGGCTGGGGCCCGCGCTCTTGGGGTGCGGGCCCCAGCTCTTTGCATTTCCTGACTTTCCCGGATTGTCAACAGCCTCGGATTCACCGCCGAGAGGTCCGGATTTTCGAATTCCTTCGGCTCATTCTCGTGCCGTGGAGGCATCCATGCGTTGCGTCATCGCCCGTTTCCCCTTCGACCTGATCAAGAGCGAGGTCGAACAGTCGATGAGCGGCATCACCCCCGAACCGGTCAGCGGCGTGGCCGTGACCATCGGCCGCCGCGTCTACCCCGTGATGCAGGTCGGGGAAGTGATCACCAGGCAGAACCGCCGCGACTTCACCGCGGGCGAGATGCGCCGGGCGCTGACCAGACTCGGCTTCGTCTGCCACGACACGCCGCCGCCGGTCCCGCCGACCCGGGACGCGCGAGCTGACGAAGGTGCGCTCGGCTGGTGACGCCTCGCCTCCTGCCACGCCCGGACGCACCTCGTCGGGCTAGGCTCCGGAGGCATGACGCACCCTGACGACCTGCTCGTCGAGATCGCCGCGATGGTGGAGTCGCGGCACAGCAGCCAGATGTCCCTGACCGTGGTGGTTCCGGGAGCCGTCATCACGGGCCGGCTCGCGCCGGAATCCCTGTGGAAGGAGCGGGTGGCCGAAGTCCTGCGGGACTCCGAGCACCTGGGGCAGTTCGCCCCCGCGTTCACCCGGCACCGAGCAGACCACGGGGACGACCACCAGGACAGCGACGGCCGCGGGCCGGACCACGGTGAGCGGCCCACGCACCTCCACTTCCACGTCGCCCGGATCCTCCAGGGCAGTTTCGGCATTCCCGACACGGGCGGCATGTACCGGGTCGCCCTGGAAGACGTGAGCGCCTGGACCATCGGCGACATCGGCTACTCGGACCAGTGAGGCCCGGACGCCCCACGCGGTCCTGACGTGCCGCCCCGACCGGCCGCTCGGTCCGACTACTCGGTTCCCGCGGCGTCGGCGCCCGTCACCTCGGTCACCTTCCACCGCTGGTTGGCACCGGAGTTCGCCAGCCACACGCCGACCCCGGCGCCGTCGTTCGTGGACTGCCCGGAGACCTCCGCGAGCCGGCCGGTGGCGGCGTTGACCAGGGTCCAGGTGCCGTCGCCGGTCGTCGACATGATCCACTGGGCGGCGCTGTCCCGGCGCCCCTCGTCCGGCTCGGCCACCAGGGCCCCGTCGCGGACGGCCAGGCGCTTGCCCTCGCTCGCCTCGGTGAAGGCGTACCGCTTGCGGTTGTCGGAGCCGCTGATCTGCTCCACCCGCCACTGCCGGCCGCTCGGGTCGGCCGCGTCGGCGCTCTTGATGACCAGCCCGGTGCCGTTGTCGGCGAGGGTGAGGTCCTTGCCGCTCTGGACGCCGGTCAGCCGGTAGGTGTGGCCCTTCTTCAGTTCGGCCGCGTCCTCCGCGACGCCGGACACACCCTTGACGAGGAAGGACGTCACCGACTGGGCGGGCACGGTGACCGTGGCCCGCTCACCGCTGACCCGGACCGCCTTGTGCCGCTCCAGCTTGCCGTCGGCGCTGGTCACCACCGGGGTGACGGTGGCCCGGGACGAGATCCGCCCGAACTTCGATAGGTCGAGGGTGACTTCGCGGGCTTCGGCGGTGCTGTTGACGTGGACGACGGTGGCCGCGTCGCCCTTGCGGGAGACGGCCGCGGTGCTGGACGTGTCGTTCGTCTTGATCAGCCGGTCGCCGGGCTTGATGTAGTGCGTGAAGTTCCGGGCCGTGTCGAACTTGGTGTTCGTGTAGACCGGGCAGGTCTCGAGCGTGTCCTGCGACGTGCAGCTGAACGACAGCTGGATCTCGCCCCAGTTGCCGCCCTTCGCGGACTCGCCGCCCGGCTTCATGTTGTCGTGGTCCTCGACGGGCTGCCAGAACACCCAGGCGCGGGGCTCCAGTTCGCGCAGGTCGTCGACGATGCGCTGGGCGAGGCCGAGGCCGGGCCGCATGTCCGTGAAGCTCTGGCCGTCGCCCCAGTCGCCCTCGACCTCGCTCATCCACAGCGGCTTGTCCGCGGCCTTGGCCAGGTCGCGCACCGTGGTGCGCTGGCCGGTGCCGTAGGTGTGGACGTTCATCTGGCCGACGAGGTCGCGCACTTCCTCGGGGTAGGAGTTCCAGTTCGTGGCGAAGGTACCGGGGTTGGTCTCGTCCATCGCGGAGATCTCCGCGTGGGTGCGGGACTTGGCCAGGGTCGGGCCCAGCGCGCTGATCACCTTCTGCTGGAGTTCCGGACCGATGTGGGCGCCTTCCTGACGGCCGCCGACGGGCTCGCCGTCCGGGCCCAGCCGGGTGCCCCAGTAGTTCGTGTTCGGCTCGTTGAACGGGTCCAGGGTGTCGACCTTGATGCCGTGCGCCTTCTCCAGGCGTTCGGTGGCGCCCACCAGGTACTCGGCGAAGTCGTCGACGGACTCCGTCTTGAGCTGGTCCTTGCCCGCGTCGAAGTTGCCGGAGACGTAGCCGCTCTCGGTCATGAACCAGGGCGGCGAGTTGCTGAAGGTCTCCCAGTGGGTGATGTCCTTCTTGATGCGGTCGATCCACCAGCGCTGCGTCTTGTCGGCCTTGGTGTTCCAGTCGGCGGGGTCGTCGGCGTCCCACCAGTCGACGTCCTCGCGGGTGGTGCCCGCCGGCGCCTTCCACCAGCCCTGGACCGCGCCGCCGGCCCGCAGGTAGTCCTTGACGTCGGGGGCGTTGCCGCCGCCGATGTTGTAGCGGGCGATGTTCAGCGCGAGGCCGTCGTCGCCGAAGAGGAGCTTCGCGAGCCGCTCGCGTATCGCGGGCGGGTAGTCACCGGTCGCGTTGGCGAACCAGACCAGGCTGGTGCCCCAGCCCTCGAACTTCTCCTGCTTGTAGGAGGGGTCCGGCACGACGGTGACCGAAGCGGCGGCCGTCGGGGTCTCCGCGTGCGCGGCCGGCAATGTGGTGGCGGCCAGCACGGTTCCGGTCGCGAGGGCCGTGATGCCGACCCCCAGGAGCCTTCTCTTACGGGTGCGGTGTGCCATGTCGAGTACTCCAGCTGGGGTTCGGTTCGGTGCGGTTCGGTGTGTTCTCGTATCGTTTCTGCTCGGAATGTTTACGTAAACATGCGTTGGCGGGATGTCTACACTGTCCGAATCTCAGGGGTCAAGGAGTCGTCGGGGACCGAAAGTTGCGTAGTCCGGCGACCTACGGGACAAGGTGGGCACGATGGGCACAGCGGACGGTGACGGCACACCGGCGGGGACGCGAAAGCGTGCCGCCCGCCCCCGTCAGGGCGCCTCCATGGCCGACGTCGCGCGCCTCGCCGGGGTCTCCTCCCAGACGGTCTCCCGCGTCTCCAACGGCTTCCCGGGCGTGAACGAGGAGACCCGGCAGGCGGTCCTGGCCGCGATGCGGGAGCTGGGCTACCGGCCCAACAGCGCCGCACGGGCCCTCAGGCGCGGCGAGTTCCGCACCCTCGGCGTGATCACCTTCTCCCTCTCCACCATGGGGAACATCCGCACCCTGGAGGCGATCGCGACCTCCGCCGCCCAGCACGGTTACGCCGTCACGCTGCTGCCCGTCGCCGTCCCGACCCAGGACGAGGTGAACGGCGCCTTCTCCCGCCTCGGCGAACTCGCCGTGGACGGGGTCATCGTCATCATGGAGATCCATCTGCTGGACGCCGCGACGGTCTCCCTGCCGCCCGGCGTCCAGGTCGTGGTCGCCGACTCGGACGCCGGCGACCGCTACACCGTCGTCGACACCGACCAGGCGGGCGGCGCCCGCGACGCCGTACGGCATCTGCTGGACCTCGGCCATGACACGGTGTGGCACCTCGCCGGGCCGGAGGACTCCTTCGCCGCGCAGCGCCGTGCCAACGCATGGCGGGGCGCCCTCACGGCAGCGGGCGTGGACCCGCCGCCCCTGGTGCGCGGCGACTGGTCGGCGGAGTCCGGTTACCGGGCCGGTCTGCGGCTCGCCGGACAGGCGGACTGCACGGCGGTGTTCGCGGCCAACGACCAGATGGCGCTGGGTCTGCTGCGCGCCCTGCACGAACGCGGCCGGAAGGTCCCCGACGACGTCAGCGTCATCGGCTTCGACGACATCCCCGAGTCCGCGTCCTTCCAGCCCCCGCTCACCACCATCCACCAGGACTTCGCCGAGGTGGGCCGCCTCTGCGTCGAGGGTGTCCTGAGCAAGATGCGGCACGGCGGCCCGGACCACGGCACGACGCTCGTCCCGACCCGGCTCGTCGGGCGCCGGAGCACGGCACCGCCGCCGAAGGGCATTGTTCGCGGCTGAGTGCGGGGTGACCGAACAATCCGTGCCCGCGTTGGACTGGTCCCACGGCGCCGGGATCCGGCCCGTGCAGACGGGTGCAGCGCACGGAGAGAGGTCGATCGATGGTCAAGAGGGTGAGCGTCGCCGTGGTGGCCGCCGCCGGGCTGGTACTGGCTCTCGGCGGGTGCGGGGGCGGGACGGACGAGGACGGGAAGGGCGAGGGCGGGAAGGCCGACGCGTCGGGGACCTCGGGCAAGGGGTCGGCCGAGCCGACGCCGGCAAAGTCACCGTCCGGGCAGCTGGTCAAGTGGGTCGGCGGCATGTGCGAGTCGACGGTGGCGCTCAAGGATCTGCGGTCGGACAGCGCCGCCGACCTGGGGGAGATCCGGGATTCGGACGCCCAGGCCGACCTGGTCGCCAGAGCCCGCGCCGTCGGCTACCTCGCCGGCACGCCCTCGGCGGTGGACGACGTGGAGAGCGGTCTGGCGGACCTCGGCCCGTCCGGCGTCCCCGCGGCCGACCGGCTGCGCGACGCCTGGCTGAAGAAGGTGCGGGGCGTCGTGGCCGAACTCGACCGGGTGTCCCCGAACCCGGCCGACGGCGACGCCGAGGGCAGTGCCGCGGACGTGGACAAGCTGGTCCAGTCCCTCACCTCGCCCCGGCCGGACCTGCCCGCGCTGGCCAAGCAGGACGCACGGCTCGCCGCCGCGTACGAGCGGGCGGAGCAGTGCGCCCCGGGCTGGAAGCCCGACGGCCAGGGCGAGGACACCGCCTCGCCGGCGCCCGTCCCCGACGGCCCGCTCCCCGAGGCGGCCGACGGCAGGAACTACGGCGCCTGCACGGACGGCGCGTGCGAGGTCCTGGTGACCTCCACGGCGAACATCACGGCGAACGACGTCACTGTGCACGTGTCCCTGGGCGACGACTACGTCACCTTCCAGACGGCGGGCACCCTGATGCAGCTCGGCGGCGCGGGCGGCGAGGCCGGCTTCGGCGACCGGCTGAAGGCGACCGTGGTCGCGCACAACAAGGACGGCGCGGTGCTGAAGTTCACCGCCCCCTGAGCCACCCCCGGACCGCACTCGAAAACCGCCCCTGACCGCTCCTACCGCCCCTCGCACACGTCCCGGTACCCGAGCCGCGGCAGCCGTTCCTCCCATTCGGCGCGGTTCAGGACGCCGCCGGTGCGGTCGCAGACGTAGGCCGTCGCGCGGTCCGCGTCCAGGGTCCACACCCGGGCCGTCAGGTCGTAGCCGACGGAGGCGAGGGTGGTGCCGTCCGCGCCGAACGCGACGGAGGTGACGGTGTCCGTGTGGCCGGTGAGTTCCTGGCCGTAGGGCTCGGCGCGGGCGGGGTCGGTCACGTCCCACAGGCGGACGGTGTGGTCACCGCTGCCGGTCGCGAGTGTCCGGCCGTCCGGGGCGAAGGCCAACGCCCTGACCGCCCCGCGATGCTCGGCCAGCTCCTCCCCCGACGGACGGACGCGGTCCGGCCGTCGCACGTCCCACAGCCGGACCGTACGGTCGTCGCTGCCGGTCGCCAGCGTCTTCCCGTCCGGGGCGAACGCCACCGCGTTGACCGGCTCGTCATGCCCGGTGAGGGCCGCGCCCGCGGGCCGCCCCCGGGTCCCGTCGCCCTCTCCGCCCACCTGCCACAGCCGTGCCGTGTCGTCCTCGGCGCCGGTGGCCAGGAGGCGGCCGTCGGGGCTGAAGGCCACGGAGGTGACGGCGTCCGTGTGGCCGCGCAGGGGCTCGCCGAGCGGCCGCACCCGGTCCGGGCGGCGTACGTCCCACAGCCGCGCGGTGTCGTCGTCGCCGCCGGTGGCCAGCGTGCGGCCGTCCGGGGCGAAGGCGACGGCGAGGACACCGCGGTCGTGCGCGTCGAGCGGTTCGCCGAGCGGGGCGGGACGTTCGGGCGTGGAGAGGTCCCACAGGCGTACGGTCCCGTCCCTCGAACCGCTTGCCAACGTACGGCCGTCCGGGGCGAAGGCGACGGACAGGACCGCGTCCTCGTGGCCGAGCGTCCGCGGGATCCGGCGTGGGCGGTCCGGGCGGCGTACGTCCCACAGGCGGATCAGGCCGTCGTCCGTGCTGGCGACGGCGAGCAGGCGGCCGTCGGGGCTGAAGGCGACGGCGGTGAGCGGGTTGGTGAAGTCCGTGAGGACGGTGGGCGGCCGGTGCCACAGCAGGACGCCGCCGTCGGCGCCGGCGCCGGCGAGGGTGCGGCCGTCGGGGCTGAAGGCCACCTCCCACACGGCCTCGGTGTGCCCGGTCAGCGGCTCCCCGAGCTGTAGCGGATAGGCGGGGTTGGCCACGTTCCACAGCAGGGGCCGGTCGTCCTCGCCCGCGGTCGCCAGGGTCTCGCCGTCGGAGCTGAACGCCACCGACATGACGGGCGCGGTGTGCCCCCTGAGCGGTTCGCCCAGCGGCTGGACACGGCCCGGGTCGGACGCGTCCCACAGGCGCACGGTCTCGTCGAAGCCGGCCGAGGCCAGCGTGCGGCCGTCCGGGGAGAAGGCCAGTGTCCAGACGGGGTCGGTGTGTTCCCGCAGCGGCTTGCCGAGCGGTGCGATCCCGGTCCCGTCCTTCCTCCCGGCGTCCTCGCCGAACCGCCACATCCGTACGGTCCCGTCGTAGCCGCCCGTGGCCAGGGTCTCCCCGTCCGGGGCGAACGCGACCGCGCGGACGCTGCGCGCCTCGGATGCGTCGGCGTCGACGGGCTCGCCGATCGGCGCGGGGCGTGCCGGGTCGGTCATGTCCCACAGGCGTACGGTGCCGTCGTCGCCGGCGGTGGCGAGCGTCGTGCCGTCCGGGGCGAACGCGGCGGAGACGACGTTCTGCTCGTCGTGGCTCACGAGCGGCCGGCCGAGAGCGCGGGGCCGCGACCGGTCGTGCACATCCCATAGTTGGATGCCGCCGCCTTTCCCCGTGGCCACGAGCAGGTCACCGTCCCGCGGGGAGAAGGCGACCGCGCCGACGCCTCCCGTACCGAGGCGCAGCGGTGCGCCCAGCGGCTTGCCCGCCGCCGTGTCCCACAGCCGGACCAGGCCGTCATGGCCGCCGCTCGCGAGGGTGTGGCCGTCGGGCGCGTACGCGACGGAGCCGGCGACACCGTCGTGGCCGGGCAGCCGGGTGGCCAGCACCCGGCCCGCGTCCGAGGCGAGCCGGGTCCGCAGGTCCGGGGTGGAGCGCATGCGGTACGCGGCCACGTCGAGCCGGGCGGCCACCCCGGCCTGGGTGTCGCGGACCCGGTCGGCCTCGGCGGTGAGCCGGCCGAAGACGGCTTCGTCGCGTTCCGCCTGCGCGGTGGCACGGGCCTGGAGGGCGACGACCGCGGTGCCGGTGGCGAGCAGGGTGAGTGCCGCGAGGACGGCCACGACCGTACGGCGCAGCAGCGCGGCGCGGTGCCGGCGCCGGAGCGAGGCGGTGAGGAACTGCCGCTCCAGTGGGGTGAGTTCCTCGCTGCGGCCGCCCTCGGGTGCGGTGTCGCGGGGGAAGGTGTCGCGGGGGAAGGCGTCGCGGGCCGCGGACAGCCGGGACCCGGCGTAGAGTGCGGCGTTCTCCTGCCCGAGGGCCTGCCAGGTGCGGGCCGCCTCGGAGAGGGAGCGGTGGACGCGCAGCCGGTCGCGTTCGGCGTCGATCCAGGCGCGCAGGCGGGGCCATGCGGTGATGAGGGCCTCGTGGGCGAGGTCGACGGTGCCGTCGTCGAAGGTGATGAGACGGGCCCGGACCAGCCGTTCCAGTACGACCCGGGTGTCGGCGGGATTGCCGAGGTCGAGCTCGGCGTGGTCGGTGGGGCGGCGGGTGTCCGGTGCGCCGGGGGCGACGAGGCGGAGCAGAATCCGGCGGGCCGACTCGGCCTGCGGTGCGGTGAGTTCGCCGTACACCTGCTCTGCCGTGCGGACGACGGCGCCGTGCAGTTCACCGGCCGCCTCGTACGCGCTCTCGGTCAGGACGCGGCCGCTGCGGTGGCGCCAGGTCTCCAGCAGGGCGTGGGACATCATCGGCAGTCCGCCGGGGGCACCCTCGACCTCGTCCAGGAGGCGGTCGGTCAGGGCGCGTTCGACGATCAGTCCGGCCGCGGCGGCCGGGCGGACGATGGCCTCCCGCAGCTCGGCCCGGCTCATCGGACCGGCGAGCAGCGTGGCGTCCTGCAACGCGGCGGTGAGGCCCGGGTGTTCGGCGCACCGGCCGAGGAAGTCGGCCCGCACCGCGATGACGACCCGCAGCCGGCTGTCGGCGTCGCCGGCGGCGACGAGGCGGTCGATGAAGGCGTCCCGCTCGGCCGGGTCGGCGCCGAGGGTGTACAGCTCCTCGAACTGATCGACGATCAGCCAGGTGTCGGCGTCGGTGTCCGGCACGGGCACGAGCCGCTCGGCGTGAGTGCGCAGCGGGTCCGCGCCGGGCGTGAGGATGCGTACGGCCGCGGGAGGCACGTCGCGGGGATCGCCGCCCTCACCGCCGCCCGCGATACGCAGCCGGGGGATCAACCCGGCCCGCAGCAACGAGGACTTGCCGCTGCCGGACGGGCCGAAGACCGCCGTGAAGCGGTGTTTGCGGTTCAGCTCGGTCAGCCGCTCCACCAGCTGGTCCCGGCCGAAGAACAGATCGGCGTCGCCCGGTTCGAACCGGGTCAGGCCACGGTACGGCGGCCGGGAGCTGTCGTCGGCCGCGGCTGCCTCGGCGGCCAGCTCGTCCGACACCTCGCGCCAGCGCCGCTCCCACTCGCTCAGGTCGCCGCCGCACGCCTTGACGTACGCGAGCGTCACCGCGCGGGAGGGCAGCTGCTTTCCGGCGGCCGCCTGCGACAGGGTGGTCACGCCGTACCGGGCCCGCTCGGCCATCGCCCGGTAGGTGGGCTTCCCCGCGGACTCGCGCAGGGCACGCAGTTCGGCGGCGAAACGCGGTACCGGTCCGGCCTCCGGATCAAGCTCGCCCTCGGTACGCCCCGGCCCCGGTTGTCCCGACACGTGGCCCGCCCTCCCCTTCGGTCACCCTCGACCGACTCTCCGACGTATCGCCGGTCGGGGCACGGGCGTTCACCCGATCCTCACGGTTCCTCCGGGCCACTCGGTGCGGTGAGCCGAGGGTTACGCCGTTCAACGGCTTGCCGACCCGTCCCGCCGACTCCGCCCCGGGAATCCAATGTGACGCCCCATTAGGGGTCGGAGCCCCAGGAGGCCCGTCGCCGAAGCCGCCGACCTCGCCCGGCAACGGCAGCAGATGGCCACGGTCCGCAGAACCGAGCGGAACGCCGCGGTCATCGCAGCCGTTCTCCCTGACTCGCGATCCGTTTCCCGCCGGCGGCCGGACGGAAGCCTGGATGTCACGTCACGGATGGCCCAAGGGCGACGCCTTGGCGCGGCGCGCCTGCCGGTACTCGTCGTACATGCGATCGCCCTCAGTGCAGGGGAGGTTCGCGTTCGCTCCCTCGTCGTCCAAGGTTCGGCAGGCCGGGCACTTCACGGAGTGCTCACCCAGGCGCCGCAGGGCGGTCTGCTCGCGTGTCTCGCCCTTGATGGCGAGCCGCTCGTAGTGGTCGCACAGGGCATGCAAGACGCGGGCCAGGCATCGGGCATGGGCAACCCGGGACTGCAGCGTGGCGCCCGGCGTGTGGCGCAGTTTCCCTCGGGCCTCCCCAATGCATCCCAGGGCACAGAACGTCGAAGTGTCCTTGGGCCGCGGCCCGGCTGCCCGCTCTACCTCGGGAATGATCAGCGCCAGGTGCCCGCGCAGGGTGAGGGTGAGCGTGTCGAGTTCGCCGGCATTGGGTGGCGGCGCATCCGGGGCGTCATCCGGCCCGAGCAGCTGGCGCACACTGGCGCGCATCGTGCTGATGTCCGGCGGATCGGCCGAGCCCGGGCCTGCTGAAGTGGGTAGGTAGGTGGCATCTGTTGGCATGTCGGCGCTCCAGGCAGCGTTGGCCACGCCCCGGGAGGCCAGTACCTCGTCGGGGTCTGAGGGCTCAATCTTCCGAGCACGTACGGCTTCTGACTTCCCTCCGAGGGGTACCCGTCATGGGTACCCTCACCGTCAGACCACGCCGTCACCGAGCGCGATGAGGCACCTCATGTCCGGTCACGAACCGCCAACCGCGCTCCCCCGTGGGCTACTTGAGCGCCCCGACGTGCGATCCGCGCTTGCTGCCCACGACTTCGGCACCGTGATCCACGTCGCCCGCACCGAGGCGGGCATCAGCTACTCGATGATCGCGGCCGAGTGCGGCATCAAGCCGGAGCGCGTGGGGACGCTGGCCAAGGGACAGGGCAAGGTGGCTACCTTCGAGAAGATCGCCGCCATCGCCGATGCGCTGCGTATCCCTGGTCACATGGTGGGGCTGGCCCGGCGCCCGTGGGAGGCGGCGCCCGAGGGCTCGGCGGACGCGGGACGCCGGGAGTTCCTCAAGACCTCCGCTGCCGCCGGACTCGCCGTGGGCCTCCCCGAACTCTCCCGGGCCTCCGAGGGTGGCCGAGTCGGCAGCGATCTGCCCGAGCGGCTACGACAGCGCACGACCCGCTTGCGGCGCCTCGACGACGTCCTCGGCGGCGGCGACACCTACCGCACCTACCTCGGCGAGTACCAGGCCACCAGGACGCTCCTGCGCCGCGGCTCGTACACCGAAGAGACGGGCCGCAGGCTGCTGTCCGTACTCTCCGAGCAGGCGCAGCAGGCCGGTTGGGCCGCGTTCGACGGCGGCCGGCATGCCGAGGCGCGCGGCCTGTACGAAGCCAGCCAGAAGGCCGCGGTCGATGGCGGCTGTGCCGCGCTCGCCGGGAACGCGCTCGCCTTCCTGGCGTACCAGGGACTGTGTGGGGACCAGCATGCCCGGCAGAACGCAGTACAGACCGCTGCCCGATCGTGCGCCATGGCCGGCCGCGACGCGGCACCTGGGGTGCGGGCCCTGCTGTACGAGCGGCTCGCGTGGGCGCACGCGGTGGCGGGCCACGCCGACGAGACGGAGCGTGCCCTGGACGCCGCTCGCGCCGCGCTCGCCGAGGTCGACGGCGCGCCCCAACCCGACTGGGCGGCGTGGGTCGACGAGACTGAGCTGCAGATCATGTACGGCCGTTGCTGGACGGAGCTCCGTCGCCCGCTGCGGGCGGTGCCCGTCCTTGAAGCAGCGCTCGCCCGGTACGACGACTCACACGCGCGGGACAAGGCGCTATATCTGTCGTGGCTCGCCGACTCGTACCTGACCGCCGGGGAGATCGAGCAGGCAGCCACGGTCACGGGCCGCGCGCTCGACCTGTCCTCCGGGGTCGCGTCCGTACGTCCGCGCGAGCGGCTGGCGCCGGTACTGCAACGGCTCGGTAAGCACCAGGCGCTGCCCGTGGTCGCCGACGTCCTGGACATGGCTCGCAGTTGAGCTACTCGGCAGAGCTGGTGTTCGCGGCGATCCAGTCGAGGCAGCCCTGCGCCCCGGTCTCGATCGCCACGGCGGCGATCTCCGGGTTCCGCCACGGGTGGTTCGCCAACAGGTGAGCCTCCAGCTCCGGGTAGCGGGCTCGGGTGGTCTTCAGCAGCAATTGCCATTCCTCGCCCGTTCCGAACTCACCGTTGTGCCAGAACGCGGAAGTGACGGGGCCGATGATCTGCGCACCGGCGGCGAGCCGTTCGGCGACGGCAGTGCGGGCGAGGTCGATGGCCTGGTCGCGGGTGGGGGTTGCCGTGGATACCTGAAGGTAGTCAGCCATGGGCGGGAGCGTATGCGGCGCCCGCGACCATGTGTAAGGCCCCCCGGCGCGGCCGTAGTGGCCCGTGCCGGGGGCTTCTGGCTACACCGTCGGGACTGTCCACTCCACCGGCTCATCCAGATCCCCCGGCGAATACAACACCCGCTCCGCTCGGCCGAACTCCTCGGGCACCTCGAACAGGATGTAGCCCCGCACGCAGTCCCCGCCCCGCACCTTCGCGTCCAGGGGGTACGCCGGCTGAGGCAGCCCACCCCCGCTCACGTGCGTCGGCTCCACCCGCGCCCCGTCCTCGTACGCGAGCGACCACGTGAACGGACTCACCTCGATCGGCTCATCACTCCGGTTGCACACCTTCACCTGGACCGTCGCGAACTTCTGCCCCTCTTGCAGAAGTCCCGGCGGGCTGGTGACGCCCTGGTTCTTGTAGGTGAGCGTGGCTGCGGAGAAGTCGTTGCCGCCAGCGCTGATGTCGACGATGTCGCCGAGCTTGTACGTCTCCTGCCTGGGTGACGGCGTGGGGCTCGGGGTAGGGCCGGCCGACTCTGTGACGGAGGCTTTCGCCACGGTCGGCTCATCGGTGTCGTTCGATGAGCAGCTGGCGGTGAGGCCGGCGAGTAGCAGGCAGACGGCGATGGTGGTGCGGGTGCGCATAGTCCCCCTGGACGTGCGTGCTGGAGAGGGCATGAGATGCGGTTGCTGGCTGTGACGTGCGGCTTCATGCAGGGATGTCACCCGTCCGGCACGCGAGGTGGGGAGGTACGGCACCACGATGCACTCCGGAGGAGCATCCGGACACGGACCCGGGCCCGCCACTCGCATGAGCAACGAGGCCGGGGCTGACGGCGGGAGCACCACGCTGCGCGGTCTGGATCAACCGGCGGAAGCCTATGGCCTACTTCCCGATGCTGATCTTGTCGTTGTCGAGGAGCGCGGTGTGCGTCGCGGCGGTGATGATCAGAAGAACCATGAGGAACCCGGGCACTGGGCTGGTGGAATCAGGGTTGGGACTGATCGCGAAGGCGATGGAGAATACGGCGATCTCCCCGACGACGTAGGCGATGGCCAGCCATGGCTTCACGACGCCCTTGACGGCGGCGACGACGAAGGGGACTGCGGCAGCGAGGCCGACGGTCACGATCGGAACCAGTACCCAGATCACCTTGGCGACCGTGGAGTTGAACATGCGCGGCCGGGCTGGTGTTAAGGGCTGATTGAAGTAGGGGTTGCTGGTCATACGCGGCTCCCGTGGTGTCGATGGCGTGTGGGCAGTGTGCTGGTGATACAAGCGTTTGTCAGGGTTTTCCCGGAGGAATGCCACCCGAGAGTGACAAGCGAGGGCATGAGCCCCGGCGGCCGTGCCGTCGACGTACGCGGACGCGACGATGAGCGGGCCGTAGCCCTCGCCGGCACCCAGCAGCTGCCACGGTCGGAGTGGCTGAACATGGTCGCGCGGATGCCCGACTTGTAGGCGCCGGTACCGAGGACCAGGTCGCTGACGGTGTGCCCCACCGCCTTCAGGCAGAAGCGCAGGATGGCGTTCGCACTGATGCCCGGCGGCAGGAACTCGCCTCGGGCCGCTGTGTGGCGTAGATGCCAAGGGCGGTCCGCGCTTGGCGACGTCCGCGCCTCCCGGTTGTTCGGTGCCGGGGACCGGCCTGCCGAACAACCCCGCTCGGCGGTCGACTGGTCGTGGGACGTGGCCAGGACGGCCATGGCGCGGTCCGAGCCCCGCCAAGGGGGGAGGGCTCGGCCCGCCGCTCCCGCTTGTCGCTCTTGTCGTACACGACCCGCTGAAAGGGAGTCATGGACCGACGACTTCGCGCCCGGCACCTCGCCGTGGGGCTCGGCGCGGCGGTCCTCGGGCCGGCGCTCGCGGCGGCCACGGTGAACGCCGCAGCCGGACGTATGACGACCACGGCGGCCGGCCCCGCGGTGACCGCCGCCGAGCGGTACGGCTGGGGCGAGCCGCTGCCCCAGGGGTCGGACGAGTTCGACTACGGCTCCGAGGCCGAGCCCGCGGTACCGGACCGCGACCGGTGGCGCCTGGCGGGCGGCGGACCCGACACGTGCTGGCCCGGCCACGGCGACAACGGCCGCCGCTGCGACGTCAACACCCGTGTCGTCGGCGGCATCCTGCGCATGACCGGGGAGGCGGACGGCGACTCCGGCTGGCTCGCCTCGTCGTACGGCCGGAGATACGGCAGGTGGGAGGCCAGGGTCCGCTCCCGGGCCACCGCCCCGGACAACGGGCGGCAGTACCACCCGCTGCTGATCCTGTGGCCGGACTCGAACCGGCACCCCGAGGACGGCGAGTACGACTACCTGGAGAACGGCGCCCCGGGCGAGCAGTGCGCCGAGGCCTTCCTGCACTACCCGCACCCCGAAGGCGTGCCCGTGCAGCAGGAGTTCGCGCAGCGGTGCGGCGTGGATCTGACGCAGTGGCACAACGTCGCCGTCGAGTGGACCCCGGACCACGTGCGGGGCTTCATCGACGGCGAGGAGTGGTTCCGCTTCGCCGACGGGGCGAACGACGACCGCGACTGCATGCAGTGCGCCCCGTCGATGCACCAGACCATCCAGCTCGACAACTTCCACGGTGACGACCTGCAGAGCGCGGTCTACGAAGTGGACTGGGCCCGGGTCCACGACCTGCCGGACAACGAAAGCATGAGGTGAACGCGATGCAGAGCTCTCCCTACCAGCCCGAGCAGGCCCGCCCGGCTTCTCCCGGAGGGGTGCGCATGCCCGGGGCCGTCGTCTTCGTCCTCGTGGTCGTCGCCGTGCACGCGCTGGGCACGGCGTTCGGCGGCTGGGCGGTCGTCGAGGAGAACCGGAGCAAGCAGGAGCACGGGCAGGACCTGCTCATGCCGATGGGCATGGCCTGGTTCCTGGCGCTGTTCTGCTGGGGCCTGGCGGCGCTGCTGATCGCCTGCGTCGTGCTGGCCCGCAAGCGCCGCGGCTGGGTCCGTGTGGTGCTGATCGTGTGCCTGTCGTTCGTGGCGTTGTCGACGGCCGTCGCCTTCCTCGGCTCGCTGGCCTCCGGGGCGCCCAACCTCGCGACGTTCGTGGTCGCCGGCATCGACGTGGCGGCCCTGTGGATGGTGAGCGGCGCGACGGGCCGCGGCTACTTCTCCGTGCGCAGCCCGGCGTCCCCGTACATCCAGGGGTGACGGGCCCATGGACTCCCCGGCCCAGGAACTCCCACGGGCCGGCGGACGTTTGCAGGAGGACACACGGAACACATGCAACACACGCAGTCGACCTGAACGACATGGGCTGAAGCCGAGGTGGCACGGATGGCGATGTGGGATCGGATCAAGGACCAGGCCAAGGGTCTGCAGCAGCAGGCACAGGCCGGGCGGAGCTCCGGCGGGCACGGGCGGCCGGGTTCCGGGTCCTCGGGAGGATCCAAGGCCCAGCTGGTGAGCGCGCTCAAGACGCAGCTCACCTCCCTCAAGACGGAGCTGAAGAGCGGCGCCTACCGGGACGCCAGCATGGCCATGTGTGCCCTGGTCGCCGCCGCCGACGGGAATGTCGACCCGGCCGAGCGGCAGCATGTGGAGTCGCTGATCCTGAACAACGACGTCCTGCAGAACTTCCCGTCCGAGCAGCTGCGGCAGCGTTTCAACAAGCACGTCGACCAGCTGTCCTTCAACTTCCAGCAGGGCAAGACCGAGGCCCTGCAGGAGATCGCCAAGGCCGCGAAGAAGCCGACGGAGGCCCGGGCGGTCGTCCAGACCGGCTTCGTCGTGGCGGGCGCGGACGGCTACATCGCACCGGCGGAGGAGCAGGTCCTGCGCGAGGCATGCTCGACGCTCAACCTGTCCCCCCAGGAGTTCGGCCTCTGACGCCACCTCTCCACCACTGGCCGCTATGTTGCGCCCATGACATACGCGGGGAATGTGGAGAACGAGGTCCGGCGGATCAGGCCCCAGCAGTTCCATGAGACCGCCGGCCTGGAGGACTGGCGCGTCGTGGGCGAGGGGGCGTGCGCGTACTTCCGTACCGGGTCGTTCGCGGCGGGCGTCCAACTGGTGCGGGCCATCGGTGAGTTGGCGGCCGCCGGGAACGGCGTTCCGGACGTCGACGTGCGGGCCGACGCCGTCGACGTCCGGGTCGTCACGCTCACCGACGAGTACTTCGGACTGACCGAGCGGGACGTCGAGCTGGCCCGGGAGATCTCGGCCGTGGCGCGGCGGCTGGGCATCCCGGCCGACCCGTCGGCCGTGCAGACCGTCCAGGTCACCGTGGACGCCCTGGACGGGCCCGCGGTGGTGGCGTTCTGGCGTGCACTGCTCGGCTACGAGGACCGCGCAGGCAGCCCGGAGGACCTGGTCGACCCGAGGCGCCGCGGAGCGCCGTTCTACTTCCAGGAGCTGGACGCCCCCCGCCCCCAGCGCAACACCCTGCACGTCGACGTCTGGGTACCCCACGACCGGGCCGAGGCCCGGGTCGAGGCGGCGATCGCAGCGGGCGGACGGCTGGTCGACGACACCCACGCCCCCTCGCTCTGGATACTGGCCGACCCCGAGGGCAACGAGGCGTGCGTGGGCGTGGCCGGGCCGCCGGCTATGCGTGGTGCGGAGGATGAGGCGGCGGGGGCGGCATAGTCGTCAGGTCGGGAGCCGGCTCCGGCCAGACCAGCAGGAGCGGGCACGGGGCGTGGTCGACGACGAAGCGGCTTGCGGGGCCCAGGCTGTGGGGTCCCAGGGTGGCGCGGTCGCCGTCCCGGGCCAGGACGAGCAGTTCGGCGCCCTCCGTAGCGGCGACGACCTCGCGCTCGACGCGGCCGGAGCGCTCGACGCGCGTGCAGGGGCGGTCGAGACGCTCGGCGGCCGTCTGGAGGAGGCTCTCGGCGGAGGCGGCGGCGAGGTGCTCGACGCGGGTGCCGGGGTCGCGCTCGGGGTGGCCCCGGCCGAGCAGCCCGGCGAACGCGCCGTGCGCGGCGTCCGCGACCTCGTGCCCGGTGACGTGCAGCAGGACGACCTCGGCATCCTCGGGCGCGTGCCGGCGCGCGGCGTCCACACAGGCGGGCCAGGTGCCCTCGACGATCCAGACGACCACCGTCATGGGATCAGCCTCCTCCGATCACGGCCAGTGAGGCCCACAGTGCCGGCACCGCGGCGAGGAGGCTCGCCGGTACGGCGTACAGACCGAGCCGGGTGAACTCCCCCAGCTCCACCTCCGCGTCATGCGCGTGGACGATACGCCGCCACAGCAGGGTGGCGAGCGAACCGGCGTAGGTGAGGTTGGGGCCGATGTTCACCCCGAGCAGCACCGCGAGGACCGCGCCGGGGCCGGAGCCGGCGGCCAGTGGCAGCAGGACCAGCACCGCGGGCAGGTTGTTGATGACATTGGCCAGCACCGCGGCCAGCGCCGCGATCCCGAGCAGGGCCGCAAGCCCGGTGCCGTCGGGGATGAGATGGCCAAGGGCCGTGTCGAGCCCGTTGTCGACGACCGCGCGGACCACGATCCCGAGCGCCAGCACGAAGGCCAGGAACGGCACCGAGACGGACCGCAGCAGCGCCTTCGGGGACGTACTGCGCCGCAGCAGGGCCCGTACGGCGAGGACGACCGCGCCGGCCAGCGCCGCCCAGGCGGGATCGATGCCGACGGCCGACGTCAGCACGAACCCGGCCAGCGTGCACCCCACGGTCACCAGGGCGAACAGCGGCAGTTCGGGGGCGTCGGCGGTGTGCGGGGCCTGCGCCCCGGCGTCCAGGTCGGTGGCGAAGAAGCGCCGGAAGACGACGTACTCCACGGCGATCGCGGCCACCCACGGCAGCGCCATCAGCGCGGCGAACCGGGTGAAGCTGAGCCCGCTGGCGGCGAACGCCAGCAGGTTGGTCAGGTTGGACACCGGCAGAAGCAGGGAGGCCGTGTTGGAGAGGTGCGTGCAGGCGTAGACGTGCGGCTTGGGGCGGGCCCCGAGCCGGGCCGCCGTCGCGAACACCACCGGCGTGAGCAGCACCACCGTGGCGTCCAGGCTCAGCACGGCCGTGATCGCCGACGCGGCCAGGAACACCTGCATCAGCAGGCGGCGCGGCCGGCCCGCGGCCGTACGTGCCATCCACGCCCCGCAGGCCTGGAACAGCCCCTCGTCGTCGCAGAGTTGGGCGAGGACCAGTACGGCCGCGAGGAAGCCGATCACCGGCCCGAGCCGTTCGGCCTCGTCCAGCGCGTGGCCCGGGGAGATCGCGCCGGTCGCCACCACCAGCGCCGCGGCCGGTACGGCGACCACGGCCTCCGGCCAGTTGAAGGGACGGACGACGGCACAGACCAGCACGAGCACGAGCATGGCCACGGACAGCGTCTCGGCGAGCGGGGTGTTCAGGTTCGGTCCTTCCGTGCAGCGACGGCCGGGCCGCCGGTGATCACGCCGCACGGTACTCCGCGAAGGTAAGCCGAGCCCGAGGTCGGCTCCCCGACGCCCCGGCCGGCCGCACCGGCGGACCGTCAGACGTCGCCCTGCGCCTCCCCGTCCGGCCGGAAGGTGACCGCGTGGCCCGAGAAGCGGGCGCTGAGGCCGTCGGCCGTGGGGGTGACCGAGCGCAGGTGCAGGCCTTCGGGGATGTTCCGCAGCTGGATCGGCCGCTCGAAGACCTTGTCGAGGACCGCGCTCCCGACACCGGGCAACGCGCCGCCCGAGACGGCGAAGTCGTCGAAGGCGATGCGGTTTCCGGAGTCCGCCGCCACGGTCGTCGTCACGGTGATCTCCTCACCGAGGGGCAGGAGGACGACCGCGCTCACCCGGCCCGGGCGGCGGCCCTGGGAGATCTCCAGGCCGAGCGCGTTCGAGACGTCCGCGTACGACAGGAAGGCGGTGGCTTCCGCGCTGCGGGCCCGTGCCTCGCTGTCGTCGTCGGACTTCGTCAACCCGTTGAGCCGGAGGCGGAGTTCACTCACCGGCAGGGGGCGCGTGGTCCCGCGGGCCGGTATGTCGTGGGCGGTGATGTCGACATGGTCCAGGGGGCCGGAGGCCGCCTGCGTCACGACGGGGAAGCCGCGGACGTGCACCTCCGGCTCGACGGGTGTGTCCATGCCCTCCTGGAATGCCTTCGCCGTACGTGACTCGATGCGCGCCGCCACGAACCGGTCGGCGGCGACGGGGAGGAGGGTCAGCGTGAGCAGGGCGGCTACGGCCATGGCGGTGACTCGTCGTCGGCTGCGGTGGCGGCGGGGGCGGTGGGGCTCGTTCGGATCCATCGGCTCGTGCGGGGTGTACGGCTCGTAGGCGTAGTCGGGGCCGTAGCCATGGTCGGGGTCGTAGTCGGGGTTGTACTCGTAGTCGTGTCCGTGCTGTTGGGACCTGCGCATGCGCGGTGGCCTCCTCAGTGGGGTCGGTGGGGCGGGCGGATCCGGTCGGTGGCGTGCAGTTGCCGGACCGTGGCGGCGGCGGTGTCGCTGTCGACTCCGGCGGCGATCAGCGCGGCGGTGGCGGCACCCGTGCCGTCGTCGGCCCAGATCCCGGAGTTGACCGTGCCGAGCAGGGCGAGCAGGTGGGCCTCGATGGCGCCGCTGAGCGGGCCGGGCGGTACGGCGCCGTGGAAGACGCCCTGGCGCTGCCCCTCGGCGAGGATGCCGGCGACCCGCTCGCGGGCCGGGGCGAGCAGGCCGCTCACCTGCGCGCTGCCCAGGTCCTGGCGGGCGAGGCCCATCAGCGTGCGGTAGCAGTCGCCGACCGGCCACAGGGTGAGGACGAAGTGGGCGAGGGCACTCGCGGGGCCGGGGTCGGGTGCCCCCGGGCCGGTGGCGCCCGGATCGCCCCCGCTCGTACGGGTCCCGTGGGTGTCGGCCCCGTGCGTGGTGGCCTCGTGCGTGTCGGCGACAGCAAGGCGTATCGCCTCCGCCGCCTCCCCCGCGAGCCCCTCCACCAGCGCCGCCCGGCCGGTGAAGTGCGTGTAGACGGTGCGCCGTGCCACCCCGGCGGCCTCGGCGATGTCGCCGAGGCTGCACTCGGGGTTGCGGCCCAGTTCCCGCAGGGCCGCGTCCAGGATGCGGGCGCGCGTGGCACGCGTCGTACGGCGGCGGCGTACGGGGTGCGGGGCTGTCGGGGTGGTCACGTCGGCACCTCGGTGCGGAGGGAGGGGTCGGGTGGGCTCACCGGCGATATTTGCACATCGACGGGCAAGAAACTAGTCTGCTCACTGATGTGCAAATAACTCGCCCTCCCTGGGAGTCCCCGTGCCCTTCCTTGCCACCACACCCGTCGAGAAGATGACCGGGCCGTACACACGGCGCTGGTGGGCACTGCTCGTGCTCTGCCTGAGCCTGCTGATCGTCGTCATGGCGAACACGTCGCTGATCGTGGCCGCGCCCGACATGACCCGGGATCTGGACCTCACCAGCAGTGACCTGCAGTGGGTGATCGACGGCTACACCGTCCCGTACGCGGCGCTGATGCTCGTCCTGGGCGCGATCGGCGACAAGTACAGCCGTCGCGGCGCCCTGATCGTGGGTCTGCTGATCTTCGCGGGCGGGTCCGTGATGGGCAGCCTGGTCGACGAGACGGCGCTGGTCATCGCCGCCCGCGCGGTCATGGGAGTCGGTGCCGCCGTCGTCATGCCGGCCACCTTGTCCCTGCTGGTCGCGATCTTCCCTCGCGGTGAGCGCGCCAAGGCCATCACGGGCTGGACCGCCACCTCGGGCCTGGCCATCGCCGTGGGCCCGCTGGTCGCCGGCTGGCTCCTGGAGGACCACGCCTGGGGGTCGACCTTCCTGATCAACGTGCCCATCGCGATCGTCGCCGTCGTCGGCGCGCTGGCGCTCGTACCGCCGTCGAAGGCGGCGGGCATGGGCCGGATCGACTACGTCGGCGGGTTGCTGTCCATCGTCTCCGTCGGCTCCCTCGTCTACGCGGCCATCGAGGGCCCGCACTTCGGCTGGGGCGCCGGCCCGATCGCCGCGGCCGTGGCCGCCGGTGTCGGCCTGCTGGCCTTCGTCGCCTGGGAGCTGCGCCACCCGCACCCGATGCTGGACGTGCGCAAGTTCGCCCAGCGGCCGTTCAGCGGCTCGATGCTCGCGGTGCTGTTCTTCTTCTTCGGCACCTTCGGCGCGCTCTACTACGCCACGCAGTACCTCCAGTTCGTCCTCGGCTACGACGCGCTGGAGACCGGCGTACGGCTGCTGCCGCTGGCCGGTGCCGTCTTCGTCGGCGCCGCGGCGACCGGGCGGCTGACGCCGAAGCTCGGCGTGAAGGCCATGGTCGTCTCCGGCATGCTGATCGGCACGGTCGCCGTGTTCCTGCTCACCCGGATCGACCAGGGCTCCTCGTACACCGACTTCCTGGCCTCGCTGATCATGCTGGGCTTTGCGATCGGCCTGAGCGTGTCCCCGGCCACCGACACGATCATGGGCTCGTTCCCCGAGTCCGAGCTGGGCGTCGGCGGCGGTGCGAACGACACCTCGCTGGAGCTGGGCGGTGCCCTGGGCATCGCGATCCTCGGCTCGCTGCTGGGGACGGCGTACCGCGACAAGCTCTCGGACCTGATCGGCGGCCGGCTGCCGCACTCCGCGCTGGAGACGGCCCAGGACTCGGTGGGCGGCGGTATCGCGGTGGCCGAGCAGGTCGCGAAGAACCCCGCCGGCGGCGCCCAGCAGGCGCAGGCCCTCATCGACGCGGTGCACGAGGCCTTCGCCCACGGCGTCGCCCGGACCAGCATGATCGGCGGGATCATCATGGCCGCCGGCACGCTGATCGTGCTCGCCGTCCTGCCCGGCCACCGCAAGGCGGGCAAGCACCGCTCGGAGGACGCGCTGGAGAAGCCGGAGCCCCAGGAGACGCAGGGAACGCAGGAGACCCGCGACTCGCAGGAGGCTCACACGGGCGGCGCCGTCTGAGCCGCCGCCACCCCTGAACGGGCCGTGCCTTGAGCGGCACACGGCCCCGGACGGTGCCGGGAGGGGACGCCCGGCACCGTCCTTCCCCTGTCGGGGGACGCTGTCGGGAGACGCTCGCGGGCTACGCGCGGATGACCGGGGATACGACGCCTCAGGCGTCGGCGGCGTCCGGCACCGGGGCCACCGTCGGCGCGACCGCCTCCGCCACGGCCCGCGCCCGCTCCTCCGGCACACCGGCCGCTATCAGCGTGACGATGGCGACCCGGGTGCCGTCGTCCTCCAGCACCCCGGTGTTGACCGACTCCAGCAGCGCGACCGTCATCGCCTCCAGCCCCGCGCTGAGCGCGGCGGCCGGCAGGTGGGTGTGGAAGACGCCGTCCCGCTGACCCCGCTCCAGGATGGCCGTGGCCGTGGCGCGGGCCGGCGCCAGCACCTCGGCCACCCGCTGCGCACCCAGGTCGCGCTGAGCCAGCGCCAGCAGCAGGCGGTAACGGTCGCCCACGGGCCACATCGAGAACGCGAGCCGGGCCAGCGACCGCTCGGCGGGCTCCCCCTCGACGGCCTGCACACCGGAGGCCAGCGCACTGCGCAGACTCTCGGAGGCCTCCTCGGCGAGGGCTTCCAACAGCGCCTCGCGCCCCGGGAAGTGGCCGAAGAGAGTGCGCCGTACGACACCCGCGGCGCGCGCCAGTTCCTCCAGCGTGACGTCCGGGTTCCGGCCGAACTCCCGGCGGGCCGTGGCCAGGATGCGTGCCCGGTTGGCCCGCGCGTTGCGGCGCAGGGGCTCGCGGGCGACGGGCTTGGTCACAACAACCTCGATGGATCAGCGCTGAGCAAGTGGGACACCGTGCGGACACGGACGTGGAGCACCGGCATTCTCGCACGGAGGGGCCCCGCCGCTCATGGGGTCGCCCGCTCCCCGGCGCCGTGCGGCTGGAGCGGCAGGGCCGTCGTGACCTCGAAGCCGCCCTCGGGGCGCGGGCCCGCCCGGAGTTCACCGCCGATGGAGTGGGCCCGCTCGCGCATGCCCATGACGCCGAAGCCGTGGAGCGCCCCGGTCCCGGGAGCGGGGCCGGCACCGGCTGCGGCGGGGCCGTCGTTGACGACCGTGATCAGCAGGCGGGAGTCGGAGTAGCTGAGTCCGACGGTCGCGGCTTCCGTGGTGGCGTGCTTGGTGACGTTGGTGAGCGCCTCCTGCACGATCCGGAACGCGGTCAGGTCCACGCCGGGGGACAGCGGCTGCGGCTCCCCCTCCGTGGTCACCGTGACGGTGACCCCCGCCGACGCGCACGCGGAGACCAGCTCGGGCAGCCGGGCCAGCCCGGGGGACGGTTCCAGGGGGGCGGAGTCCGGGTCGCCGTTCTGCCGCAGCAGCCCCAACGTGGCCTTCAGCTCGCGCAGCGCGGAGGACGTCGTCCCGGTCAGGTCGGTGAGGATCTTCTGCGACTGCTGCGGGCTGGTGAGCATCAGGTGTGCGGCTGTGCCGGCCTGGGCGTTGGCCAGGGCCAGGTGGTGGGCCACGACGTCGTGCAGCTCGCGGGCGATCCGCATGCGCTCCTCGGTGACGCGCAGCCGGGCCTCCTCCTCCCGGGTGCGTTCGGCGTGCTCGGCACGGGCCTGCACCGCCTGGAGGTAGGCGCGCCGCAGCCGCGTCATGTTGCCGGCGGCGAGGGGCAGCAGCAGCCAGAAGAACGGGCCGATCGTCCTGAGCAGCAGCGAGAGGTGGTCCATGCTGTCGGAGATCGCCGCGGCGACGGTCACGGCCACCATGGTCGCGAGGCCGTAGGCGCGGGTCGTCGGGCGTTCGGTGAGGGTGGCCAGCCAGTAGAGCGCCGCCATGACGGGGGCCAGCAGCAGCGGGGTGAGCAGGTACCCCAGCGCGATCACGGTCACCGTGCACGCGGCGGCCACGACGACGGCGACGCGCGGATGCCTGCGGTGCTTCAGCAGGGCGAGGCAGGCCACGCCCATGAAGGCGACGGCGGTCCTGTCCTGGTCCGGCGGGTCGGCGCCGGGCAGGGTGAGCATGCTGCCGAGGGACGCGCAGCCCATCAGCGCCGCGACCAGCACCACGTCGACGACATGGGGGTGGCGGTCCGAGAACTCCTCGATGCGGTCCGCGTAGCGCCGCTCCGGGCTGGTACTCATCGTGCTCTCCGGTTGGTCGGCTGGGTCCATGGTGGACGCCTGCGCGCGAGGACGGTACGGACGGCGGACGGGACCGCCCGTGTCCTTCGTCACGGGCGGTCCCGGTGGGGGGTGAGGCGGACGGATCAGGTGCCGGGCGGACGGGTCAGGTGCGCGCCGCTTCCAGCTCGGCCGCCTCGCTCGGGGCGGGTTCCGCCGCGGACCGCCCGCTGAGCGCCTCCCCCTCCACGTCGACCCGGGGCAGGATCCGGTCCAGCCACTTCGGCAGCCACCAGGCCTTGTCACCGAGCAGGGCGAGCACCGCGGGCACGATCGCCATCCGTACGACGAAGGCGTCGAAGAGTACGGCGGAGGCGAGCCCGAAGCCGATCATCTTGATCATGGAGTCGCTCTCCCCGATGAACCCGGCGAAGACCGCGATCATGATCAGGGCGGCGGCCACGACCACGCGGGCACTGTGCCGGAAGCCGGACGTGACCGCCTGGCCGGGCGATTCGCCGTGGACGTACGCCTCCCGCATCCGCGAGACGAGGAAGACCTCGTAGTCCATGGCGAGCCCGAAGACGATGCCCACCAGGAAGATCGGCATCAGGCTCATGATCGGCCCGGTCTGCTCCACGCCCAGCAGTTCGGCGCCGTGCCCCTGCTGGAAGACCACGACGACCGCGCCGAGGGACGCCAGCACCGACAGCAGGAAGCCGAGGGCCGCCTTCAGCGGGACGAGCAGCGACCGGAAGACCACCAGCAGCAGCACGATCGCCAGCCCGACCACGACGATCAGATACGGGACGAGCGCGGCCTGCACCTTGTCGGCGATGTCGATGTTCATCGCGGTGGTGCCGGTGACCTCGAAGGTGGCCCCCGTCTCGGCCTCGACGCCGTCCCGTTCGCCCCGGATGGCCGTCACCAGGTCCTTGGTCTTCTCGTCGGTCGGCGCGGTGGACGGCACGACCGAGAAGACGGCGGTGTCACCGGCGTCGTTGAAGCGGGCGGGGGAGACGGACACGATCCCCTTCGTGCCGCCGATCTGCTCGGCGATCGTGCTGACGGCACCCTTCGGATCCGCGTCGCCCTTGGCGTCGACGACGACGGTCAGCGGCCCGTTGAAGCCCGGCCCGAAGCCCTCGGCGAGCGCGTCGTAGGCCCGCCGCTCGGTGGTCGACGTCGACTTGGCCTCGTCACCGGGCATGCCCAGCTGCAGATCCGTCATCGGCACGGCGAGCGCCCCGAGTCCGACGACGCCGAGGAGCAGCACGGGCAGGGGCCGGCGCAGCACGAACCGCGCCCAGCGGGTGCCGCCGTTGCTGACTTCGCTCTCCTCAATGAGGCCGCTCTTGCGGGCCCGCCGCGACAGCACCGCGTTCGGCCAGAAGCCGAGGAACGCCGGGACCAGCGTCAGCGCGATCAGTACGCCGACGACGACCGCGCCCGCCGCGGCGAGCCCCATCTTGGTGAGCATCGGGATGCCGACCACCGCGAGTCCGGCGAGCGCGATCACGACGGTGAGCCCGGCGAAGACGACCGCGGAGCCGGCCGTACCGACGGCCATCCCGACCGCCTCCTGCGGCGTACGGCCCTTGGCACGCTCCTCCCGGTAGCGCGAGACGACGAACAGGGCGTAGTCGATGCCGACGGCCAGGCCCAGCATCATGGCGAGGGTGCCGGTCGTGGTGGACAGGCCGAGCGCGCTGGACAGGGCGAGGATCGTGGCCATGCTGACGCCGACGCCTATGACGGCCGTCAGCAGCGGCAGCCCGGCCGCGGCGAGGGACCCGAAGGTGATGAGCAGCACGACGGCGGCGATGGCGACGCCGATGGCCTCGGCCGCCCCGCCCGGACCGCCGCCGTCGTCCATGGCGGTCCCGCCGGCCTCGACGGTCAGCCCCGACTCCTGGGCCTGCGTGAGCGTCCGCTCCAGATGCGCCTTGCTCGCGTCGGTGAGGTCGCTCGCCCCGACCTTGTAGGTGACGGTCGAGTACGCCGTCGTGCCGTCCTTGCTGACGGCCTGCGCCCGGAACGGGTCGACGGCACTCGCGACCTGCGACCCGTCGCCGAGCTCGGTCACGGCCTCCTGGACGGCCTTCTTGTTCTCGGCGGCGGTCACCTTCTGACCGCCGGGCGCGACGAAGACGACCCGTGCGGTGGCGCCGTCCGCCGTCGCGCCGGGGAAGCGCTCCTCCATCAGGTCGAACGCCTTCTGCGACTCGATGCCCGGCATCGAGAACTCCTCGTCGACGGCGCCCGGGGCCTTCAGGGCACCCAGTCCTACGGCGGCCAGGACGGCCGCCCAGACCAGGGCGACGTACCAGCGCCGCCGGAAGGCCAGACGGCCCACTCGATACAGGAAAGTAGCCACGGCAGGGGGTCTCCACATCTGGGACTCGAACGTGTGCCCAGGCTGTCCGGAGCGGGGGTGCCGTGTCGTCGTGCGGCTGCCGACAATCGGGGGTACTGAGAACGCAGTACGCAGCGGCGGCGGCTCAACCGTGGGTACGACGGCCCACGGTTCAGATCTCATACCCGTGTGTCCCGCCCGGGTCTCACCGGCCCGCTCCCACCGCGCCGATCTCGACCACGCGCGCCCACGCCGGCGGTGCGTCCGGTACGTACTCGGGATCGTCCTCGTCCCAGGAGCGGGCCGCCGCCCGTGGCCGGGGGAACAGCCCCACCACGGTCCGGCACGGCGGCCGGGTGCTCGGCCAGGGTGTCTGGCCGTCCGTCAGGACCACGACCACATCGGGGCGTGGCTGCGCACGCAGGGCTCTGGCGAAGCCCGCGCGCAGATCCGTGCCCCCGCCCCCGACCAGCAAAATTCCCTCGGCCCGGCAGACCCGGTGCACGTCCTGGGCCGCCGCGTCGCACGGCACCACGCTGACCAGGTCCCGCCGCCCGCCCACGGCCCTGGAGATCGCGGCGACCTCCAGCAGGGCGCTGCCCAGTTCGGCGTCGCTGACCGAACCGGAGGTGTCGATGACGACGCAGACGTGGGGCGGCCTGCGCCGCAGACTCGGCAGGACGGCGCCGGGCACCGAGGCGGAGCGGCGCGACGGGCGGCCGTAGGTGTAGTCCTCGCCGGCCCCGGGGCCACCGGCGGCCGACCGCACCGCCGCCCCCAGCAACTCCCGCCAGGGCTGCGGCGGATGGAACGCCTCCTCGGCCCACCGCTGCCACCCGCGCGAGGCGCTGCCCGGCCGCCCGGTGATGCCTTGCGCGACCCGGAACCGGACGGCGTCCCGTTCCTGCGCGCTCAGCCCATGCGCGCCGTCCGCCCCCAGATCCCACTCCCGCTCGAGCCCGTCGGCCCCGCTGCCGCAGTCCAGCCACGCGAAATCCTGCGTACGCGGTCCCAGCCGGAACTGCCGCAGGTAATCCTCCATGAGCTCGCCCTCTGGCAGGTGCAGCGTCGCCGGTTCGACGGCGCCGTCGGGCCGGGCGAGCCCGTCGCCGTACACGTCGTCGTTGATCTCGCAGTCCGCGGCGATGTTCATCCGCAGCCGCTCCCCGGGACCGGTCAGCCCGCGCTCACGCGCCACCCGGTCGCCGCGCCCGTGATGATCCCGCAGCAGATGCGACACCTCGTGCACCCACACCCCGGCCAACTCCTCCACCGGCGTCCGCGCCACGAACCCCGGCGACACGTAACACCGCCAGTGCCGGTCCACAGCCATCGTCGGCACCCGCCACGACTCGACGACGTGGAGGGCGAACAGGGCAGTGGCCAGATAGGGCCGAACCCGAGCGGCATGAAGCCGGGCGGCGAAGAGCTTCTCCCGGTCCAGGGGGCGGGGTGAGGGGTCGGGTGCAGGGTGGGGGGTACCTGAGGGGTCGCCACTCATGGAGCCCGCCGCACTCCCGCTCAGCGGCGCCCCGCCTGGCGCAGACCGCAAGGCGTCCCGACCGGCCCCGGCCGGATCCGCCGCCCTCAAGTGCCCCGCACCGCCGGACCGAACCGGCTCCGCGAGCGCCCCCGGGGAGCTCGCGCCAGGCACAGCCCGGCGCGCTCCCGACGGGCCCGCGCCCGCCGGCCGCACCTCCACCGACCCGGGCGCATCCCGGCGCGCCCCCGCCGCACCCCCGCTCATCGCCGCCCCGCCTCCGCGGTCACCGCAGCTGTCCGTGCCGCCGTGTGGTCCGCTCGGCGGGACAGGGACACCACTCCGGCGAGCCGGTCGAGGGAGGTCGGTACGTCCCAGTCCTGCCGGCGGAGGGAGGCGAGGGTGGTGGCGGGGACGACGACCAGGTCGGGGGCGCCGGTTTCCACGGCTCGGACCAGGAGCGCCCAGGCCGCGTCCCAGCGGGACTTGTCCGGCCGGGCCCGGACCGCCTCCACCACCCCGTCCAGCGCGGCCTGCCGCAGATCCCCCCGCTCGGGCAGCTCGGCGCTCGCCGGGTCGGCGAGGAGCAGTTCGGGGTCGGGCAGGTCCATCCGGTCGACGCTCGCCAGCAGCTCCAGCCCCGGCCCGTCCCCCACGGTGCCCCGCACCAGCAGGGAGAGCACCTCCCGCGAGGCTCCGGCCGCGGTGGCGAAGGCGACCAGGCACTGTGTCATCTCCCAACTCCGGGGCGAGGGCCACGGCCCACCCCGCCGCGCCTCACCGCTGGGCAACCGGTGCACCAGCCCCGGCCGCCCGGAGAGCAACCCGCACACAGCGCGCCGGGCGAAGTCCACGGCCCCCGCCAGCTTCTCCGGGTCGAGCCGCGGCAGGGTCGCCCGTGGCCAGGTGCCGCCCAGGCCGCGTACGACGACCTCGTGGTCGTGGGTCCACTGCAGATGCACGAACCGGTTGGCCAGCGGCGCGCTCAGCTCCCACCCGTCCGCCGCGGACGACCGCGGATTGGCGGCGGCCACGATCCGTACCCCCGGCGGCAGCCGCAACGCCCCGATCCGCCGCTCCAGCACGAGCCGCAGCAGCGCCGCCTGCACCGCGGGCGGCGCGGTCGACAACTCGTCCAGGAACAGCAGCCCCCGCCCGGCCTTCACCAGCCGCACGGCCCAGTCCGGCGGAGCCATCGGGACCCCCTGTTCCGCGGGGTCGTCCCCGATGACGGGCAACCCCGAGAAGTCGGACGGTTCGTGGACGCTGGCGATCACCGTGGTCAGCGGAAGATCGAGGGTGGCGGCGAGTTGGGTGAGCGCCGCCGTCTTGCCGATCCCCGGCTCGCCCCAGAGGAGGACGGGCAGGTCGGCGGCCACGGCCAGGGTGAGGGCCTCCAGTTGTACGTCGGGCCGGGGTTCGGTGGTGGTGGCGCGGAGGAGGTCCAACAGGTCGGCGGCGACGTCGAGTTGGGTCATGGCGGGCTGGTTCTGGGTGCATGTGGGCATGTGAGGTCACCTGTGGGTCTCGTGAGGGTGGGCGGGCGGGGTGAGATGAGGTGAGGTGAGGTGAGGGAAAGGAGCGAGGACGCCTTACGGATCCAGGCAGCTGCGGCGTGGCGCGGTCAGCGAAGTGCCGCGTGCCGTGGGTGCCCGCGCCGCTCACGGGGCCGGCCGCGTTCGTCGTACCGGATCCGGCCCGGACCGGGGCCGATCAACCCGGCCCGGAAGAGGCCGTAGGTGAGCCGCCGGCGCGCAGCGGCCTGCAACTCGTCCCGCAACGCACCGTCACGCAGCACCGCGTCCGGCCCCAACAGCCCCTCGACGACCGCCAGCGCACCGGCGGTGTCGCCGTGACAGAGCCGTTCGCGGACGTCGGGCAGACACTCCGGATGCCGGTGCGCCTCATCGATGGCCTGGAGACAGGGCAGCGGCGTTCCGGTGAGGGCGGCCAGCAGTTCTTCCCGCTGGATCTCGGCGGGGTCGTGGTCCAGGGGAGCCAGTACCCCGTCGACCGGACCGATCCGATGCCGGGCACCGCGGCACTCGACCAGACGTGGCTGCCCTGTCCGGTCCGGATCCGGGGACGGCCGTGACGGTCGGGACGGTCGTGACGGCGGCGGACGATCCGGTACGAGGGCCGCGGCGACCAGCGGATGCAGCCGATCGGCGTCGACAGCACCGGTGCGCAGCAACTCCAGGTCGGGCAGCACCCAAGTCGCCGCGTCCGGCAGCACCGGCAGCGCACCGGCACTGCGCTTCGTGGCCGCCGCGATCCGCATCGCGGCCGGCCCGGCGCCACCGACCCCGCACCCGCCCTCGTCCCGGTCGCCCTCCAGTTCCAGGACCAGCCGACGCCTTCCCCCCAACCGCACGAGCACGGCCTGGGCGGAGCGCCCCTCGGCGCGCAGCAGCAACCGCGCCTCGTGGGCCCACCGGTCAACGGCACAGCCACGCCCGTACGGCAGAGTCCCGAGCAGGTCCGGATCGAGCCCGGGCAGGTCACCGCCGGGCAGCCCCCCACCGGCCCGAATCCGCAGCTCACCGGCCCGCCGCGCATCCCACAGATGTCGGTGCAGATCGAACCGGAACCGTCGGCTGGGACGCGGATGCGGGTGGGTGTGAGTGTGGGTGTGGGCGTGGGGGTTCGATGCCCCGTCCCACAACCCGAGGCTGATCCGCTGCCCGGCATCGGCCCAGGCGGGCGGAGTCCGTACGACGAGATGCAGGCGACCTTTGCAACCCCGCTCCCCACCGCCGTACTTGGCCAGCGCGAGAGTCAGCCCGGGCCGCAACAGCCCGTCGGGCGCGATCCTCGGCATGTGCCAGCGCAGCAGGTCGGGGGCGAGGTGCCGTAGGTCGCTGCGAAGGCGGGCGGCGGTGTCCCGGCCGTAGTCCCGCAGCACAGAACGCAGTTCGAGATCGACGTCGACGCCGGCGGCGGCACAGGCCCCGGCCCAGTCCCCCGCCAGCCGGCGGGCGGTAGCGGTCTCGATCATGGCGGCCGGCACGGCGAACTCCCGCACGCGCGGCCAGAAGGAAAGCAAGAAGGAGGACAGGGGAGAAGACAGGGAAGGAGAGGAAGGCTCGGAGAGCCGGGTGTTCCCGTTCGCGATCCGAGTGCTCATCAGCACTCACCTTGCGCGGACGGGGCCCCCAATCTGTGAACAGAGTGAGTCGTCATCGCGGGCGAGCGTAATGCGGCCCGCGCAGCGCCGCGAGTCATTTTCGTTCACACGCACACGACTAACGCCGCGGCGTCCCCGTCACGTCCGTCGTCACGCCGCCCGTGGTCGGATCCACCGACGCCCCCGGCCCGTCCGGCGTCGGCGTCGGCGTCGACGGAGCGGCCGTGGGCAGGCTCGAACCGTTCGGCGTACGAAGGTCGGTGGCCCGGGCCGTCGGGGTGGGCTCGGAGGTCGTGGCCTCGGGTGGCACCGTCGGGGTCGCCGAGATCCCTCGCGGCGGCGACGGGGACGGGGTGGGCGGCGTCGTGCGGTCGGTCGCGGGCGGGGGTGCGAGCGGGGGCGCCGGGGAGGGCGGGGCGTCGGAGGTTCCCGAGGTGAGGGGGACGGCGACCAGGACCGCCGCGGCGCAGGTCAGGGCCGCCCCGATCGACGCACGGACGAGTCGGCGGCGCGTTGCCCGGCGGCGGATGGACTCGTAGCTGCCTTGCGGCGGGGCGAGGTAGTCCGTGGCGGGGCGCAGGATCACCGCGAGCGGGTCGTCGGGGGACAACTCCGGACCGTCCGCGTCTTCGTCAAAGCGTGTGGTCAAGGCTTCTCCTCAGGTGGACGCGGAGCAGTTCGCGGGCCGCGTGGAGGTCGGCCTTGACGGTTCCTTCCTTTCGTCCGGTCAGCACGGACACCTCCCGGATCGGCATGTCAGCGTAGTAGTGGAGCAGGATCGGCACGCGGAGGCGTTCGGGGAGGGACTGGACCAGCAGGCGGACGGACGGGTCCTCCTGCTCGGAGTGGGAGTTGACCGCGGCTTCGGTCGTGGCCCGGCGCATCGCCCGCCGTTCGCGCTCCAGCTTGCGCCAGTGGTCCCGGACCAGGTTCGCCGCGGTGACGTAGAGGAACCCGCGCGGCTCCTCCACCCGGCTCCAGCGCGCCCAGAGCCGGGTGAAGGCCTCCGAGGCGATCTCGTGGGCCGTCTCGTCGTCGTCGACGAGACGGCGGCACCAGCCGGCCAGGCGGGGGTAGAGGGCAGCGAACAGCTCGGACGCTGCCTCGTCGCGGGACCGTTTCAACGCTCTCCATGGTCGTGGGGAAGCTTGCGCGGCACTGAGGGGGATGCCGGGCCGACGGCGTACGTTCCGTCGGCCCGGCACCGGTTCCGTACCGGTACTGGGGGAGCGGGGTGCGGTCAGGGGGCCGTGGAGCTCAGCTCGGCGAAGACGATCACGTTGTCGCGGTACTCGTCGCCGGAGCGCGGGCCGCCGCACGTGATCAGCCGCAGCTCCGGGCGGTCCACGTCACCGTAGACGTCGTCCGCCGGGAAGTCCGCCTTGGCGACCGTCCGTACGGAGCTCACGGCGAACTCCGCCGATGTGCCGTCCTTCCTGCGCGCCACGATCCGGTCGCCCCGGCGCAGCCGCGCCAGGTCCCGGAACACTCCGTCCCCGTAGGAGCCGACCGTGACATGGCCGAGGATGACGGACGGGCCGACCTGGCCCGGCGTCGGTGAGTGCCGGTACCAGCCCGCCCGGTCGTCGGCCGTGATCGGCGGCACCTCCACGGTGCCGTCCTGCGCCAGGCCCAGCCGGATGACCGGGGTGTCGACGTCGATCGCCGGGATCCGGAGCCGGACCGGAGGCGAACTGCCCGGCGTGCGCGCGGAGTTCGAGGACGCCGAGGAGGACCCGCCCTCCTGCCCCTCCTTCGAGGCTTCCGTGTCCCTCTTCCTCCGGGAGCCCGCGGTAGCACTCTGTTCTGTGCCCTGGCCGCCGCAGCCCACCAGCAACGACGCCATCGCCGCCGTGGCGAACGCCCGCCTGGACAGCGGCATCATGCCCCCGGGGCCCGGCGACGCCGTACGACGAAGGCCGTCGCGCCCCCGGCGACGAGCACCGCGGCGGCGCCCCCGCCGATCAGCCCGCCCTGTCCGCTGCCGGAGTCCGAAGAGGTCGGCGTCACGCCGGTGTCGGGCGCCCCGGACGGCCTGACGGAGACCTGGCCGTCGTCCCGGGTCGGCGTGGCCGACGGCTCGGGGGTGGCGTCGGCCGGGGGACGGGTCGGCTCGGCGCTGGGGCTCGGGGCGTCCGTGGCGGGGGAGGTGGCCGTCGTGCTCGGGGCCGGGGTCGGGGTCGAGCTGTCGGCGAGCGCGGGGGCAGCGGTCGCGAACAGGGCCGCGCAGCTGAGTGCCATGGCGCTGAGGACGGTTCGGCGCATTGAGTCGCTCTCTTTCGTCGGCCCGGCCGGTACTGCCGTACCCGGCGGGCTGGGTGACGGGTCGAGCGAAGAGACGACGCGGCGGCGAGGCGGGTTGTAAAGAGATGGCAAAGCCGTCCGCCGCTACGATGGCGGCGTGACAGCCCGTGCGCAGCAAGACCGTGCGCTGCGGATCCCGTTGCCGGGGCCGTGGCGCATGCTTCTGCTGCTCGGGCTGCTCGCCGGGCTGTTCGGGATGCACGCGCTCGGCCCCGCCGACGCCGTCGCGGCCTCTGCGCACCCCGGACACGGCGCTCCCGTCATGAGCGCCCACCTGACGGCCGTGACCGACGAGTCCGCCTGCCACGGCCCCGACTCGGGCGGCGGGCACGCCCAGCATGCCGACCCGACGTGCGCGTCGAGTGCCGTCGGTGCGGGCCCCGTGCTGCCGGCCCCGGTGCCCGATCCGGCCGGCAGTGCCGTGGCGGTCGGCCTCGACGGCCGTTCCGTGGCCGCCGCGCCCGACGGCGGGCGGGCGCCTCCCTCACTGGCCGAACTGCAGATCCTGCGGACCTAGGACAAGGCCGAGCCGTCCCCCTCACCACTGAGGCGCACGGCACTCAGCCATGTCCGTGCCGCGCCCCGAGGGCGCCGCAACTCACGTACATCCGTACATCGCAGGAGTTCCAGCATGACCAGCACACGTACCGTGGTCCGTCGCGCCGCCCCGGCCGCGACGGCCGTCACCGCCGCACTCGTCCTCGCCGCCTGTGGGGGCGGCGACCACTCGGACACCGCTTCCGGCGCGCACCCGTCGTCCTCGACGAGCGCCCACGCCACCGCCGGCGCGCACAACGCCCAGGACGTCTCCTTCGCGCAGGGGATGATCCCGCACCACCGGCAGGCGGTGGAGATGGCCGGACTGGCCGCCGACCGTGCCTCCTCGGCCCGGGTCGAGGACCTCGCCACACGCATCGAGAAGGCCCAGGACCCGGAGATCCGGACCATGTCGGGGTGGCTGAAGGCCTGGGGCGAGGACGTGCCGTCGGACGCGCCCGGCATGGACGGCATGGACCACTCCGGCGGACACGGCGGTGGCTCCGGCATGGCCGGGATGATGGACCGGAAGGACATGGACAAGCTGGCGAAGTCCTCCGGCAAGGCCTTCGACTCCATGTTCCTGACCATGATGGTCGAGCATCACGAGGGCGCGGTGGAGATGGCCGAGGCCGAGAAGGCGAAGGGCAAGTACGCTCCCGCGACCGCCCTGGCCGACGCCGTCATCACCGCCCAGACGGCCGAGATCGACGAGATGAACAAGCTGCTCGGCAAGAACGCGGGCTGACGCTCCGACAGTCAGTGGGCCCGGGCCGCGCGAGGCGTCCCGGGCCCACACCCTCCTACGCCTTCCTTCACTTCAGGCCCAGGCTCCGCCGGTACGACTCCCCCGGCCCGGCCCGGTCCACGATCGCGGCGCAGGCGGGGCGGGCCGCGCAGTCCGAGGCGGGGTCGGCCGGTGTCAGCAGGGTGTTCTGCCTGAACTCGAGGTTCTTGGGGTCACCGCAGTCGGGTGCGGGCGGCCAGCCTCCGGGGTAGGACCGGCGGGGCAGCCAGTCGGGGACGGTGTCGTCCCAGAAGTTGCCGTGGAAGCGGACGTTCTGCACGGGGCGGTCGCCCCAGTCCTCACTGCACCCGCCGATCGAGGCGCGGTAGCTGTGGACGGCGTTGTCCCGCACGGTGATCCATGTGCTGCTGTCGTCGGTGTAGATGCCGACGTTCCACGTGCCGTACGCGCTGTCCGTGACCGCGTTGCCGCTGACGACCGCGCCGTCCGCGTACGACGTGCCCTGTTCGCCCCGCAGATAGATGCCGCCGCCGTCGGCCAGGAGCCGGTTGGTCGCGAAGACGCGGTTGCCGACGATGCGGTTGCCGCTCATCAGGCCGCGCACGTCCTCGGCGGGACCGGAGAGGATGCCGGTGTAGGGCACGTGGTCGACCTGGTTGTGCGCGATGGTCGTCTCCCGGCTGCCGGCGTCCCAGATGCCGGAGGACGCGTGGTGGTCGGCCCCGGTGCGGTGGACCCGGTTGTTGGTGACCCGGTTGCCGCGGTCCGTGCCCTTCGTGTCCGGTGGCAGGGCTCCCAGCACGACGACGCCGTCCGAGATGTCGGTGAAGACGTTGCCGTCCACGGTGTTGTGCGAGCTGTTCTCGGAGAACTCCAGTCCCTGGGCGCCGAGATGGACGAACCGGTTGCCCTGGAAGGTGATGCGTTCGGCGGTGCGGAAGGCGACGTTCCCGGGCACGGTGAGCAGCTTGCTGTCGTCGCCCTTCCCCGGCCGCAGATACATGCTCCACGCGGCGGCGAACCCGGCAGGCTCGCTGGGCGCCGTCCAGCCGGCGTGGGCGAACGTCAGCCCCTTGAAGGCGATGTCGTGCACGGGCCGGCCGGTGCTGCCGGTGCCGCTGACCAGTGTCTCCAGCACGGGTGCCGTCACCCGCTGGCGCCGCATGTCCTCCCCCGCCCGCGGCCGGTACAGCAGCTCGTGGTGTCCGGGACGGGAGCGGTCGAGGTACCAACTCCCCTTCTTGTCCAGGAAGTCGGGCGAGTTCTCGACGTCGGACGGCAGGGCGAGCAGGTCCGGCCCGTACAGGTCGTGGGCCATCCGCCAGCACGGCTGGTCCATGGTGATCGTCGACCCGTCGCCCGGACCCGGCGTGATGCCCGCGATGCCGCAGCGGCCCTCCAGGTAGTCGAACCGGAACCGCAGCTCCATGTCGCGCGGCGCCCGCCAGCCGCGTGGGACGGCGCTCGTGGTCGTGAGGCCGGTCCCGGTCACCTTCAGCCTGCCGGGGATGCCGTCACCCTGGCTCGCCCGGGCGGCCCGCTTCCCCCCGACGTACAGCTGACGGGTTTCGAGCGTGCCGGCGTCCGCCCGCCATACGCCCCGCCGCTGCGGGTCGGGCCGCCATCCGCCGATCTCCCGGCCGCCGCTGAGCGTCACGGGCTCCTGCCACCGGGTGCCGTGGCCGTACGCCTGGTAGACGACGCGGTGGCCGCCCCGGCCGGAGTCGCCGGCGGCCTGCGACATCCGCAGCGGAGCCGTCAGCCGGTAGGTGCCGCCGCGCAGGTTCACCACGATGTCCGAGGTCATCCCGGCCGTCCTGGCCCGCACCGCCTGCTGGGCCCGGGCCGGCGTCGCGAACGGCCGCTCGAACGTGCCCGGCCACCCGTCGCTCCCCCAGGGCGCCACGTACAGCTGCCGCGCGGTGTCGTGCCGCCCGCTCTCCGACGCCGAAGCCGAAGCCGAAGCCGACGCGGACGCGGACGCCGGGGGAGCAGCCGCCCAGGCCCCACCGGCCACCGCCATCATCAGCGCCGATACGACCGCTCCGAACCGCAGGTCCGCCATGTTCCCGCTCCTCCCGTTCGCCGGACGTGTCCATGGTCGGGCGGGGACGGCCCGGCCCGCGTCGGCCGATCGTCGCTCGGGGTGCCTCTTTGGTAGCCGATCCGCAGGCCGATGTGCGTGCCGGTGCGGGTGCGGGCGGCGCCGAAAGGTGGATCGTTGACGGCATGGCGCAGCAGCGCTCCGACGCGTGTACGTCGGGAGCCGACTACGAGCGGTACATGGGCCGGTGGAGCCGCCTGGTCGCGCGGGATTTCGTGACGTGGCTCGACCGCGCCCTCGGTCTGCGGTGGCTGGACGTGGGGTGCGGCACGGGCTCGCTGTCGGCGGTGGTGGCAGAGCAGTGCGGGCCCCGGTGGGTGGTGGGGTGCGACCGCTCGGAGGCGTTCGTGAGGACGGCCGCGCGAAGGGGAAGAACGTCGTCCGCCGCCACGCGCTTCGTCGTGGCGGACGCCCTGGCGCTCCCCGTGCCGGAGGGCGCCTTCGACGTGGCGGTCAGCGGGCTGACGCTGAACTTCCTGCCCGAACCCGCCATCGCCGTACGGGAGTTGGCGCGAGGTGTCCGTCCGGGCGGCCTCGTCGCGGCGTACGTGTGGGACTACGGCGACGGCATGGACCTCCTGCGCCACTTCTGGACCGCGGCCACCGCGACCGACCCGGCAGCCGCCGCGCTGGACGAGACCCGCCGCTTCGGGGACTGCCGCCCGGAACCCCTCCACAGCCTGTGGACGGGCGCGGGACTCACCGACGTGACCACGGCCCCGCTCGAAGTACCCACGGTCTTCGCCGACTTCACCGACCTCTGGGACCCGTTCCGCTCCGGCCAGGGCCCCGCCCCCGGCTACGTCGCCTCCCTCACCCCCGCCGCCCGCGACCGACTGCGCGAGGCACTGCGCGCCACGATCCCCACGGCCCCGGACGGCTCCGTCCCGCTCACGGCACGGGCCTGGGCGGTGAGGGGAGTCCGGGCAGTGCGGCCGTAGCCCGGTCGTGGCTTCAGCCGGCGCCCCCGAGCCAGTACCCGAAGCCCCGGCGCGTGTGGATCAGATCGAGGGGGCGGGGGCGTGGGCCGCGGCGGGCCCGGCAGGCGGCGTCGTCCAGGACCAGGTCGCCGTAGCGGGGCAGCGTCCGCGGACCGCGGTGACCACGGGCGGGGCCGGTACCGACGTCGGCCGGGAATCACCGGCCCAAGGCCCAGGGTTCAGGTGTCACAACCAATGCGAAGAGCCGCCCGTCGAGTAGGAGCCGAACATGTCCGACGTACCCGCCGCCGGCGCCCAGGCCGAACCCCCCGTACGCGAGCTCCGTCTGGTGGTCACGGCGGACGACTACGACGAGGCGTTGCGGTTCTACCGGGATGTGCTGGGGCTTCCCGAGCGTGGTGCGTTCACCTCGCCCGGTGGGCGGGTCACGATCCTCGACGCCGGCCGGGCGACGCTGGAGCTGACGGATCCGAAGCACGCGGAGTTCATCGACGAGGTCGAGGTCGGCCGCCGCGTGGCCGGTCATGTCCGGGTCGCCTTCCAGGTGGCCGACTCCACGGCGGCCACGGCAAGGCTGGCGGCGGCCGGAGCGGAGGTTCTCGCGGAGCCCACCCGTACGCCCTGGAACTCCCTCAACTCCCGCCTGGAAGCGCCCGGCGCCCTGCAGCTGACCCTTTTCACCGAGCTGGACGACACCACGGAACGCGCGTAGACCCGCGAGAACACGCGGTTCCGGGGCGCCTCGGCGACACAAGGAGCTTATTCGGCCGTTTCGGCGATAATTGGGGCATGAGTACGACGACGTTTGTACTAGCGGCCACGTCGAGTGAAGTACTCAACGTGATCGCCGCCTTGGTGGGTGGCCTGTTCATCGCCGGCGCCCTGGTCTGGGCCGTGCACTTCGGCATGCGGGTCCGTGATCGAGAGCTGCCCCGGCCCACGGCCGACGAGCAGCCCCATCTTCCCGACACCGGCGCGGTCCATGAGGAGCGGGAGCTGAGGGAGCCCGACGAAGTGCCGCACGCGGAGGGCAGGGAACGGCTCCTGCCGCACGAGCTGCACCACGCGGGCAGCAGGCGCAGCACGGACCAGCACCGCAAGCGCTGGCTGCCGGGCAAGAGCGGTTCCTTCGGCGGCGGCGGCATCGGGCACGGCTGAGCCCCGTACCCCGCCGTACCCCGCCGTGCCCCTACGGAAATCCAGGCGACGCGAGCGGTCGCGCCCTGCCACCCTGTCCGGACCGTAGGTGCACGACGCGCATACGGTCCGGACGGGGGCGAGGGCGGATTGAGCAGACGACGTTATGTGGCCAGGGGTGTCCCCGGCGGCTACCGCATCTGGGACAACCACGGCCGCCGTTTCTGGGGCGACCTCTACGAACTGTGCCCCGACGATCTGCTGACCGAGCTGAACGGCCGCAAGGACCCGGCCAGGATCAGCGCATTCCTGAAGCGTTACCGCGCGCTGAAGCGTTAGCGCGCGGGACGTCCGGAGCCGTGGCGAGGGCGAGGATCACGAAGAAGTCGATGCCCACCATGATCACCGACCAGACCGGCGTGTACGGCAGGAACAGGAAGTGGGCGACCATGCTGAGGGACGCCAGGAAGATGCCGGTGATCCGGGCCCACCAGGCTCCCCTGAGGATGCCGTAGCCGACACACACGGCCACGATGCCGATGCCGAGCAGGACCCAGCCCCACGCCATGAGGTTGATCTTGTAGACGTAGTCGCCGACGCTGCCGTAGACGTCGTCCTCGGCGATCGCGGAGATGCCCTGGAGGATCGCCAGCAGCCCGTTGACCAGCATCAGCACACCGGCGAAGACGAGCGCGCCGGTGGCCCAGCCGGTGTCGGAGGGGCCGGGCGGGCCGGGGCGGTAGCCGCCGGCGTCGGGTGCGGCCGAGCCCCAGGTGGTCTGGGTACCGCCAGGAGAGCCTGGCGTCCCGGCGGGGCTGTGGGCCGCGTCCGTCGCATGCGACTGCGACTGCGGCTGCTGCTGGCTCATGGCTGCCGTACCCCACTTCTCGCGTGTACCCGTGGTCGGGTTCTGCGGTCGGTTCGACGATCGACCGGCCCGGGGGCGGCCACCACGGGGGAAGGACCGATCGGGTGACGCCCGGAGTGCCCGGAGTGCGGACAGCGGCGTACGGACCTTCACTGGAGGACATCGGACCGAACGACCTGCTGGAGGCGCCATGCCCGGTCATCGAACGCGGTGGACGACCACCGCGATCCTCACGACGACCGCCGCCGTGGCCGCCGCCCTCACCCTGACCTCCTGCAGCGACGACGACACGCCCTCCTCGGTGGCCAGCCAGGCGGCGTCGGCCTTCGCCTCGGCGACCGCGAAGGCGGGGCAGCAGCTCGACGACATCCAGGGCGGCGTCAACGCCAAGGGCGCGATCCGGCTGGGCGATCCGACGACCGACTCGGACGGCCGTACGACCGTGGAGGTCACGGCGGAGAACACGACCGACTCGACGAAGTCCTTCGGCGTACAGATCAACTTCCGCGACGAGGGCGGCAATCTGCTGGACGCCAACGTGGTGACCGTGTCGGACGTGGCCGCCGGCAAGACGGGCAAGGGCACCGTACGCAGCACGCGTGAGCTGGGCGGGGATGTCCGGACGGAGGTGGCCAGGGCGGTGCGCTACTGACCTGGCGCGCTACCGACCTGCGCGCCCGGCGTGGTCGTGCGCGGCTTTCGGCGTCAGCCGTCCGCCCTCGCTGTCCGTGACCGTGTCCGGCTGCGCGCCTGCCACCTCCGTCACGAGGACGTGGATCTGCTCGCTCGCCGCGCTGACCCCGTTGAACGTGGCCGTCGCCTGGACGCGCCCGGCGCCCGGCTGGAGGGCGACGCTCGGCACGCAGGACCATGCGCCGTCGGGCGCGGCGGTCGTCGCGCAGATCTCCTCCTCCAGCGCGTCGCGCACCGTGACCTGGGCGCCCGGGTAGGCCGTCCCGGACATCCGCGGCATCGCGCCCAGCGGCACGCCCGACTGGGGTCGGGACAGGGTCGGCGCGGGCAGCCCGACGGTCACGGCGCACGTGCCCTTCTCCTGCACCGTTCCCTCGGCGTCCTTCAGGACCAGGGCGCAGTCGGGCAGCCGCGTACCGGGCTCGGCGTCCGCGGGTACCGACAGGACGAAGGGGAACGTACGGCCCTTCCAGGCCGCCGATGCCGACTCCCCGGCGACCGGGCCGGGCGTCCCCACGAAGGTGTACGTCCCGGCGCTCCCGCCCAGAGTCACGGCCCCCTGGTAACCGCCCGCGGCGAACGGCGTGCCCGTCACCCTCGCCGTCGCGGGCGCCGACAGGGTCAGTGCCGATCCCGCGCCCAGCGGCGCCCCCTCGTACCCGCCGACCTGGACGATGCCTTCCCGCCCGGGCTCGATGGTCGCGGTCGCCCACAGGTCACTGCCGCCCGACCCTGACGCCCCGTCAGCGCCGTACGCCACTCCGGCCGCAGTCATCGCGCCGGCCACGGCGAGACAACCGAGGACCGTTGCCCTCCTGAATCTGCTCATCGTCGGCAGAGCTCCTCACACGCGCGTCGGCAACACCACTGCCTGCGATTGTCGGGTCCCGCCCGCGCGGACGACGCGCGCTGTTCGGCCGTACGGACCAGGAGTGCGGTCCGCACCACCCGTCCGGCCGCCGGGAAGCCGACGTCAGTCCTGCGCCGTGGGCCTCGGGTGGCGGGCCGTCGTCTTCACGTCCGCCTCGACCTCGCTGCGGGCGATGCCCTGTTCCGTCGCGTGCTCGGTGACCGCGGTCTGGACGGTGCGGGCGAGGTCGCGCCAGGTGCGCCAGGCGGTTGTGTAGGTGTCGGTCTGGAGGTCGGTCCACGGGGTGTGGGCGGGCGGGCCGTACTCGTCCCGCAGGTCCTCCACCCTGGAGTGCGCCTGGTCCGCCGCCCGCTGCATCGCGACCAGTTCGTCGAAGGTGTGTGCCACGCGTCCGGATCCTGCGGCAGCCGGGCCGGGCGATCCGCTGCGCCACGCGCGCGGCCCGTGCCTCTCACCCGGACGGCGCCCGCCCCGGCCCGGGCAGACGGCATGTGAAGGGGCCCGGGGTGAACACCCCGGGCCCTTTGTGGTGCGCACGCGGCGCGAGGTCCGCTGGATACGGTGGGTGGCGGGGGACCGCCCACCACGGCTGAGGAGTCCCGCATGAGCAGCGATCCGACGGACATCGTCAGGGCGGCGTTCCGCCACTACCTGGCACAGGACCGGGAAGCCGCCTTCCCCCTCTACGCCGACGACTTCACCTTCACCAGCCCGCAGGACGACCACATCGGCAAGGCGGCCTTCTTCGAGCGGTGCTTCCCGACCGCCGGCCGGGTGAAGGAGCAGCGCATGCTGCACGTCACCCCGGCCGACGGCGAACTCGTCTTCGCGTACTACGAGTACGAGCTCACCGCCGGCGGCCGCTTCCGCAACGTCGAGACGATCACCGTCCGGGACGGGCTGATCAAGGAGGTGCGGGTGTTCTTCGGTGCCGCGGTGTGAGGGGCCGCCCCGCCCACGGCCACCGGGCGATCGGCACCGCCCGTGGTGCTACTGCCTGCCCGGGGTGCAGAGTTCGCCGTCGATCAGGTTGTTCCGGGCGTGCTCGGTGGACATGTCGGCCGCTCCGTCGCCCGTCGTCGCGAGGACCACGACACGGCGGCCGTCGGCGGTGACGCCGTCGCGGGTGGTGTAGCCGGGGAGGTCGCCACCGTGGCTGTAGTACGAGCCGCCGCAGGACAGCGGGATCCGTACCAGGCCGAGGCCGTAGCTCGCGCCGGGCCACACGTCGTCGAATTCGGGGGCCCGCACGGTCGTCTTCATCGCCTTCATCTCGGCCGGGCCCAGCAGGTGCCCGCCGAGGAGCGCCTGGTAGAAGCGGGTCAGGTCGGCCGTCGTACTGATCATGGCGCCGGCCGCGCCCGCCGCACTCGGGTTGAACTCGGTGACGTCGATGGTCGCGCCGGAGCCGTCGAAGTTCGAGTAGCCGTGCAGATGGCGGCCGGGGATGCGGGTCCCGGTGCCCGGGGCGAGGGTGTGGCTCAGGTGCAGCGGCTTGATGATGCGCCGGGTGACCTCCTGCTGCCAGGTGTGCCCGGTGGCCTTCTCGATGATCATTCCGGCGAGGATGTAACCCGTGTTCGAGTACGACCACTTGGTGCCGGGTGCGAAGTCCGGCTCGTGCTTCATCGCGATCGCGACCAGCTGCTCGTCGGTCCAGGTGGTGTACCGGCCGGCCTCGTAGCCTTCGACGCTCGCGAGCAGCGGGAGGTCGGACGTGTAGTTGTAGAGCCCGCTGGTGTGCTGGAGCAGCTGCCGTACGGTGATCCTGCTGCCGTCGTTGCCGTTGCCGGAGACGACGCCGGGCAGCCAGTCCTCGACGGTGTCGTCCAGCGACAGCCGTCCCTCGCCGGCGAGTTGCAGCACCACGGTGGCGACGAACGTCTTGCTCGCGCTGGCGATCCGGAACCGGTCGCCGGGGCGCGCCGCCTCGCCGGTGGCCTTGTCGATGACGCCCGCGGCGGCGGAGCGCTGTCCGCGCGGGCCGGTCGAGCGGGCCACGGCGCCGACAGTTCCGGTCTCCATCACGGCGCCCACGCGGTCCCGCAGCGAGTCCTGAGCGGGGTGCGGGGACTTGGCGGTGGCCGACGCGGCGGGAATCGTCAGGACGGACGCGGCGATCGCGGCGACCAGGGCCGTGGCGGTGCGCTTCATGGCGGGTGCTCCTTGCGGGTCGGTCGGTGTCGGCACCGCTCTGTGCGATGCGGACACCAACCTAGAAACGCGGCCGGTCGCGGACGATCAGGCCAACTGGCCTGTCGGAGGTGGTGGTTGGCCCCCTGCCGAGGTGTGGCCGGCCACACCTCGACCCGACTGACGTGCGCCTTTCCGGCACCTCAGCCCCGTCTCCGACGGAACACGGACGGCGTAAGCGCGGCGGCCACGGACGCGCCTTCGGTACGGGAGCGACAGTGTCCGGAGACCGGTCAGAAACGCTCGACCGTCGTCAGGTACAGCTTCACGAAGCGGTCCACGTCCACGTCCAGGGCGACGTCCACCAACGGCTGTTCGCGCAGGCCGGTGTGGATCTCGGCCTCACCGGGCCGGGGCCGGCGGTCGACGATCGTCTGGCCGCGCGTCGGCCCGGGGGCGAGGGAGACCTCGACGGGCAGCAGACGGGTGGTGATGCCCGCCGGGTCCACGACCGCGCACACCGCGCCCGCGTCTCCGATACCGCCCGCCTCGGAGTCGGGGGCGACATCGGGCGTGGCCGGGCGGTGGGACAGCAGGTGGCCCGCCAGACGGGCACCGGGCTCCGCGCTCTCCCGCAGCCGCCGTACGTCCGCTCCGGGCACCACGACCTGCTGGAAGACGTCCAGGCCGTACATGGTGATCGGCACCCCGGCGGTGAGCAGGATCGCGGCCGCCTCCGGGTCGTGCCACACGTTGAACTCCGCGACCGGCGTGGCGTTTCCGCAGGCCACCGCGCCGCCCATGAAGACGATCCGCTCGATGTTGCGGGTCACCTCCGGGTGCGTGCGCAGCAGCAGGGCGATGTTGGTGAGGGGCGCGGTCGGGACGAGGGTGACCGGGCGCGGGGACGCCAGGATCTCGCGGCGCAGCAGCGTCACCGCGTCCACGGCGGCCGGGGCGCGGGTCGGGGCGGGCAGGCCGATGTCGCCCATGCCGTCCTCGCCGTGCACGTGCCGGGCCGAGCGGGCGGACTCGATCAGCGGACGTCCGGCGCCCCGGGCGACGGGGATGTCCGGGGCGCCGGCCTGCTCCAGCACGGTGAGGGTGTTGCGTACGACGCCGTCCACATCCGTGTTCCCGGCCACGCAGGTGACCGCGCGCAGGTCGACACCCGGGTGGCGTACGGCGAACAGCAGCGCGAGGGCGTCGTCGACGCCGGTGTCACAGTCGATGATCACCGGGATGGGCGGACCGTCGGCGTTCGTCACGGCGGGGTTCCTCTCACGGGTGCGTGCGGTGGCGGGTCACCGGAACCGACCTTACGGTGTTGTCCAGGTGGAGTGCGTCGCCGTATGGCGCCGCCGTACGGGCTTCGTGCGCGCGGCGTCATACGGCGTCTTAAGCACCCGTCAGCACCCGTCGCAGGCGTCATCGGGCGTCTCGGCCGTCCCACAGCTCGGGGCCGCGGGCCGCCGCGCGGGCGGCGATCCGGGTGACGAGTTCCGCGGCCGGTACGGCCCCCGGCTTACGCCCGTCCCGCAGCCGTACGGCCACCAGCTCCCCCTCCGCCTCGGCCGCCGCCTCCCGCTCCCCGATGACCGCCTGGTACGGCACGAGCCGTGCCGCCCGGACACGGGCGCCCAGGGTGCCGTGTTCGGGGCCCGCGAGCTCGGCGCGCAGGCCCTGGTCGAGGGCCCGGTGCAGCAGCCTCTCCGCCTGTTCGGTCTGGGCGTCCGACACGGGAAGGACGACCAGCTGGACGGGGGCGAGCCAGACCGGGAAGGCGCCGCCGTGCTGCTCGATGAGGTGGGCGACGGCTCTTTCGACGCTGCCGATGATGCTGCGGTGGACCATGACCGGGCGGTGCTTGGCGCCGTCGGGGCCGATGTAGTGCAGGTCGAACCGTTCGGGCTGGTGGAAGTCGATCTGCACGGTGGAGAGGGTCGACTCCCGTCCAGCCGGGTCGGCGATCTGGACGTCGATCTTGGGACCGTAGAACGCGGCCTCGCCCTCCGCGGCCTCGTACGGGATGCCGGAGGCGTCCAGCACCTCGCGGAGCAGCGCGGTGGCTCGCTGCCACAGCTCGGGATCGGCGACGTACTTGCCGCCGCCCGCGCCCTCGCCCCCGCCCTCGGACGGGAGGGAGAGGCGGTGGCGGACGGCCCGGATACCCAGGTCGGCGTAAGCGCGGGCGATGAGCTGGAGGGCGGATCGGGCCTCGTCGACCGCCTGGTCGAGGGTGCAGAAGATGTGGGCGTCGTTGAGGTGGATCGCCCGCACGCGGGTGAGGCCGCCCAGGACGCCCGACAGCTCGGCGCGGTACATGCCGCCCAACTCGGCCATCCGGAAGGGTAGTTCGCGGTAGCTGTGGGAGCGGGAGCGGTAGATCAGGGCGTGGTGCGGGCACAGGCTCGGGCGCAGGACGAGCTGTTCGCTGCCGCTGTCGCCGTCGCCGCCGCCGAGATCCATCGGCGGGAACATGTCGTCGCTGTAGTGGTCCCAGTGCCCGGAGATCTCGTAGAGCTCGCGCTTGCCGAGGACGGGGGAGTGGACGTGCCGGTAGCCGGCCTCGCGTTCCGCTTCCCGGACGTACTCCTCCAGTGCGTGCCGGACGATTGCGCCGTCGGGCAGCCAGTACGGCAGGCCGGCGCCCATCAGGGGGTCGGTGTCGAAGAGGTCCAGTTCGCGGCCGAGGCGGCGGTGGTCGTGCATGGCTGCTCCTCCGGGTGAGGGGACGAACGCCCACGACAAAGCCCCGGGGCACTCGCCCCGGGGCTTTGATCTTCGCGCAGCTTTCAGCGCGGCGCCGGGACGGAGTCCGGCGTCGTCGTCAGAGACGGGTTGGCGCGCTGCATGGGGCGACCGTAACAGCGGGTGGGTGGGGGCGTCGCGGTGATTTTCACGATTCGCGTCACCAATGCGAAGTCACATGGTTACGCTCTGCTACATACCGACTCTGGGGGTGGTACGCCTTGGTTCACATCCGCCAACTCGATCCCACGGCCTCTCCGTTGGACTACTTCGGCTACGAGCTGAGGCGGAAACGGGAGGAGGCGGGGCTGACGCTGAAGCAGTTGGGCTCGGTGCTGTTCTGCTCGGGCTCACTGATCGGCCAGATCGAGACGACATTGAAGGTGCCGACGCGGGATTTCGCCGAGCGGCTGGATGCGGCGCTGGTGACGGACGGGATGTTCTCGCGGTTGGTGGGGCTGGTGCTGCGGAGCCAGCTGCCGACGTGGTTCCAGCCATTCGCCGACATGGAGGCGAAGGCGACGTACATCTCCACGTACCAGTGCCAGCTGGTGTACGGGCTTCTACAGACCAAGGCCTACGCCCGGGCGGTGATGGAGGTGGACCACACCGTCACGCTCGACGAGATGGTGGCGGCACGGCTGGAACGGCAACGCATCTTGGAGCGCGAACAGCCGCCTTCCCTGTGGGTCGTTCTGGACGAGGCGGCGCTGTATCGGGAGATCGGCGGCCCGGACGTCATGCGCGAGCAACTCGCCCACCTGTTGAGCTTCCAGGACAACCAGTCGGTGCACATCCAAGTGCTGCCGTTCTCGGTCGGACAGCACTCCGGAGTGATGGGCTCCTTCACTCTCCTACGCTTCGACGATCACCCCGACTTGTTCTACAGCGAGAGCTACGACCAGGGGCACATGACGGCCAATCCTGCAGTGATCAGGGGGCGTTCAGTCGGTTACGCTCGCCTTCAGGCCGAGGCTCTCTCGCCGAAAGAATCAGCGGCACTGATCGCGCGCGTGATGGAGGAACGCTATGGAGCTGAAGTGGCGTAAGTCGTCCTACAGCGGTACCAGCGGCGGCGATTGCGTCGAGTGCGCCCCGCTCGGCTCGGTCGCCTGGCGCAAGTCCTCGTACAGCGGCAGCAGCGGCGGCGAATGCGTCGAGGTCGCCCACCCCACCCCCCACATAGCCGTCCGCGACTCCAAGAACCCCGAGGTCGGCACGCTCACGCTCTCGCCGGAGGCGTACGCCACCTTCATCGGGTACGTCCAGACGCAGTAGGACCCACATACAGCCGTCACCCGGACGGACCGGCGCGCTGGTGGCCGTAGCCCTGGGGTGGTGCCTTAAGAGCACGTACTGATCTTGAGCGCACCCTCCAGGAGGCCTGCGATGCCCCGTCCCCCGGCCCGCACCGTCACCGCCTCGGCGCTCACGGCGGCAACCCTGCTGACCGCGGCCGCCTGCTCCTTCGCCGGACTGGACACCGCGGCCACGGGCGTCCGCACCCCGGCCTCCCCCAGCGCCGTCAGCCGGTCCCAATCCCCCGGCGCCGCCCCCACCCTGACGGAGGCCCAGGCGCGGGACGCTCTGATCAGCGAGGCCGACCTCGGGGAATCCTGGGCGGCCACGCAGGGCTTCGCGACCTGGCGGGAGGCCATGCTCAAGGCGGAAACCGAGTCCGCGGACTGCCGACGCCTCCTCGACGCCCTGTATGCCGAGGAACTCTTCGGCCCGGACGCCCGGACGCGTGCGTCGGTCGGACTGGACGACGCCTGGGACGAGGCCCAGCTGCGCTACCAGGTCGTCGCCCATCGGCCCGCGGACCTGGACCGGACGCTGGCGTGGCTGGGACGCGTGCCGGACACGTGCGGCGAGTTCACGGCGACCGCGGCGAGCGGGGAGATGGCCGTCGAAGTGACGGAGGCCGAGATGCCGGAGGTCGGGGACGGCCGGCAGGGGCTGAGGGTCGTCCTGCGCGCCGTCTCCGAGTCCGAAGACGCGCCCACGCTCACCCTGCACGTCGCCGCCGTCCGCGTGGGAGACGACGCGATCGCCATCACCAACGGCGGCCTCGGCGAGGTACCGGCCGACGCCACCTGGGCAGCCGTCGAAACGGGCGCCGACCGTCTGGCGGAGGTCAGGAAGCGGGGCCGGGCGGAGATCTAGGACGTCGTCCCGGCGCCCCGTCCTACGGGTGGTAGAGCTTCCGGGCGCGAGCGGAGTCGACGGGCCCGTCCTGGTCCAGGGGCAGGAAGTGGTCCAGCTGCCATGCCTGGGTGCTGGTCGCCTGGCGGTTGGTGGTGGTCACCCAGGGCGGGTACACGCGGAAGGCCCGCTTCCCGCCGGAACCGTCCACCGACACGACACCGCGCCGGCGGAGCGCGTCCTTGGGAAAGACGAACTGGCCGAAGTGCTCACCGTCGCGGCAGCTGATGACGAAGAGGTCGACGGGGTCCATGACGTCGAAGGGCTGGATGGGCCCGCCCGGGGACCTCTTCCAGACGGTGACGAACTGGCCGACCTTGGTGGGGGTCGTCCTGGCCGCGCGGAACCGGACAAAGAGGCCGTCGAGGGTGAAGGCGTGGGCGGCGTACTCGGCACTCTCGGGTTCGGGAACCGGCTGCGAGCAGGTGAATCCGCAGGGGTCGTAGACGAGCTCTTTCGCCGCCGCGAGATCGCTGTGTGCCGGGGTGGTCACGTCTGCCCCATGCGCTCGACGGCTTCCTTGGCCTCCGCCAGGCCCACTCCCGTGATCTCCCGGTACTCCTTGATCGCCTGGATCTTCTTGTCGTCCCGCAGCAGCGCCACGACCTTCGCCATCCGGGGATCGTCGTCACGCAGGCCCAAGTGATCGATAATCAGGTCGAGTTTGCGCTCGACCCGGGCAACTCGCCGGTCGGTACGGGAGATTCGGCTCTCGGCGCCGGCGAAGCCGATGATCACGACCAGCGCGATGAAGTAACCCACTATGTCCATGGTCGGCGATCATAGGCGGCCCCGGTCCCGGTCGAACCGCAGCTGGTGGTCCACCACCTCCCGGGCCACGTCCACCGCCGTGCGCCCGTGCGCGAACGCGTGGGCCCGCAGCCGTGCCAGCGCCTCGCCCGTGCCGACGCCCAGCTGGGCCATGATCATGCCGGTGGCCTGGTAGATCTGGTCCTGGTCGACGGCGAGGCCGCTCAGCCATCGTTCGTCCCCCAGGTCGCCCGCGTCCTCCGCGCGCGGCAGCGCCATCAGCGCCACGGTCATCATTCCGGCCACCACCCGCGCTGTGCGCAGGTCCCGCTCCGTGAGGTCGCCGGGCGTATCGCGATAGAGGTCCAGCGTGCCCACGCACACCGTGTCGTTGCCGAGCGGCATCGAGTACACCGCCCGCACCCCGGCGGCCGTGGCCTGCTGGGCGAAGACCGGCCAGCGCAGGACGTCCCGCCCCGCCGTGAGGTCGCGTGCCAGCACGGCCGTACCGCTCTCCACGGCGGACTGGCAGGGCCCGTCGCCGAGGGTCGCCTGGATCTCCGTCACATACGCGGCCTGCGCACTGCTCGCGCCCAGTTGTACGGGCATGCCGTCGCTGTGCAGCGACACGCTCGCGCAGGTCACGGGCAGCAGCTCGACGGCGACGTTGCACAGCCGCGCCGGGATCTCGCCGGGTCCCATCCCGCGCACGCTCTCGGCGAGCGCCTCGGCGGCACCGGTCCGCTCGTGCCCTGTCTCACCACGGTGATCGTCTCTTGGCCGCACGGCAGCCTCCTCACCTTGCGCGGCCTGCGTGGTCCAAGGCCTTCGCGGTCGCCCCACCGCCCGCCCCGGACCACGCCCGACTACCCGTAGCCAGTAGGGCGAAACCCCGCCGGCCGCGACCCCGCAAGGGGCGCGGGGAACTGCGCGGCCGGCCCCCACCGGCCCGCGGCCCGACGCACGGCTCTCCCCGGCCGAGCGCTAGCGCCTCTCGGGCGAAGGACCGGCCGAACGTCCCCGCCTGCAAGGCGATCAGCTTCAGGTCGACCATCGGGCCGACCGCCATGAACGCCAGTCGTGCGGTGGGCGAGAAGCCGCTCAGCGAGGCGGCGACGAACGCGTCCGCCTCGCTGCACACGCACAGGACGACCGCCAGGAGCGCCAGGAGCAGCACCGACAGCCAGGGCGAGGTGGTGAAGAGGTCCAGTACCGAGCGCGGCACCGCGATGCTGAAGGTCGCCGCGGCCGCCGCGCCGAGGACGAGGAAGCCGCCCGCGTGCAGGAAGTCGTGCTGGAGGCCGGCGGTGAAGGCACGCAGTCCGGTGGCGGCCGGGTGGGCGTGCCGCTCGGGCGGACGCAGCCACTCGTCACGGCCGAAGCGGGCCCACAGCCGGCCCATCACCACCGCCGTGGCCAGCGAGGCGATCAGCCGGGCGAGGACCATCCGCGGCTGCCCGGGGAAGGCGACGGACGTGGCCACCAGGACGACCGGGTTGACGGCGGGCGCGGAGAGGAGGAAGGCGAGGGCGGCCGAGGGGGCGACCCCGCGCCGCATCAGGCTCCCGGCCACCGGCACGGACGCGCACTCGCACCCCGGCAGGACGACACCGGCCGCCCCGGCGATCGGTACCGCGAGCGCCTGGTTGCTCGGCAGCAGGCGGCTGAAGAGCCGCTCCGGCACGAACGCCCCGATCGCCGCCGAGACCACCGTGCCGAGCAGCAGGAAGGGCACGCCCTGCACCGCGATCGCCGTGAAGACGGTCCACCAGGCGGCCACGGGCGGGGTGTAGAGGTCGAGGGCGAGCATGGGGCCGAGGACGGAGACGACCGTGGCGATGGCGAGGAGCGCGGCGCCGCCGACGACGGCGTACACGAGGGCGCGTACGACGAGCCGCAGCCCGTCGGCGAGCGTCCGCGCGGTCCGCTGGTTGTCCACGTGCCTGTCCCCACCTGTCCGGATGTCCCGCGCAGCCAAGCGGGACGACCTGTGGGCCGGCTTGGGCTGGTTACAGAGGGGGCTGTGCGGGTGCGGGTCCGAGGGTGGTGGTGCCGGGGGCCGTACGGTGGCCGAGTCCCGTCCGGTACGCGTCCAGCGCCGCCTCCACCCGTCCCGTACGGCGCAGCAGATCGCCGAGCAGCCGGCACAGGTCGGCCAGGTCACCGGCCGCGCCGGCGCGCTCCAGGAGGCTCAGGGCGCGGACGTAGTGCTCCTCGGCGGCCTCGGTGTCGCGGGCGTCCTCGGCGATGATGCCGAGGAGGCGGTGGGCGGCGGCGGAGTGCAGGGCGCCGCGCTCGGGGCTGAGGTCGCTGAGCACCTCGTGGAGGAGGGCGGCGGCCTCGTCGGACTTGCCGCGCCGGTGCAGTACGTCGGCGAGTTCGACGGCGACCTGGCTGGTGTAGAGGGCGGCGCGCTTGGCGGTCAGCATGGTCTGGGCCTCGCGCAGTTCGGCTTCGGCGCGCTCCAGGTCGCCGTTCTGGGCGTAGACGTAGCCGCGCATCCAGTGGCAGTTGGCGAGTTCGGTGCGGATCTGGAGCTGGCGGTACAGCTCGGCGGCCTTGGCGAGGGAGGCGTCGGCCTCGGCGACCCGGCCTTCGGCGAGCAGGGTGCGGGCGACGGACCGGTGCATACGGGCGACCAGGGCGGGGTCCGCGGCCTGCGGGGCGAGGGCGAGGGCGTACTCGGCGGCCTGGGCGGCGCGGGCGTGGGCGCCCATGTCCATGTAGGGGCCGATGACGCTGGCGTAGAGCAGCAGGAGGGCGTCGGGGTCGTGCAGTCCGCCGCGGTTGAGCTCGTCGAGGGTGGATTCGATGAGGTAGACGGCGTAGCGCAGTTCACCGGCGAGGTAGTGGGACACGGCCCGGCCGCGCAGCGCGGGCACCCGGGCGGGCAGCGGGGCGTCGGCGTCCGCGAGGACCTGCTCGGCCCGCTCGAAGTACCGCCGGGCGGAGTCGATTTCCCCGACGTCGATGTCGCAGTGGCCGAGCCCGAGCAGCGCCGCCGCCCGTTCCTCGGCGAACCCGTGCGCGTCCGCCTCCGCGAGCAGCGCGGTGTACTGCTCGGCCGCGGCCTCGGCCTCGCCGGTGGCGAGGGCGCGTTGGGCTTCGGTCAGTCTCATCCGCAGGGCCGTGACGAGGTGCGCGGGCCGTCCGGTGGCGAGCTCCTCGAAGGCGACGCCGAGCCGGTCGGCGATATGCCTTAACGCCTCGTCGGAGGCGCGCACCCGTCCCGCCTCCAGGGTGGAGATGTACGCGGGGGTGTACGCCGGCTCCGCCAACTGTCGCTGCGTCAGCCCACGATCGGCCCGCAGCTGCTGGACCCTTCGCCCGATCGTCCCAGGATCATCACGGTCCGACACGCTCAACGCCCCCAACTCCCCCTGTGCCCCTTGCCGTTCGACTCCGACAGCCCATAGGTTAAACCGCGTATTAAACGTGGTTAACACCTGGCTGTTGCGAGGTCGCCGTGCAGGAACGCACCAACACCACCGAGCGGTACACCCGAGGTCTCGCCGCGGCCGTCATCGCCGTGGCAACTCTGATCCTGGCAGCCAACACGGGCCCCACCCGAGCAGCAGAACCGACTCGGACAGAGCAACCGACCCAGCATGTCATCCCGGTGACGACGACGCCGTAGATCTCGCAGAGCAACCACGCCGGCCACCACCGCCCGCACGGGGACCCGCCCTGACCGTCAGCCGCTGACCTGCAGCTGCCGCAGCTGTCGGTGGACGTTCTCCAGGGCGCCGCGCCGGCGTCCCGGCACTCTGCTCCTCAACTCCACGAGGACGGGACCCAGTTCGCGTGCGAGGGCCGTGTCGTGGATCTGCCCCCACTGGTGGTGGGCACGGTCCACCGCGGCCTCCACCGCGGGCGCGTCCGGGGCCTGTCCGGCGGAGAGCCGGGACGAGGCGACCGTCAGCCAGGTGCGGCAGCTGCGCACCGGGTCCCCGGCCAGCATCGCCAGGTCCGCGCGGACCTCGCCCCAGTGCAGGGCCTCCTCGGAGGCGTGGCCATGGGTGTGGACGGCGGTCTGCTCGTACCGGGCGGCCAGCGCGTCGGCGTCTGCGTGCCGGCCCGTCTGGACGGCACTGGTGATGGCGGCGTGCGGGTCGCTCGGCACGGGGCCCTGTGCGGTCAGCACGATGTCGATGCCGACCCCGGCCTCGGGGGCGATCCGGGACAGCGCCTGCTGGTGCAACTGGTCCAGGGGCGGGCGGTGTCCGCTGCGCAGCAGGGTCGCGACCGCCTTCATGTACGCCGGGCCCGCCAGCGTCCGCCGGTTCGGCGGCGCCGCGATCCGGCCGTAGACGGCGTGGTTGCGGCCCGAGTCGAGGGGGTTGGCGAGCAGCCACCGCCAGGTCTCGTGGTCGGCGTGCAGATCGAGGACCAGCGAGGTGGAACCCGGTGCGCGCAGGCGCAGTTCCTCGCGGATCCAGTGCCAGGGGAAACCGTTGTAGCGCACGGTCGACGGGGTGGACCGGGCCAGCGCCAGGTGGGGCAGGTGCTGGCGGCGGTCCAGTTGCAGCTGGCCGGCGACGAAGACGGTGAGCGGGCCGGGGGCGACCGCCGCGGCCCGCAGGCGGGTGAGGACGGCCTGCGGCTCCAGGGGGTCGGCGAGTTCGACGACGTTGGCGGTGTCCGTGCCGGACAGCACCGCGGGCGGGACCGCCGCGAGGATCGGGAGCACGGAGGCGGCGTCCACCAGACAGCCCCTGCCCGCCGGTGAGGCGGCGAGCAACAGCACTGTTCCGGGCATCGGCCCCTCCCCATCCCCCGTCGATCACGTACGGCAGCACCGTAACCGCTGCGGGTGCAAAGAGGGGATCTCAGGGCTGCAAACGTCCGTTTCCGTCCCCATTCCCCACACCGGCCGTCCGCCGTACCGCGAACACCGTCGTGTCGTCGGACAGATGCCCCCTGCAGTGCCGCAGCGTGCTCTCCCGCACGAAGTCGACCAGGCGCCGGGGCTGTGCGATGTCCGGGTCGGCGGCGACGGCCTTGGCGACCTCGGTGTCGAGCGGGAAGAAGACGCCGTCGCCGTCCCGGGCCTCGGTCACACCGTCCGTGGTCAGCAGCAGGGTCTCGCCGGGCCGCAGGGGCACCCGGTGCACGGGCGGCGGACCGTCGGCGGGGGCCAGACCGCCGTAGCCGAGAGGCAGGGCGTGGCCGGGCGGCAGGGACTCCACGCCGTCGGGGCCGACGACGAGCGGACAGTCGTGGCCGAGGACGACGGCATCGATCGTGTCCGGCTGTTCCTCGGGAAAGCCGATCAGGACGGCGGTGGCGAACCGGTCTCCCTCCTCCTTGCCCAGAGCCGCGCGCAGGCGGATGTGCCGCAGCAGACGCTCCTCCAGCAGTACGGCGACCTTCGCCAGGTCCGGCTCGTGGTAGGCGCTCTCACGGAACGTGCCGAGCAGTGCGGCCGCCGCCTCCACGGCACCCAGCCCCTTGCCCTGGACGTCGCCCAGGATGACGCGGGTGCCGTGCAGGCCGATCTGGATGTCGTAGAAGTCTCCGCCGACCCTGGCCTCGCTGTCGGCGGCGAGATAGACGGCCGCGTGCTCCAGACCGCCCCAGCCCGGCGGCAGCGGGCGCAGCACGGTACGGCGGACGGTGGCGGCGACGTCCTGGATGTGCAGCATGCGCCGCTCACCGCGCACGCGGACCGCGCAGGCCAGCGTGGCGAGGACGCCGCCGATGCCGGCGAGGACGAGGTCGGGCAGGCCTGCCTGGTACTCGTGCGGCAGGGCCGCGTCGGCGGCCAGGTAGGTGGCGGGGGCGAGCACCGCGAAGATCGCCGTCCCCCACACCCCGCAGATCGCCGCGGCGATACCGGGCACCAGCACGATCCAGGACAGGATCCGGAAGTCGCTGCTGGTCCTGAAGTCGACGGCCACGATGCCGACGAGCAGCACCAGCGGCGGCACCCAGGCAACGCTGTGACCGCGCACGCTCAGCAGCCCCGACCGGCGCGCGACGCCCTGCGGGCCGGCTTCACCGTCGCTTACGGCCCTCATGGGCTTCAGCGAAACACGGCGTTCGACGCGCCGCATCCGGGTACCCGGGCCCCGTCCTCGAACGCCGGACGGGGCGGGATCGGCACCGCCGACTTGCCACCCGACCGCCCCAGGTGTGCTCTGGATGGCGGGGGCGTGGAGAGAGAGGAGTGCTCTCATGGCTCATGCGGCACCCGTGCCCCGACGGGCCCGGCGGGTGGGTACGACCGGGTTGAGCGGTCTGCCCGATGTGTTGAGCGCGCGGACGCACCGCGTCGCGAGTGTGGCCATGCCGGTCGTCCTCGGACTGGTCTACGGCTACTGGGCCGCGGCGAACCGGCGCTCCGGCGGGGAGATCACCGGCTGGAACCTGCTCTTCGGCTTCGTCACCGCGGCCGCGTTCATGGTGCTGTACGTCGCCGTGCGCTGGGTCGCCTCGCGGATGATCCGGGAGGTGCACGCCGTCCTGTGGGCCGCCTTCACGGGCGGCACGTTCGGGTTCCTGTACAGCCAGGCCCCCAACACGGTCCTGAGGTCCTCGATCATGGGGCTGGTGATCGGCGCGGCCTGCTTCGCCGTGCTGTTCTACCGCTACTACACGCACGAGGACGCCCAGGGCCAGCGCCTCTGATGAGCCACCCGTTCGGGTGAACGGCGCACGGGAGGGCGGAACAGTGCCGCCGTATGCAGGCACACCGCTGGCGCCCCGCCCCCGGTGACCTTTGCCTGAGAGGGTGCCCACCCGTCTGCGGAACGCCCTGTCGGCAGTGCTGATCGCCCTGTCGTGCCTCCTCGTGCCGTTCGGCGCGCTGGCGGCGTGGGTGACGTACGCACTGGTCGACACCGGCCGGTATGTGACCGCGATGGCGCCGCTGGCCCACGATCCGGCGGTGCAGGGCGCCGTCGCGGACACCGTCGGCGCCGGGATCATGGACGCGGTAGGCGACCGACTGGACGCTTCCCCCGTCTCCCCCGTCTCGCCGGTCTCGCCCGAGAGCGGCGCCGTGCGCCCCTTCGTGCAGGACGCGGTGCGCTCCTTCACCCGGACCGAGGCCTTCCGCACCGCGTGGGATGCGGGCAACAGGGCCGTCCACGACGCGGTGCTGAGCGCCCTCCAGGACGGACAGCAGCGCACGGTCACCGTCGACCTCGCCCCGGTCACCGCCCAGGTCAAACGCCGGCTCACCGAGGACCGCATCCCGTTCGCGCACCACATCCCGGTGGAGCACACCGACGTCCCCGTGCTCCCGGCCCACGAGCTGGACCGGCTCAGGAAGGGGTACGACGTGCTCGAAGTCGCCGGGTTCTGGCTGCCCGTCTCCGCCGTCGCGCTCGCCGCGACCGGCATCGCCGTCGCCGCCTGCCGCCGCCGCGCGGTCACGGCGACCGCGCTGGGCACGGCCCTCGGCGGCGCGCTCCTGCTCCTGACGCTGGTGATCGGCCGCCGGCTCACCCTGGCCGGCCTGGCCGAAGCGGCCCACCGCCCGGCCGCGGGCGCGGTCTACGACGCCCTGACCCAGACCCTGCGCACAGTGTCCTGGCTGCTCATCGCCCTCGGCCTGGCCGTGGCCCTGGTCTGCCGCCTCACGGACCTGCTCGCACGACGCCGCCAAGCATCCGCAGCGCCCACCGCAGATCCGGCTCAGGAACCGACGCGAGCCCGAGCCTGACGGCGTCCCGCGAACCCGCGCATCCCCTGCCCACAATCCGCTGCCAACGCCCCGCGCCCCGGCTACTCACCACCCCCGACCCGACCGTCCCCCTCATCTGCCGCCTCACGGCCCCGCTCGCACGACGCCGCCAAGCATCCGCAGCGCCCACCGCAGATCCGGCTCAGGAACCGACGCGAGCCCGAGCCTGACGGCGTCCCGCGAACCCGCGCATCCCCTGCCCACAATCCGCTGCCAACGCCCCGCGCCCCGGCTACTCACCACCCCCGACCCGACCGTCCCCCTCATCTGCCGCCTCACGGCCCCGCTCGCACGACGCCGCCAAGCATCCGCAGCGCCCACCGCAGATCCGGCGCAGGAACCGACGCAAGCCCGAGCCTGACGGCGTCCGGCGTACGGTTCGGATCCACCGCGAAGGCGGGACCGGGCGTCACGGCGATGCCGTGCGCCGCAGCAGCGGCCGTGAACGTGTCCGCGCGCCACGGCGCGGGCAGCTCCCACCAGGCGAAATAGGCGCGGGGATCGGACCGTACGGCGAACCCGCGCAGTTCCTCGTCGGCGATCCGCCGGCGGCGCTCGGCGTCCGCCCGCTTGGCCGCGACCAGCCGCTCCACCGTCCCGTCCCCGATCCACCGCACGGCCGCCTCCAGCGCGAACCGCCCCGCACTCCACCCACCGGACCGGACAGCCGCCGCCACGGTCCCGACCCGCTCCTCGGGTACGACGAGGAAGCCGGCGGTGAGCCCGGGCGCGACGCGCTTGGAGAGGCCGTCGACGACATGGGTGAGGCCGGGCGCGTGGGCGGCGAGGGGGTCGTCGTCCGTGAGGAACGACCAGATGCGGTCCTCGACGACGGGGAGGTTCAAGTCGACGGCCGTATCGGCGAGTCGGCGTCGGCGCTCGGGGCTCGTGGTCACCGAGGTCGGGTTGTGCAGGGTCGGCTGCAGGTAGAGGGCGGCCAGCGGAGCCGTGCGGTGGGCGGCGGCGACGGACTCCGGGCGTGGGCCCTCCTCGTCCGTGGCCAGCGGCACCAGGGTGATGCCGAGCCGGGCCGCGATCTCCTTGACCACGGGATACGTCAGCGCCTCGACGCCGACCCGGCCGCCCGGCCGGACCAGGGAGGCGAGGGCGGCGGCGACGGCCTGGCGGGCGTTGCCGGTGAAGAGGATCCGGTCGGGGGCGGGATGCCAGTCCGGGGTGGCGAGGAGGCCGGCCGCCGCTCGGCGGGCTTCAGGCGTGCCGGTGACTGCGGCCGGACGGAGAGCGTCGGTCAGGACGTCGGGGCGCAGGAGCGGCGCGAGGGCGGGGGCGAGGAGCTCCGACTGGCCGGGCGCCGAGGGGTAGTTGAGCTCCAGGTTGACCGGCGCGGCGGTCGCGGCCTCGACCAGGGCCCGCCCGTTCCCCGCCGGAGCGGCCCGCACGAAGGTCCCGCGGCCCACCTCGCCGACGACCAGCCCGCGCCGTACGAGTTCGGCGTACACCCGCCCCGCCGTCGACCCGGCGATCCCGCTCCGCCGCGCGAACACCCGCTGCGGGGGCAGCCGTTGGCCCGGCCTGAGCCGTCCGGCGGCGATGTCGTCGGCCATGCGGTCGGCGAGACGCCGATAGTCGTCCACGAGACCCCCATACGCAGGCACAGGCTCCCCGGATTGCACCGAGGGCAAAGATCTTATTGCACCGAGGAGTTGGGGCGATCTAGGGTCGTCCACATGAGCCCCTTCCTCGCATATGAGGACAGAGGAGCCGATATCGCATCGGTCCCGCTCGTCCTCGTTCACGGCCACCCCTTCGACCGCACGATGTGGGCCCCGCAGATCGGGACGTTCGCCGCCGCCCGCCGGGTCGTCGCCCCCGACCTGCGCGGTTACGGCGCCTCCCCGGTCGTCCCCGGCGTCACCCCGCTCTCCGCCTTCGCCGACGACATCGAGGCCCTGCTGGACGACCTCAAGGTGGAGACCTTCGTGCTGGCGGGCCTGTCGATGGGCGGCCAGATCGTCATGGAGTGCTACGCCCGCTTCCCCCACCGCATCCGGGGTCTGGTCCTCGCCGACACGTTCCCGGCGGCGGAGACGGCGGAAGGCAGGAGGGCACGGAACGCCATGGCGGACCGGCTGCTGCGCGAGGGCATGCGCGGATACGCCGACGAGGTGCTGGAGAAGATGGTCGCGCCGTACGCCGACGCCGAGGTCAAGGCCCACGTCCACCGCATGATGACAGCGACCCCGCCCGAGGGTGCCGCGGCGGCCCTGCGCGGACGCGCCGAACGCCCCGACTACCGCGACCTGCTCACCCGGGTCACGGTCCCCGCCCTGGTCGTCGTCGGCGCGGACGACGCCTACACCCCCGTCTCCGACGCGCAGTCCATGCACGCGGCCCTCCCGGACTCGACCCTGCGGGTGATCGAAGGCGCGGCCCACATGCCGAACCTGGAGCGGCCCGAGGAGTTCGACGAGGCGCTGGGGGAGTTCCTGGCGCGGGTGGACGGGTGATCCGTACCCGTGGCCGCCACGCAACCTTCCCCCCATGACCCCCGTCTTTGAGGGAGGATTCGGGCATCCCACCCGCGAGCGGAAGGCCGGGACTTGGAGACTGCGGCTGCCGAGTGGACGGCGTCCCGGGACGGCGAGCCAGGAGGCCGGGCCGGGCACAGGCTCGGCAGATGGACGGCCGCCCTGCTGTTCCTGGGCGTCAGCGCGGTCATCGGCTGCCGGGTCGCCGACGTCGACGGCATCACCCCCGTCCCTCAGCTCCTCGCCTTCCTGCCGTGGCTGCTCGTGCCCACGGGCCTCGGGCTGCTGCTCGCGCTGTTCTCACGCTGGTGGTTCGGCGTCGTGTGGGCCGTCGCCCTCCTCGGACTGCTGGCCTGGTACATCGAGCCGTACGGGAAGACCGGCCGGACGGGCGGGGCCCCGCTCGTCTCCTTCCGCGTGCTGACCTCGAACGTCGAGTTCGGGCAGGCGACCGACGCCCTGGTCGCCGCCGTCCGCCGCGAGCGGCCGGACATCGTGTTCGTCCAGGAGTGCGAGTACACCTGCGACGCCGGGCTCAAGGAAGCGCTCGGCACCGACTATCCGCACCGGGCGGCACGGATCGAGGCCGGTTCGGCGGGGTCGGTCGTCCTCAGCCGCTTCCCGCTCGACCCGGCCGACGGCGTCGACGGCACCATGGCCATGCCCGGCGCGATCGCCGACGTGCGCGGACATGCCGTACGGCTGCAGCTCGCGCACCCCATGCCGCCGCTGCCCGGGCACGTCGACCTGTGGCGCCGGGAGCTCGGCGACCTGCGGGACTTCGCCGCCGAGAGCGTCGGCGGCGACGGCAGAACCCCGGTCGTCCTCGCCGGGGACTTCAACGCCTCCCAGGACCACGCCGCCTTCCGCCGCATCCTCGACGCCGGTCTGCGCGACGCCACCCGGCTCACCCGCGAGGACCGCACGCCCAGCTGGCCGGCCCGGACCGCGCCGGCCTTCGGGGTGCAGATCGACCACGTGCTCCTCTCGGCCGACTTCTCCGCCCGCACCGCCCGCTTCCTCGACCTGCCGGACACCGACCACCGTGCCCTGCTCGTCGACGTCACCCTTCACCAGCGGCGATGAGGCCGGCGACGAGCTGAACAGGCGTGCCCATAATGGGCCCCATGTCCCGCGAGCTTCCCATCGGCCTCACCCCGCCCGACTGGCTCGTGCGCAACCTCCGGGCCCAGCCGGCCCCCGTCAACTGGCCCGCCGTGATCCGCGCGGCGATCGCGCTGTCGCTGCCCCTGGCCGTCGGGCTCGCCGTCGACCGCCCCGGATACGGCGCCCTCGCCTCGATGGGCGCCCTCAACGGCGTCATCAGCGACACCGCCTCCGCCTACCGCCTGCGCATCCCCACGATCGCGATCCCGCAGCTCTTCGGCGCGGTCGGCATCACCCTCGGCGCCCTGGTGTACGGCCACGGCTGGGTCGCCGTCGCCGCCGTCACCGGCGTCGCGCTGGTCTCCGGGATGATCTCGACGATCGGTGCGGTGGCCTCCGTGTCGGGGCTGTTGCTGCTGCTGACGTCCGTGATCGGCGCGGGGCTGCCGCTGCCGGGCGAGTGGTGGATGGCCCCGCTGCTGATGGCGGGCGGCGGGCTGCTCGTCCTGGTCCTGGCGCTGCTCGCCTGGCCGCTGCGGTCGGGGGTGCCGGAACGGGCCGCGGTGGCGGACAGCTACCGGGCGGTCGCCGAGCTGCTGGAGGTCGGCGGCAGCGACAGCGGCACCACCCAGGCGTACGACGCCGGCCGGCACACCGTCACGCAGTCCCTGAACCAGTCCTACGACATCATCCTCACCCACCGCGCCCGCCATCACGGCCGCAGCCCCGAACTCACCCGCCTGCTGGCCCAGTTGAACGCCATCACCCCGGTCGTGGAGGCCGCCCCCGCCGCCCGCCTCAGCGGCAGCCCCCTCCCGCCCGAGGTCCCGGCGGCGGTACGGCATCTCGCCTCCGCCGTGGAGAGCGGATACACGGGACCGATAGGGCTGAAACTGCCCGCCCCGACGACCGAGACCGGCCGCGCCGTCGACCACGCCCTGCGGCACGCCGCCGACGTCGTCGCCGACCCGGACGTCGACCCGCGCGGCATCGACGACCGCCTGGGCCGCCCGGCCGCCCTGAGCATCCGCGCCGCCCGCGCACTGCGGGGCGCCACACTCTCCGCGGCCTCCTGGCGCTACGGTCTGCGCCTCGCCCTGTGCATCGGGATCGCCCAGGCGCTGGTGTCCCTCATCCTGGTCCCCCGCTCCTACTGGGTAGCCCTGACCATCACCTTCGTCCTCAAGCCCGACTTCGGCTCCGTCTTCTCCCGGGCGCTGCTGCGTGCCCTCGGCACGGTCGCCGGGCTGGTCATCGCGGCGGCGGTGCTCGCGGAGGTGCCGCGCGGCTGGTGGGACGTACCGGTGCTGTTCCTGCTGGCACCGCTGATCCCGGCGCTCACCCCGCGCGGGTACGGCTACCAGACGGCCGCCATCACCCCGGTGATCCTGCTCCTGTCGGACGTCCTGAGCCGTCAGGGCACCGCCCTGCTGCTGCCCCGCCTCGGTGACTCCCTCATGGGGTGCGCGATCGCCCTGATCGCCGGTTACCTGCTGTGGCCGGAGAGCTGGCACACCCGGGTCGGCGCCCGGCTCGCGGACGCCGTGCAGGACACGGCACGCTACGTGGAGGGCGCCTTCGGCCCGGACCCCGTGGACCCACCGGCCCGCGCCCGGATGCGCCGCGGCCTCTACCGCACCCTCTCCGCCATCCGCACCGAATTCCAACGCGCCCTGACCGAGCCCCCGCCCACCGGCCGCCGGGCAGCCGCCTGGTGGCCCCTGGTCGTAGCGGTGGAACGCATCGTCGACGCGACCACGGCGGCGAGGGTACGAGTGGCCCACGGCGCAGCTCCACCGTCCACCACGGAGGCAACCCAGGTGGCCCGCCAACTGAGAGAACTGGCAGAGGGCCTACGCGAGTCGGAAACCCTGTACGAGGTCCGCACGGACCTGACCGGCCCGGAGGGCAGCGTCCTGGAGCCGCTGCGCCAGGAGGTGGCAGCGGCAAGAGCCATCGCGTCCCCGCACTGAAGCTGCTCAAGGGGCCCGGCGCTGTATCGGACAAAGCGGCGCGGCCGCCCCGTGCAGGAGGGCGACCGCGCCGTGTGTGGGGGGTGGATCCTGGCCCGACTAGCGGGCAGCGACCTTGTGCAGCGCCTTGTCCATCGCCGCAGCGAACCCGTTGGCCCACAGCTGCTCCACGCGGGAGCTCTCGTTGGCGTCCGGGTTGGGGTTCGTGCAGGACGGACCGGGACCGCCGCCCGACATCAGCTCACTGCACGGGCCCTCGTAGTGGTCCGGCAGACCCAGCACGTGCCCGGTCTCGTGCGCGGTGACGCGAGTCGAGTCGTACTCCTGGTTCTGCGCGTAGTCGAGGAAGATGTACCCGTTGCCGTGACCGTCGGTCGAGGCGTACGAGCCGCGCGGGTCGTTGCCCTCGCGGTAGGTGAAGTCGGCGTTCGAGCCCTGCTGGAGCTGGACGTTGGACACCGAGCTGTTCCATATCTGGGTGCTGCGGGATATCTGCGCGCTGAACGTGGGCGCCCCGGAGGCGTCGTAGACGACGGTGACGGCCGCGGCGCGGGGGTTCGCGGCGCGCTTCTCGGCGACGGACTTGAGGACCGCCTCGAAGAAGGCCCGACTGGCGTCGGACTCCGCGGACTTGGCGACGTAGCCGGCGGTGGCGGGGGTGTGGGCCGGGCCCGCGGTGGCCGGGGCTGCCGTGCCCAGGCCGAGTGCCGCGACGCTGAGACCGACTGCCGCCGCCGTACGGGCGGACATGGACGTGGACATACGCATCGATGACTCCTAGGTGGGGGGTGAGTCGTCAAGGCGAGTGTCGGCGCCTGTGAGGCCGCTGTGATGATGGCAATCGGTGATAGCGCTGCCCTATCAGGGCCCCAATTGGCGGGCATCCGGGGGGATTTGTGCGGCTGGTGAAACCCGCTGTTCCGCTTTAGTGTCCGAGGGCATGGAGCTCGAGGTGAGACACCTCCGCGCGCTGTGCGCCATAGCCGACACCGGCAGTCTGCACCGGGCCGCCCGCCAGTTGGGCGTCGCCCAGCCATCGTTGAGCACGCAACTGCGACGGATCGAGCAGGAGCTGGGCGGCGCGCTGTTCCTGCGCGCGAGAACCGGCTGCCGGCCCACACCGCTGGGCCGGCTGGTCCTCAGCCGTGCCCGCCCGCTGGTGGCCGATATGCGCGCCCTGGTGGCCGAGGCGAGGGCGGCCGCGGTGGGCGGCCCGGAACTGCGGGTCGGCTCGACCGCGAGCAAGGCCCTGGCGGGCTGGCTGCGCCGGCTGCGCGGCCACGGCCAGGACCCCACCCTCCACATGAACGTGTCCCCCAACGCCCTGCTGCGCATGGTCGCCGACGGCCAGCTGGACGTCGCCTTCGTGCACGAGGTGGAGGGCTGCCCGCTGCGGATCCCGCCGGAGCTGCGGCTACGCGTGTTGATGGAGCGCGAACCGCAGTTCGTGTCGTTGCCGACCGACCACCCGGCCGTGGCGAAGTCCGAGGTCGCCCTGCATGACCTGGCCGACGACCGCTGGATGGTCGACCCGACGGTCGACGGCGAGTGGGACGCCGTGCAGCGGATGTTCCGCGCGGCCGGCGTCAATCCCCACGTCCTGCACGGCGACTACTACACGGCCGACGCCCTGGTCGCCACCGGCGAGGTCGTCGCCGTCTGCCAGCCGACCCACGCCGACAGCCCCACGATGGCGGTACGGCGCCTGCACGGCGATCCCCTCGGCGTACGGCTCCTCCTCGCGGCCCGAACGGAGACGGACCTCGACGGCGTATATCCCGCGCTGGAGGAGGCGTACTGGGAGGCGGCGCGGCAGGCGCCCGCGTACCGGGAGTGGCTGGAACACGACGGTGAGCGGCAGCCGCCGGTCCCAGCCCTTCCCTAGGGCCTCCGTGTCTCAGACGCCGATGTCGCAGCCGTCCTTGCGCCACACCGCCACGACCGCCGGGCGGTTGATCTTGCCGGCACCGTCGGGCCAGGCGCTCAGCGGCTTCTCGGCCGTGGCGCCGTCGATCTCGCCCGGGTGCTGCACGGCGACGAGCACGCGGCGGTCCTGGATGAGCGGACCGCAGGTCTCCGCGCCCTTCGGCACCGTCAGGAACTGCTTGAGCTCACCGCGCCGGTCACCGCGCGTGGCGACACCGAAGAGGCCGTCGTGCGAGCCGAGCTGCGCGCCGTCGGTGGAGATCCACAGGTTGCCGTACGAGTCGAAGGCGACGTTGTCCGGGCAGGAGATCGGCGAGACGCCGTCCTTCGGGTACCCGGCGAAGTAGGTGGCCGGGTCCTCCGGGTCACCGGCGACCAGGAACAGCGACCAGGCGAACTTCTGGCTGTCGGCCCGGTTCCAGCGCTCGGTGAGCTCCAGGATGTGCCCGTGCTTGTTGGCGTTGCGCGGGTTGGCCTCGTCCGTCTTGGCGTTCGTGCCGATGCCGCGGTTGGTGTTGTTGGTGAGGGCGACGTAGACCTTGCCGGTGTGCGGGTTGGGCTCGATGTCCTCGGGCCGGTCCATCTTCGTGGCGCCGACCTTGTCACCGGCGAGGCGCGTGAAGACGAAGACCTCCTCGGCGGTCATGCCCTCGACGTGCGAGACGGCGCCCTTCGCGGTCGCCGTGGCCAGCGGAATCCACTCGCCGCTGCCGTCGAACTCGCCGTCGGCGGGAAGCTTCCCGGTCCCGTCGATCTCGATGGCCGGGGAGTCACCGGTGAGCTTGGCGACGTAGAGCGTGCCCTCGTCGAGCAGCGCGAGGTTGTGCTCCCGCACCGCGCGCGAGCTGCCCTTCTTCATGCGCTTGCTGCCGACGAACTTGTAGAAGTAGTCGAAGCGCTCGTCGTCACCGGAGTAGACGACCGGACGGCCGTCGTCGGTCAGGCGCACGGTCGCGCCCTCGTGCTTGAAGCGGCCGAGCGCGGTGTGCTTGCGCGGCTTGGAGTCGGGGTCGTACGGGTCGAGCTCGACGACGTACCCGAAGCGGTGCACCTCGTTCGGCTCCTGCGCGACGTCGAAGCGCTTGTCGAAACGCTCCCACTTGCGCTCGGTGGCGCCGGTGCCGATGCCGTAGCGCTTGTCCGTGGCGCGGGTGGCGTTGCCGAAGTACTGGTTGAAGTTCTCCTCGCCGTGCAGCGTGGTGCCCCACGGGGTGACGCCGCCGGCGCAGTTGTTCAGGGTGCCGAAAGCCTTCCGGCCGGTCGGGTCGGCGGAGGTCTTCAGCAGGTCGGAGCCGGCGGCGGGGCCGGTGATCCGGAACTCGGTCGTGGCGGTGACGCGGCGGTTGAGCGGGTGGCGCGAGACGGGGGTGAGCTTGCCGGTACGGTGCTCGGACTCGACGACGACCGCGGACAGACCGTGAGCGGCCCAGGCGATCTCGACCTGCTCCTTGGTCGGGTTGGCGGCGTCGTAGCCACGGAACATGAGCACCTCGTCGGTGTACTCATGGTTGGCGACGAGGATCTGGCGGCCGCGCTCGCCGGGCATCGGCAGCAGCGCGAGGAAGTCGCAGTTGTACCCGAACTGACCGGCCTGGGCCTTCGCGGACTGCTTCGCCGGGTCGAAGGCGGGCGCACCGCGCAGGATGGGCTCGCCCCAGCGGATGACGATGTTCTGCCCGTATCCGTCCGGGATGGTCACGGTGTCGGCGGTGTTCGGCGCGACGGGGTTGAACCGCAGACCACGCGCACCGCGGCCGAAGGTACCGGTCCGCTCGGTCGCGGCGGCGGCCTCGGCGGCCTCGGCCTTCGGCGCAGCAACGGTGGCGGAGGCGCCCACAGCGGCGGCAGCGGTGACGACGGCGGCGGCGCGCAGCGTCGTACGGCGGCTGACGGCCTCGGCGATCACGTCACCTACGTACGGGTTCGTGGTGGTATTGGGCACCTCGTGGAAACAGGCGTCACCACACCGGAACCGGCAGGTCAGGGCGGCCCGGCCGCCGGGATGCGAGTCACTGTTCGTTCTGATGATCGGCAGCTGAATGCGCATGATTTTTTGGTACTCCCCTTGCTTCCCCTTGAATGCACCGTGGGGGACGGTAGGGGCACGTTTGTGCGGGAGCGGGGCGACTGCATGAACTGGAGGTGAATCAGAGGTATCCGTACGGGAGTTGGGCCCGCGCCGCGGAATCGACGCGATGCAGCCCTTGACGTACCTCGACGGACGGAATCCTTCTGTGTCCGCCCCTCCCCAAGATCGCCATCTGGGGCCGCTAACCTTACGTGTCCGTCCTGGCCAGGGATCGACGGGCATCAACTCACGCGAAGGGTTGCGGACATGGGCATTCTCACTCTCCTGCGAAACGCATTCGGACGGTCACGCAAGGGGCGTACCGCCGAAGCAGAGGGTGCGACTCCTTCGCCGGAACCGCAGCCGACGCTGCCGTCCCCGTCCCCGGAGCCCACCCCGCCGACCACGGCCCAGGTCCCGGAACCGCGCACGTCGGAGCCCTCGGCCCGCCCGGAAAAGCCCGAAACGCCGGATACGACCGCCGAGTCGGACAACGAGCACGACTTGGTCTCGGCCGCCTTCAACAACGTATCGGTGCCGAGGCCGGGGGGCCCGGCGGAGGAACGGGCCACGCCAGGGGAGGCCCCCGCGACGGAGCCGGCTGCGGCGGAGGAGCCGGCTGCGGCGGAGGAGCCGGCTGCGGCGGAGGAGCCGGCTGCGGCGGAGCCGACGGTCGCTGAGGAGCCGGTTGCGGAGACGCCGGCTGTGGAGCCTGCGGCGGCCGAGGAGCCGGTTGCGGCTGAGGAGCCGGTTGCGGAGACGCCGGCTGAAGAGCCTGCGGCGGCCGAGGAGCCGGTTGCGGCTGAAGAGCCGGCGGCGGAGACGCCGGTGGCCGAGGAGCCCGCCGCCGAGCCGGTTGCCGCCGCCGAGCCGGTCGCGGAGACCCCGGCCGCCGAGGAGCCCGCTGCCGAGCCGGTGGCCGCTGAGGAGCCGGTCGCGGAGACGCCGGTGGCCGAGGAGCCCGCCGCGGAGGAGCCCGCCGCCGAGCCGGTCGCGCAGACCCCGGCCGCCGAGGAGCCCGCTGCCGAGGCGGCAGAGGCTGAGGAGCCGGTTGCGGCTGAGGAGCCTGCGCCCGTGGAGGCGGCCGAGGAGCCGGAGGCGGCGCCCGAGCCGGTGGTGGAGGAGCCGGTGGCGAAGGCCACGGACACCGCCCCGGAGCCCGAGCCCGTGGCTGTCGAGGCCGAGCCGGAGCCGGTCGTGGCCGCGGCCGCCGACGGCGGGGAAGCCCCTCAGGGGCCACTCGCAGCCGACGACGAAAGCGTCACGGGTGGTGCGGGTGGGAACAACGAGGCCGAAGGCGAAGCCGAGGCCGCACCCACCGCCCCGGCAGCCGCCGACAGCGAGGCCGAAGGCGAAGCCGAGACCCCCGTACCCACAACCCTCCGCACCGCCCACACCGCAGCAGCAGCCACCCTCACCAAAACCAACCTCACCGGCACCACAGCGAAGCTCTACCTCGTGCTGGACCGCTCCGCGAGCATGCGCCCGTACTACAAGGACGGCTCCGCCCAGGCCCTCGCCGAGCAGACCCTCGCCCTGGCCGCCCACCTCGACCCCGAGGCCACCGGCCCCAAGGTCCACGTCGTCTTCTTCTCCACCGAACTCGACGGCACCGGCGAGCTCACCCTCACCGACCACGAGAACAAGATCGACGAGCTGCACGCCGGCCTCGGCCGCATGGGCCGTACCAGTTACCACGTCGCGGTCGAGGAAGTCGTCGCCCACCACTCCAAGACCGCCCCCGGCACCCCCGCCCTGGTCGTCTTCCAGACCGACGGTGCCCCCGACGCCAAGACCCCGGCCACCCACGCCCTCACCGAGGCCGCGAAGAACCACCCCGCCGTGTTCTTCTCCTTCGTCGCGTTCGGCGACCCGGAGAACAAGGCCTTCGACTACCTCCGCAAGCTGAAGCTGGACAACACGTCCTACTTCCTCGCCGGCGGGGACCCGAAGGAGCTCACGGACGCGGAGATCTACGAGGGCATCCTCGCCGGCTGGCGCCCGTAACCACCGAGGATCACCCCGAACCACCCGGGCCGCCCCCTTCCCACCCCTCGAAATGGGAAGCGGGCGGCCCACCCGTGTCGGCTACGATTTCAAGGTTCGCAAAGAACCAAGAACCCCGAAATCCGACCTGGGAGCAGCCCCCGATGGCTCGACACCTCATCACCAGCGCCCTTCCGTACATCAACGGAATCAAGCACCTGGGCAACATGGTGGGGTCCATGCTCCCGGCGGACGTGTACTCCAGGTACCTCCGCCAGCGCGGCCACGACGTCCTCTACATCTGCGCGACGGACGAGCACGGCACCCCGGCGGAGCTGGCGGCCAAGGAGCAGGGCCTGCCCGTGGCGGAGTTCTGCGCGCAGGCGCACGACGCCCAGAAGGCGGTCTACGACGGCTTCGCGCTGGCCTTCGACTACTTCGGCCGGAGCTCCTCCCCGCAGAACGTCGAGATCACCCAGCACTTCGCCCGCAAGCTGAACGAGAACGGCTTCATCGAGGAGCGGGCGATCCGCCAGGTGTACAGCCCCACCGACGGCCGCTTCCTCCCGGACCGCTACGTCGAGGGCACCTGCCCCCACTGCGGCTACGACAAGGCCCGCGGCGACCAGTGCGAGAACTGCACCCGCGTACTCGACCCCACCGACCTGATCGATCCGCGCTCGGCGATCTCCGGCTCCACGGACCTGGAGGTCCGCGAGACCAAGCACCTGTTCCTGCTCCAGTCCAAGCTGCAGAGCGAGGTCATGGAGTGGGTCGCCCGCCACGACGGCGTCTGGCCGCACCTGGCGTCCTCCATCGCCCACAAGTGGCTGACCGAGGGCCTGCACGACCGCGCGATCACCCGTGACCTGGACTGGGGCGTCCCGGTCCCGGCCGACACCTGGCCGGAGCTGGCGGCCGAGGGCAAGGTCTTCTACGTCTGGTTCGACGCCCCGATCGAGTACATCGGCGCGACGAAGGAGTGGTCGGACCTCGACCCGTCGACGCGTGACTGGAAGTCCTGGTGGTACGACGTCGACACCGACGTCCGCTACACGGAGTTCATGGCGAAGGACAACGTCCCGTTCCACACGGTGATGTTCCCGGCCACCGAGCTCGGCATCCGCGAGCCCTGGAAGAAGGTCGACTTCGTCAAGGCCTTCAACTGGCTGACGTACTACGGCGGCAAGTTCTCCACGTCCCAGAAGCGCGGTGTCTTCACCGACCAGGCCCTGGAGATCCTCCCCGCCGACTACTGGCGCTACTTCCTGATCGCCAACGCCCCCGAGTCGGACGACTCGTCGTTCACCTGGGAGCACTTCACGGCGACGGTCAACAAGGACCTGGCCGACACCCTCGGCAACTTCGTCAACCGCGTCCTGTCCTTCTCCAAGAAGCGCTTCGGCGAGGAGGTCCCGGCGGGCGCCGAGGCCGGCGAGGCGGAGGCGAAGCTGGGCGAGCAGATCGCCGAGCTCCTCGCCGAGTACGAGCAGCACATGGAGACCCTCCAGTTCCGCAAGGCGGCCGCCGCCCTGCGCGCGCTGTGGTCCGCGGGCAACTCCTACCTGGAGGAGAAGGCCCCCTGGCTGGAGATCAAGACCGACAAGGACGGCGCCGCCCTCACCCTCCGTACGGCGATGAATCTGATCCACCTGTACGCGGTGGTCTCGGAGCCGTTCATCCCGACGTCGGCGGCCGCCATGCGCCAGGCCTTCGCCCTGAAGAACGACACGGCGACCTGGGTGAGCCCCGAGGAGGCCAGGTCCCTCACGGCCGTCCCCGCCGGCACCCCCTTCACCGTCCCGCCGGTCCTCTTCGCCAAGCTCACGGACGAGGACCTGGAGGCGTACAAGGAGCGCTTCGGCGGCGAAGGCGCCTGAATGATGTGAGGGGCGTCGCGCGACTGTGATGGAGTGAGGTCATGACGTACTACGTCACGACCCCGATCTACTACGTCAACGACGCCCCGCACCTGGGCCACGCCTACACCACGGTGGCGGCCGACGTCCTCGCCCGCTGGCACCGCCGACGCGGCGAGGACGTGTGGTTCCTCACGGGGACCGACGAACACGGCCAGAAGATCCTGCGGACGGCCGAGGCGAACGGCGTGCCGCCGCGGGTCTGGGCCGACCGGCTGGCCGAGGAGTCCTGGAAGCCGCTCTGGCGGCACCTGGAGATCTCCCACGACGACTTCATCCGTACGACGGAGAAGCGGCACACCGACCGGGTGCAGGAGTTCTTCCAGGACCTGTACGACAACGGCCGGATCCGCAAGGGGAGTTACGAGGGCCCGTACTGCGTGGCCTGCGAGGAGTACAAGCTCCCCGGCGAGCTGATCGAGGCGGCGGACGGCACTCTGCTCTGCGCGATCCACAAGCGCCCGGTGGATCTCCTCAAGGAGGAGAACTACTTCTTCAAGCTCAGCGAGTACGGTGAGCGCCTCCTCGCCCACTACGAGGCCAACCCCGGCTTCATCCAGCCGGAGTCGGCCCGCAACGAGGTGGTGAACTTCGTCCGGGGCGGCCTTCAGGACCTCTCCGTCTCCCGCTCGACGTTCGACTGGGGCGTCAAGGCCCCCTGGGACGACGACCACGTCATCTACGTCTGGGCGGACGCCCTGCTCAACTACGCCACGGCCGTCGGCTACAACGAGAACCCCGAGAAGTTCGAGTCGACGTTCCCGGCCGACGTCCACCTCGTCGGCAAGGACATCCTCCGCTTCCACGCGGTCATCTGGCCGGCCATGCTGATGGCGAACGGTCTGCCGCTGCCGGGCCGGATCGCGGCCAACGGCTGGCTGCTGGTCGGCGGCGAGAAGATGAGCAAGTCCAACCTGACCGGCATCAAGCCACAGGACCTGACCTCGCACTTCGGCGTGGACGCCTACCGCTGGTACTTCCTGCGCGCGATCGCCTTCGGCCAGGACGGCTCGTTCTCCTGGGAGGACTTCTCCGCCCGCTACACCAGCGAGCTGGCGAACGACTACGGCAACCTCGCCTCCCGGGTGGCGGCCATGGTCGGCCGGTACTTCGGCGGCGAGCTGCCGGCGTCGACGGCCCACGGCAAGGCCGAGCAGGCCGTCCAGGAGGCTCTCGCCAAGGCCGTCGCGGAGGCCGACCGCAGGATCGGCGACGAGCTGGACTTCCAGGGCGGCATCCTGGCGGTCTTCGACTTCGTCCGGCAGGTCAACGGCTACCTCACGGAGCAGGAGCCCTGGAAGGTCGCCAAGACTGCGTTTGACCATGCTGCTGACGCAGCGGGCTCCGAGGAGGCCCGGGCCCGTCTCGCCACCATCCTCTACACGGCCGCCGAGTCCCTCCGGGCCGTCGCCGTCCTGCTGGAACCGGTGATGCCGGAGACCTCCGCGAAGCTCTGGGACTCCCTGGGCGCGGAGGCCTCCCTGGGCCGTCTCCAGGACCAGAGGATCCAGGAGGCGGCCGACTGGGGGAGGCTCCCCGCCGGTACGACGGTCACCAAGGGTGCGGTGCTGTTCCCGCGGCTGGAAGAACCGCCGGCGACTACTTGAGGATCCCGGCGCCCGTCGTCGTCGCCAGCTCGTTCGCGAGGTTCTTCGCCGACGTCTGGAGCCCCGCCGTCAGCGCCGGCTTCCAGTTCACCGTCGTCTTGATCTTCTTCGAGCTCGCGGCGTTGTAGGCGGCCACGATGTCGGTGGCGGTGCCGTTGACGAGGTTGCCGGTGCCCGCGATCGAGCCGGTGCCGTCGCCGCTCAGCAGCTTGGCCGCCTTGGCGCCGGACGGGAGCGTCCAGGCGTTGTGCTCGGCGACGACCTGGGCCTTGGCGCGGGAGTCGATGCTGTACTTCGGCTCGTAGCCGTTGAGCGCGGTCGTGTCGTAGAGGTTGTTGTAGAGGTGGATCCGGCCGATGCGGGCCAGGGGCGCCCGCTGCACGATCCCCTTCCACACGTTGTGGTGGAGGGTGACCCGCAGCCTGCCGGTGCTGTCCGTGTCGCTGCTGCCGATCAGCATCGTCTTGTCGTGGCTGCTGAACACGTTGCGCTCGACGGTCACCAGGTCGGAGCCGCCTGTGATGTCGAGGGCGCCGTCGTGGATCTGGTACTTGCGGCCGAAGTACGTCTTCAGCGACTTGTCGAAGACCGGCGCGTCCGTGAACGTGTTGTGGTCGGCCCAGACGTTCGTCGCGCCGCGCAGGGTGACGGAGTCGTAGGCGGAGTTCCACTCGCCCGCCGAACCGTCCGTCGGGTCCCACTGCGGGAAGCAGTCCTCGGTGGCGGAGAACGTCAGGTTGCGGACGATGACGTTCTTCACGTTCTGCACCTGGAGGCTGCCGCCCGTGATGCCGGCGTTCGTGCCCGGGACACCGACGAGGGTGGTGTTGGCCGGCACCCGGAAGACGACGTTCTTCTTCTGCTTCTCCGCGGCGGCCTTGCGGGCGTTCTCCTGCGTGCCCGACGGTGCCTTCCTGCCGTACGTCGCCGGGTCGTAGGCCTTGAGATAGGAGGCGAGCGAATAGCCGGTACCGGAGGCGTGGTCGGCGCAGGCCAGCTTCTTGCCGGCGTCGCTGGTGTTGGCGTCGATGGTGCCCTTGACCTTGATGATCCGGGGCGTGGTGTCGGAGACCGACCCCAATGCCTTCACGAGCTGCGCGCGGGTGCTGACGGTGTACACGTGCGCGGAATCGGCCTTCGAGCCGCCCGTCGTACCGGAGCCGGAGGCCGCCCATCCGTCCTTCGCGGGCAGGGACTGGTGGTACAGGTCGACCGCGTCGGCATTGGCGTTGGCGTTCATCACAAAGACACCGGCACCGATGCCGGCGGCCAGGGCAGCGGCGGTCGCGACGACGCTGCGGGGCCCGCGGACGGAACGGCGGTGGGAGGGGCGCCGGACGGGGCGGTGGACGGGGCGGTGGACGGGGCGTTGGGAATCGGATGCCACGAATGAGTCCTTCGGATGCTTTCGGTGAGGCTCGCGCTGCGGCGAGCGATCCCGCGTGGGCGGGCTTCCGACCCGTCTGTGGTCGCGGAGATCCGAAAGGTTGCCGTGGAGGTCTTGACTGATCGGTGTGCAACTCGGGGACATCACGCGGATGTTGTCCATCCTGTTGGCATGGATCGCCCCCCACCGCCACCATGCCCCCCGTCACGACCGTATGGTTTCCGCCATGGCAGTCCCAGAGGTCATCCCGATCGCCTACGAGCCGCACGGCCGTACCGAGGCGATCGGTTGTTACGCGGACGGACAGTTCTTCGGATCGGTCACGTACGCCTTCCCCAAGGATTTCGACCTCGGCACCGGCTGGGAAGAGCAAAAACGCCTCTATTCGGTACTGCACACCTTCGACCCCGAAGGCCGGTACCGCGACTCGGAGATCTGGTGCGCCGGCACCTGGGCCGAGCAGATGCGCGCCCCGCACGGAGCCGACTCGGTGCTGGCCCGCGCCCGCGCCCACCTCGCGACGCAGCTGCGCAGTCTGCCCCGCCGTACGTACACGGACATCGCCGTCCGCCCCTTCCAACTCACCGTCGACGGCGTGCTGTTCGGCCTGGTGTCGGATGAGGACGAGGGTGACGCGTGGGCCGAGCTGTACCCGGACCACCTGGGTTTCGGGGCGCCCTGGGACGGTTCGTACGACACCTGATCTTTTGGGCCTCTATGCCTGGACGCCCCTGAGGCGCTGTACATTGCGAAGATCATGTAAGGCCATCAAGTGGGGGGATCCATTCATGGCACTCTTCGGCAACGCGCACACCATCGACCAGGGGCAGGCGCAGCAGGACTACGCGCGTCTGCTGGGCCACGGTGAGCAGGTGCACGCGGCGTACCTGCTGATACGGGACACCATCCTGTTCACCGACCGCCGTCTGATCCTGGTCGACAAGCAGGGCATCACCGGCAAGAAGGTGGAGTACCACTCGATCCCGTACCGCAGCATCACGCACTTCGCGGTGGAGACGGCCGGCACCTTCGACCTGGACGCCGAGCTGAAGATCTGGCTCTCGGGGTCGGCGACGCCGGTCCAGAAGACGTTCACCAAGGGCGTCGACATCTACGAGGTGCAGGCGATCCTGACGCAGTTCGTGGCGAAGTAGCCGTACGTCCGGCCCCGCCGAGGTCGCCCGACTCGGCGGGGCAGCCATAATCGGCGCACGATGATCCCGCAGCCCCGCCACCTCCTGACCGATGTCCTCGCTCTGGGCGCCCGCCATGCCCTCGTCCTGGCCGGCGAGTACGCGGTCCGGGCGCACGGTCTGACGTCGCGGGAGTCGGTGCGGGGGCCGCTGGAGGTGGCGACGGAGTCGCCCGAGCCCATGGACCGGATCGCTGCCGACATGCTGCGCGGCCTGACCGAACTCGGCTGGCGGGTACGCCCCCTGGAGACCGACCCGCTCTCCGCCCGGCTGCTCGTCACCGCCCCGGACGCCGGTGACCAGCTCTCGGGCGGCCGTGCCGAGGAGTACACGCTCGACCTCCTGAAGGAGACTCTCTGGCACCCGCCGGTCACCACCGACCTCGGCCCGGTCCTCTCCCTCGAAGACCTCATCGGCACCAAGGTCCGCGCCCTGACCGACCGCGGCACCGCACGCGACCTGATCGACGTCTACGCCGCCGCGGCCCACTGGAGCTTCCCCGACCTGGAGGAGCAGGGCCGCCGCCACGCCTGGGACGAGTTCGACCCGGCCGACCTCCAGTCCCGCCTGGAGGCGACGGAACTGCTGGACGACCGGGTGTTCACCGCCCGCGGCCTCACCACGGAGTCAGTGACAACGCTGCGCCGGTGGGTCAGGGCCTGGGCCGACGACATCGCCGAGCGCCTGCTGGAGGAGGAGGCACTCAGGCCACCGACGGAGGAGGAGTGACGGCGCCGCCACCCGGACTCAGCGTCCATTCATGTGAATGCGGGGCGGACGTGTACGCACACATCCGCCCCGCGCCGTTCGGGTGGGGTCAGGTCGAGTCAGGTGCCGGTGTTCGTCGCCTCCGGGTCGACGCCCACGGTGATCGTCGCCTGGACACCCTTGGCGATGTCGTTCTTCTTGTACTTCAGCTTCAGCAGACCGCCGGTGGTCCCGCTCTGGTCGTAGATCGTGTCCTCGTCGAGCGTGGTGCGCTGCGTCGTGGACGTCGAGTACGGCTCCGCCTCGGCGGAGAGGAGCACCGTCTCCTCGTCGAAGAAGAACTGGCCGGTGTGGCAGGTGGTGCCGCCCTCGTAACCGGCGTCCGTCCACGCGCCGCTGACATGCACCTTGGTGTGGATGTGCACGCAGCGGCCCTGGTACCAGCCCGGGAAGATCGTCTTGAAGGTGACGAAGCCCTTGCGGTCCGTCCTCCAGGTGCCGCGCAGATAGCGGGTGTCGCTGGTCGGCTCCTCGTGCCCGCCGCCACCCCCGCCGGCCGGCGGCTCACCGGTCGGGGTGCCGGACGGCACTGCGGTGGGCGTGCCCGAGGGGGCGTCCGTGGGCGGGGTGCCGCCCCCGCCGCCGTTCGAGAAGGACTCGTAGCCCGAGTACAGGCCCAGCGCGTCGCAGTGCCAGATGTCCACGGCCGCGTTACCGACCGGCTTGCAGCTCTCGGCGTCGATCACCTTGATGCGGAGGGTGAGCGGGATGCCCTCCTTGTCCTCGGTGATGTCCTGGCGGAGCTTGTCCGCGTCGATGTAGTAGGGGCCCTCGGTGGTCTCCGAGGTGAGCTTGTAGCAGGCCTCCGCGGCGGTGGAACTGCTGCTCGCCGACGCCTTCGCACCCTTCGTCCCCGACTCTCCCGCGAACGCGCCCGCCGCCAGCGTGCCGCCCACGCCCACCGCCGCGGCGGCTCCCGCACCGGCGACGACGACCTTGCGACGCGTCAGATCCCGTTTGTGCTTCGGCTCTTGGGCCGTGTGGTTTCCCGTCATTCCCAGGACGCTAGGTAAGAGCGCTGTAAGGGGCATGGGTGTGAGCTGTGGTTACCTGTGGAACCTGAAAGGGCCCGGAACCGATCACGGTTCCGGGCCCCTCGCTCAGCCGACTACTTGGGCTGCGGCTTGCGCACCGTCAGGTGCAGCTCCTTCAGCCGCGCCTCCTCCAGCTCCGTCGGCGCGCCCATCATCAGGTCCTGGGCGTTGCCGTTGAGCGGGAAGGCGATCGTCTCGCGGATGTTCGGCTCGTCGGCGAGCAGCATGACGATGCGGTCGACGCCGGGCGCGATGCCACCGTGCGGCGGGGCGCCGAAGCGGAGCGCGCGCAGCATGCCGGCGAACTTCTCCTCGACGGTCTCGCGGTCGTAGCCGGCGATCTCGAAGGCCTTGAGCATGATCTCGGGCTCGTGGTTCCGGATCGCGCCGGAGGACAGCTCCACGCCGTTGCAGACGATGTCGTACTGCCAGCCCAGGATGTCCAGCGGGTCCTGGTTCTCCAGGGCCTCCAGGCCGCCCTGCGGCATGGAGAACGGGTTGTGCGAGAAGTCGATCGCGCCGGTCTCCTCGTCCTTCTCGTACATCGGGAAGTCGACGATCCAGCAGAACCGGAAGACGCCCTCCTCGAAGTGCCCGGCCCGCTTGGCGGCCTCGACCCGCACCGCGCCCATGATCTTCGAGACCTCGTCGAACTCGCCCGCGCCGAAGAACACGGCGTGACCGGCCTCCAGGCCGAGGCGCTCGGTGAGGACCTTGACGTTCTCCTCGGTGAGGAACTTGGCGATCGGGCCGGTCAGCGAGCCGTCCTCGGCGACACGGACCCACGCCAGGCCCTTGGCGCCCTGCGAGACCGCGAAGTCACCGAGCTGGTCGAAGAACTTGCGGGGCTGCGCGGAGACGTCCGGCACCGGCAGCGCGCGCACGTGCTTGCCGGCGAACGCCTTGAACTCCGAGCCCTCGAACACGTCGGTGATGTCGACGAGCTCCAGCTGGGCGCGCAGGTCCGGCTTGTCCGAGCCGTACTTCAGCATCGCCTCGCGGAACGGGATCCGCGGGAACGGGGACGTGACGTGGCGGCCGTTGCCGAACTCCTCGAACAGCTCGGTCATCAGCTGCTCGATCGGCCGGAAGACGTCCTCCTGCTCGACGAAGCTCATCTCGACGTCGAGCTGGTAGAACTCGCCAGGCGAGCGGTCCGCACGCGCGTCCTCGTCACGGAAGCAGGGCGCGATCTGGAAGTAGCGGTCGAAGCCGGAGATCATCAGCAGCTGCTTGAACTGCTGGGGGGCCTGCGGCAGGGCGTAGAACCTGCCCGGGTTCAGCCGGGAGGGGACGACGAAGTCGCGGGCGCCCTCGGGGGAGGTCGCGGACAGGATCGGCGTCGCCATCTCGTTGAAGCCCAGCGCCGTCATCTTGTGGCGGATCGCCGAGATGACCGACGTACGCAGCAGGATGTTGCGGTGCATGCGCTCGCGGCGCAGGTCCAGGAAGCGGTACTCCAGGCGCCGCTCCTCGTTGACCCCGTCCTCGGTGTTGATCGTGAAGGGCAGCGGGGCGGCCGCGCCGAGCAGCTCGACCTCGCCGACCTCGACCTCGATCTCACCGGTGGGCAGCTCGGAGTTGATGTTCTCGGCGCCGCGGGAGACGACCTTGCCGTCGACGCGGACGGTCGACTCCTTGGAGAGCTTGTCGAGAGCCTCGTAGGAGGGCGTGCCGGGACGGGCGACGAGCTGCGTGATGCCGTAGTGGTCGCGCAGATCGATGAAGAGGATGCCGCCCAGGTCGCGCCGATTGTGCAGCCAGCCACTCAGTCGGACGTCGGTGCCGACGTCAGAGGAGCGGAGCTCGCCGCAGGTGTGGGACCTGTACCGATGCATCGTCGTTCATCCAGTCTTCGCGGATCGGGGGGCCTGTTTCACGTGAAACTTTCCGTGAAACTCCCCCCAGCCTACCGGGGACCCCAAGATCGGCTCCCCACCATTTGGCGGCGCCCGCGGGCCCTTCCCGACCAGGTGCCCCGTACAGCTTCGGTGGCAGTGTGCGATCACCTCTTCTTAGAGTGGGGCAATGCGCACTGGTGAGCCCCTGCCCGCCGTGGGGGAGGTTCTCGCCGCCCTCGCTACCGGACTGTGGCACTGGAACACCGCCACGGGACTGGTCACGGTCGACGCGGAGGCGGCACGGCTGCTCGGGCTGCCCGCCGAACAGGCCACCCTCAGCCAGGCCCAGGTGCGCGCCCGCCTGCACCCGGTCGACTGGAACGAGATCAGCGGGGTGATCCAGCTCGCCGTGGCCGAGGGCACGCTCGGTGAGGCGCGGGTGCGGATCATGGACGAGCGGGGCCGGGTGATCCGGCTCGGCCGCAGCCGCTTCCATGCGTCCTTCGACCGCGAGAAGAAGTCGTACGAGGTGACGGGCTCCCTCCAGGAGGTCACCGAACCGGTGCCGGGCACCTCGGCCGGGCGTACGGCGGTCACCGGCGACTGGCGGCGCTCCCGGGAGGCGTTCCTGCTGGACGCGGGCCGGGCGCTGGCCGAGGCACGGTCGACGGCGGAGGTGCTGCGGGTCGCGGCGGGCCTGTCGATGCCGGGCTTCTCACCGGACGGCCTCGCGGTGTTCGGGGTGACGGGCGATCGCCTGACGATCATCGGCCATCACGGCCACCAGCCCGGCGACGAGGGCCCCTTCACACACATGGCCCTGGAGACGGACTACCCGGCCGCCGAGGTCGTCCGCACCGGCCGTGCCGTCTATCTCTCCTCACCCGAGCGGTACAAGGACCGCTACCCCGTCACCTGGCCGCTGGCCGCGCACTTCAACCGGCAGTCCTGGGCGTTCCTGCCGCTGACCGTGGCGGGCCGCACGATGGGCGCCTGGATGGCGGCGTTCACCTATCCGGTCGCGTTCACGCCCGACGAGCGGTCCGTGCTGACGACGGTGGCCCGCATGCTCGCCCAGGCTCTCTCCCGTGCCGAGGCCGCCGAGTCCGCGCGGGAGCTGACGGACGGCCTCCAGCGCTCGATGCTCCCTCAGCTGGGCCCCGAGATACCGGGCATGAGCGTGGCGGCACGCTATGTCCCGACCGGCGGCGGGCTTCAGGTCGGCGGCGACTGGTACGACATGATCCCGCTGCCTGGGGGCACCTCCCGGACGAAGTCTGGGGAAGGCCGCTTCGCCCTCGTCATCGGTGACGTCCAGGGCCATGACGTACGGGCCGCGGGCCTGATGGGCCAGCTGCGGATCGCGCTGCGCGCCTACGCCTCCGAGGGCCATCGCCCCGACGCCGTCCTCTCCCGCGCCTCGCGCTTCCTGCACGGGATGACGTTCGGCTCCCTCGACGAGGACCCGACCGACCTGCGCTTCGCGACCTGCCTGTACGTCGAGGTCGACCCCACGACCGGGCTGCTGGACATCGCCCGCGCCGGCCACCCGGACCCGGCGATCCGCATGATCGACGGCACGGTGCTCGCCCGCCCGACGGCCGGCGGCCTCCCGCTGGGCATCGACCCGGACGCCGACTACCCGACGACCCGGATCACCTTGGAACCCGGCGAAACCATGCTGATCTGCACGGACGGCCTGATCGAGACCGGCGGCCACGACCTGGAGACCGGCTGGAAGCGCATCCGCACGATCCTTGAGGAGCACGACGGCGACCTGGAGGCACTCGCCGACGCCCTCGTCCAGGCCGTCCACGGCCCGTCCTCCCACCACACCACCGGCCCGCTCGCCGACCGGCGCGAGGACGACATAGCGGTGCTGCTGCTGTGGCGGCAGGGGGACGGGTGCGGCTGCGGTGACCCGGTGGGCGTACAGCCGACGGTCCGGCGCACCATGCTGTCGGTGGCGCAGGCCGAGCCGGAGCGGGTCGCGGTGGCCCGGCAGCAGCTGCGGGAGCTGCTGCACGACTGGGCCTGCGACGACCAGGTCGACTCGGCTGTCCTGTTGCTCTCCGAGACGCTGACGAACGTCCTCGTCCACACCGACGCCGACGCCCTGCTGCTGGCCGAGGTGCGGGGCGAGCCGGGGGACCGCCGGATGCGCGTCGAGGTGACGGACACCAGCGACGACCTGCCGCACATGCGCCGCCCCGGGGAACTGGCGTCGTCCGGGCGGGGCCTGATGCTGATCGAGCTGCTGGCTCACGCCTGGGGCGTGGACCCACGGGGCGAGGGCAAGAGCATCTGGTTCGAGCTCTACGAGTCCGAGGGCGGCGCGGGCACGGACGGATCGGGGGGCGCGGACGGCTCGGAGGGCTCCGAGTCGCCGTAGCGCTCTCTGAGTTCGTGTACGACTGCGGTGGCGGCTGCGGTGAGCGGTACGGCGAGCAGCATGCCGAGGATGCCGGCCACGGAGGCCCCCGCGGTGATCGTCACCATGACGACGGCCGGGTGCATCTGGACCGTCCGGCTCTGGATCGCGGGCTGGAGTACATGCCCCTCCAGCACCTGCACGGCGAGCACCAACCCGAGCACCCACAGCGCGATGACGAACCCCCGGTCGGCGAGCGCGACCAGCACGGCGACGGCTCCTGAGACGAAGGCGCCGAGGTAGGGGACGTAGGCCCCGACGAAGACGAGCGCGCCGAGCCCGACCGCGCCCGGGACGTCGAGGATCAGCAGTCCGACGGTGATGCACAGGGCGTCGATGAGGGCGATCAGGGTGGTCCCCCGCATGAACCCCTCCACGGCCCGGAAGGCCCGCCTGGCCATGGCCTCCGCGAGGTCTCCGCTCCCGCCGGGGACGAGGGCCCGCAGGGCGCCGGCGGCCCGGTCGGAGTCCCGCAGGAAGAAGAAGACGAGCAGCAGCGAGAGCACGGCGATGGCGAGGGTCTCGCCCACGACGCTGACCCCGCTGATGACCCCGGAGGCGGCCGTCCCGCCGAACTTGGTGAGCAACTCCTTGGCATTGGAGGCGAGATCGTCCAGCGAGGTCCCGGCGGCCCCGAAGTGGCCCGTGAGATCGCGGCCCGCCTGCTTGAGCGAGGCGACGATCTCGTCGCCGCTGTCCACGATGGCGGCGACGACGATGTACACCGCCCCGCCGACGACGGCCACCACGGCGACGCAGGTGAGCCCGGCGGCCACCGACCGGTTCACCTTGGCCTTCACCAGCCGCCGGTGCAACGGCCCCAGCAGCGCCGTCCCGAGCATGGCGAGGAGGACGGGCACCACGGCCGTACTGAATTCCACGGCCAGCCGGATCCCGACGTAGACGACCCCCGCGACCAGCAACACGACGACACACCAGGCGGCGAGCCGCCGGACGGGATCGGGGAGCAGCGGGGTGGGGGCCTGCACGGTTCCAGCGGATCATGCGCGGGGCGATGCTGTCGTGCGCGGGCGGACCGGGTGGGTGACGGGACGACGAAAGGCCCGCGGCCGCGCCAGGGGGCGCGGAGGCGGGCCTTCTCGTGTCGGCAGGCCAGGCAGGCCAGGCGGGTCAGACCTTGGACGGGCCGTCCGCGCTCATCCCGTGCACGGCCGGGATCGTGCCGAGCCGGCCCTTCTGGAAGTCGTCGAAGGCCTGCTGGAGTTCGTCACGGGTGTTCATGACGAACGGGCCGTAGTGGGCCATCGGCTCCCGGATCGGCTGTCCGCCGAGGAGGACGACCTCCAGGTCCGGCGTGTGGGAGTCCTGCTTCTCGTCGGCGCGGACGGTCAGGGAACCTCCGTCGCCGAAGACCGCCGTCTGGCCCAGCTGGATCGGGCGGCGCTCGGCACCCACGCTGCCGCGGCCCGCGAGGACGTACGCGAGGCCGTTGAAGTCCTCCCGCCACGGCAGCGTGATCTCCGCGCCCGGCGCCAGCGTCGCGTGGATCATCGTGATCGGGGTGTGGGTGACACCGGGACCCTGGTGGCCGTCCAGCTCGCCCGCGATGACGCGCAGCAGCGCGCCGCCGTCGGGGGTGGTGAGCAACTGGACGTTGCCGCCGCGGATGTCCTGGTAGCGCGGGGCCATCATCTTGTCCTTGGCCGGGAGGTTCACCCACAGCTGCAGGCCGTGGAAGAGACCGCCGGACATGACGAGGGACTCCGGCGGGGCCTCGATGTGGAGGAGGCCGCTGCCTGCCGTCATCCACTGGGTGTCGCCGTTGGTGATGGTGCCACCGCCGCCGTTGCTGTCCTGGTGGTCGAAGATCCCGTCGATGATGTACGTGACGGTCTCGAAGCCGCGGTGCGGGTGCCAGGGGGTGCCCTTGGGCTCGCCCGGCGCGTACTCCACCTCGCCCATCTGGTCCATCATGATGAACGGGTCCAGGTGGCGGTAGTTGATCCCGGCGAACGCACGGCGCACCGGGAAGCCCTCACCCTCGAAACCGCTCGGCGCGGTCGTGACGGTCAGCACGGGACGGGCCACGGCGTCCGCGGGCGCGGCGACGCGCGGCAGCGTCAGCGGGTTCTCGACGGTCACTGCAGGCATGTCGGTACCTCCTTGTGCGTCCACTTTAGTTGAGCATTGAACTTCTTGCTACCCCTAACGGGAAGAACCCGGAGGGCATTCCCTCCGGGCACAGCCGAAGGCCGACACCCGAAGTGGGCGCGGCCTTCGTCACAAGGACCCGGTGGTGCGGGAGCGGCTCAGTGTGTCAGGAAGAGCGCGGACTTGGAGGTCAGACGACCGGTTCGAGCTGCTTGCCGGCCGTGCGGTCCGACCGGTCCGTCCCGGCCGTGCCGTCCGCGGCGTCCGGCCTCTTCCGGTCGTCCCGCATCACCAGCGTCGCCAGCAGCGCCGCCGCCAGGACACCGATCGCGCTGACCATGAAGGTGGTGGACATCGAGGCGGTGAAGGCCTCGCGGGCCGCCGCGACCAGACCGGCGTCACCGCCGGCCACCGCCCCGGCGATCGAGTGCTTCGCCTCCTCCGGCACCCCCTCGGGCATCCGGTCCGCAAAGCCGCTCGACAGCAGCGAGCCGAGGATCGCGATGCCGAGTGCGGTGCCGGCCTGCTGGATGGTGTCGTTCAGGGCCGAGCCGACGCCCGCCTTGTCCTCGGGGATGGTGCCCATCAGCGCGGCGACCGCGGCCGGCATCGCGAGGCCGGCGCCGAGGCCGAGCAGACCGAGCGCCACCGCCGGGACCGTGAAGCCGGAGTCCGCCGAGACCGTGGCCATGAGGGCGAAGCAGGCCACCATCACCAGCATCCCCGCGAGGATCACCCACCGGTTGCCGTACTTCGCGGCGAGCTTGACGCCCACGCCGTTGCCGAGCAGCGCGGTGATCGCCAGCGGCAGGAAGGCGAGGCCCGCCTTGAGGGGCGAGTAGCCGAGCACGAACTGCAGGTACTGGGTGAGGACCAGCAGCAGACCGCCGTTGCCGATCTGCACGAGCGCCAGGGAGAGCGAACCGCCGCTGAAGTTGCGGTGCTTGAACAGGACCAGCGGGACCATCGGCGACTTGGTGACGTTCTCCCAGACCACGAAGCCGGCCAGCGAGGCGAGCGCCACCACCAGGGTGACCGTGGCGCGGCCGCCCAGCGCACCGTGCTGCGGGAGCTCGATGATCCACCAGACCAGGGCCGTCATCCCGACCGCCGACAGCACCGCACCCAGCGGGTCCGCCTTCTGCCAGGGCGCCCTGGACTCCGGCATCAGCGCCAGAGCGGCGACGACCGCGAGCGCCACGATCGGCACGTTGATGAAGAAGATCGACTGCCAGGAGAAGTGGTCGATCAGGACGCCGCCCAGCACCGGGCTGCCGACCAGGCCGAGCATCGACACCGAGCTCCAGGCCGCCATCGCCTTGCTGCGCTCCTCCTCGTCGAAGACGGTGATGAGGATCGAGAGGGTGGACGGCATGATCAGGGCCCCGCCGAGACCCATCGCGACGCGTGCGGCGATCACCTCGCCGGGGCTGGTGCACCAGGTCGCGGCCAGTGACGCCGCCCCGAAGAGCAGGAGCCCGATCAGCATCACCTTCCGGCGTCCGAACCGGTCGCCCAGGCTGCCGGACGTGAGCAGGAGGCCGGCGAAGACCAGGATGTAGGAGTCCAGGATCCACTGGGTGTCCTGGGCGCTCGCCCCGATGTCCCCCGTCATCACGGGCACCGCGACGGTCAGCGCCATGCTGTCGACGACCAGCACGAGCGTGCTCAGGCAGAGCACGATCAGGATCCACCAGCGGCGTGGATCACGCGTTCCCTTGACGTCCATGACGTTCCCCTCCATGACGTTCTCCCCGGCTTCGTGAACACCGTTCCTTCGTTGCGAACACTGTACGCACAACGGAACAGTGTTCGCAACCATCGATTACTGTACGCTCGATGCGAACGATGTACGCAGGGATGCGAAGGAGTGCCGATGGCCGCCAGGACGACGAAGCAGAGCTCCATCCCCTCCGTCTGGGCCCGCCCCCAGCGCGAGTCCGACCAGCCGGCACTCAGCCGCGCCACGATCGTGCGCGAGGCGATCGCCATGCTGGACGCGGAGGGTGTCGAGGCGCTGAGCATGCGCAAGCTCGCGACCCGGCTCAACGCCGGCGCCGCCTCCCTCTACCGGCACGTCGCCACCAAGGACGAGCTGATGGAACTGGCCGTCGACGAGGTCGCCGCCGAGATCCACGTACCGCCGGCCGACAGCCCCGACTGGCGCGCGGCGGCCGGCGAGGCCGCGGGTGCGTTCCGCTCGACGGCTCTGCGGCACCCGTGGCTGTCGTCGGTGCTCGGACAGGCGGGCCTCGCCTATCTCGGCCCGAACCTGATGGCGTTCTCCGAGCGGCTGGCGGCTCTGTTCACGGCCGCCGGGTTCGCGAGGCCGACCGGCCCGATCGACACGCTGCTGTCGTACGTGATCGGCATGAGCACCACGGAGGCCGCCTGGCTCACCACGGTCGCCCGCTCCGGTGAGACCGAGGCCGATTTCATCGCCCGTCTGATGCCCGCCGCCCAACAGGCGGCCGCGGCCCACGAGCACCTCGCCGAGGGATACGCGGAGGCTCTCAACGCGACCACTGATCCGGTGGCTCTGCGCGACGAGAAGTTCGCCTACGGCCTGGAAGCGGTCCTCGACGGCCTGGCGCTACGCCTCAACCGCTGAGGTCAGCCGTACATGCGCCGCATCGCGAACTCGACCATCTGCTCCACGGCCTTCGCGTCGAAGACCATGCGGTGCTCGCCCTCCATGTCGAGGACGCAGCCGTAGCCGGTCGGCAGCAGGTCGATCACCTCGGCGCCGGTGATGACGAAGTACTTGGACTCCTTGCCCGCGTACCGGCGCAGCTCCTTCAGCGAGGTGAACATCGGGATCACCGGCTGCTGGGTGTTGTGCAGGGCGAGGAAGCCCGGGTTGTCGCCGCGCGGGCAGTAGACCTTCGACGTCGCGAAGACCTGCTGGAAGTCCTCGGCGGACATCTGCCCGGTGGTGAAGGCCCGCACCGCGTCCGCGAGCGAGGGCGGTGACGGCTCGGGGTACAGGGGTGGCTGCTGGCCATAGCCGCCGACGCCGCCGGCCATGGGCTGCTGCGGCGAGGCGTACTGCTGCTGAGCGCCGACGTTCTGGTCGTAGCCGTACATGGACGCAAGCGTACCGAGAGCGGCGGGGAGAGCGGACCGGTACGGGGGCCGCTTCGACGGCTCCGGCAAAACCGACAGCGAGTCGACAGCCGCCGTACTGCTTTCCGACAGCCGTCCCTCACTAGCGTCTGTCGTATCGGGAGTATCGGGAGGGGTGCCTGAAACGGCACCGCACCAGCGAGGGGACAGCCATGGGCCGACACCACGCCGACGAGGTCCACGACGGCGGAGTCCACGAGCACGACAGAGGGCTCTCGTACGACCTTCCCGTCCTCGCCCGCCGGCGCATGATCCGGCTGATGGCGGGCGCGAGCCTGGTCCCGCTGGTGGGCTGCACCTCGCAGGACGGGACTCCGGCGGCGTCCTCGGCCTCCTCCGCCAAGGGCTCCGCGTCGTCGTCCGCGTCGTCGTCCGCCGAGTGCGCGACCATCCCGGACGAGACCGCCGGGCCCTTCCCCGGCGACGGCTCGAACGGCGTGAACGTCCTCAAGGAGAGCGGTGTCGTCCGCAGCGACATCACCAGCAGCTTCGGCGACTCCGCGGGCGGCACCGCCGAGGGCGTGCCCCTGACCGTCACTCTCACGGTGGTCGACGCCGCCTCCGGGTGCGGGACGCCGAAGAAGGGCGCCGCGGTCTACATCTGGCACTGCGACCGAGCGGGCGACTACTCCCTGTACTCCGAGGGCGTCACCGACGAGAACTGGCTGCGCGGCGTCCAGGAGGCCGACGGCTCGGGCCAGGTCACCTTCAGGAGCATCTTCCCCGGCTGTTACGCGGGCCGCTGGCCGCACATCCACTTCGAGGTCTACGGCAGCCTGGCGGACGCCACGGCTGGCACGTCCATCACCAGCACCTCGCAGCTCGCCTTCCCGAAGGACGTCTGCGACACGGTCTACGCCACGGACGGGTACGCCGAGAGCGTGCGCAACCTCACCGGTCTCTCCCTGGAGACGGACGGCATCTTCAGCGACGGTTACGGCCGGCAGCTGGCCGCGATGAAGGGCAGCGCGGCGGCGGGTTACACGGCGACACTGACGGTTCCGGTGTGACCTGTCACAGATTGCGGATCGGGGTTGCGTCTTATTACTGACGGGTAGCATCATCGTAGCTACTTGTTGGTACGTGAACTAGCGCGAGGAACCAAGTGCCTCGCCGACCCTCTACGGAGCCGTGACCATGGGGCACTACAAGTCGAACCTCCGCGACATCGAGTTCAACCTCTTCGAGGTACTCGGACGCGACAAGCTGTACGGCACGGGTCCGTTCGAGGAGATGGACGTCGAGACCGCGAAGAGCATCCTCGAGGAGCTGACCCGGCTCGCGGAGAACGAGCTGGCGGAGTCCTTCGCCGACGCCGACCGCAACCCGCCGGTCTTCGACCCCGAGACGAACACCGCGCCCGTCCCGGCGTCCTTCAAGAAGAGCTACAAGGCCTTCATGGACTCCGAGTACTGGCGTCTCGGCCTGCCCGAGGCCATCGGTGGCACCACCTCCCCGCGCTCCCTGATCTGGGCGTACGCGGAGCTGCTGCTCGGCTCGAACCCGGCCGTGTGGATGTACTGCTCCGGCCCGGCGTTCGCCGGCATCCTCTACGAGGAGGGCAACGAGGTCCAGAAGAAGATCGCCCAGATCGCCGTCGACAAGACCTGGGGCTCCACCATGGTCCTCACCGAGCCGGACGCCGGCTCGGACGTGGGCGCCGGCCGCGCCAAGGCGGTCCAGCAGGAGGACGGCTCCTGGCACATCGAGGGCGTGAAGCGTTTCATCACGTCCGGTGAGCACGACATGGAGGAGAACATCCTCCACTACGTCCTCGCCCGCCCCGAGGGCCACGGCCCCGGCACCAAGGGCCTGTCGCTCTTCCTCGTCCCGAAGTACCTGTTCGACTTCGAGACCGGCGAGCTGGGCGAGCGCAACGGCGTCTACGCCACGAACGTCGAGCACAAGATGGGCCTGAAGGCCTCCAACACCTGCGAGATGACCTTCGGCGACCAGCACCCCGCCAAGGGCTGGCTGATCGGCGACAAGCACGACGGCATCCGCCAGATGTTCCGCATCATCGAGTTCGCCCGCATGATGGTCGGCACGAAGGCGATCTCCACGCTGTCGACGGGCTACCTGAACGCGCTGGAGTACGCCAAGGAGCGCGTCCAGGGTCCGGACCTGGCGAACTTCATGGACAAGACCGCGCCCAAGGTCACCATCACCCACCACCCCGACGTCCGCCGCTCGCTCATGACGCAGAAGGCGTACGCGGAGGGCATGCGCGCGCTGGTGCTCTACACGGCGTCCGTCCAGGACGAGATCCAGGTCAAGGAGGCCGCCGGCGAGGACGCCTCCGCGCTGGAGGCCCTGAACGACCTGCTCCTGCCGATCGTGAAGGGCTACGGCTCCGAGAAGGGCTACGAGCAGCTCGCCCAGTCGCTGCAGACCTTCGGCGGCTCCGGGTTCCTCCAGGAGTACCCGATCGAGCAGTACATCCGCGACGCCAAGATCGACACCCTGTACGAGGGCACGACGGCGATCCAGGGCCAGGACTACTTCTTCCGGAAGATCGTCCGCAACCAGGGCGCCGCGCTGAACTCGCTCGCCGAGGACATCAAGAAGTTCCTGGCGCTCGGTGAGGGCGGCGAGGAGCTGGCCGGCACCCGCGAGCACCTCGCGAAGGCCGCCGTCGAGCTGGAGGCGATCGTCGGTCTGATGCTGACCGACCTCGCGGCCACCGAGCAGGACGTCAAGAACATCTACAAGGTGGGCCTGAACACCACCCGCCTGCTGATGGCCTCCGGTGACGTGGTCGTCGGCTACCTGCTACTCAAGGGCGCCGCGGTCGCCGCCGAGAAGCTGGAGTCGGCCTCCGCCAAGGACAAGGCCTTCTACACCGGCAAGATCGCGGCGGCGAAGTTCTTCGCGGCCAACGTCCTGCCGGGCGTCACCGGCGCGCGCAAGCTCGCCGAGGGCGTCGAGCTGGACCTGATGGAGCTGGACGAGGCCGCCTTCTAGTCGGCGCCTTCCAGTCGGCCGAAGGGGCGCTGCCACCGCCCCTTTCTAGCCACCTGTTCCAGTCACTCACGGACATTCCACATCGCCCTTACGAGGGCCCGCTCCCCTTCACCGGGAGCGGGCCCTCGTACGTCGTTAAGGTGAACCCATGAGCGAACCCCCCCGCTTCGACCGCGGCCACACCGACGACCTCATGTCCTTCCTGGCGGCGAGCCCGACGCCGTACCACGCCGTGGCGAACACCGCCGAACGGCTGGAAAAGGCCGGATTCAGGCAGGTCTCGGAGACGGACGCCTGGGACGGAACGAGCGGCGGCAAGTACGTGCTGCGCGGTGGCGCGATCGTGGCCTGGTACGTCCCCGAGGGCGCGGCGCCCCACATGCCGTACCGGATCGTCGGCGCGCACACGGACTCCCCCAACCTGCGCGTGAAGCCGCTGCCCGACACCGGTGCGCACGGCTGGCGGCAGGTGGCCGTGGAGATCTACGGCGGACCGCTCCTCAACTCCTGGCTCGACCGCGACCTGGGCATCGCGGGCCGGCTGACGCTGCGGGACGGTACGACACGGCTGGTGAACGTGGACCGGCCGCTGCTGCGCGTCCCCCAACTCGCCATCCACCTCGACCGTTCCGTGTCGGCGGAGGGGCTCAAGCTCGACAAGCAGCGGCATCTGCAGCCCATTTGGGGCCTCGGCGGCGATGTGCGCGACGGCGACCTGATCGCCTTCCTCGAGGAGACGGCCGGGCTCGCGGCGGATGAGGTCGCCGGCTGGGACCTGATGGTGCACTCCGTGGAGCCGCCGGCCTACCTGGGCCGGGACAAGGAACTCGTCGCGGGCCCGCGCATGGACAACCTGCTCTCGGTCCACGCCGGAACTGCGGCGCTGGCCGCGGTGGCCGGCTCGGGCGCCGCACTGCCGTACATCCCGGTGCTGGCCGCCTTCGACCACGAGGAGAACGGCTCGCAGAGCGACACGGGTGCCGACGGGCCGCTGCTGGGCGGCGTCCTGGAGCGCTCGGTGTTCGCGCGCGGAGGGTCGTACGAGGACCGGGCGCGGGCCTTCGCCGGCACGGTCTGTCTGTCCTCCGACACGGGCCACGCGGTCCACCCCAACTACGCGGAGCGCCACGACCCGACGCACCACCCGCGCGTCAACGGCGGGCCGATCCTGAAGGTCAACGTCAACAACCGCTATGCGACCGACGGTTCGGGCCGGGCGGTGTGGGCGGCGGCCTGCGAGAAGGCCGACGTGCCCTTCCAGTCCTTCGTCTCCAACAACTCCATGCCCTGCGGCACGACGATCGGCCCGATCACCGCGGCCCGGCACGGCATCAAGACCGTCGACATCGGCGTGGCGATCCTCTCCATGCACAGCGCGCGGGAGTTGTGCGGCGCGGAAGACCCGTGGCTGCTGGCGAACTCGTTGGTGGCGTTCCTGGAGGGGTAGTTCCTGGGCGGTGGGGTACCCGCCTCCGACCGGAACCACCGGACCGGACAGGGAGGCGACAACTCATGGGCCTCGGCGGGTGCATCATCCTCATCGCCGCGGGAGCCATCCTCACGTTTGCGACCGACTGGGAGATGGAGGGGGTCAATCTCGACCTGGTCGGGATCATCCTCATGATCGTGGGGCTCATCGGCGTCACGACGTTCAGCAGCATCGCCAGGCGCAAGCGCGTGGTGGTGCCCCCGACGACACCGGTCGTCGGCCAGGAGCCCCAGCATCGGCGGGACGGCTACAGCGACGGTTACGGCGTCTGAGACTCCGCCTCGCCGTCCATCCCGGCGAGCACCAACGGGAGCCGGTCCGCGCCGGTCCCGGTCACGCGGACCGGCACACCCCAGTCCTGCTGGTGGACGTGGCAGGCGGGGTATTCGTTGGCGGCACCCGCGGCGGAGCCGCTGTCGGATGCTGTGTCGCAGGACGCCGCCATCGCCGAGACGTGCAGGACGCCCTCGGCGATCTCGGGGTTGAGGTGGAGGGTGCGGGCGAGATCGGTGTCCGCACCCTCACCCGAGAGCAGCAGCTCGGGCGGGGTGGCGGAGACCAGGAGCCGCGTCGACGGGCCGTACCGGGTGTCGAGCTTCTGGCCCGCCGGCGCCTGGAAGATCACGTCCAACCGAAGCCTGCCGGGGGCGACTTCGGTGGCGGCGCGCCGGGTGCGGTGGGCGACCGCGTCGACGCGCACGGCCTCCTCCGGCAGGCGCAGCCGGGTCAGCCGGTGCCGGGCCGACTCCACCACCACGATGTCGTCCCCGGCGAGCACCGCGTCCGACGGCTCCCGCAGATCCGTGGCCAGGGTGGTGACCTCGCCGCTCGCGGGGTCGTAGCGGCGCAGGGCGTGGTTGTAGGTGTCGCTGATCGCGACCGAGCCGTCGGGCAGAGCGGTCACGCCCAACGGGTGCTGCAACAGGGCCTGTTCCGCGGCACCGTCGCGGAGCCCGAAGTCGAACAGGCCGGTGCCCACGGCGGTGTGGACGGTGCCGTCGAGGTCGACCCATCGCAGGGCGCTCGTCTCGGAGTCGGCGAGCCAGAGACGCTCCCCGTCGGGGGACACGGCGAGGCCGGACGGCTGGGCGAACCAGGCCTCGGCGCCGGGACCGTCGACCAGGCCCTCGTTGGTCGTGCCGGCGGTGACGGACACCGTGTCGTCGGCCGGGTCGTACGCCCACAGCTGGTGGACGCCGGCCATGGCGATCCACACCCGCCCGGCGAAGACGGCCACGTCCCACGGTGACGACAGGTCCACCTCGCGCGCGGGACCGGACGTGGGCGAGCCCTGCCACCACTGCCTGCCGGTGCCCGCGAGCGTGCTGACCGCGCCGGTGGCGAGGTCGAGGCGGCGCAGAGCGTGGTTGACGGTGTCGGCGACGACGACCGTCGTCCCGTCGAGGAGGGCGAGACCCTGCGGCTCGCTGAAGGCCGCCGTGTGGGCCGGACCGTCGGCGAAGGCGCGCGTGCCGGAACCGATCCGGCGCACGACCGTCTCCCCGTCCGCCTCCAGCTCCACCAGCTGATGCCGGGTGGTGTCACTGACCAGGAAGTTCCCGCTCGGCAGCAGCAGTGCCCTGCCCGGGAAACGCAGGGCGGTCGGCTCCGGCTCCGGCGCCACATACGGGCCGTCCCCGCGCCGCAGCGTCCCCTTCTCCTCGTGCTCGGCCTCCAGTTCGGTCACGAGCCGCTCGATCGCATGCACGTGCCCCTCTCCGGCATGCTGCGCGACGACGTACCCCTCGGGATCGATCACGACAAGCGTCGGCCACGCCCGCACCGCGTACTGCTTCCAGGTGGCCAGCTCGGGGTCGTCAAGCACCGGATGCTCGACGCCGTACCGCTCCACGGCATCGACGACGGCCTGATGCTCGGCCTCGTGGACGAACTTCGGGGAGTGGACGCCGATGACGACCACCGTGTCCCGGTGCTTCTCCTCCAGCTCTCTGAGCTCGTCCAGGACGTGCAGGCAGTTGATGCAGCAGAAGGTCCAGAAGTCCAGGATGACGATGCGTCCGCGCAGGTCGACGAGGGAGTACGAGCGGTCGCCCGTGTTCAGCCAGCCGCCCTCGCCGACCAGCTCGGGGGCGCGGACGCGGACGCGACGAGGTGCGGAGTCGTTCATGCCCCCAGGGTGCCACCGGTCACTGACAGTCAGGTCAGTGCATGCCCGGTCGTCGCGTCCACATGGTCCGGAACCTCGTCGTGGTGGTCGCCGACGGTCAGGGTGCCCGTGGGTTCGAAGAGGAGGATGGCCGTGGGGGCGGGGGCGTACGGCTTGTGTTCGGTGCCGCGGGGGACCGTGAAGACGGCGCCCTTGGGGAGGACGACCGTGCGCTCGCCCTGGGGCTCTCGCAGGGCGATGTGCAGTTCGCCGTCCAGGACCAGGAAGAACTCGTCGGTGTGGTCGTGGACGTGCCAGACGTGCTCGCCGTCGACCTTGGCGATGCGGACGTCGTAGTCGTTGACGGCCGTGACGATCCGGGGGCTCCAGGTCTCCGTGAAGGAGGCGAGGGCCTTTTCCAGGGAGATGGGCCGGGAGATGGGTTCCATGCGCTCATCGTGCGGGTGGCACCCGCGCCGCACGAGTGCTAGGAATCGCATATGGCGCAAGGATCCTCTCAGCAACGCCCGGCGCACCGCGTCGCCGTGATCGTCGACGAGGGCACCAACCCCTTCGAGGTCGGCGTCGCCACCGAGCTGTTCGGGCTGCCGCGGCCCGAGCTGGGCCTCGCCGGGCCGCTGTACGACGTGACGCTGTGCACGCCCACGCCCGAGGTCCGGATGAATCACGGCTTCTTCACGCTGACCGGCGTGCCCGGGCTGGAGGCGGTCGACGCGGCGGACACCCTCGTCGTGCCCGGCCGCCCGGACAACGTCGTGCCGCGCGGCGCCGCCGTGCTCGACGCCATCCGGCGCACCCACGCGCGCGGGGCCCGCGTCATGAGCCTGTGCACCGGCAGCTTCGCGCTCGCCGAGGCCGGGCTGCTCGACGGACGCCGGGCCACCACCCACTGGCGCTGGGCCGACACCTTCCGCGCGCTGCACCCCGAGGTCCTGCTGGAACCGGACGTGCTCTTCGTCGACGAGGGCGACATCCTGACCGCCGCGGGCAGCGCCGCAGCGCTCGACCTGTGCCTGCATGTCGTACGGCGCGACCATGGCGCCGAAGTCGCCAACGCGGTCTCTCGCAGGCTCGTGTTCGCCGCACACCGTGACGGCGGGCAGAAACAGTTCGTGGAGCGGCCGGTGCCGGACGTGCCGGACGAGTCGCTGGCGCCGCTGCTGACGTGGGCGCAGGAGCGGCTGGGCGAGCCGCTGACGGTGGCGGGCCTGGCGGCGCGGGCGGCGGTGTCGCCGGCCACCCTGCACCGCCGTTTCCGGGCGCAGCTCGGGACGACGCCGCTGGCCTGGCTGACGGGGGAGCGGGTGGCGCTGGCGTGCCGACTGATCGAGCGCGGGGAGGAACGGCTCGACGTGGTGGCGGCCAGGTGCGGGCTCGGCACCGCGGCGAACCTACGCGCGCGCGTGCGGCGCGATACGGGACTCAGCCCGTCGGCCTACAGACGGCGTTTCGGACCGGGCGGCGGGGAACCCCTCGTGTCATGAGATTCCTCGTACGCGACCGGCTCCTCGGCTTCGGTGACGACTACTGGATCGAGGACGACCGGGGCAACAAGGTGTTCCTCGTCGACGGCAAGGCGATGCGGCTGCGGGACACCTTCGAGCTGAAGGACACCCAGGGGCGCGTCCTCATCGACATCCACCAGAAGATGCTCGCCCTGCGCGACACGATGGTGATCGAGCGGTCCGGTGAAGCGCTCGCCACGATCCGCCGCAAGCGGCTGTCCCTGCTGCGCAACCACTACCGGGTGTCCCTGGCGGACGGCAGCACGGAACTCGACGTCAGCGGCAAGATCCTCGACCGCGAGTTCGCCGTCGAGTACGACGGCGAGCTGCTGGCCGTCGTATCCCGCCGGTGGCTGCACGTGCGGGAGACCTACGGCGTGGACGTCGTACGGGACGACGCGGATCCGGCGCTGCTGATCGCGGTGGCGGTGTGCGTGATCCACCTGGCGGAGAAGGAGCGAGGGGACGACGACTGACGGACGGCGGCCGGGGAGGGCGGTACGGCGTCAGCGACGCGGCGCCGTCAGCCCCAGCATCCGGTCCTTGAGCGCCGGGAACTGATCCCGCGTCACCGCGACCTTCCCCGGATCGAACTCCACCGTGAGGATCTGCTCACCCGCACCGGCCTGCGCCAGCACCTCGCCCCACGGATCGACCACGATCGAGTGACCGGCCTGCGGAACTCCCGCGTGCGTTCCGGCCGTTCCACAGGCGAGCACGAACGCCTGGTTCTCCACCGCCCGCGCCTGAGCCAGCAGCGTCCAGTGCGCCCGGCGGCGCTCCGGCCAGCCCGCCGGGATGACCAGGGTCTCGGCGCCGGCGTCGACGAGGCCGCGGAAGAGTTCGGGGAAGCGGAGGTCGTAGCAAGTGGCCACGCCGAGGGTTGTCCCGGGCAGCCGGACCGTCACCAGTTCGTCGCCCGCGCCCATCAGCACCGCCTCGCCCTTGTCGAAGCCGAAGCGATGGATCTTGCGGTATGCGGCGGCCAGATCACCAGAGGGGGAGAAGACGAGAGAGGTGTTGTAGAGCGGCCCGTCAGGGTCCCGTTCGGGGATCGAGCCCGCGTGCAGCCACACGCCCGCGTCGCTCGCGGCCTTCGCCATCGCCTCGTACGTGGGCCCTTCGAGCGGCTCGGCCGCGCTGCCGAAGTCCTCGTAGGCGAACGCCCCGGTGGTCCACAGCTCGGGTAGGACGACCAGATCCGCGCCCGCTTGTTCCCGCACGAGCGAGGCGACCCTCAGCCGACGCGATTCGACCGATTCGCCCTCATTGACGTCGATCTGGAGCAGAGAGGCGCGCACACTACCACCGTCCTGGCATTCGAGCGGTCCACACGGGCATCCACGCGGGGCCTACGATCGTCACACGAAAGCACTGCCGGGGTGCCTCACAGCAGCGTAACTTAGCGTTTCAAGACACCCGCCGACAGCAGCCGCCGCCCACTGGCACCGCCGCCACAACCTGCCCGCGTACCGACGTACCAACCGCCGAGGGGTCCCGTTTCCGTGAGTCTGCATCCCACCCTCCAGCCCTACGCCGACGCCTGGACCCACTCCATCGAAGCGATATCCGAGCTGGTGACGCCGCTTGTGGAGGGCGAGTGGAATCGGCGCACGCCCTGCCCCGGCTGGTCGGTCCGCGACGTCGTGTCCCATGTCATCGGGCTGGACTGCGAGATGCTCGGCGACCCGCGTCCCATCCACACGCTTCCGCGCGACCTCTTCCACGTCACCAACGACAGCCAGCGCTACATGGAGATGCAGGTCGACGTCCGCCGCCACCACACGGCGCCGGAGATGACGTCCGAGCTGGAGTACACGGTCATCCGCCGCAACCGCCAGCTGCGCAACGAGTCCCGCGACCCCGGCACGAAGGTGCGCGGCCCGCTGGGGGCGGAGCTCACCCTCGAGGAGTCGATGCGCACCCACGCGTTCGACATCTGGGTCCACGAACAGGACCTGCGCGCGGCCCTCGGCCGCCCCGGCAACCTCGATTCCCCCGGCGCACACGTCGCCCGTGACGTCCTGCTGGCCAAGCTGCCCGACATCGTCGCCACCAAGGCGAACGCGCCCCGCAGTTCGGCGATCGTCCTCGACGTGCACGGTCCGATCGAGTTCCTGCGCACGATCCGCATCGACATCCAGGGCCGCGGCACTCTCGAAACGGCCCCCGCGCTGGGCCCCGCCGCCACCCTCACCCTCGACTGGGAGACCTACGTCCGCCTGGCCTGCGGCCGCATCACGCCGGAGGCGGCGGCGGACCGGCTGAAGTCGGAGGGCGACGCGGACCTGACGGCGGCGATCCTGCGGAACTTCACGGTCACGCCGTAGGACTCCTTCGGGCGCCGGGGGCCGCGAGGCGGCTGCCCGTTATTCGCTGTCGGCGGCAGGGGACGCGGGGTTAGCGTGCCTGCCGTGACTGACACGACAACTGAAACAGAGGCCGCCCCCGGCCCCCGTACCGACGAACCGCCCCGCCTCACCCGGCTGACCTTCCACGGTCCGCTGTCCGAGGCACGGGCGCAGGGTCTCGTCCAGCGGCTCACCCGCACGAACCCCACGTCGGTCCTCGACATCGGCTGCGGCTGGGGTGAGCTGATGCTGCGCGTCCTGTCGGCCGCGCCCGAGGCGACGGGGGTCGGCATCGACATCAGGGCCGAGGATCTCGCGCGGGGCCGCCGCCTTGCCGAGGCCCGAGGGCTGGCGGGCAGGGCCGAGTTCGTCGAGGAGTCCGCGGTCGGGACCTCGCGCGGTCCGGCCGACCTGGTGCTGTGTGTCGGGGCGAGCCAGGCCCTGAGCTCGGCAGAGCCGCCCCAGCTCCTCATGGATGCCCTGCGCGAACTGCGCGGCCTGGTCGCCGATGGCGGACGGGTGCTGCTCGGGGAGGGTTTCTGGCAGCGCACCCCGACGGCTGCCGAGCTCTCCGGCATGTGGCCCGGAGCCGCCCCCACCGACCACCACGACCTCGCCACCCTGCTCGACCTCGCGGTCGACGCCGGTTTCCGCCCGGAGTGGACGGAGACGGCGACCCTCGGCGAGTGGGAGGAGTTCGAGTCGGCGTACCAGGCGGACGTGGAGATCTGGCTGGCCGAACACCCGGGTCACCCGCTCGCGGCCGAGACGCGCGAGCGCCTCGACCGGCATCGCGCCCAGTGGATGAGCTACCGCGGGGTGCTCGGGATCGCCTACCTCACGCTCGTACCCGTACGCGGCTGACGTCCCCTGACGGCTACGCCGGCACGTGTACGGTCTCCACCCTGCTGGCGACCAGCCGTTCCCTCTCCCTGCGCTCCGCACGCCCGCGCAGCCGCAGGATCTGGCTGACGCCCAGGGCCTGGAGGACGAACACCGCCGAGAAGGCGACGGCGTAGTCGTCCCCCGTCGCGTCGAGCAGCACGCCGATCGCGAACAGTGTCGTCATCGAGGCGACGAAACCGCCCATGTTGGTGATCCCGGACGCCGTCCCCTGACGCTCCGGCGGGTTCGCCGGCCGCGCGAAGTCGAAGCCGAGCATGGAGGCGGGCCCGCACGCCCCGAGCACCGTGCACAGCACGATCAGCAGCCACATCGGCGCCGTCGCACCGGGCCAGGCCAGTGTCGTCGCCCACAGCACCGCCGTCGCTCCCACCGTGCCCAGCGCCAGCGGGAGCCGCGCCTCGTGGTGCCGGGCGACGACCTGGCCGTAGACGAGGCCCACGACCATGTTCGACAGGACGACCAGGGTGAGCAGTTCACCGGCCGTCGCCCGGGACAGCCCCTGCGCCTCCACCAGGAACGGCATGCCCCACAGCAGCAGGAACACCATCGCCGGGAACTGCGTCGTGAAGTGCACCCACAGCCCGAGCCGGGTGCCGGGCTCCCGCCAGGACGCGGCTATCTGGCGTCGTACGTACGCCGATCCCCGGTGCGCGGGCGGTTCCGGTTCCTGCCCCTCGGGGTGGTCCTTCAGGAACAGGAGCAGCAGGACGAGTACGACGACACCGGCGGCCGCGCTGCCCGCGAACGCCGCCGTCCAGCCCACCCCGTGCAGCAGCCGCGCCAGGACCAGCGTGGAGACGAGGTTGCCCGCCATGCCGGCAAGTCCCGCGAGCTGGGCGATCAGCGGGCCGCGCCGGGCCGGGAACCAGCGGGTGCCGAGCCGCAGCACGCTGATGAACGTCATCGCGTCGCCGCAGCCCAGCAGGGCACGCGAGGCGAGGGCCGTGCCGTACGACGGCGAGAAGGCGAAGCCGAGTTGGCCCGCCGTGAACAGCACCACGCCGATGGCCAGCACCTTCTTGGTGCCGAGCCGGTCGACCAGCAGGCCGACGGGTATCTGCATGCCCGCGTAGACGAGCAGTTGGAGGATCGAGAACGTCGACAGGGCCGAGGCGTTCACGTCGAAGCGGTCCGCCGCGTCGAGGCCGGCGACCCCGAGGGACGTACGGAAGATGACGGCGACGAAGTAGACCGAGACGCCTATGCCCCAGATGGCGACGGCGCGGCGGCCGCCTGGGGGTGCCCCCTCCGGGGGAGGGCCGCCCGGCAACGCGGCGGCCTTCATCGCTCCTCACCCCGCGCCAGATGCGAGAACCAGCCGATGTGCCGGTGGACCATCCCGACGGCCTCCTCGGCGTCCCCGGAGCGCAGGGCCTGCAGGATCTCCTCGTGCTCGACGAGGGTCTTGGCGATCCGGTCGGGGTGGGAGTGCAGGACGGCCACGCCCATCCGCAGTTGCCGGTCGCGCAGTTGGTCGTACAGCCGCGACAGGATCTCGTTGCCGCCGCTGCGGACGATCTCCACGTGGAAGCACCGGTCGGTGACGGCGGCCCCGGCGAGGTCACCGGCGGCGGCCTGTGCCTTCTGCTTGGCGAGCAGTTCCTCCAGGCGCTCGATGAGCCCGGCGGGCGCGGGCACGGCCTTGCGCGCCGCGTGCTCCTCCACGAGCATCCGCGTCTCCACCACGTCCTTGATCTCCTGTGCGGAGACCGGCAGGACCAGTGCGCCCTTCTTCGGGTAGAGCTTGATCAGCCCTTCGACCTCCAGCCGCAGCAGCGCCTCCCGCACCGGGGTGCGCGAGACCCCCACGGCCTCGGCCAGCTCGCCCTCGGTGAGGAGCGTGCCGCCCTCGTAACGGCGGTCCAGGACGCCCTGTTTGACGTGGGTGTAGACGCGGTCGGCGGCGGGTGGCTGCTTGAGCGGGGCGGGCGGGGCGGAAGGCATGGCCACAGCATAGATACAACACGTACGCATGGCGGTCCGCGTCCATCATGCGGACCCCAAAAGGAATCCCTGGGTAAAGACGCGGCACCTGCCGCATCTGGTGCACAACCTTCTGTGTTAATTACGTGTCACACACGTGCGGCCCCACTTTCTTCCCTCTCCAACTCGGCCGCACTTTCGGGGCATTCGACGTAATCGGGGTATTTAAGTTGATAACCGCCACCCAGGGCCTCCGCATGCGCAGAGCCGCAGCCGTCGCCGTCACGACCGGTGCCGTGCTCGTGACCGGAGCCCTCACCGCGGCTCCCGCGCAGGCCGTGACGGCGCCCTCCATCACCGCCAAGGGCGGGTACCTGATGAACAGCGCGACCGGCACGACGCTCTTCACCAAGGCCGCTGACACCAAGAGGCTCACCGCCTCCACCACGAAGATCATGACCGCGAAGGTCGTGCTGTCGCAGTCGAACCTGAACCTGGACACCAAGGTGACGATCAAGAAGGAGGTCAGCGACTACATGGTCCGCAAGGGCTACCCGTCGACGGCCCACCTGATCGTCGGCGACAAGGTGACCGTCCGTCAGCTGCTGTACGGGATGATGCTGCCCTCCGGCTGCGACGCCGCGATGGCCCTCGCCGACAAGTTCGGTTCCGGCTCGACGGTCGCGGCCCGCACCAAGAGCTTCATCGGCAAGATGAACACCATGGCCAAGAGCCTGGGCATGACGAACACGAAGTTCGACTCCTTCGACGGCATAAGCAACGGCTCCAACGCCTCGACGCCGCGCGACCTGACGAAGCTCGCCCGCAGCGTGATGAAGAGCTCCACGTTCAAGAGCGTCGTGAAGACCAAGTCGTACACGGCCAAGACGATCACCAAGACCGGTTCCACCCGCACGATGGCGGCGTGGAAGAACACCAACGCGCTGCTCGGCTGGAACGGCACGCTCGGCATCAAGACCGGCTCCGGCACCGAGGCCAAGTACTGCCTCGTCTTCGCCGCCACGATGAACGGCGAGCAGGTCATGGGCGCCGTGCTGACCGCCTCCTCGGAGGCCAACCGCACGGCGGACGTGAAGAAGCTGATCAACTACGGCTACGCCAAGATCAGCTGACACCCCGCGTCACACGCAAAGGGGCGGCCACTCGACAGTGGCCGCCCCTTTCGCTGTTGCCCGTGGCTCACGCCCAGGTGATCAGCCGCTTCGGCTGTTCCAGGATCGCCGCCACGTCCGCCAGCACCTTGGAGCCCAGCTCGCCGTCCACCAGCCGGTGGTCGAAGCTGAGCGCCAGCGTGGTGACCTGACGCGGCTTCACCTTGCCCTTGTGGACCCACGGCTGGAGCTTGATCGCGCCGACCGCGAGGATCGCGGACTCGCCGGGGTTCAGGATCGGGGTGCCGGTGTCGACGCCGAAGACGCCGACGTTGGTGATGGTGACCGTGCCGCCCTGCATCGCGGCGGGGGTCGTCTTGCCGTCCCGTGCCGTCGACACCAGCTCGCCGAGCGCCTGGGCCAGTTGCGGGAGCGTCCTGGCGTGGGCGTCCTTGATGTTCGGGACGATCAGGCCGCGCGGGGTCGCCGCCGCGATGCCCAGGTTGACGTAGTGCTTCTGCACGATCTCCTGGTTCGCCTCGTCCCAGGACGCGTTGACCTCCGGGTTGCGCTTGATCGCGACCAGCAGGGCCTTGGAGATCAGCAGCAGGGGGTTCACGCGCAGGCCCGCGAACTCCTTGTCCGCCTTGAGCTCCTCGACCAGCTTCATCGTGCGCGTCACGTCCACCGTCACGAACTCCGTGACATGCGGCGCCGTGAACGCCGAACCGACCATCGCCGCCGCCGTCGCCTTGCGGACGCCCTTGACCGGGATACGGGTCTCACGGGCCGTGTCGTACGTGGCCGCGGCCATCGGCGCCGGGGCGGCGGCGGGGGCGGCCTGGGGCACCGGCTCGGCGGCCGGCGCGGACGGGGCCACCGCCGCGTGGACGTCCTCGCGCGTGATGATGCCGTCGGGGCCGGTCGGAGTCACCGTGGCCAGGTCGACGCCCAGGTCCTTCGCCAGCTTGCGCACCGGCGGCTTGGCCAGCGGTCGGTCGGACGGCACCGCCGGCGCCGGGCCGTGGCCGTTCAGCTCGGACTGCAGTGCCTGCGCCGGCGTCGAGGGCTCCTGGTGCGGGACGTCGGCCCCCTTGCGCGGGCGGCGCTTCGTCGAGGTCTGGGCCACGCCGTAGCCGACCAGGACCGGCTGGCGGCCGGACCCCTCCGGCTTGGGCTCCTCCTGAGCGGCCTCCTGCTGCGCGGCCGGCGCCTCAGCGGCGGGTGCCGCCCCGCCCGCCAGGTCCACCGCGATGATCGCCGTACCGACGTCCACTGTGGTGCCCTCGGGGAAGTGCAGCTCGCGGACCACCCCGTCGTACGGGATGGGCAGCTCGACGGCCGCCTTGGCCGTCTCGACCTCGCACACCACCTGGCCGTCGGTGACCGTGTCGCCCGGCTGGACGTACCACTTGAGGATCTCGGCCTCGGTGAGTCCCTCGCCCACGTCGGGCATCTTGAACTCGCGCACGGACGCTTCCGTCATCGTCGTCACGACCCTCTCCTCAGTACGCCAGGGCACGGTCGACGGCGTCGAGCACCCGGTCCAGGCCCGGCAGGTACTCCTCCTCCAGACGCGCCGGCGGATACGGGGCGTGATAACCGCCCACCCGCAGCACCGGGGCCTCCAGATGGTAGAAGCAGCGCTCCGTGATCCGGGCGGCGATCTCCGCGCCCGAGCCGAAGAACACCGGGGCCTCGTGGACCACCACAAGACGGCGGGTCTTCTCGACCGACGTCTGGATCGAGTCGAAGTCCAGGGGGGAGACCGAGCGCAGGTCCAGGACCTCCAGGTTCCGGCCCTCCTCGGCGGCCGCGGCGGCGACCTCCTGGCAGAGCTTCACCATCGGGCCGTACGCGGCCAGCGTGAGGTCCGTGCCCTCGCGGACGACCTTCGCCTTGTGCAGCGGGCCCGGGATCGCCTCGGTGCTGACCTCACCCTTGTCCCAGTAGCGCCGCTTGGGCTCGAAGAAGATCACCGGGTCGTCGCTCTGGATGGCCTGCTGCATCATCCAGTACGCGTCCGACGCGTTGGACGGCGACACGATCTTCAGGCCGGCCACGTGCGCGAAGAGGGCTTCCGGCGACTCCGAGTGGTGCTCGACCGCACCGATGCCGCCGCCGTAGGGGATGCGGACGACGACCGGGAGCTTGACCTTGCCCAGCGAGCGCGCGTGCATCTTCGCGAGCTGCGTGACGATCTGGTCGTAGGCCGGGAAGACGAAGCCGTCGAACTGGATCTCCACCACGGGGCGGTAGCCGCGCAGGGCCAGGCCGATCGCGGTGCCCACGATGCCCGACTCGGCCAGCGGGGTGTCGATGACCCGGCTCTCGCCGAAGTCCTTCTGCAGGCCGTCGGTGACCCGGAAGACGCCGCCGAGCTTGCCGACGTCCTCGCCCATGATGAGGACCTTGGGGTCCGAGTCGAGCGCGTGCCGCAGCGACTCGTTGATCGCCTTGGCAAGAGCCATGCTCTTGACTGTCTCCGCTGCCATGTCAGGCCCCCTCTACGTCCGCGAACGACGCCTGGTAGGCGGCGAACTGGGCGCGCTCCTCGTCGACGAGCGCATGCCCGTCCGCGTACACGTTCTCGAAGATGGCGAAGTGGTCCGGGTCCGGCATGGCACGGACCGCCTCGCGCACTCCCTTGCCCAACGCCTCGCTCTCGGTCTCCAGTTCCGCGAAGAATCCCTCGTCCGCGTGGTTTGAAGCCTCGAGGTACCGGCGAACGCGCAGGATCGGGTCCTTCGCCTCCCAGGCCTCGCGCTCCTCGTCGGCCCGGTACTTCGTCGGGTCGTCGGAGGTGGTGTGGGCGCCCATGCGGTACGTGTACGCCTCGACGAGCGTCGGTCCCTCACCGTTGCGGGCGCGCTCCAGCGCCCACTTCGTCACGGCCAGGCAGGCCAGGACGTCGTTGCCGTCGACGCGGACGCCGGGGAAGCCGTAGCCCTGTGCGCGCTGGTAGAGCGGCACCCGGGTCTGCTTCTCGGTCGGCTCGGAGATCGCCCACTGGTTGTTCTGGCAGAAGAACACCACGGGGGCGTTGTAGACCGCGGAGAAGGTGAAGGACTCCGCGACGTCGCCCTGGCTGGAGGCGCCGTCGCCGAAGTACGCGATCACCGCGCTGTCGGCGCCGTCCTTGGCGATACCCATCGCGTAGCCGGTCGCGTGCAGCGTCTGGGAACCGATGACGATCGTGTACAGCTGGAAGTTGTTGCTGTTCGGGTCCCAGCCGCCGTTGTTCACGCCGCGGAACATGCCCAGCAGGTTGGTCGGGTCGACCCCGCGGCACCAGGCGACGCCGTGCTCACGGTAGGTCGGGAAGACGTAGTCGTCCTCGCGGGTCGCGCGGCCGGAGCCGATCTGGGCGGCCTCCTGACCGAGCAGCGACGCCCACAGGCCCAGCTCGCCCTGGCGCTGCAGGGAGGTGGCCTCGGCGTCGAAGCGGCGGGTGAGCACCATGTCGCGGTAGAGGCCGCGGAGCTCTTCGGGGGTGATGCCGGCGACGTACTTGTCGTACTCGGCGTTCTTGACGCGCTTGCCCTCGGGCGTCAGCAACTGCACGAGCTCGGGGTCCGTGCTCGGCGATTTCCTTGCGGTTGTCTTGCCGGCCGTGCTCTTGGTACCGGCGCTGCGTCGCGGCTTGCGCGCGGCAGTGCTCTCCACGGTCACGTGTGCTCCTCCGTCGGTCCGGCTACCCGGGTTCGCCGGGTGCCAGTGCGGCTCACCTGAAGCCCTACGGACGCACAGGGTGGGTGCGGCTCGTTGGGGGACAGGCGTGACAGGTGCCCCGGCGAGCGCCCTGCAATAGGCACGTTACCCAGTGCTCCACATTTCTGTGAAACCCCTCCTGACCTGCGATTTTGCTTGGATTTCCAAGTAAATCGCGAAAGTCGGGAACAAGTCCTGGTCACAGCCTTGCAGGGGGCCGGAACAACGGCACGTTATATCGGTGACCCAGGACACGGGAAGAGTCGCCGGACGTGAGATCCCAGCCGGGGGTGTCCTCGGAGCACCACCCGGTCGGCCGATATGTCCTGAAAACGCCACGCGCGCGTGCAGCCCGTTGCCGGGCCGCACGCGCGCGTACAGGCTGTTTTGCGCCAGGAAGGGGTCAGCCGCCCTCGACGCCGCCCGTCGGCGGTGTCGGCAGTGTGGGGTCCTCGGTCGGCTCGTCCGTCGGTTCGGTGGTGGTCGGCTCGTCCGTCGGCTCGGTGGTGGTCGGATCCTCCGTCGGCTCCTCGGTCGGCTCCTCCGTCGGCTCGTCGGTCGGCGAGGACGTGGGCGTGTCCGACGGCGTGTAGTCCGGGTCGGTGCCCGTGCCGGAGCCGTCGTCCGTGACCTCGTCGGTCGGCTCCTCGGTCGGCTCGTCCGTCGGCTCGTCGGTGGCCTTGTCCTCGTCGGTGGTCTGCGAGGTGGTCGGCGTGTCCTTGGTGTCCTTGCCGCCGCCGCCACCGCCGCCGTTGTTCAGTGCCAGCGCGACACCCGCCGCGATGGCGATCACCGCGAGGACGGCGAGGATCCACAGCTTGCCGCGGCCGCTGCCCCTGTTGCCGCGCCCCTCGAAGCCGCCGTCGTCTCCGCCGTACCCGGAGGGCATGATCGGCTGCGGGATCTGCGTCGTGCCGGAGCCGGAGTCGCCGGGGTGCCCCATGACGGTCGTGTTCGCGAAGCCCGCGGCCGGGGTGTGCCGGCCTTCGTGCATCGTCACCGGGCCGGTGTTCCAGGTGCCGGTGTGGCCGCCCTGGTCGTACAGCATCTGCAGGCCGTACTGGACGAGGCCGCGCATCTCCTCGGCCGTCTGGAAGCGGTCGTCCGGCTCCTTGGCGAGGGAGCGCATGACCAGGCCGTCGAGCTCCGGCGGCACGGCGTCGGAGGTCTCGGACGGCGGGGTCGGGATGTCCTGGACGTGCTGGTAGACCACCGACAGCGGCGTCTCGCCGGTGAACGGCGGGCGCAGCGCGAGGAGTTCGTAGAGCAGGCAGCCCGTCGCGTACAGGTCGGAACGGTGGTCGACCGCCTTGCCGAGCGCCTGCTCGGGCGACAGGTACTGCGGGGTGCCCATGACCATGCCGGTCTGCGTCATCGTCGACTGCGCGCCGTGCAGGGCGCGGGCGATGCCGAAGTCCATCACCTTCACGGCGCCGTTGTGCGTGATGATGACGTTGGCGGGCTTGATGTCGCGGTGCACGATGCCGTGCTGGTGCGAGTAGGCGAGGGCCTCCAGGACACCGGAGACGATGATCAGGGCCTGCTCGGGGCCGGGCGCCTCGGCGTTGAGGAGGAGGTCGCGGATGGTGCGGCCCTCGACGATCTCCATCACGATGTACGGCACGCTGTGCGCGCCCACGACGTCCTCGCCGGAGTCGTACACGGCGACGATCGCATGGTGGTTGAGTCCGGCCACCGACTGGGCCTCGCGCGTGAAGCGGGCCTTGGAGACGGGGTCCTCGGCGAGGTCGGAGCGCAGCAGCTTGACCGCCACGGTGCGTCCGAGGCGTACGTCCTCGGCCGCGAACACCTCGGCCATGCCGCCCCGGCCGAGTCTGCGGGTCAGCCGATATCGGCCATCCCCGACAAGTCCGCCATTACCCCACATTTCCGGCGCGTCTGACATACCGCCGCCAGCCGCCTCGGGGTCGGACGGGCCCTGAGCGCGCTGCTGCTGTGCCATCGGTCCTCGCCGTCGTTTCTGCCCGCGGTGCGCGCGGTGTTGTTACGGTCTCCGTCGGCCACGCTACAGGCTCGGAGCAAGCCGTCGGTCCGAGACGGTGGCCCCGGCCTGACGAAGACGGACCGGCCATCAAACCGTTACCCCGTCCCGTCGTGCAAATTCTGTGCACCGGCCGTACAGCCCCTGTAACGCTTCCGCGACGCTCCCTTCGCGTACGGTCACGGAACGGGCACCGCGCTTGACCTGTCAGTGCCGTGGGGCAGACTTGGCCGGGAATACCACATTGGATCACTCGGGATCACTCGATCCACGGCAATCGCAGGCGCCCGAGAGGGTTACGGGGGACGCAGAACATGAGCCAGGACGGCGCACAGGGCCAGAACGCGGGGCGGTCGCTGGCCGGCGGCCGCTATCAGCTGCGCGACCTGCTCGGCCAGGGCGGCATGGCAGCCGTGCATCTCGCCTACGACTCCGTGCTCGACCGGCAGGTCGCGGTCAAGACGCTGCACACCGAACTCGGCCGCGAGCAGGCCTTCCGCGAGCGCTTCCGCCGCGAGGCCCAGGCCGTGGCGAAGCTCACGCACACCAACATCGTCTCGGTCTTCGACACCGGCGAGGACGAAGTCGACGGCATGACGACGCCGTACATCGTGATGGAGTACATCGAGGGCCGGCCCCTCAGCTCCGTCTTCGACGAGGACGTACGGCAGTTCGGCGCGATGTCCGCCGACAAGGCGCTGAAGATCACCGCGGATGTGCTCGCGGCGCTGGAGATCAGCCACGAGATGGGCCTGGTCCACCGGGACATCAAGCCGGGCAACGTGATGATGAACAAGCGCGGCGTCGTCAAGGTCATGGACTTCGGCATCGCGCGCGCCATGCAGTCCGGTGTGACGTCGATGACACAGACCGGCATGGTGGTCGGCACCCCGCAGTACCTCTCGCCGGAACAGGCGCTGGGCCGGGCCGTGGACGCCCGCTCCGACCTCTACTCGGTCGGCATCATGCTGTTCCAACTGGTCACCGGACGACTGCCGTTCGACGCCGACTCACCGCTGGCGATCGCCTACGCGCACGTGCAGGAGGAGCCGGTCGCTGCGTCCTCGATCAACAGCGCCCTGCCGCCGGCCGTGGACGCCCTGATCGCCCGCGCGCTGAAGAAGAACCCGAACGAGCGCTTCCCGAGCTCCGAGTCCATGCGCGACGAGTGCCTGCGCGTGGCCGCGTCCTTCCAGGCGGCCCCGCCCAGCATCGTGCCGGGCTCGCAGACGCAGAGCGGCCAGGGCGTCGGCGCCTCGGTGTTCCCGCCGGTCGGCCAGACGCCCCCGCCCGCGGGCCCCGTCCAGGCGCCGTACCAGCAGACGCCGGCCCCGAACCCGTACGGCACCCCGCCGCCGTCGATGCCTTCGCCGGCATACGGCTACCCGCAGCAGCAGGGCTTCCAGACGCCGCCTCCGGCGTCGTACTCCCCGCAGCCGGGCCACCCGACCCCGGCGCCGTACACCATGTCGCCCCAGACGCGGCCCACTTCGGGCGGCGGCAGGAGCAACCGGCCGATGATCATCGGCTCGATCATCGTGTCCGTCGTCGCTGTGGGCGGCCTGATCGCGGCCCTGACGCTGAAGGGCGGGGGCACCGAGGACGACGGGGGCGGGAGTGGCGGCAGCGGCGGCACGACCGCCTCGGAGTCGGCGACGAAGGCGGCGGGATACCGGGCGGGCGACAGCACGAACACGGTCGAGACGACCGAGTGCACCGAGCCGCGGGAGTCGTACCTCGACCCCGACAAGGTGACGATGCCGGACATGACCTTCAAGTACTGGCCGTCGGTCGTCGAATGCCTCAAGGCCGCCGGGTGGGACGTCGAGAAGGTCGACGTCGACGAGAACACCTGGGGCGAGGGCACCGTCATGCGGCAGTCGCCCGAGAAGGGTACGGACTTCGACCCGGACGACCCGCCGGAGATGAAGTTCACGGTCTCGACGGGCAATCCGGACTCGGACTGATCCCGTAACCGAAAGGGCCCGGCAGCATCGGCTGCCGGGCCCTTCGCGTACGCGGCGGGTGTCCTACAAGTCGGGTGTGTCCTACAGGTACGGTCCGCCCGAGCGGCCGCCCGGGTGCTGCTCGCCGTCCTCGGGGCCGCCGACGCCCGGCGGGAGGGCGCGGCGCATCTGCTCCAGCTGGGCCCGCGCGGCCATCTGCTGGGCGAACAGCGTGGTCTGGATGCCGTGGAACAGGCCCTCCAGCCAGCCGACCAACTGGGCCTGCGCAATACGCAGTTCCGCGTCGCTCGGTGTCGCCTCGTCCGTGAACGGCAGGGACAGCCGCTCCAGCTCCTCGACGAGTTCCGGGGCCAGGCCGTCCTCCAGCTCCTTCACGGAGCTGGCGTGGATCTCCTTGAGCCGGACGCGGCTCGCCTCGTCCAGCGGCGCCACGCGGACTTCTTCGAGCAGCTGCTTGATCATGCTTCCGATCCGCATGACCTTCGCCGGCTGCTCGACCATCTCCGTCACCGGAACCTCGCGGGAGTCCTCGTCGCCTCCGCCGCCGATGGCCATCCCGTCCTGGCCCACGACCAGGATCTGGGGGTTCTCCGACGACCGTTCGTTCCTCGGCATCTCCATGCCGCCATTCTCTCGCACCCGTACAGCTCATCATCGTGGTGCCCCCCGTGTGGGGTGATCCACCGTTTACGGGGCGGGAGATTCCGTCAGGCTCGGTTCGGTCGGGTGGCGGCCTCCGAAATGCCAGGTTTGCCAGGTCCTGTGAGGCTTGTGCCATGACTTCATGGCTGGGGGCCGTACGGGCGGGGCGGGCAGGGCGGGGGCGACCGCGGGAGCTGCGCGCCGCGGGAGTGCTGGGGGTGCTGGCGTTGGGGCTGCTCCTGGGGCCGGGCGGGTCCGTGATGGCGTACGGCTTCGATGGCGGGCGTGGCGCTGCCCCGTCCGGGGCTTCCTCCGATGCCAGGGCCGGGTCCAGGGGTTCCGCCGACTCCGGAGCCGGGTCCAGGGGTTCCGCCGACTCCACAGCCGGGTCCCGGGCCATCTCCCGCTCCACGGGCGAGTCCAGGGGCTCCTACGGCCCCACAAGCACGCCCCGGCCCGGCCCGGCTGCCGCTTCCCGTGGCCCCTCCGGCTCCGCGGCGGCACCCCCGGCCTCCTCCGGGCCCTCGGGTTCCCCTGCAACGGCGTCCGAGGGCTCCGTCGGCTCCGACCCCGAGTCCGGGCCCTCCTCCGGTTCGCCCCCGGCGTCCGGGGGCGCCTCCGCCTCCCCCACGGTGTCCGGGAAATCCGGCAAGCACGGGGAGGTCGGGAAGTCGGACGAGGTCGGGAAGTCGGACGGGGACATGAAGTCCGGGGCAACGCCCACCTCCACGGCCCACGGCCCCGGCGCCTTCCGCCCCAGCCCCTCCGACGGGCCGTCCCGGGCCGGGAGCCGGGCCGGTGAGGGGCGGGAGCGGCCCGGGCGGGAGAAGGGGCCGCTGGAGGACGAGGAAGCGGTGACGGGGCGGGAGCCCGACCGCGGGGAGGGTGACGGCTCGACGCGGCCGGAGTCGGCGGGCGAGGACGACGGGGGTACGGCGACGGAGAGCTCGGAGGCCGCCGGAGACGCCTCCGCCCCGGCGACCCACGCCGTACCCCGGCCCGTCACGCACGCCGAGGACCGCGCCGAACCCGTACTGCAGGTCCTGCCCCTCGGCACCGGGCTCGTGCTCATCGGGCTCGGCCTGGGCCTCGCCTTCGTGGGTCTCAGGCTGCGGCGCGGCTAGCGGGTGGCCGCTCGGGCCGCCCTGGCCACCGCGGCCGGCCTACGGCACGACGAGGAGCACCTTGCCCACGTGCCCGCTCTCCTCCAGCACCCGGTGCGCCCCGGCCGCGTCGTTCATCGGCATCTCGCGGTCCACCACCGGCCGTACGTGCCCGGCGTCCAGCAGGGGCCACACGTGCTCGCGTACGGCCGCGACGATCGACGCCTTCTCGCCGAGGGGACGGGCACGCAGCGAGGTCGCGCTGACGGCGGCCCGCTTGGCCAGGAGCGCGCCGATGTTGAGCTCGCCCTTGACGCCGCCCTGCATGCCGATGATGGCGAGGCGGCCGTTCACGGCGAGGGTCTGGACGTTGCGGTCGAGGTACTTGGCGCCCATGTTGTCGAGGATGACGTCGGCTCCGGCCCCGTCGGTGGCCTTCTTGACCTCGGCGACGAAGTCCTGCTCCCGGTAGTTGATGAGGATGTCGGCGCCCAGTTCGGCGCACCGGTCGAGCTTCTCCTTGCTGCCCGCCGTGACGGCGACCTTGGCGCCGACGGCCTTGGCCAGCTGGATGGCCATGGTGCCGATGCCGCTCGAACCGCCGTGCACGAGCAGGGTCTCGCCGGGGCGCAGGTGGGAGACCATGAAGACGTTCGACCAGACCGTGCAGACCACCTCGGGCAGCGCGGCGGCCCGCGTGAGGCTCACGCCCTTGGGCACGGGCAGCAGCTGGCCCGCCGGTACGGCGACCTTCTCGGCGTAGCCGCCGCCCGAGAGCAGCGCGCACACCTCGTCGCCGACGGCCCAGCCGGAGACGCCGGGGCCGATCTCGGCGATCCGGCCGGAGCACTCCAGACCGGGGTAGGGGGAGGCGCCGGGCGGCGGGTTGTAGAAGCCCTGCCGCTGCAGGATGTCGGCACGGTTGACGGCCCCGGCCACCACCTCGACCAGCACCTCGCCCTCTCCGGCGACGGGATCGGGGACCTCGTCCCACACCAGCGCCTCGGGCCCACCAGGTTCGGGAATCGTGATCGCATGCATGGCACGGACGCTACTCCTCGCCCCCCGCACCCCGGCCGCGCTACTCCCACCCAAGCCCTCCAGCCACCGTCCCGGTCTCCCACCCAAGCCCTCCGCCTCGGCCCCTGTCCTCCCGCCCGAGCCTTCCGCCTCGGGTCCTGGCCTCCGGCCCGGCCGGTACTCCCGGCGGAGCCCCCCGTCTCGGGCCCCTGTCCTCCTGCCCGAGGCCCTCAACCCGGGCCCTGCGCTCCGCCCGAGGTCCGCGACCCCGCCGCGTACTCCCAACCAAGCTCTCCGCCCCGTCCCCCCGTCTCCAGTCCGAGCCCCCGCCTCCGCCTCCGTAGCCCCGGCGGAGCCCCGTTACCTTTCTCATGGCCCTGCAACGGGGCGCCTGGCCCCCGGGTCCGGTATGGCTGTTTGCCCCCTGTCGAGGTGATGACCTGGGGGGTGTTGCCGCCGGGCTTCGGGGCACCGCTTGACCGCTGATGAGGGGCCTGACGACCGCCCGGGTCCGGTGCAACGCCGGGCCGCTTGCCGGGTGGCATGTCTGCGTAACGTGGTTGCCGGCGTGTGGTGCCGCAGGGACGGCCAGGAACTGCACATCGAGTACGCGTAGAAGGATCTGGGGGCACGTGAGCATGGTCGACACCGTCGATATACGTCTGTTCCTCGGTCTGGACCTGGGCAAGGAGTTCCACCACGCCCATGGTCTGACCGAGCAGGGCAAGACCGTCCACGACAAGCGGCTGCCGAATACCGAGCCGAAGCTGATCGAGCTGTTCACCAAGTTGGTGGCGAAGTTCGGCACCGTTCTGGTCGTGGTCGACCAGGTCGCCAATATCGGTGCCCTGCCGATCACCGCGGCCCGCGCGGCGGGCTGCCGGGTGGCCTACCTGCCCGGACTCTCGATGCGGCGGGCTGCCGACCTGTATCCCGGCGAGGCCAAGACCGATGCCCGCGACGCGTTCGTCATCGCCGACACCGCCCGCACCCTGCCGCACACCCTGCGCGCGATCGACCGCGACGACGAGACGCTGGCCGCGCTGACCATGCTCACCGGCTACGACAACGACCTGGCCGGCGAGGTCAACCGCACCACCAACCGGCTGCGCGGCCTGATCTCCCAGATCCACCCCTCCCTGGAACGCGTCCTGGGCAAGCGCCTGGCCTACCCATATGTCCAGGCCCTCCTGACCCGGCACGGCTCCCCCGCGAAGATCAGGAAGCTGGGCCGGGCCCGCTGCCAGGCCCTACTCACCGCGCATGGCTCGCGCAAGGCCAAGCACCTGACCGAGGAGATCTTCGAGGCACTGGCCGAGCAGACCCTGATCGTCCCGGGCACCGAGACGTCCGCGCTGATCGTGCCCGGCCTGGCCGCCCAGCTCGCCGCCGCCCACAGCCGGCGGCAGGCCACCGAGCGGGAGATCGCCGCCCTGCTGGAGGCCCTCCCTCTTTTCCACCTCCTGACGTCGCTGCCCGGCATGGGCGTCAGGACCACCGCTGCCGTGATCGTCGCGATCGGTGACGGCACCGGCTTCCCCACCGCCGGACACCTCGCCTCCTACGCCGGACTCGCCCCCGCCACCAAGTCCTCGGGCACCTCCATCCGCGGCGAGCACGCACCCCACCGCGGCAACCGGCTCCTCAAACGCGCCTTGTTCCAGGCCGCGTTCGCCGCGATCGGCTGCAAGTCCGATCCGTCCTCGCGGATCTACTACGACCGCCAACGCGCCCGCAACAAGACCCATACACAGGCGATCCTGCGACTGGCCAGGCAACGCGTGAACGTCATCCACGCGATGATCCGCACCGGCACCCTCTACGAACCCCGCACCCTAGGTCTCGCCGCCTGACACCCGCACCACCCCCTACCTGTTCCAGCCCGCTCCACCCCGCCACCGGCACGTCCACCCCTGCCAGGCGGCCACCAGGCTGCCCGCACCGCACCCGATTCACCGGGAACGTCCCGCTTCGCGGAACGTTCCCGAAAACCATCACGAACCCCTACAAGTCAACCCCGCCAGGGTTGACGAAACAGATAGGGGCACCCCCCCGCCTCGGCCCCTGTCCTCCCGCCCGGAGCACTCAACCCGGTCCCTGCACTCCGCCCGAGGTCCGCGACCCCGCCGCGTACTCCCACCCGAGCCCTCCGCCCCGTTCCCCCTCTCCCGTCCGAGCCCTCCAGCCTCCGCCCCCGCCCCCGTGCCCGTGCCCCGGCGGACCCCCCGCCTCGCGCCCTGTCCTCCCGCCCGAGGCCCTCAACCTCACCTCCCCTGCTCCCGCCCGAGCTCTCCACCCCGGCCCCGTACTCCCGACTCCCACCCGAGCCCTCCAGCCGCCCTCCCCGTTCCCCCGGCGGAGCCCCCCGCCTCGGTCGCCGGTCCCATGCTCCTCGGTCCTTGGGCGGGTCATTCGAAAATCCCTGTGCGTCGCCGATGAGTTTGCGCGACCGTAAAGGTCTCCCCATGCGTAGCCCAAGAACGCGGAAGGACCACCCGGAAGGAACCCCGAAAGCATGAGCACGCAGACGACGTCCGGTCTCGCGATCGAGACCGCGGGCCTGGTGAAGACATTCGGTGAGACACGGGCCGTCGACGGCGTGGACCTCGCGGTTCCGGCCGGCACGGTCTACGGCGTCCTCGGCCCCAACGGCGCCGGAAAGACCACCACGGTGAAGATGCTCGCCACCCTCCTACGACCCGACGGCGGCGAGGCGCACGTCTTCGGCCACGACGTCGTCCGCGAGGCCGACGAGGTGCGCGGCCGCGTCAGCCTCACCGGCCAGTACGCCTCGGTGGACGAGGACCTCACCGGCACCGAGAACCTGGTCCTGCTGGGCCGGCTCCTCGGACACGGCAAGCAGGCCGCGCGGCAGCGCTCCGGGCAGCTCCTGGAGGCCTTCGGGCTGACGGAGGCCGCCGGGAAGCAGGTCAAGAACTACTCCGGCGGCATGCGGCGCCGTATCGACATCGCCGCCTCCATCCTCAACACCCCCGACCTGCTCTTCCTCGACGAGCCGACGACCGGCCTGGACCCGCGCAGCCGCAACCAGGTGTGGGACATCGTGCGCGCGGTCGTCGCCCAGGGCACCACCGTGCTGCTGACCACGCAGTACCTGGACGAGGCCGACCAGCTGGCCTCCCGGATCGCCGTGATCGACCGGGGCAAGGTGATCGCCGAAGGGACCAAGGGCGAGCTCAAGGCGTCCGTGGGTGGCGGTTCCGTCCATCTGCGGCTGCGCGACGCGGCGCAGCGTCCCGAGGCCGAGCGCGTCCTGCGGCTGATCCTGGACGCGGACGTGCAACTGGAGCCCGATCCCGTGGCCCTCACCGCGCGTGTCGGCGCCGGGGCGGCCAATGGCCAGGGCGCGGCGGAACAGGCCGCCCGCGCGCTCTCCGAGCTGGCCCGCACCGGCATCACCGTCGACAACTTCTCGCTGGGCCAGCCGAGCCTGGACGAGGTCTTCCTCGCCCTCACCGGGCACGACACCCACGACGCACGCGACAACGACGACCGGACGGACAAGGCCAACAGGGCCGACGGGGCCGGCAAGGACGACAAGGACGGGGTGGCGGCATGAGCACCGTGACGCAGACCGAGAACAAGGAACTCGCCCCCGTCAGCGCCGAGTCGCTCGCGGCGCTGCTCGTCGCGGGGGAGCGGCCGCCGCGGCCCAGCGCCCTCTCTGCCTCGATGACCTTCGGCTGGCGCGCGATCCTGAAGATCAAGCACGTGCCGGAGCAGCTCTTCGACGTTACCGCGTTCCCGATCATGATGGTGCTGATGTACACGTACCTGTTCGGGGGCGCCCTGGCCGGGTCCCCGAAGGAGTACATCCAGTTCCTGCTGCCGGGCATCCTGGTGATGTCGGTCGTGATGATCACGATGTACACGGGCGTCTCGGTGAACACCGACATCGAGAAGGGCGTCTTCGACCGGTTCCGTTCGCTGCCCATCTGGCGGCCGTCGACGATGGTCGGCTATCTGCTGGGCGACGCCCTGCGCTACACGATCGCGTCCGTGGTGATGCTCACCGTCGGCATGATCATCGGCTACCGCCCGGACGGCGGGGTGCTCGGTGTCCTCGCCGGGATCGCCCTGCTGGTCGCCTTCTCGTTCGCGTTCTCGTGGGTCTGGACGATGTTCGGGCTGTTGCTGCGCAGCGAGAAGTCGGTGATGGGCGTCAGCATGATGGTGCTGTTCCCGCTCACCTTCCTGTCGAACATCTTCGTCGACCCGAAGACCATGCCGGGCTGGCTCCAGGCCTTCGTCAACAACAGCCCGATCACCCATCTGGCCTCGGCCGTCCGCGAGTTGATGGCGGGCAACTGGCCGGCGGACGAGATCGCCTGGTCGGTGGGCTGGGCGGGCCTGTTCGTGCTGGTCTTCGGGCCGATCACGATGCGGCTGTACAACCGCAAGTAGCGCGTACAGCCGCACGCAGCGCCGAACATGGAGCCCGTCCGAGACGTCAGACGGGCTTCATCCCCGGGGGCAGACGCCGGTCATCAGGTGCGACCTGACTGCCCGGCGTCGCCCTCACGATCGTGATGAGCCGGTCCGTCAACTCCAGTGCCCCGACGGCCGGATCGTCGTATCCGAGCACCCGGTGCCCGCGTAGGACGCTCACCACCAAGTCGTCCATCTGGCGCGGGTTCTTGCCCACCTCGGCCTTTATGACCGGCCGTTCGACGATGTCGAGCCCGCTGCCCTGGTGGATCAGGTCCTCCAGCACCATGCCCGCGGCGGGGCTGAGCACGGAGAGGCCGAGCAGCCGCCCGGCCGCGCTGGCGCTGGTGATGACCGCGTCGGCGCCGGACTGCTTGAGCAGCGGCGCGTTCTCCTCCTCACGCACCGCGGCCACGATCTTCGCCCCGCGGTTGAGCTGCCGGGCCGTCAACGTCACCAGGACCGCGGTGTCGTCGCGCTGGGTGGCGATGATGATCTTCCGTGCCTTGTGCACTTCGGCCCGCTTCAGGACCTCGCTGCGCGTCGCGTCCCCCGTGACTCCGGCGTATCCGTCCGCGACCGCTGCCTCGATCACCTTGGAACTCGGGTCGACCACGATGACCTGGTCCTTGCTCAAGCCCGTGGCGCAGACGGTCTGGATCGCCGAACGGCCCTTCGTGCCGAAGCCGACGACGACGGTGTGGTCGCGCAAGGTGGACCTCCAGCGGTTCAGACGCCATTCCTCCCGGGTCCGTTCGGTGAGGACCTCGAGCGTGGTGCCGACCAGGATGATCAGGAACAGCACACGCATCGGCGTGATGACGAAGATATTGGTGAGCCGCGCGGCGTCACTGACCGGGGTGATGTCGCCGTATCCGGTGGTGGAGAGGCTGACGGTCGCGTAGTAGAAGGCGTCGAGAAGGTCGACGGAACCATCGGAGCTGTCGTTGTAGCCGTCGTGGTCGGCGTAGACGATCAAGGCGGCCGCCACGAGCAGTGACATGGCGATCGTGACCCGCTTGGCGACCTGCCGGAACGGATGCTCCACGATCTTCTTCGGGAGCTTCACGCGATAGGTGGCGACCCGCTCGTCCGCCTCGCGGGCAATGGCGTCCTGGCCCGGAAGTTTCACGTGAAACACACCTCGATACCGGCGGTGGCCCAGGGCAGGTCGAGCAGTTCGGTCTCCTGACCGGCACGGACACCGCCCGGTGGTACGACGGCGACGGCATCGGCCGCCGCCATGCCCCGCAGCATGGCAGGGCCGTGGTAGCGCAGTGGCACAGCATGGTCGCCGCGCAGCACGACGGGGATGAGCCGGGTGTCATACGGATGTCCGTGCGCCGCCTCGCTCAGCGGCAGCGTGTAGGGCTCCGGGGCGGGGCGTGCCGCGAGCGTACGCAGCAGGGGTTCGGCGAGCGTGAGCAGGCCGGACACCGCGGCCAGGGGGTTGCCGGGCAGGCCCACGAGGTGCTGGTTCTCCTTGAGACGCGCCAGCAGCATGGGATGGCCGGGGCGCACCTTGACGCTGTCGACCAGGAGCTCGGCGCCGATGCGGTGCAGGGTGGGGTGGACGTGGTCGACGGGGCCTGCCGCGGTGCCGCCGGTGGTGACGACGAGGTCCGCGTGGGAGCTGGTGAGCGCCTTGCGCAGGGCCTTGGCGTCGTCGCCGAGCCGGCGCACGGCGGTGACCTCTGCGCCGAGTGCGCGCAGCCAGGGCGGCAGCATCGGGCCGAGGGCGTCGCGGATCAGCCCGTCGTGCGGGAGCCCTTCGGTGAGCAACTCGTCGCCGAGGACGAGCACTTCCACGCGGGGGCGGGGTACGGCGGTGACGGTGTCGTATCCGGCGGCGGCGGCCAGGCCGAGCACGGCCGGGGTCACGAGGGTGCCGACGGCCAGCAGATGGTCGCCCTTACGGCACTCCTGGCCGCGTGCGCGGATGTCCTGGCCGGGCTGGGTCTTGCGGGTGGCGTGCAGATGGCCCTGGGCGTCCGTGCGGCCGTGTTCGCTGCGCAGGACGGCGGTGGTGTCCGGGGGGATGCGGGCGCCGGTCGCGATACGCACGGCCTCGCCGTCGGTGAGCGGCTCGGGTTCACCGTGCCCGGCCAGCACGCCCTTGTCCCGCACGTCCCAGGGGCCGGGTCCCGCGATGGCCCAGCCGTCCATCGCCGAGGTGTCGAAGGAGGGCAGATCGGTGAGGGCGGTGAGGGGGGCGGCCAGGGCGAGGCCCAGGGCGGCGTCGAGGGGGACGGAGACGTGGGCACGGCCGGCGGCCCGGGTACCGGACCGGGCGGCGCGGGCGGCGATGTCGCGGGCTTCGGGCCAGGGGGTGGCTTTGTGTTGGCCGTCCGGCTTGGGGGAGCCCGGGGTGGGTGCGGGCTCCTGATCGCCCGGTGTGTGGTGGCCGTTGTCCTCGTTCACAAGGGCGAGCACCTCCTCGACGTCGAGGTCCTCGGCGTCCTCGTCCGCCTGGATGCCGCGGGGGGTCATCCGGCGTCCGGGCGGGTATCCGGGGTGGCGTCGGGGGCCACGTCGGACTTGGCGGCGGCCTCTTCGGCCCAGCGCAGGGCGAGGGCGGCGGCCTTGCGGGATGCCTCGGCGACCGCTTCGGGTCCGCCCTCACCGTCCCTGGCCTGTGCTGCCGCGTACCCGACGAGGAAGGTGGTCAGCGGGGCCGCGGGCCGTGCCACGCCGTGGGCGGCGTCGCGGGCGAGGTCCAACAGCACCTTGGTGTCGACGTCGAGGTCGATGCCCAGTTCGTCCTTGACTGCGGAAATCCATTCATCCAACACGTGCCCATGCTCCCTGATGCGTGCCCTGGCGGTGGCGATGTCGTCCCAGGTGTCGCAGTCGAAGGACGCGACGGGGTCGGGGACGCGGGTGAGACCGAGCGCGCCGGTCAGGCGGCGCAGAGGAAGGCCGGCGAGGCCGTCCTGCCCTTGGGCGAGCACGGCCAGTTCGCGGCGCAGCGCGGGCGCGCGGTACGCGGCGACGAGCGGCTGGTCGCGGCCGTCGGCGTCGGTGAGCAGCGCGCCGTCGGCGTCGCCGGTGCGCAGGGCGGCCAACAGCCGCCGTACCGTGCCCTCGTCGAGGAACGGCAGGTCGGCGGAGAGGACGACGACCTGCTCCGCGTCGGTGTGCCGGAGCCCGGCGTCGAGGGCGGCGACCGGGCCGCCCCCGGGCGGGTCCTCACGCGCCCAGGTCACCGGGCGCGCGGTGGGCCGGGGGTCGGCGACGACGACGGTGGTCCGTGCGTCGGCGCAGGCGGCGAGCACCCGGTCGAGCATGGGACGCCCGCCGACCCGTACCCCGGGTTTGTCCACCCCGCCGAGCCGCCGCGCGGCCCCGCCGGCGAGCACGACGGCGTCGTACGCGACGTCGTGAACAGCATCGGCGGCGCCTCGCTCGCCCGTCGGTTCGTACGCGGTCACCCCCCGAGTATGCGTGCCTTGGCGATCACAGGGAACGCAGGGGAAGCAGCCGAAACTCGGGGGGCTTCGTCACAGCGTGCGCAGCAGCACCGCCGGATGTTCCACGCAGTCCGCCACATACCGTAGGAAGCCGCCCGCGGTGCCGCCGTCACAGACCCGGTGGTCGAAGGTGAGCGACAGCTCGACGAGCTGCCGCACCGCCAGTTCACCCTCGTGCACCCAGGGCTTGGGGATGATGCGGCCGACGCCGAGCATCGCGGCCTCGGGGTGGTTGATGATCGGGGTGGAGCCGTCGACGCCGAACACGCCGTAGTTGTTCAACGTGAAGGTGCCGCCGGTGAGTTCCGCCGGTGTGAGGGTGCCCGTGCGGCCCGCCTCGGTCAGCCTTGCGAACTCCGCCGTCAGTGACTCCGCGTCCCGCGCGTGGGCGTCCCGTACGACCGGGACGACGAGCCCGCGCTGGGTCTGCGCGGCGAACCCGAGGTGCACATGGTCGAACTGGACGACCTCCCTGGCCTCCATGTCGACCGTGGAGTTGAGCTCGGGGAACCGGGCCAGGGCGGCGGTGGTGATGCGGGCCAGCAGGGCGATCAGGGAGATCTTCGGTCCCCCTGCCGCGTTCATCGCGGCCCGCGCCCGCATGAGCTCCGTCGCGTCGGCGTCCACCCAGCAGGTCGCGTCCGGGATCTCCCGCCGGCTGCGGGAGAGCTTGTCGGCCACGGCACCGCGGACGCCCTTGAGGGGGGTGCGGATACCGGCGGGAGGGGCGGAGGAGCGGACGGGAGGCTGCGCGGTCGGGACGGCAGCGGAGGAAGCCGTGGCCGGTGCCGGGGTGGGCGTCACGCGCGTGTGCGGCTCGGCCGCCGGCGGTGCCGTGCGCCCGTGTGCCTGGGCGGCCCGCAGGGCGTACTCGACGTCGGCGCGCAGGATCAGCCCCTCCGGCCCGGAGCCGTGCAACTCCCTGAGGTCCAGGCCGTTCTCCCGGGCGAGGCGGCGGACCAGGGGCGAGATGACGGGCACGGGCCCCTCGCTCACCTCCCGCGCGGCAGCGGCGCCGTTGGCGGACACGGGTTCCACGGGTACGACAGGTGCCGACTCCCCCGGGCGCACCCTTCTGCGTCGCGCCGGCGCCTCGGAGGTGCCGTAGCCGACCAGGACATTGCCGGAGCCCTTGTCCGAGGCCGCACCCGAGTCCTCGGCCGGGCCGTCGGAGGCGGACGTGCCGACGGCCACCGTCAGCAACGGCGCCCCCACGGGAAGCTCGGAGCCCTCCTCGCCGAAGCGGGCCGTGACCACCCCGGCGTAGGGACAGGGGACGTCGACCATCGCCTTGGCCGTCTCGACCTCGACGACCGGCTGGTCGACGGCGACGACGTCACCGACCTCCACCAGCCAGCGGACGATCTCCGCCTCGGTGAGCCCCTCCCCGAGGTCGGGGAGCTTGAACTCCAACACCTGTGCCATCAGCTCTCGGCCTCCCACTGCAGACGCCCCACGGCGTCCAGGATCCGGTCCACGCCGGGCAGGTGGTGACGCTCCAGCATCGGCGGCGGGTAGGGGATGTCGAACCCGGCCACGCGCAGCACCGGCGCCTCCAGGTGGTGGAAGCAGCGCTCCGTGACCCGGGCCGCGATCTCCCCTCCCGGGCCGCCGAACCCGCCCGACTCGTGCACGACGACCGCTCGCCCGGTCCGCCGTACCGAGGCGCTGACCGTCTCGTCGTCGAACGGCACCAGCGAGCGCAGATCGACGACTTCCAGGTCCCACCCCTCCTCCCGGGCCGCCTCGGCGGCTTCGAGGCAGACGGGCACGGACGGTCCGTACGTGATGAGCGTGGCGCTCCGGCCCGAGCGCCGCACCACCGCGCGGCCAATCGGTTCAACGCTCTGCGGCTCGTCCGGGTTCCAGGTGTCCTTCGACCAGTACAGCCGCTTCGGCTCCAGGAAGACGACCGGGTCGTCGGAGGCGATGGCGGCGCGCAGCAGCCCGTAGGCGTCGGCGACGGTCGCGGGCGTGACGACATGGAGCCCCGGAGTCGCCATGTAGTACGCCTCGGACGAGTCGCTGTGGTGCTCGACGCCGCCGATGCCGCCGCCGTAGGGGACGCGGATGGTGATGGGGAGCGGCATCCTGCCGCGGGTGCGGTTGCGCGTGCGCGCCACGTGCGAGATGAGCTGCTCGAACGCCGGATAGGCGAACGCGTCGAACTGCATCTCCACGACCGGGCGCAGGCCGTACATGGCCATGCCCACCGCTGTGCCCAGGATGCCCGCCTCGGCCAGCGGCGTGTCGGTGCAGCGGTCCTCGCCGAACTCCTTGGCGAGCCCGTCGGTGACCCGGAAGACACCGCCGAGGGTGCCGACGTCCTCACCCATGACGTGCACGGTGGGGTCGTCCGCCATGGCGTCGCGCAGCCCGCGCGTGAGGGCCTGCGCCATGGTGGCCGGCTTGGCGGCGACGGTGGTCATCGGTGCGACCCTTCCGACTCGGCTTCGAGCTCGGCCCTCAACTGCGCCTGCTGTTGCCGCAGTTGCTGGGTGGGCTCGGCGTACACGTGGCCGAACAGGTCCATCGGGTCGAGCACCGGGTCCTGGTTCATGCGTTCGCGCAGGTCGGCGGCCATGGTTTCGGCGGCGTCCCGCGCGGCCTGCTTGCCGGCCTCGTCGAGCAGGCCGCGCTCGGTCAGCTCGTGCTCCAGGAGCGTGATCGGGTCGTGCCCGCGCCAGGTCTCGACCTCGGAGTCGCCGCGGTAGCGGGTCGCGTCGTCGGCGTTGGTGTGGGCGTCGATGCGGTAGGTGATCGCCTCGATCAGCGTGGGACCGCCGCCCGCGCGCGCATGCCGTACGGCGTCGCTCAGCACCGCGTGCACGGCGGCCGCGTCGTTGCCGTCGACCAGGCGGCCGGGCATGCCGTAGCCGACGGCCTTGTGGGCCAGCGACGGGGCCGCGGTCTGCTTGGCGAGCGGGACGGAGATCGCGAAGCCGTTGTTCTGGACGAGGAAGACGACCGGCGCCTGCCAAACGGCGGCGAAGTTCAGCGCCTCGTGGAAGTCGCCCTCGCTGGTGCCGCCGTCGCCGACCATGGCGAGCGCGACCACGTCGTCGCCCTTGAGGCGGGCGGCGTGCGCGAGGCCGACGGCGTGCGGAAGCTGGGTGGCGAGCGGCGTGCACAGGGGGGCCACGCGGTGCTCGTACGGGTCGTAGCCGGTGTGCCAGTCGCCGCGCAGGAGGGTCAGCGCGTCGACGGGGTCCACGCCGCGTGCGACGGCGGCGAGGGTGTCGCGGTAGCTCGGGAAGAGCCAGTCGCGCTCCTGAAGCGCCAGCGCGGCGGCGACCTCGCAGGCCTCCTGGCCGGTGCTGGACGGGTAGACGGCGAGTCGGCCCTGCTTGGTCAGCGCGGTCGCCTGCACGTTGTACCGGCGGCCCCGCACCAGCGCGGCGTACAGCCGGCGCAGCAGGTCCGGGTCGGCCTTGGCGGCGGCCTCGGTGCCGAGGACGCGGTACGGCTCCGCGTCGGGCATCAGCGGCGCGGGGTCCATGCGGGGCTGCCAGGCGGGCGGCGGCGATGGCCGGTACGCGCCTCGCTGCTCCATGACCGTCATGACGGCACCTCCTCGTGGGAGCGGCTACGGGAGGCGCAGCTCCAGTGACGCGCCTCACCTACCGATTGTTCGGTCGTCGGCACATTTTGGCTACAGGCGCCCTCAGGCTGTGGACAAACGGTTCTCCACAGCCTCCAATGAACGCAGTACGTCCACGGAGGGAAGGTGGGGGGACATGGCGCCTGAACAAATGGCCGAGAGCCCGGACGACGGCGCTCCCCTGCCACCCGCGCGCCCCCTCGACGCCATCGACGAGGACATCCTGCAGATGCTCCAGGCGGACGGCCGCGCGTCGATACGGTCGGTCGCCGAGCGGGTCCATGTCTCCCGCGCGAACGCCTACGCGCGCATCAACCGCCTCGTCGAGGACGGCGTCATCCGCGGTTTCGGCGCTCGCGTCAATCACGAACGCGCCGGTCACGGAACCTCGGCCTACATCACCCTCAAGATCGTCCAGAACACCTGGCGCACGGTCCGCGGGCAGCTCAGACAGCTGCCGGGCGCCTCTCACATCGCCCTCGTCGGGGGCGATTTCGATGTCCTGCTGCTGGTCCACACCTCCGACAACAGGGCCCTGCGCGAACTGGTCCTCACCCGCCTCCAGGCGATCCCCGAGGTGCTCAGCACGCGCACGCTGCTGGTGTTCGAGGAGGAGGACCTGGAGCCGCAGGGCTGAGGGCCGAGTCGGGCGGTCAGCCCGAGGCCATCGCCATCGCCATGGCCATCAGCATCGCGAACAGCACCGGAAGGAGCGCGCATCCGAGCCCGGCACCGGCCGCCGTCATGCGCAGCATCCGCAGGGACCGGCGGTGCGGCAGCGCCCAGGCGATCGCGAGCAGGGCGAATCCCAAAGGATCATCACTTCGATGCCGCTGGTGTAGCCGCCGGCGCGGAACATGCCGTACTCCCACACGAGGAGCGGCACGTCGTTCTGGATCACGCGACCCAGCTCACCAGCCCAGGACGTCCCGGTCCATCGGGCGGCGTACTCACCCGCCCACGCGCGCGTACTCGGGCCGCCACGCAAGGTCGGTGACCTCCGAGGTCAGCTCGCCCGGCGCAGGCCCCCGAAGACCAGCCGCGCGACGGTGTCGGCGACTTCGCGCTCGTTCATGCCGCGGCCGTCGGGGCGGTACCACTCGACGATCGAGTTGATCATGCCGAAGACGAGTCGGGTCGCCAGCCGGACCTCCACGTCGGCGCGCACCTCCCCGTCGGCGGCCGCCGCGTTCAGCAGGGCGGCGACCTGGTGGTCGAAGTCGCGACGCCGTTCGAGGGCCCACCGCTCGGTGTCGGTGTTGCCGCGCACGCGCAGCAGCAGCGTCACGTACGGCAGCTCCGCTATGAGCACCTCGACCATGCGCCGGACGACGTACTCCAGCCGGTCGGCGGCGTGCCCCCCGCGCGCGTGCTCCTCGTCGAGGATCCCGAAGAGGCCGTCCAGCGCCCGGCTGACGGCGCGGCGCAGCAGCTCCTCCTTGCCCGTGACGTGGTGGTAGATCGACGACTTGGAGATGCCGGCCGCGCGGGAGAGGTGCTCCATGGAGGTGCCGTCGTAGCCGCGCTCGTTGAAGACCTGCACGGCGACGGAGAGCAGTGTCTCCGGGGTGTACGTGTCGCGCTTGGCGGTGGTCATGAGGAGCTGCCCTCCCGCTTGTCGGAGGCGTACGCGTGGCGGTACAGCGCGAGGGACGGCGCGTAGCGCCCGGAGGGGTCGCGCAGGTGCAGGTCGTCGAGCAGGGCGTACGCCCAGTTGCGGCCGAGCCTGCGGCTCCACTCGAAGGGACCGAGCGGGTAGTTCACGCCAAGGCGCATCGCCGTGTCGATGTCCTCCTCGGTGGCCACGCCCTTGGCGACCGCGTCGTGCGCGAGGTCGACCACCCGGGCGACCGTGCGGGCGACGATCATGCCGGGGACGTCACCGATGATGCTGACGTCCTTGCCGAGCGCCTGGAAGAGGCCGGTGGCCTCCGCGAGGGTCTGCGGCGAGGTGTCCTGGGAGGCGGACAGCGCGATCCGGGTGGCCCGGCGATAGTCGACGGCGAGGTCGAAGTAGACGACGTCCCGGAATTCCACCGACGTCTGGCCGTCGGCGAGCGCGAGCTGGCCGCCGCCGGGCAGCACCAGGCGGCTGCCGTGGTCCTCGTCCTCCTCACGGACCGGAATGCCCGCCTCGCGGATCAGCGTGAGCAGCTCGGAGGCGGGGCCCAGGTCACCCTCGACGACGACGTAGGCGGGCTGCCGCGCCTTCTCCGCGGTGTGCGGCTCGGCGGCCTCGGCAGCCGTGGCCTCGTCGGAATAGTCGTACCAGCCGTGTCCGCTCTTGCGGCCGAGCCGGCCGGACTCGACCAGGCGCCGCTGGGCGAGCGAGGGCGTGAAGCGCACGTCCTGGAAGAAGGACTGCCACACGGAGTGCGTGACGGACTCGTTGACGTCCTGCCCGATGAGGTCGGTCAGCTCGAACGCGCCCATCCTGAAGCCGCCGCACTCGCGCAGGACGGCGTCGATGGTGGCCGGATCCGCGCCCTGGGCCTCGTAGACCGCGAAGGCCTCGGCGTAGAAGGGCCGCGCGATGCGGTTGACGATGAAGCCGGGGGTGTCCGCGCAGGCGACCGGCGTCTTGCCCCACGCGCGAGCCGTCTCGTACGCGCGCGTGGCCGACGTGACGTCGGTGGCGAACCCGGAGACGACCTCGACCAGCGGCAGCAGCGGCGCGGGGTTGAAGAAGTGCAGGCCGACGAAGCGGCCGGGGTTGTCCAGAGCGCCGCCGATGGCCGTCACCGACAGGGACGAGGTGTTGGTGGCGAGCAGGCAGTCCTCGCCGACGACGCCCTCCAGCTGGCGAAAGAGCTCCTGTTTGACGTCGAGGCGCTCCAGGACGGCCTCGATCACCAGGGTGCAGTCCGCGAGGTCGGTGAGGGACTCGGCGGGCAGCAGCCGCGCGCGGGCCGCGTCCCGGTCGGCGCCGGTGAGGCGGTCCTTCTCGACGAGCCGGTCGAGGCGCGCGCCGATCGCGTCGGCGGCTGCCTGGGCACGCCCAGGAGCTGTGTCGTACAGCCGTACGGGGTGGCCCGCCACCAACGCGACCTGGGCGATGCCCTGGCCCATGGTGCCGGTGCCGACGACGGCCACAGGGCTGCTGAGGTCGAGTGCTGTCATGAGCGCGATCCTCCCGCACGGGGTTTTCCACAGATGCGGCGGACCCCCTTGAACCGACCGATCGTTCGGTTACTCTAACTCTGACTGGCTGTTCCTGCCCATGTTTCTGCCCAGGTCATGAGCTCGACGGAGAGCTCTTGAGACGAGGAGTTGGTCCCGCATGGCCGCCGAACTGACCGCCCACGAGCTGATCGCCAAGCACCGGCCCACCCTCGACCAGGCGCTGGAAGCGATCCGCACACGTGCGTACTGGTCCCCGCACCCCGAGCACCCCAAGGCCTACGGCGAGAACGGCAGCCTGGACGCGGCGGCGGGCAAGGCCGCCTTCGACGCCCTCCTCGGCGGCCGCCTCGACCTCGACCAGCCCGGCACCGACGGCTGGGTGGGCGGCGAGGCCTCTCCGTACGGCATCGAGCTGGGCGTCGAGTACCCGCACGCGGACATCGACCAGCTGCTGCCCGCCATGAAGTCCGGCATGCGGGCGTGGCGGGACGCGGGCGCGGAGATGCGCGCGGTGGTCTGTCTGGAGATCCTCAAGCGGATCAGCGACCGCACGCACGAGTTCGCGCACGCGGTCATGCACACCTCCGGCCAGGCCTTCATGATGTCGTTCCAGGCCGGCGGCCCGCACGCACAGGACCGCGGCATGGAGGCGGTGGCGTACGCGTACGTCGAGCAGGTCCGCACCCCCGACACGGCGGAGTGGACCAAGCCGCAGGGCAAGCGCGATCCGCTCGCCCTGAACAAGCAGTTCACGCCGGTCCCGCGCGGGATCGCGATGGTCATCGGCTGCAACACCTTCCCGACCTGGAACGGCTACCCGGGCCTGTTCGCCTCCCTCGCCACCGGCAACGCGCTCCTGGTGAAGCCCCACCCGCGCGCGGTCCTGCCGCTCGCGCTCACCGTGCAGGTCGCCCGGCAGGTGCTCGCCGAGGCGGGCTTCGACGCGAACCTGGTCGCGCTGGCCGCCGAGCGCCCCGGTGAGGGCATCGCCAAGACGCTGGCCACGCGCCCGGAGATCCGGATCATCGACTACACGGGCTCGACCGTGTTCGGCGACTGGCTGGAGGCCAACGCCCGCCAGGCGCAGGTCTACACGGAGAAGGCCGGCGTCAACACGGTGATCGTCGACTCGACGGACAACTACAAGGGCATGCTGTCCAACCTGGCCTTCTCGCTGTCCCTCTACAGCGGCCAGATGTGCACCACCCCGCAGAACCTGCTGATCCCCCGTGACGGCATCCGCACCGAGGAGGGCCCGCGGACCTTCGACGAGGTCGTCGCCGACCTCGCCCGCTCGGTCGACGGCCTCCTCGGCGACGACGCCCGCGCGAACGCGCTGCTCGGCGCGATCGTCAACCCCGACGTCAAGGCCCGCCTGGAGGCTGCCGCCGGCCTCGGCGAAGTCGCCCTCGCCTCCCGCGAGATCGCGAACCCGGAGTTCCCGGACGCGGTGGTCCGTACGCCGGTGATCGTGAAGCTGGACGGCGCCAAGCCGGACGACGAGGCCGCCTACATGAGCGAGTGCTTCGGCCCTGTCTCCTTCGCCGTCGCGGTCGACTCGGCCGCGGACGCGGTGGAGCTGCTGCGGCGGACCGTGCGCGAGAAGGGGGCGATGACGGTCGGCGCGTACACCACCGACGACGAGGTCGAGCAGGCCGTGCAGGAGGCGTGCCTGGAGGAGGCGGCCCAGCTGTCGCTGAACCTCACGGGCGGGGTGTACGTGAACCAGACGGCCGCGTTCTCGGACTTCCACGGGTCGGGCGGCAACCCGGCGGCCAACTCGGCACTGTGCGACGGGGCGTTCGTGGCGAACCGGTTCCGGGTCGTCGAGGTGCGCCGGGAGGCCTAAGCCCTGAAGGCGCCCCCGGTGAGACTCCAGTGGTACAGCGTCATCGCCACGCTGGTCGCGAGGTTGTAGCTGGAGACCTGGGGGCGCATCGGCAGGGCCACCAAATGGTCGGCACGCGCGCGGAGTTCGGCCGACAGGCCGGTGCGTTCGGAGCCGAAGGCGAGGACGGCGTCGTCCGGGAGCTTGCTGCCCCGGATGTCGTCGCCCTCGGGGTCCAGGGCGTACAGCGGTCCGGGCGGCAGCTCTTCGACGCCCAGCCGCTCCACGGCGGTCGCGAAGTGCAGCCCCGCCCCGCCGCGTACGACCGTCGGATGCCAGGGGTCGAGGGTGCCGGTGGTGACGACGCCGGTCGCGCCGAAGCCGGCGGCCAGGCGGATCACGGCGCCCGCGTTGCCCAGGTTGCGCGGGTTGTCCAGGACCACGACGGGGGCTGTGCGCGGGGTGTGCGCCAGCTTCTCCAGGTTGGCGGCGCGAGGCGGCCGTACCGCCAGGGCGGCGACCGCGGTGGGGTGCGGGCGCGTCACCAGCGAGGTGTACGTCGACTCCGGGACCTGTGTCAGGAGCGCGTCCAGGGCGTCCCGCACGTCGGGCGCCAGCTCGTCGGCGAGGGCCAGCGCCGCAGCCCGGTCGACGGCGACCGCGACCGGGACCTCGGCGCCGAAGCGCACGGCGTGCTTGAGGGCGTGGAAGCCGTCGAGCAGCACGGAGGTGCCGGCGAGCCGGTTCCAGGAGGTCACGGTCATGCCGTGAAGCCTACGTGCGCGTGCTCCGGGTTCTCCGGGGTGCGCGGCCCCGGCAGTTCCGTGGGGTCGTCCCCGCGCCGGACCAGCCTCGACAGCCCGCCACGCGTGCGTGCCGCCCAGCCGCCCAGGCGGCGCAGGAACGATGTCGGCAGGAACACCGCGTCGGCCGCGATCATCGCCAGGGAGAAGAACGGCAGCCCGAGAACGACCGCGATCACGGCGTGCTCGGTGATCATCGCGGCCAGCAGGACGTTCTTGACCCGCCGGTTGAACAGCGTGAACGGGAAGGCGACCTGGACGATGACCGTGCCGTAGGTGATGAGCATCACCATCGTGCCGCTGGAGGACAGCAGGTCGGCGAGGGCCGGCCAGGGCGAGAAGTAGTCGAGGTGCAGCGGGTAGTGGACGGCGGTGCCGTCCTGCCAGCGGGAGCCCTGGATCTTGTACCAGCCGGCGGTCGCGTAGATCAGGCACGCCTCGGCCATGATCACCAGCAGGGCGCCGTTGTGGACGATGTTGCCGATGACGTCGAGCAGGATGCGGGGCTCGTCGGTCCGCGCGAGGCGGTCCACGATCCATCGGACGGCCAGGGCGAGCCAGACGCCCCACAGGATCAGCGGCACGGTCAGGTCGCCGTCGAGACGGCCCGCCGCGGTCACGGCGACCAGCGCGACCCCGAGCACGCTCCACAGGAGCGGACCGATCCGGTCCGGCCCGACCCGCTCGCCACGCGCGCGTGCCTCGCCCGCACGCCTGGCCCGGCGCTCGTCCAGCGACCAGACCTGGCCGCAACGCGTGAACACGAGGTAGACGCACATCAGGTGCAGGACGTTGTCGCCGCCGTCGCCCATGAAGATGGAGCGGTTCTGCAGCGAGAGCACGCCGACCATGAAGAGCACGGACATCGTGCGGGTGCGCCAGCCGAGCAGCAGCAGCACACCGGCCAGGACCGCGAGGACGTAGACGCTCTCGAACCAGAACCGGCTGCTCGACCAGATCAGGGCCGTGAACGAGCCGTTCGTCCCGATCAGCTGCTGGGCCAGGTCGAAGTCCCAGGGGCCGTCGGGGCCGTACAGCTCCTGGCGGTGCGGGAACTCGCGCAGCAGGAACAGCAGCCAGGTCGCCGTGAAGCCGATGCGGATCACGGCCGTCTGGTACGGGCCGAGGGCGGACTCGGTGACCCGGGCGATGCCGGCGGAGATCGCGAGGGAGAAGCGGTTCACCGGGCGTTCCCCTCTTGCGCGCCCGCGCTGTCGGTCGCGTCGGCGGTGACCGACCACCAGGGCAGCACCCGGTAGGCCGGCTTGTCGGAGACCTGCTCGTCGCTCCACTTGGGCGGATGCACGTTGGTGGTGCGGGAGCGGACCTGGACGCGTTCGAGGACGCCGCTCTCACCGGCCGCGTCCGCGCGGGCGAGGCGCAGCTCGACGATGCGCCGCAGATACGTCTCGGACAGGGCGCCGCGCAGGCCCACGGGGCGGTTCCCGGCGTCATGCGTGGCCACGAAGAAGTCCCAGGCCCGGCGCAGCTCGTTCTGCTGGGTGTGGCTGGGCAGCAGATTGCCGTCGATGGCCCGGCCGTCCTGGGCGGACAGGTCGTACCAGCCGGTGGTGCGGCGCCCGCCGTCGGCCGTGCCGACCTGGGCGCGGACCTGCACCGCGATGTTCTGCTGCAGCGGGTTGGGGGCGAACAGCTTCCAGTTCTGTTCGAACTCCGGGTATATCCAGTCGTCTATCGCCTTGCCGTGCTGTTTGGTGACCGTGTTCGGCGGGGCGACGTGCAGAAAGACCATGCCTATGTGGACACAGACGGCGATCGCCACGACCGCGAGGGCGAGGGCGGCACCGATCTGGTAGCGCAGGGAGAGGGCGGCCACGCCGGTGCGGGGTTCGGCGGCCGGCAGGGCGGGAGACGGCTCGACGGCTGACGGCGCAGCGGCGTCCCGCGGCTCCTCGTCCGGCCCGTGCCGGGCGGCCGAGCCTGCGTCGTGCGCGTCCATGTAGCCCCGTTTCCCGATTCCGGTCCGTCTTCCCTCAGCCCTCGGCGCTCGCACCGGAACGGTACTCAGGCCCACCCGCCGGGCAAAGCCCCAGCCGGGCTGCCGTCGACGACACCTTACGGGGGTCCTATACGGCCGTAAGGGGCCCTGCGTAGGTCCTCCACAGAGCATTCCCTTCTTCTAGAACCTGTTCTATCTTGACGCTCCGTCAGATCGCCGTGGGTGTGGACGTGTGGAAGGGCAGGGACCGTGGACTTCACCTTCACCGAGGAGCAGCAGGCGGCGGCCGAGGCGGCGCGCGGGGTGTTCGCCGGGGTCGCGCCGGACTCCGTGCCCTCTCCAGCGCTCACGCCGGGCGCCGTCGCCGACGGCTTCGACCGCCCGTTGTGGGGCCGGCTCGCGGACGCCGACCTGCTGAGCCTGCTGCTCGCCGAGGAGTACGGCGGGGCCGGCCTCGACGCCGTCGCGCTCTGCCTGGTGCTGCGCGAGTCGGCGAAGGTACTGGCACGGGTGCCGCTGCTGGAGAGCAGCGCGGCGACGGCGGCCGTCCAGGCGTACGGCGGCCCCGAGCTGAAGGCCGGGCTGCTCGCGCGGGCGGGCCGCGGGGAGGCCGTGCTCACGGTCGCCGCGCACGGCCGCACCGGCCACGACCCGGCCGAGCTCGCGGTGACCGCCCGGCAGGACGGTTCCGGCTCCGGGTGGGTGCTGGACGGGGTGCAGACGGCGGTGCCCTGGGCGTACGACGCCGATCTCGTCGTCGTGCCGGCCCGTACGGCCGCCGACCGGACCGTCCTCGCGCTGGTCCCGCGCGAGGCGCAGGGGGTCACGCTCGCCGAGCAGTTCTCGACCAGCGGGGAGCGGCTGGGGGAGCTGCGGCTGGACGCGGTGGAGCTGGCGGCACGGGATGTCATCGATGCCGAGGGGGCGTGGGAGTGGCTGCGGGAACTGCTGGCCACAGGGACCTGTGCGCTGGCGCTCGGGCTGGGTGAGCGGGTGCTAGGGATGACCTCGGAGTACGCGGGCAAGCGGGAGCAGTTCGGGCATCCGATCGCCACGTTCCAGGCGGTCGCCGTGCAGTCCGCCGACCGCTACATCGACCTGCGCGCGATGGAGGCCACGCTGTGGCAGGCCGCGTGGCGGATCGCCTCGGGGGCGCCGGGAGCGCTGCCCGCCTCCGGAGACGTGGCCGTGGCCAAGATCTGGGCCTCGGAGGGCGTACGCCGCGTCGTGCAGACGGCCCAGCATCTGCACGGCGGCTTCGGCGCCGACGTCGACTATCCGCTGCACCGGTACCACGCCTGGGCCAAGCACCTTGAGCTGGCGCTCGGCCCGGCGGCGGCGCACGAGGAGGCGCTGGGGGATCTACTGGCGGCGCATCCGCTGGGCTGACCTGCGGATACCGGGTGCCCTGGGGGACGTACGGTCCCTACAGGACGAAGCCCGGCTGACCCTCGTCGGTCACCACGGGACGTCCCACCGCCGCCCACACCTGCATGCCGCCGTCGACGTTCACGGCGTCGATGCCCTGCTGGACGAGGTACATCGCGACCTGCGCCGAGCGACCGCCGGAGCGGCAGATCACATGGACGCGGCCGTCCTGCGGGGCGGCCTCGGTCAGCTCGCCGTAGCGGGCCACGAAGTCGCTGATGGGGATGTGCAGGGCCTTCTCGGCGTGACCCGCCTGCCACTCGTCGTCCTCACGGACGTCCAGCAGGAAGTCGTCGTCCTTGAGGTCGGTGACCTCGACCGTCGGCACGCCAGATCCGAAATGCATGAGTCCGACGCTACCGGACGGGCGCGGGTGCCCGACGGGGCTCCCGGGAGGAGGCCCCTCGCAGGCCCCATGTGGGCGATCTCCGGCCCCTAGTCGAGCAGTGCTGCCAGTTCCGCTTCCCGCGCCTCGACCTGGGCCAGGAGCTGGTCGGCGATCTCGTCGAGGAGACGGTCGGGGTCGTCCGGGGCCAGGCGGAGCATGGCACCGATCGCGCTCTCCTCCAGCTCGCTCGCGACCAGGGCGAGCATCTCCTTGCGCTGGGCGAGCCACTCGAGGCGGGCGTACAGCTCCTCAGCCGGGGTCGGGCCCTGCTCCTTCGGCACCGGTCCGGCGGCCCACTCCTCGGCCAGCTCCCGCAGCAGCACCTCGTCGCCACGGGCGTAAGCCGCGTTGACGCGAGTGATGAACTCCTCGCGCCTCGAACGCTCGGCCGCCTCCTGGGCGAGGTCCGGGTGTGCCTTGCGGGCCAGCTCGCGGTAGAGCTTGCGGGCCTCGTCGCTCGGGCGCACCCGCTGCGGGGGCCGCACCGGCTGGTCCGTCAGCATCGCCGCGGCCTCCGGGAACAGCCCCTCGCCATCCATCCAGCCGTGGAACAGCTCCTCGACGCCGGGCATCGGCAGCACCCTGGCACGTGCCTCGTCGGCCTTGCGGATGTCCTCGGGGTCGCCGGTCCGGGCGGCCGTGGCCTCGGCGACCCGGGCGTCCAGCTCGTCGAGGCGGGCGTACATCGGGCCGAGCTTCTGGTGGTGCAGCCGGGAGAAGTTCTCCACCTCGACGCGGAAGGTCTCCACCGCGATCTCGTACTCGATCAACGCCTGCTCGGCGGCCCGCACGGCCCGCTCCAGCCGCGCCTCGGGCCGCTCCGCCCCGTCCTCGGCCGGCACCTGTGCCTCACCACCCTGCTCAGCTCCGCCGGCGGGCACCTCGGCACCGCCCGACGTCCCCGCACCAGCGGGCTCGGCCTGGGACTGTTCAGCTTCCGGCGTCGTCACCCGACCAGCGTAGGCCACGTGCGCCCGGCCCTTCGTGCCTGCGGCTCCGCGCCGACGGCTCGGCCCCTTCGCCCCAGTGGGCCTGGGCCCTTCGTACCCAGCGGCTCCGGACCTCCGCCTTGGCCGGCCGGCCTGGCCCTCGTGCCCTGCGCTTCCGCTCCGGCGGCTGCGGACCCTCGCGCCGACCGCCCGGACCTTCGCCCAGGAGGCCCGGCCCCTCACTCACTCTCTCCTGCTCGGCCCTGCGGGTCCGGCTCTGAGCCCCACCAGGCCCGGACGCTCGTCCCGGCGGACAGCGCCGCTCCCCGGTCCTACCCGCCCCGCCCTCACGCCTCGGGACAGCCGGCGGCCACCCACCCCGCCACGAGATCCCGGCACACCACGACAAGCGTCCCGGTCCGACAGGAGATCTCATGCGAGCAGCCCTCTGCATGCGGAAGCACCTCGTCGAGAACCACCTCCCCCAAAATGCGCACATCGCAGACCTCCGCGGTGTCCACATGGAAGCGCGAGACGCCCTCGTAGCGGACGACCAGGTCCTCGTCGTGCTTCCCGCAGTGGTGCCGGAGCCGGAGCTCGGCCCTGTCGCCGACGCGCCGGACCTCGTGGGGCGTCAGGTCCTTCACACAGCGTCTGCCGGAGAAGTCGTAGTGGCCGGGGTCGGTGGCGAACGCACGTGCGCCGGACGGCAGGTCATCCGCGAGCTCGGACAGCCGGGCCGGATACGCGGTCGGATCGATGACGCCGACCGACTCGCCGGGCCCACCGGTGCCGAGAGTGACGTACCTCACCGCCCCCTCCCGGCGAACCAACCGCCTCCCCTCACACCCCGGTCTCCGCCGCGATCCGCCCCTCCCGCACCGCCGACACCAGAGCGGTGTGGTCCGCCTCCGTGCGGTCGGCGTAGGTGACGGCGAATGCTGCGATCGCCTCGTCCAGTTCCTCGTTCTTGCCGCAGTAGCCGGCGATGAGGCGGGGGTCGGCGCTGTGGGAGTGGGCGCGGGCCAGCAGGGCGCCGGTCATGCGGGCGTAGTCGTCTATCTGGTCGGCAGCCAGCGCGGCCGGGTCGACGCTGCCCTTGCGGTTGCGGAACTGGCGTACCTGGAAGGGCCGTCCCTCGACCGTCGTCCAGCCCAGCAGAATGTCGCTGACCACCTGCATCCGCTTCTGGCCGAGCACCACGCGCCGCCCCTCGTGCTCCGGCTCCGGCACCTCGAAGCCGGCCGTCACCAGGTGCGGGACGAGGGCCGAGGGGCGGACCTCCTTCACCTGAAGGACCAGCGACTCGCCCCGGTGGTCCAGGAGCAGGACGACGTACGAGCGTGTGCCCACGCTGCCCGTGCCCACCACGCGGAACGCCACGTCGTGCACCGCGTGCCGGGAGAGCAGGGGGTGGCGGTCCTCGGAGAGCGTGCTGAGGTAGCTCTCCAGCGACGACGCGACCGCCGCCGCCTCCGCGTCCGGAACCCGGCGCAGCACGGGCGGGGCGTCGACGAAGCGGCGGCCTCCGTCCCCGGTCGACTCCGTCGACTTCGCCGCGAAGCGCCCACTGGTGTTGCCCCGCGCCTTCTCCGCGACCCGCTCCAGCGTGCCGATCAGGTCATGGGCGTCGGTGTGGGAGACCAGTTCCTCGTTCGCGATCGCGTTCCACGCGTCCAGCACCGGGAGCTTGGCCAGCAGGCGCATGGTGCGCCGGTAGGCACCCACCGTGTCGTTCGCCGCCTTGCGGCACGCGTCCTCGTCCGCGCCCGCCTCCCGGCCCGCGAGCACGAGCGAGGTGGCGAGGCGCTTGAGGTCCCACTCCCAGGGGCCGTACAGCGTCTCGTCGAAATCGTTCAGATCGATGACCAGGCCGCCACGCGCGTCGCCGTACAGGCCGAAGTTCGCCGCGTGCGCGTCACCGCAGATCTGGGCGCGGATCCGGGTCATGGGGGTGCGGGCGAGGTCGTACGCCATGAGTCCCGCCGAGCCGCGCAGGAACGCGAAGGGCGTCGCCGCCATCCGGCCGACCCTTATCGGCGTGAGCTCGGGGAGCCGGCCGAGGTTGGACTCCTCGACTGCGGCCACGGCGTCGGGCCGGGCGGCGTCGAGGTCGAGAACCGCGTGGTCACCGCGCGGAACCCGCCTGCGCAGTGCCTTGCCGTCCTCCTTGGGCGATCCGCCGCCGGGCCACTCGGCGAAGCCACGCACCCTGGGCAGCCGAGGCGCCGCGGAATCCGACGACGCCTTCGAAGCCGCCGCAGCCACCTGCGCCGTAGCCTCCGCACCGACCTCGGTCACCGACCGCCTCCCCCGCTCACGCACGAACATCAACTCGTGCCGACGTTACAGCCGGTGGCCGAAACGCGTCAGACCCTGTGGACAACTCCACGGTTGTGGAAAACGCCGCCCGGCCGCGGGTGCCGCACCGCCGGGGCAAGGGTGCTGCGATCCGCCTGGGCGGTTGTCCGGCCCGTCCGCTTCGGCGGTTGTCCGGCCCGTCCGCTTCGGCGGTTCTCCGGCCCGTCCGCTTCGGCGGTTCTCCGGCCCGTCCGGCTCGGCGGTTCTCCGACCTTCCGCCTCAGCAGTTCTCGAGTTCCTCGCCGCCCGCCAGGTACTCCTTCGCCCACAGGCCCAGCTCGGTCAGCGCGGGCTCCAGCGCGGCGCCGGCCTCCGTCAACCGGTACACCACCCGCAGCGGCGGCCCCTCATACACCTCACGCACCACCAGTCCCGCGGCGGCGAGTTCGGTCAGCCGGTCGGAGAGCATGCGCTCGCTGATGCCGGGAATCGCCCGGCGCAGGGCGACGAAGTACGCGGGCCCTGCGGTCAGGACGGACACGATCGGGCCGGTCCAGCGCTTTCCGAGCAGCTGGAAGACGCGGGTGATGCCCTCGTCGACCCGTTTGCACGCCGATACGTCGTGACTCTGCTCACCCGCCATGCCCTTCAGGGTACTGCCCTGCAGTACGGGGATGAAAAAAAGTAAGTGACTGTGTTATTCATAGTCGAGTACGAATCCTCAGTAACTGCGGGAAGGTGCATCCAGCCCGCTGCCTGCTTCTCTGGAGACCTCCATGGCAACGCTTCTGCACATCGACTCCTCGGTCTTCCCGACCGACGCCTCCTCCTCCCGCGCCGTCACCGACGCCTTCCGCCGCACCTGGCAGGAACAGCACCCCGAGGGCACGGTGATCCACCGCGACCTGGCCCTGAACCCCGTCCCGCACATCTCCGCCCACGCCCACACCGCCGGCTTCGCCGATCCGGCCACGCACACCCCCGAGCAGGCCGCCGCCTTCGCCGAGCGCGTGACGCTGATCGAGGAACTGGAGCGTGCGGACGCCGTGCTGATCGGCGCCCCGATGTACAACCTGACGATTCCGTCGACGCTCAAGGCCTGGCTGGACCAGGTGGTCCTGTTCGGCCGTACCGCGGGCGACGCCCAGTCGGTCAAGGGCACCCCGGTCACCGTCGTGGCCAGCCGCGGCGGCGCGTACGGTCCGGGCACTCCGCGCGAGGGTTACGAGTACGTGCAGAACTATCTGTCGGCAGTCCTGGCCGACTTCCTCGGCGCCGACCTCGAGTTCATCGTTCCGGAGCTCACGATGGCCCCGGCCAACCCGGCGATGGCCGAGCTGGTCCCCCTCTTCGAGGCCTCCCGCGAGCGTGCCCTCGACGAGGCCGCCACGAAGGCGAAGCAGCTGGCCCAGCGGCTCGCGGCGTAGCAACATCGCAGGCTGCCGCAGGGCTGCCGCACTGCAGCCACGTGCGCGTGGGAGACCCGCTCCGGCGAACGGGGCCCTACGCGCGCGTGGCGTTGCGCAGCCTCAGGGAGCCACTACGACGCCCAACCCGCCGGAGAAGGGCACGTCTCGCGACGCCTCACGGGTCACGGTCACGGGGTCATGGGTTACGGGTTACGGGAACCGCCGACACCCTGCACCGAAACAACCGAACCACCCACGCCCACGGCCGACCCCCACCAACCGCGCCGCCCCACGAGCGGCCGTCACCGGTTCCGTGCGCCGGAACCAGGCAGCCGGCACCAGCGGGATAAACCAGGTATCCGAACCGCGTCGCCGGGATCAGGCACATCGCCGGCCCCAGCCCGAGCGCCGACCGGTCCGCAGCTGCGACGACGGTCCTGGGCGGACGTACCGCCAACGACACCGCGACGCCGACGGCAGCGGCCGGGAGCCCGGCCATGGCGGGGAGGGAACGGCCGGGGACGTACGTGGCCGGCAGGTACCCCGGCAGCGGGCCGGCCGCCGGTGAGCGCAGCCCGCCCTCGCCGAGCGGGAAGAGCACCACGCGCTCGGCGAAGGCGTGCGGATCGGCCAAGGCCACCGGCACCACGGCCGGCGTGGCCACCAGCACGGCGACGGCTCGGCCCGTATCGCCGCCCGGCGCCCCGCCGTCATCGCGAGCAGTACCAGCCCCACCGGCAGCAGCGGCCAGGCCGTCCACTTCAGCGCGGCCGGCCCCCAACGCCGGCCCCGCCGCCGTACCGGGCCCGCCCCGGCCCGCCGGCGCCGGCCCGAGGCACATCAGCCCGATCACCGGCGGATCGACACCGCCGACGGCCGGCGGGAGCGCCACCGCGGGGAAGACCGCGAGGAGGAGCACGGCGTCCGGCGCGACGCCCCGTAGCTCGGCTTCCCACGGATCGACTCCCCGTCGGCGAGCGGCGTGCCGCCGAACAGCGCGTGAGGAATGCCGAAGATCGCCATGCCCGGCAGGTAGGGGTTGTAGTCAATCTCGCGCCGAGACGGCACCAGCCACCTCGGCCGAACGTCCACCGTTCACAGCCCTCGCAGCGAACCCCTCAGCCGAACGACCGACCGGCCGACCCGGCCTCCGACCGGGGCCCGGACCGACCGAAGGACCTTGCGGCGACCGCGGTCACCGACCCCGCACACCCCACCGGCACAATCACCGCATGCATCTGACCTCTGTCGTCCTCGTCGCCCTCATGGCGCTGCTGCACATCTACATCCTGGTCCTGGAGATGTTCCTGTGGCAGCGCGGCCCGGGCCGCCGCTTCTCCGGCTTCGACGCCGAGTTGGCCCGCACCACCGCGCCGCTGGCGGCCAACCAGGGCCTCTACAACGGATTCCTCGCCGCGGGGCTGGTCTGGGGCCTGATCGCCGACGACCCGACCGGATACCGCGTCCAGGTCTTCGTCCTGTCCTGCATCGTCGTCGCGGGCGTCTACGGCGCCGCCACCGCCAACCGCCGCATCCTCTTCGCCCAGGCCCTGCCGGCAGCCGTGACCCTCGCCACGGTCATCGCGGCCGGCTGAGCACGGCGCCGTGTCCTGAGAGCTTCATCACAGGTCACGGCCGCCGAGGGAGCCGTATCGATGCGGTGAGGGCGCGACGTGTCGAACGCAACACCGCACAACGAGAAGAGGCGGCATCGTGTTTACGATGCCGCCTCTTCGGGGGTGCGCGAGGGGGGAGTTGAACCCCCACGCCCTTGCGGGCACTGGAACCTGAATCCAGCGCGTCTGCCTATTCCGCCACCCGCGCATTGGGTGTGTCCTCGGGCTCTTCCCTTGCGGTCCGGCGCCTTCCGACACGCAGAACATTAGCACGCCGTCCAGGGTGGATTCACATCCCTTATCCCCAGGCAGCCGCCGTGCAGCGGGCATGCGCAGGCCGTGCAGATGCCTTGCGGCGGCCGTACAGTCGCCCACCAGCACGGTCGGGACAGCCCGCCCCGGACCGGCCGAGCCGGGGTGCCCCGCGCTCCGTATCAACGAGAACCTGTTCACGTATCAACCTCGTACCGGTACCGCGCATCTCCCCAGGAGCCGGTCGGGGTCCACAGTCAGGTGCGGGACACTGGTCTTCGGCCGCCTCTACGATCCATGGCAAGACTGTGTGCGTGAGGAGTTCGAAGGGGAGCTCCACAGGGAACTTCGAGGGCGTCGACACCCGTCGACCGGGCCGACAGGGGGAACCAGCCGATTCACCGGCGCGTGGATACGATCAGTAAGCAGTACCAGGTAAGGCAGTGCCCGCCCGGCGGGAAAAAGGACGAAGCAGGCAACGGAGGAGGTGCCCCATGGGAGTCCTGAAGAAGTTCGAGCAGCGTCTCGAAGGTCTGGTCAACGGCACCTTCGCCAAGGTGTTCAAGTCCGAGGTCCAGCCCGTGGAGATCGCGGGAGCGCTCCAGCGCGAGTGCGACAACAACGCGACCATCTGGAACCGCGACCGCACGGTCGTCCCCAATGACTTCATCGTGGAGCTCAGCGCCCCGGACCACGAGCGTCTGAGCCCCTACTCCGGCCAGCTCGGCGACGAGCTCGCCGGCATGGTCCGCGACTACGCCAAGCAGCAGCGCTACACCTTCATGGGCCCGATCAAGGTCCACCTGGAGAAGGCCGAAGACCTCGACACCGGCCTGTACCGCGTACGCAGCCGCACGCTCGCCGGCTCCGCCGACCAGCAGGGCGGCCAGCCGGCCCCCGCACCCGCCGCCCCGGCCGGGCGGCCCGGTGGCAGCGGTGGTGGCGCCCAGGGCGGCTACGGCTACCCGCCGGCCGCCGCACCCGCGAGCGCCCCGCCCATGCCGGCCGCGCCGCCACCCGGCGGCCGCCCCGGCGGTTACGGCTACCCGCAGCCCGCGGGCGGCCAGCGACCCCCCGCCGCGCCCGCGGCCGGCGGTCGCACCCGCTACTGGATCGAGATCAACGGCACCCGCCATCAGATCTCCCGCGCGACGCTGGTGCTGGGCCGCAGCACCGACGCCGACGTGCGGATCGACGACCCCGGCGTCTCCCGCCGGCACTGTGAGATCCGGACCGGAACGCCCTCGACGATCGCGGATCTCGGGTCCACCAACGGCATCGTGGTGGACGGGCAGCACACCACCCGCGCTACGCTCCGCGACGGCTCGCGGATCGTCGTGGGCAGCACCACCATCATTTACCGGCAAGCCGAAGGGTGAAGCGGGGGCAATGTCAGAGCTGACCCTCACGGTCATGCGGCTGGGTTTCCTGGCCGTCCTGTGGCTGTTCGTGATCGTGGCCGTGCAGGTCATCCGCAGCGACCTGTTCGGTACGCGCGTCACGCAGCGCGGATCACGTCGCGAGGCCGCACGGCCGCAGCAGGCCGCACGGCAGGCGGCGACCCCGCCGCAGCAGCGCGGCCAGCAGGGCGGCGGCCGCCAGCGCCGTAACGCCCCTTCCAAGCTGGTCGTGTCGGAGGGCACGCTCACCGGCACCACCGTCGCGCTCCAGGGCCAGACCATCACCCTGGGCCGAGCGCACGACAGCACGATCGTGCTGGACGACGACTACGCCTCCAGCCGACATGCCAGGATCTACCCGGACCGCGACGGCCAGTGGATCGTCGAGGACCTGGGCTCCACCAACGGCACGTACCTCGACCGAACGCGGCTCACGACCCCGACACCGATTCCGCTGGGCGCGCCGATCCGCATCGGCAAGACCGTCATCGAGCTGCGGAAGTAGTACGACAATGAGCGAGCGGAGCGAGCACGCAGTGGCGGCCCCCACCAGGGGCCCCGGCGCGCTCCCGACCGGAGGGTGGGCACCGTGCGGATGTACCCGGAGCCGACGGGCGAGGTGCGCATGAGTCTGTCACTGCGCTTCGCCGCCGGATCGCACAAAGGCATGATCCGGGAGGGCAACGAGGACTCCGGATACGCCGGTCCGCGCCTGCTCGCCATCGCCGACGGCATGGGCGGCGCCGCCGCGGGCGAGGTCGCCTCCTCCGAGGCGATCTCCACCATCGTCGCCCTCGACGACGACGTCCCCGGCTCCGACATCCTCACCTCGCTCGGTACGGCCGTACAGCGCGCCAACGACCAGCTGCGCGCGATGGTCGACGAGGACCCGCAGCTGGAGGGCATGGGCACCACGCTCACGGCCCTGCTGTGGACCGGCCAGCGCCTCGGCCTCGTCCACGTCGGCGACTCGCGCGCGTACCTGCTCCGCGACGGCGTGCTGACGCAGATCACGCAGGACCACACCTGGGTGCAGCGCCTCGTCGACGAGGGCCGCATCACCGAGGAAGAAGCGACCACGCATCCGCAGCGGTCCCTCCTCATGCGCGCGCTGGGCAGCGGCGACCACGTCGAGCCCGACCTCTCCATCCGTGAAGTCCGCGCCGGCGACCGGTACCTGATCTGCTCCGACGGCCTCTCCGGCGTGGTGTCCCACCAGACCCTGGAGGACACCCTCGCCAGCTACCAGGGCCCCCAGGAGACCGTCCAGGAGCTCATCCAGCTGGCGCTGCGCGGCGGCGGCCCCGACAACATCACCGTGATCATCGCCGACGTCCTCGACCTGGACACCGGCGACACCCTGGCCGGGCAGCTGTCCGACACCCCGGTCGTGGTCGGCGCGGTCGCCGAGAACCAGCAGCACCACCTGCACGACAACGGCATCATGCAGACCCCCGCCGGCCGCGCCTCAGGGCTCGGCCGCCAGGTGCCCGGACAGGGCGGCGGAGGCGGCGAGTTCGGCCCGCCCGGCTCCGGCGACACCACCGGCTATGTACCGGCGGGCGGCTTCGGCGACTACACCGACGACGACTTCGTCAAGCCCCGCAAGGGCCGCACGTGGCTGAAGAGATCCTTCTACTCGGCCCTCGCCCTCGCCGTCATCGGCGGCGGCCTGTACGGCGGCTGGCGCTGGACGCAGACCCAGTACTACGTCGGCACCAACGAGAAACACGTCGCCCTGTACCGCGGGATCAGCCAGGACCTGGCCTGGGTCTCGCTCTCGAAGGTGGAGAAGGACCACCCCGAGATCGAACTCAAGTACCTGCCGCCGTACCAGCAGAAGCTCGTCGAGGGGACCATCACCGAGGGCGGCCTCAAGGACGCCCAGGCGAAGATCGACGAGCTGGCACTGCAGGCCTCCGCATGCAAGAAGCGGTCCGAGCAGCAGGCCGCCCAGAGCGAGCAGAACTCCAAGACGGGCGAAGGCGAGGCCGGAGGCACCACGGGAACCACCCGTACCTCCCTTACGTCCAAGGCGACACCGACGCCGAATCCGTCGGCGTCCACCAAGTCCCCGCCCCCGTCCACCTCCCCGACACCGACTGCGACGCCAAACCCCGGCCCCACTCTCTCGGAGGAAGAGCAGAAGGTCGTCTCGAACTGCGGTACGCAGTAGGCAAGCCGTGAGAGGCCCCGTCACACGATGAGCAGTACTACGAACTCGCCGACGCATCACACGTCCACGATCGGCGCGATCGGCGCGCCGAGCAGGCGCAACACCGAACTCGCGTTGCTGGTGTTCGCGGTTGCCATTCCGGTGTTCGCCTATGCCAACGTGGGGCTGGCGATCAATGACCAGGTACCGGCCGGTCTTCTGAGCTACGGAATCGGCCTCGGCCTGCTGGCCGGCATCGGCCATCTCGTCGTACGGAAGTTCGCGCCTTACGCCGACCCCCTGATGCTGCCGCTGGCCACGCTGCTGAACGGCATCGGCCTGGTCGTGATCTGGCGGCTGGACCAGTCGGAGAAACTCCAGCAGAGCAAGACCTTCGTCGAGGCGGCACCGCGCCAGTTGCTGTACTCCGCGATGGGCGTCGCCCTGCTGGTGGCCGTGCTGATCTTCCTCAAGGACCACCGGGTCCTGCAGCGCTACACCTACATCTCCATGGCCGCCGCGCTGTTCCTGCTCCTCCTGCCGCTCGTACCAGGGCTCGGCGCGGACGTGTACGGCGCCAAGATCTGGATCAAGATCCCCGGTCTCGGCACGCTCCAACCCGGCGAGTTCGCGAAGATCATTCTCGCTGTCTTCTTCGCCGGCTACCTCATGGTCAAGAGAGACGCCCTGGCCCTGGCCAGCCGCCGCTTCATGGGCTTGTATCTGCCGCGCGGCCGCGACCTCGGTCCGATCCTCGTCGTCTGGGTGATCTCGATCCTCATCCTGGTCTTCGAGACCGACCTCGGTACGTCGCTGCTGTTCTTCGGAATGTTCGTCATCATGCTGTACGTCGCCACCGAGCGGACCAGCTGGATCGTCTTCGGTCTGCTGATGTCCGCGGTCGGCGCCGTCGGTGTGGCGAGCTTCGAGCCGCACATCCAGACGCGTGTGCAGGCCTGGCTCGACCCGGCGCGCGAGTTCGCGCTCTCCCGCTCCGGCGTCCAGGACGGCATCGTCCACTCCGAGCAGGCCATGCAGGCCCTGTGGGCGTTCGGTTCCGGCGGCACCCTCGGCACCGGCCTCGGCCAGGGCAACTCCGACCTCATCGGCTTCGCCGCCAACTCCGACTTCATCCTCGCCACCTTCGGCGAGGAGCTGGGCCTGGCAGGCGTCATGGCGATCCTGCTGCTCTACGGGCTGATCGTCGAGCGCGGTGTGCGTACGGCCCTCGCGGCCCGCGACCCGTTCGGCAAACTGCTCGCCGTCGGCCTGTCCGGCGCCTTCGCCCTCCAGGTCTTCGTCGTGGCCGGCGGTGTCATGGGCCTCATCCCGCTGACCGGTATGACGCTGCCGTTCGTGGCATACGGCGGTTCCTCCGTCATCGCCAACTGGGCTCTGATCGGCATCCTGCTGCGCATCAGCGACACCGCACGCCGCCCGGCGCCCGCCCCCGCGCCCAACCCCGACGCCGAGATGACCCAGGTGGTCCGTCCGTGAACAAGCCCCTACGCCGGATCGCGATCTTCTGCGGACTTCTGGTCCTGGCGCTTCTCATCCGCGACAACTGGATCCAGTACGTCCAGGCCGACGAGCTCAGGACCGACAAGAACAACCGCCGCGTCGTCATCGAGCGCTACGGCACACCCCGCGGCGACATAATCGTCGACGGCAAGGCCATCACCGGCTCGGACGAGACTTCGGGCAGCGACTTCAAGTTCAAGCGCACCTATACGAACGGCCCCATGTGGGCGCCCGTCACCGGATACGCCTCGCAGGCCTTCGGCGCCACCCAGCTGGAGTCCATCGAGGACGGCATCCTCACCGGCAACGACGACCGGCTGTTCTTCCGCAACACCCTCGACATGCTCACGGGCAAGGAGAGGGAGGGTGGAAACGTCGTCACCACCCTCAGCGGCGCCGCGCAGAAGGCCGCGTACAACGGTCTGAAGAAGCAGGGCGCCAAGGGCGCCGTCGCGGCCATCGAGCCGTCGACCGGCAAGATCCTGGCGCTGGCCTCCTACCCGTCGTACGACCCCTCGTCCTTCGCCGGCAACTCCACGACGACCGACACCGACGCGTGGCAGAAGCTCCAGAAGAAGACCAACCCGGACGACCCGATGCTCAACCGGGCGCTGCGCGAGGTCTACCCGCCGGGCTCGACCTTCAAGGTCGTCACCGCCGCCGCGGCCCTGGAGCACGGCCTGTACACGGACGCCGACGAGAAGACGAAGTCACCGGACCCGTGGGTCATGGAGGGCACCACCACCAAGCTGCCGAACGAGGGCAACATCCCCTGCAAGGACGCGACCCTGAGGGTCGCCCTGCAGTACTCCTGCAACACCGTCTTCGGCAAGGTCGGCTCGGACCTCGGCAACGACAAGATGCTGGAGACGGCCAAGAAGTTCGGCTTCACCGAGGAGCAGTTCACGCCGGTCCGCACCAGCGCGTCGATCTTCTCCGACAACATGAACCCCTCGCAGACGGCACTGTCCTCCATCGGCCAGTTCAACACCGCCACCACCCCGCTGCAGATGGCCATGGTCGCCTCGGCCGTCGCCAACGACGGCACGCTGATGAAGCCGTACATGGTCGACGAGATCCAGACCAACAATCTCGACCCCCTCGAGAAGACCGACCCCGAAGAGATGAGCAAGCCGCTGTCCGGGGAGAACGCCGAGATCCTGCAGTCGATGATGGAGACGGTCGTCCAGGACGGCACCGGTAAGAAGGCGCAGATCCAGGGCGTCAAGGTCGGCGGCAAGACCGGTACCGCCCAGCACGGTGTGGACAACAGCGAGAACCCCTACGCGTGGTTCATCTCCTACGCCAAGCTCAGCGACAACAGCTCGCCGGTGGCCGTGGCCGTGGTGATCGAGGACGAGAACGCGGTCCGTGACGACATCTCCGGCGGCGGCCTCGCGGCCCCCATCGCCAAGAGCGTCATGGAGGCGGTCATCGACAGCAAGAAGTGACCCCGCTCACGTCCCCTTCACATCGGTGCACGTTGCGATACCGGTCCTGTATCGGGTTACGGGCTTGGCCAGGTCACACAAGATGAGCCGGGTACGGTATGCCCGGACGGCACACCTCCGCACCCACAAGGGTGACGGCGGGACCGACGGAGAGGGCTGGTAGGTAGCTATGGAAGAGCCGCGTCGCCTCGGCGGCCGGTACGAGCTGGGCCAGGTGCTCGGCCGTGGTGGCATGGCGGAGGTATACCTCGCGCATGACACCCGGCTCGGCCGCACCGTGGCGGTGAAGACGCTGCGCGCGGATCTCGCGCGCGATCCGTCTTTCCAGGCCCGGTTCCGCCGGGAGGCCCAGTCGGCCGCCTCGCTCAACCATCCCGCGATCGTGGCGGTGTACGACACGGGCGAGGACTACATCGACAACGTGTCGATCCCGTACATCGTCATGGAGTACGTGGACGGCTCCACGCTGCGTGAGCTGCTTCACAGCGGCCGCAAGCTGCTGCCGGAGCGCGCCATGGAGATGACCATCGGCATCCTCCAGGGCCTGGAGTACGCGCACCGCAACGGCATCGTCCACCGCGACATCAAGCCGGCGAACGTCATGCTGACGCGCAACGGCCAGGTCAAGGTGATGGACTTCGGCATCGCCCGCGCCATGGGCGACTCCGGTATGACGATGACGCAGACCGCGGCCGTGATCGGCACCGCCCAGTACCTCTCGCCGGAGCAGGCCAAGGGCGAGCAGGTCGACGCCCGGTCGGACCTGTACTCCGCCGGCTGCCTGCTCTACGAGCTTCTGACGGTGCGGCCCCCCTTCGTGGGCGACTCCCCGGTCGCGGTCGCGTACCAGCACGTCCGGGAAGAGCCGCAGGCTCCCTCGGTCTTCGACCCGGAGATCACGCCCGAGATGGACGCGATCGTCCTGAAGGCGCTGACGAAGGACCCGAACTACCGCTACCAGTCGGCCGACGAGATGCGCGCCGACATCGAGGCCTGCCTCGACGGCCAACCCGTCGCCGCCACGGCGGCCATGGGCTCGGTGGGCTACGGCGGCTACCCGGACGACCAGCCGACCACGGCCCTGCGTTCCGCCGACGGCGGCGCCACGACGATGCTGCCGCCCATGAACCCGGACGACGGCGGCTACGGCTACGACGACCGCCCGGACCGACGCCGCCAGCAGAAGAAGTCCAACACCTCGACGATCCTGCTGGTCGTCGCGGCTGTGCTGGTCCTCGTGGGCGCGGTCCTGATCGGCCGGTGGGTGTTCAGCGGCGACGGCGTCGGGAACAACACGGTGGCCGTGCCCAACCTGGTCGGCCAGAGCCAGAAGGACGCCGAGAGTCTGCTGACGAACAGCGACCTCAAGGTGGGCGAGGTCACCAAGAAGGCCTGCGAGGCCCAGCCCCAGGGCAAGATCTGCGAACAGAACCCCGAGCCAAAGACCACTGTCGACAAGGACTCGTCCGTCGATCTGGTGGTTTCGACGGGTGCGCCGAAGGTCACGGTGCCGAGCGTGATCGGGCTGAAGCTCAACGAGGCCAAGGAGCAGCTCGAGGACGACGACTACCAGTTCGTGGTCAAGACCGAGACCCGCGAGACCTCCTCGGACGACCCGAACACGATCCTCGACCAGGACCCGCGGCGCGGCGAGGAGGTCGAGAAGGGCTCGACGATCACCCTCACCGTGGCCAAGGAAGAGGAGAAGTCCACCGTCCCGGACGTCCTCGGCAAGACCTGTGACGAGGCCAAGGCGCAGATGACGGCCAACAACCTGGTCGGCACCTGCACCGAGGTGGAGACCCAGGACCCGAACCAGGTCGGCAAGGTCATCGCGACCTCACCGGAGGCGAACAGCTCCGCCGACAAGAACTCGACGGTGACCATCCAGATCGGCAAGGCAGCCGAGCAGGAGCAGGTGGCCGTGCCGACCGTGACCCAGCTGTCTCTCAAGGACGCCAAGAAGGCGCTCCAGGACGCAGGGCTGGCCGTGGGCAACATCCAGGGTTCCCAGGACGACAACGCCATCGTCTTCACCCAGGACCCCCAGCCGAACACCCCGGTCGCCAAGGGCACCGCGGTCAACCTGGTCGCCGTGCCCGGCCAGGGCGGCAACAACGGAGGCGGTGACAACGGCGGGATCTTCGGCGGCGTGACGGGAACGTCGGCCCGCACGGAGGACTGACCCCCGGTATCAAAGGCTGAGCCCCGGTGCCCCGAACAGGGCACCGGGGCTCAGCCATATCCATCCCGGCCCGGCAACGAACAGCTGAAGGGGGCTGTCGCTAACGCAGCTCCTCCGGCACCGTCCGCTCCGCATCCACCTTCTCCACCCGCTCCAACTCCCCCCACACCACATACCGATACCGGCTCGTGTACACCGGCGTGCAGGTCGTCAGCGTGATGTAGTGCCCCGCCTTCGTCCTGCCCGATTCCTTCGGGATGGCGGAGAGGACCTTCACGTTGTACTTCGAGGTCTCGGGAAGGACGGCGTAGACCTTGTAGACGTACCAGTCGCCCTTCGTCTCGAAGACGATCGGGTCGCCCTTCTTGATCTTGTGGATGTTGTGGAACTCCGCGCCATGGCCGTCGCGATGGGCGGCGACGGAGAAGTTGCCCTTCTTGCCCGAGGTCGGCAGCGTCGCCTTGACGGGGTCGGTGTAGTAGCCGGCGACGCCGTCGTTGAGGATCTTCGACGTCGTGCCCTTCTCGACCAGGATGTCGTCGCCGCTCATCGTCGGCACGTGCAGGAAGCCGATGCCGTTCTTGGAGTCGAACTCGGCGGGACGGCCGGAGTCCTCGTCCTCGTGGGCCCAGATGTCACGGACCTTGTCGGCCTGTTTGTCCGCCGCGCGGTCGGCGACGACGTTCGTCCACCACAGGGAGTAGACGACGAACAGGCCCAGCACCAGGCCCGCCGTGATCAGGAGTTCGCCGAAGACGCTGACCGCCGTCGCGATCCGGCCCCTGCCGCGGCGGCGTGCCGGGGGGCGCGGTGCTGCGGGGGCGGCCGTCTGCTCTTCGGTGCCGTCGGTGGTCGCTGCCACTTTTTCATCTGCCTTTAACTGACGAGCGCATCCGGCTTGCCCTTGCTGCGCGGCCGTTCCTCGACCATCTTGCCCCAGACGATCATCCGGTACTTGCTGGTGAACTCCGGCGTACACGTGGTGAGTGTGATGTAGCGGCCCGGCCCGGTGAAGCCCGACCCCGGTGGAACCGGTTCCAGCACGCTCACGTTGCTCGGCGACGTCACCGGCAGGATCGACGCCATCTTGTAGACGTAGTACTTGTCCTGCGTCTCCACGACCATCGCGTCGCCCTGTGCGAGCCGGTTGATGTACCGGAACGGTTCACCATGGGTGTTGCGGTGCCCGGCGAGCGCGAAGTTGCCGGTCTTGGCGTCCGGCATCGCCGTCTTCAGCTTGCCCTCGGCGTAGTGGCCGACCATGCCCCGGTCGAGCACCTTCTTGTTGCTGATGCCCTCGGCGATCGGGACGACGACGTCCAGCTTCGGGATGTGCAGGATGGCGAAGCCCTGCCCCGGCTGGAAGGTCCCCGGGTTGCGCTTGCCGCTCGCCCAGTCGTTCTGGAGGCTGCTGGCTTCCTTGTCCGCCTGGGCGTGCGCGCGGACGTTCGTCCACCACAGCTGGTAGCTGACGAACAGCAGCATCAGCACGCCGGTGGTGATGAACACCTCGCCGATCGCCCGGCTGGCGAGGACACCCGGGCTGGGCTTGCGCGCCCTTGCCTGTCTGCGGGCCTCCAGGCGCGAGAGGGGGGCCTGAGAGGATTCCGAGCCCGTCTCGGCGGACTCCGACGCCGCGTGTGAGCCGCCGTGCCGCCCATGACGCCGCTTGGCGGCCTTTCTGCGGGCCGCACGGCCGCCTGTTGGGGTTCCCGCGGCGGAAGCTGCGGAGGAGGCGGCAGAAGCCGATACGCGGCCGGCGAGGGGCGGCGGATCGGGTACCCGCAGGGCCACCGTCTCGTCGTCCGCAGGAGGTATGTACGGCTCCGCATACGGTTCCTCGTACGGCTGTCGGGCCGCGGCGGCCCCCTCAGTGCCGTAGCCCTCGGTGCCGCTGGTCTGCGTTCCGTACCCGTCGGTGCCGTAGGTGTATCCGCCGCCGTAGCCGTCGGCGCCGTAAGCCTCGGCGCCCGGCCCGTGCGCCTGCCCCTGAGTGACGTGGTCCTCCCCGCCGTACTGCTCCCCGCGCGCACCCGGCCCCCCGTACGGCTGCTGCCCGTACGAGGTGCCCTGGTCGCCGACGCCGCCGTAGGAGTCCGTGAAGGACTCCCCGTACGTGGCGCCGGACTCGCGCTCGGGGCGCAGCGCGGTCACGCCGTGGCCCTGCCCACCACCGGGGCGAGCCCCGTCGACCTCGCCACCGCGCCCTGGTCGCCGCATTCCACCAGCCAGTTGGCCAGCATCCGGTGCCCGTGCTCGGTCAGCACGGACTCGGGGTGGAACTGCACGCCCTCGACCGGGAGTTCACGATGGCGCAGGCCCATGATGATGCCGTCGTGTGTCCGCGCGGTGACCTCGAGGTCGGCCGGCACCGTCTCGGGCTCGGCGGCCAGCGAGTGGTAGCGGGTCGCGGTGAAGGGCGTCGGCAGGCCTGCGAAGACGCCCTTGCCCTCGTGCTCGACCAGCGAGGTCTTTCCGTGCAGCAGCTCGGGCGCACGGTCGACGACACCGCCGTACGCGACCTGCATCGACTGCATGCCGAGACAGACGCCGAAGACGGGCACCCCGGTCGAGGCGCAGTGGCGCACCATCTCGATGCAGACCCCGGCCTCCTCGGGCGTGCCCGGGCCCGGCGACAGCAGGACACCGTCGAAGCCGTCCTGCGCGTGTGCCGTCGACACCTCGTCGTTACGCAGGACCTCGCACTCGGCGCCCAGCTGGTAGAGGTACTGGACCAGGTTGAAGACGAAGCTGTCGTAGTTGTCCACGACGAGAATGCGCGCGCTCACTGGTTGTCCACCGTCACATCGTTGAAGGGCAGGAGCGGTTCGGCCCACGGGAAGACGTAGTTGAACAGGACGTAGACCACGGCCACGACCAGAGCGAGCGAGAGCAGCGCCCTCGCCCACGCGTTCCCCGGCAGATGCCGCCAGATCCAGCCGTACATGCCGTCCCTTCCGTCGCACCACGGCACCAGACTCACGCCGTACAGCCACCAGACTAACGGCGCAACGCCTCCGGTTTCCCGGCCTCCACAGGCTGGGTGGAGTCGAGATGGGCCCACACGATCAGCCGGTGACTGTGCCCCCACTCGGGATCGCACGTGGTCAGGGTCAGATAGCGGCCTTCACGCGTGTACCCCGACTTACGGGGCACAGCGTCAATCACCTCAATGTCGGTGGGCACGGTTTTGTAAGGGCCTTTGTCGATCCGATACGTGAACCAGGTCGTACCGTCCGTCAGCACCACCGCATCGCCGGCCCGCAGCCTCGGGAAGTCCTTGAAGGGGTCGCCGTACGTGCGCCGATGACCGGCGACCGAGAAGTTTCCCTTCTGACCGAGCTGGGCGGTGCGCGCGTAGTGGCCGAGGCCCTTCTTGAGGGTCTTGGTGGCGGTGCCTTCGAGCACCGGCTTGTTCCACGTGAAACCAAGGCGCGGGATGTACATGATCGCGAAGGGCTTGTCCGCGGCATACGGGGCGGGCTTCGGCGGACTCGTGGTCGCGCCCGGAGTCGTACCGGCGCCCGGACTTGCCGAACCGCCGGGGGCCGCGGCCGTCGGGCGTACCGCCTCTTGCGCCCACTGGTCCTGTAACTGATCGATCTGGTCGTCCATGACGGTGTCGGCCTTCACACCGGTCCAGAACAGCACATAGACGACGAAAAGGACGATCACGGTACCGACGGTGATGCACAGTTCGCTGACGGTCCTGACGACGACACGCACCGGCAGCTCCAGAGAGGGGCTCACTCACTCCACGGGCTTGGCGTACTGCAGATCCACTGTGCCCGAGTAACCCGGCAGAGTCACCGTCCCGTCCTCGGTGACTTTCCAGCCGAGGCCGTAGACATTGACGTACACCATGTAGTTCTGAATCGCCGTCGAGGCCGCGAGCGCCTGCTGCATCTTCTCCGGATCACCGACCGCCGTGATCTTGTACGGCGGTGAGTAGACCCGGCCCTGGAGGATCAGGGTGTTGCCGACGCAGCGGACCGCGCTGGTGGAGATCAGCCGCTGGTCCATGACCTTGATGCCCTTGGCGCCGCTCTGCCACAGCGCGTTCACCACGGCCTGGAGGTCCTGCTGGTGAATGACCAGGTAGTCGGGCTGCGGCTCGGGATAACCGGGGAGCTTGGCGGTGGCGTCCGGCGGGGCGTCGTTGAGCGTGACCGAGATCGCCTCGCCCGTCAGCTTCTGCGTCCCCGCGTTCTGCTCCAGGGCAGCCAGCTTGTCGTCCTCGGCCTGGGTGCTGCCGTCGTCACGCTCGGCCAGGGACTCCACGTCGTCCTGCAGAGCCGCGTTGGACTCGCCCAGCTCGCCGTTCTTGTGGCTGCGCTCGTGGATCAGGTCCGAGAGCTTCAGCAGAGAGGCGTCCGTGCGGATATTGGTGCCCTTGGCCGTGTTGAAGCTGGTGAAGAAAATGAGCCCGGCGAGAGCGAAAACGGCCGCGGTCAGCACCCGCACCGGCCGGAATCGGCCGCGTACAGGGCTGGATCCAGCCCCGGGGGAGTCGGCAGAATTGCTCAACGTACCCTTATCTCCTTCGGCGCCGCGGAAGCACTACGCTAACGGACGCCCGGGGGAGCAATCAGAGTCCCCTTGTACGCTGCCCCGAGCCAGCCACAGTTCCCTGCGCGGCCACGCAGCGCATCGACAGGAGAGACCCTCGTGCCGAAGTCACGTATCCGCAAGAAGGCCGACTACACGCCGCCCCCGTCGAAGCAGACGACCGCGATCAAGCTGAACAGCCGCGCCTGGGTCGCGCCCGTGATGCTGGCCATGTTCCTCATCGGCCTCGCCTGGATCGTCGTCTTCTATGTGACCGACGGTTCGCTGCCCCTCGATGCGCTGGGCAACTGGAACATCGTCGTGGGCTTCGGCTTCATCGCCGCCGGCTTCGGCGTCTCCACTCAGTGGAAGTAGCGGTCGAGACGTCGGCGTCAGCCTCAGCGGCAGTCGACGCGGCGGCCACTTCGCGGTGAACAGAGTTCTGCCCAGGACTATCCGCTGAGTTATCCACAGCCTTGCAGCAATTTCCACAAGCTGACTGGGGAAAAGACGACGATCTGTGGATAACCCATCGGGGGTTGACGCCGGTATGACAGCCACACCGGTCACCCGAAGGGTTCTCGAACGCACGTACGCCCCCTGTCTGACCTGCGGATACGTAGGGATTAGACAGGGGGCGAAGCTGTTCCCACACCGTGCGCACAAGATCCACCACACGCTGTGGACAACAGCGCCGCTCACGTGGATAACGGCGTGGCTCAGGTGAGCTGGAGCGTTCTCAGCACGGTCATCAGCACCACCGCGGCCAGGACAAGCGCACACGTGCCGTACTGCACCAGGGACCGGCGCTCGCGTGGGGCGTGGACCATGGCGTAGCCGATGATGACGCCGGCGACGAGGCCGCCGATGTGGGCCTGCCAGGCGATGTTGCTCCACCCGAAGGTGAAGATCAGGTTGATCACCAGCAGGGCGATGATCGGCCGCATGTCGTACTGGAGTCGCCGCATCAGGATGGCGGTGGCGCCGAAGAGGCCGAAGATGGCGCCGGACGCACCGAGCGATGCCGTGGTCGGGCCGGCCAGCAGGTAGGTGAAGGCGCTGCCCGCGAGGCCCGAGCAGAAGTAGAGCGCGATGTAGCGGGCGCGGCCGAGGGCGGCTTCCAGGGGGCCGCCCAGCCACCACAGGCTCAGCATGTTGAAGGCGAAGTGCCAGATGGCCTCATGCGTGAACATCGAGGTCACCAGGCGGTACCACTGGCCTTCGGCGACGCCCTCGGTGGGGTTGAAGGGGGCGGGGGGCCAGGCGCCGATGAGGACGAGGTCGTTCAGGAGCGCGGTGCTGGTCTGTACGGCGATGAAGACCGCGAGGTTGATCCCGATGAGGATCTTGGTGAGCAGGCGCGGGTCGGCGGCGATGGTGCCGCCCGTGATGGTGCGGGGCCGGGCGGCGTCGGGGGCGTGTCCGGTGCCGGAGCCGTCGCGGACGCAGTCGGGGCACTGGAAGCCGACGGAGGCGCTGACCATGCATTCGGGGCAGATGGGGCGCTCGCAGCGGGTGCAGCGAATGCCGGTCTCGCGGTCCGGGTGGCGGTAGCAGACGGGCAGGCTCTGCGCGTCCTGCGGGCTGCCTGCCGGCTGGTCCATGAGGGTCCCCTAGGTCGTCGTACGCGATGCACGTCCTCATACATCGCCCCGCTCATCCTTACGGACGAGCGGGGCGATTGGTTCCCTGCGGGAGGTGTCGGACCCGGCCTCAGCGGGTCTCGACGACGACCGACTCGATGACGACGTCGTTGAGCGGGCGGTCGGTGCGGGGGTTGGTCTGGACGCTCGCGATGGCGTCGATGACCTTCTGGCTGGCCGGGTCGACGACCTCGCCGAAGATGGTGTGCTTGCGGTTCAGCCAGGTCGTCGGGGAGACGGTGACGAAGAACTGCGAGCCGTTGGTGCCCGGTCCGGCGTTGGCCATGGCCAGCAGGTACGGCCTGTCGAAGGAGAGGTCCGGGTGGAACTCGTCCTGGAACTGGTAGCCGGGGCCGCCCAGGCCGTTACCCAGGGGGTCACCGCCCTGGATCATGAAGCCGCTGATGACCCGGTGGAAGACCGTTCCGTCGTAGAGCTTGGCCGTGGACTTCTCACCGGTGGTGGGGTTCGTCCACTCACGCTCGCCCTTGGCGAGTTCGACGAAGTTCTTGACCGTGATCGGCACGTGGTTCGGGAGGAGTCGGACCTCGATGTCGCCTTGGTTGGTCTTCAGGGTGGCGTAGAGCTGCTCGGCCACGATCTGCCTTCCGTTGTCCTCTTGTGACCCCACGATCCTCGCACGAACGGCGACATCCGTCCCCGGCGCTCGTTCACCGGTACGCAACCGGGCGGATTGCTTGCAGAAAACCCTACGAGTCGGTCCGTGGCGGGGGCGCGACGCGGAGAACCGTGGCATTGTCGACGACAAGCCACCGTTGCCCCGCATTGGTCCGTTATTGCACTTGATCAAGCTTATGGGCACCCATATGCCCGCCCTCACATGCCGGGCAGCGTTCTGACAGGCATGATCCGTAAAAGGGTGGAAAGTCGAATTACCGTACGCCACCGAGGAGGAGGAACCCGTGACCCGCATCGACAGCGTGCGCGCCGCGACCGGCTCGGCGAAGGACAGCGTGCTGCACGCCGCGGAAGTGGTGGCGCCCTACGCCGACACCGCCAAGGACAGGGCCACGCACTACGCACACGAGGCACGCGTACGGCTCGCGCCGAAGGTGACGCAGGCCACCGAGCAGGCCCGCGCCCAGGCCCGCCTGCAGTACGGCGTGCATGTCGCGCCGCGCTTGGAGCAGGCACTGGCCCATGTGCCGCCGGGCGTCGACAACGCCGCGCATGAAGCCGCCGTCCGTACCCGCAAGGCTGCCCGTCAGGCCGCCGACTACTCCCGTCCGAGGCTTGAGCAGGCAGTGGCCGCGGCCGGGCCCGTCAGGGACGAGGCCACCGCGCGCGGTGTGGCCGCTGTGGCCGCGCTCCGTGGTCAGGTCTCGCCGAAGGAGATCGAGAAGCTCGTCCGTAGGCATGAGCGGCGCGCCAGGGCCGGCCGTGCCGTGAAGGTGCTGGCGGTGCTCGGCGCCCTCGCGGGCGGAGCGTTCGCCGCGTGGAAGTGGTGGGACAAGCAGGCCAACCCGGACTGGCTGGTCGAGCCTCCCGCCGCGACCGAGGTCCCCGAGTCGAACCGTCTCACTTCGGTGGACGGCAGCGGTGTCCTCGATCCCGAGGTGGAGGCGAAGGAGGCCGAGGAAGAGGCCGCCCGCCGCGACGACGGCCGGTAGGGCGAGGGTCGGTGAGACGAGAACCGGTGAGGTGAAGGCCGGCTACGGCCGGGATATTGAACTGCGCCGTGGGGCGGGAGACTTGAGGGTCTCCCGCCCCACGGCGATGTTTCACGTGAAACGCCGGTCACGTCCGCCGGCGCGACGGCAGGGGGGCGAGCCTGCGGCCACGCCGCCCGGTGTCCTGCGCCACCGGGTCCGGCGTGGCCAGGGCGCGTATTCGGTCGGTGAAGTCGGGGTCCGGCAGCGGAAGGTCCAGATCGTCGTCGACGTAGGCAACGGCGGCGGGGATGTAGTGCAGGACGGCGTTGACGGGGTCGGGGACGGGTGAGCAGTCGGGTTTGAGGGCGCGCAGGACGCGCAGGGTAGTGCTGATCTCGTCCTCGGGTTCCGGGCCCAGGTCCTCGATGCGGATGGCGGCGTCCACACCGACGGTGGCCTCGCCGTGCGGGTCGTCCGTCTCGGGCCGGAGGCTGCGGGCGTACCGCGCGTGCTGCGTCTGCCACCAGTCGGCGACGCCGGGTTCGCCCAGGGCGCGGTGGTGCAGGTAGAGGCAGTAGCTCGCAGCGGAGTCGCCGGCGCCCGCGGCGTACTGCCACCAGAAGCGTGCCGACTCCTCCCGCGCACAGAGCTGAAGCATGCAGCCAAGGACACGGGCTCCCGGGGGTTGGGGAAGCGCTCGGGCGAGGAATTCCTCGAGATCAGCGAGAGCGTCGGTGTGGGTGATGACCGTCTCGCAGAGGGTCTGAAGATCGTCGGCGGCGGAGCGCTCGTCGGCCGGTGGAGCCTGGCTCTGCGCGATCGGCGGGACCTGGCCGGCGGCGCCGTCTGCCGGGTTCGGGTCGGTTGGGTGCAGGAAGGAGGCGCCGCGCGCGGACAGGCGTACGGCAGCCGCCTCTATGGCCGCCTGGGCGTAGGGCGGCCGGAGAAGGCGGGCCCGGCCGAGCAGCTCGTCAAGGGGCGATGTCACCGGCATTCCCTTCGTCGGCTTGCCCTTCGTCGGCTTGCCCTTCGTCGGCATGCCCTTCGTCGGCATGCCCTTCGTCGGCATGCCCTTCGTCGGCTTGCCCTTCCGCGCCCGTACAGGGCTCGGCATCCGTACGGGATTCCGCGAGGCTCTTCTTCACGCCATACGCGTGCTGGAGGCGCCGTTTGGCGTGGCGGACCGTGGAGCGCACGCCAGCCGGGGTGATACCGAGGGCGGCGGCTATCTCGACCGCGCTGTAGCCGAGCCCGAAGTGCAGGAGGACCACGTCCATCTGACGCGGCGGCAGCTGGCCGATCTCCGCGTAGAGGTTGAGGCTTTCCTCGAGTTGGCTGATGGGGTCCACGGCCCGGTTCAACGCCACGGTCTCGAAAGCCTCGCCGATGAGTGCCGGGCGGCGGTCGCGGGTGCGGGAGTGGTCGATGGTGCTGTTCTTGAGCACCCGCCAGGCGTACGCGGCGGGGTTCTCCTTGGAGAGCACGGTGCTCCACGCCTTCAGCAGCTGCTCGAAGGCGGCGTCGACCGCTTCCTCGGCGTCGTGCCAGTTACCCAGCCTGGACTTGGCCCAGCTGACGTACAGCGGCCGGTACATCTGGTGGAAGGCCTCGAAGTCCAGCGGCAGTTTCTTCATGCGCGGGGCGCGAGGGGCTTGGCTCGGCAGGTCCTGACTCACGACGCCTGCCCCTCGTGGTGTGGGTCCTTGGCGCCCTTGGGGAGGTCGCGCCTCATCTCGCTGATGCCCGCCCGTACTCCGGCCGCGGCCAGCCGACGCAACAGAACGACCGCGTCACGGCCGAACACCCGTAGGGCGAGCGCCGCCAGGATCACCTCACCGGCAATGTCCATCGTCACTGTGCTGTTGTGCCTTCCTGATGCAAGGCGAGGCCGCTCAGCACCCCCGGTGGGCCTCGGGACGGCGCGTGTTTACGCCCTCCGCCCACGATGACGTTTGCAACGGCCCGTGTGTGCAAGTCCCGCACAGATTTTCTTAACGGAGCGCATCCTTCTGATTACGCCACCACGTTTACGCCAGCTCACACGCGGCCTCCTCGCCCGAGGCCGCCACCCTTGCGCCACGTCCGCCACCTGCGCACCGACCTCACGGACTCCACTGATCCGACACGTTTGCGCAAACATCTGCAACGGCCCCACAGCCCGTCACGTGACACACGTCACTCAGGGATTCGCACCCGTAGGAGGTCGCAGGGCATACAAAAACCGGCCAGAGGCGACGAGGCATCTGACCGGTCCGGAGGGTGGAGCCTAGGGGAGTCGAACCCCTGACATCTGCCATGCAAAGACAGCGCTCTACCAACTGAGCTAAGGCCCCGGAAGGGGAGCAACCAACCGGAAGAACCACGTACCGGCGGGCGCCGCAGACCAGAGTACCGGGTCGCCCCCCGTATCTCGCAAAAAGATTGGGGGTCCCGATGAACGACCACTCTCCGTAAGATGCTCGGCGTGGTTCGCGACAGCGAACCGCGGTTTTGGGGAAGCGATGGGGAGACGCAATGGACGCCGCACAGCAGGAAGCCACCGCAAGAGCGCGGGATCTGCAGCGGAACTGGTACGGGGAGCCGCTGGGGACGCTCTTCCGTAAGCTCATCGACGATCTTGGTCTCAACCAGGCTCGTCTTGCGGGGGTACTGGGACTGTCCGCACCGATGCTGTCGCAGCTGATGAGCGGCCAGCGGGCGAAGATCGGCAATCCCGCAGTGGTCCAGCGGGTGCAGCTGCTGCAGGACCTGGCGGGGCAGGTCGCGGACGGCAGCGTGAGCGCGGCGGAGGCCACCGAGCGCATGGAAGAGATCAAGAAGTCGCAGGGGGGTTCGGTGCTGAGCAACACGACGCAGACCACGAGCAGTTCGGGCGCGCCCACGGTCAAGCGGGTGGTCCGTGAGATCCAGTCTCTGCTGCGCTCGGTGGCGGCCGCCGGAGACATCATCGACGCCGCCGACACCCTCGCCCCCACCCACCCGGAACTGGCAGAGTTCCTCCGGGTGTACGGCGCCGGCCGCACGTCCGACGCGGTCACGCACTACCAGTCCCACCAGAACTGACCCCGAGGCCCGGTCGCCGAAGGGGGTTCGGCGACCGGGCCGACGGTCCACGTCCTGAGCGGGCACGAGGGCACGGCGGGAGTGTCCCTCGCCGTGGCTGGGCGAGAAGGGGAGTCAGCGAGGGGGAGTCGTATCGCTCGTCGAGGGGGAAGCAAGGGGGGTAGTCGAAGGGGGAGGAGCGACGCACAGCCATGGGTGAGGTCTTCGCCGGCCGGTACGAACTGGTCGACCCGATCGGACGCGGAGGCGTCGGCGCCGTCTGGCGTGCCTGGGACCACCGCCGCCGCCGGTATGTGGCCGCCAAGGTGCTGCAGCAGAGCGACGCGCACTCGCTGCTGCGGTTCGTCCGCGAACAGGCCCTCCGGATCGATCACCCCCATGTGCTCGCGCCGGCCAGCTGGGCCGCCGACGACGACAAGGTCCTGTTCACCATGGACCTGGTGGCCGGCGGTTCGCTGGTCCATCTCATCGGGGACTACGGCCCCTTGCCGCCCCCCTTCGTCTGCACACTCCTGGACCAGCTCCTCGCGGGGCTGGCCGCGGTGCATGCTGAGGGCGTCGTCCACCGCGACATCAAGCCCGCCAACCTGCTTCTCGAAGCAACCGGCACCGCCCGCCCGCGCCTGCGTCTGTCCGACTTCGGTATCGCCATGCGCCTCGGTGAGCCACGCCTGACGGAGACCAACCTCGTGGTGGGAACGCCCGGTTATCTCGCGCCCGAGCAACTCATGGGATCGGAACCGGACTTCCCCGCCGACCTGTTCGCCGTAGGACTGGTCGCCCTGTACCTGCTTGAGGGCGCCAAGCCTGACGTCAAGGCGCTCGTCCAGTACTTCACCGCGCACGGAACTCCCGGTGCGCCCAAGGGCATTCCCGAACCGCTGTGGCAGGTCGTGGCCTCGCTGCTGCAGCCGGATCCGCACGCGCGGTTCCGCACGGCAACAGGGGCGCGCAAGGCCCTCGCCTCGGCCGCCGAACTCCTGCCGGAGCCCGGCCCCGACGACGAGCTCATCGAGATCTTCGACCAAATCGGGCCGCTGCCACCGGGGTTCGGGCCGGACGGGCCGTTCAAACGGGCACCTGGCGTCGAGGAGAGCACGGGGAGCTCACGCCAGGTCGGCGCGGACGCGACCCCGGGTTCTGCAGGGACCGCGAACACCGGCTCCGTGTCCACGCCTTCCGGCACCGGGTCGGTGGCGAGCGGCACCGGATACGCGGCCAACGGCACCGGCGCCGGCTCGGGCACCGCCCGGAGCGATCCGCGCCAGGGCGTGGTGGGACCGACACCCGGTTCGGCTCCGGCTTCGGCTTCCGCCTCGACTTCTGATTCTGCTTCTGCTTCGGACGTCACACCGTCCCAGGCCCCGCCCGCACCGCACGCCGCCCCCCAGCCGGGCCTCCAGTCGTCGGCCGCCCTCCCGGGCGCCCAGCAGCCGTACGCCCCCTCGCAGCCGAGCAACTGGAGCGACGGGAACGACGGGCACGACGGAGAAAGGGACAGGCAGGACGGGCGCCTCACCATGTCGGACACCGGCAGCTTCCACCTGCCACCCCCTCAGACCACGTCCTCCTCCCTCCGGACTCACACGCCCCCGCCACAGCCGCACCCGGCACAGGGCCACGGTCAGGAACAGGGCCGGAGCCAGGATCAGAGCCAGGACCAGGAGGAGTCCGGCCAGGCCCGCGGCCGGAGAGAGAGCGGCCAGGCACCCCACGGCGCGCAGCATCACGCGCCCCGCGTCTCCCCCTACGACACCACCCATGTCCTGTCCTCCCCCCACACGCACACACCGCAGTACCCGTCTCAGCCCCCGACGCCGGTGCAGCCCCAACGCGTCGATGCCTCTACTGCTTCGTACACCGCTCAGAGCCCGCAGGTTCCACCTTCGGCGCCACCAGTTCCGCAGCCGCACCGTCGCGGCGGCCACCGCGCCAGCCGCCGTGCAGCCCACGGCATCACGCGTCGCCCCGGCCCGCCTGCCAAGGTGGCGATCCCGCTCCTGCTGCTGGCGCTGGCCTGTTACGCCGTGGGTTTCTGGGCGCTGACGCGCGTCTGAGGCGGCTGAGGCGGCTGAGGCGGCTGAGGCGGCTGAGGCGGCTGAGGCGGCTGAGGCTAAGGCGGCTGAGACACCGAAGGACACCGACCGGCCCCCGGCCCCGCTGGGCTTCACCCGCCCTGGGCCCAACCAGTGGGCAGCGAACCCACAAGCCCGCCCCTCACCCGTCCGACGGGTCCCATCCCGCCCTACAGAGCCCCAACCCTCCGCCGAGCCACCACCATCCACACCCCCAGCACCACCAGCACCACAGTCCCCGCCCCGATCCCGCTCACCGCGAGCACGGCCATCGCAGCATCACCGTCGCCCGCGGCCCCGCTTTCCGCAGCGGCCTCCGGATCGCCTGCCCCGACCTGAAAGAGACCGGGCGGCTCGGACTCCCCCGCATAGCCGGGACCTGACTCCGCCGAACCCCCCACCCGCACCCGCAGCGTCAGCGGGAGCGGCCCGTCGCCGTACTTCTCGGCCACCTCGGCCGCGAGGTGCACCACGAGGTAGTAGGAGCCGGCGAACCGCATGCCGTTGAGCCGCTTGGGCACGGCGTACCGGTTCTCGTACGCGACCGGCGGCAGGGGATCGATCTCGGCGGCCTTCTGACTGCCGTCGTAGTTGGTGTTCGTGTCGTCGACGAGGCCGCGTGCCGGGTTGTAGAGCGAGAGGTTGAGGGCACCGACCGCGGTGCCGCCGCCGCCGGCCGAGCTGCCCAGTTCGGCGGTGGCGTACAGCTGGCGTCCCCAGGTCAGCGGCACCTTGTAGAAGAACGTCCGGCCGGGCTCGATGCCGGCGCTCCAGACGCCCTCACCGACGGACACCGCCGAGGCGAAGCCGGAGCCGCCCTCGCGGCGCACGCCCTCGCCGGTGAGCGGGGCGGGTGAGGCCGAATCCCACGCCTCAGGGGCACTCGTCGCGCCGGTCTGCTCCAGGGACGGCTCGGAGGCGGCGAAGAGCTCCAGGTCCCAGGGATCCGGCGCGGAACTCGCCGTACCGACGCGCTCGACGACCACGTAGTAGGTGCCCGCGGTCTCGCAACGAGGACTGTTGGCGGAGATCTCACGTGCCGCCCACGCCGCGATGGGCCGTGGGCTGTGGACGGTGCCGAAGCGCTCGGAGTCGAAGGAGCAGGAGCCGCCGTCGGCGTCCTGCACGGAGACCCTGATGCCGTCGTTCGCGGAGACGGTGCTGCCAGCGGCGGGGATCGCGGTCGCGGAGACGTATGTGTCAGAGGTGGCGTCGAGGTCGAGGCGGTAGTAGAGCTTCCCGTCGCTCGGCAGGGAGCTCTTGTACGTCGCTCCGGGTGTGAAGCGTGCGGCATCCGCAGTGCCTGTCGCGCCCGCGACGGACCGGGCGTCCGGCGCGAAGGCGTACGGGCTGGGCGTGCCGGCCGCGAGCGCGGCCCCGCCCGGCAATGCGGTGGTCGTACACAGCAGCAGTGCCCCTACGACGGTCACACGCGCGCGTGCCGACGAGTGATCGCGCCACGTGTTCGCAACGCGCCGCACCCTTGCGCCCCGCCGCACCCCCGCGCGGCGCCACCACGCCGTACGCCGCCGCCTCATCACGCGCCACCCCTCGCCGCCGCCGGACCCCGGACTCGCCCATCCTGCCCAGCCCGGCCGCTCGGCACCCCCGCAATCCGTACGGCTGTCCGAAACGCCCGGCTCTAAGGCCTCCCGGCCACTCCCGCAACCCGAGCACACAAAACCCCGACCGCAAGGGCGGCCGGGGTCTGTTCAGATTCCGAAGTGGTGACTCACGAACCCGTGGGCACGGAGTCAGTCGCCTCCGTCCACAGATCCTGCTCGGCGCGATCCGCCTGGATCTGGCGGTACACGAGGAGCCCGCCGATGGCGGCCAGTGCGACCAGGAGAAGCTTCTTCACCGCGCGACCTCGTCTTTCCTTGACGTAGGGGACCTCTGGCGCCCGACTATACACACCGACCGATACCGATCGGTGACCTGCGTCGGGGCTCAACTTCCCTCCGAAACAGCGCAGTAGAAGCGGATGACGTCGCTCCGATCGGAGGGTGATCACACCCCGACAGACGGTGACTTCGCTCCCGTTCCTCCGATTTTCGGCACTCTTCTCCCCTCTTGCGCCCATTCGAGTGGTGTTCATCTGAAGATCGACGCGTCATGGGCGTCGGTCCATGACTTCTCGGTCCCCATACACATCATGAGGAAAGTACGCAAATCGCCCAACCCGAAAGTGAGGGGCCATGACCAGGAACAAGGTCATGAACCTGTGGACCGCCATCGTCACCGCCTTCCTGGCGCTCTGCACAGCGCTCGGATTCGTCACGTCGACCGCCGCCGCGGCGGTTCCGCACACCGAGACGTCACGCAAGAGCGGCAGCGACGACAGTGACCGCAGCGCGGAGCTGACAGTGCCTGCGATGCCAAACTGGGCCTGGTCCTACGCCAGAGCGCTGCCCCCCACGATGAAGCAGCGCATCCGAGCCGAGGCTCACGGCAAGACCCCCAGCTGCCGGCACCGACCGCTCACGGAAACGGAAGCGGAAGCGGCGAGCCCACCCTCGGCCCCCCGGGAGTGCGTCCACGCGGGCTCCCCGGCACAACCCCTCGTGCCACACCAGCGTTGAACCGACGGCCCACCCCGAGCTGTCACCCCCTGCCCCAATTTGCACCATCGCGTAACCGCCACGGCGTGCTCACCCCTCATCGACGATGTGCCGGAGATAGGCCCATGGATCGTTGAGATAGCGCCGCCAGTGGTCGACGAGCTCCAGATCCCGCCAGCCGGCGGGACGCATTCCGTGGTCACCCACCTCGATGATCTCGGCGCCAGGCAGCGCCGTCAGCACAGGTGAGTGCGTCGCGCAGATGATCTGTGCGCCGGAACGCCCCAGTTCATGCAGCAGACCCACGAGTTGAAGACAAGAAGCGAAGGACAGCGCAGCCTCGGGCTCGTCCATGACGTACAGCCCCGGCTCCTGAAACCGCTCGCTGAAGGCCATCAGAAAGCCCTCGCCGTGGCTCATCTCGTCCGCGGCCCCGGACAGCCTTCCCGTCTTCTGCTCCCGGTCCAGCGCGTCCAGCGCCGTCTCCGCCCGCAGGAAAAAACCTCTGCGGCGCGTACGAGGCCCCTGGAGCATGCGCCGACCGGCAGGCGTCGCCTCGAACCGTATCCGGCTGCCCAGCGCCGACGGCTCACGCCAGCTCGCGTACTTGTATCCCGCGGACCCGCCCCAGGAGTCCAGGCCGAAGCCCTCCGCCAGCGCCTCGACGAGGGTCGACTTGCCCGAGCCGTTCTCCCCCACCAGGAACGTGACCGGCGCGGTGAACTTCAGGCCGTCATCGAGCAGCTGCCGCACGCACGGCACCGACCAGGGCCACTGGCTGCCTTCCCCCAGCTCGCCCTCGGCAACATGCGCGTATGCCCGTTCGACGATCATGCAGCCAGGCTCTCATCCAGCACTGACAATCGGGCGGGCGACAGCGAGCGGGAAGCGGTCGGCATGCTCGCCGACCTTCTGGAAGATCCGCTCATCGGCTGATGTCCGTCAGCCCTGTCGGCGCTCTGCAGGGCCTCGTCGGGGAGCCTGGGCTCTTCCCCGCCTCGCTATAGTCATACAGTTGTTCGGATCTTGTGGGAGGGGACCCAATGAAGCGTGCAGGCAAGAGCATCGGCCTCGCAGCCGCGGCCGTAGGTGTCGCATTGTTCGCGGCGAGCCCGGCGTCAGCGATGGGCATGTGGGAGAAGGTCAGCACAAACTCGACCTGGAAGTGTGGGGCGACCAAGCAGCACACCGCAGTACCGGGGGTTGGCTTCCAGGCGTGCATGGTCTTCGGCACGCTGAATGAGAGCGACGAGGCCAAGAGCGTGCTCGTGGTGACAAACAACAGCTCCAAGGCCATCTCGCTTGAGGGCTCGATCACTCAGACCTGGAACGGGCAGACCATCGACTGCCAAGCCTCGGTACTCCAACCGGGCTTCACCCGCGGCTGCTACAACCACCAGGTGCAGATTAAGTGCGGCAGGAACACTGCGTACGGCGACCTGCGGGTCAACGGCGTTTGGAACCGGACAGCCTCGAAGCACCATGACTGGAACCCGGATCCGATCTGGTGTCCATGACAGGCAGGCACTCGTAGCAGCCCGCTTGGCCCTCGCCACCACAACGGCAGGGGGCCAAGAGCACGTGACTGCGAGCTGGGATCGGCCGAGAGCTGACCTGCATCCCCGGACCAACGCGAGGCTGCGGGTCCGCTCGCCGATTCACTGGAAGATCCACTGATCGGCTGATGTCAGCCGTAGATGTCAAAGACCCCCAGCCGATATCGGCTGGGGGTCTCTTCGCATGTGGGGCTAACAGGATTTGAACCTGTGGCCTCATCCTTATCAGGAAACAGCTCTCTCCGGATGATCTCCGCAGGTCACCTGACCTGCGGTGCTTATCCACATCTACGCCCGTCTACCTTGTGGATAACCGCCCGACCCCTGTGGAACGTACCTGTCTCCCGGGGTAGATCCGGGGTACTCCCGGGTGGCTCACGCTGCCGACACCACCCGCAGCCGGCGCTTCGGTGCCTGGGCAACCGCGCCCGGCTTGCCCTCCTCCAGCGCCGCCAGGACCTGGCCCGCGTAGTCCGCTGCCGCGTGCGTGTAGATCCACGTCACCTCGCCCGCGCGCTCGTGCCCGAGGATCTCCTGCGTGATCACCTCTGGCACACCGCGGTCGTGCAGCCGGGACGCGTACGCATGTCGGACGTCGTGGAAGTCTGGCCACCAGTCGGTCCGTTCCAGCTCGACCGTCCGGGTCCGGCCCGTCTGCTCGTCGACCCGCTGCGCCTTGACCGTCTTCACGGTGGTGCGGACGACGCCGGCCTTGGTGATGGCGTCGATCCAGAGCCGTCGGAACGCCGACCGACGCAGCGGTGCCCGGTACGGCTCGCCCGCACCGCCGTTCACCTTCGAGCCGCGGCGCACCTTGTTTCGGCCGTGGAAGACCAGCTCGTCCTCGCACAGTCCGTCCTTCAGCTCGGACACAGCCCGGCTGGGGGTGCCCTCCTCGCTCTCCTCGGCCCACACCTCGCGCAGCACCCTGGCGGCCAGACCCGTCATGGGCACCGTGCGCAGACCAGCGTCGCTCTTCGGGTAGGCCTTCCGCTTGATCTTGCCGCGTGGCTCGACCAGGACCTCACGCACGTGGATGCGGCGGCCCTCGAAGTCGACGTTGCTCCAGCGCAGTCCGGCCAGCTCCTGGAAGCGCAGGCCTGTCTCCTGGGCGACGATCAGCAGGTTGTGGAAGTGCTCGGGCAGCTTCTGCCGGATCAGCCACAGCTGAGCGTAGGAGGGCGGCCGGCGGTCCTCCGGGTGCTTCTTCTTGATCGTCGGGAGCTTCACGCCCTCCGCCGGGTTGAAGGGGAGACGGCGATCGCGCTTCGCGTCCTCCATCATCCGGTCCAGGACCTGGAAACACTTCGTGACCGAACTGGCGGCCAGGGGCCCGCCGTTCTCGTCGTGCAGCGCGTTCACCCAGAGTTGGATCTCTCGCCACGCCAGCTCGAAGAGCCGGACGCTGCCGAAGGTGGGCTCGATGTGGTTCCGCCACATGCCCTCGTCGCGCAGTTGGGACTGGGACCAGTCCTCGATGCGGGTGCAGCCCTTTGTCTGGGTCGGCCACCACAGCTTCCACCAGGCGGCGAGGGTGATCTCCCCGCGGGCCGGGTCGATCCATGTCCGTTGCCGCATTTCGGTGCGGGTCTGCTCCAGGAACTCGACGGCGGCCGTGAAGGTCGGCTTCGTCTTGCTGCGTTCCTTTCCGGAGGGGTCGGTGTAGCGCGCTTCCCAGCTGCCGGTGTGCTCGTCGGTGGGTGGCCGTTCGCCTGGGAACTTCCTCAGGCAGGGCGGGCAGCCGCAGCGCATGGACGGGTTGGGGCGTGGGTTGTTGGTGGCCCGGGCGGGGGCCTTCTTGCGCACCATCGGGCGTGCTCCTGATCAGAGAATCGAGGCGCCGACGGGCACAGCGGTGACTGTGAGCTCGCGCGGGAGCTCAACGCGTGTACCGCAGAAGCAGAAGAGGCCGGCGCCGGGAAGGTCCGGTGCGCCGAGGTCAACCGCGAGGATCGCGTGTAGTTCTCTGATCAGGTCGTGGGGGTGGGTGCCCCTCTTGGCGAGGATGGTGACCTCGTCTGGGTCCCAGTGGGCGATCGTCGGGAGATCGTCGACCATGGCGATGCGGATGCACACAGGTGTCCCCCAAGATGTGCGTGCGGGCACGGAATGTTCCGCTCCGGGAGGACAGCGGGTGACTGATCGTACCTGTGTGTGAGGGCCTTATGTAGACCGATAGGGAGATCAATCAACGGTTTGTTTTAGCGGCGAACCAACCCTCCCTAGAGGTCATCATTTCGGACAAAATGGGTCACTTAAAACAGACTCTCCCTGTTAAGGCAACCCTTACCAACTGCTATGAAACGCGACTCACTTGGACAGCGGCCGCAGCATCCCTGAGCATCGCGTCGGCGAACTTGATCAGGTCGCGCTGCTTGCTCTCCGGCAGCTGCCGATACAAAGCCAGCAGTCGGCCCTCGCGCTCCTCGTCAGCCCGCCCGGGCACCGGTCTCCCGGCCGCCTCGAACATCTCCTTGGGCGTGACTCCGACTCCCCAGTGACGGAAGGCGTCCACGAGGGCTCGCAGCGTCTCCGGGGCCACGCGGGAGGTCCCTCGTGTCCTGTTCATCCAGGCGTTGAGGGTCGGGTAGGAGATACCTGCCGCGCCGGCCAGGTCCTTCTGTGTCCTGTCGGGCGCCTGCGCGAGTAGGCGCTCCAGTAGTGCCGCCAGGTCCTCGCCGCGGTGGGCTCGGTCCTCGGCGGTGTGGGGCTCGCCGGGGTCGTTCTGGGGGCTCGTCACGCTCTGAGGATCGTGCATCGGCATCTACATACGCAAGTAGATCGCAGATCCATGACCCGTTCTTAACGGTGCTCCGGCGCAACTACACCGCCCCTGTGCGCCCCTCTGTCGCGTAGCAACACCCCTGTGGGTATCCCTTGACTCGATATGCGTCTACACGTAGATTGTAGATACCGCAGGTCAGAGGGACCCGCGGACCCCTGATTCGGCCATGCGCCGGAGGTTTCACCATGCGACGACTGGACAAAGGTGCCCCGCTGCGGGCCGCCATGAAGGCGGCCGGGCTGGACATCCCGCGCCTCGCCGCCAAGACGAAGGACGTGGATCCCACAGGCGAGGGCCTCTCGCGGGCGATGGTCGGCTTCATCGTCGGTAGCGGCAAGACGGCCCGGGAAGAGTGCAGCGACCGAGCCGCCGAGCTCATCGCTGCAGCACTCAACCGGGAGCTCGACGCGCTCTTCGCGGCGACCGTTTTCACGCTCACGGAATCTACATCTACACGTAGATCGAAGACCGAAGGTCAGCGGAAGCAGGAACTGCCCGAGCAGCTGATGGACCAGAAGGAGCTGGCTCGATTCCTGCGGAAGTCCCTGAGCTGGATCGACAAGCAGATCCAGGACTGGGCGCGGGACCACGAGGACGACTGGCCCGGCCTGATCTACGTCGGCCGCAGCAGGCGCTTCGACCCGCACGCCGTCCTCGCCGGCCTTCAGCGGCAGCGCACCGCTGCCTGACACACGGAAGGGCCGCCCCGGATGCGACCCGGAACGGCCCTCACACACCCGAAAACCCCTACGTCAAAGGAGAACAGGTCGTGCCTCACAAGGTTAACGGCAAGGTCCGGGCGGGAGGTGCGGAGCTCGTTGCGCAGGCCTGCGCTGGCGACCGCGCCGCATTCGCTGCCCTCTACGCCCAGCACTACGACGACGTGTTCGGCTTCCTCTACAACCGGACCCGCGGTGACCGGCCTCTGGCGGAGGACCTCACGCAGGACGTGTTCCTGCGGGCCCTTCGCCGCTTGGGGACCTTCAACTCCCCCCGCTCCAGCGGCTTCGCTGGCTGGCTGATGGTCATCGCCAGGAACATCTACCTGGACCACGTGAAGCTGGCCCGCACGCGGCTGGAGGTCACGGTCGCGGAGATGGCCGACGGCGACGAGCGGGACCGCTCCGCCGAGTCCTCCGCCCTGCGGGAGCTGGACATCGCCGAGGCGGCCGAGACCGTGGAGGCCGCGCTGGCGGCGCTCACCCCGTACCAGCGGGAGTGCGTGCGGCTGCGGTTCCTCGAGGACCTGTCGGTGCCGCAGACGGCCGCCCGGCTGGGCAAGGGCATCGGCGCCACGAAGACCGTCCAGTTCCGCGCGCTCCAGCAGATGCGCAGCAGCCTCACCGCCAAGGCGGTGGCGGCATGACGGAGCAGATCAAATTCGGCTCGCTGGCACCCGCGTTGGCGTTCGTCGCCCGCCTCGCCGAGCTGCACCCGGGCCTCACGGCGCCGTCCCTGACCTTCAGCGGCATCTTCCCGAACCGGGTGAGCCTCTGCATGGACAGCGCCTCCGAGATCGAGGCGTGGCGCGAGGCGCTGCACGTCCCCGCCGAGGACCTCGCCTTCAGCGTCGGCGCCAACGGCCAGATGCGGATCGGTTTCGACGCCGAGGTCAAGGGCGTCGAGTTCCACGCCTTCGCCCGCTTCGCCACCGAGACGGAAGAGGCAGCCGCATGAACAAGAACCTTCCCCACGCCGTCCGCGTGATCCGGGCGGCCCTGGCCTCCAGCGGCAGCGACCCGGCCACCGCCATCGCCCACACCCTCAACGACGCCCGCCTCCTGGTCGACCCGGAGCGCTTCGGCCGCGTGCTGCACCGCACGCCCGCCGGCGGATGGTCCGACCGGCAGCAGCCGGCGGCCACAGAGCTCACGGACCTGGAGCAGCAGGCCCTCGCCTGGGACCAGTCGTGCGCCCGGGCCGAGGGAGTCGCGGCCGCCATCAAGAAGCAGATCGGCGAGCACCCCGAGTTTCAGAACGTGCAGGTCGACCAGGACCGAGTGCTCGTGGCACTGCACATCACGGATCAGGCCCAGTGGGTGCAGTGGCGTGCCTGGTTCGGCATCACGCACGACAAGGAACAGCCGCTCCCGTACGCGATCGCCGGGGATGGCTACCGGGACGGTGTCCGCGTGTCGGTCGTGGCGTACGACCTGCCGCAGGCGCGGACCCGTGCGGTCCAGTCCGCGAAGCGTCCGTTCGTTCTGGACGGCGACGTGTACGACCTGTCCGTGCCGCAGCAGGACTCCCGCGGTGGCGTCTGGTTCTTCCAGGGTGCGCGTAAGGGCGATGGCATGCCGTTGCTGTCGATTGACGGCCGGTCTGAGCGCTGCTCGCTCGCGGGCATCGTGGCTCAGTTCGGCCCGTTGACGGCCGTCACGGACTCGACGACGCCCGTCACCGCGCCGCAGGGCGGTGAGCGCGCATGAGGACTCGGGTCGATCACCTCAGTGTCGCCGCCCGTTGCCGGGCCAACCCTGGCCAATGGCAGGAGGTTGGCGAGTACAACTCCGCGCAGTCCGCAAGCGGCATGGTGTGGGCCATCCACAACGCCCGCGCCTGGTCCACCGCCGCCCAGGCCGTGTCCCCCTATGCCCCGGCCGGAGCATTCGAGGCCACCCGTGAGCTGACCGAGTTCGGCGCCCGCGTGAAGGCCCGCTACGTGGGCTCGACCAACGAGGCCTGGAACGACGCCTTGGCCGCGCTGACGGCCGCGCCGACGACCCGCCGCGAGTACCTCCTCGCTGCGGTGACGGAGTACGGCGGCGAGGTCACCACCCAGGTCGCCGAGGAGCTGATGGCGGACTCGCCGTGGCCCACCGCCGGCCGGAACACCCTCCGCAAGGACCTCCGCGGCCTGGCCCGCGACGGTCGACTCACCGCCCAGGACCGCGCCCAGGACGGCCGACGCGTCTACCGCTCCACGGCCCTCGTGAAGGAGACCACCCGATGATCTCGAAGCTCGCCATGCTGGCGAAAAAGACGATCGAGGCCGCCTGGCTGAACGGGTCGTCTTACGACCTGGCGACGCAGGCCGCCGAGGCGCTGGAGTCCGCGCAGCTGCTCCAGTCCCCGGACTCCGAGGTGATCATTTACCGGGCGGCTTGGGACACGGTCCCGCTCGGCTGGTACACGACGCCCACCGAGGCCCGCAAGCACTGCAAGGCGCACGCCCGCCGCGACCTGCCCACCGCGTCCTTCGACTGGATCGAGGACGAGGAGGACGGCGTCGCCGAGCTCGTCGCCACGGTCCACGGGGTGGAGAGCCCGACCGGCTACACCGTGACCACCCTGGAGATCGCCTCCAAGTACGACCCGGAGGCCGACGAATGAGCGCCTACAGCCGCGCCTACCAGGCGCTCACCAGCGGCCGCCCCCTGCGACCCGACGAGGCCGCGCAGCTGCTCGCCGAACTCCGCAAGGAGCACGGCGACGAGCTGGCGGACGCCCTCGGCAAGCACGCCACGGAGCAGTACCGGCCGAAGCCGACAGACAGCAAGGCCGACGACCGCCGCAAGCGCCGCGCGTACGGCGCCGTGATGCGCGCCGCCAACCTCGCCCGCGAGATCGCGGCCTCCCCCTTTCGAGCCACCGTTCCGCCGCAGGGCGACACCACCAACCGGAGCACGTCATGACGACCTTCACCTTCGCCCCGGCGACCCGCGAGACCGCCAAGGCCCGCATCGCCCTCCAGGGACCCGGCGGTAGCGGCAAGACCAAGACCGCCCTCCGCATGGCCGAGCGTCTCGCGGACGGCGGCGAAATCGGCGTCATCGATACCGAGCGTGGCTCCGCGAAGAAGTACGCCGTCGTCCCCGGCCGGCCCGACCTCGGCGGGCACGAGTTCGGTCACATGCCCATGGCGTTCTGCTCGCCTGAGAACCTCATCGCCGCGGTCAAGGCCGCCGAGGAGGCCCGGCTCGCCGTTCTCATCGTCGACAGCTGGTCCCACTTCTGGGCGGGCAAGGGCGGTCTCCTCGCCCGTGTCGAGGAAGAGTCCCAGAAGTCCTCGAACAGGGGCGGGAAGTTCACCGCCTGGGCGCCGGTCAACGACCTCGAACAGGACATGCTCGACGCGCTGCTGAACTTCCCCGGGCACGTCATCGTCACCATGCGGACGAAGAACGACTACGAGATGGAAGGGAAGAAGGTCACGAAGGTCGGCGTCAAGACCGTCCAGCGTGAGGGCGCTGAGTACGAGTTCGACGTCGTGATCGACATGATCGCGGGCACCGGCACCGTCACGAAGACCCGCTACGAGCCGCTGTACGACGTCAGCGTGCACCACCCCGGTGAGGACTTCGCCGAGGTGATCCTGGAGCAGCTCGGCCAGGGCGTCGACCCCGTGCAGGTCATCGTGGACGAACTGGTCGCCGACGGCCTGACGTATGACCGAGCCCTGGAGCTGCACGGGCAGGCCAACAACCGCCGCCTCCTCGGCGCCGATCTGCTGCACCCGAAGACCGGGGAGCCCGCCAAGCTCGGGGACGTCATCAAGGAGTACGGCCAGGCCGTCAAGCCCGTCGCGACGGGCGTCACGGCCCCGTCACCCCAGGGTGCCGGGCAGGGCGAAGGGGAGTACACCGGGCCGTCGGCGCACTCGCTGTCCGATGCCGAGGCGTCCGCTCCGGCTGTCCGCCAGGCGCCGCCGGAGCCGGACCAGGGCCCGACGCCCGTCACGGCCCCGCAGATGCGGATGATGCACGCCTGCTTCACGAAGGTTGGCCTCGGTCAGAAGGACTCGCGCGCCGAGCGTCTCCGCGCCACCTCGCTGATCATCGGCCGCCAGATCGGCTCGGCGAACGAGCTGACGAAGGACGAGGCCCAGACCCTCCTCGACACGCTCACGAACTACGGCGAGCGCGGGGACACCGCGGCTGCCGACTTCACCGAGATGGTCCGGGGCCTGGAGAACGAAGCCCTCACGTCCGCCTGATTCACCACTGACCGCGGGCCCGCCCCGACTTCCCCTCTGCTGGGCGGGCCCGCACCCCCAGAAAGGAGGTGCACCACAGTGGTGAACCCCACCCACGAGCAGGCCGACGCGGTCGACGCGTACGGCGATGGGCTGGACCTGGTCCTCCAGGCCGGCGCGGGCTGCGGCAAGTCCTCGACGCTCAAGATGATCGCGAAGAGCGATCGGCGGCGCCGGATGACGTACGTCGCCTACAACGCGTCCATCGCGGCCGACGCCCGCCGCAGCTTCCCGTCCAACTGCATGGCCAAGACCGGTCACGGCCTCGCCTTCGACCCGAAGTACGGCGCCCGCCTCAGGCGGCCCCGCCAGACGGCGCACCAGGCCGCGCAGGCCCTCGACGTCCGCTCGATCCTCGGCATCATCGGCGCCACACCGTCGATCCGCACGGACCTCGGCCACCCGAAGGCCATGACGTCCAAGATCATCATGCGGATGGCGCTGGACACCGTCACCCGCTTCTGCCACAGCGCGGATGACGAGATCACCGCCCGGCACATGCAGCGCTACGACGGCCTGACCAAGAAGCAGGCCCGCGCCGAGCTGGAGAAGCTCGTCCTGCCGGTCGCCCGCGCCGCCTGGGAGGACCTGAAGCAGGACGACTCCGTCCTCAACCTCAACCACGACCACTACCTGAAGATGTGGGCCCTCTCCCGGCCGACCATCCCGACGGACGTGGTCCTGCTCGACGAGGCACAGGACACCAACGACGTCCTCTCCGCCGTCCTCCTCGCCCAGGAGCACGCGCAACGCATCGCCGTCGGCGACTCCGCCCAGCAGATCTACAGCTGGCGCGGCGCCAACGACGCCCTGCAGAAGTTCCTCCGCGAACTTGGCTGTCCCGAACTCACGCTCAGTCAGTCGTTCCGGTTCGGCCCGGCAATCGCCACCCGGGCCAACATCTGGCTCCGGCTCATCGACGCGCCGCTCCGCCTCACCGGCTGGGAGGCCGCCGAGTCCACCGTCGGCCCGCTCGACTCACCGGACGCCATCCTGTGCCGCACGAACGCAGGCGCCATGGGCATCGTCATGGAGGGCCTGGCCGCCGGTCGGAAGGTCGCCCTCGTCGGCGGCGGCGGGGACATCAAGAACCTGGCCTGGGCCGCCGAGGCTCTCCAGGGCGGCCGCCCCACCGACCACCCCGAGCTGTGCGGCTTCGCCTCCTGGGACGACGTCCGCCAGTACGCCGCCGAAGAGGACGGCTCCCTCGAGGTCCTGGTGAAGCTCATCGATGAGCACGGCCCGGACCGCATCGTCGCCGCCGCCGACGGACTGTGCTCCGAGGCACAGGCCGAGCTAGTGGTGTCGACCGCTCACCGGTCGAAGGGCCGCGAGTGGTCGGCCGTCCGCATCCACGCGGACTTTCGGGCGCCCAAGCCCGACCAGGACACCGGTCTGGTGATCCTGCCGCGCGAGGAGGCCCGCCTGGCGTACGTGGCGGTGACCCGGGCGCGCGAGCAGCTCGATGACACCGCCCTGGCCTGGGTGCACGACGTCACGGCGGTGAGCGAATGAAGCACCCCACCACCGCCGTCCGCGGTGTCCCCGTAGGGCGTCACCGCGACTGGATGCCCGTCACGACGCTGGCTGTACCCACCGTGTGGCTGGCCACAGCCGACGGCATCGTCTGTCTCGACCTGGTCGCCGTCGAGCTCGCGGTGAACAACCTCCGCCGGGGCTGGACTCTCACCTCGCACGAGGCCGCCTTCGCAGCGGACTTCATGTTCCAGCGGGGCGTGCAGTACTCCGTGATCGCCCACCGGATCGGGGTGAGCGGAGACACCCTGCGCCGTTGGTTCCCGACCGACGACACGCCCCTGAACGACGCCCTCACCCGGATTCGGAGCCGGCACGAAGCACAGCGGCTGGCGGCCGCGAACCCGAACAGGCGCCGCGCCCGGTGCGGCACGTACGCGGGCGCCCAGCGGCACAAGAAGCGGAAAGAGCCGATGTGCGGGCCGTGCCGGGAGGCCAAGCGGGCCGCGGACCGCCATTACCGGGAGCACGGCACGTATGTCGGCGCTCCGGAGATCGCCGCATGACGCCCGTCGATGACGCCCGTCGCCCGCCCGTCACCAGCACATCTTCGCCTGATCAACACCGCCCGTACGGAGGTCCCGTCATGGATCGAGCGTGGGAGCTGAAGGCCGCCTGCCGGAACGTCGACCCGGACGTCTTCTTCTCGAAGAGAACGGTCGGTCTCGCTAAGCAGACCTGTCGGGGATGCCCGGTCCAGATGGACTGCTTGGAGGCCGCCCTCGTCCGTGAGGCCGGAGTGGCGAAGGCGTTCCGGATCGGCCTCGTCGCGAACACCACCGGCTCGCAGCGGTGGGCGATCGAGCAGCAGCGGAAGGCCGCCGCGGGCGGCGCGAAGCCCCGGCCGAAGCCGAAACCGAGGAAGAAGCCGGCCGGACGGCCCCGAGGGTCTGCCCCGCTGTGCGGGACGCCTGCTGCGTACCAGCGGCACCTGCGGCTGAAGGAGCCGATCGACCAGGCGTGCAGGGAAGCGAACGCGGCCGCCCGACGCCAGTACCGGCGCACAGGCTCCACGAAGGTCGCCGCGACCTGAGCACCGGTGGCCCGGCGGATGAGAGCGGCCGCCGGGCCACCGGCCACCACCCCACTGACTGGAAGAGGAGCGCGTGAGCACTGAGGCTGTGACCTGGGCGATGGACGACGCCCCGATGCTGCGGACCGACACGGGACGGCCCGACAGCACGGCGCGGCACGTCCTCCAGGTCCTGGCCGAGCACGCGCGCCCCGACGGCTCCAACAGCCACCCGTCGATCCTGCGGATCCAGTACCGGACCGGCTACGACGAGCGGACCGTACAGCGGGCCCTTCGCCGCCTGGAGGCCGGCGGACTCATCAAGCAGCAGGGCACGGTGCAGGGCCGCAAGAAGTGGCGCCTCCAGATGCAAATGCAGCGGCCGGAGTTCGACTGGGCGGAGCTGGAGGCCGAGGCCGAGGATGCGAAGAAGCAGGCTGCGGAGCGTCAGAGGCGGGCCCGGCAGAAGCGTGTCACGCAGTCAGAAGCCGTGACTGTCACGCACGGAGAGTCCGTGACAGTCACGCACTCAGACGACGTGACAGAGGAGGGCGTCACGCACTCAGAGTCCGTGAGTCACGCACTCTCAATGCGTGATGTCACGCACTCTGCGTCCGAACGTCACGCACTCAGTGCCCCCCTAACCGTCATTAACCACCAGGGGAACCACCAAGAACCTCTCGCGGAGCCCGCCGAAGCCTCCGGTGCCGCCGCCACACCCACCCCCGGTGACACAGGAGACGCACCAGACGAGGTCCTCGAGGGAGAGCCCGTCGACGAAGCCGACGCCGCCGACCCCGAAACCCCGATCACCGCGCAGACCATCGTCGGCGAGTGGCTGGAGCGCTGCACCGCCCGCCCGCCCTCCGTTGTCATCGGCCAGATGGCCAAGCAGATCCGCGTGCTCCTCGATGAAGACCGCATCCACCCCGACCACATCCGCCGCGGTATCGCCCACTGGATGCGCAAGGGCCTCCACCCCTCGACGCTCCCCAGCGTCGTCAACGAGGTCATGAACACCGCAGGCGCCCAGCCCGGCCAGCAGCCACCCGCCGGCCAGTCCGTCTTCGACCGCGCCCGGGCCCGCGCAGCCGCCCGTGCCGCATCACGCCAGGAAGGAGCAGCCCCGTGACCGAAGAAGAAGCCGTGCAGATCGCCGAGTACGTCCAGGCCGCCTGCCCCGCCCAGAAATTCGGCGAGTACACCCCCGACGTCTGGGGCGAGATCCTCGCGCCGTACGACGTCGACGAAGCCCGCGCGGCCGTCATCGCCGTCGCCCGCCGCCAGCCCTTCGTCTCCCCGGCCGAGATCGTCACCGAGATCCGCGAGCGCCGAGCCGAACGCATCGAGCAGGCGAACATCGTCATCGACGGCGACCCGACCCACACCGGCGCCGAGTCCGCCGCCGCCCTCCGCGAGATCATCCGAGCCGCTGGAGACGGCCTCCTGGGCCCCGCCAGCATCCGGGCCTCCCTCGGGACCGCCGAACGGCCCGCGCTGCCCCCAGGCGCCGATCATGGCCCATACGCAGGCCGCGCAGCCGCCGTCCGGGCCGCCATCGGCAAGATGCCCGCCGACCGCGACCCCACCGTCGACCCCCGCGGCCGCGCCTGCCGCCGCTGCGGAGCCGCCCCCGGCAGCAGCTGCACCACCGGCGACCGCCGACGCCGCGACGTCCACCCCATCCGCCTCGAAGACACCCAGCGCGCCGCCGCCGGCCTGCCCCTCCTCGACCAGGACGCCGCCGAGGCCCGCATCAAGGCCGCAGCCGCTGCCGCCCTGGCCCGCAGCGACGACCAGGAGCAGGAGGCCGAGACGTCATGAACCAGCCGCCCCGCCCACGGCCGCCCTACCGGTTCCCGCAGATGGCCGTGCAGTGCCGCTGGTGCCGAGCCCACGTCGGCGAGCTGTGCACCAACCACCGCGGCACCAAGGCCCGCCGCGCGGACACGCACGACACCCGCCTCACCGACTGGGACAGGGTCATGTCAACCCGGTGCCCTGAGCGGATCTGCCAAGCCACCCCCGGCCAGCCCTGCACCCTCACCCCCGACGTCCACACCGCCCGCATCACCGCGGCCCTCACCCCCACCACCACGCCATGAAGCGACTCGTCCCATGCCGAGACTGCCGCCGCCCCGTCCTCTGGACGATCACCGAAGCCGGGAAACGCCTCGCCGTCGACCCCGAACCCGACGAGGCCGGGAACACCGCCGTCTGGCGCGACGGAACCGGCGCCTGGCGCTCCCGACGCCCCTCCGCCGAGCTCCCCCTCTGCGGCTGGGAGCGCCTGCACATGCCGCACGTCGCCACCTGCCCCACCCACGCCCAGCAGCTCGCCCTCCCCGCCGGCGTGACCAGCCTCGCCGCTCATCGTCGAAAGAGACGACCCCGATGAAGTGCCGCTACTGCCCTCGCACCCTCCGGACGAAGGAGTCCCGCGACCGCGGATACGGCCTCGTGTGCGGCCGGAAGCTCGGCCTCATCCCCCCGCCGACGCCCCGTCACAGCCGCCCGACAGGACCCGTCACGGCCGTCACGACGCCCGGCACCCACCCCGACCAGACCAGCCTCCCCATCCAGCTCACCCTCCCGAAGGAGCCGGACCAGTGACCGGACCCCAGCACTACCGCGAAGCGGAGCGCCTCCTCTCCGAAGCCAGCTTCGAGAGCATCACCGGCAGACCCGTCACTCGCCAGGGCCTCCCCAGGCGGCCCGAGGAGCGCGACGCCCTCATCGCCCGGGCCCACGTCCACGCTCAGCTCGCCGCCGTCGCCGCCCGCGTCTCCGTTCAGCCCCTGGCGGGTGACCCCGAAAGTCGCGGGTTCGGCGAGGAGGACTGGGACGAGTGGCAAAACGCCTTCCACTCGCCCACCAAGCCCATCACCACCGAGGAGAACTGACCATGTCCCTGCCCGCCATGACCGGCGTCGGACGACTCACCGGCGACCCCGAACTCCGCTTCACCCAGGCCGGGAAGGCCGTCGCGTCCATCCCTCTCGCCTTCAACAGCCGCCGCCTCAACCCCCAGACCCAGCAGTGGGAAGACGGCGACGTCTTCTACATCCGCGGCACCGTCTGGGAACGCCTCGCCGAGAACGCCACCGAGACCCTGTCCAAGGGCATGGAAGTCCTCGTCTCCGGCGACCTGCGCACCGAACGGTGGGAGAAGGACGGTCAGAAGCACGAGCGGCCGGCCCTCCTCATCCGCTCCATCGCGCCCAACCTCGCCTTCGCCGTCGCGCAGGTCTCCAAGGACGCGGCGAGCCAGCAGAACGGCCAAGGCGGACAGCAGCGGCCCCCGCAGAACCAGCAGCGCAGCCAGGGCCAGACCCAGCGCCGCTCCGGACCGCCCCAGGACGACGACCCCTGGGCCGTCGACAAGGCCAAGGGCTACAGCGACGAACCCCCGTTCTAATGCGCGTCCTCGCCGCCGTGCTCCTCGCCGCAGCACTCCTCACCGGATGCAGCGACACACAGCGCCTGCCCACACCGGCACCGCAAGCACCACCCACGCCCCCGGCCGAAGGGACCTGACATGGCCCTCGTCGTACGGCTACCAGGCGCTGACGACCTCGCCGAGATCGTCGAAGCACTCGTAGCGGCGGCCGACGCCAAGGAAGCCGACGCCCCCGAACTGGCGCTCCGCTGGCGCTGGCTCGCCGACGACATCGGCGACGCACTCGACGCCCTCCCCGCACCACAGCAGTAACCCACCACCGGACAAGGGGCCCCACGAAGGGACCCGCCCCCGACACCACGGAGGCACCCCATGTCCATGCCACGCTGGCTCCGAAGGAACCAGGAACCGGAACCGGTTCGCCCCACCCTCGCGCGCCTGTCCAGCGCCCCCACCACGCCGATCGGCGACCCGCTCACGGTCCTGGCGCAGGCCCTGACCGATGCGCAGGAGGAAGCCGCGCGGTGGAAGCGCCACGCGGACACCTTCGACGACGAGCGCGACACCGCGGTGACGGCCTTCAACGCGAAGGTCCTCGAGGCGGAGGACGCCCGGCGCGAGCGTGACGGCGCGTACCGCGAGCGTGCGCAGCTCCTCGCCTGGCTCGCCGCGCTGCACCCGTCATCGGCCGTAATTACCCCGGCGTCCGACGTCGACGAGGACGGCTGGCACCTGCTGTACCTCGTGGCCGGCGGCTGGCAGATGTCCTGGCACATCGCCCCGCGCGACGTCTCCCTGTTCCGGCACGTGGAGCTGGTGGAGCCGTCGGACCCGCGTGCTCGCTGGGACGGCCACGGTACGGAGCAGAAGTACCAGCGGATCCGGCAGCACGTCCGGCTCCTGGCGCTCGAGGACGTCCCGCTGACGGGCGTCATGACGGAGTTGGAGGCGCACAGTGCCTAAGCCCCGCCTCTTCCACCTCCAGCGCGACCACGACGTGTCCGGCGTGTCCGGCACCGGCCGGGTAGCCGACGGCGTGCTGTGGCCCGACGGCACCGTCGCCATCCGGTGGCGTGGCGACCGTCCGTCGACCGTGCACTGGGACCGCCTGGTCGACGCCGAGCACGTCCATGGCCACCAGGGCGCCACCCGCATCGTCTGGGCCGACGAACGGCCCACGCCCGAGCACGACGCCGTCCTCGTCGACCAGCACGGCCAGCTCTGGGGCGAGTACCAGACCAGCCCGCCCTCCCACGGCGACGCGATCCTCCGCCTCGTCTGGGAGGTCGCCGAGTGCAGCTCCAAGCGGGAGCTCGAAGACCGGGGCGTCGAGTTCCGCCTCATCGGCTGGAGCCAGTAGCCGCGTTGGCCGGCCGCCCGCGCCCGAATCGCGGGCGGCCGCTTCCCCGATCACAGCACACCAACCTGGAGTAGACCCGCGTGAACATCGCCTTCGTGGACTGCGAGACCACCCACCTCGACGCCGAGATCGGCGAGGCCTGGGAGGTCGCCGTCATCCTGCGCGAGCAGGACGGCCAGGAGACCACCGACACCGAGTACGTCTGGCAGATCCGCCCCGACCTGATCAGCTTCGACCCCGAAGCACTGCGCATCGGCCGGTTCGAGGAGCGCTTCGCGGTCCCGCCGCACGCCGAGGCCGCGTTCACCGCCCACGAGAGCGGGCACGTCACGCCGATGACCCGGGACGAGGCCGTCACCGCCATCACGAACGTCCTCTCCGGCGCCCTCCTCGTCGGCTCCAACCCGGGCTTCGACGAACGGCACCTGCGCAAGCTCCTCGGCCCCGGCGCCGCCCAGTGGCACTACCGGCCGTACGACATCGTCCAGCTCGCCGCCGTGAAGCTCGGCGTGTACGCGGCCGGCCCGCTCCCGTGGCGATCGCACGTCCTGTCCCGCGCGGTCGGAGTCGAGCCGCCCAGCGAGGACGCCGCGCACACCGCGCTCGGGGACGCACGGTGGGCCCGCGACGTGTTCGACGCCGTCATGACGACCCAGGAGACGTTCCCGCTGTCGTGGGAAGGCCGCGCGAAGCACGCGATCGGCCTGTACACCCGGACCGTCATCGAGCTGGAGGACGCCCGGCGCGACTTCCGCAGGGCTCAGGCGTCCGTCGAGCGGGCCCGCAAGCTGGCCTCCCAATGGGGTGTCCTGCGCGCCTACGGTGGTGCCGCCACCGAGTTGCGCGCCGCCCTCGACGACCCGTCACAGCCCGTCAACGCGGGCGAGTTCGACACCGCGCCCGTGCCGCGCACCGAGATGCAGCGCTGGCAGGACATTGCCGCTGCCCTGAACGCCGCTCACACCGCCGGAATGCCGGTCGGCATCGACCTCGACGGCACCCTCACCGACCACAACGCCTGGTCGGTCGTCTGGGACCCGACCGCCGAGCGGTGGACGGTCGCCGGGTATGAGGACGACGACGAGACCCCGTGCACCTGCACCGTCGGCGAGGCCTGCGACCAGTGCGCCGACGGCGACGGCCTGGACGACGAGGACGAGGAGTCCGGCGACGCGGACGGCGACGTCTTCGAGCTGATCTCCGAGATCGCCAGCCGCCTCCGCGACGCCACCGACAGCGGCGAATACCACGCGGTCGGCCTGATCTACGACCTGGCCAACGGCCGCACGACCATCGCCGACGCCCGCGCCGAACTCGCCGAGATCACCTTCCGCCACATCTGACCCGGCCCGGCCGCCCGCGCAGCAACCGCGGGCGGCCGGCACCCACCATCCCACCAGGAGCAGCACATGTCCGACCGTCCCGCAGCCCTCGACGGCCTCCTCGACCACATCGCCGCGACCATCCCCGACCTCCCCGACGAGGAAGCCGCCACCGCCAAGGCCCGCGCCGCCATGGCCCCACTGGAGAAGCAGCTCCGCGCCGCGAAGGCCCAGGAGCGGGCCGAACTCCGCGGCGCCACCCTCGCCAGCGCCTCCGAGCACCTCCGCACCACCCTGTTCCACAAGGTCTACGACGACGCCGGCCAACGCACCGCCGAAGGCGTCGCCCGCGCAGCCGACGAACTCCTCCGCCTGGTCGCCGACCCCAACGTCCCCACCGCAACCTGGCCCTCCCAGCGCGCCCTCGACGAAGCCACCCGCGACGTCCCGATCGCCATCTCCCTCGTCTACGCCGTACGTGGTCGGCCCGAAATCGACGACGAGTACAACGAGACGCGCACCATCGCCCCGACCGAGATCACGCTCACCTACCGGTCCACGCCGGACAGCCAACTCGGACGCGTCCACGCGTACGTCAAGGGCTGGTGGATGTTGGACGGCGCACGCGTCCACGCGGAGGCAGTCGGCCGGCACTTCACCGGCGACCTTGACCGTTGGCCGAAGTGGCTCGCGGCCGAGGCCCGCCTCCACGACCCGGGCCAGCCGTCATGACGGGCGTCGTCGCGTACACGGTCATGGTCGTTGCCATCGCAGCCCTGCTCTGCGGCCACCACGGCGAAGACTTCCCGCCCGTCCTCCGCACCCTCCGCCGCTACACCCCGGGCCCGTCCTGGGCACGCAGCCGCCTCGCCGCCCGCCGCATCGCCCGCGCCACCCGCGACTGCGAGGAAGCCGCGTGATCGGCCACATCCTCGGCGGCGCAATCGCCGGCGCCTGCCTCATCTCCGCTGCCCTGCTCGGCCTCGGCCGGGCAGGGCGCGCCCTCCACAACCTCACCCGGAGGAAGCCGTGACCTACATCCTCATCGCGCTCCTGGCCCTCGCCGTCGGCTGGTGCTGGGGCCACTCCACCGCCCGCATCCGCCACGTCCCCGTCGGCGCCACCCAGGCCCAGGACGACGCCGCGCTCTGGGCGCACGACCGGGCCCGGGCCGAGGACCTCCTGGCCCAGCTCGACCATCCCGACGTCGACAGCGACGACGGCGAGTCCCCCTTCGCCTGGCGCGAGCTGCCCAAGCCGAACACCACCCAGCACAAGGAGCAGTGACCATGCGAATCTTCTACGACACCGAGTTCCTCGAGGACGGCAAGACCATCGACCTCATCAGCATCGGCATGGTCCGCGAGGACGGCGCCGAGCTGTACGCCGTCAGCTCCGAGTTCAACCAGACCGCCGTCCGCCAACACCCCTGGCTCCGCGACAACGTCTGGCCCTCCCTGCCGGTCAAGAAGAACCGACCCGGCTTCCGCGGCATCGACACCCTGGACCTGGACCACCCCGACGTCCGGTCCCGTGCGCAGATCGCGCGCCTCGTCATGGACTTCATCCGGGCCGCCGGCCCCGACGTCCAGCTGTGGGCCTGGTACGGCGCTTACGACCACGTCGCCCTGGCACAGCTCTTCGGCCGCATGATCGGCCTGCCCGAGGGAGTACCGATGTGGACGAACGACCTCAAGCAAGAGGCCGTGCGGCTCGGCGACCCGGCGCTGCCCGAGCAACCGGACGGCCTGCACAACGCGCTCGCTGACGCCCGTCACAACCTGGTGCGCGCGCGATACCTCGACGAGATCGCGGCGCGCCGATGAGCGACAACACCGTGGCCGCGATCGTCATCATCTGCGTCACCGCGATCGTCATCGCCCGCATCTGAACCTCCACGAAACGCAAGTACCCGTCCTGAGCATGCGGAAGGGGCGCGCTCGCAGTCTCCCCAGACACAGCGCGCCCCCGGCAGTGATCACCGTAACCCAGTCACCCCAGGAGTCACGATGACCACCGCCACCACCCCGCCGCCCGTCTGCGGCGCCTGCAACCACCACCGCGACGACCACGACACCCGCAAAGCCCACTGCACCACCTGCGCGGCCGCCTGCGCGTACCGGCCGCCCCGCGCCCTCGCCTGCGGCCACTGCTACGAAGAGCTCGGCCAGGAGGTCCACCCCCACCCCGACTGCCCGGTCGGCCACCTGGACACCGTGGCCGACCGCTGGCCCGCCCTCCAAGAGCGCACCGGAACCCGCCCCGCCACCAGCTGGCCCCCGGCCATGGGCATCAGCCGGCTCATGTCCGAGGAGGAGCGCCAGGAGCTCGCCGAGGAGCGGGCCGACACCAACCCGGACGCGCCCGGGCCGCGGCCGGCACCCGTCGACGTCGGCGTCCTGGACGTCATGACGACCGTCGAGACGGGACTCGTTACGGCCGCGGACTGGCTCGCCTCCCGCATCCAGCGCGAGCCCGTCACCGCCCCGGCCGGAAAGGGCTGGGGGGACGACGCGCACAAGGCCGCCGTCCTCTTGGCCACGAAGGACGCCGCGGACCCCGCCCGGTGGCGATTCACCGGGCAGCGCACTGCTTCGACGGCCGCGGCCTGGCTCGCCGCCCGGCTGGCCGCCCAACCCGGCCCGTGCCGGCCACTCGAAGACGGCGAGCGCGGAGCCATCGTCGAGGTCGCCCGCATGGCCAGCGAACTCGTAGGCCGAGCCCTCGGGGACGCCCGCCGGGTCGAGGACGTGCCGCACCCGTGCCCGCAGCCGTGCGGCGGCCAGCTGGTCGTCGAAGGCGGGGACGGTGCACCGCCGATCGTGCGCTGCACGAGCCCAGGGTGCGGCCGCACCTGGACAGAGACGGAGGCGTCGTCGAGTGACGCCGCATGACGAGGCCCTACAGCAACAGCGGTGCGACGTCCCCGTGCCCGACCACGCCACCGGGCCCGCCCGTCTCTACCCGTGCGGCTGGCGCTGCGACACGCACGCGCCACGTCCTCGTGACGCCCGTCAGCCCGGCCCGTCGTTGAACCCGTAGCACCACCCGCGCACCACGCGGTACCGTCATGGACGGCAGATGCCCCCCGTAGGGCGTCACCCTCCAGAAACAGTGCGAGCCCCGGCCAAGACATTCCGGGTCCGGCCAGGGCTCTAACCACAGGAGAGTGACCTCCTATGGCTGAGCTGCACCCTAGTGCGCCCATTGCCACCTACGACACCCCGACCCCCCGATGGGTCTCCCTCCTCACCGACTTCGGCCGACCCGTCGTCGCCGCCTGGGTCATGATCATGTGCGCCCCTGGTGAGCACCACCTCGGCAAGCTCGCCGGATGGAACGACACCCTCGCGTGGGGCATGGCCGGAGTCCTCGCGGCCTACGCCGGCATCGCGGCCGCCGTCGCCACCAAGCGCCCCAAGGGAGCACCCGGCAAGTTCTCCGCCGTCGCCGGCGCCTGGCTCTCCCTCGCCGCGGCCATGTCCGCGCAGCCCGTCAGCCACATGTTCGTGACCGGGCACTGGACCGCTGAACCGCGCCCGCCCGTGTGGCTGGTCGTCACCGTCTCGTGCATCCCGCCGCTGGTGCTGGGACACCTGCTGCACCTCGCCGCCACGCCCGTGCGTGTGAAGGCCGTGACGCCCGTCGCCACCCAGGAGCAGCAGGAGACGGCCCCCGTCACGCCGCCGCCCGCAACCGCCGAGCAGCCCGCGAAGGCGACACCTCCCGCGGCCGCGCCCCGGCACCCGGTCGTGCCCGCAGCCGCGCAGCTCCTGCCGATCACCACCCGGCCCGTCGCCCAGGCCCCCGCCCCGTCGCACCTCGGCGCGCCAATCAAGTACGACGACCCCCGGTGCGAAGCGATCCGCCCCCTGTACGACACGGGCCTCCGCCCGGGCACCAAGGCCATGCGCGCCGCGATCATCGCCGCGGGGTTCGCCGACTGCTCCGACGGCATCATCCGCGGCACCCTCCGCGCCGAGATCGAGCGGCACGAACCGCACCTCGCGCAGCTCCCGCCCGCGCCCGTCGCGTTCAGCGCCTGATCCGCACCATGCTCGCCGTCCTGTTCGGCGCGTTCTGTGTTGCGTGCGCGCTGCTCGCGCTCGTCGGTCTGGCCCTGGTGGTCCCCCGCGACGTCCCCAAGATCAGCGGGACGTGCGCCTTCATCTGCACCCTCGCCGCGCTCGCCGTGGCCCTCGTCCGCTGAAGGACACCCCATGCCGTACATGACCATCAACCTCGGTGGCGTTGCCGTCGGCGTCGCCGTCATCCTGTGGTTCCTCGTCCGCTGGTGGTTCGCCGAACAGCACCGCTGGACAGCCCTTGTCCCCTTCGTCCTCGCCCTGCTGTACGGCATGGTCGCCGCCCTGGCCGCCTACGGCTCCGCCTCCGCGCTCGGCTGGGCGGTCTGGCTCAATCTCTGGGCCGCCAACGTCGGCGGCTACGCAGGGCTCGTCTGGGGCGTCGGCGGCACCGCGCCCGACGTCACACGCGCCGGCCAACTCGCCCTCACTCCCGGCGGGTACGTCATCGTCCTGCTGCTGACCGTGGTCCTGGTCGCCCTGTGCAAGTTCGCCAAGCGGATCCCCACCGGGAAGATCATCGCTGGGGCTTTCGCGGGAATCGCGGTCGCCCTGTCCGGGAACGTGGCAGGCGTCGCCGCCATCCCTCTCGGCTCGGCCGTCAACTTCCTCGGCAGCGGCTTCAACGGGGCGTTCGGATGAGCACCGCACAGCCTGAGCCGGAGGCGGAGCCGCAGGCCTCCGAGGTGGGGGACGAGCCTGGAGGGCTGAGCGAGCGCGCGGCCCGCCTGATCCTGCTCGCCGTGCTGCTGCTCGCGATGTGGGGCATCGTCGCGGCCCTCCCTGAGACCGCCTACGTCATCGTCGGCGTACTGGGGACAATCGGCGCCCAGCGAGTCCGCGCATGGCGCACTGCCCGCCGCGCGAAGCCTGCCGCAGAGGAGTCGGAGCGGGACGTCGTGGCCGCCCTGAACCGGCTCGTCGGCGACGACCGTGGGGTGCTGCTCACCCGGCTCCGCGATGACCTCGGCGCCGCCGACACGAAGACCGTGCGCACGCTCTTGGACACCGCCGGCATCCCGGTCCGGGCGGGTGTGCGCACGCGGGCGGGCAATGGGCCGGGCGTTCACACGGACGACATCCCCACCCCTCCCCCGACCCCTGTCGAGGGTTGTTGTTGCAGGTCAGACGCCAACGCCAACACCAACAGCGGCGCCGAGAGGGGCGCCGAAGAGGGGTTGCGTGTAGAGCGCATCGGCCAGTCCGGCTACATCCTCCGCAACCCGGCCGACACCGTCCGCCACCACACGGTGCGCGGCAAGTAGACCCCCGGGGCGGCCGTCCTTCCGCCAAGTCGTCCGGCCGCCCCGGTCCCCATCCCGATCGAGACAGGAGCACCCATCATGGGCTTCCGCCGAAGCGTCCCTCAAGCGGAACTGCGCGCCAGGCTGACCCCCGAGCAGCAGCGGCAGCACGCCACCACCTACCAGGGCGCCCGGGGCGGTCACTTCCCGCCCACGCAGGCGCAGCGCAAGAACGAGGAGATCGAGATCACCGTCGAGCGGACCGACCGGTAGGGTCCCCGGTCCCCGCCACCCCTGCCACCCCCTGAGAGAAGGAGAGCAACTGATGAGCGAGCGTGTGAAGGTCAAGGTCCTGCTGCTGTTCGGCGATGACGCCGAGATCGTGGCCGATGTGCCGGCGGATGAGCGCGGTGAGCCGGCCCGCTACCCGGCGGCGGACATCGCTGAGGCTGTCGGCGTGGCCCCGGAGGAGTTGCCTGGGCGGTCACTGACGGCCGTGGTTGGTCCGGATGATCGCCTGTCTGGGTGGCGTCTGGCCTAACGCCTGGTCACGGCCCCTCTCCACAGGCTGGATTGGGGCCTTTTCCTTCCCTAGAAGTGTTGTCTTTCAGTGCACCAATGTGCCACAATAGACACGTAAGCGGGAACGGGCCGCCAACCTGGACCCACCACCCACAGGTCGAAAGGACCGACATGGCCGACGAACACGACAAGCGCATCGAGCAGCTGGCGATGGATCTCGCCGTCAGCTACGCCGAGATCGCCACCGCCCTGCGCCACCTGCCCATCCCGATCAGGCTCCCCGAGGGCCTGGTCCAGCCGAAGGAAGCTGTCGAGGGCATGATCCGCGCGCTGGAGCTCATCGACTCCGAGCCGGTCCCCGAGGGCGTGCGGCTGGACTTCCAGGTGGCTTGCGCCTCCTGGCTCAGCACGGAGGACCTCTTCCGCCTTGAGATCGTCAAGCCGAGGCCGAGCCGGATCGCGGGAGCAGCGATCTGCCTCCTGACCGCCTCCGAGGCCATCATCCAGGCGATGGAGTGGCTGGTCGAGAACCAGGAGTAGCCCAACAGAACGCCCCCGGCAGCCAGCCGGGGGCGTCCCCATTGCAAGATCAGAAATGACGTGACCGGCAGGCCCGAGCCGAAGCCCAGACACCCCGAGGGGTGCTCGCCAAAACCTGCCGGTCCCACCCAGCCGAAAGGCCGGTAACACCATGGTAGAACCCCCCGTCGAGGGCGAGACCCTCCGCGAGATCGCCGCCCGCCACGGCCGCGCCTACAACACCCTCCGCAACCAGTGGTCCCGGCACCCCGACTGGCCGGACCCGCTCCCCGAGAAGCGCGGCCGCTCGTACGTCTACGACCCCGCCGCCGTGGACCGCGTCATCGCCCAGCACTTCACCCGCGACGCCGCCGAGCTGGAGCCCCGCCGCCTCTACACCGCCCGCGAGATCGAGGCACTGACGGGCGTCACGGCCGCGACGATCCGCGCCGACATCACCCGAGGCCGGTGGCCGGCCCCCGACGACACGGCCCAGCGCGCCCATCGTTGGTACGGCACGACCGTCACGGCGGCCCTGACGGCCCGTCGCGGCTACCGGCGCAGCACGGAAGGATGACCCTGTGACCGAGGAACTGGTGCAGTGGCTGGGCGAGCAGCTCGACGAGGACGAGCGGACCGCGCGGAGGGCAGGTGACAGCTTCCGGCAGATCGGTGAGACCGGCGTCATCGTCGCCGCCGAAGGCGACCGTGCTGAGGAGTGCGCCTCCGCCAACTGGGCCGGGGTCGCCGAGCACATCGTCCGGCATGATCCGGCGCGGGTGCTGCGTGAGATCGACGCCAAGCGGCAGATCCTCGCCTTGCACATCCCGTTCCGGGTTGACGGTGACCCCTGGCCGGGCTGTAGCACCTGCTCGTGGCGCAACGACATGGAGGATCTACAAGTCCAGTACCCATGCGCCACGCTGCGTCTGCTCGCCCTGCCGTACGCGGACCGGCCCGGCTACCGCGAGGAGTGGCGGCCATAGCGCCGTTGTCAGATCCTCGCCGTACAGTCACCGGGCCCCGCCGTGAAGTCGGCCGGCGGCGGCAGGCCCCACGCTGTTTGACACCACAGGGATGATGAGCCCATGAACGAGCGATTCTCGTACAGCGGCTCAGCCGTGATCGACGGCGTGCAGCTCCCGAACGTCCGACTCCAGGAGAACCCTCCGGAAGGCGGGCTACGGTCGTGGGAGGGCTCAGCGGTCTTCCACGTCAGCGAGGCGCCCGAGGGTTTCCCAGCGAATCTCGACCTCAACAGCCCTGTGCTGATCGAACTGGCCGATGGTCGAAGGGGCCAAGTGCTCGGGTTCGTCAACTTCGACGGGACCCGGTGGACCATCGACCTCCAGGGGACAGGTCCGGCGCCGAACTGATCGTCGCACGCTTCGTCACAGAACAGCCACATCGCCTTCACGCTGTCCTCTTGCAGCGCAAGATGTCCCCTCAGCAACCGCCCAGGGGGGACCATGCACATCCGTCACACCATCGTTGCCGTAGCCGCGCTCGCCTTCGCGCTCAACGGCTGCTCCAGCCCGACCGAGAGCAGCGACAAGGCAGCGAGGAAACCCGAAGCCAGCCCAAGCCCTGCTACCAGCAGCGCGTTTCTGCGCCCCACCTCGGCGCAGGAGAAGGTGCTGATCCGCGGGCTGACCGCCATCGACCCCGGTCTCACCGTGAAGGAGAGCCGCGCGATCAGCCGATCGGTCGGCGTCTGTGACGACATCCGCACGGGCAAGGACCACGCCACGGTCGTCCACAACGCTGCCTTCCGATACGACGGCGGTAATGCGAGTGTCGACGACACCAAGGCCGCGAAGATCGTCGAGGTCATCAAGACGAGTTTCTGCAAGGCCTGACCACGTGACGTAGTTGCATCCCGGGACCACATGATCCATCCTGGGGCCAAGTCCGGCGTGCCCGGACACATTCACAGACTCATAGATCGCGCCGACCGAGCGCACCACAAAGGCCCGCCACCGTGCGGGCCTTCGCCATGTCCAGGGGGGTGACCGCCATGGGCAAGGCCCGACCGGTCACCGACAACGACCGCCAGCGCGTCCGTGAACTCCACGCCGACGGCAAGGGCCGCAACGAGATCGCGAAGATCCTCGGGCGCTCCGGCCGCACCATCAGCGACATCGCGTCCAAGCTCGAACCGCCGATCACATTCGACCGGGCCGCCGAGGTGCGCACCGCCACCGAGGTCCGCCAGGCCGACCTCGCCGCCCGTCGCGCGGCCTTCGCCATCAAGCTCCAGGACATCGCCGAGCGCGAGGCAGCGAAGATCAATGAGCCGCACACGTACTGGGACTGGGGCGGCAAAGAGCACGACTTCGACACCCACACCGCGCCAGAGCCGACCCCCGGCGACAAGCGCGCGTACATGGGCCTGGTCGCCACCGCCGTGGACCGGTCGCTGAAGCTCTCCCCGCCGAAGGAAGAGGGCGGCACCGACAAGGTCGGATCGCTCCTCACGAGCCTCTTCGACCAGCTCCGAGAACGCCATGGAGACCACTAGCCTCCGGCTGTCCGACAAGCAGGAACGCTCGATCGCCCACTCCACCTCGTGGCTCAACGTGTGGGAAGGATCGGTCCGGTCGGGCAAGACCGTCGCCTCGCTGCTGCGCTGGCTGATGTACGTCGTGACAGCCCCTCACGGCGGGCAGCTGGTCGTCGTCGGCAAGACCTACGACACCGTCGCCCGCAACGTCTTCGGCCCGCTCCAGGACCCGAGCATCGTCGGCCCCGACATCGCCAAGCTGGTCAGCTACACCCGCGGCTCCAGCGTCGCCTGGATCCTCGGTCGGCAGATCGAAGTCATCACCGCCAACGACGCCAAGGCGGAGGCGCGCCTGCGCGGGCTCACGGGCGCGGGCGCGTACGTCGATGAGCTGACGCTGCTCCCCAAGGAGTTCTTCAAGCGGCTCGTCGACCGCATGTCGGTGCCCGGCGCGCTGATCTTCGCCACGACCAACCCGGACAATCCAGGACATTGGGCGCGCAAGGAGTGGCTGAACCGGGCCGACGAACTCGGCATCCGCACATGGCACTTCGTCATGGACGACAACCCGGCCCTGTCCGAGGACTACAAGGCCCGGATGAAGCGGAACTTCACCGGCCTGTGGTACCGCCGCTACATCCTGGGCCACTGGGTGCAGTCCGAGGGCGCGATCTACGAGCAGTTCGACGTCAAGAAGCACGTCGTGTCCACGCTGCCGCGCATCGACCGGTGGCTGTGCGACGCGATCGACTACGGCACCGTCAACCCGTACGCCGACCTCCTGATCGGCCTCGGCGCAGACCACAAGCTGTACGTCGTCTCCGAGTACCGGTACGACTCCCGCCGCGAGCGGAAGCAGATGACGGACGCCGAGTACTCGAGGGCCCGCCGGCAGTGGCTCGCGAAGGTGCCACAGCCCGGCACCAACGTGGTCGGCGTCACCCCGGAGTGGACCGTCGTCGACCCGTCCGCCTCGTCGTACATCGAGCAGCTGCACCGAGACCAGGTCCTCGGCGTCACCCAGGCCGACAACACCGTCCTGGACGGCATCCGCACCGTGTCCTCCCTGTTCTCGACCGAGGACCTGTTCATCCACGAATCCGCCGAGGGCCTGATCGACGAAATCCCGGGCTACAGCTGGGATGACGAGGCGGCAGAGCGTGGCGAGGACAAGCCGATCAAGGAGAACGACCACTCATGTGACGCGCTGCGCTACGGGGTGCGTACGACGGAAGCCCTGTGGCGGCCGTACCTGCCGACTCGTCTGGAGGTGGCCGCGTGACGAACAAGGCTCCCGAGCCCATCACCCCGGACGCCGCGATCCAGAACGCTGCCCGACTGCTGCACGCCGCCGAACTCGAGACCAACCTCGCCCTGATGGAGCGGCTCGACGAACTCGCCACGTCCTGGCTGGGGCTGGCGCACCTGCTGATGGAACGGGAGGGCGTCTGATGCCGCTGCCCACCGGCGGGACCGCTTGGCCGCCCCCGTACCTCGGGCCCGCCCTCGAGGCGATGCACACCTGGGACGCCTGGTGGTCCGGCGACCCCGACCGCCTGGAGCAGCTGTACGGCGGCAGCACCGGCGGCGGCCCCGACCCGAAGCGTCTCCAGTACTCCGGCGGAGTCGTCGGCCGCATCGCCCGCTGGTGGTGGGGCACACCCACCGCCCCCGGTGAGCGCCGTACGAAGATGCACGTGCCGATCGCCGGGGACCTGTGCGGCGGCTCCGCAGACCTGCTGTTCTCCGAGCCTCCGAAGTTCACCGTCGACGACGACACCACCCAGGCCCGGCTCGACGACCTCGCCGACGACGGCATGCTCGCCACCCTCCAGACCGCGGCCGAGGTCGGCGCCGCGCTCGGCGGGATCTACCTGCGGCCCGTCTACGACACCGACCTCTCCGACCGGCCATGGATCACCGCCGAGCACGCCGACCGGGCCATCCCCGAGTTCACCTGGGGACGGCTCTCCGCAGTCACCTTCTGGAAGGTTGTCCGCGAGGAAGACGGGCAGATCTGGCGGTGGCTCCAGCGGCACGAGCCTGGCGTCATCATGCACGGCCTGTACCAGGGCACGAAGGACAACCTCGGCCGGCCAGTGCCGTTGGAGGACAGCGAGGCCACGGCCGGGTTCGCCCCGCTGGTCAACGCCGAGGGTGCGATCCCGACCGGCTACGACGGCCTGGACGTGGTGGCCATCCCCAACCAGGTCTCCCGCCGGTGGCGGTGCAACCCGAAGCTGAAGGACTTCGGCCGCTCCGACCTGGACGGCGTCGAGCCGCTGATGGACGCCCTCGACGAGACGTACTCCAGCTGGATGCGGGACATCCGGATCGGCAAGGGACGTGTCATCACGCCGAACGCGTTCCTGCAAAGCAACGGGCCCGGGCGTGGAGCCTCCTGGAACCCCGACCAGGAGATCTACGCAGGGCTGGACATGCTGGCCCGCGGTGACGCCGGCCAGCAGCTGACGACCGTGCAGTTCGCGATCCGCGTCCAGGAACACCGGGACACCGCGGAGGACCTGGTGAACCAGATCCTCCGCAGCGCGGGCTACTCCGGCCAGACGTTCGGCATCGGCGGCGACGTCGCCGTGACCGCGACCGAGGTCACCGCCCGGGAGCGGCGGTCGATGACGACCCGCGGCAAGAAGGTGCTGCGCTGGAGGCCGGCGCTGGCGCAGCTCGTCGAGGCGCTGCTGGCCGTGGACCGTGAAGTGTTCGGCGGCAGCATCGTCCCGCAGCGGCCGACGGTGGAGTTCGAGGACTCCGTCCAGGAGGACCCGCTGTCACTGGCGAACACCGCCGATGTGCTGCGCCGGGCTCAGGCTGCTTCGACGGACACGCTGGTGCGGATGACCCACCCCGAGTGGGACGACACGCAGGTGAAGGCGGAGGTGGCGCGGATCCAGCAGGAGGCCGGTACTGCGGTGCCGGATCCGATGCAGACTGGCGCGCTCCCGTAGAAGGTGGTGGTCGGCTGTGCCCGTGTCACCGGCCATGGCTGAAGACCTCGCGGCCGCTGTCGCTGACCTGTACGAGAGCGCGGAGGGTGTGCTGATCGAGAAGATCCGGCGCGCCCTCGCCGAAGGCCTCGACAGCCCCGCCTGGGTGCAGCTGAAGCTGTCCGCTGTCGGCCACCTCCAGACGGCGATCGAGCAGATCATCGCCGCCCTTCAGCTCGATGCGACTGGCGCCATTCACCAAGCTGTTGCCGAGGCGTACGAGCGTGGCGCGCAGGCGGCCGTGGTGGAGCTCGGCGCGCTCGCCCCGGCTGTGGCGGCGATCCCGCCCGGCACGCAGGCCGTGGACCGGCTCGCGCAGGCCCTCATCGATGACACCGGCCCGGTGTACACGCGGATCCTGCGCCAGTCCCTGGACGTGTACCGGGACGTGATCGCCCGCGCGGGAGCGGCCCCGATCCTTGGGGCACAGTCCCGGCGGCAGGCCGCACAATCGGCGCTGGACCAGTTCGCGAAGCGCGGCATCACCGGCTTCGTTGACCGGTCCGGACGGGCCTGGGACATGAGGTCGTACGTCGAGATGGCGACCCGCTCGGTGGTCGGTCGTGCTGCAGTGGAGGCGCACACGGATCGGCTCGGCGCCGCCGGGGTGGATCTGGTGATCGTGTCGCAGGCGCCCGAGCAGTGCCCGTTGTGCCGGCCGTGGGAGCGGAAGGTCCTCGCTCGCACGGGCGCGCCCGGGAAGCGGAGCGTGCAGGTGGAGCACGCCACCGACGACGGCCGCATGGTCACGGTGCGGGTCGCCGGGACGCTGAACGAGGCGCGGTCGGCTGGCTTCCAGCATCCGAACTGCCGCCACACCGTGAGCGCCTACCTGCCCGGCGTGTCCCGGATCCCGGCGGTGCAGGCGTCGCGGGGTACATACGAGGACACGCAGCGGCAGCGGTACTACGAGCGGCAGATCCGCAAGTGGAAGCGGCTCGCGGACTCGGGGATGGACGAGGCCACGGTGAGGGCCAGGCAGGCGCGGGTGCGGGCCTATCAGGCGCGGGTGCGTGAACTGGTCGCGGAGACGGGCCTGCCGCGCAAGAGCCACCGCGAGCAGCTCACCACTGCACGCTAGAAGCCAGCAACCCGCCCTGGTCCCCGGTCAGACGCGCCGAGCGACGTACCGGTGACGCTGAACCACGCGGCAGGCCCATATACAGCGATCGGGAGAGCGTCCCTCGCCATGGTCTTCCCGGCTGCCTTCTCGAAGATCGACAGAGCCCCGCTGTCCTGCACCCGGTAGCGGTACTCCGTGCCCTCGCCGTCCGTGTAGCTGAACGGCTCCTGCTCGCCTATGAACTTGATCTCTACAGACATGCCGGAACGGTAGCTCACCGGTCTGACAGAGAACTGTCCGCTCAGACTTCCGCCCGCCAGGCGCGGGCCGGATCGCACAACCCCCGCCAGGCGCGGGGCCGAACCAACCCGACGCGCACCAGGAGTGCACGCATGAACAAGCGAACCCTCCCCAGGCTGGCCGGTGCCGGCTGGGCACACCCCTACAGCCACGGCCCTTTCGACCCGTGGCTGTACGCCGACGGCGGGGACGGAGGCGACTCCGGATCCGACAGCGACGACAGCGGTGACGACGCGGGCGCAAGCGACGACCAAGACAACGACGCCGGCGGGACCGGCAACGACGACCAGGACGACGATGCGGCCAAGGACGACAAGCCCAAGCCGAAGCCGCCCGCGAAGAAGGACGACGAGGACCCGACTGCGACGATCGCCCGGCTCCAGAAGGAGCTGAAGCAGGCGAACGCCGACGCCGGCAAGGCCCGGACCAACGCCAAGAAGGCGGCGGCCGACGAGGCCCGCACGCAGATCGTGCAGGAACTCGGCAAGGCCCTCGGCCTGGTCAAGGACGACAAGGACACGCCGCCCGACCCGGCCGCGCTCACGGCGCAGATCGAGAAGGCGACGGCGGCGCACAGGGAGACCGCGGTCGAGCTGGCCGTGTACCGGGGCGCATCGAAGCACGGCGCCGACCCGGACGCGCTGACCGACAGCCGCGCCTTCCTCAAGTCCATCGCCGACCTCGACCCGTCCGACGAGGAGTTCGCCAAGAAGGTCAACGCCGCCATCAAGAAGGCGGTCGACGACAACCCCAAGCTCAAGGCGCAGGGCCAGGCGCCCGCGCGCAACTCCGGTGACTTCTCCGGCAGCACCGAGAAGCCCAAGAACAGCAACAGCATCGAGGCCCAGCGCGAAGCACGCCGCAAGGCACGCGCCTGAGCCTCCCCACATGAGTAGGAGGCCCTTGTGGCCAACACGTTTCTGACCCCGCAGACCATCGCCACGAGGGCGCTCGCCACGCTGTACGAGACGACCGTCATGGCGCAGCTCGTCCACCGCGACTTCGACGCCGACTTCCGTGGCAAGCAGGGCGACACCATCACGGTGCGCAAGCCCGCCACGTTCACCGCGACCGAGTTCGACCGCGGGACCGGCATCGTGCCGCAGAACGCGACCGAGTCCGGCGTGGACGTCACGCTGAACCACTTCTCCGACGTCTCCTTCAACGTGACGACGGAGCAGCTCACGCTGGAGATCGAGGACTTCGGTACGCAGCTCCTCGACCCGGCGATGGAGGCCATCGCCCAGAAGATCGACACTGACCTTCTGGCGCTGCGCGACGACATCGTGCAGACGGCCGGCGCCACCACGGGCCGCGAGCTGACCAAGCCGGAGATCCTCATCGACGCCGGCAGGATCCTCAACCAGCAGAAGGTTCCGACGACCGACCGGTCCGCAGTGATCGGCCCGGTCGCGAACGCCGACTGGCTCGACACGGATGTGCTGAAGAAGGTCAACGAGTCCGGCAGCACGGAGGCGCTGCGGGAGGCGTACATCGGCCGGCGCCTGTTCGGGTTCGACCCGTACTGGACGCAGCATGTGGCGGAGCCGGAGGAGGGTGTCGCCTTTCACCGCACGGCGTTCGCTCTGGTGACCCGGCCGCTGGAGATCCCGCCGGGCGCCCAGGACGCCACGATCATGAACTACAAGGGGTTCGGCCTGCGCGTGGTCTACGACTACGACATCAAGTACAAGCAGACCGTCGTGTCGGTGGACTGCCTGTACGGCACGAAGACCCTCGACGCCAACCGGGCCGTCCTGCTCCAGGGCGCCGGTTCCTGATCCTCCCTTCCGGGGAGTGGGTGGCGGGTGAAGGGGGGCGTCGATGCGCGTGATTGTGCTCGGCGCTCCCCGGCCGCTGCATCTGAACCGGTGGAAGGACTGCCTCACAGAAGGCGGCAGCGAACTGGGCTGGGACGTGCTGCACCTCCCGGCCCGCGGCATCCCGGCCGAGGATGTGGTCCGCGCGTGCAAGGGCGCGGACATGCTGATCTGGGCCCGCACCCACGGCCATCAGCCCACCGGCGATATCGGCGCCATGCTGTGCCGGATCGAAGACGAGGGCACCGCCACGGTGGGCGTCCACCTCGACCTGTACTGGGGCATCCCCCGACGGGAGCAGCAGATCGGCGTGGACCCGTGGTGGTCGTGCCAGTTCGTGTTCACCGCCGACGGCGGCCACCAGGAGCAGTTCCGGCAGCGCGGCGTGAACCACGTCTGGCTGCCGCCGCCCCTCGGCCGCCGCTGGCTCGGCCGCACCGCGCCGGACCGGTCACGGTTCCGTAGCCGGGTGGTGTTCGTCGGCGGCTACGTCCCGGACATCCACGGCACCCACCGGCCCGACCTCATCAACTGGGCCCGCCGCCGGTTCGCGTTCCAGTTCCAGCAGTACGGCCCCAGCCGGCCCGTGTGGGGACCGGACCTGGGGAGCCTGTACGCCTCAGCTGAAGTCGTGCTCGGCGACTCCGCAGACGCCTCGCACTACTGGTCAGACCGCGTCGTCTGCACCATGGGCCGCGGCGGACTCCTCGCCCACCCCCGTGTCGAGGGCATGGCCGAGCTCGGCTTCACCGACGACGTGATGCTGCTGTACGAGCGCGGCCAGTTCCCCCAGCTCGGCGAGCGCATCGACGCGCTGACGGCCTCCAGCCGGCGGGAGATGACCGATGCGGCGATCGCTCTGGTGGAGGAGCGGCATCTGTGGGAGCACCGGCTGAAGGACATCGAGAGGGTGGTGTTCGGGTGCGGGTGATCATCGCGTGTGCGGGGTCGCAGGCCAAGTGGGGCGGCCATCTCGGTGTTCCGTCGCATCTGGTGCCGCTGCGGGCGCACTTCGGGGTGCCGCTGCTGTACCGCACGGTCGGGCAGGTGCGGGAGTTGACCGACGACGTGCACCTCACGTGCCCGGCGGGGGGCGCCCGCTACCGGCTGCCCGGGGTGACGGTGCACGAGCAGGACGGCACCGCGCCGTCGGAGTATGCGGCCACCCGCAGCCTGTGGAACGAGCGCGGCCGTACGGTGCTGCTGCTCGGCGACGTGTACTTCACCGACGAGGCGATGGCCACCGTGGCCGGGTTCCGGCCGCAGACCTACCGGGTGTTCGGCCGGTACGGGCCGTCCAAGGTGACGGGCACCCCGTACGGGGAGATCTTCGCCGCCTCCTGGTGGCCCGGCCAGCACACCCGCATGGACGCCCGGCTGCGGCACGTCCACGAGATGCGCGCCCAAGGGATCGTCACCCGACCCCCGGGCTGGATGCTGCTGCGCACCTGGCAGGGCACGCCGGTCGGTAAGCACCGGGTGAGCCGGGATTGGTTCACCGAGATCGACGACCTGACCGACGACTTCGACACCGTGGCCGACTACGTGCGCCACCCGGCAACCAGAGACGGAGGCTGACCGGTGGCCAACGTCATGCGCGCCCTGCCCGCCCTGCTGAAGGGCCTGGGCTGGACGCCTCAGCACCTCGTGCATGTCGGCGCGCACGAGGGCCAGGAGATGCCGTTCTACCGCGAGGCCGGCATTCCTCGGATCACCCTGGTGGAGCCGATCCCGTGGCTCGCCGAGCAGCTGCACCGCGAACACCCGGACACCGTTGTGCACCAATGCGCGTGCGGGCCCACGAACGCGTGGACCCGGCTGCACATCATGGCCCGCACCAACCTCTCGACCCTGGCCACACCGCAGAAGACCGACCGTGTGACCCGGACCATCGACGTGGACGTGCGCCGCCTCGACGAACTCGCCCCCGACGCCGACGCCGCAGTGGTCGACGCGCAGGGCCTGGAGCTGGACGTCCTGAAGGCCGCCCCGTGGGACAGCCTCCGCCTGGTCATCGCCGAGACCTGCACCGTGGACGACCCGACGATGGCCGCGCCGTACGACGAGGTGTCCGCGTTCATGACCGGCCGCGGCTTCCACGAGGCCGACCGGTGGGTCCGCGACTACGACTGGGTCAGCAAGTGGGGCCGCGGCCCCGGGCTCGCGCAGCGTGGTGGTGAGGTCCGGGACGTCGTGTTCTACCGGGAGCCGGCGTGAGCGTCGCCGTCCTGGTGCCGTGGCGGCCAGACGGTGGCTCACGGCAATCCGTGTGGGCGTGGGTACGCCGACAGTGGGCCCGCTGGCCGGACTGGCAGATCGTCACCGGCGCTTGCCCGGACGGCCCCTGGTCCAAGGGTGCAGCGGTCGCTGATGCGCTGCGGCAGACCAACGCTGACGTCCTGGTGGTCGCCGACGCCGACGTCTGGACGGTAGGCACCCTGGACGCCGTGGACGAGGTGGTGTCCGGCCGGGCCCGGTGGGCGATGCCCCACCAGCTCGTGCGCCGCCTCACCCCCGAGGCCACCCAGGCCGTTCTCGGTGGCGCCCCGCTCGAGGGCCAGCCCACCGACGAGACCCATCCGGGCATGCCCGGCGGCGGCATCGTCGTCCTCGACCGCCAGGTCCTCGAAGGCGTCCCCATGGACCCGCACTTCCAAGGGTGGGGCCAGGAAGACCAGGCGTGGGCGCTCGCCCTGGAGACGCTGGCGGGGCCGATGTGGCGTGGCGACAGCGACTTGTTCCACCTGTGGCACCCGCCCGCCCCGCGCCGGTCCCGCTCGGTCGGTTCGGCCGAGTCCCTCGCTCGCTACCGCCGCTATCAGGCGGCCTCCGGCCAGGCCGCGCAGATGCGGGCGCTGGTGGCCGAGTTCTGTCCGACCCCACTGGAGGGATCACCCATGAAGTACAGGTACAAGAACGACAACACCGGGGACGAGGTCGAGTACCCGCACCCCAACGCCCGGCTGGAGATGCTGCCGAACTGGAAGCGCATCGCCGCCCCGGCCCCGGAGGTGCAGCAGGCCGAGGAGCCGAAGCAGGGCCCGCCGCCGGCTGACCCGCCGGAGCGTCCGGCGCAGCAGGACCCGAAGGCCGCCTGGCTGGAGTACGCCACCCGGCAGGCGCAGGACTCCGACGAGGCTGCCGAGATCGCCACCCTCACCAAGGCCGAACTCATCGACCGCTACGGCAGCAAGGAGCACTGAGCCATGGCCGACCTGGTCACCAACATCGGCAAAGGCCGCTTCATCTACTACGCGGGGCTGCCCGCCACGAACGACGCCCTGGTTGCGGTCGTGCTGGAAGCCTCCGGCCTGGAGACGGACGACGCGCTTCAGGACTACGACACGCTCGCCGCGCTCCTCGCCGGAGCGTCCAACGAGCAGACCACCATGGGCCGCAAGACCCTGGCGAACGTCGCGGTCACCGTCGATGACACCGCCAACGACGCCTCCTTCGACTGCGACGACATCGTGTGGACCGCTGCCGCGGGTAACGCCACCGGGAAGCTGGTCATCTGCTATGACCCGGACACCACAGGCGGCACCGACGCCGACTTGATCCCGCTCACCCTGCACGACTTCGCGGTCACCCCGGACGGCACGGACATCACCGCGCAGATCCACGCCGACGGCCTGGCGGTCGCCGAGAACGCCGCCTGACAACCTGCGGACAGGGGGTGACCGGTCGTGCCACTGCTGGACACCCTCACCGACGACTTCGACGACAACACCGTCGACACCGTCAAGTGGCCCGACTCCTACGGCACGGTCAGCGAGACCGGGGGCCGGGCCCGGGTGCCCTGCACAGCCGACTACGCGGCCTACGCCTCGGACACCGCGTGGACACTCCAGGGCTCGCATGTGCAGGCCCGGATGTATCCGCCGGCGGCGGGCGGCGCGACCGAGGAGGCGTGGTCGCAGATCCTGATCACGACCACCACGCTCGGCACGGACGCGGTGATCGAGGTCAACGCCATCGACGGCGATCTGGGCATGGCGGTGCGCGTCGACTACGGCGACCCGGGATACACCTCAACCACCTACGACCCGGTGGACCACGCCTATCTGCGGATCCGGGAGACCGCGGGAACGCTGTACTGGGAGACGTCCCCGGACGGCACGACGTGGACGGTGCAGCGCAGCGAGACCGCCCCGGCGTGGGTGGCGGACACGACGCTCCAGGTGCAGCTGATCTCCCACCGGAGTGACGGCACCGACGACTTCGCCGAGTACGACGACTTCAACATCGTTCCGACCGGCGGGCAGACAGTGGCCCTCGGGACCGCGCGCACGGCCGCCAGCGCGGGGGCGCTCGGGAAGGCGAAGACGACCGGGCTGGGTGCGGCCCGGTCCGCTGAGGCTGGCGCATCGGTGTCCGGCCTGGCGACGGCATACCCGGGCGTGGCCCGGACCGCGGCGGCGGCCCGAGGAGTGCAGGCGGCGAAGACCGCGATGGTCGGCACGGCTAGGGATCTGGCGACCGGACGGACGGTGACCGTACGGCGGACCGTCCCGGTTACGGCGGCGGGCGAGTCGGCTACGGCACGCCCCGTGGTCGCGGCGCGAACGGTGCCGGTCGGTACAGCCCGCACGGTGGTGGCCGGCGGGCTGGTCGCCGGGAAGAAGACGGCACCCGTCACCGCGGCCCATGTGGTTGCTGGCGGGCGGGCCCTGTCGTGGGAGCGGACCGCCCGCCCCGGCCGGGCCCGGCAGGCGGCGGCGGCCCGGGCGGTCACGGCCACACGGGCCATCCCGGCCGGCGCAGGACGCACGACCGAGACGGCGAGGTCGCTGCGGGTTCTGCGGATCGTGCCGATCGGCGTGGCCCGGCAGTCGACGGCCGCCGGCCAGTTGGCGCTCTCCGGCGCAACGCGGCTGGGCTCGGCCGCGGTCGCGGTCGGGGCGCTTCCTGTGCCGGTGCAGAAATCCGCGGGCACCGGCCCGGCGCGGGCGGCTGATACCGCGCGACCCGTGACGGTGATGCGGGCGGTGCCTCTCGGCGCCGCGCGGGCGACGGAGGCCGCCCGCGGGCTGGGGCACTCCCGCACCGTCCACGTGGGCACGGCACGGCAGACGACCACCGGACGCCCATTGGGCCGGTCCGGGACGCTGTCCCTGGGCGCGGCTCTCGGTGTGGAGGCAGCTCGTCCGCTGGCTGGCGTGAAACGTCTGAGTGTGGCTCCGGCGCGCACCGTCGTGGCGGCCCGGCCGCTGCACGGTCTGCTGCTGGTGCCGCTCGGGATTGCCCGCTGTACCGACGCCGTACGGCCAGTGGACGCGGCGAAGCACACCGTCGTAGCGGCTGCGCGTGAGACCGCGCGGGCGCGTGGGGTGCGTCAGCCGTACCAGACCCGCATGATCCGCACTGCCCGCGCCGCGGACCGCCCGCGGCCGGTGGCGTCGCGTGTGCAGCAGCCGGCCGACCAGCTGACGCCGTCGGTGGCCGGGCCTCTCCTCACCCCGTCGGCCGCCGGGCCGTCGCTGACCGCATCCGTATACGGGCCGTCGCTGACGCCCTCGAGCACTTCCGGAGGTGGCTGATGCCCGATGTGGGAGACGTGGTCACCGCGCAGCTGGTGGTGGCCCCCTACGACGGGACAACGTCCGCATCGCTGGCGGTGACTGCGCCGGACGGGACCGTGTCGAGTCCTGTCGCCTCTACGGCGGACGGCGGGCAGACGTGGACGGCGCCGCTCACCTACACGGCGGCCGGGGTGTGGCTGCTGCGCTGGACGGTCACCGGCACTGGCGCGTCGGTGGAGAACCAGCAGGTGGCCGTCGCCCCGACACCAGGCGCCGGGCAAACCGGCCGGGTGTACGCCACGACGACGGACCTCGCGAACTACCTGCGCGCCGCCCCGCCGCTCGACGCCTCTGGGCTGCTGCTGGCCGCATCGAAGATGCTCGACACCCGCGTGTTGTTCCTGTGCCGCTACGACGTCGACGACGACGGCATGCCCACCGACCCGGACGTCGCCGCGGCGATCGGCCGCGCGGTGTGCGCACAGGTCGCCTGGTGGGACGAGGTCGGCGACAGTACGGGCGCGGCCGGGGTCGGCTACGGCTCGGTGGCGATCGGCTCGGTGAACCTCGGCCGGTCGGTGACCAGCGTGTCGGGTGACGACTCGGCGGCCCGGCAGATCGCCCCGCAGGTGATGGACGAACTTCGCTCCCCTGACCTGCACGACAAGCTCGTCATCGGCGCGGTGGCGGTGCCCTGGTGAGCCGCATTCCGGGCTGGCTGCTGCGCCACCGCATCACGATCGAGCCGCACCTGGGGGACTCCAGCACCGGCCCCCTCTACGGGCCGCCCACAGAGGTGCGGTGCTTCGTGGACGAGCAGACCCGCGCCGTGCGCTCCCCCGGCGGCGAGGAGGTCACCTCGTCCTCGACCGCCTACGCGGCGCCCGGCACGACGGTGCCGCCGCTGTCCCGCGTCACGCTGCCGTCCGGCCGCACCACCACGGTGATCGCCGCCCTGGACCGCGACGGCGGCGGGCTGCCGACACCGGACCACGTGGAGATCCAACTTCAATAGGGGGTGCCCGCAGGTGGCCGCTCGCTTCGAACTTCGCTTCAACGGGGCAGCGGTCCAGCGGGAACTCCGCGCCGCCGCAGCCCGCGGCCTGCTCCTGGCCGCCGAGCACGTCCTCACCGAAGCCCAAGAGGTCGTGCCGCTCGACGAGGGCTACCTCCAGTCCACCGGCACCGCCTCCGTGGACGAAGGCACGCTCACCGCCGCCGTCAGCTTCGACGGCCCGTACGCCGTCCGCCAACACGAGGAACTCGACTGGCGGCACGCGCCCGGCAGGCAGGCCAAGTACCTGGAGCAGCCCCTCAACGCCAACCGCGGACCGGTCCAGCGGATCATCGCCGCGCAGGTGAGGCGGGCGCTGCAATGAGCCACGACACCGACCTGTTCCAGGGCCTCGCCGAGCTCCTCGACACCGAGGGCATCGGAACCTACGACCCGGCCGGGGCGCTGCCGGAGGGCGGCACGGGCATCGTTCTCGGCCGCGTTCCCGACGGCCCGGACCGGGCGATGGGCCTCACCCCGTACCCGGTCGCGGACGACGACTCCACCGACTCCGTCACCGGCGTCCAGGCGCGCATGCGCGCGGGCACCAACGCGCTCGACGTCGTGCAGCTCGCTGGCGACGTCTTCGACGTGCTCCACAACCGCCGCTCGTACCTGCTGCGCGACGTGTGGGTGGAGATCTCCTGGCGCAACTCCCAGGCCTGGATCGGCCAGGACACCCGCGGCCGCATGGAGCTGGTCGCGAACTACTACTTCCGGACGGTCAGGTCCGGGCCCCATCTGAGCGACTGAGGAGGACCTGATGTCCACTCCCATCGAGGAGACCGAGCTTGCCCGCGAGTGGCGGCTGGAAATCAACATGGGCACCGACGAGGCCCCGGACTGGCAGCTGTGCCCGGGTGTCCGGGCCTTCCAGCCCGCGTCGGAGCCGAACATCGAAGACTCGTCCGACTACGACTCCGACGGCTGGGCGGGCAACACCAAGACGGCACAGTCGTGGGAGGTCACCACGACGATCCGCCGCAAGGCCAACAAGACCGTCAAGGTGTACAGCCCGGTTCACGAGGCGATCAGGCTCGCCCACTTCGCGTACGGGGACGCCAACCTGGTGCACCTGCGGTACATGCAGCGCAACGGCCTGCCCGAGGCGTACGAGGGCAAGGCCATCCCGACCTGGGCGCCGGCGGGCGGCGAGTACACGGCGCTCGGCGAGGTCGAGATCACCTTCACTGGTGACGGGGCGCTCACGCCGATCGACAACCCGCTGGCGGGGAGCTGATGGCCGCCCAGTTCGAGGCGCTCGGTGACTTCCTCGACGACTACCTGGAGCTGCCCGTCCTCACAGAGGGCGGGCAGACCCGCGTCTACCGCATCCCGTCACCGTCCGCCCGCGCCGGCCTCCGCGTGGAGCAGATCACGAAGATGGCCGCGAAGCTGTTCCTCAACGGCACCGAGCCGGACGCGGAAGTCCTCGACGATGACGAGGAACGCGACCTGTACCGGCTCCTCCTTGGGCCCGTCCACGACGAGATCGCAGCCGATCTGTCCTGGACACGGTTCCGGCACGTCGCCATGACCACCATGGTGTGGGTCCTCAACGACCGCGAGACGGCCGCAAAATTCTGGGCCAGCGGTGGCGACCCTTCTCTCTTGGCCCCGAATCGGGCGGCCCGTCGGCAGCAGAGGTCTCCGCGCTCGGAGTCGGACGCGGCGAGTACGACCCGATCACGGGGCTCTACGAGTGGTACGAAGGCGGGCTCCCGCCAGCGTCGCAGGCGCAGCGGCAGGGCAAGCGGGTAACCCGCGCCGCTCTGCTGGAGCAGTGGCCGCTGGTGGAGGCGGACTTCCAGGACACCTACGGCCTCGACCTCGACGACAAGCAGCTGCTCGACAAGCGGTCGTGGCGCTGGTTCCAGACCCGCCTCTACGGCCTCATCTCTGCCGAATCCCGCGTCTCGCGTCACTTCGCACCTCCCCCGCCCGAGCAACCCAAGTACCGGAGGAGGTAGCGGTGGCCCTCGTCATCGGCGAACTCACAGGTGTCATCTCCCTCGACGCCGACGGCGTACCCACCGCCCTGCGCCGTGTCGAAGGAGCCATGCGCTCCTCCGGGCAGCGCCTCGCCGGAGACGCCGACGACGCAGGCCAACGTGCCGGGCAGCAGCTCGGCGGCGGCCTCGTCCGCGGGGCCGACGGGCAATGGCGGAACCTGCGCGGCCAGCTCGTCGACGCGGTCACGGCTGCCGCTCTGGACGCCGAGGCCGCCGCACGCCGAGGCGGGCAACGGGCGGGGCAGCAGCTCGGTGACGGTTTGGGAGACGGTGCCACCCGGGCGGCCCGCCGGGCGGGCGACGACGCCGGGGACGCCCTCGGTGACGGACTCACCCGGTCCGGCAGCGCGGGCGCCGACGAGGCCGGGGAGACCATCGGGCAGCGGTTGACGGGACGGCTGAAGCTCGCCGCAGCGGGTGCAGGCGTGGCGGCTGGCGCTGTGCTCGTGGCCGGGTTTCAGGAGGCTCTCGACCAGTCGCAGATCACGGCGCGGCTCGGCGCGCAGTTGGGCACGACGCCGGCGGTGGCGCAGCGGTACGGCAAGGTCGCCGGCGCCCTCTTCAAGGACGCGATCGTCAGCGACTTCCAGACGGGCGCCGACACTATCCGGGCGATCGCTTCGGAGGGGCTGCTGCCTCCGGGGGCAACAAACGCGCAGATCAAGGACATCTCTGCGAACGCGGCTGACCTGGCGAACGCCTTCGACGTCGATGTGGCGATGGCCGCGCAAGCGGCCGGTATCGCGGTAAAGACCGGGCTGGCGAAGAACTCAACTGAGGCCTTCGACCTGATCACGCAAGGCATGTCGGGTCTTGGTCCTGCGGGTGAGGACCTGCTGGAGACCGTCAACGAGTACGGCGTGCAGTTCGCGAAGAGCGGTTTGTCCGGGCGCACGGCGTTCGGGCTGATGCGGCAGGCGATCCAGGCCGGGTGGAAGGACACCGACAAGGTCGCGGACGCCTTCAAGGAACTGGAGCTCCGCGTCACCGGGGGTGGTAAGGCGCAGGTCGACGCGCTGAAGTCCGTCGGCCTGAACGCCAAGGACATGATCGCCGACCTGTCCGCAGGCGGGGCACGCGGCGAGAAGGCCATGGCGAAAATCCACGATGCCATCCTGAAGCTCGGGCCCAAGTCGGACGTCGCGAAGGTTGCGATCCAGGATCTGTTCGGCGGCCCGGGTGAGGACTTGGGTGCCGCGTTCTTCAAGCTGAACCTGCGTGAGGCCTCGAAGGCGATGGGCGGCGCGGAGGGCGCGGCCGACAAGCTGGGCAGCGGTCTGCGGGACAACGCGGGCGCGAAGGTGAAGGCCTTCAAGAACACGATGCAGCAGACGTTCGTGGAGTTCCTGGGCACGAAGGTCATCCCGCCGCTGGAGAAGCTGTTCGGGTTCGTTAAGGAGCACGCTGACGTCTTCGTCCCGGCGGCGGCCGGGGTGACGGCGCTGGGTGCCGCGTTCTCGCTAGCGGCGATCGGCGTGTGGGCGATGAACTCGGCGATGCTCGCCAACCCCATGTTCTGGATCATCGCCGGTGTCGTCGCACTGATCGCCGGTGCGGTCGCGCTGATCGTCCTGTACTGGGACGACATCGTCGCGGCCACCAGCGCGGCCTGGGAATGGGTCGTGATGAAGGTCCGGTGGGCGAAGGCCATGGTCCTCGCCGCGATCGCCTATCTCGGCACACTCCCTGGCAAGGTCGCGGGCTGGTGGAAGGGCGTGAAGGACAAGACGGTCCAGATCGTCACCGCCTGGGTGGCGTGGGTGCGGGGCATCCCGGGCCGCGTCTGGTCGGCGATCTCCGGCCTGGCGGGCCGCCTGCGCACGGCCTCGAACAACGCCTGGACGTCGTTCCGGAACGCTGCCGCCGTCAAGATCGTGTCGTTCATCAGCTGGGTGCGGGGCATCCCCGGCCGCGTCGCCCGCGCGATCGGCTCCGTAGGAAACCTGCTGTACAGCAAGGGCCGCAACATCGTCACCGGCTTGTGGAACGGCATCGTCGGCATGGGCGGCTGGCTCCGCTCCAAGATCATGGGCTGGGCCCGGAGCGTGATCCCCGGGCCGGTCGCCAAGGCGTTGGGCATCTCCAGCCCCTCCAAGGTGATGGCCAAGCAGGTCGGCCGGTGGATCCCCCGCGGCATCGTCGCCGGTATCGAGTCCACCGCGGGTGAGGTCGACCGGACGATGGCCAACCTGGTGCGCACCCCGACCCCGTCCGCGTCGTACGCCGGCGCCGTGGGCTCCGCCATGAGCGCAGGAGTGTCGTCCGGACAGCGGTCGACCAAGACCGTGCAGCTCACCGGCGGCGACGACTTCGGGCGGTACGTCATCGACAAGCTGCGCAAGCAAGTCGCCATCCTGGGCGGCGACGTCCAGTTCGTACTCGGAAAGGGATGAGCCTTGGCGTTCCCAGAAGACCCGCTCGGGCTGCGCGGTGAGCTGCTGCTCGGATCCAACCTCACCGACATCACCGCCGACCTGTACACCCGCGACCCGATCACACACAAGCGAGGCCGGGCCTACCGGGCCAACGCCGCCGATCCGGCCTCATGCTCGGCCACGATCAAGAACCGGGACGGCAAGTACACGCGCCGTAACCCGCTCAGCGAGTACTACGGCCTGCTCACCGGCAACACCCCTTTCCGGATCAGCCTCCCTGGAGGAGAGCCCCATCTCGCCATCAACGCCACCGGCGACCGGGCCCGCACCCCCGACACGGCCGCCCTCGACATCACCGGCGACCTCGACATCCGCATCGACGCACGGCTGGACAACTGGGGCCAGGAGGCGTTCCTCGAACTCGCCGCGAAGCAGGAGTTCACCACCGACCAGCGCTCCTGGAGGCTGGTGCAGCTCGGCGCCAGCGGCAAGGCCGAGCTGGTGTGGTTCACCGACGGCACCGCCGCCTCCGGCACCTCCGCACAAACCACCGTGGCACTGCCCGTCGTGCCCGGAGGCCGCATCGCGCTGCGCGTCACCCTCGACGTCAACAACGGCGCCGGCGGCTGGACCGTCACCTGGTACACCGCAGGCACCATCAACGGGCCGTGGACGCAGCTCGGCGCCCCGGTCACCGGCGCCGGCGTCACCTCCGTCTTCAACAGCAACGCGCCCCTGGACGTAGGGGACGTCGGCGGCATGATCCTCAACGTGCCGCAGGGCGCCATCTACGGCATGCGCCTGTACAACGGCATCGACGGCACCCTCGCCGCCGACGCCGACTTCACCGCCCAGACGCCCGGCACCACCTCGTTCACCGACAGTACGGGCCTCACGTGGACCATCGAGGGCAACGCCGAACTCAGCGACCGCGTGATCCGCTTCAACGGAGAAATCCCCGAATGGCCACCGAAGTGGTCACGGTCCGAAGCGGACGCGTGGACGCCCATCGAGGCCGCCGGCATCCTCCGCCGCCTCAACCAGGGCAAGAAGCCTCTGGACTCGACGCTGCGGCGCCGGATCCCGTCGGGAAACCCGGTCGCGTACTGGCCTTTGGAAGACGGCTCCGCGGCCACCCAGTTCTCCTCCCCTATCGCCGGGGTGCGCCCCCTGCGAACCAGCGGCATGGACCTCGCTGCAGAGGCCTCACTGGCCGGGTCGAGCCCATTGCCCACCCTGAACGGAGGCGCGTTCTTGTCGGGCAGCGTCCCCGCACCATCGGGGAGCCCCACGCAGTGGCACACCGAGTTCGTGTTCTTCATCCCCAACAACGGCCCGGCCACCACCCGAACCGTGTTGCAGTGGCTGGGCACGGGGACGGTGAAGCGGTGGCGGCTGATGCTGACCACCAACGCCAGCAACGTCTTCGGCTACGACGCCGACGACAACGTGGTCACCTCCAGCCTGCTGGACCTCAGCGGGCTTGGCGTCTTCAACGCCTGGTGCCGGTGGCAGCTGTTCGCTGTCCAGAACGGCGGCAACGTCGACTGGAGCCTGCGGTTCATCCCGATCGGCGGCCAGGGCACCGGCCTGGTCACGACCAGCTACCCGGGCACCGTGGGCCGGATCTCCGGCCTCAAGGGCCCGGATGGGGGCTACAGCTCCGATCTGGACGGCCTGGCGCTGGGCCATCTCAGCGTGCTCACCACGGCGGGCACCACCATCTACAACAACGCCGACACCGGGTTCACCGGTGAGACCGCCGGTGCCCGCATGCAGCGCCTGTCCGTCGAAGAAGGCGTCCCTCTGGTGGTCGCCGGTGACGTCACTGCCACAGAGCTGGTGGGGCCGCAGCGCCCGTCAGCGCTGCTGGACCTGCTGCGTGAGTGCGCCGAGGCGGACGGCGGGATCTTCGGCGAGGCCCGCAACCGGCGGGAGCTGCTGTACCGGCCCCGCGAGAGCCTGTACAACCAGCCTCCCAAGCTCGTTCTCAGCTACGCGAACAAGCAGCTGGCGCCGCCGTTCGAGCCGGTCGAGGACGACCAGGTCCGCAACAAGTGGGAGGTGAACCGCGACGGCGGATCCTCCGGCTACGCGATGCTCGAGGAAGGGGACCTGTCGGTTCAGTCCCCGCCGGACGGGATCGGCGAGTATCCGGACTCCACGACGCTGAACCTGTACAGCGACGCCCAGACGGAGCCGATCGCCGGATGGCTGCTCCACCTCACCACGTGGGACGAGGCCCGCTACCCGCAGGTCACCGTACGGCTGCACCGGCACCCTGAGCTGATCCGGGACGTGCTGGCCCTGGATGTCGGGGACAAGATCCGCATCGAGGGGCTGCCGGTCCGGTTCGCCTCCGGCAGCGCGGTGGAGCTCCTGATCGACGGCTGGACGGAGACCTTCCGGCCACGCACGTGGGAGATCACCTTCAACTGCTCACCGGCCGGGCCGTGGACCGTGGGAGCGGTCGGCATCTACGAGGACTTCAGCGACACCGACTACGCCGTCACCATCACCGACGGCGGGAACCTGCCGTGGGCCCGGTCGCAGCTGCACTACCAGTCCGCCTCGTGGTCGCTGCGCTCGGGTGCGATCACCAACAACCAGACGTCCGACGCGATCGTGACCGTGCCAGCCGGGGCGACCGAGCTGACGTTCTGGTACTGGACGTCCTCGGAGGCGTCGGGGCCTGGATTCGACGGTGACCAGCTCCTGGTCCTGGCCGACGACGAGCAGGTACTACGGGCGCAGGGGGCGACACCATGGACACAGGCCACGATCGACGTCACCGGCAAGACGGCGGTGACCTTCCGTTACGTCAAGGACAACTCCACAGCTTCGGGAGAGGACGCGGCGCACATCGACGACCTGGTGTTTACCATGCCAGCGCCGATGCGGGTGGACGCCAACCCGGGAGGCTCGGCCCTTGCCGCGGGCGCCGCTGCTGACGCCACCCAGCTCCTTGTGCACACCCCGGCCCGGGGTTCCCTGACCCCGCGCCCGTGGATCACCTCGCAGGGGCCCACCCCCATCTACCCGGGCGAGTTCCCCTACGACGTCGGTATCGGCGGGGAGGTCATGCAGGTCACGGCCAACGAGCCCGCCGTGTGGGACGCCTTCGGCCGGACGGTGGCTGGCGGCTGGGGTCAGGCCGACTCGGGCCAGGCGTGGACAGTCGTGGGGTCGGCTGCGGACTACTCCGTCGGATCCGGCTACGGAGCGGTCAACCAGCCGGCCACCGGCATCGCGCACCTCACGCTGGTGCCGGCGCCCGGCCCAGACGTCGACCTGTACGTGGACGTCGCGACCAGCGTGCTCGCCGCGGGGGCCAGCCTGTACGCCGGGCCGGTCGTGCGGGCGGTGAGCAACGCCGACTTCTACATGGCCCGGATCGACTTCACCACGGCGGCCGGGATCGCGCTGACGCTGCGCAAGCGGGTCGCGAACGTCGAGTCGCAGCTGGCCGCCTACACCAGTCCCCTCGCCCATGTGGCGGGCACGTTCTACCGGGTCAGGTTCCAAGCGCAGGGCAGCGCGCTGCGGGCGAAGATCTGGGCCGCGACCGCTGCGGAGCCGACCCTGTGGCACGCCGAGGCCACCGATGCGGCGCTCACGGCTGCGAACAGTGTGGGCACCAGGTCGTTCGCGAACACCGGCTCGACGCCGGTGAACCCGCAGATCAGGTTCGACAATCTACGGCTTCCCACACCGCAGCGGATGACGGTCGTCCGGTCCCGCAACGGTGTGGTGAAAGCCCAGTCGGCGGGCGCCGAGGTGCGCCTCGCCCCACCCGCCATCGTCGCTTTGTAGGAGGCGCTATGCCGTTCGAGCTCTGGCAACCGGGCATGATCATGACGGAGGAGCGGCTCGCGTCGATTTCCCCGACCTGGCAGGACTGGTCTCCGGCGTGGACGACATCGACCGGGTCTGCTACGCCCTCGTTCGGTGACGCCTCGGTCCTTGCTCGCTATGCGCAGGCCGCCAGCGTTGTCTTCTTCCGGTTGGAGATCGGCTTCGGGGCGTCGACCAACTTCGGCGGCGGTGGCGGGTCGGACAACTGGCGCTTCAGCTTGCCGGTGGCATCCGCGGGTACGCAGCTGATCGCTGGGTCCGGGGAGGCGCAGGACAGTGCCACCGGCGGCAGCCCCTCGTCTGTGCGGGTGCCGCTGCGAGTCCGTCTGACGAGCTCGACCGTGCTGGAGCTGGAGACCAGCGGCGGCGGCACCGGCTTCACCGGCGGCTACTCCGCCACACCCACGGGCCTGATCGACGCAGTCACGCCCTTCACGTGGGCCAACGGCGACTTCATCCGCGTCGTTGGCCAGTACGAAGCCGCCTGACCGCCCGCCATCTTCGCCCCGCGCCACAAGGCCGGGGCCATTCTCATGCCTGGAGGCCTGATGGCCGCACCCCTATCCGCGTCGAGACTGGTGGAGGCCCTCCGCGCCGAGGGCGTGACCGTCCACGAGGTCCCCGGATGGCGCACCAACAACCGCAACCACAAGGGCGCCTGGGGCCCCGTCAACGGCGTGCTCATCCACCACACCGTCACCGGCCCCGGCACGGACGTCGTCAACCTCATCTACGACGGCCACAGCGCGCTGCCCGGTCCGCTCTCCACCGGCTGCATCACCAAGGACGGCGTCGTCCACCTGACCGGCAACGGCCGCGCCAACCACGCTGGCGGTGGCGACGGCCGCGTCCTGGACGCAGTCATCAACGAGTCCTACAGCGGCCGGCCGCCAGCGACGCAGAAGCATGACGGCTCGCCAGGCGCGGTCGACGGCAACGCCCGCTTCTACGGCTGGGAGTGCGAGAACGAGGGCGACGGCAAGGACCCGTGGCCGCGCGTCCAATACGTCGCCATGGTCAAGGCCACGGCCGCGATCTGCCGCGCGCACGGCTGGGGCGCGAAGAGCGCGATCGGCCACCTGGAGTGGTCGGACTGGAAGGTCGATCCCCGCGGCATCGACATGACCGACTTCCGCCGTGACCTGGCCGCGTGCCTGGCGCTCCCGGCGGGACAGTGGAAAGGAAACGACGACATGGCGTTTGGCGACGACGACGTCAAGAAGCTCTGGTACGGCGACCACATCCCGGCCGTCCCCCCGCCGTACAACAACGCCGACTGGCTCAAGGGCAACAAGACCTGGACGGCGAAGTACGCGATCCACACGATCGCTGCGTCCGGCCGGGAGACCCTGGCCCGCGTGAAGGCGATCGAGGCCAAGGTCACCTCGCTGGAGGTCGGCGGCGTCGACCTGGACGCCCTCGCCGACAAGGTGGCCGACAAGCTCGCCGAACGGCTCGCCGAGTGATCCTCAACCTCACCCCGCACCCGATCCGGCTCTACAGCAACGAGCGCGAGGACGGCATCGACGACCTCGAACCGCACCTGCGCGAGGTCATCGAGCCCGGGCCTGTGCCCGCACGGCTGGCCACGTTCGAAGTCAGCAGCGGCATGTGGCCCGAGTTGGTCGAGTTCGGGCACGCCCAGAACCTCCCGCCCAAGCGCGACGGCTACCAGTACATCGTCTCCCTCGTCGTCGCCCTGGCGCTCGCCGACCGGCGTAGCGACCTGCTCGTCCCCTACCGCGAGGTCCGCAACGCCTCAGGGACCGTCATCGGCTGCCGCTCGCTCGCGCAGCCCGTCTGAAACGAGGAACCCATGTCACAGCTCAACCTCCCCAACGCCGAGACCGTCGTGAAGACCGCGCAGACCTACGCGAAGGACCTCGCCGAACGGACCATCTGGTCCTTCCTCGGCGGGGCGACCGCCGTGTCCGTGGCCGCAGGCCCCGCCGACATGCTGAACGCATCGTTCTGGCAGGCCGTCGGCGCGGGCGGCCTGGCGGCAGCGTTCGCCCTGCTGAAGGGCGTCGCAGCCCGGGTCGTCGGCCAGAAGAACAGCGCCTCCACGGCGGCGGGCGTCTGATCCACGCGGCGCGTCAGCACGATCCGTAAGGGGGCCCCTTGGACGCCACCACCCTCGGCTCCCTGCTCGTGGGCGTGGGCGCAGTCGTCGGCGGCGTGGTGGCGTACCTGGGCAAGCGGGGCGAGAACGCGATCACTCTCTACGGCTCGCTCACCAACGACCTGCAAGAGGAACGCGACCGGCTCGACACGAAGGTCACCGAGCTGAACGCGAAGATCGCCGAACTGTCCGCACTGCGGGCTGCTGACCAAGCGGAGATCGCCCGGCTCCGCGCACTCATCCCACCCGGAGGACAACCGTGACCCGGACAGAGCGGGCGCTCGCCCGGCGTTGGCGCCCGGTGGCGCTGCTGTGCTGGCTGGTCGCCCTGTCCGGCGCGGTCGTCATCATCTGGGGGCGCATCGACGCCGAGATGACCGCACGACATGAGGCGGTCGCTGAGGCCAACCGGCGAGGGGAAGCCGTCTCCACCCTCGCGACGGACGTACGGAAGCTACGGGAGCAGGTGCGCAGCGAGGGGCAGACGCCCGTCGCCCCCGACCCGTCCGAGGCCGTGGACGACCTACCCGACCGGGCCGAGGTGCCCGTCCCGATCCCCCGCCCGAAGGGAGACCCGGGTCGCCCGGGCCGGGACGGCTCACCGGGAGCCGAGGGCGAGCCCGGCGACGACGGGGCTCCTGGAACGCCGGGCCAAGACGGCGAGCCCGGGGAAGATGGCGCCCCGGGAGCGGACGGAGCCCAGGGGCCGGCCGGTCCGGAAGGACCGCAGGGGCCGCCCCGCGAGCAAGGCCCGCAGGGAGAGCCAGGCCCGCCCGGTCCGCAGGGCGAGCGCGGTGAGAAGGGTGAGCGGGGGGCCGCGGGATCGCCGCCCTCGTCCTGGACGTTCACCTACCGCGGCGTGACCTACACCTGCACCCCCAACGAGGGCGGATCGACCGCCTACAGCTGCGAGCCGACCGAGGGCGATCCGGATCCCGGCCTTCCTGGCTCGATCGCGGCCGGACTCGATCCGACCCGCCGGCAGTATCCCTGAACGCTGTTGCCCCCCTCTCGCCTTCGGGCGGGAGGGGGCGTTTCGTCATGTCCGCGGGCTGCTGAGAGTCGCGGAGCGCTCACACGAAAAGGGTCTCGCCCCATACCCTGGCAGTGACGAAGCTGGCAGAGATTGGGGCGAGACCGTGCCTACTGATGCTACCCCGGACCCGTACAGCGACCCGCTGGTCTTCGGCCAACGGCTCCAGATTCTCCGCACCCGCCGCGGACTGACCCGCGATCAGCTCGGCGGGCTCGCCGGCCGCTCCGGCTCCTGGGTGAAGGGCGTTGAGACAGGACGCCTGAAGACACCCAAGCTGGAAGTCGTACTACGGCTCGCCGAGATCCTCCGGGTCCGTGACCTGTCCGACCTCACCGGGGACCAGTCCGTGCACATCGACCTCTTCACCGGCCCCGGCCACCCCCGCCTGCCCGAGGTGAAGGCCGCGGTCGACGCGTTCCCGCTCGGCGCTCGCCGCGAGGCGCCACCGGCCGCGCACCTGCGGGCCCGACTCGCCCGAGCCTGGTCCGCCCGGCACTCGGCACCGAACCACCGGGACGTGATCGGTGCGCTGCTGCCCGACCTGATCCGGGATGCGCAGGCGGCAGTGCGGCAGGCCGAGACCGGTGCCGACCGCCGTGCGGCGCACGCCGTCCTCGCCGAGGTCTACTCGCTGTCGCAGTTCTTCGTGGCCTACCAGCCCGATGCCGCGCTGCTGTGGCGCGTCGCCGAGCGCGGCCTGATCGCCGCCCAGGAGTCCGAGGACCCTCACGCGATCGGCGTCGCCGCCTGGCTCGCCGCCCAAGCGCACCGCGACTCCGGCCCCGCCCACTTCGACGCAGCCGACGAGGTCACGCAGCAGACCCTCGCGTTCCTCGACCCGCTGCTCTCCGATGCCACCGCGGACGTCTTGGCCATCACCGGCGCACTGACTTTCGAGGCCGGGTACACGGCGGCCCGTAGAGGCGAGACGGGCACCGCGTGGCGGCACTGGGACCAGGCCCGCGACATGGCGGCCCGCCTCCCGGAGGGGTACTACCACCCCATCACCTCGTTCAGCCGGGCCATCATGGGCGCGCACGCCGTCACGATCGCCGTCGAGCTGCACCAGGGCGGCGAGTCTGTGCGGCAGGCTGCCGCCGCGGACGCCGTGGTGATCCCGTCTCGGCCGCGCCGGGCCCGGCACCGAATCGAGGAAGCCCGCGGGTACCAGCTCGACGGGCAGCCGGACGTCGCCCTCGCCACGCTGGCGCAAGCACACGAGGCTGCGCCAGAGACGATCCGGTACAACGGCTACGCCAAGCGCATCGTCCTCGAGGAGACCGAGGCGAAGAGCCCGGCACGCCGCCGCCGCGCCTCGGATCTGGCCGTGAAGCTGGGCTTGTTGGCCGCCTGACGAGGGGGCACAAACTGTGCCCCTGCCTCCAGTTGAGGGCTTCTACGGTCGCTGGTGTGAGACAGATCACCGCGACCGTGGAGGCCTTCGTGCTCGGGGAGACACGCACCAGCAGCAGCGCCGAGGACAGTGCGCTTGACCTGCTACCGCTCCCCAGGGTCACGAGCCTGTCCGGGTTACAGGCCCGCGGCGCGGCCTGCGTCTGGTGCCAGATCGGGCTCACGATCGAGACGGCTGTCGACCTCGGCGAGCGCCCACCCGGGCCCGGCGGGGTGACGCTCTTCCCCCGCGGCTGCCGCGACTGCGTACGAGCTGCAGCGCTCCGCACATACGGCGTACACGCCGACACCTGCGAGCAGTGCGTCGACAACCCCACCCTGTGCGATACCCGGCGCGCTCTGCGCCGCCTCGCGCTGGAGGCGCGCGGATGATCCTCGCCGAGACCCCCGAGCAGGCCGCCCTGTGGGATCACTGCCTGACGTGCCCGACCTGCCGGGCCATCGACGACAAGGGCGCGAACCTCAATCTCCCTTGCGCCACGGCCGCTCGCCTCACCGCGGAGTATCGGCAGGCGCGCCGCAGCACCTGACGGGCCCCAAGACTCCCGCCCCGGGCCGCCACCTTGGACTGTCCGGTCCGGGGCGGGTTGCACACCCACCATCGCGACAACACAAGGGAGAGGCATGTTCGTTCACTCCGACCGTCTGCCCGCCGGCCCCGCAATCCCGCAGGGCCTCGTCACCGCCCGCCCGTGGGGGCTCGGCCGCATGGCGCCCTACCCCACCATGGCCCCGGCCTACGCCCGCGCCGAGCTGGACCCGGCCACGCAGACCGCCCGCTTCTACGACGACGCCGGCCAGGTGCTGGAGATGGGCAAGCACGGCACCTCCACCGGCACCAGCCCCACGACGGGGACCAGCCCGGACGGCGACCCTTCGTCCCCCGACTCCGACACGGGAAGCGACAGCGACCAGTGACTGATCCACGTCCGGTGCTGGTCGTCACCAGCCTGCACGACCCCACCGCCGACGTGGTGATCCGCGAGCTGCACGACCGGGACATCCCGGTCGTGCGGCTCGACTCAGGGGACTTCCCCGCATCACTGTCGGTGGAGGCAGAGATCACCGAACACGGCCTCCGCGGCCGTCTCCTCACGCCCTCCCGCACGGCCGACCTGGCCAACGTCCGGTCCATGTACTACCGCCGACCGACCGGGTTCGCGTTCCCGCACCTCGACGAGCAGGACGCCCGCTTCGCCATCACCCAGGCCCGCTACGGGCTCGGCGGGGTCCTGGCCTCGCTGCCCGACTGCCTGTACGTCAACCACCCGCACCGCATCGGCGACGCGGAGTTCAAACCGGCCGGGCTGGCCACGGCAGCGAAGGCCGGGTTCCTGGTGCCGCCCACGCTCGTCACCTCCAGCCCCGACGCCGCCCGCGAGTTCATCAAGGCCCGCGGCCCGGTCATCTACAAACCGCTGAGCGCCCCGGTGTACCGAGTCGACGGCGTCTCGTCCGCCATCAGGGTCGCCGAGGTGACCGCAGACGACATCGACGACGACGTCGCGGGCACCGCGCACCTCTTCCAGCAGCGCGTCCCCAAGGTCGCCGACGTCCGCGTGACCGTCATCGGCGGGCACGTCTTCTGCGTCCGCATCGACTCCGACCTCCTCGACTGGCGCACCGACTACAGCCGGTTGGCCTACACCCCCGTGGAAGCACCGCCCGGCATCCGGCCGGCGCTGCACCGCTACATGAACCGCTTCAAGCTGGTCTTCGGCGCTTTCGACTTCGCCGTCGGCGCGGACGGCCGATGGTGGTTCCTGGAGTGCAACCCGAGCGGCCAGTGGCACTGGCTGGAAGACGAGACCGGCCTGCCCATGTGCGCAGCCCTCGCAGACCTTTTGGAGAGGACATCGTGACCGACCAGGAACAGCTGCACCAGCAGCTCATCGACAGGATGGTGATCGGCGGCAGCCTGCGCACCGAGCCGTGGAGGCGCGCCGCCGTGGCCGTCCCCCGGCACGAGTTCCTGCGCGGAGGCTTCTTCCGGCGCGCGGTCGGCTCGGACTTCACCGCGTGGGAGTCCGTACGGGAAGACGACCCGGGCTGGCTGGAGGGCTGCTACACGGACGAATCGCTGGTGACCCAGATCGCCGGGACGATCGTCCCGGAGGACATCCGCGGCAGGATCACGCGTGAGCCGACCAGCTCCAGCACGCTGCCCTCCCTCGTGCTGCGCATGCTGGAGGACCTCCAGGTCGACGACGGGCACAAGGTGCTGGAGATCGGCACCGGCACCGGCTACTCGACCGCCATGCTCTGCGCGCGGCTCGGCGAGGAGCGCGTCACCTCGATCGAAATCGATCCGTGGGTGGCGTCGCGAGCCCGGGCGGCCCTCGGCCACCTCGACATGTACCCGACGCTCGTCACCGGCGACGGGCTCCTCGGCCACGGCGCGGAAGCCCCGTACGACAGGGTCATCGCCACCTGCGGCGTGCGCACGGTCCCTCAGGCGTGGATTGAGCAGACCCGCCCGGGCGGACTGATCCTCGTCACCGTCGGTGGATGGCTCGGCTCCTCGGAGCTCGCGCGCCTGACGGTCCACGAGGACGGCACCGCGTCCGGGCCGCTGCTGGGCGGCGGCGTCAACTTCATGCTCGCCCGCCCGCACCAGCCGCCGCCGCTCGGCCTGCTTCCCGACCTCGAGGACGGCAAGGAACGCGAGACCACCATCGGCGCGGACGTGCTGAACAACTGGACCGCCCGGTTCGTCGCGCAGCTCGCCGTGCCGGCCGCCCAGCGGCTGACGCTCGAGCGGGACGGGCGGACCGAGGACGTCCTGGTCGACGTCGACACCGGCTCGTGGGCCGCGCTGCACTCGGAGGGCGACCGGTCGCTCGTCCGGCAGGGCGGCCCGGAGCCCCTGTGGGACATCGTGGAGGACCACTTCGGTCGGTGGCGGCATGCCGGCGCGCCAGCGCTGGAGGAGTTCACCGTCACCGTCAGCCCTGAAGGTCAGGTCATTCGCTGGGGGTCCTGAACCTGGCCTCGCTCGTCCGCTCTCCCCGTTGTGGATGGGCGTGGTTCCCTCCCTGGGCCACTAATTTCTCGAGGTCCACGCCGATCGCGTCGGCGATCCGAATGAGCGTGTCCAGCTTGGGCGATGCGTGCCCCTGCTCAATGCGGCTGTACGTCGCGACGTCGATGCCTGACCGGCTGCAGACCGCCTGCTGGGTCAGGTTGTGGTGCTCGCGGACGTGACGAATCTGCTCGCCCACAGCGCGTCGGCGGGCGAGGACCCGGGCGTCGGGCGGTGTGGGACGTGGCACACGTCCACGCTCCCGACCTCATGATCAGTAGTGATTAGGGTCAACCCTAATTTGCGTGATCTTGTTAGCCAGGGGTACTTGATCGAACCGCTGTCGATTGGAGCGAAGACCCCCGGGCGCGCCTGCCGCCCCGGGTGGCGGGGCAGTGTGATGTGCGTCCGCTGCTTCCGCAAGGCGCTGGCCAAATATGGCTGAGCGCAACCGCCCCGCCCTCCGTACTGGAGGGCGGGGCGGTCTAGTCTTTTCAGGCGCCCCCTGCCGAGCTATGCGGCAGGGGGCACCCTTTCCGGTCGGAGGCCTCCCGAGCTCTCCGACCGGGCTTGTTCTGGGGCTGTGCGTCAGGTGGACGGGTGGGGGTCACGTCCGCCTCCCCAGCAGGCACTTTACCCACGCGTGGCCGGTTTTTGCAGGCAGTGGGAAGCGGTTCCACATTGCCTCCACAGGCAGTTCGACCACTCTTGTGCATTTATGCACCCGCTACTACCGGGTAGTTCAAGACAAAAAATCCGACCGGTCGCCCGCTTTTGAGGGGGGCCGTGGCGACGGTGCGTTATCGCGATGCTGCTGCCTGCATGTTCGGATGGACGTTCGATTACACTGCCAGGCAGGCTCCGGTCGGGCTCGGGAGGTTCCGGCCGGATGGCAGACACCCCCTGCCGCGTGAATCGGCAGGGGGTGCGCTGCAAGCGTAGACCGAGGGGCCGACATCGGCGCCGAGACGCTGACGTCCCCTCAAGCCGGAGAGGCTACGGGGTAGTAGCGGGGTACCAAGATCAACACATGTAGAAGCCCGGTAGATCCTGTGGATCTACCGGGCTTCTCACCTGGCACTATGCCGATGTGGGGCTAACAGGATTTGAACCTGTGGCCTCATCCTTATCAGGGATGCGCTCTAACCAACTGAGCTATAGCCCCGCCGCGCTCTGCGGTGTGTGTCCCGCGCGCTGACTCCTGAAGATTAGCGCACGACGTGGGCAGTCCCAAAATCGGTTGTCGGGGGACCGTCAGGAGAGGTTTGAAGCCGCCGTCGGGCGGCAACGGTCACTCGTCCTCCGCGAGCGTCAGCTCGACGCCGCCCACGAAGCCGGCGGAGAGGTTGTAGATGAACGCGCCGAGGGTCGCCAGCGCCGTCGCGAGGACGACGTCGATGACCGCGATGATCGACGTGAACATCAGGACGTGCGGCAGCGACAGGAAGGCCTGTAGGTCGAAGCCGTTCGACTCGTTCGAGCCGGTGGCCTCGGAGATCGTGCCGCCGACCGTCGAGAAGACGCCCATCGCGTCCATGACCATCCAGAGCACCGCGGACGCGACGATCGTGCAGATGCCCAGCGCGATGGAGAGCAGGAAGCTGACCTTCATCACCGACCACGGGTCGGCCTTGGCCACGCGCAGGCGCGCCTTGCGGGTGCGGGGCGTCGTACGGGCCCCGGTGCGCGGTCGGCGTACCGCGCTCTCCGGAGCGGGCGTCTGGTAGGCCTGCGGCGGGTGGTAGGGCCCGGCGGACTGCTGCGGCTGGCGTTCCCCGGGCAGCGGCGACGTGGACGGCGTGGAGGCCGCCTGCTGCGCCCTGGAGGGCTGCGGCTGGGGCTGGGGCTGAGCGCCCGGAGCCGAGCCCGCGCCCGCCGCGTACTGCTGGGTCTGCGAGCCTCGGGTGTCCGTCACAGGTCCCCCCTGGGATCCACGTGCGTCGGGCGAGGGCGAGCCCTTCGCGGGCGACTTGATCGCCTTCAGCTGGGTGGTGTGCGGGTCGTTCGCAGGCGCGGCGGAGCCACGGCCGCCGCCCGTATCCGAACCGGCCGTAGAACCGGTCGAGGTACCGGACGATCCGGCGCCCGTGGCTCCGCTCACGATGACTCTCTCCTCGTGCTACTCGGCCGAGGGCGTTACACCCTCGTCCGTGCCGGTGGTCGCGGCACCTTCGGCGATGTCGTCGACGACGATGTCGCCGTCGACCTCCTCCGCCTCGCGTCCCGCCTCGGCGTTACGAGCGATACCGACGACGGCATCGCGCTTGCCCAGGTTGATCAGTTGGACGCCCATGGTGTCACGGCCCGTCTCCCTGACCCCGTTGACTCGCGTACGAATCACACCGCCGCCCAGCGTGATGGCGAGGATCTCGTCGGCCTCCTCGACCACCAGCGCACCGACGAGGGAGCCGCGATCCTCGACGATCTTGGCGGCCTTGATGCCGAGGCCGCCGCGACCCTGGACGCGGTACTCGTCGACGGGAGTCCGCTTCGCGTACCCGCCGTCGGTGGCAGTGAACACGAACGTACCGGGTCGAACAACATTCATCGAGAGGAGCTCGTCTCCCTCGCGGAAGCTCATGCCCTTGACACCCGAGGTGGCGCGGCCCATGGGACGCAGTGACTCGTCGGTCGCGGTGAACCTGATCGACTGTGCCTTCTTGCTGATCAGAAGCAGATCGTCGTCGGCCGATACGAGTTCGGCACCGATCAGTTCGTCATCGGAACCGTCTGCCGTTTCCCGGAGGTTGATCGCGATCACACCACCGGAACGCGGCGAATCGTAATCCTTCAGAGGCGTCTTCTTCACCAGACCCCCCTTCGTGGCGAGCACCAGGTACGGCACCGCCTCGTAGTCGCGGATCGCGAGGATCTCGGCGATCGCCTCGTCCGGCTGGAAGGCCAGGAGGTTCGCGACGTGCTGCCCGCGCGCGTCACGGCCGGCGTCGGGGAGCTCGTACGCCTTCGCCCGGTAGACGCGGCCCTTGTTGGTGAAGAACAGCAGCCAGTGGTGGGTCGTCGAGACGAAGAAGTGGTCGACGATGTCGTCTTCCTTGAGCTTCGTGCCCCGTACGCCCTTGCCGCCGCGCTTCTGCGCCCGGTAGTCGACGGTCTTGGTGCGCTTGACGTAGCCGCCACGCGAGACCGTGACGACGATGTCCTCCTCGGCGATCAGGTCCTCGATGGACATGTCACCGTCGTAGGGCACCAGCATGGTCTTGCGGTCGTCGCCGTACTTCTCGACGATCGCGGCGAGTTCCGCGCTGACGATGCCGCGCTGGCGGACCGGCGAGGCCAGGATCTCGTTGTACTCGGTGATCTTCGTCTGGAGCTCGTCGTGCTCCTGGACGATCTTCTGGCGCTCCAGGGCAGCCAGTCGGCGCAGCTGCATCTCGAGGATGGCGTTGGCCTGGATCTCGTCGATCTCCAGGAGCCCCATCAGGCCCGTGCGCGCGATGTCGACGGTGTCACTGCGCCGGATCAGCGCGATGACCTCGTCGATGGCGTCCAGGGCCTTCAGCAGGCCGCGCAGGATGTGCGCCCGCTCCTCCGCCTTGCGCAGGCGGAACTTCGTACGACGGACGATGACCTCGATCTGGTGCGTCACCCAGTGGCGGATGAACGCGTCCAGGGAGAGCGTGCGCGGGACGCCGTCGACGAGCGCCAGCATGTTGGCGCCGAAGTTCGTCTGCAGGTCCGTGTGCTTGTAGAGGTTGTTGAGTACGACCTTGGCGACCGCGTCCCTCTTGAGCACGATGACGAGACGCTGACCGGTACGGGAGCTGGTCTCGTCCCGGACGTCCGCGATGCCGCCGATCTTGCCGTCCTTGACCAGGTCGGCAATCTTCTGGGCGAGATTGTCGGGGTTGGTCTGGTAAGGCAGTTCCGTGACCACCAGGCACTGGCGGTTCTGGATCTCCTCGACCTCGACGACCGCGCGCATGGTGATCGAGCCGCGGCCGGTCCGGTACGCCTCTTCGATGCCCTTGCGGCCGACCACGAGGGCGCCGGTCGGGAAGTCCGGGCCCTTGATGCGCTCGACGAGAGCGTCCAGGAGCTCCTCGTGCGAAGCCTCCGGGTTCTCCAGGTACCACTGGGCGCCGGACGCGACCTCGCGCAGGTTGTGCGGCGGGATGTTGGTCGCCATGCCGACCGCGATACCGGCCGAGCCGTTGATCAGCAGGTTCGGGAACCGCGCGGGAAGGACGGTCGGCTCCTGGGAGCGGCCGTCGTAGTTGTCCGTGAAGTCGACGGTCTCCTCGTCGATGTCGCGGACCATCTCCATCGACAGCGGCGCCATCTTGCACTCGGTGTAGCGCATGGCCGCCGCCGGGTCGTTGCCCGGAGAGCCGAAGTTGCCGTTGGAGTCCACCAGCGGCATCCGCATCGACCACGGCTGCGCGAGGCGGACCAGGGCGTCGTAGATCGAGGAGTCGCCGTGGGGGTGGTAGTTACCCATGACGTCGCCGACCACGCGCGCGCACTTGTAGAAGCCGCGCTCGGGGCGGTAGCCGCCGTCGTACATGGCGTACAGGACGCGTCGGTGGACGGGCTTGAGGCCGTCCCGGACGTCCGGGAGCGCACGCGAGACGATGACGGACATCGCGTAGTCGAGGTACGAACGCTGCATCTCCGTCTCGAGCCCGACGGGCTCGACGCGCAGGGCCAGGCCGTCGTCCTCAGGCGTGACGGGAGTGTTCTCGTCGGTCATTGCTGGTGAAGATCCTTCCTGGTTCGGTCAGCTGAGACCGACTCAGATATCGAGGAAGCGGACGTCCTTGGCATTGCGCTGGATGAACTGGCGACGGGCCTCGACGTCCTCGCCCATGAGGACCGAGAACAGGTCGTCGGCCTGGGCGGCGTCGTCGAGGGTGACCTGGCCGAGGACGCGGTGCTCCTGGTCCATGGTCGTGATGCGCAGTTCCTCGGCGTTCATCTCGCCGAGGCCCTTGAAGCGCTGGATCGAGTCCTCGCGGACGCGCTTGCCACGCTGACGGCCCATCTCAAGGAGCGCGTCGCGCTCACGGTCGGAGTACGCGTACTCGACCTCGTCCCGGCCCCACTTGATCTTGTACAGCGGGGGACGGGACAGGAACACGTGCCCGGCCTCGACCAGCGGCCGCATGAAGCGGAACAGGAAGGTCAGCAGCAGGGTGTTGATGTGCTGGCCGTCGACGTCGGCGTCCGCCATCAGGATGATCTTGTGATAGCGCAGCTTCTCGATGTCGAAGTCCTCGTGGACTCCGGTACCGAAGGCCGAGATCAGCGCCTGGATCTCCTGGTTCTGCAGGATCTTGTCGATCCGCGCCTTCTCGACGTTGAGGATCTTGCCTCGGATCGGGAGGATCGCCTGGTACTCCGGGTTACGGCCGGACTTGGCCGAGCCGCCGGCGGAGTCACCCTCGACGATGAAGATCTCGCACTTGATGGGGTCGTTCGACTGGCAGTCGGAGAGCTTGCCCGGCAGGGACGCGGTCTCCAGCAGGCCCTTGCGCCGCGTCAAGTCACGCGCCTTGCGGGCCGCCACGCGCGCGGTGGCCGCCTGGATGCCCTTGCGGATGATGTCCGCGGCCTCGACCGGATTGCGGTCCAGCCAGTCGTTGAGGTGCTCGTAGACGACCTTCTGCACGAAGGTCTTCACCTCGGTGTTGCCCAGCTTGGTCTTCGTCTGGCCCTCGAACTGCGGCTCGCTCAGCTTCACCGAGATGATCGCGGTCAGACCCTCGCGGATGTCGTCGCCCGTGAGGTTGTCGTCCTTCTCACGCAGCAGCTTCTTGTCACGCGCGTACTTGTTGATCAGCGAGGTCAGCGCCGCGCGGAAGCCCTCTTCGTGCGTGCCGCCCTCGTGCGTGTGGATGATGTTGGCGAAGGAGTAGACACCCTCGGTGTAGCCACCGTTCCACTGCATGGCGATCTCGAGGGACAGGTGCTTGTCCTTGTCCTCGGCCTCCAGGTCGATCACGGTGGGGTGCACCACTTCTCCCTTGCGGGAGTTGAGGTACTTCACGAAGTCGACGATGCCGCCCTCGTAGTGGTACGAGACGTGCTTGACCTCGTGCTTCTCGTCCTCGCCCGCCTCGTCCGCACCGGCGGTGGCCTTCGCCGACTCACGCTCGTCGGTGAGGTTGATGCGCAGGCCCTTGTTGAGGAACGCCATCTCCTGGAAGCGCCGCGACAGCGTCTCGAAGGAGTACTCGGTGGTCTCGAAGATGTCCGGGTCGGCCCAGAAGGTGACCGAGGTGCCGTGCTCGTCCGTCGCCTCGTGCTGGGCAAGCGGGGCCGTCGGGACGCCCAACTTGTAGTCCTGCGTCCAGCGGTGGCCGTCGGTCTTGATCTCGACGGAGACCTTGGTAGACAGGGCGTTCACGACGGAGACGCCCACGCCGTGCAGACCGCCGGAGACCGCGTAGCCGCCGCCGCCGAACTTTCCGCCCGCGTGCAGGACCGTCAGCACGACCTCGACGGCCGGCTTGCCCTCGGAGGGCACGATGCCTACCGGGATGCCTCGGCCGTTGTCGACGACGCGCACGCCGCCGTCGGCAAGGATCGTGACGTCGATCGTGTCCGCGTGGCCGGCCAGCGCCTCGTCGACGGAGTTGTCGACGACCTCCTGCACGAGGTGGTGCAGGCCGCGCTCGCCGGTCGAACCGATGTACATACCGGGTCGCTTGCGGACCGCGTCCAGACCCTCGAGGACGGTGATGGCGCTGGCGTCGTACGAGGCGGTGACCTCGCCGTTCGACGAGGTGACCGCGCCGTTGGCGCCGGCGTCGGTGGACGGGATGTTCTCGTTGGGGTTGCCGGAATCGGCCACGAAGCGCCCTTTCTGGCACAGCACAAGCCAGGCTCGTCGGCGGGTTGCCGGAGCGGCTGCGGCATGTTGCGTTGGTAAGCCTTGATCAGCGTTGCTCAGCTTTTCCCGGACGGTCCCCACGAGTGGGGCGGGATTGGGCTCCAGTCTACCGGTAGCGCCGACAGTGATGGGGGTTTGCCGGTACCTGAGTCCGCATGTGCCGCCCTGAACCCGGCTCGGCCGACTCCCGATATACGGATGGGGTCTCCAAGAGGCTCACGGAGCCACTCAGCGCTTCCGGCCGTCAACCCTTGGCTACTTCGGAGTCAGGTCGCGATTCGCAACCGCGTGCGGTTGCACGAGGAGGAGGTCGCCGGCAGCACTTCGCGACCGCCGATGACTGCTGATGTGATGTCGGTCACCTGCGGCCGACGGGGCTGTGGGGACTGCTGTGACGGCGGCTCGGGAAGCCCCTTCACGCGCGGCCCCGCCGGTCCGATCACCCGTAGGTGTCGCCGGGCCCCGTGCTGCCGGGAGCGCGCAGCGGACCGTAACGGCGGGCCGGGCCGCCGGGACCCTGCACCTTGATCTGCCGCACGGCGCCGTGCCCGAGGTCCTCGTTGAGGCGGGCGACCAGCGTCGGCGCGAGCAGCCGCAGGTTCGTCGCCCAGGCCGTCGAGTCGCAGCGCACGATCAGGGTCCGCTCGTCCTCGTCGTACTTCTCCGGCACGCAGTGCTTGGCGACGTCCTCGCCGACGATCTGCGGCCAGCGGCCCATCACCCCGCCCACCGCGGCCGGGGCCTCCCAGCCCCGCTCAGTGATCAAGCGGTTGATGGCGGAGCCGAGCGCCATGGGGTCGCGGCCGTCTGCCCGCGCACCGGAGCGCAGGCCGCCGCGCCGCGCCTGCTTCTTCTGCTGCGCCGCGTCGCCACGCGCGCGTGCCTGCTCCTTGGCCGCCCTGAGCGCCACGCGCGCGAGGTCGACGCCGGAGGGTTCGGGGGTCTTCCTGGGGGAGCTCTCGTTGTCGTTCGCGGACGGGTTCTCGCTCATACGCGCTCCACCGTCCCCCCGGACACCGTGTACCGCGCCCCCGCCAGCACGTGCGGTACGTCGTCGTCGACGGCGGCGGTCACCAGGACCTGCTCGCCGGGCGCGACCAGCTCGGCCAGGCGCTCACGGCGCCGGCTGTCCAGCTCGGCGAACACGTCGTCCAGGACCAGCACCGGTTCGTTGCCCTCGGCCCGCAGCAGGTCGTACGACGCCAGGCGCAGCGCCAGCGCAAAGGACCAGGACTCGCCGTGCGAGGCGTATCCCTTGGCGGGCAGCTGACCGAGTTTGAGAAGCAAATCGTCCCGATGAGGCCCTACGAGGGTGACGCCGCGCTCGATCTCCTGCTTGCGTGCCTCTTCGAGCGCCGCCATCAGCTGCTCGTAGAGGTCCTCGCGGGTATGCGCCTCGCCGGGAGCGGACGGCTTGTAGTCGAGCGCGATGGGGCCGCCGCCGGGGGCCAGTTGCTCGTACGCCTTGTCGGCCAGCGGCTGGATCGTCGCGATCAGGTCCAGGCGCTGGGCGAGCAACTCGGCGCCCGCGCGGGCGAGATGCTGGTCCCAGACGTCGAGGGTCGACAGGTCCATGGAACGGCCACCGTGCCGACGGGCCAGCGCGGCCGACTTCAGGAGCGTGTTGCGCTGCTTGAGGACCCGCTCGTAGTCGGAGCGGACGCCGGCCATGCGCGGAGAGCGGGCGGTGATCAGCTCGTCCAGGAAACGGCGCCGCTCGCCGGGGTCTCCCTTGACCAGGGAGAGGTCCTCCGGGGCGAACAGGACGGTCCGTACGATGCCAAGCACATCACGGGGTCTGACCTGCGAGGACCTGTTGATGCGGGCCCGGTTCGCCTTGCCGGGGTTCAGCTCCAGCTCGACCAGCTGCTGCCGCTCACCCTGCCGCACCTGCGCCCGGATGACCGCCCGGTCGGCGCCCATGCGCACGAGGGGGGCGTCGGAGGCGACCCGATGGCTGCCGAGGGTGGCGAGATAGCCGATGGCCTCGACGAGGTTGGTCTTGCCCTGGCCGTTGGGTCCGACGAATGCGGTGACGCCCGGGTCGAGCGGGACTTCGACCCGGGCGTACGAGCGGAAGTCGGCCAGCGACAGATGCGTGACGTGCATGGTCGTTCGCCGACCTCCCCCAACATGTGGTTCGACTGTCCCCAGTTGTGGACAACCGGGTCACTCCTGAGGGTGCCAGGGTGCCATCCCCAGGGTGTGGACTACTTTCTCCGGTCTCCGACGGGCACTTCCGCCCCGACGGTCACTTGTGCTCCACCCGTCACTTCTTCTCGACCGCGTGGCCGCCGAACTGGTTCCGCAGCGCCGCGATCATCTTCATCTGCGGGGAGTCGTCCTGGCGGGACGCGAACCGCGCGAACAGCGACGCGGTGATCGCGGGGAGCGGCACCGCGTGGTCGATGGCTGCTTCCACAGTCCAGCGTCCCTCGCCGGAGTCCTGTGCATAACCCCTGAGCTTGTCCAGGTGCTCGTCCTCGTCGAGGGCGTTCACCGCGAGGTCCAGCAGCCAGGAACGGATCACCGTGCCCTCCTGCCAGGAACGGAAGATCTCCCGGACGTCGGTCACGGAGTCGACCTTCTCCAGCAGCTCCCAGCCCTCGGCATAGGCCTGCATCATCGCGTACTCGATCCCGTTGTGGACCATCTTCGCGAAGTGCCCCGCGCCGACCTTGCCGGCGTGTACAGCGCCACGGTCGCCCTCCGGCTTGAGGGCGTCGAATATGGGCTGCACCTTGGCGACGTTCTCCGCGTCGCCGCCGTACATCAGCGCGTAGCCGTTCTGCAGGCCCCAGACGCCGCCGGAGACGCCGCAGTCGACGAATCCGATGCCCTTGGCCGCCAGCTCCTCGGCGTGCCGCTCGTCGTCCGTCCAGCGGGAGTTCCCGCCGTCGACCACGACGTCACCGGGCTCCAGCAGCTCGGCGAGCTCGTCGATGGTCGACTGGGTCGGGGCACCTGCCGGGACCATCACCCAGATCACGCGCGGCCCGGGGAGCTTGCCCACAAGCTCTTCCAGGCTGTGGGCATCCGCGAGGTCCGGGTTGCGGTCGTATCCGACGACGGTGTGGCCTGCGCGGCGGATCCGCTCGCGCATGTTGCCGCCCATCTTGCCGAGGCCGACGAGACCGAGCTCCATCAGTTGTTCCTTAGGTTGCTGTGGCGTGTGGGGCACCTTCGTACCCGCGTACGAGCCTAAACCCGGACGCACGCGCACATCCGTGGGCATAGGCGCTCATACGTACGCCCTTACCTGCGGCTTCGTCCGACAGCTCGTCCCCAGGTCCGGTGATCCACCGTGCCTGGGGACGCTGTGGACAACCGCGGCGCCGACCTCTGCAGCCGCTCAGCCGCTCAGCCGCACCGGCATGATCAGGTACTTGTAGGCCTCGTCCGCCTCGGCGTCCAGCGCCGGCTTGCCGCTGAGCAGCGCGGGCTTCGTGGACGTCGTGAAGGACAGCTGGGCGACCGGGGAGTCGATGGCGCTCAGGCCGTCCAGCAGGAAGGTCGGGTTGAAGGCGATCGACACGTCGTCGCCCTCCAGCTGGGCGTCGACCCTTTCCACAGCCTGTGCGTCGTCGCTGGAACCGGCCTCCAGGATGAGCACGCCCTGCTCGAAGCTGAGCCGCACCGGGGTGTTGCGCTCGGCGACCAGGGCCACGCGCTTGACGGCCTCCACGAAGGGGGCGGTCTCGATCACGGCGACGCTGTTGAACTCCGTCGGGAACAGCGAGCGGTACTTGGGAAGGTCACCCTCCAGGAGACGCGTCGTCGTCCGGCGGCCGGCGCCCTCGAAACCGATCAGGCCCTCGCCGGCGCCCGAGCCGGACAGAGCCAGGATGACGCTGTCGCCGCTCGTGAGCGCCTTGGCGGTGTCCAGGAGCGTCTTTGCGGGCACCAGGGCGACCGCGGACGCCTCCGGGTTCTCCGGCTTCCACAGGAACTCGCGGACCGCGAAGCGGTAGCGGTCGGTGGAGGCCAGCGTGACGGTGTCGCCCTCGATCTCGATGCGCACACCGGTGAGGACGGGCAGCGTGTCGTCGCGGCCGGCGGCGATGGCCACCTGGGCGGCGGCGGAGGCGAAGACCTCACCGGGGACGGTGCCGGTGGCGGTCGGCATCTGCGGCAGCGCCGGGTACTCCTCCACAGGCAGGGTGTGGAGTGTGAACCGCGAGGAGCCGCAGACCACGGTCGCCCGTACACCGTCTGTGGAAATCTCCACCGGTCGGTTGGGGAGAGCGCGGCAGATGTCGGCCAGCAGGCGGCCGGAGACCAGGACCGTGCCCTCCTCCTCGACCTCGGCCTCGACGCTCACCCGCGCGGAGACCTCGTAGTCGAAGCTGGACAGGCTCAGCTGGCCGTCCTCGGCCTTGAGGAGGAGGCCGGCGAGGACAGGCGCCGGCGGACGGGCCGGGAGGCTGCGTGCCGCCCAGGCCACTGCCTCCGCGAGTACGTCGCGTTCCACCCGGATCTTCACTGTTGCCGCCTCCTGCTGTTGCCGGCGCTTCTCGGCCTGCCTGGCTTCGTCGTCTGTCTCGGTGTCGTCGGCCCCCAGTGAGGGGAAGGACACCGGGAACAGTCTGACGCACCCCACTGACAGTAGGTGCCTCTCGGGGTCAAGTCGTGACGAGGGGCAGCCGGGAGCCGGACAGCGAGTTGTGCACAGGACCCACTTCGAAACGGATTCCCAGCTCTCTCTAGTTGGGAGTAGTAGTAGGGCCTGTGGAAACGGTGGATAACCGTGTTTGCCCAGCTCAGAGCCAAGATTTTGTCCACGGACCCTGTGGGCGACGGCAGTGGACAACCAGGCGTATCTGTGGAGAACGGAAAGTTCTGCACACCCCATGCACAGCCTGAGGCGACTTCTCCCCAGCGCCGTCCCCAGCTTTACCCACCTTTCCCACAGGCCAACCCGGCACCTTCGTGTGACGCCTTTCACTCGCGCCGGTGAGAAGGCGCGTCGCGTTGCCGAACAGTGGACAGTGATGTGGAGAAGCTGGGGATCGCTGGGGACAACTGGCCCCGGCCTGTGGGTTGCCGGTGGACAACTTGATGCACAGCCTGTGGATCGTCTCGCTGTCCACAGTCTGTGGAGATCGTTCGTCCACGAATCCACAGGCAGTTGACCTGGTCTGATGGTCTTTCAACAGCGGCCTCTGTGGACACAGTCTGGACAACTTCCCAGTCCCCAGGATGTGGACGGCGGAAAGTCACCGAATCTGTGGAGAGTGGCCGTAACCCGGCAAGTATTCGAACAGCCGACAACCGCGACATGACGAAGGGCGCCCCCGATGTCTTCCACCGGGGGCGCCCTTGCGTGCGTACAGCTGGGTCCGTCAGCCGTTTTTGATGCGGTTCGTGAGCTCGGTGACCTGGTTGTAGATGGCGCGTCGCTCGGCCATCAGATTGCGGATCTTGCGGTCGGCGTGCATCACCGTGGTGTGGTCGCGGCCGCCGAACAGCGCGCCGATCTTCGGCAGCGACAGGTCGGTCAGCTCACGGCACAGGTACATGGCGATCTGCCGGGCCGTGACCAGCTGGCGGCCGCGGGAGCTGCCGCACAGGTCCTCGACGGTGAGACCGAAGTAGTCGGCCGTGGCGCTCATGATGGCCGTCGAGGTGATCTCCGGCGTCGCGCCGTCACCGCCCGGGATCAGGTCCTTGAGGACGATCTCCGTCAGACCCAGATCGACCGGCTGCTTGTTGAGCGAGGCGAACGCCGTCACCCGGATCAGCGCGCCCTCCAGCTCGCGGATGTTGCGCGAGATGCGGGAGGCGATGAACTCCAGCACCTCCGGGGGGGCGTTGAGCTGCTCCTGCACCGCCTTCTTGCGCAGGATCGCGATGCGCGTCTCCAGCTCGGGCGGCTGGACGTCGGTGATCAAGCCCCACTCGAAACGGTTCCGCAGCCGGTCCTCCAGCGTGACCAGCTGCTTGGGCGGCCGGTCGCTGGACAGCACGATCTGTTTGTTGGCGTTGTGGAGCGTGTTGAACGTGTGGAAGAACTCCTCCTGCGTCGACTCCTTGTCCGCGAGGAACTGGATGTCGTCGACGAGCAGGATGTCCATCTCGCGGTAGCGCTTGCGGAAGCTGTCGCCCTTGCCGTCGCGGATGGAGTTGATGAACTCGTTGGTGAACTCCTCCGAGCTCACGTACCGCACGCGCGTGCCGGAGTACAGGCTCCGCGCGTAGTGCCCGATCGCGTGCAGCAGGTGCGTCTTGCCGAGCCCCGACTCCCCGTAGATGAAGAGGGGGTTGTACGCCTTCGCCGGCGCCTCGGCGACGGCGACCGCGGCCGCGTGCGCGAAGCGGTTGGAGGCGCCGATGACGAACGTGTCGAAGAGGTACTTCGGGTTCAGGCGCGCGGTCGGCTCACCGGGCCCGGGCGCCGGCGCGGGCTGCGCTGCCAGCGGTCCGGGGGCTCCGGTGGTCGGCAGGTTCGCGCCGACGGGGCCGCCGCGGTGCACATGGCCGGAGCCGGAGGGCGGCTCGGACCGGTCGCGGCGGGCGTCGAGGCCCCGGCGGGCGTCCAGGTCACGCCGGGCGTCCAGGTCACGCCGGGCGTCGCGGTCGTAGTCCGGCCGCTGCTGCTCGTAGTCGGGGCGGTGCCCGTCGTACGACGACCGCTCCATCGGCTGCGGGCGGTAGTCCTGGGAGGGCGGGCCGTAGGAGTCCTGTTGGTACGAGTCCTGGCCGTAGGAGTCCTGCGACGGCGACGCGTACGGGTCCCGCTCCGGGAAGCCGAGCCGCTGCTGCTGCCAGCCGTACTCGTCCTGGCTCGGGCGCGGCCAGCTGCCGGGGCCGGGCTCGGGGCGCTGGTACTCGCTCGGGTAGGCCGGGCGGGCGGTGGGCAGCTGGTCGCCGGGTCGCTGGTCGTCGGCGCGGTGGCGGCCGTAGCCCTCGTACGAGGGGAGTTCGGGCTCCTCGTAACGCGGCTGGGGCGGAGCGGGTGGCGCCGGGGGCTCGCCGGCGGAGTCGTCGACGGTGATCGCGATGCGGATCGGACGACCGCACTCGCGGCTCAGAGTCTCGCTGACGATGGGGGCCAGGCGGCCCTCCAGTACGCCTTTCGCAAATTCGTTCGGCACGGCGAGCAGGGCGGTGTCGGCGACCAGCGCGAGCGGCTGGCAGCGTCGGATCCAGTGCTCGTCCTTCACCTCGACACCCTGACCGCGACCTTCACCGAGGAGTTGCTCGAGTACTCGTGGCCACACTGCGGCAAGATCGGCAGGTACGTCAGCCACAGGGCACGCTCTCTCACGGGTCCCACGAACGTGTGATTGTGGGACGGGTCGGGATTCAAACCGGGCGGAGCCCGAATCAAGGGGACAAGGGAACGAATCGGAGTTCAGTCACGGTAGTCAGGGCGGTGGGTGCGGTTCAAGTTGTTGTCCCCAGGCTGTGGATAGTGTCTCCTAGTGACCTCTGGTTTGACCGGATGGCGTAGCCGCGCGTACCGTAACCAGGTCGAGTTGTCGATGGCTGCTGCCGCCTGCCTCCGATGGGCCAGATCGCGTCAAGGTGATCGGTAAGCGGTGCACTCGGGCGTTAACGCGAGCTACTCGTGGGCGCACGGTGACAGCCAGGACGGCACCCGCAAACCCCGATTTATTTCTGGAGCCCCCGAGTGAGCAAGCGCACCTTCCAGCCGAACAACCGTCGTCGTGCCAAGACCCACGGCTTCCGTCTGCGGATGCGCACCCGTGCCGGCCGCGCGATTCTGGCGAACCGCCGCAGCAAGGGTCGCGCCAGCCTGTCCGCCTGATCCCGATCAGGTCATGACGTCGTGCTGCCTACCGAGCATCGGCTGAGGCGGCGCGAGGACTTCGCGACCGCGGTACGACGAGGACGCCGGGCTGGACGCCCGACTCTCGTCGTCCACTTTCGTAGCGGTGCCACGGACCCGCACGCGCCTGGGGAGAGCGCTCCCCCGACGCGTGCGGGTTTCGTCGTGAGCAAGGCAGTGGGTGGCGCGGTCGTGCGGAACAAGGTGAAGCGCAGGCTTCGCCATCTGATGCGCGACCGAGTCGACCAGCTGCCCCCCGGTAGCCTGGTAGTCGTACGAGCGCTGCCCGGTGCGGGTGACGCGGACCATGCACAGCTGGCCCAAGACCTGGACGCCGCTCTGCAGCGGCTGCTGGGAGGGGGCGCGCGATGAAGTACCCACTGCTGGCCCTGATCAAGCTGTACCAGTGGACGATCAGTCCACTGCTCGGGCCGGTCTGCAAGTACTACCCGTCGTGCTCCCACTACGGCTACACCGCCATCGACAGGCACGGTGCGATCAAGGGCACCGCGCTCACCGCCTGGCGCATCCTGCGGTGCAACCCGTGGTCGCTGGGCGGTGTGGACCATGTCCCGCCACGCAAGCGCCCGCGGTGGCACGAGCTGCTGCGCAACGCGTGGCGCGCACGCAAGGGCGGGCCCTCCGCCGCCGAAACGGCCACCGAGGACAATGTTCCTTCGAGCCCGGCCGCAGAGACCCCGTCCCATGCCCAAGGAGCATGATTAGTGGACACGATTGCCAGCTTCTTCAGCTTCATCACGACACCTGTCTCCTGGGTCATCGTCCAGTTCCACACGGTGTACGGCGCCATCTTCGGCGATAACACCGGGTGGGCCTGGGGCCTGTCCATCGTGTCCCTGGTGATTCTGATCCGTATCTGCCTGATCCCGCTCTTTGTGAAGCAGATCAAGGCGACCCGGGCCATGCAGACGCTGCAGCCCGAGATGAAGAAGATCCAAGAGCGCTACAAGAACGACAAACAGCGCCAGTCCGAAGAGATGATGAAGCTGTACAAGGAGACGGGCACCAACCCGCTCTCCTCGTGCCTTCCCATCCTGGCGCAGTCGCCGTTCTTCTTCGCCCTGTACCACGTGCTCAACAGCATCGCGAACAACGACACCGTCGGTGTCATCAACGAGAGCCTGCTGGAGAGCGCGCAGAAGGCGCACATCTTCGGTGCTCCGCTGGCCGCGAAGTTCACCGACAGCAGCTCGGACGTCGCGGCGCTCGACGCCACTCTGACCACGGTCCGCATCGTCACCGCGGTCATGATCGTCCTGATGTCGGCGTCGCAGTTCTACACGCAGCGCCAGCTGATGACGAAGAACGTCGACACCACGGTGAAGACGCCGTTCATGCAGCAGCAGAAGATGCTGATGTACATCTTCCCGGTCATGTTCGCCGTCTTCGGCATCAACTTCCCGGTCGGTGTCCTCGTCTACTGGCTGACCACCAACGTGTGGACCATGGGCCAGCAGATGTATGTCATCCGCAACAACCCGACCCCGGGTTCCAAGGCGCAGTCCGCGTACCTGGAGCGTCTGACCAAGCACGTCACGCAGCACGGGAAGACCCGTGGTCGCGGTGAGCGCGCCATCGTCAAGGCCATCGTCGCCAAGGGCCGCGACCGCAATGAGTTCGAGCGCAAGTTCATCAACGGTCTGAGCAAGGCGGGTCTGGCGGCGCAGGCCGACGGCACCGTGCTGAAGGGCGAGGGCACAGTCGCCACAGTGGCCGAGGACGGTACGCCGGCCACCGCTGCTGCCCCCAAGCGGCAGCAGCCGAAGCGGCAGAGCAAGTCCCAGCGTCAGCACGGCGGTCCCAAGCAGGCCGGTGAGCCGACGATGTCCCTGGAGAAGTCCGAGGAGCCCGAGGACGAAAAGCCTGGTGCTGCCAAGAAGACCGCGCAGAAGTCCGGCAGCGGTGGCGGCCGTAGCAAGGCCCAGTCCGGGCAGCGCAAGGGCGGTCCGCAGCGCCCCAAGTCCCCGACCAAGAAGTAAGAAGGAGCCCATCCCGTGACGGAAGGCACCACCTCCGCTGCTGCCGAGGGTGCAGACACCCTGTCCCGCCTGGAGCAGGAGGGCGAAATCGCGGCGGACTACCTCGAGGGTCTGCTCGACATCGCCGATCTCGATGGCGACATCGACATGGACGTCGAGGCCGACCGCGCCGCTGTATCGATCATCAGCGACTCGGGCGGTCGAGACCTGCAGAAGCTGGTCGGGCGTGACGGCGAGGTGCTGGAGGCACTGCAGGAGCTCACGCGTCTGGCCGTGCACCGGGAGACCGGGGACCGCAGCAGGCTCATGCTGGACGTCGCGGGCTACCGGGCCAAGAAGCGTGCCGAGCTCTCCGAGCTGGGTGCCAAGGCCGCCGCCGAGGTCAGGAGCACGGGCGAGCCCGTGAAGCTGAATCCGATGTCGCCGTTCGAGCGCAAGGTCGTGCACGACGCGGTCAAGTCCGCGGGCCTGCGCAGCGAGTCCGAGGGCGAGGAACCACAGCGGTTCGTCGTTGTGCTTCCCGCCTGATCGGTCCCCTACGTTCCCCCGGCCCCGTCTGCGCGCAGGCGGGGCCGAACTTTGTCAGCCTGAATAGTTGTGGTGGTTCTGGTGCCGGCGCTTTCTGCGTCGGCGCGAACGGAAGGACGGTCCCCCGTGACGGAGGCAGCGGAGCTTCCCCCTGTGCCCGAGCAGGCACGTGAGGTGTTCGGCGATCGCTACGGTGATGCGGTCCGCTATGCCGAACTGCTCGCCGAAGCGGGTGTGCAGCGCGGCCTGATCGGCCCACGAGAGGTGCCTCGCCTGTGGGAGCGGCATCTACTGAACTGCGCAGTGCTCTCCGAGGTCGTCCCGGAGGGCGTGATGGTGTGCGACGTCGGCTCGGGCGCGGGCCTGCCCGGGATCCCCCTGGCGCTGGTCCGGGAAGACCTGAAGATCACGTTGCTGGAACCCCTGTTGCGACGGACGAACTTCCTGACGGAGGTCGTGGAGCTGCTCGGGCTGGACCACGTGACGGTCGTCCGTGGCCGTGCCGAGGAGGTCATGGGCAAGATGCCGCCGGTGCATGTGGTGACCGCGCGTGCGGTGGCACCGCTGGACCGCCTTGCGACCTGGGGCATTCCGCTGCTGCGGCCATACGGCGAGATGCTCGCCCTCAAGGGCGACACCGCCGAGGAGGAGCTGAAGAGCGCTGCGACGGCGCTGAGCAAGCTCGGTGCTGTGGAGACGTCGATCCTGCATGTGGGCGAGGGAGTGGTGGATCCGATGTCCACCGTCGTCCGTGTGGAGGTCGGGGAGAGCCCGGGAGGTGTGCGTTTCGCAGCGAAGCGTGCGAAGGCGGCCCGGACGACCCGGGCACGGCGCAGGCGCTGACGGAGGCGGGGCGCCGCGTATCGAATTCTACGCAAAAGAGGTGCCCTTTCCCGGGGGATTACCCCCGGGAAAGGGCACCTCTTTTTTATGCGTTTCCGGACCTCTGTTAACAGACCCGAATCTACCGGTTGACGCAGTAGTCCGAGCTGAGGGAGATGGAGCGGCAGACCTTCTTGATGGTCACCGTGCCGCCGTCACCACTGTAGGTCGTGGTGCCCTTGCCCTTCTTGTTCCACAGGGTGAAGATCTTGCTGCCGTGGCCGCTGCGCGTGTACTGCACGTAGACCTCGTTGCCGTCGTCGCCGAGGTCCTTGACGGCAGCAACGCCCTTGTCAGCGCTGGTGCGGTACCCGTGTCCCCAGATGGCCTTGACGTCCTGGTCGGCGAAGGCCGGCGTGGTGGCGCTCAGCATTCCGATGCCGATAATTACGGCAGCCGTGCGCGCGACATTCCTGCTCTTCATGGTGCTCCCCGTAATGTCTTTCTTTTGGTCAATGCTCAACGAAGCGGAAAGCGCGCGAATGTACTACCCCGTAAATGGCTTCCGGGATTGGTCGACGCCCGGTGCCCCCCGTTTCATTTCACACCCTACCTCGTTAATCCTTCGTCGAAATTCTCCCGATAAATACCTTGAGGTGTATTTGGGTTGCACGGCGTGGGGCGTTTCTACCTGAAAGATCGTTATCGTCCCATCATGCGTGGGGGTGGCGGCTGTGGCGGAGGTCTCATGCGCGGCCGCCTGAACGGTGGCGGTGACGCCCAGTCGGCACTCAGAGTGCACTCCGCAAAAGGGTACAAAACTACTCAAGGTGGAGTGTCGTGGAGCATTTCCGGATGGCGCTGGCATCGTGTTTCACGTGAAACGTCGCTCACTGCTTCACGGCATCATCAGCCGCAGCCGCGCTGCCGAACCTCGAGACAGGAAGCCCCTCGGTTCTCTCGGAGAAGGTGATTCCGACGACACTCCGTCCCCCGTGGGGGGCACGGAGTTGTCCACAGAGGTGGATTTCTCCACAGAACAACAGGCCTCACTGGTTCACGACCCCGAAGGCATGGGAGGCTCTGTTCATTGCGAGCCTGAAGTCGAGGAGAGTGAATCCTTGCGGTCCGACGCCAACATCGCGGGACCGATGACCGATCCGGTCCCCGGTCCCCGTACCGAGTCGATGGGGGAGGATGTTTCACGTGAAACACCGCCCCCGATGGACGACACTCCCATCGGTCGTGCTGCCCAACTGGCGGTGGAAGCTCTAGGTCGCGCCGGCGAGGGCCTGCCACGGCCCGAGCAGACCCGCGTCATGGTGGTCGCCAACCAGAAGGGGGGCGTGGGCAAGACGACGACGACCGTCAATCTTGCCGCGTCGCTGGCTCTGCATGGTGGCCGTGTGCTGGTCATCGATCTCGACCCGCAGGGCAATGCCTCCACCGCCCTGGGGATCGATCATCACGCAGAAGTTCCGTCGATCTATGACGTGTTGGTCGAGAGCAAGCCGCTGTCGGAGGTCGTCCAGCCGGTCCCTGATGTCGAGGGTCTCTTCTGTGCCCCGGCCACGATCGATCTCGCCGGTGCGGAGATCGAGCTGGTCTCCTTGGTGGCACGCGAAAGCCGACTGCAGCGGGCGATCCAGGCTTACGACCAGCCGCTGGACTACATCCTCATCGACTGCCCGCCCTCGCTCGGCCTGTTGACGGTCAACGCGCTCGTCGCTGGGCAGGAGGTCCTGATCCCGATCCAGTGCGAGTACTACGCGCTGGAGGGCCTCGGCCAGCTGTTGCGCAACGTCGACCTGGTGCGGGGGCACCTCAACCCCGCTCTGCACGTCTCGACGATCCTGCTCACCATGTACGACGGCCGGACGCGGCTCGCGTCCCAGGTCGCGGACGAGGTGCGCAGCCACTTCGGCGACGAGGTGCTGCGGACGAGCATTCCTCGCTCGGTCCGTATCTCCGAGGCGCCGAGCTACGGGCAGACCGTGCTGACCTACGATCCAGGATCGAGCGGTGCCTTGTCGTATCTTGAGGCGGCAAGAGAAATCGCGCTGAAGGGCGTTGGCGTCAGTTACGACCCGACCAACGCCCACTTCGGCGCCCAGAACAACCCGAGCATGGCGGAGGGGATCCAGTGAGCGAGCGACGGAGGGGTTTGGGTCGTGGTCTCGGCGCACTGATCCCTGCTGCACCGACGGAGAAGACGGTGCCCCCGGCAGCGATGGGTGGCGCTTCTTCCGCGTCCTCGGCTGCTGTACCGGTGCTGAGCGACCGTGGCGTGGCCGCGGCCAAGGTGGCCACGCTGCCGCCTGTTTCACATGAAACCGAGGAGCCTTCGCTCAACGGTGCCGTGGAGACCCCCGCGTCTCCCATGGGCGCCCACTTCGCGGAGATCCCCCTCGACGAGATCACGCCGAACCCGCGGCAGCCGCGTGAGGTCTTCGACGAGGACGCACTGCAGGAACTCGTCACCTCCATCCAGGAGGTCGGCCTCCTCCAGCCGATCGTCGTACGGCAGATCGGCCCCGCACGGTACGAGCTCATCATGGGTGAGCGACGCTGGCGGGCCTGCCGTGAGGCCGGCCTTGAGGCGATCCCGGCGATCGTGCGGGCGACGGACGACGAGAAGCTTCTCCTGGACGCCCTCCTGGAGAACCTGCACCGTGCTCAGCTGAACCCGATCGAAGAAGCGGCCGCCTACGATCAGCTGCTGAAGGACTTCAACTGCACGCACGACCAGCTGGCGGACCGTATCGGCCGTTCCCGCCCGCAGGTCTCCAACACTCTGCGTCTGCTGAAGCTCTCGCCCAAGGTCCAGAACCGGGTGGCCGCCGGTGTGCTCTCCGCCGGCCATGCGCGGGCGCTTCTCTCCGTGGATGACTCCGAGGAGCAGGAGCGGCTGGCCTACCGGGTGGTCGCTGAAGGTCTCTCGGTTCGGTCCGTCGAAGAGATCGTGACTCTGATGGGCTCCCGCCCGCAGAAGGCCCAGCGCTCCAGGGGGCCGCGGGCCGGCTCCGTGCCCTCCCCGGCGCTGTCCGACCTCGCGACCCGGCTCTCGGACCGCTTCGAGACACGGGTGAAGGTCGAACTGGGCCAGAAGAAGGGCAAGATCACTGTCGAGTTCGCCTCCCCGGAGGACCTTGAGCGAATCCTCACCACGTTTGCTCCGGGTGAGAAGCTCGCTCTCCAGAAGAGTCTTCTGGAAGGCGACGCGGAGGAGGACGAGGCCTGAGGCCCTGCAGGCCGGCTTCCTACCCAGCGTGCCCATGCGGGCCGTGTCCGGTGTGTACCGGAACACGGCCCGCACTTTGCTTTCTGGCGGTATCGATGGAATCGCATCGTGGATACGATGCGTTCGGGTATGGCGCATCCACCTGGCAGACCTCTAAGGGGAGGGCGGGGTCCATGCGAATGGTGAGCCGCACCGGATTGGTGAGCGCGGGTCTTGGGCTGGGCGCGGTCGGCGGATTCGTCGGCAGCCTGCTCAGGGAACGGAGCGCCCTGACAGCCGCTCGCGATGCCGCGGGCGAAGGAAGCGAGGAACAGCCTTCATGGGGCGACGGCTCGTACCGCTCACGCTGGACAACCTTCCGGACCTTCCCAAGCGCTGCCGCGCGTGTGTCTTCTGGGAGTTGGACCCGGTCAGCGGTGAAGCCGCGGTAAGAGCCGGCACGCCGGCGCTGGAGAAGGAAGCCTGGATCTCAGCTGTCCTGCTGGACTGGGGCTCCTGCGGTCGGGTCGTCTATGTCGACGACGTACCGGTGGGCTTCGTGCTCTATGCGCCTCCGGCTTACGTCCCGCGCTCGACTGCGTTCCCCACGAGTCCCGTGTCGCCCGATGCCGTGCAGTTGATGACGGCGTTCATCATGCCCGGGTACCAGGGACAGGGGCTGGGCCGAGTGATGGTCCAGACAGTCGCCAAAGATCTGCTGCGACGGGGCTTCAAGGCCATCGAGGCCTTCGGCGACGCGCGTTGGAAAGAGCCGGCATGTGTGCTGCCGGCAGATCATCTCCTGGCCGTGGGCTTCAAGACCGTTCGCCCGCATCCCACCTCTCCACGTCTGCGGCTGGAACTGCGGACGACGCTGTCCTGGAAGGAAGACGTGGAGATGGCGATCGACCGGCTACTGGGGGCCGTGCAGAAGGAACCCGTACTGCGGCCTCTCTGACCGCTGCTCTGGGCCCCTCTCAAAGCAAATGGGCCAACCCGAGGGGGTTGGCCCATTCGTGTTTCACGTGAAACATCACTCGGCGATGAAGTCCTCGAGGTCGCGGATGATTGCGGCCTTCGGCTTCGCGCCGACGATGGTCTTGGCGACCTCGCCGTTGTGGTAGACGTTCAGCGTCGGGATGGACATGACGCCGTACTTGGCGGCCGTACCCGGGTTCTCGTCAATGTTGAGCTTGACGATCTCGATCTTGTCGCCGTGCTCGGCGGCGATGGCCTCGAGGGACGGCGCGATCTGGCGGCACGGACCGCACCAGGCGGCCCAGAAGTCCACCAGGACGGGCTTCTCGCTCTTGAGGACGTCCTGCTCGAAGGAGTCGTCGGTCACGTTCTTCAGGGTGCCGGCCACGGCGGGCTCCTTAACTGTGGTGCGTGGGATGGGTGGAGGTCAGACAGCGGTCTTCTCGGGCTCGGCCTGCTCCTCGTCCGAGAGGGCGGCGAGGAAGCGCTCGGCGTCCAGGGCGGCGGAACAGCCTGTACCGGCCGCAGTGATCGCCTGACGGTAGGTGTGGTCGACCACGTCGCCGGCGCCGAAGACACCGGTCAGGTTGGTGCGGGTGGAGGGGGCTTCGACCTTGAGGTAGCCCTCCTCGTCCAGCTCCAGTTGGCCCTTGAACAGCTCGGTGCGCGGGTCGTGGCCGATCGCGATGAACAGGCCGGTGACCGCCAGGTCCGACAGCTCGCCGGTCTTGAGGTTGCGTAGCTTCAGGCCGGAGAGCTTCTGCTCGCCCTGAACCTCGGCCACCTCGCTGTCCCAGACGAACTTGATCTTCGGGTCGGCGAAGGCACGGTCCTGCATCGCCTTCGAGGCGCGCAGGGTGTCACGACGGTGGACGATCGTCACGGACTTGGCGAAGCGGGAGAGGAAGGTGGCCTCCTCCATCGCGGTGTCGCCGCCGCCGATCACGGCAATGTCCTGGTCCTTGAAGAAGAAGCCGTCGCAGGTCGCACACCAGGAGACGCCGCGGCCGGAGAGGGCGTCCTCGTTCGGCAGACCGAGCTTGCGGTGCTGAGAGCCGGTGGCGACGATGACGGCCTTCGCCCGGTGGACGGTGCCCGCGGTGTCGGTGACGGTCTTGATCTCACCGCTCAGGTCGACGTTGACGATGTCGTCCGGGATGAGCTCGGCTCCGAAGCGCTCTGCCTGGCCGCGCATGTTGTCCATGAGCTCGGGGCCCATGATGCCGTCCTGGAAGCCCGGGAAGTTCTCGACTTCGGTCGTGTTCATGAGCGCACCGCCAGCGGTGACGGCTCCCTCGAACACGAGCGGCTTCAGCGACGCGCGCGCGGTGTAGAGCGCCGCCGTGTAACCGGCGGGCCCGGAGCCGATGATGATCACGTTACGGACATCGCTCACGGCTTGATTCCTCGTCTCTGGACTGCGTCGAAGGGCCGGGGGGAGTCCCTTTCAGGACTCTCACCCCACCCAACGGATCCTAAGGGGCGCGCATTCCCGCTGTGTCCGGGCACACGGTGACGCCACAGCGTAGGGGTTGGGCGGGCCGGACGGAGACGAGCCGCCGGGACTCAGGAACGCGGGTAGGAGTCCTTCAGGAGAACCTTGGCCGTAGTCGACGACGGCTGCTTCACACAGGTCGAGTCCACGACGTAGACGGTGACCCGGCTGGCATCGTTGGCGTCCGGCAGCACGACGAGGAGAGCGTCCTTGCCCTGGTAGACACCTTCCTCAGCGGCGAGCGCCGCGTCGTCGCGGTTGATGCCCTCCCTGACGCAGTCGGGCACCGTGATCTCACGCAGGATCTTGGGGCTCTCGGTGTCGGAATTGCCTTCCACGCCGAGGCTGCGGTCCGGACCGCGGGAGGTGCCTGGAGAGCTCTCGCTCGCGGCGAGGAGATCGGTGACCTGCTTCTCCAGCTTCGCTGCGGAGAAGGTGTCGGCGGTGGTCTGCCCGCCATCAGCCGATGGACCGGCCCCTCCGCCCCCCATCAGTGAGGTCAGCAGCACGGAGCCGAGTCCGAGAGCGGCAGCTGTGAAGGCGGCACCGAGGACGGCCACCCTGCGGCGCCCGGGCTTCTTGCGGTCCTTGCGGCCGGGACCGGTGGTCGAGGAGCGGGCGTGCCCTGCCGGACGGTGCGCCGCTGCCGATGTTTCACGTGAAACATGCGCGCCGTCGTCCGCACCGGAGATCGCAGCGTGGGTATCACCAGCGAGCGTCGGCGCATCGACGCCATCGGGCGCCGTCGCGTTCAGCAGCGCCTCAGCGGCGAGAGCGGCGTCGATGCGGCCGGCGACATCGGCGGGCATGCGCGCCGGGCCGGGCAGGGTGCCGAGCAGCTCCCGGATCTCCTCAAGCGAGCCGTGGACGTCCGCGCAAAGTTCGCACTGGTCCAGATGACTCCGTACCTCGGTAGTCCTGGCCGGAGGGAGCAGGCCCTCGGTGAGGTCGGAGAGCTCGGTGACGTCCGGGTGCCCGGCCGTGTCCGTCGTGGATGTCACGCTCGCCCACCTCCGCCCTTCACTGCTGCTGAATCACTCGGCCCGCCATCACGCGGATCCTTGGCTTGCGCCGTGTCATGAGGACCCGCTGCCGGTGGGACGGATGCCCCCTCCGTCCGGTTCCGCCTCTGGCCGGAGTCCTTGCCGCCGCGGGCGCTCTCCGGTCGTAGATGCGTGAGGAGAGGCAGGAGTCTGGCTCTGCCGCGCGCACATCGGCTCTTGACCGTCCCGGTCGGCACATCGAGGACCCGGGCAGCCTCCGCGACGGGGTATCCCTGCATGTCCACCAGGACGAGTGCCGCGCGCTGGTCGGGCGGCAGCGTGCCGAGGGCCTCCAGCAACTGGCGATGCAGATCGTTGCGCTCCGCCGGCGCGGATGCCTCCTCGTGAGGCTCCAGCAACTGCTCCAGGCGCTCGGTGTCGTCGACGGGGGAGGTCTTTCGGGAGGCAGCCTTGCGGGCGCGGTCCAGGCAGGCGTTCACGGTGATCCGATGCAGCCACGTCGTGACGGCCGACTGGCCTCTGAAGGTGTGGGCGGCCCGGTAGGCGGACACGAGGGCGTCCTGGACGGCGTCAGCGGCCTCCTCGCGGTCTCCGAGCGTCCGCAGCGCCACCGCCCAGAGCCGATCGCGGTGGCGCCGCACGAGCTCACCGAAGGCATCGGGGTCGCCCTTCACATGGAGGGCCAGGAGATCCTGGTCGCTCACCTCGCGGTGTGCGGTGCCCTCTGCCATCGGACCCCCTCCCCTTGGACGTGGTGAGCTCTAGCCGGTGAACTTCAGGTCGGTGATGGCCTGCTTGAACCCGGAGCCGCTGTACTGGTCACCGTCCGCATGAGGCATGGCGGTGAGCCACACGAGAACGTACTGGGTCTTCACCGACTTGGTGACCTTCACCGTCGCACTGGTGCCGCTTGTCGTGACGGTGCCGATCTTTTCCATCGAGTCCAGCGACGAGGGCGTCAGGGAGTCCGACGCGTAGAGCGCGACGGTCGTGTGGTCGCCGGGATACAGAAGCCCTATCGAAGCGGCCGACACCGACTGAGGCGATCCGAGGTCGTAGACGATGCCCACGCCCGGCTTGAAGGCCGGATTCATCTCCGGACCGTCGACGAAGCTCTTGGTGCGCCAGTACGACGAGCTGTCGCCGTCGTAGGTCTTCCCCACGTCCTCCGGAGCCTGCGCTCCGCCCTTAGCGACGTACTCCTGGGCGTTCTGGATCTTGATCGGACGGACCGGCTTGGTGTTGTCGCCGTTCTTGTCGTTGTCGTCCGTCGTCTGCGTCTGGCTGCCGTCCTCGGGCTTGTTGCCCTGGTCCATGAGCGCGTCAGCGAGCTGCCAGCTGCCGAGACCCAGCGCCGCGATCAGGAGAGCCGACACGGCCCACTTCAGGGCCTTGCCGGTACGGCTCTGCAGCGGGGGCGGCGGGGTCGGTACCGGCTGGGTGGCGCCCGGATGCGACGCCTGGCGGCCATACGTGCCCTGCTGGTACGTCGTGCGCTGATAGTCCGGCGGGGCCGTGAACGAGGGCTCCGGCGGGCGGATGCGGGGCATCTCGCCGATCGCCTTCACCAACTCCTCCGGCGTCGTGCACGCGGATTCGTGGCGGGACGCGGTCGCGCCGTCGTTGACCAGCGCGCGCATGGCGAGCTCGGACAGGCCCCGGTGGACGCCGGCGCGCACCTGGTCGGGGGCGATCAGCCCGATGTCCTTGGGCAGCCCGGACAGCCCGTAGGCGTCGCTCTCGTACGGCCAGCGCTGGGTGAGCGCGGCGTACAGCAGGGCGCCGATCGCCTCCGTGTCGGTGCGCTGCGGGGTGTCGGAGCTGATGCCGCGCAGGGCGGCGTTCACGGCGAGGCCGCGGATGCGCCACTGGCCGGTCGATGCGCGCAGCACGGCGTTCGGGTTCAGGCGCAGATGCGCCAGGCCCTCGCGGTGCGCGGCCGCCATGGCGGCGGACACCTGGGTGACCATCTGGTAGATGTCGTACGGCTCCAGCGGGCCGGAGGCGAGCAACGTGGTCAGTTCGGTGGCGTCGGGGAGCCATTCGTGAACGACGTAGACGAGGTCGTTCTCCTCGACGGCGTCGAGGACCTGGACGAACCGAGGGTCGCCGAGCAGTGCGGAGGAGCGGGCAGCGGCCAGCACGGAACGGGCCCGAGTGTGGTCCGCGGGCAGGATGTGCACGCCGACGGCGCGACGGAGTTTCTCGTCGACCGCACGCCAGCTGCTGAAACCGTCCAGACGGGTGACGCACTCCTCAAGGCGGTAGCGTCTGGCGAGTTTGTGACCGCTGTGCAATTCGGGCGGTGAGGCCTTTTCGGGACCCTCGGTCCCGCCACTCCCCTGTGCCTCGTCGATGTCCGTGTCCCGCTCCCGATTCTTGGCCACCCCGTCGGCCGTGGACTGGTCCGCCTGAGCGGTCAGCGGCTCATCGCCGCTGTTGTCTGCCACGTCGACGGCAGCCGTGCTCCGTTCCGCCACCGTCGTTCCTGCCTCCCCATTCGTTGCGCGCCGTCCGACTCAGTGCGCGCCGTCCAACGCCGAAACCAATTGTGCCCACAGTCCGCCGCTATGCACGACACACGATGGCGGACGATGGTTGTGCGCATACCCAAGGTTCAGCGCCCCAGGCGCCCGCGAACCATGCCGACCAGTGAGTTCAGTTCCTCGATGCGCATCCTGCGGGCGGCTACGAAGAAGATCCCGAGCAGAACGGCTCCGCCGGCCAGCAGGGCGGCGAAGGAGCCGACAACTCCCTGGCCGAGTGTCTGGGCGATCCCGTAGCAGGCCGCACCGCTCAGCAGGGCCGCGGGCACCGAGGCGATGCAGAGTCTGGCGTACGTCCGCATCACGCGGGTGCCGTCGAGGTCGCCGCCCAGCTTCTTGCGCAGCCGGCTCCAGGCGATGCCGACGCCGATCGCGTAGGCCAGGCCGTAGGAGGCGGCCATGCCGACGACGGCCCAGCGGGCCGGGATGACGAAGTAGCAGGCGGCCGAGGCGATGGCGTTGACCGCCGCGACGATCACCGTGTTGTAGAAGGGGGTCCGGGTGTCCTCGTAGGCGTAGAAGGCGCGCAGGACCACGTACTGCACGGAGTACGGGATGAGGCCGAGGCCGAAGGCCATCAGCATGAAGCCCATGTTGGTGGCCTCGCTGGTGCCCGAGGAGCCGAACATCAGCGTGCACATCGGGATGCCCAGGGCCAGGAATCCGAAGGCGATGGGGACGATGGCGACGGCCGTCGTCCGCAGGCCCTGGGAGATGTCGTCCCGGACGGCACCGCTGTCGCCCTCGGCGGCGGAGCGCGAGAGCCGTGGCAGCAGGGCGGCCATCAGCGAGACGGTGATGATGGCCTGCGGCAGGCCCCAGATCAGCTGGGCGTTGGCGTAGGCGGCGAAGCCGGTTCCGTCGACATCGGCGTCGACACCGGCGGCGGTGGACAGCTGGGTGACCACGAGCGCGCCCGCCTGGTTGGCCAGGACGAACAGGATCGTCCACTTCGCGAGCATCGCGGCCTTGCCGAGACCGTGGCCCTTCCAGTCGAAGCGCAGCCGCAGCCGGAAGCCTGTCTCACGCAGGTACGGGATCATCGCCAGGGCCTGGACGACCAGGCCGAGCAGAACACCGATGCCGAGGAGCCGCTGACCCTCCGGCGGGATGTTCGTGACGGACATGCCGGAGTGCTCCGCGGTGCCGTACACCCAGAGGAACATTCCCAGCGTCACGATGATGACGATGTTGTTCAGGACCGGCGTCCACATCATCGCGCCGAACTTGCCGCGGGCGTTGAGGATCTGCCCCATCACCACGTGAACGCCCATGAAGAAGATCGAGGGCAGGAAGTAGCGGGTGAAGGTGATGGCCACCTCGTTGGCGGCGGGATCGTTGGCGACCGGATTGGACAGGGCCCTGACCAGGAGCGGCGCGCCGAACATCGCCAGGGCGGTGAGTGCGGCGAGTGCCACCATCACCAGGGTCAGCAGCCGGTTCGCGTACGCCTCGCCGCCGTCCTCGTCGTCCTTCATCGCGCGCACGAGCTGCGGCACGAAGACGGAGTTGAGGCCGCCGCCGACGGTCAGGATGTAGATCATCGTCGGCAGCTGGTAGGCGACCTGGAACGAGTCGCCGAGCAGGCCGAGACCCAGCGCCGAAACGATCATCATGGACCGGACGAAGCCGGTGAGCCGGGACACCATCGTGCCCGCCGCCATTACGGCGCTCGACTTCAGCAGACCGCCGGCCCGCCCGCCCTTCTTGGCGGCCGGCGCAGGGGCAGGAGCAGGAGCGGGCGCCGGCGCAGCGGCCTCGGCCGTGGCACGCGCCGCAGGCCCCGGGTAAGGGCCCCCGGCAGGCGCCGGGGAAGGCCCCGGGACCGTCGGCGGCTGGTACTGCGGGTGGCCGCCCTGCTGCTGGTCCCGGAAGAGGTGTGCGAAGGCGTCGTGCTCCGGGTGGTTCTCGGTGGAGTGCGTGACGAGGTCGTCGACGCCGACGTACTGGGTCGTACGGGGGTCGTCGCCGTACGGCAGGTACTGGGTCGGGCCCTCCGGCTCGGGCGCCGGGGTCTGCGCCCACACCTGGGGGTCGGGTGCGTACGGCGACTGGGGCGGCTGGGCGTACAGCTGCTGCTGCGGCGGGTACGTGCCCGGCGGGGGCGGCGGATGCGCGGCACGGTCGTACATGGCCTCTGCGACCGGGTCCTGGGACGAGAGGTCCTGGGCCCGGTAGGGGTCCTGGTCGTAGGCGTCCTGGAGGTACATGTCCGCGGGGTGCTGCGGCGGTACCTGGCCGTCCTCGGGCGGCGGGCCCTCGGGGTGCCCCGGGGCGCCCGCGGCCTGGCCGCGGTCACCGTCGTACGGCGCGTTCATGGTTACCCCACCTCATCGTCCCGGGCCCACCGGCCACGACATTGCTCAACGGTCCACTCTCTCACCCGTGCCGGACGGGTCGGCGCTTTCCGCTGCGGTGTCCGGTGTCGGGTCACTCGGCTGCTCCGGGGCCTCTTGCCGGGTGCTCGCGCGGGACTCCTCCTCAAGAAGGTCCTCCTGCGTGAGACGGTCCTCGGGGCCTTCCGGGTTCTCCGGATCGTTGTCCGCCTCGCTCGTCTCCTCGGCACCGTCCTCCTCGGTCGCACGGGCCGCCGCACGCTTGCGCTGCGTGTACATACGGAACCCGGCGAGGACGAGCAGGAGGAAACCGCCGCCGATGACCAGCATCACGGTGGCCGTGAACTCGGTGACCTTCACGTCGAAGGTGACCGGTGCGCCGTACTTCTGGCCGTCCTCCGTGTACAGCTGGGCGACGACCGTGGCCTGGCCGTTGGCCTGAGCGGACGTGGGGAACTTCACCGTCTGGCTGTGCCCGCCGGACACCGCGACGCGCTGCTCGAAGAAGCGCTCCCCGCCGATCTCGAGCCGCCTCGGGCTGCTGGAGGTGAGCCGCAGCACCAGGTGCTCGACGCCCTGCACCAGGTTGTTCTGCACCGTCACCGGGATCGTGGCGCTGCGTCCGGACAGCTTGGTCTCGGACTTGTCGATCAGCGTGACCTGGCCGGCCAGGGAGTCGACGTACGCTTCCACGCCGTTGCGATCATCCGCGGCCTCTGCGGAGCGGCCGCGCCATGACGTGGACATCTCCCGGTTCATGGCCCGCCCGAAGGGGGTCACCACCCGGTCCTGGTTGGTGAGGATCACCTTGAACTTGTCGAGCTTGTCCTGCGTGGTCGCGATCTGTGTGAAGGCCGATCGCGGCAGCTCCTGCTTGCGCAGCGAGGAGGGGTACTTCGACGCCGCCGGCACCTGAGTGGTGGCGGAGGAGTCGGGTTTGGCCGTGGCGGCGGCGGTGAGGTCCTGGGACTGGGACCACGTGCCGTCCTGGAGCGCCGTCACCGCTTCGGCCATCGCGCGGGCCTGGCTCGCGGTCGGCATCCGCTGCGGGGCGACGACGATGTTGCGCTGATTGTCCGTCTGGAGGTTGAGGGCCAGGCTCTGCGCCAGGAACCTCTGCACGGCGAGCGTCGAGCTCGACGCCCTGGTCAGGTTGCCCTGGAACAGCGTCGACATCCGTGCGTCCGTGACGACCGCTGTCGTACCGCCGCCGACGGGGCGGGACGCGGAGGGCGTGTAAGGCAGCCCGGCCGTCTCCGCCAGGCTGTCGCTGCGGGCGATGATCTTGTCCGCGCCGGCGGAAGTGGCGACCTTGACGATGGACGGGTCGACGGCGCCGTTCACGGGCCAGGCGAAGTCGGTGGTCGGCTCCACGTGGAGGATCGAGTCGACGGTGTCGGCGGCGACGTCGGAGGCTTCCTTGAGGTGGCTGAGCGAGCCGGTGACGTTCGTGCCGTTGTGGGCCAGGGAAGCGAGGTCGGGGTCGCCGAAGGGCAGGGCGACGACCTCCTTGTCCTGCACTGCTTCCTGCAGCTCGGCCAGCCACTGCTTGGCGAGCGCCTGGTGAGTGCCCGCGGTTGTCGCGTCACCCTCGCCCTGGACGCGGTAGCTCTCCGTCATCGCGTCCACGGAGGCCAGCAGGTCGGGGTCGATCACCCAGGTGACGTCGAGCTCCTTCCCCAGCGACACGAGTTGTTCGAGGCGGCCGCCGGGAGCGATCTCCTTGGCGAGATCGTCGTCACGGAAGACCGGCGTCTGCGACTCGTCCGACCCCGTCTGAGCCGTCATGTGCGCGGTGGAGGTGAGCGGCCACATGACCGTCGTCCGGGTCTTCGTGTCGGCTTCGTCGGGCTGCCACGGCAGGAACGTCCGCTGGATGCCGAGCACCTGCTCCCACGGCCGCGCGGATGTCTCTCCGGACAGGGAGACGGCGAACTCGTAGACGCCGTCCTCGCCGAGGTCCAGCTTGTCCACCGGCACGGCGATGCTGAAGCGCTGGGACACGCCAGGGGTGAGCCTGGAGAACTCCTTGACGTACTTCCCGCCCACCGGGGCTGCGTCGACGCCGTGCTGGTAGTCGCCGCGCCCGGCGATCCTGTCGATGGCCGAGCGGGTGTTGAGAGCGCCCCCGAGACGCAGGTCCACCTGCGCGTCCGTGACCGCCTGCTTCCCCTTGTTGGTCACCGTGCCGGACACGGTCAGTGTGTCGCCGTCACTGGGGGCAGCGGGGGTGAGCGAGTCCACAGCGACAGCCACCGCGCCCGAGCCGGAAACGGCCTTCACGGAGTCCTGCCCCGCAGCCTGCGTGGGGGCGGCGGTGGGCAGCTGAAGCAGCCCGGCCAGCAGAGGCGCCCCGGCGAGCAGTGCTCCGGTGCGCCGCATCCACCGGCGGGCAGGTGAGGGAGTCATCCCCTGGAAGTCTGCCGCCTCGGCCACGCGCTCGTCCGTCCCTCGTCGTCGTCAGTGGTCGTCGGAATGTGCGTCCACGCATGGTAACGATGCACGCTGAGGGGAAGTGCCGCGGTCTCCTCCACAAGATCGGTTCCCGCCGTCGGCCCTGTCCCGTATGTGCACGTATAAAGAGGAGCGTTTCTTAAGGTCGCAAGGGCGGATCTTGTGAGCGTATCGACGGAGCTGTCTGCGGCCTACGGTGTGCACGTTTAATGGGGGCGCCCACGGTCGGCCGGGCCACGTACCCTCTTCTGTTGTGCCGAACGCCAACGAAGAAAAGCCCAGCGCCCTGAGCCAGGCGCAGCACCGCGCGGTCAGTGAACTGCTGCGGGTTGCCCCTGTCGCCGACGACCTCGCCCGCCGTTTCCAGGAGGCCGGGTTCTCACTCGCCCTGGTCGGCGGATCGGTCCGGGACGCGCTGCTCGGCCGGCTCGGCAACGACCTGGACTTCACGACCGACGCCCGTCCCGAGGACGTGCTGAAGATCGTGCGCCCGTGGGCGGACGCCGTGTGGGAGGTCGGTATCGCTTTCGGCACGGTTGGAGCACAGAAGGACGGCTACCAGATCGAGGTGACCACCTACCGATCGGAGGCTTACGACCGGACCTCCCGCAAGCCGGAGGTCTCGTACGGCGACTCGATCGAGGAGGACCTCGTCCGGCGTGACTTCACCGTGAATGCCATGGCCGTCGCGCTTCCGGAGAAGGAGTTCGTCGACCCGCACGGCGGTCTGGAGGACCTCGCGGAGCGGGTACTGCGCACGCCGGGCACTCCCGAGGCGTCCTTCTCGGACGACCCGCTGCGCATGATGCGGGCGGCACGGTTCGCGGCGCAGCTCGACTTCGAGGTAGCTCCCGAGGTTGTCACGGCCATGCAGGAGATGTCCGGACGGATCGAGATCGTCTCGGCGGAGCGGGTCCGGGACGAGCTGAACAAGTTGATCCTGTCCGCCCACCCGCGCAAGGGGCTGAGGCTCCTGGTGGACACCGGGCTTTCCGACCATGTGCTGCCCGAGCTGCCGGCTCTGCGGCTGGAGAGTGACGAGCACCACCGCCACAAGGACGTGTACGAGCACTCGCTGATCGTCCTGGAGCAGGCGATGGCGCTGGAGGAGAACGGTCCCGACCTGACCCTCCGCCTCGCCGCGCTGCTGCACGACATCGGCAAGCCCCGCACGCGTCGCTTCGAGAAGGACGGCCGGGTCTCGTTCCACCACCACGAGGTGGTCGGCGCGAAGATGACGAAGAAGCGCATGACGGCGCTGAAGTACTCCAACGAGCTGGTGAAGGACGTCTCACGTCTGGTCGAACTCCACCTGCGTTTCCACGGCTACGGCACCGGAGAGTGGACGGACTCCGCCGTCCGCCGCTATGTCCGTGACGCCGGTCCGCTCCTGGACCGCCTCCACAAGCTGACCCGCTCGGACTGCACCACGCGGAACAAGCGCAGGGCGGCTGCACTGTCCCGCGCCTACGACGGCCTGGAGGAGCGAATCGCTCAGCTCCAGGAGCAGGAGGAACTGGACGCCATCCGCCCGGACCTCGACGGCAACCAGATCATGGAGATCCTTGGCGTCGGTCCAGGCCCTGTCATCGGTCGCGCGTACAAGCAGATGCTGGAACTGCGGCTGGAGCACGGTCCGATGGGGCACGACGAGGCCGTGGCTGCACTCAAGGAGTGGTGGGCCGAGCAGGACTGAGGCTATGGAGCCGGGCGATGTTTCACGTGAAACATGACCCGGCTCCATAGCGAGCAGCACGTGCTGAGCGGCGGTGTTTCACGTGAAACACCGCCGCTCAGTAGGTGGAGAGGTCAGATCAGACGTCCGAAAGGCACAGCAGGAAGTTGTCGCCGTCGCCGGTCTGGGCGTAGAAGCTGGTGGCGCCGCTGACCTTGCGGCACTCGGTCTCGGCCGTCAGCGAGGTGTAAGTACCGTCGATCTTCTTGAGCACCTTGGCCTCGGCCTCGGAGGAGGTGCAGTCCACGACCTCCATGCGGTCGTTCGAGGACGACGAGGAGCTTGACTTCAGGCAGTCGCCCACCGCGGCGTTCTCGGCGTCGTCCAGGCTGATTATGTAGCCGACGACGAGCATGATGCCGACGATGGCGACGGCAGCAACGTTCTTGATCGTCTTGAAGCTGAACCGGCGGCCGGGCTGCTGCGGCGGAACCGGCGCATACGGCGCCGCGCCCTGCGGAGGGAACCCCGGCTGCCCCGGCTGCTGCGGGTAGCCGCCCTGGGGCGGGTACGGGGCCTGGCCCTGAGGCTGGCCGTAGGGCTGCTGACCCTGGGCGTACGGGTTCTGGCCCTGGGCGAACGGGTTGCCTTGGGGCGGCGGAGTTGTCACTTGGGGTCCCCCTGGAACATGGGTGCGTGGCGCGAACAATGCGCGTTATAAGACGCACGTAAGTTACCGGGCGCCACTGACAGCCCCGTAGCCGCGGGGGGCTCTGTGTCATTGATGTGACACAGAGCGGTGTTCAAAGCGGGCCATAGCCACTGCAACTGCCGCGTAGACAGCGGCGACTGCGACCACCAGATGTGCCGAGCGGCCGTCCGACGGCAGTACCAGGGCGGCCACTCCGGCCGCACCGACGAACGCGACGTTGAACAGCACGTCGTAGACCGAGAAGATCCGGCCACGGAAGCCGTCCTCGACCGAGGACTGCACGATCGTGTCCGTCGCGATCTTCGCTCCCTGAGTCGTCATGCCGAGGACGAAAGCCGCGACCAGCATGGGAGTTGTGGCGAAGGGCAGGCCGAGCGCGGGCACCAGGAGTGCGGCGACCCCCGCGCACACGGCGATCCAGCGACCGGGACCCAGACGCCCCACCGCCCAGGGGGTTGCCACGGCCGCCGCGAAGAAGCCGGCGCCGGAGATGCCCAACGCCAGCCCCAGCAGGGCGAGTCCGTCATCCGCGTTCGACGAGAAGGCGTACCGGCACAGCATCAGCAGCATGACCAGCAGGGCGCCGTAGCAGAAGCGCATCAGGGTCATCGTGAGCAGAGCCCAGACGGCCTCCCGGCGCGGCGGAGCGGCGAGATGGCGTACGCCCGCCGCCAGGTCGCGCGCGGTGCCGGCCAGGGCCGTCGCTATGCGTGGCTGCACCAACTCACGATCGGGGCCGAGCAGTTCCCGTGACATACGCAGGGCCGCCAGTCCCGCGCACAAGTACAGGGCGGCGCCCAGAAGCACCACGGCCGCATCGGAGTCCCAGGCCACCAGCCGTACGACGAAGGCCAGACCGGCCCCCGCCGTCGCGGCGAGTGTTCCGGCGGTCGGGGAAAGGGAGTTGGCGATCACCAGGCGCTCTTCGTCGACCACACGCGGCAGTGCGGCGGACAGGCCGGACAGGACGAAGCGGTTGACGGCGGTGACGCACAGGGCCGAGACGTAGAAGAGCCAGTCCGGTACGTCGGTGATGATCAGGACGGCCGTCGCCGAGGCCAGCACGGTGCGCAGCAGGCTGCCGTACAGAAGAACCTGGCGGCGGCGCCAGCGGTCCAGGAGGACGCCGGAGAAGGGGCCCACCAGGGAGTACGGCAGGAGCAGGACGGCCATCGCGGAGGCGATCGCGGTGGCGGACGTCTGTTTCTCCGGGGAGAAGACCACGTACGTGGCGAGCGCGGTCTGGTAGACGCCGTCGGCGCCCTGCGAGAGCAGGCGTACGACGAGCAGGCGCCGGAAGTTCCCGAAGCGCAACAGGACCCGCAGGTCGCGTACCACGGACATGGGGCACAGCCTCACATACGGGGAGGGTCCCCGGGCGGTACAACCCGGGGACCCTCGGCAGCTCTGGCAGGAGCGTTCAACTGCGGCGCCGCGGTGCTTGGCGCACGGCTGGGTCTCGCTAGCGCTCGACCTCGCCCTTGATGAACTTCTCGACGTTCTCGCGGGCCACGTCGTCGAAGAACTGCACCGGCGGGGACTTCATGAAGTAGCTCGACGCCGAGAGGATCGGGCCGCCGATGCCGCGGTCCTTGGCGATCTTCGCGGCGCGCAGGGCGTCGATGATGACGCCGGCGGAGTTCGGGGAGTCCCAGACCTCGAGCTTGTACTCCAGGTTCAGCGGAACGTCACCGAAGGCGCGGCCCTCGAGGCGGACATAAGCCCACTTGCGGTCGTCGAGCCACGCCACGTAGTCCGACGGGCCGATGTGGACGTTCTTCTCGCCGAGCTCACGGTCGGGGATCTGCGAGGTGACGGCCTGCGTCTTGGAGATCTTCTTGGACTCCAGGCGCTCGCGCTCGAGCATGTTCTTGAAGTCCATGTTGCCGCCGACGTTCAGCTGCATCGTGCGGTCCAGGATGACGCCGCGGTCCTCGAAGAGCTTCGCCATGACGCGGTGCGTGATGGTGGCACCGACCTGGGACTTGATGTCGTCGCCGACGATCGGGACGCCCGCCTCGGTGAACTTGTCCGCCCACTCCTTCGTACCGGCAATGAAGACCGGCAGGGCGTTGACGAAGGCGACCTTGGCGTCGATGGCGCACTGGGCGTAGAACTTCGCCGCGTCCTCGGAGCCGACGGGCAGGTAGCAGACGAGGACGTCGACCTGCTTGTCCTTGAGGACCTGGACGATGTCGACCGGGGCCTCGGCGGACTCCTCGATGGTCTCGCGGTAGTACTTGCCGAGACCGTCGAGGGTGTGGCCGCGCTGGACGGTCACGCCGGAGCGGGGCACGTCGCAGATCTTGATGGTGTTGTTCTCGCTGGCGCCGATGGCGTCCGTGAGGTCGAGGCCGACCTTCTTCGCGTCGACATCGAAGGCGGCGACGAACTCGACGTCACGGACGTGGTATTCGCCGAACTGCACGTGCATCAGGCCGGGGACCTTGGACGCCGGGTCGGCGTCCTTGTAGTACTCGACTCCCTGAACCAGCGACGCGGCGCAGTTGCCCACGCCGACGACGGCTACGCGAACCGAACCCATTCCGGTTGCTCCCTGTGTGTACGAGTGAGGCCCTGACTGGGCTCTCACGTGGCGGTGTCGCCGGGCGAATCCGTCCTGGGGGTGTCCCCGGGACGGGGCAGATCGCCCGGCTCTCCAGTTGTGGTGTCCTGCTGAGCGGACCCCCCGGAAGCGGAACCCTTCAGGTCCCGCCCGGCCCGCTCGCTCTCGATGAGCTCGTTCAGCCAGCGCACTTCGCGCTCCACGGACTCCATCCCGTGGCGCTGGAGCTCAAGCGTGTAGTCGTCGAGGCGCTCCCGCGTGCGTGACAGGGAGGCGCGCATCTTCTCCAGACGCTCCTCCAGCCGGCTGCGTCGGCCCTCCAGCACGCGCATGCGCACGTCCTGCGGTGTGCGTCCGAAGAAGGCAAATCGGGCAGCGAAGTGCTCGTCCTCGTACGCGTCGGGGCCGGTCTGCGAGAGCAGTTCCTCGAAGTGCTCCTTACCTTCCGCCGTCAACCGGTAGACGATTTTTGCGCGACGCCCGGCGAGTGGTGCGGCAAGGGCGTCCTCGGCGGTGTGCCCCGGTTCCTCGATCAACCAGCCGTTGGCGACCAGCGTCTTGAGGCAGGGGTAGAGCGTGCCGTAGCTGAACGCGCGGAACACGCCCAGTGACGTATTGAGTCGTTTGCGCAGCTCGTAGCCGTGCATGGGGGACTCGCGGAGCAGTCCGAGGACGGCGAACTCGAGGATCCCGGACCGTCGGCTCATCCCCTCGCCTCCTCGTCATATCTCGCGCTGATGTATCGACTCGATACATCTAGACGATAGAACGGCCTTCCGGGCGCGACAAGTGGGGGAACGGTGAACGGGATCACATCAACGATTCATGTGGAGCGAGTTGCCTGATTTGGGGTGAAGTTCGGGACTAGGCGGGCTTTGACGGTGCGTAGTCTGTGCGCCATGCACAGCACCGGGAACCGCGTGACACCTGAGGGCGTCGTTGTCCTTGGTGCAGTACGGGTGAATGCAGAACCGACCACATCCGTACTTCGGGGGGACCGGAAATCAGCCGCCGTTGTCAGGCGCGCAGGGGTGCGCCTGCCCGAGGAGTAGTCGTTCGATGAGCGAGCACCGTCGCAAACCGCCGCAGCCGCAGGAAGGCGGACGTGCCGCGGCCCGACGCGGCCAGTCCGGCTCGTCCTCCGGCCGCCGAGCGGCACCGCGAGGCGCCACCGGATCTCCTTCCGACTCGTACGGGTCGGGTTTCAGCGGTTCGGAAGGCGAAGAACGTCCGTACGGCGGCCGTGCCGAGGCACGACGCGCGGCCCAGAGAGGCGGCGGCAGCCGCCGCAGAGCGCCGGAACCACCGGGCCGGGGCGGCCGCCGCGCCGCTCCTGGCGGCGCCACCGGTCCCGGACGGGGCCGAGGGCGTGCCGCTCCCCCCGGAAAGAAGCGGTTCGTCGACTATCCGCGGGCGGGCAAGTACGGCGTCGCGCGCTGGGTGCCGTCATGGAAGCTCGTGGCGGGCCTCTTCGTCGGCTTCCTCGGAAGCCTGGTGGCCGTGGCCGGCATCGGTTACGCCATGGTGGGCGTCCCCAAGGTCGACGAGACCGCTACGGCGCAGAACAACGTCTACTACTGGGGCGACGGCAGCGAGATGGTCTCCACCGGTGGTGAGACCAACCGGCAGATCATCAACCTGTCGCAGATTCCCAAGGCGATGCAGAACGCCGTGATCTCGCAGGAGAACAAGACCTTCTACAGCGACAGCGGCATCGACCCGAAGGGCATCGCCCGCGCCGTGTTCAACATGGCCACCGGTGGCGAGACGCAGGGTGGTTCCACCATCACCCAGCAGTACGTGAAGAACGCGAGGCTGGGTGACCAGTCTCAGACGCTCTCGCGGAAGTTCAAGGAGATCTTCATCTCGGTCAAGGTGGGCACCACGGTGTCGAAGGACGACATCATGGCCGGCTACCTGAACTCCGCCTACTACGGGCGCAACGCCTACGGGATCCAGGCCGCCGCCCGCGCGTACTTCAACAAGGACGCCATCAAGCTGAACGAGGGCGAGTGCGCCTTCCTGGCGGCCATGCTCAAGGGCGCCACGTACTACGACCCGGCGGGTTCGCAGTCCGTCGACACGACGGCGGATCCCCAGTCCAATCAGAAGCGCGCCCTGGTCCAGATGCAGGACACCCTCGACAAGATGGTCCAGTACGGGCATCTGAGCCCTGAGGTGCGGGCCAAGTACACCAAGCTGCCCGAGTGGAAGAACCCGCGCTTCAACTCCGCGCTGAGCGGCCAGATCGGCTACCTCGTCGATCTCGCCAACGGCTACCTAGTCAACAACAGTAAAACGACCAACATCACCGAGCAGAAGCTGCGAGAGGGCGGCCTCTCGATCCAGACGACCTTCGACAAGAAGAAGGTCAAGGAACTCGAGAACGCGGTGAAGAAGGTCCAGAAGGCGAACATCAAGCCCGAGGAGCGTCCGAAGACGGACACTCACGTCCAGTTCGGCGGGGCTTCGGTGGATCCGGCGACCGGTGCCATCAAGGCCATCTACGGCGGTGCGGACGCGACGAAGCACTTCACCAACAACGCCGACGTCACCGGCGCCCAGGTCGGTTCGACGTTCAAGCCGTTCGTTCTCGCGGCTGCGATGAAGTGGGGCGTGCGGGACCCGGATCTCGAAGGCGAACAGGCGCAGGACGAGCGCACGCAGGTGTCGCCGAAGAGCTTGTACAGCGGCAAGAACAAGCTCAAGATCAAGGACTACAAGGGCGACATCTGGCGGAACGAGAAGGGGGAGGAATGGAACCAGGTCAACGACGGCGATGAGTCGTACGGCACTCCTCCCACCTACCGGATCGACCTCCGTGAGGCGATGAGGAACTCGGTGAACTCCGCCTTCGTGCAGCTCGGCATGGACATCGGACTGGACAAGGTGAAGGAGGCGGCCGAGGACGCCGGCATCCTGGAGAGCAGCCTGACCGGTACGGACTACCCGTCCTTCTCGATCGGCACCTCTCAGCCCAGCGCGATCCGTATGGCGGGCGCCTACGCCACGTTCGCGTCCAGCGGGAAGCAGCGTGCTCCCTACTCCGTCAAGAAGGTGACGGACAAGGACGGCGAGGTCTTCTCCCACAAGGCCCTGACCAAGGAGGCCTTCACCCCGGAGGTCGCCGACAACGTCACGGACGTCCTGAAGACGGTGGTCGACAAGGGCACGGGTACCAGCGCCCAGCTGAGCGACCGTGAGGTGGCCGGCAAGACGGGTACCACGGACGGCAACAGGTCGGCCTGGTTCGTGGGCTACACCCCGCAGCTGTCGACGTCGATCGCGATGTTCAGGCTGGACGACAACGAGAAGAACCAGAACCGCGAGTTCCTGAAGATGTTCGGAACGGGTGGTCAGGAGAAGATCCACGGTGCTTCGTTCCCGGCCGAGATCTGGCACGACTACATGGAGCAGGCGCTGAAGGGCACGCGCCCGACACCGTTCCCGGTGCCGACGCCCATCGGTGAGGTCGTCAACGACATCCCCACGCCAACGCCCTCTCCCACGCCCAGCGAGACCGAGGAAGTCAGCCCGAGTCCGAGCCCGACGCCCAGCGAGTCGCTGCCCTCGCCGTCGCCTACGCCGACCGAGACCTGCTTCGGCTTCCAGTGCAACGACGTCGGAGGCTCGGACAACGGCGGCACGGACGGAGGCGTGACCTCCACGCCGACGCCTACGGAAACCGAGACGGACGGCAACAGCAACGGCAATGGCAACGGCAACGGAGGCATCTTCGGCGGACCGTCAGGCTGACGGGCTCGTCCGACGCCACAAGGCCGGTGGCCGGCATCCCCGCAGCGGGGATGCCGGCCACCGGCCTTTTTCATGAGACCCCGGCCTTCGTCACGAGAAAGGCCGCGGGCGGGCGGTCTCGGGCGAGGGCCTGTTTCACGTGAAACGTCGGTTTCACGTGAAACACTCAGCCGCCTCATCCCGTCGCCCTCGCACCGTCCTCAGACACGTACGGCAGGATGTGCCCCATGCCCAGTGCAGAGACGACGCCCACAAGCGCGCACGAGCCGGACCTGGTGCGGCCGACCAGAGAGGACGAGGTCGCCGCCAACGGGAGTGAGCTGATCGGTGGCCCCATCGGACGGCGTGCCCTGCTCGGGACGTCCTGGTGGACTCCCGTGCGGATCATCGTGCTCGTGGCGATCGGCATGTTCGCCCTCGGGCTGGTCCAGAAGGCACCTTGCTACAACGGAGCCTGGTTCTTCGGCGCCAGCTCGCAGTACACGCATGCCTGCTACTCGGACATCCCGCACCTGTTCCAGGGGCGCGGTTTCGCCGACGGGCTGGTGCCGTACTTCGACAAGCTCCCCGGCGACATGGAGTACCTCGAATACCCGGTGCTGACCGGTGTGTTCATGGAAGTCGCCTCCTGGCTCACGACGGGCAGCGGCAGCATCCAGGACCAGGAGCAGTGGTACTGGATGGTCAACGCCGGGATGCTGATGGTCTGCGCGGTCGTCATCGCCGTCTGCGTGACCCGCACGCACGCCAGGCGTCCCTGGGACGGTCTGCTGGTCGCCCTGGCGCCCGCCGTCGCCCTGACCGCGACCATCAACTGGGACCTGCTGGCCGTTGCCCTGACGGCCGCGGCAATGCTGATGTGGTCACGTGGCCGCACGTTCGCCTTCGGCGTCCTGCTGGGGCTCGCCACGGCCGCGAAGCTCTACCCCGTCTTCTTGCTCGGCCCGCTGTTCGTCCTGTGCTGGCGCGCGGGCAGGTGGCGGGATTTCGGGAAGGCGCTGGGTGGAACGGCGGTGGCCTGGCTGGTCGTGAACCTTCCGGTGATGCTCCTGGCCTGGGACGGATGGTCGCAGTTCTACCGGTTCAGCCAGGAACGAGGCGTGGACTTCGGCTCCTTCTGGCTGATCCTGGCGCAGAACTCCAGCGACCCGCTGAGCACCGAGACGGTGAATACGCTCGCCACGCTGCTGATGCTGCTGTGCTGTGCCGGTGTCGCCGCGCTCACGCTGACCGCACCGCGCCGTCCGCGCTTCGCCCAGCTGGCCTTCCTGATCGTCGCGGCGTTCATCCTCACCAACAAGGTCTACTCGCCGCAGTACGTCCTGTGGCTGGTGCCGCTGGCGGTGCTGGCCCGGCCGAGGTGGCGGGACTTCCTCATCTGGCAGGCGTGCGAGGTGGCGTACTTCCTCGGGATCTGGCTGTACCTCGCGTACACGACCAGTGGGGACGCCCACAAGGGACTGCCGCCCGACGGCTACCACTGGGCCATCGGCGTGCACCTGCTGGGGACGCTGTACATGTGCGCCGTCGTCGTACGGGACATCCTCATGCCGGAGCGGGACCCGGTGCGCCGGGCCGGTGACGACGACCCGTCGGGCGGCGTCCTCGACGGGGCGGAGGACGTGTTCGTGCTCGGCCCTGCAGCCCATCCACCGCGGCACGCGGCCCACTTCGAGGGGCCGCAGGTGGAGTGGGGCAACCGGGGGGCGGCCGGCGGTTCGCTCTGAGCGAACACGGCGTAGGAAGCCTCCGCGAAGGCCGTACAGGCGAAAGGCCGTACACGGGAGAGTCCGTGTGCGGCCTTTCGTTGTTACGGCCCTGCCGTGTGTGCCGAGTGCGGCAGCTCAGCGGTCCACGATCCGGTCGAACTGCGTGGTGGTGTGCCGCAGATGGGCGACCAACTCGTCCCCGACCTTCGGCTCGGGCGCGTCCGAGGGAACGAACAGGATCGACACCTGCATGTGCGGCGGCTCCGCGAACCAGCGCTGCTTGCCGCCCCACACGAAGGGGGCCAGGTTCCGGTTGACCGTGGCGAGACCCGCCCGGGCGACGCCCTTGGCGCGCGGCATGACGCCGTGCAGCGCCTTGGGGGCCTCCAGGCCCACTCCGTGCGACGTACCGCCCGCCACGACCACCAGGAAGCCGTCCGAGGCCGCCTTCTGCTGCCGGTAGCCGAAGCGGTCACCCTTGGAGACGCGGGTGACGTCCAGGACCGCGCCGCGGTACTCGGTGGCGTCGTGGTCCCCCAGCCACAGCCGGGTGCCGATGCGGGCACGGAAGCGCGTCTGCGGGAACTGCTGCTGCAGGCGGGCCAGTTCCTCGGCCTTGAGATGGCTGACGAACATCGTGTGCAGGGGCAGCCGGGCCGCGCGCAGCCGGTCCATCCAGCCGATGACCTCCTCGACGGCGTCCGAGCCGTCGGTGCGGTCCAGCGGCAGGTGGATGGCGAAGCCCTCGAGCCGGACGTTCTCTATGGCGGCGTGCAGCTGCGGCAGATCGTGCTCGCTGACGCCGTGCCGCTTCATAGAGGACATCACCTCGATGACGACACGGGCGCCCACGAGGCCGTACACGCCGTCCACCGACGACACCGAGCGGATGACCCGGTCGGGCAGCGGCACCGGCTCCTCGCCGCGCCGGTACGGCGTCAGCACCAGCAGGTCACCGCCGAACCAGTCCTTGATGCGCGCGGCCTCGTACGTCGTGCCGATTGCGAGGACGTCCGAGCCCAGTCGAGTGGCCTCCTCCGCCAGCCGCTCGTGCCCGAACCCGTAGCCGTTGCCCTTGCAGACCGGGACGAGTCCCGGGAACTGCTCCTGCACGTGCTTGTGGTGCGCCCGCCAGCGCGCGGTGTCGACGTAGAGCGTGAGCGCCATGGCCGGACCTGGAACCTTTCTGGTGGCTGCGGTGTATCAGAGATATGGAAGCTATCGACGGTGTAGCTGTTGACGGTATCGAAGCAGAGAGCGCAAGGTCAGCGACGCGACATGTAGATGTCGAGCGCCTTGTGGAGCAGCTTGTTGAGCGGGAAGTCCCACTCGCCGAGGTACTCGGCGGCCTGGCCGCCCGTGCCCACCTTGAACTGGATCAGGCCGAAGAGGTGGTCGGTCTCGTCCAGGGAGTCGGAGATGCCGCGCAGGTCGTAGACGGTCGCGCCGAGCGCGTAGGCGTCGCGCAGCATCCGCCACTGCATCGCGTTCGAGGGCCGGACCTCACGGCCGATGTTGTCGGAGGCGCCGTAGGAGTACCAGACATGCCCGCCGACGATCAGCATCGTCGCCGCCGACAGGTTCACTCCGTTGTGACGGGCGAAGTACAGCCGCATGCGGTTGGGGTCCTCGGTGTTGAGGGCCGTCCACATGCGCTGGAAGTACGACAGCGGGCGCGGGCGGAAGTGGTCGCGCACGGCCGTGATCTCGTACAGACGCTGCCATTCCTCGAGGTCCTGGTAGCCGCCCTGGACGACCTCGACGCCGGCCTTCTCGGCCTTCTTGATGTTGCGTCGCCACAGCTGGTTGAAGTTCTTGTGGACCTCTTCCAGGGACCGGTTGGCCAGCGGCACCTGGTAGACGTAGCGAGGCTGTACGTCGCCGAAGCCGGCCCCGCCGTCCTCGCCCTGCTGCCAGCCCATGCGGCGGAGCTTGTCGGCGACCTCGAAGGCGCGCGGCTCGATGAAGTCGGCCTCGATGTCACGCAGCCGCTTCACGTCCGGGTTCTGGATGCCCGCCTTGATGGAGGTGGCCTCCCAGCGCCTGATGATCACCGGCGGGCCCATCTTCACGGAGAAGGCGCCCTGGTTCTTCAGATGCGCGAGCATCGGTTCCAGCCAGTCGGTCAGGTTCGGCGTGAACCAGTTGATGACCGGGCCCTCGGGCAGATAGGCGAGATAACGCTTGATCTTGGGCAGCTGCCGGTAGAGGACGAGGCCCGCGCCGACGAGTTCGCCGGACTTGTCGAACCACCCGAGGCTCTCCGAGCGCCACTCCGCCTTGACGTCTGCCCAGGCCGGGACCTGCATGTGGCTCGCCGACGGCAGGCTCTGGATGTACGCCAGATGCTGCTCGCGACTGATCGTCCTCAGGGTCAGGCTCATTCGGGGCGCTCCTCGGGCTGGTGTGTCCCCATGGGTTCAGGGGCTCCGGCTCTCGCGCCGAAGCCTACTGCGCCTTGCGAGCGCCCCGACTGGGCGGACGGCAGCTACGCCCCGGCCTTGAGGCCGCCGGGGCGTTCGAGGGTGTTCTATGCGCTGTTGTGCCGGTGTTCGGAGGTCGGGCTCCGAGGCCGGCGCGAGGAGTGCGTGGGCGCCGGCGTCAGAAGCCGCCGAAGAGCCCGCCGTGTGCCATGCCGAGGAAGAAGCCGACTCCGGAGGCGCCGAGACCCACGATCAGGCCGAAGCGCTCACGGGTCGTCTCCGAGATCCACTGCCCGTAAGCACCCGCGAGGATGCCCACCAGACCGGTCCAGGAGCTGAGCAGGTGCAAGAAGTGGAACTGGGCCGTGATGAACGACGTGATGCCGAGCACCAGGGTCACCACGAGCAGGGTGTCCTGGATGGGATGGGACTTTCCGTCCGTGGCGAAGAGGCCTCCGACGGTGTTGGGTCGCATTGCCTGTGCCATAGGGCACCTCCTGCGGAAGGCGGCGCATCGTAGCGCCATACACACCCGATGTGTACAGATTGTGGACCAGGGCGGCCGGATTTCAACCGGAAGCGGGTGTGCGGGTACTGTGTACCGTCTGCACCGGTGTCTGCCCGGGCCAGCTCGGGGCGACCGCAAGGTCACCCGATTGTCAGTGGCGGCCGATACCGTTGCGTACGCATCACAACCCTCCTGCCACGGAACGACCGTGGCCGCTGAGTCCAAAGGAGGTGGGTTCCACATGCGTCACTACGAGGTGATGGTCATCCTCGACCCCGATCTGGAGGAGCGCGCTGTCGCCCCCCTGATCGAGAACTTCCTCTCCGTCGTCCGTGAGGGCAACGGCAAGGTCGAGAAGGTCGACACCTGGGGCCGTCGTCGTCTCTCGTACGAGATCAAGAAGAAGCCCGAGGGCATCTACTCGGTCATCGACCTGCAGGCCGAGCCTGCGGTCGTCAAGGAGCTCGACCGCCAGATGAACCTGAACGAGTCGGTCCTCCGGACCAAGGTCCTCCGCCCCGAGACCCACTGAGCTCTCCCGCTCAGCTGATCTCGGGATTCGAGTAGCAGCAACCAAGCAGCCAGAGCAGCAAACCCGCCGAGAGGTTCCCCCATGGCAGGCGAGACCGTCATCACGGTCGTCGGCAATCTTGTCGATGACCCCGAGCTGCGCTTCACCCCCTCCGGTGCGGCGGTCGCGAAGTTCCGTGTCGCGTCCACTCCCCGCACCTTCGACCGCCAGACGAACGAGTGGAAGGACGGCGAGAGCCTGTTCCTGACCTGCTCGGTCTGGCGTCAGGCGGCGGAGAACGTCGCGGAGTCGCTCCAGCGAGGCATGCGCGTCATCGTGCAGGGCCGGCTGAAGCAGCGGTCCTACGAGGACCGCGAGGGCGTCAAGCGCACGGTCTACGAACTGGACGTCGAGGAAGTCGGCGCCAGCCTGCGCAGCGCCACGGCCAAGGTCACCAAGACCTCCGGTGGCGCTCGCGGTGGCCAGGGTGGTTACAGCGGCGGTGGCGGCCAGGGTGGCGGCGGCTGGGGTGGAAACTCCGGCGGCGGTCAGCAAGGCGGCGGTGCTCCCGCCGACGACCCGTGGGCGACCGGCGCTCCTGCCGGTGGCACCCAGGGCGGCGGCGGTGGCGGCGGCTGGGGTGGAAACTCCGGCGGCGGTCAGCAGGGCGGCGGCTACTCGGACGAGCCCCCCTTCTAGGCCCCTGGGCCGAGGGTGGGTCGTACCCACACTTCTTGATCACACAGGAGATACATCATGGCGAAGCCGCCTGTGCGCAAGCCGAAGAAGAAGGTCTGCGCATTCTGCAAGGACAAGGTCACGTACGTGGACTACAAGGACACGAACATGCTGCGGAAGTTCATTTCCGACCGCGGCAAGATCCGTGCCCGCCGCGTGACCGGCAACTGCACGCAGCACCAGCGTGACGTCGCCACGGCCGTGAAGAACAGCCGTGAGATGGCGCTGCTGCCCTACACCTCCACCGCGCGATAAGGGAAGGGTGACCGAAACATGAAGATCATCCTCACCCACGAGGTCTCCGGCCTCGGTGCCGCGGGCGACGTCGTCGACGTCAAGGACGGTTACGCTCGCAACTACCTGATCCCGCGGAAGTTCGCTATCCGCTGGACCAAGGGCGGCGAGAAGGACGTCGAGCAGATCCGTCGTGCTCGCAAGATCCACGAGATCCAGACCATCGAGCAGGCCAACCAGATCAAGGGCCAGCTCGAGGCCGTCAAGGTCCGTCTGGCCGTTCGCTCCGGCGACGCCGGTCGTCTCTTCGGTTCCGTCACCCCGGCCGACGTCGCTTCCGCGATCAAGGCTTCCGGTGGTCCCGAGGTCGACAAGCGCCGCATCGAGCTCGGTTCGCCGATCAAGACCCTGGGCGCCCACGAGACGTCCGTGCGTCTGCACCCCGAGGTTGCCGCCAAGGTCAACATCGAGGTTGTCGCGGCCTGATTGCTGCGCTCGGCTGAACAGCTGAGATGGGGGGCCGTACCCGCTGGGTACGGCCCCTCATCTGTGTAGCGGGTCAGATCGAGCCCGTTTCACGTGAAACAGCGTGTTTCACGTGAAACATTCAGCGCGTCGCGCCCGTGACGAGCCAGCGGCCGGAGCGGGTGCGTGCCCAGAGCGTCAGCATGCGCACCGTCATCATCAGTGTCATGGCTGCCCAGACTGCGGTGAGGCCGCCACCGACCGCGAGGATGAGCAGCGCCACCGGAGTGAACACCGCCAGAGTGAGCACCATGGCCCAGGCGAGGTAGGGGCCGTCGCCTGCTCCCATCAGGACTCCGTCCAGGACGAAGACGACGCCGCAGATCGGCTGAGAGAGCGCCACCACGAGCAGGGCAGGCAGGGCTGTGTTCTGCACGGCCGTGTCGCTGGTGAACAACGGCAGGAAGAGCGGCCGGGCGATCACCACGAGCAGTCCGAGGACGACGCCTGCTGCGATGCCCCACTCCACCATGCGGCGGCAGGCGGCTCGGGCGCCCTCGGCGTCGTCGGCCCCGAGATACCGCCCGATGATCGCCTGCCCGGCTATGGCGATGGCGTCCAGTGCGAAGGCGAGCAGGCTCCATAGCGACAGGATGATCTGGTGCGCAGCAATGTCGGCGTCCCCGAGGCGGGCTGCGACGGCCGTCGCAATCATGAGGATGGCCCGCAGCGAGAGGGTGCGGACCAGCAGCGGTACTCCGGCTTGTGCGGAGGCCCTTATGCCGGCCGCGTCGGGGCGTAGGGAGGCACCGTGCTTGCGAGCCCCGCGGACGACGACTATGAGGTAGACCGCGGCCATGCCCCACTGAGCGATGACGGTGCCCCAGGCGGAGCCTGCGATGCCGAGGTCCGCGCCATAGACGAGACCGACGTTCAGGGCGGCGTTGGCGACGAAGCCGGCGACAGCGACGTAGAGAGGAGTCTTCGTGTCCTGGAGTCCGCGCAGAACGCCGGTGGCGGCAAGTACGACGAGCATGGCCGGGATGCCGAGCGCCGAGATCCGTAGGTAGGTGGTCGCGTACGGGGCCGCTGTGTCCGAGGCTCCGAAGAGTTCCACGAGAAACGGTGCGGTGGGCAGGACGGCCGCGATGACGGCGGCGCCGAGGAGGAGGGCCAGCCAGATACCGTCCATGCCCTGACGGATGGCGGCTTGGAGGTCGCCGGCGCCGACACGTCGGGCAACGGCCGCTGTGGTGGCGTAGGCGAGGAAGACGAAGATGCTGACGGCTGTCATGAGAAGGGCGGAAGCGACCCCGAGCCCGGCGAGCTGGGCTGTGCCGAGATGGCCGACGATCGCGCTGTCGGCGATGACGAAGAGGGGCTCGGCGACGAGTGCGCCGAAGGCTGGGACGGCCAGTGCGACGATCTCTCGGTCGTGCTGTCGCCGGGCGGCCTTGGGCGTCGCGGGAGCCTGTGTCATGGCCACCAATCTAATCGTCCACAGGTAAGAGATGCAATGGAGTACTGACCCTTACTCACCGTCTCGTGGTGTGTGCTCTCGTGCACCGTTCGAAGCGATCTTGGTCCGACTGGGGAAGTTTTTCTTCTGCACAGCCGGTGGATGGCAAAGCAGCAGGTCAGAGCCGCTGATCGAGAATTGTTGGGGGCTTGTTCACAGGGCTGTCCACCGTGTCGTGCACAGGTTTTGTGGAGTTCTCCACAGCATCCGGGCCGTCGTCCACATGGCCTGTGGATAACCAGATTGGCTGACGGTGCCCGCGGGCCTACCGTGGTGCGGCGCCCACTCCGTCCGTCGGCCCGGGAAACCGTCGTACAACCGACGTGCCAGGACCGGACTTGGGCCTCTCATTTGTCAGTGTCGTGCCGTAGAACAGAGGGGCACGGCGAGGTCCGCTCGGCGGACGGGAGGAGGTTGCTCGGTGAGCATTTCCGAGCCCTTGGACGACCCGTGGGCCGACAGCGGCCCCAGTGATCGTCTGCCTGCCTCCCGCCGACAGGGCGACGGCGGCCGAGGACGCGACGAGCAGCATGATCGCGGCCGGGACAACGGCCAGTGGGACGGCGGCGGTTCGGCCTTCGAGCGGGTGCCGCCACAGGACCTGGACGCCGAGCAGTCCGTCCTCGGCGGCATGCTCCTGTCCAAGGACGCCATCGCCGATGTCGTCGAGGTCATCAAGGGCCACGACTTCTACAAGCCCGCCCACGAGACGATCTTCCAGGCGATCCTCGACGTCTATGCCAAGGGTGAGCCGGCCGACCCCATCACCATCGCCGCCGAACTCACCAAGCGCGGCGAGATCAACAAGGTGGGTGGCGCCTCCTATCTCCACACCCTCGTCCAGACGGTGCCGACGGCGGCTAACGCCGAGTACTACGCGGAGATCGTCCACGAGCGAGCCGTCCTGCGCCGCCTGGTCGAGGCCGGTACCCGCATCACGCAGATGGGATACGCGGCCGACGACGACGTCGACGAGATCGTCAACCGCGCGCAGGCCGAGATCTATGCGGTCACCGAGCAACGGACCAGCGAGGACTATCTGCCGCTCGGCGACATCATGGAAGGCGCGCTCGACGAGATCGAGGCGATCGGCTCCCGTACCGGTGAGATGACAGGTGTGCCCACCGGGTTCACGGACCTCGACTCGCTCACCAACGGCCTGCACCCAGGCCAGATGGTCGTCATCGCGGCGCGCCCCGCCATGGGTAAGTCCACACTCGCGCTGGACTTCGCTCGGGCGGCGTCGATCAAGCACAACCTGGCCAGCGTCATCTTCTCCCTGGAAATGGGGCGCAATGAGATCGCGATGCGCCTGTTGTCCGCCGAGGCGCGCGTGGCGCTGCATCACATGCGTTCCGGCACCATGACGGACGATGACTGGACCCGCCTGGCGCGCCGGATGCCCGAAGTCTCGGCGGCGCCCCTCTACATCGACGACTCCCCGAACCTGTCGATGATGGAGATCCGTGCGAAGTGCCGTCGGCTGAAGCAGCGCAACGACATCAAGCTCGTGATCATCGACTATCTGCAGCTGATGCAGGCCGGTGGTTCGAAGCGTTCCGAGAGCCGTCAGCAGGAGGTCTCGGACATGTCCCGTAACCTCAAGCTCCTGGCCAAGGAGCTTGAGGTCCCGGTGATCGCACTCTCGCAGCTCAACCGTGGCCCCGAGCAGCGCACGGACAAGAAGCCGATGGTGTCCGACCTGCGTGAGTCCGGCTCCATCGAGCAGGACGCCGACATGGTGATCCTGCTGCACCGCGAGGACGCCTACGAGAAGGAGTCGCCCCGCGCGGGCGAGGCGGACATCATCGTGGGCAAGCACCGTAACGGCCCGACGGCGACGATCACGGTCGCCTTCCAGGGCCACTACTCACGATTCGTGGACATGGCGCAGACCTGATCGGGGCCCGCCCGCGGGGATGGCGGGCTTCGGGGATATGAGTTCGACTCCCGTGCGGTCGACGGGGTGGACTGGGGCCATGACGACAGCTCAGGAAGATCTGCTCCCCGCCACGCGTCGAGCGCTGCTGCACCGCGTCGCAGTGGCCCAGGCCGAAGGGCGGACGCCCTCGCTGGTCGCCACGGTCGTACGGGACGGTCGGGTGGTGTGGCATGGCTCGCGTACGTCGGTGGACGGGCACGGGCCGGACGAGAACGTGCAGTACCGGATCGGCTCGATCACCAAGACCTTCACCGCCGTTCTCGTCCTGCGACTGCGCGACGAGGGCCTGCTGGCCCTCGGGGACCGGCTGGAGAAGCATCTGCCGGGCACGGCAGCGGGGGAGTCAACGATCGTCGAACTGCTCGCGCACACCAGCGGGCTGGCGGCCGAGACGCCGGGATCCTGGTGGGAGCGGACCCCTGGATCACTGCGACCCGAGCTCTCCGACGTCCTGGGCGAGCAACCCTTCCTGCATCCGTCCGGCCGCCGCTTCCACTATTCGAACCCCGGCTACACGCTGCTGGGCGCTCTGGTCGAGAAACTGCGCGGGGCTTCGTGGGAGGACGTACTCCGGCGCGAAGTGCTCGAACCCCTGGGCCTGAAGCGGACGAGTACACGACCGCAGGCACCGCACGCGGGCGGCTGGGCGGTCCATCCCTGGGCCGACGTGATGCTTCCCGAGCCCCTCGAAGACCTCGGTCGGATGGCTCCGGCGGGGCAACTCTGGTCGACAACAGGCGACTTGGCGAAGTTCGCCGCGTTCCTGATCAAGGGTGACGACCGTGTGCTGAGTGCCGACTCGCTGCGAGAGATGAGGACGCCGGCGGCTCCGGCGGAGGCGGCGGATGTGGCGAGTGGGTACGCGTACTGCCTGGGTCTGGAGATCCGACACCAGGAGGGCAGGAGCCTCATCGGCCACACGGGATCCCTGCCGGGCTTCCTCGCCTGCCTCACTGCCAGCGTGGAGGACGACCTCGCAGCCATCGTGCTGACCAACTGCACCTCGGGCCCGCTGCTGTTCACGGTCGCCGCCGACCTCGTCCGGATCGTCGCCGAAGCCGAGCCCCGCATCCCCGAGCCATGGCGTCCGATGGCGGAGGCCGACGCAGTGCCCCTGGAGTTGGCGGGACAGTGGTACTGGGGGACACACGCCTTCGCGCTCCGGCTGACGGCCGACGGGCTGCTCTCCTTGGAGCCGCTTTCGGGCAAGGGCCGCCGCTCGCGGTTCCGAGCCAACGGTGACGGCTCCTGGACGGGGCTGGAGGGCTACTACGCAGGCGAGCTCCTGACGGCCGTACGACGCCCCGACGGGACCGTGGACCATCTGGACCTCGGATCGTTCGTGTTCACGCGTCAGCCGTACGACGAGGGGGCTGCTGTGCCGGGTGGTGTGGATCCGGACGGGTGGCGGGGGACCGGCAGGGTCTGACGGTCCGGGTGAGCGCCTGTTTCACGTGAAACAGGCGCTCCGCAGTCGTCACAGCTGGATCTTGAAGCCCAAGTGCGAGGCCGTGAAGCCGAGCCGCTCATAGAAGCGGTGGGCGTCGGTACGGGACTTGTCGGTGGTCAGCTGTACCAATCGGCAGTTCTGGCGCCGGGATTCGGCGACCGCCCACTCGATGAGCTGCGTACCCAGGCCGCTGCCGCGCTCGTCGGCGTGGATGCGCACACCTTCGATGATGGAGCGGGTCGCGCCCATGCGGGACAGCCCGGGAATGATCGTGAGCTGTAGCGTGCCGATGACGCGGCCTTCGCGGACGGCCACGACGAGGTGCTGGTTCGGATCGGCGCTGAGCCGCTCCAGGGCGTTCAGGTAAGGAGCCAGGTCGTCCGGTGACTCACGCTGTGCACCCAGCGGATCGTCCGCGAGCATGCCGACGATCGCAGGGACGTCATCGGCGACGGCGGCTCGTATCTCAAGATCTCCCATGCCCGCACCCTATGCGGGCGGGGCCCTCAGACGGGGATGCGGAGCGTCTCGACGGCCCGGACCAGTGGGGCCAGCTCGGGGTTTGTGGCGGCCTCGTCGAGGGCCTGGCGCAGTGCCTTGTCGTTGGTGGGCCGTGCCTCGTCGAGGAGCCTCAGGCCTGCTTCGGTGACGTCGGTGTAGATGCCGCGGCGGTCGGTGGGGCAGAGGTAGCGGGAGAGCAGGCCGCGGTCCTCGAGCCGGGTGACGAGCCGGGTGGTGGCGCTCTGGCTGAGGACGACGGCGTCGGCGACCTGCTTCATCTGCAGATGGCCGCCTTCGCCGCTGTGCTGACGGCTGAGCACGTCGAGCAGGGAGTACTCGCGCACGCTCAGGTCGTGCCCGGTCTGCAGGGCACGCTCGATGTGCGCCTCGATCCTCCCGTGCAGCAGGGAGAGCGCGCACCAGCCCTGGGCGAGCGCAGTCAGCGCGGGATCTGTCGCTGTCATGGCGTTTCCTCCGTCCCGGAGTGGCTGAAGCCAGAGTAGAGCAGGATCGCAATAGCCTGCGCTTGCAAGTATGACGCGTCTGCAAGTATTGTCGTCAAGCGTAAAGCGCTCCTGCAATCTTCTGGAAGGTGTACCCCTTCATGCCTCTCGCGCTTCTGGCCCTCGCGATCGGGGCCTTCGGAATCGGCACGACCGAGTTCGTGATCATGGGCTTGCTGCCCGAGGTCGCGGGTGACTTCGGGGTCACCATCCCCACCGCCGGGCTGCTGGTGACCGGCTACGCGCTCGGCGTGGTCCTCGGCGCTCCCCTGATGACCGTGCTCGGCACCAAGGTCTCCCGCAAGCGGATGCTGATGCTGCTGATGGGACTGTTCATCGCCGGCAACGTGCTGTCCGCTCTCGCCCCCAGCTTCACCGTCATGCTGATCGGCCGTGTGGTTGCCTCGCTCGCCCACGGCGCCTTCTTCGGCATCGGCTCGGTCGTCGCGGCCGACCTGGTCGCCCCGAACAAGAAGGCCGGGGCCATCGCGATGATGTTCACCGGTCTGACCGTCGCGAACGTCGTCGGCGTCCCACTGGGCACGTTCGTCGGGCAGTCCGCCGGCTGGCGCGTCACCTTCGGCATAGTCGCTGCCCTCGGGGTGGTCGGCCTGGCCGGGATCGCCAAGCTCGTCCCCGACATGCCCAAGCCCCAGGGCGTACAGCTGCGCCATGAGCTGGCGGCGTTCAAGAACGCCCAGGTCCTGCTCGCCATGGCGATGACGGTCCTCGGCTTCGGCGGCGTCTTCGCAGCCATCACCTACATCGCACCGATGATGACCCATGTCGCCGGCTTCGCGGACGGCTCCGTCACCTGGCTGCTGGTCCTCTTCGGGCTCGGCATGGTCGGCGGCAACCTGATCGGCGGCAAGTACGCCGACCGCGCGCTGATGCCCATGCTGTACGTCTCCCTGGGCGCCCTCGCCGTCGTGCTCGCGCTCTTCACGCTCACGGCGCAGAACAAGGTTCTCGCGGCCATCACCATCGCGCTGATCGGCGCCCTGGGCTTCGCCACGGTCCCGCCGCTGCAGAAGCGCGTCCTGGACCAGGCGCACGGTGCCCCGACGCTGGCCTCGGCCGTGAACATCGGCGCCTTCAACCTCGGCAACGCCCTCGCCGCCTGGCTCGGCGGCATGGTCATCGCGGCCGGCTACGGCTACACGTCCCCCAACTGGGTGGGCGCCGCCCTCGCCGCGGCCGCCCTGCTGCTCGCGTTCCTCTCGGCCGCGCTGGAGCGCCGCGACGGAGCAGTCGCCGGCGTCGTCACGAGCGCCGCGCCCGCAGAGCAGCGAGCCGTCGTACACCACTGAGCCGACCCGTCAGCGGGGTCAGGGCCGCCCCCGCAGACACGACTCCGTGACCGCCCACACCAGGACCTCAGCTCCACACCTCAGCTCCATACCTTCGCACCACCATCAAGGAGAACGCCCCCATGAGCACCAACACCGCCGTCGCGCCCCTGACCACCCAGGACGCCGACCTCCTCGTCGCCACCGCCCACCGGGCCGCCGAGGCCGCCGGAGTGACCGTCAGCGTCACCGTCCTCGACGCCGGAGGCCACCTGCTCGCGTTCCGGCGGGACGACCGAGCCGTGCTGATCTCCGGGGAGACCAGCACCCGCAAGGCCTACACGGCACTCCAGCTCAACGCCCCCACCGCCGATCTCGTGGAGGCCGTACAGCCGGGTGGCCTGTTCCACACCCTGCCGACCGCGCTGGACCGGCCGCTGCTGTTCATCGCGGGCGGCGTGCCGATCCATCGGGACGGCCGGCTGATCGGCGCGATCGGCGTGGGCGGCGGTGCGCCCGAGCAGGACCACCAGTTCGCGACGGCCGCGATCGAGGGACTTGTCTGACGGCACACCGCAAGCAGCGGGGCACGCCGTCAAGGCACCCATCAACGAGAACACGCCGGTTCCCGAGGGGGACCGGCGTGTTCCATGACCGCTTCAGCTCGCAGCCGGCTCGTCAGCCCGCCGCCACCGTCACCGGAGCGAACCGCCGGGTCCAGTCGCCGGGCAGTTCCGAGATGCCGTACGTCATCACCGAGTTGAAGGCGATGGACGCCAGACCGTGCTCCTTCGCCCAGGTGAGCAGTTCCTCATGACGTACGTCGATGTCAGTGCGCAGCGGGCGGTCGGTGTGGGCGGCGAGGGAGGCGATGAGTGCCTTCGCAGTCTCCGTGTCGTGGGCGATCAGTGGGCCCACGACCTGTGTGTCCATGTTGGGCCAGGTCCCCGCGTATCCGATGATCCGGCCGTTCTCCTCGGCGACGCGCAACCGGTCGGTGAAGGCGGGGAGCCGCGTGATGATGTGCGTGCGATCCGCGCCGAACACCTCCTCGTCGAGCCGGACGATTGCGGTGAGGTCATCGGCGGTGGCCGCGCGCGTGGCCACCGAGGGCACCGAGGCACCGGCCCTGAAGTGCCCGCGCAGCATCTCCGTCCGGCCGGTGACCTTGAAGCCGAGTTCCTCGTAGAGCGCTTGGCCGTTCGGTGTCGCGTGCAGCGTCAGCGGTGTCGTGCCCATCGCGGAGACGACGTGACGCATGAGCCGGCGCGCGACGCCCTGGCGTGCATGACGCTCGGCGACCAGGACCATGCCGATGGCCCCCAGATCGGGGCGGTCCCGCGGTCCGTAGTCCGTGACGACACAGGCGCTGACAAGCCCGCCGTCGGGGTCGTCGATCCCGTAGCCCTTCCCGGCTGTCAGAAGGAACTGCCACTTGTGTTCCTCACGGGGCCAGCCCCGATCCTCGGACAAGTCAGCGCAGGCGGTGAGGTCACGAGGCGTCAGACGGCGAATGGGCAGAGCGGCGAGGGAAGGAGTCGGCACGCAGGTCAGGCTGTCTGACGACTGCCCTGGTCGTCCAGCCGTTTCCGGTGAGACGTACGAGCTTTTGGCCATGTCATGGTCCGCCGCACGGCCCGCCGATAGACGCTGGGTGTTTCACGTGAAACATGGACGAACGGCGAGCGTCCATGAAGTGCGCCGGGATTCCACTCAATGCGAGGCCGCCATCCGCCCGGACTCGCGAACCGCTCCTACATGCGGATGGATCTGTGGGAAGCCTACGAATTGGTGCGCAGCAGGCGGTAATTGAAGGAATTGCCCGTTCGTCCCCTCGCCCAATTCGTGAGGAAGCAAGGGGGGACTTGTGATCGGGGCAGCGGCCGGTATGGTCGACTCCGGTTCGTGTCCGAGCCGTGATGCGGACTGTCGACGCGGACCGAGCGCAAGGCAATGCAGCGTAACGGGACGGAGAGATCGAAGACCCGCATTCGTGGTTATGCGGCCTGGGTGCCCACACGCAGTGGGATGCTGCGGTGAGAGTACTGCGGCCAATGTCACACTCTCGCCTTACTTGTCCGTACCGAGTGTGAATACGGGTTGAATGTGGCCGTATTGGTAGCGGCAACGAACGGGGACAAGCAAGCCGTCGCGGGGGAAGCAGGCACCTTCCGATAGAGGAAGTGCGCAGACCGACCGAAAGATGCTCGAGGCGAGGCACACCATGGACGCTCCGACCACCACGTCGGCCGACAACGGCACTTCCGGCGGCGGGAGCGGCTGGTTCACGCCGCGCAAGCAGCCGGAGACCTCTCCGGGCGGCGAACAGGAGGCGGCAGAGGGCAGCCGCTTGGCGGCGATGCGCCCGGTGGGCCGGACGGCAGCCGGCGACGGCCCGGCCCCTCCGCCCCAGAACACCACGCGGCCCACCACGACGGCCGGCCCGCCCCAGCCCAGCGCGACGGCTCATCCGCCGGGGCCCATCCCCGCGGACGTCGGCTCAGATCCCGCCGCACCGGATCCCGTCGGCCGCCGCCCGTACGCGGAACAAGGGGCGCCAGCGGCGATATCGACCCCCGACATGACCGCCCCGAATCACATACGGCCCACCCGGTCGGCGCCCGCCCACGCCTCGTACCCAGGCCAAGCCCCGCACGTCTCCGCTCAGGCCCCACAGGCGTCCGCCCAAGCCACCGCAGCACGTCCGGAGATGCAGGCCGCTCAGGCCCCACAGGCGTCCGCCCAAGCCACCGCAGCACGTCCGGAGATGCAGGCCGCTCAGGCCCCACAAGCCTCCGCCCAAGCCACCGCAGCACGTCCGGAGACACCGGGCCCCGCCCCTCTCGCAGCGCCCTCCCCCCAACTGCGCGTGCCGACCCAGCGCCCCGCTCCGGCCCAACCCGTCTCCCCGGACGCCGTCCTGATCCGCCGGACCATGGCAGAGGTCGGCCCCGTGGCCGACAAGGTCACCTCCTACTTCTACGCGCTGCTCTTCGTACGCCACCCCGACCTGCGTTCCCTCTTCCCGGCCGCGATGGACACCCAGCGGGACCGGCTGCTGAAGGCGCTACTCACTGCGGCCGAGCACATCGACAACACCCCCGTCCTCGTCGACTACCTGCAGAACCTGGGCCGCGGACACCGCAAGTACGGCACCCGGCCCGAGCACTATCCGGCCGTCGGCGAGTGCCTCATCGGCGCGCTGAGCAAGTACGCCGCCGGCATCTGGGACGGCGAGATGGAGGCCGCCTGGGTCCGGGCGTACACGACGATCTCGCAGGTCATGATCGACGCGGCGGCGGCGGACGAACTGCGCGCCCCCGCCTGGTGGTACGCGGAGGTCGTCTCGCACGACCTCAGAACCCCGGACGTCGCGGTCCTCACCGTCCGGCCCGACCAGCCCTATCCCTTCCTCGCCGGGCAGTACACGAGCGTGGAGACGCCCTGGTGGCCCAGGATCTGGCGGCACTACTCGTTCGCCTCGGCGCCCCGCTCGGACGGCCTGCTGACGTTCCATGTGAAGGCCGTGTCCGCGGGCTGGGTCTCCAACGCGCTGGTGCACCGCGCCCGGCCGGGAGACATCATCCGGCTCGGCCCGCCGGCCGGTTCGATGACCGTGGACCACACCACCGACAGCGGGCTGCTCTGCGTGGGCGGAGGCACCGGCATAGCGCCCATCAAGGCACTGGTCGAGGACGTCGCCGAGCACGGCGAGCGGCGACAGGTCGAGGTCTTCTACGGCGCCCGCACCAACCAGGACCTGTACGACATCGACACGATGCTCCGGCTTCAGCAGTCCCACCCCTGGCTGCATGTCCGCCCGGTGGTGGACCGGCATGGACTGCTCCAGCTTCCCGAAGCCATACGCGAGTACGGGCCGTGGACCGAGTACGACGCCTATGTCTCCGGACCGCCCGGCATGATCCGCAGCGGTGTCGACGCACTGAGGAACATCGGCATGCCGTTTGAGCGCATACGGCATGACTCTGTGGAGGAGCTCGTCACCGCCGGGGACTGACAAGCCTTGCCGCGGCCGAGGTCCCCCGTCGGATCAGCCCAGATCGGGGGCGTGCATGGCCCGGACGCCCTCGATGTTCCCGTCGAGGTAGTGCCGCAGTGACAGCGGTACGAGGTGGACCGAAGCGATCCCGACCCGGGTGAACGGCACGCGCACGATCTCGTACTCGCCGATGGGTTCGTCCACTTCGGGCCCGTGCCGCAAGGACGTGTCCATGGACTCCAGGCGGCACACGAAGAAGTGCTGCACCTTCACTCCGGTCGCTCCGCCGTCCTCGCCGATGTGCTCGACGGTGTCGACGAAGCAGGGCACGACGTCGACGATCTTGGCGCCGAGCTCCTCGTACACCTCACGGTGCAGGGCGTCGACGACGGTCGCGTCCGTGGGCTCGACTCCGCCACCGGGTGTGAGCCAGTAGGGATCGAGGCCGGGCTTGGTGCGCTTGATCAGGATCAGGTCGTCGCCGTCCAGCAGAACGGCGCGGGCGGTGCGCTTGACCACAGGTCGGACGGTCATGGGAGAAATGTGGCCCGGCTGGTTCCACGTGAAACATCGCGAAACGTCACCGGCCGAGCTCATCCTGTGAGGGCCTCGGATTCGCCGCCGGAAGCGCCCTGAATGCCCGGCTCAGGCCCAGTCACAAGCCGCTCGCAGCAGCCACTCATGGGCCCGCGCGATATGGGGCATCGCCAGTGTGCCGGTACGGACCACCAGGAAGTACGTCCGCAGCGGTGGCACCGGCGGATCGTGCAGGGCGACGACGTCGCCGCGCTCCAGGGCGGCCGCACACAGATAGCGGGGCAACACCGCCAGCCCTGCCCCCGCGACCGCACAAGCGAGGACCGCACGAAGGTCTGGGACGATCACGGTGCCGGGTGCGGCGGGACGGGAGTCGTAGACCGCGGCCCAGTAGCGGGAGGCGAAGGGCAGGGACTCGTGCACCTCCACCACCGGGACGTCCTCCAGCGCGTGCGCTCCCTTGTGGCGCAGCTGCCCCGAACCGATCCGGTCGATCCATTGGGGCGCGGCGACAAGCACGTGCACCTCGTCGCAGAGCGCAGTCGCCGTGAGCAGACCGCCGCGCGGACGGGCCGTACTGATGGCCAGATCATGATGTCCGGCAGCCAGCCCCTCCAGGGTCTCCTCGGCGTTGCCGAAGGACGCGCGCAGAGCGAAGCCCTGGCCCTCCTCGCCGGTCAGCTCGGTGAGCGCGGGCAGGGCCCGCTCGGCGGTGAACTCGGGAGGGCCGGCGAGGTGCAGGGATCGTAAGGAGGACTCGTCGTCGAGGCCGGTCTCGGTGATCTCCACCAGGGCATCGAGATGAGGTGCGGCCTTGTGGGCGAGTTCGTCGCCGATGGTCGTGGGCGTCACTCCGCGGGCCTGGCGCAGGAAGAGTGGGCGGCCCAACTGCCGTTCCAGGGTGCGGATCTGCGAGGTCACGGCCGGCTGCGACAGCCCGAGCAGGGCCGCGGCGCGGGTGAAGGAACCAGCCCGGTGCACGGTCACAAATGTGCGCAACAAGGCCAGATCCATGCCACACCCTCCCCTTCCCCGCCCTTCTCTCCATCCCCAGGGCAGGGCCCAACTATAAATAAGTCGATAGGTCGCTGTCGCTACTGTGATTGGACACTGACAGAGAGTCAACTAGCCTTGTTCGCGCGGTTCTTCGCGCGCAGAACCGAGGGCGGTCCGAGCCACGAGGGGGGAGGCTCGGACCGCCCGTTTCACATATCCGGGCACCGATCCACGCACCGGCGGACCCGGTCACTGTGCCGATTCGTCCAACGCGCGCAGCACATCCGCCACCAGATCCTCGGGATCCTCGGCGCCGACGGACATACGGATGAAGCCCTCCGGCACGGCGTCGCCGCCCCAGCGTCCGCGCCGTTCGGCCGTGGAGCGAACTCCGCCGAAGCTGGTCGCGTCGTCGACGAGCCGCAGCGCGTCCAGGAATCGCTCGGCACGCGCGCGCGTGGGCAGCGTGAAGGACACCACGCACCCGTAGCGCCGCATCTGCTGCGAGGCGATCTTGTACGAGGGGTCGCGAGGCAGCCCGGGATAGCGCACCCCGAGCTCCTCCGGCCAGTCCTGCAGTGCCGCGGCGACGGCCAGGGCGGTGGCGTTCTGCCGGTCCACACGCAGCTGGAGCGTGGCGAGGGAACGGTGGGCGAGCCAGGCCTCCATGGGCCCCGGAATCGCCCCGACGATCTTGCGCCAGCGCCGTACGGCGGCCATGGCCCCGGCGTCGCGGCCGCTGACGTATCCCAGCAGGATGTCGCCATGTCCCGTCAGCTGCTTGGTGCCGCTGGCCACCGAGAAGTCGGCGCCGAGCTCAAGCGGGCGCTGCCCGAGCGGCGTCGCGAGCGTGTTGTCGACGGCGACGAGGGCGCCACGCGCGTGTGCCGCTTCGACGAGCCGCCGGATGTCACACACGTCGAGGCCGGGGTTCGACGGAGTCTCGATCCACAGCAGCTTCGCACCGTCCAGGACGCCGAGCTGGGCGTCCCCGCCGGTCGGTGCCGTGCGCACCTCGATGCCGAATGCCTCCAGCTGCGCGCGTGCCAGGGGCAGCGCCTGGTAGCCGTCGCTGGGCAGGACGACCGCGTCTCCGGCTCGCAGCTGGGAGAAGAGCACCGACGAGGTGGCGGCCATGCCCGACGCGAAGACCAGCGTCTCGACGCCGTCCTCCCCCGGCGCCTCCAGGCCGCCGATGGCGCGCTCCAGATGGGTCCAGGTCGGGTTCTCGTCGCGGCCGTAGGTGTACGGTCCCGTCGGCTCGCCCGGCAGGTGGAAGTGGGCGGCGAACACGGGGCCGGGCAGGGTCGGCTCGTACGCGACCGGCTCGGGCAGCCCGGCTCGCACCGCGCGCGTGCCGTCTCCGTCGGAAGACAGCCCTTGGGAAGGCAGCCCTTGAGGATCCGTACTGCTCATACCGGTTGTCCCTCCACCTGTTCGCGGACCGCCGTCAGAAGGCCCGTACTTGCGGCCTCCACCATCTCAAGGCACTCCTCGAAGCCGTCCATGGCCCCGTAGTACGGGTCCGGAACGTCGAGGTCGTCGCCGGCAGCGGGATCGTAGGAGCGCAGCAGGCGCACCTTCGCCGCGTCCTCAGGTGTGGGCGCAAGGCGGCGCAGGGCCTTGAGGTGGCCGGCGTCGAGAGCGATGACGAGGTCGAGCCGCGCGAACCAGGACGGCTGGAACTGGCGGGCTGTGTGACCGCTGTCGTAGCCGTGCTCCTCCAGGACGGAGACGGTGCGCGGGTCGGCCGGGTCGCCCTCGTGCCAGCCGCCGGTGCCGGCGCTGTCGGCCTCGACCAGGTCGTCGAGCCCGGCCTCCGCCACGCGCGCGCGGAAGACGGACTCGGCCATCGGGGAGCGGCAGATGTTGCCGGTGCAGACGAAGCAGACGCGGTAGGTCATCGGATACTCAGTCCCCGTCGGGCAGGACGACGTTGAGCGCCCAGGAGACGATCGAGATGATCAGGCCGCCGAGGACGGCCGTCCAGAAGCCATCTACGTGGAAGCTCAGGTCGACCTTGTCGGCGAGCCACGAGGTCAGCAGCAGCATCAGCGCGTTGACGATCAGGGTGAACAGGCCGAGCGTCAGGATGAGCAGCGGGAGGCTCAGCAGCTTCACGAACGGCTTGACGACGAAGTTCACCAGGCCGAAGATCAGCGCGACGATGAGCAGGGTGCCGATCTTCTTGCCCGTGCTGTCACCGGTGAGGGTGATCTTGTCTATCAGCCAGACGGCGACCGCCAGGGCACCCGCGTTGGCGATCGTCTTGACTACGAAATTCTTCATGTGTCTGATCGTGGCAGACGAGATCGGTCACAAGCACCGGGACAAGGGCGGACGAGAGCGATGAAGGCATTCCGGCTGGATGAACTGGAGGCGGAGCGCGCCGCCAACGAGGGCGCTTACCTGCAGTTTCTGCGGGAGCGGAACATGTCGGTCGGTCTCTACGCGCTCGACGCCGGTGCGCACGATCCACAGAAGCCGCACAACCAGGACGAGGTCTACTTCGTTGTGAGCGGCCGTGCCCAGATCACCGTCGGCATGGAGACCACACATGTGGCGCGCGGCAGTGTGGTGTACGTGCCGGCCGGGGTGGCCCACAAGTTCCACCACATCAGCGAGGACCTGAGGGTGCTCGTGGTGTTCTCTCCGCCCGGAAGCTGACCTTTGGCCTCGGGGTTCCCTAGGGGATCGATCAGGGGAGGACAAGGGCTGCGAGACGCCCGCTGGGCACCTGCCGGACCTAGCATCGAGTGCAGGAATCAGCAGATTCGAAGGATCAGGACCCGGCACAGTAACGGGCGGAGAGGTAAGGACGAGGGCGATGCGTGAGATCTTCGCAGGACTGCCGTGGTGGGTGAAGTGGATCGCGGTGCCGGTCATCGCTCTGGTGGTGTTCGGTGGGCTGATAGCCAGCGTCGTGGGGTTCGTCATCGGACTGCTCTTCAAGGTGCTGGTCTTCGTGGCACTGGTCGGCGGACTGATCTACGTCGTACGGAAGTTCACGTCGAGCTCCTCGTCGCGCAGCGACTGGTGAGGGCTGTGGGGGCCGTGGGGACCGGTGGGCGGTAACAGGAATCGCCGGTTCCCTCGGGCGAGGGAAGTTTTCCGAGCAGGGCGTCTCCGAGCGGTGACTGGCCAATAGAGTCCGGAAATCGACGCGGGGGCGACCCCGCGAGCGGCGTGCACCCCCCGTGTTCCCCAGCACGGGCTCCCCCCTCGCGCTTCGGGAGTAACCCTTGGCCACGGTCGACACCGCACCCTCAGAACCCCAGACACCCCTCGAACAGCCGCGCTCCTGCGTCCCTCAGGTCCCGCAGCAGGCCTCCCCGGCCTCCGCCGAGCAGCCGCAGTCCGCGACGCTCATCGGATCCGTCCAGCGCGCGATGCGCCTGCTGGAATGTGTCGCCGAGCATGAATACGGCGCCCCGGCCAAGCAACTCGCCCGTGAGGCGGGCCTGGCCCTGCCCACCGCCTACCACTTGCTGCGCACGCTGGTGCACGAGGGCTATCTGCGCCGTGACAAAGGGCTGTTCTTCCTCGGCGAGGCGGCCGTACGGCTCAGCAGCAGCGCAGCCGAGCAGAAACGTCGCAGCACGGTTGCCGACGCGCTCGCTCAATGGCGTGACGCCATTGGTGTCCCGGTTTACTACGCCCAGTACCGCGACGGCGAGATCGAGGTCATGTGCGTCTCCGACACCCCGGGCAATCCGGCGGTCGAGGAATGGGCCGACTTCCGGGAGACCGGCCACGCGCACGCCATCGGCCAGTGCCTGCTCTCCCAGCTCGACGAGGATGCTCGCCGCGATCATCTGGACCGCCATCCCGTGGAGTCCATCACCCCGTACACCGTGCGCGATACCCGCTCCCTGCTGCGACGACTCGAACGGACCCGGCGGATGGAGCCGGTGACCGAGCGTCAGGAGTACGCCCTGGGCACGGTGTGCGCGGCCATCCCCATCACGGTGGGCACCACGGCCGCGACGATGGCCATTTCGCTGCCCGCCCACCAGGCCGACCGGCTGCTGTCGGCGGTGCTGCAACTGCAGGAGGAGATCGGGCGGCTCCTGGGGTCACTCTCGATCTCTATCAGTATCTGAAAACTCACTCCTTGTGATCTCTCGTGTACGTTCAGCAAGATTCCACCAGTGTCGGGGTCCGTTCCCGGCCAGTCGACTGCAAACGACGGGGTAGGGCGATGCGCGAGTCCGTAGAGGCAGAGGTCATGATGAGCTTTCTCGTGTCCGAGGAGCTCTCCTTCCGCATCCCGGTGGAGTTGCGCTACGAGACCTGTGATCCCTATGCCGTACGGCTGACCTTCCACCTGCCCGGCGATGCCCCCGTGACCTGGGCATTCGGTCGGGAACTGCTGGTCGACGGGGTGGGACGGCCGTGCGGGGAGGGAGATGTACGGGTCTCTCCGGCAGGCACCGAGACGCTCGGCGACGTCCTGATCCGGCTTCAAGTCGGGCCCGACCAGGCGCTGTTCCGCTCCTCCGTGGCGCCTCTGGTGGCCTTTCTCGACCGCACCGACAAGCTGGTGCCGCTCGGGCAGGAGGGCGCGCTCGCCGACTTCGACGCCCATCTCGACGAGGCCCTGGACCGCATCCTCGCGGAGGAGCAGAGCGCGGGCTGAGGCTTACGGCTGCGCAGGGGTGGCGTAACGCTTCGCCGGGCGCTCCCGGCGCGCATGGGAGCGCTTCCCTGCCGCTGAGCTCCCCATGACGCCGGAGCTGCAAGGCCGTAGGTGCACGGGTTGGGGTTCAGGTTCGGGCGCGTGTCAGGCGCGCCCAGTACGCGCGTGGTTGGCGAACCGTGCCCGCCACTGCTTCCGCCGACGTCACTGCGTTCGGCGGACGCCCCCGCTTCCCCGACGTCCCCGCTTCCCCGCCCTCACCGCTTCCGCCGACGTCCCCGCCCGCCGCGCCCCGAAGCCGGCTGTGGGCCCGTCGAGATCGGCGCCCCGCCTGCCGGGACCGGCTGGGCACCCGCCGGCACCGCCCCCTTCTCCGGCCGGTCGGCCGAGACCACCAGGGCCGCGAGGGCCGTGGTGACGGGCACCGAGGCGACCAGGCCGATGGAGCCCACCAGGGTGCGCACGATCTCCTCCGCCACCAACTCACTGTTGGCCACCGTCCCCACGCCGCTCTGCGCGATCGAGAAGAGCAGCAGCAACGGCAGCGCGGCACCCGCGTAAGCGAGGACGAGGGTGTTGACGACGGACGCGATGTGGTCGCGGCCGATGCGGATGCCCGCCTGGTACAGCCCGCGCCAGCCCATCGCCGGGTTGGCCTCGTGCAGCTCCCAGACCGCGGATGTCTGGGTGACCGTCACGTCGTCGAGGACACCGAGCGAACCGATGATGATGCCGGCGAGCAGCAGACCGCTCATGTCGATCGACGGATACAGCCCGTGGATGAGGCCCGTGTTGTCGTCGGTGTTGCCGGTGAGCGCGGCCCAGTCGATGAACACCGACCCGAGGATGCCGATCAGCAGCAGCGAGATCAGCGTGCCGAGCACCGCCACCGATGTACGGGCCGACAGGCCGTGACACAGGTAGAGGGCGATCAGCATGATGGCGCTCGACCCGACCACGGCGACGACCAGCGGGTTCGAGCCCTGGAGGATCGCGGGCAGGATGAAGAAGTTGAGCACCGCGAAGCTTATGGCCAGCGAGATCAGTGCCATGAGACCCCGCAACCGCCCGACGACCACGACGGCGACTGCGAAGATGCCGGCGAGCACGGTCAACGGGACACGCCGGTTCACGTCGGTGACCGAGTACTGCAGGTCCTTGGGCGCGGAGGGCTCGTAGGCGACCACGACCTCCTGGCCCTCCTGCAACTGTCGTGACTGGTCGGGCTGCACGATCTCCGTGAACGTACGGCCCTTGTCCTTGCCACCGTCGACGCGGATCGTCGCCTTCTTGCAGGTGCCGCTTTCCTGCTGCACGGCGGAGGACCCCTCGGCGGTGGAGGTGTCGCCGGTCGGGGGCACCCCCGAGGCCCCCACCTCCTGGCAGCTCACCTCGACCACCTTGGTGACCGTGGCCTGCTGTGTCTGCCGGTCGAAGCCGACCCCGGTGCGCTCGTGCGGCGGGGCACCGCCCGGCCACAGCACCGCGAGGCCCACCACCACCGCTGCGGCGAACGGGATCACGACTGCCGCGATGACCTTGCGCAGATGCCGGGAGACGGGAGCCGCCGGACCGTGGGCGTGACTGTGGGAGTGCCCGTGCCCGTGCTCGCCACCGTCACCACCGCCACGCCGGCCCCCGGATCCAGGACCGTGCCCATGACCGCCGCCGGATCCGGGACCATGCCCATGACTGCCCCCGGAATCGTGACCGTGGCCGTCACCCGGGCCGGGAACCGGCGCCTGTGAACCGCCGGATTCGGGACCGCGCTCGTGAAAACCGCCGGGACCGGGCCCGCGCCCCTGCCCGCCGCCGACCCCGCTCCCGCGATCCTGCATCCCCCCGGATCTGGGACCGTGCTCGTGCCAGCCCCCGTTCCCAGTCTCCTGATCGTCCTGTCCGCCTCCGGGACCACGGCCGTAAGGACCGCCGTAACTCCCCCCGGGAACCTCCGAACCCAGGCCGCCTGTACGGCCGTTACCCCGCGCGGGGCCGAGTCCGGGGCCGTTTCCGGAGCCGGAGCCGCGGGGCGGATCGGGCGGTGGGTACGGAGGCTCATGCGTCGTGGTCACCGCCCGATCATCGCAAGAACGATTGGGGCCCCCTGTTCACCGCGCCCGAATTGACGCTAGCGTGGTGCCACCTTTGTACACGCGGGAGCTCGGAGCACCGGGCTGAGAGGGCGCTGACCTCCGTCCCAGCGATGTTTCACATGAAACATCACTCATCGCGAGTGATGTTTCACACGAAACGTCGGCAGACGGATACGGCTGCGTCGACCGCCGAACCTGTTACCGGGTAATGCCGGCGTAGGGAGTAGGTCTCATGACCATCAAGGACGCGCGCACGCCTGCCTCCGTTCAGGACGAGAAGTCCGAGGAGGCCGGGAAGTCCATCGGCTGGCACAAGGCGTATGTCGAGGGTTCACGCCCCGATCTGCGGGTGCCGGTCCGCCAGGTGCACCTCACCAACGGGCAGTCGGTCACGTTGTACGACACCTCGGGCCCGTACACCGATCCGCTCGCCGACACCGACGTCCGCAGGGGGCTGCCCCCGCTGCGGGAGAACTGGATCATCGCCCGCGGTGACACCGCCGAGTACGCGGGCCGTCCCGTCCGTCCCGAGGACGACGGCGTCAAGCACACCTCGCCGCGCGGCGGTCTGCGCAACCTCGACGCGGTCTTCCCCGGTCGGCCGCGTCAGCCGCGTCGCAGCCGTGACGGCGAGGCGGTCACGCAGCTCGCGTACGCACGCCGTGGCGAGGTCACGCCCGAGATGGAGTTCGTGGCTCTCCGGGAGAACGTTTCTCCCGAAGTGGTCCGCGAGGAGATCGCCGCTGGCCGGGCAGTGCTGCCGGCCAACGTGAACCACCCGGAGATCGAGCCGATGATCATCGGCAAGCGGTTCCTGGTGAAGGTCAACGCCAACATCGGCAACTCCGCGGTCACCTCCTCCATCGAGGAGGAGGTCGAGAAGATGACCTGGGCGACCCGCTGGGGTGCCGACACGGTCATGGACCTGTCGACCGGTCGCAACATCCACACCACCCGTGAGTGGGTGCTGCGCAACTCCCCCGTCCCCATCGGCACGGTGCCGCTCTACCAGGCGCTGGAGAAGGTCGACGGCCGGGCAGAGGAGCTGACCTGGGAGATCTACAAGGACACGGTCATCGAACAGGCCGAGCAGGGCGTGGACTACATGACGGTCCACGCGGGCGTGCGGCTGCCGTTCGTACCGCTGACGGCCAACCGCAAGACCGGCATCGTCTCGCGCGGCGGCTCGATCATGGCGGCGTGGTGCCTGGCGCACCACAAGGAGAGCTTCCTGTACGAGAACTTCGAGGAGCTCTGCGAGATCCTCGCCGCGTACGACGTCACGTACTCGCTGGGCGACGGCCTGCGACCCGGCTCGATCGCGGACGCCAACGACGAGGCGCAGTTCGCGGAGTTGAGGACGCTCGGGGAACTCAACACGATCGCCAAGCGTTTCAACGTACAGACCATGATCGAGGGCCCGGGACACGTCCCGATGCACAAGATCAAGGAGAACATCGACCTTCAGCAGGAGATCTGCGATGAAGCTCCGTTCTATACGCTCGGCCCGCTGACCACCGACGTCGCGCCGGCGTACGACCACATCACCTCCGGCATCGGCGCTGCGATGATCGCCTGGTGGGGCACGGCGATGCTCTGCTACGTCACGCCCAAGGAGCACCTGGGCCTGCCCAACCGTGACGACGTCAAGACCGGGGTCATCACCTACAAGATCGCCGCCCATGCGGCCGACCTCGCCAAGGGGCACCCCGGGGCACAGGAGTGGGACGACGCGCTGTCCGACGCCCGCTTCGAGTTCCGGTGGGAGGACCAGTTCAACCTGGCCCTCGACCCGGACACGGCACGGGAGTTCCACGACGAGACCCTTCCGGCCGAGCCCGCCAAGACGGCTCACTTCTGCTCCATGTGCGGGCCGAAGTTCTGCTCGATGAAGATCTCCCAGGACATCCGCCGCGCACATGGCGGGTCCAAGGCGGAGATCGAAGAGGGCATGGCGCAGAAGTCGAAGGAGTTCGCCGCGGCGGGTAACCGGGTGTACCTGCCGCTCGCGGACTGACGTCGACGTCCTGACCCGGGGCGCCATGCCCCGGTGTCCGGCGTGCTGCCGTCGTGTACGGCGTTGCTGTCCGGCTGTTCGGCTTGCGCCTCCCCGAGGAGGTCTCCCCGGGGTGCCGTCGTGAAGGAGGGACCCACGGCGGGGCTCTCCTGCGGCGGGGCGCAAGCCGAGGTGCTAGTCCGGCTGGTGTTCCGGGCCTCCGAAGTCCGGGCTCGTGTAGTCCGGGCTGCTGAAGCTCGGCCGCGAGCCCCGGGAGGCGCCGTCGTCCGGGCTGCTGAAACCCGGGCGGCCGTAGCCGAGATTCGGGATGCGGCCGGCCGGTGTCGACGGTGGCGTGCGGTGCAGCGCCGACGCCGTGCCGGGGTCGGCGAGTGCCTCCCGCAGGAAAGGCAGGACGCCGCGCTCCAGCAGGGCCTCGCGCCAGGCTTCCCTGGCCCGGGTGACGTCCCCGCTCAGCTCGCCGTACGGCCCGCCGTCCAACGCCGGCCGGTTCTGCAGGGCGGTGAGCAGGAGTCCGACGGCGGCGACCAGGATGGCGGCCGCTGCCACGGCGCCGAACACCCACCCGGTGGTGAGCATCGTCTGGGCGAACGCCGGCTCGGGGTCGAACATCTTCAGGATGTAGCCGACGAGCAGGAAGATCGCCGCGGCGGTGCCGGCGAGGACGGGTGCCAGGACCGCGAGCACGGCTATGACGCCCGGGCCCGCTGTCTCGGCGACTTCTCCCATGGCCGTGGCGAGCCCCATCGCGCCCGAGCCCGACTCGGAGGAGCCGGACTCGCGGTTGGAGGACGGGGTGGACGGCGCCGGCTGGCGCAGTTCCTCGCGGACCTTCACGTAGTGCTGGTACTCGGTCGCCGCGGCCGCCGTGATCAGAGCGGTGGCGTTGAGCGCCATGGTGCGCAGCTGTTCGGGGTTGAGCCGCTGACCGACAGCGGCCAGTTCCGGGCGGTGTGGGGCGGAGCGCAGCGCCTCATCGAGGATCCGCTCGTATTCCTGGCGGTCCTCGCTCAGCAGGTGCTGCGGAACGCTGTTCATGTGCATCCCCCGATGCTCCGTAGGGCTTGGGGCTCGCATGCCAACGAGCCGTCGGGCAGAAACGGAGGGGAGCCTGCTACGGATAAGCCGATGGTAGAGCGGTCACGGCACACGGTGACAGGGGGTTTGCCAAAATTGGGCCCTGGCCTGCGCCCTCTTCTGTCACCCCGCCTTGGGCGACGCCTGCCCCGTGAACGGTCAGATATCCAGGGGAAGTTGCTGGACCAGCAGCTTTCCGGCCATGGTCACGCCGCCGTCCATGGCGATGGCGAGACCCTCGGCGTAGAGGTGCGGACCCTCGACCAGGGGCCCGGAGTTGTCCTCGCCGTCCTCTGAGCCGACCTCGCCGGTCAGGTAAGGAATGGGGCTGTGGCCGTGAACGACGCGGGTGCCGCCGTACGTATCGAGCAGGGAACGCACATGGTCGGCGCCGCCCTCGTCGCGGAAGGAGAAGCGCTTGGTGAACTTGCGGAAGAGATCCCAGACTTCGTCGGCGTCATTGCGCGTGAGCGTCTCGCGGACCGTGTCGTTGACCGCCTCGATCGAGTCGCCGTAGTCGAGATAGGCGGTGGTGTCCGAGTGGACGAGCAGATGCCCGTCGACCTCTTCCATGGCGTCCAGACGCGACATCCATTGCAGATGGTGGTCCTGGAGACGGTCCATGTCGGTCTTCTGGCCGCCGTTGAGCAGCCAGGCCGCCTGGAAGGTGGCGGTGCCCGCGCCGGAGTTGACGGGGGTGTCGCCGAATCGCTTGGCGCCGATGAGCAGCAGTTCGTGGTTGCCCATCAGGGCCTTGCAGTAGCCGCCGGCCGCTGCGGCCTCGGCGGACAGCCGCATCACGAGGTCGATGACGCCGATGCCGTCCGGGCCGCGGTCGGTGAAGTCGCCGAGGAACCACAGCCGGGCGGTGCCCGCGGACCAGTTCCCCGCCGAGTCGATGAGGCCCTGCTCCTGGAGCGCGGCCATCAGCTCGTCGAGATAGCCGTGCACGTCGCCGACCACGAACAGCGGGCCGGCACCTGCCGTCGAGTCCGGGACCGGCATGGCGGCGGGGTCGACGTGCACCTGGACCGTGTCGCCGCGATTGATCACGGGCAGGTCGCGCTGCGTGGGCGTGTACCCCTCCGGGTACGTCTCGTCGAGGGGCGGGGCGACCTCGCCCGGGTTCATGCTCTGGACGTACGGACCGGTCTCGTGCACGTAAGCGGGCACCCGGAAGTCGCGCAACGTCGCCGTCCGCTCCATCTCGGGTCCCTGACCGGCCCCCTGAGTCATCAGACCCCTCCACCATCGCGCCGCAGCTGCACCGCATCGGACTGCCTGGTCGCAGCGGCCCGTGGGTGTCGTGGGCCCATCATAGGAATGCCGATCGCGCCATGTGATGACCCAGGGGTGGTGAATCGGAGCAGGACTCCTGTCCGCTGCGGCTTTCGCCCCGATTGGCCCGGGCTTCGGCAGCTCGATCGCCGCGTTCCTGACGCCCCTCGAGCTGCTCCTGAAGCCCCTCGCCCCGCTGCTGCAGTCCCTCGACCTGCCTCTGCCGCTCCTCGTCCGGCATCTGCCGCAGGTCTCCGCCCGGTTTCTACCGGCCCTCGGGCGACCGGGGCGGGCTGACCGTCGTACGCGGCGGGCGTCGCTGGGACGAGGTACGCACAATCAACTCGGTCGGTATCACCTGCTCGACCGGCTGGTCCGACTCGACCCCCTCGATGGCGTCGATGAGGAGCTGCACCACGGCCGTGCCGATGCGGCGGGGCTTCAGGGAGAGCGTGGTGACCGGCGGCTCGGTGTTGGCGTACACCGTGGACTCGCTGCAGCACACGAGAAGCAGGTCGTCCGGTACGCGCATCCCGTAGCGGCGGGCTGCGGCGAGCAGGTCCGTGCCGTTCGGATCGAACAGTCCGTAGACCGCGTCGGGCCGGTCGGGGCGGGCGAGCAGCCGGTCGGCGGCGACGGCGCCCGCGCACGGGTCGTGCGCCGGGTAGGCCTCGTACACCGGGTCCTGGCCGACCCGTTCGCACCAGCGCAGATAGGCGGTGGTCGACAGATGGGTGTACGTGTCCGTCGTGGTGCCCGTCAGCAGTCCGATCCGGCGGGCGCCGGCGTCGGCCAGGTGGTCGAGGATGCCCATCACGGCGGCCTCGTGGTCGTTGTCGACCCAGGCGGTGACCGGGAGCGAGCCGGCCGGGCGGCCGTCGGAGACGACCGGCAGACCCTGTCTGACCAGCTCACTGACGACCGGGTCATGGTCGGACGGGTCGATGACGACCGTGCCGTCGAGGGCGACGTTCGACCAGACGTCGTGACGTGAGGTCGCGGGGAGGATCACGAGGGCGTAGCCGCGGGCGAGCGCGGCCGAAGTGGCGGCGCGTGCCATCTCGGCGAAGTACGCGAACTCCGTGAAGGTGAAAGGTTCATCCCCGTATGTCGTCACGGTCAGGCCGATGAGTCCTGACTTGCCCGTACGGAGTGTGCGGGCGGCGGCCGACGGGCGGTAGCCCAGCCGGTCGGCGACTTCGCGGACATGGCGTCGGGTGGCGTCCGGGAGCCTGCCCTTGCCGTTGAGGGCGTCGGAGACGGTCGTGATGGAGACCCCCGCGGCGGCGGCCACGTCTCTGATACCCGCCCGGCCGGGTCGACTGCCTCGACGAGAGGTTTCCGCGCGGCTCACCTGGTGCTTCCCTGCTGCTGTCATGGCGAGCCGATAGTAGGGCTCATTCGGTGGGGTAGTGCGGACGCATATGCACGCGTTGACAGACACGTTTCTGCAAGGTCATCATGCGTCAATGCCCTTTAAAAACAAGGGAGTTGAACGATCCTATGGCAGGACGTGACTTGTCGGCGCGCATGGGCCTGCCAAGTGACCGATGTTTCGAAGAGGTCTCAACTCACCTTCACGGGTGATGCGCGCCACGGAGTGAGCCACCGGCGCGTAGATATATGTGTGGCGCGCCCCCTAATTCGTGCGCCTTCGTACCCTGATGCCCCTGATGCAGGTGTGACAGGAGGGATCAACAGACGGGCCCGCCCCTTCCCTGCGTATCGACCCTCCCTCACCTGTACGCATCGGCGCCGAATCCTCATAAGGTGAGCAGTATTGGAGCCGGCGGTGGTGATGGCCGCCGGTGGTCGTGAGGAGGACTGCGGTGAGCGAGATGAGCCCCAAGCTGCGCGTCGAGCTGGAGGGTATCCCCACCTACAAGCCGGGCAAGCCTGCCACGGCCGGTGGTCCGGTGGCCTACAAGCTGTCCTCCAACGAGAACCCCTATCCGCCGCTGCCCGGCGTGATGGAGACCGTGACGGCCGCCGTCTCGTCCTTCAACCGCTACCCCGACATGATGTGCACGGGGCTGATGAACGAGCTGTCGGAGCGCTTCGGCGTCCCGATCTCCCACCTGGCCACCGGCACCGGCTCGGTCGGCGTCGCCCAGCAGCTGATCCAGGCCACCGCCGGACCCGGTGACGAGGTCATCTACGCCTGGCGGTCCTTCGAGGCGTACCCGATCATCACGCAGATCAGCGGCGCCACGTCCGTCAAGGTGCCGCTGACCGCGGGCGATGTGCACGACCTGGATGCGATGGCCGCCGCCATCACCGACCGCACCAGGCTGATTTTCGTCTGCAACCCCAACAACCCGACGGGCACGGTCGTGAGGCGGGCCGAGCTGGAGCGGTTCCTGGATCGGGTGCCCAGTGACGTCCTGGTGGTGCTGGACGAGGCGTACCGCGAGTTCATCCGTGACCCCGAGGTGCCGGACGGGGTGGAGATCTACCGCGAGCGGCCGAACGTCTGTGTTCTGCGGACCTTCTCCAAGGCGTACGGTCTCGCCGGCCTCCGCGTCGGTTTCGCGATCGCCCACGAGCCGGTCGCGGCGGCCCTGCGCAAGACGGCCGTGCCGTTCGGGGTGAGCCACGTCGCGCAGGAGGCGGCGATCGCCTCGCTGCGTGCCGAGGACGAACTGATCGGCCGGGTCGGCTCGTTGGTGTGCGAGCGCAACCGCGTGGTCGACGGGCTGCGCGCTCAGGGCTGGACGGTGCCCGAGACCCAGGCCAACTTCGTGTGGCTGCGCCTGGGGGAGCGCACGGTCGCCTTCGCTCAGGCGTGTGAGCAGGCAGGCGTCGTGATCCGGCCGTTCCCGGGCGAGGGTGTGCGGGTGACGATCGGGGAGGACGAGGCGAACGACATCTTCCTGAAGGTGGCGGAAGGGTTCCGGAAGGAGTTCTAGGGCTCCACGGGCACGGTCAGGCGTCCACCAGCTCCACGCGGACGGGGTCGCCGTCGCGGACCGTCGCCAACAGACGGGGGTCGCCGTCGATGCGGCCCAGAACGTTGCACGGGCTCGCGAGGCGGCACTCCTCGCCTCGCGAGATCGGTGTGGGCCCGTAGGGGAGGGCGAGCGCGTCTCCGTCGGTCCAGAAGGCGACCGTGCCCGGCTCGACGACCTGCTGGGCGCTGGTTTCACGTGGAACCGCGACGCCCGTGTCGAAGTAGACCTCCTCTCCCCAGGTGCGGGCCGTGGAGGCGAGGGGCAGGGCCTTGACGAGGGCCTGCGTGGTGGGAGTGTCGTCGAGGGTCGCGGTGAGGTGTCCCGCGGGCCAGGAGATCAGTATCTGTAGGGGCGTCGGTGTCTGCATGGCACCGATTCAACAATATGTTGAAGTGTGCGCCAAGGGGCTGATCTCGACGAAGGACCCCCCCTTTGAGGGCAGGGATAGGCGTGCTGCATAATTGCTTGTGAATGTGAACGCTTTCACAAGCGGCAGGTAAGGAGCGGCGACGTGGACCTGGCTTTGGCGCCGGAGACTCTGGCGCGCTGGCAGTTCGGTATCACCACCGTCTACCACTTTTTGTTCGTCCCCCTGACGATCTCGCTGGCCGCCCTCACGGCCGGGCTACAGACCGCATGGGTGCGCACGGAGAAGGAGAAGTACCTCAGAGCGACGAAGTTCTGGGGCAAGCTCTTCCTGATCAACATCGCGATGGGTGTCGTCACCGGCATCGTGCAGGAGTTCCAGTTCGGCATGAACTGGTCCGACTACTCCCGCTTCGTCGGTGACGTGTTCGGCGCCCCGCTCGCCTTCGAGGCCCTGATCGCCTTCTTCTTCGAGTCCACCTTCATCGGGCTATGGATCTTCGGCTGGGACAAGCTGCCGAAGAAGATCCACCTGGCCTGTATGTGGATGGTCTCCATCGGCACGATCCTGTCGGCGTACTTCATCCTGGCGGCCAACTCCTGGATGCAGCATCCCGTCGGCTACCGGATCAACGAGGCGAAGGGGCGGGCCGAGCTCACCGACTTCTGGCTCGTGCTGACCCAGAACACCGCGCTCGCCCAGGCCTTCCACACCCTCTCGGCGGCCTTCCTCACCGGTGGCGCGTTCATGGTCGGCATCTCCGCCTTCCACCTGCTGCGCAAGAAGCACATCCGCGATATGAAGACCTCGCTCAGGCTCGGCCTGGTCACCGTCGCCATCGGTGGCCTGCTCACCGCGATCAGCGGTGACACGCTCGGCAAGATCATGTACGAGCAGCAGCCGATGAAGATGGCCGCGGCCGAAGCTCTGTGGGACGGCGAGGAGCCGGCGCCCTTCTCGATCTTCGCCGTCGGCGACGTCGACAAGGGCCACAACAAGGTCGCCATAGAGATCCCCGGCCTGCTGTCCTTCCTGGCCAAGGATGACTTCACCTCATACGTCCCCGGCATCAACGACGTCAACAAGGCCGAGCAGGAGAAGTACGGTCCCGGCGACTACCGGCCCAACATCCCCGTCGCCTACTGGGGCTTCCGCTGGATGATCGGCTTCGGCATGGCGTCCTTCACCATCGGCCTGATCGGACTCTGGCTGACCCGCAAGAAGTTCATGCTGCCGCAGCACCTGAGGGTCGGTGACGACGAGGTGCCGCATCTGGTGCTGCTCCCGAAGAAGGCGCTCGGTCCGAAGCTGACCACGTGGTACTGGCGGATCGCCATCTGGACCCTGGCCTTCCCGCTGATCGCCAACTCCTGGGGCTGGATCTTCACCGAGATGGGCCGTCAGCCGTGGGTCGTGTACGGCGTCCTGCGCACTCGGGACGCGGTCTCCCCCGGCGTATCCCAGGGCGAGGTCCTCACCTCGATGATCGTCTTCACGACGCTGTACGCCATCCTCGCCGTCGTCGAGGTCAAGCTCCTCGCGAAGTACGTCAAGGCCGGCCCGCCCGAGCTCACCGAGGCCGACCTGAACCCGCCAACGAAGATCGGCGGCGACGACCGTGACGCCGACAAGCCGATGGCCTTCTCGTACTAGGCCGAGGGAGCTGCACAGTCATGGAACTTCACGACGTCTGGTTCGTCCTGATCGCCGTCCTGTGGATCGGCTACTTCTTCCTGGAGGGCTTCGACTTCGGGGTCGGCGTCCTCACCAAGCTGCTGGCCCGCAACCGGCCCGAGCGACGGGTGCTGATCAACACCATCGGTCCCGTCTGGGACGGCAACGAGGTGTGGCTGCTCTCGGCGGGCGGCGCCACCTTCGCTGCCTTCCCCGAGTGGTACGCCACGCTCTTCTCCGGCTTCTATCTGCCGCTGCTGCTCATCCTGGTCTGTCTGATCGTCCGGGGCGTCGCCTTCGAGTACCGCGCGAAGCGGCCCGAGGAGCACTGGCAGCGCAACTGGGAGAACGCCATCTTCTGGTGCTCGCTGCTCCCGGCGTTCCTGTGGGGTGTGGCCTTCGGCAACATCGTGCGGGGCGTGAAGCTCGACGAGAACCACGAGTACGTCGGCAACGTCCTGGACCTGCTCAACCCGTACGCGCTGGTCGGTGGTCTGGTGACGCTGACGCTGTTCACCTTCCACGGTGCGGTGTTCACCGCGCTCAAGACCGTGGGGGAGATCCGGGAGCGGGCGCGGAAGCTGGCCCTGTGGGTCGGACTCGCCGCCGCCGTGCTGGCGCTGATCTTCCTGCTCTGGACGCAGGTCGAGAACGGCGACGGTCAGAGCCTGGTCGCGCTCGTGGTGGCCGTGGCCGCGCTGGTGGCGGCGCTGGTGGCGAACCAAGCGGGGCGCGAGGGATGGTCGTTCGCCTTCTCCGGCGTCACCATCGTGGCCGCCGTCGCGATGCTCTTCCTGACGCTCTTCCCGAACGTCATGCCGTCCTCACTCAATGACGAGTGGTCCCTCACGGTCACCAATGCCTCGTCGAGCCCGTACACCCTGAAGATCATGACGTGGTGCGCGGTGATCGCCACACCGGTCGTCATGCTCTACCAGGGCTGGACCTACTGGGTCTTCCGCAAGCGGATCGGCACGCAGCACATTGCTGCGAACGCCGCTTCGGGGGCCAAGCACTGAGTCCGCTGTGGCGGGGTGGTTCACGATGTTTCACGTGAAACACCCCGCCCTGGACCGAAGGGCATGTTTCACGTGAAACCGATCGATCCGCGTCTTCTCCGATACGCCCGCGCCACTCGCCTCTTCCTGATCGCGGTCGTAGGCCTGGGCGCCGTCGGTGCCGTGATGGTCATCGCGCAGGCGATGCTCATCGCCGAGGCGGTGGTGGGGGCGTTCCAGCACGGGATGTCCGCGGCTGAACTGCGCACTCCCCTAATGCTGTTGGTGGCCGTGGCCATCGGCCGCGCCGTAGTCGCTTGGCTCACCGAACTCGCCGCTCACCGTGCCAGCGCCGCTGTGAAGTCGGAGCTGCGCGGGCGACTGCTGGAGCGGGCGACCGAGCTGGGGCCCGACTGGCTGAGCGGACAGCGGACCGGATCGCTGGTCGCGCTCGCCACGCGGGGCGTCGACGCCCTCGACGACTACTTCTCGCGCTACCTGCCGCAGCTGGGGCTCGCGGTGGTCGTGCCGATCGCCGTGCTGGCGCGGATCGTGACCGAGGACTGGGTGTCGGCGGCCATCATCGTCGGCACCCTGCCACTGATCCCGATCTTCATGATGCTGATCGGCTGGGCCACACAGTCCCGGATGGACCGTCAGTGGCGGATGCTGTCCCGGCTGTCCGGGCACTTCCTGGACGTCGTGGCCGGTCTGCCGACCCTGAAGGTGTTCGGGCGTGCCAAGGCTCAGGCCGAGTCGATCCGGCGGATCACCGATGAATACCGCCGGGCGACCATGCGGACGCTGCGGATCGCCTTCATCTCCTCCTTCGCGCTGGAGTTGCTCTCGACGCTCTCGGTGGCCCTGGTCGCGGTGACGATCGGCATGCGCCTCGTCCACGGCGACATGCATCTGTACGACGGCCTGGTCATCCTTGTGCTGGCACCCGAGGCCTACCTGCCGCTGCGTCAGGTGGGAGCGCAGTATCACGCGGCGGCCGAGGGCCTGTCCGCGGCCGAGGAGATCTTCGAGGTGCTGGAGACTCCGGCGCCGGCGTCGGGAAGCGCGGCGGTGCCGACGGGGGCGGTGTCGTTCGAGGGAGTCTCGGTCCGCTACCCCGGACGGTCCTCCGACGCAGTGTCGGATGTGTCCTTCGCCGTCGAGCCCGGGGAGACGGTCGCGCTCGTCGGGCCGAGCGGGGCGGGCAAGTCGACGCTGCTCAACGCACTGTTGGGGTTCGTGCGGCCGGCCGAGGGGCGGATCCTGGTCGGGGGAGCGGATCTTGCCGAACTCGATCTGGAGGAATGGCGTTCACGGATCGCCTGGGTGCCGCAGCGGCCGCACCTGTACGCGGGGACGATCGCCGAGAACGTACGGCTGGCGCGTCCCGACGCGGACGACGCTGCCGTGCGGCGGGCGCTGGGGAACGCCGGGGCGCTGGAGTTCGTGGACGCGCTGCCCCAGGGCGTCGAGACCGTGTTGGGCGAGGACGGGGTCGGCCTGTCCGCGGGGCAGCGGCAGCGGCTCGCGCTGGCCAGGGGGTTCCTGGCGGACCGGCCCGTCCTGCTCCTCGACGAGCCGACGGCCGCGCTCGACGGGGCCACCGAGGCCGCGGTCGTTGAGGCCGTGCGGAGGCTGGCGGTGGGGCGGACGGTGCTGTTGGTGGTGCATCGGCCGGCGCTGCTGGGCGTGGCGGACCGGGTGGTGCGGTTGTCGGAGGCCGTGGCGCCGGTGTCGGCAGAGGCCTTGCCCAAGGCGTCCGTTGACCGTCCGCTCGAGCAGGACCCGGACAGCGGTTCCGCTTCGGAAGACGCCGGGACCGTGCCGCTCACCGCAGCCAAGCGCGGTGTTCTCGCCCGCGTCCGCGCCATGTCCGGTCCCCGGCGCGGTCGTCTCGTCCTCGCGCTGGTGCTCGGCAGCCTCGCGCTCGGCAGCGCCGTCGGGCTCATGGCGACCTCCGGGTGGCTCATCTCGCGGGCCTCGCAGCAGCCGCCCGTGCTGTACCTGATGGTCGCCGTGACGGCGACGCGGGCCTTCGGCATCGGGCGGGCCGTGTTCCGGTACGCCGAGCGGCTGGTGTCGCACGACGCCGTGCTGCGGATGCTGGCCGACACGCGGGTCGCCGTGTACCGGCGGCTGGAGCGGCTGGCGCCCGCAGGGCTGCGCCGCACGCGTCGCGGCGATCTGCTGTCGAGGCTCGTCGCGGATGTGGACGCGCTGCAGGACTACTGGCTGCGGTGGCTGCTGCCCGCCGCTGCCGCGACCGTCGTGTCCGCCGGGGCCGTCGGTTTCACGGCCTGGCTGCTGCCCGAGGCCGGAGCCGTGCTCGCGGCCGGGCTCCTCGCGGCCGGGGCCGGAGTCCCGTTCCTCACCGGTGCCGTCGCCCGACGCGCCGAGCGCCGGCTGGCCCCCGCACGCGGAGAACTCGCGACGCGCGTGACGGATCTGCTCACCGGCACCGCGGAACTGACCGTCGCCGGCGCCCTGCCCAGCCGTACTGCAGAGGCGCGGCGGGCCGACGGCACGCTGACCCGGATCGCTTCGCGGGCCGCCTCAGCGACCGCGCTCGGCGACGGGCTCACCGCGCTGATCTGCGGGCTCACCGTCGCCGCCACCGCCCTCGTGGGCGCCCAGGGGGTCGCCGACGGGCGGCTCGGCGGTGTGACCATGGCCGTTGTCGTCCTCACCCCGCTGGCCGCGTTCGAGGCCGTCCTGGGGCTGCCGCTCGCCGTGCAGTACCGGCAGCGGGTGCGCAAGAGCGCGGAACGCGTATACGAGGTGCTGGACGCGCCCGAGCCCGTACGGGAACCCGCCCGGCCCCGGCAGGCGCCCGCATCGCCCTTCCCGGTCGCCGTCACGGGCCTGACCGCCCGTCATGCCGGACAGGACCGGGACGCGCTCGCCGGACTCGACCTGACCCTGGAGAAGGGCCGCAGGATCGCCGTGGTCGGCCCGTCAGGGTCCGGCAAGACGACGCTGGCGCAGGTGCTGCTGCGCTTCCTGGACGCCGACGCGGGCTCGTACACGCTGGGCGGCGTGGACGCGCACGCGCTGGACGGTGACGACGTACGGCGTCTCGTCGGGCTGTGTGCGCAGGACGCGCACCTCTTCGACAGTTCCGTGCGCGAGAACCTGCTCCTCGCCAGGAAGGACGCCACCGAGGCCGACCTGCGTGACGCCCTGCACCGCGCCCGGCTGCTCGACTGGTCCGATGGCCTGCCCGACGGGCTGGACACGCTCGTGGGTGAGCACGGGGCACGGCTGTCGGGCGGTCAGCGGCAGCGGCTCGCGCTGGCCCGCGCACTGCTCGCCGACTTCCCCGTCCTCGTCCTCGACGAGCCCGCCGAGCACCTCGACCTGCCCACCGCCGACGCCCTCACCGCCGACCTGCTGGCCGCCACCGAGGGCCGTACGACCCTGCTCATCACGCACCGACTCGCCGGGCTGGAGGCCGTCGACGAGGTGGTCGTCCTGGACGAGGGGCGGCTGGTGCAGCGGGGCACGTTCGCGGAGCTGGCCGCCGGGGACGGTCCGCTGCGGGGGATGGTGGAGCGGGAGGAGCAGGCGGATCTGCTGGTGGGGGCGCCGTAGCGGCCGACGGGACCGTGGCCGTGGGCGCCTGCGGTCCGGCGGCCACGCACTGTCGGCCCTGGCGTGGCGCGACGCTCGCCGGCGCTCGCGTCAACGGCCGTACTGACCCATCCGCAGCAACACATCCCCCAGCTGTACGACTTGAACAGGGCCCTCACTCGCCCCGCGGGCCAGGATCGCTGACATGTGCTCATATCGCCGTCGCCTCCTGGTCGCTCCGGCGCTGCTGTGTGTGCTCGTCGGCCTCGTGGCCCGGCCCGCAGACGCGGCCGGTGACGGCAAGGGCACCTCGGGCCACAACGGCACCGGAACCGGCGGTGACTCGACCCTCAGCGCCCAGGTGCTGAAGCTGTACGAGGACGCGGCCGTGGCGACCGGGCGATACGAAGCGGGGCGGAAGCGGGCAGAAGTGCAGCGGGCGAAGGCACTGCGGGTCGAGGCGCTGCTGGATCGGGAGCGGCGGGAGATCGGCGTCATGCACAAGGACCTCGGTCGGATCGCACGCGCCCAGTACCGCAACGGCGGCGGCGTGCCGCTCACCGCGCAGATCATCCTCGCGACGAGCCCGGAGCAGCTGATGCGCGGTCAGCATGTGTTCTCGCAGGCGAACCTGGCCGTCGCCAACTCCATCGAGAAGAGCCGTCGCGCCGAGGTGCGGCTCGCCGGGGACGAGGCCAGGGCCGCGGCGGCCTGGCAGGTGCTGGAGAAACGCAATTCCGAGCTCGCTGACCTCAAGCAGGGCATCGAGGACAAGCTCGAAGAGGCGCGGTGGGAGTTGCAGGGGAAGGCCGACGTCTCCGTGGCCGCCGGATCGTGCCCGGGTGCGGTCCGGCTCGACCAGAAGGAGACGGACAGCACGAGCGCCTGGGTCACGCCGGTCGCGAGGTACGAGCTGTCCGCCGCGTTCGGCAGCGGTGGAAAGCGCTGGGCGAAGCGGCACACCGGGCAGGACTTCGCGGTGCCGATCGGCACGCCCGTGCGGGCGGTCGGGGACGGGCGCGTGGTGAAGGTGGCGTGCGCGGGCGCCTTCGGCATGGAGGTCGTCGTCCGGCACACGGACGGCTACTACACGCAGTACGCCCACCTCGCCTCCGTCGCCGTCGACCAGGACGAGCGGGTCGACACCGGGCAGTGGATCGGCCAGTCGGGCACGACGGGCAACTCCACCGGCCCGCACCTGCACTTCGAGGTGCGGGTCACTCCGGAACTGGGCTCGGGCGTGGACCCGGTGCCGTGGCTCTCCGAACGCGGAGCGCCGCTCGGGTAGGTCTAGGCCCGCTTCGCCAGGAGCTGTTCGATCACCAAGGCCACGCCGTCCTCGTTGTTGGCGACCGTCCGCCCCGACGCGGCGGCGACGACATCCGGGTGCGCGTTGCCCATCGCGTACGACTGGCCCGCCCACGTCAGCATCTCGACGTCATTGGGCATGTCCCCGAAGGCCACGACCTGCTCGTGCGAGATGCCGCGCTCGGCGCAGCACAGGGCGAGCGTGCTGGCCTTGGAGACGCCGGGCCCGCTGATCTCCAGCAGGGCGCTGGGGCTGGAACGGGTGACGTTGGCCCGGTCGCCGATGGCGAGGCGGGCGAGGGTGAGGAAGGCGTCGGGGTCGAGGGTGGGGTGGTAGGCGAGGATCTTGAGCACCGGCTCGCCGGCTCCCGGGGCGTCCGGCGCCAGGAGGTGCTCGGCCGGCGCGAGCTCGTCCGGTATCTCCATGTGCAGCTTGGGATAGCCCGGCTCCTGGTAGAAGCCGTACGTCTGCTCCACCGCGTACACCGTGCCCTCAGCCGCGTCACGCAGCAGCCGTACGGCGTCCAGGGCGTTCTCCCGGGCCAGCTCGCGCACCTTCACGAACCGGTGGGTGCCGGGGCCGCCGTGCAGGTCGACCACGGCGGCGCCGTTGCCGCAGATCGCCAGGCCGTGCCCGTGGACGTGGTCGCTGACGACGTCCATCCAGCGCGCGGGGCGGCCGGTGACGAAGAACACCTCGATGCCCGCCTCCTCGGCGGCGGCCAGCGCGGCGACCGTGCGGGGGGAGACCGACTTGTCGTCCCGCAGCAGCGTGCCGTCCAGGTCGGTGGCGATGAGCCGCGGGCGGACAGCGGCGGCCGGGGTCTGGGGCTGTCGAGTCGCTGAGGTCACCGGGCCATTCTCCCGTATACGCCTGCACGGCCGTGCGGCAGCCCGCACATCTGAGTCCGCACCTGAGGAGAAACCGCCCCTGCGAACACCGCCCACATCCTCCTGACCAGCACCGTCGCTCCCATGAGCTCAGTGCAGCTGCGCCAAGGCCTCCATGGCGATCTGCTCGAAGACCTTCTCGTCGGCCGCGAAGTCCGAGTCCGGGATCGGCCAGTGGACCACGATCTCGGTGAATCCCAGCTCCTGATGGCGCCCGGCGAAGTCCACGAACGCGTCGAGGGACTCCAGCGGACGACCGCGGTCCGGGGTGAACCCGGTGAGCAGGATCTTGTCGAGCCCAGCCACGTCCCGGCCGATCTCGGCGCAGGCGTCTGCCAGCTTCCCGACCTGTCCGCGAATGGCTTGAACCGACTGTTCAGAAGTGCCGTTCTCATACAGCTTCGGGTCGCCCGTGGTCACCCACGCCTGCCCGTAGCGCGCCGCGAGCCGCAGGCCGCGAGGCCCGGTCGCGGCGACCGCGAAGGGCAACCGAGGGCGCTGCACACAGCCAGGGATGTTCCGCGCCTCGTGCGCCGAGTAGAAGTCGCCCTCGTACGACACAGAGTCCTCGGTCAGCAGTTGGTCCAGCAGCGCGACGAACTCGGCGAACCGGTCGGCCCGCTCGCGCGGGGTCCATGGCTCCTGGCCGAGCGCGGTGGCGTCGAAGCCGGTGCCGCCTGCGCCGATGCCGAGCGTGACCCGGCCGCCCGAGATGTCGTCGAGGGAGATCAGTTCCTTGGCCAGGTTCACCGGGTGCCGGAAGTTCGGCGAGGTCACCAGGGTGCCCAGGCGCAGCCGGTCGGTGACGGCCGCGGCGGCGGTCAGTGTCGGCACGGCGCCGAACCAGGGGCCGTCCCGGAAGCTCCGCCAGGACAGGTGGTCGTAGGTGTACGCGGTGTGGAAACCGAGCTCCTCCGCGCGCTGCCATGCCTGGCGGCCCCCCTCGGACCAGCGGCGGTACGGGAGGATCACGGTGCTCAGGCGCAGACTCATGCATCGAGCCTATGCGGCCGAATGGGTTTCACGTGAAACAGCCACCGACCGCGGCTGCTCAGCCACGGAGCGCGGTCGATCAGCGGTGTCCGAGTCGATCAGCGGTGTCTGAGTCGATCACCGGTATGTACTCGGGGTCCCGTGGCGGCCCGGATCAGTGCGCCTCGGGAAACCGCAGATACTCCGGCGGCACGGCCTTCGTCAGCCACACCCCGTTCGCGCTGACGTGGAAGACATGGCCGTCGCTGTGCATGGCGCCGGCGTCCACGGAAAGCACGACCGGGCGGCCACGCCGGGCTCCGACCCGCGTCGCGGTCTCGCGGTCCGCGGAGAGGTGCACATCGTGCCTGTTCATGGGGAGCAGGCCCGCGCTGCGAATCGCAGCCAGGTTGCCAGCCACGGTGCCGTGGTAGAGGTGGGCCGGCGGGGTCGCCGGGGGCAGTCCGAGTTCGACGTCGATGCTGTGGCCCTGGCTGGCGCGGATCCGGGTGCCGTCGATCGCGAAGCGCTGCTTGTCATTGGCGGCCACCACGTGATCCAGCTCTTCCCGGGTGAACCGGAATCCGTGCGCGGTCGCGGCGGCGATCAGGGTCTCGATCTCGACCCAGCCGCCCTCGTCGAGGGTGAGCCCGATGCGCTCGGGCTGGTGGCGCAGGTGCTTCGAGAGGTACTTCGAGACCTTCACGGTGCGTCTTTCGTCCATGCCACCAGACTGCCGGGAGAGGCTCGAATCACGCGAACGATTTCAGTCCGGATGTTTGGTCCACAACCAAGTGCGGTTATCCACAGGGGAATTGGCGATTCTGTGGACAACGAGCCGTCGTTTCAAGGGGTTTCGTCAAGATCACCTGATGAGCCGTGATTTGTGGCGAGCCGATCCAAGGCCCTTGCCTGTACCTCCCGTTCGGCGGCCAGCGCGATGAACTCGGCTGATTGCTTTGCGCCAACCAGGCCCTCAACGGCCTGCATTGTCTCCTCGGGTACGGGCACAGCTCTCGTCCGATTCTGACGTTCGGGCGTCTCGTCCGCGCCCAGGTGCTGACGCAGATGTCGCACGGCCACCCGCCTCATGGCGCGGGCGAGTTCCGCGTCCACGGTGTGCTGGGCGAGCGGACGCAACCGCCGTACGAGAGAGGCCGCCTCGGCCGCCTCCGCGTCCGTCGGACGGTGGGCACCGTCGAGGTAGCGTGCGAAGACGTGTTCGGTGGTGAACTCCAGGAAACGGGCGGCGATGTGCTCGACCTGACCCCTCAACTCCCGCAGATGGCCCGAGATCGCGGACAGCGGCACCCCGGCCGCGTGCAACTCGACCGCCACAGCCAGCTCTTGAGGGCTCGGAACGACGAACGAGTCCTCGTCACCGGGGACCGGCTCCAGTACGCCGAGCTCCACGGCCTCGACCACCGCCGCGTCGTCCGGGGTGCCGCCGAAGCGCTCCTCCAGCTCGGCACGCGAGATCCGTACCGCCTCCTCGTCGGTCCACGGCCCGTCCACCTCGGCGACCAGCCCGAGCACCCCACCGAGGCCACGACCGGCGTCCCAGGCCTCCAGGAGCTCCTTGATGGACGCCAGGGTGTAGCCGCGGTCGAGGAGATCGGCGATCTGGCGCAGGCGGTTGAGATGGGCGTCCGCGTACAGGTTGGCCCGGCCATGGCGCTCCGGGCGGGGGAGCAGGCCTCGGTCCTGGTAGGCACGGATGGTGCGGACGGTGGCGCCGCTGAGGTGCGCGAGGTCCTCGATCCGGTAGGGGGGCGCAGGCGCCGCCCCGGCCGCGCGCCCTGCCTCACCGCGCCTCCCGGACAGGCTTTCGCCGGCAACCGCTCCCCCGCGCGCATGACCCCCGTCGCTCATAGCGGCGGCTCCAACCGTGCGATCCTGCGCAGCGCCTTCGGCGTGAACCTCGACATGAGATATGCCCCACGCGCCTCCGGCGTCACAGGAACAACTGCATCGCCCCGCACCACCGCCCGCAGGATCGCGTCGGCGACCTTCTCCGGCGGATAGTTCCGCAGCCCGTACAGCCGCGCGGACTTCTTCTGGCGGCGCTTCTCCTCATCGGCGTCGACACCGGCGAAGTGCGCGGTCGAGGTGATGCTGGTGTTGACGAAGCCGGGGCATATCGCGGTGACGCCGATGTCCTGGCCGGCCAGCTCGGCGCGCAGGCACTCGCTGAGCATCAGTACGGCCGCCTTGGACGTGCTGTAGGCGGGCAGCGCCTTGGAGGGCTGGTACGCCGCGGCCGAGGCGGTGTTGACGATGTGGCCGCCCTGTCCGCGCTCGGTCATCTGCTTGCCGAACAGCCGGCAGCCGTGGATGACGCCCCACAGATTGACGTCGAGGACCTTCTTCCAGTCTTCCGGTGTGGTGTCGAAGAAGGAGCCCGACAGGCCGATCCCGGCGTTGTTCACCAGGACGTCCACCACGCCGTACTCGGTGGCGACCTTCTCGGCGAGCTTCTCCATGGCCTGCTCGTCGGAGACGTCGACCGTCTCGGCCCAGGCGTCGGGTGCGCCGATCAGCCGGGACATTTCGGCGGTGCGACCCGCGGCCTCGGCGTCCCGGTCGACGGCGACCACGCGCGCGCCGGCCTCCGCGAAGGCGTACGCCGTCGCCCGTCCGATGCCGCTGCCCGCGCCGGTGACCAGGACGAGCTGCCCGCCGAAGCGGTCGGCGTACTTCCCGGTCGCGGTCACGCCTTTCGGCCGACCGCCCTCGACGGATGTCACGAACTCCGTGATCCAGGACACCAGTTGGTCGGGGCGGGAGCGCGGGATCCAGTGCTTCGCCGGGAGCGTGCGCCGGGTCAACTGCGGAACCCACTGCTCCAGTTCGTCGTAGAGCCGCTCCGACAGGAAGGCGTCCCCGAGGGGCGTGATGAGCTGCACGGGCGCGTGTGCGTAGGCGTCCGCGCGCGGGCGGCTCAGTCGGGCTCGTACGTTGTCCCGGTACAGCCATGCCCCGTGTGCCGCGTCCGTCGGCAGGGACGAGGTCGGGTATCCGCCGCCGGGGACCTTCTCCATGCGCTCCAGGATGCGCGGCCAGGTCTTGCCGAGGGGGCCGCGCCAGGCCAGTTCGGGCAGTACGGGCGTGTGCAGCGCGTAGACGTACCAGGACTTGGCGCCCTGACCGAGGAGCTGCCCGATCCGGCGCGGGGTGGGCCGCTTGAGGCGTCCGCCGATCCAGTGGCCGAAGTGGTCGAGGGAGGGCCCGGACATCGAGGTGAAGGACGCGATCCGGCCCTCGGTGCGCTTGACCGTGGCGAACTCCCAGGCCTGCACCGAGCCCCAGTCGTGCCCGACCAGATGCACGGGCTCGCCCGGACTGACCGCGTCCGCGACGGCCAGGAAGTCGTCCGTCAGCTTCTCCAGCGTGAACCCGCCGCGCAGCGGCTTCGGTGCCGTCGACCGGCCGTGGCCGCGGACGTCGTACAGCACGACATGGAAGCGGTCGGCCAGCCGCGGCGCGACCTCGGACCACACCTCCTTGCTGTCCGGATATCCGTGCACGAGCATTACCGTCGGCCGGCCGGGCTCGCCCAGCTCGGCGACGCACAGCTCGACGTCGCCGCTCCGCACCCGGCGCTCGCGCGCGCCTTGAAGAGTCACCGGCACCGTCACTTCTCCTCCGCCCAGCGCCGCACATGCGGCAGATCGTCGTCCAGCCAGAAGGCGCTCTGCTCGGGGTCCTCGGAGTCGGTGACGACCAGGATCTCCTCGAACTTGGCGCCCGTACCTCTGAAGCCGAGGTGCGGTTCGACCGCCCACAGGCCCGGCTGCGGCGGGTGGTCGGAGAAGCGGTACGGCGACCAGAGCGGGGACCAGCCCTCGCGGTGGCCGTGCAGCGCGTCGCTCGCCAGGCCCTTCAGGGACTGGGTGCCGAACCCGAAGACATGCGGTGACCAGCGGCGTTGGCTGACCCGGTCGACCTTGTGCGCGATCACGCCGAAGGGATAGGCGCGGTGCCGGTTGGCGTAGCCCTGGCGGACCATGAGCCGGTCCACGTCGTCGTAGATCTCCCGCAGCGGCCGGCGCTCGCGCACCTCGCGCAGGATCAGCTCGCGGTGCGCCTCGAGGTCGTCCATCAGCTTGTCCTGCACCGGGTTGATGCCGAGCGAGCCGGAGTAGCCGATGTCGGCCGTGAAGCCGTCGTACACAGGGGCCATGTCCAGGATGAACGGCATCCCGGGCTCGAGGCGCCGGTTGGTGGGGAAGAACTGCAGCGGGACCCGGAAGTTCACGAACGCCGTGCGGTTCCCGAACCACGCGAAGGGCAGGTGGAACCAGTCACGCACACCGCGCTCGCGCAGCCACTCGCGCTGCATGCGCGCCGCCTCGCGCTCGGTGATGCCGGGCTCCAGCTGCGCGGCGACGGCTTCCGCGCACTCGTACGCGAGGCGCTGCACCTTTCTGAACCCGCGCAGTTCCGCGGCCAGTTCACCCGTACCTGCTGCCACTGCCGTCGTCATGCCACCGCCCACCCTCGTCCACGCTGACTGCGGTACGTGCCCGTAACTTGACACTGACGAATGTGACAGTTGTTAGAGGTTGCGTCAATAGATCGCGTGAGACCTCAGGGTGACCCTTAGACCCCCGTACACCTGAGGTCTGATATCAAGACGGCTCTCGGGTCTGATGACCTGAGTGGTACGGGTCACTACCGTCTATGCCGTGACTGTGATCGCGACCGAAAGCCTGAGCAAGCGGTTCCCCAGGGTGACCGCGCTTGACCGGCTGACCATGGACATCGGGCCCGGGGTGACCGGACTCGTCGGAGCCAATGGAGCCGGCAAGTCCACCATGATCAAGATTCTGCTGGGTCTGTCCCCCGCCACCGAGGGCCGTGCCGAAGTGCTCGGACTCGACGTCGCCACCAAGGGCGCCGCCATCCGCGAGCGGGTCGGGTACATGCCGGAGCACGACTGCCTGCCGCCCGACGTCTCGGCCACCGAGTTCGTCGTCCACATGGCCCGCATGTCCGGCCTGCCACCCGCCGCCGCGCGCGAGCGCACCGCGGACACGCTGCGCCACGTCGGCCTGTACGAGGAGCGCTACCGCCCCATCGGCGGCTACTCGACCGGCATGAAGCAGCGCGTGAAGCTGGCCCAGGCCCTGGTGCACGACCCGCAGCTGGTCTTCCTGGACGAGCCGACCAACGGCCTCGACCCGGTCGGACGGGACGAGATGCTCGGCCTCATCCGCCGCATCCACACCGACTTCGGCATCTCGGTCCTGGTCACCTCGCACCTGCTGGGCGAACTCGAGCGCACCTGCGACCACGTCGTCGTCATCGACGGCGGCAAGCTGCTGCGCTCCAGCTCCACCACCGACTTCACCCAGACCACGACGACGCTCGCGATCGAGGTCACCGACACCGACGACCACCCGGACGGCACCCGCGCGGTGCGCGACGCGCTCCACGCGCGCGGGGTGGAGGTCCTCGACGGCAGCGGCGGCCTTCCCGGCGCCGGTCACATCCTGCTGCTCACCGCGCAGGGCGAGGAGACCTACGACCTGGTGCGCGACGTCGTCGCCGACCTCGGGCTCGGCCTGGTGCGCATGGAGCAGCGCCGGCACCACATCTCGGAGGTCTTCACGGACACCGAGCACAGCGAGCAGAGCAGCGACGCACAGCGGAAGGAGGCGGTCGGCCATGGCGGTTGAGCAGCCCGTAACCACACAGTCGGGTGACCAGACCCGCATCCACAACATCGGCTACCGCAGCTACGACGGCCCCCGCCTCGGCCGCTCGTACGCGACCCGGTCCCTCTACTCGCAGTCCCTGCGCGGCTCCTACGGCCTCGGCCGCTCGGTCAAGTCCAAGGTGCTGCCGATGCTGCTGTTCGTGGTGATGTGCGTGCCCGCGGCCATCATGGTCGCCGTCGCGGTCGCCACCAAGGCCAACGACCTGCCCGTCGACTACACGCGCTACGCGATCGTCATGCAGGCCGTGATCAGCCTTTACGTCGCCTCGCAGGCACCGCAGTCCGTCTCCCGCGACCTGCGCTTCAAGACCGTGCCGCTGTACTTCTCGCGGCCGATCGAGACCGCCGACTACGTCCGCGCGAAGTTCGCGGCGCTGGCCTCCGCGCTGTTCCTCCTCACCGCGGCCCCGCTGCTCGTGCTCTACGTGGGCGCACTGCTGGCCAAGCTCGACTTCGCCGACCAGACCAAGGGATTCGCGCAGGGACTCGTGTCCGTCGCACTGCTCTCGCTGCTGTTCGCAGGAATCGGCCTGGTCATCGCGTCGGTCACGCCCCGCCGCGGCTTCGGCATCGCGGCCGTGATCGCCGTGCTGACCATCTCCTACGGTGCGGTCTCCACGCTCCAGGCCATCGCCGACGCGCAGGCCATCGACGGCGGGGGCAGCAGCGGCGCCATCGCCTGGATCGGCCTCTTCTCGCCGGTCACGCTCATCGACGGGGTGCAGTCCGCCTTCCTGGGAGCGACCTCCGCCTTCCCCGGCGGGGTGGGCCCGAGCAACGGCGAAGGCGCTGTGTACGTCCTCGTCACCCTGGGCTTGATCGCCGCCGCCTACGGCCTCCTGATGCGCCGCTACAAGAAGGTGGGACTGTGACCACGCTCCAGATCGACCACGTCTCCCGCTGGTTCGGCAACGTGGTCGCCGTCAACGACATCACCATGACGATCGGCCCCGGCGTCACCGGCCTGCTCGGCCCCAACGGCGCCGGAAAGTCCACCCTCATCAACATGATGGGCGGCTTCCTGGCCCCCTCCACCGGCACCGTCACCCTCGACGGGCAGCAGGTGTGGCGCAACGAGGCGATCTACAAGCAGATCGGCATCGTCCCCGAGCGCGAGGCGATGTACGACTTCCTCACCGGCCGCGAATTCGTCGTCGCCAACGCCGAGTTGCACGGCCTGGGTGCCAAGGCCGCCCAGAAGGCCCTGGCCACGGTCGAGATGGAGTACGCGCAGGACCGGAAGATCTCCACGTACTCCAAGGGCATGCGCCAGCGCGTGAAGATGGCGAGCGCCCTCGTCCACGACCCCTCGCTGCTCCTGCTCGACGAGCCCTTCAACGGCATGGACCCGCGTCAGCGCATGCAGCTCATGGACCTGCTGCGACGCATGGGCGACGAGGGCCGCACGGTGTTGTTCTCGTCCCACATCCTCGAAGAGGTCGAGCAACTCGCCTGGCACATCGAGGTCGTGGTCGCCGGACGGCACGCGGCCAGCGGCGACTTCCGCAAGATCCGCCGTCTCATGACCGACCGCCCGCACCGCTACCTGGTGCGCTCCAGCGACGACCGCACCCTCGCGGCGGCGCTGATCGCCGACCCGTCGACATCCGGGATCGAGGTCGACCTGGCCGAGGGCGCGTTGCACATCCAGGCCGTCGACTTCGGTCGCTTCACCGCCCTGCTGCCGAGGGTGGCACGCGAGCACGGCATCCGCCTGCTCACGGTCTCGCCGTCCGACGAGTCCCTCGAGTCCGTGTTCTCGTATCTGGTCGCGGCGTAGGAGGCCGAAAAAGATGTACGACCCCACAGTCGCCCGACTTACCTACCGGGCCCTGCTCGGCCGTCGCCGGGCCCTCATTCTCGGCGCGTTGCCGCTGCTGCTCATCGGTATCTCGGTGGTGGTGCGTGCCCTCGCCGGAGCCGACGACCAGACCGCGTCGGACCTGCTCGGCGGGCTGGCGCTCGCCACCATGGTGCCGATCATCGGCGTCATCGCCGGAACCGGCGCGATCGGCCCGGAGATCGACGACGGCTCGGTGGTGTATCTGCTGTCCAAGCCGGTGAAGCGGCCGACGATCATCTTCACCAAGCTGATCGTCGCGATCGCCGTGACGATGGTGTTCTCGGCGCTGCCCACGTTCATCGCGGGCTTCATCCTCAACGGCAACGGCCAGCAGATCGCCGTCGCCTACACGGTGGCCGCGCTGGTCGCGTCCATCGCATACGCCGCGCTCTTCCTGCTGCTCGGCACGGTGTCCCGGCACGCGGTGGTCTTCGGGCTCGTCTACGCACTCGTCTGGGAGGCCCTGTTCGGCTCCCTGGTGCCGGGTGCGCGCACGTTGAGCGTCCAGCAGTGGGCGTTGGCGGTGGCGCAGAAGGTCGCCGGCGGGGACATGGTGACCTCGGACGTCGCCCTGCCCACCGCGACGGTGCTGCTGGCGGTGGTGACCGTCCTCGCGACCTGGTACGCGGGACAGAAGTTGCGGTCGCTGACGCTCGCCGGTGAGGAGTGACGGGCGCCGGTGCCTGTGACGTGTAAATGCCCGTGACGTGTCAAGAGGCGGGCCCCTGAGGGGGCCCGCCTCTTGACGGCGGCTTCACCTCCGCCCGGGCACACTGGGCAAAGGGGATGCACCGGGGTGCACTGCACGAACTGGAGGACGGGGATGGCAGGCGGCATGTCGCAGCACGAGGATCGCGAACGGTCCGGGGACGACACCTGGGACAGCCTGGTCCTGGACGACCACTTCATACGCGCGGCCGACACCGCCGAGCCGTCCGCCCGGGCCCGCATGCTGGCCGCGCGCTGGCGCCGTGAGAAGCCCGAGCCGCAGCCGTGGCGCTCGGACGAGCCGCCTGCCGGGTGGTTCTTCAGCAAGGGGCGCCGTCGTAAGTGGCGCCGCCGGTAGGGGACGTACGCCGTCCTTCCGGCTTCCTCCCTGGCCTTGTTATTCGGTGGCGTCCAACTCTCCGTACAGGCACAGTGGTTGTGTCCACATCGCCGGACGGTGAGTTCGGCGCCACTTGCTGGGAGAGGAGCAGGGCGATGTCCATGCACGACAGTACGTCCAGCTCCCGTCAGGGCAGTCCGCGGCGGGCTCCGGAGTAATCGCTACCCCTCCGTCGAGTCCCTACCGCATGGGGAGCTGCCCGGGGCGGCCGCTTCGAGCACGCGATGTCGCTCTCGCGTGGGCCGCCCACCCGGAGGATTGGCCGAGTGGTAAGGCACCGGTTTGCTAAACCGTGGTCGGGTCCGAAAGGCCCGCGCACGTTCGATCCGTGCATCCTCCGCGAGACGTTGCCACTGGGGCTTGGCCGCATTGCAGGGCTGGGGTGCCTTGAAGATGCGGTCCTGCGCTTCAGCTGAGAGGCCGGCCGCGTGGCCCGGCGTTACCGGGCGCCGCCCGCGCCCATCCGTGCCACCCCGGGCGCCACGCGTGCCCGCGAGTTTCGGCGCCCCGGGCACTGGGTGCGGACCCCTGCGGCTGGGGGCCGGTACGACCGGCGGACGTCGCGGGTACGTCGGCCTCCGGCGTGCGGGCACGTCGGCCGGCAACTTCGCAATGACCACGGCCGCCGACCACGGGGCATCGCCCGCGGGGCAACCGCGAGCCAGCGTCTGCCCCGACGATCGGGAGTGGCCGTCGGCCTGGCAATACGGAGCGGGCGTTGGGCCCGGGGCAACGGGGGCGCTGTCAGCTCGGGCAGCCGCCGGTCGGTGGTGGCCCAGTTGCCCGTGGCAGGCGTTGTCCCGGCCCCCCGGGGGTTGGCGCCAGCTCGGTCAGTCGCGAGTCGGTGGCAGCGTGGCCCCCCACGGGTCGGTGATGACCCGGTAGCCCGTAGCAGGCGCTTGCCCGGCAACCGTGAGTCGCTGTCGGCCAGCAACCGGGATTCGCCGTCATTCCGGGCAACCACGAGTCCCCCGGCAACCACGAGTCCCCGGCATACCGAGAGTCCCGGTCAGGCCGGAAACCGAGGCGCGCCCCAGCCGACGAGGTACCAGTCGCCGTCGGCCAGTCGGCATTCGGCGATGGCCGGCATTCGGGAGTCGACGTCGACCGTGCAGTCGACGGGCGACGGGCGACGGGGCACCAGCCCCGGCGTCGGGCCGGTGGCCGCCGAAAGACGGCAGTCGGCCTCGGCAACCTCAGCCCAGCAACCTCTCCAACACCACCGCGATCCCGTCCTCCTCGTTGGAGGACGTCACCTCGTCGGCCACCGCTCTCAGTTCGACGTGGGCATTGGCCATGGCTACGCCATGTGCGGCCCAGGCGAACATCGGGAGGTCGTTCGGCATGTCGCCGAAGGCGATGGTGTCGGCTGCCTTCAGGCCCAGGCGGCGGGCTGCCAGGGAGAGGCCCGTTGCCTTGGAGAGGCCCAGGGGGAGCAGTTCCACGATGCCCTCGCCTGCCATGGCCACCGTGACGAAGCCGCCCGCGGCCTTGCGGGCGGCCTTGGCCAGCTCGTCGTCCGAGAGTTCCGGGTGCTGTATGTAGATCTTGTTCAGCGGGGCGGTCCACAGATCCGACGCGTCCGTGAACGGGGTGGCCGGAAGCTTGCCCGTGAGCGAGTAGCCCGGGCCGACCAGCACGTCACCGTCGAGCCCGTCGCGGCTCGCAGCCATGAACAGCGGGCCGACCTCCGCCTCGATCTTGGCCAGCGCCACGCCCGCCAGTTGACGGTCCAGGGTCACCGACGTCAGCAGGCGGTGCTCGCCGGCGTCGTAGACCTGGGCGCCCTGGCCGCACACGGCGAGGCCCTCGTAGCCGAGGTCGTCGAGGATATGGCGGGTCCAGGGGACCGCCCGGCCCGTGACGACGATGTGCGCGGCGCCCTCGGCGGTCGCGGCGGCGAGGGCGTCACGCGTGCGCTGCGAGACCGACTCGTCGGAGCGCAGGAGCGTTCCGTCGAGATCGGTCGCGATCAGCTTGTAAGGGAAACCGGCGCTCACTTGGCGACCGGCTCCAGGACCTCCCGGCCGCCCAGGAACGGGCGCAGCACCTCGGGGACCCGGACGGAACCGTCGGCCTGCTGGTGGTTCTCCAGGATCGCCACGATGGTGCGCGGGACGGCGCACAGCGTGCCGTTGAGCGTGGCCAGCGGCTTGACCTGCTTGCCGTCACGCATCCGGATCGACAGGCGCCGGGACTGGAACTCGGTGCAGTCCGAGGTCGACGTCAGCTCGCGGTACTTGCCCTGCGTCGGGATCCACGCCTCGCAGTCGAACTTGCGGGCGGCCGAGGAGCCGAGGTCGGCGGAGGCGACGTCGATGACCCGGAACGGCAGCTCCAGCGACGTCAGCCACTGCTTCTCCCACTCCAGCAGGCGCTGGTGCTCGGCCTGCGAGTCCGCCGGATCGACGTACGAGAACATCTCGACCTTGTCGAACTGGTGCACGCGGAAGATGCCGCGAGTGTCCTTGCCGTGCGAGCCGGCCTCGCGGCGGAAGCAGGGCGAGAAGCCCGCGTAGCGCAGGGGGAGCTTGTCGGCGTCGAGGATCTCGTCCATGTGGTACGCCGCGAGCGGGACCTCGGAGGTGCCGACCAGGTAGAGGTCGTCATTGGCCAGGTGGTAGACGTCCTGGGCCGCCTGCCCGAGGAAGCCGGTGCCGGCCATGGACTGGGGGCGGACCAGCGCCGGGGTCAGCATCGGCGTGAAGCCGGCCGCCGTGGCCTGGGTGATCGCCGCGTTGACGAGAGCGAGCTCCAGCAGGGCGCCGACGCCGGTGAGGAAGTAGAAGCGCGAGCCCGAGACCTTCGCGCCGCGCTCGACGTCGATCGCGCCGAGGAGCGCGCCGAGCTCCAGGTGGTCCTTCGGCTCGAAGCCCTCGGCCGAGAAGTCGCGGATCTCGCCGTGCGTCTCCAGCGTGACGAAGTCCTCCTCGCCGCCGACCGGGACGTCCGGGTGGACGAGGTTGCCGAGCTGGAGGAGCAGCTCCTGGGTCTCGGTGTCGGCCGCGTCGCGCTCGGCGTCGGCCGCCTTGACGTCGGCGGCGAGCTGGCTGGCCTGCTTCAGCAGCTCGGCCTTCTCGTCCGCGGAGGCCTTGGGGATGAGCTTGCCGAGCTGCTTCTGCTCGTTACGGAGCTCGTCGAAGCGGACGCCGGACGACCTGCGCCGCTCGTCGGCAGACAGGAGGGCGTCGACGAGCGCGACGTCCTCTCCACGGGCGCGCTGCGAGGCGCGCACTCGGTCGGGGTCCTCACGGAGCAGGCGAAGGTCAATCACGCGCTCAAGGCTACCGGGGAGGGGTGACAGCCCACGACTCGCTTTTCCGGACTGAGGCTTACATACCGTTATGGGGTAATTGCTAATCGTGTCAATAAAAGGTGTCTCACTCCCTGGAACGGGGCAGGCGGGAGGCGGCCGGTTGACTCGATTCCCTTGTGGAGAACGGGACTTGGGTCGCGGTTGTCCACAGGGATCCCCGGCCTCCGAAGAGTTATCCACAGGGTGTGTGGATGGACTGTGGATGTCGGAATTGATCACTCCGTAACGTGCCGCGTGAGTCGAGGATTCCCAGGACAAACCCTGCCGATCCGCACTTTCGAGTGGAAAGCAGTCGCCCCAAAGGATTGCCCAAAGGAAAAGAGTGGACGAAGGGTGACTTGCGCGACGGTGGACACCGAGAGGGGCTGGGGAGCGATTTGTCGACAGACTCATGCTTCCCTGTCGACTTGTCCCCAGGTCGAGATGAGTACCTGTGGATAACCCCTGTGGATAACGATAATCCGCTGGTAGTACTGGCCGGAAACCTACACCGGCACCAGTCGGCACCAGTCGACACCGGCCGCCGAGGGGACGCTCAGAACCGCCCGTCCTGGCACTGCGCCACCCAGTCCGCCGCCGACACGAACTCCTCGTCCGACGTCCCGAGGCGCGGCGGCTGCACATCCCCCGGCTTCATGTCCGCGCGCGGATACGACCCCAGGAACCGCACCCCCAGGCAGATCCGCTTGAGCCCCATCAGCGCCTCGGCCATCCGGCGGTCGGAGATGTGCCCCTCGGCGTCGATGCAGAAGCAGTAGTTGCCGATGCCCGCGCCGGTCGGCCGGGACTGCAGCAGCATCAGGTTGATGCCGCGCGTGGCGAACTCGCCGAGGAGGTCGCGCAGCCCACCGGGATGGTCGTCGCGCTGCCACAGCACGACGGACGTCTTGTCCGCGCCGGTCGGCGCCGCGGGCCGAGCGGGCCGGCCCACCAGTACGAACCGCGTCTGGGCGTTCTCCGCGTCGTGGATCTCGGTCTCCAGGGCCTCCAGGCCGTACCGGGCGGCCGCGAACTCGCCCGCGAAGGCGGCATCGTACTGGCCTTCCTGGACCAGACGCGCGGCGTCCGCGTTCGAGGCGGCGGACTCCCACTGGGCGTCCGGGAGGTTCCGCTTCAGCCAGTTGCGGACCTGCGGCTGGGCGGCCGGGTGCGCGGAGACCGTCTTGATGTCCGACAGCTTCGTGCCGGGCCTGACCAGCAGCGCGAAGGTGATCGACAGCAGCACCTCGCGGTAGATCATCAGCGGCGTGCCCGCGACCAGTTCGTCGAGCGTGGTCGTGATCCCGCCCTCGACGGAGTTCTCGATCGGCACGAACGCGGCCTCGGCCTCGCCGACGCGCACCGCGTCGAGCGCGGACTGCACGGACACGTACGGGATCAGCTCCCGGGTCGCGGCCTCGGGAAGGGTGCGCAGGGCGACCTCGGTGAAGGTGCCCTCGGGGCCGAGATAGGCATAGCTCGCTGGCATGACCTCACCCTAATGGGCCTTGCGAAACGCGGCGTACACATCTCACCCGGGCGCCGCAAAGGGCGGTCCGTGGCCGAGGGCCCGGGAGGGGCGGACGTCGCCGATGGCCCGGGAGGGCGGCTGTCACCCCTCCAACAGCCGCTGGCCCACGTACTCCCCTTCCGCCGCCCCGCCCGGCACCGCGAACAGCCCGCTCGCCTCGTGCCGGATGTACTTCGACAGCGCGTCGCCCCGGTCGAGCTTGCGCTGGACGGTGACGAAACCGCGCAGCGGGTCGGCCTGCCAGCAGATGAAGAGCAGCCCCGCGTCGGGCACCCCGTCCGCGTCGATGCCGTCGTGGTACGAGAACGGGCGCCGTAGCATCGCCGCCCCGCCGTTCTGGTCGGGCCGGGTGATACGCGCGTGGGCGTTGATGGGGACGACCAGGTTTCCTGCCTTGTCGGTCTTCTCCAGGTCCATCTCGGTCGTCTCGGTGCCCCCGGACAGCGGCGCCCCGTCGGACTTGCGGCGCCCGATGACGTCCTCCTGCGCCGTGACCGAGAGCTGCTCCCAGTCGTCGAGAAGCATGCGGATGCGGCGTACGACGGCGTAGGAGCCGCCCGCCATCCAGGCCGGGTCCTTCGAGCCGGACTCCGGCACGAAGATGCGCTCGTCGAAGTCGGCTTCCGTCGGCTTCGGATTGCGCGTGCCGTCCATCTGGCCCATCAGGTTGCGCGCGGTCATCGGGTGCCCGGTGGCACCCGGCGACCGGTTGAAGCCGTTCATCTGCCAGCGCACCCGGGCGGCCTGACCCGCGTCCTTCTGGATCGCGCGCAGGGCGTGGAAGGCGACCAGCGCATCGTTGGCGCCGATCTGCACCCACAGGTCACCGTTGCTGCGCGCCTTGTCGAGCTGGTCCGAGGAGAAGTCGGGCAGCGGATCCAGGGAGACCGGACGCTGCTTCTCCAGGCCGGTCCGTGCGAAGAAGCTGTGCCCGAAGCCGCAGGTGATCGTCAGTGACGACGGCCCGGCGTCCCGGGCGACATCCGTGTCGTCCTGCTGCGCCGCCTCGCCCGCCATCAGCCGCCGAGCCGTCTCCGACCAGCGGCGCAGCAACGCCGCCGCCTCCTTGCGGCCCGCGCCCGCCGCCAGGTCGAACGCGACGACGTGGCCGCGCGCCTGGAGTGCCTGGAGGATGCCGGGCTGATGTTTCCCGTGAAACATCACCTGATCGGCGCCCAACGAGGTGAGCGGCGTCGCCTCGGCCGGCCGGGCGGCGTAGCCCACCGCCCCACCGGCCGCACCGAGCACCAGCCCGGTCGCACCGGCGGTCCCGAGCAGGTGACGCCGCGACATGCCCTCCTTGCGCGACAGGCCCCCATTAATAGGGGCGCTTTCGGAAACGCCGCCATTAAGTGCCGTCTCGCCCTTGAGCGGGCTCCCGCCCTTGAGCGCCGGCTCAGGAGTCTTGGGAGTCTTGGGCGTACGGGCCTCCGGAATGGACTGGTCAGCCATGGTCAGGTTCAGCCGATCTGCGCGTTCTTGGAGACAGTGGTCTGGTCGATGTCGGAGGTCCGCACGGTCGCGGTGATCTTCCACTCGCCCGCCACAGGGATCTGCACTCCGCTCGCCGACCAGTGTCCGGTGGCGATGTGGTCGGGAACGACGGGCAGCGGCCCGATGTCCTCGGACTCGAGGGTGAAGGCGACCTTCACCTCGGGGATGTCGAAGGCGCGGCCGTTGGGGCGCTGCACGTAGACGTGCATCTCGTTGCCGCCCACGCGCGCGGGATCGAGGTCGATGCGTACGACGCCCTTGCCGTCCTCGCCCCCGGTGTCGAAGGACATGTCCAGCGTCAGCGCACCGGCCGACGACGCCTCGGCGGACGAGGACGATGTGGCCGCCCGCGCGTCCTCCTCGGTACGCCCCGGTTCGGTCGATGTCAGCATCGTGGTGACGGCGAGCAGGACGACGGCGACGCCCGCCTCCGCGAGCACCGAGCGGCGCAGCCCGAACCGGTTCGGATCGGCGTCCCGCTCCTGCTTCTGCCGTGCCGTGTCGATCGCGGCCTGCTGCCGGGCGAGCTGGGCGGCCCGCTCGGAGCCGCCGTCCTTCTTGCCGGAGGCCTCGGTCGAGGCGCCCTTCTTGGCGGAAGCGGCGGCAGAGGTGGAGGCGGACGCGCCGGCCTGGGCCGTGGCGTGCTCCTTCTCGCCGTCGGAGTCCTCCGTCGCCTTCCGCGGCTTGGCCACGACCGTCTCCGCCAGCCGGGCGGTCCATCGCCGCGAGATCCAGGCGATCCCCACCAGCAGCACCACGAGCCCGATCTTGACCAGCAGCAACTGCCCGTACCGCGTGCCGGTGAACGCCGACCACGACCCGAGCTGCCGCCACGACTGGTAGATCCCGGTCGCGACCAGTGCCAGCACGCTGCCGAAGGCGACGCGCGAGAACCGTCGTACGGCGGACCCCGGGAGCGGCGTGTCCGCGGGCGCCCGGTAGAGCGCGAGGAGGAGGGCGACCAGCCCGCCCAGCCAGCTCGCGACGGCCAGCAGGTGGAGGATGTCGACGGGCATCGCGATCCCGGCCTGGAGCCCGGTCGAGGCGTGCTCGGACATCGCCCAGCTCGCCGCGAGCCCGGCCGTCACGACGGTCCCGCCGATGGCCAGCCCGAAGGTCAGGTCCCGCTTCTCCTCGTCGTCCCGCTTGTCGAACGCCCCGAACAGCACGGCGATGAACAGTGCCGCCGCGGCGAGCAGCAACATCCGGGACACCAGTGCCGCACCGGTCTTGGTCTGCAGCACCTGCCCGAGCAGGTCCAGGTCGAAGATGTCGCCGACCTTCCCGGTGCTGGTGTACGAGCCGCGCAGGAGCAGCAGTCCGAGTGTGGCGGCGGTCAGGGCCAGCCATCCGGTGACGACGAGCCGCTGCAGCGCCCGCACGCCCGACCCGCGCTGCCAGCAGGCGAGCACAAAGGCGGCGCCGCCGACCAGGACGATGAATCCGGCGTACGACACGTACCGACCGAACCCGTAGAGCCAGCCGACGACACCGCCCCCCGCCTCCTGGCCGGAGACCGAGACGGTCGTCTGGGAGGGCGCGCCGATGGAGAAGGTGTAGGCGCCGGCGACGGGATGGCTGTCCTCGGACACCACCTGGTAGGTGACGGTGTACGTGCCGTCGGGCAGGCCGCTGTGGAGTTTCACGGCGTACGTCGTGCCGCTGACGCCGGCCGGGTCGCCGCGGTCGATGCGCTTGCCCTTGGGATCGAGCACGCGCAGGGAGTCGTTCGAGAGGGCGACCCCCTCGGAGAACGTCAGCGAGACCTGCGTCGGGGCCTTGTCCACCACCGCCCCCTGCTGGGGGTCGCTGCCGGTCAGCGCGGCGTGCGCGGAGACCGGACCGGCACCGGCGAGGAGCAGACCGGTGGCGGCCAGGAGCAGCAGCACCAGTGTCCGGACGCGGGGGGCGATGGTCTGGGTCAAGGCGATCTCTCCCTCAGTGTCCGGTCTTCGGGCTGTACGTGGCGGACTTCACCGGCATCTCGACGGTGACCGTGCCGGACTCGGCGAAGTGGAGCTTCACGGTCACCTTCTCGCCCTGCTTCGGCTTCCGCTTCAGCTTTTCGAACATCAGATGGCTGCCACCGCTTTTGAAGACGAGTTGACCGTGCGCGGGGACGGCGACGTCCTTGGCCTCCTGCATCGACGATCCGACCGTCTCGTGGGCGGTCACGTCGCCGACGTCACTGGTGACGGAGGTCAACTCGTCCTTCGCGCCGCCCTTGTTGGTGACGGTGAGGAAACCGGCCGCCATGGAGTCCGAGACGGGCTGCGGCATGTAGGCGCCGCCGACGGACAGTTCGGCCTTGGAGTCGTCCTGGGAATCGCCGGAGCCGCAGCCCGCCAGGACGAGGGCTCCGGTCAGCACCGCGGTCACCGGGACGAACCGCCTCACGGCTTCGCTCCCTTGATCAGCTCGGGGAGGTCCTTGGTGTAGTCGTCGACGGTGGCGTCCTCGGTGTAGAGGACGTACCCGGCGTCGGTCTTCGGCGAGAACGCGACGACCTGCGTGCCGTGGGTGGAGACGACCTTGCCGTTCTTGTCCTTGTGCGGCGGCTCGATGGAAATGCCGAGGGTGCGGGCGCCGGCCTGGATGGTGTCGAATTCGCCGGTCAGGCCCACGACCTGCGGGTCGATGCCCTTGAGCCACTTGCCGAGCGCGGACGCCGTGTCGCGCTCCGGGTCGGTCGTGACGAACACCACGCGCAGCTCGTCCTGTTCGGCCTTCGGCAGCTGCTTCTTGGCGACGGCGACGTTGTTCATCGTCAGCGGGCAGACGTCGGGGCAGTTGGTGTAGCCGAAGTAGATCAGCGTCGGCTTGCCCTTGGTCTCCTTGCGGAGGTCGTACTTCTTGCCGTTCGTGTCGGTGAGGACCAGGTCCGGCTTCTCGAACGGCTTGTCGAGGACGATGGCGGCCTTGTCCGAGCCGGCCTCCTCGGAGACCACGGTGACGGGCTCGGCGCTGTCATCACCGTTGCCGCAGGCGGAGAGGGTGAGGGTGGCGGCGGCGAGCAGGGCGGCCGCGGCAAAGGTCTTCTTACGGGTCTTCGTACGCATAGAAAAATGTCCCAATTGTGTGAGCTCCGGCGCGCACCGGGGGCGTGCCCCGGCGCGCGCCGTGAACCGAAGGTGCCGTCAGGCGTCGGTGCGCCGACGGCCGGCGATCACGCCGTACGCCACGCCCAGCGCGCCGACGACGATGCCGACCACGCCAAGGACGCGGGCCGTGGTGTCGCTGCTGTCGGCGGGCTCGGCGGCGTCCGTCTTCGCGGAGGCGGCCTCGGCGTCGTCGGAGTCGGAAGCCTCGGCGGAGGCCTTGTCGGAGGACGACGAGCCGTGGTGGCCCTCCTCGGCGGCGGACAGTTCGAGTACCGGCGCCGGGTTCTCGGGCTCCTCCTGGCCCTCCTGCGGCACCTCGATCCAGCGCACGACCTCCTTGTTGGAGTACGTCTGGATGGCCTTGAAGACGAGCTCGTCGGCGTCCTCGGGCAGGGTGCCGACGGAGACGGGGAACTTCTGGAAGAAGCCGGGCTCGACGCCCTTGCCGTCGGCGGTCCAGGTGACCTTGCTGACCGCCTCCGTGATCTTCTTGCCGTGCATCTCCAGCGGCTTGTCCAGCGTCGACTTGGTGACCTTGGCCTTCCAGCCGGGAATGGCTTCCGGCATCACGGAGGCCAGCGGGTGGTCGGTCGGGAAGGTGACCTCGAGCTTGGTGGTCGATGCGTCGTCACGCTCGTTCGGCACCTTGAAGTCGACGACCGCGTAACCGCCCTTGGCGGCGGTGCCCTCCGGCTGCACGCTGACGTGCGCGAAGGCGGGGACGGACAGGGCGAGCACGCCCGTGCCGGCGAGGGCGCCGACGGCGGCGATACGAGAGACCTTCATGCTGAGCGCTCCACTGTGAGTGAGATCGGGATTCCGGTGGTGAAGAGGAGTACGCCTGCGCGGGGGTGCCCGATCAGACGGAAAAGAGGTGTCCCTCCGGGAACTGAGGTGTCCCTCCGGGAACTCCGGAGGCGGAAGCCCCTCTTCCTCGATCGGTGCACGCGGGCACGCGCGCGTGCCGCACGACGGCGGCCCTCGTCCCCACCTCGGTGGAGTGGCGGTCGCGTCGTGTCAGGCGGCGAGAATCAGCGCGGTGACCGGCGGGCCGCGCCTGATCACCGTGTGCTGGAGGGCGACGGTGCGGGGTGCGGACCGCCCGAGCGTCTCGGCGCGCGGCAGCCGCGGCCCCGCGTCGGGCGCGCCCGGGAGCCCGGCACGCAGGGCGCGCACCAGCGCGAGCGCCCCGCGCAAGGAACGTACGAGAGCCCCCTCGGCGACCACATGCGCCGACACTGCGGACATCTCGGCGATCCGCAGCAGGGCCAGGTCCCCGCGCCGCAGCAGCCACCCCGCGACGACCGCCGCGAGAACGTGGGCGAGCGCCATGGGCAGGGACGGCAGCAGCGATGCGGAGGAGTCGGTGGCGGCAGACATGGCGTCCGCCGACGGGTGTGACGCATGTGCCCCGGCGGCCGGGCTCAACCGCGCCTCGGTGAGGAGCCGTTGGGCCTGGGCGGGGCTGATGGCCGCAGCGGCGGTCCCGCAGACCAGCCGCGCGGCCTGCTCCACGAGTGCGGCGTCCGACAGTGAGGCGGACGTCGCGGAGGACCCGGTGGCCGCCCCGGCACCCGCCCCGTGCTGCCCCAGCCCGAACAGCGTGTGCAGGACGGTCTGGCCCGCCGCGAGCAGCGCGGCTATCCCGGGCAGCGAACGTTCACGCCCGGTGAACGGCACCGTGACCAGGAGGACTCCCAGGAACCCCGCGCCCAGCGTCCACAGCGGGATCGTGGCGCAGGAGCCCAGCACATGCCCCACCCCGGCCAGCACGACGCAGACCGCGGCGAACACCGCGGCCCGCAGTATCCGGAGATCACTCCCGGAGCGCACCGTGCGCGGGTGGGGGGCAGTCATGGCGGGGTCATCATCGCACTGGCCCTATGACCGCCATACGGCAGGTCCGCAAGATGACATACGAGCGGTAGGGGACGTACGGGGCATAGGGGCGGTACGGGGCATTGGGGTCGTACGACCGGAAGGTCACCCTCTGGTGTGGGCCGCCCCCACATACACCGATTCCTGCGTAGGCGCATCGACCATATGGGCGGCATCACGTCAATGATGTGCTTACCGATGGGCACTCGTGGCAATACGTAACGGTATGTCGAGCCGCAGCCAGGAGGCTGGAGCATGAGCATCTGGTGGTCACTCCATCTGCGGCGAGAAGCTGCGAGCGTGCCTCTCGCCCGACGGCTGCTGATCGGCACCATGGAGACCGCGGGCGTCGACCCCGACGTGTCGTACGACCTCTCCGTCGCCCTCAGCGAGGCCTGCGCCAACGCCGTCGAACACGGCGGCGACACCACGCCCGACGGCTCCCCACCGGCGTACCGCGTCACCGCGTACCTGGACGGCGAGAAGTGCCACATCGAGGTCGCCGACACAGGGCCCGGCTTCACCGCACCGCTGCGCGCACCCCGCCCGGCGACCACCGACGCCGAGCACGGCCGGGGGCTCTGCCTCATCGAGGAACTCGCCGACCACGTCCAGTTCGGCAACAGGCCGGGGCGGGGCGGGGCCGTGGTGAGCTTCGACAAGATCCTCAAGTGGAAGAAGGACCCGTCGCTCATGGCGGTGTAGCGCCGACGCCTCGACGCCGTAGGTCACGTCGAGCGTCGAGCGGCTTCAGCTTCCTCAGGACTCACAGCCCCCGCACAGTGCCACCCCACGCTGTTGACGGGCGGCGTCCCTAACTTCCTGGCCATGACGGGAATCCACAAGGACAAGTCGATCACCCGGCGCCGCGCGATCGTGGTGACCGGCGGCACGGTCGCCGCGGGCGGACTGGCCGTCGCGGGCTATCAGGCGGCCTTCGCCGACACGGCCGAGACGGCGACCGACGCCGCGGCGACGGCCACCACGACCGCCTCGGAGAGCGCAGGCACCTGCATGACGCTGATGTCGAGCGTCACCGAAGGGCCGTACTACCTCGACAACGCCCTGGTGCGGAAGGACATCACCGAGGGCAAGAGCGGCGTCCCGCTGACGCTGCGCCTCACCGTCGTCGACGCCACCGACGGCTGCACCCCCGTCAAGGGCGCCGCCGTGGAGATCTGGCACTGCGACGCCTGGGGCTACTACTCCGGCTACACCACGGCCAACCCCGGTGGTTCCGCGCCCGCCGAGAGCGAGGACGGCTCGACCGCGAACGACAACACCTATCTGCGCGGGTATCAGATCGCCGACGCCAACGGGGTCGTGAAGTTCGAGACGATCTTCCCGGGCTGGTACACCCCGCGCACCTGCCACATCCACCTCAAGGTGCACACCGGCGGCCAGAAGGAGGACGGCACCTACGAGGGCGGCACGGTCAACTACACCGGCCAGCTGTTCTTCGACGACGCGATCGCCGAGGAGATCTTCACGCTGGAGCCGTACGCGAAGCACTCCGGCAGCTACACCACCCTCGACAACGACATGGTCTACGACGGCGGCGGCGCCTCCAGCGGCCTGCTGACCCTGAAGGCCGTGCACAAGAAGGACCCGTCCAAGGGCTACAAGGGCACCCTCACCATCGGCGTCGACCCGGATGCCGAGAACACCGGCGCGGGCAGCGGTGGCGGCGGTGGCGGTACGCCCCCGAGCGGAGCGCCGAGCGGCGCCCCCGGCGACGCGCCCAGCGGCACCCCGTCGGCCTCGGCCTCGGCCTCCTCCTAGGGGTACTGCCATGAGCAGCCGCGAGGACGAGGCCCTGGCGCGGGCCGCCGTGACCGCGCTGACCGGGCAGCTGGCGCTGGCCCCCAAGCCGGGCCTGCCCGACCCGCGCGACCTGGGCGCCCGCGTCACCCGTCGGGACCACGGCATGCTGCGCTGGTCGGCGAAGGCACTCACGCCGGGCCTTGCGGCGATGGCGGCCGCCGCCCGGCGCACGGGTGAGCCGACGCCCGGGCTGCGCAGCGAACTCGGCGCGATCGGCAGGTGCGCCGAGCACTCGGTGCACCTCGCGGGCGGCGGCCACCGGGGCGCGCTGTGGACGCTCGGCCTGCTGGTCGCCGCGGCGGCTCTCGACCCCCGGGCCGGGGCACAGGACGTCGCCGCGACCGCCAAGCGCATCGCCGCCCACACCGACAAGCGCGCCCCGCGCAGGCCCTCCCGGGGTTCGTCGGTGTCCGCGCAGTACGGCGCCGCCGGGGCGCGGGGCGAGGCACGGGCCGGATTCCCGCACGTACGGCGGGCGTTGGACGCGCTCGCCGCCGCTCGCGCGGCCGGCGCCACGGAGCAGCAGGCCCGCCTGAACGCCCTCCTGACCGTGATGTGCACCCTTCAGGACACCGAACTCCTCTACACCGCGGGCCCGATGGGACTGCGGCACGTCCAGGCGGGCGCCCGCGGAGTCCTGGAGTCGGGCGGTACGGCCACCGCCGCCGGCGCCGAGGCCCTCACCGCCCTCGACGCCGACCTCCACGCGCGCGCGTGGAGTCCGCGGGGGAGCGCAGGGCTCCTCGCGGGGGCGCTGTTCCTGGACGCCCTGCCCGTCACGGCACGAGCACGGGCTGCCTGACGCGGTCCTCCTCGGCGCGGCGACCGGCGGCCCACCGTGCCGCCGGTCCCATCGCGTATGACGCGGCCGGCATCGCCCCGCCCAGCAGCAGCCAGCCCGGCGTCCCTCACTCCACCAGCAGGGGGCCGTGAGCAGGAGCGGCGGGCAGCCCCTGGAGGCGCGCGAGAACAGCCCTCACGACCCACAGACGGCAAGGATGGCCGGACACCCTGTTGGTACCCGGCCATCAATCCCCACGTCAGCTCTTCAGAGCCGCCATCCAGCTCTCGACCTCGTCCGACCGCCGAGGCAGCCCGGCCGACAGATTCCGGTTCGCGTCCTCGGTCACCAGGATGTCGTCCTCGATCCGTACACCGATACCCCGGTACTCCTCCGGCACCGTCAGGTCATCGGCCTGGAAGTACAGCCCCGGCTCGACGGTCAGCACCATGCCCGCCTCCAGCGTGCCGTCGACGTACGACTCCACGCGCGCGGCAGCGCAGTCGTGCACGTCCATGCCGAGCATGTGCCCGGTCCCGTGCAGCGTCCAGCGCCGCTGCAGCCCGAGCTCCAGCACCCGCTCGACCGGCCCCTCGACGAGCCCCCACTCGACGAGCCTCTCGGCGAGCACCCGCTGCGACGCGTCATGGAAGTCCCGGTACTTCGCACCCGGCTTCACGGCCGCGATACCGGCCTCCTGGGCGTCGTACACGGCGTCGTAGATCTTCTTCTGGATCTCGCTGTACCGCCCGTTGATCGGCAGCGTGCGCGTGACGTCGGCGGTGTAGTACGTGTGCGTCTCGACACCCGCGTCGAGCAGCAGCAGGTCGCCCGACCGCACGGGCCCGTCGTTGCGCACCCAGTGCAGCGTGCAGGCGTGCGGACCGGCCGCGCAGATGGAGCCGTAGCCGACGTCGTTGCCCTCCACGCGCGCGCGAAGGAAGAACGTGCCCTCGATGTAGCGCTCGGAGGTCGCCTCGGCCTTGTCGAGGACCTTCACCACGTCCTCGAAGCCGCGCACGGTCGAGTCGACGGCCTTCTGCAGCTCGCCGATCTCGAACCCGTCCTTGACGAGCCGCGCCTCGGACAGGAAGACCCGCAGCTCCTCGTCCCGCTCGGCGGTGACCTTGTCGGTGAGCGCGGCCTCGATGCCGGCGTCGAAGCCACGGACGACCCGCACCGGACCGGTGGCCTCACGCAGCGCGTCCGCCAGCTCGCGCACGTCGGACGCGGGAATGCCGTACAGCTTCTCCGCCTCGGTGAGCGAGTGCCGGCGGCCGACCCACAGCTCGCCCTGGCCGGACAGCCAGAACTCGCCGTTCTCGCGGTCGGAGCGCGGCAGCAGATAGATCGTCGCCTTGTGACCGTCGGCGGCGGGCTCCATGACGAGCACACCGTCCTCGGTCTGGTTGCCCGTGAGGTACGCGTACTCGACCGACGCCCGGAAGGCGTACTCGGTGTCGTTCGAGCGCGTCTTCAGGTTGCCCGCGGGGATCACCAGCCGCTCGCCCGGGAACCGCGCCGACAGCGCGGCGCGCCGCGCGGCGGTCTCGGCGGCCTGGGGGATCGGCTCCAGGCCGTGCAGCTCCGTGTCGGCCCAGCCGGACTTCATGTTCTCGGCAAGCTCGTCGGACACGCCCGGGTACAGGCCGTTCTTGCGCTGCTTGATCGGCTCTTCAGACTCGGTCTCCGGGCCCGCTGCGGTAGCAGCAATGGACTCGGCCGGGGTGAGCTCGTCGGCCACGGTCATCCTCCTCGATACGGCACTGGACCCCGTCCATCGTACGGTCGTACGGGACATGTCCCAGGGCCGATGGGCAGGATGCCCGCCGGTGCTATGACGCAGGCCACGTGCCTGTTATGGGTGAGTGGCCGAAGGGCCTCGGGCCGCTACTCGAAGCGCGCAGCCAGCAGGACGACGTCCTCCTCGCTGTCCGCCCGGTCCACCCCGTCCGGCAGCACGGTCCGCAGGACGTGGTCGACGACGGCGTCCGGGTCGTGCCGGATCGCCCTCGGTACCCCGGCCGCCGCGGCATGCAGCCGGGCGAAGGCGCGGTCCGTGGCGTCGCCGGTGCGGTGCAGCAGCCCGTCGGTGTACAGCAGAACCGTCTCTCCGGCTTCGGCGAGCAGCTCCACGCTCGGCGCCTCCCAGCAGGCCAGCATGCCCAGCGGCGCGGACACGGAGGTCTCCACGAACTCCGTGCGCCGATCGCCGATCAGCAGCGGCGGCGTGTGCCCGGCACCGGCGAGCGTGATCTTGCGCAGGGAGGGCTCGCAGTAGGCGAACAGGGCGGTGGCGGAGCGGGCCGGCTCGGTGAGTCTGAGCAGGAGTTCCAGATCGGACAGGACCGCGACCGGGTCCTCGCCCTCCATCACGGCATACGCGCGCAGGCTGGCCCGCAGCCGGCCCATCGCGGCGACCGCGCTGGGCCCGGACCCGGTCACCGAGCCGACCGCGAGGCCGAGCGCGGCGTCCGGCAGGGGCAGCGCGTCGTACCAGTCGCCGCCCCCGCGCGGGCCGGTGCGGTGCCGCGCGGCGAGCTGGACGCCGGCCATGCGGGGCAGACGCGAGGGGAGCAGTTCCTCGGCCATCGTCTTCATGGCCGCGCGCGTGCGCTCGACCTCTAGGAGCCGGGCCAGGTGCTCGGTGGCGTAGCGGACGTACAGGCCGACGAGGTGGCGCTGGCGCTCGACCGGTTCGGCGGGCTCGTCGTACAGCCATACGGCGGCACCGAGGCGGCCGGCGGCGTCGGTGGACAGGGGGAGGGCGTAGCTGGCGGCGTAGCCGAGGCGGGCGGCCACCTCGCGGTGGCGGGGGTCGAGCTTGTCCCCGGCGAACAGGTCGGGCTCGGCGATCTCGCCGTCGCCGCCGGGCAGTCCGTCGAGGATCCTGCCGTAGGAAAGGGAGCTGCGCGGCACGGTCTCGATGTGCCCGAGGTCGGCGCGCGCGAGGCCCAGCCCGATGGTCGTGTCCGGGCCGAGGCCGTCGGCGGGTTCCAGTACGACAAGACCGCGCCGGGCGCCGACGAGGGCGGATCCGGCGCGCAGCAGTTCCTGAAGGGCATCGTCGAGTGCGTCCGTGCGTGCCAGGCGTTCGGTGAGTTCGTGGAGTGTCGTGAGGTCCGAGACCCAGCCGGCGAGACGGTCCTGAAGCAGTGCGCCCGGCGGGTTGGGTGGGGGAACCGCTGGGGTTCCCGAGGCTCCGGGCGCGGGCGCGACAGTGTGTGCGGGCGAGGGAACCGTGGAATCGATTCCGGCCACTTTCGGAGGGTGAGGGGCGTTCATGGCGTCCGGCTTTCCGACCGGTGCGTATTGCTCAAAAGCATCGCAAACCCCCATGTCATTCTGCGCCGCTAGCAGTGTCTCCACATGTACACGCACTCGTAAGGGGATGTCCAGCATTGTCCTGCCGGGATTCCTGGTGTCCGTGGGTCACCCGAGTACTCCTCGTAGACCTCTTGCGTAAAGGCAAAGTTGGCTTAAAACTGCCTCAGGGAACGGGGTATTGCGGTCGACTGGTTTCGCTCCACGGAGCGTCACAGCGGTCGTGATGGGTACGTACTCGGTGAAGGCCAGGGGTGGTGGACAACCACCCGGAACCTGGTGACGGACCCGGGCGTCTTAGCCACTGACGATCGTGCCCCATCCTCCCGTGGCGGAGGCGAAGAGAAATACGCGCGACGGCAAAACGCCAGACTTCGCCACCCCACGCCACGCCCATGCTTTTGGTAGACGCAGTGTGGACGAGGCTGCCGCGGACGCAGCCAACGCTCGGCCCATAGGGGTTCCCCTTGCTCAGTGCAGGGGTGTGATGCGCCAACAGGTACGCACAGTGAAGTGATCGACACATGGTGTGATGAAGCCCACGGTGTTGCCAGCGGTGCAACGGAAAGGAACGAGCGCTCATGCGCGAGATCCTCGGAAAGCGACGCAGGCTCCTGCGCGGTGACGGGAAGTCTGAGCAGATCAGCGCGGCCCTGACCTTCGCGACGCAATGGCGCTGGCCCGTACTCCCGGGCGTGGCGACGCACCCGCAGGGGCACTCCCGCTGCGGCTGCCCCGACCCGGACTGCACGGTGCCCGGCGCGCACCCCTTCGACCCCGGCCTGCTCGCGGCCACCACCGACGAGCGCATGCTGCGCTGGTGGTGGACCAACCGGCCGGCGGCCCCGATCATCCTCGCCACCGGCGGCCAGGCTCCCTGTGCGGTCAGCCTGCCCGCTCTGCCGGCCGCTCACGCACTCACCGCACTCGACCGCATGGGTATGCGCCTCGGCCCGGTCGTCGCCTCGCCCGCCCGCTGGGCGATCCTGGTGAAGCCGTACTCCATGGAGCAGCTGGGCGAACTGCTGTACGCCAAGGACTTCGTCCCCGGTTCCCTCCGCTTCCACGGCGAGGGCGGCTACATCGCCCTGCCCCCGTCCGAGACGGGCCAGGGCCCCATCAGCTGGCAGCGCGCCCCGCTGCCCGGCTCGGCCTCCCCGTGGGTGCCCGATGTGGAGGCCGTGGTGGACGCGGTGGTCGAGGCCCTCACTCGTACGGGTGTGAGCGCGCCCGAGTTGTAGGGCTCTCCGGCGCGCGCGGAACGGTGCACACGCGCACGGTCGTAATGTTCCGCTATATGTCGCGTCATTCCAGGGGAAACCGGGCACCGTCATCGCATCGCCGCGGGCCGAAGCACAGAAGAATCCGTCTGATCGCCCTCGCGTCCGTCGCGGCGGCCGCGGTCGCCCTGCCGCTGGCCTGGGCGGCCGCCGGCCAGGTCGTCGAAGCGGGCCGGGCCGCCGTGGGTTCGCCCGCGCGCGATGCCGTACGGTCCTCCCCGCCCGCCCCGAAGGACGGCGCCGTACGTCCGTCCCCTCGCGGTGACGCCAAGGCGCCGTCGGCTGCCGGCACCGGCTCCCCGCTGCTGCTCGACCTGGGCCTTGCCACCGCCGTGCGCTGCGGTCCCGAACTCACCTCGCCCGAGGGCATCGAGGCGCAGACCTGTGTCCTCACGCAAGGCGAGGAGACCTGGGCACGCACCTACTTCCGTAATGCGACCGGCGGCGCGCTGGACTCCGTACTGAGCCTCATGGGGCCCGCTGGACGCACGCTGCAGATGCGCTGCGTCGTGGGCGCCGAGGACGAACCGGGGACCTGCGAGACACCCCGGGAGCGCACGCGTGGAGATGGGGGCGCCTACACGGCCGTCACGGAGTTCGCCGAGCGGGCCGGGGGCGGGGCGCTGTTGCTGCGTTCCGCGAGCAACTCCGCACCGGGCAATTCCGGGGCCGGTACGGGCCGTTGACATGTGACGTCATTCCGTAAAGGTCTGCGCACATGGAAAGACCCGGTTGCTGGCGACGGGGGATGCACCAGCAACCGGGCTACTCGAACGGTAACAAGAGATCGGCGGTTCGCAAATTCGATCCGGGCTTTCCAGTCACGGATTCCCTTGCTCCGCATGGGAGTTGTGATCGGATTCACCCCTCCCGAGGGGGCTGTGCAGCTGAACGGTCGTTCAGCTGCACCCGATCCGCGAGGCGCCCGTCAGCTGAGCGTGACCTGCCGGTTGGTCAGGCCGCCACGCGCGCGACGCTCGTCCGCGGTGAGCGGGGCATCCGTGGCCAGGGCCGCTGCGAGACGCTCGGCGAACTCGGCCGCCGGCTTCTCCACGTCCTCCGCGCCGACACCGCTCGGCAGGTCCCAGACCGGCACGGTGAGGCCGTGAGCGCGGAAGGAGCCCACGAGACGCGTGCCCTCGCCGAGGTTCGACTTCCCTGCCGCGTGCAGCCGCGCGAGAGCGTCCAGAAGCTGCTCCTCGGGGTGCGGCATGACCCAGCGCAGGTGGTTCTTGTCCGGCGTCTCGCACCAGTAGGCGGCGTCCACGCCGGTGAGCTTGACCGTGGGGATGGCCGCGGCGTTGGCCCGCTCCAGGGAGGCGGACACCTCCGGAGTGGCGTTCTCCGCGTCCGGGACCCAGAACTCGAACCCGGAGTGAACAACTGGCTCGAAGGCGCCCTCGGGGTCGAGCAGATCCTGCAGCCGCGGACCGTCGGCCGGGGCGCGGCGGCCCTGGACCGGGGTGCCGGGCTGCGCGCTGAGTGCCTGCTGGAGGGTGTCGGCGAGGTCGCGGCTGATGTCGCCCGACGCCGTGTCGTTCTGCAGGCCGAGCAGGACCGAGCCGTCGTCGCGGCGCAGGGCCGGCCAGGCCATCGGCAGCACCGTGGCCAGCGTGACGGACGGGACACCTTCGGGGAGGCCGCCCTTCAGGGGCAGTTCGACGGTGGCGGCGGGCACCAGCTCGCGTAGAGCCACCCAGTCGCACTCGCCCGGCAGCCCGTCGAACGGGCGCTGCACCAGCTCGGTCACCGCCTGCGCGGCGGACCGGCCATGACAGGCCTTGTAGCGGCGGCCGCTGCCGCAGGGGCAGGGCTCGCGCGCGCCGACGACCGGGACCTCGCCGTCGATGATCTGCGGGCGCTTGGCCTTGGTCTGGGGTCGCTTCTTGGCCATCGTGGGTGTCTCCCGGTTACGGCTCGTCTCGTACGGGCGCGAGCCTAGCCGTTCACGCCATGGTCGACGGGAGGCTGTGGACAACCGACGGTCGTGCCGGGAGCGGAGGAACTTCGCGACGGAGGCGGAACGTCGGTCGAAACCCATGGTTCCAGTTCCGTTTCCCTCGGTTCGGTGCCTTCAGTCCAGATCGTCGAAGGCGTCCGCGAAGTCGAGGCCGGATATCGCGCCCACGGTCGGGGCTGCGACGCGCGTAGCGAAATCGTCGCGGCGGTGCCCGACTTCCGGATCATGAACGTCGTCGTGGACCACGACCCAGACCGTGACCTCACCGCGGGCGTCGTCCCGAACACCCCAGTCGTCGGCCAGGGCGGTGATGATGTTCAGCCCGCGGCCGCCGTGCGCGGTGACCGAGGGCGTGGCCGGAGCAGGGCGAGTGGGTCCGCCGCCGTCCGTCACCTCCAGCGTGAGCCTGCCGCCCGCCTCCACGCGCCATGTGGCACGGACGTCGCCGTCCCCGGACAGCGCGTCACCCAGCGGTCGGCCGTGTTTGCACGCGTTGCTCAAGAGTTCGGAAAGAATCAGAACGGCGTCGTCGATGACCGATTCCGCTACACCGCCCCTGCGCAATTGAGAGCGCATACGGTGCCGCGCTTTCCCCACGCCCGCAGGGCCGTGGGGAACGGCCATGCTCGACGACGTGGGCACCTCCTGTGCCACCACAAACGCCACCCCCGAGACCTCCTTTGCCCCACGCCACGGTGTGGATGCCCCATTGGCCTGTACCGGAAACCGGCCAACCAAGGTCCGGGGACGCATTCAGAACGATCGAATACGGAACGAACGCGCCGGAGCACTCCCTGTAATCGGGATGGCTGGAATTCGTCGGTGTGGCCGAAGTGGAGAATGGGGCTGGAGGAGTCCAGGGGTCAAGAGGTTGCGCAGGGATTGAAGGGGTTCAAGGGGTTTCCCTGTGTGTCAGCGGCCGAGCTGGTGCAGGACCGCGCGCGGGCGGTTGGTGATGATGGCGTCGACGCCCAGCTCGACACAGAGATCGACATCCTGTGGCTCGTTCACGGTCCAGACGTGCACCTGGTGACCGGCCCGCTTCAGGCGCTCCACGTAAGCGGGATGGCTGCGCACGATCCGGATCGAGGGGCCCGCGATGTGGACGCCGGCGGGCAGGCGTCCGTCCCGCAGCCGCGGTGAGACGAACTGCATCAGATAAACAGTGGGCAGCGTGGGCGAGGCGGCACGCACGCGATGCAGCGAGCGCGCGGAGAAGCTCATGACACGCACCGGGGACTCCGCGGCCGAGGCGGGCGCGTCGAGCCCGAACCGCTTCAGCAGAAGCAGCAGCCGTTCCTCGACCTGCCCCGCCCACCTGGTCGGATGCTTCGTCTCGATCGCCAGCTCCACCCGCCGCCCCGCGTCGGCGACGAGCTCCAGCAGTCGTTCCAGAGTGAGTACGGAGGTGTCCTCGGGGTCCTCCGGCCGGAACTCCCAGTCCGGCTCCTCGGCCCGGTTCTTCCACGAGTCGCGGTTCTTGCGGGAGCCGAAGTCCAGGGCGGCGAGCTCGGCGAGCTCCAGCGCGGAGACCGCGCCGCGGCCGTTGGACGTACGGTTGACGCGACGGTCGTGGACGCACACGAGGTGACCGTCGGCGGTGAGGCGTACATCGCACTCAAGGGCGTCCGCACCGTCCTCGATGGCCTTCTTGTACGCGGCCAGGGTGTGCTCGGGGGCGTCTTCGGAGGCTCCGCGATGGGCGACGACTTGGGTCTGCTGCTGCCGTGCTTGGGTCACCGCGTCATGGTGCCACCGAGCGGGGGTAGACGTGGGACCGGAGGAGTCGTGAAGACGCTCGGATTGTGCATGTTTAGTCGCACATGACCTATATAAAGAATGGCCGTGGACCCACAGCAACCGCTTATGGTGCTCTGACGGCCCGTGGGAAAAGCTGACGGCATACAAAAAGCCATGCACAGCTGAAGCGCACCGACAGCCGACAATTACTGCAGCGTGAACGGGCGTGACCGAGTGCGACCGATATCAACAGCCGTGGATCGAGGAGAGAAGCTGTGAGCACCGAGAACGAGGGCGCCGCGGTACCCCCGGCCCCGTCCGCACCCCCCGTGCCGGTGGATGCTCCCGCTGCTCCGGCGTCCCAGGAGCGCCCGGCTCCCGAGGGCGGTGACGCCCCGACCGCTTCGATCCCGCCGGTGCCGAGCGACGCCCCGGCAGGCTCGAACAGCACCCAGCCGTACGCAGCCCCGGCCGCCGACGGCTCTCAGCCGCCCGCCGCCGAGGCCGCCTCGAACGGAGCCCAGCAGCCTGCGCAGGCCCCCGTGCCGCAGAGCTCGGCCCCCGACGCGTCCTGGCCGCCCCCGCCGCCGCCCGGCACCCCGCCGTATGCCGACAGCGGCGCAGGTGCGGGGGGTGCCGGTACGGGCACCTTCGGTGCCGGTGGTTTCGGTGCGGGCGGCTCCGGTGCGGGCTCCGGCTGGGGAACGGCCTACCAGCAGCCGGAGCCGAAGTCCGGCCGCGGGCGCGGCGGACTGCTCGCCGGGGTTCTCATCGCCGCGCTGGTCGCGGGCGGCCTGGGCGGCGGCCTCGGCTACACCCTGGCCAAGAACAACGAGAACACCTCCTCGACGACCGTCTCCGCCCCCGACAGCGGCGGCTCCGTCAAGCGCGACCCGGGCACCGTCGCCGGCGTGACGGCCAGGGCGCTGCCGAGCACCGTCACCATCCAGGCCGAGAGCAGCGGCGGCGAGGGCGGCACCGGCACCGGCTTCGTCTTCGACACCGAGGGCCACATCGTCACCAACAACCACGTGGTGGCCGACGCGGTCGACGGCGGCAAGCTCACGGCGACCTTCGCGAACGGCAAGAAGTACGACGCGGAGGTCGTTGGCAACGCGCAGGGCTACGACGTCGCGGTCATCAAGCTCAAGAGCGCCCCGTCGGACCTCAAGCCGCTGACGCTGGGCGACTCCGACAAGGTGGCCGTCGGCGACTCGACCATCGCGATCGGCGCCCCCTTCGGGCTCTCCAACACGGTCACCACCGGCATCATCAGCGCCAAGAACCGCCCGGTCGCCTCCAGCGACGGCACCGGCAGCAACGCCTCGTACATGAGCGCCCTGCAGACGGACGCCTCGATCAACCCCGGCAACTCCGGCGGCCCGCTGCTGGACGCCCAGGGCAACGTCATCGGCATCAACTCCGCGATCCAGTCCGCCGCCAACGGCCTCGGCGGCACCAGCCAGTCCGGCTCGATCGGCCTCGGCTTCGCCATCCCGATCAACCAGGCCAAGTACGTCGCCCAGCAGCTGATCAAGACCGGCAAGCCGGTCTACGCCAAGATCGGCGCCTCCGTCTCCCTGGAGGACACCACCGACGGCGCCAAGATCACCGAGCAGGGCGCCAGCGGCTCGGACGCGGTCGAGGCGGGCGGGCCCGCGGCCAAGGCCGGCCTCAAGCCCGGCGACGTCATCACCAAGCTCGACGACCGGGTGATCGACTCCGGCCCGACCTTGATCGGCGAGATCTGGACCCACGAGCCCGGCGACAAGGTCACGATCACCTACGAACGGGGCAGCCAGTCCCGCACGGTCGACCTGACCCTGGGCTCCCGCACGGGCGACAGCTGACACCGACGGCCACGCGCGCGTACGACCGGCTCCGCCCGACCAACCACTCCTGACGGCGGAGCCATTGGCCCCACACGGACCACGCACCCCGCACAGCCCGCGCGGCCGGTAGGCTGTAGCCGCTCCGCCCCAGGTGGGCCGGGGCCGAGGTGGGTTGCCCGAGCGGCCTAAGGGAACGGTCTTGAAAACCGTCGTGGCAGCGATGTCACCGTGGGTTCAAATCCCACACCCACCGCGCGATGAGCAGTGAGTACGGCCCCTGACCAGGTAGATCGGTCGGGGGCCGTTCTGGTGCGTGGTGCCTGCACGGGGGATGGCTCCGGGGCGGAGCATCTTGATCTCGACAACGGGCACTCGGAGAGTGCTGCCGTCCAAGGAGGTCGGATGCTCGTGACCGCCCCGATCGCCTATAAAGGGTTCGACTCAATGCCCTCTTGGTTCGTCGTCCTGGTCGTGGTGCTGGCCATGGTCGGGATCGTCCTGGCCTATCAGCGGAGGCGTTGATGGATGCGCGCGCTCTCAGGGGTTCTCACTGATGCCGTTGGCCGAGGATGCAGAACTCGTTGCCTTCGGGGTCTGCCGACCCTGGCAGGCGATCCGGCTCCGAGACACACCGTGACGTCGGGAACAGGCGTTTCTTCGGCTCGTCGCTGCCCTCCCCCGGCTGCTGCGTGCTGCATGCTGCGCTGCGAAGTGCGGTGCCGACGAGGTTCAGGGGTTCAGGACTTCTTCGAGGCGGTCCCCTTCGCGGCAGCGGTGGTTCGTTTAGCGGTGGTTCGTTTCGCCGTGGTTCGTTTCGCTGTCGCCCGTTTCGCCGTGGTCCTCTTCGTGGCGGTCCGCTCTTCCGGCGCCGGCGATGATGCCGTCCGGGCAGCAGCCGATGTGATCGGCCACTTGAGCTCGATCTCGAGTTCGATCTCCCCGTCCTCGACCTCGAACTCGATCTCGCTGTGGAAGTCGTCGGGGATCCGCAGGCTCAACTTCCAGGGGTCGATATCCAGTTCGGCGTCCCCGCCCTGCCGCAAGGCGGTCGCGAGCGCCGCGAGCTGATCAGCCGCCTCCAGGCGGGACAGGGAACGCTTCTGCTCAAACTTGAGGTCCGTCATGGCGTCTCCGATCCGATCCGGCGCATAAAACACCCGGTAATGCCCATTCTGGGGGTGCAGGCCGAGTTGGACATCTCGTGGCGACGTGCGGTGAACGTCCAGGTCAGCCGTCCGTCCGGCTCGCCCGCAGCAGCCTCAACTGCCCGATCTCCGCGGCGTTCTTCATCAGCTCGGCGTTCACCCAGCCGATCATGTGGGCGACCGTGTACTGCGGGTCGTTCGGCCACGGGAACGGCGCCGTGGTGTCCAGGCCCCTCTCGTCGAGCCCCTCCAGCGCCGCCGGCCAGTCCGAGCGCAGGTCGCGCAGCCAGGCAACGGTTGCCGTACCGTCGCCGGGCCACGTGACGTCGTTCCGCTCCCGGGGCGGGCGTCCCCGCAGATGGTCCGTGGCCACGCTCCACCACCGGCCGATGTGCCAGCTGACCCAGGCGATCTTCGGCACCGGGACGGGGTCGGGCTCGGTCTCGGCCCGGTCCGGCACCCAGGTGCCGTCTGCGGCCCGGCGTACCGTCCAGCAGCGCGGCCCCGGTTCCCACAGGAAGTCCTCGGGCCGGAGTCGGTCGAGGTGGTACTCGAACAGCGCCCAGGTCAGATCGAACTGCCGGCGCAGCAGGTCACGTCGGGAAACGCTCATCGGCCGACCTCGGCACAGGAGCTCCCGCGCGGGGCAAGCCGATTTCCCCACGCCGCGGCTGCCCCGGGAGGCGCTGCCTGCAAGGGCCGTAGCGCGCGAGAGGCCGTCGCACGCGCGAGGTCGTACCGCGCGCGAGGCATTACCGCGCGAGAGGCCGCGCACGCTGAAGATCGCAGAGCGCTAAAGCTCGCAGTCCCGCGCCAGCCCCTCCCAGTCCACCTCCCGCAGTGCGTCCTCCGCGTCGCAGCCGTACGGCACGTGCGTGGTGGGCTGGAACCAGATGATCGTGAGGGCGGAGCGGTGCAGGACCGGGTCGTGGTCGCGGTCGAGGGCCGTGGAGCGGAAGGCGCCGACGCAGGCCACGGAGGGCAGCACCTCGACCGGGCCGAACGCGCCCGCGTACTGGTCGGGATACTCGCGCGGTGGCGGCACGACGTGCACCGGCACAGACGGATGGGCTCGTTCCGCGGTGCGGACGAGGCCCTTGATCTTCATCTCATTGACCGGCTTGCACGGGTAGCCCTCCAGCATTCCGCCGTACGTCGAGGAGAGCCGCAGCTCGGAGAGGTCGAGCGAGCGGCCGGACGTGAGGACGACGCGGGTCAGCGACATGGTCGGCACTCTAGGGCGGTGGTGCATCGAGCTCCCGTGCATTTTCGAGGCCCTGGTCGGATTCGAGGCCTCGGTCGGACGTCTGCGCCCGTCAGGGCCGGTGCCCCGTCATCCGCGCCGCCGAAGCGATCGTCGCGCGGGCCTCGCGTTCGGTCAGGCCGGTGTTGAGCGCCGCCTCGACAAGGGCGTCGACGAGCGCGGGGCCGATGCCGTCCTCGTAGGCGCGGCAGGCCGCCCAGAACAGGCGGGTGTTGCGCTGGCCCTCGTGGGCGGCGAGCACGAACTGCACGAGCCCCTGGCCGTGGCCGCCGGCCGACGGGGGCGTGAAGTGGTGCGTGCGGGGCGGGGGGAGCAGAAGGCGCAGGAGAGCGCGCGGGCAGGGCGCGGGGGTTATGTGGGTGGTGCCGGGAGCGGTGCTGTAGGTGCCGTGGTCGGTGCGGGAGCCGGGGCCGACGAGGTAGCCGCCGGCGCCGCGGATGTCGATGCCGGGTGCGAGTCGGCCCGCCGAGTTGGGGACGACGACGTCGGCCGGGCCGGTCAGCCAGAGGTGGCGGCCGCCGCTCGGGGTCAGGACGACGACCGTGGGCGGAATGGTGAACAGGTGGCGCAGTGCCAGTTCGCGCAGGGCGGCGGAGGAGTCCGTACCGGATTTGGTGTCGAGGTCGATGCCGATCAGATGGTGCGGGGGCAGGCCGCAGGCGATGCCGTAGCCCGTGGCCCAGGGGGCGGCGGCGAAGAGTTCGCGGATACGGGCGGGGTCGGTGGAGGCGTCGTAGACCCCGTGCCCGAAACGGCCGCACTCGCCGTGGCAGGGGGCGGGGTCGGGTTCGTCGCGATGCGGGGAGCGCAGGGCCGGGAGCTTCGTCCGGGACAGGGGGATGACGGCCAGTCCGCGCTCGGCGGCTGACAGGGCGTGTGCGAGGGCCAGCGTCGTGGCCTGCCGGTCGGTGGTGGCCATACCTCTATGTTCGTACGCGTGTTCGAAAAAAGAAAGAGGGGGAGGGGGTGACTCGCCGGGCGACGCGCCGATCGGCAGGGATTGGCCGGAAGTGCGCCGAAACCTTTCCTCCCTTGTGGGGCTTGGGGTGGAGCTGCCCCGTACTGCCCTGACTTGGGAGATGGAAGTGGTGAAAGGGGTTTATCGACTTGTCATCACGCTTGAGGGCGAATAGGGGCTTCCGGGGTGGTTCGCCGGGGATTCGGTGGGCAACTCTGATCTCGCGACGTCGTGCAGAGTTCCGGGGCGGTCGGCCAACTGCCCTGGAAAGAGCAGTACTTCATGCACCACCAATGCGTCCGGCGGGGAGCCTGGGCGCACCTGTTCTGGAGGAACAAACATGGCAAGCATCCGTACCGCCCGCGTCATCGCCGCCGTCTCCGCACTTCCGCTGGCCGCCGCCCTCTTCACCGGCGTCGCGACGGCGGACAACGGCGCCTTCGCGGACGACGGATCCAGCGCGGCTGTCACGAACGCCGCTCAGGGCCTCATCGGCAGCGGGGTCGGCGGCGACAACTACGGCAACTCGTCCACCACCCAGCAGCAGGCGACCGGCTCCGGGGCCTCGAACCAGAGCAACACGGCCCAGGTCAACGGCTCCGCGTTCACCTCCGTCAACCAGGGCAACGACAACACGGCCGTCAACTTCGCGCCGCTCTGGTAGTGAGCTGAGGGGGCCGGTGTCCCGTGCTCAGGCACCGGCCTCCTCGGACTGTGCGGGGTGTGCTCTGTGGGGTGTAACGCGTCTGTGCGGCGGTACTTCGGTACCGCCGCACAGGCGTTTTTCTGTGGCCTTGACAGTGCGTCGCATCTGACGGACAGTCAGAAACCTTCGTGGGGCCACGTCGGGCCACGTGGGGCCACGTCGGGCCAGAAACCTTCGTGGGGCCTCGTGGACGTTCCTGAGAAGTGGTGGGAACCGGATCGGCGGTCGCGGTGTACCAGAAGTGTCAGTGCGATGCGCCGTGGGGCGATGAGGACGAGGGGGCGACGGTGAGCTACGGGTCGGTGGTGAGCCACGAGGTGAAAGCGGGCGACGAGTTCGAGACGCGGCTCAAGGCCTACGAGGGTCGGCGGGCCGCCGTGGCCCGTGCGGGCAGGGACCCCGTCAACGCGCCCATGATCCGGCACTGGTGCGAGGCGATGGGCGACACCAACCCGGCGTACTCGGGACCGGACGCCATCGCACCGCCCACCATGCTCCAGGCGTGGACCATGAGCGGCCTCGTGGGTCACAGGGGACGCACGCACGCGTACGACGACCTGCTCGGCCTGCTCGACGAAGCGGGCTTCACCTCGGTGGTCGCCACGGACTGCGAGCAGGAGTATCTACGGCCCCTGCGGCCGGGAGACGAGATCACCTTCGACTCGGTGATCGAGTCGATCTCGGAGAAGAAGACGACGAAGCTCGGCACGGGGTACTTCGTCACCACCCGCATGGACATCCGCGTCGGCCCCGACCTCGCCGGCACCCACCGCTTCCGCATCCTCAAGTTCGCGCCCATACGCCGGACAGGGCAGAAGCCGTCACAGCCGGACCGGCGACAGACGCCCGCGCGCCCCCGCCCTGTCGTCAACCGCGACAACGCCGGCTTCTGGGAGGGCGTGGAGCAGCACAGACTGCTCGTCCAGCGGTGCACCGGCTGCGGCACCCTGCGCCACCCCTGGCTGCCCGGCTGCAACGCCTGCGGCGGGCTGGACTGGGACACGGTCGAGGCGAGTGGCGAGGGGACGGTCTATTCGTACGTCGTGATGCACCATCCGCCGTTCCCGGCCTTCGATCCTCCGTACGCGGTCGGCCTGATCGAACTGGCCGAAGGGGTGCGGATGATCGGCAACGTGCTGGGGGTGCCGTACGACAAGGTGCGGATCGGGCTGCCGGTGCGGCTGGAATTCCAGGAGTACGAGGAGGAGTTGGTGCTGCCGGTCTGGCGCGTTCAGGAGGCCGAGGAGATGCAGGAGTCGGACACATGACGGGCGGTGAGGGAGTAGCGGTGAGGCCCATAAGGGCCGGTGACGAACTGCCTCCGCTGGAGGTCCCGATCACCCGCACGCTGATCGTCTCCGGCGCCATCGCTTCACGCGACTACCAAGACGTGCACCACGACGCGGACCTGGCCCGCCAGAAGGGCTCCCCCGACATCTTCATGAACATCCTGACGACGAACGGCCTGGTCGGCCGCTACATCACCGACCACTTCGGACCGACAGCCGTCCTGCGCAAGGTGGCCATACGGCTCGGGGCGCCCAACTACCCCGGGGACACGATGGTGTTGACGGGCAGGGTCGAGGAGATCGACGGCGGCACGGCCACGGTTCGGGTGACCGGCGCGAACGGCATCGGCAAGCACGTGACCGGGACAGTGACGGTGACCGTGTCGGAGGGACCGGCATGAGCGTGCGGACGCGGGACGCCCTCGCCGGGCGGGCGGCGATCGTCGGTGTCGGGGCCACCGAGTTCTCCAAGGACTCGGGGCGCAGCGAGCTGCGGCTGGCGGTGGAAGCAGTGCGGGCCGCGTTGGACGACGCGGGGCTGACGCCGGGGGACGTGGACGGGATGGTGACGTTCACGATGGACACCAGCCCGGAGATCACCGTGGCCCAGGCGTGCGGGATGGGTGACCTGTCCTTCTTCTCCCGCGTCCACTTTGGCGGCGGCGCGGCCTGTGCGACCGTCCAGCAGGCGGCGCTCGCCGTGGCCACGGGGATTGCGGAGGTAGTGGTCTGCTACCGGGCCTTCAACGAGCGGTCGGGGCGGCGCTTCGGCTCGGGAGTGCAGCACCGGGAGCCGTCGGCGGAGGGCGTGGCGCTCGGCTGGTCGTTGCCGTTCGGGCTGCTCACTCCGGCCTCCTGGGTGGCGATGGCGGCGCAGCGGTATCTGCACACCTACGGGCTGACGCCGGAGGCCTTCGGACATGTGGCGGTCATGGACCGCAAGTACGCCGCGACCAACCCGGCCGCGTACTTCCACGGCAGACCCATCACCCTCGCCGACCACGCGGCCTCGCGCTGGATCGTCGAGCCGCTGCGGCTGCTGGACTGCTGCCAGGAGACGGACGGCGGCCAGGCGATCGTCGTCACGTCCGTCGACCGGGCCCGTGACCTGCCTCACCCGCCGGCCGTCATAGCGGCGGCGGCCCAGGGCGCCGGCCGCGGGCAGGAGCAGATGACGAGCTTCTACCGGGATGACCTCACCGGCCTGCCGGAGATGGCCGTGGTGGCGCGGCAGCTGTGGCGGACGGCG